>MKVB01000013.1:27053-33343 GCA_001899085.1 Devosia sp. 66-14 | reverse complement strand
CCTCGGAGGGCATGATCACCACCGACCTGTTCGCGTTCCTGACCACCGATCCGAACAATGTCGTCGCGGTCGCCAACCCAGACGCCATGCCGGTGATCCTCAGGACGCCGGAAGAGATCGAGATATGGATGACGGCCCCTTGGGAGGAAGCGCAGAAGCTGCAACGACCGCTTCCCGATGGCGTGCTGCAGATCGTCTCGATCGGGAACAAGGAAGACCCGCCGGAGGCGGTGCCCTTTGCCCCACCGGCGGGGGATCCGCAACAGTCGCTGTTCTAGCCGAAGTCGTAGGGCCTCAGGGCCCGTCGCCGCTCCTTGGCCTTCCTAGCTTTCTCGATCGCGGCCTTCACGCGCTGATCCTCCCGCCAGGCGCCTGAGCCTTCGATGGCGCGGTCGCGGGCTCGTATCTCGAGAGCGTGCGCCGTCGCTTCTTCGACTGTTGTGGTCACGATGCTGAAGCTGTGCGCGCCGCCAGGCGCGCCATAACGTTCCTCGGACATTGGAGACTCCCTGTGAATGGAGTTCAGGACGCTATGCGCCTGTCCGATAAGAAGGCAAGCCATGAGGGATTGTGGGTCAGCGATCTGCACCAGCACACCGCATGGGCGGGAACCATGCTGCGCTTTCGGCGTTCGAGGCGGATAAGGGAGGCTTGGCCAGTGCAGCAAGAACAGTCGTTATCAACGCGCCCGTCGACCACGCCATTTGGGGTGCAGCGAAAGCTCGCCAGGCAACGGGTCGCTCACCATTGGGCCGACCTTCAACGATGGAGAAGCAAGACGCTTCAGATCCGAGCGTTAGGTGCCTATCGGCACCAATCTGCTGAGGCTTTTGCCGCCGGAGACGATCAGTTAGCCGCCCTCAGAAGCGAAATCGATCAAGCACGACGAGCTTTTCTGATTGAGATGGACGATATCCGCGACATGCCCGCGGTCGTCGATTACCTCGGAGCGCTTGATCGCCTGCTCAAGTGACGAACACATTCGTCAGGTTGGTGTACTGGGTACTGGTTATCGCTGCTGTGGTGACACCGATAGGATTGTTTCCGGGCTGGAAATAGCAACTCAGCTCCGCAGCAATGGCAACACGCTGGCGACGAGGTATATGCCTGCCGCCAGCACCACCACCACGGTGGCCGCCCACGCGGCAATCATCCAACGAATCCCGGAACGACTTCTGAGCAACGCTGCCCTCCGCCCCGGGGCCGGATCTATGCCGGGGCCCAAAACATCGATCCCCAACATAGTAATCGCTTCGTCGCATGCTAGCGCGTCAATCTCTGCAACCAAGTTCCCGCTGCAGCGTCTCTATGTCTGTGGGGAGCCTAGTATGCGGTATTACTTCGACATTTTCACTGGCGACCACTGGCGCGCGACGACCGCGGGTGGGATTGTGCGAGTGATGGCGCCGCACGTCGTCACGCGCTCCTGGCGCTGACAGAGCTTGCCTACGAACTGCTGCAATTGGATGGCCAATCGACGGAGATGGCCATCAGTGTGCGGCTGGGACAACAGCCCGCTTTCATCTTCCAGTTGACGTTCGAGAGGTTCTTGGAGCCCTCACCCATAGACAGTCAGTAGCTCATTGGCCTCACTCGGGAACGGTTTGCCTCGGATGAACCACCGTCCTACTCAGAGCCATGGCCCACTACTACTTCAATGTTCGACGCGATGAGAACGTCTTCGTGGATCAGGTCGGCGTAGCGCTGTCGAGCCTGGAAGAAGCCTGGATGTGGGCGCTGGATGATGCCGCGCAGCTTCTGCGCGAGGGCGAAATCGACATAACTCGTCACCGCTGCTGGATTGAGGTCTGCGATGAGCACCGATGCGTTGTGATCTCGGTTCCTGTCGATCGGACGGCCGTCCAGTAGCGCCCCATGGTCTCGAGCTCTGTTGTCAAGCGTCACTCGGCCTCTCATTCCCGCACATGTCAAAGTTAAGTGCTCCCACCGACGACCGTGCCTATTCTGCGGTCTGACCGGGCGCGCAGATGCAAAGCATTGCTGCAACCGGGAGTCCTGGCAAAACTCATTGAGCCTGCCGATCCACCATCCGGTGGGATCATCCTCCAGCGTTTGCAACAACATGACCGACAAACCAACCAGCGCCACGGCCATGGTCGTGGAAACGAACTATCTTATTGCCTCGGTGATCGAGGCGCCGTTGCTTCAGTCCGGATTCGCGGTTGTTATCGCGACCAGCTCTGAAGAGGCGCTGCAGGTGTTGGCAGCTGGTCAGGTGCACCTTGCGCTGATCGACTTCCGTGTTGAGCACGGCGGTTCAGACGGCCTCGTTGCGCGACTTCAGCAACTTGGTGTCCCGTACATTTTCTGCACGGCCGCCTCGTTTGAGGAGGTGCACGAGCATTTCCCCAATGCGCGGGTGATGGCGAAGCCGTTCAGCGACGATGACCTGCTGGCGGCTGTTGCAACGATGATTTCAGCGCCGGACGCGCGCCTTGGAAACTGACCGCTACCTTCGAAAGGAGATCTATCCTTGCAGAACTCGTTCTCTGCGACGCGCCGGAATACAAAGCTCGATGTGCAGGAGCTTCGTCGTGCGCAGCTGACGTTGAAGCCTTTTCTAGGGGTGCTGATGGGTTGGAACGGCAGGGCGGCGCAGCTGCGGGAACAGGCGGGCTCGCCATACAGCGATGACGAGGATCGGCGTCTCGCGCGGCTTGAGGCAGGAGCATTGCTGGCAGAGGTGCGCAGGCGGCACACCGAGTTCCAGACTGCGATCAAGGGGGAGCCGGAGCATAGCCGTATCAGCGACGTCGACGCAGCATTCAGGCGACTGATTGACCAGTTGCGTCTGGTGGCGAATGGCAACCAGCAGTAACTAGCCCTGCTCACCGTCGGTGTCGACTTCGCGAAAATAGGCCTCAGTCCATGTGGCCGGTGCTTCACGGCCGGTGAGAGCCAGCCACATCAACTGGCAGATACCTTCCACCTGGAGTTTGCGCATCGCGTGTAGCCGGTGGACCTCCACGGTCCTCGATGCAATTCCCAAATTTTCGGCAATCTCGTCGTTCTTCAGACCGAGGACAGCGAGGTCGACAACTTCCGCCTCTCGTGCGGTCAGGCGATCCGCGAACCTGACAGAGGGCGCTATGATCATTTGGGAGGTATCGCTGCGAAGAGAGAACGGTAGCATCTTCTGATAGTCGGTACCTCGCCCTGCTACCAAGGTCCCCTCGGGCTGTTTCAGAGGCTGTTCACAATTCTCGTCCAAGAGTTCAGATCCGATGAGGATCAAAGATGATCGACGTAAGAAGCAAGAACGCGCAAAAGGCCATCCAACTGCACATCGATAGCAGGGACCGCCTGTTACGTGTTGCACTTCTCGTAAGCGATCACCCTCCCCTCGCTCAGAGCGCCATCCACGACGCCGTCGCGGCAGAAAACGAAAAGATTGCATCGGTGGCGGATAGTCTGCGACAAGGCAACAAGTTCCCGAACTTAAACAACTAAATAGATGCGGCGCCTGACTCAGCGCCGCATCTCCTTTGGCTCTAGGCAGCCTTGCGGTTGACGTTGCTTTCGGCCACCTGGCTCAGTTTCTTGTCCGTGGCGACTTCTTCCTTGAGCGTCGCATCGAGCAGGCTCACCGCCTCAGTCATGCCAAGCTGTTGGGCCCAGGTCTTGAGGGTGCCATAGCGGGCAATCTCGTAGTGCTCGACGGCCTGCGCTGCTGACACCAGGCCCGCATCCAGCGCCGGCGTGCCCTTGAAGTCTTCGATGATCGACTTGCCTTCCTCGATAATGCCGAGGATGGCGTCGCAGGTCTTGCCGCGGGCAGGCTTGCCGATAAGCTCGAAGATCTGTTCCAGCCGCTCGACGTGCCCCTCTGTCTCCTCGAGGTGCTTTTCGAATCCGGCCTTCAACTCGGGAGCCGTAGCTGCTTTCGCCATCTTGGGCAGCGTTTTCACGATCTGCTTTTCGGCGTAGTAGATGTCCTTGAGGGTATCGAGGAACAGGTCGTCGAGCGTTTTCTCGTTAGGCATGTGAGTTCCCTCTTCGCTTGATTGGCGCGAGCCGCGCTGAGGGTTCTCAACTTACTGAATGTGACTAGGTTCCGAGCTACTTCAGCGGCCCGCGGAAGATGAAGAAGGCCCCGACAAAGATCAGCCCGAAGCCGACCGCATGGTTCCAGGTCAGCTTCTCTCCCAGGACGAACACGGCAAAGCCGGCGAATACCGTGAGGCTGATCACCTCCTGGATGGTCTTGAGTTCCGCCGCCGTATAGGCGCCGTAGCCGATGCGGTTGGCCGGCACCGCCAGCCAGTATTCCACCAGCGCGATGCCCCAGCTGGCCATCACCGCCACCCACATCGCCATGCTCGGGAACTTCAGGTGTCCATACCAGGCGATGGTCATGAACACGTTGGAGCCGATCAGCAAGAGGATCGGCATCACCGTCTGGAAGGTGAAGGGCATCGGGGCACCGCGGATGAATCAATTGGCCCCGCCATTGAGGTGCCTCCGCAATACGGGGTAATCCTAGATCGACCACTGCAACCAGGCCAATAAGTTCTAAAGTTAAAAACGCTGAGGCTGCCGTCTCTCTCCCGGTGTGGGGCGAAGCACATGTCGCGATTCTACCTGCATATTTCTGACCGGGAGCAATCGATCCCGGACATTGAGGGTATCGAGTGCGACGGAATTCTCGCTGCTCGCCACGAAGCGCTGCGGGTCATCGCCGAGCTTATTGACTCGGGATTGTGGGCGCCGAACTCGCACAGCGGCCGGCTGATTACCATCGCCGACGAGCTGGGAAACGTGATGGACATCGTCGCGTCGTGGGAGATCACCAGCCGGTTGGTGTTGTGAACCGAGCCAGCAGTCCTGCGCACACTTCCGTCGCGAAGCCGCAGTCGATCAATTCTCCATATCCATGGAAACCCTAACCCGCCCAAGTCATTAGGATGCGGTCACGTGGGTTTAGAGAATGCGATACTACTTCGATATCTTCAACGGAAGTGTTTGGGCGCGCGATGATTTCGGAATGGACTGCCCCAGCGAACGGCTGGCCCGGCAGCAGGCGATTATGGCACTGCTCGACATGGCCAGGGAAGAGCTGCCCGGCAACGGTGAGGTTGCTGACTTTCGCATACGCGTCAGGGAAGGAAAGGCGCACCGATTTACGGCTAAGCTGAACTTCGAACTCGTCATGTTAGGGCGGCCTTGAATCGGCGCAGGGGAGAAGCAAGGCAATGGCTTTTTGTTGTTGGGGTACTGGCCATGGAGCTCGGCGCCTCGATCGGCCTAGCCTGGTTGATATGTTCGGGCTCCATGCCTTGGTAGCCTGGATGTGGCATGCCGAAGCGCTGGAAACAAAAGCCCCGGTCCTTATGGAGCCGGGGCCAGTTGGAGCCGATCTAGGTCAATGGCGAAGTCTAGATCAGGCAGATGCCAGCTAGCAAGGCCACACCGAGTAGCCGTACCTTCACGTTCTTTGAGAAGTAGGCTGTGGTGGTTCGGAAAAGGCGGGTCAGGCGATTAAGCCGCGCCGCTGTAGCCAGTTCTTGCCTCGCTGCGTGATGTGGACGCGCTTCTTGTCGCCGCCCATGATCAGGCGTTCGTCCCACAGAATTTTGAACTCGGGCCGGTCCTCTATCGGTGTCCCGGCCTCCTTGACCAAACGGACCATCTCATCGATCGCGATCTGGGGAAGGTCGTAGTCCTGCATGGCACCAGCTCAAATCTACTCCCGGCCCCTTGGGGGCCGGGAGTGCTTCACTCTGGTTCGTCAAGCGAACCCAGCATTCGGAGGACGCGTTCTACGCGGGATTTCCAGCTTCGTAGCTCAATGATGCTGTCCGACACCTGCCGAGGATCACGCCCCCGTAGTGCAACCAGTTCGGCCTCGATCAAGTCCAGTGAACACTCTGCTTCGATGGTGGTCCACGGGTCGCGCCGGCCGGCAGCTAAGGCCGCCTTGGCTTCTCGCTCGAGCCTCTGAACGTCAAGCTGCCAGTCAAAAAGGGGTGCCGAGCTTGCCCCGCTGGACTGCTGGTCCATAGTCTGCATCTGGCCCTCCCTAAGCGGCTTGGGCCGCGCCCAGAGGCGGAGTTTTAGGTAGCTGGTCAGCTACTGGGGCAGCAGGGGGGGCGTCATCGTCGTCATCGCTCCACAGCCGCTTTAGCAAACGCCGACGGCGCTTCTCCCGCTTCTGCTCCAGTTCGTAACTGTCGTATTCGTCGGATGGGTAGTATGTTCTGCTCATGCTCATGCTCCGCAAAAGCGCCCCCCGGTGTCACCGGGAGGCTACCTATGGCGGTTCCTGCGTC
>MKVB01000013.1:0-27021 GCA_001899085.1 Devosia sp. 66-14 | reverse complement strand
TTCTGCTCCCCGGGCCTCGTTCCGACCGAGGGTCCAATGGCGATACGCCGCGGCTTCAGCTGCTCGGGTACCTCACGGAACAGGTCGATGGCCAGCAGCCCGTTCTCCAATGCCGCGCCGGCGACCTTCACGTGGTCGGCAAGGCTGAACGTCTGCTTGAAGCTCCGGTTGGCAATGCCGCGATGCAGGAACTCCTGCTGCTGAGTCTCCGGCTGCTTCTTGGCGCCGGAAACGAGCAGGCTGTTACCTTCTTGCGTCAGTTCGATTTCGTCGGGAGCGAAGCCGGCAACAGCCATACTGATGCGGTACTTGTCGTCGCCGATTTTCTCGATGTCGTAGGGCGGCCACTCGGGACGTATGGAGCTGTCGAGCATGTCGAACAGCCGGTCGAAGCCGACGGTAGAACGATAGAGCGGTGTGAAGTCGAAGGTTCTCATAACCACATTCTCCTTAGAGCAACATAGGTACGAGGGACGGCCCCACGAGTGGGGGCTACCCCGCTGCGCCAGCCCCGTTCGGCGGCTGGCAGGATCGATTTAGGTAACCTTGGCAAGCTGTCAAGGGGCGCAAAACAAGAGCAGGACGGCATCGTTGACCCTGCCCTTGAACACGCCGGAGTGGCTTCCTAAATCGCGCTTGCGGCGCAACCGCATTGCTTGTTTCAGACGATCGGAGGAAGTGATGGGACACCGGCCCTTTTCCAAACCTGTATTCCTGAAGATGAACCACATCGGCAATTTCCAGGCCCGGAGCGCCTGGGAAGCGCTGGAGTATTTGGACCTGCACTGGCCCGAAGCGCGAACGGCGCATTTCCGGCGTGCTCGCGCGCTTTGCCAGTCCGCGGTCGACGGCCACGTTGACAGCGAAGCGGCGCGCAGTGCGCTTGTCGATGCGGCCCAGCGGGCCGGCCTGCTGGCGACCGGCTGGGAGGTCGACGGAGTGCGCAGCAACACGGTATTCATCGCTACAACGCTGCCTCCGTTGGATGATGAGGATGAAATCACCGACATTGATCTGATCGGCTACAACCATCCTCGCGAGCTCGTTCAAGACCCGGCCGTGGCGCCCAGCCGAAAGAAGCGGATGCTGGCTTTCTGGGGCTCCGACGTGCATGCCGTTGCCGGAGTGCCTGGTTTCAGGTGCGTTCGGGGCGTCACGGTGGCGCTGGATGATATCCGCCTGGCTATGGAAGCTGTTGACGACGAGATAGACCCCGCTGCCATTCGGAGCGGAACGTCGCCCCGAAATCAGCAGGTTTGAGACGGTGCGCCCCGTGCGATCGGCGGGGCCATCGACAAACTGGGGAGGCGATCAATGGAAAAGCAATCATCCAAACTAGTGCCGATAACCAACTTTGGCGGCCGTTCCGCGCGCTCAGGGTCCGCTCCTTCCAAAGATCAGAGGGGGACAAATGCTTAGGGGCCGGTATGGCTGGGGGTGGGCGCTTTTCGCATGGCTCGCGATAGCGCTGATCTTGGGCGGAGCGCTCAGCGCGGTATGGCTGTTTTTCGCGATGGCCCGATAGTTGCAATATGCAAAAGACCGGTCGTTTCGGAGTTGGGGCGGCTCAATCGCCCACATAGCAAGCTGGCGACCGTCCACCTGGTCGACTGTAAGCGCTCGTGCCTCCGCAGCGGGCACCATTCCGCTTCCGATCATAGGGACAGTCGCAGGTCCCGACGTAGGCGTCTCGAAGGGGCTGGCCGATGGCCGGTTTCGGTTTGGATTGCGTCGGCGCAGATGGCGTCGTTGGAGCTTGAAACGCTGACTGCCGAGGCGGTGCAGCACCAATCTCGGCGAGATACTGCATGCTGACCCAACCATTGCGGTCGGGCCCCAGAGAAACCAAGGCCCACGCCCCGTCCGATCCTAATACAGAAACCGTATCGCCCCTCCTCAGGGAGCTCATCACTGAACTGCCGGTCGAAGGGAGCGCCCGAACCCTAAGCGTATCAGCAGTGACGAAGTGTGTTGCAGGGGTGGCCGGGACGGCTCGCGGGACTGTATGTGCCTTCGGAGGCGCCGGCGAGGGATCAGGCTCGGTTTGGTTCGGCGTCACGCTAGGAACCGGGCCCGGGATCGAAGTCGCTGGCGCTCCATTATTGCCAGCATGCTGAGACATAGCTGCTGCCACGACGGCAACAGCGAGTATCCAGAACCAACTTCTTCTGACCGAAGCCATCCTACGGGTGGCCAGTTGGCCTCATGTCCCCCAACCGCCCTCACCGAGTTCACAGGCGATCCCGTCATTGTCCGCGTCGAGGTTGTAAGGGTCGTCATAGGCATTGATGTAAAAGGGGCCGTTGACGAAGTAAGGGCCGTCACCGCCGCCGCCCGCACAATCGTAATCCACGGTGGCGCTCCTATAGCTTGGGGCTGTATAGCCGCCCCCGCCACAACCGTTCTGACAGGCAATACCAACGCCCACTGCGGTCGCCACCAGTGCCGTTGCGACCAGCACGCCGTTTTCGGTTTCAACCTTCTTGCGGCATACCTCTGCGGTTAGGCCTCGCTTCTGTGCCTCTGTGGCCAGGTCGAAGGCAAACTGTTGATTGCCTGCCTGGTTAGCCTCGAAGAAGGTGCGGCAAAGCTGCGTGTCTTTCACTTTGGATGCGTCAGCGTAGAATGACTTCGAAGATGCCGCGCAGCCTGAAACGAGTGCACAGGCCGATATCACGGCCACAATACTTTGGAATTTCATTGGAGCCCCCTGCCCACCAGCGAAGGTAAACACTTCGTTAAGGGAGAGTCAAAGCCGAGGGTTCTGTCGCTGTCGTTAGGGGGCAAATAGAAACAGCAGATTGCCGCAGAAGAAGCTGTAGGATCTCAATCTCGTGCTATCCCAACCGCAGCTTCGCGGCTTGTTACCATGCTCGAATTAGTCATCGCCATTGCAGTGCCAAGAGACTTGTCGCTTGATGGTCTCGGACGGAGATTCGAGATGCCCAAGAACGCAACGGTTATGATGAAGGCGACTGCCGTCGATGCCGACGGTAGCCGAACCCACATTGGATACGTGCACCAAGATGCTGATGGGTTTGTGGGATGGGACGCCAACAGAGCCTGGCTGGGCAATGCGGGGAAGACCCGCTTTCGTTCAGAACGCGAAGTAGTTGAAGCCATGATTGAAGTAGCAAGGGTCGATGCTCGAGCCATCCGGTCAATCCATTGGCGGGCCGACGCTTAGCCGATCTTCTCAAACGGTGGGCGTAGAAAGTGGACCGGGAAGCGTTGTTGCAGGAAGGCGAGCCTTACCTAATGAGGGCGATTGAGGCTGGCCTCTCTGAAAACCTGATGCTCGAACTCAAATCGGTTACCGAGGATGAGCCTATCTTCCGCAACGGAGTTCTAACTCCGAAGGGGCGCCAATTGCTCGGCAAGTCTCTGGGCGCGTTCGCCAATTCGGCAGGTGGGCTGCTGATTATCGGCGTGACGTGCGCAAAAGACGTTGCGACAAGTGTTTCGCCGATACCGATGTTTCAGAAGGCTGCCGCGAGCCTCGTCGGTCAGATCGGTGAGCTGCTGCTGCCGCGGCACGATGGGATTGAGGTGCAAACCATTAGTTCAACCGGCGACTCCGGCTACATCATCGTACAGGTGGCGCGGTCAGAGCGACGTCCGCATATGAGTTTCGATCATCGCTATTACAAGCGTGCTGGCTCGTCTTCCTTCGTTATGGAGCACTACGACGTTGAGGATGCCTTCCGGCGCGTGGCAGCTCCCGACTTGCATCTAAACTGGCGGCTGTCGCGCGGCGACGCGGACGAGAAGAACTGCCGCATCCATCTACTCTTTGAAATGACAAACCTAGGCTCCTCTACCGCGAAGCACGTCTCTTTCTCGATACTCAAGTTCACGCAGACTATGGCCAACTTCGATTCTGGGAATGGATTTCTGGTTGGACGAGCTGCCGGTCGCACCACCGTTACGGCTCTTGAACAGGTACTCAATCCAGGGCAGTCGATGCCGTTTCATCTGGCGACTTTGCTGGCTACGAGAAATCGTGCTGAACCGTGGATGATTGCCGCTTCAACGGTTCGTTCGGCCTCGATTGACTGGGAGATCGAACTCAGCGCCGAGAACATGCTGCCAAAACCGGGCAGGGTCACTGTCACGGGCGAACAGATATCATCGTGGCTGCCCCCCTAAAGGTGCGGCGGGAACCCGATCGCCGTCCTAGTTCAAGCGGTAACGGCTCCTTCCAGGATCCAGGTCAAGACTCAGGCGGGCCTAACGCAACCCGACAAACGGGTGGCGAACTCGCCGCCGTTAGGGCAATCCTTAGGGGCGTCGACTCTCCAAAGGAAGTCAACCGTTCAGAATCAAGTGCTTAAAGACGAAGAATGGCGGACAGTCCCTCCGCCAGACCTGTGAAAAGTCCGGTGCCTCGACGTAGCCGCGCGCCAACAGAGGCCGTCAGCGGCGTGTTCAATTGCCGAGGCCGACGTCCATAGGACGCTCAAGAATGCTCTCCGCCAAAGCTCGTCCTAGATCACCGTCACCGGGGCTGCTGGCTACAGTTGTCGACATCGACCATTGGCGCCACACCGTTTCAAAAAGGGCTTTTGCATCTCCGGTCCGCTCAAGGGTGAGAATGGCTCGCTTGCCGGTCGAGTAGATGAGAGCCAGGTCCATCCAGTCGCGGGAGGTCAATAGGCCGCCATTAATTGCGAACTCGACCGGCTTTGCACTTAACGCGAAAAGGAACGAGTTGCCGATGATGCGGGCCGAGGCACCGACCAGCGGCGTACCCTGCACCAGTTCCTCGTTCTTCAGCAGCACGCCCGGCAAGCCCGCGATTGAACCGCCGCTGAAGCTGTCGGTCACCCGGAAGTTGACTTCGATCAGGTGGCTGGCCGGCAGACTGGTGTCGTGATTCTTGCGGATCAGCACATCGACTGCGAGGTTGCGAGCGGGAATATTCGCCTCACCGATCAGCGTCGGCAGGCCCATCTCGTCTATGCCTTTGCGCCACTCCACCGTGCCCGAGAACGGTATCGCACCAGTGGTGCCGTTGTCCGAGGCTTCGAGCAGCAACGACTGGTTGCCGGCGAGCGTGGCCGGATCGACCGAGGCGACTGGCTGCTCGCCGCTATCCGGCTCTGGTGACTTGAATCCTTCGAGTGTATTTCCAAAATTGATCCCGAATGCGGCAATCTCTTTCTTTGAGAACACATGCATTTCTTGAGGGGGAGTGCGAAGCATCGCAGATACAACACCTTGGTTAACTCCAAAATCGGCGAGAGCTTCGAGCACGTCGGACAGCTTCGCCTGACCGCTGACTAAATCATTCGCCTCGTTCCATACCTGGTGAACACCTAAGTTGCCGACGACCTGTCGTTCCTTCCCGGCGAAATAGACGAAGCTACAGGCGGACAGACAGTCTGCGCCGTCGGGCACCACTGTCGAAAGCTGCCGCTGATGCACCTCGTGAGCGAGCACCAACCCAGGGTCAACCAGACCTCCGTCACTGTCGAGCAGCAGAACTCGTGCTTCGGGGCGAGCCTTTAGTGCTCGAAGAAACTCGAGTGGCGTTGCCGAGGTGATGTCACCCGCAAGAATAATGACGTTTGGCGCGCCATCCACAATCGCCACACTGCCCATGCGCTCTAAACTGGCGCTATTGAGGTTTGGGTAAGTCGTCTCCGCGTCCATCGGCCGCGGCGTCTCTGGTTGGACGTCAACCGGTTTGGTTGTGCTTGTCGTGACCTCGGTCCGGTAGAGTTCCAAGGGCATCAGATAGGACGCGATGAACACGGCAACCACTGTCGCATCGGAGTTCGCTATTGGTAGCCAGGTGAGCGAGAAGCCGCGGCTGCCCTCTGGGGAACTCTGGAAGAGCAGATAGAATTTTCGACCGCGGTCGGAGCCCGATACCACAAAGCGCTGCGGTGAGAACGCAGAATAGGTCACTTCCCGCACTGCGCTTGTGCTGCGGAGCCTTTCATACAAGTCCACAAAGGATACGCTTGCGGCAGTCTTTCGAATGGTTCGCAGTTCAATACTCTGGTCGTCGTTCCGGTACAGCGTGCCTCCCTCCACGTCCGTCTTATAAGGAAGCAAGATTGTGGGGACCGGAAGCGCGACATCCGCTCGTTGATCTTCGGAAAATGACAATCCCAGCCTGGTGAGAACCAAGTTGGCTTGCCGGTCCAGCTCATCGCGAAGCGATTTCGAAAGTACCCCTGTCGGCGACTCTCCCGCCGCCGCTTGGAATTTTGTCAGGGCATCATAGGTACCTTTTCCGAACTCACCGTCGACGAACTTGTTGTACAGGCCGAGTAGAACCAGATTGGCCTGCAATAGGTAGCGGTCATCATCTGGGAGCGTGACAAACCACCGTTCGCTTTGAGCAAAATCGGCTCGTGCGAAACTTGCTGGCATCAGCGCAAGGACAAGTACCGTCACAAACCACAGCCGAGTGCGCACGCCATCCCCCTTGCAAGCAAGTTAACAATGGCACTGGTGCGCTGCGGAGATCAACAGGGGCGGCCACGCCGCTCCTTGGGACTAGTCGGATCGTCTTGGCAAATTGTCCGTCCGGTCCTTGGTTGCCGCCCTTGACGGTTTCGGGATGCAATTCGCGGTAGATTTCAGCGCGCCGCGCGGTCTGACGGGCACGGTCGGACGGCGTCAATTCCGCCCGACACAGGTTCTCATCGATCATCGCCAACTCGGCGTGCAGGTCGTCGTCGCCCACTACATCGGCGGGGATTTCGACAAGCCCCAGGCTCTTGCAAGCTTCGAGCCGATGCACGCCAGCGATGACCTCCCAACCATCCCCGGCAACACGCACACGGATGGGGTTGATCAGCCCGACATTGGCGATGCTCTCGGCCAGACCGACCCCGGTCCAGCGGGAACGAAGCTCTCCGCGTAACTTTTTTCTGGTTTGTGTTGTCCAATCAGCCGAGAGGGCTTACATTCACGGGCATCCGGAGGACGGTTATGGTTGCCGCTATAACGCCTAGCACTCTGGCCGATTTCCTTCTTGTAGAGAGCAGGGAACGCGGCGAGGTTCTAACAAACCTCAAGCTGCAGAAGCTTCTTTACTACGCCCAAGCATGGCGTTTGGCGTTGGCGAATGAGCCACTCGTAGAGGAGGACTTTCAGGCTTGGGTGCATGGGCCGGTGCTGCCTTCGCAGTACCATCGCTTCAAAGACTTTCAGTGGCGGCCCTTGTCCGTGGATTTGACGCGCCCAGACTTCGCCGGGACCGGCATTGATGCCCATTTGGTTGAAATCGTTGATGTTTTTGGCAGCGAGACGGCCGTGGCGCTTGAGCTGATGACCCATCGCGAGAAGCCATGGCTTGATGCCAGGGGCGACTTGCCGCTCGACGCGCTTTCAGACGCTGTGATCCCCAAAAGAAGCATGGCCGAATACTACCGCGGGCTCTGATCTTTGCCGATAAAGAAAAGCCGTCCAGAGCCGGTCGGGGCCATTACGAAAGCTCCACCTCAAGACCCTACGCTGAAGTTCTCCTTCAGGTTGTTCGACAGCACCGATGGCGAAATGTGCCCGGCTCAGTTTGGGGCAGGCTACACGCAGACGCTAATGGCTCGGCTCAAGGATTTGTCCACGTGGAAGGTAAGCGCCTTCACCGGGCTGCCGAACAAAACAATCCGCAACCATACTCACGATTGGGCAAAAACAGCTCGACCCACGGGTTTTGCCCATCTCAACGAACAGTTTAAGGCTTATCCGGGATGGCAGTTTTGCCTAACCGCCAATGCTCACGGGCGGGTACACGGAATTCTCATAGACGACACCTTTCATGTCGTTTGGCTGGATCAGGATCACGCTCTTTACCCGGAGAAGTAAGCCGGCATCCGCGCCCCTTGGCGTCAGTTCGGCCGACTGGTTTCCTCATCATCTAGAACAAGGCCTTGCTCACGTAGCGCCTCCCTCAGCATCTTGATGGACGCCACCAGCTCCTCGTCAGACATGTCCTCGAACGGATCGACGGCAACGTTGATATCCTTGGGGACGAGCGAGGCCACCACCTTCAGGTACTGGTCCGGCTTCTCCTCGCGCACCTTCTGGATGACTGCAACGCCGTGTTGCTCGAAGTCCTTTTTGAGCGCCTCGAGGAACCGCTCGCTCAACTTGTGCTTGGATCCGACTGGGCGGCCTGCAGGGTTCCCAGATTGACCGGGTTGAAAGCGTCCCATCTGTTAATTCGCCTCTTGTTTCAGGATGCGCCGTCTGTCCTGTTCAGCCTCAAGCAGGATCACCAGGGCCCGCTTCTGGTAGATGGGCTCGACCTTTGGCGCGGCCTCGCCCAAGGCCTCGCGGACAAAGCGAGCGGTGTCTGTTTCGGGCATTGTCATCCGCTCCAGGCGATGTTCTGGCGTCTCGGGCGGAAGCTCCTCGGCAAGGGCCTTACGAATCCATTCGACCAGGTCGGACTGGGATAGGTCGTCTCTCAAGCCAACCTCCCCTTCAAAATTTCCGCGGCAAGGGTTCGGCGAGTGTTGGCAACGATGCGCCCGCCGGTTTCTTCCGTGATGGTCGCAAGCTCCGACGACGTTAGCAGCCTCAGCTCGGACACCATGAAATCAACCAGCTGCTCTAGGTAGTCATCGACGCTTTCCAGATCGAAGTAGCTGCGGACGGTTTCCACGTCTGCGCGCAGTGCTGCCTCTTGGTCGCTGGCAAACAGCGCTAGGTGCTGCTCCAGCGCCGCCCTGCCGCGAGCGATCATCGGCGCTAGCTCGGCCGGCGCTTGGTCCAGCTGAATATCAGCCATCGACTGAATGAGCGTTTCCACGGTGATTAGGTCTGTCATAGCGCGATCCTTCTCAAGTCATGCCGCCGTAAGAGCCACCAACTGCCGGGCCCCCGCTCTGGGGGTTGCTGCTGCCACCCCCGTGCCAAGCCTCAGTGGCTGCCACCGAACCGGGATTGAGGCCGAGCGAGGCAGCTACGCGTGCCGTACCGGTGAGGCCCGTGGACTTCGTTGCCGGCATCGTCAGGGTATTGCCGGTTGGCGCGCCAACTCTGCCTAGCCTCAACATGGCGCCTGTGGGCGTTCGCTGGCTGCTGTCGTAGAGGTAGCCCCCGATCGAAACGATCGGGCTCGGGCGGGGCGTGGGCGGGTTCCCCGCGGCAGGTTGGGCCGGAGCGGCAACGGTGCGGGTTACTGTGATGGTGCGAGGCGGTGGTGGCGGGACGTGAACAATAGGCGCCTGTACCGCGCCATTGACGTTCTGGATTGCCGCTAGCTGGTTGGCCGTGACCATGCCCCCCGTGGCCGCGGTTTGCACCTGGCTGCCATCGCCATAGCGCTGCTGCCATTGTGTAAAGGCCGGATTGGTGATTGTGGTTGTCGTCGTGCGTGGTGCCGTAGACGCCGGGATTGGGGCAGCCAAGAGTCGAACGCCCGCAGAGAGGGGAACGGTAGCCATGGCGGTACGCTGCGCCTGGGTGAGCCCTGCCCCTGGCGGCGATAGCGTGTTGCCTGGACGCGCGACGGTTGTAGACGACGAGGACGTGCCCGGCATGACCGAGGCCGGTGGCCTGTAGGTCGACGGCAGATCAGCAGTGCCGGCAATCCCGCCCGTGGTGCGGACGATGCTGGGTGCCGGCTCCGCAACCGTGCCACGGACAGAGGACATGGCTGCGCGCTGGGCCGGCGTGAGCCCGGCGCCAGGGGCCGAAAGACCGCTGGCAGGCAGTGACCCAATAGGGGCATCCGGGCGGCCGGTAATAGTCGTTCCCGTCCGAGCCGCTGGCAGAGAGCCAATGGGCGCGTCGGGGCGGCCGGTGATCATCGTTCCAGTGCGAGCGGCCGGGAGCGTACCTATTGGCGCGTCGGGGCGGCCCGCCACCACGGGCGATAGAAGCTGCCGCAGGATCTCGAGGTCTTGCCCTGGGTTCAGGGCGGAGGGCGATGGCGAAGACGGGTTCAGCAGGGAGCCTGCCCCCTCGTCAAGAATTGTCGCACGGGCTTGCACTGTGCTCTGGTCCATCGGCACCGAAGCAGGGGCGTAGTTCGTCCGACCACTGTTCGGCACTGGCGGGAACGTCGCCGCTCCTGAGCCACCCAAATCTAGGCCATCTGGCAAGCGCGGCGTGACCGACATAGCCGTGTCTGATGTCAGCCCATTGAGCGCTGCGAGCAGGCTCCCGCTATCGGTAATGCGAGGCGCGCTTGATCCCGGCCGAGGGAGAGGGACAGGCGGTGCTCCAGTCTCGTTGAACGAATTTGGGCGTGTGAGCGGCACGGGCGGCGCGCCGGTTTCGTTGAACGAGTTAGGCCGGCTCAGCGGCTGCGGAGGCAACTCACCATAGCCGAGGCGGCCGGCCTCCCGGTCCTGAATAGCCGCAAGCCTGTCCGAAGTCTCGGCCCCGATCAGGCCGGGCGGCACAGGGTGGCCGCCCGTGATGATCGCGGGGTCTAGCCGGTTGCCTTGCGCGTCCAGCACTGTGAGCCGCGGGGCGCCCTCTGCCGCCCTTTGCGCCGCATACATCGCATCCATCTGCGCGGGTGTAAGGTCGCGCACCAAAGTGGACGCTGGCACGCCCGCAGCGGCTGCCAATGCGTCCGGGTAGGCATTGGACGCCCACCGCCTGGCCGCCTGCGAAATCGTTAGGTTCTGATATGTGGGGGTGCTCCACAGGTAACGCTGTGCCGCAGCGCCACTAGCAGCGTCGGGGAAGATGGCAACATAAGGTTCCCCCGGACTAGACGGCACAAACCCGATAGCGCCGAAATTACTGACCCAGAATGAGCGCCCGCCCGCGCTGGGACTAATGTTTCCGGGGTTGTTGGCGCGTACACCTAGATCGCCCTGCAGCGTGTAAGTGTTTCCATCCGAACCCTCGTAAACCGTCGTCCTCGTATTGCCATCATTGGAAATGACTCTTACTAGCCGGACCATGTTATTGGGGCTCCGCCATCGAGAGGGTTACGTGATGCGTACGATCATCGCTGCCGGCGCTATCGCCCTCGCGCTCTGTCCAGCGCTCGCCGCAGAGGCCTACCGGGTCACGCCTTACTTTGAATGCCTGGTGGGCAAGGGCGTGTCGCAGAAGGTGTTTTTTGGGCTCACTGCCGACGAGGCGATGGATTACGCAATCACCAACTGCGCCAGCGCAGATCCCGGCATGCCTCCAGCCGATCAGGATGCGGTCGACAACCGGGAGTACATGCGAGTTGAGGCTTACGATGTAATCGATCGGGCCGAGGCGCTTGAGCTTCAGGCCAACGCCGCGACCGGCGCGCCGGACAACACCCCCCTTGAAATCGGGCTGGGCAACTAGCGTAGTCATAGCACCCCCTGATGGCTGCCGTTGGGGCCGGCGCCAGTGCCGCCCGCACCTGAGCCTTGGTTGAGCATCAGGGTGTTACCCTCTCGCCGCTTCCGCTCGTTTTCGTTGGCGATGGTGTTGCTCATACCGCCCACGAGAGTTGCACCTAAAGCTGCCGGGTCTACCGATGGGAAGCGGAGGGAATTTCCGCTGCTTGGAACTGGTCCGGCCGCAATTCGGCCCCTCAAGTCGTCAGCCCCCTTGACTATCCTGCCACCCGCGAGAGCTTTTGCACCCGAGCCGAGGAGTGGGACAACCGCGTATGCCGGGCCGAGTTGAGTGGACAAGAACCCGTGCACCAGCGCCTTTATTCCGGTGTCGCCGCTCAGCTTGCCGATATTGCGGAGCATGTTGGAACCGTCTCCCGACTTCACCAGCTTTTCCATGTCGGCGATTTCATCGGCAGAGTAAGACGCGGCCCTTTTTGGATTGAGCAGTATCGTGTTGAACGCGCGACGAACTGCGGTGTTGAGGTCGCCGTTTGCTGCAGCCGTCTTGAGGTCGGCAGCGCGCAACGCGTCCTCTATCATCTCTGTCTTGCGGAACCGGGTATTCAACTCTCGCGCCGCGCGGACTGCCTCGTCAGCCGCCTTTGCGTCACCAGCGACCATATCGCCGGCACCGGCCTTGCGAATGAAGTCGTCAACCTCATCCATCATCAAGTCACCGTAGTGCCGCTCGCTGGCGTCCGACGACTGCAGTAGGTCGCGCCTGATTTCTTGCCGCACGTGGTCGAGTTCTGTGAGGCTCAGCCCACCGCTGTACTGCGTGCTGGCGCGGGCCTTCAGATCCTGCAGCAGGGAATATGCCTTGGGGTGGCGAGTCGGGGAGATGTTCTTAACCGCCGCGTCCATCTGGCTCAGCATTTTGCCGTAACCTTGGGGGCTGTATTTCGCGCCCAAGTTATCGACCGTCTTGTATGCTTCGTTCTTTAGCAGCTCGAGGTCGCCCGCCGTGAGCGTGGCGCCCTTCGGCTTCGGGCTACTGATGGCCAGGCGCTTAGCCGCTCCCGCCAGAACACTTGTGGCCGCAGCGCCGCCAAACTGGCCGGCCAGTTCCAGCCACGGATTGTTCGGGTCGATTTCGTTGGCAAGCGTCGCGCCGAGGCCCGAACCGATGGCGGAGATGATCGTCGCGGCCGGCTTTGCCAAGCCCAGCGGTAGCGATGCCCCAACTTCCTGCCCTACACGTCGCGCCGCTTGCTGCCCGATGTCGTCGCTCGGCGGCCGGATTGCGCCAACAGCCTTCATGAGTTCGCGAGCTGGTGGCCCGGCATCCGGGATATAGTTCGGGTATTTGAAACGCGGCTCCGGTTCAGTCCCCAGGATCAAGTCGGTCTTGGTCTTCTCGGCCGGGAAAAGCGTGTTGCCGATCGCCGGTCCAATGGACAAGATCCCGTTGCCGACCATCGTCGGGAGCGACAATAGGTGGGCAACGCCCTCATTAACGCCGCTCATTGCCGAACTAGCGTAAGTGTCGCTCAGCGGCATCATGCGCCGCGTGGTGAACTCAACGGCCTTGTCCGTGGCAGACGGCTGAGCATTCAGCCGCTTGAGCACTTCGGGGTCAGTGACCGCCTTACCGCCAGATGGAGATACCTGCGATGTGGCGGATGCGCCTGCCACTTTTGCACCAGCCGGCGCCGCCGGCATTGGCCCTTTCACGCCGCCAGGTGCTGCGGCCTCGCCTGCGGCGCTGCTGCCGCCGTTCAACTGAGCGAGCAGAGCGGGGTCTGTAACCTTCTTTGCCATGGAGATTTATTCCTCCTCGAACCAGTCGCCATTCTCGTCCTGAAAGTAGGTTTTGCCCCCTATCGTCTTAGTAACGCGAGGGCTCCACGGGGCCGCTGGCTTGAACTGCGGGATAACGTCCTCGACGTTGATTTGATTGCGCTCGGCGATGCCGCGGTACTGTTCGGCATCGGCACCGAAAGCGTTCTGGTAGCCCTGCATGCGGCTATAGGCCTCCGCCAGGATGGCCTTGCGAGTTTCTGGTGTGAGTTGCTGGCCGCCGTTGAGGGCGTTGATGCTGCCCACCAGCCAGTCAGGAAGGGAGGCGGTGTTCTTGACCATCACCATCTCGCCCTCTCGGACTACGCTGGTCGGGTCCATGATCTTGCCCAAACCATAAACGAGGTTGAGGTCTGACGCCTTGCTGTTGCGGCCGGCTGTGTCGAGCATCGACGCATAAATCGGACCGGCCTGGGCCAGGTTCTTGTATGACGGGAGTTGCTGGATTTCCTTGCGCAGCCCCGAAACGTCATCGAAGTTGCCACCCCCCTCTGCCTTGGCGTCCTTGGGGGCCTCGATGCCGCCGAGGGGATACCAGCCGTCAAGCGGCCCCTTGCCGTCTTTCCATTGCACCGTCTGCTGCCGGCCCGTGCCGGGGTCGTAAACGGACTTGGTGTCGGGCGCCTTTGGCGCTGCGCCGCCCGTTAGCTTCTGCTGAAGCAGCTCATAGGCTTTTGGGCCGTCGATCATCCCCGACTTGAACGAGTCGGCTAGTTCCGGGTCGTGCTTGCGGAGGATCTGGTCAATCTGAGCCTTGTTGCCCTGCTCAGCGTGTGTGGCCTCAATCGCTTGGTTAAGCTTCTGAAACTCAAGATCAAGGGCGCGTTCATCGTTTCCGAGGCGCAGTGCCTCAGTGCTTGAATTTGCGATGACCTTGGCCATGTCTGGATTGCCGCGCAGCTTATTGATTAGCTCCGGGGGAGCGCCTGTCTCGCCCCACCAATCCAACGCCTGGTTCCATTCTTCCGGGTTCACCTCGCCATCGCGCAGAACGCCATAGGACAGGGCATATAACCCCTTCATGCTGTTCTGCTTGGCCTCGAGCGCAGATTGCTCCATCTGCTGCTTTTGGCCCGCCATCTGCTGCGAGAGCGCCTGCGAGTTTTGGAAATTAGCCACCGTGTTGATTTGTGGCACGGCCACCTCAGTGGCGAGAGTGTTCCCGAGCGCCATTTTCCTTACGCGCGCCCCTCATCGGAGCCGACTTTGACGGCCGAGGTTGCCAGTGCGATCCCCTCCCGGACCAGTTGCGAAGCACTGATCCCCTTCGCCGCCGCCGCGTCGAACAGCCGGCGCTTCATCTCGGACGGAATTACCAGGTTGATTTGGGTGTCTTTGGCGGGGGCCGTGTTGAGCGTCGTTCTCATAACCAGTGTCCCGATAACTAGATGTTCTAGAACAACAATACCACGCCATAAAATGCAGTCAAATCAATGGTTTACGCACAAAACTGGACTGAACGAAACCGCACCAAACTAAACTGAACGCTCGCCATGGCGCTGATAGACGCAAGTCTCCCCGAAATAATCTTCGCGCACGGGTCAAGCGGCAGCGGCGACGGGCGAAAGCCAGCCAGTTCCATCGCCAACCTGCAGCAACTCGCCTGGCACCCTCGATCCTGGCCGGTTTGGCGCCGGTCCCCAGTTTGCCTCATCCCACCGCCGAGTATCGCGTGCGTAGTTCAGGCGCTTGAGCCAGTCCGCCCGTGTCTCGACCTTCTCTGCCGCCGCCGAGGTGCCGGCAAAGCCGTCGAACCTGCGCTTGCTGATGAAGCGTTCAAAGTAGATGGGCGGATAGTCCGGGTTGGCTTTGCAGTAGGCCACGAAGCCGGGGATTGCCTTGGCGACAGCTGTGCGGTCTTCGGCGTCGAGACGAGCCCACGCCTTATGCCCTTCCGCTTTCGACATATTGGCGGTGGTCGGGTAGGCCTTCCATGCTTGTTCGAACTCGTCGGGGTAGCTCTTTCGCTTTCCTGGCGAAGCCTTCGCAGGCATTCCCGAAACCCCCGTTTCGGGGAAAACACCGTTAGGTGTTTCTATATTAGGTGTGGGTGTGGGTGTGGGGGCATCGGTTTGGCATTGCCAGACGGATGCGGTGGCATCGCCCGTCTCTTTATCTTTCAATGGGATAGCGTCCGAGCTGTTCAACGACTCGGAGTGGCGCTGTTGAACAGACGCGGGGGGTACCGTATCTTTTTGCCACCGAGTCCTGGCATTGCTGGCCTGTTTCTTCGCATGGTCGCGGACATACTGCAGCTCGTCCGAAAGCCGTCCCTGACTGATGCTCAGACCATCGACGGACACGCGCATGAACTCCATCATCGTGGGCCGGATACGGAACCATTGGTTGGTTTGAACGCCAGCAAATCGCGCTAGCTTCCTGTCGTCATTCGGCAGCGAACCACCAGCCCGCCACATGGCAATGAGCAGCAGCAAGTAGACGCCGTGCTCAAGAGTGGTCAGGTGCTTCGTGTCCGCCAGGTAGGCGTCAGTCCAAAGCGGAAGCGCGGGAAACTGTGCCATGGGTCAATTCTCCCGAGCCGCGTTGCGGACGGCCGAACAAGCTACGTCCATGTGAAGGGGAATGATCGAGAGCGGGCCGTTGCGCTGCTTGCCGATGGCAAGTTCGCCCTTGTAGCGCGCCGCATGCAAGTCGGCCTCCCACTCCACCAGTTTTGACCGATCGGTGGGCGGTGATTTCTCGAGGTAATACGCCTCTCGGTACAGGAACAGCACGGCGTCGGCGTCCTGCTCAATGTTGCCGCTGTCTCGCAAGTCCATCAGTTGGGGGCGTTTGTCGTCCCGGCCTTCAACGCCACGGTTCAGCTGGCTCAGCAGCACCACCGCCAGATTGTGCTCACGGGCCAGCTCTTTGAGCCCGTCAGTGACTTCCCCCACCTCGTTGGCCCGGTTGCCGGCGTAGCGCTGGGAGGGCCTGATTTTGGTTAGGTGGTCGAGTACCAGCATGCCAAGGGGCGCACCGGCCTCGTCGGCTTCGGCAAGCATGCTTTCAGTCTTTGCGCGGATTTCTGACATGGTGAGGCCGGCCGCGTCTTCAACCCAAAACGGCAGGTTTCGGAACTCAGCGGTAGCCTGTTCAATCGTGTAGTCGTCGTCTTCGGAAATCGTGCCGTTGATGATCGACTGATACGGGATACGATAGCCCCTATCGTGCGCTATGTCGGAAACATACCGAGCGCCCAGCTTCGCCGCGTCCATCTCCATGCTGAACATACCCACCCCCACACCCGAACGGGCCGCTGCAGTTGAGATGCTGGTGGCAAGCGTGGTCTTGCCCATGGATGGCCTGGCCGCGACAATGATCAAGTCGCGGCGGAGAAAGCCCCCCATGGCGCGGTCAAGGTCGATCAGGCCCGAGGTGATACCGACAAGGCCTTTCCGCTCCCGCGCCTCTCGTGCTGCCACAAGTGCGGCTTCGGCGGCTTCCGAGATCCTGAAGCGTGTTCTACCGCGGCTGCCACGTCGCAGATGCGAGGTAACTTCATCGATCTGACTGCCTATGACGCGTGCCAGTTGTAGCGGGTCCGATGCGGGGTCGGTCGAGGCCAGCGCCAACATGTTGGCTTCATGCCCGAGAGTGATCCGTGCCCACTGCGCCAGCACCGCTTTGGCGCCAGCGCGGGACGTGGCAGGCTCATAGGTGGTGTTGGCGACGCACTCCGCCAGGTAGGCATTCAACGCCATCCCGGTGGCAGCCTTGAAGTCGGCCGCCGTCTGTGCCGGGATCATTTTCGCGACGGTTGGCATGGTGGTTGTGCCGTAAGCTTCGTGAGCCTGGCGAATGGCAGAAAACACCGCTTGATGCATCGGCTCTACAAAGTGCTGTTCCTCGAGCCGGGCAAGGGCGGCGCGATGGTCTCCGCCGCGCAGCATGGCACCGAGTAGGTTCTGCTCGATTTCGGGGATGAAGCCCGGATTGCCTTGGCCCATTCCTGCGCTCATCTGGCACCGCCTTGCTCGACGGCTTCCGCTGCCATGGCGTCGTCCAGCAGAGCATGGAGTTGCTGCCGGTCTGTGCCGGCCTTCTGCGCGTGCTCAACGGCAATGCGCAGGGCCGCCACGACCACCTCACCGGGCTCCATATGCAGCGTCGCTGCGACCGACCCCGCCTTGGACCGGAATACCGCACGGCTCGCCGGGTTCATGGCGTCACCACCGTGTCACGAACCGGGACCGCAATGCCGAGGGCTGTGCGGGTCTTTTCGGCCATGGCAATTGCCTCGCCATAGTCGCCGCTACCCATAGGCACATCCTGGCCGATGGCCTATCGCTCGACGGGTCGACCACCTCAACGAAGAACCACGGCGTTCCGGCATCCTCCGGCCGCAGGGGGCGGCCAGTGGCTTTGCGCTCGATGCTGCCGGCGATGAAACCGCCGCTCAGCTCGACATGCTCGACTGAGGGGGCCGCCATCTATGCGGCCCGTGCGAAGCTGGCGTCGGGGAATTCCCGGCGACCCTCAGGAGACGCCAGATAGTCCGTGAGCGTACCGCCTGAGACGGTCACGGCGTCATGGAGCACGTACCGGGCATGATGGCCTGCAAAGCTGCCCTCATGGCCTTCATGCACCGTTTCGATGTTGAAGCCGATGCCGCGAGCCTTGAACACGTAATCCGACCACCGCGGCGCGGGCCGATCGATAGGGGTGCAGCCCCGTTTCCCGGCTCGCATCAGGGACAGGATAGCCCATGCGGTGCGGCCGATAACGGACACTGTGACGGGCTCAGCACCGGCGCGGCTGATGGTTGCGCGGAACGAGAGTTTGACGGGTGTCGGTCCCATGGTTCAGCCCTCCATCTGGCCCACCGCCCAAGCGGCGGCGATGGCGTTGCAGGTTGAGGGCTCACGGCGAGTGATACGCCAAATCTCGCGAGCGGCTGGCGCCAGCTCGGCATAGACTGCCTCAGGGATGGGGTGCCGCGGGGCAACATCGCCATTGCGGCGAGGCCGGGCATTGGTTACAAGAAGGTCCAATCTGAAAGCCTTTCGTGACTTCGGGAGCCCCGCCCTAGCCGGCGGGGTTTTCCACGTTTGGGGGGATGGTGGGGTTAAGCGGCGCGCCGCATGGGGAGCGAACTCACCCAATTGCGGAGGTCGTCGGCCATGATGATGGTGCGGCGACCATCTTTCCGAGCGGGCAACTTGCCCTCACGGATTGCGTTGAAGATATTGGTTCGGGTGCTGCCTGAGGCTTTGACAGCATCCTTGATGTGGTAGGCGATTACGTCGCTCATTGTGGCCCGTTGGGTTCCGTTTGCTGACAATTGCAAACTGAACCTCATTGCGAGGCCACAGAAGTCGTCTAAGGCTCAACCTTCCGCATGGTCCGCAGATAAGGCCTTATCATACTGAACTCTCTAACGAATTTTCCGACCGTGTTTTCCGCCACTGACCTTTTCTTCTTCGTCTTCCGGTAAGCCGGCCCTGCCTCTACCCACTCGTTCACCGCTTCCATTATCTCGGCCAACGTCATGTCGGGATGCGGGGGGGCGTCGAACCCTTGGGCAAGCATCCAGCTGGCAATAGCCCGTCGCTGCCATGTCATCCTCAGAGTGCGGCGCGGTTCAAGAGCTGGTTCATCTGTCTGGACCACCGGCAGGCGCGGAGCTGGTCGCGGCGTAGCCTGGTCGGGCGCCACCATGCGCTGCGGTGATGATCGGTGCCAGTGGTTGCCCTCGTCCACCTGTAGGGCTGCCCTAGACCACTCTGCCAGCGGCACAGCGCCGTCAAAGCAGCGGACGCCTATGGCCTCGCTGTAAGCCCGAGCCTGCGCCTCGCCCATGCCGCCAGTTTCCGCGAATAGTCGCAGTACGCTCGCAATGAGGCGCTGACGCTTGCCGGGATCCGAAGCATTGGAAACCGCGCGTTCGTGCTCGAGGAACGCGGCCAGATCGGCAGCCCATACGAACAGCGTTGCGCCATCGACACGCGCCAGCGGCTCCCCTGGTGCGGCGGAGGCCACTGGCTCGCAAAGCAGCCACCTATGGCCGCTTTGCTCCCAAAGCCGTTCAGTCGGCGCCTGTAGCACCTGGCCGGTAGCCGTGTCCCTGAACAACAGGGGCAAATCGCGATGAACCAGAGCCATGACAAAAGCGCCCTGGTCGAGGTCGTCAATTTTCGCAAACGCACTCGCCACAAACCGGTGTTCGCCCTCGCTCAACGGGGCAAGAAACCGGTCGTCCATCAAGTCGGCCGTTGGGGGCGGCTGGTCGTTCCATCGGGCCCACCAGAACGCCTCAAAGGCCTTGTGGACCAAAACCGCGCCCTCAGGGATGCCGTCCACAGTCATTGCCCCGACCTTCTCAGGCGCACAACGTTGCTACTCGCCTTCGGCTCACAGTAAGCCGCCCATGCCTCCATGAGCTTGCGGCGCTTGGCGAGCGCATCAGCGCGGCGATAAGCTCGCTCGGTAGCGTCACCCACGATGTGCGCCAAGGCCTGCTCAGCCAGCGTTTCGGGGAAGCCTGTTTCCTCGCCGGCCCAATCGCGGAACGAGCTGCGGAAACCATGCACTGTGCAACTGGCCTCTCCTGCAGTCGCCAGTGCTTTTGCCATGGTCAGGTTGGATATGTGCGAGTGCGGCCGAAGGCCAGGAAAGACAAACTCACTCACGCTCACCTCTTTGAGCGCCTTGAGGATCTCCAAACCTCGATCGGTTAGCGGCACGCGATGTTCCCGGCCGGCTTTCATGCGCTCTGGCGGGATGGTCCACACTTTGGTGGCCAGGTCTATCTCCGGCCACTTGGCCCCGATGATTTCGCCCGTCCTCGAGGCGTTGAGGATGGCAAATTCAAGGGCCCTGGCGCCCATGCCGCTGGCAGTGCGTAGCTTGCCGATTAGCTGCGGGACGTCTGCATACGGTAAGGCGGCGTGGTGGCCGCGCGTCAACTTGAGGCGTTTGGGCAGGAGCGTATCTAGGTGGCCCCGCCAACGAGCCGGGTTTTCCCCGCTCCGAAAGCCTTTCGCCTTGGCAGCATCCAACACCCGCTCAATGCGCCCGCGAACCCGCGAAGCCGTTTCCGGCTTGGCCTGCCATATGGGCGTCAGCACCGTTAGAATGTCTTCGGTGGCGATGCTGTCTAGGAGCTTTTCGCGCAGGGGCGTGCAGTAGCCGCCGTCTTTCCATGTACGGTCGTCGTTTCGCTCAATGGACAGGGTAGAGCGCCACTGCGCCAAGTGTTTCGAGTTGCGAAACCCTCCCGCCAGACCGTCCACCAGCGTTTCAGCGAAGTTGCCGAATAGGCGCTGCGGGGCACTCTCGGCTGCCGCCGCGGCGCGCTTGGCCTCTTCCGCAGCCTCTTTGCGGACCGTGATGGGGTCTTTCCCGCTGGCAACGACACGGCGGGCGTCTGCAGCCGCCTCCCGCGCTTCGGCGAGTGAGAACACGCCGGCACTGCCCAAGCTCAGTTCCCTACGCTTGCCGGTGAAGTAGATGAACACCCACCGCTTCGCGCCCTTGGGGCTGACGTTCAGATACAGCCCGTCACCATCGGCATGCATGCCGGGCTTGGTCACGGTTTCCACGAAACGGGCCGAAAGGCGCTTGGACTGCGTAGCCATTTTGACCTAACCCTAAGAGTCGCCCTAAGCGAACACCTGATTTGTACCGTACTAAACGGGACTATACCAGCCGGGCGGGTCTGCAGTGCCTTGGTTTGCCTAGGGGAGCAGAAACTCAACGGGACGCGGCGGCACGCTAGTTTGTCGGACTCCCTCTCCGCCACTTCCCTCACGACCGCCGGGCCTGGTCATAAGCCGAGAGGCTATGCGCCGATCCGGTCGACCAGCGACAGCATGACATCGGCTGCCGGCATGGGCAGCACCGAGGCGATTTCCGCCGGGAGGAGCCCGCCGACGGCGGTTTCGACGTTGCCGGTGATGGTGCCGAGCGGGCCGCGGAAGCCGTGCCTGGTCCAGGCCAGTTCCTGCAGTTTTGGCGTGGTCAGGGCTTCGAGCAGCCGATCGGCGGCGGGGTCGATGGTGATCAGCGGGTGGGCCGAGAATACCGTCGGCCGCGGGTAGAGCACGGCCGGGTGGGCGGAAGCGCTGGCCTGGATGCGGGCCCAGCGCTGGGGATCGGCGAGGATCCACTCGACCAGCTGGTTTTCGTAGCCGACGATCATCGGCGCGGCGCCCAGCCCGCCGGCCAGGTACTGCTCGAACAGCTTGCCCGACGACGAGGATTTCAGGCCCATATTGCGGAAGATGGCCTGCGTCTTGTCGCCGAATTCAGCCAGCGCGGTGGCGTTGGGGACGTCGCCGGCCAGGAGGCTCAGCACCAGCCCGGCGAACATGAAGCCGGAATTGGAGCGGCCGGGATCGGTCGAGACGATGCGCGAGCGGCCATAGAGCGCGTCCACCCCGAGTGCCGACCAGTCGGCGCCATCGAGAATGGCATCGAGCAGCGCCTTGAGGTCGAGCTGCTGGATCCCGTCCATGGTGGAGGTGACCAGCCCGGTCTTGATCAGCCCGGCGACCACCGGTCCCCAGGTGTAGACGACGATCGGCGAGTTGAGCACGACGTCGTCGCGGCGGATCCTGACGCCGTTGCGGCGCGCCATATCGACCATGATCGACGAGGACGGCCAGAGGAATTGCGGGTTCTGCGACAGGAGCGCCGGCTCGCGCACCATTTCCACCGAACCGGCGACGCGAGGGTCGAGCTCGAGCCCGTAGCTCCCCACCATTCGCGCCACGTCGGGATCGGCCAGAAAGGCTTCCTTCTCGCCGCCGATGAAGCCGAACAGCTCGGTGCGGTTGCCGAGCAGGCCCTGCAGTTCGGGCCGGTCGCGCAGCGCCAGGTACGCGCCGGTCCCGGCCACGCCGAGGCCGAGCAGTCCCAATCCAAAGGCGCGCCGCGAGATGGCCATCAGCGTCCAAGGTCCTGTTTGAGTGTCGCCTGGAGGAGCTTCAGATCGGCATCGAGGGTTCCCAGCGCGGCATCGACGAGACCATCGGCATAGTGAGCGAAGGCGTCCTCGAGCTTGATCAGCACGGTGTTGATCTCGGTCAGCCGCCTTGTATCGGGATTGCGCTTGTGTTCGAGCAGCCGGTAGCCGTCGGCGATCTCGGCGGCTCGCGGCAGGTAATAGGTCAGGAACCGGCGCACCGCCGCGGCGCTCGCCGGATTGGCTTCGACCCTGCCGATGATCTCGCCGGAAATCTCGGCGAGGTGCCGGGCGCGCAGCCGCACCTCGGGATCTTCGATAGTCTCGGCGGCCATCGCCAGCTGCCGCCGCGGCGCTTCGGCGGCGGCGAGCAGGTCGCGCAGCTGGGCCAACTGGCCCTTGCCAAGGGTCTTCTCGTCGAGCCCTTCAAACAGCTGCCGCGGGGGCAGCACGAAGACCAGTCCGGCAAAGCCGAGCCCGCCGATGATGACGGCGATCAGGAAGGGCACGCCGGCGAGGATGCTGAGGCCGGCGACCAGCGCGGCGGCGACCAGCCCCGCGACGATCCAGTTCAGGTCGTTTCCGAACCAGCGCAGCATCAATTGTAGCCACGGGCGGCGCGGAAGGCGCCGGCAAGGTCGCCGCGACCATCGAAGACCCGCGCCGAAGTGGCTGCCGCGAGGGCGTCGAGCTGGGTCTTGTCGGCATCGCCGAAGGTGATGCCGAATACCGGCACGTGCGGTTCGACGCGGCGCCACTGGTCGAGGAACGCCTGGGCATCGCCCTCGCTGCGGCCATCGGTGAGGATCAGGATAGCCGGCAGGTGATCGGCCCGGTCGGGGGCGGCGGCGATCCTGCGCAGCGCGTCGCTGGCGCAGGCGTACATGTCGGTGCCGCCATTCGCCTGTTCGTCGACGACTTCGGCGAGCAGCGCCGCCTGGGCCTCGGCATCGCCTGTGGCCTCGAAGCCGCCGCGGACTCCACCGTCGAACGGCAGGACGATGATGCGGTCGTCGGGCGACCACTGCACCAGCACCTGGCTCGCCTCTTGGGGCGTGAGGAGAAAGCGCATGGCGGCCTGCAACTGTTGCTCGCCGTCGCCCTGCATGGAGCCGGAAAAATCGAGACAGAGCGCGCTCAGCGAAGGCTTGCGCAGCGCCCCCTGATAGAGGTCGAGCGCCTGCCGGATCACCGCCGGTTCCGGCAGGCGAATCGCCGTCACGACGCGCGACGGATCGAAGTTCCAGTCGGGCTCGGGGGCTGCCGCGATCGCGTCGGACGAGAATGGCAGGCGCCGGCCGGTGGCGGCGATCTGTTTCTGCACCTCGCTCGACTGCAGGTAGGCGAGCAGTTCGGTGAAGAACTTCTCCGTCGCCGGTCCCTTGCCGTGGTCGATGAAGCCCAGCGGCGAATCGGCCACCGCCACGCCGTCGGCGGGGTAGATGGCGTAGAGCGGCTCCTGGGCGAGCGGCCTCAGCCGGTCGTTGGTCTCCTTGAGCACCGCCTCGTAGTTCCACATCGCATCGTAGCCGGCGCCCGACCGGGCGGCTTCGACATAGAGGTCGGCCAGCCAGCCGGACGAGCCCGCCGATCGGGTGACGCCGCGCAGCAGGGCCTGCACCGTGCCGCGCACCGCGGGATCATCGAGATCGCCCGGCTCGATCACCGCCTTGCCGCCCAGCGCGCTCGACAGCATGGCGAGGTAAGCGCTGGCGCCGGAGTTGGACTGCGTCGCCGAAGTCATGAGGAAGCCGAGGCGCTTGTCTTTCACCGCCGCGAGGATATCGGCCATCAGCACATCCTTGCCGATCCAGCCCAGTTCCGCCGCTTTCGACTTCCGCACGCCGAGGACCACCGGCATCTGGGCGATCGACGTCAGGTCCTTGACCTTCCGACCGGTATCGAACAGGTCGATCCAGACGCTCGAGGCCGGCCACACCGCATCGGCAGCGACGCCCTCGGCACTTTGGAGGGCGAGGCCGATGTCGAGCGAGCCTTCGTAACTGAACGTGCAGGTGGTGTTGCGCTGCTTGCAGAAGGTCTCGACGAGCGGTTGCAGCACCGTGTTCTCAGATCCGGCGGCGAAGCTGAAGCTCTTCAGCGAGCCGCGATCGCAGCCCGCCAGAGCAAGGGCGACGAGCGCCAGTGCCGCGACGGCGAGGGATTTCAGCACCGGCATCGCCCAGGCGCCAGCCGGCGTCTGCCCAGGCGCGAACTCGCTGCGTTGCCAGCCATCGGTCGATCTTCCCGCCTGTCGCGGCTCTGCCGCACCTCACCGAACATTCCCAGTGGTGTGTGACAGTTGCACGACAGTGGTGTGACAGTCGTGCTCGGCAGGCGGCGGTCGCGGCTAGGCTTTGGTGTCCGGCTGGTCGGCGTATTCTTCCTGCGGCGGCTCCTTCTGGGCGAGCCAGGCGGTCCACCAGCCCTTGAGGTGGTCGCGCATCGCCGTCTCCGCGGCGTCGGGGTCGCGCGCCGCCACGGCTTCGAAGATCTGGGTGTGCTGGCGGTGGGCGCGCTGCTCGGTGAACGATTGGCGCTCGAGCTTGGAGCGCCGCTCCTCCACCCAGCCGGCGAAAGCGTCGTGCACGGCTTCGAAGATCCGGTTGTCGGCGACTTCGAACAGGGCGCGATGGAACAGCGCATCGGTGCGAACGAACTCGTGCCGATCGCCGACAGCGCGGCCGTTCATCTCAAGCCGTTCGCGCAGCATCTCCAGTTGTGCGTCGGTGATGTGCAGCGCTGCATTTCTCGCCATCGCCTGCTCGAGGAACGAGCGGGCGGCGAACAGGTCCTTGAAGGTCTCGCCGTCCTGCAGCGAGAGGTGGATGACGCTGTCGAGAGATTCGAGGACGCTGCCGACATCGGGCTTGCGTACCCGGGCCCGGCGGCCGTTCTCGGTTTCGATCAGCCCCTTCTTCTCGAGAAACAGGAACGCCTCGCGCACGGCCGGCCGGCCGGTGTCGAAGGTCTCCATCAAATCGCGTTCCGAAGGCAGCCGGTCGCCCGGCTTCAGCCGCCCATCGCGGATCGCCGCCTCGAGGCGCGCCGCCACCACCTCGTAGAGCTTGGGCCGCGAAATCGGCGCCAGCCCCAGAACAGGGCCGCCATCGGCTTGGCTCATCGGTTGTCCTCTCATGTCCTGGGCTCACCATAACCAAAACGGACTAGGTCGCAAGGCTTGATGTCATGCCATCATGCTGTTACCTGTCATACCAGTTTGATGATGAAGACGTGACGGAGCGCCCGTGCTGATGAGCAGGCGCCGGCACGTCGCCGTCATCGCGGGACGTATCGTTCACTTGGGAGGACAGAGCAGTGAATGGGACAATGAAGACGAGCGGCTGGACGCGGCGACGGGTGCTGGCGAGCGCGGCGGGCGGTGTAGCCCTCGCGGCGGCCGGAGGCTTCCCGATGCCGGCGATCGCACAGCCGCGCAAGCTGACCTATTGGGGCGGGCTGGTGCTGAGCGACACGGCCCACAAGCTGCTGATCGACGCCGTCACCGCCTGGGGCGCGGCAAACAATGTCGAGACCGAGGTGGTGCTGATCAACGTCAACGAGATCACCCAGAAGGTCTCCGCCGCGATCGCCTCGGGCACGCTGCCGGATGTGTTCGACGTCGGGCTCGAACTGCTGACGCTCTTGTCGCGGCAGGAGGTCTTCGCCCAGGTCGACGACGTGTTCGAGCGAATCGGGGCAGCGCATGGCGGCTGGTTCGACGGTCCGGCCAGGGCCAGCGACATGACCGCCATCGCCGGCGGGCGGACCGCCATTCCGTTCGGGGTGAGCGGCAACCTGCTGATGCGGCGCAAGGACCTGCTCGAGCCGGCCGGCTTCACCGAGGCGCCCAAGACCTGGGACGAACTGGTGACGCAGGCCGCCGCCATCAACGCGGCGCCGGTTTCCGGCCTCGGCCTCGCTCTTTCCAATGTCGGCGACGGGAACCTGCAGACCAGCGTGCTGCAATCATTCGGCGGCCGCATTGCCGACGATGCCGGCAAGAAGGTGATGCTCGATTCCGCCGAGACCCGGCTGTGGCTCACCTGGCTCAAGGACGCCTGGGACAAGGGGCTGTTCGCGCCGGGCAACACCGTGTGGGATGGCTCGGGCGACAACCAGGCCTACCTGTCGGGCCAGGTCGGCTTCATCGCCAATACCGGTTCGGTGGCGGTCGCGGCGCGGAAGGACGATCCGGAGCTGTTCGAATCGACCGGCTTTTCGGCTCTGCCGGCCGGGCCGATCGGCACGATCTCACCGGTCAGCCCGCAGAGCCGGGTGATCAGCGCCAAGAGCCCGCTGGTCGAAGAGGGCAAGTCGCTGCTGGAGCACCTCGCCAATTCCGAGTTCATGAACGAGTACTTCCAGTACGCCATCTGGGGGCCGGTGCTGAAAGACCAGGAAAGGCTGCAGGCGTTCGACGGCTCCAACACCATCCTCAACGGCTTGCTCGATCTGGCCAAGACCGGCACGCCGCCGGCCTATCCGGATGTGTTCAACGCCGCCTATGCCGATATGTCGGCCAACTTCATCATCCCCAAGCTGGTGCAGCGCGTGGTGGTGGACGGCTGGGACTTCGACAAGGCGATCGCCGAAGGCCAGGCATCGACCCAGGCGATTTACGACAAGTACTGAGCCGCAGCGGCGCAGAAGGCCCCCTCACCCGCCGCTACGCGGCGACCTCTCCCTCAGAAGGAGAGGTGGTGCGGTGGCTCGATCTTGCCACAGCGCACCTCTCCCTTGGGGGGAGAGGTCGGCCGCAGGCCGGGTGAGGGGGCCTTTCTCGATAATGGAACAGCGACATGGCCATTTCTGACGCGAGCCCAATGCGGGCCCGCCGCCTCGGCAGCGGCATAAAACTCAAGCTGTTCGCCTATGCGCTGGTGGCGCCGGTAGTGCTGCTGATCCTGGGGCTGGTGGCCTACCCGTTCCTGTTCGCCATCTGGGTGTCGTTCACCGACATGGTGATCGGCAGCGCCGGCAACTTCGTCGGCTTCAAGAACTTCG
>MKVB01000012.1:27262-67444 GCA_001899085.1 Devosia sp. 66-14 | reverse complement strand
CTGTTGCCGCTGCTGCTGACCATCGCGGCGGCCGGGTGCTGGGGCCTCGGCAACATGGTGGGCAAGGCGGCCGGGCGGATCGACATGCTGGGTTTCGTGGTGTGGTCGGCGCTGATCCCGCCGATCCCGCTTCTGCTTGCCTCGCTGCTGCTGGACGGTCCGGGAGCCATCCCGCTGGCGCTGTCGCACTTGACGATCAAAGGGATCGGCTCGATCGCCTTCATGGCCTATATCGCGACCTTGTTCGGCTTCGGCGCCTGGGCCTGGCTGCTCAGCCGCTACAACACCGGACAGGTGGCGCCGTTCGCATTGTTCGTGCCGGTGGCGGGGATTGCGGGTGCTGCGCTGTTTCTCGGTGAGGCGATCACCGAAGTGGAGATCATCGGCAGCGTGCTGGTGTTTGGCGGTCTGCTGATCAACGTGTTCGGGCCGCGGCTCCGGCGACGGAAGCCGGCATGATCATGCTTCGGCGAGCCGTCGCCGCAGATGCGTCCGCCATTGCCACGCTGTTCCGCCGCTCGCGAGCGGTGTTGATTTTCCTGCCCGAGCTGCACACGGCGGATGAGGACTTGTGGTTCGTGCGCGAGGTGCTGATCGGCGAGCAGCAGGTGACATTGGCCGAACGCGACGGGCAACTGCTCGGCTTCATGGCCGAACACGAGGGCTGGATCACCCAGCTCTATCTCGACCCGGATGTTCGGCGTGCTGGCGTGGGCACGGCGCTGCTGGCGGACGCCAAGGCACGAAATGTCGAGCTGACCCTGTGGTGTTTCACTGCGAACGCGGCGGCACGGGCGTTCTACGAGAAGCACGGGTTCGTGTCGGTGGAGGCGACGAACGGGGATAGGAACGAGGCCCGGCTGCCGGATATGCGCTACTGGTGGAAGCGCCGCTAACCGGTGCCGTATCTGCCGGCCAGCCTCAGACGTCCGGCCGGTAAAAATCGCCGTCGTCGTTCATGACCCAGAGTTCGCCGGTGGAGATGTCGAACCAGGCGCCGTGAATGGCGAGCTTGCCTTCGTCTTCCAGCCGCTTGACGTAGGGGAAGGTGCGAAGGTTGTTGATCGAGTTGCGGATCGAGAAGCGCTCCAGCATGGTCTGGCGCTCCTTGTTGGTCAGCAGGGTGTATTTCGATACCTCGTCGGCGACCGGCGCCAGCATGGCCATCCACTTGCCGATGAAATCGCCCTGCGCCAGGGGGCCGGCATCGGGAGCCAGCGCCGCCTTGATGCCACCGCAGCGGCCATGGCCCATCACCACGATGTTGGAGATCTCGAGCGCGGCGACCGCGAACTCGATGGCCGCCGAGGTGCCGTGCTGGCCACCATCGGGCTGGAACGTCGGCACCAGGTTCGCGACGTTGCGCAACACGAACATCTCGCCCGGCCCGGCCGAAAAGATGGTCTCGGGCGCCGCGCGGCTGTCGCAGCACGCAATGATCATGGTGGTCGGGGATTGCCCCCGGTCAGCCAATTCCCGGTAACGGCCCTGTTCGGGGTCGTAGCGGTCGGACATGAACGACTTGTAGCCGTCGAGCAAAAATGCTGGAAACCGATCCATACCGCAGCGGATTAGCGGTAACTGGACGCAATTTCAATCGCCCGGGGCAAAGAGGGCGAGCAAAAGGAGTAGTGCATGCTGATCTATCGGTTCCTCTCGGGGGAGGACGATTCCGCCTTCTGCCACAAGGTTACCAAGGCGCTGAGCGAGGGCTGGGTGCTGCACGGTTCTGCCAGCTATGCGTATGACGCAATGAACAAGAAGATGGTCTGCGGGCAGGCAGTGACCAAAGTGGTCTCCGACCAACCCTACGATCCGGACAAGAAACTGGTCGAGTACGTCTAGCCGGTGCGCCTTCCGACCATGAACGTCTGAAGCGCCTAATTTTCGCCGTTCAGGTGGACCCGCCGCAGGGCCTCCATCTGGGCGGCAACCGCGCCCGGCCCGCCGCGATCGCGAGCTTCGCCGGTCGCGGCAAGCTCAGGATCGACCGGCTGGTATTTGCGGCTCCAGCGGCTGATCTCGGCAACGATCGGCAGCAGTTCGATCCCCATCTCGGTCAGCGAATAGATCGCCTTCAGCTTGTGGGCGGGATCGTCGGCGCGCGTCAGCACGCCGGCCTCGACCAGCTTTGCCAGCCGGTCGGCGAGAATGTTGGTCGAGATGGCCTCGTCCGAGGCCAGGAACTCGCGGAAATGCCGCTTTCCCGCGAACATCATGTCGCGGACGATCAGCAGGCTCCATCTGTCGCCGAAGACCTCGAGCCCAAGATTGATCGGACAGCCGGAACGGTGAGGAGACGCATCGGGGTTTTCCATGGTTGCAAAATACAATCATTGGTTGTAAAACGCAATCACTTGCAAAATGCAATCATTGGAGGATGAGGGATGGCGACGTTCGTGATCGTGCATGGAGCCTGGACCGGAAGCTGGTCGTGGGTGCGGGTCATCGACCGGTTGCGGGCGCGCGGCCACAAGGTGCATGCCCCGACCCTGAGCGGCCTCGCGGAGCGCTCGCATCTCAACGGGCTGCCGATCACGCTGAGCATCCACGTCGACGACATCGTCAACGAAGTGCTGTGGAACGATCTCGAGGACATCGTGCTGGTGGCGCATTCCTATGGTGGGATCGTTGCGACCGGGGCGGTGGAGCGCCTCGGCAGCAAAGTGCGCTCGATCGTCTATCTCGATGCCTTCGTGCCCGAGGACGGACAGGGCTTCACCGATTTCGCACCCGGCTGGGAACTCAGCGGGCAGTTGACCGAGGCGCCGGCATCCTCGCCGGGCGACTATCTCGACGAGGCCGATCGCGCCTGGGTCGACAGCAAGGCGACGCCGCAGCCGACCGCAACGCTGACCGAGCGACTGAAGGTCACAGGCGCCTACAAGAAGGTGCCGACCAGAACCTATATCGTGGCGACCGGCTGGAACGGCTTTCAGGGCATCGCGGATGGTTTCCGCACTCAGCCCGGGTGGACGGTCCGCGAAGTCGCATGCGGCCACGACGTGCCGGTCGACAAGCCGGAAGAGCTCAGCGGACTGCTCGAGGAGGCGGCAAGATGAACCTCAATATCGACAGCTTTACCGAGGTATTTCTCGGCGACGGGGCCTTCATCCCGACCGTCGCCGATGCTGTGGTGGGGCCGAGCCCCATCGCCGGGCGCGGGCTGTTCAGCAGCCGGGCACGCAAGGCCGGGGAGCTCCTGGCGGAGCTCGACGGGCAACTGGTCGAATGGGAGCGGTTCCCCGAAGTCCTCGAAACGCTCGAGTGGAACGCGGTGACGCCCGAACTGCTGCTGGTCCGGCCGCTGCGGACCAGCTACGGGCTGATCAACCATTCGTCCGACCCCAATGTGGTGATCGATCCGGATGGCCGGCAGATGCGCTGTGGACGGGCGGTGGAGCTGGGGGAAGAGTTCACCATGGATTATTTCGCCCAGCCGGTGCCGAAGGCATACCTCAACCTGCGGGAGGCAAGGGTGTTGCGGGGCGAGCGCTAGCCGCGCCTCCGGGCCTAAACCGAACATGAACGACGGGTTCAAGGCGAGTTCGGCCGAAGGGGGCTAGAAGGGGACAACAAGCGCGCTGGATGCGCCAGGTTTTGAGGTCCCGAAATGCAGATCAAGCTGATCGTCGCCGCCGCCGGACTTGTCGCGCTGGCTCTGCCGCTCGCGGTGCTGGCCAGCCAGCCGCAAGTCGGTGGCGCGAGGCAAGCACCGTCGCTGGCCAAAGCGCAGATGCTGTCGATGCTGATGCTCGACCCGCGGGAGACCGCGGCCGAGTTCACGGTGAAGCTGCCCGAGGGCTATGCGACGCTGGATGTGGATGCGGATCCGTTCGCGGTCGCGAGCAACTGAACACGGCTGGCGCCGGGCTCCGTGCATTCCTCCCATCCTCCCCGTCCAGCGGGAGGTGCCGTTGGGGGAAGCACTACAAGATCCCCTTCAGCCGCACATGCTGCAGCAGCATGATGGTCTTGGCGTCGGCGATCTCGCCGGTCTCGATCATGCGCAGCGCCTGGTCGATGCCGAGTTCCAGCACTTCGATGTCTTCGCCCTCATCCTCTAGGCCGCCGCCGGAGGAGACTTTCGAGCCGGCGTCGTATTCGGCGAGAAACAGCGACAGCTTCTCGGTGACCGAGCCGGGGCTCATATAGGCGCTCATCACCAGTTCGACATCGTGGACGCGGTAGCCGGATTCTTCTTCGGCTTCCTTCCTGGCCGTAGTCACCGGGTGGTCGCCGTCGAGTTTTCCCGCCACCACTTCGATCAGATAACCCGCCTCACCGTGGGCGAAGACCGGGAAGCGGAACTGACGGGTGAGGATGACGGTGCGTTGGGCGCGGTTGTAGAGCAGCACCCCGGCGCCGTCGCCGCGATCATAGGTTTCGCGCACCTGGCGCTGCCATTCGCCGTTGCGGCGTTTGAGTTCGATGGTGGTTTTCTTCACCAGGCCCCAGTTGTCCGACAGCACCTGTTCGCCGAGCACCCGTACTTTTTCGTTCACGTCGTCTCTCCCTTGGGAACCGGCACAAAGATCATGCGTTGCTGAACCGATTGTGAATAGCGGCTTCAGCGCAGGGCCAACAGCCGGCAGCTAGAAGTCTCCTCAAGCAGCGGAAATCTCGAATACAGAGATCGCCCGCAACAAGGACGAAAGAGATGGGCAGACTCGCAGCAGGAATGGTCATTGCCGTCGCGATCCTCGCGATGAATGGCAACCTGGTGCGGGATGTCCTGGCGGAAGACAGCCAAAGGCTGATCGCCTCCGCCACGCTTTCGTCCGCCACCCCGGTGGCGTCCGGACCCAGCAGCGAGCGAGTGCTGAGCCTGTTGCTCACGCTCGAAGCGCTGCGGGCCGCGCCGGAGGTGCTCGGCCCGGCGCGCCGGTAATGCGCTGGGCGCATAGCAGCACCAAAGTGCAATGCTCGGCATAAGCTGAGCCTTTGACCTCGGCGCAAAGCGCCGCTAGAAGTCTCGAACCATTCCAAACTGGAGCGCCCGGCCTTCTCCCGGCGGGCGAGGCGCGAGACTAGCATGGCTCCTTCTTCACGGCCGCTTTCGCCGCATCTTTCAATCTACCGCTTTACCCTCACCATGACGATGTCGATCGTGCACCGCGCGACCGGCATAGCGCTGTATGGCGGCACCCTGCTCTTGGTGCTGTGGCTGGTGGGAGCGGCGATCGGCGGCGGCTTCTTCGATTTCGTCACCTGGCTGTTCGGCATGTGGCTCGGGCAGCTGGTGCTGTTCGGTTACACCTGGGTGCTGTTCCACCACATGTTCGGCGGAATCCGGCATTTCGTCTGGGATACCGCGAGGGCAATGGATCCGGCCGGCCGCGAGCTGGCGGTGCGGATCCAGCTCGGCGCCTCGATTCTCATGACGCTGATCATCTGGGCAATCTTCGTGTGGTTCAAATGAGCGTTCTCGGCAAACCCACGCGGGCAGAGATCCAGAACCCGGCGACGCGCTACGGCAAGGCCAAGGCCTCGACGCGGCACTTCATCACCCAGCGCATTACCGGCGCGATCAACATCGTGTTCTCGATTTTCATCATCTGGTTCGTGGTCAGCCTCGCGACCCGGGCGCCGGCCGAGATGATCGAACTGGCGCGCAACCCGTTCGTCGCGATCGGGCTGGCGCTGCTGGTGGTCAACGTCTCGATCCATATGCGCAACGGCATGCGCGACACGATCGAGGATTATTTCGACAAGGGCGAACATGGCTGGGCGATGCTCGCCAACAATCTGTTCGTCGGCTGCTTCTTCGTGGTGGCGCTGGGCGCCATCGCCAAGCTCGTCTTCTGGGGTTAGTGCGCATGGCCGCTTACGAGATCATCGACCACGAGTTCGACGTGGTCATCGTCGGTGCTGGCGGCGCCGGGTTGCGCGCGACGCTGGGCATGGCCGAGCAGGGGCTCAACACCGCCTGCATCACCAAGGTGTTTCCCACCCGCTCGCATACCGTGGCGGCGCAGGGCGGTATCGCCGCGTCGCTGGGCAATATGGGCCCCGACAGCTGGCAGTGGCACATGTACGACACCGTCAAGGGGTCGGACTGGCTGGGCGACAACGACGCCATGGAGTATTTGGCGCGCGAGGCGCCGGCCGCGATCTACGAGCTCGAGCATTACGGCGTGCCGTTCTCGCGCACCGACAAGGGCACGATCTACCAGCGGCCGTTCGGCGGCCACATGACGGAATTCGGCGATGGCCCGCCGGTGCAACGCACCTGCGCCGCCGCCGACCGTACCGGGCACGCCATTCTCCACACGCTCTATGGCCAGTCGCTCAGGAACAACGCGCAGTTCTTCATCGAGTATTTCGCGCTCGACCTGATCATGGGCGCCGACGGTTCCTGCCAGGGGGTGATGGCGTGGAAGCTCGATGACGGCACGCTCCATCGCTTCCGCGCCAAGCTGGTGGTGCTGGCGACCGGCGGCTATGGCCGCTCGTATTTCTCGGCGACCTCAGCCCATACCTGCACCGGCGACGGCAACGGCATGGTGGCGCGGGCCGGGCTGCCGCTGCAGGACATGGAGTTCGTGCAGTTCCATCCCACCGGCGTCTATGGTGCGGGCGTGCTGATCACCGAAGGCGCCCGCGGCGAGGGCGGCTATCTCACCAATTCCGAAGGCGAGCGCTTCATGGAGCGCTATGCGCCCAACGCCAAGGACCTGGCGAGCCGCGACGTGGTCAGCCGCTGCATGACCATCGAGATCCGCGAGGGTCGCGGGGTCGGCCCGAAGAAGGACCACATCTTCCTGCATCTCGACCACCTCGACCCCAAAGTGCTGCACGAGCGGCTGCCGGGGATCACCGAGAGCGCCAAGATCTTTGCCGGCGTCGACCTGACGCGCGAGCCGATCCCGGTGCTGCCGACGGTGCACTATAATATGGGCGGCATCCCTGCGAACTATCACGGCGAGGTGCTGAACCCGACCGAAGGCGATCCGGATCGCGTGGTGCCGGGGCTGATGGCGGCGGGCGAAGCAGCCTGTGCTTCGGTGCATGGCGCCAACCGGCTGGGCTCGAACTCGCTGACCGACCTCGTGGTGTTCGGCCGGGCGGCGGCCCTGCGGGCGGCCAAGGTCGTCGACAAGGGCGCCATGGTGCCGGCCGTCGTCGCCTCGGAAGACGAGCGCATTCTCGCGCGCTTCGATCGGCTGCGCCATGCCAATGGCAGCTCGCCCACGGCCCAGGTGCGCGACAAGATGCAGCGCATCATGCAGGAAGACGCAGCGGTGTTCCGCACCTCGGAATCGCTGAAATCGGGCGTCGAGCGGATCACCGCACTTTATGGCGAGCTCAACGATCTCAAGGTCTCGGACCGCTCGATGATCTGGAACTCGGACCTGGTGGAAACGCTGGAGCTCGAGAACCTGATGGCCTGCGCCGCCACCACGGTGGTCTCGGCCGAAGCCCGGCACGAAAGCCGCGGCGCCCACGCGCACGAGGATTTTCCGAGCCGCGACGACGTCGAGTGGCGCAAGCACACCCTGAGCTGGATCGATGGCGCCGGCAAGGTGACGCTCGGCTATCGCCCGGTGCATGTCGATCCGCTGACGCCGGAGAGCGAAGGCGGGATCAGTTTGAAGAAGATCGCGCCGAAGGCGAGAGTGTACTGAGGTGAATCTTCTCGCCGCCTTCGCTGTGACCTTGATGGTCGGCTCGTCGGCGATCGGCGCAGAGGTTCGGCCCGCATCGGAGAAGGAAATCGGCGAGGCGCTCCTAGGATGCTGGATGAGCGAGACGCCTCCGGACGCGGGATATGGCTCAAGTCTTTGTTTCAGCAAGGGAGGCGAGGTCACCTCAGCGTCCTGGAGTTACCTTGAAGGCCACGACGAAGTCGGTACGTTTCGCCTGACGGCTGGGAAGTTGCAGCTCTCCCAGGTTAACCCCTTCGGCACCGGAGGGGCGTTACTGCGCACGTCATGTGACGTCTTGATGAGCCCCGATGTTGCGATGCGATTCGAGAACTGCGTCCAAGACAGTGCGGGTTCCGGCGATAGCCTCGCGGATCCTGGTCGGATCAGTTTCTTCAGGGTGGCCGAATGACCGTTGCAGCGGGCTATTCGGGCACGCCGCTGCCGCAGAAGCTCGGGCTGAAGGACGGGCAGCGGGTGCTGTTTCTGGGGCTGCCGGATGAGTTGGGCGAGCTGAGGTCGGCGCGAGATTTTGCTGAAGTGCGCGACACGCAGTGGGATGCATGGCGCGGCAGCACGGGCTGGGATTTCGTGCACGGCTTTACCGCGTCGCGCGGGGTGCTCGAGGATAATGCCCGGCCACTGATGGAGGCGATCAGCCGCGACGGGGTGATCTGGGTTTCATGGCCGAAGAAGGCATCGAAAGTGCCGACCGACATCACCGAGGATGTGATCCGCGAGGTGGTGCTGCCGATCGGGCTGGTCGATATCAAGGTGGCTGCGGTCAGCGAAATCTGGTCGGGTTTGAAACTGATGATCCGCAAAGAATTGCGGTGAGAAACGGGGCTAGGATGAAGACGTTCGTGGTGGCGCTCGCAGCGCTGGGGCTGATGGTCGGTGGGGCACAGGCGGCAGCGCCGAGCGAGGCGCAGAAGGCCGATTTCTACAAGACCTGCATGGGCATCGCTCAGGACGATGCGCTCTGCTCATGCAAGGCCGATGCGGCGATGACGCTGATCGACAGCGAGTTCATGGCGATGGTGATCGCCTCGATGAAGGGCAAGTCGCCGCCTGAGGGGCAATACTCGGCCTATAACACCTACGTCGCCAAATCGAACCAGATCTGCAAGCCCAACTACTGAGGACTTCGCCCATGTCGGTCATTCCCATGAAAGCCATCGGACTCGTCGCCGGGGCCTTCGCGACGCTCTGGCTCACCGGCTGCGGCGGGCTGTCGGCGGATGCGCAGGCAGTGGCCGATGCCTGCTCGAAGGTGCCCGGCGCCACGGCGGAAAGCTGCCAGTGCTATGCCAAGGAATTGTCGAGCAAGCTGAAGCCCGAGCTGATGAAGCTCGCGACCTATGCCCAGACCGATCCGGGCAAACTGTTCGATCCCGCGGTGATCGGCAATGTGAGCGCCAATGACGTGATGGCGGTGACAAATACGTCGGCCGCGGCGCTGAAGACGTGCAAGGTTGTAGGTTGAGACATGGCTGAACTGACGCTCCCCAAGAACTCGCGGATCATGCCTGGCAAGACCTGGCCGAAGCCCGCGGGGGCGACGCGGCTCAAGGAATATCGGGTCTACCGCTACGATCCGGACAGCGGCGAGAACCCGCGGCTCGACACCTATTTCGTCGATCTCGACGATTGCGGGCCGATGGTTCTCGATGGCCTGCTGTGGATCAAGAACAAGGTCGACCCGACGCTGACGCTGCGCCGCTCCTGCCGCGAGGGCATCTGCGGCTCGTGCTCGATGAATATCGGTGGCGCCAACACGCTGGCCTGCACCAAGGGCATGGACGATTTCGCCGGCCATATCAGCGTCTATCCGCTGCCGCACATGCCGGTGATCAAGGACCTGGTGCCCGACCTCACCACCTTCTACGACCAGCACCGCTCGATCGAGCCGTGGCTGAAGACCACGACGCCGACGCCGGAAAAGGAGTGGCTGCAGAGCCGCGACGATCGCGCCAAGCTCGACGGCCTGTACGAATGTATCCTCTGCGCCTGCTGCTCGACCTCGTGTCCGAGCTATTGGTGGAACGGCGAGAAATATCTCGGGCCGGCGGTGCTGCTGCAGGCCTATCGCTGGCTGATCGACAGCCGCGACGAGGCGACCGAGGAGCGGCTCGACAACCTCGAGGACCCGTTCAAGCTCTATCGCTGCCACACCATCATGAACTGCGCCAAGGTCTGCCCGAAGGGGTTGAACCCGGCCAAGGCGATCGCCGAGATCAAGCAGATGATGGTCACGCGCGAGTTCGCGTAGTCCTTGGTTTGTCGCGTTTCCGAACCGGAAAGTCTCACAGACTTTTCCTGGAAACGCTCTGGGTGGGAGTTCGCATAAGCTGTACGAGACCGTTGCCGAGATCGAAGATCCGTCCGTTGCCCGCGTGCTGATCGCGGCGCTGAAGGCGCATGGCTTTCATCCCAAGGAGGGTGGTGAGCACGGCCTGCCGGGGCTCGCCGGGGTGTACGGCCCCAAGGGCATTCCGATCGAGTTGCCGGAGGAAGAGGCGGCGGATGGGAAGCTCCTCGCCGAGGCCCTCGTGGCGGAGATGGTGAAGCGGTAGCAGCTGTCGGAGCGTGGGGCAGCAAGCGCCCGCTCCCTAACTCCGCCACATTGATCGCTGCATAGGGGAAGCGGGGCTTTGGCGGTTGACGGCTTTGCCGTTCAGGCTGTATCGCCGGTCACCAATTCTTAACCATCTGGCGGAGCAGGGCCGATGATGAGTTCGAAGCGCACTGGCGTTTCCATTGCCGTGGTAGGTGCACTGGCGCTCCTCGTCAGCGGCTGCGCCTCGAGCGGCGTGACCACGACCAGCATCGCAGCGACCGAGACCATCGCGCCGATCCAGGATTCGTCGGTGGCGAGTTCCGATCTCAACACCCTGCCGGGCAGCACCGTGCAGCAGGCGTCGCTGGCCCAGCCGGCGCCGCTGACGCCGGGCCAGCCCGGACAGATCGGGCAGCCGGCACAGGTCGCCAACGCCGATGGTTCGTTCGCTCGGCTCGGCTCGGTGCCGCAGGCGGCGGGCCGCGATCTCTCCACTGGCCTGACGGTCGAAAAACTGCTCGGGGGCTGGACCGTGGTGTCGGGGGCCGAGCAGTGCAAGCTCAACCTGACCCAGACGGCCAAATCCGGCACCTCGCGTTACCGCGCTTCGACGCCGGGCTGCGCGCTCAACGGCCTCAAGGTGGTGGCGAGCTGGCAACTGGTGGGGAACCAGGTGCAGCTGTTCGACGAGAACGGCGATATCGTCGCTTCGCTGATCCATAGCGGCAGCCAGTTCATCGGCACCCTGGCAGGCGGCCAGGGCATCACGATGGTCGGATAGCCTTCCGAATGGTCGCGCGCTCGAACCGCCAAACCGCAGCCTTTTTGGCTGAGCGCGCTCCGTGATGTCACGCCAGCGGCGGGGGCACGCGGGCACACCAGTTACCGACCGACTGAACGCGCTGACCCAGGGCGGCGCGTTGACGCCCGATCCATTACAGTTCAAGGCCGCGGCTGCGCTTGATCGCGTGGCGAGTGAACTCGGCGCGCAGCAGGCGTCGCGTTGGTTCCTCGGTGGCCTGTTCGGCGCACCGGCGCCGGTGCGCGGCGCCTATCTCGTCGGGCAGGTCGGGCGCGGCAAGACCATGCTGATGGACCTGTTCTACGGGCTGGCGCCGACGGACAAGAAGCGCCGGGTGCATTTCCATGAGTTCATGGACGAAATGCACGAGGCCATCGCGGCCTTCCGCAAAGCCAGCAAGGGCAAGGCGGAGAGCGCCGACCCGGTGGCGGCGGTGGTGAAGCCGTTGCTCGAGGAGGTGCGGCTGCTCTGCCTCGACGAGTTCCAGGTGCAGGACATCACCAACGCGATGCTGCTGGGCCGGCTGTTCGACAAGCTGTTCGCTGGCGGGGTGACGATCGTTGCGACCTCGAACACCCGGCCGGACGATCTCTACGAGAACGGCCTCAACCGGCAACTGGTGCTGCCGTTCATCGCCGAGCTGAAGCAGCATGCCGAAATCGTCGAGCTCGATGGTCCCACCGACTATCGCCGGCTGAAGTTCGAGGGCGAGGCGGTGTACCGGTTCGGGGTCGGCCCCGAGGTGGATACGGCGATGGACCGGCTGTGGCTGAAGCTCACCGGTGGGGCGGCGGGCGAGCCGGCGGAACTCCACTCGCTGGGGCGGACGATACCGGTGCCGCGGGCGGCCATGGGCGCGGCGCGCTTCGAGTTCACGGACTTGTGCGATAAACCGCTGGGCGCGCGCGACTACCTCAAGCTCAGCCATGCCTATGAAGCGGTGATGATCGACCACGTGCCGCAGTTCGATCGGCTGCGCTCGAACGCCGCCAAGCGTTTCATCCTGCTCGTCGATACGCTGTACGATCGTGGGGCGAAGCTCGCGGCCAGCTTTGCCGTGCCGCTTGACGAACTCGGGCAGGACGACAGGACGAAAGCGGAGTTTGCACGCTGCGTGTCGCGGCTGATCGAGATGCAGTCAGCCGAGTATCTGGGTGCGGCGCATCGCGGCGAAGCGGTGCCCGCCAGCTGATCTGACCCGTGCAGCCATGCAATTGCTGCAGATCGCGCCGCTAGGACCTACGGCTGACTTGCCCCCGTCACCCTCTAGGGTTAATAGGGGCGCGCAATTTCCAGCATAAGCAAAACGGGGTTCGGTGGATGGCGCGCAAGAAGATCGCTCTGATCGGTGCGGGACAGATTGGCGGCACTTTGGCGCTGCTCGCAGCAACCAAAGAACTGGGCGATGTGATCTTGTTCGACGTGGTCGACGGCGTGCCGCAGGGCAAGGCGCTGGATCTCAGCCAGTCCGGCCCGGTCGAGGGCTTCAACGCGACGCTCAAGGGCACCTCGGAATACAAGGATATCGTCGGCGCCGACGTGGTGATCGTCACCGCCGGCGTGCCGCGCAAGCCCGGCATGAGCCGTGACGACCTGCTCGAGATCAACCTCAAGGTGATGGAGCAGGTGGGCGCAGGCATTGCCAAGTATGCTCCGGAAGCCTTCGTCATCTGCATCACCAATCCGCTCGATGCGATGGTGTGGGCGCTGCAGAAGTTCTCCGGCCTGCCGGCCAACCGCGTCGTCGGTATGGCGGGTGTGCTCGACTCGGCGCGCTTCCGTCACTTCATCGCCGACGAGCTCAAGGTTTCGGTACAGGACGTCACGGCGTTCGTGCTCGGCGGGCATGGCGACACCATGGTGCCGCTGCCGCGCTACTCGACCGTCGCCGGCATCCCGCTCCCCGACATCGTCAAGATGGGCTGGATGAGCAAGGAAAAGCTCGAGCAGATCATCCAGCGCACCCGGGATGGCGGCGCCGAGATCGTCGGGCTCCTGAAGACCGGTTCGGCCTTCTATGCTCCGGCGGCTTCGGCGATCGAGATGGCCGAGAGCTATCTCAAGGACAAGAAACGCATCCTGCCTTGCGCCGCCTTCCTCAAGGGCGAATACGGCGTCAAGGGTACCTATGTCGGCGTGCCGGTGCTGATCGGCGCCGGCGGGGCGGAGAAGATCGTCGAGATCTCGCTCACCGGCTCCGAGCAGAAGGCGTTCGACAAGTCGGTCGCGGCGGTGAACGGCCTCGTCGAGGCGTGCAAGAAGATCGCGCCGAAGCTGGCCTGACGGCAACCGTCCGACCGAAAGGCCACCATGCGCATCGCATCAGCCCTGCTGACCCTCGCAGCCGTCGCCGCCCTCAGCGGCGGCGCCCAGGCTGCGAGCGTCTACAGCAAGATCGTCGATGCCGAGTGCACGGTGCTCAAGACCTATGAGGACGGCGGAGCCGACCTCCGCTGCCCCGGTCACGACGGGCTCGACGTGTTCGTCTCGGAAGGCGATGCGCGGCTCGACGTCGATTTCGGCGTCAAGAACGACAGCTTCGAGACCTTCTCGGCCTTCAACAATATCGGCGACACGGTCGAGTGGCTGACCAACGCGGACGGCGTCGCCGAGGCGGCGATCATCCGCTACCTGATCAGCGTCGATGGCCGTGAGGCGCAGGCCCTGGTGATCTCGCGGGTGGGTTCGGAGAGCGAAGCCGGCTGCGTGGTGGGCGTCGTCGATGCGGCGCTCGACCAGGCCAACGGCATGGCCCGCGGCATCGGCGCCATGGCGCCGCTGTTCGATTGCAGCGCCGATCGCGTCGTGATCGCGCCCGGGGCAGGCGAACTGGTCGCCGGTTTCACTGGAACAAATTCGTAGGCCTCGGACCGAGGCGAAGGAGCAGCATGAACATCCATGAACACCAGGCCAAGGCGCTGCTGAAGACCTACGGGTTGCCGGTTGCCGACGGGGTCGCGATCTTCACGCCGCACGAGGCGGAAGCCGCGGCGCTGGAACTGCCCGGGCCGCTCTATGTGGTGAAGTCGCAGATCCATGCCGGCGGTCGCGGCAAGGGCAAGTTCAAGGAGCTGCCCGCCGATGCCAAGGGCGGCGTGCGGCTGGCGAAGTCGGCTGCCGAAGTTGCTGCCAATGCCAAGGAAATGCTGGGCAATACCCTGGTGACCAAGCAGACCGGCCCGGCCGGCAAGCAGGTCAACCGGCTCTATATCGAGGACGGCGCCGATATCGCGCGCGAGCTTTACTGCTCGCTGCTGGTCGATCGGTCCACCGGCCGGGTGTCGTTCGTGGTTTCGACCGAAGGCGGCATGGACATCGAGGCGGTGGCGCATGACACGCCCGAAAAGATCATCGCCGTCGATATCGACCCGACCGTCGGCGTCACCGCCAAGGACGTGGCCGAGATCGTCGCGGCCCTGAAGCTCGACGGCTCGGCGGCGGAAGACGCCAAGTCGGTGTTCCCGGCGCTCTACAAGGCGTTCGTCGAGACCGACATGAGCCTGCTCGAAGTGAACCCGCTGATCGTCATGGCCAACGGGCACCTGCGGGTGCTCGACGCCAAGGTCAGCTTCGACAACAACGCCGCGTTCCGGCACGCCGAACTCTCGCCGCTGCGCGACCTCACCGAAGAGGACGCCAAGGAGATCGAGGCGTCGAAATTCGACCTCGCCTATGTGGCGCTCGACGGCAATATCGGCTGCATGGTCAACGGCGCCGGCCTTGCCATGGCGACGATGGATATCATCAAGCTCTATGGCGCCGAGCCGGCCAACTTCCTCGACGTGGGCGGTGGCGCCTCCAAGGAGAAGGTGACGGCGGCGTTCAAGATCATCACCGCCGACCCGGCCGTCAAAGGCATCCTGGTCAACATCTTCGGTGGCATCATGCGTTGCGACATCATCGCCGAAGGGGTGATCGCGGCAGTGAAGGAAGTCGGCCTCAAGGTGCCGCTGGTGGTGCGCCTCGAAGGCACCAACGTCAAGGAAGGCAAAGCCATCCTCAACTCATCCGGCCTCGATGTGATCTCGGCCGACGACCTCGACGACGCGGCGCAGAAGATTGTCGCCGCCGTAAAGACCCGCTGAGCCAGGAAGAAGCAATGTCGATCCTCGTCAACAAAGACACTCGCGTTCTGGTGCAGGGGCTGACCGGCAAGACCGGTACGTTCCATACCGAGCAGGCGCTGGCCTATTACGGCACCAAGATGGTGGGCGGCGTGAACCCGAAGAAGGCCGGTGAGGTATGGACCTCCGGGCTCGATGCCTCGGCGACGCTTCCAGTCTTCGCGTCGGTCGCTGAAGGCAAGGAGCGCACCGGCGCTACCGCCTCGGTGGTCTATGTGCCGCCGCCGGGCGCCGCCGACGCCATCATCGAGGCGATCGATGCGGAGATTCCGCTGATCGTCTGCATCACCGAGGGCATTCCGGTGCTCGACATGGTGCGGGTGAAGGCGCGGCTCGACAAATCGAAGTCGCGGCTGCTCGGGCCGAACTGCCCGGGCGTGCTGACGCCGGAAGAATGCAAGATCGGCATCATGCCGGGTTCGATCTTTTCCAAGGGCTCGGTGGGCATTGTTTCCCGCTCCGGCACGCTTACCTATGAGGCGGTGTTCCAGACCACCAATGCCGGGCTCGGCCAGACCACTGCGGTCGGCATCGGCGGCGATCCGGTCAAGGGCACCGAGTTCATCGATATGCTCGAGATGTTCCTCGCCGACGACGCCACCAAATCCATCATCATGATCGGCGAAATCGGCGGTTCCGCCGAGGAAGATGCCGCGCAGTTCCTGATTGATGAAGCCAAGCGCGGCCGCAAGAAGCCGATGGCCGGGTTCATCGCCGGGCGCACGGCTCCGGCCGGCCGGACCATGGGCCATGCCGGCGCCGTGATCTCGGGTGGCAAGGGCGGCGCCGAAGACAAGATTTCGGCGATGGAACGCGCGGGCATAAAGGTGTCGCAGTCGCCTGCGAGGATTGGCCAAACCCTAGCCGACGTACTAAAAGGCTGAGGCGAGGGCTGGATGAGATGACGGGGCGCGGGTGGTTTCCCGCGCCTTAACGTCAAACAAAGAAGTTGCGGGCAGGTTGGCCCGGAACGCAAAAGGGCCCGGTCGAGCATTTCCCGGGCGTTTGAGAAGGATGGCGGGGTTCACGCCTCGCGACGCTGGACATGACCCGACAAGAAAAGAACGAACAGTTCTTGCTCTCTTCTTTCCTCTATGGCGGCAACGCCGATTACATCGAAGGGCTGTATGCCCGCTACAAGGCCGATCCGGCCTCGATCGATCCGACCTGGGCGTCGTATTTCGATCGGCTCGAGGATGCTCCCGCCGACATCGACAAGAATGCCGAGGGACCGAGCTGGCAGCGCCAGGATTGGCCGCAGTCGGCCAATGGCGAGCTGGTGTCGGCGCTCGACGGCAACTGGGGCGAGATCCAGGTGCGGGTCCAGAAGGCGGTGGTCGAGAAGGCCAAGGCCGCCGACGCCCCGGCCCCGACCGCCATCGACGTGCTGCAGGCGACGCGCGACTCGATCCACGCCATCATGATGATCCGCGCCTATCGCATGCGGGGGCACCTGCATGCCGACCTCGACCCCCTGAAGATGAAGGCGGATGAGCCGGCGCCAGAGCTCGATCCCCAGACCTACGGCTTCACCGAGGCCGATTACGGCCGCAAGATCTTCATCGACAACTATCTGGGCCTCGAATACGCGACGGTTCCCCAGATGCTGGAGATCCTGCAGCGGACCTATTGCTCGACCGTCGGCGTCGAGTTCATGCACATCTCCGATCCCGAAGCCAAGCAGTGGATCCAGGAACGCATGGAGGGGCCGGACAAGGAGATCAAGTTCACCCCCGAGGGCAAGAAGGCGATCCTCAACAAGCTGGTGGAAGCCGAGGGCTTCGAGAAGTTCCTCGACGTCAAGTTCACCGGCACCAAGCGTTTCGGCCTCGATGGCTCGGAGGCGCTGATCCCGGCGCTCGAGCAGATCATCAAGCGCGGCGGCTCGCTCGGCGTGAAGGACATCGTGCTCGGCATGGCACATCGTGGCCGGCTGAACGTGCTCACCCAGGTGCTGGCCAAGCCGCACCGGGCGCTGTTCCACGAGTTCAAGGGCGGGGCCTTCTACCCCGAGGAAGTCGAAGGCTCGGGCGACGTGAAGTACCATCTGGGTGCTTCGGCGGACCGTGAGTTCGACGGCAACAACGTGCATCTCAGCCTCACCGCCAACCCGTCGCATCTCGAGATCGTCGATCCGGTGGTGCTGGGCAAGGCGCGGGCCAAGCAGGACCAGCGTTCGGCGGTCGATGGGCGCTTCCTCGCCGATACGCGCCAGACCGACCGCTCGGTGGTGCTGCCGCTGCTGCTGCATGGCGATGCGGCGTTCGCCGGCCAGGGCGTGATCGCCGAGTGCCTGGGGCTTTCCGGCCTCAAGGGGCACCGCACCGGTGGTTCGATCCATGTGGTGATCAACAACCAGATCGGCTTCACCACGGCGCCGATGTATTCGCGCTCCTCGCCGTACCCGACCGACGTCGCCAAGATGATCGAGGCGCCGGTGTTCCATGTGAACGGCGACGATCCGGAAGCCGTGGTCTATGTGGCGAAGGTCGCGACCGAGTTCCGGCAGCGCTTCGGCCGCCCGGTGGTGATCGACATCTTCTGCTATCGCCGCTTCGGCCATAACGAAGGTGACGAGCCCAGCTTCACCCAGCCGATGATGTACTCGAAGATCCGCAGCCACGAGACGACGCTCGACATCTATTCGAAGCGCCTCGCCGCCGAGGGTGTGCTGTCGGCCGACGAGGTCGACAAGATGAAGGCCGACTGGCGGGCGCATCTCGAGCGTGAATTCGAGGCCGGCCAGGATTTCCGCCCCAACAAGACCGACTGGCTCGACGGCGTCTGGAAGGACCTGAAGCGCGCCGATGTCGAGGGTGCGCGCCGCGGCGACACCGGCGTCGATGTCCCCGACCTGGTCAAGCTGGGCGAACGGCTGACGGCGGTGCCGGCCGAGTTCAACGCCCACAAGACGGTGAAGCGGTTCATGGACAACCGGCTCGCCGCGATCGAGTCGGGCGAAGGCATCGACTGGGCGACCGGCGAAGCGCTGGCGTTCGCTACGCTGCTCGAAGAGGGCCATCCGGTCCGCCTCAGCGGCCAGGATGTGGAACGCGGTACTTTCAGCCAGCGCCACTCGGTGCTGAACGACCAGGAACGCGACGGCGAAACCTATACGCCGCTCAACAACGTTGCCGATCAGCAGGCGCGCTACGAGGTCATCAACTCGATGCTCTCGGAAGAGGCGGTGCTGGGTTTCGAGTATGGCTATTCGCTGGCCGAACCCAAGACGCTGACGCTGTGGGAAGCGCAGTTCGGCGATTTCGCCAACGGCGCGCAGGTGGTGGTCGACCAGTTCATCTCGTCGGGCGAGCGCAAGTGGTTCCGCATGTCGGGCCTCGTGATGCTGTTGCCGCATGGCTATGAAGGCCAGGGGCCGGAGCATTCGTCGGCCCGCCTCGAGCGCTATCTGCAGAGCTGCGCCGAAGACAATATGCAGGTCGCCAACTGCACGACGCCGGCCAACTACTTCCACATCCTGCGCCGGCAAATGAAGCGCGATTTCAGGAAGCCCCTGGTGCTGATGACGCCCAAGAGCCTGCTGCGCCACAAGAAGGCGGTGTCGGGGCTGGTCGAGTTCGGGCCGGAATCGACGTTCCATCGCCTGTTGTGGGACGATGCGGAAGCGCCGGGCGTGCCCAAGACGACGATCAAGCTGGCGCCCGACGAAGAGATCCGCAAGGTGATCCTCTGCACCGGCAAGGTCTATTATGACCTGCTGGAAGATCGCGAGAAGCGCGGCATCAACGACGTCTACCTGCTGCGGCTGGAACAGCTCTATCCGTTCCCGGCGAAGGCTTTGCTCGACGAACTCAACCGGTTCAAGAACGCCGAGATCGTCTGGTGCCAGGAAGAGCCCAAGAACATGGGCGCCTGGGCGTTCGTGCAGCCCTATATCGACTGGGTGATGGACCAGATGGGACGTCCGGGCGACCGGCCGCACTATGTCGGCCGCGCCGCTTCGGCAGCGACGGCAACCGGCCTGATGCGTACGCACCTGCAGCAGTTGCAGGCCTTCCTCGAAGAAGCGTTCGCCAAGTAGTATCAATCGCCTGAGACGCGGCAAAAAACTGAAGGACCAAACTGATGGCGACTGACATCCGGGTGCCCACGCTGGGCGAGAGCGTCACCGAGGCGACGATCGGCCAGTGGTTCAAGAAGGTGGGCGATACCGTCGCCGCCGATGAGCCGGTGGTGGAGCTCGAGACCGACAAGGTGACCATCGAGGTGCCGGCCCCGGCGGCCGGTGTGCTCGAAGCGATCACTGCCAACCCGGGCGATACGGTCAATGTCGGGGCGCTGATCGGGGCGATCGGCGCCGCCGGGTCGTCGGCCGCTGCTGCCGCTCCCGCCGCGGTGGCCAAGCCTGCCGAAATCCCGCAGCCGGCAGCCGTCGCCGCCGAGCCCGCGCCGAAGCCGGCCAATGGCAATGGGGCCGCCGTGCCGCCGGCGCCGAGCGCCCAGAAGCTGATGGCGGAAGCCGGGTTGACCGATGCCGATGTCAGCGGTTCGGGTCGTCGCGGCCAGATCCTCAAGGAAGACGTGCTGGCGGCCGCGGCGAAGCCTGCCGCGGCTCCGGTTGCCAGTGTCGCCGCCGCGCCTGCCGCCGCACCGAAGCCAGCGCCGGTTGCTGCGCCGGCACCGACCCCGGTCGCGCCCGCTCCCGCCCCGAAGGCGACCGAGCCGGCTCCGGCTCCTGCGCCGATCCCGGCGCAGCCGCGTGGTCCGGTGAATGCCAATGACGATGGGCGCGAAGAGCGGGTGAAGATGACCCGGCTGCGCCAGACCATCGCGCGGCGCCTGAAGGAAGCACAGAACACTGCGGCCATGCTCACCACCTTCAACGAGGTGGACATGAAGCCGGTGATGGACCTGCGCAATTCCTACAAGGAACTGTTCGAGAAGAAGCACGGCGTGAAGCTGGGCTTCATGGGCTTTTTCACCAAGGCGGTGACGCACGCGCTGAAGGAAATCCCGGCGGTCAATGCCGAGATCGACGGCGACGACCTGGTGTACAAGAACTACGCCCATATCGGCGTCGCCGTGGGGACGGATAAGGGCCTCGTGGTGCCGGTGGTGCGCGATGCCGACCAGCTGTCGATCGCCGGCATCGAGAAGGATATCGCCCGGCTCGGCAAGCTGGCGCGCGACGGCCAGCTCTCGATGGCCGACATGCAGGGCGGCACCTTCACCATCTCGAATGGCGGCGTCTACGGCTCGCTGATGTCGACGCCGATCCTCAATGCCCCGCAGTCGGGCATTCTCGGCATGCACAAGATCCAGGAGCGGCCGGTGGTGATCGGCGGCGAGATCGTCATCCGCCCGATGATGTACCTGGCGCTCAGCTACGACCACCGCATCGTCGACGGCAAGGAAGCCGTGACCTTCCTGGTGCGCGTCAAGGAAAGCCTCGAAGCGCCGGAGCGGCTGGTGCTGGATCTCTGATCCAGCAGTCAGGGCAAATGTTCAGGGGCTCGCTTCGGCGGGCCCCTTTTTCTTGGGCGCTGGACAGACTTTCGGCGCTGAGGAACAGTGTGACATCCTGGGGGAAGGTCATGAAACTCAAGATTTTGGCTGTCGTGATGTCGCTCATGCCGCTGCCGCAAGTGGCGGTGGCGCAGCAGGTTGAGCAGGGTGCACTGTTGCAGCAGGTCTATGTACTGTGGGGGATGATGGACGGGGCCGCCAATTTCTGCTGGGAGGCCGCTAACTACGACGTCGCCTTCATGGAGGCGCACCAGAACTGGCTGGCCAATAACGTCATCGTGCGCGACGAACTCGACACGACGCTGGCCGCTTCGGGCGAAGCGCCGACGCTCGCCGCAGAAAGCGAAGCCGCCGGCTCCACCGGCATTGTCGGTATCCTCAAGCAGGCGACCAACCCGGAAGAGGCTTGCAGCAACTGGCTCCGCTCTACCGTCGCCGGTGATTACGACGCCGAGGTCTACATGGCGGAGCAACTAGGCCTGCTGCGCGAGCGGGACGGGATGTAGGAACGGCCGGAGGGGCCCGCCGAAGCGGGCCTGCGGCTGCGGGCTCGAGTGGTCAGCTCAGGCCGTGCTTTCCTCGAGCACCTTCACCTTCGGCTTTTCCTTCCTGGTGAACAGGAACACCCCGCCCAGCACCAGCGCCGTGCCGATCGCGTGGTAGGGGGTGAAGGCTTCACCGAGGATGGAGATGGCGAGGCCGACGGTCACCACCGGCGAAACATTGCCGATGATGGCGGTGCGCTCGGGCCCGATCAGCGCGATGGCGCCGGAGATGCAGTAGGCCGGCAGCACCGTCGAGATCGTGCCGATGGCCAGCATCAATAGGAAGCCGTTGCCGCTCACCGCCAGGTCGCTCACCGGGTGGGTGAAGAGGAAATGGGCGATCACCGCCGGACCGGCCCCGCTCATGGCGATCGAGGTGAAGAGCTGCGGGCCGAGCTTGTCGATCAAGGGCTTGGCCATGATCTGGTAGGCGGCATAGGCGATGGCCGAGCCGAACACCAGGGCGGCGCCGAGCAGCACGTTGTCGCCCTCGATCCTCAGGTCATGCCAGAAGATCACGCCGATGCCGAGATAGGAGACGAGCAGCGCCACCACCATCGGCAGGGTAATCCGGCGCTTGAAGAAGATGGCGCCGAACAGCACGACGAAGAACGGATAGGTGAGGAGGATCAGCCGGTCGAACTGCGCCGTGATGTATTCGAGCGCCGAGAAATCGAGATAGCTGGCCACGTAATAGCCGATGACGCCGACCCCGAGGGTCTGCGCCAGAACCGGCCCGGTGAGCACGGGGGGCGCCCCGGCCGGCTGCTGGGCGAGCTTCTTGCGGTAGCCCAGGATCCCGACGGTCAGGAAGATCGGCACGGCGACGATCATCCGCCAGGTGAGGGTCGTCACCGAGTCGATGCCCTCGAGCAAAGCCAGCTTGATGACGATGCCCTTGGTGGCGAAGAAGGCCGCGCCGGCGAGCGCCAGCACGATGCCGGCCCAGGCAAACTGCCGGAAGCCCGGGCGGGAGATGGACGGGTTAGGCGCAGTCTCGGAAGACATTTGGCGGGTCCAGTTCTGGCCCCTGCCATCAGATCACCGGGTACCCGCGCCTGATGGCGGGGCCGGTGAGCAAACGAGGGTTCAAACAGCCGTCGCGTCCCGGTCCCCGGAGGGGATGAGGCAGATTTTGCCAATAATTAGGATGCAAACGGTCATGGGCGATAGGTACGCCGGGGCGCGGCGGCTGTAAAGTAGGCGCTTGGGTGAACGGTGCGTTCGGTGGGGCGACCCCACGCGTCTTGCCTTCGGCCGATCCACCCACTCCGCCAAGGGGAGAGGGACAGTGGCGGCTCACCGGCCTATCGGTATTCTTCTCCCCGTCGGGGAGAAGGTGGCGCGTAGCGCCGGATGAGGGGAAAGCCACGATGGCGGCAGGGGGGCGGACGGTGCGGAGCTTGGTGGAAGCATCATGCCCAGTACCCCTCACCCGTCTCGGCCTTTGGCCGATCCACCCTCTCCCCGACGGGGAGAGGAATGGTGCCGGCCATCGGCTTCTGGCTCAGAACTTCAGGCCGAAGCCGAGCTTGACGCTGTGGTTCTGGGTGCCTTCGGCGAGCTGGCCGGAATAGCTGGCGGTCAGCGTGGCCTCGGCGCTCAGGGCGAGGTCGAGCCCGGCCTCCAGACTCAGGGCGTCCCTGGCGATCGGCACGCCGACGCTGTCGAACGAGGCGCCACTGGGGATGGCCAGCTCGACCGCCGATTGGGTGTCGGCGAGCGCATGCTGCCAGCCGATCTGTCCATGCAGGTTGCCGGTCGCTTCGCCGAAGCCGAGCGGGGCGACAACCCGGACGCCGACCGTGGTGAAGGCGTTCTGGTCCGACGACCGCTCGGCTGACAGCGCCGCGTTGCTGCCACCGGTCTCCTGGAACGCGTCGGTCGAGCGGGAGACGATGGCGAGGCCGGCGAAAGGCGACAGCACCGCGGCGCCCAGATCGAGGCGGTAGTCGAGTTCGCCATAGGCCTGCACGGTTCCGGCGCCATACTCGGCCGAGAGCTGTTCGCTGAAGGCCGGGAAGATGACGCTGCGCTCGGTCGAGATGTCATGCGCCGCGAAGGCGGCGCCCAGCTTGAGGCCGAGATCGCCGAACTCGGCACCACCATAGATACCGAACTGGTAGGTGTCGCTGGTGGCACTCGAGGCGCGATCGTCGACGCCGAAGGTCGAGCGAGCATAGCCGGCGGTGAGGCCGACCAGCCAGTCGCCGACCGAGCTTTCGATGCCGCCGATGAAGCCGGCGGAGTTCCGCTCGAAGCTCGCCGCGTCGCCGACCGCATCGGTGCGACCAGTCGAGGCCTGCGCCTCACCCCAGAACACCGGGCCGTCGGTCGAGGCTGCAGCGCCATTCAGGCGGCGCAGCGTCGCTTCGCGCAGGAGGCGGCTATCCGCAAGCAGGGCGCCGGCGATATCGGCATGGATCTCACCCGACAGCGTGTTGCCGGTGGGGCGGAGATACTTGTAGAAGCCGACACCTTCCTCGCCGCTGCCCGGGGTGCTCTCTTCGCGGTTGAGCACGTTCATCGACCAGCCGTCCTTGGTCCAGCGGATCGACAGGCCTTCCACTTCCTGCTCGCCGTCGATCTTCAGGTTGCCGATGGTCTCGACCTCGCCGGTAGCGAGGTTGGCGCGCATCAGCAGCTTTTCGTCGTTGTCGGTGGCGAAATACATGTAGCCGTTGAGCAGCTTGCCGCCCTGCGCCTGGTCCACCACCTGCGAGAGCGGGATGTACTGCTTGAAGCTGAAATCGGCGAGGTTGTAGACCGCGAGCTCGGTGGCGTTGTCATAGGCCATGCCGTAGGCAAGCCCCGCTTCGGCATCCACCGCCACCCAACTGGCGATATCCTTGATGCCGTGCGGCGGGTTCACGGTGTAGGCCTCGCCGGTCCAGGTCAGCGTCTGCGCATCGTAGACCGCAAAGACCGGGTTGGAGTACTTGTCGCCGGTGATCGGATCGCGCTGCGTCGAGTCCAGCGAGATGTAGAGCTTGCCATTGGCATAGTCGATGTCGCCGACGTGGTTGAGCGTGACATCGGTGTAGCCGTTCGCGAGCCCCAGTTGCGAGAGGATCGCGTTGGTGTCGATCAGGATGGTGTTGTAGGCGCCGTCGGTGATTTCCAGCGATTTGGTGCCTGAGAAATACCAGTTGGTGCCGTCGGTGGTGACACCCTGGCCGCGGGCCGGATCGGCGCCGGTGAAGAACGAGCGCTGCACCATGATCCAGGGTTCTTCGGCGATCGCAGGCACGATGAGGCCGGTCAGCATGCTGGAGCCAAGCAGTGCGGCCAGCATGGCGTGCGAGACAAGACGGGTCGTGTGGCGGGCGCTACCGCGAGATCGAGAATGCATGGCTGAACTCATTGCTGTCGGGTTGGTCTGGGGCGCCGTGGGAGGCGCTCGCCAGCGCATCTAGCGAGGCAGCGTGACACTCAAGTGACGAATAATAATATTAATAGTATGAATAACTGCGGCGTGGCAGGCAAGCTTCGCCACCTGGAAGCAGGCGATAGCGCTCGGTCGTGTCAGGCCGGTGTCATCGGGCCGCGGCCGAACTTGCCTGCACGTCAATGGCGCGCGCCACGTCGCGTTCGGCGTCGTCGAGCAGCCTGAGCAGGGCATCGCGGGCGCCGTCGGCGTCCCGGTTCCTGATGCAGTCGATCACCTGGCGATGCAGCGGCAGCGACGGCCGCTGGCCCAGCGGATTGGCATCGGACAGGCGGAAGCTCATGGCCAGCGCCGCCGCCATCAAGGCCGCCAGCGAGCCGATCAGTTCGTTACCGGTCATGCGCAGGATGAGCTGATGGAAAGCCAGGTCGGGCTCGGCAAAGCGCGGACCGTCGTCGGCATATTGTTCCATCAGGGCAAAGTAGCCCTCAAGCTCGGCGATCTGTTCGGCAGTGGCCCGCTGTGCCGCCAGCGCGCCCGCTGCCGGTTCGATGGCGCGCCTCAGCTCGAACAGCGCCTGGGCATCGACCCGCTCACTGGTCGCGCCGTAACGCCAGGCCAGCAGGTCGGGATCGAGGAAATTCCAGGCATCACGCGGCCGGACCCGGGTACCGGTCCGCGGCCGGGATTCCAGCATTCCCTTGTCGGTGAGGACGCGGATCACCTCGCGCATCACCGTGCGGCTGACGCCGTGGGCGGCGCTCAGCTCTTCGACATTGTCCAGCTGCGTGCCGGGTGGCAGATCCCCCCTGAGGATCCGACCGCCAAGCTGCTGCAGCAGCGAGGCATACAGGCTCACGCCCGGCTGGTGAGTGAGTTTCGCTGGCATGGTCGGGGCGATCCGGTCTGAACCATATGATGATTGCTGCCGATAGCTAGTATTGCCTCAAGCGCCCGGCTGGAAGCCCGACGACGCTGAATCGGCACGGTATTGCGAGGCGGCCGGTTCAGGCCCGGGGATGGGCGGCGCGGTAGCTTTCGAGCAGGCGCTCGGTATCGACGGCGGTGTAGATCTGGGTGGTCGAGAGCGAAGCGTGGCCCAGCAGCTCCTGGATGGCGCGCAGGTCGCCGCCTTTGCCGAGAAGGTGGGTGGCGAAGCTGTGGCGAAGCGCATGTGGCGTTGCCGACGGGGGCAGCCCGAGGGCGCCGCGCAACTGCTGCATGCGCAGCTGGATCAGGCGCGGCGAAAGCGGGCCCCCCTTCTTGCCGCGAAAGATCGGCTCGTCCGGAGCGGGGCGGAAGGGGGAGAGCCCGAGATAGGTGTCGATGGCTTGGCGGACTGGAGCAATCAGCGGCACGAGGCGCGTCTTGCCGCCCTTGCCGGTGACACGCAGGGCACTCGCTTCGAGATCGGCACGGGTGACGGCGAGCGCTTCGGAAATGCGCAGGCCGGCGCCGTAGCAGAGCGAAATCACCGCCATGTCGCGGGCGGCGACCCAGGGCGTGTCCTCGAGTTCGTCGGTGGTCTGAATGGTGGCCTTGGCTTCGAGCACGGTCAGCGCCTTGGGCAGCGAACGCGGCTGCTTGGGGGTGCGGATGGTGTTGAGGGCCTCGCTCGACAGGATGCCCTCGCGCTCGAGGAAGCCGAAGAAGCTCTTGATGGCGCTGAGCGCCCGGGCCAGCGAGCGCGAGCCGAGGCTTTCGCTGCGACGGGCGGCGAGAAAGGCGCGGATATCGGCGGCGCGCAGCTCACGCAAGGTGGCGAGACTGACTTCGCCGCCGGTATGGGCAGCAAGGAAAGTGACGAACTGGCCGAGGTCGCGCAGGTAGGCCTCGAGCGTCAGCGGCGCCAGCCGGCGCACGGCGCCGAGATCGCGCTGCCAACTGGCGATATGGGTGGCGAGGCCGGCGTCGGCGAAGATGGCGTGGGACATACCTGAGACCCTAGGCGCGAGCGGTTAGGATTCGGCAAACACAGGGGGTATGTTGCAGATCTGCACCACCCATTCGCCGAACCCCCGGGTACCCAACACGCGGGCGTGAGGTGCCCTTTGCCTGCCTTATTTCGCGGGCTATGCGGGCGACATGCATCGTTTGCTTGCCATATTGACGCTGTGCGTCGCGCTGCTCGCGCTGTTGAGCCCCAGCTTCGCGGCCGGGGTCTGCATCGCCAATAGCGGGTTGCCGACGATGAGCGCCGGCCACGATGGCGGACCGGCGCATCTGCCGAACCCGTGCGAAATGCAAGGCGGCAAACGGGTGATGCCACCGCAGCCGGAACTGAGCCGGCGGGTCGTCGAAGAGCCGCGGGCGACCCTGGCGCAGTGGGCCCTGGGCCTTGCCGACCAGCCGATGCGGCAGGGTCGGGCGCCGGTCGCCGAATTGCCCCCGCCTCGGCTGAGCTGATCCCCTGATATCGCCATCTTCCTGATAACGCGGCCGCCTCCCGGCCGCTAAACGAGACATTTCAAATGACTGACCTGATCATCGGCCGCCGGGCGCTGCTCGCCGGGGCGGCGAGCTTTGCGGCCCTCGCCCTCGCCGGCTGCGCCACCTCCGGCGCGCCCCGGCTCGACACCGAAACCAAACGCATTCCGGACGACGTGCTCGCCATGTATGCGGCACGGCCCGAGGAGCGGTTCCCGATTCCGGCCGCCCGCATGGACCTGATCGAACCGCAGTTCTGGCGGCAGGTGGTGGACGATCCGACCGGCGAACGGCCCGGCACGGTGGTGGTCGATACGGCCCACCGCTTCCTCTACCTGGTGCAGGAGAACGGCAAGGCGATGCGCTATGGCGTCGGCATCGGCCGTGATGGCTTCACCTGGTCGGGCCGCGGGGTGATCCAGTACAAGCGCGAGTGGCCGACCTGGACGCCGCCGAGCGAGATGATCGACCGGCAGCCCGAACTCGAGCCCTATCGCCGCGGCATGCCGCCCAGCATAGACAACCCGCTCGGCGCGCGGGCGCTCTATATCTTCAAGGATGGGCGCGACACGATCTATCGCCTGCACGGCGCGACCGACGAGCGGACCATCGGCAAGGCGATCTCGTCGGGCTGCGTGCGGCTGCTCAACCAGGACGTGATCGATCTCTACCAGCGGGTGCCGTCGGGGTCGCCGATCCTGGTGATGTGAGGGGCGCTTCCTGGCTGGGTCCTTCTGCGGCGGCTCAGACGCACGCAAAGTAGGATGGCTTATGGGCTCCCACCCCTCACTCGTCTCGCGCTTCGCGCGATCCACCCTCTCCCCGACGGGGAGAGGAACAGCGGTGGCTCACCGGCATTCCGGTATTCTTCTCCCCGTCGGGGAGAAGGTGGCGCGTAGCGCCGGATGAGGGGAAAGCCACGGTGCTGGGAGCGCCATCAGTGCTTCAGCGCTTCGGCCAGTGAGTTCTGCACATAGGCCATGGGCTCCGACCAGCGCGGGTCGCCCCAGCGCTGCTGCATCTGCGCTTCCGACACCTCTTCCACCCGCTGCTGCAGCCACCAGATGTTGCCCAGCGGGTCGCGAACGCGGGCGACACGGTCGCCGAAGGCGAGCAGGGTTGGCTTGGTGACCTCGGTGGCGCCGGCATCGAGCGCCCGCGCGAAGCCCTTGCGGGCATCGGGCACGTAGAGGCGGATGAAGGCAGGCATGGGCGCAAGACCGGGCGGCGCATCGAAGGCCATGACGATGGCATCGCCGATGCGGATCTCGGCATGGCCGATGCTGCCATCGGCGTTGGCCATGCGGGAGAGTTCCACCCCGTCGAAGGCGGCGACGAGGAAATCAATCAGCTGCGGCGTATCGGCGGAAATAATCCACGGGGTGACCGTGGTGTAGCCTTCGGGAATCGTGCTGGGCATGGGACGCTCCTCATGGGTTCGTGCACGGGTGTCTTCGACCGAGACTGCTGACAGAACGCGGCAGCAGCCTAAGAGTTTGGCAAAGGCTCTTGCAATTGCTATCTAGCCGTGAACAAAGCATGCACGGATGGAACGATCTCCCGACATCGTGGCAGTGATGGTGAGCGTGTCGGTCGACGGGCCGTACAGCTATCGCGTGCCTTATGGGATGGAAGTGCAGCGCGGCTCGATCGTCGCGGTGCCGCTGGTCGGGCGGTTGACGCTCGGCGTGGTGTGGGGCCTGCCCAAGGACAACTACGCCCACAACCGCCTCAAGGACATCGCCCAGGTCTACGATACGCCGCCGCTCAGCGAGGAGCTGCTGAAGACGGTCGACTGGGTGTCGAAATACACCCTGGCGGCGCCGGGGCTGGTGCTGAGGAGCGTCTTGCGTTCGACCGAGGCGCTGGAGCCGGAGCGGCCGATCATTGCGTTCCGGCTGACCGGGGTGGAGCCGGACAAGCGGACCAAGTCGCGGGACAAGGTGCTCGACCTGATGCTCGACGGGCAGGCCTGGGCCAAGTCGGCGATCATCGGTGAAGCCGGGGTCTCGGCCTCGGTGGTCGAGGGGCTGGAGAAGGCCGGGGCGCTGGAACGGGTCGAGATGGCGCCGCCACCGATCGCGCTGCCGCCCGACCCGGATGCGGCGCCGCCGACGTTGAGCGACGAGCAGGCGGCGGCGCTCCAGCAGATCCGCGAGATCGACGTCAATGGCTTTGGCGTGGCGCTGCTCGACGGGGTGACCGGCGGCGGCAAGACCGAGGTGTTCTTCGAGGCGGTGGCCGACACGTTGCGGGCGGGGCGGCAGGCGCTGGTGCTGCTGCCCGAGATCGCGCTGACCGCCACCTTCGTCGAGCGGTTTTCCAAGCGCTTCGGCACCAAGCCCGCCGAGTGGCATTCGGACATGACGCCGGCGCAGCGGGCGCGCATCTGGCGCTCGGTGCTGAACGGTGATGTGCGGGTGGTGCTGGGGGCGCGTTCGGCGCTGTTCCTGCCGTTCCGCGAGCTTGGGCTGGTGGTGCTCGACGAGGAGCATGACGGGGCGTTCAAGCAATATGACGGGGTGAACTACCATGCCCGCGACATGGCGGTGGTGCGGGCCCGCTTCTCCGAGGCGCGCGTGATCCTGAGCTCGGCGACCCCTTCGGTGGAAAGCCGCAACAATGCCAACCAGGGGCGCTACAAGCACGTGCTCCTGACCTCGCGCTTTGCCGAGGCGGGGATGCCCGATATCGCGCCGATCGACATGCGCGAGGAGCCGCCGGAGAAAGGGCAATGGATCGCTCCGAAGCTGGCGCGCGAGGTGTTCGCGACGCTCGACCGCGGCGAGCAGGCGCTGTTGTTCCTCAACCGCCGGGGCTATGCGCCGCTGACGCTGTGCAAGGCGTGCGGGCACCAGTACCAGTGTCCGGATTGCTCGGCCTGGCTGGTGGAGCACCGCTTTCGCGGCGTGTTGATGTGCCACCATTGCGGGCACGAACAGCGGGTGCCCAAGGCCTGCACCGAGTGCGGCGCGGTCGACTCACTGACGCCGATCGGACCGGGGATCGAGCGGGTGGCGGAAGAAGCGGCGGAGCGCTTTCCGGGCGCCCGCATGGTGATCCTGAGCTCCGACATGGGGTCGAACCAGCAGCTGAGGGAGCGTTTCGCCGAAATCGAGCGTGGCGAGTATGACCTGGTGGTGGGCACGCAACTGGTGGCCAAGGGGCACCATTTCGAGAAGCTGACGCTGGTCGGGGTGCTCGATGCCGATCTCGGCCTCGATCGCGGCGACCCGCGCGCGGCGGAGCGCACCTTTCAGATCCTGACCCAGGTGACCGGGCGCGCCGGGCGCGCCAACCGCGTCGGCAAGGCGTTCCTCCAGACCTACCATCCCGATCATCCGGTGATGAAGGCGATGGTCCGGGGGGACCGCGAGGCATTCTACAAACATGAACTGCTGGCGCGCGAGGCGGGCGGCTTGCCGCCGTTCGGCCGGCTGGCGGCGCTGATCGTGTCGGCCAACGAACACGACCCGGCCTTCGCCTATGCCAAGCAGCTGCTGAGCGTGGCGCCGTTGGCCGAAGGGCTGAAACTGTTCGGCCCGGCCGACGCCCCGATCTCGATGATCCGTGGCCGGCACCGGGTGCGGCTGCTGGCCCAGTCGGGCAAGGATTTCGATCTTTCCGGTTATGTGCGGTTCTGGCTGGAGCAGGCGCCCAAGACCACCGGAAACCTGCGTGTGCAGGTGGATATCGATCCGCAGAGTTTTCTCTAGCGATTGCTGAAAAGTCGTCCCCTTGCCCGGCCAACGGGTGGGACGGGACGAGGACGGTTCGCCACACTGGCTCCCCTGCGACAAAACTCCCCGAAAGACTCGTGTTCCGGTGCCTTGCGGGTGCCGATCTCGCATGTTAGAGGGGGCGCGAAATCCGGGGGGCTATCTGCTTTTCCCGGCGAACAATCATAAGCGAAAGCAGCCTCCGGCGCCTCATTGGCCGGGTTCGGGTTGCGCAGCACGAGGGTGACGGGGCATTGGCAGCGCAGAATTCAGTGCTTACCCAGATCGCGCGGCCATATGCGTCGGCGCTCTACGATCTCGCCGCAGCCGACGGTTCCGTCGCAGCGGTCGAGCAGGGGCTGGTAAACCTCCTCGCCCTTGCTGAACAAAGCCCGGATTTTGCCCGGTTCCTTCGTTCCCCGGCGATCAACACCGAAGAGAAGGCGCAGGCCATCCATGCGGTGCTGGAGCGCGCCAAGGCGCACACCACCGTCGGCAATTTCGTCCGCGTGGTGGCCCGCAATGGCCGGCTGTTCGCGCTGCCCGAGATCATCAAGGCGTTCCGCGAACGCGCTGCCGGCGCCCGTGGCGAAGTCAATGCCGACGTGACCTCGGCGACGCCGCTCAGCGCGGCCCAGGTCAAGACGCTGGCCGATACGCTCAAGGCGAAGATCGGCAAGTCCGTCACGCTCAACCAACATGTCGATCCCAGCCTGATCGGTGGCCTCGTGGTCAAGGTCGGCAGCCAGTTGATCGACAGCTCACTCAAAACCAAGCTCACGGCGATGAAGATCGCGATGAAAGAGGTCGGATAATGGATATCAAAGCCGCGGAAATCTCTGCGATCCTCAAGGAGCAGATTCAGAACTTCGGCCAGGAAGCGGAAGTTTCCGAAGTCGGTCAGGTTCTGTCGGTTGGCGACGGTATCGCCCGCGTCTACGGCCTCGACAATGTGCAGGCCGGTGAGCTCGTCGAGTTCCCGGGCGGCATCAAGGGCATGGCGCTGAACCTCGAAACCGACAATGTCGGCGTCGTGCTGTTCGGCAATGACCGCGGCATCAAGGAAGGCGACGTCGCCAAGCGTACCGGCGCCATCGTTGACACCCCGGTGGGCAAGGAACTGCTCGGCCGCGTGGTTGACGCGCTCGGCAACCCGATCGACGGCAAGGGCCCGCTCAAGGCCAAGGAACGCCGCCGCGTCGACGTGAAGGCCCCGGGCATCCTGCCGCGCAAGTCCGTGCACGAGCCGATGTCGACCGGCCTCAAGGCCATCGACGCGCTGATCCCGATCGGCCGTGGCCAGCGCGAGCTGATCATCGGTGATCGCCAGACCGGCAAGACCGCCGTTATTCTCGACACCTTCCTGAACCAGAAGCCGGCCCATGCGTCGGGCGCGTCGGAAACCGACAAGCTCTACTGCATCTACGTCGCCGTCGGCCAGAAGCGCTCGACCGTGGCGCAGTTCGTCAAGGTGCTGGAAGATGCCGGCGCGCTGGAATACTCGATCGTCATCGCCGCGACCGCCTCCGATCCGGCGCCGATGCAGTTCCTCGCGCCGATGACCGGCGCCGCCATCGGCGAGTATTTCCGCGACAACGGCATGCATGCCGTGATCGCCTTCGACGACCTGACCAAGCAGGCCGTGGCCTACCGCCAGATGTCGCTGCTGCTGCGCCGTCCGCCGGGCCGTGAAGCCTATCCGGGCGACGTGTTCTACCTGCACTCGCGCCTGCTGGAGCGCGCCGCCAAGCTCAACGAAGAGCATGGTTCGGGTTCGCTGACCGCGCTGCCGGTGATCGAGACCCAGGCGAACGACGTGTCCGCCTATATTCCGACCAACGTGATTTCGATCACCGACGGCCAGATCTTCCTCGAGACCAACCTGTTCTTCCAGGGCATCCGCCCGGCGGTGAACGTCGGTATCTCGGTGAGCCGCGTGGGTGGTAACGCCCAGATCAAGGCGATGAAGCAGGTTGCCGGCTCGCTGAAGGGCGAACTCTCGCAGTATCGCGAGATGGCCGCGTTCGCGCAGTTCGGTTCCGATCTCGACGCCGCCACGCAGCGCCTGCTCAACCGCGGCGCCCGCCTGACGGAACTGCTGAAGCAGCCGCAGTTCGCGCCGCTGAAGCCGGAAGAAGAAGTCGCGGTGATCTTTGCCGGCGGCCAGGGCTACCTGGACGACCTGCCGGTGAACAAGGTCGGCGAGTTCGAAGCCGGCCTCCTGAGCTACCTCCGCTCCAAGGCCGCCGACGTGCTGTCGGCGATCGCCAAGGAGAAGGCGCTGTCGGATGACCTGCGCGCCAAGCTCAAGGCCGCCATCGACGCCTTCAAGAAGACGTTCTCGTAAGCCCTTTCAAAGACAACGCGCGGTCCCCGAACGGACCGCGCTATGGGAGTAGAGCGGCCCGATGCCCTCGCTAAAGGACCTCAAGAACCGGATCGCCTCGGTCAAGTCGACCCAGAAGATCACCAAGGCCATGCAGATGGTGGCGGCGGCGAAGCTTCGTCGCGCACAGGAAGCAGCCGAGGCGGCGCGTCCCTATGCCGAGCGCATGGGCAACGTGCTCGCGGCGCTGGGCGCAGCCTATGCCGGCCGTGCAGACGCTCCGGCGCTGCTGGCGGGCAATGGCCGTGACCAGGTGCACCTCCTCGTCGTTGCGACCGGTGAGCGTGGCCTCGCCGGCGGCTTCAATTCGTCGATCGCCCGTCTCGCCCGTGAAACGGCGCAGAAACTGATAGCCGAAGGCAAGACCGTGAAGATCCTCACGGTCGGCCGCAAGGGCAACGACATCCTGAAGCGCGGTTTCGCCGACAAGATCATCGAGACGATCTCGTTCCGCGACGTGCGCCAGCTGGGCTATGTCAACGCCGCCAGCGTCGGCGAGAAAGTCCTCGCCATGTATGCGGCGGGCGAGTTCGACGTGGCGACGCTGTTCTACTCGCGCTTCCGTTCGGTGATCGCGCAGATCCCGACGGCGCACCAGCTGATCCCCGCCAAGTTCGAGGCTCCGGCCGCGGACGCCCCGGAGACGCTGAACTACGAATACGAGCCGGATGAGGAAGCGATCCTCGAGGACCTGCTGCCGCGCAACATCTCGGTGCAGATCTTCCGGGCACTGCTCGAGAACAACGCCTCGTTCTTCGGCGCGCAGATGAGCGCCATGGACAACGCGACGCGCAATGCCGGCGAGATGATCAAGAAGCTGACGCTGGTCTACAACCGGCAGCGCCAGGCCCAGATCACCAAAGAACTCATCGAAATCATTTCGGGCGCGGAAGCGCTCTAGCAGGAACGAGGTAAATCATGGCCCGCGCAGCAACTGCAGCAAAAGCCCCGGCGACCGACAAGGCTCCCGCCGTCAAGAAAGCCCCGGCCCGCAAGGCCGATTCGAGCACCCCCGCGGCAGCCGTCGCCGGCCAGCCGGTCGGCAAGGTTTCGCAGGTGATCGGCGCCGTGGTGGACGTGACCTTCGATGGTCACCTGCCGGCGATCCTGAACGCGCTCGAGACCGACAATAACGGCAACCGCCTGGTGCTCGAAGTGGCGCAGCACCTCGGTGAAAACGCCGTGCGCACCATCGCCATGGACACCACCGAGGGCCTGGTCCGCGGCGCCGTCGTGGTCGATACCGGTGCCGCCATCTCGGTGCCGGTCGGCGACGAGACGCTGGGCCGCATCATGAACGTGATCGGCGAGCCGGTGGACGAAGCCGGCCCGGTCAAGACCAAGTCGCGCCGCGCCATCCACCAGGATGCGCCCTCGTTCACCGAGCAGGCCTCGGAAGCGCAGATCCTCGTCACCGGCATCAAGGTCGTGGACCTGATCGCCCCCTACGCCCGCGGCGGCAAGATCGGACTGTTCGGCGGCGCCGGCGTGGGCAAGACGGTGCTGATCCAGGAACTGATCAACAACGTCGCCAAGGCGCACGGTGGTTACTCGGTGTTCGCCGGCGTGGGTGAGCGCACCCGCGAGGGCAACGACCTCTACCACGAAATGATCGAATCGGGCGTGAACAAGGACCCGCACGAGAACAACGGCTCGACCGCCGGTTCGAAGTGCGCCCTGGTGTTCGGCCAGATGAACGAGCCCCCGGGGGCGCGTGCCCGCGTGGCGCTTTCGGGCCTCACCGTCGCCGAGCACTTCCGTGACGAAGGTCAGGACGTGCTGTTCTTCGTGGACAACATCTTCCGCTTCACCCAGGCCGGCGCCGAAATGTCGGCTCTGCTGGGTCGTATTCCCTCCGCGGTGGGTTACCAGCCGACGCTCGCGACCGACATGGGCGCGCTGCAGGAGCGCATCACCACCACCAACAAGGGCTCGATCACTTCGGTGCAGGCGATTTACGTGCCGGCCGACGACTTGACCGACCCGGCGCCGGCGACCTCGTTCGCCCACCTGGACTCGACGACGACGCTGAACCGCGCCATCTCCGAGAAGGGCATCTACCCGGCCGTGGATCCGCTGGACTCCACCTCGCGCATGCTCTCGGCCAACATCGTGGGCGAAGAGCACTACAACACCGCCCGCCAGGTGCAGCAGATCCTGCAGCGCTACAAGGCGCTCCAGGACATCATCGCGATCCTGGGCATGGACGAGCTTTCCGAAGAGGACAAGCTGACCGTGGCGCGCGCCCGTAAGGTCGAGCGCTTCATGAGCCAGCCGTTCCACGTGGCCGAGGCCTTCACTGGTACTCCGGGCGTGTTCGTGCAGCTCGAAGACACCATCAAGGGGTTCAAGGACCTCGTCGAGGGCAAGTACGACCACCTGCCGGAAGCCGCCTTCTACATGGTCGGCACCATGGAAGATGCGGTCAAGAAGGCCCAGAAGCTGGCCGCTGCGGCCTAAGCTCATCTGACGAACTCGGGTTCGCCTTCGGGCGGACCCAGCTCAACCCAAAGGCAGGACCATGGCCGAAGGCACCAAACTCGAAATCGTCTCGCCCGAGCGGCTGCTGCTGTCGGAGACCGTGAAGTCGGTGACCGTGCCGGGCGCCGATGGTTATTTCACCGTGCTGGGCGACCACGCGCCGCTGATGACCACGCTGAAGCCGGGCTTCGTGACCGTCGTTCGCAATGACGGCATCAGCCACGTCTACTATGTGCGCGGCGGCTTTGCCGACGTCTCCCCCGAGGGGCTGACCATTCTCGCCGAGGAAGCGCAGGACATCGCCGAATTCGATCGGGCCAAGATCGAAGGGCTGATTGCTGCCGGACTCACGGCCCAGCAGGCCGCCAACACCGCCGACGAAGAGATGCGCCTGCAGGCCGAGATCGACGGCTGGCGCAACCTGCTGCTCGACGCGTCGGTGGGCACGGGTTCGACCGCGCACTGAGCGGTCGTCATAGGGAATTCGAAACGGGCGTCCCCAGGGGCGCCCGTTTTGCTTTTGAGCGGCCGCCGAGATGGCCGGATTGGCTGGTGTCTCGCGTGATTGAGCACCACCGGTGATGCTTACGGCCGGTGCGCGAGCCGCTCCCGCCACCCTAACTGCGCGACCCGAAGCAATTCACCATCCCTTAAGCCAAACTGCGTAACTGTCGGCATCGGGAATGCAGCAAATCGAACGCGTCGTGGCCAGGACAGCCACGGCCAGTTACGGAGCCGCGCCCAATTGATCCCCAACATCGTGACGCCGTTTGCCGGAAGCGTTTCCGGATGCGCCCAGTCACGTCCCCACCTCGTCCACTCCAGAACCAGAGCGAGCGCAGCACCGTGAAGATCCGGACCCGCCTTTTCCTTATCGTTGTCGTCATGGGCCTCGTGGTCGCGGCGATCGGCGGCCTCGCCGTGTTCGTCACGGCGTCGTTCACCGAGCGCACCGAACAGCTCGAAGCCGCCTCGCAGCGGGCCTTCAACGGCGAGCATCTCAACCGGCTGGTGACGCAGGTGGTGATGGATGCCCGCGGCATCTATGCCGCGCCGGATGTCGAGAAGGCCGCGCCGTTTGCCCAGGGGGTGCTGAAGTCGCTAGACCAGATCGACGCGCACCTCGCGGCATGGCAGCCGCTGGTGCCGGCGGCCGACCGGCCGGCGTTCGACCAGGTGGTGGCGCGCACCGCGGAGTTCCGGCAGTTCCGGGCCGAGACGGCACGGCTCGCCGCCATCGATCCGGCAGCGGCCAACGCCCAAGGGAATAACGACGCCAACCGCGCCAACCGCAAGGCCTACCAGGCCGAGATCGACGCCGTGGTCGATGGCGACCGGAGCAAGTTCGAGGCGATCAAGGCGGAAATCGACGGCTTCGAGGCGCTGATCCTGCCGGTCGTCGGCGGCGCGACCCTGTTCGGTTTGCTCGCCGGGGTGGGGGCGGCGCTCTATGTCGGCACGCGCTACGTGTCGAGGCCGCTGACCCGGGTGACCGAGACCATGGCGCGGCTCGCCGACGGCGATCTCGCCACCGAGGTGCCCTATGCCGGGGAAAAGAACGAGATCGGCCAGATGGCGGCCGCGGTGCAGGTGTTCAAGGAGAACGGCATCCGCGTCGCCGAGCTGAACGAGGACGAGCGCACCCGGCACGAGACGGCCGCGGAGCGGGCCCGGATGATGCTGGGCTTCCAGAACGCCTTTGACGGCGTGGTGGCGGCGACGCTGCGGGGCGACCTGACGCAGCGCATCGATGCCGGCTTTGCGGATGCCGATATCGAGCGCATCGCCGCCAACTTCAACCGGCTGATGGACACGGTGGCGGGTGGGCTGAACGAAGCCGGCGACGTGCTGGAGGCGCTGGCCGAGGCCGACCTGACGCGGCGCATGGACGGCGCCTATGAGGGCGAGTTCGCGCGGTTGAAGCACAATACCAACACGGTGGCGGAGAAGCTGACTGACATCGTGACGCAACTGAAGCGGACCTCGTTCGACCTGAAGACGGCGACCGGCGAGATCCTCTCGGGCGCCAACGACCTCAGCGAGCGCACCACCAAGCAGGCGGCGACGATCGAAGAGACCTCGGCCGCCATGGAGCAGCTGGCGACCACGGTGCTGGCCAATGCCCAGCGCGCCGCCGGTGCGTCGGAGACGCCGCCGAGGTGACGACGACGGCCGAAGCCGGCGGAGCGGTAATGCTCAGCGCCAACGCGGCGATGGGGCGGATCACCGAGAGTTCGGCGAAGATCTCCAACATCATCGGGCTGATCGACGACATCGCCTTCCAGACCAACCTCCTGGCGCTGAACGCCTCGGTGGAAGCGGCGCGGGCCGGCGATGCCGGCAAGGGCTTCGCGGTGGTCGCGGTCGAGGTGCGCCGGCTGGCGCAATCGGCGGCGAGCGCCTCGAGCGAGGTCAAGGCGCTGATCGAGCAGTCGGCCAACGAGGTGCGGGGCGGCTCCAGGCTGGTGGCGGAAGCGGTGGCCAAGCTCGAGCAGATGCTGGTGGCGGTGCGCGGCAACCGCGAGTTGCTCGAGGGCATCGCGCGCGACAGCCGCGAGCAGGCCTCGGCGATCGAGGAGGTCAACACCGCGGTCCGGCAGATGGACGAAATGACCCAGCACAATGCGGCGCTGGTGGAAGAGACCAATGCCGCGATCGAGCAGACCGAGGCGCAGGCCAGCGAACTCGACCGGATCGTCGCGGTGTTCACCACCGATGGAAAAGCCGAGTTCGCCAAGGTGGCGCCGGTGCTCGAGCCGCCGCCGCAGCGGGGCATCAAGGCGCTCGAGCAGCGGGTGAAGGCAGCCGCCAGGACCTACCTGAGCCGCGGCAATACGGCGGTCAAGGCCGATGACTGGGCCGAGTTCTGAGGCCAGGGCGCAGCGCGATCCTCCTGCTCCGCCGCGTGCCTCGCTCCCCGCGCATCCCTCACTCCCGAAAGCCGCAAACCGGCTTCGGGAGTGATGCCGTAGCAGGGGTCCCGCCGAGGCGGATTTCACTACGCGTTAACCCCGATCTGGCATGATTTGTTTACCTTGGCGCGGGACGGGCCGCCGGTGCCAGGAAGGCCGCAAGAATGCGGCATGCGGCCGACGGGGCTTCAGAATGAAGAACGACGTGACCACCAAGACCGCCGGCGGCAAGCCGTCGCGCGGCATCTCCCTGCGCACTCTGGTCGTCGGCCTCGCCGTGGTGATGGCCGCCACCGGCGCCGTCGTTTCGGCCGCCAACATCTATGTCGCCGGTGAGTTCGAACGCAGCAGCCGGACATCGACCGAGCTGATGTCGTCGATGCGAGCCCACATGACCGCCGACATGCTGCACGACAGCATGCGGGGGCTGGTCTATCGGGCGCTCTACTCGGTGGTCTCCGGCGATCTCGATACCGCCAAGGCAACCTATGGCGACGTGATGAACTACGGCGCTTCGTTCAAGCAGGCGCTCAACTCGCAGAAGGATTTCGCGGTCCCCGATCACATCCGGCAGGCGCTGGAAGGGGTACGCGCGCCGCTCGACGCCTATATCGGAGCGGCGACGGCTCTGGTGGGGAAGGCCGCCAAGTTCGATATTGCCGGGGCGCAGGCCGACATGCCGGCATTCGAGCAAAGCTTCAAGGCGCTCGAAGGCGAGATGTCCGCGGTTTCCGACGCCATCGAGGATGCCAACGCGGCGCAGACGCGCGCCGCCAAGGGCAACCATGAGCTGTCGAGCGTGGTGATCTGGGGCGGCCTTGGCCTGCTGCTGCTGCTGGCCGCAGGCACGCTGCTGCTGAGCCAGCGCTTTGTCGCCCGGCCGCTCGGCCAGGTGGCGCACGGCTTCGGGCGACTGGCGGACGGCGATCTCGAGGTCGAGATCGCCGGCAAGCAGCGGGTGGCGGAAGTGGCGGCGCTCACCGATGTGCTCGGGGTGTTCCGCGAAGCGCTGATCAACCGCGATGCCATGGCCGGCGAAGCGGCGACCAGTGCGCGGCAGGTGGCGACGCGAGCCGAGGCCGCCGCAGCGCTGAACGCGGAAATCGGCGCTGCGGTAAGTGCGGCGCTCGACGGGGATTTCAGCCGCCGGATTGCCGAAGACCAGCCCGAGGCAGAGCTGCGGCAGCTGGCGCAGAGCATCAACCAGCTGCTCGGCACGGTGGACGGATCGATCAGCGAAACCGGCGCCGTGCTGGGCGCGCTGGCGCAGGCCGATCTGACGCGGCGCATGCAGGGCAGCTATTCGGGATCGCTCCGCCGGCTGATGGATGACACCAACGCGGTGGGCGACCGCCTGGCCGAAGTGGTGACGAACCTCCGCTCGACCTCGCGTTCGCTGAAGGTGGCGACCGGCGAGATTCTGTCCGGCGCCAACGATCTGTCGGAGCGGACCACCAGGCAGGCCGCGACGATCGAGGAAACGTCGGCGGCGATGGAACAGCTGGCGGTGACGGTGCTGGAAAACGCCAAGCGGGCCGAGGCGGCGAGCAGCAATGCCGCCGAGGTGTCGCAGACCGCCGAACAGGGCGGCGAAGTGATGCGCGAAGCCACGGCGGCAATGGAGCGGATCACCCAGTCTTCGTCCAAGATTTCCAACATTATCGGGCTGATCGACGACATCGCCTTCCAGACCAACCTGTTGGCG
>MKVB01000012.1:0-27220 GCA_001899085.1 Devosia sp. 66-14 | reverse complement strand
GCCTCGAGCGAGGTCAAGGCGCTGATCGAGCAGTCGGGCACCGAGGTCGCCGGCGGCTCGCGGCTGGTGGCCGAGGCGGCCAGCAAACTGGGGGTGATGCTCGAGGGGGCGCGCACCAACTACGAGCTGCTGCAGGGAATTGCCGGCGAGAGCCGGGCCCAGGCCTCCTCGATCGAGGAGGTGAACGTGGCGGTGCGGACGCTCGACGAGATGACCCAGCACAACGCAGCGCTGGTCGAACAGACCAATGCGGCGATCGAGCAGACGGAGTCGCAGGCCGGCGAACTCGACCGGATCGTCGACATCTTCACCGTGACCGAGGCAGCCGCGCCGGCAGCGGTCAAGGCCACGGTGCGGCAGGCCTATCTGAGCCAGGGCAACGCCGCGATCAGCGCCGACTGGGACGAGTTCTAGGCCGGCGCCGAACAGGCGATCGCGGGCTTCGACAAGCAGGGCGCCAGTGGGCGCCCTGTCTTTTTGCGCCGTGCGCGCAGGCTGCGACGATCTACGCAGCACTGCGTAACAGGACAGTAACTGCTCCCCGACCCCAGGCGGTTCACCCTGATGGTGTACCGCGCGTTAATACGCATGGCCCGCTTGCAGGTTCTTCAAGCGGATCGGCGCTGAAATTGCCGCGGTTCCGCAGAAGCGGTTTTGGGGGCAGAAGTCATGGGTCAATCACTCTTCGGCCGGTTCGCCGGTGGTTCGCATTCCGATGATCGCAGCAAGGTCGATGCGATCATGCGCAGCCAGGCGGTGATCGAGTTCACGCTCGACGGGACCATCCTCACCGCCAACGCCAATTTTCTCGGCGCCGTCGGCTACCCGCTCGAGGAAGTGCAGGGCAAGCATCATCGGATGTTCGTCGATCCGGCACTGGCGCAGAGCGCGGAATATGCCGAGTTCTGGCGCGCGCTGGGGGCCGGCCAGTTCCAGTCGGGCGAGTACCGCCGTTTCGGCAAAGGCGGCAAGGAAATCTGGCTGCAGGCCAGCTACAACCCGATCCTCGACAAGGCGGGCAAGCCGATCAAGGTAATCAAGTTCGCCTCCGACATCACCGAGCAGAAGAACCGCGCCGCCGACATGGCCGGGCAGGTGGCGGCGATCAGTCGGGCGCAGGCGGTGATCGAGTTCAAGCTCGATGGCACCATCCTCACCGCCAACGAGAACTTCCTCACCACGCTCGGCTATCGGCTGGAAGAAGTACAGGGGCGGCACCACCGGATGTTCGTCGAACCCAGCTACGGCGCCAGCGCGGAATACGAGCAGTTCTGGGCCCGGTTGCGCGGCGGGGAGTTCATTTCGTCCGAGTTCAAGCGCTTCGGTAAGGGCGGCAAGGAGGTCTGGATCATGGCCTCCTACAACCCGGTGTTCGATGCTTCGGGCAAACCGATGAAGGTGGTGAAGTTCGCCTCGGACATCACCGAGCGCAAGCGTTCCGAGGCGATCATCGAGCTGCTCAAGACCTCGCTGGCGCGCATGGCCGATGGCGACCTGGGCGGGCGGGTGGATACCGAGTTCACCGGGCAGTACGAGGGCCTGCGGCAGGCCTTCAATGCCTCGCTGGAACGGATCACCGAGATCGTCACCTCGCTGCAGACTACCTCGCGGGCGCTGAAGACGGCAACCGGCGAGATCCTGTCCGGCGCGAACGACCTCAGCGAGCGGACCACCAAGCAGGCCGCGACGATCGAACAGACCTCCGCCTCGATGGAGCAACTGGCCTCGACCGTCACCGAGAATGCCAAGCGGGCGGCCGATGCCTCGATCAAGGCTCAGGATGTCAGCAACACGGCAACCGAAGGCGGTGCGGTGATGGAGAAGGCGACCGCGGCGATGGAGCGGATCACTACCTCGTCGGGCAAGATTTCCAACATCATCGGGATGATCGACGACATCGCCTTCCAGACCAACCTCCTGGCGCTCAACGCCTCGGTGGAAGCGGCGCGAGCCGGCGATGCCGGCAAGGGCTTTGCCGTAGTGGCGGTGGAAGTCAGGCGACTGGCGCAGTCCGCGGCCAGCGCTTCATCGGAAGTGAAGGCGCTGATCGAACAGTCCGGGGCGGAGGTCGCGGGTGGCTCGAAGCTCGTGGCGGAGGCGGCGCACAAGCTGGTCGCGATGCTGGAAACGGCGCGCGAGAGCTCGACCCTGATCGAGGGCATCGCCACGGCGAGCCGCGAGCAGGCGGGCGCCATCGAAGAGGTCAGTTCGGCCGTGCGGGTGCTCGACGAGATGACGCAGCAGAACGCGGCACTGGTCGAGCAGACCAATGCGGCGATCGAGCAGACCGAGGGCCAGGCGACCGAACTCGACAAGATCGTCGACGTGTTCTCGATCGACGATGGAGGCGCCGGGATGGCGCTGCAGAACGAGCCGCGCGCCGGCAGCGTCAAGGCGCTGCAGCAAAAGGTGAAGGCGGCGGCACGCAACTACCTCAGCAACGGCAATGCCGCGGTGGCCAAGGACTGGGCCGAGTTCTGAGGCCCACCGGCTTACGCCGATCACGGACCCCGGCCGGCCGCCGGGGTCCTGTTTTTCCGGGTGAGGCGACGCTGCCCAATATTTTGGCACCCGGGCATCGTGGTTGACCGTTCTTTAACGGCGGACTGCGCTGATACGTGCGGAAGCACTATTCGGCAGGAGCCGTCCCCCGCATGCGTATTCGTTCCCTCTCCCTCAAGGTCGCGCTGCTCGGCGGCGCGGCCCTCACAGCCGTGTTTGCGCTCGGCATGACGCTGCTGGTGCAGCAGGTTGGCGGCACCATGGAGGCGCAGACGCGCCAACTGCAGGCGGAAACCACCCGAGGGATCGCAGCGCAGGTCTCGACCGAGCTGCTGCGCGGCGAGCGAGCGGCCGAGGGGATCGTGACGGCGCTGCAAGGGCTGCACGGTGCCGGGGTGAAGGACAGGGCCGTCTATGACGCGACCATCCGGCAGTTCCTCGAACGCAATCCGGGGCTGCTCGGCGCCTGGTCGGGCTGGGAGCCCAACGCACTCGACGGCAACGACGCCGCCGCGGCGAACACGCCCGGGCACGATGCGACCGGCCGCTATATCCCGTACTGGAACCGGGGTTCGGGCGCGGTGGTGCTGGAGCCGCTGAGCGGCTACGACCAGCCCGGCACCGGCGACTACTACCTGCAGCCCAAGGCGCTGAAGCGCGCCGTCGCCATCGAGCCCTACAGCTATACGGTGGCGGGCAAGGACATGCTGATCATGTCGTTCGGCGCGCCGATCATGGCCGGCACGAGCTATCTGGGCACCGGCGGCGTCGACCTGTCGCTGAGCGACATCAATACGCGAATGGCCGAGCTGAAGCCGTTCGGCACCGGCAATGTCGCCGTGGTCTCGGCCAAGGGCTTCGTGGTGGCGCACCCCGACCCGGCCATGATCGGCAAGACGCTCGACGCTGCCGACCCGATGAGCGGCATCGTCACCGCAGCGCTGGCCGACAATGCGGCCAAGGAAGCCGACACTGCCGAGATGCGGCAGACAGCGGCGCCGTTCAGCGTCGGGGGCACCGAGGACCGCTGGGTGGTGGTGACGAGCGTGCCGCTGGCAACGCTGCAGGCGGCAGTGAACGAGGGACGCACCACCATCATCGTCCTGTCGGCGATCTGCGTGCTGGCGGCCTGCGCGATCCTGTTCGGGCTGATCCGCCAACTGGTCGGCGGGCCGCTCGGGGCGATGAGCCGCACCGTGAAAGTGATGGCCGAAGGCGATTACTCGGTCACCGTGCCGGGCACCGGACGCGTCGACGAGGTGGGCACGCTCGCCCGCGCGGTGGAAGTGTTCGGCGAGAACGGCAGGAAGGTCGCCGAAATGACCGAAGCCGAAGCTGTGCGCATCATCCGCGACCAGGAAGAGCGGGTGAAGATGATGGCCGAGCTGCAGCGCGCCTTCGGCGGCGTGGTCGATGCGGCCATCGACGGCGACTTCTCCAAGCGCGTCGCGGCAGAGTTCCCCGATGTCGAACTCAACGCCCTGGCCGGCAGCGTCAACTCGCTGGTCGAGACGGTGGATCGCGGGCTCAGCGAGACGGGCGAAGTGCTGTCGGCGCTGGCGCAGACCGACCTCACGCAGCGCGTGCACGGCCAGTATGGCGGCGCCTTCGCGCAGCTCAAGGACGATACCAACGCAGTGGCGGCGCGGCTGACCGAGATCGTCGGCCAGCTCAAGGGCACGTCGCGTTCGCTGAAGACCGCGACAGGCGAAATCCTCTCGGGCGCCAACGACCTCAGCGAGCGGACCACCAAGCAGGCGGCGACGATCGAGGAAACCTCGGCGGCGATGGAGCAACTGGCCTCGACCGTGACGGCGAACGCGGCGAACGCGCAGCAGGCGAGCGAGGCATCGGACCGGGTGACGCTGGCGGCCGAGCAGGGCGGCGGCGTGATGCACCAGGCCAATGCCGCCATGGAGCGGATCACCACCTCGTCAGGCAAGATCTCCAACATTATCGGGCTGATCGACGACATCGCCTTCCAGACCAACCTCCTGGCGCTCAACGCCTCGGTGGAAGCGGCGCGGGCCGGCGATGCCGGCAAGGGCTTTGCCGTGGTGGCGGTGGAAGTGCGGCGGCTGGCGCAGTCGGCGGCCAGCGCCTCGAGCGAGGTGAAGGCGCTGATCGAGCAATCGGGCAGCGAAGTGAAGTCCGGCTCGCGGCTGGTGGCCGAGGCTGCCGAAAAGCTCGAAGCGATCCTCGTCGCGGCGCGCTCGTCGAACCAGCTGATGCAGAAGATCGCGCGCGACAGCCACGAACAGGCATCGGCGATCGAAGAGGTCAACACCGCCGTGCGGCAGATGGACGAGATGACCCAGCACAATGCGGCGCTGGTGGAAGAGACCAACGCGGCGATCGAGCAGACCGAGGCGCAGGCCACCGAACTCGACCGCATCGTCGAGGTGTTCCAGGTGACCGAGCACGCGCCCGGGGGGCTGCGGCGGGCGGCCTAGGGCTGACTGAAGCAGACGGCCCCCTCGGGGGAGGTGCCCTACCGGTGTGCGGGGCACGATCGAGCCACAGCCTCACCTCTTCACCTCCCCCATTATGGGGGGGCCGGGAGGGGGCCGTCTCTATCGGCCGTCTTAAGCCAATGCCGCCGCCACCAGCGCCCGGGCGTGCAGATCGGTCGTATCGTAAGTCGGCAGCGGGCTGACGCTGTCGTCGATCAGCATGCCGATCTCGGTACAGCCCAGGATCACCGCTTCGGCGCCGCGCGCCTGCAATCGGGTGATGGCGTCGACATAGATGCGCCGGGACTCGTCGCGGACGATACCGAGGCAGAGTTCCTCGTAGATGATGCCGTTGAGGTTGGTGATCCCGATATCGGGCACCAGGACCTCGAGCCCACGCTGCTCGAGGCCCTCGATGTAGAAGCGCTTCTCCATGGTGAAGCGGGTGCCGAGCAAGCCGACCTTCTCGATGCCGTCGGCGATGAGCGCATCGGCAGTGGGCGCCGCGATGTGGATGAAGGGCACGCTGAGCGCCGCGACGATCTGCGGGGCGCAGATATGCATGGTGTTGGTGGCGAGGCCGATGACGCCGGCGCCCTGGGCCTCGAGCGCGGCAGCGATGCCGGCGAGGGTCCGACCGGCGCCGTCCCAGTTGCCGGCGCGCTGCATGGCTTCGATCGGCGCGAAATCGACCGAGTGCACGATGACCGGGGCAGAGTGGAGGCCGCCCAGCCGGGCTGCCGTCTCGCGGTTGAGGATGGCGTAGTAGTGAGCGGTGGATTCCCAGCTCATGCCGCCGATGAGGCCGATGGTTTTCATGACCAAGAGATGGCGCGGAACGAAGGTGGTGGCAAGGCGCTTGCTGAGAGGAACGGCGAGGCTGCTTTGGCCTGCGAGCTAGCCGCGGATTCCGGCCGGTACGTCCTTGAAGGCCTCGACCACCTGCAGATAGGCAGCGCGCTTGAACGGCACGATGAGGTCGGGGAGGGTCTCGAGCCGCTCCCAGCGCCATTTGTCGAACTCGGCCGGGTGGGCGCCGCCGCCGGGCGTGGTGACGTCGATGTCGCTGTCCTTGCCGGTGAAGCGGAAAGCGAACCAGCGCTGGCGCTGGCCGCGATACTTGCCCTTGAGCGCGATGCCGAGCGCCTCATCGGGCAGGTCGTAATAAATCCACTCGCGCGCTTCGGCGATGAGCTCGGCGGTGCGGATCGAGGTTTCCTCGAACAGTTCGCGCCACGCCGCCTCGATCGGGGTCTCGCCCTTGTCGATGCCGCCCTGCGGCATCTGCCAGGGAGCGGCGACCTCGGTGCGGTCGGCGGAGCCTTCGGGCATGCGGCGCCCGATGAAGACCAGGCCCTGAGCGTTGAACACCGCGGTGCCGACGCAATCGCGATAGGGCAGGTCCTCGCGTTTCGGCATCAGCTGTCGCTTCCCATCAGGGCACTGGCCGGCACGATTTCGATGCCGCGTTCACCCAGGCCCTTGGCCCACTCGGTAACCGCTTCGACCGATACCGGCAAGGCCGAGACGATCCCGATGGCGTAGCCCTTGTCGCGGGCTTGCGCCTCGAGATCGGCCAGCGCCGCGAGAATGGGACCGCGCGCCGGGTTGGCATCGATCATCGCATCGACCCGGCCGAAGGGCACGCGGTTGGCGCGCGCCAGCTGCGGGGCGAGCGAGCGGTTGGATGAGCCATCATCGAGATAGCCGAGGCCGCGGGCGCCGAGTTCTTCCATCATCGGGCCGAAATCGGCGCCCGAGGCGGTGAAGCGGGCGCCCATATTGTTGATCAGCCCGACATAGCCCGAGAAACTGCTCATCACCTTGAACAGCTTCGACAGGTTGTCGCGCGGCGCCTGCCCGGCGAGCAGCGTGTCGGGGCCTGGATCGTTCTCGGGATAGTCGAACGGCTCGAGCGGCACTTCGAGAAACAGCTCGTGGCCCTCGGCGCGGGCCGCGCCGACCGTGCGCTCCAGCGTCTTGCCATAAGGAGCGAAGGCGAGCGTCACTTCCTCGGGCAGCTTGCCGATGGCGTCGAGCGTGCTTTCGGTATTGAGGCCGAGGCCGGAGACGATGATGGCGATCAGCGGCTTGCCGCCCGAACTGGCGGGGGTATCCGACGGGCGCGAATAGACATCGAAGGGGCGGATACCGGTGCCCGAGATGCGCGGGATGGCGCCAAACTCGGTCTGCTCGAGCAGTTCGGGGTCGAGCGCCGTCGGGTCGATGATCGGCCCGGTGGCGGCGGTGTCGGCGACATCGGCTGGCACGGCCGGAAACATCTCGGGGTCGGCGGTGATGGTGACACCGCCCGGAGGCACGGAGACGGCGCCGGCGACGCTGTTCGAGGGGGTGGTGCCGGCGATGTCGACGGTGGAGCTCGGACGCCCGCCTTCGGGATCGCTGACCAGCATGACGCGCGCAGTGACGCCGATGGCGATCAGCGCGACGAGGCCGAGGGCAATGCGGGCGACAGGGATGTGACGGCGATGCGGAGCGGCGCCCGCGGCGGCCTGCGCGGCCTTGGCCTGCCTGGCCTTGCGGCGAACGAGGGGGGCGCTGAGCTCCGTCATCGGGTCTGCCTTCATCCCAAGGCGTTGGCGTCGGCGTGTCGACAAGCCGACATCGCCTTCGTCGGAATCGAACGGGGCGGCGAATCGCCACCCCGCATCAGGTCCATTGTGTCGCCGGCAAAGGGTAAGGAAGCGTTAACCCTGTTGCTGCGGCGATCAGCCTGCCGCCTTGGGCGGATAGGCGGCGTTGGTCTCGAGGCCGTCGATCAGCTTGATGGCATATTGCAGCTGGTTGTCCTTGTCCTTTTCGGCCGGGACATAGACGGACGAGCCGACGGTCGCCTTTTCTTCGGTGCCGCCACCGATCTCGCCGGGGAGCGCGGCTTCACCGATGATCTCGTCGCGGCCCTTGAACTCCTCGGGCACGTCCTGGGTGATGACGATATCGGGCTGGATGCCGGAGGCCTGGATCGAGCGGTTGTTCGGCGTGTAGTAGCGCGCCGTGGTGAGGCGCATCGCGCCATCGGCGCCGAGCGGGATGATCGACTGCACCGAGCCCTTGCCGAACGAGCGGGTGCCCACCAGCGTCGCGCGCTTGTGGTCCTGCAGCGCGCCGGCGACGATTTCGGCAGCCGAGGCCGAGCCGCCATTGATCAGCACCACCATCGGCACGTCGGCGAGCTTCTGATCGAGCGCATCGGGCTTGGCGTCGTAACGCGAGCTCTCGCTGTCGACGCGGCCGCGGGTTAGCACCACGGCGCCCTGCTTGAGGAACGCATCGGAGACCAGCACCGCCTGGTCGACCAAGCCGCCGGGGTTGTTGCGCAGGTCGAGCACGATGCCCTTGGGCGCCTTGCCGTCACCGGCCTTGTAGATGTCGTCGATGGCCTTTTGGATGCCGACGAAGGCCTGCTCGGAGAAGCGTGCGAGGCGGATGACGCCGACATCGCCTTCCATGCTCATGCGGGCGGCGCGGGTGGCGATGATGTCGCGGGTCAGCTCGAACTTGAGCGGCTCGGTCACGCCTTCGCGCACCACGGTGACGGTGATCTTGGTGCCGACCTGGCCGCGCATCTTCTCGACCGCCTGGTCGAGGGTCAGACCCTGCACCTGGGTGCCGTCGAGCTCGACGATGAAATCATTGGCGAGAATGCCGGCCTTGGCGGCCGGAGTGTCGTCGATGGGCGAGACGACCTTGATCACCCCGTCTTCCATCTGCACTTCGATGCCGAGGCCGCCGAACTGGCCGGACGTATCTTCCTGCACATCGGAATACTCGACCGGTTCCATGTAGCCCGAATGCGGATCGAGCGAGGTCAGCATGCCCTGCAGCGCCGCGTGGATGAGCTTTCGCTCATCGGGCGCCTCGACATACTCGGCGCGGATGCGGTCGAACACTTCGCCGAACAGATCGAGATCGGAGTAGACCTCGTCGGGAGTGCGCGGCCCGCTTGCCGGTACGGCGGCGGTCGTCCCCGTCGCCGGCGGCGTCTGGTCCTGCGCGATCAGCGGAGCACAGGCGAGGCCGAGTGCGAACACGGCGGCCATCGAGGCAACTATGCGGAGGGGCGTCAAGCGCATCAAATTCTATCCACTCTGGGTTGGAACCGAAGCCACCGACCACCATCCCGTGGGGTCGACGGGCTCATTGTTCTTTCGCATTTCAATATAGAGGGTCGGTCGGGAGACACCAGCACTGGTCGCAACGGTACGGCCAATTGTCTGTGATCCCATGGTGCCGACGGGTTCTCCCATCATCACGAACTGGCCGATCTGCACATCGACCTTGGCCAGCCCGGCCAACAGGATGGTGTAGTCCTGACCGGCATTGAGGATGACGATTTGGCCATAATTGAGGTAGTCGCCCTGGAACATCACCCAGCCATCGGCCGGTGAGACCACCTGGGCATCGGCCCGGGTGACCACCGAGAGGCCGCGCGAGATGCCGCCGAAGCCGTCGCCGGCGCCGTAGTCGATCACCGTGACGCCGCTCGAGGGCATGGTGAGGAAGCCCTTGGCCTGGGCGAAGGGCACCGCCGGTTCGGTACGGTTGGTATTGGCGAGGGCCAGGCGGACGGTGTCCTTGTCGAGCGTCGGCGTGCTGCCCCCGGCATTGGCGGTGGCGGTGGCCTGGGCTGCCGTGGCGACGGCCGCGGCGCGCTTCTGCAGATCGTCGATCAACTGCTTGAGCGAGGTCGCCTTGTCGGCAAGCGCCTGCGCCTCCGCCTCTTCGGCCGCGAGCGCCGTCGTGGCGCGGTTCTCGTTTTCCTTGCGCGCCGCGATCAGCGAGGCGATGCGCAACTGCTCTTCCTCGAGGATCTGCAGGTTGGCCTCGAGCTTGCCCTGCTGCTCGAGCGCATCGGCCTTGATCTTGCCGAGCTCGGTCAGGTCGGACATCACGGTGTCGGCCTTCTTCTGCAGCTCGGGCAGGATGGCGGAGATCAGGATGGCGGAGCGGGCGGAGCCGAGCGCGTCGGACGGATTGACGATCAGCGCCGGCGGCGGGTTGCGCGAGATCCGCTCGAGCGCCGCCAGCACGTTCGAGATGTTCTCGTCGGCGCCGTCGAGCCGGCCGCGCACCTCGAGCTCCTGGACGATCAGCTCGCCCAGCTTGTCCTCGAGCGCGGCGATGTCGGTCTCGGCGCGCTTCACGCGCTCGGCGGCGGCGATCAGCGCGGCGTTCTGCTTGGTGCGATCGCCCTGCATGTCGGCGATTTCTTTTTTCAGGGCGTCGGTACGCTCCTGGGAGACCGAGATCGAAGCTTCGATCTCGTCGAGCGCCCTCTGCTGCTCGGCCATGGCCGGATCGACTGCCGGACCGGCGGCTGCGGCAGGCGCCGTGGCATCGACCGAGGGACGCAGGTTGAGATCGGTAGCGGCGGGGGCAGTGCCGGTGGGGGCAGTGCCGGCCGTGGGCGTTTCGGCAGGGGCGGCGGCCGGTGGCGTGGCTTCGGGGGCGGCCGCGGGCGTTTCAGGCGGCGCCTGCTGAGCCAACGTGGCGGTGGCAAGCGCCAGCGCCAGCACGGCGCCCGCGGCGATTGCATGTCTCGACCAGCCCGTTGCCGGCATCAAACTTCCTGGCTCACCCGAATCATGATCTCGCGACCATAGCGCACAGCCCGATAGTCCGGGGGTTTGTCTTTTGGATGGCGGCGCGCGACAGCGAATTCAGCCTGCCGGCAAGAGGCCCAGCTCGGCATCGGTCGCTCCGGGACCGTATTTGTCCTTCGGGGGCCAGGGGCGGGTGCGCCAATGCGGCTCGAAGACGAAGCTCGAACGCGCCCGCCCTGCCGGCAGCGCGCCGTTGCCGGCGCCGTGGGCATAGTCGTAATAGGCCTTGACCACTTCCTCGCTGCTCACCTGCTGCGCGGCAGGGTGCGCAAGGCAGGCGTCGCGCCAGCGGCGGACGCGCTCGCAGCCTTCGGCGGGCAGCTCGAAACCCTCGAAATAGGCGAGAAAGGCGAAGCGCACGAACATCGGAGTGAACACCGCCTCGGCGAGCCCGAAGCGTTCGAACAGGAAGGTGCCGGCGGGATTGTGGGTCGCAAGGAACGCATCGAGACGGCGATACTGGGCGAGGACGGCATCCTGCAGCGCCGTGCGCCGATCCTTGTCCTGGTTCATCACCAGCCGGTAGCCGCTCGAGGTGAAGTCGCCTTCCATGGCGATCAGCATGTTCTCGACAGCGCGCTCGTAGGGCGTGGCGCGGGCGATCGGCGTCCCGGCGAACGTCTCGTCGAAGTAACGCAGGATGACGAGGCTTTCCTTCAGCACGCCGTCAGCGGTTTCGAGGATCGGCAATGCCGTGCTGCCGCCGCTGAGCCGCAGCAGCTCGGCCGGACGCGGACGGGTGATGTCGACGACCGAGAAGGTCACGGCGTCGCGCTCGCGCTTGAGGGCCAGCAGGATCTCCAGCCGCTGCGAGAACGGGCAGACCGGGATGTGGTGGACGATCGGTTTGGACATGCCGGCTCCTCAGCTTCGACGTTGTCGGATGGCACGCCGTTCGAGCGGCGGCAATCGGCGTTACTCGCGGTGGTATGGATGGCCGGAAAGGATGGTGGCGGCGCGATAGAGCTGCTCGGCCAGCATGATGCGGACCAGCTGGTGCGGCCAGGTGAGGGGGGAGAAGCTGAGCGTCAGGTCGACCTCGCGGACGAAGGCCGGATCGAGCCCATCGGCGCCGCCGATGACGAAGCTGACCGCCGGGCGGCCGTCGTCGCGCCAGCGGGCGAGCTGAGTGGCGAACTGGGCCGACGGCATGGTTCTGCCATGCTCGTCGAGGGCGATGCGAATGCCTTCGGGCAGGGCGGAGCGCAGCGTCGCGGCTTCGTCGGTCTTGCGGGTCTCGGTGGTTGCGGCGCGGGACTCGGCGAATTCGAGCACCTCGAACCCGGTCAGCGCGAGCGGTCGACCCGCGGCCTTGGCGCGATCGAGATAGCGCGCGACCAGTTCACGCTCGGGGCCCTGCTTCATCCGGCCGATGGCGGCGATGGCGATGCGCATCGTTCGACAAGCTCAGGGCTGGACGGCCGCTATGGGGTCAGCGACCGTCGGCAGCGAAATCGGCCGCCCACATCTTCTCGATGTTGTAGAACTCGCGCACTTCGGGCCGGAAGATATGGACGATGACGTCACCGGCATCGACCAGCACCCAGTCGGCGTGCGGCAGTCCTTCGATCCGCGGCTTGCCGAAGCCATGCTCGCGCAGCACCTTGACCAGCTGGTCGGCGACGGCGCTGACGTGACGGTTCGACCGGCCGGAGGTCACCACCATATGGTCGGTGAGCGACGACTTGCCGGTGATGTCGATGGCAACGGTCTGCTCGGCCTTGGCATCGTCAAGGCTCTGCAGCACCAGATCGATCATGTGGGGTTCCGGGGCCTCGGCCACCGGCGCGGTTTCGGTCTTCTTTTTGGGCGATGCCATCAAATGGCCTCAGCCCATGCAACACGAGCACGGTTCATGCGTGTTTCAGCTGTCCTTGGTTGTTGGGTCGAAAGGCTAGCGCAAGCGTAGCTATCAATCCTGTCCCATCCTGAGTGGCAAATAACCACTACTCCTTCAATATGACGCTTCGTTTGGCGTTCTGCAAGGCGGCGGCGTTCAATCATTTGATCGAACCGGGTTCAATCATTTGGCCGAAGCTTGGCTCCGCGCCCGGATGGCGCTCGAAGACTGCGGCGAGGTGATGCCGTGGAGATACACCCAGGCGGGCGGCTTGCTGGTGGCCAGCGCCTCGGCGGCAGCCTCGGGCAGCCGGTGCTTCTTCAGCGCGATGGCGGCCTTGCTCACCGTGGCGCGAAAGGTCGAGCCGGGGCGGGCGTAGACGGCGATCGGCAGCAGCGCGGCGATATCCTGCCAGCGTTCCCAGCGGTCGAACTGGGAGAGATTGTCGGCGCCCATGATCCAGACGAAACGGGTATCGGGGCAGGCGGTGACCAGCCAGTCGAGTGTATCGACGGTAAAATGGAAGCGGTGCGCGGCCTCGACGCCGGTGGCGTAGATGCGCGGGTTGGCGGTGAGTTCACGCGCGGCGCGAACGCGGGATTCGAGAGGCGCGAGCTCGGAATGATCCTTCAGCGGGTTGCCGGGCGAGACCAACAGCCAAACCGCATCGAGATTCAGCCGCCTGAGGCATTGCTCGGCGACGAGCCGGTGGCCCTCGTGGATCGGGTTGAAGCTGCCGCCGAACAGCCCGATGCGGAGGCCCGAGCCGAAGGGGGGCAGGGCGGTGATGTCGGGGGGGAGGGTCATGCTGCGGCGCGTGCGGCCACCCCCCTCCCGGCCTCCCCCACAAGGGGGGAGGTGAAGAGTCGAGGTTGTGGCTCGACCCTGCCAAGCCAACCGGCGGGCACCTCCCCCCTTGTGGGGGAGGTTGGGAGGGGGGTGGCCAAGCGCGCTGAACTCACGGCCGGGTCTGCCCCGTGCCTTCAACCAGATACTTGAAGCTGGTCAGCTGCTCGACGCCGACCGGCCCGCGGGCGTGGAATTTTCCCGTGGCGATGCCGATCTCGCCGCCGAAGCCGAACTCGCCGCCATCGGCGAACTGGGTCGAGGCGTTGTGGAGCAGGATGGCGCTGTCGATCTCGTTGAACCAGCGGGCAACGCTTGCGGCGTCGTCGGTGATGATCGCCTCGGTGTGATGCGAGGAGTATTTGCCGATATGGGCAATGGCGTCGCCGACATCGGCGACCACTTTCACCGAGATGATGGCGTCCTCGTATTCGGTGTGCCAGTCCTGCTCAGTCGCCGCGATCGCCTCGGGGATCAGCGCCATGACGGTGGCGTCACCGCGAATCTCGCAGCCCTTCGCAACGAGCGCTGCGATCACCGGCTTGAGGTGGGTCGCGACCACATCGCGATGCACCAGCAGCGTTTCGGTGGCGCCGCAGATGCCGGTGCGGCGCATCTTGGCGTTGAGCGTGACATCGACCGCCATCTGCAGCTCGGCGCTCTTGTCGATATAGGTATGGCAGATGCCCTCGAGATGCGCGAAGACCGGGACGCGCGCTTCCGCCTGGACGCGAGCGACCAGCGTCTTGCCGCCGCGCGGCACGATCACGTCGATGGCGCCGCCCAGCCCGGCCAGCATCTCGCCGACCGCGGCACGATCGGTGGTGGGCACGATCTGGATGGCGTCGGCGGGCAGCCCCGCCGCCTTGAGGCCGGCGACGAGGCAGGCATGAATGGCGCGCGACGAGTTCACGCTGTCCGAGCCGCCGCGCAGGATCACCGCGTTGCCGGCCTTCAGCGTCAGCGCGCCGGCATCGGCGGTGACGTTGGGCCGGCTCTCGAAGATGACGCCGATAACGCCGAGCGGCGTCGATACCCGGCGGATGGTCATGCCGTTGGGGCGGGTCCATTGCGCCAGCTCGCGGCCGACCGGATCGGGCAGTTCGGCAATGGTGCGGAGCCCCTCGATCATGCCGTCGATGCGCTTGTCGTTGAGCTGCAGGCGGTCGAGGAAGGCCTTGGAAATGCCCTTGCCCTCGGCGGCGCGCATATCGAGGGCGTTGGCCGAGAGGATGTCGTCGCGGCGATCGTCGATAGCGTCGGCGGCGGCGTGCAGCGCCTTCACCTTGCTCTCAGGGGAGGCGAAGGCCAGCACGGCGGCGGCGGCGCGGGCGCGGCGGCCGAGTTCCAGCATGACGGTGGAGAGGTCGACCGCTGCTACTGCGCTCATCAGACTTTGGCCTCCAGGCCCATCAGCACCACCATGTTGTCGCGGTGGATCAGTTCCGACCGCGTGCCGATGCCGAGGAGGTCGGAAACGACGCGGGAGTTCTTGCCCTTGACCAGGTCGGCCTGCTCCCGCCCGAGGCCGGCGAGGCCGCGGGCGATCTCGCGCCCATCGGGGCCGAGAATGGCGACCGCGTCGCCACGGCCGAAGTCACCGGTGACGCGGGTCACGCCGATCGGCAGCAGGCTCTTGCCGTCGAGCAGGGCGCGGGCGGCGCCGGCGTCGACATGGATGGCGCCGAGCAGTTCGAGATGGCCCATGATCCAGCGCTTTCGCGCCTGGGCCCGGCTTTCGGCCGGGGCGAACAGGGTGTGGCGGGCGCCCTCGGTCAGGGCGCGGAGCGGGTGATCGGCGGTGCCCTTGGCGATGATCATGGCCGTGCCGGCCTGGGTGGCGATCTTGCCGGCCTCGACCTTGGTGGTCATGCCGCCGCGCGACAGATGGCTGGCGGCGCCGCCGGCCATGGCGTCGATCTCGGGCGTGATGGCGGCAACGAACGGCAGGTGCTCGGCGGTCGGGTCCTTGCTCGGCGGCGCGGTATAGAGCCCATCCACATCGGAGAGCAGGATCAGACAGTCGGCCTCGATCATGGTGGCGACGCGGGCCGAGAGGCGATCATTGTCGCCATAGCGGATCTCGGCGGTGGCGACCGAGTCGTTCTCGTTGATGATCGGGATGGCGCCGAGCCCCAGCAGGGTCGAGATGGTGGTGCGGGCGTTGAGGAAGTAGCGCCGCTCCTCGGTGATGTTGGGGGTGAGCAGGATCTGCCCGGTGACGATCTGGTGCTCGGCGAGCGCCGCGGCCCAGGCCTGGCTGAGGGCGATCTGCCCGGCGCTGGCGGCGGCCTGGCTCTGTTCGAGCGGCAGGCTGCGGGCATCGAGATTGAGCAGCCGCCGGCCGAGCGCGATGGCGCCCGAGGAGACGATCACCAGCGACACGCCCTGCGCCTTCAGCGCGGCGAGGTCGGCGGCGAGCGAGGCGAGCCACGCGGCGCGGAGCTTACCGGTCGCGCCGTCGACGAGCAGCGCCGAGCCGATCTTGATGGTGATGCGCCGATAGGGCGCGAGCGCGTTCTGCATCACGGCACCCAGGTGGGCTCGGATTTGCGGCGTTCGAGTTCCTCGCGCTCGGCCTTGTCGGCATCCATCTGCGCGATGATGCGGTAGAGCACCTTGTCGACGCCTTCGCCGGTGACGCCCGAGCAGGTGAAGACCTCGGCCTTGCTGGCGCGTTTCAGCACCTTGACCTTTTCCTTCACCTCGTCGGGGTCGATCGCATCGATCTTGTTGAGGACCACGATCTCGGGCTTTTCCGCCAGCTCTTCGGCATAGGCAGCCAGCTCGCCACGGATGGTCTTGTAGGCGGTCTTCACGTCCACCTGCGTGCCATCGATCAGGTGGACGAGGATGGCGCAGCGCTCGACATGGCCGAGGAAGCGGTCGCCCAGCCCCTGGCCCTCATGGGCGCCTTCGATCAGGCCGGGAATGTCGGCCAGCACCAGGTCGCGCTCGCCGATGGTGACGACGCCCAGATTGGGGTGGAGCGTGGTGAAGGGGTAGTCGGCGATCTTCGGCTTGGCGGCGGAAACCGCGGCGAGGAAGGTCGACTTGCCGGCATTGGGCAGGCCGACGAGGCCGGCGTCGGCGATCAGCTTCAGCCGCAGCCAGATCCACTTCTCGGTGCCGAGCAGGCCCGGATTGGCGCGACGTGGCGCCTGGTTGGCGCTGGTCTTGAAATGCGCGTTGCCGAAGCCGCCATTGCCGCCCTCGAGCAGGGTCAGCTCCTGGCCGACTTCGGTGAAATCGGCGATCAGCGTCTCGCCGTCCTCCTCGAACACCTGGGTGCCGACCGGCACCTTGAGGATCGTATCGCCACCCTTGGCGCCATGGCGATCCTTGCCCATGCCATGGGTGCCGGTCTCGGCCTTGAAGTGCTGCTGGAAGCGGTAGTCGATCAGCGTGTTGAGGCCATCGACGCAGCGGATAATGACATCGCCGCCACGTCCGCCATTGCCGCCGTTCGGGCCGCCGAACTCGACGAATTTCTCCCGAAGGAACGACACCGCGCCGGCACCGCCATTGCCGGAGCGCACGAAGACCTTGGCTTGGTCGAGGAATTTCATCTGGTACTCTCTCGGGTGGCCTGTCGGTGGGCCATCCAGGCGGCGTGTGTCAGTTGAGTGTCGATATGGCGCACCTCCTCTCCGCGCGCAAGGCAAAGGCGCGATGAGGTGCCGATCTCGACGAATCCGACCTTCTTCTGGATGGCCAGCGAGGCCTTGTTGAAATGAAACACCCCCGACGTCAGCGTCGGCGCCGCCGTGGTCTCGAAATACCAGTCGAGGCTGGCACGTACCGCTTCGCTCATCAGGCCGCGGTTCCAGAACGGCTGTGCCAGCCAGTAGCCGATCACCGTGCCCTCGATGTCGCGGTGAAAGCCGACATTGCCGATCACCCCCTCGCCGTCGAGGTCGATCATGAAGCCGGTCTCGCCGGCCGGGGTGTCCGGCCGCCAGGTGCGGAGCCACGCCTTGGCATCGGCGAGCCGGTAGGGGTAGGGGACGCGACTGAGATTTCCCGCCACGGCGAAGTTGTCGAGGTAGCGGGCAATGCGCGAGGCATCGTCGAGCACCGGCTGGCGCAGCGTCAGGCGGGGCGTGCGGAGCGTTACGTCCATGGTCAGCTGTCGTTCCCTGTTCGAGCCCCAAACACGGTGTCACCCCGGCGTAGGCCGGGGCCCATCCTGAGGTCTCTCCGTTGGCGCAAGGCCGGAAGCATCTCAGGATGGGTTCCGGCCTTCGCCGGAATGACACGGTGGCTGTGGAGAGTGCGAAGATAGCTTGAGCTTAGCTCCATTTCGGCTGCTCCAGCTCGAGGAATATGGTCGGCTTGTCCTTGTTGGTGCCGACGGGACCGGGCCCCTCGCCGGTGCGCACGAAGCCGGCCTTGCCGAGGACATTGAGCGAGCCGTCATTGCTGGCAAGGGCCCGTGCCTTGAGGCGCGGGAACAGTTGGGTGGCGAAGGCGGCCTCGATCAGGCCCTTCACCGCCTCGCTCATGAACCCGCGGCCCCAATAGGGTTCGCCCAGCCAGTAGCCCAGTTCGGGCAACTGGCCCTCGTTGAAGGTGAAGCCGACCACGCCGATGAACTGGTCATCGAGCGTGATGGCATAGGGCCGCTCGTCGGGACGCTGGGCGATGATCTCGACAAAGCCGATGCCATCGGCGCGGGTATAGGGATGCGGCAGGCGCGACAGCTTGTCGGCGATCGCCTTGTTGTCGGCGAGCTTCACCAGATCGGGTACATCGCCGCGGATCGGGGCGCGCAGCACCAGTCGCGCCGTCTCGATGCGATGCGGCAGGGCATCGCGCTGGCGGCGGGCGGCGAGCCGCGCCGTCGCTTCGGCCAGGGCCTTGGCCTGGGCGGCGGGACCCATCAGATGGGGCCGCCGCTGCGGCACGAAATCGTCGTCGTCCTCGAGCGTCGTCATCACGCGATCCTCCGCGTCAGGTCGACCGACGCCATCCGGTTCTCGGTCCACACGATCACCTCGCCGTCGCGCAGGGCGCGATAGCGCAGGCCCCGGCCGCACAGGTGCCGGACGGCCCGCTCCGCCGCGGCGCTTTCAGGATGCGGCGAGCGGTAATGCGGGACGATGGCGTGATCGATCAGCCCCAGGCCATCCCAGATGGTCTCGCGGTCATAGCCGGCCGGCGCCTCGTCGGGGTCGTCCATCAGGTGAATGCCCTCGAGGCTGGGTGTCGCCACCACGGCGCCAGCCGAGAAACCGCCATAGACGATCTCGTCATTGTCGAGCATGTCGACAATCACGTCATCGAATCCTGACTGCTTCATGGCGCGGCGCAGCACGAAGGCGTTGCCGCCGGTGACCCAGCAGAGGTCGAACTGGGCGAGCCGGGCCCGCAAGCCTTCAGGATCGCCGAAATACTGGCGCAGGTCGAGCGGCGTCGCGGCGATGCCGAGCGAGCCCAGTTCGGCAACCGGGTCATAGGCCTCGTTGCGATAAAGCTCGCGGGCCGCCGGAGAGATGTTGTCGAGCGCGTTCTCGATGACGGCGGCGTGGCGGCCGTTGCCGAGAAGCGCGAGGAGCGAACCGGCGCGGTCGCCGATCCGATAGGAGCTCAGATACAGTCTCATTTTCAGCCGCCCTCACGACGAAAAAGACAAAGGGGAACCGGATTCCGGCTCCCCTTCACTTTTCGTCGCGCGGTCGACTGCCTAGTCGCCTTGCCGGGGAGCTGGTCTCCGGCAGGGGTTGTTAGGCCTCACCGGGTTATTCTGCTGCTTCTGCTGCCGGGAGTACCGACACGTAGACTTTGGCGTTGGCGCGGGTTTTGAACGCCACGGTGCCGGGAATAAGGGCGTAAATGGTATGGTCGATGCCCATACCGACGCCGGTGCCCGGATGCCATTTGGTGCCGCGTTGGCGGATGATGATGTTGCCGCCGATCACAGCTTCGCCACCGAACTTCTTGACGCCGAGACGTCGGCCAGCCGTATCGCGACCATTGCGGGAGGAACCGCCTGCCTTCTTATGTGCCATGGGTTACTCTCCTTATTCCTTGTCAGCCTTGGGAGCGGCCTTCTTGGCCGCCGGCTTCTTGTCTGCAGCGGGCTTGTCGGCCTTGGGCGCAGCTTCCTTGGTCTCAGCCTTCTTGGTCGCAGCAGCCTTCTTGGCCGGAGCCTTGGTCTCGGTCGCGTCAGCAGCCGGGGCTGCTTTCTTGGCCGGAGCCTTCTTGGCGACGGGCTTGGCGGCGGCCTTGGGGGCCTCGGTCACGCTGGCCGAAGCGGCAGCGGCGGCGGCGCGCTTTTCGGCGCGGGCCTTGGCGATCTCGTCGACCTTGGTGGTCGGCTTCTTGCCGCCGGTCAGGATCTCGGTGATGCGCACGGTCGACAGGCGCTGACGATGGCCGTTGCGGCGATCGTAGTGCTGGCGGCGCTCCTTCTTCAGGATGATGATGGTGCGCTCTTTTTCGGTGGCGATGAACTGGCCGGCAACGAGCGCGCCTTCCACCAGCGGGGCGCCAACGGTGACCGCGTCGCCGTCGCCAACCATCAGGACCTGGTCGAAGGTGACCACGTCGCCCGGCTGAGCGTCGATCTTTTCGATCTTCACCACGTCATTGGCGGCAACCTTGTACTGCTTGCCGCCGGTCTTGATCACTGCAAACGTCATTGTCGTCCCGGGGCGTCCCCGGACCTCTTCGTTATCGCGCCCTGTGGCGCCGCAGGCGATGCCTGATCCTGCGGCTTCGAGATAGGCTGCCGACACGGGGGTCGGCGGCGGCCTCGGACAGCGGTTGAAACAAACCAAAAATGCGCGCAGCTGAAGCCGCACGCAATTCGAGCGGCCTTATCGTGGGAAATCCAATGAGAGTCAAGGCCGGCAATGGCGGCGCAGGCCGCTCAGTACCAGGCCGCGAGCCGCACCTCGGCGGCATCGCCGACAAGCTCGGCGAGCCCGGCCGGGTCACCACCCTGATAGTGATAGGGGTAGACGATGCCGGGCCGGAAGGCGGCGACCGCGGACGCGACCTGCTCGATGCTCATCGTATAGGGCAGGTTCATCGGCAGGAAGGCGACGTCGATGCCGGTCAGTGCCCGCATTTCCGGGGTGTCCTCGGTATCGCCGGCGACATAGACGCGCTTGTCGCCGAAGCCGATGACGTAACCGTTGCCGACCCCCTCAGGGTGATAGCGCTTGCGGTTCTCGGTGGTGTTGTAGGCGGCGACGACCTCGACCGGCAGGCCGGCGATCTCGCCGGTGGCGCCGTTCGCCAGGGCCGTGGCGCGCGGCTTGAGCGGGCCGGGCAGGCGGGCCAGCACTTCCTCGGAGGTGAGGATCGGCGCGCTGTCGCCGGCAATGGCGTTGAGCGTCGCGATATCGAAATGGTCGCCATGGCCATGGGTGATGAGGATGGCGGTCGGTGGCGGCAGCCCCTCAAAGAGCGCCGGGCCGCCGGCGGGATCGATGTAGAGCGTCTCGGCGCCGAAGCTCAGCGCCAGGCTGGCATGGCGGACCGGATGGATCGCGAGATCGCCGGCCGAGGTCGCAACGATATCGGGCGTCGCGGCAAGCGCCGGACGAATGGCGGCGGCGAGCGGCAGGGCGGCAAGCCCAAGGATGGCGGCACGACGGTTCGGCATGGTCACTCCTAATGGGGGCGGATGGCGATCAGGCGTTGGCGCAGGTCGTCGGCGGTCGCGGCTTCCGTCGCTAGGACGCGCGGCTTGTGTTCGGCCTGCCACTGCCGCAGCGTCCAGTCGGGCGCATCGGCCGCAATGGCGATCGCCGGCAGGTAGGCATCGGCTTCGTGCAGTTCTTCCTCGAGCATGGCGGCGATCGGGGTGCGACGATACTCATCCCCCTCGAAGGCGTCGAGCAGGTCGCGCTCGAACGGCGTCAGCCCCAACAGCAGCAAACCGTCCGCCGTTCCCCCCGGCGTACGCAGCAGCGCCGGGTAGACGCGACCGGGATAGGGCACGGCGCGAAAGCCCGGGGCCCGGGCCGGATGCACCGCTTCGGGCGGCAGGATCCGCCCGAGCACCGCCGAGCGCAGTTCGGGGTCGCACAGCGTGCCGTAGACAAAGAGCGGAAGAGTCATGCAGCGCGCCAGCCAAAGAGTGTTGCAGCCTCGATCATGCTATGCCATAAGCCCGCCCGTCTCGACCAGCCGCGGTAACGCGTGTTCGACCTCGCGGAGAGGTGGCAGAGTGGTCGATTGCACCGCACTCGAAATGCGGCATGGGGGCAACTCCATCGGGGGTTCAAATCCCTCCCTCTCCGCCACTCTCTCCATGTAACAGATTGATATTGCTGGATGAGGCTGCCTAGATGCCAGTGTTCCCCTAAGGATGCCCCTAAGGGCTGACCTCGTGCGCGCTGGGTATCAGCTTCGAACGGTTCAGTTGCCTGGGGGTGGGACCAGGATCGCAGCAAGCTGTTTCATTCTGGCGCTGTCCCCACCATTGGGGGCTAACCTGCGAGTCCGGTAGCGCGACCAGAGCTGAGCGGCTTCGAGAAAGCTCTGTGGATCTTGCAGGCGACCGTCCCCAGCTAGAGAATGAATTAGGTCGGCGTAATTGCGTCGATCGAGTGCCGCATCAGACAGCCTATTGCCCAACCGCCTGACCATCATGAGGGCATACATCCAGCCGATCGACACCAGCATGCGGGCGATGCCGACGAGCAGCTGGAGCGTCGTCATGTCGTTGATCATGGCGCGCCTCCGGCCGGATAGGTGGGGCGAAGGCACTCGCCGATGCAGCGGTGCACTGCCGCCAGCTGATCCATTGGCACAATCCAGGTGCGATGAGGGTTGAGGGTTTCGACCAGGATCACCGGCGGCATGTCGTGCGGCACCCGGCCGCGACGAGGAACTGGCGTCAGCAGCCGTTTCACCAATGCCTGGTACTGCTTTGTCCCGGTCAGCTCGGGCTTGCGCCACAGGGCGACGAAATCCCCCACCCTGCGCCGTGCGGTCGTCGAGAACTCGAACTTGGTGCCGGTGGAATAGACCGGCATGAGGCAATCGCCCTCGCACTTCATGGCGTAGGCCTCGGGCAGCCTTAGGGGGTCGATGGCATCCGGTTTGCGGTCGTACTCCTCTGCCCACAGTTCACGCATGGGCGTGCCGTCAAGGTTGCAGAGGATCCCGACCACCTTGCCGACGGCGTGCCGGGCAAACGATGCCTCGCTGAGGTCGTCTCCCATCGCGAAGAAGCCATCGGGGACAAACGGGGTGCGGATCATCCACCCCTCGCGCCGGCCATTCCGGGCTTGCCGGAAACGGATCTCATTGGTCGAGGGCGGGCGATGCCCGCTCCACCGGATGGCTACCGTATCGCCATGCACCATCGCCTTGATGGTCGGGTCGACGACGACGTAGGCCCCGCCCAGGTGCCAATCCCGCAAGGCGTGGCATCCCTTGGGCACGCGGTCGAGGTTGGGAAGGCGCCGAAGCGCCTCCGCCATGTGGCTGCCGCCGAGCATCTTGACCCGCGTGGGGGCTTCGGCCTGAATTGGTAGGGCAACGGCCTGAGCGGTGTTCATGCCTGCACCGCCTGACCCGCGATGGAGCCGACGAGAGCGTCGAACTCGTCAACCATCAGGTGATACTGGCGCTCGTCGAGTAAGGCCGCCAGCCATTCTGCTTTCATGGCTGCCTCTGCGGGCGACGCAGGGGTGTGAGCGAGCACCGAAATCATGGAAGACCCCAGTTCAATCCGAAGTGCCGACCAGCGTTCATTCGCCTCGGTGAGGCCGGCCGCGTCTTCCAGCCGGCGACGCTGCTTCACGGCGTCGGCAAGGGCACGAAGGCACGACGTGAGCGAGGCATCTAGATTTCGCGCCATTTCCTCGCATCCAGCCGGCGCCATGATCTGCTGATACGGGGAAATGTGCTTCTCCCTCAGCTTCGCGTGGGTCTCGCGAATCTCACGCTCGATCCCTTCCGGACTGTAGACGGCGAGATCAAGCATGCCGCTGGGTCGGCGGCCATCAGGGGTGAGGGAGAGCGGAACCAGCGGGCTGTCAACCTTCTCTAACGCCAGTTCGGCCGCCTCAACGTCGAGCGCCACCTGCTCAAAGGCCTGGCGGGCCGCCCGATTTGCCTCGATCAGGGCCGGCAGTGCGGAAACGGTCGCCGCGGCCGCCGAGAGTGGGATCGCGCTGGCCACAGCCACCAGAGACGCGTTGCGGAGGAAATGCCGCCGCGACATTCCGGGCTCGACCGGCCGGGGTTCCCCGGGCTTGAGTTGTAAGGGGGCGACGCTGCGGCTATCGCTTGTGGTGGTCATCGATCGATCCTTCCTGATCGGTTGGGACTAGGCTCGGTCGGGGAGGGCAATCCCTGGCCGGGCCGCTGATGGGAACGCCGGGCCTAAGCCGCGGCGGTCTGGAGCAGGGAGAGTTCGGCTCCGAGGTCGTGGCGCCGCTGGCCGGTGCGAACGCCCAGCGGGGCATGATCGAGCACCTGCAGCTCGGAGCGGATTTCGACGATACGAGCCGAACGGGCCATCGGCTCCATGGCGGCAGCGGTCGCCACCTGCGCGCGACGCTGCGCCTCAACGAACTGGGTGGCAGTGGCTGCGAGAGTGGCGGCGACCTTCTTTGCTTCCGCCCATGCGCGGACCAGCATCTTGGCGAACAGGTGGCCGAGGAACATGCGCTTGTCGGCCGTATCGCCCTTCGCGAAGAACGCGGGGCGGGCGGCACGGTAGAAGGCCCATGCGGAATGAAGGATTTCGGAGCGGTTGAACATCGGAGAGCCTTGTTAGCGCGTTCGTTATCCTTTATGTATCAAGTGTTGTCCGTTTGGTCAATACCATTTGGATAAAATACTATCTAAAAAGTGTCATGGAGTATTCCGATTGATCAACGCTGCTCAGATGCGAGCCGGTCGCGCGCTGCTTGAATGGTCTCAGCAGGAACTGGCGGAGCAATCCGGCGTATCCCTCCCCACGATCAAGAGGATGGAAAAGGTCGGCCCAGGGCGCAGCGCGGGCGATACGGTTACGGCCGTTGAGAAGGCGCTCGAGGCGGCCGGCGTCCAGTTCATCCCCGAAAACGGTAGCGGAGCTGGTGTGCGCCTGGCAAAGCCGGAACCTCGGCAGTGAGCGGGCGCACTATCGGTGGCGCCTGGTCTTGGCTGGTTGGCAAGGTGCGGGCGGCTTTTCGATACCCTGTGGTCTGGGTACTCCTGATTTTGGTGGCGGCGGGACTGATCGGCCTCGTTCTTGAGAACCAGATGAGGAAGCAGGCCCGGGAGGATCTTCAGGTTACCGCAATGCTAAGATTGATGTATCAGCCTGGCGGCCTTGTTTTTCCAGCCAAGTTCGCTGAAGGGCTGGACATGGTATGGAATCTGCCGGTCGGCATGTTCGAACAGCTTCTGGCATCACCGTCCGCCGCTTGCGGACTTGTTGGGTGCGAAAAGTCGTTTGGAACGAAGCTATCGACCCAATCAATAATCATAATCGCGACGTCGGTGCAGGACGTTAGAAAGCGACAAGCTGATGCCAGATCGTCGCTTTGGACCTGGGTCGTGTCTGTCGTGTCTTTCCTTATTTCGCTCTCAGCCTTTACTATCACAGTCATGCGCGCTAGTCCGGAGCGCGCCCCTCCTAAGCGGATCCAGTTACCGACACCGCCCCCAAAGCGGAAGCTGCGATTGCGCTGACGATTGACCTGGCGCGGCGGCGTATCCAAAAAGCGGGTAGGGGCGGGTCAGTCCTCCCACACCGCGTAGAGTTCGCCGCCTAGAAGTGTCGAGGCTCTGGCCAGCACCTCCGAGCAAGGCGCGGCCCTGAGTTGCACGAGGCTTAGTGCGCCGTGCGAGAACCCGCATTCTGACACTAGGCGATTTAGTGAGATGTCGCAGACGCTCGCCCTGTCGCGCACACTAACTGCGAGCTCCGATATGCCGCTCTTTTCCAGTGGTCTCCTATCCTGTCGCAATCCAAGGACCACTTTCTGTTGCTTCACCGCATAAAGGGTTCTGCCGTAACGGAGCGAGAGTTCCGAGTTGGAGAGCGACCTAGCATCCGTTCGAAACCGGCGGATGGCTGACGCCGACCACTCATTGCTGATCACATACAGGCCCAGGTAGTACGCCTTGGCGCGTATGGAGGCCTCGGACCTGTGAGCGAGGCGAACAAAAACCTCGGGCTTCGGATAGTATTCTCTGAGGATGGCGGTGTCCTCGTCCGACCACTTAGAGACCTTCCTCATGAGGAAAAAGCGGGCGGTTGGACCCACCTGACCTTTATGGTTCCCCCAAGGTAGGCCACAGCCCGCGCCTCAACGGTATGGTTTCGCCGCCCTTGCCACTTCCTGCGTGAAAAGTACCCGGCACCACTAGTGGCGCGGTCCAGATCCTTCAGGGAGTCGTGGTGCTGGATTGCTCTGCTCAGAATTTGATCGATTAGCCCAATTCCACTCGGCCTTGCCAACTTGGGCCTAAAGTACCCATCAGCATTGGCTCGCCGACAAATTGCCGTCCAAGTTCGTCCCGGCAATGCTGACAGCAGTTCTTGCTTGGTGGCTCTGGGGTAAAGCCGGTGCAGCCTGAACAACTCGTTAGGGTCCCACTCCCGGGCGCGCGGCTTCGTAATCCCCATACGCCCAGCCTTGCTGTGGTGGGCCTGCCGTGTACGCCGAATGTTCAGCACCATAACGGCGTCATAGTCCGGATAACCGTACCTGAGATTGTATGCTTCAGGCGGTACCCACAGAGGGTGGCCGTTTGGAGTGAGGCCGCGCAGCAGCATAGCGCGACGGGCGTTCTCGGCTGATACAGCCCCGCGGGCGTGATGGCCTAGTCGCATACGCGCATCTCCTGACGGCACTCTTGCTCGATCGGGCTCGCGTCGAAAGCCTTGCGGGAGGCTTTCCCCGTATTCCCCTCAATCAACAGCGGGTGGTGATCGATATGGCTGAGAAAGAGCCCGAAAGTTCGCCGCGATTCCGCCCAGCCAGTTCAACGGCAGGATGGTCAGCCGTTCCAGGCGTCGTTAGCCTAAGCTCATCAAGAGCCTGAGGTCAGCATGCCCCACGATAGTTCAGAGATTCGAAAGGTGCTCGTCGACCTGCTGCGGATCGCTAGGGTCGCAATGCCGCCCCACCTGCAAGCGCAGGATAACCGCCTCGTCGCCGCTGAGGCACTGCTCGCCTCCCTCGACGCCGGCCTGGATGCTGACATCGCGGACGGATTGGAACTGTTCATGCGGGAAGAGTTCGCGCCGGCCACACAAGGGGAAGCTATATCAACAATCCTCCGCGACTGGCTGGTCGGCCACGGCTACCTGGCACCGATGCCAGCGATGGAGCATCGGCACTAACACTACGTTGGAACCGTTTTCGGAATCGTGCATTCATTGCACAATCCGAGCGCTGCGGATGAGAGACGCCCCCGTCCCTCTTTTCGGCGAGGGATGTCAGCGTCCACTGGTCCCTCCGCAAAGTGAAGCCCCGGTCACCCCCCAAGCTGCCGGGGCTTCATTGTTTCTGCCTCACACCGTAGGGTTTCGGCACTCGCTGATGAGCGTCATCAGCGAAAGGGCCCGCCATGTGTCACGCCTACTCGATCACGACAAACGTCGAAGCCATCCGACAGATGGTGCAGACCATTTTCCGGTTCGATGTGGCGGCCAATATCGGCAACCTGGCGCCGCAGACCGGCGTCTATCCGGACATGTTGGCACCGATTATCCGCAACCGGCCGGGCCTTCGCGAGCTGATCAAGGTGCGCTGGGGCATGCCGACCTCGTCGCAGGCCCTTTACCAGGCGGCGCAAGCTCGAGCTGACAAGATTGCGAAGAAACAAGGGCGCGACCTTACCGCTGAAGAGTTCGCCGAGCTGGTGCGGATGGAACCCGACCGCGGCACGCATAATGTGCGGAACACCAAGAGCGCGCACTGGAAACGATGGTTAGGGCCGGAGTTCCGCTGCATTGTGCCCTTTACCAGTTTTGCCGAGGTGAGCAG
>MKVB01000011.1:126133-193410 GCA_001899085.1 Devosia sp. 66-14 | reverse complement strand
AGCTGCCCGCCGGAGAGCTCGTGCGGGAAGCGCCCGCCGATCTCGGCGAGGCTGAGGCCGACCTTCTGCAGCGCCCCGTCCATGGCGGCCTCGATCGACGCCTTGTCGCGCGCCGCGAGGTAGCGCCGCGCCGTCGACTGCAGGTAGCGATCGACCCGCTTCAGCGGATTGAACGCCTCGAACGGGTTCTGGAACACCGGCTGCACGTTGGCCATGAACTTCAGCCGGTCGGCCCGGTTGTCGTGGCGCACCGGCTGGCCGCGAAACAGGATGTTGCCCTCGGTGGGGCGCTCGAGGCCGAGGATCATGCGGGCGAGCGTCGTCTTGCCCGAACCGCTCTCCCCGATAATGGTGAAAATCTCCGGCTTGTCGGCGGCGATGCCGAAACTGACCTGATCAACGGCCCGGACCTCCTGGCGGCCGAGAATGCCGCCCATCTGGAAGCGCTTGGACACATCGGCGACTTCAAGCAGCGCACTCATGCGGCGACTCCGGCGTGATGGTGGCCGGGCACCAGCGGTTCGACATCGTTGGCGCGCCAGCAGGCGCTGCGGTGATCGGTGCCCACCGAAACCAGCGGCGGCGCCTCGGTCTTGCATTTATCGATGGCGAGCGGACAGCGCGGATGGAAGCGGCAGCCGGCCGGCGGTGCGGCGAGGCTGGGTGGCCGCCCTTCGAGCGCAGGGCGCTGGGTGGTGTCGCCGATGCGCGGCAGGCTCGCCACCAGATGCGCCGAATAGGGATGTTTCGGCGCCGTGAACAGCGTGCGGGTCGGTGCTTCCTCGACCAGCCGCCCGGCATAGATGATGCCGATGCGGTCGGCGATATTGGCGTGGACGCTCATATCGTGCGTGACGAAGACGATCGAGGACCCCATTTCGGTCTGGAGGTTCTTGATCAGCGACAGCACGTCCTTCTGCACCACCACATCGAGCGCGGTGGTGGGCTCGTCGGCAATGATGAAATCGGGCTTGCAGACGGTGGCGAGGCCGATGGTGACGCGCTGCCGCATGCCGCCGGAGAGTTCGTGCGGATAGGCGTTGAGCACGCTCGGGGGCAGCTTCAGATGCCCCAGATGCTCGACCACGCGCTGGCGGAAGGCGCTGCCCGAGAGCCCCAGCGGCCGGGCGGCGAAATCCTCGAAGATCCGGCCGATGCGGCGCACCGGGTTCAGCGTGCTCATCGAGCCCTGCATGATGTAGCTGAGATGCCGCCAGCGGATCGCGTCGATTTCGGCCGGCGTGGCGATGGTCACATCGGTCTTGGCCCCGCCGAAGTCATAGGTGGCCGTCCCCGAGATGACCCGCAGCGGCGGCCGGATGGCGGCGGCGAGCACCTTGATGAAGCTGGTCTTGCCCGACGAGCTCTCGCCGGCAATGCCGTAGACCTCGCGCCGCTTGATGCCCATGGTGATGCCGTCAACGGCCCGCACCTCGCGGTTCACCCCGAAATAGCTCATCTGGTAATAGGCCTTGAGCGCCTCGACCTCGAGAATATTGTCGGCCATGGCACTAGGCTCCCATACGGCGCAGGCGGCTGCGCGGATCGATATACTCGTTCATCGAGACGGCCAGCAGGAACAGGCCGAGGAAGGTGATGACGATCAGGATCACCGGGATCACCACCCACCACCAGACGCCCACCACCATCGCCGAGTGCGAGTTGGCCCAGTAGAGCACCGTGCCGATGGTCGGGTTGTTGATGTTGGTGAAGCCCAGCACCGCCAGGGTCACCTCCATGCCGATCGACCACAGCATGTTGTTCATGAAGGTCGAGAACACGATCGGCATCACATAGGGCAGATGCTCCTCGAGCAGCACCTTGCGGGTGCTCATGCCGGCAAACACCGCGTGGCGGGTGAACTCGCGGTGCTTGAGGCCGAGCGCCACCGAGCGGATCAGCCGCGCATCGAACGGCCAGCCGAAGCACGCCATGATCAGCGCCATGGTGAAGCTGTCCATGTGGTTGCGTAAGACGAAATAGAACAGCACCAGGATCGGGAAGATCGGCACGGCGACGAAGATGTCGTTGATGAACATCAGCACCCGGTCGACCCAACCGCCCAGATAACCGGCCGTCAGCCCCACCGCGATCGAGATGATGCGGCTCAGCACCGCCACGGTGATGCCGAAGATCAGGCTGTTACGGAAGGCGGCCGAGAGCTGCCAGAACAGATCCTGGCCGCGCGAATTGGTGCCGAACCAGTATTGCGCCGAGGGCGGCTGATCGGGAATCGCGAGGTAGATCTGGGTGGGATCGACCGGCGAGAAAAAGCTCAGGCCGGCAAAGATCGCGACGATGCCGACCATGACGAGGCCGATGGTGAATTCGGTATTGTAGCGGATGAGGTCGCGCAGAACGGCAAACATCAGGACTTACTCCGCCCGAACGCGCGGATCGAGCAGCGGGTGCAGCAGATCCACGATGAAGATGGCGAGCGCGACGGCAGCGATCGAGATGGTGCAGACCGCGAGGACGGTCGAATAGTCGCCGGCGTTCACCGCATCGACGAGGAGCGAGCCCATGCCGGGATAGTTGAACACCTGCTCGGTGATCACCGTGCCGGAGAAGACGCCGCCGATGACCATGGCGAGTGCCGTCACCTGCGGCACCAGCGCGTTGCGGATCACATAGCCGCCGACAATGGTGTCGCGCCGGACGCCGGCGAGTTCCGCATAGGTCACGTAATCCTCGGTGACGATGTTGGAGACTAGGGCGCGCATGCCGATGAACCAGCCGCCCAGCCCCACCAGCACCAGCGACAGCGCCGGCAGCAGCGAGTGCTGCAGCACCGAGAGGATGAAGGGCAGCGTCCAGCCCGGCCGCACATCCATGGCGAACCCGCCCGAGATCGGCAGCACCGGCCACAGGTACCCGAAGACGATCAGGATGATGAAGGCGACGATGTAATAGGGGATCGGCTGCAGCCCCATGGCGAAGATGCCGAAAGCCTTGAGCAGGCGGCTGTTCTGGAAATAGCCGGCAAGTCCGCCGGCGAGATTGCCGACGACGAAGGTGATGGCGGTCGAGCTCAGCAGCAGCCCCAGCGTCCAGGGCAGCGCGCGCAGCACCAGCTCCATCGCCGGCGTGGGGAACGCCATCAGCGAGGCGCCCAGATCGCCGCGCAGCAGCCGGGTCCAGAAGTTGAAATACTGGGTGAGCACCGGCTGGTTGGTGCCGAACATCTCGGTCAGCGCCAGGCGCGTGGCCGCGATCGCCTCGGGCGACAGGTTCGAGCGCGCCGAGAGCCGTCCCAGCACCTGCTCGACCGGATCGATCGGCGACAGATAGGTGACGACGAACATCGCCGAAACGCCGAAGAAGATCACCGCCAACAACTGGATGAACCGCTTGGCGGCGAACCACAGATAGCCTTGCATAAAAACATTCCTCACTCACCCGCGGCCGCGCTGCGGCATGGTGCATTCGATCGCGGGATTGCACAGATCGGGCTGCCTGACGACCGGGCCCACCGGCGCTGGCAACGCTCCCGCGTTCTGCTGGCGCCTCGAGCGGTTCGAGAAGCCACCAGAAGGCGGGAGGGAGCGCGGCAACCGGCCGCGCCCCCTCTCACCCTGGGAGATCCGATCAGCCAGCCACAGGAGTGATCTGGGTGAAGATGTAGCGCCCGTTCGACCAGTTGGTGACCGGGTTGGCATACGGGTTCTCGGCATTGGGCCAGCCGGTCCAGTAGCGGTTCGACTGGATGGAGAACACGTTGTAGGCCATGATCGGGATGTTCGGCATCTCTTCGAGGTGCAGCTTGACGAACTCGTGGCCGTACTCGATGCCCTTGGGATCGTTGAAGTCGATCTTGCGGATATTCTCGATGATGGCGTCGAGCCGCGGATCGGTCCAGCGCATCCAGTTGCGATCCGGCTGCGATTCACCGGGCTTGGCCACATAGGCCGAGTGGTAGCTGTCGAGGAAGAAGCTGAGGTCGGGGTGACCGCCCCAGGTTTCCACCGCCCAGGCGATGTTGGTCTCGTAGTTGCCGACGCGCTGCCGACCCCACGGATCGCTGTCGACCTGTGCCGTCGCCTGCACGCCCGCCTGCGACCACATCTGCGCGATCATCACGCCCAGCCGGTTGATCACGCCTTCCTGCGGCACCATCAGCTCGAACGCGAACGGCTGGCCGTTGGGCATCATCCACTGGTTGCCGTTCTTGCTGAAGCCGGCTGCCGTCAGCAGCTCTTCGGCCGCCGCCACATCCTGCTTCCACCAGCCGTAACCGAAGGCATTGCGCACCGCGGTCTCGTCGGTCGGCACGGCATCGCCGAACTGCGGACGCACCATGTCGGCGATCTGCAGGCCGATATTGGGATCGTACGGCTTGATCTTGCGCGTGCCGGTATCGACCTCGTAGTTGATGAGGAAATCCTGTAGCGGCGCATGGTAGTCGCGTGGATGCGTGCCGGTGGGCGGAACCGAAATCGCCGAGAGCGTCGCCGCGCCGCGATACGACGCCATGGACATGGCCCGCGCATCCAGCATCAGCGCCAGGGCCCAGCGCACGCGCTTGTCCTGGAACTTCTCGTTCTGGTGGTTGAAGATGATCATCGGCAGGGTCGGATCGGGATGGGCATAAGGGAAGCCCGGGAACCAGCCCTGGATCTGCTTGTCGTCCTTGACCACCGCGAAGGTGCCTTCCGGCGTCAGGTCATGCACCATGTCGAGGTTGCCGTTACGGATCTCGATCAGCCGGTTATCGGTGGTGATGTTGTTGCGGTAGATGACGAATTTCGGCTTGGGCTCGGCGATCATGCCCAGCGCCGTGCGCTGCCAGTCCTCACGCTTCTGCCAGATATACCAGGTGCCGTTCGGATCGAACGAGTGCAGCGTATAGGGCCCGATGCTGACCGGCGGGTTGGCGTCATAGGTGAGGATGTCCTCGACCTTCTCGTAGACATGCTTGGGCATGATCCACGCCGCCGTCCAGCGCACCGAGAACAGCGCATGGAAGCGCGAGTTCGGGGCATTGAGCTTGAAATGGACGGTGTATTTGTCGGGCGCGGTGACCTCGGCGACCTGGGCGCTGAACGCGCCATTATAGGGCGTGCCGGGCGTCGCCTTCTGCTTTTCGACCGTGAACACCACGTCGTCGGCGGTGAACTCGACGCCGTCGCTCCAGAAGATGCCCTGCTTGAGCTTGACGGTCATCTCGGTGAAGTCGGCATTATACTGCCACAGGTCGTCCGCCAGTGAGTTGTAGACGGCGTTCTCGCTGGCCCCTTCGATGCCCGCATCGGGATCGATGAACCACAAGGTATCGGTGGTCAGGTTGTGCAGCCCGTTGCTGGTGCCGTTGCCGGCGCCGACGGCCCACAGGTTGAACCAGGCCGGATTGCGGATGATCCCTTCGGGATTGTGAACGATGACCGTTTCGTTGCGCGGGAACTGCGCCAGGTCCGGAGCAGTGCCCCCGGCATCCTGCGCAAATGCCAGGCCATTGGCGGCAACGGTAAGGGCACCAACAGCGGTGCCCAGCAAGAAGCTGCGTCTATCCATTTTCTCTCCTCCCCAAGGCGAAGGCGCCTGTCGCGCCCCCTGTCCCGAAAGCGCTCCTCCGCTTTCGGGCGCCATCCTATCCGCGAAGCCCCCCTTGTCAACTTGTGTTTCGATGTACATCGGATAATCTAATATGAAAGACAGGGGCGATGAGGTACGTGCGTCGCTGCGTCGCAAGGGACCGCAAGCGCCCGATAGACGCCGGCGTGAACGGGAGGAATATCCTTATGTTTCAGTATACTGAAGGTGTTGTCGGACTCAGCGCGACAGGCCCTCAGCAACACCTGGGCGCCGGCCGTGCATGAGCATCGACCATCTCGCCGATGATCCGGCACAAATTGATGTATACCGAACATGCGGGTTATTATTGGCGATCGTACCAATCCGCCCGGTTCACTCCGCTGCGCTGAGCCGCATGACGATTTCCTGGTCGTGATGCCCGAAGCCGCGGCCGAATATGTTCACCCCACCTGGATGCGTAGCACTGGCGGCAACGCCGATGCGCAGTCGAATCGGCTGTGCCGGCCCGAGCTGCAGGTCGGCCAGCGCCACCGGGGAAATCCTGATGCCGTCGAGAAACGTGCCGGACGCGGTCACCCGCCAGCTGGTCAACTCGCCATGGTCGGAACCGTAGCGCCCCCACCCCTGTCGCGGCCCGACCTTGCGATACCGGCTGGTTTTGGGGGTCCAGCTGCCGATTTCGGCCTCGTTGACGCTGACCGAGATTTCGCTGGGCCATTCCGGCGAGGTGCCCGGCGCATCCGAGCCGAGCTCCATCGAGAACTCGAGCCCGGTCACCGGCCCCTCCGATCGATGGGGAAAGCGGTATTCGACGAAGCCACCGGTGAACCACAACAGCCCCGCCTTGACCCGCGCCGGATCGAGAAAGGTATCGGGCATGTCGATGAGCCCGATGACGCCGTCGACAGAACGCAGGCCACACGGCGCGCTCACGCTGAAGCTCGTATAGAGCCCCAGCGGCACCGACGCCTGGAACAGCCCACCTGCTTGCACCCGGTACACCTCGTTCGCGACCAGTCCGGCAGCGACGCTAACATGAGCCCACGGGCTCGACCACGGATTGCGTACAATCTGACAAAATGTCTACGCGATTTCCACTCAATCTGCCCCTGTATGTGATCCATATCAACTGTTGAGGTAAAGAGCGGTGACAGCTGCTCGCGCCTTTCCCGCCACGGAACCCCACCAATGACACCGGCAAGACCCACCTGGACCGCCGATAACGGCGACGGCACCTTCACCAACCCGCTGTTCTACGAAGAGTTTTCCGATCCCGACATCATCCGGGTGGGCGACGCCTGGTACATGACCGGCACCACCATGCACTGTATGCCCGGCCTGCCGGTGCTGCGCTCCACCGACCTGGTGAACTGGACCCTGCTCTGTTACGCCTTCGAGCGGCTCGACCTCGGCCCGGCCTTCCGGCTCGAGGGCGGCGAGATCTACGGCCAGGGCATCTGGGCCCCGTGCCTCCGCTATCGCGACGGCACCTTCTACATCTTCTCCAACGTCAACGGCCAGAAGACCCAGATCTTCACCGCTACCGACCCCGCGGGCCCGTGGACGCGCAGCGAGGCCGAGTACAATTACCACGACCTGACGGTGTTCTTTGACGATGACGGGCGCGCCTATGTGGTCTGGGGCTATCGCAACTTGCGGATCGCCGAGCTCGACCAGAGCCTCCGCCGGGTGCTCCCCGGCACCGAGCGCGAGCTGCTGCCACCCGACAGCCTGATGGGCGAAGGGGCGCATTTCTACAAGGTCGACGGCAAGTACCTGATCACCAGCGCCTGGTTCGCCGGGCCGATGCGCATGCCCTGCGCCCGTGCCGACAGCCTCGACGGCCCCTGGGAGATCAACCCCGCCATCTCGATCGACGAGGATTTCGGGCTCATCGAAGGCTACCGCATCAAGGGCGCCGGCATCCCCTTCACCCTCGAGCCGCCGTTCGAGCTGGTGCCGCCCAATCCCGCCGCCAATGGCCGGCTCAACCTGCACCAGGGCGGTATCGTCGATACCCCCGATGGCGCGTGGTGGGGCTGGTCGATGATGGATTACAATTCGCTCGGCCGGCTGACCTGCCTGTCGCCCGTCACCTGGCAGGATGGCTGGCCGTATTTCGGCCTACCAGGCAATCTCGGCCGCACCCCGCGCACCTGGGTCAAACCGGCCGGCGGCGCGCCGTCGCCTGCCGCCCTGCCCTGGCCCGAACGCAGCGACGATTTCGACGGCGACACGCTAACCCCGCTCTGGCAGTGGAACCACGTGCCGGTCGATGCCAGCTGGTCGCTCAGCGAGCGCCCCGGCCACTTGCGGCTCCACACCCTGCCGGCCAGTGATTTCTGGTGGGCGAAGAACAGCCTGACGCAGCGTGCCGTCGGGCCGCTCTCGACCGTCACCGCCGAACTCGATGGCTCCGGCCTCGCTCCCGGTGATGTCGCCGGCCTCGCTTTGCTCGGCATGCCCTGGCGCTGGGTCGGGCTCGCCCGCACCGCGGCGGGCTACGAGATCCGCGCTTTCGACTACCAGACCGGCCGGACCGTCGCCGTGCCGGCGCCGGGCTCACGCGTCTGGCTGCGCGCCGAGTGCAACTTCCTCACCGAAGTGGCGAGCCTCAGCTATTCCACCGACGGGCACAGCTTCACCCCGATCGGCGAGCCGGTGATCATGGTGTTCCAGCTCAAGACCTTCCAGGGCATCCGTTATGCGCTGTTCGCCTATAACGAGGCCGGCCGCCCCGGCGGCCATGCCGATTTCGACCGCGTAGAGGTCGACGAGCCGCATCCGCGCGGCCTGATGCAGCCGATCCCGGCCGGCAGCACCGGCACGCTGGTGCTGGCCAATGCACCTGCCATCGGCCTCGGCGCGGCGCTGGGCAGCGTCATCGGCTCGACGCCGGAACCGCTCGGCATCGAGGCGGTCGGGCTCGGCCGCGTCGCTTTGCGCCATGCCGGCGGCCTGCTGTCGGTGACAGCAGGTGGCGTGGTCACCGTCGGCGGCCTCACGGGCGCAGCGACGCAGTTTCAATGGATGGAGACCCCGACCGGCGAAGTGACGCTGATGGCGCTCGCCACCAACCGCTTCCTCCGCATCGCCGCCGATGGCGCCGTCAGGGCAGACAGCCCCGGCCCCCGCCCCGACGGCGCGGACGGCACCCGCTTCCGCTTCGTGGCTGCCGGCTAGGCCGCCCGGCAACGGTCGGTCCCAGCGGCCGCCGGTAGCTCCCCTCCCTTGAGGCAGGGCAATCGCATATGGCTTTGTGCACCGCACTCTCAGTGCTCCTCCACCGTGAAACGGGGGAGGGGGACCGCCGAAGGCGGTGGAGGGGGCGGCAGGATTCGCCGGTTTGTGGGGCCGCCCCCTCCACCAGCTTCGCTGGTCCCCCAACGGTGAGCGCCGTACGGCGCTCATCCGTGACCCCGCTGCGCGGTGGAGGATCACGGAGAGCCTGGTGGTGCGATTGCCCTCCCCCTTGAGGGGAGGGGCTGGGGGTGGGGGTGGTGAGGGACGCTCGGTGGCTGACCACCCCCTCCCTCAATCCCTTCCCTCCCTGGCGGGCACTGCGAGAGTTCGCGCCGCCGGCCGCCCCTAACGGCCGGCCGGCAGCGGACGGGTGGCGCGCCGCGGCTGCGCCTCGCAATGCGCCCGCAACTCGGCCCAGCGGGCCAGGAGCCCGTCGACCGCGGCGCGCTGCCCGGCATCGAGCCCCCGCAGCCCGCGCAGCAGGCTGATCTCGGCGCCGCAGACGATGGCGATCTGCCGGAAATCGGCCTCGACGCCGAAGGCGGCACGCGTCCAGCCCTGCAGGCCGACCCGTGAATTGGCGATCCTGACATCGAGGTCGCTGCCATAGAGGCGATTATTGAGGGGCTTGGAAGTCGTCAGGTACAAGCGTCGCTACCAGTCGGTTCGCCAGCTGACGAGAACGGCTCCGAACCATCCGCCGGCGCTGGAAATCAAGGCATCGCCAACCCGCGGCGGCGGCCAAGAGCTACGTCGCCGCGGCCGGCCGAGCGAGAGCATTATCGTACCCAATCAAAGCATTTGGCGCCGGCCAGGCGGGTCGGCCTCGCACTCTCGCCGCGGGCACTCGCCGCGGGCGCGGAAATCGTGCCACGATGGCGGCAGCGGTTCTGTCGGGGGCAACATGTCTGAAGCAATTGTCGGCAGTTCGGGGCGCCCGCCGGCCCTCCGGCAGGTCCTGGCGTCGCCGCTCTATCGCGGCTCGGCCCTCGCCCTGTTCCTTGCCGGCATTGGCGCCTCGGCGGCGGCGCCGCAGATCGTCCTGTTCCTCGTCCGCGATCTCGGCGCGCCGCTGCCGCTCGCCGGGCTCTATTACCTCACCAGCCTCGCCGGCCCGATCGCCGGCTATCTCGTGGGCAGTTATTCCGACCGCACCGGCAACCGGCTGACCCTGTTCCGGCTCTGCGCCCTTGCCGGCTTCGTCGGCTGGGCGCTGATGGCGCTGTCGACCGCCATCTGGGTGCCGTTCGTCGTCGGGGCGCTGATTCTGGCCTTTTCCAACGCCACCTTCTCGCAGCTCTTCGCCGCCGTGCATGACGAGCAGGTCGCCAATCCCGGCGCGCGCAATGACAGCGTCGTGGCCATCATCCGCATGGCCAACACCGCCGGCTGGGTCATCGGCCCGGTGATCGGCGCCTGGGTTGCCGCGAGTTTCGGCCTCAGGCCGATGATCTGGCTCACCGCCATCTGCTTTCTGGCCCAGATCGCGGCGCTCGGAACGCTCGGCACGAAACCCTCGGAGACGGCCAGCGCCGAGGCGAAGCCGGCCCCGCGGCGCGGGCCGGGCCTCGTCGAGATGCTGCCGCTCCTCGCCTTTACCGGCCTGTTCGTGCTGGTCTATGCCGGCGAAGCCATCAAATACGGTTTCCTGCTGCTCTATATGGAAGAGCAGTTGCGGCTCGAGCCGGCGGTGCGCGGCGCCGTCATCGGCATCCAGCCGCTGATCGAACTCATCATCATGCCGTTCAGCATCGTGCTGGCGCGCCGCGTCGGCATCCTCAACCTGCTCGCCATCGGCGCGCTGTTCGGGCTGGCCGCCAATCTCTGCTTCGCTTTGTGGGCCGATGTGGTCGGCATGTTCGTGGGCCAGATCCTGATGGGCGGGGTATGGGGCTTCTTCATGGTGCTCGGCATCATCGTCGCGCAGCGCCTGCTGCCCGATGCCGTGGCGACCGCCTCGGCCATCTTCATGACCTCGACCGCGCTCAGCATGGCGCTGGGCGGCCTCGCCGGCGGCCTCGGCGTCTCGACCCTCGGCCTGCCCCACGTCTTCTTCATCCCCGCCGCCTGCGCGCTAGCGGCCGCCATCGGCCTCGCCATCATGGCGCGACGCTATCGGTTGGAGTGAGGCGAAAAACTCAACCCTTTGGCGGGTTCTGTTCGTGCAGACTGGCCCCCGGAACAGGCGGCAGCCAGTGCTCGCGCCGGACCGTCCACACCTCGAGCATCGGCTTGATGTCGTAGGGCGCATCATCCAGCGTGCCGAGAAACACTTCGACGCCCTCGTCCCAGAGCCAGAACAGGCGCGACCCGCAGATCGGGCAGAACTGCCGCGAGGCGTGGCTGGCCAGCTCGCCGGTCATGCTGAACTGGCTGCGATGCCAGTTCGCCGTCGCCGAAAACGCCGATCCGGTCAGCTTCCGGCAGGTAGTGCAATGGCAGAGCCCCGCCACATAGGGCTCGCCCCGCACTTCGTAGCGCACCGCCCCGCAGAGACATCCCCCGCTCCGCACGATCTCGTCTGGCATTGGCTGCTCCCCATTGGCCGTCCGCAGCCCATCTTAGAGTTTCGCCCACCAGGCGAAACCCTCCCCGCCGCGGTTACGGCGAGGGCCGGCGCGAAGCCGGCAGACCTGCGTCCCATCGCCTCGCTCACAAATCGAGGAAATCCTCCCGCGCCGGGTGTGACCTCCGGCCCGAGGCGACTATGGTCGCCCCGACCAAATCAAGAAGTAGCTTCATGTCCCAACTCGACACCCGCATTGCCGCCCAGATCGCCACCGAGATCGCCGCCCGCCCCGACCAGGTCCGGGCGGCCGTGGAACTGCTCGATGGCGGCGCCACGGTGCCGTTCGTGGCGCGCTACCGCAAGGAAGTGACCGGTGGCCTCGACGACACCCAGTTGCGCCTGTTGGCCGAGCGGCTGACCTATCTGCGCGAACTGGAAGCCCGCCGCGCTGCGATCCTCAAATCCATCGACGAACAGGGGAAGCTCACCGTCGAGCTGACCGCCTCGATCACTGCCGCGGCCACCAAGGCCGAGCTCGAGGATCTCTATCTGCCGTTCAAGCCGAAACGCCGGACCAAGGCCGAGATCGCGCGGGAACGCGGCCTTGGCCCGCTCGCCGAGGCCATCCTCGCCAATCGCAGCGCCGATCCCCTGGTGCTCGCCGAGGGCTACATCACGGCGGAGGTGCCCGGCACCAGGGAGGCGCTCGAAGGCGCCCGCGACATCGTCATCGAGGGCCTGTCGGAAAACGCCGCCCTGCTCGGCCAGCTCCGCACCCATATGCGCGACAAGGCCATGCTGAGCGCCAAAGTGCTGAAGGGCAAGGAGGAGGCCGGGGCCAAGTTCTCCGACTATTTCGAGCATTCCGAACGCTGGAACAAGGTCGCCGGCCACCGGGCGCTCGCCATGATGCGCGGGCGTGACGAGGAGTTTCTCAGCCTCGAGATCGAGGTGGATGTCGACGTCGCCGATCCGGTCAAGCCCGCCGAGCGCTTCGTCGCTGCCGCACTCAATGCACAAGGCCATGGCGCCGGCGACAAATGGCTCCGCGAAGTGGCCGGCTGGGCCTGGCGCACGCGCCTCCGCCTGTCGCTCTCCATCGACCTGATGGTCGAGCTGCGCGAGCGCGCCGAACTCGAGGCCATCGGCGTCTTCGCCCGCAACCTCAAGGATCTGCTGCTGGCCGCCCCCGCCGGCGCCCGCGCCACCATGGGGCTCGACCCCGGTATCCGCACCGGCGTCAAGGTCGCGGTGATCGACGCCACCGGCAAGCTCCTCGACACCGAAACCATCTACCCCTTCCCGCCCCGCAACGACGCGCTGGGCTCGCAGGCCGCCATCAAGCGGCTGATCGAGAAGCACGGTGTCGAACTCATCGCCATCGGCAATGGCACCGGCAGCCGCGAGACCGAAAAGCTGGTCGCCGACCTGATCGAGCGCCTCCCGGCGCCCAAGCCCACCAAGGTCATCGTCTCCGAGGCCGGCGCCTCGGTCTATTCCGCCTCCGAACTCGCCGCCGCCGAGTTCCCCAATCTCGACGTGTCGCTGCGCGGCGCCGTCTCCATCGCCCGTCGTCTGCAGGACCCGCTGGCCGAACTGGTCAAGATCGAACCGAAGGCGATCGGCGTCGGCCAGTATCAGCACGATGTCGACCAGTACCGCCTCGGCCGCTCGCTCGATGCCGTGGTCGAAGACGCGGTGAACGCCGTGGGCGTCGACCTCAACACCGCCTCGGCGCCGCTGCTGGCGCGCATCTCCGGCCTCGGCCCGTCCGTAGCCGAAGCCATCGTCACGCATCGCGACGCCAATGGCCCGTTCCGCTCCCGAAAGACGTTGCTCGAAGTGCCGCGGCTGGGCCAGCGCACCTTCGAGCAGAGCGCCGGGTTCCTGCGCATCACCGGCGGCACCGAGCCGCTCGATGCCTCCTCGGTACACCCCGAAGCCTATGGCGTCGCCCGCCAGATCGTCGCTGCCTGCGGCCGCGACCTCAGGAGCATCATGGGGGACAAGTCGGCGCTGGCGGGCCTCGATCCCAAGCGCTTCGTCGATGACCGCTTCGGCCTGCCGACCGTGCGCGACATCCTCGCCGAACTGGAAAAACCCGGCCGCGACCCCCGCCCCGCCTTCAAGACCGCGACCTTCGCCGAGGGCGTCGACGACATCAAACACCTCAAGCCCGGCATGCTGCTCGAAGGCACTGTCACCAACGTCGCCGCCTTCGGGGCGTTCGTCGATATCGGCGTGCATCAGGATGGGCTGGTGCACGTCTCCCAGCTGGCCGACAAATTCGTCAAGGACCCGCACGAGGTGGTCAAGGCCGGCGACGTGGTGAAGGTCCGCGTCGTCGAAGTCGACGTCCCGCGCAAACGCATCGGCCTCAGCATGCGCAAGGAAATCGACACCTCGGCCCCACGCGACCGCCCGCGCGACCCGCCGGTACGGGCCAACCAGCGGGCACCGAAAGAGGCGCCGCGCAGCACTGGGTCGCTGGGGGATATGCTGAACGAGGCGATGAAAAGGAAGAAGTAAGCCGACGTTGCAGTCGGGACTCCCTCTCCCGCTTGCGGGGAGGGCTATCGGATGTGGACAGTCACCGGCCTCTCGGTGCTCCTCCACCGCGGAGCGGGGGAGGGGGACCAGCGAAGCTGGTGGAGGGGGCGGCCCCACAAACCGGCGCTTCCCGCCGCCCCCTCCACCGCCTTCGGCGGTCCCCCTCCCCCGTTTCACGGTGGAGGACCACCGAGAGTACGGCGCACAAAGCCATATGCGATTGCCCTGCCCTTGCGGGGGAGCGAAAGCGTGGTGGGAGGGGGGCCCCACGCACTGACCGCAGGCGGACGGGGTACGGGCCGGTGTTTGTGGCACCCCCCTCCCACCGCCTGACGGCGGCACCCTCCCCCGCAAGCGGGAGAGGGGCGCCGACTGCGGGCTTCAGCGCTAACCGCCCGCCCGCTCCCCAAACACCCCCGCCAGATACGCCATCGTCGCGAACGGCATCACCTCGCCGACCCGGGCCAGCCGCTCCGGCGTGTAATACCCCGCTTCGTGCAGCAGGTTGAACGCGCCGATGGTTTGCCCACCCACCACGATCGGCAGGTTGGCGATCGACTCGCAGCCGAGCGACCCGATGAGCTGCCAGTCGGCGAAATCCACCGCGATCGCTTCGAGGCTTAGCGCGGTGTAGATCTCCTGCCGGCCGATCAGCGTTGCCGTCCACTGGTTGTCGAGGATCGGCTTGAAGCCGCCCACCGCATAGGCCTCGGCGTTCTGGGTGTAGAGGCGGCGGAGCCGGCCGACCGGCACGTCGAACAGCGTCGCCGTGGTGAGCTTGCTGCCGATCGTCTCGCCGATCAGCCCGGCGACGAAATCGAACAACGGCTCGGTCGAACCCGGCCGGCGCACCAGCTCGAGGAACGCCGGCCAGTGCTTGTCGAGCGCAGCCATCAGACCGTCCAGAAATCGCGCAGCGTCGAAGGCGTGTGCATGTTGCCGTAGAGATAGGCCCAGAACTCGGTGCGCCGCTCCTTGGGCACCTTCTCCCACACCGCATGCGTCGAGGTATCGCCGCACCAGTAGCCGTAGACGAACGGCGCCCTGAGGCCGTGGCGCAGGAAGGCGATGCGGTTCTTCGCCGTTGCCAGATCCTGGTAGCCGGCCTCGGCGATGATCGGCGCCACCTCCTCGTGCGAGCGGCCCTCGGCATGCAGCATCCAGGCGGCGTTGCAGCGGAGCGCCGCGCGCAGCCGCTCGAGCGTCATCCCCACCACGTCCTCGGGGGTGTTGATCCAGTCGAGGAAGAACCAGCCATTATCGGCAATGCCTTCGAACAGCGCACTGCTGGCCGAACTCGTCACCACCTGCGCGCCGTCGAGCGGCATCTTGCCTTCGGCGACATAGCGCTGGCGCAGCGCCATATGCACCAGGTGCCCGGGAAACGCCTCGTGGCAGGCGAGATGCTTGATCGCCGAGCGGGTGAACGGCATGGCGAGGTTGAGCCGCATCTTGCGTTCGGGGAAATCGCAATAGGCGGTGAACGGCACGTCGTCGAGCCGCACCGGCTCGAGCCATTCGTCGTTCATCAGATACATCATCTCGCTGGTGCGCCGCTGCGCCTCGCGGGTGACATCGCCCATCACGGCCAGCACCTGGTCGGCCGGCACCAGGCTGTCGGCTTCGAACCGGCCGACATCCTCGGCCAGCGAACCCCCGCGATAGCCCAGCTCATCGAGGTTCTCGCGGATGGTGCGGCGATAGCCATCGAGAATCTCGTCGCTCACCATCTGGGTGTCGACCCGCATCTGCCGGCGCAGCCGCTCGGCATAGGAAATCTGCCGGCCCTCGAAGGTGTCGAGCAGCGCCAGCAGCGAATCCACCATTTCGGTGAGGTAGGCGCGGCGCAGCTCGCTCTCGGCCTCGCCGGGGATGCGCGCCTGCAACGCTTCCAGCCGGTCGCGCGCCTCGCCATAGTTCTTGAGCGCATAGGGCTCGACCTGCGCCATCGCTACCGGGATCAGGCCCTCGCGATCGAGGAAACTCTGGGTCCGCGGCACATCGCGATAGAGCCGGTCGAGGCCGGCGGTCAGCCGTGCCAGTTCGAGTCCCAGTTGCATGCTCATTCCCGCTCCTTACCCCCTGGTTGACATAGCAGACTAGAACACCATCCGTCGGCCCGCCGCCAGTGGCCCAGATCGACTTTCGTTCAATGCGGCCGGCAGATACCGAGGTAAACCGCCGGCAAGTCCCTGATATCCCCATGTTTTGCATGACATTTGGGCAGCGGCGAGCACCTGCATGTATTTTGTACGCACCCGATTGTCATCCATGAAAGGGGACGCTACCGTCATGGTGTATCAGGTGGATAGAACACGTGTTCTCGATCGACGCCAACAGCATCGACAAGTCCCTGCCCGTGCCGGTCGGCACGCAGCTCTATGGCCTCTTGAGCTATGCGCTGTCGTTCGGCGGCATCGCCCATGGCACCCGCCTGCAATCGGTGCGCCAGCTCGCCGCCGAGCTCGGCATCGCGCCGATGACCGTGGCCCAGGTCTACCAGCGGTTGCGCGATGCGGGCCTCGTCGAGATGAAGCACGGGCTCGGCGCCTTTGCCGTTTCCGACATGAAGAAGCGCGGCTCCGACAACCTGCCGGTCTCCTCGCTCCGCGCCGATATCGAGGTGCTGATCGGCAAGGCTGAAAAGCTCGGGCTCTCGACCCTGACGCTCACCTCGATGATCAACGCCCAATCGCTGCTGCGCCGCCCCAAGGCGGGCCTGAAGATCGTCTTCGTCGCCATCTTCGAGGGGCCGGGGCGCGATTACGTGGCGCAGCTGAAGCCGGTGCTGGCGACCAACGACCAGATCCAACTAATCACGCTCGATTCCCTCAGGGTCACCGAAGAACTGCGCCGCATCAGCACCGAGGCCGACATGGTCCTCACCTTCCTCCACCGCGAGGCCGAGGTGCAGGCGCTGATCCCCGAGGCGCGGGTGCTGGGGCTGCGTTTCATCCCCTCGATGCGCACCCGCCAGGCGCTGGCCGGGCTCGACCCGCGCACCCGCATCGCCGCGGTGACCTATTTCGAGGAATACATCGCCATCATGCGCCCGAGCGTGCGCGAGTTCGCGCCGCACGTTTCCGATATCCGCGTCACCTGGCTGTCGGCGCCGGACCTCGGCGAGGTCATCTCGCAATGCGACGCGGTGATCTTCGCCTCGGGCGCCGACCATGTGGCCGATCTTGTCCAGCCCGGCGTGCCCTGCTTCGAATACCGGCATGCGCCGGATCCCGGCGCGCTGGAGGGCGTGCTGGTGCCGCACCTGGCGGATCTCCGCCGGGGCAAGATCGCCGTCAACGAGACGGCGCTGGAGGATGGCAGCGTCGGCCTCGACGCCGCCGCAAGAGACACGGCGAACGGCTAGCCGCTCGCCGGACAAACACGACTTCACACAGGGGAACGGGAATGAACAAACTTCTATTGCTGACCACCGCCATCGTGGCGCTGGGGCTGGGGCCGGCGACTGTCACGCTGGCTCAGGACAAGGCTATCGTGATCGGCACCGACGTCGATGCCGGCACGCTCGATCCGCGCCTGACGCGCGACACCACCGCCTATCGCGCCGCCGACCTGATCTATGCCGGCCTCGTGCACCTGACCAGCAAGCTCGAGGCCGTGCCCGACCTCGCCGAAAGCTGGGAATCGCCCGATCCGCAAACCTACATCTTCAAGCTCAGGCCCGACCTCAAATTCTCCGACGGTTCGCCGCTCACCGCCGATGACGTGGTCTATACCTATGAGAGCGTCATCAACCCCGATTTCAACGCTCCCGACCGCGCGCTTTACAGCCCGATCAGCGCCATCGAGGCGGTCGACCCGCAGACGGTGAAGTTCACCCTCTCGGCGCCCTACGCGCCGCTGCTGAGCTATCTCGACAAGGGCATCGTCTCGAAGGCGGCCGTCGAAGCGGGCAAGGACCCGGCCACCGATCCGATCGGCGCCGGCCCGATGGTGCTGAGCGCCTGGAACCGCGGCAGCGACATCGTGCTCAAGGCCAACCCGAGCTATTGGGGCGGCGCCCCTGAAGTGACCGACGTCACCGTCAAGATCATCGGCGACAACTCGGCGCGCGCCCAGGCCTTCGAGGCCGGCGATCTCGACGTCATCCAGTCGCCGCTGTCGCCCAACGATATCGCCCGGCTGAAGGCCGATGACCGCTTCGGCAACGTCATCACCGCCGGCCTCGGCGTCACCTACATCAACTACAACACCAAGGACCCGGTGCTGGCCGACCCCGGCATGCGCCAGGCCTTCTCGATGCTGATCGACCAGAATTCGATCGTCAACGACATCTACCAGGGCGTCGACGAGATCGCCTCCTCGATCATCCTCCCCTCCTCCTGGGCCTACTCGCCCGACATCAAGCAGCCGACCTTCAGCGTCGAGGGCGCGGTGGCCAAGTTCAACGAGCTGGGCTGGAAGGATTCCGACGGCGACGGCATCCTCGACAAGGATGGCAAGAAGCTGACGGTGACGCTCTCCACCCACAGCGAAGACCCCAACCGCGTGCAGTCGGTCGAACTGACCCAGGCGCTGATGCAGTCGGCGGGCGTCGATGCCCAGGTGCAGATCACCGACTGGCCGTCCTTCTCGACCAACTACGTGCAGAAGGGCCTGCACCAGATCGCGCTGCTCGGCTGGCTCAACATCGTCGACCCGGACCGGCTGCTGTTCGGCCAGCTCTCGACCGGCGGCTCGACCAACTGGGGCGGCTATTCCAACCCCGAAGTCGATAAGCTCCTGCAGGAGGGCCGCTCGTCGCTCGACCAGGCGGCGCGCGCCAAGGCCTACCAGGCGGCGGCGACCATTCTCGCCTCGGACCTGCCCTATTTCATCATCTCCGACCAGGGCTACCAGCTGTTCTACAAGAAGCCCTTCCCGGTCGAAGTGCAGGCCACGCCGCGCGGCAATTTCCGCGGCCTCATCGGCATGGACGAATAAGTCCCTGCCCCTCCCCCGGCCGGCGTTCCCTCCCAGGCGCCGGCCGGAACTCTGGTTTTTAGGGTCACAGATGGCCGACACCACCACGGTGTCATCCCAGCGAAAGCTGGGATCCATCTAGCAGCCTGCGCCAGCGGTGAGTTGGGTCCCAGCTTCCGCTGGGATGACGGCCGGTGGGTTGGGTGAGATCGAGTGCCGAACCCAGATACCGCGGATGAATCAACCCATCCGCGAACCGACATAGACGTCTGAATTTACTGCGCTTTCCATAAGCGTATCGAGGAGATGATATGAGTTTCTCGCAGCGCCTCGGCGCCGATTTCTATGCCCGCGTCCATCGCGATATCCGCGCCCGCATGGCCGAGACCGGGGTCGACCTGCTGCTGCTCGATGCCAATGACGATGTCATCTACACGACCGGCTTTTCGCACTACACCACCGAGCGGCCGGTGGTCTTCGCCATCAGCCAGACCGGCGCCTGGCTGCTGCTGCCGCGGCTCGAACAGGGGCATGCGGCGCACCAGATCATCGCCGCCGAGCCGGTGATCTATTTCGAGTTTCCCGGGGTCGACAAACCCTTCGACGTGCTGGCCCGGGCGCTCCCCGCGCAATCGGGCACCGTCGCCCATAGCTACGGCATCGCCTTCGGCCGCATCGCGCAGATCGCGGCGGCCTTCCCCAATGCCAAGGTCGTGCCCTCAAACATCGTCCAGCAGATGCGGCTTCGGAAATACCCCGAGGAGATCGTGCTGCATCGCGAGGCGGCCCGCATCTCCGACGAGATGGTGCGCGCCGGCGTGGCGCTGATCGGCGAGGCGCTGCGCGGCGGCGGCGAACTGCCCAGCGAAATCGCCATCGAGCAGCACGTGTCGCGGCACGCCATGAACATCATGTATTCCGAGCATGACGAGCTCATGCTGGTGCAGGGCCTCGCCTCCGGCCTCGTCTATTCCGGTATCCGCTCGAGCTTTCCGCACGGCATGCCCACCGGCAACCCGGTGAAGCGCGGCGAGAGCCTGATCCTGTCGCTGGGCTGCCGGGTCGGCGGCCGCGCCGCCGAAAGCGAGCGCACCTTCTTCATCGGCGAGCCCTCCGCCGAGCAGCAGCGGCACTACTCGGTGGCCTATGAAGCCCAGAAGATGGCGACATCAGCGCTGATCGCCGGCCACACCTGCGCCTCCTCGGACAACCTGGCGCTCGGCTATATCCGCGACCAGGGCATGGCCGAGAATGCTTTGCACCGCGTCGGCCACGGCATGGGCATCATGTTCCACGAGTCCCCCTGGATCGAGGCCGGCGACCAGACCATCCTCGAGCCCGGCATGATCGCCTCCAGCGAACCCTCGATCACCATCCCCGGCTTTGCCGGCTACCGCATCGCCGACACCGTGCTGGTCACCGCGGAAGGCCCCGACAGCATGACGCACTACCCGCGCAAGATCGACGAGATCGTCATCGCATGAGGTGGGCGGATGACATGGCGGGGCTGGCGTCAACGCAGCCGACAGGTCGGTGCAGGAAACGTACCTCCACCCCTGTCCCCTCCCCGCAAGGGGGAGGGAGACGCTCTCACCGGCGCCAGTGTTTTGGTCTCCTCCCCCCTTGCGGGGGAGGGACAGGGTGGGGGGTACTCTGTGCGCACCGCGCTATCCCCGTGCACGCGCCCCACCTGCCCCAGGTGCCGCGATGCTAGCCTATGTCATCCGCCGCCTGCTGCTGCTGATCCCGATGGCGGTCGGCATGATCGTCGTTACCTTCGGCTTGCTGCTGCTGGTGCCGGGCGATCCGGCTGCCGTGCTGCTCGGGCCCGAGGCGTCGCCCGAAATGATCGCCAACCTCAGGCGCACGCTCGGGCTCGATGATCCCTGGTATGTCAGGCTCGGCGCCTATTTCTGGCAGCTGCTGCATGGCGATCTCGGTCGCTCGATCTTCCAGAGCGCCCCGGTCAGCGAGATCATCGGCGGCCGCATCGGCGCGACCATCGAGCTCGCCGTGGTGGCGCTGCTGCTGGCGACGCTGATCGGCGTGACGCTCGGCGTCCTCGCCGCGGTGCGCCAGGGCTCGCTCATCGACACCGTGACCATGCTGCTTGCCCAGCTCGGCGTCTCCATGCCGGTCTACTGGCTGGGGCTCCTCCTGATGCTGGGCTTTGCCGTGCAGCTCAACTGGCTGCCGGCCATCGGCCGCGGCGCGCCGATGCTCGACGCGATCGTCGCGGCGCTGAGCGGCCGGCCGCAGGTGTTGTGGGATTCCATCCTCCACATCCTCCTCCCCGCTCTGGCGCTGGCCGCCAATTCGGCGGCGATCATTTCGCGGCTGGTGCGCACCTCTATGCTCGAAGTGCTGCGCGAGGATTTCGTCCGCACCGCCTATGCCAAGGGCCTGCGCCGGCCGCGCGTCGTGGTGCGCCATGCGCTGCGCAATGCGCTGCTGCCGGTCCTCAGCGTCATCGGGCTGCGCTTCGGCGCCCTGCTCGGCGGCGCCGTGCTGGTGGAGATGATCTTTGCCTGGCCCGGCCTTGGCCAATTGACCTTTTCGGCGGTGTCGCAGCGCGACCTGCCGCTGATCCAGGGGATCGTCTTGACCTTCGCGCTGATCTTCGCGCTGGTGAACCTCGTCGTCGACCTGCTCTATGCGCTGGTCGATCCGCGCGTGCGGCTGGGATGAGCGCCATGCGGATTCCCAAACCCCTGCGCAATCCTTCGCTGGTGATCGGCGGCCTGATCATCCTCACGCTGGTGTTCCTCGCCGTGTTCGCCCCGCTGCTCGCCACGCACGGCGTCGATCAGCCCGATATGCGCAACCGCTTTTCGCTCCCCTCGGAGGTCCATTGGCTGGGCACCGACAACCTCGGGCGCGACCTGTGGAGCCGGCTGATCTTCGGAGCGCGCATTTCGCTCTCCATCGGCATCATCTCGGTGACCGTGGCGGCGCTGATCGGCACCAGCGTCGGGCTCGCCGCCGGCTATTTCGGCGGCTGGGTCGATATGCTGCTGATGCGGATCACCGATGTGTTCCTCGGCTTTCCCGCCGTGGTGCTGACCCTTGCCATCGTCGCGGTGCTGGGGCCGGGCATCGTCAACATCTCGGCCGCCATCATCGCCGTCACCTGGACCGAATATGCCCGCGTCGTGCGTGCGACGACGCTGGTGCTGCGCGAGCAGAACTACGTGCAGGCCGCCAAGGCGCTCGGCGCCAGCTGGCCGCGCATCCTGTTCATGGAAATCCTCCCCAATACGCTGGGGCCGATCATCGTCCTCGCTTCGCTCGGGCTCGGCACCGCGGTGATCATTGAATCGGCGCTGAGCTTTCTCGGCTTCGGCCTGCCGCCGCCGACCCCGACCTGGGGTTGGACCCTGTCCTACGGCACCCGCTTCATCCGCGACGAGCCGTGGCTCTCCATCATCGCCGGGGCCACCATCATGGTGACCGTGCTCGGCTTCAACCTCTTGGGAGACGGGCTGAGGGACATCCTCGATCCGCGCCAGCTCACCCGCGCCAAGTGACACCAAGCAAACCTAACACCAAGAAAACGCTTTAACGGACTAAGGACGACAAACGATGGTCAAGCAGATCAACAAGCTGAGGCCCAAGTTCACCACTCACGCCGATGGCAGCGATGCCGTGCTGTTCATCCACGAACTGGTCGGCGAACAGGATGGCCCGACGGTTGGCATCTCTGCCTCCATCCACGGCAACGAGAATGCCGGCTCGCAGGCCATCCTCGATCTCTACCGCATCCTCAAGGACATGCCGCTCAAGGGCCGCATCCTGCTGCTGCCGGTCGCCAACCCCAAGGCCTTCGCGGTGAACCACCGCTTCACCCCGCTCGACGAGCTGAACCTCAACCGCGAATTCCCCGGCGACGATCGCGGCAACTATACCCAGCAGCTCGCCTTCGCGCTCTCGCGTGACTATTTCGACAAGCTCGACGCCAATATCGATCTCCACTCGGGCACCGATCGCCCGACCGTCGACTACGTCTACATCTGGAGCGACGAGGGCCTGTCGCGCGCCTTCGGCTCGAAGTTGCTCTACCGCCCGACCACCGGCAAGACCGGCACGCTCTATTCGGGCACCACCAAAACGGTGACCATCGACCGTCGGCCGGAAATGAAGGTGACCACCATCGAGCTCGGCGGCGGCATCGTCGACCAGGGCCCCTATGTGAAGCGCACCGTCGACGGCATGCTCAACCAGCTGCGCTATCTCGGCGTCATCGCCGGCGACGTCGTGGCTCCGCCCAAGCAGGTGGTGGTCGGCGAGCTGGTCGGCATCCGCCCCAAGCATGGCGGCTGGCTCGAGCCGCTCTGCCCCGCCAATGGCGAGATCATCAAGGGCGGGCAGCTGCTCGGCCGCGTCGTCAGCCCCTATGATTTCGAGACCATCGAGGAGATCCCGACCCCGTTCGAGAACGGCATCATGGTGATGCAGCATCTGAGCCGCAACCTGGTGGAAGCCGGCGATTACGGCTTCATGGTCGGCAATCTCGACGGCGCGGAGCAGTAACGGGTGGCGCAGTTGGCGACGAGCACGGTCGGCGCGGCGATTGCCGTAAAAGACCTGGAGATCCGGATCCGCGGCGATCGCGGCTCGTATCCTGTCGTCGCCGACATGGCGCTGACCGTCGAGCGCGGCGAGACGCTGTGCATCGTCGGGGAATCGGGCTGCGGCAAGTCGATGACGGCTTTGTCGCTGCTCCGCCTGCTGCCCGACGCCGCGAGCGCCAGCAAGGGCAGCATCGAGATCAATGGCGAGGATTTCCTCGCCATGCCGGAGCGCCGGGTGGAAGACCTGCGCGGCGTCGAGATCGCCATGATCTTCCAGGAGCCACTGACCGCGCTGAACCCGGTGCTGACCATCGGCGAGCAGATCGCCGAGTCGGTGCGCCGGCATAAAAAGCTCGCCCACAAGGCGGCGATGGCGCGAGCCATCGAAACGCTGCAGCTGGTGCAGATGCCCGACCCGGCCCGCCGGGCGAAGCAGTTCCCGCATGAACTCTCCGGCGGGCAGCGCCAGCGCGCCATGATCGCCCTGGCGCTGGCCTGCGACCCGAAAATCCTCGTCGCGGACGAACCGACCACGGCGCTCGATGTCACCGTGCAGGCGCAGATCCTCGGGCTGATTTCCGACCTGCAGAAGCGGCTCGGCACCGCTCTGGTGCTGATCACCCACGATCTCGGCGTGGTGGCGGAAGTCGCCGACCGGGTGGTGGTGATGTATGCCGGCCGCCGCGTCGAGGAAGCCAGCGTCTACGACCTGTTCGAGCACCCGATCCACCCCTACACGCTGGGCCTGATGGGGGCGATCCCCCGCCCGGTCGCCGGCCGGCCCGCCACCGAGCGGCTGGTCGATATCGCCGGCACCGTGCCGCCGCCCTGGGACTTGCCCAAGGGCTGCGCCTTCGCCCCGCGCTGCCCGCGCGCCTCGGCCCGCTGCCATGAGGAGCGGCCACCCCTAGAGGAAAAGCGGCCCGGCCACTTCGCCGCCTGCTGGGAGCATGTCGATGCCTGATACCGCTCTCCTCTCGGTCGATGACCTCCAGGTGCATTTCCCGGTCCGGTCGGGCGTGTTCCAGCGCCAGTCCGCCACCGTCAAGGCGGTGGATGGCGTGAGCTTTTCGATCAAGCGCGGCGAAACCCTGAGCCTTGTCGGCGAATCCGGCTGCGGCAAATCCACCACCGGCCTCGCCCTGCTCGGGCTGGTAAAGCCGACCGGCGGCCGGGTGCGCTTCGATGGCGCCGAAATCGGCAGCTTCCGCCGTCGCGACCTCAAGGACTATCGGCGGCGAGTGCAGATCGTCTTCCAGGATCCGTTCTCCTCGCTCAACCCGCGCCGCCGGGTCCGCGACGCCATCCGCGTGGCGCTCGATATCCATGGCGTCGGCAGCCGGGCCGAGCGCGACGCCGAAGTGGCGCAGCTGATGGCGCGCGTCGGGCTCCGGCCCGACCAGGCCGACAATTTCCCGCACCAGTTCTCGGGCGGCCAGCGCCAGCGCATCGGCATCGCCCGGGCGCTCGCGCTGAAGCCCGATATCATCGTCTGCGACGAGCCGGTTTCGGCGCTCGATGTGTCGGTGCAGGCGCAGATCCTCAACCTCCTCGCCGACCTGCAGCGCGACCTGGGCATCGCCTACCTGTTCATTTCGCACGATCTCGGCGTGGTCGAGCACATCTCGCACCGGGTGGCGGTGATGTATCTGGGCAAGATCGTCGAGATCGCCCCCAAGGCGCTGCTGTTCGCGGCGCCGACGCATCCCTATACGACGATGCTGACCCGCGCCGCCCCGACGCTCGACCCGCGCCATCGCCACAGCTTCAGCCCCTCGAGCGACGATGTGCCGAGCGCCATCAACAAGCCGAGCGGCTGCCCGTTCCACACGCGCTGCCCGCTGGCCACCGAGGTCTGCAAGACCACCGAGCCGGCGCTGACCGAACGACCGGACGGACGGCTGGCGGCGTGCCATCACCGGTAGAGAGGTCCTCGCAGGTGGCGACAATTTTCCTCACCAGCCGGTGCGCACAGAGCACCCCCTCCCCCTGTCCCCTCCCCGCAAGGGGGAGGGAGACCAAAACACTGACGCCGGTGTGAGCGTCTCCTCCCCCCTTGCGGGGGAGGGACAGGGTGGGGGGTACCCTTCCCGCGCAGAACCATCCCAAGCCACCTGCCCTAATTACATAGAGAGTTATCTCCGATGCCTCAGACGACGCTTTTCACCAATGGCCGCGTCCTCGATCCCGCCCAGGGCGTGCTGCGCGAGGGGCTGGCCGTGCTGGTGCGCGATGGCCGTATCGCCGAAGTCGGCGCCGGTATCGCCGCCCCGTCCGACGCGCGCGTCATCGACCTCGGCGGCCGCACCCTGATGCCCGGGCTGATCGATTGCCACATGCATGTGGTGGCCGAAACGCTCGACCTCTGGGGCAACATGATCGCCCCCTCCTCGCTCGCGGGCCTGCGCGCCGCGCGCGTCATGGAAGAAACGCTGCAGCGCGGCTTCACCACCATCCGCGACCTCGGCGGCGCCGATCACGGCCTCGTCCGCGGCATCGAGGAAGGGCTGATCGACGGGCCGCGCATCGTCATCTGCGGCAAGGGTCTCACCACCACCGGCGGCCATGCCGACTTGCGCAAGCGCACCGACGACCGCCCCGGCATGATGTCGGACCGGCTGGGCTCGATGGGCTACATCGCCGATGGCGTCGATGCGGTGCGCACGGCCTGCCGCACCATGATCAAGGAGGGCGCCAACTTCATCAAGGTGATGGCCAATGGCGGCGTCTCCTCGCCCAACGACCCGATCCACTCGATCCAGTATTCGCGCGAGGAGATCCTCGCCATGGTCGAGGAAGCCGAGAATGCCGGGCTCTACGTCTCGGCCCATGTCTATACCGACGCCGCCATCCGCCGCTGCGTCGAACTGGGCGTCCACTCGCTCGAGCACTGCAACCTGATCAGCGCCGAGACGGCGAAACTCGCGGCCGAGAAGGGCTGCATCGCCGTCCCCACCCTCGTCGCCTATGACGCGCTGTGGCTCGAAGGCAAGGCGCTGGGCCTCGGCCCGGCCGAGTTCGAAAAGATCGAGGTGGTGCGCGCGGGCGGGCTCAACTCGCTCGCCATCATGCGCGACGCGGGCCTGCCCATGGCCTTCGGCTCGGACCTGCTCGGCGGCTTGCGCAAGTACCACTGCATGGAGTTCGAGCTGCTCGCCAAGGTGCTGACCCCGGCCGAGATCATCCGCTCCGCCACCACCGTCGGCGCTGACCTCTGCCGGATGACCGAAGAGATCGGCACCATCGCCGCCGGCGCCCATGCCGACCTGATCGTCGTCGACGGCGACCCGCTGACCGACATCACCCGCTTGCAGGACGATGGCGCCCATATGCCGCTGATCATGCGCGGCGGCGAGGTTTTCAAGGATCGGCTGTAAACGATCATGAGATGAGCTTCGCAGGGCTGGCAGGTTCCGACTCGCGACGCTGGCGGCGCCTGCTAAATCGCCATTCTCAGCCTCTGCGCTCGGGCCAGCCCCGTGAAGTAGTCGGTCGACTGCGCCATCGTGGTCGCCAGGTCCAGCAGTGCCCCGCAGCCGGACCGCGCCGAGGTCTTGGAAAGCGCTTCCGCGAGGTAAGTCAGAGCCGAGATCACCCGCAGCTTGTGACGATTTCCGACCGCGAGCCGAAGCGCCTCTGAGAATTCCTCGACCGCTCTGGTCAGGTCGCCTCCCATCATGTGGAAGCGCCCGCGATGCAGGTGGACTTCGAGAACGAGGCGAGACATCCCGACCCGTCGGGCGTAATTCTCCGCAGTGAGCAGATGCGCGAGCACGTCGGACGAGCGGGCTTCGCCTTGGTTGATCTGCAGGCCCGCCAACGCGGCCAATGCCTCATGCATGACATCCTGGTGCCCACCTTCCTCTGCCATCGTGATGCTTGCCTCCAGCCGACGCCGGGCCTCGATCATCGCAGACTCGGTTCGCCTGGAATTCAGCAAGTTCCCCAGATGGCGGGAAAAGAAGCTCGCCGACCGCGGCCTGTCCCACTCCTCGAGCAGCTCGACGGTCTTCGTATAGACGGCCTCGGCGATCTCCGTGCGGCCCGCTAGATGGTCAATCAGCGCACCCATTCCTGTGGCAAGCTGGCGGATGATCTTGTTCTCGCGCGCATTGTTAGCGATGGCGTCCAGCCGCGGACCGACATCTTTGCCTCGCCCCTGCTCGATCATGACAATCGCGCGATTGAGAAAAATGCGGGACCGCAATGGGGCGTTCGGGTGTGACTCGATACGGCATGCGGCGCGCTCGGCGACATCGAATAGCACGTTGGCGTCGCTCAGATGCCCCCGAATGTGGCTCATTACGCCGCACTCGTTCAGCGCCCAGACGATGTCGTCAATGGACAGCAGTCCGTCCTTGCTGACACTGTTCTTGAGTAGCAGCCAGCGCACCTGACGGTTGTGCTCGGTGAACAGGCCTGAGCCATCCTGGGTCTCGATAAGATCACCTTCGAGGCTACCCAATCTCGCGATCGACGCCACCGAGTAAACGCTGCGCATGGTGGAGATGGCTGTGGAAGCCCTTTCCCGGTTCGCGTCACGGACCGCATCGTCCCCGCGGTCGGGAGTGACGCTCGACCTGACGCGGCGATCCGCATCCTTAGCCAGCTCACCATCAATGTCCGGAAAGCCGATGAACGCTGAAATTGTCCGACGAAGGTCCACGTGGGTCCGTCTCTTCAGGCGCGGCATATCCTTGGGCTGATTCAGGTAGCTTGTGACAGTGAACTGATTCACTTCCTGGAACTCGAATGGCGGTGAGCCCAGCCACCTCAGCACGTAGAGCTGCATCGAGCGATGCGTGCCGTAGCGACGGTTCTCGAACTTGGGTTCGCCGCGGCGATCCAGAGGCAGTACCAGGCAGCGATAGACCAGCAGCCTAATCGCATAGCCGATGAGCTTGATCACATCGCTCTCAGAGGGCGGCTTCCTGAATGCTCGCCTCGCGGCCCGCTGAATTTCCGGGCTGTCCAGGATAATGTCGAACCGCACCGCCTGACCAAAAGCCGCCAGGTGCCACAGCAGGGTGTGCTGCAGGTTGAACAGCGGATTGTCTTTCTGGATCAGCTCCGCCAGCTTTGCATCCATTGGCAGCGGCAGCGGCTCGCCACCGCGCTCGTGTCGCCGGCGGAATTCGTCGAGGCAGAGTCGGATAACTGTGGCCTCGCGATCTCGCCTGTCGATCGTTTCCAGATCCCTGCGGAAGCGCTCTACGAATTCGTAGAGCTTTCGAAGCGTCTCCTCATACGGATCGTCGGGGCAAGTGCCCTTGACGATCTCGTCCGCGCAGGCGCCCAAGAGGCTCAACGCGTAGCGCTGTCTTTCCACCATCTCGAACAGGCCCTTGAACTTTCCATCCACCAGTTCGACCATCTGGTCGATGTCGGCAGGTGCCGCCCGGATGATCCGGCGCGCCATGAGGTGCTCGACATACTTGCGGATGATGTCCTTGCCCGTCCGGTGACCATCCGAGCTGTCCATCAACAGCGGCGCGATGCTGGTCTGGTCCAGCCCGGTCAGTTGCGCCAGCGGAACGGCCGAGCCACCCGGAGCCGGCATCACCTTCGCAAGCCCCGCGTGCTGAAGGATGGCGGCGATATAGGCTCCCGTCAGTTCCGGCATGAAGGCCGACAAGACGATCGAGGCGCGCGCCGGCCGCAGAATGTGGAAGTAGTTTTCGTTGCCGTACTCCTCCGCCCCACTCATCACCGGCTGGCCGAACGACGAAAGCCCCGTCGTTGGTTGACGGGCCGACGTAGCATAGAAGCTATCCACGCCCAACGCTGTCCGCCTGCGATCGAGAGCGCGATGATCCGCAAGGCTCAGACCCGGCTTCCTCACCTCCCAGGGCCGAAACTCATCATACTCCGCCATCAGCGATCGCTTCTTGAAAGGCTTGTTCGACTCCACCTTCGCTACCGTTCCGAAGATGTGCGGAAGGGTGCGGGCGCCTGCGACGACGATCACGTCCATCGGCAGGGATCGGCTTTGCTTGCCGAAAATCTGAACCAGGAATTCGTCGATCACCCCATTCTTGCCTCGCCCCGACGGGTCGAACCAGAGGTCGAGAGAGTTGAAGACCACCACCATCCGCCCCGCCTTGTCCGAATGCGCAGCGATCGACAGCAGGTCACCTAACCGGTCGTTGATGACGCTGGACAACTTGACCTGGGGGCCCAGATCACCTCGCCGCCTGAGAAAGTCCTCGAGCCCCGCCATGAAATTGTGACGCGCTGCAGCTATGTCGACACGCTGTCCGATACTGAGGAAGACCTGCACGGCCCAAGGCTGAGGATCCTGCACGCCACATAGGGCGGCCTGCAGCTTTGCCATTCGCTCCTTCGATCGCATCGAGGCAAAGAAGTGCCCGCGGCCGACGCCTCGGCTGCCAACCAGTAGCAGGACACGGCGGCCTCGGTGCTGCGTTGCAACGCCGCCGCTGATCGATTCCATGCTCTTGCGGTGCGCCTCCAGCGCGTCGACCAGTCCGTTGAAGGTCTGCGATGGCGCCCCCCAGTCGAAGCGAAGCTCGATATTGTCCTCGTCCGGGGCCCCCGACTTGAGGTAGGTGGCGCCGAAGGCATAAACGGGGACGCCGTCTTTCGGCCCGTTCTCTCTCGCGCGCGATGGCTCAGGCTCCCAATTGGCCTCAGTATCCAGCCAGTTGTCGTGCCAGTTATCCCGATGGTCGGCGATACGTTGCAGGGTCGCGCACAGAAACCCGGATTGCAGCTGGTATTTGAGCTCGCGCAGGCAGCTGAGCAGGACCGAGGACTCGACGAGCGTCTGTGGCCCAACCCTCGCCGCCGAGGCTTTGACCACCCTCATCAGTTCATTGAGCAGCTGGCATTCTTCACTCAAGTCGAAGGTCGGGTTCTCGCGCACGGACAGTCCGTCGAGGCTGCGTGGCGCTGTGATCGTTGGCGTCTCCACCGGCTGCCGCCCGATAAGTGCGCTTTCGACCTTCCTGATCTCTGCATGACGCTGGTGCAGCCAGGTCTCGGCGTCGCCGAGACCTGCGGCGTCATGCCCATAATGGATGGTCAGCACGCCGCAATCGTTGAGTAAGCGCGAGGCCTGCGCCTTGACCCGTGAGATCTCATGCGTAGCCGGGAGGATCGCAACGATTGGACGGTTGTCGATACCTTCCGACCCGCTCATGAATTCTCGGAGCGGGCGCAGCACGTCCTCTTCTTCCATTCCCAGTCCGACGAACAGAACCGGGTTGCCGCCAAAGGTGAGCTTAAGGGCGGCCTGCGACATCGAGAGAAAGTCGCTGCGCTTAAGGTAGAGGCTGCGATAGTCGTTCCCAGTGACGACGATAGAGTCCTTGGGCGTCGCCCGGCCGTGTAGGTAGGCCACGCCGGGACCAGTGAGTTTGTCCTGGGAGGCAAAGGCGGCGAGTCGGGTGGCCTTGGTCTGGTCATACACCAGCACGGTAGAGTCTCCGTTGCCAACCAGGCGCTTGGCATCGTCGTCGCCGGGCTCGTTATCGAGTGGGACGGCGTCGCCCCTACGGGCCAACCCCTTGTCGTCAAACAGCCTTTCGATCTCCTGGTCCCAGTTGGTGGTGAAAAACCGCCGCAGGCCGAGCAGATCGTACATCAGCAGGAGCGGGTCGCGTTCCGGCGCGACGAAATGCGACCGAGGCGGGCGGGTTGTTTCCGGAGCACCTTGCAAGGCGCTCTCCAGTCGATCCATGGGACGTTGCGAGCCCTCCCAATCCTCGGCGAGCATGGCAACGAGGGGGACAAGGAAACGGTGTCTGACCTGTAGGGGCTGGCCGACGCCTTGCGCGTAGTGCTTCAGCACAAACTCGAACCGCCGCACCGGACCGGATGCCGGCGCGCCATCGATCAGCTTACGCAGCACATCCACTGAGAAATAGCTGCGCAACTGCCTTGCGGTGAGCCCATCCAGCTTCTCCTCCTGATCGACGGTCACCTGCAGGTTCTTGAGCAGGCGCCGCATATGGCCCGCATCGTCGATCAGGCTCCGTTTGATCATCTCGCGAGCTTTGGAGGTCTGCGGCTCGACGCTGAGGCTTCCGAGTTCGGCGATGCGATCGATGATGTTGATAGCGTGATCCGCGGCATCGACCAGCAGGGCGGAACTGGATGCGTCGTTCGGGTTGAATTTGATGCTTTCGAGGGTCTGCCACAGCCCCGAAATCCGCGGGTTCTCGTGCCAAGGCCGGCCATTTCCAGGCTGAAGCGTCCGCCCCGCCTTCTTGGCCTCGGCATCGAGCATCGCAACCATCTCGGCCCAGGTCATTCTGCCGTAGCAGTTCGACACTCCGCTCCCCACAAAGGCGAGAGTGCGACCGCTGGTGAGCGCCTTGGACAGTACTGCGCGTGCCTGACCGCCGATCGTCTTGATCTCCCGAGCCTCCAGCAATTGTGTGCTGGCGTAGGGCCACAGCAGGTCAGCGCTCTCGGGGATCTCACTGGCTACGCCGAAGCGCTTGCTCTTTCGAACCGGCATCCAACTCCTCCCTCGCACCGGGTATGAGGCGCGATCCCTAGTTCGTGCCTCAACAGGAACCAGCCCAGTTGCGTCCATCACGGCGAACCCGACATAGGGACCAGACGCAGCAATATTCGCGCCGGCACTGTTGCTCCCAGTGTCACCAAGACGTCACAAATTCATAATCATCCATGCCGCCCCGCCAGTTCAAATGGTATTGGTTGGAACCCTGGCGTCCAATTTGGATCAGAGGTCAATATTGGCCGGACGGTCGACTTATTGGACTGGATAGCCGCGATCCAGACTGGACACACGCGCCGCCCTCTGCATTCTTTCGACGAAGCCGAGGGGATGGATGTGGAACCGAACAATCGAAAGCGAAGCTATGCCGTCACGACAGGCTTCCCTGCCGCTCGCAGAGCAGTGGTTCGCAGCTTCATTAATGCCTCACAGATGGCCGATGGCTCTGGTATCGCCCGCGATACCTGTTACGCCTTGTTCAATGAGGCGATCCTGGACAGCCATTTCACCCCAGCACTTCAGCACAAGGTCCTATTGCTTGCCGGTAACGAGGGCGTTCTCTTCGAACAATTCCGGCGGACGCTTGAAATACGGGAGGAAGAGTACACCAAACTCACCAAGTATGCCGGCCGCTACATCTATCATCGCTATAATCTTCAGGGGACGCGCGTCTCGGGGGCGATGGTTATCGAGAAGCGTAGTGGCGCCTGGATGGCGAAACACTACAATCAGGCGTTCAACCAGCACGGCTTCAAGGCAGAGCGCCCCGACCACGAAGGTTTCGTCTTCATCCTGGCCGACCGACTGCAGATCCTGGCACTCGGAGGACGATACTTCAGGTCGATGATCGCCAATACGGTGAAGTCGGTCACGGACGACTACGTGCGTGGGGTGCTGATGTCGGTCAACCAGAACGGCGGGCTGTTCGCGGCATCGTTCGTCATGGTCCACGAGACCCACGAGGAGTTCGCGAACCCCAATCTCGATCACTACTTCAAGCTCATAGAGGCCTCTAACCGCCTCTCAGGTGTGCTGGCGCCAAACTCGGAGCCCTGAAAGCGGTAGCAAGGCGACCACACTGCCGACGCTAAAGGTGGAAATCACCCGCCGATTCCGGCTGGTAGATCAGCCTGCCGATCTGCAGGTGCCGGGTCCGCTCCGAGACCACGCAGTCGACGGCGTCGCCTTCCCGGTACCCGAGGATCGCGGCGCCGACATCGGACAGCACCGACAGTTTGCCGGCCCGCTCGTCGGCGTCCTGCGGATAGACCAGCGAGACCTTGATCGCCTCGTCGTCGAGATGCAGTGCGACCTGCGAGTTCATCGTCACCACATTCGCCGCGATGCGCTGCGCCGCCACGACGGTGGCGCGTTCGATCTCGTGTTCGAGTTCGACCATTGCCGGCCCCTGTTCGAACGCGATCAGGTCCTGCAGCCGGGTTTCGTCCAGGTCGGTGATGTGGATGTCGCCCGCCTCCGCCATGACGCCCTCGCGCAGCAGCCGGCGATAGCGGCCGGCGCTGATCGACAGCGATCTCAGCGTTGCCGTCTCGCTCACGCCGAGGAAACCGCAGCGTTCGAAGGCCTTCAGCGAGCCCGTATTGTCGGGGTGGATCCGGGCGATCACGGTCTCGGCCCGCATCTCGAGAAAAGCCAGCTTCAGGCCGGCCCGGATGGTGCTCGAGCCGATCCGGCGGCCCCAGTTGTCATGGTCGCCGATGACCAGCACCATTTCGCAGTCGCGGCCCGTCTTGATCAGGCGCACGAAGCCGACCGGCGCATCGTCACGATCGTGGACCATGAAGAAGCGCCCGCCCTGATTGAACAGATGCGTCAGGATCGGCATCTGGGTGCGATCGATCGCCTCGGCGATCGATCGCGACACGCTGCTTGAATCGCTCAGGTAGCGGGTGACCCGCTCGTCCTCCAGCCAGTCCATCAGGATCAATGCATGCGTCCGGGTGATCTCCGGACGCAACGAAACAAAAGGCCTCTTCATCATCGCCACCTTGGTCGCAAGAATGAAAGCCTGTCACGGCCAGGGCCGTGCTGGTTCTTTCGGGTCAGTGCTGAAATTCGGAGTGCGTAGCTTAGCAAAGATCAGCCGGCAAAGGCCAGCCATCCGCGCACCCCGGCAGCAGCCATGCGGCCCGGCTGTCTACCGACCTGCCTCGTTCCACAGCAGCCGGACCGGCGCTTCGTCTTCTTCGATGGTCGAGAAGCGACCGATCGGATCGAGGAAATAGTTGTCGGTCTGGTCGTCATTGACCTTGCTGACCTCGCCGACCAGCACCACCCCACGCCCCTGTTCACCGTAGAAGCGGTGGTACAGTCCCGGAGGAATCGTCACGCCCTGACCGGGCTCGAGCCGGAGCTGTTCCCAGGGTTTGAGCGTGGTGGCGATACCGTCGACCAACACCGTCAGTTCGCGCTCGATGACGGCGCCGTCATCGTCGGCGGGACAGAACTCGATGACCAGCACGCCGCCGGCCCGGTTGATGATGTCTTCCATCTTGGCGCGATGCAGGTGCGAGGGCGTCACCTGGCCCTCCTCGACCACCAGGAGCTTCTCGGCATAGGTGATCTCCCCCTCGCCGCCTACGATCCCGTTGCGCAGGCAGAACAGCACGAGGCCGATCTCATCGAAGCGCCCGGAGCCGAAATCCGTGACGTCCCAACCCATCTGGTGGCGCGTGAGATAGCGCGCCGTTTCCGGGTCCTGGCGGAAATTCTCTGCCGTCCAGCGCCCCCAGACCGGCAGCGTCCAATGGTGCGTCGCGAGCAGGTCTTCGGCCCGACGGATCGCCCGGTTGATTGCAGAACGCTTCATGCTTTCCTCCCCTGCGTGCCTCGCTCAGGCGGCGAGCGTCACGCGCCCGGCCGGATCGGCCGGGAAATAGATGTTGCTGAACCAGTGTAGCCCGCCCGCACAGCCGATCTCCACCAGACCATGGTCGACGAAGACGTCGATGTCCAACGGGCCGGCATGGATGATGTCGATGGTGAAGTCCGTGGCGAAGCCGCGCTCCGGTGCGATGGCCGGATGAGCACCGCGATTAATGGTAACCGAACAGGTGTCGCTCGCGGTGCGCCTGACGGTGAAGACCGGATCGGCCTCCCCGAACAGCGACAGGGTCAGTTCGTCGCCGACCTCTCCGGCCCAGCGATGCGCGAACCGATAGGCGGCGGACGACGGGGTTGCGGGAGTGCCGGCTGCGACCGACAGCGGGTCGAAAGCCGCCCGCACGGCCTCGTCGACCCGCTGGCCGAGACGCAGGCCATGGGGTGTTTCGATCAGCGTCAGGCGGCGCGGCAAGCTCATGCTGCCGCGGAAGTCTTCCGATGGGGTGTGGTTGGCATATAGCCAGTTGCTCATCCAGGCGACCGCGAGCGGATCCTCGCCGTTGAGGCCGGAAAAACTCTGGGTGGCGTAGTAGTCGCGGCCCCAGTCCATGAACAATTCCGTTTCGGCGGAATGACGGTTGCGGAACACCTGGCCGTCGAAATCTCCGACGAAATACTGTGTCCCCGAGCCGCCTGAGATATGCCCCTGGCCGAGCCCGACCACCAGGATCCACGCCTGCTCGCCACTGCCTTCGACCGTGATCGGGAACAGGTCGGGACACTCCCACGGCCCTGTGCCATGTCGGCCTTCGCTTCTGCCGAACTCGCTTTCCGCCTGCCAGCTCAGCGCATCGGACGACGAGTAGATGCCGATCGACTGGCCATGCGTAACCACCATGATCCAGCGCTGGGTCGCGGCGTGCCAGATCACCTTGGGGTCACGGAAATCGCGCGGCCCCGGGGTTGGCAGCACCGGATTGCCAGCAAACTTGCGGAAGCTGGTCATGCCGCGATCGGCGATGGCGATGGCCTGGTCCTCGACATAGGGGCTGCCATCCCGGTGGGCGGTATAGAACAGCAGGATCGCGTCGTCCGCAGCAAGCTCCGGCGCCACCCGCCCTTCACGGGCCGCGACGGCGCTGCCCGAAAAGCATTGGCCGCTCGCTTCGGGATAGAGCGCGATGGGCTGCTCGGTCCAGTTGGCGAGGTCGACGCTCGTCGCGTGCCCCCAATGCATCGGGCCGTGCACCAACCCATGCGGGTTGGCCTGGTAGAACAGGTGATAAAGGCCATCCACCCGCACGGCGCCGTTGGGATCATTGATCCAGCCGGCCTGGGGCGAGAAGTGATAGCGGGGACGCAATGGGTTCATCGGTGGCCTCAATAGGGGTTGGACGGCATCATGTCCCAGATTTCGAGGCTGGTCAGCCTGCCGCCCTCCCCGGCGGCAAAGGCCGCAACGCCGTTGCTCGCCGCATCGGGGTAGATGCGCCTGGTAATGGCCTGCCGATCGTTAGCGAAGACTTCCACCACCGAACGATCGATGAGGACGCGCAGCCGCAGCGGCTCGCCCGCCTCGAGCTTGAGCGGACCGGCTTCCCGGATCTTGAGGCCGAGGCCGCTGCGGGACGAATTGGTCGTATCGAAGAACAGCTCGCCCTTTTGTGCGTCATAGCCGACGATTGTCGTCTCGCTGCCATCGGCGGACCGACGCACCTCGAGGCCGACGCTCGATGCCGCGCCGACATCGAAGGCCGCCTCGATGTCGATCGTATCGCCACCGGCAATGTCCAGCTCAGCATGGCCGGTGAGCGCCAAGGGACTGGCCGAGCGGGAATTGTAGCGCAGCTGCTTCAGTTCCTCGACCGGCCGCATGCCGAGGCGCAGGTCATCGTGCAGCCACAGTTCGCGCGGCACCGCGAAAACGCCCGACCACCCGGCGGCCTTCTCGGTCGCTTCGTCCCACTGATCGAATATCCAGGCCCACAGGATGCGCCGGCCATCGGGCGCTTCCATGCTTTCCGGCGCGAAATAGGTGTTGTCGACCCAGCTCATGCGCTCGTGCACTTCGGGGTGGAACTGCTCGTTCTTCCATTCGCCGACGAAATAGCGGGTGCCGTGCTCGTGGCTGATCCCCATCAGCACCCACTTGTCGCCCAGCTTGAAGAAATCGGGGCACGAGACATCCTCGCGGATGGTGGTGCCATCGACGGTATGGGCGAACAGGTCTCCCACATAGCTCCAGTCGTCCAGCTCGGTGGCCTTGAAGATGGCGGGCTGGGTTCCCCCGAAAATGGCATAGTAGGTATCGCCGTCGAGCCAGCCGTGGGGATCCCACGAGGCATATGGCAGCTTGGCCGATTCCCGCCACTTGTCGGGCGCTTCCACCGGGACGATCGGATTGCTCGGCAGTTTGCGGAAATTCTCGAGCAGCGGCTCGCTGCTGGTGGCGATGCAGTTTCCGACCTTCACCCCGTGGTAGAAGATCGACACTTCGCCATTCTTGTCGATCATCGCGTTGCCGCTGAAAATGCCCTCTTCCGGACTGTCGGGGGTGGGCAGCAGCCAGGGCTTGTGATGGCGCCAGTGCAGCAGGTCCCGGCTCGACACGTGCCCCCAGTAGTGCACGCCATCATCCTGGTAGATATAGCCCAGATGGTAGCGGCCGTTCCACCAGATGGCGCCGTTCGGGTCGGCCGGCTTGGCGTAATCCTCGGGCACGACGAAGTGGAAGGTTGGCCGGAACGGGTCGGCCAGCATATGGAGCCGCAGATTGCGGGCGGTCTTGATCTGCTCGGCGGCGATGGTCATTTGTGCAGCTCGTGGTGCGGTGTGTGGGATTGGATCATGCCGGCGAGGCGGAGCTCGGCGGCGAAGTGGCAGGCGACGAAGCGGCCCGGCTCGAGCTCCCGCCATTGCGGGATTTCGGCCTTGCAGCGTTCGGTCGCGTAAGGGCAGCGCGGATGGAAATGGCAGCCGCTCGGCGGGTTGATCGGGCTGGCGATCTCGCCGCTGAGCCGCTTGCCGGAGCGCTCGCGCGTCGGGTCGGTCATCGGCACCGATGACAGCAGCGCCTCGGTATAGGGGTGCAGCGGTCGATCGATGATGGCGCGCGTCTCGCCCAGCTCCACCATGCGGCCCACATACATCACGGCGATCCGGTGGGCGATGAACTCCACCACGGCGATGTCGTGGGCAATGAACATGAAGGCCAGCCCGAAGCGCTGCTGCAGATCCTTCAGCAGGTTGAGGATCTGCGCCTGAACCGAAACGTCCAGCGCCGACACGGCCTCGTCGCAAACGATCAGCCGCGGTTTGCAGATCAGCGAACGGGCGATGCCGATGCGTTGCCGCTGGCCGCCGGAAAAGGCGTGCGGGTAGTGGTTGAGGTGGCGCTCGCCCAGCCCGACCAGTTCCAGCACCTCGATGACCCGGCGACGCGCTTCGGCTCGCGACACGCGCTCGTTGTAGATCAGGGGTTCGGCGATGATGTCGAACACGGTCATGCGCGGATCGAGCGAAGAGTACGGATCCTGGAAGATCATGTGGAAGTGGCGCCGCAGCTGCCGCAGCTGCCGCTCGCTCAGGCGCGCCAGGTCGACCCACTCGCCGGTGTCGAGCTTGAGCTGGACCGCGCCCTGGCTGGGGTCGATGGCGCGTACGATCGAACGCCCCAAAGTCGATTTTCCCGAACCCGACTCCCCCACCACCGCCAGCGTCTCGCCGGCATTGATGTGCAGCGACACGTTGTCCACCGCACGGATGACCGGAGCGTTCCTGGCGCCAATGCCGGACCTCGACACAAACTGCTTCGAGACCTGCTCGACCCTCAGGATCGCGTTGTCGTCAGAGGCTTGACCACTCATCCTCGGCCTCCTTTTCATCGCTGAGCAGAAAACACCGCGCCCAGTGCTCGTCGTCCACCTTGGTCAATGCCGGGATTGCGGCATCGCAGACGCCGGCCATGGCACTGGGGCAGCGGGTGAAGAAGCCACAGCGCCGTGGCGGATCGACCGCGCTGGGGACGCTCCCTTCGATGACTTCGAGGCGCTCCACGGGCCGCCCCGGATGGGGGATCGAGCGCAGCAGTTTCTGCGTGTAGGGGTGCTTGGGATCCTTGAACAGCCGTTCCGTCGTGGTGGTCTCGACCACCCGGCCCAGGTACATGACGTAGACGCGGCTGACATTCTCGGCCACCACCGCCATGTTGTGGGTGATGTAGACGATCGACATCCCCAGCTCGTCCTGCAGGTCACGCATCAGGTCGAGGATCTGCGCCTGGATGGTCACGTCCAGCGCCGTGGTCGGTTCATCGGCGATGACGATCTGCGGGTGGCAGATCAGCGCCATCGCGATCATGGCGCGCTGCCGCATGCCGCCCGACAGCTGGTGCGGGTACTCGTCGATCCGCACCTCGGGATTGGAGATGCCGACCCGGCCGAGCATGGCGATGACCCGTTCGCGGATCTGCGCCTCGGAGAGCTTGGTGTGCAGCCGCAGCATCTCGCCGATCTGGAAGCCTATGGTGTGGACCGGCGAGAAGCTGGTCATCGGCTCCTGGAAGATGATCGAGGCATCGTCACCGCGCACCGAGCGCATTTCGGCGGAGTCTGGGTCGAGCGAGAGGATGTCCACCATCTCGCCCTGCTTGCGCCTGAGCACGGCGTGACCGGCGACGATCTGGCCGCGGCCCCGCACCAGTTGCAGCATCGATTGGGCGGTAATGCTCTTGCCGCAGCCGGATTCGCCGATAATGCCGACCGACTCCGCCTCGCCGACATGGAAATCGACGCCGTCGACGGCTTTCAAGATGCCGTGGTCGAGGAAGAAATAGGTCTTCAGCCCTTCGACCTTCAGGCGTGGTTCGGTCGATTTCAGAGAAGCGCTCGGGGTCATTTGGCGTAGGGGTCGGCGGCATCGCGCAACCCGTCTCCGATGAAGTTGAACAGCACTACCGCCGCCACGACGAAGGCGGCGGGCCACAGCAGCCAGACATAGTTGCTCAGCACCACCACATCCTGCGCCTGCTGCAGCAGCGAGCCCCAGCTGACATCGGGCGCGCGGATGCCGATGCCCAGGAAGCTGAGCGTCGTCTCGCCCAGGATCATGAACGGGATGGCGATGGTGATGTGCACGATGAGGTAGCTGGTGAAGCCGGGAATGAGATGCCGGGTAATGATCGACCAGCTGCTGGCCGACGAGATCCGCGCCGCCATCACATAATCCTCTTCGCGCATCGACAGGATGCGTCCGCGCACCACGCGGGCGAGGCCGGTCCACCCGACGAGCGACAAAACGAGGGTGATGGCGAAATAGGTCTGGATGCCGGTCCATTCCGCCGGAATGGCCGCGGCGAGGGCCATCCATAGCGGGATCTGCGGCACGCTCATCACCAGCTCGATGGTGCGCTGGATGATGACGTCGACCTTGCCGCCGACATAGCCCGAAATGCCGCCCAGCGCGACGCCGAGCACGAAGCTGATGAGCACGCCGCCGAAGCCGACGAACAGCGATACCCGCGAGGCATGCACGATACGCGAGAACAGGTCGCGTCCCAGGTTGTCCGCACCCAGGAGGAAGACCGGTTGCCGGCTGGTGGTGCCGAACAGCTTCACCGACATCGGGATGACGCCCATCAGCAGATACGGGTCGGTCTTCGGAAACAGCACGACCGGGTTCATGTCGGCATTATCGGCAACGATCAGGTCGTACTTGAAGGTCTTGGGGTTTACCCGGGTGCGGCTGTCGAACACGTAAGGGCCGACAAAGCCACCATCGGGAGCGAAGAAGTGGATGGCCGAAGGCGGCGCGAAAATGTGCTGGCGGGAGCGCTCCTGCGGATCGTAGGGCGCGATGAAATCGGCAAGGATCGCAACCACATAGAACAGGATCAGCAAGTAGAGGCTGACCATGGCCAGCTTGTGCTTGCCGAACTTGGCCCGCATCAGTTGCCATTGCGAGGCGCTGTAGAGCTGCTCGGCCCGCTGACGGCGCCGATCGCCGCCGGTGGAGTACTGGGCCCTCAGCCGATCGATACGATCCTGCACCTTCTTGGGGCGGGGCGCCGGGGCGCTGGTGGTGGTGTCGGACATCTCCCCTACTCCATCCTGATGCGCGGATCGTTCAGCGCCAGCAGCAGGTCCGAGATGAAGGTGCCGAAAACCGTGAGCACGCTGAGGATCATGACGATGCCTCCGGCCAGGTACATATCCTGCGTGATGCTGGCCTCGAGCAGCACCGGCCCGATCGTGGGCAGATTCAGCACCTTCGACACCACGATCTCGCCGCCGACCACGGCCGGCAGCATCCAGCCCAGGGTGGACAGCAGCGGGTTGATGGCGATACGGAGCGGATAGCGCAGCACGTTCGTCATCTCCGGCACGCCCTTGGCCCGCGCCGTGGTCACATATTGCTTGTTGAGCTCGTCGAGCAGGGTGGCGCGCAGCACGCGGGTGATGGTCGCCATGCCACCGATCGTCAGCACCAGGATGGGCAGCCAGACGTTCTTGAGCAGGTCCAGCACCTTGGCGAGCGACCATGGCGCTTCTCGGAACGGCGGCGAGAAGAAGCCGTTCACCAGCCAGCCGGTGTTCTGGTAGACGACGAACATGATGCCCAGCGCGAGCAGGAAGCCGGGAACGGCGAGCCCCACGAGCCCGATCAGGGTCAGCGTATGGTCCCAGACCGAGTACTGCTTGACCGCCGACAGGATGCCGAGCGGCACCGCGAGCAGCCAGGTGAACGCGATGGCAGTCAGCGACAGGATGATGGTGCTGGGCACCCGCTCCATCAGGATGGCGGCCACCGGGCGATTGTAGCGAAACGAGCTGCCGAAATCGCCGGCGAAGACGATCTTGCCCATCCACAGCGCGTATTGCTCGGGCATCGACTTATCGAGCCCGTACATGGCGCGGATGTTTCCTTCCTGTTCGGCGCTGACGACGTTGCCCTGCAGGCGCAGGTTATTGACGTAACTGTCGACATAGCTGCCCGGCGGCAGCTGAATGACAATGAAGGAGACGATCGAGATCGCGATCAGGAACGGGATCAGTATCCCGAGGCGGCGCAGGGCGAATTGCAGCACTTCGACGACGCTCCGGTTCGATGTTTGAGGGGGGACCGGACGCTGCATGCCAGCGCCCGGTCGTGCACTTTCGTCAGGTCTGGAACCAGAGCCCTTCACTCGACAGGTACGAGTCGAGCTCGTAGGGCGCCCCTTCGTTCTGCGTATTGCGCAGCCCGGCATGGACGACGTTCGGCACCACCTTGAGGCCCGACACCGGGAACAGCACGTAGTTGTCGTCGAACCACTGCATCATCTTGGCATACAGCGCCTTGCCCTGTTCGGACTCCGGCGGGTAGGCCTTGCGCTCGGTGTGGATGTCGTAGAACTCCTGGATATATGCAGGCGGCTCACGACCTTCCTTGCCCTGGGTGATGTAGTACTGCCAGGTCATCGGCGACCACGGCCCCTTGTGGCTGGGCAGATAGTCTTCCGAGATACCGCCCTCCCACGCCGTCCCATCGTTCCAGAACAGCGAGGCCTGGATTTCGTTGGCGGCCTTGCGCTGGTTGAACAGGCCGAAATCGATGCCCAGCGGGTCGATCTCCACCCGGATACCGACAGCTTCGAGCTGCTCCTTGAGCAATTCGGCGACCGGCGGAAAGTCCGACGACGCCTCGGAGAACGACAGGCGCAGCACGAAGCGCTGGCCATCGAGCCCAAGTCGGAAGCCCTCGCCATCACGCTCCGACATGCCGATCGCATCGAGCAGGCCTTCGGCTTCATCGGGATCGAAGCTCTTGGTGGTGAGGAACGGCTCGCCGAACATGCCGTAGAACACGGAGTCGTTGATGTCCTGCGGGTCGATCGCCAGACCGATGGCGCGGCCGAAGCGGCGCTCCGGATCCGCCACGAGCTTCTGCCAGGCCGAGTCCGCCTTGTCGTATTCGTAGTCGTGGTTGAGAAACAGCTGGATCGGGTAGTTGAACGAGCCGGTCGTGAACACCCGATAGCCACCGGCCTCGGCATTCTGCACATAGACCGACATCTTGCTGAGCGGGGCGTCGGTCTCGACGGCGAGGTCCACCTGGCCGGCCAGCGTCGCGTTGACCTGCGCGTCGCGATCGGCGGCGCGGTTGTTCACGATGCGATCGATATAGGGCAGCTGCTGCCCCTTGCCGTCGACATGCCAGTAATAGGGGTTGCGCTCGAACACCGTGCGCTGCTCGGAATACTCGGTCAGCACCCAGGGCAGCAGCACCGGCATGCCCAGCGCGGCCGCGGTGCCATACTCCCAGTGCGGAGGCTCCTTGAGCTTGAGCAGCTGCGACCAGCTGTCGATGGCATTGGCCTTGAGCTGTTCCTCGAGCTTGGCGGGGTCGGCGTATTTCTTGTGGAACTGCTTGAAGTAGTGCGCCGGCCGGAACAGCAGCTCGTAGTTGGGGATCCACGAGTTGAGATCGGCAATGAAGAAGCCATACGGCGCCGAGAAGGTCAGCTCAAAGCTGTACTCGTCGATGATGTTGAGCTTTGCAGGACCCATGGTGGAATTGCCCTGCGTGAACAGCTGGGCCGGCCACGCCCGTCCGACTTCGGGATCCCCGTAGATGTCCTCGAAATGGAAGCGAACGTCCTCGGTGGTCACCGGCTCGCCATCGGACCAGCGCAGGCCCTTGCGGATGGTGAACTTGAACACCGTATAGTCGTCCGAATGCGAGAAGGCGCTGACCACGTTGGGCAGCGACGCCTCGGTGGTCTGGCCCGGCGAACGCAGGATGGTGCCGCCGCCGCCGAGGAACGTGAACGGTGTGGGGAACACCGAAGCGACCCGCAGCTCCCCGCCGAAAGACCCGTCTTCCCAGGTCTGGAACTCGTCCTGCAGCAGGACGCCCTGCCCGACCTTGAAGACTTCCTCCGGCAGGCGCTCGTCGAGCGGCGGAAGCTGCCCGGCGGCCACCTTTTCCGCCAGCATCGGCGACTCTGTGAAACCGCGTGCAGAAGCCTGCGCCAGTGCCAGTGATGGACCCATGATGCTGGCAAAAGCCAAGCCGGCACCGGAGAGGCCCGCTGCCTTCAGCAGCGCCCTCCGGCTGATATCAGCCGTCATTTTCTATCTCCTCCTGTGCCCCTCGTCGGAGCAAATCCTCCACGTCCCGGCTTTGCAGGACCATGTGCCCGTTGCCAGCAAAATATTGGCTCTGCACACGTGTGCAGGCTATGACAATGTGCTAAGCGGGGTCAAGTGTCGAGTTGGCGGAACGTCTATGGTAGCGGTATGGGGATGAAGGACACCAAGAAGAGAGCGGGTTCACACGACGTTGCACGCCTCGCCGGCGTGTCGCGTTCCGCGGTGTCGCGCGCCTTTACGCCCGGCGCATACATCGCCGACGAGACGCGCGAGCGGGTGATGGCGGCGGCGGCGATGCTGGACTACCAGCCCAACGCCATCGCCCGCAGCCTCAGCAAGAACAGCTCGCGGCTGGTCGGGATCATCGCCACCGACCTCGAGAATCCGTTCTACTCACAGCTGCTGGTGCACATGAGCACCGAACTGCAGGCCAATGGCTATGCAGTGCTGCTGATGGTGTCGCGCTCCAGCCACATCGACGACTACCTGTCCAAGCTGCTGCAGTACCAGGTGGACGGCGTGATCGTCACCGCGGCGACCCTGAGCTCGAGCATGGCCGTGGCGCTGCAGCGATCGGGCCGTCCGGTCGTCCTGGTCAACAACTACCTGCGCGATGGCGGTGTGAGTTCGGTGAGCAGCGACAACTATCGCGGCGGCCGCATGGTCGCCGACCTGCTCGTCGAGGCAGGCCGCAAGCGCATTGCCTTCATCTCGGGCGAAGCGAACACCTCGAGCGGTCGCGATCGCGGGCTGGGGCTCAAGGACCGGCTGGCCGAGCTCGGCATGACCATTTACGCGCAGGAGAGCGGCGAGTACCGGCATGCGGAAGCCGCCGAGGCCGCGCGGCGGCTGCTCTCGCTGTCACCCCGCCCCGACGCGCTGTTCTGCGCCAACGACGTGATGGCGATTGCCGCCCTGATGGTTGCCCGCAGCGAGTTCGGGCTGCGCGTCCCCGAGGACCTGTCGGTCGTCGGCTTCGACGATTCCGACGAAGCGACCCGCCAGACCTTCGGACTGACGACGGTGGATCAACATCTCGACGACATGGCGTCCAAGACCGTCTCGCTGATGCTGGCCACGATCTCCGGCGACGAAAAGAGCGTCCAGCACGTCGTGGTGCCGGTCTCCCTCGTCTATCGGGCAACGCACTAGAGCGCGCCAGGCACGACGTCGTGGATCAGATTGGTCGGGAACCCCGCTTCCGCGAGGCTCGTCCAGGTGATCGGGGACCATGCCGCCTCAACCGGGGATCACCACCCGACCGTGCTCCGCGCTTTCGAGCGCAGCCTTCACCAGCTTCAGCGAGTTCAGGTTCGCGGCGGCGTCGTTGATCGGCGCCGCCCCGGTTTCGATAGCGACGAGCAGCGCCCCCATGGCGCCGGCGAAACCGTCGTTGAACCACTGCCCTTCCAGCCTCGGTACGGCAACGCCTTCGGCGAGATAGAGGCGAACCGATTGGACGCCGAGGTCTGGTCCGATGCTGCGCAGCGTGCCTTTCGTGCCGGCGATGGTCGTCAGGTTGTGCGGGCCGTGAGCCGCCGCGCCATCGAACACCAGTGACGCCTGCCCGCCCGGAAAGCCGATCATCGCCTGTGCCAGAAGTTTCGAGCGCACCGACTGCCCGTGCGCTCGCGTCCCTGTCGCGTAGACGCTGCTGGCGGTGTCGCCGATGACGCTGGCGACAAAATCGAACCAGTGGATGGCGAAATCCTCGAGGATGATCTGGTCGATGTCCTCGAACGGCGTCCCGCCGATCCAGCTGTGATCCCATTGCAGCTGGGCATGCACGCCGATCACCTCGCCGATCAGTCCGGCCCGCACCGCCTCGCGCATATAGGACATGTAGGGCGCCCAGCGGCCGTTCTGGTTGACCGCGAGAAACACGTCCTTGTTCGCTGCCAGCCTGACCAGTTCGGCGCCGACCGCCAGATCCATCACGAACGGCTTTTGCGACAGCACATGCTTGCCCGCTTCGAGCGACTGCCGGATCAGTGGCGTGCGGGCCGCAGGGTGCAGCGCCAGGTCGAGCACCGGGATCGCCGGGTCCTCGATCAGTTCGCCAGGCTCGTCGGTGATCCGGGCGCCCGGGTAGAACTCATCTCGGCGCTTCTCGGCGCGCGACAGCGAGCGATCGCAGATGGCGACGACGTTGAAACCGCTGGCGCGATAGGCGTCGAGATGCGCCGCGCTGATGCCTCCCGCCCCGATCAGCCCGATCGGCACCGAGCGGTCGCGAGGCATGGGAGGCCGATAGGGCAGTTCCGGCGCCGCGATCTCGGCGAGGTTGCCGGCAACCAGGGCATAGCTGTCCTGGGACGGCGCATCCTTGCCGCCGCTCACTGCAGCAACTCCAGTGTGCGGCCCAGTCGTGCCGAGGCGACCGCGGTATCGATGATCCGCTGCGCCGTGCGGCAGAGCGTCGGGTCCAGGGGGCCACCGATCGGCTGCTGGCCCTGCTTGCAGTGCAGCACATACTCGACCGGGTTGCGGAACGGCGGCTCCAGTCGATCGACCGGGACATTGGTGATGGCACGCTGCGAGCGGGTCTGCACCCCGACATGCGGCTCGAAGTCATAGCTTGAGATGGTGCCGGCGCTGCCGACGATGACGAAGCCGCATTTCGGCTGCGGTTGCAGGGTCCAGGGGTCGGTGAAGGTGCCCCATCGCGTCTCGTACTTCGACAGCCCCGTATCATATCGGCAGACGGTGACCGAGTGCTCGTCGACTTCGAGGCCGGCACCGCCGTGAACCACCGATGTGACCGTCTCGGGCGCCTTGCCGTCCATGAACCAGGTACCGAGCGTCACGCCATAGCCGAGATAGTCGAGCAACGAGCCGCCACCCGCCGCCTTGCTGTACCACCACGAGCTCGCCTTGCCCTGCTGCACCGCCGCGTCGGACACTTCCACCTTGTCGGCCAGATGATAGAGCGGACCGCGATTGCCGTCGTAGAAATGCACTTCCAGCACCTCGCCGATCACCCCTTCGTCGATCAGCCGCTTCGTCGTGGCGTGCGTGGGATACCAGCGCAAGGGCCAGTTGATCGCGAGGCGCGACCCGGATGCCGCCACGGCGGCGAGCATCCGGTCCGCATCGGCGAGGTTGGCGGCGAACGGCTTCTCGACGAGAATATCGACCGCCTGCCGCGCCACCTGCTCGACGGCGACGGCATGGTCGGCAGTGGCGGGGCAAAGGATCACCAGATCCGGCCGCGCGCCAGCCAGACACGCCTCGACATCGGTGTAGACCTGATCCGCCCTGAGGGCGAAATTCGCTATCGCGCTCTCCATTCTCGAGGTGTCACGGTCGCAGACCGCAACGATCTCCGCATCGGGATGTTCGTGCGCCATGCGGAGCAGGTCGCCCATATGCATGTGATCGAAATTGATACCGGCGATACGCCACTTGCTCATGGTCACTCCTCCTCCACCCGGCTCGGCCGATGCTCTGCATAGAGCTGGTTGAGCGCGTCGATCAGTCTTGTGCTCGGCGGCCGCCTGATCGCTGCGTCGCGCACCAGCTCGGCGGCGCGCTGCTGAAACTGCATGTAGCCATTGTGCCGGGGCCGGACGTAGGCCTGTTCCAGCGTCTGCAGCGTCTGCGCATAGAACTGCCCCCAATCGGCATTGACCTGCTGGTCGGTCCAGGCGGCGCGACGGCTCGGTTGACCGGCATGGTTGGGGATGAACTCGACCTGCGCAGCGCTCCCGAGCAGCCGCCGCAAATGCACAACGAGGCCGTCGGTGGGCCGGCAGCGCCCGGTGAGGGCAATGCCGGTTCCCCCCAGCACCGAGCCGAGCGGCCCCCCCGCAGCGACACGCGGGGGGTTGTGGAACGCCAGGCGCGCGGCGCGGTCCGCCCCCGCATAGGTGACGTAGCCGAACACCAGTGGCGCCAGCACGATGTCGGTGCTGCCCGACAGGCGTTCCAGCAGCCCGATCGGGTTGTCGTCGCGGCAGCTCGCCGGGCTCAACGCAGCCAGCTCGTAAAACAGTTCGATGGCTTGCCTGCCCGGCGTGTCGGCGAGGTAGGTTTCCGATGCGCCGGGTTGGTCGCCGAACGCCAGCGCCATCGAGGTGAGGGTCAGCAGCGCGTGCGGGCCGGCCAGCGACAGCGGCACCCTGCCGGTGCGGCGGGAGAGCTCTCCCACCTCGCTCCAAAGCACGGGCACCGGTCCATCCAGCAGGTCGGGGCGCAGAGCCATCACCTGGCTGGCGGCGTCGAGCGGCAGCGCCCAGTGCTGCCCATCCAGCTTGTAGCTCGACAGGCACGCGCCCACCGTGTGCCGGGCGATATCCGCCATGGTGGCGGGCCCGAGGATCGCATCGAGCGGCTGCAGCACGCCCGCTGCCACCGCCTCGCCCAGATGCGGATGATCCAGCACGATGATGTCGTAGCGTCCGCAGAGATCGGCAATCGGATGCGACTCGAAGCCTTCCAGCGGCTGCCGCTCCCAGGCGATCTCGACGCCATCCGTTTCGCCCCATTGGCGCGCCGCGGCCTCGAGCGCGACATAGCCGCGAGGATGATCCCAGGTGAGCCCTCTATAGCTCACAGCATGGTCTCGCTCACCGCACCCGAGCCGATCAGGCTGTCGACCTTATCGTCGGCAAACCCGGCTTCCCTGAGGATGTCGCGGCTGTGCTGGCCGGCCAGCGGCGCGCCGAAGCGCACCTCCGACGGCGTCCTCGAGAACCTGATCGGGAACCCCGGCGCCTTGATGGGCCCTTCGGTCGGATGCTCGTACTCGACGAAGGTGCCGTTGTGCCGGATCTGCGGGTCGTCGACGAGTTCGGCATAACCATAGACCGGCCCCGCCCAGACATCGGCGGCGCGGAACAGCCCGAGCCACTCCTCGGTGGTCTTGTGCTTGAGCCGCTCGCGCGTCCTCGCGAAAATCTCGTCGCGCCGCTTCCAGCTGTCGATTTCGTCGTTCATCGTCAGGAACGCGTCCTCGCCGATCACCGCACCGAAATTGGCGAGCGAGGGGAACGCCACGATGATGTAACCGTCGGCGGTGGCAAAGGCGCCGTAGGGGGAGCGGATATAGGCATGGGCGTGCGGTTCGGCCGAGCGCATCTGCGCCTTGCCGCCGACCGTATAGACCGACAATTCCTGCATCTGCAGGGTGGTGATGGCATCGAGCATATTGACCTGCACCAGCTGGCCCTCGCCGGTGCGCTCGCGATGCAGCAGGGCGGCGAGCACGCCTTCGAACGCGGTATAGGCGGTCACCGCATCGACGAGGAACTGCCCCGCCGCCAGTGGCGGCTCACCGGCCCGGCCGGCCGACAGCATGGCGCCCGACATGCCCTGCAGGATCAGGTCCTGGCCGGGATTGTTCACGTAGGGGCCGGTTTCGCCATAGCCCGACATCGAGACGTAGACGAGTTTGGGGTTGATGGCGCTCAGCGTCTCGTAGTCGACGCCCAACCGCTTGGCGACGCCGGGGCGGTAGTTCTGCAGGAACACGTCGGCCGTCTTGACCAGCTCGAGCAGCACCTGCTTGCCGTCGGCATTCTTGAGATCGACCGCCAGCGAGCGCTTGTTGCGGTTGAGCGACAGGAACGAGACATTGATCCGGTTGCCCTTGATGCCGCCCGCCGAGGTGTGGCGCTGCCACTCGCCGCTGGTCGGCTCGACCTTGATGACGTCGGCGCCCAGGTCGCCAAGGCGCTGCGCCGCGAACGGTCCCGCCATGGCGATGGAGCAGTCGAGGACACGATAGCCGGTGAGAATGCCCATGGCGGGGTTTCCTTATGAGGAGGTTCGTGAGCCCTGCCGGAGCGGGCGGAAATTGTAGGATGGCCGCGGATAGGGGTCGGCTGGTTGCCGGGCGACCCCGACAATGGCCGCCTCGGCCGCCGCGATGGCCTCGGCGTCGGGGAGGATCGACAGCACCGTGTCGTAGCGGCGCGTTTCGCCGCCTTCGAGCATGATGGCCTCCCCACGCCGGCGCGCTTCGGCCGCGCCGAGCACGTGATGGGTCGAGGGTTCGATGCCGACGGCATAATGGCCGGCCTGCAGGTCCTGCCACTCGTACATGCAGGGGAACTGGTCCTTGCGGGTGGTGACCTCGAAGCCGATGCCGAGCCGGTCGTTGACCAGGGCGACAGAACAGAGCCCCTCGGCATCTGCCGCCAGTTCGTGCTGCCAGACCTGCTCGTAGAAACCCGCCTGCGGCCCCCCCAGCGTGTGGTAGCCGACCCCCTGGGCGCGATAATTGTCGCCGTCATGAGCGGCCCAGACCACGTCGGCGATCGGCGCCAGGTAACGCGATCCGGCATCGAGCACCGGGTGCCCCACATTGATGTGGTAGCAGTACATGTGCGGCGTAGGGTTGAAACCGCGGTTGCGCACCACGTCGTTGAGGTGAATCCGGTTGGTACCCACTTCGATCTCGATCCGGCGCACCAGTTCGAGATCTTCGGCGAACACCGCGGCCTGCGTCATTACCCCCTCGGCCCACAGAAAGCAGCGATCGCCCTCCCAGCGCTCGCCATAGCCCGAGAGGCGGCCGGGGATCGTGCTGATCCGCCCATGCACGGTATTGGTGATGCTCTGGCGGGCCGGATAGAAATAGTGCTCGGCCGGCGCCTCGTCGGGGAACAGGATGTGGTCGAGGCCGCAGGTCACCAGCAGGCCGGAGAACGAGCGCTGCCAGGCAAAGCCGTGCTCGCCTTCGTACTCGTGCAGGCCCGGGTGGCGGAAGCCGCTGGGCGAGTGCCAGCCGATGGGCAGGCCGCGATACTCGCAGGTCGCGATATCCATCGCCCGATCCACCAGCACGCTGAACATGAGGCCCGTGCCCGAGCGGAACTCGAGCATGCGGATGCCGCGCTCCAGCCCATCGGCCAGCGTCGACAGGCGCACGCCGGCGAACTGGCTCAGCGATCCGGCATGTCCCGCCACCTCGCGGCGGCTGAACTCTCGTCCAAACAAGGCGACCATGGCGCGGCTCCGAACTACTTGCGGCGGAAGATTGGGGCGCGTTTCTGCTTGAAGGCGGCGCGCCCTTCGGCAGCATCGCTCGTCGCAAAGCAGATCGCCTGCAGGTCGAGCTCATATTGCGTGGCCTGCTTTGCCGGCATGTTCGCCGCCGCCTCGACATTGAGCTTGGCCATCTCGGCGGCGATCGGCGCACGGGACGCTATGGTCTCCGCCAGCGCCATGCTGCGCGCCATCAGTTCGGCAGGCTCCATCACCTCGGACACCAGCCCCCAGGCCAGCGCCTTGCCGGCCGGGATCGCGTCGCCGCTCATCAGCATCAGCGAGGCGTTGGAGGTCCCGGCGGAACGGCTGAGCAGCTGCGCCATACCGCCGCCGCCGATCCAGCCCAGCTTGATCTCCGGCGCGCCGAACTGAGCCGTCGCTGCGGCCAACCGGATGTCGCAGCTCAGCGCCATTTCGAGCCCGCCGCCGAGCGCATAGCCGTTGATGGCTGCGATCACCGGCTTGCTGATCCGGCGCACCGACATGCAGTAATCCTCGCGATTGCGGAAATTCCACGCATCGTCGAACTCGTCGAGCTGCCTGATATCGGTCCCGGCGCAGAACGCGCGCTCGCCGGCACCGGTCAGGACCACGCAACGCACCTCGTCATCGGTATTGATCTCGGCCACCAGCGCCTCGAGTTGCCGCGCCATCTGGCGCGACACGGCGTTCAGCTTGGCTGGCCGATCGAGAATGATCTGCAGCACCCGCCCCTGGCGCAGGGCGGTGATGCGCCCATGTTCGGTGTCGCTCATCGCACTCTCCTCACGCCATCATCCAGCCGCCATCGACGCGGATCGTCTGGCCGGTGATGAACCCGGCATCGGGCCCGAGCAGGAACGATACGAGCCCCGCGAAATCCTCGTTCGTGCCGCGCCGTTTCACCGCCTGCTGGTCGAGCACGAACTGCGTGTACTGCTCGGGGTCGGGGTGGATTTTTTCGGCATCGGTGGGAAAGGCCCCCGGCGATACGGCGTTGGCGGTGATGCCGAACGGCCCCAGATCGCGCGCCCAGACCCGGGCAAGGCCGATAAGCGCGCCCTTGGCTGCGACATAGGCCGACAGATTCCTGTAGCCCGTATCGAAGGTGATGCTCGAGATGTTGACCACCCGCCCGTTGCCCGAGGCCTTGAGCCCGGGGAGACAGGCGCGCAGCAGCGCCACGGCGCCACCGACATTGACCGCCTGCACCTGCATGAACAGCTCGTAGGGCAGGTCCTCGGTGGGCATGCTGGGATAGATGGCGGCGTTGTTGACCAGCGCATCGGGCGCGCCGTGCCGGGCAATCGCCTCAGCCATCCCGGCCGCCACCGCGTCCTCGCCGGATTGATCGAGCACCACGAAGTTGCAGCGCTCCTGCGGCAGCCCGGCCTCTGCGATGGCCTCGCACAGCGCCAGGCCCTTCACCTCGCTTACGTCGGTCGCAAGAACGCGCGCCCCTTCACGCAGCAGCCGCAGGCAAAGCCCGGTGCCCAGACCGCCGGCCGCGCCCGAAATCACCACGTGCCGACCAGCCAGCGCACCCATTTTCATCTACCTCGGAATCGGCCGCGACGGCTCATTGTGTTCGTGCCGAAGCTATGAAAAGGATTGATGGGAGCCAATCACATGGCACATCAGATTCCATCAGATCAGGATGCGAGATGAAGGCAACGATGTTGGATATTTCGGCGGCGTGCGGGCTGTCGACCGCCACGGTTGACCGGGCCCTCAACAACCGTCCGGGGGTTTCGGCGGCCAACCGCCAGCGGGTGCTAGAAGCGGCACAGCAGCTCGGCTATCTGCCGACGATGGGGGCCGTCACCCTGCCCTCCCGGCCGGCGCACCTCGAGTTCATGCTGCCGATCGGCGGCAATGCCTTCATGGTCGACTTGGCGGATCACCTCGAGGATTTCTGCGCCCGCCTGCCGCTGGTCTCGCGATGCACCATCCACGATATCGAAGGGACGTCGCCCGACCACCTGCAGCGGGCGATCGACAAGCTGTCCGAAACCGTCCACGGCGTCGGCGTCATTGCCCTCGATCACCCCAAGACCCGCAACATCATCCGTGAGATCGTCGAGGGCGGGGTTCGCGTGGTCACCATCGTGACCGACGTTCCGGCAGCCCCCCGCTCCGCCTATGTCGGCATCGACAACCGTGTTGCGGGGCGGACCGTCGCCCACCTGTTCGGCCGCTTTCTGCAGGGCAAGGGCCGGCTGGCGCTGTTGACCGGATCGCGTGTCTATCGCGGTCACGAGGAGCGCGAGATGGGTTTCCGGTCGGTGCTTGCCGAGGAGTTCCCCGATCTCGTCGTCTCCGAAGTACAGGAGATCAACGACCAGCCCGAAACCAGCTACCGCGCCGCCAGCCGGATGCTCGAGGCGAAGGAGCCGATCGACGGCATCTACTGCATCGGGGCCGGCCGATCCGGTGTGGTGCGGGCGCTGTCGGAAGCGCACAAGGGGCGCCGGCCATATTTCATCTGCCACGACCTGACCAAGCTGACCCGCGGCTACCTGCTCAACGATCAGGTCGACGTGGTCATCGACCAGAATGCCCGGCTCATCGCCGAGCAGTCGGTGATCCAGTTGCTCGGCTCGATCGCTGCCTCGGCGCCGTTCCTGACCCGCAAGCTGATCGAACCCCGGATCATCTTCAAGGAGAACATTCCGGCGATGTGAGAAAGCGGCAGGCGCGCCGGGTGCGCCGCCGCTTTCCTCGCCTAGACCTCCAGCCGGACTTCGACGGGCCGGCTGGTCTCGGCGCACACATAGATCGCCGACATCACCCCGAAATTGAACGCCAGGCGCGCCTCGGGCAGGATCACGCTCTGCCGGCCCTCGATCCGGGCGGCGAAGGCCAGCAGGGGCTGGGCGTGCACCTCCTCCCAGCCGAACTCGCCGAAGCGTTCGGTTCGGCTCTCGATCTTGCCGCCGACATCGACATGGTGGGTCAGCGTCGCGATGTTGTCCTCGAAGGGCGGACACCACTGCCAGGTGAGGCCACCTTCGGTGCCATCGACATTGAGCGTCGCCTGCGGTTCGCCGTGCAGGCCGTTGCCGCGCTCATAGTCGAAGCTCACCCGCGACCTATCCTCGAGCGTCAGCGTCATCGACGCGCCGGCATGGGTCTCGATGCTGATCGGATGATCGGGCGGATCAATCGCGGTCCTGGGCGCCGCGAGCCAGGCACTGTGGACCTCGGCCGCCACCGGACGCAGCACATCGAAGAACATGGTGAGGTCGTAGACACCCCAGTCGAAAATCGCACCGCCACCGCTCTTGTCCTTGTCGAGGAACCAGGTGCTCGAAGGCTGATACTCGATGCCCGGGCGCGACCGCGGGCGCCGATTGACGAGGCGGGCGTGATAGGGCCTGCCGATGCCGCCACCGGCAAGCAGCCCGCGGGCGCGCGGCAAGGCGTCGCCGACAAGAAAGCGCACGCTGCAGTCGCCCAGATAGACCTTGGCCCGCGCGGCTGCGTCGCGAATGGCGTCGAACTCCGCCATGGTTCGAGCCACCGGTTTTTCGATCAGCACATGCCGGCCCGAACCAATGGCCTCGAGGGCGGCATCCTTGTGCAGCCAGGGCGGCACCGCGACGACCACGATGTCGCGGCTCTGCGCCGCTGAACTCGCGAGCATCGCGGTCGGATTGTCGAACAAGGTCGCCTGCGGGAAGGCCGCGGCGAAATTGGCGCGCGCCGTCTCGAATGGATCGGCGGCGAAAATCTCCACCTCGCCCAGTCGCTTCGCGGCCTTGGCGTGCTGGTGGGCGATCGCCCCGGCGCCGATGAGAAACAGTCTCCAGTTCATCATGGACCTCAGTTGATGGCGATTTCTGAGAACAGCGGCTCGAGATAGGCGATGCTGCGCGCATTGGCTTCGGTGCCCGAGAGCTGCGCCGGCGTGCCGGCCTCCATGGCCAGTTCCAGCACCAGGTGCGCCTTGACGCCCCGCGCCACCAGATGTGCGGCCAGCGCGCCGAAGTCGATGTCACCGGCCCCGATATCCTCGGTCCACACCCCACCGGCAGATTGGCGCAGGTGCAACAGCCCGATGCGCGCGGCATAGAGGCTGACGATGTCCTCGAGCGCCACCTGGCTGTTCTCGGCGCCGCGATAGACCCAATGCACATCGAGGCAGAGCCCGACTGCGGCCGGGTCGGTATTGACCATCATGTGGTGGAACTCGCGTGCCCCGCCTTTCATCTCGGGATCATGCGTGTGGTAGAGCAGCCGGCTGCCGGCGGCGGCGAGCTGCTGGCCCAACGCCTCGATCGCCGCGCTCTGCGTCCGCAGCTGCGCATCCGATTTCAGCGCCCCGCCCGGCAGCGGATCCGGGTTGAAGATCAGTTGCCGCACCCCGACCTGGCGCAGCGCCGCGGCGACCTCGAGCGCGTTGGCGCTTGCCGCGGCGGCGAGCTCGGGCTCATGGAAGGCGCCGAACACATAGGCTGAACGCATGGCGAGGCCCTGTCGCGCTGCCGCCGCCGCAACGCCCTCGACATCCTCGGCCTTGCGGAAGGAATGCTCCCAGCCGCTGATGCCCGCCGCCCTGGCATCAGCCATGGCGCTTTCAACGCTCCAGTCTTTGCCGTCCCGGCGGGCGAGGAGCGTCCAGCCATAGACATTGGTGCCAAAAAACATACGAAACTCTCCGTGCTGTGGGCCCGTCAGAGACGGTGGCCGATGGTCTTGTCGAACAGCGAAACAGTGGCGGGCGCGAAGCTCACCGGCAGTTCACCGGAAAGGGATCTGGCCAGTGCCGGCGGCACCCGCACCGACATCCGCTGGCCACCCACCTCGCACCAAGCAAGACTGTCGGCGCCGAGCGGCTCGATCAGCAGGAGCCGGACCGTCAGCCGCCCTGCTCCACCCCCCTCGCCGATGCTCAGTTGCTCGGGACGCAGGCCCAGCACCACCTCGAGCCCGTCTTTGGGTGGCGCCGCGAATGGGTAGCCGGTGACCTCGCTGCGGCCGCCGGCATGCTCGACGAACACCCGGCCATCCTCGACCCGCAGCGTTCCCGCCAGCTGGTTCATCGATGGCGAGCCGAGAAAGTCGGCGACGAACAGGCTGGCCGGCCGATCGTAGAGCTCTTCGGGCGGACCGAACTGCTCGATCACGCCGCTCCGCATCACCGCGATCTTGGAGGCCAGCGTCATCGCCTCGATCTGGTCGTGCGTCACATAGATGAAGGTTGCGCCAAGCCGCTCGTGCAGCGCTTTGATCTCCACGCGCATTTCAGTGCGCAGCTTGGCGTCGAGGTTGCTGAGCGGCTCATCGAACAGGAACAGGTTCGACTTGCGCACCAGGGCGCGGCCGATGGCGACGCGCTGGCGCTGGCCCCCTGAAAGCTGCCCCGGCTTGCGGTTGAGCAAGGGGGTGAGTTGCAGCACCTGCGCCGCCCATTCGACCCGCTGGTTGATCTCGGCCTTCGGCGTCCGCGCCACCTCGAGGCCGAACGACAGGTTCTGCCGGGCCGTCATGGTGGGGTAGAGCGCGTAGGACTGGAACACCATTCCGATATTGCGCCGGCTGGGCTCCTGTTTGGTAACGTCCTGGTTGTCCAGCAACACCTGGCCGCCCTGCAGGTCGTCGAGCCCGGCAATGGCCGAAAGCAAGGTCGACTTGCCGCAACCGGATGGGCCGAGCAGCACGATGAACTCGCCCGACTGCACCGACAGCGAGACATCCCGCAAGGCGTGATAGGTGCCGTAATAGCGGCTGAGCTTGTTGAGTTGGACTGTGGTCATTTTCCTATCCCTTGACCGCGCCGGCGGTGACGCCACGAACGAAATATCGGCCCGAGGCGAGGTAGAGCAGCAGCGGCGGCAGTGCTGTGATCAGCGTTGCGGCCATGTTGACGTTGTACTCCGGCACCCCGATCTGGGTGCCCACCAGCCCGGCCAGCGCCACGGTCATCGGCAGGTTTTCCCGGCCGGCGAAGATCAGCCCCAGCAGGTAATCGTTCCACACCCCGGTGACCGACAGGATGGCGGCCACGATGATGACGTTCACCGACATGGGCAGCACGATGCGGAAAAAGGTCTGGAAGAACCCGGCCCCGTCGACGCGTGCCGCCTTGATCAGCTCGGCCGGCAGCGAAATGTAGAAGTTGCGGAAGATGAGGATCAGGATCGGCAGCCCGAACAGCACATGCACCAGCACCACGCCCGCCAGCGACTGGTTGATGCCGGCGATCGAGAACATGCGGACCAGCGGATAGAGCATCACCTGGTAGGGCAGGAAGGCGCCGAGCAGCAGCATGGCAAGGATCTTGCCGTCATGCGGCACCCGCCACTGCGCCAGCGCAAAGCCGTTGAGCGCCGCGACGAACAGCGAGATGCCGGTCGAGAGCACCATGATCTTGACCGAGTTGAAGAAACCCGGGCTGATGCCGGCGCAATCGCGCCCGATGCAGGCCGTTCCCCAGGCCTTGGTCCAGGCCGAGAAGTCCAGCGCCTGCGGCAGCTCGAAAATGCTGCCGCCACGGATCTCGTCGACCGTCTTCAGCGACGTGGTGACGATGACGAAGAACGGGATCAGGAAGAACGCCGCCGAGATGATCAGGAAGGCATAGATGCCGATCCGGGCAGGTGTGAGGTGGCGGGTCATGACTTGTTCCCTTGCTCGGGTTTGGCCCCTTGGTCAGATTGCGAGTGTTTGCGCAGCCGCGTCGCCACCGACGACAGCACCAGGAGCGCAATCACCGTCAGCAGCATGAGCACCGCCGCGGCCGAGGCCCGCCCGATATTGGCGCGGTCGAACAGGTGGTCGACGACGAACTTCGCCGGCAGGTCGGTGGAATAGCCGGGGCCACCGCCGGTCATCGCGACGACGAGGTCGTAGCTTTTGACCACACCCATCGCGAGCAGCACGATGCAGGTCAGGAACACCGGCAGCAGCATCGGCAGGATGACGCGCCGGTACATGGTGAACTTGGGGATGCCGTCGACCCGGCTGGCCCGCCACAACTCGCTGTCGACCGATTGCAGCCCGGCAAAGATGATCGCCATCATCAGGCCCGAACCGTGCCACACCGCGGCAATCACCAGCGTGAAGATCGCCAGTTCCGGGTTGTTGAGCAGGTTGAACTTGAAGCCGCTAAACCCAAGTCCCTGAACGAAATACTCGAGCCCCGTCGTCGGATTGAGCACCCAGCGCCAGGCGAGGCCGGTGACGATGAACGACAGCGCGATGGGGTAGAGAAAAATCGTCTGCAGCACGTTCTTGGCCCTGACGCCCTGGTCCATCGCAATGGCCAGCAGCAGCCCGAAGGCGAGACAGGTGAACATGTAGATGCCGCCCAGCACGAACATGTTGCGATATGAGACGTGCCAGCGATCCTGTTCGAACAGCTTGAAATACTGCTCGAGCCCGATGAACTTGCCGGTCGGCAGCAGGCCTGACGAGGTGAAGGAAATCTGCAGCGTCCACAGCATCGAGCCATAGACCCCGATGACCGTCAGCAGGATGGTCGGGACCAGCACCAGTTGCGCGACCCGATGCGGCCGCAGTGAGACAATGGACATTCTTGGCCCCTGACACGGCGGATGAAAAGTGGGGCGGAGCCCTTAAGGCCCCACCCCGCCCGGGAGGGTCTGATCAGCTGTTGGCGCTGAGGATGCGGCCATATTCGGCCGCGCCGTCTTCCGGCGTGATCGAGCCATTGGCCCAGAAGTTGTTGAGATAGTCAGTCAACAGCCCGCGCACTTCCGAACCCAGCACGCCCGTGGTGTAAGGCGCGCCCTTGCCGTCGCGGACCGCCTCGGCGGCCAGCTGCGAACAGGCCGAGAGGCCGGAAATATCGGCATCGGTGCGCGCCGGGATCGAGCCCTTCTGCACCGAGAACGCCGTCTGCACCACCGGATCCATCATCGTATCGATGAAGATGTCCTGGCCGGCCTCGCCGTCGGGGGTATTGAGCTTGGGGAACTGGAAGCCGGTAGCGCCGACCATGACGATCGGGCTGCCCGGGGAGAGCGCGCAACCCCAGTCGGTATCATAGACCTTGCCCATGTTGCCCAGTTCCGCACCGGCCCAGCTGCCCATCACCTGCAGCGCGGCGCGCCCCTCGGCGACGAGGTTTAGGGTGTCGTTCCAGCTGCGGTTCGGCGCCCCGTCATCGGTGAGTTTTGAGAGTTCGCGGAGGATCCGGAACGCATCGACCAGTTCGGGCGCCGTGGTCGCGGTTTCGTCATGGGTGACGAACAGGCGATCGTAATACGGGGCACCCTCGCCCAGCACGATGGCGTTGAACAGCAGGTTGATCTGCCAGGCCTGCGCGCCCATCGCCAGCGGAATGAAGCCGGCCTCCCTCAGCTTGGGCGCCTGGGCGAGAAACTCGTCCCAGGTGGTCGGCGGCGTCAGCCCGGCCGCGGCGTAGACGGGCTTCGAGTACCACATGAAATTCTGCGTCTCGAAGGCCACCGGCAGGGCGTAGATCGCCGCATCGTCGGTGCCATCGGTGCCCATGGCGAGCGCATAGTCGGGCACCGAGTCGAGATAGCCCTTTTCGCGGGCATAGCCGCCGATATCGCGCATCACCCCCTGCGCAGCCAGTTCTGCCGTCTCGGTCCCCATGCCGAGGAACGACACACCTGCCGGATTGCCACCGGCCAGGCCCGTCGCCAGCAGCGCCCTTGCATCCGAGCCGCCGCCGGGGGTGGCGACATCGACCCATTCGCCGCCGCGTGCCGTCACGCCATCCGCCAGCACCTTGATCGCCGCGGATTCAGCGCCGGCTGTCAGCCAGTGCAGAACCTCGACCTTCGGAGCCGACTGGGCGAACGCGGTACCACTCATCAACACGGCGCACAGCACGCCGAGACCAATCTGTTTGGACATCTGATTTCCTCCAATCGCCCGGTACAGCGCAGTCCTCTACGGCGGCGCACCGGTCCAGAAGCGTCTTCGCCTCTCGGACCACAGGGCTATTGGCCGGCGATGATGAACTCAATCATCGAACCCATCAGATCACATCATGAGTCGGTCCGAGGACGACGCGGCCGACAGCCATCGCCACCTTGGTCGCAAGAATGAAAGCCCGTCACGGCCAGGGCCGTGCTGGTTCTTTCGGGTCAGTGCTGAAATTCGGAGTGGGCAGCTTAGCAAAGATCAGCCGGTAAAGGGCCAGCCATCCGCGCGTGGAGCCGAGGCTTCCGCTCCGGATCGCATTGGCTAACGCTTCCTCTACGCGTGGCACCAACCGTGCCGCTCCGGCCTAACCCCGTTGATACCGCTTGCTGGCAAGCTACGGCTCGGGGGTGGCCATGAGCGCGACGGGGACGACGGAATTCCGACAGGCTGAGGCGAGGGGTGAAGGCGGGGTGCGCTTCGTGCTGGCGCGCGACGCCATCACCTGCGAGGTGCACGATGGCGGCGACGAGGCCAGCCTGCACCATGGCTGGGAAGAGCTGGCGCCGCCGAGCTTCCACAAGCGCGTGGGCCGGCCGGACCGGTGGATCGATCGCGGCTGGACCTATTCGGCAATCGCCATGGTGGTAGCGCCGTGGATCCTGCGCGACCTCGACCCGCTCCGGGTCTATCTGATCGTCCTCGCGCTGGCGGCGCTGCTGGTCACGTTGCTGGCGCGGCTGCGAGAGCCGCGGACCTCTGGCATCAGCACCGAGATACCGGTGGGCTCGGGAACCCTGCCGGTGCTCGATGACCCGCAGCACGACGAGATCCTCGCCGCAATCGAGAGCTATCGTCGCAGCTATCTCATCGGGCTCGAGCCGTCGCCTTCCGCGACGCTGCGCGAGCACCTCGCCTATCTCGACATGCTGCGCGAGCACGAAGTCATCGACGCCGGCGAGCATGCGGCGCGGCGCGCCGGCTTTTCTGTCGATGCCCTGCCCGAGCCGCTTGCCGAGCCCCCGCCGAACCGCTTCAGCCAGAAGCGCATCGGCCTCGGGTTCGACTACACCGTTGCCGCCGATCGCGTCGTCATGCGGGATCATGGCCCGTTTCGGCACGATACCACCAACGTCGTGCCGGTCGATCGGATTCTCGGCGGCATGGCGGGCCGCATGTCGATGTTCGACGACCGCCTGGCCTTCGTAATCAGCGGCTGGCTGGGCGCGCCGTTCCTCGCACTGTTGCTCTGGGGCTGGTGGCGCTACGGCCCGCTGATGGTCGGAGGCGGAGAGGGCTGGAAGAACATCGTGGTGTTCCTCGTGCCGCCGGCTGTGGGGCTTGTCGCCGCGGTGATCCTTGCCTCCCGCCTGGCGACGACGCGGCTGATCCTGCCCGATCCCGGCATCCCCATGCTGGATCAGGCTTCGGCCAAGCCGATCATCGACGCCATCACGCAATCCCGCCGCAGCGCCCTCCGCCGTCTCGCGCCGCCCAACCCGGCGAAGACCCTCACGCAGCAATCGGCGGTGCTCGAGCGTTTGCTGAGCGAGGGGATGATCGACGAGCGGGAGCATGCGGCGTTCCTCGCGGCGGCAGCGACCGTCTGCACCGACCCGCGGCTCGATCAGCCCGTCGCTTCACCGAGCGGCTAGACTTGGCCATGGTTGACAGCGAAGAATGGAAGAACGGCAGCGAGGCCCGGGGACGATCTGACCGGCCTCGGCCGCCGTCGGCCGGCGAGGTTGCAGCATGACGTCATCTGTCTCGATGCTGGATTTTGCCCCTGGCGCGCCGGGCATCGAGCCGCGCTGGACCTCGAGCGCCAAGAGCGGCGTCGGCACCGCGCTGTCGCTCCATTCGCCGGTCTGGTTCACCCTGAGCCACGGCGTCGTCAACGAAGTCTATTATCCGCGCGTCGACAGCGCCTGTACCCGCGATTTCGAGCTGCTGGTCACCGGGCCGGACGGCTATTTCTCGGAAGAAAAGCGCGACTGCACCAGCAAGACGCTGCATCTCGAGGAGGGCGTGCCGGCCTTCCATGTCACCAACCTGGCGCGGGATGGCCGCTACCGGATCGAAAAGCAGATCGTCTCCGATCCGGCCCGCCCCAGCCTGATGCAGCGCATCACCTTCACGCCGCTGTCGGGCGCGCTGGACGATTATCGCGTTTATGCGCTGCTGGCGCCGCATCTGGTCAATGCCGGCATGGGCAACTCGGCCTGGGTGGGCGAGCAGCGCGATGTCACCCTGCTCTATGCCAGCGGGCGCTCGCGCTACCTGGCGCTGGGCAGTTCGCTCCCCTGGCGCAGCCGGTCGGTGGGTTTTGTCGGCAGCTCGGATGGCTATCAGCAGCTGATCCACAGCGGCCGGCTCGAGCCGCAATACCAGCGCGCCGACGATGGCAATGTCGCCATGGCCGCCGAGCTCGGCCTCGGCCCCGATGGCAGCGTCGAACTGGTGCTCGGCTTCGGCCAGTCCGAGACCGAGGCCGGCGCCAATGTGCTGGCGAGCCTTCGAGGCGGCCTCGATCGCGCGCTCGCCGACTATTGCGCCAACTGGCGCGACTGGCAGAACGGCCTCGTCAAGCTCGATCGGCCCGAGCCGGGGCGCATCAATGCCTACCGCGTCTCCACCGCGGTGCTGGCCAGCCATCGCGCCGCGGATCGGCCGGGGGCGGTGGCGGCGAGCCTTTCCATCCCCTGGGGCACCAGCAAGGGCGACGACGACATGGGCGGCTACCACCTGGTGTGGCCGCGCGACCTGGTGGAAACCGCCGGCGGGTTCCTCGCCGCCGGCGACCAGCGCGAAGCGCTGAACATCCTCGAATACCTGCGGCAGGTGCAGCTCGCCTCGGGCCGCTGGGCGCAGAACATGTGGCTCGATGGCCGCCCCTACTGGCGCGGCGTGCAGATGGACGAGTGCGCCTTCCCCATCCTCCTCGCCGACCTGCTGCGCCGGCACGGCGTGATCGAGGGCTCGACGCTCGAGCGCTATCTCCCCATGGTGCGCCGCGCCGCCGGCTACATCGTCGCCAACGGGCCGGCCAGCCGCCAGGATCGCTGGGAGGAAGATGGCGGCTACAGCCCGTTCACGCTCGCGGTCGAGATCGCCGCGCTGCTCGCCGCCGCTGACCTCCTCGGCGACGACACGGCCGCCCGGCACCTGCGCGAGACCGCCGACTGCTGGAACGAGCAGATCGAGAACTGGATCTATGTCGGCGATGCCGACCCCGCCCTCGGCGTCGCCGGCTATTATGTCCGCATCGGCAATGACCTCGCGACCGACATCGCCGATGCCGGCTCGGGCATGACCGTCATCCGCAACCAGGTGGTCGACAGATCGACCCTCCCCACCCGCCAGGTGCTGAGCCCCGACGCGCTGGCGCTGGTGCGGTTCGGCCTCCGAGCGGCGGACGATCCCCGCATCGTCGATACCGTCACGATGATCGATGCGACGCTCAAGGTCGAGCTGCCGCAGGGGCCGCTCTGGTATCGCTACACCGGCGACGGTTACGGCGAACACGAAGACGGCTCGGCCTTCGACGGCACCGGGCGGGGTCGGGCCTGGCCGCTGCTGGCGGGCGAGCGCGCCCATTACGAGATCTGCGCCGCCCGGCCCGATGTGGCCGAGAGCCTGCTGCGGACGCTCGAGGCATCGGCCGGCGATGAGGGGCTCCTGCCCGAGCAGAGCTGGGATGCCGACGACATTGCCGAGCGCGAACTGTTCCGCGGCCGCCCCTCGGGCAGCGCCATGCCGCTGGTCTGGGCCCATGCCGAACATATCAAGCTGTTGCGCTCGCTCGCCGATGGCGCGGTTTTCGACCGGCCGCCGCAGACCTATGCGCGCTATGTCGAGGCGAAGACGCCCGCAACGCTCCGCATCTGGCGGCCCGACAATGCCATCACCCACCTGCCGGCCGGCAAGATCTTGCGGCTCGAGCTGCCGGCGCCGGCGCTGGTGCATTGGGGGCTCGACGACTGGACCGCCGCCACCGACCTGAACACGCGCGAGAGCGGACTGGGCACGCATGTCGCCGATCTCGATATCTCGACCTTGCAGCCCGGCCGCTCGGTGGTCTTCACCTTCCTGTGGCGCGACGACGAGCGCTGGGACGCCGCGCGGTTCAGCGTTGCGGTCGGTTGAACCGAGGCAGAAGGAGCCGGATATGCACCAGGCCGTGATTGGGCCGGAATGGCTGGATGCCGCTATGCTTGGGCGCCCGGCGGCGGCCCTCGCCTTCGGCACGCGTAATGGTTTCAGCGGATGGCAAAGATGAGCCCCCACCCTGCCCCGGCCGACCGCTCCGACGCCCTGGTGGTCTTCGGCGTCACCGGCGACCTGGCGCACAAGATGATCCTGCCCTCGCTCTACCAGATGGTGCGGCGCGGCCATCTCGACGAGCCGATCGTCGGCGTCGCCTTCGACGACTGGGATATCGACAAGCTGGCCGAGCGCGCCCGCGACGGCATCGTCAGGCAGTTCGGCAGCGTCGACGAGGCAGTGTTCGCCCGCTTCAAGGCGCAGCTGCGCTATGTCAGCGGCGACTACAAGAACGCCGACACCTTTGCGAAGCTGCGCGAGGCGCTCGCCGGCGCCGCCCAGCCGCTCTACTACCTCGCCATTCCGCCCTCGCTGTTCGGCACCGTGATCGATGCACTCAAGGCCGCCGGCATCGCCGGCAATGCCCGCCTGATGGTGGAAAAGCCCTTCGGCCACGACCTGGCATCGGCCCAGGCCCTCAATGGCGTGCTGCACCGCGCCTTTCCCGAACCGGCGGTGTTTCGCATCGACCATTTCCTCGGCAAGGAAGCGGTGCAGAACCTGCTCTATTTCCGCTTCGCCAATGCCTTCCTCGAGCCGGTGTGGAACCGCATCTATGTCGAGAGCGTGCAGATCACCATGGCCGAGGATTTCGGCATTGCCGGGCGCGGCAAGTTCTACGACGAGGTCGGCTGCATTCGCGACGTGATCCAGAACCACCTGGTCAATGTGCTGCTGCTGCTGGCCATGGAGCCGCCGGTGACCAGCGCTTCCGACGATCTCAGCGACGAAAAGGTGCAGGTGCTGAAGGCGATGCGGCCGCTCGGCGAAGCCGATGTGGTGCGCGGCCAGTTCGAGGGCTATCGCGACGAGCCCGGTGTCGCGCCGGACTCCCAGGCCGAAACCTTCGCCGCGGTGCGCCTGTTCGTCGACACCTGGCGCTGGAAGGATGTGCCCTTCTACATCCGGGCCGGCAAGCAGTTGCCGGTTCGCGCCACCGAAGTGGTTGTGCGCTTCCGCAAGCCGCCGATCGCCCTGTTCGACGATGTCGAGGGCGCCGCGCCCAATTATGTGCGCTTCCGCGTCGGCCCGCAGGTGATGATCGGCATCGGGGCACGGCGCAAGGCGCCCGGCAGCGACATGATCGGCGAGCCGGTCGAACTCGACGCGCTCGACGACACCACCGACGACATGCTGCCCTATGAGCGGCTGATCGGCGACGCCATGGCCGGCAAGCGGCAGCTGTTCACCCGGCAGGATGCCTCCGAGCTCGCCTGGCGCGTGGTCGATCCGGTGCTCGCCCGGCGCGCCGATCCCGCGCCCTATGCCCCGGGCAGCTGGGGGCCGGCCGCCGCCATGGCGGGGTTCGAGCCGCCCGGCGGCTGGGTCGATCCCGGCCGCGAGGGAGGAACCGACAATGGCAGATGACCCCCCCACCGTCCTCGCCATCGATATTGGCGGCTCGCACGTCAAGATCCGCTCGAGCGCCGGCGGCGATGAGCTGAAGGCCGTCTCCGGCCCGACAATGAACGCCGCCGCCATGGCAGACGCCGTCGATACGCTGGCCCGGGGCCTCGCCTTCGACGTCATCTCCATGGGCTATCCGGGCCCGGTGGTGCACAACCGGATCGTGAGCGACCCGCATAATCTCGCCCCCGGCTGGGTCGGCTTCGACTTCGCCGGCCACTTCGGCAAGCCGGTACGGATCGTCAATGATGCGCTGATGCAGGCCATCGGCAGTTATCAGGGCGACCGCATGCTGTTTCTCGGTCTCGGCACCGGCCTCGGCGCCGCCATGATCGTCGACAATGTCGCCCAGCCCATGGAACTGGCGCACCTGCCCTATCGCAAGGGCCGCACCTTCGAGGATTATCTCGGCGAAGCCAGCCTCGAAAAGCGCGGCCACCGCAAATGGCAGAAGCACGTCTTCCGGGCGGTCGAAGAGCTGACGGCGGCGCTGGAGCCCGATTATGTAGTGATCGGCGGCGGCAACGTCGCCCGGCTCGACCACCTGCCGCCCAGGGCCCGCCGCGGCGACAATGCCAACGCCTTCAAGGGCGGCTTCGCCCTCTGGCTCGACAAGACGCTGGTGGTTTAGGGCCAGGCGCGGCAACGGGCGACCGGCTCAACGCCGCTCGAGAACCGGCAACACCCAGGACGCCCCCCAATACCACCGGCGTCATCCCCGCGAAGGCGGGGACCCAGTGCGATCTCTCGACCTCCATTGGCGCCGCAGCATCCCACTAGGTTCCCGCCTTCGCGGGAATGACGCCGGTGAGTGGGGCACGACCATAACTCAGCGCCTGATACGCTTCGCGGCACGCCGTCGGCAGATCCACAGAGCGCACCCAGCGGACCGCGCTACTCGATCGCGCAGCCGGCGACGGCGGCAACCGGCCGCCGATCGCCGGCCGCCTGCTTACCAGCGCAGCACGCAGACCGAGTGCGGCGGGATCTCGACATAGCCATCCACCGCCGACAGCGTCGTGCGGCGCGGCAGCACCGCTTCGGGCTGCTCGACGCTGTTATGGCTGTCGGGTGTTTCGCCTTCGAGGATTTCGGCCTCGAGCGTCCCCTCGAGCGGGATGCCGTCGAGCTTCAGCAGGCACCGGGCGCTGGCGCCGGGGTGGCGGTTGGTGACGATGGCGGTGTGGCCGCTCTCGTCGGCGGTGACGATCGCATCGACTGCCGCGACCGATTTGCCGTTATGCGCGAGCGGCGTCGCACTGACGGCGCTCGCGACGACATTGGCGCGCAGCGCCTCGTGATACATGCGCAGCACGTGGAAAGTGGTGCGCTTCACGATACCGTCCTTGTGCACGAAGATCGGGCCGCGGGCGTTCACCGTGGGCGCGATATTGGCCATGGTCACCACATCGGCATGCCTGAGGCAGGCATTGAGGAACGAGGCGGAGAACACCGCATCGGCCATGGTGTAGGTGGTGGGAATGTTGTTGCGCTCGCGGGCAGCCAGCGCCTCGGGCGAATTGCCGCCCGGGTGGTGCCAGCCGCGCAGGTTCCACTCGTCGAAGGCGATCTTCACCCGGCCGGTAAAGCCTGCAGTGGCGATAACGTGGCGGGTCTGCTCGATCATCTCCTCGGGGTTTTCCGTCGCCATCATGCAGGTGAGGTAGTCGCTCACATTGTCGACGCCGTGCAGGATGTCCCAGTAGCCGTGGATCGACACCAGGTCGAGATAGCGGCCGGCATGCTTGAGCAGCGCCAGCGTCCACTCGGCGTCGGGCACCGCCGAGGCGGAGAGCACGATCTCCTCATCCACGGCGCGCATCATCTTGGCGGATTCGGCGACATAGGGGCCCCACTCCGCCACGGTCTTGGCGCCGATCTGCCAATCGCCATAGCTTTCGTTGCCGATGCCCCAGTATTTC
>MKVB01000011.1:111067-126126 GCA_001899085.1 Devosia sp. 66-14 | reverse complement strand
GCCATTGGTGTATTCGACCCAGTTGCACATCTCTTCGGCGGTGCCGTTGCCGCCATTGGTGCAGATATAGGGTTCGACCCCGGCCTTCCTGCACCACTTGATGAACTCGTCGGTGCCGAACGTGTTGGGCTCTTCGACCCGCCACGCCTTGTTGTAGGACGGGATGCGCTCGGGCCCCACCGCCTCGTACCAGTGATGGTCGGACACGTAGTTGCCGCCCGGCCAGCGCATGATCGGCACGCCCAGTTCGCGCACCGCGGCGAGCACGTCGGTGCGAAAGCCATCCTCGTCGGCGAGCGGTGAGCCCGGCTCGTAGAGACCGCCATAGATCTGGGTATGGAAGTGCTCGATGAAGTGCCCCAGGATCATCCGGTCCCAGGCCTGGTAGCCGAAATCGCGACTGGCATTGATGGTCGCTTGCACCGCTTGGTTGGTCATGTCTTTCCTCGACGACATAGGTCTGGTTATGGGCCCGGCGCGCATCTGCGCTCAGCCCTTGGTGGCTCCGGCCGTCATCCCGTCGATGACGCGGCGGTTCAAAAACAGATAGAGCAGCACGGTCGGCACGATCGAAACGACGATCGCCGCGAACGTGGCGCCGAGATCGGTCTTGCCATACTGGCCGACGAAATCCTGCAGGCCCACCGGCAGCGTTTTCAGCGCCGGGCTGGTGAGGAACGTGTTGGCGAAGACGAACTCGTTCCAGGCGAACATGAAGTTGAACACCGCGATGGTGACCGTGGCATTGGTCGACAACGGCAGGATGATCGAACGGAAGATGCGGAAGGTGGAGGCGCCGTCGATGGTCGCCGCCTCGATCAGCGTGTCGGGGATGTTCCGCATGAAGCCGGTATAGATGTAGATCGCCATCGGCAGGTTGAACGCCACCTGCGGCAGGATCAGCGCCCAGTATGTATCGCGCAGGCCAATGCGGTTGAAGGCGAGAAACGTCGGCAGCAGGGCCACGAATACCGGGATCATCAGCCCGATGAGGAAATAGGCCAGCACTTTCTGCGCCCCGGGAAAGCGGAGCTTTTCGATGGCGAAGGCGGCCGGCGCCGCGAGCGCCACCGTCAGGACGATGGTGAGCAGCGCCACCAATGCGCTGTTGCCGATATATTTGAGCAGCGGCGAAGTGGCGAAGGCGCGGACATAATTGCCGAAATCGATGCTGGCGGGCAGCGCATACATCGGCGTTCCGGCGAGCTCGGCCGGGGTCTTCACCGAGGCGATGCTGATCCAGACCAGCGGCAGGAGCTGCACGACGAGGAAGAAACCGACCGCGAGCCAGGGCAGCATCTGCCAGGCCGAGCCGCGGCGGGTGGTGGCGGCGCTCATGTCGCAGCCCTTTCCGAACGAAGGGCCCAGCGCAGCGCGATCACCACCAGCAGGCATTCGATGGCGAGGAACACCGCGATGGCGCTGCCATAGCCGAAATTGGAGGAATTGAAGAGCGACTTGTAGAGATAGGTCGAGACCAGCTCGCTCGAGGCGCCGGGCCCTCCCCCGGTGAGGACGAACGACACGTCGAACCCCTTGAGCGTACCGCTGACCACGAGGACGATGGTGACCGCGATGGTGGCGCGGATCGCCGGGATGCGAACCAAAAGCAGCTGCTGCAGCCAGTTGGCGCCATCGACCAGCGAGGCATCGAGCATTTCGCTGTCGATCGAGATCAGCGCCGAATAGTAGATCGCCATGTAGATGGCGCAGAACTTGTAGGCATCGACCAGCGTGACGATCAGCAGCGTCAGCCTGGGCTCGGAGAGGAAGGCGGCCTTGTACTGGCCGAGCCCGACCGCCCCGAGCAGCGCGTTGACCAGCCCCTCGGGCTGCACCGCCAACACCTGGCCGAAGATCTGGGCAATCGCCACCGACGAAACCACCGCCGGCACGAAATAGGCGACGCGGATCAGGTTGCGAAACCTGCGGATGGCGAGCAGCGACACCGCCATCGCCATGCCGGCCAGCAGCTGTACCACCGAGCCGACGATGCTGAAGAACAGCGTGTTGAAGAACGCCTCGACGAACACCTTGTCGCGCAGCATCTGCAGGTAGTTGCCGAAGCCGACGAACACCTGCTTGCCCAGCCCGTTCCAGCGCACGAGGCTGAGCGACAGCGACCACAGGATCGGCGCGATCACCAGCGCCGTGAAGACCAGCAGCGCCGGCAGCACGAACAGCCAGGCGGTAAGGGGTTTTCTGACCATTGCAACCTGTTAGCGGGCGGAGACAGGGCCAGCGCATGTGAGCACTGACGGTGGACGGAGAGCCTTCTCCCCTTGTGGGAGAAGGTGCCCGAAGGGCGGATGAGGGGTACGCGCAACGAAGTGTAGCGCGATCCGAGCGAAGCGAGGAACGATCCAGTACGCGGAGAGATACCCCTCATCCGGCCTTCGGCCACCTTCTCCCACAAGGGGAGAAGGCAAGAGGGGGCAACCACGGCCACATGCGATTGCTCTGCCTGCCGTGCGGTGGAGGACGACGGAGAGTTCCGCGACTTCGATATGTCCGGTGCGTAACGCCATGTGCGACAGCCTTGGGGGGTAGGAACCCCTCTCGCCGCGAGCGAGAGGGGCCGGCGTCTCGAAGCCTTTGGGAGGGTGGGTGGTCTACCGGCTCGAGACGTATTGCTGGATCGACGTATCGATCTCGGCGGCGAACTGCTCGGGGGTGATTTCGCCCAGCGCCAGCAGCTGGCTCTGCCGATAGAGGACGTCGACGGTATTGGCGTCGAGCTTCACGTCCCAGACCTTCACATAGGTCCCGACCTGCTCGATATCGCTCAGCGCCCGCTTGTAGATCTCGGCCAGGTCCGGACGGATGGTCGGCTTGATCGAGGGCATGAACTTGTTGTCGTAAAGCGCTGCATCACCGAAATTATCGGCGAGGAATTTCAGGAACTCCTTGAGCTCCGCCGTGTCCGAGCCGGCCTTGATGGCAGTGCCGATGCCCGAATGGGCGTAGAAATCGGTCGGCTTGGTGGCGGTCTTGCCGTCGATGACCGGCAGGGTGAAGAACGCCACGTCATCCTTCAGCGTGCCGTCCGGGTTGGTCATCGTGCCGATTTCCCAGGTGCCCATGTAGTAGATGGCCGCCTGCCCGCTGGTGAACAGGTTCAGCGCGTCGGTGTAGTTGGCGGTGGCGAACCCCTGCTGGAAACAGCTCGAGCCCATGTCCTGGAGATACTTGGCGGAGGCGAGCCCGACTTCGGAATTCATCTGGACCTCGCCGGCCTTCAGCTGCTCGAGGAACTGGTTGCCGGTTTCGCGGAAGGCCGGGAACGACAGGTAGCGATAGATCGGCCAGCCGTCCTTGCCGTCGACCGACACCGGGGTGAGCCCGGCGGCCTTAAGCTTCGAACAGGCCTCGAGTATGCCGTCGAGGGTCTTGGGCACCTCGATGCCGGCCTTCTCGAACATCGAGGGATGGTACCAGAAATACTCGGTATTGGCCTCGAACGGGATCAGGTAGAGGCTGCCATCGTCGAGCCGCTCATAATCGAGCGCGAACTTGTAGAACTTGTCGGTGATCCCGACCTCGTCGAGGATCGCCCCGACATTGGCGACCAGACCATTGGCGACGATATCGGCGAAATAGGGCTCGGCATCGGCATCGAACAGGTCGGGCAGCTGGTTGCCGGTCGCGAGGATCTTCACCTTCTGCAGATAGGCCGGCCGATCGGGGATCGCCTCGACGGTGATGCCGAAATCGGGATGCGTCGCCTTGAACTTCTCGGCCACCGCGAGCACGGCCTTCACCGTGCCGGAATCGGTGCCGCGGGCCGTGAGCCAGTTATAGTTGGCGGCCGCTGCCGGGCCGACGAAGCTGAGCGCCGTAGCGCCGACAAGGGCGATGCCAAGAGCGCGCCCCACGCTGAACCTGGTGATCATGAACTCTCCTCCGGTCGGTGCTCCCGACCATTCCGTGTTTTGCTAACACGTGTTAGCATTTGGCTGCTTGCAGAGCACCCAACTGGATGCTACAGCCAACCAGTCGCTGCTCATACGTGTTAGCTATCGAGAAGGCGATTTCCTGTCAAACGGAATCCGTCCATCCCCAGGTCATGACAAAAAAGCCCACCTCCACCGATGTCGCCACCCTGGCGCAGGTTTCGCGCAGCGCCGTGTCGCTGGTGCTGACAGGCCGGGCCAACGCCGCCCGGCTCAGCAGCGACACCGTCGAGCGCGTGCTCAAGGCCGCCGAGGCCCTGCACTACCGGCCCAATGCCTCGGGGCGAAGCCTCGTGCGCGGCAAGACCGACACGATCGGGCTGATCATCCGCGATCTCGACCTGCTCGATGTCGATCCGGTGCTGTCGCTGCTGCTCAGCGGCATCGTGCATCGCTGCCGCGCCGGCGGCTACCAGGTGCTGGTCGAGACGGCGCGCGGCAATGGCGAGGGCGACCCGTTCGGCGAACTGATGGATTCGGGCCGCATCGACGGCATGATCGTCGAAAACGCCGACTATGCCGACCCGTCGCTCAGGCGCCTGATCCAGTCGGGCCGCCCGGTGGTGGTGTTCGGCTCACAGGGGCTCGACGAGGAAAACGCCGTCGGCGGCGGCGAGCACCGTACCGGCGAAATGGTGACCGAGCACCTGATGGCGCGCGGCCGGCGCCGCATCGCGCACATCACCTATTCGAGCGAGGGGATCTTTTCGGTCGACCAGCGCCTCGCCGGCTATCGCACGGCGCTCGCCACGGCCGGCGTCGTCGCCGACCCGTGCCTCGTGGTCCACGCCAATTTCTCGATGGAGAGCGGCTATCGCGCCATGCAGCAATTGCTGGCGCTCGCAGAGCCGCCCGATGCGGTGTTCATCGGCTCCGATGCGGTGGCCATCGGCGCCATGGCCGCCATCACCGACGCCGGCCTGTCCGTCCCCGCCGATATCGCCGTCGCCAGCGTCGACGATATCGAGATGGCCCGCTTCTGCCGCCCTGCCCTCACCTCGGTGCCTATCAACGCCCGGCAATCCGGCGCCGAAGCCGCCAGCATGCTGATCGACATGATGGAGGGCAAAAAGCCCGAACCGAAACGCCCCGGCCCGGGGCCACAACTGATCGTCCGCGCCTCGAGCGGCTGAATATCGGAGCATTTCAGCGATGACCTCAACCATCTCCAAGGTGGCGCCCTCAGGGCTCTGTCGCAGGTATCCCCTCATCCACGGTGTCACCCCGGCGCAGGCCGGGGCCCATCCTGAGATGGTGAGGTCCTCGCGCAGAACCTGGGCATCTCAGGATGGGTCCCGGCCTTCGCCGGGATGACATCGCGTGCTTGGCACCGCTGGCGGCAAACTCACCCCAGCCGGCGGCGGAGCCTGACCAACAAGTTCAAGGGAGTAGAATTTTGAGCCAGTATCATCCGGTACGGTTTGTCGATGTGCGCCTCGAGGGCAGCTTCTGGAAGGAGCGGCTCGACACCGTGCTGGCGACCACCATCCTCAGCCAGCACCGGCGCCTCGACGAGAGCGGCGCGCTCGAGCAGCTGAAACTGCCCAAGCCCGTGCCGCCGCTGCGCCATCCGCGCGGGGCCAACGGCGTCACCGTGCACGTGTTCTGGGATTCCGATGTCGGCAAATGGATCGAGGCGGCGAGCTACGCCCTGAGCCACCGCCGCGACGCTGTGATCGAGGCGAGGATCGAGGCGATCATCGACGATTTCGAGCGCGCGCAGGAGTCCGACGGCTACCTCAACAGCTTCTACACCGAGCGCGAGCCCGAGAACCGCTGGACCAACCTCCGCGATAACCACGAGCTCTACAATGCCGGCCACATGCTCGAAGGCGCCATCGCCTATTACGAGACCACCGGGCGCCGGCGCTGGCTCGACATCATGGAGCGCTTCATCGCGCTGATCGCCGAAACCTTCGGCACCGGTCCGGGCCAGAAGCGCGGCTATTGCGGCCACCCCGAGATCGAGCTGGCGCTGGTGAAACTCTACCACCTGACCGGCGAGAGAAAGCACCTCGAGCTCGCCAGCTACTTCGTCGACGAGCATGGCCGGCAGGACCCGCATTACTATGATGTCGAGCTCGAGGAGCGGCGGCGCCGGGGTATCGACAACCAGCTCTATGCCCATGGCGACTACAAGTACAACCAGGCCCATATGCCGCTGCGCGAGCAGACCAAGGTGGTCGGCCACGCGGTACGCGCCATGTACATGTACGCAGCGATGGCCGACCTTGCGGTCGAGAACGGCGACGCAGCGCTCAAGGCAGCCTGCGAGACGCTGTGGGACGACGTGATGATCACCAAGATGTACGTCACCGGCGGCCTCGGCCCCTCCCCGCACAACGAGGGCTTCACCTACGACTACGACCTGCCCAACCAGACCGCCTATGCCGAGACCTGCGCCTCGGTGGCGCTGATCCTGTGGGCGCAGCGCATGCTGCATCTCGATCTCGACGGCAAATATGCCGACGTGCTGGAAACCGCGCTCTACAACGGCGCGCTCTCGGGCCTCAGCCGCGATGGCGAGCACTATTTCTACGCCAACCCGCTCGAAAGCAACGGCTCGGCCAAACGCTGGGAATGGCACCCCTGCCCCTGCTGCACCATGAATGTCAGCCGGCTCGTCGCCTCGGTCGGCGGCTATTTCCTCTCCACCGCGCCGGACGGCCTCGCCATCCATCTCTATGGCGGCATCTCCGCCAGCCGCGAGATCGCCGGCACGACAGTCGCCATCCGCGAGCAATCCAACTACCCCTGGTCGGGCGATATCCGCATCAGCCTAGACCCCGAGGCCCCCACTGCCTTCGACCTCAAGCTCCGCATCCCCGGCTGGGCCAAGAGCTTCAGCCTCAGCGTCAACGGCGTGCCGGTCGAGACGCAACCGGTGAATGGCTATGTCACCGTGCACCGCACCTGGAGCAAGGGTGACAGCATCGCGCTCGACCTGCCGATGCCCGCCGAGCGCGTCTATGCCAATCCCGGCGTCATCATGGATATCGGCCGCGTCGCCCTGCAGCGTGGCCCCTTGGTCTACTGCCTCGAGGAAGCCGACAATGCCGGCGGCGCCGTGCAGCGCCTGAAGCTGCCGCGCGACGCCGAGCTCGAAGCGGTGCCGCGGGCCGATCTGTTCGACGGCATCGTCACCCTCACCGCCCCGGCCCGCGCCATCGAACCGCAGGACTTCACCGCGCTCTACCGCACCGCACCGCCGCGCGAGCGCCCATCGAGCCTCACGGCCCTGCCCTATTACCTCTGGGCCAATCGCGGCCAGGGTTCGATGGTGGTGTGGATCCCCGAGGCCTGACGGCATGCGGAAGCGCCGGGGCAGCAATGCCCCGGCGCACCCTCCACAGCTCCTCTTGCAGCACTCAGCTTCTGAGCAGTGTCGCGAAGGCGCGGAGGTCGCCGACGAAGAACTCGGGGTCCTCCCAGGCGGCGAAATGGCCGGCCCGCTCCATGTCGTGGAACTGCACCACGTTGCCGGCGGTCTGCCGGTCGGCCCATTCGCGCGGCAGCCGCACCCCGCCGGGGATCGGCACCTCGGTCGCCACCGCCACCGGCACCCCGGTATTGCTCCCCTTGATGGTCGGCGGCTGCATGGCGTTCGCGCTGTAGATGCGGAACGACGACGCCGCGGTCTCGGTCAGCCAGTAGATCATGATGTTGGTGATGAGGTCGTCCCGGCCGAACCGCGCATCGGCCTCGTCGCCGACGCCCATCCCGGCCATGAAGCTCATGATCCAGGCGGCAAGACCCACCGGCGAGTCGTTCATCGCGAAGGCGAGGCTCTGCGGCTTGGTCGCATGCACCAGGTTGAAGGCGCCGTGGGTGAAGAACCACTGCTGGATCGCCCCGGCATAGGCCTGCTCCGGCGGGCTGAGCGCGGCGAAATCCGTGCTCTGGTCGGGATAGCCGACATCGGTCACGTGATAGCCGAGCAGCACCTCGGGATGGCGCTGCGACAGCGACATGGAAATGATCGAGCCGCCATCGCCGCCGGCCGCGATGAACTTGCCGTAGCCCAGCGTCTCGGTCATCAGGCGGGCGAACAGGTCAGCGACCTGGTCCATCGGCAGCGCCACCCTGCCCGAAAAGCCGGTGCCCGGAATGGAGGGCGCCACGACGTGGAAATCCTCCGACAGCTTCTCGATCACCCGGTGGTAGCGGTAGAACGAATCCGGCCAGCCATGCAGCAGCAGCAGCGGCACCGCGTTCGGATTGCTCGAGGGCCGGTGGACGAAATGCAGGTCCACGCCGTCGAGCGCGACCTTGAAGTTGCCGAGCGCGTTGAGCCCGGCTTCGGCCTGCCGCCAGTCATAGCCGTTGATCCAGTAGTCGGTCAGTCGCTTCAGATAGTCGAGGTCGGTGCCGATCGACCAACCCGCGTCGGCAGGCGCATCGGGCCAGCGGGTGTGCTCGAGCCGGTACTTCAGGTCGGCAAGCTGGGCCTCCGGAATGGCGATCTTGAAAGCGGTGGGGGTCGTCATGGCGGTCGTCTCCTCTGCAGGCGCAGGCCTGGACATGAAGCCGGCAACGAGGGCCGAGGCTGCGAGGGCCTTGGAAAACTGACGGCGGTTCATCTCTCATCTCCACGCGTTGTTGATGGGATGAGCCTAGGGGGAGGCGCCGCGCCGGGATTGGAAAAATCCGACAATCATCGGCCCGCACAGCTGGCTGCGCACTCCGACGGCGTAGTGAGAACCTGCCGTCAGTGCGCAACCGCCGGAACGGTGCGACGCGGTCGCTAAGATGCTCTGGCTGGTGCCTGATGAGGCGCGGCCGTCACGGGTTGAGCAGGTGGCTCAACACGTCGTCGGCACGCATCTTGGCCGGATTATAGGCCATCGTTTCGAGCTTGCCGTTGGGCAGCTGGACCGTCACCTGGTGCGGGCCCGTGCCATTGGGCTCTTCGGATATCCCGGTCGTCTTGGTCAGCACCCAGAGCCACTTGTCGCGTTCTATGGGAAGTTTCGGTTTGGCCATCGATCGAACTCCTTCACTTCGGCCGCCGCGGCTGGCTTCAAAAAATGCGCCGCTGCGAGGCGGCTGCCGCGGGGGTAACGCTGCGGCAAGTCGCGGCTGTCGTAACGCTCGCCTCACGTCATGCAACATAGCGTCCTTGCCGGACCGAGCCCCTGTTGCGCTGGGCCCGCCAGCCGGCTGCTTGAGGCCACCCAAGCGCCGGCTGCGTCTATCAGGGCGGAACGCCCGGTTATCGCGACGAGGCCGAAACCGCGTCGGCGGCCGACCCGTCGTGGTAGAGCAGCACACGCTCCTCGTCGCCGTCGGGGGTCAGGTAGGAAACCTCCGCGAAGATGTTTTCCGGCTCGCCCAACAGATAGAGCCTCGTCCGCGTGACCCGCTCGGCGGCGGCGATGGGATGGGCGGCAATGGTACGCACCGGCTTGCCGAAGGCCCCGCCCCCGCTGGCGCCGATGTACCGCGCCACCTGGAAGGTGAAGTGAATATCGCCCATCTACGCTTCCTCGCGAACGGCGGCGCCAGGCAGTTCCCTAGAGGTCGTCGCCAATGCGCCTCGCGCCGATAACGCATCGGACGAACCCTCTGAACCCTAGGGCGAGCACGTCATAGCTGCGTGATGCCGGCACTCGGACAGCGTGATTTACTCGTGATTTATTGTGCCAGCTGCTAGGCTTCACCCTGCAATAGAGCAGTGAGCGCCACCGCCTGTGACTTCGCCCGAGCTAGATCTGAACCTTCTGGGGCCTTTCGAGGCACGGTTTGCGGACGGGCGCGTGGCTGATCTCAGGCTGAAGACGACGCGCCTGCTGCTGTCCTGGCTGGTGCTCCGTCCCCGCCAGAGCGGCAGCCGCGAAGAGATCGCGGCGCTGCTGTGGAGCGAGCGCGACGAGACCCAGGCCCGCCAGAGTCTGCGCCAGACCATCGCCGTGCTGCGGCGCGCCCTCGGCGCCGAGGGCGGCGAGGTGCTCGAGGTCGACCGCGAGACGCTGACATTCGCGCCGGGCGCGGTGCAGTCGGATGTCGCGCTGCTGCTGGCGCTCGGCGCCGACAGCGCCGTCGATGATCTCGAGCGCGCGGTCGCCCGCTACCGGGGAGAGTTCCTCGAGGGCCTCAGCCTTCGCGATCCGGTCGGCCAGCAATGGCTCGAGGCCCGGCGGGCCGAACTCCGCGCGCTGGCGACGCGGCGCTTCGAGTGGCTGCTGGCGGCCTATGACCGGGCCGGACGACACCAGGACGCCGAACCGGTCGCCTCCCGCCTGATCGAGATCGATCCGCTGGTCGAGGCGGGCCATCGCGCCCTGATCCGGTTCCACCTGGCCGCCGGACAACGCGCCCTGGCCGTCCGCCAGTACCAGCGCTGTCGCGATATCCTCCTGCGCGAACTGGGGGTCGAGCCGGCCGACGAGACCAAGGCCCTGCTGCGCGGCACGGCCGGGCCGGCGCCGGCCCAGCCGGACGAAGCGGCCATCGTGCGCGAGAAACCCCTCGGCCGCACCCAGCAGGCCCATAACCTGCCGCGCCAGATGACGTCGCTGGTGGGGCGCGACCGGGAGGTGGAGGAGGTTCTCGCCCGCCTCAGCCGATATCGGCTGGTGACCCTGACCGGGCCCGGCGGGGCCGGCAAGACCCGCATGGCCGTCGAAACCGGCTTCCGGCTCGCCGGCGGCTATGCGGATGGCATATGGTTGGTCGAGCTGGCCTCGATTGCCGATCCGCAGCTGGTGGGGGAAGCGCTGTGCGGGGCGCTTGGGGTGCCGGTGGCCGGCGATCGCGCCGCCGTCGAGAGCGCCATCGCGCATCTGCAGCAACGCGAGGTGCTGCTCATTCTCGACAATTGCGAGCATCTGGTTGCCGCCTCGGCGAGGCTCGTCGAGATGCTGCTGGGCGCCTGCCCGTCCGTCTCGATCCTCCTCACCAGCCGCGAGAGCCTCTCGGTTCCCGGCGAAAGCCTCTACCGGGTGCCGAGCCTCACCTACCCGGCCCGCACCGAGGCGATCGAACCCGCAGTTGCGGGCGGTTACAGCGCCGTGCAGCTATTCGTCGATCGCGCCGCCGCCATCATCGAGGGGTTCGCGCTCGATGACGCCAATGCCGCGGCCGTCGCCAGCATCTGCAAGCAGGTCGACGGTATCCCGCTGGCCGTCGAACTGGCGGTGGGGCGCCTCAAGATGATGGGCCCCGACTGGCTGGCCGCCAATCTCAGCGCGTCGTTCCTCACCCTGCGCCGCTCCAGCCGGGCCGGCCCCAAACATCACCAGACCCTGCGCGCCATGCTCGACTGGAGCTATGACCTGCTGGCGGTCGAGGAACAGGCGCTGCTGCAGCGGCTGGCCGTCTTCGCCGGCGGCTGCTCGCTGGCCTCCGCCATGCGGGTCGCCAGCGGCGCGCCGATCGCCGAGGACGAGGTGTTCGACCTGTTGTCCTCCCTCGTGGAAAAATCGCTGGTCGCGGTCGACCTGACCGAAGCCGAGCCGCGCTACCGGTTGCTCGAAACGACGCGACGCTACGCCCTCGACAAGCAGGCCGAGACCGGCGAGCCGGGGCGGCAGCGGCAGCTGACGAACTATCTGATCGACCGGTTTACCGAGGCCGGGGAAAACTGGCCCAGGACTCCGACGCTCACCTGGCTGGGCCGCTATGAACCCGAACTCGACAATGTGCGCGCCTCGCTCGAATGGGCCTTCGGGCCTGAAGGCGAGGCAGGCCTCGGCGTCCAGCTCGCCACGCTCAGCATCCGGCTCTGGGATGAGCTCTCCCTGTTCCGCGAACGCGCACGCTGGCTCGAACTGGCGATGCAGCGCATCGACGACACCGCCCCGGCCGCCATCGCGGCGCGCCTCCATCTGTCGCGCACATCCAACAGCGCGCATGGCGACTCGTCGGGCTTTTCCTATGCCGAACAGGCAGTTCGGCTCTTCCGTGCCGCCGACCGCCCGCTCGATCTGGGAGAAGCCCTGGGTCGCGCCGGGGCGGCGCTGCTGACCATGGCGACCATCGGTCAGTCGCTGCCCTATCTCGAGGACGCTCTGAAAGTGCTCGAGCCGCTCGGGCCGACCAAGCCGCTTGCCAGTTGCCTGCGCTCCAAGGGGGTGGCGGCGTATCTGGGGGGAGACGTCATGGCGGCGCGGACGCTGATCGGCCGATCCATGGCCGTGTGCCGGAGCGTCGGCGATTCCCGCGGCGTCGCGAGCGCGCAGATCGCGCTCGCCGAAATGGACTTCATCTCCGGCGAGGTGGCGAGCGCCATCGCGGGCATCCAGCACATGCTCGGCGGCGCCGACCACAACCGCCGGCAGGCCACCCTCGGCCTCTCCAACCTCGCCTCCTACCTGCTCTCCGACGGCAATGCCGCGCTGGCCCGCCAGGCTGCCGGCGAAAGCCTGCGCGAGGCGCGGGCCCTCGGCTGGCCGGCGGCCATCGTGCGCGCCGGTGAACACCTGGCGCTGGTCGCCGCACTCGAAGGCGAGGCCGAGCTCGCAGCCCGGCTGCTCGGCTTCACCGAGGCCTTTTACGCCAAGGGCAGCGCCAGCCGGGAATGGACCGAGCAGGTCACCCACCAGCGCCTGGTGACGGAACTGTCGATGCGCCTGTCACCGGCGCGTCTCGGCGAGGCGATGGCGGAAGGCGCCGGCTGGAGCGAGGCGCAGGCCATCGCCGCTGCAAGCGCCATCGGCCACGGACCGCACCCGCGGCGCTAGCGGAAAGTCACGCGTCGAGCAGCGGCCAAACCTCGATAACGCCATGCGCCACCGCGCATGGGGATTTCGACGCCAGTTCGATGGCCTGTTCGAGCGTCGCCGCTTCGATGATGCCGAAGCCGGCGATCGGCAGCGCTGCCCGCAGATACGGGCCATCGGTCGTTTCCGTGCCGCGGTCTTCGGGATTGCGCACCTGCACCGGCTTGCCTGCAATGCCCATCAATGCGCCGGCCGCCACCAGCTTCGCGTCATGCCGATGCGCCGCGTCGCGCACCGCGGCCGGCGTGCGCTGGTAGCCGGCTTCATCGCCATACCCGATCGTCACGAATTTCGGCATCTGCTTGGGCTCCGTGGCCGGTGCAAGTGAGAGAAGCTTGCGCTCCCTCACGCTCGGCTCGAAACGTCGCTCCATGCAGTGTCGTTCCAGTCGCCGCGCAGACACGGCGCGCGCTGCCAGCTTTTTGCGCCCCCGCCCCCGCCATTCAGAGTTTCGCGAAAGCCGAAGTAAAGCCCTTGAGCGACAGCTGCAGGCGCACCGCTTCGCCGTTGCCCGCCTTGACGCCGAAATTGATGATGCCGCCGCCCTGCAGCGCCAGCACCAGGTTGGCGGTGAGTTCGAGCGTGGCATAGCTGCCGTTCTGGTCGGCGATGGTGATGGGGACCCTGGTCGGGGCACCGTCATCGATGGAAATGTCGACGCCTTCCTGCAGCAGGATGCCGTGCGGCAGGTTGATGCGCATCAGCGCCGCGGCGTCCGGGCTCGGCCGGAAGATCGTCGCCGCGATCAGCCGCTGGTTGCTGTCCCTCGCCACCAGCACCTGCGTCATGGTGCAGGCCATGGTGTCGCTGCCGGCCTGGTTGGAGCAGGTGATGGCCCATGGCTGCACCATCCCGTTGCCGGCCGGCGGCGCACCCGCCTGCTGCGCGCTGGCCGGCCCCATGGCGAGGGCCAGCACCAGTGCCATCAGGCCGCGGCGCCGGGCGGCGAAACGCCTCTGCCTCGCCACCCCGGTCAGAACTGGACCCGCGCCTTCGCCGCCACCCCATAGCCCTCGAGCTGGTCCGAGAAGCGGGCATCGAGGGTGAGGGACGCGTCGAACGTCGCGTTGCCGTCGAGCGCCCGCGAGATCCCGACCCCGAGGCTCGCTTCCCCCACCAGCCCCGGCTTGGCCGACACGAGGCCCTGCGTCGTGCCGAACTGGTCGGTGAACACCGAGGTCGAGGCATCGGCGAAGTCGTTGTAGAGCGTGCCGGTCACGAAGGGTGTGACCGCGGTGAGCTGATCCTCGAGCAGGAACGTCTTGCTCAGGGTGCCGCCGATAAAGCCGACGAGGCTCAGCGAGGCGTCGGGCGCCAGGGTCTCGCCGTTCTGGAATTCGAGCACCGAGGCGGTGGTCCGGCTGATCGAGAAGCCGGCCCGCGGGGTCAGGTCGACCTCGCCCAGCGACAGCGCGTAGCTCGCCGCACCGCTGAGCGTATAGCGGTCGGTATGCAGCCCCGCATCGATCAGCCCGTAGCTGGCATTGGTGTTGCTGAACGTGAAGTCGGTCGCGTCGTAGCGGGCCTGGATCTCGGCGGAGAACTGGTCCTTGGCGACGCTCGCATAGACGCCGCCCGAACCCTGCTGGACATTGGCCGTGGTGGTGGAGGGTACCGTGCCGTCGATGTTCTGGGTGGTGGTGCCGGCAACAAAGCCGCCGAACGCCCCCAGCGCCACATCGACGCCGGAACTGCCGACATTGTCGCACGCCACGTCGAGGCCGAACTGCGCGCCGCCGAAGCTGAGATCGACCCTCGCCGAGCCGGCCGAGGACCCACCGGCGTTGAAGGTTTCGGCCGTGCCGGTCGCCGCGCCGCCGAGGCCGCGTCCCCAGGCGCCGACGCCGCAATCGCTGCCGGGGACATTGCCGATCGGCGTCAGGCCGGAGCGACCGGGATGATCGAGCATGGCGCCGATGGTCGACTGGGTGAGCGACACCGCATCGGTGATGCCGCCCAGCACCCCCAGGTCGGCTTCCGCATGGACGTAGAGATCGCCGCCATTCTCGATCAGCGTGAAGTTGACGAGGCCGACCGAGGTCAGCCCGCTGGAGTTGAACGCGCCGTCATAGGTCGCGGCATCGTTCTGCACCACCAGCACATCAGGGATCAGCCGCGCGACGCCCAGGTTGTCGAAGGCATAGGTGGTGTTCGCGCCGGCCGCGACCGAGGCCACGTGCAGCAGGTCGGTGGCGCCGGTATCGAGGTTGATGTCGAGGTTCACCGTGCCGGTGCCCGACAGCACCCCGGCGGTCAGCACGTCGCCGGTGAGGTCGTTGGCCCCGAGCGAAACGACGCCGTTATTGCTGAGCGCCCCGATGGTTTCGCTGCCGCGCACATCGAACAGGCCGGTGCCCGAGACGTTGACCGCTGCGGTATCGGCGAG
>MKVB01000011.1:110427-110860 GCA_001899085.1 Devosia sp. 66-14 | reverse complement strand
GCCCCGCCGCCGGCGAGCGAACCGATGGTTTCGCTGTAGGTCACCAGCAGGTTGACCCCGGCAGTGTTGTCGAGCACCACCGCGCCGCTATCGGAGATCGCCGCGCCGTTCTGCAGTTCGAGCGTGCCGCCGCTGACCGTAGTGGTGCCGGCATAGGTGTTGCTGCCCGACAGCGTGAACGTGCCGGTGCCGGTCTTGGTGAGCCCGCCGCTGCCGGAGATGACGCCGGCAAAGCTGGTGGAAGTGTCGGCGCCGCCGGTCGTCAGCGTCTGCCCCGCCGCGATCTGCACGGTGCCGCCGGTGGCGCCACCGCCCGCCAAGGAGCCGATGGTTTCGCTGTTGGTCACCAGCAGGGTGACGCCGGCAGTGTTGTCGAGCACCACCGCGCCGGTATTGCTGATCGCCGCGCCGTTCTGCAGTTCGAGCGTGCCGC
>MKVB01000011.1:96867-110233 GCA_001899085.1 Devosia sp. 66-14 | reverse complement strand
TTCTGCAGTTCGAGCGTGCCGCCGCTGACCGTGGTGGCGCCGGTATAGGTGTTGGTGCCCGACAGCACGAGCGTGCCGCCGCCGGTCTTGGTGAGCGGCCGGGCTCCGCCGGTCTGGCTGATATTGCCCGACTGCTCGGCCGCGTCGCCGGTGTCGACATCGAGCGTGGTGTCGTTGCTGTTGAGCAGGATGGCGCTCGCGACCAGCGCGCCATCGGCGTAGTGGATCTCCGACCCGGTGGTGGTGATCTGCACGATGTCGCCGGTGGTGACGTTGCCCGCAAGGTTCAGCGTGCCGCCGAGCTGGATGTTGCTGATGGCGCTGGTGAGGTTGAGCGTGCCGCCATCAATATCGAGGCTGGCGCCGGTATCGACCCGGACGACGCCGGTAATGGTGCCGCCGGTGCCGGTGATGCTGTTGCTGCCGCCGGTGAAGGTGATGGCGTTGGCGCTGCCGCCGCCCGAAACGCTGCCCGGCGTGGTCAGCGCGATGTCGATGCCGGCGCCCGATATGCCGGCCCCGGCAGCGCCGCCGCCGCCCCCGCCGATCTGCCCGGAGGCACCCGCGCCACCCAGCCCGCCGGTGACGGCCGCATTGACATTCACGGTGCCGCCATTGGTGGCGATGATGCCCGCGCCTCCGGCGCCGCCGCTGCTGCCGGCCAACCCGCCACCGCCTGCGCCGCCCTGCCCGCCGGTAATGGCCGCATCGACATTCACCGTGCCGCCATTGCTGAGCAGGATGCCGGCGCCACCGGCGCCGCCACCGCCGCCGTTGAAGGTGCCGCCGCCGCCCGCGCCGCCCTGGCCGCCGGTGACGACAGCATCGATATTCGCGGTGCCGCCATTGCTGAGCACGACGGCATTGCCGCCGGCCCCTCCGCCGGCGCCATTCACCCCGCCGCCGCCCGTGCCGCCCTGGCCGCCCGAGGTGGCGCCATTGATATCAGCGGTGCCGCCGGCAGCCAGCACCAGCCCGCTGCCGCCGGCGGCGCCGCCGGTGGCCAAGCCGAAATTGTTGCCGCCATTGCTGCCCACGCCCCCGGTGAGGGTGCCCTCGACAGTGGTGATGGTGGCGGTGGTGACATTGGCGCCCGCGGCGTTGGCGCCGCCCGTCACCGTGCCGGTGATGGTGAATGTGCCGGTGCTGCCGAAGGACACGCCGACGGCGCTGTTGCCGCCGGTCACCGTGCCGCCCGCGATCAGGTTTGCCGTCCCGGTGACGATGATGCCGGCGCCGCCGGCGGCGCCGTTGCCGTTGCCGCCCGTGGTGGTTGCCCCGGTGGTGAGGGTGCCGCTGCCGCCGAAGATGATGCCGGCGCCGCCGGCGCCGCCGCTGGCCCCGCCATTGCCGCCGCTGACTGCCGCGCTGGTGGTGATATCGCCGCCATTCAGCGACACCACGCCGGCGCCACCGGCGCCGCCGGGACCCTGCCCGATAATCGCGGTTCCGCCATTGCCGCCATCTCCGCCGCTTACGACGGCGTTGATGTTCGCCGTTGCGCCGGCGGCATTGCTGAACACCATGCCGCTGCCGCCGGTGCCGCCCGCACTCGCCGACCCCCCAAACCCGCCGCTGCCATCGCCGCCGTCGCCGCCGCTGGCCGTCTGCCCGCTATTGCCCAGGCTTCCGGTGCCGGTGATGACCACGCCAAAGGCGCCCGCGCCGCCGCCGCCGCCGCCGCCGCCATTGCCGCCGTTACCACCTTGCGCGGCTCCGGTGAGCGCGGTGAAATCGGCCCCTACATAGCCGTGCGCGCCGCCGCCACCGCCTCCGCCATTGCCGCCATCGCCACCGACGAACGTGCCCACTGCCGGCGCCTCACCGCCGGCGCCGCCATTGCCGGTCGGGTTGCCGAGAACATCGACCGTCGAGCCGCCGGCGCCGCCGGTTTCACCCGCACCGCCGCCGCCCGGGCTCGACAGGAAGCCGCCGGCATTGCCGCCGGCGCCGCCGGTGCCGGTATTGGCGTCTGCGCCTCCCGCGCCGCCGCCGCCGCCGGCGCCACCGCCGCCCGCCGCGACGGCGGTACCGACCGGGCCGGCCGCGAGGATCGCCAGCGATGCGATGGAAACGAGAAGCGTGCGGCGCAGCGCGTGCAGGCGTTTGCCGTTGGCGCCATGCACGTCGTCAGAATGCGTCATCAAGCCGGCCCCCACCATGCGCCCACGACAACAGACGTCGCGCACCTCGACGAATACGTGTTGACGCTATGGCCGACCAAAGCGATCGGTCAAGCAAACGATCCGAACAACGAGCAGGATCAATCGCGGTGATGCCCCGGCGCCACAGAGTTGCGATGTAGATCGCCGCCAGATTGCTTTGCCGCGAAGGAAACCGAGGCGTGACTACAGAACATCGAAGCCGGCGCGCGAAGAGCTGACTTGACCGGCGACGCCTCGGCGATTCTATGCTTACGATCTAGCAGCGTTGCTGTCCGGTTCCACGAGGCACCCGGATCGGATCGGCGCTCCCGGACCGTACCGCGGCCGGTCCGGGAGCCCGGCCTCGCCATGGTCATGCCCGCGGCGCCAGCGGCCTCGCCGGGGGTGCATGGCGGCGCAGCCGCGCCGGCAGGCCGGCGACGAAACCCCGCAACTGCTCCATGTAGAGGAAGATCACCGGCGTCACGAACAGGGTCAGCACCTGCGAGACGATCAGCCCGCCCACCACCGCCACGCCCAGCGGCTGGCGCAGTTCGGCGCTGGCGCCGAGGCCCAACGCGATCGGCAGCGTGCCCATGATCGCCGCCATCGTGGTCATCATGATCGGCCGGAAGCGGATCAGGCAGGCCTCGCGGATGGCATCGAACGGCGCCGCCCCTGCCCGTTGTCGCTGCAGCGCGAAATCCACCATCATGATGGCGTTCTTCTTGACGATGCCGATCAGCATCAGCAGCCCGATAATGGCGATGATGCTCAGATCGATATGCAGCAATTGCAGCGACAGCAGCGCCCCCATGACCGCCGAGGGCAAGCCGGTCAGGATGGTCAGCGGGTGGATGAAGCTCTCGTAGAGGATCCCCAGCACGATATAGATCACCACGATCGCCGCCCCGATCAGCAGCAGCTGGTTGCCCTGGGCCTGCTGGAACACCTGGGCGGTGCCGGCCAGCGAGGTGATGATGCTGGTGGGCGCGCCGACACTGGCCTTGATCGCGTCGAGCTGGTTCACCGCCGTGCCGAGCGCCACCCCTGCCGGCAGGTTGAACGAGATGGTCACCGCCGGCAGCTGCCCCTGTTGTGACACGGCCAGCGTCCCCGCCTTGCGCTCGACCCGTGCGAACGCCGAAAGCGGCACCAGCTTGCCGGTCGTGGTCGAGCGGATCTGGATCTGGTCGAGCTCGTTGGTGCCCCAGTTCATCGACGGATCGAGTTCGACGATCACCGGATAGCTGTCGCTGCTGCCATAGATGGTCGTCGCCTGGTTGGTGCCGAAATCGCTGTAGAGCGTGCTGCGCAGCTGTTGCTGGGTGATGCCGAGCAGGCTGGCGCGCTGCTGGTCCACCACCAGTTGCGCCTGCAGCGCATTGTTGCGGATATCGTTGGTGACATCGGCGAAATGGCCCCCGTCCTGCTGCATCGCCGCGGTGAGCCTCTGCGCCCAGGTGTAGAGATCGTCGGGGTTGTTGGCCTCGACCACGAACTGGTACTGGCTGGCCGATGAGCGGCCGCCCAGCTGGAAATCCTGCACCGGCACGACGAAGCTGGAAATGCCCGGCACCTTGCCGAGCTCGCGCCTGAGCGTCGCCAGCACCGTATCGAGATCGGGGCGCCTGGGCGTCAGTTGCACGTTGAGGCTGCCGCTGTTGGAGCCCGAGGCGCCGAAGCCGCCGCCCACCGTCGAGGCCACATGCGCGACGAAGGGCTGGGCGCTCACCACCTTCACCACCTGATCCTGCAGCGCCTGCATGGCAGGGAAGGAAATATCCTGGCGCGCCTGCGTGCTGATGTTGAGCTGCCCGATATCCTCGACCGGCAGGAAGCTCTTGTTGATCGTCGTGAACAGCCAGCCGGTCGCGACGATGGTGAGCAGGAACACCACGAGGATCGCCGGCCGCAGCCTGAGGCAGAAATCGAGCGCCGTGCGATAGCCTCCGAGCAGGCCGGCGAACAGCCGCTCGGTCAGCGGCGGCCGCCGCGTGCCGGTCTCGGTTTTCGCCGGCAGCCGGGCGCTCAGCATCGGCGTGAGGGTCAGCGAGATGATCGCCGAGGCGACGATGGCGATCGACACCACCACGGCAAACTCGTTGAGCAGCTTGCCCACCACCCCGCCCATCAGCAGCACCGGCAGGAACACGGCGACCAGCGACACGGTGATCGAGATGATGGTGAAGCCGATCTCGCTGCTGCCCTTGAGCGCCGCCTCCATCGGCGCCATGCCCTCGTCGATGTGGCGCACGATGTTCTCGAGCATGACGATGGCATCGTCCACCACGAGGCCCACCGCCAGCGTCAGGCCGAGGAGCGAGATATTGTCGATCGACAGGCCGAGCAGGTACATCGCGCCGAAGGTGACGATCAGCGAGGTCGGCACCGCCAGCGCCGGGATCAGCGTGGCGCGGACGCGGCGGAGGAACGCGTAGATCACCAGCACCACGAGGCCGATGATCACCATCAGGGTGAGCTCGACATCGTTGACCGCGGCCTTGACCGAGCTGGAGCGGTCATTCAGCACGCTGATCTTTGCCGATGGCCCGAGATCGGCGGTGAAGCGCGGCAGCGCCGCCCGCACTTCGTCGGCCACCGACACCGTATTGGCGCCCGGCTGGCGGAACACCGAGAGGACGATCGCCGGCTTGCCGTCATAGCTGCTGGCGTTCTGCGTATTGGCGACCGAGTCGATCACGTTGGCGACGTCGCCCAGCCGCACCGGCTTGCCGGCGGGATCGGCAATGATGATCTGCCGGAACTCGGCAGCGTTCGACGGGGTGGCGTTCGACTCGAGCGTGATCTGCTGCTGCGCGTTGGCGATGGTGCCCATCGGGGTGATCGAGTTGGCGCTGCTCAGCGCCGCATCGAGCTGGTCGATGCCGATATTGCGGGCGGTCATCGCCGCCGGCTGCACCTCGACCCGCACCGCATATTGCTTGGCGCCGAACACCTGCACCTGCCCGACGCCGTCGAGGGTGGAAAGCGCCGGCGAGATGACGTCCTCGGCATAGGAATCGAGCTGCGTCAGGCTCTGGGTGTCGCTCTGCAGCGCCACCAGCATGATCGGCGAATCCGCCGGGTTGGTCTTGCGGTAGCTGGGCGGCGAGGTCATGTTCGCCGGCAATTGCCGCAGCGTCCGGTCGATCGCCGCCTGCACGTCGGCGCCGGCCTGGTCGATATTGCGGGCCAGGTCGAACTGCAGGACGATCGAGGTCGAGCCCTGCGTGCTGGTGGCGCTGATCGAGGTGACGGCGGGGATCTGGGTGAACTGCTTGATCAGCGGCGTCGCCACCGATGTCGCCATGGCGTCGGGCGCCGCGCCGGGCAGCGAGGCCGATACCGAGATCACCGGAAACTCGACATTGGGCAGCGCCGCCACCGGCAGCTGGAAATAGGCGAAGCCGCCGGCCACCACCATGGCGATCGCAATGAGGATGGTGGCGACGGGCCGCCGGATGAACAACGCCGAAAAGCTCATGGCGCCCTCCTACGACCCAGGGCTATCGCATATGCGGGCGATGGGCACCGGCTTGCCTTCTCCCCTTGCGGGAGAAGGTGGCGCGCAGCGCCGGATGAGGGGTACGCGCAACGAAGTGTAGCGCGCTGCGAGCGAAGCGAGGAGCGATCCAGTACGCGGAGAGATACCCCTCATCCGGCCTTCGGCCACCTTCTCCCGCAAGGGGAGAAGGCACTCACACAACGGCCGGTGGTTTTCCATATGCGATAGCCCTGCCCCACGACCGGGCGGGCGCGGCCCGCTGGGCCGGCGCGGCCCGCTGGGCCGGCGCAGGAAGAGCACCCCCCACCCTGTCCCTCCCCCGCCTAGCGGACGCGGTAGCGCCGCGGGGGGGAGGAGACCAGAACACTGGCGTTGGTGAGAGCTTCTCCCTCCCCCTTGCGGGGAGGGGACAGGGGTGGGGGTACTCTTCTCGCACCGGGGAGTCGGCCGCGTAGCGGTCATTTCCGATCCTCCTACGACCGGGCGGGCGCGGACGGCTGGGCCGGCGCGTCGGCATCGACCGGGGTGACCGGCGTGCCGTTGCTGAGATGCAATTGCCCCTCGACCACCACCTTGTCGCCGGCGGCGAGCGACGCCTTGGCGAGGATCGCCTCGGTGTCGGTGGTGGCCGCCACCGTGACCGGCACCTGCCGCACCTTGTTGCTGCCATCCACCGCGAACACGAAGCTGCCCGTCGCATCCTGCTGAACCGCAATCAGCGGCACGGTCAGGGCGTTGTCGTAGGATCCCAGTTGGGTGACCACGTTGACGTATTGGCCGGGCCACAGCTTGTCCTCGCCGCTCGTCACATTGGCCTTGGCGGTGATCGTCCCCGAGGACGCATCGATGCTGGAATCGATGAAGGCCAGCGCCGCGGTGGCGCGCGGCGCCTGGTCGTCGGGCGCGGTGATCTCTACCGGCACGCTGCCGCCCTTGCCCAGCGCCGCTCGATATTCATCGAGGTTGCGCTCGGGAATGCTGAAGGTCACCTGCAGCGGCGACATCTGGGTAATCGTCAGCAGGCCGCCGGTCGAGGTATCGGCCGCCCTGACGATATTGCCCACCGAAGTGTTGATCTGCCCGACGCGTCCGTCGATCGGCGCGACGATGCTCATGTAGCTCAGCGTCAATTGGTCGGTCCTGAGCTGGGCCTGGTCGATCTGCAGCTGCGCGGTGGCGCCCTTGACCGTCGCCGTCTGCTGGTCGGCGGCCTGCTGGGTGCCCGATTGATCGCGCAGCAGCGCCTGGTCGCGGGTCAAATCCTTCTGGCCCGATTCCAGCACGGCCTGGTCGCGGCCGATCGCCGCCTGGTCGCGGGCGATGGCAGCCTGCGCGGCGGTGTCGTCGAGCTTGAACAGCACATCCCCCGCCTTCACCATCTGCCCTTCCTGCACCAGTTGCGACACGACGATGCCGTCGGCACGGGCCCTGAGCACCGCGGTGTTGGGAGCGGCGATGAAGCCGACCGCCGCATCGGCGATCGGCAGGGTCTGCTGCTGCGCGGCCGCCACCGACACGGTCGCCGCCGCCCGGCCATTGCCGCCGCCGGCCCGGGCGCCGGCCTGCCCACCGCCGCCCGCCTGCCCACCGCCGGCGCTTCCGGCATGCGTGCCGCCGCCCTGCCCCGATGCGTCGGAATGCCCCGCCGCTGCCGGCGCGGCGCTGTCGGCGCTGGCCGGCTGGAACACCACATAGGCTGCTGCTGCCGCTCCCAGCAGCACCAGAAGCCCGAGCATTGAGACCGCGCGCTGCATCGCCAACTCCCTGATCTGCAGACCGCCCTGTCGGGCCGGTTCGAGCAATCAAGCCAGTTGTGGACCACCGTGTTTGGCTGGGTGTTTCGCGAACTATACAAATCCGCAAGGCTCGTGCCGCCTATAGCCCCTGCCGCAAGGGCCGTTCGCTGCTTGACGCTGCGGCGGACGGCCCCCGGCGGAGGCGGTGCCCGGGTCAGGGCTTGGGGCGATGGGCACCGCGGGGCAGAGGAGACGATCAGGAGTGGCGATCGCTCCTTCGGCTTTTCCTGGTCAGGCCGCCTTGATCGCTGCGCTTGCGGTCGGCTGCATGGGGCGGCATCCCGGGCAGCGACGCGACAACCAGACAAGCAATGGCGAACCTGCACATGCTAAAGCTCTTGTTGCGGGTGTCGGTGCGGTGCATCGACAGGCCCGAGATTGCGGCCCGATCTTCGCGCGACCCTTTCCCCGACTATAATTCTTCGTAAGAATCCGCAGGCGCCGCCGCTCGCGTGGCGTCAGCCGGCGCCTGCGGCATCGACCCGTTCCGTTCCGAACAAGCTCTCGGCCTCGGCGGCATCGGCGAAAAAGCATGGGAAGCGGTCGAGCACCAGCTGCCGTTCCTGCCGGTAGTCGGCCAGCATCAGGCCGAGCGGCTTGTTGAGCAGCAGATAGTCCCTGGGGGCAGAGACCTGCCGGTAGCGCAGCGTCCGCCGGTAGAACGGCATGTGCTCGGAACGCACCGCGGCGAGCGCGATATCGACCCCGTGATACGCGGCCGCCATGAACGGCAGCCGCAGCGCGAAATAGGCCAGCCCCGGAAACCGCCGCGACGCCTCGGTGGCGATGACGAAGCGCGTCGGATCGAGCAGGCGCTTGCCGGCAGCGAGCAGCGGCGCGATCACCTCGGGGAATGCCAGCGCGCTGGGCGAACCCGGGTGCTCGCGGCTGAGCACCTGCAGGCGGATCGAGCCGATCAGCTCCCCGCTTTCGTACAAGCCGATGATCTCGGAACTGCCGGCCTGGTCAAACTGATCGCACAGCATGCCGCCCGGCAGCGGATCGATCGCGCCTTCCTCGAGGTAGCAGGCGTGGCGGAGCCGAAACACCTGTTCCCGTTCGCTCGCCGCGGTGACACGACGCATGAAAATGCGCGTGGAAAGCTCTTCCACGCGAGCAGAAATGGTATCCACTGGCGCCCTCGCCCCCGACTGCGCCGCAACAGCACATGATGTTCACCCGCGACCCTAGGTGCGTCGCGGCTCCCCATCATGATGCATTCTTACTAGCCAGGGTGGACCGGCGCTGGGCGCTCGCGCGATGACGCCGGCCGGCAGGGATTGTGGCGGTCTACGCCGCGGGCGCGGTAGCCGGAGGCCATGGCAGGGACCAGCGCGCCAGGGCCTCGCGAGCTTCGCTCCGAAGCGTGGCCTCATCGATATCGAGCGGGCCTCGCAAGCTGGGATCGCTGCAATAGGCGTCGACGGCATAGAACAGTCGGTCCGCGGCAAACGGAATGCTGACGCCTGCCGCCGCGGCCTCGCTATAGGCGCGAAGGTAGGCCGCTTCGAAGTTTTCGGCACTGACGCGCTGCTCGAGCAGCGCCTCGACCAGTTGTCGAAAGACATCCATCGTCGTTTCCTCTGATGCCGAAGCGCTTAGCACGGATCGCGCACCTCGCTCCATTGTGGCCGAGGACGAGGGTCGGCAGGTTGCGGGACATCACGACGCCCGCTACCTCTTGATCGCGCGACCGGCAGCGAGGTGCGACAGGTGATCAGCTATTACGGCCATTCTCGCTATGGAGAGGCCGAAACCGACGCATTGCTGGATCTCGTTCGGCTGGAAATGCCCGAGGCGGCCTGGGATACGCTCCATCTCACCGGCGCCGAGCGCATCGACGCCAACTGGCGCGCCATCGCCCTGGAGTTTGGAATAGCGGCGAGGTGCCGCTTTCGCCTCTCGATGCTCGACAAGACGCAGGCTCACCGCTATCGCCCCGCCCTGATCGAGGCGGCCTACCGGATCTTCGGGCCCGGGCAACTGCTGATCACCTGGGAGCTGGACAGCGTCGTTGCGCCGCCCCCCGGTGCCTGAGCGGACCGGCGAGGCCGGCGCTAGCGCTCGCCATAAAGCTTGGGCGATACCGCCAACTGGCGCATCAACAGCGCCAGTTCGGCCTGGCGTGTGCAGCCGGTCTTCGACATGACGCTCGCCAGCTGGTTGCGGATCGTCGCCACGCTGCGATGGTTCTGCCGCGCGATCGCCGCCACCGACAGGCCCGAGCCGATCGCCTGCGCCACCACCAGTTCGGCCGGCGTCAGGTCGAACAGCGAGTGGATCAGCGTCGCGTCGGCCATCGCCTGCTTGGGCTCGTTGAGCACCACGATCGCCGCGGAACTGCCGAACACATCGTGAGCCGCCCGGCGGATCGGGATGATCTGCACCACCCCGGTCACCGCGCCGCCCACTTCCTGCCTGATCGGGATCGAACGGGGGCCATAGGCGCTGCTCAGCCGCTCGAGGCTTTGCGTCAGCAGGCCGTCCGCGGTGCGATCATGCAGCCCCAGCCTGTCGCCGCCCCGCGTCGTCCACACATGGGTGGCGGCGTCGAAGCCGGCATTGGCGAGGATCACTCGCCGGTTCGGGCTGATCGCCGCGGCAGGGATGCCGATGGCGGTGAGCGTGTCGATCGCCACCCGCACCCGCTCGAGGTTGGCCCGGCCGGCCAGCATGGCGCCGCGCGCCAGATGCGGGTAGAGGCTGTTCAGCCGCTCGAGGTCGCGGCCCTGGATCGGCCCGCGCTCCTGGTATTGCTCGACGCTCATGACGATCAGGTCGTCATGCGGCAGCTGCAGCAGGAACCCCGCCGCCCAACCCAGGCCTTCGGTCCGGAACAGCTCGCGCGTCATCGGATCGCGGTCGGCCTGGCCCTCGTCGAAATAATCGACCTCGGTGACGAAGCGCGGCGCCCCGACCAGGCCCTTGGCAATCACCCCGCCGGCCCGCGGGTTGCGCTTGCCCCAGCCCTCCTCGACGAAGCGGCGCGTCACCCGATCGAGCGCCGGCGCCTGCGTGGTGTGGGTGCCGCGCTCGTTGAAGCAGAGCAGCACGCCCCCGGCGCTGTTGCTCACCGTACCCAGCGTCGCCAGCACCTCCGGCCACAGTTCCGGCACCACGGCCGCTTCATAGATCCGGTGCTCGTATCCGATATACTCGTCGTCCGACCAGTTTGCCTGCACTGCCGTCCCCAACCCGAGCGCCTTTGCTGTAACGCATCCACCGCGCCGCAATTGTCGCACAAATTGCCATGCATTTATTCGATCTGTCACCCTTTCGGGCATCTCGATCGCAGAATTGATCGAGACATCACGGGAGGTGATGGCGAGGGACCGGCGGTTTTCTCTGCCGATCTGCTTTCCCCGCGGACCGATCTCGCAACGGCAGGCTCGCCGTTTCGAGGACATGGCGGCAATTACAGCGGGTCGGAACCGCTGTTCATGCACCAGGACGCGCCGCGCCGTGCGGCACCGGCGAGGCAGGGTCGCCCTACATCGCCGCCTCGAGCGACACCTCCCCTGCGGCGACGACGCCGATCCACGCCTTCAGGTTGTCGTTCGACACCTGGTCGACTTCGCCGCTGGCGACGAGGTCCGAGGCCAATGCCGCGAGGTTGTCGATGACATAGCGCGCCACCGCCGCGGTATCGGCCGGCGCGGCGCCGAGGATGCAGTCGCCGCTGCGCGCCGCCCACACCGTGCCGCGGCGGACGAAATGGATGGCGAGGTGGCTGGTGCCGTCATCCCAGGTGTCGACCGCGTCCGAGCGGCATTTCGACAGCGCCGCCATGTCCCGCTTGCCGATGGCAGGGGTATGGATGACCAGCCGCAGCTCGAAGAAATCCCCCCGGTTGGAGGCGTAGCGGCCCGCGATGTTGAAGGCGAAGGTCCCGAGCCCGCCGGGTTTGTCGCCCGAGAGGATCTCGGTGCGGAACAGCGTGTTGATCTCCGATGAGCCGCCATCGAAGAGGCTCGCCTGCTGCCGCGTGCTGGTGGCGCCTTCAGCGGGCATGTCGACAGCCGCGGTGAGCGGCAGATGCACCGGCTTGCCCTGGTTCTCGTAGATCGTCGCCGCAAAGCCGCTGAACAGGAAGCCGCCATCCCGCTGCGGTTCGCCCGTCGGCCAGATGCCGGCAATGTCGATATCGCCGTCGCCGTCGAAGTCGCCGGCGCCGAGGCCCTGGCCTTCCCAGATCTTGCCGCCCCATTGCTGCGGGTTGGCCCGGGCGAAGTGCCCCTTGCCGTCGCCGATCATGATGCGCACCGTGCGGCGCTTGGCCTCCGAGGCCGGAAAGCGCCAGGCATCCTCGGCCGTCGCGACGATATCGTCGATGCCGTCGCCATTGAGGTCGGCGGCGCTCAGCCTCGGCGCCCAGAACGCCTCGAGCGGATCGAACCCCTGCGGGAACAGCGCCGTCGCCGTGGTGTCGGTGAACCGCCGGCCGCCGTCATTGCGCAGCACCTGGTAGAACGAGCCGGCCCAGTTGGTCTTGCTGGCGCTGTAGGCCACCGAGAGCACCAGGTCCTTGTCGCCATCGCCATCGATATCCAGCGGCAGCGCGTAAGGCGTGTGGGTGGCGTCGCCCCAGCGATCGACCGGCAGCTCGACCGTGTTCTCCATGCTCCACCGGCCGCTGCCATCGCCGAAGGCGACGCGGGTGCGGGTCATCCCGCTATAGGACGGGCGCCGCGCGGCATCGTCGCCGCTGCCCTGAAGCACCAGGTCGGGATGCCCGTCATCGTCGAGATCGGTGATGGCGATGCCCACATATTTCGACCACGACTTGATCCCCGGCACCATGTAGAGCGCCAGCTCGCGATCGAGGATGGTATCGAGCCCGGCGGCGGTGAACTTGCCCGTGCCGTCGTTCCACAGCACGTAGCTCTCGATCCGGGCGGCGCCGTTATTGGTGATCACGATCATGTCGAGATCGCCATCGCCGTCGAGATCGGCGGAATCGACGCCGTGGGCAAAGTCCGATTGCAGCGGAATATTGCTTCGCGACACATCGACGAGACCGCCGGGAGACGACAGCAGCAGGATGTTCTGCTCGCCCTTGAACGGCGGATAATCGTAGCCGTGCGCCGCCACGAACAAGTCGTTCACCCCATCGCCGTTGAAATCGGCGATCTCGGCGAGCCGCATATGCTTGCGCCGCACCCCGTCCGGCTGGTCGGTGGTAACCGCCAGCGGCGTGAACTTCCCCTCGGCATCGGGCGAGTAGATGATCAGCGGCGCCTCGCGGTCGAGCTGCTTGCCGTACGGGTCGTTGTAGAAGCTGCCATAGACCAGCTCGGGGCGGCCATCGCCGTTGAGATCGCCGGTGGTGAGGAGGAACGTTGCGACCGAGCATTTCGGGTTGGCGCAGCGCGGATCGAGCGTCCGCCCATCCCAGGTGAATTCCTGGCCCCGCTCCAGCATGCCGAAATCGGCCGATGGGGTCTGCCAGGGCGGCGTGGTGAGCGCCGCATGGGTGCTGCCGAGCAGCGCCACGCTCTCGGCATCGAGCGCGAAGGGCCGCTCCGGCCCGTAATGCGCGAGGAACTTGCCGAACGCGGCGCGGCTGGCTTTGCCGAAGGCGCCATCGGCCTTGCCGGAGAGAAAGCTGAGATCGATCAGTTGCTGCTGCAGCTGCCGGGCCTGCTGCTTGTCGCCGAGCGCAGCGCTGTCGACTGTCAGCTCCTGCGCCATGCCGGCGCCGGCGCCCAGCAGCACCCCCCACAGCAAGAGCCGCACACCCAACCTGCCTGCCATCGTCATCGACATGTCCCCTCCGAAGCTTCGGCCCGATTGCAGGGCAAAGTTTCGGCAGGCGTCATGATGCATTCTGATCAGGCGGCGCCACCCGGCGCAGCCGGCCTGAGCCCCTCGTTCGGGCCTCGAGGAAACTCAACAGCGGTTTGCCTCGTTTATCGGCA
>MKVB01000011.1:43054-96837 GCA_001899085.1 Devosia sp. 66-14 | reverse complement strand
ACTTTCCCTCCCGCCGCAGGATCGGCGTCATTGCATGCAGCTGGCGATCCCCAGACACACCAGCCTCCTCACTCACAACCCGAGCAACGATAATGAATGATGGCGCGAAAGCCGTTCAAAAAGCCAGGCTTGGCATTCCCGGACTGGATGACATCACCGCGGGCGGCCTCACGGTGGGCCACCTGTTCCTGCTCGAAGGGACCCCCGGCACCGGCAAGACCACGGTCGCCCTGCAATTCCTGCTCGAGGGCGAGCGGGCCGGCGAGACCGGCCTCTACATAACGCTGTCCGAGACCGAAAGTGAGCTGCGCATGGGCGCCGCCTCGCATGGCTGGAGCATGGGCCCGCTGATCAAGGTGTTCGAGCTGGTGCCTCCCGAAACCCTGCTGAGCACCGACCAGACCCAGACGCTGCTCTATTCGTCCGATCTCGAACTGGGCGAAGCCACCAAAGCCATTTTCGAGCAGGTCGAGAGCGTCAAGCCGCAGCGCGTGGTGCTGGACAGCCTCTCCGAGATCCGCCTCCTCGCGCAAAGCTCGCTGCGCTATCGTCGCCAGATCCTGGCGTTGAAGCATTACTTCGCCCGCAACGGCGCAACCGTGCTGCTGCTCGACGACCTGACCTCGGACGCGACCGACAAGACGGTTCACAGCGTCGCCCACGGGGTGATCCGGCTCGAGGAGAACACCCCCGATTACGGCGCCGACCGTCGCCGGCTGAAAGTGGTCAAGTATCGCGCCCAGCGCTTTCGCGGCGGCTTCCACGATTTCACCATCCAGACCGGCGGACTGCAGGTGTTCCCGCGGCTCGTTTCGGCCGAACACAAGACCGGCTTCGAGCGCCGGCGGCTGACCAGCGGCTCGACCGAACTCGATGCGCTGCTCGGCGGCGGCATCGAGGCCGGTTCGAGCTCCCTGATCATCGGGCCGGCCGGCACCGGCAAGAGCACGGTGGCATTCCAGTTCGTGGCGGCCGCGATTGCGCGCGGCGACAAGGCCGTGGCCTTCATCTTCGATGAGGAACTCGGCCTGCTTTTCGATCGCATGAAGGTCCTCGGCTTCGACCTGCAGGCGATGATCGACAGCGGATCGCTGCACCTCGAACAGGTCGACGCGGCCGAGCTGTCACCGGGTGAGTTCGCGCATCGTGTCCGCCGGGCGGTGGATACGCTGGGCGCCAAGACCGTGCTGATCGACAGCCTCAACGGCTACCAGGCGGCGATGCCGGAGGAGAATGCGCTCGTCCTGCACATTCACGAATTGCTGCAATATCTGAACCGACAGGGGGCATCGACGTTCCTGACCATCGCGCAGCATGGATTGGTCGGTGACATGAAATCTCCAGTGGACGTAACCTACCTCGCCGACACCGTCATCCTGCTCCGCTACTTCGAGGCGGTGGGCAAGGTGCGGCGCGCCATCTCGATCATCAAGAAGCGCACTAGCGGCCACGAAGACACCATCCGCGAGTTCTGGATGGGTACCGGTGGCCTCGTCGTCGGCAAGCCGCTCGATGAGTTCCAGGGCGTGCTGCGCGGGATCCCCACTTTTGTCGGCAACTCAGCCAAGATCGGTTCTGCAACGCCGTGACCCAAGCCAGCTTTGCGCTTGTCCTGACGCCGCGTGGCCGGGATGCCGCCGTCGCCACCTCCATGCTCGAAAGCGCCGGGTTCGGCGCCCGGGCGGTGTCGGGCGTCGACGCCCTCGTCGCGGCGCTCGGCGATGACGTGAGCATGGTGCTCATCACCCAGGAAGAGCTGGCGACCACCGACCTCAGGGGGTTCGACCAGTGGCTGAAGCGCCAGCCGGCATGGTCCGACCTGCCCATCGTGGTGCTGTCACATGCCGGGGGCGGCCCCGAACGCAACCCCCAGGCCGCGCGCCTGCTGGAACTGCTGGGCAACGTCACCTTTCTCGAGCGCCCGTTTCATCCCACCACCTTCACCAGCATCGTCAAGGCCGCCATCGGCGCGCGGCAGCGCCAATATGATGCCCGCAGCCGTATGCTGGAACTGGCCGAAAGCCAGGAACGGCTCAGAACCGCCCTGCTGGCCGGCAATCTCGGCACCTGGGAACTCGACCTCGCGACCATGGCGCTCGATGCGTCGGCGACCTGCAAGGCAGGATTCGGCCGAGCCCCCGGCGACCTGTTCGGCTATCCCCAGCTGCTTGCCACCATTGATCCGCGGGATCGCGACCGCATGCAGGCGGCGGTCAACCACACCATCCAATCGGGCGACGACTACGAGATCGAGTATCGCACCCTGTGGCCCGACGGCACCGCCCATTGGGCGGAGATCCACGGGCGCCTGATTGTCGATGCTGCCGGCAAACCCTCGAAAATGGTCGGCGTCTCCTCCGACATTACCGCGCGCAAGACTTTCGAGCAGCAGCTCGTGTCGGTCAATGAAAGCCTCGAGCAACGTGTCGTCGAACGCACCGCCGCGCTCGAGGACGCGCATGAGCGCGCCATCCTCGCCATGCAGCAGCGCGAGAAGGCCGAAGAGCTGCTGATCCAGGCACAGAAGGTGGAAGCCATCGGTCAGCTCACCGGCGGCGTGGCGCACGACTTCAACAACCTGCTGATGGCCGTGCTGGGCAATCTCGAAGTGCTGCGCCGGCATGTCGCCAATGATGAGCGGGCGGTGCGGCTGATCGAAGGGGCGCTCGAGGGGGCACGGCGCGGCGCCTCCCTCACCCAGCGCCTGCTGGCCTTCGCCCGCCGCCAGGAACTCGAAGTCAAGAAAGTGGACCTGCGCGAGCTGGCCGAGGGCCTGAGCCCATTGATGCGGCAATCGGCGGGAGCCGGCGTCGATATCGTCATCGGCTCCACCGCCGGGTCGGCCGTGGCCATTGTCGACGCCAACCAGATCGAGCTGGCTTTGCTGAACCTGGTGGTGAATGCGCGCGACGCGATGCCCGATGGCGGCACCATCAGCATCGATGTGAGCGACGTGACCATCGATGGCAGCGACCCCGACCTGGCGCCCGGCCGCTATCTCGGCCTCGCGGTGACCGACACCGGCAAGGGCATGGACGCCGAAACGCTGCGGCGCGCCGTCGAGCCGTTCTTCTCGACCAAGGGAGTGGGCAAGGGAACCGGGCTCGGCCTGTCGATGATCCACGGCCTTGCCCTGCAGCTGGGCGGAGCATTCCGGCTGGTGAGCGCCCCCGACAGAGGCACCACCGCAACCATGCTGCTTCCCGCCGCCCAAACCGATGGAGTCGAACCCGTGGAAATCGAGCAGAGCACGGCCAGCGGGGCCGCGCCGGCCGGACGCTCGTCAATCCTCGTCGTCGATGACGACGTTCTTATCGCCATGAGCACCGTCGCCATGGTGGAAGACCTGGGCCACTCGGTCATCGAGGCGAACTCGGGGCCCGACGCGCTGGAAATCATTCGCGGCGGCGCCACCATCGACCTGATGATCACCGACTTCTCGATGCCGAAAATGTCCGGCGCCGAGCTCATCCTCGCCGCCCGCTCGCTGCGGCCCGACCTGCCGGTCATCCTGGCCAGCGGCTACGCCGAGCTCCCGGGAGACGTGAAGCTCGACGTGGCGCGGCTGGGCAAGCCCTATGAGCAGCACCAGCTGGCCGAACAGATCAACCTGGCGCTGGTCGGCCGCTAGCGCCGCGGCCCCGAGCCTCTGCGCCCGGGCCCGCATTGCGGGGTTGTGGTTGGGGCCGGGCTGCGACGCCCGGCCCCACCTTGTGCTAGAGCCCGCCGCCGCCGTGGATCTTCCGCACCTTTTCGGCTGCGTCCTTGGCGGCCTGTTCCACCGTCATCGAGCCGGTGAGCGCGTTCTGCATCATGTCGGGGACGATGATGTTCATGATCTCGGGCGCTTCCGGCAGCGCCGGGAACGGGATGCCGTTGGGCAGCATCGAAGTGGTGACGTCGAGGAACTTGATGGTATCGAGCCGCTCTTTCATCCACTCGGTCTTGAAACCGTTGACATTGCCCGGGTTGGAGCCGGCCCAGGCCAGCTTCAGCGACCATTCCGGGCTGGTCCACATGCAGATCAGCGCCTTGGCTGCCGGCTCGTCGACCTTGCCGCCCTCCACATATTCCGACTTGACGATGTGGATGTTGGAGCCGCCGAACACCACGGCGCGCTTGCCGTCCGGCCCGGTGGGGATCAGCCCGTAGCGCATGTTCTCGAGTACGGTATCGGCCACCGCCTTGTCCGAACCGGTGGCGGCGCCGGCGAGTTCGACCATCCGCGCATATTCGGAGGGGTGCGAGATCATCATCCCCAGCTGGCCCGAAATGAACGGCGCCTGATTTTCGCCCTGCGTGTTGGTGAGCGCCGAGACCGGCACCGATTTGTCGCGCACATACATGTCGTATGAGGCCTGCAGCGAGCGGATGCTCTCGGGGCTGTCGAGCCGCACCTCGCCATAGGTCGGGTTCGGGTCGGCCTCGTCGAACACCCCGCCGCCATAGCCCCAGAGCTGCGGCATGTAGCGGTAGGGCGTGTTGCCGGCATTCTGCTTGGCGACCAGCCCATAGCCGGCGATCCCCAGCTTGTCGTGGATCTGCTTGGAATAGCTGACCACGTCGTCCCAGGTGGCGGGCGGATTGTCCGGGTCGAGCCCGGCCCGCTTGAAGATGTCGGCATTCCAGATGAACGCCATGGTCTCGTTATTGGTGGGAATGCCGTAGACCTTGCCGTCCCAGGTCACCGCCTTCATCGCGCCGGGCCAGAAATCGTCGGGCTGGTAGCCGACATCCTCGGGCTTCAGCTCCTCGAGATAGCCCTTGGCGGCGAACTCGGTGCCGCCAAGGATCTGCAGGCGGATGGTCATCGGCGCCGAATTGCCGAGCAGCGCGGTGCGGAACTTGTCGAGCAGCTCGTTATAGGTGATGCCCTGCTCGACGAGCTCGATCCCCGGATAGGTGGCGCGGAACGCCGCGAAGAAATCGCGGTAATTGTCGCGCATGATCTGCGGATCGGCTTCGAAGATCCCCTGGTACCAGAAGGTCAGCTTGCCCTTGTAGTCGGTCGGCGTCACCGAGTTGCAGTGACCGACCGTATCGAAGGTCTCGGTACCGGCGATCGAGCGCACATAGTCGGGCGACCACTTGCTGATGTCGATGCCGGCGCCGAGCGCCGTCGAGGCCGTGAGGCCCGTGACCAGCGCAGCCGACAGCGTGCCGCGCACAAGCGCACTGCCAAGTCCGTGTTCTGACATTGATTTCCTCCCTCCATCCGCGACGGGCGCCCCTCGCGCCAGTCGAGAATGCCTGTCCGGCAACGGGCCGGTTGCGTAGAGTAGCGCCAGGATTTCGGCACAGACAACCAGAATTTTGCAAAATCTGAGTCAGCTCTCTGGAAATCCGGCGCGAAACCGGCAAAACTACTGATGTCGGCAGCGTCTGGGGGATCGGCAGAGATGAGTGCGTTCAAGGCCCGGCCGCCTGTGGGCATCGATCCGACCGGCGTGTCCGAGGAAGGCGCCGCCGTCTACGAGCTGATCCGCGACGACATCATCTCGGGCCGCCTCGAGGCCAATTCGCGCCTCGTGGTCGCCGAGCTGTCGGAGCGGCACCGGGCCCCCGCCAATGCCGTGCGCGAAGCGCTGCAGTTGCTGCGCTCGCAGGGCTTCGTGCTGATCGTCCACAACAAGAGTGCCCGGGTCCGCCCGATCGACCAGGATTTCGTCCGCGACACCTACGAGATCGGCGTGCTGATCGAACCGTCGATGGTGCGCTGGTTCGTCGGCATGGCGACATCGGTCGACATCGCCGCGCTCGAGCGGATCCAGGATCAGATCGAGGCCAACAACTTCAGCGACCAGGTGCTGCACGGCGAACTCGACACCCAGTTCCACAACGTCATGTACGAGCGCCACTACAACCACCTCGCCGCCGAGCTCTGGTGGAAGCATCGCGAGGTGCTGCGCGCGGTGGCCCGGCGCTACCAGTACACCCTGGTGCGCCAGGCGCAGGTGATGCGCGAACATCGCGAACTGATCCGGCTGGTCAGGATCGGCGATGCCGACAAGGCCGCCAGCCTGATTGCCGCGCATGTCGATGGCGCCGGCCGGCACGTGCTCGAACAGATGCGTGCTTCACGGGCGGCGCGCGCCGGCTGAGGCAGTTGTTGCGCGGCATCCGCGCCATGGTTTGAGGGAGCCATCACATGAAGATCACCGGAGTGCGGCCCTGGCTGGTCAAGGCCAGCAGCTCCTATTGGGGCGAATACCTGTTTGTCGAAGTGACCACCGACGAAGGCATTTCGGGCTGGGGCGAGATCACCTCGACCACCAAGATCGCCAACCGGGCGCTTGCCGCCATCCTCAAGCAGGTGAGCGGCCAGATCGAGGGCGAGGACCCCAGCCGCATCGAGCGGCTGTGGCACAAGCTGTTCCGCAGCTTCACCTATATGGGCAGCCGCGGCGCCGCCTGCGAATGCGTCAGCGCCATCGACATCGCCTTGTGGGATATCCGCGGCAAAGTGCTGGGGCTGCCGGTCTATGAGCTGCTCGGCGGCGCGGTGCGCGACGAGATCTCGCTCTACACCCACCCCGACCAGTCGAAGTTCACCTCCGATGCCGCCGTGGTCGCCGAGATCACCGACATCGTCAATTCCGGCCACACCGCGCTGAAATTCGACCCCTTCCCCTACCAGGGCGACCGCGAGCGCCGCGATGGCTATCTCGACGGCATGCTGTCGCGCGCCGACGAAAAAAAGGCCGCCGATCTGACCGCCCTGATCCGCCGGACCGCCGGCCCCGGGGTCGAAATCCTGATCGACGCGCATGGCCGCTTCGACGTGCCCACCGCCATCCGGCTCTGTCGTTCGCTCGAGGAAGCCGGCCAGATCGACTGGTTCGAGGAGCCGGTGCCGCCCGAGAGCTATGGCGCCCTGCAGCAGGTGCGCGAGAAGGTGAACGCCGCCATTTCGGTCGGTGAGCGCGCCCACACCAAATGGGATTTCGTGCCCATCCTCGAGCAGAAGCTCGCCGACTACATCATGCCCGATGTCACCTGGACCGGCGGCATCACCGAAATGAAGAAGATCGCCATCCTCGCCGAAGGCTATTACGTGCCGATCTCGCCGCACGATGCGGGCGGGCCGATCAACGTGCTGGCCGGCGCCCATGTGATGATGACGGTGCCCAATTTCTACCGGCTCGAGACCTCGCGCTGGGACCTCTCTGGCTACAACGAACTGATGCACACCCGGCTCGACAACTCCAACGGCACGCTGAAGCTGCCCCGCGTGCCAGGTCTCGGCATCGAGATGAACCGAGACTATCTCGAAGCGAACGAAATCAGGACGGCTTAGCCGGAAACGCCGGCCTCTCCTTGATCCTCCCCCGCGTGGCGGGGGAGGATCAAGGAGAGGCCAGTGCGCCCCCATGGGAGAAACCAATGAAAATCACCGGCATCGAAACCGTCGTCGTCAACGCCATCCACCGCAACTGGATCTTCGTGAAGGTGCTGACCGATCAGCCAGGCCTCTGGGGCTGGGGCGAGGCGACGCTCGAGTGGAAGACCCGGGCGGTGAAAGGCACCATCGACGATCTCGCGCCCTTCCTCATCGGCGAGGATCCGCTGCGCATCGAGCACCTGGTCAACACCATGACCCGCTTCAGCTTCTGGCCGCTCGGCTCGATCGGCCTCACCGCCGTTTCGGGCATCGAGCAGGCGCTGTGGGACATCAAGGGCAAGGCGCTCGGCGTGCCGGTGTGGCAGCTGCTGGGTGGCCGGGTGCGCGATCACGTGCGGGTTTATACCCATCTGAAGCGCGGCGATGCCTCGGCCCGCGTCCCCAACACCGATATCTCTCGCTTCTGCGATGCGGTGCAGGAAACCGTCGAGATGGGCTACGACGCCATCAAGCTCGGCTTCGTCCCCTATACCGGGTACGACGCGCCCCTGCCCGCCGTCCGCCATGTCGAGAAGCTCGCCGCCGCGGTGCGCGAGCGGGTCGGCGACGGCGTCGAGATCATGACCGATTTCCACGGCCGCCCGGATTCGCTCGATGCCGCCATCGCCTACATCAAGGCGATCGAGCCGATCAAACCGCTGTTCTGCGAGGAAGTGATCCAGCCCGGCGATACCGCGGCGATGGCCGATATCGCCCGACGGGTCGATTGCCCGCTCGCCACCGGCGAGCGGCTGTTCACCCCGCGCGAATTCCTCGAAGTGGCCCAGACCCGCGCCGTCGCCTATATCCAGCCCGACCTCGCCCATTGCATGGGCTTTACCGGCGGCCGCAAGATCGCGGCGATTGCCGAGGCGGCGCATATGGGGGTGTGCCCGCACAACCCGATGGGCCCGGTGGCCGGCGCCGTGGCGCTGCAATTCGACGCCGCCACCACCAATTTCGTCATCCAGGAAGAAGCCGTCGGCATCGTCCCCTGGTTCGAGGAAATCTGTGCCACCTACCCGCTGAATCTCGTCAACGGCGCCTGGCCGATCCCCGACGCACCCGGCCTCGGCATCGAAATCGACGAGCAGGCCGCCGCCCGCTACCCGTTCAAGCAGGAAGTGATCCCGGCGACGGAGTCGGTGCTGGCAGATGGGCGGATTGCCAACTGGTGAGGACTGCAGCTTACGCGGCGATACGCACCCCTTGCCTTCTCCCCTTGCGGGAGAAGGTGGCGCGCAGCGCCGGATGAGGGGTATCGCGAAACAAAGTGTAGCGCGGTCCGAGCGAAGCGAGGAACGACAGGAGTGCGCGGAGAGATACCCCTCATCCGCCCTTCGGGCACCTTCTCCCGCAAGGGGAGAAGGCAACTACCGCTGCAACCGCGCCAGCGCACAAGCCCCTTCCACCGGCTTGCCGGTGAACAAATGCGGCGTCAGGTGCCCGGCAGTCTCGCCAAGGCCGGCGACGAACGCCGCCCACAAACTCGGCTGCTCGACGATCACGCTGCCGCCGGCCACCACATGGCTGGCCCCGGCGCCGCGCGCGTCGAGCAAAGCCGCCAGTTCGGCCAGCATGCGGCCGCCTTCGCGGATCACCTGGTTGGCGAGCAGCGAGCCGCGCTCGGCGGCGGCGAACACCGCCACAGCGTGAACGCCAACCTCGGCCGCCGACCGCAGCTGCCCCAGCGTGCTGCCGAGCCGCGGAATGGCTTTGACCTCGAGCGAGGCGAGGATGGCCGCAGCGAGCGGCTCCGTGGCATCGCCGCCGCGGTCGAAATGCAGCGCCACCGCCCGTACCGCCTGGCGCACCAGCGCCGCGGCGCTGCCCTCGTCGCCGACGATCCAGCCCCAGCCGCCGGCCAGCAGCATGCGGTCGGGCGCGGGGCGGCACACCGCGATCGAGCCGGTGCCGGCGACGACGCCGATCTGCCCCGGAAAACCCAGCGCCAGCGGCATCAGTTCGGCATCGTTGACCACCGCCACCCTGGCGCTGGTGCGCGCCGCGACGGCGGTTTCGAGCGCCTTGCACTCCTCGGCGTCGTCACAGCCATGCGCCCCGATGCCGATGGCGCCGACCGGCGCTCCCCCGGTCAACCGGCCGACCAGCGCCAGCAGACCCTCGGCATCTTCGTCCCAGTCGCGCTGGCGCCAGCTGGCGCTCGTCACGATCAGGTCGCGCCCCTCGCCACCACCATCGGGCAGCGCCCGCAGGTGCGTCTTGGTGCCGCCGATATCGATGCCGATCGACAGCGCAGCCGGTGCAGAACCGAGAGAACTCATTGCCGGCCGGCGCTCCCGCGGACCCGCAACCCATCGCGTTCGAACAGCAGGGCCCGGCTCGGGTCGATCCTGAGGCGTACCGTGCTGCCGGTCCGCGCCGCATCGCGTCGCGCCCGGACGATGACGGCCGTTCCATCGCTCACCGTCAGGTGGACGAAACTTTCGGCCCCCAGTTCTTCGACCAGGGTGACCCGGCCATCGAGCTCGCCGTCGGCGCCGATCGTCAGATGCTCGGGGCGAACCCCCAGCGTCACCGCGCGGGCGCCGCCGCCGACACCGCCGATCGGCAGACTGATCTCTGCCGACTGGCCGAGGCTCGTCAGCCTGACCGAGCCGGCGTCGGCCGAGGCCAGTTGCGCCGGCAGAAAGTTCATCTTGGGCGAACCCACGAACCCGGCGACGAACTGGTTGTCGGGGTCGTCGTAAAGGGTCAGGGGCGGCCCGGCCTGCTGGATCAGGCCGCCGGCCATCACCACCATCTTGTCGGCCAGCGTCATCGCCTCGATCTGGTCATGCGTCACGTAGATCATCGTGGTGCCGAGCCGCTTGTGGAGTTCGGTCAGCTCGGCCCGCATCTGCACGCGCAATTCCGCATCGAGGTTCGACAGCGGCTCATCGAACAGGAACACCCGGGGCTCGCGCACGATCGCCCGGCCGATGGCGACGCGCTGCTTCTGTCCGCCCGAGAGCTGCCCGGGTTTCCGCTCCAGCAGCTTTTCGAGCTGCAGGATGGTTGCCGCTTCATTGACCCGGGCGGCGATGAAATCGCGCGCCTTGTGCGCCATCCTGAGGCCGAACGAGACGTTCTGGAACGTCGTCATATGCGGGTAGAGCGCATAGGACTGGAACACCATCGCCGCGCCGCGATCGGCCGGCTCGACCTCGTTCATCACCTCGCCTTCGATCGAGATGGTGCCGGCGCTGATCTCCTCGAGGCCGGAGATCATGCGCAGCAGGGTGGATTTGCCGCAACCCGAGGGGCCGACGAACACCACGAACTCGCCCTGTTCGATCGAGAGGTCGACGTCCCGGAGGATGCTGACCGAGCCGAAGGATTTCGAGACCGCGGAAATATCGAGGAAGGCCATAATTGCTCCTTCAGCCCTTGCTGCCCGACATGGCGATGCCCTGGACGATCTGGCGCTGGAAAATGAGGAAGAAGATCAGCGGCGGCACGGCCGCGAGGAGGTTCGCCGTCATCACCGTATCGACCGTGTGGTGCGACAGCGGCGAGTTGAACAAGCCCACCACCTGCCCCACGGTGTAGAGCTCTTCCTTGGTGCCCACGATCAGCGGCCACATGTAATTGCCCCAGGTCTGGATGAAGGTGAGGATGGCAAGCGTCACCAGGGCGTTGCGACAGAGCGGCAGCACCACGTGCCAGTAGATCTGGAAGTGCCCTGCCCCATCGAGCCGCGCCGCCTCGATCATGTCCTTGGGGATGGCGCGCATGAACTGCACCAGCATGAACAGGCCGAACGCGGAGGCGAGCCCCGGCACCACCAGCCCTTCCATGGTGTTGAGCCAGCCGAGCCGCGACACCAGCACATAGGTCGGGATGATGGTGACCGCGGTCGGCACCATCAGCGCCAGCAGCACCACGCCGAACAGGATCTTGCGGCCGGGAAACTCGAACAGCGAGAACTCGAACGCCGCGAGCGAGCCGACCAGCAGCACGCCGGCAATGGTGAGCAGCGCGTAGAGGATCGAGACGCCGTAGGCCCTCAGATACCCGGTCTGGGCAAAGATCGTGCTGATCTTGTCGATGCCGGCGCTGAACGAGGTCGGCCACAGCCGCGGGTTGAGCGACACCGGCTCGCCCGCCTGGGCGAACACCACGTTCAGCATCCACCAGATCGGAAACACCGCGACCAGTGCGATGGCGATCGCGAAGACCCATTTGAGCGCCGTCCACACGGTGAAGCGGCGCAGCTTGCGCATCGTGCTCATCGGCGTTCACTCCAGGCGCGCAGGCCAAACATCACGCCGGTGACGACAATGATGGCGATGGTGAGCAGGAACCCATAGGCGGCGGCTTCGCCGAACTTCACCCCGCCAAAGGCCCGCCCCATCATGTCCATGACCGGGAACAGCAGCGCGTTGCGCCGCCCGCCGTAGGACGTGAAGGACGAGCCGGTCAGGAGCCACGGCTTGTCGAACACCTGCATGGCCGAGATCAGCCCGTAGGTGAGCACGAAGAACAGCACCGGCCACAGCATCGGGATGGTGATGTGGAACAATTGCTGGCGCTTGCTCGCGCCATCGAGCCGCGCCGCCTCGTAGAGTTCGGTGGGAATGTTTTTGAGGCCCGCCAGGACGATGACCATGTTGAAGCCGGCCGACACCCAGATATCCACCGCGATCAGCGCGTAGAGCATGGTGCCGGTATCGTTGAGGAAGTTGACCGACGGGATGCCGAACCAGCCGAGCACGATGTTCAGCAGCCCGAAGTTCGGGGCGTAGATCCAGCGCCAGATGGTGGCGGCGAGGAAGGCCGGCAGCACCACCGGCATGAAATAGGCGTTGCGGAAGAAATTCGACCAGCGGCCGGTAAAGCTGTCGACCAGGAGCGCCAGGCCAAGCGCCACGAGGATGCCGAGCGGCACGGTGATGGCGATGTAGGCGAAGAGGTTTCCCATGGCGCGGGAGAAATCGCGCGAGGCGAGGATCTTCGAATAATTGTCGGTGCCGACGAACTCGGGCACCCGCACGCCGTTCCAATCGTGGAAGCTGTAATAGAGGCCGCTGAGGATCGGATAGAGAAAGAACACCGCGAACAGCACCATGAACGGCGCGATCATCAGGTAGTGCGGCAGGTAGCGGCGAAACGGCATGGACGGCCCCCGATGGGCCGCGGCTGACCTGGGCCAGCCGCGGCGCGAAGCATCACGTGTGGCTTATTGCGCCATGCACTCGTTGAGGGCGGCGATCATCTCCTTGGCGCCTTCGGCCGGCGTATACTCGCCATCCGCGGTGGCCGAGGCGAAATCGATCACCGTCGAGTTGTAGCAGCTGGGGATCGAACCGACGAAGTACGGCGCCGCCACTTCCATCGCGCCATGCGCGGCATCCACCGACACCTTGATCAGCGGCAGGGCCGAGACATCGGGGTCGGCCATCGCCGCGGCATTGGCATTGTAGCGGGCGAGCAGCTTGGCCCAGCGCGCCATCTGCGCCTTCTCGGTGATGAAGGCGGCGAACTGGAAGGCGACTTCCTGGTTCTTGCCCGGCGCCACGGCGACGATCTCGTAGCTGCGGATGCCGCCGGTCTTGCCGGCCGTGTCGCCCGGAATCAGCACGAAATCATATTTCAGCCCGCTGGCCTTGGCCGCTTCGTCATAGGTGGGGTTCACCCACGGGCCGATGGTGTGAAAGGCCAGCTGGTTGGAGATGAACAGGTCCTTGGTGGCCTGGTCGTTGCGGCTGGTGCCGGTATTGAGCGGCACCATGTCGACGAATTTCTGCAGCACCGTGGTCATGGTGGCTTCATCGATCCGCGTCTTGCGGTTGGCCCAGTCGAAGCCCCAGCTGTCGGTGCCGCCGGTGGTGGCGTAGATCTCGGCGATCGAGTTGAACACCAGCGTCTCGTCCGGGATGGCATACATGCCGGCGGCCTTGACCTTCTGCATCTGCTCGAACCATTCCGCCCAGGTGGCCGGCGGCGTCGCTGGGTCGATGCCGGCCTTCTCGAGCACGGTGAGATTGCGGAACAGGAGCGAGCCGAACCCAGTATAGGGCAGGCAATACAGCTCGTCGGGCTTGGGCATGCAGCTTGCCAGCGCATCCGCGTCGAACTGGGCGCGCTGTTCTTCGGGCAGCGCCATGAACTGAGTGTAGATATTGGCCATGGCGCCGACATCGACCAGCTGCGCGCCGACCGACTGGGCGTTCATGTAGACATCGGGAACCGTGCCGCTGGCGGCGCCCGCCACCTGCCCGGCCGTCAGGTCGTCATCGCCCTTGCCGCTGATATTGATCTTCACGCCCGGGTGCGCGTCGGTGAATTCCTTGATGAACTCCTGCTGCATGGCGAGCGCGTCGCCCTGGGCGAAGTCGGAATACACCCAGTATTCCAGCGTCACATCCTCGGCCATCGCCGCGCCGGCGAACCCGACGGCGATCAAGGCGCTCGCTGCCGTCAGGGCAGCCCGAAAAGCTTTGGTCGTCTTCATGATACCTCCTGTGCCGTGACCCTGCGGCGCCTCGCGCCCCTCCAGAGTTGGCGGTTAGGAAGGTTAACTAATAAAACGGATCGATCAACCCCATCGACGCGCGATCCTTCCTAAATTTGCGCTTGCCAGAAAGTAAGGCTGATATACTAATGCAGCCCCATCTGGCGCGATCCCCGAGCTATGGGGCGCCCTCTGCCAAGCCCATTCATGGAGACGACGATGCCGGCACGCGTGCCCTTCCGCGACGCAATCGACCTGGAACCGCAAGCGTTGCGCAATGCCCTCGGCACCACCGGCAAGGCGCTCGACGCGGCCGATCTGACGGCGCTCGGAACCGGCACCATCGGGCTGATCGGCATCGGCGCCAGCCTCTATGCCGGCATTGCCGGCGCCGCGCAGCTGCGCGCCCAGGGCCGCCGCGCCATCGCGCTCGCCGGTGGCGAGCTCTATGATGCCGCCGTCGACGCGGCCGATGCCTATATCGCCGTCTCCGCCTCCGGCCGCAGCGTCGAGCCGGCGAGGGCCACCGCGCTCCGCCCCAGGGCCGTGACCTTCGGCATCGCCCAGGCGGCCGATACCCCGATGCAGGACTCGGTCGGCCAGATGATCGGCACCGGCAGCGGCATCGACAGCGGCCCCAACACCACCAGCTATATGGGTTCGCTCCTGGCGCTGGCGCTGATCGCCGAACGCGTCGGCACCCCCTCGGGCTTTGACTGGACGACGATCGGCGATCTGCTGGAAGCAACACGGGCTTCCACCACCACAGCGGTAGCGCGGGCCGGGAAGCTCCTCGCCGGCAAGCGGGCGCTCGATTGCGTCGGCGCCAATGTCGCCTACGGGACGGCGGGTTACGCCGCGCTGTTGCTGCGCGAAGCGGTACGCGTCCCCGCGCAGAACTGGGACACCCTCAACTTCCTCCACGGCCCGATGGAGCCTAACGATCCCGGCACCGGTGTCATCGTCTATGGCGATGGCCGGGAAGTGCAGCTGGCGGCCGATCTCGCCGGCTTCGGCATCGCCACGGTGCTGATCACCAGCAACGACGTCGCCGAACGCGACAACCTGGTGGTGATCCGCATCCCCGCGACCAGCAACGGCCTCGCCACCGCCATCCTCGCAGCACTGCCCACCCAGCTGATCATCGCCGACCTCGCCGAAGCCGCCGGCCTGCCGGTCTGCGTGTTCCGCTATCGGCAGACGGATACGAAACTGCCTGAGGTGGCGTGATCCACCGACAGCGCAGCGAGTGCCTTCTCCCCTTGCGGGAGAAGGCAAACCGGCACGTGTTGCCGGCCGTGCGTCACCCCCTGCCCCCAGTTCCTGTTACTCCGCCACCCAAATCCCTTCTGCCCCAACCGCCGTTCGTGACATGACAACACTGAACGGACTAGACTTATCCAACTCGCTTTGCTGACGGTGTGTCGGTCTTGAACGTCGCTTTCACCACGCCCCCTGCTCCGTTGACCGAAAGCGCCCGCGCGGTGTTCCGGCGCATCATCCTGCTCGGTCGCAGCACCCGCCCGATGCTGGGGAGCCTGCTGGATTTCTCCAAGCCCACCATGTCGGCGGCCATCCTCGAGCTCAGCGATCTCGGCCTCGTCGAGCCGGTCGGCACGACCCAGGGCGCCAGCGGCCGCAAGGCCACGGTCTATGGCCTCGGGCGCGAAGCCGGCTATGTCATCGGCGTCGATGCCGGCGCAACGCAGGTGCGCGCCCTGGCCCAGACGCTCGATGGCACCGTGCTGGCCGAGATCGAGCAGACGCCCTCCGCCGAGGCCGTGCACCTCAATGCCGAGACCGGCAAGGCGATCCGCACCATCCTCAAGCGGCTGCGCCAGAACACCAGCGCACACGGCCCGCTCCGCGCCGTCTCGGTGGCCGTGCCGGTGATCGTCTCGAAAAACCGCCCCGAGCTCGCCTATCGCGCCGACCTCGATGTCGTCCGCGACGCGATCGGCGAGTTCGGCGACGCATCCGTGGTGTTCGAGAACAACGTCAACTGCGCCACCATTGCCGAGCTCGATCGCGGCGGCGCCCAGGGCCGGCGCTCCTTCGCCTACCTGCAGGTCGGCGTGAAGCTGGGCCTTGGCCTCGTGCATGACGGCCGACTGCTGCGTGGCGCCAACGGCGCCGCCGGCGAAGTCGCCCGCCTGCCGTTCCCCTGGTCGGCAACCAGCGCGCCGCAGCGCAGCGGCCTCGAGGATTACCTCGGCTCGCACGCGCTGATGCAGCGCGTCGGCAACGATTGGACCGACCGCGGCGCCCCGCCCCAGACGGCGCGCGAGCTGTTCGAGCTGGCCGCCAACGGCTCGAAAGCCGCCCGCCGCCACGTCGAAACCCACGCCATCGACATCGGCCGCATCGCCGCCTCGGTGGTCAGCATTTTCGATCCCGGCCTCATCGTCATGGGCGGCGGCGTCGGCCAGAACGAGCTGCTGCTGCCGCTGGTCCGCGATGTCATCGCCGAACTCACCTGGCAGACCGAAGTGACGACCAGCCAGTTGCCGGCGCGCGGCACCGTGCTCGGCGCCTCACAACTGGCGGTGCGCGAAGCGGTGCAACTGCTGACCGGAACCGAGCATCTGCCGATTTACGGCGAGGCGTGAGGCGGCTCTGCGGCCGGCTGGCCTTTCGGGCCGGCACCCCGCAATGGCAGACGAGGACGACACCGCGTGGCGTCGCCCCAAGCTGCCGCCTGGATCGCTGGTCCGAAAACCCTCAGGCGGGGCTGGCCGCGACGTCGCCCCTGGCCACGTCGATGCCGGCCTGGACGTTGGCGGCAGCCACCTGCAGGCGGGCGGCGAGACCGGTATCGGAAATTTCATTGGCGATGACGCCGATGGCGTTGGCGACGCGGGCGCGGGCCTCGGGCGGCAGGCTCGAGGCGACCGAGCCGAGCTCGACCACCAGTTGCGCCAGCAGCGCGTCGGTCTGGTCGGCCGGCAAGCCGGCGGCCTTGATATCGGCAATGTAGGACTGGACGGCGGCGAGGCACGCCTCATCCTCGCCATCGGCGTGGCAGCTGGCCTTGATGTCTTCGATCGACATGCTGGTGACGACGCTCTGGGCGCCTACGGGGGCTATCGCGCCAAATGTCACCATGCTAGCGACGGCAAGCGTTCCAAGTATGTTTCGCATAACAATATCTCCGCAGGATGGCGCAAGGTACTGCACGCTGACCGTCGCGGTCAATGTTGGCAGTACAAGGCGACTCTCGTGGCGAGGGGCCGGAGCAGGCAGAATTAGCAAGCTTAACCACGTCTCGTTGCTTGAATCCCGGCAGGTTTCGCCGTGTAACGCCGGTCTGCCGGGGGCGCGACAATGACGGCTCGACGCCTGCACGGCGCCGCCTCGCTGTTGCTGCTTTCCTTCACTTGCCTGCTCGTCGTGGCCGGATCGGCCTATGCGCTGTTCGCCGAATCAAGCCCCTACCTGTTCGCCGGCAAGGGGATCGCCCAGCGGATCGAGGTGCTGGCCGAGGGCCGGCTCCACCCCGGCCTGTCGCGGCCGGCGCACGACCTGGTGCTCGACGATTGCGTCACCGTCGCCAGTTCGCTCGTCGGGCTGACGCTGCCGACCTCGCGGCGCGACGCGGCGCTCTCGACCTGCGGCGATGCCGCCGCCCGTTTCGCCGCGCAATCGCCGACCTATGCCTATGCCTATTATGTCGAAGCGCTGCTGGCCGCCGAGCGCGCCGACCCCGAGGCCATGAACGCGGCCCTCGCCACATCGCGCGCCCTGGCGCCGACCGAGCAGTGGCTGGCGGAGTTGCGCGTCAAGCTGGCCGAGGACCACCTGGACCAGATCCGGCCCGCCGGGCTCGAAGGCCATGCAGCCGACCTGGCGCTGCTGGTCGGCAGCCAGCGCGGCATCCGGGTGATCGCCCGCCGCTACGCCGCCATCGAGAGCTTTCGCGAGCGCATTACCGCGATCGTCGAAACCCTGCCGGTCGAACAGCAGAAGCGCTTCCTCGCCGCGCTGCGCAGCGAGATCGCCGCGCGCCGCCCGGTCGCGGCCGCCACCCCCTGAGCACAGGAGCACCCCAGGACGTGACTGCCCTGCCCGACCAAGCCGCGCGGCGCGCGCTGCGGCATTCCGTGCCGACCGACCGCGGCAATGCCAATGACCGGCTGGGCTGGGTGCTGCTGCTGGTCATCGGGCTGTCGCCGCTGCCCCTGGGCAGCAACCGGCCGGCCTTCTGGGCGATGTGGGGCCTGTTGCTGGGGATTGTCGGCCTCGTCTATTTCATGTCGCTGCGCCTCAGGCGCAGCGCGTTGCGCATCAGCCCCTGGCGCGTGCCGGAACTGACCATCCCGTTCGTGCTGCTGCTGGCCTTCGCCGTGGCGCAGATCCTGCCGCTGGGCAGCCTCGGCTACCAGCCGCTGCAGACCTTGCCGCGCGGGCTCGTGCTCCCCTCGGCCAGCCTCAGCCTCGATCCGGCGACGACGAGCCTGACGCTGCTGCAGTTCGCGACCTATGGGCTCTGTGCCCTGTTGTTCCTGCAGGTCGGCTATCGCGGCTCGCGCGCCGACCGGGTGCTCGGCGCAATCTTCGCGATCATCGTCGCCTATGGCCTGCTCGGCATCGTGCTGCAGGGGCAACTGAGCAACCTGCTCGGCCTGCCCAGCCCCGGCTCGGGGCCGGTGGCCACCGGGCCGTTCGTCAACCGGAACAGCTATGCCACCTACCTCGCCTACGGCCTCGCCATCGGCGTGGCGCTGGCCATCGGGCAGCTCGAGCGCAGCGACAGCCGGCGGCAGCGCCACCGTCGGCTCGCCGCCATCGTGCTGATTGCCGGCGGGCTGTTCGTCATCGGCACGGCGCTCATCGCCACCCAGTCGCGCATGGGCTTTGTCGCCGGCCTCGTCGGCACCCTGTCGGTGACGCTGCTGGCGCTGGTGGGCCGCCGCCTCGGCACCGGCATCTGGCTGGGCGTGCTGGCCGGGCTGCTGATCGGCACCATCGGCATGCTGGTTTTCAATGGCGGCGGCCTGCTCGAGCGCGTCGGCTCGCTCGAGACCGCCGGCGACGTGCGGACCGACCTTTATCGCCAGGTCTGGCAGATGATCCTGTCGAGCCCGCTGGTCGGCTATGGCGGCGGCACGTTCGAAGGTACCTTCCCGCTGTTCCACCAGCTGCCGGTGAGCCCCGACGTGGTGTGGAACAAGGCGCACTCGACCTACCTGGCGCTGTGGGCGGAATTCGGCTTCCTGTTCGGCAGCCTGCCGCTGCTGATCGTGCTGGCCGCGGCCATCCGCCTGCTGGCCTCGCGCCTCAGCGGCCTCTGCCTCGCGGCGATCGGGGTGATCGTCGTCGCGGCGGTGCACTCGATCGTCGATTTCAGCCTCGAGATCGAGGCCGTGGCCTTCATCTTCGTGGCGGTCGTCTTTCTCGCCATCGGCGCCAGCCTGGGGGCCGCCGACCGGCGGCAGGAACATGCCTAGCCTGCTGCACCAGCTGCTCGCCCGGTTCTCGCGCCCGCCGCCGCCGGCGCCGGATGGCCAGATGCTGACGGCGACCGAAGAGCCCCACACCATCTACGCCATCGGCGACGTGCATGGCTGCCTCGACCTGCTGCGCCGGCTGGAGGACACGCTGCTCGAGGACGCAGCCGGGCGGCCGGGGAGCACCTGGTTCGTCATGCTGGGCGACTATGTCGATCGCGGCCCGCATTCGGCCGGGGTACTCGATCACCTGCTGGCGCCATTGCCGTCGGGCGTGCAGCGGATCTGCATCGCCGGCAACCACGAGGCCGCCATGCTGCGGTTTCTCGAGCAGCCCTCGCGCAAATCCTCCTGGCTGGGGTTCGGCGGCATCGAGACGCTGCTCTCCTACGGCATTTCCGAAACCGCCCTCACCACCGCCTCGCGCACCGCCCTCCGCGCCCTGATCCACAGCCATATTCCGGCCGAACACAGCGATTTTCTCAAGCGTCTGCCGCTGCTTTTTGCCACGCCGCACTATGTTTTCGTGCATGCGGGCCTGCGTCCCGGCACCCCGGTCGAACAACAGCAGCCCGATGACCTGCTCTGGATTCGTAACGAGCCGGCAATGGGTTACGCTGAATTTCAAAAGCTGGTGGTGCATGGCCACACCCCCACCCCCGACGTAGTCTTCGGCGATCACCGCATTTCGGTCGATACTGGCGCGTATCTTTCCGGACGATTGTCAGCAGTTCGCCTGAGCCGAGAGAATCAGCCACAGTCCTTTTCGGTGCAGGCGCGCATTCAAGGTGCACGTTAAGCGCATTAGCGGCGGCCTCGCTATTTCACTATCCGCCAAAGTCACCGGCCGGGGCCGAGAGGGTGGCAGCAATTGGTGCTTGAATCTTTATGAACGACCAAGGTTTCGATCTTCGCAGCATCCTGGGGTTGCTGCGCCGGCAAGCTCGACTGATTGCGATTACCGTTCTGGCGGTGCTGGTGGTGGCGACGGCCGCCGTTTTCACCTTGAAGCCGATCTATACCGCCAGCACCCTGGTGCTGGTCGACCCCAGCCGCAAGGACCTGCTCGATCCCAATGCCCAGATGGGCGGCGGGTCGGGCGAGAGCGCCCGCGTCGACAGCGAAGTGGAGCTGGCGCGCTCGGAAGCCACCCTGCTGCAGACCATCGAGGACGAAAACCTCGTCAATGACCCCGAATTCGGGGTGCGCCTGGGGCTGCGCGATGTGGTGCTGAGCTTCTTCCGCGCCGCCGAGCCGGAGCTCCCCACCGGCAACGAGGCGCTGCAGAGCGTCATGGCCAAGCTGCGCGAGAACATCACCGTGCAGCGCCGCGGCCTCACCTTCATGCTGGCCATTCAGGCCCGCTCCCCCGACCCGGCGACCGCCGCACGGATCGCCAATGCCGTCGCCGCCGCCTATATCAAGGTGCAGCTCGACGCCAAGATCCGCTCCACCCTGGCCTCGCGCGACATCATCCAGGGCCGCATTGCCGGCGCCAGCACCGCCGTCTCGCAATCGGAAGGCGCCTTCGACAAGTTCATCGAAGACAATATCGACGCGATCACCGCCGAGACCGGCCGCACCGATCTCGCCGCGCTCCGCGCCCAGCTCAAGGATATCGGCGGCAATCGGGCCCGCGACGCCGCCCTCGCCGAACTGGTTCAGCGCGGCCTCGAACAGCGCGACTGGGCAGCGGTATCGGCCAATCTCGGCTCCGAAGCGGTGAGCGCGCTTGCCGCACAGCGCCAGCAGCTGGTGAACAGCCTTGCCGACACCGTCGCCGATTCCCAGCAGTCGATCGACCTGCGCGCCGAAGTCGCCAAGCTCGACAGCCAGCTCGAAAGCTCGACCACCGAAGAGCTGACCACCATGCGGCAGCGCGTCTCCGCCTACCAGACGCAGGCCTCCGACGTGCGCACCCAGCTGCGCACCAGCATCCTGTCGACCGACCTGCCGCCCGAGGTGCTGACCAACATCTATGAGCTGCAGCAGAACGCCGAGATCGCCCGCACCCAGTACCAGACGCTGCTGTCGCGCCTGCGCGAGCTCGAGGCCCAGGCCTATCTGCAGGTGGCCGACAGCCGCGTCGTCTCGCAGACGCTGCCGCCCTCCGAGCCGTCCTTCCCCAACCCGCGCCAGATCCTGACGCTGGCCGGCCTCGCCGCGCTCGGGCTCGGTATCGGCCTCGCCTTCCTCAGGGAGAACTTCGTCGGCGGCTTCACCAGCGAGGCCCAGTTGCACTCGTTCCTGCGCGCCCCGGTGATTTCGGCGGTGCCCCGGCAGAAGGAGGCGCGGGCCGGGTCCGGCGAAGGCGGCATCGGCGAACACATGGTGTCTAGTCCGCTCTCGATCTTTGCCGAGTCGGTGCGGCGCATCCGCGTCGGCGTCGACCAGGCGCTGCAGCGCAGCGGGGCCAGCCGGCCGGAAGGCGGCATCGTCATCATGGTCTCGTCCGCCTCGCCCAGCGAAGGCAAATCCACCCTCGCCCTCTCGATCACCCGCGCCTATGCGCTGGCCGGCCACCGCACCCTGCTGATCGACTGCGACCTCAGAAAACCCAGCATCCATCGCCAGTTGGGCCTCGAGCCATCCACCGGCCTGCTCGAATACCTCAACCATGCGGTCAAAGAGGATGCGCTGCCCTCCATCATGACTGTCGATGATGAGAGCGGGGCCCAGGTCGTGCTCGGCGCCCGCCGCAGCGATATCGCCACAGATTCGCTGCTTTCCAGCACCACCTTCGCCCGACTCATTAGTGCGGCGCGTTCCACCTTTGATATTATTGTACTTGATACTCCGCCCGTCGGCCCGGTGGTTGATGGGCTGTATCTTGCCAAGCACGCCGATTCGATTGTGTTCGTAGTTCGCTGGGCCAGCACCTCCCAGCACGATGTTCGTCACGCCGTCGCATTGCTCCAGGGCGCCAAGAAACCGGAAACAGAAATCCTCGCCGTTCTCAACCAGCAGGAGATTTCCAAGTCCGCCTACTCCGGCAAATACGCCGGATACTATACCGCGTCATGAGTTGAACCGCCCGGCGCTCCCGCACTCCATTCTCGTCTACCCGCCGCCGCCCGCAGCAAAGACAAGCTTACCCTGAAAGATGCGATCGTCTTGGCAAGCAACAACGGCAATTTGTTCGACCTATATCTATTTGACACTTTCTCGTAACAAGAGCAGCGTTAACTAATTGCGAGCCTTGGAACTGCTCCATTGAGGGGATACTGATGAATGACGCAGGATGCGGCAAAATCTGCGGAAATTCAGGGAGAGAACCTGGGGGGCCTGTGGCCTCCGCACTGGCTGTTGAGCCGGCTCGGGCGCACCCGCGTCCAGATCGCCGGCGCGCTGCTGTTCGGCGTGCTCGTGCCGGTGACCTTGCGCTGGGGCGCCGATCTTGACGGCTGGCTGCTGCCCGAACAGATCACCACCATCGTCGCCACCACCATCGCCATCACGCTGGGCCTGATCGGGCTCAGGCAGCTGGCGCGGCTGCCCGGCGTCGAGGAGAGCATCTATTGCGTGCCGGCCCTGCTGGTCAGTTTCCTGCTGGTGCTGGCGGCCCTCCTGATGCTGCGCGTCGAGTATAATCGCTACCTGTTCCCCACCAGCTTCGCCCTCACCATCGTCTGGGTGTTTGTCGCCCACGCGCTCAACCGCCGCTATCGCACCGTGCGCCTGGCCATCGTTCCGGGCGGCGAGGTCGATACGCTCGCCGCCATCCGTGAAGTCGAGTGGCTGCCGCTCGACGCCCCCACCCTGCCCAAGGGCCGCCTCAACGGCCTGATCGTCGACCTCCGGCAGGATCTCGATCCGCGCTGGGAGCGCTTCATCGCCGATTGCGCCCTCGCCGGCATCCGCATCTTCCACGTCAAGCAGATCCGGGAATCGCTCACCGGCCGGCTCGAGATCACGCACCTGTCGGAAAACACGCTCGGCTCGATCAACCCCGACGCGCTCTATCTCAAGATCAAGCAGGGCGTGGACTGGATCCTGGCGCTGGTGGCGCTGGTGCTGCTGTTCCCGGCTCTGCTGCTGGTCGGCCTCGTCATCCGCATGGAGTCACCGGGCCCGGCCATCTTCCGCCAGACCCGCATCGGCTTCCGCGGCCGGCCGTTCCAGGTCGTGAAGTTCCGCACCATGCACGCTGACAGCGAAGTCTCCGGCGACCGCCGCCAGCAGGCGATTACCCGGAGGGATGACGAGCGCATCACCCGGCTCGGCCGCTTCCTGCGCCGCACCCGCATCGACGAGCTGCCGCAGCTGATCAACATCCTGCGCGGCGAGATGAGCTGGATCGGCCCCCGCCCCGAGGCCGTGCCCCTGGCGCAATGGTACGAAAAGGAGCTGTCCTTCTACCGCTACCGCCACATCGTCCGCCCCGGCATCAGCGGCTGGGCCCAGATCAACCAGGGCCACGTCACTGAGGTCGACCAGATCCGCGACAAGCTCCACTACGACTTCTACTACATCAAGAATTTTTCCCCGTGGCTGGATGTGCTGATCGCCTTCCGAACGGTGGCGATCATGGTGTCGGGGTTTGGGTCGAGGTGAGCGTGGACATGCAAAGCCACCTGCCGCCCGGCGACCGGTCTGTCTCGCTTTGAGTGACTCGGCCGCAGTAACAGTCGGTATGAACTCCGGCCTGCGAGCAAGGTTGTTGCGAGGAGGTGCCGGCTCGGCCGCGATCCGAGCTTCATACATCGCACTCCAGTTCGCCGTCGGCGTCATACTGGCGCGTCTGCTCGGCCCAGAGTCTTTGGGACTTTACGCGTACGCGATCGCCTTGGCTCAGCTTCTCGCAATCTCCGCACAATTCGGCTTCCCTGCGTTTCTTGTTCGGCAGATCGCGGTATATCGGGCAGAAACTGCCGTGCCTCAGATCAAAGGGCTGTTAGTCGGCTCGATGCAGATGACGTTGTTGCTGTCGTTGACCATCGCAGTCGCTGGAGCAGCACTGCTGCCTGTGCTGGCGCCTGGCCTGGGTCAGGGACACGACACGGTCGTCATCTTAGGGGTTTCGTTGGTGCCGCTATTTGCGTTGGCTTCCGTGAGTGCCGGAGCCTTGCAGGGATTGGGCCATCCGGTGCTATCTCAGGTGCCCGAACAGCTGATCCGCCCAACATTGCTTCTTTCAGGCCTGGCGATTTTGACGCTTTCGCAGGCAAAATTGACAGCCGAGATGGCGCTCTCAATGCAGATTGGCGCATCTCTGCTTGCGCTCGTCGTTGGGATCTGGACCCTGGTGGCACAGACAGGTCCAGCCGTTCGCAAAGCAGCCGCAGCAATGCACCGAACCCAGTGGGTGCGTCAAAGCTTTCCCTTCCTGCTGCTCTCTGGCGCGCAGGTCCTGAACAATCAGATCAACATCATCCTACTGGGCGCACTCGCCCCCCAATCGGAGGTTGGCTACTTCAGAGTGGCGGTGCAGGTGACTGATGGCCTGACCGTTGCGCTCATCGCCATCTCTATCGTAATCGCTCCGCAGATCGCCGGGCTGCACGCGCGCGCAGACCTCTCAAACCTTCAGCGTGTCTTGGTGCTGAGCCATCGGGCAGCGACACTGATCGTCCTACCACTCGCCCTTGCGCTGACCGCTTTCGGCGCCGACTTCCTGACGCTGGTTTTCGGAAAGGAGTTTCGACCTGCGGCCGACTCGATGTCCATTCTGGCGCTGGGTAAGATTGCCTACGCGACGGTTGGTTTTGCCGGCCTGGCACTGAGCATGATGGGGCGAGCTGGAGTCGCAGCAGTCATCACACTCGGGACCGCGGCCCTGAGCGCCCTGCTCGCCCTGGTACTCATTCCTATCTACGGTATGACTGGCGCGGCCATAGCCGCGACCACTGGCCAGTTGCTGGTAAATTTCGGAAGCGTGATCTGGATACGAAAAGTGTACGGTCGCGACCTTTCTGCGTTCGGTCGCCTCCCCCGTGCCGGGAGTATGTAGGTTGGCTGGCCGCAAAGTGATGATCGTACTGTTTGGCGACATCAGCTTCGACGGTCGCGCCAAACGCATGGCCGAAATTGCGCGCTCTCTAGGAGAAGTGCTTTTGGTGAGTACCAGCGCCTCATCTACGGAAGATCTGGCTGATCCCGCGTTCGTACACTACCGGGTCGCAATAAAGGAGAGTTGGGGGAAACTCCGTCGCCATCTAGCGCTGTGGCAGGCAGTCCTAGTCCAGGCATGGCGATGGCGACCGCATATCGTTTTCGCACAGAACTTCTTCGCGACGCTGCCAGGGCTGGCAGCCGCAAGGATAGCGGGAGCGAAACTGGTCTACGATGCGTACGAACTCATCATCCCCGAACCTGCCCGAGTTATGTCGCCTCGCGACCGCTTCTGGTACTTGCTCGAACGCCTTGCAGCACCCCGCGCCGACCTCGTGGTTGCAGCGAACGCGGAGCGGGCAGAACGGATGCTGAGACACTACCGCTTGCGCACCCCCCCGACGCATATGCGCAACATTCCACCAATGCCGCACATTGACGACGAAGCACTCGGCAAGGCACTGCACAGCTTCCCGACAATGGCGCGCAGGACGGCGACCGAAACCATTTTGATCTACCAAGGTGACATAGCACTAAGCCGAGGAATCGCCCGGTTCGTAGCTGCATTGGATCACCTGCCTGACAGCTACCGCATGGTTGTAGCAGGAACAGGTCCCGATGCAGGGAGGCTCGCACAGTTGGCTGCCAGGCACACCGCGACTGGCCGCTTCGCGACGCTCGGACGCGTCCCCAATGATATGCTCGCTGCTCTGACATCTCTGGCCGATATCGGAATCGTCACGTATCCCTATGCTGGCCTGAACAACGTCTACTGTGCACCGAACAAACTGTTCGAGTACGCACAAGCGGGCCTGCCGATCGTCTCAAGCGATCAGCCCACACTGCAAAAGCTACTCGGGGAACACCCGTTCGGTACGCTTCTTAGCCGCGATCTCGACGGTGAGGGCATTGCCGCTGCCATCCAGTTGGTGGCACGGAACTCGGTAGAGTTGAAGCGGTGGCACGCACCGTTCCTCGCGGCAAATACCGCCGAGACCGAACGCACCCGCCTGATGCACGCGCTCGCCCCTCACCTTTCGCAAAATGACTGACATCGATCCAGAGAAACTCGCGCTTCTGCTCTTAGCCTTCGCCAGCTTCTTCCTGGTTGGCGCTTCTTTGTCCAAAACAACAAACCAGAAACTGATACTGTTACTGCTTCTTTCAGGATTTTTTCTTTACAGCGGCATTGCCACCGCAGATGTCAACACACCTCCGTTTCTTTTGTTTTGCTATGTTGTGTTCTCCGCGTGCGTCATCTTCGGCTTTGCGGTGGGCCTAACGGTCTTTTCCAGCCTCGGCCGAGCCGTCGAAAAATACGCTTCGCCTCAGATTTCCGCCATTAGTCAGGGACCCGTCTCACAGTACTTCATTGCGTTCTTTATCTGCCTGAATATATCGGCGCTGCTATTTCCAGATTTCCGCCTACATCTTCTTATTTCGCCACCCGCCCCTGACATGCGGTTGTGGTTTTCTGGTCAACTCAGCATTGACCGCAGTGTCGATTTTTCTCTAGTCCACTACATCACCACTCTATTTACACCTTTCTACTACGTCGCACTTTTTGGTCTTAGAAGAAAACCGCTAAGACTGATTAGCGTTCTAGCCTTAATTGACTATTTGCGCTACGTCGACCAATCGTACATTGGCAGAAGTGAGATATTTTTCGATACTACGTTTGTTTTTATCGTTTTGTGGACGGAGCATCGGTCGTTTCGATGGCTCCTCACACTGGGCGCTGTTGCCGTCGCCCCAATCGCGGCCACGGGGTTCTATGCTTACTCCATGCTGCGGCTTGGCGTTAGCCTTGAGAACATCGACTTAACAGGAGCCGCTTATAGAGTAATTGAATCAGAGTTCACGTTTCTGATCCGCGCCGGCATGCCGCTAATAGATAGCGCGCAACATGCAGACTTAGGACGATACCTTGCGTGGATACTGACGCTACCAATTCCCGGCTTTCTGAAGGGCGGCATCGACGTTGCCCGCGTCAACTACGACATGTCAACAATCGTTCTCGGCCGAGGCGTATCCGATCCAAATTTCTACGTCCTGCTGCCAGGCCTACTCGCGGAGTCAATTTACCTTTTTGGCGATACATTTTTCTTCTTGCACGCCATAGTCATCGGCATGGTAGCAGCATTCTTTTGCCGACTATGCGAACGCGTTCCAAACATGACTACTTTATTCACGTATGTTGCAATCTTGTTCTTCTATAATTTGAATCGCGGGGGAATTGCGTCCCTTCTTCCCTCGGTAGTGAATGAGTTCCTGGCCTTCTATTTATTCCTAGGCGTTTCGATCTATCGCACCAAAGGCTCCATTTGGCGCGCGCTGCCGTCCCAGTACCCTGGGAAGGAGGCCTAATTGCCCACAACTGTGCTCACCTTCATTCAAACCTATCTGCCTGGTTTCAAGGGCGGCGGCCCAATCCGCTCCATCTCAAATATGGTTGAGGCTCTGGGCGATGAATTTCGGTTTCTCATAGTCACTGCCGATCGAGACGACGGCGATGACGAACCTTACGAAATCGCCACGGGGCCTGAGGGGTGGAAGAAGGTCGGCAAGGCCGAAGTCTTATATCTGCCGCCCTCAGATCGAGGACTCCGGGACATCTGGAGTATCATGAAGACCGTACCCCACGACGTGCTATACCTAAACAGCTTCTTCAGCCCCGACTTTACAATAAAGCCGCTGCTGGCTCGGCGGTTACTCGGCTACGGAAACAAGCCATGCGTGGTAGCCCCGCGCGGCGAATTCTCCCCAGCGGCTCTCGCGCTTAAGCGTTGGAAGAAGCGCCCATACATCGCGGCGGCCAGGGCAATCAGACTCTATGGCGGCGTTACATGGGAGGCTTCAACCGAGTACGACGCCGCAGAGATCCGATCCGCCATAGGCTTGCGCGCCGGCGATGTTCGCCTCGCCATGAACATTCCGGATCCTGCTGGTATTGTAAGCGAAGCGGATTATCTGCCACGCCAGGCCGGGGACCCGCTCCGCATCTGCTTTGTGTCGAGAGTCACCGCCAAGAAGAACGTCGATTTTGCTATCGAGATACTAAAGTCGATAACAATTCCTGTTCGGTTTCAGATTTACGGGCCGATCCAAGATCACCAGCTTCATCAGCAATGCCTCCAGAAGATAGCCGAGCTGCCGGAACAGGTGGACGTTACGTTTATGGGAAGCATATCCCATGAGGAAGTGCCTCGTGTGTTTGCCGCCAGCGACCTCTTTCTCTTTCCCACGCGAGGCGAGAACTATGGTCACGTCATCGCAGAGTCACTCGCGGCGGGTACGCCGGTCTTGGTTTCGGATCGTACCCCGTGGCGCAACCTCGAGCATGCTGGCGTCGGCTGGGACCTGCCACTAGAAGCCGGCGTCCTCGCGTTCCGGGAGAAGATACTGGAAGCCGACGTCCTTTCCAGAGCAACCGGGAGGGAGTGGCGCAGGCTCGTTCGATCCTATGCCAGCGACATGGCAGGATACCGCGGCAGGGTGGACGCGGCGCGAGCGCTGTTGTCGTTCTGAAGGCATTTATGATCTATCGTCGCCATCACCTATTGAAATTTGCGGCCGCTGTCGGTTGGGCTGACTGCCCACTCTCGACCGTCCTCAGCTCGATGCGCGTCTTGGCCATCAATCTGAATACCCGATGCGCTGAATACCCGATGCGGCACCGTGGTGTCGAAAACAGACCAGAAACAAGTCCAAAGGCTTTGGGGTGATGCGGAAAAAGATCCTGGTCGTCTTTGGAACTCGTCCGGAAGCGATCAAGATGCTGCCTTTGGTGAAGGCACTCCTGGCTGAGGCTGCCCTGGAGGTTCGCGTCTGCGTCACCGCACAGCATCGGGAGATGCTGGACCAAGTCTTGGACCTGTTTGCTGTGACGCCTGAGTACGATCTCGACGTCATGACCAATGCACAGAGCCTCGAACAGATCACCGCCATGGTGCTGGAGGGGCTGTCACGCGTCCTTGACGACTTTGTCCCCGATCGGGTTCTGGTGCACGGGGACACGGCTACAGCTGCCGCGGCCTCGCTGGCAGCCTTCTACAAGCAGATACGGGTGGGGCACGTTGAGGCCGGCTTGAGATCAGGCGACCCGCTTCAACCGTGGCCGGAGGAGATAAATCGCCGGATAATCGACGTCATAGCTGATCAGTATTACGCACCAACGGCCGGTACGCGCGACAACCTATTGCGCGAAGGGGCTCGAGCTGACGCCGTACACCTGACAGGCAATACGGTGATAGACGCCCTGCTGATGGTCGCCGAGCGGTTGGACAACGACCCTGCCCTTACGAGCAGCCTTGCCGCCAGCTTCTCCTATCTGGACTCAGGGCGGCCACTGTTGCTGGTCACTGGCCATCGACGTGAGAACTTCGGCCCCCCACTGCGCGAGATCTGCTCCGCTATTCTGGACCTCGCGCGGGCCTATCCAATGCAGGTGGTCTATCCGATCCATCCCAACCCAAATGTCCAGGGGCCCGTTAGGGAAATGCTTTCGGGCGTGCCGCACATCCACCTTGTGGACCCGCTACAGTATCTGCCCTTCGTCTACCTGATGAAGCGAAGCCACGCGATACTAACGGACAGTGGTGGAATTCAGGAGGAGGCTCCTTCACTCGGTAAGCCCGTGTTTGTCACACGCAACGTCACCGAGCGGCCCGAAGCAGTCGCTGCAGGCACTGTCGAACTCGTCGGCACGGCTAGGCGGACCATCGTTGAACGCGTCGGAAGGGTGTTTCACACAAGCAGGCTAGGCGCTTCCGTTAGCCACCGCGTCAACCCCTATGGGGACGGCCAGGCATCGCGCCGCATAGCCGCGATACTAGTTGGCCGCGCCATTGAGGAGTTTTCCGTATGAACGGCTCGTCATCGGATCCCGGCCCGAAAATCTCCCTGATAACGGCGACGTTTAACTCGAGCGCGACCCTGCCCGCCACGCTGGAGTCGCTCGCGGAGCAGACTTACACGAACTTGGAGCACCTCGTGATCGACGGAGGCAGCAGCGACAACACGATGAAGCTCGTGAAGTCCGATGCCTTTGCTAATCGGGTGGCGCTGACCGAACCGGACGATGGACTCTTCGACGCACTGAACAAGGGCATCGCCAACGCTACCGGTGACGTTGTGGGTATCCTGCACTCTGACGACGTGCTGGGCGCGCCCGATGTGCTGGAGAGTATTGCTCGGGAGTTCCGCGATCCTGCAGTCTTGGCAGTGTACGGCAACCTTGTTTATGAAACGCGCGAGCCGCCGCACAAGACCATCCGGTACTGGCACAGCGGTGAGTTTGCCCTCCCAAAGCTGAGGCAGGGCTGGATGCCTCCCCACCCCACGCTGTACCTTCGGCGTTCGGTCTATGAACGTTTCGGTGGCTTCGATTGCAGCTATCGGATTGCGGCTGATTACGACTTTATCCTTCGGACGCTCCCACGTATCGCGGACGGAGTAAGGTATCTCGACAAGCTCTTCGTGAAGATGAAGGTGGGCGGGACGAGCAACCGATCCATCCGGAACATAATCGCAAAATCCTCAGAAGATCTACGTGCGCTACGAAGTAATGAGATCGGCGGTTTGGGCGCCCTTGTGTTGAAGAACACGTCCAAAATCGGCCAGTTCTGGCATCGCGACCGATCACCTTCCTGAAATCTGCAACCGAGCCTGTGGCGACGACGTCTTTGTTGTCATCTGGAGGCTGGAGGCCCGATATCGGTCGAGATCGTCGACCCGCTCGCCAGGAGCTGTCGCATGTCGCGGTAGAGCCGGACGACCGCCGCCGAGCCCGCCCCTAAATCTGCATCAACTTCAACACCACCACCCACAGCACCACCCCCGCCAGCACCAGCAGCGGCAGGCCCCAGCGGGAGGGGACGCGGTCCAGTTGGTCGGCTACTCTGGCCCAGACGTGTTTCATTGGCGCAGCAGGTAGGGCTTGTGTTTGTAGAACACCGTGCCGGGCGCCACTTCGACGCGGCCGGGCGTGCCGCCGGCGTCGAAGCGGACCGCCTCGAGATAGGCGAGGTAGCAGGCGCTCTGGCAGCGGCCCTTGAACAACAGGGTCTTGCCTTGCATCAGCATGGCGCGGGCATAGCCCTCCCACACCCAGACTTCGCCGCCCGGCCCGGTGAAGATACACACGCTGCGCTCGGCGCAGGATTGCGGGTAATAGCCCTTCTGCGCCAGCAGGTCGGCGCGCGACATCTGCTCGGCGGGCGGCGTATCCGGCAGCTGGCGCACGGCAATGCCCGCGGCGAAGGCGGGGGCGGCCAGCAGGGCTGTGAGAAACACGGCGGAAAACTGCGTCCAATATCCAACCATTCCCAAGCTCCAGTCTTGGTTATGGTCCGCCGTTAGAGGAACCTAGCAGTTTCTCGGGGCCGCACAAGGCGCGGCGAGCACGTAAGCACTCCCCGCACGCCATGGGCGATCCGAAGGCCCCCGCTGCGGAGGAATGCGTTGCGCCGGCCGGGCGGGCGTGTACCGATGGTCACCGCCAATGGGGAGTGGCGGCCATCATGTTCAAGCGGGTGATGCGGCTCGGCCTTGCGGTCGATTGGATCAAGGTGCTGCCGATCGTGCTGTGCACGGCGCTGGCGGCCGGCCTGCCGGTCGGCGTGCCGCTGCTGCTCGGACGCATCATCGATGCGGCGCTGCATGGCGCCGGGCTGGTCGCGCTCCTGCCGCTGCTCGGCCTCGTCGCCGCTTTCGCCATCGGCGCGGCGCTGGCCGAAGTGCTGGCCAACACGCTCGGCGCGCGGCTCGGCTACGGCCTGTCCTGGCAGCTGGCGCGGCGGCTTTATGCCGAGCTGCTGCGCATGCCGCTGCTCAGCTACACCACGATCAACCCCGGCGTGCTGAACAGCCGGCTGACCAATGACATGCGCATGGTCGACCCGCTGTTCACCACCGTGCCGCTGGCCACGGTGCATGGCTGGGTCGGGCTCGCCGCCGTGGCGATTGCCCTCGGAACGATCAATGTCTGGTTCCTCGCGGCCTTCGTCCTTGTGCCGCTGGCGCTCGTCGCGGTGCGCTTTGCCGAGGGCCGCATCAACGCCACCATCAAGGCGTCCTACGAGATCAACGCGGCGGTCGCCAGCCAGATCGAAAGCACCACCAGCGGCGACGCGGTGAGCCTCGTGCGGCAGGCGCGCGCCACCGCTGCCGAGGAGCGCCGCTTCGCCGGGCTCGCCGACCAGTCGGTGGCGCTGGCGGCCCGCATGGACAACTGGCGCGCCGTGATCAGCGTCGCCTATCGGCTGTGCTTCGACCTGATCACCGTGCTGTTCCTCGGCATCGGCGTGCTGCTGGCTTCGGCCGGGCAGATCTCGATCGGCAGCGTGGTGTCGGCGCTGTTCTTCGTCGGCCTGGTGCGCCAGCCGCTCGGCGAAGTCGTCGGCCAGCGCTACCCGCTGATCCGCGCCGGTATGGGGCTCGATCGCGTCGAGGCGGTGCTGCACTCGCCCAATACCGGGCTCGAGACGGTGGCCGCCGCGGCGCGCCCGCCCGAGCCGGTGGTCAACGATGAGGTGCTGGTGTTCGAGCAGGTGGGCTACACCTATCCGGGGCGGCAGGCAGTGGCGGTAAAGACCCTCTCCGACGTCGCCGGCGCCAGCTCGGGCATGAGCGGGTTTCTCTCCGGCGTGCCGCTGACCCGGCTGGACGAGGCCGATGGCGGCGGTGGCGCCGAGCAGCCTGCGCGCATCCTCGGCGACATCTCGTTCGCCGTGCGCCGCGGTGAAACCGTGGCGATCGCCGGCCATTCGGGCTCGGGCAAATCGACCCTCATCAGCCTCGCCTGCGGCTCGATACGGCCGTCGGCCGGAACGGTGCGGCTCGCCGGCATCGACACGGCGGAACTGACCGAGGAGGATGCCTGGCGCTTCGTCTCGCTGGTGAGCCAGGATGTCTATCTGAGGGATGCGCCGCTGCGCGACAACCTGAGCTATGGCCTCGAGCACGCCACCGACGACCGGCTCGTCGATGCGCTGCATGAGGCGGGCCTCGGCGAGCTGCTGCGGCAACTGCCCGATGGGCTCGACACCATGGTGGGGCAGCGCGGCAAGCGCTTTTCCGGCGGTGAACGGCAGCGCATCGCCATCGCCCGCGCCGTGCTGCGCGATCGGCCGCTGCTCGTCCTCGACGAGGCCACCTCGCATCTCGATGCCGAGCGTGAGGAAGGCATTCTCGATGCGATCGACCGGATTGCCGCCGATCGCGCCGTGCTGGTGGTGGCGCATCGGGCATCGGCGATCGAGCGGGCGCATCGCGTGGTGATGATCGAGGGCGGCAGCGTGGTCGAGCACGGCACCCATGCCGAACTGATCGCCGCCGGCGGTCGCTATGCCGCCATGCACCGGGCCGGCGGGCAAGGCTGACGGCGGGCGGCGGCGGTCGCCCGGGGCGGCCCGATCGCCCCCCCAACCGGCCCTGCGATGGAACCGATGTCCGGCTCGGGACTTCCCCTCTGGCTACGGAGAAAACAAGAAGAAGAAGGATTCCCCGAAATGAAGAAACTCATCCTCGCCACGCTGGCCGTGTTCACCCTTGGCAGCGGTTCCGTCCTGGCGCAGACCGATGCCGGCGTTGCCGTCGGCGGTACTGCCGGCGGCGTCAGCGGCGCCATTGCCGGGGGTCTGGTGTTCGGCCCGATCGGTGCGGTCATCGGCGGCTTTACGGGCGCCGTGATCGGCGCCAGCGCCGTGGCCGATACCTCGGTCGATTATGCACGCCTCAATCCGACCGAACCGGTGGTGATCCAGGGCGATATCGATGTGGGCTATGCGGTCCCCGATACCATCGAGCTCCATGTCATCGATGGTGACCCGGGCCATGCCTATTTCTACACCAACGACCGTCTCTACTTCGTCGAGCTCGAAGGTCGCACGGTGGTCTATTCGCCCGGCATCGTCGTCGCCGCCGCGAACTGACCCGAGGGCGACTGACCTCTGAGCAAATGGCATGCGATTGGCGCGGCGCGGGCGAAAGTCCGCGCCGCGCCTTCATTTCGGGAAGCTCAACGCAGCTTTCCTCGAAGCTGTAATTTCGCTGAGATCCGGGCTCAGTCGAGCGTCAGCATGCGTCTGCTAGGGCAGGACGTCCTCGAGGCTCGAAAGGCCGCGCGGACCGTGCCGCAAGGCGCGACCAAACCGGGCGGCATCGCGTTCCCAACTCCGCTAGCCGCCCTGCCGCCCGGTTTGCATTCGCGGCGGGTTCGAGCGCCCCACCCTCCACCCCGATCGTCCGGGCTCATGCCAGAAGGAACTGACCTGCCAATGACAGAAGCCTGGTTCTCCGCGAAGCGACAGGTTCATCGAGCCCGGATCATCCTTGATGACCCGGCAGCCGGACTGTCCTGCGAGGTCCATAACGGCTCGCGTGCCGGAGCGACCTTACGCGTCAACCGGGCGGCCGATGTGCCGACCACGTTCGATCTCGAAATGCAGCCGGGAGAGACGCTCAGTTGCCGCGTCGTGCGGCGCTCACGCATCGATCTCTCGGTCCGCTTCCAGCCTGGATGAGATCCCGGCCGTGAACCTCGGCGCCTCCGAGCCGATCGGCGGTCGTTGCGCCGCCTCTTCGGCTCAGGTCTGGCGCGGCGCGGCGCCCTGGTGCACCAGCGTCTCGTCGATCAGGCGCGCGATATGGTCCATCGCCGCCTTGAGATAGGCCAGCCGCTCGGGCAGGCGCGTCGCGGTGAACGAGCCCATCTTGACCGTGTGCGGCACCGGCTCGCCGCCCTTGGGCGCCAGCGTCACCTCGATCTGCACCGAGGTGCGCTCGACCGTCATCTCGATCTCGAGCAGGGCGAGGCTGCTGCCATAGGTCTCGCGCAGCGCGGCGACGGCCGCTTCGAAGGCGGGAACCATGTCGTCATAGTCTGGCATGGAAACCTCCATCGCGACGGGGTGCAGGCCGCCGATGCGCAACCATCGACGGCCTGCCCGGGTGTGCCGCGCTGCAGTTCGAGTTCGGGGCCCCGCCCGCGCGCGCCGCCCGTTGACGCAAGCCTACATGCCGAAGCTGACGCCAACCTGATGGGCCTCTACCTGGCGCGGTAGGCGGCGATGGCGTCCGACACCAGGGTTTGCGCCTCGTTGACCCCGCTGAAGCCGTTCAGCTCGACCACCTTCCGTCCCTCGGGCAACTGCTTGTAGACGCGGAAGAAGGCCTCGACGCGCTGGCGCTCGATCGCCGGCAGGTCATCGATCGAGCGGATGTCGTCATAGGTCGGATCGACCTCCGACACCGGCACGGCGACGATCTTGTCGTCGGCTTCGCCGCCATCGATCATGTGCAGCACGCCAATGGCGCGCACCAGAATCATCGCCCCGGGATGATCGGTTCGCGCGAGAACACCAGCGCGTCGAGCGGATCGCCATCACCGCCCAGCGACGACGGGATCGAGCCGTAATTGGCCGGATAGACCACCGGCATCGACTGATAGCGATCGACGATGATATGGCCGGTGTCGGCGTCGATCTCGTATTTGGTGAAACTGCCCTGCGGAATTTCCACCACGGTATAGAATTGACTGCTGTCCTCCGGCTGAGGGAAAGCAAATGGCGAGGTATATTCCGCCTGCGCCGCGCCGGTGGCGGCAAACGAAAAAAACAATAGGCCAGCAATAGCCAGTCTTCGCATTCAGGTATCATCCTTGATGAGTTGAGTTTTTGCGCGCAGGGGCGCGCTCAATCTTATCTCAACTTGGTGAAACGCTGATGTCTGGACGATGAAGCTATTGCGACAGTAGCTGAGCCGAAGCCGGAGCCGGGCACGGCGGATGCCGATCATCTAGCAGGGCAAGCTGACGGCAACCTGATGAGCGGTCGCGACGGCGCCGATGCCCCCGGGCGCGCGACGCTCGGTCAGCCGGCGCTCCAGGCTTTGGGGTCGGCGCCCGACATCGAGATGATGCGGTAGCCGGTCTGCGCCAGCGGGCGGACCGAGCGATGCAGGTTGTCGAGCACGAAATCGCCCCGGTCGGTCTTCACCACCACGATGGCGTGCCCCTCGCCGCGCGCCTTGACATAGGCGAAGCGGATGGCGCTGGGCGGGATGCCGGCGCGGATCAGCAGGTTCCGCTTGGTGGCGGCATATTCGTCGCAATCGCCGGCGGACACCCCGACGCGCCAGATCACCGGCCCGCCGGCTTCCGGCGTGATCGCCCGGTTGACGTGCGAATTCACCCGCTTCAGCGTCGCCATCACCTCGGCGGTGGCCTCGACATGGCTGGCGCCGCCACCGAGGCACTCCTCCGGGGTCTTGAGGCACATCATCCGGAAGCCCAGCGGCACCTTGACGCCGGCGGCCTCTGCCGTGGCGGGGCCGACACTGCCGAAGATCGCCACCATCATCGCGGCGGCAAGGGGAAGAGAGTGGCGCATGCCGGTCCTCGCGGGGCTGTTCCTGCCCGACGAAACAACCCCACCCGGCTTTGCCATAGGCTTGGGCCAGCGACGACAATTCGATGCAAATGCGAACCATCCCGTGAGCCGGCGCGGCCGCCATTGCCGGCCATCAGGTTCGCATCAGCTTGATGCGCTAGCACGCGGGCAACGGCGCAGCCTGCCCCTGTGGCAGCAGGGACCCGCAGGCTGCGCCGGCTCTGGCGCAGCAGGAACAAACCCTCGGCGTCTCGTTCACGGCGCTGCAGCGATCGCGCCCGCGACGACGCAAGGGGAACAGACGAGGCAACAGCCTCGCCGGGGGAGGAACCGCATGCAGATCTGGGAAGCGGCCCTGTTGGGATTGGTGCAGGGGCTGACCGAGTTCCTGCCGGTGTCGTCGAGCGCCCACCTGCGCATCCTCGGCCAGGTCCTGCCCTCGGGCAGCGACCCGGGCGCCGCCTTCACCGCCATCGTCCAGATCGGCACCGAGCTGGCGGTGCTGGTGCATTTCCGCCGCGACCTGATCGCCATGCTGAGGGCCGTACTGGCGCAGCTGCTGCGCCGGCCCGGCTACGATGGGGCCAGCGCCCGTCTCGGCTGGATCGTCGCCATCGGCTCGCTCCCCATCGTGGTGCTGGGGCTGGCGCTGCAGGGCGCCATCGAAACGGTGCTGCGCGACCTCTACCTCACCGCCGCCATGCTGATCGGCTTCGGCCTCGTGCTGGCGCTGGCCGACCGCATCGGCAGCAAGGCGCTGACGCTCGATCGGCTGGGCTGGCGCAGCGGCATTGCCCTCGGCTTTGCCCAGGCGCTGGCGCTGATCCCCGGCGTGTCGCGCTCCGGCGCCACCATTACCGGCGCGCTGTTTCTCGGCTTCGGCCGGCCGGCGGCGGCGCGCTTCTCGTTCCTCCTCGCGGTGCCGGCGGTGTTCGGCTCCGGTCTCTACCAGCTCGCCAAATCCTGGGGCGATCCGCAGCGGGCGGCGCTGGCGCCGACCGTGGTGGCGACGCTCACCGCCTTCCTCACCGGCTATTTCGTCATCGTGGGCTTCATGCGCCTCATCTCGCGCATCTCGTTCCTGCCCTTCGTCTGCTATCGCGTGGCGCTCGGGCTGCTGCTGCTGGCGCTGCTCTGGGTCGGCGTGCTGTCGCCGGGCTGAGCGGCGGCGGGAAGCAGCAGCACCACCGAAAATCCCGGCCCGCTGCCGGCCTGCGTATCGCCGCCCAGCCGGCGGCAGATGCTGCGCACGATGGCGAGGCCGAGCCCCGAGCCCGTCGAGTGCTGCCGCCCCTTGCGGAACCGGTCGAACAGCAGTTCGGCGGCCGCCGGGCTGACCGCCGGCCCCTCGTCGCCGACGCTGATCTCGACCATGCCGCTGCCGGCTTTGCGCACCACCACCCGGGTGGTGCCACGGCCATGGCGGATGGCATTGTCGAGCAGGTTCCGCAGCGCCTGGCGCAGCAGGTCGCGGCCCGCCGGCACCGCCAGCCCCTCCTCGACATCGATCTCGATCGCTCGCTGCGCCGCTTCATAGGCCGGCAGCATATCCGCCACCGCCTCGCGCACCAGCCGTGCCGCCGAGACCGGCGCGGCGAGTTCGGTGGAGAGGTCGGCCTGCTCGGCCCGCGCCAGCGCCAGCAGCTGATCCACCAGATGCTGCATCTGCCGCATGTCGCCGGCAATCGCATCCCATTCGGGCGCGCCGGAGCGCCGCGCCTTCTGCAGCCTGAGGTCGAGCACGGCGAGCGGCGTCCTGAGCTCATGCGCCGCATCGGCGGTGAAGCGCCGCTCGCTCTCATAGGCGCCGGCCAGCCGGTCGAAAGCATCGTTGGCGGCGCGCGCCAGCGGCACGATCTCGGTCGGCAGCTCGCCGATCGGGATGCGGCGATCGGGGTGATCCCGGCCGAGGTTCCGGCCAGCGCCGCGGCCCGCCGCACCGAACTCAGCATCCAGCCGGCGAGCGCTGCCATGGCGACGATCGAGATGATGCCGAGCACGGTGAGCGCCGCGGTCGAGCCCGCCACCCGCCCCCGCATGATCTGGCACAGTTCTTCGCACTCGCCCCAGGCGTTGCGCCGCACCACCAGCACGCTGCCATCCTTGAGCTGGCGCGCATCCATCACGTCGGCAGCCAACGGCGGCGGGGCGCGCGGCACCATGAAAGCCAGCGGCTCGCTGCCTTGCGGCTGCACGCCGAGCAGCTTGCCGTCGGCGCTGTAGAGCGAATAGCGCCAGCTCGATTCCGAGAACGACAGCGGCAACTCGTCGAGCCCCTCGCCCTCCGCCGCGCCGGGCGCCCGGGCCAGCAGCGTGTCGATCTGCTCGTTCAGCACATGGGCGCGGATATCCTTGTCGAGATCGAGCAGGTAGATCATCACGTTGCCCACGCCGAGCGCGAACACCACCGCCATCACCAGCATCAGCCGGCTGCGCAGGCTAGCGAACCACCGCATCGTCGGCCCCCAGCACCATGCGGTAGCCGATGCCGCGCACCGTCTCCACCCTCACCGTCGAGCCGGCGGCGGCGAGCTTGCGGCGCACCCGGTAGACGATGGCCTCGATGGCGTTCGCCGTCACCGGTTCGAACGCATAGACCCGGTCCTCCAGCCGATCCTTGACCACGATGCCGGGCGCCGCCCGCATCAGCTCCTCAAGCAGCGCGAACTCCTTCTTGGCGAGGTCGATGCTGCGCTCGCCGGCCTTAGCCTCCCAGCTGGCAACGTCATAGGTCAGGTCGCCGAAGCTGACGACATTGGCCTTGCGCAGGCCGGGGCGGCGCATGATGACGCGCAGCCGCGCCTCGAGCTCGAGCATGTCGAAGGGCTTGGTGAGGTAATCGTCGGCGCCGCCGTTGAGGCCGCGCAGCCGGCTGTCGAGATCGTCGCGCGCCGTCAGGATCACCACCGGCACGGCATGCTCGCTTTCGCCGCGCGCCAGGGTCGCCAGCACCCCCATGCCATCGCCGTCGGGCAGGCCCAGGTCGAGCACCACGCCGTCATAGCGGGTCGACCGCCAGTAGTGGATCGCGTCCTCGGCGGTCGACACCGCATCGACATCGAACCCGGACCGTTCGAGATGCTCCTTGATCATCTCGGACAGCGATCGGTGGTCTTCGACCAGCAATATTCTCAACTCTGTCTCTCCAACGGGCCGCGCCCGCGCCGCATTGAGACCCTGCGGCACGGGCGCGGCAAGTCTGTGATGGCGCCGCAGCGCCCTGCCCCGCTATTTCCCCTCATGCCGCCGCCGGCCGAAACGGGTCCGCACCAGTCCGATCGCCAGGTCGAGCAGCCAGCCCAGGGCGAAGGCGACGATGATGGCGACCGCCATGCCGAGGAGCGGCTGCTGTTCGAACCACTTGCCGGCGGCAAAGCCGACCAGCACCGTATAGCCGGCCCAGCTGGCGCCGGCGGCGATGCACCAGGGCAGGAACCGCCGGAACGGGTAATCCACCGCCCCGGCGGTGACGTTCACCCCGAACCGGCCCAGCGGAATATAGCGCGCCGCGAGGAACAGCGTGCCCGGCCGCGCCGCAAGGCCCGCCTCGGCCCAGCCGACCAGCCGGGCGAGCGGCGCGAACCGCAGCTGCAGCAGCCGGCGGCGGCCGATCGCCCGGCCACCGAGATAGGCGACGGTGTCGCCGGCAACCGCCCCGGCGGCGGCCACCGCCAGCAGCGGCCCGATATCGGGCACGCCGTTGGAGGCCGAAAGCGCCGCCAGCGCCACCACCACGGATTCGCTGGGGAACGGCGGAAAGAACCCATCCACCGCGATCAGCACGAAGGCGATGGCATAGATCCATGGCGAGGCCGCCAGCGGCAGCACATAGTCGTTGAGGATATCCATGCCGATCAGGGCTCCGCATCCGGGCCGCCGCCAGGCCGGCTGACCTTGAGCTCGGTGATCTGGGCGCCCTCGATCGCCTCGACTTCGAACGCCAGCCCCGCCGCGGCCACCACTTCGCCCCGGCTCGGGATGTGGTCGAGCTGCCAGAGCACGAAGCCGGCAAGCGTGGTGTAACGATCGGCATCGTCGACCAGGTCGACCTCGAGCAGCACCGAGGCAGCGCGCACGTCCATCGCCCCGCTGAGCCGCCACGCCCCATCCTCGCCCCTGACCGGCGCGACCGGCGGCTCGTCCTCGTCGGGAAACTCCCCGGCAATGGCCTCGAGAATATCGGTGGGGGTCGCCAGCCCCTGCAGCGCCCCATATTCGTCGACCACCGCCGCCATCTGCATGGGCTGCCGGCGCAGCTGCTCGATCAGCTTCAGGACGCTCGCGCTTTCATGAACGATCAGCGGCTGCTTCAGCGAGCGGTTGAGGTCGATCGAGCCGCTATCGAGCAGGTCGCGCAGCAGATCCTTGGCCAGCGCGAAGCCGAGCAGTTCGTCGAGGCTGCCGCGGCCGATGGGAAAGCGCGAGTGCCCGATCTCGAGGATCTTGGCCCTGAGGCGGGCCGCATCATCCTCGATATCGAGCCAGTCGATCTCGCGGCGCGGCGTCATCACCGACATGACCGGCCGGTCGGCAAGGCCGAGCACGCCCTGGATCATGGCGGTTTCCTCGCGCGCGAACAGCGCGTTCGTCGCGGCCTCTTCGACGATGACGTCGGCGGTTTCCCCGAGGCTCACTTCGCCGCGCCGGCCGCCGAGCAAAGCCAGCACCGCATCGGCGGTGCGCTGCCTCAGGTCCGACGTCCTGAGCAGCTTTTCGCGGTTGCGGCGCGCCACCTGGTTGAACGCCTCGATCAGCACCGAAAAGCCGATCGCGGCATAGAGATAGCCCTTGGGCAGGTGATAGCCGAACCCTTCGACCACCAGCGAAAAGCCGATCATCATCAGAAAGCCGAGGCAGAGGATCACCACCGTGGGGTGCCTCGAAACGAAGGCCATCAGCGGCTTGGACAGCGCCAGCATGGTGAGCACGGCAACGATCACCGCGATCATCATGATCGACAGGTCCTCGACCATCCCCACCGCGGTGATGACGCTGTCGAGCGAGAACACCGCATCGAGCACCACGATCTGCACCAGCACCTGCCAGAACACCGCGTGCGCCAGCTTGCCCTGCTTGGGCTCGGCGCGCCCCTCGAGCCGCTCGTGCAGCTCCATCGTGCCCTTGGCGAGGAGGAAGGCGCCGCCGAACAGGAGGATCAGGTCGCGGCCGGAAAAGCTGAGGCCAACAATGCTGAACAGCGGCGTCGTCAGCGTGACGATCCATGCCACCGAAGCGAGCAGCATCAGCCGCATGAGCAGCGCCAGCGACAGCCCGATCAGCCGGGCGCGGTTGCGCTGATGCTCGGGCAGCTTGTCGGCGAGAATGGCGATGAACACCAGATTGTCGATCCCGAGCACGATCTCGAGCAGGATCAACGTCCCAAGGCCCGCCCAGGCGGCGGGGTCGGACATCCATTCAAAGATCATCTGGATGCCGCGGGCTCGATGACGCAAGGCCGCGTCAGGGGCGAGGCGGCCGTCGGTCGGCAACGGCTCGCCGGGGGCGCGGCGTGCCCTCGCGGGGGCAGCTCAGCCGCGCCGATAGAACGGTTTGCCGAGTGCCGGCAGGCAATGCTGCCGGCCTCGGCGGGACTTCGACTGGGGTCAGGCATGGCGTTGGGTTCCTTGGTCAGGGGGTGGCAGGCAGATGGTTTCGGGGCGCTGGGCGCCGCGATGGGGGGATCACTCGGCGTCGCTGGCCTCGACCATGGCGAGGGAGATGGCGGCCAGATAGGCCCGCTCCGACAGCTCGTCCTGCTCCTGCGACGAACGCAGCAGCCAGTTGGCCTTGAGGTTGGCCGGCAGCTGGTCGACGATGGCCCGGCTCACCGGCCTCAGATGCGGCCGCGGCTCGACCAGTGCGCCGGCAAGCGCCGAGCGGCGCAGCAGGTTCCAATGCTGGCGCGCCGCGCGCCGCAGCCTGCCGTTGAGGGCGAGCGGCGGGCCATCCCAGCCCAGCGCCGGCTCGAGCGCCCGCACATGGCGCTCGAACAGCGCCTCATCGACGAGGCTGCGCCGCCGCCGACCGAGCATGGCATCGGCAATGGCCCAGATCGCGCCGATCACCGCCATGCCGATGAAGAACCAGACGATGTTCATCGCCTCGCCTCCGGCGCGGCAGTGCGGCCGGGCCTCGCGGCAATCATCTGCGCCCTGCTGGACGTATGGTTCATCGGCGTTCCATGGTTTGGAACCCGAGCCATAGCATCGGCACCTGACATCAAGCTGATGGGGTCGGCGGGCCCCGGCGCCCCGCGGCCTTGAGCCGGGCCGACCGCACCGGCTAGGATCGCCGGCGAAATAATTCGCACCCGCCTGTCGATCCCGGCTCTCCCCCGTTCGACCGATCGCCGGTAGCAACTGCCAACAGATGGAGACGACCATGCAGTACCTGCTGATGATCTATGGCGACGAGGCGGCAATGGGTTCGGCGACGCCCGAACAGGGCAAGGCCATGGGCGAGGCCTATGCCCGCTTCACCCAGGACATCGTCAAGAGCGGCCACCTCAAGGGCGGCGACAAGCTGAAGCCTGCCGCCACTGCCACCACCATCCGCCGCGGCGACGGCAAATCGCTGACCACCGACGGCCCCTTCGCCGAAACCCGCGAGCAGCTCAGCGGCTATTACATCATCGAGGCCAGGGACCTCGACGAAGCCCTGATGATCGCCGGCAAGATCCCGTTCAGCGCCGGCGCGGTGGAAGTGCGGCCGATCGACAGCCTGGCGCGCCAGTACTGAGTGACCACACTGATCGACCGAGCCGACATCGAAGCGGTCTATCGCCACGAGGCGGGGCGCGTGCTGGCCACGCTCATCCGCCTCGTCGGCGATTTCGAACTGGCCGAGGAAGGCGCGCAGGATGCCTTCGAGGCGGCGCTCAAGCGCTGGCCGCAGATGGGGCTGCCCGACAATCCGCGCGCCTGGCTGGTCAATACCGGCCGCCACAAGGCCATCGACCGCATCCGGCGCCGCGTCACGCTGCGCGGCAAGCTGAAGACGCTGGCCGCCGAGGGCGCCATTGCCGGGCCGGAGGCCGAGCTCGACGAGATCGAGGACGATCGGCTGCGGCTGATCTTCACCTGCTGCCACCCGGCGCTGGCGCTCGAAACCCGGGTGGCGCTGACCCTGCGCACCGTGTGCGGACTGAGCACGGCGGCCGTGGCCAGCATCTTCCTCGTCAGCGAGGAGACCATGGCGCAGCGCCTGGTGCGCGCCAAAGCCAAGATCCGCGACGCCGCCATCCCCTATGAAGTGCCGGCGCATGAGCACCTCGCCGAGCGGCTCGCCGGCGTGCTGGCGGTGGTCTACCTGGTATTCACCGAGGGCTATGCCCCCAGCACCGGCGCCGCAACCACCCGCCCCGAACTCTGCGCCGAGGCGATCCGGCTTTGCCGGCTGCTCGACCAGCTCCTGCCGGGCGAACCTGAGATCGCCGGCCTCCTCGCCCTGATGCTGCTGCATGCCGCCCGGCTCGACGGGCGGAGCGACGGCGCCGGCGAGTTGCTGCTGCTCGAAGAGCAGGATCGAACCCGCTGGGACCGCGCCGCCATCGCCGAAGGCAAGGCGCTGGTCGAGCGCGCCCTGGGGCAACCGCGCCGCATCGGCCCCTATGGCGTGCAGGCGGCGATCGCGGCGCTGCATGCCGATGCCGCGAACTTCGCCGCAACCGACTGGCCGCAGATTTCCGCGCTCTACCAGGTGCTGCTGCGCCTCGCCCCCACCCCGGTGGTCGAACTCAATGCGGCGGCCGCGCTATCGATGGTCGATGGACCCGAGCGGGCCCTGCAGCTGGTCGATGCCCTGGCCGCCAGCGGCGCACTCGACGGCTACTGGCCGCTCCACGCGGCGCGCGCCGACCTGCTCGACCGGCTGGGGCGGCAAGCCGAAGCGCAGGCGGCCTATGCCCGCGCCCTGCCGCTGGTCCGGCTCGAGGCGGAGCGGCGACTGCTGGAGCGCAAGATGCGGGGGTGAGGCCAACCCGCCGCGTGCAAGCAAATCGCCAGTTTCCGCCTGGGCCACCGCAGCGGATACCGAAAACGCACGCCTAGCGTTTACGCCTGGACTCACTTCTAGTGGGCAGTAGTCTTGGAACTCGTACTAGCTGTCGCATCTTGACGTCGATGATTTCGCCGTAATAGCTAGTAGTTGATAGGATTAGTGCAGTTGGCAGATGGCGGAGGACTCCAGTGCCACGTGGACGAATTCTCCATCTTTCCTTTAGTTCAACACTGATTATCCTGACAGTCATGTCAGCGCCGGCCGCCGCATTCGGACTGAAGACTCACCTATGGATAGGCCAGGAGATCGTCGACGACGTCACGCTTGACTGCGCCGTGGAATTGCTCGGTAAATCTTATCCGATCACCGAAGAGCTCTGTCATTCGATCCGCGACAATCCCGGCCATTTTTATTCGGGGAGCCTCGGCCCGGACATTTATCCTGATCTTGTCTCCGGACAGACGACAACACATCCGGGAGTTACCGGGGGCTGGCAGACCGATCAATGGCTGGGCCAGGTCTACAGCGCCGCCACCGCCGGCCCCGACCTCGCCTTCTCGGCCGGTTTTGTCACCCATGCCGCAGAGGATGCGTTCGCCCACACCTACGTGAACAACTATGCAGGCGACATCTTCATCCTCGGTGACGAGCGGCGCGTCGAACTGCGTCACGTCATCCTCGAAAAATACATCGATGGACTGCTGCCGCCGGGAATGCCGGAGGCCGACGCACTGCAGGTCCCGTCGACCTTCCTGCGCGATCGCCTGATCTACGACTCGTCGGTTGCCGACCAGTACGCCAGCGCCGGCTACGCCGCCCACTTGGCCGCTATGTACAGGATCAGGCGGGCGGTAGCCGATGTGACCGAGGCCGCTGAGAAGCTCGAGGGCTTCGCCGGAGGGCTGCTCGCCGACATCGTTGCCGAAAGCCTCGATCTCACGGCACGTCTGGCAACTGGCGAGGCCCAGTTGCAGGTGGCGCGCGAGACCCTGCGGATCCAGGAGCAGGGCCTGTCAGCCGGTCGCGGCGCCTTGGATGCAACCAGGGCTGCGGCTGACGACGTGCAGGAGTCCTTGCGCCTCGAGGAAAACGCCATCGCCACGGCGCGAGCGGTTGCTGACACTCAGAGGGCGGCAGCAAGCACCGCGAGAGACGCCATCAACAGCGCCAGCAACACCCTGGCCGACCTGCAGACCCGCGTCGGCAACCTGAGCGCCGAGTTGGCCCAGACCCCCGCCAATATTGCCGAGGAGATTTGCGGTTGGGCCTATCTGGGTCGCGAGTTGCGCCCCGACGAAAGCGTGCACGCCGCTTTCAGCTTTGACCTGCCGGATATCGAGATCCCCAACCCGCTCGAATGGATCTGCAGGAGCATCTCGAAGGTCAATGATGCCTTCACCAACCTGACCAACAAGATCGCCGACCTCAACGCCGAGGTGGCGCACGCCCAGGCCCAGTTGACGCAGAATGTCACTGCCGAGGCCAACGCCCTTGCCGCCGAGGCCGTGGCGTTGCAGGAAATTGCGACGCGCGAAACCACTCTCGCCGGGCTGCGCGCGTCCAAGGCTGCGGCCGATGCCGCCTTTGCCGGGGCGCAGGAAACCCTCGCCCTCGCCGAGGACCTCACCCGCCAGGCTCGGCAGGCGGTAGAGACGCTCGAACGCGAGGCGGAAAACCTCCGCGAGCAACTCGTCGACAAAGCTGCGATCCGCAAGCTGATCGAGCAGGCGGTCGACGACGCCAACGTACTGTCGTTCTTCTTCCACAACTGGTCCAAGGGGATCGACCGCGCGGGCACCGCCTATATCGAGACCGGGCTGCAGATGAGTAAGAACATGCTGGTCGGGGACAGCCATGCATTGTCGCTCTATGGCGAGTGGCTGTCGTGCCACGGCGTGGTTTTTCTCGCAGTGCCCTACCAGATCAGCGAAGGGGGCTGCGACATCAAGACCGAGTTGCAGAAGCTCGAGGAGAAGCTGTCTTCGCTGCTTCAGGATGTGCTGCCTGAACCGTTGGCGGACCTCGTGGAACAGATCGAAGAACTCAAGGCCAGGATCACCGCCGAACTGACCAGGGTCGTCGAAGATGGTGCGCTGGAGATCATCGGCGCCCTCACCGATGAGACGACACAGGACCTTATCGAGCTGCTGATGCGGCCGGAAAACGCCAGCGAGGCCCACCTCAACGAGGCCTTCGCCAGCAGCGAGGACGCAGCGGGCAAGCCATTGCTGCTGTTCCCGAGGGTGTCCGATCTCGTCGTCGAGGACATCGCTGTCGCCAACGGCACACTCGATCCTCAGGCATTCAAGGCGCTCAAGCACGCCATCACCTTCGCCAAACTCAGCTTGCTCGATCCTGCCGCGTTGCGGGCCCTGCTGCGGGACGCCACCGGCTCCGAGCAGTGGGACAGCCTCTATCCCGACACCCCTCGCTACTCGATCCTGTTCGGTGCGCTCCGCTCGATCGATGGCAATCACCAGTGGCAGGCCTTTGGACTGCCCTACCCCCGACTGGGTACCGCCGCGCAGCCCGAAGACCCGATGCTTCGCCACTACGGCTATGGCGAGGTTGATGGGGCGGGACGGGGCTTGCAGATCTTCCAGCAGCCGGCGCTGCGCGACGCGGTGTTCCTGAAGCTGTTCCCGGAACCCCTGGCCGGCGCCATATCGGCTTTGCCCGAGCTCAACCCCGAGAACTACCTGTTCCCCACCTGCGACAGCAATCCGTTCCCGCTCGCCACCAACGATGACGGTACGCCGGCCAGCTCGGACAAGCGATGCGCGCCCTGATCCGCCGCATCCTGATGGTGGGATGGCTTGCCGTCGCAGCCTGGTCGGCCGGTGCGGTCGCCCAGGAGGCGATGACGCTCGACACCCTGTCGCAAGCCATCGACTGCACGCCGATCTGCGGCTCCCGGTTCTGCTGCGTTGCCGGCGAGTTGCGGGTCCCACTCTGCGTCGGCGGAGTGAAATCCGGATTGCCGGACGGGGGGCTGCAATGCCTCGGCGACGCGGCGCGCCTGGGGGGCAAGAGTGCCACGCCCCCGGTAGAAGCCAGCCTCATGCCGAAGTGCAAGATCGGCTGCTGCGACCCACTGCCCACACTGGCCGTGTTCAAAAGCCCTGAGCTGTTCGAACGCGCGCTGTCCACGGTCCCAACTGCGACCCAGCAGCAGCTCTGGGAGGATCGCAAACAACTGCTCGCCATGGCCAATCCGACGCCGGACGAACTGCGCGCCTTCGCGACTGATGTGAACGGCAGACTGAATGCCGAGGGCTACTGCCTGTTCTGCTGCAAGTGGGATTTCTAGCGCCGCCCCTACCTCCCAAACCGCCGCGCCCCCGCCACGCACCCGATCACCGCCACCGTCATCAGCAGCATGGCCGGCGTCACCGCCTCGCCCAATAGTCCCGCTGCCAGCGCCAGGCCGAAGAACGGCTGCAGCAGCTGCAATTGCCCCACCGCGGCGATGCCGCCCTGCGCCAGGCCGCGATACCAGAACACGAAGCCGATCAGCATGCTGAACAGCGCCACATAGCCGAGGCTCAGCCAGGCCGGCGCGGTGACAGCGGCGAACGACGCCGGCCAGTAGACGACACAAAGCACCGCCATCAGCGGCAGCGACAGCACCAGCGCCCACGAGATCACCTGCCAGCCGCCCAGCCGGCGCGACAGTTTTGCGCCCTCGGCATAGCCGAGCCCGCACACGATGATCGCTGCCAGCATCAGCCCGTCGCCGAGCGGGCTGGCCGTGCCGCCCTGCGCCAGCGCGAAGCCGGCGACGAGGAGGCTGCCGGCGAGCGAGAAGGCCCAGAAGGCCGGCTTCGGCCGTTCGCCGCCGCGGATCACCCCGAAGATCGCCGTCGCCAGCGGTAGCAGTCCGATGAAGACGATGGAATGTGCCGAGGTGAGATGCTGCAGCGCCAGCGCCGTGAGCAGCGGAAAGCCCACCACCACACCCAGCGCCACGATGGCGAGCGAGCCCAGATCCCCCGCTGCCGGCCGCTTCTGCCGGAAGCCGAGCAGCAGCCCCAGGCCGACCAGCCCGGCAATACCGGCGCGGGCCACCGTCAGGAACACCGGGTCGAACGCCTGCACCGCGACACGCGTCGCCGGGAGCGAGCCCGAAAAGATGATCACCCCGATCAACCCGTTGATCCAGCCGCTCGTCGACCGTTCCATGGCGCGCCTCGTTTTTCTGCCGCCGCCTTATCGGTTGTCCACGCCGGCCGCGCCAGTTACAGTCCAGTACACTTCGAGCATACTGTTATGGTCACGAACACAGCACAGTCGGCACCGCAGAGCCTGATCGAGCGGGTAATGGCCACCATTGCCGGGCGGATCGCGGCGCGCAGCCTGGTGGCCGGCGCGCGCCTGCCCTCGGTGCGCGGCTTCGCTCGCTCGGCCGGCGTGTCGGTATCGACGGTGGTCGAGGCCTATAACCGGCTGGTGGCCGCCGGCGCCATCGTCTCGCGCCCCGGCTCGGGCTTTTACGTCGCGCCGCAATTGGCCCCGATGCAGCTTTCGGCGGTGGAACCACGGCGCGACCGGGCCATCGATCCGCTCTGGGTGTCGCGCCAGTCGCTCGAGGCCGACGATGCCGTGCCCAAGCCCGGCTGCGGCTGGCTGCCGGCCGACTGGATGGCCGAGCAGAGCCTCAGGCGCGCCCTGCGCACCGTATCGCGCGGCGGCATCGAGGCGCTGGCCAATTACGGCGCGCCGCTCGGCCTGCCCCCGCTGCGCCAGCTGATCAGCCGCCGGCTCGGCGAGCGCGGTGTCGAGGCGGCGCCGGACCAGATCATCCTCACCGAAAGCGGCACCCAGGCGATCGATCTGATCTGCCGCTTCCTCGTCGAACCGGGCGATACCGTGCTGGTCGACGATCCCTGCTATTTCAACTTCCAGGCGCTGCTGCGCGCCCACCGCGTGCGGGTGGTGAGCGTGCCCTACACCCCCGATGGTCCCGACCTCACGGCCTTCGCCGCAACGCTCGCGGCCGAGCGCCCGCGCCTCTACATCACCAATTCGGCCGTCCACAATCCCACCGGGGCGACGCTCTCGCCGGTCACCGCCCATCGCGTGCTGAAGCTCGCCGAGCAGCACGGGCTCACCATCATCGAGGACGATATCTTCGCCGATTTCGAGCACACGCCGGCGCCGCGGCTCGCCGGCTTCGACGGGCTCGACCGGGTGATCGAGATCGGCAGCTTCTCGAAGACGCTTTCCGCCTCGGTGCGCTGCGGCTTCATCGCCACCCGACGCGACTGGCTCGAGCCGCTGCTTGACCTGAAGATCGCCACCATGTTCGGCGGCGCCCGGCTGAACGAGGATCTGGTCTACACGGTCCTGAGCGATGGCCGCTTCCACCGCCACGCCGAAGCGCTGCGGCAACGGCTGGAGCGCGCCCGCCGCACGGTCGGCGATCGGCTGCAGGAGTTGGGCATCGTGCCCGCCATCGAGCCGCGCGCCGGCATGTTTCTGTGGTGCACGCTGCCCGATGGCCGCGACAGCGCCGAACTGGCCCGCGCCGCCCTGACGCACGGCATGGTGCTGGCCCCCGGCAACGCCTTCAGCGCCGCCCAGACCGCCGCCGGCTTCATGCGCTTCAACGTCGCCCAGATGGAGGAGCCGAGCTTTACGGTGCTCGGGCAGTTGCTGGCTTCGGAGCCCGAGCGCTGGCGCTGAAGCGCCGCCCGCGTCTCGTCAGCTCATTTCGGCGGCAGCACCACCACCGCGATGCCACCGATGATCAGCGCCGGGTCGTCGGGCTTTTCCTTTTCCGTGGGCATGCGGCGCTGCAGCACCTGCAGCACGCCGAAAGTGTTGGGCTCGAGCTCCCTGTGCAACATGAAGTTGAGGAACAGCGGGTAGATCTGCTGCTCTTCGAGGCTGAGCACCAGAGCGTTCTTGCCAGTCAGTTCCTCCGGATGCTCGCCGAGCGAAACCTCGACGTCGAGATCGACATAGGTGCCGCGATCGAGCCGCTGAATCAGCCGTTTGATGACACCCTCATCCGGCGGCGAGACCTTGATCTCGAAATCCTGGTACTCGACGATCGGGTTGCCGGCGTCGAAGCCGATCGCATGGATCACCTTGGCCTGCGCCGGTTGATAGCTGAGGTTTTCCTGGGCCCAATGCCGGTTGACGCCAGGCTGCGCCTGGTCGCGGTCCAGCGGCGGGATTTCGTCGAGGCGACTGCGAACCCTGGCGATCAGGCACTGGTGATTGTCGGCGTCCGATGGGATCGAAATGGTGGTCCAGTCCGTCGCTTCCGCCCGATGCCTGATGGTCTCGGGCACCGTATCGTCAGCGGGCGGGCCGACATTGACCGGCAGGTTGGCGATGATGGGGGTGCGCCCAGCCATGCTGAGGCCGGTGCTCGGCCGGATCAGCCAGACATCGACGATGCCCCGCCCGAACTCGCCGAAATTGGCCACCCACACCCGGATGTCGATATCGGTTCCCGGCTGGTAGTCGCTGTGTTCGATGCCGTCGCAGAGGTAGCTGATCATCGGCTGGGCAATCGGGCGGCGCCCCTTGAGGGCGATGTCCTGGTCGGCATACGGAATGAAGAAGCGGGGTCCCTCGGGCTTGTCGTCGAACATGTGTCGCTCTCCTTTGGATCGGGGTCAGACATAGCTGTTGAGGTGGCGCCAGCTTTGGGCGTCGGAGTTTGCCTGCCGCGGCGTCAGTGCCGACACGGCACCGGCAATGGCGTTGCCGGCGATGCTGACGATCCTGGGGACCTGCTCGACATTGAGCATGTAGTAGAGCCCCCACGGGTCCTTGATCTGGCCCGGTACATTGATGATCGTGTTACCGGTGACGCTGCCGTACGACCCGCCCTTGATCCAGACCAGATAGGCCGGACGCTGCCCCCTGATAGTATTGCCGGTAACCGTGACGGTCGGCGCTGTGGACTGATCGAGATAAATCAGCAGGTTGGAGTTGATCGCCTGCACGGTCTCGCCCCGCTCGTTGGGCAGGGTCTCGATAGTGTTGCCGCTGGCGCGCACTGTCGCCGCGGTCGGGAACCTGTCGTTCGACAAGCGGAACTTCGACACCGCCAGCGCCTTGAACATCGCTTCCAGCCGATCCCGGGACGGCAGCGTCGCGACCGTCGCGACCAGTTGCTCCTGCGTCTCGCGGCTGGGCGGCGGGTCGGCGTCGAACCTTTCGCGCAAGGCGGTGTTGAGGGCTCTCGCCTCCGCCACCCTGGCCTGCAGGGCGCGGGCCGCGATGCGCGGCTCCCCGAATGTTCCTGCGTTGGAAAGCGTGACGTCGGACGGCAACGGCGCGGCCGCCAGGATCTCCTGCACACTCTGCATCAGGGCCGGATGCGCGCCCTGGAATGCCGCGAGGACCAGGCGACCATCGGGGACCCGCCCGTCGCGCTCGAGGGCATCGAACAGCACCTCGCGCTCCAGCACCGACGCTGCGACGATGAATACGCCATTCTCGCAGTCGATGACCCGGTTGTCGTCGCAGCGGACCCGCCCGAGCAGGGCGCGCAGGTAGATGGCCGTGGTCAAGTGCTGCAATTCGTTGCGGCTGACCTCCAGACCCGTCAATGAAGCGGCCTCGGCCTTCTCGTTACCCAACTGCCGGTCGACGCCGGCCACGATGCCGAAGGTTCGCCCGATGTCCGCCCCGATATCGATCGGCACGTCTCCGGCGATGCGGTTGCCCAGGATCCTGAGATCCGGGCAATCGCCGCTGATCCGGATGCCGATCTGGCTGGTGCGGAAACTGCTCTGCTTGGGCAGGCGGATTTCGCAATCCTCGATCCGCACATCGGTCGAGTTTATCACCCATATGCCCTGTGCCGGCCCCGCTCTCTCCCCGCTCGGCAGCAGCAGCCCCAGCCGACGCAACGTCAGGTTCTCCGTTTCCGCCACCATCACCAGGCCGCGCTCGAAAGCGCGCGGGTCGCCCTCCATCGGCTCGAGCCAAACACCGTCGCGGCACCCGGCGAGGATGAGGTTGTGGCAGCGGCGCAGGTCCAGCGTTTGCTCCAGCCCGTAGCTGCCGGGCAGCAGCGTGATGCTCACCCGCCGCTTGGGATCGGCGCTGACCAGCTCGATGACGAACTTGGCCAGCGTGGTGCCGGCCGCCTTGAGCTCGTCCGGCCCGATAGTGACGCTGCAAGTCGGCCCGGCGGCGCCATCGGATTTGAAGAACCGCGCCCCGAACACCAGCGGCGCGGGGTTGGGCGCTGGCGTCCCCACCACTGTCGCGGTGATCTCGACCAGCCCGCCATTCGCGGTGGTGTTGCTGCCGGCGTCGATGAAGCTCTCGGCGATGCCTTCGGCATTGGTGAGCGCTTGCGGCGCGCTCATCGTCGCATCGCCGCTGGATACCGCAAAATCCACCGGCACGCCCGCCAGCGGCTGCTTGCCCCAATAGACCCCGACGCGTAGCGGCCGCAGCGACTGCTGCTGGCTGCTGAGCAGCTGGCTGTCGCCGCCGGCCATCTGCAGCTCGACCCGTGGGCAGAGCCGGTCGATCGCCTCCTGCACGGTGCGCGAGGGCGCCGGCGCGATCCGCTCGCTCGCCTGATACGCGCAATTGGCGGGGTCGAACGCCACCGCAGCGGCGACCGAGGCACTGGCGGTAAACACGATCGGCAGATGCGAGACCGAGGCCCCGGCCACGATGGTGGAATCGAGCAGCTCGGCGATGACGTGATATTGTCCCGCGAGCCCCGGAATGCTGAGGCCCGCCTCGGCCACGCCGTCCGCATCGGTGCGCAGCACCAGCGTGGTCATGGCCGCGCCGGTCGCCACGTGTTCGATCTCCGAGCCGCCTGGCGGCACCACCAGGCTGGCACCCGAATTGGCCTCGGTGAGGCTGAAGCGCACCGCCCGCCCGGCCACCGGATGGCGGCCGCGGGTCACCCCGACCCGGAGTGGCGAGTTGAGCGGCACCAGCGTCGTCGCTGCGGTGAGATCGGGCGTCGCCTCCTGCCCGTCGCCGCCCAGATAGGCAAAGGTCTCGAGCTCGGTGAGCGGCTCGAAGAGCGGCCGGCAGTCGCTGACGACGCTGAGGCCGGCGCTGTT
>MKVB01000011.1:40585-43041 GCA_001899085.1 Devosia sp. 66-14 | reverse complement strand
GGGCCACTCGAGCGCCGCGGTCAGCGTGCGCGCCGGGATCAGCCAGTACATGCCGGTGGCGGCCCGGCCGGCGCTGATCGTCACCTCGATGCCGGCTTCCAGTGTCAGCTTGCCATCGGCCGGGATGGCGACCGGCGGTCCGCCCTCCCAGCGGCGCACCATGCCGCGCCTCGGCAGGATGTCGGCATTGGGTTCGCCGTTCTGCACCAGCGGCTGCAAGGTCTCAGGGTCGAGGATGGTGCGGATGCCCAATCGCGTCCCCACCACCTCGTCGACCTCGATGAAATAGCCCGGCGCGCCGTTGAGCGCCCGTTCCTCGTCGACCAGCTCGAGCCAATCGTCGGCGGCGATGCTGGTGGGACTGTCCGGGCCGATCTCCTCCAGCACCAGGCTGGAATTGGCGACATCGAGCAGCCGGTGGCGATGGATGGCATTGTCGCGCGACCACTTGAGCGTGATGCCGGCCGCTCCAGCGGCCCCGCCATTGTGGATCTCGACGCGATACAGCTGGTTGTCGAGGCTGCGATAGCCGCCCTCGACCGGCAGCTCGCACGGGCTTTGCTCTGCCGCGGCCTCGCGCGCCGCCGCGCTGAGCCGCAGCGGCGCGCCGACCTCGGGCGTCCAACCGGGCGGGAATGAGCTGCAGCTGACCGGCGCCGCGACGGCGCCGGCATCGATCAGTTGCTGCACCGGCACGGTCCTGACCTGCCAGACCACCTGGCTGCGCACCGCCGTATCGGGGCCGTTGAGCGCCGTCTCGGCGATCAGCGGGTCATCGAGCACGGTGATCTCGCGCTCCCACACCTCGAGATAGGCGAGATAGCTGACCGGCTCGGCCGGCAGCGCCGCGCCGGGCAAATGTGGCTGCACCAGCAGCGAGGCAAGGGCACGGATTTCCACGCTGTCGGCGGCGCTCACGGCGCCCGAGAGGGTCAGGCGCTGGCGCCCGCCATCGCCCTCCTCCGGGGCCTTGATCGCGGTCACGCTGACCCGCGTCGCGGCACCCGCTGCTATGGTCTCGACCCATTGCCCGAGCCGCAGCGCCGGCCCGCCGACCACTTCCCACAGCGTCGCCGCATCGGCGCCCGAGACCCGGTGCAGCACGCCGGCCGGACCTGCCTCGTGTTCCACCAGGATGCCGTCGACATAGGCCCGTCCCGGGCCGATCAGCAGGTCGGCGCCAGGTGATGCCGGCACTGCCGAGAGCGCGAACCCCGCCGCCGCTCCCGGCATGCCGGTCTGGCCGATGACGTCGCCGGTGGTCGCCCGCTCGACATGTCTGCCGATGTCGAACGCTTCGTTCCAGTCAGCATCGAGGTGCACCCGGCCCTGCTGCTGCCGGACACCGGAGAAATGGCGGGAGGGCCGGAAGGTATCGCGCGTGTAATCAGCCATGACGGATCCTCAACTCTCAAAAATGACGTCGGCGCTGAGGCCGAACGGCAGGTATTCGCTGAGCGCGTCTCGCAGGTTGGCGAGCCGCTGCGGATTGCGGAGCCGGTTGAGGGCCCCCATCTCGGTACGTCCCTCGCCACCCTCGGCGATCTCGCTCGGGCAGCGCTGCGCCAGCTGGCCGAAAGCCGGCTCCTCGGCGAGCGTCGCGCTGAACACCGGACGGATGCTGCGGCGGATGGTCGTCTCCATCTCGGCGGTGAAGGCTGCGCCCAGCCGTTCCTTCGCCTCGCTCACTTGCAGCTCCGGCGCGCAATGGAAGCGCCGCGGCACCCGCGATCCGGGCGGCACATAGCTGAACCGCATATAGCCGGCCTGGCGCCGCGCGATTTCGAGCGGCGCGGTGAAGAGGCTGTCCGAGGCCGCGAGGCTGCGGCCGATGCTGCGGCCGAACAGCGTCGAGCGCTCGACCGCGAGATCGGCCGCCGGCGCATCGACGACCACCGGCGCGGCCGCCGGATTGCCATCGGCCACCCGGTCCTCGCCCACCACGCTGTCGACGATCTCAACGGTACCCGCCGCACCAGCGAGGCCGAGACGCCCGCAGATGCTGCGCTCGATCCTGAGCCCGAGCCCCGCATTGCCGGTCGTTACCGTCACCGCGTCGCCCAGCGCCTCGGCCGCGGCGCCGAACGTGCCGCAGCGCAGCTCGAGGCGCCCCAGCTGGCCGGCCAGCACCCGCACCCGGCCCTCGAGCAGCAGCCCATCGAGGATCAGCGTGCCCCCGGTTTCGTCGGCTTTCGCCGTGCCGCGCACCTTGAGGTCGCTCGCCACATGCGGTCGACGGCCGGCCGGGATCAGGTCGCCCGCCTTGCGGTGCCCGGGCCCCGCCGCGGTGTCGCGCAGCGGCCAGCCGGCGGCGACGATCGCCAGCATGGCGCCCTGTGGAATGATGATGGTTTGCGCCGCTCCGCTGAGATCCTCGTCATAGCTGGCGCTGTCGAGCACTGCGATGATGCCGCGCCGGCCGGGCGCCGCCTCGGCATTCCACAGCGCAATGGCCT
>MKVB01000011.1:34736-40569 GCA_001899085.1 Devosia sp. 66-14 | reverse complement strand
GCCACAATGGCGGCTGCGCCTCGGGGTCGGCGAACGGCCCGATCCAGTCGGCCACCGAGGCGCGGCGATCGCCCGGGCCGGCGCCGAACTCCCCGGCGCTGCCGAACGCATAGCTCACCTCGACGGTCTTGCCCTCGTCATCGGCATGCAGCGACAGCCGCCCCAGTTCGGGGTCGAAATTGATCGTCCCGGCGACCGCCGGTCGGGTCCAGCTGACGCCGCCCCCTTGCTGGCGGTCGGCGAGGTTGCAGCAATGCAGCTGCTCGGGCCGGAGGCTGACGCCGCCCAGCCGCGCCGCGAACACCGGGCGGGTGCGGAAGAACAGCCCTCCCCCCGGCGTGCCGGCGCGCAGCGCCTCGAGATCGGCGGCGATGCGGCGGCGGCGCAGCGGCCCCGGCACCGACGCATCGGTGCTCGACTGCTCGAGGCTCTGTTCGGTGCGCGGCCGATTGAACAGCCGCAGCGGCCGCCCCACCGGATCGAGCAGCCGGTAGCCGGCGCCGTGCGGGGCGACGCGCGGCACCACCCCGCCGAGATAACCGCCCTCGCGTTCGTCGGTGAGGAACGGCAGGTCGTTATTATGGAGCCGCCAGACGAACAGCCCCAGATTGGGGATGTTGTAGCGGCCTGAGCTGCGGCCGATGGCGCGCACATCGATCGAATGCGCCGCGCGTTCGAACGGCCCGCCGGTCAGCGCGGCCGTATCGGCATCGCGCAGCGACATGGTGGCGGGCACCCCGCCCTTCTGCCGGTTGACGTTGCGCGTCTGCTGCAACAGGCTGAAGAACTCGACCGCCACTGCCGGCCAGCCCGATACGTCGCGGGCCAGTTGCTCGAGAATGACCCTGGTGCCCTTGGCCTGCCGATAGGCCAGCGTATTGGCGACATAGGCCCTGAGGCTGCCCTCGCCGAACTCGCGCAGCGCCCGGGCCCCGACCAGGTCGCCGATATAGGACACGGCCCAGTTCTCGCAGGTCTCGATGAACCAGTTGTCGTAGAGCTGATCGGTGTCGCGCTCGACCAGCTCGAGCTCCCGCGTCAGGATCTGCATCAGCGCCAGCAGCGGGCGCCCCTCGTCGGCGTCGCGGGCGGTGATGTAGCCCGGCAGCAGCTGGTACAGCCGGTCGATCGCACTGTTACGCATCGGCAATCTCCAGCGTCAGGGCGATGCCGGTGGGAATGGCGACCAGCAGTTCGGCGGGATCGATCGTCGGGGCCTCGGCATCGACTACCCGTGCGGCGCCCGCCGACATCACCGAGGTCAGCGTCGCCGGCGCCGCTTCGCTTGTGCCGAAGTGGCTGAGCTGGTCGAGATCGCTGTAGATCACCCCCGGCACGCGCTGCATGGCCGCAGTGATCTCGGCCGCACTGATCGCGCTGGCCAGCGCCCGCTCGTCATAGCCGAAGCGGCGCAGCAGCTCGGCTTCCACCGCCGCCCGCACATCTTCGGCGCGATAGCGCCGGTCATAGGCCAGCTTGGCGGCGATCTGGAAATAGCGCTGCCGATGCGGCGCCACGAACAGCCGCTGGCTGGGGTCGCGCCGACGCTCGATCGCCTCGGCGAGGCTCCTGAGCGTGCTGTCGGCGGGATCGAATACCCCTTCGAGCCGCGGCGCCACGCTGAGATGCACCACCTGCCGGCGCCCGAGCCGCAGCGCCGCCACCCTGGCCTTGCCGATGCCGGCAAAGCCACGGGCGAAATCCTCGTAATCGGTCAGCGAGACGATACGACCCAGCACCCGGACGCTCTGCGGCGCGCTGATCCGCGCATCGGCCAGAGTTTCGGCCGGCGCCGCGCCGCGCGCCGGGCTGCGGTTGATCACTGCCCGGATGCCGAGCGGCCGCGATTTCAGCAAGGTCAGGCTCTGTTCGGCCACCTGCCCCGCGACGCCCATGCCGCTGCGATAGCTGGCGGTGACGTTGAGGCTGCCGGTCGGCAGGCGCTTGCCATGCAGGCCATCGCCGAACACCACCCTGGTAGCGCCATCATCGTCAATGCGCACGGCATAAACCTGGTCGTCCGGGCCGGCATCGTAGAGCGCCTCGACTTCCGACCAGGCGACGCCATCGACCCGCACCACCAGCGTCGTCGCCGTGCCGCGATCGGTGGCGGCGGGAACGAAGGTCAGTTGCGGGCGCGACAGCTTGAACGCCTGATGCGCCAGCAGAGCATCGCCGCTGCCCAGCGCCTCCTCGCCGAACTCGCCGTGCGTTGCCGGCGCCACATTGGCATTGGCCTTGAGGCTGGTGCGCACATAGCTGCGCGACAGGCCCTCGGCAAAACCCAGCGTGGTGAAGCCGCCCACATGCGTCACATCCGCGATCACCAGCGTCTCGCCGTCGATGAGGCCCGGCGCATCCGCCCGTTCGCCGACGATCGAGATGGCGCTGCCCACGATGACGTCGAGATAGAGCCCGTCGAGCGTCAGGCTTTTCGTGCCGGCAGCGATGGGATCGACGATCGGCAGCCCGCCCAGCGGCAGCAGCTGGCTCGCCACCCGGGCGATCGCGGTGCGGAAATTGAGATCGAGGTTTTTCTTGTCGCCCTGGGTGAAATCGCCGTTCTCGGTGGCCAGCAGCAGGCCGGTGGCCTTGCCGCTGAGCGCGAAATCGGCGCGCGATTGCGTCCCCACCGCCGCGACCCGCAGCGCCCTGACCTGCGAGGCATTGGGGTTTTCGAACAGCACCCAGTCGCCGGGGACGATCTCGGGGATCTCGCGCTCGAGCAACACATCGACCGGCTCACGCTGGTCATTCTCACCTTCGCCGGTCAGCGAAACGCCCTGCGAGTCGGTCCAGATCTTGACCGGCTTGCCGCCGGGCTCCCAATCGAGGGGGTAGGCCTCTGGAGGCCCTTCCTCGCCGTCCTCATCCCGGCTCTTCGGCAAGAGCTTCCATTTCGGCGCCGCATTGCCGAAAAAGCCGGTGCTCTGGCGCAGCACCACCAAGCCCGGGCTGACCTGCTCCAGCGGCGGCGCCTCGATTTCCCGGGGGAAGCGGAACAGCAACATCAGCTTCACTCGCGGCCAGGCCTGCAGCTTGATGAAGCTGGAGAGCGTATTGCCCGGCCAGGTGGCGCGCCTGATCGCCCGGGTGGCGGTGTTGACGTTGAAGGCGATCGGCCGGATGTCGAGCTTCGCCTGGGGCAACAGCGCCGTCATGAACTTGAGCTTGAGCGGCTTTGGCGCCGGCGGCAGGGCGACCAGCGGCGCGAGCACCACCTCGGTCAGCTGATGGCCGATATCCTCGCTCACCTCGACGATGCGAAAGGCCCGCGTCTGCGCCAGCTTGCCGACGCCCACCGCGATCATCCGCATGCCGCGCCGCAGCGACAGTCCGAGCCCGCGCAACTGGATACGATCGACGAATACGCCGCGGATGACCGGCACGATCTCCGGGTTCAGCGCTGCATCTTCGATCAGGTCGTCGAGCGCCGCGCCGATATCGAGGCCCGGCACCACCGCCAGGTACCTGTCGAGATTGGCCTTGGTGATCTCGATCAGGTCGGCGGCCTCCACGGCGCTGAAATCGAACGACGAGTCGAGATCGAGCAGGCAGAGCTCGCCATGGCGCGGCTTGCCTTCGTCCCAGAACATGGCGAGGTGCTGCGCCCGCTCGGTGCGCAGCGCGATGTCGTTCCACTCGGCCCGCGCCGTGATCGGCGCCACCGTCTCGAAGGTCTGCGGCCGTTCGTCCGGCTGTTGCGGCACGCTCAGCACCTGCGTACCGGTGGGGACCGTGACCACCCGGAACGGGTCGTCGCGATCCTCGACGGTGAAGGCAAGGCTCGCCGACGCGGCAACGCCCGGCCTCAGCTCATAGCCGATCTCGCGGGCCAGCTCGACCATCGAGTCCCGTTCCAGCGCCGTCCTCAGGTAGCCCTCGTTGGCGATCCGCTCCTGGTAGAAGCTCAGCACGTCCAGCGTCACCGAGAACGCATCGGCCAGCGCGATGGTCGGGTCATCGGCGGCACGGCTGGTGAGGCCGGCCAGCGGCCGCTTTTCCATCAGCGTCGCCGGATCGACCACCCGCTCGCGCGGCAGGTTGTGCAGCACGCGCGCCAGGAAATCGCCGTGCCGCCCGATGCGATAGTCGATGGCGTCGAGGCCCGCCCGGTTACCTGGCCGGCGCGGCGCAAAGGCCGCCGGCAGGTCGTCGTCGCTGTCGCCGCTCATCGCCCGCCCTCCACGTAAAAGCGCAGCCGGCCATGCTCGGGCGCGTCGGGGTCGTTATCGAGCCGCGCCACTTCGCGGCGGCCGATGGCGATGACGCCATCCTCGGCATAATCGACGCCCTGGTCGTAGAAGCGGCGGAAACGGCCGCTGGCGCTCGAGCCGGGCAGTTGCATGCCCACCCAGCGCACCCCCGGCACCGCCATGGCCTCGGCTATGATGCTGCTCAGCAGCACATCCTCGCCGAAGCTGAAGGCGTCCGGATGGAAATAGCCTCGCGTGCGGTCGGGCCGGATGCCGGAGCTGAACCGGCTCAACAGCGCCGCCTCGACATGCTCGGCATAGTGGCCATCGGCAGCGCACACCACCAGCGCCACATCGAGCGGCACGAACACCGGCGGCTCGATCTCGAGGTCGTGGCCAGCCAGCCGGAACGGCTCGAGAAAACCGATCAGCTCGGCTTCGAACGCCGCATCGACCGGCCGCCCGCCCCGTCGGTCCACCGCGATGAACATGGTCTGCCAGCTGCCGGTCCAGCGCCGCTCGGCAATGGCCCGTTGCACATCCGGGTGCCGCTCGGCGAACCCCGCATAATCCTCGGCGGTCACCGCCCGCCGCTGCTGGTGGAAGGCACGGGGCGCGGCGAGCTTGATCGCCGTCAGCGTTTCCGGCTCGGCGCCGCCCACCGCCGGCAGCGGGTTCCTGATGTCGTCGATAAACCCGGCGTCGTCGAGCACGATATGGCCCAAGGCGTCGGCCCCCAGGCGCCCGGCCGCGCCGGTGCCCACCCGCAGTCGCGCCCGGTAGCGGACGCCCGGCTGCGGGGTGGCGCCGAAACGATTGTCGCCGAACCGCAGCTCGGCGCTGCCGTCATTGCCGGTCTCGACCACGAACTCGGCGGCGAAACGATCGGAGTTGAGCAGGTCGGTGCTGGCCAGCCATGTCTCGCCGGCGCTCAGCTCGATCGCCGGCAGCGCCGCGGCGGCATCCTGCTGCAGCGCTTCGGCCGCCGGCCGCCGCCGCGCCGCCGCCGCATCGAACGGTACGGCGCGGGTGAGCGGGCCGACGGTGACCCGCGGCCGATAGGGCGGCGCGCCATAGCCCCGGCTGTCGGGCTCGGGCGGCATCTCCGGGTCGAGCGCGCTGCGCCCCACCAGCCCGGCATGCAGCGATTGCCGCGCCTCGGCCTCGGGCGCGAGGTTGGCATAGGCATAATCGAGAGTATGCCCGTCATCGGCCAGCACGATATTGCCGCGCGCCACCGCCCCCGGCTCTGCGCCATCGCTGCCCAGATTGAGCGCGAATGGCAGCGCATCGGCCAGCGCCCAGTGGATCTCCAGCACCGGCTTGCCTTCGAGCGGATCGCTGAGCTGGCGCGGGTTGCGGTCGAGCCGCACCGCATGCCGGTGCGTCGGGTCGGCCGGATCGCTCGCCGTGCCGCCGATCGGGAAGCGCTCCTCGAACACCAGCACGTCCCCGGCCTCGAGATGGGTGTTCGCCAGCGTGCCGACGAGGTGCGCCGTCGTCGCGCCGGCCGGCAACCGGCCGGCGCTGGCGCTCCAGCTATGCAGGGTGAGTTCGTTCTGCGCCCGATACAGCGCCGTCACATCCGCCATGGTCTCGAACACCCGCGCCCCAGCATTGAGCGCCTCGGCGAGCCG
>MKVB01000011.1:0-34691 GCA_001899085.1 Devosia sp. 66-14 | reverse complement strand
GTCGGCATTGACCGTGATGCACACGAAGGTGCGGGCATTGCAGCTCTCGCCGGCCCGATAGCCGAGCAGCCGCGCATGCCGCCGCGCCGAGGCCCGCAGCCGGGCTCGCGACAGATAGGCCTCGGTGCCCACCGCATCCTGGTAGTAGCTGGCGAGGTCGGCTCCAAAGGCCAGCGTCTCGACCAGAGTGACCCCCAGGTCCGCGGCGCTGCGTTCGGTCCAGCCCGGCATGGTCACCGCCATGCGGTCGATCATCAGCCGCCGGAAGCTCTCGTAATCCTTGGCGAGGTAGTCGATCGGCGGCGCCGGTGGCGGCTCGGGCAGCGGTGCGGGCGGCGGTAAGGCGTCGAAATCGGTCGGACAGTCGGCCTTGAACGAGAACTCGATCAGCGCCAGCGCCGGATCGAAACTGGCGGGCGGCGCGTCGAGGCTGCTGCCGCGCAGCACCAACCGGTAGCGCGAGAAATCGCCGGCCCGGTCGAGGGTCAGCCGCACCGTCTGGGCATTGGCGCCCGGGGCGGCGGCGACGACCTCGATGCCGATGATCCTGACGCCGCCCTCGATGGCGAAGTTCTCCGCGCCGAGCGCGGCCACGCCGTCGGGCCTCAGGAACACCACATCGAGCAGCCGCTGGCGCATCGGCTCGCTGGGGGCATCGTCATCGAGCACTTCGAGGTAATCGAGCCCGTTGAGGCGCAGCCCGCCGATCTTCACCTGGGAGCCCAGCAGCTTCTTTCGTCTCTCGCTGTTGGCTGAGAACTGCCGCCGATCCATTTCAGGCCTGCCTCACCACTTGCACCGACCGCTCCTGGTCGCTGTCGAGCGGCCGGAAGCGGACTTCCACCGATAGCGTCGCGTCATGCGCCTCGACCTCGACGCCACGCACCTCGATCAGGTCCGACAGCCAGCGCTGCAGGCTCGACAGCACCAGGTGCTGAAGCGCCATGGCCAGTTCCGGCGCATTCTGCGAATGCACCAGCTGGCGCGCCCCCGAGCCGAAATCCGGCCGGTTGACCCGCTCGCCCTGGCCGGTGAACAGCACCAGCGCGATCAGATCGCGCACATGCTGGTCCGGGCTGGCCGTCGCCGTGCCGCCGGTCGCCGCCACCCGGTAGGGGAACCCGAACTCGGTCATGACGCGATCACCTTGGCCTGCACCAGGGCGTAGAGCAGCGGCCCGCCCGGAATCTGCTCGGCCGATATGCCGAGATCGGCCACGCCCTGCAGCACCGCCGGCTTGCCCTCGATGAACACCTTGCTCGACAGCGTCGCGAACTTCGAGGTGGTGCAGGGCTGCGGCTTGCCGGGCGGCACGGTGAACGGGCACCCGGCAATGGTTGCCAGGTCGCCCGCCAGCATCGACAGGCCGTTGTCGATCAGCACCTTGGTGGCGCTTGGCTGCATCATGGCGGGAATGCCGTGCGGGCATTGCAGCTGCGTCAGTTGCGTCAGGATCGGAAAGACCATCATCGCCTCACTGCATGATCTTGAGACTGGTGCCGTTGATCGTCACGAACCCGGGCTGCAGCTCGATCTTGTTGTTGGCCGCGCTCAGCGTCATGCCGGACTGGTCGACGCTGATCGCCGCTTTGCCGACCGCCGCGCCTGCGGCGATCTCGATCTTCAGCGTCGGCAACGCCGGGTTGTTGTCGATCTCGAGCGTGAACTTGTCGGTCTTGAGCATGGTGACGCCGCTGGCCAGCGGTCCCGGCGGCACCGGCGCATCGAGCGGCTTGTCCCAGTAGAAGCCTGAATAGATGGCGTGGCTCGGATCGCCCTGCTCGAACTCGACCCAGACGCCCGCCCCCTTGGGCGGCATGGCGAAAAACCCCACGCCCGGCCCGGCATAGGGTACGCAGGGCCAGGCCCAGCCATTGTCGCCGATGGTAATGCCCGGCACGCTCACCTTGATGCGGCCGCGCCCGGTCAGGTCGACATTGTCTTCGACCGTGCCCCGGAACTTGCCGTAGTGCCGCTGGGTCATTTCAGGCCACCCGAACCAGCGGCAGCTTGGCGCCCAGCTCGGCGCGCGACAGCGTGAAATCCTGGGTGTAGGCGCCGCGTCCGATCTTGTGGGTGACGCTGCGCACCAGGTAGGTGCCGTCATGCGTCGCCCCCGCCCCGCGCAGGTCGACCAGGCTGCGCGCCTGCAGCACATCGTTGTAGCGCGTGCTGTCGAGTGTGCCGCTGACCGTCAGGACGTTGTCCGAGGAGCTGTCGAGCTTGGCCTGGGCCCGGCCGAGCGCCTCGAGGCTGTTGAGCCCGGTGGTTTCCATGCCCACCTCGCGCAGGCTGGGAAAGCCGGTGAAGAAGCTCGGCACCAGCCCCAGCGGCGGCCGGGTCGGCACCACCGAGAACACCGGCATGGTCTGCCCGGTCAGCGCGTCCTTGACGCTGGATTTGACCATGGTGATGGCCAACCCGTCCTGGGTGAAGCTGAGGCCCGACACGTTGGTCACCGGTCCCATATTGGCGCTGAGCGCCGGCTGCGGCAGCTCGGGCGCGATCGGCGGTCCCCAGTAGAGCGCGTTCTGCAGCGGCACCAGGCCCGCCTTCACATAGGTGACGAAACCGAAGCGCCCCGCCATCTCCTCGAGGTAATCCCAATCGGTCCCCGTCTGCTGCGGCACGTGCTCGATATTGAGCGGCGGCGTGCTGAGCGGCGGCTGCCGGACATTGGGCACCATGGCATATTGCGGGTAGCTGGCCGCGATCTTGGCCGCGATCATCGCCTCGGGCTGGTTGATATGCTCGGTGGGGTTGTATTTGCGGTCGAGCGCGATGGAGAGGTCGTGCCCGCTCAAGACCAGCCGGCCCTCCCCCGGCCGATCGCCCGGCACCAGGTCGCGCCGTGTCACCAGCCCATCCATGATGACGCGCGGCCGGATATCGAAGATCGCCGTCAGCACCACCCGGCTGTGCACCTGCAGCAACGGGTTGAGGATGAGCTCGTAATCGATCAGGTCGGTCGGCCCCGACCGGCCCACCGTGAAGGTGAGCCGAAAGCCGGAGCGCTCGCGGTCGGAATGGCTGACCTCGACTTCGGCCAGCGCCTCGAGCATGCGGATCGGGGCCGGCAACGCCACCGGATCAGGCCCGATCAACAGGTTGAGCCGTACCCCGAGAATGTTCATGAGGTGGCCCCCGGATGGCGCGGCAGCGGGATGACCAGCCGCCTTCCGGGCTCGGCGGTCAGCTCCATCGGATGCATCGCCTCGTTGGCGTCGGCCACCTGGTAGAGCCCCAGCGGATCGCCCAGATAGCGGTGCGCGATATTGTCGAGCCGGTCGGAATCGCTGGTGGTGACGCCACCGGCCACCACGTAAGCCGCGGCCGGCGGCACCGTGCGGCGCGCCACATAGGTGACGAGCCGCCCCTCGGGCGTGGTGATGGTGCGGGTGGCAAGACCGGCATAGCGACTGGTTGGTTCGAACATCGGTCCCTCACCGGGTGAACAGGTTGGCGTCGTGCCCCAGCACGGCGCCCAGGTTGTTGACGGTCCCGATGGTCGCCATCGTCTCCTTGACCAGTTGGTGGGCGAGGAAGGTCGCGTAACCGGGATGGGCGAGCGGGAAATCGTTGTAGGTCAGCACTTGCAGCGACAGATCGGCCGTCGCCCGCGTCGGGTTGAGTCCGGGATCGTGCATCACTTCGCTGACCGACAGATGCGTGAGCTTGACCGGCACGACGCGCTGCCAGCCATAGATGAACAGCGTCAACGGCCCCATCGGCGGCACGATCTCGATGGTGCCGGTGGCCAGCAGCACCGTGTTGGCGATCACCAGCGTGCTCTTGGGATAGGCCAGCATCTCGAGCGCGGCGAGCTGCGGGTTGATCCCCAGTTTCTTGGTCTTGGCGTCGTCGCTCTCGAGCTGGTCGATGGCGTCGATATTGATGGTGGCCGAAATGGTTTCGCGCGGCGGCCCGTTGAGCCGCAGCGCCTCGGCCCGGGCTCCGCCGGCATCGCCATATTGCGGCTCGAGCGAGCGCGACAACTGCTCGGGGTTGTATTGAAACACCACCACCGAGGCGAGCGGGTTGAAGATGTCGATACCGACAATCGCCCCTTTGAGGATTTTTGGTGAGCGCGGGTCTGTCATCTGAACGGCACAAACCAGGGTGGAATTTTGTATTCCTTCATCAGAGGCAGGACGATATCGAATATCTGGTTCCTCGTTAGCCGACTTCCTTTTGCCCGCTCAGCAGCTTTCAGCGTTTTGATCACCTTGTTGTTCCATTCGAATTCTTTCGCCGCGACGAATTTGCGGGCATATTTATAGTCACCACCGGCGTGGACTGCCTGGTGCGCCCATTCATCCATGGATACTGTGAAGTGGTCGATGTGGAAGTCGCCCTTGAAGCCCCGCCGCTCGAACCAAGCCTTGTGTTCTTGCGGAAACACATGATGCTTGGGCTTGGCCTGCATCCCGGCTCCTGCCTTGCCGGTCTCCCGGGTCTTTGCCGCCTCGTTGGCCTCTACCTTCGCGACCTCCCGGGCGTTTCGCTGGCGCTCGGCGATGTCCTCCAGCATGTGCTTTCCGGCCAGTTGCTCCTTGGTGAGGCTAGACTCGGGGCCCGCAAGCGGCGCGTCGTCATGCAGTTCGTCAAGGAACGGCGCCTCATCCCGAACGGGCTCACGCAAGGGCGCCTCTTCGCGCAGCGCTGCCTCCTGAACTGACCCGGGCGTTTCCGGCTTCGGGCGCGTCGCAGGCTTATCGAGGCTGCCCTTCGCCTTGCCACCGCCCCGCGCAGGAGCCGTCGGCTTTGCCGGGCTGTTCTTGGGTCCGACGGCGTTTTTGGGGCGAACCGGCAATTCCGGGGTGACCCGCTCCGGCAACTGTCTCGGCCGCGGTCGGCCGCCGCCCCCCCGCGATGGCGTCGATTTGCCGGTGCCGCGTGTGGTGCCGGCCCGCCGCGCCGGCGCCGGCTTGGTCATGGGGGCGCGCTCCGGCCGATCGAGCGCAGCCGAGATCTCCGGCGGGCGCTCACCCTTGAGCGCATTGTTCGGAACCTCGACGGGTTGACCCACATGGCCATCACCCGGGCCGTAAGTCCCCGTCCCCTTCTGCTCAAGCGGCATGGCGTCCGCCGCGGCTTGCTGCTCGAGCTGCTTCTGGCGCGCCTCATCGAGCGAACTGACCTTGGGGTCCTTTTTCGGCTTCACATTATTGGCCGCCTCGCCCTTCAACCCCTCAGGCAGCGGCTCGACATGCTCCAGCGGATCGACTTTCACATCGTTGGCCGCCTCGCCCTTCAGCCCCTCGGGCACGGGTTCGGCATGCTCCAGTGGATCGACTTTGGGCTTGCCTGGCGGCTCTGCCTTGACCGCCTCGGGTGCAGGCTCGACCGGCTTCGGCGCCTCTGCTGCCGGCTTCGGCGCCTCTACTGCCGGCTTCGGCGTCTCTATCGCCGGTGGGTGCACTTCGGCCGCCTTGGTGGCGTCGGCGACTTCGCCGGCCCTGGCAGTCTCGGTGGCCTTGGCGGCTTCGGTAGCCTCGCCCACCTTGCCCACATCGACCACTTCGGTGACCTTGGCCACCTCGGCCGTCTTGGCTACCCCCGTGCCCTTCGAGACGTCCGCGAGCTTGCCGCCGGCGCTCGCCAGTTCCTCGGCCTTGGCCAGCGACCCCGCCACTTCGCCGGTCTTGGCGATCTCGCCCATCTTGCCCGCGGCCGAAGCCGCCTCGGCGACCTTGCCGCCCTTGCCGGCCGCGCCCGCCGCACCGCCTCCGATGAAGAAGCTGCCGATATCGACCAGCGCCAGCCCCGGCAGCTCGGCATAGCGCTTCTGGTGCCAGGCCTCGATGTAGTTCTCGCCCAACGCCTTGACCAACCCGACCGTCTGCTGGCTGTCGCGCTTCTGATCCGGCAGCATGGCGCCGCCGAACTTGCGCAGCGCCCCGCCATACGACATCCGTTCCGGCGGCTTGCCCGGTGGCTCGCGGCCCTCGCTGGCCGCCTTGCGGGCCTCCTCGTCATAGGCGGCCCGTTGCCGCGCCTCCTCTTCGTGGTCGGGGAACGTCGCGTCGTAGAGATCTTCCTCGAGCTGCGCGTAGGTGCCGATGAACTTGAGCGGGTTGACGAGGCTGGAGCCCGGCAACTGCCCCAGGCCCTTGACCGTGTCGAAGGGATGGATCGCCATCTTGCCGATGCCCTCGACCATGCCGAAAAGCGCCTTGGCCATGCCGCCGACGAACTGGCGCGAATATTTCGACGTGTTGTTGGTGACCGCGAGGCTCCCCTGCTCCAGCGCCGCCAGCGTCGGGTGCGCCTTCTCGTCGATCACCGCCTTGGCGGGCTCGATATCCTCGAAATCATTGATCGCGTTGAACGTCTGGTGCTTGACGCCCTCGAGGCCGCTGCTCGCGCTGGCCTTCCAGGCCTTGGTGGCGTCGAGCGGATGGAGGTGCCAGCCATCCTTGTCCTTGCTGACCAGCTTGTCGCCGAACGCCTTCGCCGGCTTGGTCACCAGGTCGGCGTTGGCCTTGGCGATGTTGGCGATGTTCTTCGTCAGCCCGCCCAGTACCGGCTTGCCCTTTGCCTTTTCGGCCAGCTTGTCCGTCGCCGCGGCCAGCAGCACCGCCGGCTGCAGCTTTTCGGCGTGCTCGACCAGCACCTGGGGGTTCTTGGCCACCTCCTGGACAAAGCTCGTCGCCTTGTCCTTGACGCTCGAGCCCACATCCTTGGCCTTGTTGATGGCGCGCTTGTACCAGGGCTCCTCCTCGGGCTCGGCGGCCGGCCCGGTGGCCGAGCCGAGCCGGACCACCGCCCTGCCCCCGCCCGCTGCCTGGTCGGCGGCTCGCCCGGCCTCGTGCTCGAGCCCGCCGCTGCCGTCGATGCGCGGCGCCGTGGCTCCGCCTCGCCGTTGCTGCACCACATGGGCCAGTTCGTGCGCGATGAGCCGCCGGCCCTCGCCGCTCTGCGGCGCATACCGGCCGCCGCCGAAATAGACATTGTCGCCGACCGTCACCGCCTTGGCCGCGTATCGCCCGGCCTGGCGCGCCCCGGCGGCATCGCCATGCACGCGCACCGCGGAGAAATCGGTGCCGAAGGCGCGCTCCATGTCGCCCCTGAGACCCGGCTCGAGCCCGCCCGGCGTCGCCGGCAGCCCGGCGAGCGAGCCGCCGAACTTCGGCACCGGCGGCGCGGTCTCGTCGGCCAGCTGGCTTGCCGGCTGCGGCGCGGCGCGTGCGCTCTGCGCCGGCTCCGGGCTCCGCACCTTTGCGCGCAGCGGGGCATGGCTCATTTGCCGCCTCCCTTGGCCAGCGGCTGCAGCGCCTCGGTGATGGATTTGCCGAGCGCCGCGGACGAAGCCGTCGGCGCCGCGGTGACGGCGGCCGCCACCGCGCGTCGGATCTCGGCGAGCGCCACGACCCGCTCGGCCGGCGACATGCCTTCGAGCCGGACGCTCTGGATGTGAATGCGGCGCGCCTCAACCATGCGGCGCCTCCTTGATCCAGCCGCTGAGCTCGCCTTCGGTCAACGGCTTGCTGAGCTTGTCGTATTCGGCCCGCGCGGCCCGCTGCAGGTGCCCCATGCGGATGGGCGAGCCTTCGTCGGCGGCGATGAAGGCGGCGTTCAGCGCGATGTTCTTGATGCTGCCGCCGGCCACCGTCAGCTGGGCCAGCCGCTCCACCTCGATGCCATCGAGCGGCGCGCCGGAGGGGAAAGCCAGCCGCCAGATCCGCTGCCGCTCCGCCGCCTCGGGCAGCGGGAAATCGACGAGGAAGCGGATGCGGCGCAGGAAGGCATTGTCGATATTGGAGCGGAGGTTCGTGGTGAGGATGGCAAGCCCGCGATAGCTCTCCATCCGCTGCAGCAGGTAGCTCACCTCCAGATTGGCGTAACGATCGTGGCTGTCCTTGACCTCGGTGCGCTTGGCGAACAGCTGGTCCGCCTCATCGAACAGCAGGATGGCGCAACTGTCCTCGGCGGCGTCGAACAGCCGGCGGAGGTTCTTCTCGGTCTCGCCGATCCACTTGCTGACCGCCGCCGACAGGTCGACCCGGTAGACATCGAGCTGGAGCGCCCCGCCGATCACTTCGGCGGCGAGCGTCTTGCCGGTGCCGCTCGGGCCCGAGAACAGCGCCGTGATCCCCAGACCCCGGCCATTGCTGCCGCCAAAGCCCCAGTCGTGATGCACCTGCCGACGCTGGCGCACCTGCGCGGCGATGGCCTTGAGCATGTCGAACTGCCGGTGCGGCAGGATCAGGTCGCTCCACTGGCTGCGCACGTCGATCCGTTGCGCCAGCTCGTCGAGCCTGGGCCGCAGCCGGATGCGGGTTTCGGCCCACAGCCGATCGGCCAGCGGCGCGGCGCCGTCCGCCGGCGCAAACTCGGCGCCGATATTGGCCGTGACATCTGCGATGATCTCCGGCGAGGCGGTGAAGGTCCCCACCAGCCGGTCGACATCCGCCGCCTCGGCGCCCGCCGCCGCCCACAGCGCTCGCTGGTCGGCCATGCTTGGGCGCGGCACGACCAGCCGCAGGCTGTCGCGGCCCGGCACCGCCAGCGGCTCAGCGGCGACCAGCGCCAGCGGCCCGGCAATCGCCGCCGCAAAGCGCAGCGCGCTGCGCACCTCGCCCGGGCCAGTCAGGTCGTAGAGGTCGAGCACCGGCAGCGCCCCGGCCAGCACCCACTCGCGCGACCACAACTGGGCCAGCCGTGCCCGCTCGCCGGCAGCGGCCGGCAATGCTTCGGCGACCACCTGATAGGCGTGCCGCCCGGCCACCCTGGCGCCCGCCGCGGCAATAGCCAGCGCCGCGCTCCGGTCCGCACCCACAAGTTCAAAGACCGGCGCCAGCCCTCTGTTTTCGGCTGATAATTGCGCACCGAACCGGCGCATCAGCTCACCATGCGAACCGCCGAGTTCGAAGCGCGGCTCAAGCCGCGTCGACACCGCCGACAGCTCGGCGTCGATGCCGTCGAGCCCCACCAGATGGTGCAGCACGCGCTCGGGCAGCGCGATGCCGGCGAGACTGGCAATGCTCTCGTCGGTGAGGCTGATCAGCGCCAGCCGCCGCAGCGGCGCCTCGGGCGCGAAGGCCTGCCAGTTCGCCCCGGCGAGGCTCGAGAGCGCAAACGCGATGGTCGGCAGCCGAAGCCGCGCGTCGCCCTGTGCCGTGGCCAGCACGCCAGCCCCATCCGGCTCCAGCGCCGGCAGCGCGGCGAGCAGCAGCACCTCGCATTCGAAACGGCCGAGCCCGGCCGCGGCGGCCAGTCGCGCCAGCCGCTCGGGCAAAGCCGTCGGGTCGGCGGCAGGCGTCGCCGCCCCGGCGATGCGCGCCTTGAGCCGGGCGAGGACGTCGCTGAGGGTGGCGGCGCTCATTTCACCTCCAGCAGCGGGCCGACGATCCGGCCGAAGGCCGGGCTCGTCTGATCGGTTTCGACCTGGGGCGCGCTCGCCGTGCCTTCCACCAGCAATTGCGCGTAATAGCTGCCCTTGGGCACGTCCTTGAGCGGGAACTTCAGGCTGGCCGTCGGCGCGCCGGCGTTGATCGGCTCGGGGTCGATCTGCAGACTGCCCGCCGCCGCCGGACTCTGCCCGTTGAGCACCAGCCGCGGCATTTGGCCGGGCGCCAGTTTCGGGGTGACGGCGACCGTCAGCTTGCTGCCGGCGGCGGCGCTGGCGGCCAGCTTGATCTCGGGCCTCAGCAGGAACGTCGCCCGGTCGGTGATCCGCTCGAGATGGCTGGGCGAACCGGGCGGCGCCGGCAGCACCGTTTCGAGCACCAGCGGGCCGGCGGGCAACTCCTCGCCATCGAAGTTCGCGGCGACCAGTTCGAGCTCGATGCGATCGGCGCTGACCCGCGCAGTGCCGAGCGCGGCATCGCGTCCGCCGATCCTCAGCCTCATGCCATGCCGATCAAGCGAATGGCCGCGCACCACGAGCGTCCCGCCCCACAGCACCGGCGCGGTGGCGCCCGACGCCGCCTCGACCCCCAGCACCACCGGACCGCCGAGCACGAACACCGCAGTTTTGACGCTGGTCACCGGCGGCCCCGAACTCAACGGCGTGCTGGTTTCGATCAGCACCGGCGAGCAGGTATAGACCAGCGACAGGATGTAGGGCGTCTGGAACAGCACCGACCAGAGCTTGGACATTTCCTCAAAGCTCAGGTGGGCCGGATGAATGCGCACCGGCTCGGGCTCCCGGTCGAGATCGACATCGACGAGCCCGGCATGATCCTGCTTCACCTTGTCGATGGTGCGCCGAGAAATGGCGCTGCGGTGCTCGAGCGCCCGCGATACCGCGCCCAGCAGCAGTTCGGGCTGGTAGAGCTCGGGCCGGCCGATGAACGAGATGAGGTAATGCAGGTCGAACGCCACCAGGGAGTTGGCGACCTGCTGGCCATTGCTGCTGCGGGTGGGGTTATGCGCATTGCGCCGGGCGGCATTGGGCGTCGCCTGGAACAGGAAGACATTCACCACCGGCCCGGCATCGGCGTCGTTCTCGTTGCCCGGCCGGCCGACCTTGACGGTCGCGCCGCCGGCTGCCTCCTGGATCATCAACTGGATGGAGGCCGTGACGGCGGCAACCGACAGCTTGTTTCCCATCTGCCGCCTCAGCGCTTCGTCGCGAGATAGGCGGCAAGGCTCGGGATGCGCTGAAGCCCGGCCGAAACGCTGGGGGCCGCCGGAGCCCTGGGAGCAGGCGCCCGTATATCGATGCGCCCGATGACGATCTCAAGCGGCTCTGCCGCGGGCGTCGCAGCGACAGGCTCTGGCACCGCCGGCGCCGGCTGCACCGGGGCGGCCCGGCGGGCGCGTGGCGGCTCCTGCGCCGGGGTGGCGGGTGTGGTGGGTACGGCGATCGGCGCCTCAGGGCGTCGCCGCTGCGGCTCCGGCAGCCCTGCGACGTCGGGCGGTGGTGCTGGCGTCGGACGCGGTACCGCAGCACCCTTGCCGGCAACGGCAGGAAGCGGTTGCGGCGCCAGCGCGGCAACTGGCTGCGGCCCGGGCAGCGACGCCGCAGCGCGCCGCGGGGCGTCCTCGCGCGAGGCGCGGGCGGCTGCCGGCTGCGGGGCCGATGGCGGCGCGCCGGGCGCTGGTGGCTGTCGCTGCGCCGGCCCCGGCAGGGGTGGGGCAGCCATCCGCGGCTCATCCCTCGGCGCTGTCCGTTGCGGCTGGCCGGCTTCGGGACGCGACGGCGATGCGGCCGGCGGCGTCCAGCGCTCGACCACCTGGTTGGTCTCGGAGCGCGGCGGAATGGCGGCCGGCGCCTCGGCGGCGATCTCGGCCGGCTCAGGGCTGCCTGCCAAGGCGGCGCCCGACACCTCGAACCGGGCCGGCAGCCGCACCCGCGCCACCGGCGCGAGCCCGAAAAGCCGGTTGGTGAGCCGGGAGACCGCGCCGCTCATGCCTGCACCGCTTCGAGATAGAAGCGCCGCCGCTCGGCCGGCAGCGCCAGGATGTCGCGCTCCGACCAGTGAAAGGCCCGCGCCAGCACCGCCACATCGGCGAGCACGGCACGCGAGCGCACGGCGATTTCGCCGGCCAGAAGCGCCGCCACGTCCACTGCCTCCGACCAGCGCGCCGCGCAGGCCGGGCACGACCAGTCGAGCCCGGTTTCGAGGCCGGGATCCATTGCCTCGACCGCCGCTTCCACCGCCGCCAGCACCTCATCGTCCTCGGGCGCCTCGGGCGCCGCGGCTTTCAGTAGCAGCCGCCGCGCGCTGTCGGGATCGGCGAGCTGTTCGGCCGCGGCAAGCGCTCCCGCCGTCAGCGGCGCGACGGTGATCACCGCATCGCCGGCGCGGACCTGCCGCGTCTGCGCCGCCGTCTGGGCGGTAACCCCGAGGCCGATCTGTTCGGCCCTGAGCGTCATTTCGAGCACCGTGCCACAGGCCGGACATTCGGAAACGAAGTCGAGGCGCGGGCCGCTCAGTTGCGCCCGCACCGCCAGCAGCATCGCATCGCGCTGCCCCAGCGTCAGCGCCGCCGCATCGATCGTGGGATCGGCCCGGCCGAGAATGCCGAGCGCCAGGAACGATGGTCCGCGCCCCTGCCCCGCCTCGGCCAGCTCGACAATGTCCGCGGCGGCCAGCGCACGCATCAGATCGGCTCGACGTAACTCGGCTCGGTCGGCTCGGCCACGTCGTAATCGCGTTCCCAGCCCTCGTTCTCGAGCTTGAGCATCTGGATGGCGACGGCGTTGGCGCTCGCATCGAGCTCGGGCAGCGATTGATACTCGGAGGGCCAGCAGCGGTAGAGCTTGTAGGCCAGCACGATCTGCCCGGCCTCGTTGTAGAGCTCGAGGATCAGGTTGCGCCGGAAATCCTTGAGCGAGGATTCCCCGCCCAGCCCCGAGCCGTAGTTCCACACCTTGTTGGCCCACTGCTCGAACTCGATATCGTGCGTCACCCCGCGCTCGAGCGTGATCGCCTCATATTCGGTCTGGCCCGGCGATTTGCGTGACGAAGACGGATCGCCGCCTTCGCGGTGGCTCACCACCTGGGTGGTGCGCTTCAGCGCGCTGACCTTGCTGATGCCGGCGAGGTAATTGCCGTCTTCGTTGCGGATGCGAAACTTGAAGTTCTTGTAGGGGTCGAACCGTTCCGGGTTGGTCGAGAACTGCGCCATCGCCTAGGCCTCCCGGATCTGCTGGATATTGATGACGACGAATTCGGCCGGCAGCAGCGGCGCAAAGCCCACGGCGATGTTGACGATGCCGCGGTTGATATCGTCCTGCGTGGTGGTCTCGCGGTCACATTTGACGAAATAGGCCTGCCTGGGGCTCGCGCCCTGGAACGCCCCCTGCCGGAACAGCCGCTGCATGAACGCCCCGACATTGAGCCGGATCTGCGACCACAGCGGCTCGTCATTGGGCGAGAACACCACCCACTTGGTACCGCGGAACAGGCTCTCCTCGATGAACAAGGCCAGCCGCCGCACCGGGATGTACTTGTAGTCGTCGGCCAGTTGGTCGGAGCCGCGCATGGTGCGGGCGCCCCACACCACCCGGCCGACATTGGGGAAGCTCCTGAGGCAGTTCACGCCCAAGGGGTTCAGCTTGCCATTTTCGTCATCGGTCATCTTGAAGGTCAGCCCGTCGGCGCCCGAGATCGTCGCCTCGATGCCGGCCGGCGCCTTCCACACCCCGCGGTTCGCGTCGGTGCGCGCCATGATGCCGGCAATGGCGCCGCCCGGCACGAAATAGTCGATCTGCCCGCCGCGCAGCGGGTCGCGCCGCTGCAGCCGAGGAAAGAACAACCCGGCATTGCCGCCATTGGTGAGGCTCAGCGGCGGCGTGTTGCTGGCCGCATCCACCGTCACCTGGATGGCGTTGTCGGGGTTGGCGTCCCACTTGGCCGGAGGATCCACGATCAGGAAGGCGCGGCGCTCGCTGCAGAACCCGGCGGCAGCCTCCCAGACGTCGGGATCGATATCGCCATCCCGCGTATCGGGCGGGATCACCAGCAGGTTGAAAATATCGGCCTTGAGCAGCGCATGGACGCCGGTCTTGGTAACCTTGTTGCCCTTGTATTCGGCCGGCGACAGCAGCGCCCCATCATTGCCGCCCTGAAAATCGGTAAGGGCGCCCTCGGCCGGCCGCGCCCCCGGCAGGTCGGGGGTGCCATCGCCCTTGAGGTCGAGCCGCACCAGGTTCGATTCCGCCTTCAGCACCCGATCGACGCGGCGCGAGCCGGCGTCCTTGACCGTCAGATTGCGGAACTGTTCGCGCGCCTTGGTGCCCTGGTCGAACACCAGCAGGTCGAACAGGTCGGCGACGGCGAGGCCCAGTTCGGGGTGGAGCTCGACATAGGCCTTGGCCGCCGCCGCGTTGGGATAGCTGACCTGCGCCTGCAACTTGCCGCCCCAGCTACCGGGGCTCGCTGCGACCAGCTTCAGCCCGCTCAGCGCCAGCCGCGCCATGCCGTCATCGGCCCCTGCCTTGAACAGCCGGACCACCAGCGCTTCCGAGCCGCCATTGGCGTAGAAATCGTCGACCGCATAGGCCGCCGGCGTGTTCAGCGCCAGCCCGCCGAAGCGTCGGGAAAACTCGCCAAAGCTGAAGCAGCTCACCGGCTCGTTCACCGGCCCGCGCAGGAACCGCCCGACGATGCCGGTCACCGAGGTCGACACCCCCGCCACCGTGCGAACGCCGCTCTGCACCTCATTCACATATACGCCGGGATAGCTCGTCTGCACTGCCATAGCCGCTGCTCCGTGCCGAATAACCAGAGTTCTACGAGAGTTGGCCGCCGATCATGATTTCGACATTGGCCGGCTCGGCCCCGCCATTGGTCACGCTGAGCGTCGCAAACGACGGGCCCAGCAGGCCGATGGCGGCGCCGAACAGGATCACCGGCCCCTCGAGCCCGATCTCGTCGGCCGCACCCGCCTTGATCTTGATCTTGCCGCTATAGCTGTCGGCCGCGATGTAGACGAACTTCAGCTTGTCGATATGCTCGAGCTGCAAGGCCAGCTCGACCTTGGCGCCCTTGGCGACAGCTATTGATGCGCCGGTGACCGCTTCGACGTCGAGTGTTCCAGTAGAACCGACACTCGCCGCTGACGATCCAGCATTGAACGACCACGCAATGGGCTTGGGCACGCCGCTGCCTCCCACCTGATACGGTTACGTCAAAGCAATAGTACGAACACGCTAGCGACGATTCCCGTAGGCGTCCAGTGAACATTTAGCATCGATTGCAAGACGATTCGCGCCGTCGACGGTATTACTTCGTCAGCGTGATCAATACGTGACGTTCACGATCCCTTGTGAGAGCGGCATTTTCTGCCCGGCTTACGGCGATCACTTCACCGGCTGATCGAAGCGGAACAGCGGGACGGCGCGTCGATCACTTTTTTGCCCGGAGCGGGCGGACGCTGCACCAGCCCACCACCACCCCCTCGCCCCGGCGGCGTCCCACCCCGCTTATCTATCCATGCCGGGAATCAATCCACTCCCATCGCACCGAAGACAAATGACAGTCCACATGACGATTTTATTGCAGCGCCCGCACCCTACACTCCATCGCAACTTCCATTTCGGGCCAGATCGACGACACATAACTCATCTCGCCGCACGATATCCATCAATGTTCAGTACTTCCGCGAGAATCCCTCTTGCCATGCGCGAGCCACAGTAGTTTCCTGTATGCGGGGAACATTTGGAGGGGCGCCGTGAGAGCTGCTGCATGGCTTGCTGCCGCAACACTAGTTGTCGGCGGCCTGGTTTCAGTTGAAACGCACGCATCTGACGCCAACGATCTGGTCTGGGTAGAGTATCCGCAATCCGGCGTGGTGCTCGGCCAGGGCTACAACCTGCTGACCGACAGTCCAGCCACCGGAACATGCGTCGATTTCCGCGCCGTGCAGGATCCCTCGCAGCAGACCAGCTATCGTTTCGACGAGGTGACCTCCAAGACCGAAACCATGTCGAAGCTGAATATCTCAGCCTCGGGTTCGCTGAAGATGGCCATCCTCGACGCCACGGCCAGCCTGAACTTCCTCACCCAGGAAGAGTTCACCGTCGACACCAAGAAATTCCTGCTGACCGCCGACGTCACCAACAGTTCGCTGTTTGCCGCACCCAGCTTCGACTACAAGCTCGGCGCCAAGAACCTGGTGCCGTTTGTCGGCAACAACTTCGTCGACAACCCGGAATCAGAAACGCCCACGGGCACGCCGCCGGCGCCGGTGCAGGGCCAGCCGGAACAGGCCGGGCCGGCGAGGACCTCGATCTCGTTCAAGGAGGACCACTTCAAGGAGGACATCGAAGATTGCGGCCACGGCTTTGTGGCAGCAATCGTTTCGGGCGCCTCGGTCCAGGCCTTCATGACCATGAGTTCGGAGGATGCCAAGAGCCTGACCGACATCAAGGGGTCGGTCCAGGCCGATATCGGCGGCATCTTCAGCGTCTCCGGATCAATCGAGTCCAAGCAGAAGCACAACAGCCTGGTCACCCGCTCCAATGTCAGCGTCTTCAAGTCGGGCGGCGCCGGCGGGCCGTTGACCGTCGACTACGAGAAACTCAAGACCAGCCTGCTGAACCTGCCCAAGGAGGCCTCCACCACGCCGCGCCCGCTGCGCATCGGCATCCTGCCCTACAGCGCGCTCAGCAAGCTCAACCAGACCAACGACGTCACCGCGCTGTTCTTCAAGAAGGCCGTGTCGGCCTACTTCCTGGCGCTCGACGTGTTCGAGCGCACCAGCTCGGTGATCGACGACAATTTCTCGGCCCAGGGCCTTGCCGGCCCTGCCCGCCGGCAACCCTTCGCCATCCTGCCGTTCGACACCTATCTCCAGACCAACACCGACGCCTTGCGGCTCGCATCCGATCTCTCCGCCACGCTGGTGCTCTGCCGCGACGAGGCCATTGCCGATGCCAAGAAGCCACCGTCGGATCCGGCGCGCCAGGCCTGGCAGCAAAGCTTTGTGGCCCTCCAGCGGGTGAACCCGAAGCAGGCGATCGCCCAGCCGCTGGGCGGCGCCACCCCGCAGAGCGACGCCCAGCGGGCGCAGACGCTCTCGGACAGTTTCGACAGCGCGATCACCAGCCTGCAGTCGGCCACCCGGACCGCCCAGGCGGTGCAGCAGAGCTGCAACCCGGCCGGCTTCGAGCAGGCAGTGCAGCAGGCCATCGCCCTGACCGCCAGGGAGATTGCCCAGCGGCCGGTCTTCTTCAGCGAGCTCGATGCAACCGCCCAGCAGGAGGTCACCACCGCCTGGGGCGATTTCAAGACTGCCATCGGCGGCAACCTCAGCGCCGACGACCTCAAGCTCGCCAACGAAACCTTCTTCAAGCGGCTGACGCTGGTGCTGAACCAGCACAAGAAGATCAACGTCTCCTCGGCGCTGTTCCGCGCCCTGTGCGCCAACAATATCGACAACCCGATCTGCCAGTTCGGCCAGCAGGCCTTCATCTCGCAGACGGTGGGCGAGGCCAACTATCAGAACCTGAGCTTTGCCGCGCTCGAGGCGATCGGGAAGAACTGAGATGTTCCGATCGATCCTCACTGCGCTCATCGCTTCGGCCGGACTCGTCGCCTTGGGGGCGGTGCCGCTCATGGCGCAGGAGCAGCCCGCTGCGCCTGCCGCCGGCGAGCAGCAGGCCGGCGCAGCGGCGCCTGCCACCGTTCCCACCGATGCCGACGCGGTCAAGCAGGACGAGGTGCCCTTCGCGCCGGCCCGCGTGAGGGTCGGCTGCAAGGTGAAATCGCCCGCCTGGACCGGGGAGCAAGCCGGTGGCGGCCTGCTGCTCAAGGCGAACTTCCCCGCCTGCTCGTTCACCCAGGAGCCGGGCGGCGCGGCGCGCCTGCTGGTGCGCGCCGAGATCGAGCTCAATCCCGATGCCGATATCCGCAAATGCGCCAGCTTCTCGGCCGCCTTCCTGTTCCATATCGGGCTCGACCGCAACGCCACCAAGGCGCCGGGGCTGGATTGGGCCGGCGCCTATTCCGTCGAGGACCAGCTCTCGATCTCCAACCTCTATGGCCAGACCCTGAGCTTCGACTATGTCCCGGTCTATGATCCGTCCCAGCCGGCCGATGCCGACAAGCCGCTCAGCTGGCACCTGTTCCCCACCCGCGCCACCCCCTCGTTCGATCAGTATTTCGTCGGCGACATCGAGATCCTCAGCGAAGACGGCTCATCCGGCTTGTCGCGCGAACTGTTCCGCGCGGCGCCTGTCACCTCGCAGGTGAAGGCCGGCGCCTTCGACCTCGACGTCGCCCTCGACGTCGAGACCTTCCGGCCCGAGGGCTGGTGCTACGCCGCCGACGCCAAGGGCCTGCTGGTCGAGCCGCCCCTGAGACTCAAATTCTCGGAGGCCGCCAAGTGAGCCCGCGCCTGCTGAGCCTGCTGGCGGCGATCCTGCTGGCCATCTGCTGGTCCGCCCCGGTGCGGGCCCAGGACGAAATCGTCATTCCCGACTTCAAGGGGCTGACCGTCGCTCAGGCGACCCTCCGGATCCTCGATCTGGGCGTCCTGTCCGAGTTCGTCAACGACATGTCGTGCACCGGCACCGAACTGATCGTCTCCAACCAGACGCCGGTGGCCGGCGCGGTCGTCCCCAAGGCGCAGGTCAAGATCGTGCTGTTCACCGCGACATCCGTATCGGTGCCCGATCCCTCGCTGTTCGGCGACCCGCGCAAGCTCACGCCTGAGCAGATCTCGGCCGGGCTGGCCGGTCGCGGCTTTGCCACCGAGATCCGCGAGGAATTCGGCGATGTCCCGTTCTGCTACGTCGAGCGGGGCTGGACCCGCAGCTTCGACAAGCTGACGCCGGCGCCGGGCTCGCCGATCTGCCGGAACAAGGCCATCACCGTGGTTGCCTATAACGATCCCAAGCTGCAGTCGCAGTGGCATTGCAGCAAGAACGGCTTCGACTGCATCTGCCCGTGAGGGGCCGGGGGCACGGGGATTGCCCGATAAGAGGAGAACACCGGATGCTGCGCAGCTCTCTCGTGATCGCCAGCCTGTTGCTGCTGGCGCTGCCTGCCTATGCCGACGCGGACGGGCGGCTAGGCGTTTCCATGCAGTGCCAGACCCGCGATGGCGGCCACCGGGTCACCATCTTCGCCACCAACACCAATGCCTCCAACCGCGACTGCAGCTCGATCTGCTACCACCGCAACGACCTGGGCGGTGACGGACAGACCGATTGCAAGGGTTCGCTCGGGGCCAATGACAGCGACGTGGTGTTCTGCGAAACCTACGACGCCAACCGCACCTTCACTGTCACCGATCCCGGCGGGTTCGACTGCACCAAATGAGCTGCTCGGCTGCGGCGTCCCCCGAGCCAAATTTCGCCTTGAAGAGAGCCGGTCGATTTTCGCCCGCAACAGTATGTTGCACGCGTCGTCGATATGCTCGGACTTGTGATAATTGTCGATCTGCCAATAGACTGACGATAGCTGCAACTGTAGCCTTGTTTTGAAGTTGAGCGCGCGGCGGCAGACGGCCTCGTTTGCCGTCAGGCTGGTGGGCTTTTGGGGGGCTCGCGTGAACACTGCGACTGCCGAGTTGATCCTGGCGGCGGCCGAGGTCGATGGCTACGACAAATGTGTCTACTCGGTGGGGCCATACGGCATCCGCGTCGGCTTTGCTTTCCAGCAGAACCGCGCCCTCAACCTGGTGGCCGCGCTCAGCGCGGCGGGCAAGCTGGGCGACCAGGTGCGGATCGCCGTGATTGGAGCGGGCCTTGCCGGCATCACCGCCAAGCTCGCTTTGCATGGGCTTGGCTTTGCCCAGGCCGAGCTGATCGAGATGGAAGATACCGCCATCAAGACCCAGTTCGGCGCCGGGCACCGGCCAATCCACCCTTGCTACAACACCTGGCCGATCGGTGAACACTTCGGGCCGACCACCCGCCTGCCCTTCCTCAACTGGTTCGCGGCCAACGCCCGCGACGTTGCGGCGGGCCTGCGCGAGGAATGGGACACCGATCTGCGGCAGCATCTCAACTCGATCGAGTACCAGGTCAGGCTGCGCGGCATGCGCAAGCCGGTGCGCACCGCCAAGGGCACGGAAGTCACGCTGCGCCTCCAGGGGCGCTCTGCCGGCGGTCGTTGGGGCAATATCGAGCCACGCTCCTATGATCTGGTCATCCTCGCCACCGGCTTCGGCCAGGAACGCGATCTGTCGCGCAGTGTCAGCAAGAGCTACTGGTCGAGCGACACAGTGGACCGGCTGCGCGAGGACGAAGAGGAGGTGATCGTCAGCGGCACCGGCGATGGTGGCCTGATGGATTTCGCCCGGCTGAGTTTTTCCACCCTCGATGGCCGCGACCTGGCGGTGCGCCTGATCGGCGAGTTGCGTCACGGCCGCTACCATCGGCCTCGCCTGCCCGATGCCGAGGACAGGCTCGAGCGCTCCGCCATCGAGCGCAAGATCGTGGACATCGAGGCCCAAGCAGCCAACATGATGCCACCCGCCGTCGGGCCCAGCGGTCCATTCGGGTCGGATCGTGACAACGAGATCGCCGAGTTTCTCGCCGCCGGTTATCGCGACGCCCTGAAACTGCTGAACTACCGGGCCCAGGGGTGGCTCGACAAGGCCGTGGTCAAGCTCGATCGTGCGCAGTTGGTCGGCCGGCTGGTGCAGCCATTCACGCCGGTGACCGCGCCGATCAACAAGCTGCTCGTCGCCTATGTGCTGCAGCGCTACCCGCAGCGCTACCAACGCGGCTTGATCAGGAAGGACGGTCGAAAGACGATGCTTTGCCTTCCCGATGGCACGCGGCACGATATCACCGATACCACCTGCATCGTGCGCCATGGGGCAGCGGCGCCGGCCTACACTTTCTCGTCCGGCTACAAGCGACGAACCCGGGGGCTGCACCAGAAGCTCGCCAACCTCGTCGAGGTGGAGCGCTCCGACATTCCGTTCTGCCAGGCGCTGCCGACCGTGGCCTCGGCGGATCCCAGCCGACCGGAGTTCATGAAATTCCGCAGCGAGCTGGTCAGAAAGTTCGCCCGGCAGCTGGGGGTGAAGATCCGGCCGGGCGGCGCGCGAACCGCGGCCGGTGGCCAGCGCTGGTATGAATTCGATGTCGATGACGCCGGCCGGGTGCCCGACCAGGATGTGGTCGAACAGTTCGGTGGCTACCCGCACGACCTGTTCGGTGTGCGGCTGGTCGGTGTGCCCATCGAGGATGCCGATGACGGCCTCGCGAGACCTGACCGATGATCAGGGCAGGCGACACCCTGCAGGCGGCCGGTGCCGGCACCGCGGCAACCATCGGTGCGTTTGCCACCGATCACGTCGGCAACCTGCTTGCCCTCACCACCCGGGCTTTCGTTGCCTCCGACGAGAATTTTGTGACGTCCGACCATCCCATGGCCTTAGCGGGCCGCCGGCCCAGCGGCTACTACGCCGGTATCGCCGGACGGCCCGAAGCGGCCGAGAACCTGATCGGCTGGGTTATCGTTCTGAAAACCCGCACCGTCGGCGGTGCTTTGCCGGCGCGCGCGATCGCCATCGCTCCCGAGCTGCTGCTCGAGGATGTCTGGATGCTCGATGCCGCCGGCGCGCGCTGCGACGGCTATGTCTCGGGCCTCGACAGTTCGGCCCGCTTTACCCTCGGCGACAGTCCCGAGCCGCAGGTCTATCGCGGGCTGATCCGGGTCGCGGCAACGACACCGCGCGAGCGCTTCGCGGCCAGAGGCAGCGCCGGCGCCGTGCTGCACAACGCCCGGGGCGAGTTGCTCGGCATCTATGTCGGCGAGGCCGGCGGCCAGGGCCTGTTCGCGCCTCTCGCCAGTACGCTCGCCGCCGAGGGGCTGGAGCTCGCCTCGAGCGATGCGCTGGCGGCCCACAACCGGCGCGCCGGCGAGATCTTGCCCGACGACTGGGGACAGGAACTCCCGCCGGCCATCGAGCGCATCGCTCGCACCCTGCCCGCGCACGAAGCAGCCAGGAGCCCGACGATCATTCTGTCAAAATGGGTGACGCTGGGCATAGCTCAGCAGCAGGCGGGCATCGAGGAGGCGTTCAGCCCCTATGACGACTATTTCGACAACAACCCTGCCGATCGCGATGGACTCGTCATGCGGCTGAGCGAGTTCTGTTACTTCGAACTGCCGCATGGGCCCGAGGCGGCCGATTGGGACCGGGTCGTGATGGACGCCTATGCCGCCACGGTACAGCGGCCGAGCGACATGGCGCCGGAACGCGACCTGCGCGGCAGCCATGCCCGCGTCCTGGATCAGGCGGCTTGAGCCATGGCCGAAAACTCCGTCTCCAACAACCTGGTGTTCAACGCGGCCTTCGTGCGGCGCGAGCATTTCGGCAAGGATTCGTCGCGCCGCTTCCGCGCCGAGCCCGACGCCGCCGAAATCTATGTTTACGACACCAACATCATCATTACGCTGTGCGCCCCGTGGATCACCGGGCCGCTGGGCATCGGCGTGACCCATAACGGCTATGGCGAGATCTTCCCGGCCTATGCCGAAGCCGGTGAGCTGGGCGACAGGCGTGCCGAAAAGCTGGCGCGCCAGCTGGCGCAGCACGCGGTGGGCCTGCGCCTCAATGGCGAACTGGCCCCGCCGATCTTCCAGTTCGGCGGGCACGCCCAGGAAACCAACAACGTCTATCGAGCGGTGCGCCGCTCCTTCGAGACCTATGAACCGGTCAACCCCGAGCGCACCAGGGCGCGCCGCGTCTTCGAACTGATGCGGACCGGCGCCCTGCTGCGCGATCGCATCAGGAGCGGCAACTCGCCCGAGGGCCTGCGCCACCTGGTGGATCAGTGCGTCGATATCCTGTTGTCCGATGGCGAAGTGCAGTCCGAACGCGCCCGGGCCGTCGGTGAATGGGATAATTATTACGAACTCGAGAACAAGTATGGCGGGATCTTCCCGCTGCACGAGGCGCCGCACTTCCTCGGCAAGGACTCGACCGCCGCCGCCGCCTGCACCGGTCTCGACCCTGCCGGCCTCTCCGAGGCCGAGACCAGGCTTTACGACGCCATCAGCCGGCACTGGCGCCGCCGCCTCGCCACCCGCCATGGCGAGACGCTGGAAGCCGACGTCAAGGCGCTGACCGAGCTGTTCCTGATCAACGCCCGGCTGCAGGGCACGCCGAACCGGGTGGTGTTCGTCACCGGCGATCGCGACCTCGTCGAGGAGGTGCACGAGGGCATCCCCGTCGAGCTGGTCCCCGCTGAGTTGCAGGAGCTGGCCAGGCACTTTTCCCGCCGGCACGTGCGGCACCTCTGGGCCTATCTGAGCGATGCGGTGATCGAGCCCGCCGACGAGCAGCGGCTGGTGAGCATTTTCGACGGCCTGGTCGAGGGCTTCACCACCGACCCGGAAGTCTCGCCGAGCCAGGTCCGCGGCATCCTGACCGAACGCAAACAGGTCATCCCTGAGAGCCAGATCCAGCAGGTGCTGCAGACCTGGAACGAGTTGACCAGGAAATCGCTGGGGCGCGCCGGGCTCAGGCTGCAGGATGATGCGATCCGCGAGGCGGTGTGGCGGCGCCTCGTCGAAACCCCGCAGACCGTGTCATGGACCCGCCTGGTCGAATTGCTGGAAGAGGATGTGGCGCGCATCCGCGATCGCACTGCGCTGGCGCTTTCCGATGTGGGCATCGGCGCCATCATCAACGCCTATCAGATGGGGCGGCGCAACCCGCCCGATCTGCATTTCGAATCCCTCGAAAACACCGATCGCATCTTCCGCAGGCTCTCCATCGTCGGCGGCTATGCCGACGCGGCATCGTTCCAGGCCGATTACCGCGCCATCGCCGAGGATTGCTACGACTCGAGCCGCGATGGCGACGACCGGCAGGAGAGCCACCTCAAGTTCCTGGCGCTGGGCGCCGCCTTCGCCAGCGCCAATCGCTGGATGATCTCCCATGGCCACGCGTTGCGCGCCATCGCCATCATCGAGCGCTCGCGCCGCTGGGGCAGGATTCCGGTCCGGGTCCAGCCGGGCCGGAAGCCCTCGCACATGTCGGGGCGCGAGGCCTATCTGCTCGCCGCCGTCTGCCGCCGCATGCTTGCCGCCTCGCCCCGCGACCTCGAGGCGTCGGAGACGCTGCTGCAGCAGGCCGAGGCGGCGCTGGTCGACGACAAGGCGCACGAAACCGCCCGCGGCATCACCCCGCTGCGCTTCCGCAGCGAGCGGCTGGCCGCCTCGCTGAGCGCCTATTATCTGTCGCGGCACGCCGAAAAGACCGCGGTGTTTTCCGAACTGGTCAGCGAAGTCTACCACGAGGCCGCCGGACTGCTCGATGAGTTCGCCGGCTGGCGCGGCGACATGCCCGACCCGCCAGGCCCGGTGACCATGGTGACCATCTCCACCAACATGATCCAGGCCTATGTGATCTCCGAGTTCCGCCGGCTGCTGAAGATCGAAGAGACGGTCGGGCCGCCCGTCACCCTCCGCCATCTGGAAGTGGCCGTAGGCTGGATCGACCGCCTGACCAACTGGCACGACGACGATCGGCGCGGTGATCGCGTCACCGCCACCCCGCTGACCCGGGCCTATGCCAATGTGGGCGAGTTGTTCCTGCGCGAGCAGCGCGGCGAAGGGCCATGGACCAACGATGAGCTCGGCCGGCTGATCGACGAAAGCTCGTCCGTCATGCCCTACGACACTTGGCGCTTCAGCGCCCTCAGGCGCCTCGCCGAGGTGCGCTTCGGCACTGTGCCGTTCGAACCGGCGGCGCTGCGCGGCTATCTCCTGGCCGCGTGAGCGGCGGCCGGGCGCCGAACGCCGCTGCTTGCTCGGGCGGAGTCGCCAGGGCTGCACCGCGGCCGAGGCGTCGGCGCTGCAAAGCCAGCACGCACCGGCGCCCCTGTCGCGCCTCGCTTGACCTGGAGCGCGCTGCACTTCGTTTTGCGTACACCTCATCCGGCGCTGCACGCCAGCCGTGAACAAATCAGAAACACACTGATGACAGCCTCCCCCGGACCATGTAACGATCCGCCCGGGTTGGGGGGAATTCATAATGCAGTGGTACTATTCGGGCGATGGCGCCGCGGTCGGGCCGCGCACGGCAGACGATATCGAAGATCTGTTCGTCACCCGTCAGATCACGGCGGATACGCTGGTCTGGCGCAAAGGTATGGCCGACTGGGTGGCGCTCGGCGATACTGACGAATTCGCCCATCTGACAGATGCCGCGCCGCCGCCACCGCCGCCTGAGGCGTACCGGCAAGCAATGGCTGCTGATGGCGAGGGCGAAACGCTGCTCGATACTCGCCGCGCCGATGACGATGGCCGCTCCGCCGCCGAGGACGATCACGACGAGGACGACGATGAGCCGGCGTTCGAGCCGGCCGCAGCCTCGGCCGGGCCAAGGCTCGCGGGGCCATGGGAGCGCTATTTCGCGCGCTCGATCGATCTCACCATCATCCTGTCGGTGCTGCTCACCGGCCTCTACCTGGTGCTCCCGTGGATAAGCCTCAAGCTGGCGCTCGATCTCTATAACGCCCAACCGGCAGCGGTGACGCTCGTGCTCCTGCCGCTGGCGCTCTTCGTCAATGCCGGCATCATCACGCTCTGCGGCAATTCCCTGGGCAAGGCCATCTTCGCCATCCGGGCCGAACCCATCGATGGCCGGCAGCGCTTCGGCTTCGGCGGCACCCTGAAGCGCGAGTTCACGGTCTGGCTGCGAGGGTTGGCGCTCGGCATTCCCGTGTTGAACCTGTTCACCATGGTGCCGGCCTACCGGGCGGTCGGCAGTGGCAAACCGGCGCCGTACGATATCGGGCGCGCCGCGGTGCGCTCCTACTCGAACAGCCAGTTGCGCAGTACTCTGGGCATCCTGTTCGGCATGCTGCTCTATCTGGGGATCTTCGCGCTGAACGGCGTGGAGCGAGCCGAGCAGCGCACCCTCGCGCAGCCCAGCAGCTGGACCAATCCCATCACCGGAGCGAGCGTCGCCATCCCGCCCGGCTGGACCTATGAGGAGATACCGACCGCCAACGGCCCGGTGCACGGCTTCACCAGCATGAAAACCGGCGTGACGGCGATCCTCAGCTACGACCCCATCGCACCGGGCGCTGACATGGCGGACTATACCACCGCCGTTTCCCAGAACCTCGCCGCCTTCACCACACTGGGCCCCTGGACGGCGTCAGGCACACCCGAAGTCTGGACGGCGAGCGGCCGGATGACCCAGGGCGGCTATCCGAGCACCTTCTACGCCGCCCGGGGGGACACCGAGGTCTGGCGCATCCTCTATTTCGACCAGCTCTCGACCACCCCGCGCCAGATCGTCGAGCCGCACCTGAACGAAGCCCTGTTCGCCAGTGCCCGGATCTATCTTGGCCGATGACCGAAGACGAACTGGTGCGGGGCATCGAGGCGCTGGCCGTCGAAGCGACCCGCGACACGCCCCGCCTGACCCCGGAACAGGTTGCGGCGCTCGCCGCGGCGGAGCGGAAGAAGGCAGCAGACGCCCTGTATCGCCGCGTTCCCGGCCTCTATCTGGCGGTGAACGACGTCGTCGAGAGGTTCGAGCGCATGCGACGCCATCGTCGGGCGCGCCGCGTGGCGGGAGTGGTGTGGCTCCTGATGGCCCTGTTCCTCGCCGCCTACATCACGCACCGCGCTATCGGCTGACGCGCGCCGAGCCGCAGCAAATGAGGAGTTGACAATGCAGTGGTACTATTCGGCTGATGGCGCCGCGGTCGGCCCGCATTCCGCAGATGACATCGAAGACCTGTTCGCTACCGGCGAGGTTGCGGCGGATACCTTAGTCTGGCGCAAGGGCTTTGCCGAGTGGACGCCGCTCGGCGATACTGACGAGTTCGCACGGCTGGCCGATGCCGGCCTGCCGCCGCCGCTGCCCCCGGCGCAACGCAAGGCAACGAGCTATGACGCCGACGACGACGTGCTCGTCGCCGACCGCCTGGCGGACGATCGGCGCGCCGGTCGCCATGATGACGACACGCGTGTCACGACCTCCCCCTTCACTGCCGCCACGGTTGCGCCGGTTCTGGCAGGGCCATGGACGCGTTACTTCGCGCGCTCCATCGACATGATCATCATCACCTTGCTGCTGCCGACCGCCCTCTACTTGGGGTTGCGGCTGGCGAGCCCGCAGCTGTCGGCGAAAATGCTGTCGCCCGATGCACCGGCCATGGGATTGCTGTTGCTGCCGCTGGCCTTCCTTGCCAATGCCATCATCATCACGCTGTTCGGCAACTCGCTGGGCAAGGCCCTCTTCGCCATCCGAGCCGAGCCCAATGACCCCGACAGGCATTTCGGCTGGGGCAGCAATATCGTGCGCGAGTTCCGCGTCTGGTTCCAGGGGATGGCGCTGTACATCCCGCTGCTCAGCCTCTTCACCATGATACCGGCATTCCGCCGTGTGCTGCGCGGCGCGCCGACCACCTACGACCTCGGCCGCGTCAGCGTCCGCGCCTATTCGCAAAGCCGGCTCCGCCGCACGCTGGGCATGCTGTTCGCGCTGCTGCTCCATGTGGGTGTCGCGGCACTGGGCGCATTGGATCCTGTCATGCGCTTTTCCGGCGGTCCGCCGCGCTCCGACACCGGTCCCTCCGCCGCCAATGCCGGGCTGCCTCCCACCATGTGGACCAACCCCACCACACAACTCGCCACCACCATTCCGGCCGGTTGGCAGTACGAGCCGGCCACCGGGGCCGATGGCGCGCCGCTGCACGGTTTCGCCCATGCGACGACCGGCCGCGCCGCCTTCTTTGGCGTCGAAACCGCCGACGACATGGACATGGCAACCTATGCCGCCGCCCTCGCCCAGGGCATGGGGCGCACCATCCCGCTGGGCGACTGGTCGATGTCGAACCTGCCGGGCGTCTGGATGGCCAGCGGCCAGTTGCTGTCGACCGGCGCCCGCGCCACTGTCTATGCCGCCCAGACCGGCAACCAGTTCTGGCGCATCGTCTATGTCGACCAGTTCTCGACCACCCCGGGCCAGATCGCCGAGCCTGAACTTACGGTGGCTTTGTTCAGGAGTGTGGGGATCGGGGCGTAGGTTACAGGGTTCTGTCACCTCGGTCTTGTGCAGTTGAGACCGGGCGCAAGCCGATCGAATGCCCGGCCCCACGCGCGCCGGAGCTGCGGCAGGATGGATCAGGTTGCGCCCCAACGTGTCAACGAATAAACTGACAGCCATCAGATGATGTAAGCATATTCGTTGACATCTTATCTAACACGGTCTACAAATTCATTTACATGATATCCAATCATGTAAACATATGAGTTTACTCGACATGAGTGTGAAGGCGGCAGCAAGCGCGCAATACCGCAGAATAGTCGACCAGGCGGCTCCTCTCGCTGCTGGCCTGGCGGCGCCCGCGGAGGGTTGGATTCGTACCGTCCGCAAGGCGCTCGGCATGAGCGGCCCGCAGCTTGCCAGGCGCCTCGGCGTCAGCCGTGCCCGGATCTCGACACTCGAGCTGTCGGAGCTCGACGGCGCCGTGAGCCTCAAGACGATGCAGGACGCCGCCGAGGCGATGGGCTGTCGTCTGGTCTATGCCGTCGTCCCTGAAACCACGGTAGGGCGAGCGGTGGAGCAGCAGGCGCTGAAGAAGGCCGCCGCGCTGGTTCGCCGCTCGAGCACGCACATGGCGCTTGAGGATCAAAGCCTCTCCGGGGCGGGTCGCGACGCCGAGCTGGCGCGCGTTACCCAGGATATCCTTGCCCGTCGCCCTCCTGATTTCTGGGACGATCCGTGAGCGACATCGTCGCCGCCCCGGAAGGGGCAACCCTGCTCGACCCTGACGAGTTGGAAGGGCTCCGCTACAGGCACATTACGACACGCGAGCAGTTGAACGAGCTGGAACAGGCGAACCTCGATGCCGGCCTGCTTTGGCTCGGCCGGCAGAAGCAACTGGAGCTCACGGTCGATCAGATGTGCAGGTTGCATGCCCGCCTCTTCGGCGAAGTCTGGAACTGGGCCGGCACCTTCCGACGCACCGAAAAGACCATCGGCGTCGACCCGCTGCAGATCGGCGTCCAATCGAAAATACTGATGGACGACGTGGCCTGGTGGGCGGAGCACAACACCTTCTCCCCCACTGAGGCGGCCTTGCGGTTTCATCATCGCCTCGTGCAGATTCACCTGTTTCCAAACGGCAACGGTCGCCATGCGCGGATCGCCGCCGACGCCCTGCTGGAGAAACGGTTCAAGGCGCCACCAATCGACTGGAGTGGCGGCGCCGACCTGACGAGGAACAATCAGCGGCGAACGCAGTACATCCTGGCGCTCCGCGCTGCCGATCTCCAGGATTACCGCCCCCTCCTCGTCTTTGCCGGCCTGTAGGGCTGGCACGGACGGCTCCCCCGCCCTGCCCCGCCGAAGGCCGCCTCATCGCTGCTGAGCGGAAGCCTTGCGCCTCTCGAGGCGGGACATACAGCCATCGGCTTGTCCTTATCTGCGTAATAAGGAACAGGACATACTGGTTTGGCCCAGGGCTGGCGTGCTGAGTCGCATCTCTCGGCCGCCAGGCATGCTCAATAGAGCCAGGGTGAATGGAGAAGCCTCCGAGATGGGCTATGTCGAAAGCGTTCTGAAGCCTGACGAGCAGGTGCTGGCCATCGGCCGCATGCACTGGATCGTCTATCTGCGCGGCCTGATCCTTGCCGCCATCGGCCTGATCCTGATCCTCGCCCCGGTCGGCCCCGGTCTCAGCCCGGCTTTTGGCATCATCGGCGCCATCGTCCTGCTGTTCGGCCTCTGGAGCCTCGCCGGCGCCTGGATCGAACAGGCGACCACCGAAATCGCCGTCACCACCCGCCGCGTCATCCAGAAACGCGGCCTGATCCGCCGCCAGACCGGCGAGATGAACATGGAAAAGGTCGAGTCGGTGATCGTCGACCAGACCATCCTCGGGCGCCTGCTGGGCTACGGCTCGATCGTGGTGCGGGGGACTGGGTCGGGGATCGAAGGGTTGCACTTCATCGCGGACCCGATCGGGCTGAGGAGCGCGATTGTTGTCAGGTAGGGGCGTCGGTATTCCGGCATCGCCCGCGGCCCGCTAAGCAACCCCGCGGCCGCTCCGGCGCGAGGCTTGACCTCTGGGACGGCTCGCATCACGCCACCAGCGCCTCCCCCTCCCCCACCCACGCCCGCCGCTCCAGCTCGCCGCGTGACCGCAGCGCGCCGCCGCGCGTGTACGCTTCGTCGAGATCCCGCACCGCCGCCGCGTTGAGCGGTACCAGCAGGTCGAGCAGCCGTAGCTCGGTGGGGCGCCAGGGTGAGCCGGTGGCGGAGCAGTAGTCGGTTACTTCGTCCTGCGCCCGCTCGAGCGAGGCGAGGCGGTTGGCGGCTTCGCAGAGGATGCCGGCCTGGGCGTGGCTGAAGGTGGCGCTGGTCCAGTAGGCGGGCTGGCGGGCGCCGAGGTTGAGCAGCGCCAGTCGCTTCATCGGGGCATCGGCATTGCCGTAGGCGGCGGCCACCGCATCGATGCGGATGGCGTGAAGATCGAGGCGGGCGGGCTGCATCGTCATCGCTGTCTCCATCGGGCTGATGCAGACATGATATGCAAAACGCAAACTAACCGGTCAAGATGAATATGCGTTACGCGAACGTTAGCGACAGGCGGCGGCCGACTCGACTCCCATCCGGCGTTCTGCTTTCATGAGAACATAATGAGAACATTTGGAGGTGGGGATGGCCACGTATTTCGTGGTGCAAGCCTGGCAGATGGGGAACCGGGGCGTGCTGATTGCCGATGAGCCGATGGAGGCGCCGAGCGAGGCCGCGGCGCTGTCGCGAGCCCGGGTGCTGGCCGGAATACGGGCCGGGGTGATCGCCTTCTGCCGGAGCGGCGACCCGGCGACCGGCGAGTGGAACGACGCCGAGGTGCTGTGCGAACACGGGCTGGTGCCGCGGGATCTGATGGAGCTGGCGGGGTAGGCCGGGCGGCATCGAGTTTGTGGCTCGATCCAGCCAGAACCACCAGCGCCCCCCTGACGGCAGGGATGGGGTGGGGTGTGCAGCACGCACCATAGTCGGGAGCGGGCCCCTCGTGCAGGCGACGTCGATGTTCACATCGCGCACTTGGCACACCCCCCTCCGAGCTACGCTAGTTCGCTTTGCTCACAAGCTTCGCTTGCCTCCCCATCAAGGGCAGGGCAATCGCATATGGCTTTGTGCACCGCACTCTTAGTGCTCCTCCACCGTGAAACGGGGGAGGGGGACCGCCGAAGGCGGTGGAGGGGGCGGCGGGAAGCGCCGGTTTGTGTGGCCGCCCCCTCCACCAGCTTCGCTGGTCCCCCTCCCCCGCTTCGCGGTGGAGGACCAACGAGAGGCCGGTGACTGTCCATATGCGATAGCCCTGCCGTCGAGGGGGAGGCGGGCATCGAGGGTTTGGCTGGGCCTGGGTGAAACAAATGGGCGCGGTGGGCGGGCGAACTCGAGCGTGCACCGCCCTGCCCTCACTCCGCCGGCGCGGCTAGTCCGCGTCGTATTTGCCCACCACGCGGTGGGCGATGGGCCATTCGCGGCGGAACTCGCTGAACTGGCGGTGCGGGTTCCACTGCTCGAGGTGCCATTCGCGATCGTTCCAGTCATTGAGTCGCTTGACGATCGCCTCGGCTTCCCGGCCGTCGGGCGGGGTGTGGTAGAAGATGTGGTTCTTGCCGCGCGCCGGCCTGAGGTGCGGGTTGATCCAGGCGACGTCGCCCGGCCAGTACTCGGGCACCATGGACTCGCCGTCGATCATCAGCCCATAGGCGCCCTGCACGTCGCGCAGCCTGGTGGGCATTTCGACCCGGTCGACGATATCGGAGCCGATGATCAGCCGGCCGCCGCCGCCCTGGGCGCCTGAATAGACGTTGAGCTTGCGTGTCGGATCGACCACCTCGCGCGCCGGCACCGCGAGGATCGGCTGGCCGCTGGCGCGCTCGTGCGGCGGCAGCGGGTCGTTGGCGTCATCCACCGGCGGCGCGCCCTCGCCGGTCAACAGCCACGCCTCGCTCACGCGGAACGCCGCCGCATATTTCGCCGATTGCCGGCCCAGCCCGCGCTCGCCGCTCTCGTGCTGCGCATAGGTGATGTAGGCCCAGCCGAAAAACGTCGCCGCCTCCTTGGCGGTGCGGAAACCGCGGGTGATGCGGGCAAGCTTCAGCCGCTCGGCGGCCTCGGGGCGGGTCTCTTCGATCATCCATGCATTATGCACAATTTCAGTATGCGTTTCGCGTTGACAGTCGATTTGCGTTATGCATACTTTGGCGCATGGAACAGCTTCGCACTTCCCTCCCGCTCGGCGCGCCGCTGGGGCTCCCCCTGGCGGCGACCGCTGCCGGTGCGGCGCGCGTTCCGCTGCTGTCGCGTGCGTGGGCGGCCGGGCGTTTCGACGCGCCAAAGCCCGCGCCGCGGCAGCTGACCTTGCCCGGGTGGCGACGAGGAAGACGTCGCCTCGGCGCGATACCTCGTCGCCTCGGCGCGAGAATTCGTCGCCTCGGCGCGAGAATTCGTCGCCTTCTCTTCGTACTCACGCTGGCGCGCGACCGAGCGTCCATGCACCGCCGGCGCTGAACCACCAGCCTCCCGCTAATCGAGCCCCGCCGCCGACGCGTCCCGCGCCGGCGTACGCCACCCCTATGCCCAATGGAGCCGACCCCATGATGCTCTATCGCCAGCTTCGCCTCGCCCCGGTGCGGGCCGCCGATGCCAGCCCCAGCCAGCAGCGCCTCGCCGAGGAGCGCCGGGCCCGCGAGGCGCGCATCCGCCGCGCCGCAAAGAACCCGCCGCCGGCCTCCCCCCTCACGGTGCGGCCCTACCATGCGGCGCGCCCGCAGCCGCTGCCGCCGCCGGCCGAGGCCTGGCCGGATTATCACGAGCCGGCGCCCTACGAGACGATGTGCTTTGGCCCCGCCATGGTCCGCCCGCTGACCGCCCGCGAGATCATCGACGAGGTGGTGGCGCGGCACGGCATCGAGCGGGCGGAGCTCGCCGGCGCGTCGCGGCGCGCCCCGGTCACCGCGGCGCGCCGCGAGGCGAGCTGGCGCATCCGGCACGAGGTGCTGGTCAACGGCCGGCAGATCAGCCTGCCCGAAATCGCCCGGCACCTGGGCGGCCGCGACCACACCACCGTGCTCTACAATATCCGCCGCTACGAGGCCGAGCGCCTGGCCAACGGGCTGGCCGGCGCCAGTGCGGCGACGGCGCGGCCACAGCCGGGGGCGGCGCGATGAGCCTCCCCTGGTTCAAGTTCCAGCCCGCGGCCTGGCGGGGCGACCAGGCCCTGCGGGCGGTCAGCCTGACGGCGCGCGGGCTGTGGATCGAGTGCCTCTGCATCATGCACGAGGCCAAGCCCTATGGGCACCTGGTGCTCAACGGCAAGCCGATCGATGCAGCAACCCTGGCGCGCATGACAGGGGTGCCGGTGGACGACGTTCGCGCCTTGCTGGCGGAGCTTCGACAAGCCGGCGTCCTGAGCGTGGCAAGCACCGGGGTCATCCTGTCGCGCCGCATGGTCAAGGACCATGAGCGCGCCAATCTGGGTCGCCGATCGGCCAACCGCCGCTGGGCGCAAGTGCCTGAACCGACAGCACAATCGGGCGAACCCAATGGGTCGGGCAATGGGCTGCCCAATGCTGAGACTCAAGACTCTAGATTCCCCCCTAAAACCCCCGCGGCGACACCTCGACCGCCCGCGGCGACACTTCATCCTCCCGGCGACACCTTGTCGTCCGGTCCCGGCGACACCCCGTCTGCCCCCGCCCGCCCCAGGGCGTCGCGGCGCGGCAAGGGCGCGTCGGCGCTGCTCGAGCAGGCCCGCAGGATGCAGGCGGAGGCCGCACCATGAGCGGGCCGAGGATGAGCACCCGCGATCAGGGCAAGGCGCTCGAAGCCATCGCCACCATGCTGGCGGGCTTCCCCAGCGCGCACGCGGCAATCACCGAGGCGACGGCGATGGCCTATCTGCGCGCCGTCGACCACTGCCCGGTGCTGGCCATCGAGGCCGCCTGCACGGCGTTTCTCAGTGGTCGGGTGGCCGGCCATAACCCGGATTTCCCGCCCACCGCGCCGCGGCTCGCCGCTCTTGCCAGTGCCCTGGGCGAGGCGGCACGCGCCCTGGCCGAGGGCCCTCGGCTGATCCGCTACCCGATCGGCGCACCGCCGCCGGCCGGCACCGTGGCGCTGGGCGGTCGAACCGATGAGTGGCGGGGCCCGAGCCGTACCCGGATGCTTCCAGGGAGCACCAGCTGATGCCGCTGATCCCCGTCGAAACCGCCCCCGGCTTTCGCGTCGTGTTGCGCCGCTGCGATGGCTGCGGCGCCCCCAATGCCCGCTATGGCAACGGCAGCCTCCGCGCCGCCCTCCAAAGCGGCGAACTCGGCCGGGTCAGGTGCTGGTGCGGGCCGGATGGTTGCCGGCTTCGCGCCGGAAGGAGGGCCGCGCCATGACCTGGTCGCAGACCGGCGCCGAGCACCGCGGCGGCAGCCGCAAGAGTTTCATCGAACGCATCCGCGAGGTGGCGGCCGAATATTCGGATCGCGGCCTCGGGGCCACCGCGGCGATGGCCGAGATCCGGGCGGCCTTGCGCGCCCTCGACAGACAGCTGAAGGAGACCGAGCATGCCCGAGTGGTACGCAGTGACGACACGCATCAAGGGCGAGCGCACGGCGCTGCGCCAGCTCGAGCAGGCGGGCTTGGAGGCCTATCTGCCGCAATACCGCATCGAGCGCTTCAACCGCCGGCTGCGGGTCAGGAAGGTCACGACGCTCTGCCTGTTCCCGCGCTACCTGTTCGTGCGGCTGGACCGGCTCGAGGACGCATCGAAAGCGCTGGGCTGCTCCCAGGTGCTGGCGATCCTGCCCGGCCGGCCGCACCTGCCCGAACCGCTGCCGACACGCGACGTGCTGGCGCTGCGCGAAGCCGAGGCGGCGCAACTGCTCGATGACACCGACGCCGCCCGCCGCCGCCGCGGCGAAACCACGAAGAACACTCTCAACGCGATGCGCAAGCGCCTCACCGGCAAGCCCGTCCGCGTCGCCGCGGGCCCCTTCACCAGCTTTGCCGGCACGGTGGAAGCGGTGGACTCGCTCAACCGGCTGAAAGTGCTGCTCGACCTGTTCGGGCGGCCGACCCAGGTCGAGCTCGATACGGACCAGGTCGAGGAGGTGGCGGCGTAACTGGGCCGCACTTGCGCGGGGTCGCGGTCTGTCTCGCGTGTGAGCCGGTGGGGCGGCCGAGGCACCGTGGCTCGGCACACCCCCTCCGAGCGCCGCTAGCTCGCTTACGCTCGCAAGCTTTGCTCGCCTTGTAACTTGGACTCATCCGCATCTGATAAAGTT
>MKVB01000010.1:79122-94677 GCA_001899085.1 Devosia sp. 66-14 | reverse complement strand
CAGCATGGCTGGCACGGCGCAGGATTTCATCAAGCTGCTGGACGCCCTGGCGGCCGGCGACCTGCTGCGGCCGGCGACACGCGACGCCGCCTTCGCCAACCAGATCGGCAGCGTCGAGCGGCCGCGCGATCCGGGGCAGAAATTCGGCTTCGTCGGCGCCGTGATCGAGGATGCGGCGGCCTCCGGCTGGCACAAGCGCGGCCTTGTCCATTGGGGCGGCGTATGGGGCAACAACTGGATCATCGATCCGGCGACCCGGACCACCGTGGCGGTGATGACCAACACCATGCGCGAGGGCTGCAACGGCCCGTTCCGCGACCAGATCCGCAACGCCGTATTCGGCTGAGGATGCCGGCCGCCGAGTCGACGTTTACGGTTTCGCCCATGCGTATCGCCACCTGGAACATCAACGGCGTCAAGGCCCGTATGGACGCGCTGCTGCGCTGGCTGCAGGAGGTCTCGCCCGACGTCGTCTGCCTGCAGGAGATCAAGTCGGTCGACGAGGCCTTCCCGCGGCTCGAGATCGAGGCGCTCGGCTACAATGTCGAGACCTTCGGTCAGAAGAGCTGGAACGGCGTCGCCATCCTCAGCAAGCACCGCTTCGACGACGTCACCCGCGGCCTGCCCGGCGACGATGGCGACGAGCAGTCGCGGCTGATCGAGGGGGTGTTCTCGACCGAAAGCGGCGCCATCCGCGTCTGCTGCATCTATCTGCCCAACGGCAATCCGGTGACGACCGACAAATTCACCTACAAGCTGGGCTGGATGGACCGGCTGATCAATTTCGTCGAGGCGCGGCTGGAGTTGGAGGAGCCGTTCATCCTGCTCGGCGATTTCAACATCATCCCGGCCGCGATCGACGCGACGTTCCCGGAGAAATGGGTGGGCGACGCGCTGTTCCGCCCCGAGAGCCACGAGCGCTGGCGGACGCTGCTGAACCTCGGCCTCACCGACGCGCAGCGCGCCGTGAGCGACGAGCCGCACTACACCTTCTGGGACTTCAAGACCTTCGGCTGGGACCGCCAGGACGGCATCCGCATCGACCACCTGCTGCTGTCGCCGCAGGCCGCCGACCGCCTCGACGATGTGCTGGTGCACCGCGAAGTCCGCGGCTGGGACAAGCCGTCGGACCACGTCCCGGTGGAAGCCAGCTTCGTGTTCTAGAACGGCCGTCAGCCGGCCGGGTCGAGCCAGGGGTTGAGCACCGGCACGTGCGCCAGTTCGAAATCCGCCGTGTTGCGGGTGACCAGCGTCAGGTCGTGCTCGAGCGCCTGCGCTGCGAGGATCAGATCAGGCTGCGGAAACGTATGCCCCAGCTTCCGGCCGCCTTCGACGAGATATCGCCATCGCAGCATGGTTTCTTCGCTGACGTCGAGGGTTCGGCCGACGAACATCGGACGAATTGTCCTGTCGACCCACCCACCGATTTCCGCTGCCTGTGCGGCGTCGACCGCCCGCGCGACCCCGTAGCGAAGCTCCGCCATCGTGACACAGGAAATATGCAGGGAATCGAGTCGCTGCGCTGACAGGAACCCAACCACCCGAGCATCTGGGCGGGAACGCCTGAGCTCGGAAACGACGTTGGTGTCGATCAGCCAGCGCGTGATCGCCATCTAGGGAAAGTCGACCTCGCGGACCGGCGCGCGCACTCCTTCGGGTTCAACCATGTCTTCCGGCCATGGGATCGCCCGCAGGGCGGCGACCAGGTCCGCCCCGGTGCGGCCGCGCCCCTGCAGGCGGGCGAATTCCTCGGACGACACCACCACGACCTCGTCGCGGCCGTGCACGGTAACGTGCTGCGGGCCGCTGCTGCGAGCGCGGCGGACCAACTCGCTGAAGCGGGCTTTGGCGTCCTGCAGCATCCAGTGATCGGACTGCGGACCAGTGGGCGATGTGGCACGATTTCTAGTCATACTGACCAGAATAGTGAACTTCAGGCCGGTTGAGAAGATCATCCGACCGCTGCTGTCGAATTTCCGATCGTTGCATCGACCAGCTTGCACATCCGGCAGGAGAGCGAGCCATGGACGATATCACGCGAACCGCCCTCGACCGGGCGTGCCGGTTCGGCATCGGCACCGTCATCCGCCGCGAGCGCGGCAAGTTGGCGGAGCATTTCCCCGACCCGCCGCGGGCGCCGCGCAATCGCGGCGGCATCGCCGGGCTGTTCAGCCGCGCCTGGGGCAGGTTTTCGGGCTAGAGCCCGGCGAATTGCGTGGCGAGCTGGTCGGCCATGCCGACGGCCTGCTTGCGCTCGTCGGGGGTCGCGACCGACATGTCGGCATTGAGCAGGTCGGCAATCCAGCCGGCATCGGCGGTGCCCTGCGCCAGCTGGTTGGCGACCGAGAGCCACATCAGGCCCTCGACGCGGTTGGCCTTGAGGCCGCCGTCGCCGTTGAACAGGATGTCGCCGAGCTTGGCCTGCGCCGGCACGTGCCCCTTCTTGGCCGCCAGCGACAGCCAGCGCGCGCTCTGGATGGGGTTGTCGCCGAGCTCGTTCTTGTCGAGGTACATCTCGCCGACGCGGTACTGGGCGTCGGCATCGCCGAAATAGCTGGCGGCATGCAGCAGGAGGCGGATCGAATAGTCCTCGTCCTTGGGGATGCCCGCCTCGGGCAGGCCGTCCTTGTAATATTCGCCCATCTTGACGAAGGAGTGGGCGACGATATCGGCTTCGACGCCGCGCGGCGCCGTATCGGCGTGCTGGTCGGCGATCTGGGCGAAATAGCCGAAGGCCTTGGCCTTGTCCTGCGCCACGCCCTCGCCGCTCTCATACATCAGCCCGAGCTGCCACTGCGCCATCGGATCGCCGGCGGTCGCCGCATCCTGCAGCGCCGCGATCTGCTCCGCCGAGGAGATGCCGCCGCCGGCGCCGTCCATGGCGCTCGCCATCGCCTGCGCGGCGTCGACCGCGGTGCTGGCATCGGGCATCGGCTGCGCCGGAGCGGTAGCCGCGGGGCCCGGAATATCGGCAGGCGGCAGCGGCGGCTTGTCCTGCGCAAAAGCCGGCGCCGCCCCAAGCAGCGCCGACAACACACTTACGGAAATGAGGGCCGAGGCACCTCTAGATATCCGCATACTGCTCCTTTTCGCCCTTCGCGCCCGGATTGGTCAGCGCCCCGTAGCGCGCCGGCCCCACGAGCTGGGCATACTTCCAGATCGCGCCCGAGCCATATTCGGACTCGCGCGGCGCCCAGCTCGTCCTGCGCCGGGCAAACTCGTCCTCGCTGACATTCACCGAGATTTCCCCGGTGACGGCGTCGAGGGTGATGATGTCGCCGTCCCTGATCAGCGCGATCGGACCGCCGACCGCCGCCTCCGGCCCGACATGGCCGATGCAGAAGCCGCGCGTCGCGCCCGAAAAGCGGCCGTCGGTGATGAGCGCGACCTTGTCGCCCATGCCCTGGCCGTAGAGCGCCGCCGTGGTCGACAGCATCTCGCGCATGCCGGGGCCGCCCTTGGGACCTTCGTAACGGATGACGAGCACGTCGCCTTCCTTGTAGGTCCGCTTCTCGACCGCTTCGAAGCACTTCTCTTCGGTGTCGAAGACGCGCGCCGGGCCGACGAAACGCAGGTTCTTGAGGCCGGCGACCTTCACGATGGCACCATCGGGCGCCAGGTTGCCGCGCAGCGACACCACGCCGCCGGTGGGCGAGATCGGGTTCGAGGTCGAGCGGATCACGTCCTGCTCGGTGTTGAACTTCACCTTCTCGAGATTCTCGGCCACGGTCTTGCCGGTGACGGTCATGCAGTCGCCGTGCAGGTATCCGCCCTCAAGCAGCGCCTTCATCACCAGCGGGATGCCGCCGGCTTCGAACAGGTCCTTGGCGACATATTTGCCGCCCGGCTTCAGGTCGCCGATGTAAGGGGTCTTCTTGAAGATCTCGCCGACGTCGAACAGGTCGAAGTCGATGCCCGCTTCATGCGCCATCGCCGGCAGATGCAGCGCGGCGTTGGTCGAGCCGCCAGTGGCAGCCACGGTCATCGCGGCGTTCTCGAACGCCTTGCGGGTGACGATGTCGCGCGGCCGGAGCTGCACCTTGAGCAGTTCCATCACCTGCTCGCCGGCCTTGGCGCAGAGCGCATCGCGGATTTCGTAGGGAGCCGGAGCGCCGCAACTATACGGCAATGCAAGCCCGATAGCTTCGGCCACCATGGCCATGGTGTTGGCGGTGTACTGGCCGCCGCAGGAGCCGGCCGACGGACAGGCGACACGCTCGAGCTCGTCGAGGGTCTCATCGTCCATCTTGCCGACCGAGTGGAGGCCGACCGCCTCGAACAGATCCTGCACCACCACGTCGCGGCCGCGGAAACGGCCCGGCAGGATGGAGCCGCCATAGATGAAGATCGACGGCACGTTGAGGCGGATCATCGCCATCATCATGCCGGGCAACGACTTGTCGCAGCCGGCCATGGCGACCAGGGCGTCATAGGAGTGCCCACGCATCGTCAGCTCGACCGAGTCGGCGATCACATCGCGCGAGGCGAGCGACGACTTCATGCCGGCATGCCCCATGGCGATGCCGTCAGTAACGGTGATGGTGGTGAATTCGCGCGGCGTGCCACGGTTGGCGGCAACGCCCTTCTTGACGGACTGGGCCTGGCGGCCGAGCGAAATATTGCACGGCGCAGCCTCGTTCCAGGCCGTCGCCACGCCGACAAGCGGCTGGTGAATCTGCTCGCTGGTCAAGCCCATCGCATACAGGTACGAGCGGTGCGGAGCGCGTTCCGGACCCTCTGTCACATGCCTGCTGGGAAGACGCGATTTGTCGACGTAGTTCGATGCCATTTCTTCGTCCTGCTTGTCCGGCCGGTGTTGTCCGGCGCCCCTCAGAAGGCGCCGTTTATGGGGTTCGGCCTGACAAGGCACAAGGGCGGGGAGCACACGAATGGTTCGGTGCGAAAGCAAATGGCTTTCACGTTCGTTGCTGCCGTCCGAGTTTTGTCCTCTGCTTCTTTTAGGGTCACATTGTGGCGGCGATCCTCAGCAAAACGTTGACCGCCAGGTGGCGGTAACGGGATTCAAACTTGCTGTTGCAAAAACGTCACGTGCGATTCATTCGCCGTTCAGGAAGCCGGCAGGCGCGGGGTAGCTGACCTGCTCAGGATGGCGTCGCGTCGTGTGCCAGGCGGCGGCGCGCCCCACCCACGAGGTCATTCGCACGAAAGCGGGAGCCGCTGCTTTGTGGGGCCGCACGTCGCAAACGGTGTTCCCCGCTTTCGCCGAGTGACACCAAGCGAGGCAGATGGCCAGCGACACCGAAACCCGAGTAGCCTCAGGTCGCTACATCCATTTCTTCTTGCGCATGAAGAGATAGATGGCGACGCCGAGAATGCAGAGGAAGCCGGTGACGATCCAGAACGCATAGGGGTTGTCATGGAACGGGATGCCGTCGACGTTCATGCCGAGAATGCCGCTGATCACGGTGAGCGGCATCAGCACCACGGTCGCCGCAGCGAGCAACAGCATGGTCTGGTTCATCTGCTCGGCTCGGGTATCGAGCAGTTGCTCATGCACCAGCACGGCGCGCTCGGACAGCGTCTGCATCTCATCGCCCAGCCGGGCGGTGCGCGCCGCGGCCTCGCGCAGGCGCACCCGGTCGCGGGCGGTGAAGAAGCTCAGGTCTTCGATTTCAAGCGTCGTCAGCACATCGCGTTGCGGCCAGATCAGGCGACGCATGTTGATCAGCGTGCGGCGCAGATGCGCCAGCCGCGAGCGGGTATCGCCCGAGCGGTTCATCATCAGCGTTTCCTCGATCGTATCGAGGCTGTCGCCCATTCGCTCGATCAGCGGTTCGATCCGGTCGGCGGCACGCAGCGCCAGGCGGGCGACGAGGTCTGCCGGCGAGACCGGTGCGTGATGCGTCTGCTGCCACTGGGTAATGCCGAGGAACTCGATGATGTTGAGCTCGGAGGCGATGATGACGCGGCCTTTCTCGATCCACAGCGTCAGCAGCTGCCGGCCGACATCCTCGGGATCGGCGCCGGGGCGGGCGACGCGCAGCACCACCAGGGCCCGGTCATCAAGCACGGTGCAGCGGCTGCGGGTCGACGGCACGGTGATGAGATCGGCGTTGAAATCGCCGAGCTCGCGCTTCAGCCAGACCTTGAACTCCGGGGCGCGCGAATTTCCCGAGATCAGTGCAAAGCCCTTGGCCGGGGTGACGAACGTCGCCTCCTCGGCCTCCTCGAGCTTGCGCACCCCGCCGCGGCCGTCGAACTGGACGATTGTCATCCAGTCCTTGATCGGCTGGCGCTGGTTGCTGGCCGGCAGTGCTTCGCCCATGGGGGCTCCGTTAGCTCAGACGTGACAGAGCCTCGGTGAGGCGGGCACGGCGATCCTCCGCCTCGGCGCGGCGGCTGCGCTGTTCTTCGATCACCTCTTCGGCGGCCTTGGCAAGGAACTGCTCATTGCTGAGCTTCTTGTCGATCTTGTCGATCTCGACCGTCTCCTTGGCGATATCCTTCTTCAGCCTACCGCGCTCAGCATCCAGATCGATGACACCGGCGAGCGGCAGAACGAAGGTGGCTTCGCCGAGGATCAACTGGGCGGAGTCGCGCGGCACGTCCGAGGTGTAATCGACGCTCTCGAGGCGAGCGAGGCGGGTCAGCGCCGAGAGGTTGGCCTCGACGCGGGTTCCCGTGGTCTCGCCTGCCCCAACCACCAGCAGCTTCACCTTGGCGCCGGCCGGAACGTTCATCTCCTGGCGGACCGAGCGGATGCCGGAGATCAGCGACACCAGCCAATCGAGCTCGGCCTGTGCCTCGGGATCCTCGAGGCCGGCCAGCTGCGGCCATTCCGAGATGATCAGCAGCTTCTCGCGTGCCGGACCGGTCTTGCCGGTCTCGGCCCACAGCTCTTCGGTGACGAAGGGCATGAACGGGTGCAGGAGCTTGAGGATCTGGTCGAGCGCGAAGGCCGCGGTTGCCTGGGTCTCGGCCTTGGCGGCCTCGTCCTCGCCGGTGAACACCGGTTTCGCCAGCTCGATATACCAGTCGCAGAAGGTGCCCCAGACGAAATCGTAGGCCGCGTTGGCCGCCTCGTTGAAGCGGTAGTCTTCGAGCGCCGCCGTGACGTTGGCGACCGCCCTGGCGGTCGAACCGACGATCCAGCGGTTGATCGCCAGGGTGTTCTTCCTGGGATCGAAGGCCTCGACGCGGGCGCAACCGTTCATCTCGAGGAAGCGCGCGGCGTTCCAGAGCTTGGTGACGAAGTTGCGGTAGCCCTCGACGCGGGCGATGGCGAGGCGCATGTCGCGGCCCTGCGCCGCCATGGCGGCGAGGGTGAAGCGGGTGGCGTCGGCGCCGTACTCGTCGACAAGGTTCAGGGGATCGATGACGTTCCCCTTGGTCTTGCTCATCTTCTGGCCCTTCTCGTCGCGGACCAGCGCATGCATGTAGACGGTGTGGAACGGCTCGGTGCCGGTAAACTCCAGCCCCATCATCATCATGCGGGCGACCCAGAAGAAGATGATGTCGAAGCCGGTGACCAGCACATCGGTGGGATAGTACTTCTTCAGTTCGGGCGTCTGGTTCGGCCAGCCCATGGTCGAGAACGGCCACAGCGCCGATGAGAACCAGGTGTCGAGCACATCCTCGTCGCGGTGCAGCGGCACCTTGCTGTCACTGAGCTCGGCGAACGGATCGCGATGCTTGCGCATGTTCCAGGTGTCGGCGTTCAGCCGGTCGCGCTGGGTGGTGTCGAAGCTGCTGACCGCCTTGGCGTAATCGGAGGCGTTCACGCCGCCGGCATAGACCTCGATCTTGCGGCTGCCGTAATAGGCCTGCGCGAGCTTGACCGCCTCGGCCTCGCTGTCGGCGACGAAGCACTTGAGGCCGGCGTCGCGATTGTTGAATTCCGGATCGGTGCTGAGCCGCGGACCGTACCAGGCCGGAATCTGGTGGCCCCACCACAGCTGGCGCGAAATGCACCAGGGTTTGATGTTCTCCATCCAGGCGTAATAGGTGTTCTCATAGGCCTTGGGGACGAACTTGGTCCGCCCCTCCCGGACCGAAGCGAGCGCCGGCTCGGCCAGGATATCGGCCTTGACGAACCACTGGTCGGTGAGGAACGGCTCGATGACGATCAGCTTCGACTTCTCGTCATAGGGGACCATGATCTTCTTGTCGTCGACCCAGACGAGCACGCCCGAGGCCTCGAGTTCGGCGATGATCTTGGCGCGCGCGTCGAAGCGATCGAGGCCGCGATACTCGGCCGGCACGGTATTGTTCAGCTTGGCCGTGGTGGTGAGGATGTTGATCGGCTTCAGGCCGTGGCGCTGGCCGACTTCGAAATCGTTGAAATCGTGCGCCGGCGTGATCTTCACCGCGCCCGAGCCGAGCTCGGGGTCGGCATACTCGTCGCCGATGATCGGGATGCGGCGGCCGACGAGCGGCAGGATGACGTGCTTGCCGATAAGATGCTTGTAGCGCTCGTCCTCGGGATGGACGGCAACCGCGACGTCGCCGAGCATGGTCTCGGGACGGGTGGTGGCAACGGTGATGGTCTCGTCGCTGCCCTCGATCGGGTAGCGCAGGTGCCACATCTTGCCGTTGGTTTCGATGTTCTCGACCTCGAGGTCGGAGATGGCGGTCTCGAGACCGGGGTGCCAGTTGACCAGACGCTTGGCGCGGTAGATCAGGCCCTTCTCGTATAGCGTGACGAACACCTTGCGCACGGCCTCGCTGAGGCCCTCATCCATGGTGAAGCGTTCGCGTGACCAATCGGCCGAGGCACCGAGGCGGCGCAGCTGGTTGAGAATGGTGCCACCGGATTCCGCCTTCCATTCCCAGACGCGCTCGAGGAACTTTTCACGGCCCATTTCGCGGCGGCCGGGCTGCTGCCGTTCAGCCAGCTGGCGCTCGACGATCATTTGGGTGGCGATACCGGCATGGTCGGTGCCGGGCTGCCACAGCACATCCTTGCCGCGCATCCGCTCGAAGCGGATCAGGATGTCCTGGATGGTGTTGTTGAGCGCGTGCCCGATATGCAGCGAACCGGTGACGTTGGGCGGCGGAATGACGATCGAGAACGTCTCGGCGCCGGGCTTGGCACCGGCCCCAGCCTTGAAGGTGCCGGCCTTGTCCCACTGGTCGTAGATGCGGGTCTCGACGGCGGCGGGGTCGTAAGTCTTCTCAAGCATCGGTGGTTTCCAACGGCAAACGGCCCGCGCGCCAAAGCGCCGGCGGGCCCCAGAACTCAGTGGCTAGGTCTAAAGCAAAGGCGTGAGGGGGAAGTCAACACAAACGCATGTGGTGACGCCAGGTGGGTGGCTGCAAGAGGGCGACCGCATCGAGCCGGGGGGCGCGGCGGTGACTACTTGCCGCCGCGCGAGACGCGGGCGATTTCCTTTTCCACCATCCGCTCGACCACCGATGGCAGGTTCTCGTCCAGCCATTCCTTCAGCATCGGACGCAGCATTTCGCGCATCATGTCTTCGATGGTGACGCCGCTGGTGACGGTAGAGAGACCGGACAGCCGGGCGAACGTGCTCTTGACCGCCGACTGGGTGGTGGGCTCGAGCAGCTCCTCGGCGAGATCAGCCGAAAGCGACGGGTCGGGCATCGGCGCGGCGACAGCCACGGAGGCGGCCGGACGCGGTGCGGGCCGCTCGTAGACGGGAGCCGCCGGACGCGGTGGGGGAGCGAACACGGGCGCCGGCGCAGGAGCTGGAGCCGGCTCCTCCTCCTGTTCGAAGGAGATATCGTCAGGGTCGATCAGCGTCGCGTCCAGTTCGGGCACCGGCGCGTTGCCGCCCAGCAGCTCGGAAAAGCTGAGGCCGGGCTTGGCGCCGTCTTCGGCGGCGGTGTCGCGCAGGATCTGCTCGGAGGACAGGGCCAGCGGCTCGGGTTCGGGTTCAACCGGACGCGGCGCGGGCTGCGGCACGAAGCTGCGGGCTGGCGCAGGCGCCGGCACGACCGGCTTCTTGGGCGCCGCCCCGGCGTCGTCATCAGCGATGATCTGCCGGATCGACGACAGGATCTCGTCCATCGAGGGCTCTTTGGGCGCCGGCTTGTTCATAACTGCCTCACATTACCCGCCAGATACGCGGCCGCACTTTGGGCGGATTCGGTAATAGAACCGAATCGGCTGCGTTCAATTTAGTGCAAGCCATGGCGGTTTGTGAATCGGCGGCACACCAGCCGTAGCGTCTTCCCCCAGGGATTTCCGGGGGAAGACCGTAGTGCGGCGCTTGACCGGCAGCCTCAGGCGAGCGCTGCCCGGTTGCGGAAGATGGTCACGACGAAGATCGCCATGCCGATGATCGTGGCGATCGAGGCGATCTGGGCCAGCCACTCGCCCTGCCCCGCAGTCGCCATGGCGACGCCGATGCCGATGGTCAGCGCGCCGAGCAGCGCCACCCAGAAGTGCACCTGCGCCAGGCGGGTCTGCGCCGCGGCCGGCACCAGCTTGTAGTAAACGCCGTAGATGATCATGGTGACGAAGCCGACGAGATTGTTGTGGGCGTGCCCCGGCGCCAGCGCATGATCCTGCGTGATGGCCATCTCGATGCCCCACGCCATGCCCAGCAGCGCCAGCACCGCACCCACGGCGATAAACCAGAACGGTAGTGATTTCATGCTTTCCCCCAGGTCGCGGGCGCCCCTCGCGTCCGCATCAAAAAGGCCGCGACGCGGTCATACGCATCGCGGCCTGATTCTGAGGGTATGCCTGCGCCATGCTCCGGTCCATCAGGACCGGAAGCCGGCGGCAGAGGTCAGTCGTCGCTGAGCGCGCGGAGCTCGGCCCACACGTCTTCGACATTGGCGATGTAGCCATCAGCCGAGTGGACCGCGACCCTGAGGCCGAGCACTTCGGGCGACAGCTTGCCGGAAGCCGACAGCAGCGAGAACGCTGCGATCATCTTGGTTGAGCGGGCGGTGATCAGGTTCTCGCGCGAGCTGGTCAGGTCGGCCTGGGCGTTCAGCACATCGAGCGTGGTCTTCTGGCCGACATCGCGCTCCTGGATGGTGCCGTCGACGACGAGCTGGTTGGAGGCGACCGCCGACTGAGCGGACTCGATCTGCGAGCTGGCATTCTGCAGCGTCGACCAGGCGGAGATCACCGCCTCCTTGATCTGGTCGCGCGCCGACAGCGCGTCGACCTCGCTCTGGATCTGCTGGATGTTGGCCTTGCGCAGGCTGGCGCTCAGCGCGCCACCCGAATAGATCGGAATGGACAGCGACAGCTTGGCCGAGCCGCCCAGGCTGCTGCTGGTGGTCGAGGTGATGCTGCTGTAGCTGGTCGTGGCATCGATGGCGCCGATCAGGCTGAGCGTCGGCCCGAACGAGGCACTGGCGGCATCGGAGCCGGCCTGTGCCGCGCGGATGGCAGCACGGGCCGAAAGCAGCGCCGGATGGCGTTCCTGAGCGGTGGCGATGGCGCCATCGATCGAGGTGGGCAGCGCCTTGCCGAAGTTGAAATCCGAGCTGAGGTTCTTGGGCTTATGGCCCACCCAACGCTCATAGCTCGCCTGGCTGGTCTGCAGCGAGGCGATGGCCGAGCGATAAAGCGCCACGGCGGCGGCCTGGCGCGCCTTGGCCTGCGACACGTCGATCTTGGTGCCCTCGCCAAGGCGCAGGCGATCGTCGGCCGAACTCACCTGGGCATCGAAGAAGGCCATGTTGTCGGAGCGCAGCTGCACCAGCTGGGTGTCGCGGATCACCGCGTAATAGGCCTGCACCACCGACAGCAGCACGTTCTGCTCGGCGTTGCGCAGGGCGTATTTCGCCACTTCGGTGCCGGCGCGGGCCTGCTCGATCTCGGCGTCGGTCTTGTAGTTGTCGAACAGCGTCTGGCTGTAGTTGATGCCGGTGGTGAAGCTTCCGGCCGTGTTGAAATCGCCGCCCTGGGGCGCCGACCATGAGCCGCCGATGCTGCTCGACAGCCCCAGCGAAGGCAGCTTGCCGGACTTCGCCAGTGCGATGTTCTCGGCCGTCGCCTTCACATTCAACAGCGCCGACATGATGTCGGGATTGTTCTGATACGCGCTCTCCAGCGCCGCCTTCAGACTCTCCGCATGCACCGTCGCCGGCAGCACGCTCAGTACAACGGCAAGGGCGCCCGCCCGCATTGCCCCCAGGAAACGCATAGTCAAAACCTCCGACAGCCTTCCGACGTTACGTCGGGCACATGGGACGCACAACCTCGCAACTCAAGAGTTGCCAGGTTTTAAGCTTGGAATGTTTGGGCCCGTGATTAGCCGGCAACACTGCCGAACCGCGGGTCAGTTAGAAAAACCTACCGGCTCAGAACACGAACGCATCGATCCGCGGCGCTTCGGCCAGCGGCGGCAACGAGGTATTGAACTCGCTGCGGCCGGCCACTTCGCCACCGGACCTGACAAAGACATGCGCGACGGCCGGACCGCCGCCGGCGATCAAAGCCACCAGGCGCCCGCCCTCGCGCAGCAGGTGGAACAGCGGCGTCGGCTCGGCGGTTACCGCCCCTTCGAGGATGATGACGTCGAAATGCTCGTGCGGCAGCCCTGCCCCGTCGAAGCTGCCTACCACGATATCGGCGTTGCCGATGTCTTCGAGATTGGCGCGGGCCGTCTCGGCGAGCCCGGCGTCCATCTCGAGCCCGGTCACCGTTGCGCCCAGTTGCGCCAGCACGGCGGTCGAATAGCCGGTGCCGGCGCCGACATCGAGCACACGATCGGTCGCGGCGATCTCGGCCAGCTGCAGCAGTTTGGCAAAGGGCGCCGGCGCGCCCAGATAACGGCCGCTCCCCAGGGGATGCGAGACATCGGCATAGGCCAGCGCCGCACGATCGGCCGGCAGGAACGCCTCACGCCTGACCGCGCCCATGGCAGCGAGAATCCGATGGTCGGTCACCCCGCTGGTACGGAGCTGGTTGTCGACCATCTTGAGGCGGGCGGTTGCGAAATCGGCCATGTCGGCTCCCTGGTTCGGAGGCGTCCTGGGTGGAGCGGTCCGGCAGGTGCATAGCGCCCGCAGATGAATGCTTCAAGGACTCCCCCCGGCGAGTCACCGATTCGGTTGGACAAGCATCGCCGGCGCCCGCGAACGATGACAGTTCGATGACACCAATACGCAGAAACGACTGCACCCGGGCCGCCCGCCATAAGCATTTACGCGCACCCAGCACGGCATGACTGTATTTTGGCGTCAAATACTGTTGCTGATGCGCAACTGGGGCGGCAATTGCTGCATTTGCGGCTGAAATGTGGATATCGCGCGGCGCGACGACGCCTTAACCTCTCGGTAATGCATAATGGGTGGGCGCTCGCATGTTGACGGCACGGATACTGCTCGACCGGGTTTGGGGAACCGCACGGGTTTTCCTCCTCGCGCTCTGTCTCGCCATGCCGCTGTCGGTTGCCGGCGCGGTTGTCGCATTCGCCGCCAACGAAGGGTGTCTGGTAGCCGCAGGAACAGCCAGTTGTACCGACGTACCGCCGGCCGGCATCGACTACACCAACCACCCCACGGTCATCGAGATCGAGACCGGGAACGGCACGCCGGGCACCACGACGGTCAATAGCGGCGTTATCGGCATCAATCTGAAGAAGAGCGGCGTCAACACCTCGGACTCGCAGACCGGGGTGAACTACCAGAACGTCAAGACCATCGACATCAATCCCGACCCGGACGTCACCACCAACTGGGATGTGCTGGCCGACAGCGACAATAATCCGATCCGCGTTCCGCCGCCGTCCGGTGACTATATCCGCAAGACCGGGACCGATACTTACTCGATCGGCGCCCAGACCTTCGCCAGCGGCGACCTGCTGGCGCAGTATCTGCAGGCCGCCTCGGTGGCGACCGGCGGAACGGTCACCGGCAGCCTCACCGTCACCAACAGCAATGGTGGCCAGGGCGCCAACTTCACCACGACCAACGCCGATGGCATTCACGTCGAGTCTCTCGGCGGCAAGGGTGGCAATGGCGGGTGTACGACCATTCTGCTGGCGACCTGGTGCGACAACGGCGATGGCGGCGGCAGCGCCGGCTCGGTCGCCGTCAACAATGACGGCACCATCGTCGTCAACGGCACGGGCTACGGCGTTTCGGCGACCAGCACCGGCGGCGCCGGCGGTAATGGCGGCGGCTCCTTCGGCCTGTTCGCTTCGGATGCCGGTTCGGGCGGCAGCGGCGGCAACGGCGCCGACGTCACCGTCAACCTGGGGGTGAACTCGAACATCACCACCTGGGGCAATGGCGGGCATGGCGTGTACGCGGTCAGCAACGGCGGCAATGGCGGTGCGGGCGGCTCGCCGTCGGGCGCGGTTGCGCTGGGCGACGGAGGCGGTTCGGGCGGCGACGCCGGAGTGGTCACCGTCACCAATAGTGGGATCATCACCACGCACGGCGACAAGGCCTATGGCATCTTTGCACAGAGCATGGGCGCCGGCGCCGGATCAGGCAGCAGTTCAGGCGGCATCGTCGCCATCGGCGGCAATGGCGGCGGCGAGTCGAGCGGCAACAAGGTGACGGTGACCAATACCGGCACCATCGAGACCTGGGGCCTCAACTCCTTCGGCATCCTGGCTCAGTCGATCGGCGGCGGCGGCGGCGATGGCGGCAGCAGCGGTGGCCTGTTCGCGGTCGGCGGCAGGGGCGGCTCCGGCGGCGGATCGGATATCGTCAAGGTTTTCAATTCCGGCTCGATCATCACGCACCAGGCAGGGGCGATCGGTATCTTCGCCCAATCGGTGGGTGGTGGTGGCGGCAACGGCGGCAATGCCTACTCGGGCGGTCTCACCGTTTCGGTCGCGGTCGGCGGCAATGGCGGCCTTGGCGGCAATGGCGGGCAGGTCGTCATCAATGACACTACCGATGTCAACTTGCTGCAAAGCGCGACGATCTCGACGACCGGCGCCGGCGCGCACGGCATTCAAGCCCAGTCGGTCGGCGGTGGCGGTGGCAATGGCGGTCTGGCTGTTGCCGTAGCGCTCGATCCGACGTTTGCCGCCGGCGTGGCGATGGGCGGCAAAGGCGATCACGGCGGTGCGGGCAATACCGTCGTCGTGAACGAGAAGGGCACCATCACTACGACCGGTGTTCAGGCCTACGGTATTTTCGCACAGTCGGTGGGCGGCGGCGGCGGCAATGGCGGCGGCGCGGTCGCCGCTGCGGCGTCGGGGGGCTATTCGCTCTCGGTATCGCTTGGCGGATCGGGCGGCGGTGGCGGCAGCGCCAACTCCGTCACGGTGAACGCACTGGGAAGCATCGAGACCACCGGCAACCTGTCGCACGCCATTCTGGCGCAGTCGGTCGGCGGCGGTGGCGGTAGCGGTGGCTTCTCGGTCGCGGTGACGGGCGGTGCGATGTCGGGCAGCGTCAGCCTGGGCGGCGACGGCAGCACGGCCGGCAACGGCTCTACGGTAACGGTGAACACCGCCGGCATCGACGCCACGAACATGACCATCCACACGGGCGGCGACGGCGCACACGGCATCTTCGCCCAATCGGTGGGCGGCGGCGGCGGCAATGGCGGCTTTGCCGCGTCGGCGGCACTTGGCGGCGGCGCGGTGAGCGTCGGCCTTGGCGGCAGCGGCGCCGGCGGCGGCAAAGGCGACACGGTCGACG
>MKVB01000010.1:28965-79096 GCA_001899085.1 Devosia sp. 66-14 | reverse complement strand
CGGCAATGGCGGCTTCACCTTTGCCGGCTCGGCCGGCGTGATGGCGGCCTCGGTGGCGGTCGGCGGCGGCGGCGGCGCGGGTGGCAATGGCGGCGCCGTGACCGTGAACAACTATGGCGACATCTTCACCAAGGGCGACCTCAGCTACGGTATCATGGCGCAGTCGGTGGGCGGCGGCGGCGGCAATGGTGGTTCGGCGATCGCGGCGACGGTGACCATCTCGGTCAAGGACATCCCCGCCATCGGCGCATCGGTGGCCATTGGCGGCAGCGGCGGCACGGCGAGCACCGGCGGTCACGTCATCCTCAACAATGACGGCAGCGTCACCACCGGCACGGCGACGCTGGTCGGCGACAAGATCGTGCGGACCGGCAACGGCGCCCATGCGCTCTATGCGCAATCGGTCGGCGGCGGCGGCGGTTCGGGCGGCTTTGCCGGCGCGGGCGTGTTGTCGATCGCGCCCACGGGCTCGGCGGCGGCATTCGCCGTGGCAGTCGGCGGTCGCGGCGGCACCGGCGGCAATGCCGGGATCGTCGAGGTGAGCAATACCGGCGACGCCGTGAAGACCTATGGCGATGGCGCGGACGGTATCCACGCGCAATCGGTCGGCGGCGGCGGCGGCGACGGTGGCTTCGGCCTGGCGCTGGCAACGGCCGTCGGCGCGGCCCCGGAAAGCAAATCGCTGGCCCTCTCGGTCGCCATCGGCGGCAAGGGCGGCGCGGCCGGCTATGGCGAGGCCGTGACGGTCGACAACCAGGGCGCCATCACCACCTACGGTACCTATTCCAACGGCATCTACGCACAGTCGACAGGCGGCGGCGGCGGCAGCGGCGGCTTTGCGGTGGCGTTCGCCGGCAGCTTCACCACGGCGCCCGACAGCACCTCGATCGCGCTGGGCGTGTCGATCGGCGGCAGCGGCGCCGGCGGCGGCGAGGGCCGGAAAGTCACCGTCACCAATTCCGGGGTGATCACCACGGTCGGCGATAACTCCAACGGCATCTATGCCCAGTCGATCGGCGGCGGCGGCGGCAATGGCGGCTTTGCCGCCTCCGGCACGATCTCGATCGCTCCCAAGCCGGACTCGCAGCCGTTCTCGGCGGCAGTGGCGGTTGGCGGCTCGGGCGGCAGCGGCGGCATCGGCGGCATGGTCGAGCTCGACAACAGCGGCAAGATCGTCACCTACGGCAAGGAATCGATCGGTATCCTGGCCCAGTCGATCGGCGGCGGCGGCGGTAATGGCGGCATGTCGGTGGTCGGGCAGATCGATGCCGGTACCGGCAATTCGGGCAAGATCGGTGTGTCGGTCGGCGGCGGCGGCGGGGTCGGCACCGATGGCGGCATCGTCGAGGTCACCAACCGCCTCGGCGGCACGATCAACACCTATGGCTTCGGCTCGCACGGCATCAAGGCACAGTCGATCGGCGGCGGTGGCGGCAATGGCGGCATGGCGATCTATGGCGGGCTGGGCTTCAGCGGCCAGGAAACGTCGGTCAGCATCGGCGTCGCCGTGGGCGGCAATGGCGGCGGCGGTGGCGACGGCAAGAAGGTCACGGTCATCAATGACGGCGCCATCGATACCGAGGGCGACACGGCCACCGGCATTTTCGCACAGTCGGTCGGTGGTGGCGGCGGTGACGGCGGCGGCTCGTTCACCGGGCTGATGGGCGTGTCCAACGTCAACAACGAGTACAAGGACGCCATGACGGTCAACGTCGCGGTGTCGGTGGGTGGCAAGGGCGGCGCGGCCGGCGATGGCGGCGAGGTCGAAGTCACCAATAGCGGCACGATCGAAACCGGCACGGCGACGCTGGTCGACGGGCAGATCGTACGCACCGGCAACGAAGGCTATGGCATCTTCGCGCAATCGGTTGGTGGCGGCGGTGGTATCGGCGGCCGCGCCAACTCGGTCAACATCATCGCAGGCGCCAAGTGTTCCCTGCCGCTGGTGTGCGAGGGCGCCAAGAGCTCGGGCAACAACGTCTCGCTGACCGCCACGGTCGGCGGCGACGGCGGCAGCGCCGGCGACGGCAAGAATGTCACGGTCGACAATACCGGCGTGATCACCACCTGGGGCGACGGCGGCATCGGCATCGTCGCCCAGTCGATCGGCGGCGGCGGCGGCATCGGCGGCAACGGCATCCTGGGCACGGGCGAAGTGTCGCCGGTGCCGGTGGAACTGCTGTTCCTGCCGGTCGGCCAGACCAAGATCTACAAGGACATCTCGGTGACCGTCGGCGGCAATGGCGGCGCCAATGGTGACGGCGGCGTCGTCGATGTCGACAACTCCAAGAACATCACCACGCACGGCGCGGATGCCGACGGCATCTTCGCCCAGTCGGTGGGTGGCGGTGGCGGCAGCAGCGGCGCCGGCGGACGTGCCGTGATCGGCGCGACCGGCAAGATCGGCGTGGGCGGCAAGGGCGGCGCGGCCGGCGATGGCGGCGATGTCTATGTGTCGAACCTGCTCAATGCCAAGATCGAAACCTTCGGCATCGCGTCGAACGGCATCTTCGCCCAATCGGTGGGCGGCGGCGGCGGCCGGGCCGGTAACGTCAACCGCATGATGGCGGGCGGCGTCGACGTGCCGCTCGTCGGCCATCTCGACGTCAACCTCGGCATCGGACTGGCATTCGGCCAGGGCGGCGGCGATGGCGGCGATGGCGGCATCGTCCAGGTCGATGCGACCGGCACCATCATCACGCATGGCGACAGCTCGGCCGGTATCTTCGCCCAATCGGTGGGCGGCGGCGGCGGCGTGCTGGGCGAACTGGGCAACGACCTGCCGGTGCTGAACCTGCTGTCGTGGCACGTCGGCTCCAATGGTGACGCGGGCAGCGCCGGTGAGGTCACCGTGGATCTCGACGGCACCGTCAAGACCGCGGGCAACAGCGCCACCGGCATCTTCGCGCAGAGCACCGGCGGCACCGGCACGGCCGGCAAGGTGACCGTCGCGGTCACCGGCAGCGTGCAGACCGCGGCGATCCTCAGCAGCGAGGACATTTCGGGCGGCCTGCCGACCCGTGGCCTCGGCTCGGTCGGCATCATGGCGCAAAGCGCCGGCTGGGGCGGCAATGGCGACGTGGAGATCACGCTCGACAGCGCCACCGGCATCGTCAGCGGCGGCCGCTCGGCGGTGGTGTTCAACGACATTACGCAGCCTGACAAATATGCCGAGTATGTCGGCGTCGGCGTGTGGATCATCGATGGCAACAACAACACCGTCACCAACCGCGGCACGATCACCACGGCCGGCGGCGTCGACTCCGGCATGGCGATCTATGCCACCGGCAGCGACCCCAACAACCTGATTTCGGCCCGGCAGCAGAAGGGTGGCAACGAGGCGATTTCCAACTTCGGTACGGTCACCGGGTCGATCGACCTGGGTGTCGGCACCAACAGCTTCGTAAACGAGAATGACGGCACGGTCGCGGGCACGTTCAACTCAGGCCGCTTCGTCAAGCTGGGTGACGGGAACCTGCTGACCAACAATGGCTGGATGTCGACCGGCGGCAAGAGCAAGGTGATGACCACCGCCATCAACGGCGACATGGTACAGGGCAGCGCGGGCATTTACGGGGTCGACCTCGACCTCGCCAAGAGCTCGCTGCCGGGCGAGGTGGCGCAGGCCGGCGAGGCCGATCTGATCGACATCGACGGCACGCTCACGCTGGCCGGTAAGGTCGACCTGACGTTGCTCAATATGGGCAACGCCAAGCCGGGCGACTTCCAGGTGGTGATCGCCCGATCCGGCACCGAGCTGATCGACAACGGCATCGAACTCGCGGCGCCGAAGTCGATCGTCGCCCAGTACGAGATCTTCACCCAGGACAACCTCATTCCGGGCATCGATACGGAACTGGTGCTCAGCTACGGCATCGACTTCGATGTCGACGGGCTGAACCCGAACCAGAGCGCTATCGGTGAGTACATCAACGCCTTCCAGCTGGCCGGCGGTTCCGATGCGCTCGAGCCGGTGGTGGCCTCGCTGTTCCAGATCCCGGACCTCGAGACCTACCAGGAGACGCTCGACAAGCTCAGCCCCGAGCCCTACCTGATCAACGAGACGCTGGCGATGCTGGCCGGCCTGCAGTTCGAGAACTCGCTGATGAGCTGCAAGGTGCAGGACGGTGTCGACGCCGAAGGTCAGTGCGCCTGGGCGGCGGTCAACCAGCGCAAGACCGAGCGCGCTGAAACCGACACCAATCTCGGCTTCGCACAGACCAGCTACGGCCTCAGCGCCGGAGCCCAGGCCCGTATCGACGAGCACTTCGTCGCCGGCATCGGCGGCTCGTGGGAAGATATCGGCACCGAGAGCAACGACAATGTCTCGAGCACGGGCAACCGGTTCCAGGGCGGCGCGGTGTTCAAGGGCGTGTGGGGCAATACGGTGGTGGCCGGGGCGATTACCGGCGGCTGGTCGTCGCAGAACGTCTCGCGGTTTGTCGATATGCCGCTGGGGCCGAGCTACGTGCTCGAGGGCACGCAGGATATCGGCTTCGCCTCTGCCCATGTCCGCGTGTCGCACAGCATCGAGCAGGACAACTGGTACGTCCGGCCGATGGTCGATGTGGGCGTCACACAGGTGAGCGTCGCCGATTTCGCCGAAACCGGCGGGCCGGTGGCCCTCGAGATCGAGGGCCATGACGAAACCTACGTCACCGTCGCACCGTCGATCGAACTGGGTGGACAGATGGATCTCGGCGAGGAGGCGATCCTTCGCTCCTTCATCCGCGTCGGCGCTCTCGACGTGGTGCTGGGCACCGACCCGCAGATCTCCGCCGGGTTCGCCGGTGCGCCGGATGGGGTCGACCCGTTCACCATCACCGGCGATCTCGATCAGGCGCTGTTCGACGTGACGCTGGGCTTCGACGTGATCAGCGACAACGGCGCGGCGTTCCGCCTGACCGGCGACGCCAAGGTCGGCGACACCATCAAGAGCTATGGCGGCTCGATGAAGATTTCCGCGCCGTTCTGATCCAACCGGTCGAACTGCCTGGAGAGAGCGGGAGGGGTGTCGGCAGACCGCCGGCACCCCTCTTGCTATCAGGGCTCTAAAACGGGCCACTCGTCAAAAGGCGTGCCGGGTCCCGGATGGCGCCCGCTCCCCCCATGATATCCAGGCGGCGGACTAGAGCGTTTCACGGTCGAGTGCAGCGGGGTGCCTCAACGCCTCCGACGAGGCGCACTGTCTCAGCCCATCAGCGACGTCGTTCCTGCGCAGGCTTGAACCGCAGCGGGATGCTGCGGCACCTGCCGAGGCTGGGAAATCCCACTGGGTCCCCGCCCTCGCGGGGATGACGCCGTGGACTGGTCGAGCGCCGAGCGCAACCACCGAGATGGTGCAACTCAGAAGCTCTGAGTTCGTTGGAGCGGCGGCTCAGCCTTCGTCGTAGGGAATACCCGGGGCTCTGCGGCGGCGGCCTCCCCCACCGCGCACTTCGCTGCGTCACTCCCACGTCTGCCCGCCGCGCCGGGGGCCGCATAAGGGCCCATAACGGCGGCACCGTCGGAATGCGTGCACTACCGCTCGCCGGATTTCGACGGGGACCCGGTCGCGAACAGATGACGACGGCCAAGACCGTCGCCCCAACCTGATAAGGGAAAGCCCGAGGCGGGCGGCTTGTGACCGGCGCTACTGGATCTTCTCGTAAGCGGCGGTGAAGCCGTTGAGCGAGACCGGCACGGCAATGTCGCGCTGGTTCGGGTCCTGGAAGGTGATCGACAGTGTCGTTCCCTGCTTCAAGGCGTTGAGCAGTTCGGGCGACACCACATTGCCGGCATAGCAACCACCGCCATCGCAGGTCTGCAGCGGCAGCGTATCGAACGGCTTTTCATCGACGGCGAGCTTCAGGCCGGCCGGCAGGTTAAGGCCAAACGGCGTCTGGATCATCATCACCGGCGTCTGGCTGTCGGGCGGCAGGCGGATGGTGACGGCAGCAAGCAGCTGTCCGCTATTGGACAGGACGACGCGCTGCTCGATTACGCAGTCCGGCGCAGTAGTGCGCGCAGCGCTGGCGCAGCGCGCGCCCCATGGCGCCGGCGGCGGTGCGGCGGGCGCCGCAGCCGTGTCCTGTCCGACCACGCCCCCTACCCCACCCATCGACAGCAAAAGCGCGCCCGGAAGCGCAAACGTCCTGAGGAGTCGCAGTGCTGCTTGCATGATCTCGACCGTATTACTGAGCCCATGCAAGTACTATCGCATCCCCCCCAGCCGGTCTATCTCCGAAGGCGGCCGGTCCCGCAAATTGCGGCGCAGCGAGGCGGACATGCAACCCGGATGCGGGCCAGCAAAAAGGCCCCCGGCTGGATCAGCCGGAGGCCCGAAAACGCTGTCCTGAGTTCAGGATCAGAAGTGGAAGTTCACGCCCACCTTGAAGGTGTTGGCGGTGATGTCGAAATCGCCATCATAGCCTTCGACATAGACACTGCCGAAATCGTGATAGAGGTACTCGGCCTTGACCGAGATGGTGTCGGTCACGAAGCTTTCGACGCCCACGCCGGCGACCCAGCCGGTGAGCGACTGGCCGACGCCTTCGGTGTCGAGCGCAGCCCATGCAACACCGGCGGTGCCGTAGAGCAGCACGCTGCCGACGGCGACGCCGGCACGGCCGCGCAGGGTAGCCAAGCCATGGATGCCATCGTCAGCTTCGAAGTGGTCTTCGTCGTCGCCTTCATTGATGTTGGCGAACGAAGCATCGGCCTCGACACCAAGAACGACACCGCCGAGATCCCAGTTGTAACCGGCCTGCACGCCGCCGACCCAACCCTGCAGCTGCGAGGTGTCGTCGGAGTCACCGTCATGCAGGAAGCCCGAATAGCCGTAGCCGACATTCGCGCCGGCGTAGAAACCGCTCCAGCTGGAAGCCGAGTCGGCCGGGACGTACGGATCGGCAGGAACCGAAAGATCGGCAGCAAAGGCAGAACCCGCGGAGAACGCGAGAGCAGCCACAGAACCCAAAAGCAAGGCGCGCACAGTAAGTCTCCATAACCTAATGCGCGCGCTTCTATGCCGATTCAGCAGCAGCCGGAATGACTTACCAGGGCTGCTGAACTCGATTGCGGCTGCTCCGTGGCATTGCCGCCACACATGCGGCAGCACGCCAAAGGTCGGGTGAAGCGAGCTCCCGATCCGTTCCGCGCTGTACTCAAGCCCGTGCTCCGGGTCGCTCGCGACGCCTCGAAAGCGCAAAACGGCGCCGCAAGGGCGGGCCGGGTCGTTTCACGAGGAAGGGAATTGGAGGCCACATCCGGAATCGAACCGGAATACACGGATTTGCAATCCGCTGCGTAACCACTCCGCCATGTGGCCCCACGAGCGCGGTTCATATGGCACGGCATGGCTTTAGGCAAGGTGAACGCGGATCGACATCCGCGATTTTCTGAGGAAGCCCCGCCGGGCGCCTGTGCCCTGCTGAAAGTCTCATCGAAAAGGCGACGCTATCGGGGGATCGAGCCGCCCCCGCCCTCTCAGCAATCACTTTTGCATCCGGTCCCGGGCGAAATGTCAGCGCTCGAGGCAGATCGCAACGCCCTGGCCGCCGCCGATGCACATGGTGGCGAGGCCCTTGTGGGCGTCGCGCCGGACCATCTCGTGAATGAGGGTCACCACCAGTCGCGCCCCGGAACCGCCAAGCGGATGGCCGAGCGCGATGGCGCCGCCATTGACGTTGATCCGGTCGGGGTCGAGCCCGAGTTCGCGGTTGACCGCGATGGATTGGGCGGCGAAGGCCTCGTTGAGTTCGATCAGGTCGAGTTCGGCGGGCGCCCAACCGGCTTTGGCCAGCGCCGCCCGCGTGGCGGGGACCGGACCGAGGCCCATCTCCATCGGATCCACTCCGGCCGAGGCATAGGCAGCAATGCGCGCCAGTGGCTTGAGGCCGAGTTCGCGGGCGCGTCGCGACGACATCACCAGCAACGCGGCGGCGCCATCGTTGAGGCCGGATGAATTGCCGGCGGTGACGCTGCCCTCGTCGTCGAAGATCGGCCGCAACGCCGCCAGCTGCGCGAGCGTCGTATCCGGGCGCGGGTGCTCATCCTCGGCGATGACGATGGACTCGCGTTTGCGCCGGACCTCCACCGGGACGATCTCGTCGACGAAGCGCCCGGCAGCGGTCGCGGCGGCAGCCTTCCGCTGCGACGCGAGGGCGAACTGGTCCTGCTCGTCACGGGTGATCTGGTATTTGCGCGCCAGGCGCTCGGCGGTCACCCCCATGTGCACGCCGTTGAACGCATCGACCAGACCATCGACCAGCATGGCGTCTTGCATGGTGACGTCACCCATCTTGAAGCCGGCTCGACTGTGCGGCAGCAGATGCGGCGCGCGGGTCATCGAATCCTGGCCGCCGGCGAGCACGATATCGGCATCGCCCAGCCGGATCGCCTGGGCCGCCAGATGCAGGGCGCGCTGCCCACCGCCGCAGACCTGGTTCACGGTCATGGCGGGCACGCTGTGCGGGATGCCGCCGCCAAGCGCCGACTGGCGAGCCGGATTCTGCCCGGCGCCGGCCTGCAGAACCTGACCGATCAGTACATCGTCGATCCGAACCGGATCGATAGCACTGCGCTCGAGGATGGCGCGGACAGCGATGGCCCCCAGGGTGGTCGCAGGCAGCTCGGAAAAGGCCCCGCCGAAGCGCCCGATGGGCGTCCGTACCGCGGCGACGATGACGGCGTCTTCGCTCATTATGCTCTCGATCCATTCGTCGTACTTGGCGGATCGGGCACATTTGTTGTACCGTTCGGTCCACAAAATGCTTATAGCGATGCGGTCGCCACTGGGCCAGCCCCGGCAGGCGATAATACGAACCGCCGCAAGGGGAAGAGACTTGGATACCGATATCGTCTGGCGCCCGTCGGAGGCATGGATCGCGGCTGCCAACCTGACGCGCTTTGCCGCCGATCAAGGCTTTGGCGGCGCGTCCTACGATGTGCTGCACCGCTGGTCGACCAGCCAGCCGGGGGCTTTCTGGAGCGCGGTGTGGGATTTCTGCGGGGTGATCGGCGACAAGGGCGATACCGCCTACGTCGCGGCAGCCGACGGTGGCATGCTGGGCGGCCGGTGGTTTCCCGAGGCGCGGCTGAATTTCGCCGAGAACCTGCTGCGCGGCCCCGGCACGGACGCGGCGATCATCGAAAGCGACGAAGCGGGGATTTCCCGCACCATGAACCGCGGCGCGCTGCGGGCCGAGGTGGCTCGCGTCTCGGCCGGCCTGCGTGCGGTCGGCGTCGTCGCCGGCGACCGCGTGGTTGGCATCCTGCCCAACCGCATCGAAGCCCTGGTCGCGCTGCTGGCTGCCGCGACGCTCGGCGCCACCTGGTCGTCCTGTTCGCCGGATTTCGGGACGGTGGCCATTCTCGACCGGCTAGGGCAGATCGCGCCAAAGGTGATGTTCGCCACGCCGCGTTATCGCTATGGCGGCAAGCAACACGATATCTCCGGGCGCATCTCTGAACTCGCCCAGCAGATGACGGAGCTCACCGATGTGGTGCTGATCGGCGGCGATGCGCCGGTCGGCGCGGCCCAGTCTCATCGCTGGGAAGATTTCGGTGCCGCCGGGGCGTCGCTCACCTTTACCCGCGTGCCGTTCGCCCAACCGCTCTACGTGCTCTACACCTCGGGCACGACCGGCAAGCCCAAGGCGATCGTCCATTCGACCGGCGGGGTGCTGCTGCAGCATCTGAAGGAGCACCAGCTGCATGGCGACGTGAAGCCGGGTGACACCATCTCCTGGTACACCAATACCGCGTGGATGATGTATCACTGGCTGATCTCGGGGCTCGCCTGCAATGCCGCAGTGGTGCTGACCGACGGCGCTGCCATCCCCAGGACTTCCGATGGGCTTGATGTCGGCCTGTTGTGGCGTGTCGCCGCCGAGGCAGGCGTCACGCATTTCGGCATCAGCCCGAAGTTTCTGCTGACCGTGGCCGAGGCCGGCTACCGTCCGGCCGACCAGGTCGGCCTGTCGAGGCTCCGCTCGGTCTTGAGCGCCGGGGCGCCGGTCGCTCCCGATCAGTTCGACTGGCTCTATGACGCGGTGAAGGCCGACATGATGTTCGCTTCGATCTCCGGGGGCACCGAGATCATCGGCTGCTTCATGATCGGCAACCCGACGCTGCCGGTGCGCCGCGGCCAGCTCACCTCGAAAGCGCTCGGCCATGCGGTCGACGTGCTCGACGAGCGCCATGCCTCGGTGATCGGCAGGAAAGGCGACCTGGTCTGCACCGAACCCTTCCCCTCGATGCCGCTGACCTTCTGGGGCGAAGGCGGCGACAAGCGTTACCACGACACCTATTTCGCGCAGCGCCCCGGCATCTGGACGCATGGCGATCTCGCCGAGCAGACCATCCATGGTTCGGCGATCATCTATGGCCGCACCGACACCACGCTGAAACCCGGCGGCGTGCGCATCGGCACGGCCGAAATCTATGCCACGGTGGAGAGCTTTCACGAAATCGAGGACTGCCTCGTCTTCGGCGCGCCGGTGAGCGGTGACGAGGAGATCGTGCTCTGCCTCAAGCCGATCGAGGGCGGCAGTATTTCCGCCGACCTCGCAGGTCGGATCCGCAAGGCGATCCGCGAGGCGGCCTCCCCCCGGCACGTGCCACACCGGATCCACGCCGTCGCCGCGGTGCCCTATACGCTGAACGGCAAGCGCGTCGAAGGCGCGGCGCGCGCCACCATGCTGGGCGAGGTGGTGAAGAACCGCGACTCGCTCGCCAACCCGGAAGCGCTCGAGCTGTTCCGCGACCTCAGCCGGGACAGCGCCCTGTGAGGCACCCGATGGCCGCCATTATCGGCATCGGCGAACTCAGGCCGGTCCGCTCGAGCACCGGCGCGACGACGCTCGGCATGATTGCCGATGTTGCGCGCCTGGCGCTCGCCGATGCCGGCCTCGAGCCCGGCGCGATCGACGGCCTGCTGGTCGGGCCGCAGGTCGGCGAGACGCCGCAGCACGTACCTGCCACGGTGGCCGAGTATCTCGGGCTTCGTCCCGACATGGCCAACGTCGTCGACCTGGGGGGCGCCTCGGGAGCGGGCATGGTGTGGCGCGCGGCGGCAGCGATCGAGGCCGGCATGTGCGAGATGGTGCTGTGCGTACTCGCCAATACCCGCGAAGCCGAACCGCTTCGTTCGCCCAACCGCAACCCGATCCGCGAGTTCGACGTGCCGTTCGGGGCCTCGGGCGCCAACGCCACCTACGCCATGATCAAACAGCGGCACATGGCCGAGTACGGCTCGCTCGACGCGGATTTCGCGCTGATCGCCGCGGCGGCGCGTGACAACGCCCAGCGCAATCCCGAGGCGATCTTCTTCGGCCAACCGGCAGGCGTTGCCGAGGTGCTGGCTTCGCCGCTGATCGCCAGCCCGCTGCACCTGTTCGAGATCGTCATGCCGGTAGCGGGGGGCGCGGCTGTCATCGTCGCTTCCGCAGCAGCGGCGAAGCGTGTGCCGCAGCCGGTGGTGCACCTGCTGGGCGCCGGCGAGAAGGTGACGCACCGGGCGTTGTCGCAGGCGCTCTCGCTGACGTCAGGGCCGCTCAAGCCGGCGATCGCCCGAGCGCTCGGGCGAGCCGGCGTCGGCATCGGTGAAATCGACGTGCTGTCGCTCTATGATTGCTACAGCATAATGGTCGCCACGACGCTCGAGGATGCCGGGCTCGCACCGCCCGGGCAGTTCGGCGCCTGGCTGCGTGATGCGGATCTACGCCGCCTCAACCCGCATGGCGGCCAGCTCGGCTTCGGCCAGCCTGATCTGGCCGGCGGCATGACCCATATCGTCGAGGCCGTGCGGCAGTTGCGCAGCACAACCCCGATGCGGCAGATCGACAAGGCGCGCCTGGCCCTCATCACCGGCAACGGCGCGACGATGAGCGAGGCCACGGCGCTGGTGCTGGGAGGTGCCGCATGAACCTCGCCGAACTGAAGGTGCCGGGCCCGACCCGCACCGCGCTCACCGCACCGTTCTGGGCTGCCGCTGCCGAAGGACGGTTCACCCTGCAGCACTGCGCCGATTGTGCGCGCTGGGTGTTCTATCCGCGCCAGCTCTGCCCGCATTGCTGGTCGCCACGGCTGCAGTGGCGCGATGCCTCTGGCCGAGCCCAGCTCGAGACCTGGTCGGTGATCCACCGACCGGGCCATCCCGGCTGGGCGCCGGCCGCGCCCTATGCCATCGGCATCGTCCGGCTGTCGGAAGGCCCGACGATGCTGAGCCACATCCTCGCCGCCGAACCTCGGCTTCACCTGCCGCTTCAGGTCCGCTTCACCCAGGTGGGAGCCGAGGTCCTGCCCTGTTTCGAGCCCCTGACATGACCGACAAACCGACAGCCGCGGCCTGGCGCATGCTCGTCCTGCTCACCGGCGCGGTGATCCTGTCGATGACCACCTGGTTCTCGGCGACCGCGATCCTGCCGCAGCTCACGGCGCAGTGGCAGCTTTCCGGCCTGGCGCAGACCTGGATGACCAACGGCGTACAGCTCGGCTTCGTCGCCGGGGCGCTGAGCCTCAGCGTCGTCAACCTGCCCGATATCGCGCCGTTGCGGCTGCTGATGGGCATTGCCGCGGCGCTGGCGGCGGTGTTCAATCTTGCGCTGTTGCTGGCGCCGTCGGCCGAGGTGGCGATTACGCTGCGTTTCCTCACCGGCATCGCGCTCGCCGGCGTCTATCCCCCTGCCCTGAAGCTGGTGGCCACCTGGTTCGTGCGCGGGCGTGGGCTGGCGATGGGAACGATGATCGGCGGATTGACGCTCGGATCGGCCTTTCCGCACCTGTTGCGGGCGCTGTTCGCCGGGCTCGACTGGCGCTTTGTGGTCGCCACCGCCAGCGGGCTGACGCTGGGCGGCGCCATCGTGTTTCTCGCGCTGGTGCGGGAGGGCCCCTACCCGTTCAGCCGCGCCGTGTTCGATCCGCGGCAGATCGGCCGCGTGGTCCGCAACCGCGCGGTGGCGCTCGCCAATCTCGGCTATTTCGGCCACATGTGGGAACTCTATGCCGCCTGGGGCTGGTTCCTGGCCTTTGCCAGCGCCGCCTCGGTCACCTCGGCCATGAGCCCGGCCGGCATTTCGCTGCTGGTGTTCGGCGTCGTGGCGTCGGGCATCGTCGGCTGCCTCATCGGCGGCGTGCTGGCCGACCGGATCGGGCGCACCGCCACCACCATCATCATGATGACGCTCTCGGGCCTCTGCGCGCTGGCCATCGGCCTCAGCTTCGATGGCCCGCTATGGCTGTTCGTCGGCCTCGCGGTGCTGTGGGGCATGACCATCATCGCCGACTCGGCGCAGTTCTCCGCCATGACCACCGAGGTCGGGGATTCGGACCTGATCGGCACGGCGCTGGCCTTCCAGCTGGGCATCGGCTTCGCGCTCACCATCGTCAGCCTGACAGTGGTGCCGATGCTGGCGGCCGCCATCGGTTGGCAGTGGGCCTTCGCCATTCTCGCGCCCGGGCCGTTGATCGGGATCGTCGCCATGCTGCTGCTGCGCCGGCTGCCGGAGGCCGAACGGATCGCGCAGGGGCGGAAGTAGGGGCGGCCGGTGAAGGAAGAGTACCCCCTCCCCTGTCCCCTCCCCGCAAGGGGGAGGGAGACGCCAACTCCGGCGCGCCAGTGTCTTGGTCTCCTCCCCCTTGCGGGAGGGGCAAGGAGTGCTCTTCCGCACTGTTGAGATTGAGACTTCTCAGGTCAGATGGTCGTGCTCGGCCAGCTTGGTGAGGATCGGCATCGCCCGCTCCACCGCCTTCACATGCGCCGGATGGGCGAGGTAGCGCTCCATGGCGGCCATGTCGTCGAAATGCGCGATCAGGCAGAAGCGGAAGGAGCCCGGCCGCTTGCCGAGATCCTCGACCAGTGACCAGTCCCGGATTTCCCCGATCTGGTCGGGCAGCCCGTTGAGCCCCGATATCACCGCCTGGATTTCGGCCTCCGGTGCGGTTTCGGCATAGTCGAACAGGACGACGTGCTTGACGGTCATCAGGCCTTGGCCTTCAGCGCGGCGAGGTGCTGGTCCCAGGGCAGATCCTCACCGTCGTGCAGATGGCCCCAGCGGCCGTGCTCGGGCATCACGCCGTAATAGTAGACAGCGACCATCTCCTTGGTGACCTTCAGCGAGTGGTAGTCGCCGGCCTTGGTCAGCAGCATGTCGCCGGGGCCCAGGTGATAGGGCTTGCCCTCGCTTATGGCGTCGCCCTCGCCCGAGATAATGATCCAGTACTCGTGGCAATCGTGGAAATGGTGCTCGACCTCGGCGCCAACCTTGAGGTGGCTGATGCCGTAATTCTGGGTCTCGCTCCAGGCCGGAAAGTCTTTTTCCTGCGCGGTGGTCTTAGGCATGGCGTCTCTTCTTGTGCTGTTCGAGGAGGGAGAGAAGTTCGTCGACAGCCGCCTCGGCAAAGGCGGCGTCGTTGATATGAAGGTCGAGCGGGACGAGCCGGACCTGCGGCAAGAGGTGCTGGCGCAACGCCGCGAGCAGCGCCTGGTCCGCCGCCGGATCGAAGAAGGGCTGGCCCTCGGCATCGAGCGCCGAAACGCCGCGCAGCGGGAACAGCACCACGACGGGACCGGTGGCACGGTTGAGCTGGTCGGCGATACGGCGGCCGATCTCGGCATTCTCGGCCGGCGTCGTGCGCATCAGCGCGACATTGGCGTTGTGCTGATGGATCAGACGGCCGGCATGGCGCTCGGGAACCGGCACGCCGAAGAAGTTGGCCATGTCGAGGGCGCCAGGGGCGATGACCTGCGGGATGCCGGCGCGGGCGGCAGCCCCCAGCCGGTCAGGACCCGCCGAGAGGTTGCCGCCGGCGATCTCGTCAGCCCACTCGGTGGTGGTGAGATCGAGCACCGCTTCGAACAGCCCGTCGGCGATCAGCGCTTCCATGGTCTGCCCGCCGATACCGGTGGCGTGGAACGGCACCAGCGTGTAGCCCGCCCTGGCCAGCAGCGCGTGGGCCTGTTCGACTGCCGGGGTGGTGACGCCAAACTGCGTGGCGGCGATCAAAAGCTGCGCCGGCCGCTGGCGCGGGACCGACTGCGCCCTGGCCATGGCAGCGACGGCGGCGGCGGCGTTGCGCAGCACCGGTTCGCTGATCGGGTTGAGGCCGGCGAAATCCACCACCGAGTTCATCATGGTGATGTCCCGGGTGCCGACATAGGATTTCATATCCGAGGCAGCGACGGTCGACACCATCACCTTGGGCACGCCGAACGGCAGGGCCCGCATCGCGGCGGTCCCGACCGCGGTGCCGCCGGAGCCGCCGACGGAAATGACGCCGGCCAGCGCACCGCCGGCATGGGCCCTTGCGGCCCAGGCGGCGGCGCCGCGCATCATCGTGTCGATGAGGCGCGCCCGGTCGCGCTCGGCGGCAAGCTCGCTGAGCGGAACCCCGCCGAGCGCGGCAATCTCGCTCGCCGCGACATCGGCGGCAAAGCCGGGTGTGCCGGTGCCGAAATCCACCACCTGCACATCAAAGCCGGCGGCACGGATTTCGTCGCTGAGGTAGCGCGCCTCCTCGGCCTTGGTGTCGAGCGACACGATGAGCGCGATGAACGGCATATCAGCGGGTGCGCAACTGGGTGAACGCGAAGGTATTGGCGCGCAGCGGCTCCTCGATCGGCAGCCGCTCCATACTGGAGGCGCCGACAAAGCCATCGACCTCGACCAGCCCGAACAGTTTCTCGGCGTCGGCGGGACCGGCGATCGGGCCGCCATGCGCGACGACGAAGACGTCGGGTCGCGCCCTGCGGCTCGCTTCGGCAATCGCCGCCACGCCCCGCGCCGCTTCATCCATCGCCATGGCGTGCTGCGCGCCGATGGCGCCGCCGACGGTCAGCCCCATATGGGCGACGATCATATCGACGCCGGCTCCCACCATCGCTACCGCCTCATCGGGGGTTACAACATAGGCCGTCGTCAGCAGGCCGAGCCGGCTGGCGATAGCGATCATCTCGACTTCCTTGTCGAAGCCGAGACCGCCCGCCTCGAGGTCGGCCCGCATGCGGCCATCGATCACTGCAACGGTGGGGTAGTTGATGACGCCGGCGAACCCAGCTTCCACCACCTTGGGCAGGAAGTGGCTCATCCGCCGGGTGGGGTCGAAGCCGCAGACGCCGGCGATGACATTGGCATCGGGCACCACCGGCATCACCTCGCGCTCGCCCATCTCCATGACGATGGCGTTGGCGTCGCCGAACGGCAGATGTCCGACCCAGGAGCTCAACCCCTGCATGCGGAAGCGGCCCGAGTTGTAGATGAAGATCAGGTCGGCGCCGCCCCGGTGCAGAAACTTCGCCGAGATGCCGGTGCCGGCGCCCGCGCCGATGATGGCGCGGCCGTCGGCCCGCTTCGCCTCGAGCGCGGCGAGGATGTCGTCACGCCGGCTCATCGGTTGCCGAAGAACTGGGCGCCGAGCGCCATCTTCATCGTTCCCAGGTTGTCGCGTCCCGAGCTCCAGGGCTCCTCGCCGCTCTTGAGGCAGGCGACGAAATGCTCGAATGGGCGGTTGAAGCCCATGGTCTCACCATCGAACGAGGCCAGCCATTCATGGCCATCGGCATGCGCGCGATAGACGCCGTAGCGACCGGCGACCTCGTCGACGACCAGCGTCTCGGTGTCGAACTCGATCCGCCACTTGCCGCCCCATGGGGTGCGGGGGGCGCGACCAACGAGGCTCCCGGTATAGGTAAAGGGGAAGTCGGTTGCCCTGCCCCGCATGTCGAACAGCGCCTCGATGGCGCCGCCGCCGGCATATTGCGAGTTGGCGGGCTGCCATTCGCGCACGTAACCGCCGGCTGCATCGGCATCGAACATGGCCCGGCAGAGGTCGAAATGGTGCACCGCCATCTCGAGACCCATCACGTGGGTCATGGCGTGCTGGTACGGCTTGCCGGCCCAATCGCACCAGAACTCGCCGACCACCGAGACGACTTTGCCATAACGTCCGTCGCGCACCATGTCGCGGATCAGCAACGCGCCCGGGAAGAACCGGTAGTTCTGGCTGACCATGATCGTGACGCCCTGGCTCGCGGCGCGCGCGACGATGTCCTCGCTGTCGGCATAACTGATGGTGAAGGGCTTCTCCACCAAGGCGCTGAGTCCGAGGTCGATGGCGCCGCGCAGGATCTCGGCGTGCACGGTGGAGTGGGCCGTCACCACGACGGCGTCGAGCCCGGCCGCGGCGGCCGCCGCGAGGGTGGTGAACTTGGGCACCGCGGCATGGTTCGCCAGCCAGGCCGACTCCTTGCCGCTGCCGATCAGCGGATCGACGATGGCGGCGAACTCGACCCCGGCATCCGTCGCGATGGTCTGCGCCCAGACATTGCCGAGCCCACCTGCGCCAACCAGCGCGATGCGCGGCCGGGCGTTCATTTTGCTATCAGACACCGTTCATTCCTTGTGGCGTTGTCAGCCCTTGAGACCAGTCATGGTGATGCTGGTCATGAAGTAGCGTTGGGTAAAGAAGAACACGATGATCACCGGGATGATCACGACGGTCGCAGCGGCCATCAGCAGGCTCCACTGGCTGGTGTACAACCCGACGAACTGACTGAGCCCCAGGGCAACCGTGTATTTCTCCGAGGAGTTGATGTAGACGAGCGGATCGACGAAGTCGTTCCAGGCGCCGAGCCCCGAGAGGATGGCGACCACCAGCAGTGCCGGGCGGCTGAGCGGCAGCACGATGTACCAGAACACCTGCACGATATGCGCGCCGTCGATGGTGGCAGCCTCGTCGAGTTCCTTGGGCAGCGCCTTGAAGAACTGCCGCAGGAGGAAGATGTAGAACACGTTGGTGCCCAGCCAGTGCGGCACGATCAGCGGCACATAAGTGTCGACAAAGCCCAGCCCCGACCAGATCAGGAAGGTCGGGATCAGCGTGATCACATAGGGCAGCATCAGCGTCGCCATCAGCACGGCGAAGATCTGGTCGCGGAACGGCCAGCGCAGGCGGGCGAAGGCATAGGCGGCCAGCGAGCAGCTGAACAGCGTGCCGAGGATCGTCGGCACCACCACCAGCGCGGAGTTCCAGAGATAAAGGAAGAACGGAATGGTGGTGAGCGCGTCGGGATAGTTGTGCCAGGCGAAGGGGTTGGGGATCCATTCGGGCGGAAAGATGAAGATCTGCCCCATCTCCATCAGCGAGGAGCGGGCCAGCCAGGCCAAAGGCAGGATCATCGCCACGCTCAGCAGCACGCAGAGCAGGAAAGCGAGGCGACGCTTGTTCACGCCCGGGGCGTTGCGTATCAGCGTATCGCCGATCGAGGTGTCGTGTTCCATCGCGCTCATCAGTTATCGCCTCCGCGATAGAACACCCAGCGGTTGGACGTCCGGAAGATCAGGTAGCTCAGCACCGAGATGATGATGAACAGCGCCCAGGCCAGCGCCGAGGCGTAGCCCATCTGCGAGTCCTGGAAGGCCTTGCGATAGATCCAGAACACGAAGAACAGGCTGCCATTGTTGGGACCGCCATTGGTCATGATGAACGGCTGCACGAAGGTCTGGAACGCGGCGACCATCGAGATCATCAGGTTGAACAGGATCGTCGGCGTCATCATCGGCAGGGTGATGTGCACCAGCTTGTGCCAGGCATTGGAGCCGTCGATATCGGCGGCCTCGTAGAGTTCCTTGGGCACTTCCTGCAGGCCGGCGAGGAAGATGATCATCATCGGGCCAACGCCCCAGATGCTCATGAACACCAGCGACGGAACCACCTGCTCCTCGCTGAAAATATACTGCATCTTGGGAATGCCGAAGGCGCCGAGCACCGAGTTGAACAGGCCGAAATCCGGATTGAACATCCACAGCCAGATCACCGTCGAGGCGATGATCGGCACGATCGAGGGGATGTAGAAGATGGTGCGGAAAATCCCCAGTCCGGGGATGCGCTGGTTCAGCAGCGTCGCAAGGAAAAAGGCGAAAGCCATGCTCGCCGGTACCGAGACCAGCGTGTAGTAGGCCGTGACCTCGAGGGAACGCCAGAACAGCGGATCGGCGAACAGCATCTTTTCGAAGTTGTCGAGCCCGACCCAGTGGGCGTTGCCGACGGCGCTCCAGTCGGTCATGGCGATATAGAGGCTGAACAGGATCGGCATCGCCTTGAGCAGCACGAAGCCGAGTACAGCCGGCGCCACGAAGGTCAGCGCCCAGGTGATCTCGGAGCGGCGGCGTGGGCTCATCCTCGCCCGGGCGCCGGTCGTGGCGGAGCGGCCCGAAGGCCGCTCCGTCAGCATCACTCCGTCAGGGGAGGAGGAGTTCGTCATCGGTTACCAGCGGCCCTGCATCATCGGCTGCGCGGTGGCGACAGCCTTGTCCATGGCTTCCTGAGCGGTCGCCTTGTTGTTCATCAGCTGCTGGATGTTGGGTTCAACAGCCTCGCTCATGATCTGCCCGATGTTCTTCAGCTGGTAGACCGGGGCCTGCTGCGGCGCATGGTTCAGCGTGTAGTCGACGATGGCATCCATCGCCTCGGGAGGATAGGCGCTGCCTTCGGCCAACACCCAGGTCTTCAGCAGCTCGGGATCGGTGAAGTAGGCCTTCTCATGCGGCGCCCACAGGCCCGACTTGAACAGGCCGACCTGTGCCGGATCCGAGATGTACTTGTAGAACTCGTAGGCTTCCTTGGGGTGCTTGGTCTGGCTGAAGATCACCTTGGGCACCGACAGCACCACGGTCTCGGCGGTCTTCCACTTGGGCAAGACGCCGACGCCCCAGTTGATGCCGAGCTTGGAGAAGTCGGTGACGCGCCACATGCCGTCCATGCTCATGGCGACCTTGCGCGACTGCATCAGCACGTCGCCGGTGGGCAGGCTCGAGGTCTGGGTGGGGTTCGGCATGACGTGATCCTTGTAGATCAGGTCCTGGAACGCCTGCAGTGCCTCGACCGCTTCGGGCGAGTTGAGGGTCAGCGCGGTGCCGTCCTCGTTGGCGAACTGGCCACCATTGGACATGACGAACGGGTACCAGCCACCCCACCACGAGGGGAGCGTCACGCCAAAGGTGTCGATGGCGTTGGGGTCGAATGCCGGGTCGGTGGCATTCTTGCCGGAACGGTCCTTGGTCAGCAACTTGGCGTTGTCGACGAACTGCTGCCAGGTCCAGGCCTCGTCGGCCTTGGCCGGCGGATAGGGAACGCCGGCGGCGTCGAACACGTCCTTGTTGTAGTAGATCAGCATCACGCCGGTGGCGAGGCCGGTGCCCATCAGGGTATCGCCGGCCTTGTAGATGGTCGACTTGATGTACTGCTGGTCCGGCGTCTCGCCCATATAGGGCGACAGGTCCAGAATCTTGCCTTCAGTAGCCCACTGGAACGCCTGGCTCTCGCCGAGATAGCCGATGTCGGGCGCCGTGTTGGAGGCGATCATCGTGGTCAGCTTCTGCACGTAGTTGGTGCCGGTCGCCGGAATGTGCATCGGCTTGACCTGGATGCACGGGTTCTTCTCGTTCCAGTTCTTCACCGCGGCTTCGATGTCGTTCTTCTCGTTCACCGAGCCCCAGAACGTGAAGGTCAGGTCGACCTTCTCGCAGTCCTGGGCGAGCACCGGGGTTGCTGCGGCAAGGCCAGTCGCCAGCGCGACTGCCCCGGCCAGCGCCAGCGCCTTACGGCGCGAAAACGTCGTCATATCGGTCTTCCTCCCTGTTGTGACCGGCTGCGTCGGTCGCCTGCCCGGTTGCTCCGGTGTTTGGCGCACCAATTGTACCGATCGGTCAGTACACGCTTAGAGACGCTTCGACAGGTTGTCAATCAGCCGAAACGCCCGATTTCATTCGGCTGCGGCAGCCGACGTGCGGCGCAGCGGCACGGTGTAGGTGGTGGCGGTGCCGCTCAGGCAAACGTCGCCTTCGGCGTTGCGAATGGTGGTGGTCAGGGTGACGATCGGCTTGTCCTCGCGGACCTTGGTCACCTCGACCCGGCCGGTGATTTCCTCGTCGACGCCGACGGCCTTGGAGAACTTCCATTCGACGCCGAGAAACACCGTTCCCGGGCCCGGCAGGTCCTCGGCGACGATGGCATTGAGGATGCCGGAGGTGACGCCGCCCTGGACGATCAGCTTGCCGAACACCGTGCTTTCGGCCAGTTCGCGGTCGTAGTGCAGCGGATTGCGGTCGCCGGTCATCTCGGTGAAGGCCTCGATGTCGCGCATGGTGACGCGGCGGGATCGCTCGGCGAAACTGCCGACGCTCGGCATGCCCTTGATCGTTCCGACCCAGCCGGACGGGGTTTTGTCGTCAGACACGTTCAGTGCCTCCAATAAGATTCTGTACCGACTGGTCGAGCCTGGACAGCGATGTTACGATCGGTTCGCAGGAGGCTGCAGCGCTGCGCGATGTCACGCAATTTGCTGAAGACGCAGGCATTTCATGCTCTCCCTGACCTCGATGGACCACGCCAGCTTTGGGCTTGTTTCGTGGTGACCGATCGGTACAATAGAGTTGATGAGAGAGCGTGGTCAACCCGGCCTTTGCGATCTGTGGATTGACCGGTCTGTGAAACTTGGCCAAACACAGCGCAAACACGTCAGCGCCGGACGGGACGAGTCTTAGATGAACGAACAAATGACCAAGCTTCAGAGCGACAAGGGCGATGGCCGCAAAGTGTCGCCGACCCGGCTCAAAGTGCTGCAGGTCGCTGCGAACCTGTTTGCCGACCGGGGATATTCGGGCGTCGGCGTGAACGAGATCAGCGAAGCGACGGGCCTGGGGCGTGGCGCGCTCTACTATCACATCTCCAGCAAGGAAGACCTGCTCTACGACATCACCACCGCCTACATGTCGGATCTGATCACCGATGGCCGGGCCATCGCCGAGGCGGAGACCGATCCGGTGGAACGGGTGCGGGCGTTGAGCCGGGCGCTGATGATGACAATCTCGGAGCACCTGTCCGAAATGACCGTGTGCTTCCGCGAACTGCACGCCCTGACCGACGAGCGGCGCCGCGCCGTGACCGGGCTGCACTCGGACTACCAGGCGATCTGGGCCATGGCGCTGTCCGACGGCCTCACCAAGGGCGTGTTCAAGCCGACCCCCAGCGTGGTGCTGAAGGGCCTGCTCGGCATGTATTTCTACAGCTTCCTGTGGCTGACCCCGCGCGGACCGCAGAACGCCGCCGATATCGGCAATGCCTTCGCCGATGTGGTGCTGAACTCGGTGCGGAAGTAGCCGCACCGCAGCCGGTCCGCTCGGCCGTTGCAATCGCGGCCGCTCTACGGGAGCATAGCGGGGAACAGGACCGCGCCTTGCCCCCGATGCCCATGCCTGCCGCCCAGACGAGACCCTATATCGACCGCGCGCGCAAACGGAGCGAGCTGCTTGCCGCGCCCGAGACGGTGCTGCTGCTCGAGGCCCCGGCCGGCATGGGCAAATCGATCCTGCTGGCGCAACTGGCGGAGGAACTGGGCGCCGGCGTCCATCGCTCGGCATCGGCGCCGCCCGACAGCAGCCTGCCGGTCACGGTGTGGGACATCCCGCCCGGCAGTGTGCCTGCCCCCCTGCCCGAGGCCTTTGTCTCCGGCGAGCGGCGCATCATCGTCGCCAAACGACCGGAGACGCTGCTGCCGGCGCTCGATCGCGCCGCCGTCTACGGCCATGTTCGCCGTCTGGGCATAGCCGAGCTGTTGATCGGCCGGGACGAACTGCGGCAGGCCATGCCGACACGCCTCGCCGAGCGTGCGTTTCAGCAGTCGCACGGCTGGCCGATCCTGCTTGGCCGATCAGGCGGCGGCGAAGACACGCTGGCGCGTTTCCTCGCCAGCGAATTGCTGGCCCCGATGCGCGCAGCCGAGCTTGCGGCGCTGGCGGCCTGGCTGGACGGGAGCCCGGGCTCGATCGCGAGCCCGGAGTTGCTGGCGCTGCTCGATCCGGTCCGGCCGGCGCTGCGACATGCCCTCGCGGCGGAGATCGCCTCGCGGTCCGAGCATCCGGAGCGTGCCGCCGAACTCGCGGCGGCCTATGCCGAACAGGGGCTGATGACCGACGCCATCATGATGTGGCAGTCGATCGGCCGTTTCGACGACGCGTTTGCCGTCTATGCCGCCGGCGGAGGGCGGTTCTATCTCTACCGGCACGGCGCCGCGGCCTTCGACCGGGTGCTCGCAGGCTTTCCGGCCGACTACGCCCTGGGCAACGACACACTGGTGATGAGCCTTGCAATGCAGGCGCTCAAGCATGGCGAGGTGGCACGGGCGCGCCGGCTGCTGGCCGATCGCTTCGGCTCAGGGGTCAACGACTTCCACAGCGTGTTCACGCACCGCGACCGATACAGCACCGATCTCCTCGCCTTTCGCGTCGTGATGCTGATCTACGAGGATTACCAGCTGACCGACGAGCTGTTCGAACAGGTGTTCGACACCCTGGGCGATCTGCCGCTCGACGACCACATCGTGCGCGGCAGCTTCTACAATTCCGTGCTGGAGTTCTACATTCGCGGCCGACGCCTCGCGGCTGCCGAGGATGTGGCGCAGCGCGCGCTCTACCACTACGAGCAGGCCAAGGTGCCGATGCTCGCCTTCTATATCAGCCTGCACCAGGCCCTGATGCGGCTGCTGATGGGCGATGCGAGCAACGCGCGCCAGCACGCGGACCAGGCCGCCCGCTACCTGCGGGCCGTCGAGTTCGACAGTCCGGGCGACGATCGCCTCCTGGCGCTGCTCAATGCCTGCGTCGACTACGAAGGGGGCAAGCCGGAGCCGCTGGCGCGCTTTCTCAGCACCGAGCTCGACGACTTCGTGCATGGCGAAATCTGGCCCAGCCTGATCGAGTTCGCCCTGCATTACGGCAGCCAGGCGCTGAGCGAGCATTTCTCCACCATCGCGGCGCGGAACTTCCTCGATCGCTGGCGGGTCTACCAGGTCTCCAACCGTCAGTTCGGCCTGATGATCGAGCTGCGCGAAGCGGCGATCCTGCAAAATGCCAACCGCTGGCAGGAGGCGGCGGAAAAGACCGCGGCGCTCGCCACCCGGATCACCCGGGCCTGGGTTGCCGCTGCCGGCGAAGAGCTCGAGCGGCTGAAGGACCGCGACGAGATCGTGCAGGCGATGATCTGGCTCCGCCACATCGTCTACGAGCAGCCGACCCGCCCGCATCTCGAACGGCAGCTCGGCTTCATCATCGGTAACCTCAACCTTACCGGACGGCAGCGGCTTTGCGCCGAGGTCTGGCTGGCGTTCGTCTACAAGCGGCAGCGCGACCTGTCACGGGCGCGCGGGTTGCTGCAGAAGGTGTTCGAGCAAGCCGCGCGGCTCGGCGCCATCGCGCCGCTTGCCGAGGAGCGGGTGTTCCTGAGCGAACTGGTCGAGCAGCAGCGGATCGGCGAGTATCTCGAGATCTCCGCTCCGGTCCGCCAGGTGCTCCGCCGGTTGCGCGACGGCGGCCTGCCCAACTCGGCGCTGGGAGCGCAGAACGGGCTCAGCCGACGCGAGACCAAGGTGCTGATGATGATCTCGGAGGGGTCGTCCAACAAGTTCATTGCCAATGCCCTCGGCCTCAGCGAGGCGACGGTGAAGTTCCATCTGTCCAACGCCTACCGCAAACTCGGCTGCAAGCGTCGGCGCGAGGCGATCAGCGCGGCAAGAGCGCTTGGCCTGGTGAGTTGAGCGGTTGGGCACGCCATCACTGCGACGCCGCGCCGCAAGTCGCTGATTTCCAGCACTTTCCTGCCGAATAGATAAGCTTCTCAGCCTGAACCAGCTCTCCAGAACCTAGACGTTTTAGTCGAAAACCTAGCCGTCTTTGCGCCTTGAGCGGGACGGCCGCCTGTTGCGAAGCTTCCCTATCGGGCTCGTGCGACCGCAAGGTGACGTCGGGCTCCAGGGGTGCCGGCGTAGCCGGACGATCTTTCCGTACGTGGGGCTTCAGCGTCCGGACAGGTAAGCACAGGGACAGGGAACATCAGCCATGACCAAGCACAGGCTTCTTGCAGCAACTGCACTTTCGACCCTCATGCTGGGCGCAGCGCCCGCCATGGCGGTCACCGTGACGATGAACACCGTGCAGATTTTCGGCACCATCGATCCGGCCAAGATCTCGGACTACACCGACTACATGGCGGCGGTGAACCTCTATGACGGGCTCGTCACCGTCGATTCCGCCGGCAATATCGTTCCCGAGCTGGCCGAGAGCTGGACCGTTTCGGACGACGCCAAGGAAGTCACCTACAAGCTGCGCGACGATGCCAAGTTCGCCGACGGCTCGCCCGTCGAAGCCAGCGACGTGGTCTATACGGTCGAGCGCCTGCTGCGCATCAACCAGGGCCCGGCCAACCTGTTCGCCGGTGTGCTCGCCCCCGGCTCGGTGACCGCCGTCGACGCCAAGACGGTGAAGTTCACCCTCTCCAAGACCTTCGCGCCGTTCCTCACCACGGTGCCCGCCATTTTCATCCTCAACGAGGAACTGGTGAAGGCCAACGAAGGCTCGGATGACGGCCAGACCTGGCTCGCGACCAATGTCGCCGGCGCCGGCGCCTACAGCCTCAAGAGCTGGGATCGCGGCAGCCAGATGACCATCACCCGCAATGCCGACTACTATAAGGGCTTCGGCGCCGGTCCGATCGACGAGGTGCGCTGGATCATCACCAATGACGAGGCGACCGTGCGCTCGCTCGCCGCGTCGGGCGAACTGACCATGTCGAGCCAGTTCCAGTCGCCCGATACCTATACCGCCCTCGAGGGCATGGGCCGCTTCGTCATCGCCAAGGAAGAAACCTCGACGGCTTTCTACCTCAAGCTCAACAGCAAGGCCGCGCCGACCGATGATGTGCATATCCGCAAGGCCATCGCGCTCGCCACCGACTACGCCACGATCCGCGAGGTGATCTCGCCCGGCGGCGTGCTGTCGACGCCGCTGCCCAAGGCCTTCGCGGCCTTCCACGCCGACGACATCCCAGAGCCGGTCTATGACCTCGAGGCGGCCAAGGCGGAAGTGGCGCAGTCGAAATATGCCGGCGCCCCGATCCCGATCACGCTGGCCTATGTGGCCGGCACCAAGTTCGAGGAAGAGATCAGCCTGTTGATGCAGTCGAACCTCGAGCAGCTCGGGTTCGTGGTGACGCAGCAGGCGGATCCGTGGAACCGCATCACCGAGATCGCAGGCAAGGTCGAGACCACCCCGAACGTCAACCAGATCTTCTTCGGCCCGACCTATCCGTCGCCGGACTCGATGTTCTTCACCCAGTACCACTCGGAAGCGGCCGGCACCTGGGCCTCGATGGAGTGGGTGCAGGATCCCGAGATCGACGCGATGATCGACGAGGCCCGTGGCACCGGCGACACCGCCAAGCAGGCCGAGATCTACAAGGCGCTGCAGCACAAGCTGGTCGACCAGCAGTCCGACGTGTTCCTCAACACCCAGACCGTGCAGCACGCCATGGACAAGTGCCTCACCGGCTTCAAGGCCGTGCCGATGATGTCGTTCGATTACGACTTCACCCGCTACAGCTGGACCTGCTGATCCCGCGGCGTCCCCGGCCCAACTTGGGCCCGGGGACGCCACTCCCCCGCACCACCCCTTCTCGGCACATCAGGGCGGGCTGCTCTTGGAATTCCTGCTTTTCCTGTTTCGGCGTATCCTGTGGTCGATCCTGGTCCTCGTGGGCCTGTCGATCGTCATCTTCGCCATTGCCCGCGTGGTTCCGGGTGACCCGGCGCGCATGGCGCTCGGTCCCACCGCCACCGCCCAGCAGGTGGCGGACCTCCAGGAAAAGCTCGGGCTCAACAAGCCGATCGTCGAGCAATACGGCATGTTCATCGCCGGGCTCAGCCGCGGCGACCTGGGGCGCTCGCTGCTGACCGAGCGACCGGTGAACGACGATATCCGCGATACCTTCGCCGCGACCTTCGAGCTGGTGCTGGCGACGATCACCATCGCCTTCGTGCTGGGAGTGCCGCTCGGCGTCGCGGCGGCGCGCTGGAAGGATAAGTGGCCCGATACCCTGGTGCGGGTGCTGGCGATCTTTTCCGCCGTCACCCCAAGCTTCTTTGCGGCCCTGCTGCTGCAGATCCTCGCCGGCTACGTGCTGCACATCCTGCCGACCACCGGACGGTTGCCGCACAATATGGAGTTCGTTGCCAGTGTTACCGGCCTCCTGACCGTCGACTCGCTGCTGGCCGGCCGCCTCGACGTGTTCGGCGAGGCGCTGCGCTACCTGCTGTTGCCCGCCACGGCGCTGGCGCTGGCCACCATGGGGCAGATCGCCCGCATCACCCGCTCGTCGATGATCGACGTCTCCAGCCAGGACTATATCGAGGCGAGCCGCGCCTTCGGCGTGCCGGAGCCGATCCGGGTGTTCAAGTACATGCTGCGGCCCAGCTTCGTGCCGCCGCTGACCATCCTGGGGCTCGAATTCGCCTCGCTGATCGGCAATGCCTTCGTCGTCGAACTGGTGTTCGCCTGGCCCGGCATGGCGGCCTATGGCATTCGCACGATCCTGCAGAAAGACCTCAACGCGGTGATGGGCGTGGTGATGGTCTCGGGGGTGTTCTTCGTTCTGGTCAACCTCGTCATCGACGTGCTGGTCGGCTTCGTCGATCCCCGCGTCCGTATCCGGGGGAGCCGCTGATGGCGAACGAAACCGCCGCCGCCCCGCCCCGCCGGCTCTCCAACGCCTACCAGAACTGGTACCGCTTCTCGCGCAACCCGACGGCGGTGATCGGCGCGGCCATCGTGATCCTCGCCATTCTCGCGGCGCTTCTCGCGCCCTGGATCACCCCGCACCCCGAGCATGTCGGCGCCGTGGTGAATTTCCGCGCCAGGCACCTGCCGCCTTCGGCGGAGTACTGGTTCGGCACCGACAATGTCGGGCGCGATATCTTCACCCGGGTCATCTTCGGGCTCCGAATCTCGCTGCTGCTGGCGCTGGTGGTGCTCGGCATCGCAATCCCGGTGGGTACGACGCTGGGCCTCCTGGCCGGCTATTTCGGCGGCTGGGTCGAAGTGGTCATCATGCGCCTGACCGATATCGCACTCGCCATCCCGCCGCTGGTGATGGCGCTGGCGGTTGCCGCCGTGCTGTCGCCGGACCTGATCAACTCGATGCTGGCCATCGCCGCGCTGTGGTGGACCTGGCACACCCGGCTGATCTACTCGATCACCCGGCAGTTGCGCACGCAGGAATTCGTCGAGGCCGCCGAGACGCTGGGCGCCAGCAAGTTCCACATCCTGTTCCGCGAAATCCTGCCCAACTGCGTATCGGCGCTGGCGGTCAAGACCTCGCTCGATGCGGGCTTCGTCATCCTCGTCGGCGCTTCGCTGAGCTTTCTCGGCCTCGGCATCCAGCCTCCGACCCCCGATCTCGGCACCATGGTCGCCTCGGGTTCGGCATTCCTGCCCGACTACTGGTGGGAATCGGTGCTGCCGGGGGCCGCCATCCTGGTGGTGGCGCTCGGCTTCAACCTGCTCGGGGATGGCCTCCGCGACCTGTTCGACGTGCAGGAGGTGCGCTGATGGCCGACGCCCTGCTGTCCGTCCGCAATCTGAGCGTGCAGTTCACCACCTACGGCCAGACCAATCCGGTGCTGAAGGGCGTGTCGCTCGACGTGCCGGCCCGCTCGCAGATCGCGCTGGTGGGCGAGAGCGGTTCGGGCAAGACGGTGACGATGCGGGCCATCATGGGGCTGTTGCGCAGCCCGCCGGCCAAGGTCACCGGCGGCGAGATCTTCTACGACGGCCGCGACCTGCTGACGATGCCGGATCGCGAGCGGCTGAAGCTGCGCGGCACCGCCATGTCGATGGTGTTCCAGGACCCGATGAGCTCGCTCAACCCGGTCTTCACCATCGCCGACCAGATGGGCACCATCCTCAAATATGCCGATCGCCGCCTTGGCCGCAGCCGCGATCGCAAGGCGCGGATGGCACGGGTGCATGAAGTGCTGGGCCAAGTGCGGATGCGCGACCCGGAGCGGGTGGCGCGCTCCTATCCGATCATGCTGTCGGGCGGCATGCGGCAGCGCGTCTTGATCGCCATGGCGCTGTTGAGCGAACCCAAGCTGCTGATCGCCGACGAGCCCGGCACGGCGCTCGACGTCACCACGCAGGCGCAGATCCTGAAGCTGCTGAAGGATCTGGTGGAAGAGCGCGGCCTCGCGCTGCTGATGATTACCCACAACCTGGGCGTGGTGCGCGAAACCTCGAACTACGTCTACGTGATGAACAAGGGCGTGGTGGTCGAGCACCGGCCGACCGCCGAACTCTTCGAAGCGCCGCACGACGATTACACCAAGGCGCTGATCGCGGCCGTACCCCGGCTCACCGGCGGAACCAGCTTCGGCAACAGGGGAGCGGCGGCATGAGCGCCATGCTGGAAATCGCCGGGCTGACCAAGCTGTTCCCGGTCCGCAACGGTTTCGGGCGGAAGACCGGCGACGTGCGCGCCGTCGATGAGGTGTCGTTCTCGATTCCGAAGGGCAAGGTCTATGGCCTTGCCGGCGAGAGCGGCTCGGGCAAATCGACCATTGCCCGCATGATCATGGGCCTCGCCAAACCCACCAGCGGCGACATCCGGCTCGATGGCCACAGCATCATCGGCGAGACCGGCACCCGGGCCTATGGCCGCAAGGTGCAGATGGTGTTCCAGAACCCCGGCTCGTCGCTCAACCCGCGCCGTACCGTCGGCCAGTCGATCGCCGTGCCGCTGGCCGCTCACGGCACGCCGGGTGGCGAACACAAGCGACGCATCGCCGAACTGCTGGAGATGGTGCAACTGCCCGCCGATTTCGCGCTGCGCTACCCGCACGAGCTGTCGGGGGGCCAGAAGCAGCGCGTCGCCATCGCCAGGGCGCTGGCAGTGGCGCCGCAACTGCTGATCCTCGATGAGCCGACCTCGGCGCTCGACGTCTCGGTGCAGGCGCGGGTCATGGACCTGCTGGTCGATCTCGGCCGACAGCTCGGGCTCACTTATCTCTTCATCTCGCACGACCTCAGCCTGATGCGAAACTTCGCCGACACAGTGGGCGTGCTCTATCTCGGAAAGATCGTCGAGACCGGCTCCACCGCATCGGTGTTCGAGGCGCCGCAGCACGACTACACCCGCCTTCTCCTCGCCTCGGTGCCGGTGATCTCGGCCGAGGAAGAGGCGATGCGGCCAAAGATTCCATTGATCGACGGGGAAATCCCCACGGCGGAACAACTTATCGCGCTCCGGGGCGGAGCGGCAGCAGTCTCCCAAAGGATAGAAAAATGATCAGAATTGGCATCGACGTGGGCGGCACCAATACGGACGCCGTCGTCATGGACGGCGCGACCGTTATTGCCGGGGTCAAGGCCGCGACGACCGGCGATGTGATGACCGGTGTGGTCAACGCGCTGAAGGCCGTACTCGAAGCTTCGAAGATGGACGCCTCGGCCATCGACGTGGTGATGATCGGCACCACCCACTTCACCAACGCCGTGGTGCAGCGGCGCGACCTGGCCAAGACTGCCGCAGTGCGCCTCGGCCTTCCCGCCACCGCGTCCCTCCCCCCGATGGTGGACTGGCCCGAGGACCTGAAGGCGGCGATCGGCGGGACCGGCTACCTCGCCCATGGCGGCAACGAGTTCGACGGCCGGGTGATCTCGCCGCTCGACGAGAAGGAGCTGCTCGGCATTGCCGAGGACATCAAGGCCAAGGGCATCAACACCATCGCCATCACCTCGGTGTTCTCACCGGTGACCGGCGAGTTCGAAAAGCAGGCCGGCGAGATTTTCGCCCGCGCCCTGCCCGGCGTGCACATCACGCTGTCGAGCGATATCGGACGCATCGGCCTGCTCGAGCGCGAGAATGCGGCGATCATGAACGCCTGCCTGCGCGACCTCTCCCGGCATGTCATCGAGGCCTTCCGCAAGGCGATCACCGAGACGGGGATAAAGGGCCGCTTCTACCTGACGCAGAACGACGGCACGCTGATGGATGCCGCGTTCGCCGAAAAGTTCCCGGTGCTGACCTTCGCGTCAGGCCCGACCAATTCGATGCGCGGCGCAGCCTTCCTTTCCGGGGTTGCGGACGCCATCGTCGTCGATATCGGCGGTACCACCTCCGATGTCGGCTCGCTGCACAAGGGTTTCCCGCGCCAAGCCACCGTGGCCGTGGAAGTCGGCGGCGTGCGAACCAACTTCCGGATGCCGGACGTGTTTTCGATCGGCCTCGGAGGTGGTTCGCACGTTGTCGAGACCGGCGGCGCCATCAAGGTCGGCCCGACTTCCGTGGGCTACCGCATCGTCACCGAAGCGCTGATCTTCGGCGGCTCGACGCTGACGACATCCGACGTCGTCGTCGCTTCCGGGCGCTACGAGCTGGGCGACAAGTCCAAGGTCGCGCACCTGACGCCCGCGTTCATCGCGAGCACCCAGACCAGGATCATGTCGATGCTCGAGGATTGCGTCGAACGCTCGCGGCTGTCGCCCGAACCGCTGCCGGTGATCGTGGTGGGCGGCGGCTCGATTCTCGTCGACGGGCCGATCGGCGGCCTCGAAGTGATCAAGCCGAACCATTTCGCCGTGGCGAACGCCGTCGGCGCCGCCATTGCCCAGGTCTCGGGCGAAGTCGACCGCGTCTATGCACTGGCCGAAATCGGCCGCGACCAGGCGCTGGCCGATGCCAAGGAACGGGCCACCGAAGCGGCGGTCTCCGCCGGAGCGCTGCGCTCGTCGATCGAAATCGTCGATGTCGAGGACGTGCCGCTGGCCTACCTCCCCGGCAACGCCACCCGTGTCCGCGTCAAGGCGGTCGGTGAACTGCATGTCGGATAAGGGCTACCTGCTCAAGGAGAGCGATCTGCTGCCCCTGTCGATCGGGGCGGCGCTGCTCGGCACCGGCGGGGGCGGCAACCCTTACGTCGGGATGCTCAGGGCCCGCGAGCTGATCCGCAAGGGCGCCGAGGTGCGCGTGCTGCCGCTCGATGCCCTGCCCGACGACGCCTGGGTCGGCGAAGTCGGCGGCATCGGTGCGCCGGTGGTCGGGGTGGAAAAGATCGAGGAAGGCGGCGAATGCTACCGCGCCATGCGGGCGGTCGAAGAAGCCGCCGGCGTCAGGATCTCGGCCACCATTTCGGCCGAGATCGGCGGCTCCAACGCGCTCGAACCGGTGATAGCGGCGGCCTATGCGGGCCTGCCGGTGATCGACGGCGACGGCATGGGCCGGGCCTTTCCCGAAGTGCAGATGACCACCTTCTTCATCTACGGCGCCAAGGCCGCTCCGGCCGCCATTGCCGACGAGAAGGGCAATGTCGTCGTCTTCAAGGAAGTGATCGACATGTTCTGGCTCGAGACCTTTGCTCGCGGCGTCTCGGTCAACATGGGCGCCGCGGCGGGGCTCGCCATCGCGCCGATGTCGATGGAATTCGTCCGCCGCGCCGCGATCCCCGGCACGGTGACCCAGGCGCTCTCCATCGGACATACCGTGCTCGACGCCCGCCAGAAGCGGCAGAACGTCGTCGAACGCGTCGTTGCCTCGACCGGCGGCAAGCTGTTCTTCACCGGCAAGGTCACCGATGTGCGGCGCGAGCTGGTGGGCGGCTTCGCCCGTGGCCATGCGCATCTCACCGGGGTCGGCGATTGGGCCGGCTCGGAAGCGCGCATCGCCATCCAGAACGAGAACCTGGTGCTCTGGGTCGACAATGTGCCGGTGATCATGGTCCCCGACCTGATCATCAACCTCGAGCTCGATACCGGCGAGCCGATCACCACCGAAGTGCTGCGTTACGGCCAGCGCATCGCGGTCATCGGGCTGCCGGTGCATGACCTGATGAAGACGCCCAAGGCACTGGAAATCGTCGGCCCCAAGGCCTTCGGCTACCCCGAACTCACCTTCAACCCGCTGCAGCCCCAGCCCGTCGTGGCCTGAGGCAAAGGAACCCTATCATGAAGTTTCTTCGCACCATCCACGCCGAGGACATGGAAGACATCGCCACCGGCGGCGCCATCCTCGGGACCGGCGGCGGCGGCGACCCCTATGTCGGCAAGCTGATGGCCCAGCAGGCAATCAAGCAGTATGGCCCGGTGAACCTCGTCGATATCGACGAGTTGCCCGATGACGCGCTGGTCGTCCCCGTCTGCATGATGGGCGCCCCTACGGTGATGACCGAAAAGCTGCCGCAGGGCGAGGAGTTGATCAATGCTTTCCGCGCGCTCGAGCAGTTGCTTGGGCGGAAGATCGACGCGGTGCTCTGCGGCGAGGCGGGTGGGGTCAATTCCACCACGCCGTTCGTCGTGGCGGCCATGGCCGGCCTGCCGCTGGTCGATGGCGACGGCATGGGCCGCGCCTATCCCGAGCTGCAGATGGTGACCTTCACCATGCATGGCGTTTCGGCGACGCCGATGGTGCTGTGCGACGACAAGGGCAATTCGCTCGTACTCGAGACGGTCAGCAATGCCTGGACCGAGCGGCTCGCCCGCGCGGCGACGGTGGAAATGGGCGGCTCGGCGCTGCTCGCCTTCTATTCGATGTCCGGCGCCGTGGCGAAGAAGGCGATCGTGCGCGGCACGCTGACGCTCTGCTCGGAGCTCGGTCGCACCTTGCGCGAGGCCAAGGCCGGCCATGTCGACCCGGTCAACGCCATCGTCGACAAGCTCGAGGCCGACGTGATCTTCCACGGCCGCATCAAGGACATCGAGCGCCGTACCGTCGGCGGCTTCGCGCGCGGCACGGCCCGCTTCGAGGGCGTCGAGGAGTGGAAGGGCCACAGCTTCCGGCTCGATTTCCAGAACGAATTCCTGATGGCCGAGCGGGATGGCGAAATCCTCGTCACGACGCCCGACCTGATCACCGTGCTCGATGCCGAATCGGGGCTGCCGGTCACCGCCGACGCGCTCCGCTACGGCCTCAGGCTCAAGGCCCTGGCGATGCCATCGAACCCGCAATGGCTGACGCCCGCCGGCATCGACCTCGTCGGCCCGCGCTATTTCGGCTACGACACGGACTATCGCGAGTATTTCGGGCGCTGAGTGCCCGCTCAGGTGCCGGGCTCCGCGTGCGGAGCCCGGCGGATCGCCAGAGCGATCAGAAGTGGAAGTTGACGCCGACGCGGACGGCCGAGCCGTCGATGTCGAACTCGTCGCCGCCATAGCCGTCGACTTCGACGGTGCCGAAATTGGTGTAGAGATACTCCGCCTTCAGCGAGACGGTGTCGGTGACCATGTACTCGGCGCCCACACCGGCGACCCAGCCGCCAATTGTCTGCGCTTCATCGTAGACCTCGAGATTGGCCGCGGCGAGACCGGCGGTGCCATAGAGCAGCAGATCGCCGACGGCGAAGCCGAGCCGGCCGCGCAGGGTCGCGAGGCCGTTGATGCCGGCGTCCTCGTTCCAGTGATCGGTGTCGCTGCCCTCGATGATGCCCGCCGCCGACAGATCGGCCTCAATGCCGAGGACGATCGAATCGAACTGCACGTTGTAACCGGCCTGCACGCCACCCTGCCAACCGTTGAGCGTGGCGAGGTCGCTATCGTCGCCGTAATGGGCGGCGTCGAAATCGGCATAGCCGACATTGGCGCCGATATAGAAGCCGGTCCAGTCGCGGCTGGCGCTGACAATGGCCTGATCGGGCGTGGGAACATAGAGATCGGCAGCCGCGGCGGTGCCGGTGAGCAGGCCGGCAAAGGCCAGCGCTGCAAGAATACGCGTCGTCATATAGACTCCAGTCGTCTGAAGCCCCCCAACTGCCGCTCCTCTATGGCGGCCGGAACTTTGTCAAGGCAGGCAAGCGGTTAGCGGAACCACTATGGCGGAAAATCAACACAGGGTGGCAGGCCTGATCCTGGCCGGCGGACGGGGCGAACGGTTGGGCGGCACCATCAAGTCCGAACTGCCGGTCGGCGGCGTACGGCTGCTGGAGCGCGTCGCCGCGCGGCTCGACGGCTGCTCGCCGCTACTGGTGGCACATGGCCGCATCGCCCCCGGGTTGCTGCGGCTCGAGAGCGGAATGATCGGCGTAGCGGATCTCGACAGTGACTATGCCGGTCCGCTCGCCGGGTTTGCCGGTGCGATCGCTTACCTCAAGACTCTGGCGAGGCCGCCGGAGTTTCTGGTCAGCGTTGCGGTGGACACCCCATTCCTGCCCGCCGGCTACGTCGCCCGGCTGGTCGACGAGCTCGGCGAAGAGCCGGCGGCAGTCGCCGCCTATGGTGGGCAGCCCTACCCCACCAACTCGATCTGGCGCATCGGGCGATTCCGTGACCTGCCGGAGCACGTGCTGGCCGGGACGGCGCCACGGAGCCTCAAATCGCTGTGCGCCCAGGCCGGAGGACACCTGATCGAGTGGCCGGTCGGGGATGCCGGCGATCCCTTCGCCAACGTCAATACGCCGGAGGATCTGGTGGTTCTGGAGCAGCGGGCAGCTGCCGCGGCGGCTATTCGCAACTGAGTTTCCGAGATCGGAAATTCGGGCTTGGCAAAGGAAATCAAAACCGCTACACGGGCGCTGCTTCACACGAGGCACGTGTTCCGCGGTAGCTCAGTTGGTAGAGCATTCGACTGTTAATCGAATGGTCCTTGGTTCGAGTCCAAGCCGCGGAGCCAATTCTCTCCTCTCAGATTTGGCCATGGCATCACTGCTTCGATGAAGCAGCGGACAGCGCTGGGCCTCACCAGGCCAGCGACTTGCCGTCCAGCGCTGCGAGCAGCTTTTCGTCGTGACCGTAAATGTCCGAGCTGAAATGCACGCCGTCGGCCTCGACCCAGGCGGTCAGGTAGGTGATGTGAATCGGCAGCGGCGTCTTGAGGTTCACCACGGTGTTCTTCTGCGAAGCGACCACCGAATCGATCCGAGCGTCCGACCAGTCGGCCACCCCACCGGCAATGAGCACCTGGTCCGCCAGCTCCAGCGGACGCGACAGGCGGATGCAGCCATGGCTGAAGGCGCGCTCGGCACGACCGAAGAGGCTGCGTGACGGGGTATCGTGCAGGTAGACATCGTGGCTGTTCGGGAACATGAACTTGACCCGGCCAAGGGCGTTGTTTTCCCCGGGCTTCTGCCGCAGCTGGAACGGGAAACGGCTTGGGGTCACCTGGGCCCAGTCGACCTGCCGGACATCATAGACCTCCTTGCCGCGCACTGCCTCGAAGCCGGCCGCCGCCACTGCCGCCGGATTGCTCTGCAATTTGGGGAGCTCCTCCTTGGCGGCGAGCCCCGCCGGCACGTTCCAATAGGGGTTGAACTCGAGGTAGCGGATGGCGTCGCTGAACACCGGGGTGCGGCTATAGGGCTTGCCCACCACCACCGCCATCTTCTCCTTGATCTCGCCATCGGCGATGCGGCGGAGCTCGAAGCCGGCGATGTTGACGATGATGTACTGGCGCCCCAGGTCATCCGGCATCCAGCGCCAGCGCTCCATGGCAAAGTCGATCGATTCGATGCGGTCCTCGATCGACACGTTCATGGCGACCAGGGAAGCCGGCCCGACGACGCCATCGACGTCGAGGCCGTGCCGCGCCTGAAACCGCTTCACCGCCTCGATCAGCGCCTCGTCGTAGAACCCCGGCTCGCCCGGCGCGGCGACCGCGGCGCCGTCCGTGACGGCGAGGCGGGCGCGAAGGGCGGGAATACGCGGGTCGGTCATCCCCGGTTTCAGCGTATCGCCGAGCGGCACCTTGCCCCAGCCACCGAGCACCGCCAGGGCATGGTAATCATCGAGCGCCTTGCGCAACGCCTGGTATTCGGCGTTCTGCGGCTCCCAGGCGTGCAACACCGTCTCGACATCGGCCACCTTGGAGACCCCCGCCAGGGCCGCGGCTTCGTCGATGCTGCGCGGCGCGAGGAAGAAGTTCGGATCGATCTTGTTGGGCAGGAACCGGCCGACCTTCAGGTCGGAGGCGTATTCGAGGAACGCCGCGGAGAAATAGAGCTCGATGATGGCGAGGCTGCGCTTGTCGGTCTCGCCGGCGGCGGCCATCAGGCTGGCGAGTTGCTGGCCCGGGTAGTCGTCCGGGTTCAGACCATCATCGGTGGCGTTGACGAGGCGGGAGACCATGACCGCGGCGCGGGCGCTGTTGAGCCAGAGCAGGTCGCCGTTCTGCGCTTCGTAATAGGTGCGCAGCACGTCGCGGCGCTGCTTGATCGGCAAGGGGAGACGCGGCTCGTTGGCCAGCAGGTCGATAATGTTGATGCGGACCACCGCCAAGTCGCGCGGCGACAGGTCGACCCGCTCCTGCGCAACCGAAGGCGCAACGAAGGCCAGCGCCACCAGCAGCGCCAGAAGCAGGCTGCGGATCGGGTCAGGGCATCGGTGGTGCATAGAGGATCCCACCCTGGGTCCATAAGGCATTGACGCCGCGGCTCAGCTGCATGGGGGTCTGCTCGCCGAGGTTGCGTTCGAAGATCTCGCCGTAATTGCCGACCCCAGCCAGCACCTGCACCAGCCAATCGTCGGAGAGCCCCAAAGCCGCCACGGCCGGGGCGCCCATCGCCCTCGCTTCGTCGGCGCCGGCACCGGCCATCGAGGCGGCATCGAGCTTCTGCTCCTCGGCATCGATCAGCCCGAACAGGGTCCAGCGCACCAGCGCCGTCCATTGCGGATCGTCGTCGCGGACCACCGGGCCGAGCGGCTCCTTGGAAATCACGTCCTTGAGGATGACGTGCTCGTCGGGCGTGGGCAGTTCGGCCCGCTCGGCGGCCAGCGCCGAGCGGTCGGCGGTATAGGCGTCGCATCTGGCATCGGCATAGGCGGCGCGCGCTTCGGCGCGCTCCTCGAAGCTCAGGAAGGAGACGGTGAGACCGGCCTTCTTGAAGTATGCCGCGGCGTTGGCCTCGGTGGTGGTGCCGCTGACCACACAGATGCTCGCCCCATCCAGTTCAAGCGGGCTGATCGCGCCGAACAGCGCGGGGACCATGAAGCCCTGCCCGTCGAAATAGCTGGTGCCCGGAAAATCGAGGCCGAGCGTGAGGTCCCGCGTCATGGTCCAGGTGCTGTTGCGCGACAGCAGGTCGATCTTGCCGTCGGTGAGGGCCGCGAAGCGCGCTTCGGCCGAAAGCGGCACGTATTGGACCTTGCTTGCGTCGCCGAGCACGGCGGCAGCCACGGCGCGGCAGAAGTCGACATCGAAGCCCTGCCAGGTCCCTGCCCCGTCCTGCTCGGAGAAACCGCCCAACCCTTCACTGACGCCGCAGATCAGCTCGCCGCGGGCGCGGACATCATCGAGCGTGCCGGCATGACCGATCGAGGTCGAGGCGAGGAACACGAGCGCTGCTGCCGCCAGCTGTCGTCGGTGCATTGGCCATCCCCCTGGCGAGATGCTGATTTGCCAAGTCTTGGCTGCATCGGCAGGACAGCACAAGTCCCGTTCCGGCACCGGCGTTACGCAGGCGTTGTCGGCGGCCGGCGCAACGGATCGCGGGAGGGCAGTTCACGATACCGAGCCGCGGCAGGCGGTCGCCACGACCATGGGTGCTGCTGCGCTGCTACACCGATCGCACATTGCAGCATCCTCGCCGCGCGGCCCGGCCGCTCCGATTGCCAGCCCCCGGACCCACGGCTATAGAGAGCCGCGTGGCCGCACCGATCCCCCAGCTCTCCGTCATCATTCCAGCTCGGAACGAGGCTCTGAACCTCCCCCAGCTGATCGCCGAGATCGAGACTGCGCTGGCGGCGGTGACGCCCTTCGAGATCATCGTGGTAGACGACGGATCGAGCGACGACTCGGTTTCTGTGCTGGATGGCCTGCGTCGCGACCGGCCTTACCTGCAGCTCGTCCGTCACGACCGCTCCGGCGGCCAGTCCGCCGCCATCCATTCGGGCGTCCGCCGGGCCCGGGCTTCCATCGTCTGCATGCTGGATGGCGATGGACAGAATCCGCCGGCCGAACTGCCAAAGCTGGCCGCGCCGCTGCTGAGGGATACGACCGGGCGGCTCGGACTGGTCGCCGGCCAACGAGTCGGACGGCAGGACACCTGGTCCAAGAAGCTGGCGTCGCGCTTCGCCAACGGCCTGCGCAGCGCGCTGCTGCAGGATGGCACCCGCGATACCGGGTGCGGGCTCAAGGCCTTCCGCCGCGACGCCTTTCTCGACCTGCCCTATTTCAATCACATGCACCGTTTCCTGCCGGCGCTGTTCAAGCGCGACGGCTGGCGGATCGAACTCGTCGACGTGAGCCACCGGCCGCGCCAGGCGGGACGTTCCAATTATTCCAACCTGCAGCGCGCGCTGGTCGGCGCGATTGACCTTTTCGGTGTCATGTGGCTGATCCGCCGCAGCAAAAAGGCGCAGCCGGTTGCTGGCGATCAAGAGGATACCTGAGACGATGGCCGAGTGGTTGATGCAGGTCTTTCACGTCGAGAACCAGATCGAGCTGTGGTGGGTGGTGTTCGGCTTTGCCGCCCAGGCGATGTTCACGGCGCGCTTCCTCGTGCAATGGATTGCCTCGGAGCGCGAGCGCCGCTCGGTGATGCCGCGGGCGTTCTGGTATTTCTCGCTGCTCGGCGGCGTGATGCTGCTGATGTATGCGGTGTATCGGCAGGACCCGGTGTTCATCCTCGGCCAGCTGTTCGGCGTGGTGATCTACTCGCGCAACCTGTGGCTGATCTTCCAGGAACGGCGCCGTGACGCAGCCTGAGGTCGCCCGGCGCGACTGGCTCTGGCAGGTCGTCGCCCTTGCGGCCGGCGTCGTCGTGGTGCGCTGGGTGCTGCTGGGGTTCAGCGGCATCGACCTGTTCGTCGACGAGACCCAGTACTGGCTTTGGGGCCAGGATTTCGCCTGGGGCTATTATTCCAAGCCGCCGCTGATCGCCTGGCTGATCGGCGCGGTGACGACCCTCGCCGGCAGTGATGCCCCGTTCTGGGTCCGGATGCCGGCGCCGCTGCTGAACGGCGCCACGGCAGTGCTCCTCGCCGCGCTGTCGGCGCGGGTCTGGGGCCCCCGCTCGGCGATCTGGGTGGCCGCAGCCTGGCTCAGCCTTCCGGCGGTGGCGCTGGGCTCGATCCTGATTTCGACCGATACGGTGATGGCGCCGCTGTTCGCCGCAGCATTGCTGGTCCACCATCGGCTGTGCGAAACGCGCCGCGCCCGCGATGCCCTGCTGGTCGGGGTGCTGATCGGCCTGGCGCTGCTGGCGAAATATGCCGCGGTCTATTTTCTCATCGGGGCGGGGCTGGCGGCGCTGCTGTTCCCCGGGGCACGTATCGGCTGGCGCAATGCCGGCCTGATGCTGCTGGCGCTGGCCATCGTGGTTGCGCCCAACCTGCTGTGGAACCTGCAGAACGGGCTGGTGACGCTGCGGCACACGGCCGACAATATCGGATGGGTGGAGAACGGGATCGATGCCGACAGGCTCCCGGGCTTCGTCGGCCTCGTCATCTTCCTCGCCAGCCAGCTGGCGGTGATGGGCCCGGTGCTGTTCGGCGCCTTCGTCATCGCCCTCGCGAGGTTCCGCAGCTCGGGACCGCTGGCCGCCTTTGCGCTGGTGCCGCTGGCCGCCGTTTCGGTGCAGTCACTACTCGACACCGCCTATGCCAACTGGGCGGTGGCGGCCTATTTCGCCGGCACGCCGCTGGCCATGGCGGTGCTTGCACGATACCCGCGGCTGCGGATTGCCGGCCTGACCGTCAACGTTGCGATCGCCCTCATCGTGCACCTGCTGGCGGTGTGGCCGCAGATCACGCTCTGGCAGGCCGACCCACCGCTGGAGCGCTATGTCGGACGCGCCGCCCTCAGCCAGGAGCTCATCGCGCTGGCCAAGCAGGACGGCGACGCGCCGATCTATGTCGAGAGCCGGGATATTGCCGCCGACCTGTTTTATGTCGGGCGCGACAGCGGGCTCACCTTCTATGCGCCGCGCGCCAACGGTCGCCCGATGGACTATTACCAGCAGAACCATCCCCTGCCCCCGACCATCACCGGGCCGCTGCTGGTGGTCCGCAGCCAGCCGACCTCCTGTCCCGATCTCGCCCCGCCCGTTCCGGTGGGGCGAGGCGAAGGCGTCTACGAAGACAAGGTCCTGATGGCGCACCTCATCGACGGCGCCTGCCTCACGCAACGCTAGCCGGATCAGCCGCGCGGCGGCAGGTTGGTGCGGGCGCGCGGCACGGTATCGCCGAGGCCCAGCTGATCGAGCGCGCGCTCGATCTCGGCATGGGTGTACGGCTTCTCGAAGTAGCGGGCGCCGAGCGGCAGATCCGGCGTCTCGCCGGGACGCGGCCGCGATACGACGATGATCTCGACGGTGGGCCAGCGACTGCGCACCACCTCGGCCAGCTGAGCGCCGTCGATCGTGCCCGGCACGTCGTACTCGATGAAGGTCACGACGATACCCGAACGCCCCTCGAGATGCGCTACCGCCTCATCGGAGCTGAAGGCGACCAGCGCTTCGAACCCCGCCGCTTCGAACAATTGCACTGCCCCAAGCATGATCATGGGTTCGTCCTCGACGACGAGGACCAGTGGCCGGCTGCTTCCGGTTGATGTCAATTATGGAGACCCGCATTTTCTCACCCATTCGCGCGGCGTTCCAACGCCGCGCATTCGAACCGAAGAGGCACCTCTTCGACTCGGCCCATGCGAATCCTTTCGCCTAACGACGGCAAAAGCGCGACCAGCGGTGCGCGCTCCCGTTCCGGCCGCGAGCTGCGCACAAACACCTAACGAATCCTCGCCGAAATCGCGCGACGATTAGATAAAGCCGCGAACAAAAGCGGGCTGAGGCCGGTTTTGCTTGAGGTTTTCGGCAGCGCAGAGGACGAGCGGGCGATCGCCGGCGCGCAAATCACCGTCCTGTCATCCGGCCGTCATCCGGAACAGATTGGGCAAAAACTGCCCAAAAAGTAATCACGCCGCCGTGAGCGTCGGGGCGAGGCACGGTTTCGCCGCAATGCGACCATGCTTCGAGCACGGATGAAATGGCCGGCCAATGGACGCAATGCCGCAGGGCACATGCCGTTTGCTCGCCACAGTGGTGAAAGCTCCCCCGAAGATGACGATCGTACGTCATGCGCCGACCGCATGGCTCGTATGAGTCCGGGTTGCTTCTCAGCTTGGAGGCCAGCGAACAGGCTTTCACGCATCGGATGGCGAACAACGGCCATCCCTCGGCAAGGATGCCAATACTAAGCGGCAGCAACGATCACTCCAGCGGTGGAGAGTACGTGTGATGTCACTTAGCGTAACGGGGCCAGCGAGCACTTAGCTCGTCGTTCTGTACTCAGTCGCCAGTCAACAACTTGCCCTCGGGCGAGAACAATATTGCTCACACTTCTGAAAGAGGACCGTCGTGGCGAAAATCAGCGTCTTTGGGATCGGGTATGTCGGGGTCGTCTCCGCAGCGTGTCTGGCGGATGACGGACACGAGGTGGTGGCAGTGGATCTCGATCCCGCCAAGGTGAGCGCCGTCAATGCCGGTCTCTCGCCTATTGTCGAGAACGGGCTCGACGAGATCATCGCCCGGGCCGTCGCCTCGGGCCGGCTGCGCGCCACCACCGACGGCCAGCAAGCGGTGCTCGACACCGATGCCAGCTTCGTCTGCGTCGGCACGCCGAGCGACGAGACCGGCGCCGTCGGGCTCAAATACGTGAAGGGCGTCTGCACCGATATCGGCCAGGCGATCAGGCACAAGCAGAGCTTTCACTCGGTGATCATCCGCTCGACGATCGTGCCGGGCACCATGGATGAGACCTGCATTCCGGCGCTGGAACAGGCGAGCGGCATGATCGCCGGCCAGGATTTCGGCGTCGGCTACTACCCGGAGTTCCTGCGCGAGAGCACGGCGATCGCCGACTACTACGATCCGGGCCTCATCGTCTTCGGCGCCCTCGAAGAGCGCACGGCGCAGATACTCAAGGACATCAATGCCCAGATGCCGGTGCCCTCGCATGTGGTGACGCTGAAGACTGCCGAGGCGGTCAAATATGCCTCCAACTCGTGGCGCGCCGTGAAGGTGACCTTCGCCAACGAGATCGGCAACATCGCCAAGGCCTCCGGCGTCGACGGCCAGCAGGTGATGAAGCTCATCTGCGCCGACACCAAGGTGAACATCTCCCCCTATTTCATGAAGCCGGGCTTCGCCTTTGGCGGCTCGTGCCTGCCCAAGGATGTGCGCGCGCTGCAGCACCTTGCGGCGCAGAAGGGCGTTCCCTCCCCGCTCCTCGATTCCGTGCTGGTCGCCAATGCGGCGCAGATCGACCGGGCCGAGAGGATGGTCGCCAATTCCGGCGCCAAGACCGTGGGCCTCGTCGGCATCGCCTTCAAGCCGGGCACCGACGACCTGCGCGAAAGCCCGCTGGCGGAGCTGGCGAGCCGGCTGATCTCCAGGGGCCTCGAGCTGAGGGTCTACGACCCGTACGTATCGCAGGCGGTGGCCGGCGGGGTCAGCGCCATGGGGCGCGGCAACGACGTCGTGCCCGACCTGCCGTCGCGGCTGGTGGGCAAGATCGAGGATCTGATCGCCGGGTCCGACGTGATCCTCGTCGGCAATCGCTACGAGGAGACCATCGCGCCGCTCAACTCGGTGAGCGAGTACCGCTCGCTGGTCGATCTGACCCGCATCAATGCCTCGCTCCGCTCCAACGGCACTTACGAAGGCATTTGCTGGTAAGCCCCATGAACCCCTTCGCGCACGCCATCTACATCCTCTCGGCCGCGGCCATCGCCAGCACCGTACCGGCTTCCGCCTTCTCAGGCGGAGCCGGGGTGTTCCTCACCCTGGGGGTGATCGGGCTCTGGCGCTACAGTTGGGCTCTGGTCAACTTCGTACGTGCGCACATCTATATCCGCATCGCCTACCCTCGGCGGCGCATCGCCGCCGAGGCGCTCTATGCCGGCAAGCGCCCGGCGCACGCCTTCTTCCTCGCCACCAGCTACAAGATCGAAGCGGCGATCACCTCGCGCGTCTATCGCTCGATCTTCACGGCGGCGCGCCGCTCGCCCGGCGGCTCGACGGTGGTCGCCTCGGTGGTCGACCTGGCCGACGAGCGGCTGATCCGCGCCGTTGCCGCCCAGGTGCTCGGTGGCACCAACACCGTCGAGGTGGTGATCGACCGCATCGACGGCACCGGCAAGCGCGATGCGCTCGCCACCTCGCTCCGCTCCATCGCCCGCCGCTACCCGAGCGCCGACGACGTGGTGCTGCTGATCGACGGCGACACGCAGATTCCCGAGGATATCGTCGAACGCGCCGCCCCGTTCTTTGCCAACGGCAAGGTCGGAGCGCTGACCACGCACGAGCGCGCCGAGATCGACGACGCGCCGCTGTTCCGCGACTGGTTCAAGCTGCGCTTCACCCAGCGCCAGATGATGATGTCGGCAGTGGCGCTCGGTGGCCGCGTGCTGACCCTTACCGGTCGCATGTCGGTGTTCCGCGCCGACCTCGCCACCAACCCCGAGTTCATCGCCTCGGTGGAGCAGGACTATATCGACCACTGGCGGCTGGGGCGGGTGAAATTCCTGACTGGCGACGACAAGTCGACCTGGTTCTGGCTGCTCAAGCATGGCTACGAGATGGCCTATCTCCCCGATGTCGCCTGCGTCTCGATGGAGACCCAGCCCAAACCCGGCTTCGTCGAAAGCGCCATCACGCTGATGCGCCGCTGGTTCGGCAACATGCTGCGGACCAATGGCCGGGCCCTGGCGCTGTCGCCGGCCAAGATCGGCCCCTTCGCCTGGTGGTCGATCCTCGATCAGCGGGTGTCGATGTGGACCACGCTGACGGCGCCTGTCGGCATCGTGCTGTTCTCGGTGTTCGTCGATCCGCTGATCGCGGTCGCCTACATCGCCTGGGTCATGGCGACGCGCTACGCCTATTGCTGGCTGCTCGCCAGCTTCGGCGGCCCGTTCCCGATCACCTACCCGTTCCTGCTCTATTTCGGCCAGCTGTTCGGCGCCGCGATCAAGACCTCGGTCATGTTCCGCCTCGACCGCCAGCGCTGGACCCGCCAGTCGGCGACCAGCGTCAGCAACAGCGGCGGCGCCGAAGGACGGGTCCGCTCCATCAGCTCCAGCTACATGCACGTGCTCGCCCTGGGCCTGCTGGTGGCCGGAGTGATCTTCGTCACGGGGCTCCTCAGCCCCTTCCCGATCCATGCCAACTGAGGGCGCACCAGCAATGACCGAAGCGCATGCAGAACTCGACAAACCAAAAGCCGCCAGAAGCGCCTCCTCGGCCCCGCTGACCGAGCCGCCCGTCCATGGCGAGCACCCGGTGATCCGGCTGCCCTTCAACGTCGTCATCAACGGCCGCTCGTTCCAGGGCCACGCGCTCAGCATCGTCGGGGCGGAGGCCACCGGGCTGATCGACCCGCAACTGCACGGCCGGGTGCAACTGGTGACGCTGGTGTTCAACTTCCCCGGCTACGCCATCAGCCTGCCGGTCGATGCCGCGATCGGCGCCGGCGCGCCGGAGTCCGGTACCGTGACGCTCCGCTTCCTCGAGCCGACCGGCCCGCACCTGCCGCAGTTGCGCTATATCCTCAACGCCTTCGTCGGCGGCGACCTGATCGGCGTCGACGGGCTGATCCGCACCGGCGAAAAGCCGGAAAAGCTCCGCTCCGAACAGCCCAGGGCGCAACGCTCCGCCAGCCACGGCATCATGACCGGCATCCGCTGGGGCGCCTTTGCCGGTCTCGGCCTGCTGCTCGTCGGCTTTGTCGGGGTCAAGCTCTACGAGCGGCTGTTCGTGCTGCCGGTCACCGGCCTTTCCACCGTCACGCTCGACGGCATGGACATGCGGGCCATCAGCCCCGGGCAGCTCGATTTCGTCAATCCGGCAGCAGGCAAAGGCGAGATCGCCTTCGCCATCCGCACCACGTCGGGTGAAGTGCTCGCGGTGTCGATGCCGTGCGACTGCGTGGTTGCGCCGGGGGCCGCCCAGAGCGGCGCCACGGTGCTGGCCGGCGACACGGTGATGACCGTGGCGCCCAAGGATGCGCCGGTGTTGATCTCCTCCAAGGTCGACGGCAACGGGCTCAGGGCACTCGCCTCGGGCGCCCATGCCGAAGTGCACCTGCCCAACGGCACCGTCACCACGGCATCGCTCGATTCCCGGCAGTTGCCGGGCCTGCTGCGCAGCGCCACCGACGGCGCCGCCATCCCGGTGACGCTGGTGCCGGCCACCGCGCTCGAACAGAGCAACGTGGGCACACCGGTGGACGTGGTGATCAAATCCGACCCGCTGGCGGCGGTGGGGCGGTTCTTCTCCTTCAACGGACCGGCGAACGAGGGCCACTAACATGAACGCCATCCATCCAGTCGTGCTCTGCGGAGGCGTCGGTACGCGGCTTTGGCCGTTGTCCCGCAGCCAGCAGCCCAAACAGTTCCAGCCCATCGACCACGAGGGCTCGATCACCTTCTTCCAGACCACCGTGCAGCGGCATCGCGGCGAGCTGTTCCACGATCCCGTGGTGTCGGTCGCCGGCGGGCACCTGGGTACGGTCCGTCGCCAGCTTCGCGATGTACAGCGCAATGCGCGGATCATCGCCGAGCCGGTGGCGCGCAATACCGGGCCGGCAGTGCTGTCGGCGGCATTGCTGATCTCCCGCACCGACCCCGATGCGGTGATGCTGATCTGCCCGTCGGACCATGTCATCGAAGGCGATCTCAATGCCCGCATCCGGGAGTCGCACAAGGCGGCTTCCGACGGGCTGATCGTCACCTTCGGCATCAAGCCGCGCTATAATGAAACCGGCTACGGCTACATCGTCGATGGCGGCGAGTACTCGAACTATCGCGGCGTGCACCGGGCCGAGAAATTCATCGAGAAACCGAATGCGCAAACCGCGCAGTCGCTGATCGAGACCGGGCTCGCCTACTGGGCCTCGGGCATTTCGCTGATGCGCGCCGATACGGTGATCGAGGAATATCGCCGGTTCGACCCGGTGACTTTCGGCGCAGTGAGCGCCTCGCTCGCCAATGCCGGCAACGAGGATGGCGCGCTGGTGCTCGAGGAAGCCAGCTTCGGTTCCGCCGAGAGCCTGCCGACCGAGCGCGCGGTGTTCGAGAAGTCGAAGACCGTCGCCCTGGCCCCCGCGGAGGTCGAATGGGACGATGTGGGCGCCTGGGCGGCGTTCCACACCATCGGCAAGAAATCCGACGACAACAACGTCGTCAGCGGCGATGTCATGATGGTCAACTCGACCGGCAGCTATGTCCGCGGTTCGGACCGGCTGGTCGCGGTGGTCGGCGTCGACAACCTGGTGGTGGTCGATACCCACGATGCCCTGCTGGTGACGACCCGCGACCAGTCGCAGGACGTCAAGAAGGTGGTCGAGCAGCTCAAGGCACAGAGCCGCCGCGAAGCCGAGGATCACTCGTTCGGCGCCACCGACTGGGGCAAGCAGGGCAAGCTCGCCTCGGGCGCCGGCTATATGCTGCGCCACCTCACGGTGAACCCCGGCGCGACGCTGCCGGTGGAAAGCGGCTCGGAGTTCCGGCGGCTGATGGTCGTCGCCTCGGGTGGCGGCATGCTGCAGATGGGCAGCCGCCGCCGTGAGATCCGCGCCGGCGCCACCTTCGAGATCGGGCCGGAGCAGACCGCCGACGTGATCAATGACGGCACAGGCCCGATGCAGGTCATCGAGGTCGCCTGCCATGTGGACGGTCCCCTGACGCACCTTACCCCGCTGCTGGAACTGGCAGCGGTGGCCGACGGGAGCCGCGAACATGCGTAGGGCGTGGGTCTGCGCAGGTCTGGCCGCCGCGGCATGCTCTCTCCCTTGGGCCGCCACGGGGGCCGACTACGCGCGGACCCTCGCCTATGAAAAGACCGTCGCCGCGCTCGCGGCGATGGTCGAGGCCGGCCGGCCGGCGACCGACCTCCAGTCGGCGGCCGCGCCTCTCGGTTTCAGCTACGCCCCTGCCCCCCCGAAGCCGGCCAAGGCGGCCGTGCCGGGTGGCGTGCAGGTCAGCGTGGTGTCGATCGATCTGGTGCTGAGCCAGCTGGCGCTGCAGGCCGGCGCCAACTACCACGTGGCGCTGCGCCAGGCGCAGGCCAGACCCGAAGTCCTGCTGGTCGAAGCCGGCGTCACCAGCCTCGCCCAGCTCTATGACGCAGTGGCCGCCGCCAAGCTCAGCGGAGTGCTCGACAAGACCGACCAGGGCTATGTCGCGCACCTGCCGATCGCGGTGTGGAATGGCGCCACGCTGGCGCTGCAACCGGGCGAAACCCTGCTGCTCGACCGCTCGGCCGGCGCGTTCCTCCTCACCTCGGGCAACCTCGTCGGCGACGCTGCTGCGATTGCCGGAACCGGCGCGCCGAACCCGCGCCTGACGGATTTCAACCCGTTCGTGGTGGTGGCGCTCTCCGGCAGCGCCCGGCTGGAGCGGATGCGCTTTGCCGACCTCGGCTATGGGCAGTTTCCGCCGCTCACCGGCGTCACCATCCTCGAGGGCGGCTTCTATGCCAAACCCTCTCCGTCAGTGGTCCGCGACAGCCGCTTCGAGCATGTCGGATCGCTGGCGCTGGTCGATGCCGACGAGGCACTGGTCGAGGGCAACGTGTTCGCAGCCGCCAGCGGTCCGGCACTGCTGCTGAGCGGCGGCAAGGATATTTCGGCCCGGGGCAACGTGGTGCTGGCGGGATCCGGCGCACATGGCATCAAGGTCACCGGCGGCGCGAACTCGGTCGAACTCGCCGACAATATCGTCATTGCCGCCGGGCTCAACGGCATCTTCGCCGATGCCGGCGCCGCCAACCTCAGGATCGAGGGCAACCTGATCGCCGGCAGCAAACGATCCGGCATCTCCATCGCCTCGGCCGACTGCATCGAAGTTGCCAGCAACCTGCTGCTGCAGAACGCCCAGTCCGGCCTCGCCGTGCGCGACAGCGCCGGACTCAAGGTCAGCGCCAACCGCCTGATCGACAACGGCAATGCCGGGATCAGCGTGACCCATCAGCCCGATTACGGGGTGATAGAGATCGCCGCCAACCAGCTCGACGGCAACCGGGTCGGCATCAAGGGCTCGACCACGGCACGGCTGCAGTTCGCCATGAACGATTTCACCGGCCAGGCGCCGCGGCTGCTGGACGGCGAGCTGGTGCAGTTCACCGATCGCTTCTTCAACCTCAGCGCCACCGACGGCACGCCGACGATCATCGACGGCCTGCAGCTCAAGGCCGGCGCCAAGCTCACACCCACCGGCGCCCTGCGCCCCACCAGTTGTACCTTCGAGGGGGATGCCTGATGGTCTTTTCGTCCGAGACGTTTCTGTTCCTGTTCCTGCCGATCTTCCTGGCGGCTTACTACCTGACGCCGCCGAAATGGCGGAACCTGACGCTGCTGCTCGAATCCTACCTGTTCTACGGCTGGTGGCGCTTCGACTTCCTGATGCTGCTCTGCGCCAACACGCTGTGGGCCTATGTGTTCTCGATCCTCGTCGAGAAGTATCAGGGCACCCCCAAAGCCAAGCTGTTCGTCGCCATCGGCGTCACCGGGCACCTGCTCGTCCTTGGGGTGTTCAAGTACCTCAACTTCTTCATCGACAGCTTCGCCTCGCTGTGGGGCACGACGCCGGACGCGCTCGGCATCCACTGGCAATTGCTGCTGCCGATCGGCATCTCGTTCTATGTCTTCCACTCGATCAGCTACCTGGTCGACGTCTATCGCGGCGACGCCAAGGTCTCGCGCAACATCATCGATTTCGCAGCCTTCCTCGCACTGTTCCCGCAACTCGTGGCCGGCCCGATCCTGCGCTACAAGGATCTCGCGCCGCAGTTCGAACATCGCGAACACAGCTGGGAGCTGTTCAACGCCGGCTGGCAGCGCTTCCTGATCGGCCTGTCGATGAAGGTGCTGATCGCCGACCCGGTGGCTCCGCTGGCCGACGCCATGTTCTCGGCCCCCAACCCCACCGTGGTCGAATCCTGGCTCGGGGCGCTGGCCTACTCGATGCAGCTCTATTTCGATTTCGCCGGCTACTCGGCGATGGCGATCGGGCTGGCGCTGATGATCGGCTTCCGCTTCGCCGAGAACTTCAACATGCCCTATATCAGCCGCTCGATCACCGAGTTCTGGCGGCGCTGGCATATCTCGCTCAGCACCTGGCTCAGGACCTATCTCTACATCTCGCTGGGCGGCAACCGTAAGGGCACGGTCCGCACCTACATCAACCTGTTCCTGGTGATGCTGCTGGGCGGCCTGTGGCACGGCGCGGCCTTCACCTTCATCCTGTGGGGCGTCTGGCACGGCGGCATCCTCGTCGTCGAACGGCTGACCGGCTACGACAAGACGGCGCAGAACTACTGGTGGAGCCTGCCGCTCTGCTTTGTAGCCGTGGT
>MKVB01000010.1:9399-28928 GCA_001899085.1 Devosia sp. 66-14 | reverse complement strand
CCGAAGTGGCCTGGATGGTGAGCCGCGAGGCGATGACCATGCTCGCCGTCGCGATCGCCATCACCATCGCCGAACCGAAGATGCGCCACCTGTGGGAGCCGCAGATCACCGTCAATGCCGACGGCACGGCGAGCGCGGCCGCGACCAGCCTGGTCAAGGCCGGAGCCCTCAGTGCGCTCGCCATCTTCTGTCTGATGCGGCTCGCCGAGCAGACCTACTCGCCGTTCCTCTACTTCCAGTTCTGAGGCCGACCATGTCCGCGAAACCTCTGACCATCGCCGCCGCTCCGGCCTTCGCCCTGCCCGTGCTGTTCCTCGGCTATGCGGTCGTCGCCAATTACGAGTTCATCACCGGGCTCGGTCGCGACATCGCCGAGATGCCGAAATCGGCGACCGAGTACCTGAACGGCGAAGCAGCGATCCAGATCGACACCTACTACAAGAAGATCATGCCGCATCGGCTGCCCTCGATCGACGCCATGGGAGCCGCCCGCTACCTCGCCTTCCGCGAAGGACGTCCCGGCGTGGTGGTCGGCGAGGATGGCTGGCTGTTCTCCAAGGAAGAGTTCGAGGCGACGCTGAAGCGGACCCCCGACCTCGCCGAAGCTGCCGCCGGGGTGGTGGCCGTGCGCGACCAACTGGCTGCCAAAGGCATCGAACTGGTCGTCGTGCCGTTGCCGGCAAAGGCCGATATCTACCGCGAACACGTGAGCTACCCGGCGATCCCCACCGATCTCGAGCGGCTCTACGAAGACTTCCGCACCGTTCTCGACAACGCTGGAATCAAGACGGTCGAGAGCCGGGCGCCCCTGCTCGAGGCCAAGGACAAAGGGCAGCTGTTCCTCACCACCGACACCCACTGGACGCCGCTCGGCGCCGAGGTGGTCGCCGACGCGGTGGGCAGCGCATTGGGCAAAGGCGACGCTGCCTACAGCATCGCCGACACCGCTCCGGTGCAGCGTGAGGGCGATCTCTCGAAGTTCATCGTTACCGGCGGGTTGGCACCGCTCGTCGGTCTGGGTCCGGAGACTGTCGTGCCGCGCGAGGCGTCTGCGCCCCCTGCAGCCTCGGGCGTCGACATCTTCGGGCCCTCCTCAATCCCGTTCGTGCTGACCGGCACCAGCTACAGCGCCAACCCGCAATGGAGCTTCGGCGAAAGCCTCAAGGTCGCGCTCGGCGCCGACGTGCTGAACCTGGCCGAAGAGGGCAAGGGGCCGGTGGCGCCGATGCGCGCCCTGCTCGACAGCGCCACGCTGCGCGATACGCCCCCCGAAGTGGTGATCTGGGAGTTTCCGATCCGCTATCTCGGCCAGACCCAGCTGTGGAACGCAGAACCGGCAAAGGAGGCGGCGCAATGATCCGGCCGCTCCTCACTCTCGCCGCGGCGAGCCTCGCCCTGGCGGCTGGCCTCGCCGTGGCCAGCCCCGCCAACGCCGCCACCTGCATGGTGCGCGTACCGGAGTCGCTGTCGAGCGATTCCGAACGGGCGCGGCCGATGGTGCCGGGCCCGTGCAAGGCCGGCCAGGACGGCGCCAAGCACCGCGTCGCCAAACCGGTCGATCCGCTCAAGCTGATCCGCAACCGGATGATTGCCGGCAAGAATGTCAGCTACAAGGAGCTGCTGAAGCTGGCGGATTCCGGCGATGACCTGGCGCAGCTCAACCTCGCCAAGCGCATCGAGGCCGACAACGACCCGGCAACGCTGGACGCCGCAGCCCGCTATTATCGACGCGCTGCCGAGAATGGCCGCAACTCAGCGGTCCGGCCGCTGATCCGGCTGCTCAATGCCGATGTGTTCCTCGACCAGCCCAAGAACCTCGCTGCGTCGCGCGACCTGCTCGAAAAGCTGGCGGCCAAAGGCGACCCGGTGGCACGCGACGGGCTGATCGCCATGTACCGCGCCGGCAAGCCGTTCGGACCAGACCCGGCCCGCGCCGATGAGCTGCTGGTTGCCGCAGCCGAGGGTGGTGACGCCAAGGCGGCGCTCGACCTCGCCTTCGCCCTGCTTTCGGGCACGCCGGACACTGCCAGGATCGAGGAGGCCAAGGGTTACCTCAAGCTCGCCGCCGCGTCCGACACGCTCAACGTCCGTACCATGGCCGAGAACCTGCTCCGCACGCTCGAACCGCAACGCACCGCCTCCACGGAGACGCCGTCATGAACAAGACCCTGCTGCTTGGCGCGGCTTTTGCCGCCGCAATCTCGGCCAGCCCGGCGCTGGCCGCCAACTCGGCCTTCGGCTGCAAGCATCTCGAGGACAACCCGACGCTTCCCTCGGTCGAGGGCCGTGACGGCTTCTTCTATCGCATCTTCGCGGACCTGCGCATGCAGCATCCGTTCACCGAAGACACGGTGGCCCAGATGGGCAAGCTCGCCGAGGCGCTGAAAGCACGCGGCACGACCATGCTTTATGTGCCGATCCCCACCAAGAGCGTGACGCTGCCGACCTTCCTGCCCGACGAGGCCAAGCTGTTCGGTTTCGACGAAGACGTGGCGGTCGCCGTCTACGAGGACCAGGTCAAGCGGCTCAACGCCAAGGGCGTGATCACTGTCGACCTGCTGTCGGCGCTGCGCACCACCAATGGCGGTGACCCGCCGTTCTTCCGGTCCGACTTTCACTGGACCTCGCGCGGCGCTGAAACCGCAGCGCAGACGATCGGCGGCATGATCAAACAGCTGCCGGCCTATGCCGATGTGACGCCGGTCAACTACGAGACCAAGGCGACCGGCGCGGAGCTTGCCGTGTCGGGCATGCGCCGCACGCTGCAGGCCTATTGCGTGCTCAGCCTGCCGCCGGTGATCAGCACCTCGTACGAAACGGTCGAAGTCGCCAGCGCCGATGCCAGCCTCGACATCTTCGGCGACAGCGGCGGGGAGGACGGCGGCGCGGCCAATGACGAGATCGCGCTGGTCGGCACCAGCTTTTCGGATGCATCGGTGCCGAATTTCTCGGGCTTTCTCGCCCAGTATGCCAGCCTGCCGGTGGCCAATATGGCGATCACCGGCGGCAACCAGTTCGGCGCCATCACCTCCTACCTCACTTCGCGCGAGTTCCAGGCCGACCGGCCGAAATTCCTCGTGTGGGAGAACCCGATCTACAACAACCTGGCGCAGTTCGGCACCGGCTCCTTGACCGAACTGATCGCGGCAGCGCGTGACGACTGCCGGCCGGTCGGCAATACGCCGGTAATCGACAAGGCCAAGGGGCTGTACCAGGCCGACCTGACCGGCACGCCGATCGCCCCCAACCAGGTGCTGCTGGCCGATGCCGGCGATAATGGCAGCCGTGACGTGGTGCTCAACTTCGAGAGCACCGACGGGCGCACCTTCACCCGCGAAGTGCACCGCGGCGACCGCTTCCGCGGCACCGGCCGCTTCTTCATCCCGCTCGAGTCGCTCGACAGCCTGGAGTTGTCGAAGGTCTCGATCCAGTTCGACCGCCTCTCGGAAGAGAAGGCGACAATTTCCCTCTGCAACACCTAAGGAGAGCCAACATGCTGCGCTCAACCCCGAAGCTTTTCGCGCTGACTGCCCTGATGCTGCTCAGCGTCACTCCGGCTGCGATGGCCCAGGATGACGGGCTCTACGATGCGCCGATCGATCCGAACTCGGCCTTCGTGCGCGTCCTCGTGCCCGGCGCCGCCGTGGCGGTGGTGAACGGCACCACGGTCGACAACATCACCGATGGCCTCTCGGCCTATGTGAACGTGCAGCCGGGCGACATCGCGGTCTCGGCCGGCGACGTCTCGGGTTCGGTCAGCACTTCGCCCGGCGCCTACTACACCTATGCCTGGAGCGTCGAAGGCGAGCCGCTGGTGCTGCAGGACGATCCGGCTTCCGATCCCAGCAAGGCGACCGTCTATTTCTACAACCTCTCCGACCTCGCCAGCGTCGACCTGTTCGTGCCGGCCGCCAAGACCAAGGCGATCGAGGCGATTGCCGGCGACACCGGCAAGTCGGTGGCGCTGAAGGCCCCGCTGACCCTCGATTTCGAGGTGCAAGCGGACGGCAAGCCGGTGGCGAGCGTCGCCGGGCTCGACCTCAAGCGACGCGGCGGCGTGTCGATCGTCTTCACCGGCTCAAACGGCAGCTACACCGCCGCCGCCGTCGAGAACGCCTTCTTCCGCGCGCAGTAACTGTCTGACTTGGTCACGCTCTTGAACCGGAAAAGCCTGCGGCTTTTCCGGAAAGCCAACCGGAGGCTCTCGATGCCCTCATTCGTCCACCGCCTCGCCACCCTGCTGCTGCTCGGCTCGGGCCTCGTCTCCGCCACGGTGGCGGCGCCGGTCGAGGTCACCTTCCTGCCGCCGGAAATCCCGGCCCAGGAGGTTTGCGTCGCCAAGAAAGCCGACCCCGAAGTGGTGGCGCGCTGGCAGGCGTGGGACAGGGCATCGGTGCCCGAAGGCGATCCCGAACTGGTGCTGCGCGACGCGCGGCGCCTGAGGGATCTCGACCCGACCGGCAACTTCGAGCTGGTCGACCAGATGCTGGCGATCGTCAGCAAGATGCCGGCGCCCAAGGTGCCGGACATCGCCATCGACCGGATCAACCTCTATCTCAAGGCCGGCAAGGTCCCGCAGCTCAGGCAGACCGGGGTGATCGACGGGCTCGAGGCCAACTCCGGCGCGCTGGCTCCCAAGGCGCTCAACCTGCTGTCGACGCTCTATCTCGATGGCCTGGTGGTGAAAAAGGACCGGGAGAAAGGCCTGGGTTACCTGACGCGCGCCGCCATGGGCGGCAATGCCGATGCCCTGCTCCGCCTTGCCTCGATGAATATCGACGGCGAACAGGTGCCGGGCTGGGAGCTCGATCCCAAGCTTGCGGTGACCATGGCGTTCGGCGCCCTGGTCGGCAAGCTCGATCCCGAGATCTGTGACCGTATCGGCCGCATCGCGCGCGAGTATTCCAAGGGCCTGGTGGTCAAGCGGGACCACAACATCGCCGAGCAATGGCTGCGGCTGGCAGCCGATCTCGGCGATGCCGGAGCGGCGTGGAAAGTGGCGCAGCTTCACCTCGAGAGCGAGCTGATCGTCAAGAACAATGACAGCCTGCTGAAATACCTGAACCTCGCCTCGGAGCGGGGCGTGGCGGCGGCGCAGGTCGAACTGGGCAAGCTTTACGAGGCCGGCGCGCTGGTGCCCGAGGATAAGGACAGAGCCGAGACGCTCTATGCCGAAGCCTCGGATCTGGGCAGCCGCAATGCGCTCTTCCGGCTCGCCACGCTGCTCGAAAAGGAGCAGTCGATCCCCGACAAGAAAGCCGCCTATCAGGCTCGGCTCACCGAACTGGTGGGTATGCCGCAGCCGCCGGGCTGGGCCTTCTCGAAGCTGGCCAAGCTGGTCCTGAACGACAAGGGGCGCTGGGCCGGCGAGGCCGAAGCCAAGGCGCTGCTCGAAAAGGGCGTGGCGCTCGAAGATGCGGATTCCGCCCAGGAACTGGCCTTCATCCTGCTGCGCCATCGCGACGAGCCGGGCGTGTTCGAGCGGGCGACCGAACTGCTGGGCTTCGCGGTGACCAATGCCGGCAAGATCGACCCGATGACCGACCTGCGACAGGCCTATCTGTGCCGCGCTCCCAAGGGCGCCGATATGCGCCTTGCCGGGTTCTGGCAGCGCACGGAAGATGCGGCGGGCAACTCGACCGAGTTCATGGATTCCGACGATATCGGGGCGCTCGATCCCCAGGCCGACCCGATCTCGCTGGCCAAGCTTCAGACCCACGCCCTCTATGGCCGGCCGAACTCGGTGGCCTACTATGTCGACTATCTGGGCCGGAACGGCGCCAGCCCGGAAATGCTGGCGTTCTGGCAGTCGCGCATCGACCCGGTGCCGGCGACCGTCGACGCGCTGGCGCGGCATCGTCTGACCATTACCCCGACGCCCGAAGTGATCGCGGAGACCATCGCGGCGCTGAAGCGCGCCCGCGACGAGGGGCTGCCGCGTGCCGCGGTCGACCTGGGCTCGGTGCTGCTGGACTATTTCCCCAGCGACGCCGACAAGCGCACTGAGGCGATCGGCTATCTCACCGAAGCGGCGCAGCAGGGATCGGGCGAGGCCATCCTGCGGCTCCTGCCGATCTTGCAAGCCCAAGGTATCTCGGACACCGAGCTGCTGGCGCAATATCACCAGGCGATCGAAGAGCGAGGCGACGCCGATGCGCTGATCTTCGCCGCGTCCAATACCAAGGACGAGGCGCAGCGGCACGACTACCTCTATCGCGCCGCCAGCGTAGTGGACTGCACGTTCGAAAATACCATCAAACTGGCCGGGGCGTTCGTCGCCACGGCCGACGATGCGGAAACCGAGCACTGGCTGGAGGTCAGCCTGCAGCTCGCCGGCGACGACGGCTGGCGCCACACGGCGATCGCCGACCGCTACATCGCGCTGGGCGGCAAGGACCGGACGAAAACCGCCATCGACCTGTTCGATCGCGCCGTGGCGCTGGGCGACGATACTGCCGTCAGCCGGCTGGTGAAGATCTACGCCGATCCCGACAGCGAAGACTACGCGCCGACCAAGGCGGTGGCGATGTTCAAGCGGATGATCGACGATGCACCGGTGGCCGACCTCGGCAAGATCCGCGACAAGGTGCTGAAGGCGCCGCCGGCGATCATGACCGCGGTGCTGGAGCAGGTCGACTGGTCGGCGCGCTATGCGGCGGCCGCGGCATCCGGCGATGCAGTGGCGATGCGCGAGCTGGCGCTCTACCTGCGCTCGACCGGCACGACCGTTGCCGAGGCACGCGACGCCAGTTCGTGGCTGCAGCGGGCTGCGGCGGGTGGCGACGCCATTGCCATGGTCGAACTGGCCAAGGCCTATGCCATGGGCATCGGCATCGAGCCATCGATCCAGCAGGCGACGATGCTGCTGAAGGACGCTGCCGGCCTTGGCAATCCCGAAGCGCAGCGGCTGCTTGCGTCAATGGCGGTGGAGAACTGAGATGCGGATGGCGCTATCGCTCGTCACGGCGATGACCCTGCTGCTCGGGACAGGCGCCCCGCGCGCCGAGGACAAGCCATTTGCCTGTCCGGCAGCCCCCGCCCCGGTGGTCGCGCTCAATTTCGGCAGCCGCTACACCGATGACAGCAAGACCCGCTCGGACATCGACGAGGTGTCCAACGCCGAGGTCGACCGCGCCCTGCAGCCGGTGGAGAAGTTCATCGGCGAGCTGATGAAGATGGCCAACACCGCGCTGATGGACGGCGACGCCGCTCGCGGCGCCTGCGTGCTCGACTGGCTCGACCAATGGGCGGCCGCAGGGGCGCTGACCGAACTCGAAACGCTGAACGTCAAACTCGCGATCCCGGCGCGCTATGCCGGCCTCGCCATCGCCTTGCTGCAGGCCGAGACCGCCGGGCCGCTCGATCCGACCAAACGCGAACGCGTCGTCGCCTGGCTCACCGACGCAGCGAATGCGATGGAGCAGTTCTTCGAGACCGAGGCACCGAAGAACGCCAAGCGGGCGAACCTGCGCGCCTGGGCCGGACTGGCGGCGGCGGCGATCGGACGGCTGAACGGCGAAGCGGCGATGCTCGATTGGGCCAAAGGCAGTTTCGAGCTGGTCACCTGCCAGGCCTCGCCGGATGGCAGCCTGCCGCTCGAGATGAACCGGGCCGACAAGGCACTGAACTACCAGTTGCATGCCACGGCGCCACTGATCGTCACTGCCGACCTGCTGAAGGCTACCGGGTATGACGGCTACGCGGCCTGCGACGGCAAGCTCGCCAGCATCGCCGCGTTCAGCCTGCGGGCGATCAAGGATCCATCGATCGTCGAGAAGATCAACGGCAAGGAACAGACGTTCCAGACCGGCAAGCAGGCCCTCGAGCCGTTCATGCTGGCCTGGGTCGAACCGTTGCTGCGCCACGCCCCCGATCCGGCGACCAATGCGTTCGTCGAGTCGCTGCGTCCGCTGGCGCATGCCAAACTCGGCGGCAATCTGACGCGGCTTGGCGATTGGGTTGCCAAGCTCCCGGCATCAACTAGTTAACCCTTCTGTCCGAATGACGGCGCCGCCTGCCTCAAATCGGGCGGGCGGCGCTTTTCATCGTGGGTTCAGGTGGGTACCGTTACAGCGCGGTAGAAAACTGCGCTTAAGCTCTGTTGCTTGGCCCACAGCGCGCTTTCCGAATGAAAGCGAAATTGTACTTTGTCCAAGAAGCGTTCCTTAAAGGATTCTGCAGTAGGCCCGCGCCCGAACAGTCGGGGGCTTGTCCGACTTCGCCGTTCTCTTGCGGAAAGTGTGGCCGTGGTCCCTGCAACTGGTGTCGATGCACCCGCCGATCTGGGTGCGCGTTTCTCATCCGTCCTCGCCAAGCTCGACGGCCGCAAGGTCGGCGCTGACGCGCTGTTCGAGACTCTGAAGCTCGAGACCCTGGATTGGGGAATCGACAACAATGTCGAGACGGCTCTCGTCACGCTCGCGGAAAAGCCGGTTACCGCGGGCGACGACCGCTAGAGCGCGCCTAGCGCCTTTCGCCTCGACGGTCTAGCACGACATGGCGGTCGCCGATGCCGACCGCCCACGCGGCGTCTCGCGACAGTACTTCAGCGCGCCGCCGACTTCTCTCCCGCATTAATCATAGTCCAAACAGTTGATCGCGCGGACGCTTGCACCCGGCCGGTCTTAGTGTTTCGTTAACCCACCCGTTTTGCGGCGGATCGCACAGTGGGGCGCGCCTCGCGTCCCGCGTTTGGATTTGGAGTTGTTCATGCGTAACCGCGATCTTCTACGGTGCGCCGGCGCCCTGGCGCTCGGCATGCTGGCGGCTGTCTCGTACTCTTCTTCGGCCTCGGCCTTTTCCGGCTTGTCGGACAAGCAGAAGAGCCATATCGAGGTGAATATCCACTGCAACATCCTGCTGTGGACCGACCTCAAGGCCTTCGAGGCCGATCCGGCATGTGGCGGCACGGTGGTCGAGACCCGCTCGATCCTGCCGACCGGCAGTGGCGGCGCCAAGCGCTACGTGCCACCGCCGCAGGAGTGCGAGTATCCCACCCAGCGCATCGTCAGCGAATGTCCGCAGCCGACCTGAGGCTCAGCTTCCGGCGGCGGTGACGTAACAGCCGCCGCCGTCGGCCTTGATGGCTGCGCAGATGGCGTTGGCCCGCTCCAGTGACGGCGTGGGCAACTGCACGCGGTAGATATTGCCCGCGGTCTCCACTTCCGGCTTTGCCTCGCCGAACAGCGTGCTCCAGCGCCCCTCGACATAGGCCCGCGAGCGCTCGGCCTCGGCGGCGTCCGACTGGCTCGACAGGTGCACGATGGCCGCGCCGCTGCTGCGCGCTGGCTCCGGCGCCGCGACGAGGGCCACGTTGATGGTCAACGGCTCCCCCCTGGTAATGCCGAGATCGGAAAGTTCGGCCGTACTGAACACATACATGTCGTCCGGCGGGGTGCGCAGCATGTGCGAGATCACCTGCTGGTGGACGCCGAACTCCTGCATCGCATCGAGCACGTCGCCGAGCGTCGTCTGGGCCAGCACCAGATCGGCGACCTCGGCCGAGATCTGGTGCACGCCGAGTTCACCCTCGGCCTGCCGGTCGATGCCGGCAAAGAAGATGTAGGCGCAGGCAGAATAGCAGCCCATGTCGCGCGGCACGAAAGTGGTGAGGCCGCGCTTGTGGATCTCGTTGGCCATCTTCAGCGCCGAGTCGACCGAACCGCCCGGACTGTTGAGCGCCACTACCCGCGCGTCCGGCCGCGCGGCCAGCGCGCGGTCGAACTCGGTAGAGGTCTGGTCGGTGATATCGGCGTTGAGCAGGATCACCTCGGGCTGGTCCTCGGGCAGCACGAACGCCCCGCGCGGCGGCGCCCCGCCGCTGCCCTCGGCCTTTTTCAGTTCGGCCGGCGGCGGCAGGTTGCCCAGCGGGGTAAAGTGCGAGGCGATATAGACCGAGGCGATCGCCCCCTCGCTCTTATAGGTGTCGCCCCAGGCGAGCGAGTAGCCGACGGCCTCGCCGGCCGCACTGACGAACATGGTGTAGAAGGAATAGTCGCCGATCTGGCCGGCAACGACGAAGCGCCCTGCCCCAAAACTGCGATAGGTGACGGTGCGCTCCGGATCGGGGCTGGTCATCACGTCGAACAGCGCTTCGAACGACTGGTCGGCAAGCGAGACGTGCATGGTCTCGAGCGAGAACTCGCCGTCCTCACTGACATAGGAGGTGCCCGCATCGGTGGGGTTGCGAATGGACAGCAGCCGCAGCGGGATCATCATGGCGACGTGCGCCGGCGTGTCGCTGACCAGCTCGATGCCGAGCTTGCTGTCGACCTGCCGAGCAAGATCGCGCAGCGACCGCCGCTCGAAATCGGTCAGCACGCCCGTCGCGGCGCGGCCCTGGCTCTTCTGGAATGCGGCGATGGCGTCGAAGGTGCCGCGGCCGAACTGGCCGTCGACCAGGTACTGATAATGCCCCAGGAGGATCAGATCGGTCTGGGTCGCGGAGCGCTCGTCGTCGCTCAGCCGGTCGAACCAGACCTTCGAATCATCGAATGACGCATGCGCGGCTACGGTCGGCACCCAAAGGAGCAGCAGCCACAGCAAAAGCCGGAACGTATTGCGCATAGATACTAGCCAATCAACCCGACCGGCATTGTCGCATCGATCGGAAGGCGGCGCCAGCCGATGGCGCGGTGTTCACAGAAAGTCGCACACGCGGCTAGCCGATGCGGAAACGGAAACCCCCGCTTTTCGCGGGGGTCACGCTATGTGGGTGCGCGGCGAAGCGCCTGGCGAACGGGCGGGCTAGATCGAGTAGCCGGTGTCCCACTCGAAGATGCGGGCATAAAGATCTTCGGCCATCTGGACCGGCTCCTGCAGGCCGCCGTGCAATACCACGTCGGGTTGCTCGGGCGCCTCGTAGGGGCTCGAAATGCCGGTAAAGTTCTTGATCTCGCCGCGCCGCGCCTTGGCGTAGAGCCCCTTTGGGTCGCGCGCCTCGCACACCTCGAGCGGCGTGTTGACGAACACCTCGGTGAACTTCACGTCGCCAGCCACCTCGCGCGCCAGGCGGCGCTCGTTGCGGAACGGCGAAATGAACGAGACGATGACGATCAGCCCCGCATCGGCCATCAGCCGCGCCACCTCGGCGACACGCCGGATGTTCTCGACCCGCGCCTCGTCGGTGAAGCCGAGGTCCTTGTTCAGCCCGTGGCGGACATTGTCCCCGTCGAGGATATAGGCATGGCGGCCCTCGGAGGTCAGCCGCTTCTCGATCAGGTTGGCAACGGTCGACTTGCCGGAGCCGGAAAGGCCGGTGAACCAGACGATCTGCGGCGTCTGTCCCTTCATTTCGGCGCGCACCTGGCGGTTCACGTCGAACGACTGGTAGCTGAGGTTCTTGGCGCGCTGCAGGCCGTACTCGATCACCCCGGCGCCCAACGTGGCGTTGCTGATGCGATCGATCAGGATGAAGCTGCCCGACAGCGGATTGTCGCCATAGCTGTCGAAGGCGATCGGCTTGTCGGTGGCGATGGTGACGGTGCCGACCTCGTTCAATTCCAGAGTCTTTGCAGCCGTTTGCTCGAGCGTGTTGACGTTGGTTCTGAACTTCAGCGCGGTGATCGAGGCCGGTACCTGCTGGGCCCCGAGCTTGAGCAGGTAGGAGCGGCCGGGGATGGCCTGCTCGTCACTCATCCAGACCAGGCGTGCCTGGAATTGGTTGGAATAGTCGGGCGTCGCACCCGGATGGACCAGCACGTCGCCGCGCGAGATATCGACCTCGCGATCCAGCACCAGCGTCACTGCCTCGCCGGCAATGGCGCTCGGCTGGTCGCCGTCCATGGTGACGATGCGGGCAACCTTTGCCGGCTTGCGGGAGGCGGCGACGAGGATGTCGTCGCCGACCTTGACCTCGCCCGAAGCGAGCGTGCCGGAGAAGCCGCGGAAATCGAGATTTGGGCGGTTCACCCACTGTACCGGGAAGCGTAGCGACTGCTCGACGCGGTCGGTCGCGACCTCGATGCCCTCGAGATAGGGCACCAACTGCGGGCCATGGTACCAGGGGGTCTGGGCGCTGGGGGTAAGGATGTTGTCGCCCTTCAGCGCCGAAAGCGGGATGGCCGCAAGCGTCTCGAAGCCGAGATCCCTGGCGAAGGCGCGGTACTCCGCTTCGATGGCGCTGAACACGTCGGCGTCGTAGCCGACAAGGTCGATCTTGTTGACGGCCAGCACAACGTGCTTCACGCCGATCAGGCTGAGGATGAAGCTGTGGCGGCGGGTCTGGGTCAGCACGCCCTTGCGGGCGTCGATCAGCACGATGCCGAGATCGGCGTTCGAGGCGCCGGTCGCCATGTTGCGGGTGTACTGCTCATGGCCCGGGGTATCGGCAACGATGAACTTGCGCTTGTCGGTCGAAAAGAACCGGTAGGCGACGTCGATGGTGATACCCTGCTCGCGCTCGGCGGCGAGACCGTCGACCAGCAGAGAAAAATCGATCCCCTCGTCGCCGGTGGTGCGGTTGCGGCTCTCCTTGCGGAGGCTGGCGAGTTGATCGTCGAGGATCAGCTGGCTGTCGTAGAGCAACCGGCCGATCAGCGTCGACTTGCCGTCATCGACGGAGCCGCAGGTGAGAAAGCGCAGCAGGCCCTTGTCGGTCTGTTCGGCGAGCCAGAGCTCGAGTGCAGTTTCGGCGGACGAGGCGGTCATGGGTACGCTCACCATCAGAAGTACCCTTCCTGCTTCTTCTTCTCCATCGAGCCGACACTGTCGGAATCGATGAGGCGCCCTTCGCGCTCCGAGGTACGGGAGGCCTGCATTTCCATGATGATCGAGGGCAGATCGGCAGCATCGGAACGGATGCCGCCGCTCAGGGGATAGCAGCCGAGCGTGCGGAAGCGGATCATCTCCTCGCGCGCCGTTTCGCCGGGGTTGAAGCGGAAGCGGTCGTCGTCGACCATGATGAGGGTGCCGGAGCGCTCGACCACCGGGCGGCGGCGAGCGAAGTAGAGGTCGGGAATCTCGATGCCCTCGGCATAGATGTAGGTCCACACATCGAGTTCGGTCCAGTTGGAGATCGGGAACACCCGCATGCTCTCGCCGGGCGCAAGCCGCGTATTGAAGATGCGCCACAGCTCGGGCCGCTGGTTCTTCGGGTCCCAGGCATGCTGGGCGTTGCGGTGCGAGAAGATGCGCTCCTTGGCGCGCGACTTCTCCTCGTCGCGACGAGCCCCGCCGATGGCCGCATCGTACTGGCCGGCATTGAGGGCCTGGCGCAGCGCCTGGGTCTTCATGATGTCGGTGTGCACGGCGGAGCCGTGATCGAACGGGTTGATGCCGGCTGCCAGCCCATCGGGGTTGGTGTGCACGATCAGGTCGAGATCGTGCTGACGCGCCATGCGGTCACGGAACTCGATCATCTCGCGGAACTTCCACCTGGTATCGATGTGGAGGACCGGAAACGGGATGCGGCTGGGAAAGAACGCCTTGCGGGCCAGATGCAGCAGAACGGACGAATCCTTGCCGATCGAGTACATCATCACCGGCCGCTCGAAGCTCGCCGCCACTTCGCGGAAGATTTCGATACTCTCGGACTCGAGGGACTTGAGGTGGCTGAGGCCACGCGGGCCGACGGAACTCATTGGCGCTGGGAACCATGTTGCAACGGCAGTGAAATACGCGCTCAGCAAAGGGGCGGCAAGCGCTACTAGACTACCAAAAAAGTCAACTATTCCGCCAGTTTGCGTGTATCTGGCGTTGTAAAGGTGGAGCTTGTCGCATGATCGTCACGACAAGAACGGCGGCGCCCGGGACATCGAGCAAAGGAAAATCTATTCCATGACCGCAACCGCGCTCGTCTGGCTCAGAAACGACCTGCGGGTCACCGACAACCCGGCTTTGCACGCGGCGCTCAGGCACGGCAGTGCGCGCGCCATCCATATCGAGGAGAGCGGCAACCGGCTGCGGCCGCGCGGCGGGGCCAGCCGCTGGTGGCTGCACCACAGCCTCAACCGGCTGGCCGGCGAGTTGGCGCTACTGGGTGTAGCGCTCGAAACCGTGGCAGGCGAAACCGAGGTGGAACTGTTCAAGGCGATCGGCCAGCACGGGGCCGGCGCGGTCTACTGGAACCGGCGCTACGGACCGGTCGAACGCGAGATCGATGCCGGGATCAAAGCCCGCCTGAAACGCGAAGGCATCGAAACCGAGAGCTTTGCCGCCAACGTGCTGGTCGAGCCGTTCCAGATGGCGACGGGCGCCGGCAAGCCCTACTCCGTCTACACCCCGTTCTGGAACACCCTCAGGAAGCGCGACATCGAACGCCCCTTGCCAAGGCCGCGGCACGGCGAAGCCATCCGGCCGGGGCCAGTCGACACCGGCTATCGAGAGCCGGACTGGGGGCGCAAGATCGGCGGGCATTGGGAAATCGGCGAGGCGGCCGCGCACGAACGGCTGGAGCGGTTCCTCGAGCAACTGGTGACGGACTATCCCGAAGGCCGCGACATTCCGGCGAAAGCGGCGACCTCGGGGCTGTCGCCGCATCTGGCATTGGGCGAGATCAGCCCGAGGCAGGTCTGGCATGCAGCGCTGGCCGTGGCACAGCACGAGCCGGCCAAGGCCTCGGCGATCGACAAGTTCCTTTCGGAACTGGGCTGGCGGGATTTCAACTACAACCAGCTCTACCACCGCGAGGAAATCGCCAGCGTGCCCATGGTGGAAAAGTACGCCCACCTGAAGTGGCGGCATGCCGACGCCGCGCTGAAAGCCTGGCAACGCGGGCAGACGGGGATCCCGATCATCGATGCCGGCATGCGCGAGCTGTGGGAAACCGGGGTGATGCACAACCGGGTACGCATGCTCACCGCGTCGCTCCTCGCCAAGAACCTGCTGATCGACTGGCGGAAGGGCGAGCAGTGGTTCTGGGACACGCTGGTCGACGCCGACCCGGCGAACAATCCCGGCAACTGGCAATGGGTCGCGGGCAGCGGGCTCGATGCGTCTCCCTATTTCCGCATCTTCAATCCGGTGACACAGGGCGAGCGGTTCGATCGGGGCGGTGACTATGTGCGGCGCTGGGTGCCGGAAGTGGCGGCGTTGCCGGACAAGCTGGTGCACCAGCCATGGGAAGCCGGCGGCGTGGCAAACTATCCCGAGCCGATCGTCGACCTGAAGCTCTCACGCGAGCGGGCGCTCGAGGCCTTCAAGGCGTTGTAAGGCCCAATCGCCAGCGCATTTGTCTGACGGACAAAGGGGCGCCGGCACCGGCTGGCAAGGTCCGAAATTTCGTCAATGCCCGGCGAAGCGCGAAATCCTGCCCTTTCTGTCGCGAGCCGGAAAATCGCATGCCATTCCGCAGCTTAAGCCTTGGCAGTGGACAGGCTGCCGCCTAGGTTCAGCCAACCTCCACAGCCCACCCTCCGGCCCCATGACCAACCACCGCGACGTTATTTCCGCCATCGGCAACACGCCCCTCATCCGGCTCAACCGTGTCTCGGACGCGACGGGCTGCGAAATCTGGGGCAAGGCGGAGTTCCTCAATCCCGGACAGTCGGTGAAGGATCGCGCAGCGCTGTTCATTATTCGCGATGCGGAAAAGCGCGGGCTGCTGCGGCCGGGTGGAACCATCGTCGAAGGCACCGCCGGCAATACCGGCATCGGGCTTTCCATGGTGGCCAATGCGCTGGGCTACAAATCGGTGATCGTGATCCCCGAAACGCAGAGCCAGGAAAAGAAGGACGCGCTGACCCTGCTCGGCGCCGAACTGATCCAGGTGCCGGCCAAACCCTACAAGAACCCCAATAACTACGTGAAGCTGAGCGGCCGGCTGGCCGAGAAGCTGGCGCGGGAACTGCCGGGTGGCGCGATCTGGGCCAACCAGTTCGACAATGTGGCGAACCGCCAGGCGCATATCGAGACCACCGGCCCGGAAATCTGGGAGCAGACCCAGGGCAAGATCGACGGGTTCGTCTCGGCGGTCGGCTCGGGCGGCACGCTGGGCGGCATTTCGATGGCGCTGAAGGCGAAGAACCCCGATATCCAGATCGGCCTCGCCGACCCAGAGGGCGCGGCGCTCTACAGCTACTACACCACCGGCGAGCTGAAGAGCTCGGGCAACTCGATCACCGAGGGCATCGGTCAGGGGCGCATCACCGCCAACCTCAAGGACATCGTTGTCGACCGCGCCTACCAGATCCCCGACAGCGAGGCCCTGCCCTATGTGTTCGACCTGCTCGAGCACGAAGGCCTCTGCCTCGGCGGTTCGTCGGGCATCAATATCGCCGGTGCCGTGCGGCTGGCGCGCGACCTGGGGCCGGGCAAGACCATCGTCACCATCCTCGCCGACTACGGCAACCGCTACCAGAGCAAGCTGTTCAACCCGGAGTTCCTGCGCTCCAAGAACCTGCCGGTGCCGCATTGGCTTGAGGCCCGCACGCCCATAGACTGGCAATCAGTCGTTGAGGCGGAGCCTGTTGCGTGACTGAATTCATCTTCCGAGAGGACAGCTATGTCCGCTCGCTACCGACGCTGGTGACGGCGATCACGCCCGAGGGCGGGATCGTGCTGGACCGGACGATCTTTTATGCCACCTCGGGCGGCCAGCCCGGGGATACCGGGCGGCTGGAACGTGCCGATGGCAGCTTCGTCAGCCTTGCGGGCACCATCCATCCCGACGGCGACAAGACGGTGATCGTGCACCTGCCCGCAGAGGGCCAGCCCGCCCTGGCGGTGGGCGAAGAGGTGATCGCCCACCTCGACTGGGAGCGGCGGCACAAGCTGATGCGGATGCACACGGCGCTGCACCTCGTCACCGTGGTGCTGCCCTACCCGATCACCGGCGCCTCGGTCGGCGAAGACAAGGGACGGGTGGATTTCAACCTGCCCGATGTGCCCGACGCCGCCGAAATCCAGCGCAAGCTCAACGACCTGGTCGAGGCGGCGCTGCCGGTTTCCGCCGAGTGGATCACCGACGCCGAGCTCGCGGCCAATCCCGGGCTGATCAAGTCGATGAACGTCAAGCCGCCAATGGGCCAGGGACGCGTACGGCTGGTGCGGATCGGTGACGTCGACCTGCAGCCTTGCGGCGGCACGCATGTGAACAATACCAGCGAGATCGGCCCCCTGCGACTCGGCAAGATCGAGAAGAAGGGCGCGATCAACCGCCGGGTGTCGGTGGTTTTCGGGTAGACTGGGAGCTGCGGCCGACGGCAGAGCAGTCGCCGCGTGCGGATGGCTAGCGCTGCAGCGCGAGACGGACAACGTCACTGACGACTGTCACCGCGAGCAAGGCTACAGCGGCAATAAGAATCGCCGCAAAGCTCTTTTTGACGATGCCGACCGTCGGGTCGCGAAGTGCCTTCCACGATGCGCGGGCCATGCCGCCCAAAGACCAGACTGCCCCGCAGCCGAACAGGGCGACCAGCGTCCAGAAGATCACCGGGTTCCTGTTGCTGTTTGACTCGATGACGGCGTTGAAACCGAGCAGAGCGGCGACCATCACCAGGTAGAAGGCAACGCCGTTCACGAGGAACGACCAGAGCAGGGACATTTGCCCTCGCCAGTGTTCGACCAAATACCTTGTGATGATCGTCATCGCCGCCCGGTTCCCGGCCACTGTCAGCCTTCTATTTCCTGCCATGGAGGAACCTGCTTGCTCAAGGGGGACCGTAATCCGTTGTCCCCACGGTGACAGGCATTGCCGTCGTCCACCCCCCGCCTACAGCGATTGGCGAGGGGAGCAGAGGCTACTCGATCGGCGGGGCCCAGATCAGCCCGCCATTGATCCACAGGGCGTTCTGGCCGCGGACCACGGCGGCACCGGTCGCGGGGCCGAAGTTTCGCTCGAAGATCTCGCCGTAATTGCCGACGGCCTTGATGACATTGGCGATGAACATCGGGCTCAGGCCGATGCTGGGTCCGAACGTTCCCTCGAGCCCGAGCAGGCGGCGGATCCGGTGGGTCTTGGCGGCGGCGAGCGAGGTGATGTTGAGCGAGGTGACACCGGCCTCCTCTGCATCGATCAGGGCGTAGAGGGTCCACTCGACGATATCGAACCACTGGTCATCGCCCGAACGGACCACGGGGCCGAAGGCCCCCTTGGAGATGCGTTCGGGTAGGATCCGATGCGTCGCCGGCTCGGGCAGGCTACGGCGCATGGCGTTGAGGAAGCTGGCCGAAGCGGAAACGGCATTGCACAGGCCCTGGCGGTAAGCCACCGTCAGGTCTTCGCGATCCTCGTAGAGCACCTCGGTGTAGGTCGCCTGCGTGCCGAAGAAAAACTCCCTGAGGTTGGCAAGTTCCTCGGGCGCGTCGACGACGCAGATCCTGACATCATCGAGCTCGTAAGCCGACACGAAGCCCAGGGACTGCGGCACCATGATCGCCTGCCCATCGTAGAACGAGGTCGCGACGTAGCTGGCGCCGTAGCCGGTGTCGCGGCGCATGGTCCAGGGGGCGTTGCGGGCAATGAGGTCGATGCTGCCGGTCTGCAACTGGGCGAAGCGGCTGTCGCCAGACAGCGGCACGAACTCCATCTTGCTGGCGTCATCGAACACTGCGACGGCCACGGCACGGCAGAAATCGACATCGAAGCCGGTCCAGCGACCATCGGTGCCGGGCTGGGCAAAGCCGGGCAACGGGTCGGCGGTGGCGCAGATCAGATGGCCGCGCTCACGGATCGCCTGCAGCGTCGGGCCGGCAGGCGCCAGCGTCGGCTGCTGCGCCCAGGCAAGCGACGGCGCCAGCACTATGATGCAAAGGATGACGCGGACGAGTCCACGCCATACGGCCCGAACCGTCATGGTCTAAACGCTGCTCCAACTCGCCCTCGGGCGCAATATCCCGATGCGGGGTGGCCGGGTCAAGGCGGCATCATGGCCGCCTGGAAGAACGAGGATGGGTATCGGCAGCGTTCTGGCCGCCCACTCGACCGCCCTGGGTGGTCTTCCTCCCCCGCCACGCGGGGGAGGATCAGCAGGCTCAGTGCAGGATCTGGCTGAGGAAGAGCTTGGTGCGCTCATGCTGCGGGTTGGAGAAGAACGCCTCGGGCTCGTTCTGCTCGATGATCTGGCCCTGATCCATGAAGATCACGCGGTTGGCGACCTGCCGGGCGAAACCCATTTCGTGGGTGACGCACAGCATGGTCATGCCGTCTTCGGCGAGGCTGATCATCACCTCGAGCACTTCCTTGACCATTTCCGGGTCGAGCGCCGAGGTCGGCTCGTCGAACAACATGATCTTGGGGTTCATGCACAGCGAACGGGCGATGGCGACGCGCTGCTGCTGGCCGCCGGACAGCTGGCCGGGGAACTTCGCCGCCTGCTCGGGGATGCGCACCCGCTCGAGGTACATCATCGCGGTCTCTTCGGCCTGCGCCTTGGGCACGCCGCGCACCCAGATCGGCGCCAGCGTCAGGTTCTGCAGGATCGTCAGGTGCGGGAACAGATTGAAGTGCTGGAACACCATGCCGACTTCGCGGCGCACTTCGTCGACCCGCTTGAGGTCGGAGGTCAGTTCGACGCCATTGACGATGACCTGGCCCTTCTGGTGCTCCTCGAGGCGGTTGATGCAGCGGATCAGTGTCGACTTGCCGGACC
>MKVB01000010.1:0-9358 GCA_001899085.1 Devosia sp. 66-14 | reverse complement strand
GATCTCGACCGCCACTTCGGTCTTGCTTACCTGCATATTGTGACGATCGATATTGCGATCGACGACGACTGGAGACACGTCTGACATCAGCTACCTCTTGTGGCCGGTGTTGAGCCGGCGCTCCCAGTATCGGGAGTATCGGGAGATTGAGAAACAGAACACCCAGAATACGGCCGCGGCAAAGATATAGCCGGTGACTGCCTGGGTTGGCGATGCCCATTCGATGGCGTCGTTCTTGGTCTTCACCGCTTCGAGCAGGTCCTTCATGCCCACGATATAGACCAGGGACGTGTCCTTCAGCAGCGAGATGAAATTGCCGACGATGCCGGGGATCACGTGCTTGAGGGCCTGCGGCAGGATGATGAAGCCCATGCGCTGCCAGTAACCCAGCCCGAGCGCCGCTGCCGCCTCATACTGGCCGCGGCCGATCGCCTGCATGCCGCCGCGCACCACTTCGGCCATGTAGGCCGAGGCGAACAGCGTCACGCCGACCAGCGCACGCACCAGTTTGTCGACCGTCATGCCCTGCGGCATGAACAGCGGCAGCATGATCGAGGCCATGAACAGGATGGTGATCAGCGGCACGGCCCGGATCAGTTCGATGAAGCAGATGCACAGGGTCTTGATGATCGGCAGCTTCGACTGGCGGCCCAGCGCCAGCAGAATGCCGAGCGGCAGCGACAGGCAGATGCCGACCACCGAGATGATCAGCGTCACCAGCAGGCCGCCCCACTGCTCGGTCGGGACATAGCGCAGCCCGAACATGCCGCCCGAAAGCAGGATCACCGAGACGATCGGGAACACCACGAAGAACAGGACGGCGTTGACGACCTTGAACGGCGCCGACGGCCAGAGCAGCGGCACGCCGATCAGTGCGAGCATGGCGAACACGATGTTCGGCCGCCAGTACTCGGCCATCGGATAGAAGCCGTAGATGAAGAACTCGATCTCGCTTGAGATATAGGCCCAGCAGGCCCCGACATTCTCGACGCGGCACTGCTCGACCGTGCCGCCCGGCGGGACGGCGCGACCGATCAGGAAGCCATAGAGCGCGGGGACGATCCACAACAGGAACAGCACCGCGATGATGGTGAGGATGGTGTCCGAAACGCTGGCAAACAGGTTCTTGCGCAGCCAGGCGACGACGCCGCTCTGGTTGCGCGGCGCCGGCTGTGCCGTGGCGATGTCGGAGCGGACGAAGGCGATATCGGTCATTTGCCGCTCCTACCGTTCAACCAGCGCCACACGGGCGTTGTACCAGTTCATGATCGCCGAGGTGCCCAGCGACAGGATGAGATAGACCAGCATGGTGAGCGCGATCACCTCGATGGCGCGGCCGGTCTGGTTGAGGGTGGTGCCGGTGAACACGTTGACCAGCTCGGGATAGCCGATGGCGGCGCCGAGCGACGAGTTCTTGGTGAGGTTCAGGTACTGGCTGGTCAGCGGCGGGATGATCACCCGCATGGCCTGCGGCACGATCACCAGCCGCAGCCGATCACCGTCCTGCAAGCCCAGCGCCTGGGCGGCCTCGGTCTGGCCATGGTTGACCGACTGGATGCCGCCGCGCACCAACTCGGCGATGAACGCCGCAGTGTAAATGGTCAGGCCGAACACCAGCGCGACGAATTCCGGCGGCAGTTCCAGGCCACCCTTGAAGTTGAAGCGGTTGAGCACCGGCGGATCGAAGGTGACGGCAGCGCCGCTGACGATCCAGACGAGAGCGACGACCACGATGGTCATCGCGAGGCCGCCAAGGAACACCGGGAAGCGCTTGCCGGTCCTTTCGAGGCGCGTCTTGGCCCATTGCCGCAGCACCAGCCACAGCACCAGCGCCACCGCGAGCCCGACCCAGACCCAGCCGAACTGCTCGTCGGGGATCGGCTTGGGGACGAACAGGCCGCGCTGGTTGATGAAGGTATCGAGCGGCAGCGCCAGCGAGTCCCGCACCGCCGGCATGGTCTTGAGCACGGCGAAGTACCAGAAGAACAACTGCAGCAGCAGCGGGATGTTGCGGATGGTCTCGACGTAGATGGTGGCGAGCCGCGACACCAGATAGTTCGAACTCAGCCGTCCGATGCCGATGGTGAAGCCGAGGATCGTGGCAAAGAAGATGCCGATCACCGCGACGAGAATGGTGTTGGTGAGGCCGACGAGAAAGGCCTGCCAGTACAGCGACGTGCGATCGAACGGAAACAGCGTGAAGCTGATGTTGAAGCCGGCCGTCTTCCACAGGAAGTCGAAGCCGGAGGTCTTGTTCTGCGCCTTGAGGTTGATCGCCGTGTTGTTGACGATCCAGACCAGGAACGCCACCACCAGAACCGCAACGACGATCTGGTAGATGACGCCCCGTACGACGGGATCGTTGAACGAGAAACTCCGCGGCGGTGGTTGCGCGGTGTCGATGGATGCCATGAGCTATGCATCTCCCTGCCCAGGAGAAGAAAAGGCACCGGCGCAGGCGACCCGCCAGCCGCGCACCGGAAACGGTCAGCCCGGCGCTGGGGATCCAGCGCCGGGCTGCAGAAGGCTTAGCGGATCGGCGGCGAGTACTGGATGCCGCCGTCTTTCCACAGCGCGTTCAGGCCGCGGGCGAGACCGATCGGCGTGTTCGGACCGACATGCTTGTCGTAGACTTCGCCGTAGTTACCGACCAGCTTGATGATCTGGTAGGCCCAATCCTTGGTCAGGCCGATCGGGGTGCCGAAGTCGCCTTCGACGCCGAGCAGGCGCTTGATCGCCGGATTGTCGGAGGCCAGCATCTCGTCGACATTGGCCGAGCTGACGCCGAGCTCTTCGGCTTCGAGCAGTGCGTAGTAGGTCCAGCGGGCAATGTTGAACCAGCCATCGTCGCCCTGGCGCACCACGGGGCCGAGCGGCTCCTTGGAGATGATTTCCGGCAGGATGATGTGGTCGGCCGGGTTGGCGAACTTCGAACGCTCGGCAGCCAGGGCCGACGAGTCGGTGGTGTAAACGTCGCAGCGGCCGTCTTCGTAGGCCTTCACCACTTCGTCCTGATCGACGAACACCACGGTGTTGAACTCGAGGTTGTTGGCAGCGAAGTAGTCGGCCGCATTCAGCTCGGTGGTGGTGCCGGACTCGATACAGACGGCGGCGCCGCCCAGGTCGAGCGCCGAGGCGATGTTGTCGGCCTTACGGACCATGAAGCCCTGGCCATCATAGAACATGGTGCCGACGAACTTGATGCCCAGCTGGGTATCGCGGCTCATCGTCCAGGTCGTGGTGCGCGACAGCACATCGATCTCACCGGCGCTCAGCGCGGTGAAGCGCTCCTGCGAAGTGAGCGGCGTGTAGCGGACCGAGTCTGCGTTGTTGAAGATCGCCGCGGCCAGCGCGCGGCAATAGTCGACTTCGAGGCCCGACCAGTTGTTATTCGCATCCGGAGCGGAGAAGCCCGGCACACCGCCGGTCACACCGCACTGGATGTAGCCCTTGGCCTTGACCGCATCGAGCGTCGCCGACGTCGTCGTCTGTGCGTACGCGCCCGAAGCGGCAAGGCCGAGGCCTGCCGCGAGCGCGACGGAAAGAAGCGATTTGATCATTGTTATTACCTTGTTTCCTGACCCTGTTCGCCCGGACAACAGGGCCCCAGCCCGTTTGCCCGGCGGCACCTCCGCCTTGGAGGGCGGATGTGATGCTGTTAAGCATCGAAGCGGCAATTGACGGTTGCGTCAAGCTCCATGGCCGAATTGGGGCAGCAAACCTGACTGTTTTTTGCCCAGATTTTCTTGATGACTGCGTTTTGGGCAGAGTGTGAGATGACGAAAAACGACGGCGAACGCGGCAAAACCGCGTCGATGGAAACCATCCTGACGCACGCCGGACGTGCGTCGGACGAGCATCTGGGCTTCGTGAACATGCCGGTGTTCCGGGGTTCCACCATTCTGTTCAAGACCCTGGACGAACTGGAGGATTACAAGGCGCCCTACCGTTACGGGCGGAACGACAACCCGACCACGCGGGCGCTGTGCGACCTGGTGAGCGAACTCGAGGGCGCCGCCGGGACGATCGTCGCGCCGTCCGGACTCTCGGCGGTTTCCACCGCGCTGCTGGCGGCGGTGTCAGCCGGCGACGAGTTGCTGATGACCGACTCCGCCTACGAGCCGACGCGCACGTTCGCAAGCGAGGGGTTGGCGCGCTTCGGCGTGACGACTCGCTATTACGACCCGCGGATCGGGGCCGGGATCGCTGCGCTGTTCACCGAGCGGACCAAGGCGGTGTTCGTCGAGAGCCCGGGCTCGCTGACCTTCGAAATGCAGGACCTGCCGGCGATCGCAGCAGCGGCAAGGGCGCGTGGCATCACGGTGATCGTCGATAATTCCTGGGCGACGCCGCTCTATCACCGGCCGCTGGAAATGGGCGCCGACATGGTGATGCACGCAGCGACCAAGATGTTTGTCGGCCATTCCGACGCCATGGTCGGCACGGTTTCGGCCAATGAGAAGCTGTGGACCCGGCTGAAACGGACGCACCGCATCCTCGGCGTGGCGATCTCGCCCGACGACTCATACCTGACGCTGCGCGGCCTCAGGACGCTGGCCGTCCGGATGAAGCATCATGCCACCCAATCGGTGGCGTTCGCCGAGTGGCTGCAGGGCCAGCCGGAGGTCGAGGAGGTGTATCACCCTGCCCTCCCCGACCACCCCGACCATGCGATCTTCAAGCGCGATTTCACCGGCGCCGGGAGCCTTTTCACCTTCCGGCTGAAGAAGCGCTCGCGCGGCGCGCTGGCAGCGATGGTCAACGGCTTCGAGCTGTTCGGCATGGGGTATTCGTGGGGCGGCTACGAGAGCCTCTGTATCCCGTTCGATCCGACCAACATCCGCACCGCAGTGCCGTGGACTGCGGTGGGGCAGTTGTTCCGGGTGCATGTCGGGCTCGAGAGTCTCGACGATCTCAAGGCCGATATGAGCGCGGCGCTGCAGCGCTATCGGGCTATCGCCTGAAGAACAGGGCCCGGAGGGCCGCGAACGGCTTTCGTTCGGTACGGCCCTCCGCATGAGCGACGAACAGCCAGCCGCGCGCCGCAAACAGCTGCCGTATGGCATAGACGCCCAGAGTACCGAGAATCGCTCCGGCAGTGATGTCGGTGGGATAGTGCTCGCCGACGATCACCCGTGACACGGCGACCAGCGTGGCCAGCAGCATGGCGGGCCAGAATGCCTTGGGCCAGATGAAGGCGATGACCGCCGCGAGCGAGAAGGCCGTGGTGGCGTGCCCGGACGGGAAGCTCTGGTAGTTATAGGCGCTCCAGTTGAGCGGCTGGAAACTGAGCGGCGCCTCGAGGCTCCAGGTCTCGGGACGGCCACGACCGATGCCGCGCTTGAGCAGCGTGGCGACCAGCCCGGTGAGGCCTACACCGACAAAGATGAAGCCCGCCAGGGCCGCCAGTTCGCGCAGCGCCAGGCGGAGCGTATCGCGCGTCAGCAGCGACAACAGCCAGGCCACCAGCCAGGCAATGAAGCTCGGGATCAGGATCCAGTCGGACTTGCCCCATTGGGTGATCCGGAAGAACACCGCCCGCACGCCGTCCGGCAGCGCCTGTCCCCAGGCGGAGATGGGCCGATCGAGCCAGTAGAGCGCCGCGATCAGCACGACAAAGCCCAGCGCGAACCAGAGCGCGTTGCGGCGGCTGAGGCCAAGTGGCCAGGATTTGCCCAGATCGATCATGCCGCTCTTGTCGGCGTAGAGGGGGCGCGACGTCAACGGGTGTCAAATGGCTTGCCCAGCTTGCTCTTTGCAGCAACTCCCGATAACGGAAGAGCGACAGTTCGGGGTATAGCTCAGTCTGGTAGAGCACCGGTTTTGGGAACCGGGGGTCGAGTGTTCGAATCACTCTGCCCCGACCACTGGAGCGCTTTCGGGAAGGTCGCGAGACTTTCCGGTTCGAAGGCGCTGCGAACAGACGCTCGACGAGGAAGCGATGACGGCACGAATCTACCGGCCTGCGCCCAACGCCATGCAGTCCGGCCGGGGCAAATCCAAGGAATGGATCCTGACCTACGAGCCGGCCGCCGCACGCACGATCGAGCCGCTGATGGGGTACACCTCGACCACCGATACCCGGGCGCAGATTCGGCTCACCTTTGAGACGCTCGAAGAAGCCGAGGCCTACGCGCACAAGAACGGCATCGCCTACCAGGTGATGCCGGAGCACAAGTCGACGGTGAAGCGCACCATCTACTCCGACAATTTCCGCGCCGATCGCAAGACGCCCTGGACCCATTGAAGGGCGCGCGGCGATGAGGAGCCTCCTCCGCCGCACCCTGTTGCTGCTGTTGTTCGTTGCCGGGCTGGCTCCGGCAGCGGCGTTGGCAGCCCCGGCACTTTGGCGGGTCAGCGACGGCGACAGCTCGGTCTGGCTGTTCGGCTCCATCCACATTCTCGATAAAGACCGCGATTGGCGGACAGAAGGCTTCGATGCGGCGCTCGCGGCGGCCGAGCATGTCTATTTCGAGATCGTGCTCGACATGGATGCCTACGCCACGATCACTCGCCTCTCGATCCTCTATGGCACCAACCGCGACGGGCGGCAGCTCAGCGATTACCTGACGACTGCGCAGCAGGACCGGTTGCAGTCCTTCCTCGACGAGCACGGGCTGCTGCGCGAGCAAGTGGAGCCGTTGCGGCCGTGGATGGCCGAGCTGACGCTGATGAGCGCCTCGCTCACCTCGGGCGGGCTGGGCCGGCAGGCCGGAGTTGAACTGGTGCTGCTCGACGAGATTTCCGTCGACCGGCGGCGCGAACTCGAGACTTCGGAGACCCAGTTCCGCATGTTTGCCGGCGTGCCCGAGGCGGTGCAGGTCGAATCGCTGATGCGCACCATCGAGAGCGCCGACGACCCGAACCAGGCGCTTGGTACGCTCGCCGAGCTGTGGCACGCGGGTAATGTCGAAGCGCTTGGCGAGGTGATGAACGCAGCGTTCGGCTCGGTGGATACGCCGATCTACAAGCGCATGCTGGGCGACCGCAACCGGCGCTGTACGACGCAGATCGCCCAGATGCTGGCCGACAACGATAACGCGATGATCATCGTCGGCGCCGGGCACCTGGCCGGTCCGGTGGGCGTGCCGACACTGCTCCGCGAGGCGGGGTTCAAGGTCGAGCGCATGGATCGTTCGGTCGCGCCGGCCACCGCCGCGGGCCGGCCGAACAGGCGGCGCTAAGTCATGGACCAGACCCTGGTGCTGATCGCCGCTGGAGCGGCATTGGCCGGGTTCGCGCAGGGCGTCTCGGGCTTTGCCTTCGCGCTGGTGGCGCTGTCGGTCTGGGCGTGGGGCGTCGACCCCAGGCTCGCCGTGGTGCTGTCGGTGTTCGGCTCGCTGGTCGGACAGTTGGTGACCCTGCCCTTCGTCTGGCGCGGTTTCAGCATCAGGGCGGCGCTGCCGTTCATTGTCGGCGGACTGATCGGGGTGCCGATCGGCGCGCAACTGGTGGGCGCGGCCGACCCCAACCTGTTCAAATTCGGGCTCGGGCTGTTCCTCGTCGCCTATTGTCCGCTGATGCTGCTGCTGCGGCCGGACATCCGGTTCGGTTGGGGCGGACGACTGGCCGACGCGGCGATCGGCTGGATCGGCGGCGTGCTGGGCGGCATGGCGGCGATCTCCGGTCCGGTGCCGACGCTATGGACGACGTTGCGCGGCTGGAGCAAGGACGAGCAGCGTGGCGTGCTGCAGGGCTTCAATATCGCCATGCATACCGCGACGCTGACGGTCTACCTGATCGCCGGGACGATCGAGCCCGGCATGGTCGGGGCTTTGGCACTGACCGGCGGCACACTGGTGCCGTTCGCGATCCTGGGCGTGCTGGTGTTCAAACGGCTGACCACGGTGGGGTTCAGGCGCGTCGTGCTGATCGGGCTGACGGCGTCGGGGCTGGTGCTGGTCTGGGGGGCGGTGCTGGCGTGGGTGTAGACCCGCGATGGGTTTTCGCGAGCGGTCCCCCATCCCGTGTCCCCTCCCCGCAAGCGGCAGGGAAACCAAAAACGGGTGGGGGCGGCAACCGCCGGGCTGCCGCCCCGTTCAGTCTCAAACTTCGCTGAGCTTGGTCCACTTGCCGTCGGCCTTCGACGAAGCGACGGAGGCCATGATGAATTCCATGCCTTCCACCCCGTCGGCGAGGCTGGGGAGCAGCCCCGCGACGTCCTTGCCCTCGCCACGGATAACCTGGGCGAACTGGCTGTAGAGCGTCGCGAACGCCTCGAGATAGCCCTCGGGGTGGCCGCCCGGGATGCGGACATTCATCGCGGCGGCGGGCGGAGCCGAGATGGCGCCGCCACGAGTCAGCAGCTGCTTGGGTTTGCCGAACTCGGTGAACCACATGTAGTTCGGGTTGTCCTGCCGCCACTCCAGACCGGCCTTCTCGCCATAGACGCGCAGTTGCAGGCCGTTCTCGTTGCCCACCGCGACCTGGCTTGCCCACAGCATGCCCTTGGCGCCGCCGGCAAAGCGCAGCTTGATCTGCACGTCGTCATCGAGCTTGCGCCCCTTGACGAAGCTGGTGAGCTCGGCGCTCACCGCCTCTGTCTTCAGGCCGGTGACGAAACGCGCCAGGTTGTAGGCGTGGGTGCCGATGTCGCCGATGGCGCCGCCGGCGCCGGAGCGCTTGGGGTCGGTACGCCAGCTGGCCTGCTTGTTGCCGGGGTCGGTGGCGTTGGTGAGCCAATCCTGCGGGTACTCGACCTGCACCACGCGGATCTTGCCCAGAGCGCCCGACTTCACCAGCTCACGCGCCTGCCGCACCAGCGGATAACCGGTGTAGTTGTGGGTGAGGAGGAACTTGGCGCCCTTTTTCGGCTTGATCGCCGCCAGAGCTCGCGCGTCGTCCAGCGTCGAGGTCAGCGGCTTGTCGCAGATGACGTGGATGCCGGCCTCGAGGAAGGCCTTGGCCGGGCCGAAATGCACATGGTTGGGTGTGACGATAGACACCGCCTGGATGCCGTCCTTGCGGGCGGATTCCTTGGCGGCCATCTCCTCGTACGAGGTGTAGATGCGGTCCTCGGCGAGGCCGAGGTTCTTGCCGCTTTCGAGTGCGGTCGCCGCGTTGGACGACAGCGCGCCCGCGACGAGTTCATAGTCGCCGTCGATGCGGGCGGCGACACGGTGAACGTAGCCGATGAAGGCACCGGTGCCGCCACCGACCATACCCAGGCGAATGCGCGGAGCGCCGTTCTCTGCCATTTTTGTTCCTGCTCCCTTGTGTTGTTGGCGAAAGTCCCGCCGCGCCCAGGGTGACACCCGGGCGTGGTGGGACCCCGCGCCTGTTCTTCAGCTCAGACCGAGAATCTTGCGGTTGGCGGCGGTGTCGGTGCCGGACGCAGCGAAGTCGTCAAACGCCTTCT
>MKVB01000009.1:112265-152997 GCA_001899085.1 Devosia sp. 66-14 | reverse complement strand
TAGTGCTCGGCGTCGTCAACGTGGCGGGTTGTATTCGAGACATTTTCGTCTGTCAACACCCTCATTTCAACTTTCGGAAGGTCCGAATTTTGAAACCTGAAATCCCTAATTTCTTAGCGCTTTCAGAGGTTTGCTTCAGTCTTTGGCGTCGTTTCCGCCGCCGCGGTCTTCAGCGATGGGCGGGTTATAGGGGCGACCCCTTTGAGGTGTCAACAGCCCAAAATGACGAATCTGACATTTTTCGCGGACACCCGCCCGGACAGCCGTCAAACCCGTCTGGCGCTTTGTATAGCACGCGCGCGCGAGGACTGTCATCTGGTGTTCGCAATCGGCGTGTTCAAGGGGCTCGAGCGATGCTCCCGCCCCCTGTGGAAATCTCCGCCGGGCGCATGAATCGGCGGCCGATCCGTCGTTTCGGAGGTTGGCAAGGGAGACTCGCTCTGCAGATTGTCCGGTGCAGTTTCGCTCCAGCGCTTACCGGGCAGCCGCCGAGGCCTAGTTTTGCCGCATTGTCCTCTCACCAAGGCGTCAGCCAGTGAGTTGACTCGCGCGTGAGCGCGCGGCACTGCTTCTGGCCAGGGCGGACGGCTTCAGCACTAGGCAGCAGGCGAACAGGGTTGAACCCAGCACAACGCAATCGCACCGCCGCGCTTCTCAAAGCGAGCGGCTTCGAGGACGGTCCTGCACTGACCGTGCAATCCACCGACGGTGAAATCCCCCACGGCCGCGAGCTGAGCTTCGCCTGGCTCACCGGCACGGTGATGACCGGCCTCACCTCGGTGCTGCTGATGGGCGCCGCTCTCTATGTATCGTTCGAAGGCCAGGACACCTTCTCCACTGCCTACGAGGCGCTGCAGCTGATCACCAAGCCGGAGGTGAGCGCCGTCGACTCGCAGGTGAAGGGGGATCGCGTCCGCCCGGTGGCCAAGACCCGATCGGAGCTGGAAATCGTCGAGGCCTCGATCCGCGAAACGGTCGACGGCCGCGCCCTGATCCGGAAGCAACCCTTCGTGCGCGTCCGCGCCACGCTGGCCACCGCCGCCACGGCACTGTCCAACGACATTCCCGATTACGATCCGGTGGCGATGATCGACGCCAGCCAGCCGGTCGTCGCCGACGGCGATGACGTGGCCAATCCGGAGATCTATGGCGCCGAGGTCGAGGGCGAGGTGCAGATCAAGACGGCCGCCCTCCCCGCGACCTTCGTTCCCGCCCCCGCCATTTCCGACAAGAGCGCTTCGGACTTCGTACGCTCGACGGTGGAGAACCTGTTTGCCGAAGGCGGCGGCGAAGGCGAGGTTGCCCTCGCCTATGCCGCCCCCGATACCGGCATCCGCGATCTTGGCGTCGTCACCGATGGTGGCCTCTCGGGCGTCGCCGAGAATGTCTCGATCCTGCCCAAGACCAAGCTGGCGGAAGATGCCGGGCTCGGCCGCTCCGAGCGCGTCGTCACCATCCGCGACACCGGCTCGCTGAAGGAGCCGCTGCTGAAGAACGGCTTCGACAACCAGACCTATGACATGATCGCGGCGACGCTGAAGAACGTGCTGCAATCGACCAATGTGCCGGGGGGCGCTCGCCTGCGCATCCTGATGGGCCCGGCGCGCAACTCGCAGACCCTGATTCCGCATCGGCTCAGCATCTATTTCCCCGATCCCAAGACCGGCGAGATCAAGCATGCGGCGACCGCCGCGCTGACCGACCGCGGCAATTACGTGCTCGGCCTCGAGCCGCCCAAGATCGAATTCCCGGAAGAAGACACCGAGGAAATCAACGTCAACAACCTGCCCTCGGTCTACCGCTCGATCTGGGAGACGGCGCGCAAGCACGATATCGACGACGCCGTCACCTCGCGTATCGTCGCCATGTTCGCCTACGACATCGACCTGACCAAGCGCATCAGCGCCGGCGACTCGATCGAAATCCTCGAAACCGAGAAGGATGCCAGCGGCCACCAGGATCTGCTCTATGTGGCGCTGAAGCTCGGCACCACGACGCGCGAGCTGTTCCGCTTCCGCACCGACGACGGCACCGTGGATTTCTATGATCCGGACGGCGAAACCGGCAAACGCTTCCTCACCCGCCGGCCGCTGCAGGGCGGCGGACGCCTCGCCAGCCGCTTCGGCAACCGCGTGCATCCGATCTTCAAGTCGCGCCGCATGCATACCGGCGTCGACCTGGCGTCCAAGACCGGCACGCCGATCTACGCCTCCGGCGACGGCGTGGTGGAAAAGGCCCAATGGGTTTCCGGCTACGGCAAGTATGTCGAGATCAAGCACGTGAACGGCTTCGAGACCGGCTATGGCCACCAGAGCCGCATCGCCGACGGCATCAAGCCGGGCGTTCGCGTCCGCCAGGGCCAGATCATCGGCTATGTCGGCTCGACCGGTAACTCCACCGGCCCGCATCTGCACTTCGAGATCAAGGTCAACGGCCGTTTCGTCGATCCGCTGAGCGTGAAGCTGCCGCGCGACAAGTCGCTCTCGGCCCAATACGAGGGCAATTTCGAGCAGACCATCGCGCAGATCCGTGACCTGATGAAGCGCGACGCCGCGCCGATGACCGTCGCCGCACTGAACTAAGGCCGGCGCTCCTCCTCAGCCAGGCAAGACCTCATTCCCGCGCCAGCGGGAATGTCCGCTTCGCAGCAACTACCTGCGCCTCAGCTTGTTCTCCTGGGTGAACCAGGCGATCACTGCCGAAAGCAGCGCCAGCCCGGCATTGCTGTAGGCGATGGCGGCGAAGGCGGCATTGTTGGCGCCCTGGCGCGCCGTCTCGACATCGGCGGCAAGCGGGGCGTCGGGCTGCATGCCGAAGAACAGCGACAGCTCAGCATATCCGCCGAGGGCGCGCTCGAACACGAACGCCGCCACCCCGCCCATCAGCGCCACCGCCAGGAGGCCCGCAACGCGCGCCACCGCATTGTTGACGCCCGAGGCGAGCCCGGTGTCACGATCTTCCACCGAGGTCATCACCGCGGTGGAAAGCGGCGACACCACCGCGCTCATCCCCAGCCCCATCAGGATGGTCAGCGGCAGCACCCCGAGCCAGACATTCTGCAGCGGCGCCAACAGTCCGAGCAGTGCAAAGGCGATGGCGACGATCACCGCGCCGAGCGTGATCATCGGCCCCGGCCCGACCTTGTCGGAGAGCCGCCCCGCATAGGGCGACAGCACGGTGAGCGCGATGCCGAACGGCAGGAAGGCGATCGAGACCTCGGCGGCCGTGACGCCCCAGCCGCCGATCAGCGTCATCGGCAGGAAGAAGGTCACCGCCGAAAGTGCGAAGTAGAGCGCAAAGGTCAGCCCCTGCGCCCCCGAAAAGGCGACGTTCCTGAAATGATAGAGCGGCAGCATCGGCGCCTTGCTGCGCGCCTCCCACCAGAGGAAGGCGACGAGCGCCACCAGCCCGATGCCGCAATAGGCCAGCACATGGCTCAGCACCGGCGCGTTGCCGCCGGTTCCGGTGAGCCCGAGCGCGATCAGCAGCAGCGCCACGGTGATGAGCGCGCCACCGACGAGGTCGAGCCGCCGCCCGGCTTCCGGCTGGTCCGCCGGCACCTTGAGGAACAACAGCGCCAGCGCGATGCCGCCCAGCGGCAGGTTGATGGCAAACACCAGCCGCCAGCTCCAATCGCCCATGGTGGTGAGGACGAACCCGCCGATCACCGGCCCGAGGATCGTGGTGAGCGAGGAAAATGCCGACCACAGCCCGATCGCCTTGCCGCGCTCCTCGCGCGGATAGGCCTTGGCGATGATGGCGAGGCTGCCCGGCACCATCAGCGCCGCGCCGAACCCCTGCACCGCGCGGGCGATGATCAGGAAGCCCGGGTTCGGCGCCACGGCGCAGATCAGCGACGCCACGACGAACAGCACGATGCCGAGCGCGAAGACGTTCCTCAGGCCGAAGCGGTCGCCTGCCGCGCCGCCGATCAGCAGCAGCGAGGCAAGGAACAGCATATAGGCGTTGGAGATCCACTGCGCGTCGGCGAGGCTGGCGCCGAGATTGGCGCGGATCGCCGGGGTGGCGATCGACAGCACCGAGCCGTCGATGAACCCCATCGAGGAGGCGAGGATCGCCGCCACCAGCACATAGATGCGGTTCTGAGGCGGGCAGAACGACGCCACTGCGCCATTCGATCTGACGTCGTTCATCTCGGGCTCCCTGATGCCGAGCCGCGAGCCTACGCCTTCTCGATCCACACGGCGAGTTCGTTGCCGCCCGGCTCGCGGAAGTGAAACCGCCGGCCCCCCGGAAAATCGAAGGCCGGCCGGGTGATCTCGCCGCCGGCCGCCAGCACCTCGCGTTCGGCCAGTTCCAGGTCCTCGGTGCGGATCACTGCCAAAGGCTTCTCGGTACGCCCCTCGCTCGCGTCGATCCCGGCATCGATGCCGGCGTCATTGATCGCCTCGTAGCTCGGGCCGTAGCTGGTGAAGCTCCAGCCGAACGCCTCGGCGAAGAAACGGTGACTGTCCAGCACGCTCTTGGACGGGAACTCGAGATAGTCGATCTGATAGCGCTGCTTCATCTTCATCACTCCGGGAGTTCGCTATTTGTTCTTATCGCATCGCCGATGCTCAGGCAATCGTACGGCGATCGAACTCACCAGGGTGCGCGGAGAGGTTGGGGGCCATCGGCAGCGGTGGTGGTCACTTGGGCACCGGCGATTTGTCCTGGTGCACGGCGGCGAGGCGTGCCGCGACTTCGACCTTGAGCCGGGCCAGCGCGGCGGCATCCCAGCCCGGCGGCTCGACCAGCGCCATCCAGGCGTCGATGTAGTTGTCCGCCGAGTAGTTGTGGCCGTAGCCGGGTGGCACGTCGAGCGCCAGCGCCATGTCCATCACCAATTGCAGGAAGGTCACCACCGGATACCAGTTGAGGATCGGCGAGACATCCGCTCCACGCTGCCCTTTCAGCCAGTCCGGCGCGCGATGCAGCGTCGCGTAGTCGAAGAAGACGATCGGGTCGCTGGCATGCTGCATGAAGGCGATCCGCATCGGCCCCCAGGGCACGTCGGCGATCGTCAAACCGCTCCCCTGGTTGGTGAAGCGGATGACGGTGCGGTTACCGAAGCTGGGCAGCCACTCGGGCGTACCGGGCCGCCGGTTGTTGGTGGCCCAGCGCCATACCCCGCTGGTGAATGGCGGTCCCACCCAGAGCGCCCCCTGGAACGGGTCCTGCAGCACATCGAAGAACTGCGTCGAGGCCTGCGAGGCGTGCGCCCCGAGGCTGAGCCCGCTGAGGTAAAGGTGCGGCCGCGAGGCGTGCGGCAGCGTCGTCCAGTAGTCGTAGACGGCATTGAACAGCGCCTCGGCGGCCTCGATGCCATAGTCCGGTTCCACCAGGAGGGACAGCGGGCTGAGCAGGTAGGAATATTGCAGCGACACCGAAGCGACGTCGCCGGCGAGCAGGTACTCGAGCGTATCCATGCCGGCCGGATCGACCCAGCCGGTCCCGACCGGTGTCACGATCACCAGCACCGACCGATCGAAAGCCCCGGTGCGCTTCAATTCGGCGAGGGCCAGCTCGGCCCGTGCCTCGGTCGTCGGTGCCGATCGGAGCCCGACGGAAACCCGGATCGGTTCGAGCGCCGGCCGCCCGATCACCGTTTCGATGTCGGCCTTGCTCGGCCCGGAATTGGCATAGATGCGCCCATCGCGGCCAATGCTGCTCCAGGCAATGAGCGACGCCGCGCTGCCCGAGCGCAGCGCGATCTGCGGAGGATCGCCGAACTGGCCGGCCACGCCGTCGAGCCTCAGGAAAAACTCATCGGCCGCGCGCAGGGCGCCGCGCATCAGCACGCCGTTGACCAGCGTGATCGCGACGATCCCGACCACCACCAGGCTGCCGACCAGCGCCACGCGCCGCGGCACGAACCGCACCAGCCACCGCGACACCACGGCGACGCCATAGGCGAGCAGCTTGCCCAGATAGATCAGGATTGCGGCCGGCACGATGGCGATCAGCACCACCCAGATCGGATGGCGCGCCTCGACCGGCTCGAGCCCCATCACCGCCCGCACCGAGTTCTGCCACCCCGCCGTCTGGTAGAGGCACGCCACCATCAATACGACGCAGCCCACCGCTGCAGCCAACTTCAGCCAATAGGTGTAGCGGCTCGCCGGGAGCTTGAAGCCCATATAGGCCCAGAGCCATTCGAGCGATACGCCGATGCCGTAGCCGATGCCGAAGGCGCAGCCGGACAGCACGCCCTGGACCAGCGCATCGCGCGGCAGCAACGAGGGGGTGAGCGCCAGCGCGAACAGCACGGCGCCCACCACCAGCCCCATGTCGGAGAAGCCATCGAGGAGCCGCTTCAACCAGGTCGGCAGCTGCACTTCGCCCTCCCTCCGGGGTCCGCCCTCACAACACCGGCCCCAGCATGGCGATGGTGTTGTTCCACATCCGGCGCGCCCCGCCCCACGCCTCCACTTCGGCGGCATGCACCAGCACCGAGGCTTCGATATAGCTCTGCTGGCGCTGCCGCAGCGCTGCGGTAAGTGCGGCGTCGGCGATCAGCATGTTGTTCTCGAAGTTCAGCTCGAAACTGCGCCGGTCCATGTTGGCTGAACCGATCAGCGCCAGCTCGCCATCGACCGTCATGGTCTTGGAATGAAGGAGCCCGCCCCGGTATTCGCGGATGATCACGCCGGCCTCGAGCAGTTCGGCATAGTAACTGTGGCTGGCGGCGGCCACCACCCACGAGTCGTTGCGCTCGGGCACGATGAAAGTGGTCTCGACCCCGCGATAGGCGCTGGCGCAGAGCGCCGCCTGGATGGTTTCGTCAGGCACGTAATAGGGCGTGGTGATCACCAGCTCGCGGCGCGCCGCGTTCATCACCGAGACGAAGATTTCGGGCATTGCCGAGGGCCGGACGGTGGCGCCGGTGCCGATAACCTGGGCGACGAACCCCTTTTGCGCCGGCGGCAGCGGGCGCTGCAGCAGTTCGGTCAGGTCGTCCTCGCCATGCCCCATCCAGTCCGATGCGAACAGGTGCTGGTTCTGCCGCACGATCGGGCCTTCGAGCCGCACCATCACATCGACCCACGGCGCGAATTTCGCCTTGGGGGCGAAGGCGGCGTCGGCGCAGTTCTGGCTGCCGCAATAGGTCACCGCATTGTCGATGACGACGATTTTTCGGTGGTTGCGCATGTCGAGCCGCCCCCACAAGGCGCCGATCAGCGGGTTGCCGATCGGCATGGCGCGCGCCAGTTGCACCCCGGCCGCCCGCATGGCGCGCCAGTGCTCCGAACGGATCATGGCGCGCGAGCCCACATCATCGGCCATCGTCCGGCAGGTGACGCCGCGGATCGCCGCCCGCTGCAGCGCCGCGACGATCTTCAACCCGTTGCGGTCGGGCAGCCAGATATAGAACAGCAGGTGCACATGGTCGGTCGCCGCGTCGATATCGGCGACCATCGCATCGATCGCCGCCTCGGAACTCTCGAGCAGCGATGCCCGATTGCCGGCGACTGGCGGATAGCCGCTGACCGAGGTGCCGGCGCGAAACAGCGGCAAGGTCGCTTCCGGCAGTTGCGCCTCGACATCGGGCGTTCCGAAGGGCGGCGGCAGCGTTTCGAAGGCCTTCCGCAGTCGCGCAGTGCGGCTGCGCCCGATATTGGTCTCGCCCACCAGCACATAGGCGATCATTCCGACCAGCGGTGCGATGACGATGATCATCACCCAGGCGAGGCGCGACACCGGCTCGCGATAGGGCCTCAGCAAGGCGCGGCCGACGAAGAACAGCTGCAGGCCGATTTCGAGCGCCAGCAGCAGCCAGGCGACCGTCGATCCCTCCATCCGTCTCCTCCAGCTGAGGCTAGCGACCCGATAATGGCCGGCGCCTCATAGCAAAGTCGACCGTTCGGCCATGCGAGTCGACTAAAATCATCGCCAATCAACACCGGCCACGCTTAGATGGCGGCGTCGACACCGACCTGCTGCACTGCTGTCCGCGATGAGGGGCGCCTGGATCCATGAGCCAGCAAGATCGTCGAGCCGCGCCGCCGCGCCATGGCTGGTGGACGGTGCTGGCCGGCCTCGCCTTCGCCATTGCCGCGCTGCTGTCGGTGCCGCTGACCGGCGTGACCATCAATGATCTCGTCGCCAGCCCGCGCGGCAGCGTCAGCTGGCTGACGCTGTTCGTCGGCGTCGGGCTGACCGGCGCGCTGTTCTGGTGGCTGCTGCTGGTCCGGGTCCGCCGCCATACCCTGCTGCGCGGCGCCGTCGCCGGCGTGCTGGTGGCCTTCTTCTCCTACCCGGTGGTGCTGACGCTGGCCGACCTGCTGCGCAGCGGCAGCCTCGATCCCGAGACCTATGCCAGCCGAGGCGGCAACATCCTGCTGCGCACCATTCTCACGCAGCTGACCACCGGCTTCGCCTCGACCCTCGCCCTGGCCGTGGTCGGCATGGCGCTGGTACTGGCACTGCATCGCCGCCACCCCGAGACGATCGCCCAGCGCGAACGGCGCGGCTTCTGGCGGACCGTGCCCAAGCTGGCGGCCGGCCTGGCGCTGCTGCTGGTCGTCGCCCTGGCCGGCGCCTTCGCGGTGCTGGCCGTGCTGCCGCTCGATACCCAGAGCCTCAGGAGCAGCGCCGCCGCAAGCAGCCCAGCCCGGAGCTACGACGACGCGGTCGCCAGAATCGAGGCGGTGCGAACCGAGGAAGCCGCATTGCCGCTCAACCCGCGCTGCCGCTCGACGCTCCTGACGCACGGCCGCAAGATGGCGCGCGTCGTGGTGTTCTTCCACGGCCTGACCAACTGCCCGGCCCAGGCCGAGCAGCTGGCGGCGAAGCTGTTCGCGCTCGGCTACAATGTCTACCTGCCGCGCATCCCGCAGCATGGCGATGCCGACCAGATGAGCCTCGCACTGGCCGACCTCACCGCAGAGCAGATGGTCGCCGTCGGCAACACGACGACCGATATCGCCCAGGGGCTCGGCGATGAGGTGGTGATATCAGGGCTGTCGGCCGGCGGCATCATCGCCGGCTGGATCGGCCAGCACCGCGCCGATGCCGACCAGGCGATCGCCATCGCGCCGTTCCTCAGTCCCAACCTGATCCCGGGCTGGGCCAACCATGCGGCGACCGCCCTGCTGCTCAACGCTCCCAATACGATGGTGTGGTGGGATCCGGCGACGCGCGACAACCCGCCCGGCATGACCTACGCCTACCCGCGCTATGCCACGCACGGCCTGGCGCAGGCGCTCCGCCTGAGCATGGCACTGATGGACGATGCCGCCGCCAGGGCGCCGCTCTCGCCTCGGCTGGGCATGCTGATCAACGAAGCCGACGATGCGGTCAGCAACCCCAAGGCCGAGGAACTGGCGCTCCGCTGGCAGGCGCACGGCGTCACGGTGAACGTGGTCCGCTTGCCGTTGGCGCTGGAGCTCGGGCACGACCTGATCGACCCGCACCAGCCGACCGGCGATCCGGATTTAGTCTACCAGGTGCTGATCGACATGATGAACGGCGTGACGCCGACGATCCCCGAGAGCGCCCAATAGAAAAGGGCCGGTCGCTGGACCGGCCCTCGTTGCTTATGCTGCGGCGTCGATGCCGGGCGCTTCGGGCGAACCGCTGCCGAGCCGCAATCCACCGTCGCCGGCATCGATCACCACGGTCTGCCCGTCGGTGACCCGGCCTGCGAGGATCTCCTCGGCCAGCCGGTCCTGCACCTCGCGCTGGATCACCCGCTTCAGCGGCCTTGCGCCATAGGCGGGGTCGTACCCCTCGTTGGCCAGCCACTCGCGCGCTGCAGCGGTCAGCTCGAGCGAGATGTCGCGCTCTTTCAGCAGCCCGCGCAGGCGGCCGAGCTGGATGTCGACGATCGCTCCCATATGGTCGCGCTGCAACCGGTGGAAGACGATGATGTCGTCGATGCGGTTGAGGAATTCCGGCCGGAACGAGGCCTTCACCACATCCAGCACCTTGCCGCGCACCAGTTCGACCGATTCGCCGTCCTGCAGGTTGACCAGGTATTCCGACCCCAGGTTGGAGGTCATGATGATCAGCGTGTTGCGGAAGTCCACCGTCCGCCCCTGCCCATCAGTCAGCCGTCCGTCGTCGAGCACCTGTAAGAGGATATTGAACACATCCGGGTGCGCCTTCTCGATCTCGTCGAACAGCACCACCTGGTAGGGCCGACGCCGCACCGCCTCGGTCAGCACCCCGCCTTCGTCGTAACCGACATAGCCCGGAGGGGCGCCGATCAGCCGGGCGACCGAGTGCTTTTCCATGAACTCGCTCATGTCGAGCCGCACCAGCGCATGTTCATCATCGAACAGGAACTGCGCGAGGCTCTTGGTGAGCTCGGTCTTGCCGACGCCGGTTGGCCCCAGGAACATGAACGAGCCGATCGGCCGGTTCGGATCCTGCAGCCCCGCCCGGGCTCGCCGCACGGCTTTGGCCACCGCCTCGACGGCCTCGGCCTGACCGATGACGCGCTTGCCCAGTTCGGCTTCCATGCCGAGCAGCTTTTCGCGCTCGCCTTCGAGCATCCGGTCGACCGGAATACCGGTCCAGCGGCTGACCACGCCGGCGATGTGGCTCGGCATCACCACTTCCTCGACCATCGGGTTGTCGGGCTTGCCGTCACCATCCGGATCGTCAGCCGACTTGATGCGCTTTTCGAGGTCGGGGATCACGCCATAGGCCAGCTCGCCCGCCTTGGCGAGATTGCCGGTCCGCTGCGCCAGCTCCAGATCAGTGCGCGCCTTGTCGAGCTCTTCCTTGAGCTTCTGGCTGCCCTGCATGCGTTCCTTCTCGGCCTGCCAGCGCGCTGAGAGCGTATTGGCCTGCTCTTCGAGATCGGCAAGCTCCTGCTCGAGGCGACCAAGGCGGGTCTTGGACCCCTCGTCGGTCTCCTTCTTCAGCGCCTCGCGCTCGATCTTGAGCTGCATGATGCGGCGATCGAGTTCGTCGAGCTCTTCGGGCTTGGACTCGGCCGCCATGCGCAGCCGCGCCGCCGCCTCGTCGATCAGGTCGATCGCCTTGTCGGGCAGGAAGCGGTCGGCAATGTAGCGCTTCGACAGGGTCGAGGCGGCGACGATGGCCGAATCCGAAATCCGGATGCCGTGGTGCAGCTCGTACTTCTCCTTGAGGCCGCGCAGGATCGAGATGGTGTCCTCGACCGTCGGCTCGTCGACGAATACCGGCTGGAAGCGACGGGCCAGAGCCGCGTCCTTCTCCACATGCTTGCGGTATTCATCGAGCGTCGTGGCGCCGACGCAGTGCAGTTCACCGCGGGCGAGCGCCGGCTTCAACAGGTTCGATGCATCCATCGCCCCATCGGTCTTGCCGGCGCCGACCAGCGTGTGCATCTCGTCGATGAACAGGATGATCTGCCCATCGGCCGACGAAATTTCGTTGAGCACCGCCTTCAGCCGCTCCTCGAATTCGCCGCGATACTTCGCGCCGGCAATCAGCGCGCCCATGTCGAGCGACAGCAGCGCCTTGTTCTTCAGCGATTCCGGCACGTCGCCATTGACGATACGGATGGCGAGGCCTTCGACGATGGCGGTCTTGCCGACGCCGGGCTCGCCGATCAGCACCGGGTTGTTCTTGGTGCGGCGGCTCAGCACCTGCACGGTACGGCGGATCTCTTCGTCGCGGCCGATCACCGGATCGATCTTGCCCTCGCGGGCCGCCTCGGTGAGGTCGCGGGCGTATTTCTTCAGCGCGTCGTACTGGTTCTCGGCCGAAGCGGAATCGGCGGTGCGCCCCTTGCGGATCTCGTTAATCGCCTCGTTCAGCCCCTGCGGGGTAACACCCGATGAGGCAAGGATCTTGCCCGCATCGGTGTCTTTCTCGACGGTCAGGGCCAGCAGCAGCCGTTCCACCGTCACGAAGGAATCGCCGGCCTTCTGTGCGGCGCTCTCGGCGGTCTCGAACACCCGCGCCAGCTCGCGGCTCAGGTAGAGCTGGCCGGCATCACCGGATACTTTTGGAATCTTCTTGAGCGCCGCTTCGGTCTCGGCTCGCGCGATCCGCGCGTCGCCGCCCGCCTTGGCGATCAGCCCGGCGGCCATCCCCTCTTCATCGTCGAGCAGCACCTTGAGCAGGTGGATCGGCGCGAATTGCTGGTGGCCCTGGCCGAGCGCCAGCTGCTGCGCATTCTGGATGAAGCCGCGCGCGCGCTCGGTGTATTTCTCGATATTCATTCAACTCTCCTCGTCTGGCACGTCGGATCGCCCTGAATGAGGCACGCATCCAACGCCTGAAGCGTTGATTTGGCTCAAACGAAACCGTGAAAGCATCGATCGAACCAGATCAAGACCCGGGGCCCGCTCAGCGGCGCTCCCAAGCCTCGACGCTGATATGGGGAGCGTTTCGAATGAGAAAAGGGCCAACCGGCGTTGCCGCAGCAAATGTCGCTGCTAGACTGGCCCGACGCTCCCCAGGGGGCATCAGGAGGTCATGCCGATGTCAGCCGTCGCCATCCTTCAGGCCTATGTCGAACGCCATTTCATCGAGCTGGCGGAACTCGCTCAACGCGCCGACAGCGACATTGCCACCGTCGCCGGCCTGATCGCCGCCGGCGCCCTGCCGCAGCCGAGCTATCGCATCTGGCCCAACGGCTCGTTCTCGAGCCCGATCGGCGGCGCCCATGGCGGCGAGCCGCAGGGCATCCCGACCGACTGGTATTCTCCTGCCGCCGTGTGGTGGCTGCGCCGCGCGCTCGGCATGGCCGAGGCCCCGACCGAGATCGCCCGGCGCTTTGCCGCCGATTTCGTCATCGAGTTCGTCACCCAGCTCCGCGCCCTGCCCGATGGGCAGCTAGCCTACCCGGACGTCTATGTCGGCGGCGTGCTGTCCCCGGGCGCCGCCGCGACGCTGGCCGCGGCCGAATGGGCCGACTGGATCAATGGCGGCTACGGTGTCTGCCTCCGCCACTGGAGCGCGACCGATGCGATCGCCAAGATGCTGCAGCGCGGCCGCATCATCGCGCTGACCGATGGCGCGACCCGCGACACGCTCACGCCGTCCGACGGCAAAGCGCTGCTCGAGGCGCTGGAACGGCTGGAGGCGGTGCTGCTGCCCTTGGCGCCGCGCCAGCGCCCGACCGGCACGCCCGGCCTGTGGATCGACCGCATCCTTGTGCGCTACGGGCTCGGCCGTCCGCCCGCCGGCGCCGCGGCTGAAACCACGGCGCTGCGGCTCTGCGCCTGAAACGACAAAGGCCGGGATCGCTCCCGGCCTTATGCTCTTCCAAGGCGTATCGGCTTATTCGGCCGGCGTATTCCCGGCCGTGAGGAAGGCCGGCAGCTCGCCGACATCGGGCTGCGGGGCGCCGGCCGGATCGGCCCCACCTTCACCACCCTGCCCACGCGAGCGGCGGCGCGGCCGGCGATCGCGGCGGCGCGGCTCGCCATCGGCCGGCGGCGCCTCGCCTTCGGCGACAGCCTGCGGCGCGGCGGCAACGGTTTCCACCACCGCCATCACCACCGGCTCGCTGCCGGGGATCGGCTGCTGCTGCGGTTGCTGTTGCTGGTCGTGCTGCTGCGGCTGCTGGTTGAACTGGCGCGGCTCGGGCGATGCGAAGCGATCGTTGATCGGCGCGAAATCGTCGTCGTAATCATCCTCTTCGGCCTGCTGACCGAACTGGTCGCGCTGCTGGTTCTGCGGCTGGGCCGCCGAGAGGATGCGGAAATAGTGTTCTGCGTGCTGCAGATAGTTCTCGGCCATCACGCTGTCGCCGGACGATTGCGCGTCGCGGGCGAGTTGCAGGTACTTTTCAGCGATATGCGAGGCGTTGCCGCGCACCTTCACGTCCGGGCCGTTGCTCTCGTAGTTGCGGCTCAACGGATTGCCGTGCTTGCGGCCACCATTGTTGTTCCGGCCACGGGAGCGGTTCTTGTTGTTCTGCTGGTTGTTTGGTCTCATCGTCTCTTTTCAAGCCTTGGAAAAGAATACTGAAGGCAACATGGGGACATCGGCACCGGGGGCCGCAGGCGCAATATCCAGCGCGGGCGGTCTCGTTCCAGCGGTGCCTGAGCTATCGTGTGCTGAACCACTTTTGGCTCATCAAGACGCCTCGGTTCCTCGTCCGAGAGTCGAACACTGCCAAATGCAGCTTCGCCGATGAGCGGGTGGCCGTCACCGAAGCGCGATCGCAACCACGCCATTGACAGCACCCGGAACCTATCTGGTTCGCCCTGCCTTTCCAAGCACAAAATATGGGAGCCCCTAACGGATACTCAAGGGTCGGCGTTGAGACGCGCCACCACCATGCGATCATGCCCTGCCAGATCAGGGACGACTTCCACCTCGGCAAAGCCGGCGCCGACCAGGATGTCGCTGACCGAGCTGCCCTGGCCGGAGCCGATTTCGAGCAGCAGCACCCCCTCGGGTTTGAGGAACAACCCGGCTTCGGCAGCGATCGCCCGATAGGCGGCAAGCCCGTCCGGCCCGCCATCGAGCGCCAGCCGCGGATCGTGCTCCCGCACCTCCGGCATCAGCCCAGATATCACCGAGCTCTCGATATAGGGCGGGTTCGAAGTGATGAGGTCGAACCGCTCACCCGGCTCGAGCGGATCGAACCACGAGCCCTTCAGCGTCCTGAACCGCTTGCCCACGCCGTGCCGGTTGGCGTTGAACCGCGCCATCTCCAGCGCTTCGGCCGAGAGATCGACCGCCACCGCAGTAACGTCGGAATACTCGGTCAGCAGCGCAATCGGGATGCAGCCGGTACCGGTACCCAGATCGAGGATCCGTGGGCTGTTCAGCGCCCCGATCACCTCGAGCCCACGCTCGACCAGCAATTCGGTCTCCGGCCGGGGCACCAGGGTCGCCGAGTTGAGCTTGAAGCTCAGCCCCCAGAACTCCTTTTCGCCGAGGATCCGCACCACCGGCTCACCCTTGAGGCGCCGCGCGGCGAAGGCCTCGAGCGCCTTCAGCTGCTTGGCCGGAACCGCCTCGCGCTCGCGATTGACCAGCTCCAGCCGGTCCATCTCGAAGGCCGCTTCGGCGAACAGCCGCGCATCCAGCTCGGCCGTGTCGATGCCGGCCTTGCGGAACAGGTCGCGGATCCCCCGCCATGCTGCGCCCACGCTGAGTGTCAGGAAATCCCCTCCATGGCGGCAAGCTGCGCTGCCTGATTTTCAGTGATCAGCGCCGAGATCAGCTCGTCGAGCGCATCGCCGGCAATCACCTTGTCGAGCTTGTAGAGCGTCAGGTTGATGCGATGATCGGTCACCCGCCCCTGCGGGAAATTATAGGTCCGGATGCGTTCCGAGCGGTCGCCCGAGCCCACCTGTTCCTTGCGCGCTTCCGACCGCGCCGTGTCGCGGGCATAGCGCTGTTCTTCATAGAGCCGCGCCTGCAACACCTTCATGGCGGTGGCGCGGTTCTGGTGCTGGCTCTTCTGCGACGCGGTCACCACGATGCCGGAGGGCAGGTGGGTGATGCGCACCGCCGAATCGGTGGTGTTGACGTGCTGGCCGCCGGCACCCGACGAGCGCATGGTGTCGATGCGGATGTCCTCGGCCTTGATGTCGATGTCGATTTCCTCGACTTCCGGCAGCACGGCGACCGTCGCGGCGGACGTGTGGATGCGGCCCTGCGTTTCGGTCGCCGGCACGCGCTGCACCCGGTGCACGCCGCTTTCGAACTTCATCTTGGCGTAAACGCCCTTGCCGGTGATGTTGGCCACCACTTCCTTGTAGCCGCCGACTTCACCCGGGCTTTCTTCCAGGAGGCTGAACTTCCAGCCCTGGAGATCGGCATAGCGCTGGTACATGCGCAGCAGATCGCCGGCGAACAGCGCCGCCTCGTCGCCGCCGGTGCCGCCGCGCACTTCGAGGATGACGCTTCGTTCGTCGGCCGCATCCTTGGGCAGCAAGAGGATGCGGATCTCGGCCACTGCCGCTTCGATCCTCGGCTTCAGCTCGCCGATTTCGGCGGCCGCCATCTCGGCCATTTCCTTGTCGCCGGATCCGGCCAGCTCTTCCGCCGATTCGAGATCGGCCAGGAGCTTCTGGTAGGCCTGGATCGGCCGCACCACCGGCTCGAGCTCGGCATATTCCTTGCTCAGTTTGACAAACTGCTCGGCCGACGGCCCGGACGACAATGCCGCTTCGATCGAATCGAAGCGCTTGGTGAGAGCGTCGAGCTTGTCCTGCGGAAGCGTAGCCATGGATACCTAGATCACCAGCCCCTGCCGGCCGGCCCAGTCGAGCAGCAGCTCGCGGATACCGGGACCATGCGCGCCTTCGAGCAGGGCGGCGGAGACGGAATTGCGAATGGGGGTGAGTTCGGTGCCGAGGATCATTTCCTTGATCGGACCGATGGATGGCGGGCTCATCGACAGCTTGGTCATGCCGATGGCGAGCAGCGCCAGCGCCTCGACGGTGCGGCCGGCCAGTTCGCCGCACATGGTGAGCGGCACATTGTAGCGTTTGGCCATGTCGACGATGTGCTTGAGCGCCCTGAGCCGCGGCAGCGCGATCGGATCGTACGACTTGGCGACGCGCTTGTTGCCGCGGTCGGCGGCGGTGAGGAACATCACCAGGTCGTTCGAACCGATCGAGACGAAATCCGCCTCGGGCAGCACCTGGTCGAGCTCCCACAGCAGCGACGGCACCTCGATCATGGCGCCCAGTTCCAGCTTGCTCGGCACCGTCTGGCCGGCATGCTTCATGCGCTCGAGCTCCTTGTTGACCACGAGACGGGTCTGGCGGAACTCCCAGGCATCGGTGACCATCGGCACGAGGATCTTCATCGGCCCGCCATTGGCGGCCTGTAGCAGCGCCCGGATCTGGATGCGTAAGAGCCCCTGCCGGTCGAGCGCCAGGCGGAGCGAACGGAACCCCATGGCCGGGTTCTCTTCGGCCTCGTAGCGCAGATACGGGATCACCTTGTCGCCGCCGATATCGAGCAGCCGGAAGACGATCGGCTTGCCCTCGGTCAGCCGGATCGCCTCGGAATAGAGTTCGACCTGCTCGCGCAGCCGCGGCAGCCGCGAGGCGATCATGAACTGCAGCTCGGTGCGGAACAGTCCGACGCCCGAGGCCCCGGTATCCTGCAGCATCGGCAGGTCGGCGACGATGCCCGAATTATGCAGCAGCGTGATCTCGTGGCCATCTCTGGTGATGGCCGGCTTGTCCTTCAGTTCGAGGTAATGCGCCCGGCGCTTGGCCCCCAGTCGCACCTTGTCGACATAGACCTGGATCATGTCCGGGGTCGGCCGCAGGTAGACCGTGCCCTGCTGGCCGTCGACGATGATGTCGTCGCCCGTCTCCGACATCGAGACGATGTTCTCGGCCTGCCCGACCGCCACCAGGCCCAGCGACTTGGCGACGATCGCCACATGTGAGATGGCGGCGCCCTCCTCCAGCACCACCGCCCTGAGCCGGGTACGGTCATATTCGAGCAGGTCCGCCGGCCCCATATTGCGGGCGACCAGAATGGCGTTGTCGGGCAGATCCTTCTTGCCGGTGGCGCCATCGCCGGTGAGCACGCGCAGCAGCCGGTTGGCCAGGTCGTCGAGGTCGTGCAGCCGATCCTTGATATAGGGGTCGGTCGACCGCATCATCCGGGCGCGGGTGTCGTTCTGCACCCGCTCCACCGCCGCCTCGGCGGTAAGACCATTATTGATCGCCTCGGTCAGCCGGTCGACCCAGCCGCGATCATTGGCGAACATCCGGTAGCTCTCGAGAATCTCGCGATGATCCGAGAACGACTGCATGTCGCCATGGCTGAGCATCTGGTCGATCGACAGCCGCATCCGATCGAGCGCATCGGTGAGCCGCTGCAGTTCGACCTCGGTGTCTTCGGCGACGAAGTTGGTGACCACCACACGCGGGTCATGCAGCACCACCTTGCCCAGCGCCACGCCGTCGCTGAAGCCGTTGCCGGCGAATTGCCGCGGCCGCCTGAGGTCGATGTCCTGGCCGGGCTTGATCAGCGCATCGAAGTCGGCGGTCGACATCATCTCGGCGAGCAGCGTCGCCGTGGTCAGCATCGCCTCGATCTCATCTTCGCCATAGGCGTGCGAATCGCGGTTCTGCACCACCAGCACGCCCAGCGTCTGGCCGGCGCGCAGCACCGGCACGCCGAGGAACGCCTGGAACGGATCTTCACCGGTTTCCGGCCGATAGGCGAAAGCGGGGTGCGCCGGGGCGTTGTCGAGGCTGAGCGGTTCGGCCTGCGCCGCGATCAGGCCGACGAGGCCTTCGCCCAGCCGGAGCGTCGTCATGTGCACGGCGCTGGCCGCGAGGCCGCGGGTCGCGAACAGCTCGAGGGCGCCGTCATCGCGCAGCACGTAGAACGAGCAGACGTCCGCGTGCATGTTGTCGGCAATGAGACTGACGATCTTGTCGAGCCGAGCCTGCGAAGCCAGCGGCTCCGCCATGGTTTCGCGCAGTTGCTTCAACAGCACGCGCGGCCCGCTGATCGCTATGGCCATCGTTCCCGCCCGGCGGCCCGGCGCCGCCCTATCGCCAGCGGCGCCGTGACCGGGGTCTAGGCGTCTCAGGCGTCCTGCTTGTCCAACCCGTAATACGTATGGAGCGCGCGAACCGCAAGTTCGGCATACTCGTCATCGATCAGCACCGAGGTCTTGATTTCCGAGGTGGTGATCAGCTGGATGTTGATCGACTTGTCGGCCAGCGCCTTGAACATCGAGGCGGCGACGCCTGCATGGTTGCGCATCCCCACGCCCACCACCGAAACCTTGGCGCCGCCCTTGGCGCTGGTCAGCGTGCGGTACTCGAAGCGGCCCGCTTCGCCGGCGGCCTTCAGCGCCTTGACCGCCTTGTCGTGCTCGGCATCGGGCACGGTGAAGGTAATGTCGGTGGTCGAGCCGTCCTCGGAGACGTTCTGGACGATCATGTCGACGACGATGGATTCGTCACTGAGCGCCCCGAAGATCGCCGCGGCGACACCCGGCCGGTCCTTGACGTCGCGCAGCGTGATCTTGGATTCGGCGCGCGCCAGGGTGACGCCCGAAACGATCTGCTTTTCCATGATCTCTTCCTCATCGCATACGATTGTGCCGGGAACCCCGGGCGTGCCGTCCGGCGCGATCTGCGGCGCATTCGGATCGTCGAAAGTGGAGCGGACGGTGAGGCGCACCTTATGCGCCATCGCCATCTCGACCGAGCGGATCATCAGCACCTTGGCGCCGAGCGAAGCCATTTCCAGCATCTCTTCGAACGAGATCTTGGAAAGCCGCCTGGCCTTGGGAGTGATGCGCGGGTCGGTGGTATAGACGCCATCGACATCGGTGTAGATGTCGCAGCGATCGGCCTTCACGGCGGCGGCGACGGCCACCGCGCTGGTATCGGAACCGCCGCGGCCCAGCGTCGTCACCCGGCCCGACGGGGCGACGCCCTGGAAGCCGGTGATGACCGGCACCACGCCATCGGCAAAGCGCTTCTCAAGTTCGGTCGGATCGATCTCGACGATCCGCGCCGCGCCATGCGCGTCGTCGGTCTTGATCGGCACCTGCCAGCCCTGGAACGAGCGCGACGGAATGCCCATCTCGCTCAGCACCACTGCCATCAGGCCGGCCGTCACCTGCTCGCCCGAAGCGACGATCGCATCGTACTCGCGCGCATCATGTAGTTTCGATGCTTCGTTGACCCAGCCGACCAGCTCGTTGGTCTTGCCCGACATGGCCGAGACCACCACGGCAACCTGGTTGCCGGCATCGACTTCCCGCTTCACATGCAGCGCCGCCTGACGGATGCGCTCGACCGAGGCGACCGAGGTGCCGCCAAACTTGACTACGATACGGCCCAAGGCCCTTACCCCGACTGTTGCCCGGCTGAACCCGCCGGTACGCTCAGAATTCGGCCGGGGACATGCCACAAACGGCCGGGGTTATCAACAGGACGAAGGGATGCGGGGGGTGCGAGACGGTTCGTCCCGTGATCGACCGGCGCGTCGGCCGCCTCCCCTCGATGCGACCGCGCTTCCTCTTGCGCCGCTATCCGACGAGGCGGATAACCCTTGCCATGACCGACACCACCATCAACCCCGACGAGATCGCCAAGTTTGCCGCCATGGCCGACGAGTGGTGGGACCCCAAGGGCAAGTTCAAGCCGCTGCACAAGTTCAACCCGGTGCGGCTCGGCTATGTGCGCGACAAAGTGATCGCCCATTTCGGCAAGGACGGCACCGTGCGGCGCCCGCTCGAAGGCGTGCGCATCCTCGATATCGGGTGCGGCGGCGGGCTGTTGAGCGAGCCGCTGGCACGGCTCGGCGCCAGCATGGTGGGGATCGACGCCGGCGACAAGAACATCCGCATCGCCGAGCACCACGCCGCGCAGTCGGGGCTCGAGATCGACTATCGCACGGTGACCGCGGAGGCGCTCGATGCCTCGGGCGAGCGCTTCGACGTGGTGCTGAACATGGAAGTGGTGGAGCACGTCGACAATGTGCCGCTCTACATGAAGAGTTGCGCCAGCCTGGTGAAACCGGGCGGCCTGATGTTTACCGCCACCATCAACCGCACGCCGCGCGCCTATGCGCTGGCCATTGTCGGGGCGGAGTACGTGCTGGGTTGGCTGCCCAAAGGCACGCACGACTTCTCGAAATTCCTGACGCCGGACGAGATTTCGGCGCTCTGCACCCGTAACGGCCTGAGGGTGATCGACAAGACCGGCGTGGTGTTCCATCCGCTGGCCGACGAATGGCGGCCGAGCCGCGATCTGGGCGTCAACTACATGGTGCTGGCGGCAAGGCCGGCCTGACCGGGCGCCCCTCAGCCGCCGGCCAGCGCCGCCGACAGCTCGGCGGCGGTCGCCGCACCATGGCGTTTCACCGCTTCGAGCGGCACCTCGCTGTAGCTGGTCGAGACATAGGGGATGGTGAGGATTGCCAGGGCCCGGCCGGCGCGCAGCACCGGGAACGCCAGGTCGGTAACGCCGGAATGGAGGCCATCCGCCGTTTCCTCGTAGCCCCGCTCCCGGATGGCCGGCAGCCTGGCCAGCAGTCTGTCGCGCTCGGCCGACGGCATGCCCGCGGCATCCGAAAGCGCCAGCCAGTCCGCACGCACCGCATCGTCCTGGAACGCCAGCAGCGCCCGCCCGCTGGCCGCGCCGAGCAGCGCGAAATGGCCGCCGACGCGCACCCGGAACCCGAACGCCGCCGGCCCTTCGGCTTCGGCGATGACGATCATGCGGCCGAAATCGGCAATGCCGAGATTGCAGCTCTGCCGCACCGCCTCGGCCAACCGGCGCATCGGCGCGATCGCCACCTGCACCAGGCCGCGCACGGCAGGATGCCGATGCGCCATTTCGAACAGCTGCATCGACAGATAGTAGAGCCCGGCGGGTCGCTCGCGGACCAGGTAGCCGCGCTGTTCGAGCACGGCGAGCGTACGGAAGATCTGGCTGGCCGAGCGGCCGACTTCCGCCCCGATCTGGTTCTGCGTCAGTCCCTCGGCTCGCCCCGACAGCAGCTCGAGAATGTCGAGCGCCTTCTCCAATGCCGGCACGGCATAGTCGGGCGTCGCATCCACGTCCTTGGGCATCAGGTCTCCCCGGTGAAATCCGCAACCATGCGGGCGGCGATCGTCCGGTTGATGTCCGCCGGCACCGCCTGTGGACCCTTTACCAGTGTCGCGGCGCCGCTCGCCACCCTTTCCAGCGACAGCGCCTGCAGCATGAAGCCCAGATCCATCGCCTCGATCGAATTTCCCTTGGCCTCGACACCGGCAAGCTCGATCATCCGCCCCTCGGTGAGCAGGATCAGCCGGCGTCCATCCGGCATGGTGAACTCCTCGATCATCGCGCCGAGCCGCCTGACCGAGGCCGCCTCCCGGCGCAACGCGTCGGTGTCGATCTCGGTCGGGAAATGGCCGGAATTGGCGAGGATCGCGCCATCCGGCATCAGGGCGAAGGCAGATGAGGAAACGACGCGCTCACGGGCCGTTGCGGTGCAGAAGAACTGTCCCCACGGCGCCAGTTGTTCGAGCGGCGCCACGCGAAAGCCGTCCATCACCGCCTCGAGCTGCTTGATCGGATCGAGTTCGACCACCCCGACCTGTCCGCCGAACGAGCGGATATATTGCGCCATGCCGCGCCCGCACCAGCCATAGCCGACCACCACGAAACGCCGGCCGTTGATCATCAGGTTGGTCATCCGCATGATCGACTCGACATTGCCCTGCCCGACCGCGTGCTTGTTCTCGACGATCTGCTTGAGCGGGCTGTCATTGATGACGATCACCGGAAACGGCACCTTGCCGGGAAACTCCAGCCGCAGCCGGTCATCGCCCGAGGTGGTCTCCTCCGTGCCGCCGATGATCTGGTCCGCGGCGCCGCTCTCCAGCGCCAGCGCCACGAGGTCGGCGCCGTTGTCGAGCAGGATATCGGGGCGCTGTTCCACCACCTTGCGGACATTGCCCAGGTGCTCGTCCCAGCTGACCTCGCGCCGCCCGAAAATGCTGAGCCCCCAGTGCCGGAGCACCGCCACCACGTCGTCCTGGGTGGAGCCATAGTTGCCGGTGCCGACGATCGTCGCGCCGCCCGCGGCCAGTGCCTCGATCAGCACGGCGGTCTTGGGCTCGAGATGCAGCGAAACACCGATCGTCCTGCCGGCGAATGGGCGGCGCGTCGCGAAATCCTCGCGCACCCGCTTCAGCAGCTGCATCCGGCTGCGTATCCAGTCGATGCGATTGAGCCCCTGCTCCAGCAACCCATCCATGCGCGTTCTCCCTGCCAGCTATGACGCGGAGAGTGGCGCAGTCATTCTCTTCTGTAAAATGATTTTTTACATGCGATGTTCGTGTATGGACGGACGCCGCAGCGATCAGCCGATCACCAGCGTTTCATGCCCATAGGCCAGCGTGATGGTGCCGCGGATCGGCCGGCCCCTGAGGTCCTCGTCCCAGTAGACGAACCAGCGGCCGGCGCCGTAGCTGCGGTCGAGCGCCGCTTCGATGGCGATATCGAACGGCTCCAATGCCTCGAGGACGCTCGAGGCGCTGTCGCTCATCACGGCGCGGATGGCGCCGCCGGTGGCGGTGGCGGCGGGGATCAGGGTGGAATGGTGCATTCTATCCTCCTTCGTGGGGCGCGCGGGGCGCCGTTCGTGGAGGCAATCTGCGGCGATCGGCTTGAACCATGACTGAACGGCGCATGTCGGGCGCCGTTCAGCAGATTGGAGCGCCCTCAGCGCTGGTTCAGTGCGGCGAAATCCTCATCGCTGAGCACGATGGCGGCAGCGGCGGTGTTCTCCTCCAGATGCTTCACCTTGCCGGTCCCAGGGATCGGCAACATCACCGGCGAGCGCTTCAGCGCCCAGGCGAGGGCGATCTGGCTGGGCGTCGCCCCGTATCTGGCGGCGATCGCCTGCTCGGTGGCGCCCGGTCCTCGCTCGCCTCCGAGTGGCGCCCAGGGAATGAAACCGATGCCGTTGGCCTCGCAATAGTCGAGCACCGCATCGCTGCCGCGCGCCGTCGGGTTGTAGCGGTTCTGTACCGTCGCGACCGGGAAGAACCGCCGCGCCGCCTCGATCTCCTCGACGGTCACTTCGCTGAGCCCGGCATGGCGCACCAGGCCGTCGGCAATGAAGCCGGCAATGGCGTCGAACTGCTCGTCGCGCGGGACAGTCGGATCGATCCGGTGCAACTGCCACAGGTCGAGGCGCTCGAGCTTGAGCCGCCGCAGGCTCATCAGCACGCCTTGCTTCAGAAATTCCGGGCGGCCGAGAATTGGCCAGGAGCCGGGGCCATGCCGGGTGAGGCCGGATTTGGTGGCAATGATGCTGCCCTGGGCATAGGGCGCCAGTTCTTCGCCGATCAGTTGCTCGCTGACATAGGGGCCATAGCTCTCGGCGGTGTCGATGAAGTTGATGCCGAGCTCGGGCACGCGCCGCAGGGTGCGCCGCGCCTCCTCGGGGTCCTCCGGCTCGCCCCAGATACCGGGGCCGGTGATGCGCATGGCGCCGAAGCCGAGACGATTGACGATGAGGTCGCCACCAATGGCGAACGTGCCCGAAAGGGCTGCGTCGGGGGTAGACATTTTGGGATATCTCCGGGGAGTCTGCTGGGAGGGAGACCCCCAGACTGCATCCATCGGCACTTGCCGATCAACCCTGCCCTTAGGAGCAGTTGACGGGTAAGTCGTTGAATTGCCGAAGGTCGGGACCGGAAAGTTCTGCGCCCCTCGCCCTGGAGAGCGCTAGTTCGCCTCGTCCGGCACGTGCGGCAGCGGCAGGAAATCGACGCCGTCGTCGATCAGCTCGGCCACCTCGTCGCGGGTAGCCTCACCATAGATGCCGCGCGGGTCGGCTTCCTTGAAGTGGATCTTGCGCGCTTCTTCGGCGAACTTGTCGCCGACATAGTCGGCCTCGCTGGTGACCTTCTTGCGCATCACACGCAGCATTTCGCGGATCTCGGCCTGCTGCGGGTGGCCGCTCGACAGCGACAGCTTGTCGGAGTTCATGCGCGACAGCGCCGGCGCCATCAACGCTTTCTCCACCCGCACCGAGTTGCAGATCGGGCAGGTGACGATGCCGCGCTCGGCCTGCTGGTCATACGCCTCGGCGCTTTTGAACCAGGCGTCGAATTTGTGGGATCTGTCACAGATGAGCGAGTAGCTGATCACGCCGATACGTCCTCTCGGGCGGATACCGTGGGGCCCGAAGCGTCGACGGTTAGCGAAAACCGGCGTGCGTTGGCAAGCGCCGGAACCCGCGCGCGGGCGTCTTCCACCGCTGATAGTTCGATCTCGGCGATGGCGATGCCGGGGCCGTCGCCGCCGAGCTGCGCGACGATCCTGCCCCAGGGGTCGATGATCATCGAATGGCCCCAGGTGGAGCGGCCATTCTCATGCGTGCCGGCCTGCGCCGCAGCGATCACCCACGCGCCGGTCTCGATGGCGCGCGCCCTGAGCAATATTTCCCAGTGTGCTTCGCCGGTGGGAACGGTAAAGGCCGCGGGCACGGAAATCACCGCCGCCCCGGCTTCCGCCAGCGCCCGGTGCAAGGCCGGAAAGCGCACATCGTAGCAGATGCTCATGCCGAGCCGGAAACCCGGCGCGTCGGTCACCACGGCGCTGTCGCCGCCGGCATAGGTCTCGCTCTCGCGATAATTCCTCAGGCCCGGCAACGTCGCGTCGAACAGGTGGATCTTGTCATAGGTCGCAGCGATCGACCCGTCGGGACGGAACAGCACCGACCGGTTGGCGAAGCGTCCATCGGGCAGCGCCACGGCGAGCGAGCCAAGATGCAGGCTCACCCCGAGGCGCCTGGCGATGCCGCCGACACGCGCGATCGCGGGGTTGTCGTCCCATGGCCCGGCGACGGCTTTCAGCCCGTCGCGGTTCTCGGCGAACACCACCGAGACTTCCGGCGACAACAGATAGGTGGCGCCCTCAGCTGCCGCTTCGGTCGCCAGCCGCTCGAACTGGTCGAGATTGGGGCCCGGCTGGGTGCCCGAATTCATCTGCAGGGCCGCGACGCGCATGTGAAAAGTCCTAGTTCGCGAGCAGCGGGTCGAGCTGGCCGCGACGATCGAGCGCCGCCATGTCGTCATAGCCGCCGACATGGGTTTCGCCCACGAAGATCTGCGGCACGGTCCGACGGCCGTTGGCGCGCTGCACCATCGCCAGGCGCACGTCCGGGTCGTCGGCGTCGACTTCCTCGTAGCTCACTCCCTTTTCGTCCAGCAGCGACTTGGCTGCATGGCAATAGGGGCACCATTGGGTCGTATAGATCTCTACCTTTTTCATCTCGCCTACAGAAACGCTGGGGTTTGTTGTGTTCTATATGGGGAGTTCTGCGCCTGTCACAACGCGTGCGAACGAGATCACATCGATTTTGCCTACCCCAGCCCGTCTGAGCTCGCGGGTGATAGCCTTGACGGTCGAGCCGGTGGTGATCACGTCATCGACCAGCACCACGCCGCGCCCCTTGAGCCGGCGCAACGCCTCGGGATGGGCTGTGAAGGCACCGGCCACGTTGCGCTGGCGCGCCTCGTTCGACAGCCCCACCTGCTGCCGGGTGCGCCGGCTGCGGGCGACGAGCCCGGTATCGACGCTGAGTCCGGTGAGCCGGGCGAGCGCCCGGGCCAGTTCGGTGGATTGATTGTAGCGGCGCTCGAACTGCCGCCAGCGATGGAGCGGCACCGGCACGAGCACCGGGCCTTCAGCCCAGAACTCCTTGCCGGCCGGGTGCATCAGGCGGGCGCAGAACCCCGCCAGTTCCGGCCGGTCGCCATATTTGAGCCGACTGACGATGGCCCGGGCCACCTCGTTGTAGAGCACCGCCGAACGGGCTCGATCGAAGGGCGGCGGATCGGCAATCGCCTCGGCCGAGCGCACCTCGGGGCCGATCGATATCTCGAACGGCAGGCCCAGCACCGGACACCAGGGTTGGGTGATCGGCCTGAGCCTGGCGAAACAGCCCGGGCAGAGCGCGGCGTGCACCGCAATGGGCGCGTCGCAGTCGAGACAGGTCGGTGGATAGACCAGGTCGAGCAAAGCGCCGCCCAGCCGCGCCATGGCGGCCGATCCGGCTTTGACTTTGCCCTGCCCCAATTCCATAACGCCGCAGTCTAAAGCCGGAACCGGGAAAGTTGCGAGACTTTCCTGAGCCCGCACCGAACCGAACACTCCCGCGGATTGATTATGGCCCTGCCCCCGAAGGTCTTCGACCGCACGCTGATCGCCGAGCATCTCGGCCGGCGGCCACCCGACCCCGACGACTTCGTCACCCAGTTGGCGCTCGACGACCTGGCCGCGCGGCTGATCACCGTGTCCCGCACCTTCGAGCGGGCGCTGATCATGTCGCCCGACGGCGCGCGGCTGCCGCTGCTGGGCCGCTCGGCCAGCGGCGCCTTCGCCTTCGAGCGCGTCTCGACCGTGCTCGGCTCGCCCGATGCGCCGCTGGTCGACCCCGAGGCGCTGCTCCTGCCGCACGACGACTACGACCTGATCGTCTCGTTGTTCGATCTGCAGGTGGTCAACGACGTCCCCGGCTTTCTGGCGCGCCTGCGCGCCCATCTGCGGCCCGACGGGCTGATGATCGCGGCGGCGCTCGGTGGCGACAGCCTCACCGAGCTGCGCCAGGCCTTCCTGCGCGCCGACGCCGAGACCTCTGGCGGCGCCTTCGCCCGGGTCGCGCCGTTCATCCCGTTGGCCGATGCCGGCGGCCTGCTGCAACGTTCGGGCTACGCCTTGCCGGTGACCGATCTCGAGACCTATCCGATCCGCTATGCGGATCTGCTGCGCCTGATGCGCGAGCTCAAGGGCCTCGGCGCCCAGAACCCGCTGGCCGACCGGCCTGGCCGCATGGCGACGCGGACGCTGCTCGCCAGCGCCGCCGCTGCCTACGCCGAACTGGCGGGCGATCCCGATGGTCGCGTCCGCGCCACGCTGGAGATCATCTGGCTGAGCGGCTGGGCTCCGCACGAGAGCCAGCAGAAGCCGCTGCGCCCGGGCAGCGCCACGGTGCGGCTCAAGGACGTGTTGGGAAAGGCTGATTAGCCGGCGCGCCGCGCCGGAAAGGATCTAGAGCGCGGCGTTGTCGAGCTGCTCGGCCGAACGGCTGGAAACATATTCGAACAGCGAGGTCACGCTGCCGCCCAGCGCGGTCATCGCCACGAGGACGCCGACTGCGATCAACGCTGCGATAAGGCCGTACTCGATCGCCGTGGCGCCATCCTCGTTGACGGCAAAATCCCTGATCTGATCGAACACAACCGTCATCGCCACCCTCAGAGCAGATCGCAGAGCGGTGCGATCAGCGGTTCGTCTGCCGGCGGCATCGGGTAATCGCGCAGCGTCTGCGGTCGCACCCACTTCAGGGCAGCATGCTCACGCGCCTCCGGCACGCCCTGCCACTTCCGGCAGACGTAAAGTGGCATCAGAAGATGAAAGTTTTCGTAAGAGTGGGACGCAAAGCTTAACGGAGCAAGGCACGCCGTCTGGGTGGAAATACCCAGCTCTTCTTCGAGTTCGCGGATCAATGCGTCCTCTGGACTTTCCCCCGCCTCGAGCTTGCCGCCCGGGAACTCCCACAGTCCCGCCAGTTGCCTGCCCTCAGGGCGCTGCGCGATGAGCACGCGCCGATCGGCATCGATCAGGGCGCAGGCGACGACGAGCTGGATCTTCACCCGCGGCCCCAATCCGGCGCCCGCCTATAGGTGTAGGGGTAGACTTCGCCGAAGCCGAGCGAGCCGTAGAGGTTGAGCGCCGGCGTGTTGCCGGCCAGCACCTGGATGGCCGAATGGGTGGCGCCTTTCGAGCGCACCCAGTTGAGCGCCGCGCCCATCACCGCTCGCCCATAGCCCATGCCGCGGGCGTTCGGATGGGTGACGACGTTGAGATAGATGCCGATGCCGCTCGCCACTGCAGCGAGCGCCGCCGCGACCGGCAGGCCGGCCTTGTGGTAGACCAGCACGCCGCGCGCTTCGCAGGAAATATGGCCCAGGATTTCGCCCAGCACGTCGATGGTCGGCTGGTCGTAGCCCGACATCTGGGCCTGCGCCCGGATCCATTGCGGATCGGTCGGCTCGAAATAGCGGGCCTGGAAGTCGAGCGGGAAATCCTCGTTGGGCATTTCCATCGCCATGACGAGGCTCGGCTCGAACTCTTCCCACAGCAACCCGTCGAGCACCTCGACGATCTCCGGCGCGGTCAGCGGCGTCACCCGGAACACCGGCGGAATGCGGTGGCGCTTGGACAGTTCGGCCAGCCGCATCAGCCTGAGCTCGGCATAGCCGCCATCGCTCGCATCGAGACAGTGGATCGAGTTGGCGCGCTTGGTGTAGCCCTGTGCGTAGCGCCACAGCCACAGTCCATCCTGTGCCTGCCTGAGCGCTGGCCACGCGGTGAGGGTTGCTCCCTCGATCTGGCTGACGCTGAGTGGAACCATCAGGACCTGTAGTCGCCGTTGATGGTGATGTAGCCGTGCGTCAGGTCGCAGGTGTAGACCGTCGCGGTGCCGGTGCCGAGGCCCAGCCCGACGCGCACCTCGATCTCTTCGTTCTTCATGTAGGCGCTGGTCGCCGCCTCGTTGTAGGCGGGGTCGCGTTCGCCCTGCGTGGCGACGCGGATTTCGCCGAAGCTGATCTCGAGCCTGTCGCGGTCGGCCGGCTCGCCGGCCTTGCCCACCGCCATGACGATGCGGCCCCAATTGGCGTCCTCGCCGGCAATCGCGGTCTTGACCAGCGGCGAATTGGCGATCGACTGGGCGATGCGGAACGCGCTCTTGTCGCTCGTCGCGCCCTCGACGGTGACGCTCACCATCTTGGTGGCGCCCTCGCCGTCGCGTACCACATGGATGGCGAGTTCATGCAGCACGTCGGCCAGCGCCTCGGCGAACACCTCGGCACGCGGATCGGTCGCCGAACTGATGGCCGGGATATCGGCCTTGCCGGTGGCGAACACCAGGCAGGTATCGGAGGTCGAGGTGTCGCTGTCGACGGTAACGGCGTTGAAGCTCGTATCGATCGCCGGCTGCAGCAGCTCCTGCAGGACGCCTGCCGCGATCGGCGCGTCGGTGAACACGAAGCTCAGCATCGTCGCCATGTCGGGCGCAATCATCCCCGAGCCCTTGGCAATGCCGGAGATCACCACCGGCACGCCATCGAACTCGACGGTGGCCGTCGCAACCTTGGCGAACGTGTCGGTGGTCATGATCGCCTTGGCGGCATCCATCCAGGGACCAGGCGCCAGCCGGGTCGCCATCTCGGAGGTGACGCCGGCGAATTTCTGCGCATCGAGCGGTTCGCCGATAACGCCGGTGGAGGCGAGGAAGATCTCGCTCGGCGCAACACCGAGCGCCTTCGAGACAATATCGGCCGACAGGGAAACCGAGGCCTTGCCCTTCTGGCCGGTAAAGGCATTGGCATTGCCGGAGTTGACCAGCAGCGCCCGCGCCTTGCCGCCGCCCAGATTCTGCCGGCACCAGTCGACGGCTGCCGAAGGACATTTCGAGCGGGTCAGCACGCCCGCCACGACTGTCCCTTCATCCATCGAGACGAGCAGAACGTCAGTGCGATTCTTGTATTTGATCCCGGCTTCGGCTGTCGCGAACCGAACTCCCGCGACATCCGGCAGTTCCGGGTAAGTCTTGGGCGCGAGGGGAGAGACGGGATGGGCCATGTTGCGTCCTGAACGGCGACAATAGGCCCATCCGTTTGCCTCAAGCCTCGATCACAAGCAAGCCGCAAAGCAGTTCATTTGTTGATCCGGCCGGTCGCGATGAAGCGGCCGAAACGCGACTGGATACCCGGGATGATGAAGTAGACCATGGCGACCACCATCAACGGGGCGACGACGAAGTTGCGCTCCCACACCGGCCAGCCCTCGGTGAACGGCGCCACCAGATAGATGATCGCGGTAATGACGGGATAGACGGCCACCAGCACCAGCAGCGCCATGCGGGTGCGGGCCGCCAGTGAAGGACCGACGGGCTTGGCTGGTACGGTGGCGGTGGCGGTGGCGGATTGAACAGACATTTCGAAACCCCATATGAACGGTACGGCTCGTTACATATCGAAACGGAACGTAACGTTCAAGTGGATGACAGCATCCTTTTCGTGTATCCCAGCCATGCACGCCTGTGGGGCCTAGTGAGAACCATGACCACCGACAGTCAGCCGCGCCGATCCATCGGGGCGGCCCGCAACCCCGACAGCCACGAGGCCATCCTTGCCGCGGCCGAGGACATCTTCTGCGAAGCGGGCTATGCCGGCTTCTCGATCGAGGCGGTGGCGCGACGGGCCCGCGCCGGCAAGCCCACCATCTACCGCTGGTGGCCCTCCAAGGCGCACCTGCTGCTCGACGTCTACACGCGGCTCAAGAGTTCGCGCCTGCCTGACCCGGATACCGGAACGCTCGAGGGCGACATCCGCAGCTTCCTGACCGAGTTGGTCCGTTTCTGGTCCGGCAACACCGGCGGTGTCTACAAGTCGCTGATCGCCGAGGCCCAGGCCGATCCGAAGGCGGCCGACGCGCTGCAGGCCTACTCGATCGAGCGTACTCGGCATACCGCAGGCCTGTTCGAGCGCGCCAAGGCGCGCGGCGAGATGCGAGCCGAGGCAGACAGCCTCGCCGCCTCCGACCTGATGTCGGCCTATGCCTGGAAACTGCTGCTGACCGACCGGCTCGATGGCGAGGCCGGCGCCATCGACAAGGTCACCGCCATCCTGGTGCGCGGCCTCGTCAAATGACAGAACCCCGGCCGAGGCCGGGGTTCCATTCAGATCATCGCTGCGGCAGCACGCCTCAGGGCGTCGTGCCGGCTTCGTCCTCGGCAGCCGAGTCGGCCTGCTTCTTGACCGCCGCCGCAAGCGCGGCGTCGGGAATATCGAGCTTGGCGTCCTTCTTCAGCGGACCGACGATGTCGTTGAACGCCTTGAACATCAGGTCCTGGGCCAGCTGCTGCTGCACCTGCTCGATCGGCGGCGGCGAGCTCATGCGCTTTTCCTCGACCTTGATGATGTGCCAGCCGAACTGGGTCTGCACCGGATCCGAAATCTTGCCCGGCTCGAGCGTGAAAGCCACGTCGGCGAATTCCGGAACCATCATGTCCTTGGAGAAGAAGCCCAGGTCGCCGCCGTTCTGCTTGCCAGAGGGGTCGGTGGTCTTCTCCATGGCGAGCACTTCGAACGGCTTGCCGGCATCGAGCTCGGCCTTGACCGCCTTGGCCTCGTCCTCGGTGGCGACGAGGATATGCCGGGCGTGCACTTCCTCGACCGGCTTGAAGTCCTTGACGTACTGGTCGTAGGCAGCCTTCAGCGACTCCTCGGTCACCATCGTGGCCACCTTGTCGGAGAAGTAGTCCTGGCGCAGCTCCCGTTCCTCGAGATACTGCAGGTGCCGCTTGAACGTGTCGGTGTCGGCCATGCCGGCCGCCTTGGCCGCCTTGGCCATCACTTTCATGTCAATCAGCACATTGATCAGGAAGGCGCGGCGCTCTTCGGGCCGCACGCGCTGCAGCTCCTGGCGCAGGTCTTCCGTGGCGAATGTGATATCGGCCTCGGTGATGGTCTGGTCGCCGATGGTCGCGACCACCGTTTCCGGCGCTACGGGAGCGGCTGCGGCAGGGGCAGCAGGGGCGGCGGCATCTTGCGCCAGGGCGGCGACGGGGGCGAAGCCAAGTGCTGTGCCGAGCAACAGGGCGCCGGCCATGGTCCTCAGAACCTGGTGGAAACCCCGCGGGGCATGGACGTTCATAGGGAATTCTCCTCGGATGGCGCAGGGCCCCCGGCCCGCGGCGTGGGAGGTTTCGCCCATTTGCGTTCCGTTGACAAGCAAAACACCCGCTCTTACATGTCGCACCACTTCAAAGAGTGTTGACGGGTGAGGACCCGCCGCCTGCCGGATGAGATGAAGCGCCTTAGCGCCACCCGGCCCTGAACAATCAAAGGACGACACGAATGGTACTGGCTGCAATCGCCAAGGCGATCTTCGGTTCGGCGAACGATCGACAGGTGAAAAAGTACCTCCCGAGGGTCGCCGCGATCAACGCGCTCGAGCCCGAGTTCGAAAAGCTCACCGACGAGCAGTTGAAGGCCAAGACCCAGGAATTCCGCGATCAGCTGGCGGCCGGCAAGAGCCTCGACGACATTCTCGAGCCCGCCTTCGCCACCGTCCGTGAAGCCAGCAAGCGCGTGCTGGGCATGCGCCACTTCGATGTGCAGCTGATCGGCGGCATGGTGCTCAACAACCGCTCCATCGCCGAAATGAAGACCGGTGAAGGCAAGACCCTGGTGGCGACGCTGGCGGTCTACCTCAACGCCCTGCCCGGCAAGGGCGTCCACCTCGTCACCGTCAACGACTACCTGGTGCGTCGCGACTTGAGCTGGATGGGCCAGATCTATCGCTTCCTCGGGCTGACCACCGGCATAATCGTCCACGGTCTCGACGACGCCGAACGCAAGGCCAACTACGCCGCCGACATCACCTACGGCACCAATAACGAGTTCGGCTTCGACTATCTGCGCGACAACATGAAATACAGCCGCGACCAGATGGTGCAGCGCGGCCACGAATACGCCATCGTCGACGAAGTGGACTCGATCCTCATCGACGAAGCCCGCACTCCGCTGATCATTTCCGGCCCCTCGGCCGACCGCTCCTCGCTCTACGAGATGGCCGACACGCTGATCCCGCTGCTCGGCGAGGGCGACTACGAGATCGACGAGAAGCAGCGCTCGGCCACCTTCACCGACCAGGGCATCGAAAAGCTCGAGGCGGCTCTGGTCGCGAACGGCCAGCTCAAGGGCGAAAACCTCTACGACATCGAGAACGTGGCGCTGGTCCACCACCTCAACTCGGGCCTGCGCGCCCACAAGATGTTCCAGCGCGAGAAGGATTACATCGTCCGCAACGACGAAGTGGTGATCATCGACGAGTTCACCGGCCGCATGATGCCGGGCCGCCGCTATTCGGAAGGCCTGCACCAGGCGCTGGAAGCCAAGGAACACGTCAAGATCCAGGCCGAGAACCAGACCCTCGCCTCGATCACCTTCCAGAACTATTTCCGCCTCTACAAGAAGCTGGCCGGCATGACCGGCACGGCGGCCACCGAAGCCGAGGAATTCGGCGATATCTATGGCCTGACCGTCACCTCGATCCCGACCAACGTCGCGGTCAAGCGCAAGGACGAGGACGACGCCATCTTCCGCACCGCTGCGGAAAAGTTCGACGAGATCGCCAACCTGATCGTCGATGCGCGCGGCCGCGGCCAGCCGATCCTCGTCGGCACCACCTCGATCGAGAAATCCGAGATGCTGGCGGAAATTCTCCGCGGCAAGGGCATCAAGGACATCGCGGTGCTGAATGCCCGCCACCACGAGCAGGAAGCCCAGATCGTCGCCGATGCCGGCGTTTCGGGCGCCGTCACCATCGCCACCAACATGGCCGGCCGCGGTACCGACATCCAGCTCGGCGGCAACCTCGAGATGCGCATCGAGAAAGAGGCGGCAGGCCTCGAAGGCGCCGAGCGCGAGGCCAGGATCGCCGAGATCAAGCGCACCATCGCCGAGGACAAGGCCAAGGTGCTGGCTGCCGGCGGCCTTTACATCATCGGCACCGAGCGGCACGAAAGCCGCCGTATCGACAACCAGCTGCGCGGCCGCGCCGGCCGCCAGGGCGACCCGGGCCATTCGAAGTTCTTCCTGAGCCTGCAGGACGACCTGATGCGCATCTTCCCGGTCGAATCGATGGATTCGATGTTGTCAAAGCTCGGGCTCGAGCAGGGCGAATCGATCACCCACCCGTGGGTCACCAAGGCCATCGAGCGGGCCCAGGCCCGCGTCGAAGCCCGCAACTTCGACATCCGCAAGAACATCCTGAAATACGACGACGTGATGAACGATCAGCGCAAGGCGATCTTCACCGAACGCCTCGAACTGATGGACAGCGAGGACGTCGCCGAGACCGTCAACGAGATGCGCCACCAGGTGGTGGACGACATCATCGCCAAGTCCATTCCCGAGCGCTCCTATCCCGAGCAGTGGCAAACCGAGCAACTGGTTGCGGCCGGCAAGACCTATCTCAATGTCGACCTGCCGGTTGAGGCCTGGACGCATGAGGAAGGCATCGACGCCGAAGCCGTGCGCGAGCGCATCATCAAGATCGCCGACGAGTTCGCCGCCTCCAAGGTCGCCCGCTACTCGCCCGACATCATGCGCCAGGTCGAGAAATCGATCCTCCTGCAGTCGATCGACGGGCTGTGGCGCGAGCACCTGGTCACTCTCGATCACCTCTCGAAAGTCGTCGGCTGGCGCGGCCTCGCCCAGCGCGACCCGCTGACCGAGTACAAGCGCGAGGCGTTCGAGCTGTTCGAGCAGTTGCTGTCGAGCCTGCGCGAGCTGGTCACCACCCAGCTCAGCCATGTCGAGATCCAGATGCGTCAGCCGACGCCGCTGCAGGCCGACCTCGATGGGCTCGACGAGATCCATATCGATCCGACCACCGGCGAGAACGACGCCGAAACCGATGTCACCGGGACCATGCCGCGCGCCCTTGGGCCCGCCCCGTCGCTGGCGGCCTTCGCCGCCGCAGGCGCCGCTGCCGGTGCCGGGGTGATCGAGGCCGACCCGGCGCTCCGGCCCATCGACCCGAAACTGCTGGTCGGCGTGTCGCGCAACGCCCCCTGCCCCTGCGGTTCGGGCAAGAAGTTCAAGCACTGCCACGGCGCCTTCTGACGGATACAGACGCCCCGAAAAGAAAAACCGGCCGGCTCCCCCAGGGAGTCGGCCGGTTCGTTTTTGCGGGTCTTCCCATCGGCGCGGTGGCCTGCACGGGTCATGGACGGCGTCCTCACGTTGTGAGCAGGCGCCCGGCCTACCTCCACGGCCCCTTGCAAACCCAAAAGCCTCGACAGTAGCGTTGCCCGAGGGGGCCGCTCCGGAGAGGGGCGGCGCAATGTTGTGTTGCACTGCGTTTCGTTAGGTGCACCGGTATGTCGACGCGCGGCACTGCCGTAACTGGGGGGATATTGTGGCGTTCATCGGGGGCCTGGTCGGCGCCGTTGTCGGCTCCGTCTTTTTCGGCGGCGTGCTTGGCTGGATCATTCACAAGCTGTTGCGACTGCCCTATTCGGCCTCCGATGCGGTGGCGTTGCTTGTCGTCGTTTTCGGTACCGGTTTCACCAACGCCTCGCCGAGCCGTCCGATGGTATCGACATGGCTGTTCTACTTCGTAGCCGCCATACCGGCCTACCTTATCCTGCGGCAGCTGCGACGGTCCGCGTCGCCGGCCCTGGCCGTTGCGACCGCAGGAGACCAACCACCGCCGCTCCCTCAGACACCCAGATCCGACGAGACGGCAGTCGCGGCTCAGATGCAGCTGGAGGAGGAGATCGCCCTGTCGGTGCGTACCCAGTCCGCGCCGCCACCCCTTCCCTCTCCACCGCAGCCTAAGCCGAAGCGTTCGCAGAACATCATCGCCCGCCACTGGCGTGGCGAGCTGCCGCTGCCAGTGTCCTATTGGCTGGTCAATTTCGCCGTCAACCTCGGCGCCGGCGTCGCCGTTCTCTTCCTCTCCTCCATCCTCACGCCCAATGATGGATACGAGCCCGCCGGCATCCTGGCGTTCCAGGCGTTCATCTGGACCACCCTGACAATGCTGGCAATCTGGCAGGTCGTCGGGCTCTGGCGCTCTGCCGAGCGGCGCGCCGGCGAGCAGTCCAGAGCGCGCAGAAGTGCGTTCTGGGCGCGGGCGGCGCAGGTAATGGCCGCGATCGGGGTGCTGCAGTTCGGCCTGGCGATTACCAATAACGCGGCGCCGCAGTTTGCCGAGCTGTCGCGCATCGTGTTCCTGAACGATCCCGATATTCCGGACGCGACCCTGCGACTTTCCGACGACGCGCGCTTTCTCGTGCTCGACGGCGGCATCAAGTATGGGCTGGCCGGTCAGGTGGACCTCTTGCTGGGCGCCGCGCCCAATGTCACGGGCCTGCTGCTCAGCAGTCCCGGCGGACGCGTCGCCGAGGCCCGGAAAATCTTCGATCTGGTCCGCGAGCGCGGCCTCGATACCTTCGTGTCCGATGAGTGTTCATCGGCCTGCACGCTGGTTTTCGTGGCAGGGCGGAATCGCCTGGTTGGCCAGAATGGCAGGTTGGGCTTCCACGGCAGCTTCTTTCCCGGCATGAGCGAACAGGACCTGCGCGAGATGAATGACGCCTGGGCCAGCCTCTACCGCTCGGCCGGTCTGTCGGCGGGCTTTCTCGATCGCGCCTTGCGGGTGCCACCGGAGAGCATCTGGTATCCGACGCGCGAGGAGCTGCGCGAGGCCGGCGTCACCCTCGGCGACGCGTCCAAGCTGGCCGCGCTTCCCGATGGCTTCACCGCTGCAGCGTCGCTCGCCTCCGTCCGCGAAACCCTGCTCGCCGCATCCGGCCTTTACGAAGCGATCGACACCCACGCCCCCGATCAGGCCGCCCGGATCTACGCGCGCGGGCTCGACTATGCGGAAGGGAATATCTCGGTAGATGCGCTGACCAGCGAAGTAAACGGCATCATTATCAAGCTCGTGACCACTCGCCTCTCTCGCGCCGATGATCAGACACTGGTCCAGTACGCACTGGTCGCGGCGGATGAATACGACGCGTTGCGGCAACTAGATACGACAGCGTGTTTCCACTATGCCTCGGGCACGCAGCAGATCAATCTGAAGAGCTATATCTCGCCGGAGCTGGCGGCCCGGGAGGCTGCGGTCAATGAGCGGATCGTGCGCAGCGTCGGCACCGCGCCATCCGTCACGCAAACCTATCTCGACTCCATCTGGGGTGCTGTCGGATGGGCGATGCGGAACACGCTCACGCAAGCCGAGTTCGATGCATTCATGACCCCCGTCGAGCAAATTACGCCGAGTGAGCACGAAGCATACTGCATCGCGGCGACGGCCATGATGCGAGAACTGGCGAAGCTGCCGCCACATGAAGCGGCGACAGCCATCAGGTCCTTTTATCAGTAGCCCATATCGGCGAGCCGAATCGCCTGCCGCTTCCCGCTGGAACCGGCAGGCGGCCGTCAGTCACGCCGCCGCGGTCTCTCGTTTCGGCCGCCGCACCGCCCGCACCGTGCTGGAATTGTTGCCGCCGCAATAGAACCGGTCACGGCCATCGGACTCGAGCCCCGAAACCCCCTTGCCGGCGGGCATGTCGAGCTGTTCCAGCACTTCGCCCGATTGCGGGTCGAGGCGCCTGAGTTCGCTCTGCCCATCCTCGAGCGTCGCGTGCCAGAGCTCGCCATCAACCCAGGTCACCCCGGTGACGAAGCGGTTGGAGTTGATGTTGCGCAGCACCTTGCCGGTCTCGGGGTCGACCTCGAGAATCTGCTTGCCGCGATACTGCCCGACCCAGAGCGAGCCCTCGGCCCAGGCGAGCCCCGAGCCGCCGCCTGGCGACGGGATGGTCTTGACCACCCGCCCGCTCCTGGGATCGATCTTCTGGATCACATCTTCCGCCAGTTGGTAGAGATGCTCGCCATCGAAGGTGGTGCCGGCATGCGCCGCGACGTCGATGCTGCGCACCGGTACGCCGCTCTCCGGATCGAAGGCGTTGATCCGGTCGCCCGAGGCGAACCACACGTTGGTGCCATCGAAGGTGACGCCCGCCACCGAGTCGACCCCCGGGAATGGACCGTACTCTCGTACGATCTCGGCATGCGCATGTTTCATCGGATTGACCTCTCGCTCAATTGCACTGCCTGAACCTCTAGTCGCCCGGCAGCGGACCCGGGAGTAACAATGCCGTCGGGAAACCCGGCACCGGCGGCGTGATCCAGCGCAGCGCCCTGCCGCGGCCGAACGACTGCACTTTTCCGGCAGCAGCCAGTTGCTCCAACGCCCGCTGCACCGTGCGGGGGCTGGTGCCGAGAGCGATGGCGAGCGCCGAGCTCGCCCAGGCTTCGCCATCGGCGAGCAGCGCCAGCACCCCGGCATGCTGGTCTTCCACCGGCGGCGCCAGCACCGCGACCTGATGCGCATCGAGCGGCGCCAGCGTAAAGCCAGCCATGGTGGCGTTGATCTCGGCAAGACCGGCGAGTTCTGACCGCAACCGTCCCATCTCGACCCGCAACCGGGCCCGGTGCGACTCGTCAGCTTCCTTGCCGCGGAACGCCTCGGCGATCAGTTGGGCCCGCGACACATCCCTGGGCCAGGCCGTCGCCAGCGTCCGCAGCAGCGCGAACAGCACCGGGCGCGTGCCGAGCTGCACGACGGTGCCCGCCTGCCGCGCCACATTGCGCGTCGCATCGATCACCAATGCGGCCGACCCCAGCACCGCCTCGACCCCGGCAAGGGTCAGCGACCGCTCGCCGCCGCCCTCGAGCAGCCGCGCGGCCGGCTCGTTCAGCACCCGGATATCAGCTTCGATCTCGGCCAGCAGTGAATGAATGCCGGCCTGTCGCGCTGCCGCCAGCGACCGCTCGAATGCCGCGCGCGCCGGCGCACTCTGCACGCGCCTGACGGCGACGCCGGCGGTGACCAGCTGGTGCACCGCCACACTTGCCGGTGGCAGCTGCCGCAGGTCCGGTTGCGCCAGGATGCGCTCCGCCTCATCCACCTGCCCGATCAGCAGCAGCCGGCGGGCTGCGAGATTGGCGGCATGCGCCGCGTTCGTCCGGTCGCCCTGCGCTTCCAGCACACGCTGCGCCGCGGCCAGCGCCTCGGGCTGCCAGGACAGGTCGCGCGAGACCAGCGCGATCTCGGCCTCGGCCACGACACAGCGCGCCCGCGCCACGGCCTCGCGCGGCTGGAAGGCCCTGCCCGCCGCCTTGAGCAGCGCCTTGGCCCGCTCGAGGTCGCCCAGTTGCGCCATGGCGATGCCGCGCAGCGCCAGCGCCGGCGCGTCCTCGCGGAGCGCCACGCGCTTCAGCGCACCGAGCGGATCACCGGCTCCGAGCGCCCGCGCGGCGGCGGTGATCAGCGAGTCCATTCAAATCCCGTCACACTTGTCACTCTCACCCCGAACTGCCGGGCGCCTAGGTTCCGGTCACCGACAAGCAACGCAACGTCAAGCCACCGGAGAACAGCCATGACCACTCTCGAACTCTATGAAATCGGCGCTGACAAGTCCCGCCAAAGCAACGTCATTGCCGGCCTGATGAACCTGCTCGCGACGTGGCGGGCCCGCCGCCGCACCATCCACCGGCTCGCCGGCCTCGATGCCATCCAGCTCGCCGATATCGGCCTTGAACGCGCCGATATCGAAGACGCCCTCGACGGCGACGCCCGCCGCCTCTGGGCCAAGATCCGTCGGCGCCAAGATCCGTCAGCATAACGCTGCCCCCCTCTCACTGAAGGAGAACTGCAATGGACGACAAGAACTACACCACCACCATCACCGTGAATGCCAGCCCCGAGGCGGTCTTTGCCGCCATCAACAACGTCCGCGGCTGGTGGTCCGAGGATGTCGAAGGCAACACCGCCATGCTTGGCGACGTCTGGTTCTATCACGCCAGGGACCTGCATCGCTGCACCCTCAAGGTCATCGAGTGGATCCCCGACCAGCGGGTCGCCTGGCGGGTGCTCGACAACCACTTCAGCTTTACCGCCGACAAGGCCGAGTGGATCGGCACCACCATCGCCTTCGACATCGAGCCGGTCGGCGCCGGTGCGCGCCTCACCTTCACCCATGTCGGGCTGGTGCCGGACTACGAGTGCTACGACGTCTGCCACGATGCCTGGGGCACCTATGTCCGCGGCAGCCTGAAGAACCTCATCACCTCGGGCAACGGCCAGCCCAATGTCGGCGCCGCCCTGACCGCCGCCGAGCCCACCCTTGCCAACCATGGAGAAAAGGCAATGAACGACACCAGCTTCACCACCTCGTTTACTGTCGACCAGAGCCCCGAGGCGGCCTTCGCCGCCATCATCGACCCGCGCTCCTGGTGGAGTGGCGAGTTCGAGGGCAACACCCGAGAGCTCGGCGACGTGTTCAGCTACCGCTATCAGGAGTTCCACTATTCGAGGCAGGTGGTGACCGAACTGGTGCCTGGCACGCGGGTGGCCTGGCAGGTGGTCGAAGGCATGCTGAGCTTCGTCGAGGACAAGACCGAGTGGGTTGGCACCACCATCACCTTCGACATCGGCAGGAAGGACGGCAAGACCGAAGTGGTGTTCACCCATGAAGGCATCGCCCCGGCCGTCGAATGCTACGATACCTGCTCGGACGCCTGGACCTCGCTGATCCGGGGCAGCCTCAAGCAACTGATCGAGAGCGGCAAGACCGAACTGATCGAGCTGGCGGCGCCTGCAGCCTGACTGCGGCATTGAACCGGAGCCGCTCGCCGTCCGCCTTGACGGCGGGCGGCGCTAGG
>MKVB01000009.1:51651-112257 GCA_001899085.1 Devosia sp. 66-14 | reverse complement strand
ATCACCAGCGCCGCACCGATGAACACCACGCCCGCCGGCTCTTCTCCCCAGAACAGAAACCCGAACACGAAGCTCCAGATCAGCGCAAAATACTCGACGGTTCCGAGCACGCTTGCCGGGATCAGCCGCGCCGCTTCGACCAGCACATATTGCGCCGTTCCCCCGACGACGCCGGTGGCGACGACGATGGCGATCTGCAACGGGTCCATCGCCGTCCAGAACGGGATCGAGGCCACTCCCATCACCAGCGTGTAGAACAGGTTGAGCGAGAAGATCAGCACCATCGAGCTCTCGGATTTCGAGATGGTGCGCATCAGGATCATCGACACCGACCAGAAGAATGCCGCGCCCAGCACCATCAGCGCCGGAATGCCGAAGCTCAGCCCGGCCGGATTGCAGGCGATCAACACCCCGAAAAAGCCGATCGCCGAAGCGCCGACCCGCGCCAGGGTCAGTTGCTCCTTGAGGAAGATCACCGCCAGGACGATCGTCAGCACCGGGGCAAAATAGTAGAGCGTCGTCATTTCGGCGAGCTGCAGTTCGCGCCCCGAGGAATAGTACATGCACCAGGCTGCCAGCGTCAGGACGGCGCGCAGCAGCAGCATCGGCTTGTTGCCCGACCGGACCAATTCCAGCACCAGCTTTCGCCGCGCGATGACGAGGCAGATCAGAACGATGACCAGGCTGCGCACGAACAGGATCTGCACCACCGGCAGCGCGTGGATCACCGCCTTCACCAGCGCATCGTGCACCGAGAACAGCGTGTAGGCGAAGATGCCCAGCGCCATGCCTTTGAGCGAAGCGGACTGATAGAGGGGCGTGGCGGCGGGTGAGGACACGATGGACTCGGGAAGTGGCAGAGGCGAATGCCCGCCGCTAGCTCTAGCAGTTGCCGATGGAAATGGAACTGCCCGCTCGTCCCGCCGAGACGGCCTTGGCCGTCTGCCGCTTGCGGGCAGCGAGGTCCGGGTTAGGAAACCTCAGGTGCAGGTGACCCGCACCTCGGCAAAACCAGCCTCGTCGGCGGAGAACACCATCACCGTGCAACTGGTCCCGGCAATGGTGCCGAAACCGGTTTCGACCACCGGGCCGACCCCGTCGATGGTGACAGTGTCGGCGGTGATCGCGCCGGTTTTCACCACGGCCCTGGATTGGCAGATCGGATAGCTTTCGCCGGGCATCACCATGAAGCGGGTGCCCAGCGGAATGCAGTCTGTGGTGGGCAGGTTCGGGTCGATCGCCGCCGTCGCGGTGCTTGCATCGGCGGCCGGGGCCGCGGTCGGAGCCGCCGCCTCGCGGGCTGCCCACTCTCCCTCGAGCTTGACCATGCGGTCCTGCAGGGCGAGCAGCCCCGCCGCCGTGCCGTCGTCGACCGGGGTCACCGGCGTGGCGGCCCGCTTGCCGAGCTCATCCACCGAAGCGCGCAGCCCGGCGATCGTCTCGGCCACCGCCTTGGTCTTGGCATCGGTGTTGAGCTGCACTGCGACTGCCCCGGCCAGCGCCACCAACCCGACGATGGCGGCGAGGAACGGGATCAGCCGGTCGATCAGGACCAGGCGGCGATAACGGCGCATTCCGGCCCCTCCGCATCTGCGCCGAAGCGGTATTCGCCTCGACAGGCGCCGACCTTGGGCGGCCGGCCGGACGCTTCGAACAGGTCGTAGCCGGCCTTGAGGTTGCGCCAGAATGGCGCCCAGGTGTTCCCCCCCTCGGCGGCCAGCGCGGTGGCCGTCATCCGGAACGGGAAGACGTGCACGTCGACCGCGTCCTGACCATTGCTGAGCGCTGCTTCGACCACTGCATAGACCTCGTCGACGCTCCGATCGGTAATGGCATAGCAGCCGACCGACGAGCAGCCGCCATGTACCATCAAAGCCGAGCCGGTACGACCCAGCTGGCGATCGAAGGCATTGGGAAAGCCGAGATTGAAGCTGAGGTGATGGCGGGAATTGGGGTTCAGCTGGCTGCTCGCCACGCGATAGAAACCTTCGGGCGCCTGCCTGTCGCCCTCCTTGAGCTTGGGTCCGAGCGCCCCCGAGAACTTGCAGATGTCATAGTCGCGGAACAGCGCATAGCGCCCGTCGGCCCGCTTCAGCCACAGCTCCAGCTTGTGTTCGCGCTTGAAGATGCGGACATGCGCAGCGTCGCCGAGCGCGAAGCCGGCTTGGCTCAGTTCGGCAACGAACTGGGTGCGGTCGTAAACGCGCTCGGTGGTGATGTCGGGAACCCCCGTTCGTTCGGTGAGCGCAAATCGCCCGACCAGCAGCGCCGCGACCAGCAGAACCCCGATCGCCATGGCCATGCCAACATGGGAGCCGCGGAACCGCATCACAAGGTCGCCGTCTCAGAGCGTGCGACGAGGACCGCGGGACATGAAGGCGCTCCTGTCCTAGGCCCGGTGCAGGCGCGGCAGCGGAATCGGCGGCACCTTGGTGGGGTCGATGACGCCGGCTTCGCCGCCGCCGCCGAACAGCCCGCCGATGAAGCTGCCGATCGCCTCGCCGCGCGCCTTGGCGGCAGCCTTTTCGTCGGCAGCCTTCTGCGCCTCGGCAGCAGCCTTGGCGGCTTTTTCGGCCAGCGAGGCGACTTCGGTGGCCATGGCGGCATCGTCGGCGGCGGCCTTGGCCTTCACCGTATCGGGCACGTTCTGCGCCACGGTCACCGGACAACTGCCCAGCGCGTCGAGCGATGTGCCGCTCGGCACGTCGAACACATATTCCTTGTTGCAGACATCCCAGGAGACCGGCGCCTTCGCAATCTCGAAGCGGTCGTAGCCTTCCTTGATGTCCTTCCAGAAGCTCATGTTCGGGTTGTCGGCATGCCTCGCGAGGTTCTGTGCCGACATGCGGAACGGAAAGATCTGCAGCTGGAACGAGGCGTTGCCGCCTTTGAAGCTTTCGCGCGCCAGCGCATAGATTTCGGCGATCGACTCGTCGGTCATCGAGTAGCAGCCGCGCGACGAGCAGTCGCCGTGCACCATCAGGTCCGAACCGGTCCGCCCGTAGGCCCGGTCGAACTTGTTGGGAAAGCCGGTATTGAACGCCAGGTAGTAGTTCGAGTTCGGGTTCATCAGGCCGGGCGTGACGGTGTAGAACCCCTCGGGCGACTGCCGGTCGCCTTCCTTGATCTTGGGTCCCAGTTCACCCGACCAGGCGCAGATCTGGTAGGATTTGAACAGCTTGAAGGCGCCGGAACTGGTTTGCTTCCAGACCTCGAGTTCCGAGCTTTCCTTGAAGATGCGGACCATCATCGCGGCGCCCGGCGAAGAGCCGAGCCCGGTCAGCCGGCTCACCGTTTCCTGCTTCAGCGGCGCCATCGCCTTGGCATTGCTGCCCGGCTTCAGGCCGCCGCAGCCGGCGAGCATGGCCGCCACCGCCAGACCTGCACCGACAAGGAGGAAGGAACGGAGCGTTCTGCCCACAGCCAGATACCCGAATGCTTGTCTGCCCGAACCACCGGGTTACGAACGGACGGTTACCATCTGGTAAGCCGCCTCGGTTAACAGCCCGTTTACTATTGGCTTCATGCCCGCTGCCCGGGCGGCGATCAACCCAAATTGGTGCCGATGGCGAGGAATTTGTCCCGCCTGTGTTCACGCACCTCCAGCCGTCCCCGGGTGCCGGGGAAATCGGCGAGGAACTGGCTGATCGCCTTGGCGGTCGAAGCCATGACCTCGCCGTGATGGCGATGCGCCCCGCCGGCGGGTTCGGCAATGATTCCGTCGATCACCCCCAGCCCGAGCAGGTCGGGCGCGGTGATCTTCTGTGCTGCCGCCATGTCGGGCGCCCGGGCGGCGTCACGGAACAGGATCGCGGCGCCCGGCTCGGGCGAGATCACCGAATAAATGGCATTCTCCAGCATCAGCACACGGTTGGCCGTGGCGATGGCGATGGCGCCGCCCGAACCGCCTTCGCCGATGATGATGGCGAGGTTGGGCACACCCAGCTCGAGACAGCGCTCGGTCGAGCGCGCGATGGCCTCGGCCTGCCCGCGCTCCTCGGCGCCTATGCCCGGATAGGCCCCGGCGGTATCGACGAACGACACCAGCGGGATGTCGAAGCGGTCGGCCATGTCCATGATGCGCACGGCCTTGCGGTAGCCCTCGGGCCGCGCCATGCCGAAATTATGCTTCAGCCGGCTCTCGGTATTGGAGCCCTTCTCCTGTCCCAGGATCGCCACCGGTTGCCCGTTGAAGCGGCCGAAACCGGCCTGCAGCGCCGGGTCCTCGGCAAACTTGCGATCGCCGGCCAGCGGCGTCCACTCCGATATCAGCGACTTGATGTAGTCGGAGAAATGCGGGCGCTGCGGGTGGCGCGCTACCTGCGTCCTCTGCCAGGGGGTGAGCTTCTTGTAGATATCGACCAGCGCCTCGTCGGCGCGGGCCGACAGCCGGGTCACCTCTTCATCGATGGACACGGCCTGATCGGACGTGGCGAGGGACTTGAGCTCGGCGATCTTGCCTTCGAGATCGGCGACCGGCTTTTCGAAATCGAGATAGGACTGCATCCAACCCGCCAACTGAGCGCTTTGAGGAAAAGTGGTGAGACTTTCCATCCCGACAGCGCGACCAAGGATCAACTAGCCGGTGCCTGTCGCCGTTTCAACGGAAACCGCGACGTGCCCAGCCGGGAGGGCGTCAACTCGCCCCCCAAAGTGGCCGGAAAGTGGCGATGCGACCGGGCCGAGTCAAGCGCTGAGCCTGATCCGGCGACACCACGCCTGCCGGCCCACCGCGCGCGTCACGCCGCATTAACCATTGCATGACGCTTTCATGACAACGCTGGTGCCGAACGATCGGAACCGCACTTCGACCATGACGACCTATACCCTGGTGAGCGTTGGCTGCCCGCATTGCAACGGCCAGTTCCTCGAGAACGCCAAGCTCGTGCGTCCCGATGGCGGCGCCTGGTGTCCGCATTGCGAGAAACTGTTCACGCTCGATCCCGCAAACCAGGCGATGCGCCGCACCCTGGCCGAGGCCAAGGCAGCCCGGCGCCGGCGCAAGGACCGCCTGACCGAACTGCGCTCGACCTGGAGCGATGTCCCAACGCCGCCCAAGCCGCCATTGATGGGCGATGTATTGCGGGCGCTCGATGCGTTGCTGCTGCGGCTCGACGGCCTGACCGAGCGAAAGCGGGGCTAAGAAGGCCCCGGCTAGCCCTGTTCCGCCAGCGGGTGATGGGCTTCCACCAGCGATTTCAGCTTCTCGTCCAGCACGTGGGTATAAATCTGCGTGGTCGAGATGTCGGAGTGCCCGAGCAGCGTCTGCACCACCCTGAGATCGGCCCCGCCGGCCAGCAGATGGCTGGCAAAGGCGTGCCGCAGCACGTGCGGCGACACCCGGGCGACCGAGATCCCGGCGCGCCCCGCCAGCCCCTTGAGCTCGCGCGCGAACACCTGGCGGCTGAGATGGCCGCTCTCGCCGCCGGCCGGAAACAGCCAGGTGCCGGGTTCGAGCCGCGTCAGATACGCCTTCACCGCATCCCGCGCCCGGTCGGTCAGCGGCACGATCCGTTCCTTGCCGCCCTTGCCGCGCACGGTGAGAAAACTCGCATCTCGCATCACCGCGGCACGCTTCAGCTCCACCAGCTCCGATACCCGCATGCCTGTGGCGTAGAGCAGCTCGAGCAGCAGATAGAGCCGCCCGGCCATGGCGCGCTGAGCCTCGCTCGCCTCGGGCGCTTCGATCTCGAGTTCCGCAAGGCTCAGCAGCCGGTCGATCTCGGCGATCGACAGCACCTTGGGCAGGCTGCGCCGCGCCTTGGGCGAGGCGATGATTCGGGTCGGGTCGTCGCCGCGCAGCGCATCGGCGGCGAGGAACTTGTGGAACTGCCGGATGGCGGAGAGTTTGCGCGCGCTCGATGACGCGGCGATCCCCTCGGCTTCGAGGAAGGCCAGATACTCAGTCACCTGCTCCCGCCCCGCGGCGGTCGGCCCGCTGCCGCGCCGGGCGAGGAAGCCGCAATAGTCGCCGAGGTCGCGACGATAGGCGTCGATGGTGTTCCTGGCCGCGCCGCGCTCGGCGCTCATCATCTCGAGAAACGCATCGACCAGATGGCCGCCGCTCATTCGATCCCCTGCTGCCGGGTCACCACATCGCCATTATCGGCCGGAGCATCGGTCGTCGGCTCCACCGACAGGGCCGGCGCCTCAGCCGCCGGAGCCTCGGCGGCCGGCGGTGTCGTCGCCGGCGCCTCCGGCTGGCGGGTGGTGTTGATCTCGCGTCGCACCAGCGGATCGCGCTGGGTCGAAGGCATCAGGTCGCGCGCCGGAATGCGGATGGTCACATCCTTGTCGCGCGGCTGGACGAACGCGACGAGCGCGAACATGGCCCCGTAGCCGAGCCCGACCAGGACCAGCAGGATAACGATCAGGCGAATGAGAGTCGGCATGGCAATCCGCTTTTGTCACGCTGAAGGTCAGTTTCCCTTGTTTGCCGGATGCGATCAAGGGTGCGCTAACCATAGCCGTCCGACCATAGCGGGCATTGACTTTATGCCGCCCTAACGCTTCAAACCGCCCGAACAGGGAAATGCCATGTCACGCGACGGTACGACCACCCGCGACGACCGGCGCGAGGATCTGCAGCGGCTCCTCGGGCACCGCCCGATCGTCCTGATCGGCATGATGGGCGCCGGCAAGACCACCGTCGGCCGTCGCCTCGCCGCCCGCCTCGGCCGCCACTTCGTCGACAGCGACGAGGAGGTGGAAAAGGCCGCTGGGATGACCATCGAGGATATCTTCCGCACCCATGGCGAGGCCGATTTTCGCGCCGGTGAAGTGAAAGTGATCGCCCGGCTGCTGAAGGACCACAACATCGTGCTCGGCACCGGCGGCGGCGCCTTCATCAATGCCGAGACCCGGGCGCTGGTGAAGGATGCGGCGATCTCGGTATGGATCAAGGCCGATTTCGAACTGCTGTTCCAGCGCGTCTCCCGCCGCTCCAACCGGCCGCTGCTGAAAACCGCCAACCCGCGCGAAACCCTGCAGAAACTGATCGACGTGCGCTATCCGGTCTATGCCGAGGCCGACGTCACCATCGTCTCGCGCGACGTGCCGCAGGACCAGGTGGCGAGCGAAGTCATCGACGCCGTGCTGGCGCATCTGAGCAACGAGACGCCCAATGGCTGAGCCGATCAAAGTCCACGTGCCGCTGGGTGAGCGCGCCTACGACATCCTCATCGGCAACGGCCTGATCGACAATGCCGGCGCCTTGCTGAAGGCGAGGTACCCCGGCCGCCGGTTCGGCATCGTCACCGATACGGAAGTCGCCATCGCGCAGTTGCCGCGGCTCACCGCCTCCCTCGACGCGGCCGAAGTGCAATACGCCACGGTGGTGCTGCCCAATGGCGAGAGCACCAAATCCTTCGCCCGGCTGGGTGAAACCGTCGAGGCCATTCTCGCGGCCCGGCTGGAGCGCGGCGACCTGATCATCGCGCTCGGCGGCGGCGTCATCGGCGATCTCGCCGGCTTTGCTGCGGCGATCGCCCGGCGCGGCATGGATTTCGTGCAGGTGCCGACCTCGCTGCTCGCCCAGGTCGACAGCTCCGTCGGCGGCAAGACCGGCATCAACTCGCCGCACGGCAAGAACCTGATCGGCGCCTTCCACCAGCCGCGGCTGGTGCTGGCCGACCTCGACGCCCTCGATACCCTGCCGCCGCGGCAGCTCGCCGCCGGCTATGCCGAAGTGGTGAAATACGGGCTGATCGACGACGAGCCGTTCTATTTCTGGCTCGAGGACAATCGCCGCGACATCTTTGCCGGCAACGCCGGCTTGCGCGCCGAGATGGTGGCGCGCTGCTGCGCCGCCAAGACCCGCTTCGTGCTTGCCGACGAGAAGGAGGCCGGGGTGCGCGCCCTGCTCAATCTCGGCCACACCTTCGGCCACGCACTCGAATCGGCCACCGGCTATTCCGACCGGCTGCTGCATGGCGAAGGCGTCGCCATCGGCATGGTGCTGGCGCATGGCTTTTCGGCGAAACTGGGTCTCGCCCCCAGCCAGGATACCGGCCGCATCGCCCAGCACCTGAGCGCCGCGGGCCTCCCCACTCACATCAACGATATCCCCGGTGAGCTGCCCGATACCGACTACCTGATGAACGCCATCGCCCAGGACAAGAAGGTGGTGCGCGGCGCGCTCACCTTCATCCTCACCCATGGCATCGGCCGGGCCTTCATCGAGAAGAATGTCGACCCGGCCGCCGTGCGCGCCTACCTCGAAGAGGTCAGGGCGTCGCGCTAGATCGGGCCATGCCGAACCAGCGCGTCAGCGCTTCGGTCAGCCCCTGCCCTGTCCCGTCCCCGACCCAGGCCACATAGCTGTCGGGCCGGACCAGCACCGCTGCGGGCGCGCTGACAACCCCAGGACCGGGCAGCTCCCACACCCCGTCATAGGCGGCATCGAGCAGCTGCAGCCGATCCGCCCACGGCGCGATGTCGAAGGCGCCGGGAGCCCCGAAGTTGAGCAGCACCGGCCGCGCCGCATGGAGCAACTCATAGGTCCGCCTCACGCCGCCGGTCGTGCCGAGGTCGAGATCCGGCATGCGACGCCCGAGTAGCGGATGGCCATCGCCGAGGTCATACCGGATGCCCAGCCCGGTGAGGTCCGCCGCGACGCGCCGCCGCGGCTCGTCCATGCCGAGCAGGTCCGCCATCGTCTCGCGCAGCGCCTTGGTGCGATCATCGTCACGCCGGAGCGCCACGGCCGCCATGGTGTAGCGCAGCACCATCATACCGACCGGATGACGTTCCGCGTGGTAGCTGTCGAGCAGCCCCTCCGATGCGGTGCCCTTGACCACCTGCGCCAGCTTCCAGCCAAGGTTCACCGCGTCCTGCACCCCGGTCTGCAGCCCCATGCCGCCATCGGGCGGATGGACATGCGCCGCGTCGCCGGCCACCAGCACCCGCCCCTGGCGATAGGTGGCGGCCTGCCGCGCCGCGTCAGTGAAACGGGTGATCGAGCTCGGGCTGTGGATGCCATAGTCGGTGCCATAGACGGCGATCAGCGCCTCTTTCAGCTCTGCGAGGCTGGGTTCGCCCGTTTTGCCCACTTCCCGCTCGGTGACCAGCACCCGCACCGGCCCGCTATCGGCCCAGATGATCTGCCCATCGCGGATTTCGTAGTTCACCCGCCCGATCGAGTGGATGCCGAGCCCGTCGCGGGTGATCCCCCATTCCGGCGGCAGCTCGCTCAGCTCGGCTTCGGCGATCAGGTTGCTGGTGGTGGGGTCCGATCCCGGAAAGGCGATGCCGGCGGCTTTGCGCACGAGGCTCCGTCCGCCGTCGCAGCCCACCAGATACTGTGCCCGCATCGCACTGCCATCATTCAGCGCGACGTCGACGCCGCGCTCGTCCTCGGTGAAGCCGGTCACCTCGGTGCCTCGATAGACCGGCACCGCAAGTTCATCGACCCAGCCGCCGAGGATCCGCTCGATATGGTTCTGCCACAGGCCCAGGCTGTAGGGATAGCGCGTCGGGAACCCCGTGAGGTCGATGCGCACGCCGGCAAATCCCACCGCCTGCGCCACCTGCCCCTCGGCCACGAACCGCTCGGCGATGCCACGCTGCTCGAAGACCTCGAGGGTGCGCGGGTGCAACCCTCCAGCCCGCGAACCGATCACGTCCTTGCCCGGCCGTCGTTCGACGATCGCCACATCGATCCCGGCCAATGCCAGCTCGCCTGCCAGCATCAGCCCGGTCGGGCCTCCGCCGGCGATGACCACCTGATGTTCGGACTTGCGCATCTGTCTCTCCGTTTCAAACTGACGAGGACGCGCCTTTTACGGGATAGTCGGGGTCTTGAAGCAAGCCCCTTGTGCGCTACATATCAGTATGGGCGGAGGCAGGATCTCGCCGAGATCGACCTTCGCCACCCCTCCCCGGCATGTATTCTGCTCGCCCGGCGCACCGCGTCGGGGGCCGATTCGTGCCCGCGCCGCGTAGCAAATTGCCGGAGGGAGAACCCCATGACCGATCGCCGCCCGCTGCTCGTCATCGACGGCGACTCGTTCGCCCATCGCGCCTACCATGCGTTGCCCAAGACCGTGCGTCGTGCGGGAAACCGCGGCGGCGGCGCCATTGTCGGCTTCACCAATTACCTGATCCGCCTCTATGAGGCCGAGCAGCCCCGCGCCGTGGTGGTCGGTTGGGATACGCTGGCCGAACCCAACTGGCGCGCGCTGGAATTCGCGCCGTACCAGGGCGGCCGCATCTTCGAGGACGAGATCGTCGAACAGCTTGAGGTGCTGCCCGAAATGGTCACCGCCTGCGGCTTCGTCTTCGGCAAGGCCGGTCGCTTCGAGGCCGATGATTTCCTCGCCACCGCCGTCGCGCTGGAGGAAAAGGCCGGCGGCACCGCGCTGGTCGCCACCAGCGATCGCGACGCCTACCAGTTGGCCTCGGACCGGACCACCATCCTGGCGCCGGTCAAGGGCGGCGAGATCGCCCGCATCGACCCCGCCGGGGTGCGCGAGCGCTACAAGGTGGAGCCCCGCCAGGTGCCCGACTTCATCGCGTTGCGGGGCGACCCCTCCGACAAGATCCCCGGCGCCAAGGGCGTCGGCGAGGCGACGGCGGCGAGCCTCTTGCAGCGCTACCCCGATCTCGAAGCGATGATCGCCGACAACCGCTTTCCCACCCAGGCCGACGATTTGCGGCTCTACAAGCGCATCGCCACCATGGTGACCAACGCCCCGCTGTCTGCCGTTGCCGACGCCAGGCCGACCTGGGGCAAGGCCGCGGCACTGGCGCGTGACTGGGAGCTCAACAACCTTGCCGACCGGCTGCAACAGCTGGCCGACAAGGCTTAGGCCCTAGGGGGCGACCGAGATCACCACCCGGCGATTGGCATAGAACGTGTCGCCGAACTGCTCGGTAGCACCAGCGCCGGTGGCTGAGACCTTTTCGAATTTCAGCCCCGCCTGCTTGAGATAGGCCAGGACGTTCTGCGCCCGCTCGATGGCAAACAGCGCGTTGGTGGCGTGGTTGCCGGCGCGGCTCGAATAGCCGGTGACCAGCACCTTGCATTTCTGCTCGCCGATATCGGCGACGATCTGGTCGAGCCGCTCCATCAGCCGGGGTGTCAGGTCGTTCGAGCTCTCGTTGAAGCCGACCACGTTGTAGAGTTCATCGCGGTTGCAGCTGGCGCTCATCGCGGTTGCCGGGTCCGCCGCGGCGAGGCTGGCCGTGGCGACCGGCTTGTCCGCCTTGGCTGGCTCCGGCAGCTTCAGCGCGGTGACGGCAACGGGTGCCTTGGCTGCCGGAACCTCGGCAGGCGCCTCGGCCACTGCCGCGACTTCGGTGGTCACCGCCTCGGCAGCCGGTGGAGCTGCAGCGATGGTGGCGTCGGGCAGCGGCCAGCCGCCGGTGGGCGCCCGCGACACGCCTTCGACGTTACCGTCCCTGAGCACCAGGAACTCACCCAGCAACTCGTTCTCGGTGTTAGCGGTGGTTCCTTGCGTCGAGAGCCCCGACACCGTCACGGCGCGGCCGTTCACCGCCACCGCGGCGAGATAGAGGTTGCGGTCGCGGTTCGAGCCATCCCCGCCATAGGCTTCGTTCACCAGCCTCACCCGGACTTCACCGCCGGGCTTGAACACGTCCTCGGGAATATCGAAGGCAAAGGCCTGCACGTAGGGCGTCTTGTCTTCGGCGTCGGCAAAGCGGCCGGCGGTGGCGGTATCGATCGCGGCATTCACCGCCCCTTCGCCCAGCACCTTGCCGTCGAAGGTCACCTCGAACTTGGGCGGCCCGTCATAGGCCTCGCCGCCGATGATCAACTGCAGGCTGCTGCCCGCGGCGAACGCACCGGGTACTGCGCATAGCGCAAAGGCGGCCGCGAGGACCGCCGTCTTCAAAGTGGACATGTCGCCCTCCACATCTGTCTGCAGATGTGAGTGCTAGGCAACGGCTTGGGCGATAGTTCGGAGACAAAGCGGCAGCCTGCCACGGCTTCGCCCGGCTTTGGCCGCAAAGCGCCGCCCGGTTGCAGCGCGCCGGCGCGGCACCCATATGTGCCCTATCCAGACCGATCGAAGCGATCAGCGCGCCGAGGCAACCACCTCGACGGCCAAGGCATGGACGCCGGCCTTGAGCTCGGCGTCGAGCACCTCCATCACGGCACGATGCTGTGCGAGACGTGACTGACCGGTGAACAGCGGGGAGGCGATCCGGACGCGGAAATGCGTTTCGCCGCCCTCCCGATAACCGCCGTGCCCTCTATGTTTCTCGCTCTCGTCGATCACTTCAAGATGGGTCGGCGCGAATTTGACCGAAAGTTTTTCTGCAATCGTGTCTCGAACGGACATATGGATACCGGTTCAGTTTGAGGCGTGGCCGTGGCCCCGTAACTAGGATTGATGAAGCTGGATTCCAAGTATTTTGACCGCATCCGGATCCGATCTCGGCAACCGGAACCCGAAGCGCGTGCCGAAGTGCCGGCCTGCGGCTGGGAGGGGTGTGACCAACCGGGGCTCTACAAGGCACCCAAGGGCAACCGTGCCGTTGGTCAGTACCATCACTTCTGCCTCGAGCATGTTCGCCACTACAATCAGGTGTTCAATTTCTTCGCCGGCATGAAGCCCGAAGAGATGGAAACGCACCTGCACGCCGAAAAGGAAACCGACGGCCGCCCGAGCTGGGGCTTCGGCGCCAAGCCGGGCGCCGGCACCGGGCCGCGCATGCCGCGTGGCGCCCCGCGCGATCCGACCGCCAAGCGGGTCAACGACCCGTTCGGGGTGTTCGCCCGCTATGCCCGCCACCAGCAACGCGCCCCCGCCGAGGAGCGGGTGAAGCCGCTGCACGAGCAGGACCGGCGCTCGTTCGAAACCCTCGGCTTCAAGGGCTATGCCAAGGCCGAGCAGATCAAGGCCGCCTACAAGGCGCTGGTGAAAGTGCACCACCCCGACGCCAATGGCGGCGACAAGAGCTCCGAGGATCGGCTGCGCGCCATCATCGCCGCCTATGCGCATCTCAAGTCGAAGGGCTTTGTCGGGCGCTAGCGCGCGGCAAAAATCGATAGCCCGGGCCCTTCGCCGCTGCCCATCGACGGGAGCTAGGCGGGCTGCGGCGCGGCCACCATCGGCTTGATCAGCACCAGCAGCAGCACCGCCGGCACCAGCAGCGCCACCAGCGCGACCGCGACAACGATCAGCCCGCCGTCGAGGAAGGGAGCCAGCAAGGCAGTGGAGCCGGCTGCGACAATGGTCATCAGCAGGATCATCATTGCCGACGCCCGCGCATCATTATCCGGCGCAGCGGCAAGCGCCTTGACGAAGCCGGCGCCTCCCCGTACCCCGAGCCCGCCATTGATCAGCAGCCAGAACGGGATCAGCAGCAGCGGTTGATTGCCGCCCGCCAGCGCGTAGCCGCTGAGCCCGACGGCACCGAGCAGCGCCGATACCGTGCCGATCATGATCAGGCGCTCGGTGCCGAGCCGTCCGATCACCAGTCCGATGCCGTTGGCACAGGCGATGAAAGTGGTGACCCCCGCGATCTGCAACACGATGAAATCGCCGATGCTTCCCGCCATGGAGTGGACGATCAGTACGGGCGCCGCGAACACGAAAGTGAGGAGCGCGCCAAGCACCAGCGCATGGCTGACCGCGTAGCGCAGATATTGCGCATTGCCGAACAGGCTGAGGTAGCTGCCGCCACTGCTGCCTCGCCCCTCTTGCTCCACGGCGGGCAGGATGGATGGGCGCAGCCCCACCACCAACGTGCCGATCGCTGCCAGAACGCCAGTCACGACGAAGGATGCAGTCCAGCCGAACTGCAGCCCGAGCCAGGCACCGGCGACCGGCGCGAGGGCGGGCACCAGCGACTCGATGCTGCCGACGACGCCGATGACCCGAGCCGCCGCATGCTCATCGAACAGCCGCCGGATCACCCCGGGCGCCAGCACCGCAGCGCCGCTCGATACCGCGCCTTGCAGGAACCGCAGCCCGACCAGCGCCCAGATGCTGGGCGCCAGAACGCAGGCCAGCGACAACAGCGCGAACAGCCCCAGCGACAACGCCAGCAGCTGCGCCGGGCGCATGTGATCGGCGAGACTGCCGAACAGGAACAGCCCCAGCGCGGCGCCCCCGACATAGGCCGCGAGCACATACTGCGCCTCGACCGCGGTCCCGGGCAGTTGCGCCGGCAGGTCCGGGATCGACGGCAGCACCAGGTCGGTTCCGGCCAGTCCCAGCACGGTGCCGACGAGCAATACGCCGCAGATCAATACTGTTGAGAGTGTCGTTCGTTGATCGGTCATGGGCGGCAAATTAGCCAGGGAGACCGCCGCGACAGTAATGAAACTTCGTTATGGGCGCATAACGCCCGGCAATGGGCCTGCCGGATGCGCCGGTTCGTCGGCGCCTCGGCGAAATCTGCGGGGCGCCGCAGCACGGACGCCCCGGCCATTGCACCCTACCGCGCCGCACCCGATGCTGCTATAGAGCCGGGCAACCGCCAAGGCAGCCGTCTTGACCTATTTCCTTCCGCGAGCCTCGTGAAATGCCTGAATTCAACAATCTGCCGAACAAGCAATATTCCGTCCGCGAAACCTTTGGCATCGACAGCGACATGAAGGTCATGGGCTATGCGGAAACCGATCCGCACGTGCCGCCGCTGGATCCGGACTACCTGTTCGACCGCAACACCACGCTGGCGATCCTGGCCGGCTTTGCCTTCAACCGCCGCGTCATGGTGCAGGGCTACCACGGCACCGGCAAGTCGACGCATATCGAGCAGGTCGCGGCGCGCCTCAACTGGCCGCTGGTCCGCGTCAACCTCGACGCCCACGTCTCGCGTATCGACCTCGTCGGCAAGGACGCGATCGTGCTCAAGGACGGCAAGCAGATCACCGAGTTCCGTGACGGCATCCTGCCCTGGGCGGTGCAGAACAACATCGCGCTGGTGTTCGACGAATACGATGCCGGCCGTCCCGACGTCATGTTCGTGATCCAGCGCGTCCTGGAGACGCAGGGCCGGCTGACCCTGCTCGACCAGAACCGCGTCATCACCCCGCACCCCGCCTTCCGGCTGTTCGCCACCACCAACACGATTGGTCTGGGCGACACTTCGGGCCTCTATCACGGCACTCAGCAGATCAACCAGGGCCAGATGGACCGCTGGTCGATCGTCACCACGCTGAACTACCTGCCGCACGACAAGGAAGTCGGGATCGTGCTCGCCAAGGCCAAGACCTATACCGGCGAGAAGGGCAAGAAGACCGTCAACAACATGGTGCGGCTGGCCGATCTCACCCGCCAGGCCTTCATCAACGGCGACCTGTCGACGGTGATGAGCCCGCGCACGGTGATCACCTGGGCCGAAAACGCCGAGATCTTCGGCGATGTCGGTTTCGCCTTCCGGCTGACCTTCCTCAACAAGTGCGACGAGCTCGAGCGCCCCGTGGTGGCCGAGTTCTACCAGCGCGTGTTCGGCGAAGACCTGCCGGAATCGGCTGCCAACCTGGCGGTGACCGCGTAAGCGCTTTCAGGAAAGTTGCAGACTTTCCGGTTCGAAAGCGCGACAAGATCAAGGACTTGGAGCGTTTCGGCGTTTCATTGGAACGCTGAAGCGCTCTAGCTGGAGGCCCATGGTGGCCCAGAATATCTACGACGACGCGAAATTCCTTGCCGGGTACAGCGAATTCCCGCGCTCGCGTGATGGCCTCGAGGCCACCAGCGAGTGGCCGGCCTTGCGCGCCCTGCTGCCTGCAATCTCGGGCAAGCGCGTCGTCGACCTGGGCTGCGGCTTCGGCCAGCTGAGCCGCTGGCTCGGGGGCGAGGGCGCAAGCTCGGTGCTCGGCATCGATCTCAGCGAGAAGATGCTGGCGCGGGCCGTGGCGGAAACCACCAATCCGGTCGTCACCTACGCCCGCGGCAACCTTGACGACCTGGTGCTGCCCCGAGGCAGCGCCGACCTGATCGTCAGCTCGATGGCGCTGCACTATGTCGAGGATTTCGACCGCATCTCCCGAATGCTGTTCGACGCCCTGGCCCCCGGCGGACAGCTGGTGTTTTCGGTCGAGCATCCGATCTATGCCGCCCGTGCCGAGCCCGAATGGGTCGTGGCGGCTGACGGGCGCCAGGCCTTTGCCATTGCCGACTACCTGATCGAGGGCCGCCGCGTCACCAACTGGATCGTCGACGGCATCGTCAAGTTTCACCGTACCATCGGTACCATGCTGAACATCCTCGTCGCTGCCGGGTTCGAGTACCGTGCCGTCGACGAGTGGAAACCCTCGGACGCACAGTTCGCCGCCCACCCCGAGTGGCGCGCCACCGAGCTGACCCGCCCGATGTTCCTCCTGATGTCCCTGACCAAGCCTGCCTAACGAGAACACTGATGGCCCCTCCGCCGCGCTCCAAGCAGAACAAGCCCGACACCACTGCCCCGTTCAAATCGGCGATGGGCGCCGCGGTGCGCGCCATTGGCGGCAAGCGCGACCTCGAGGTGAGCTTCTCGGCCGACCGTCCGATCCTGACCGCCGACAAGGCGCGGCTCGCCAACCTGCCGCGCCTGCCGACGCTGCGCGACATCGCCATTGCCCGCGGGCAAGGCGATGCCATGGCCATGCGGCTCGCCAGCCACGATCCCGAGACGCACCGGAAGCGCGCCCCGGCCGAGCCGGAGGCCCGGGCCGCCTATGATGCGCTGGAACAGGCCCGCGTCGAGGCGCTGGGGTGCATCCGCATGCCCGGCATGACCGGCAACATCCACGAAATGCTGGAAGACCGGCTGTTCCGCCAGAACTTCGCCGAGGTCAACGACAAGGCCGACGCCCCGCTCGCCGAGGCCCTCGGGCTGATCCTGCGCGAGCGCGTCGCCGGCATCGCCATCCCGCCCTCGGGCAATGCCATCGTCGATCTGTGGAAGAAGGAGATCGAGGAGCGCGCCGGCACGTCGCTGACCACGCTCCTCACCCGCTTCGAAGACCAGGAGCTGTTCAGCCGCGCCACCCGGCAGCTGCTGCGCGACCTGAGCCTCGTGCCCGACAGCGATCTCGACGACGGCGAGAGCGACGATTCCGAACAGGGTGACGACCAGGAACCCGAGCGCGGCCAGGACGACGAGAAGAACCCCGAGCAGGGCGAGGGGGAGAGCGAGGACGCCGAGGCCGACGAGGACCAGACGCCCGGCCAGTCCGAACAGGAAGGCGAAGTCGAGGGCGCGGAGATGGATTTCTCCGAGACCGACGAGGACGACAGTTCGGAATCGGGCGAGGACCAGCCAAATCCGCCGCCGCCCGGCGCCAACGCCAAAGAGTTCCAGAACGTCTTCAACTACAAGATCTTCACTCAGAAGTTCGACGAGGTGGTGCGGGCGCCGGACCTCTGCCCGCCCGAAGAACTCGATCAGTTGCGGGCGCTGCTCGACAAGCAGCTCGAGAACCTCGCCGGCGCCGTGGCGCGGCTTGCCAACAAGCTGCAGCGCCGGCTGATGGCACAGCAGAATCGCAGCTGGGAATTCGACCTCGAGGAAGGCCTGCTCGACACCGCACGCCTGACCCGCGTGGTGACCGATCCCTTGCAGGCGCTGAGCTTCAAGGTCGAACGCGACACCGATTTCCGCGATACCGTGGTGACGCTGCTGCTCGACAATTCCGGCTCGATGCGCGGCCGCCCGATCACCATCGCGGCGATCTGCGGCGATATCCTCGCCCGCACGCTCGAGCGTTGCGGCGTGAAGGTCGAGATCCTCGGCTTCACCACCCGCGCCTGGAAGGGTGGCAAGAGCCGCGAGGCCTGGCTGGAAGCGGGGCGCCCGCCCAATCCGGGCCGCGTCAACGACATCCGCCACATCATCTACAAGGCGGCCGACGAGCCGTGGCGGCATGCCCGGCGCAATCTCGGGCTGATGATGCGCGAGGGGTTGCTGAAGGAAAACATCGACGGCGAGGCCCTGCAATGGGCGCATAAGCGCCTGCTTGCCCGGTCCGAAAATCGCCGCATCCTGATGGTGATCTCCGACGGCGCGCCGGTCGACGATTCGACCCAGAGCGTCAACGCCGGCAACTATCTCGAGGCCCACTTGCGCCAGGTGATCGAAGACATCGAGACCCGCTCCGCCGTGCAGCTGGTGGCGGTCGGCATCGGCCACGACGTCACCCGCTATTATCGCCGCGCGGTGACGCTGCTCGACGCCGAGGAACTGGCGGGGGCGCTGACCGACGAGCTGGCCTCGCTGTTCGACGAGGAAGCGCCTGGAGCCTTCCGCAAGAGCCGATACGGATGACCGCTGCGCGGCGCGCCTCGCGCCTCGCCGGAGCAGCACTGCTGGTCGCCAGCGCCGGTGCCGCATTGCTGGTCGCAGGCGGGCTGGGCGCCCGGGCCGATGAAGAGACGGTCACTGCTGTGCCGATCTCGACTTTTGCCTCGGCCGGCATCGGCCAACGCGTTCAGGGCCTCGTCTGGCGTGGCGGCATCGAGATGCAGAGCCAGACCGACACCTTCGGCGGCCTTTCCGGCCTCGGCTTTACCGGCCCCGACGGGCGCCTGGTGATGGTGTCGGACCGCGGCAACTTCGTTTCCGGTCAGTTGCTCTACGACGAGGCGGCGCGCCCCATGGGGTTGATCGGCGTCAGGATCGAGCCGATCCAGAATTCCAAGGGCAAGGAGCTGCCGCGCGCCTATTCACGCGACGCCGAGGCGCTGGCGGTGATCATCCGTGACGGCAAGCCGAGTGCCGTACGCGTCGGCTTCGAGAACCTCACCCGCGTCGCCGATTTCGCGCTGGTCGACGGCTTGCCGCAGGGCCCGGCCCGCGAAGTCAGCATTCCCAAATGGCTGAGCGACACGCGGACCAACGAGACGCTGGAAGCGGTCTGCATCGCCCCGCCGACCTCCCCCATCGCCGGGTCGACGCTGCTGCTCACCGAGGGCATCATCGATGATGATGGCCAGCATTCGGCCTATCTGCTCGGCCAGAACGACAAGGGCCCGCTGAGCTACATCTCGGGCAGCGGCACCAACCCGACCGACTGCGCCTTCATGCCCAATGGCGATCTGCTGGTGCTCGAACGCGGCATCGCGCTTCTCGCCTTCCAGATGCGGCTGGTCCGCATCCCGGCCGCCGATGTGAAGGCCGGCGCCCACATGAAGGGCGAGCTGCTGCTGCATGCCGCCGGCGGCGACATCGACAACATGGAAGCCCTCGCCGTCCACACCGCGCCCGATGGCACCACCCGCATCACGCTGGTGTCCGACAACAACTTCAACGACTGGGAACGCAACCTGCTGCTGGAGTTCAGCCTGCCCGACTGAGGAGGATGTGGATGTCTGCAAGGGACGTGCTTGAGGCCTACACCGACCGCATCAACCACCAGGACTTCGAGCTCCTGACCGAACTGATCGCGCCCGACGCGACATTCTGGTTCTCGAACGGCAGCCATAGCGGCATCGCCGCGATCCGCGCGGCGTTCGAGGCCACCTGGCAGGCAATGGGGCCCAGCGAGCACTACTGGCTCGACCAACTCGAGTGGATCGCCGAGGGCGACAGCGCCGCCGCCTGCACCTACCGCTTCAACTGGGAAACGCAGGCCGACGGCAAGCCGATCTCGGGGTCAGGTCGCGGCACCACGGTGCTGAAGCGCGTGGGCGAGCGCTGGTGGATCGCCCACGAACACCTGAGCCGGTTTCCCGATTAGGCTGCCGCCTTGAGCGGCGGCAGCGGCATCAGCTTGCCCATCAGCACCCGATAGGGCGCCAGCAGCAGCAGCGCGGCGAGGAACTTCACCAGGAAGTCGCCGGCGGCCAGCGAGAACCATAGCGGCACCTCGGGCCCCAGGCTGAGGAACGGCGCCGGGAAGCCCAGCGACCCGTCCTGCGCCCCATAGACGCCATCGACGAAGCCGAAAGCCGGCGCGAAGGCGATGGAAAAGAAGATCGCCGTATCGAGCAGCGAGCCGAACAGCGAGCCGGCAAGCGGCGGCAGGAACCAGTTCCGGCTGGCCCTGAGCCGCGAGAACACCGAGATATCGAGCAGTTGTCCGATGAGGAACGCCGTCACCGAGGCGGTCGCGATGCGCGCTGTGGTCGCCGCAGCGCCCCCGGCATTCCATGGCAGCGGATTGAAGCTCAGATAGAACGACAGCGCCACCGCCACCGCAAAGCCGGCAACCACCACCCGCCGGGCCTGCGCCGCGCCGTCATAGCGGTTGGTGAGATCGGTGACGAGAAAGGCGAAGGGATAGGTGAAGGCTCCCCAGGTGAGGAGGTCCTTGAGGTTGATCGGGCCGAGCGTCGCCTCGACCGGGTAGAGCACGAGAATGTTGGACGCGGTAACCACCACGACCATGGCCGCGATGGCCGCGACAAAGCGAGCGAGCATATCCTGCACCTCTGTGATACCCGCTGGCCGGCATCAGACCGGGGCGGAAAAACGAAACCGCGCGTTCCTGTCGAGGAGCGCGCGGCCGAAACTTCAGCTCGGAAAAGTCTTACGCGGTCGCGAGGGCGGCGCGGACTTCCTTCTTGACGGCCAGCGCGACCGGCGACAGCTCGGCGTCGTCTGCCTTGAGCAGGAACGCATCGAGGCCACCGCGGTGCTCGACGGTACGCAGCGCGTTCGCCGAGATGCGCAGCTTGACCGTGCGGCCGAGCGTGTCCGACAGAAGCGAAACGTTGAGGAGATTGGGGAGGAAGCGGCGACGGGTACGGTTGAGCGCATGGCTCACCTTGTTCCCGGTCATCACGCCCTTACCGGTGAGTTCGCAGCGGCGAGCCATTGGAGTATCCTGTCAAAAGGCCCTTGGCGGGGGACTATCCCCTCGCAACGGGCTGGAGTCTGTTCTTGATTGCGGACGCTCCCATAGAGAACTGAGCCCTTCCCGTCAAGCTTGTGAACGCCGAATGCCTTGCCAGTCCGGGACGCGCTCGGCATTTTGGCATGCAGTACTGATTCGCTGCTTGGTGACGTCGCGTCGCCGCTTGGCGACCCGCCAGAGGTCCGCTCCCGTGTTGAACGCCGGTTTCCGCCAGACGATGCGATTGGCCGCCTTTGCTCTGGCGCTGCTCGTTGTCCCCGCCAGCGCCGCCGAACTGGCGGCCCGGGCCGAGTACATGGTCACCATGGGCGGCACCCATGTCGCCAATGCGCGCGTCAATCTTAACGACAACGGTTCGATCTATTCGCTGGTGCTCGACGCCAAGATCACCGGGCTGGCGCAACTCGTGGCGAGCGGCACTGCCAAGGCGACTTCGTCCGGAAGCTCGGGCGCCAACGGTCTCAGGGCGCAGAAGTTCGACATCCTGACCCGCGCCGGCGGCGAGGCCTTCACCTCTGCCGTGACCTATGCCGGCGGTACCGTCGATACGTTCAAGGTGGCGCCGCCGATCGTCAACAATATCGACCGTGTGGCGATCGAGCGAAAGCACCTCGTCACCGCCAACGACATGCTGGCGCCGTTCGTCCTGAAGGGCCCCGCTCTCGACAAGCAGCTGTGCGACCGGCAGATGCCGATCTTCACCGGCGTCGAACGCTTCAACCTGAGCCTCAAATACGTCAAGGACGACACCGCCACGTCCAAGCGCACTGGCTACCAGGGCCCGCTGGTGCTGTGCAGCGTGCACTACACGCCGATCTCCGGGCATTACACCAATAACGAGGTCACCACCTACCTCGCCAAGAACGAGCGCATCCTGATCTGGTTCGCGCCGCTCAAGACCCCCGGCTACTACATTCCCTACCGGGCGCTGATCACCACCGAAGCTGGCGACCTGTCGGTGGTATTGACCGACCTCAGCGAGTAGCCCGTGCCGGCCCGGCCGGCGATGAACGACAGCTAAACCCCTGCCTCACCACGCGTTCAAGCGCCGGGCGGCAATCTGCCTCCAATGGCTCACGCCCAGGAGGAAGACATGACCATCGTGAAACTCGGCATCGCCGCTGTCGCCGCCACCGTCGCGCTCGTCGGCGTCGCCGACGCGTTCGAGCTGAAGGCCGGCAGCGCCACGAAGCTCGTTCCGACCAGCATCCAGCTCGGCATCATCTCGCCGCCCGACAATATCTGCCCCGGCAACGGCAAGCTCACCGCCTGGGTCGAGACCAACAAGCCCGGCACCATCAACATCCTCGTGGTCAAGAAGGGAGGCGCCGTCGCCGGCCCCTACTCGGTCACTACGGTGAAGGGCGCCAATGGCATCGTCATGGGCAGCTACACGCAGAACCTGATGATCAACAATCCGATCGACGCCGAGTACCGTGTCGTCGTCGCCGGCACGCCCATCCAGTCCAACTGGGTGCCCCTCGTCGCCGAGTGCTGAAGCGCTTTCAGGCAGCGGCCGACGCAGCCATTTCCGCGCCCCGGACCACCGGCAACAGACCCGTGTTCCCTCGTGCCGGCAGGCCTCCAAGCGGGGCCGCCGGCCGGGCGGCGGAAATCATGGTTAACCGGACGTTACCAAAATCGGCGTGTCATTCCGGCACGGTCAACGGCTATTTTGCCAACGCGGCACCCTGAGCAGCCCCGGTTCAGGGAGCCAAGTCGTGAAATCGACAAAAATCTTTGCAACACAGCACTTTACGCCTCGTTCACACTTTGCCGATTCGAGTGCAGAACCGCCCGAAATTAACCTCTCGGCAACCTTCCTGAACGCGATTTCCGGGGATTGCGCCCGATGCCATAGGAAAGCCGTGGCGCTAGCGGTTCGCCCCATTGGCTACCCACCATATGCTGTAGTGAACAAACGCAGATTTCCGAGTCGCAGCCGATTCCTTTCCGATTTGTTCTTCGTTCGTACCAATGGTTAACGCCGCGCCGCACCGCACCATATTTTTGTTCCGCGACGAGACACTCGTTTGTTGGCCTTCGATCACCTAAATAGGGCGCGATGACTCCCGCTTCCGCCTCCTCGCTCAAGGCGATCCTTGGGCCCACCAATACAGGCAAGACCTTCTTCGCCATCGAACGGATGCTCGCGCACCGCTCGGGGATGATCGGCCTGCCGCTGCGGCTGCTCGCCCGCGAGGTCTACCACAAGGTGGTCGACCGGATCGGCGCCCAGCATGTGGCGCTGGTCACCGGCGAGGAGCGGATCGTTCCGGCCAAGCCCCGCTATTGGGTGTGTACGGTCGAGGCCATGCCACTCGACGTGCCGGTCGAGTGCGTCGCCATCGACGAAATCCAGGTGGCGACGGATTTCGACCGCGGCCATGTGTTCACCAACCGCCTGCTGCACGCCCGCGGCATCAGCGAAACCCTGCTGCTCGGCGCAGCGACGATGACGCCGCTGATCCGCGCGCTGTTGCCCGATGCCGAGATCATCCAGCGCCCGCGCTTCTCCGAGCTGCTTTATGCCGGCTCCAAGAAGATTTCCCGCCAGCCCAAGCGCTCGGCCATCGTCGCCTTCTCGGCCAGCCAGGTTTACGCCATCGCCGAGCTGATCCGGCGCGAACGCGGCGGCGCCGCCGTGGTGATGGGGGCCCTCTCGCCCCGCACCCGCAATGCCCAGGTCGACATGTACCAGAACGGCGACGTCGATTTCCTCGTCGCCACAGATGCCATCGGCATGGGCCTCAACCTCGACGTGCACCACGTCGCCTTTGCCGACGACCACAAGTTCGATGGTCATCAGACCCGTCAGTTGACCCCTGCCGAGTTCGGCCAGATCGCCGGTCGCGCCGGTCGGCACATGCATAATGGCAGTTTCGGCGTCACCGGCCACGCCCCCGATTTCGACGAGGAACTGGTCAAGCGCCTTGAAACGCATGACTTCGAGCCGGTGCGAGTGGTGCAATGGCGCAACGCCGAGCTGGATTTCGCCTCGATCGAGGACCTCCGGGCCAGCCTCGACCAGACACCCAAACTGAAAAGCCTGACCCGCGTCCCCGTCGCCACCGACCAGCATGCGCTGGAATTCGTCGCCCGCAACGAAGCCGGCGCCGCGGCGAAAGGCGAGGCGGCGGTGCGGCTGCTGTGGGAATGCTGCGGCATCCCGGACTATCGCGACATCTCGCCGGCGCAGCATGGCGAGATCATCACCCGCATCTATCTCGACCTCACCCGCCACCGCCATGTCGACGCCGATTGGATTGCCGAGCAGGTGCGGTTCTGCGACAATGTGACAGGCGACATCGATACGCTTTCCAATCGGATCAAGCAGATCCGCACATGGACCTTTGTCGCCAACCGCAAGAACTGGCTTGAAGACCCCGCATATTGGCGCGAAAAGACCCGGGACATTGAAGATCGACTGAGCGACGCCCTGCACGAGCGTCTCACTCAACGTTTCGTCGATCGTCGCACTTCGGTGCTTATGCGCCACCTGAGAGACAAGCATATGGTATCGCCTGAAATTAACGACCGCGGCGAGGTGAGCCTCGAAGGCCACCTGATCGGCTCCATCGAGGGCTTCCGCTTCACCTTGGCCCGGTCGGAAGGTGGCGATGCCAAGGGTGTGGCGACAGCCGCCGCGCAGGTCGTGGCGCCCGAGATCGCCAAGCGGGCCGAGCGCGTCGCCGGCGCCCCCAACGAAGAACTGGTGCTCGCCACCGATGGCTACGTGCGCTGGCGCGGCCAGGTGATCGCCAATCTGGTCGAGGGCGAACAGCTGTTCACCCCGCGCCTCATCATCCTCGCCGACGAGAGCCTCACCGGCCCCGATCTCGAGCGGGTACAGGACCGGCTGAACCTGTGGCTCCGCCACCTGGTCAACACCCAGCTCGAAAGCGTGCTGTCGCTCGAAGCGCCCGCCGATCTCGAAGGCGCTGCCCGCGGCGTCGCCTATCGGCTGTACGAGAACCTCGGCATCCTGCCGCGCAGCGCCGTGGCCGAGGAGGTCAAGGGCCTCGACCAGGATGTGCGCGGCAAGCTCAGGAAGCTCGGCGTCAAATTCGGCGCCTACCACATCTACGTGCCGCAGAGCCTCAAGCCCGCGCCGCGCGAGCTGGCGCTGATCCTCTATGCGCTCAAGCATGGCGGCGTGCGCCAGCCCGGCGTCGCCGAGCTGCCGCAGATCGTCCTCTCCGGCCGCACCTCATTCCTCATCGACCCCGAAGTGAACGTGAAGCTCTATGAGCTCGCCGGCTTCAAGGTCGCCGGCCGCCGTGCCGTGCGGGTCGACATCCTCGAGCGCCTCGCCGACATCATCCGGCCGCTGATCGCGCTCAACCCGGTGACCCACCAGGGCGAGCTGCCGGCCGGTGCTGCCGAAGGCAACGGCTTCCGCGTCACTGTCGAGATGACCTCGCTGCTCGGCACTGCCGGCGAAGACTTCGCTTCGATCCTCAACTCGCTCGGCTATCGCGTCCGCCGCACCCCCAAGGTGGCGGCTGCGCCGGTGGCGGAGAGTGCTGCAGCGACCGAGGCCGTCGCGGCCACCGAGACCGTTGCGACGACTGAAACCATCGAGACGACCGAGACCACTGCCACGCCCGATGCAGCGGCAACCGATGCAGTGGCAGCCGAGGTCGCCGAGGCCGAAGTGAATGCCGCTGCCGCCGATGCGGTTGAAGGTGTAGTGCCCGCAGTCGAGGTCGTCGCCGAGACTGAAACCGTCACCGTCGAGACCGCCACTGCCGATCTCGGTGCCCCGCCGCCGGCCGAAGAGGCCAAGCCCGCCGAGCCCGAGTTCGATGAGATCTGGTTCCCGGCAGGCCGCCGGCCCGACAATCCGCGTCACGGCGGCGCCCGCAATCGCGGCCAGCGTGCCGAGGGCGCGGAAGCCGGTGCCGAAGGCGAAAAGTCCGAACGTCCGCAGCGCAATTTCCGTCGTCCCGACCGTCCGGAAGGCGGCGACAAGGGCGACAACAAGACCGACGGCAGGCCGTCCCGGCCGCGCTTCGAGGGCCGTCGCGATGGCCCGCGGCAAGGGGCCGGCAACGGCAATGGTGGCGGCAAGCCGTTCGAGAACAAGGGCGGCAAGCCCGGTGGCAAGCGCTTCGACAAGCCGCGCGAGGACTGGAAGGAGCACCGTCCGCGCGAGGACCGCAAGCCCGCCGCGCTCGATCCGAACTCCCCCTGGGCCGCACTCGCCGCGCTTCGGAACCCCAAATCCGAATGAAGACCACGGAATAGTGTCGCTTGGACAAGCAGCGGCTCGACAAGTGGCTGTTCTTCTCGCGCGCCGTGAAGTCGCGCACCCTGGCGCAAAAGCTGATCGAAACCGGCGCCGTCAGGGTCAATTCCGAACGCACTGACCGGTCCGACCACAAGGTCGGGCCGGGCGACGTTCTCACCATGACGGTGCACACCCGGCTGCTGGTCTGGCGCATCCTCGATCCCGGCACCCGCCGCGGCCCTGCGCCGGAGGCCGCCCTGCTCTACGAAGACCTCTCGCCGGCCCCGGTGCCGCGAGAAGCCGCACCGCCCCCACACGCCGAACGCGACCCGGGCGCCGGTCGTCCGACCAAAAAACAACGCCGCGACACTGATCGATTGCAGGGCGACGAGGACTGAACGTCGGCGCGCGACCTTCACTTTGCCGTTACGCTGCCGATCGCGCTGGCCGCCGCTCTTCGCCACAATTGCCGGCATGAACCGGCGCGGGTGCCGGCCGGGAGAATGGGCCCGTCGCACAGAGGGATAACCATGTCGGAGAGGAAGTCCGCTGCGCCGAAAGCCTGACGGCCCTGTCCCTTGCGGCGTCGGAGAAAAAGGGCTAGCACGGCCCGAGGCGTGCGGCGCATGGCGCGTGCCCGGCTGAAAGACCCAGCGGCCCGACAAACTTGAGCAGGAACGCTCGCGAAGAATGACCTACATCGTCACGGACAACTGCATTAAGTGCAAGTACATGGACTGCGTCGAGGTTTGTCCCGTCGACTGCTTCTATGAAGGCGAGAACATGCTCGTCATCCACCCCGACGAGTGCATCGACTGCGGCGTTTGCGAGCCCGAATGCCCGGCTGAGGCGATCAAGCCCGACACCGAGGGCGGTCTCGACAGCTGGCTGGAGATCAACAGCAAATACGCCTCCGCCTGGCCGAACATCACCGAGAAGCGCGACGCTCCGGCCGATGCCAAGGAATGGGACGGGGTCGAGGGCAAGTTCGAGAAATACTTCTCGGAAGCCCCCGGCGAAGGCGACTGAGTTTCGCCCCGGACGGGGTGACGGAAAGCGCTGCCGCAACAGTTAACGGGACCTTTCCGGGTTGCGGCGGCGGCGAAAAACCAGACACCGGCCCCGGTCTTGCCGTGGATTTGCCATGCCGATGAACGGGTTGGACCCGGGAGCTGAGCGGCTCCCGGCGGTCTTGATTCGCAACTTTTGATTTTGCTGAAATTTTGTGCTACGCTCCTCAGACGAATGGAGCTTGCCCGTCATCCAACGCGTGCCTTCGGGCACTCTTTTTTTTGACACCAGCAATATTGGGGGCGCAGTCATCCGGTCGCGCGGACCGGTAGAGTGCGCGAAGGGGTTTTGCTTATCTGTTCGGACGGGCGAACCAGCAACAACAGGACGGCCTCTCCGCGAAGAGCTGTCCGGCGGCGGCGTTAATAGGAGTATCCTCTATGGTCACCAAGAAGCCTCAGCAGCGGCTTGGATTCAAGACGGGCGAGTACATCGTCTACCCGGCGCATGGCGTCGGTCTCATCACCTCGATCGAGGAACAGGAAGTCGCGGGGCTGACCCTCGAGCTGTTCGTCATCTCGTTCGAGCAGGATAAGCTGACCCTTCGTGTTCCCGTCGCCAAGATCAAGTCCGTCGGCATGCGCAAACTCGCCGAAGAGGACGAGGTCAAGAAGGCTCTGGAGACCGTCACCGGCCGCGCCCGCGTCAAGCGCACCATGTGGTCGCGCCGCGCCCAGGAATACGAAGCCAAGATCAATTCCGGCGACCTTATCGCCATCTCCGAAGTGGTGCGGGACCTGTTCCGCTCCGATGATCAGCCCGAGCAGTCCTACTCGGAACGCCAGCTGTTCGAGCAGGCGATGGACCGCATGAGCCGCGAAGTGTCGGCGGTCAACAAGATCACCCTCACCGAGGCCGTGCAACTGATCGAGAAGAACCTCGCCAAGTCGCCGCGCCGCGGTCCGAAGTCGGACGCCGCGGACGCCGAAGAAGCCGCGTAAGCGCAAGCGACGTAACGCATCGGGGCCGGTCGCAAGACCGGCCCTTTCTGTTTCTGCCCACGGACGCGCCCATGCTTGCCTCGCCGACTACCGCCACACCCCGCTCGATCTTCATTGCCGCCGCCGTCCTCGTCGGGCCCGATCGCCGGGTGCTGCTGGTGCGCAAGCGCGGTACCGAGATCTTCATGCAGCCCGGTGGCAAGCTCGAGCCTGGCGAAGCGCCGGAGCAGGCTTTGGTGCGCGAGCTGCGCGAGGAACTCGCTCTCGAGATCGATCCGGGCACGGCCAGCTATCTCGGAAGCTTCTCCGCTCCCGCCGCGCACGAAGAGAACACCATGGTCATTGCCGAAGCCTTCTGCCTCCCCTTGACCGGGGAGCCGACGCCACAGGCCGAAATCGAGGAGATCCGCTGGGTCGACCCCGCCAATCCCGGTCAGCTTCGGCTGGCGGTGCTGTCGCGCGACCACATCCTGCCGGCGCACCTCCGCAGCCGCTGAACGCCACTATTTCGGGATCGGCCAGAACGCCCGGACGCGCTGCTGGTAGGCGCCGAACCGGTCGCCGCGCGAGCGCAGCATATGCGCTTCCAGCGGCGGGATGCCCGAGACGTGCACCAGCAGCCAGTACATCATCACCGGGGCCAGGAGCGTCAGCCAGCCCCATGGATAGCCGAGGCCGATGCCGATCGCGGGATAGGCCAGCCAGTACAGCCACTCGAAGAAATAGTTCGGGTGCCGGCTGAGCGACCACAGGCCGACGTCACACACCCTGCCGGCATTGGCCCGGTCGGCCTTGAAGGCGCTGAGTTGCGCATCGCTCACCGCCTCGCCGGCTATGGCGAACAGCGCGATGACGATGCCGAGCACGTCGCCTACCCCGAGTGGCGCCGGATTGCCGGCGGCCGTGAGCACCGCGATCACCAGCACCAGGGCTGCCGCGGCCTGGATTTGCAGAAACACGAAAAGCTGGCTGCGATAGCGCTCGCCCCAGTCGCGGCGAAGCTCGGCATAGCGGGGATCGTCGCCTCCATTGAGAGTCCGGCGCGCAATATGGGTGCCCAGCCGCAGCGCCCAGAGCCCCAGCAGCGCGGCGACGAGCAGCATCCGACCCTCCAGCATGTTGCCGGAAGCCCACCACAGCGCAGCAACCCCGACCAGACCGGTGCCATAGCTCCAGAACGTATCGGCCCAGCCGGAGCGGCCGGAGGCGATCACCACCCACCAGGCCAGCGCCATCACCACGGACAGCGACGCCGCGGCGACCACGATCGCCGGAACGATCGTCATTCGATCCGCTCCAGCGGGGCGCGCTCCACTATCGGCACGGTGCCCGAGGCCACCCGGCGCGGCGCCGGAGACCAGTCGAAGATCGGCACGCCCTTGGCCAGCAGCTTCAGCGCCTCCCAATGGATGCCGGCGACCACTTTGAGCGTCATCAGCGGGTAGCCGGCGAAAGCCCGCCACAACGCCCGGTTCGACAGCGCCTCGCGCCGTCCGCTGAAGCTGGCGGTGAGCAGCAGCCCCTCGGTATCGTCTTCGAGGATCGAGATGCCGACGCGCTCCTGCGGCGCCGTGATGCGGAAGCGATAGGTGCAATCCATCGGCATGAATGGCGACACGAAGAACTGCTTTCGCGCCGCATGCCGCACCACCCGCTCGTCGCCAGTTGCCGGCAGCGCATAGGTGTGGCGCTCGCCATGGGTGTTGTGCACTTCGTAGAGAATGCCGGCGAGGCGCCCATCCTGCCGATGGCAGAAATAGACGCTCAGCGGATTGAACACGAAACCGAGCAGGCGGGGGTAGCAGAGCAGCTCGATCCGCCCGCCGTCATAGCCGATGCCGGCCTCCGCCAGGCGCTCGGCCGCCCACGCCTTGAGCGGCTGCCGTCCATCGCCGTGGTCGGACTGGCGGAAGCTGAGAATACCAGGCCGCTCGATGCCGAGCAGCCGAAAGCGCCCGGTGAGCGCCTCGAGCTCGTCGAGGTCGAGCAGCAGGCAGAACACCTTGTAACGGAGATCGTGCCGCTTCGGCCGGAGCCGGCTATGAGCCACCTCGCCGCGATAGAGCGCCGATCTCACTGCGCCGTCTCCAGCACCGCCGGGGCCATGGCGATGCGGCTGCGTTGCGCTGCCCAGGGCGGACTGATGCCGAACTGGCCGGCCACCGCCAGGCCCGACTGCAGCGCATCCTCGTGGAAGCCGTAGCCGAAATAACTGCCGCAGAACCAGGTGTTGCGCACGCCCTGCAGCCGCCACAGCTCTTCCTGCGCCGCCAGCGCCGCATGGTCGAACAGCGGGTGGGTATATTCAAAGCTGCGCACGATGCTCTCCGGCCGCGGCGGCCGCGACGGGTTCAGCGTCAGGAACAGCTGCCGGCGCGTTCGCAGCGATTGCAGGTGGTTCATCCAGTAGCTGACGCAGAGCGGCCGGTCGGAGCGCAGATCGTCCGAGCCGATATAGTTCCAGCTGGCCCACACCGACCGGCGCCGCGGCATCAGCGCGGGATCGTCGTGCAGCACCGCGACATTGGGGGTGTAGCGGAAGGCGCCGAGCACTGCCCGCTCGTCGTCGGAGGGGTCGTCGAGCAGTCCCAGCGCCTCGTCGGCATGGGCGCCGATCACCACGTCCGTGAACACTTCGCGCCCGCCCGCGGCATCGTCGACCATCACCAGGCCGCCCTGGCGGCTGATGCCCGTGGCGGCGGGGCGGCGCTGCATCGCAGTGCCGATATCGGCCATCAGCGCCTCGACATAGCTGCGGCTGCCGCCGAGCACCGTGCGCCATTGCGGCCGGTTGGCGATCTGCAGCAGCCCATGGCTGGTGAAGAAGCGGAGGAACGAGCGCATCGGGTACTGCCGCATCTGATCCGAAGTCGTCGACCAGATCGCCGCGCACATCGGCAGCACATGTTCCTCGACCAGCGCCCGCGACCAGCCGCCGCGATCGAGGAACTCGCCGAGCGAGATGGCGTCGACCGTGCGTTCGTCGAGGCCGCGCGTCACCTGGTAGAACTTCACGATGTCGGCGATCATCCGCCAGAACCGCGGGTTGACGAGGTTGCGCTTCTGGCCGAACAGCCCAAACGGCCGGCTGGAGTATTCGATCCGCCCGTCGCCCACCGACACGCCAAGCGACATGTCGGAATCGACGCTGGGCACCATCAGGTGATCCAGCAGCGCGGTGAAGTTGGGGTAGTTGCCGGGGTTGTAGACGATGAAGCCGGTATCGACGGCGATCGGCCCTTCCGGGCACTCGACATCCACCGTGTTGGCGTGCCCGCCCAGCCAGTCATTGGCCTCGTACAGCACCACCTCGTGCCGCCGGCTCAACAGCCAGGCTGCCGACAGTCCGGCCACGCCTGCGCCGATGATTGCGATGCGCCGTCCGGACGCCCGTGCCTGGTCTTGGTGGAGATGTCGCACCTGAATTTCCCATCCGCTGTCGATGGGAGGAACTACGGATAAGACGCGGCAATTGTTTCAGTCGCGACAAAAAACTCTGGCGGCCGAAACAGTTGTCGCCTTGCAGCCGTTCCTTCCAGTCAAACCGAGGCACCGCTTGCAAGAGCAAGCGACACCCCACAAGGAGCCCGCCGCATGCCACCCGCCCTCGTCGCCTATGTCGGCGCCGCCATCACCATGCTGGTGCTCGACGCCATCTGGCTGACCACCATGGTGCCGCGCATCTACCAGCCTCAGCTGGGCGATCTGCTCGCCGAGCGCCCCAACCTCGCGGTGGCGGGCGTTTTCTACCTGCTCTACCTGGTCGGGGTGGTGGTCTTTGCCATCCTGCCCGCTATCGAAGCGCGCAGTTGGCTCACGGCTCTCGGCTACGGCGCCCTGCTCGGCCTCGTCGCCTACGGCACCTATGACTTCACCAACCTCTCGACCCTGCGCAACTGGCCGGTGAGCCTAAGCCTGATCGACGTCGCCTGGGGCACGGCGCTCACCGCCGTCACCGCGCTCGGCGGCTACTGGGCGGTGCGCTGGCTGCTGCCGGGCTAAGGGCGCGCCCTATTCGACGGTGACGATCTTGTACTTCTGCCCGGCGACCAGGGTGTCGCCCGGGTAGAGGTTGTTGAGGATGTAGAACAGGTCGGTGCCCCGGCTCAGCCCGTTCATCCGGCGCGCCAGCGAATCCGCGGTATCGACGCTGCCGGCAGTGACCGTGCGAACCACCAGCTTCTTGACCTGCCCCAGGTCCTTGGCGGTGGCGCCGCGGAAACTCTTCAGCGTCGCTTCGGCGGCCTTGGTGAAGGCCGGGCTGTCGAACTTGGCGGCGAAGATGAAGCGATAAACCCGCCCATCATGGCGCACCACCGCGACGCGGAAATTCCACTGCGGCGTGACTGCGACACCGGTCGCCATCTCGAAGCCGTTGGCGCTTTCGCGCTTCACCGTCGTCGGCTGCAGCCCGGCGATCCAGCCCGACTTGAGGTAATCCTCGAGCCCCATGGATGCCGGCACTTCGGCACTGTCGAAGCGCACTGCCTCGCCCTCGCCGGCGACGCCCACCACGGCGCCCTTGGAGATCTGCAGCGTGTAGTTGGAAGGCACCTCGAAGGTGAACTTTAGCGTCGGGTTGATGTAGCGCCGGCCCACCACCGCGCCCTGTGCCGGGCTGTCGCCGAAAGCTAGGCCTTCGATGCCGGCCATGTAGCCGTCCCGGTCGGTTTCACCGAGGCCCGGCGCGCCGAAGAAGGCGCGGGCCGTCTCGATCGCCTTCTGGATGCGATCCGGGGTCGAGGGGTGGGACGAGAGGAAATCGCCTTCCTGGTCGGCATCGCCGGCCGAGAAATGCGCGAACCGGCCCATGGCGCCGAGGAAGCGCGCCGCCGCATGCGGATCGTAGCCGGCCCGACCGGAGGTCAGGATGCCTTCCTTGTCGGCAGCCAGTTCCTGCTGCTGGCTGAACGCCGCCAGCGACATCTTCGAGCGGTTGGAAGCCTGATCGGTGGCGGTGTCGGCACCGAATACCCCGGTCACCACCTTGTCGACGATCTCGTTGGTGCGCACGCGGTTGGTGCGGGCGCGCGCATGTTTCAGCGTCACGTGCGCGATCTCGTGCGCCAGCACCGCTGCGATCTCCGAAGTGTCCGAAGCGAGCGCCAGGATGCCGCGGGTGACGTAGACATAGCCGCCTGGCAGAGCGAAGGCGTTGACCTCGGCGGTATCGAGAATGGTGACGGTGAACTTCTGGTTCGGCTGGTCGGCCGCTGCGAGCAGCCGCCCGACGATGCGCGCGATCATGATCTCGGCCTGGCGGTCCGAGTAGATGCCGCCATAGGAGGCGACGATGCGCGGATGCTCCCGCGCCCCGATCGCGTCTTCCTCCGGATCGTCGGAGGTGACCACCGGCGCGTTCTGGCCTTCGGTGCGGCTGGTCGTGACGCCGGGCAGGCTCGAGCAGGCGGCGAGCACCGCGAGGAGTGCCACTGCGAGCGGGGCGCCGAGCGCCGTGATCATCGAACGCGACTTCATGGAGCGAGGAGAACCTCTATCTGCTCTGGATGGGTGACTTCGACCCGCGGGCCATCAACCTCGTCCACCCAGCCTCTGATCCGCACGAGGGCGCCCTCGAGCTTGAGGGGATCGAGGCCGGAGCGCGAAAACAACTGGACCGCCGGCCGCTCGAGCACGGCAGTGAAGTCCTCTTTCCACGATCGGCCAAAATTCAGGTAGATGCGCCCCTGCGCCTCATCGGCGAGAAGCACCCGACCCTCCACCAGCTCGTAGTGACCCAGGCGTCCGGCCAGTTCAGCCGGCCGGTCCGCCCGCCGCACGAGATAGTAGGGATCGGCCCAGATGCCAAGCTTCATCAGCCGCGCCGAACCCTCGGCAGCCAGCAACTGTGGCAGACATGCACGATTGTCGGGAAACGAGTAGACCCGGGCCCAGCCGTCGGCGACCATTCGCTGCTGCACCCAGAGCTCGGGCGGGCCGGCCACGAACAGCTGGCCCAGGGTGCGGCCGTGCCGGTCGACCTGCTCGCCGCCGTGCCGCACCTCGACGCGCTGGCCCAGTGTCAGTTTTTCCAGCGCTGCCCGCGATTCCTCGGCCTTCGGCCAGGTCTCGAAATCCTCGCGCCCGAGCGGCAGCTTGGGCGCCTGCGTGCCGATCAGGCGGACCACCACGCCGGTGTCGAGCACCACGGTATCGCCGTCGGTCACCGACATGACGGTGCCTTTGGGGCCGTCGACCAGCCCGTCACAGCCCATGGCAAGAGCGCTCGACGGCATGGCGACGAACACCGCAGCCGCAGCAAATCTGAGCATATTCCAGGCAAGCAACCTTGGCCCCATCCGACGACATCGCAAACTGCACGAAATTGCGGCGAAATTCTTCCTTTCTGCGGCCGCGCCACGACGAATGTTGCACCTCGGCCACTTCTCCCTCGGAGCACCGCTGCGAACAGCCTGTCCGCATCTCTGCCGCCGATTGCCGATGTTTTTCCCTGCAACAGCGTGCCGGCCCAAAGACTTGCAGCACGTCGCCGTTTCAACCGGACGACAACGTGCTTTAGGATCACGCCCGATTCTGCTGCCGGGTCCAGACCGATGCTCGCCGAACTCATGGTCTATGCTGCGAGCTACCGGTCGACGCCGCCGGCCTTCCGCCCGCATCTGGGCGAAGCGGTGGGCCTGTGGGCGCGCGGCCAGCGCCAGACCCGGGCCTGGGCGCCGCATCTGGCCAACTCGCGCGGCCTGATCGATACCAGCATCGATGACCTGACGTCGCGCCGCACCGTGGTGGTGCTGGGCTCGGGTCCGTTGTTCGATGTGCCGATCGAGTCGCTCTGCCGCACCTTCAAGCGCGTCCTCCTCGTCGATCGCATCCACCTGTCGAGCATCGACAAGCGCATCGACCGCTACAGCAATGTTCGGCGCGACTGGCGCGACCTCTCGACGGCGAACCAACCCGACGCCCTCGGCTTCCTCGACGCGATCGACGATCTCGACTGGGTCATCTCGCTGAATCTGGTCAGCCAGCTGGCACGCGCGGCGCCTGGGGCGGAACGCGCCGTCGTCGATGCCCATCTCGACAGGCTGGCGACATTGCGCTGCCCGGTCACCCTGGTGACCGACCTCGACTACCGGGTGTTCAACCGCCATGGCGTGGTGCTCGACACTGCCGACCTGCTGCATGGCCGGCCGGTGCCGCGCAACGGCCTGCGATGGAAATGGGAAGTGGCGCCCTTCGGCGAGGAAGACCGCCACACCCGTCGCGTGCATTCGATGGCAGCGTGGCCCGACTGGCGCCACGCCTGATCTCACGCCGATGGCGGTCAGACCAGCCGGGCGTCTAGCGTCACGTTGATGGCGCCCAGCGCCCGCGACACCGGGCACTCGGCCTTGGCCTTCTCGGCCAACTCGCCGAACTTGGCCGCATCGATCCCGGGCACCTTGCCCTCGACCGTCAGCGCACTGCCGGTGATGCCGGTGCCAGGAATGAGCTCGATGGCGGCCGTCACCTTGAGGTTTTCCGCCGGCGTGCCGTTCTCGGCGAGAAAGTGGCTGAGCTGCATGGCGTAGCAACCCGAATGCGCCGCTCCGATCAACTCCTCGGGATTGGTGCCGGATTTGCCGCTCTCGTCGACGAACCTGCCCTTGAACGTATAGGGCAGCGCGGCGAAGGCGCCGCTCATCACGTCGAGCGTGCCGGCCCCTTCCTGCAACGATCCCTTCCAGTTGGCGGTCGCGGTGCGCTTCATCAGAAAACTCCATGGTTTGTCTATTGGCGGTCACCAGCCTAGCGCTTCGAGGACCACCCTTGCCAGCGCGGCCATGAACGGGCCGGCGCCGGCTGCGCTTAACGGCCCGGCGCGTCCCGGGTTCCCTGTGGGGATCGCTTCGCTGCGGGGCGGCATCGGCGCGCCGAGATCCGCTTGGCAAGGGCTGGGTAACCATCCGCCTCTATCCTGTGCCGGTCGCGATCGAGAGTGCCCATGCGTAGATCCCCCGTGCCTGCCCTGCTGACCGCCCTGCTGCTGACCTTTGTCCTCGCCGGCTGCTCGTCGCTGGGCGGCCTCACCAAGGACAAGCAGCCGCTTTCCGCCCGCACCGTCAGCGTGCTCGCCGCGCTCGACACCACCCCGGCCGCGCCGATGCTGGTGCGCGTGTTCAAGGAAAGCTCGGAACTCGAGGTCTGGAAGCCGGATAGCCGCGGCAACTACCGCCTGTTCAAGACCTACGCCATCTGCAAATGGTCCGGTGAGCTGGGCCCCAAGGTCAAGGAAGGCGACTACCAGTCGCCCGAGGGCTTCTATGAGGTGACGGCGGGGATGATGAATCCCAAATCCAGCTACTACCTCTCGTTCAACACCGGCTTCCCCAACCGGCTCGATCGCGCCCAGGGCCGCACCGGCACCAACCTGATGATCCATGGCGACTGCAAATCGGTCGGTTGCTACGCCATGACCGACGAGCAGATGAAGGAAATCTACGCCCTGGCGCGCGAGAGCTTTGCCGGTGGCAACCAGAGTTTCAAGCTCGAGCTCTATCCGTTCCGCATGACCGAGGCCAACCTGACCCGGCATGCCGCCAACCCCAACATCGCGTTCTGGCGCAACCTCAAGCAGGGCTACGACGTGCTGGCCCAGACGCAGCGACCCGCAACGGTCGGGGCCTGCGGCGGCCGCTATGTCTTCAACGCCGGTTCCGGCCTCCCCAGCGACCCGATGGGCGCCTGCCCCGCCGACGTCGCTGCCCCCACCACCGCCGAGCTGGTCATGGCGGCCGGTAACCCGGCCCTGTCGTAAGCCGAACGATCCGCCTGTCCAATCGACCCCTGCGACGATGGTAATGCCGAAGGGATGGTTTGCACGACGCGGCGCATTTGCTATGTCGAGGCTCGGCGACCCCGTAGCTCAGCAGGATAGAGCGCAGGATTCCTAATCCTGAGGCCATGAGTTCGAATCTCATCGGGGTCACCAGTTGCATGAGGCCATGCCGGACGTCTCCGGCCGTGCAAGGAGGACCCGAACATGAACCTCAGGAGCACATCTGCTCTCGCCCGCATCGCGCTCACCGCAGTGCTCGCCGGCGCCCTTGCCGCCTGCTCGATGGGCGGCGGCGGCGCACAGCTGTCACCCGGCCTGTCGGCGCCGATGAACCAGCCGGGCGCCAGGCTGAACCGCGTCGAGGCGCTGTTCCTGCTCAACGATTTCCGCCGCTCGCAGGGCGCCGCCGACGTGCGCGGCGACACCGTGCTCGACAACACCGCCCAGTCGCTGGCCACCGCCTATGCCAAGACCGGCGCGCAGCCCGCCCTGCCGGCCGGCGCCGTGGTGATGCGGCTGAGCGCCGGCTACACCACCTTCGCCGAAGCCTTCTCGGGCTGGCGCGCCGTGCCGGCCGATGCCGCGGCGATCTCCGACGTCACTGCCAGGCGCGCCGGCCTCGGCGTCGCCTACGAGCCGAACTCGTCGCACGGCGTCTATTGGGTGCTGGTGCTTGACGACTGACATCGAGATCATCGACTGCCGCGGGCTGAAATGCCCGCTGCCGGTGCTGAAGATGGAAAAGCGCCTGTCGCAGCTGGCGGCGGGCGCTTCATTCATCGTGCTCGCCACAGACCCGATGGCGAAGATCGATATCCCGCTTTATTGCCGGCAGAACGGGCATGGCTGTGACGTCGGCACCGAGGCTGACGTGCTGCGTTTTGCCATCGTGAAATCGGGCAGCCAGACGAAGCCGTAGCGCAGCTGGATGTGGGGTGACCCCCGGTGCTTCAGTTTGCGACCGACGCCACCGATGCCGGAGCCCAGGTGGGGCGCGGCCGCGGCAGCGGCACGTCGTCGATGAGAATCCCGAGGTCGGTGGCCGAATAGGTCACGCCGTCGATCTCGTCGGTCAGGTAGCTCGGATGCCCCTTGAGGCCCATCGGGAACGCCGCTTCGCGCTCCTTCACATAGGCCTTGGCTTCCTTGCCGCAGATCTGCGCGCGCATGTTGACCGGCGGCTCGTCGATATTGCTGAGCTGCACCACGTTCTTGCCGGTGCCGTTCACCGCGCCGGACAATCCGCGCAGGAACAGCTCCGCCGTCATCTCGTTGCGCTCGCGCGCCGAGGAGCCGCCCAGCACCACCGCCAGCATCGAGCGGCCACCGCGCTCCACCGTCGCCACGATATTGAGGCCCGAGGCGCAGACATAGCCGGTCTTCATCCCGGTGGTGCCGGCGAAATGCTCGAGCAAGCCGTTATTGGATTCGAGCTTGGCCTGGCCCAGCCGCACCGCCTCGGTGCCGAACATCGGCAGGTACTCGGGAAAGTCGCGCCTGAGGATCAAGGCGAGAATCGCCAGGTCCCGCGCCGACGTCACCTGCCCCTCATTGTGCAGCCCGTGCGGATTGACGAAATGCGTGGCGGTGAGCCCCATGGCCGCGGCCATGCCGTTCATCTCCTCGACAAAGGCGGGCACTGAGCCGGAAACCGTTTCGGCAATGGCGACGGCCATGTCGTTGGCGGACTTCACCACCAGAATGTAGAGCGCATCCTTCATGGTCACCGAGGCGCCGACCTTGAGGCCGGATTTGCTCGGCGCCTGGTTCCAGGCGTTCTTGGACACCTTCACCTTGGTATCGAGGGTCACCTTGCCGGCCTTGATGGCGGCGAACGCCACATAGGCGGTCATCAGCTTGGTGAGCGAGGCCGGATGCCACGGCACACCGGCGTCCTCGGCGTAGAGGACCTCGAACGTGTTCGCATCGACCAGCAGCAGCGGGTTGGCCCAGGCGGGCGTCGTGCCGAGGCAGGCGAGGATGACCAACAGGCTGGCGAAGATGCGCCGGCGAAGATGCGCGAGCAAGGCGCCTCCAGAGGCAGTATTCAGGGGTTGCGCGTTTCTAGCAATGTGGCTCGCGTCGCTCAACCGCCGCCCGCCACCGCTCAAATGATTTTGAAGCACGGCGGCTACCTCTACGTTAAGTCGGGCAGATCTAGGGCGCTCGACCAGCGGTGGAACAGCGTACGGCGCGGCTCCGGCAAAGCCGTCTCCAGCACTTCGAGCCCGGTGATTCCGTCGATCCGGAAACTTCGGAAATCATGCCTGAGCGTGCACCAGGCGACCAGCGTCTGATACCCCTCGAAATAACCCAGTGCCACCGGATAGACCGTCCGCTCGCTGGCGGCGCCGCTCTTGTCGCGATACCCCAGCCAGACCTGCTTTTCCTCGCGCAGCGCCCGGCGCAGCCGCCCCAGCGGGTTGGTCTCGTCGATCGTGCGCGGCGGAATGACGAACAACCCCACCGACAGCATCTCGTCGCGCCTGGCCCTGGGCAGCACCGCCTCGATCTTGCTCGCGGCATCGCGCGCCGTCGCCGCCATCTCCGCGTCGGGTCCGTAGATCAGTCCGCGCAGGCCAAGCACCAGCGCCTCGATCTCCTCGTCGCTGAACATCAATGGCGGCAGGAAGTGTTCGGCGCGCAGCTGGAAACCGACCCCGGCCTCGCCGTCGATCGCCGCGCCCATCGATTTCAGCGTCTCGATGTCGCGATAGACCGAGCGCAGCGAAACGCCCATCTCATCGGCCAGCACCGCGCCGGTGACCGGCCGGCGCCGCCGCCGCAGCGCCTGCATCAGGTTGAGCAACCGTTCGGAGCGCCTGGCCATTCAGCCGTCCATCGCTGCTGACAAAATCGGGTACGGGGCGCGGCTAGCCTTCTCGTATCGACAACACGGGAGCACCGACATGACCGCAATCCTCACCATTCTCACCGAAGGCTTCGCCGACTGGGAGACCGCCCCGCTCAATGCCGCGGCGCACAGTTTCTACAAGGTGGAAACCAGCTACGCGACCCCCGGCGGCAAGCAGGTGATCTCGTCGGGCAATATGAGCGTAACGCCGCAACTGGCGCTCGAAGCCGTCGACGTCGCCGACTATGACGCCATCATCGTCTGCGGCGGCACCATCTGGCAAAGCCCGGAGGCGCCGGACATGGCGCCGCTGCTGACCGACGCGAAGCGCCAGGGCAAACTCATCGGACTGATCTGCGACGGCACGGTGGCCGGCGCCAGGGCCGGCCTGCTCGACGGCATCCGCCACACCAGCAATGGCGACGGCTACCTCGATTTCACCGGCTACCACGGCAAGGCGCTCTATCGCGACACCCCCGCCGCGGTGACCGACGGCCGCGTCGTCACCGCCGGCGGCACCTCGCCGGTCAGCTTCATGGCCGCAGTGATGGACGGGCTCGGGCTAGCCGACGAAAATCTCGACTTCTATGTCGGCATGCACGCCGCGCAGTTCGCCAAGGCGGCTTGAGGCGAGCGTGGGGCTCCCCCGCCCTTGATCCCTCCCCACAAGGGGAGGGAGACGCAATACTGAGATTGCGGCTCTTGCTCTCCCTCCCCCTTGTGGGGAGGGTAGCGCAGTTGGGCGAAGCCGTAGCGAAGCTGGGGTGGGGGGAGCCCGGCGCACCCGCCTCGCATTGGTCACACCGGCAGCAGCAACCGATCCCGCCGCGCCACCTCCGCCGACAACCCCGCATCGGCGGCATGCCGCGCCACCCGGATCACGTAGCGCCCCGGCTCCACCAGCCAGTGCTGCGCCTCCGTGCGGTAATAGGCGAACGCCCGGTCATCGAGCTGCAGCGTCACCCGCTGCCGCTCGCCCGGCCCCAGATGCACCTTCTCGAACGCCTTCAGCTCCTTGGCCGGTCGCTGGACCGTCGCATCGGGCGCCGACACATAGACCTGCACCACTTCGGAGCCGGCGCGGCGACCGGTATTCTCCACCGTGACCGAGACGCTCACCCTGCCATCCGCTTCGAACCGGTTGGCATCCAGTTCGAGGTCTGTGACCGCAAAGCTGCTGTAGCCGAGCCCGAAACCGAACGGGAACAGCGGCGCGATACCGTGCCGATCATAGTGCCGGTAGCCGATGAACACGCCTTCCTCGTAGCGCACCTTGCCGTCGAGCCCGGGATAGATCTCGCGATCCTGCGAGTTGGTCGGATTGTCCGCCCATTTGACCGGAAAGCTCTGCGGCAACCGGCCGCCCGGCTCGGCGGCGCCGGTCAGCACATCGACAATGGCGTTGCCGGCCTCCTGCCCCGGATACCAGGCCTCGAGCACGGCTGCGACCTTGCCCAGCCACGGCATTTCCACCGGCCCGCCGGTCTGCAGCACCACCACGGTGCGCGGGTTCACCGCCGCGACGGCCTCGATCAGCTCGTCCTGCCGACCGGGCAGGACGATCGAGTCGAGGTCGCTGCCCTCGGTGTCCCATTCGCCATTGCGCCCGACGAACAGCAGCGCCACCTCGGCCGCACGCGCCGCCTCGACCGCCTCGGCGATCGCTGTGTCGCCGAGCGGCAGGCCGATGCCGGCAGCGAAGGCGGCGAGCCCCAGCGTGGCGAACGGCTTGGTGGCGAACTCGATCACCACCTCATAGCTGCGGCCAGCCTCGAGATCGATGGTGCCGACGACTTCGTCGCAGCCTTCTTCGAAGAAGGTGCGCCCCTTCTTCCAGTTGCTCCACGCATCGGCGACCAGCCTGCCATCGACCAGCACGCGCGAAAAACCGGCACTGTAGATGCCGACCCGATATTCGCCGCTCGCCTCCGGGGTGAACCGCCCGGTGAGCCGCGCGGAAAAATGCAGCGGATCGACCTTGCCGCCGCCGACCCGGCCGATCCAGAACGCCTGCGCCTCCTCCAGCGTCTCGGTGAACACCGGCGCGTCGCTCAACGCCTCGTTGGCGAAATACTCGGCCGTGAACCCGCCACGCAGCAGCGGCTCGAAGCGGTGGTTGGTCGCCCCCGCCGCATAGCTCAGCCGATCCTCGCCCAGCGCCGCAACCAGCCCCTCCCATGGCGATACCCGATAATGCGGGTTGAGCTGCGCACTGCCACCCCCCATGATCTGCGCCACTTTCGCATTCGGGCCGATCACCGCGATCCGCCCCGCCCCGGTAAGCGGCAGCAGCTCGCCTTCATTCTTCAGCAGCACCGCGCCTTCGGCGCCGGCCCGGCGGATCAGCGCCCGGTGCTCGGCCCGGTCATCGGCCCGCTCCTCCCACGCGCGGTGATCGTCGAGCGCGCCGGTCCGCTGCATCAGCCGCAGCACGTCGAGCACGCGAGCCCTGAGCGTGTCGCGGCTGACCTCGCCGGCTTCCACTGCCGCCGCCAGCTTTTCGCCACGGTCGCGCGCCGGTCCCGGCATCTCGAGGTCGAGGCCGGCATTGACGGTGGGCGCGGTGGAGTGCGAGCCGAACCAATCCGACATCACCACGCCGTCATAATGCCATTCCCGACGCAGCACCTGGTCGAGCAGCCAGGGGTTCTCGCTGGTGAAGGTGCCGTTGAGCTTGTTGTACGAGCTCATGATGCCCCAGGTGCCGGCCCGCTTCACCGCCCACTCGAACGGCACGAGATAGAGCTCGCGCAGCGTCCGTTCGTCGATCTCCGAGCTGATGGTGGTGCGCTCGATCTCGGATTCGTTGCCGGCGAAATGCTTGATCGTCGCCGATACCCCCTGCCCCTGCAGCCCCTCGATATAGCCGACGGCGAGGTTGGCGGTGAGGATCGGATCCTCCGAGTAGCACTCGAAATTGCGACCGTTGCTGACCGAGCGGTGCAGGTTCACCGTCGGGGCGAGGCTGACATGCGCGCCCTTCGATTTCACTTCCTCGGCCAGCGCCGCGCCGATCTCGTTGAGCAGCCTGACGTTCCAGCTGGCGCCGAGCGCGATCCCCACCGGGAACGCCGCCGACTTCACCCCGCCGATCAGCGAGCCGCCGCCGCGCGCCCCGTTCGGCCCGTCGGTGACCCGGAGCTTGCCGATCTCGAGCCGGTCGATCGCCGGCAGCGACCAGAAGTCCTCACCCGATAACAGGCTCACCTGCTCCTCGAGCGTCATCCGGTCGACCAGCTCTTCGATCCGCCCCATCGTTGTCTCCTTTGTTGAACGTTCCACACGCCTTAGCGCGCCATCCCCGGAGAGGCAACGACCCGAGCCGCCGGGGCTCCCCCTAGTCACAACCAGTAACCGTGTCTATATTTGTGACTAATGTAACGCCTCAAGGAGGCAGACCAATGAAACCGATCCCCGGCCGCAGTGAAACCTGCAATGCCATGGGCGATATCCTGAACCGCATCGGCGACAAGTGGAGCGTCATGATCGTCGGCTATCTGAAGCGCAAGACCATGCGCTTCAACGAGTTGCGGCAAGCCATCGGCGGCATCAGCCAGCGCATGCTGACCCTGACGCTGCGGAACCTCGAGCGCGACGGCCTCGTCACGCGCACGGTTTTCCCCGAGATCCCGCCGCGGGTCGAATACCAGCTCACCGACCTCGGTCGCACCCTGCAGGAACCGCTCGACGCGCTGTGGAACTGGGCTGATCAGCACCAGGGCGAGGTGCAGCGCGCGCGTCGCGACTACGACGCGTTGCACGAGGGCGCCGATGAGCAACTGCCGCCCGAGCGGCGCTACGCCGGCGCGGCCAGGTGACCGACGGGTACGCCACGCGTGAGAGCCTGGCGCGCGATCTGAGCGCCATCGGCCTCGCCGACGGCGACGCCGTGCTGGTTCATGCCGCGTTGCGCCAGGTCGGCAAGGTGCTGGGCGGACCGGACGACATCCTCGACGCGCTGCGCGACGTGATCGGCCCGGCCGGCACTATCCTGGGCTATTGCGACTGGCAGCTCGAGGACGAGGTGCGCGATGAACTGTCGTTGCGCCCGCATGTCCCGGCATTCGACCCGCTGCGCTCGCGCTCGACCCGCGACAATGGCTATTGGCCGGAGCTGCTGCGAACCACGCCGGGCGCGCTGCGCAGCGGCAGCCCCGGCGCGTCGATGGCGGCGCTCGGCGGCGAGGCCGAGTGGTTCACCGCCGACCACGCGCTCGATTACGGCTACGGCCCGCAATCGCCGCTCGGCAAGCTGGTCGAGGCCAGGGGCAAGGTGCTGATGCTTGGCGCTCCGCTCGATACCATGACGCTGCTGCATCACGCCGAGCACCTCGCCGACTTCCCCAATAAGCGCGTCCTGCGCTACGAGGCGCCGATCCTTGTCGACGGCCGGACCGTCTGGCGCTGGTTCGAGGAGTTCGACACCTCCGATCCGCCGGATGGGCTGCCCGACGGCTATTTTGCCACCATCGTCGAGGCGTTCCTCGCCACCGGCCGCGGCACGCGGGGCCGGATCGGCGAGGCGAGCTCGGTGCTCGTTCCCGCCGACGCCATGGTGGCGTTCGGTGTCGACTGGCTCGAACGCTGGGGTCGGACGCTCTAGAACCTGGATCTCCGAGGCCCACGCCCGTTGGGGGCTAAGCGTTGAAGCCGCTGTCGACGAGGATCGAGGTGCCCGTGATGCTCCGCCCACCCGGGCCGGCAAGATGCACCACCGCCGCCGCGATATCCTCGGCGGCGCCGAACCGGCCGAGCGCGTTGAGCCCCATCTGCGACGGCGCCATCGGCCCGTCCGCCGGGTTCATGTCGGTATCGGTCGAACCCGGATCGACGGTATTGATGGTGATCCCCAGCGGGCCCAGTTCGCGCGCCAGCGCCCGGGTCATGCCGCCCAGTGCCGATTTGCTGGTCACATAGAGGCTGAGGCCCGGCCCGGCCACGCGGGTCGCCATGTTGGTGCCGATCGAAATGATCCGCCCGCCCTCGTTCATATGCTTCACCGCCGCTTGCGTCGCGAAGAACGGCGCCCGGGCATGGATCGAGAACAGCCGATCGAAGCTCTCGACGGTGACCTCGCCGAACGGCCCGCCGGTGCCGACGCCGGCATTGTTGACGAGGATGTCGATGCGCCCCAGTTCTGCGACGGTGCGGTCGACGGCGGCCATCACCGCGTCGGGATCGCCCGAATCCACCTGCATGGCGACGGCGCGCCGGCCGAGGGCGGCAACCTCGGCCGCGATCTCGCCGGCCTTTTCGCCGTTGCGCTCGAAGGTGAAAGCGACGTCGGCGCCGGCCGCCGCCAGCGCCAGCACGGTGGCCGCGCCGATGCCGCGGCTGCCGCCGGTGACAAGGGCCACGCGGCCGGAAAGCTCGAGGTCAGTCATATCGGATCTCCATTTTCTACCGATCGGTACATAATTGGCTATGACGGTTGCGATGCAGCGTCAAGAATTTTATACTGATCGGTAGACAATCACTCGGAAACCCGATTTTGGCAGGCCGTCCCCGAGAGTTCGATCGCGATCTGGCGCTGGACCGGGCGATGCGCCTGTTCTGGGAGCGCGGCTATGAAGGCACCTCGGTCACCGACCTGACCGACGCGCTCGGGGTGGGCAAGCCGAGCCTCTATGCCGCCTTCGGCTCCAAGGAACAGCTGTTCTACGAGGCACTCGCGCTTTACGTGCGCACCTATGGGCCGACCCTCGGCGACGTGCCGACGGCGCGCGGCGCCATCGAACAGCTGCTGCGCTCCAATGCCGAGACCTATGTCGACCCCAACATCCCCTCAGGCTGCATGATCGTGCTCGCCGCCGCCGTCGGCCCGCCGCAGAACGCCGAGGTGCGGGCGCACCTGGCCATGCTGCGCAATGCCTCGACCGGCTCGTTTGCGGCGCGGATCCGGAAGGGCATGCGCGATGGCGATGTGCCTCAGGGCGCCGATGCCGACGCCATGGCGCAGTTCTACACCACGGTGCTGAACGGGCTCGCCCTGCAGGCACGGGACGGCGCCGGCGGCGCCGCCCTGGAGCGGGTCATCGACGGCGCCATGGCCGCCTGGGATGTGCTGTCTCTGCCGCCGGCCTCGGCTACACCAGCGCGGTGATTTCCTTCTTCCGCCACCAGCCGAAATAATAGGTGGCCTGGAAGGTGAGCAGCGCCGTGAAGCTGAGGCAGTAGCCCCACCACACGCCCTCGAGCCCGAAGAAGTGGCTGAGCGTCAGCGCCGCCGGCACTTCGACCAGGATGATCGCCGCCAGCGACAGCGCCATCGGGATCCACACGTCGCCCGAAGCGCGCATCACCGCCGAGAACACCGAACCCCAGCCGAACACCAGGCAGCTCCACAACACGATGTGCAGCAGCCGCTCGGCGATCTCGACCACCGACTCGTCGGTGATGAACAGCCGCACCAGGTGCTGCGAGAACAGGTACGCGATCAGCACCAGCGCGCCGGTCACGAACAGGTTCATCACCAGCGCGGTACGGGTCACCTTCTCAACGTCGTCGAACCGCCGCGCCCCGATCGCCTGCGCGGCGAAGATCGAGGCGGCGATGCCGATCGACATGGCCGGGAACTGCACGTAGCTCATCACCTGGTTGACCGCGCCATAGGCGGCCGTGGCCTCCGAGCCATAGCGGTTGACGATGCCGACGATGACGATGGCCGAGATCGACGACACCACCATGGCCACACCGGCCGGGATGCCGAGCTTCAGGATCAGCCCCAGCAGCTTGAAATCCACCTTCAGGTGCCGAAACAGTTCGGCATCCGGCGCCATCGGGCTCTTCTTGTAGTTGAGATAGAAGAACAGGAAGATCAGCACCACGACGAAGCCGGCGATGAACGCCACCGCGGCCGCCAGCACGCCGATCTGCGGCAGGCCGAACCAGCCTTCGATCAGCGCCGGAGTGACGACGAGGCCGACCCCGATCGAAAAGATCAGCGTCAAGAGCGGCGTCACCGTGTCGCCGACGCCGCGCAGCGTCGAGGTGATGGTGAGGAACAGGAAGAAGCCGGGCATGCCGATGAGCACGATCCGCCCATAGGCCGTCGCCTGCTGGACGATATCGGGCGGCGCCCCCAGCAGTTCCATCAGGTTCTGCGCGAACAGGCCGCCGAACACCGCGACCACGAGGCCCATCAGGAACGCCACTGTCAGCGTGGTGCCCGACACTTCCTTGATCTTCTGGATATTCTTGGCGCCCCAGGCCTGCCCGATCAGGATCGTCGCGCCGGACGCCAGGCCGATCACGAACGAGATCAGGAAGATCATGATCGGGAAGAACACCGAGACGGCGGCCAACGCCTCCACCCCGATCAGCTGCCCGATATAGATATTGTTGATGGTGCCCGACAGCGACTGCAAGATGTTGCTGAGCATCAACGGCAGCAGGAAGACGAGGAACCGCTGCCAGAGCGGCCTAGAAAGATTGTTCATCGTATGAACTCCGAAACCCGTAAATTATGCGACGGCGTTGGGCCCCAAATGGCCAGCGGCCGGTCAGTCGACCGGGTCGCGAGGCGGGCCACTTCACATCTCAGCTGAAGATGCAGGCGGGTCGGAGCACGATGGGGTATGAACGCACAGGCGGTTCTCTAGCCCCGGGCAGGGAGGCAGTCAATCGCGTGCCCACCCGTGCCGTCGCTTCCGAGCCAATAGAAATCTGAAGGAATAGCAATGACCCAGCCCGTCGCCATCGTCACCGGAGCCGGCCAGGGCATCGGCGCCGCCATCGCCCGCGAACTCGCCGCCCGCGCGTATCACCTGGTGCTGTTCGCCCGCTCCGAACAGGTCGAGGCCGTGGCGGCCGAGCTCTCCGCCACCTCGGTGCGCGGCTCGCTCACCGAGCCCACCGACCTTCAGCGCCTCGTCGACACCACCATCGCCCGGCACGGGCGCATCGATGCCGTGGTCAACAATGCCGGCCATGTTCCCACCGGCGATATCGGCGTCATGGCCGATATCGACTGGCAGCACGGCTTCGACATGATCGTCCTCAACCCCGTCCGCCTGATGCGTCTGGTGACGCCGCATTTCCTCGCCGCCAAGAAGGGCGCCGCGGTGAACATCTCGAGCTTTGCCGGCAAGTCGCCGGAACTGGCAATGCCGATGTCGTCGGCACTGCGCCCGGCATTGCAGGCCTGGACCAAGCTTTATGCCGATCGCTATGGTGCCGACGGCATCCGCATGAACGCCGTATTGCCCGGCTTTCTCGACAATTACGACACCATCGAAGCCCGCCGCCAGAAGATCCCGCTCGGCCGCTACGGCGAGCTCCAGGAGCTGGCGAGGGTCGTGGCTTTCCTCCTCTCCGACGAGGCGTCTTACGTCACCGGGCAGAGCCTGCTGGTCGATGGCGGCATGACCCGCGCCGTCTAGCTTCGATCATTGTGATGAATGGGGGCGATCACCAGATGTCATCGCGCCACCGCACCAACCTGATGTAGCGTCCACCCCCATGCATGCTCCCGCCCCTCAAAGCGGATCCGCGCAGTTCTGGCTCGGCATCCGCATGTTCCTGCCTGTCGCCGTGTCCATTGCCGCCTATGGCGTGGTGTGGGGGGTGCTCGCCGGCCAGGCCGGGCTGAGCGTGCTCGAAGTGGCGCTGATGAGCGGTCTGGTTTTCGCCGGCGCCAGCCAGTTCGTGGCGCTCGACATGTGGACGCCGGGCGCCCTGCCGGTGCTGTCGATCATCATCGCCGCCGGCATCATCAATCTCCGCATGCTGCTGATGTCGGCAACGCTCCGGCCGCTGGTCGGCCATCTCTCACTGCCGAGACAGCTGGGTGCCATGTTCTTCGTCTCGGACGAGCAATGGGCAATGACCATGGCCGAGGTCCGGAAGGGCAAGGGCAGCGTCGCCTTCCTTCTCGGCACCGGCGCGCTCAGCTGGTTCGCCTGGATGGGCTCGACCCTCTGCGGCCGCGTACTCGGCGCCTTCATCGACGACCCCACCCGATATGGGCTCGATTTCGCCTTCACCGCCACCTTCCTCGCTTTGTTGCTCGGCATGTGGCGGGGCCGCGGCGACCTCGTGCCGTGGATCGTCGGCGCGCTTGCCGCCATCCTCACGTCGAGGCTGATCGAGGGCAACTGGTACATCATCGTCGGTGGCCTCGTCGGCAGCTTCGCCGGGGCCCTGGCCGAAACCATCAGGGAGCGCCGCCATGTCGCTTGAGGCGCTGATCGCCATCCTCGGCATGGCCGCGGTCACCTTCGCTATCCGTGCCGGCGGCCTGCTGCTCGCCAACCGGCTGCCCACCACCGGCTTCGTTGCCAGCTGGATGAAGCATGTGCCGGGCGCCGTGCTGGCGGCGCTGGTCGCCCCGGCGATTCTCGCCGGCGGCGCCGCCGAAGCCATTGCCGCCGCGGTCACCGCGCTGATCTATGTCGTCAGCCGGAACCTGTTTGCCGCCATGCTCGGCGGCGTTCTTGCCGTCTACCTCGCTCGCCTGGCGCTGGGCGGCTAGGCCACGCCAGGGAACATCGCCGCCTCCTCGCCCGTTATCTCGGCAGCAAGGAGGGTCACATGCAGACCATCATCGGACAGTTCGACAGCTACGAGCACGCCGCCGCCGCCGTACATGCCCTGAACGAGGCCGGCATCGCCCACACCGATATCAGCTTTGTCGCCAACACCCCGCCCGACTATGAGCCGGACGAGGTCGGCGAGGGCGCCACCACCGGAGCGGAGGTGGGAGCGGGCCTGGGGGCAGCCGGCGGTCTCCTCGCCGGACTGGGCATCATCGCGATTCCCGGACTCGGCCCGGTGGTCGCGGCCGGCTGGCTGTTCGCCACCGCCATCGGCGCCTTTGCCGGCGCCGGAGTGGGCGCCGCGACCGGTGGCCTGATCGGCGCCATGACCAGCGCGGGCGTTTCGGAAACCGAGGCCCGGGTGCTTGCCGACAAGCTTGAACGCGGCGGCGCCATCGTCAGTGCCCGCGTCGACGAGGCCCATGCCGGTCCGGCCATCGCGATCCTCCGCCACGCCGAAGGCAGCGAAGCGGTACCGCAGGCCGAAGAGATCGAGGCCGCGGCGCAACGCCTGCCCGACGAGGATCTGACGCCACCGCGGCGCGAGACCGACTACCCGTTCGTGCCACCGATCGTCTGACCGCCGGCTCGCCTGAGGGTTGCACGGCCACGTCCACAATGGTACGGGCTTGGCCGCGCCCCTGTGGTGGAATTGGTAGACGCAGCGGACTCAAAATCCGCCGCCGCGAGGCTTGTCGGTTCGAGTCCGACCGGGGGCACCACCATCTGACATCGCTATAGACTGTGCAGCATGTCCACGTGCTGCCTGTCCCGCTGCCGCCCAATCGGCAACGGCTGTAGACGGCCGCGCTGTCGCCCAGAATAATTCGCGGGGCCGGCAGTCGGCTCTGGAAACGGCGCGTCGGGGCAAGAAAGACTCCGCGCGAACGTCTCAATCGACCGATAGTTTCGATGGTTACCAAAAAGAAACAATCGAAACTCGCGACCAAAACAACCGTCTACTTACGTTGCTGATTTCGAGCGGGCCCAAGACGGGCGCGGAAAACTCGGAATGGAGCAATCATGATGACCCCAGGTCTCAACCGACGGAATCTGCTCAAGTGGACGGGCGTAGGCGCCACCGTGATGGTGGCTGGCGCCATGCTGCCCAATTTCGGCATCTCGGCCGCATTGGCTGCCGATCTGGGCGCTGGCGATATCGGTGTGCTGAATTACGCCTATGCACTCGAGCAGCTCGAGGCCGCCTTCTACATCCAGGTGGCAAAGACGCCGTACGAAGGCATCACCAAGGCGGAGCTGTCCAACCTCAAGGCCATCCGCGATCACGAGATCGCGCATCGGGAGTTCCTCAGGAAGGCGCTCGGACGCAAGGCGATCCCCGATCTGGAGGTGGACTTTTCCAAGGTCGATTTCACCAGCCGGAAGAGTGTGCTGGGCACCGCCGACGTGTTCGAGAACCTCGGCGTTGCCGCCTATAACGGCGCCGGGCAACTCATCAAGGACGTCAACTACCTGGCAGCGGCCGGTTCGATCGTGTCGATCGAGGCCCGCCATGCCGCCACCATCGCGGCGCTCAGGTCGGGCTTTGGCAGAGACGCGGCCGGCGGCAAGAACGTCAACTCGAAGGGCCTCGATGCAGCCCTGCTGCCCTCGCAGGTGTTGCCGAAGGCCGCGCCGTTCATCGTCACCCCCGTCACCGCAAACTCCCTGAGCTGAGGCAAGATCATGAACAACCAGGAAGACTTCATCCTCGATGCGATCGATCCGGAAGTCGCCGAGCATATCGACGCCGGTCGGCGCAGCCTGTTCACCCGCTATGCGGTGCCCGTCGCTGCCCTTGGCAGCGCCCCGCTGATCATCGCTGCCTCGGCGCAGGCGGCCTTTGCCGCCGGCGGACTGCCCAAGCAGGTTGTCGACGTGCTCAACTTCGCACTGACGCTCGAGTATCTCGAGGCGGCCTTCTACAAGCAGGCGAATGGCTCGTCCGGCTTGATCCCGCAAAAGTATCGCCAGCTGTTCCGCACCATTGGCGCCCATGAAACCGCGCACGTCGCGCTGCTGAAGGGCGCACTGGGCAGCGCCGCGGTGAAGGCGCCGGCGGTGGATTTCACCGCCGGCGGCAAATACGCCGACGTGTTCTCCAACTTCGAGACCTTCGTCGCCGTATCCGCCACCTTCGAGGATCTCGGTGTGGCGGCCTACAAGGGCCAGGCCGGCAACCTCATCGGCACGCCGGTGCTGACCACAGCGCTGCAGATCCACTCGGTCGAGGCCCGCCACGCAGCGGCAGTTCGCCCGCTCGCCGGCAAGGCCGGCTTCGATGGCGCGTTCGATAAGCCCAAGACCAAGGCCCAGGTCCTGGCGGCAGCCACGCCGTTCCTCGCCTGATCCCGGCGCCCACCCTTGCCGATCGCCTCCGCCCACGGGCGGAGGCGAAGCTTTGGTCACCGAGCCCTCGGCGCGCCCTTCGCGCCTCCCGCGACAATCGCGTCTCCACTGAGCCGGAGCATCCCTCGTAACGGGCTTGTGTTGCGGAGTGAGGTCGCCCACCTTGGCGGCACATCCGATTTGCGTCGCGAGGGCAACATGGCAGGATCGATCAGGCTGGGCACGGCCGGCTGGGTGTTCGAGGCCTGGCGCAAGAGCTACTACCCCGACGGGTTGAAGCAGAAGGACGAGCTCGCTTATTCGAGCGCCAGGCTCGGCAATATCGAGATCAACGCCACCTTCTATTCGCACCAGAAGGCCGCGAGTTTCGAGAACTGGGCCGGCCACACCCCGGACGATTTCGTCTTCACGGTGAAGGGGCACCAACTGGTGACCCACATCAAGCGGCTGAAGGATGTCGAGCTTCCGCTCGCCAACTTCTTTGCCTCCGGCGTCATGGCGCTGGGCAGAAAGCTCGGGCCGTTCTGCTGGCAGCTGCCGGGCAACAGCAAATACGATCCCGATCGGATGGAAGCGTTCCTGGCGCTCCTGCCGCAGACCCCAGAGGCGCTGGTCGCGCTGGCCGAAAAGAGCGACTACGGCAAGAACCCGCCTTATCTCGACGCCACCGGCATTGCGAAGGTTCGCCACGCCATCGAAGTGCGGCACGACAGTTTCGCCGACCCGCGCTTCATCGCGCAGCTGCGGGCCCACAACGTCGCCCTCGTCGTCGCCGACACCGCGGAATGGTCCTACATCGACCAGACCGCCGATTTCTCCTATGCCCGGCTGCAGGGTGCGCCGGGAAAGGAGAGCTACTCGGTTGCCGAGCGCGATCTCCGCGCCGCCTGGCTCAAGGCCTGGGCCGAAGGCAAACCGGTTGCCGATGCGCCCTATGTCACGGCGGCCGAAGCGAGCCCGCCGCCGCGTGACGTCTTCGCCTTCTTCGTCTCCACCGACAAGGAACATGCGCCCGATAACGCCCGCGCCGTCATGGCCACGCTCGGCCTCACCGGACCGGGCGGCGAGTGACGATCTCGTGAGCGGGCTTAAGTTGACTTGGCCCCCGCGCCCGAGAATATGGCGCGCATCCGCATAGGAGCGTCATCGTGACCACCAGCCTCGCCACCGATCGTCCCCGCCTGCTCGCGACGATTTCGTTCGTCCTCGGCCTCGCGACCATTGCCGGCGCCTGGGGCTCGCAGTTGTTCGGCGGGCTGGTGCCGTGCGAACTCTGCCTCGAACAGCGCCTGCCCTATTACTGGGGCTTGCCGCTGCTGGCGCTGGTGCTGATCCTGTGGCGCCGGCTGCCGCGCGCCGTCTGGTATGTCGGGCTCGCCCTGGTGCTCCTGACCTTCATCTGGTCGACTTATCTCGCCGGCTACCACGCCGGTGTCGAATACGGCTTCTGGCCGGGCCCCACCGCCTGCACCGGCACCGGCGTCGATGTGAGCTTTTCCGACCTCACCAATATCAACGCCGCCCGCGTCGTCCCCTGCGACAAGATCCAGTTCAGCCTGTTCGGGGTGACGCTGGCGGGCGCCAACACGCTGATCTCGGCGGCGATCGTGCTGATGCTCGGCACCGCGCTGCTCAAGGGCCGGAAGGGCTGAGCACTTCAGCTCAGCCTGGAGCCGCCTGCCGCTAGCGCGTCAGAAAGGCCGTCGCGACCTCGGGGAGGAGCGGCGACTGGATCAGGTTGTGGTGCGTGGTGCCGGGCAGGATGGCGAACTGGCTGGCGGGGCGCTGCGAGCCGTCGAAGCCGGCGTCGCGCTGGCCGCCGCCGAGCAGCTTCCAGAACGCGACCATGTGCTCGGGCCGGATCGAGTCGGCATCGGCAAAGACCAGCAGCGTCGGGGCGCTTATCGCCTTGATGCCCTCGGTCCAGTCGTACTCGGGCTCGTTCATTTCGCCGGATTTGCGAAACACGCGCTCCCAGTCGACGTCGGGATAAAGCTCCGCCAGGGGAGAACTGGCGAGCTGCTGCCCATACTCCGCAGCATGGGCCGGCAACTGCCGGAAGGCCTCGCGAACTTCGGGATAGTCATCGTCGGTACGGTAGTCCACCGAGACCGACACCAGCTTTTCGACCAGTTCCGGGTGACGGAACGCCACCTGCAGCGCCACTCCTGCACCCAGCGAATAGCCCATGAAGCGCGCCCTGCCGATGCTCAGCCGCCGGAGCACGGCCGCAACGTCGTCGGCCATCAGTTCGGAGGACCAGGGCGCGTCGGTGTCGGTGCTGAAGCCGTGGCCGCGCATGTGGATGGCGATCACCCTGTGCGTCCTGGCCATCGCAGCCAGCGGCGCACCGAAAGTCTGCGACGGGTCCACGCCGCCGTGCAGCAGCACCAGCGGCGGACCATCGCCGTGGATCTCGTAGTAGATTTCGGCGCCGCCCACCTGGACCTTGCCGGTGCTCAAAGGGGTGCTCATCGGATCGTCTCCTGCGGTTTGGGCTATGGCGGGCACTGCGACAACGGCCGCAGCGGCGAAGGCGAGGCTTACCAGGGTGCGCCTGAGCATGTGTTTCTCCTGGGATCAGAACGCCGCGAGGTGCCGCTCGAGCTTGTCGAAGGCCTGATTGGTCCCCTCGCGGAAGCCGCCATTGACTGCAACGGCGAGGTTCGCGGCGCTCTCGAACTCGGCGCGCATGGTGAAGATGGTTTCGTTGCCGAATACGTCGAACGTCAGCGTGGCGAGATAGGTCGGTGGCGGGTTGATTGCCCCTGGCTGGCGCCATGGCCGGTAGACGATGCGCTCTGGCGCGAGGATTTCGACGAACTGGTAGCGCACCGGGTGCTCGGTGCCGTCGGGCCGGTGCATGGTGACGTGCCACTCGCCGCCGGCGCGGAATTCGAGCCTCGTCACCTCGGAGGTGAAGTTTTCAGGGCCCCACCACTGGGCGAGCAGGTATGGATCCTCGAAGGTGCGCCAGACGAGTTCACGCGGCGCCTTGAGGCGGCGGGTGATGATGAACTCGCGTTGGCTGAGCGGGTCCGCAGCTCTGTCACCGTGCATCGCGCGCCCTCAGTTCTTCTTGGCCATCGGATCGGCCGACTGCAGCCGCTCGAGCAGTCCGTCGAGCCGGTTGAGGCTCGTATCCCAGAAGCGCGAGAACTCCTCGATCCAGCCGACGGCGTCGCGCAGCGGCTGCGCCTCGAGCCGGCAGGGCCGCAGCTGGGCATTGCGCCCGCGGCTGATCAGGCCGGCGCCTTCGAGCACCTTGAGGTGTTTGCAGATCGCCGGGATGCTCATCTCGAACGGCGCCGCCAGTTCCTTGACCGACGCCTCCCCATCCATCAGCCGCATCAGGATGGCCCGACGGGTGGGATCGGCGATGGCCGACAGGGTGAGGCTGAGCCGGTCCGGCTGCATGTCCGTTCCTAACTGATCGGTTAGCTAACTGATTGGTTAGATACAGCGGGGCGCAGGCAGGTGTCAAGCAAGGGCCGGCGGGCGCGTTCTGCCATGACGGCGTGACGCGGCGCGCGCCATACTGAACGCGATGGCGATCGTGCTGATATGGTTCGATGTGGACCCGGTCGGCGGAAGCCTTACGGCTCCAGTTCGATGTCCCAGTAGAGGTAGTCGAGCCAGCTCTGGTGGAGGTGGTTGGGCGGGAAGGCCCGGCCGTTATTGTGCAGGTCGTGCACGCTCGGCTGGAACGGCTCCTGCATCGGGAACATCTTGATCTCGCGCGGCAGCCGATTGGCCTTCCTGAGGTTGCACGGCGCACAGGCCGCGACAACGTTCTCCCAGGTGGTGCGGCCACCCTTGGAGCGCGGGATCACGTGATCGAAAGTAAGCTCATCCCGGGCGCCGCAATACTGGCACTGGAATTTGTCGCGCAGGAACACGTTGAAGCGGGTGAAGGCGGGATGCCGCGCCGGCCGGACATAATCCTTCAGCGAGACGACGCTGGGCAGCAGCATCTCGAAGCTCGGCGACTTGATCACCCGGTCGTAGTTGGAGACCACGTGCACGCGATCAAGGCAGATCGCCTTGATCGCGTCCTGCCAGGACCAAAGCGACAAGGGATAGTAGCTGAGTGGCCTGTAATCGGCATTCAGCACCAGAGCAGGGCTATTCTCAAGCGACACATGTACTGTCACTTGTCGCCCCCCGAACGGGAATCGCGGCCAGTCATGATCAGCAATATTCTATGCCGACTGTGACACCCCTGTGAAGCGCGATTCGATCAGTCGATTCAGGCGGTTTGCGCCAGCATGAAGGAGGTGGCGAAATCGAGCCCGTCCGGCGCGATGCCATGCGCCGTGCCCGACGAAATATGCAGCGAGACATCGAACCCGGCGGCCGTCAGCTCCGTCGCCGCCTGCCGGCTGAGCCCGGGATCGACCACCTGATCGAGATCGCCATGAATCAGCGCCACAGGCGGCTTGTCGGCGGCCGGGAAGCTGTCGGCAGGAACGAAGGCGCCGGAAAACGCCACGATCCCCTTGAGCCGGCGCGGCAGTGCCGTGCCGATATGCAGCGCCATCATTGCGCCCTGCGAAAAGCCGACGAGGAAGGTGTCGGCGGGCGTGATGTCGGTCTGCGACCACAGATCGGTGAGAAACTCGATGATATCAGGGGCTGCGGTCTTCGCCCCTTCGATGCGGCCGGCGATCCGATCGACCGCCAGCGGAAACCACTCGAAGCCGAACGGATTGCCGGCGCAGGGCGTCGGCGCATTCGGCGCGATGAACAGCGCGTCCGGCAGCAGTGGCCCCCAGTGGTGCCCCAGTCCGATCAGGTCGCTGCCGTCCGCGCCATAGCCGTGCAGCAGGATCACTGCCTGTTTCGGGGCACCGCCGCTCTTGGGCGGCAGCATCGGGCCGGAGAGCTTGGCCATCAGATCGACAATCCTTCCTTGTTCCGCACGGCGCGGTAATAGCGCCAGAGCAGCAATGCGGCAGTGGAGCGATAGGGCGACCACTGCCGCGCCATCTCGATCAAGTCCTTTACCGGCGGCTTGCCGTCAAGTCCGAACGCCCACTCCGCTGCCCGCTGCAACGCCACGTCGCCGGCCGGGAAGATGTCGGGATGAGCGGCCGAGAACATCAGGTAGATCTCGGCGGTCCACGGCCCGATGCCCTTGAGCCTGGTCAGCGCGGCAATCGCCTCGTCGGCCGGCAATTCGGCGAGGTGTGCGAAATCGACACTGCCCGCGGCAATCGCCTCGGCGAGGCCACGCAGCGTCCGGTACTTGCCGCCGGACTGGCCGGCGCCGCGCACCGTTTCCTCGCTGAGCTTCAGATAACCAACCGGGTCGAGCGCCCCCTCGAGCTGGGCGAAGCGGCCCCAGATCGCATCGGCGCTGGCCGTCGATACCTGTTGGCCGGTGACGATCCGCGCCAACCCCTCGAACCCGCCGGGCGAGCGGCGGATTTCGAATGCGCCGGCCCGTTCGGCCACTGCGCCGAGGCGCGGATCAAGCCCGATCAGGGCGCCAAGCTGGCGCTGCAGCGCCTCCGGCGTATCGAGACGGTCTGTCAAAGAAATATCCTTACGTGCTAGCACTTTGCTATGCCCAGCCCCATCCTTCGCTTCGCCCCGAGCCCCAATGGCCTGCTGCATCTGGGGCATGCTTATTCGGCGCTGTTCACCTCGCTATGGGCCGAGGCCCTCGGTGGCCGGTTCCTTCTGCGTATCGAAGACATCGACATAACCCGAAGCAAGCCGGAATTCACTGCGGCGATCTTCGAAGATCTCGCCTGGCTCGGCCTCGCATGGGAGGAGCCGGTGATGCGGCAGTCCGACCGCTTCGCCATCTATGCGGCCGCCGCCGACCGGCTGAAACGCCGCGACCTGCTCTATCCCTGCTTCTGCTCGCGCGCCGAACTGGCCGCCCATGCCAGCGGCACCGATCCCGACGGCGCGCCGCTCTACCCCGGCACCTGCCGGCACCTGCCGCCCGGCGAGGCAAGGCGGCGCCTCGAGCAAGGGGTCGAGGCGAACTGGCGGCTCAAGACCGACGACGCGGTGGCGCTGACCGGAGTGCTCACCTACAGCGTTGCCGGCCCTACCCCGGCGGATCGGCCGCAGATCCGCTATGCCCGGCCGGAACGCTGGGGCGATGTGGTGCTGCAGCGCAAGGGCACCCCGACCAGCTACCATCTGAGCGTGGTGGTCGATGACGACGCCGAGGCCGTCACCCACGTCACCCGCGGTCGCGACATGGAGCCCTCGACCGACATTCACGTGCTGTTGCAGATGCTGCTCGGCCTGGGCTCGCCGCTCTACACCTTCCACAAGCTGATCCTCGATGCCGAGGGCAGAAAGCTCAGCAAGTCGAAAGGCTCCCCGTCGCTGAGGAGCCTGCGCGAGGCGGGCCGGACGGCGGAAGAGATTCGGCGCCAGCTGGGGTTCTAGGCCGCGAGGCTGGTGCGCTTGGCTACCCCTCACCCTCTCCCCAGAGGGGCGAGGGGACGCATGTGGCACAGCCGGCGAGCCCATCGCCCCCTCGCCCTCCCCCCCCGCGGACGCGAGAGCGGCCGCGGGGGGAGAGGGCCGGGGTGAGGGGCGCCAAGCACACTGGCCTACGCCGCTAGCCGCTCCGCCGCAAAGAACGGCGCCACCGTCGTCGCCACGGCGTCGTCGAACGGCGTGGCGAAATCCGGCCCGAGGATGGCATCGAGACGCGTGTCCTTGAGCTCCATCGGGTTCTCCCACAGGTAGCTCATCTTGCTGACCGCCCGCATCAGCGGATCGACGAGGCCGACCACGTTGAACAGCACGCGCGGGAACGTGCCGACCTTGAGCTTTGTCGGCGCCGCCGCCACGGCCGCCGCTGCCATCTGTTCGGGCGTCACGTAGTTACCGGCAAAGTGGAAATTCTCGAAAGCACCGAACTGTTTGCGATGCCAGGCGAGCTTCTCGAACGCCCGGCCGACATCCGGCAGATAGGCCCAGGAATGGCCGACGCCGCGTACGCCCATCATGGCGAACCGCCCCTTCTTCGCCTCACGCAGCATAGCGAGATCGAACCAGTCGAAACGGCTCTCCGGCCCGTAGAAATCGCCGGCCCTGAGGATGATCGCCTGGATGTCGCCGCGTTGCGCTGCGGCCTGGTACATGGCCTCGACCCGCACCCGGATCTCGCCACGCGCCGTCTGCGGCCGCGGCTTGAGATCGGGCGTCACGTAGCGGTCGCCGGCCGCATAGTTGTAGATGTTGCCGGGAAACAGCAGCGTCTTGCCGCTCGTGCCGAGCGCCGCGATCACCCGCTGGTTCTGCGCTTCCATCCGGCCCTGGTCCCACTGGTGGTAAGGCAGGTTCAGCGCGTTGACCACCACCTCGGTATCGCCGATCGCCGCCCGCATCGCTTCGACATCCTCGGCATCGCCTTTGACGAAGCGCACCCCCGTTATCGGCTGCTTGTTGGACCGCCCGAACCCGGCCACGTCCCACCCGGCCCCGACGAACGCCTTGGCGATGTGGTGGCCGACATGGCCGTTGATACCGATGACGATGACTTTCTGCGCGTTCATTTGCCTGGCTCCTTGCTGGTGACCACCAAGCTAGACGCCACATCCGCGTTGATGAATTGGACAAGATCGTACGCTTGCCATACAGAATTGAATGGCATCGAGGACTTGAACCATGCCTGATCCCGATTGGTCGCTGTGGCGCAGCTTTGGCGCCGTCGTCGAACACGGCTCGCTTTCGGCCGCTGCGCGGGCTCTCGGCTTGAGCCAGCCGACGCTTGGCCGTCATGTCGAGGCGCTCGAACAGGCCCTGGGGATGAGCCTGTTCGAACGCACGCTCACTGGCTTCCACGCCACCGATACCGCGCTGAAGCTCTACGAACCGGTGCTGGCGGCGCAGCAGGCGCTGGCCGAAGCGGCATTGATCGCCGAGGGCGCGAGCGCCGCGCTGACCGGTTCGGTCCGCATCACCTCGAGCACGGTGATGTGCCACTATGTCCTGCCCGCCTTCCTCAACGACTTGCGCCAGAGCTTCCCGCAGGTGGCGATCGAGCTGGTGCCATCCGACTCCGCCGAGAACCTGCTGCTGCGCGAAGCCGATATCGCCGTGCGCATGTTTCGCCCCACCCAGCTCGAGCTGATCACGAGGAAACTCGGCGAGAGCCCGATCGTCACCTGTGCTCACGAAAGCTACATTGCCCGGCGCGGGCGGCCGGAACGACCCGAGCAACTGGCCGAGCACGACCTGATCGGCTTCGATCGCTCCGAGCTGCTGATCGGTGCGGCCCGGCGCATGGGGTTCGAGCTCAAGCGCAGCGATTTCATCGTCCGCACCGACAGCCAGACCAATGCCTGGGAGCTGATCAAGGCCGGTCTCGGGGTCGGCTTCGCCCAACAGCTGCTGGTGGCCGAGACGCGCGGCATGGTGCCGCTATTGCCCGATTTCCGCCCGCCGCCCCTGGAAGTGTGGTTGACCACGCATCGCGAACTGTTCACCAGCCGTCGCATTCGTGCCATCTATGACCGACTGGGCGAGGGCCTCAGCCGCTTCCTCGCGAGGACATTATGAACATCACCGGCATCATCACCATCGTCGCGCTCGGCGCGGTCGCCATCATCCTGTTCATGGGATTGTGGAACATGTTCCGTGGCGGCGACCACAACCTCAGCCAGAAACTGATGCGCGCCCGCGTCATCGCCCAGGCCGTGGCCATCGTCGTGATCCTCGGCGCCCTGTTCTTCTTCGGTCGCGGCAGCTGATCGAAAGCGCTTCGTGCGCCGACACCGGTGAGCTAGTTTCGACGCCACTGACTCGCGGCGGAACGACATGGTCAAGCTCAACAAGATTTACACCAGGACCGGCGATGACGGCACCACCGGACTGGTGCGCGGGCCGCGCCGCTCCAAGGCCGATCTGCGCGTCGAGTGCTTCGGCACCGTCGACGAGGCCAACAGCTTCATCGGCATGGCGCGGCTCCATACCGGCTCGATGCCCAAGCTCGACCGGCTGCTGGCGCGAGTGCAGAACGACCTGTTCGACCTGGGCTCCGACCTCGCAACCCCGGGCGCCGACCCGGCCGGAGCGCCCCCCTCGCTGCGCATCACCGCGGCGCAGGCCGAAT
>MKVB01000009.1:41488-51597 GCA_001899085.1 Devosia sp. 66-14 | reverse complement strand
CCTGGTGGTCGAGTTGATTGCCGCCGAGCCCGACGTCAACAATGCCGTCCTCGTCTATCTCAACCGCCTGTCGGACCTGATGTTCGTCATGGCCCGAGTCGCCAATGCCAATGGCGACAGCGACGTGCTGTGGACGCCCGGCAAGTTCGGGCACGACCGCGGCTGATGTTCATCCCGCTGCACGATCGCAATCCGGTCCGGCACATCAGGTTCCCCTACGTCACCTATGGGATCATCGGGCTGAACGTGATCGTCTTCCTGATCCAGCTGGCGCATGGCAGCGGGCTCAGCTTCGACCAGTTCGCGCTGAGCTATGCCGCGGTCCCCGCCTATTTCCTGCAGCCCGATGCGCCCGACCGCCTGGCCCATCTGCCCGACGGGCTGACCCTCGTCACCTATGCGTTCTTCCACGCCGACTGGCTGCATCTGGGCAGCAACATGCTGTTCCTGTGGGTGTTCGGCGACAATATCGAGGATGCGCTGGGGCACGTGAAATTCGCTGCCTTCTACCTCGCCTGCGCCGCGCTCTCGGGGCTGGTCTACATCCTCTTCGCCATGGGCACCTATACCTGGCTGATCGGCGCATCGGGCGCGGTCGCCGGGGTCATGGGCGCCTATATCGTGCTCTACCCGCATGCGCGGGTCTATGTGCTGCTCGGCCTCACCATCCCGATCCCGCTGCCGCTGCCGGCCCTGTGGATGCTCGGCGCATGGGCTGCGGTGCAGTTGTTCTACCTGATCTTCGGCGACGCCAGCCCGGTCGCCTGGTCTGCCCATGTCGGTGGCTTGATCGTCGGCGCGGCGCTCTGCGTGCCGCTCAAACGCCGCGACGTGCCGCTGTTCGGCGGTCGCTGAACCCTGGGACCGTGCAAGCTTTCCGACGCCAAGGCGAGCAGCGGTGGTCGCCTCCTCGCCCAGCCCGTTAGGTTGCTGTTTACCGTTCGGCCCAAGCCTCCGTTTACGTCTCGGTAATAAAATGCCGGGGATGGACATGGATCTCACCTCGCAGCTGCTTGCCGCGCGTTCCCAGGGGACGCAGCAATCAATTGCCATGGCCGTGCTGAAGAAGTCGCACGAGATGGAGATGTCGCTGATCCAGATGGTCGACAGCGTGGCGCGTGCCGCACCACCGCCCGGCCAGGGGACCAAGGTCGACAAGATCGCCTGACCAGCCGGAGGGGTGTGATGAACCTCGACACGTCGATCTTCAGAATGGCCTTCCGCGAGGCCGATACGCTCGGCGTCGCCCAGGTGCTCGTAGCCAAGAAGCGAGCCGATCTCGAGCACCAGATGCTGCTCAAGCAGGTCAATGAAGGCTCCGCCGGCACGGGGGCCGATCTCGAGCGGGAACTCGCCGACATGCAGCGCCGCTCCGATGAATTCGTCGGCCGCATCCTCGACCGCACCGTCTGAACGCCCGTTCAGCAAACCGCTCCGCCAAGCCCTCTCGCTGAACCCCGTCTGAACGGACGGGGCGACGCGGTCGGCGATTCTGCAAACTCCTGGCTTGCGGATGATTTGCCGGTGGCGGCAGAAGCGACCGCCTTCAGCGGGGGGAACGCTGAACAGGAGATTGGCCCAATGGGAACGATCAGCAAGACGGGCTACGACAAGATGATATCCGGCGAGCTTTACGAAGGGCCGGACTGGGACCTGATCGAAATGCAGGTCGAAGCCAGAAAGAAGCTCGACCGCCTCAACGCCGTCCCCAGCTGGGACATGCCCAACCGCACCGCGATGTTCCGCGACCAGCTCGGCAGCTTCGGCGACAGCTTCGTGCTGAGCCCCATCACCTGGGAATACGGCAAGCACATCCACATCGGCGAAGGCGTGTTCATCAACTTCGAATGCGTCTTCCTCGACGGCGCCGAAGTGCGGATCGGCGACGGCACCGCCATTGCGCCGCGCGTGATGTTCCTCACCGCCGGCCACCCGGTCGACCCGCGCGAGCGCGAGCGCCGCGATCCCAGGACCGGCAAGCTGATCGGCGCCCAGTGCGTCAACAAGCCGATCAGCATCGGCAAGCATTGCTGGATCGGCGCCGGCAGCATCATCGTGGGTGGCGTCAGCATCGGCGACGGCACCACCATCGGCGCCGGCAGCGTGGTGACCCGCGACATTCCGGCCGGCGTGCTGGCGGCGGGCAACCCCTGCCGGGTAATCCGCCAGGCCGACGCCAAACCGATCAGGCAGGCGGCGAACGCGGCCTGACTCGGAGCGCTTGGCTACCCCTCACTCCGCCCCTCTGAGGAGAGGGTTAGGGTGAGGGGCGCCAAGCACACCAGCTCTACCGCACCAGGAATGCCTCGACCTCAGTCCGCGACGGCGCGCCGAGCCGACCGCCGAACCGCGTGCACTTGATCGCCGCGGCGGCCGAAGCAAAGGCGATGACGTTGCGCATCGGCCAGCCCTCGAGCAGCCCCACAGCGAAGCCGGCATGGAACACGTCTCCGGCCGCGAGCGTGTCGATCGCCTCGATTCTTGGAGCCGGCGAATGGCGGATGCCGCCGCCTTCCTTCCACCAGCACCCATCGGCACCGGCCGTCACCGCGACAAACCCCGCATGCGCGACGGCGAGCCAGCCGGCCGCCTGCTCCGCCGTCTCGGCCCCGGTCACCAGTTTTGCCGCACTTTCGGACGCCACCACATGGCTCGCCAGCGGCAGCAGCCCATCGAGCACCTCGCGCGCCGCCATGTCGGCGTCGAGGATAGCCGGGATACCTGCGGCCTTGGCGGCCGCCAGCGCCAGCGCGGCGGCTCCCGGCCAGCGCACATCGGTCATCACCGCGTCGATGCCATCGAGATCAGGCGCTGCATCCGGCGCCGCCATCAGCGTTGGATCGTAGCGCGGCACGATCATCGTCGAGCCGGTGCGATCCATGAAGATCGACGAGAAGCCCGAGCGCGACCCGGCAACCCGCCGCACCCGCGAGCAATCGACGCCTTCCCCGGAAATCTGCTGCACCAGCCGGTCGCCGGTGGCGTCATCGCCGGCCGAAGCCCAGAGCGCGGCCTTGCCGCCGAGCCGCACGATGCTCGCAGCCTGCGCCGCCGCCATGCCTTCGGCAACTTCGACCGCATCGAGCGGAATGACCTTGCCCGGTCCCTCCGGCAGGCGATCCAGCCGGAAAATGGTGTCCATGGTCAGGGCACCGACGCAGAGAATCCGGCCCATCGGCGTCAGGTCCCGATCAGCGTGTCGATGACGTTGTGTCCGTCGGGCGAATCCCACTCGGCCGGCCCTTGCAGCACAGCCAGTTCGCACCCCTTCTCATCGAGCAGCAGCGTTGCCGGCAAGCCGATCGCCACGGCCTGCTGCTGCAGCCGCTTGAACGCATCGAAGGTCGAATCGGCATAGAGCGGCAGGTTCTTGAGGCCCTCGTCGGCGAGGAACTTCTTCGCCTTCTCGAGCCCGCTGTCGCCGACATCGAGGTTGATCGGCAGCACCATGAACTGGTCCGAATTGTACTTGGTGGCGATGGCGTCGAGCGCCGGCATCTCTTCGCGGCAGGGCACGCACCAGCTGGCCCAGAAGTTCACCAGCAGCTTCTTGCCGGCAAAGCTGCCAATGGTGGTCGGTGCTCCGACCGCATCCTTGAATGCCATGTCGGCATAGCCGCGCCCTTCGCCGGTGCCCTTGAGCGCCGCCAGCATGCCGACCGCAGCCGCGTCGATCTTCTGGCCCTTCACCACCTGCGGGTCGCACTGCGTCGCCTGGGCCGGCATGAAGTTGCCAATGACGAGGGTAAGGACTAGTGCTACCGCCGCACTGATCAGGGCGATGAGCAGCACCCGCCTGGGGCGCAGTCTCCGGGTCGGGGCGGGGCTTTGGTCGGTCATAGTTCTACCGTTGGAGTTGAGATGAGCAATCGCATGTGGGGCGGCCGTTTTGCGACCGGACCCGACGCCATCATGGAAGAGATCAACGCCTCCATCGGCTTCGATCAGCGGCTCTACAAGCAGGACATCGCCGGCTCTATCGCACACGCCACCATGCTGGCGGAAGTGGGCATCCTGACCCAGGCGGATCGCGACGCGATCATCACCGGCCTAAAGACCGTGCTCGACGAGATCGAGACAAACAAGTTCACGTTCTCGCGTTCGCTCGAGGACATCCACATGAATGTCGAGAGCCGGCTGAAGGAAGTGATCGGCGACGCTGCCGGGCGCCTCCACACCGCCCGCTCGCGCAACGACCAGGTGGCGACCGATTTCCGCCTCTATGTCCGCGACGCCATCGATACGCTGCTGGCGCAGGTGAAGACCCTGCAGCTGGCATTGGTCAAGCGGGCCGAAGAAGAAGTCGCGACCATCATGCCCGGCTTCACCCACCTGCAGAACGCCCAGCCGGTGACCTTCGGCCACCACCTGCTCGCCTATGTCGAAATGCTCGGCCGCGACTACGGCCGCTTCGAGGATGCGCGCAAGCGCCTCAACGAAAGCCCGCTCGGCTCGGCGGCGCTCGCCGGCACCCCCTACCCGATCGATCGCGACATGACGGCGAGGGCGCTCGGCTTCGATCGCCCGACCGCCAACTCGCTCGACGCCGTCTCCGATCGCGATTTCATCCTCGAGACGCTCGGTGCCGCCAGCCTCTGCGCCATGCACCTTTCCCGCTTCGCCGAGGAACTGGTGATCTGGTCGTCGTCGCAGTTCGGCTTCGTCAAGCTCTCCGACAAGTTCACCACCGGCTCGTCGATCATGCCGCAGAAGCGCAACCCCGATGCCGCCGAGCTGATTCGCGCCAAGGTCGGCCGCATCATGGGTGCGCTGACCTCGTTGCTTATCGTCATGAAAGGCCTGCCGCTCGCCTATTCCAAGGATATGCAGGAAGACAAGGAAGTCGCCTTCGACGCGCTGGATTCGCTCAGCCTGTCGCTCGCCGCGATGACCGGCATGGTCGAGGATCTGAAGGCCAACCGCGACAAGATGCGCGCCTCGGCCAATGCCGGCTTCTCCACCGCCACCGATATCGCCGACTGGCTGGTCAAGCAGGCCAATATCCCGTTCCGCGAAGCCCACCACATCACCGGGCAGATCGTGGCTTTGGCCGAGCAGAAGGGCATGACCCTCGACGGCCTCACCATCGAGGACTTCAAGTTCATCGATCACCGCATCGACAGCCGCATCCACAAGGTGCTGAGCGTCGAGAGCTCGGTCGCCGCCCGCAAGAGCTATGGCGGCACGGCGCCCGAAAACGTTGCGCTGCAGGCCGCCCGCTGGAAAGAGCTCCTCACCGGCGTGAAATCCGACCCGGTCAGCGTGAAGAAATCCGGCGGGCACGGCGACGGCGGGGTGGAGTAGGCGCGAGCCATGCCGCTCAAGCCCCGCTCGCTCCACCTCACCGCCGAGCATGTCTCGCGCATCCCGGTGATCGAGGATCCCGGCCAGCCGGTCTATCCCGATACGCGCCCCGCCCTCGACGCCGACTACGACGCCGAAGTAAAGCGCCTCATCGACACGGGCCCGGATGGCGATTTCTGGATCTTCGCCTATGGCTCCTTGATCTGGAACCCGGCCACCGAGTTCGACCAGCAGCGCATCGCCATTGCCGGCGGCTGGCATCGCAGCTTCTGCCTGTTCGATGCCCGCTATCGCGGCAACCCGAAACAGCCCGGCCTGATGCTCTGCCTCGATCGCGGCGGCAGCTGCCGCGGCGTCGCCTACCGCATTCCCTCGGAAAACATCAAAGCCAACCTGGACAAGCTGATCCGGCGCGAGATGAGCATGGTGCCCTCCGCCTTTCCCGGCCGCTGGATCAAGGTGATGACCGAGCAGGGCCCGCTTACCGCCCTCACCTTTACAATCAACCGCCGCAATGCCCGCTATGTCGGTGGCCTCACCCTCGCCGAGCGCGCCGATCGGCTGGCCCAGCCGCATGGCTGGAAAGGTTCGATGGCCGAGTATGTGCTGTCGACGGTGGCAATGCTCGAGGAGCTGGGCATTCACGACCGTAACCTCTGGAACATCCAGAAGCTGGTGGCGGAGCGGATCGAGCACCACTGGCCGGCACGGACCTAGCCATGCGCACCGGTCATTGCCGCCGAAGCGGCAGCGTCATCGCGCTTCTTGATCGGCCCCATAGATAAGTCTCGCTTCCCCTTTTGGCGCCTTTCGCCTAGAGCTTCCGCCCGGATTTCGTAGGGGCGCAAGACCTTGGTGCATCACTTCCAGTATCGCGACGACCGGCTGTTCGCCGAGGAGGTTGACCTCACCGCCCTGGCCGGCAAGGTGGGAACCCCGTTCTACGTCTACTCGGCCGCGACGCTGCGCCGCCATGTGCAGGTGCTGCGCGAGGCCTTCAAGGGCATCGATACGCTCGTCGCCTACGCCATGAAGGCCAACTCCAACCAGGCGGTGATCAAGCTCATCGCCAGGGAGGGCGCCGGCGCCGATGTGGTCTCGGGCGGCGAGCTCGAGCGCGCCATCGCCGCCGGCGTGCCGGCCAATCGCATCGTCTTTTCCGGCGTCGGCAAGACCTTCGCCGAGATGCGCCGGGCGCTGGAAGTCGGCATCAAGTGCTTCAACCTCGAGAGCGAGCCCGAGCTCGAGCGGCTGAGCGATGTCGCCGTTTCGATGGGCATGACCGCGCCGGTTTCGGTGCGCATCAACCCGGACGTCGATGCCGGCACGCACAAGAAGATTTCGACCGGCAAGGCCGAGAACAAGTTCGGTATTCCGTTCGCCCGGGCCCGCGAAGTCTATGCCCGCATCGCGGCGCTGCCCGGGGTGCGCGCCGTCGGCGTCGATATGCATATCGGCAGCCAGATCACCGACATGACGCCGTTCGACAACGCCTTCGCGCTGCTCGCCCAACTGGTGCGCGATCTGAAGGCGGCCGGCCACGACATCCGCCACGCCGATGTCGGCGGCGGTCTCGGCATCCCCTACCATCACGACGCGGACGCCCCGCCGGCGCCGCCCGCCTATGCCGAGATCGTCAGGAAGCATATCGGCCCGCTCGGCGTGTCGCTGGTGCTGGAGCCCGGCCGGCTGATCGTCGGCAATGCCGGCATCCTCGTCACCAAGGTCGAGTACTTGAAGGAAGGCGGCAAGACCTTCGTCATCGTCGACGCGGCGATGAACGACCTGATCCGCCCCACCCTCTACGAGGCGCATCACGACATCCAGCCGGTGGTGCACTCCAACCTTGCCCAGATCACCGCCGACGTGGTCGGCCCGGTTTGCGAAACCGGCGACTTCATCGCCCAGGACCGGAAGATGGCCGGCGTCAAGGAAGGTGACCTGCTCGCCGTGATGTCGGCCGGCGCCTATGGCGCGGTGATGGCCTCGACCTACAACTCCCGCCCGCTGGTGCCCGAAGTGCTGGTCGACGGCGACAAGTGGCACGTCATCCGCCCGCGCAAGTCGATCGAGGAACTGATCGCGCTCGACAGCGTACCCGACTGGGTGTGATCTCCGGCGCGTCTCGCTTGGGGTGAACAGGTTTATCCACCCACTCGGCGTCATCCCAGAGAAAGCTGGGACCCAGCTCGCAGCCCGTGCGGGCGGATAGATGGATCCCAGCTTTCGCTGGGATGACACCCGGTGGGGAGGTAAGGCCGGGGGGGACCGATAGCTAAACCAGCCAGCTTGCCAGCACCGGCGCCAGCACGGAGGTGAGCACCGCGTTGAGTCCCATGGCGATGCCGGCGAATGTGCCCGCCACCGGATCGACCGCAAACGCCCGGGCTGTGCCGATGCCGTGCGAGGCGAGCCCCACCGAGAAGCCGCGCGCCGCATAGTCGGTGATCTTCAGTGCATTCATGATCGGCGTCACCAGCACGGCGCCGATCACCCCGGTCAGTACCACCAGCACGGCGGTGAGCGAGGGCGAGCCGCCGATCTGCTCGGCAATGCCCATGGCGACACCCGCCGTCACCGATTTCGGCACCATGGCGAGCAACACATCCGGCGGCAGCCCGAACAGGCGGCCCAGCAGCACCACCGAGACGATCGCCGTCACCGAACCGGCGAGCAGCGCCCCGAGCAGCGGCAACAGGTTCTCCATGACGATCCTGCGGTTGGTGACCAGCGGCACGGCGATGGCGACGATCGCCGGGCCGAGCAGGAAATGCACGAACTGCGCCCCTTCGAAATAGCGGGCATAAGGTGTGCCGGTGGCGAGCAGCACCGCGCCCACCGCGAGGATCGACAGCAGCACCGGATTGACCAGCGGGTTACGGCCCGATTTCAGCGCCAGCCAGTCCGCCCCGACCCAGACGCACAGCGTCACCGTCAGCCACAGCAGCGGCGTCGAGCTGAGATAGACCCAGAGCGCGAACGGATCGTTCATGGCCGCTTCCCGGTCCAGCGCTTGACGAGGAGGAACGCCCCGACTGTCGCCAGCATGGTGAGCACCGCCGAGATGATCAGCGTCAGCACGATGCCGACACCATAGTCGCCGAGCAACCCCAGTTGCTGCACCACGCCGACCCCGGTCGGCACGAACAGCAGGCCCAAGCCGCCGACGAGAAAGGTCGTCACCTTGTCGAGCAGCGTGCCTTTGAGGTCCGGCCGGCGCTGCACCCAGGCCAGCAACACCATGGCGAGGAGGATCAGCCCCACCACCGGGCCGGGCATTGGCAGCGCCAGCGAACGCGCCAGGATTTCGCCAGCCAGCTGGCAGACGAGAAGCAATGCGAGAATGGCGATCATGCGGGGGACTATCGGAGCCCTGTCGCACCGATGCAAGCTGCTGACAGGCCCTGTCAGTACGCCCTGGCTAGTTTATGGCTATGCCAAGGAGACGCCGATGACTCAGGCTCTGACCGACCGCCAGCTCAACCGCGCCACCCTCGCCCGCCAGTTGCTGCTCGAGCGCAGCGACATGGGCATCACCGAGACGATTGCCTGGCTGCTCGGCATGCAGGCACAGCAGACGCACGATCCTTATATCGGCCTGTGGTCGCGGCTGAACGGCTTCACCCACGAGGGGCTGACCGCGCTGATCGTCGACCGCACTCTGGCCCGCGCCACCACCATGCGCGGCACACTGCACCTTCACACTGCCGACGACCTGATCGGCATCCGCGCGCTGGTGCAGCCCTTCCTCCGCTCCGTCTGGCAGAGCAACTTCCGGAAGCGCTTCGGCGACAACGACGAGGCCCAGGTGCTGGAGTTGGCCCGTGCGCTGCTCGACGCCGAACCGATGACCGCCGGCCAGCTCGGCAAGCGCCTCGCCGAGCGCTTCCCCACTGCCGAACCGCTGGCCATGACCATGCTGCTGCAAACCTCGGATGCGCTGATCCAGATTCCGCCCACCCGCATCTGGGGCTCCGGCCACGCCCCACTGCTGACCCGCATCGACAACTGGTTGCCCGCCCCGCATGAGCGCCCGATCGCGCGCGAAACGCTGGTCCGCCGCTACCTCGCGGCCTATGGCCCAGCCAGCGTCGCCGATATGCAGAGCTGGTCGCGCCTCACCAAACTGAGCGAAGTGTTCGAAGCGCTCCGCCCCGAACTCGTCAGCTTCATCGCCCCCGATGGCCGCGAACTGTTCGACCTGCCCGGCGCGCCGCGCCCTGATGCCGATACACCCGCACCGATCCGCTTCATGCCATTGTTCGAGAACGCCTTCCTCGGCTACGACAACCGCCGCCGTGTGCTCGCCGAAGACGACGAAAAGCGCGGCGATTTCCTGCACGACGCCAGGCCCTCGGTGCTGGTCGACGGCATCATCTCCGCCGCCTGGGCCATCGCGCGCAAGAAGGGCGCGGCGGTGCTGACTGTCACGCCCTACCACAAGCTCGGCAAGCAGGACGCCACCGAAATCGAGCGCGAGGGCCTGAAGTTCCTGCACTTCATGGAGGGGACTGCCCAGAGGTTCGACGTGCAGATCGTCGAGGCCGGGGTCTAGAGGCCCAACCAGTGCGGTCTGAACACGGCGGAGGCCGACACCGCGATTCCGGCGAGCGCTCCCAACCCGCCAAGCACAAGTGCGCGGAAGCTCGACGCACCGGTATGCCCAAACTCCACCTCACTGCGCTTCGGATTCTCGGCGAGGTAGCGAACTGGCGTGGTACGGCCGACCGCGGCTCGGTAGAAGAAGGTCGGCGATACGCCGACCTCGTTGAAGTGTGTGGCACCGTCGCCTGCGGTGAACCGGT
>MKVB01000009.1:19115-41441 GCA_001899085.1 Devosia sp. 66-14 | reverse complement strand
CGTCGCCGACGTAATCGATGCTGAGGTCTCAAACTGCTGGCCCAACTGACCAACCTGCCAGCCGAGCGCGAAGAAGGTGCCGCTGACCGCCGCCATGACAAGGCCGATGAGAACGGAAACGCTCCTCTCCACCCAGCGCGGCTTCGCCAAAACTCACCCCATCATCGCCTGACGTGCCAAAGAGATAATCTCCGGCGGCCGGCCGGCAAGGGCGTCGTCGACCTTTTCCAGCACCTGCGCCAACGTGAAGGGTTTTGGGATCACGTCGTAGATCAGCTGGTCGAGCCCGTGCGCCCGCTCGCGCTGGTCGGCGAAGCCGGTCATCAGCATGATGGTGACCTCGGGCCAGGCCGAAGCGACGTTGAGCGCCAGTGCGATGCCGTCCATCACCGGCATCTTGATATCGGAAAGCAGCAGGTCGAAGCGGCCCTGCTCTTCCTGCATCACCTCGGCGGCGAGCCCGCCATCCTCGGCCTCCACCACGTCGTGGCCCATGTGAGCGAGCGCTCGCGACACGAACGCGCGCACACCATCATCATCTTCAGCAAGCAGAATTCTGGCCATTAGTGGGTGGTCTCTTGAGATGTTTGCTTGGTCGCCGCTGGTACGGCCACGGCGACATTCTGCCGGCCCGGCGCAAAGCCCAGGCGCAGCTGCGTCGCGCCCTTGGGCGGCGACGCGAGTTCGGCGGAAAACGCCACCGCTTCACCCGGCTCCACATCGGGGGCCGGCGGCATGACGCTCCACTGGTAAAGCGAGGCGCCCTTCGCATCGAGCAGGCTCACCACCACCGGCGGCACCACGACGCGGCGCGCTTCGACCCCGCGGATGGTGGCGGTCACGCTGATCACTTCGCTGTCGCCGCGGCGACTCATCAGCGTCGAAACCTCGGAGAATTCCAGTCCGACGACGTTCACGCCCAGCCCGATGGCCGAGTAGAAGCCGGCCATTGCCGGCGCCAGCTTGACGATTTCGGTGCGAAGCAGCAGCCCACCGGCCACCACCGCGAGCAGCAGCAGCACGGCGGCAATCCGGATCATCCGGAACAGCCGCGCGGCGGGCAGGCCGCGCGCCACGGCGCGCTGGCGTTTCTCCAGCTTGCCGCTGGCGGCGCGCTCTGCGGCGCTCGGCCGAGGCGGCGGCGGCTCTGTCGGTGTCTCGGCCGGTTTCGGCGCGATGGCGGCTTTGATCTCAGCGATCGAGCGCACCACCTCGGGCGGCGGCGCTCCGTCGGGCATCACGCCCCGCAGCGAGGCCGGGATCTCGGCAATGCCGGTCCGGTTCTCGATCGCCTTGAATTCGCGATCGAGCGCTTCCTCTTCGTGGGGGGTGAACAGCCGATCTTCCTCCATCGGCAGCATCTTGGCCTCGGCCAGCCAGGCCTTGCCGCAATGCGCGCAGCTGACCTTGCGGCCCGTCGGTCCCAGCGTTTCCGGCGGCACCTGATAGCGCGTCCCGCAATGCGGGCAGGCAATGACGACCGTTGCTGGTTGGGGCGAACGCATGGCGGGGAAGCTAGCCGCCTGGGGTTAAGTTTCCTCAAACCCGTGGCTCGAAACTGCCGCGGCTCCGATCCGGCCGACCAAGATTTGGGCTGAATTATGGGTGAGAACCCCGCCCCGGCGGGATGCCGCTGTTATGATGCCTCACAACTGATTCGGAGCGGATGGCCCGGTGATCGAGTTCTCCAATGTCGGCCTGCGCTATGGGCAGGGGCCCGAGATCCTCCGCGATCTCAATTTCCGCATCGAACCCGGCACGTTCCATTTCCTCACTGGCCCCTCGGGGTCCGGCAAGACTTCGCTGCTCAAACTGCTGCTGCTGTCGCTGCGTCCGACCCGCGGTCGCGTCACCTTGTTCGGCAAGGACACCTCCTCGCTCGACCAGGATGCGCTGCTGCAGATGCGGCGTCACATCGGCATCGTGTTCCAGGAATTCCGCCTGCTCGACCACCTGACCACCTTCGAGAACGTGGCGCTGCCGCTGCGGGTGCTTGGCGAGCCCGAGGCGAGCTATCGCGCCAACGTCACCGAACTGCTCGAGTGGGTCGGCCTTGGCGAACGGCTCGATGCCCTGCCGGCGGTGCTGTCGGGCGGCGAGAAGCAGCGAGCAGCCATTGCGCGCGCCGTGATCGGCCGCCCCGACATCCTGCTCGCGGACGAGCCGACCGGCAACGTCGATCCAGAGCTGTCGCTGCGGCTGGTGCGGCTATTCGCCGAGCTCAACAAGATGGGAACCACCATCATCCTCGCCACCCACGAACTGCCGCTGCTCGACGCCTTTCCGTTCCCGCGCATGATCCTCAACGAAGGGGAGATCGTCTTTGGCGATTGAGCTCAAGCTCCCCCGCTTCCCGGGTATCGAAAGCCGCGAGCGTGCCGCCGCCATCGTGCCGGAGCGCTCGGTGGCCGGCCGCACCCTGGTGCTGCTGATCGCCATCATGACGTTCCTCTCGGGCGTGACGCTGGGCGGCGTGGTGCTGGTGCAGAAATCGGCCATCGCCTGGTCGTCCGATGTCGGCCGCGAGATGACGATCCAGATCCGCCCGGTCGAAGGCGAGGTGATGGACTCGAACCTGCGCACCGCGGTGGCGCTCGCCGAGGCCACGCCCGGCGTCGCCTCGGCCAGGGCGCTGACGTTGGCCGAGAGCCAGAAACTGCTCGAGCCGTGGCTCGGCGCCGGCCTCGACCTCACCGCCATCGACATTCCCCGCCTCGTCGTGGTGCAGCTTGCCGATCCGGCGGAAGCCGATGTCGAAAAGCTGCAGCGCGACCTCACCGCGGTGAAGGGGGCCAGCCTCGATACCCACGCCGCCTGGCGGCAGCAGCTCAACGTCATGGCCGGCACCATCGTCGCCTCGGGCCTGCTGGTGCTGACCCTCATCGTGGTGGCGACGGTGCTGGCGATCATCTTTGCAACGCGCGGCACCATGGCGTCGAACCGCGAGATCGTCGACGTGCTGCACTTCATCGGCGCTTCGAACAGCTTCATCGCCGGGGAGTTCCAGGGCCGCTTCCTGACCATCGGCTTCCGCGGCGGCATTTTCGGCGGCCTTGCCGCACTGCTGTTCTTCCTCCTCGTCGGCGTCGCCGCCGGCTCGATGGTGCCGCAGGAAGCCGGCCAGCAACTGGGCATCCTGTTCGGCCGCTTCGCGCTCGGGATTGACGGTATGTTCGGCATCCTCGCCGTGGTGCCGGTGATTGCCGCGCTCACCGCCATCACCTCGCGCATGACGGTCCGGCGCTTCCTGCAGAAGACCTCCTGACGGGCGTTTGCCGTCCAAGCGCCGATTTCTCGCTTGTTCCTCAGCCTCGTAGCAGGCACCCTCCGACGCAATTTGGGAGGATCAACTTTGCTCGGCCAGGCGCTCCGCTCGCTGCTGTTCTACGCGGTGTTCTACCTCCAGACCGTGGTGCTGGCGATCATTGTCGGCATCAGCACCATCTGGGGTCGCACGGCGTTCGGCTGGGCGCTGGCGCTTTACTGGATCCACTCGCACATCCTGGCGCTGCGTCTCATCGCCGGCATCAGAACCGATGTCGAGGGCATGGAGAACATCCCCAACGGGCCCTGCATCATTGCGTCCAAGCACATGAGCGACTGGGACATCTTCGCCCTTCTGCCCGGCGCCAGGCGCCCCGCCTTCATCGCCAAGAAGGAGCTGATGGACATCCCGTTCTTCGGCCAGGCGGCGATGGCCTTCGATACCATCCGGGTCGACCGCTCCAGAGGCGGCGACGCAATTCCGCTGATGCTCGCCGATGCGCGGCGTTCACTGGCCAATGGCGCGCGCATCATCATTTTCCCCGAAGGTACCCGCAAGGCGCCGCTCGATCCTTACGACTATCGCTACGGGGTGGTCCGGCTCTACGAGGGCCTGAACATCCCGGTGGTGCCGGTGGCGCTCAATTCCGGCCTGTTCTGGGGGCGCAACAGCCTCCTGCTCTGGCCCGGCACCGCCCGCGCCAGGTTCCTGCCCGCCATCCCGCCGGGCCTGCCGGTGGAAGAGTTTCGGGCGCGCCTGATCGGCGCCATCGAGGGCGAAACCAACCGGTTGATCCTCGAGGCCTATGACGAGGGCCTGACGCGGCCGATCAGTCCGGAACTGCGCGACAGGCTCGACAAGCTGAAGCAAGGGATAGCGCCCGGCCCGGCCACGACCACTACATCTTGACGAGAACGGCGGAGCAGCCCATAGGTGTAGAGGTCACGCAGGGCGGTGCTTGACATTTAGCTCAAATTCGTTCTATATTTGTTCTCTTTCGCCGGGACCGAAGGAGCCGGGGGCATGGTGCCGACACTCGATCGTACGCTGCTGCAGCACGCCACCGTGCATCCGGTGAACTGGCGCGGTCGCTCCGGCCGTTTCTACGCGCTGGAGCCGCTTCGCCTCGACGATTTCAGCTTCAAGGCGGACGAACTCTACCTGATCGCGCTCGGTCCGCACGTGATGTGGGCGGGCGGCGCCGCGGATCTTGTCGAAGATCCCGTCAGCCGCGCCCGCTTCCGCCTCGCCATGGACTGCGCCGACCGCGTCTTTCACGTCGAAACCAGCGCCGACGCCATCGAGCGCCTCACCGTGGTGTGGGACCTCGAAGGCGCCGAACCGATCATCGGCCTGAGCGCGGCCTAGTGGGCGACTGATAGCCCCCTCCCGGCCACCCCCATGAAGGGGGAGGTGAAGAATCGAGGCTCTGTCTTCGATCGTGCCAGACGCACCAGCGGGGCACCTCCCCCTTCATGGGGGAGGATGGGAGGGGGCCGTCTCTGTCAGTCGGGCTGCTCTAAGCCCCCGCCACCACCGGCACATCCATGCCGTTCAGCGCCGCCACCACGTCGTCGAGATAGCGGTCGACGATTCCCAGTTCATGCAGCTTGCGCGCCGTCTCCAGCACGTATTCTGGGTTGGCGCCCGACTCACCTACCCCGCCCCGCACGATCCGCACCTGCTCGGCGATGGCGAGCTTGCCCGCATATTGCAGGTGCCGGGTATCGGCGAGGAAAGCCAGCGACGGCACCAGGCCGCCATCCGCCAGCTCGATCTGCCGGGTTGCCTCGCGATAGACCCCGCGATCCATCTCGCGCTCGCTCAGATAGGCGTGGACATCAGGCCACTGCTCATCGGCCACTTCGAACGCCATGCCGCGGCATGAGCCGCCCGGCATCAGCCCGAACACCAGTCCGGGCCGCGCCTCGGTGCCGCGATGCCGGTAGGAGTAGACGCAGAGCCGGCGATGCACACCGCGCAGTAGCGCCGGCTCCTGCCGGAGAAAGGCAAAGCCCGGCCGCCAGATCAAGGAGCCGTAGCCGAACACCCAATGCGTTGAATTCTGCTGCACGAAACGTCCACCCGCCTTGCCGCGGTCACGTTCCTACCGATACGGTCCGCGCCGCGCAATCGGCGCGCCGGTATGGGAGACCTGACGTTGCGGAAGTTCATGTGGCTCGCCATCGCGGTGGTTGTGGTGGTCGGGCTATGGAGCGGCGCCTGGCTGTGGGCCGCCGGTGAAGCGACGCGCCAGGTCAGGCTTCTCGCCGAGGCCGACGGCGAGAGCGCGCCGAAACTCACCTGCGGCACCTTCGACGTCTCCGGCTTTCCCTTCCGCTTCGACCTCGAATGTCTCGATGCCACGCTCGTCGACCAGGATCTCACCGCCACGTTTGCCGGCCTCAAGGGTTCGGTGCTGGTCTATGCCCCCTCGCACCTGATCTTTTCCGCCAAGGCCCCGTTCAGCCTCGCCGATGCCTTCTCGGGCAGCCAGCGCCGCCTCGATTTCGGCGCCATGGAAGGCAGCCTGCGGCTGACCTCGGCCGACCTGTTGCGCGGCTTCAGCGGCGAAGGCTGGCGCATCGCCCGCTTCTCGCTGGTCGCCGACGATCTGGTGCTCACCGACACCGTCGCCGGCGAGATCGTCGAAGCCCGCAGCAAGCATCTCGAAGCGCACCTGCTCGATGTCCCCGAGCTGCACGACAAGGCGGCGGGCACGGCAGCGCTGCGCGGCTACCTCACCACCACGGCGCTCGATCTCCCCGGCCTCCAGGTGGCCGCCGCGGACACCACGGCGGAAGTCGAACTCACCGGCGTCCCCGATGACCTCCGCGCCTTCGGCGAGCCCGATGCGCTGCGACGCTGGCAGGCAGCGGGCGGCACGCTGGCGCTCACCAAACTGGCCGGCAGCCAGCCGCAGCCCGACGAGCGCTTCGAGGTCACCGGCACGCTGAAGCTCAATGGCGGCGGCTATCCCGAAGGCGAGATCAACTACACCACCAAGGGTGTGCTCGACCGCTTCGCCCAGTTCCTGCCGGTGATGCAGCTCGCCATGCTGCGCGGCGCGCCCAATGCCGACGGCAGCTTCCACAACAGCCTCACCATTGTCGACGGCCAGGTGAAACTGCTGGCCGTGCCCCTGGCGCAATTGCTGCCGCTGTTCTGATCGCCTGAGGGACGAGGACGCGGTGGCAGGCGATCAGGCGTCCTCGCCGCCACCATGCTCGCGCACCATCACCGGCGACACGTCGGTCGGCGGCACTATGGCAGCTTCGGGCGCGCCGTGCGGGCGGCCGAAATCGGGCGCCGCGGTTTCCTGGCCGGCGGTGATGATCGAGCGACGAATGGCGCGGGTGCGGGTGAACAGCGCCTGCATGCCCTCCCCGTCGCCGACCCGTACCATGCGCTGCAGGCTCGACAGGTCCTCGAGAAACCGTCCGAGCATTTCCAGCACCGCTTCGCGGTTGGTCAGGAACACGTCGCGCCACATCACCGGATCGCTGGCCGCGATACGCGTGAAATCGCGGAACCCCGAGGCGGAGAACTTGATCACCTCGGACTGCGTCGCCGCCTCGAGATCGGCGACCGTGCCGACGATGTTGTAGGCGATGAGGTGCGGCACATGGCTGGTGATCGCCAGCACCAGGTCGTGGTGCGCTGCGTCCATCACCTCGACATTCGAGCCGAGCGCACCCCAGAACGACACCAGCCGGTCGACCGCCACCGGATCCACTTCCGGCTTCGGCGTCAGCACGCACCAGCGCCCGACGAACAGATCTGGGAAACCGGCCGATGGGCCGGAATGCTCGGTGCCGGCGATCGGGTGCCCGGGAATGAAGTGCACGCCCTGAGGCATCAGCGGCTCGAGCGCCTTCATCACCTGGCCTTTGACCGACCCCACATCCGAAAGGATCGCGCCCGGCGCCAGCTGCCCACGGATCTGCTGCATCACGTCGGCATAGACGCCGACCGGGGTGCAGAGGATCACGAGGTCGGCGCCCTCGACCGCTTCGGCCGCATCGAGCGTGTAAATGTCGCCCAGTCCCAGCGAGCGGGCCTCTTCGAGCGTTGCCGACTTGCGGGTGGTGATGGCGATGGTCTTGGCGAGGCCCTTGAGCTTCACCGCCCGGGCGATGGACGAGCCGATCAGGCCGATGCCGACAAGGGTGAGTTTTTCGAACATCAGTTGCTTGCCCCCGGCGCCCCGAACGCCTTCAGAATTTCGACCACCGCGCGCATGTGCTCTTCGAGCCCGATCGAGATGCGCAGGCCTTCGGGTATGCCATAGCCGTGCATTTCGCGCACCAGGAGGCCGGTCTCGCGCAGGGCGATGAACGCCGCCTTCGCGGTCGCCGCATCCTCGAACAGCGCCAGGATGAAGTTGCCCTGGCTCGGCGGCACCCGGATGGCGTTCGAGGCCAGCGCCTCGGTGAGCCAGCTGCGCCAGCGCGCATTGTGCTCTCTGAGTCTTGCGGTGAACTCGACGTCACGCGCCGCCGCGGCGGCCGCCGCCTGGCCCGACAGCGACACGTTGAATGGCCCGCGAATGCGGTTCACCGCATCGACGACGTGATCGGGCCCGTACATCCAGCCCACCCGCTCGCCGGCAATGCCCATCTTCGAGAAGGTGCGCACCATCACCACGTTGTCCGAGGCATTCACCAGATCGATGCCGACCGAATAGTCCTCGGCGGTGACGTATTCGGCATAGGCGCTGTCGAGCACGAACAGGATGTCGGGTCTCAGCCCGCGCTGCAGCCGCTCGACCTCCGCTGCCGGCAGGTACGTGCCGGTCGGATTGTTCGGGTTGGCGAGGAACAGCATGCGGGTGCGCGGCGTCACCGCGGCGAGCAGCGCATCCACGTCGGCCCGATAGTCCTTTTCGGGCACCATGATGATTTCGGCCGAGGCGCCGCGGGTGATGATCGGATAGACGTTGAAGCCGTACTGGCTCATCACCGCCTCGTCGCCCTCGCCGAGATAGACCTGGGCCAGAAGGTGCAGGATGTCGTCGGAACCGAAGCCGCAGACGATCCGCTCCGGCGCCAGCCCATGCACCTCGCCAAGCGCCGTGCGCAGCTCGCGCGACGAGCCTTCCGGGTAGATCTCGATACGGCCGGCTGCCTCGCGCACCGCCGCGATCGCCTTGGGACTGGCGCCCAGCGGCGACTCGTTGGCCGAGAGCTTCACCAGCTTGACCCCGGCGGGCGCGTCGGAACGGCCCGGAACATAGGGCGCGATCTTCAGGATGCCGGGCTGTGGGACGGGGCGTTTGGGCGTGTCGGTCATGTCTCGGAGGCCGGGTCGAAAAATCGGCCGGACCATAGGGGATGGCGCCCATGCTTGCAAAGGAATCCCGGCCCGGTCCGCCCGCACATCTGCTAAGATGCAGCTGCGGCGTGATTGTCGAGACGGAGGAGGATCCGATGACGGCAATGAACGTAGTGCACATGCGGGTGAAGGCCGGCCGCGAAGACGAGTTCCTGGCCGTCCATCGGACGTTCCAGGCCTCGGCGGTCCCCGGCTCCCGCAACTTCTGGGTGGTGAAGTCCGGTGAGCGCGACTACATCGTGGTCGGAGAGTGGGGTGAAATGGCCGATCTGGTGCAGGCCCGCCCGCAGATGATCGCCAACCTCGACAAGCTGCGCCCGCTGCTGGAAGACCTCGGCGGCGGCCGCGGGGTCACCGAGCCGTGGTCGGGCGAAGTGGTGCTGCACCAGCGCCCGGAAATGAACGTCGAGAGCGCGCTCTAGAGGATCCGCTGCGCTTCAGCGCTCGCGCGGCAGCTTCATGGCGGCCTGCGGCGCCAGCGCCGGCACCTTGATCAGCCGCTCGGCCTTCTTGCGTCGCGGCACCGCCGGGAACAGCTCCTTGCGCGCCAGCACGCAGTGGACGCCCGCAAAGGTCGGCCCGAACATCCGGCCGGCCCGCTCGAAGAAGCGCGTCGATTTCAGCACCAGCGCATGCTGCGATGGCGGCACATAGAGCGCATCGCGCCACTGCTCGGGCACGAAGCTGTGGTCGCGCAGCAGCCGCTCGAGCTGCCCGCGCGAGAACGGATGTCCGTCGCCGAACGGCGTGGTGTCGATCGATGACCAGGTGCCCCGGCGTTTGGGCACCACCACGATCAACCGGGCATTCGGCGCCGACACCCGCCACAGCTCGCGCATCAACTCCTCGGTATCGCTGACATGCTCGAAGGCGTGCACCGCGATGATCAGGTCGACCGCCGCATCGGTGAGCGGCAGCTCCAGCGGATCGCAGAGCACGGTGTGCGACGGCCCCTCGCGCGGCCAGGCCGAGGCGCCCTGCCGGGCCGGCATGGCGGCGATCACCCGCTCGGCCTTTTCCAGCGTGAACCGCATATAGGGCGTCGCAAAGCCCAGCCCCAGTACCCGCAGCCCACGCACATTGCCGGAAAAGCGCAGCACCTCCTCGCGCAGCAGGGCGCGGGCGATCTTTCCCAGGGGCGACTTGTAAAAGCCGATCAGTCGCTCGACATGCGAGGTCATGGCATTGTCCGAAAACGTTCTCTAGTTTCTGTCATGCTTCGCCGCCGCTTGCCACCCGCGCGGCGCGCGCCTGACCCCGGAGACTCCTTCACGTGCCCCTTTTGATCGACACCTTCCTCTGCCGTTCCGACAATTTCGGCTACCTCGTCCACGATGTCGCCAGCGGCCGCACCGCCGCCATCGACGCGCCGGACGCCAAGGCCATCAAGGAAGCGCTGCAGCGACGCGGCTGGAAGCTGACCGACCTGTTCATCACCCATCACCATACCGACCACGTTGAAGGTATCCCGGCTCTCAAGCGTGAATATGGGGTGCGCGTGGTCGGTCCCAAGGCCGAGGCCCAGAAGATCCTCGGGCTCGAGGTGCTGGTCTCGGCCAGCGATACCGTCTCGCTGGGCGAAACCGACTTCATCGTCATCGAGACGCCGGGCCACACGCTGGGCCACATCGTCTATTACGACCCCACCGGCCGCCACCTGTTTTCCGCCGATGCCCTGTTCTCGCTCGGCGTCGGCCGCATGTTCGAGGGCAAGCCTGGTCCGATGTGGGAGGGGCTGGAAGAGCTGCGCGCCCTGCCCGACGACACGCTGGTCTACCCGGGCCACGAATACACCGCTTCCAACGCCGCCTTCGCCCTCAGCGTCGATCCGAAGAACCCGGCGCTCAACATTCGCGCCGCTGAGGTCAAGCGCATGGTCGAAGCCGGCAAATACACCATCCCGGTGACCCTCGGGCTCGAAAAGGCCAGCAACCCGTTCCTGCGCGCCGATCAGCCGGCTTTGGCCAAGGCCATGGGCCTCGCCGCCGACGCGGAACCCGCCAAGGTGTTTGCCGCGTTACGCAAGGCCAAGGACGAATTCAAAGGTTGAAGGATGGCCGGCAAACTCGCCTTCAGGCCGGTGACCAGCTCTGTGGTCGACGATTTCGAGGCGCTGTTTGCCGGCCCCGGCGGGCCGAAACCCTGCTGGTGCATGACCTGGCGGGCGACGCCCGATGAGATCCGGGACAATAAGGGGCCGGCCCGACGCCGGCAGATTCTCGGCCGCATCGAGGCCGGCGTGCCGGTCGGGCTTCTCGGCTATGCCGAAGGCGAGCCGGTCGCCTGGGTGTCGGTCGCGCCGCGCGACACCTTCCGCAAGCTCGGCGGCCCGGCGGCACAGCCGGAGCAGGCGGTCTGGTCGCTCACCTGCATGTATGTCCGACGGCAGCTGCGCGGCGAGGGGCTCGGCCGCCAGTTGATCGCCGCCGCCATTGCGCATGCGCGGCAAGGCGGCGCCGCTATCCTCGAGGCCTACCCGGTGGCGCCATCGTCTCCCAGCTATCGCTTCATGGGGTTTGTCCCCGCCTTCGAGGGTTTTGGCTTCGTCGAGGTGGGGAAAGCCGGTACCCGCCGGCACGTGATGCGGTTAACCCTTTCTTGATGTAACGCGGGAAACCGTCGACGAAACATTGCAACCTCTCCCGGTCATGGCGACGTTACTCCATGGTCCGGGACAGGCGGCGCAAAGCCGACGCCCGGATCGCAACAGGTCCGAGGCAATGGACGACAACGGGACAGCAAAGCAGGTCTTTACGCTGCCGGCGCCGGAGGAAACGCCGCGCGAGCGGCTGATGCTCGTCCACACCCCCGCCCATGCCGATTTCCTCAGCCAGCTGATCGCGGCGCGCCAGCACCTGCCCGCGCAGCGCGAGCGCCGCCGCGCCCCGGTACACCAGGCCGTCGATGCCTATGCCAATGGCAGCAAGATCACCGTCCGGCGCATGCCCGCCGGCTACCGCAAGACCATCGTCACCTGAGTTCGAGTTGGGCGGCCTCGGTGCTCGCTAACCCAAAGTGAGGGCGGCTTCAGCCGCCCATGGTCACGTCGCGGCCGGCGCCGGTGATCGAGACGGTAAAGCCCGCCACCACATCAACGATCGCCATCATCATCAGGATGAAGAACACCGAGCTCGCGGCCGCCCCGACGAGCAGGAACTCGACGAGGAAGATCACGAACACCACCACCGAGAGCATGTGCTCGACCACCGAGCTGCGCCCGGTATTGGTGGATTTCAGCACCTCGAAGAACAAACAGACGAGGCCCACCACCAGCAGCAGGTCGCCTGCCGTCAGCGACCACACGACGCCCGAGACCATCGGAATTGTCAGCAGCTGCTGGCTCCAGCCGGCCGGATTGCCGCCCATGAACAGGAAGGCAAAGAAGTTATAGGCGATCAGCGGGATCAGCAGCAGCGGCGGGATGAAGGCGCCGTTGCGTGAGGCACGGCCACCGCCCTGCGGGATAAAAACCGTATTGTCGGACATGGCACGTTCCCTGATCGCGAGTTGCGGGCACAATGCCAAAGCCGGGCCGCGCCCGCCAGCCCCACCGTGCGCTTTCGCACTCTTCGAAGCGTGCCGCAGGACAAATCGCTCCGGTGGAGCGATCTGAGGCGGGAGGACCACGAGGGCGATGCTCGAATGGCTCGGCACCCCAAAAGGAGAGCCGAGCGCCAGCCCTGCTCCTAGAGCTTCAGCGGGCCCACCATTTGTTCCGGCTTCACTTCAGAGTCGAACTCTTCGCCGGTGAGCAGCCCCAGCTCGATCGCGCTCTCACGCAGCGTCGAGCGCTTCTTGTGGGCGTGCTTGGCGATCTTGGCGGCATTGTCGTAGCCGATCTTGCGGTTGAGCGCCGTCACCAGCATCAGCGACTGGTCGACCAGCTGCTTGATCCGGTCGCGATCCGGCTCGATCCCCACCGCGCAGTGGTCGTTGAAGCTCTTGGCCGCATCGGCGAGGAGCCGCACCGACTGCAGGAAGTTGTAGGCGATGACCGGCTTGAACACGTTGAGCTCGAAATTGCCCTGGCTCGCCGCAATGCCGATCGCCGCGTCATTGCCCATCACCTGCACGGCGACCATGGTGGTCGCCTCGGCCTGGGTCGGGTTGACCTTGCCCGGCATGATCGACGAGCCGGGCTCGTTCTCCGGAATGGTGATCTCGCCCAGCCCCGAACGCGGGCCGGAGGCCAGCCAGCGCACGTCATTGGCGATCTTCATCAACGCCACCGCCAGCTGCTTCAGCGCGCCGGACGAACCGACGAAGGCATCGTGCCCGGCCATCACGGCGAACTTGTTGGGCGCGGTGACGAAGGGCTGGCCGGTGAGCGTGGCGATCTCGGCCGCGACCGTCTCGCCATATCGGGGGTGGGCGTTGAGCCCGGTACCGACGGCGGTGCCGCCCAGCGCCAGCTCATAGAGCTGCGGCAATGTCGCGCGGATCGCCTTCAGAGCCAGGTCGAGCTGCGCCACCCAGCCGGAAATCTCCTGGCCGAGCGTCAAGGGCGTTGCGTCCTGCAGATGGGTGCGGCCGATCTTCACCACGCCCATGAATTCGGTCGCCTTGGCGTCGAGCGTGTTCCTGAGCAGCATGACCCGGTCGACCAGGTAGTTCTCGATCGCCTCGACCGCCGCGATATGCATCGCCGTCGGATAGGTGTCGTTCGACGACTGGCTCATGTTGACGTGGTCGTTGGGGTGCACCGGCTTCTTCGAGCCCATCACGCCGCCGGCCATCTCGATGGCGCGGTTCGAGATCACCTCGTTGACATTCATGTTCGACTGGGTGCCCGAGCCGGTCTGCCACACCACCAGCGGGAAGTGATCGGCGAGCTTGCCGGCGATCACCTCGTCGGCCGCCGCGACCACCAGGTCGCGCGTCGCCTGGTCCATCAGCCCCAGCTTGTGGTTGGCCAGCGCCGCCGCCTTCTTGAGGATACCGAAGGCCCGGATGATCTCGGTCGGCATCTTCTCGCCGCCGATGTCGAAATTGGCCAGCGAGCGGGCGGTCTGCGCCCCGTAATACTTCTCCGACGGCACGTTGATCGTGCCCATGGAATCCGATTCGACGCGCGTGCCCATAGCCGGAAAACCCCCAGAAACAAATGGAAACGGCCGGCCCCCAGGTCTGGGAGCCGGCCGCGGAATATCTATCGTTTGGTGCGCAAGAGAGCGCCAGCCCGAAGGCTTACGAGCTCTTGGGCTGCAGAATCTGCCGGCCGCGATACATGCCGGTCTTCAGATCGACGTGGTGCGGACGACGCAGCTCGCCCGAATCCTTGTCTTCGACATAGGCCGGGGTGGCCAGCGCATCGGCGGAGCGGCGGAACCCGCGCTTCATCGGCGAGGTCTTGCGCTTTGGCACTGCCATGGTTGTTACTCCTGGTTCAATAGCGTTTCGCCGAAGGCGTTCCGGCGTCTAACAGACAGGGTCTGTCGGGAATTGGGGCGTCTATAGAGCACAATCGCGCTGATGGGAAGGGGCGAAATTGGCCCATCTCGAGGTTTGCGGCAGAGTTCCTGCACCAGCGCAAATCCGCTACAAGCGCACGACCCTGCCGGACGCTCGACCCGTGACCTACTCCTTCCCAGAAGAACTCGCCAGCACCGCCGCCGATATCGAGCGGGCGCTCACGGCGCTGCTCGCCGCCCCGGCCCTCAGCGGCCCCGGCATCCCACCCGATCGCCTGCTCGCCGCGATGCGCCACGGCAGCCTCAACGGCGGCAAGCGGCTGCGGCCGCTGCTGGTTCGCCAGGCCGCCGGGGTGTTCGGCATGGCGCCCGCCGCTGCGCTGACTGCCGGCCTCGCGGTCGAGATGATCCACTGCTACTCGCTGGTACACGACGACCTGCCTGCCATGGATGACGACGATCTGCGCCGCGGCCAGCCCACCGTGCACAAGGCCTATGACGACGCCACCGCCATCCTCGCTGGCGATGCGCTGCTGACCCACGCATTCGCCCTGCTCGCCGACGAGGCCGCGCATCCCGACCCCGCCGTACGGATCCGCCTCGTCACCGAGCTTGCCACGGGCGCCGGCGCCGGCGGCATGGTCGGCGGCCAGATGCGCGACATCGAAGGCGAGACCAGTTTTCTCACCGAACGGGCCATCACCCAGATGCAGGCGATGAAGACCGGCGCCCTGATCCGCGCCGCGGTGCGGATCGGCGCCATCCTGGGCGGCGCCTCCGATGGCGACCTCGCCCATCTCACCACTTATGCCGAAGCCGCCGGTCGCGCCTTCCAGCTCGCCGACGACATTCTCGATGTCACCGCCTCGGCCGAGGCCCTCGGCAAGGCCACCGGCAAGGACGCGGAAGCCGGCAAGCAGACCATCGTCGCCCGCATCGGCGTCGAAGCGGCGCAGCGCCAGCTTGCCGAGGTGATCCACGACGCGCTCAGCGCACTCCTGCCGTTCGATCGACGCGCCGATGGGCTGCGGGCGACGGCACGCTTCTTCGCCGAGCGCAGCAACTAGCGCGACGGCCCCGACTGGCGCTCGAACCCATAGGCGCGCTGCACCAGCGCGATGCGGATATGGTAGCCGGCATACCATTCGGCCTGCCCACGCCGCTGCGCCTCGGCATGCTCCGCAACGGCCTTCCAGTTGCGGATCGCCTCCTCGTCGACCCAGAACGAGTTGAGAATGCCGAACCCCGAGGCATCGCGACAGCTTTCAAAGCCGAGAAATCCCGGTTGCCGGCTGGCTAGTTCGAGAATGGCGGCGCCCATATCGTGATGTCCGTTATCCCCGGCCGTGCGCTGCGAGGCGAAGCTGACCATGTAGTAGGGCGGCTCGGGCAGGTTTGGGCTGCGCATGGGAGGCCTCCGGCGATTCTGGCCGCAGCAGCATAACAGGCTGCCTCCCTGTGTCTGACAGTTAACAGGATGGGAAAACCTTCCGACCTTGGCGGAAGACTTGATTAGCGAGCGTCTCCTATGGTCGAGATGCGGACGGGGGCAGCGAATGGCGAGCATCTTCAGTGAGGCCGGCAGTTACTTCAAGCTGGCATACGGCGATGCCTACCGCATGCTCCGCGATATGCGCCTCTCGGTCATGGTGGCAGCTGGTGCGACCATCGGCGCCCTGATAGTGGGGCAAGTTGCCGGTCGGTTGCTGGTCCGGACGGACCTGGGGCAGACGGTGACACAGTGGCTGGTTGCGCTGGTCGGCCTCTACATCGCGGCGCCTTACACCGTGGCGCTGTATCGCTACGTGATCCTCGAGCACATCGAGACGAAGCCGGAACAGCTCCGCGCTGACCCAGCCACACTGACCTTCTTTGCCTGGTCGGCGGTCCTGAACCTTGCCGCCACCGTGCCCGAGATGCTCGGGGTTCTGACAGAACCGAACGGACCTGCGCCGGGCGAGCCGATCTTCACCAGCTATGCCACCTCGATGCTCATCATGGGTGCGGCCGTGCTGGTGCTGGCGGTGCTGGCGATGCGCATCATTACCTTCTTGCCCAGTCTGGCGGTCGACGCCGCCAATGCTTACTTGCAGCGCACCTGGATGATGACGCGAGGGCGTTTCTGGTTGATTTGGCTGACAGCAATGCTGGCCGGGCTCCCGATTGTGCTCGCCTCACCGGTCATTCTGACGCTGACCAGCGCGCTCCCCAACCAATTTGCCCGCCTCTTGACCATGTTCGTGGCAGGAGTCGGCTTCATGGTGGTGCTGATGCTTGTCGGGACGTCCGTTTCGGCTCGGCTCTATCAGCGCCTCGCCACAGAGCAAGCCGAAGCCTGACGCGACCTGTTCCGCCGCGGTTGTCCCGGTCGAAATGGCTCGAACAAGCCGTCGAGGCGCGCCCTACTGCTGGCGAAGATTGCCCGTCAGCCACAGCACCACGAGCAGCACGGCCAGCACGCCGAGCCACATCCAGCGCCGTCGCGCCGCTTCACCGGTGAACAGCCAGTCTCGCAGCCGGCTCATTCGGCCGCGGTCTTCTGAGCCGTGCCGAAACGCTTCTCGATATAGTCGGCGACCATCACCTTGAACTGCTCGGCGACGTCGGTGCCGCGCAGCGTCGCGACCTTCTGCCCGTCGACGAATACCGGCGCCGCCGGGGTTTCGCCGGTGCCGGGGAGCGAGATGCCGATATTGGCGTGCTTGCTCTCCCCCGGGCCGTTGACGATGCAGCCCATCACCGCCACCGACAGCGTCTCGACGCCCGGGTAGCGTTCCTTCCACTCCGGCATCGAGGCGCTGAGGTGATCCTGGATTTCCTTGGCCAGCACCTGGAAGGTCTGGCTGGTGGTGCGCCCGCAGCCGGGGCAGGCCGCCACCACCGGCAGGAACTGCCGGAAGCCCATCGTCTGCAGCAGTTCCTGCGCCACCCGCACTTCCTGCGTCCGGTCGCCGCCCGGCTCAGGCGTCAGCGACACGCGGATGGTGTCGCCGATCCCCTGCTGCAACAGGATGCCCATGGCCGCCGACGAGGCGACGATCCCCTTCGAGCCCATGCCGGCCTCGGTCAGCCCCAGATGCAGCGCATAATCGCAGCGCGCCGCGAGGTCCTGGTACACCGCGATCAGGTGCTGGACGTCCGACACCTTGGTCGAGAGGATGATGTGGTCGCGGGCAAGCCCGAGCTCTTCGGCCCGCTGCGCCGAGAGCAGCGCCGACTGGATGATCGCCTCGCGCTGCACCGCGGCCGCCGACACCGGCGTCGCGGAGGCCGAGTTCTCGTCCATCAGCCGGGTCAACAGCTCTTCGTCGAGCGAGCCCCAGTTGACCCCGATGCGCACCGGCTTGTCATACTTCATCGCCAGTTCGATCAGCGTCGCGAACTGCGTATCGCGCTTCGCCTTGAAGCCGACATTGCCGGGGTTGATGCGGTACTTGGCCAGCGCTTCCGCCGCCGCCGGATGGTCGGTCAGCAGCTTGTGGCCGATATAGTGGAAATCGCCGACGATCGGCACGGTGATGCCACGCTGGGCCAGCCTGTCACGGATGTGCGGGACCGCCGCGGCTGCCTCGTCGCGGTCGACGGTGATGCGGACGATCTCCGAGCCGGCGCGCCATAGCTGCGCCACCTGGCGCACCGTCGCTTCGATATCGGCGGTGTCGGTATTGGTCATCGACTGGACGACGATCGGCGCACCGCCGCCCACCATCACACCACCGACATTGACGCCGACCGACTGCCGGCGGGGAGAAATGCTCATCGAGGACCCCTGGAGCGCCGTCGGAAAGCTCGGCGAGCTTCGACCGCGCGACAATCATGGACTTGCCGCCTCAGCAAATAGGCCTTTGAGGTTGAGGGCGCAATGTTACGATTGCGTGACCGATTGAAGCGAGCCCCCCATGACTTTCCAGGCCTATCTCGACAACATTGAGAAGCAGACCGGCGTCACCCCGGACGAGTGGATCCGCCTTGCCACTGCCAAGGGCTTCACCAAGGCCGGGACCAGGGCGACCCAGATCACCGACTGGCTGAAGGCCGACTACCAGCTCGGCCACGGCCACGCCATGGCGATCGTCAAGCTGCTGAAGGATCGTGCCGGACTGAAATAGCCGCGGCTGGCCCCGCGTCGAAGGGGCGATTTGACTTCGCCCCGGCTTTGGCCATGATGGCGGCCATGAACAGGTTCTTCGCCACAGCACGCCCAACAGGAAGTCGCCTCCGCCGGGCAGGCTGATTGCCTGATGTTGCCACCTGCCGAAGCGGCAAGGGCGACATCAGGATCGTTCATCACCCCACAAGATGACATGCCGATCGCACGCTCGCCCCACGGCGTCGTCGATCGTCGACGCATGAGGCGACGACCATGACTTTCAAGTATTCCGTGACCCTGCCGATCAGCGGCGGCAACAAGCTGCGCCGGTTTCGCACCTGGGTCGAGCAGCACCTCCCCGATCTCAGCTACAGCCTGCCGCAGCAAACGCCCATCAAGACCGAGGTGATGACCATCCGGCTGCTGTCCATCGATGATCGGGCGCGCCTGCTCAACACCTGGGCCAGCGTCCAGCCACCTGCACCGGAGGGACCGTGAGTGCCCGCGCTTCGCTATTGCAGGTGCTGCAACGGAGTGCGCCCTCGCGCCGCGCTCAGATGTCCCTGGTGCCAGGACCGGCGGCCGCCGACGCCGGTACCTGTCTCGCACCTCGCCTCGAAGGAGCCGAGAACTCCGAAGGGAACGCCATGACGACCATCTCCCTCGACTGGATGCAATCGCCCGAAATCGTGGTGGGCAAGACCGAGCATCATCGGCTGACGGTCGTGGCGCTCACCCATGTGGGGGAACGCGGCCATGCCGACCTGCTGCTCTACGAGCTCGACCGCGCCAGGATCATCCCCGACTCCATGGTGCCGGCCGATGTCGTCCGCATCGGCAGCATCGTGCGCTATGCTCCGGTTCCCGGGGGCGAGCGCATCGCCAAGCTGGTGATCCCTGACGATGCCGCCGGATCGGAGGGGTACAGCCTCGCCGTGACCTCCGAACATGGCGCTGCCCTGCTGGGCACAAGGCCCGGCCAGCAGATGTCGTGGCTCGACCGCCACGGCGAGATGCAGCGCGTGCGCATCATCGCCGTGGTCAACGACGACCCGGATGATGATCCCGGGCCGCTCGCCGCATGATGGCCTCAACGGGGTCCGGGTATCCCGGGCCCCTCCCCTTGCGGCGACCAGCCATCAGTCGACGGCAACCGCCTCGATCTCGACCAGCAGCGGCGGCGCCGCGAGCGCTTTCACCACCAGCAGGGTCGTCGCCGGCGGCGGCGACGGCAGGCCGGCCCCCGCGGCCTGCATGAAGCCGGGGATCAGGCTGTCGTCGGTCAGGTAGATCGTCACCTTGGCGAGATTGGCCGGCGTCATCCCGGCTTCCGCCAGCACGGCATTGAGGTTGGCCACGGCGATCTGCGCCTGCTCGCCGATATCGGCGCCCATCCGGCCCGCCGCGTCCACGCCCACCTGCCCCGATATGTAGAGCGTGCGCGTCGCATTGGTGGCGAGCGCGCCATGGCTGTAGGGGGCTTGCGGAGCGTTGCCGCCGGGGTTGAGCATGGTCAGCATCATGGATCCTCTCACTGCTTGTTGTTGTGGCGGCTGCGGGCGGCCAGCAAGCGGTCGAACGTGGCGCCGACGGCGCTGCGCATCGCCTCGAGGCTGGTGCCGCTGCGCGACAGCGTCAGCACGCCGTGATAGAGCAGCACCAGTTGCATCGCCTCGAGTTCGGCGGCGGCTGCCCCGATCTCGCGCGTCAACAGGCTTGCGATCCCCTGACGCACCAGCGCCAGGGTTTCGTTGATGCCGTCCGACGCAATGCCTGGGGCATTGCCGAACTCGATGATCGAATTGTTGACGAGGCAGCCATAGCCATCCGACAGCGGCGGCTCCAGTACCGACACAAAGAGCTGCTCCAGCTCTTCGAGCCCCGCATCGGCTCCGGCGAACGCCGCGATCCGCTGCCGCACGAAGCCGTGCACATAGTGCTCGAGCGCCGCCCGGAAAAGTCCGGCCTTGTCGCCGAACGCATTGTAGATGCTGCCCGAGACCAGTCCGGTTGCCCGCTCCAGTTCGGCGATCGAGGCATCGCGATAGCCATGCTGCCGAAAGGCGTTGCCGGCAGCGGCAAGGACGGCGTCGCGATCGAAGGAGCGTGTTCTGGCCATGGAGAAATTATAGAATTCCTATTTTAGAATACAAGTTCTAAAATGATCGCTCATCTGCGACCGACTGCAGCACCCCTTGAAGCTGCGGGCGACGACGACCATTTCTGCGTCATGAACAGGTTCTCGCTCCTCGCCCGCATCCTCACCTTCCGCAAGGAACTCGCAACCCTCTGGCAGGCCTTCGTCTCGTCCGAGACGCCGGTGCACCTGAAGGCGCTGATGCTGCTGGTGCCGGCTTATCTCCTGAGCCCGATCGACCTGATCCCGGACGTGATCCCGGTCCTCGGCTGGGTCGACGATTTCATCGTCGTGCCGCTGCTGGTCAGCTGGATCGTTCGCATGCTGCCGCACAAGGCGCCGGTCTACCAGCGCGCCGCCGATGGCGCCAAGGTGATCGACGGCACCTACCGCCGGCGCTGAGGCCACTGCCGGTTTCTGACAGCCAGCCGAGCGATGGTCTCCGACACCAACGGAGACCAATCATGACGAAATACTGGATTGCAGTCGCTTCGGCCGAGCATGCCCGTCGTGGGCGTGCGGGCTTCATGCAGGTCAATCACGGCAAGAAGGCCCCACTGCAGCGCATTCGCGCCGGTGACGGCGTGGCATTCTACTCCCCGGCCGAAACCATCGGCGGCAAGGATCGCCTGCAGAGCTTCACCACCATCGGCAGGGTCCGCGACGAAGCGCTGTACCAGGGCGTGATGGGCGGCGATTTCACGCCGTGGCGACGAAACGTCGATTACTTCGGGGCGACCGAAGCGCCGATCGCGCCGTTGCTCGACCGGCTCGAGTTCACCCACGGCAAGGCCAACTGGGGCTACCAGATGCGCTTCGGACTGTTCGAGATCAGCGAGCAGGACTTCCGCACCATCGCCACGGCGATGAACGCGGAAGTCTGAGGCTTACTCGAAGCGGACCAGGAGATCCTTGGCGTCGATCTGGTCGCCCGGCTTCACCGTGACTTCGGCGACGATGCCGTCGGCCTCGGCATGGATGGCGGTTTCCATCTTCATCGCCTCGATCGACAGCAGCACGTCGCCGGCCACCACCTTGTCGCCAACCTTGATGCCCAAGGACGAGATCACGCCCGGCATCGGTGCGCCGATCTGCTTGGCATCGCCCAGGGCCGCCTTGGCGCGAACCTTCACTTCGCCGACCTTCAGCCGGTCCGGCACGGTGATGGTGCGCGGCTGGCCGTTGAGGTCGAAGAAGACCCGCACTTCACCCTTCTCGTTGGTCTCGGTGCGGCCCTGGTAGGTCAGCACCAGGGTCTTGCCCTTCTCGAGGTCGAGGAACACCTCCTCGCCTTCCTTGAGACCGTAGAAATAGATCGGCGTCGGCAGCACTTCGGTGGGGCCGTACTTGTCCTGCGTCTTGACGAAGTCCGAGTACACCTTGGGGTACATCAGGTACGAGGCGAGCCGCTTGTCGTCGGTCTCGCTGCCCGTATCCTTGGCCACCTTCTGGCGCTCGGCCTCGAGGTCGATCGGCTTGAGGTATGAGCCGGGACGCTCGGTCAGCGGCGTCCGGCCCTTCAGCACCTTCTTCTGCAACGCCTTGGGGAAGCCGCCCGGCGGCTGGCCCAGGTCGCCGGCAAAGAACCCGACCACCGAATCCGGGAAGGCGATGTCGCGCGAGGGATCCTCGACATCGGCGCGGGTCAGCCCCGCCGACACCATGGCCAGCGCCATGTCGCCCACCACCTTGGACGACGGCGTCACCTTCACGATGTCGCCGAACATCTGGTTCACGTCGGCATAGGTCTGCGCCACCTGGTGCCAACGGCTTTCAAGGCCGAGCGAACGGGCCTGCTCCTTGAGATTGGTGAACTGCCCGCCCGGCATTTCATGCAGGTAGACTTCCGAGGCGCCGCCCTTGAGGTCGCTCTCGAAGGCGCGGTACTGGTTGCGCACCGCCTCCCAGTAGAACGAGATCTCGCGGATCACCTTCTGGTCGAGCCCGGGTGCCCGCGGACCATCCTTCAGCGCCGCCACCAGCGAGCCCAGCGTCGGCTGCGACGTGGTGCCCGAAAGCGCGTCCATCGCCGCGTCGACCGCATCGACCCCCGCCTCGACCGCCGCCATGATCGTCGCCGAAGCGGCGC
>MKVB01000009.1:8084-19075 GCA_001899085.1 Devosia sp. 66-14 | reverse complement strand
TTCAGCAGCCCCGCCATGTCCTTGAGCCCCAGCACATGCGCACCGGCGGCTTCGAGCTCCTTGGCCAGCCCGACGTAATATTTGAGGTCGTACTTGGCCCGCTCGGGGTCGAGCAGGTCGCCGGTATAGCAGATGGCGCCTTCGGCCACCTTGTCGGCCTCGATCACCGCGTCGATCGAGACGCGCATGTTCTCCACCCAGTTGAGGCAGTCGAACACACGGAAGATGTCGACCCCGCCTTTGGCCGCCTGCGAGACGAAGAACTTCACCACATTGTCGGGGTAGTTGGTGTAGCCGACGCCGTTCGAGCCGCGCAGCAGCATCTGCGTCAGGATGTTGGGCGCGCCTTCGCGCACCGCGGCCAACCGCTCCCACGGATCCTCGTTGAGGAAGCGCATCGACACATCGAACGTCGCGCCGCCCCAGCACTCGAGCGAGAACAGGTTGGGCAGCCCGCGGCTATAGGCCCGGGCGATGCGGGTGATGTCGAACGAGCGCATGCGCGTCGCCAGCAGCGACTGGTGCGCGTCGCGCATCGTCGTATCGGTGAACAGCACCTGGTCCTGCGCCTTCATCCAGCGCGCCAGCCCCTTGGGCCCGTCGCGATCGAGGATCTGTCGCGAGCCCTCGACCACGATCAGCGGCTCATACTCGGGCACCACCGGCGCTGCCGCATCGGCAGGCGGGCGCGGCCGGTCGCGCACCTCGGGGTGGCCGTTGACGGTGACGTCGGCGATATAGGTGAGCAGCTTGGTCGCCCGGTCCTGCCGCTGCTTGAAATCGAACAGCGCCGGCGTCGTGTCGATGAACCGCGTGGTGTAGCGGTTCTCGATGAAATCCGGATGGGTGATGATGTTCTCGAGGAACGCCAGGTTGGTCGCGACGCCGCGGATGCGGAACTCGCGCAGCGCCCGGTGCATGCGGGCGATCGCCTCGTCGGCGGTCGGCGCCCAGCAGGTGATCTTTTCGAGCAGCGGATCGTAGAAGCGGGTGACCACCGCGCCGGCATAGGCGGTGCCGCCATCGAGGCGCACGCCGAACCCGGTCGCCTCGCGGTAGGCGGTGATCCGGCCATAGTCCGGAATGAAGTTCTGTTCGGGATCCTCGGTCGTCACCCGGCACTGGATGGCGTTGCCGTTGAGGTGGATGTCCTCCTGCTTCGGCACGCCCGATTCCGGCGTCCCGATCACCGCGCCTTCCAGCAGGCGGATCTGCGCCTTGACGATATCAATGCCGGTGACCACTTCGGTCACCGTATGCTCGACCTGGATGCGCGGGTTCACTTCGATGAAGTAGAACTTGTTGGTGTCGGCATCGAGCAGGAACTCGACCGTGCCGGCCCCGCGATAATTGGCGGCATTGCCGAGGCGGATGGCCGAAGCGGTCAGCTCGTCGCGCACCGCCTGCGGCAGATAGGGCGCCGGTGCCCGCTCCACCACTTTCTGGTTGCGACGCTGCACCGAGCAGTCGCGCTCGAACAGGTGCACCAGGTTGCCGTGGTCGTCGCCGACAAGCTGCACTTCGACGTGGCGGGCCCGCTCGATCAGCTTTTCGAGATACATCTCGTCCTTGCCGAACGCAGCCTTGGCCTCGCGCTTGCCTTCCGAGACCTCCGAGACCAGCGTCGACTCGTCCATGATCCGGCGCATGCCGCGGCCACCACCGCCCCAGCTCGCCTTCAGCATCAGCGGATAGCCGATCTCGGCGGCCATGCGCTTCACTTCATTCATGTCATCGGGCAATGCATCGGTCGCCGGCACCACCGGCACCTCTGAGGCGATCGCCATGTTGCGGGCGGCAACCTTGTTGCCCAGGTCGCGCATCGTCTGCGCCCGCGGGCCGATGAAGATGATCCCCGCATCCTCGCAGGCATCGGCGAATTCGGGACTCTCCGAGAGCAGGCCATATCCGGGGTGGATCGCGTCGGCGCCCGAAATGCGGGCGATGCGGATATACTCGTCGATCTGCAGATAGGCTTCGACCGGGCCCTTGCCCTTGCCGATCAGGTACGCCTCGTCGGCCTTGAACCGGTGCAGCGCCAGCTTGTCCTCTTCGGCGTAGCAGGCGACCGTCTTGATGTTCAGTTCGTTGGCGGCGCGAAACACCCGGATGGCGATTTCGCTGCGGTTGGCGACAAGGATTTTCTTGATCGGCATCGATTTAAACCCGAGCAGAGGGGAACAAGGCGCCGCGAGGCACCGGCAAGGGATAGTGCGGCCTTCAGGCCTTTACTTCTGGCTCAGATGTCCCGCGAGATGGGACATGTCGTAACCCGCATTCGCCGCCGCCGAGATGATCTCGGAAGCCGGCGCCTTGCCGGCCTGGCTCAACGCCCACAGGGTCGTCGAACGCGTGCCCGAACGGCAATAGCAGAACACGGGGCCGGTGCTCCCCTCGAGCACCTGTTTGGTCTCCTCGACCATCTGGGCGCTGACGCCCTCGCGGCCGAGCGGAATGTAGTGATAGGCGAGGCCGGCGTCGTGCGCCGCTTGCTCGATCGTCGCGCTGGTGGGCTGGTCCGGGGATTCCCCGTCCGGCCGGTTATTGATGATGGCGACGAAACCCTGGGCCTTGATGGCGGCCACATCCTCGGGGTTGATCTGCGGGGACACGCTCACGTGGTCGTTGATCCGCTTCACGTCCAAATCACATACTCCGATAGATATGCCTGGGTCTTCCCGGAAGCCTTTATAGACATCGGCACATCCGTGAGGCAAGGCGCGGCAGCGCCAACCCTAAGTCTCACGACTTTGGGTTAGGTCCCGTGGAACGACTTGCGCATGTAGACCGCCTTGCCGTTCATGAAATCATCGATCCGGTCGACGACGAAACCGATCCGCCCATAGAGCGCGATATTGCTCTCGAACACCCCGTTGGTGACGAGCCGCAGCTCGGGAAAGCCGGCTGCGATGGCCCGGGCCTCGGTGAAGCCCAGCAGCATCCGCCCGATGCCGCGCCCCTGCGCCGCCGGCGCCACCGCGACATTGTCGATCCACAGGTGATCGGGGTGCGGCACCGTTTCGATCAGACCCAGGATGCTGCCGCCTTCCACCGCGAGGTCGAAGCGGTGCTCCAGCACTGCCTTGTCGTAGTCGACCCGCATCGGCATCGGCTCGCGCCCCAGCAGTGGCACCCACTTGGCATAGGCCGCCATCACGATGGCAGCGATCGCGCCCGCCTCGTGCGGTTCGGCCAGGCGGATCTCGATGGAACTCTCGGCGCTCATGTCTAAGGCCTACGCCCTCAGGCGGCCGAAGCAAAGCGCGGCGAACGCAGCGGCTCCGGCCGCGCCAGCAGGTAGCCCTGCAGCGCCGTGACCCCGGCGCGCTGCAGGAACTGCAGCTGCTCGGTGGTTTCGACTCCCTCGGCGATCACCTCGACCTTTAGCGAGCGCGCAATCTTGGCGATCGAGGAAACGATCAGCCCGTCGATCCGGCTACCCGGCAGGTTGGCGACATAGGAGCGATCGATCTTGATGATGTCGAACGGAAAGCCGCGCAGATATTCGAGGCTGGCAAAGCCGGTGCCGAAATCGTCGATCGCCACCCGCACGCCGAGCCCCCTCAACGCCTCGATATTGCGCAGTTCGACGGTGCCGGTCTTCAGCGGCAACGACTCGGTGATCTCGATGACGAGATGGCTGCCGCTGGTCGCGCTTTCCATCAGGATGTCGCTGAAGCGTTCCGCGAAGTCGGCGCGCCGCAACTGCACCACCGAGACATTGATCCCGACGGTGGGCGTGCCGAGCCGCTTGCGGTCGGCGCAGGCGCGCCGCAGCACCCAGTCGCCGAGCTTGTCGATCAGGTCCGATTGCTCGGCAATGCCGATGAAATCGCCCGGCGGCACCTGCCCGCGCACCGGATGCTGCCAGCGCACCAGCGCCTCATGGCTGACCGGCGTGGTGGCATCGGCGGCAAAGATCGGCTGGTAATGCAGCTCGAGCTCGTTGAGGAGGATCGCCGCCCTGAGGTCGCGTTCGACGAAGCGCTTGTGCCGCTCGTCCGCCATCAGCTCGCTCTCGAACGCCACGGTCGAGGCGCGGCCCTCCTTCTTGCCCTTGTAAAGCGCCAGGTCGGCTTTCGAGATGAGTTCATCCGCCTCGGCGGCGTCCTGCGGCCACAGCGCCACCCCGATGGTAGCCGACAACCGGATCGGCCGGCCTTCGATGCTGATCGGTTGCCCCAGCGTCGCCAGCACGCGGTCGCCCAGCCGGACCAGGGCGGGCTTGCTGTCCTGCCCCACCAGCACGATGCCGAACTCGTCGCCGCCCAGCCGGCCGACCAGCGCATCGGGCAGCAGCGCCTTGAGCGTCTTCACCAGGTGCACCAGCGCCGCATCGCCCGCCGCATGGCCGTGCGAGTCGTTGAGCACCTTGAGGTTGTCCATGTCGATCTGCATGTAGGCCACCGGCCGATCGTCGGCCCTGAGGCTCTCGCTGAGCGCGCTGAAGAAATACGAGCGGGTATGCGCCCCGGTCAGCGCGTCGCGATAGGCGAGGTCGAGCAGCTGCCGCTGTTCCGCGCCGGCGCTGTTCAGCTCCTGCTTCAGCCGCACATAGCCCCAGCGCAGCAGCAGCAACAGGCTGGCACCGACCAAGACCCGCACCACCACCATCTCGATTGCACGGGGATCGGTGAAATAGCCGAGCAGCGCGATCACGCCGCTCACCAGCACCAGTCCCGCCACGCCGGCGAACACCAGCCGATAGGTGCCGATGATATGGTGCAGCGAGGCTTGGCGTTGCAACGAAGGGCCTCCTGGCGCCGGTACGGTGCGCAAAGGGGCGCACGATCGCGCCGCAGCCTCCCCCCAGAAGCTTTCGGAAGCCCTAACAGGAGGAAATTATGACAGCGAATACAAGCGACTAGGCCTCGCCCGGGGAGCGCGCGGGCGCGACCCTAGAGCCGCATCGTGACAACGTCGTAACGATGGCGCGTCCGGCTTGGATCTTGGCTAACGGAAGGTTATTGCGGCGCCGGCTCGGCGGGTTGCGCCTCGGCCGGCAACCCGACCCAGGGCCGCCAGACTTCGCCGCGCTCGGCGACGAAACGGTCGGCGACGCTCTCCACCGTCTCCCCCGCCTCGCCCAGCTGTTGCAGCATCTTGTCCATCTCGGCGAACGGCATGCGCGCGCGGCCGAAATAGGCCGCGACCTGCGGCGCATCGAGATAGACCCATTCGGCCAGCGCCACCACCACCGGGTCGGGCGCGAAGCCGGTCGGCGCCGGCGCGGCGCAGGCGGTGCGACCGAGGCACAGGAACGCGTCGCGATCATAGGCCGCCAGCGTCACCGGCTTGAACGCGAACTGTGCCAGCACCGCGTTGGGCTGCCAGTAGTAGAACAGGATCGGCTGCTTGCGCCCCACGGCTTCGGCGATCAGCGTATCGAGTTCGAAGCGGTTGGCCGGCTCGACGATGTCGAAGCTCTGCTCCAGCCCATAGGCCCTGAGCATGTTGCGGTTCACCACCGCGCAGCCCCAGTCGACCGGGCAGGAGATGAACCGGCCGCGGCCATTGCCGTCGCCGAACGCGGCAGCATGCGCCTTGAGCCCGTCAATGGTGGTGACCTCCGGCCACTGTGCCGCTGCATAGTCGGGCACGAACCAGCCTTCGAAGGTCGTATCAGCATAGGGCGCCCCGGCCTGCCGCACCTTCTGGCCCTTCATCGCCGCGTTCCAGATGTCGGCGATGCGGCCGATCCAGAGTTCCGGCGCCACGGCGGGCTGGCCGGTGGCGCCCATCGAGGAGCCGGTCGCCGCCAGATCCCCCTCCTGCACCATGACGTTGCAGAGGTAATTCGCGGTGAGCAGCCGCGAGTGCACTTCGGCCAGCAACGCTGCCGATGGCCAGCTCATCCGCGCGATGCTCAGTTGCTGGGTGCCGCAGGGCGGGGGCGGCGGCGCTTCGCCGATCGTCGCGTCCGCCGCCGCGCCCTCGGCCGGCGGATCGAGGGTCTGCACCGACTCCTGCGCCGCGGCGCTGCCGAGCGCGGCGAACAGCAGGAGGATGGAAAGGCAGTAGCGGAGCTTTGTCATCGGACCGGGCGCAGCGACGGATCGGAGGTCGAACTTATAGAGCGAGATCAGGAAAAGTCGTGAACCTTTTCCGCCTCGATCCGGCGCCGGAACAAGGACTTGCGACGGGCAGAGGACGTAGCGGAAGCCTTGCAGGCTGCCGCCTCACGGCCTTTTACCACTTGATCAAAAGCGGATGACTCGCCTTCGCAATTTATGCAATATCGCCAGCAGTGGGGCATGGGTTGTGCCCCCGTTGATTGTTGCTCCGGTGGAGACGGCGGTAAACAACGCCGCACGGCGGAGCGACGTTACAGAGGGACATCATGAACAAATCCAGTATCCTTGGCCTCGCCGTTGCCGCGACCGTGCTCGGTCTCGCAGTTCCGGCGCTCGCCGAAGACGTCAAGATCGGCATCCTCGGCGATCTGACCGGGCCGATCGAAAGCCTGGCTCCGCCGATCGTGGCCGGCGCCCAGCTGGCATTCGACCAGGTCAACGCCCAGGGCGGCATCCTCGGCGGCGGCAAGATCGTCTCCGTCACCGGTGACAGCGCCTGCGATCCGTCGGTTGCCGGCCCGGCCGCCGACAAGCTCGTCAACACCGACCAGGTGACCGCCATCGTCGGCGCGTTCTGCACCGGCGCCACCATCGGCGCCGCCACTGCCGCCGGCATCCCGGGCGGTGTGGTGATGATTTCGCCGTCGGCCTCGGCCCCGGCGCTCACCACGCTGGAAGACAACGACCTGGTCTTCCGCACCACCCCGTCGGACGCCTTCCAGGGCGTGAAGATGGCTGACCTGCTGATCCAGAAGGGCATCAAGGACGTTGCCGTCACCTACGTGAACAACGACTACGGCAAGGGTCTCGCCGACGTGTTCGTCGCGACCTTCACCGCCGCCGGCGGCACCGTTTCGGCCAACGTCGCGCATGAAGACGGCAAGGCCGACTACCGCGCCGAACTCGGCCAGCTCTCGTCGGGCGGCTCGCAGAACCTCGTGATCCTCGCCTATGCTTCGGGCTCGGGCAAGACCGTGCTGCAGCAGGCCATCGAAGGCGGCGAATTCACCGCGTTCGTCGGCGGCGACGGCATGATCGGCGACGACCTGCTGACCGGCCTCGACCCGGCCGCCGTGAACGGCAAGATCATTGCCACCCGCGCCGGCGCCTATACCGGCGAGTCGGCCGGCATCTACAAGAAGCTGGCGACCGATGCCGGTCAGGATCCGGCGGCGACCTATGCCCCGCAGGCCTATGACGCGGCGTTCCTGCTCGCCCTCGCGATCGAGAAGAACGGTTCGGCCAAGCGTGAAGGCCTCTCGGCCGCGCTGCGCGAAGTCGCTTCCGCTCCGGGCGAGAAGATCCTCCCGGGCGAGTGGAGCAAGGCGGTCGAGCTGATCAAGGCCGGCACCGACATCGACTATGACGGCGCCGGCGGCCCGGCCGATTTCGACAAGGCCGGCGATGTCGACGGCATCATCGTCGAAGTCGACGTGCAGGACGGCAAGTTCGTCGAAGTGGGCCCGGTGAAATAAGCACCAGCCCGGAGGCAGTCGCCTCCCGGACGATGACGGATACAGGCCCGGGAGCAATTCCGGGCCTTTTCTTTGCCTGCATCTTGAAAACAGACCGACGGTCTCTTAATTGGAGACCATCGTTCTCTTATGAGGTGCTACTGTGAGCTGGTCGACCAAGGACATTCCGGATCAATCGGGCAAACTCGCCCTCATCACCGGCGCCACCGGCGGGTTGGGCTACGAAACCGCGCTGGCGCTTGCCCGAGCCGGCGCCGACGTGGTGCTGACCGGCCGCAATGCCGACAAGGGTGCCGCGGCTCTGGCCCGCATCCGCGCCGAGGTGCCGAACGCCCGCATCTCCTATGAGAGCCTCGATCTCTCCACCCTCGCCAATGTCGTGAGCTTCGCCGAGCGCTTTGCCGCCGCGCATGGCCATCTCGATATCCTCGTCAACAATGCCGGCGTCATGGCGCCGCCGCAGCGGGAGCTGACCGCCGACGGGCTGGAGCTGCAATTCGCTACCAACTACCTGTCGCATTTCGCGCTGACGGCGCGGCTGCTGCCGCTGCTCGTCGCGGCCCCCGCCCCTCGCGTCGTGCCCTTGGCCAGCGTCGCGGCGCGGCAGGGCACCATCGATTTCGCCGACCTGCAGTCCGAGCACGACTACAGGCCGATGGTCGCCTACAGCCAGACCAAGCTCGCCTGCCTGATGTTCGGCTTCGAGTTGCAGCGGCGGAGCGATGCCAATGGCTGGGGCCTCGCGAGCATTGCGGCGCATCCCGGCGTGGCGCGAACCGAACTGGTGGTCAACGGCATGGGCGACGCCAGCCCGGCCGGGCTGGCGCGGCGCTATCTCTCGCTGTTGTTCCAACCGGTGCCCCAGGCCGCATTGCCGACCCTGATGGCGGCGACCGACCCGCAGGCAAAGCCCGGCGGCTATTACGGTCCGCAGGCGCTTTTCGAAATCCGTGGCCGTCCCGGTCCAGCCTCGCCCCCCGCCCGATCGCTCGATCTCGCGGTAGCGCACAAGCTGTGGGAGGTCTCCGAGGAGCTGAGCGGCACCCGCTTCCCGGCGCGCGCCGTCGTCACCGCTTGACAGCCCGTGCCGGCGCGCCGCACCACATTGAGATGACCTCCACGACCTTCCAGCGGGCGCGCAAGCCCGAGGAAATCCAGGCCCGCCGCGAGACCCTGCTCGCGGCGGCCGCCGAACTGTTCGATGCCGAAGGCCCGCTCGGCGCCGGCCTCAACGCCATCGCCGCCCGCGCCGGCTTCACCAAGTCCAATGTCTACCGCTACTTCGAAAGCCGCGAGGAGGTGCTGCTGAGCCTGTTCCTCGCCGAGATGGGGCAGCTCGTCCCCGCGTTCGCCGCGGCCATGGCTGCCACTCCCGCCGATGATCTCGATGCCCTGGCCGACGTCGTGACGCAGCAGTTCGTCGCCCGCCCCCGCTTCGGGCACCTCACCTCGATCCTGTCCAGCACGCTCGAGACCAATGTCTCGGAGGACACCATCGTGATGGTGAAGCGCAGCATGGCCGGCATGGTTGCCGAGATCGCCGCCGCCCTGCGGACCCGGCTTCCCAGGGCGTCGGCCGAGGATGCCTTGTGGGCGGTGAGCATGATCGGCTCGCTGATTGCCGGCATGTGGCCCGCCGCCCATCCGGCGCCCGCCGCAGAGCGGGTATTGTCGCGGCCGGAATTCATTCGACACCGCCCCAACATCGAGCGCGACGCGCCCCGTGCGGTTCGCGCCATCCTCGCCAGTATTGCTTAGCTCAGAGGCTGCTGCCCCCGCACCGGCATCGGAGGGAGTGGCGCGGCTTACCCCGTCAGCCGCGTCGCTTCGATCCGCTTCTCTTCGACGCTGACCTTGATCTCGAGATGCTCTGCCTGCACCACGTCGAGCACCTTGCTCGGCCGATAGGCGCAGACATTGGTGCCGCCGCGGTGGCGCACGCTGTCATAGACTACGCCGTCCCCACCCGCGGCCCTGAGGCTCTCGCCGAACCCCTGCCCCGCAGCATAGCTGTCGGCGGCATGCAGCTCCGGCTCGCCGCCGCGGATGTCGCGATAGCTGCCCTCGAGCCGCGCCGTGTAGCTGCGAAAGCTGCGGGCGGTCGTCTCGAGGCCCCGCGCCAGCGCCTCGCGGCGCAGGTGATGGCCGACCTCGGCCACCGCCGTGACGAGCGCCGCAGCGGCATACCAGGCTCCCAGATCCGGCCCGTTGAAACGCGATCCGTCCGGCGCGGCGTGGAGGAACGCCGCCATGACGATGCTGGAATTGGCCCGGCCGAACACCCACTCGTCCTGCGGCAGCCGCGCCAGCCGCTGCCGCACCAGCCGATCATTGGTCCAGCCGGCCAGCTCCATCACCGCCTCGGCGTCGGCGGTGGTGGCGACGGTGTCGAACAGTCCGATCGGCGGAAACCGCGACGGGATCAGCCGATGGCTCGGTTGCGGGGCGGGTGCCTGCATCAGCGGATGACGATGTCGCTGTCTTCGTAAGGAGTGAAGGCGGCATCGAGCCCGTTGGGCGGCATGTAAAGCCCGCCGCGCGCCGCATCGAGGAAACGCCGCACCGCCATCAGCCCGTCCTGCGTGCCCGAGGTAACCAACGCCAGCGGCGGCTGCCCGCCGAACAGCGGCGCCATATGCGGCCCCTTCAGCCAGCGCACCCCTTCCGCCGCATCGGCGAACAGCACGCCCAGCGCCTGATGGATGCCGAACACCGCCGAGACGCGCAGCAGCGCGTCGAGATCGAGCGTGAACGGCTGCTGCTCGCGCGCCAGCTTCGCCCAATGGTGGTAGGTCGAACGCGACGGGTAGCCCAGCACCAGCCGCCGCTGCTCCTCAGTCAGGCCCCACAGCTCGGCAATGTTGAGGAACGTCCGGAGCGCAGGCCCGCTCAGGCGGCGCCGGTTGGGCCCCGAGAAGCGACCGAAATCAACGATGTCGTCACCGCCACCGGCCGGAACGAACACCGTCTGTGGCTTTTCACGGAAACCGAACTGCATGGCGCACTCCTTGTCTGGATTTAGACATAGTCCAAATCCAGACGTACCACAAGAGGGCGCCCATTGATCAGGCTTCGCGCTTCACCACTTCCGGGATCAATCCACGCGGCGCGTAGCGCAGCGCGATGGTGATCACCACGCCGAGCACGAAGACGCGCATCTGGCTGGCGCGCGACTGGATTTCGGGGATCGCCCCCCAGCCCATGTCGGTCGACCAGTTCGAGACATTGTTGAACAGCCACTGCGACAAGGGGTCGGAGATCATCCAGGTGATGTAGATCAGCAGCGCCCCGAACACCGCACCCCAGTTATTGCCGGCGCCGCCGACGATCACCATCACCCAGATCAGGAAGGTGTGGTTGATCGGCTGGTAAGCGCCCGGATCGTAGATCTGCTGGAAGCTGACCAGCATGGCGCCGCCAATGCCCATCAACACCGAGCCGA
>MKVB01000009.1:0-8070 GCA_001899085.1 Devosia sp. 66-14 | reverse complement strand
GTCGCGGATTGCCCGCATCATCCGGCCCCACGGCCCGCCATAGGCGCGCTGCACCAGGAAGAACGCCACCGCCAGAATGACGATGACCAGCCCGAGGAAACCCAGCCGGGCATAGATGAACGAATCCGAGATCGATACGCCCTGCGCCTGCAGATCCTGCGGGATCGGCGTCGGCCACGAGATCGGCGACACGGTCAGCGTCCCGCGCGTCAGCCAATCCATGTTCTTGAGCAGGGCCCGGATGATCTCCGAGATGCCGATGGTCGCAATGGCGAGGTAATCGGTGCGCAGGCCAAGGCAGATCTTGCCCACCACATAGGCGACGCCTGCCGCCAGCACGCCGCCGAACAGCCAGCCCAGCACCGGGTGCAGCCCGAGGCCGCCGACCCAGCCGCCGCCCGCCGTCTCGATATAGGCTGCCGCCGGATCGATCTGGCTGCGATAGACGATATAGGCGACGATCCAGGCGATGATGGTGACGAACGTCTTCCAGCGTCCCTTGATGCCGATGCGGTCCGCATGGCGCGCCGCCCACACCAGCAGGAACCCGGCAAGGAACGCCATCAGCGCCTTGCCCAGCATCAGCGGCCCTTCCGAGCCCCAGAACTGCGCATTGACCGGATAGGAGATGAAGGTGACCGCCGCGCCGCCCAGCATCAGCATGCCCATGATGCCGAAGTTGAACAGCCCGCCATAGCCCCACTGGATATTGAGGCCGAGCGCGATCAGCGCATAGGCGAAGCTCTGCACCAGGAGCAGCGAGATATTGGCGGCGCCCAGGAACAGCCCGATGATCGTGAACAGCACGAACAGGCCGGCGAACATCAGGAGGGAACGGCGCGCGATCATGACGAGGCTCCCTTGAAGATACCGGTGGGGCGCCACAGCAGCACCACTACGAGGATCACAAACGCCACCGTCAGCTTGTACTCGGTCGGCACCACTGCCAGCGTCGCCGGCAGCTCGAACGGCAGCGCGCCGGCAATCGGCCGGAGCAGCACCGACCAGTTGAAGATCGCCAGCGTCTCGGCGAAGCCGATCAGGAAGCCGCCGGCGATGGCGCCGTAGGATTGCCCCAGCCCGCCGACGATCGCCGCCGCGAAGATCGGCAGCACGATGTTGAACGCCAGGTCCGGCTTCAGGTTGACGTCGAGCGCCAGCATGGTGCCGGCCATCGCCGCGAGCGAGCCGGCAATGATCCAGGTCACCCGCACCACCAGCTTGGTGTTGATGCCTGAGACCTGCGCCAGGTCGGCATTGTCGGCCATGGCGCGCATTGCCTTGCCCAGGCGCGAGCGGGTGAGGAAGAAATGCAGCGCCAGCACCGCCACCGCGGTGCACAGCACCATCAGCAGTTGCGGCTGGGTGAAGTTGATGGTGCGCGTCACGCCCTCGAGCGGCACCGGAATGCGGATCAGCTGCTTCTGTTCGGTCTGGAAGAACGAGTAGGTGCCCGAGCCGAAGAACAGCCGGATCGCCCCCTGGATGATCAGCGTCACGCCGATCGAGGCGATCAGCATGGTGACCGGCCGGGCGCCGCGCTTCCTGAGCGGCGCATAAAAGCCCTTGTCGAGCCCCAGCGCGATGAAAGCCGCGAGGATCATCGCCACCGGCAGCACCAGAAAGCCGGTCGGCACGATCGGCGTGGTGATGCCCAAAGCCGTTGCCGCCATGGCGAGGAGGAAGGCGATGAACGCCCCCATCGTCATCATGTCGCCATGGGCGAAATGCGCGAAGCGCAGGATGCCGAAGATCAGCGTCACGCCGATGGCGCCGACCGCATAGATCGAGCCCAGCACCACGCCGGCGACGACGACATTGTTGAAGAAGAAGATCAGTTCGTTCATGCCGTCAGCCCCCCAAGAAGCTCTTGGCGACTTCGGGATCGGCGATGAGCTCCTGGCCCGTGCCGGTGAAGCGGTTCTTGCCGGTGGCGAGCACGAACCCGCGCGAGGCGAATGCCAGGGCCTGTCGTGCGTTCTGTTCGACCATCAGGATGGCGACGCCCGCCTTGTTGACCTTGACGATCTGCTCGAAGATTTCGATCACGTAGCGCGGCGAGAGCCCCGCCGAGGGTTCGTCGAGCAGCAAGAGCTTGGGCTGGCTCATCAGCGCCCGGCCCATTGCCACCATCTGCCGCTGCCCGCCCGAGAGTTCGCCCGCCGGCTGCCGGCGCTTCTCGCGCAGCACCGGGAACATCTCGTAGACCCACTCCATTGTCGGCCTGAAATCGTCGCTGCGGGTGAACGCCCCCATCTCGAGGTTCTCCTCGACGCTCATCGAGGTGAAGACGTTCTTTTCCTGCGGCACGAAGCTGAGCCCCCTGGGCACCAGCTTGTCGGGCAGCGAGTTCTGGATCTCGTCGCCCTGGAAGCTGATCGAACCTTCGCTGACTTTCAGGAGTCCGAAGATCGCCTTCAGCGTCGTCGACTTGCCGGCGCCGTTGGGACCGACGATCACGCCGATGTCCGACTGTTCGATCGCGAGGTTCACGCCATTGAGGATCGGCGCGCCGCCGTACCCGCCGACGACGTCCTTGATGTCGAGCAACGCCATTACGCGGCCTCCACCGGAGAGCCGAAATAGGCCTCGATAATTTCGGGATTGGCCCGGATCTCGCTCATCGGGCCCTCGGCGATCTTCTCGCCCTGCGCCATCACGATCACCGGATCGCACAGCCGCCCGATCAGGTCCATGTCGTGTTCGATGACGAAGAAGGTGTAGCCGAGCTCCTGGTTCATCCGCTCGATATTGGCGGCGAGATCCTGCAGCAGCGTGCGGTTGACGCCGGCCGCCACTTCGTCGAGCAGCACCACCTTGGCGTCGACCATCATGGTGCGGCCGAGCTCGAGCAGCTTTTTCTGCCCGCCGGAGAGGTTCCCGGCCAACTCGTGCTTGACGTGCCCGAGCTTCAGAAAATCGATGACGTCCAGCGCCTTCTGGCGCACGTGGCGCTCCGCGCCCTTGACCACGCCGGGCATCAGCCAGGTCCGGATCAGGCTCTCGCCCGGCTGGCCCGAGGGCACCATCATCAGGTTTTCGAGCGCCGTCATGTTGGAGAATTCGTGCGCGATCTGAAAGGTGCGCAACATGCCGCGGTGAAACAGCTGATGCGGTTTCAGCCCGGTAACATCCTGGCCGTCAAAGAGGATCTGGCCGCTGTCGGGCACAATATTGCCCGCGACCAGGTTGAACAGCGTCGACTTGCCGGCGCCGTTCGGCCCGATCAACCCGGTAATCGAGCCGCGCTCGACCCGAAGCGAACAATCGTTGACTGCGCGCAAGCCGCCAAAGCGCTTGCTGACGTTCTTGACGTCGATGACTGCGTCGAAGGACACCCCGCCCCCGTCCTGATGAAATCATTCTTCTTTGCGGCTTGTGCCGGTTTTGCGGTCATCTGCGCATATGCACAAACACCGGTCAACCAAGCACCGCGTTTCGATTGGGGGCGGCTCTTATAGGGTTGTGGAGACTTTGACCAGATGGTCAAAGCACCGCGAGCACCGCGTCGGCCGTTCTGTGGTTCGGCGCCAACAGGATGTTGTAGAGCGTCGCCAGCCGCGTCAGCGACTTGATATCGACGTCATGCGGCATGGCGGTGAGCGGATCTTGGAAGAAGATCAGCGCGTCGAGCCGCCCCTCGGCGATCATCGCGCCGAGCTGCGCGTCGCCGCCCAGCGGCCCGCTCAGCAGCCGCGTCACCGGCAGTCCGGTGCCCTCGGTCACCCGGCCACCGCTGGTGCCGGTGCCCCACAGCTCATGGCGCGACAGCTTGTCCCGGTTGAGCTTGGCCCAGGCGACCAGCTCGTCCTTCTTGTCGTCATGCGCCACGAGCCCGATCCGCGCCATGGAAACCTCCGAGACACCGGGGCGCTCTCAGGAAAAGTTGCAGGCTTTTCCGGTTCGAAAGCGCGACCAACCAAAATACCCAGAGCATTTCAACGCTACGGCGTAACGGTGAATGCTCCATTCGGAGGTTTCTGCACGGCTCACGCCTTGAGCGCAATGGCCTCGGCGAGGAGGATGGCGATCTCGTCCTCGGGGATCTCGACGCCCGGCACGAACCGGATGAAGCGCACCTGCTTGCCGTCGCCTTCGAGCAAAGGCGAGCTCAACAGCCGCCCGTGCTCGAACACCAGCGAAACATGATCCTCCATCGGGAAGATGGCGCAGACGAACCCCGCCTTCGGATGCCGATAGTTGACCGAGCCCCAGCCCAGCCGAGCCTTGGCGTCGAGGTCCGGTCGCACCGAGAGCAGCGTCAGCGCCAGCTTCTGCGCGAGGTCGGCGACCGGCTGTGGGAACGACCGGACGATCTGCAGGAGGTCGGCGACCATTTCAGTCGACCGAGAGTCGGATTGTGCCATGGCTCATCTCGAGGCCCATTGGATCGATCATGGTCATGGCCTCGCTCTGGGCCATCTCTTCCATCATTTTCCCGCTGGCCGCCAGTGCGGCTTCGTGCGTTTGCCAGAACACGATGTCGACGAAACTGCCGTCGTCCCGCTCGGCGAGGTGTCGCGACACGAAGCCGGGCTGCCGCTTCAGCCAGTCGCTGACCGCCGCATTGGCGTCGATGAACTGCTGTCCGCTGCCATGGGCGAGCCGGAAGGTGACGAGTTCGAGTGTCTGGGTCATGAACGAAACCCTCTCCGTTGTAACGCGGCAGAGGGTTTCGCATGGATCACCTGACACCGAGTGTCAGGGTTATCTCGGTCGCTCCGAATTCGGCGGCTCAGAACTCCGCCCAATCCCTGTCGATCGCCGCATTCCCATGGCTCAGGTACGATCTCCGAGCCTCGCCGGCCTGCAGGCGGCCTGCGTCGTGTGGCTCGGACTGGCGCGCCGAACCGGCGTCGACGGTGAAGATCTCGGCAATGCCGTCGACTTCGCCGGCCTGCGCCTCGGTCTGCTCGATCGCCGCATTGATCTGTTCGACCAGCGCCGCATTGTGCTGCGTCATCTCGTCGAGCTGCCGTACCGCCGCATTGACCTCGTCGATCGAGCCCGCCTGTTGCCGGCTGTCATCGGCGATCGCCGTCATCAGCGTGTTGGAGCGCCGCGCCGCCCCCAGCATGGCCTGAAGCTTGTCGGCCGCCTCGGCCACCAGCCTGGTGCCACCCTTGACCTCGGCCCCGGACTGCTCGATCAGCAGCTTGACCTCGCTCGAGGCCTGCGCCGCCGATTGCGCCAGCCGCCTGACTTCCACCGCCACCACGGCAAAGCCCTTGCCCGCCTCGCCGGCGCGCGCCGCCTCCACCGAAGCGTTGAGCGCCAGGAGGTTGGTCTGGAAGGCGATGTCATCGATCATGCCGATGATGTTGGAAATCTTGGACGATGACTGGGTGATCCGCTCCATCGCCACATTGGCCTGCTGCATCACCTCGCCGCCGGCCTCGGCGGTGCGGCTCACCTCTTGGGCGACATGACGCGCGTCCTCGGCCTTCTCGGCGTTGGCGCGCACCGTATCGGCGAGCTGCGTCATCGCCGCGCTGGTCTCTTCGATCGTCGCGGCCTGCCGCGTCGTTCGCTCGCTCAGGTCGTTGGCGCCCGACAGGATCTCTCCGGTCGCCGTCTTCAGCGAGCGCGACGTCTGCTTCAGCGTCAGCACGATCTGGCTGAGCTTTTCCGCCACCTCGTTGGTATCGTCGCGCAACTGCCCGAGCGCCCCCTCATAGCCGCCCTCGATCCGATGCGTCAGGTCGGTATCGGCCAGTGCCGCCAGCGCTGCGCCGGTATCGCCGATGATCCGTTCCACCGTCCCCACCAGCGTGTTGACGCTGCCGGCCAGTCGGTTGAGTTCGTCATCCGCGAACCGCGCCTCGACCCGGCGCGAAAAGTCGCCCGATGTGGCCGCCTCCACCACGTCGCCGAAACTCTGCTGCAGCGACTGCATCATCTCGGTGCGCTCGGCCCGCCGCTGTTCCAGCGCCAGCCGCTCGTCCTCGGTCAGTTCCTGCACTTTCAGCGCATTGGCGCGGAACACTTCGACATGGCGCGCCATCTCGCCGATCTCGTTGCTGAGGCCGGTATAGGGGATCGCCGTTTCGAGATCGCCACCCGCTACCAGCCGCATGCTTTTGGACAGCGCCGGCACCAGCCGCATCAATCGCGACGCGGCGAACACCGAGAGCGCCCCGATCACCAGCACCGCCACCGCGCCGACCAGCGCCAGCAGCTGCAGCCCCTCGCTCGCCGTCGCATCGATCTCGGCTTTCGGGATGCCGACATAGACCAGCCCGATCACCTCGTCATTGAGGTTCTGGATCGGCTGGTAGATCGCATAATAGGGCACGCCGAGCACCTCGGCCTCACCCTGGTAGGTGCCCCCCGCGGCCACCACGGGATAGACCGCGCCGTCGCGGGCCAGCGGCATTTCGAGCAGGCGCTCACCCTTGTCGTCGACGACGGTGGTCGACCTGCCGACGAAATCCTGGGTGTCCGCATCGAACACGAACAGCGTCGCGGTGTCGCCCGTCACCCGCCCGATCGTATCGATCAGGTCGTGGTTGCGGAATTTCGGCATCGCCTTGGCCTCGATCTTCTGGAGTTCGCCCGCCTCGGTCCAGAAGATGTCGGAATTGGGCAGGTTCACCTCGAGGATCGCCGCGACGGTCCTGAGATCCGCGGCGAGCCGCTGGCTGGCCGTGTCGCGCGTATTGGCGGCGAGCATCACCCACACCGCGAACAGGACGGCCGCGATTGCCACGGTGACTGCGACAAACACCATGGCCGAGATCGTCGTGGTGAGCGTCAGCCCACCCCGGTTCGGCGAAGACATCGTATCGTGCGAAGAGGTATCGGCCATTGCAGCCCCCATGTCGCCGTGGCTGTCGTGCCCGGCATCCCCGCTCATCCCCGGCGCGGACGATAGGGAAGCTTCCTTAATCGCTGATTGCGCCAGCCGTCCCAGCCCCAACCAGGCGGCAAGGCCGGCGAGCAGCGCCAATCCGGCGCTGCTCCAGCCGATCCAGTTGAGCCGTCCGCCTGCCTCGGCGATGCGTTGTTCCAGCACCTGCCGCAGTTGCGCGCCCGAAGCCCGGCCGAACGCCAGCGCGGCATCCTGGAACGCGCCATGCGCCGCATCGAGCCCCGCCCAGTCGTAAGCCGAGCGCGCTGCCGCATCCGGCATCGCCGCAATGCCTGCCGCCACCCGGTCGGCCAGCGCTGCGGCAGCCGCGGCATAGGCGGCGCCCGCGCGGTCGGTGCCGCTGTCGGCAGTCGCGGCGCGGAACTCGGCCAGCACCTCTTCGAGCCGCGCCACCTCTGCCGGCTGCACCGCCACCGCATAGCGCGTCGCCTTGATCAGCGCCGGCGAGAGCGGCGCCGCATTGGCAGCCTGCGGCACCTCGACCAGCTGTTCCGCGCGCTTGTCGGCGCTGAGCCCCGAACTGTCGTGGATCCGCTGCACCAGCATGGCGGCGGCATGGCGCGCCGCTGCCGGATGGGCTCCCTGCGCCAGCTCCGACTTCAGCGCGTCATAGGCCTCCGACAGCGATGCGGTGCCAAGTATCGCATCACTGCGCCGCGCCGCTTCGGTCAGCGCCGGATCCACTTCCGGCAGCGCCCCGTCGCGGGCCAGCCCCACCAGTTCCGGCAGCACCAGCCCGGCATAGCGCACGCCATCGGCTTCCCGCTGCGCCGCGCCGATCTCCCCCATCGTCTGCCACCCCAGATACAGCCCGCCGCAAAGCGGCAGCGCGCCGATGGCAAGGGTGGCGATGATCCGGCTGAACTTGCGCATTGCTGTCCCTTCTGGACGTTTTGCCTGGGTCTTCTGACCGGCGGCGCTTCGCGAGATTTTCCCGCGCGAGAACGCGCCGGCAGCAACCGGCTAGAACTCGGCCCAATCCTTGTCGATCGCGGCGTTGCCCTGGCTGAGATACGACTTGGCGGCGCTGCGCACCTTGTCCTGCAGGGCGCGGATACCCTTGGCAGGCGCTTCCACAGCCCGCGCCGGCGCCTCGTGCGCCTCGGTGCGGAACACTTCGACGATCCGGTCGAGCTCGGTGGCCTGTGCCTCGGTCTGCTCGATCGCCGCGTTGGTCTCTTCCACCAGCGCCGCATTGT
>MKVB01000008.1:43937-109547 GCA_001899085.1 Devosia sp. 66-14 | reverse complement strand
CTGTGCCTCGGTCTGCTCGATCGCCGCGTTGGTCTCTTCCACCAGCGCCGCATTGTGCTGGGTCATCTCGTCCATGGTGCGGACCGCGGCGTTCACTTCCTCGATCGCCGAAGCCTGCTCCTGGCTGGCCCGGGCGATCGAGTCCATCAGCTCGTTCGACGAACGCGCCGCCACCAGCATCGCCTCGAGCTTGGCCGCGGCTTCCGCGACCAGCTTGGAGCCGCCCTTCACTTCGCTGCCCGATTGCTCGATCAGCGTCTTGATCTCGTTCGAAGCGCTCGCCGCCGACTGCGCCAACCGCCTGACCTCCACCGCCACGACGGCAAAGCCCTTGCCGGCATCGCCGGCCCGCGCCGCCTCCACCGAGGCGTTGAGCGCGAGGAGGTTGGTCTGGAAAGCGATGTCGTCGATCATCCCGATAATGTTGGAGATCTTGCCCGACGAGTGGGTGATCCGCTCCATCGCCTCGGTGGCCTTGTGCATCACCTGGCCGCCATCCTCGGCGGTCCGCGTCACCGTCGCCGCGACGTTCGAAGCATCCTTGGCGCGCTCGGCATTGGCCAGCACCGTGCCGGACAACTGCTCCATCGCCGCCGAGGTCTCTTCGATCGTTGCCGCCTGCTTGGTGGTGCGCTCACTGAGATCATTGGCGCCCGACAGGATTTCCGAGGTTGCCGTTTTCAGCGAACGCGAGGTCTGCTGCAGGCCGGCGACGATGTCGCCCAGCTTTTCGGCCACCGCATTGGTGTCGGTCTTCAGCCTGAGGAATGCCCCCTGGTAGTCGCCGCGCACCCGCTGCGTCAGGTCGGTATGCGCCAGTGCGGTCAGCACGTCGGCAGTCTCGCTCATGCCGCGATCGACCGTCTCGACCAGTTCGTTCACTCCATGCGCCAGCGCATTCAGTTCGGCATCCGGAAACTCGGCGTCGACCCGCTTCGAGAAATCTCCGGCGATGGCGGCGTCCACCACCGCGCCGAACGCCTGCTGCAGCGTCTGCATCATCTGCGTGCGGTCGGCCCGGCGCTGGATCGATGCGGCGCGCTCGCCCTCGGTCAGCTCGGTGACCTTGAGCGCGTTCTCCTTGAACACCTGCACGGCCTTGGCCATGTCGCCGATCTCGTCGCTGCGGCCGGCGCCCTTCACCTCGGTATCGAGCTTGCCTTCGGCGAGCGCGCCCATGGTCTCGGTCAGCCGGCTGATCGGCTTGGAAATGCTGCGCGAGAACAGCAGGCCGACGAGCGCGGCAACCGCCAGCAGGGCGCCGCCGACCAGCAGCATCATGTTGCGCATTTCGGCCACCGGCGCGAAGGCTTCGTCCTCGCTCATCGTCGTCACCATCGCCCATCTGGTGCCGTTGAATTCGACCGGCAGGGCCGTGGCGATCATCCGCATGCCGCGATAATCACTGGTGACGCCATCCGCCTGGTTGCCGCCGAGCGCCGCATCGACCAGCGGATAGTCATAAGTGGCGCTCAGCGTGTCATTGCCCGTCGTGGACACCGAATCCGACCGCATCAGCTTGTCGGCGCCGACCAGCAGGCTCTCGCCGGTCTGACCCAGGTTGGCATTGTCCTGCAGCATCTGGTTGATCGGCCCGATCGGCATCTCGATCGCCATCACGCCGATCAGCTTGCTGCGCGCATCGAACACCGGCGTCGCGAGAAAGCTCGCCGGGATCCCCGCCACTGCGTAGAGGCCCAGATCCTCGAACGCCACCTTGCCCGGCTCGGTGAGCGCGGCCGCGGCGCGGAAGGCGCGTCCCAGCCCGCTGTCGGCGAGATCGCCACCCTCGGCAAAATTGCGGGCGAAGTCGTCATTCTTCATCACCGAGTAGACGAGGTTGCCCTTGGGATCGAACAGGAACAGGTCGGCATAGCCTCGCGCTTCAAGTTGCCGGCGGAAGTTCGGGTGCACCTTGGAATGGAGGAAGTCGTAGTTCCATTTCTTCGCCCCCGGCGCCTGCGCCGGCGTATCGAGCGCCTGGCGCGAGCCGGCGGCGTTGGGGTTGTTGTCGATATAGTTGGCCCGCAGCGTCGTGATCGGATCGGCCGCCGGGCTGGAAGTGGCGAACTGTCCCCAGCCGATGGCGAAGTCGCGCAGCGTCGTCTGCACGCTTTCCGCCGCTGCCTGGTTCACCAGGTCCGCCTCGATGGTCTCGAGATAGGTTTCGAACGATTTCACCCGGTCGCCGGCCGCCATCTGCATCTGCCGGATGCTCATCCGGTCGACCGTGCTCGAGCCGATCAGATAGCTGGCAATGCCGACGCCGGCACTGACCAGCAATGCCGAGCCGACCAGTGCCAGCGGCAGCTTCTGCGCGATCTTGAAGTTCGGAAACCAACCCATGCCTTGCTCCCCCTCGCGTGCGGCCGCCGCGGCGCTTCGGCGAGAAGCGCGCCCGCGACCATGACCTCGGGGAATGCCGAGAGCCGGCGCTGCATTGGCGCCGGCGTCACGTCGACCTTCCCCCCAAGGCCCGTGCACGACTGCGCCTGAGACTGGCAGGGGTGGATTAATTTCGTGTTACGGAACGATGCGTAGCAAACCCAGCATTTCCGGGCATGTAGTCGATTACATGCAGGGCATGCAATCGATGGCAACGGTCGCCCGGAAAGCGCCGTTCCATCCGGCGCTGGCGCCAAAAACAAAGGCCGCCCGGAGGCGGCCTGGTGGCTTCGGCTGGCAGTTGGCGGCCTAGGACAGCACGCCGATCACCGCCTCGATCCGCTTCTTCATGGTCGAGGCGTCGAACGGCTTGATGATGTAATTGTTGACCCCCGACGAGATTGCCTCTTTCACCTGCTCCTTGTCGGAGCGGCCGGTGGCCATGATGAATGGCATACCCTGCGTCTTGGGGTGCTTGCGGATGACGCGCAGCAGCGTCAGCCCGTCGATGTCGTCCATGTTCCAGTCGGAAATGATCAGGTCGACACTGCTCTTTTCGAGCTTGCCGAGCGCATCGCGCCCCGACTTGGCTTCGACGATGTTGGTGAATCCCAGCTGCGTGAGGATGTATTTGCAGATGCCCCGCATCGACTGCTGGTCATCGACGATCATCACACTGACTGCACTTGCCTTCGGCATCGTTACGCTGCGCCTTCTAGCTGCCCGAAATACGCCCGGGTCGCGTATCGTAAAACCCTAGGCACATTCCGTTACCAAACCTTCAATCCGGACCCGCGTTATGCTGCGGATTTGAGCCGGGTGAGCGCTGCCGCCAGCCGGGCGGCGATGCCTTCGACCGGGGCCTGCTCGATCACTGCGCCCTCTTCGAACGCCACGCGCGGCATGCCATAGACCAGTGCCGAAGCCTGGCTCTGCCCCACCGTGTAGGCGCCCGCTTCGCGCATCAGCTTCAAGCCGCGCGCCCCGTCGCGCCCCATGCCGGTGAGAATGGCGCCGACCGCCATCGGCCCGACGGTCCTGGCCACCGATTCGAACAGCACGTCGACGCTGGGCCGGTGCCCGGACATCAGCTCGTCCTGCGTCACCCGGCATTTGAGCTGGCCCGAGCTGCGCTCCACCCGCAGGTGAAAGTCGCCGCGCGCCACATAGGCATGGCCGGTCAGGAGCGGCATGCGGTCCTCGGCTTCCACCACCTTGAGTTCGGTCAGTTCGTCCAGCCGGCCGGCAAAGCGGCTGGTGAAACCGGCCGGCATGTGCTGGGCGATGACGATGGGCGGGCAATCGGGCGGCATTTCGCTAAGCACCACGCGGATCGCCTCGACCCCGCCGGTCGAAGCGCCGATGGCGATCAGCGCGCCGTTCGGCGCTGCGGCGGTGCGCACCGGCACCTTGGCCATCGGGGCCTTCATGGCGCGACCCTTCACATCGGAATGAGCCGCTGCCCGCACCTTCTGGCGCAGGTTCTCGCCGAACGCGTCGAGCCCGCCCGACAGCGTCGCGTTGGGCTTGGCGACGAAATCCACCGCGCCCAGTTCCAGCGCCAGCAGCGTCTCGCTCGCTCCCTTGGTGGTCAGCGTGGAGACCATCACCACCGGCAGCGGATGAAGCCGCATCAGCTTGTCGAGGAACTGCAGCCCGTTCATGTTGGGCATCTCGATATCGAGCGTCAGCACGTCGGGATTGAGGTCCTTGACCTTGGAGCGCGCCTCGATCGGGTCCTCGGCCGTGCCGACCACGATGATGTCGCCATCCTTGCCCAGCGTGCGGCTCAGCACCTCGCGAATAAGCGCGGAGTCATCGACGACCAGCACCTTGATGCTCATGCTGCGTCCCTCGCCTTCTGCTGTGCACGTGCCTGATAGATGGTCTTGCCGACCAGTCGGAAATTGGCGCCGCCGGCGCCCAGGTTCTCGGAATGCCCGATATAGAGGAAGCCGTCCGGCGCGAGGATCGCTCCCAGCCGCGCGAACAGCTCGCCTTGCGTCTTCTTGTCGAAATAGATCGCGACGTTGCGGCAGAACACCGCGTCGAACGGACCCTTCATCGGCCAGGGATTGCTCATCAGGTTGAGCGGCTTGAAGGCGATCAGCTCGCGCACCGCCATCGGGATCCGCACTTGCCCCGCCTCGGCGCGCTCGAACAGCGCCGCCCGCTCGCGCGACAGTCCGTTGAGCTCGGCTTCCGGATAGACCCCGCCCGCCGCCTTGGCCACCACATTGGTGTCGATGTCGGTGGCAAGGATGCGGAAATCCCAGCGCTTGAGCTCCGGGAAGGCCGAAAGCAGGCTCAGGGCGATGGTGTAGGGCTCCTGCCCGGTCGAACAGCCGGCCGACCAGATCCGCAACTTCGGCCGCCCGTTCGCCCCCATCCGCGGCCGCTGCGTCATCAGCTGGCGCACATAGTTCTCGAGATGATCGAAATGGTGATCCTCGCGCCAGAACCGGGTGAGGTTGGTGGTCAGCGCGTTGATGAAGTCCTGCGCATCGGCAGGGGTGCCCTGCCGCTCGAGATAATCGAGATAGGCATCGAACGAACTCAGCCGCAGCGTGCGAACGAGCTTGCCCAGCCGCGACACCACCAGGGTGCGCTTGGCCTCCGACAGCGAGATTCCGGCTTCCTGATAGACGCGTGCCTTGACCCGATTGAACTCGCGGTCACTGAGGGCAAATTCGCCCTGATCCATACTGCCCCCTGTAGGCCCCTTCTAGGCCCGCTTGCGCGCCGGGAGTTGCAGGGCTTTCGCAGCTTCCGAGCCGACCGCAGCCACGCTGCCGTCCAGCCGGGCGATGGCGCCGCTGCCCTCATCCAGTGCACCGGCGATCATGTCCGTCTCATTGCTTAGATTCTCTAAATGTCCGCCGAGGCCGGAGAGAATCTTTTTGAGCGAGGCGGCCTGCTCGACCGAAGCGCTGGCCTCGCGCCGCGACGTGCCGACCAGCGACTTGATCTCGCGCGCCGCCTTCTGCGTCGCCTGCGCCAGGGTGCGCACCTCGGCCGCCACCGCGGCGAAGCCGGCGCCCTTCTCGCCCGCCCGCGCCGCCTCGACTGCGGCATTGAGCGCCAACAGGTTCGTGCGGAAGCTCACATCTTCGATGCTCGACACCATCCGGTCGATCTCGGCGGTGGTGCTCTCCACACCACCGACCGAGACGCTGGTGCGCTGTACGGCAAGCGCCGCATCGGCGGCCAGCGCCACTGCCTGCCGCTCCAGCGCGCGCACCGATTGTGCCTTGGCGCGGCCCTTCTCGATGGCCGACGAGGCGACACTGAGCCCGGCCCGACTCTGGTCGGCGAGTTCGGCGAGGCTGGTGACGCTGGCGCGGTAGCGGTCGATGGCGCGCAGGATCGCCTCCATCTTGGCCTCGAGATGGGCACGCGCCATCAGCGCTTCCTCACGCTCGACCAGCATGGCGTTGAGATATTGCTCGAACTGCCTGAGCTCCGGCGCCAATGCCCCGGCGCCCATCAGCAGCAGCGCATCGATCTCTTCGCCGCGCAGCAACTGGCCGATCGCCTTCACCGATTTGTCGAATTGCTCCAGCGCCCCGCCCAACGCCTTCAGCGCCGGCGAATGCTGCATGCCCCAGTCGTCGAAGCGGAAGCCGGTGCGGCCATTGGCCAGTGCACTGACGAAGGCATCGAAATCGTCATCGGCGATCTGGTAGCCGGCCGGGGTGAACTCGATGATCGAGCGCCCGCCGCCGAGTTCGCGCCGCTCGGCGACGTAGCGACGGTCGCCCACCACGACGATACTCTCCTCGGCCATGTCTTCGAGCAGCATGTCACCGCCGAGCACGTCGGAAACGAGACCGCCTTCCTCGGCTTTCGGTTCGACCAGCACGAGGCCGTTGCTGACCCCGAGGATCTCGCCATCGCTGTCGATCAGCGCCGCAGGCTGCCTCAGGCTGCCGAACGCCGCTTTGAAATTGTAGGCTCGGTCCAGCCGGGTGCAGAGGCTCTGCACAATGGCTTCGAGGCTGGTGGCTTCGCCGGCACGCACCCCGACCGCCTGGCCGATCGTGCTGAGCCGGGTCGAGAAGGTGCGGTCGGCGCGCTCGGCAATGATGAATGCACCGATCGCTGCGCCCCCCGCGGCGGCCAGCGCCAGCAGCGCGCTCAACAGTCCGACGCCGAACAGCAGCACGCCCCCGGCCGCAACCACGAGAGCGGCAAGCCAGCATAGATTAGCGATGAGCGCCACACTGAAGCGCCGCACGAATCACCGAGCCCCGACGGGCCTCCCCAGGCCCTCGCGGCGACCCTAGGGCCGGAATGGTTAATCAAATCTATACTTGGGAGGCGATGCGTAAGAACTTGGTAATGGTGCCTGGGGCGCCCCACACGCGACACGTCGGGTTTCTCGGCCGGCCTCAGAACAGCTCGATGTCGTCGAGCACCGGCTTGGTGATGACGCTGCGGCGGCTGGCGGCCACTGCCAGTTCTTCCCTCGCGATCGAGGCGTTGGCGGCATTGTCGAGCCGCTTGACGAAGGCCCGGCCGGAATAGGGCTTGAACATCACCCGGCGCGCATAGGTGCCGCCGAGATCTTCCTTGGCCATCTCGTAGCCTTCATTGGCGAGGAACTCGCGTACGAACTCGATGTTCTTGAGCCCGATATCGTCGAGCGCGCCATTGATCTTGCCGCCGCCGAACACCTTGATCTCGAGGTTGGCCTTGCGCCCGGTGCCGCGGGTGAGCACCTTGTTGATCAGCTGTTCCATGGCGAAGGCGCCGTAACGGGCCGAGGCGCCGTAGCGATCGGCCGCCGAGGCCGACTGTTCGGCGAGCAGGAAATGGTTCATCCCGCCGACATTGGCGGCGCGGTCGCGCACACAGGCCGAGATGCAGCTGCCGAGCACGGTCGAGAAGGTCAGGTCCACTTCATTCGACACCAGGCAATCACCCTGGTGTACGGTCGTCACCACACCACGATCGAACTCGGGCGGCAGTGAACTCGACATGACCATAGTAACGTTGGACCCGATAGTTTGGGGTGTCATCGTTACCGTCAATTCCTTAGTGAAGCGCTAACCAAAAGCTTCGGGTCCACCCTGACTGTCCTGCATTCGCAAGGAGCCATTCAGGATTCCGCGCTAGGGTCCGATGGCACTACGGGGGTTTTGTCTACATGTCTCTGCAAAGGCTCGCCCGCGAGCTCGATGAAACAGCACGCCAGACCGCCGGCATGGTGGAAGGCGTGACGCAGGCCCTCGAACTGCTCGCCGACAAATCGCTCTCCGCTGACGAGGCCCGTCGCCAGGCCGCCCGGATCATCGTCAACGCGCTGCAGGGCCAGGACCGGATCGAGCAGCGCTGCCAGAACATGGCGCTCGCGGTGCGCCAGTTCGCGCTCCTGCCGCCGGACGCTCCGCCCTCGGTCTACGATGAGATCTGGTCGAGCCTGGTGCTCGACGAGCTGCGCGTCCCCGCCCTCTCCGGCAGCGCCAGCTTTGGCGTACACGGCGAAGCCGAGCTGTTTTAGGCCTTCTCGGGTTGGCCCCTTGTCGGGCGGGCGCCGTCGCTTCCCCCGCGCGGTGTCACAGCGACGAACGACCTCACACCACTTTGGCCCGTACCTTGTAGCGCGGCTGATCCCAGGCGCCGGTGCGCATCACCTCACCGACTATCCCGGCCGCCCGCTGCACATCGGTGAAGCTGAGATAGAGCGGCGTCAGCCCGAAGCGCAGGATGTCGGGTTCGCGAAAATCGCCGATCACCCCGCGCGCGATCAGCGCCTGCATCACCGCATAGGCCTCGGGATGCCGCAGCGACACCTGCGTGCCGCGCCGCGCCGCCTCACCGGGCGTCGCCAGTTCCAGTTCCGGCGCCAGCCGCTTCACCTCGCTGGTGAACAGCTCGAACAGCTGGTCCGCCTTGGCCCGCAGCGCGCCGAGATCGACGCCGTCGAACACGTCGAGCGCCGCATCTAGCGCCGACATCGACAGCACCGGCGGCGTTCCGACCCGCATTGCCCCGATGCCCTCGGCCGGCCGATAGGCCTCGGCAAAGCTGAACGGCGCCGCATGGCCCAACCACCCGGTCAGCGGCTGCCGCAGCCCATCCAGATGTCGCGGTGCGGCATAGACGAAGGCCGGCGCCCCGGGCCCGCCATTGAGATATTTGTAGCCGCAGCCGACGGCGAAATCGGCAGCTGCGCCGCCCAGCTCGACCGGAAACGCCCCGGCCGAGTGGCAAAGGTCCCAGATCGTCAGCGCGCCCGCCGCGTGCGCCATCGCCGTCAGCCCGGCCATGTCGAGCTTCGCGCCGGTGCGATAGTTGACCTCGGTCAGTAACAGCACCGCCACATCCTCGCCGAGCGCGGCGGCGATCGCATCTGCCTCCACCAGTCGCAGCTCATGCCCCTGCCCCAGCAGTTCTGCGACACCTGCCGCGACATAAGCGTCGGTGGGGAAATTCCCTCGCTCCGAGACGATCACCTTGCGACCAGGCCTGAGCCGCAGCGCCGTCACCAGCACCTTGAACAGGTTGACCGAAGTGGAGTCGGCCACCATCACGGTCTTCGGAGCGGCGCCGACCAGCCGGGCGATCCGATCGCCCACCCGTCCCGGCAGGTCGATCCAGTCATGTGTGTTCCAGCTGCGGATCAGCCCCTCGCCCCATTGCGTGGCCACCACCTCGGCCATCCGCCCCTTCACCGCGCGCGGCAGCGCCCCGAGCGAATTGCCATCGAGATAGATGATGCCATCAGGCAGGTCGAACAGGGTTCGCGTGCGGGCAAACGGGTCAGCGGCGTCGAGGGCGGTGATGTCGGTCATGGCGTCTTCTACAGCACCCGAAGCACCCTGTTGTCCACCGGCCTTGCCCCCATCGTCCCCTCTCCCTCGGGGGAGAGGGTCAGGGTGAGGGGGCCTTGCCGCAAACACCGAGCGAAAGGCCCCCTCACCCGACGCTGCGCGTCGACCTCTCCCCCAAGGGAGAGGTGAAGGGCCTACTCCACCGCCACCGCCTCATCCGAGCGCCGGTGGATCGCCCCCATCACCTTGCGGCTCATCGCCTCGTAGCTGCGATCATTGTCGAAACCGTCGACGATGCGGAACTCGTGCATCACCAGGATGCGGTCGGCCAGCGCCACCATTTCCGGCAGCTCCGACGAGATCAGCAGGATCGCCAGCCCATCGTCCGCCAGCTTGCCGATCAGCTCGTGGATATAGGCCTTGGTCTTGATGTCGATCCCCACCGTCGGCTCGTCGATGATGAGCAGGTCGACCTTGGCCGCCAGCCATTTGGCCAGCGACACCTTCTGCTGGTTGCCCCCCGACAGGTTCCCCACCGACTGTTCGAGGCTGGGCGTGCGGATTTCGAGCTGCCGCGCGAAGGGTTCGGTCGCCCGGCGTTCGCCGGCCGCCGTCTGGAAGCCGAGGAACCGCGCCAGCCGGTCCCAGATGGTCATCGCCACGTTGAAGCGGATCGGGTGCAGCAGCACCACGCCCTCATACTTGCGGTCTTCGCTGAGATAGCCGATGCGGTGCCGCTTCAGCGCCTCCTCGACCGAGCGGATCACCGCCGGCTTGCCGTCGATCGACAGGGTCCCGCCGCTGAGCTTGTCTTTCCCCACCAGCGCTCGCGCCAGCTCGGTTCGTCCGGCGCCCACCAACCCGTAGAGCCCGAGAATCTCGCCGCGCCGCACGGTAAACGAGATGTCGCGATGCCCGGCGGCCGTGGCGACGCCGCTGGCCTCCAGCTTGACCGCGCCCGTCGCAGCCTTGGGCGGCCGCACCACCGCGATGCGCTCGGCCCGCCCGATCATCGCCTCGATCAGCCGGCCGCGCGTCATGTTGGCCATCGGCTCGCCGATCAGCGTGGTCTCGCCATCGCGCAGCACCGTCACCCGATCCGAGATCGCCAGCACTTCCTCGAGCTTGTGCGAGACGAACAGGATTGCCGCGCCCTGCGCCTTGAGCCGCTGCACCAGCGCGAACAGCGCGTCGGCTTCCTCGCCGGTCAGCGACGCCGTGGGCTCGTCGAGCAGCAGCACCTTGGCCTCGTGGCTCAGCGCCTTGGCGATCTCCACCATCTGCATCTGCGCCACGCTCAGGTGCCGCACCTCGGTTCGCGTATCGACCACGAGCCCGATCATTTCGAGATATTTCTTCGCCTCGGCATTGGCCCTGGCGTAATCCACCAGCCCGGTGCGCCGCGGCAGGTTCTCGAGCAGGATGTTCTCGGCCACCGAGAAGCGCGGGATCAGGTTGCGCTCCTGGTGCACCGCCGAGATCCCCAGCCGGATCGCATCGCGCGGGCTCGCGAACAAAACGTCCTGCCCGTCGAGCAGCAGCCGCCCACCATCCGGCCGGTGCACGCCGGTGATGATCTTGATCAGTGTCGATTTGCCGGCGCCGTTTTCGCCCATCAGGGCGTGCACTTCGCCGGACCGGAGCTCCAGCGACGCATCCTTCAGCGCCCGGACGCCGGGGAACGACTTGCTCGCCTTGTCGACCGTCAGCGCCATCAGATCTCTCCCACCTTGATGGCGCGATAGCGGTTGAACCACACCGCCGCGAGGATCAGCGCCCCGAGCAGGAACTGCACCCAGTAGGGGTCGACCTTGACCAGCACCATGGCGTTCTGGATCAGCCCGATCAGCACCACCGCGAGCAGCGTACCGACGATCGAGATCGCGCCGCCGGCGAGGCTCGCCCCGCCGATGATCGGCGCCGCGAACGAGATCAGCAGCCAGTCCGAGCCGATGGTGGGCTGCGCCGAGCCGAGCTGCGCCACCGCGAGAACGCCCGCCACTGCCGCCAGCAGCCCCGACAGCACATGCGCCGAAATGATCGCCCGAGGCACCGATACGCCGCTGAGCTGCGCCGCCGGGGCGTTGCCGCCCACCGCCAGCATGTGCCGGCCAGGCACCGCACGCGCAAAGAACAGCGCCAGCACCACGGTGACCAGCAGCGGCACGATCAGCAGCAGCGGAAACAGCCCCACCCGGCCGTTGCCGAACGCCACGAAATCCGCCGGCAGGTTGTAGAACGGCACCGCTTTGGTGATCCCGAGGTTGATGCCGGCGAACGCCGACGCAGTCGCCAGGGTGACGATGAAGCCGTTGATCCCGGTTCTGACCGTCAGCCAGCCATTGACGAAACCGGCCGCCCCGCCCGCCGCCACCCCGATCATGATCGCCGGCAGAGTCGGTACGCCCAGCGCATCCATCAGCCCGCCGGTGACCACCGCCACCAGCCCGCCCAATGCGCCGACCGAGAGGTTCATCTGCCCCACGCCGAGCATCACCATCTGCGCATAGGCGACCAGCAGCGACACGCAGATCGAACGCAGCAACACGAACAGGTTGAATTCGCTGAGGAACGCCGGTGCACTCAGCGCCAGGGCGATGCCGCCGGCAATGATACCGACGAGGATGCCCGACCATTGCAGGCGGAAGAACGCGCCCATCACGCCCGCCTCGCCTGCTCTCGCGCCACATAGGCGGCGCGCCCGCGCTCGACGAGGATCGCCGCGAGCAGGAACGCCCCGAGGAACAGCGGCAGCCAGAAATTGCCGATCTCCAGGACCAGCAGGCCCGAGCGGATGGTCGAGACCAGCAGCGCTCCAAGGATGGTGCCCACCACCGAGACGATGCCGCCCGACAATGCCGTGCCGCCGATCACCGGCGCGAGGAAGCTCGGCAGCAACCAGTCGTCACCCGCCACCGCCGGCATCGCCGCCGCCAGCCGCGCGGTCAGCATCAGCGCCGCCGCTGCGGCAAGCGCCCCTGACAGCGCATGGACGAAGACGATGGTACGATCGACCGGAATGCCGCTCATCTCGGCGGCCCGTGCATTGGCGCCCACCGCGAGGATCTGCCGGCCCAGCGTCGAATGCTTGAACAGCACATAGAGCCCGAGCCCGATCGCCAGCGCCACCACGGCGAGGCTGGGGATCGCCGGCATGCTGCCGATCGCGGGACCCACGGCGCTCTTGCCGAACGCGCCGAACTCGGCCGGCAGGCCGTTGAGCGGCACCGCCTTGGTGAGGATCAGCATGCCGCCCGAGAACAGGCTGGCGCTCGCCAGCGTCACCACGAAGCTGTTCACCCCGGTCTTGACGATGGCAAAGCCGTTGAGCCAGCCGAGCAAGGCGCCCAGCGCCAGCGTACCGGCAATCGCCACCGGGATCGGCAGCCCCAGCACCTGCATCAGGTAGCCCGAGAACATCACCGCGCAGACCCCGATCGCCCCGACCGAGAGGTTCATCCCGCCGGTCGCCAGCACCACCATCTGGGCGAAACCGACGACGATATCGACCGCCACCGAACGCAGCAGCGAGTTGAGGTTGAACTTCGACAGGAACCCCGGCGCCAGGTTGGCGAACACCACCCACAGCACCACGAGGATCACGAACAACCCGGCCTGCGTCGAGCCGCGAAGCAGCAACGAAGTGAGCGTACGGCGGGGGGCCGGGTCCATGGCCGAGGCTGAACTCGGACGAGGCTCGGCGTCAAGCGCAGAGGTCATTGCGGGGTACTCGAAGAAGCAACGGCAGTGAGGAGCATCAACCGCTCCTCCTACTCGGTGTCATCCCTGCGAAAGCAGGGACCCAACTCGCCTCATGTCCGGGCTGTTGGATGGGTCCCAGCTTTCGCTGGGATGACATCCGGTGGGTATGGAGGTGGAGTGGATCACTCCACCTCCGCGTCACTCGATCACGGGCAGCTGAGGAACTTGTCCTTGAAGCTCGCCTGCAGTTCGCCGGTCAGCTTCTTGAGGTCGTCCTTGTAGCTCTCGAGGTTGGCCGCATTGATCAGCAGCGTGCCGGAGTCGATGAACCGTGCCGTCTGTGGCGTTGTGATGAACGGCGCATCCGCCTTCACCGTGCAGCCCTCGGCCAGCAGGTCCACCGCATAGGCGCCGATATAGCCCTGTCCATAGGGGTTCTGCGCCATGGTGCCGGCAACGAAGCCGTCCTTGATGCCGTCGAGCACGATCTTGTCGTCGTCGATGCCGATCAGCTTGATCTTCTTGTCGCCGAGATTCTTCAGCGCCGTGGCGGCCACCACCGAGGAAATGTAGCCGGTGGCGATCATCCCGCCGATCTGGTCCTTCTGCGCGGCGAGCAGCGCGTTGATCTTCTGGTCGCCCTGTTCCTGGTTGTCGGTGTCGCCCAGCGTCTGCAGCAGCGTCACCGCGCCATTGGTCTCGGCCACGGCCTTTTCCACCGCCTGTACGCGCAGCGTGGTGTTGGGGTCGACGAGAAGCCCGGCCAGATGCACCACAGCGCCCTTGCCGCCCATCGCCTCGATCAGCGCCTTGGTGCCGAGATAGGCCGAGGCGTAGACGTCCGTCGCCATGCAGAACGCCGTATCGGTCGGATCCAGCGCGCAGCCGCCCAGCGCCACCGCCGGAATGTCCGAGGCCTTGAGCTCGGCGATCGTCGAGTTGACGCCAACCGCATCACCCGGGAAGTAGCCGATGCCGGCATAGCCCTGCGCCGCGAGGCTCTCGAACAGCTCGGTCTGCAGCTCCAGCTTCCATTCGGCCGGCACTTTGTACTCGACCGCGGCGATGCCGAAATCCTTCTGTGCATCGGCCGCCGCCTGCTCCCAGGGCGCGAAATACGGGTGCGGTCCACCAGGCACGAGGGCAATCTTGTTGTCGGACGCCAGAGCGGCGAGCGGCGACAATGCCACGCCCAAGGCGAGGCCCACGGCGAGCGCGCCGCGCATACGGGTAACCTGCATGATCTTCTCCCTTTGTCGGCGGATGCCTCCCAATCCTCCTCGGGCAGCATCCACTCTGGTTAAAGGCGTAACACTAACGCATATCGCATGCAATATTCTTTTCATTGACTTTCGCCGTGCCTCTGCTGTTATGGCGCCGCCTGCAAGGGAGAGCGGCGCTTGGAAGATCTTGACGACGGGCGCCCCGACCGGTCGCGCCTGAGGCCTGAATTGCGCCTGATGCTCGAGGCCGCCGAGCGGGCCGGCACCCTCAGCAACGACCAGCTCGGCGTCATCAAGGCGCGCGCCGCCTCCGAACTTGGTCTCGCCGGCCATTGGGATCTGCCGGACGAGCTGCCCACGCCACGCACCTTCACCCTCGGCGACCCCGCTTTCCGCTGCCGCCTCTATCGGGGCGGCAGCAGCACGGGGACGATCCTGTTCCTGCATGGCGGCGGCTGGGTGGTCGGCAGCCTCGACACCCACGATGGCGCCGCCCGCGCCTTGGCAAAGGCCGCCGGCTGCAACCTGCTGTCGGTGGAGTATCGCAAGGCGCCGGAACAGCCGTTTCCGGCCGGGCTCGACGATGCCGAGACGGCGCTGCGCTGGATCATTGCCGAGGGCGTCGGCCTCGGCCTCACGAGCGAGCGTATCATCCTCGCCGGCGACAGCGCCGGCGCCAACCTCGCCGCCGCCCTGGCGCTGCGGGCCCGCGCCGCCGGCATCCGGCTGGGTGGCCAGATGCTGATCTACCCGGCGACCGACCTCGCCCACGAGAGCGCCAGCATCGCCCGGTTCGCGCATGGCTTCTTTCTCTCCCGCGCCACGCTGCGCTGGTACATCGCCAACTATCTCGGCGGCGCCGACCCGTCTCACCCCGAGGCCTCGCCCCTTCTCGCCCCCGACCTCAGCGGCCTCTGCCCCACCCTGCTGGTCACCGCCGACCACGATCCGCTCCGCGACGAAGGCCGCGCCTACGCCGCCCGGCTGGCAGAAGCCGGCAATGCGGTGACGTTCCACGAATGGCCCGGCGCCACGCACGGCTTCATGATCATGGCCGGGGTCACGCCTGCAGCGCGGGAACTGATCGGAGTGATGGGGTACTGGGCAAGGCAGGTGTGGGGGTGATCCACCCACCGGCTTACGGCACTTGGGCTGGATAATACTTTAGTATTACGCTTTTCTTAGACTTTGGTCTAATATCGGCCGATCCTGCCTTGACGCTGGCGACACCCCCGCCGAAGGTGCCGGCCGACAGGCGGGGTATCCCGCCACAGGGACGAGGAACCTTCATGGCACCAGTAACCATCAACAAGGCCGGCAAGCACTATGGCGGCTTCGAAGCGCTGAAGGGCGTGTCGGTCGACATTTCCGACGGCGAGTTCGTCGTGCTCGTCGGCCCCTCGGGCTGCGGCAAGTCCACGCTGCTGCGCATGATCGCCGGCCTCGAGGAAATCACCTCGGGCGAGATCGGCATCGGCAACCGCGTGGTCAACGACCTGCCGCCCAAGGAACGCGACATCGCCATGGTGTTCCAGAACTACGCGCTCTACCCGCACATGACGGTGGCGCAGAACATGGGCTTCTCGCTGAAGCTCAAGGGCGTGCCCAAGACCGAGATCAAGGCCAAGGTCGATCGCGCCGCGCAGATCCTGGGCCTCGAGAAGCTGCTCGACCGTCAGCCGCGCCAGCTTTCCGGCGGTCAGCGCCAGCGTGTCGCCATGGGCCGCGCCATCGTGCGCGATCCGCAGGTCTTCCTGTTCGACGAGCCGCTGTCGAACCTCGACGCCAAGCTGCGCGTGCAGATGCGTTCCGAAATCAAGGAACTGCACCAGCGCCTCAAGACCACCACCATCTACGTGACCCACGACCAGGTCGAAGCCATGACCATGGCCGACAAGATCGTGGTGATGCGCGATGGCATCATCGAGCAGATGGGCACCCCGCTCGATCTCTATGACCGCCCGCTCAATACCTTCGTTGCCGGCTTCATCGGCTCGCCGTCGATGAACTTCATCAACGGCGCGGCTGCCGATGGCGGCTTCAAGACCACCGACGGCATCCAGCTGCCGGCCGTCAACGTTCCGGCCAATGCCGCCGTCTACGGCATCCGCCCCGAACACCTGCATCTCGATCCGAACGGCATCGAGATCGAAGTGGTGGTGCTGGAGCCGACCGGTTCCGAGACCCAGGTCATCGGCCGCCTCGGCACCCAGTCGATCAACGGCATCTTCCGCGAGCGCATCACCGCGCAGCCGGGTTCCAAGATCAAGGTGGCGCCGGATCTGAGCGTCGTCCACCTGTTCGACAAGGACGGCAAGCGCGTCAACTGAGCGCGCCGCTGAATGCATCGAGGCCGCCGTGGGCAACCACGGCGGCCTTTTTGTTGTCTGGTGGCTGTGGCCCCACCCCACCCAGCTGCGCTACGGGCCGCTGGCCCTAGCTGCGCTACCCTCCCCATCAAGGGGAGGGAAAGGAGGATGGAACCGAGAGCCTGCAGTCGGCTTTCCCTCCCCCCTGTGGGGAGGGTAGCGCAGCTAGGCGAAGCCGTAGCGAAGCCGTAGCGAAGCTGGGTGGGGGTGGGCCCACGCACCAATCCCACCCCTAATGCCCGCGCGGCCCGATCAGCCGCGAGCGCAGCGCATTGGAAAGATTGTCGAACACGAACACCACCATCAGGATCAGCAGCACCATGTAGGCGACCTTGTCCCAATCGGAATTGGTGCCCATCGCTTCGAGCAGCTTGAGCCCGATGCCGCCTGCACCCACTGCGCCGATCACCGTGGCCGAGCGGGTATTGCTTTCCCAGAAATACAGCGACTGCGAGATGAACACCGGCAGCACCTGCGGCACCACGCCGAAACGATTGACCACCGCCGGCGATGCACCGACCGACTTCACGCCCTCGCGCTGCCGATCATCGACGTTTTCCAGCGCCTCGGCATAGACCTTGCCCAGCGCACCGGCATCGGTGAAGAAGATCGCCGCGATCCCCGGGATCGGCCCGGGACCGAAACCGCGGGTGAAGAACAGCGCCCAGATCAGCATGTCGATCGAGCGCAGGAAGTCGAAGGCCCGCTTCATCAGCCAGTTCACCGGGCGCGAACGGGTGATGTTGCGCGCCGCGATGAAGGCCAGCGGGAAGGCGAACAGCGTCGCCAGCAGGGTACCGACGAACGCCATCACCAGCGTCTGCAGCAACTTTGACAGGATGTCGCCATGCTGCCAGACGCCGTTGCCGAGGAAGTCCTTCACCGCCGTGTCGAAATTGGACCGAGCCGGATCGACCCGCTCCGGGCTGAACATCAGCCCGATCACCTCGAGCGGATTGAGCCCCCAATAGGCCGAGCGGGTATCGAACCAGAAATTGGCCCAGCCGAGGAACCGGCGCTGCACATAGACCTGGTTGGCGCGGATCTCCGCCTGCCCGGCAAAGCCGTACTCGACCACCACCTTGCTGGCGTCCTGGCGCACCGCGCCAGGGGCATCGCTCGGCGCCGTCACCGTGTCGCTGCCGATGGTGATGCGGTAGGGCGCGCCGTCGACATAGGCGGTGACGAGCGTCGGTGTCACTTCCAGCCGATTGGCATCGCTGCCGAAGGTCACCGTCATCGACCCGTCGTCATGCGGCACCAGCCAGTCGATCTTCGCATCGGCGGGATACTGGCCGCGCGTCGACCAGGTGGCCGCTACCCTGCCATCGGCGAATTTGAGCCGCGGCTGCGCCCGCCACGAATACCAATCCTGCAGGTAGAGCGCCGCCCGGTCCCATTTGCCATTCTCGAAGGCCGGGCCGACATTGAAGAAGGCGTAGCAGAAGCCGAGATAGAGCACCGTGACGACGAGCCCGATCAGCAGCGCCCAGCGCTTCCACCACGGCTGGTGCAGCACTGTGGCATGCGTCGAACGCAGTCGCGCCCGTTCCGCCTCATCCATTGCGAGCACGTTCGACATCACGCCGCTCCCCGTCCGAATTCGAAGGCCTGGTTGCCGACCAGCCGGCGCCGCAGCCAGCCCGAGAACTGGTCGACGGCGATGATGGTGGAGAGCAGCAGGATGATGATGGCATAGGTCTTGGCGGCGTGATTGTTGCCGATCGACAGGCGGAACGCCTCGCCGATGCCGCCGCCGCCCACCGCGCCGATGATGGTCGAGGCGCGCACGTTGATCTCGGTGCGCAGCAATGTGTAGGAGACGAAATTGGGCAGCACCTGCGGCAGCATGCCGTAGCGGACACGCTCGAGCCAGGTGGCGCCGACCGCCCTCAGCCCTTCGTCGGGCTTCATGTCGGCATTCTCGACCACTTCGAAGAACAGCTTGCCGAGCGCTCCGATGGTGTGGAGCGACACCGCGAAGATCGCCGCGATCGGGCCGATCGACAGGATGGCGGTAAGCAGGCCCGCAATGACGATCTCGGGGAAGGCGCGGAGGATTTCCATCACGCGCCGGACGAAGAAGCGCACCGCGCCGGCGCCGACCAGGTTGGTGGCCGCGAAAAAGCACAGGCAGAACGCGATCCCGCCGCCGATAATGGTCGACACGATCGCGATGTTCACGGTGACGATCAGTTCGTAGATGAAGTGCGGGATATAGAGCGTGTCGGTGAAATACATCCGCTGCGAGGTGAAATCGTACTTCATCGAGCCGTCGGCATAGGGCGACGGCAGATCGAACATCGCCCGGAAAATCTCCAGCGGATCGTTCGGCACGAAACTGCGCAGGAAATCGAACAGGTATGGCAGCCGCTCGAAGAACTTGCCCGAGTTCGCCGCGTTGGCGAAGTTGAGCGACACGGCCAGCACGATGGCGAACACCACCAGCGCGATGATGGAATAGACGCGCCGGGTGCGGATCTGCTGGCGATAATGACCATAGACGGTCCGGGTCGCTTCGCTGATGCCGCCGGCTGGATCGTGGGCGATATGCGCCATGTCCTGCTCCTGATGAGGAAACGGCGGCGCCTCGGGGGCACCGCCGTTCGCGTTCATTGGGTGTTCGATCAGTCGCCGATCACGGACTTACGCGCGGCCACGATGGTGTCGTAGAAGGACGGGTCGACTTCGACATAGGCGGTGTTCTCGCCACCGGTGAAGCCCTGGAAGCAGGCGAGGTCCTTGGTCGGCAGCTCGAGGAAGAACGCCTGGATCTTGGCCTTCAGCTCGTCCGGCAGCTTGTTGGAGACCATCAGCGGGCCGTTCGGGATCAGCGGCGACTTCCACAGCTCGACGAGATCGTCGGTGTCGAGAATGCCCTTCTCGACCATGGTGTGCAGGTTACCCGTGGTGTAGCCCTCGGCCCAGTCGCCGACGCCCGAACCGAAGGTGGTGCCGGCATCCCAGGTGCCGTCGAGCACGCCGAGAACCAGGTTCTCATGGCCGCCGCCGAAGCCGGTCTCACCGAAGAACTCGGCCACCGGAGCGCCGATATCGGCCGGCAGCGAGACGTTCGGCACGAGGTAGCCCGAGGTCGAATCCGGGTCGGCGAAGCCGAGCTTCTTGCCCTTGAGGTCGGCGAGCTTGGTGTAGCCCTTGTCCTTGCGGGCGACCAGCAGCGAGTAGTAGCCGGTCGAGCCGTCGGAACCGGCAGTGGTCAGGATCGGGTCGACCGCGGCCGGGTCCTGCAGCGCGATGGCGGCGTAGGACGAAGCGCCCATCGAGGCGATGTCGATGGTGCCGCCGAGCAGGCCCTGGATCACGCCGTTATAGTCGGGCGACGGGAAGATCTGCACGTCCGGCACGCCGGTCGCGGCCTTCAGGCCTTCGGCGACGCATTCGGTCTTGCGGATCTGGTCGGCTTCGTTCTCCGAACCATCGAGGCCGATACGGAGGACCGAGACATCCTGCGCGAACGCAGTGCTGGTCATGGTGAGGGCGAGAGTCGCCATCAGGACGTTACGGATCGCGGACATGGAAGTCTCCTTTGGTGACGCGATTGGCTTTCCGCCACCTGCCGCGCCGCTCGAGCAGGCGGCCGACCGGCAGGAGCGGAAACTGGTGAAATCTCAGTTGGGGAGGCCGGCCGAAGCGAGCGGGGCCTCGAGGGCGCCCGCCGGCAGCTCGGCGTGCTTCTTCTTTTTCTTCTTGGGAACGATGGCCTCGAGGCTGGTCGAGGTCATTTCCTCCGAGAAGGCTTCTTCGAGGCCGTCGGCGCCGTAGAGCTCGCGCGCCACCTCGGTGGTCAGCTGCTCGGGCGTGCCGTCGAACACCACCCGGCCGGCCGACATGCCGATGATCCGCTCGCAATAGGCACGAGCCGTATCGAGAGTGTGGAGATTGGTGATCACGGTGATCCCCTGCTCCTCGTTGATCGCCTGCAGCGAGTCCATGACGATCTTGGCGTTGCGCGGGTCCAGCGAGGCGATCGGCTCGTCGGCGAGGATCACCTTGGGCTCCTGCATCAGCGCCCGGGCAATGGCGACGCGCTGCTGCTGGCCGCCCGACAGGGTCTGCGCCCACTGGCTGGCGGTCTGCGCGATATCGAGGCGCTCCAGCGCCTTGAGCGCCATCAACTGCTCGTCCTCGGAAAAGATCTGCAACAGACTCATGATGCTGTTGCGGCGGTTGAGCCGGCCGAGCATCACATTGGTGATGACGTCGAGGCGCGGCACCAGGTTGAACTGCTGGAAGATCATGGCGCAGTCGCGCTGCCAGTCGCGCAACGCCTGGCCCCGCAGCGACGAGACCTCGAGGCCGCCGAACTCGACGCTGCCTTCGCTGACATCGATCAGCCGGTTGATCATCCTGAGCAGGGTCGACTTGCCGGCGCCGGAACGGCCGATGACGCCGACCATCTGACCGGCGGGGATTTCGAGGTTGACGTTGTCGACCGCTACTTTGGCGCCGAAGCGACGTGTAACCCGAGAAATCTTCAGCATGCGCTCAACCCCGTCCAATCGACGGGGCCAACTCCTAAGGCGGCTACAAGAAGCGTGCGTGAAGGTTGGGTGACGTCTTGATGACAGTGGAAAGCCCGGCAGGCGCCCATTCCAAAGCATTGAGGGCGCAGCCATTTCGCCACGCCCTCAAACCCATTGTGACAGTTGAAAGACGGCTGGCGCTTTCAGGAACGGCATACCATCACTGGTTCGCCGCCTTCGCGGGGGACGACGCCGTGGATGGGTCCAGTATCCAGCCAACCCTCTCAGCCGGTGCGGTAAAGCCCGCTACTCGTACTTTTCGAGGAAGGCTTCGATCTCGAGTGCGCGGAAATCCGGCAGCGCCTGATGGAGCTTGTCGTGGCTCCAGTCCCACCAGCCGAGCGCCAGCAGCCGGTCGGCGATCGGACCGGGGAAGCGCTGGCGGATCGGCTTGGCCGGCACGCCCACCGCGATGGCGAAGTCGGCGACGTCCCTGGTCACCACGGCGTTCGAACCGATGATGGCCCCGTGCCCGACCTTGACGCCCGGCATGATCACCGCGCCATGCCCGATCCAGGTGTCGTGGCCGATCTCGATGCCGTTCTCGGCGCGCCACTCGAAAAATGCCGCATCGTCCGTCTCGCCGTCGAAATACCAGCTCGAGCGATAGGTGAAGTGATGCAGCGAGGCGCGCTGCATCGGATGCTTGCTGGCATAGATGCGCACATTGGCCGCGATATTGGCGAACTTGCCGATCTCGGCATAAGCCACCTGCGTGCCGTCGACGAGGTAGGAATAGTCTCCCAGCGTCGAGCGGTGCACATGGCAATTGGCACCGACCTCGGTGTAACGGCCAAGCGTCGAGTCGTGCACCTCGGCGGTCGGGTGCAGCATCGGGGTTTCCGAGAGTTTCATGCGGCTTTCCTTGGCGCGAACAGGGTCACATCGACGATGCGGTCGGCGACCTGGGCACGCACCTCCTCGTCATGGAAGATGCCCAGCAGCGCCACGCCCGCCTGCTTCTTCTCGGCGATCATCGCCACCACCACGGCGCGGTTGGTGGCATCGAGCGACGCCGTCGGCTCGTCGAGGAGCAGCACCGGATGCTCGGTGATGAAGCCGCGGGCGATGTTCACCCGCTGCTGCTCGCCGCCCGAGAAGGTGGCCGGCGGCAGCGACCACAGCCGCTCCGGCAGGTTGAGCCGCGCCAGCAGCTCGCGCGCCCTGGCCGTCGCCTCGTCGCGCGACGTGCCGCGGCTCACCAGCGGCTCCGCCACCACGTCGAGTGTAGTGACGCGCGGCACGGTGCGAAGGAACTGGCTGACATAGCCGATGGTGTCGCGCCTGAGGTCGAGCACGGTGCGCGGGCTCGCGGTTGCGAGGTCCACCGGCTGGCCGTGATGCAGCAGCGCGATCGAGCCGGCATCGACGCCATAGTTGCCGTAGACCATCTTGAGCAGGCTCGATTTACCCGCCCCCGAGGGCCCGCCGAGCACCACGCACTCGCCGGCATTCACTTCGAACCCGACACCCGAGACGACCGGCAACACGATGCCATCGCGCAGGTGCATGGTGAAACTCTTCGCCACATCGGCGACCGAAAGCAGGGCGGTCATTTCGAACCTCGAGTGAGACTGCCCCACCCCCTCCCGGCCTCCCCCATCAAGGGGGAGGTGAAGAGCGGCTGCGGCGGGATCGTGCCAAACGCACGGAACGGCACCTCCCCCCTTGTGGGGGAGGCTGGGAGGGGGGAGGCCAAGGGCGCGACGTTCACAGTCACACCTGCAAGATCGAAGACACGAGCAGCTGCGTATAGGGCTCGCGCGGATCGTCGAGCACCCGGTCGGTGAGGCCCTGCTCGATCACGTGGCCGTCCTTCATCACCATCATCCGGTGCGACAACAGCCGCGCCACGGCGAGGTCATGGGTGACGATGATGGCCGAGAGCCCGAGATCGGCGACGAGGCCGCGGATCAGGTCGAGCAGGCGCGCCTGCACCGAGACGTCGAGACCACCGGTCGGCTCGTCCATGAAGACGAGACGCGGATGGGTGACGAGGTTGCGGGCGATCTGCAGCCGCTGCCGCATGCCGCCGGAAAAGGCGCGCGGTTCGTCATCGACCCGGTCCTCGGCGATCTCGACACGACCGAGCCACTCGATGGCTGTCGAGCGTATCCGGCCATAGTGCCGGTCGCCCACCGCCATCATCCGCTCGCCGACATTGGCGCCGGCCGAGACCGTCATCCGCAAGCCATCCGCCGGGTTCTGATGCACAAAACCCCAGTCGGTCCGCATCAGGAAGCGCCGCTCGGCCTCGCTGAGGTCATAGAGATTGCGCCACACCTCGTCGCGCATCCGGTACTCGGCAAGACCGGAGGTCGGCTCCAGCCGGGTCGAGAGACAGTTGAGCAGCGTCGTCTTGCCCGAGCCGGATTCCCCGACAATGGCCAGCACTTCGCCCGGCCACAGCTCGAACGACACATCGGCGCAGCCCATCCGGCTGCCGTAGAACTTGCTGAGCCGGTCGACCCTGAGCAGCGGTTCGCTGGCTGAAACTCTGGTGCTCATTCTGCTGCCTCCAGGGCATGGCCGGCGAGCTTGCCGCGGTGGCCGTGCTCGCGGCGGTCTTCGCAATTATCGGTGTCGGAGCAGACGAACATGTGCCCGCCCCTGTCATCGAGGATCACCTCGTCGAGATACACCCCGGTCGCGCCGCACAGCGCGCACGGCTCCTCGAAATGCTGGATTTCGAACGGATGGTCCTCGAAATCGAGGCTCACCACTTCGGTATAGGGCGGCACCGCATAGATGCGTTTCTCGCGCCCGGCGCCGAACAGCTGCAGCGCTTCCGACATGTGCATCTTGGGATTGTCGAATTTCGGCGTCGGCGACGGGTCCATCACGTAGCGGCCCTCGACCTTCACCGGATAGGCGTAGGTCGTGGCGATGCGGCCATGCTTGGCGATGTCCTCGTAAAGCTTCACATGCATCAGCCCATATTCCTCGAGCGCGTGCATCTTCCGCGTCTCGGTTTCACGCGGTTCGAGGAAGCGCAGCGGCTCGGGGATCGGCACCTGGTAGACCAGTACCTGTCCCTCCGTGAGCTTGGCTTCCGGGATGCGGTGGCGGGTCTGGATGATCGTCGCTTCCTCAGTATGCGTGGTCACAGCGACTTCAGCGACCTTGGCGAAGAAGGCGCGGATCGATACCGCATTGGTCGTGTCGTCGGCGCCCTGGTCGATGACCTTCAGCACATCCGATGGACCGATGATCGAGGCAGTGACCTGCACCCCGCCGGTACCCCAGCCATAGGGCATCGGCATCTCGCGGGATGCGAACGGCACCTGGTAGCCCGGCACCGCAATGGCCTTGAGGATGGCCCGGCGGATCATCCGCTTGGTCTGCTCGTCGAGATAGGCGAAGTTGTATTTGGCGATCATGCTCATGCTCGCATATCCTTCAGCTCATACGCCGCCGGCGTAGGGGAATGGCGCGGATGCCCGTGGAAGACGTGGTGCTTGGCATCGCCATCATCGTCGTGGTGGTGACGACCATTCTCGTTGCGATCTGGCGCTCCCGCCGCAAGCGCCCATACGCCGGCGGTGGTGGTGCAGATGGTGACAGCGGCGACGGCTGGAGTGGCGCCGACAGCGATGGTGGCGGTGGCGGCGACCGAGGTCATTCTGCCGCCTCCGGATAAGCCTCTGCATCGTCGGCCATGTCGTGCTCGGCGCGCATCTCGCGCAGCAGCCCGAGCTCGCCCTGGAAATCGACATAGTGCGGCAGCTTCAGGTGCTCGACGAAGCCGGTCGACTGCACGTTGTCGGAGTGCGAGATGACGAATTCCTCGTCCTGCGCCGGATGGTTCACATCCTCGCCGAGCTCGGCGGCGCGCAGCGAGCGATCGACCAGCGACATCGCCATGGCCTTGCGCTCGGCCTGCCCGAACACCAGCCCGTAGCCGCGGGTGAACTGCGGCGGCACCTTGGCATTGCCCTTGAACTTGTTGACCATCTGGCACTCGGTGACCCGGATCCGTCCGAGGTTCACGGCAAAGCCGAGCTCCGGGATATCGAGCTCCACCTCGACCTCGCCGATGCGGATCTCGCCGACGAACGGGTGCGAGCGGCCATAGCCGCGCTGTGTCGAGTAGCCGAGCGCCAGCAGAAAACCCTCATCGCCACGGGCCAGCGCCTGCAGGCGGCGGTCGCGGTTGAGCGGGAACTCGAGGGGTTCACGGGTAAGGTCGCCGATCTCGTCCTGCACTTCGGACACGTCGGGCTCGATCAGCCCCTGATGGTCGAGGAGGTCGGTGACCCGCGGCGCCGGCTCGTCGGCGCTGGGCCGGGCCATCGCCTCGTCCACTGCGGCGCCCTCGGCAATCGTGGGGTCGAGCAGCCGGTGCGTATAATCGAAGGTCGGCCCGAGCAGCTGGCCTCCCGGCAGGTCCTTGAAGGTCGCCGAGACGCGACGCTCGATCTTCATCGCCGCGGTGTCGATCGGCTTCGAATAGCCGAAGCGCGGCAGCGTGGTGCGATAGGCGCGCACCAGGAAGATCGCCTCGATCAGGTCGCCGCGCGACTGGATGATGGCCAGCGCTGCCAGTTCGCGGTCATAGAGCGACCCCTCGCCCATGGCGCGATCGACCGCGAGGCCGAGCTGTTCGATGATCTGGTCGAGGCGCAGCGCCGGCACCGAGCGATCGCCGCGACGGCGATCGGCGAGCAGCCGGTGGGCGTTGGCAATGGCGGCCTCACCGCCTTTGACGGCAACATACATGGCTCAGGCCTCCGAGATACGAGTGGTGCGCGGCAGGCCGACGACCGTGCCGTCACGAACCAGCAGCAGGTCGACGCCCCGGGGGAAACGGGTGCGGTTCTCGGCCCACTGCTCGATGAAATCGCCGCCCGGCAGCGGCAGCTCGATGCTGAGCTGATCCTTGATGCCGGGGCCCTTGAGGGTCACGGCGCGGTCATGCGGCCCCGCCGCCAGCACCACCGTTGTCGAGCGATCCGGATACTCGTCGGTGCCCTGCCCAAAACCGCCCAGCGCCGGCAGAAGCGCCACATCGCTCACCAGGGCGAACGCCGCTTCGCCGATGTCCGAAGTCAGCGGCGCGCCGCAATGGAACGCCAGCCAGGCCACCACTGCCTCGTTCGCTGCGAGCACCGGATCGAGCCACACCAGCGTGTCGTGGTCGCATAAGGTCAGCACCACGGCGCCGAGCTCGGGCGTCAGCGGCGCCGGCGGCAGCGCATCGGACGCGATCGACTGCACCGACCCCGGACGGGCCAGCGCCTCCATCACGGCGCGGAACACGCTCTGCGCCCCCAGCACCAGGTCGGCGAAGCCGCCTTCGATCGTCAGATCCATCAATCGTCTCCCCGGACCATGGTGAAGAAATCGACCTTGGTAGCCGCCGTCTCGTCGCGGAGTTTTGCATCCGCAGCCGCCTGCTCGGCGCGCAGCGGCTTCAGCACCAGCGTCTCCACCGCCTCGGCGTCGCGCTGCAGCAGCGCATCGAACAGCGCCGACTGCACCGCCTTGTCGCCGTCGCGGCCGAGGCAATAGGCGTGCCCGACCTCGCCGGTTTCGAGCCGCACGGTGGCGCGGGTGACCGTCGCTTCGCCCAGGTTGAAGGCGTTGCCGCCACCGCCGGCGCGACCGCGCACCATCACCAGCCCGGTCTCCGGGCCACGCACCTTGTGGTAGGCGGGCTTGTCGGACCAGGCGGCCCAGAGCTCGCCGAGCCGCTTCGGCGTGGCGTGGCTCAACACCGCCATCGCCTCCTGCCGGGGGTTATTCTGGGGCGCCTCAAACATTGGCTCTTGCTCCAACTTGTATAGTAAAATAGACAAGTGATGTCGTTTCGCCCCGCTATAGGCCGACCGTGTGAAGATGCAATGACAATCTTGAGCCGCACCGAAATCGCCCCGGCCGGAGGCGTCGCCCTGTGGCGACAGATCGCCGACGCCATCCGCCTCGACATCATCGGCGGCAAGCTGGAAAGCGGCGACAAACTGGCAGGTGAACTGAGCCTCGCCGAGCGTTTCGGCGTCAACCGCCACACCGTCCGCCGCGCCCTCGCCGTGCTGGAAGAGGAAGGCGTGCTCCGCGCCGAGCACGGTCGCGGCACCTTCGTCGCCGAAGCGCGCCGCCTCAGCTACCCGATCGGCCGCCGCACCCGCTTTTCCGAAGGCCTCGCCGGGCAGGTGCGCAAACGGAGCGCCGAACTGCTGTCATCGAAGATCGAGCGCGCCACCCCGCGCCTCGCCGAAGCGCTGGCGGTCAAGCCCGGCACGCGCCTCTTGCGGCAGGAAACAGTGTCCTTCGCCGACGGCCGCCCTCTCGCCCGCGCCACCGGCTGGTTCCCCGAAGCGCGCTTCTCCGGCATCGATCGCGCCTATGCCGAAACCGGCTCGATCACCGAAGCGCTGAAGCGCTATGGCATCGACGACTACTCGCGCGGCACCACCCGCATCTCGGCCCGCCACGCCACCGTCGAGGAAGTGCAGGCCCTGAAGCTCGCGCCCGGCGCTGTCGTCCTGGTGTCGGACGCGGTTGATCTCGATGCCGAGGGCGCGCCCATCCACGCCATGCTGACGCGGTTTCCGGCAGATCGGATGGAGCTGGTGGTTTAGGGGTGGCTGACCGATAGAGACGGCCCCCTCCCATCCTCCCCCATGAAGGGGGAGGTGCCCCGCCGGTTCACAGGGCACGATCGAAGACAGAGCCTCGACTCTTCACCTCCCCCTTTATGGGGGAGGCCGGGAGGGGGCCGTCTCTATCAGTCAGCTACCGCGCCAGACTGATCCCCGCCTCAGCCAGCATCCGATCCACATCCACCGTCTGCCCCGATGCGATCGACGCATTCGCCGCGATCCCGGTGAGGATCGACCAGGCGCCTTCCTTGTGCGTCGAGGCGCGGTTGTAGCGATCGGGCTCCATGCTCTCGGGCTCGAACAGATAACCCAGCATCACCGGGTCGGCGCCGCCATGGTCGCCCTCGCCGGCCCAGACGTCTATCGCCTCCGGCAACCCGCCGGCGAGATGCAGCGTCGTCGTCATCGCGTCTTCCTCAGCCTTGTCGCGCACCCCGCCGAACACCCCGTGCACTTCGACATGCCGATGCGTCAGCTCGCCCTTGGTGCCGTGGAACTTGATCTCGAGGCCCTCCCAGGGGCTGTAGGCGCACAGCGTATAGTTGAGGAACACGTCGTTGGCGTATTTCACCTGCACCTGCATGGTGTCTTCGATGGTGATGTCGTCGGCGAACACGCATTTGTCGCGCAGGTAGCCGTCATCGTCCTCGGCATCGAGGTAAAGCTCGCGCAGCGCCGGATCGCCGGCAAGGTCGAGCCGGTACTCGCAGCGGTCGAACACCGGGCAGTCGTGGCAGCGCTCGCCATGCTCGCCCAGCCCGAGCTCCTCAGCCATCTGAGGCGTGTAGAACACCCGCTTGCCGTTGGCGCTGACGGTCTTGGGGGTGGAGGCGACCCACCAGTTCATCAGGTCGAAATGGTGGGTGGATTTGTGCACCAAGAGGCCACCGGATTTCTCCTTGTAGCGGTGCCAGCGGCGGAAATAGTCGGCGCCGTGCACCCGGTCGAGATACCAGCGGAAATCCACCGCGGTGATGTCGCCGATGACGCCACTCATCAGCAGGTCCTTGAGCTGCGTGCGGGCCGGCGTGTAGCGATAATTGAAGGTAACGGTGAGCTGCTTGCCGCTCTGCTGCTGCGCCTCGAGCACGGCGCGGAGCTTTTCGAGATCCACCGTCATCGGCTTCTCGGTCATCACGTTGCGCCCGGCCTTCAGCGCCTTAACGATATACTCGTGATGCAGATAATCCGGCGTGGTGACGATCACCGTGTCCGGTTGCTGCTCGGCGATCATCCGCTCGAAATCGGCCGCCTCGTAGGTGGCGATGCCGTTGCCCTTCTTTGGGACTTTGCCGGCGGAAAGCGCCAGCCGGGTCTCGTTCACGTCGCACAGGGCGACCAGGTCGTTGCCCTCCGCATGCGTCTGGGTGATCGCCCTGCGGAACATGGCATGGCGCCCGCCGACGCCGACTATCGCGTATTTCACTGGGGGTATCCTCGTCGGGTGGTCGTGCCACCCGGGCTCCTCCAGCGGGTCGCCCAAGCATAATTCACCGTCTGGTTACTTAGGTCAAGCCGACCTTGGGTGATGGGCCCAGTGGTTGTGCACTGCATCTCCACTCCCACCGGCGTCATTCCCGCGCAGGCGGGAACCTAGTGGGATGCTGCAGCGCTGGTGGAGGGTGATAGATCGCACTGGGTTCCCGCCTGCGCGGGAATGACGCCGGTGGGAGACTGCTCAGGGCTAGCCTGCTACGCCGGCGAGGAGCCGGCAGCCAATACTCGGGTGAGTTGGTGGCGGAGGTGGGTGCCACCCACAAGCAAGAAGGCCGCCCTGAGGCGGCCTTCTTTCAATCAGTACGTGGCGCGGCCACCGCTCAGGTCAAACACCGAGGCGGTCGTAAAGCTGTTTTCCTTCGACACCAGCCAGGCCACCATGTTGGCGGCTTCCTCGACTTCGAGGAAGCGGCCGCGCGGGATGCGGCTCAGCATGTAGTCGATGAACTCGGGCTTCAGCTCGTCGAGAATGCGGGTCTTGGCGGTCGCCGGGGTGATGACGTTGATGGCGATGTCGTACTTCGCCACTTCCTTGCCCACCGCCTTGGTCATGCCGATGACGCCGGCCTTGGCCGCGGCGTAGGCCGAGGCGTTCGGGTTGCCTTCCTTGCCGGCGATCGAGGCGATGTTGACGATGCGGCCGAAATTGCGGGCCTTCATGCCCGGCAGCACGGCGCGGTTGACGTAGAACGCGCCATTGAGGTCGATGTCGATGACCCGGCGCCACTCGTCGAGCTCATACTCGTCGAGCGGAGCGTTCTTGCCGGCAATGCCGGCGGAGTGGACGAGGATATCGAGCTTGCCGAGACCCTTTTCGACTTCCGCCACTGCGGCGGCCACGGCGTCATAATTGGTGATGTTGACCGCAACGGTCGAAGCGGCAGCGCCGAGTTCGGCCTTGGCGCTCGCCAACAGGTCGGCATTCATGTCCCAGAGGCTCACTTTGGCGCCGGAGGCGACCAGCCGCTTGGCAATGGCGAAGCCGATGCCCTGCGCACCGCCGGTGATGACGGCCACCTGGCCGTTGAGATCAATCTGGTTCATGAAACTCTTTCTTAGATCAGGCGAATGGCTTTAGCAGACCGCGATCAGCTATTTCCATACCGAAGCCCGGCGCGCTACTGACCTTTAGTCGACCGTTCTGCGGCAGGTCTTCGCCGCTGAACAGCTTGCCGAAGATCGGACGGATCGAGCGTCCGTCAGGACTGGCCGCCACGTACTCGCACAGCGACTGCGCCGGCTGGCTGGCGATGAACTGGTATGAGTAGGGTCCCGAGCCATGCGGAATGACCGGGATATCGTAGGCGGCCGCCTGCGCCGCGATCTGCAGCAGCGCCGTCAGTCCGCCCACCCACATCACGTCGGGCTGCAGCACGTCGATGGTTCGCTCCTCGATCAGCCGCCGAAAACCGTAGCGGGTATATTCATGCTCGCCGGTGGTCCACTTGAGGGTCGGATGCGCCTGCTTCAACAGCCGGAACCCCTCGACATCGTCGGGGTGCAGCACCTCTTCCCACCAGTAGATGTTGAGGTGCCTGGCCTTCTCGGCGAGGCGGATCGCATAGGGCACGGTGAGCGCCATGTAGCAATCGACCATCAGCGGGAAATCCGGCCCCACCAGTTCGCGCTGCGCGGTAAGGAATTCGATGTTCTTTATGAGCCCGTCTTCGCCGTCGAAATGGCTATGGGGCAGCGGCACCTTGGCGCCCCAGAAGCCGAGATCCTTCACCGCGTCGGGCGCCGGGCCGGTGCAGTAAAAGCTGATCTCGTCGTGGCACTTGCCGCCGATCAGGTTGTAGACCGGCTCACCCCTGAGCTTGCCGACGAGGTCCCATAGCGCCAGGTCGACCACCGAGATGGTGGCGATGGGCATGCCCTTGCGCCCATAGGGCATCGAGGCGCGGAACATCTGGTCCCAGATCTTCGAGGTGTTGCGCGCATCCTCGCCGACGAGAAAGCGGGCAAAATGGTTGGCCACCAGCCACGCCGCCGGCGGGCCGCCGAAGCCGGTGGCGACGCCGGTGACGCCGCCCTCGCTCTCGATCTCGACCACGATCGAGCCCATCACCCCGATGCCCCAGGATTGGCGCGACGCCTTGTATTTCTCGTAGCCCGACATCGGGTTGGCGATCAGCGTGTCGATCAGCCAGTGGCCGCGCCCCTGCTGGAAATAGTCGCCGCCGTCGCCCTCGCTCTCAACGAGCGAAACGCGCACGGACTTGATGGTGAAGTCGGACATGGAGAGGGACCGATCGATATCAGGAGAGGTGGAAGACCTGCTTGAGGTCGACGACTTCAGGCGTGCCGTCGTCATTATAGTCCATGATGTCGCTCATGAACGTCCACCAGCGCTTGTTGATCTCGGTCTTGGGGAGATCGGCCATGCTGTGGTCGGCAGTGCGCACCAGCGTCGCGAACAGCTCGTCGGTCTCCGGGTCGTGCCAGATCGAGTAGTCGGAGACGCCGGCGTCGCGCAGCGCCTGGCTGAGTTCGGGCCAGATCTCGTCGTGCCGCTTCTTGTATTCGGCGATCTTGCCGGGATGCACCTTCATGCGAAAGGCAATGCGCTCGGACATGGCTGTCTCCTGTCAGTTGTGGCGATCAGGCGCCCTTGGCCTGCATCACTTCGAGGGTCGATCGGTGGACGCTGAGCAGATGCGCCTGCATGGCCGCTTCCGCCGCCGCCGCGTCGCGCGCCTCGAGCGCCGCAACGATCACCCGGTGCTCGGCGAGCGAACGCTCCAGAACATTGGGCGTTTCTGCAGCGATCCGCCGATACTCCATGCCGAGCACGTAGAGCGAGTGCGAGATGGTGACGAGGAAGGTGTTGCCGGTCGCAGCCGCGATGGTTTCGTGAAACTCGGTATCGGCGAGCCGGAAGCCGAGCGAGTCGCTGGTGAGATGCACCTGCGCCTCGACCAGTCGATGGAGGCTCGCGATCTGGGCGTCGGTGATCCGTTCGGTGGCCAGCCGCGCGATCGAGCCGTCGATCATGTGCCGGCTCTCGTAGAGCGAGCCGAGATTCTGGCTGTCGAGCGTGATGAGGAACTGCAGCGGACCCAGCAGGTCCGAAGCCTCGAGCCCGGTGACATAGATGCCGCCGCCCTGCCGCATCTTGAGGACGCCGAGGATCTGCAGCCCACGCAGCGCTTCGCGCAGGCTCGGCCGGCTGACTTGCATATAGGTGGCGAGTTCCCGTTCGGGCGGCAACTGATCGCCCGGCTTCAGCGCCTTGGTCCGCACCATCTCGAGCAGGCGCTTGGCCACCTGCTCGGCAACGGAACTGCTGCGTTCGATAGGCGCATAGGACTCAACCGCGATCATCACTCACCCAGGGCGCGATTGCGCAACTGATCCAGACTCACCGCGAGCATCAGGACGACGCCGCGCGTCACATCCTGCCAGAAGCTCGATACGTTGAGCAGGGTCAAGCCATTGTTGAGCGTCCCCAGGATCAGCACCGCCAGGAGCGTGCCCCACACCGAACCGCGCCCGCCATTGAGGCTGGTGCCGCCGAGGATGATGGCGGCAATGACGGTGAGCAGCTGCGAGCCCGCGGCGTTCGGGCCGGCCGCCCCCAGCATGGCGCCGAGAATGGTGCCGGCAACGGCGCCGGCCAGCGCCGAGATGACATAGAGCACGATCACCGTGCGCTCGACGGGAATGCCGATCAGCCGCGACGCCTCGGCATTGCCGCCGGCCGCATAGATGAAGCGGCCGAACTTGGTCTTGGTCATCACCAGCCACAGGGCGAAGAAGGTCACCACCATGATGATCAGCGGAATCGGGATCGAGAACAGCCGCTCGCTGCCGATCCAGTTGAAGCCGGGGATCATCAACGGCCGGGTGAGGCCGCCGGTCAGCACCAGGGCGATGCCCGAAACGATGCTCATCATCCCCAGCGTCGTGATCAGCGGATTGAGCTTCAGCCGGGTGGTGAACAGCCCATTGGCGACGCCGATCGCCGCGGCAAGCGCCAGCGCCAGCCCGACCGCCACCCAGACCGGCACGCCGAGCCCGACCAGCAGCGAAATCATCACCCCGGTCAGCCCGGCAATCGCCGCCACCGACAGGTCGAGCCCGCCGGCAATGATCAGCGGCGTACCCGCCGCCGCCATCAGCCCGATATAGGCGACGTTGAGCCCGATCTGCAGCATGTTGCGGGTGTTGAAAAAGAACGGCGACAGGATCGAGAACACCGCGATCAGGATCAGGTAGAACACCAAGAGCATGGCGACGCCGGACCAGGGCTTGGCCAGCAGCTCCATGAACCGGCGCTTCAGCGACGGGGCGACGACGGTGGTCTCGGTGGTGGCCATGGCGATCCTTCAGGCAGTTTGGGTTTCGGCCGTGGCGGCCATCAGCGCGGCGGGGGTGACCCCGCGCGGGAATTGTTCGACGACGCGCCCGCGATCGAGCACCAGCGAGCGATCGGAAATGCCGGCGACTTCCTCGACATCGGAGGAGAGGATGACCACCGCAAAGCCCTTGGCGGTCAGTTCGCGCAGCTTGCCGTAGATCTCGCGACGCGCCCCGATATCGACGCCACGCGTCGGCTCTTCGAGGATCAAGAGCTTCACGCCCTCGACCAGCCAGCGGGCGAGGCACACCTTCTGCTGGTTGCCGCCCGACAGCGTCCTGAGTTTCTGTTCCGGCCCGCGGGTGCGGATGCCGAGGTAGCGGATCCAGTTCTGCGCGTGCCCGGTCTCCGCTTCGGTCGAAACGAACAGCCCGCGAGTGAAGCGGTTCTGGAACGGCAGCGCGATGTTCTCGCGCACCGTCAGGTCGGCGATGATGCCTTCCTTCTTCCTCTCGGCGGCAACGAAGCCGATACCGGCCTCCTTGCCGTGCTGCGGCGTCGACGGCCGATAGGGCCGCCCATCCAGCGTCACCTGGCCGCTGCGCTCGCTGTGCACTGCGCCATAAAGCGCCCGGCCCAGCACTTCGACGCCCGAGCCGACCAGCCCGAAGATCCCGAGAATCTCGCCCGAGCGCACCGTAAAGCTGACATCGGCAAGTTTGCCGCGCACGCCAAAGCCTTCGACCTTCAGCACGTCGGTACCGGGCGGCGGGGGCGGCTCGGTGGGATAGAGATCGCCGGCTGTGGCGCCGAGCATGGCGGCCAGCACTTCGGCCTTGTTGGTGTCGCGGGTGACGAAATCGCCGGCATTGCGCCCGTCGCGCAGCACCACGATGCGATCGGAGATCTCGAACACCTCGCTCATGTAGTGCGAGATGTAAACCACCGAGACCTTCTGCTGTTTCAGCCGGCGGATGATGGCGAACAGCAGTTCGGCTTCCTGCTCCGTGAGCGCCGCGGTCGGCTCGTCCATGATCAGGATGCGCGCCTGCCCGGCAATGGCGCGTGCGATCTCGACGATGCGCTGCTCGGCCACCGACAGGCGCTTGACGTCCTGGTGCGTATCGAGCGCCTCGAACCCCAGTTGGGCGAGCAGCTCCGTGGCGCGGATGTGGATGGTCTTGTAGTCGACCTGCTTGAAGCCGAAGCCCGGCTTCATCGGCAGGTCACCGAGCAGGATGTTCTCGCCGACGCTGAGGTCGGGCATGACCGAGATTTCCTGCGGCAGCAGCTTCACGCCCGCGGCGATCGCGTCTGCCGGTTTGCCGAACAGCACGGCCTCGCCATCGACTTCGACGGTCCCGGCATCGCGGCTATAGAGCCCGGTAAGGATCTTCACCAGCGTCGACTTGCCGGCGCCGTTCGAGCCGAGCAAGGCGACGACTTCGCCCGCTTCGAGCGTGAGCTCGACATTGCTGAGCACCGGGACGCCGCCGAAGGACTTGCCGATGCCGCGCATCGAAAGCCGGGGTATGCTGGACATGCCATAACCTGCCGGAAAAAGATTGGGACGATGGCGGATGCCACCGTCCCAATTCAGGGTCAGTTGGTCGGGATCAGGTTGAGCGAGTCCTGCAGCTCGGGGAGCTTGCGGATCTCTTCGAGGTGAGCCTTGTAGGCGGCCTCGGGCAGCTCGAAGGTGATCGCGTCCGGCGTCGCCGAGCATGCAAAGTCCTTGTAGAATTCGCAGACATTGCCGTCGGTGACCATGTAGTGGGTCATCAGCACGGTATCCGGCACGTCCTTGCCGGCCAGTTCCATCAGCGCCAGCGGCACGAGGAAGTTGCCGTAGCGCTCGGGGAAATAGCCCACCGAGGCGACGAAGGCCGGCTCGTCGATCAGCGTCTGGATTTCGTCGGCGCCCATGCCGACGACGATCAGGTCAGCCTCGCGGCCCGCCTGCTTGACGGCGCGCAGCATGCCGGTTGCTGCCTGGTCGTTGATCGCCGTCACCATGATCGGCACGCCTTCGGGAATCCGCCCGATGACATTGTTCATCTGGGTGAAACTCTCTTCGAGCGTGTTCTTGGTGTCGATCTTGATGATCTGCGCATCCGGGAACTCACCCACCGCGCCCTTGAAACCCGCCACCTGGCCATTGGTGCGCATTGCCGGAACGGCGCCGGACTGCGGCAGTTCGCCGACCACGAGGAAACCGGTCTTCACCTTGTCGGCGCCGAACTTCTGGATCGCCGCCTGGCCGAGATACGCGCCGCCCATGAAGCCCGACTTCGGATTGTTGGCGCCGAAGAAGGTGGCGCCCGGCATCGGGATATCGATGGCGATGACCTTGGTGTTGGCCTCGTTCATCTTCTGCATGATGGTGGCGCCGAAATTCGCATCGGTCTGGAATTCGATGACGAAGTCGACATTGCGCTGCAGGAAGCTCTCGGCATTGGCCAGCGCCGTGGCGCCGTCGAGCCGGTTGTCGACGATCTGCAGGTCGATCCCCGCGGCCTCGGCATTGGCGACGATGCCCTGTTCCACCTTGAGGCAGAACGAGATGTCGCGCTGCAGGTTGGCAAAGCCGATAGTCAGCTTCTGGCCGTTGCGCGGCGCATTGGCGGCGATCGCATCGACCACCATGGCGGCAAGCTGCTCGGCGCTCACCATGTTGCCGTCGAAATTGGCCGGATCGAAGCCGTGGAAATCCTCGGCGAAGGCGGCGCCCGACATAAGGGCCGCCGTCAGCCCGGCGATAGCAGCCAGGCGCAGACTCTTCAGTCGCATGTTCTCTCTCCCTTGTATTGGACAATTGGTCAGTCCAATTATCCAAGCTCATATCGCGTCCGTTTTTCGGGCGCAAGCCAGTTCTGGCTATTTGGTCAGACCAATTATGCGTTGACCGCGCTCACTCTGCGGCCGTACGTCTCGACGATAACGGAGGTCCGAATGGCAGATCAGGCGTCCGCACCGCTGTCGGTGCTGGCTTATGGCGATTCCAACACCTGGGGCGCCGTGCCCCAGCCCTGGCGTGGCGCCGGCGGCCGCTTCGGCGTCACCCAGCGCTGGCCGCGCATCATGCAGGCGGCGCTTGGCGCCGGCGTTACGGTCTTCGAGGAAGGGCTCAACGGCCGCACCACCTGCGTCGACGATCCGATCGAAGGCGCGATCCGCAACGGCGAACGCTACCTGCCGGTGTCGCTGATCACCCACATGCCGCTCGACCTGGTGATCATCATGCTGGGCACCAACGACCTGAAAGCCCGCCTGTCGATGACCGCCGGCGACATCGCCGATGGCGCCGGCAAACTCGCCGACCTGGTGCGCCGCTCCACGGCGGGCCCCGAGGGCCTCGCGCCCGAAGTGCTGCTGGTCTCGCCCGCCCCGCTGGCCAGGCTCACCTGGCTCACCGAGATGTTCGAGGGCGGCAGCGCCAAATCGCACAAGTTCGCCACCGAGTATGCCCGCGTCGCCAAGGCCTATGGCGTGCACTTTTTCGACGCCGGCAGCGTCATCAGTTCGAGCGACGACGACGGCATCCACCTCGATGCCGGCGCGCATAAGACGCTCGGCCTGGCGCTGGCGGGGGAGGTAAGGCGGATACTGGAGGTTTAGCTCCTCTCCGCCACTCGCACCGATCTGCCTTCTCCCCTTGCGGGAGAAGGTGGCGCGCAGCGCCGGATGAGGGGTACGCGCAACGAAGTGTAGCGCGATCCGAGCGAAGCGAGGAGCGATCCCGTACGCGGAGAGATACCCCTCATCCGGCCTTCGGCCACCTTCTCCCGCAAGGGGAGAAGGCGCATCCCTCCACCGTCTATGCTCGCTACCCAAGGCTCAACGCCTTCACCACCGCCTCGTCCACTTCGATCCCAAGCCCCGGACGGGTCGGCGCATAAGCCCGCCCATCGCGCTGGCGGATCGGCTCGTCGACCAGGTCCGCCTGCACCACCACCGGGATCGGCTTGAACTCGAACAGCCGGGCATTGGGTGAGCAGAGCGACAGATGCAGGCTCGCCGCGCTGAGGATCGCCGTGCTCCAGGCGTGGGCGTTGATGGTGATCCCGGCCGCACCGCAGAGCGCGTCGATTTTCGAGAACCCGGTGACCCCCTCGGCCCGCGACGGATCGACCCCCAGCACGTCGACCGTGCCGGTCTCGATCAAGCGCTGGTAGCCGGTCACCGTGAACTCGCGCTCGCCCGTGCCGATCGGCATCTCCGGCAGCGCCGCCTTGAGCGCCCGATAATCGTCGATCCGCGTCGGATAGAACGGCTCCTCGATCCAGCCGATGTCGTATTCCGCCATGCGCCGGGTCGTCGCGATACCGGTCTCGCGATCCCATTTCACCCCGTTGCCGACATCGACGATGATCTCGAACTCGGGCCCGAGTGCTTCGCGCAACTCGCGCACGAAAGCCACGTCGTTGTCGGGATCCTGCCCGATATTGGAGAGGCCGCGCTTGCCGAAGCCGAGCTTGGCGCCGCGATAGCCTTCCGCCTGGTAGCCGACGATCTCCTCGACGCAGAGCGCCCGGGTCGCCTTGTTGACGTGGCTGGAGGAATAGGCCGGCAGGCTCTCATGCGCCTTGCCGCCCAAGAGCTCATAGAGCGGCTTGCCCCGGAGCTTGCCCTCGATATCCCACAGCGCCATGTCGAGCGCCGAATAGGCGAAGCAGGCAATGCCGCCCTCGCCATACCACCAGGCATGCGCCCGCATCTTCTCCCAGGCTGTCGTGATGCTGATCTCGCCGGCATCCTTGAGCAGCGGTCCGAAGCCGGTATCGATCAGCGTCTTGGTCGCCCAGCAGGCCTCCGGCCACATGGCGATGCCTTCGCCCCAGCCGACCACACCGTCCACCGTCTCCACCCTGACCAGCACTGTCTGGCGCAGGTTGCCGTGGTCGTTGGTGTCGGCATAGCGGATCACGTGGCTGCTGATCTGGCCCACGCGCATGCGGCATCCTCCATCTTGGCCTGTTGCCCAGGCTCGGCATTGTCCGGCGTTGACTAGCACCGGGGGCGCTGCTAGGTCAAGAAGTGGTCAGACCACTTGGCCACTTGCGATGAAGACGGCTTGTCGAAGCCGCACCCGCATCAGGGAGCCTAACCAGTGCCGATCAGTGATCTCAGCGGCGAAGTGCCGTTGCGCCGTTCCGGCCTGACCGAGATGCTGGTGGCGCGCCTGCTCGGCCTCGTCACCACCGGCAACCTGAAACCCGGCGACCAGTTGCCGCCCGAGCGCAAGCTCGCCGAAACCTTCGACGTTTCCCGCCCGACGCTGCGCGAAGCATTGCGGGCCCTCGCCGTGCTGGGGGTCATCGAGGTGCGGCATGGTGGCGGCGTGTTCGTTTCGCAGCTCGAGGCCTCCGACCTCCTGGCGCCGCTGACCTTTTTCCTCACCCTGCGCGCCGCAGAGGTCGAAAAGCTCTACGAAGCGCGAAAACTGATCGAAGGCGAGATTGCAGCGCTCGCCGCCACCCGCGGCGACACGGCAGCCTTGGATGAGCTCGACGCGCTGATCGCGGCGCAGGAAGCGGCTAAACTCGAGCCGGCGCGCTATCGCGACGTCGATACCGCCTTCCATCGCCGGCTGGGCGAACTTTCCGGCAACGAGTTCCTGTCGCGCGCCGCCCAGAGCCTCAATGTGCTCGGCCAGGAGTTCCGGAAGACCGCGTCGGAAACGCCCAATGTCATTTCCACATCGATTGCCGACCATCGCATCATTGTCGAAGCGATCCGGCGGCGCGATGCTGCTGCCGCACGGCAGGCGATGACCACCCACATGGACCATGTGCTGCAATCCACCGAGGCTGCGATGAAGGCAAAGAACGAATGACCGAAAGACGCTGGGGCCTCGACAAGGTCACCGAGGCCGACATCCTCGCCGGTGGCTTTTCCACTCCGTGGGATGCGCCGTTCATCCCGCCCTTCCCCTTCACCTTCCGCAATGCCGAGGTGCTGACGGTGTTCTGGCGTACCGACCCCAAGGCGATGCAGTTCCTCGCCCCACCGCCGGTCGAAGCCACCGGCGACGTGGTCTGCGTGCACATCTACAAGATGAACGACACCAGCTGGATCGGCCCCTATCACGAGGCCAACGTGATGTTCGGCGCCAAGCTCCCCAACGGCCGCTCCGGCGCCTACTCGCCCTATTTGTTCCTCGCCTCGGATGGCGGCGTGGCGCATGGCCGCGAGGTGCATGGCCAGCCCAAGAAGCTCGCCAACCCGTTCCTCGAATTCCGCGGCGACCTGATGGTCGGCGGCGTCGAGCGCAACGGCATCGACGTCATCACCGTCACCACGCCCTACAAGCAGCAGCCCGTCGATCCCGCGATGATGAAGGCGCATTTCGACTACGGCACCAATCTCAATCTGAAGGCCGTCAACCACATCGACGGCACCCCGGCGATCCGCCAGATCACCTCGCGCAAGCTCACCGACGTCAAGGTGCATGAGTGCTGGCGTGGTCCGGCAACGGTCGAGCTCAGGCCCAACGCCCAGGCGCCGGTGTTCCGCCTGCCGGTGGTCGAGCCGCTCGAGGCCTTCTACTGGCGCGCCGATTTCACCCTCGTCACCGGCGAGATCATCCACGACTACCTGGCCAAGAACACCTGAGAGAGCGCCTAAGCGCCGATCCCTGGGAGGATAGCTTGAACGACAAGGTCAATATCGGCGTCATCGGCGCCGGCTGGTGGGCGACCCTCAGCCACATCCCCGCTTTGCGCGCCAACCCCAATGTCGAGATCGTCGCGGTGAACCGCCCCGATGCCGATGGCATGGAGAAGGTGGTCGCCAGCTTTCCCGGTGTGAAGCCGTATTTCGATGCGGCGGAAATGCTGGCCAGGGAGACCCTCAATGGCGTGGTCGTCGCCTCGCCGCACATCCTTCACGCCGAGCATGCGCAACTGGCCCTGTCGCGCGGCCTGCCGACGCTGATCGAAAAGCCGATGGCGACCAGCGCCGCCGATGCCCGTGCCCTCCTCGCCACCGCCAATGCCAACAACACCCAGATCATCCTGCCCTATGGCTGGAATTTCAGGCCGATCGTCGAGACCGCCCATCAGCTGGTGGCGGACGGCTGGGTCGGCGAGGTCCGCCACGTGGTGGCGCAGATGGCCTCGGCGCTGGCCGACCTGTTCGGCGGCGAGCCGATGGTCGAAACCAAAGACCACCTGTTCCGCCCGCCGGTCTCCACCTGGGCCGACCCGAAGAAATCCGGCGGTTATGGCTGGGGTCAGCTGACCCACGGGCTCGGCGCGCTGTTCCGCATCGTCGATCTCGACCCGGCAAAGGTGTTCGCGAAGACCGGCCTGTCGCCCGCCGGTGTCGATTTCTACGACGCCGCCGTGGTCGAGTTCGCCAACGGCGCCACCATGGCGCTCTCCGGCTCGGCCACCGTGCCCAAGTCGCGCGGCTACCAGATCGACATCCGCATCTTCGGCACCGAGGGGATGATGCTGTTCGACATCGAACGGGCCCGGGTGGAAGTGATCCGTCACGACGGCAAAACCCATATCGCCGATCTCGGCCCCGATGCCGGTGCCTACGAGCAGGTGGCGCCTATTACCCTCCTGGTCGATCTGGCGCGCGGCAAGCAGGTGCCGAACCCTGCCGACGGCGTGGTCGGCATGCGCTCGAGCGTGCTGCTCGACGCCATGTACCGCTCGGCGAGATCGGGGCGCATGGAGGACGTGCTGTGAAGCTCAGCGTCACCAGCTGGTCTTTCCCCGAACTGACGCTCGACGAGGTCGGCGGCGTTGCCAGGGTGCTCGGCATCGCGGGCCTCGATATCGGTTACTTCTACCGCTCCGCGCTCGATCGCACCCGGCTCCTGACAGCGCCCGAAGCCTATGCCGACGAGTTGCGAAAGCGCCTGCCGCTGCCGGTCGCCAACCTCTACCACCTGTTCGGCAACTCCGTTGCCGACCGTAACCTCGCCGACCCCGCCAATCGCACGAGGAACGCCGCCGACTTCGCCGCCGTGCTGAAGTTCTGCGCTGCCGCCGGCTCGCCCACGGTGTTCATCCTCCCCGGCGTGATCAACGGCGCACAGAGCCGCACGGAGGCGCTGGCCGAAACCGTCGAGTCGCTGAAGCCGCTGCTCGATCTCGCGGCCAATACCGGTGTCACCGTCTGCATCGAGCCGCATGTCCATTCCTATCTCGAAAGCCCCGCCCTCACGGCCGAGCTCTGCGAACGCGCCCCCGGCGTGAAGCTGGCGCTCGACTACGCGCACTTCGCCGTGTCCGGCTATCGGCAGGACGAGATCGATGCGCTCGCCCGCTGGGCCGGCCATATCCATCTGCGCCAGGCGCGGCCCGGCGCGCTGCAGGCCAAGCTCGACCAGGGAACGCTCAACTTCCCCGCCCTGTTCGCCACCTTGCGCGATGCCGGCTACGACGGATGGCTAGCTGCCGAAGTCGTCCACCAGGGCTATTTCGATACGCTGCACGATGACGTGCTGACCGAGACCGTGAAACTGCGCGACCTGTTCCGCGCCTGGAGTGCCCTGTGAGTACTGGAGCCATCATCGTCACCGGCGGAGGCGGCGGCATCGGTCGCGCCATCGCCAAGCGCCTGCATGCCGACGGCCATACCGTGGTGATCGCCGACCGCGATCAGGCGGTAGCCGAAAGCGCCGCCAGCGCCATCGGCTGCGACCTCGAGCTGATCGACATTGGCGACGAAGCCTCGGTGATCTCAGGCGTCAAAGCCGTCGCGGCGCGCCATGGCGGGCTGTATGGCGTGGTCAACAATGCCGGCATCCACATGCAGGCGCTGGTGGTGGAAACCGCCGTCGAGGATTGGGACCGGATCTTTTCGGTGAACACCCGCGGCACCTTCCTGATGTCGCGCGAGGCGGCCCGCATCATGGCGGCGCAGCAGAGCGGCCAGATCGTCAACATCATCACCAAGCTCGGCTTCGGCAACCCGTTCTCCTCGGCTTACCTCTCCTCCAAGAACGCCATCTGGGGCCTGACCCAGTGCCTCGCCATCGAGATGGCCTCGAGCGGCGTGCGGGTGAACGCCATTGCCCCGGGTCATGTCGGGCCCGGCACCGGCATGGAGAAAGCCTTCCGCGCCAAGGCCGAAAAGCTCGGCAAGAGCTGGGACGATTTCGAGGCCGACGTGGTCGCCACCATCCCGCTGCACCGCTGGTGCACCCCCGAGGATGTGGCCGGCGGCGTCAGCTGGCTGATGGGCCCCGACACCAGCTTCGTCACCGGCGAACTGATCAACATCACCGGCGGCTTCCAGGCCTATGCCTCGACGCCCAGTGCGGACTCCGTCCGCGCCGCAGCCCAGCGAGGCCCGACGAAATGAGCGCATCCCTGCAAGGCAAAGTCGCGCTGGTCACCGGCGCGCGCGCCGGCCTCGGCGCCGCCACCGTGCTGGCGCTGGCCGAGCTCGGCGCCACTGTCATCGCTTCGGGCCGCAAGGCCGGCGACTGTGCCGAGGTGATCGCAGCTGTCACCGCCAAAGGCGGCAAGGCCAGCGAACTGGTCCTCGACGTCGGCGACCTCGCCGCCATTCCGGCACGCGCTGCCGTGGCGCTGGCGCTCTATGGCCGCATCGACATCCTCGTCAACAATGCCGCGACCATCGAACCGATGGCGAAGCTCAGCGCGCTCGATGCCTTGGCTTTCGACCGGTCGCTGACCGTCAATGTCAGCGGCCCCGCCGCGCTGGTCGCGGCTTTGTGGCCCGACCTCAAGGGTGGCCGCGTCGTCAACGTGGTGAGCGGCGCCGCCAACCACGCCATGTCGGGCTGGTCGGCCTATTGCGCCGGCAAGGCGGCGCTCATGATGCTGACCCGCTCGATCGAACTCGAAGGCGCCGAGATCGGCCTCCGCGGCTTCGCCTTCGCGCCCGGCCTTGTCGACACGGACATGCAGGCCTCGATCCGCGCGGCCAAGATCAACCAGATCTCCGAGGTGCCGCGCGAGAACCTGCAGCCGCCGGAGCGTCCGGCCCGGGTCATCGCCTGGCTGGCCAGCGGCGTCGCCGACGATCTCGCCGGACAGTATGTCGATATTCGGCAAGAAGGGCTGATGGAGCGGGTCGAGGGGTAAGCGCGAGTCGTTCGACACGACCCGGGCTTGGCGGAGGAGCCGTCGCGCCGGCTACTCCCCGGTATCCTTGTTGCGCAGCAGGTTGGACGCGACGGCCAGGATGATGAATGAGCCGACGAACGTGCCCTGCCAGAACGTGCTGATGCCCAGAAGCGTCAGGCTGTTGCGGATGATCTCGATAAGCGCCGCGCCGACCACGGCGCCGAGCGCCGTACCGGTGCCGCCGGCAAGGCTCGCCCCGCCGATGACGGTGGCGGCGATGACCGTGAGTTCGAGCCCGGTGCCGAACCCGGTGGTGACCGAGCCGAGCCAGCCGGTCTGCAGGAACCCGGTCAGGCCGGCGCAGAACGCCACGAACATGTAGACCGAGATCTTCACCGCCTTCACCGGCACGCCGGTGAGGATCGCCGCCTTCTCATTGCCGCCGATCGCGTAGAGATGCCGGCCCCAGCGGGTCCAGCGCAGTGCGAAGCCGGTGATCAGCGCCAGCACCACCATGACGATCAGCGGGTTGGGGATCGGTAGCCCCCCGACCACCACCGAGCCGCCGCCGATGCTGAACAGGATCGGCTGGTCCGGCCCGAACTCGTAGATCAGCGCATTGTTCGACATCACCATGCCGATCGAGCGGGCGATCGACATCATGCCGAGCGTCACCACGAAGGCCGGCATCCCGACAATGGCGATCAATACGCCGTTGATCAGCCCGACCAGCAGCGACGCGGCGATCGAGGCCGGAATGGCCAGCGTGATCGGCAGGCCCGCATGCATGATGATGGTGGTGGTCATCGCCGAGATCAGCACCGTGGCGCCGACCGACAGGTCGATGCCGCCGGTGATGATCACCGCCGTCATGCCCAGCCCGACAATGCCGACAAAGGCAAAGTTGCGGGTGACGTTGAACAGGTTCTGCGGCGTCGCGAAGGTCTTGGTCAGCAGCATCATCGCCACGATGGCGATGATCACGGCCAACAGGATCCAGAAGATCTGCCGGCTGATCAGCCAGGGCAGAAAGCCGCGGTGCGTCTGCTGGTCGATGGCGTCCTTGAGCGAGGTGTCGGTGGTCATGTCGGCAAGCTCCTCAGGCGCTCTGCAGCGCGCCGGTGATCAACCCGGTCACTTCCTCGGGCGAGGAATCGGCGACCCGCTTGTCGGCGACCTTGCGGCCGCGCCTGAGCACCACCAGCCGGTCACACACCGCGAAGACGTCGGGGATGCGGTGACTGATCAGCACCACCGCGATGCCCTGCTCCTTGAGCCGGCGGATCAGGTTTAGCACCTCGGCCACCTGCCGCACGCTGATCGCCGCGGTCGGCTCGTCCATCAAGACGATCTTCGGGTTGGAAAGCCGGGTGCGGGCGATGGCCACGGCCTGCCGCTGCCCGCCCGACATGCGCCGCACCACATCGCGCGGCCGCGTCTCGGATTTGAGTTCGGCGAACAGCTCCCCGGCCTTCCTGTACATGGCGCCGTAGTCGAGAATTTCGGGCATGAACAGCCGCCAGCCGCGCCGCCGCTGGCGGAACGGCAGCTCCGCTTCCTCGGGGGTTCGCGCAATGGTGGTGAGTTCGCGGCCGAGAAAGATATTGGCCGCCGCCGTGAGGTTATCGGCCAGCGCCAGGTCCTGGTAGACGATCTCGATGCCCTTCGATCGCGCGTCCTTGGGGCCGTGCAACTGCACCACCTGCCCGTTGAGGCTGATGCTGCCCTCCGAGGGTTGGAAATTGCCGGCGATGATCTTGACCAGCGTGGTCTTGCCCGCCCCGTTATCGCCCACCAATCCGACCACTTCGCCCGCGTTGAGCGTCAGCGAAATGTCGGTCAATGCAGTGATAGCGCCGTAATGCTTGGCGATGTTCGCCAGCTCGAGAACCGCCATCATCGCCCCTCCCAAGGCTGGAAGGCTTCGCCCTCCTCCAGATGTCGCGGGAAAATCTATGCGGGATGATGCGGCGAGCGTCAATCGACTTCGAGCATTTGTTTACCGACCATCAAAAACAATCGGCCGGTTGCTTTTTGCGTAACCTTTCCAACGTCTTCACAGGAATGTCTGACAACTTGGAGCGCTAGAATGTGCACGTGCATCAGCCCGATTGACTATTGCAACGTGTCGTCTCAGTATCCGGCCCGACAGGCGGAGCGCAGCACCGGGCAACGGCGCGCGCGGCAGCCCGCGACAGGACGAGGAGCTCATCGAGACGATCGACGGACCAGCGGGCGGCCAGGGACCTCCCGCTTCTTGAGGTACGTCAATCGGGCTCGACGGAGGGTCTGCGCAACGCAGGCCGGGACTGAACCTGAGGGAGGAAGACTATGCGTAAGACTACGTTTGTGCTTGCCGGCGCGGCCATTGCCGTCGCGCTCGCGGGCAGCGCCATGGCGCAGGACAAGAAGATCCTCGCCGTCGTCGTCAAAGGCCTCGACAATCCGTTCTTCACGGTGATGGGCCAGGGCTGTGCCGACTGGAACACCGCTCACGCCGACAGCGAATATACCTGCCTTTACACCGGCCCGGCGCTCAGCTCGGACGAAGCCGGCGAAGTGCAGATCGTGCAGGATCTGATCAGCAAGGGCGTCGCCGGCATCGCCATCTCGCCGTCCAATGCCCCGGCCATGGCCAACATGCTGAAAGCCGCGGCGCCGACCATGCCGATCATGACCATCGACGCGGACTTGCTGCCGGCCGACAAGGCGCTGCGCAAGACCTATTTCGGCACCAACAACTATGACATGGGCGTCGGCATGGCCACCGAGCTGATGAAGCTCAAGCCCACGGGCGGCACTGTCTGCCTGCAGCTCGGCAACGTCGCCGCCGCCAACATCAACGAACGCGCCGCCGGTTTCCGCGATACCATCGCCGGCGCCAAGGGCACCGAACGGCTGAACAACTCCAATGGCTGGACCGAGGCCGAAGGCTGCCCGACCTACACCAATGACGATATCCCCACTGCCAACCAGCAGATGGCGGACGTCTTCACCGCGCAGCCCAACCTGACCGCCTTCGTGCTCGTCGGTGGCTGGGCGCAGTTCGGGCCGCAGGCCTACGCCCAGAACACCGACCAGGTGATGGACAAGCTCAAGAGCGGCGACCTGGTGATCATCGCCGGTGACACGCTGCCGCCGCAGACCCAGGCGTTCCGCGAAGGCCGCAGCCAGTTCCAGATCGGCCAGCGCCCCTATCAGATGGGCAACGAGGCACCCGATGTGCTGATCAAGCTGATCAAGGGAGAGTCCGTGCCGGACCCGATGTATACCGGCCTCGACCTCTGCACCAAGGAAGATCCGGGTATCTGCGCCAAGTAGGCGAAGCTCGACGGACCAGATCGGGGCGCGCTGCGGCGCGCCCCTTTTGTTGGGCCACACGCGAGACCCGCGATGATGCTTACAAACCCAGCGTCGCCAGCAGCTCGTTCGCCGCCGCCGAGCCGGCCCGGTTGGCGCCGATGGTCGAGGCCGACGGGCCATAGCCGACCAGATGGACGCGCGGCTCCTTGACCACCTGGGTGGCAAGCCGCCCCCCCATCAGGATGCCGCCTGCCGCCTCGCGCAGCAGCAGCGGCGCCAGGTGATCGAGCGACGAGCGAAACCCGGTGCACCAGAGGATCACGTCGGCATGCTGCGCGCTGCCATCGTTCCAGCGCACCCCGGTCTCGGTGATCTCTGAGAACATTTCCTGCCGCTTCAGCACGCCGCGCGCCGCCATCGCTTCGATCAGCGGCGAGCGCGGCAGGCCGGTGACCGAAACCACCGAGTTCGGCGGCAGGCCCTGGCGCACCCGGTCCTCGACCAGCTTCACCGCGGCGCGCCCCGCTTCCTGGTCGAACGGCCCATCGCGGAACTGCAGCGGCCGTCGCGTCACCCAGGTCGTGCTGGTCACCTGAGAGATCTCGTTGAGCAACTGGATCGCCGAAATGCCGCCGCCGACGATCACCACATGCTGGCCGGCGAATTCGGCCGCCGTGCGATAGTCGCGGGTATGGAGCTGCCGTCCCTTGAACTGCTCGCGCCCGGGATAGTCGGGGATGTAGGGCGTTTCCCAGGTGCCGGTGGCATTGATGATGCCGCGCGCCGAGAACGTCTCGCGGTCGGTCTCGACCCGGAAGCGCTCGCCACGCCGGCACACCACCTTCACCTTGACCGGCCGGTAGACGCTGAGCCCGAACTTCTCCTCGTAAGCCTCGAAATAGCGCGGCACGGCGATCGCCGCCTCGACCGTGTCCCTGCTGGTATCGACGGCCTCGGAAAACGCCATGCCCGGCAGGTCATGCACCCGATTGACCGTGCTGAGCGTCAGCGACGGCCAGCGGAACTGCCAGGCGCCGCCCGCCCTCGGCGACTGGTCGAGCATGACGAAGCCACGCCCCGCCGCGAGCCCGCGCTGCCTCAGGTGATAGGCCGACGACAGCCCCGCCTGCCCGGCGCCGATGACCACGATCTCGGTCTTGATCGCCACTCCGGCGGGCGCTGCGCTTTGAGGCGCGAGAGTTTCGGCATCCATCGACGAGCCATCCTGTTGTCGCCCCAGAGGTAGGGCGAGCCCGCCCCGCGCGCAACGGTGGGCGCGTCCGGCAACGAAAGGCCCATTGGCAGATCGGCGGCCATATGCCATGCCCGCTGGCGGCGCGTTCGCGTCATCCCCTCCGAGCTTCCATGCGCCCCCTCGACCTTCTGCTTTATGCTGCCGTCTGCCTGATCTGGGCCTTGAACCTGGTCGTCAGCCGCGTGCTGTTCTCCGAGTTCGCGGTCGCCCCGATCTTCTATGCGGCGGCGCGCTTCCTCATCGTCGCGGCGATCCTGTCGCCGCTGCTTCGGCCCCTGCCCCGTCCGCTGCTGCCGATCCTCGGCATCGGCTTTCTGATGGGCGCCTGCCATTTCGGCCTGATGTTCCTCGGCCTGTCGCACGCCACCTCGTCGAGCGTCTCGATCGTCCTGCAGACGGCGATCCCGATCACTGCCCTGCTCTCGGTGCTGCTGCTCGGCGAGCGGGTCGGCCTCATGCGCGGCGCCGGCATCGCGCTGGCGCTGGGCGGGGTGATCCTGGTGATGTGGGACGGCGAAGGCGCCAGCGTCAGCCTCGGGCTGCTCTTCGCCTTCGTCTCGGCCATCGCCATCTCGCTCGGCCAGGTGCTGCTCAAACGCTATGGCGCCATAAAGCCGCTGACCATGCAGGCCTGGACCGCTTTCGTCTCGGCGCCGCCCATGCTGGCCTATTCGCTGTTGGCCGAAGCCACGCCGGTGACGGCAAGCCTCGGTGCCGGCTGGCCGTTCTTCGCCGGGCTCGCCTTCTCGGTTGTCGCGGTGACCCTGCTGGCGACGACCCTCTATCTGGGCATCCTGCAGCGTTATCCCGCCTCGATCGTCGCGCCGCTCGGCCTGATGACGCCGCTGATGACCGTGCTGATGGGCATCCTGCTGCTCGGCGAAGGCTTTGACCTGCGCATGGCGGCAGGCGGCATCATCGCGCTGGTCGGCCTCGTGCTGGTGCTGCGCCAGCAGGCCCCGCGCGACGCCGAGCAACCGCGCGAGATGACCTAGCTATCTTTCGACCGATCTCGGTCCAGCCAAGTGCCAGGCTGGTGCGTGGGCTCCCCACGCACCAGCCTGGATTACTCCGCCGCCACAGCCTCGGGAGCCGCGTCGAGGCCAGCCAGCGCCTTGGCGCGCGTGAGGCTCTCGGGCTGTTCGCGGCGATAGCGGCGGCCGATTTCCATCATCGCCACGGTATCGGGCAGAAAGCTCAGCTCGGCGAAGATCTCGTCCCAGGCGATGTCGCCCCAGCCGAGCGGCATGTGCAGGTCGCCGATCCCCATTGCCGTGTTTTCCTGCGGGTGGAAAGCTTTGTAGAAGCCCTGCGGCCGGCCGAAGGAGTCGTGCAGGTGCAGGTGCCCGGCGACCGGCGCCATGGCGCGGATCTCGGCGCGGAAATCGAGGCCTTTGAAGGTGGATTCGATATAGGCGTGGCTGAAGTCGATCAGCGCCACGACGTTCGGGTGGTTCACCGCCTTGACTGTCTCGGCCACCTCGGTCGGGGTCTGGCGATACTGACCGAGCTCGGTGGTGAAGATGTTCTCGAGCGCGATGCGCACGCCATGCGGACGGGCGAAATCGGCGAGTTCGGTAAGCGCCTCGCGTTCGCGCATGTCGGCGCCGGCCCAGTCGGCGATCGCCTCGGCCCGCAGGCTGCCGCTGTGCTGCACGAGGATGCCCGCGCCGATCGAGTTCGACACTTCCACCAGCGCCTTGGCGGCATCCAGCTGGTAGCGCTGCGTCACCGGATCCATGAAGTTGGACGAGACCAGCCCGTGCACGGTGTAGCGGAAATCGAACTGGCGGGTCAGCGCCAGGAGCGCCTCATGGCGTTCCTTGATGATCCGGCCGCCGGCAACGAGGTCGAGGCTGGTGATGCCGATCTCGACGGTGTCGACGCCCATCTCGCTGAGCGCGCGCATATCGGCTTCGAGGCTGGCGAACTCGCCATTGTCCGATCCGACATTGAAGCCGGTCGCAATGATGTTGCTCATGAAAGTCTCCTGGGGGATGGGATGCTGGCCTTAGTGCGAGATGCGGCGCCCGTCTTCGAGCGAGAACAGATGCAGCGCACTGTCGGCGAGGCTCAGATGTACCGGCGTGCCCGACTTGATCTCGGACGTGTCGTTGTCGAGCGCCACGATGCGGCTGCCATTGGCGTCGGCATGGATCAGCCGTGAGGCGCCCAGTTCCTCGACATAGTCGACCACCGCCGGGATGGCGCCATGCGTATCGGCGCCGGTGCGGCGCACGCCTTCGGGGCGAACGCCCAGCACCACCTTGCGGCCGGGCTGGCGCACGCCGTTGAGCTGGCTGACATTCATCCGGCCGCCGGTGCCGTGCACGAACTGTCCCTCGGCATCGAACTCGCCCTCGAACAGGTTCATCGCCGGCGAGCCGATGAAGTCGGCGACGAAGCGGCTGGCCGGGTTGTTGTAGACCTCGGTCGGCTTGCCGATCTGCTCGACCTTGCCGGCATTCATGATGATCAGCTTGTCGGCCAGCGTCATCGCCTCGGTCTGGTCATGCGTGACGAACACCGAGGTGACGCCGAGGTCGCGGTGCAGGCGGCGCACTTCGGCGCGCATCGCGACTCGCAGCTTGGCATCGAGGTTGGAGAACGGCTCGTCGAACAGGAACACCTTGGGCTCGCGTACCATGGCGCGGGCCATGGCGACGCGCTGCCGCTGGCCACCCGAAAGCTCGCCCGGGCGACGGTCGAGATAGGGCTCGAGCGACACCGCCTGCGCCACTTTCATCACCCGCGCGTCGCGGGCGGCCTTGGCGACCTTGGCCACCTTCAGCGAGTAGCCGATGTTCTGGCGCACCGTCATATGCGGGTAGAGCGCGTAGTTCTGGAACACCATGGCGCAGCCGCGTTCGCGCGGCTCGAGGTCGTTGACCACCTTGCCGCCGATGGCGATCTCGCCGCCCGAGATCTCCTCGAGCCCGGCGATCATCCTGAGCAACGTCGACTTGCCGCAGCCCGAGGGCCCCAGGATGACGACGAACTCCCCCGCTTCGATGGTGACGTCGACGCCGTGGATCACGGCGGTCTTGGCGTAGTTCTTCTTCACGCCCTTGATGGTGATCTGAGCCATGAGTCTATCCAATCATTTGTCGCGGGAGATGAGGCCACGCACGAACCAGCGCTGCATGAAGGCAACGACCAGCAGCGGCGGCAGCATGATGATGAGGGCGCCCGCCATGGTGACGTTCCAGTCGGGCGTGCCGTTCATGGCGGGGATCAGCGCCTTCAGCTGCATCACCACGGTGCCGAAATTGGCCCGGTCGGTGGTGATCAGCAGCGGCCACAGGTACTGGTTCCAGCTGCCCACGAACATGATGGTGGCGAGCGCCAGCATGTTGGTGCGGCTGAGCGGGATCAGCACGTCCCAGAAGAATTCCATGGCGCTGGCGCCATCCATCTTGCTGGCTTCCGCCAGCTCGTCGGGGATGGTCATGAAGAACTGCCGGTAGAGGAAGGTACCGGTCGCGGTGGCGACCAGCGGCAGGATCAGGCCGGTATAGGAGTTGAGCAGGTTCCAGTTGAGCGACACCTGGATGCCCGAAACCGCCTGCACCAGCCAGGTCAATCCGGTGACGTCGAGAATGGTCTGGAACGGCAGCAGCGCATTGGCGGCAATGGCGTAGGTCGGCACGATACGCACTTCGAGCGGCAGCATCAGGGTGATGAAGATCAGCCAGAAGCAGATCATCCGCGCCTTGAAGTTGAAGAACACGATGGCGAAGGCCGACATCGCCGCCAGCGTGATCTTGCCGACGGTGACCCCGATGGCGACGATGAAGCTGTTGATCATCTTGGGGCCGAGGTCGGCGCGCGCCCAGGCCTCGCTGAGATTGGTCCAGAGCTGGTTGCTCGGCAGCAGCGAAATCGGCACCTGGCTGACTTCCTGCAGCGACTGCGAGGCGGCGACGATCACCACCCAGAACGGGATGATCACGAGGATGAGCCCGATGATCATCACCGCATAGGTGAGGGCGTCGAAGAAGGGGGAACGTTCGATCATGGACCGGCCCTCAGTTGTAGTGCACGCGACGTTCCACCCATTTGAACTGGATGAACGTGAGGCCGATGACGAGCAGCATCAGGATGATCGACTGGGCAGCGGCGCCCGAGTAGTCGAGGCCTTTGAAGCCATCGACATAGATCTTGTAGACCATCACCTCGGTCTGCCCGATCGGGCCGCCTTCGGTCATGGTGTCGATCAGCCCGAAACTGTCGGTGAAGCTTGAGATGATGTTCATGATGAGCAGGAAGAACGCCGTCGGCGCGATCAGCGGCAGCTGCAGGTCGAGCATGCGCCGGAACGGCCGCGCCCCATCCATGGCGCCGGCTTCGTTGATCGAACGCGGGATCATCTGCAGCGCGGCAAGGAAGAACACGAAGTTGTAGCCGATGCCGAGCCAGGCATGGCAGACGATCACCATGGCGAGCGCATGGATGCCGTTGGTCGCCGGGTCCCACACCCCGGGCCAGATGTCGTTGATGGCGCCGACCAGCCCCGCTTCGGGCGAGAAGATGAAGCGGAAGGCCACGCCCGCGGCGGGCGCCGCGATCGCGTAGGGCCAGATGAACACCGACTGGAACAGCTTGGTGCCCTTCAGCGCCCGGTCGACGAAACTGGCGAGGGTGAGCGCCACCAGCATCGAGAGCCCGGTCGCGGCGAGCGCGTAGAAGCCCGAGCGCAGCACGGTGCCCCAGTAGCGGTCATCACGGAAGATGTAGAGGAAGTTGTCGAGGCCGGCCCACAGGTTCCCGCCGCCCCAGGGCTGTTCCAGGGTGAAGGCCCAGTAGAGCGCCTGCGAGGTCGGCCAGTAGAAGAACACCAGCACCAGCAGCAGCTGCGGGCCGATCAGCAGCCAGGGCAGCACCTTGTTGCGGTATACCGCGCGTCGTTCCATGGGCAGGAGTCCTGTTCGTCAAAAAGCAAGACGCCCGGGCGGCTGCCGCCCGGGCGCAGTTCAGATCGTCAGATCAGGGGAGCTGCTGACCCTTGTAGGTCTGCTCGAACTTGCGCAGCACTTCGTTGGAGCGCGTCGCCGCATCATCGAGGGCCTTCTGCGGATCGACGCCGTCGAACAGCACGGCCTGCATGGCGTTCTGGATTTCCTTGCGCACCGCGCCGAAATTGCCCAGGCGAACGCCGCGGGTGTATTCGCCAACCGGGGTGAAGGTCAGCGACTTGATGGCGAGTTCGCGGCCCTTGTACGGGGCGGCGTCATAGAAGCCCGCGGCCTTCATCGACTCAAAACCGCTGTTGGTGACGGGGATGTAGCCGGTGATGGTCGACCAGTGCTGCACTTCGGCCGGCTGGGCGATGAAGTTGTAGAACGCCGCAGCGCCCTTGTACTCTTCCGCCGACTTGCCCTTGAGGGTCCAGAGCGCGGCGCCGCCGACGAGCGAGTTGTGGCGCTCGGTGCCGGCCCAGATCGGCAGCATGGCGACATCCCAGTGCACGCCGTCCTTGGCCTGCTTGGAGAACGAGCCGTGGTCGGCGATCGACGACGAGGTCATCTGGCAGTCGCCGGCGGTGAAGGCTTCGTTGGCGGTCTGGCCGGCGGCCTTCGACTTGTGGACCATCAGGCCCTCGTCGAACATCTTCTTGAACCAGGCCAGCTGCTGGACGAACTTGCCCTTGTTGAACTCGACTTCGGCGTCGAGCCCGCCATAGCCGTTGCCCTTGGAGGCGATCGGCTGGTTGTGGATGGCCGAGAACTGCTCCCACCACTGCCACTGGCCGGTCGGGTCGAACGCGATCGGGCACGCATAGCCGGCGGCCTTCATCTTGCGGGCGACGTCTTCAACCTGCTCCCAGGTCTCGGGCAGGCCATCGAAGCCGACGGCCTTCAGCGCGTCGGTGTTGTAGTAGTACATGGCCGTCGAGGAGTTGAACGGCATGGCGAGCAGCTCGCCCTTCGAGGTCGAGAAATACGACGCGATGCCCGAGAAATAGTTCGACCAGTCGATCGTGTAGCCGTTCTCTTCCATCAGCTGCTTGACGGGCAGGAACGCGCCCGAGAGCATCAGGTCGACCACGCCGCCGTCCGAGATCTGGGTGACGGTCGGCTGCTTGTTGGCGCGGAACGCGGCGATCGTGTTCTGCAGGTTGTTCTCGTAGTTCTCCTGGCTGACGCAGACGATCTCGTAGTCGGCCTGCGAAGCGTTGAACCGCGAGCACATTTCCTGCACACGTTCGGAGAGGTCGCCCGAAAGGCCGTACCAGAACTCGAACTTGGTCGCGGCGGCAGCGGGGGCGGCGCTGGCGAACGTCAGGGCGGTCGCGCCCAGTGCTGCGCTGAGCAGCCAATTGGATTTCATGTTGATGGTCTCCGAGGAATTGGAATGCCGGTCGATTTCTCGAGCGGCGCACTCCTAGTCGGTGACCTTGACGGTTGGATTTCAGCCCGGTGAACGGGCGATGACACCTCGGTGACAATCAGATGTCACTGGCGCCAAGTCCTTGATCGCACAGCTGTCGCCGGCGCCGATCGGGTGGATAATGATGGCGGCACTGCGGCAGGCGGCTGTGCATAACCGCCGGTGGACGGGCGCGGACGACAACTTGGCTAGAAGCCGCACTACAGCGGCGTTCGATACACCGCCGTATCAAGCCCTTCCATGCGCGCCTTGATCTGCAGCGCCACGAACTTCGAAAAGAAGCGGCTCAGCGCCAGGTTGCCGCCCTGGAACCACAGGTTGTCCTGCGCCACGGGCTTGTACATGTTGCGCAGTTCGCCGTGCCACGGCCCAGGGTCGTTGCGGGTGCCCGAGCCCAGCCCCCAGCAGGTGCCGATCTCGTCGGCCACGTCGCGCGACACGATTTTGGCCACCACCTCATGCATCGACTGGAAGCCGGTCGACTGGATGATGACATCGGCCGCGATCTCGCTGCCGTCGGCGAACCGGATGCCCTCGGGGGTGAGCGTCTCGATCTCCACCCCTGCCTTGATCCCGATCTCGCCGTCGATGATCAGTTGCGAGGCGCCGACATCGACATAATAGCCCGACCCCGTGCGGTAGGCCTTCATCATCAGCCCTGTCTCGTCGGGGCCGAAATCGAGCAGGAAGCCGGTGGCGCGGAGCCTGTCGTAAAACGCCGCGTCGCGCGCCCGGATCCTGTCATAGAGCGCCCGCTGCTTTGCCGGCTGCAACGCGAATGGCGTCGCGGCACCGAGGAGGTCGGCCGTGTCGACGTCGATCCCGGCAGCGACCGCCGCTTCCGAATAGGTATCGAAGGCGAGCTCCATCAGCGTTTCGGAGCGTACCACCGTGGTCGGCGAGCGCTGCACCATGGTGACCTCGGCGCCGGCTTCCCAGAGGTCCACCGAGACGTCGTGCCCCGAGCTGGCCGCGCCGATCACCACCGCGCGCTTGCCCTTGTACCTGGAGCCATCCGAATACTGGCTGGAGTGCAGAATCTCGCCCTTGAAGCCGGTCGCCCCCGGTAGCGGAATGAACTTCGGCGGCCCGTAGGCGCCGGTAGCGAACACCAGTTGCGTCGGCTTGAGCGTAAGCGGCTTACCGTCGCGCATCAGTTCGACCGTCCAGCGCTGTTCCGCCGCGTCGAACTTCGCCGAGATGCACTCGGTGCTGCCCCAGTAGCTGAGCTCCATCACCTTGACGTACATCTCCAGCCAGTCGCCCATCTTGTCCTTGGGCGTAAAGACGGGCCAGTGCGCCGGGAACGGCACATAGGGCAGATGGTCGTACCAGACCGGATCGTGCAGCACGAGCGAGCGGTAGCGGTTGCGCCAGGAGTCGCCGGCTTTGGCGTTCTTCTCGACGATGACGGTGGGAACGCCGAGCTGCTTCAACCGCGCCCCCAGCATGATGCCGCCCTGGCCGCCACCGATGATCAGGCAATAGGGGTCGGCGCCGGCCCCGAACGACGCCTCCTCGCGTGCCCGGGCTTCCGACCACGTCTCGCGATTGCGGTCGGCGCCGTGGCGCACGCCCATGGCGCGGGTGAAGCCGATCGCCTCCTCATGCCCATCGAGCGCCTGCAGCGTGGTGAGGATGGTGCGGCACTTGCCGCCCTCCAGCGTGAAGATGCCACGCCCCTGCCCCACCGCCGTAGCGAAGCTGAACCACGCGGTGAGCGGCTCCGAATGTGCGCCGGATGCCGATTCCACCTGCCAGCCGGATGGCCTGGTGCCCGCAAGCGTCGCCTCGAGCATGGCCGCGATGGCGGGCTTGCCTTCCATCGTTTTGACGTTCCAGGTGAACGCCACGATATCGCGCCAGTAGCAATCCTCGGCGAACAGCTCGAGCGTCGCGGCGATGTCGCCTTTGGCCAGCGTTTCGCTGAACATGCCAAGCCAGGCCGTCGCCGCTGCCACGGCTGCAGTATCGTGCATCAGTAAACCCCAACTATGGACGGCGGGAGAACCGCCCGGAACACACCACAAGAAAACTCAGTCGCCCAACGGCTCCAGCACCCGGCCCTTGCGATGGTTCAGCACGGTGTACTTGATCCGGCGCAGCGTCTCGCGCGCATCGGGATCGAGCCGGGTGCCGACGGCGCTCGAAACGAGGTCGATGATGGCGAGGAAGGCATAGCGCGAAGCGGTGGGCTTCAGCGGGTCGGGGAATTCCGGGATATCGACGGTGAGCGCCACGTCGGCCGTCGCGGCGAGGTCGGTGTCGGGCGCCGTGATGCAGATCGCCTTGGCCCGGTAGTGCTTGGCGAGTTGCACCGCCTCCACCACTTCGCGGGTGCGCCCGGTGCCCGAAATGGCGATCACCAGATCGTTCGGCTTCAAGGTCGAAGCCGTCATCTTCATCACGTAGGGATCGGAATGGGCGCTGACCACCACGCCGTATCGGAACAACCGGTTCTGCGTTTCGAGCGCCAGCGAGGTGGAACTCCCCCCCAGCCCGAACACCAGCACCTGGTGGGCACTGGCCACCAGCTCGGCGGCGCGCACGATGTCGAGCGGGTCGATCTGCCGCTCGACCAGGTTGAGCGCGTTGCGCGCCTCACCGAACACTTCGGTCCAGAGCGGCGAGGCATTGGAACTGACATCGCCGGCCGGCGGCGCCGGCGCGAGATAGAGCCGCCCCACCACGACGCTTTGCGCCAGCTTCAGCTTGAAATCGCGCACCCCGTCGCACCCGATGGCGCGGCAGAAGCGGGTCACCGTCGGCTCGCTGACTTCGGCGCGCCGCGCGATCTCGGCGTTCGAGGCATCGACTGAGAAGGTGACATCGGCCAGCACCACGTCGGCGACCCGCCGCTCGGCCGGCCGGAGTTCGCTGTAGGAATCCTTGATCTGCGACAGGATGTCGGGGATCGGCTTGGCGTAGCCTTCACTGCTTGTGTCATCGCGCCTGGGCTTGCGCATATCCGGCCTTCCGGCTGTTGGGTCCGACGCGACTTCTATCATTTCTGACCAGCCAATGCCCTACCCGGAAAACGCCTCGCCGGCGGTGCCTCGCCGCCCGTTTCGCGGCACAATGTAGGAAACTTACACACGACGCAAGCGCCAAGATGCCTGCGAAATCGGCAGTTATCTGCGAACGATGAAACTAATCCGACAGCCGCTTGACTCGGAAAGTAGGATAGTTACAGACTGGCTTACGGACGGGGATGAGGGCGCAACAGGGAGCGCCCGGAAGCCGTTCCATAGTCTGATACGGGGCAGCGCGAGGGGCGATGACAGCTGGAGATTCCAAGCAACCGAAACTACGGGTAAGGGGCGCCACCAAGGTCTACAACACCCGCTCGGGTGACCTGTTGGCGATCGATCGCTGCTCGCTCGACGTGATGGACGGCGAGATCGTGTCGATTGTCGGCCCTTCCGGTTGCGGCAAGACCACGCTGTTGTGGTCGATGTCGGGGTTGCACGGCCTCACCTCCGGCGAAGTGCTGCTCGACGGCAAGCCGGTCACCGGCCCCAATCCCGAGATCGGCATGGTCTTCCAGGAGGCCAACCTCCTGCCCTGGCGCAATCTCGACGCCAACATCAACTTCCCCTTCGAGATCAAGGGCACCAAGCCCGACCGCGTCTGGATCGATGAGCTGCTGAACCGCGTCGGCCTCGAAGGCTTCGGCGGGCGCTTCCCCCGCGAGTTGTCGGGCGGCATGCAGCAGCGCGCGGCTCTGGTCCGCGCCCTCAGCTACAAGCCTTCGGTGCTGCTGATGGACGAGCCGTTCGGCGCGCTCGACGCCTTCACCCGCGAGGAGATGAACCGGCTGGTCGAGGAAATCTGGCTCGATACCAGAACCACCATCGTCCTCATCACCCACTCGATCGAGGAAGCCATCTTCCTCTCCGACCGCGTGGTGGTGATGAGCCCGCGACCCGGCCGGGTCGCCAATATCCACGAAGTCCCGTTCCCGCGCCCGCGCTCGCTCGAGATCATGTCGACCAAGGAGGTCTTCGACCTCACCAACGCCATCAAGGCGGAAATCGTCGGCACGCAGCAGAGCCGTTTCCCGAGCGCGTCGGCCCAGCCGGCTCAGGTGGCGTGAGAGAGATTGAGATGAGCGAAACCGACGCCATTCCCGAGTTCAAGAAATCCGCCGGCGGCGACAGTGAAGTCGGCATCACCAACATGTCCGCCCTCACCTCCGGCCCCGGCATCAAGTCGATGGGCGAGGTGCTGGCCATCGTGCTCGTCGCCGTGGTGATCATCGGCGGCACCGAGCTGCTGCTCAACATCTTCGCCGTGCCGCAATACGTGCTGCCCAAGCCGAGCGAGATTGCCGTCGCGCTGGTGACCGACTTCCCCTTCATCCTGCCGCATCTGGGGCACACTCTGGTCGAGCTGTTCGTCGGCTTCGGCATCGGCGCCGTGGTCGGCCTGATCCTCGCGGCGGTGATCACCCAGTTCCCGTTCGCCGAAAAGATCATCACCCCGTACATCCTCTTGCTGGTGACCACGCCGATGCTGGCGCTGGTGCCGCTGCTGATCCTGCGCTTCGGCTTCGGCTACGAGCCGCGCATCATCGCGGTGGCGCTCGCCGCCGGCCCGATGGTGATGATCAACGCCGCCACCGGCTTCCGCCGGGTCGATCGCGGCAAGATCGCGCTGGCCCGCTCCTATGGCGCCTCGACGCTGCAGATCTTCTGGAAGGTGCGGGCGCCGATGGCGCTGCCGATGATCTTCGTCGGCCTGATGGTCGGCTCGATCTTCGGGCTCCTGACCGCGGTCGGCGCCGAGATGGTCGGCGGCGGCTTCGGGCTGGGCAACCGGCTCACCTCCTACTCATCGATGATCCAGATGCCGCAGTTCTTCGCGGTGGTCCTGATCCTCTCGATCCTCGGCATCCTGATCTACGTGCTCTTCTTCCTGCTCGGGAAGAAATACGCGAGCTGGGAGGCCTGACGAACGGTCCGCTGCCGGAGGAATTGGCAGCGGAGCATGGTGCGACGATCGGGGTCGAGGGAGGCCCGGACCGCCACATCGAATTTGGGGGTGAGGACGGCGGACAGAACAGCCGCCCCGCTCCAAGGGACTAAGGGACGATCCATCAACAGGGGTATGATTGAATGACCAAGTTCTCCTCCAGCGGCATGAGCCGCCGCACCTTCCTGCAGGTTTCCGCAGCCGGTGTGGTGACCGCCTCGGCGCTCGGCGGCATCGGCCGCGCCAGCGCCGCGCCCTATCCGAAGTTCACCTGGATCTCGCCGCGCGGCACGCTCGAAGTGCTCGACGACTATCCGTACTGGATCGGCAAGAAGATGGGCTATTTCGATGGCCTCGAGGTCGCGACCGACATGCAGCCCGGCCCGTCCGACGGCACCGCGACGGTGAAGTTCGTCGATGTCGGCCAGGCCGACATGGGCTTCCCCTCGCCGGGCGTGTTCTCGTTCGCGCTCCAGAACGGCATGAAGCTGAAATCGGCCTTCCACATGGGCGCGCTCGATACCTTCAGCCTCGCTTTCCGCAAGGGCACCGGCACCAACGACCTGAAGACGCTCGAGGGCAAGACCATCCTCTTGGGCTCGGCGGCCTGGCAGTCGATCGTCGATCCGATGCTCGCCGTGCAGGGCGTCGACATCTCCAAGGTGAAGTATGTCGAGGCCGGCTGGCCGACCTGGGGCACGGCTCTGGCCGCCGGCCAGGGCGATGCGGCCCTGAGCTGGGAGGGCCTGCGCGCCGAGTGGATCGGCAACGGGCTCGAGTTCGAGTACTGGCTGGGCGTGCAGCACTCGCCCCTGTTTGCCAACACCTTCGTGGTCCGCGCTGCCGACCTCGACGACCCGGACAAGAAGGCCTTCCTCGACAAGTACCTCAAGGGCTGGGCCATGGGTCTCGAGTTCGCCTACCACAACCCGCGCGCTGCGGTTGAGGCGGTGTTCGAGCAGTTCCCCACCCTCGCCTCCAATATCGGGCCGGAGCTGGGCACCACCTCGATCCTGCAGCAGATCAACGTCTTCCGTGGCGACATGTCGAAGCGCGCCGGCTGGGGCGACCACGACATGACCGCCTGGCAGACCTTCTTCGACAAGATCCACGAGCTCAAGCAGATCACCAACGCCGTCAAGGCCGAGGACGTCTGCACCAACGCCTGCATCGCTGCTGCCAACGACTTCGACCACGACAAGGTCAAGGCCGATGCCGATGCCTACGTGCTGAGCGACGCCTTCAAGGCGATCGACGTCGACAACGTCAAGGCGCACCTGTTCGACCAGGCCGTTCCGGCCTGATCTCATGTGATCAGCGTGGGCAGTGTCTCGCTGCCCACGCCCTCCACCGGCGTCATTCCCGCGAAGGCGGGAACCTAGTGGGATTGAGCAGCACCTGTGGAGGCTGAGAGACCGCACTGGGTCCCCGCCTTCGCGGGGATGACGCCGGTGACACTGACCAAAATTTCACGGCCATACGGCCGAACACGCATAAGCGGATGGGGAGGGCCGGATGGCCAATGTGGTAAAGGTTCTGGTCGTCGGGCTCGGCAATATGGGCGCATCGCATGCGAGTGCCTATCACCGTAATCCGGGCTTCGAGATCGTCGGGCTGATGAGCCGCTCGATCAAATCCAGGCCCATTCCGGATGAGCTCAAGGGCTATCCGCTGTTCGAGGACTACGACGAGGCGCTGCGGGTGGCGAGGCCCGATGCGGTGTCGATCAACTCGTGGCCCAACACACACGCCGAATACGCCATCAAGGCGATCAACGCCGGGGCCCATGTATTCATGGAAAAGCCGCTCGCCACCAACATCGCCGACGCCGAAGCGGTGGTGAAGCTGGCGCGCGAGAAAAACAGGAAGCTGGTGCTGGGCTATATCCTGCGCGTCCACCCCAGCTGGGTGAAGTTCACCGAGCTCGCCCAGACCTTGGGCAAACCCCTGGTCATGCGGCTCAACCTCAACCAGCAGTCGGGCGGCCCGACCTATGACTGGCACAAGAACCTGATCGACTCGCTGATCCCGATCGTCGATTGCGGCGTCCACTATGTCGACGTGATGTGCCAGATGACCAAGGCCAGGCCGGTACGGGTGCACGGCATCGGCGCCAAATTGTGGGCCGAGGCCGACAAGCAGAATTACGGGCACCTCCATGTCGAGTTCGATGACGGCTCGGTCGGCTGGTACGAGGCCGGCTGGGGCCCGATGATGAGCGAGGTCGCCTATTTCGTGAAAGACGTGGTCGGCCCCAAGGGCGCCGTCTCCATCGTCCCCAACCCCAAGGCGCACAAGGAAGGTGTCTCGGACTCCTCCAATATCGACCAGCATACCAAGACCGACGCCATCCAGTACCACCACGCCGAGGTGCAGCCGGGGGACAAGAGCTTCGCCAAGAAGGACGAGATCTTCGTCATGACCGACGAACCCAACCACCAGGAGCTCTGCGACCGCGAGCAGGCGTTCTTCCTCAAAGCCATCCAGGAAGACCTCGACCTCACCGAGTCGATGGATGCGGCGGTGAACAGCCTGCGCATCGTGCTTGCGGCCGAGCAGTCGATCAACGAGAAGCGCGTCGTCGAACTGGCCTGAGACCCACCGGATCAGCGTGACGCAACCGGCGGGCGCCTGCCCGCCGCTGTTGCCCCATACCCCAAGCGGAGACCATCGATGACTTCACCGGCAGCCGGACAGGGCTTCGATATCGTGCTCAGGGGCGGCCGCGTCCTTGACGAGCGCAACGGCATAGACGGGGTGTTCGATGTCGCGATCAAGGCCGGCAGGATCGCCGCGCTGGGCAAGGACCTGCCGACGGCGGGGGCCAAGGTCGAGGACGTCAGCGGCGCCATCGTCGCGCCGGGGCTGATCGACATCCACACCCATGTCTACCACAAGGCGACCTCGCTCAGCGTCGACCCCGGCTTCATCGCCCGTCGCTCCGCCTGCACCACGCTGGTCGATGCCGGCAGCGCCGGCGCCGGCAACTATGACGGTTTCCGCGACTACGTGATGATCCACTCGCCGTACCGGATCTTCGCCTTCCTCAACATTTCCTTCCCGGGCATTTTCGGCTTCGACAAGGGCGTCTCGATCGGCGAGGCGACGCTGCGCTCGATGCTGCCGGTGGATAAGTGCGTGGCCAAGGTCGAGGCCAACCGTGACCGCATCATCGGCGTGAAGGTGCGCATCGGCGGCCCGGTGACCGGCGAGCTGGGCCTTGGCGCCCTCGAGATGGCGCTCGAAGCCGCCAATGCGTTGAACCTGCCGCTGATGACCCATATCGGCACCGCGCCGCCGAGTTATGCCGACGTGGTCGATATGCTGCGGCCGGGCGACATCCTCACCCATTGCTACCGTCCCGACCCCAACTCGGCCATCGGCCCCGACGGCAAGGTCATCGATGCGGTGCTCAAGGCGCGCCAGCGCGGCGTGCTGTTCGACATCGCCCACGGCATGGGCGCCTTCGGCTATGACAGCGCCGAGGCGGCGCTGAAGGATGGCTTCAAGCCCGACGTCATCTCGTCGGACGTGCACGTCATTGCTGTCGAAGGCCCGGGCTACGACCTGCTGCACACCATGAGCAAGCTGCTCAATTGCGGCCTGTCGCTGCCCGAAGTGATCGGCATGTCGGCCAGCCGCCCTGCCCTTGCGATCCAAAAGCCCGAGCTCGGCCATCTCGGCGTCGGCACCGTCGCCGACATCACTGTGCTCAAGCAATATGACAGCAACTACGTGTTCCAGGACGTGGTCGGCAAACGCAGGCAGGGTTCGAGCCTGCTGCAGCCGGTGTCGGTGTACCTCGCCGGCAAATCCATGGAAGTCAGCCGCCGCCCGTTCGAGGAGAGCTTTCTTATCGGCCGCCATCACGGGCATGCGCACTAGCGGTCCGCGCTAAGGCGAGCAGTCGGCGCACCCTCTCCCGCTTGCGGGGGAGGGGGGACCACGCGAAAGCGTGGTGGGAGGGGGGTGCCCCACGCGCTCGCCCCTGCCCCAGCCGCGCACTGACAGTGCGTGGGCGTTTGCCGACTGAGAGAGCGGGGGCGTCAACCCACGGTCCGAGTGTGCGGCTCCCCCCTCCCACCAGCCTGTCGGCTGGTCCCCCCTCCCCCGTAAACGGGAGAGGGAGTCCCGACTGCAAGTTCAGCGCCCTACCCGATCCGCACCACATTCCCCGTCCGCGCCGACTCTTCCGCCGCCAGCGTCGCCCGCAATGCCGCCGCCGCATCCTCCGGCGCGCCGATCTTCGGCGTCGTGCCGCTCAGCGCACAGCCGGCGAAATAGTTGAACTCCTCGCGGAGCGCCCCGCCTCGCACCCCTTCGAACATCGGCCAGTAGGTGATGTCCGGGGAGTGCAGCTTGTTGGCATCGACGATGCCGAGCGGCGGGAAGGTGTCCTGCACGTGGATGATGCCTTCGGTGCCGATGATCGACATGCGCTCGTCGATATCGAACGGCGTCTGCGTCGGCATGCACCACACCGTCTCGAGCGTCGCCGTGGCGCCGCCGGCGAAGCGGAACATGGTCTGGCCGATATCGGGGTGCTTCAGCCCGCGCACGTCGACGGTCTGCGCATAGGCCGAGACGATCTTGTCGCCGGTCAGCCACAGCATTATGTCGGTGTCGTGGATGGCGTCGCCGACGATCGGGCCGATCTTGTTGAGGATGGTCGGGGTCCAGGCGGCCGGAATGTTCCGGCGCGACGACAGCGCCACCACCTTGCCGATACGCCCCTCGGCGATCGCCTGCTTGGCCATGCGGTAGCGCGGGTTGAAGCGCACGATATGGCCGATGAACAGGATGCCCTTGGCGCCCTTCGAGGCCGCGATGATCTTGTTGGCATCCTCGACCGTCGAAGCGATCGGCTTTTCGAGGAACACATGCTTGCCGGCCTTGAGCGCCGCGATCGCCGGCTCGGTATGCTGGTCCCACATGGTGCAGATCGACACCGCGTCGATCTCCGGGTCGGCGAGCATGTCGTGATAGTCGCGATAGAGCTTCTTGACGCCGAACTTGTTGCCCAGTTCCTGCAGCCGATCTTCGGTGCGGGTGCAGAGCGCCTTGAGTTCCAGGTTGGGCACCCCGACGATAGTCTCGGCGTGAATTTCGCCGAACCAGCCGAGCCCGATAATGCCGATACGCAGCTTGTCCAAAACGACCCCCTCAAAAGAAAATGGACTGAGGCTGAATGCCTGTCAGAAATCCTCGAGCGTCAGCTCGCGCGCCATCACGATGTTACCCGATGTCAGCCCGCAATCGACCGGGATCGCTGCGCCGGTGACGGCGCTGGCCGCGTCCGAGGCGAGAAAGGCGATCACCCGAGCCACCTCGTAAGGCTCGACGATGCGGCGCAGCGGATACCAGCGCTCCAGCGTCTTCAGGACGTTCGGATCCTTGGCCTTGCGCTCGTCCCAGACCGGGGTGCGCACCGTGCCGGGCAGGACGATATTGGCGCGGATGCCGTAGCGGCCGTATTCCTGCGCCAGGGAGCGAGTGAGCGAGATCATCGCCGCCTTCGAGGCGCTGTAAGCCGGATCTCCCAAGGCCGCGAGGCCGTTGACCGAGCCGACATTGACGATATTGCCCGAGCGCCGCTCGACCATCTGCGGCAGCACCGCGTGGGCGCAGGCATAGGCGCCGCCGACATTGGCGGCCATGTCCTCGTCCCAGCCGGCCGGGTCGGTCTTTTCGAAGGTGGCGTGGCGCGTGCCGCCGGCATTGTTGATGAGGATATCCACCTCGCCGAACCCCTTGAACGCCGCAGCCACCGCGCCGGCATCGGCGATATCGGCCACCGCCGGCTTCACCGTGATCCCATCCTTGCCGAGCGTTTCGGCCAGCGCGTGCACCTTGTCGCTGCGATCGAGCGCTGCGATGGTCGCCCCCTCTTCGCCGAAGAACCGGCAAAGCCACTGGCCGATGCCGCCTGCCGCGCCGGTGATGGCGATGGTCTTGCCGGTGAATGCGCCGCTCATGCTTGCTCCTTCAAATGCTCGTCCGCGTCGGTGGTCTGCGCCTCAGTTCCCGAACCACCCGTCCTTGAGGTAGCGCATGTACTCGAACACCATGCCGTGCTTCTTCACGAACACCACTTCGAGGAAATCGCCGACGATGAACGGCGGGATCAGGACTTCGACGCCGGGCGCGGCCAGGTGCGGCGCGAGATCATCGACCCGATAGGCAACATGCGGGTTGTCGCGCACTTCCGCCGGTACGGTGCTGTCCGGCTCGTAGC
>MKVB01000008.1:28620-43920 GCA_001899085.1 Devosia sp. 66-14 | reverse complement strand
CCAGTCCTCGCTTGGCTGCGGCACCGATGTCGTGATCCCCACATGGTCGAACTCGAACACCGCCATGACGATGGCCTCCCCTGCCGCAAACTCCCCATTTCTGAAATCATGTTACAGAACCAGCGGGGTCGCAACTGGATTCTGCTGTGCCGGCCAAGTTCGGAAGCAGCGCAGGACTCTGGACCATGGCGAAGCCACCCGCGGGAGCGCCAGACCGTTCCACACTGTGGATCGACAGATGATCGGACTGGCCAGGATCCGCCCAATACTGTAATTCAGTTTCAGTCATTGGAGCGATCGACATGGCCAACCGCCGCGCCGCGAGGACCGCAACCGACGAGCCCGCCATCGACATCGTCTCGCGCATCCAGCGGGCCGAGCCCGAGCTGTCGCCGGCCGAGCGGCAAGTGGCAGCGGCGGTGCAGCTGGATTTCGAGGCGGCGACGCGGCTGACCATCGCCGAACTCGCGGCCAAGGCCGGGGTCAGCCAGCCGACGGTGACCCGCTTCTGTCGCTCGGTCGGCTGCGCCTCGTTCAACGATTTCAAGATCAGCCTCGCCAGCACCATGACGGTGGCGGCGGTCTATCTCCGTTCCGACCGGGTGTTCTCCGACGATATCGGCCAGCTCGCCCAATCGGTGATGCTGCGCGCCGCCAATGCCGTGCAGGCCTGCCTCGAGCAGCTCGACACGGCCGCGGTCGGCCGCGCCATCGACACCATCGCGAGAGGGCGCCGGCTCGACATCTATGGCCAGGGCGGCGGCTCGGCGGTCATGGTCGAGGATGCCAAGCTCCGGCTGTTCCGGCTGGGGCTGCCGGTCGCCGCCTACACCGACGGCCACCAGCAGCGCATGTCGGCCTCGACCCTGCAGCCGGGCGATGTCGCCTTTGCCATCTCCAATAGCGGGCAATCGAAAGCCGTGGTCGAGGCGATCCAGATCGCCGCCTCGTTCGGGGCCGCCACCATCGCCTTGACCCGCCCCGGCACGCCGCTGGCGAAAGCCGCCGGCATCGTCATCCCCATCGTCATCCCCGAGGATGACAACGTGCTGGTGCCGACGCCGTCGCGCTATGCCCATATGGCGGTGATCGACACCCTCGCTTCGGGTGTGGCGCAGCAACTCGGGGCCCGCGGTCGCGAGGCGCTGCGTCGGGTGCGCTACACCCTCACTGCCATCGGCGTCGCCATCCCGACGCCCTCGACCGATCCGACCAAGCTGATGCAGACGCTGAAACCGCACGAGTAGCGGGTCGGCGGCGTTGCCGCTGGCAGACCCTGAAGCCGCACGAGTAGCGGCTCAGGGGCGTTGTCGCTATGGTGCCGCCGCACCATATGTGAGGCCTGATGTTCCTCTCGGTTTTCGACGTCTTTAAGATCGGCATCGGGCCATCGAGCTCGCACACCATGGGGCCGATGACGGCCGCCAACCGGTTCCTCGACGAGCTCCGCACCGGCGATTGGCCGCGCCCGCGCCACGCCGTGGTGACGGCGCTGAAGGCGAGCCTCCATGGCTCCCTGGCGTTCACCGGTGTCGGTCACGGCACCGGCCGCGCCGTGGTGCTGGGGCTTTCAGGTTTTGCACCTGATACCGTCGATCCCGACAGGATCGATGCGATCGTCGCCGGGGTCGAGGCCGAGGGCCTGGTGCATCCCGAGGGACACCCGGCCTATCGCTTCCGGCCGGCGCTCGACCTGATCTACGACAAGCAGGAGCGGCTGCCCGGCCACACCAATGGCCTGCAGTTCTATGCCTATGATGCCGACGGCACGCTGCTGCTGCGCCGGGTCTACTATTCGATCGGCGGCGGCTTCGTCGTCAGCGAAGCGGAGCTGGCGCGCGGCGAGGTGAAGGCCGACGCGGCCAATGTCCCTTACCCCTTCGGCGATGCCGCTCAGATGTTGGCCATGGCTCGCGATTCCGGCCTCTCCATCGCCCAGATGAAGCGCGCCAACGAGGAGGCGCGGATCGGCCGGCGGGGGCTCGAACAGGGGCTCGACCGGCTGTGGGCCGCGATGGATGGCTGCATCGAGCGCGGGCTTCGCACCGATGGCATCATGCCCGGCGGGCTCAACGTCAACCGCCGCGCCAAGGCGATCCATCAGCAGTTGCAGACGGCCTGGCAGCGCAACGAACTCGGACCGCTCGCCGGCAATGACTGGCTCAGCGTCTTCGCCATGGCGGTGAACGAGGAGAATGCCGCCGGCAGCCGGGTGGTGACCGCGCCGACCAATGGCGCCGCCGGCGTCATTCCGGCCGTGCTGAAATACCACCAGCAGTTCGAGGCCGGCGCCTCGCGCGCCAGCATCCACGACATGCTGCTGACCGCCGCCGCCATTGGCGGCATCATCAAGCACAATGCCTCGATCTCCGGCGCCGAAGTCGGCTGCCAGGGCGAAGTCGGCTCGGCATCGGCCATGGCGGCGGCGGCGCTCTGCGCCGCCATGGGCGGCACTCCTGCGCAGGTGGAGAACGCCGCCGAGATCGCGCTCGAACATCACCTGGGAATGACCTGCGACCCGGTCGCCGGACTGGTGCAGATTCCCTGCATCGAGCGCAACGCCTTCGGCGCGGTGAAGGCGGTAACGGCCGCCTCGCTGGCGATGAAGGGCGACGGCACGCACAAGGTGTCGCTCGATGTCTGCGTCGAGACCATGCGCCAGACCGGCGCCGATATGAGCGAGCGCTACAAGGAAACCAGCCAGGGCGGCCTCGCCGTCAACGTCCCGGCCTGCTGATGCCGAGCGATACCTACGAGCTGTTCCGCGAGGCGATGGCGGCAAGGCAACAGATCGTCTGCACCTATGGCGGACGTCGGCGCGAGATCTGCCCGGCAATCCTTGGACATACCGACGGTGAGGAGAAGTCCCTGGCCTACCAGTTCGCCGGGGAAACCAACTCGAACTTGCCCGCGGGAGGGGAGTGGCGTTGCTTCACGCTTAGCAAGGTCAGCGACGTCGTGCTCCGCGACGGTCCGTGGCTCACTGGAGCGGGGAGCCACTCCGCGTCGCAACCATGCGTCCGTGACGTCGATTTCGACGTCAATCCCGACAGCCCCTACTCCCCGAAGCGTCGACTTTAGGGCATCAATGCTCCCGCTTTTCGGAGAGCCCGATGACCGATCGCCCCAACATCCTCCTGATCTGCGCCGACCAATGGCGCGGCGACTGCATCTCGGCGCTCGGGCACCCCAACGCCAGGACGCCCAACCTCGATGCGCTGATGGCCGATGCCGTGACCTTCACCCGGCATTTCGGCCAGTGCACGCCCTGCGGCCCCTCGCGCACCAGCCTTCTGACCGGGCAGTATCTGATGAACCACCGCTCGGGGCGGAACGGCACGCCGCTCGACCGGCGCCACACCAACATTGCGCTTGAGGCGCGCAAGGCCGGCTATGATCCGGCCTTGTTCGGCTACACCGACACCACGCCCGATCCGCGCGGCCTCCACCCCAACGATCCGGCGCTTACCGCCTATGACGAGGGGGTGATGCCCGGCTTTTCCACCCCGCTGCATCTGCCTGAAGATATGGACCAGTGGGTCGCCGACCTCATCGCCAAAGGCTATGATCTCCCCGCCGGCCGTCACGACGTCTTCCGTCCCCGCCCGGGGTTCGAAAAGCCCGCCGATCGCGGCTTCCGCTACATTCCGACACTGTTCAAGGCCGAGGAAAGCGAGACCGCCTTCCTCACCGATGAATTCCTCAAGTGGCTGCTGGTGCGGCGGGACAAGCCCTGGTTCGCGCATTTCGTCTTCTACCGCCCGCACCCACCGCTGATCGCGCCCGAGCCCTATAACGGCCTGGTGCACCCTGCCGACGTGGAGTTTCCGGTCCGCGCCGCCTCGCCCGCCGAGGCGGGAGAGCAGCACCCGCTGCTCAATTACGCCATCGGCACGCTCCGCCAGCCCAGCACCTATGACGAGCACAACCCTCAGGATCTGGTCGCCGCCGACGAGCTCGAGATCCGCCAGATGCGGGCCACCTATTACGGCCTGATCGCAGAGGTGGATGCGCAGCTCGGGCGCATCATCCAGCACCTGAAGGACACCGGCCAGTACGAGCGCACCTTGATCATCGTCACCTCCGATCATGGCGAGGTGCTGGGCGAGCACTATGTCTGGGGCAAGGAGATCTACTTCGACGCGGCCTTCCACCTGCCGCTGGTGATCCGCGATCCCCGCCCCGCAGCCGATGCCGCCCGCGGCCGGCGCATCGCCGCCTTCACCCAGGCGATCGACGTGATGCCGACGGTGCTCGACTGGCTCGGGCTCGAGGTTCCGCGCAGCTGCGATGGCGCCTCGCTTACCCCGTTCCTGCGCGGCGAGACCCCGCCCGACTGGCGCAACGCGGTGTATTTCGAGCATGACTTCCGCGACGTGCGGACCCAGAAGCCGGAAACGGCGCTCGGCATCGCCTCCGACCAATGCGCCTATGCGGCGATCCGCGATGACAGGTTCAAGTACGTCCACTTCGCCGCCCTGCCGCCGCTGCTGTTCGACATCGCCAACGACCCGCACGAGCAGGTTAACCTCGCCAATGACCCCGCCTACACCGAGGTAGCGCTGGACTACGCCCGAAGGATGCTGGATTGGCGGCTGAGTTCGGGCGAGCGCGAGCTGACCAATATGTCGGTCGGCGCGGGTGGGTTGTTCGTACGGAAGTAGTGCTTCAGAGCGTGACCTGCCCCTCACCCTGGCCCTCTCCCCAGCGGGGAGAGGGGACGCACTTTGAACGGTCGGTGCCCCATCGCCCCCTCTCCCCTCTGGGGAGAGGGTCGGGTGAGGGGCAGCAGGTCAAGCCGCGCAGCTCCCCGCCACTTCCATCCCCATCAGCAACTCCCCCGCAGACCCACCGCCCGCGACAAAACTCTCGAGCCTCGCCACATATGGCGCCGGGTCTAACCCCTGCGCCTTGAGCCAGGCCGGGTTGTAGTAACTCTCGGCATAGCGCTCGCCGCTGTCGCAGATCAGCGACACGATCGACCCTTCTCGCCCCTCCGCCCGCATCCGGCTCGCTGCCCAGCAGACGCCGACGAAGTTGCTGCCGGTCGACGCGCCGACGCGGCGGCCGAGCAGTCGCGACAGCACCTGCATGCCGGCAAGCGACGCCGCATCGGGCACCCGGATCATTTCGTCGATCACCTCGCCGATGAACGAGGCTTCCACCCGCGGCCGCCCGATGCCCTCGATGCGTGAGCCGCGCGACGCCGTGGCGGTTCGATCGGTACGGAGCCAGCCATCATAGAAGGCCGAGAACTCGACATCGGGCACGCACAGCCGCGTATCGAGGCAGCGATAGCGAATATAGCGGCCGATGGTGGCCGAGGTGCCGCCGGTACCGGCGCCCATCACGATCCACTCCGGCACCGGGTGCCTTTCCCGCGCCATCTGCGAGAAGATCGACTCGGCGATATTGTTGTTGCCGCGCCAGTCAGTCGCCCGTTCGGCGAAGGTGAACTGGTCGAGATAGTGCCCGCCGCACGCCGCCGCGAGCTCGGCGGCCGCGGTATAGATGGCGCCCGGCTGCTCGACGAAGTGGCAACGCCCGCCCTGCAGTTCGATCGCCTCGACCTTGCTGGCGCTGGTGGTGCGCGGCAGCACGGCGCAGAAATCGAGACCGAGCAGCCGGGCATAATAGGCCTCGCTCACCGCGGTCGAACCTGAGGAGGCTTCGACCAGCGTCATGCCCTCGCGAATCCGGCCGCTGCAGATGCCGTAGAGAAACAGCGAGCGCGCCAGTCGGTGCTTCAGGCTGCCGGTTGGATGCGAGGATTCGTCCTTGAGGTAGATGTCGATGCCGGCGAGACCGGGTAGGCTCAGCGCGACCAGGTGGGTATCCGCCGAACGCCGCCCCTCGGCCTCGAGCAGCGCAATCGCCCGGCTGCGCCAGGCCCGATCCGGACCACAGTTCGGCATGGCATCCTCATGCTACGTTTCGCCATATCAATAGCACAGGTTTCTATTTTTCTGCAATTGTGCGCGAACATATTCTGCACTGATCGCCGATTTTAGCATAACGCTTAGACGGGACCTCGGACTTCGGCACAACCATGTTCCGTATCGCGGAACCGGCGGTGATTGACCCTCTCCCGCCGGGCTTCCAAGGTTGCCGCCAACCTTTCACCCGGAACCGCCATTGCCATGCGCCTGTTCATCGCCACCCTGGGCACCGAGACCAACACCTTCGCCTCGTTCCCGACCGGCATCGACGATTTCAAGGAGTGTTTCTGGGCCGATCGCAACGTCGAGACCTTTGCGCCCTCACCCTGGTCGGCGCCGCCGCAGATCTGGCGCGAGCGCGGCCTCGAGCGCGGCTGGGAGGTGGTCCAGAGCCTGTTCGCTTTCGCCAACCCGGCCGGCCCGACCATCAAGGCCGATTACGAGGCAATGCGCGACCGCATCCTCGACGATCTTCGCGCCGCCGGCCCGGTGGATGCGGTGCTCTATTACCTGCATGGCGCGATGATCGCCGATGGCTATGACGATTGCGAAGGCGACCTGGTCAAGCGGACCCGCGATCTGGTGGGCAAGAAGACCCGCATCGGCATCGAACTCGACCTGCACGGCCATGTCGACAACACCATCGTCGACAATGCCGACCTCATCGTCATCTACAAGACCTACCCGCATATCGACCATGCCGAACGCGCCGAAGATCTGTTCGCCCTGATGGAGCGCACCCTCAAGGGCGAAATCGAGCCGAAGATGGCGCTGTTCGACTGCAAGGCCATGGGCCTGTTTCCCACCACCATGGAGGGCCCGATGATCGCCTTCACCCAGTCGCTCTATGACGGGGAAGGCAAGGACGGGGTGCTGTCGCTGTCGCTGAACCACGGCTTCCCCTGGGCCGACGTGCCCCTGGCCGGCGCCAAGATGCTGGCCGTCGCCGACCGCGACCAGGCCATCGCCGACGGCGCCGCCAAGCGCTATGGCGAGGCGTTCTACCGCATCCGCGCCGGGGCAACCTTGCCGTTCACGCCGTTCAAGGACGCTATCGAGCAAGCCAAACTCAAGGGCGACAAGCCGCTATTGATCGCCGACACTTCCGACCAGATCGGCAGCGGCGCGCCGGGCGACACCACCTATGTGCTCAGGGCCTTCATCGACGCCGGCATCCGCAATGCCGTAGTCGCGCCGCTCTGGGACCCTTCGGCGGTGAAGATCTGCTTCCAGGTCGGGGTCGGCGCCAAACTGAAGCTGAGGATCGGCGGCAAGTTCGAGCCGCATTCCGGCCCGCCGCTCGATGCAGAGGCCGAGGTGCTGTTCCTGAAGCGCAACGCCCACCAGGACCACCTGCCGGGCGAGCGCATCGAGATCGGTGATGTCGCCGTGGTGCGGGTGGAAGGCATCGAAGTGCTGCTGACGACGCTGCGCACCAACCTCTACACCTTGAGCCTGTTCTCGCTGCACGGCATTACCTTCGACGACAAGCAGGTCGTCTCGATCAAGAACCTCTACAAGCACAAGGACCTGTTCACCACCAACACTCGGGCCCAGCTGTTCGTCGCGACGCCGGGCACCAGCAACCCCAACTGGTCCGAGCTGCCGTTCAAGCGCCTGGCGCGCCCGATCTGGCCACTGGATGCGGACCCGCTTGGTCTGGACTGAACGCTTCTTCCGGAACCGAGTGCTGAGAGCGTGAGGCTGTGGCCCTTCTCCCCTTGTGGGAGAAGGTGGGCGAAGCCCGGATGAGGGGTCCGCGCAACGGAGTGTAGCGCGCTCCGAGCGAAGCGAGGAGCGACTGAGTCCGCGGAGAGATACCCCTCATCCCCCCCACAAGGGGAGAAGGCACCAACTGCAGGCGCCGGCGCTCTAAGCAGACGCCTCCCGCTCCCTCAGATAACGCGCGGCCGTGGTGCAGAGCAGCGCCCAGGCTGCGCCCAGCGACCAGCCCGCCAGCACATCGGTGGGGTAGTGAACGCCGAGGTAAATCCGGCTCACCCCGACCAGCACGGTGAGCACGATTGCCACCCCGAGATAGAACCATTGCAACCGCCGCTCCGGCGAGGCTGCCGCCAGCATGGCCCCGATGGTGAGGAACACCACCGCCGATACCGTGGCGTGCCCGCTGGGAAAGCTGGCGGTGAACACTTCGGCGACCCCGGTCAGTTCAGGCCGCGGCCGATCGAACAGCATCTTCAGCACCGTGCTGAGGATGGTTCCGCCCACCACTGCAGCGACCATGAACCAGCCGGTGCGCTGTTTGCCCGCCAGCACCAGGTAGGCAAACACCACGATCGTCACGATGCCGAGCACCGAGAAACTGCCCAGCCCGGTGATGTCACGCACCGCCTCGTTGAACCAGGACGGACCGATCGGTTCCGCTGGGTTGCCGGGCGTCCGCAACGCCAGCAGCACCGCATTGTCGAAATCCAGCGTATCGCCGTCCGTCACCGCATCGGCAATCAGCCCGAAGCCGCCGAGCAGCGCGACCGCGGCAAGCGCCCCGACATAGACGGAGCGTGGGGTGCTGGGCATGTCGACGATCCTCCGCAAGGCTATGGGAACAAGATATCAAACGGCTCGGGTATGACTTCAATCCTTGTGGCACACCGGACCCGCACAATAGCCCCCATCGTCCGCTCTCATTTGGGGGTGGTGTCCCCACTGCATATCCGCGCGCCCTACTGCCCCGTCATCGCCGCATACATCTCGGCGGCCGTCCGCGCCCGCCTGAGCGTCTCGGTTACCCCAGGCGCCCGCAACTGGCGCGACACCACCGACAGCGCCTTCAAATGCGAGGCTCGATCGGCCGGCGATAGCAGCAGGAACACCAGGTCTACCGGCTGGTCGTCGACAGCGTCGAACTCCACCGGCCTCGCCGTGCGAGCCAGCAGCGCGAACGGAGCGTCGAGCCCGGAGGGAGCGCTGTGCGGAATGGCGATCCCTTGCCCGATGCCGGTCGAGCCGAGCGTCTCGCGATGGCTGAGCCCACCGAACACCACCACCTCGCTCAGTCCTGTGGCCTGGGCAGCGCGTTGCGAGAGCAATTGCAGCAACTGCTGCTTGTTGGAGACGTCGAGGTCAACCAGTACGTTCTCCGGGCGAAGCAGTTCGGCAATGTTCATCTGGTCACTCTAGTTCTGGCCGGACGATGCCGGCTCGATCGGATCGGCTTCGGCGAGGCGGTAGCCCACGCCGGTTTCGGTGGTGATGTAACGCGGCTGGTCCGGCGTCTGTTCGATTTTCTGGCGCAGCTGCCGCACATAGACGCGCAGATACTGCACATCGGTGGTGCTGTCCCACACTTGCTCGAGCAGGAAATGGTGGGTCAGCACCTTGCCCGCATGCTGCACCAGGAGGCGCAGGATGTCGTATTCCTTGGGCGACAGCTTCACTTCCCTGCCGTCGACCCTGACGATGCGCTTGACCAGGTCGACCGACAGCCCGCCGGTGACGAAGACCGGCCGCTCGCCCTGCTGCTGCAGCCGGTGCCGCAGCGCCACCCGGATGCGGGCGGCCAGCTCGTTCATGCCGAAGGGTTTGGTCACATAGTCGTCGGCGCCCAATTCGAGCGCCCTGACGATCCCTGCTTCGTCGGTGCGGCTCGACAGCACCACCACCGGCAGGTCGAGCCCGTCGTCGCGCCAGCGCGCCAGCAGGTCGTGTCCGGAGATATCGGGCAGCCCGAGATCGAGCAGGATCAGGTCGGGCCGCTCGGCCTCGAGCGCTTCCAGCGCGAACCTGGCATTGCCGGCCTCGGTGATGGCATAGCCCTGGGCCCCGAGCCCCATGCGCAGCAGCTTGCGGATCGGCGGCTCGTCGTCGATGACGAGAATCCTGACGCCCGAATTGCTCATTTCAGCTCATCCATGTCCGTCGCCTGCTGCGGGATCGGCATTCTGATGGTGAAGATCGCACCGCTGCGATCCTGCCGGTTGGCGGCGATGATGCGACCCCCCATCGCTTCGACGAAGCCGCGGCAGATCGAAAGCCCCAAGCCGGTGCCGGCGCGGACCTGGTCGGACTTCCGCACCCGGTAGAAACTGTCGAAAATCCGCTCGAGATCTTCGGTCGGAATGCCGGGGCCTTCGTCGATCACCTGCAGCACGACCGAGCTGCCGTCGGCCCACCCTTTCAGCAGGATGGTCGTACCATCGGGAGCATATTTAGCGGCGTTGTCCACGAGGTTGAACAGCACCTGCTCGAACAGCACCGGATCGATATTCAACATCGGCAGGTCGGATGGAATATCGATCTGAACGCGGTGCCCGGCGGTGATCTTGCGGGTGCGCTGCAAGGCGGTGCCGACAATGTCGCCGACGAAGTTCAGCCCGGCATTGGGCGCCATGGCCCCCGACTCGATCCGCGTCATGTCGAGAAGGTTGGCGATGAAGCGGTTGAGCCGCTCGGATTCGTCCACCACCGTGCCGAGCAGTTCGGCCTCATCGTCCTTCGCGAGCCCGTCGGGCGGCTCGCGCAGCATGCCGGCCGCTCCGAGGATGGCCGCCAGCGGGGTCTTCAGATCATGCGAGATCGAGGTCAGCAGGGCGGAGCGCAGCCGGTCGGCTTCGGCGGCGAGCTTGGCCCGCTCGACATCGTCGACCAGCTGGATGCGCTCGATGGCGACCGCCGCCTGGTCGGTCAGCGCCTCGAGCAGCCGCCGCTGCTCCGGGGTGAGCAGCGGCCCCGGCTTGTCGTTGTCGAGCCCCACCACCCCGACCGGCGTCCGACCGGTCTTGAGCGGCAGGTAGAGCCGTTTGGCGCCGGGCAGCGTGTCGGCGCCGCGACCGGCGGCGCGATCATTCTCCCAGGCCCAGCGGGCCGCCGCCACATCAGCCTCGTCGAGCATATCCTCCGGCGGATAGCCGGCCCGGACCGCGATGCTGCCGTTCTCGGGCAGTAGCAGCACCACGCGCACCTTCAGCATCGAGGCGATCTGGTAGGCTGTGGCCCACAGCACATCGTCGAGCGTACCGGTGCCGGCAAGCTTCTTCGAAAACAAATAGAGGTCCTCGGTGGTGCGGGCCCGTTGCCGCGCCGCCGCGGCCTGCCGCTGCACCCGCGAGGTCAGGTTGGAAGCGATGAACGCCACCCCGAGGAAGAAGCCGAGCGCGATGACGCTCTCGGGATCGCTGATATTGAGCGTATAGAGCGGCTTCAGAAAGAAGAAGTTGAGCGCCAGGGCGCTGAGCAGCGAGGCGAACAGGGCCGCCCCGAGCCCGAAGCTCAGCGCCGCCGCCAGCACCGCCATCAGGAATACCAGCGCGATATTGGTGACGTCGAGCACCCGGTCGAGCAGCAGCCCGGCGCCCAGCGCCACCAGCACATAGCCGGTGCTCCACAGGTACGGAACGAGCTCGAAACGCGGTGGCGTGACATGCGTCAGCCCCGCCCCGGGCTTCGCCCCCTGCTCCGCCGCGCCGGCGATGACATGCACGCTGATATCGCCGGCATGCCGGATCAGCTCGTGCGACACCGAGCCCTGCAGCCACTCGCGCCATTGCGGTTTCTGCGGCTTGCCGATGACGATGTGGGTGACGTTGTTGGCGGCCGCATAGCGGACGATTTCGGTGGCGATGTGCTGGCCGGGCAGCACCACCGCCTCGCCGCCCAGTTGCTCGGCGAGACGCAGGCTGGCGGCCAGCTGGTCCTTGCCGGCATCAGAGACGCCCGCCGTCCGCGCCGTCTCGATGTTGAGCGCCACGAACGGCCCGCGCAAGCGGTCGGCCAGCCGCCGCGCATAGCGCACCAGTGACGGCCCGCGGGCGTGTTCGTCGATGCACACCAGCACCCGCTCGCCCGCGGCCCAGGGCCCGGCAATGGCATGGCTCTGCATGTGACTGAGCAACTGGTCGTCGACCCGCTGTGCCGTGCGCCTGAGCGCCAGTTCGCGCAAAGCCGTCAGGTTGCCCGGCGAAAAGTAGTTCTCCACCGCCCGCCGCGCCGTGGTCGGCACGTACACCTTGCCGTCATGCAACCGCTTCAGCAGGTCGTCGGGCGTGATGTCGATGACCTCGATATCGTCGGCCCGGTCGATGATCGAATCCGGCACCGTCTCGCGCACCCGCACCCGAGTGATCTGCGCCACCACGTCGTTGAGGCTTTCGACATGCTGCACGTTGATGGTGGTGTAGACGTCGATGCCGCGCGACAGCAGCTCCTCGACGTCGAGATAGCGCTTGGGATGGCGGCTGCCGGCGGCATTGGAATGCGCCAGCTCGTCGACCAGCACCAGTTGCGGGTGGCGGGCGAGGATGGCGTCGAGGTCCATCTCCTCGAGCTTTCTGCCCTTGTAGTCGGTCTCGACCCGCTGGACGATCTCGAAGCCCGAAACCAGCGCCTCGGTTTCCTTGCGCCCATGGGTCTCGACCACGCCGATGACCACGTCGACGCCCTCGGCCAGCTTGGCGCGCCCCGATTGCAGCATCTCGTAGGTCTTGCCGACCCCCGGCGCCGCGCCGAGAAAAATCTTCAGCCGGCCGCGGTTCTCGCGCTCGGCTTCGGCGAGCAGTGCGTCGGGTGAGGGGCGGCCATCGTTCATCAGTTTCTCCGCCTGTCGCGGCAACGACAGGGCGCGGGAGGTGACCCCGCGCCCCACCTATATCGTGTCAGGATGGGCTGGCGCCATCGAGCGCCAGGTTGAGTTTCAGCACGTTCACCACCGGCTCGCCGATGAAGCCGAGCAGCGGCGCCTCGATATGTCGGCGCACCAGTTCGGCTACCTGGGCCTCGTCGAGGCCGCGCGCCTTGGCGACCCGCGGCACCTGGAAATATGCCGCTTCCGGCGTGATATGCGGGTCGAGCCCGCTGCCCGAGGTGGTGACGAGATCCATCGGCACCGGTGCGTTCGGGTTCTCGGCCTTGAGCGCCGCAGCCTCGGTCTTGATCCGCTCGATGAGCGCCGGGTTGGTCGGCCCCAGATTGGAACCCGAGGAGGCGGCGGCGTTGTAGCCGTCGCCGGCCGCCGAGGGCCGGCCATGGAAGTAGCGCGGTGTCGTGAAGGCCTGCCCGATCAGCTCCGAGCCGATCACCTGGCCATCCTTCTCGATCAGGCTGCCATGCGCCTGCGACGGGAACAGCGCCTGCGCCAGCCCGGTCATCGCCACCGGATAGAGCAGCCCGGTGATGACCGTCAGGGCGACGATCATGATCAGGGCGGGTCTCAATTGCTTCAGCATTTCGAAAGATCCTTACGCGAGGCCGATGGCGGTGATCGCCATGTCGATGGCCTTGATGCCGATGAACGGCACGATGATGCCGCCCAGCCCGTAGACGAGGAGGTTGCGGCTCAACAGCGCCCCGGCTCCGACGGCGCGGTACTTCACCCCGCGCAGGCTGAGCGGGATCAGCGCCACGATGATCAGCGCATTGAAGATGATGGCCGAGAGAATGGCGCTCTCCGGCGTTGCCAGCCCCATGATGTTGAGCGCCCCGAGCTGCGGGTAGAACGCCAGGAACATCGCCGGGATGATCGCGAAATACTTGGCGATGTCGTTGGCGATCGAGAACGTCGTCAGCGCGCCGCGCGTCATCAGCAACTGCTTGCCGATCTCGACGATCTCGATGAGCTTGGTGGGGTCGCTGTCGAGGTCGACCATGTTGCCGGCTTCGCGTGCCGCCACCGTGCCGGTGTTCATCGCGACGCCGACATCGGCCTGCGCCAGCGCCGGCGCGTCATTGGTGCCGTCGCCGCACATGGCGACAAGCTTGCCTTTCGCCTGCTCTTCGCGGATCAGGCTCAGCTTGTTCTCGGGCGTCGCCTGGGCGAGGAAGTCGTCGACCCCGGCCTCCGCCGCGATCGCCGCCGCGGTCATCGGATTGTCGCCGGTGATCATCACCGTGCGGATACCCATGCGGCGGAGCTCGGCGAAGCGCTCGCGGATGCCGCCCTTGACGATGTCCTTGAGCTGCACGACGCCGAGGAGCTTCCCGTCCCGCACCACCGCCAGCGGCGTGGCGCCGGATTTGGCGATCTCGTCGGCAATGGCGCGGATTTCGCGCAGCACCTCGGCGCTGTTGGCGGCGCCTTCGCCGACATATTTCAGCACCGCATCGACCGCACCCTTGCGGATCGTCGAGCCGCCGACATCGACGCCGCTCATCCGGCTCTGCGCCGTGAACGGCACGAAGCTGGCATTGAGGCTCTGCATGTCGCGGCCGCGAATGCCGTATCTGTCCTTGGCCAGCACCACGATCGAGCGCCCCTCGGGCGTTTCGTCGGCGAGCGAGGCCAGTTGCGCCGCGTCCGCAAGCTCCGCTTCGCTGACGCCGGCGACCGGGCGGAACGCCGTCGCCTGCCGGTTGCCGAGCGTGATCGTGCCGGTCTTGTCGAGCAGCAGCGTATCGACGTCGCCCGCCGCTTCGACCGCCCGGCCCGACATCGCCAGGACGTTGAAGCGCACCAGCCGGTCCATGCCGGCAATGCCGATGGCCGAGAGCAGCGCCCCGATGGTGGTCGGGATCAGCGTCACGAACAGCGCCACCAGCACCACCATCGGCACATTGCCGCCGGCATAGGCGACAAAGCCCGGGATCGTGGCGACGGCCAGCACGAAGATCAGCGTCATGCCGGCGAGGAGGATATTGAGCGCGATCTCGTTGGGGGTCTTCTGCCGCGAAGCGCCCTCGACCAGGGAGATCATGCGGTCGAGAAAGGTCGAGCCCGGCGCCGCGGTAATCCGCACCCGGATCCAGTCGCTCAGCACCTGGGTGCCGCCGGTCACCGCCGAGCGGTCGCCGCCGGACTCGCGGATCACCGGGGCCGATTCACCGGTAATCGCCGCTTCGTTCACCGAGGCGACCCCTTCGATCACCTCGCCGTCCGACGGGATGATCTCGCCGGCTTCCACCACCACGATATCGCCGACCTTGAGGCTGGTGCCGGGCACCATCTCGTAGCTGCTGTTATCCGCAGCCATCAGCTTGGCCATCGTCTCGGTGCGAGCCCGCCGCAGCGAATCCGCCTGCGCCTTGCCGCGCCCCTCCGCCACCGCCTCGGCGAAGTTGGCGAACAGCACGGTGAACCACAGCCACAGGTTCACCTGGAAGGCGAAGCCGAGATCACCGGCGCCGGTGATGAGGTCCTTGACGAACAGCACCGTGGTGAGGCTCGACACCACCGCGACCACGAACATCACCGGGTTGCGGATCAGGCTTTTGGGCGAGAGCTTCTGGAACGCCGCGCCGATGGCGGGCACGAGGATGCGAGTGTCGAACAGGCTCGCTGATTTCAACTGGCTCATCAGAGCCTCCGGGAGGTTGGGAGAAGCGCGGCGGGCTCGGACGAGCGCCGCGCGAAAGTTGTGAGGCTGCGCATCAGAAGGTCTGCCCCTGCAGCATGGCGAGGTGCTCGACGATC
>MKVB01000008.1:0-28557 GCA_001899085.1 Devosia sp. 66-14 | reverse complement strand
TACGGTCTTTTTGGCGACCAGCGAGCCGGCCAGCGCCAGCGCCGGGATGATTACCAGGAACCGCCCCATCAGCATGCCGATGCCCAGTGTGATGTTGTACCAGGGCGTATTGGCAGACAGGCCGCCAAAAGCCGAACCGTTATTCGCCGCTGCCGAGGTGTAGGCGTAGAGCACTTCGGAGAAGCCGTGCGGCCCGGGGTTCCAGATCGACGACACGCCGAACGGCAGCACCACGGTGATGGCGGTGAAGCCGAGCATGGCGAGCGGCAGGCAGAGGACGGCGAGCATCGCCATCTTCACTTCCTTGGCCTCGATCTTCTTGCCCAGGTACTCGGGCGTCCGCCCGACCATCAGCCCGGCGACGAAGATCGCCATCACGATGAACAGTACGATGCCGTAAAAGCCTGCACCGACGCCGCCAATGATGACCTCGCCCAGCATCATGTTGATCATCGGGATCATGCCGCCCAGCGCCATGAAGCTGTCATGCATGGCATTGACCGCGCCGCACGAGGCGGCCGTGGTGATCACCGCGAACAAGGCGCTCAGCGGCACGCCGAAGCGCACCTCCTTGCCCTCCATGTTGCCGCCCTCGATGCCGAGTGCATGCACCAGCGGGTTGCCCGCCGCTTCCGCCCAGTAGCAGACGAGGACGCCCACGAGGAACAGGATGCCCATGGTGATGAAGATCGCCCAGCCCTGCTTCTCGTTGCCGACCATGCGGCCGAACACGTTGGTGAGCGCCGCACCGATGGCGAAGATGGCGACCATCGAGATGAGGTTGGTCAGCGCCGTCGGGTTCTCGAACGGATGCGCGGCATTGGCGTTGAAGAAGCCGCCGCCATTGGTGCCGAGGTACTTGATCATCATCTGCGAGGCGACCGGGCCCTGCGCGATGCTCTGCTGCGCGCCCTCGAGCGTCACCGCACTGGTATAGGGGTCGAGATTCTGCGGCACCCCCTGCCAGACCAGCACCAGCGTGCCCATCACGCAGATCGGCAGCAGCACGTAGAAGGTCGCACGGACGATATCGACCCAGAAATTGCCCAGCGTGTTGACTGACCTGCGCGAAAACCCGCGGATCACCGCCATGGCGACGGCGATGCCGGTGGCGGCCGAAACGAAGTTCTGCACCGCAAGGCCGAGCATCTGCGTCAGGTAGCTCATGGTGGTCTCGCCGCCATAGCTCTGCCAGTTGGTATTGGAGACGAAACTGGCGGCGGTATTGAAGGCGAGCTCAGGGCCGACCTCGGTCATGCCGGCCGGGTTGAGCGGCAGTTGTGCCTGGAACCGCTGCAACAGATAGAGCCCGACGAAGCCGGCGAGATTGAACAGCAGCAGCGCCACCGCATAGGTGACCCAGTTCTGTTCCTCGTCCTCCCGGGTGCCGGCGACGCGATAGAGCCCGCGCTCGATCGGGCGCAGCACCGGTTGCAGCCAGGTGCTCTCGCCGTTGAAGACGCGCGTCATGTAGCCCCCGAGGGGTCTGACGAGCGCAATGATGATCCCACAGAAAACCAGGATCTGGAGCCAGCCGAACAAGGTCATGTGAAGAGCTTTCCGGTCCCGACTAGAAGCGTTCGGGACGCACGAGGGCGAAAACCAGATAGGCGAGGAGGAACAGCGCCACTGCGCCTCCGAGGATGAAATCGAGCAGCATGGCGATGGCCTTTCAGAGCTTGTCGCAGACGGCGACGTAGCCGAGTGCGAGGGCGAAGAAGACGGCAGCGATCGCGAGGACAGCCAGGTCCATGAGGGTTCTCCGAACAGAGGGGCGTGCCGCCGCCGGGAGCGGCAGCGGCCGGATCGTTGAATGGCTGTGTGAGATATGCGCCCGCGCCGCATAGGGTTTCGAGAACGGGCCGCTAGCAAAGAAATAGGAATCCCATAGGGGTTTTGCGCGCCGGCACGGCAGGGGCCGGTGCTGTCATTGCCTGACAGCCGTCGCAGCTATGCCCCGGCGTCGATGCGCCAATGCTGCAAATCACTTGCCCTCGCCGCTGCGCTGGCCAGAATGCGGCACTACCATACAAGGGGGAGAGCAGATGAACGCCATCGACCAGCAGCGGCCGCCCGAGGCACAAGACGCCGCCGGCATTTACCGCATCTGGCCCGGCGACGGTCGTGCGCCCGGCTCGGAACACTGGGCACGCCGCGAGTCGACGATGCAGATCCCGTGGACCACCGCCAGCCGGCGACTGACCCGCAACGTCGTGGTGCCCAGCCTCACGGCCTTCCGCCCCGAGCCCGGCAAAGCCAACGGCACGGCGATGATCGTCGCCCCGGGCGGCGCCTTCCATTTTCTGATGATCGACCACGAGGGCTACGACATGGCCCGTTGGCTGGCCGGCCTCGGCATCACCGCCTTCGTGCTGAAATACCGGCTGGCAGAGACGCCCGAGGCCGATGCCGACCTCCTCGACTTCCGCAACGCGCTGCAGCGCCGGCTGCACCAGCCCGGCCCGATGGGCGCCGCGCCGCCGTCGAACCCCGCCATCGCCGAAGCTCGGCTGTGGGGCGAGGAAGACGGCAGGCAGGCGATCCGCTTCGTCCGCCGGCACGCCGCCGACTGGGGGCTCGATGCCAACCGCATCGGCATCGGCGGCTTCTCGGCCGGCGGCGCCGTCACCATGGGCCCGGTATTCGAGCATGACGCCGAGAGCCGCCCGGATTTCGCCGTCGGCATCTACCCGGCCTACCGCGCCGGGCTGCCTTTGCCACCCGATGCGCCGCCGCTGTTCCTCGCCATTTCCGACGACGACAAATCGGTCGCCCCGCTCTCCTCGGTCCGTCTCTACGAAGCCTGGCACAATGCCGGCATCCCCTGCGAGCTGCACGTCTTCGGCAACGGCGCCCACGGTTTTGGTTTCGGCAAATCGGGGCTGTTGTCGGACCCGTGGGCGGACATGCTGCAGAGCTGGCTGGAGGTGCGGGGGTTGCTACCGAAGCGCTGAGACTTGCAGTCAGGCCTCCCTCTCCCGCTTGCGGGGGAGGGGGGACCAGCCGAAAGGCTGGTGGGAGGGGGGTGCCGCAAACACCGGCCGGCCCAGTCCGCCCACCAGACGTGCGTGGGGCACCCCCATCCCACCGCCTACGGCGGCACCCTCCCCCGCAAGCGGGAGAGGGAGTCCCGACTGCCAACTCGGCACGCCCCACCAACTATCGTCCCGCTTGAGCCCAACCGCTCGATATGTTCACTGGCGACCCAATGCCTTCCACGCCCCACGTCATCCACATCCCCTCGTTCCGCCATTTCCTCTCGTCCCGGGCGCTGTCATCGGTGGCGTTCCAGGGGTCGGCGGTGGCGATCGGCTGGCTGATCTACGATCGGACGCGCAATCCGTTCGACCTGGGGCTGGTCGGGCTGTTCCAGTTCCTGCCCATGCTGGTGCTGACCTTCCTCGCCGGGCACGTCGCCGACCAGTTCGACCGCCGCCAGATCGGGCTGATCTGCCAGGTGATCGAGGCCGTCACCATGGGCTTCATCGCGCTCGGCATCTGGCAGGGCTGGCTGCCCACCTGGGGGATCTTCGCCGCGGTGACGGTGCTCGGCGCGGCGCAGGCCTTCGAGCGGCCCAGCATGGCGGCATTGCTGCCGGGGATCGTCCCCACCGCACAGTTGCAGAGCGCCGTCGCCACGTCGACCTCGGTGATGCAGACTGCGCTGATCATCGGTCCGGCCCTCGGCGGCATCCTCTATGGCTTCGGCGACGTGGTGCCATTCCTCGCCTCGGGCCTGTTGTTCCTTGTCGCCAGCTACAACGTCCTGAAGATCGAAAAGCCCGCCACGCTTCCCGCCCGCGCGCCGATGACCGTCGAGTCGGTGTTCGCCGGGGTGGTGTTCATCAAGAGTAAGCCCGTGATGCTGGGCTCGATCTCGCTCGATCTGTTCGCCGTGCTGCTCGGCGGCGCCACCGCAATGCTGCCGGTCTATGCCCGCGACATCCTTCATGCCGGCCCCTGGGCGCTCGGCTTCCTCCGCATGGCGCCCGCCATCGGCGCCGTGGCGATGTCGCTGCTGCTCGCTCGTTTCCCGCTGCAGCACCGTGTCGGGCTCAAGATGCTGGTGGCCGTCGCCATCTTCGGCCTCGCCACCATCGTCTTCGCCTACTCGACCAACATCGTGCTGTCGGTGGTGATGCTGATCATCCTCGGGGCCTCCGACACGGTCAGCGTCGTGGTGCGCAGTTCGCTCGTCCAGTTGCTGACCCCCGACCACATGCGCGGTCGGGTCAACGCGGTGAACTCGCTGTTCATCGGCACCTCCAACCAGCTCGGCGAGTTCCGCGCCGGGGTGTTTGCCGGCTTCATGGGACCAGTCGCGGCGGTCGCCTTCGGCGGCATCGGCACCCTCGCGGTGGTGCTGCTCTGGTCGCGCCTGTTCCCGGCGCTGCGCAAGGTCGACACCCTCAGCGGTTGAGCCGCCTCCCCCTATCTGACTGAACTGACAGCAGCTTTTGCGGTCGCCCGGGCCACCGGCGAAGCCGCTCGTCCACACCCCGTCCGCGATCGGAACGAAAAAGTTTGCATAGTCAATTTTGATTAGTTACGGATGTGCGTCCGTTGGAGGTTAACGGATGTGACTAGGGAGGACTCTTTGTCTCACAATTCCACGCTGGTGGGGCGCTCGCGCCTGCTCGCCAGCTGCGCCGCACTGGCGCTGACCGTTGCCGGCTTCGCCATCAGCACCGCGCAGGCCGCCGACGAGCTGCCCGAGCATGTGCTGCTCAGCAAGGACGAGTGCGAGCGGAACAAGGCCGCCGGCACCATCACCTACATCTCGGGCTACGGCTATTCGGCCAGCGCCGGGCAGCTCGACGTGTTCCTCGCCAAGGAACTCGGCTATTTCGACGCGCTCTGCCTCACCGTCGACATCAATGCCGCGGGCGGTAACGGCCAGTTGCTGGTGTCATCGGGTCAGGCGCAGTTCACTGCGCTGGGTTCGGCCTCCGACGTGATGCTGGCGGCTGCCAACAGCCGCAACCTCACCGCCGTCGCCACTTATGGCAGCACCTCGCCCTTCTCGATCTTCACCAACGAGGCGGTGAAAAGCCTCAAGGACCTCGAAGGCAAGCGCCTCGGCTACTTCATCAACATCACCCCGATCGCCGCGGCGATGCTCGATGCCGCCGGCGTCGACATGTCGAAGGTCGAGCTGATCAAGATGACCAATTACGACCCCACCGTGGTCACCCGCGGCCAGGTCGATGCCATTGTCGGCTATGCCTCGAACCAGCCGCAGACGCTGAAGGCCATGGGCCTGCCGTTCAACCAGTTCCTGCCCGCCGATTTCGGCCTCAAGGGCACCTACAACGTCATGGAAGTGAACTCGAAGTTCCTTTCCGAGCACCGCGAGGTGGTGGCCGACTTCATGCGGGCGAGCCTCAAGGCGCTCGAGTTCTGCCTCGCCGAGGAAGAGAACTGCGTCGACATGATCAGCAAGCTCGCCGCCGACAACAACCAGGGCTCGGCCTTCCCCAGGGATCAGCAGGCGCGCACCTGGGGCGTCGAGTCCGAGTGGGTGCGCACCAGCCAGTATGGCGCGCCGGGCGTACAGACCATCGCCGAATGGGAGCCGGAATATCAGATGGTGCAGACCTTCGGCGGCCTGAAGAACCCGCCGCCGCTCGCCAGCATGATGGATCCCGATCTCGTCGCCTCGCTCTATGCCGACGGCAAGCTGATCTGGCCTACGAAGTAACCCGCCATGCCCGCAGTCTCCTCCATGACAGCGACCGCGCACCCTGAGGAAATCGGGGTCGAGGTGACCAATGTGACCAAGAGCTTCGGCGGTGACGAAGCCAGGGTCACCGTGCTCAACGGCGTCACGCTTTCCATCCGGAAAGGCGAGTTCGTGTCGCTGATCGGGCCGAGCGGCTGCGGCAAGTCCACGCTGCTCAAGGTGGTGGCCGGCCTCTCCGAGGCCAATGGCGGCACTGTCTCGATCAACGGCAAGTCGGTGCGGGAAGCAGCGCGGGACAAGGCCATCGGCCTCGTCCCGCAATCTCCCGCCCTGCTGCCCTGGCGCACCATTCTCGACAATGTAAGCCTGCCGATCAGCATCAACCCGCGCGGCAATACCGGCCGCAGGCTCCGCGATCCGCGCGAGTTGCTGCAGAGCTTCGGGCTCGGCCATGCGCTGGACCGCTACCCGGCCCAGCTTTCGGGCGGCATGCAGCAGCGCGCCGCCATCGCCCGCGCCTTCGTCTTCGATCCCGAGATCCTGTTGATGGACGAGCCGTTCTCGGCGCTCGACGAGATGAACCGCGATCAGCAGCGCATGGGCCTGCTCGATTTCTGGCAGTCCAACCGCAAGTCGGTGCTGTTCGTCACCCACTCGGTGCCCGAGGCGATCATGCTGTCCGATCGCATCGTCTTGATGGCGTCGCATCCCGGCCGCATCGCCGAGATCATCGATGTCGACCTGCCGCGACCGCGCAACGAGGCGCTCTACGCCACCGACGCCTTCCGCGACCTCGAATTCTATGTCCGCTCGGCGCTGCGCAAGGTGATGGAGGCTGCCCGTGTCTGACAGCATCGCAACCGCGCCGCGGCGCAATTCGTCCGCTTTCACCATGACGCGGATCATCTGGAACTGGGGTCCGCCGACACTGACCTTCGTCATCGTCGCCGTGCTCTGGCAACTGGTGGCGATCAACAACCCCTATGTGTTGCCGACGCTCGACGCCGTCGGCGCCAGCCTCGCCAGCGACCCCGGAATGTACTGGGCCAACCTGCTCGTCACCTGCCAGGAGATCGTCGTCGGCGCCGGCGCCGGCATCATCTGCGGCTTCCTGCTCGCCGTGGCGATGAGCGAGTTGCCGATCGTCGAGAAGGCGGTGATGCCGCTGATCGTCGTGATCATGGTGACGCCGGTCGTCGCCATCGCTCCGGCGCTGGTCGTCGCCTTCGGCTTTGGCATGCTGCCCAAATACATTGTCACCGGTCTCGTGGTGTTCTTCCCCATGCTGGTCAACTCGCTGGCCGGCTTGCGGGATGTCGACCAGAAGGCCCTCGACGTGTTCAAGACCCTGCATGCCAGCCGCTGGGAGATCTTCCGCGATCTCCGGCTCCCCGGCTGCATGCCCTTCGTCTTCGCCGGCCTACGCATCGCCATGCCACTGGCGGTGGTCGGCGCAGCGGTGGCCGAGTTCGTGGCCGCCGGCCAGCAGGCAGGGCTGGGTTCGCTGGTGACCATCGCCGCCGCCCAGGCCAACCTGCCCGTGACCTGGGCGAGTATCGCCCTGCTCTGCCTGCTCGGCGTGCTGCTGGTGTCGCTCCTGGCCCTGCTCCGCAAACGCATCCTGTGGTGGAGCGACGAGGACGTCGTCGGGCGCTGAGGCGCCCGACCGGACCCCCAACTCTGACGAAAGACATTGCTATGAAGAAGCTCCGCTTTGGGCTGTTTGAAAACGCCCAGACCAACGACTCCGGCACGTCCACCTGGCGGCATCCCGACAGCGAGCGGCACAATTTCGACCGGCTCGATTACTGGGTGAAGATCGCCCGCATCTGCGAGGACAATAAGCTCGATTTCCTGTTCCTCGCCGACGCCTGGGGCTGGGCCGACGTCAAGGGCACGCGTCCCGACATCGCCACCACCGAAGGGCTCGACCTGCCCCGCCTCGACCCGGCCATCGTCGGCGCGGCGCTGATCGGCGCCACCGAGAAGCTCGGTATCGTCATGACCGGCTCGACCCTGCTCGAGCAGCCCTATGCCTTTGCCCGTCGCATGCAGACCCTCGACCACCTGTCGAACGGCCGCATCGGCTGGAACGTCGTCACCACCGGCACCGCCGAGACCGCCGTTGCCGCCTTCGGCGTGCCGATGGTGGCCCATGACGAGCGCTACAACATGGCCGACGACTTCATGGAGCTCTGCTACAAGTTGTTCGAGGGCGCCTGGGAGAAAGGTGCGCTCGAGCGCGACAAAGAGGGGCGTTACGCCGATCCGGCCAAGGTGCACCGCATCGCCCATGACGGCCCGTATTTCCGCTCGCACGGTTTCGGCAACACCGCCTACTCGCCGCAGGGCACCCCGGTGCTGTTCCAGGCCGGCTCGTCCGATCGCGGCAAGCAGTTCGGCGGCAGGCACGGCGAATGCATCTTCCTCGGTGGCGGTTCGGTCGAAAAGCTTGCCGGACAGGTGAAAGCCATCCGCGATGAAGCCGTCGCCAATGGCCGCGACCCCAATTCGATCAAGCTGATGAGCGCCTTCTCCTGCGTCGTCGCGCCGACCGAAGCCGAAGCGCGCTTGAAGCACCAGGCCATTCTCGACGCCCAGACCCCGGATGTCGCCGTCGCCTCCTATGCCTGGTTCACCGGCCTCGACCTGTCGTCCTACGACCCTGCCACCAAGATGAGCGCGCTCCACACCGAGCTGTCGCAGACCCAGGTCGCCCGCTTCGGCGACAAGACCGTCGGCGACGTGCTGAAGGATTGGCACGCGCATGGCGTGCGCACCAATCCGTTTGTCGGCACGCCCGAGCAGATCGCCGACATCATGTGCGCGATGGCCGAAGGCGCCGACCTCGACGGCTTCCTCTTCACCCCGCTGATCCAGCCGACCTCCACCCTCGATTTCGTCGAACAGGTGCTGCCGGTGCTGCGGGCTCGTGGAGTCGCGGCCTCCGACTACCAGGGCGACAGCCTGCGTGAACGACTGGTCGGCACAGACGGCCCGACCCTCAGCGCCGACCATCCAGGCGCTGGCCACCGCAAGCTGCAGTGATGCCGAGCGCGACGGGGGGCGAGATTGATTGGAAACGCGCGAACTGCCCCTCACCCTGACCCTCTCCCCAGCGGGGAGAGGGGACGCATCTTGCACCGGCAGTGCCACACCGCCCCCTCTCCCCATTGGGGAGAGGGTTGGGGTGAGGGGCAGAACAGCTCAGCCCGGAATAAGCTAACTGTCCCGACCCGCGGTCGGCGTTCCCGCAGCAACTTCGTCGGCGAACGTATACGCCCCGCCGAGGATACGGTCATAGAGCCCGCGCGCCCATTCCTGCTCGGCCCTCAGCCGCAGCGAGGAGAGCTCGAAGATCTCGCGCACATAGGCCGGCGTGGTGGTCGACTTCGCCACGTCGCCGATGTCGAAGCCGTTGCTCGCGACCTTGGCGTCGATCTCGGCGATCCTGACCTTCAGCGCCGCCACCACTTCGGCGCGGCTGAGCAGGAACATGAACGAGGTCAGCGCCATCACCGGCTTGGTGTCGAAGGTCTCCACCGTCCACAAGGTCTGGCGCAGCAGCCGCATCAGTTCGACCACGCCGTTCGGCGTCGTCTGGTAGATCGTCCGCTCCGGCCGCTTGCCGGCCGCCTCGGTGCCGTTCTCCTGGATGTAGCCGTCCTGCTTCAGCGACTTGAGCGCATTGTAGATTGAGCCGGGCTGGATGTTGGCCCATTCGTCGACATGCCAGGTCATCAGTTCGCGGCGCAGGAAATAGCCGTGCACCGGTTCGAACTGGCGGACGGCGCCCAGAACCACCAGGCGGGTAATGTTCGACATGCAGGCTCCTGAACCGGGGGTGTCGGGGCGGAAGGTGCTTGTCTCCCCTTAACAAATTGACTAGCCTCAGTCCAATTATTCAAACTTGACTATATGGGAGGAAATCGCGGTGCAGGCAGGTGAGGCGACTCTGGCCCTGAGGAGGGCCTTCTCGATGTTCCCGACCGGTGTCGTCGCCATGTGCGGCATGGACGATGCGGCACCCGTCGGCATGGCGGTGAACTCGTTCAGCTCGGTGTCGCTGGATCCGCCGCTGGTCTCGGTCTGCGTGGCGCGGCAGTCCTCCACCTGGCCCCGCCTCGATCGCCTGCCGCGCATCGGGCTCAGCGTGCTGGGCTCGGACCAGGAGCGGCTGTCGCGACAGCTCTCGTCGCGCCACGGCGACCGCTTCCAGGGTGTCGAGTTCGAGGCGACGCGAGATGGCGCGCTGTTCGTCAGGGGCGCGGCGCTCTGGCTCGACTGCGCCATCAGCGATCGACTGGCCGGCGGCGACCACGAAATCATCCTGTTCGAGGTCAAGGACACCACCCTGTTCCCGCACATCCAGCCGCTGGTCTTTCACCAGAGCCAGTACCTTGCCCTCTCCAACGCTTCCTGAGCCCGGCCTCGCGCCCCCCATCGTCATCACCGGCGAGGTGGTGCACGGCGAAAAGCGTGGTCGCGCCATGGGCTTTCCAACGGCCAACATCGCCCTCGCCCCGGGCAGCAAGCTGCCCCCTGAAGGGGTCTATTGTTGTCTGGTGCGGCTGCCGCAGCGGCCGGCCATGTTCGGCGCCACGGTCAGCGTCGGCAGCAACCCGACCTTTGCCGATATCACCTCGGTACGAGTCGAGGCGCATATCCACGATTTCGACGAGCAGCTTTACGGACTCCGCCTCGAGCTCCATCTCGTCCATCGCCTGCGCGACATGCACCGCTTTGCCGGCCCCGCCGAGCTGATCGCCCAGATGCAACGCGACGTCATCAGCTCGCGGCAACTGCTTGCCCGCCTGGGCGTTGCCGCGCCCTGACCCGACGCCAACTTGGCAAACGGTTTTTTGTCTGCCAACTCTTCCTCGGACCATGAGTGCGAAGACCACTTCGCCGCAATGCGCCTGGGAGGGCCACCGCCGTGACTGTTACCGTTTCCACCCGTCGTCGCGTCGGACGTACTGCCCTGGAATTGCCGGTGTTCGGCTTCGGCGCCGCGCATCTGGGCGAGCTTTACGCCAAGCTGGACGAAGCGCAGTCACAGGCGACCCTGGCAGCAGCCTGGGATGCCGGGGTGCGCTTCTACGACACCGCGCCGTGGTATGGCCGCGGCCTCTCCGAGCACCGGCTCGGCGGCTTCCTCAGGACCCGCCCGCGCAACGAGTTCGTCGTCAACACCAAGGTCGGCCGCATCCTCCACCGCCCCGGCGATCCCGCGAGCTTCAGCACCGCGCCCTGGACTGGCGGCCTGCCCTTCGAGGTGGAGTTCAACTACACCCGCGACGGGGTGATGCGCGCCTACGAGCAGGTGCTGCAGCGGCTGGCGCTCAACACCGTCGACTCGCTGGTCATCCACGACCTCGACACCATGTTCCACACCCCCGCCGAAGTGACCGGTTACCTCAAGCAACTGACCGATGGCGGTGGGCTCAAGGCACTAGAGGAACTGAAAGCGGCCGGCGACATCAAGGCGATCGGCGTCGGCAATAACGTGCCGGGCAATCTCGACGAGATGCTCGCGGCCATCGACGTCGACTTCGCCATCGTCGCCATGCCCTATACCCTGCTTGACCAGGGCGTGCTCGATACCTCGATGCAGCGCTGCCTCGATCGCGGCATCAGCGTCATCATCGGCGCCCCCTTCGCCTCGGGCATCCTGGTCACCGGCTCCGGTGCCGGTGCCATGTATGCCTACGGCAAGGCCCCGCCCGAAGTGCAGGCGAAAGTCCGCGGCATCGAAGCGGTGTGTGCAGCGCACCATGTCAGCATGCCGGTTGCGGCCCTGCAGTTCCCGCTGGCCCATCCGGCGGTGGTCTCGGTGATCCCCGGTGCGGCGAAGCCGTCGGAAGTGCAGGCGAATGTCGCCGCGCTTGGGGTCAAGATCCCGGCGGCGTTCTGGTCGGATCTGAAGGCGCAAGGCCTGCTCGCGGCGAACGCCCCGGTGCCAAGCCACTAAGCCCGCCGTCAGCGCGCCCCCGCTACCGAGTATCGTGCAGCAGAGCTGACAGGCTGGTGCCGAAAGAGCACCCCCACCCCCACGCCGTTTGCGCCTACTCGGGAGAGGGAGTCCCGACTGCACCATCCAGCCCTAATCCAGCTGTCGCACCCGCAGCGCCAGATACGGCCGGCTCGGCAGTTCCACCCCGAACGCCGCATCCGGTTTGCCGCCGCGCACCACCTCGCCATGCCGCGTCGGGTGCGGCACCAGCGCCGGGATGCGCTTGGCCGGGGTGACAGTCATCGCCCAGGTGTCGATCAGGTCGACCTCGAACTTCCCGTCTTCCTTGGGCAGCCCGGTGGTCCACTGGTTGGGCTGGTGCTCGCCGAAATAGATGTAACTGACCTTGCCGTCGCGGGCCCCGGAGATGCGGCTCCACGGCCAGGCGGCATTGTGCCCCATCGGCGTCAGCCCGTCCGTTGCATCTTCCTCGACGATCTGTCGCAAGAACGCGATGCGCTTCCAGGCTTCACCATGGAGCTTGCCGCCTTTGGCCCACCAGATCAGGTCGTCCGGGTCGGCATAGGTCTCGCCATGCCCGGCATAGCCGCCGCGCATCACCGTGGTCCAGAACCGGTGGGTGAGTTCCTGGGCGGTGATATTGCCCCAGCTCGGCCAGATATTACCTTCGTATTCCGGCTCGTCGTTGACCACGGGCTTGCCATACTGCTCGCGCCATTCCGGCGTCCGCTTCACATCCCAGTTCTGGATGCAGACATGGCTGACCCAGGCCTTGCGGTGGTCGAAGTTCATCGACTGGTCACCATTGTGGATCGACTTCAGATGGCCGTAGGGATCGTTCTCTTCGAGGATGTGGAAGTAGCGATCCCACTGCGCCACCGGCTTGGTGTCGAGCAGGAAATCGTACTCGTTGGCGAGCGCCCACCAGACATTGGAATAGGCGCTGAGCCGGGCCGCCAGATAGGCGACGTAGCGAAAGTCCTGCTCCGCCGACATGTTCGAATAGCCCCAGCGGTCGTAGGGGTGGAAGATGATCAGGTCGGCCTCGATCCCCATGTCGCGCAGCTTCTCCACCTGCTGCTCGAAATGCTGGAATGCCTTGGGATTGGGCCGGTCGAAATCGAGCTTGCCGTCAGGACCCGGCAGATAGACGTCCTGCAGCGGCTCATTGGTGTTGAACGGGTAATCCTTGGGGAACACCCCCATGCGGATCTTGTTGAACTTCGCCTTGCCGAGCGTTGCGAGCGTCTCGGCCTGCATGGCGAGCGGCTGGTGCGTCCAGGCATAGCAGGTTGTGCCGAACGGCACGTAAGGCGTGCCATCCGCATGAGCGAAGTGGAATTTGTTCTTCACTGCCACCGGCCCATGCTGGCCGGGCCTCGCCGCGGTGACGGTGAAACTTCCGGTCTTGCCGTCGAGCGCTGCCGTGCTGCTCCGCGTACGGAACGTCCACTCGCCCTCGTGGTCGGGCATGAAACGGACGCGATAGGTCCCGTCCCCATCGTAGAAGCCCGGCACCCGCACTTCGCGCGCATGCTGCGCGAACACCGCGTCGAAGCTCACCTCGAGATAGGGGTTGCCGGCGGCGGGACCGGTGAAACTGGCTTCAAAAATGTCGAACTTGGCGACGTTGCTCATGGGGGCTCCTGGGCTGGAGCGCTTTGCGGAAAGGGCAGACCTTCCACTCGGCGCTGCATTGAACGGCGAAAGGCTCGGGGCGGCTACCAGGCGGTGAACCCGCCATCGACGACGAGGTCATGCCCGGTGACAAAGGAGGCGGCCTGGCTCAACAGGAACAGCGTCGGGCCGACCATCTCGTCCACCGTGGCGATCCGCGCCATCGGCGTCCCCGCCGCAAAGACCTTCAGTTGCTCGGCCACTTCCGGCCGCCGGTTCATCGGCGACAGGGTGTAGCCGGGGCTCAGGGCGTTGACCCGGATGCCGCGCCCCACCCACTCCATGGCGAGGCTCTTGCTGAGCTGGATCACCCCTGCCTTGGAGCTGTTGTAATGGGCCTGCGTGAGGCCGCGATTGACGATCGACCCGGACATCGAGGCGACGTTGACGATGGCACCGCGACCATGGACCAGCATCGCCTGCGCTTCGGCCTGGCAGCTGAGAAACACCCCGGTGAGGTTGGTGCGGATCATCCGCTCCCAGTCGCTCAGCGCCATCGTCTCGGCCGGGAACGCATTGGCGATCCCGGCAGCGTTGACGGCAAGACTGAGCGCACCGAGCCCCCGTTCGGCGCTGGCGATCGCCGCGGCGAGGTCATCCGCGCGGGTCACGTCGCCCGTCGCCACGAGCGCCTGACGGCCGTGGCCGGTCACCTGTATCGCGGTTTCGGTGAGGCCGGCGGATTGCTGCTCGAGATCGAACAGGGCGACGTCGGCGCCGGCCTCGGCCAAGCCGATGGCGATGGCCTGGCCGATGCCGCTACCGGCTCCGGTCACCACCGCAACTTCGCCCTCGAGCGAGAACAGCTTCACCATCTTATCTCCCGCCATTGTCCGTTGCTCAGTCGATGCGCTTGAACAGCAGGGCGAGGTAGGGTTTCGGCTCGAAATGCAGCACGTCGCCGCGCTTGACGCTTGATGCCAGCAGCGTCTCGGTCATGTTCCAGGTGTCGATCAGCGTGGCGCTGTACTGCTCGTCCGGCGGCACCGCCACCGTCGCTTCGCTCGGCTGGTTCTCGCCCAGGTAGCTCAGGTAGTAGCGGTGCGGCTGCCCGGCGGTCGGCCACCAGGCCATGGCCGGGGCCCAGCCCTCTTCACCTGCCGGCGGCACAAACAGCTGCTGCAGCACCACATTGTCGAGCCCGCCCTGCATGGCGATGCGGTAGGCGCCGGTGGATTTGACCGGGTCGAGCCCTTCCTCGGGCCCCTCCTCCATGATGCGGCGGAGGAAGGCGATGCGTTCGACGCTCTCGCCGATCAGCTTGCCGCCCTTGGCCCACCAGATGGTGTTGGTCTCGTTGCTGAAGGTCTCGCCATGCGTGACATAGCCGCCATTGACCACCCCATCCCAGAAGCGGCGCACCATCTTCTGGCCACTGATATTGCCCCAGAGCTCGGCAATCGTGCCCTCGTAGCAGCACTCGTCGATCGACACCGGCTTGCCGTATTTCTCGCGCCACACCGCCGACATGTTGGCGGTCGAACGCTGAATCGACGCATGGGTGATGCGCGGGTGATTGTGGTCGTAGAACTTGAAGCAGTTATGCACCGATAGCAGGTGCCCGAAGGGGTCGTTATCGGCGGTGATGTTGATGAACCGATCCCAATCCCCAGGGGTCTTCTGTGGCATCAGGTCGTATTCGTTCGCCATCGACCACCAGACGTTGGGGAAGGCCGCCAGCCGCGCCGTGAGATAACGCAGATACCGGTCATCCTCGGCTGGCGACATGCGCGAAAAGCCCCAGCGGTCATAGGGGTGGAAGACGATCAGGTCGGCTTCGACCCCGATCGCCGCCAGCTGATTGATGCGCTGTTCGAGGTGGCGAAAGTAGTCGGGCTCGAACTGGCTGAAGTCGAATTTCCAGCCATACTTGTCGGCCCCGGCAAAGCTGCCGTCCCACTTGCTCCTGCCCGTTGTCACCAGCTTGAACGGGTACCGCTCCGGCTCGTTTTCGTTGTAGCGATAGTGCTTGGGAAACACGCACATGCGAATCTTGGTGAAGGGCGCCTTGGCGAGGCTCGCGAGCGTTTCCTCCTCCAGCGCATCGCCCTGCAGGTTCCACACATAGGCAGTGGTGCCGATATTGGTGTAGCGCGTGCCGTCGGCGTAACGGAAATGATGCCGGTTGGCGACGCGCACCGGGCCATGATGGTTCGGCAGCGCCGGCCCGACCTCGAACGTGCCGGTGAGATGGTCGAGATCAGGCGCATTGCTGCGCGTCTCGTAGCTCCAGGCCCCCGTGGTGTCGGGCAGGAAGCGCAGCTTGTAGACGCCGTCGCCATCATAGAAGCCGTTGACCCGCACTTCGCGCTCGCCCTGGCGGAAAGTTGCGGTGAGCGCGACGTCGAGGAAGGGGTTGCCGGTGGCGGGGCCGGTGAAGCTCAGCTCGTAGGTCGCCCATAGCGAGGCGGCGGTGGTGGTCATCGGCGGAAATCCCTTGAAGTACGAATGGTCGGTGTGGAGCCAAAAGGCCCCCTCACCCGGCCCCTTGGGCCGACCTCTCCCCCAAGGGAGAGGTGATGATGGGGCGAGATGGTGCCCCCGTCCCACCTCTCCCTTGGGGGAGAGGTCGCCGCGCAGCGGCGGGTGAGGGGGCCTTTTGGTTGGAGCAACTCACGCCGCCACCTTGCGCGGCCGCCAGCGACTCTTGGTCGTCGGGATCGAGCTCAGCAGCAGCTTGGTGTAGTCGTGCTGCGGGTCGCCCATCACCTGGCGGGCGTCCCCGAACTCCACCACCACGCCCTTGTTCATCACCGCCACGTAGTCCGAGATGTAATAGGCGGTGGCGAGGTCGTGGGTGATGTAGAGAAAGCTCCGGCCGGCCTCGTCGCGCAGTTGCTTGAACAGGTTGATGATGATCATTCGCCGCGACGCGTCGATCATCGACACCGGCTCGTCCGCGACGATGAGTTTTGGCTGCGGGATCAGCGCCCGCGCCACCGAGATGCGCTGCAGCTCACCGCCCGAGAACTGGTTGGTGTACTTGCCGCGCACCGCTTCGTACTTGAGCCCGACGCTTTGAAGCGCCGCAGCCACCGCCGCTTCGGCCTGGGCCCCATCCATGCCGCCGACGCGCCGCGCCGTTTCATTGAGATACGCATCGACCGGCCGATAGCGGCTGAACGCCTCGAACGGGTTCTGGAAGATCGGCTGCACCAGCCCGAGAAACTGCTGCTTCGATAGCGCCGTACCTTTGCCGGTCACTACGGTGTCGTAGACGATGGCCCGCCCCGAACTCGGGGTTTCCAGTCGCAGCAGGGTCTTCGCCAGGGTGGTCTTTCCTGAGCCGGACTCGCCCACCACCGCGATCACCACCGGCTTGTCGCTCTCGACGCTGATATTGACGTCGTTGAGCGCCTTGATCTGCCGCGAGCGCACCAGCCCGCCCTGCCGGTAAACCTTGTTGAGCCCTTCGGTCTTGAGAATGACAGTCATGCCGCAACTCCCACGCTGGGTCGCGCCATGAAGTGTCCGGGCTTCACCTCGATCAGCTCCGGCTCCACCCGGTAGGCCCGGTCGCCCCCGGCTCCGGCCATGCTGGCGAGCACGCCGCGCATGCTGTCGTCGCCAATGGTGGGCAACGAGTCGATCAGCATCTTGGTGTAGGCGTGCTGCGGGTCGGCGAAGACGCTTTCGGTATCGCCATATTCGACCACGCGCCCGGCATACATGATCAGCATCTTGTGGGTGACCTGGTAGTGGACGCCCATGTCGTGCGAGACGACGAGGATGGTGTTGCCCATGAGCTCCTGCACTTCCATCAAGAGCAGCAGGATTTCCTTCTGCACCACCACGTCGAGCGCCGTGGTCGGCTCGTCCGCGATGATCAGCTCGGGCTGGAAGAAGGTGGCGAGCGCGATCATCACCCGCTGCCGCATGCCGCCCGAGAGCTGGTGCGGGTAGGAATCCATCGCTTCGGCCGGCAGCCCGAGCTTGCCGATATAGGCCCGCGCCCGCTCCAGCACCCGCTTCTTGTTGCTGTCGGTGCCGGGGAAATCGGTGAACTGGTCGCGAATGCGGATCACCGGGTTCAGCGAGTTCATCGAGCTCTGCGGGATGTAGGAGATCGACTTGAACCACTCCCGGCGGATGGTCTCAGTGGTCACCGCTCGCCCGTCGGCGCCCTTCATGCCGTATTCGATGCTGCCGCCCGAGAGCGACATTGGCGACTGGATATCGCCATAGATCGCTTTCATCAGCGTGGACTTGCCGCAGCCGGATTCCCCGGCAATGCCGACGATCGAGCCATCAGGAATGGTCAGCGTCACGCCGTTGACCGCTTCGATCACCCGGTTGCCGATGCGGTAGCTGATCTTGAGATCATTGAGCTTGATCATGCGACACCCCGCTTGTTGGCGAATGCGGCGTTGAAACCGGTCGAGGTGAGGAACAACCCGAGGAACAGGAGGATCGAGGCGACGATCGGCGCCACCAGCCAGGGGTAGTTGCCGGTGAACAGCGCGTTGTAGTTGAGCGCCCAGAAGATGATCGAGCCGAGCGTCGGCACCTCGACCTTGCTGAGCCCGATCACCGCCAGCGTCGCTTCGGTGTTCACTGCGAACAGGATCGTGTTGATGAAGCCCACCACCATGTAGGCCGAGACATAGGGGAAGATTTCCCGGGTGATGATGGCGAAGGTGCTGGCGCCGGAAAACCGCGCCATGTTGATGAACTCGCGTTCGCGCAGCGACAGCGCCATCGAGCGGATGGTGCGGGCGCCCCAGGCCCAGCCGAACACCACGATGATGGCACCCACGGTCAGGAACGAGCTGTTGCCGCGGATCACTGCGCCCAGGATGATCAGGATCGGCAGCAGCGGGATGGTGATGAAGCTGTCGACCACCAGCATCACCACGCGCTCGTAATTGCCGCCGATATAGCCGGCGCTGAGCCCGACCGCCGTCGAAATGATGGTGACGCCGACCCCGACCAGGACGCCGAGGATCAGCGAGTTGCGGATGGCGAACACCAGGAACCAGAAAATGTCCTGCCCGATGGCGTTGGTGCCGAGCAGGTGCTCCCAGGACATCGGCATGTTCTTCAGATACGTCGCCTGCAGCGACGGATCGGCCGGCGCAAAGAACGGCAACACGATACTGCCGACGATGAAGATGGTGATCAGGCTGAGCCCGATGGCGAGCCGCGCGTTGAGCAGCCACAGCAGGCTGTCGCGGCGCTTCGCTGCCGGCGCGGCGGGAATGGCGGCGGCGCCGGCCGCCGAGGAACTCTCGGTCGTCATTTGTGGCGGATCCGCGGGTCGAGGAGGGGATAGATGAGGTCGATGACGAGGCCGGCCGTGGCGACGGCGATGATCGAGATGGCGATGGCGCCGTAGAGCACGTTGTAATCGCCGCCGCTCGCCGCGGTGCGCATGATCAGCCCGACGCCCGGATAGGAGAACAGCATCTCGGTGAGCAGCGCGCCGTTGAACACCGTGCCCAGCGACAGCGCCAGCGCGGTGACCTGCGGCAGCATGGCGTTACGGAACACGTAGCGCACCATGCGGGTCCAGTTCGAGGCGCCCTTCAGCCGCGCATAGGTGACATAGGGCTCCTCGGTGGTCGCCACCGCTAGCGCCTTCATCGAAAGAATGTTCCAGCCGAACCCGGCGAGCACCAGCGTCAGCGCCGGCAGCAGCGAGTTGTAGATCACCATGCCGAATTTCTGCGGCGTCATCTGCCCGACAGGGAAGGTCGGCGACAGCGGGAAGATCGGGAAGATATAGGCGAGCAGCAGGATCACGCTGATCGCGAGGATGTAATAGGGGATCGGGTAGAGCAGGATGCCCACCACTTCGAGAATGGTCGCCGCCTTCTTGGTGTGGAAATACCCCGCCACCAGTCCGACCATGTTGCCCAGCAGCCAGGCCACCAGGGTCGCGATCAGCAGCAGCCCCAGCGTCCAGGGCAGCGCGTTGAAGATCATCTGGCTGACCGGCTGCGGGTAGTAGGTGAAGCTCGGCCCGAAATCGAAGTGCAGCACCACCCGCTCCAGATAGCTCACATACTGGCTGAACAGGTCGCCCTTCAGCCCGTAGAGCTGCTCGAGATTGGCGCGCAGCTGCACGATGTCGTCGGCGGTGAGCGCGCCGCTGGCCCGCGCCTGGATCTGGCCGATATAGCCGTCGATCGGGTTGGCCGGCATCAGCCGCGGCAACAGGAAGGTGATCGTCAGCCCGATGAACAGGACCGCGAAATAGAGGCCGACACGCTTGGCCACATATTGCAGGACACCCATTGGCCCACCTGCTCCGAGAACGAGAAAAGGGAATGGGGCGGCCGGGAGGGAGCCGCCCCATCTGGACCGGCGCTTACTTGCCGGTCGGTTCGATGTTGACGATTGTCTTCTTGAACGACGACCACCAGGTGTAGGGCGCCGCGTAGAAGTTCTGCTGCTTGGGGTAGTTCTTCCAGTAGGTCGAATTGGTCGGGATCGTCGTCGGGATGTTCATCAGGTTGATGAACTGCATGCCGCTGGTCAGCTTCTTGGCGATCTCGATGCCGTTGGCGACGAACGGCTCCGAGCCGATCTCGAGCACCTTGCTATCCTGCACCAGCTTGAAGATTTCCGGGTCGGTGACACGGATGAAGTTGCCCTGCAGCGCCTCATTGGAGTCGACCGGCTTCACGAACGTCTCGCTGAACGAGTTCCAGCTGTTGAACCAGTTGGAATTGTAGGTGCAGGTCATGTTCCAGTTGACCATCAGGTCGAGCTTGGCGTTGGTGTTCTGCACCGTGGTGAACTCGCCATTGTCGGCCTGCCGGGCGGTGACGTTGAACCCCGCCTTTTTCCAGCTGTCGGCGATCGAGAAGCCGGTGCGCTGCATCACCTTGTTCCAGTCGGCCGGGATGACGAAATCGAGCGTCCACGGCGAACCGTCGGGCTTGGTGTAGAAGCCGTCGGCCCCCTTCTTGATGCCGACCGAAGCGAGCAGCTTTTCTGCTTCCGCCGGATCGTATTTCCACCAGCCCTGGCCGAAGCCCTGCTTGACCGCATCGCCGGTCGGCAGGTCCGCCTCGGGGGTCCCCTGCGCCTTGAGCGCCGCGACCATGCCGTCGCCGAAGCCGGCATCGAACGGCTTGTAGCCATCGGACAGCGTCAGCCCGTTGAGGAACTCGAGCATCGGCTGGTAGTAGACCGGGTCGGTGATCGGCGTGTCGGCGAACGGCAGGGCCGCGGCCTTGAACTGCCCGCTCACCGCGCTGATGCCGACCTGCTGCAGGTTGGTCGTCAGGGCCAGCGCCCAGCGCACTTCAGGCAAGTCGTAGGGCGACTTCTGCTGGTTGAAGTAGACGCCGTAGGCACAGGCGTCGTTCATGTCGTGGTAGGGCAGCGTCGGCGAGAAGGTTTCGATGGCCGGGTTGCGCGCCCTTGGCGGCGGCAATCGAATCCGGGCTCATGAAGGTGTCGACGTCGTACTGGTTCTGGACGAACGCCAGGGTGCGCGTCTCTTCGGCGCCGAAATCCTTGTAGAGCACGTATTTCGGCTTCGGCGTACCGAGGTTGCCCCAGCCCGAACGCTGCCAATCGTCACGCAGCTCCCACAGCTGCCAGAAGCCGTTGGGATCGAACTCCTTGATCTTGTAGGGCCCGAGCGTCACCGCATTGGTGTTCTTGAAGGTGACGACATTGTCGCCCTGCGCTTCGAAGATGTGCTTGGGCACCGGCACGAACAGCGAGCCCCAGGTATAGACGCCCAGCACCGTCTGGAAATCGTAGGCGGGGCTCACCGTCTCGATGTCCATGGTGTAGTTGTCGACCTTGGACCAGCTGCCCTCTTTCACGTAATTGGTGGTGCGGGCGACGAAGGTCAGCTTGTCCTTGTACTTGAAGGACGTGTCGAGCGTGTAGATCAGGTCGTCGACGGTGAACTCGACCCCGTCGCTCCAGAACACGCCGGGGCGGATCTTGACGCGGAACTTGGTGTGCTCGGGATTGAGCACCTCCACCGGGCCGGCGGCGAGCTCGGGGTAGGATTGGCCGGTGGCCGTATCCATCTCCCACAAAAAGCTCCAGCCCAGCTCACGGAAGCCGCGCCAGATCGCATACTGGTTGAGCGGGTTCTGCACATCGGGGTTGGCCGATTTGCCGTCGAAGGTCTGCACGATCAGCGTTTCGTTGCGGGGCGTGCCCACATCGGTCATTTCCTGCGCATAGCTGGCGCCCGCCAGCAACAGCCCCGCCAGCGGGGCCAGCACGTATCGGCCAAGCCGTACCATTGTCCGTGTCCTCCTCGTTGCCCCGATCGCCGCCGGTCTCGGCGGTCGCATCAGGGATTTGAACCTCGCGGTGGTCGGCCATCGCACAGCCGTGCCCGTCAGCCGGCTAGAAGCCGCCTGGACATCAGTCGCCGTGATCGAAGGGCTCCTCACCCGCTCCCCTGCGCCTCAGATGCACACCGGCATCTCAGGGCATACCGCAAACAGACGAGTTCTGTCTGTTTCGCTTTGTTTGCGATTAATGAGGATTACGGACGTATGCGGAGCAAGTCAATGCCGATTTTCGTCGGGATCGCCAGCAAGCGGCGTCTATCCGGCCGGCTCGGCAGCGCACGACAAAGCCGCGCCTCGCCGGCCGACACCGGCGCGACGAGGCTAACAGACTGGCGGATTTAGGCTATTTCAGCGCGCGATGATCAGCTCGATGCCGCGACGCTCGAACTCGCGGGCATCCTCGTCGCGGATCCCGTCATCGGTGATAAACGAGTGAATCACGTCCAAAGTGCCAAGCCGCGTGAACGAAGTGCGGTTGATCTTGGTCGAATCCGCCACCAGGTAGACCTGCTGCGCCGCTTTGATCATCGCCTGCTTCAGTTGCAGGTCGGCGAAGCTCGGATAGGTCAATCCCGCTTCCAGCGACACGCCGGCGGTGGCGAGGAACAGCTTGCCCGAGAGGATGTCGCGGAAATACTCCACCGATTTGTCGCCGCTGAGCGACAGCGTCGGCGCCTTGAACTGGCCGCCCGGCATATGCACGGCAAACCCGGGAACCGCGCCGAGGATCAGCGCGATGTTGAGCGCATTGGTGATCACCGTCAGCTCGCGCCGCTGCAACAGCCCATGGGCGATCTCGGTGGTGGTCGATCCGGCATCGAGAATGATCGTCTCGCCATCGCCGACCAGCGATGCCGCCCGCACCCCGATCTTGCGTTTTTTATCCATGTTCTCAAGGTGTTGCAGGCTCAGCGTCTCGACCTGCCGCGGCAGCGTCTTGAGGAACGCGCCGCCATGCTCCCTGGTGATGTAGCCATCGGCTTCCAGCCGCTCGAGATCCTGCCGGATCGTCGCTTCGCTGACTTCGAAGGCGGCCGACAGGTCGCGCACTCGGGCGCTGCCCTCTTCCTGCAGCCATTCGAGAATCTTGCGCCGCCGCGGCTCGGCCAGCAGCCCGCTCAGCGTCCCGGCGTCGACGCCGCCGCCGGACTTGCGGTCCTGCCGCCGGATGCTTTTCTGTTCGTTCATCTCTCGGGCGCGCCTCTGCTCAGAATGGGCAAAATACCGTGGCGGCTGGCTTTTCCGCAACCCGCAGCCCACGGTTTCCACCTTTGGATAACCCGGTTTCCACTTCGGATATCTAGCGACTATATGCCAAACGCAACCATTCGCAAATTTTCGATAGTGACGAGTGGCAAACAATCGGTTAGTTGTCGCAGCAAGATGCATGGGTGGCACGGCACCAGGCCGGTCCGCCCCGAATGCTGGAGGAGGCAATCTTGACGTTCCCGGCTTCCGCCGAGCTTCGCAACGATCCGGTCGCGCTGATCCGCGACAAGGCGCTGTGGATCCGCCGGCGCAGTTTCCAGATGGTCTATGAGGCGCAACTGGGCCACCCCGGTGGCGATTTCAGCGCCGCCGACGTGCTGGCGACGCTGTATTTCGGCGTGCTGCGCCACGACCCCGCAGATCCGCGCAACCCGGCACGCGATCGTTTCGTGATGAGCAAGGGCCATTGCACCGGCGCCTTCTATGCCGTGCTGGCCGCTGCCGGGTTCTTCCCTGAGGCCGACCTCAGCACCTACATGCAGCCATTGTCGAAACTCAACGGCCACCCCAACCGCAACTACCTGCCCGGCGTCGAAACCAATACCGGCCCGCTCGGCCACGGCCTGCCGGTCAGCGTCGGCATCGCCATCGCCGGCCAGATCGACAAGGCCGACTATCGCACCTTCGTGCTCACCGGCGACGGCGAGCTGCAGGAAGGCAGCAACTGGGAAGCGGCGCTCACCGCCGGACATCGGAAGCTCGAGAACCTGACGCTGATCATCGATCGCAACCGGCTGCAGCAGGGCGCCCGCACCGAAGAGACCGCCAGCCTCGACCCGCTCGACGACAAGTGGCGCGCCTTCGGCTGGCATGTCGAGATGGTCGACGGCCACGATCACCGCGCCCTCTACGAGGTGCTGAGCGCGTCGCCCAAGGGCCGCGGCAAGCCGCTCTGCGTCATCGCCAACACTTTCAAGGGCAAGGGCGTCAGCTTCATGCACGACAACGTCGCCTGGCACCATGGCGTGCCCAACCAGGAACAATACGAGCAAGCCATGCGGGAACTCGTCTGATGAGCGCCGCCGCCCCCGCCCCTGCCGGCTGGCACGATTGCCGCGACACTTTCTCCAGAACGGTCGAGGCGCTGGCCGAAGCCGATCCGCGCATCGTCACCGTGGTGAGCGACAGCGTCGGCTCGTCCAAGCTGGTCAATTTCAGGAAGCGCTGGCCCGAGCGCATGGTCAATGTCGGCATTGCCGAGCAGACCGTGGTGGCCGTCGGCGCCGGCCTCGCCAATGGCGGCAAGATCCCCTTCGTTTCGGCCGCCGCCTGCTTCCTCACCGCGCGGGCGATGGAGCAGATCAAGGCCGATGTCGCCTATACCAATGTCAACGTGAAGCTGATCGGCCAGTCGAGCGGCATCGCCTATGGCGAGCTCGGCCCCACCCACCATTCCATCGAGGACATGGCCTGGCTGCGGCTGCTCAACAATCTCACCCTCATAGTGCCGTCAGATCCGTGGGAAACCGAACAGGCGATCCGCGCCGCCGCTGCCCTCGATGGTCCGGTGTTCATCCGGGTGAGCCGCATGCCGGTGCCCGACCTCAAGCGCTCCAACGCGAAGTTCGAGATCGGCAGGGCCGAGACGCTGCGTGAGGGCAACGACCTCGCCATCATCGCCAATGGCGTCATGGTGCACCGGGCGCTGGCCGCGGCCGAAGCCCTCGCCGCCGACGGCATCGCAGCGCGCGTCGTCAATATGTCGACGGTCAACCCGCTCGACGAGGCGACCATTCTCGAGGCGGCGAAAACCGGCGCCGTCGTCACCGTCGAAGAACACTCGGTGCGCGGCGGCCTCGGCGGAGCGGTGGCCGAGGTGCTGGCGACGCACGACCCGGTGCCGATGCGCATTCTCGGCTTCCCCGGGTTCCTCCCCACCGGCTCGGCCGACTGGCTGCTCGAGCATTTCCATCTGAACGCCGCCGGCATTGCCGACGCGGCGCGCCAGCTGCTCGCGCGCAAATGAGCAACGAGCTGATCCTCGCCATCGACCAGGGGACCACCAACACTAAAGCCCTGGCGTTCGACGCCGAGGGCCGGGTGGTGGCCAGCGCCTCCTCGCCGATGGCGGTCAGTTATCCGCAACCGGGCTGGGCCGAGCAATCGGCGACCGATATCTGGCACAGCGTCCTGTCGGTGATCGCAGAGGTGGTCGCCAAGGTCGGGCCGGACATGGACGCCCTGGCCATTTCCAACCAGCGCGAAACCATCGTCGTCTGGGACAGCCGCACCGGCCAACCCATCGCCCCGGCCATCCTCTGGCAATGCCGCCGCTCGGCCCCGGCCTGCGCCGCCATCCGCGCCGCCGGGCATGGAACGCTGATCGAAGCGCGCACCGGGCTCGGCGTCGATCCGCTGTTTCCGGCGGCGAAGCTTGCTTGGATTCTCGACCACGTCCCTGGCGCCCGCGAGGCCGCCGCATCGGGGCATCTGCGCGCCGGCACCATCGACGCCTGGCTGCTCTGGAATTTTACTGGAGGCGAGCACGCCACCGACCATTCCAACGCGTCGCGCACCCAGCTGTTCAACACCGAGGCGCTCGGCTGGGACGAGGAACTGGGGCGCATCTTCAACGTCCCGCTGAGCCTGCTGCCGAGAGTCCGCGCTTCCGACAGCGCCTTCGGCACCGTCATCTATGGCGTTTCCGCGCTGGCCGCGGGCGTGCCCATCCACGCCATGATCGGCGACTCGCATGCCGCCCTGTTCGGTCACGGCGTGCGCGAGCCGGGCACGGTCAAAGCCACCTACGGCACCGGCACTTCGCTGATGACGCTGACCTCGGGCCGCATCATGAGCCGCAGCGGCCTCTCCTCGACCATCGCCTGGAGCACCAGCGCCGGCGTCGCCTATGCGCTCGAGGGCAATATCTCGGTCTCCGGCCAGGCCGTCGCCTTCATGGGGAGCCTGCTCGGTCTCTCGGACCCTGCCGCCGTCGCCGCACTTGCCTTGACCGTACCCGACAGCAACGGCGTTACCTTCGTGCCGGCTCTGGTCGGGCTCGGCGCGCCCTATTGGGATCCGGACGCCCGGGGCAGCGTTTCCGGCCTTTCGCTCGGCACCACCCCGGCGCATCTGGCGCGCGCCGCCGTCGAAGCCATCGCCTTCCAGGTCACCGACGTCTTCACCGCCATGGAGACCGATCTCGGCCAGCCGCTGGCCCGGCTTTCGGCCGATGGCGGCGCCGCGCGCAACGACATGCTGATGCAGTTCCAGGCCGACCTGATCGACCGCCCGGTGCTGCGCGGCGAGCTGCCCGAAGTCAGCGCCGCCGGTGCCGCGCTGCTCGCTGCCACCGGCCTCGGCCGCAACACCACCCGCGCCGACAAGGCGCAACGCCAGTTCGCCCCGCAAATGTCCGAGGCGCAGCGGCAGGCCGCGCTTTCGGGCTGGCTGAGCGGCGTCGGCCGCGTGCTGCAGCGGGACGCGATCACCTGAACCAGAACAATTCGAGGGAGACAAACGAGATGAGCAAGCTGCGCTTCGGAGCCGGCATCTGGCACTTTGCCACCTATGTCGATCGCTATGCCACCGACGGCTATGGCGAGCCGCGCAACGTCATCGAGGCGATCGACCTCGCCGGCAAGGTGCGCGATCTGAGCGTCGTCGACATCAACTACCCGTTCTTCGGCGGCGAGTTCAGCAATACCCAGATCAAGACCGCGCTCGAGCGCAACAAGCTCGGCGTCATCGGCATTACCCCCGAAATCTACACCCGCGAGTTCCGCAAGGGCGCCTTCACCAACCCCGATCCGGGCATCCGCCAGCGCGCCCACGAACTGATCACCGAAGCCGCCGGCGTGGTGCGCGAGTTCAAGGCCGAATACGTCAAGCTGTGGCCGGGCCAGGACGGCTGGGACTACCCCTTCCAGGTCGACCATGGCGCCTTGTGGAATAACTCGCTCGACGGCGTCGGCCGGCTTGCCTCGGAGAACCCGGATCTCAAGTTCGTCATCGAGTACAAGCCGCGCGAGCCGCGCGTCCATATGAGCTTTGACTCGCTGGCGAGAACGCTGCTGGGCATCGAAAAGATCGGCCTGCCCAATGTCGGCATCCTGCTCGACTTCGGCCACGCCATTTTCGGCGGCGAATCCGCCGCCGACTCCGCCCAGATGGCGATCGACTACGGCCGGCTGTTCGGCATGGACGTCAACGACAATTACCGCTCCTGGGACGATGACCTGGTTGCCGGCAGCCTCCACCCGATCGAGCTGTTCGAGTTCTTCCACGTCCTGCGCAAGAACAAGTGGGACGGAGTCTGGCAGCTCGATCAGTTCCCGTTCCGCGAGGACAGCGTCGCGACCGCCGACCACGCCATCGACTTCCTCAAGGCGGTCGATCGCGGGCTGGATGCGCTGGACCTGAAGGCCCTGCGCAAGGCGCAGGAAGACCACGACGCGATCACTGCGCTGCGCATCGCGCAGAAGGCGTTGTTCGGCGCGTTCTAGAGCTTTGAGCCGGCGGTCGCGCCAATAGCGACCGCCGGCTGCTTCGGCTATTTGCGGCTGAACTCCAACATGCGGATCAGCCCCTGCATGTAACCGATGGCATGGGCCCGACCGCGATGGTTCCAGTCGCTGTCGCCATCCATCTTGGGCACGTGATCGTCGAGTAGGAAGCCGTCGAAACCGTTCTCGGCGAGCAGCGCCACCACTTCGGCCGGGTCGTAGTTGCCATCGCCGATGAAGCACTCGGTGAAGTTCGGCACGGTCCCCTGCACGTCCCGGAAATGGATGTAGGCAATGCGTCCCTTGGGGGCGAAGAACTCGATCATCTCGGTGACGTTCTTTTTGCCGCCGATCATTTCCGAACAGCAGCCGAGGCAGAGATCGAGCGCCCAGCTCGGCGATGTGCCGAACAGCTCATAGGCCTTCTTGAAGTTGTCCGGCTTGTAGAACAGCCGAGCCACGCCGCCCAGCATCGGCACCGGCGGGTCATCGGGGTGCAGCGCCAGCCTCAGGCCTTCTTCCTCCGCCACCGGCAGCACGGCGCTCATGAAGTAGCTGTAGTTGCTCCACATCATCTCCTCGGAGATGAACGGCCCGTCCTTGCCGAACAGCGGCATGCCCGAGAGGCTGCCGAGCCCGGTCGGCATGAAGCTGCGCAGCAGTTCCATGTTCTCGCTATTGGCCTCGACCACCGCCATGTCGAACTTGCGCGCCGTCGCCCCGCCGCGGGTCGGCCCGACATAGTCGGTGGTCCATACCGAGTTGGGCATGAAGTGCAGGCCCAGCACCGGAATGCCGGCCCGCGCCACGGCGCGGATCGTCGCCTGGTAGTTCTCGATCTGCTCGTCGCGGCCCTCGAGCCCCATCATTGCCTTCATGTAGAACTGCGACGGCACATTCTCGATGGCCTCGAAGGTCAGCCCGGCCTCGCGAACCTTGTCGGCCAGCTCGCGCACATCTTTTTCGGCCCACCTGCCTCCGTCGCCGGGCAGCGCCGGGTTGTTCATCTGCAACCCGGTGACCCCGATCTGCTTGGCGAAGCGCAACCGCTCCTCGGTCAGGTCGTGAAACTGACCCACCGCCGCTCTGATACCCATTGTCCTATCCCTTTGAGTTTGGACTGCTGAAAGTCGTACGAGGCGTCATCCCTTGACGCTTCCCTCGGTCATTCCTGCGACCATGAAGCGCTGGGCGACGAAGTAGAGGATCATCAGCGGCACCGATGAGATGACGGCG
>MKVB01000007.1:119657-133840 GCA_001899085.1 Devosia sp. 66-14 | reverse complement strand
GCCGCTGATGATCCTCTACTTCGTCGCCCAGCGCTTCATGGTCGCAGGAATGACCGAGGGAAGCGTCAAGGGATGACGCCCTGCCCCACCCACGGCGTCATTCCCGCGAAAGCGGGAACAACCCGGTGACACACACCAACTGCAGTCCAATTTAGGAACAAGAGAATGGGTATCAGAGTTGCGGTAGGCCAGTTCCATGAACTGAGCGAAGAGAGGCTCCGCTTCGCGGCGCAGATCGGCGCCACCGGGTTGCAGATGAACAACCCGACGCTCCCCGGCGACAACCGCTGGGAGCAGAAAGATGTCCGCGCGCTGGTCGACCAGGTGGAGGCCGCCGGCCTCAAGTTCGAGGCGATCGAGAACGTCCCCACGCATTTCTACCACAAGGCGATGATGGGGCTCGACGGCCGCGACGAGCAGATCGAGAACTACCAGGCGACGATCCGCGCCGTGGCGCGTGCCGGTATTCCGGTGCTGGGGCTGCACTTCATGCCCAACTCGGTATGGACCACCAAGCGCGATGCAGCGACCCGCGGCGGCGCCGTCGCTCGCCAGTTCGACATGGCGGTGGTCGAGGCCAATATCGACAATCTCGAGCTGCTGCGCTCGTTCATGCCGACGACGCTCGGTCGCGCCTCCTCGATGCCGCTGTTCGGCAAGGACGGCCCGCTGATCACCGAAGCGCAGATGTGGAGCAACTACGAGTATTTCATGAAGGCCGTGCTGCCGGTGGCCGAAGAGGAAGGGCTGAAGCTGGCGCTGCACCCCGACGATCCGCCGGTGCCGATGCTGGGCGGCGTGGCCCGGCTGTTCTACAAGCCCGAGAACTTCAAGAAGGCCTATAATCTGGTCGGCCGCTCGGAGGCGTGGTCGCTCGATCTCTGCCTCGGCTGCTGCTCGGAGATGGAAGGCGGCAAGCAGAACGTCAACGAGATGATCGAGTATTTCGCGCCGAAGGGCCGGATCTCCTACATCCATTTCCGCGACGTGAAGGGCTCGGTGCCGAACTTCGTCGAGTGCTTCATCGGCGACGGCAATTTCGACCCGGCCGAAGTCATCGTGCTCCTGGCCAAGAACGGCTTTGACGGCTTCCTGCTCGACGACCACGTGCCGAAGATGGATGGCGACAGCGACTGGAACCACCGCGGCCGCTCGCACGCCATCGGTTACATGCAGGGGCTGATCCGCATGGCGGAGTTCTTGGGCAAGGCCTGAGGTCCGGTAGCCCGCGCGTAACCTCCACTTCGAGCCCGCTGCACACCCCACCCCATCCCTCCCCGTCAAGGGGAGGGTGCCGGCTGGTGCTTGTGATCAGATCCAGCCACAAACACCGGCCCCACCTCCCCCTTGACGGGAGCCAAGCAAAGCTTGGGAGCGTAGCGAGCTAGCGTAGCTCGGAGGGGGTGCCGCGGCACGGTGCTGGCGGAGGCCAGAGTCGAGCCATTTGCTCCCCCCTCTCCACCAGCTTCGCTGGTCCCCCTCCCCCGCCATGCGGGGGAGGATCAGGGGAGGCCCGTGCTAGGTCTGCGCAAACCCCGGGTGGGCGATGATCGGATTGGCAAAGGCCGTGGCCTCGTCCAACGCCCGCCGCGCATCGAACGCTGCGTGCGTCATCAGCCCATAGCGGAAGCTGTGCCGACCGGGCTGCACCAATGGAAAGTTGGTGTTCCAGTAATTGTTCATCGGCCAGGCCAGCAGCAGTGGGTCGGCGTCACGCGGGATCGCCTCGAGCGGCGGGCCGAAATGGAAGCCGCCCGCCATGCCCAGCGGCGCGTCGGGACAGAACAGCGTCGCGCCGCGCTCACCGTCATGGATGGTCATGAACGATTCCGCGGTGAACCAGTTGCGGCAGGCGCCGGGGAGCTGCTCGGCGTCGAGTTCGACCGGCAGACCGGCGGTGTCGAAATGGCAGCGCCAACCGGCCGCGAGGTTGAGCGGCAGCACGAAATAGATGCCTTCGGGGTCGGCGCAGGCGCGCTTGTCGATTTCGCAGGTGACGGTGATGACCGGCGAGTCGGCGCGCAGGGTGATGCGCTGCGTCAGCCCGTTGGTTCCCGGCGCCTCGAAACGCCGTTCCAGCGTGACGCTGCCGGCGGTGCGCGTGACGTTGCAGCCAAGCGGCCGCGTCGCCCGCTCGCGTACCGCGCGCCACGGCCTCCAGCAGGTCCGGTCGACCTTCTCGAAATCGAGGTTGCGCTCGTAATAGGCATTGCGGCTGCCATCGACCAAGGCGTCCGGCCGCTCGCGCACGAAGTCGAACAGCTCGTACTCACCGCCAGCCGGCACCACGTCCCAGCCAGACGTCATGTCGAACAGGCCGAGGATCCTTCCGGTGTTGGGATCGTAGGTCAGCCGGTGCGTGGGGGACGCGATCACCGCGTCACCCGAGCGGGTGCTGGAGAGCAGCGCGTTGCTGAAAGCCTGCACCGTCTCGGCGGCGCGACGATCCTCGTGCGTCAGCCCTGGATGATCGGCGGCCGGATCGAGCTCCGCCAGCGGCACGCGCAGCACGCCATGCGGTGGCAGCTCGAGCGGGCCGCAGACATCGACGGCCCCTGATGGTTCCGATTTCAGCCGCTCGGCCCGGAGGCGCGGGCCGGCTCGCCGCCAGTCCCTCGGCACCTCGACATATTCCCGGCGCGGCAGCGGCGACGGGTTGACGAAGACCACATGGTCGGGCGCGACCTCGGAATGAGCGGGGTTGCCAGCGACGGCATCGAGTTGATCGACCAGCAGGTAGCGCGCCAGCTCGCCCGCCTCGACCGCCGGGGCCGCCTTCAGGTGATCCTGGACGATGCCGGCCTCGGTCTGGCCGAGCGTGTCCCAGTAGCCCCAGGTGTGTTCGTCGAACAGATCCAGCAGGTCGCGGGCCCGCGTCTCCAGCCGTTGCACGGCAGGCGTGGGCGGCGCGCGCCGCAGTTGCGTCGCCGTCGCCAGCATACGCTTGGCGCTGCGCGAACGGGAGACGGTAGCGGCGGTGCTGGCAGCGCCGAAATTCCAGTAGTCGGTCCAGTCGCCCGAGAGCAGCGGCAGTTCGGCCGCGGGGATCGCCTTGATGCGCTCGGCCAGGTCCTCGCTGGTGACGTAGCGGATCGACGGTTCGCGCCCGGCCTCGTTCCACTGCCGGATCAGTTTGGCGACCGCCGGATTGGGCGGCGCATTGTCCCACATCTCCGGCGGCGCGGTGGTGGTCAGGTAGAGGAAGTCGTGTGGGTAGCCGATGCTGTCCAGGTGCAAGAGATACTGCTCGAGGCCGCGCGCCATGGCATCGAGCGAGCGCTCCCAGGTGAGGAGAATCTGGTCGAACATGGTGTAGTGGTTGCCGTTCATCACCCGCAGTTCGCGGCCGCTGGGGGCCTGCCAGCGGAACACCCCGGGACGCGGCGTGACGATGCCGCCCAGGTGACGGTTGACGGCCATGATGAACAGCTCGACGCCGTGGTCGAGCAGCAGGTCGGCCAGTGGCCAGGGCACACCGGTCACGTCGTGTTGCAGCGCGGTGTTGATGCGCGCCCCGAAGCGGCTCCGCAGCCCCTCGATCGGCGCCAGCTGTCGCTTGAGCTGGTCGGCGGAATTGAGCGGGGTCAGATTGTATTGCAGCGCGCCGATGGCGAGCCGCCGCTCCGCGACGAACCGATGGAATCGCTCGGCGTCCGCCCCGGCGGTCTCGAGCCATCTGAGCACCGGCGCCGTGACCTCGCAGGTCCATTTGGGGCGCAGCGCCTCGGGCCAGCCTGCGGTCTGCTCCAGGAGGTCGAGCGCCTGGCCGATATACTCCCGATGCAGCTCCCAAACCACCGGCTGGCTATGGGTATAGCCGACGTCGAGGTGGCTGTGATGAAGGACCAGGATTTCCTTGATCTGCATCGATCGTACCATTCTTGTTGAGCTAGTATACCAGTAGTCGGGCTGGCGGCTCTGTCAAGAATGGGGTCAGCGTTGTGCCGTCTAGGCGCGACTGAGGGGGAGCTTCAACGTTTGAAGACGTTCTCGCGATGCCACTCGAGGAACGCTGGATGTGGTCGGTCCCGCCCGACAAGGGGCCCAATCAATCGACCGGTCTTGTTGATCAGCCCTTCCACCCCGTCTCTGTCGTTGACCTGACGCGAGACGACGATCTCCAAATCGTCGGATACGGTGATCAGTCCACGGTCGAACATCCAATGGGCAGTACCTGAAAGCGCGACGCCGTTGTTGACTATGTCGGGGCCATTAGATTCCACCGGCCGAACATGGGCGGCGGCTACCTCGGCCCGTCCCCCACCGTTGATCAGCTTCAGCCCAGTGACAGCACAACGTTGATCATAGGCGCGCAGCACCACCCTGCGAAAAACCCGATCCCGGACGATACGCGAGATGAGTTGCGGTAGGCGCTGTCGTTCCTCCTCATGGATAAATGGCGCTTGGTCTCCCTCGGCAAACTCGTTCCGCGCGGTGTCTACTCGCGGCAGAACAATGTCAGCATCAGCCAGCCCAAGGGCTACGATCTTACCGAAGTCACCGGGTGACAGCGCACGTACCGCCGCCTGAGCACGACCGGAGATGCGGCCCATCGCATTGAGCAACCCTGTCTCAGTGATGCCATCGGTCGCTATGAAGGGCACCGGGTCGGCGAAGTCGAGGTAACTGCCGGGAACGATCAACGCCAGAAACATGCCGTCGGCTGTGGGGTCGGGGACGACCTTGTCCACCTTTGCCACTGCGAAGTAGCCGCGCGCGAGGGGAACCTTCGTTGGCTCGTAGTAGATGATCCAGTCGCCGACGCATTTCGCGACACGCGACAGATACTGGCTTGGGAACTGATACCGGTGGGCTGGGCTGTCATCGTAGATCGAGTCAGCCCGATGGATAAAGACGCCGAAGGCCATGGTTCCCCCAAACCGAGATTACGACCATGCATGGTGACGTATGTTGGGACAAGCCCTGCCTCGCGCCATCGGCCGGCGCAAACGATCACCTTGCCATATAGGGTACCCCCCTATACTATCTCTGCATGAGCCATACGACAAAACACAAAGCCGCGCTGCTGGCGCGGGTGCGGCGGATCAAGGGGCAGGTGGAGGCGGTCGAGCGCGCGCTCGAGGCGGAGCTCGGCTGCCCGGAGATCCTGCAACTGGTTGCGTCGGTGCGTGGCGCCGTCACCGGCCTCACCGCCGAACTGATCGAAGAGCACATCACCCACCACGTGCTGGCGCCGGCCAGCGAGGCGGAACGCCGGCAGGGCGGCGAAGAATTGATCGACGTTGTGAGGACCTACCTGAAATGAGCAGCGACGCCATCCACAGCCACGACTTTCTCGGCGCCGATCACGATCGGAACGCGCGCCGCACCTGGATCGTCATCGCGCTCACCGCCTCGATGATGGTGGCCGAGATCGTTGCCGGCAACATGTTCGGTTCGATGGCGCTGGTGGCCGATGGCTGGCACATGTCGACGCATGCCGCCGCGCTGCTGATCGCCGCCCTGGCCTACCTGTTCGCCCGACGGCACGCTGCCGACACCCGCTTCAGCTTCGGCACGGGCAGACTGGGCGACCTTGCCGGCTTCGCCAGCGCCATCGTGCTGGCGCTGATCGCCCTGCTGATCGGCTGGGAAAGCCTGCTGCGCCTGTTCGCGCCTGTGTCGATCAGCTTTCCGCAGGCCATTGCCGTCGCAGTGATCGGGCTGGTGGTGAACCTGGTCTCGGCCTGGATCCTCTACGACAACCACCAGCATCATGGCCACGGGCACCACCACGATCACGACCATCACGATCATGACCTCCACGATCACGGCGCGCACGAGCATCATCACCGCCGGGCCAAGGGTGGCGACAACAACCTGCGCGCTGCCTATCTGCACGTCCTTGCCGACGCGCTCACCTCGGTGCTGGCGATCGTGGCGCTGGTCGCCGGCAGCCAGTTCGGCTGGACCTGGATGGACCCGGCCATGGGGATCGTCGGCGCCCTGGTGATCGCCCGCTGGTCATGGGGCCTGATCCGCGACACTGGCACGGTGCTGGTCGACTACCTGCCCGGTTCAGATCAACTGCCCGAGGCCGTACGGCGCGCCATCGAAACCGGCGACGATCGGATCGCCGACCTGCATATCTGGCAGGTCGGCCCCGGCCACCATGCCGCCATCGTCTCGATCCTCAGCCCGACGCCCCTCCCCCCAAGCGCCTACAAGGCCAAGCTGGCGCATCTCGAGCGCTTGTCGCATGTGACGATCGAAGTGGAGCCGGTGGCGGCGTGAGCGGCGGCATCGCGGTTGTCAGCTGCTTGGCCTCCCATAGGCTCTGACGATCCGGAGGGTATGGCCGCAGCCATCGTGGCCTTCCCCTCATCCGGCGCTACGCGCCACCTCCGGGCGAGGGCTACGCCCTCGTCCCGCGACCCCGACGGGGAGAAGAATTCGGAGAGCGCGGTGGCCACCTCTTTCCTCTCCCCGTCGGGGAGAGGGTGGATCGCGCGAAGCGCGAAGCGCGAGACGGGTGAGGGGTGACAGCCACCCGAGCCAGCCCGCGGCGCTGCATCGATCCCCTAAGTCCGCGCATCTGGGGACAAGGACCCACTGCTCGGAGGGGACAAGCACAAAAGAAAGGGCGCCACTGGCGCCCTTTCCCTTCACGTCCCGTCGGATGACCTTGCCTCAGTGGCTGGGGCTCGGCGGCAGGCCCTTGGCCTTGCGCCAGGCCTGGTATTCTTCCTCGGCATCGGGATGTAGTGGGTAGTACCGGCGGAGCGACTCGCCGGCCGTGAGCTTTTCGCGGCTGAACACTTCCCACTCGGCGTGCTTCTGCGAATCCTCGATCACCTTTTCAGCCATCGACTGGGGCAGGACGACCACGCCGTCATCATCGGCCATGATGATGTCGCCGGGGATCACCATGACGCCGCCGCAGGAGATCGGCACGTTCACCGCCGACGGCCAGATCGAGACCTGGACGTGGTAGTTCGGGGTCCAGCCGCGCATCCAGATGGCGAGGTCGAGCTTGTCGACGTTCGGCTTGTCGCGCATCACGCCGTCGATGACGATGCCAGCGCCTTTGCGGCCCTTGAAGTAGGTCGACATCATGTCGCCGAACACGCCCGAGCTCATGTCGCCGCGGGCATCGACCACCACGACGTCGTTCTCTTCGACCTCATAGAGCACGTGCCGATGCAGCTGCTTTTCGGGGTCCGCGTATTCACCTTCGCTGAACAGGTCCGGGCGCTGCGGCATGAACTGCAGCGTCAGCGCCGTGCCGACGATGGACTTGCCCTTGTACTGGCTGACCGGCCCGACCATGTGCGGGTTGCGGAAGCCGGAGTGGCCGAGCGAGCCGGCCACGGTGGCGGTGCCGATATCCTTCAGCGCGGCGATGATGTCCTTGCTCGGACGCTTGAACGCCGGGATCGGGCTTTGCATGATGTGGACCATATACGTCTCCTCCAAATAGGTTTGGGTCTACCAGTTCGTAACCGAACCGTCGCGGCGCTTAAGGTGAGGCGCCTCCCAGAACTTGAAGCTGTCCTTGTCGAGCAGCTTTTCATTGATTTCGATGCCAAGCCCCGGGGCGTCCGGCACCCGGAACACCGCGCCGTCGAGCATGGGCATGGTGGGGAACAGCTCCGCCGTGGGCGTGCCGGCATAGAGGTCGGTGGCGTTGGCACGCACCTCGAGCGCGAAGAAGTTCGGTGTCGCGGCCGAGAAGTGGATGGTCGCCGCAGTGCAGATCGGGCCCAGCGGGTTGTGCGGCATCAGGTCGACATAATGCGCCTCCGACCAGCCGGCCACCTTCATCGCCTCGGTAAAGCCGCCGACATTGCAGATGTCGAGCCGGTTGTACTGATGGATGCCGCGCTCGATGTAAGGCAGGAACTGCCACTTCGACGCGAACTCTTCGCCGATGGCGAACTGCACGTCGGTGAGCTTCCTGAGGTTCTCGTAGGCTTCCGGCGTCTCGTCGCGGATCGGCTCCTCGAGGAAGTCGATCGTGCCCGACGGCATCTTCTGGCAGAAGCTCGCGGCTTCGGCGACACTCAGCCGGTGATGGTAGTCGATGCCCAGCACGACTTCCTCGCCCAGTTCCTTTCGGGCACGGATCAGGAATGGCGCAGTGACGCCGATCGATTCACGCGGCTCGAAGATGCCACCCGGGTTGTCCCACCGGCCGGGGAAGAAGCGGATGGTCTTGAAGCCCCTGGCGATCAGCGCCTTGGCCTGCTCGATGGTCTCGTTGCCGTCATCGGTGATGGCGCCGGTCGAGGCGAAGGTCGGGATCACGTCGCGGTGCCTGCCGCCGAGCAGCTCGTAGACCGGCACGCCAAGTGCCTTGCCCTTGATGTCGTGGAGCGCAATATCGAGGGCCGACTGGGCGGCGGTGAGCACGCGCCCGCCCTCGAAATACTGGCTGCGGTAGAGTTCCTGCCAGATGGCGCCGATCTTGAACGGATCCTTGCCGATCAGGAATTCGCGGAAATGCTCGAGCGCTCCCACCACGGCCTTCTCGCGGCCCGACAGGCCGCTCTCGCCCCAGCCGAAAATGCCTTCGTCGGTCTCGACCTTGACGATCAGCTGGTTGCGGTGGCCGACCCATACGGGAAACGGCTTGATGTCGGTGATCTTCACGTTGATGTCTCTTACCAGCTGGTCATGGAGCCGTCCTCGAGCCGGGCGACCGGCAGATAGGCGGCTTGGTACGGATACTTGGCGGCGAGCTCTTCATCGAAGTCGGTACCGTGGCCAGGGGTCTCGTTGGGGTAGAGATAACCGCGATCGTAGCGCCAGTCGCACTTGAAGACGTCGTACGTCTCCTTGGTGTAGCCGGTGAACTCCTGGATACCGAAATTGTTGATCGCGGTGTCGACATGGACGTTGGCGCCCATGCAGATCGGCGACATGTCCATCGGGCCGTGACAGGCCGACTTCACGTGGTAGATCGAGGCGAAGTCGAAGATCTTCTTGATCCCGGTGACACCACCCGCGTGCACGGCAGTGACGCGGATGTAGTCGATCAGCTGTTCCTGAATCAGGGTCGTGGTGTCGTAGACCGAGTTGAAGATCTCGCCGACGGCCAGCGGCTGGGTGGTGTGCTGGCGGATGATGCGGAAGCCCTCCTGCAGCTCGGCCGGTACCGCATCCTCCAGCCAGAACAGCCGGTAGGGCTCGAGATCCTTGCCGAGGCGGGCGGCCTCGATCGGGGTGAGGCGATGGTGCACGTCATGCAGGAGATGCACGTCCCAGCCGACTGCATCGCGTAGCGCTTCGAAAAGCTTGGGCACCAGCGGCATGTATTTGTGGGTCGCCCAGACTTCTTCGGCCACCACCGGCTTGATCATGCCGCCGGCAGCCTGGTCGGTGGAGGGGCCGGTGCCATAGATCGGCGGCAGACCGGGGATCGACACCTGGGCGCGAATGGCGTCGAGACCCTGGTCGCGCATCTTCTGCACGCCGTCGACCACCTCGGGAATGTCGATGCCGCCGACATGCTTGTAGACCATGACCTTGTCGCGCGACTTGCCGCCGAGCAACTGGTACAGCGGCATGCCCGCGACCTTGGCCTTGATGTCCCACAGCGCCACGTCGATTGCGGCGATCGCCGCCATGGTGATGGGGCCGCGACGCCAGTAGGCGCCCTTGTAGAGGAACTGCCAGATGTCCTCGGTGCGCAGTGGGTCCTTGCCGATGAGGGTGGGGGCGATGTGGTCCTGGATGTAGGAAACGACCGAAAGTTCGCGGCCGTTTACCGTGCCGTCGCCGATGCCGTAGACGCCCTCGTCGGTCATGATCTTCACCGTGGTGAAGTTGCGGCCGGGGGAGCAGACGATGACCTTGATGTCTGTGATCTTCATTTCAGGTCCATCAGCTCCAGGTGCGGTCCCAGGACACATCATTGTCCCACTGGTCGGTCGGCTGCCAGATGCCGGTGACGCCTGGCTGCAGGTGCTGCAGCAGCACCTCGTCGTTCACGTCGTCGATGCCGAGGCCCGGCTTGTCGCTGAGCTCGATGAAACCATCCTTGACGATCGGGCCATCAAAGCCGGTGACGATATCGTCCCACCACGGCACATCGACCGAGTGATACTCGAGCGCGAGGAAGTTCTCGGTGGCAGTGGCGATATGGGCCGCGGCAATCGCGGCGATCGGGCTCTCGGCCATGTGGATGGCCATGGCGATGCCGTGGTCCTGCGCCGCGTCGCCGATCTTCTTGGTTTCGAGGATGCCGCCGGTGGTGAGGATATCGGGGTGGATCACCGAGATGCCGGCGTTGAACAGCGGCTCGAAGCCTTCCTTCAGATAGATATCCTCGCCGGTGCAGATCGGCACCGAGGTCGCTTCCTGCAGCCGGCGATAGCTTTCGGCATGCTGCCAGGGGATCACGTCCTCGAGCCAGGCCGGGGTGTATTTCTCGATGCGCTGGGCCAGCCGGATGCCGTCCTGCAGCGAGATGTGGCCGAGATGGTCGATGGCGAGCGGGATCTCCGGGCCGATCACCTCGCGCACTTCGGCAATATACTGCTCGAGCAGGTCGAGGCCCTTTTCGGAGAAGTGCAGGCCGGTGAACGGGTGCATGACGTTCTGCGCGTCGTAGACGAGGTTGCGCGCCTTGCGCTCCTCGTTGTTCGTCGCGCGAATGCCGCCGGCGTGCTGCTTGAAGCCTTCGAGTACACCGGCCGGGCCGACCACGGCGCCGGGGATATGGGCGATCTCCATCAGCCCCAGGTCCATCTTCAGGAAGGTGAACCCCTTGTCCATGCGTTCCTTCAGGCGCTTGCCCATCTCGGTGCCGCTCGGGCGATCGGCGTCGGTGTCGCAATAGCAGCGCACCTTGTCGCGGAACTTGCCGCCCAGCATCTGGTAGATCGGTGCGCCATAAGCCTTGCCGGCGAGGTCCCACAGCGCGATCTCGATGGCCGAAACGCCGCCGCCCTGCCGGCCGTGGCCGCCGAACTGCTTGATGCGGCGGAACAGCCGGTCGACATCGCAGGGGTTTTCGCCGAGCAGGCGCGATTTCAGCATCAGCGCATAGGTGGCGCTGGCGCCGTCACGGACTTCGCCCAACCCGACAATGCCCTGATTGGTGTAGATCTTCAGTAGCGCCGAGCGGAACGGCGCGCCGGTGATCTCGGCCACCCGGATATCGGTGATCCTGAGGTCGGAGGGCCTGGAACTGGTATTGACGCGATTGAGCGCGTCTTCGGCAGGGTTCGAAGTCATGGGAGTTGAGGCCTCGGCTTGGGAGAGCGGGCCGCTACCCGGCCGCCCGATGGAAAGACAAGTCGGTCGACAAGCTTATGCGAGTTTGAGCGCCATCTCGGTTTCGCCGTCGAACAGATGCAGGCGCTCCTGATCGAACTCGACGAAGACCGGCTCGTCGGGCCGGAGCTGGAAGGTCGGGGCGACGCTGACATTGACCACGGCGCCCGAAACGAAGACCTGGGCGAAGGTGACGTCGCCGGTCGGCTCGACCGTATAGACCTTGCCGGGCACGGCGCCCGGCACGCTGGACTTGTGCACCTTGATGGTCGAGTGCCGGCCGCCCAGCACCACCTTGCTGGATTTGGCTCTCAGCGCCTTCCGGCCATTGGCGTCGGAGAGCGGCATCTCCCAGCCTTCGGGGCTCTGAAGCACCACCTTGCCATCCTTCGATGCCGCGGTCAGCGGCACGAGGCTCATGGCGGGCGAGCCGACGAAGCTCGCCACGAACATGTTCACCGGGTTGGCGAAAACGTTGGCGGGGCTGTCATATTGCTGCAGGAAGCCGCCATTCATCACCGCCATCTTGTCCGACATGGTGACGGCCTCGAGCTGGTCGTGCGTCACATAGATGATGGTGGCGTTGAGATCCTGGTGGAAGCGCTTGATCTCGGACCGCATCTGCACGCGCAGCTTGGCATCGAGGTTGCTGAGCGGCTCATCCATCAGGAAGGCGCGCGGCTCGCGTACCAGCGCCCGGCCCAGCGCCACGCGCTGCTGCTGGCCGCCTGACAGTTCACGCGGCTTGCGCTCCAGCAGGTGAACGATATCGAGGGTCTTGGCGGCCGCCTGGACGCGCTTGTCGATCTCGTCCTTGGGCAACTTGCGCATCTGCAGCGGGAAGGCGAGGTTCTTGTAGACCGACTTCTGCGGATAGAGCGCGTAGTTCTGGAACACCATGGCGATGTCCCGGTCCTTGGGATCGAGGTCGGTGACGTCGCGATCGCCGATGCTGATGGACCCGCCCGACATCGGGATGAGCCCGGCGACCAGGTTGAGCGTGGTGGTCTTGCCGCAGCCGGACGGTCCGACCAGCGCGACGAACTCCCCGTCCTCGACGGTCAGCGATACGTGGTTCACGGCGTAGACATCGCCGTAATTCTTGACCACGTCCTTGAGGATAACCTGTGCCATATGGGTTTCCTTGAGCTTTCCGTTAGTGCTTCACGGCGCCCTCGGTCAGGGCGCGCACGAAGTAGCGTTGCAGGACGAGGAACAGCACCACGACGGGGATGCTCATCATGAAGGTAGCGGCCATCAGCCCCGGCCAATCCGTCGCGTTCTCCGAGAAGAAGCGCTGAATGCCGACCGGCAGGGTCATCTGATCGTGCCGGGTGAGGAAGGTGTAGGCGTAGATGTACTCGTTCCAGGCGCCGATGAAGCTGTAGATCGAGGTGGCGATGATGCCCGGCGTCGAAAGCGGCATGACGATCAGGAAGAACGCCTGGAAGCGCGTCGCGCCATCGATGCGGGCCGCCTGTTCGAGCTGCACCGGGATGTTGTCGTAGAACCCCTTGAGCAGCCAGATGGCCAGCGGCAGGCCGAAGGTCAGGTAGGTGAGGATCAGCGAGCCATGCGTGTTCACCAGGCCCAGCGCCTTCATCAGGATGAACAGCGGCACGAGGAACACCACGGCCGGGAACATGTTCCTGAGCAGCACGGCGAAGAACAGGAAGCTGCGGCCCGGGAACCGGAAGCGCGAGAAGGCGTATGCCGCCGGCACCGCCACGACCACCGCGAGGATGGTGGTGAGGGTCGAGACCCAGATGCTGTTCCAGAAATACTGGATGAAATCGCGTCCGACGGTGCCCGAGGGATCGACCAGCCGCCAGTAGTTCTCCAGCGTCGGCTCGGCCGGCCACCATTGCGGCGGATACTGCATCGCCGCGAAGCCGGTCTTCAGCGAGGTGATGAACATCCAGATCATCGGCATCACGGTGAAGCCGAGCAGCAGGACGAGGAAAATCCGCCCGCTCCAGCGCCAGCCGCCTGCGCCGCGACGCTTGGCGGCGCCGGCACTCATTTCCATCGCGGTCATGCTCCGGCCCTCGCGTCATCGCCCTTGGTCAGCGCGCGGACATAGAAGTATCCGAGCACCATCATCACGATGAACAGGATCACCGCATAGGCCGAGGCGACGCCCCAGCGCTGCCGCCCGAAAGCGAGCTGGTAGATGTGGGTGATCCAGATGTCCGACGAGCCGGCCGGGCCGCCGCCGGTCATGATCCAGGGGATGATGAAGGAGTTGAAGTTCTGCACCGCCAGCAGCAGCAGGGTGACCATCGACACGCCCGAGAGGTGCGGGAAGGTGACATGCCAGAAGCGCTGCCAGGGGCTGGCGCCGTCGACCTGCGCGGCGCGGAGCAGCGTGTCGGGCACGGTCTGCAGGCCCGCCATCAGCATGATCATGGCGAAGGAGAATTCCTTCCACACGTTCACGACGATCAGCGCGTAGAGCGAGGTGCTGGTGTTGTCGATGAAGTTGATCGGTCTGTCGATCAGGCCCAGCCCCGACAGCATGGCGCTGATGGCGCCGAAATCGGAGTGATAGAGCCACTTCCAGACATAGGAGGCGGCCACGGCGCTCACCACCCACGGAATCAGCAGCAGCGCCCTGAGGAAGCCGCGGCCGACGAACTCGCGATGCAACGCGAGCGCGGCGCCCAGCCCCAGGACGAAGGCGAAGAAGGTGGAGACCACGGTCCAGACGACGGTCTGCCAGGTGACCTTCCAGAAGATCGGACTGGTCAGAATGGTGGCGTAATTATCGAGGCCGTTGAACTGCTTGGCGCTGAGCGCCAGGCTCGCCGGGGTATTAAAGAAGCTCAGCTCGATGGTGTAGTAGATCGGGTAGCCGATGACGATCAGCATCACCAGGATAGCCGGCGCGACATACAGATAGTCGAAGCGGCTGTTCCACACCTTCTGACGAAGGCTGACGCGCCTGGGCTCGGGTACGTCGC
>MKVB01000007.1:0-119640 GCA_001899085.1 Devosia sp. 66-14 | reverse complement strand
AAGAGACCGGCGGCGGGGCCGCCGGTCCGAAAGTGCTCGTCAGGCGATCAGATGCCGCCGCCGCCGTCGACGATGGCCTGGACCTTGGTCGCTGCGTCATCGGCAGCCTGGTCGACCGTCATGGTGCCGGTGAGAGCGTTCTGCAGCATGTCCGGAACGATGATGTTCATGATTTCCGGAGCCTGCGGGATCACCGGGAACGGGATGCCGTTGGGCAGCATCGAGGTGGTGACATCGAGGAACTTGATGGTGTCGAGGCGTTCCTTCATGGCATCGGTCAGGAAGCCATTGATGTTGCCGGGGTTGGAGCCGACCCAGGCCAGCTTGGTCGACCATTCCGGGCTGTCCCAGAAGCAGATCAGTGCCTTGACGGCCTGCTCGTCCACCTTGCCGCCCTGCACGAACTCGGGCTTGACGACATGGATGTTGGAGCCACCGAACACCACGGCACGCTTGCCGTCCGGCCCGGTCGGGATCAGACCGTAGCGCATGTTGGCGACCACTTCATCGGCAACCGCCTTGTCGGAGCCGGTGGCCTTGGATGCAAGGTCGGTCATCTTGGCGTATTCGGCCGGGTGGGCGATCATCATGCCGAGCTTGCCGGCGATGAACGGCGCCTGGTTTTCACCCTGCGTGTTGGTCAGCGCCGAAGTCGGGACCGACTTGTCGACGGCATACATCTGGTAGGCGGCCTGCAAGGCAGCCTTCGAGCCGGCATTGTTGATCTCGACGGTCTTGTAGCCCGGCTCGGCCGAGGCTTCGTCGAGGGCACCGCCACCGTAGGCCCACATCTGCGGCATGAAGCGGAACGGCGTGTTGCCGGCGTTCTGCTTGGCCACGAGGCCGTAGCCCGGGATGCCGAGCTTTTCGTGGATGGTCTTGGAATAGGAGACGACATCGTCCCAGGTGGCCGGCGGGTTCTCGGGATCGAGCCCGGCATCCTTGAACACCTTGGCGTTCCAGATCATCGCCATGGTTTCGTTGTTGGTCGGCAGACCGTAGCTCACGCCCTCGTAGGTCACCGACTTCAGCGCGCCGGGCCAGAAATCGGCAGCGGTGTAGCCGACATCTTCCGGCTTCAGCGGCTGCAGGTAGCCCTTGGCGGCGAACTCGACGCCACCCAGGATCTGCAGGCGGATGACCGCCGGGGCCGAGTTGCCGAGCAGCGAGGTGCGGAACTTGTCGAGCAGTTCGTTGTAGGTGATCGACTGCACGTCGGTCGTGATGTTCGGGTAGGCCGCCTTGAAGGCCGCCCAGAACGCCTTGTCCTGGGTATGGGCGATCTCCGGATCGGCCTCGAACGGGCCGGTGTACCAGTAGCTGACGCTGCCGGTGTAGTCGTTCGGCACGACCGCGCCGCAATCCTTGGCAGCGTCGAACTGCTTGGTGCCGGCGATCGACTTGACGTATTCGGGCGACCATTTGGAAAGGTCCACGCTCTGGGCGTAGGACGCGGTGGTCGCCGTGGTCAGCATGGTGGCAGCGCTCAGCACCGCCATCGAAAGGCCAAGCAGACGCCGGCCGGTCTTCGTATGCATTGAGAAATCCTCCTCCTCAAATCAGGGCCCAGCCCGACCGACGGCCGTGGCAAAGCCCTTTACAGCGTGCGCTGTTCTCGCCTCGGGAACCGGACTTGGGGCCGGCTTTTCCCAACTGGTATGGCAGATTTCCAGCAAAACCAGTGTATGTCAACATCGCGAAAGTCGTACATTATTTTGCTCGCATTGCGTGCGAACGGGGCTTGGCTTGCTCAAAAAAGCTGCATAAACAGGACCAATGAGCGAGGCGACCGTCAAGTCGGATCGGCCCGAGGACAGCCTCGAGCAGCAGGCCTCCGTCTACGAGATGATCCGCGAGGACATCGTTTCGGGACGGCTGGGGCCCAATGAGCGGCTGAAGGTCGCGGACCTCGCCGAGCACTACCAGACCTCGACCAATCCGGTGCGCGAAGCGCTGCAGCAGTTGCGCGGCGAGGGGTTCGTGCTGATCGAGCCGAACCGCGGCGCCCGGGTACGCCCGATCGACGCCGATTTCGTACGCGACATCATCGAGATCGAGATGCTGATCGAGCCGGCGCTGACCCGCTGGTTCGTGACGATCGTCTCGGACGCCGATATCGTCGAGCTGGAGCGCATTCAGGCCGAGATCGAAGCGGTGAACTTCACCGATCCGATGTTGCACGGCCGGCTCGACACGCGCTTCCACCAGTTCATCTACGATCGACATTACAACCGCCACGCGGCGGAGCTGTGGTGGAAGCACCGCGAGATCCTGCGCGCCATCAGCCGGCGCTTTCCGACCTCGCTGAGCCGCCGCATGTCGGTGCTGCGCGAACATCGCGAGCTGATCGAGGCGATCCGCGCACAGGACGCCGAAGGCGCGGCCGCGGTGGTCGCCCGTCACGTCGAGGGCTCCGGCCGCCACATCATCGAGCAGATGGGCGTTGCCCAGCGGAGCCTGCGCCGATGAGGTGCCGATCGCGCGCTCGAAGCGGAAAAGTCTGCAACTTTTCCTGAAAGCGCTCGGTGGGGCCAAGGCCCCGCCGGCCGAAAGTCATTTGAGGGGCCGCCTCCCCGGCGGCCAGATTGGGAGACGCCTGCCGCCCGGCGGGCACGAGGAGTTATCATGAAGATCACCGACCTGCGCGTTGCCGTCATCGGCAAGCATCCGATCGTCCGCATCGTCACCGACGAGGGCATCTATGGCATCGGCGAGGTGGAATACACCAAGACCTACCTGAAGCCGTTCATCCTGCACTTCCGCGACGCGCTGATCGGCGAGGACCCGACCGACGTCGAGCGCTGCATGATGAAGATCCGCCAGCGCGGCAGCTTCAAGCCCTACGGCGCCGCCGTTTCGGTGATCGAACATGCGCTGTGGGACATTGCCGGCAAGGCAGCGGGGGTGCCCGCCTACAAGCTGCTGGGCGGCAAGGTGCGCGACAAGGTGCGCGTCTATAACGGCTCGGTGCGCCGCAAGCGCTCGGGCGACCGGCCCGAGGACTTCGCCGCCGACGTCAAGTGGATGGCCGAGCAGCCGCAGAACTTCTTCATGGTCAAGCAGGGCCTGAGCTTCCACTCGAGCCAGAAGGACAGCTACCCCGACTTTCACTACGGCCCGATCGGCAAGAAGGCCGGCTACCACGGCGCGATGGACCAGGGGCAGATCTCCGAGCACGGCTTCAACTACATGCTCGACTGCGTCATCGCGATGAAGGAAGCGCTGGGCGACAAGGTGAGCCTGGCGCTCGACTGCGGCCCGGGCTGGTTCCTCAACGACGCGATCAAGTTCGCCAACGCGGTCGAAAAGTACAACATCATGTGGCTCGAGGACATGCTCACCGGCGACTACGTGCCGTGGGTCAACCCGCAGGCCTATCGTGAGCTCACCAACTCGACCACCACGCCGATCCATACCGGCGAGCAGATCTACCTGCGCCACAACTTCAAGGAACTGATCGAGACCCAGGCGGTGCGTGTCGTCGGCCCCGATCCGGCCGATATCGGCGGTATCGCCGAGCTGAAGTGGGTGGCCGAGCACGCCTATATGCACTCGATCATGATGGCGCCGCACGGCACTGCGAACGGCCTCCTCGGCCTTGGCGCGCTGATCAATGTCTGCGCGACGCTGCCGGCCAACTACATCGCCTTCGAATACCCCTCGGCCTCCGACGAGTTCTGGAACGAGATCGTCACCGGCCTGCCCTCCGGCCCGATCGTCGTCGACAGCCATGTCGACCTGTTGCCGGGCCCGGGCCTCGGGCTCGACATCGACGCCAAGGCGGCCAAGCGCTACCTCAAGGAAGAAGACGCCGGCTTCTTCGACTGATCGCCGCGCAGCTGGGCGAGGCGCCGTTCGAGGCGCTCCGCCTCGGCCTCGGCATAGCGGCCCATGCGAAAACCAGTGACGATGCGCTCGATCTCGGCGCGTCGTCGCTGGTATTGCTCCGGCGTCTCGCCGTCATGCTGCGCCACGCGGATCGGCACCCAGGCGTGATGTGAGGGCATGGCGGCATTCCCATCTCTGTCTAGTCGCGCCTTCGAACCGGAGGTCGGCAACCTCCCTGAAAGCGCCATGCTGCGGGGGAACGAAGCCTAGCGGATCAACGATCGATCCCCCGTGACCCATACGGGTCATGACAACCGCGCAACACCAGAACACGTTGTCGCAGGCAGGAAGCGGGGGGCTACACACCCGCTGCGCCGTCATGCTGCCGAGCCGGTTTTCCGGCCCGGCTTCGCGGAGGATTCCATGACAAAGCAGACTATCTCTCGTGCGGCGCTCCTGGCTGCTGCGGCGACGCTATTGGCCACGGTCAGCATCGGAGCGGCGCTGGCTGATCCGGTGACGCCGGAGCGCCTGGTCAACGCGCAGAAGGACGAACCGCAGAACTGGCTGTTGCCCTATGGCAGCTATGCCGGCTTCTCGCACTCGCCGCTCAAGGAGATCACCAAGGACAATGTCGGTGGTCTCAAGATCAAGTTCATGACCGCTATCGGCGGCGGCCAGCCCGGCTCGATCGGCGCGCAGGCGCCGGGCCAGCGCGCCACGCCGCTGGTCAAGGATGGCTTCATGTATGTCCAGGACGCCTGGGACAACGTGATGAAGATCGACGTTTCCAGCGGTTCGAAGGGCGAGATCATCTGGAAGACCGACCTGGGCGCCCAGGGCACCGCCAGCAAGATGGGCAGCGTCGCGCTGCTCGGCGACGATATCTACTACGTCACCCGCAACGAGATGCAGCTGGTCAAGCTCGACGACGAATATGGTGACATCGTCTGGCAGGTCGATACCCGCGGGCCCGACAACGTGCCGGGTGCCGAGCGCGCCACCGGCGGCGTGCTGGCGGTGGGCGACAAGATCATCACCAGCGCGGCCGGTCCCGGCATGCGCGGCTGGATCGCGGCGTTCAGCGCCGAGGACGGCAAGCTGCTGTGGCGGCGTTACACGGTGCCCGGTCCGGGCGAGCCGGGCCACGAGACCTGGGCCGACGATCACAACGCCTACCTCACCGGCGGCGCCGGCGTCTGGTCGACGGCGTCCTACGATCCCGACACCAACCTGATCATCTTCGGCACGGGCGAAGCGCAGCCCTGGGCCGACCCGGCGTTCCGGCCCGGCGACAACCTCTATGCCAACTCGACGATGGCGGTGGATGCCGATACCGGCGAGGTGAAGTGGTATTTCCAGGAAGTGCCGCAGGAGACCTGGGACTACGACACCATCAACATGAAGATGCTGTACGACATCAATGTCGGCGGCGAGACCCGCAAGGCCGTCGGCACGTTCTCGCGCAACGGCTTCTTCTACACCATGGACCGCACCAACGGCGCCTTCATCTTCGGCACCCCGTACCGCGATCCGAACTGGACCAAGGGGCTCGACCCCAAGACCGGCAAGCCGCTCGAATATGTCCCGGGTTCGCTCACCCAGAGCTATGCCGAGAACAAGACGCTGAAAGTCGGCGATCCGACCACGGCGCAGGATGTCTGCCCGGCGCTGCCCACCGCCACCTGGTGGCCGCCGGCCTATGATCCGGAGCGTAAGATCACCTGGGTGCAGGCGATCGACGCCTGCTTCAACCAGGGCATCACCGAGCATATCGACCCCACCCGCACCGACCTGCAGGGCAACCCCGGCATGTGGGGCGGCGGCAATTTCTGGACCTTCGACTACGCCTTCCCGGGCGCTCCCGGCCTGATCATCGGGGTCAACACCGAGACGGGCGAGAAAGTCAGCGAGATCAAGACGCCGGCCCCGACCAATTCGGGCCTGCTCTCGACCGCCGGGGGCCTCCTGTTCGGCGGCAACCCGGATGGCGATCTCATCGCCTACGATGCCGACACCATGCAGGAAGTGTGGAAGTTCAACGTCGGCACGCCGATCGGCGCACCGCCGATCTCCTACGCGGTGGATGGCAAGCAGTACATCGCCGTCGTGGTCGGCGGCTCGAAGGGCGCCGGCCCGCGGCTGGGCATGTACGAGGCGGCCAGCCAGGTCGTCGTGTTCGGCCTCTGATGCTCATACGGGGAGGGCCACGGCCCTCCCCGAACACCGAGGTTCCGATGCGGCTCCGCCCCCTCGCCTGCTGCGCCGCGATTGTCGGCACCGCGCTGCTCGGCGCTCTCGCCGAGCCGGCGCTGGCGCAAGTTCCACCGAAGCTGTGGGATATCCCGCTGGGCACGCCGATTACCGCACTGGGGCCCGATTTCGTCGATCCCGCCTGCGGCACCAATGGCGGGCCGGCCGGGACGGCGCTCGGAAGTTTTGCCGATTTCGCCGATTGCACCCCCGACGCGACGGGCCTGCACGAGGTGTGGTTCCGCTACGACGATGCGCTCGAATACATGGCGCTGGCTTACCGCAACCCGGTCGCCGCGATGCAGAACCGGCGCACCGCGGTCAACGGCCAGCTGGCCATCATGAGTCTGCTCGCCGATGACAGCGGCGCCGTCCGCGGCTACCGCATCTTCACCGATCCGCGCGCGCCGGAGCGCGAGCGCTATGAGGCGCATGTCGCCGCTGCAACCTTCCGCGCACTGTTCGGCACCGACTGGAGCTGCACCGACCTGCCGCGTCTGGCCGGCGAGGAGGCAATCGAAGGGACCTTCGTCAAGCAGCGCTGCAGCATCGAGACCGACACCAGGACGGCGACGGTCGAGACGCATTTCTACCTCAAGCCCGGGCAGAAGCTGATCGACCCGGTGACCGGCAAGGACAGCATCAATGCTTTCGCCAGCGACGCCCGGCTCGAGGTGGTCGAGCGGCAGCCTTATGCGGATGCCGTCATTGCCGATCCAGGGCCGACCGAGACACTGCCGGCCGACGCCACGCCGACACAGCGCTTCCTCGCCGGGCTGAGCAATGACTGCCCGCGCTGCGCACTCGGCGGCGCGGATCTCCGCCGCCGCGACCTCAGCGACGCCAACCTCGCCGGCGCCGACCTGACCCGCGCCGTGCTGCACCGGGCCAATCTTCGCAATGCCGACTTCACCGGGGCCATCCTCACAGAGGCCAATCTCAACGCCGCCGACCTGACCCTGGCGACGTTCGTCGGGGCGCGGATGAACGGCGCCCTGCTCTACGCGGTCCGGGGCAGCCGCCCCGATTTCGGCGGCGCCGACCTCAGCGGCGCCCGGCTCGGCGACATCGAACTGCGGCAGGCAAAGTTCGCGGCCGCCACGCTGGTGAAAACCGACCTGGGCGGCGCTCGGCTCAACGACGCCGATTTCAGTGCGGCGACGCTCACCGGGTCGTATTTCTACCAGGCCAGCCTGATCCGCGCCAAGCTCGGCCAGGTCAGCGCAGAGGACAGCAATTTCACCGGCGCGGTGCTGCGCGGCGCCGATCTTTCGGGCGCCGACTTCCACGACACCGATTTCCAGGGCGCGACGCTCGAAAGCGCCAACCTCACCGACGCCACCATGACGCATGTTCGCCTCAGCCGGGCGAACCTGCGCAACGCGGTGACGACGGGGACGGTGTTCACCGATTCATTGATGCCGGATGGCTCGACGGCGAAGTAGATCTGACGGGCCAGCGAGGGCTGCCCCCCGCCTGCGCCCCTCAGCAAAAGACAGATCGGTGCGGGAAGAACACCCCCACCCTGTCCCTCCCCGCAAGGGGGGAGGAGACCAAAGCACTAGCGCCGGTGGGAGCGAACTCGAAGTGCGCACCGCGCGCCGCTTGAGGTCTCAGCGATAATCCGCGCAGGCCACGGCGTTGGGGTCCCCGTAGTATTCGACGCATTCGGCCTTGGTGATGCGGCGCTTGCCGACCACTTTTTCACCCAGATAGGCCATCAGCGCATCGAGTTCGGCCGGCTCGAGGCTGGCGCCGGGCACCGCGCCTTCCAGCACCGCGCCCTTTTCGCCATAGCACTCGGTGTCGATATAGGCGCCCTTGAGGTTGTAGGGCATCGGCGTGCCGGGGATGCCGCAGGCGATCATCTCGCGCATCGAATCGGGATCGAGTTGGCTGGCGCGCAGGCTCGGGCCGGCAGGGAAATGCCCGCCTTCGCCGCCCTGGCCGAAATCGCCGTGACAGTTGAAGCAGCCGCCGCGCTCCTTCCAGACCTTGAGGCCATCGGCCGCTAGGTCCTGCGCGAAAGCAGGGGCGAAGAGGCTCAGCGAGGCGATGGCGGCGAGCAGCAACCGAGCGAAGACCGGCCGGCTGCTGGAGCGATGCTGTCGGGTATCAGACATGGCAATGTTCAACTCAGGTGTTCGTAATGATGATCTCTGGCATGCTGGCGACAATTCGGCATGACCCGTTTGGGTCAGCGTCCGCGGCGCAACCGGGAGGAGGCGAAACGATGAGCCTGATTTCGCAGCTCGGCAAGCTCTCCGACCTGGTCTACGACGCGGCCGAGGGCACACGCAGCTGGCTCGATTTCGTCAACGAGGTCGGACGCTGTTTCGACGCCGTGCACGCCGTGCTGACCACCGAGGCGCCGGATCGCGGCACCGGCATGGCCGAAGGCGCCTCGCATCTGTGGGTGCAGTATCAGTGCGGCTCGTATGGCGGGCGCGATCCGTTGATGGAGCGGGCCTGGCGGCTGCCGCGCGGTACCCTGTCCCTGGTGCAGCAGATCGACCAGGATCCGGTGCTCGGCAATTCCGAGTTCTACCGCTCCTTCCTGGCCCATAATGGCCTGCGCCACTTCATGCATGCGCTGCTGCCGCAAGGGCCGGGGCGCGTCGCCTTCTTCTGCCTCACCCGCTCGAACAGCCAGCCGCCGTTCTCGCCCGACGAGATCGAGGCGGTTGAGGCGTTGATGCTGCATCTGAGGCGAGCGCTGCGCGGCATGGCGAGCGAGCGGCGGCAGCCGGCGACCACCTTGTTCGAAACCAGCCCATATGGGCTGGTGCTGCTCGATCGCCGCGGTCATGCCATCGGGGCCAATGGTCGGGCCCGCATGCTGCTCGATACGCTGGACGGGGTCAGCCTGAAGGTCGATTTCCTGCATCTGGCGGGCATCCGCGGCAACCCGGAGGCGGCGTTCGCCGCGCATCTGGGGGTAGTCGGCAAACCGGTCGCCTTCCGCATCGAGCGCTCCGGCGCCGACACGCCGCTCTCGGCCCTCGTCACCGCGGTGCCCGACGAATGGCGGCACCACGAGGCGCGCGAGGCGGTGGCGCTGCTGATGCTCAGCGACCCGCAAAGCACCAGCTATCCCGATGCGGCAGCGCTGATGAGCCTGTATGGCCTCACGCCGCGCGAGGCGAGCTTCGCCCAGACCTTGGTCGAAACCCGCGGCATGCGGCCGACCAGCGACGAGCTCGGGATTTCCCCGGAAACGGCCCGCCGGCACCTGAAATCGGTGTTCGAGAAGACCCGCACGCACAGCCAGTCGGAACTGATCCACCTGCTGGTCCGCCACCCCGCGGCATTTGTCGGCCAATCGGCAGCGGCGCCCGAGGTACTGCAGCGGGCATCCTAGCCTCGCTACACCCGCATCTTGGCGCGAGCATAAGCGCTGGGCATATCATCGAACACGGTGCGCCCGCCATATTCGGGCGCGCGCCGACGCTCTTCGGCGATGAACTCGTGAAAGCTCGGCCCGGTGGCGCCGGCTTCGAGCTGGCGCGATTGCCGGTCGAGCCGCCGGATGGCGTCGAGTTCCTCGTCACGGCCGAGTCTCGCCTTGCCGACGGCCGATTTCAGCACCCGGATGGTCTCGTCATAGACCTTCAGCGGCACCGGGAACGGATGGCCGTCCTTGCCGCCATGGGCCATGGCGAAGCGGGCCGGATCGGCGAAGCGGTGCGGCGCGCCATGCACCACCTCGGCGACCTGGGCCAGCGCCCGAACCGTTCGGGCGCCGACGCCCGGCACCAGCAGCAGCTCGGAAAAGTCGCTCGGGGCACGATCGGCCGCGGCGGCGAGGCTGCCGTGCAGGCGGCGCAGCATCACGTCCTTGGGGCGGATGTCGTGATGCTCGGGCATCACCAGGTGCGGCAGCAGCGGCTGATCGTCCTCGATCGGCGCCGGTTCGGGGATGCCTTCGAGCCGGCCCACCTCGCTGACGATGGCATCCGGCCCCATGCCGCCGAGGATATCGACCTGTGCGGTGCGCGAGCGTGCCGCCCGCACGTCGGTCAGGTTGACGATGGTGCCCTCGGCGGCGCCCTCGATGGCGGCATGCGGCTGTTCAACGAAGCTGCGCAGTCCTTCGGAGCGCCAGTGATAACGACGCGCCGTCTTCGCATCGCCTTTCATGCCCTGCTGCACCACCACCCAATGGCCGTCATCGGCAACGATGAAGCCGTGCAGATAGAGCTCGAACCCATCTTGCACCGCCGCGCTGTCGACCTTGGCCACCAGTCGGCTGGCCTGGGCCAGCGCCGTGCCATCGAAACCGACGCGATTGCCGATCGCCACCAGTTCATCGGGCGTCTTGCGCGAATGCCGACCGCGGCCGCCGCAGACATGCAGCCCCAGCTCGCGCTCCAGCGGCCGAAGCCCGCCCTTCAGCGCGCCGATCACGCTGGTGGTGATGCCCGAGGAATGCCAATCCATTCCCATGACGGCGCCGAATGACTGGAACCAGAATGGATGTGCGAGGCGGCTCAGCAGCTCGTCGCGGCCATATTCCATGACGATCGCCTGGCAGATCACCGCCCCGAGCCGCGCCATGCGCTCGCTCAGCCATTTCGGCACGCGTCCGCCATGCAAGGGCAGATCGGCGCTTCCGCCTCGGTTGGCCATCGGATGTTCCTCTGTTCTGCCGCAACCATAGCACGGGAACAAAAGAGAAACAAACTGACTGCCCCTTCACGGGCGACGGTGTTTCAGAACTTGCCCGACAGCGTCAGCTTCACCGCGTGCGTCGACTGCGCACCGCCGAACTGGCCTTGATAGCCGAGGTCAAGGTTCATACCCGGCGCCAGCTCGCCGCCGAGCCCGGCCTCGAGCAGCACGGCGGTGTCGCCTGGCCTTGCCCCGCTCACAGTGAACGGGGTGCCGCCGGCGAAACCATGCGTCGCCATCGGCTGATCGCCAGTGGTGCGCTGCACCGCGATGCTGCCGCGCGCCGCCAGCACCAGGCCGTCGCCGACCACGAACTGACGCACCGCCTTGAGGCCGGCGCTGAGGACGCCGAGGCCGATCCCGCCGGAAGCGCCGCTCAGCGCCGCGTCGCCGCCGCTCTCGCTGTAGCGGCTGCCCGATTGGCCGATCAGCGCCGCCCGCACAAACGGCGTCAGCTCCACGTCGCCCAGTTCAAACGCGTAGCCGAGTTCGCCGAACAGCTGCGCCGTGGTGGTGGAATAGTCGGCGTTCAACGTCTCGCTGAAGCCGGTGAAGCTGGGGGTGCGCGTCACCGATACCTGGTTGGCCGCCACCGCCGCCCCGAATGCCAGCCGCACCTGGCCGAACGCCGCGCCGCCATAGAGCCCGAGTTGATAGCTGGTGGCTTCGGCCCGCGAGTCGCGCTCGGGCACATCGACCGCTACAGCGCCAATGCCGGCCAGCATGCCGACAAACACCTCGCGGCTCACCAACCCGTCGGCGCCGAGCAGCATGCCGCCAGCGCCGAAATCGTAGCCGGCGGCGTTGCCGTCGCCCTCTACCGTGCCGACGGCGCCGTAGCCACGGGCCCAGATGTTGCGCGCTCCCACCTGGCTCTCTGCGATCGCCGCGAATGCAGCGTCGACCCGGTCGAGGGCGGCTTCGCGCGGATACCGGCCGGCATCGGCGAGGCTCCGCAGCAAGGAGGCGTGCACCTCGCCGGAGAGATCGTCGAACGCCTCGAGCGCCGTAGCGGTATTCAGCGGCACCACCGCATCGAACAGCGGACTTGTCGGTTGCGCCTGCAGCGCGGTGGCGGTGGCCAGCTGGTTTGGCGTCTCGGCGATCACGGGGAGGTTCGCGATCGCCGAAACGCGCAGCCACACCTCGCCGGGTGTGTCGTAGTCGAGCACGAACTCGAGGAAGGCCGAGTCGTCGACGAGATCGGCAAAGGTTCCGCTGACGCTTGCCGCGGTGAGAATCCGGTAGGCGCTGCCCAAGGCGTAGGAGCCGCTGGCGGCGGTGACGCTGACGGTGCCGCCGCTCAGCGTCGCGGCGCCCGAAACAGCGAGCTGGCCGGCGACGGTTGCCGGGGTGACACCGACCTTGAAGGTGCTGCCCGTCGCGTTGGTATAGCTACCGGCGACGTTCAGCGTGCCGGCCGAAACGTCGACCGTGCCGGCATTGTTCACCGCGCCCGCCAACGTGCCGGTGCCCTTGACCGTGCCCAACGCCCGGATGTCGATGGTCGCACTGGTGAGCGTGCCCAGGACGTTCAGCACCCCGGCCTGCACCTCGGCGCTGGTGGCGAAGCTGCCGGAATTGCTGAGCGTCCAGGCGCTGCCCTGCATCGACAGGGTTTCGAAGTTGATGAATTTCGCGATGCTCTCGCTGCCCGCGCCGAGCAGGATCAGGTTATCGGTGCCGGTGCCGCCCTTGACTAGGCCATTGAGCACCGAGCCGGTGTCGAGCTTCAGCGTGCGGGTGCTGCTGCCGTTGAAATTGATGGCGTTGACGGCGCCGGTAATGGTGCCCGAGTTGGTCACCGTCCCGGCGGCGTTGAGGTAGAGTCCGTCGCCGGCTGCAGACGTGATGGTGCCCGAATTGATGAAGGTACCACCGCCGGTCGCCTCCACTGCCTTGGAGCTGGCACTGCTGCCGGTGGACTCGATGGTGCCGGCATTGGTGAAGGTGAGCACCCCGGTGGCGCTGGCATAGACGCCGTTGAAGCCGCCCTTGATGACCCCGCCGGCATTGTTGGTGATGGTGCTGGGCCCGCCCTGCACGAACACGCCGGTGGAGGTACTGGTCTGCCTGATGTTGATGATGCTGCCCGAGTTGATCACCGTGCGTTCGGTGCCCTGGCCGATCGAGACGGCATTGCCGGAACTGTCGCCGGTGATCACGCCGGTCGCGGTGTTGGTCACCGAGCCGCCGAACTGCAGCAGCACCAGATCGCCGCCGGAAACGACCTGCGTGATGGTGCCGGAATTGGTGACGACGCCCGGGCCGACGCCGGGATTGCCGCCGCTGGGGAACTTGCCGATGCTGATGGCGCTGCTCGACGCATTGATGGTCGCGCCAAGCTCGTTGACCACGGTGCCGCCGCCGACCAGCGTGATGGCGTTGCCGCCGGCGAGCAGGCCCGAATTGGTGACGCTGGACCCGGCGCCGTCGAGCTTGATCTGCCCGCTGATGCTGCCGTGGTTGCCCAGGGTCCAGGTGCCGGTGCCGCTCACTGTCGGACCGCCCAGGGTGTTGCTGACCGAGACCCCCGATAGGATGTCGACCGTGGTGCCGGCATAGAGGTTGAGGTTGACCCCGGTGGTGGTGCTGGCGGAAATGTCGACATCGGCGGCCCATGCCGGCGCCAACGCAGTGGCGAGCGCCAGCTTCACCGCGACCGCCGCAGCCACGCCGCGCCGAACTGCCCCGTTCCGGTAAACCATGCCCTGCCGCCCGAACCCGATCAATCAGGCGGAGCCTAGGAGGCGGGCAGCCGGCAGCGTAGCTGGTTACTCGGGGCAGGCCGGGGCAACTCGGGGCATGGCTCAGCGCCAGGGCGCCATCCAGCCGAGCCCCTCGCTGGTGCCGCCGAGCGGGCGATACTCGCAGCCGACCCAGCCGTCATAGCCAAGGCGGTCGAGTTCGTTCAGCACGAAGCGGTAATTGATCTCGCCGGTTCCCGGCTCGTGCCGGCCGGGCGTGTCGGCGATCTGGATGTGGCCGATGCGATGCCTCAGCTGCTCATAGGTCGGGATCAGGTCGCCGGCGGTCACCTGCTGGTGGTAGATGTCATACTGGATCTGGAGGTTGCCCGAACCCACAGCCGCGAGCACCTGCTCGGCATGGTGCGCCGTCGTCAGATAGAAGCCCGGAATGTCGCGCGGGTTGATCGGCTCGATCAGCAACCCCACTCCGGCTGCGGCGAAGCGCGGCGCCGCGTATTCGAGATTGCTGACGAAGGTCGTTTCCAGCACTTCCCGGGCAACCCCCGGCGGCGCGATGCCGGCCAGACAGTTCACCTTGCCGCAGCCGAGCGTGGCCGCGTAGCGGAGCGCCACGTCGACGCCGGCGCGAAACTCATCTACCCGATCGGGGTGGCAGGCGATGCCGCGCTCGCCCCCGTCCCAGTCTCCCGCCGGCAGGTTGAACAGGGCCTGCGCGAGGCCGTGACGGGTGTTGAGCGCGGCCAGCTGTTCGGCCGGCGCGACATAGGGCACGGCATATTCCACCGCCCGGAAGCCGTCTGCCGCGGCAGCGGCGAAACGTTCGAGGAATGGCAGCTCGGGATAGAGAAACGACAGGTTGGCGGAGAATTTCGGCACGTCGGTCCTCGTTGCAGCGCGCGGAGCCAACCATGCCTGGTGCCCGAGGGTAAAGCCCAAGCGCTCTCCAGCGCCTCGTGGGAGCGATGCGCCGGAGAACTTTTCCGGGAGGACCGGAACGAGAAGTAGCCGACAGACCGGTGCGACCTGTCTCCACTCTTATGCGATCCCCGCCCTCTGGCAAAAGGCAGGCAACGAGCGGACGACGGCCGGAGCCGTCGCCGCGGGACGGCGGCCAAGGCCGCCGCCCGGGGGGTATCAGACCTTCACGCGGATCATCTGGTAAGAGTAGGGCTGGAGCTTGACGCTCAGCGTCTTGCCATCGACCTTGGCGCCGCTGCCCTTGGCGGGGGCGACATTGGTCTGCGCGGTGGCGGTGTTCACGGCGCGCAGGTTCTCGTGCGTCATCACCTGGTGGTCGATCACCGTCGCGGCGCCGAACCCTTCGAGGCTGAGATCGACATCGATCGCCTCGCTGGCGTGACGGTTCACCGCGAAGAAGCTGATGGTGCCGTCTTCTTCGTTGTGGACGCCGGAGACGTCGACATAGCCGATATTGTCGCCGTGCACGGCGTCGTAGCCGGGCGAATTGACATCGAGCTGCAGGGCGGTGCCGCGGCCGAACACCGAGGCGAAGTAGTACGGATAGTAGATGGTCTGCCGCCAGGCCTGCCCCTTGGGGTCGGTCATGATCGGCGCGATCACATTCACCAGCTGGGCGATACAGGCGAGCTTCACCACATCGGAACGGCGGATGAAGGTGTTGAGGATCAGGCCGACCTGCAGCACATCCTCGAAATTGTAGATGTCCTCGAGCAGGCGCGGGGCGTGCGGCCAGCCGTCATTGCCGTCGAGGATCTTCCGATCCTGCTTGTTGGAGTGGTACCAGACGTTCCACTCGTCGAAGCTGATATAGACGTTGTGCTTCGAACGCTTCTTGGCCTTCACGAAGTTGATGGTCGAGGCCACCGTAGCGATGTAGCGGTCGAGCTTTTCGTTCAGCGCCAGGTAGTTGGCGGTGTTCTTCGCCAGTGCCTCCGCCGTGCCGCCTTCGGCCAGCGCCCGCTCGTTCTCACGGTTGGCGAAGTACATGTGCAGGCTGATATGGTCGACATTGTCGTAGGTGTGCTCGAGCACCTCGCGTTCCCAATCGGGATAGGTCGGCATGTCGGCATTGGACGAGCCGCAGACGATCAGCTCGAGCTTCTTGTCGAAGGCGCGCATGGTCTTGGCGACCTCGTTGGCGAGGCGCCCATACTCATGCGCAGTCTTGTGGCCGACCTGCCAGGGGCCGTCCATCTCGTTGCCGAGGCACCAGAGCTTGACGTTGAACGGGTCGGCACGGCCGTTCTTCTTGCGCAGGTCGCCCCAGTACGACCCGGTCGGGCCGTTGACGTATTCGAGGAAGTTGCGGGCATCGTCGAGGCCGCGTGAGCCCAGGTTGATGGCGAGCATCATCTCGGTATCGACCAGCTCGCACCAGTCGGCGAATTCGTGGACGCCCACCGCATTGCTGTCGGACGTGTGCCAGGCCAGATCGAGCCGGGTCGGGCGCTCGGCGCGCGGCCCGACGCCATCTTCCCAGTTATAGGCGGAGACGAAGTTGCCGCCGGGATAGCGGACCATCGGCACCTTGAGCTCGCGCACCAGCTGGGCGACGTCGCCGCGCATGCCGTTCTTGTCGGCGGTGGCGTGGCCGGGCTCGTAGATGCCGGTATAGATGGCGCGCCCGAGATGTTCGAGGAAAGCCCCGTACACCCGGTCGTCGATCTTCGAGATGCTATAGTCCTTGTGCGCCGTTACCGTCGCCCGCATGCGCTCCTCCATGTGACCAGCTTTGGTGATTTATATCGCGTAGCTTGATATGGAACAGGTCGCGGCGCGTCAAGGGGAGGGTGGCGAGTCGTGCGTGGCGAATAGCGAGTAGAGCGGCGAGTTCGCCCCTGCTTACTCCCCATTGGCTATTCGCTACCGACTTCTCCGCTCACTCCGTCTCGATCCGGAGCACGATGTCCTGGTCGTAGTTGCCGAAGCCGCGACCGAAAATGTTGATGCCGCCCGGATGCTTGGCATCTTCCTTGACCCCGATCCTGAGCCGGATCGAGTGGTGGGTGTCGAGGTCGAGGTCCTTGAGCGAGACCGGCGAGATCTTCATGCCGTCGACATAGGTGCCGCTGCCGTTGACGCGGAAGCTCTTGAGCTTGCCGTACTGGCTGCCTTTGAGCTTCCACCAGTCGGGCGTGTAGACGCCGCGCTTGTCGCCGAAATCGCCGGGCGAGGTCCAGGTGCCGATGTCCTGGCCGTTGACCCCGACGGTGATGTCGCTGGGCCAGTCGGCGCTGGTGCCGGGCACTTCCGAACTCAGCTCGAAGCTGAACTCCATCGAAGTGATCTTCTGTTGCGCCAGCCGCGCATTGTTGGGGAACTGGTATTCGACATAGCCGCGGGTGAACCAGATCAGCCCGGTCTTCATGCGATCGGGATCAAGGAAGGTATCGGGCACGTCGAGCAGCCCGATGATCCCTTCGGTGGAACAGAGCCCGCAGGGCGCCGAGACCTCGCAGCTGGTATAGAGCCCGAGCGGCATCGCCACTTCGATGGCATTGGCCTTCAAGGGGCGGATATCCTCCTTGAACATGACCAGCACTTCGTCGAACAGGCTATGGCAGATCTTCTGGTTGCCCTTGCGGGCCTTCTGGGTTTCGGTGCGCACCAGGCCGGCTTCCACCAGCGTCTGCATGTTCGACGAAACCGTCGACTGCGGCTGGCCAAGCTTGGCGGCGATGTCGTTGACGTTCATCGCGCCCTGCACATGCAGCAGTTTGAGGATGGCGACACGGACCTCGGAGGCCAGCGCCTTCAGGACTTCCGGCCTCTCCTCGGGGTCGATGAGCAGGAAATTGCGGCTCATGAATCGTGACGCTCCCAAACGCTGAAGGGCGTTTGTATCAGGAAGTTCGGTACAGTCAAACGAGGCTCAGGCCAGTTGTCCCAGCAACTCGTGCGGCACCCGGTGAAGCAGCGGCTCGCCGCGGACGAAACGCTCGACCTCGTCGACGATCAGGGTGCCGAGCCGTTCGCGCTCGCCGCCAATGGCCCCGGCGATGTGCGGGGTCAGGAGCACGTTGGGCAGCTCGTAGAGCGGCGAGTCGGCGGGCAGCACCTCGGGCTCGGTGACGTCGATCACGGCGTTGAGGCGGCCGGCGACCAGCTCGCGCAGCAGCGCATCCTGGTCGACGATGCTGCCCCGCGCCGTGTTGATGAAAGTGGCGCCATCGCGCAGCAGCGCCAGTCGTCGCGCATCGATCATGTGCCGGGTCGAAGGCAGCGCGGGGGCATGGAGCGAGGCCACGTCCGAGCGGGCCATCAGTTCGTCGAGCTCGACCAGTTCCACCCCCAGCGCCGCCGCCTGCTCGGGGGTCGTGCTGGTCGAGGTCAGCAGCAGCTCGAAATCGTAGGGCGCCAGCAGTTCGATGGTTTTCAGCCCGATGCGCGAGGCGCCGATGATGCCGACGGTCTTCTGATAGTTGCCCAGTTGCGAGGCCATCAGCGGGTGCGAGCGCAGGTGCCGGCGCTCGCTCCGATAGATATCGCGGAAGGCCAGCACGCCCTTGTTGGCGAAGAGGATCGCCGCCACGGTGAACTCCGCCACCGGCACGGCATTGGCCGTCACCGCCGAGGTCACGGCCACCCGTTCCACCACCTCGGGTGCGATGAAGTACTTTATCGAGCCTGCCGAATGGGCGATCAGCCGAAGCTTCGGCGCCGTCGCCAGCGTCGCTGCATCGATCAGCGGCGGGCCCCAGCCGGTCACGAGGATTTCGGTCTCGGCCAGCACGGCGCGGGCGTCGGGCGAGGTCAGCTCGAGCAGCGGCTCATGCCGCAGGATGTCGCAAAGGCCGGCCAGCCGCTGCAATTGCTCGGCGGCGAAGACGTGCTCGGTGAATTGCGGGTCGTAGGCGAAGGCAAGCCTGGGTTGCATCGGATGGCTCAATCGGTGTGGAACACCTCGTCGATCGAGGCCCACCATTCGCCGTCCTTGCGGGTCTCCAGCGGCGACTGCATCGGCATGCAGACCGACCACCACTCCTGGGTCACCGGATCGGCGGCCATTGCGGCCATATCGGCTTCATAGTCGGTGCCGACATACTCGAAATACGAGAACAGCAGGTTCTCCGGCTGCTTCAGGAAGATCGAGTAGTTGCGGATGTTGGAATTTTTGATCTGCTTGAGCACATCCGGCCACACCGCGGCGTGCACCCGCACATAATCGGCCACCGCCTCGGGCTTCAGCCCCAGCACCGCGCCATAACGCTTCATTGTCTCGTTTCTCCTCAAATCCTGCATGTGTCTTGATGGACCATGTCATCCCCGCGAAAGCGCATATGCGCTACCACGGGCTCTGTCACGGGTGTCCCCCCACCCACGGTGTCACCCCGGCGCAGGCCGGGGCAGATCCTGAGATGTTGGAGCACTTGGGCAAGATCCGCCAGATCTCAGAATGGGTCCCGGCCTTCGCCGGGATGACATCGCGTTTGGGGCGCCGCTGTTGCAGAACTCAATCAGCCCCGCCGCTGTGAAATCTCCTGGCCGCAGGCGATCAGCAGCTTGAGGGCCGCATCGCAACCCGGGGCCGTCGTGACGTCGAGCCGCTCCGAATAGGGGCAGGTGAACACCGCCAGCACCCGACCCATCGGCCCCAGGATCGGCACCGACAGGTTGGTCACGCCGGCGATCTGCAGGCTCTGCATGTTCTCAAAACCCTGCTGGCGCACCCGGGTCAGCCGCTCCTCCAGCGCCGGGGTCAACTGCTCGGGCTGATCCTGCTCCTCGAGCATCAGTCGCCGCTCGTCCGCGGCGGCGAAGGCGAGCAGCACGTGCCCGGAACCGGTATTGATCAGGCTGATGCGCGAGCCGACCCGCACCGAGACGTTCCAGTAGCCCGGCCCGTCGACCTGTGCCGCCACCACCAGGTTGCCACGGTCATAGATGGCGAGATGGCAGGCCTGCTGCGCATCCCTCGCGAAGCGGCGCATCACCGGCATGGCCTGGCTCAGCAGCCGCTGCAGCGGCGGGCGGGCATGCGCCAGCTCGAACAGTTTCAGCGTCACCTCGTAACGGTCGGCGGCGGTGCGGCGTACGAAGCCGCGGCGCACCAGCCGGTCGAGCATGCGGTAGATTTCATTGGGCGAGCGATCGAGCGCCTTGGCGATCTCGGCCTGGCTGAGGCTCTCCTCGGTCGCCGCCAGGAGTTCGAGGATATCCAGCCCCTTGTCGAGGGCCGGGGCGCGGTACTTCTCCAGATCCTCGAGGGGAACCACGCGCCTTCCTCCCTTCGGCGCAATTGACGCCGCAAACCTCACGTGCTTACTCACGAATAGTCTTTTCACATATGCACAACAAGCCGGATTCAGCCGGTGTGCGCATCGCCTCGGGGAGGAAGCCATGGCGCGGATCGCGCGGGTCGAAGTGCTGATGGTCGACCTGGTCCCCAAGGTGAAGCGGGTCGACGCCATCCAGTCCTTCGTGTCGCAGGAAACCCCGATCGTTCGCATCACCGATGCGGACGGCGTCACCGGCACCGGCTACAGCTACACCATCGGCACCGGCGGCCATTCGGTGATCGAGCTGCTGAAGCGCACGCTGGTGCCCGCCATTGTCGGCCGCGAGGCCAACGAGATCGAGAAGCTCTGGCGCGACCTCTTATTCCTCACCCACGCCACCACCACCGGCGCCATCACCTCGATCGCGCTCGCCGCCATCGACACGGCGTTGTGGGACCTGCAAGCGCGCAAACTCGGGTTGCCGCTCCACATCCTCGCCGGCGGGGCGCAGGACGCCATTCCGCTCTACACCACCGAAGGCGGCTGGCTGCATCTCGAAGAGGCGGCGCTGATCGAGGACGCGCTCAGGGCCAAGGCCGACGGGTTCGGCGGCTGCAAGCTGAAGGTCGGCCGGCCGATCCACGAGGATGTGCGCCGCATTTCGGCGGTGCGCGAGGCGGTCGGCCCCGGCTTTGAAATCTTCACCGACGCCAACCAGCGCTTCAATGTCGACGAGGCGATCCGCCGGGCTCGCGCCTATGAGCCGCTCGACATCGGCTGGTTCGAGGAGCCGCTGACCGCTGAGGACATTTCCGGCCATACCCGGCTCGTCGAGCATACCTCGATCCCCATCGCCATCGGCGAGAGCCTATATTCGGCAATGCATTTCCGCGAGTATCTCGAGCGCCATGCCTGCTCGATCATCCAGGTCGATGTCGGCCGGGTCGGCGGCATCACGCCGTGGCTGAAGGTCGCGCATATGGCCGAGGCGTTCAACATCGCGGTCTGCCCGCATTTTCTGATGGAACTGCATGTCGGGCTCTGCGCCGCCATCCCCAATGGCCGCTGGGTCGAATACATCCCGCAGCTAGACCAATTGACGACTGAACGGATGACCATCCGGGATGGTAAGGCCATCCCGTCTGCAAAACCGGGCCTCGGCATCGCCTGGGATTTCGACGCCATCGAGCGGATGACCGTCGAAGGCTCGCATTCGATCCATCTGTAGGAGCACCCGTGCCGATCGTTGCCAACGCGCCAGCCAGGCTGGAACGGAGTTTTGGCAGGGAAGCGTTCGGCGCCGACCCGGCGAACTATCATGCCGCCCGACCGGCTTACCCCCGGCAGACCTGGGAGGCGCTGGCACAACGCGCTGGTTTGCGTGGCGGCATCGACATCCTTGAGATCGGTGCCGGCACCGGTCTGGCGACCCTGCCGCTGCTGGCACATGGCCCGACCAGCCTCATCGCCGTCGAACCCGATGCCCGGCTCGCCGCCTTTCTCAGCCACACCGCGGAAGACCAGCGCCTGTCGGTGGTCGCCGAGCCGTTCGAAGAGGCGGAACTGCCGGCCGCCAGCTTCGACCTCGTGGTCAGCGCCACGGCGTTCCATTGGCTCGACACCGTGCCGGCTTTGACCCGCATCCACAAGCTGCTGCGCCGTGGCGGCGCCGTTGCGCTGATCTGGAACGTCTTCGGCGATGGCAGCCGGCCCGACCCGTTCCACGAGGCGACGACGCAACTGTTCGAAGGGCATCGCCACAGCACCTCCGGTGGCGGCTCGGGCCAGACCCCTTTCGCCCTCGAGTCGAGCGCCCGGCTCGACGATTTCGCCGCCACCGGCTTTGCTGCCGATGCGCCGGAGTTCCGGCGCTGGACGCTCGAGCTCGACCCAGATGGCGTACGGGCGCTCTACGCCACCTATTCCAACGTCACGGCGCTGCCGGCACCGGAGCAGGTGCGCCTGCTCGATGGCCTGTCCGAAATCGCGGCCCGGCAGTTCGGCGGAAAAGTGCAGCGCAATATGACCACCGCCATCTACACCGCGAGGCGCGCGGGCGACGCGCATCTCGCCGCCTGAGACACCTAGCAAGAACTGGAGACTTCCCATGGCCGATATCAGCGGCAAGATCGTTCTCATCACCGCCGCGGCGCAGGGCATCGGCCTCGCCTCGGTGCATGCCTTCGTCAAGGCCGGCGCCAAGGTGATCGCCACCGACATCAATGCGGCCAAGCTCAAGGAGCTCGACGGCACCCCGGGCGTTACCACCCGCGTGCTCAACGTGCTGAGCACCGAGGAAGTGAACAAGGCGGTGGCCGAGATAGGCCGCATCGACATCCTGTTCAACTGCGCCGGCGTGGTGCAGTCGGGCAGCATCATGGACATGCCCGACAAGGACCTCGAGTTCGCCTTCGATCTCAACGTCTGGGCGCAGATCCGCGCCATCAAGGCGGTGCTGCCGCAGATGCTGGAGCGCAAGGACGGCTGCATCATCAACATGGCGACCGTCGCTTCGTCGGTCACCGCCGTGCCGAACCGCGCCGCCTACACCATTTCGAAGGCAGCGGTGGTCGGGCTCACCAAGTCGATGGCCGCCGACTATACCGACAAGGGCATCCGGGTGAACGCCATCTGCCCGGGCACGGTGGAATCGCCGTCGCTGCACGAACGCTGGCACGCCACCGGCGATTTCGAAGCGGCCAAGAAGGCCTTCATCGCGCGCCAGCCGATCGGCCGCATCGGCCAACCGGAGGAAGTCGCCGACCTCGCCGTCTACCTCGCCGGCGCCACCTACACTACGGGCCAGGTGCAGATCATCGACGGCGGCTGGACGGCGTAGGACTGAAAGTTCAGCGAAACTCGATCGCTCTCCCTCCCCCTTGTGGGGAGGGATCAGGGGTGGGGGCGGCTGCAAACTCCGGCGCTCGGCCTAGTCCGCAAACCCTTGCGCTACCAGGGCTTTGCACACGCCCGCCGTTTCCAGCTGGTGGGCGATCCTGAGGCATACGTCCTCGCGCCAGGGCGCCGCGATCACCTGGACGCCGAGCGGCAAGTCTTCGCCATATTGCCAGACCGGCACCGTCGCCACCGGCAGGCCGATGAACGAAAGCGGCTGAGTGAAGATGCCGAGATTGGGGCGCACCGGCAGCTCGACGCCGCCGAACATTGCGGTCTTCTGCCCCAGCAGCGGCGCCTTCATCGGGGTCGCGGGGGCGAGAATGGCATCGACCCCGTCGAACAGTTTCAGCACCCGTTCGCGGAACACCCGGCGCAGCTTCTGCGCCCGCTCCACCCAGACGGCAGGCAGCATGGTGCCGGCCAATAGCCGATCGCGCACTTCGGGGTCGAAATCGTCGGGACGCTGCCTCAGGCGGTCCAGATGCAGCGTTGCGCCCTCCGCCATGGTGATGAGGAAGGCAGCCGCACGGGCAGCCTGGGCATCGGGCAGCGTGACGGTCTTGGTCACCTCGAGGGCCTTCGCCACCTTCTGCACCACCGCCTGTACTTCGGGGGTGCCGAGGAAATAGTCGCCCGCCACGGCAATGCGCAGGCCGGGAATCGGGTGCTTCAGCCGCGCCGAGGTCGGCTCGTTCACCCGCTTGGTCTGCGCCGGGTCGGCCTCGTCGTAACCCTGCATCACGTCATAGGCGAGCGCCAGATCGCGGGTCGAGCGGGCGAATGGGCCCAGGTGATCGAGGCTCGAAACGAACGGGAAGCTGTGCGCCCGGCTCAGCCGGCCATAGGTCGGCTTCAGCCCGAACAGCCCGCAGAACGAGGCCGGGACGCGGATCGAGCCATTGGTGTCTGAGCCCAGGCTCAGCGGCACCAGCCCGCCGGCCACCGCCGCGGCCGGGCCCGCCGACGAGCCGCCGGTCATGTGGTCGAGCCCATGCGGGTTGCGCGACGGGCCGTCATGGGCGTTCTCGCCGGTGAAGCCGTAGGCGTATTCGTCCATGTTGAGGCCGCCGAGCAGCACCGCGCCCGCAGCTTCGAGGCGGGTCACCAGCGTGGCATCGCGCGCGGCAGGCGGGTTATCGCGGTTGATCTTCGAGCCGGCGCGGGTCGGTATGCCCTTGATGTCGTAAAGGTTCTTGACCGCGAACGGCACGCCGGCGAGCGGGCCCGGGTCCATGGCGTTGCTGATCTTGCTGTCGACCAGTTCGGCCTGCTCCAGCGCCCGCTCGGCCGTCACGTCGGTGAAGGCGCCCAGCATCGGGTTATGTCGTTCGATCCGCTTGAGCGCCGCCTCGGTCACAGCGCGCGCCGTCACCTTACCGGCCTTGACGGCCTCGGCGATCTCGGTGGCGTCGGCAGTCGCCTTCATGCCCGATAGACCGGCGCCGGTTCGGCGTCGTCGTCGAGCTTGATCTGCTCGACCAGCGCCGCCATCTTCGAGGCGGTCTTCAGGTTGAGCTTGATGCCGGCGCGGTGTTCGGGTGCGATGCGCAGCTGCAGCAACGGCGCCGCGGCATCGATCAGCGCATCGGCATCGAAGGGTTTGTAGGCCATGGCGCGTCATGCCTCGCGTCGGCCAGCCGAGTGCAGCCCCCTGCTCTCGCGATACCAGCCGGGAATACCCTCACACAGCAGCGGCTTGCCGGGCAATCACCTTGATCGTCGCGGCTCTGAATTCCGAGTGACTGGTCGGCGCCCAACTAACATGTTAGCTCTGGCGTCGAGGAAACGGCCGGACCAACCGGCAGTGAGGGAACAGACGTGAACCAGATCGATCTCAACGGGCAGGTGGCCGTGGTCACCGGCGGCGCCTCGGGCTTCGGCCTTGCCTGCGCCAAGCGCTTCATCGCCTCGGGCGCCAGGGTCAGCCTGTGGGACCGGGACGCCGACGCCCTGAAGCTCGCCGTGGAGCTGCTGGGCGACGCCGCTTCGAGCCAGAAGGTCGACATCACCGATTATGACGGGCTGGCCGCAGCGCACGCCGCCGTCGAGGCGGAGGTCGGCCCGGTTTCGATCCTGCTCAATTCGGCCGGCATTGCCGGCAAGAACGCGCCGCTCGACGAGTATGGGCTCGAGGAGTGGCGGCGCGTCATCGAGATCAACCTCAACGGCACGTTCTACGTCAACCGGGTGGTGATCCCTTCGATGAAGGCCCGCAATTATGGCCGCATCGTCAACATCTCGTCGGTGGCCGGCAAGGAAGGCAACCCCAATGCCGCCGCCTATGCGGCCTCGAAATCCGGGGTGCTTGGCCTGGTGAAGGCGCTCGGCAAGGAAGTCGCCAAGTACGACATCGCGGTCAACGCCATCACCCCGGCGGTCGCCAATACCGCCATCCTCAAGGAAGTCACCAAGGAGTTCATCGAGTACATGCTGAGCCGCATCCCGCGCGGCCGCTTCCTCGAAGTGGACGAACTTGCCAACATGGTCGCCTGGCTGGTGTCGAAGGAGAACAGTTTTACCACCGCCTCGGTATTCGACCTCTCGGGCGGCAGGACCACCTACTGATGACCATCCGGCACTGCGTGTTCCTGAAGTTCCGCGCCGATGTCTCGGCAAGCGAGAAGCAGTCGATCTACGGGCAGCTCGCGGCGCTCGGGGTGCATCTCGAGATCGACCGTATGAGCTATGGGCCGAACGTCTCGCCCGAGGGTCTGCACCAGGGCTTTGTCGACGGCTTCACCATGGACTTCCCCAACGCCGCGGCACGTGACGCCTATCTGGTGGACAGCAAACACAAGGAAGCCGGAGCAAGGCTCGTTGCGGCGCTGGAGGGCGGGGTGAAGGGGCTGCTGGTGTTCGATATCGAGGTTTGACGCACCCTGACGGGGGATAGGTCGGGGGCGGGAAGAGTACCCCTGTCCCCTCCCCGCAAGGGGGAGGGAGACGCCAACTCAGGCGTCAGTGTTCTGGTCTCCTCCCCCCTTGCGGGGGAGGGACAGGGTGGGGGGTATCTTCCCGCACCAGCCCGTCGGTCCCGTTGTCGTACCGCATCTACCCCCGCGACGCGGCGATGGTCTCAGCCAGCAGCGCACCCATGCGGCTCTCGGGCCGGCCGAGATCGCGCACGATGGTCATGTGGTCGAGTTCGGGCAGCGTGATGCGCTGGTAGTCGAGGCCGCGTTGCGCGGCGGCAAAGCAGAGGTCCTGGGCCTGCAGGTGGAACGGCTCGGTCTCGTTGTGGCCGACCGCCACCACCACCTCGGGTCCCGCCATCTGCTCGGCGCCAAGCGGCGAGAAGCTTGCCACTTCCTCGTCGGTCAGCGACAGGCTGGGCTGCAGGTAGCTCGTGGTGATGGGCCTCAGGTCATAGAGCCCCGAGACCAGCAACAGCGACTTCACCGGGATCTCGGGCGGCTGCGTCTCGTGCGGCGCCCGCGCCGCGAGGTAACTCGCGAGGTGCCCACCGGCAGAATGCCCCGAGGCCGAGAAAGCAGTTGCATCGCCACCAAAACTCTCGGCGTTTGCCACCAGCCAGCGCGCCGCCTGCCGCACCTCGTCGACCAGCTGGGCCACACGGGCATTGGGGATCAGCGTGTACTCGACGATCGCGGCGATGGCGCCGTTCCTGGTGATGGTCTCGGCCGGAAAGGCGAACATCTCCTTGTCGTTGAGGAACCAGTAGCCGCCATGGATGAACATGTGGATGGGCAAGGGCCCGCTGGCATTCTCGGGGAAGAACAGGTCGAGCCGCTGCCGCGGGCCGTCGCCATAGCCGAGGTCGAACCGGCTCCTCAGCGTCGCACGCGTGCGGGCGCTGGCGGCGAGGTTGCCGTCCTTGATCGCCTCGAAATCCGGCACCAGGTTGGGAATGTCGAACGGGTCGATGGCGGTCACGGCGTACTCCCTCAAGCTCGCGGCAACCGAGCCCAAGCCCAACGGCCAAGTCAAGCGCGCCAAACGGTGCATCCTTCACCCCCAGCGAACTTGCGGACGAACAAAGTTCTCATTTTGTCCCACGACCGATTCGATTAGGGTGCGCGCCTCAGAGCATGGGAACCACGATGTCCGAATACGTTATCGCGCCGCCGCCGCAGCCTGCCGTCCCCGTCTCCGGCGGAGGGCTCTTTCCGGTCCGCCGCATCTATTGCGTGGGCCGTAACTATGCCGAGCATGCGCGCGAGATGGGGCATGATCCCAATGCCGAACCGCCGTTCTTCTTTGCCAAACCCGCCGATGCGCTGGTGATCGAGGGCGCCGATTCGCCCTACCCGTCGGAGACGCAGAACCACCACCACGAGATCGAGCTGGTTGCCGCCATCGGCACCGGCGGCCGGAACATCGCCGTCGCCGAGGCCATGCGCCATGTCTGGGGTTATGCGGTCGGCATCGACCTGACCCGCCGCGACCTGCAGGCCTGGGCCAAGAAGGGTGCAAAACCCTGGGAGGTGGCCAAGGGGTTCGACCATTCCGCCCCGATCGGCACGCTGGTCCCGGCCAAGGGGATCCCGACCCCGCTCAAGGGCGCCATCGAGCTGCGCGTCAACGGCGAGACTCGCCAATCGGCCGATATCGCCGACATGACCTGGGACCTGCCGCATGTGATCGCCGAACTCTCGAAATATTTCGAACTGTTCCCCGGCGACCTGATCTTCACCGGCACCCCGGCCGGGGTTTCCGCCGTGGTGAAGGGCGACCTGCTCGAAGGCTCGATTGCGGGCATCGGTACCGTCACGGTGCGCATCGCCTGATGGAGTGGTCGCCGCAACAGGATGAAGCGCTGCAGGCCGTGTCGCGCTGGCTGAAGGACAAGGACGGCAAGCAGGTGTTCCGCCTGTTCGGCTGGGCCGGCACCGGCAAGTCGACGCTCGCCCGGCACCTCGCGCAAGGAGTGAAGTCGGTGAAATACGCCGCCTTCACCGGCAAGGCGGCGATGGTGATGCGCAAGTACGGGGCCCGCGGCGCCTCGACCATCCACTCGCTGATCTACGCGCTGGTCTCGGAGAAGGATGGCGAGCCAAAGTTTGCGCTCGATCCCGAGAGCGAGGCGCTGACCGCCGACCTGATCGTCATCGACGAAGTCTCGATGGTGGACGAGCAGCTCGGCCGCGACCTGTTGAGCTTCGGCACCAAGGTGCTGGTGCTGGGCGATCCGTTCCAGCTGCCCCCGGTGCAGGGCGCCGGCTTCTTCACGGCGGACGAGCCCGATTATATGCTCACCGAGATCCACCGCCAGGCGGCGGACAATCCGATCATCCGCATGTCGATGGAAATCCGCGAGGGCGGCTATCTCGAGCACGGACGCTACGGGGAGAGCCTCGTCATTCCGCGTGCCGATGTCGACCGCGACGCAGTGATGCAGGCCGACCAGGTGCTGGCCGGCCGCAACAAGACGCGTGTCGCCTATAACGACCGGATCCGCGAGATCAAGGAGTTGCCCAGGCACGAGCCGGTATCCGGCGATCGCCTGGTCTGCCTCCGCAACAACCCGATCAAGAAGCTGCTCAACGGGCAGATCTGGACCGCGGCGGAAGTGAAGAAGCGCTCCAACGCCCGCTACTCGATGACGCTCGACCCGGACGAAGTCACCGGCGCCAAGGCGACGCAGGCCAAAGTGGTGACCCACGCGGCGTTCTTTTCCGGCGAGGAAGACCAGCTCAGCTGGCCGGAGCGCCGCCAATACGACGAGTTCACTTTCGGCTACTGCCTCACCGTGCACAAAGCCCAGGGCAGCCAGTGGGACAATGTGTATCTGTTCGACGAGAGCTACGTCTTCCGCGAAGACCGGCAGCGCTGGCTCTATACCGGGGTTACCCGCGCCAGCGAGAAGATCACCGTGGTGTCCTGACCGACCAAACGGTTAACGAGCCGATAACGCAAGATTTCGCACGCTTGGGTCCTGGCAACGGGACGGCGCGCGAAAATGATGCAATCCCTCCGATTTCTCGTCTCTCCCGATCGGGGCCGCTGGACGCTGAGCGTTGGCCCTACCGTGCTCGCGAACCACTCAACCCTGGACCGGGCGGTGCGCGCTGCGGTCGACATGGCCCGCAGGACCAGGGGCGATAACCGAGTCTTTCTTGAGAGCGAGGATGGGCGGGTCCAGCAGCACTGGCCGGCCTGAGGACGGGGGCGCCGTCTCAACCAGCGGTTCTATCCGCCAGGTCGAGAACATCTGCCCCATGACGGCAGCCATCTGGGTTTCGGCGCGCATCAGCCGCACCGCGTAGCCGGGCCGCATGCTGACAATGCTGGGTATCTCCTCGCACTGCACCACGATGCTGCTGAACATCCTGAAACGCCGAACGTCGCCCTTTGGCAACTGCACGATGTAAGCGATCACCTGCACCACCTCCGAGCCTCAGAGTACGGCGGTGCGGCTGACAGTTGCCTGATCGTGCGGGTAGCAGTTTGTTAATGCCGATGCCGGCTGCGCGCCTCGCGCCGTCGCGCTCCCATTTGGGTTTGTCGCGCTTTCGGGGCGGAAAGGTCTGCACCTTTTGCTGAAAGCGCTTTAGGGTCCGCGCCGAGATTTCGTGGAGGGTAGCATGGACTATCGATTGCTCGGCCGTTCCGGCCTCAAGGTGTCGTCGCTGTCGATCGGCACGGCGACGTTCGGCGGCGACGGGTTGTGGGGCGACACCAACGTCAAGGAGGCGCAGCGCCAGATCGACCTCTGCCTCGACCACGGCGTCAACCTGATCGACACCGCCAATGTCTATTCGGGCAGCGTGTCGGAGACGATCATCGGCGAGGCGCTGACCGATGGCCGGCGCGACCGCTTGCTGATCGCCACCAAGGTGCGCTTCCCCAGGGGCAAGGGACCGAACGATCGCGGGCTCAGCCGATGGCACATCATCCGTGAGGCGGAAGCCTCGCTGAAGCGGATGAAGACCGACGTCATCGACCTGTACCAGGTGCATGAGTGGGATGGGCAGACGCCGCTCGAGGAGACGCTGGAAGCACTCGACACCCTCGTCCGCTCCGGCAAGGTCCGCTATATCGGCTGCTCGAACTATTCGGCCTGGCACCTGATGAAGGCGCTCGCGGTTTCCAACGAGCGCAACTACCAGCGCTTCGTTTCCCAGCAGATCCACTACACGCTGCACTCGCGCGAAGCCGAGTTCGAGCTGATCCCGGCCGGCCTCGACCAGGGTGTCTCGGTGCTGGTGTGGTCGCCGCTCGCCGGCGGGTGGCTCTCGGGCAAGTACACCCGCGATTCCAAGCCGAGCGACGGCCGGCAGGTGCGCGGCTTCAAGGAGCCGCCGATCTACGATCCCGAGCATCTGTGGAAGATCGTCGACGTGGTCAACGACGTGGCGGGCGCGCGTGGCGTTTCCGGCGCGCAGGTGTCGCTTGCCTGGTTGCTGTCGAAGCCGATCGTCGCTTCGGTGATCGTCGGCGGCCGCAATATCGGACAGTTCGAAGACAACCTCAAAGCCGCGGAACTGACTCTCACCACCGAGGAGCTGCAGAAGCTCGACGCGGTCAGCCAGCCGAACCTGCCCTACCCGTACTGGCACCAGAGCTTTACCGCGCAGGACCGGCTCGGTGAGCCCGACCTGGCGCTGCACCGCCCCTATCTCGACAAGTGACCAGCTTGTGCGGGCGGGCCGATCTCCCGTCCGCATATCCAGAGCTGCCGCACAATCCTGAACTCTGGCGTCATGTTTTCTTGACTAAGTTTAGAACCGTTATAAAGTGTGGACGGTTCCAGACCCCATCCAGCCGCAGGGATCCCCCGGAAAATCCGGGCTTTGCGTGGGGAAGCAGCAAGAAGTCGGCGCGACGCGCCGAATCGGAGATTCGATGAGACTGACTCGCCAGTCCAACTATGCCATCCGCACGCTGATCTATTGTGCGGTGAACGAGCCCGGCCTCAGCCGGGTCGCCGATATCGCCAAGGCGCACGCGATTTCGGAACTGTTCCTGTTCAAGCTGATCAAGCCCCTGGTCGAGAACGGCCTGATCGAGACGGTGCGCGGCCGCCGCGGCGGCATCAAGCTCGGCCGGCCGGCCGATGAAATCACGCTCCTCGACACCGTCCGCCTCACCGAAGAGAGCTTCTCGATGGCCGAGTGCTTCGAGGATGGCGACGTGACCTGCCCGCTGGCCGAAAGCTGCGACGTCAACGCGGCGCTGCGGGAGGCGCTGGGGGCGTTCTTCAACGTGCTCGAGAGCTATACTATTGCGGACCTCGCCAGTAAGCGCCGGTCGTTGCGCGAGCGGCTCGGCCTCAAGTTCGAAGACATGGAACCGGTGCTGATCCGCGAAGCGGCGCACTGAGCCGAACTCAGCAAAGCGGCGGATGCCGGACCGACTCCAACCGTCCGGCATCCGCCCTTTCGCCACACGCGCCCGACCCGAAGGGCGTTGGTCGTGAGGCGGAACCCAGTCTCTCTCTGGGAGTGCCGGCAAGCAGCGAAGAGCTCGAACCCAAACGGGCCCTCGGCCACCTGCCCGGCGTGCCCCGTAGCCCGAGGCCCGGCGCTTTTGCCAAGCCGCAGTTGAACGGCTTGTGACTCACGGTTTCAGCCCCGGTTCATGCATCTGCGGCGGCATGAGTCCTGATTTGTCGCGCTTTCGAACCGGAAGAGTCTGCAGCTTTTCCTGAAGGCGCTCCGGCGCCCCGCGTTGATCTCGCGGCGCCCCCATGCTCTATGCCCCCGAACCTCTCGAACTGGACTAGCCGATGGCCGCCGCGCCCATATTGTTCCTGCAGCAAATCCGCCTGCGCCTGGGCTCCAGCGAGTTGCTCGAAGGGGCCGAACTGTCGCTGCTGCCGGGCGAGAAGGTGGCACTGGTCGGCCGCAACGGTTCGGGCAAATCGACGCTTCTGAAGATCGCCGCCGGCGAGATCGAGCCCGATGGCGGCCGGCGCTTCCTGCAGCCGGGCGCCACCATCCGCTATCTGCCGCAGGAACCCGACCTCTCGGCCTATCCCAATGTTCTCGCCTATGTCGAAGCCGGCATGCAGGCGGGTGACGACCACTATCGCGCCACCTACCTGCTCAACGCCCTGGGCCTCACCGGCGCCGAGGAGCCGCAGCGGCTCTCCGGCGGCGAGGCTCGCCGGGCCGCGCTGGCGCGGGTGCTGGCGCCCGAGCCCGATATCATCCTGCTCGACGAGCCGACCAACCATCTCGACCTCCCCGCCATCGAGTGGCTGGAGAACGAGCTTTCCAGCATCCGCTCGGCGCTGGTGATCATCAGCCACGACCGGCGCTTTCTCGCCGACCTCACCCGGTCGACCGTCTGGCTCGACCGCGGCGTCACCCGCCGCCTCGACAAGGGCTTCGGCGGCTTCGAGGAATGGCGCGACCAGGTGCTGGAGGAAGAGGAAACCGCCCGGCACAAGCTCGACCGGCAGATCGTGCGAGAGGAACACTGGCTGACCTACGGCGTCACCGCCCGCCGCAAGCGCAACGTACGCCGGCTCGACGGGCTGTTCGCGCTGCGCCAGGAGCGTCGCGACCTCAAGCGCAACGTGGGTGACGTCAAGATCTCGGTGGCCGAGGGCGAGACCTCAGGCAAGATGGTGATGGAGGCCAAGGACATCTCCAAGGCCTATGGCGAGCGCGTCATCGTCAAGGATTTCACCACCCGGGTGATCCGCGGCGACCGGCTCGGCATCATCGGCGCCAATGGCGCGGGCAAGACCACGCTGATCAAGCTCCTCACCGGCGAGCTGCCGCCCGACAGCGGCACGGTGCGGCTCGGCGCCAATCTCGAACTCGCGAGCCTCGATCAGCGTCGCGCCACGCTCAGCGCCGACATGACGCTCAAGGAAGCAGTCACCGGCGGCGGCTCGGACACCCTCGTCATCAACGGCCAACCCAAGCACTTCATGGGGTACCTCAAGGACTTCCTGTTCGGCCCCGAACAGGCCGGCACGGCGGTGAGCAAGCTGTCGGGCGGCGAGCGCGGCCGGCTGGTGCTGGCGCGCGTCCTGTCGCTGCCCTCGAACGTCCTGGTGCTGGACGAGCCGACCAACGACCTCGACCTCGAAACGCTCGACCTCTTACAGGAAATGCTGGCCGACTATCCCGGCACGGTGATCGTCGTCAGCCACGACCGCGACTTCCTCGACCGCGTCGCCACCTCGGTGGTAGTGTCGGATGGCGGCGGGCAATGGACCGAATATCCGGGCGGCTATTCCGACATGGTGAGCCAGCGCGGCTACGGCGTCACGGCGCCGGCCAGCGCGCCGAAAGCCAAGGGTGGACGGCAGGCCGCCCTGCCGCAGACCAGCTCGCACCCTGCCAAGCAGAAGCTGAGCTTCAAGCAGAAGCATGCGCTCGAGACCCTGCCCAAGGAGATCGCCAAGCTCGAAGCCGAGATTGCCAAGCTCAACGCGGTGCTGGCCGACGGCAGCCTTTATGCCCGTGACCCGCAGAAGTTCACGGATACCGGCAAGGCGCTGGAAAAGGCCCAAGCGGCGCTGAGCAAGGCAGAGGATGAGTGGCTGGAGCTCGAAGCGCTGCGCGAGGAGATCGAGGGGTAGCGTGCCGACAACCGGCGCGTGTGGCCACCCCCACCCTTGATCCCTCCCCACAAGGGGGAGGGAGACGCATACTGTGATTGCGGTTCTTGCTCTCCCTCCCCCTTGTGGGGAGGGCAGCAAAGCTTGTGAGCAAAGCGAGCTAGCGTCGCTGGGTGGGGGCGGCCACAGCCGCGATGCAGCAGTTTGCTGCGACCCGATAGTTCGACTCGACCATGACAGCCGCAGCGCTTATGAACGCCCTTGAAGCGATTCAATCGATCGAGGGAAATCATGCAGTATCGTAAGCTCGGCAATAGCGGCGCCATCGTCTCATCGCAGACGCTGGGCACCATGACGTTCGGGGCCGAGGCGGACGAGGCGACGTCGTTCCAGCTGATGGACGACTATGTGGCGGCGGGCGGCAATTTCCTCGATACCGCCGACGTCTATTCGGCCGGCACCTCCGAAGCGATCGTCGGGCGCTGGCTGAAGGCGCGGCCGGAGGCGGCCAGACAGGTGCTGGTCACCACCAAGGCGCGCTTTCCGATGGGCAACGGGCCGAACGACCTTGGGCTGTCGCGCCGCCATCTCAACCAGGCGCTCGATGCCTCGCTGAGCCGGCTTGGGGTCGAGCATATCGACCTCTACCAGATGCACGCCTTCGACGCGCTGACGCCGCTGGAGGAGACGCTCCGGTTCCTCGACGACGCGATCCGCAACGGCAAGATCGGCTATTACGGTTTCTCCAACTTCATCGGCTGGCAGCTGACCAAGGCGTCGTGGGTCGCCAAGGCGGGTGGCCTCGCGCCGCCGATCACGCTGCAGCCGCACTACAACCTCTTGGTCCGCGATATCGAGCACGAGATCGTCCCGGCGGCGCTCGACGCCGATATCGGGCTGCTGCCCTGGTCGCCGCTCGGCGGCGGCTGGCTCACCGGCAAGTACAAGCGCGACCAGTTGCCGTCGGGCGCCACGCGGCTGGGCGAGAACCCCAATCGCGGGCAGGAATCGTATGGCCCGCGTAACGAGCAGGAGCGGACCTGGCGGATCATCGCGACGGTCGAAGCGGTGGCGAAGGCGCTCGGTGTGTCGATGGCGCAGGTGGCGCTGGCCTGGCTGGCCGACCGCCCGGCCGTCACTTCGGTGATCCTGGGCGCCCGCACCCGCGAGCAGCTGGCCGATAACCTCTCCGCGGCCGATCTCAGGCTCGACGTCGAACATACCCAACAGCTGACCGATGCCAGCGCGCCCGAGGTGGCAGACTACCCCTATGGCAAGGGCGGCGTGAACCAGCGGCATCGGAAGATCGAGGGCGGACGCTGAGCGGCACGGCGAGGCCCGGCGGCGGGACAGCGATCCCCGCCTCGGGCCTGCCGGAAACCTAGTAGGTGAGCTCGGTGAAGCGGGCGGCGCGGCCATCATAGAGCAGCAGTCGCCCGACCAGGGGTTCGCCGACGCCGGTGATCAGCTTGATCGCCTCCATCGCCATCAGCGTGCCGATGACCCCGGTGACGGCACCGATGACGCCGACCACTTCGCAGGACGGCAGGTCGGCTTCATCGGGAGTATCGGGGTAGAGATCGCGGAACTGCCGGTTGCCCGGCATGAACACCGTGACCTGGCCGTCAAACATCGACACCGCCCCCGAAACCAACGGGATTTCGGCGGCCTCGGCCGCCTCGGCGACGATCTTGCGGGTGCCGAAATTGTCGGTGCCGTCGATCACCATGTGATAGCCGGCCAGCAGTCGGCCGGCGTTCCCGGCGGTGATCCGCTCGATATGCGGGATATACTCGACATGCGCGTTGAGCCCGGCGACGAACGCGCCGGCGCTCTCGGCCTTGGCGGTGCCGATGCCGTTGGCCTGGTGGATCATCTGGCGCTGCAGATTAGACAGCGACACCGTGTCGTGGTCGACGACGCCGAGCGTTCCGACGCCGGCGGCAGCAAGATAGGCGATCAGCGGGCTGCCGAGCCCGCCGGCGCCGATCACCAGCACACGCGCCGCTTTCAGCTTCTGCTGACCATCGCCGCCGACGCCACGCAGCACGATGTGGCGGGCGTAGCGCTTGATCTCGTCGGGGCTGAGCGTTGCTGTCACTTCACCCCCGGAACCGGCACGGCGATGAAACGGCGATCGGGACCTTCGAACCCCTGGGAAAATACCGAGATGATGGCGACCGGCGTGCGCTCGTTCCACGACCAGTTGACCGGTGCGACAATGCCGTAGGGCCGATAGGCGACGGTACAGTTGCGCGAGGCGGGAACGCTCTGGTCGCGATGCAGTTCGGTGCTCTTGCCGTCCGCCTCGAGCGTCAGCGCGAAACCCACCGGCGGGGGGAAGCCGAAACTGTCGACACAGGGCACGGTCGAGGTCGACTCGAAACTCTCGAGCTTCAGCGTCACCGGATTGGGGGGCTCGTCCATACCGAAGCCGCGGGCACCGAAGCTGATGCTGGCGCCGTCATGGCCGACCTCGCCATCGCCGTTCAGCGCCTCGATCACCGCCGGCTCGCTGATGGCGAGATCGGCAAGCGCCTTGGCGGCCTTGGCCATCGCCGCCGCGCGGACGCCGGCCAATGTCGGGCTCTCCTGTTCGAGCGTCAGCCGGAACGGCGAGCCGCCGACCCATTTGTCCTCGGCGACATCGAGGATGAAAATGTTGGAGTAGGGAAAGCCGGAGCCGTCCTGGACGCCGAACTCCTCATAGCCGAAATAGCGGCCATCGGCCGAGAACCCGAGGGCCGCGAAATTGGCCGCGTCCCCGGCAAAGACCGGGGCGGACGCCAGGGCCAGAAAGCCGAAGCTAGCGGCCAGTCGAGCCGAAACCGCCCGCGCCACGCTCAGTCGCATCGAGGCTCTCCTTCAGTTCGAAGTCTATGCCCGTAACCGGTGCCACCACCATCTGGGCGATACGGTCGCCACGCTGGATGGTGAATGGGGCGTCGCCGTGATTGATCAGGATGACCTTGATCTCACCGCGATAGTCGGCGTCGATCGTACCGGGTGAGTTGAGCACGGTGACGCCATGCTTGGCAGCGAGCCCGGAACGGGGCCGCACCTGCGCCTCGTAGCCGCCGGGGAGCGCGATCGCCAGGCCTGATGGCACCAGCGCCCGCTTGCCGGGCGCGATCACCATGGTCTCGGACGGGCCGAGCGCGGCGAGGAGATCCACCCCTGCCGCGCCCGTGCTCTGTTGCCGCGGAGCCTCGAGGCCCCGGCCGTGATCGAGCCAGATGAAATCGACTTTGACCCGATCCGTCATGGTCAGCGGGTATCGACGATCGCGAACAGCTCTTCGGGCAGGTTGGCCGTGCCGTCGAGCAGTTCGGTGAAGTTGAGCACCATTTCGGCGGTGTTGTCGCCGACTTTGGTCATGTTGGTCTCGGTGATGCGCTTGCCCTTGATCCGGATGGTGGCGGTGTGACCCTCGAAATAGGTCTTCATCATCGCCTTGGCCTGGGCATCCTCGGCGCCGCCGGCGCCTTCGTTGATCTGGCTGGTCATCTCGTTGGTCTTGAAGGCCACGCGCACCACGCCCGGGCTCACCACGGTGATGCTGGTGTCGGAATTCGGACCGTCGCTGTCGGCGGTCAGCGTCGTCAGGTCGCCTTCCTTGATCGAGGTACAGGTGCCGCTGCCGTCCGCATTCTCGGTCAGCACGTCGCCTTCTTCCTTGCAGAAGGCTTCGGAGCCGCCGGCGTTGTCGCCACCGGCCTCGGCCATCTGCTTGATCATCGGGTAGAACTCGGAACCCACCGTCATCACGGTGGTGGTCTTGCCGGTGGTCTCGCTCAGCACGTCGATCTCGGCCGTGACGTCCATACAGCCGGCCAGCCCGGCGCTCAGCAGCAGGATGCCGGCGAGCCGGGAAACAGTCTTCAGGGTCATGGAATTCTCCTCAACATCGCCCGCCGCATTGCCCCCGTTGTAGGAGCCGGTCCCAAGCGCCGCAAGCTCATCCCGCCTCGGTATTGCCCCAGTGATGAACGCTTGATGAACCGTCGTTCACCGGCCGGCCACCCTGCGCCGAGTGCTCCCCGCGTCCCGGAAGACGAGGGCGAATCACAGCCCGAGAAGGCGCCACAAACCGACCAGCAGCACCGCCGCCGCGAGCCAGAATGCCGATATCAGCATGAAGCGGTTGAAGCGGCGATCGGGCGAGTGCTTGTCGCGTTCATAGTCGTCGAGCGCGGTCTCGGCCTTCTCCACGATGGCGGGCAGACGGCCCAGCGTCGCCACCACGGTATCGAAGTGCTCCTTCAGTTCCTCGAGCCGGCCGAGCGGACCGGCGGAGCGGCGCACCCAGTCGCCGACGATCGGCTCCGAGATGGTCCAGATATCGAGTTCGGGATCGAGCGCCCGCGCCACGCCTTCGACCAGCACCATGGATTTCTGCAGCAGGATCAGCTCCGGCCGGGTCTGCATCTCGAACAGCTCGGTGGTGGCGAAGAGCTGGCCCAGCACCTTGGCCATCGAGATGTCGGAGACGCGGCGGCCATGCTGCGGCTCGCCGATGGCGCGCAGCGCCAGTGCGAATTCGTCGATCGACTGGGTGCGCGGCACATAGCCGATCTCGAAATGCCGCTCGGCGATCAGGCGGTAATTGCGGGTGATGAAGCCATAGAGGATGTCGGCGAGGAAACGCCGCTCGCGTCGGGTGATGCGGCCCATGATGCCGAAATCGACGGCGACGATGTCCTGCGTTTTCGGATCGGCGAACAGGTTCCCCGGATGCAGGTCCGCATGGAAGAAGCCATCGCGGACCGTATGGCGCAGAAAGGCCTGCAGCAGGTTCCTCGCCAGGGCCTTGCGATCGACCCCGGCGGCATCGAGCGCGGCGTTGTCGCGAATGGGAATGCCGTCGACCCAGGTGGTGGTGAGGACGGTATCGGAAGTGAAATCCCACATCACCTTGGGGATGACGAAGCCGGTATCGTCCTTGATGTTCTCGTAGAACTCCGAGATCGCCGCGGCCTCGAGGCGGAGGTCGAGTTCGATGCGGGCCGAGCGGTCGAGCGTCGCCACCACGTCGACGGGGCGAAGCCGCTTCAGCTTGGGCACCAGGGCCTCGGCGAGCCTGGCGCCGGCATACTGGCTCTCGATATCGGCGCGGAAGCGTTCACGAATGCCGGGCCGCAGGATCTTGACCGCCACGGTGCGGCGGCCGGTCTCGTCGGTGAGCGTCGCCTTGTGCACCTGGGCAATGGAGGCTGCGGCAACCGGCGCCGAAAACTCGGTGAACTCCTCGGCCCGCGCCCCCAGCGCTTCGGCGAGCAGGCCCGGGACGAGCTTGTCGTCGAACGGGTCCATCTTGTCCTGCAGCACGGCGAGGTCGGCCGCGACCTCCTCGCCGACGATGTCGGGGCGGGTCGCCAAGGTCTGGCCGAGCTTCACATAGGTGGGGCCGAGCCGATTGAGCGCCCGGGTCAGCCGCTCGACGCGGCCCGAGCGCCGGACCTCGCCCCGCTCGAACAGCCGGCCGAAACGGACGCCGGCGCGCATGACCGGCGGCAGGGCTGCATTATCGGCAATCGACAAGGCGCCTTCGCGCGCCAACACGAAGCCGGCCCGGGCCAGGCGAAGATAGGCGGCGAGCCCCATGGCGTCAGAGCTTCCAGGCCGCGTGCAGCGCCGCGATATTGCCGGTGAACGGCGTGTGGGTGACGCGCTTGAACCCGGCGTCGGCGATCAGCTTCGAAAAGTGCTCCGGGGTCGGGAATTTGCGGATCGATTCCACCAGATACTGGTAGGGCTGCGCATCGCCGGTGACGGCGCGGCCGATCGGCGGAATCACCCGGTCGGAGAAGGCCTTGTAGACCTCCGACAGCACCGGAGTATCGACCTGGCTGAATTCGAGGCAAAGGAAGCGCCCGCCGCGCTTCAGCACGCGATGGGCTTCCTTGAGCGCCAGCGGGATACGCGGCACGTTCCGGATGCCGAAGGCGATGGTGTAGGCGTCGAAGCTCTCGTCCTCGAACGGCAGCTCCTCGGCATTGGCCTCAACGAACTTCACCTGGCTGGGGAAGCGCCATTTCTGCGAGCGCTCCGCACCGACCCGCAGCATGTCGGTATTGATGTCGGAGACGGTGACTTCGGCATAGCCGACCGAGGCATTGACGATGCGCTCGGCAATGTCGCCGGTGCCGCCCGCCATATCGAGCACGCGGTATGGCATTCCGCCCTGTTTGGGCGGTGCCAATCTCGCCACCATGGCATCCTTCCAGACACGGTGCACGCCACCGCTCATCAGGTCGTTCATCAGGTCGTAGCGGTCGGCGACGCGGTGGAACACGTCGTTGACGAGGCCCTGCTTGTCGTCAAGGGCGACCGTCCGTTCGCCGAAATGCGTGGTCTCGCCCATGCTCTGTCTCCGGATTGCCGGCGTTATAGCGGAAGGGGCGGAGGCTTGCCATGCGGGAAACGGGCGCATGGTTGCAAGGGTCTGCAGTCGATGTCAGGGCCGGGCCAGTGCTTCGGCCTCCGCCTCCGGCGGCAGCGGCGGGCCCGCATCGATGCTGCCCAGAAACGCGTCGAGCGCGGCGAGCGATGAGGCAGGTGCGTAGCCGTCATTGGCCGGTGGCGCGTCGATGGCGATCGCGACACGCCATTCGGCGCCGTTCCGGCAGGCGACAGCGACCGTCGTGAGCGGACCGTCGACCTCGAATTCCCGGCAGAGCGTGGCGCTGGCATCGGTGAAGGTGGCGATCGTCCTCAGCACAGCGCTGCCGAGCCGCGTCTCGGCGCCAGACGGCAGGCGGCCGAGCTCGGCGGTGAGCGCCGGCGCCAGCGGCGCACCGATGGCGACCAGCGGCGCCTCGCGCCCACCACCGGCGAAATAGGCGATCGGCCCGACAGCGATCGCGGCGACGGCAGCGGCGGCGGCCACCGGCAGCCAGGCGGCCGCGCGGCGGCGGAACGGCACGACGCGGCCCTCGTGCGCGGCGATCGCAGCCTTGACCCGGGCGGTGAGTTCGCCGGGGAGGGGCAGCCCGGCCAGAGGAGCGAAAACCGCGCCCGCTGCCTTGCCGCCGGCGACGATCAGTTCCAGCCGCTCCGCCAGTCGCGGGTCGGCCTCGATCGCCGCGGCAACCTCGGAGAACCGCGGCTCATCGAGCACGCCGTCGGCGAAGGCCATCAGTTCGGTGTCGTCGAAACTCTGCGTCATGTCTTCCTCACAGCACTCGCCCGGACTCGACGCCGAGATCCTCGGCGACGCGCCGGCGGGCGCGCGCCAGCCGGCTCATCACCGTGCCGATCGGCAACTGCAGCACTTCGGCGGCGTCGCGGTAGCTCAGCTCCTCGACACAGACCAGCAGCAGCAGTTCGCGCTGGTCGTCCGGCAGTCGGTCGATCGCCGCGGCGGCCTGGCCGAGCAGCAGCCGACGCTCCGGCAGCTTCTCGCCCTCGATGGCGACGAGGTCGTCGCGGACCGTGACATCGAACTCTTCGCCACGCGTTCTGAGCCGTCTCAGCCGGTCGTACCAGAGGTTGCGGACGATCCGGAACATCCAGGCGTCGAAGCGTTGCCGATCGTCGAGCGTCGCGGCGGTGGCGAGGGCGCGCTCACAAGCCGCCTGCACCAGGTCGTCGGCGACGTCGGCGGCTCGCGCCAGCGAGAGGGCGTAGCGGCGGAGCCGCGGCAGCGCGTCGATCAGCAATGGTCCGATGGCAGTGGTCATTGGCTTTCCTGCTGCATCTGACGCGGCAGCTGGTTGCTTATTCCCGCCATCGTCGATTTTTCTGTGCGCCGCGGGAATGGCATGCTCGCTGCTGCGTCAACATCGCGAGCCCCCTGCCTCGAAAGGAATGCTGCCTTGGCCCCGTTGCCGATCCGGATCGTTGCCGTCGCAACCCTTTTCTACGCCATGCCGATCTTCGGGTCGCCGGCCTTCGACAGCAAGGGCGCGTTCGCCATCGCCGTGCAGGCGGACGATGATGATGACGACGACGACGACGATGATGGCAGCAGCGCCGGCGACCGGGATGACGATGACGACGAGCCGCCGCAGCGGATCCGTAGGACGGCGCCACCGCCGCCGCCCGAAGCCGCGCCCAGCGAACTGGTGGTGCTCGGCCTCGATGCGACGACCCGCACCGAACTCGAGCGGCTCGGCTATCGGCTGTTGCGCGAGGACAGCCTGAGCGGGCTGGCGCTGCTGCAGTTACCTCGCGGGGTAACACTGGACGCGGGCCTCGAGGCCGTCGCCGGACTGCTGCCTTCAGCGCTCGTCGCGCCCAACAGCTACTACCGCAATCAAGCGTCTGCCGATTGCGTCGCCGAGATCTGCGACAGCTGGGCACTGGCCGGTTACGCGCCTCCGGTTGGCCAATGCCTGTTCGCACCTGCGATCGGCGTGGTCGATACCGGCGTGAACCTCGAGCACGATATGCTGCGAAACGCCGATATCCGTTTCGAACGCGTGGGGGACGTGGGCGCCGCCCCGTCGGGTCCGAAACACGGCACGGCGGTGGTCGCCCTGCTGGTGGGCGACCCCGATGGCCGGGTGCCGGGAATGCTGCCGGCGGCAAAGCTCCACGTGGCCGATCCCTTCGTGCTGGCTGGACGCGATGAACGGGCCGATGCCTATGGGCTCTACCTCGCCATCGCCTCGCTGGTGGCGGCCGAGGTCGAGGTGATCAACCTCAGCCTCGCCGGGCCGGCGAACCTGTTGATCGAGCGCGCGGTGCTGGATGCGGACGCGGCAGGGATCCCGATCGTCGCCGCTGTCGGCAACGACGGTCCACGCGCCGGGCCGCGCTATCCGGCGGCCTATGCGAGCGTCGTGGCGGTGACGGCGGTGGATGCAGCAGGTCGGGTTTACCGGCGGGCCGGGCAAGGCGCGCATGTCGATTTTGCCGCGCCCGGCGTCGGTATCAGCACGGCTGCCTCGGTCAGCGGCGTACGGGTCCAGACCGGCACCTCCTTTGCCGCGCCCTTCGTCACCGCGGCGCTGGCGGTCGCAAAGAGCCGGCGGTCGGATGCGACTCCGGCTGAACTGCAGGCCGCGTTGTCAGAGATCAGCATCGACCTCGGCGCGCCCGGGCGGGACCCGGTATTCGGCAACGGACTGATCCAGGTCGGCAGCCCGTGCTGATCTTCCAGGCGCCCTTTCCGTCCCACCTCGAGGCAGAGGGAGCATCCGCGCCTCCGCTGCGAGATTCCCTCACCGTTGGGCGCGGGCGAACCTGCGGTACCAGCCGGTCGAGGCCGTGGTGCTGCGCGTGACCCGCTGCCGTTGCAGCGCCTCGGCGGGTCGCTCGGCCCGGACCGACGGCGCAAGGTCGGTAGTGTCGCGTCGGAACGGGATCACCTGCACCAGGGGCGTGCCCTTTTCGAGCTCGTAGAGGCCGTCGGGCGCCGTGGCGAAGAACGGGAAATGCACCGGCGCGGTGTAGCTGTCGGTATCGACGACCCCCGCCACCGGCTCGAACACGGGATTGGCCCGGTTGAGCACCGGCACGAACAGGCAACTCCAGCCCCGGGGAGTGCGGATCGACCAGTAATTGTGGAACTTGCAGGGCGGCGTCGGGCTCGCCGGGTGGCCGGCGACCTGATGGGGCCCGTGGTTGCTGACCATGGTCTTGTCGAAGTCCCACCCGGCGGTAACCGTCCTGCCGCCGTCGCGGATCTCGAGCCGGACCGTTGCGGCCAGCGGAAGGACATAGCCGGTGGTCATGGCATCGATGAACGGCATGCAGCGCTTTACCGTGAGGCCGGTGTCGGTGGTGCCGTGTTTCGACCGATCGACGGCAGGCAACTTGCGGAACCAGTCGGGCAGGTGCTCCTTTCCAGGGACGGGAGGCGCGATCACCCCCTCGTCTTCAGGGGTGCAGAGGAACTCGATCTTCCGGGTTGGCGGAGTGAAGAGCCGCATGGCGTTGCCTCGGGTGAATGGTCTGACATGCGAGACGCATGGACCGCCTGCTCTATTCCCGTTGCCGACGGAAATATCGCCCGGAATAGATCGGCCTGGCTGTCGTCCTAGCTCTCCGAGGCGGCGGGCATCCCCACGCCTCGGTAACAAGAGAAGGACATCAAATGGCCAAGACAATCGTGATCTCGAGCCTGGCGCTCGCGACATTGGTGGCGGCGGCATCGGGGGCGCACGCCCTGCCCGCGCCGCCTGCGGCAGCGCAACTGGTCGATCCGGCTCCGCTGGTCGACCGGCTGCGCGTCGCCGACGATGACGACCGCCGCTACTTCCGCGGTCGCTGGTGGACGCTCGAGAACGGACGCTGGGTGCCCTCGGGGTCGAGCTCCAACTCGAACTCCAACAGTTCGTCCAATTCGAACTCGAACAGTTCCTCGAACTCCAATTCCAACAGCTCTTCGAACTCCAACTCGAACAGCTCCTCCAATTCGAGTTCGAACAGCTCGTCGAACTCCAGCTCGAACTCGTCGTCGAATTCGAGTTCCAACTCGTCCGACAACGACGATTGATCGGTGTCCGGGCGGCCGGTGGCTGCAGGCCGCCCGGCGCGACATGCCTCCCACACCCCTGCCGCCGCCGGGCGGCAGGGACTTGCGCTGAGGCGATCGGTCGGCCACATCAAGGGGCCCTTACAAGGAAGCCCCAGATGCCCGAATTGCCAGAGGTCGAAACCGTCCGCCGCGGGCTCGAGCCCTATGTGACCGGCGCGCATATCGACAAGGTGACGCTCAACCGCAAGGACCTGCGCTTCCCGTTTCCCGAGGGGTTCAGGGAGGCGCTCGAGGGCGCGACCATCGAGAGCACCGGGCGGCGAGCCAAGTACCTGCTGTTCCGGCTGTCGACCGGCAAGACCTGGCTCAGCCACCTGGGCATGACCGGCGCCTATCGTTTCGAGGATTTCAAGTTCAAGGAGCCGTCGCGCTATTACGAGCCCGACGAGGATCGCAAGCACGACCACCTGGTGCTGGAACTGACCCACCCCGAGCACGGGTCGATGAAGCTCATCTACAACGACGCGCGGCGCTTCGGTTTCGTCGACCTCTACGAGCACGAAGCCGACAGCCCGTATCTCGAGGGCCTCGGCCCGGAACCGCTGTCGAACGGGTTCAACGCCGCCGAGATGGCGGAACGCTTTTCCGGCAAGAAGGCGCCGATGAAGGCGGCGCTGCTCGACCAGCGGGTGGTGGCGGGCCTGGGCAATATCTATGTCAGCGAGGCGCTGCACCGCGCCCATATCCGACCCGACATCGAGGCGCGGACCCTGGTGCTGAAATCGGGCAAACCATCCAAGCGCCTCGAAGACCTGGCCGATGGCGTGCGCACCGTGCTGATCGAGGCGATCGACGCCGGCGGCTCGACCCTCAGGGACTTTCGCAATGCCGATGGCAACTCGGGCTATTTCCAGCACCGCTTTGCCGTCTATGATCGCGAGAACGAACCCTGCCCGACGCCGGGCTGCCGTGGGGTGATCAAGCGGATCGTGCAGTCGGGCCGTTCGACCTTCTTCTGCCCGGTGTGCCAGCACTAGCCCGGCAGCCGGGAATCCAGTTGACGTCCCACCTCGTCACGACTATACAGCGCCCAACTTGGCGGCCCGAGATGCCGCCGATTTCATTTCATCGCCCCTGGATGTTCCGGCTTAGGCTGGGCCAGCGGGTTGAAGCGCCAAAGAGGAATTGATGGCCAATACTGCTTCCGCCAAGAAGGCCACGCGCAAGATCGCGGCCCGTACCGAAGTGAACAAGTCGCGTCGTTCGCGCATGCGCACCTTCGTCCGCAAGGTCGAGGAAGCCATCACTGCCGGTGACCATGCCGTTGCCGTCGCTGCCCTCAAGGCGGCCGAGCCGGAGATCGTCCGTGCGTCGCAGAAGGGCATCGTCCACGCCAATGTGGCCGCTCGCAAGGTGAGCCGCCTCAACTCCCGCGTGAAGGCTCTGCAGGCCTGATCGGCCCAAGAGCGCGAGCCGTCGTCAAGACGGTTTCACGACAGCTTTGTGAATGTGAAGGGCTCCCTCCGGGGAGCTTTTCTGTTTTTATGCCCAGGCGCTGCCGTTCCGGGAAAGGCCGCGCCAGTGTGACAGCTTTGCGACACCTGGATGTAGAGTTATCCCCGGACGAAACCCCTGCATTTCCGGGCCTTTGAGCGGCCCTGTCATGAGAATTTCATCCGCCTGTCAGGAATGAATTGTCGCATTCGTGTCACGGCTGCCACAATTCCAGAGCCGGCAAAATCGTCACGAAAACCCGATTCCCCCTTGAGTCACAGCGCCTTGGATTTCGACCCGGACAAAGTGCCGCGGAAAGGTTTTTGCAAAGGGTGCGAGTCAACCCCCTCTAGGCAAAAAACCCCCGTTGATTGGAAAATTCCACCCCTCTAAGATGCCTCTCGTCGCTCAGGAACACCCGGCGCCAGAACCGAGTAATCGAGCGACATGACTGGCAGGAATGCTGACTTTGAGATCGTGGCTGAGGCGACATGGACGCAGCCGGCAGTCTTGGGGACACTCCATTCGTAGTCTGGTTTGATTAGTATTAGTGTTGGTCTTACGAGCACGTAAGACGTTGCGGTAGTCCGGGCGCGATCAGCGGCTCGGCTCAATTGAAAGTTTGGTTAGACTGAACCGCGGCGAAGTTCGCGGGCAGGACAGGTTTGTCTGTGAGAGCGGGCAATAGGTTGGCGGTGCTGTGCCCAAAAGGGGCAGCTGTAGAACAGGATTTGGGGTTCACACACGATGGCGATGAACGCGGCGGCGGATCGTGCAGGTTGGGTATCGGATGCAGGTAACGGAAAGGGGCAGAGCGGCGGCAAAGAGGGGACGGTGATGATGGGCAAGGACGGCCAGCCACTCGGTTCGAATGAGCTGTTCCAGCGCGTGCGGGCCCGCCTGAAGGCCGCGGTGGGCGAGGATGTGTTCAACTCCTGGTTTGCCCGGCTCGAGCTGGAAGAGATCGTCGACGACCTTGCCCATCTGAGCGTGCCGACCCGGTTCCTGTCCTCCTGGGTGCAGTCGAACTACGCCGAGAAGATCCTCGAAGCGTTCCGCGCCGAATCCGCCGGCCTCGCCCGGCTGCACTTCACGGTGCGCGTCAACGGCCAGGCCCGGCCTCGGCTGCATCAGGCCGAAGCGGCGAGCGAGGCGATCGAGACCGAAGTTGCGGCAGCGCCGGCAACGCCCCGCGTGGTGCGAGAGGCCGCCGTTTCGACGCCGGCGCCGCGCGGCGACGCGCTGTCGGGCTCGGCGCTCGACCCCAAGATGACCTTCGACAGCTTCGTCGTCGGCTCGGCCAACGAGATGGCGCTGCAGGTGGCCAAACAGGTGGCCCATGCGGCCGCCAACAACACCGTCAGCTTCAACCCAATTTACATTCATTCGAGCGTGGGCCTGGGTAAATCCCACCTGCTCAACGCCATTGCCTGGGCCGCCGGAGCGGCCGAGCCGGGCCGGAACATCGTCTACCTGACGGCCGACCACTTCATGTACCACTTCATCACCGCCGTGCAGCGCCAGTCGGCGCTCGGCTTCAAGGAGTGGCTGCGCCGCGTCGACCTGTTGCTGATCGACGACATGCAGTTCCTGCAGGGCAAATCCGCCACCGAATTCGGCCACACGCTGGGCACGCTGCTGACCGGCGCCAAGCAGGTGGTGGTTGCCGGTGACGCGCCGCCGCGCGACCTCGAAATGCTCGATGAGCGCGTCCGCTCGCGCCTCTCGGGCGGCCTCGTGGTGCCGATCAATTCGTTCGACCTCGACCTGCGCCGGGCCATCGTCACCCGGCGCGCCGAGCAGGCGGTGTCGCGCTTCTCGGATGCGCATTTCGCCCCGGCGGTGCTGGACTATGTCGCCCGCGTCGTGGTGAGCCATGGCCGCGATCTCGATGGGGCGGTGAACCGCCTGCTGGCCGCCAACCAGCTGACCAAGGAACCGATCACCGTGGCGCTGGCCGAGCGCACGCTGGCCGACCTGGTGCGGCAGCGCGATGCCCGGCGGGTGCGAATCGAAGACATCCTCAGGATCGTGTCGCGCCACTACAAGGTGCCGCGCAACGACCTGCTCTCCTCGCGCCGCTCCCGCGACGTGGTGCGTCCGCGCCAGATCGCAATGTACCTGGCCAAAGCCCTGACCTCGCGCTCGCTGCCGGAGATCGGCCGGCGCTTCGGTGGTCGCGACCACACGACAGTGCTGCACTCGGTCCGCAAGGTCGAGCAGATGATCAAGGATGATGGCGAGCTGGCGCAGGAGATCGAACTGCTGAAGCGCATGCTCGAAGAATGAGATTTCGGGCCCTCCCGTCAGGGAACCCCTCGGGGGGAGGGCACCGCCGGCTGAACGATCCGGCGGAGTTATGAGTTTTGACCCAGTAGGGTCCGTTAGTGAGTAGTAGCGTTGCCGACATCGCGTAGAACCCCGCGGCTGTTGCTGCGGATCAGAACAGGTCTGAAGCGCCTCGACCTGGGGGCGCGCCCCGAACCCCAGCCGCTGCCGCCCGACCGGGCCTGGCACGAGATGCTGGCGCGTCTTGACGCCGAGGACTCCGAACGGCGCCTCGAGGACGCCGAGCGGCGTCTTGCGGCAATGGAACGGGCGCTGAACGGCGACCGGTGAAGCCGCCTGTCAGGTGACACGGACGTCTCGGCCACCCGCCCGGGAGCGAGGCAAGGGCTCAGGTGCCACCCGAATGCCGGCCTATGGCGCAACTCCCGATTCGAGAATCGTCAGCGTCGCCGCGGCGCAATCGATCCGGGCCATGACGCCATAGGGCAAAGTCAGCATCGGCTGGGTGTGGCCGAAATCGAGGCCGGACAGTAGCGGCAGGGTGGCGCAACCTTCTTCGGCGAGCGTCTCGGTGACAGCGGCTTCGAGCCGGGCGCGGTAGGTCGGGTCGCTGCCTGGATCGGGACGTGCCAGAAGCATGCCGCCGAGCCGTCGCAGAATGCCCTGCGCCGCGAAGTTGCGCAGCCAGTAGCGCACGAAGCCGGGGTCAGGGGCATCCTCGGACGTCTCGTAGAACAGGATGGCGCCGTCCCAGGCAGCGAGCGGCGGCCACCAGCCGGTGCCCTTCGCCATCTCCAGCACCTCGGCGCAGCCACCGAGCAGCCGTCCCGAGGCGACGCCGTTGCCTTGCAGGACGCGCACCGGATCGGCCGGATGCAGTCGACGCGGCTGGGCCTGCAGCACGGGATCGTTCCAATCGGTCCGCTCGGCCGTCCAGCCCTCCTGGTTGGGGCCAACGAGGCCGATCGGCTCGACCTCGAACAACGCCTTGCGCACGCCCTCGGCGGTGAAGCGATGCATGCCGCCGTTCTCGGCAAAGCCGGCCATCAGGCTGGGGCCGTAAAACGAGGTGATGCCGGCGGCATAGCAGGCCAGATGCAGGCTCGTGGTGTCGGAGAAACCGATGAACACCTTGGGATTGCGGCGGATCAGCTCGAGATCGAGATAGGGGATCAGCCGGATGGCATCGTCGCCGCCAATGCTGGCGACGATCCCGACGATCCCGGGATCGGCGAACGCCGCCATCAGGTCTTCGGCCCGGGCCTGCGGATTGGCGCGGACCCAGTCGGCGGGCGCCAGGGTGTGCGCCATCTCGACCATCTCGATGCCGAAGCCCTGCTCGAACTGGCGCTTGCCTGCCGCATAGCGCGCCGGAACGGTTCCGGGCCCGCCCCATGACGGGCTGACCACGGCGATCCGATCGCCTCGAGAGAGCCGACGAGGCCTGATCAATGCGTCCACGCCATGACGAGTCAAATCGGCACTCCCCCCGGTTTTGTCCGGTTTTGATAGGGCTTGGCGGCGCCGCGGGCTACCGCCTTGGCCTGCCGGACGGGATTTCCGTGGAACGCGACACCACGCCTCGGCCTGTCCCTTGCCTTTTGCCCCTTGAATTGTAATGTCGCAGCCCGGTTTCCGCTTGGTTTTGACCGGGTTTTGGCCGGGCAATAGCTGTCTGGGTAGGGGTTTTGAGTTTATGAAAGTCACTCTCGAGCGCAACCATCTGCTCAAGTCGCTGGGGCATGTCCACCGCGTGGTGGAGCGCCGCAATACCTACCCCATCCTCGCCAACGTGCTGCTGAAGGCCTCGGACGGCAAGCTCGACCTGCGCGCCACCGACCTCGACATCGAGGTGACCGAAAGCGTGCCGGCCATGGTCGGCCAGGCCGGCACCACCACGGTGCCCGCGCACACGCTCTACGAAATCGTCCGCAAGCTCTCGGATGGCGCCGAGGTCCGGCTCGAGAACGAAGGCACCGAGCAGCTGCTGGTGACCTCCGGCCGCTCGCGCTTCCACCTGGCGTGCCTGTCGCCCGACAGCTTCCCGGACCTCAAGTCCGGCACCTTCACCCATAGTTTCGCGGTTCCGGCGCCGACGCTGCGCGAACTGATCGAACGCACGCAGTTCGCCATCTCCAACGAAGAGACGCGCTACTACCTCAACGGCATCTACATGCACATGCTGGAGGTCGGCGGCACCCCGACGCTGCGTGCGGTCGCCACCGATGGCCACCGCATGGCGCGCGCCGAGTCCGACGCGCCCGCCGGGGCCAAGGGCATGCCCGGCATCATCGTGCCGAAAAAGACCGTATCGGAAGTGCAGAAGCTGCTCGAAGGCGCCGACGGCGATGTCGAGGTCGAGCTCTCGGACACCAAGATCCGCGTCACGCTGGGCAGCGTAGTGCTGCTGAGCAAGCTGATCGAGGGCACGTTCCCCGATTACGACCGGGTGACCCCCAAGAACAACGACAAGCAGATGAACGTCGACAAGCAGACCTTCGCCACGGCGGTGGACCGCGTCTCGACCATCGCGTCGGATCGCGGCGGCAAGGCCGTCAAGCTGTCGATGAAAGAGGGCCAGCTCGAGCTTTCGGTCACCAACCCGGACCACGGCACGGCGAGCGAGGAACTGGCAGTGGAGTTCGAGCCCGAAAGCTTCGAGATCGGCTTCAACGCCCGTTACCTGCTAGACATCATCGGCCAGATCCGCTCGGAGAATGCGGTGTTCCTGTTCAACGACGCCGGCTCGCCGACGCTGGTGCGCGAAGACGGGGATGCCAAGGCGCTCTACGTGCTGATGCCGATGCGGGTGTAGGCGCCGCGCCAGGCGCGTAGCCAGATAGCGAGTTTGCGAATAGGGGTTCTTTCCCTATCGGCTATTCGCTACTCACTATTGGCTGATGCATCCCTCCCGCTACATCTCCCGGCTTCGCCTCTCGCACTTCCGCAACTATGCGTCGGCGGCGCTCGATCTCGACGGACGCCACCTGGTGCTGGTGGGCTCGAACGGCGCGGGAAAGACCAACCTGCTGGAAGCGGTGTCGCTGCTTTCGCCCGGACGGGGCCTGCGCGGCGCGGCGTTCGAAGATGTCGCGGCGCAGGGGTCGGATGGGCTCTGGGCCGTCGCGGCGACGGTCGAGACCCCGCAGGGGCCGGTCGATATCGGCACCGGCGCCGGCGGCCCTGAAGGCGGGCGGCGGGTGCGGATCAACGGCGCCAACGCCCGGACCATCGAAGAGATGAGCGCCTATCTGCGGGTGCTCTGGCTGACCCCGGCAATGGACGGCTTGTTCACCGGCCCGGCCAGCGAACGCCGGCGCTTTCTCGACCGGCTGGTGACCACCCTGCTCCCGGGCCACTCGGCCCAGGTGTCGGACTTCGAGAAGACCATGCGGCAGCGCAACCGGCTGCTCGACGAAGATGCCGACCCGGTATGGATCGATGCGGTCGAAGCACAGATGGCGGCGGCGGCGGCGGCCGTGCATTTCGCCCGCGCCGACAGCCTCGGCGAGCTGCAGGCCTTGATCGCGGCGGGCGTCGACGAAGCGAACTTTCCGGCGGCGCGACTGGCGCTGACGCCCCTGTTCGAGGACCGGCACGAGGCGCAGTCCTCGGCCGCACTGGAAGCCGACCTGAGGGGGCTGTGGCGCAGCAGGCGCAACCTCGACCGGGCAGCGGGGCGGACGCTGGTCGGCCCGCACCGCATCGACCTCGAGGTGCGCCATGCGCAGAAGGACATGCCGGCGGCGCTCGGCTCCACCGGCGAGCAGAAGGCGCTGCTGATCGGGCTGATCCTCGCCCATGCCCGACTGGTCAAACGCTCGGCGGGGATCGCGCCGTTCCTGTTGCTCGACGAGGTGGCGGCGCATCTCGACCCCGGTCGCCGGGCGGCGCTGTTTGCGGCGCTCGACAGCCTGGGCACCCAATGTTTCATGACCGGCACCGACCCCATGCTGTTCGAGGCGCTTGCCGACGCCGCGCAACGGGTGACGGTGAAGGATGGGCGATTGGCGCGCGAGCCGTGAGAAACGGCCCCTAAGCCTTGTAAAACGGGCTAAAAATAGCCATTTCCCTTGGGTATGAGCACCCGATCCGCTAGACCGATTCCAGCGGACCTGCTGACCTGATTCGGGACCCCCTTGAGCACCTCCGAGACCCCCTCCGATCCGAACGAATATGGCGCCGATTCCATCAAGGTCCTGAAGGGCCTCGATGCGGTGCGCAAACGCCCCGGCATGTATATCGGCGACACCGATGACGGCTCGGGCCTGCATCACATGGTCTACGAGGTGGTGGACAACGCCATCGACGAGGCGCTGGCGGGCCATGCCGACCTGGTGACGGTGGCGCTCAATGCCGATGGCTCGGTATCGGTCAACGACAATGGCCGCGGCATCCCGACCGGCATCCATGCCGAAGAGGGCGTGTCGGCGGCCGAGGTCATCATGACCCAGCTGCATGCCGGCGGGAAGTTCGACCAGAACTCCTACAAGGTGTCGGGCGGCCTGCACGGCGTGGGCGTATCAGTGGTCAATGCGCTGTCGGTCTCGCTTAAGCTCAATATCCGCCGCGACGGCGAGATCCACGAGATGGAGTTCTCGCACGGCGACGCGCTGGCGCCGCTGAAGCAGGTGGGCACCTACGTGCCCAATCGCCAGCCGGGCACCTATGAAGGTCGCTCGGGCACGCTGGTGACCTTCCTGCCCTCGTCCGAGACCTTCACCATGGTGGAGTTCGATTTCAAGACGCTGGAGCACCGGCTGCGCGAACTGGCCTTCCTCAATTCGGGCGTCCGCATCATCCTGCGCGACCTGCGCCACCCGGAGCCGGTTGAGGTCGAGCTGCACTACGAGGGCGGCCTCGAAGCTTTCGTGCGCTACCTCGACAGCGCCAAGACGCCGCTCATCGCCTCGCCGATCATGCTGAGTTCGGAGCGCGACGGCATCACCGTCGAAGTCGCGATGTGGTGGAATGACAGCTACCACGAGAATGTTCTGTGCTTCACCAACAACATCCCGCAGCGCGATGGCGGCACGCACCTGGCGGGGCTGCGCGCGGCGCTCACCCGGCAGGTGACCAAATATGCCGAGGAGAGCGGCATCCTGAAGCGCGAGAAGGTCGAGGTCACGGGTGACGATATCCGCGAAGGCCTGACCTGCGTGCTGTCGGTGAAGGTGCCGGACCCGAAATTCTCCAGCCAGACCAAGGACAAGCTGGTCTCGTCGGAAGTGCGGCCGGTGGTCGAGAACGGCGTCAACGACAAGCTGCAGCAATGGCTGGAAGAGCACCCTGCCGAGGCCAAGTCGGTGGTCGGCAAGGTGGCGGAAGCGGCGGCGGCGCGTGAAGCGGCGCGCAAGGCGCGCGAACTGACCCGACGCAAGTCGGCGCTCGACATCAACTTCCTCGCCGGCAAGCTCAAGGATTGCTCGGAGAAGGACCCGACGCTCAGCGAGATCTTCATCGTCGAGGGCGACTCGGCCGGTGGCTCGGCGACGCAGGGTCGCGACCGCCGCAATCAGGCGGTGCTGCCGCTGCGCGGCAAGATCCTGAACGTCGAACGGGCGCGGTTCGATCGCATGCTGAGTTCGGAGACGATCGGCAACCTGGTGATGGCGCTGGGCACCTCGATCGGGCGCGAAGAGTTCAACATCGACAAGCTGCGCTACCACAAGATCATCATCATGACGGACGCCGATGTCGACGGCGCCCATATCCGCACCCTGCTGCTGACCTTCTTCTACCGGCAGATGCGCGAACTGATCGAGCGGGGCCATATCTACATCGCCCAGCCGCCGCTCTACAAAATCAAGCGCGGCTCGTCCGAGCAGTATCTGAAGAACGAGCGCAGCCTCGAGGATTACCTGATCAATGTCGGCACCGACGATGCGGTGCTGACCAGCCGCGACGGCGTGGCGCATTCGGGCGAGGACCTGCTGCAGATCGCGCGGCAGGCGCGCGAGATCGTGCACACGATCGGGGGCCTCAACACCAAGTATAACCGTTCGATCATCGAGCAGGCGGCCATCGTCGGCGGCCTGGCCGATGCGGCCGGCGACGAGGAGCGGACGCGCACGGTGATCGAGCGCGTGGTGCGCCGGCTCGATCGGCTGGCCGACGAGTTCGAACGCGGCTGGGAAGGTGAGAGCGACAACCAGGGCGGCTATGTGTTCTCGCGCACCATTCGCGGGGTGACCGAACGGCACGCGATCGATGCGCAACTGCTGGCCTCGGCAGACGCACGCCGCATCCGGGCGACGGTGGACAAGCTCGGCGACCTCTATGGCGGCGTGGCCAAGCTGGTCCGCAAGGACCAGAGCTTCGACATCTATGGGCCGTTCTCGCTGTTCGAGACCATTTCGGCCATCGGCCGCAAGGGCATTTCGCTGCAGCGCTACAAGGGCCTGGGCGAGATGAACCCGGAACAGCTGTGGGAAACGACGCTCGACCCGAACGCCCGCACGCTGCTCAAGGTGGAGCGGCGCGAGGACGACAGCGAAGTCGGCATGCTGTTCTCGGAACTGATGGGCGACGTGGTGGAACCGCGCCGGCTGTTCATCCAGGACAACGCGCTGAGCGTCGCCAACCTCGACGTCTAGGGCCCAGGCAGCGATGGAGTGGGTCGTCGCCGGCATTCTCATCCTTGTCGCGGCCGCGGTCCTGGTGTTCGCGGCGTTCGCGCTGGCCAAGCGCAGCCGCTACAGCCGGCTGCTGCAGAAATATGGTGGCGACGAAAAGCTGGTCGACGCGCTGATCAGCAAGACCATCTGGCAGGGCATGACCGAAGCGCAACTGCTCGACAGCTGGGGCAAGCCGGCGGCGATCGAGGAAAAGGTGATGAAGACCAAGATCAAGCAGGTCTTCAAATACCGCCCGACCGCTGCCAATCGCTATCGCGACAAGGTCACGCTGGAAGACGGCCTGATCGTCGGCTGGGATCAGAAATAACCCCTGCGGTGCGGGCGACGGCGAAGCGCCGCCGTTTGCCTCGACAAATCAAAAGGCCCGCCAGTTGGCGGGCCTTTATTCCATTCGCGGCGATCCAAGGATCAGTCCCGTGCGTACATCACCATGCCGGCATGGTGCAGGACGCCGGCGATGAAGTCGCCGTCGGCGACGAAGCCGGTGTCGTCCTGGTACTCGATGTGATTGCCGACGATCTGGTAGTTGCCCTGATAGGCGACATCGAGATGGCCGCGCGCTTCGATGTAGCGGCCGTTGGGCAGGAGAGCCTGGCGGATCTCGCCATCCTCGGTGACCCACAGGCCGGTATAGTCGTGTCTGGTTCCCATTGGTGAAACTCCATGCTGGAGTGAAGGGGGTCGGCCGCTCTAGGGCAGGCCGAGGGTTGTGCCTGCGACGATGGCAAGCGCGGCGACCAGCGCCATGCCAGCAACCAACGCGACGACCCGGCGCCTAGCCATTCATGCTCCGCCGCTCGCGGCGTGGCCGGCGCGGCTGGGTGGTCACCGGCTTCAACAGTTTGCTGGTGATGGCGAGGATGGCCGCGGGCTGCAGGCTCCGGGCGATGCTGGAAAGATCGATGTTCATTTGGGTCCTCGCTTTCTACTGCGGATGTTCTGCCATCCGCGGTGACAGCTATATCGCTCACCAGGGCCCGCAGGCGGTAGACCGATCCTCCTGAGTGATTGCACAATCCTCCAAACTTCCGTGATCGATGATGACTCCTTGGCGCGAACTGCTATGTCTTCCGCATACAGAATGAAGGAATTCGCCATGGATCGCATGGGTGAGCTCATCGAGCTGATTGCACAGTTCGCAACCGTTGACGGCATTCAGGCAACGCCGATCGAAGGCCTGTCGCTGGTGCGGATCTCGCATCCGTCCGAGCCGATGCATGCCGTGCACCACCCGGCGCTGTGCATCGTGGCCCAGGGCAGGAAGCGGGTGATCGCCGGCGACCGCGTGCTCAATTACGACGCCACCAACTTCCTCGTCGTCTCGGTGGATACACCGGTCATCGGCCAGGTGGTGGAGGCGACGCCCGAGGCGCCGTATCTGTGCATGAAGCTCGAGCTCGACGCCGCCGAGATCAGCGCGCTGCTGATCGAGGTCGGCGGGGTGACGGCCGCGGCAGCCGAGGCGGAGCCGAGCGTCGCGGTCAGTCCGATCCTGCCCGATCTGCTCGACGCCGCGATCCGGCTGGTCAGGCTGCTGGAGCGGCCGGAGGACCTTGCAGTGCTCGGGCCGATGCTGAAGCGCGAGATCCTCTATCGGCTGCTCCGCTCCGACCAGGCCACCAAGCTGCAGCAGATCGCGCTGGCCGAGAGCCGGTTGCAGCAGGTGAACCGCGCCATCGGCTGGATCAAGCTCAACTATCGCGACGCCTTCGCCATCGAGACGCTGGCGGCCGAAGCACGGATGAGCGCTTCGGCGCTGCACCTGCATTTCAAGGCGGTGACCGCGATGAGCCCGCTGCAATACCAGAAGCAGTTGCGGCTGCAGGAGGCGCGGCGGCTGATGCTGTCCGAGGCGCTGGATGCGGCAACCGCCGGCCATCGGGTCGGCTATGACAGCCCGAGCCAGTTCAGCCGCGAATATGCCCGCACCTTCGGCGCGCCGCCACTGCGCGACGTGGCCCGGCTGAAGGCCGGCGACCTGCAGTCGGCCGGCTAGGGCATCCTCCGGTTCAGCCGCTCAGGCGGCAAGCAGGATGCCGGCGATGTCGTCGTGCACGGCCTGCCATTCGGCATCGGTGAACGGATAGAGGCCGAAGCCGCGCACCACGAAGGCGCCCTCGGTGGCGAGGAGGGCGAGGCGCATGCGCCGGCCGGCCTCGGTCGATGCGTCGGCGTGCCCGAACAGTTCGCGATAAAATACCAGCGTCTCGGCGTGAAATGCCGGCGCGCGGAGGAAACTCGTCATCAGCGCGACGGCGCGGGCGTTGACCGCGGCATCTTCGCGCCGGTTGGCGTCGACATGGGCGAGCAGGCGGTTGCGCGGCGTGTCGGCGGTCTGGCGCAGATACTCTTCGACCATCCGTTCGTAGTCCGCGACGACCCGGCGCATCATCGTGTCGATCAGCGCATCCTTGGTTTCGAAGGCATAGAGCACGCCTCCCTTGCTGACCCCCGCCTCCCGCGCCACCGCGTCGATGGTGAGGTTGTTGGCGCCTTCGCGCAGCACCACGCGCTCGGCCGCATCCAGCAAGCCGTCACGATCAATTGTCTGGCGTCTGCCCATCCCCACCTCTTTTCAAACCGTCTGGACGGATATAAATAGCGCTTCCCTTCATCTCAATGGAAGATGCGCCTGAGCGCCAAGAGGTTCGTCGTGTCTCTCCCCCGCAATCGCTGGCTTGTGCTATTCGCCGTGCTGCTGGCCTTCGTCCCCATCGTCATCGACATGACGATCCTGCACATCGCGGTGCCGTCGCTGACCCTGGCCCTGGGCGCCAGCGGCACCGAGATCCTGTGGATCATCGACATCTACCCGCTGATGATGGCCGGGCTGCTGGTGCCGATGGGTACGCTTGCCGATCGACTGGGCCACCGGCGCACCCTGTTGATCGGCCTCGCGGTGTTTCTCGTCGCTTCGGTCATCGCTGCGTTCGCCCCGACGGCAGCCGTGCTGATCGGCGCCCGCGTGCTGCTGGCGGTCGGCGCCTCGATGGTGATGCCGAATGTGCTGGCCATAATCCGGCAGACCTTCGACGACCCGCGCGAGCGCGGCCTGGCGCTCGGCCTGTGGGGGACCATCGGCTCGGCCGGGGCGGCGCTCGGCCCGCTGGCCGGCGGCGCCCTGCTCGAGCATTTCTGGTGGGGTTCGGTGTTCCTGATCAACGTTCCGGTGATGCTGCTGGTCTGGCCGCTGGCCTATGCCACGCTGCCGCGGCGCCAGCCGACGGCCGGCGGCAACTGGACCATCGGGCAGGCGCTGGTCCTGCTGGTCGGCCTGATCGCCACGGTCTATGCGATCAAATCCGGTTTCAAGGCCGGCAATTCGCCGATCATCACCGGCGCGACGCTGCTCGCCGGCCTCACCCTGCTCGCCTGGTTCGTCCGCCAGCAGAGGCGCAGCGCGACGCCGATGCTCGACCTGACGCTGTTCGGCAAGCCGGCGATCACCATGGGAATGGTGATGGCGATCGTGGTCTCCGGAGCGCTGGCCGGGGTCGAGCTGACCGTGGCGCAGGAGTTGCAGTTCGTCGTCGGCTATTCGCCGCTCGAGGCCGGGCTGTTCATGATGCCGCTGGTCGTCGCCTCGGCGATCGGCGGGCCACTCGCCGGCTGTGTCACCGGCGTACTCGGGCTGCGCATGGTGGCGACGCTGTCGCTGCTGGTGGCTGCCGGCAGCCTCGCCGGCCTCGGGCTCAGCGACTTCCACAACCCGGGGCTCGGCGTCATCGCCCTGATGGCGACGCTCGGGCTGTCGCTCAGCATCGGGCTCACGGCGTCCTCGATCGCCATCATGGGCAGCGCACCGGCCGACAAGGCCGGCGCCGCCGGAGCGCTCGAAGGCACCGGGTACGAACTGGGCGCTGGGCTCGGCATCACGCTGTTCGGCGTGCTGCTCTCGGCCAGCTATGCGAGCGCCATCCGGCTGCCGGCGGAACTGGCCGGCACGTTGCCGTCGAGCGCCAGCCATTCGATCGGCGAAACGATGACGGCTGCCGACCGATTCGGTGACGCCGGCGCAGCCCTCGCAGCGGCGGGTCGCGCGGCCTTTTCCGATGCGCATGCCATGGTGCTGCTGACCGCGGCGACACTGATCGGCGTGCTGGCGATGGTGGTGTTCGTGGCCTTGCGCAACTACCGCGAGACCGCGGTGGCCAGTACAGCGCATTGACCGCTCCGGCTCCCGCCGCCACCTCCGGCGCGGCGGGGGCAACGATGCATGTCACCTCGGCGCAACACCGCTTGACCGGGACGCTTAAGCCCACATAAACCGGCCACATTTAACTTGGATAGCCAAGGGGACCGCGCTGGTCGAAGGCCCGGGTATTCGGGTTGGCTGAGGCTTGGCGAGACGGTCGGATGCCCGATGGCGTCCGCGGGCCTCCCCATCAGGGAACCGGCTGCCGGACATACGCCATGCGCAAGAAGAATGCCGGGGCCCTGTTTATGGATTTTCACGTCTCGCCTGATGACCGCGTCGGCGCCACGCCCAAAAAGGGCACGCGTTCGGAGCGATCGGCACCGGCGAAGAAGGTGGCGCGCGGTGCCCGGATCGAGCCGGGCTTTTCCGACGGCGGCACCTATGTCGACGACGAACGCCAGGAGCGGGCACCGCGGGGCAAGACGCCGCGCGGTCGGGCTCCCAAGCAGAAAAAGAGCCGTGGCCGGCGCGAACGCCGCCCGCTGACGCTGTTCGGGGTCATCTGGAAGATGATCTCGTGGCTGTTCATCCTGGGCATCTGGGGGGCGCTGGCCGCCGGTGCCGTGGTGGTCTACTACGCCGTGCAGCTGCCCTCGGCCGACACGTGGAAGGTGCCGGACCGCGCCGCCAATATCCGTATCGTCGCCGCCAATGGGCAGTTGATTTCCAACCGCGGCAAGACCGGCGGCGAAGCGGTGTCGCTGCGCGAGCTACCCTATTACGTGCCGGCGGCGTTCGTCGCCATCGAAGACCGGCGCTTCTACGACCATTTCGGCATCGACGTGCTCGGCCTCGTCTCGGTGGCGCTCGAAAGCGTGCAGGCGGGTGAAGTGACCCGCGGCGCCTCGACCATCACCCAGCAGCTGGCCAAGAACCTGTTCCTCACCCCCGACCAGACGCTGGGCCGCAAGGTGCAGGAAGCGCTGCTCGCGGTATGGCTCGAGCAGAACTATTCCAAGGACGACATTCTCGAGCTCTATTTGAACCGGGTGTTCTTCGGCAACAACGCCACCGGCATCGAGGCGGCAGCGCAGCGCTATTTCGGCAAGTCGGCGCGCAACCTGTCGCTCGGCGAAGCCGCGATGCTGGCCGGTTCGCTGCAGGCGCCGTCGCGACTCAACCCCAAGGGCAAGCCCGAGCTGGTGCAAGCCCGTCAGGGCCTGGTGCTCGCGGCCATGGCCAAGGAAGGCTACATCACGCCGGCCGAGTCCAAGGCCGCGGCGATCGACCCCAACCAGACGGTGCGCACCAAGGTGGTGGGCGGCGAATCCTATGTCGCCGACTGGGTCGAGAGCCTGATGACCGCCTATCTGGGCGAAGTGAAGCAGGACGTGATCGTCCACACCACGATCAACTGGGACCTCCAGAAGGAGGCGGAGTTCGTGGTCAAGGAAGCCGTCGCCAAGTATGGCAAGGACAAGGGCTTCAGCCAGGGCGCCCTGGTGGCGATGGATGTCGATGGTTCGGTGCGCGCCCTGGTCGGCGGCGTCGACTACCAGGCGAGCCAGTATAACCGCGCGGTGACGGCGCGCCGGCAGCCCGGCTCCACCTTCAAGCCGTTCGTCTACCTGGCCGGCATGGAAAAAGGCTACACCCCCGACACCATCGCCACCGACGGGCCGGTCGACATCAACGGCTGGAAGCCGTCGAACGCCGACGGCAAGTATGGTGGCGACATGACCTTGCGCCAGGCGCTGGCGCTGTCGCGCAACACGGTCTCGGCGCTGCTCGCCAACGACGTGGGCCCCGACAAGGTGGTGGAAGCGGCGATGCGGATGGGCATTTCCTCGCCGCTGCAGGCGGTGTCCTCGATCGCGCTGGGCACCCAGGAAGTCTCGCTGCTCGAGCTGACCGCCGCCTACGCGCCATTCGCCAATGGCGGCATCGGCGTCATCGCCAATGTCATCACCCGCATCGAAACCGTCGACGGCAAGGTGCTGTACGACGCCGTAGCCGCCGGTCCGGGCCGGGTGATCGAGCCCAATATCGTCGCCGAGATGAACGACATGCTGCACGCCGCCGTCGAGATCGGCACCGGCAAGCGGGCCCAGCTCAACGGCTGGCCGATGGCCGGCAAGACCGGCACCTCGCAGAAGGCCCGCGACGCGCTGTTCGTCGGCTACACCGCCCGCATGGTCGCAGGCGTCTGGCTGGGCAACGACAACGACGTCGGCACCAAGCTCTCGGGCGGCAATGTGCCGGTGGAGATCTGGAGCCAGTTCATGACCAAGGCGCATGAGGGCATCCCGGTCGCCGAACTGCCCGGCGCCATGACCCAGCCGGGTCTCGAACAGCAACCGCTGCAGCCGATGGAGCAGCCACAGGCGGAGCGCCCGCGCCGCACCCTGGTCGACCTGCTGGGCGATATCTTCGGCGGCAACTGACCCCGGGGGCAGCAGCGACCCAAAGTAGCAAGGCGGGACATTAGGTTCCGCCTTTTGCATTCGTGGCGCGGGCCGTACAGTCGCCTCCCTAGGGAGGGACCTCATGTCCGATAAAGTACTTGTCGTCACCGGCGGCAGCCGGGGCATCGGAGCCGCGGTGTGCAGGCTCGCGGCAGCGCGCGGCTATGGCGTGGTGGTGAACTATGCCGGCAATGTCGCGGCCGCCGAAGCGGTGTGCGCCGAGATCCACTCGCGGGGCGGCGAAGCGGTGGCGGTGCGCGGCGATGTCAGCAGCGCCGAGGACGTCGAGCACATTTTTCGCGCTGCCGACCGCCTGGGGCGCGTCGCAGGCCTCGTCAACAATGCCGGAACCATCGCGCCGTCGCTGCGGGTCGATGCCATGGATGCCGAGCGGATTGCCCGCATCCTGGCGGTCAATGTCACCGGCTCGATCCTCTGTGCCGGGGCGGCCGTCAGGCGGATGTCCAGCAAGCATGGCGGCAGCGGCGGCGGCATCGTCAATGTCAGCTCCGCCGCCGCCAAGCTCGGCGCGCCGGGCGTCTATGTCGACTATGCGGCCAGCAAAGGCGCCATCGACACCTTCACGGTGGGCCTGGCGCTCGAGGTGGCGGCGGAAGGCATCAGGGTCAACGGCGTGCGGCCGGGCGTGATCGACACCGAGTTCCATGCCACCGGCGGGGTGCCCGACCGGGCGCAGCAGCTGGCGCCCAGCGTGCCGCTGGCCCGCGCCGGCACCGCCGAGGAAGTCGCCCAGGCGGTATTGTGGCTGCTGTCGGACGATGCGGCTTATGTCACCGGCACCACACTGGCCGTGACTGGTGGACGGGCCGCGGCGCCCTGACCCAAGGTTCGGGTGGCGGGCGGCGTCCAAGGTGCAGTGAAGCTTGGGGGAGACTGCAGATGCTGAAACCAATCGCCGCGATTGCCGTGGCGGGACTGCTGGCCGGACCGGCGCTTGCCATCGAGTGCCCGATCCAGCACGCCATCTATGAACAGCCGGGCGGCGACGTCCGGCTCAGCTTCAGCCCGGTGCCGCGCGATGGGGCGGCCAACCAGATCGCCGCCTTCGAGATCGCCATCAAGGGGGTCAAGGCGAGGTTCGACGGCGCCATCCACATTCCCAACGGTTTCGGACAACCCGGCGGCTCGGTGGGCCTCGACTGCACCGGGGCCGATGGCGAGCAATGCGGCTTCTGGGAGGGCGTGGTCTATGCGCTCGGGGCAGATGGGATCGAAGAATATCCCAATGATGCCGAGATCCCGCTCGAAGCGCAGATGGCGCCGCGGCAGCTGCTGTTGCCCGAGTTCGCCGTCAATGTCTGGTACTCGATGATGCGGGGGGACGCATTTGCCGGCGAGCGCAACGTGCTCGATACCTTCACGCTCGCCGCCTGCACCAAGTGACCGGACGGCAGCGGAATCATGCGCATTTCGCATGGCTCCGGATGCGACGGGGGTTCCCTCCCACGGGCGGGTAGTTTAACCCGTTTGGCAGTCCTATATCGGCAGCGCAGGCGCCACTTCCCAGGCGCCGTCTGAGCCTCTCGGAGACATCATGGCGGACACTTTCGACCTCACCGTAATCGGCTCCGGCCCGGGTGGATACGTCGCGGCAATCCGGGCAGCGCAGCTCGGCATGAAGGTCGCGGTGGTCGAGAAATGGCCGACCTTCGGCGGCACCTGCCTCAATATCGGGTGCATTCCGTCAAAGGCCCTGCTGCATGCCTCGGAGCTGTTCGAGGAAGCCGGGCACCAGTTCCGCCAGTTCGGCATCGATGTGACGCCGCAGCTCAATTTGAAGCAGATGCTGGCGCACAAGGACGATACCGTCACCGCCAACGTCTCGGGCATCGAGTTCCTGTTCAAGAAGAACAAGATCACCACCTTCCGCGGCACCGGCTCGATCCCGGCCGAGGGCAAGGTGCTGGTGACGCCGGAAAGCGGCGCACCGACCACGATCGAGAGCAGGAACATCCTGATCGCCACCGGCTCGGTGCCGATCAGCCTGCCGGGCATCGAGATCGACGAGAACAAGGTGGTATCCTCGACGGGCGCCCTCGCCTTCCAGGAGGTGCCCAAGCGCCTACTGGTGATCGGCGGCGGCATTATCGGGCTGGAGCTCGGCTCGGTCTGGGGCCGGCTCGGCGCCAAGGTGCAGGTGGTCGAGTTCCTCGACCGGATCCTCCCCGGCCTCGACAGCGAGGCGGCGCGCCAGACGCAGCGCAACCTCACCAAGCAGGGCATGGAGTTCAAGCTCTCTACCAAGGTGACGGCGATCGAGAAGCAGGGCGACGGCTCGGTCCGCGCCCGGCTGGAACCGGCAGGCGGCGGCGAGGCGAGCTTCGCCGAGGCCGATGCGGTGCTGGTAGCGGTGGGGCGCAAGCCTTTCACCGAGGGGCTGGGCCTCGAGGGCGTCGGGGTGGCGCTCGATGAGCGCGGCCGCGTCCGTACCGACGCGCAGTTCAGGACCAACGTGCCGGGCATCTATGCGATCGGCGATGTGGTGGCCGGCGCCATGCTGGCGCACAAGGCGATGGACGAAGGCCATGCGGTGGCCGAGATCATCGCCGGCCAGCAGCCGCACGTGAACTACGGCACCATTCCCTCGGTGATGTATACGAGCCCGGAAGTCGCCTGGGTCGGCAAGTCCGAGGACGAGCTGAAGGCAGCCGGTATCGAGTACAAGGCCGGCAAGTTCCCATTCACCGCCAATGGCCGCGCCAAGGCGATGCTGGCCACGCAGGGCTATGTGAAGATCCTTGCCGACGTCGCCACCGACCGGGTGCTGGGCGCGCAGATCATCGCCAAGAACGCCGGCGAGATGATCCACGAGATCGTCGTCCTGATGGAGTTCTCCGGCTCCGCCGAAGACCTCGGCCGCACCACGCATGCGCACCCGACGCTCAGCGAAGCGGTGAAGGAAGCCGCGCTGATGTGCGGCGACGGCGCGATCCACATCTAACCAAAGGCGTTCCGCGCTCGCAGTCAGGACTCCTCTCCCGTTTACGGGGGAGGTGCGCCGACTGCCGGCCTCGGTTGTTGGGCGGCCCTACTCCAGCCCGTACCCCATCAGCACCTTGCCGTGCGCCTTGAGCCAGGCCTTGCCCTTGTTCATGTCCGGCAGCGCCTGCTCGACCGCCCTCCAGAAGTTCGGCGAGTGGTTCATGTGGACGAGGTGCGCCACCTCGTGCGCCGCGACATAGTCGAGCACGAAGGGCGGGGCGAGGATCAGCCGCCAGTTGTAGTTGAGCCGGCCCGACGAGGAGCACGAGCCCCAGCGGGTAGACTGGCTGCGCATCGACACCGACTTCACTTCCACCCCGAGCGTCGCGGCATGAATGTCCGAGCGCTCGGCGAGGTCGCGCTGCGCCTCGGCCTTCAGCCATTCGGTGAGCCGGCGCGGGATGTGCGCCGCTTCGCCGGGCACCAGCAGCGACAGCTCGCCATCGATCTCGGAGACCTCGACCCGGCCGCGCAGCCGGCCCGTCGCGTGGATGCGGTGCGGCACGCCGCGCAGCGGCAACAGCTCGCCATCGGCGAAGGCGGTCCGCGGGGCGCTGCGCTTGAGCCGCGCCGCCAGCCAGCCGCGATGCCGGTTGAGAAAACCCTCCGCTTCGGGCCAGCGGCCGGTCCTGGGCAAGGTCAGCACCGGGTTGCCGTGATGCGGCACGGTCAGCCGGTAGCTCTTGGCCCGCGGGCTCACCTTCACCGTGATCTCGACCGGCTCGCCGTCGATGACGAGGGTGGTCGCGGCCGGCACCTTCGGCGCCTTGGCGGGGAACAGGAAGTTCATGGGCCCGATCATCGCCGATTCGAAGCCAAACGCTGACGACAAAAAAACGCCCCTCGAAAAGGGGCGCCAGTCGTCAGGAGGAAGGAGACGGGAGAACTAGACGTTCGTCCCGTTATTCTGGTCGCCGCCATAGCTCGGGCGGTTGCCGTTCTTGTCGCGCATGAAGCGGTCGAACTCTTCGCGATCCTTGGCCATGCGGAGGTTGCGCATGTACTCGTGGAAGGCGCTGATCTCTTCATCGAGCCGCCGGCGTTCCTCTTCGAGGCGCTTGAGCTGCTCGGCGCGGTAGTCGTCGAAAGCGGCGTTGCCGCTGGAGTTGCGGAAGCCGTGGTGACGGAACCCGTTGCCACGGGTGCCGCAGTTTTCGGCCCAGCTGCGGGATCGGTTGACGAACCCCTGAGCCTTTTCCGCCGAGCCGCCGAACATTTCGCCCCACAGGATGTAGGCGAGAATGGCGAGGCCGAGCGGCCACCAGAGAACGAAGCCCAGGACCATCAAAGCGATGGTCAGCGGGCCCCATTGCGGTTTGATAATCGCAGTGTGCATTGGACTTTTCTCCCAGTCACGAACAGCTCCGATGTGGTCCCACAGGGCGTGGGGTCAAGCGTTTCAGGCGCGCTTTTTTACCCTTGAAATGGCATGCTAGACTTCCCATGCGGGCTGGAACCAGGTGCCCGGAAAGGATGATTTCATGGCATTGGCGGACACTTCGGCCATCCTGCCGGGCAATTGGCGGCCCCTCAGGCTGGCGACGCTGGTCGGGCTGCGCTGGCTGGCGATCGTCGGGCAGACCGCCGGCGTGCTGTTCGTCCAGTTCGGGCTCAACTTTCCGCTCCCCCTGACCGAGTGCCTGATGCTGATCGGGCTGTCGGTACTGCTCAACCTGTGGGTGATCTTCCGGCTGGGCGAAGGCTACCGCCCGCCCGCCACCGTGGCGACGGTGCACCTGAGCTTCGACCTCTGCCAGCTCGGGGCGCTGCTGGCGCTGACCGGCGGGTTGCAGAACCCGTTCTCGCTGCTGCTCCTGGCGCCGGTGTCGGTATCGGCGACGACGCTGCCGCAGCGCTCGACGGTGATCCTCGCGACCCTCGCGATCGCACTGGCGTCGCTGCTCTCGGTCTATCACATGGACCTGCCCTGGGACCCGGACGCGCGTATCGTCTTCGACCGGGTCTATGTCATCGGCATCTGGGTCTCGATCCTGTGCGGCACGATCTTCATTGCCGCCTATACCAACCGGGTGGCGCATGAGGCGCGCCAGCTCGCCGATGCCCTGGCGGCGACAGAACTGGCGCTGTCGCGGCACGAACAGCTGAGCGCGCTCGATGGGCTCGCCGCGGCGGCGGCGCACGAGCTGGGTACGCCGCTCTCGACCATCGCGCTGGCGGCGCGCGAGATCCGCGACGAGGTGCCGGAAGGCCCGGTGCGCGAGGATATCGAGCTGATCATGTCGCAGGCGGCGCGCTGCCGCGAAATCCTCGGCAAGCTCAGGAGCCTGCGTGACACCCCGGGCGATCCGTTCGCCTCGGTGCCGGTGTCGGCACTGCTGGCTGAAGTGATCAAGCCGCTCGAAGGCGGCGGCAAGGTGATCTCGGTGCGGACTGGCGCCGGCAGCGGCACGGAGCCGGTGATCCGCCGCAATGCGGGCCTGCTTTACGGGCTGGGCAACCTGATCGACAACGCCGCGCAGTTCGCGCAACGCGCCGTGCTGGTCGAGGCGAGCTGGGACAAGCTGGCGCTGACGGTGACCATCACCGACGACGGCCCGGGCTTCCCGACCGACCTGATCACCCGGCTGGGCGAGCCTTACCTCACCACGCGGCCGCGCAGCGCCGACAGCAGCGAGCCGGGTGGGCTGGGGCTCGGCATCTTCATCTCCAAAACCCTGCTCGAACGCACCGGCGCCAAGCTGAGCTTCGAGAACGAGGCCGCCGATGGCCATGCGCGGGTGCGGCTGATCTGGCCGCGCGCCGCCATCGCAGAGGCGTGAGCCTGCCTAGTTTTTGACCTTTTGCCCAAAAGACCCTACATGAGGCGGCGATGAGCACAGTCGATGAACTTCTTGCGGCCGACCGGACCCTGCTTCTGGTCGATGACGACAAGACCTTCCTGACCCGCCTCGAGCGGGCCATGCAGAAACGTGGCTTCGATGTCCGGATTGCCGACACCGTGGCCGGCGGCCTTGCTGCCGTCTCCGAAGCGCCCCCGGCCTATGCCGTGGTCGATCTCAGGCTCGAGGACGGCAACGGCCTCGACGTGGTCGCGGCGCTGCACCAGAAGCGCGAGGATGCCCGCGCCGTGGTGCTCACCGGCTATGGCAATATCGCGACCGCAGTGACGGCGGTGAAGCTCGGCGCGGTGGATTACCTGTCGAAGCCGGCCGACGCCGAAGACGTGATCAACGCGCTGCTCGCCACCGGCAACAAGCCCCCCGAGCCGCCGGAAAACCCGATGTCGGCCGACCGGGTGCGTTGGGAACACATCCAGCGGGTCTATGAGCTGTGCGACCGCAACGTCTCGGAGACGGCGCGGCGGCTCAACATGCACCGCCGCACCCTGCAGCGCATCCTCGCCAAACGCGCGCCGAAATAAGCCTGTCACACTGAAATCAGATAGTCCGCCCGGGAGGCCACGATGACCGTCACGCTACACTTTCACGGAGCGTCGGGCACCGTGACCGGCTCGTGCTATCGGATCGTGCACCCCAAGGGGCAGTTCCTCGTCGACTGCGGCATGTTCCAGGGCAACAAGACGGTCCGCGACCTCAACTACAAGCCGTTCCCGTTCGACCCCAAGGCGATCGACTTCCTGCTCCTGACGCATGCTCATATCGACCATGCGGGCCTGCTGCCGCGGCTGACCCACATGGGCTACCGCAAGCCGATCTGGGCCACCGAGCCGACCAACGGGCTGCTCGAATACCTGCTGCCCGACGCCGCCGGCATCCAGGAAAGCGAGGCCGACCGCGAGACCCGGAAGCGCAGCCGCCGCGCCGAGGAACCGTTCCAGCCGCTCTACGTCATGGAAGACGCCAACGAGGCGCTGAAGCTCACCAAGGGCGTCAAGTACGAAGAGTGGATCACGCCCGGCCCCGGCGTGCGCGCCCGCTACTGGAATGCCGGCCATATCCTCGGCTCGGCCTCGATCGAGGTCGAGGTGACGGACAGCGACGGCAAGGCCATTCGCATCCTGTTCTCCGGCGATCTCGGCCCGGACGTGAAGGTGTTCTGGGAGGCGCCAGACGCGCCATCCGGCTACGACTATATCCTGAGCGAGTCGACCTATGGCGGGCGCGAGCGCGAGGACTACACGCTCAAGCAGCGCCAGGAAGCGCTGAAGACCGAGATCAACACCGCGCTGGCCCGCGGCGGCAACCTGGTGATCCCGACTTTCGCCGTCGAACGCAGCCAGGAGCTGCTGCACGATATCGGCTACCTGATCAAGACCGGCGAGATCAGCCCCAGCCTGGTCTTTCTCGACAGCCCGCTGGCCAGCAAGGTCACCGGGGTCTACCGCAAGTACGCCTCGATGTTCGACGATGTCGAGTTGAGCGCCGACGAGCTGTTCAACGATTCCCGCTTCCGCATCGTCGAGAGCGTCGACGAGAGCAAGGCGATCAACTCGATCCGTGGCGGCGCCATCATCATGTCGGCCTCCGGCATGGCCGATGCCGGCCGCATCAAGCATCACCTCAGGAACAACCTGCCGCGCGCCAACGCCACGGTGCTGTTCGTCGGCTACCAGGCGCCGGGCACGCTGGGCCAGATCATCCAGTCGGGCGCCAAGGAAGTGCGGATCCATTCCGAGCTGGTGCCGGTACGGGCGCAGGTGCGCAGCCTCGGCAACTACTCCGCGCATGCCGACCATTCCGAGCTGGTGGCCTGGGTGACCAAGCGGCTGCCGGCGCATGGCGCGATCTTTCTGACCCATGGCGAAGACGAGGAACGAACCGCGCTGCGCGCCGCGCTGATGCACGATGACGGCCTTGCCGGCGACCAGGTGCTGATGCCGTTGCTCGACGACGCCTTCGAGCTTCGGGCCGAGGGCATTGCCGGCGTCGCCCGGCCGAGCGAGCGCCGCGTCGACCTCAGCCAGGTCACCGCCGACTGGCACAATGCCTATGCCAGCTTCATCATCGATCTCAGCCACCAGCTGCAGAGCGCGCCGAACGATGCGCAGCGCATCGCCGTCATGGACGCACTGAAGGCGACGCTGTCGAACACCGGCCCGGTGACCCCGCCGCTGCCGATGAAGACGCAGGCCGGCAACGCCCCGGTGCTGCACGGGGAGCCGAGCGGCGAGTGAGCGCCGCGTTCACTCGCGGCACCCACCGACGTCATTAGGGGGATGCCGCAGAGTCCGCTCGCGTTGACAGATCGCACTGGGCTCCCGCCTTCGCGGGAATGACGCCGGAGCGGTTGTCAGGCTTTGCCGTCAGGTATCTGCCTTGCGCGGCGCCAGGTACTTCGCGAGGTACCAGGCCAGCAGCAGCGGGGGCAGCAGCACCGCGAAGGTGACGCGGATCGAGGCTACGGTGGCGATCCAGCCCATCAGCGCCGGCGCGAACAGCAGCAAGGTCTGCTGGCTCATGGTCAGCGCCGCGACATTCTCCGAAGCCGGACGATCTCCCAGCCGCGCGGCGGCGGAAGTAGAGAGCGGAAACGACACGCAGACCCCGAAGCCGATCAGCGTGAAGCCGATAAGGGCGACCACCAGGTCGGGCGAGAACACCACCAGCAACAGCCCGAACAGCGCCGTGAGGGTAAGCGCACGCGCCAGCCGCACCGGCCCCCAGCGGCCCACGGCGCGATCGGCGAGCAGCCGGCCAATCGACTGCGCCGTCATGAACGCCGGCAGGGTGAGCGTATCGACCCAGTCGGGGGCCGTGAAACTGTCGCGCATGAAGATCACCGACCAGTTGCGCAGCCCGCCTTCGAGCAGTGAGGCGGCGATGGCGTAGCCGAGCAGCAACAGCGTCATGGTGGTGGGCAGCGCAACGCGGAAGCCCCGCGCCGGAGCGGCGTGGGGCCGCGCCGGCGCCACCTGCATCGGCCAGGCAAACAGCGCCATGCCGATCAAGACCGGCACGAGGATGAGGGCGAAATGCAGCGCCGGCGCGACATTGGCGCCGCGCATGGCGGTGCCGATCAGCGAGGCCGTCAGCAGCCCGATGCTCCAGACGCCGTGGCAGGTGTTCATCAGCCGTCGGCCGGTGGCCGCCTCGACCCGATCGGCCTCGACATTGATCGACACGTTGCTGAACGCGAACACCACGCCGAAGGCGGCGAAGCCGAGCCACATGACGACGAGGTTGGGGGCCAGCGCGATGCCGATCAGCAGCAGCGCCAGCACCGGAATGGTGGTGAGGATGATCACCCTCGTGCCGAGCCGCTCGACCACCTGGCTGGCGAACAGGAACGAGATGATGGCGCCGGCCGGCTGGCCGAGTAGCGCCAGGCCAAGCTCGGCCTCGTTGAGGCCGAGCGCCACCTGCATATCGGGAATGCGGCTGAACATGCCGCCCTGCGCCAGCGCGTGCAGGAAGAAGACGATGACGATCGGTGGCGGCATGGTCACTTGAGCCGGATGCTCTCGATGCTGGAGGTGCGCATGGTGGGGCGCAGGCGCTGCTTCCAGTCGAGCGCGCCGACGCCGAGGTCGAACTCCCTGAGCCCGCGCTCAAAGGCAGACTCGACGAGCAGCAGGGTCAGCGTACGCCCGGGTGAGAAACTGGCAAATTCCGGATCGTGGGTGATCTTGGAGTAGAACGCGGCGTCGCGCTCGATGAACACGAGGGAGGCGGCGAGGATGCGCCCCTCGCGGCGAAGCGATGCCACCCAGGTCTCAGCGTCGTCGTCGCCGGCTTCGATGAAGGCGGCAAAGAACCGGTCGACGTGGCCGTTCCGCAGCCAGTCCGCCTCCTGCCCGGTGCGGTCGAGCCAATTGCGCTTGCTGTCGAAGCACCATCGCACCACCTCTCGGGCGGCGGCACCGGTCTCTAGCGCATAGTCGATGCCGGTGTCGGCGAAGCGGCGCAACCGTCGCAGATGATCGTTACGCAGGTTGGGCGAGAGCGAACCGAGATAGCCCGCGAAATCGGCATGCGCATCAAGCGCGATGTAGGGGCTGGGCCACTCGTGCTGCACGCGCCGTTCTAGCCCGGCCGCCCGCATGGCGGGGCGCAGCGGAGAGATGTCGCGCAGGTATCGGGTGGCGATCTTGGCCTGCAGCAGCGTCGCGGTCAGCAGCGCCTCCAGCAGCAGTTCGGCCTGCCGCGCGGTGCTGTCCGAGGGCCGCCAGAGCAGGTCGTGGTATTGCGGGGTGCCGGAGGCGAGGAATTCGAACTGCGGCTTCAGCCGCCTGACGCCGAGGACGAACGCACCGGCCATCATCAGCACGCCGTGCCGGCGAACAAGGATGACCCGTAGCCGATCGGGAAAGCGCTGCGCCCGCAACTCCCAGGAGAGCCGCAGCCAGCGATGGCGGAGGAATGGCGTCGGATGGGCGGCGGCCGCGAACAGCTCCCGCCACTCCGCTTCGATGGCGCAGAAGGCCCGGAACGAGCGAAGCACCGTCACCGTCAGCCCATCGGCATCGGCCGGCCCAGTCTGTTGTTTTCGCTTCGCCTTCAAACCTGAAAAGCCTGCGGCTCTTCCTGAAAGCGTCCTAGAGGTCATTGGGGTCCATCAGCACATGGATGCGGTCGGCGCCGAGGCGGGTCAGCTTGAGCAGCATCGCCTTGCGCCGGGCCGGCGGCAGCGGCGTTTCCCCGGACATGCGCAGGATCGCCGCATCATGCCCGTCGCCCACCATCAGGCCCTCGCTTTGGGGGAAGATGTCGGGATCGAGCTCGGGCGGCTTGGCAAAAAAGAAGCGATCGCAGAATTCCTTGTAGTTCGGCCACTTGCGGTCGACCTGGAAGTCGATCAGCGAGGACTTGATCTCGACGATCCAGATCTCGCCCTTGGGGCCCACCGCCAACACGTCGGCGCGCCGCCCGTTGCTGAGCGGCACCTCGGCGTAGCAGCAGAAATCATGGGCGTTGCGCAGGAACCGCATCACCCCGCGTTGCACCCGAAGCGCCGTCGGCGATTGCCGGAGATCGACGATCGGCGGCAGTTCAGCCATGGGGCGTGGCCGGCTCCGGTTCGGTGACCAGCGGCGTCGGCCTCGCGGACAGCGCCCGGATCACCAGCAGCGCCGCGATGATCAGCGGCACACAGACAAAATACGACATGCGGATGCCGAAGCTTTCGGCGACGAAACCGAGCAGCGGCGGGCCGAGGAAGAACACCACGAAGGTCATCTGGCCGAGCGAGGCGACGTTGACCGAAGCCGGCCGATCGGTGCGCTGCGCCGCCGCCGAGACGGCGAGGGGATAGACCGACGAACAGCCGAGCCCCATCAGCATGAAGCCGAACAGCGCCACATAGGGGTGAGGCGCAAAACCGACGATGACGAGGCCGATAGCGGCGATGCCGAGCAGCGCGCCAGCGACGACGCGCGGGCTGTAGCGCTCGACCACGGGATCCATGAACAGGCGGGCCAGCGCAATGAACAGCGAGAAGATGGTGATCGACAGCCCGCCGATGAACGGCGCCACGTCGAACACGTCGCGCATGTAGATCGCCGACCAGTCGATGCCGGCGCCTTCGACCAGCAGCGGCGCCGCGCCGATCAGGCAGAGCGGCAACAGGCCGATGGTCGGGAACGCGACGAGCGGCATCTTGCCGTCATGGCTATCGGCGCGGGCCGGGGCATTCTCGATCTTGGAGAAGACGAAGAAGCCGGCAATCACCACCACGACCAGGGCGATGAAGGTGTGCAGGTGCACCGAAACCCCGGCCTGGCGCACGCCGGCCGAGATGAAGGCGGTGACGAAGAAGCCGAGGCTCCACATGCCGTGCGCCCGGCTCATGATACGGGTGCCCAGTTGCGCCTCGTGCCGATCGGTCTCGAGGTTGACGTTGATCTCGAGCGCGCCGGCGAACAGACCGGCGATGAAGAACACCGGCAGCAGCAGGATGGCCGAGGGGATCCAGGGCACGATCGCATACATGGTCGAGGCGCCGAACACCGTGACGAAGGCGGTGGTGCGCGCGCCGTATTTCTCGATCAGCGGACTGGAGAAGGTGAGCCCGCACAACGCTCCGATCGACATGGCGATCAGCGTCAGGCCGAGCTGGCCCTCGGTCAGCTGCAGCGAACGCTGCAGGTCCGGCAGGCGGCTCAAGAGCGCTCCCATCGACAGCGCGAAGACGAAGAAGATCCCGTAGACCCGCTGATGCGGCTTCAGACTAAACATCAATCAACCTCATGCCGGATCGGCTTGGCACCGAGTGCTCCGGCGAAAACCAGACTTAGAATGACCAGCGGAATGCCGATACCGAACGACCAGCGAATGCCGAAATGCTCGGCAACATAGCCCAGAAGCGGCGGCCCGAGGAGGAAGGCAACGAAGGAAATCTGCGCCAGCGAGGCGACATTGGTCGCCGCTGGCCGATCGGTGCGCTGCGCCGCCGCCGACATGGCGAGCGGGAAGATCACCGAGGTGCCGACCCCCATCAGGCCGAAGCCGACCAGCGACAGCCAGTCGACGGGTGAGAAGAAGACGATCACCGCGCCGACACCCAGCACGCTGAGCAGCACGCGCGACACCAGCGTCGGGCTGTAGCGCTCGACGAACGGATCGGCGAAAAAGCGCGTCACCGCCTGGGTGAAGGCACCCAGCGCCACGGCGAAGCCGGCGAGGAACGGCGACACCTGGAACTCGCCCTTCATGTAGATCGCCGACCAGTCGATGCCGGCGCCTTCCATGATCATGGCCGAGAGCGTCACCGCCACCAGCACCATGATGGCGAGGGTGGGGGCGGCAAAGCGCGGTGCCGCCTCGGTCGATGCGCCGGTGCGGTGCGGCGCCGGCGTGAAGCGGCCGAGCAGCAGCGCCACCCCGAGGATGACGACCGGGACCATCAGCAACAGATGCAGTTGCACGCCGAGCCCGGTCTGCGCGATCACGGCGCTGACGATGCCGGCCGAAAAGAAGCCGAAGCTCCAGAAGGCGTGCGAGCGGTTCATGATGCGGCGGCCGATCATGTGTTCGGTACGATCCGCCTCGAGGTTGAGGATGATCTCGATGCCGCCGATGACGAGGCCGACCGGCACCAGCAGCAGGAAGAAGGCGAGCGGCCCGGTGGCGAACGAAGCGACGGCGTAGCCCAGCGCCAATAACGGGATCAGCGTCAGGATGGCGCGGCGATAGCCGAAGCGGTCGAGCAGAGTGCCGGCAAAGCTGAGCGAGATCAGCGTGCCCAGCGCCGCGCCGATCAGCCCGAGGCCGAGCGCCCCCTCCTCGATCCCCATGGCGTGCTGGATATCGGGCAGGCGCGGCGGCAGGCTCCCCATGCAGAACGAGTAGATGAAGAAGCCGCCATAAACCCGCTGCTGCGGCGGCAACTCGATACCGAATCTCATCTTGGGGGAACTCGCGGGCCGGAAACGCGGCGACCCTAATAAAATCGGTTCAAAGGGGCAAGGCGGGGTTTGTGATGCGGGTTATTGGTGGGGACATGAAGCGCGGGGGGATCACCTTCTCCCCTTGCGGGAGAAGGTGCCCGAAGGGCGGATGAGGGGTCTCTCTCCGCGTACACCGTCGCTCCTCGCTTCGCTCGGATCGCGCTACACTTCGTTGCACGGACCCCTCATCCGGCCTGTCGGCCACCTTCTCCCGCAAGGGGAGAAGGCACCGACTGCGCTGCCGGTGTGGAGGGGACCAAGTTCTAAACCGCCACCTGCATCTCGTCGCGCATCACGCTCACGCCCCGCGCCGGTGAACGGATGATTTCGAGCCGGCGATACTGCCCGCCGGCGCGGCCATGCGTCTGCTGCGCGCCGCGGTCGGGCCCGAGATAGGTGGCGGTTTCGAAATAGACCTGGGTGTGATCGACCAGCCGCTGCAGCCGCGTGGCGACGCGCTGGTGGGTGAATGGCAGCGTGAGCACGTCATCGAACCCCATCTCGACACAGGTCTTGATCGCCTCGACCAAGGGACTCTCGGAAAAGTAGACCATGGGTGAGAAGCGGATGCGGCGGCTGGGCGAGAAACGGATGGCGTCGGCCACGGGCTTCAGACTGCCAACATCCTCGGAAGCGGCGAACAGGAAGAACAGGAGCGGCGTCTGCTGCGCCTGGGTCTCGGCGGCGGCAAGGCCGGCATAGGGCTGCACAACTGGAAAACCAAGACCGCGCGCCAGATCCGTCAGCGCTGCCCCCGGACCATCCGAGGGGCCGACCACATAGGCACAGGCCCGCATTCAAAGGCACTCCAAACGATTGCATTCCCCGGCGGCAGTATCGCGTCCGCGGCTTGCAGCGAGGTTAAGAGGGCGGGCGGCGACGCTCGCCGCGGAACAGCGGGCCGTGCTCGCGCATCAGCGCGGCGATGCGATCGGCCACCAGCCGCACCTCGGGGCGATGGCGATCCTCGTGGTGGGTCACCAGCCATTGCTCGGTTTCGAGCTCGGTGATGGGCATCGCCACCCGCACCAGCCGGGCATCGCTGTCGCCGACAAAGCAGGGAAACACCCCGAGCCCGGCGCCGGCCGCTACCAGTTCGCGCACGCTCTGCACGTCGTTGCCGCGCACCCCGATACGATCGCCGTGATGGGCCATCAGCCAGCGGGCCGAAGCGACATTGGCCGCGTCGCCGGTGACGCCGACGAACAGCCCCGCCTCGATGCCGTTGATCAGGTGCAGACCGGAATAGAGCGCATGCGCCACCCGGCCGATCTGCCGCCCGGCGAGGTTGGGATCGAGCGGACGCTCCGAGCGAACGCCGATATCGGCGGCGCGGCGGCCGATGTCGAGCTTCATATAAGCGGTGGCGAACTCGATGCGGATATTGTCGTCGACGTGCCAGAGCTCGCCGATATGCCGGGCGAGAAACGCCGAGGTCCAGGTGCCGGCCGAGATGCGCACGATCTGTTCGCCCACCGAGCCGTCGCGCCAGCGGGTCAGCGCCCGCATTGCCGCCTCCACATCCTCGGCGCGGGCCAGCAGCTCCTCTCCCGCCGGGGTAAGCTGGTAGCCGGTCTGGCGGCGAATGAACAACGGCTCGCCGATCTGTTGTTCGAGCGCCGTCACCCGCCGACCGAGGGTTGCGGCACTGAGCCCGGTGGTGCTGGTCGCGGCGCTGAGGCCGCCGAGCCGCGCCACGTCGAGGAACAGCCGCAGGTCGTCCCAGGAGATGGTGTCGCCGACGCTCATCTTTTCATTCCTGCAAAGCGTGTTGCGGACTTGCTTGTATCGCTTTAAGCCGTGACCGAGCAAGTATGGGGCGTTCGGAGCACGCTGTCAGGTCAATCACTTGGCCGCCGCGCGGCTCCATCAAGCACAGCGCCATCGCAGGGACTATCTGCTCCGTCAGGCGGAGTGGAGCCGATGTCGCTTTGCGTTGCTGAAAGGAGACCGAAATGTTCAGAACCTTGACCCGACGCCTCACCGAGTGGTCACGCCTGCGCCGCGACATCCAGCGGCTGAAGCAGCTCGACGACCACCTCCTGGCCGATCTCGGCATCGAGCGCGAATGCATCAGCCACAGCGCCCGCACGGGTGAGAAATGAGCGTGACGCTGCGCCTGTGGGACGGGCAACAGGTTCCTCGCGTCGGTGTCGGCTGCTGGGCCATTGGCGGGCCATTCAGGATGGATGGCCGGCAGGATGGCTGGGGCGAGATCGACGACGGCCAGTCACTCAAGGCGCTGGCGCTCGCCCATGAACTGGGCGCCCGGCTGTTCGATACCGCCGATGCCTATGGCACCGGCCACAGCGAGGAGGTGCTGGGCGCGGCCTTCGGCAACCGCGACGACGTGGTGATCGCCACCAAGTTCGGTTTCACCCACGATCGGGCGAAACGCGAGCTGACCGGCACCGACGTTACGCCCGCCTATATGGAGCAGGCGCTCAGCGCCTCGCTCGAACGGCTCCGTCGCGATCGCATCTACCTTTACCAGCTGCATGTCGGCGACGCCTCCGCCGAGGCGATGGATCGGCTGGCCCCGGCACTCGAGCGCCGCGCCGAGGCCGGCGACATCGCCGCATGGGGCTGGAGCACCGACGATGCCGCGGCTGTGTCCCGCGTGCTGCACTATCCGCATTTCAAGGCGGTGCAGCAGGGCCTCGACGTGCTGCGCGACGGGCCGGAGATGGTGGCGCTGTGCGACCGCCAGCAACTGCCCAACCTGATCCGCTCGCCGCTGGCCATGGGATTCCTGACCGGCAAATTCACTCAGGAGTCGCGGGTTTCGACCGATGACGTGCGGGGCGCCGGGCATAGCTGGGTGCGCGACTTCAAAGACGGGCGTCCCTCGGCGGACTCCTTGAGAAAACTCGATGCCATCCGCGACGTGCTGACCGGCGGCGGGCGGAGCATCGCGCAGGGGGCGCTGGGCTGGGTGCTGGCCCGTTCACCGCAGACCATCCCGATCCCCGGCTTCAAGACCGAGGCGCAGATCCGCGACAATCTGGGGGCCCTCGAAAAAGGGCCGCTCTCGCCGGCTGCGATGGCCGAAATCGACGCGCTGCTGGCGCGCGAACTTGCCTGAGAGGGGGCAGCGCATGGAAAAGCGACAATTCGGCAGCATCGGCGAGGTCAGCTGCCTGACGTTGGGCGGCGGCGGCATCGGCCAGGTCTGGGGCGAAACCAGCCGGGAGGAAGGTATTGCCAGCTTGCGCATGGCGGTCGCGGAAGGCATCGACGTGATCGACGCGGCGCCCGGCTACAAGCTGTGCGAAACGCTGATCGGCGAGGCCTTCGAGGGGCGCCTGCCCAAAGGGGTCAAGGTCACCACCAAATGCGGCATCGGCACGCTGCCGGACGAGCAGGTCTACCGACGGCTCCGCGCTTCGCTGGAGCAGAGCCTCAAAGCCATGCGGCTCGAGCAGGTCGACCTGTTCTTCCTCCACAACCAGATCTGTCCCGATGATTTCGTCTATCCCGCAGAGAACGAGCGGCGCAGCGAAATCGCCACTACCTGGTCGTGCTACCGCAACGCGTTGGTGCCGGCCTTCCAGCAGTTGCAGCGCGATGGGCTGATCGGCGGCTGGGGCATTACCGGGGTGAGCGTGCCCGCCACTATCGTCGAAGCGGTGACGCTGGGGCCACGGCCGCACGCGGTGCAGGCGGTGGCCAACCTGTTGGACAGTCCCGGCGGGCTGATCGGCTTCTCGACCCCGTCCCGAGCCCGCGACATCATCGAAGCGGCGCATCTGAGCGGCGTCGGGGTGATGGCGATCCGCGCCGTACAGGCCGGGGCGCTGACCTCGAGCTTCGACCGCAGATCGCTGCATGAGCGCGACATTGCCGATTTCGAGCTCGCCGCACCGTATCGCGCCCTCTGCGCCAAATGGGGCGAGGACCCGGCGATCATCGCCTATCGCTATGCCCTGGGCATGGCCGGTGTCGAGACGCTGGTGCTGGGAGTGAAGAACCGCGACGAGCTCTCGGATGCGCTGGATGCCGAGCGCGCCGGCCCGCTCGAGGCGGAACAGCTCGCGGCGATCGAAGCGCTGGCGCTGCGCGAAGTGCCTGCCTGAAAACCCCAACGTCAGGCGCTACTGGGCCGCCCCGCTTGCAGTCGGGGCGGCCGTCTTTTTGTCCCTCGTCAGACGATACCGCCACCGCCGGCGGCGACGGCCGGACGCACGGCCGCGACGCGCTGGCGGTAGCCGGCCTTGCGATAGGCGGCGATCGGGTCGATGGCGCCGTTGGCATCGAGCCGGGCCTTGGCGAGGATCGGCTCGACATCGGTGCGGAAGGCGACTTTCAGCGTTTCCGACGCCATCAGCGCATCGTCCGACTGCTGGTAGCCTTCGAGCGCCTGGCGGTCGACCAGCAGCGCCAGCGCATAGGCGCGCCGCACCTCGTTGGCCGAGCGGATCAGCGACTCGATCGGGTCGGTGACGTTGTGGCTCTGGTCCAGCATATGGGCCGGCTCGAACCCGTCGGCCTGGCGGAGCTCGGCATCGACAAGTTCGTTGAACACCAGGAACAGCCGGTACGGGTCGATCGAGCCGGTATCGAGGTCGTCGTCGCCGTATTTGCTGTCGTTGAAGTGGAAACCGCCCAGCTTCTTGAACTGGATCAGCCGCGCGACGATCATCTCGATATTGACGTTGGGCGCATGGTGACCGAGGTCGACGAGGCACTGCGCCTTGTCGCCGAGTTCGGTGGCGATCAGGTAGTTGGTGCCCCAGTCCTGCACCACCGTCGAGTAGAACGCCGGCTCGTACATCTTGTGCTCGGTGAAGAGCTTCCAGTCCTGAGGCAGGTCGGCATAGATCGCCTTCATCGCGTCGAGGTAATACTCGAACACCTTGGTGAAGTTCACCTGGCCCGGAAAGTTCGAGCCGTCGCCGATCCACACGGTCAGCGCTTTCGAGCCGATGGTCTTGCCGATCTCGATGCATTCGAGATTGTGCTCGATCGCCTGCTGGCGCGTTTCCCTCGCGTAGTTGGCGAGCGAGCCGAAGCGGTAGGAATGAGCCTGGCCCGGCGCGTCCGAGAAGGTGTTGGAGTTCATCGCATCGAACCCCAGCCCGAAGCGCGACGCCGCCTGCTTCAGCCGGTTCGGGTCGGCCTTGTCCCACGGAATATGCAGCGAAACGTTCGGCGTGGCGCGGGTCAGCTGGTTGATCACCGAGCAATCCTCGAGCTTGTCGAAGATGTCGCGCGGCTCGCCGGTGCCGGGGAATTTCGCAAAGCGCGTGCCACCGGTGCCGACGCCCCAGGAGGGGACGGCGACGGTATAGGCGCTGACTTTCTTCAGCAGCGTGTCGATGTCGATGCCGCGCCGGCTGAGCTGTTCGCCGAGGTGCGCGTAGTCGGCATCCAACGCCTTGCGGTTGGCCTCGTTGGTCTGGTCGACCACGGACTGGTCGATGAGTTGGTCGGTCATTCGAGTTCTCCTCCCTTGGCGCCCCTCACCCTGTCCCTCTCCCCAGAGGGGCGAGGGGACCATGTGGCGCCGGCCTTCGTTACTTCAGGCATCGAACGCGCGGCCCCATCGCCCCCTCGCCCCTCTGGGGAGAGGGTCGGGGTGAGGGGTGCCCCACGCTCAGCTGTTACCGCGTAAAGCTCTGCGCGTTGCCCGCGTCGACGTTGATGATGTTGCCGGTGGACTTGGCCGAGGCGTCCGAGGCGAAGAAGTAGATCGCTTCGGCGATATCCTCGGGGAAGACGCTGCGCTTCAGCAGCGAGCGCTCGCGATACATCTCTTCGAGCCCGTCCTTGTCGGTCTTGTAGGTCGAAGCCCGCTGTTCCAGCCATTCGCCGGCCCAGATCTTGGAACCGCGCAGCACGGCGTCAGGATTGACGACGTTGACGCGGATCTGTGCCGCGGCGCCTTCAAGCGCGAGGCAGCGGGCCAGATGGATTTCGGCGGCCTTGGCGGTGCAATAGGCCGAGGCGTTGGGCGATGCCGCGAGACCGTTCTTCGAAGCGACGAAGACCACGTTGCCGCCGATCTTCTGCTGGCGGAACAGCCGGAACGCCTCACGCGACACCAGGAAATACCCGGTCGAGAGGATGTCCATGTTCCTGTTCCACAGCTCGAGCGAGGTGTCTTCGATCGGCGCCGAGGACGCGATGCCGGCGTTTGACACCAGAATGTCGAGGCCACCGAACTCGACCACCGCCTTGGCAAAGCCGGCGATGACGACGGCTTCCTCTGTGACGTTGAGCGTCACCGGCCGGACCACATCCTTGCCGAACGCCTTGCCGAGTTCCTCGTTGGCCGAAGCGAGCGCCGCTTCGTCGATATCGGCCAGCACGACACACGCGCCTTCGCGCAGCAGCCGCACCGCCGTCGCCTTGCCGATGCCGCCGGCGCCGCCGGTGACCAGCGCGACGTGACCGGCCAGCGATTTCGGCTTCGGCATGCGCTGGAGCTTGGCTTCCTCGAGCAGCCAGTACTCGATGTCGAAGGCTTCCTGCTCCGGGAGCCCCTGGTAGGTGGAGACCGCGGACGATCCCCGCATGACGTTGATGGCGTTGACGTAGAACTCACCCGAGATGCGGGCTGTCGCCTTGTCCTTGGCGAAGGTGAACATGCCGACGCCCGGCATGAGGTAGACCACCGCGTTGGCGTCGCGGATGGCTGGGCTGTCCGGGTGCTTGCAGCGGTCATAATAGCCGGCGTAATCGGCGCGGTAATCCGCCGTCGCCTGCTCGAGCCCGGCAACCACCGCATCGATATCGGGTTTTGCCGGATCGAACGCGATCACCAGCGGCCGGATCTTGGTGCGCAGGAAGTGGTCAGGGCAGGACGTGCCGAGCGCCGCGAGCGGCTTCAGATCCCTGGACCCGACGAATTCCAGCACCGCGGCGCTGTCGTCGAAATGCCCGAGCATCTTGAACTCGTTGGAGATCAGGCCGCGAATTTTCGGCATCAGCCGCGCTGCGACGGCCCGGCGTTCGTCGGCGGGCAGCGGCGCCACCACCTGGCCGCCAAAGGCCGGCTTGCCGGCGGTCTTTTCCTCGAACCAGGCGATCGCCTTGTTGATGGTGTCGATGGTCTGCTCGTAGCACTCTCTCGGCGTGTCGCCCCAGGTGAAGAGCCCATGGCTCTCGAGGATCACGCCCTTGGCGCCGGGGTTGTCGAGGCAGAACTTTTCCAACCACAGCCCGAGCTCGAAGCCGGGGCGCTTCCATGGCAGCCAGCCGATCTCGTCGCCGAAGATCTGCTGGGTCAGGGCCTTGCTATCCTTGCTCGCCGCAATGGCGATGATCGCGTCGGGGTGCATATGGTCGACGAAGGCGTGCGGCACATAGGCGTGCAGCGGCGTATCGATCGAGGCGGCGCGGGGGTTGAGGTTGAAGGTGGCGTGCGGCAGGTAGCCGACCATCTCGTCTTCGTGGGCGAGGCCGCGATAGAGGCCCTTGAGGGCGCGCAGCTTGTCCATGTAGAGCGTGGCGAAGCCATCGAGCTTGATCGAGGCGGAGTCGCCGCCCGACCCTTTCACCCACAGCACCTCGACGTCCTCTCCGGTCAGCGGATCCTTCTGGAAGATCTTCGACGAGGTATTGCCGCCGCCATAATTGGTGACGCGTTTGTCCGAGCCCAGGATGTTGGAGCGATAGACCAGCCGCTCCGGCTCGGTCATCCCTGCCGCTTTGGCATCGTCCCAAAGGTTTTGCAGGCGCGCTGGCGCGGTCCCCGACATGATAGTCCTCCCGAAGGCATGGTTCTGAATTGGTACCGGACATGCCTCCGAAGGCCTGAGCATGTCAATCAGAAACACTCAAGAACGATCATTGATCGGGCTAAAGTCGCACTCGCTGCGGTGGAATGATTGACAGTGACGGGTTTTGGTGAAAGTTAGGCAGCAAGGGAGACGAGTTTGCACGAAACCGAGCGACACCGGGTCATTCTGGCCGCCGTCCAGGCGCGTCCGCTGGCGACAGTGGCCGATCTGGTCGATATCACCGGCACGTCGGAAGCCACCATTCGCCGCGACATCGCGGCCCTGCACGTGCAGGGCCGGCTGCGCCGCGTCCGCGGCGGCGCCGAGGCGATCAACCCGCCCGAGCAGGGCGGACTGATGGGGCGCCCCTTCTCGGTCAACGAAACCATCAACATCGCGCAGAAGCGCGCCATTGCCCGCGCTGCGGCAGACCTCTGCAAGGACGGTGAGCCGATCATCATCAATGGCGGCACCACCACCTACCAGATGGTGCACTACCTGACCGGCCGGCGGCTCTCGGTGTTCACCAACAGCTTCGCCATCGCCGAACACCTGATCCACAATTCGCGCAACAGCGTCGTCATTCCCGGCGGCACGGTCTATCGCGAGCAGAACGTGATCCTGTCGCCGTTCGGCGGCGTGGTCGCCTCGCATTTTTATGCCAAGCGCATGTTCATCGGCTGCCAGGGGCTGGGCGCGCATGGCCTGATGGAGGCCGACCCGATGGTGGTGCAGTCGGAACTGGCGCTGATCAACCAGGCCGAAGACCTGATCCTGCTCGCCGATTCCTCGAAGTTCGAGGGGCGCTCGAGCCTGATCCTGTGCAGCCTCGACCGCATCTCGATGGTCATCACCGACAGCGGCATCCGCGAGGAGGATCGCGCCATGCTGGAAAAGGCCGGCGTCGGCCTCACGGTGGTCGATGCCGGCCAGGAGTCGACCAACCAGTCGGCGAACCAGTCGGCCAACCAATCCGCCTCGGTCGCCTGACGGCCGAGCGGCACTACGAAGTGCTGCATGACAAATCTCGACAGCGCTTCGACTGACATGTTAGCATGTTAGCATCGTCAAGGGAGGATACCCGCATGAAACTGCTCAAGACTATCGGCATCGGCTCGGCCGTTGCCGCCATGGCACTGCTCGCCGCGACCGGCGCCAGCTTTGCCCAGACCCGCATTGCCGTCGTCGCCAAGGACATCGGCAACGGCTTCTTCGTTGCGGCCGGCAAGGGCGCCGAAGAGGCGGCCAAGGAACTCGGCGACGTGGAGATCATCTTCACCGGCCCGACCGAGCCGACCGCCGAAGGCCAGATCGAAGTGATCAACACCCTGGTGGCCCAGCAGGTCAATGCCATCGTGATCTCGGCCAACGATCCTGACGCGCTGGTACCGGCGCTGCAGAAGGCCAAGCAGCGCGGCATCACCGTCGTGTCGTTCGACTCCGGCGTCGCCGCCGAAGGCCGCGACGTGCAGCTCGACCCCTCGTCGATCGACCTGATCGGCAAGACCATCGTCAAGCTCGCCGCCGACAACCTGCCGGATGGCAAGGGCAAGATCGCCTTCCTTTCGGGCACCGCGACCGCGACCAACCAGAACGCCTGGCTGGCTGCCGCCAAGGAACACTATGCCGAGTTCCCGGGCGTTGAAGTCGTTTCGACCGTCTATGGCGACGACCTGTTCGACAAGTCCTACCGCGAAGCCCAGGGCCTGATCGCCTCGTTCCCGGATCTGGCCGCCATCTCGGCCCCGACCTCGGTCGGTATCGTCGCCGCGGCCCAGGCCGTTACCGACGCCGGCCTGATCGGCAAGATCAACGTCACCGGCCTCGGCCTGCCCTCGGAAATGGCGGCACACGTCAAGTCCGGCGCGTCGAAGTCCTTCGCCATCTGGAACCCGATCGACCTGGGCTACTCGGCCACCATGATCGCCTACCACCTGCTGAAGGGCGAGGCCAAGGCCGAGCCGGGTGCGGAGATCGCCATCGGCCGCGTCGGCAAGATCGTGCTCGACGACAACCGTTCGGCCGCCATGAGCGACCCGTTCACCTACGATGCGTCGAACATCGACCAGTTCTCGTCGATCTTCTAAGATCGGCTGACGAGAGCGGGCTCGGCAGCGCCACGCGCCGCCGGGCCCTTTTGTTTACCCGTACCCCGGATCTCCTGAGCCATGCTCGAAGTCGCGACCCCAGCCGAGCCCGGCCCCATTCTGGCCGAGACCAAGCCGCTGCTGACCCTCAAGGGGATCAGCAAGCGCTTCCCCGGTGTCCGGGCCCTGCATGACGTGTCGCTGTCGCTCTATCCCGGCCAGGTCACCGCGCTGATCGGCGAGAACGGCGCCGGCAAGTCGACGCTGGTGAAGATCCTGACCGGCATCTACCAGCCGGACGAGGGCGAGATCGCCGTCAAGGGCGTGCCGGTCCATCTCGGCTCCGCTCACGCCGCCTTCGGCGCCGGCATCACCGCCATTCACCAGGAGACGGTGCTGTTCGACGAATTGTCGGTGGCCGAGAACGTCTTTCTGGGACACGCCCCGCGCACCCGCTTCAAGACCATCGACTGGAGCAAGATGCGCCGCGAGGCCCGCCAGGTGCTCAACGACATGGGCGCCTCGCATATCGACCCCAACCATCGGCTGAAGGACCTCAGCATCGCCAACAAGCACCTGGTCGGGGTGGCGCGCGCCATGTCGATCGATGCCGATGTGGTGATCATGGACGAGCCGACCGCGGCGCTCTCCTACAAGGAGATCGAGGACCTGTTCGTCCTGATCGAGCTGTTGAAGGAAGACGGCAAGGCCGTGCTGTTCATCAGCCACAAGTTCGACGAGATATACCGCATCGCCGACCGCTACACGGTGTTCCGCGACGGCGAACTGGTGGGCTCGGGGCTGCTCAAAGAGACCGACCAGAACGCCATCATCAAGATGATGGTGGGCCGCTCGGTCGACCATATCTTCCCCAAGCGCGAGGCGCAGATCGGCGCGCCGCTGCTCGAGGTCAGCGGCCTGAGCCACCCCACCGAATTCGACGACATCAGCTTCACCCTGAGAGCGGGCGAGATCCTCGGCTTCTACGGCCTCGTCGGCGCCGGCCGATCCGAGGTGATGCAGGCCCTGTTCGGCATCACCAAACCATCGGCGGGCTCGATTTCGCTCGCGGGCGCGAGCATCGCCCCGGCCTCGCCGGCCGATGCGGTGAACGCCGGCATCGTCTATGTGCCCGAGGAACGCGGCAAGCAGGGCGTGGTGATCGGCATGCCGATCTTCAAGAACGTCTCGCTGCCCTCGCTGAAGCGCACCAGCCAATCCGGCGTGCTGCGGCTGCGCGAAGAGTTTGCGCTGGCCCGTACCTATACCGAGCGGCTGGACCTGCGCGCCTCGTCGCTGAGCCAGGATGTCGGCACGCTGTCGGGCGGCAACCAGCAGAAGGTGGTGATCGCCAAGTGGCTCGCCACCAGCCCCAAGGTGATCATTCTCGACGAGCCGACCAAGGGCATCGATATCGGCTCCAAGGCCGCGGTGCACGAGTTCATGGGCGAACTGGTGGCCGAGGGCCTGTCGGTGATCATGGTCTCGTCCGAGCTGCCCGAGATCCTCGGGATGAGCGACCGCGTGGTGGTGATGCGCGAAGGGCGCATCGTCGCCACCCATGACAACACCGAGCTGAGCGCCGAGACCCTGGTGCGCACGGCTGCCGGTATCGCCGAGGAGCAGCAGCGGTGAAGACCCTATTGAAATACCGCGAGATCTGGCTGGTCGCGGCGATCCTGGCGCTGGTCATCGGCGTGTCGTTCCGCTCGCCGGGTTTCATCCAGCCCAAGAGCCTCGCCAACATCTTCAACGACACCTCGATCCTGATCATGCTGGCGCTGGGCCAGATGGTGGTGATCCTGACCCGCTCGATCGACCTGTCGATGGCGGCGAACCTGGCGCTGTGCGGCATGTGCGTGGCACTGCTGAATGTGGCGTTTCCCGGCATCCCGGTGCCGCTGCTGCTCGTCGCCGCGGCGGCGCTCGGCACGGCGCTCGGCGCCATCAACGGGGCGCTGGTGTGGAAGCTCGACATCCCGCCGATCGTCGTGACGCTGGGCACCCTCACCATCTATCGCGGCCTGATCTACGTCATCGCCGGCGGCTCGTGGGTCAATGCCCACCAGATGACCGAGGCGTTCAAGGCGGTACCGCGCACCGAGCTGTTCGGCATTACGCTCTTGAGCTGGTTCGCCATCGCCGTGGTGGCGGTGTTCTTCGTGCTGATGACCCGCACGCCGCTCGGCCGCTCGTTCTACGCCACCGGCATCAACCCGACGGCGGCGACTTATGCCGGCATCAATGTCGGCCGCACCCGCTTCATCGCCTTCTGCGTCGCCGGCATGGTGTCCGGCCTCGCCGGCTATCTGTGGATCGCCCGCTATGCGGTGGCCTATGTCGATGTCGCCGGCGGGTTCGAGCTCAACATCATCGCCGCCTGCGTCATCGGCGGCATCTCGATTGCCGGCGGCATCGGCACCGTCGCCGGCGCGGTGCTCGGCGCACTGTTCCTCGGCGTCGTCAACAATGCGCTGCCGGTGATCGGCATCTCGCCGTTCTGGCAGATGGCGATTTCCGGCACGGCGATCCTGCTCGCGGTGATCTTCAACTCGCGCGGCGAGCGCCGTCGCGGCCGCATCATCCTCAAGAAGGCGGAAGTTCTATGAGTTCGCTGACCGACGCGCCCGAGTCGCCCGTCACGCACCGCAAAATCCCCGATCGGCTCGACAACCCGCTGCGCTCGGCGCTCTTGAGCTGGGAGACGCTGCTGCTGCTCGTCGCGGTGGTGATCTTCATCGTCAACTCCTTCGCCTCACCCTACTTCCTCAACGCCTGGAGCCTCTCGGACCTCACCTTCAACTTCACCGAGAAGGCGCTGATCGCGCTGGCCATGGCGCTGCTGATCATCGCCGGTGAGATCGACCTGTCGGTGGCCTCGATCATCGCGCTGGCTTCGACGCTGATGGGGCTCGCCGTGCAGTCCGGCGCCGATACCCCGACGCTGGTCGCTATCGGCATCGGCACGGGGCTCGCCTGCGGCGCCTTCAACGGCGTGCTGGTGACGGGGCTGAAGCTGCCCTCCATCGTCGTCACCATCGGCACGATGAGCCTGTTCCGCGGGCTGAGTTTCATCATCCTCGGCGACGGCGTGTTCAAGGGCTACCCCAAGGATTTCGGCTTTTTCGGCCAGGGCTACGTGTTCTGGGTGATCTCGTTCGAGCTGGCGCTGTTCCTCGTCGCGGCGGTGATCTACTGGTTCGTGCTGCACCGCACCAATTTCGGCCGCCGCATCTTCGCCATCGGCAATAACGAGACGGCGGCCCGTTTCTCGGGCGTGCGCGTCGCCCAGGTGAAATTCGTGCTGTTCTGCCTGACCGGCCTGATGTCGGGCATTGCCGCGGTGCTGCTGACCAGCCGGCTCGGCTCCACCCGCCCGGCTATCGCGCAGGGCTGGGAACTCGAGGCCATCACCATGGTGGTGCTGGGTGGCGTTTCCATCCTCGGCGGCGCCGGCTCGATCATCGGCGTGGTGATTGCCGCCTTCATCATGGGCCTCGTCACCTTCGGGCTGGGGCTGCTGAACGTGCCGGGCATCGTCATGTCGATCTTCATCGGCCTGTTGCTGATCGTGGTGATCGCGCTTCCCATCGTCTACCGGATGGCCCGAAAATGACTGCCCGTACCGTCGGGGTCATCGATATCGGCAAATCCAACGCCAAGGTGGCGGTGGTGGACCTCGACAGCCGCACGGAGATCGCGGTGCGTAAGCGCCCGAACACCGTGCTGCGGGACGGCAAGTACCCGCATTTCGACATTGACGGGCTGTGGGCATTCGCGCTCGGCGCGCTGCGCGAGCTCAACGCCGAATTCCCGTTCGACGCCATCAGCGTGACCACCCACGGCGCTTCGGCGGCGCTGATCGCCGCCGACGGGACGCTGTCGCTGCCGGTGCTCGACTACGAGTTCGCCGGCCCCGACCAGTACTGGGATGCCTATGACCGGGCGCGGCCGGATTTCTCCGAGAGCTTCACGCCGCGCCTGCCCGGCGGGCTCAATGTCGGGGCGCAGCTCTACTGGCAGGCGCGCGCCTTCCCCGCGGAGTTCGCCCGCACCCGCTGGATCCTGACCTATCCGCAATACTGGTCGTTCCGGCTGACTGGGGTGGTCGCCGAGGAGATCACCTCGCTGGGCTGCCACACGGACTTGTGGGACTTCACCACCAACCTTTACTCGTCGCTGGTGATGAAAGAGGGGTGGCTCGACAGGTTCGCCGAGGTGCGCCCGGCCTCGGATGTACTCGGCGTGACCCTGCCCGATGTCACAGCCGCGCTGGGGCTGAAGCGCCCGCTGCCGGTCTATTCGGGCATCCATGATTCCAATGCCTCGCTGCTGCCGCATCTGCTCGAGCGCGACCCGCCGTTCGGGCTGGTGTCGACCGGCACCTGGGTGATCGTCGCCTCACCCGGCGGCGACATCGACAATCTCGACCTCAGGCGCGACTGCCTCGCCAATATCGATGCGCTGGGGCGCCCGGTGCCGTCGGCGCGCTTCATGGGCGGGCGCGAGTTCGAGATGCTGACCACGCCGCGCGAGCCGCCGGCGGCAACCATCGAGCGGGTGCTGGCCGAGACGATCACCCTGACGCCGTCGGTGGTGCAGGGCTCGGGCCCGTTCCCCGATCGGCAGGCGCAATGGAGCCGGCCGCGGGAGAGGCTCGATGACGATGAGGTCTACGTGGTGACCTCGTTCTATCTCGCCATGATGACAGCCGAATGCCTCAGGCTGACCGGAGCCGAGAACCACACCGTGGTCGAGGGACCGTTCGCCGGCAATGCGCTCTATCTCAGAATGCTGGCGGCGGCGACCGGGCGACCGGTGGAGCCGGTGAAGCGCAGCGCGACCGGCACCTCGATCGGGGCGGCACTGCTGGCGAGAATGGATCGGCCGCTGCCCGACGGACATGAAGCGGCGCTGGTCGAGGGTGATGCTGTGGCTGCGGGATACGCGGCGGCGTGGCGGAGACTGGTGGGCAGCTGAAGGACGCTGCCCGGGTGCTCAGTTCGCTCCACTCAACCGGTACGCGGAGGCGAGGCGACCGACTCTCACGGCCGCAGGTTCAACTCATCAATGAACTAAGGCTCCGGGGAACGACGTCCCCGGAGATCAAGCTTCCGGACGCAGCGCGTCGCGAACCGCCGCTTCGGCGGCTTCGATGGTGGCGAACACCTGGCCGTCGACGCCGAAGGCGTCGAGCTTGACGGCAAGGAAGCGGAAGCCGGCATCGTGCGCGACCAGGACACCCTTCGGCTCGCCGTCGATATCGACAGCTATGGGCTTGGCGCTATGTGGCTTTTCGAAATGGGCATGCTGCATGGAATGACCTCCATCGGCACGTCTCTGGGGACGGCCGGGGTGTTACCTGAACTGTGAGACGAATGGGTGACAGAGGTCACATTCGTTTGGGTCGGTAACACCCGTTGGAGCGATCTACCCATTTACCAATAAGCCCGGTTTGGAGAGTGGTGCGAATAGCGAAGTGCATGTTCGTCTCCTTCCGGCGGCCGATGGCCTGGGTGATTCCAATGAGGGCGAGAGTAGCTCGTCGCCCGCAGCTTTTGTGTGGCGAAGCTGAGTCCGCCATCAGGTGGTTGTACGGCGTCGACGGACGCAGGTCTATCCAGCTTTCGTCGACGATGGCGGAAAGATAGGTGAGCCCGGGTGGTTTCGCCAGCCCCGCGCGTTCCAAATAGCTAGCATGAAAGCGAAATTTCCTGCCTGCCGGAATCGGTCGGACGAAAACTTCAGAGCGTTGCGAGCAGCGCCACACCGCGCGGCGACAGCCGGTAGCCCACCTCGAGGCTGATGGTGAGCCCGAGCGCCTTGAGCTTGCGGATGTTGAGCTTGAAGTCGGCGCGCTCCATGCCGGCAGTTTCGGCAAGGCTGGTGGAGACCACGCCGGGGTGGTCGGCAATCAGCTGCAGCGCCTGCCTGGTCCAGGGAGCGGGCGCGGCCTTGTCGAGTTTTTGCAGCCGCGTGGCCAGTGCCTTGAGCTCAGCGGCGTCGGGTTCGGCGTCGCGCAGCGACTCGCGCGGGTCGGGTCCGGCCGGATGCAGGCGGATGCGATAGCAGGTGCCCTCCTGGGCGTCGAACATGGCGATGACGCCGGCCCGATCCTTGTAGCCGGCGGCGCGCGCCTCGAGCTCGGTCACCTCGTGCGGCTCGATCGGCTCGAGCGAATCGATGCCGACCATGCCGAGCTGGGTGCGAACGGCACCGCCGGGCTTCACCGTCGGCTTCTTCCAGCGGCGGAAGGCCAAGGTGCACTGGCCGTTGAAGATCGCTTCGAGGTCTTTGGTACGGAACAGCATGGCTCGAACTCTACCCGGCGCAGCGCCTGACGCAACGGTTGCTACGAAAGTATGCCAACCGGATAAGGGGCGCGGGCTTCCCGCCTTGAAATCGATTGCATAACATGTTGAGGTGCGCCTGAGCGGATCTGGGGAGCGTCCGCGCTCACCCATTATGCCTCGCGAGAAGGCATTATCCGTTCGAGGAGGACCATCGTTGGCCGATACGGAGACGCGCGACAAGAAGCGCGCCAAAAGTCGTCAGCCACGTCGCACTGACGGCGCCGGCAGACCGGGCGGCAAGCCCACGCTGCGCACCATCGCGGAAATGACCGGTCTTGCCATCACCACGATTTCGCGGGCGCTCAACAACGCACCGGAGCTCTCGGAGGAGACGCGTGTCCGGGTGCAGAAGATCGCGGCCGAGGTCGGTTATGTGCCCGACCGCACGGCGCTGCGGCTGAAGACCGGCCGCACCCATGTGGTCAGCCTGATCCTCGACCCGCATGACGAAATCCTCGGTTTCGGGCAGTCGATGGTATCGGGGCTGACCGAAGCGTTGCGCGGCACACCCTACCATCTGGTCATCACCCCGATGTTCACCGGCGGAGCGCCGATCGACCCGATCCGCTATATCCTCAGCAACAAGGCGGCCGATGGGGTGATCTTCTCGCGCACCCAGCCCGACGACAGCAGGGTGAAGCTCTTGATGGAGGAGAACTTCCCCTTCGTCTCGCATGGCCGCACCGCGTTCCCGTCGGCGCACCCCTATGTCGACTACGACAATTACGCCTTTGCCCATCATGCGGTGATGCGTCTGAAGGCCAAGGGCTGCCGCAAGGTGACGATCATCCTGCCGCCCGACCGCTTCAGCTTCGGCCACCACCTGCGCGACGGCTTCATGGCGGCGATCGCGGAGACCGGGCTCGACCACGAGATCATCGACGGCGCCACGCTCGACAACAGCGCCGACCAGATCCGGCTCGCCACCATGCGGCGCATCGCCGAGCCGGACGCCCCGGACGGCTTCATCTGCACCGGCGATGCCGCGGCGCTGTCGATCATGGCAGGGATCACCGATGCCGGCCGCCAGATCGGCACCGACGTACAGATGGTGGTGAAGCAGACCTCCGGCATCTTCAGCCAGGTGCGGCCCAAGGTCGACGCGATCTTCGAGGACACCGCACTCGCCGGCAAGCAGATGGGCGAGCTGCTGCTCCGCCGCATCAACGGCGAGCCGGCGGAGAACCTCCAGATCCTGCACGAGCCGGAGATCTGGTTTTAGGGGCGCACGACGGCTGCGATTGGCTGATACTGCCCCTCACCCTGACCCTCTCCCCAGAGAGGGGAGAGGGGACGACAGGGGGTACCGGCGGTGCCATATCGGCCCCTCTCCCCTCCGGGGAGAGGGTCGGGGTGAGGGGAAGTTTGCAGCCCTACCTCTGCTACTTCACCCCGCGCAGCGCCAGCGCGCGCTGGGCGCGGATCGAGAACAGCACCAGGGCGGCGATGGTCACGACGAAGGGAATGGCGCGGATGAGCTCGGCCGGGATGTCGTTGAACAGGCCCGGCATCACCACCGCCAGCGCTTCGAAGGCGCCGAACAGCAGCGCCGCCAGCAGCGCGCCGACCGGATGGCGGGCCCCCAGCAGCACTGCGCCGAGCGCGATGAAGCCGCGGCCGGCGGTCATGTCGCGGGTGAAGCCGACATAGTTGAACATTGCCAGCTGCGCGCCGCCGAGACCGGCCAGGGCACCCGAGACGATGAGGCTCCAGGTGCGGATCTTGTTGACCGGGATGCCGGCGGCTTCCGGGGCGGCCGGATACTCGCCGACGCCGCGCAGCCACAGGCCCCAGGGCGTGCGGTAGAGGAAATACCACACCGCGAAGACGAGGATAGCGGCCAACCAGCTCAGCACCGAGTGCCCGGACAGGAAGGCGGAGAGGGTCGGGCCGACCACCGGGATGCCCGAGAGGAAGCTGAGGTCGACGGCCGGGATGGCCTTGCTCTGCAGGTTGATCGAGGTGCCCTTGTCGCCGCCGGTGGCCAGCGCCAGGGCGAACACCGTGCCGCCCGCCGCGAGGATGTTGATGGCAAAGCCGACGAGGATGATGTCGGCTTTCAGCCGGAAAGCGAAGAACGCCATGATCAGCCCGAGCAGCGCGCCGGCACCGAGGCCGGCGAGCACCGCGACATACCACGGGGCATAGACCGAAACGATCACTGCGGTGAGGCAGCCGATCAGCATCATGCCTTCGAGCGCCACATTGAGCGCGCCACCGAGATCGGCGATGAGGCCGCCCAGCGTCGCCAGCAACAGCGGCGTGGTGGTGCGGATGACGGTGACGAAGAAGGCCGCCGAAAAGACGGTGAGGAAGAGTTCCATCATTTGGCGGCACCCCCGGCAGCAGCGGGCGCCGCCGAGGCGGCCGGGCCGCGCCGGAACAGCCGCGTGATGAAGTTGAGCGAGTAGGACGAGGAAACGAGCAGGATGATGATCGCCGTGACGATGCCGATCACCTCGGCCGGAACATCGGTACGGATGTTCATCAGCTGCGCCCCCTGCCTGAGATAGGCGTAAAAGATTGCGACGATCGGCACCGCCAGCGGCCGGCTGCGCGCCACGATGGCGACGAGGATGCCCTCGAAGGCGAGGCCGCCTTCGAACAGCACCGTCAGCTTGCCGTAGGTCTGGCCCTGGACGAACATCGAGCCGAGCAACCCGCCCAGCGCGCCGGAGGCGGTCATCGCCGAGACCATGATGAAGGTCGCCTTGATGCCGGAATATTCGGCGAAGCGGGCATTGTGGCCGACCAGCCGCAGCTTCAGGCCCCAGCTGGTGCGATAGAGCGCGAACCACACCAGCACCACGGCGACCAGCGCGAAGATGATCGACAGGTCGATGCGGGTATTGGCGACCAGGGTGGGGAACACCGCGCTATCGGGGAAATCGTTGGTGGTCAGCACGCCCGCCTGCGGCTTGGGCAGGTTGGCGCGCACCAGATAGTTGCAGAGCTCGATGGCGATGTAATTGAGCATCAGCGACGAGACGATCTCGTTGGCGCCGAGCTTGGCCTTGGCGATGCCGGGGATGAAGCCGTAGAAGGCGCCGGCCAGCATGGCGGCGGCGATGCCGAGCGGGATGCCGGCCCAGCTGGCGCCGAGCGGCGACAGCGCCACATAGGTGGCCGCCAGCGCCCCGATATAGACCTGGCCCTGCACGCCCATGGCGAACTGCCGGGCCTGGAACACCAGGCTGAAGGCAAGGCCGGTGACGGTGAGCTTGGCGATATCGTCGATCCACAGCCCGATGGTGCGCGGGCGCGACAATGGCTGGGTCAGCAGCACGTTGAGCGCCTCGAACGGCGCCTTGGAGGTGAGCAGCACGACGACGAAGGCGACGAGCAGCGCGATGACCAGCGCGCCAAGGGCGCGGCCGACCTCGCGGCGCATTGTCTTGAACCGCGAACTGCGATCGATGGCCGGGAGGGTGCTCATTTGAGGGCCACCTGCATTTCTTCGCTGGTCTGGGTGGAAAGCCCGAGCATGTAGGCGCCGAGCGTTTCGGGGGAGAGGTCGGGCTGGTTGATGAAGGCGGCGACGATCTTGCCGCGATAGAGCACGATCAGCCGATCGCTCAGGGCCAGCAGTTCAGAGAGATCAGCCGAGCTCAGCAGCACCGCCGCGCCGGCATCACGGGCGTCGGTAATGGTGCGCCAGATGAACTGGGTGGCGCCCAGGTCGACGCCGCGGGTCGGCTGGTTGACGAGGAGGAGCTTGGGCTGCTCGCTCAGTTCGCGCGCCACCACCACTTTCTGCATGTTGCCGCCCGAGAGCGTGCCGACCGCCGAGGACGGCCCGCCGACGCGGATCGAGAAACGCTCGATCAGCTTTTGCGCATTGGCTCTGATCGCCTTGAGGTCGAGCAGGCCGCTGCGGACGTAGCGGGGGTCGTTGAGCCTGGTGGCGACGAGGTTCTCGGCCACCGAGGCGCCGGTGGCGAGACCTTCGGCGATGCGATCCTCGGGGATCGAGGCGAGGCCGAGGCCGCGCCGCTCGAGCACGCTCATGCTGCTGACGTTGCGGCCTGCGACCTGGATATCGCCGCCGGCGATCGAGCGCAGTCCGGTAATCGCCTCGAGCGTCTCGGCCTGCCCGTTCCCCTCGACCCCGACCAGCCCGACGATCTCGCCGGCATGGACATTGAGGTCGAGCCCGGCCACCACTTCGGTGCCGCGGGCATTGACGACGCGGAGGCCGGTGACCGCGGCAACACGCTCGCTCTGGTCGGTGGCCTTGCGCTCCACCCGGAGGCTGACCTCGCGACCGACCATCATGGCGGCGAGGCTCTTTTCGGTGACTTCGCGGGTCTTCACCTGGCCGACGGTCTTGCCCTGCCGCATCACCGTGATGCTGTCTGAAATCTCGAGCACTTCGGGCAGCTTGTGGGCGATGAAGATCACCGTCTTGCCCTGCGCCACCAGCGAACGGATGGCGACAAACAGCTCCTGCACTTCCTGCGGCGCCAGCACGGCGGTCGGCTCGTCGAGGATCAGGATGCGGGCGTTGCGATAGAGCGCCTTGAGGATTTCGACGCGCTGCTGCTGGCCCACCGGCAGGGTGCGGACCGGTGGCAGCGGGTCGACCTTCAGCCGGAACTTCTCGCTCAGCGCCTCGACCTCGGCGATCGCCTTATGGCGATCGAGCCGGATACCGGCCTTGGGCTCGGAGCCGAGCACCACGTTCTCGTAGACGGAAAAGCTGGGCACCAGCGAGAAGTGCTGGAACACCATGCCGATGCCGGCATCGATCGCTTCGCGCGGATTGGCGAACTTCACCGGCTTGCCGTCTAGCAGCAGGGTGCCGGCATTGGGCTGTTCGATGCCGAACAGAATTTTCATCAGGGTGGACTTGCCCGCGCCGTTCTCGCCGACCACGGCGTGAACCTCGCCCGGCTCGATGACGAGATTGACCCCGTCATTGGCCACCACTCCGCCGGGATAGGTCTTGCCGATCCCGATTGCTTCCAGAAGCGCCATGCTGCCCCGCTCTGCGCCAGACGTTCAGCGGGCTCGGGACGTCCCCATCCCCATTACCCGCACCAGAAAAAGTCGGGCCCCGCATTGCGGCGGGGCCCGGTTGGTTTACTTCATGTCGGTGTTGACGGTGATCTCACCGGCAATGATCTTTGCCTCGAGGGCATCGACTTCGGCACGCACCTCGGCCGGCACGAGCTTTTCGTACTGGGCGTTCTTGGAGATGCCGACAGCGCCGTCCTTGAGGCCGAGCAGCACGCGCTGGCCATAGACCTGGGTGCCGTCGATGGTGCCCTTGAGCGCCAGCAGCAGCGACTGGCCGACCTTCTTTTCCACCGAGGTGAAGATCACATCGGCCTGCGCCGGGTCGGTGCTGGCAAAGATCGCGGCCTGGTCGCTGTCGACGCCGACGGCGAGCTTGCCGGGCGAGTCCTTGACCGCCTGGAGCGAACCGATGCCGGTACCGCCGGCGATCGGGAAGATGATGTCGGCGCCCTGGTTGATCTGGGCGAGGGCGATTTCCTTGCCCTTGGCCGGATCGTTGAAGGTGCCGGCGACGGCGTTCAGGATCTGGATCTTGTCATTGGCGGCCAGCGCACCCTGGTCGAAGCCGACCTTGAAGTCGGTGACGGTGGGGAACTCCATGCCGATAATGGTGCCCAGGATCCCAGACTTCGAGATCTTGGCCGCAGCGTAACCGGCGAGGTAGCCGGCCGACGAGGTGGTGTACTGCACGCCGAGGACGTTCTTGCAGTCGCACTTGGTGAAGTCCGGCGCATCGTCGAAATCGATGAACTTCACATCCGGATACTGCGGCGCCAGTTCGGCGATGTAGCCGGTCATGTCGAAGGTGCCAGCGATGATGACGTCGTAGCCGGAGTCGGTGGCATCGGCGAGCGCCGGCTGCCACTTCGAACGGTCATAGCCCGCCTCGATGATCTTGACGGTGACCGGAAGCTCGGCCTCGGCCCGCTTCATGCCGGCAGCGGCATCATCAAAGAAGCTCTTGTCGCCGAGCGTGCCGTGCAGCACCAGTGCGACCTTGAGCGGGTTGTCCTTGGTGTATTCCTGGGCCGCGGCGGGGATCGCCGTGGAGCCCAGCATCGAAGCCGTGAGCAGGATACCTGCTGCGGCCTTGCCGAGAGTCGAGATCAGAGACATGCGCACTCCTGTTTGCGTTTGTTCTAATGCTTGGGGGAATAGGCGGCGGATACGGCGTAGAGCGCGTCGACCTTGGCAACGTCGACTTCCTCGACGAACGTAATCTTGGGGGTGCCGAGGCGCCCGGACGGATCGACCAGCGTCATGCCGCGGGTCAGGCCCGGAGCAAGCTCGACGCTCGACGAGGCAATCGTCGACCTGGTGACCATCGAGGGATCGAGCACCACGGCGGCGGCCAGCGGATCGACATAGAGGAAGCGGTCCGGCAGGCCGCGGCGGATGCCGTTCTCGCGGGCGTGCTTCTGCAGCGCCTCGTTGAAGGTCTTCAGCGGCGACGCCGGAATGCCGGCGAACAGCGCATCGATCTTTTCGCCCACCATGAAGTGGGTGAGGCAGGGCTCCCAGGGGATCACCACCGTCTCGATGCCCGCAGTCAGCACCACATGGGCGCCCTCGGGGTCGGCATAGATATTGAACTCGGCGGCCGGGGTGGTGTTGCCGCGGCCATAGACATTGCCGCCCATGATGGTGAGCGTGCCGATGCCGTCGATGATCGAGGGATCGAGGCGGAGCGCCAGCGCCAGGTTGGTCAGGGGGCCGATCATCAGGATGTCGGCCTTCTCGCCCTTGGCCTTGGCGGCGTTGAAGGTGCGGATCAGCACGCCGACGCCGTCGTCGGAGGCGTGGGTTTCCTGCGTGGCGGGGCGCGGGGCGCCGCCGAGGCCGTCGTCGCCATGGACGTATTTGGCATCGATGATCGGCTGGGTCAGCGGCCGATCTGCACCGCGATGCACCGGAATGGAAACGCCGAGCTGAGCGCAGGTGGCGAGCAGATTGGTGGTCGCCTGGTCGCGACCGACATTGCCGAACACCGTGGTGATCAGGTCCGGCACCTTGCCGTTGGCAACCAGCAGGATGAGCGCCTGGGCGTCGTCGACGCCACCGTCGCTGTCGAAGATGAAAGTACGTTTGGTCAAGCTACAGCTTTCTTGTTCTTGCCGTCTTCGGCCTTGGCGGCCGCGACGCGGTTCCAGAAGTCGGCGTAAGTCGCCGAGTAGGCCTGTCGGATGTCTCCAAAGGGCCGGCGCGTCAAGGTGCGGTCGGCGACCAACTGCTCGCCGCCCACCCAAAGGTGACGCAGGTCGCGGCCGCTGCCCGAGTAGATCAGGAGGGTCTCGGGATCCGGCGTTTCGGAATAGCCGGCGCCGCGGAGGTCGAAGGCCGCGATATCGGCGGCCTTGCCGACCTCGAGGCTGCCGATCTCGTGATCGAGACCCAGTGCCTTGGCCCCTTCGATCGTCGCCATGCGGACGAGGTCGCGGCTCGACAGCGGCTGCGCCACGCCCTCGCGATGGCTGGCGACCAGCCCGGCGACGCGCATTTCGGAGACCATGTCGTAGGAATTGTTGGCGGCGACATTGTCGGTGCCGAGCGCCACGGTGACCCCGGCCGCACGGAGCTCGACCGCCGGACAGATGCCCGCCCGGCCCGAACGCAGCCCAGCCGAGGCGTTGTAGGACACCGAAGCATGCGGGGCGCGGGCAAACACCGCGATATCCTCGCCGCTGAGGTCGATGCAGTGGGCCGCATGAATGCGGCCGTTGAAGAAGCCGAGCTGTTCGAGCGCCACTGCCGCGGTCGTGCCGTAGCGGCGCTCGGTCTCCTCGTTGTCCTCGGGGCCGCAGGCCATGTGCAGATGCAGGCCGACGCCGTATTTGTTGGCGACCGCCACCTCCTCGACCAGCAGCGCCTCGGTGTTGTCGACATAGGGCGCGTGCGGGCCGAACCAGGGAATGATGCGGCCATCGGCCGAACGCTGCTGCTCGAGGAAAGCCGTGGCCCTGGCCAGTTCCTCCGCGCCACGGCGTTCGTCGCCCAGCTGCACGATGCCATAGGCGATGACGGCGCGGAGTCCGGCATCCTTCACGGCGTCGGCGATCTCCTCGGCGAAGAAATACTGGTCGCAGAAAGTGGTGGTGCCCGAGAGCGCCATCTCGGCGCAGCTCAGCGCCACGGCGGGGCCGACATCGGAGGCAACGAGCGATAGTTCCGGCTCGCGGATCGAGTTGTACCACCCCTCCATGGTGAGGAGGCTCTGGCCTTCCGAGCGGCCGCGGAACAGCACCATCACCGAATGGGTATGGGCATTGACCAGGCCCGGCATGACGAGGTGTCCGGTCAGGTCGAACACCTCGTCGAAGCCGGACGGGTTGGGAGTGGCGCCAGAAGGTCCTACACCGCTGATCCGACCATCGCGGATGGCGACGAAGCCACCCTCGAACACCCGATTTTCAGCGTCCACGGAAAGAACCGTCGCTCCGTGGATAAGCGTTGAACCCATTTGACCCCCGTCCGGTAAACCGGTTTACATGACGATCTAACGACACTCAAAAGCCGCTTGTCAAATGCATTCGCGGCAGGACACGGCACCGCAAGTGAGCCTCAATCCGTTCCAGGCGAACCCTGATATCGCCGCCCGCTTCGACCGCCAGCAGGCTGAAATCGGCGACAGGCTCGGCGCAGAAATCGCGACCCTGGTCGCAGCAAAAGCGCGCCGACCGGAAGATAATCTGGGGAGCATCGTGCTCGCCGATGAAGCGACGATACTGCGCCAAAGCTTCGGGCTCGGCAGCGTCGAGGAGCTGATGCTTCTGGCGCTGGGGCCGGCACGCGGCATCGCCCGGCCGCCGATCTCGAATTTCTTCGTCGGCGCGGTGGGGCTGGAGCGCGAGACCGGTAACCTGATCCTGGGCGGCAATGTGGAATTCCCCGGCACGCATCTGGGCTTCACCGTGCATGGCGAGGGCTTCGTGTTCACCCGCGCCGCCTCGCGCGGCACCACGATCGAGACCATCGCGATCGGCGAGGCGCACCCCTGCGCCCATTGCCGGCAGTACATTTCCGAGTTTGCCACGAGCCGGGAGCTGACGCTGATCGACCCGCTCGGGCATCGGCTGACGATGGCGCAGCTCTATCCGTGGCCATTCGACCCCGACTACCTGGGCGAACAGGGCGCCATCGCCGGCGCCTACGACGCGGGGCTCGCGCTTTCCGCCAACGACTGGCCGGTGCGTATCGCCGACCGGCTGCTCGATGCGGGGCGGCGGGCCCATGCCCCATACAGCAAATGCCCCGGCGCCGTGGTGCTGGCGCTCAACGACGGGCAGATGGTGGCGGGCTCCTCGATCGAGAGCGTTGCCTTCAACCCGACCATGGGACCGCTGCAGGCGGCGATGATCGAGCTGATCGCGCATGGCTACCAGGCCGCCGATATCGCCGAGGCGGCGCTCGGCACCCGGCTCGGCGGCCCGGTGGACTACAGCCTGAGCGTCAGCGAACTGCTCGGCCGTATCGCCCCCGGCGCACCGCTCAATATCGTCGGATGGGCCTGATGCTCGATACCGCAAGGGCCAGCTGGGAAGAGGTTTCGGCCGCCATCGCGAAGGGGCTGCTGGCGGTGCTGCCGGTGGGGGCGGTGGAGCAGCATGGCGCCCACCTGCCGCTGCTGACCGATACGGTGCTGGCGAGCGGGATGGCCCGGCGCATCGCAGAGGGCTGCGACGCCCTGCTGCTGCCGGCGATCGCCTATGGCGATGCCTGGACGGCGGAAGACTGGGCGGGAACGCTGTCGCTGTCGCCCGACACGCTACGCTTGACCGTCACCGATATCGGCCGCGGGCTGCAGCGGATGGGGGTCAAGGGCCTCATCACCGTGAACGGACATTTCGGCAATCGCGAGCCGATCAACCTCGCGGCGCGGGCGCTGGGCGAAGCGGGTTTTCCGGTGCTGCATCTCGACTATCCGCGGCTCGAGGCGCTGGCCGCCGAGCTGATGGAGAGCGAGCCGGCAGGACCGGGTTTCTACCATGCCGACGAGGTGGAAACCTCGATGATGCTGGCACTGGCGCCGGAGACGGTGCGGATGGAGCGCGCCGCGCCGGAGTATCCTGATTTCCCCGAGCTGTTCGGCGCCGAACCGATGAAACTCTCGGCCTTCAACAGATCGGGCGTGTTCGGCGACCCGCGCCCAGCGACGGCGCAGAAGGGCGAGGAACTGATCGGCGGGATCGCGGCGGAGTCGCTGCGGCTGATCGGGGTCTGGAAGAGGAAGTACGGAATTTGAGCACGACTGATACCTCTATGACCTCCCTCCCCGACGACCTCCTCATCACCGCCGCCGACGAAGTCAAAATCCGGCAGGACCTGCTGCTGGTGGCCCTGGGCAAGCGCCCGGCCGATCGGTCGCTGCGGGTCGGAAAGCTCCTCGACGTGCATTCGCGCACCTGGATGCATGACCAGGAAATCGTCATGCGCGGCAAGCGCATCGCCTGGGTGGGCCCGGCGGGCGAATACCAGGGCCAGGTCAAGGAACGGTTCCATGAGCCCAGGCTCGCCGCGGTGCCCGGCTTCGGCGAAGTGCACAAGCATATCGAGAGCTCGCACCTGACGCCGGAATGGGAAGCGGCGCTGGTGATGCCGCGCGGCAATACCTGGACCTGCGAGGCCAGCCACGAGTTCTCCAATGTCGACGGCCCGCACAATCTCGAATTCTGGCTGACGGCGCGGCTGGCCGGCTCGCCGCTGAAGATCTTCCCGCAGCCGGGCTCGGCCGTGCCGCCCACCGCCTATGAGTGGGGCGGCGGGTATTTCGGCCATGACGAGCAGGCGCGGTTCATGGCCGCGAGCCCGATGGTCACCGGGCTCGACGAGGTGATGGACTGGCCGGCGGTGTGGAACCCGGAAAACCCCTCGCACCAGCGGCTGTGGGGGATGATCGAGGCCACCTTCGCGGCGCGCGGCGTGGTCGAGGGGCACGGCGCGGGGCTGCGGACACTGGCCGAGATCAACGCCTTCGCCGCGGCCGGCCTCGCCTCGGACCACGAAATGATGACGGCCGACGAAGCCTGGGACAAGCTCAGGCACGGCCTCTTCATCGAGATCCGCATCCACTCGATGACCGAGATCGTCACCGGGCTGCTGCAGAAGGGCCTCGTCGACTGGAGCCAGGTGGCGTTCGCCACCGACGATCGCAGCGCCACGCTGACGCTGGAGAGCGGCGCCACCGATCACAATATCCGCACGGCCATCGCGGCGGGCCTGCCGGCGGAGATCGCCATTCAATGCGCCACCATCAATCCAGCGCGGCACATGCGGCTGACGCCCTGGGTCGGCTCGATCTCGCCGGGGCGGTTCGCCGACGTCGTGCTGCTCGAGGATGTGGCGGCGCTGAAGATCGCCAAGGTCTGGGCGGATGGGGCGCAGATCTCGGAAGGCACCAGCTTCATCGGCAAGGTGCCCGATATTGCCTGGCCGCAATGGGCGACAGAGACCATCAACATCCGGCGCGAGATCATGCCCGCCGACTTCGCCATCAAGGCAGCGCCGGGGCGCACGACCATGCAGGCGGCGGTAATCCGGCCGTTCCACTGGCACCCGGATTTCTACACCATGGAGCTGCCGGTGATGGACGGCGAGGTGCAGCGGCTCGACAGCGAGAACCTCACCAAGTTCGCCATCGTCGATCGCTTCTCGGGCGATGGGACAGTGGCCAAGATGTTCTGGCGCGGCTGTGGGCCGCGCGACCCGGACACTGCCGTTGCCTGCTCGGTGGCGCATGACAAGCACAATATCTGGACCTGCGGTTCATCCGACGCCGCCATGGCGCTGGCGGTCAACACCCTGCGGGAGACCCAGGGCGGCTGGGCGCTGGTGCACAAGGGCAAGGTGACGGCGACGGTGCGGTTCGAGATCGGCGGGCTGATGTCGAAGCGCCCGGCGGCGGAGCTCGACGCCGACATGCAAGCGCTTTACCGCGCCGCCGCAGAGGTGGACTGGATGTACGAGCCGACCTTCCGCCCACGCTGGAACCCGGGCTTTCCGGAGCGGCTGATGTTCGCGACGCTCACCTGCGCGCCCTGGACCTGGGTGCTGGTGGCGCCCTCGCCGCTGGCGCCCGAAGGCTTCGTCAACGTGGCGACGGGCGAAGTGCATCCGGTGGTTTGGTAGAAGTGCCGGTCAGGGACGGGCGCCGCTCCTCACCCCAACTCCGATGTCATCCCTGCGGAAGCAGGGACCCATTTCTCCGCTGGCACGGGCTGCGAGTTGGGTCCCTGCTTCCGCAGGGATGACACCGAGTGTGGGGAAAGCAAGGTCGCCCATCGACATGCAAAGCATCAGGGAATCCGGCAACGAAACCGCTTTACTAAAGCGCTTGCATCGATCTAGCTTACCCTCGCGAGTGGGGGTGCAATGGCAACAATCCATGATGTGGCGCAGGATGCCGGGGTGTCGCCGACGACGGTGTCCCGGTACCTGAACAATCGTATCGAGTTGCCGCCCTCGACGGCGGGGCGGATCGATGCGGCGATCGCCAAGCTCGATTACCGGCCGAACCTCCTCGCCAAGCGCCTCTCCACCGGCAAGACCGAAGCGGTCGGGCTGGTGACGCCGGAAATCCGCGAGCCGTTCTTTGCCGAGCTGGCCTCGGCCTTCGAGGACGAGGCGGACCGGCATGGCTACACCGTGTTCATGAGCTCCACCCGCTCGGACCGCGACCGCGAGATCGCCTCGCTGGAACGGCTGCACGACCGGCATGTCGATGGCCTCCTGATGATGACCAATACGCCCGATGACGGCACGCTCGCGACGCTGATCGGCAAGCGCAGGAACGTCGTCATCGTCGACGAGGACATTCCCGGGGTCGGGGTGCCGCGGCTGTTCGTCGAGAACACCGAAGGGGCGCATGCCGCCACGCGCCACCTGATCGAAGCCGGGCACCGTCGCATCGCCTATCTGGGGGGGCCGCATGGCCTGCTGACGGTGACGGAGCGGCGGGAGGGCTTTCTCATGGCGATGAACGAGGCCGGCATCGCGGTGCGGCCCGAATATGTCGCCATCGGCAGCTTCGCGCCGGAGCTGGCGCGCGCCGCCACGCGAAAATTCCTGGAGCTGCCGCTGCCGCCGACGGCGATCTTCGCCTCGTCGGATTACCTCGCGATCGGCGCGGTGATGGGCCTCAAGGAGGCCGGCGTCAGCGTTCCCGACGACGTCTCGCTGATCGGCTTCGACGACATGCCGCTGGGCGCGTTGCTGACGCCGCCTCTGACCGCCATCCGCCAGCCGGTCGAGCAGCTTGGCCGACAGGGCTTCCAGACCCTCCTGGCGCTGCTCAACGGCGAAACGCCGCCGCTGTTGACGCGGCTGCCGGTCGAACTCATCCGGCGCCAATCGGTCGCCGCACCCACACGGAAGGACTTTGTAGCGTGAGCAAGCGCGTACTGATTGCCGGGGAATCCTGGGTCACCCATTCGATCCACACCAAGGGTTTCGACAGCTTCACCACCACCGAATACAATGAGGGCGTGCGCTGGCTGAAAGCGGCGCTGGAGAGCGGCGGCTGGGAGGTGACGTTCCTCCCCAACCACCTCGCGGCGCGCGATTTCCCGCAGACGGCGGCGGCGCTTGCCGCCTATGACGTGGTGATGCTCTCCGACATCGGCGCCAATACGCTGCTGCTCCACCCCGACACGTTCGTGCGCTCGGTGCCGTTGCCCAACCGGCTGACGGCGATCAAGGACTACGTGCTCAATGGCGGCGGCCTCGTGATGATCGGCGGCTACCTCACCTTCCAGGGCATTGACGCCAAGGGCCAGTATGCCGGCACGGCGATCGAAGAGGTGCTGCCGGTGACGCTGTCGCGCCACGACGACCGGCAGGAGAACCCGCAGGGCGTCGTCGCGCATGTCGGCGACCCCGGCCACCCGATCACCAAGGGGATCGCGGGCGAATGGCCGGCGCTGCTCGGCTATAACGAAGTGGTGGCCAAGCCCGATGCCGAGGTGCTGGTGCGGGTCGGCGGCGATCCGCTGATCGCGGTGGCCGAATTCGGCAAGGGCCGCTCGGCGGTGTTCACTTCCGATTGCGGGCCGCACTGGGCCCCGCCGCCCTTCGTCGACTGGGCCGGCTATGCGCCGCTGTGGAACAACATCGCCAATTGGGTGTCGGGCAAATGACCGGGGCGACCAAGGTCAAGCAGGCGCCCGATCCGTGGCAGCGCACCACCACCGAGAACGGCTTTCCGGCCGACGAGGTGATCTCGGCGCTGCAGAAATCCATCCGCCGCGGGCTCACCGAGAACGCCGTGCTGCTCGGCTGGGAGATGTATCTCACCAGCCCCGAGCTCGAGCAGAAGCTGTGGGACCGGCTGGCGGTGATCTCGGTCGAGGATGTGGGGTTCGGCAATCTCGATGCGCCGGTGCTGATCGATACGCTCTACCGCACGCATCAGCGCTTCGACCGGCCGACGCATGACCGGTTCCTGTTCGCAGCACACGCGATCCGCGTGCTGTCATCGGGCAAGAAGGACCGCACCAGCGACGACATGGTCAACTGGGCCAAGCACGCCATGGCGTTCGGCGAGCGCATGCCGGAAATCCCGGATTTCGCCGTCGACATGCATACCGGGCGCGGCGAGGCGATGGGGCGCGACTATCTTTACTTCATGACCGAAGCCAGCAAGGTTTCCCCCGAGCTCGAAGGACGGGACGAAAAGTATCGGGAGTGGATTTTGGCGGCGCTGAAGGCGGGGAAACTGACGTAAACTGAGAGAGACGGCCCCCTCCCGGCCTCCCCCATAAAGGGGGAGGTGAAGAGTCGAGGCTCTGTCTTCGATTGTGCCGAGCACACCGGCGGGGCACCTCCCCCTTCATGGGTGAGGATGGGAGGGGGCCGTCTGCCGGAAGTAGTCCAGAGGCGCGTACAGCGCCCGTGTGTAAGGAGGAACCATGCGCGCACCTGTTGCAGTGCTCGGGATTTTCGTGGCGGATCTGGCGTTCCGGGCGCCGCGCCTGCCGCTGATGGGCGAGACCATTCTCGGCCAGGGCTTCAAGGATGGTCCGGGCGGCAAAGGCTCGAACCAGGCGATCGCCGCGGCGCGCGCCGGGGGCGACGCGCGGATGATCACCCGCATCGGTCGCGACACTTTCGGCGACATGGCACAGAAGGCCTGGGCGGCGGACGGCATCGACATTTCGGCTGTAGCGATCGATGAGGAACTGCCGACCGGCGCGGCCTTCATCTTCGTTTCCACCGAGACCGGCAACAACGCCATCATCGTCGAGAGCGGCGCGGCGGCGAAACTGTCGCCGGCCGATGTGGCGGCCGCAGAGCAGGCCATTGCCGGCTCGAAGGTGCTGGTGACGCAGTTCGAGCAGCCGGTCGAGACGGCGATCGCCGGGCTGACCCTGGCCCGAACGCACGGGGTGATCACCATTCTCAACCCGGCGCCGGCGCTGCCGGTCGACGACGCGATCTATGCGCTCTGCGACTATGTCACGCCGAACGAGACCGAGGCGGCGACGCTGACCGGCCTCAAGGTCGAAACCGAAGCCGACGCGCTGCTGGCGGCGAAGGAGTTCGTCCGTCGCGGGGCGAAGAACGCCTTGATCACGCTGGGCGAAAAGGGCGCCCTGCTGCATGGCGAAGCGGGCACCCACATGGTGCCGGCTTTCCGGGTGGAGAAGGTGGTTGAGACCACCGGCGCCGGCGATGCCTTCAATGGCGGTTTTGCCGTGGCGCTGGCCGAGGGCCAGTCACCCGTCGATGCCATTCGCTTCGGCTGCGCCACGGCAGGGCTCTCGGTGCAGAAGCCCGGCACCGCGCCGTCGATGCCGACGCGTGCGGAGATCGAGGCGACGCTGAGGGCGGGCTGAGTTCAGGCCGGCTCGGCGGCCAGACGTTCGGCGTAGCGCTCGCCCCACTTGGCGAGCGGCGCCAGCGCGATGTCGAGTTCGACGCCAAGCGGGGTTGCCGAGTACTCGACGCGCGGCGGCACCTCGGGGAAGATTTCACGCCGCACGAGGCCGGCTGCCTCCATCTCGCGCAGGCTCTCGTTCAGCACCTTCTCGCTGATCCCGGGGATCAGGCGGCGTAGCTCACCGAAGCGGCGTGGGGCGGTGTGGACACGCCACAGGATCAACCCCTTCCATTTGCCGCCGATGACGTCGAAGGCCGGACCGAGGCCGCAGCTATAGGGTTGTGGCGCCGGCATGGGTGCTGCTCCTGCTTGCGTGTTCGGGCAACATTGCCCGGCACCGGGGGCAGTTCAACCACGGAGCGGAAAATAATCTCGCGGTCGCAGACGGCCTTGGGCGCCCAAAACCAACCGCGAGGTTAGTTGCCGAGCTCTGGGTAAGTGCTTGATCGGGCGAGGCGATCGACCACCTGACGGGCATCGCAACAGAACCCGCGCAAGGACGACGATGACCTCCCCATTCCCGATCCGCAATCTCGTCGGCAAGAAAGCCGTCATCACCGGTGGCACCCATGGCATGGGTCTCGCGGTGGGCAAGGCGCTGCTCGCCGCCGGCGCCGAAGTGCTGCTCACCGGGCGCAATCCCGCCAATGTCGAAGCGGCGCGCCTCGAACTCGCCGACGAACGCGCCCGCGTCCTCATCTCCGACTCGGCCGATCTGGGCGCGATCGACCAGTTGGCGGAAACGGTGCGGGAACAGTTCGGCCGGTTCGATTTCCTCCACATCAATGCCGGGCTCTCCGCCCTGCAGCCGATCGCCGAGGTGACCGAGGCCGACTACGACCTGGCCTTCAATCTCAACACCAAGGGGGCGTTCTTTGCCACGCAGCGGCTGCTGCCATTACTGGTCGACGGCGGCAGCATCGTCTTCACCTCGTCGATCGCCGATGAGTCCGGCACGGCAGGGATGGGCGTCTATTCCGCCTCCAAGGCGGCCATGCGGTCGTTCGCCAAGGTGCTGGCTGCCGAACTGTTGCCGCGGGCTATCCGCGTCAACGTGGTGAGCCCCGGCTTCATCGACACCCCGACAATGGGCGTTGCCGGCGCCAGCGCTACCGAACGCGAAGAGTTCCGCCGCATTGGCGACGCTGTTACCCCGATGCACCGCCACGGGACGGTGGACGAAGTGGCGAACGCGGTGCTGTTCCTCGGCTTCGACGCCACCTTCACCACCGGCGCGCGGTTCACCGTCGATGGCGGGCTAGGACAGGACCTCGCGCCGTGAGGCCTGACGCCGGGCGCGCCGACTCCTGAAAATCGGGCGAATGCTTTCGGGTTCGCTCGGTCGGCCGAGGCGACGCTTGACGTCGTGGCCGGCGCGGGGTTGGCGTCGCCGTCTCAGTAACCGGATCGACGCCAACCATGACCATTCTCGCCCCGACCCCGCCGATGGGCTGGAACAGCTGGAACAGCTTTGCCACGACGATCACCGAGGCGCAGGCGCTGGAGACGGCGGCGATCATGGCCGAGAAGCTGCTGCCCTTCGGCTATGACGTCTTCACCGTGGACATCCAGTGGTACGAGCCGGAAGCCAGGAGCTACAATTACAACACCAAGCCGGTGCCGACGATGGACGGCCATGGCCGGGTCACGCCGGCGCTGAACCGTTTCCCCTCGGCCGCCAACGGGGTCGGCTTCGCCGAGCTGGCGCGGCAGGTGCATGGGCTGGGGCTGAAGTTCGGCATTCACATCATGCGCGGCATCCCGCGGCTGGCGGTCGAGCTCAACCTGCCGGTGCTGGGCACTTCGGTGCGGGCCCGCGACATTGCCGACACCTCCAGCATCTGCAGCTGGAGCCCCGACATGTACGGCGTCGATATGAGCCGGCCCGGCGCACAGGCCTATTATGACAGCATATTTGCGCTCTACGCCGAGTGGGGCGTCGATTTCATCAAGATGGACGACATGAGCCGTCCCTATGATGCGCACGCCGCCGAGATCGAGGCGGCGCACCATGCGATCGTCAAGACCGGCCGGCCGATGGTGCTGTCGCTGTCGCCGGGTGAGACCCCGGTGATCCGGGCAGAGCATGTGCGCGACCACGCCCAGTTGTGGCGGATCAGCGATGATTTCTGGGACGAGTGGACGATGCTCGAGGCGCAGTTCGTCCGGTTGGAAAACTGGAACCCATGGCGACGCCCCGGGGCCTGGCCGGATGCCGATATGTTGCCGCTCGGCCGGCTGGCGCTCGGCGACCGCGACACCCGCTTCACCCTCGCAGAGCAGCAGACGGTGATGACGCTGTGGGCTATAGCCCGCTCGCCGTTGATCATGGGTGGCGACCTCCGCCATCTCGATGCGCCGACCCTGGCGTTGCTCACCAATCGCGAGGTGCTGGCAGTCAATCAGGCGAGCACGGACAACCAGCCGCACTTCGTCATGGATGGTACCCGGGTATGGACGGCGCGGGCCGTGAACGGCGATGCCTATCTGGCGCTGTTCAACACCGGCAAGGCGGAGCGCGAAGTCGGCTTCAAGCTCGCGCCGCTTGGCCTCGACAGCGCCGAAGTGACTGACCTATGGACGGAGCAGGCGCTCGGCAGCCACACGGGCAGCTTCTCCGCCACACTACCGAGCCACGGCGCCGGGCTGTACCGGCTGAGGGCGTCCTGATCCAGGCCATCACACATGTGCCTGGCTCACCCCCGGCGCCACCCCAGCGAAGGTGCGGGGCGCATGCTGCCGGCGCAGACGCCGGGCACCGCCCCGGGCTCAGGCGGCGAGGGGGAAGACCAGCGAGCGGTGCAAGGCCGTTCCCGCCATCACCCCATCGGCGGAAGCGAAGGTGACGCTATGCATCGGGCGAGCGATGTCGCCGGCGGCAAAGACGCCGGGCACGCTGGTCTGCTTCAGGGCGTCGGTGCGGATGATGCGGCCGAACGGCGCCTCGTCGAAAGCACAGCCCAACTGGTCGGCGATATCGCTGTTGAGCCGCGACTGCGGCCCGATGAACAGCGCATCGACGGCGACGCGCCGGCCATCGGCCAGGTCCACAGCCGCCAGCTCGGGTGCCGTGCCGAGGAGCGCGGCGACCGGCGTCGCCTCGATGCTGACGCCGCGGCGGAGGAGATCGTCCCGGGTTGCGGCATCGGGCTCGAAGCCATTGCTGAAATAGGTCACCGGCCCCCACTCGGCCACCAGCATGGCCTGATGCGCCGACATCGGCGTCATCGCCAGAACGCCGAGCTGCTGCCCGGAAAACTCGAAGCCATGGCAATAGGGGCAGATGATGACCGAATGCCCCCAGCGCTCGGCGAGGCCGGGAAGACCGGGGAGTTCGTCGCTGAGGCCGAAGGCCAGCACCAGGCGATCGGCGGTAAGTTCGGCGCCCGATGCGAGGGTGACGGCAAAACCGTCGCCATGCGGCCGGGCGGTGCGCGCCTCGCCAACGACCAACGACGCCGTCGGATAGGCCAGCACCTGGGCGCGGGCCTTGTCGAGCATGGCGGCGGGGGCGCTGCCGTCATGGCCGAAGAAGCCATGCGAGTGGGCGGCGAAGCGGTTGCGCGGCAGGCCGGCGTCGATGATCGCCACCGAGCGGCGCGCCCGGGCGATGTACATGGCGGCGGACAGGCCGGCGAAGCTGCCGCCGATGACGATGGCATCATGATGCATGGGAGTGCTCCAGATCGAAATGGGCGCCGCGGGCCAGCATGCGGCGATGGAAGTCGGCGCTGAGCTCGGCGAGGGTCACTTCCCCCAGCCGCTGCAGCAGCAGCGCCTCGGCCGCGGCGAAACTGTCATCGAGGGCCGCGTTCACCGCCTGCTCGACGAGGCAGCTCGGGTTGTCGCTGCGGTTGCCGATGGCGAGCAGCGCGGGCGAACCGAGTGCGCTGTAGATGTCGCGCAGCGTCAGGCGGCCAAAGCCCTCGGCCAGCGTCCAGCCGCCGCCATGGCCACGCTCGGACTGTACGTAGCCTTTGGCTTTCAGCCCTGCCATGGTGCGGCGGATCACCACCGGATTGGTGTGCATGGCTTTGGCCAGCAGGTCCGAGGTCACCGGCCCATCATACTCCGCCATATGCAGCAGGACGTGCAGGACGCCCGAAAGTCGACTGTCGCGTATCATGTAACTGCATATGTTACGTGATGACGCCAGAGTCAAGGGTGGGGATGCGGGCCAGTGGCGCCCCTTCACGCGTACGGCAGTCTTGCAAATCGGCAGCGCATCAATGCATATTGCATGCACAGTGCGTAACGACCGATATCGAGAAGCTGGACCGACCGGCGAATGTCGGCGCACTCAGCGGATATTCAAAGCAGTAGCGGACAAATATGCGATCGCATCGGACCGCAGACAGGAAGGCGGGCAAGGTGGTAGAACGGCGCCCGATGTCGCCGAAGCCCGAAGCCCCGCTGTACCAGACCATCTATGCGGTGCTCCGCGAGCACCTGGAGCGGGAGGCGTTTCCGGCCGGACTGGTGCTGGGCGAAGCCAATGTGGCGCGCGCCTTCAAGGCGAGCCGCATTCCGGCGGCAGCGGCGCTGAAGCGGTTGAACGAAGAGGGGCTGATCGGCGGCTTTGCCGGCCGCGGCTTCATCGCCCGGGGCGGCGAAGCGTCGCCCAAGCCGCTGCGGCTCGAACTCAGCGAGGCCGGCCTGGTGCTGCCGGCAGCGCTCGAAGCCGACGCGTCGCCCCGCAATATCGGGCTCAGGATCTACCCCGAAGTCGAACACGCCGTCGCCGCGAGCCTTGCCTATGGCCGGTTCATGCTCAACGAATCGGCGCTGGCCGAGCATTACGGAGTGAGCCGGACCATCGCGCATGAGGTGCTGACCCGGCTGGCCCGTACCGGCATCATCGTGCAGGAAGCCAACCAGCGCTGGTATGCCGGGCCGCTGACCGCCGAGTCGATCCGCGAACATTACGAGATGCGCTGGATCCTCGAGCCGGTGGCGCTGCGCCAGGCCTTCCCCAAGTTCACGGCGGCCGAGCTGACCGCCCGGCGTGATCGGGTGGTGCGGGCGCAGGGCGGCGACCGCGGCATCATGGAGCTCGAAGGCATCGAGCAGGACCTGCATATCGACACGGTGGCGCGCTGCAACAACCGGCAGCTGCTGCAGGCGGTGCAACGCAGCCAGCTGCTGCTGATCGCCACGCACGCGACGTTCCGCAGCCACCGGACGGGCAACGAGATCTCCACCATGCTGGAGGAGCACCGCAGCATCTACGATCTGCTGCTCGACGGCGATCTCGACAGTGCCTGCCGCATGCTGGAGACGCACCTGCATCGCTCGATGCACCCCAATATCGAGATGGTGGCCCGGCTCGGGCCGATGCCGGAGGCGGCCCGCCTGCCCTACCTGACGCCGGTCGAGCGGGGCGCCTGAACGACGAACCCCGGCCTCGTGGGAGACCGGGGTTCGATGGCTCACGGCGCAGTGCGGGCAACCCGCACCGGCCAGCGCCTGGCGCTTACTTCTCGATGGTAACAGCGTCGAAATACGGCGTGTTCAGCGGCGAGCGCCAGAAGCCTTTCACATAGGGCTTCATCATCATGTACTGGTTGCGGTGATACTGCGGCAGGATCACTGCGTCGTTCATGATCAGCGCTTCGGCGGCGCGCATGTCGGCAAGCGACTGCTTCTCGTCATTGGTGGCCTTGGCGTCGGCGATCAGCTTGTCGTAGTCGGCGTTCGACCAGTTGGCGAGGTTGTTGGCGCTGCCGGTGACGAAGTTGTCGAGGAAGGTCATCGGGTGCGGATAGTCGGCGCCCCAGCCCATCTGGGCGATCTGGTACTGAACCTTCTGCACCTCGGGGTAGAACACCTGCCACTCGGACGCCTGGATCTTGACGTCGATGTTGAGGTTCTTCTTCCACATCTGCTGAATGGCTTCGAGCAGCTTTTCGATCGGCGGCGACGAGTAGGTGACGTAGACCGTCTCGGGGAAGCCGGCCCCGTCGGGATAGCCGGCTTCGGCCAGCAGGGCCTTGGCGGCATCGACTTCGGCCGTCGGGGCGAGCCCGAACGTATCGGAGCCGTCGCGGAAATCCTCACCGGCGACGTTCATGCCCGGCGGCACCAGCGCCATGGCCGGGATGTCGGCCGACTGCAGCACGAACTCGACGATTTCCTCGCGGTCGATCGCCATCGACAGCGCCTTGCGGACGCGGACGTCGTCGAGCGGCTTCTGGTGCGGGTTGAAGAAGGCGTAGGTGGTGCCCAGCGCCGGCACGACGAGGAAGCCGTTATTCTCTTCGGAAGCGAGGCGCGGGATTTCCGGAGCCGGAACCGCCTCGACGCCATCGACATCGCCTGCCTCATAGGCGGCAAGCGCAGTCGCCGGATCGGGGATCAGCCGGAAGGTCAGCTTGTCGAGGCTGACATTGGCGGCATTGTAATATTCGGGGTTCTTTTCGAGGACGACGGACTCGCCGAAATTCATCGCGGTGACACGGAACGGGCCGGTGCCGATATAGCTCGCGGGTTTCCGGGTCCAGCCGTCCGGATCGGCGGCGACGACATCCTCGCGCACCGGGAAGTAGACCGAGTAGCCGAGCAGCTGCAGCATATAGGGAACGCGCTGCTTCAGGGTGAAGGTCAGCGTGTGGTCGTCGGTGGCCGAGATGGCGACATTGTCCTTGGACTGGTCGGCATAGAATTCTTCGGCGCCGACGATGCCATAGAGCATCTGGCTGTTCTTGGCGCCCGAAGCCGGGGTCAGGACGCGCTTCCAGGCATAGACGAAATCGCCCGCCGTCACCGGCTTGCCGTCCGACCACTTGGCGTCGGCGCGCAGCTTGAAGGTATAGGTGAGGCCGTCATCGCTGATGGTCCAGCTCTCGGCCAGAGCCGGCACCACGGCGCCGTCGGAGGCATATTTCACCAGGCCTTCGAAAGCGTTGCCGATAATCGGCGCGGCAAAGGTCTCGGCCGTGGTGCCCGGATCGTAGGCAGCGGATTCGTTGTTGACCACATAGGTCAGCTCGCCGGTGGCCCAGACCGGGCCGACCGTGGCCAGCAGCGCCGCGGCAACGAGCGGCAGCAATCGCTTCAGCATAGATTTCTCTCCTGTTTTGCGGACCGTTGTCCGGCCCTGTTGAAGATATGAAAGCAGGTTTCCAATCAGGCGGCGACCGCCTGGCCGGCCATCACCTCGGCGGCATAGTGGCAGGCGGTGAGATGGCCGCCGCCGACATCGCTGAGCGGCGGCTCGACCCGGGCGCAGAGCTCGGTGGCGAACGGGCAGCGGGTGCGGAAGCGGCAGCCGGACGGGATATCGATGGGGCTCGGGATCTCGCCGCGCATCGGCGCGACGTCCCGCCGCGCCTCGGGGTCGGCCACCGGGATCGAAGCGAGCAGTGCCTGGGTGTAAGGGTGGGCTGGGGCGCGATAAAGCGTGTCGTTGCCGGCGAGCTCGACGATCTTGCCCAGATACATCACGCCGATGCGGTCGGAGATGTGACGGACCATCGACAGGTCGTGGGTGATGAACAGGTAGGTGAGGCCGAGCTCGGCCTGCAGGTCCTCGAGCATGTTGACCACCTGGGCCTGGATCGACACGTCGAGCGCCGAAATCGGCTCGTCGCAGATCACCAGCTCGGGGTTCAGCGCGATAGCCCGGGCAATGCCGATGCGCTGGCGCTGGCCGCCGGAGAATTCGTGCGGGAAGCGGTGGGCGTGGTCGGCATTGAGCCCGACCCGCGCCAGGAGCTCGCCGACCCGCTGAGTGCGCGAGGCGGCGGTGCCGATGCCGGCGATTTCCAGCGGCTCGGCGATCAGGCTCTGGACCGTCATGCGCCCGTTGAGCGAGGCATAGGGATCCTGAAAGATCATCTGCATGCGCCGCCGGTACGGCACCAGCTGCCGCTCCGGCAGGTCGGCGATATCGGTGCCGTCGAACAGCATCTGCCCCGAGGTCGGCTGGAACAGCCGGATCAGGGTGCGCGCCAGGGTGGATTTGCCGCAGCCGCTTTCGCCCACCAGCCCGAGCGTCTCGCCGCGGCGGATCTCGAGGTCGACGCCGTCGACCGCCTTGAGCAGTGGCCGGTTGCGGCCGAACAGGTCGCCCGGCAGCGAGAAGTGCTTGGTGAGGTTCCTGAGTTCGACCAGCGGGGTATCGGTCATGCGGTGACGAGCTCAGCGGTGATGCCGGCGACGCGCGGCGCTTCGGGGTGGTGCAGCCAGCAGCGGGCGCGATGCCCCTCGCCGGCATCGTAGAGCGGCGGCAGCGCGGCATTGCACTGGGCCATGGCGTGCGGACAGCGCGGCGCGAACGGGCAGCCTTTGGGCGGGCGCAGCATATCGGGCGGCGAGCCGGGGATCGGGGTCAGCCGATGGTGGGTATCGTCGCGGAGATCGGGGATCGAAGCGAGCAGCCCGCGCGTATAGGGGTGCGAGGGCCGCGCGAACAGCTCGCGCACCGGCCCCTCCTCCATCACCATGCCGCCATACATCACCAGCACCCGGTCGGCGGTTTCGGCGATGACGCCGAGATCGTGGGTGATGAGGATCACCGCCATGCCGAGCCGGCCCTGCAACTCCTTGAGCAGCGCCAGGATCTGGCGCTGGATGGTGACGTCGAGCGCCGTGGTGGGCTCGTCGGCGATCAACAGTTTGGGGTCGCAGGCGAGCGCGATGGCGATCATCACCCGCTGGCGCATGCCGCCGGAGAACTCGTGCGGATAGGACCTGAGACGCTTCGCCGCCGAGGGGATGCGCACCAGTTCGAACAGCTCGATGGCGCGGGCGCGCGCCTCGGCACGGCTGACCTTGCGATGCCGCAGGATGGTCTCGATCACCTGCTCGCCGACGGTGAGCGTCGGGTTCAGCGAGGTCATCGGATCCTGAAAGATCATCGAGATGTCGTTGCCGCGCAGGGCGCTGAGCTCATCCTCGTCGAGCGTTATGAGGTCACGGCCTTCGAACAATGCGGTGCCGTCAATGACGCGGCCGCTGCTGCGCAGCAGCCCCATGATGCTCATGCAGGTGATCGACTTGCCCGAGCCGGACTCGCCGACAATGCCGAGAATCTCGCCGGCCCGGAGCTCGAACGAGACGCCGCGCACCGCCTGCACCTCGCCGCGCGAGGTGAAGAAGCTGGTCGAGAGGTTGGTGACCGAAAGCAGGGGCGCGCTCATGTGCGCAGCCTCGGATCGAGCGCGTCGCGCAGGCCATCGCCGAGGAAATTGAAGGCGAACATGGTGAGGCTGATGGCGGCCGCCGGGAAGAACAGCTGGTAGGGATAGGCGCGCAAGGTCTCCACTGCCTCGGAGGTCAGGGTGCCCCAGCTGGCCTCGGGCGGGGTGACGCCGAGCCCGATAAAACTCATGAAGCTCTCGATGAAGATGGCGCTGGGGATCAGCATGGTAAGGGTGACGAGGATCGGGCCGACCGAGTTGGGCAGCAGGTGCCGGACGAGAATGCGCGGCGTCGAGGCCCCCATGGTGCGGGCGGCGGCGACATAATCCTGCTGCTTCAGCGTCAGGATCTGGCCGCGCACAATGCGCGCCATATCGACCCAGTAGACCGAACCGATGGCCAGCACCACCGACAGGAAGCCGGAGTTGAACACCACCATGATCAGGATGACGTAGAGGGTCAGCGGAATGGTCGAGATCACCTCGACGACGCGCATCATGATGGTGTCGGCCTTGCCGCCGAGATAGCCGGCGAGGCCGCCGTAGAACACCCCGATGAAGAAGTTCACCAGCGTCGCGACGAAGGCCACGGTGAGCGAGATACGGGCGCCGTAGAGCTGGCGGGCCAGCACGTCGCGGCCGAGCTGGTCGGTGCCGAGCCAGTGGCTCATGTTCCACTGCCAGCCACTGGGAGCGAGCGCCGCGCCATCGGCGAAGCTCAGCTGTTGCCTCGCTGTATCGAGCACCACCTCACGGTCGCCGAACTTGAACTGCTGCTGCTTCTTGATCAGGTCTTTCTTGGTCGCCCGGAGCAACCCGGCGACTTCGCCCGATGGCGTCACCTCGTAGAGGTTGAGATTGCCGGAGTTGAAGAAGAATCGCGTCGTCGCCCCGGCACCGTCGGTGACCTCGTAGGTCTGGAACAGCGGCGGGATGTTGGAGAGCTTGAGGTTCTGCTCGAAATAGGTGTGCCGCGACAGCAGCGGCCCGAAGATCGCGGCCAGCACCAGCAGGATGATGAAGCCGAGCCCCAGCATGGCCGGTTTGTTGGCCCAGAGGCGCTTGCGCACATCCTGCCAGAAGGTGAGGCTCGGCGCGGCAATGTACTCTGCCGCGGCGCCGTCGCGGGTCGCCGGAGCCCACATCTCAGGTGCGATATGGGTGTCGGTCATTTGGCGTCGGCCCGGTATTTGATGCGCGGGTCGAGCACGAGATAGAGCATGTCGACGATGAAGATCATCACCATCAGCACCGCGGCATAGAAGATGGTGATGCCCATGATGGCGGTGTAGTCGCGATTGGTGATCGACAAGACGAAATGCCGGCCGATGCCGGGCAGCGCGAAGATCTGCTCGATGACGAACGAGCCGGTGAGGAGGTTGGCGACCACCGGGCCGAGCACGGTCACGACAGGGATCAGCGAGTTGCGCAACCCATGCTTGAACAGCACGGTGCCGCGCCTCAGCCCCTTGGCCCTCGCGGTCATCATGTAATCCTGCTGCAGGGTCTCGAGCAGGCTCGAGCGGGCCAGCCGGGCGATGAACGAAATCCAGAAGCCGGACAGCGCGAACACCGGCAGGAAATAGCCGCGCCAGTCATCGAGCCCGAAGGTCGGCACCCAGCCGAGCCGCAGTGCGAAGACGTAGAGCGCCACGGTGGCGATGACATAGGAGGGCACCGCGACGCCGATGGTGGCGATCACCATCACCAGGGTGTCGGGCCAGCGGTTGCGGTTGAGCGCCGCGACGATGCCGAGCGGCACACCCAGCGCCACCACGCAGATCAGCGCCAGGGCGCCGGTCTTCATGGTGACCGGCAGGCCTTCGGCAATGATCTGGTTGACGCTCATCCCGGCATATTTGAACGACGGGCCGAGGTCGAAGCTCAGCACGCCCTTCAGATAGGTCAGGTATTGCAGCCAGAGCGGATCATCGAGGTGATACTTGGCGTTGAGCGCCGCCTGGATCTCCGGCTGCAGGATTTTTTCGGAGGTGAACGGGCCCCCGGGAACAGCGTGCATGAGGAAGAAGGTCAGCGTGATGATGGCGAACAACGTCACCAGCATCAGCAACATGCGCTGCACCACATAGGCCGTCACTTGGACGACCCCGCTTGGCCCCAGACTCGCAAAACTTTAGCCCCACTATAATCTGGGCATATCAGCACCTTGGCGGCGCGGACGCAAGTTCAGATGGTGAAGCGGCTGCGCAGGATCAGGAAGCAGGCGGCAGCCGGGATCACCAGGGCGCGCGACGCTTCGACCTTGGCTGCCGGGTAGGCCCCTTCGACGTCGAGCAGGTTGACGCTGCCCAGCATCTCGCCGCCGGCGACCACCGGGATGTTGATGGCCGAGCCGCAGCCGAGCGAGCGGATCAGGGTCAGGTCGGGAAAGTCGTTCTCCATCTCCCTGACCGAGTTGGCCGAATAGATGAAGCGCTCGGTGCGCATCTTCTCGTAGGTGTCGTCGAAGACGATCGGCTTGGTGCCGAGCACCGGATAAGCCACCTCGTCGCTGGAATAGACCCGCCGCACATAGCCGCCCGAGGGATTGTCGGCGGTCATGGTGAAGAGCTTCACCCCAACCAGCGCCTCGGCCAGCCGATGCAGCGCCAGCCCCACATCGCGCTCGGTCTCATAGGTGGCGAGGGCGTCGGCAAAGGCGTCGTGGGGCGATCGAGTCATTGCGGGGTCCGGAGAGGTTGCTCTGTCGTCTCAGATCAGACTCGGCCCTGAAATGGAACGGGCTCGCTGGCGACCGCCGATGAAAACCCATGGCTAAGCCGAGGCGTCGGTCGGCATCGACGCGCTGCGGAAGCGGGAGAGCAGCAGCACGGTTCCGGTTCCCAGCATCATCGTGCCGGCAATCGCCAGCGCCGTGCGATCACCGAACTGCAGCGCCAGCCAGCCGCCGAACGGCGCCGCCACCGCGATGAGGCCCCAGTTGATCGAGCGGATGGTGGTGTTCATCCGGCCGCGCAGCCGCGATGGCGTGACGGCGTTGCGGAAACTCATCTCGAGCGGCCCGCGCAGCCCGAACCCGATGCCATAAAAGATCTGCGCCGCGATCAGGGCATAGAGCGTGAGGTCCGATTGCGGCGCCAGCGCCACCAGCAGCCACCCCGCCCCGGTCAGGTAGTCGCACAACAGGATGGCCTTGCCGGTGCCGAGCAGCCTGGCTGCCCATTCCGCCAATCCGGCCCCGAGCACCCCGGCCAGGCCTGCCACCCCCAGCGTCAGGCCGACGGCGGCGCCATCGAGCCCGAGGCTGGTGGCGTGGAAAATATAGACGGTGCCGGCGATCGCGTTGGCGATGAACCAGACATGCAGGCAAAGCGCATATGGGGCGAGGTAGGGGTGCTGGTAGACCCAGGCCATCCCCTCGCGGAGATCGGCGCCGACCGAAGCCGGCGCCCGCGGCTCCAGCTGCTGCGGGTCCGGCACGCCGGCCAGCAATATGGCCGAGGCGGCATAGGTGAAGGCGTTGATCAGCATGGTGACCGGAGCGCCGACCACGCCCGCCAGTACGCCGGCGAGCAGCGGCCCCAGGGTCTGCGCCGCGGTATAGGTCTGGGTCATGACCACACTGCCCGCGGCCAGCAGGCGCGAGGGCAGCAGGTCGGCGGTGAACGATTGATGCGCCCCACCCTGCAGCACCGCCGCAGTACCGAGCAGGAACACCAGCACTGTCAGCCCCAATGGCGAGAGCGCCGAAAATGCCCAGCCCGGCAATCGCCAGCAGCACCACGCAACTCGCGACATCGGTGGCGATCAGCAGGTTCCGGCGCCGGACCCGATCGACGATCACCCCGGCCACGAGGCCGAACAGCAGGGACGGCAACCACTGCGCCGACCGCACCCAGCCGATCTCCAGCTGGTCGGCACGGAGGATGTGGATCATCAGCAGCTGCAACGACAAGCCGAAAATGAAGGTCCCGAAGGTCGACAAGCCATCGGCAAGCCAGAGCCGGACAAAGCCGGGGTAGCGCAGCAACTGACCAAGGGAGGACCGTTCGACCATCTGGCGCCCCTATCACGCTCTCGCCGGCACGGTGTCCTATTCGAGCGGGTGGCCGCAAGGGGCGTGGCGCGAAAGCGGCGTTTTGGAATTCGCCGGCTCGCCAACGAAAAACCCCGGCCTCGCGAGAGGCCGGGGTTGATTGGTCGGAGTAGAGTGATTCGAACACTCGACCCCCTGCTCCCGAAGCAGGTGCGCTACCAGGCTGCGCTATACTCCGTCGGGTCGGGTCGCCCCCTTGGTGCAGAACCCCGGGAAGGTTCAGCGGGCCGGCGACCAACGAGGCGCGTTATAGACTCGGTCCCGAGCCAACTCAAGCGCCTAACTGCGGTGATTTCCGATTGGTTGCGTCGCTATTGTGAAGCGTGTAGGAACGCCCGCGTTGGGGCGTCGCCAAGTGGTAAGGCAGCGGTTTTTGGTACCGCCATTCCTAGGTTCGAATCCTAGCGCCCCAGCCAGTTCCAGATCGGAGACGCCAGACGGCGCCGGGTGCGGCAGCGAGCCGGTGATCACCGGCTGCCAGCCACATTGCCCGATCTTCAGCTCAGACCGAGAATCTTGCGGTTGGCGGCGGTGTCGGTGCCGGACGCAGCGAAGTCGTCAAACGCCTTCTCGGTGACGTTGATGATGTG
>MKVB01000006.1:1277316-1283030 GCA_001899085.1 Devosia sp. 66-14 | reverse complement strand
CCATCATTCGGGACAACAAACCATGGCAAACCGCTTGACCAGCAACACAGTCGCTCCCCCATCAAGGGGGAGGTGGGTCCCGGTGGGCGAGGGGCAATCCAGCCCTAAACCAGGTCCGCCGCCTCCACCGCAATGCGATACCGCGTTATGAACCGCTCGCCTGCGCTGAACCGCCGCGCCGTCTTCGTCCCGCGCCGCGAGATCGGATTATCCGCCACAGAAATCTGCGGTCCCAGGTCAAACGCCGAACAGATCGGCTCGAACCCCAGTGCCAGGTGCCGGCCGTTCCATGGCGCCATCTGCCGGCCGCGGTTCGACATCCAGAGCAGGGCGCTCGGATAGTGCTCCTTGTTCCAGCTGAGCCGCACACGATAGCCCTCGGCGCTGTTCCACAGCGACGCCGTCCCCGGCATGTCGAGCAACTGCAGGATTTCCTCGGTTGCCTGCGGCAGCGGCACCGTGCTCACATCGAGCCGTGCCCCGTCCTTCAGCGCCACTTCGCGCCATGGCGTCTGGAACCGGCCCTGCGCGAAGATCGAGCTGTCATCGACCGGTCCGGGGAAGGTCGCCCCGGTGATCTCATCCCCCACTTCGATATGCATGGCGCCGACCTTGCTCGGCAGCCGGAACGACGGGTGGAGGCCCAGCGGCAGCGTGCAGTCGCTCCGCACCTCGATGACGAGTTCGAAATCGAGCGCCGTCGTCTGCGGGTCAGGGGTGACGCGCCGGTGCAATGCCTTGATCGGGTGACCCTCGGGGTAGGCAATACTCAGCGCGATGCTGCCATCGGCTCCGGTCTCGAACTGCCACTCATGGTTGGAGCTGAAGCCATGTGGATCGGTATCGACCGTTGGGCTGGCCGTCGAACCCGGCCAGTCGCCCCTCGCCGGGCGATCGCCGTCGACCCCGAACGGCACGCAGGGCCACTCGCCGCGCAGCCGTTTGAGGATGCCGGGCAGGGCCTCCCCACCGACCTCGTTCGCCCATGGCGCCACCTGGAACGGCGCCACCTGCCGGCCGTCCGGCAACACGAACAGCGTCGGCCCGATCATCCCGCCCAAGCTCTCGACGCTGACCACGCCATGCGCCCACACCAGCGACCGCGTTTCACCCAACCTGGTCATCGTCACTCCCTCGTTCTTGTTGTGCCGAGAGTGGCCTATCGGGCTGTGAGCGACAACAGCAAGGGTGAGGTTTTTGAGCGGGTTAGGACCAATTGAGCTGCACAGGTCCACCTATCCACGGTGTCATCCCTGCGAAAGCAGGGATCCAACTCTCAGCCCGCGCAAACGGATAGTTGGGTCCCTGCTTTCGCAGGGATGACAGCCGGTGGGTACGTCAGAAGCCGAGCCTACCGCCCGATCAGCGATCCTACCCGGCAAACCTCGCCCCCATGCCGCCATCGACGCGCCAGTTGGCGCCGGTGACGAAACTAGCCTCATCAGACAGCAGGAACACCGCGCAGTTGGCGATTTCCATTGGCGTCGCGATGCGGCCCATTGGATGCACGTCGAGCACCTGCTGGCGCATCGAGGCCGGCTGGGTGGCAAAGTACTCGGCCACCAGCCGGGTCTCGGTCCAGCCCGGCGACAGTGCGTTGACCCGGATCTGCTGCGGGCCGACTTCCAGCGCCAGCGAGCGGGTCAGCCCGACCAGGCCGGACTTTGCTGCGGCATAGGGAAAATAGCCGGGGAAGGTGTGGTCGGCATGCACCGAGGCGATGTTGACGATGGCACCGCGCCTGGCGGCGAGCATCGCCGGCAGCACCTCGCGGGCGCAGAGCCACGCCGATTTGAGGTCGACCGAGAACACATCGTCCCACTGCGCCTCGGTCATCGTCACCGGATCGGCGTTGGAGTTGCGCCCGGCATTGTTGACGAGCCCGGTCACCGGTCCGAGCTTTGCGACCGCCGCGGCGTGGAACGCCTTGATTTCGTCGGCCACCCGGATGTCGCCGCGGCCGAAATACACTCGGTCACCGGCGCCCAGCGAGGCGGCGAACGCCCGCCCCGCCTGCTCTTCGATATCGACGATCGAGACGCGCGCGCCCTCGGCCAGCGCTTTTTCGACGATGGCGGCGCCGATCCCCCGGCTGCCGCCGGTGACCAGCACATGTTCGCCGTCGAGCCGCCCAGTCATCACGCCTTCTCCACCTCGGTCACCGCGACGCGGTCGGCAATCAGCTTATCCACTTCGGCCGTCGACAGGCCAGCACCCAGCAGCACTTCGCGGCTGTGCTCGCCATAGCGGGGCGAGCCGCGCAGCGCCGGGGCGGGCTGTTCCGAGAAATGGATCGCCGGCGCGACAGTGCGATACTCGCCGCCCTTCGAATGCGTCATGGTGGTGAGATAGCGCTGCGTCTGCGGGTGGCTGAGGAACCGTTCGTAGTTGTTGACCGGCCCGCACCAGAGGCCGTGCTCGGTCAGCAGTTCATCCCAATGCGCCACCGTATCGGTCGCCAGTTTCGCCGCCACGGCATTGTAGATGTCGTCGCGCCATTGCATCAGCGCCGCACTGTCGGTCTGCTTCGGGCGCGACGCCTTCAGCGACTTCAGCACGGGCACGCCGATCACCTCGGCGAGCACGTTGAGGTCGACCTGTGCCAGCGCCAGGTGGCCGTCGGTGCAGGCATAAATGCCGTAAGGCGGCTCCATCCAGATCGAGACCTGCGGGCTCTCCGAACGGGTCGGTGGCGCCTCGGTCGACATGTAGGAGGTGAGCTCCTGGATCTGCATCTCCATGATCGCCGAGACCATCGAGACCTTGATCTCCTGTCCGCGCCCGGTAATGCCGCGTGCCACCAAAGCCGCCAGCACGCCTTCGGTGAGGAGGTGCGAGGCCGAGACGTCGACCATGTAGAGCGGTGAGGGGTGCGGCAGACCCGAGGCGCGGCCGGCATTCATGGTGAGCCCGGCAAAGCTCTGCACCAGGAGGTCCTGGCCCGGCCGGTCCTTCATCGGCCCATCCTCGCCATAACCGCTGATCGAGCCATAGACGAGCCGCGGGTTGATGGCGCTCAGCGTCGCGAAGTCGATGCCGAGCTTGCTGGCGACCCGCGGCCGGAAATTCTGCACCAGCACGTCGGCATCCTTCACCATGCGGTACAGCACTTCGCGCCCGGCATCCGACTTGAGGTCGAGGATCAGCGAGCGCTTGTTGCGGTTGAGCGTGATGAAGGTGGTGGCGTCGCCGAACTTGGTGACCCCCGCCATGGTCGAGTAGCGCGAGAAATCGCCGCCTCCAGGGGCCTCCACCTTGACGATGTCGGCGCCCATTTCGCCCATGCGCTGCGTGCACATCGGGCCGGCCAGCGCGATGGTCAGGTCGAGCACCTTGAGGCCGGTCAGCGGGCCGCGGTTGAGGGGAGCGTGTTCGTTCATTTCGATGCTTTCTCAGCGCCCGCGGAACACGGGGTCGCGCTTTTCGGCAAAGGCCTTGATGCCCTCGGCCGCGTCTTCGGTGCCCATGCACAGGGTGTAGCCGTCATTCTCCCAGGCCAGCCCCTGCATGATCGAGGTGCCCTGGCTCTGCTTGATGATATTCTTGGCCGACTGCACGGCGATCGGCGGGTTCCTCGCCAGCCGCTCGGCAATGGCCTGGACGCGCGGCCACAGCTCCTCGACGCTCACCAGGTCCTGCACGAAGCCGACGCGATGCGCTTCGGCGGCGGGGAAAATGTCTCCGGTGAGGATCCAGCGCGCCGCGTTGCCGTAGCCGATCAGCCGCGGCAGGATCGAGGTATTGCCCGAGCCCGCGTGCCAGCCGCGCCGCACTTCCGGTGCGCCGAAGCTCGAGCGCTCGGTGGCGACGCGGATATCGCAGCTCATCGCCACTTCCAGCCCGCCGCCGAGGCAATAGCCGTCGATCGCCGCGATCGCCGGCTTCCTGAGCTTCAAGAGCGGCGCGATATAGTCGCGGTCGTACTCGGCGCGGTTGCGCTGTTCCCACGGCTCGCCCAGGTCGTCGAGCGCCCCGACATCGCTGCCGGCGGAGAACGAGCGGTCGCCGGCTCCCGAGATCACCAGCACCTTGATGTCATCGCGATAATCGACTTCGCGGCAGATGCGCACGAACTCGCCGCCCATCGCCGCCGTGATGGCGTTGAGCTTTTTCGGCCGGTTCATCTGCATATGCGCGACGCCGTTTTCGACGCTGTAGAGGATGTGCGGTTCTTCGGTCATGTCGGGTCCGGTGTTCAGGAAGTGAGGGTAAGGGTGACGCGCCAGTCGCGGCGCTCGCCTGGGGCGAGCGGCGGAGCGCCGGCGTCGATGGCTTCGCCGAGCGAATCGGCGGCGGCATTGGTCGGCTCGAGCGCGATCTCGTGGTGGCCGCCGGGTCCCGGCCAGCCGCCATAGGTCAGCCAGATGCCGAGTTGCTCGACGCTCTGGTCCCAGTTCAGTTCGAGCCATTGCCCGGCGTGTCCGACGCGGGCGGTATGGCTCGGCACCTTGGCGTAGAACTTGCCGGCAAATACCGAACTGGCCGGCTGCACCTTGTCGAGCGTGAACGGCAGCACGCCGTTGGGCTTCGACCAGGCGAGCTCGGGTACGCTGAGGAACCTGTCGCCGAGCGACAGATAGGTCGCCGATACCGTCTCGACCCCAGGCAGCTCGATGCTGTCGGCGTCGGTGACGGCGAGCAGGCCATGCAGGGCCCAGAGATAGGCCAGCGACGCGGCGGCGCGGTTCTCGACCTGGTAACGCGCGATCAGTGATGCCCCGTCGAGCCGCAGCTCGCGGCTGAAGCGGAACTGCGGGTCGGCGTAGCTCACGCGCAGTGCCGTCGGCGTCCGCTGTTCGACGACGAATGGACGGCCCCACAGGTCGCCATGGTCGCGCAGCTTTCGCCCCCAGGCGGTGTGACCGGCGTCCCACGGTGAAACCGTCGGGAAGCACTCGTCCCAGCCGACCGCCTCGTCGCCGGCATACGCCGCGTCTTCACCGATATTCGAACTCGGTTGCCCCTGCGCGATCCACTCGCGCCCGCTCTGCTTGTCGAGGAGGCTGGTGACCCGGGCGCCGTAGTCGGGCTGCACGGCCACGCGAACACGCTCGTTCTCGAGTAGAGTGGTGTTCATCCCTCAACTCCCCGTCGCGGCGGCCGCACGCGCCTGAGTCTTCTCGGCCCGCGCCATGCGCCACTGCCCGATGGCCACGGCGACGACCAGCAGGAAGCCCTTGGCGACCAGCTGGTAGAAAGTCGGAATGCCCAGGAGGTTCATGCCGTTCGAGAGCGTCGCCAGCAGCACCACGGCGAGCATGGTGCCGACGATGGTCCCCTTGCCGCCGGCGAGGATGGCGCCGCCGAGGAACACCGCGGTGATGGCTTCGAGCTCCAGCCCCTGCGTACCCGAGGCCGGTTGGCCCGAGCTGGTGCGCGCCGTCACCAGCACCCCGGCAAGGCCCGCCAGCGCGCCGGAAATGGTGAAGATGTAGAACTTCATCCGGTTGAGGTTGATGCCCGCGAGCCGTGCCGCCGCCGGGTTGCCGCCCATCGAGTAGACGGCGCGACCGAACACCGTCGAGCTCATCACGAAATGCCCGATGGCGGCGATGATGATGAGCAGGATCAGCGACACCGGAATGCCCGGAAAACCGCCGCCTTCGAGGATGCGGCCCGAGCCGAGCCAGGCGAAATTCTGGTCGAGCACGCCGATCGGTCGGCCTTCCGGAGCGATGAGGAAGGCCAGCCCCCGATAGGCCGAGAGCGTCGCA
>MKVB01000006.1:1250440-1277296 GCA_001899085.1 Devosia sp. 66-14 | reverse complement strand
CCGCCCAGCACTGTGCCGGCATAGGTCACCAGCATGGCCGACACCACTGAGGCGACGCCGGCGATCGAGCCGACCGAAATGTCGAGTGCGCCCGAGACGATGACGATGGTCATGCCGACCCCGAGCAGTCCGACGACGCTCAGGTTCATGCCGATATTCATAAGGTTGCGCGGCGCGAAGAAGAACGGCGTCTGCGAGGCGATCAGCGCCACCAGCAGCACCAGGGCGATGATCAGCGACAGGTTCTCCGCCCCGACGAAACGGGTGATCGCCTTCAACGGGTTGTTGCTGCTGCTCGGCTGGATGGAAGAACTGGACATGTTGGTCATTGTGTCCTCTGGGCTTAGGCGGCGCGCTGGCCGAGCGCGTGGTTGAGGATCGCCTCTTCGGAAGCGTCGCGCTTCTCGATCGGCGCGGAAATTCTGCCGCCATGCATGACGACGATGCGGTCGGCGAGCGCCAGCAGTTCGGGCATCTCCGACGAGATCAGCATGATGGCGATGCCGGACTTGGCGAGGCTGTCGATCAGCCGGTAGATCTCGGCCTTGGCACCGACATCGACGGCGCGGGTCGGCTCGTCGAGGATCAGCACCTTGGGCTTGGCGGCGAGCCAGCGGGCCAGCACCACCTTCTGCTGGTTGCCGCCCGACAGCTTGCCGACTTCCTGCTCGAGCGACGGGGTCTTGATCTCGAGGCTTTTGATCAGCGGCTCGACGGTGTCGACCATCATTCGGTTGCGCAGCACACCCCAGCGGGCGAGCGTCGAGAACACAGCCATCGAGGCGTTTTCCATCACCGAGCGGACGAGGATAAGCCCCTCGCCCTTGCGGTCCTCCGGGGCAAAGCCGATCGAAGCGCGGATGGCGTCGGATGGGGTTCGGATATGGGCCGGCTTGCCGGCAATGCGGATCTCGCCGGCGCTGCGGTGGTATTCGCCGAAGATCACCTTGGCGAGTTCGGTCCGTCCCGCGCCGACCAATCCGGCAAAGCCGAGGATTTCGCCGGCGCGGATCTGGAAACTGATGTCGCGGTGCCAGCGGCTCTTGAGCCCGCGCACGTCCAGCACCACCTCGTCGCGCGTCGTCTCGGTGCGCGAAAAGCCATAGGAGAGGTCGCGTCCGACCATCATCCGCACCACTTCATCGGGTGTCGTCGCGGTGGTCTCCTTTACCCCGATCAGCCGCCCGTCGCGCAGGATGACGATACGATCGGAGATCGCCATCACCTCATGCAGGCGGTGGGTCACATAGATCACCGCGAGGCCGCGGTCGCGAAGCTTGCGGATCAGCGCGAACAGCCGCTCGGTTTCGTCGGCCGTAAGCGATGAGGTCGGCTCATCGAAAGCGATCACCTTGACGCCGGGCTTCAGGGCCCGCGCGATCTCGACGATATGGCGCTGCGCCGGCGAAAAACTGTCGCCCTGGGCGTCGAGGTCGAGCAGGCCGTCAAAGCCGCATTCGACCAGCAACGCCCTTGCGTCGGCGCGCAACTGCCTGAAGTCGACCACCCCGCCACGCTGCGGCAACTCGCCGACGAAGATGTTTTCGGCCGCGCTGACATGCGGCACGATCTCGGGCTCCTGCCGCACCAGGCGGAAGCCGGCGCGCCGCGCCGCCAAGGGGCTCGCATGGCTGACCTCCTGCCCGTCCAGCAGCACGCTGCCTTCGTCGAGCTGGTAGTCGCCGGAAAGGATTTTCAGCAGGGTGGATTTGCCGGCGCCGTTCTCGCCGACGAACGCCATCACCTCGCCGCGCCGGACGTCGAAGCTGAGATTGCTGAGGGCGCGGACATTGGGAAACGCCTTGCCGACGCCGCGGATGTCGAGAACAGGTGTGTCGGTCATCACGAACGATACCAGTGGGAAAGGGGGCGGACCTGTAGGCCCGCCCATGCGCTCAGCGCCTGCCTCAGGTGCAGGGCATCGCGTCCTTGTAGTTGGTCGGGTCGACGATCGAGGTCGCAGCCACCGTGTTCGGCGGCAGCGGCTCGCCCTTCTCGATGGCATTGATCAGCGCGTTGGCTGCCGCTTCGCCCACGTCGACGCCGCTGATATAGAGCGCCGCCTTGAAGCCCGACGGCTGGCCCGCGGCCCACGGCCGGCAGGCTTCGTAGGCGCCGAGGCCCACCGCAATGATGTTGTCGGGCGAGAAGCCGGCATTGGCCAGCGCATTGACGGCGCCCAGCGCGCCTTCGTCGTTACAGGCGAACACCACCCACTTTTCGACATCCGGGTGCGCGGTGATCACCGGGCCGGCCGCTTCGAGCGACGAGTTGGTGGTGCCGTCATAGGCGACGGGGAAGATCTTGCCGGCGTCAGCGCCGGCCTTGGTCACTTCATCGCGCGAGGCGTTGGTGCGGTCGTTGCAGACCGACAGCGTCTGCACTTCGACCGACAGAATGCCGTAATTACCGGCCTCGAGCCAACCCGAGCCCTTGAGCAGGTCGCCGGCGGCGACACCGACCTTGGTGCCCATGTCCTTGCCGTCGAAGCCGACATAGGGGACGGCATTGCCGGCGCCGTCCTTCAGCGAGTCGTCGGTGGCGACCAGCAGCACGCCGGCGTCCGCCGCGGCCTTGGTTACCGCCGGCCCGATCGCCTGGTCCGGCGCGGTGATGCCGATGCCCTTGGCGCCAGAGGCGATCGCGTCGGTGATGGCGTTGATCGCGAGGTTGGCGTCGAGCTCGACGTTGATGATCTTGGCGGTGTAGCCAGCCGCTTCCGCCGCCTTGGTGAAGCCCGCTGCCTCATCGATGAAATATTGCTGCGTGCCGGACTTGTAGATGCCGACGATCAGCTTCTCCTGCGCCATTGCCGCGCCGCTCAATGCCATGCCGAACATGCCGGCAGCCAGCAGCGCATGCCCGAGCATGCGAGACGTTTTGGTCATTTGGTCCTCCCTGACCGATGTGAAATCCTCGGAACGGGCCTCCCAATTGCCGGGATGGTCTCCGTTGACGTCCGGGATGCTTATCTGTTTATCTGACAAAGTCAACGCGCCCCGTGAACGATGGGTGTGGACGTGTCTTGGGAGGGATCGTTTTGGAGCGTTTGCGCGACAGGGTCGCCATTGTCACCGGCGCCGGTCAGGGCATCGGCGAGGCCATTGCCCGCCGTTTCGCCAGCGAGGGGGCGCATGTTGTGGTGGCCGAGATCAGCCCGGCGCTGGGCGAGGCGACAGCCGCCGCGTTGCGGGCCGAGACCGGCACCAGGGCGCAGTTCATTCACTGCGATGTCGCCGATGCGAGGAGTGTCGAGGCCATGGTGGCTGAAACCATCGCGACCCTTGGCGCGCCCGATATCCTCGTCAACAATGCCGGTATCGCCGTGTTCGGAGATCCGCTCGACATCACCGATGCCGATTGGGCCCGCTGCATGTCGGTCGATCTCGATGGCGCCTGGTTCTGTTGCCGCGCCGTGCTGCCGGCAATGCTGGCGCGGGGGCAGGGGGCGATCGTCAATATCGCTTCCAACCACTCGTTCCAGATCATCCGCAACACCTTCCCATACCCGATCGCCAAGCACGGGTTGCTGGGGCTGACCCGCTCGCTGGCGCTCGAATATGCCGACCGCGGCATCACCGTGAACGCCATCTCGCCCGGCTACATCGACACGCCGCTGAACCAGCGGATGTTCGCCGAGAACCCGGATCCGGAAGCCCGCCGCAAGGTCGAGGCAAAGCAGCCGGTCGGCCGGCTCGGCCGGCCAGACGAGGTGGCCGCGGTCGCCGCCCTGCTCGCCTCCGACGAGGCCCGCTTCATCGTCGGCGCCAACATCGTGATCGATGGCGGCGTCACCATTCGCATGTACGAATAGAGGGGAGACGTTCCGTGTCCATTTCGGTTTCAACTGCCGTCGCCAGCCATGACCTGTTGGGGGAGGGCGCCTTCTGGGACGCCCGGCGGCAAAAGCTCTGGTGGGTGGACGTGCCGCAGCCGGCCAGGCTCCACTGCTACGACCCGGCAAGCGGGGTGACCGACACTTACCCGATGCCGCAGATGGTGATGAGCGTCCGTGCCAGACGCGATGGCAGCGGACTGATCGTCGCCACCCATAGCGGCGTTTCGAGCTTCGATTTCGCCAGCAAACAGCTGACCCACCTGCTCGATCCCGACCCGGCAAAGCCCTACAATCGCTCCAACGATGGCGGCACCGACGCCAGGGGGCGCTTCTGGTTCGGCACCATGCAGAACAACCTGCAGCCCAACGGCGCCGGCATGGACCTGCTCGAAGCGGCGGGAACGCTCTACCGGCTCGATCCGGACCTGACGCTCACCGCGCACGACACCGGCATCTGGATCTCCAACACGGTGTGCTGGAGCCCCGATAACCGCACCATGTATTTCTGCGACACCGCTTCGGGGGTGATCTCGGCCTACGACTTTGACCTCGATGATGGCGTGATCAGCAACAAGCGGCCCTTCGCCAAATTCGATCGCGGTGTGCCCGACGGTTCGACCGTCGATGCCGAGGGGTGCCTGTGGAACGCCCGCTGGGATGGCAACTGCGTGGTCCGCTTCAACCCGCGCGGCGAAGTCGACATGGTGCTGGAAGTGCCGGTGGCCAAACCCACCAGCTGCGCGTTTGGCGGGCCTGATCTCGGTGACTTGTACATCACCACGGCAAGCTATGGCGCGACGGAGGCCGAGCTGGCGGCGGCGCCGGAGTCGGGGAATTTGCTGGTCTGTCGTCCGGGAGTGCAGGGGCTGGCGGCGCCGGAATTTGGGTGAGGTTTGGACAGCTGGTGCAAGCCCCCCACCCAGCGGCGCTAGTTCGCTTCGCTCACAAGCTCTGCTGCCCTCCCCACAAGGGGGAGGGAGACGATAGAACCGAGGAACTTGCAGTCAGATCTCCCTCCCCCTCGTGGGGAGGGTAGCGCAGCTAGGCGGAGCCGTAGCGTAGCTGGGTGGGGGGAGGCCACAGGCGCCGGTGTAACGTGAGGCCGTCTACCGGCAGTCAGGCCTCGTCCACCCGAGCCCGCGCCAATGCCGCGGTCAGCACCGGGCCCTGGCCCCACGGCACGATGTAACCCCGCGGCACGTGCCAGTAATGCTCCTGCACCAGCGCCGCATAGACCGCTGCGGACACGCCCTGCAGGTTCCCCTCGGCATCGAGATTCCGCACCATCGCATCATAGGCCTTGTCCGCCGCGGCCCGGAACTCGGCTGCCGGCAGAATGCCCAACCGAATACCCCGGTAGAACGCACACGACATGAACGCAGCGGTCGACGACTCGGGCCCCGAACTCGGCTCGTGCACCATGGCCCACCAGTTGCCGTCGGCGAGTTGCCAGTCGCGCATCGCCAGCGCCAGGTTCTGCGTCCGGCGCACCACCTCGTCATAATTCTTCGAACTCTCGCTGGCATGCTCGACCACGTCGAGCAACCCGAGCAGGGCCCAGCCCTGGCCGCGGCCCCAGCCGCGGATATAGGAACGCTCGGTCTTTTCCAGCCAATAGTGGTTGTAGGTGCCCAGTTCCGGATCGAACAGCAGTTCGCAATAGCCGAGGATTTCGTCCACCGCCCGCTGCGACCACTCGGCGCCGCCGCCGATCGCCGCGAGATGGGCGTAGAACGGCGGATCGAAATGCATGCAGTCGAGCCAGATGCCGGCGCCCGGGTCCTGCATGAACTGCTGGTCCTCCGCTGAAAGCGGCACGCCACCATAAGGCTGGCGCAGGGCGCGCAGGGTGTCCTCGAAGGTGATGCTGACGCCGCGTACCCGGCGGCGGGCATAGAGATGCTCGGCGAGCTTTTTCACCGCCGCGAACAGCACCTGGTCGTCGGTGCGCTTGACGATCTCGCACATGGCGTGTCCGGGCGCCGTGTTGTCATCGAGCTGGAACGGCACCATGCGGGTCGCCCAGGCGCGGAAGAAGCCCTGCGAGAAATCCTGCCAGGTGTTCACATCAAGCATGTCGCCGGCGGCGATCAGGCCCTCGAAGCCCACCGAGTCGCCGTAGAACCAGCCCTTGAAATCGTGTTGTTGCAGCCGCTCCGCCACCCGCTTGAACAGCTGGCGTTGCTCCCCTGTCGGCTCTGTCATGTCGTCCCTTTGCGGGGCCCGTCACTCGCTGAGCGCGAAGCCCTCGTTGGCGTCGATAATGGCGCGCTGGATCAGGTAGCGCATCGCCTGTTCGGCCTTGTCGGCATCCCCGGCGGCGAAGGCGTCATAGACGTCCTGATGCAGTTGGTTGGTCTCCTCCATCCCCACCAGCGTGGTTGTCGAACCCCTCGCCTGCATCTGCCCGTCGATCATCAGCGACAGGGCCGCCTCGATCACCGAGAAGAGCTGCTCGAGGATCTCCGAACCGACCGCGGCGAGGAACGCGCGATGAAATTCGAGATCGTGAGTGATGAAATGGTCGCGTTGTTCCTGCGGGGACGACGACTCGGTGAGGACATCGGTCTTGGCCTTCCAGGCGGCATGGATGCGCGCCTTGGCTTCGTCCGATCCGGTGGCGGTGGCGATCCAGACGACGCCGGGCTCGAGCGCCAGGCGGACCTGCAACAGGTCCTTCAGCAGCGTCTTCCTGTCGGCGGCTTCGATCCGCCACTGGATCAGGTCGGGGTCGAGCAGCCGCCAGTTGGCGCGCGGCATCACGGTGGTGCCTTCCATCTGCCGGCTGCGCACCAGGCCCTTGGCATTGAGAATGCGCATCGCCTCGCGAACCACCGACCGGCCCACCTCGAGCTCGGCCATCAGTTCGGCCTCGGTGGGCAGCGTCTCGCCGGATTTCCATTCTCCCGCCACCACTCGTCGCCCCAGATCGGCGACGATGCCCCCCAGGATGCCGCGCACCTGCATGAGGCCGCCGAGGCTGTTGCCCCGTGTGCCGCCCGACTGACGCGTAATCACCGACATGAACTGCTCCGTCCTTTGGCCGTCCCGGACCCGTGAGTCCGTGCTCCCGCTTGTACCTCCCTTTTACTGAATCACGAGGGGCTTGTCAGAATGTCTGTTTATCATACAAAGTCTCGTTGGGATGACAAGGGTGGATGTGGGGAGGGCAGCCGCATCATGTGTGGGGATAGCTCAGTGCAAGAAGAAGACCCCCCACCCTGTCCCTCCCCCGCAAGGGGGAGGAGACCAGAACACTGGCGCCGGTGAGAGCGTCTCCCACCCCCTTGCGGGGAGGGGACAGGGGTGGGGGTACTCTTCCCGCGCCGGCCCGTCAGCGGCGTTGCTTCGACCTCAGCGCTTCGTCGCCTCATACGCCGCCAGCACGTCGCCGAGCGTGCCGCGCACATGCTGCGCATTGATCTTCGCCGCCGCATCCGGATCGCGCCGACGGAAAGCGTCGAGCAGGGCGTGATGCTCGGTGCGGACGCGGCTGGCGAAGGCGGCGTCGCGTCCCTGCTTGTTCATCAGGCTTTCGCTCAGCCCGTAATAGCGGGCGATCAGGTCGGCCGCTTCGAGATTGCCGCCATGGGTGTTGATGAAGCGATGAAAGGCATGGTTGGCGGCGTCGATCCTGGCCCAGTCCATCGCTTCGATCGCCGCGTCGTGCTCGACCTGCAGCGCCTCGAGCTTTTTGAGCGACGACAGCGAAGCCTCCTCCGCGAACTGCCGGGAAAGGAACGATTCCAGCGCCTCGCCGATCTCGTGCGAATAGACCAGCCGGTTGCGGTCGATCTCGCGCACCCGCGCCCCATGGTTGGGGATCATCTCGACCAGGCCTTCGCCCTCGAGCTGCTGCAACGCCTCGCGCACCGGCTGCACGCTGACCCCGAAGCGCTCGGCTATGGCGGTCATCCGCAGCCAGCCGCCCAGAGGGATGTCGCCGGCGATGATCTCGGTCCTCAGCAGGTTGGTGACCCGCTGATAGGTGGTTTCGGTCTTGACCTCGGAGGCGCCGTTTCGCCTGCGGGGCTTGGCTACCGGTGGCGCGTCCTGGTCCATGGCATCCTCGGCATAATGTCGCATCGTATACGATGTTGACAGGTTTGATACGATCTTGCATGTTCGTATACGTACCTGCTGTCGGGCGGTCCAGCGGAAATCCAACAACAACGCCGCTGGGCGCCACGTCTCGTCAGGTGATTAGCAACGCGATGGGCGATTGCAACGGCATTTCCGGCCGCGGCGGAGCTTTGCGCTTGTTTTGAAAGGTGGACCATGCAGTCCGCCGAAATGGCTTACTGGGAGGATCATTGTGATCAAGAAGCTATTATTGGCCGCCACCATTGGCTTGGGGGCCAGCCTCGCCGCGCTGCCGGCGCAGGCGCAGACAATGCTCGATTTTTCGTCGTGGCAGCTGGAAGAGCCCGGCAATTCCGACTGGTGGAAGGCCGTCATCAACGCCTTCGAGAAGGAAAACCCCGATATCAAGATCGGCCGCGTCTACGTGCCGTTCGCCGACTACCTGACGCAGATGACCATCCGTTTCGCGTCGAACCGCGCGCCGGCCGTGCTGCAGATCTCCGAGCAGAATTTCGGCGCCTACGCCGCGCAAGGCTGGCTCGCCGGCCTCGACGATCACATCAAGGGCACTGACATCGAAACCGGCTGGGCCGGGGCGCAGGCCGGTTTGACCTGGGATGGCGAAACCCGCGGTGTCATCGTTTCGAACAGCGCCAATATGCTGTTCTACAACGAGAAGCTGCTGGCTGACGCCGGCGTCGCCGTGCCCACCAATTTCGCCGAGTACCAGGCGGCCGTGGCGGCGATGAGCAAGCCCGCCGACGGCGTGTTCGGGCTCTCGGCCGTCACCACCGAGCACCCCACGGTGATGGAAGACCTGCACCGTTACATCAAATATGCCGGCACCGACGTCATCGTCGACGGCAAGTACAACCTCACCGCGCCCGAGGTGATCGCGGCGGTCGAGACCTACCGCAACACCGTCGGCAAGAACGCCCCGCTCGGCAACAACTCCGCCGTGGCGCGCCAGCTCTTCGTTGATGGCAAGACCGCCTTCCTCGTCGATGGCCCGTGGGTCTGGTCGTGGCTCGAGAAGGCCACGCCCGAGATGCGTCCCAACCTCAAGATGGTCCGCGTGCCGTGGGATCCGCAGCAGGCGCCGGGTGGCATCACCATCCACATCGCCGAGGGCCTCGACGAAGCGACCGAAGCGGCCGCCTGGAAGTTCATCCAGTTCGCGACCAAGCCGGAGTGGCAGCGCGAGTATCTGATCATCACCGGCCAGCCCTCCGGGCGCGCCGCCTCGGTGCTGACCGCCGAAGATGAAGCGCAGTATCCGCATCTCGCGGTGATCAGCGATGCGGCCAAGGACGGCCTGCCGATCTTCTCGTCCGAGCAGTCGGTGCGCGCCAATTTTGCCGAGTACTCGGCGATCCTGCGCACTGCCGCGCTCAAGGTGCTCACCACCGAGGAGCCGGTCGACAAGATACTGGCCGACGCCCAGGCCGAACTCGAGCGCGCTGTTCCCCTGAACTAGGGCGATCCGCCTCCCTGGATCTCCCCCTGGCGCGGCCCTCCCTCAGGGCCGCGCCTCTCCTTCGCCAACCTGACCGGGATGCGGCCGATGACGAATACGTCCTCGCTCGACAGCAGCGCGCTGAAGCCGCGGCTGTTCGACATCAACTATCACCGCCGACAGACGCTGCTGAGCTTCGCCCTGCTGCTGCCCGCCGCCGCGGCCGTGCTGATCCTGATCGTCTACCCGCTGTACCAGGTGCTCGACATCTCGTTCCGCGACGGCAAGGTGATGAACTTCGCCAAGATCGGCGAACTGCCGCTCGGCTTCGGCAACTATGCCCGCGTCCTCGGCGATCCGCTGTTCTGGCGCTCGACGCTGAACTCGGCGCTCTATGTCGGCGGCAGCGTCGGCGGCGCCTTCCTCGTCGGGCTGGGCACCGCTTTGCTGCTCAACAAGCAGTTGCCCGGCAACCGCATCCTCCGCACCATCGTCCTGATCCCCTGGGCGGTGCCCGGGGTGATCGTCGCCATCATGTTCCTCTGGGTGCTCGACGGCTCGTTCGGCGTGTTCAACGCCATGTTGCGCAGCATCGGGCTGCTGCAGGGCGAGATGCCGTGGTTCGTCGACAGCCGCACCTCGCTCCTCGCGGTGATCCTGCCGACCGTCTGGAAGACCTACCCGCTGATCACCCTCACACTGCTTGCCGCGCTGCAGTCGATCCCCAAGGAGCTCTACGAGGCGGCCAATGTCGATGGCGCCACCAACCCGCAGCAGTTCGGCTACATCACCTGGCCGGGCATCCAGACCGCCTCGTTCCTCGTCATCATGATCTCGGCGCTCGGTGTGTTCCGCGATGTCGACATCATCTTCGCCACCACCGGTGGCGGGCCGGCGCATGCTACCGAAACGCTGGCGCTCTATGTCTACAAGGAAGCCTTCCACTATTTCCGCATGGGCACCGCCACTGCCGTCGGCACGCTGATGATCGCCGCCGCTTTCCTGATCGCCGTCACCATGGCCGCGCTGGCGCGCCGCTCGAAGTTCTGAGGCCACGCCGATGAAACCCGCCCTCACGCCCATGCGCATCCTCGGCTTCCTGGTCCTCGCCGGCTTCGCCCTGATCACGCTGTTCCCGTTCTACTGGATGGTGATGACCGCGATCATGCCGACCGACGCGATCCTGTCGCGAGCGCCCTCGCTGCTGCCCGATCTCAGCCGGGTGCGCTTCGATGCCTTCGTGAAAGTGTTCGAGAACCGGCCGTTCTTCACCTGGATCATGAACAGCCTGATCGTCGCCACCGCCTCGACTCTGCTCAGCCTGTTCGTCTCGACGCTTGCCGGCTACTCGCTGTCGCGCTTCTCGAGCCCGCCGCAGCAGGCGCTGGGCGCCACGCTCCTGGTCAGCAAGCTGATCCCGGCGAGCCTGATCCTGATCCCGTTGTTCATCATCTACACCAATACCGGCCTGTTCAATTCGCTGGTCGGGATCGTGCTCGCCAACATGACGATCGGCGTGCCGCTCGCCACCTGGCTGATGAAGGGGTTCTTCGACCGTATCCCGCGCGAGCTCGAACAGGCGGCGATGATCGATGGCGCGAGCCAGTTGCAGGCCATGCGCCTCGTCATTCTGCCGTTGGCGAAGCCCGGGCTCGCCGCCTCGACCGTTTACCTGGTGCTCACCAGCTGGTCGGAATTCATCTTCGCCCGTACCCTCGTCGACAAGCCCGAGGTGCAGGTGCTGACCGTCGGCATGCAGTCCTTTGTGGGTGAGCAGATGGTCGACTGGTCAATGCTGATGGCGGCTGGCACGATCTCGGTTCTGCCCGCTATCGTCCTCTTCATCTTCCTCGAGCCGTTCCTGGTCTCCGGTATGACCAAGGGCGCCCTCGCCGGCACCTGATCCCGAAACAAGGCAAAGCAAAAATGGATCGCACCGACTACCGCGGCATCTTCGTGATCGTCACGACGCCGTTCACCGACGACTTCCGGCTGGATGAGGCAGCGCTGGAGCGCACGCTCGATTTCTGCCTCGCCGCCGGCGTCCATGGCGTCGTCGCCAATGCGCTCGCCAGCGAGGGCTTCTACCTCAGCGAAGCCGAGCGCCGGCGCGCCGCCGAAATCGTCGTCAACAAGGCCAAGGGTAAGGTGCCGGTGATCGTCGCCGTCTCGGCGCCACACTATCACCTCGCCGTCGAATTCGCCCGGCACGCCGAGTTGATCGGCGCCGACGCGGTGATGTCGCTGCCGCCGACCCTCCATCCCTCGAGCCCGGCCGACATCAAGGCGCACTACGCCGCGATCGGCGCCGCCACGTCGCTGCCGCTCGTCATCCAGAACGTTTCGGGGCAGGGCGCTTCGCCGCTCAGCGCCGGCCTCATTGCCGAACTGGTGCGGGATATTCCCACTGCCCGCTTCGTCAAGGAAGAGTCGGGTTACCCGGCCCAGACCGTCGGCGAGATCATCCGGCTCTGCGGCGACAAGCTTGAGGGCGTGATGGGCGGCAAGGCCGGCAAGACGCTGATGGAGGAAGTCCGCCACGGGGTTTCCGGCACCATGCCGGCCTGTGAAATCGCCGACGTGCACGTGGCGTTGTGGAACGCTATCGAAGCCAAGGACGACAAGCGCGCCCGGAACATCTTCCAGCGCCTGCTGCCGCTGCTCGACATGGAGAGCAATTACGGCATGCCGCTGATGAAGGAGGTGCTGAAGGCGCGCGGCGTGATCCCGTCCAATGCGGTGCGCCAATCCGGCTTCCGCGCGCTCGATGATGCCGCCCGCGCCGAGGCCGCCGCCATCATGGACGACCTCGCCGACCTGATGCTTCCCGCCTACACGCATCGCCGCTGAGCGGTAACCCCTTTGCCGGCGCAGCCGGCTGTGACCAACCGAGAAAGCCAATGACCGACAAGCAGCTGGGGCGGATCGAAAACGCCATCACCACCCACTCCAACCCGTCCGAGCTCCGCATCACCGATATGCGCCTCGCCGTGGTGGCCGCCAATTACGACTATCCGATCCTCAGGATCGACACCAACCAGGGCGTCTATGGCCTCGGTGAAGTGCGCGACGCCGGCCATGCCAGCAATGCGCTGCAGTTCAAGTCGATGCTCATCGGCCAGAACCCCTGCAACGTCGACATGATCTTCCGCGCAATCAAGCGCTTCGGCAACTGGGGCCGCGAGGGCGGCGGCGTCTCGGGCATCGAGATCGCGCTGATGGACCTGATCGGCAAGGTCTATGGCGTGCCGTGCTACCAGCTGCTCGGCGGCAAGTATCGCGACAAGGTCCGCCTCTATGGCGATACCCCGACCCCGGATGATCCGACACCGGAGGATTTCGTCGAGGCGGTGAAGGGCCGTCGCGACCGCGGCCTCACCTGGATCAAGTTCGATCTGCGTCCCAGCCTGTTCGAAACCGGGGACAGCCCGCTGATCGGCCACGACGCGCGGCACGAAACCGATTTCGAAATGGGCAAGTGGTTCAAGGCCCCGATGGCAGGCCGTGGCGTCAAGCTGACCGAGGAGACCATCGAGCGCGCCGCGCATGTGGTATCCGAGGTGCGCAAGGCCGTCGGCAACGGCATCCAGCTCTGCGTCGACCATTTCGGCGAGAACTATCTCACCGCCGACGAGGTGATCCGGCTCGGCAAGGCGCTCGAGCCCTACAACCTCGCCTGGATGGAAGACCCGGTGTCGCGCTTCGACATTCCCGGCCACAAGGTGGTGGCCGACGCACTGTTGACCCCGATCGCCGCCGGTGAGGATCTCTACCTGCGCGACGGCTTCCGCGAGGCCATCCAGACCCGCGCTTTCGACATCGTCCACCCGGACTTGCTCACCTCGGGCGGCCTGATGGAGACCAAGCGCATCTCCGACGATGCGGAAGAGCAGGGCATCCCGACCGCTCTCCACTGCGCCGGCTCGCCCATCGGTTTCATGGCCAACATCCACACCGCGGCGGCGATCTCGAGCTTCCTCGCCTGCGAGCATCACGGCCTCGACCTGCCGTTCTGGGAAAGCCTCGTCACCGGGTTGCCGAAGAACTACATGGCCGATGGCTACGTCACCGTGCCCGACGCACCGGGTCTCGGCGTCGACCTCAACCTCGAGGCGATCGAAGAGAACCTCCGCACCCCCGGCACCATGTTCCTCCCCACCGACGAGTGGAACACCCCCAAGCTCGGCTTCTGGCGGCCGGACGATCGCTGGCCGGAGTAACCCAGCTATGCGACATCCGTGCTGGACTTCCGCCGGAGCTGTCGCTATGTGAACGCCGTCATCGGGCTTCGCCGCCCGGTGGCTGAGGCCCAACTGGAGATTCCACCTCCTGGTTGGGCCTCTCTGTTTCTGCACCCCTCTCCCGATTGACGAGTGCCGCCGTCGCGTGGTCACTGCGGCGGGGAGCAGAGGGGGCCGTGCTGGACACCGAGATCGTCGATACCGGAGCGCCGCGCTTCGACTACATCGTGGTCGGGGCGGGCAGTGCCGGCTGCACGCTGGCCAACCGGCTGACGGCGTCGGGTCGGCATTCGGTGCTGCTGCTCGAGGCCGGCGGCAAGGATGACTGGATCTGGTTCCACATCCCGGTCGGCTACCTCTACGCCATGGGCAACCCGCGGGCCGACTGGTGCTATCGCACCGAGCCGGTGCCGGGCCTGAACGGGCGAACGCTGGGCTACCCGCGCGGCAAGGTGATCGGCGGTTCCTCGGCCATCAACGGCATGATCTACATGCGCGGCCAGGCCGCCGACTACGACCACTGGCGCCAGCTCGGCAACCCGGGCTGGGGCTGGGACGACGTGCTGCCGCATTTCCTGCGCAGCGAACGGCGCGAGGGCGAGCCGAGTCCGCATCACGGTCGGGACGGCGAGTTGCGTGTCGAGGGGATGCGGCTCAGCTGGAAGGTGCTCGACCTGTTCCGTGCCGCGGCGATCGAGCAGGGCATCCCCGCCAGCTCCGATTTCAACGGCGGCGATAACGAAGGTGTCGGCTATTTCGAGGTCAACCAGAAGCAGGGCCTGCGCTGGTCCGCGGCCTCGGCCTTCCTGAAGCCGGCCCTGGGGCGTCCCAACCTGACCCTGTGGACCGGCGCGCAGGCGCTGCGCCTCGTCACCGAGGGGCGCCGCGTCACCGGCATCGAGGTCCGGCATCAGGGCCAGACCAAGCGCGTCACGGCCGGTCGCGAAGTGGTGCTTTCGGCCGGCGCGGTGAACTCGCCGCAATTGCTGCAGCTCTCCGGCATCGGCAACCCGGAATTGCTGGCCGAGCACGGCATCGCCACGGTGCATGAGCTGAAGCAGGTGGGCGAGAACCTGCAGGACCATCTGCAGCTGCGGATGATCTTCAAGGTCAGCGGCCTGCCGACGCTCAACGTTTCGGCCAACAGCCTCGCCGGCAAGCTCGGCATGGCCCTGCAATACGGACTGGCGCGGCGCGGCCCGATGACTATGGCGCCCTCGCAGTTGGGCGGCTTCACCCGCTCGTCGCCCGAGCGCGCTACTGCCGACCTGCAATTCCATGTGCAGCCGCTGAGCCTCGACAAGTTCGGCGAGCCGCTGCACCGCTTTCCGGCCTTCACCGCGACGGTCTGCAACCTTCGCCCGCAGAGCCGCGGCCACATCCGTCTCGCCAGCGCCGACCCGACGGCCGCGCCGCTGATCCAGCCCAACTATCTGTCGGCTGCTGCCGATCGCGAGGTGGCGGTGGAGGCGATCCGGCTGGTGCGGCGCATTGTGCTGGAGAGCAAGGCCTTCGCCCCGCACCGACCCGAGGAGTATCGGCCGGGGCCGAGCTTCAGCACCGATGCCGAACTCGAGCAGGCCGCCGGCGATATCGGCACCACCATCTTCCATCCGGTCGGCACCTGCCGCATGGGCAGCGACCCCGCCGCGGTGGTCGACCCGCGACTGCGGCTCAACGGCATCGCCGGGCTGCGCATCGCCGACGCCTCGGTGATGCCGACCATCACCTCGGGCAACACCAATGCGCCAACCATCATGATCGCAGAGAAAGCCGCGGCGATGCTGCTGGAGGACGCGGGTTATTGAGGGCGGTGGTCGGCTTCAGCCCTCCACCTCCAGCAGCAATGTCGCGATCTCGAACGGCTTCAACTGCAACGTCACGCTGTTGCCGCTCACCGCGACCGGCTCGCCGCCCTCTTCCATCAGGTTGACCAGCCTGGCCGATTTCACTGGCACGCCGAAGCTGATCGTCGCGGTGGCGCGGGCATTGGAGTGCTCGAACACGCGCAGCACCAGCGCATCGCTCTTTTCGGCCTTCTTCACCGTCTCCAGCGTGACGTTCGGCTTGTCGACCGAGGCGAACGAGAAGCTGGTGCTGTCAGCCGGGCTGGAGGCCCGCGCCGAGCTGTCGCCGATCACCGCCACCGGGTTGTTGAACCGCTCGGCCGCCACCGGCACGCTGGCGAGGTCGCTCGTCCCCTCATGCACCAGCAGCGCATATTTGATGCGGTGCTCGCCGCGGTCCGAGGCCGGATCGGGGAAGGTGGCGCCGCGCAACAGCGTGATGCGCACCAGTTGCTCGACCGCGTCGTAGCCATACTTGCTGTCGTTGAGCAGCGCGGCGCCGAAATCCGGCTCGCTGATATCGACCCAGCGATGCATGCTGGCCTCGAACCGGGCCCGGTCCCAACTGGTGTTGCGATGCGTGGCGCGCTTCACATGGCCGAACTGGATCTCCGAGCGGATCTCGGAGATGTTGAGATCGAACGGAAACTCTGCCTTCAGCACCGTCTGGCGTTCCTGCCAGTCGACGAAGGTGTCGAACTCGACCTGCCGCGCGCCGGCCTCCAGCGACACCACCTGCACCACTCTCGAGCTCAGATAGTGCCGCTCGATGCGGAGCGCCGCGCGATAGGGGCCGGTTTCCACCACCTCGATCTTCGCATTGCCGTCGCTGAGCCGCCAGAACTGCTCCTCGAAATAGCGGTCGATGTCCCAGGCGTCCCAGTTGAGCGGCTTGTCCTCGTAGGCGACCAGCCGATTGGCCGTCTCGCCTCTGGCGATCAGCTCGCGGCCATGCTGCTTGTCGAACACCGAGGTGATCTCGCCCTGCTTGTCGAAGCTGACGCGGATCAGCTCATTCTCGAGTTGCTTGGACGAAGCCTTGAGGCTCGATTTCGGTGCGGCGCCGCCGGCCACCAGCGAGGCCGAGGCCCAGCCCAGCGCCGGCAGGTCGGCCGGCGCCGCCAGCGTCACGCTGCCATCTGCCCCAACCAGCTTCTGCAGCGGCAGCGCGGCGCCGCCCTGGCTCAACGCCGTGCCCTCGGTCGCGCCCGTGACGCGGACCAGCGCCTTGTCACGCGCGTGGCCGGTGAAGTTGAACAGCTGCATGCCGCCCTTCTTCGTCGGCGCCACTGCTTTCGCCGCGCTGTGCCACGGCCCGTTGCCTGAGGCGAGCGTCGAGAACAGCCCGGCATATTCGGCGTCGCTGTCGACATAGACTTCGGCGATCGAGGTGCCGGGCAGGATGTCGTGGAACTGGTTGATCAGCACCAGCTCCCAGAACTCGTTGAGCTTTTCGCTGGGGTACGGCGCTCCGCTCCGCATCGCCATGGCGCTGAGAAATTCGAGCTCGCGCAGCACCCGTTCGGCCCGCCGGTTATTGGCCTTGTTCTTGGCGACGTTGGTCAGCGTGCCGCGGTGGTATTGCAGGTAGAGCTCGCCGTTCCAGGTCGGGAACCGCATGGCGTTCTCGTCCATGCGCTTGCTGAGCCGTTTGAGGAACGGCCCGATGCCCTCGAGCTTTACTTTCGGCGCGCCGGGAATGCCGCGCTCGAGCCGGGTGCCGCGCTCGATCATGGCGCGGGTCGGCCCGCCGCCACCATCGCCATAGCCGTAGCAGACCAGCACTTCGTCATTTACCGCTTTGGGCTCATAGCGCTTCCAGGCGCCCATCACCTCGGAGACCGAAAGGTCGGAATTGTAGGTGGTGAAAATCCGCTCGCTGTCGAACTTCTGCGCCGTGATCAGCTGCGCCTTGGTCCTGGTACCGTCGATGCCGCGCCAGAAGAACGTGTCATAGGGGTGCCGGTCGGTATCGTTCCAGCTGAGCTTCGACGTGATGAAATACTCGAGCCCGGAGCGTTCGAGGATTTGCGGCATGTTGGCCGAATAGCCGAACGTATCGGGCAGCCACACGGTCTTGGGCACCACGCCGAAATGCTCGAGGTGGAAGCGCCGGCCACGCATGATCTGGCGCACCATGGATTCGCCCGAGACGATGTTGGCGTCGGGCTCCACCCACATGGCGCCTTCGATCTCGAACTGGCCCGATTTCACCCGCTCGACCACCCCGGCCCAGATCTCCGGGTAGTCCTGCTTCAGAAAGTCGAACAGCACCGACTGGTTGTACATGAAGACGAATTGCGGGTACTCGGCCATCAGCGCCAGCACCGTCGCAAAGCTCCGGCCGGTCTTGTCGCGGGTATGCATTACCCGCCATAGCCAGCCGACATCGAGATGGGTGTGCCCCACTGCCGAAACCGTCGGCTGCACCTCGGTATCGACCAGCTCGTAGATCTTCTTGGCGATCTTTTCGGCTGCGCCGAGCGAGGCCTCGAATTCCGGCGTCACCCCGCCGCGCCGGTCGAGCGCTCGCAGCGATTGTTCGACGAGGTTCATGATGGCGTGGCGGCGACCGTCGATCTGGGTCAGGCGGCTCGCGACTTCCAGCGGGGTCAACAGGTCGAAATAGAGCTTCTCGGCCCGTTCGTGCCGCACCAGCAGTTCGACCTTGAAGCCGACCAGCGGCCGGTCGAAGAAGGTGAAGGCGTTGACCAGCAGGGTGCGCCTGGTTCCCGGTTTCGCGTTCTGCGCGATCACCAGTTCGGTGTGGTTGCCGTCGATCGCCTGCGCCACGTGACCATCGAGATAGGCGAGACACTGCGGATCGGTGGTGCCCGGCCGATCCTGCCACTGCGAGGAAAAGCGCAGTACGAAGGTCTTGCCCTTGGCGGCCGGCGGCACCGTGACCTCGGCGGCGAACCAGGTATGCCCCTGTTTCTTGGCCCATACCGTCTTGTCGGTGAAGGGCTGCCAGCTGCGGCTATCCGTCTTGAGCGCCGCCTCCGCATCGAGCTCGGCCTCGGTGTATCGCCAGGCGAAATCCCCCTCGATCGGGGTCAGGATCTTGGCCTTGAGGTCGGCGCAGAGGCGAAACAGCTTCTCCTCCTGCTTGATGTCATCGTCGAGCAGACCGAGCTTGGTCGAAAGAGTGTTCATTGAGGCTATCCTTTGACCCCGACACCGGCGAACCCGGTGTTCATGTTCCGCCGCAGCAGGAAGTACACGCCGATCGCCGGCGCCGCATAAATGATGGAGAAGGCGGCGAGGAACCCGTAGTCGATGGCTCCCATCCGCCCGAACGCGCCATAGAGGCCCACCGACATCGGAAAGCCCGCCTCGACGCGCGAAAAGATCAGCGGCAGCAGGAACTCGTTCCAGGCGCCGGTGAAGCTGAAGAACCAGACCACTGCCAGGCCGGCCCGCGACATGGGCAGGACAATGCCGGTGACGATCTGCCAGAGCGAAGCGCCGTCGACATAGGCCGCTTCCTCGAGTTCGATCGGCACCGTGTCGAAGAAGTTCTTCAGGAGCAGCAGCGTGAAGGGCAGGTTGAGGCAGCTCAGCGCCAGCATGACGCCGAACTGGTTCAACAGCCCCGACCGCTGCGCCGCGAAATAGAGCGGCACCAGCACGCCGACCGAAGGCAGCATGCGCAGCAGCACCAGCGTCCATAACAGAGCGTTCTTGCCCGGCATCCTGAGCCGCGACAGCGGATAGGCCGCGGCGGCCCCGACCACCACGCTGATGGTTGCCGTTCCCGCCGCGATCAGCAGCGAGTTGAGGAACATGCGCCCGGCATCGCCGCCGATCGCGCCGGTGAAATTGTCGATGCCGAAGCGCTGCGGCCAGATGAGTCGTCCGGTGGCGGCGGTGTCGAAGGCATTGCTGAGCAGCCAGCCGAACGGGCTGACCCAGATCACCGCCATGAAGGCGAGCGCCAGCGCCATCGGTCGCGAAAGCGTTGTGCGTTCCATTATTTGGGCTCCCGCAGCATGCGCAGATAGATGAGCGAAAGGGCACCGACGATCAGCAGCATGGCTACCGAGATGGCGCTGCCGAAGCCGAGATTGCCGCGGGCGAAACTCTGGTTGTAGAGGAACAGCGCCAGCGTTTCGGTCTGCCGGCCCGGCCCGCCGCCCGTCATCGCGAAGATCAGCGGGAAGTAGGTGAAGGTCCAGATCGTGATGAACAGGAGGTTCGTGGCGATGTGCGGCCGGATGATCGGCAGCACCACCAGCCAAGCGCGCTGCCAGCGTGTCGCGCCGTCGATCTTGGCTGCCTCGATGATCTCCCTCGGCACCGAGTCGAGCGCTGCGATGAACAGCAGGTAGCTCCAGGCCGTGCCCTTCCAGACATTGGCGATGGTGACGACCGCGAGAGCGAAATCATTGATGAAGTTGATCGGCTGCAGCCCGAACGGCACGATGAACAGCGAGTTGATCAGGCCGGTCCGCGACGTGGTGGCAGACCACAGGAACGCCGCGACGATGTCGGGCAGCAGCCAACCGAGCATGATGCAAACCTCGACGACGCTGCGGGTCGTCGAGACCGTGCCGCGCAGCGTCGCCGCGAGCAGGAACCCCAGGACCGACTGGCCCACGATCGCCGAGAAGAAGACGAAGATGATGGTCGTCCACAGCGAGTCGAGGAAGCCTTTGCGGGTGAACAGCCGCTCGTAGTTTTCGAGCCCCACCCACGACCACTCGACGGCCTTGCGGCCGGTCAGGCCCAGATCGGTGAAGCTGAAAGTGAAGGCCCAGCCGGTGAAGTAGAGCAGCGCGCCGACCAGAGCGATCGCCGGCAGCATGGCGGCACTGAGCAACCACAGGTTGCTGGTGATCCAGGGGTTGGCCTGGTGTCTCATGGACGGCTCGTTCGAATAGAGGACGAAACTGGCCTCGCGCCCGCGGGGCCGGCGTCAACCGTCACGGCGGCGCCCCCTCATGGGAGGCGCCGCCGCGTCGGGAGGATCCGCTTATTCGTACGTGATCACCTTGTCCTCGCCGAACTCGTCGACGAGTGCGTCGTGGTAGTTCTTGACCGTGTCTTCGACGCTGGCGCCGTCGAGGATTTCGGTGGTCATCTGCTGCACCAGGGCCGACACCGTCTGGTAGCCGGGGATGGTGTCGCGGCCGGTGGTGTCGGCAGCCAGCGCCGTCGCCTTGGCGAGGTAGGCGTCGGCCATGTACTCGGGCGACTCCGAGATGTCGGTGCGGACTCCCATCCGGTGGTTCTTGATGGTCCAGTCCTTGAAGTTCCCGACATCGAAGATGGTAGTGAGCAGCTGGAACGCCTTGGCCTTGTCGGCGGCCTTGGAGTTCACCGCGATGGTCCAGCCACCCGAGATGTTGGTGGTCGCCTTGGTGCCCGGATCGCCCGAGCCCGGCCACGGCGTCCAGCCGACCATGGCGTCACGCTCTTCGCGGCTCGGCAGGTTCACCCCGTTGCAGTCCCACAGGCACGCATCTTCCCACGAACCGGAGGCGAGAATGCCGAGCTGGTCGTTGGCCAGGGCCTCGCGCACGCCGGCGCCGATATCGGCGGAGTAGTTGAGGTCCTTGGGCATGCCGAGGTCCTGGTAGACCGTCTTGTAAAGCTCGAGCGTCTTGCGGATGGCCGGGCTGTCGCCGATCCACTGGCCGGTCTCGCGGTTGAGCAGGCGGTTGCGATCACCCTCGGGCACATCGGCGCCGAGCAGCGCCATGTAGAAGCCCTGCATGGTGGCGCCTTCGCCCTGCTTGATGCCGGCCGGCAGCTGGAAGAAATACTGCACGCCCGCGTCCTTGAGCTTCTTTGCGGCGTCGAGCACATCGGCCCAGTTCTTGGGCTCCCAGGGGAGCGCAATGCCGGCCTTTTCGAAGTTGGATTTATCGTACCACAGCATGCGCACGTCGGTGTCGGTCGGCAGCGCATAGACCGCGCCGTCATAGGACGCGACGTCGAGCAGGCCGGGCATGTAGTACTGGTACTGGTCCCAGCTCTTGGCCGATTCCGTCAGGGGCTCGAGGTATCCGGACGAAGCGAACTCGGAGACCATGAACGAGTCGAGCTGGATCACGTCGGCGGCGGTACCCGCAGCCAGATCGAGCGAGGTACGCTGGTCATAGCCGGCCCCGGGCAGCTTGATCGCGTCGACCTTCTCGCCGGTCGCCGCCTCATAGTTGGCGATGCCGGGCTCGACCAGCGAGGCCAGCCATTCGGCATACATGATGCTCACCGCCTGCGCGGGGGCGGTGGCCGCCAGCAGGGCCAGCGCCGCTGCCGATGCCAAGAGAGTCCGTTTCAGCATGAATTCCTCCTCCAAGGGTTTGGCGTCGCAGCTCTCATGCGTGGGCTGCGCGGCACCTCCTGAGTGCGCGCAGAGCTAAGCGCATTTATTGCAACGTTGCAATGATCGGTGCGGAATTCCACGAACGATAATCGTATCCTAGAATTATTGATTACAATTCAATATGTTATGCTGAAATCCTTCATCCGGCGCAGCGATGGCATCGTTTGCATCGATGCAATTTTCTGCGGTTCCCGCCGTGCCATCCCCGGTGTATGAGGGGGCTGGGGTTCAAGAAGCGACGATGACGAAGTTCAGGCCAGACGTCAGCAGGGGTATCCGCAAGCCGTCGGGCAAGCGGGCAACGCTGAAGACCATTTCGGAGCTGACCGGGCTGAGCCTGTCGACGGTGTCGTTGTCGCTGCGCGGCGGTGCTTCGCTGAAGGAAGAGACCCGCCAGAAGGTGGCCGAAGCGGCCGCCCAGGTGGGCTATGTGCCGGATCGTGCCGGGGTGCGCCTCCGGACCGGCAAGACCAATGTCATTGCCCTGGTGCTCGACGGCTCGGACGAAGCCATCGACTTCTCACGTCACATGATCCGCGGCATCGGTGACGCCATCAGCGGCACCCGTTACCACCTGACCGTCATGCCCGAGTTCGACCGCAGTCGCTCGGTCGAGACCGTCCGCTATATCCTCGAGAACCGCACCGCCGACGGCGTCATCATCACCCATACCGGGGCGCGCGACCGCCGCGTGCAACTGATGATGGATCACGACTTTCCGTTCGTCAGCCACGGCCGCACCGAGTTCTTCACCCCGCACGCCTTCCACGACTTTCATTCCGAGGCCTTCGCTGAACTGGCGGTGGAGCGGCTCGCCGATAACGGTGCGCGTGACATCCTGATTTCAGTTGGCGACGGCACCACCAACAACTACCACAACATCATCCGCACCTTCGAACGCACCATCGCCCGCCGCGGTATCACCGGGCGCGTGGTGGTACAGGACGGCATCCGCCCGGCTTCGGCCGAGATGCGCCAGTTCGGCCGCGATCTCGCCGACAAGCCGGATCGTCCCGACGGCATCATCTGCGACAGCGAGACCCGCGCCATCTCGATGCTGTGCGGCCTCGAGGATGGCGGCGTGCTGCTCGGCCGCGACATCCGCTTCATCTGCAAGCAGACCTCCGACATCCTGTCGACCGTCTTCCCGAACGTCGACACCATCGAGGAAGACGTCTACGCCGCCGGCCTGGAACTCACCCGCCTGCTGCTCCGCCGCATCGAGGGCGAGCCGGCCGAGTCGCTGCAGACCCTGAGCGAACCCGTGGCGCACTGGCGGAGCTGATGGTGCAGTCGGGATTCCCTCTCCCGCTTGCGGGGGAGGGGGGACCACGCGAAAGCGTGGTGGGAGGGGGGAGCCCCACGCTCGAACACCGGGCTGACGCCCCCGGGTGTTGCAGTCGGCAATGCCCCACGCGCTGAAGGTGGGCGGACGGGGCAGGGCCAGTGTCTGCGGCACCCCCCTCCCACCAGCCTTTCGGCTGGTCCCCCCCTCCCCCGCAAGCGGGAGAGGGAATCCCGACTGCGAGCTCTCAGTCCCTGAGTCCGTGCAGAAACCTCAGCACTTCGGCGTTGAACACCTCCGGGCGCTGCAGCGGTGCGAAATGGCTCACACCCGGCAGCGTCACCAGCCGTGCGCCAGGGATGGTCCGTGCCAGATAAGCCGCGTGCTCGGGTCGGATGAACTCGTCGTGCTCGCTCTGCGCGACCGTCACCGGCACCTTGATCAGGTGCAGGTCATCGGCCGTCAGGTTCGGTTGCGTCCGCTGCATCAATCCGACCGCATCGGCGAATGCGCTGAATGCCTCCGGCGTCGCCGACAGCCGCGCATAGTCCTTCACGTGCCGCCCAAAGCAGCGGTCGATCACCGGCGTCGGCGTGAACGGGTAGGTGCCGCTGTCATCGACATTGCAGGCGAAATAGAACAGCCCGCTCACCCGCTCCGGTGCCTTGTCCGCCATCCTCAGGCCGATTACCGCGCCGTCGCTCCAGCCCACGATCGCGGCGCGCCGGAGCCCCAGCGCATCCATCACCGCAAAGACGTCGGTCGCCATCAGGTCGTAGCTGTAGGGCCGCTCGTCGCGTGAGCTGTGGCCGTGCCCGCGGCTGTCGACCACCACCACCTGGTGGCCGGTATCGACCAGCGGCTGCACCTGGTGCTGCCAGTTGCCGGCATGCCCGAGCCCGCCATGCAGGAGGATCACCGGCGGGCCGGCGCCGAAACTGGCGTGCCAGATCTGGGCTCCGTCATTGGCGACGAAGGCCGAGCTGCCGCCCGGCGGCAGCTCGGCGCCCACATCCTCGAAATGCTTCAGTTCATCATCGCTGAACGTCATGGTCCCTCGTTGCTCGTTTCCGGTTGGCGATGCAACTGGTCGAGCAGCTTGCGAGGGATTCGACATTTACGCGAGCTGTTTTCCACCGACCCAGATGCCGCGGATCACCGGCTGGTCGCCGACCAGTCGCACCCGGACCAGGTCGGCCCTGAGGCCCGGCGCCAGCCGGCCGCGGTCGGTCATGCCGATGGACGCAGCCGGGTTGGCCGTCACCTTGGCGATCGCTTCGTGGAGCGGCATGCCGCGTCCCGCGAGGATGAACGGCGCGTGCAGCAGGCTCGCCGGCACGTAGTCGGAGGTGAGCAGGTCGAGCAGCCCGGCGTCGGCGAGGCTCGCGGCGCTGGCATTGCCTGAATGCGAGCGGCCAAGCACCACGTTGGGCGCCCCCATGACGATCTGCATCCTGAGCTCGCGCGCCCGCTGCGCCGCCACCAGCGTGGTCGGAAACTCGCTGATGGCGATGCCGTCGGCATGCGATTCCTCGACATCGGCGATGGTGGTGTCGTCATGGCTGGCGATGCGCAGGTTCCGCGCCCGGCCCAGCGCGCCGATCGCCGCGCGGCCCGGCACGACATAGGTGGTCTGGTCGAGCCGGCGTCCTTCGAGATAGGCGTCGAACTCCTCGTCGGTCCAGACCTGTGAATTCTTCTTGCGGCGGAATTCGCGATAGAGCTGGGTGTTGTGCCACTGGCGCTGCCCGGGCGTGTGATCCATCACGCTGAGCAGGCGCAACGCCGGATTGTCGATGTGGCGCTCGACGATGCCGAGCAGCGCCGGGTCCGACAGTTCGCAGCGGAAATGCAGGTAGTGGTTGGCCTTCACCAGCCCGGCGTCGCGCGCCTCGGTGAGCCCGGTGATCGCCGCGTCGAGCATGGCGGTGCGTGCCCCGCCGCTGTCGTAATCGCCCAGGGACAGCGCATCGAGCACGGTGGTGACGCCGGCCCCCAGCATCTGCCAGTCATGCGCCAGCACGGCCGAGAGCGTCGACGGCCAGCGCACGCCCGGCCGCGGCTGGAAATGGTGCTCCATATTGTCGGTGTGCAGGTCGATCAGTCCCGGCAGCAGCAGGTCGCCCTCGAGGTCGATATCGGCGCCGCCGCTGGCTTCCCCCACCGCCGTGATCTGGCCGTCGGCAATCGACAGGTCTCCGTCGATGACGGCATCGGGCAATACGAGGCGGGCATTCCTGAAGCTGGTGGTCACGAGCATATCTTCCGGGTCTGGCGGGCGGCGCGGCCGAGACTCAGCCGCGCGAGGGGAGGGCGAAAATCGAGGCGTGATATGACATGTCCATGACGAATTGACGTCAAAGATCGAGCCGCACCGCTTCCCGCTTCGCTGCGCCGCGCCCCTCGTGAAACTCCAGCCGATAGTGCCTCGGTGTCTTCCCCAGCCGCTTCTGGAACGCGTCGTAGAGCCGGGCCAGCGAGGTGTAGCCGCACTCGAACGCCACTTCGGCGATTTCCATGTCGGTATCGACCAGGAGCCGCATCGCGTGCTGCAGCCGATGCCGGCGGATATATTCGCCGATCGACATGCCCAGCACCTTCTGGAATGCCGCTCCGGCATTGGTGGCATGCAGCCCCGAGGCCGCCACCACGTCGCGTACGCTCACCGGGGTGTCGAGATGGTCGTGGATGAAACGGGTCATCCGCTCCGCCATTGCCACCGCCCGGTGGCCGGAGGGCGACATGGCCGGTTGCGGCGCGCGCCCGCCGGCCCGGGCGATCGACTGCGACCAGGAGAGACGCCGAACCCTGAGCCGCACCTCCTCCTCGAGGATGTGCCGCTGCGCCGTGTCGGCGTCCTGCCACTCGCGCGTCCAGCGCGCGAACATGTGCCGGTCGCCTTCGTCATGCTCGTGGCTGTAGAACACCTCGCCGTCGAGAATGGCCTGGCGGAAGCCCGGCTCGAGCGGCAGGCTGAGGAAGAACGACAGCGGCATGTAGGCGCAACTGAGCCGCTGCTGTGCGTCGACCGCCACCACCTGGTGCGGCGTCGCCGCCCAGAAGATTGCCAGTTCACCGGCATTCAGCACCAGTCGGCGCCCGTTGATCAGGTAGGTGAGCTGGCCCGACCACAGGTAGTTGAGCTCGATATGGTCGTGCCAGTGGCTTTCGGGCATGGCATCGGCGAGATGCGTCTCGACGCAGAACTCGTGCCTGAGAATTTCTTCGTTGTTGTCCGACATCGGCACGTCGCTGGGAGTGATGCGCAGTGCGTTCGGCATGGCGTCCCTCCCTGGTGCCGGCAACGACAACCGTCACAATCGCTACTTTTCCGGAAGAATAACACCGAAATTTCGGAAGATTACGCCCCCGCTTTGCCGGACAGTGGCTCTACGGGCCGTGGAGCGAGAGGGAAAGCGCTCTCTGGCGCCCTGGGGACCAGATGGAGGGTAGCACCATGAAAGCACTGCTTTCGGCCACCGCATTCACCGCGCTCGCGCTGTCGGGCACGGCGAGTTTCGCCGAGACCAACCTCACCTACATGATGTGGGGCGATCCGCCCGAGATCGCCGTATGGGAGGCGATCGTCGACGAGTTCGAGGCCGCCAACCCCGATATCAAGGTGAAGGTCGAGGTCTCCGACTGGGACAGTTACTGGGACAAGCTGCGGGTGACCACGGTCGGCGGCAATCCGCCCGATGTCTTCGCCATGGATGCGCCGCTCTACCCAGACTGGCAGTCGCGCGGCAGCCTGCTCGATCTCTCGCCCTATCTC
>MKVB01000006.1:1245933-1250433 GCA_001899085.1 Devosia sp. 66-14 | reverse complement strand
CGCCCGAGACGATGGACGGCGTCTATCCCGGTCCGCTCGCCGCCTATCAGCTGAGCGCCGGCACCTTCGGCCTGCCGCGCGATTTCCAGACCATCGTGCTGTTCTACAACAAGGCGATGTTCGATGCCGCCGGGGTGGCTTATCCCGATGAGAGCTGGACCCTCGACGACCTCCGCGCCGCGGCCAAGAAGCTCACCATCGACAAGGACGGCGACGGTCGGACCGATCAGTGGGGGCTCGGCACCGAACTGTGGGACATGGAGCCGATGTGGGGTCCCGTGGTCTACAGCTATGGCGGCGCTCCGATCAGCGAGGATTTCAAGAAGACCACGCTGGGCGACGCCCCGGCAGCCGAGGCGTGGAAGTTCCTCGCCGATTTCCGGCTGAACGACGGCTCCGTCATGAGCCAGGAAGACCTCGAGAGCTATGGCAACGACGGCTTCCTCGCCGGTGTCGCGGCGATGACCTTCTCCGGCCACTGGGTGGTGCCGGCCTATTCCGATCTCGGCTTCGAATGGGATGTGGCGCCGTTCCCCAAGGGACCGGCCGGCCGCGCCACGCTGGTCAACAGCGCCGGCATCGTGGTCAGCGCCTCGACGCCCAACCCGGATGCGGCCTGGAAATTCGTGCAGTTCGTCATCAGCGAGAAGGGGCAGTCCAAGCTCACCGAACTCGGCTTCGCCATCCCGGTCATCGACAAGGTGGCCAACAGCCCGGTGTTTCTCGAGCAGAAGGCGCGCGGCAATCATCAGGTGTTCCTCGACGCGCTGGCTTACGCTCACACCAAGCCGAGCTTCCGTGGCTACGAGGAGTGGTCGGCTGCCGTCGGCGACACGCTGGCGCTGGTCTGGAATGGCGAGATGAGCATCGAGGACGCGCTGGCCGAGATCGTGCCGAACGCCGACGCGGCGCTCGCCAACAACCAGTAACCCGCCAGGGGACCCGGGCGGCCTCCACCGGCTTGCCGGACGCCCGGGTTAGTTCCACGGTGACTCATCGGGTAGGCGAGGGCAGCACGGATGTCGCAGATCGGAGTTTCGCCGCGCGGCGCCGAGCGCTTCTGGGTGATCGTGCTGCTGCTGCCGACCCTGCTCGGCCTCGCCCTCGGCGCCTTCGGCTCGATCGCCGCCACCATCGGCATCAGCCTCTATCAGTGGGACCTGCTGAGCCCCGCCAAATGGGTGGGCTTCGACAACTACCTGGCGCTGCCCGAGAACCGCAACTTCCTCAAGGCGCTCGGCAACACCGCGCTGTTCTCCGCCATCTACGTGCCGGCGACCCTGTCGATCTCGCTTATCGTGGCGGTGCTGCTCAACCAGCGCCTCCGTGGCGTCAGCCTGTTCCGGCTGATCTATTTCATCCCGGTGGTCACCTCGCCCACCGCGGTCGGGCTCGTCTGGACCTGGATCTACTCCAAGGACAAGGGCGTGCTGAACGCCATCATCACCGGTTTCGGCGGCGATCCGGTGCACTGGCTCGGCTCCGACATGGCGCTCTACTCGGTGGTGATCGTCAATGTCTGGGGCGCCATCGGCGAGGGAATGATCATCTTCCTCGGTGGCTTGCAGGCCATTCCACGCGACGTCTACGAGGCCGCGACCATCGATGGCGCCAACCGCTTCCAGCAGTTCCTCGCCGTTACCGTGCCGATGCTGCTGCCCTCGATCTTTTTCCAGGCGGTGCTCTCGACCATCCACGCCTTCCAGGCCTTTGACTACGTCTACATCCTCACCCAGACCGGCAATGGCGGCTCCAGCGTGCCCATGCTGGTGTTCAACATCTATCGCGAGGGGTTCAACTACTTCCGCATGGGCAATGCCTCGGCCCAGTCGGTGGTGCTCGCGGTCATCGTCCTCGGCCTCACCCTGGTCTATTCGCGGCTCAACAAGCGCTGGGGGCAACAGGGATGAGCGCCGTCACCGCTGCCGCTCCGGCCACCGAGCTGCCGACCACCGCCTTCCTCGCCAAACATTTGCGCGAGAACCTCTGGTTCTATCTCGTCCTCATTGCCGGGGGCGTGCTGATGGTCGCGCCGTTCGTCTGGATGGTATCGACGGCGCTGAAGCCGGCGGCCGACCAGTTCAGCCGCGACCTGATCCCGCGCCGGATCACCTTCGAGAATTTCGGCAAGGCCTGGGAGCTGATGGAGTTCCAGCACCTGGTCTGGAACTCGTTCCGCATCGCGGCGCTCTCGACCATCGGCCAGGTGGTCACCTGCTCGATGGGCGCCTTCGTCTTCGCCATCGTCCGCTTCAAGGGCCGGGACCTGTTGTTCCTCGTGCTGCTGGCGACGCTGATGGTGCCGTACCAGATGACCGTCATCCCGCAGTTCATCATCTTCAAAACCTTCGGGCTCTACGGCACCGACGTGCCGCTCTACCTGCCGAGCTTTCTCGGTGGCGCTTTCGGCGTGTTTCTGCTGCGCCAGTATTTCCGCACCATCCCGCTCGAACTGCTCGAAGCGGCCCGGCTCGATGGCGCCAGCCTGTTCAGGATCTACTTCTCGATCTACCTGCCGCTGGCCAGGCCCGCGCTCGCCGCCCTCGCCATTTTCGCGTTCATGAGCTCGTGGAATGACCTGTTCAGCGCGCTGATCTACCTGCCGTCCGATCTCGAAAAGACCACGCTGCCGGTCGGGCTGGCGCTGTTCCAGCGGCTCTATCGTGCGCAATGGGCGCTGATGATGGCCGCGGTGATCATCTCGATCGCCCCGATCGTCGTGGCGTTCTTCTTTGCCCAGAAGCAATTCATCCAGGGGTTCGCCGCGACCGGCATCAAGTAACTCCTGATCCGCAGCCCATAACCAACCACCCCCTCGGCATCGCCTCGCGATGAAGGAAAAACGCATGCTCAAAATCTGTCTCATCGGCGCCGGCAGCACCGTCTTTGCCCAGTCCATCCTCGGCGACGTGCTCTCCAACCCGGCCTTGCAGAACGCCACCATCAGCCTGTTCGACATCGACGAAACCCGGCTTTCCACCTCCTATGTGGTCGCCAACCGGATCGGCGAGACCCTGGGGCTCACCAACCTCCAGGTGGAGGCCACCATGGATCGGCGGGCTGCACTGCAGGGCGCCGATTTCGTCATCCTGATGATGCAGGTGGGCGGCTACAAGCCGGCCACCGTCACCGATTTCGAGGTGCCCGACAGCTTCGGGCTCAACCAGACCATCGGTGACACGCTCGGCATCGGCGGCATCTTCCGGGGCCTGCGCACCATCCCGGTACTGTTCGATATCTGCCGCGACATGGAGGAGGCGTGCCCTGACGCAACCCTGCTGCAATACGTCAACCCGATGGCCATCAACTGCTGGGCCATCAAGGAGAAGTTCCCCCACATCAAAACCGTCGGCCTCTGCCATTCGGTGCAGGAGACCTCGCACCAGCTGGCGGAGCTCCTGGGCGAGAACCCCGCCGACCTCAGCTACCTCTGCGCCGGCATCAACCACGTCGCCTTCTACCTGAAGTTTGGGAAGGTCTTGCCGGATGGCGAGTTCGAGAATCTTTATCCCCGCCTCAAGGCCATCGCCCAGCATGGCCCGATCCCCGACGACGACCGGGTGCGCTTCGACCTGTTGAAGCGGGTCGGTCACTTCGTCACCGAGTCGAGCGTGCATTTCTCCGAGTACAACTCGTGGTTCCTGAAGCGCGGCCGGCAGGACCTGCTGGAAAAGTACAACCTGCGGCTCGGCGAATATCTCTACCGCTGCGAGGAGCAGATCGCCGAATGGCACCAACTCCGGCACGACCTCGAGGGCGACGCGCCGCTCGAGGTGGAGCAGAGCAATGAATATGCCGCCGGCATCATCCGCTCGCTCACCACGGGCGAAAACGGCCTGATCTATGGCAACGTCCCCAATCGCGGGCTGATCGAAAACCTGCCCGATGACGCGGTAGTGGAGGTGCCGTGCCACGTCGACCGCAACGGCATCCAGCCCACCCGCATCGGCCATATCCCCGATCACCTCGCTTCGATCATGCAGCTGTCGATCAACGTCCAGCGCCAGACCGTCGCCGCCGCCGTCACCGGCAGGCGCGAGCACATCTACCATGCGGCCATGCTCGACCCGCACACCGCGGCCGAACTGTCGCTGGATGAGATCTGGAGTCTCGTGGACCGGTTGATCGAGGCGCATGGCAACTGGCTGCCGGCCTATCGGTAGGTGACCCTTCCTGGCCCTCTCCACTCCACCGGCCGTCACCCCGGCGAACGCCGGGGCCCAGTGCGCCGATTGCTCAACGAGCTCGATCCCTCCGACGCTGCCGTGATGGACCGGCGCGGCCACGGTTTGCCCAACCGTCCGAGCAATGGGTCCCGACTTTCGTCGGGATGACGACCGGTGGGGTCAGGAAAGGACTGGGTCCTACTTCACGCTCGAAAAGCTCGTCGGCGTCAGGAACTGGCTCGTCACATTGGCGAGCAAAGGGCCGTTGGCTTCCGAGGCGTTGCGTGCCGCTATCCAATCGGGATCGGTTGCGAAGGCGGTCCACTTGGTCTCG
>MKVB01000006.1:1232223-1245924 GCA_001899085.1 Devosia sp. 66-14 | reverse complement strand
TCCAGAAACCGGCCTGTTCGATGCCGTGCCGTTCCCACAACGCCAGGGTGTGGTCCTGAAACCGCCGCTGCAGGTCGGGCAGTCTGCCGGGCAGGCAGGTATAGATGCGCAACTCGTAGATCATGCTAGCTCCTTCGGCGCCTGTTTCTTGCGCCCGCCGCAGTTAGCCCACTACTGGCGCGATTGACAAACACTCCGGCACCGCCATTAGCAGCATAGACGCCCACCAAAGATTATAATAGCATACCATTATAAGAAACGGACCAAGTCCGTCGGAGGATGCTTCGCTGAGGGGCGGAGCAGAGGGCTCGATAACGATCGTCGGGACACTGGACTACGCCGTCGGCGGCTCTGCGCCACCGGACGACGGGGGACGACTTGGCGCTTTTGGGCATCCTGGGAGGGAACACATGCCAAATGGAGTTATGCGGGTTGTGGCCGGGCTCGTACTGGGGCTCTGCGCCATGCTGCCGGCTATCGCCGTGGCGCAGACCGTCGACGAGATCATTGCACGCGGCAAGCTGATCATTGCCGTCGACACCACGACGCCGCCTTACGGATTTCTCGATGCCGAGCTGAAGCCGACCGGCTTCGACATCGAAGTCGCCACCAAGATGGGCGAGGCGCTGGGCGTGCCGGTCGAGTTCGTCACCGTCACCTCGCCCGGCCGCATTCCGGCGCTCCTCACCAAGCAGGTCGACGCGGTGGTTTCGATCTTCTCGATCACGCCGGCCCGCGCCATCCAGATCGATTACTCGATCCCCTATGCCGGCCAGTCGGCCGTAGTGATCGCCCCCAAGAGCACGGCGATTTCGAGCCATGCCGATCTCGTCGGCAAGAAGGTCGGCCTCACGCGCGGCACCGCCGAGGACGGCATTCTGACCGCTGCGGCCGAAGCCAATCCGGGCATCGAGATCCTGCGCTTCGACGATTATGCCTCGCTGCTGCAGGCCATGGTGTCGGGCCAGATCGATGCCATGGGTGGCGGCGACTACGGTGAGATCTACCTGAAGAAAGCGCAGAACGGCGACGACTTCGAGCAGAAGTACAAGCTCAAGACCTTCTACTTCGGCATCGGCGTCGCCAAGGGCAACGACAACCTGCGCCAGTGGCTCAACACCTGGCTGTTCACCCTCAAGGCTGACGGCGTGCTGGCCGACCTGTCGATGAAGTACCGCAACCAGCCGCTGCCCGACCTGCCGGTGTTCTGAGCGCACGCGAAATCCTGGTTCGCTGGCGGGGCCGTACGGTCCCGCCAAACTTCCCCGTCTTCGACAGGACGCGCATGCAAACCGCCCTGCAATTCGGACCGGTCCTCATTCATCTCGATCGGCTGCTCGCCGGCGTCGGGCAAACCATCCAGCTCGCCGTATTGTCGATCCTCTTGGGCACCGTCATCGGCATCCTCGGCGCCATCGGCCGCAGCTTCGGGCCGCGCTGGGTGTCCTGGCCGATCGCCGCCTATGTCGAGCTGATCCGCAACACCCCCTTGCTGATCCAGCTCTATTTCGTGTTCTTCACGCTGCCATTGATCGGGCTGAAATTCTCGAGCGGCACCGCGGCGATCCTGGCGCTCTCCATCCATCTGGGCGCCTATGCCACCGAGATTCTCCGGGCCGGCGTGCAGTCGGTACCGGTGGGCCAGATCGAAGCCGCCAAATCGCTGGGCCTCAGCAGCTATCGCATCATCCGCCATGTCATCCTGGTGCCGGCGGTGCGCGCCGTTTATCCGGCGCTTTCGGCCCAGTTCATCCTGCAGCTGATGGGCACGTCGATCGTCGGCGCCATCGCCGCCGAGGAACTCACTGCCATTGCCAACAACCTGGTGATGGAGACCTTCCGCAGTTTCGAGGTCTACATCGTCATCGCGGTGATCTATTTCGTGCTGGTGCAGGCAGCGAGCCTGATCTTCGCCGGCCTCGGGCGCCTCCTGTTCCGCTGGAGGAGCTGAGATGAGCCTCCGCGATTTCGGCCCCAATGAACTGATGTTCCTGATCATGGCGACGCGCTGGACCATCCTCCTCGCCCTCATCGCCTTTGCCGGGGGCGGGGTGATCGGCCTCGTCGTCGCAGCGCTCCGCGTTGCGCCGATCCCGCCGCTGCGCTGGCTGGCCGCCGGCTACATCCAGTTCTTCATGGGCACGCCGATCCTGATCCAGCTGTTCATGGCCTATTACGGCTCGTCGCTGCTCGGCTTTCGGCCCGACCCCTGGGCGGCTGCGGCCGTGACCTTCTCGCTCAATGGCGGCGCCTTCTTCGGCGAAATCTTCCGCGGCTCGATCGATGCGGTGCCGAGGGGGCAGTGGGAAGCCTCGACCGCGCTCGGCTTCCGCTTCCTGCCCACCCTCCGGCTGGTGATCCTGCCGCAGGCGGTGCGCCTGATGCTGCCGCCCACGGTCGGCTTCATGGTGCAGATCGTCAAGACCACCTCGGTCGCCTCGCTGATCGGCCTCACCGAACTGGCCCGCGCCGCCACGCAGGTGAACACCGTCACCTTCCAGCCGGTGTTGGTGTTCGGCACGGTATCGATCATCTATTTCATGCTGTGCTGGCCCCTGTCGCTCTACGCCGGCTACCTCGAGCGCCGGGTCGGCGAGGGCGCAGAGGTGAAAGCGAAAAAGCCGCTATTGCTGGCGAGTTGAGGCGGGGCAGGCACCTACGAGCGCACACCCACCGGCGTCATTCCCGCGAAGGCGGGAACCTAGTGGGATGCTGCAGCATCCGTTGGCGCTAAGGGATCGCACTGGGTCCCCGCCTTCGCGGGGATGACGCCGGTGGGTGGTGCGATAGAAACCGTGCGTGGGGAACGGTGAAGGTATGAACCCTCACCCCCCAAACGCCGGCAACACCAACCCCTTCGTCCCCACATCGATCGCAAACAATCCGCCCGGATTGCTCTGGCCGACAAAGTGCTCGGCCGGGCGCTTCAGCACGGCGGTGGTGACATAGAGGATGTCGAGGTTGTCGCCGCCGAACTCGCAGCAGGTGGGCAGGTCCGTCGGCAGCACGATCGACTGCATCAGTTTCCCCTGCGGGTCGTACTGGTTGACCCGGCTTGTCACCGGGATCGTCACCCAGTAGCAGCCATCGGCATCGACCGTCGCGCCGTCGGCGATGCCGCCGCTGCCGTCGAGATCGATGAAGGTGCGCTGGTTCTCGATGTCGCCGGTGGCGGCATCGAAATCATAGGCGCGGACGATCGTCGTGTGGCTGTCCGAGAAGTACATGGTCTTGCTGTCCGGGCTCCAGGCGAGCCCGTTGCAGCAGCCGACGCCCTCGATCATCCGGTGGACCGACAGGTCTTTGTCCATCCGGTAGAGCGAGCCGATGAATTCCGCCTGCTTGCCCGGCGCCTCGAACATCGAGCCCGACCAGAAGCGGCCCTGCCGGTCCGGCTTGCCGTCATTGAAGCGGGTATCGCTCAGGTGCGCCTCGGGGTCGACGATCGCCTCGAACGAACCGGTCGCGGGATCGAAGAAATAGAACCCCGATACCATGGTGACGACGAGCCCGCCCTTGGCGCGCAGCCCGATGCAGCCGAGATATTCCGGCGATTCCCAGGTGTCGTCCTTGCCGGTTTTCGGATCGTAGCGGTGGATCAGCTTGCTCCAGATATCGATCCACCACAGCACGCCCGCCTTGGGGTCCCAGATGGTGCCTTCGCCGAGTTCGGCCTTGGCGTCGACGACGCAGGTGATGTCCATGAGCTATCCCTTGACTGCCCCGGCGCTGAGCCCGGCGACGATGTAGCGCTGGATCAGCAGGTAGAAGATGACCGGGAAGATGGAGAAGAACAGTGCCGCCGCCAGCACGCGGTCGATCGGCGTGTCGAGCATCACCTTGAGTGAGGCGAGGCCCACCGCCACCGGCCGGATATCGGGCGACGTAACGAGGGTCACCGCGAACAGGTACTCGTTCCAGGCATAAAAGAACGACACCACGCTGATCGCCACCAGCCCGGGCGCCGCCAAGGGCAGCAGCGTGCGAATGAGCGCCCCGAGCGGCGAGCAGCCGTCGATCAGCGCCGCCTCATAGATTTCCTCGGCGATCGAATCGAAGGAGTTCTTCAGGATCCAGATGCAGATCGGCAGGATGAAGGCCGCGTCGACCAGCGACAGGGCCGGCAGGCTGTCCGACAGGCCGAGGTTGCGATACATCGCGTAGACCGGAATGACCACCAGCGCCTCGGGAAGCATCTGGGTCATCAGCAGCAGCAAGCCGAAGGCCGCCTTGCCGCGCCACCTCAGGAACGTCATGGCGAACGAGCCCAGCACCGCGAGCGCCAGGACGATCAGCGTCGTCATCCCCGCGAGCAGCAGCGAGTTCACCAGCCAGCGCGCCACCGGGAAGTTCTCGAACAGCGTGGTGAACGGCAGGAAGCTGATCTCCTTGGGGAACAGCGGCGGCGGAAACTGCATCCCCAGGCTCAGCGGCTGGATCGAATTGACGATCATCCAGTAGACCGGGAACAGCACCGCGGCACAAAAGCCCAGGATGATGGCGTAGAACGCCACACCTGCACCGAAGCGGCGGAGCTTGTAGGCCGCAGACGAGGTCGCCGTCATGCTCAACTCCTCCTCGCGCGGTCTTGCCGCTGTTGGGCATAGACGAACAGCAGGGTGAGCCCGAGCACGATGACGAAGCCCGAAACCCCCAGAGTGGCGCCATAGGCCAGGTCGAAGAAGCGGAACGCCGTCTGGTAGATGCGCAGCACCAGCGTTTCGGTAATGCCGCCATAGGGGCCGCCGCCGGTGGTCAGCCAGATCAGCGTGAACTGCTTGAACGAGAAGATCGACATCAGCACGGCCATCAACAGCAGGGTCGGAGTGATCTCGGGAATGGTGATGTGGCGAAGCACCTGCAATCGGTTGGCACCATCGACCTCGGCTGCTTCATAGGTTTCGCGCGGTATGGCCTGCAGCGCTGCGAGGATGACGAGGAAGGTGAACGGGAAGGCCTTCCAGATCGACAGCGCAATGACCAGCGGCATCGCCAGCTTGGGGTCGGACAGCCAGTTCAGGTTGTCTTCGATGCCGGGAATGAGCCGGGCGAAGACGTTCATCACCCCGAATGTCGGATTGCACATCCAGAGGAAAACCAGCACGGCCGAGATTTCCGGGAACGCCCAGGGCACCGCGATGACGCTCCGCGCCAGGTTGCGGCCGCGGAACTTGCGGTTGAGCAGCAGCGCGGCGAGCAGCCCGAGCGACACGGCTCCCACGACCACGAAGGCCATGTAGGTGAAGGTGACCTGCACGGCGAACCAGAAGTCGTCGTCCTCGAACAGCCGTTCGTAGTTGCGCAGACCCACCCAGGTGACCTTGTCGACGCCGACCACGTTGTTCGAAAAACTGGTCAGGAACTGCTGGGCGATCGGGAACAGGATGAAGACGCCGAGATAGGCGACGATCAGGAAGACCAGCGTATAGGGCAGGGAGTTGTGGCGGCTCCACCCGCGGCGTTGCCTCATGCGTTCTTCCAACGCCTCTGCAGTCGCTGACTGAAACATTCGCTCGATCTTCCCCGAAGGTCGACGTGAGGGACGAACGCGGGCCTCGTCCCAGGACGTGGAGACATCATCGGGGGCGCTCCCAAGGAACGCCCCCGATGCACTCAGTGCGGCCGGCTACAGGGTGAAGCCGTCGAACAGCCGGTCGGAGGCCTTCTCCAGCGCCTGCTGGGCGTCGGCCATGGCATCCTCGACCGGCCGGTTGGCGACCAGCACCTCGGAGAACTTGTCCATGACGACGTTGCCGAACTCCTGGTTGAAGAAGATGTAGTCGCCCATGATCTCGAGCGGCGTGATCGCCTTTCCCTTGAGGTACCCGTCGGCCCAGAACTGCTTGTCGAGGTACTCCTGGCGGATCGCCTCCGGATAGGGCGGCACCACGTCGAGGCACCGCTCCATCAGTTCCTGATAGTTCTCGGGCTTGTAGAGCCACTCGACGAAGCTCTTGGCGGCGGCCTTTTCGTCGTCCGAGGCGTGGGCGTTCACGCAGATCGGATGGATGCGGGTGATGGCCTTGCCGCTGGGGCCGGGCGGCACGACGCTGCGCAGCGACGGATAAATGTCCGGGCCGGAACTGGACCAGATATTGACTGCCGCGGAGACGATCAGCTGCTGGCCGATCCGGCCATTGGCGTACATCTGGTTGGCGGTCGCGGTGTCGGTGCCCTTCGGCATCGCCTTGTCGTACATGGTCTTGAAGAGCTTCAGCCCTTCGATCACCGGGGCGGTGTTGACCATGGGCTTGCGTCCCTCGGCCCAGACGCCGTCGAACATCACTGCCCATTGCTGCAGGATGAACCAGAAATCGCCTGGTTCGCTCATCAGGTGGGGCGAGTAGATGCCGAACTGGTCCGGCGACTTGGTCAGCGCGGTGGACGTCTCCACCCATTCCTCGACCGAGGCGGGCGCCCCGACGCCGGCCTTCTCGAACATGGCCGAGTTGTAGAGCAGGCCGAACTTCACGGTGACGATGTCCAGTCCGTGCACCTTGCCGTCGACCCGCAGGTGGTCATGGGCGGCGCTCAGCTTGTCGCCGATGCCGAGCTTGTCGACGATGTCCTGCAAGGGCTCCAGATGCCCGCCGCGCAGCAGGCGCACCACCAGGTCGGGGGTGGTGTGGAACAGCGCGCCGTTGATCTTCCCGGACTGGGACTGGATCAGCATGTTGTTGGTGAATTCGTTGAACGGCGCGCCGGCTTCCTCGATGAAGACATCGCTCTGTTCGGCGTGGAATTTTGCCAGCATCGCCCGCCAGGCGTCGCCGCGTCCGGGCTCGTTCCACATCCACGATACCAGCGGGATCTTGATCTTCGCATTCTGGGCGAGCGCTGGTGTCGCCAGGGCCGCGGCGAAACCTGCCGCTGCGGTCCGCTTCAGGAAGTCACGACGCCCCATGCTCATCGAGCGCGGGAGCAACAGGCCGTTGCCTGGTCTGTTCATGTTTGTTCCTCCTCATGGAACCCGGCGCGATGGTCATTCGCCATCCTGTGCGCCAGTTCCGACCACGTTGATACCGGTACCAAACGTCACTATCCGTTCACCGGCAGCGATGGCTGCCTGCGACAGAGACGACTTTGTTCTGGCTTCCCCTCGTGACGCGGCAGCTCCTCAACTGTCGCGCTCCGGCCGGACAAGCGGAAACAACTCATCCGGCAGCTATGATGCTATTATAATTCTATAATGCTGTCCATGCCGATGCCGACTTTTCGGCGGATGGTCAGGCGAGGTCGTTCGGCGCGTCGTAGGTGATCGAGAACATGTCGGCCGGGTGCCGCGCGATCGAGAACTCGACGTTCCGCTGGTCCGACGACTGGTACATCATCTCCACCGCAAGGATCGCCGAGCCCTCGGCCACCCCCAGGTCCGCAGCGACCACCGCATCGGCGATCTCGGCGCGAATGGTGCAGTGCGCCACCGCCATGCGGATGCTGAGCCGGCGCTGCACGGCGCGGAAGATCAGCACGTCGTTGAAATCCTCCTTCTTCAGCTGCGCGCCGATATCGGGCGGGAAGTAGGTGGTGATCTGCGCCTTCTTCTGTTTGCCGACGCCCAGGATCGAGCGCAGGCAATAGCCCTGCTCATCCTTGCCGAGCCCGAAATGCCGCTGCAGCAGCGGCGAGACTTCCTTCTTGTACGACTTGATCTTCAGCGACGCGTCCTTGGTGAAGGCCGCCATGTCGGCGAAGTTCTTGAAGGTCCAGCTCAAGGTCACCGGCGGCGCCGCCGAGGTGACGACGGCGGGTTTAGCCGACCGCTTCTTGATCAGCCCGTCGGCCTCGAGATCCCGCAGTGCCTGGCGCACCGTGATCAGGCTGACCCCGAAGCGCTCGGCGATCATCGCCTCCTTGGGCAATTCGCCGCCGACCGGAAACGCCCCCGAGGTGATCGGCTCGCGCAGAATATCGGCGAGCTGCCGGTACAGCGGCCCCTGCGCCCGCGCCAGCGCGCGTTTCGGCAGCAGATCGATCGTGGCGTTCAGGTCGTCCATGTACTCAGCCAAGCCTCACAGGTGTGGCTATGATAATAGCACGAACTATGACTCGCGAACGGACGTGTTCAGCTCGTCCCCGAGTAAGTGGGGCGGTCTTGCCTTCGCTCCGTCCGCACCCACCCGCCGTCATCCCGGCGAAAGCCGGGACCCAGTGCACCGGCGTTTCCACTCGCACGAGCCGCGCCGACCTTGCCGTGATAGACCGGCACGGACCGCATATGCCCCACCCTCCGAGCAGTGGGTCCCGACTTGCGTCGGGATGACGGCCGGTGGTGGTTCGAACGGATCGGCGCAATCACCCCTAAGCCAACAACCGCAACGGCAACTCGAGATACGCCTTGAACCGCGTCAGGAACGCTGTCGCCGCGTCCTCGCTCACTGCCGCCGCGTCGAACGACAACAGGCATTCCCCCGTCGCCGGACCCGCCGCCAGCACCACCCGCATGTTGCGACCCGGCTTCAGCGGCATCATCACCGGTCGGATGTCGGAGGCCGCCAGCAGCTTCAGCGACAGCGCCGCCGGCTCGCTCGATTCGTCGCCGCCTGCTTCGATCGCCTGGAGCCGCCGCGCCCGCAGTGGTGCGAGCGAGCCCTTGCGGATGTCGGCGAACACCAGTTGCGCCGCCTGCTGCTCCAGCGCCACCGGGGCGCCCGCGAGACTATGGCTCTCCGGCACGTCGTCCAGTGCACATCCGGCCGCGCGCAGCACCACGTCTTCCAGAGTGAACGGCGTGTCGGCATCGGCGAAGCCGGCCAGCAGCTGCAACAGCGTCGCCAGCTGGATCGTCGTGCCGAGCGACGAAGCCTGCGGTCCGGCATTGCCCCCCGGGGCAGGGGGGCGGGCGGCATAAGCCGCAACATCCGCCGCGACGATGCGGCCGTTCGGCCCGCTGCCGGTAAGCACCTCCAGCGTCAGGCCGCGCTCGCGCGCCAGCCGGCGGGCATAGGGCGAGGCGGCGCGGCGGGGCTGGAGCGCGGTGGCAGCCATCAGCGCTTCAGGTATTCGCGGTTGACGCAGTTGGTGAGCCGGCCTTCCGTCAGATAGGCATGGATCACCTCGATCGACTTGAGCCTGAGGTCGATCATCGAGGCCGGGCTGTAGAACGCCGCATGCGGGGTGACGATCAGCCGATCCTTGATCCACGGCTCGTTGGCGCGCCACGCCTTGATCAGCGGATGGTCGAGATCGCCGGGCTCGTTCGGCAGCACGTCGAGCCCGGCGCCCACCACCGTGCCCTTGCGCATCGCCGCTTCCAGCGCCGACACATCGATGATGGGCCCGCGCGCCGTGTTGATGACGATCAGCCCGGGCTTGGCCGCGGCGAACGCCTCGGCTCCGAGCAGCCCGCGTGTCTCGCTGCTGAGCGGCGCATGCACCGACACCACGTCGGCCCGCGCCAGCAGTTCGTTGAGCGAGTGCACCCGCTCGTAACCGGTCGAGAGGTCTACGCCCGAGAGCAGGTGCGGATCGTAGAACACCACCTTCATGTCGAAGGCGGCGGCCCGGCGCGCCGCGGCGAGCCCGATACGGCCGAGTCCGATGACACCGAACGTGGCGTTCTTGTGCCGCCGGATCAGCGGTGCCTTGGAGAAATGCCAGCCCTCGAGCCCGTCGACGGCGATTTCGGCCGGGTAGCTGTAGGTGCCGCGGGTCAGCGCCAGCATCAGCGCGATCGCGTGGTCCGCCACTTCGGTGGTGCCGTAATCCGGCACGTTGCAGGCCGGAATGTTGCGGGCGCCCCAGCCGGCGGTATCGATATTGTCGAAGCCGACACCCGAGCGCACCGCGATCTTGGCATTGGGAAACGCCGTCGGCGGCAGCGGCACGTTCAGCGTCGGCGAGTGGTTGATCACCGCATCGACGGTCTTGGCCACCTCGGGGTCGAGCACCGCCGCGACATCCGCCGTCGAGCGGGCAAGGATGAACTCGACATCCGGGTAGTGCTGGCGTTCCAGCTCGGCATCATCGGCAGCCTGCCAGTTGACGCACAGAATCTTCATCGTTTCCTCCGCTGCCCTCGGCAGTCGCTGATTATTTCCGAATGCCGCCGATGCGGCCGCCCATCGGCACCACCGCACCGACCGGCTGGTCGATGACGCTCAGTGTACCCGACGCCGGCGCCTCGATCTCCACCACCGCCTTGTCGGTTTCGATCTCGGCGACCACGTCGCCTTCCTTCACCGCATCCCCGACCGCCTTCAGCCATTTGACCAGCGTGCCCTCCGACACCGTGAGGTCGCCGAACGGCATGTTGATCGGCTCGTCGTCGGACCTGGTCACAGGAGCCGCGGCGGGCGCGGGCGCTGCAACCGGGGTCGGGGCTGGCGCGGCGGCTGCCGCCTCGGCGACGATGCCGGTGGTGTGCCAATGGTCAGGCACCGGCGCCTTGCCGGCGATGATGTTGCGCACGCCGTCCATGATCCGCGCCGCGTCGACCAGCATGGCGCGCTCCAGCACCGGCGCGAACGGATGTGAGACCGGCGCGGTGTGCAACCGACCGACCGGGCCGTCGAGTTCGTCATAGGCCAGCTCGTTGATGGTCTGGGCGATCTCGCCGCCCATGCCGCACATCGCCCAGGCCTCGTCCACCACCAGCAGGCGGTGGGTCTTCTTCACGCTCTCGACGATGGTGTTCACGTCGAGCGGCATGATGGTGCGGAGGTCGACCACTTCGACATCGGTGCCCTGCGCCGCGAGCAGATCCGCCGCTTCCAGCGCCCGCGCCACCATCTGCCCGGCCGCGACGATGGTGATGTCCTTGCCTGATCGAGCGATGCGCGCCGAGCCGAACGGTACATAGTGATCCTCGCCCACCGGCACCGGGCCCTTCGAGGCAAACAGCGCCTTGGGCTCCAGCATCACCACCGGGTCGCCACCCCGCAGCGCGGTCTTCATCAGCCCCTTGGCGTCGGCGGGGTTGGACGGCACGCAGACGATCAGCCCCGGCATATGCGCGAACAGCGGATGGTACATGCCCGAATGGTGCGGGCCGGAACTGCGCAGCGCGCCGGCGCCGGCGCGCACCACCATCGGGGCGCTCATTTCGCCGTTGCTCATGTAGCGGAGCTTGGCCGCCTGGAGGAAAATCTGCCCGGTGGTCTCGAAGGCGAAGTCGGCGAACATCAGGTCCGACACCGTGCGCGTGCCGGTCGCCGAAGCGCCGACCGCCGCAGCAGTAAAGCCCTGCTCGGAGATCGGTGTGTCGACCAGCCGCTCCGCCCCGAACTCGTGCCAGAGGTTCTTGGTATGGGCAAAGCTGCCGCCGCGCTCGCCGGTGCCTTCGCCGAAATACAGGATGGCCGAGTTGGCCCGCATTTCCTCGGCAATGCCGTCGCGCACCGCCTCGAGCCAGCCCTGCACCCGAGTCTCGCCGGCCGGCCGCGCCTTGAGCGCTTCCGGCGGATTGATCGGGTTGGCATAGACATGCCGCCGCACCGTCGCCGGGTCGGGCTCGGGCGAGTTGCGCGCGAACTCCAGTGCCTCCTGCACCACCTTGTCGATATGGCTTTCGATATCGGCCAGATCGTCGGCATCGGCGATACCGTAATCCTCGACCAGGCGTTTGCGGAACATGTCGATCGGATCGCGCTTGATCCAGGCGTCGACCTCTTCCTGGGTGCGGTAGGTGCCGATCACCGGGTCGCCTTCATGGTGCCCGACGGTGCGATAGGTCTTGGCTTCGATCAGCGTCGGGCCCTTGCCGGAGCGGGCCCGCTCGGTGGCTTCCTTCATCGCCAGCCACACCGCGAACACGTCATTGCCGTCCACCGCGACGCCCGGCATGCCGTAGCTGTCGGCCTTGGTGGCGATCTCGGGGTTGAGGGTGATGGACTTGAGCGGCGTCGCCGTGGCGTAGAGGTTGTTCTCGCACACGAAGATCGCCGGAGCGTGGTTCACCGCTGCGAAGTTCAGCCCTTCGTGGAAAGCGCCATGGTTGGCCGCGCCGTCGCCGAAAAACGCCACCCCGATATCGTCGCGGCCCTGCGCCCGGGCGCTCATGCCGATGCCGACGGCGTGGCCGATGCCGGCCCCGACGATGCCGTTGGTGCCGAACAGCCCGACCGAGCGGTCATAGAGGTGCATGGTGCCGCCGCGGCCGCCGCAGATGCCGTCGGCCTTGCCGAACAGCTCCGCCATCACCCGCCTGGGGTCGGCGCCCTTGGCCAGCGCGTGCCCGTGCCCGCGATGTGTCGAGGTGACCCAGTCGGAACGGCGCAGATGCGCACAGACGCCGACGCCGGTCGCTTCCTGGCCGATATAGAGATGCAGAAATCCAGGGGTTTCGCCCTTGCGGCACGCCACCTGCGCGACGCTCTCGAACTTGCGCAGCAGCACCATCTGCTCGAACAGGCCCATCAGCACCTGCCTGTCGGGCAGATTGCCCGCGCCAGTCTGCTGTGCGCCTTTGCGCATCGCCGAAATTGCCACCGCTGAGCCTCCCCGCGTCGTCCCGATTCCGGGTACTGTTCGCATCCTCATCATCGAGCATAGATTATAATAGCATAATGTCTAGGCGGAAAGTTCCTGTCGCGTCGTCGGGCGGCGCGGGCTAGGAAGAGGCGGAAACAGGGAGGTCCTGCCCATGCCGTTGCCGCCGCTTCGTGCGCGCCTCAAGACCGCCATGCCGCTGCTGGCGCCATTCTCGATCATCCCGTCGGTGGAGCTGGTCGAGCTGGTCGCGCTCGCCGGTTACGACGGCATCATCCTCGATCTCGAGCACGGCGCCCATGGCAGCGAGGCGCTCGGCCCGCTGATCCTCGCCGCCATGGCACGCGGCATCTATCCGCTGGTGCGGGTGCGCAGCAGCGAACCCACCGAGATCGGTGCGGCGCTCGATGCCGGCGCCGCCGGGGTGATCGTGCCGCAGGTCGGCTCCGTCGCCGAGGCCGAGCGTGCCGTGCGCGCGGCCCGCTTCGCCCCCGACGGCAATCGCGGCGCCAACTCCTTCGTCCGCGGCGCCGACTATTCCGGCCGCGCCGAATGGTTCGCCGAGGCCAACCGGGACGTTGCCGTGCTGCTGATGGTGGAGGGCGCCGGTGGCGTCGCCGCTTTGCCCGAGATCCTGCAGCTCCCGACACTCGACGGCATCTTCCTCGGGCCGCTGGACCTGTCGCACGCCCTCGGCGTCCCCGGCGAGATGGGGCACCCCAAGGTCGTCGGGACAATCGAGCAGGTGATCGATGCCTGCAAAGCCGCAGGCGTTACCACCGGCATCTTCGCCGGCACCGGCGAGGCTGCCCGCCGCTGGATGGCTCGCGGCGTGACGCTGATCGGGGCGGGGGTGGATACGGCGCTGGTGCTCAAGGGGCTGAAGGCAGCGGTCGGGGAGTTGCGGGGCTGAGGCACCACTTCACCTCTCCCTTTTGGGGGAGAGGTCGACGCGAAGCGTCGGGTGAGGGGGCCTTCCACCCGCACCAGCGCATGCGGCGAGGCCCCCTCACCCGGCTCGCCTTCGGCGATCCGACCTCTCCCCCAAGGGAGAGGTGAAGGGGTGCCTAACCCCCCGTCCGTCGCACCGTCGCATCTGCCCGCGTGAACAACTCGTCCCGCAACCGCATCCCCAGTCCGGCGCCATCGAGCGGCGTCACCCGGCCATCCGTCACCGGCGGCAGGTCGGCGACGATCTCGGTGTACCAGCCGGTGAAATAGGCCCGCACCGCTTCCTGGTAGATGGCGTTGGGCAGCGTCGCCGACAGCGCG
>MKVB01000006.1:1171321-1232214 GCA_001899085.1 Devosia sp. 66-14 | reverse complement strand
TGGCGATCTTGCGGGCCTCCGACAGCCCGCCGCACCAGGCGAGGTCGATCATGATCACCGATGCGGCGCGCTTGTCGATCAGCTGCTTGAACATCTGCCGCGAGGCCAGCCGCTCGCTCGCCGCAATCGGGATCGAAGTGTGCCGCGCCAGCTCGGCCATCGCGTCGAGCTCGTTGTAGCGGATCGGCTCTTCCAGCCACGCCACGTCGTAGGGTTTCAGCGCCTCGGCGATGCGCAGCGCCGGTGGCAGGGTCCAGAGCCCATGCAGCTCGACCATGATCTCCATGTCGCGTCCGACCGCGTCGCGGATCTGCTTGAACGGCTCCAATGCCTTGTCGAGGTCGGCGAGCGGGATGCGGGTGCCGTTCGAGGCTTCGGCGGCGATGTCGAACGGCCAGATCTTCATCGCGCCGATGCCCTCGGAGAGGAGGCTCTTCGCCAGCTTCCCGGCGTCGAACCGCCAGGCCAGCAGGTCCTCATACGGTCCGTCGTTGGAGTCGCCGGCCCTCAGCGACCAGTCCTCGGTGCGCTCGAACAGCGCGTTCCTCTTGCTCGCGCGCACATGCTTGTAGCCGGCGCAGGTATTGTAGATCGGCACCGACTGGTGCGTCCGCCCGCCCAATAGCCGCCACAGCGGCTCGCCCAGCGCCTGGCCGTAAATATCCCACAGCGCGATGTTCACCGCCGAGTTGCCGCGCACCTCCGCGCCCGAGTCGCGCGCCCCGACATAGACGCTCCCGAGCGTCCGGTCGTGCAACTCGATATCCCTGGGATCCCTCCCGATCAGGTAGGGCGCGACGTTGTCGTGGATGTAGCTCGCTACCGGTCCCGGCGCCCAGAATGTTTCGCCAGTCCCGACGATCCCTAGGTCGGTATGTACCCTCAGCCAGAACAGGAACGGGAACTCGGCGATCGTCAGTGTCTCCACCGCGGTGACTTTCATTCGAACCCTCCCAAGCCCGTTGACTTCAACTTATGGTACCGGTATCAGTCGCGTCAAGACGTCCAGGGGGGATGCGGATTTGAGTACCAACACGGCGATCCTGAAGCGCGCGCTGGTCACCGGCGCGGCCGGTGGCCTGGGGCGCGAGGTTGCCATCCAGCTGGCGGGCCGCGGTTGCGCCGTCGCCATTGCCGACATCAACGCTGCCGGCACGGCGGAAACGGCCCGCCTGGTCGAGCATGCCGGCGGGCAGGTGCTCGAGATCGTCGGTGATTTCACCCTCGAGGGCGCCCCCGAGGCGGCCGTCGACAAGGTGGTGGCGCGCTGGGGCGGCATCGACATCCTGGTCAACAATGCCGGCTACGGCGTCATCGAGCCGTTTCTCGAGTCGAGCTACAAATCCTGGACCCGCACCCTGGCGCTCAATGTCACGGCGCTTGCCATGGCCTCGAAAGCTGCCGGCCGGGTGATGCGTGAGCAGCGTGCCGGCCGCATCGTCAACATCACCTCGCCGGGCTCGCGCATGGCGCTCCCCGATTACACGGCCTACACCGCCAGCAAGGCGGGGGTGGATTCGATCACCCGTGCCCTCGCCGTAGCGTTGGCCCCCTATGGCGTGCTGGTGAACTCGCTGGCGCCCGGCATGATGGATACCGAAATGCAGCGCTCGACCGAGGTCGAACTGGCTCGCGTCAACGGCCGCAGCAACGACCTGCAAGCCTTCCTCGATGAGCGCACCCGCCGCGTACCGCTGGGCCGCCGCGCCGAGATTGCCGAGGTGGCGGAGTCGGTGGTGTGGCTCTGCCTCGATTCACCGCCTTACATGACCGCCGAGCGGCTCAACATGTCCGGTGGCCTCGACAAGGATTGATCCGATGACCCGCAACTCGCCTCCGGCTGAGGCCGATCTCGCCGCGCTCAGGGCGCGCGCCACCATGCTCCGCCGCCATATGCTGACCATGGCCCGCGGCCAGGGCGCCGGCTATATCGGCCAGGGCCTCGGCATCGCCGACGCGCTCACCGCGCTCTATTTCCACGAGCTGCGCTACGACCCCGACAACCTCGGCTGGGCCGACCGCGATCGCTTCCTGTTGTCGACCGGACACTACTCGATCGCTCTCTGGGCCGCCCTCGCCGAGGCCGGCATCATCCCGGTGGCGGAGCTCGTCACCTATGGCGCCGACAACAGCCGGCTCGAGATGTCGACCCTTGACACCACGCCCGGCGTCGAAGTGATCGGCGGCTCGCTCGGCCATGGCCTGGGCCAGGGGGTGGGGCAGGCGCTCGGGCTGCGGCTCGATCGTTCGGAGGCCCGCGTCTTCGTCGAACTCTCCGATGGCGAGCTGCAGGAGGGCTCGACCTGGGAGGCCGCCATGTCCGCCAGCCATTTCCGGCTCGATGGGCTGGTGGCGCTGGTCGACTGCAACGGCATCCAGGCCGATGGCCCGGTGGTGCTCGACATGGAGCCGGTGGCTGACAAATGGCGGAGTTTTGGCTGGGAAACCTTCGAGATCGACGGCAACGACATGGATGCCGTGATCGAAACGCTCGCCAAGGCGCGTCAACGCAACGGCAAACCCAAGGCCATCGTGCTTCGTACCCTCCCCGGCAAGGGTGTCCGCCGCATCGAGCAGAGCGAGAAATCGCATTTCTTCCGCGTCGATGTCGGCCAGTGGGATGCGATCATCGACGAGTTCGAGCACAGCGTGGGAGCGAAGCGATGAGCCGCGCCATGGAAGCCGGCCGCACCCTGGCCATGGGTGAGAACGAAGCCGCCGGCGGCGGCCGCCAATCGGTCGATGCCCCGTTCGGCAAGGCGCTGGCCCGCCTCGGACAAGAGCGGGAAAACATTGTCGGGCTCACCGCCGATCTCGGCAAATACACCGACATCCATCCGTTCCGCGATGCGTATCCGGAGCGCTTCTTCAATGTCGGCATGGCCGAACAGAACCTCGTCGCCGTGGCTGCCGGCCTCGCCCGCACCGGCAAGCAACCCTTCGCCACCACTTATGGGGTGTTCGCCAGCCGCCGCGCCTTCGATTTCGTCGCCATTGCGCTGGCCCACTCCAATCTCGACGTGAAGCTCGTTGCCGGCCTGCCCGGGCTCACGACCGGCTATGGCGGCACCCACCAGGCCATCGAGGATCTGGCGCTGATGCGGATGATCCCCGGGCTCACCATCATCGACCCGATGGATGCCACCGAAATCGACGCGGCCACGGTGGCAATGTCCGATCATCGCGGCCCCGTCTATATGCGCCTGCTGCGCGGCGCCGTGCCGGTGGTGCTCGAGCCCGGCTACCGGTTCGAGATCGGCAAGGCGCGGCAGCTGCGTGACGGCAAGGATGTCGGCATCATCTCGACCGGCCTGATGAGCGAGCGCGCCGTCGACGCCGCGGCGCTGCTGGAAAAGCGCGGCATCTCGGTCGCCGTGCTGCATGTCCCGACCATCAAGCCGTTCGACGCCGAGACGGTCGCCGCGTTCGCCGCATCGGTGGGACAGCTGGTCACCGCCGAGAATCATGTGGTCGTCGGCGGTCTTGCCAGCCTGGTCGTCGAGACCTTGTTCGATGCCGGGATAGTGAGGAAGGTCACTCGCATCGGGCTGCCCGACCGCTACATCGAATGCGGCGCCGTCCCGACCCTGCAGCAAAAGTATGGGCTGACGGTCGAGGCGGTGGTTGAGAGGATTGTCGGGCTGCAATAGCGGCGATCGAGTTTGGGTAGAGCGCCACGCGCCGAGGGGAGGAAGCACATGAAAATCACCGAGATCGAAACCTTCACCGTCGGTGCCGGCTGGAAGAACTGGCTGTTCGTCAAGGTGCACACCGATGCCGGCATCTACGGCATCGGCGAGGGGACGCTGAACGGCTTCATCGCCACCACCGAGGCCGGGGTGCATGAGCTGAAGCACCTCGCCATCGGCCAGGACCCGCGTCGCATCAGCGCCTTGTGGAAGCGCATGCTCGACAGCGTGTCGCTGGATGGCGGCCACATCCATCGCACCGTGATGGCAGCGGTCGAGGTCGCCTGTTGGGACATTCTCGGCAAGAGCCTCGGCGTGCCGATCCACCAGTTGCTCGGCGGCCAGGTGCGCGACAGCGTGCTCGGTTACGCCAATGGCTGGTATCGCACCGAGCGCACCCCGGAGCATTTCCTCGAGGCGGCCAAGGCCGTTCTCGCCAAGGGATTCAAGGCGTTCAAGCTCGACCCGTTCGGCACTGCGCAAGGCTTCATCTCGCGCGACGAGCTCGAGCTGAGCTACGATATCTGCCGCAAGCTGCGCGACGAGCTGCCGGGTGACACCCGCATCCTCATCGACGTGCATGCCCGCTTCACCGAAATCGCTGCGCTGAAAGCGGCCGAGCGCTTCGCCGACCTCGATATCTACTGGTGGGAGGAGCCGACCTCGCGTGACCGGCAGGAGACGGTGCATGAGGTGGCGCACCGTTCGCCCATCCCGGTCGCGACCGGCGAAATGTTCGACACGGTCGGCCAGTTCTACGCGCTCGCCGCCGGCGGCGGCGTCAACATCTTCCAGCCCGAGCCGATGTCGCTCGGTGGCATAGGCCCGTCCATGCAGGTGGCGAACCTGGCGCTGGCACATGGCAGCCACATCGCGCCGCACCAGAGCGGCGGGCCGGTGGCGACGGCGGTCTGCCTGCAGCTGGCAGCGGCGGTGCCGAACTTCCTGATCCAGGAGCATTTCGACGCCTTCAACGACGCCTGGACCTTCGACCTCGTCACCTGGCGGCCGAGCATCGACCCCAGGAACGGCCACCTGTCGCTGCCGGATGCACCGGGCCTCGGCATCGATCTCAACATCGATGCCATCAAGCAGCACCCCTACGATCCCCACGCCTATCTCAATGTGCATACCGAGGGTTGGGAACAGCGGCTGGGGACCGACGCGCAGAACAAGGCGAAGGTGAAGCGGTAGGGAAAGGCCCCCTCACCCGGCCTTCGGCCGACCTCTCCCCCAAGGGAGAGGTGACCGGGGGCGAGATCGTGCCTCTGCACCACCTCTCCCTGGGGGAGAGGTCGCCGCGTAGCGGCGGGTGAGGGGGCCTTTTGGGACCCTAAGCACTCTCCCGATCGACGATCTCGAACCCCAGACTGGTGATCGTTGCCAGCTTCTGCTTGCCGCCGAGACGATCGAGCAGTTGCCGCACGGCACGCCGGCCCATCTCGTAGCGGTTGACCTTCACCGTGGTCAGCGGCGGGTAGAGCTGTGCGGCGAGGTCCATATCGCCATAGCCGGCAATGCCGATCCGGTCGGGGATGGCCCAGCCGCGGCGGTGGCATTCCTGCACCGCGCCGATCGCTAGCGTGTCGGATGAAAAGAAGATTGCGTCGATGTCGGCGTGTCGCTCGGTCAGCGTCGCCAGCGCCTCGGCGCCGCCGGCCGCGGTGATCGGCACCTCTACTTCCATCGAGGCGTGGTTTTCGATACCCAGTTCGCTGAGCGCCGCATGGTAGCCGGTCCGTCGCTGCTGCAGCCGGTCATTGCCGTGGATCGGCGTCGAGACGAACCCGATGCGCTTATAGCCCTTGGCGACAAGATGCATGGTCATCGCGTAGGCGGTCTCGAAGTTCGACACCCCCACCACCATGTCGATTGGCTGCCGGCCCTTGATCTCGGAGATTTCCACCACCGGCGCGCCGCTCGACACCAGCAGCTGCCGCGCCACCTCGCTCTGCACGAAGCTCTGCAGGATCATCCCCGCCGGCCGCCAGCCGAGCAGGGTGCGGATCGAGGCTTCCTCGGCCTCGGTGGTGAACTCGCCCTGCACCAGCAGCATCGAGTAGCCACCCTGCTGGCACTCGTCCGACATGCCCTGCACCTGTTCGGCGATGCCCGAGTTGATCAGCGGCGGCACCACCGTGCCGATCATCCGGCCATTGCCCTTCATGCTCGAGGCCAGCCGATTGGGCACGAACCCGGCGGCTTCGATGGCTTCGAGCACCTTGGCGCGGGTCGCCGGCGCCACCATGTCGGGGTTTGACAGCACGCGCGACACCGTCATCGGCGCGACGCCGACCCGCTTGGCGATCTCGCGCACTCCCAACCGCTCCAGCGGCTTCTTCTCGCCGCCGTCTTCCGACCTGGCCATGCGCTGCCCCCACAAAACGACGAAATCATAATCGTCACAATCGGTTCGCGCCAGCGTTGGTTCCGGTACCATTTTCTTTGACGTTGCTAGATGGTTCCGGTACCATCGGCGCAAGATATGGGTCTGCCGAAAACTGGTCAGACCACTGCACGAGAGGTCTTGACACTTATAATAGTATAATAGCTTGATGGGGTACGGCGAAGCGCTGACCGGATCACCTCCGCAACAGCGCCGCTGCTCAGGGAGGAAAAGCATGAACAGCGCGGCGCCAGCCACGACCGAGAACCCGACCGCGCCTTCGCTGCGCAACCGGCTGATCAGCTTCATCGCCATCGGCGAGGTGGGGGTGATCGCGGCGCTGCTGCTTCTGGTAGCCTTCTTCTACTTCATGCAGCCGGCGTTCCTGTCAGAACGCAATATCCGCGCCATCCTCAACGTCGTGTCCTTCGTCGGCATCATCGCGATCGGCCAGACCATCCTCTTGGTCGCCGGTGAGTTCGACCTGTCGGTCGGCTCGGTGGCCGGCGTTTCCGCGGTGATCGCCGCGCAATTGATGACCGCGCTGGCCTGGCCGGTGCCGCTCGCCATCCTTGGCGGCATGGGCGTCGGGGCCTTTATCGGGCTCGTCAACGGCATCATCGTCGTCAAGTTCAGGATACCGGCCTTCATCCAGACCTTGGGCATGCTGTTCATCGGGCAGGGGCTGATCCAGCTCGTCACCGGCGGCTACCCGGTCTACCCGTTGCCCAAGGAAGTGTCCGATTTCGGCATGAGCACCTTCGCCTTCGGGCTGGGCTGGAGCTTTGCCTTTTTCATCGTCGCCGCCATCGTCGCCGATTTCGTGCTGCGCCGCACCGTGCTCGGCCGCAACCTCTACGCCACCGGCGGCAATCCCGAAGTGGCGCGCCTCGTCGGCATCAACACCACCATCTACAAGATCGGCGCCTTCATCACTGTCGGCGCGCTGTCGGCGGTGGCCGGCATGTTCGTGATGGCGGACCTGCAGTCCGGCACCACCTCGATCGGCTCGGGCTGGGAGCTCATCGTCATCGCCGGCGTCGTGGTGGGCGGCGTCAGTCTCTTCGGCGGCGCCGGCACCATCGCCGGCGGCGTGGTCGGCATCCTGATGCTCAAGGTGGTGCAGTCGGGCCTCGTGGTCATCGGCGTCAACTCCAACTGGCAGCAGATCGCGGTGGGCGTGATCATGGTGCTCGCGGTTGGTCTCGACATCCTGCGCCGCCGCTATTTCACCGTCGGCGCCGGCGCCAAGACTGCCGCGGCCAAGAAGGCCGGCACGCAGGCCGGCAAGATATCCGGCGCCTGAGGGGGCGCTGCACAACCGTTCAACGCCACGCGAAAACCCGCGGGCAAATGGAGGAGAGGAACCATGAACATCTCGAAGCGGACATTGGTGAAAGGCCTGCTCGGCGCCACGGCGCTGCTCGCGAGCCTCGGCACCGCCGGCGCCAGCTACGCCCAGGAGGTTAACCTGCTCTGGGTGCAGGCGATGAAGGATCACCCGGTGCACCGGCTGATGCAGGCGGGCTTCCTCGATAAGTGCAAGGAGCTCGGCTACACCTGCGAGGTGGTGGGCGACCCCTCTGCCACCAACTGGGACATACCGGCCACCCTGCCGCTCGCCGAAGCGGCGCTGTCGCGCACCAAGTTCAACGCGGTCGGCGTCTATGGTCCGGATCCGGCGATCTACTCCTACATAACCAAGCTCGCCAAGGAGGGCCTGCCGGTCGTCACCTGGCACGTGCTGCCGCCCGAGGGCTCGGTCGAGGGCCTGAAGGCCGCTGCCGCTCAGGACATCGCGGCGGCCGGCACCAATGCGGCCATCGCCATCGGCGACAAGCTCGGCGGCAAGGGCACCGTCGCCCTGACCCAGGGCGCTTCGAACGACACCGAGAACGCCATGTCGGACGCCTTCCGCAAGACCATTGCGGAAAAGTACCCCGACATCAAAGTGCTCGAGACCCAGATGGAAGGTTTTGAGCCCTCCGCTGCCGAGGGCAAGGCCATCGCCATTCTCCAGGGCAACCCGGATGTCAACGCTGCCTTCGGCACCACCGGCAACTCGATCCAGACCTGGTCGGGCGCCGCCCGCAAGGCGGGACGCGACGTGGTGATCATCGGCATGGACTATATCCGCCAGAATCTCGATCTGGTGAAGTCCGGCGCCGCTTACGGCATCGTCGCGCAGCCGCTCTACGAGGAAAGCGCCAAGGTCGCTGAACTGCTCGGCGCTTTGGCCAAGGGCGAGACGGTCCAGTACATGAACGTGCTGCCTTCGAAGGTGATCACCGCGGCCGATCTCGACCCCTATTACGCCATGCTCGAAAGCGCCGGCCAGTAAGCCGGCTCTCCCGCCGCGCCGGTCCCCCTGACCCGGGGCCGGCGCGGTCTCCCCCGAGCAGATCAACCAAGGCAGCCCATGGACCCGATCTTTTCCGCCCGCGGCATCGTCAAGGCCTTCGCCGGCGTGCAGGCCCTGCGTGGCGTTGATTTCAATGTGCTGCCGGGCGAGATCCACGCGCTGCTCGGCCAGAACGGCGCCGGCAAGTCGACGCTGGTGAAGATCCTCAACGGCGTCCACCCGGCCGGCTCCTACAGCGGCGAGATCACCCTTGCCGGCGCCGGCGTAAGCTTTGCCTCGCCCGCCGCGGCGCGCGCTGCCGGCGTCGGCTATGTGCCGCAGGAAATCGAGGTGCTGGAGCAGCTCTCGGTCGCCGAGAACGTCTTTGCCGGCCATACCGGGCTGGGCGAGGGCGTGCTGATCTACCGGCACAAGCTCGAGGATCGTACCCGCGCCATCCTCGACGATCTCGGCCTGACGATCGATCCCAAGGCCATCGTCGCCTCGCTCACCTCGGCCCAGCGCCACCTGGTGATGATCGCCCGCGCCCTGGCCCTGAGGCCGCGGGTGCTGATGCTCGACGAGCCGACCGCCTCGCTCTCGGGCACCGAGGTCGAAGCGCTGCTCGAGGTGCTGCGCCGCCTGAAGCGGCAGGGCGTCACCATGATTTACATCACCCACCGGCTGCCCGAGGTACTCGAGGTCTGCGACCGCGCCACCGTGCTGCGCGACGGGCGCGTCGCCGCCGAGCTTGGCCGCGAAGAATTCGAGGAAGAGCGCTTCATCTTCGCCATGTCGGGCCAGCGGCTGCAGAAGCTGTTCCCCACGCACGAGGCGCCGGTCGGCGCCCGCCCGATGCTCGAGGTCGAGCACCTCAATGTCGCCGGCAAGCCGGGCGCCATCTACGGCGCGCGCGACGTCAGCTTCTCGGTGGCCTCGGGTGAGATCGTCGGCCTCGCCGGGCTGCTCGGCTCGGGCCGCAGTGAAATCCTGCACGGCATTTTCGGCCGCGTTGCCGCCGAGGGAACAGTGAAAGTGGACGGCCAGCCGGTGGCCATCCGTTCGCCGCGTGACGCGCGCGACGCCGGCATTGCGCTCCTCACCGAGGATCGCAAGCGCGACGGCCTGCTGTTCAACCTGCCGGTCGGCGCCAACATCACCATCGGCAATCTCGATCCGCTCTCGGCCCGCGGCATGGTGCGCGGCGATCGTGAGCGCAGCGCCATCCTCGAAGCGATGCGCCAGCTCAACGTCAAGGCGTCGTCACCGCAGGCTTCGGTGGCGCATCTGTCGGGCGGCAACCAGCAGAAGCTGCTGTTCGCCCGGGTGCTGATGCGCGCGCCAAAGGTGCTGCTGCTCGACGAGCCGACCAAGGGCGTCGATGCGGCGACGCGGCAGGAGATCTACCGTCTCGTCGTCGAGCTCGCCGACAAGGGCGTGGCGCTGGTCGTCGTCTCGTCCGAGCTCGAAGAAGTGCTCGGCCTCTGCGACCGTTGCCTGACCATCGCCGACGGCCGCATCGTCGATGCGTTCAAGCGCGGCGAGGGCGGCGAAGATCGCGTGCTGCGTGCAGTGGCGGCGGCCCAGGCCGAGACGGTGCGCGCGGCTTCATGAGGTAAAAGGCCCCCTCACCCGGCGCTGCGCGCCGACCTCTCCCCCAAGGGAGAGGTGAGCTGTGGCATGATCGAGCCTCTATCGCACCTCTCCCTTTGGGGGAGAGGTCGGATTGCGCAGCAATCCGGGTGAGGGGGCCCTTTTTTGCCGTCAAATCCGGAACGGCTCGAACCGCAGCGTTCCCTCGGCACTCTCGCCCGGCTCCAGCACGATCACCCCGTCTTCCGGATCACCGAACCCGTCCGGCCGGTTGAATGCCCCCGAGGCATTGGTCTGCGGCTCGACACAGAACACGTTCAGCGCCGGATCGGCGTAGAACATCACGTGCCTGTAGGGCGCATCGCCTCTCATGGTGATCCCCGCCCCGCGGCCTGGAAAGCGCAGCTTAGCTTTGCCGTCCCAGCCGCCATAGTCGCTGCAGCGCCAGTGGATCGGCAGTGGCGCGGCGGTGTTGAAGGACACCTCCGGCGGCAGCGACACCCGTTGCCCGATCATCCCTTCCGGCTCGTTGAGGTGAAAGCTCGTCGCGCCGAACTCAACCGTCGTGTCGGCATCCCGGTCGAACCAGGGGTGATGCCCGAAGCCGAACGGCATCCGCCGTTCGCTCGTGTTGGTGACCCGCGTTGCCAGCTCCAGTGCAGTCTCGGTGAGCGTGAACCGCTGCTCGGCGCGATACGAGTAGGACGAGGGATCCGCCACCTCCAGCGTCAGTACGGCCTGGCCCGGGGCCAGTTGCTCGGCGGTCCATGGCCGGTGCCAGGCGGTGCCGTGCACATGGTAGATCTCCGGCGGATTGTTCGCGGCGAAACCGTAGCGCTGCCCCTCGAAGGTGAAGGCGTTGCCGCCGATCCGGTTGGCGAACGGGATCATCGGGAAGGACGCGACGCCGAGCACATTGCCGGCCTGCCGGTTGGCGTCCGAGAGTGGCCGCATCACGTCGATGCCGTCGATCCGGAAGCCGGCAATGCTGCCGCCGATATGGGGCGCGAGGTCGACCGCCAACGGCCCGGCGCGGAGCTCGAGATGCTCAGAAATTGCGGCCATAGCCGGCACTCCATCCCCCGTCGACCGACAGCAGCTGACCGGTGGTGTAGCTGTTGAGCGGATCGCAGAAGAACAGCGCCGTGTCGGCGACCTCCGCCACCGTGCCCGGCCGCTTCACCGATGCATGCCCGAGCATGGCGGCATCCCCTGCCACCAGTGCCTCGCCGATGGCGCCCACGCCCAGGGCATTCACCAGCACCGCTGGCCCCAACTGCATCGCCATGGTGCGCACCGTCGCCAGCACGCCGGCCATCGCCACCGAGAACTCGGCATGCCGCCGCATCGGCATCCCCGCAGCCGCCGAGACGAGAAACAGGATGCGCCCGCTGCCGCGCGCGAACATCGCCTCGCCGGCCTCCCTGGCCGCCTGCAGGTGCGGCGCCGGCTCGTTGCCGGCGACCGGCAGCAACGGCAGCGACACGATCAGGATATCCGGCACCGGCGCGACCGCGCCAACCGTCGCGCCGTTGCGCCGCAGGGCGTCGAGTATCGCCGCCGTCACCGGGTTCTGCTCGCCGCGCAGCTCGACGAACGTGTTCTGGAGTTCGATCTGCATGTTCGGCCTCACATCATGTAGCCGGCGGTCCAGCCGCCATCGACGGCCAGCACCTGGCCGTTGATGTAGCCGGCGCCGGGCGAGCTGAGGAACAGCACGGCTTCGGCAATCTCCTCAGGCGTGCCGGGGCGTCCGAGCGGCAAATGCCGCATGAACTCGGCGGTGCGGCCGGCGAACTTGCCGTCGGCGCCATAGAACAGCGAGCGCGTCCCCTCGGTCATGATCGAGCCTGGCGCAATGGCGTTGGTGAGGATGCCCTGCGGCCCCAGTTCCAGCGCCATCGAGCGGGTCATGTGAATGATGCCGGCCTTGGCGGCGACGAACGGGCTCTGCAGCCGCATCGCTGCCAGCCCCACCACCGAGGCGATGTTGATGATCCGCCCGCCTTCGCCCTGCTTCACCATCGGCTGCAGCGCCGCATGGCTCATCAGGTAGAGCCCGTCGAGGTCGATGCGGGTGATCCGCTCCCATTCCTCGAGCGGGAAGCTGTCAATGTTCACCCGATGGACGAAGCTGTTGACCCCGGCATTATTGACCAGGATGTCGATCCGGCCATAGCGGGCGAGGGTTTCCGCGACGCCCGCTTCGGCAGAATCGCGGCTCGAAATGTCGATCACCGCCGCCATCGCATCGGGCAGGGTGGCCGCATAGGCCTCCGCCCCCTCGCGATTGATGTCGGCGATCACGACGCTCGCGCCATTGTCGCTCAGCCGTCGCGCAATGGCGCGGCCGATCGCTCCCGCCGCGCCGGTGACCAAGGCCACCCGCCCGTTCAACTCCACCTGCATTGGCACGACTCCTCCAGCCCCGCGCCAATGCTATTATAATATCTTGGTGACAGCAGCAATTGCGCTTTGGGATGAGGCGAGGGCTGAGTTCGTCAGCGGTCGGTGCCACATCGTCCCCTCTCCCTTTGGGGGAGAGGGTCAGGGTGAGGGGGCCTTGCCGCAAACGCTGAGCCTTGCGCAAGGCCCCCTCACCCGACGCTGCGCGTCGACCTCTCCCCCAAGGGAGAGGTGCGCTGACTGCCGACTTGGCCGCCCTCAGTTCGCCCGCAGCAGCGTCAGGCCCAGCGGTTCGCCGTCGGCATTGAACGCTTCGCGCTCCCCGGTGACCGAGTCCCGGTGCCATTCGGCCACCGCACCCGCCTTGAGGTGCAGATGGAAATCCGACCGCATCACGTTGATGAAGCCCATGGCCGGCTTCACCGTCTCGATGGTGCCGCGCCAGAATTGCTGGAAGCCGGGGCGCTTGAAGCCGATGACCACCGGGGATTGCGCCGCCTGTGCATCTTCGAGCGGCAGGCGGCCGGGGTCGGTTTCGCTGGCCTCGACCCGCTCGCCCGGCGGCGTATCCGGCTTGGCGTCGATGGCGGTGCCGACGCCGAGCGCAGCCACCGCCGCATCGAACGGCTCCAGCCCGTCGAACGCGACAATGCCGCAGATATAGCTGCCATCGGCGCGGTTGAGGTCGATGCGCGGATAGGCCTTGTCCTTCATCACGCTGGTGCGGTCGACGATGATCTCGGCGATGCGCGCCAGCTCGATCCGGCTTTCATGCTCGGCGCCGCCGATCACTGCCCAGCCGTCCTCGAAGCTCACGCTCTCGACCGTGCCGATCCGCTCATGCGTGGCGCCGAGGTGGCGCGCCGTCACCATCAGCCGGCCGATGGCGGGCAGGGTCGCGAGCACGTCCTGGGCGCTGGCATCGAGCCGGGCACGGGGGAGGGTCGTTGGCGGGGAGGCAGGCGTATCGAGCATTGCAATGTCCTTAAGCAAGTACGGGTTCGAGAGGCGCAGCAGGAGCCGCCGGAGCGGCGCCCAGTTCCACGGTGGTGAGCGGGCCCAGCCCCTGGGGCTTCCGATGGGCGACGAGGATGAACGCCGTCCGCGGCAGTTCGCGGCGCAGCAGCGCCAGCAGTTCGCTCTCGGCGGCGACGTCGAGTGCGCTGGTCGCTTCGTCGAGGAAGGCGAAGTCCGGCCGATGCAGCAGCAGCCGCGCCAGCGCCAGCCGCTGCAGTTCGCCGCCCGAGAGCCCGCCGGTGCCGGCCTCGCCGGCGCCGAGCGTCACATCCAGCCGGTCGCCGAGGCCCACGGCCTCGAGGGCCGCCTGGCGCGCTTCCGGCAGGAACGCCTCGGCGGTCGACGGATAGGCCACCGCATCCATGATGTCGCCGATCGGCACATAGGCGCGCTGCGGCAGGAACAGCATGCTGCCCTGCGGCGTCTCGATCCGGCCATTGGCATGCGGCCAGAGCCCGGCGATGGCCTTGACCAGGGTGGTCTTGCCCAGCCCCGAGGCGCCCGCCAGCCATATCGCTTCGCCCGCTGCGACGGTGAGGTCTTTCACTCCGAGCAGCGCCCGGCCATCCGGCAGTGTCAGGTCGAGCCCCGAGACGCGCAGCGGGCCGTTGCCCGGCTGGACCACCGGCATCGTCCCGGCATCGCCTTCCGTCGAGCGCAGGAAGCCATCGAGGCGCGACGAGGCGGCGACGAGGTCGGCGAGGTCGCGATACGAGAAGATGAACCACGACAGCGTGGTCACGACGCTCGAGAACGCGCTGCTGACTTCCATCAGGCCGCCGAAATTGACGCTGCCGGCGAGGAACGCGGGCAGCGCCACGAACAGCGGAATGCGCAGCACCGTGTGGTTGTAGGGGTAGGTGAAGCAGCTGAGGATCAGCTCGCGGTTGATCAGCCGCCGCCAGTTGCCCATGATTCCGCCGAAGCGCGTATCGAGCGTCCGGCGCTCGGCCGCTTCGCCGTTCAGCAGCGCGATCTCGTCGACATTGGAGCGCATGCGGGCCAGCGCAAAGCGGAAATCGGCTTCGCGGCGCTGCTGCTCGACATAGAGCGCCTTGAGCGGGCTGCCGAGCACGTGCGTAAGCAGCGAACAGAGCGCCACATAGACGAAGGCAGCCACCAGCATGTAGCGCGGAATCTGGAAGTCGAGCCCGATGAAGTTGAGCGACAGCGGGAACGACGACAGCTGCCAGAGCAGCGCCACATAGGAGAAGATCGCCACGATATTGGTGATGAGGTCGAGCGCCTCGCTCAGCACCCCGCCGACGAACAGCCGGCAATCGTCGGCGATGCGCTGGTCTGGGTTGTCGACCCCGCCGCCATTGGCCATCCGCCAATAGGCCTTGCCGCTCAGCCACCGATCGCGCACCGCCTCGGTCAGCGACTTTCGCCAGCGGATCAGCACCAGCTTGTTGAGATATTGCGAGCTCAGTTCGCGGATCGAATTGAGCAGCACGATGATGCCGAAAATGCCGATCTGGGTCAGCGCCGCCTCGGCATCCACGGCCTCGAGCGCCGAGTAGAAATCCTTGGTCCAGGAGATGATCCTGAGCGTCGCGTAGACGCCCATCAGCTTGAGCGCGACGACGGCGACGAACAGCACGAGCCCGAGTTTGCCGCCCCGTCCGCTGATGCAAAGCCCAAGAAGGCGCCAGAACTGGCCGAGCACGCGGGTCATGACGAGGATCTCCGGATAGCAAAAAGCGGGAGAGCCATGGACAGCCCTCCCGCGGAGTAGGTGTGGATCAGAACTTCACTGAGGCGCCGACCTTGAAGGTGCGGCCCGGCCCGGTCTGCAGCTCCGGCGGAGCATTGCCGGCATTGGTGCCGCCCGGGACGCCCGGCATGTTGTAGCCGTTGAGCGTGTTGGGGAAGTACCGGGTGTCGAAGATGTTCTGGATGCCGGCAGTGATCTCGATGTCTTCGGTCGGCTTCCACTTGGTGAAGGCGTCGAAGATCGCATAGCCGTCCGGCTTGAAGGCGTCGGGGTTGTTCCGGTGCTCGGGGCCGGCGGCGAAGGTACCGAACACTTCGAACTCGAGGTCGTTTTCGGGCAGCTCGTAGCGCAGGCCCAGCACCGCGGTCAGCGGCGTTGCCGGCTCGTACCAGCCCTCGGCCGCGGTCGGCGACGCCTGCTGGCGGCCATACTGGTAGGTGACGGCGGTATTGAAGAACAGGTTCTCGTAGATCTCGAACTCGCTGGCGAGCTCGATGCCCGACAGCTTCACCTTCGACAGGTTGATCGACGTATAGGTGTCCGGCGCCACTTCCTGCAGGCGCTGGATGAAGTCGGTATAGTCGGAGTGGAACGCCGTGGCGCTGATCCAGCCCTTCTCGAACTCGCCGCGGACGCCCACCTCGTAGCTCTTCACCGTCTCGGGGCGCAGGTTCGGGTTCGGGATCACTTCGCCGCCCGAGAACGGATCGAGGCTGGAGACGAACAGCTGCTGGCTGGTCGGCATCTTGTAGCCTTCGTTGTAGGCGACGTAGGCCGAGATCGCGTCGGTGAACTGGTACTTGGCCGACAAGCTCTTGATCAGTGTCTGCGAGTCGATCTTTTCCGGCTTGAAGCCGGGCAGGTAGGAGGGCGCCTTGCCCTTGGTCGGATCGATCGAATAGGTGGCGTAGCGCAGGCCCGGGGTGATCGTCAGCTTCTCGTCGAAGAGCTTGATCTCGTCCTGGACATAGAGGTCGGCGCGCACCGTCTCGACATCGGGGAAGCTGAAGCCGTTATACTCGGTGTGGCCCGAAACGCCGGTGCGCGAGTTGTAGGTGTCGGTGTAATCGTCATAGAGCGTGTTGGCGATGTCGCCATCGAAGCCGTAGGTCAGCGTGTGGCTGCTGGCCCCCAGCTCGAAGCTCGAGATCGCCTGGATTTCCGCCTCGAGGAACGCCTCGCGATAGTCACGCACCGCGTGGTTGGTGGTGTAGTAGGAGACCGGCAGGGCATAGCTCTGCTTCTTGAAGCTGTCCGTGCCCCGGCGCTGCGGCGAATAGCTGAGGTCCCATTTCAGGCTGTCGATGAAGCCGTTATTGATCTGCCATTCGTGTTCGATGGCGAGGCGCGGGCGCTCGACGATCACCGAGCGGGTCCATTCATCGACATTGTACTGGCTGGTGGTGGTCGGCGTGCCGCTCACCGCGTTGGCCGAGGTGTCGACCTGGTACACATCGGTCTTGCGGTTGTTCCATTCCGCCGTAACCTCGATGCGATGGTCGGCATTGGGCGTCCATACTGCCTTGGCCATGGCGTTGTAGGCCTCTGCATCGGTCGGGAAGAACTTGTCGCAAGACCAGTTGGGCGCCCGGGTACAGCCCCAGATGCCGCCATCGGCGCGGGCATTGGAGAGCCTCGCCTCATGCGAGGACACGTGGCCGAGTGAGCCGAGCACCTTGAGGCCGTTGCCGAAATCGTAGGCCGCGTTGATCTGCTGGCGGAAGCTGCGATCATAGCTGTCGAACGCCGTCTTGATCTCGACGGCCCACGGCTTCTCGCTGTCATCGAGCAGGTCTTCCGGGTCGAGCGTCTGGAACGAGACGACGCCGCCGAGCGCGTCGGCGCCCCACAGCACGCCGGCCGGACCCTTGACGATCTCGACCTGCTTCATGTTCCAGGGGTCGATCACGTCGCGGCCGCCATCGATGATGCTCTCGATGGTGCGCGAACCATCGACCTGCATCTGCACGCGATTGCCGCTGACGCCGCGAATGGTGAAGCCGCCCAGCTGTGCCCAGGGCTGCGTGGCCGAAGAGGAGCGGTCTACCTGCACCCCGGGTTCGAGCCGGACCAGGTCCTGGATATCGCGGATCATCCGCTTCTCCAGCGTTTCGCCGTCGATGACGGTCACCGTCGCCGGCACATCCAGCACGCTCTTGGCTTTGCGCTGCGCGATGAAGGTGATGCGCTTGAGGATGGTGGTTTGAGCCTCGGTCAGCTCCTGCGCCGCAACCGGCTGCGGAATGGCGCATAGCAGCGCCGCGACGCTGATGCCGACCAGATACCAAGGTGAGATGAATGCGCGTGCGGAAACGCTCGCGCCATGCGGCCGATAAGACATGCCTGCCCCCGAAAGAAACCGAAGATGTTGGCTGGCTGTCGGCGTGCCGCACGCCGCGTGGCTTGCTGTTCATGGCCCTCGAGGGCCATCCGTTCACGCTCTATTAAAGGTGAGTATCTGAGTCAAGATTAAATGCTGCCCCGGTTGCTACTGGGCCAGCTCGGCAGTGCGGTTATAGGCGGCGGTGAAGCCGGCGAGCGACAGGGTCACCGTCACCGGCTGACCATCGTCCACTTTCACCCCGGTGACCTCGAGGGTCGTGCCGACCTTCATGGCGCTGAGCGCCACCTCGTCGAAATCCAGCGGCACCAGGCAGCCGGTCGAAACGCAGGTGAGGAACGGCCGGGCCTGACCCAATTGCTGGCCGTCGATGCCCAGTTGCACGCCCGCATCGAGCCGGAGCCCGAACGCCGTCATCAGCATGCCCTCGGCCGTGTTGCCGGCCGGCGCCGCCAGTTCCACGGCCACCAGCGCGGTACCAGTCTGCGGGTTGCCCGCCGTCTGCGAGAACGCACAGTCCTTGCCGGCCTCGACCAGCGTGCAGTTCACCGTCCAGCTGCCATGCGCCTCGTTCAGCGCCGAGGCGCCGCCCGGCAGCGTTGCCTGCGCCAGGACCGGGGATGCCGTCAGCAGCAACGCCGCCGCGAGAACCCGCCTCACGAAGCCACCCTCGCATCCTTCAGCGGACGATTGAGCGCCCGACGCGCTTCGCCGGCCATCTTCACCAGCGTCATGTGCATGTCCTTGGACGAGCTCAGCTCGGTCTCGAACCAGATGCGGCGGATGTCGTCGCCATCGGCAAGGTCCATGCCCTCGGCGTCGACGCCGATCAGCCGCCATTTGCCGGCGGGAGCCTTGGCGAAGTGCTCGGCATAGAGCCCGACCGCCTCACCATGGTCGTCGTTCATGTGCTCGACGGCGCTCGGTTCGGTCTCTGCCAGTTCGGGGTTCGCGGGGTTGGCGTTGAGCAGGTGCTCACGCGTCAGCGCATAGGCGCGCCCGAAGCCGCCATTATACGACGCGCTTTTCGGCTCCAGCCGGAAATAGCGGAAGTCGCCCAGGCCCGAATAGAGTTTGGCCTTCTGCTGGTGGATCAGGTAGCGCGTATCGAGCCGCTGATGCTCCTCGCTGTCCCGCTCCACCTCCCGCGCTTCAGCGGCGATGGTGACGCGCGCATGCGCCAGCGGGTCGCCCTTCCCCGGGGTGCCGATCAGCAACGAGCAGCGCGGGTCGTTGAGCAGCGCTCCGGTATGGGCGGCGAGTTTCGAGATTAGGATGATCGGCGCGCCGTCGAAATCGGTGGAGACGCCGACCCGGGTGGCGATCGGCCAGCCGGTGCCCGGCTCGATCGTCGCCAGCGACCCTGACCGGGCCGAGCGGATCAGCGTCTTGGCTTCCCGCACCGCATCCGCGGTGGTCTCGAGGAGCACGTCCTTCTTCTTTTCTTCCTGCATCGCAATGACTCCGAATGTGAGGTGACTAGAATCCGAGCGGGACGTCGAACTGCCAGGACGAACGGCCGGCGGCCTCGGGAATGGGGGGGAACGGCGCTGCACGCTGCACGGCGGCGAGCGACGCCTGGTCGATCGCCTCGTTGCCGGAGCTGCGCAGCAGCGCAACCTTGACCAGGTTACCCTCGGCGCCGACCACGAACCTTACCGTGGCCTCGCCTTTGGTGTCGCGGGTTTTTGGGGCCCGCGCCGCCCGCACGACCTTGGCTTGCACCAGTCCCGGATATTTGCTCGCCGCAGCGCTGCCGCCGTCGTTCTTCTTGCCGGCGCCGCCGCCGGATTTCTTGGCAGCGCTGTCGGCTTCGGCATTGCCGCCATTGCCCAGGTTTACCTGCCTGGAGGGCGCCTTCTTTTCCGGCTTTTTCTCAGCGGGCTTTTCAGCTTGCTTCGGCTTTGCCGCCGGCTGTTCCTTCGGCGGCTCCTTGGCCGGCTCGACCTTCTCGGCCACCGGCTTGCGCACGATGCGTGGCTTGGGGATCGGCGCCACCTGCAGCTCTTCTTCCACCACCGGCGCAAGGCTGGCGGTCTCCAGCGGCTTCACCACCTCGACCGGCTTCATCAGCGCCGGCGGAATCTGCTGCATCGCCGGCTCCGGCGTCAGTTGCCCGATCGTCGCCGTACGTACGGCTTCGAGCGGGTCGGACTGCGATGGCGCGACGCTGTCGGCGACCAGCGTAGCCGTCTGATCGACCATCTGTGGTATTGCCGCCTCGACCGGCGCGATCGGATCCGCCGCCGCGGTCAGCACCTCGGCTGAGGCGATCTCTTCGCTCTCGGTCGGCGTAATCTCCGCGACCTCCACCGGAGCCACCATGGCTTCTACCGCTGTGGCGGGCTCGGCTTCGGCGACCTCGAGTATTTCGACCTCTGCGGTTTCCGGCACCTCTTCCGCTTCGACCTCGGCGCCCGCCGACACCAGCGTCTCGGTCGCCTCGCTGATCTCCTCGGTCGGGTTGCTCGTTGCCGTGTCGACCGAGATGATCTCGACGGCGACCGATTCCGCCGCGGTCTCGTCGACCACGGGTTCGAGGTTCAGGAACATGAATGCTCCGGCGATCAGCCCGATATGGATGCCGGCGGAGGCGAGGGCGGCCCGCTTCATCTCACGGCTCGCGCTGCTGCGTGATCAGCCCGATGCGGGCATAGCCGGCGCGGCTGAGGTCACCCATCACCTGCATGATCAGCCCGTAATCGGCCGCGGCGTCGCCCCGGATATAGAGCCGCTGCTGCGTACCGGCCTCGCCCGCCGCTGCCGCCACCGAGGTCAGCAGCGTGTCGAGCGTGATCTGGTCTTCGCCGAGATAGACCTGGCCCTCAGGCGTCACCGAGATGGTGAGGGGCTTGGTTCCCTCGACCTTCATCTCGGGCGCGTTGGTCTGCGGCAGGTCGATCGGCACCCCGGAGGTGAGCAGCGGCGCCGTCACCATGAACACGATCAGCAGCACCAGCATCACGTCGACCAGCGGCGTCACGTTGATATCGCCGATCGGCCCGCCCCGTCGGCCACGCCGTCCGCGGGCGCTCTGCAGCGACATGCTCATCAGGCGTTGCCTCGCGCGTCCAGCTGGCGTGACAGCAGCACCGACACCCGGTCGGCGAATGCCTCGAGCCGGCCGATCAGTCGCCCGGCATCACCCGAAAGCTTGTTGTAGGCGATCACCGCCGGAATGGCGGCGAGCAGCCCCAGCGCCGTGGCGAACAGCGCCTCGGCGATGCCTGGCGCCACCACGGCCAGGCTGGTGGATTTGGCCGCGGCGATCGAGGTGAAGGCATTCATGATGCCCCACACCGTGCCGAACAGCCCGACGAATGGCGCAGCGCTTCCGACCGTCGCCAGCAGCGACAGGCTGCGGTCGAGCTTTTCGCTCTCGGCGGCCACGGTGGTGTCGAGCACGATGCGGAGCCGGGCCTGCAGGCCGCCCGAGCTGGCGGCGTTTTCGGCGTGGCTGCCGTTCCACTCTTCCATCGCCGCGGCGAACAGCGCGCCCAACCCGGTCCGCGGCCCATCCTTGAGGCGGGCATAGATCTGCGTCAGCGGTTCGCCCGAGGCGAAGATCTTGTCGAATGCCTTCATCTCGCGCTTCGCCCTGGCATAGGCGGCGGCCTTGGCGAAGATCACCGCCCAGCAGGCGATCGAGGCGAACAGCAGCCCCAGCATCACCGACTTCACCACCCAGTCCGCCTGCATGAACAGCGCGAACATCGACATGTCATGTGCCGCCGCGACCGGCTCCACCGCTTCGATCACCGTTTCCATCAGACGCCGAACTCCACGCCCGGGAGCCGGGACACGGTGCTGAGGCCGGCGAGGCAGATCCTGGGGTCGAGCCCGGTGCCCTCGCAGGCCACCACGTCATTGATCAGCACCCGGCTTACCTTGTCGCAGCCGAGTTCGCCGATATCGAACTGCAGCACCCGGGTCTTGCCTTCCGGCATGGCCTTGAAATCCAGCGACACCAACCGCTCGATGCCACCCCCGGCGCCGAACAGCGCAATCTCGAAGGCCGAGCGGGTGAGCTCGGTGCCGAGCTTGTTGGTGGCGAGGAAGCTGACGCGACAGCCGGTTTCGCTCGGCGTCAGCGCGTTCAGTTCCAGCGCCAGGCTGGGGGCCGGGGCGCTGTCCTGGGCCCAGCTGGGTGTGGCGCACAGCGCCGCCATCAGCACTGCAATCGTGAGGCGCATGGCGGCGCTCCTATTTGTTGAGGACAAGTTTGCCCTGCCGCGTGATCCGCAGCCGGTAGGTCAGCCCCTGATGGGCGATCCCGATCTCGTTGGCTCCGCCGAACAGCTCTTCGGTGGTGAAGCTCGGCAGGCCGACCTGCTGATCGGCCCTGGCTGCCGTCTCCGGCAGCGCCGTCATGTCCTGTAAGTCCTCAAGTCGCACCTTGGTCACCCCGGCCGCCTGCAGTCCGTTTAAAACATGAGTGTGATTATCAGAATTACGTGGACACGCAAGCGCCACAATATCGCTCGGGTGTGAGGAATGCTCGCGAGCCACAGTGGTGAGGGCGAGCCTCTGCTCCCCTCCCCCTTGAGGGGAGGGGTTGGGGGTGGGGGTCCATCGGTGATCACAGAACCACCCCCTCCCTCAATCCCTCCCCTCAAGGGGGAGGGAAGCGACGACTGCGGGACTTAGTGAAATGCCGCCCTAAGCGATCCGTCCGAACCACAGCATCGACAACCCCGCGGCGGCCATCGCCAGCAAGGCGCCGACCCCGGCGAAGATGAAGGCGATCTCGGTCAGCTTCTTTTCGCTGATCAGCCGGGTGGAGAGCGAGTCGTAGACATTGGCGAGGTCGGCGGCGCTGGTCGCTTCGTAATACTCGCCCTCGGTGGCATCGGCGATCGCCTGCAATGTCGTCGAATCCAGTTGCGCCCGCATCGAGCGGCCGCCGAAATCCACCACATCGCCAGAGGCCGAGCCGAACCCCACGGTGAAGACCTTGACCCCATAGTCACCGGCGATCCGCCCCGCCGCGACCGGATCTGGTCCGGTCGTGGTGGCGCCATCGGTGAGCAGGATCACCACCGCGCTGTCATACGAGCCAGGCTCGACCGGCATGTGCCGGGCGGGCGGGTCGCTCGGCGTGCCGCTCAGCAGCCCGTCGGCGCCGCCGCTGGCGCCGAAGCGCTCGCCGCCGAAGCTCGGCAACCCCAGCTGGTCGCGCTGGTTGCCGGTGCCGTCGAGGTCGAAATTCTGGTCGGGGAAGATCGTCGCCAGCGCCACCAGCACGCCGGAGCCCACGGCCGTACCGCGCCTGAGGTCGAAACTGTTGATCGCCTGGTACAGCGCCTCCCGGTCGATGGTCGGCGCCTGCACCAGCACGGCCGCCGAGGCGAAGGCGACGATCCCGACCTGCACATCGGCCGGTTGCTTCCTGATGAACTCCTTGGCCGCTTCCTGTGCCGCGACGATACGTGACGGCTCGACGTCGCGGGCCCGCATCGAGCCCGACACGTCCATCGAGAGGATCACCGTCGCCCGTGACGAGGCGAGTTCGACCACCGCGGCGGGGCGCGCCACCGCGATGATCAGCACGGTGATGGCAGCCAGCAACAGGGCAGGGGGTACATGGCGGCGCCAGCCCACGCCCTTGCCCATGGCCTGCTTGACGATGGCGAGATTGGCGTAGCGCAAGGCCGCTTTCTTGCGCCGCCGCAGCAGCCAGACATAGGCGCCGATCAGCAGCGGCACCAGCACCAGCAGCCAGAGCATATCCATCCAGATGAAGGTCATCGCATCACCCGTTCACCAGAGCGCTTTCAGGAAAAGTTGCAGACTTTTCCGGTTCGAAAGCGCGCCTCAAATCACGCCCCCGCCATCTCGGGCAGGTTGCCGCCACCGCCCAGCCGCGACTGCACCTTGCGCATATTGGCAAAGCGCAGCACCGCATCGACCAGGTCGTCGGCCGTCGAAAGTTCCAGCACGTCGAGGCCCGCCGCCGCGAACGCCTCCATCTGTGCCTCTTCGTTGGCGGCGGCCGCGGCGACGAAGCGCCGCCGGAAGCCCTTGTCCACCGTGTCGACGAACAGCTGCTCGCCGGTTTCGGCATCCTGGAACAGCAGCATGCCGACATCGGGCAGCGCCATGTCGAGCGGATCGAGCAGCCGTACCGCCACGGCTTCGTGCCGTTGGCTCAGCCGGAACAGGCCGCGTTCCCAACCCGGCCGCGAGATGAAATCCGAGACCACGAAGCAGATCGAGCGCCGCCGCATCACCGCCATCGCCCGGCCGATAAAGGCATCGAGATCGGTTTCGGGCGAGCGCAGCAGGCGTGGGTTGGCCAGCACCTTGTCGAGGAGGTGCAGCACGTGCCGCCGCCCGGTATGGGGTGGGATCACGTAATCCGATTGCCCGTTGAACAGGATCGCCCCGACTTTATTGCCCTGTCGGGTGAGCAGCCGCGCCAGCACCGCCGCGAACTCGGTGAGCATCTGCCGCTTGGTCACCTCTGCGGAGCCGAAATCCGCCGACGGGCTGAGGTCGAGCAGGAACCAGGCGGTGACGTCGCGATCCTCGTTGTAGATCCTCACATGCGGCACCTGGGTGCGCGCCGTGACGTTCCAGTCGATATGCCGAACGTCGTCATAGGTCTGGTACTCGCGCAGGTCCGCGAAATCGAGGCCGAAGCCGCGGAACAGCGTGCGGTAGTCTCCCTGCAGCAATCCGTCGAGCTTGCGGATCACTGTCCACTCGAGGCGACCGAGGAGCCTTTCAGCCTGCTGCGGCGATGCGGACATGCGCCTCCAGGGGTTTCTCGGGAGCGGGAATGGCCTTCAGCACCTGGCCGATGATCTGGTCCGGCGTGATCGACTCCGAGATCGCCTCGTAGGAGAGGACGATCCGGTGCCGCAGCACGTCGGGGATGACGTCCAGCACATCCTCGGGCAGCACGTATTCGCGGCCGCGCAGGAAGGCCAGCGCCCGTCCGGCCTCGATCATGCTGATCGAGGCGCGCGGGCTGGCGCCATAGGTGAGGAAGCGCTGCATGTCGCCGAGGCCGGCCGCGGCCGGGTTGCGCGTCGCGCTCACCACCTTGACCGCGAACTGGATCAGCGAGGGGTCGACGAACAGGCTGTGGCATTTGGCCTGCAGGGAGACCAGTTGCTCGGTGGTCGCCACTCGCGTCACCGCCTGCATGAGGCCGGTGACGCGCGAGACGATGACGAACTCCTCCTCTTCGCTCGGATAGCCGACGAGGACCTTCATCATGAACCGGTCGACCTGAGCCTCGGGCAGGGGATAGGTGCCCTCGGTCTCGATCGGATTCTGCGTGGCCATCACCACGAACGGGTTGGGGACCTTGTGGGTTTCGCCGGCGATGGTGACCTGCCGCTCCTGCATCACCTCGAGCAGGGCGCTCTGCACCTTGGCAGGGGCGCGGTTGATCTCATCGGCCAGCAGCAGGTTGCAGAACACCGGTCCCAGCGTCGTCGAGAAATCGCCGGTCTTCTGGTTGTAGATGCGGGTACCCACGAGATCGGATGGCACCAGGTCGGGGGTGAACTGCACCCGCTTGAACTGCCCCTGGATCACGTCGGCCAGCGTGTTGACCGTCAGGGTCTTGGCCAAGCCCGGCACGCCTTCGACCAGGAGGTGTCCCTTGGCCAGCAGCGCCACCAGCACCCGTTCGAGGAAATGGTCCTGCCCGACCACGACTTTCTTCACCTCGTACAGCACCTGCTCCATCAGCGAAGCGACGGCGGTGCCGGAGTTTTTCGATGTGTCGTCCATTTTTCTCCGTCGGGGTTGAGTGCTGTGGCTAGAGGGGGTTTTCTCCTGCCGCCGCGGCGGCGTTCTCGATCGGCACGGCAAAGCCGATGCCGGCAAAGGTCCTGAGGCCGGACGGGTTGAGGATGGCGGTGACGATCCCCACCACCTCGCCGTCGCCATTGACCAGCGGCCCGCCGGAATTGCCCGGATTGGCCGCCGCGTCGAACTGAATGAGGTTCTGCAGCTTGGGTTGTCCGTCCTCGGCCAGCACCCGCCCCAGCCCGGACACCACGCCCGCCGATGCCGACGGCCCGATGCCGAACGGAAAACCGACCGCCACCACCTCGTCGCCCGGGTTGAGGCCCGCGCTGGTCGCCAGCGTCGCCGGTTCGAGCTCGTCGGGCAGCTGCAGCGGCCGGATGATGGCGAGGTCGCTCTCCGGTCGCGCCCCGACGATGACCGCCTCGGATTCGCTGCCGTCCCAGAACTGCACCCGGAGCTTCTTGGCAGCGCCCGCCACGTGCAGGTTGGTGAGGATGGTGCCCTGGTCGTCGATCACCACGCCTGTGCCGACAGCTGTGAACCGCTCGTGAAAATCCTCTTCGACCTTGCCCTCGGCCGGGATCTCGGCCTGCCCCTCCGGCTTGGCCGCCGCAGGATCTTCGGCGCCGTCCTCGTAACCGTCGACCCGCACCACCGACTTGATCACCGTCGCGTAAGCCACCGACTCGATCGAGGGCGCGCGCGGCCGTTCGTCCACCACCTTGTTGACCGCGGTCATGAACTGCCAGTCGCTGATCCGCTGCGGGTCGGGGGTGGCGAGGTCATAGGCGCCGATCAGCAACAGCGTCACCAGCGCGCCGGCGCCGACCAGCACCGGGCCCTGGTGTCGCTGGTAGAGCCGGCTCCACCAGGCGCCGAGGCGCTGCCGCAATGTGGGTTGCGTCTGTTCTTCAGGGCCGTCGAGATAGACCGGGCTGACACCATCGCGCGCCACCCAAGCGGAACCGGCCGTGCTCCGCGGCCGCTGTGACCGGCTATAGAGTGGTCGCCGTCTCGTCACCAAACGCTCCCGCGCCCCCGCGTACAGACCGTCCCTCCCCCTCAGGCAAGCAGGCTAGTCCCAGCCGCAACCATGCAGCAAGGCGCAAGCGTGCATCAGCTGTGGTCGCTCTCTGAAATGTGAGAACTGTGTCAGCCCGCCGGCCGCGCCGCGGCGCGGCTCATTTCCTGAGTGCGGGTCAGCACATAGGCGAGCCCGGCCAGCAGCAGCAGGCCACCGCCGAGCAGCGCCGTGTCGAGCAGCAGGCCGCCGCCGATGCCGGTCTTCACCGCCTGCAGGAACAGGCTCAACACCGTCCCCGTCGCGAAGATCGCGAGCCCCTGGCGCCCCATCAGTCGCAGCGGCGTCATGAGTCGCGAGTCGGCGATCCGGTACATCACGCCGAGCGAGGCGACGACATAGAACAACGCCAGGGCGTGCAGCAGGCGGGGCAGGGCGAGGAAGGTCTTGTCGAACCAGGTGATGTAGAACGGCAGCCCCAGCTTGCTGAGCAGGCCGAGCCCCTGGCGGCCCGCGTCGCCGAGTTCGGGGATCTTTACCCATAACAGCACGAACAGCAGGAACGCCGCACAAAGCCCGAACAGCACCGGGCTTCTGGGCACGAAGCGCCGCCCCTGCTTCATCGCCATCCCCGACAGCAGTCCGATGACGAACAGGATCTGCCACGAGAACGGATTGAAGAACCAGCCGCCCTGGGTCGGAAAGTTCGGCAGGTTGATGCGGAACTGCCCCGCCAGCGCCCACACCAGGATCGAGCCGAGCAGCGTCTGCACCGGCCAGCGCAGCCCCGCGGCGATCACCAGCGGCGTTGCCAGCAGCAGCGTCATGTAGAGCGGCAGGATGTTCAGGTAACCCAGCTGATGCGTCAGCAGCGGCAGCCCGATCATGGTCTGCAGCGGAAAGCCGAAGATCGGCGCGATGTTGTTCTTTTCCAGCACCTCGTCGAGCCCGAACCACCAGGCCGCCCCGGCAAAGATGGCGAGCGCGATCATGGTGATGCTCAGATGCACGAAATAGAGCTGTCGCGCCCGCGCCCACACCTTGGCGATCGCCGGCCACAGCGGCCCGGCGACGAACCGCCCGGAATAGGCCAGCCCGGCGGCGAGGCCCGACATGAACACGAACGCCTCGGCCGCATCCGAGAAGCCGAAATTCCGGCTGGTCAGGTTCTCGTAGAACGTCCCCGGCACGTGGTTGATGAAGATCATCACCAGCGCCAGACCGCGGAACATGTCGAGCCGCGCGTCGCGTCCGCTGCGGGGCTTTGCGGCGCTCGCATCAATCGCCGCAAAGCCGGCAAACGTTCTGAGGCGCTCGAACAGCGGAGCGCGCTTCAGCGTGGCGAGGGTCTCAGGCATGAACGGTGGCCGCTCCGGCAAGAGCGGCGTCGGCAGGGGCAGGGCCCTGCTGCGTCCAGCTCAGGAAGATGCGCTGCTGCTCGACGATGATCGGCGCCGGGGCGGTCTCGCTCGTCGTGGTGAACAGCAGCGGCTTCCGCCCGCTCGAGATACCGCGCGAGGTCGCCGCGATCAGCAGCGGCGCGCCGATCGCCGGCAGCGCCACCGGCAGCAGCCACGGCACCAGGTCGCTCGCGAACGCCGTCGAGATCGCCAATACGCTGGCACCTGCCACCGTGACCCACCAGCTCGCCGCAAACGCCGTGGAAAGGGTCACCCGGCCCTCGTCGCGGTTGGTCGCGGGCCAGCCCCCATCGAGGCCGAGCAGGATTTCGACCACCGCCTTGCTCTGGAAGCACAGCATGATCGGCGCCAGCAGCGTCGAGATCACGATCTCCGCCACCACCGACAACGTCGCCCGGATGGTGCCGCCAAACCCTCTGTTGCGCCCGCCCAGCGCCGAACGGACGAGGATCAGGAATTTCGGCAGCAGCAGCGCGATCGCCACTGCGACGGCCAGCACCCAGATGCCCGTCTCGTTGTCGCGCCACCAGTATTTGCTCGGCAGCGCCGCGGCGAGAATGCTGGCCGCCAGCAGCGCCAGCCACAGCGGCGAAGCGGCATAGGCCATGATGCCCTGAACGAAGGTGAAGCGGCTCCACACCTTCAGGCCCGGCGCGCCCAGCACACGGCGATGCTGCAGGTTGCCCTGGCACCAGCGCCGGTCGCGCTTGGCGTACTCGATCAGGTTTTCCGGGCCCTCTTCATACGAGCCGCCCAGATAGGGGTCGACCTCGACCTTCCAGTTGGCCCGCGACAGGAGCGCGGCTTCGACATAGTCGTGGCTGAGGATATGTCCGCCCGCCGGCGGTTTGCCCGACAGCACCGGCAGGCCGCAGCTCGCGGCGAAGGCCGGCACCCTGACGATGGCATTGTGGCCCCAGTACGGGCCCTCTTCGCCCTGCATCAGCGCGGTGCCGCGCGCGAAATAGGGGGAGAGATAGGCCGCCGAGAACTGCATCACCCGGCCGAACAGGCTGTGCGCGTGGATCACCTCGGGCACCGTCTGCAGCAGCCCGAGCCGCGGATCGTCGTCCATGCGTGCCGCCATCGCGGCAATGGTCGCGCCGTCCATCAGGCTGTCGGCATCGAGGATCAGCGCATAGTCGTAGGCACCGCCCGAGCGCGAAATGAAATCTTCGATATTGCCGGCCTTCTTGCCTATGTTCCGCTCGCGCCGGCGATAGAACAGCCGGCCCTCGGCCAGGGGCTCGGCCAGCAGCTGCTCGAACCAGACGATCTCGTCGGCCGCCACCTCGGCCGAATTGGTGTCCGACAGGATGGCGAAGTGGAAGCGGTCGGCCAGCCCCAGCGCCACGATGCTGCGGTTCATCGCCGCCACGCGCGAAAAGCTCGCTGCCGCGTCCTCGTTGTAGACCGGCATCAGGATCGCCGTCATGCCGTGCGGCCGGCCCGGACGGCGCTGCACGCGCCTGGGCGGCGCGAGGATGCCGAGCACGCCGGCAACGCCGCCCCAGACCAGCCAGAACCCCACCAGCGTGAACAGCGCGGTCCGCAGCACATCGAGCAGGCTCGTGCCGTCATTGCCGATGAAGCGCATGTACAGCCAGCCGCCGGCAAGGCTCAGCAGCGCCGCGGCGCCCAGGGCGAGCGTTCGGGTCACGTGGGCTCGTGCCATCTATCGGGGCCCTGCGCACGGCATGGGGAGGCTCCCAGCCGTCAGAACCGCGGCAACGCCGCGGCGAAGGCGGCGCGCAGCGTCAGCAACAGCGAGCTGCGCCGACGCTCCAGCACCTGCTTGGGCATGGCGAGCGGGGCATCGGGAAGCGCGCCCGAGAATACGTCGGAACGGTCGTGCTTCATGCCAATGCCCTCCACTGATAAAGCCAGGTTTCGCTGATGGTTCGGCCGGTGCTGACGATGTTGGCCTTGAGTTCGACCGGCTCGCTCCCCTCGATCATCACATCGAGCGCCAGCCGCCACACGCCGTTGGCCTCGACCTTGGACAGCGCCGTCGAGGTGATCTCGCCCGAGCTGGCTGTGGCGACGACGTCGAGCTTGGCCTCGGTCGGCATGGCGGTCAGTTCGCCACCGGCGAAGTCGATGACGAACTTCCTCAGCTTCTCGTCATTGGCGACGCCGGAAACGCCGCCCTGGCCGGCCCGCGTCTCGACCACATGGGCCAGCGGCGCATCATCCCTGGGCAACAGGTCGCCCCAGATCAGCCGGTAGTGGAACTCGCGCGCGTCTCCAGCCTTGATCGGCTCGGACGGGATCCAGAACGCCACGATATTGTCCTCGGCCTCGAGCCGCGACGGCGCCTCGATCAGCCGGACGCTGCCCTGGCCCCAGTCGCCGACCGGCTCGACCCGCGCCGACGGGCGGCGCTCGTAATGCGCGCCGGCATCCTGGTAGGTCTCGAAGCTGCGGTCGCGCTGGTACAAGCCGAAAGCCCGCGGGTTATTCTCCCACAGGTACGAGTTGCCGATGGCGGGCGTGTTGTTCAGCGGCCGCCAGAACACTTCGCCGCCATCGCGCTCGACGATCAGCCCGTTGCTGTCATGCACCTGCGGCCGGTAGTCGTCGAAGCTCGAGCGGTTGGTCTCGGCGAACAGGAACATCGAGGTGAGCGGCGCGATGCCGATCTCGCCGATATCGGCCCGGAAGAACAGCCGCGCCGTAACGTCGATCACCGTCTCCTGTGCCGCATCGCTGGCCGGGGTGATCTCGAAGCGGTAGGCCCCGGTGACGCTAGGGCCTTCGAGGCTCGCATAGGCGACGAGCGGCTTGCCTTCGCTCGGCCGCTCCAGCCAGAACGCCGAAAAGCGCGGGAACTCTTCCGGCCCCGACTGCCAGGAGTTGATGGCGAGGCCGCGGGCGCTGAGCCCGTAAATGTTGTTGCGTCCCAATGCCCGGAAGTAGCTCGAGCCGAGGAACGAGACCAGCTCGTCCATCTTGTCGGCGACGTTTACCGGGTAGTTGATGCGCACCCCGGCGATCCCCGGGAAAGCCTCGGCCGCGGCTTCCTCGCCCATCGCCTTGTCGTAGAACATGAAGTCGGCGTTCGAAAAACCGAATGGCGCCGCCTGGCCGTCGACCACTTCGAACACCCCGACCGGCTCCTTGAACAGCCAACCCATCGGGAAGGCGTGCACCTGGAAACCCGAATTATTGTCGAGCCAGCGTGCGTGCTGCGCGTCGAACTGGATCTTGCGATAGCCGTCATAGTCGAGGCCGGCGAACAGCTCGGGCAGCTCCGGCACCGCCGCGTTGAACGGCTCTGCCGCCTTCGCACGCATGCGCTCGGTCAGCACCTCGTAGTCGAAGGCTTCGGTTTCGCTCTCCTGAGCCAGGGCGACGCGGGTGAGGGAGGTGGTGGAGAGCAGCGCCGCTGTTGCTGCGGCAGCTCGGAGAAAAGCTCGCCGATCGAGCCGATGGTGAGGAACAGAATACATGCACAAACGCTATGGAGGGATCGGGACACCAAACACGAATTCCGCAACGCCGTTGAGCGCCGAAAGTTGTCGCATAGGAGCTATGCACCAGCGGAATGGATATGATTTCGCCGCAATGCGTTACGAGTTCTGGCTGTTTCCGCACCCGGAATCCTTGCAATGAGCGACGCCGTCGCGCTGCGTCCCCCACGAACCCTGCCGCTTGGCGTTCTGCTGCTGGCGATCCCGCTGCTTCTGGCCATTGCCGGGCTGGTGATCCGCTACCTCGCCTTTGCCGCCACGGTTCCCGACGCCTCGATCGCCAGTTTCGCTCAAGGCATGTGCCGCTGGGATTGTGCCTGGTACGTGAAACTGTCGCAGACCGGCTACGACCCGTTCCCCGTGCCGACGATGATCAATGCCGGCAACTGGGCATTCTTCCCGCTCTACCCGATCCTCGTCGCCATCGTGCGCACGCTGACCGGGCTCGAGACCATCGTCGCCGCCACCGGGCTCTCGATCCTCTTGTGCATTGCCTCGGCCCGTGTCGCCTGGCCGCTGCTCGGTCGGGACCTCCGCGCCTATACGCTGTTCTCGGCGTTCCTCGTGGCCGGTCCGTTCTCGATCTGGCTCACCACCTTCTACACCGAGGTGCTGTTTCTCTTCCTCACCCTGTGCGTCTTCGCCGCGCTGCAGAACAAGCATTTCCTCCTCGCCGGCCTGTTCGCCGCGCTGCTCTCGGCCACCCGCATTGTCGGGGTGTTCATCGTCTTCGCCATCCTGATCGAGATCTGGCAGGCGCACCGCGCCAATGGCGGCAACTGGCGCAATTTCGTTCCGGCCGTGCTGCAACGTCCCGATCGATTGCTGGCCCTGTTCATCGCCCCGCTCGGCCTCTTCGCCTATATGGCCTACCTGCATTTCCATATCGGCGACGCCCTGGCGTTCAGCCACGTGCAGCGCGCCTGGTCGCGCCCCACCGGCAACCCCGTGGTCTTCGTCTGGAACGCCCTCACCAGCTTCCCCCGGGAGGGCTGGGCCCCGACGCCGTCGCAGCAGCTCGCCGTCGCGGTGCTCGTGGGCTATGCGCTCTCGATCGTGCTGCTGGTGAAGAGACGCTACGGCATGGCGGTCTATGCGCTGATCTGCCTGACGCTGCCGCTGTTTGCCGGCATGGCCTCGGTGCTCCGCTTCACCGCGGCGCTCGCGCCGATGCCGCTGATGCTCACCGAATTGCTGGCCAGCCGCCGCTGGCTGTTCGCCCTGGCGCTGCTCGGCCTGCTGCTCGCCGGCTACTTCACCACCATCGGCTGGCTGACGGGGTACTTGAGCCTTGTCTAGCTCCCTCCGCCTCGGCGCTTACATCCTCTGCGGCCTCGTCGCGCTGTTCGAGCTCGGCGTCGTCTGGCTGCTGCTGCACCCCGACGTGCCGCCCGACTACCGCGCCTACTATATCGACAAGACCACCACCTGCCTCAATCAGCCGGTGAGCGGCAGCTATAGCCTGGGCGCCGTCATCCCCTTCACCCCCGAGGGCAAGGACGCCGCCAAGCCGATCCGGGTTTGCGGGTGGGAAGGCCCGACCGGCGACGGCACGCACGCCGTCGGCACCAGCGCCCGCCTGCGCTTCGCCTATGCCGAACCTGCAACCGCGCTGACCCTGCACCTGTCGATGGTCGCGGTGGAGAAAAGCGGTCACCTCATGCCGCAGCGGGTCGAGATCGTCGCCAACGGCATGCTGCTCGATACCGTGTCGCTCAACGCGCCCACGCCGCAGCAGTTCTCGCTGGCGCTGCCCGCGCCTGCCGACGGCAGGGTCGAACTCGAACTGCGTTTCCCCGACGCGGTGCAGATGGGGGCGACCGACCCGGATAACCGCCTGCGCTCGATCAAGCTGCTTTCCGCGGCCCTTCTCCCCGCCGACCAGGTCTAGGGTCCGCCGGCCTCTCAGTGCTCCTCCACCGTGAAACAGGGGAGGGGGACCACTGAGAGACCGGCGCTCCTGATATGCGCTTCTCCCCGCCTGAAACTTTCCTTAACCGATCGGTTGACAACTCTCCTTGCGAGGAGTATTCAACCAATAAGTTATCAACTGAAGGGTTGAGAAATGGACTGCGTCGAGATCACCAGCACCGCGCCGAACCGGACCTCCGCCGTTACCACGCCGGCCAACGATCCCGTTATCCTCATTGCCCGCAGCTTCGAGGCGCCACGCGCCCTGGTGTGGCGGTGCTACACCGAGCCCCGGCACCTGGTGCATTTCTGGGGCCCCAAGGGCGCCACCAACCCGGTCAGCGAAGTCGACCTGCGCGTCGGCGGCGCCTGGCGCCAGGTGATGCGTTTCGCCTCGGGCAACGAGTATGGCTACACCAGCGTCTACCTGGAGATTTCGCCGGTCGAGCGGCTGGTCTGGCGCGACGCCCCGGCGGGTTACCGCTTCGGCGACGAACTGCCGCCGGCCGAGATGGTCACCGAGATGACCCTGGCCGAAACCGGCCGCCTCACCAGCGTCCACATCGCCGTCCGCTTCACCTCGCTTGCCGCCCGCGACCAGGCGGTCAGGCAGGGCTTCGCTTCCACCGTCAGCGAGGGCAGCGACAAGCTCGATCTCTACCTTTTCACCCTCAGCGCCACCGCGGCGTTCCAGCAGGAGTAAGCGTCATGAACACCTTCACCTCACGCGACGGCACCAGGATCGCCTATGACGTGCGCGGCTCCGGCCCGGCGGTGATCCTGATCGATGGCGCCTGGTGCGGCCGCAATATGGGCCCGATGCCCAAGCTGGCGCCGCTGCTCGCCCCGCATTTCACCGTCTACAATTACGACCGCCGCAGCCGCGGTGACAGCGACGTCTCCACCGACTATTCGCCCGATCGCGAGTATGAGGATCTGGCGGCACTGATCGCCATCGCCGGCGGTTCCGCCAGCCTTTATGGCACTTCGTCGGGCGCTGCGCTGGCACTGTTCGCCACCGCCCGCGGCCTGCCGGTCGATCGCCTCGCGCTGTTCGAGCCGCCGTTCACCGATGTCCCCGGCGGCAAGCCGATGCCGGCGGGCTACCAGGCCGAAGTCGAGCGCCTTGCCGCCGAGGATCGCCGCGCCGACCTGGCCAAGTATTTCATGGTGAGGATGATCGGCATGCCAGCCCTCATGATGCCGATCATGCGGCTCAATCCGAACTGGAAGCCGATGCTGCACAACGCCCTGAGCCTGCCGCACGATACCGCGGTGATGGAGGGCTATGGCTTTCCCACCGAGGCGGCTCGCTCGATCCGGGTCCCGACCATCGTCATGTCGGGCGACAAGACCTTCAAGCAGCTGAACGAGCCGGTGCGCCTGGCGCGCGAGACCATCCCCGGCGCCCGCTTCGCCTCGCTGCCCGGCCAGAGCCACGATGCGGCGGCCGAGCTGGTCGCCCCCGTGCTGATCGACTTCTTTACCGGCGCCGACACCGCCCGCGCCGCTGCCTGAGCCAAGAGACCGAAATGACCGACCAGTTGTCCACTACCCTCGCTGCCCTCGCCGACCCCACCCGCCGCGGCATCCTCGCCCGGCTGTCTCTGGGCGAGGCCACGGTCAGCGAACTGGCCGAGCCCTACGACATGTCGATGGCCGCCGTCTCCAAGCACCTCAAGGTGCTCGAGAAGGCGGGGCTGATCTCTCGCGGCAAGGAAGCCCAGTGGCGTCCCTGCCGGCTCGAGGCCGCCCCGATGGCCGAAGTCGCGGACTGGGTCGAGAACTACCGCCGCTTCTGGGATGAGAGCCTCGATCGCCTCGGCGATTACCTGGCCGAACTGCAGAAGGGAGACCCCGGCGGCTCCCGGAACTAACTCCCGGGGCCCCAGGGCCTGAAACCAGATGCAGCGACCCAAGGTCATAGCGCTTTCGGACTACCGCCGGCAGCGCGACGGCGAAGCCTTGCGCCAGAAACTGGGGCAGGGCGCCGGAACACCCCACTGGTTCGTACTTTACTGGCGCTACTGGGCTGAAAGCCTCGATCGCCTCGACACCTACCTGAAGCAACTCAAGGAGCTGAAAATGGCACTGGATGACCTCAAGATCGAAGCTCCGGCGAGCCAACCCATCGTCATCGCCACCCGCACCTTCGCCGCCCCGCGCGCCCTGGTCTGGAAAGTCATGACACAGCGCGAACACGTCGCCCGCTGGTGGGGCACCGATGGCCAGAAGGCTGTCATCACTGCGCTCGATGTCCGCCCCGGCGGCAAGTGGCGCATCGAATCCCACGCCGCTGACGGCAGCGTCTACATCTTCATCGGCGAGTATCGCGAAGTGAACGAGCCCGAGAAGTTTGTCTGGACCTTCGGCATGGAGAACATGTTCATCGGCAAGGTGGTGGTCGAAACCCACACCTTCGAGGAAGACGGTGCCGTCACGCACTACAAATCAGTCTCCAACTACGACAGCATCGCCGATCGCGACGGTATGGTCGCCTCCGGCATGGAAAAGGGCATGCGCCATGGCTTCGCCGTCATGGATCAGCTGCTTGCCGAACTCACACAAGAAGCCTGAACCATGCTCCCCGACCTCACTGCCATACCCTCCGACCGCCGCCTCGAGATCGAACGCGAGTTCGATGCGCCGCGCGACCTGGTCTGGATGATGTTCGCCGATCCGTACCACCTCAGCCAGTGGTGGGGCCCGGCGGGCTTCACCAACCCGGTGGTGGAACTCGACCTTCGCCCCGGCGGCCGCTGGTATCACGTGATGCGCGGCCCCGACGGAAAGGATTTCCCCGCCGACAGCGAGTTCATCGAGGTGAGCCCGCCCGAACGCATCGTCTATCGCAACCGTCAGCTCGAGGCGGAAGCCTTCGGCACCAACCCGCCGCCGAGCTTTCTGCGGGTCATCACCCTGACCGACCTCGGCAACGGCCGGACCCGGCTGACCGTGGATGCCTATTTCGACACCGCCGCCGGCAAGGACGCCGTCGTCCGCCGCGGCTTCCGCGAAGGCGTGCTGGAGAGCTTCGACAAGCTCGCCGCCCACCTCACGACTGGAGCAGGCAAATGAAGTTCACGACCACTATCCTGCAATCCGGCAACAATACCGGCATCATCGTGCCGCCGGAGGTGCGCGACGCCCTCGCCGGCGGCAGGAACCCGCTGGTGGTCGTTTCCCTCGCCGGCCACACCTGGCGCAGCAAGGTGGCCACCATGGGCGACCGGCTGCTGGTCGGCGTCAGCGCCGAGATCCGGTCGATCACCGGGGTCAAAGGCAACGAGACGCACGAGGTCGAGCTTACCCTCGACGACCAGCCGCGCGTGGTCGAAGCCCCTGGGGACCTGCAGGCCGCCCTCGATGCCGATCCCGTGGCGCTGGCCGCCTGGAACAGGCTCGCGCCCAGCCACAAGAAGGCCCACGTCACCGCCATCGAAGGCGCCAAGACCCCCGAGACGAGGCTCCGCCGCGTCCAGAAGGCCATCGAAATGCTGACCAGCTAGCAAAAGACCCCTCATCCGGCGCTACGCGCCACCTTCTCCCCGACGGGGAGAAGAATCCGGAAAGTGCCGTGATCACCCCTGTTCCTCTCCCCGTCGGGGAGAGGGTGGATCGCGCGAAGCGCGAGACGGGTGAGGGGAAGGACCACAGAACCATCGGTTGAGCCTGCCCGCCACCGCGGGCATCGGCGAAGCCGTACCCAACGCCACTCAACCCACGGAGACTTCCCATGCGACGTCGTACTGTCCTTGCCCTCGCCATTCTCACCGGCTTTGCTTCGGTTCTGCCGGTCCTCCCATCCACCGCCCAACAAGGAGCCGCTCCCATGCTCACCGCAACCACATCCGACTATGTCCCCGTCACCGGCGGCAAGGTCTACTACGCCACCTATGGCGAGGGCGCCCCGCTCGTCCTCCTGCATGGCGGGCTGATGACCATCGAGGCGTTCGGCCCGGTGCTCTCCGGCTTTGCCGCCTCTCGCCAGGTGATCGCCGTCGAGGCGCAGGGCCATGGCCATACCGGTCCGCTCGATCGGCCGATGACCTTCGACAACATGGCTGCCGACGTTGCCGAGGTGATCAAGTCGCTGGGGCTCGAGAAGGTCGATGTCGTCGGCTACTCGATGGGCGGCACCATCGGCCTTCGCCTCGCCCTCGCTCATCCCGAGCTGGTCAACAAGCTGGTCATTGCCTCGGCGCCCTACGCCTTTGCCGGCTGGCACGATTACAACCAGCAGGGCATGCGCGGGCTCAACGCCAGCCAGTTCGAGATGATGAAGCCCTCGCCGCTCTACCAGCTGTTCGCCGCCGTTAACCCGGACCCCGAGGTCAACTTCCCCAAGCTGCTCGACCAGATGCAGTACATGGGCAAGGACTATGATTACGCGGCCGATGTGCCGAACCTGAAGGTGCCGACGCAACTGGTCTATGGCGATTGGGACGCCGTGCGCACCAGCCATGCGGCGAGGTTCTTCGAGCTGCTCGGCGGCGGTCTGCAGGATGCGCTCTGGGATGGCTCCGGCATGAACCAGAACCGCCTCGCCATCCTGCCCGGGGTCACCCACTACACCATGATGACCTCGCCCCAGCTGGTCGAAACCGCGCTCGCCTTCATCGACGCGAAGTAACCCGGCCTCCCGATCCTCCCCTGCAGGGCAGGGGAGGGCCGCAAGTCCCCAGCCACGCTCCGCCTGGTCGACCCGCCATCCTCGCGGGGCCGGCGGAGCCTTGTCCACGCCCGGAGACATCCGATGCTACGCCGAACCGTCCTTGCCCTCACCGCGCTCGCCAGCTTCGCCCTGGCCGCACCGGTTGCCCCATCGATCGCTCAATCAGGAACCGCCCCCATGCTCGCTTCAACCAAATCCGGCTATGCGCCCGTCAATGGCGTCGAGGTCTACTACGCCATCTATGGCAAGGGCGATCCCATCGTCCTGCTGCACGGCGGCTTCGGCCAGATCGAGATGTTCGGCCCGGTAATCGGCATGCTCGCCGAGAACCACACCGTCATCGGCGTCGACCTGCAGGCGCATGGCCGCACCGCGGCGCACGATCGGCCAATGACCTTCGAGAACATGGCCACCGACATCGCCGAGCTCATCCGCTATCTCGGCTACGACAAGGCCGACGTCATGGGCTACTCCACCGGCGGCCAGGTCGCTGCCCGCGTCGGCATCGATCATCCCGAGGTGGTCGACCGGCTGGTGCTCGCCTCGACGCCGTTCTCCAACACCGGCTGGCACGACTACAACCTGCAGGGCATGGCGATGATCGGCGAGGCCTCCGCCGAAGGCATGAAGCAGACCCCGATGTATGCCGCCTTCGCTGCCGTGAACCCCGATCCGGACAACAACTGGGTCAAGCTCAACATCCAGCAGGGCAAGCTCGTCAACACGCCCTATGACTGGTCGGCCGAAGTGCCCGGCATCAAGGTGCCGACCCTGCTGGTCGTCGGCGACTGGGATTCGGTCCGCATCGCGCATGCCGTGAAGTTCTTCGAACTGCTCGGCGGCGGTGCGCAGGATGCGCAATGGGACGGCTCGGGCATGAACCAGAACCGCCTCGCGGTTCTCCCCGGCGAAACTCACTACAGCATTTTCATGTCGCCCCGGCTCGCCGAAGCCGCGCTCGGGTTCATCGACGCGAAATAACAAAACCGTGCCTCCACACGGGGATCACAAGGCTCTCCCAATCCCCCGAGCCGTGTGACGGGGTCTCCGGGCTTGACCCGGGGACCCAACTTCCGACTCTATCGCCCAATGCTTGAGTCGCTCCTCGACATGCCGCCTCGCGACCCCGCCGAAATCCTGCGCACCGTCTTCGGTCACCAGAGTTTTCGCGGCCAGCAGGAGGATGTTGTCCGCCACGTCACCGCTGGTGGCGATGCGGTGGTGCTGTTCCCGACCGGCGCCGGCAAGTCGATGTGCTTCCAGGTCCCGGCCCTGGCGCGCAAAGGCGTCGGCATTGTCGTCTCGCCGCTCATCGCCCTGATGCGCGACCAGGTCGAGGCGCTCAAGCAGGCCGGCGTCAACGCCGCAACGCTCAACTCCTCGGTTTCGTCCGAAGAGTCCTCGCGCACCTTCCGGGACCTCAAGGCCGGCCGGCTCGACCTGCTCTATGTCGCCCCCGAGCGCCTGGTGCTGCCGGGCTTCAAATCGATGATGCAGGGTGTCGATATCTCGCTCATCGCCATCGACGAGGCACATTGCGTCAGCCAGTGGGGGCACGACTTCCGCCCGGAATATCGCGAGCTCGCCTCGATCGCCGCCGACTATCCCGGGGTGCCGCGCATCGCGCTCACCGCCACGGCCGACCCCACCACCCGCGACGACATCGTCGAGCGACTGGGCCTCACCGATGCGCGGATCTTCACCACCAGCTTCGACCGGCCCAATATCAGCTACTCGATCGTCGAGCGCGACAATGCCCGCTCGCAGCTGAAGAGCTTCCTCGCCCGCCACACCGGCAATTCCGGCATCGTCTATTGCCTGAGCCGCGCCAAGGTCGACTCGACCGCCGAATGGCTGAACAAGCAGGGGGTGCGCGCGCTGCCCTATCACGCCGGCATGAATGCCAGGGATCGGGCTGCCAACCAGGACGCCTTCCTCAAGGAAGAGTCGCTCTGCCTCGTCGCCACCGTCGCCTTCGGCATGGGCATCGACAAGCCCGATGTGCGCTACGTCGCGCACATGGACCTGCCTTCGTCCATCGAGGCCTATTACCAGGAGACCGGCCGCGCCGGGCGCGACGGTCTGCCGGCCGAGGCCTGGATGTGCTACGGCATGGCCGACGTCGCGCAGCGCCGCCGCATGATCGACGAGGGCAACGCCCCCGATGAGGTGAAGCGGGTCGAGCGGTTGAAGCTCACCGCGCTGCTCGCCGTCTGCGAAACGCCGGAATGCCGCCGCAAGGCCATCCTTGCCCATTTCGGCGAACCGCATCCCGGCCACTGCAACAACTGCGACACCTGCCTCGTGCCGGTCGAAACCTGGGATGGCTCGGACGCCGCCATCAAGGCGCTGGCCTGCGTCTACCGTACCGGCCAGCGCTTCGGCGCCGGCCACATTGTCGATGTGCTGCTGGGCAAGGTGACCGACAAGGTCACCCAGTTCAGCCATCAGGACCAGCCGGTGTTCGGGCAGGGCAGGGACCTCGACCAGCGCTCCTGGCAGTCGGTTATCCGCCAGCTCACCGCCATGGGCCTCATCACCGTCGACCATTCCTTCGGCGCCCTGCACCTGGGCGAAGGGTCGCGCGAAGTGTTCCGCGGCGAGCGCAAGATCACCCTGCGCCGCGATCGCCCGCGCAAGGCCACCGAGACCCGCCGGGCGCTGCAGAACGCCGTGACGCTGCCGCCCGCCGCCCAGTCGCTGTTCGAAGCGCTGCGCTCGGAACGCGCCGCCCTCGCCAAATCGCAGGGCGTGCCGCCTTACGTGGTTTTCCATGACACGACGTTGCGCGCCATGGCGCTGGAACGTCCCCAGACCATGGCCGAGCTCGGCACCATTCCCGGCATCGGCGAATCCAAGCTCAAGCGTTACGGCGCCGAGTTCCTGGCGGTGCTGCGAACCGCCGGCCCCTGAGCACCGGTAAACCCTGCCACCTGTTGGCCGGCATCGGTGCTATCTTGCCGGCTCTGCCGAGGAGGAAGCCGTGCAGGTCAGATGCTTTGAGTGCAGCGCCATGATCGAGGCGCCGGATGCCGATGCCGCCGAGGACGCCTTTGTCGCCCACGGCGCCCAGGTGCATGGCTGGTCCTATCCCGAGCAGGCGGTCCGCAACTATGCCCGCAACTTCGCCGAGGCGGTGGAGCGGCTTGGCGACGAAACGCAACGCCGGCCTGAAATCGGCGAACTGGCGGTCCATCCGGTTACCGACCGGGTCGACGATTGGCTCCGCTACTTCGATCACACGGGGTTTGCCGGCAATCCGGACTGGGCCTCGTGCTACTGCCTCGAGCCGCATGTTCCGGCGTCGCCCGAAATGCCCGAGCGCCCGTGGCGCCAATCGCGCGCCACCCTCGCCGCTCGGCTGCGCGACGGGCGCACCTTCGGCTATCTCGCCTATGTCGATGCCGAGCCCGCCGGCTGGGTCAACGCCTCGCTGCGCTCCGACTATGGGCTCTATGTCGATGTCGATCCGCAGGGTCCGCGGCCGGCACAGGTGATCGGCATCTCGTGCTTTGTCATCGCCCCGCCTTACCGCCGCCACGGCATCGCGTCCGCCCTGCTCGATCGGGCCATTGCCGATGCCCCGCTGCGGGGCGCCGGCTGGGTCGAGGCCTACCCGCACCGGACGCCCGAACCTAACGATGCCGGCCACTTCCGGGGGCCGCGCGCGCTCTATGATGCTCGCGGTTTCCAGCCGGTGGTCGAGCGGGAGCGCTACACCGTGTTGCGTCTGCCGGTGGCGCCGCTGGGCTAGCTCTCAGGTCCCGCGTGGTTTCGCGCGCGCCGTGGCGGCCGCTTCCAGCGGATTGTCCGGCCAGTGGTGGCGCGGATAGCGGCCCTTCAGATCCTTCGCCACATCCTTCCAGCTGCCGCGCCAGAAACCCGGCAGGTCGCGCGTCGTCTGGATCGGTCGGTGTGCCGGGCTCAGCAGCACCAGCAGCAGCGGCACTTTCCCGCCCGCCACGCTCGGGTGCCGATCGAGCCCGAACAGCTCCTGCACCCGCACCTCCAGAGCCGGCCCGTTCTCCGCCCCATAGTCGATCGGCAGCCGCGACCCCGACGGTGCGTCGAAATGCGAGGGCAGCAGCCGCTCGATCTCCTGGCGCCGCGCCCAGGGCAGCAGCCCCTCGAGTACAAGACCCAGGTCGTCGGCTTCGATTTCGCTCAGCGCCGTCTTGCCGGTGAGCCCCGGCACCAGCCAGCTGGTATCCGCGGCGAGCGCCGCGTCGGAGAGATCGGGCCATGTTTCGCCGAGCGTCGCGCGCAGGTAGCTAGCGCGCTCCCGCAGCGCCTGCTGCTCCCTGGTCCAGGGCAGCACGCCAACTCCCAGTCCGGCGATCCCCTCGGCCAGCGCTGCCGCTGCCTTGTGCGGGTCGGCAACCGCCACCGGCGCCTCGTCCAGCCGCAAGGCTCCCAGCCGGCGTACCCGCCGCGCCCGTACGCTGCGCGAGCTCTGGTCGAACGCCATCGTCACCTCGTCGACGATCTCGCGCGCAAACAGCTCCTCGATCGTCGCCCGCTCGATCGTCGCGGCGGCCCGAATCCGCCCGGTCGCCGCCGCACCGGTGATGTCGGTCACCACCAGATAGGGCGCGCTGGCCAGCGCATCGGTTTCCTCGAGGCTCGCCTGTCGCCCATTGGCCAGCCGGAAGCGACCGCGCGCTCCGGCCTGCTGCGCCACGCGATCCGGATAGGCCCGCGCCAGGTGCCGCCCGACTTCACCGCCCGAGCCGGCATTGCCGACCATCCCGGCCCAGCGTCGCGCCAGGTTCTGTGCTTCGTCGGCCCGTTTGCCGCGCTCACGTCCGAACCGCTCGAGCCGGTGCGTCAGGTCGGTACCGTCACCACCAAGGCCACGCTCGCCGAGCAGCACCGCCAGCCGCGCCGCCGTCAGCGCGTCGTCCTCTTCGGCGGCGCGATGGATCATGTGTCCCAGCCGCGGATGCAGCGGCAGCCGCGCCAGCGCCTTGCCTTCGGCGCTGATCCGCCCGCTCTCGTCGAGCGCCTCGAGCCCTTTCAGCAGGCTCACCGCCTCGGCCCAGGCCGGCCCCGGCGGTGGGTCGAGGAACCTGAGCTGGCTCGGGTCGCTGACGCCCCAACCGGCGAGGTCCAGCGCCAGGCCGCTGAGGTCGGCCTCCAGCATCTCCGGCGCATCGAACGCGGCAAGCGCCGCATTCTGGCCTTCGCCCCACAAACGGTAGCAGACCCCCGGTTCGACGCGCCCGGCGCGTCCCCGCCGCTGGTCTGCCGAGGCTCGCGACACTTTTCGCGTTTCGAGCACTGACAGCCCGGTCGCCGGCTCGTAGGCCGGCGCCCGTCGCAAGCCGCTGTCGATGACGATGCGAACGCCCTCGATGGTCAGCGAGGTCTCGGCGATCGAGGTGGCCAGCACCACCTTGCGCCGTCCCGATGGTGCCGGCTGCACCGCGCGATCCTGTTCGTCCGGCGTCAGCTGTCCGTAGAGCGGCGCCAGGTCGACATCGGCGGGGACACGTCCGCCCAGGCGCTCCGCCACGCGCCCGATCTCGGCCTGTCCGGGCAGAAACACCAGCGCCGAGCCGGGCTGCTCGCGCAGCGCTTCCAGCGTCACGCCGGCCACCTGGTCCTCGATTTTCTGCAGGGGGTCGCGGTCGCGCCAGATCGTCGTCACCGGAAAGGCCCGACCTTCCGACGTCACCACCGGCGCCCCGTCGAGCAGTTCGGCCACCCGCGCCCCGTCAATGGTCGCCGACATCACCAGCACGCGCAGGTCGTCGCGCAGGGCCGCCGCATCGAGCGCCAGCGCCAGCCCGAGATCGGCATCGAGACTGCGCTCATGAAATTCGTCGAACAGTACTGCGGCGATGCCGGTGAGTTCCGGATCATCGAGGATCATCCGGGTGAAGACGCCCTCGGTCACCACCTCGATGCGCGTCCGCCTGCTGACCTTGGCGTCGAGCCTGACGCGATAGCCGACCACGCCGCCGACCTCGTCGTCGAGCGACTGTGCCATCCGGCGCGCCGCGGCGCGCGCCGCCAGCCGCCGCGGTTCCAGCATGACGATCCGGCCGTCTCCCCGCCACGACGCGTCGAGCAGGGCCAGCGGCACGCGGGTCGTCTTGCCGGCACCCGGCGGCGCCACCAGCACGGCGTAAGGGCCCGCTTCCAGCGCTGCGGTCAGCCGCGGCAGGGCCTCGTCGATGGGGAGGGGCGGCAGTTTCATGCCGCTTCAATCGGAGAAAACCGGATTGGGCGCAAGGCCGCCGGTCAGCTGACCGTCTTCAGCATGTCGAGCAACGAGCCGTCGAAATCCTCGACCGGCGCCGCGACCGGCGCAGCCCGCCTGGTCGTCGCGATCTCCGCCCAGCCGATGACCACGGTGATCCCGCCCACCTTGCGATCGGCGACATACCACGGCGTCAGCACGGTGGCGAACTGGGTCGCCGCGCCGCTGGTCGGGCTGGCAAAGGCGCGCCGTGTCTTCACTGTCTGGCCCTTCAGCGCCGCCTCGTACTCGGCGACCTGCTCGGCCGAAATATCGGGAAACAGCTGCGCCATGGTCTTGCCGATCACCTCGCGCCGCTCGACGAAGCGATGCGCCTTCAGCCAGTAGACGGAGCAGTCGAGCACCCGCAGCTTGTCGTCGAGCACCGCAATCGGCGCCGGCATGTCGCCGACGAGGTCCTGCACCAGCTTCAGCCGGCCCTGCACCTGCAGTTCGCGCTCCATCTCGGCGGTGACATCACGGCTGGCGCCGAACAGCTCGGTTACCCGGCCATCGCGCAACCTGAGGTCGGCGATCATCTCGATCATCCGCATGGCGCCGTCGCGGCGCTCGATCCTCAATCGGCAGCGGAAGCCGCGCCGATCCTGCAGCGCCTGCGCGATCAGCGTCAGCAGCTTGCCGCGATCCTCGGCCAGGTAGAGCTTGACCAGCTCCTGCAGCGGAACCGGACTGTCCGAGCCGAGGCCATAGATGTCGGCCACCCGCTTCGACAGCACTACGGTGCCGGGAAAGATAACCTTCCACTGTCCGTAGCCTTCATGCAGCTCGTACAGCTGCAGCGCCCGATCGGGATCGGTGAGGGCAGCAGTCGGCTCCACCTCGGCAAGCGATTCCGATGGCGTTGCGATCAACTGCTTGTCGAACATGGTCCACGGCCGGGCAGGAAAACGGTGGCGAAAACGCTAGCCGAGCGCCCGTTAAGTATTGGTGAGGATCAGGCGTGCCGTTGCCGCCGGTCGCCCTGCGGCCTCGCCACCACTCCGGCCTCGGCAAAGGCCCGCGCCTCGGCTTGCGGCAGCGGGCGGCTGAACAGGTAGCCCTGCGCCTCGTTGCAGCCTTCGGCCCTGAGCATCAGCAGTTGCTCCCAGGTTTCGACGCCCTCGGCGGTCACCCGGGTTTTCAGCGATCTCCCCAGTCCGATGATCGCCCTGACGATCGCCGCCGAGTCCTCGGCGCCAGGCAGGTCCGACACGAACGAGCGGTCGATCTTGATCTTGTCGAAGGCGAACCGCCTCAGGTAGCTCAGCGACGAATAGCCGGTGCCGAAATCGTCGAGCGCCACCCGGATGCCGAGCTGATGCAGCTGCCGCAGTGAGGCCAGCGCCTCGGCGCTCTCGTCGAACAGCACCGACTCGGTGATCTCGAGCTCCAGCCGCTGCGGTGCGAAGCCGGTCTCTGCCAGCGCCTCGGTGACCGTGCGCACCACCGCGCGATGCCGGAACTGCGCCGGTGACAGGTTCACCGCCAGCGTCAGCGCCCCCGGCCACCGCGCCGCGTCGGCGCAGGCCTGGCGCAACACGAAGGCGCCGATCGTTTCGATCAACCCGCTCTCCTCGGCCAGCGGGATGAAGATCATCGGCGGCACCGAGCCATGCGTGGCGCTGTCCCAGCGCAGCAGCGCCTCGAAACCGGTCAGCCGGTTGCTGGCGATATCGACCTGCGGTTGGTAGACCACCGACAATTCGCCTCGTCCCAGCGCCTGGGACAGGTCGCGCTTCATCTCGCGCCGTTCGCGCAGCGCCTGGTCCATCGCCGGCTCGAAGAAGCGGAAATCGCGCCCCTTGTCGCTCTTTACCCGGTAGAGCGCCACGTCGGCATATTGCAGCAGGCTTTCGGTGGTCTGCCCGTCGCGCGGCGCAATGGCAATGCCGATGCTGGCCCCGATGCTGACCGTCTCGCCGTCGATCTCGAACGGCTTTGCCAGCGCCGCGAGAATGGCCTGCGCCGTCTCCGCCGCATCCTGCGGCCGCTCCATCGGCGCCAGCAGCGCAAATTCGTCGCCGCCCAGCCGCGCCAGCAGGTCGCGCGCCGTGGTGCAGCGGTTGAGCCGGCCCGCCACCTCGCGCAAGAGGATATCGCCGGCCAGATGCCCCAGCGTGTCGTTCACCAGCTTGAAATCGTCGAGGTCGATCGACAGCACGGCCAGCGGCCTGCTGGGATCGAGACCCAGCAGGGCCGCGTCCATGCCCTCCTGGAAGTGCATGCGGTTCGGCAGGCCGGTCAGCGTATCGTGTCGCGCCAGGTAGTCGAGCCGCTTGGCGCCTGCCACCACTTCGGCCTCGTTCTGCTTGGCCTCGGTCACATCGCGCGACAGCGCCAGAAGCCTTGCCAGCTTGCCGTCGCCATCGTGGATCGGCGAGATGCTGAGGTCCCACCAGCGCGCCTTGCCCTTGGCCGTCGGTCCGAACAGGGTGTGGCGCACCGTCTCGCCACGCTGCGCTGCGGCAATCGCGGCCCGCACCGTGGCGCGCTCATCCTCGGGCCAGAACTGTTCGAACGGCACGCCGCGGATCAGTTCGAAATCGTCGACTTCCATGATCCGGACGCCCGGTCCGTTCATGAAGATCAGGTTGCCCGCCGCATCCAGCACCTCGATCGCCATGGTGCTCGCTTCGAGGATGGAGCGGGCGAACGCTTCGCTTTCGCGCAGCGCCGCCTCGGCGACCCGTCGATCGTGAATGTCCTCGAGCGTACCGTACCAACGGACGATGCGCCCCAGCCTGTCGCGCCGCGCCGCCGCCCGCGCCCGCATCCAGCGATACTCGCCGCTCTTGAGCCGGATGCGATAGGTGACGTCCAGCGGCTCGCCCGTCTGCAGCGCCCGCGTCCATTCGACGATGGTGGGCGGCAGGTCGTCGGGGTGCACCACGCTGGCCCAGCCCTGGCCGAGCGTCCGCGCGGTGTCGAGTTCCACCATTTCCAGCCAGCGTGGGCCGAACTCGATGATATTGCCTTCGGGGTCGGCCAGCCACAGCACCTCGGGATTGAGGTCGACCGCCGTGCGGTAGTGATCCTCGCTTTCGCGCAGCGCCCGCTCTGCCAGCCTGGTCCGCGTCACGTCCTGGACGATCAACTGAACTTCGTCCGGCCCGAGCGGGAAATGCGCCGCGCTGTACTCGCGGCAGTTCCCTTCGTCCGGCAGGCCGCGGAAACGGAAGGTGCCGGATTTGCCGCTGCGGGCCGCGGCAAGCATGCGCCGCCGCACGCGCGCCCGATCCGAGGCGTGAAGCCTGGCCAGCACGCTCGAAAGCGGCTGGCCCTGGTCCGGCGTTTCGCCCCGCAGGGCGGCGGTCGAGTGGCGGACGAGGTCCGTTCCGGCGTGCCAGGTCCACACCGAGATGCCGGTCGCACTGCTGATTTGCCGCAGCGTTTCGGCTGCGGCCGCCGCGCCGGTCGAGCCAGTGCCAGTGTTGCCCATGCGATCCTCAGCCTCGTCCGCATGCTAAACAGGCGAAACGCGCCAAAAGATTAATCGCACCACCTGCATCGGCGACGAATATTCGCCGCCGCGCCACAACTTGGCCGGTGGTTAAGGCAAGCTGAACGTTGGGTTCGGCAAAGCGCTTAGAGCATCCGCCGCTGCATCGAGCCGGCGGATGCTCCGGGGCGCTGATCCGCTCGCAGGCTTCAAGCTGAAGACACTGCGACGTTCCTTGTCAGGCGCTCGGCGAAGCTCAGGCCCACTCGCCCTTGCGCATCACCGGCACCTTGTTGCCGTCGGCGGTAAGACCATCGATGTCGATCTTGTCCGAGCCGATCATCCAGTCGATGTGAATCAGGCTCTTGTTGCCGCCGCGCGCCGCGATTTCATCTGGACTCATCTTGGTGCCGTTGATGAAACAATCGGCATAGCATTGGCCCAGCGCGATGTGGCTCGCGGCATTTTCGTCGAACAGCGTGTTGTAGAACAGCACGCCGCTCTTCGAGATCGGCGACGAATGCGGCACCAGCGCCACTTCGCCCAGCCGCCGCGAACCCTCGTCGGTGTCGAGCACTTTCTGCAGCACCGCTTCGCCGCGCGACGCCTTGGCCTCGACAATCCGTCCGCCCTCGAACTTCACTTCGATATCGGCGATCAGCGTGCCGTTATGGCTGAGCGGCTTGGTCGAGCGCACATAGCCCTCGACGCGCTGGCTGTGCGGCGTGGTGAACACTTCCTCGGTGGGGATGTTGGGGTTGCAGGTGATGCCGTTCTTGGCCTCCGAGGCGCCACCCTTCCAGCGATGCTCGTCGGCGAGCCCGATCGTCAGGTCGGTGCCCGGACCGGTATAGTGCAGCGACGCGAAGCGCTGGCCGTTGAGCCAGGTCCAGCGCTCCTTGAGCTTGGCGTTATGCGCCTTCCAGGCGCCGATCGGATCCTCGACATCCACCCGGCTCGCCGCAAAGATCGCGTCGGCCAGCTTCCTGACCGCCACCTCCTCGGCATCATCGGGAAACACCAGCCTCGCCCACGCCGCGTTGGGATAGGAGACGATGTTCCAGTTGATGTCGAAGCCGGTGATCTTCTCAAGCGCCGGCTTGTAGGCCATCGAGGTAGCGCGGTTGGCGCGGGCCACCTTGGTCGGGTCCTCGCCCGCCAGCATCATCGGGTTGTCGCCCGAGATCGCCAGCCGCGCCGCGTTGTTGCCGAATGCCTTGGCCATGCCTTCGAACAGCCAGCCCGGCGCCCGATCGAAACTTGCGTCGGCCGCGTAGCGGTAGCGGTTGAGCGTGATCTCCTCGTCCGAAAAGATCGGCTGCACGATGCCGGCGCCGGCCTTGTAGGCATGCTCGGTGATCTTGCGCACCAGCGGCAGCGCCGCCATCGGTGCGGTCAGGACCAGGTCCTGCCCGGGCTGGAGCTGGAGCCCCACCTTGATCGCGACTTCCGCGAGCTTGTCGAGTTTGACGGGATCGATCGGGTTATTGCCCTCAGCCATTGGAAAACCTTCGCAAAAACAGGAGCGAGAGGCATACGCCTCACCTCGGCCCGCTTCAAGGCAGTCAGATACCGCAACTCGTCATCACCGCATTCGACCTCGGTCCCCACTCCAAGCAGCCAGGCGCGCTTCGCCGCCAGCCGCTCGATCGCCTGATCATCGGGCCATTGCACCCCCATCCGCGTCCAGTCCATGTCCGTCTCCTGTGTCTCTCACAGGGATGGTCGAGCCGGGTCGGGGGGATTCGACATTTCGCGGATCATGCCTGGCGCCAGGTGCGCCGCCGCTCAGCTTGTGCGCACGGGCATCCGGTTGAACGCATCGAGGGCGGCGATCTTGTAGGCCTCGGCAAGCGTCGGATAGTTGAAGGTGTTCTCGACGAAATAGTCGACCGTGCCGCCGAGGTTCAGCACCGCCTGGCCGATATGCACCAGCTCGGTCGCCCCCTCGCCGATGATGTGGCAGCCCATGAGCTTGCGGTCATCGAGCGAGAACAGCAGCTTCATCATTCCTGACTGCAGGCCCATGATGTGGCCGCGCGACGTTTCGCGGAAGCGGGCCACGCCGCATTCATAGGCCACCCCCTTGGCCTTGATCTGCTGTTCGGTCAGCCCGACCGTCGAGATTTCCGGCACCGCGTAGATGCCGTAGGGAAAGTATTCCGGGGCAGGGGGCATCGGCGCACCGAAGGCATGGCAGGCGGCGATCCGTCCCTGTTCCATCGAGGTCGAGGCGAGCGAGGGGAAACCGATCACGTCGCCGGCCGCATAAATGTGCGGCACCGCTGTCTGGAAGGTTTTGGGGTCGACGGTCAGCCGTCCACGATCGTCCGAAGTGAGCCCGCAGGCTTCGAGTTCCAGCGCCGCCGTCGCGCCGACCCGTCCGGCGCAGTAGAGCAGCGCTTCGGTGCGGATCTGCCGCCCGTCGCTCAGCGAACTCACGGCGAAGCCGGCATCGTCCACCTCGACCTTTTCCACCTTCACACCCAGCCGCAGCTGCATGCCGCGCTTCCTCAGCTCATGCACGAATTCGTCGATGATCTCGCGGTCGATGAACTCGAGGAAGTTCTCGCGCGGCTCGACCAGCGTCACCGGCACATCGAGCGCCGAAAAGATCGTCGCATACTCGATGCCGATCACCCCGGCGCCGACCACCGTGAGGCTCCTGGGCACCCTGGGGTCCGAGGCCACATCGTCGCTGTCGAACACGTTGGTCTGGTTGAACGGGATGTGCTTGGGCCGGTACGGCGCCGTGCCGACCGCAATGACGAAGCGCGCCGCCTCGTACTCGGTTTCGCCGTCGTGGCCATTCCTGATGGCGATCCGGTGCGGGCCGACGAAGCGCGCCCGGCCTGCCACTGTCCGCACCCCGTTGCGGGCGAACTGGTGCTCCAGGACGTCGATCTCGTGGTCGAGCGTCATCCGCAGCCTGGCGCCGAGATCCTTGCCTTCGATCTCCTTTTTCACCCGATAGGCGAGCCCGTAAAAGCCGCGCTCGCGCCAGCCGGAAAGGTTGAGCACCGTCTCGCGCAGCGTCTTGGAGGGAATGGTGCCGGTATGCACCGACACCCCGCCGACGCGCAGCCGGTTCTCCACCACCAGAACGGCCTTGCCGAGCTTGGCCGCCTGAATGGCCGCCCGCCGCCCGGCCGGCCCCGAACCGATGACGATCAAATCGAATGTGTCCATTGCAACCCACCCCAATGCCCGGCGCAGCGTTGCACGCTTCACATGACGCTCCAATGGCAGCAAAGCGCAGGGCCCGAATGCAATGGCGTGGGGCCTCGCGCCGTGTTTGAGAAGCGCCGACCGGAGGCTATGATCGCCCGGTGAGGGAGAAAGCGATGACCTATCCGCTGAGCGGTGGATGTGCCTGTGGGCACGTCCGCTACGAACTGCTGGATGCGCCGATGTTCGTCCAGTGCTGCCACTGCCTTGACTGCCAGCGGCAGACCGGCGGGGCGTTCGTCATCAACGCGATCATCGAAGCAGACCGCATGAGGACCACCGGGGCCGACCCCGTGCCGGTGCCCGTGCCGACGCCGAGCGGCGAGCCGCACATCATCTTTCGCTGTCCGATCTGCCAGGTGGCAGTCTGGAGCGACTACGGCAACAAAGGTTGGCGTCGGTTCGTCCGCGTCGGCACACTGGACGATCCCACCGCGCTGAGACCGCAGGCCCACGTCTTCGTCCGCTCCAGGCAGCCCTGGATCACCCTCTCGCCCGAGATTCCCGCCTTCGAGATCTACTACGAGGATGACCTCTGGCCCGTCGCTTCGATGGAGCGACTGCGGCGAGGCTTTGCCCGGGCCAGTGCGCCCCAGGCCCCGAAGGAGGGCGTTGGGGCCATCTCAGCGCCTCAGTAAACCTCCGGCACATAGAGCTCCGGCTTCACCGCGTGCCGCACATAGTCGGCGTGGCGCACGCGAGCCGGCAGTTCCACCTCCTGCTTGGGCACATCCTCGTAGGCCACCTGGCTCAGCAGGTGCGAGATCATGTTCAGTCGCGCCCGCTTCTTGTCGACCGCCTGCACCACCCACCATGGGGCTTCGTCCGTATGGGTGCGGTCGAACATCTCTTCCTTGGCGCGGGTATAGTCTTCCCAGTGCACCCGGCTCTCGAGGTCCATCGGGCTGAGCTTCCACTGCTTCAGCGGGTCGTGGATACGCATCTTGAAGCGGAATTCCTGCTCCTCGTCGGTGATCGAGAACCAGTATTTGACGAGGATGATGCCCGAGCGGACCAGCATGCGCTCGAAGTCCGGCACGGTCTCAAAGAACTCCTCCAACTGCTCGGGGTTGCAAAAGCCCATCACCCGCTCGACGCCGGCGCGGTTGTACCAGGAGCGGTCGAACAGCACCATTTCACCGGCCGATGGCAAATGCGGCACATAGCGCTGGAAGTACCACTGGCCCTGTTCCTTGTTGGTGGGGGCCGGCAACGCCACCACCCGGCAGGTGCGCGGGTTGAGGCGCTGCGTCACCCGCTTGATCGCGCCGCCCTTGCCGGCGGAATCGCGACCTTCGAAGATCACCAGCATCTTCAGCTTCTTGTAGGCCACCCAGTCCTGCAGCTTCACCAGCTCATGCTGCAGCCGGAACAGCTCGCGGAAATACACCTTGCGGTCGAGCGTCTCTTCCGCCGGCCCCGACATGCCCTCGGCGACCAGCTCGTCGAGCCGGTCGTCTTCCATCTGCATTTCCAGCTCTTCGTCGAAATCGTCGGCGATCGCCTGCTTGATCCGCTCGAGTTCGGCCGGGGTCCGGGCCTGCGAAGTGTTGGCTTCCGAAATCTTGGCTTCCAAAGCCTTGGCATGTTCGTCGTTCATCGGTGCACCCATGGATAGCTGGCGGGAGGGGTGCCCGTTCCATATGAACCTATTGTGACCGTATGCCGTGTCGGCGCCCTCGCGCCGACGCGATCACGCCTCGGCCACGCCGGCGAGGCGCAGCCCGTCGAGGATCGCCGCGACGCGCGACGGATCCTTCTGCGGCTGTGCCGCCCAGACCTGTGCAATGGTCACGCCGGGGGAGAGCCGCCGCAGCGTTGCCAGGTGCCGCCTGGCCTCGTCCATCCGTCCCAGATGCGCGTTGGCGGCAACCAGCATCCAGTAGCTGCACACGAAGCTCGGGTTGGCCGAGATCGAACGCTTGGCCCAGACCAGCGCCTCTTCGTAGCTGCCCTTGATCATCTGCGCATGCGAGATCGCCGTCAGCGGCCAGTGAGCCCCGTCGAGGCTCGGGCTGAGCCGGATCGCGTGTTCGCTGAAGGCGATGGCGCCATCGATGCTGCCCAGATGCAGATGGGTGATGCCGGCAAAGATCATCACCGTCAGGTTGTTCGGGTTGCTCTCCACCGCTCGTTGCGTCAGCACCAGTCCGCGATCGTAGTCGTGCAGGTTGTGGATCAGCATCATCGAGCTGAGCGACAGCACCACGGCGTCGTCGCGGGCGTTCGCCAGCGCCCGCTCCACCAGTTCGATGCCGAGCGCCGTATCGTCGGTACCGGTCGCCGCCCAGCCCATGGTCGAGCGGTGCAACATGGCGTTGCCCGCATAGACGAGGAAGGTGGGGTTGTTCGGCTCCAGTTCGATAGCCCTCAGCAGCAGCGCGATCGCCTCGGCATTGGCGTCGCGGGTCTGCGACAGGTGCATCGGCAGGGCGCGCAGATAGAGGTCATAGGCCTCGACGCTGTCCGGGCGCTCCCGGCGCGAGCGTTCGATTTCGGCCCAACGTATGGTCGGTTCGGCCACCGAGGCGACCTTGAGGGTGATCTGGTCCTGGAACTCGAACACGTCGTCCAGCTTGCCGTCGAACTTGTCGGCCCACAGGTGCGCGCCGGTCATGGCGTCCACCAGCTGGGCGGTGATCCGCAGCCGGTCGCGCGACCGGCGCACGCTGCCTTCGAGCACATAGCGGACGCCAAGCTCACGCCCGACCTGGCGCACATCGACGGCGCGGCCCTTGTAGACGAAGCTCGAATTGCGGGCGACCACGGCGAAATCGCGGAATCGGCTGAGCGCCGTGATGATGTCCTCGACCACGCCGTCGGCGAAATATTCCTGTTCGCTGTCGCCACCCATATTGTCGAACGGCAGCACCGCCACCGATGGCTTGCGCGGCGTCACCGGCCCGAATTCGGGCGGACGCGTGCTGCGCGCCGTGCCGGTGACCACCTCGAACACCCGCACCGGGCGCGCGATGTTTTTCAGCACCCGCTCGCCCAGGTCCCGGAAACCGTCCTTCATCCGGTCGCGCACCTCTTCGAACACCTTGCTCGAGACATAGACGCCGCCGGGTTCGGCGATCTGCTGCAGCCGCGCCGCGATATTGATGCCGTCGCCATAGATGTGGGCGTCGTCGTGCACCACGTCGCCCTGGTTGACGCCGATGCGGAAGATCATGCGCTTATTGACCGGCACCTCGGCGTTGCGTTCGGCCATCAGCGCCTGCATGGCGACGGCGGCCTCGACCGCCGACACCGTGCTGGAGAACTCCGCCACGATGCCGTCGCCGGCCAGATCCACCACGCGCCCACCATGGCGCTGCAGCAATTGCAGCACTGCCGTCTGGTGTCCCTTCAGCGCAGCCACGGTGCCGGACTCGTCAGCACCGATCAGGGCGCTGTATCCCGCAATGTCCGCACACAGGACCGCCGCCAGGCGGCGCGACAAAACTTGTTCCATTTCCGCTTCCTAGGCGGAGTCACCGCGCCCTGTCACAGGGTAAAGCGTGGCGTTGTTACTTGGAAGTGGAAACGTAACTTCACTCTCCGTGCGGGATGAGCCGAAAATCCGGGAGGTCTCGTAAGGCCAGCTCCGGTCCGGCCGGCGAATAGACCACGAAAAGCTGCATCGGCTTGGTCCCGGTATTGAGCGTCGAGTGGAATCGATCTTCCGGCACGAACACCGTGCAACCGGGCCCGACCTTCTGCACCACCGGCACGCCGTCAGGCGTTTCCACCATCTGCTCGCCTTCGCCCGAGATCACGAAGATGATCTCCTCGGCACCCGGATGGTTATGCCGGCTGTGCCCCTGGCCCGGCGGCAGGTCCACCACGCCGCCCGAGAACCGCTTGGCGCCATTCACCTCCGGCGCCACCGTCAGCGCCAACCGCCCCCAATCGAAGCCGAACGCGCTGACATCGCGCGGATAGACGAAATTGTTCTCGGTCATTGTTCCTCTCCCTCATGATTTCATCTGCCGGTGCGGAACGAGTACCCCCACCCCTGTCCCCTCCCCGCAAGGGGGAGGGAGACGCTCCCACAAACGCCAGTGTTTTGGTCTCCTCCCCCCTTGCGGGGGAGGGACAGGGTGGGGGGTGCTCTTCCCGCGCCGGCCTCTCGGCCCTAACTAACCCCCCGTCCGCAACCCCTTGAACCCCTCGACCTGGGCCTTGATCGCCACTTCCACCGGCAGTCGCTCCATCGAGCTCGCGCCATAGAACCCATGGCAGCCCTTCACCCGGTCGAGGATGAACTTGGCGTCGTCAGGCATCGAGATGGGCCCGCCATGGCAGAGGACGATCACGTCGTCGCGCGTTTGTCGCGCCGCTGTTGCAATCGCCTCGATCTCGGTCGCGCACTGCTCCAGCGATTTGGCCGCCGTCGCGCCGATCGCCCCGCCGGTGGTCACCCCCATATGCGCGACGATGATGTCGGCCCCCGCCTTGGTCATCGCCACCGCCTCGTCCGGGTTGAACACATAGGGCGTGGTGAGCAGGTCGAGCTTGTGCGCCTCGGCGATCATCTCCACCTCGAGCCCGTAGCCCATGCCGGTCTCCTCGAAGCTGACCCGCATCACCCCGTCGAACAGCCCGATGGTGGGAAAGTTCTGCACGCCGGAAAAGCCCATGGCTTTGAGTTCGGCGAGGAACTGCGGCATCAGGACGAACGGGTCGGTGCCGTTCACCCCGGCCAGCACCGGGGTGCGCTTCACCACCGGCAGCACTTCGCGCGCCATGTCCTTGACGATCTCGTTGGCGTTGCCATAGGCCAGCAGCCCCGCCGCCGAGCCGCGCCCGGCCATGCGGTAGCGCCCCGAATTGTAGATGATGATCAGGTCGATGCCGCCCGCTTCCTCGGCCTTGGCCGAAATGCCGGTGCCGGCCCCGCCACCCACGATCGGCTGCCCTCGGGCCACCATGTCGTGGAATTTCCTCAAGATTTCGGCGCGCGCGATGGCAGCCATGCTGTCTCCAAACAAGCTGTTATGACGTGATTTCGTGAAAGGCGCGGACCGCCGCCTCGGCAAAGCTGGGGTCGTTGATGTGGCAGTCGAGCCGGATCAGCTGTCGCTCGCCCCTCCACTGCACGGTCCGCTCGATGGCGTCGAACAACTCGGCGTCCGCCTCCGCGTCGCGGAACACCCCGCCCTCGATATCGAGCGCCGATACGCCGCGCAGCGGCAGCAGGAACCGTACCGGCCCGATCGCGGCATTGAGCTTGCCGCCGATCCACTCGCCGATCGCCCGGCACTCGTCGCCGGTCGTCCGCATCAATGTCACATTGGCGTTGTGCGCATGCAGCAGCCGGTTTGCGTAGTGCGGCGGTACCGTCTCGGGCGCCCAGAAATTCACCATGTCGCAAGCGCCGACCGAGCCGACATACGGCACCGGCCGCCGGGAGATGCAGTCGAGCCGCTCCGGCCCCGCCGGCAGCACACCGCCCAGCAGGTAATCGCAGACCTCGGTGGTGGTGACGTCGATCAGTGCCCTGACCAGGCCGGAATCGACCAGCATTTCCATGGTCTTGCCACCCGTGCCGGTGGCATGGAAGACCAGCGGCTCGACCGCCCCGGTCAGCATTTCGACGATCTGCGTCACCGCCGGCGTGGTCACCCCGAACATGGTGAGCCCCACCGCCAGTTTGGTCGCCGGCTCCACCATTGTGGGGTTGGCGCTCATCGCCACCACGGCGAGCGCGGCATTGGAGAGGATAACACGTGATATCCGATTGAGCCCCGCGAGGTCGGTCACCGATGGCATCATCACGATATCGCTGACCCCGACATAGGGTCCGACATCGCCCGAGGCGAGGGTCGAGACCATCACCTTGGGCAGCCCGATCGGCAGTTTCCGCATGCCTGCAGTGATGATCGAGGTGCCGCCGCCGCCGCCGATACCGACCATTCCAGCGATATCATCACGCGTTATGACGAACTGCGCGAAGGCATCGGCCATCCCGGCCACCGCCGTTCCGCGGTCGCTTGCTTCGAGCAACCCTGGCGGGCCGAACTTCGCCACCTCCGCCGCTCCCACTTCAGGGGGGATGGTCGGGGAGCGGATGCCCACGTCGACCAGCAGCGGATCGGCGCCGAGCGCCCGGATTCTCTCGGCGAGGAAGGCCAGTTCCTCGCCCTTGGTGTCGGCCGTGCCGACCACATAGATGCGCTTCATCGCACCCTCCCGACACCGTTCGGATGACCCCCGCCGGTGCTCTCGCCGCCATGTCATGGCAGAGGCCCGCCGCCATTGCAAAGCATTTTGAGATGTGCGTATCATTTCGACATGGACGTCTCACAAGCTCAAGAGCAGCAGGTTTCCGAGCCCAAGGGGGCTCGTGCGCGCACTCGCAAACTCATGCTCGAAACCGCCATCGCCTTGATGCAGCAGGGCCAGACGCCGTCGGTCAGCGATGTCGCCGAGGCCGCGGGAGTGTCACGCGCCACCGCCTATCGCTACTTTCCGAGCCAGGCCGCCTTGGTCCACGCCGTCGTCGACGAAGGGCTCGGTCCCATCCTCAACTGGCAGAGCGCCAGCGACGATCCCGAGACCCGCGTCCTCGACCTGCTCGCACTCACCATGCCGCGCGTCGCCGAGTTCGAGGCGACCTTCAAGGCGGCGTTGAAGCTGTCGCTCGAGCAATGGGCGCAGCGCCGCGCCGGCACGCTGGGGGCCGAGCCGCCATTCAAGCGCGGCCATCGGGTCGACCTCCTGCAAATGGCGATAGCGCCACTCAAGAATAAATTACCCGATGCCAAGTTTCAGCGCCTGGCCAAGGCGCTGTCGCTCGTCTACGGGCTGGAAGTTCTTATTGTTCTCAAAGACTTGTGGGGGCTTGAGTTCGAAGAGACTACCGAAGTGGCCACTTGGGCGGCCGCCGCGCTAGTTCGTGCGGCCATGGCGGAGTCCGTCGCCTGAACGAAGGTGGGAAACTATTTCCCGCGCGAGGCTGACGACTTGCAAAAATGCTAGCATGTTAGCTTGACGAGACTGCCAAAACGTTGAAATTGTAGAGCTGACGCACGTCGATCAGGGGAGGGATCGGCAGCGGGGCAGGGAAGAGTTGGGAGACTTTTTCACCCGCGACGGGACGAAGTGCGACGGGCGCTGAGGGCGCCGCAACCGGCGAGCGCGCCAAGGCCTTGGGAGAGGTCGCGGCGGTGGCGCCGGCGATGAGGGGCAAATCCCGCACGTCGCGAGAGAACGGCCGGTCGCCCGAAGCTTGGGAGAGCTTCTGACCGGTTCGCTGCTGTGAAGGCCCCCGGCAAGGAGGAGGGGCTTCGGTCGGTGCCGCATCTGCCGGCCGTCGGAAGCGCTAGAGGGAGGACCACAATGCGCACTGCTACCAAGGGCATACTGGCCGGTTTGGGCCTGATGCTTGCGTCGAGCACATCTGTGCTGGCGCAGGAACTGACGATCTTCTGGGCCGAATGGGACCCGGCCAACTACCTGCAGGAACTGGTCAATCAGTACGAAGCCGAGACCGGGGTGAAGGTCACGGTGGAAACCACGCCGTGGTCCGATTTCCAGACCAAGGCCTTCACCGAGTTCAATGCCCAGGGCTCGGCCTACGATCTGATCGTGGGCGACAGCCAGTGGCTCGGCGCCGCTTCGGAAGCCGGGCACTATGTCGATCTCACCGATTTCGTGAAGGAGAACGGCGTCCTCGACAAGATGGCGCCCGCCACCGTGAAGTTCTACTCCGAGTACCCCGGCAACTCCGGCAAGTACTGGTCGATCCCGGCCGAGGGCGACGCGGTCGGCTGGTCCTATCGCAAGGACTGGTTCGAGGATCCGACCGAGATGGCCAACTTCAAGGCCAAATACGGTTACGACCTGGCGCCGCCGGCGACCTGGCAGCAGCTGATGGATATCGCCGAGTTCTTCTACCGGCCCGATGCCACCCCGCCCAGATACGGCGTGGCGATCTACACCGACAACTCCTACGACGCCATGGCCATGGGCTTTGAGAACGCCTTGTTCTCCTATGGCGGCGAACTGGGCGACATGGCGACCTACAAGGTCGAGGGCATCATCAACTCGCCCAAGGCGGTTGCCGCGCTCGATGCCTACAAGAAGCTCTACAGCTTCACGCCTCCGGGCTGGGCCAAGACCTTCTTCGTCGAGGACAACCAGGCCATCACCGAAAATCTCGCGGCGATGAGCATGAACTACTTCGCCTTCTTCCCGGCGCTGATCAACGAGGCGTCGAACCCGAACGCCAAGGTCACCGGCTTCTTCGCCAACCCGGCGGGTCCCGATGGCGACCAGTACGCCGCGCTCGGCGGCCAGGGCATCTCCGTCGTCTCCTATTCCCAGAACAAGGAAGAGGCGATGAAGTTCCTGAAGTGGTTCATCCAGGACGAGGTGCAGCAGAAATGGGCCGATCTCGGCGGCTATACCTGCTCCGCCAAGGTGCTGGAGAGCGAGGCCTTCCGCAAGGCGACCCCGTATAACGAGGCCTTCTACCAGACCATGTTCAAGGTGAAGGACTTCTGGGCCGTGCCGGAATACGCGGAGCTCCTGACCCAGCTCAACCAGCGCATCTACCCGGCCGTGGTCGGCGGGGAAGGGACCTCGCAGGAGACCCTCGATGCGCTCGCCGCTGACTGGAAGGCGACCTTCGCCAAGTACGGCCGCGGCGGCTGATACCGCGATCTCCCCGGGGAGCTGCGGCTCCCCGGGACCTTCCCAATAAGCCGGGGCCCAACCCCGCGAGATGAAGTCCGGAGCGTGCCGCCTCGCGGCGGCGTCAGGGGAATATCGCCTTGAACAACATGATCACCAGCCTCGATCCGCAATCGCGCGCCGCCGCGCGTGGCTGGAGCGACATCACCATCAGGAATGTCTTCGTCGTCCCGACGGTGCTGTTCCTCATCGTCTTCAACGTCTTTCCGCTGATCTACTCGCTCGGCTTCTCGTTCACCGATTTCCGTGCCTCGACCAAGGATCCGGCCAACTTCATCGGGCTCAAGAACTATATGGATCTGCTGTCGGATCCGTTCATCTGGCGCAACTTCACCATCACCGCCCACTACGTCATCGTCTCGGTGGCCGGGCAGGTGATCGTCGGCTTCGGCATGGCGCTGCTGCTCAACCGCAGCTTCCCGCTCAAGGGGCTGGTGACCACGCTGCTGTTGCTGCCGATGATGTTGTCCATGGCGGTGGTCGGGCTGTTCTGGAAGCTGCTCTACGACCCCAATTTCGGCATCATCAACTTCGCCTTCGGGCTGGGCCGGTTCGAGTGGCTGGCGAACCCGGATTTCGCGCTCTACGCCGTGGCGCTGACCGATATCTGGATGTGGTCGCCCTTCGTCATGCTGCTGTCGCTCGCCGGCCTTTCGGCGGTGCCCAAGCACCTCTACGAGGCGGCCTCGATCGATCGCGCCAGCCGGCTCTACACCTTCTTCCGCATCACCCTGCCGCTGGTCGCCCCGATCCTCTTGATCGCCATCATCTTCCGCACCATGGAGGCCTTCAAGACCTTCGACCTGGCCTTCGTGATGTCGGGTCAGCCGACCACCGAGGTGGTGTCGATCCGGCTCTACAAGATGGCGTTCCAGGAGTGGCAGACCGGCAAGTCCTGCGCGCTCGCCTACATCGTGCTGATCATGGTGCTGTGCATCACCAACGTCTACGTCAAGTATCTGAACAAGGCGAAGGAGCGCTGAGATGGCCGTCGTTTCATCCCGCGGCCAGAAGCTCGGCAATCGTGTTGCCATCGCCGCCATCATCGTCATCACCATCGTCTTCCTGACCCCGATCTACTGGATCGGCTCGACCGCCTTCAAACCGCGCAACCTCGCGACCACGGCGCCGCCGACCATCCTGTTCGAGCCCGAAGTCTCGCCATTCGTGAAGCTCTTCACCAAGCGCGTGCAACTGAAGCCGAACGAGCAGGTGGATCGCGAGAACGCCCCCTGGTGGGAGCAGATCATCTTCGACGGCGGCGAGCGCATCTCGCGCACCGGCAAGGGGGAAGTGCAGCTTTCGGGCTATCCCGACCGCTTCATGAACTCGCTGATCGTCGCCATCACCTCGACCCTGCTGGCGGTCTCGATGGGCACCATCACCGCCTATGGCTTCTCGCGCTTCAAGGTGAAGGGCGAGGCGGACCTCTTGTTCTTCATCCTCTCGACCCGCATGCTGCCGCCCATCGTCGTCGCCATCCCGATGTTCCTGATGTACCGGGCGGCGGGCCTGACCGACAGCCATATCGGGCTCATCATC
>MKVB01000006.1:1151457-1171208 GCA_001899085.1 Devosia sp. 66-14 | reverse complement strand
CGTGGAACGAATACGCCTTTGCGCTGATCCTCACCAACCGCCGCGCCCAGACCGCGCCGCCCTTCATCCCCAGCCAGATCGGCTCCGGCCTCCCCGACTGGACGGTGATCGCCGCCGGCACGTTCCTGTTCCTGCTGCCGGTCGCCATTTTCACCTTCCTGCTGCGCAATCACCTGCTGCGCGGCATGAGCTTCGGAGCGATCCGCAAATGAACCTGCGCGTCTTCAACCAGAAGTTCCTGGAGCCCGGCTCGATGACCCTGATGATCCTGGGCATCATCTTCCTGTGCCAGCCATGGATCGAGCTGCTGCACCAGTACTCGGTGACGATCATGCTGATCGGGCTGGTCGGCTTCAACGTCGCCGTCCACATCCCGGCGCCGGAGAAGAAAGTCATCGACGAGGACGAGACCGGCCCGGTCTCGGTCTCCGCCACCATGCATGGGGGCACCCATGGCTGAGATCGAACTCCGCCACATCGACAAGCATTTCGGCCTCGTCCACGTCATCAAGGACGTGAACCTGACGGTGAAGGACAAGGAGTTCGTCGTCTTTCTCGGCCCCTCCGGCTGCGGCAAGACCACGACGCTGCGCGCCATCGCCGGCCTCGAGGAAATCGACTCGGGTGATATCCTGCTCGACGGCAAGCCGATCCAGGGCCTCCGCGCCGCCGATCGCGACATCGCCTTCGTGTTCCAGAACTACGCGCTCTATCCGCATTTCACCGTCTACGAGAACCTCGCCTTCCCGCTGCGCGCCGTTGGTACCGCCAAGGATGTGGTCGACAAGACCGTTCGTTCGGTCGGCAAGTCGCTGGGCATTCTGCACCTGCTCAACGCCCGCCCGTCGGCACTATCCGGCGGTGACATGCAGCGCGTCGCCATCGGCCGCGCTTTGGTGCGCCGCCCCAAGGCGCTGCTGCTCGACGAACCGATCGGCTCGCTCGATGCCAAGCTCCGCGAGACCATGCGCATCGAACTGAAGCGCCTGCATTACGAGAACGGCTCGACCTCGATCTATGTCACCCACGACCAGGTCGAGGCCATGTCGCTGGCCGACCGCATCGTGGTGATGAACGATGGCGTGCTGCAGCAGGTCGGGACCCCCACCGAGGTCTATCTCTATCCGGCCAACCTGTTCGTCGCCCAGTTCATCGGTTCGCCGGTGATGAACATCGCCGCGACCAGGATCAGCGAGGCCGATGGCAGCGCCCGCATCGCCCTCGATGATGCGAGCTTCGACCTGCCGCGCGAACTGCTCGGCATGCTGCAGCAGAAGCAGGCCGCCGCCGATCTTTCGCTTGGCGTCCGCCCGGAAGGGGTAATCGTCAGCCGTGACGACAAGCCGGGCTACCGGCCGGCCGAGGCCCACATCATCCAGCCCTTCGGCGGCTTCGACATTGTCGATCTGAAGTTCGGCGAAAAGACCCTGCGGGCTCGCACCACCTCGGGCTTTGTCGACAAGCCCGGGGCAACGGTCTTTGCCCGCATCGACCCGGCACAGGCGCATTTCTTCGACACAAGCTCGGGCGCTTCGCTCGGCATCCGGCTAGGCAACTGATATGGCCCGTATCCGCCTCGAAAACATCAGCAAGTCGTTCGGCTCGCACGTTGCCGTCGACAAGCTCGATCTCGACGTCGCCGATGGCGAGTTCTTCGTCTTGCTCGGCCCCACCGGCGCCGGCAAGACCACGACGCTCCGGATGATCGCCGGGCTCGAAAAGCCCACCGAGGGCGCCATCCATATCAACCAGGTCAACGTCAACGACTGGGGCCCGGCCGAACGCGACGTGGCCCTGGTGCTGCAGCAATATTCGCTCTATCCGCGCCTCACCGTGCGCGACAATCTCGCCTTCCCGCTGCGCTCGCGCATCCGCAAGATGAGCGAAGCCGATATCGGCAAGCGCATCGACTATGCGTCGAAAACCCTGCGCATCACCCATCTGCTCGACCGCAAGACCGACCGCCTCAGTGGCGGCGAGATGCAGCGCGTTTCCATCGGCCGCGCCATCGTGCGCGAACCGCAAGTGTTCCTGATGGACGAGCCGCTCTCGGCCCTCGACGCCAAGCTGCGCGAGTCGCTGCGCTCCGAACTCAAGGACCTGCAGATGCGGCTGGGCGCCACCTTCATCTTCGTCACCCACGACCAGGTCGAGGCGATGACGATGGGCGACCGTATCGCCGTGCTCAACAAGGGCAGGATCGTCCAGGTCGGCACCCCGCGCGACGTCTATTCCAACCCCCGCGACACGTTCGTTGCGAGCTTTGTCGGCTCGCCCGCCATCAACCTGTTGCCCGGCAGCCTCGCCGGCGACCTGGCGAGCGTGGCGCAGGCCTTTCAGATGCCGATCACCCGCAGTGCCGCGGTGGAAGGCCCGGTGACCTTCGGCATCCGGCCGGAAGACGTCGAGGTCGCTGCCGGCGCCCCGAACGAAGCGCGCATCCACGATGTCGAGAACCACGGCATCGAGAAGATCGTCACCCTGCGCGTCGGTGACAACCTGATGCGCGCCGCCGTGCCGGCACGGGTCGAGGTCAAGGTCGAGGAAGCCGTCCGCTTCAACTGGAACCCCGACAAGGTGATGCTGTTCGACGCCAGGACCGGCCTGAACCTCAGGCACCAGGCGGCCTAGTTTGTTTTGAGACTTTAGACCCCAGGGAGGGGGACCATGGCATCCAACAACTATCCGAAGCTCCACAACGCCACCTGGCCCGGCGTGGTCGGCAAGGGCGCGCCCGGCGCCGAGCCGATCATCCCCCTCGATACGTTGCTCAAGCTCACCGCCAATGCCGAGGTCGACGGCCAGAAATTCGATGGCGTCGATCTGTGGCTGGCCGATCCGCATATCTCCATCGATTCTTCGAAGGATGACGTGAAGCGCATGGCCGACCATATCGCCGGCTTCGGCCTCAAGGTCGGCAGCTTCGTTGCACCGATCTGGGGCGGAGCTGGCGGCGGCTCGGCGATGGGCGATGCCGACGACGTCAAACGCTTCCTCACTCAGGTCGAAAAGGCCTGCCGGATCGGCCAGCAGATGCGCGAGCTCGGCATCCGCCCCACCGGCGGCGTCCGGGTCGACAGCTCCACCGGCGTCGAGGCGTGGGATAAAGATCCTGCCGGCAACACCAGGAAGATTGCCGATACCTTCCGCGAGGCCGGCCGCATCGCCCAGCATTACGGCGAGTATATCGTCGCCGAAGGCGAGATCTGCTGGGGCGGCATGCACTCGTGGCGCGAGAACGTCAAACTGCTTGAGCTGGTCAACATGCCCGGCGTTGTCGGCTACCAGGCCGACATGGCGCATTCCATGTTGTTCGTCCTCGGCGCCAATGCCGAGAAGGACCGCATTCTGCCCAAGAATTTCGAGTGGAGCGACAAAGCGGCGCTCGATGCCGCCTACCACAAGGTGGCCGACGCGCTCCGCCCCTGGACGCTGGATTTCCACGTCGCCCAGAATGACGGCACCACCTTCGGCTCCGGCGACCACGAAAAGACCGGTCGGCACTGCCAGATCGACGACCCCAACGGCCGGCTCGATGTGACAAAGCACGCCGGCTACTGGCTGCGCGACGACAAGGGCGAGTTGACCCGAAAGATGCGGCACATCTGCTGGGACGGCTGCATGTTCCCCAATGCCGTAATGGAGCAGCAATCCACCTGGAACAAGATCCTCGCCGCCATGCTCAAAGTCCGCGAAGCGCACGGCTGGCGGGAATAGCAGATGAAACAAGGCCCCCTCACCCGGATTGCTCCGCAATCCGACCTCTCTCCCAAGGGAGAGGCGCGGGTGGGCCAGATCGTGCCACAGCTCACCTCTCCCTTGGGGGAGAGGTCGGCGCGGAGCGCCGGGTGAGGGGGCCTTGCCCCGCCAACCGTTGATCGGGAACACTGCAATGACCAAACAACTCAATATCGGCATGGTCGGCTACGGCTTCATGGCGCGCTGCCACTCGCACGCCTGGGCCTCCGTCAGCCACTTCTTCGATACCGGCTACCATCCGGTGCTGAAGGCGGTGGCAGCGCGCAATGACAGCAAGGTCCGCCGCTTCGCCGAGCAATGGGGCTATGAGAGCATCGAGCATGATTGGCGCGCCCTGATCGAGCGCAAGGATATCGACGCCATCGATATCTGCGTGCCGAACGACCTGCATGCCGAGATCGCCATTGCCGCGGCCGCGGCCGGCAAGATGGTGCTGACCGAAAAGCCGCTGGCCCGCACTGCCGCCGAAGGGCAGCCGATGGTCGACGCCGTAGAAAAGGCCGGCGTTCCCAACCTCGTCTGGTACAATTACCGCCGTGTCCCCGCCGTCACGCTGATCAAGCAGCTGGTCGACGAGGGCAAGCTCGGGCGCATCTTCCACTACCGCGCCAAGTTCCTGCAGGATTGGACCATTTCTCCCGATGTGCCGCAGGGCGGGCAGGGCACCTGGCGCCTCGATGTCGATGCGGCGGGCTCGGGCGTTACCGGCGACCTGCTGGCGCATTGCCTCGACAGCGCATTGTGGATCAACGGCGATATCTCCTCGCTCACCGCCATGACGGAAACCTTCGTCAAGGAACGCACCCATGCCGAAACCGGCAAGAAGCAGGCCGTCGGCATCGACGATGCGGCGGCAGTGCTGACCCGCTTTGCCAACGGCGCGCTCGGCACCTTCGAATCCACCCGCTACGCCCGCGGCCACAAGGCCGGCTACACGCTCGAGATCAACGGCGAGAAGGGCTCGCTGGCCTGGGATCTGCACGACATGAACCGGGTACAGTGGTTCGATCACTCGACCGAAGGCCGGCTGCGCGGCTGGACCAACATCCTCGTCACCGATGGCGATCATCCCTATCTCGGCAAATGGTGGGTGCCCGGCCTCGTCATCGGTTTCGAACACAGCTTCACCCACACCGCCGCCGATTTCCTCGAGGGCCTCAAGACCGGCAAGCCGGCGGCGCCGACGTTCCGGGATGCGCTGGCGACCAACAGGCTCTGTGACGCCATCATCGCCTCGGGCAAGTCGGGGAACTGGGTGAACCTGTAGCGAGAAGGCCCCCTCACCCGCCGCTTCGCGGCGACCTCTCCCCAAAGGGAGAGGTGGTGGGTGGGCTCGACTACGCCACAACTGCACCTCTCCCTCTGGGGGAGAGGTCGGCCCGAAGGGCCGGGTGAGGGGGCCTTCCCCACGATAGTGAGAACACCATGAAACTCGGCTTCGATCTTCTCCTCTGGACCACCCACGTCACCGATGCGCATTGGCCCATCATCGAGCGCTTGAAGGCCACCGGCTATGACGGTGTGGAAGTACCGATGTTCGAGGGCACGCCCGACCACTACGAGAAGCTCGGCCGCCGGCTGCGAGACCTCGGTCTCGACGCGACCGGCGTCGGCGTCATGGCCGGCGGAAACGCCATCTCGCCCGACCACGCCCAACGCGCCGGCGCCCTGACGCATCTCAACTGGCTGACCGACTGCACGGCGGCCCTCGGCGGCACGCTCGTCTGTGGCCCATTTCATCAGCCGCTTGGCGAATTCTCCGGGCGTGGGCCGACCGAAGACGAGATCGCCTGGTGCGCCGAGGTTCATAAGCAGGCGGCGCAATACGCCGCACGCCAGGGCGTCGCGCTGTCGGTCGAGCCGCTCAACCGGTTCGAATGCTATTTCCTCAATACCATGGAGCAGGCCGCCAGCCTGGTGCGCCGCGTCGACGAGCCGAATTACGGCTATCTGTTCGACACCTTCCACACCAACATCGAAGAGAACCGGGTACCACCGCTGATCGCCTCGACCATCGGCCAGATCAACCATGTCCACATCACCGAGAACAATCGTGGTGTTCCCGGCGCCGGGCATATCGATTTCCAGTCGGTGTTCAACGCTTTGAAACAGGCCGGCTACGACGGCTGGATGACCATCGAGGCCTTCGGCTCGGCACTCCCCGACCTTGCTGCGGCGACCAAGATCTGGCGGCCGCTGTTCGCCTCGGAGGCCGACGTCTATGAGAAGGGCTTCAAGCTGATGCGTGAGGGGTGGGATCGGGCGCGCTGACGCACCCGTCGCTTGGCGCCCCTCACCCTAACCCTCTCCCCCCGCGGACGCTCTCGCGTCCGCTAGAAGGGGCGAGGGGACGCGAGTCGAACCGGCGGCGCCACATCGCCCCCTCGCCCCTCCTAGGGGAGCGCGATAGCGCCCCCGGGGGAGAGGGCCGGGGTGAGGGGCGCCAAGCGCTCCGAACGACTAGCCATAACCCCGTGACTCCCCTAACACTTCCGCCCGACTTACCGAGGAGGAACTGCGCATGTCCAAGCTCAATCTGCTGTCCGGATCCTATACCGGCCCCGATGGCGAAGGCCTGAAGCTCCTGAGCTTCGACACCGCCACCGGCGCCATCGAGCTGGTCCGCGGCTATCCCGGTACTACCGACGTCTCGTGGATCGCCTTCGCACCGGCGACCCGTTGTGTCTATGTCACCAACGAGATGGCCGAGCAGGCCGGTGCCTTCAGCCTCGCCGCCGACAACAGCGCGGCCACGCCGCTCGGCTACCAGTCGACCGGCGCCAAATACCCCTGCTACCTCCGCATCAGCCCCAAGGGCACCAAGCTTGCCGTCGCCAACTATGGCGACGACTCGACCCCGGTGTTCTCGATCGATGCCGCGACCGGTGCGCTGAAATCCGACCCCACCGTGCTCCGCAGCGCCCATGCCCATGACCAGGGTCACGCCCACTGGACCCAGTGGTCGCCCGAGGCCGACCGGCTCTACACCGTCGATCTCGGCCACGATGAAGTGCGCAGCGTCCGCTACGAGGCCGGCAATTTCGTCGGCGGCCCGGAGACGGCGTTCTCGACCCCCAAGGGTGCGGGCCCGCGCCATCTGGCGTTCCACCCCAATGGCAAGTTCGCGTACCTGTTCACCGAATATGCCGAGACGGTCACCGCCCTCGCCCGTGCACCTGGCGGCAAGCTCACCGAACTCAATACGCTCTCGGCGCTTCCCGCCGATTTCAAGGGCGAGTCCACCGGCGCCCACATTCAGATCAACGCTGCCGGCACCGTGCTCTACGTCAGCAACCGCGGCCACAACTCGATCACCGCCTTCGCCATTGCCGCAGATGGCAAGATCAGCCTCAAGCAGAACATCTCGTGCGGCGGCAACTGGCCGCGCTTCTTCCTGCTGCTGGAAAAACACCTGATCGTCGCCAACCAGGAAAGCGAAGATCTCGTGGTCTTCGACGTCGCCGCAGACGGCACGCTGAGCGCCACCGGCACGGTGTTCAAGCTGCAGAAACCGGTGGCCTTGCTGCAGATCTGACTGAGATCTCTCAGTCGGGACTCTCCCCCTTGGCGGGGGAGAAAGCGAAAACTTGGGCTTAGCGCAGCTAAGTCCTTAGTTTTCGCAAGAGAGGGGGGCGTGAGGCGCCACCGTGCCCGCCAAATCCCCTCTCTTGCGATTTCTAAGGCTTAGCGAAGGGCTAAGCCCAAGAAATCGCTTTCTCTCCCGCAAGGGCAGAGATGAAGAGAGATCGCGGACTCACCGCACCTTGTGCTGCATCTCCGGCAGGAACACCGTCAGCAGCCCGGCCAGCGGCATGAACGAGCAGAGCCAGAACACGTACTGGATGCCGGTGACGTCGGCCAGCGCGCCCAGCGCCGCGGCGGCGATGCCGCCGGCGCCGAAGGCGAAGCCGAAGAAGATGCCGGCGATCATCCCGACCCGGCCCGGCAGCAGTTCCTGGGCGAACACCACGATGGCCGAGAACGCCGACGAGAAGATCAGTCCGATCAGCACCGTGAGGATCACCGTCCAGGTGAGGTCGGCATAGGGCAGGGCCAGCGTGAAGGGCAGCACCCCGAGGATCGAGAACCAGATCACGAACTTGGCGCCGAACCGATCGCCGATCGGACCGCCGAGGAACACCCCGATCGCCGAGGCGCCCAGGTAGACGAACAGCAAGAGCTGCGCGTCCTGCACCCCGACCTGGAACTTGTCGATCAGGAAGAACGTGTAATAGCTCGAGAGCCCCGCCATGTAGGCGTTCTTGGTCAAGGTCAGCACCGTCAGCACCGTGAGCGCGATGGCGGTGGTGCGCCGGTCGAACAGCAGCGCCGTGCTCACCGGCGCCTTGCCGGCATTGGCCTTGCGATGCGCCGCGTACCACATGCCCACCCGCGTCAGGATGAAGATGCCGACCAGCGAGCCCACGGCGAACCAGGCGACGCTCGATTGTCCGCGCGGCAGGACGATGAAGGCCGCCAGCAGCGGCCCGATCGCCGAGCCGACATTGCCGCCCACCTGGAACAGCGATTGCGCCAACCCGTGCCGGCCGCCCGAAGCGAGCCGCGCCACGCGCGAGCTTTCGGGGTGGAAGATCGCCGAGCCGAGCCCGACAAAGGCCGACCCGACCAGCAGCAGCCAGTAGCTCTGCGCAAAGCCGAGGATCAGCAGCCCGACGAGGCTCGACGCCATCCCCACCGGCAGGGAGAAGGGCAGGGGGCGCTTGTCGGTATACATGCCGATCGCCGGCTGCAGCAGCGACGCCGTGCACTGGAAGGTCAGCGTCAGGAGCCCGATCTGCACATAGTCGAGCCCGTAGCTCTCCTTGAGGATCGGATAGATCGCCGACAGCAGCGATTGCATGGTGTCGTTGATCAGGTGGCAGACCGACACCATGATGATGATCGAGAGCGTGGTCTTGCTGGCGATGGAAGTCGCCGGTGCCGAAGCTGTGGCCGTCAATTTGGGAATCCGAAATGCAGGATGGTCGGCGGGTGCCGATCAGAAACGAATACTTGTCTCTAACATGTCAGCGGCCCGCGAGTCGTTAGCACTCAAGCGGTTTTCCGTTCGGTCGACAGAACTGCATCGCGCGGTTTCGTCCACCAATCTTCCCACCACACCGGTGGCCCATCCCGGCTTCGCCCATAGGCGGTCAGTCACGGCCGATGAGCCCGGAGATCGCCGCGCCCGCTCGACGATTGTGGCCTTCCCCTCATCCGGCGCTACGCGCCACCTTCTCCCCGACGGGGAGAAGAATCCGGAGAGCGCGGTGATCACCTCTGTTCCCACGGTGAAGGCCAATGGCCTTCACCGGACCCCGTCGGGGAGAGGGTGGATCGGCCATAAGGCCGAGACGGGTGAGGGATGGCAGGCACAAGGCCACCCTACTTACTGTGCCCATCCTGCAGTGAGAAGCGTCTACCTGGCGCCTGCGGGCATTCGTGGGATGACGGCCAGGGGGAGCCTGGGCCAGATCAGCCCCGCCACCCCTTGAACCAGTCGCAGAACGCTCGCACCCCAACCTCGACCTCTGTCGTCGGCACCTCACCGACCAGCGCTCGTAGCAGCGCCACGTCTGCCGCCGTTTCGGTCACATCTCCCGGCTGCATCGGCAGCAACTCCTTCTTCGCCTCGCGTCCCATCGCCGCCTCGATCGCCGTGACGAACCGCATCAGCTCGACAGGCCGGCCACCGGCAATGTTCACCACCCGCCACGGGGCCACCGCCGACAGCGAGTCCGCCGACGACACCGGCTGTCCCTTTACCGGCGCCACCCCGATCAGCCGGTCGATCGCCGCGACCACATCGTCGACATAGGTGAAATCCCGCCGCATCCGGCCCTCGCCATAGATGCTGATCGGCGCGCCCGCCGCGATCGCCTCGGCGAACTTGAACAGCGCCATGTCCGGTCGACCGCAGGGGCCGTACACGGTGAAGAATCTCAGGCAGGTGGTCGGCACTCCGAACAGGTGGGCGTAGGAATGGCTCATCGCCTCCGTCGCCTTCTTGGTCGCGGCGTAGAGCGACACCGGTCGGTCGGTCAGGTCGAGCTCCGCCGAAGGCTTGCCGGCCATGCCGTAGACCGAGCTCGAAGAAGCGATCAGCAGGTGCTTCGGCTGCGCTCGCCGCGCCGCCTCGAGAATGGCGAGCGTCCCCGTCACATTGCTGTCGGTATAGCTGAACGGGGCCTCGAGGCTGTAGCGCACCCCTGCCTGGGCCGCGAGATGCACCACGATCTCGGGTGCCGCAGCAAAAGCCCTCTCGATCGCCGCCGGGTCTTCCAGTTTCCCGGTGATCGCCGCGAAGCGCGCATGCTCCGCCAGCATGGCGTGGCGCTGCTGTTTGAGCCGCACGTCGTAATACGGCGTCATCGCATCGAGGCCCGTCACCGCGTGACCAGCCGCCAGCAGCCGCCTGCTCAGGTGATAGCCGATGAAACCGGCGCTGCCAGTGATCAGGATATGCACGTAGCCCTCGGGAGAATCGTCGGCGCCGCAGGACGTTGTCGCCGCTCTGCGGTCGAATTTAGCCGCCTCCGATCGACAACGCCATGACCGCGCAGCAAAGGCGCCGGGGCGCGCCCTTGAAGATTCCGCTTGCACTGCCGATTTGGTGTGCTACATAACTAGCACACTACCAAGGCATCACGCATGAGCCAGTTCAACGACAGCCAGCCGATCTTTGTGCAGATCGGCGAAAGGATTGCCGACATGATCCTGAGCAAGACCACCAAGGAGGGTGAGGCGCTTCCGTCCGTGCGCCAGATCTCCGCCGACCTCTCGGTCAATCCGTTGACCGTCACCCGTGCCTACCAGTCGCTCGTCGATATCGGTGTCGTCGAGTCGCGGCGCGGCATGGGCATGTTCGTGGCCGAGGGCGGTCATCAGCGGCTGCTCGCCCACGAGCGCCAGAAATTTCTGACCGAGGAGTGGCCGCGCGTCATGGCGCGTCTCGCCGCCCTCGATCTCGATCCCACACAGCTACTGAAGCAAGGCGGTAAAGATGAATGATCTGGCTCAAACCACAGCTGCTCCGATCGTCTCGGCGCGTGGCCTCAGGAAGCACTTCGGCCGCACCGAAATCCTCCACGGGCTTGATTTCGACATCCCCGCCGGCCGCATCTACGGCCTCGTCGGCCACAATGGCGCCGGCAAGACCACCACGCTGAATGCGCTGCTCGGGCTCACCTCCTACGAGGGCACCGTGCGCGTGCTCGGCGAGGACCCGTACCAGAAGCGCGCCTCGCTGATGAAGAACGTCGCCTTCATCTCCGATGTCGCGAGCCTGCCGCGGTTCCTGAGGGTGCGCGAGCTGTTCGCGCTGCTCACCAACATCCACCCCAACTTCGATCAGGCGAAGGCCCGCGGCTTCCTCGAGGGCACCGACGTCAAGATGGAGGCCCGGATCAAGAACCTGTCGAAGGGGATGATCGCCCAGCTCCACCTCGCGGTGGTGATGGCGATCGATGCCAAGCTGCTGGTTCTCGACGAGCCGACGCTCGGCCTCGACATCACCTATCGCAAGCGTTTCTACCGGCGCCTGCTCGAGGACTACATGACCGAGGAGCGCACGCTCCTGATCACCACCCACCAGGTGGATGAGATCGAGTTCATGCTCTCTGACATCATGTTCATCCGCGATGGCGAGCTGATCCTCCACATGCAGATGGAAACCGTCAGCTCCAAGTTCAGCCAGGTGCTGGTTCGCCCCGACCAGGTCGCCGCCGCCACGGCGCTCGGCCCGATCTACAGCGAAACCCGCTTCGGCCAGACCGCCATGGTCTTCGACGGCGTCGATCGCGACCGGCTCGCCCAGTTCGGCGACGTCACCACTCCCACTCTCAGCGACCTGTTTGTCGCCCTCATGCAGCGCGGTCCGGCCAAATGAAGTCTCTCGTTGCCCTTATCAAGCGCGAGTATCTCGAGCATCGGGGTGCGTTCCTCTACGCCCCCGGCGTGATCCTCGGCATCATGACCCTGGTGCTGGTGTTCGGCATCGCCTCCAACCGTTTCCAGATGCACCAGGAAATCGGCGTCCCCTCGGCGCTGAAGTTCTTCGAGTTCGGCTTCCTCGCGGTGGCGGCGCTCTGGTGCATGTACCTGCTGGCGGCGCTGTTCTTCTACTATGCCGATGCCTTCAGCGCCGATCGACGCAACAATGCCATGCTGTTCTGGAAGTCGATGCCGGTCACCGATTTCAAGGTGCTGGCCTCGAAGTCTCTTGCCGGCATGACCATCTTTCCGGCCCTGATCTTCGTGGCCTATCTGATCACCGGCATCCTCATCTACGTCGTCACCATGATCACCGCGATGATCCTGCCGCGGCTCGGCGTCCCCGGCGTTTTCGAGTTCCTCTCGTCCGGCTTCCAGATCGCCCTGTTCACGCTCGTCGGTCTGGTGATGGCGCTGCTCTGGTATGCCCCGTTCTTCGCCTGGGTCGGCGCCCTGTCCACGGTGTTCCGCCGCTGGTCGATCCCGCTGGCCTTCCTCATTCCCGGGCTGATCGGCCTGGCCGAGAACCTCATCTTCAACGACACCGGTCCGCGTGCCGGCTACTTCCTCAACTATCTCAGCGAGCGGATGAAGTTCGGCGCCGATAACATGGAGCTCGAAAAGGTCATCTTCTCCGATGCCTCGTTCAACGCGGCGGTGATGATCCCGCGCTTCCTCTCGACCATCGACTGGGCCCAACTGGTCGGCGGTCTGATCGTCGCGGCGCTGCTCGTCTACGCCGCCAGCGAGTACCGCCGCCGCACTGTCGCCAACTGACTTCGGCGCCATCGGCAGGCATACGGCCACCACCCCCTCCCCACCATCCATCCCCAAACGGGGATGGGGGTGGCGGTCGTCGTTTTGAGCGCTGGCCGAGCAGTCAGGCCTTCTCCCCTTGTGGGAGAAGGTGGCCGATAGGCCGGATGAGGGGGGGCCGCAACGGCACGTTGCGCGATCGGAGCAAAGCGACGAGCGACTGAGTTCGCGGAGAGATACCCCTCATCCGCCCTTCGGGCACCTTCTCCCACAAGGGGAGAAAGCGCTCACTGCTTGGCCGGTGCTAATCGAGCCGCAATACAAGTCATTCACGCATATTCGTATCGACTGTCCGTCGTCGCGACACCATTGGCTTGCCCCCTGGCCTCGGCCATATCAGGGTCAACCCAACACCGTTGCGAGGACCCATCATGATCACTGTTGAATCCCAGGCCGCGGTCCGCTCCGCTCCCACCCTGCCGCTGACCAGCCATCTCGGCGCCGTCCGCATCGGTGTCACCGATCGCGACAAGGCGCTGGCCGTATGGCGCGATGTCGTCGGGCTCGAACTCATCTCCGAGGATGCCGAAGCGCTGCACCTGGGCGCCGGCGGGCGCGAACTCATCACCCTGGAACTCGGTGCTAGCGGCCCGTTCCCTGACCGCTCGCTCGGCCTCTATCATGTCGCCGTCCACGTTCCGACCCGCAAGGCGCTGGCCGAAATGGTGGTACGCGCCCTGATGCGCCGGGTCCGCATCTCGCCCACCGATCACCTCGTCTCGGAGGCGATCTACCTGTGGGACTACGACAATAACGGCATCGAGATCACCTTCGAGACCCCCTGGCGCGGCACCATCGGCGACGGCGAGGACGGCTTCTACGTCAAGACTGTCGACGGCTCGCCCCATTCCGGCCGCGAGGCCATCGATGTAGATGACCTGCTCGCCGAACTCGATGACGTCAACGCCGTCCCGGCGCTGATGCCCGAGGGCACCCGCATCGGCCACATCCATCTGCATGTGAACGATCTGGAGCAGGCGATGCGCTACTATCGCGACGGTCTCGGCTTCGGCGGCCTGTTCATCATGCGCCGCTTCGGCATGGGCGATCTCGGTCTCGACTATCCGCCGCACACCATTGCCTTCAACATCTGGTCCGGCCCCAACGCCGCCCAGGCCCCGAAAGGCTCGGCAGGCCTGCGCTGGTTCCATGTCGCCGTCCCGGACCAGGCGACGCTGGACGCGGTGAAGGCCCGGCTGGCGGCGATCGGCGCGGGCTACGCGGAGACCAACGAGGGGATCGAGACACGCGATCCGGCCGGCAATCTGCTGAAGGTGGTGGTCGGCTAACTGCCGGCAGACGGCCCCCTCCCATCCTCCCCATAAAGGGGGAGGTGCCGCATCGAGTGTTTGGCACGATCGAAGACAGAGCCTCGACTCTTCACCTCCCCCTTCATGGGGGAGGCGGGGAGGGGGCCGTCTCTCTCAGTCAGGCCTAAAGCAACCCCAAGAACCCATCCACATCGGCCTCGGTCGTCGCCCAACTGGTGACCAGGCGCACCAGCGTCTCATCGGCCGCGAGCCCCTCTGCCGGCCACTCATGTGCCGCGCCGCCGGCGGCGCGCACGCGTGCCAGCGCTGCCCTCGGGATCACCGCGAACACCTCGTTGGCCGTGTTCTCCCAACCGAGCCGCGCGACAGTGCTGGCCCTGATCCCGGCGCGCAGCCGGTCGGACATGGCGTTGGCGTGTCCCGCCCAGCGCAGCCAGTTGCCACCCTCGAGATAGCCTTCGAACTGCGCCGCGACGAACCGCGCCTTCGAGAAGGTATGCCCGGCCCGCTGCCGCCGTGCTTCGAAGTCTCCCAGCAGCCCGGGCGTGAACACCACGATCGCCTCGGCCGCCCAGCAGCCGTTCTTGGTTGCGCCGAACGACAGGAAATCCACCCCGGCTTTCCAGGTGAGCTCGGCCGGCGTTACGCCCAGCGCCGCTACGGCATTGCCGAACCGCGCCCCATCCATGTGCACTTTCAGTCCGCCATCGCGCGCGATCCGCGCCAGTTCGGCCACCTGCGCCACGCCATAGACCGTGCCCCATTCCGTCGCGTTGGTCAGGCTCAGCGCCACCGGTACGCTGCGCCCGCCGGCAGGGTGCTTGCCGAGCGCCGCTGCCAGCGCTCCCGCATCGATCAGCCCGAGCGGACTGTGCACCGGCTGCAGCTTCATGCCGCCGGACTGGAACTCCGTTGCGCCGCTCTCGTCGGTGTGCACATGCGCATCCGCGCCGCAGAACACCACGCCGCCCGGCCGGCTCAGCGCTGCCAAGCCCAGCGAGTTCGATGCCGTGCCGGTTGCCGTGAACCACACTTCGACCTCGCGCTCGAACAGGTCCGAGAAGCGCCGCGCCACGCTGAGGCTGAGCGGATCTCCGCCATAGGCCGGCGAGTACCCGCCATTGTGGCGCGTCAGCGCCGCCATCACCTCGGGCGTCGCTCCGGCCCAGTTATCGCTCGCGAAATTCACGCTGTAATACCCCACTAAAGACGCGGGGGTTTGTAGCCTGCCGGGTGCTTGTGGTGAAGCCACGCCCCGCTATGATCCGTCCTCAAGAGGAGACCCCATGCGAGCCATTTCCTGCACCGCGCCCGAACAACTGGCGCTGATCGACATCGACCGCCCCGAGTTGAAGCCCGGCTGGGTCCGCGTCGCCATCCGTCACATCGGCATCTGCGGCACCGACTACCACATCTTCGAGGGCAACTTTCCCTACTTCGAATATCCGCGTGTCATTGGTCATGAGCTGAGCGGCACCGTCATCGATCCCAATGGCGAAGCTTTCGCCGCCGGCGATCCGGTGGTGATCAACCCCTATCTCAACTGCGGCCAGTGTCCGGCCTGCCGAGAAGGGCGCGCCAATTGCTGCGAAACGCTCAAGGTGATCGGCGTGCACGCGCCGGGCGGCATGGCCGAAGAGATCGTCATGCCCGCGGGCAACCTCTACAAGGCCGATGGCCTAAGCCTCCGCGACGCGGCCATGGTCGAGTTCCTCGCCATCGGCGCCCACGCCATCCGTCGCACTGCCGAGCTGAAACCCGGCTCCCGTGCGCTGGTGGTCGGCTCGGGCCCGATCGGGCTCGGCGTCGCCTTCTTCGCGAAGATCGCCGGCGCCGAAGTTACCGTCATCGACGCCGCGCCTGACAAGATCGCCGCGACACGCGCGCTCGGCTTCACCACCTTCTCGCCCGCCGAACTCGAGGGCGGCGAATTCACCTCCATCAAATCGACCGGCTTCGACGCGGTGTTCGATTCCACCGGCTCGATCAAGGCGATGAATGCCTCCCTGTTCCACGCCCGCAACGGTGGCAGCTACACCCTGGTCGGCGTCATCAAGGGCGACCTGGTCTTCCCCGACAGCGAAGTGCACCGGCGCGAACTCACCATCCGTGCCTCGCGTAACGCCATCCGGGCCGATTTCGAGCACGTCATGGAGTCGATCCGCCAGGGCAAGGTCCCGACCGACCGGCTTGCGACGCACGCCACCAGCCTCGACCGGGTGCCCGAGGACATGCCTGTCTGGGCCCATGATCGCACCGGCGTGATCAAGGCGATCGTCACGGTCTAGAGCAGGGCAGGGGGAAGAGGCCGCGGTTGGCTCAACTGCGGTTGATCATCATTCGCGGCGTCACGTCGAGCTCGATCTCTTCCATGCCGAGCAGGCGAGCCACCACCTCGGGCGGGTCTTTCACCACATGCACGCCCGACACCGTGTCGATCTTGGTGTCGCGCAGGCCCTTCACCACCGCCACCACATGCTCGGGGTTGACGTAGATGATGCCGTCGGGGGTATCGAGCTTGACGAGCCGCATAGAAGATCTCCTGGGTGTCGCCCCACATAACTCAGCGCCGTGCGGCTGGTGACATCATGCCCGTCCCATGGGAAATGAAGCGTGAACCGGAGCCTGCTGCATGACCTCACCCGATGACATCCTGAATTTCTGGTTCGTCGAGCATGGCGAGCCGGACTGGTTCGGCGGCAAGCCCGAGTTCGATGCGGTGCTGGCGGCGCGTTTCACCGACACGCATGCTGCCGTCGCTCGCGGCGAAGCGGCATGGTGGCGCGCCAGCCCCTCCGGCCGCCTTGCCGAAGTCATCGTGCTGGACCAGTTCAGCCGCCAGCTGCATCGCAAGCGCCCCGAGGCTTTCGCCTCCGACGCCATGGCGCTGCGCCTTGCGCAGGAGGCGGTCGCCGCCGGCGACGACCTGCGGGTCGAGCCGCGCCGCCGCATGTTCTTCTATATGCCCTACATGCATTCCGAGGATCTTGCCGTGCATGACGAGGCGATCCGTTTGTTCACCGCACTTGGTGACGAGGAAACCCTGAAATTCGAGATCATGCATCGCGACTGCATCGCACGCTTCGGCCGTTATCCGCGCCGCAACGCCGCTCTCGGCCGCATTTCCACGCCCGACGAGATCGAGTACATCAATTCCGGCGACGGCATGTTCTGACGGCAACTCAACCCGAAAAGTCATAATACGACTTATGAATATCGACTGAACCGGCGGGTCCGTATCGGTTCAGGCCCGGCCCGCTAGTCCTCTCTCACCCGCAGGCAACTGGTGCCTGCCAAATGGAGTGGACCATGTTCGCACAGCTCAATCGCCTCGCTCGCCCGGCTTTCGCCGCCCTCGCCCTTGCCCTGGTTGCTGTCTCGGCTCCGCCGGTCACCGCCGGCGGTCTGCAGGGCAAACCGATCTTTGACAACTATGACGGCGACTATGACTGCCAGAGCGTCAAGCAGGCGATCCGCTATCTGAAGAAGCGCAACTACAAGATGATCGAGAAGCTCGAGAAGGAAGCCGAGGAGGGCATCTACCTGTTCTCCGCCAAGAAGAAGAACGCCGAGCACGTCTTCATCCCGTACTACATCACCTACGACGCCTGCGACCGCGAGATCGTCAGCCGGACCCCGATCAAGGAAGAAAAGCTGCTGTAACGGCGCTGCACATCAGCACTCACCCGGATGTCGGGGTCCGGGTGAGAGCTGTCGCAGTGGGTTGCCGCACTCTGATACTGCTTCCTGCACGGGCCGCTAATGCGCTAGCCTCCTGCCTGTTCGGAGGCCTCCATGGACCATTTTCTACCCCTTTTCGCCATTCTCGGCGCGCTGCTGCTCGGTGCCATCAGCCCGGGCCCGAGTTTCGTCTTCGTGGTGCGCACCGCCGTCGCGCAGTCGCGCACCGAAGGCCTCGCCGCGGCGCTCGGCATGGGGGTAGGGGCCATGCTCTATGGCGCACTCGCCGTGCTCGGGCTGCGCACCCTGATGCAGGATGGCGGCCTGCTGTTCACCGCGCTCAAGGTCGCTGGCGGCCTCTACCTCGTCTATCTCGCCTGGAAGATCTGGAGCCATGCCGCCGACCCCATCACCGTCGAGGCTGGCGTCACTCCGGCGGCCAACCCACGCAAGGCCTTTGCCGTCGGCCTGCTGACGCAGCTTTCCAACCCCAAGATCGTCGCGGTGTTCGGCGCCGTCTTTGCGGCGCTGCTGCCGGCCAATCCCGAACCCTGGCTGTACTGGGCCCTGCCGCCGCTGATCTTCCTGCAGGAGACCCTGTGGTACAGCATCGTCGCCGTCGCCTTCTCGGCCACCCGGCCACGGGCACTCTATCTGAGCGCCAAGCTCTGGGTCGACCGCGCTGCCGCTGCCTTTATCGGCATCCTCGGCATCCGGCTGATCATCGAAGCGAGATAGGGGGCCGAGATGCGGGAAACCACCGACAAGGTCCGAGACCGGGTCTACGCCTACAGCATCGCCAAGATCTATCCGCTCTACCTCGCCAAGGCCGAGAACAAGGGGCGAGGCAAGGCCGAGGTCGACGAAATCCTCTGCTGGCTGACCGGTCACACCCAGCAGTCGCTCGAGGCCGAAATGGCGAAGGGCAGCAATCTCGAAGCCTTCTTCAACTCGGCGCCACAGCTCAACCCGGCGCGCTCGCTGATCACCGGTGTCGTCTGCGGCGTGCGCGTCGAGAACATCGAGGACCCGATGATGCGCGAGATCCGCTACATGGACAAACTCATCGACGAACTCGCCAAGGGCAAGGCAATGGCGAAGATCCTCAGGGCCTAGCTCGGGCCATTCTCGTCGCGCCGAGCTCCCATTCACGCATCGCACTTGCCCGCTCAGCGCGCCGGGCGTATGTCCGAGGCGTCGCGAAAAGCGACCGCCTCCCTTGATCCGCTCAGTGGCGGAGTAAACAGGTGGACGAATAGTCGTCCAGGTGGTCAAGCACACGCCAGCTCATGCCCCGCGCATGGCCTGGTCAGCGTCTCCCAGAACCCCAGTCGCCCGCCTTGTCGGGCATGATCGCGCAGCTGTCGCGCCGTTCGGCGTCTGCAGGCTGTGCGTGGAGCAAGCTTGCCATGCAGAAATCCCTCACCGTCATCTACACCGCCATTGTCCTCGACGCCGTCGGCATCGGGCTGATCTTTCCCATTCTCCCCTCGCTGCTCGAGGATGTCACCGGCGCCCGGAACATCGCGCCCTATATCGGCATCATGACCGCGCTCTATGCGGTCATGCAGTTCGTCTTCGCGCCGATCCTCGGCGCCCTCAGCGATCGCCTCGGCCGCCGTCCGGTACTGCTGATTTCGCTGGGCGGCGCGGCGATCAACTATCTCTTCCTCGCCTTCGCACCGAACCTGTGGCTGCTGCTGCTTGGTCGCGCCATTGCCGGCCTCACCAGCGCCAATGTCTCGGTCGCCACCGCCTATGTCACCGATATCTCGCCCGAGAACACCCGGGCCCGCCGCTTCGGCCTGCTCAATGCCATGTTCGGCATCGGCTTCATCATCGGCCCGGTGCTCGGCGGCGCGCTGGGCGACTATTGGCTGCGACTGCCCTTCATCGCCGCAGCGGTGCTGAACGCCGGTAACCTGCTGCTGGCTTTTCTCGTGCTGCCGGAGTCGCGCACGCCAAGCCGCGAAAAGCTCGATCTGGCCGCGCTCAATCCCCTCCGCTCGCTGCGCTGGGCCCTCTCGATCAAGGCACTGCGGCCGATGATCTTCATCTTCTTTGCCTTCGCCGCCACCGGCGAGGTTTATGGCACCTGCTGGGCGCTGTGGGGCGGCGATACCTTTCAGTGGAACGGCCTGTGGATCGGCCTGTCGCTCGGCGCCTTCGGCGTGTGCCAGACGCTGGCGCAGGCTTTCCTTCCCGGGCCGGCGGTGAAGCTGCTCGGCGAGC
>MKVB01000006.1:1067703-1151381 GCA_001899085.1 Devosia sp. 66-14 | reverse complement strand
GGCGCTGCAGTCGCTCGCCACCCGCCAGGTCGACGAAAGCCGGCAGGGCCAGTTCCAGGGCGTCCTGGCCTCGGCCGTCAGCCTCGCCTCGATCGCCGCGCCGCTCGTGTTCTCGAGCCTCTACTTCGTCTTCCGCGACCACTGGCCGGGCGCCATCTGGCTCTCGGTGGTCGCGCTCTACGCGCTGCTCGTGCCGCTGGTCCTCAGCCTGCGGCTCGAGCCGGCCAACCGGTAGCGATCTCCATCCGGCAGGCGGTGGCACAAAAACCCACTTGATGTCATGTGTTGCCCTTTGACCCCCAAAAACCCCGCTGCTAGCCCTCGGGAGCATTTCAGGAGGTTTGATTGCGCAACTTCGCCTTTGCCCTGTTGGCCACGACGGCCCTCGGTTTCACTTCGTCTGCCTTTGCGGCGGACCTCATCATCGACACGCCGGCGGGCCCGGGCGTCGTCGACGTGAGCAGCACCTGGAGCGGGCCCTATGTCGGTGTCTTCGTCGGCTATCAGTCCGGCGAGCTGACGAGCCCGTCGCCATTCGTCAACGGCATCGAAATTTCCGGCTACAGCATCGGTGTCGTCGCGGGCGCCGACTTCGCCATTGCCGACGGTATCGTCGCTGGCGTCGCCGCGGATCTGGCATGGAACGATGTCGGCGCGCTGTCCTACACCTCGGGCTGGAACGGCTCTCTGCGTGGCCGCCTCGGCTTTGACGGTGGTGTCTTCCTGCCGTACGTGACGGCCGGCCTGGCCTTCGCCGGGGGCGAGTTCGGCGGCATCAAGAACACCCATATCGGCTGGACCGCCGGCGCCGGTGTCGAGATTGCCCTGGCCGACAAGCTGTCGCTGGACCTGCAGTATCGCTACACCAGCTACGGTGAGGAAATGTACATGGTCGATGCTGGCGCTTTCACGCACGCCGTCACGGCGGGCCTGAACCTGCGCTTCTGAGCCACCGGTCCATGATGCTTCACAAGGGGCCCTCGAGCCCCTTGTTCGTTCCCGGTATTGCGCGTTGTGGCCCGCGGCCGGACTCCAAAAACGGTTGCCGCAGGGCCGGGCGGTCCCGTCAGCGTGGGGACTGCCAGTTGCCGGGGCTTTCCGCTGTGCCATGGAATTTTTCCTGGCGCTCGGGACTGGCGGCTGCGAGTTGTGCCTTTACCTCGGCGACATCAGCGTTGTTCACGTAGGCAGGGGTGCCCGGCTGGTGACGCCAGGAATCGTCGAGCGAGCCATTGTCCACGGCGTCGAAGCCGAGCTCGTTGAGCAGCGCAATCACCTTCGCCTTGTGAGCCGGATCGTCTCCCGACACCGGCAGGGCCAGCCGCCCTGGGCTTCCCTCTGGCTTGCCGTCCTCAGCGAGCCGCTTGGAGTAAATGTTGTTGAACACCTTCACGACGGAATGCCCGATCGTCTCGGCGGTCCAGCGGCTCTCCGCCTTGCCGTTGTCGATCTGCTCGATGCGACCGTCGCGTTCCCTGGGGTAGTAATTATTGGTGTCGATGACTGGTACGCTGGCAGGCACATCGCGGAAAAGTCCTGCCGGCAATGCCAGGACGCTGTGCGTTGGAATCGAGACGATGATCAGGTCCTTATTCCTTACCGCGTCCTCAACCGTGACCGGTTTGGCGCCAGAGGTCCTGGCGAACTCGGCCAGCGTTTCCGGGCCGCGCGAGTTGGCGATCTCGACCGAATGGCCAAGCTTCACCAGATGCGCGGCAAGTGTACCGCCGATGTTCCCCGCCCCGATAATTCCGACGTTCGACATGCAAATCTCCATTCATCGTAATTTTACGATGGAACCAGACATTGCATGACGGAACAAGGCTCGCAGCGGAGACGGCGTTCCGAGTTGCGGCGAGATTGGGGTAGGACATGCTCCGGCCGAGGCACGTGAATTCAGCCCGGGTAGCCTAAACGTCCCGCACCAGTTCCGGATCGACCAGCGCACCCTTATGGCCGATCACGACGCCCGCCACCCGATGCGCCCGCTCGGCCGCCTCGACCGGCGACAGGCCGCGCGCCCGGCCGCTGAGATAGCCGCCGTTGAACGAGTCCCCGGCGCCGGTGGCGTCGACGACCTTGTCGGCCTTCGGCGCCGGCACGTATTGGCGCACCCCGTCGGCCGTGGCGACGAAAGCCGGTTTCGAGCCGTCCTTGGCCACCACTTCCTGGGCCCCGAGCTTGAGATAGCGCTCGGCCGTCGCCTCGGGTGAGGCGTCGCCGAACAGCGGCGCTTCGTCGGTATGGGTCGGCAGCACGATGTCGGCGATGGCAGCGGCTGCCGTCAGTGTCGAGGCCATGATCCGCGGGCTGGTCCACAGCGCCGGCCGGAGGTTGGTGTCGAACACCACGGTGGCGCCGGCATCGCGCGCCTTGACGATGGTGCGCATCAGCTTGCCGCGCGCCCGCGGCGCGAGGATCGCCATCGAGATGCCCGAGAAATACACCGTGTCGGCGCCCACCACCGCCGCCTCCAGCGCCTCGACATCGTCTGCGAGCAGTTTCGCCGCCGATTGCCCGCGCCAATAGGTGAAATGCCGGTCGCCTTTTTCCTGGTGGATCATGTAGAGCCCGGGCCGCCGGTTGGCGATGGTCTGGATCCGCTCGGTACCTATCCCGGCCTTCTCGATGAACGCCCGCATCTCGCCCGAATACATGTCGTCGCCGAGCGCCGTGACATAGTCGACGTGCCAGCCCTCCGGCAGCAGGGCCCGTGCGTACCAGGCGGTGTTGAGCGTGTCGCCGGCGTAGCCAAGGCGGTACATCCCGCCTTCGCCGCCAGACATTTCGATCATGGCTTCGCCGATACTCACAAACCGTTTGGTCACGCCGTCTTCCCCTCAACTGCCCAATGCTTATGCCGGGGATATTTTGCCCACGCAACCGCCTGGTATGGCAGTCCCCGACATGCTCCGCTATTGATGCACGCACCTCTCTTCATCCTTCCTCGCGTGGCGGGGGAGGGGCTTCGAGTCGTCCCTTCAGGGCAAATCGCTCCAGTAGAGCGATTTGAGGCGAGAAGGCCTTGAGAGCTACGCTCGAAAGGCCCGCCCACCGCCTGGTGAGGGGCCGTCTGTCCAAGGGGAGGAACCGCCACATGCCGCGCCTGTCGATGTCCGAAATCCAGTCAGGCGCCATTCGTACCCCTGGCATTGACGTCATGGACTACGATCGGTCGACGGTCACGCCGGGCATCGTCCACCTCGGGATCGGCGCGTTCCATCGCGCCCACATGGCCGCCTATGTCGACAGCCTGCTGGCCAGGACCCCCGACTGGGGCATCATCGGCGCCTCGCTCCGCCGCCCCGATACCCGCGAGGCGCTCGAGCCGCAGGATTTTCTCTATACCCTCGCCGTCCGAGACGCCTCGGGCACCAAGCCGCGCATTATCGGCTCCATTCTCGATGTGCTCGATGCAAACACCCAGCGTGCCGAACTCATCGAGACCATGGCGAGCCCGGCGATCCGCATCGTTTCGCTGACGGTCACCGAGAAGGGCTATTGCCACGATCCCTCGACCGGCGAGCTCGACCAGAAGCATCCAGACATCGTCCACGATCTGGCGCACCCGGAAGCGCCGATCAGCGCCCCTGGTATCATCGTGGCTGCGCTCGAGCTTCGCCGGCAGCGCGGTCTGGCTCCCTTCACAGTCATGAGCTGTGACAATCTCCCCTCGAACGGCAGGACCGCCGGCCGCATCGTGCGTCGTCTCGCCGAACTGATGGATGGGGGGGCGGGCCTCGCGGGCTATGTTCAGACCGTCAGTTTCCCCTCCACCATGATCGATCGGATCGTGCCGGCCACCACCGATGCCGATCGGGCCATCGTCGCCGACATCACCGGCCTCGAAGACGCCTGGCCGATCATGACCGAGCCCTTCACCCAATGGGTGATCGAAGACGATTTCCCGGCCGGCCGCCCGCCCTTCGAAACCGTCGGGGCCGAGCTCGTCGAAGATGTCGAGCCGTTCGAGCTGATGAAGCTCAGGATGCTCAATGGCAGCCACTCGAGCATGGCCTATCTCGGCTATCTCTCGGGGTATCAGTACGTCAACGAAGCCATCGCCGATCCCGGCATACACCAGTTGATTCACGGACTGATGACTGAGGAGGCGATGCCGACCCTGCCGATGTCGCGCGCCACCCTGGAGGCCTACCGCGACCAGCTGCTGGCCCGCTTCGCCAACCCCGCACTCAAGCACCGCACCTGGCAGATCGCCATGGACGGCACCCAGAAGCTGCCGCAGCGCCTGCTCGGCACCATCCGCGACCGCCTCGAGGCGGCGCAGCCATTCCCCCGCCTGGCGCTGGGCGTTGCCGCCTGGATGCGTTACGTCACCGGCATCGACGAGGCCGGCCAGCCGATCGACGTCAAAGACCCCATGGCAGCGCGCCTGCGAGAGATCGCCGACGGGGCAGGGCAGGATCCGGTGAAGCTGGCGAACGGCCTGCTCGCGGTGACCGAAGTGTTCGGCACGGATCTGCCGCAAGTTGCAGTGTTCCGCGATACCGTCACCAACCATTTGAAGTCGCTGCTGGAAAACGGTGCCAGGGAAGCGGTGCGGCGGGTCTCTTAGCCGGTCTATCCAGCGCGGGACGTGGGAATCAAGCACAGCATCGTGGCCGTACCCCTCACCCGTCTCGCGCTACGCGCGATCCACCCTCTCCCCGACGGGGGCCGGTGAAGGCTAATTAGCCTTCACCGTGGGAACAGTGGTGATCACCAGCGCCGCAGGATTCTTCTCCCCGTCGGGGAGAAGGTGGCGCGTAGCGCCGGATGAGGGGTCGGCGCACCAGCCTGTCTGGTTGGCCAGCGCGGTTGAGCGAGCCCGCTACAGCCGCCCCTCCATCGCCCGATCGAAAATCTCCAGCGCCAGCTTCTTGGTCAGCTCCACCGGGTTACCACCCGCCGTCGGGTCGACGATCGCCATCTCGCCGATCAGCTCACGCTTCTCACCGCTCACCTTGAAATCCTTCAACGTGTTGGGAACGTTGAGCTTGGCGCGCAGGCCGTTAATGGCGCTGAGGAACGCGTCGAAGTTGGGTGAGAGGCCGCAATAGGCGGCGAGCCGGGCGATCTTGGCTTCGATGGCGTCGCGATTGGCCACCAGCACATAGGGCATGAACACCGCATTGGTCATGCCGTGATGGGTATCGTAGAGCGCCCCGACCGGATGGCTCAGCGAGTGGATGGCGCCAAGGCCCTTCTGGAAGGCGGTCGCGCCCATTGCGGCGGCGCTCATCAGGTGGCCGCGCGCCTCGATATCGTTGGGGTTCTCCACGACCTTGGGCAGGTTCTCGAGCGCCAGCCGCACCCCTTCCACCGCGATGCCGTCGGCCAGTGGATGATAGCCTTTGGCGCAGTAGGCCTCGAGGCAATGCGCCAGCGCATCGAACCCGGTCCCTACGGTGATGAAGGTCGGCATGCCCACCGTCAGCTCGGGGTCGGCGATCACCACCTTGGGCATCATCAAGGGGTGGAAGATCACCTTCTTGGTGTGCGTCGTCTCATCGGTGATCACCCCGGCGCGGCCGACTTCCGAGCCGGTTCCCGCGGTGGTCGGCACCGCGACGATCGGGAAGATGCCCTTGGGGTCGGCGCGGGTCCACCAGTCGCCGATATCCTCGAAATCCCACATCGGGCGGGTCTGCCCGGCCATGAAGGCGATGACCTTGCCGGTATCGAGGCCCGAGCCGCCGCCGAAGGCGATCACCCCGTCATGCCCGCCTTTGCGCAGCACCTCGATACCGGCATTGACGTTGGCCGAAATCGGGTTGGGCTTCACATCGGCGAATACGCCCACCTCGAAGCCGGCATCGCGCAGCAGTTTCAGGGTGTTCTGCGTCACCGGCAAGTTCACCAGCCCGGCATCGGTCACCAGCAGCGGCCGCGCGATCCCCGCCGTCTTCAGCGCCTCCGGCAGCTCGGCAATGCGGCCGGCACCGAATTTCACGGCGGTAGGATAGTTCCAGTTGGCCTTGGTCATTTCCTGTCGTCCTCTTCTTTTGTTGGCTCCAGGCCATCCCCACCCACCAGCTGTCATCCCTGCGAAAGCAGGGACCCATCTTTCCACCTGCGCGGGCCGTGAGTTGGGTCCCTGCTTTCGCAGGGATGACACCGAGTTTGGGGTCGCTGTCGCATTTAGCAGAAGTGTCCCCCGACTTAGCTCACATGGCCGCGCCGGGTGACACCGCTGTGGCTGTCAGTCTCACACCTTTCTCAGGTGATAGCTCTTGGGCTGCGTCAGGTTGGCGTAGCCGATCTCGCTCAGTGCACCGCCCTTGCCGGTTTCCTTGACCCCGGTCCACACCAGCGCCGGATCGAGATAGTCGCAGCGGTTGGCGAACACCGTACCGGTTTCGACTTTCGAGCCGATCTTGGCCGCCGCCTCGAGGTCCTCGGTCCAGATCGAGGCGGTCAAGCCATAGGGGCTGTCATTCATCAGTTCGATCGCCTCGGCGTCGTCGCGCACCTTCATGATGCCGACCACCGGCCCGAAGCTCTCCTCCCGCATCACCGCCATCTGGTGGTTGACGTTGGTCAGTACCTCCGGCGCCAGGTAGGGCGAGCTTTCCTCGTCGAGGTCGTGTTTGGTGTTGAGATGCGCCTTGGCGCCCTTGCGCAGCGCTTCGAGCGTCTGCCCGCGCACCAGGTCGGCGAAGCGCGGCGTCGCCATCGGGCCGACCATGGTGTCGGCATCGAGCGGATTGCCCAGCGTCCAGCCCCTGGCATTCTCGACGAAATCCTTGACGAAGCGGTCATAGACCGAGGCGTGCACGTAGATGCGCTCCACCCCGCAGCAGCTCTGCCCGGAGTTGAAGAACGAGCCGTCGACCAGGTTCTCCACTGCGTGGCTGAGGTTCGCATCCTCGCGTACGTAAGCCGGGTCCTTGCCGCCGAGCTCCAGCCCCAGCGTGGCGAAGGTGCCGGCTGCCGCGCGCTCGATCCGCCGCCCGCCTTCCACCGAACCGGTGAAGTTGACGTGGTCGATCTTGCCCGAACCGATCAGCTTTTCGGTGTCGGCGTGGTTCAGCACCAGGTTCTGGAACAGCCCGTCCGGCATCCCCGCCGCCTGGAACGCCTCGGCGAAGCGCTCGCCCACCAGCAGTGTCTGCGAGGCATGCTTGAGCACCACCGCGTTGCCCGCCATCAAGGCCGGCACGATGGTGTTGATCGCCGTCAGGTACGGATAATTCCACGGCGCGATCACCATCACCGTGCCCAGCGGCTCGCGCGCAATCCAGCGCTCGAAGCCAGGCTTGTCCGGCCGCATTGACGGCTTGAGGCTCTCCTCGGCAATGCCGATCATGTAGCGCGATCGCTCCTCGACGCCGCGCTTTTCGCCTTGATAGCGGACCGGCCGGCCCATCTGCCAGGCCAGTTCCGGCACGATCTCGTCGTTCTTCTTGAGCAGGGCATCGAGGAAGTGCTCGAGGAACTTCACCCGCTCCTTGACCGTCACCTCGGCCCAGACCTCGCGAGCCCGTCGGGTCTTGGCCACCGCTGCGTCGATCTCGGCGCCCGTGGCGACCTTGCGCTCGGCATACACCCGCCCGTCGATGGGCGAGACGATCTGGACCCTGTCGGTCATCTGTCACCTATGTGATTGGTGCAGGAGTTTTAGCTGCGCTCGAACCCGCGCTTCAACTCCCAATCGGTGACGCGCCGGTCATACTCGAACTGTTCCCAGTTGCCGGTATGCACATAGTGGCCGATCACCGGCTCGCCGAACGCTTCGCGCAGCATGCTTGAACTCTGCATCGCGGCAATCGCGTCGCGCAGCGTCTTGTGCACTTCGCGCAGCCTCTCGCCTACATAGGCGTCGCCAGTGAACGCCGGCTCCAGCGGCAGCTTGTCCTCCACGCCTTTCAGTCCGGCCGCGATCAGCGCCGCATAGGCGAGATAGGGATTGAGATCGGCGCCGCCGATCCGGCATTCCACCCGCACGCCGCCGGTGTTTTCGCCGCAGAGCCGGAACCCCGCCGTGCGGTTGTCCGACGACCAGATCGCCTTGGTCGGCGCGAAGGTGCCGGCCTGGAAGCGCTTGTAGGAGTTGATGAACGGCGCGAGGAAATAGGTGATGTCGCCGGCATAAGTCAGCAGCCCCTGCATGAAATGCTTCATCAGGTCGGACATGCCGAGCGCGTCCTTCTTGTCGACGAAGGCATTCTTGCCGGCTTTGGCGAGGCTCATGTGGATGTGGCTCGATGAGCCGGCGAGGCCGAAATCCCATTTCGCCATGAAGGTGATGGCCTTGCCGTGGTGATGCGCGATTTCCTTCATCGCGTTCTTCATCACCACATGCCGGTCCGCCATGGTCAGCGCATCGGCATAGCGCACGTTGAGCTCTTCCTGCCCGGGACCCCACTCGCCCTTCGAGTTCTCCACCGGGATGCCGGAAGCCTGCAGTTGCCGCCGCATGTCGCGCAGCACCCCTTCTTCCTTGGTGGTCTGGAAGATGTGGTAATCCTGGATGTAGTAGCCGGCGGTGGTGAGGTTTTTGTAGCCCTTGTCCCAGGCCGAGCGGAAGCTCTCGTCGAACAGGTAGAATTCGAGCTCCGAGGCGAAGTTGGCCGTCAGCCCCAACTTTTCCAGCCGCTTCAGCTGCGCCTTGAGGATGGCGCGCGGGCTGTGCGGGATCGGCTCGTGATGGTGGTGGTCGACGAGATCGGCGAGGATGATCGCCGTTCCCTCCAGCCAGGCCGCCTTCATCAGCGTGCCGAGGTCCGGCTTCATGACGAAGTCGCCATAGCCCTTGCCCCAGTTGGCCGCCTCGTAGCCGGGCACCGGCTCCATATCGATGTCGTTGGCGAGCAGGTAGTCGCAGCCATGCGTTTCGTCGATCGCCCCGTCGAGGAAGAACTCGGCCTGGAAGCGCTTGCCGATCAGCCGGCCCTGCATGTCCGGAAAGGCCACCAGCACGGTGTCGATAGTGCCGGCTTTCACGTCGGCCTTCAGTTGATCGAGCGTATAGGCGGCCATGGCGCACTCCCTGAACTCGTTGACCTGTTATCGTTGGAGGAGGGGGCCGCAATCGCTCGCGGCCCCCCTTGTCTCGCTACTTCTTGGCGTGTTCCAGCGCGAACTCTTCCTCGGGCGACAGGATGAGCTTGTGGCGCCCGACCAGTGCGAAATAGATGATGCCCACCGCGCACCAGACCACCACCCAGATCACGCCCTTGGAGAAGTTCGGATCCTGGACCTGGTAGCTGAGCGTCACGGCCGCGATGATGATGGTCAGCACCGCGCCGGGAACGCCCACCGGGCTGCGGAACGGCCGCTCGATATTGGGCAGCTTGCGGCGAAGGATGATGAAGCTCAGCGCCTGCGCGATGTAGCTCAGCATCGCGCCGAACACCGCCATGTTGAGCAGCACCGAGCCGATGATATCGTCACCCAGCTGTGTCTCGCCCGAGCCGCCGCCGCCATTGGCGAACCAGATCACCAGCATCACGCCCAGGCCCAGCGCCGCGCCGGCGATCATGGCGAGATGCGGAGTCTTGTACTTGGCATGCGTCTCCGACAGCGCCGACGGGAAATAGCCGGCACGGCTCAACGAATAGACCTGACGCCCCTGGGCGTAGAGGATGGTGTGGAACGAGGCGACGAGGCCGATCAGTGCCACCACGCCAAAGGCAGAAGCAGCCCAGCCCACATCCGGGAACATGGCGCGGATGCCATCCAGCGCCGGCTCCAGCGACGAGCCAAGGGCATATGACCCGACCCCTGCGATTGATGGGTTGAGCAGCACCACGAGGAAGGCCGACAGCGCCAGCGTGGCAAAGCCCAGCATGATGCCGCGCGGCATGTCGCGCTTCGGATCGACCGATTCCTCGGCCGCCAGCGGCACCTGCTCGATGGCGAGGAACAGCCAGACTGCGAAAGGCAGGGTGGCGAGCACGCCGCCAAAGCCCTTGGGGAACCATTCGCCGTTGCCATCCGGCAGTTCGGAGCCATCCGGCGCGATGTTCAGCGCCCAGCGCGAGAAGTCGATATGCCCGAAGGCGCTGATATAGAAGAACGCCAGGCCGGCCAGCGAGATCAGCGTCACCGCCAGCGTCACCTTGTAGCTCAGCGCCACCCCGAAAATGTTGAGCGCCAGGAAGATCGCGTAAAACACGATCCACAAGATCGGGTAGAGCGATGTATCGAGCCCGGTTATCGAGCCGAAATAGGCCGAGATGAACGTACAGATCACGGCCGGCGTAAGCACGTACTCGACGTTCTCGAACAGCCCAGTGACGAAGCCGCCCCACGGCCCCATGGAGCTGCGCGCGAACGAGTAGGCGGCGCCGGTATGTGGCAGCGCCGGGCTCATCTCGGCGATCGAGAAGGTCAGGCCCAGATACATGATGGCGATGATGATGCCGGCCACCAGCATGCCGCCCCAGCCACCGGTGGCAAAGCCGAAATTCCAGCCCGAGAAATGGCCGGAGATCACCGCGCCGACGCCCAGCGCCCAGAGCGACCAGATGCCGGCATAGCGCTGCAGGCCGCGCTTTTCGAAGTAGCTTTTGTCGCGGGTGGCGTACTTCACACCACCGGAACCCGTCGTGTCGGTCATGAATACCCTCCAGTTTCAGCCCATAGTGCAGTCATGCCGCTGCCCCGCCGCGCGACCCAAGCGCGGCAGTGAGGCATCGGGCCAGCCGGGCGGCCCACAGGCGCACCCCTTCTGGTTCGAGAATTTCGTTGTGCCGGATCTCGATCATCGTCGCTTCGAGCCCGCGCTCGTCGCCGTGATGCTCCAGCGTGTAGGTGACGCCGTTGAGCGCCGAGTAGGGTTGGTTCCAGCCGATGTCGAGGCTGGCTTCGTCTGCCGCCAGCGCATCGCGCAACGCCGCGGTGAAGCGGTCGTCGCGCGCGTGGATCAGCCCGATCGGCCATGGCCGCGCCACATCCTTGTAGACCGGGGTGAACGAGTGGACGGTGACCAGCAGTGTCTCGATCCCGGCTTTGCGACGGGCGTCCAGCACCGCTTCGAGCGCGCTATGGAACGGCGCGTGGTAGGCGCCGATCCGTTCCGCCCGCTCGTTGTCGCCAACGCCGCGGTTGCCTGGGATTTCGGTCCGCTCCGACATCACCGGGATCAGGTCCGGCGCGTCGTGGTCGCGGTTGCAGTCGATCACCAGCCGGCTGACCGTCGAGGCGACCAGCGGCGCGTCGAGCAGGTCGCTCAGTTGCAGCGCCACGGCCATCGCGCCCGGGTCCCAGGCGACATGCATCAAACGCTGCTGCGGCGTCAGGCCGAGATCGCCATAGCGGTCGGGGAAGCGGTTCGAGGCGTGATCGCAGGCCAGCACGAAAGGCGAGCGCCCCTCGGCGTTGAACACCAGCACTGGCGGAATGACGCTCGCCTCTTGGCTCGCGCTGGCCTCATGGCCCACCATACTGACCCCTGTGGAACGTGCCGGCCCCCAAGCCTCCGTCCCTGCTGATCGATCGGCGCGAGGCCCTCCCGCGCTGATCGTTAACAGGCAGTTGACGGGTTTTTGACCGTCTGGTCAATCCATCCGCTACAACTCGCTGTGGGACTTCATGAAGGCCTGCGGAGTGACCACGATCTTGCCGTCGATGGGGCCGATCAGCTTTTCGTCCTTGCCCTCGTAACTGAGCGCATGCAGCACCGAGCGGATGATGCCGAGCCGGCCACGCTTCTTGTCGTTGTTGAAGACGATCCGCCACGGTGCATGCGCCGTGTGGCTGGCCTCCAGCATGCGGTTGCGCGCCTTGGTATAGTCGTCGAAGCGCTTCAGCGCCTCGAGATCGATCGGCGACAGCTTCCACACTTTCAACGGATCGTGCCGGCGGTCGTGGAAGCGTTTGAGCTGCATCTCGCGCCCGATGGTCAGCCAGAACTTGAACAGGTGGACACCGTCTTCCACCAGCATCTTCTCGAAATCCGGCACCGCCTCGAGGAAGCGTTTGGTTTCATCGGGCGTGCAGAACCCCATCACCGGCTCGACGCCGGCCCGGTTGTACCAGGAGCGGTCGAACAGCACCTGTTCACCCGCGGCCGGCATCCAGTCGACATAGCGCTGGAAATACCATTGCGTGCGCTCGCGATCCGATGGCTTGGGCAACGCCACTGCCATGTTGAAGCGCGGGTTGAGGTTTTCGAGATAGGCGGCAATCGAGCCGCCCTTGCCCGCCGCGTCGCGGCCCTCGAACACGATGACGATGCGCTTGCCGGTCTTGGCCTGGTCGTGCTGCAGCAGCGCCAGTTGCCGCTGTGCCTGCAGCATCTCGGCGTCATAGGCATCGCTGTCCATCTTCTCGTCATAGGGGAAGCCGCCCGACTCGAGCGCCTTCTTCTTGATCGAGCGGGGCAGCACCGGGTCTTCGAGGTCGAAGCCTTCCAATGCGTCGGACATGAATGAAACTCCAGCACCTGTCATGACGGTGTCACAACCGTGCTATGAACACCCCCGTCTGACAAGCCGGACGAATCGTCCGGCGTCCAGGGAAGGACCGATGGCCGACGAGGCGCAGCGTGGGGTGAGCGGATCGGGCTGGTTCGATACGGTCAGGGCGCGGCTCTATGGGCGGCTGCTGATGCTGCTCGCCATGGGTCTGGTGTTCATGACCCTGGCCGGGCTTGCGGTCATCGACCCGTGGATCGGCATTCTCGCCTATGCCGTCATCGTCGCCATTGCCGCGGTGGTGCCCGAGACCAGCGAGTCGGCGAGCGGCGTGGCGCCGGGCGCCAGCAACGGCGAACTCGCCTTCGCCGATGCCGTGCGCCACTTTGCCGATGCGCTGCCCGACCCCTCGATCATCATCGATCGCCGCAGCATCATCGTGCACCTCAACCCCCAGGCGACCCGGCATTTCCCGGGCGTCGTCGCCGGCAGCCCGATCGCTTTCACCATGCGCTTTCCGCAATTGCTGGCCGCCATCGAGGCAGCCCGGCTCGGCGCTTCGCAGGCCATCGAACTGCATCAGACCGTGCCCACCGAGACCTGGTACAAGGCTACCGTGGCACCGCTCGCCGCCGGCGATCCGGTCAATGACGGCGTCCTGGTCATCACGCTGCAGAGCCAGACCGAGGAAAAGCGCCTCGAGATGCTGCGCACCGATTTCATCGCCAATGCCAGTCACGAGTTGCGCACCCCGCTGACCTCGCTGGTCGGCTTCATCGATACGCTGCTCGGCCCGGCGGCCAACGACAAGGAGGCGCGCGAACGCTTCCTCGGCCTGATGCGCGGCCAGGCGGCTCGCATGGCCAAGCTGATCGAGGACCTGCTGTCGCTGAGCCGCATCGAAATGCGCCAGCACATGCGCCCCACCGCTCCGGTCGAACTGGGCGCGCTGCTGCGTGAAGTGGCCGAGGGGCTGCATAAACTGGCCGAGGACACCGACACCAAGCTGAAGGTTCAGGCGCCCGACGAGCCGGTCGTCGTCAGCGGCGATCGCGACGAACTCTACGAGGTGTTCGAGAACCTCATCGACAACGCCATCAAGTACGGCGCCGACGGCGACACCATCGACATTACCCTCTCGCCGGATGCCGGTCGCCGCGGCTTCGACGCCATGGTCTCGGTGGTCGATCACGGCGTCGGCGTCGCCGCCGAACATGTACCGCGCCTCACCGAGCGCTTCTATCGCGTCGATGCCGATACCAGCCGCAAGAAGAAGGGCACCGGCCTCGGGCTGGCCATCGTCAAGCACATCGTCACCCGTCACCACGGCGTGCTGACGATCAAGAGTCAGCCCGGGCAGGGCACTCGGGTGGACGTGCTGCTCAGAAAATGACAGCCGACGCGGTTTCCACAGCCCGGAACCCGTCGTATCTCGAATAGATGTTCTGGATCAACGGTCTAGACTGTCACAGAAATGCAATCCCAGTGTCATAAAACGTTGTGGCAACGCCCCTAGGTTCCGCCTTGCAGACAGGGCGGCCGGAGGAACCGGAACCGTCGACTGGCCTGAAAGGGCCGATCCTTCCGAAAGGGAACAACATCATGAAGATTGCAGTTTTCGCGAGCGCCGCGGTTATCGCGCTTGCCGCTGGCCTTGGTGCGGCCGCGGCGCGCGACCAGGTCCAGGTCGCCGGTTCGTCCACCGTTCTCCCCTATGCCAAGATCGTCGCCGAGTCGTTCGGCGAGGCGTTCCCGGACTTCAAGACCCCGGTCGTCGAGTCCGGTGGTTCGGGCGCCGGCATCAAGCAGTTCTGTGAAGGCGTCGGCGAAGACAAGATCGACATCGCGAACTCGTCGCGTCCGATCAAGGCCGAAGAGCTCGACACCTGCAAGGCCAACGGCGTCGCCGACGTCGAGGAAGTCAAGATCGGCTACGACGGCATCGTGTTCGCCACCGATATCGCCGGCCCGGATTTCGCCATCCAGCCCGTCGACATCTACAAGGCGCTGGCCGCTCAGGTCGTGGTTGACGGCAAGCTCGTCGACAACCCGTACACCAAGTGGAACGAAGTGAACCCGGCGTTCCCCGCCTGGGACATCGCTGCCTACATCCCGGGCGAGAAGCACGGCACCCGCGAAGTGTTCGAGACCAAGCTGCTCGACGTCGGCTGCGACAAGGACGCCCTGAAGGCCGCTGGCGTCGCCGATGACGCCGTCGCCAAGACCTGCATCGCGGTCCGCAAGGACGGCAAGGCCGTCGACATCGACGGCGACTACACCGAGACGCTGGCGCGCATCGACAGCAACAAGACCGGTGTGGGCGTGTTCGGTCTCGCCTTCTACGAAAACAATGCCGACAAGCTGAAGGTCGCCACCGTCGGCGGCGTCGTTCCCTCGACCGAGACCATCTCGTCGGGCGAGTATCCGGTTTCCCGTCCGCTGTTCTTCTACGTCAAGAAGGCCCATATCGGCGTGATCCCGGGCCTCAAGGAATATGTCGACTTCTTCATCTCCGACGACATGATCGGGCCGGACTCGCCGCTCGCTCAGTATGGCCTCGTGGCCGCTCCGGACGCTGAGCGCGAAGAAATCCGCGCCAAGTTCGACGCCGGCACCACGATGTAATGTGAGTGCGGCGCGGGCCTTGCGGTCCGCGCCGCCCTTCCGCGCATAGCGGAACTGCCGTCCGCGTGGCGGTCTAAACGGGGCAAGTGAGGCGTCGATGTCAGCAGGCTGGGTAGTCGCAATCGTTCTGGCCATTGGTGCCATCGCATACTTCTTCTCGGCGCAGCGCGCCCGCGTCCAACGCGACGCCAGCGATCGCAGCAAGGAAGTTCCGCACTCCCTGCCGACCTATCACGGCTGGCTCTCCTTCATCTTCGCGACCGTCCCGGCGCTCCTCGTGTTTCTCGCCCTCAGCGCGGTGTCCTCCGCGATACTCGAGAGCCGGGTGCGCACCGAGGTCAGCGCTCACCTCTCCGATACGTCGGCGGCCAGCCTGTCGATCGGCATCGTCCATAACGTTTCTTCGGCACTGAACCGGCTCGATCTTTCGGGCGCCAACGTTCCGACCTCCTATGCCGCGCTGCGCGACATGGCCAAGTCGTCCGGCATCGTGCTGGCCGACAGCGGCGAGGACTACATGCTGCCGCTCGCCGCCAGCGTGAATGCCGACGCTGCCGTGCACAAGCTGATCGGCCAGGGCCTGACCCTGCTGCTGTCGCTCGCCGGCGCCGCCTTCGCCTATTCCCGCATCCGCCTGCGGCTCAGGGCCCGCAACGAGGTGGAGCGCGTCGTGCTGTGGTCGCTGCTCGCCGCGTCCACCGTTGCTATCCTCACCACCGTCGGCATCGTGCTGTCGATGCTGAGCGAGACCGTTCACTTCTTCTCCGAGGTCAACCCGCTCAACTTCTTCTTCGGCACTGTGTGGGACCCGCGCTTTGCCGCGGCCGGTTCGGGCGGCACCGAAGGCCAGTTCGGCCTGATCCCCCTGCTCGCCGGCACGCTCTACATCGCCTTCGTCTCGATGCTGTTCGCCGTGCCCGTCGGCCTGATGGCGGCCGTCTACATGGGCGAGTACGCCTCGAGTAAGGTGCGCTCCACCGTCAAGCCGCTGCTCGAGCTGCTGGCCGGCATCCCCACCATCGTCTACGGCATCTTCGCCGTGGTGACGCTCGGGCCCTTCTTCCGTGACCTTTCGGCGGCGCTGGCCGGCGGCTTTGCCTTCATCCAGGCGCAGTCGGTGCTGACCGCCGGCATCGTCATGGGCGTGATGCTGATCCCGGTGGTGTCCTCGCTTTCCGACGACGTCATCACCGCCGTGCCCCGCGCCATGCGTGACGGCTCGCTGGCGCTGGGCGCCACCCGGTCGGAAACCATCCGCAAGGTGATCCTGCCCGCCGCGCTGCCCGGCATTGTCGGCGCGCTGCTGCTCACCGCCTCGCGCGCCATCGGCGAAACCATGATCGTGGTGCTGGCGGCAGGCGTCGCGGCCCGCATCAACTTCAACCCCTTCGAGGCGATGACCACCATCACGGTCAAGATCGTCAATCAGTTGACCGGCGACCTCGAGTTCAACTCGCCGCAGACGCTGGTGGCCTTCGCCCTCGGCCTCACCCTGTTCGCCCTGACGCTCGCCATGAACGTCTACGCGCTCTACATCGTCCGCAAGTACCGGGAGCAGTACGAATGACCGACGCAGCCTTGCCCCACGCTGCCGTGGACACCGCCGCTCCGGCAAAGCGCGATTTCGGCCTGAAGCGCCGCCACGCTGCCGAGTTCCGCTTCCGGCTCTATGGCATCGTGGCCATCGTGATCGGCCTGGGCTTTCTCGCCATCCTGCTCGTGTCGATCGTCTCCAAGGGCTACACCGCCTTTGTGCAGACCTCGATCACCGTGCCGGTCGAGTTCTCCGCCTCGATCATCGACAAGGATAACGAGCGCGCCACCAACCCGCGTGTGCTGGTGTCGGCCAACTACCCGATCGTCGCCCGCAATGCCGTCGCCAAGGCGCTCGGCGTCTCGATCGACGACAAGGCAGCGATGCGCGACATCGCCAAGTTCGTCTCCGACGGTTCCCGCTCGACGCTGCGCGAGATCGTCCTCGCCGACCCCTCGGTGATCGGCACCACCCGCAACGTCACGCTGCTGGCGGCCGCCGATATCGACAGCGCCAACAAGGGGCAGATCGATCTCACCGTCCCCCAGGACAAGCGCAAGGTCTCCGATCAGCAGGTCGCCTGGCTCGACCAACTGAAGCAGCAGGGCGCCATCTCGACGCCGTTCAACTGGGGCCTGCTCACCTTCGGCGCCTCCAGTCGCCCTGAAACCGCCGGTCTCGGCGTGGCGCTGGTCGGTTCGCTCTACATGATGGCGATCGTGCTGCTCTGCGCGCTGCCCATCGGTGTTGCCGCCTCGATCTACCTCGAAGAGTTCGCCAAGAAGAACCGCTTCACCGATTTCATCGAAGTGAACATCAACAATCTCGCCGCCGTGCCCTCGATCGTTTACGGCCTGCTCGGTCTGGCGGTGTTCATCAACTTCTTCGGCATGCCGCGTTCCGCGCCGATCGTCGGCGGTCTCGTCCTCACCCTGATGACGCTGCCCACCATCATCATCGCCACCCGCGCTGCCCTGCGCGCCGTCCCGCCCTCGATCCGCTCCGCCGCCCTCGGCATCGGCGCCTCGCGCATGCAGATGGTGTTCGATCACGTGCTGCCGCTGGCCACTCCCGGCATCCTCACCGGCACCATTATCGGGCTTGCCCGTGCGCTGGGTGAAACCGCGCCGTTGCTGCTGATCGGCATGGTAGCCTTCGTCGCCGACCGCCCGACTTCGCCGCTCGATCCCGCCACCGCGCTGCCCGTGCAGATCTACATGTGGGCCAACGAGGCGGAACGTGCCTTCGTCGAACGCACGCAGGGCGCCGTGCTGGTGCTGTTGATCTTCCTCGCCCTGATGAACATTGCCGCAATTCTCCTCCGCCGCCGCTTTGAGCGCCGCTGGTAACCCCTGACCTGGATGACCGACATGTCCCTCGAATCCGCTGCGACCACTGCCGCTCCCGTCGCCCGCCCGAATGCCCCGCCCAAGATGCAGGGCGACAAGGTCGGCGTGTTCTACGGTGAGAAGCAGGCCCTGTTCGACGTCGATCTGAAGATCGAGCAGTTCAACGTCACCTCGCTGATCGGCCCCTCGGGCTGCGGCAAGTCGACGTTCCTGCGCTCGTTGAACCGCATGAACGACACCATCGACGGCTGCCGCGTGGTGGGCAAGATCACCCTCGACAAGGACGATATCTACGATCCTTCGATCGACGTGGTGGAACTGCGCGCCCGCGTCGGCATGGTGTTCCAGAAGCCCAATCCGTTCCCCAAGTCGATCTACGAGAACGTCGCCTACGGCCCCAAGATCCACGGCATCGCCCGCAACAAGGCCGATCTCGACGAGATCGTGCACTCCTCGCTACGCCGCGCCGGCCTGTGGAACGAGGTCAAGGACCGCCTCAACGAACCCGGCACCGGCCTGTCCGGCGGTCAGCAGCAGCGCCTGTGCATCGCCCGCGCCATCGCCACCAAGCCCGAAGTGCTGCTGATGGACGAGCCGTGCTCGGCGCTCGACCCGATCGCCACCGCGGTCATCGAGGAGCTGATCGACGAACTGCGTGAGAACTTCACCATCGTCATCGTCACCCACTCCATGCAGCAGGCCGCCCGCGTCAGCCAGAAGACCGCGTTCTTCCACCTCGGCAAGCTGATCGAGGAAGGCAAGACCGAAGACATCTTCACCAATCCGCGCAACAAGCAGACGCAGGATTACATCACCGGCCGTATCGGCTGACGTCCAAGAGGATCGATACTATGGCATCGCTCAACGAGCACATCGTTTCCTCCTACGAGGATGAACTCACCAACCTCAACAAGGCCATCTCCGAGATGGGCGGCATGGTCGAACAGGCCATCACCGAGTCGGCGGTCGCGCTGCTGAAGCTCGACCATAAGCAGGCCCAGGATGTGCGGCTGTTCGATAAGAAGATCGACGACATGCAGCAGCGCATCAACGACGCTGCCGTCTCGATCATCGCCCGTCGCCAGCCGATGGCGGCGGACCTGCGCATGGTGGTGACCTCGATCCAGGTCGCCAACGACCTCGAGCGCACCGGCGATATGGCTAAGCAGCTCGCCAAGCGCGCCATGCAGATCGAGTCGCTCGGCCTCGCGCCGAAATTCTACAATGGCGTCAAGCACATGAAGGAGCTGGTGGCCCGGCAGCTGAAGAGCGCCATCGACGCTTACCTGAGCCGCGATGCCGCTGCAGCCGTCGAGGTGTGCAGTCGCGACGACGAAGTCGACGCCATGTACAATTCGCTGTTCCGCGAACTGCTCACCTACATGATGGAAGATCCGCGCAACATCACGCAGTGCACGCATCTGCTGTTCTGCACCAAGAGCCTCGAGCGCGTCGGCGACCACGCCACCAACATCGCCGAAGCCGCCTACTATCTCGAAACCGGCCGCCATCTCGGCGCCGAGGAACAGCAGCGCCAGCCGCGCTGATGCACTGCGCCGTTTCACAGAAGCGGCGCGGCGATCCAAGCCTTTGATGTCCAGAGCTTTCAGGCCGGAAAAGTCCCGCGACTTGCCTGAAAGCACTCTAGGAGTGAGCCGATGTCAGCCACCATCCTGATCGTTGAGGACGAAGCCGATCTGGCCGTCCTGCTGCGCTACAACCTCGAAGCCGAAGGCTTCCGGGTTGCCACGGCCGCCTCGGGCGACGAGGCGGTGGAACGTATCCGTGACGGCGTGCCGGATCTGATCCTGCTCGACTGGATGCTGCCGGGCCTCTCGGGGATCGAACTCTGCCGCCGCTGGCGCTCGCGCGAGGAAACCGCCCGCACCCCGATCATCATGATCACGGCGCGCGGCGAGGAAGAAGAACGCGTTCGCGGCCTTGCCACCGGCGCCGATGATTATGTGGTGAAGCCGTTCTCCATTCCCGAGCTGCTCGCCCGCATCAACGCGCTGCTGCGCCGTTCCAGCCCGCAGCTGGTCACCGCCGTGCTCAAGGCCGGCGACCTCGAGCTTGATCGCACCAGCCATCGGGTCCGCCGCGGCGGCCGCGAGGTGCATCTGGGCCCCACCGAATATCGCCTGCTCGAATACCTGATGCGCCACCCGGGCCGGGTCTATTCCCGCGAGCAGCTGCTCGACGGCGTCTGGGGCAACGACGTCTATGTCGACGAGCGCACCGTCGACGTGCATGTCGGTCGCCTGCGCAAGGCCATCAACCGTCACCGCGACGCCGACCCGATCCGCACCGTCCGCGGCGCCGGCTACGCCTTTGACGAGCGCTTTGCGGCGGTGAGCTGAACTATTGGGAGCGGAGCACAGGCGGTAGTGCACGGTGCCTTCTCCCCTTGCGGGAGAAGGTGGCCGAAGGCCGGATGAGGGGTATCTCTCCGCGCACTGGATCGCCCCTCGCATCGCTCGGGGCGCGCTACACTTCGTTACGCGTACCCCTCATCCGGCGCTACGCGCCACCTTCTCCCGCAAGGGGAGAAGGCAGGCCGGTGCTGGAGACCTCCATTGGAGCTTCCAAGTGCGTGCCGGCGGTACCGCCCCTTAAATCACCCGCTCCGCACAGATCCGATAGCTTTCGGCCCATGGCCGCAGCCGCTCGAACGCCGCGCTCGCCGCCAGCACATCCGCATCGGCATAGCGGCGCCCGATGATCTGCATGCCGACCGGCAGGCCATCGACCAGCCCTGCCGGGATCGAGGCGGCCGGGTGTCCGGTAAAGTTGAGCGGATAGGTGAGGCACCAGCCGATCCCCTGGTCCACGGCCTCGCCGTTGACCTCGCGCGGTCCGTGCGTATTGCCGCCGGTTTCGTTCTTCACCGGCAATGCGGCGACGGTCGGGGTGATCACCAGGTCATAGGTCGCGAACGCCGCCTGGAACGCGTCGTAAATCTCGGTGCGCATCGCCTGGTCGCGACGCAGGTCCGCCGCGGTCATCGTCTGCCCATAGCTCTCGATCCAGTGGAGATACTCCGGCGGGAAGTCGCCGCGGTGGTCTGCCAGCAGGTCGAGCCCACCGGCCTTCACCGCTTCGAGCGTCCCCAGGTTCAGCGGCATCATCAGCCGCAGCCACAGATCGCTGAGTTCCCGCTGCGAGTGGCGGATGCCGAGCTTGATCTCTTCCACCTGCGCCCCGGCTTCGCGGAACGCCCCGACTGCGCGCTGCACTGTCTCGGCCACGCGCGGATCGACCGGGAACACATCCAGATTGGGGCTGTAGCCGATGCGGAATCCCTTGATCGACTGTTTCAGGGCGCCGAGATAATCGACCGTCTCGTCGAGGCTCAGCGGATCGCGCGGATCGTACCCGCCGAGCACGCTCATCGCCAGCGCCGCATCTTCGACGGTGCGGGTGATCGGTCCTTCGAACACATAGGGCAGGTCGCCGGCAAAGGCATTGGGCCGCATCACCACCGGCACGCGCCCGAAGGCCGGCTTGTAGCCATAGACCCCGCACCATGCCGCCGGGATGCGGATCGAGCCGCCGGCATCGGTGCCCTCGGCGATCGACACCAGGCCATCGGCGACGATCGCCGCGCTGCCGCCCGACGAGCCGCCCGGGTTGCGGGTCGTATCGAAGGGGTTGTTGGTCGGCCCGAACAGGTAATTGTCGGTGACCCCGCGCAACCCCATCACCGGTGCATTGGTCTTGCCCACGAGAATGGCGCCGCCCTTTTCGATCCGCTCGGCGAACGGGCAGTGGAACTGCGCGATATTGTTCTTGAGCGCCCGCACCCCGCCAAACGTCGTCGGCCAGCCCGGCTTGAAATCGAACAGGTCCTTGATTGCCGCCGGCACCCCGTGCAGCGGCGGCAGCGCGACGCCGCTCATCACCGTGGCCTCGGCCGCCTTGGCGGCGCGTCGTGCGTCATCGAAGCCTAGATAGATCAGGGCATTGAGGCTTGGGTTGCGCGCCTCGATCCGGGCGATCGTCGCGTCCATCACCTCGACCGGCGACACCTCGCGCTCACGGATCTGTTGCGCCACTTCGCTGGCGCTCAGATAGGAAAAATCACTCGTCGGCATGCTGTCCCCCTCTTGCTGTCGAGCCGGATACTCGGCGGGAAAGCGCGCGCCGCACAATGCACCGTTAGGCGAGGGGCAGCGATCTACCATACCAATTCGCGCTTGCCTTAACCCGCTGCTTTTGTTCAGGTCTCCCGCTGGCAAGCGGCGAGGGAAGAGGACGATGAAGACTGCATTGGTCGTATGGGGCGGGCTCGAGCTGCACGAGCCCGAAAAAGGCGCACATATCGTGCGCGAGATCCTCGAAGGCGAGGGCTTTTCGGTCGACGTCACCGCCGACTACACCGCATTGGGCGGCGAGAATGTCGGCTCCTATGACCTGATCGTGCCGCAGATCACCGGCGGCGAACTCGACCGCGAGAATTCCATCCGCTTCTGCGCCGCCATCGAAGCCGGCACCGGGCTCGCCGGCTTCCACCATGCGCTCGCCACCAGTTTCCCGGGCAATGCGCGGATGCGCTTTCTCGGCGGCTGCACCTTCGCCACCCATCCCGGCGACATCATCAGCTACCAGGTCGACCCAAAGCCGACCGACGACCCGATCATGGCCGGCATAACGAGCTTCGAGCACACCTCGGAGCAGTACTACATGCATGTCGACCCCACCGTCGAAGTGCTGGCCACCACCACCTTCTCGGGCGAGCACGCCTTCTGGAAGAAGGGCGCCGAGATGCCGGTGGTCTACAAATCCGCCTATGGTCACGGTCGCGTCTTCTACACCGCGCTCGGCCACAAGCCGGCCGAGCTGGACAAGCCCGAGATCAAGACCATCCTGCACCGGGGGCTGTTGTGGGCGGCACGCTGATCCCGTCCCGTCCGGTCGGCCAGACAGGTCTTGAGATCAGCCGGATCGGCTTTGGCGGCGCGCCGCTCGGCGATCTCAGGCGGGCGCCCACCGAAGCCGGGGCGCGCGAACTGCTCGAGGCGGCGTGGGATGCCGGCATCCGCTATTTCGATACCGCGCCCTTCTATGGCGCCGGCCTGTCGGAGCGCCGGATCGGCGATTTCCTGCGCGACAAACCGCGGGATAGCTACGTCCTCTCGACCAAGGTCGGCCGCCTGCTGGTCCCCGACCGCGCCTTCGCCATGCAGCGCCAGGGCGATCCGCGCGCCCTGCCGTTCCGGCCGAAGTTCGACTTCAGCTATGACGGGGTGATGCGGAGCTACGACAACTCGCTGCAGCGGCTCGGGCTCGAAAGCATCGACATCCTGTTCCTCCACGACATCGGCGCCTTCAGCCAGCGCGAACATCATGCCGAGAGCATGGCGCAGGCACTCGACGGCGGCGGCATCCGGGCGCTCGAGGAACTGCGCGCCTCCGGCGCCGTGAGGGCGATCGGGGCAGGGGTCAACGAGTGGCAGATCATCGACGAGCTGATGAACCATGCCCGTTTCGACATCTTCCTCCTCGCCAACCGCTATACCCTGCTCGACCAGGAGGTGATCGACACCCTGCTGCCGCGCGTGCAGCGTGAAGGCGTGGCGATCGTCGATGGCGCGCCACTCAACAGCGGCATCCTCGCCACCGGGCCGGTTCCCAACGCCATTTACGACTATGCGCAGGCGAGCCCCGAAATGATCGAGAAAACCCGCCGCATCAAGGAGCTGTGCGACAGGCACGACACCACGCTGATCCGTGCCGCGCTCAGTTTCCCGCTCGGCCACGCCGCCATTACCGCCATCATCCCCGGCTTCTCCAACGTCGCCGAGTTCAACGACAACCTCGCCGGTTATCGCAAGGCGATCCCCGACGCCTTGTGGTCCGAGCTCAGGGCCGCGGGTCTGTTGCACCCCGACGCGCCGGGCCCGGCCACCCCGGTCCTGACGTAACGATCGCGCTATCCGGGCTCGCTCCAGCCGGCAACCCGCCGCTAGAGTGGTCCTGCCGACCAACCCAGTCCTGACGGAGGCCCCAATGGGCGAACGCATCAAACTCACTGCCGCCGATGGTTTCGTCCTCAACGCCTATCGCGCCGCACCGGACGGCAAGCCGCGTGGCGGCGTGGTGCTGATCCAGGAGGTCTGGGGCCTCAGCAACTGGGTCCGTGGCGTCGCCGACCGCTGGGCCCGTCACGGCTACCTGACCATCGCCCCGGCGATGTTCGACCGCGCCGAGTATGGCTTCGAGAGCAACAACTACGCGCCCGATCACTTCGCCCTGGTCGGCGAGCTGATGAAGAAGTTCTCGATGGAGACCGCCATGACCGACGTCGAGGCCGCCATCAAGGCCGCCTCCGAAGCCGGCAAGGTCGGCATCACCGGCTACTGCTTCGGCGGCCGCGTCAGCTGGATCGCCGCCAGCAGGCTCGACGGTCTCAGCGCTGCCTCGGGCTATTATGGAGGCGGCGTGCCCAGCTATATCGAGCTGACCCCCAAGGTGCCGACGGAGATGCATTTCGGCGACAAGGACCAGGGCATCCCGCTCGATCAGGTCGAGCAGCTCAAGGGGCGCCACCCCGAGGCGGATATCTACGTCTATAGCGGCGACCACGGCTTCTGTAACAGCGACCGGCCGGAAAAGTTCGACGAGGCCTCCTGCACCAAGGCCTCGGTGCGCTCGCTGGAGTTCTTCCATAAGCACCTCGGCTGACCTGGCGCGCCACCTCGCCTATCTGGAGGAGGCGCTGGCGGATGCCCGCGAGGCGATGCTGTCGCGCCGGAAGGCGATGCTCGCGGCGTACCTGGTCGACGCTTACGCGGATCGCTTGTTCAGCGCCCGCGCCGAGCCGGCCGCCGATGTGCTGGAGTTTCGCGAGGGGCTGGCCGGCGCCAGCCCGGCGCTCGCCGCGATCTTCGACCTCGTCGCCGGCCGCGCCCAGCTGGTCACCGAAGCCGTCGCGGTGCCGCTGGCCGACTACGGCAAGCTCGGTGTCGAGGATTTCATGGTCAGTCTCTACAACGGCCACACCGTGCAACGGCTGCGCATCGCGGGCGCCGATGGCGGACGACAGGACGTGCACGAGGTGCTGGCTGCGGCGATGTTGGGGCTGGTGCCCCCACGCACCGCCTGAGCTATTTCCTGCCGGCCTCCAGCAGCTCCAGCAGTTTCTGCGTCGTCTGCCAGCTGCGGATGGTCATCGATTTGTAGAGCGGGGACTCCATGATCTTGCTGAGCCGGCTCTTGGTCCGCTCGGCGCTGAGCCGCTGCGAATAGATCATGCCTTCGCCCGGCCACACCTTGTCGACGCCGTCGCGCGGCTTGAACACCGCGAATGCCTCGTCGCGGTCGATGTCCATCAGGAACACCGCGTCGCTGTGGTACGTGTCGGGCGCATCGCCGAACCCCTTGGGGCGTTTGTCGACGATCGCCTTGAGCTGGGCGTGGCTGAGCACCAGCACCTTGACCAGCTCGTCATCCAGCTTGAACGTCGAGGTCAACCCGTCCTCGATCTTGCGGGCAATGGTCGCGGCCGCGAGTTTCGAGCGGAACATGGCATTGCCCGAGGCGATATAGGTCGAGACATCCTCGAGCCCGATCTCTTCCAGCAGCGCTTTCAGCGCCGCCATCGGCACCTTGTTCTTGCCGCCGACATTGATGCCGCGCAGCAGCGCCAGGTAAGTGGTGCCCGCCATGCTGTCCTCCTGCGTCATGAACGACAAAGGCCGGGATCGCTCCCGGCCTTTTGCAAAACCAACCCGTGGCTCAGCGCTTCTTCTTGTCGATCTGGTGGTAGGCCCGGCGCGAGTGGAACTCGCAATAGGGCTTGCCCTCGTTCGAGTGCTGACCACAGAAGTAGAAGTCGGGCGTCAGCGGGTCGCCGATCGGCCACTTGCAGGTGTGTTCGCTGAGCTGCAGCAGCGTCAGCCGCTGCTCGACCGGGATGAAGAGCTCGGCCGCCTGCGGCGCCATCTCCATCTCGACCGCGAATTCTTCTTCCATCTTCAGCGCCGTCGCGCCCTGGATCGCGCCGCCACCACCGCCACCGCCGACATTCATCGAGTTGCGGGTCTTCATCACCGTGCCCAGCCCGCTCGACCGCGAGGTGCTGGCCGGCGACGAAACGCGGCGGGCGGCCGGACGCGGTGCGCTGCGCACCCGCGGGGTCGAGGTCGCCGGCTTGGCGCGGCCCGAGAGCTTCAGCCGGTGCACTTTGCCGATCACCGCATTACGGGTCACGCCTTCACCCAATACCCCGGCGATCTGACTGGCGCTCAGCCCCTCAAGCCAAAGTTTCTTGAGCAGCTCGACGCGTTCTTCAGTCCAGCCCATCAACTATCCGCTCCTAAACCGCCATTCAGGACTCTGACAGACTCCTCAGCCGTGCCGTTGCCTCAGCAACAGCCCGATACGCTACGCATCGTAGGTCTGATGGGTCCGCCACACGAGATATCGTGTCCCAATGCCTTGATACTACACGGGTCGCGGAATCCGGTGCAAGAGTCGCTGCCGTTTTACACGGGGAAAAAGCGTCTGCAATTTGGCGGTCGGCGGAAGCCTGTTCAAATCAGGCACTTGAGGGCCGCGAGCCCCGTTTCCGTTGACTTAAGTACTCCACAAAGGCATATGGAGAGCCTGCAACGCGCCGCATTTTCGCAGCGCGTTTTTGGTTTTTGTGGGGCTTTTGCAACAGTCCCGAATTGAGCCCATGAAAGGGGTGCGAAGATGTCTGCGCTGTACGGTACGTATGCCCGGTCCGACCTCGCTTTTGAGCGGGGCGAGGGCGTGCGATTGTTCGCGCAGGACGGCACGCCCTACCTCGATTTTCACGCCGGCGTGGCGGTCAACGCGCTGGGTCACGGCGACCCGCACATGGTGGCGGCGCTGAAGGCGGCGGCCGAAAAAGTCTGGCACACTGCCAACACCTTCACCATTCCCGAGCAGGAGCGGCTCGGTCAGCGCCTGGTCGACAACACCTTCGCCGACGCGTGCTTCTTCACCAATTCGGGTACCGAGGCGGTGGAGTGCGCGGTCAAGACCGCCCGGCATTATTTCTGGGCCAAGGGCGAGACGGATCGCTACGAGATCATCGCCTTCACCGGCTCCTTCCATGGCCGTACCATGGGGATGATCGCCGCCTCCGGCAACGAGCACTATCTCGAGGGCTTCGGCCCGCCGCTCGCCGGCTTCAAGCACCTGGCCCCCGGCGACCTCAAGGCCGTCGAGGCGGCCATCACCCCAAAGACCTGCGCCATCCTGATCGAGCCGGTGCAGGGCGAGGGCGGGGTCACCGCCATGACCGGCGAATACATGCGGGGCCTGCGCGCGCTGTGCGACAAGCACGGCATGCTGCTGATCCTCGACGAAGTGCAGTGCGGCTACGGTCGCACCGGCAAGTTCTTCGCCCATGAGTGGAGCGGCATCGAGCCCGACATCATGGCGGTGGCCAAGGGCATCGGCGCCGGCTTTCCGCTCGGCGCCTGCCTCGCCAAGGGCGAGGTGGCCAAGTCGATGATCCCCGGCACGCACGGCTCGACCTATGGCGGCAACCCCCTGGCTTCGGCCATGGGCAACGCCGTGCTCGACCGCATGCTGGCGCCCGGCTTCTTCGATCACGTCGACAAGATGGGCCAGCGGCTCAACTGGCACCTGCAGCAGCTGGCGCAGCGTTTCCCCAGCCAGGTGCTCGAGCTGCGCGGCAAGGGCCTGCTCGCCGGCATCCGCATTGCCTCGCCGGTGCGCGACGTTGCCGTCCGGCTGCGCGACGAGCATCACATGCTGGCCATGACCGCCAACGAGAACGTGCTCCGTCTGTTGCCGCCGCTGGTGGTGACCGAGGCCGATATCGAAGAGGCCATGGGCAAGCTCACGGCGGTCTTCGAGGCCATCGAGGCCGAGGCCGCCGGCCAGGCCTCAGGTAACGCAACCGCCTGATCCCATTCACGGCACGCGATCTGAAGGGCGGGAGACAGCAGCTCCCGCTCGGCGCGTTCCGAAAAGGAGAGGTCCCAAAATGACCGCTACCCCACCTAGGCACTTCCTCAACCTCGACGATTTCGATGCCACGACGCTGCGCGGCATGCTCAGCCAGGCCGTCGAACTGAAAGACCGATTGAAACAGGGCGATCGACCGCTGCTCCTCAAGGACAAGGTGCTGGCGATGATCTTCGAGCGCCAATCCACCCGCACGCGTGTCAGCTTCGATGTCGGCATGCGCCAGCTCGGTGGCGAAACCATCTTCCTCACCGGCCAGGAAATGCAGCTTTCCCGCGAGGAAACGCTTGCCGACACTGCCAAGGTGATGTCGCGCTATGTCGATGCGATCATGATCCGCATCCTCACGCATCAGGATCTGCTCGATCTGGCCGAGGCGGCCACCGTGCCGGTGATCAATGGCCTCACCCGCCGTGCCCATCCCTGCCAGGTGATGGCCGACGTCATGACCTTCGAAGAGCACCGCGGCAGCATCAAGGGCGCCAAGGTCGCCTGGGTCGGCGACAGCAACAACGTGCTGGCCAGCTGGGTCAACGCCGCCGAGCTGTTCGGCGCCGAACTCACCATAGCGGTGCCCGAGGAATATGCCCCGGAAAAAGACCTGCTCGCCGACATCAAGAAGGCCGGTGCGGCCGTCAGGCTGATCGAGGATCCGCAGGAAGCGGTGCGCGGCGCCGACCTGATCATCACCGACACCTGGGTCTCGATGGGCGATACCGATGCCGCCGAGCGCCGCCGGGCCTTGAAACCCTACCAGGTGAATACCCAATTGATGGGCTTGGCCGACAAGGATGCGCTGTTCATGCATTGCCTTCCGGCCCATCGCGGCGACGAGGTGACCGACGAGGTCATAGACGGGCCGCAATCGGTGGTCTTTGATGAAGCCGAAAATCGGCTTCACGCCCAGAAGGCGATCCTGTGCTGGGCACTGGGTCAGGACCGGCAGAACATCTAGCGTTCTGCGATACTGTTATGCGCGACACGAACCAGCGCGGGGCCCCGATCCGATAGGACCGGGGTTGTTCCCGCGAGATTGGATTTTGGATGACTCAGACTGAGCTCAGCACCTATGGCCTCGATCGCCCGGAGTCGGGTGATGACGTCGTGGTGCCGTTCACCCTCGACGGCCTCGACAGCCGGGGTCGCGTGGTCCGCCTCGGGCCGGCGCTCGATGCGATCCTCACCCGCCACAATTATCCTGCCCCGGTGGCGCGCCTGCTCGGCGAAGCCGTGGTGCTGGCGTCCCTCATCGGCTCGTCGCTGAAGTTCGAGGGCCGCTTCATCCTTCAGACCCAGACCGACGGGCCGGTGAACCTCATCGTCGTCGACCTCGACGCGCCCGACGGCCTGCGCGGCTATGCCCGCTTCGACGCCGACGCGGTGATGACGGCGATCGAACGCGGCGAGACCAAGCCGGGCCAGCTGCTCGGCAAGGGGCACCTGGCCATGACCGTCGATCAGGGCGTCCATATGGAGCGCTATCAGGGGATCGTGGCGCTCGAGGGCGGTACGCTCGAAGACGTGGCGCATGCCTATTTCCAGCAATCCGAGCAGATCCCGACGCTGGTCCGCCTGGCCGTTGCCGAGCATTCCGTGCGCGGTGCCGGTGGCCCGCAGTGGCGGGCCGGTGGCGCATTGGTGCAGTTCCTGCCGCCGCACGGCCAGTCGGTGATGCCGGACCTGCCGGGCGACGGCAATTTCGACAACCCCGAGACCGCCGATCCGGATTTCGTCGAGGACGACAAGTGGACGACCACCCGGGCGTATCTCTCGACCGTGGGCGACGACGAACTGGCCGATCCCGAGCTTTCTGCCGAGCGTCTGCTGTTCCGGCTGTTCAACGAGCCGGGCGTCCGTATCTTCGAGCCGATCGCGCTCGAGGAGCGCTGCACCTGCTCGGCCGAGCGCATCGAGGCGATGCTGCGCGACAATTTCTCGGCCGAAGAGCGCCAGGAGATGGTTGTCGACGGCGAGATCGAAGTGGTCTGCGAGTTCTGCTCGGCCGACTACCACTTCAAGCCGCACGAGTTCGACGAGCAGCACTCGCACCAGCACTGACGGCATTGCCGCCGGCTGATCGGAGCCCCGCATGATCACCGGCACCATCGTCTACGATGCCAGCGACCTGAAGCGGCTGCAGACCGCGTTCGGGCAATCCACGGCGCTGCCGCTATGGGCCGCCGCACTCGTCATGTGCGTGGTGGGCGCCGTGCTCGGCCTCGGCGTGACGACCCTGGTTCAGCGGTTGGTGGGCGGTCCCGCTGTGCATCTCGGCGATGCCGCTCCCTGGGGCGCCCTGCTCGGGGCCGTGCTGGCCGTCACCGCCGGCGCCTGGCGGGTCGGCAAGGCGACTGCCGGCCCGATCGCCGCCAAGCCGCAGACGGTCGAGATCGGCGATACGGGTATCCGCCTTGTGACGCCGAAGGGCGAAAGCCTGATGCGCTGGCCGCTGTTCGTGAACAAGGTCGTGCAGCCCGGCTACGTTGCCCTGCGGACCGAGGACAACAGCTGGGTGCTGCTCCGCCCTGAGTTCTTCCGCAGCGCCGACGACTATGCCGCCGCCCTCCGGATTGTCGCCGCCAACTTCCCCTGACGGTTCGCGTCGCCGCGGCACTGGTGCTAAGCTCCATCGGCGCGGAGTGGAAAATGCCGGACGCTCGACGAGACTTTCGCCCCGATCTCTATCGGTCGCTCGGCTCGCTTGCCGTCACGCTGCTCATCATGGCTGTCTTGTTGTTCGGTGCCGCAGGCACCGTCGATTGGGCGGCAGCATGGCGATATCTGGCGCTGTTCGTCGTCGTTATCGCTATCGCCATCGCCTATCTGTGGCGCGTCGATCCGGAACTGTTCGCGGTGCGACGGCGACCGCAGGCCGGCAGCAAATCCTGGGACTTCGCCTATGTGGCCGTCACCGTTGCCGCATTCGCGCTGATCCTGCCGGTCGCCGGCCTGGATTTTCGCTTCGACTGGCTGCAGGCCCCCGCAGCCCTGATCTGGTTGGGCTACCTGCTGTTCATCGCCGGGTTCTGGATCACCAGCTGGGCGCAGGGCGTCAACCGGCACTTCGAGCTGACGGTGCGCATCCAGACCGATCGCGGCCACAAGGTCATCGACACCGGTCCCTATGCCGTCATTCGTCATCCCGGCTATGCCGGCGGCCTCGCGCTGGGTCTCGGCACGGCGCTGGCGCTCGGTTCGCTCGCGGCAGTCATTCCTGTGCTGATCTGCTGCATCACCCTGGCGCTGCGGACGCTCGCCGAAGAAGCGACGCTCGAAGCCGAGTTGTCCGGCTATGCCGACTACATGCAACGGGTCCGCTTCCGCTGGATCCCCGGCCTCTGGTGACGAGCGCGACAAGATCAAGGACCTGGAGCATTCGACGGTCATTCAAACGGTGAAATGCTCCGGCCGTCGCCTCACTCGCTGGCCAGCGCCACCACCGGGTCGAGGCGCGCCGCCGAACGCGCCGGCATGAAGCCGAACAGCACGCCGATCAGGCTCGACGAGACGAACGCCGCGATGATCGTCGCCGGCGAGTAGATGAAGGTGAGCCCGCTCATCAGCCGCTCGACGCCGAAGCCGATGCCCAGCGACAACAGCACACCGACCGTGCCGCCGATCAGGCAGACCAGCACCGCCTCGATCAGGAACTGCTGCAGGATATCACCCTGCCGGGCCCCGACCGCCATGCGCACGCCGATCTCGCGGGTCCGCTCGCGCACCGACACCAGCATGATGTTCATCACCCCGATGCCGCCCACGATCAGCGAGATCACGGCAATGGCCGAGATCAGCAGCGTCAGCGTCTGCGAGGTCGACTGGATGGTCTCGCGAATGGTGTCGGTGTTCTGCAGGCTGAAATCCACCGTGCCGTGCCGCTGCTCGAGCAGCGCCTGGATCTCCGCCTGCGCCTCGGTGACGTCGGCTGTGTCGGCGACACGGACCGTGATCGTCGACAGCCAGCTCTGCCCCAGGATCCGCGACATCGCGGTGGTGTAGGGCATCCAGATGCTGATCGAGTTCGATTGCGGCCCGAAATTGTTGGTGCTCGCCGCGACCACGCCGATGATCCTGAGCGGCACATTGCCGACCAGCACCACTTGCCCGACCGCATCTTCGCCGTTGGTGAACAGCGTGTCGCGCGCCGTGGTGTCGATCACCGCCACCTGCGCCAGCGCGCTGGTGCTGGCCGTATCGAATGCCGCACCCTCGACGAAGCTGCGATTGTTGACCCGGAAATAGTCGGGCCCGACGCCCTGCACCTGCGCGGCGGCGCTGACGTTGCGATAGCGCGCCTGGCCGTTGCTGGAGACCTGCGGGGTCACGCTGTCGGCGTAGCTTTCCGCGGCGATCGCCGCCGCATCGGCCGGCACCAGCGTGCGGATCGCGTCGCGTCGCCGGTCTGCGGCATTGGTGCCGGGCAGGATGTTGATGGTGTTGGTGCCGATCGAACTGATCCGGTCGAGCACCGCCTGCTGGCTGCCTTGCCCCAGCGCCACCACTGACACCACCGAGGCGATGCCGATGATGATGCCGAGCATGGTGAGAAAGGTGCGCAGGCGATGGCTCGACAGCGCCCTGAGCGCCATCTGGAAGGCTTCGCCGACCCGGTCGATCGCTTCGCGCCAGCGCGGAATCCGCTTGATGGCGTCGCCGGACCGGCCGGCCGGGGCATCGACTCCATCCTTGCGGCGGTCGGCGACGATCACGCCGTCGCTCAGCTCGACCACCCGGTCGGCCTGTGCCGCCACCGTGGGGTCGTGCGTGACGATGATGATGGTATGCCCTTCGGCATTGAGCTCCTTGAGCAACGCCATGAGCTCCTTGCCGCTCCGTGAATCGAGCGCCCCGGTGGGTTCGTCCGCGAGGATCACCTCGCCGCCATTGATCAGCGCGCGCGCCACGCTGACACGTTGCTGCTGGCCGCCGGACAGGGCGTTCGGCCGGTGCGTCAGCCGCTCGCCCAGACCCAGCCGCTCCAGCAGCTTGTGCGCCCGCTCGCGCCGCGCCTGCTTGCGCGCACCGGCATAGATCGCCGGCACTTCGACATTTTCCAGCGCATCGAGATCGGCCAGCAATTGGTAGCGCTGGAAGATGAAACCGAAATGCTCGCGCCGGAGCTCGGCCAGCTCATCGGGCTTGAGCCGCGCGATGTCGCGTCCGGCGAGCCGGTATTCGCCGGTCCAGCCATTATCGAGGCAGCCGAGCACGTTCATCAATGTCGACTTGCCGGAGCCGGATTGTCCGATGATGGCGATCATCTCGCCGGCCTCGATGTCGAGGTCGATATCCTTGAGCACCGTGATGCTCTCGGTGCCGATCGGATACTCGCGGCGGAGCTTCCGGATGGAAATCAGCGGCTCGGTCATGGCCTCAGCCTCCGCGCCCGAACCCTCCGACCGGCGGTCCGCCGCCGGTGAGGATGTTCCGGTTGCCGCCGCCTTGCGCGTTGCCGGTACGGGCTGCCGGCGCGGCGGCGGTGCCGTTGACCACCAGGTCGCCTTCGCTGAGCCCGTCCAGCACCTCGGCCGTCACGTTGTTGTTGAGCCCGACACTGACCTTCCTGGGCTCGACCGCGCCCTTCTGCTGGTCCCAGACCTGCACGAGGTAGTTGCCGTCGCGACCCTTCCGGCCCAGCACCGAGGCGGGCACGGTCAGCACGTCGTCGACCGACTTGAGCACGATCGTCACCTGTGCGGTCATCGAGATGCGCAGCTTGTGGCCGGGATTATCGACGTCGAACAGGCCGTTGTAATAGACCGCGGTGGCCGACGAGCTCGACGACGTGTCGTCCGAGGCGATCGAATCCGGCGCCGGCTCGACCGCCCGCAGGGTCGCATTGATGCGCGTGTCGGGATCGCCGAGGATGGTGAAATAGACCTGCTGCCCGGGCTCCACCCGCGGCACGTCGGCCTCCGAGATTTCCGCCTTCACCACCATCTTGTCGAGGTTGGCGAGCTTGACGATGGTCGGCGAGGAATTGTTGGCATTGACCGACTGGCCGACTTCCACCGACACCGCCACGACCGTGCCGTCCGACGGCGCGACAATCTTGGTGCGATCGAGATTGAGCTGCGCCGCCTCGACGTTGATCTGCCCCTGCTGGATCTGCGCGTCGATCGCCTGCAGCTGTCCTTCGGCGGTCTGCACCGCCAACTGGGCCGTCTGCAGGTCGGCATCTGAGATCAGTTTCTGCGGGCTGAGCTTTTCCGCCCGGTCCAGCGCGGTTCTCGCCTGGCCCAGATTGGCGGTCTGGATGGTCTTTTGCGCCTCGGTGTTGGCGAGCGCCGCCTGCGCCGCCTTCACCGCGTTCTCCTGGTTCAGCGAGTCGATCTCGGCGATCACGTCGCCGGCCTTCACGTCGTCGCCCAGGGCGACATTGAGCGTCTTGATCCGGCCCGAGACCTCGGCGCCGACGCTGACCAGCGAACTGGCCTGGATCACGCCCGAGGCGAGGACGGTTTCTTCGACATTGCCGCGGGCCACCGGCGTCGTGCGCGGCACCTCATCCTTGGCGGGGGCGCTGAACACCAGCCAGCCCGCGCCGGCTGCGCCGAGCAGGACCACCAGGACAATCCACTTCAACCACCGCTTCATCGCCGCACCTGCAAAGCCCAAATACCCATCGCACCTAAAGTAGAGCGCCGAGATCAAGAAGTCGCATTAGGGCTTGGTAAGGTGGGTGAATTCTTCGCAAGGTGCGTGAGGACGCGCGGGGTTCAGCAACCTGTCAGCTGCCGGAGGCTATGGTCGCTCGTCGCGACCGCACAGCAGCCGATGAGAATGCCGATGCCCCGATACACCGTCACGCTCTACGACTATCGAGCCAAGCCCCCCAGCGTCAGCCTGCCGCAGACGGTCGAAGCGCCCGAACCGATTGCGGCGGCGCGCCGGCTGACCGACGCGCCGCTGGCGCTCGATGGGCGTCCGGTCAACCTGGTGGCCGAGGTGACGCGCTTCGAGGGCAGGGGACTCGCCCAGCGGGTCATGCTGTACCGCAAAATCTAGACGGAGCGGTTGCGGGGTCGGCCGACTCAGGTAGTTTCCCTGCTACCCTGCTGGTTGTGCAGGGGAATTTTTGGGACATACTATGAAAAAGACCTATACCAAGCCTGTGCTTGTCAAAGAGCAGAAGCTCACCTCGATCACCGCCGAGCCGATTTCCAGCAAGGTGACGTGACCTGAGGGGCCGGGGCATCGCTCCGGTCTCCTTTTCCTGGTGACAGCAAGACAACCGGGTTTTCCGATCTGCATCGGTTCTGTTACTCTGCCGTCGTCGCGCCTTGGGGGCGCGCATAGGGAATGATGATGAAAAAGACCTATTCCAAGCCGGCTCTTGTCAAAGAGCAGAAGCTGACCTCCATCACAGCAGCTCCGATTTCGAGCAAAGCTCCGCCTCCGTGATCGCGTCCGGTGTCATCCGGACCCGATAGGCCGTCTTGAGAGGGATGCAGATGAAGAAGACCTACACGAAACCGACGCTGGTCAAGAACCAGAAGCTCGCGGTTATCACTGCTGTTGTCAGCAAACCGGCTGGCTGACGATAAGACTCGGGGTCGCCGATCCCTTGTCGATGACAGCAAAGAAGTGATTGTCCGGACGGGCGCAACTTCTGCTAGTCTGAAGATCTGCACCGTGAGCGTGTAGGTTGGGGGATAACCATGAAGAAGACGTACACGAAGCCGGCTCTGGTCAAAGAGCAGAAACTGGCTGCCATTACGGCTGTGCCGGTTTCCAGCAAAATGCCCCAACAATAGTCTGGTGGATGTGGCGAATTGGACCGGCTCGAGTCGGTCCGATCTGGGCGATTTGGGGATGAAGATGAAGAAGCACTACAGCAAGCCGACGCTGGTCAAGGACCAGAAACTCGTGGCGATCACCGCTGTGAGCAGCAAGCCGTTCTGATTGCGGCGCCGTCTCGTCGCGTAACGACCGCATCGGTACGCGGGGGCGGGGCTCTTTCGTTCGGGTGTGAGTTCGCGGCCGGATCGTGATAGGCTGCCAGAAATCTGCATTGGGGCAGATTGCAGGAGGACTGAACGTGAAGAAGGTCTACGCCAAGCCGACCATCGTCAAAGAGCAGAAGCTTGCAGCGATTTCTGCTGCGACGAGCAAAACTCCGCCGGTGTGATTGCGCGGGGCCGGCTCTCCGGCCCCGACCCTGTTTGTCTTGAATTTCTGGTGCGTGAATGGATGCAGTGTACCGCCTCGGCGACGAAGTTTCGTTCGAACCGGTGGGGGAGGGCGCTGTCATCCTCCTGCTTGGCAGCGGGCAGCTCTATTCGTGCAACGACACCTCGCTCTGTTTCCTCAAGCATCTCGACGGCGTCCGCAACGTCGAAGCCGTGGCGCATCGCATGGCCGATGAGTTCGAGGTCGACGCCGCCACGCTGGCCGACGACCTGCCGGAACTGATCGCCGGGCTGGTTGCTGAAGGCATCATCGTGCATGCCGCGTGAGCCGGCAGAACAGGCCGGCGCCGGGTCCCTCGATCGGCTGGCATTTCGTTTACGGCTGTGGATCGCGGCGCGAACGCTTCCGGCACGTATCGCAGGCCGCGAGTTCTCCCAGATACTGAGCGACGTCTCGGCGGTGCCGCCCCATAGCTGGCCGCGCTTTCCGGTCTCCTACATCGCCCGCTCGGTACGGCGTGCGGCGCGCTGGCCCATCCTGATGCGCAACAATCGGTGCCTGCGCAGCGGATTGGTCGGCTTCGCCGCCTTGCGTCGTTGCGGCTACGAGCCACGCCTGCATTTTTCCGTCGACCCCAAATCCATCGGCCGGCCGAGCCTTTCAGCGCATTGCTGGGTGACGCTGGACGGCGTTGAAGTCATCAATGCCCGCATCCCCGGCCAGGTGCAGATTCATGTGCACGCCGCCCCGGCGGTCGGGCCGGCGGACCCGCACGGAGCCAGAGTTTGATCCAGAAGTTCTTCGACCTGCAGGGCGCCTCGCTGCGGGTCACCGCCATACAGCCGGTGCTGGTGGATTTCTTCGGCCGTATCTTCGCCGGCCGCTCGCGCCCCCTGCCGACCGCTCCGCTGGCCTTCGGACTCACCATCACCTCGGGCGAGCCGCTGGCGATGCCGCAGGGCACCGACCCATTGTATCAGGGGCCGATCCTCGACGAGGGCGAGGCCTGCTTCTGGCAGGCACCGCAGGAACGCGTCCTGGCGTTTCCGGGCGTCATTTCGCTCACCCTGTCCGATACGGCGCGCGAGGCGACCATCATCGTCGCCCCGGGGGCCGAGGAGCGGATCGTCATGACCTGCGGGCAGCTTGCCTTGCAGGCGGCGCTGCTGGCCGCGAACCAGTTTCTCGTCCACGCCGCCGGGCTGACCCTGCCTGATGGTCGCGTGGCGCTGATCTTCGGCCGCAGTGGCGCCGGCAAGACCACTTCGACCCTGGCGCTGGCCGCCGGGGGCCTGGGTCTCTGCTCCGACGATGCCATGGCCTGCAATGTCGGCGCTGACCGGCCGACCGCCTGGGGCATGCCGCGAAACCTCAAGGTGCATCGCCGCACCGCCGAAATGCTGCCCTGGGTGAAACCGCTGCTGAGTGGCGAGTGGAGCGCCGAGGACGAGCGGCCGGTGACCCTCGCGGCGCTGAGGACCACGGTCAGCGTCGAGAGCATCGCCGCGCGCGAGATCGCGGCGGTTCTCGTGCTGGAGCGCAGCGGCGAGACGACGAGCCGCTGCGAGCCGACCAGCAAGGCCGAGGTGCTTGCCCTCGCCGCCGCCGACAACGTGCGTTCCACCAGGGTCGGTGTGCCCAAGGGCGAGCGCGAACTGTTCAGGCGGCTCGGTGACCTGGTGCGAGCCGTGCCCGCCTATCGGCTGTCCGCCGGGTCCGATCCGACCGACCTCACACCGGTCATGCTGGCGGCGCTCAACATCGAAAAGATCGTTGCATGATGATGATCGCCCGGCTCGACACGCTGGTGTGCACCCTGGCCGACCCTGAGGCGCCGGCCGCCACCGTCCCGGCGGAACTGGTCGACCCACTGCTGCAGCTGGCGCGTGACCACAATGTGCTGCCCGTCGTGACGCGCAAGCTCGCTCCCCAGCACAGCACTGCCGCGCTTCGGGAGGCGCAGGGCGAGCTGACCCTGCTGGTCGGCCTGTCGATGCACCTGCGCGGCATCGCCGCCAAGGTCGACCGCCATATCGCCGAGAACGGCCTCGAGGCGGTGATCGTCAAGGGCCCGGTCTTTGCCCGGCAGATCTATCCGGCACCGTCGGATCGACCCTTCACCGATATCGACATCATGGTGGCGCCCTCGGCCCGCGCCCCGATCGGCGACCTGCTGACCGGGCTCGGCTATCGGCTGTTCCTGAAACCGCTGCTCGACCACACCGAACAGAACCAGGAAGAAAAGTGGATCCAGCCCGACATGGATGCACTGCTGATCGAGGTGCATGGCAACCTGGTGCACTACCAGGGCCTGCGCCGGCGCATCAGCTTCGGCTATGCCGAGTTCATGGCCAGCGGCCGGGGTGACGCGAGCGCCGGCCTGCCGCAGTTCTTCGTCGCCGTGGTCCATGCCGCACTGGGTCACAAGTTCCACCAGCTTCGGCTGCTGGTCGACGTGCTGCAGGCCTGGCGCCACCTCTCGCCCGATGAAGTCGCCCTGTTGCCGGAGATGGCGCGCCGGCTGGGCCTCGGGCTCGAGGCGCGCCTCTGCCTCGAATTGATCGCCGAACTGTTCGACGCTCCCGCCGCCCATGCCGCCGGCGGTCGTATCGACGGCGGCAGTGCCAGCGGCTTTGCAACCCGGCTGGTCGATGGCGCCGCGGTGCTCGCCGCCCCCACGGCGTTCTTCTCCAAGGTCCGCCGCCACACCTTCCGTGGCCTGCAGCGCATCGTCCCGCGAGGCGCTGGATGATCCGGAACCTCTCGTTCACTGCCATGCTTCCTGCAGCCGCGACCCTGGTCGATGTGAGGGGCGGCGCGGCGCTGAGCGCGGAAGGCATCCGCCGGCGGGTGGGCGACAAGGCCGCCGAACTGACGGGCCGCGGCCTAAGGCCAGGCGCCCGGGCGGTGGTGGCCGAGCCCAATCCTGTCGACTATCTCGTTGCCATCTTCGCCTGCTGGGAGGTCGGCCTCGTCGCTGTCGCGGTCAATCCCGGCCTCAGGTCTGAAGAGTGCGAGAACGTGCTGCAGGCCACCGGTGCCTCGATCTGGCTCGGCCCGCAGCGGCCGGCCAGCGGCGCTCCGGAGCAGGGGGAGCCGAGGCCGCTGCGCCTCGATGATCCGGCTCTTATCCTGATGACCTCCGGCACCACCGGGAGGCCCAAGGGCATCGTCCATTCGGTGCGCAGCCTGCTTGCCCGCGCCGCTTTGAACAGCGCCGAGATCGGCCCCCATACCCTGCGCGAAAGCCTCTGCGTGCTGCCGGTGTTCTTTGGCCATGGGCTGATCGGCAACGTCCTGACCCCGCTGCTGGCCGGTGGACGGGTACACCTGTGGCCGAGTCCGGCGCTCGGCGAACTCGCCGGCCTCGCCGGCTATCTGACGGCCAACCGCATCAGCTTCATGAGTTCGGTGCCGTCATTCTGGAAGCTGGCGCTGCGCGTCTCGGCGCGTCCCGGCCCGGTGCTGGAGCGCGTCCATGTCGGCTCGGCCCCGCTCTCCATCGAACACTGGCGCGCCATCGCCGAGTGGTGCGGCACGCGCCAGGTGTTCAACATGTTCGGCATGACCGAAACCGCCAACTGGATCGCCGGCGGCAGTCTCGACGAGGCCGAGGCGCGCGACGGCTATGTCGGCCGGCTCTGGGGCGGCAACGTCGCCATCGCCGCCGATGCCGCGGGACGCGGCGAGGTGCTGGTGCAAAGCCCCTCGATGATGCTGGGTTACTGGCAACGCCCCGACCTCGACGAGGCCGCGTTCGTCGATGGCTGGTTCCGCACCGGCGACATCGGCGAGCTGGACCAGGCCGGCAACCTCATCCTCGTCGGCCGCAGCAAATCCGAGATCAACCGCGGCGGCATCAAGATCCAGGCCGAGGAGATCGACATGCTGCTCGAGCGGCATGAGGCGATCGCCGAGGCCTGTGCCTTCGGCATTCCGGATGCCATTGCCGGCGAGGCCGTGGCCGCGGCAATCGTCCTCGCTGACGGAGCATCGTTCGATCCCGAGGCGTTGAAGGCCTGGTGCCGGGCCCGTGTGCGCGACGAGGCCGTGCCCTCGAGGCTGTTCGCGGTGGCGGCGATCCCGCGCAATGATCGCGGCAAGATCGTGCGCGCCGATGTCCGCGCCATGGTCGAACGGCAATGAGCAAGCTGGTCGTCGGTCCGCTTGAAACCGAACGCTTCATCCTCAAGCCCATGGGGCTGATCGAGGCCGTGCGCGTCACCAATAGCTGGCGCCACGATCCGGAGATTCTCACCGGCCTGATGCAGACGTCCAAGCCTCGCTCGCTTGGGCACTGGCTGCTGCGCGGGCCGCTGCCGCGCACTCGCAACCGTTTCGCTTTTGCCATCATCCCCAAGGGTGAGCAGGTGCCCATCGGCGCGCATATGGTGCGGCTGCAAGGCTATCGCTCGGCCTTCGGCACCGTCGCCGTGCATGACCGCACCTGGTGGGGCAGGAACGTTGTGGTCGAGGTGCGAGCCCGCCTGCTGAACCACTTCTTTGCCCATTGCGGCGTCGAGCGCTTCTATGGGGTGGTCGATTCCCGCAACGCCGCGTCGATCTTCAGCTATCGCCGTCTGGGCTTCGACCATGTCGGCACCTGGCATCGCCATAAGCAGAACCCGGTGACCGGCGAGATTATCGACTTCGTCAACTTCGAGCTGTTCCGCGACCAGTGGATGCGCGGCCCGTTCTGGCAGGCGCCGGTCGAGCCGCAATGAGCCGTTCGCCGCGTCGTCGGCAAGATGCGCCCGGCCGCGCTGCGATCCGCCGGCCCGACGCCGTCTGCACTCGCAGATTGCGTCAGGCCGGACACCTCGCCCTAGACCTGGCTCAGCCCGTATTCGAGGTCCTTGATCAGGTCATCGGCGTCCTCGAGCCCCACCGAAAGCCGCAGCAGGCCCGGGGTGATGCCCGATTCCAGCCGAACCTCCTCGGTGAACCGGGCATGGGTGGTGGTGCCCGGATGGGTGATCAGCGATTTGGCATCTCCGAGGTTGTTGGAGATCAGGATCACCGCCAGCGAGTCCGACAGCGTGAACGCCGCCTCGCGCCCACCCTTGACCTCGAACGCCACCAGCGTCGAACCGCTCTTCATCTGCCGCTTGGCCAGTTCGTATTGCGGGTGCGAGGGGTGGAACGGGTAGGAGACGCGCTCGATCTTGGGGTGCCCGGCGAGGAAGTCGGCCACCTTAGTCGCGCCCTCGGTCATCTGCCTGACGCGGATCGGCAGCGTCTCGATGCCCTTGAGCAGCACCCACGCATTGAACGGCGACAATGACGGCCCGGTCTGGCGCAACAGGGTGTGTACATCACCCTCGATCAGTTCCTTCGACCCCAGAACGATACCGCCCAGTGCCCGGCCCTGGCCGTCGATATGCTTGGTCGCCGAATAGGTGACGAGGTCCGCGCCCAGCTGCAACGGCTTCTGGAACAGCGCGGTGGCGAACACGTTGTCGACGATCAGCTTGGCGCCATGCGCCTTGGCGATCTTCGCCACGGCCGCGATGTCGACCAGTTCCAGCGTCGGGTTGGTCGGCGTCTCGATGAAGATCACCTTGGTGTTCTCTCGCATCGCCCGGGCGAAGTTCTCGGGGTCGCGCCCGTCGACCAGCGTGGAGTTGACGCCGAAGCGCGGCATCAGGTCCTCGACGACATAGCGACACCCGCCGAATAGCGCGCGCGCCGCCACGATGTGGTCGCCGGCCCGCACCTGGCTCATCACTGCGTTGGTGACTGCCGACATGCCGGTGGCGAAGGCCCGCGCGGCTTCCGCGCCTTCGAGCAGCGCCATCCGGTCCTGGAACATGTCCATCGTCGGGTTGGCGAAGCGCGAGTAATTATGGGCCGGTTTGTTGATCTTGTTGAGGAACAGGTCCTCGGCATATTGCGAGCTCGGGTAGGAGTAGCCCGAGTTCATGAAGATCGCTTCCGAGGTCTCTTTGAACTGGCTTCGCTGCGTGCCGCCATGCACGACCTGGGTGGCGGGGGAGCGGTTTTTCTCGTCGTTCAGCGGATTCTTCGACTTCGACATCTCTAGCCTCGAAAACAACAAAGCCGGCACGCGTTCTGGCGGCCGGCTCAACGGGTCTCTTTAGCGACTTGTTTTAGGTGGCTGCAATCAGACCGGCCAAATCACCACCATGCGCCCGGAGCGCTTTCAGGAAAAGTTGTGAGACTTTTCCGGTTCGAAAGCGCGACCACTTCGGAGACCGGAGCATTTCGCCGTTTCAACGAAACGGCGAAAGCTTGGCGTCACCGCAAAGGCGCATAGCGTGGATATACGACCCATGCCGTCTTGGCGTCAACGCCTCAGGTTGCTAGGGGAGGTGGTTAGGGCGCCTTCAGGAAAGCTGCAGACTTCCTGTCGCCGACGCGCGAAAGGTCAAAGCTCTGGAGCGCCTCGCCGAAACGGCAGCGCGTTCCGGGTTGCGGGGTAGGTCATTGGATAGCGAGCTTTGGGCCAAGGGCGTGTTCCCCGCCCGTTTCATCGAGCGGCTGGCCGCGCGCGGCAATATCGTCAGCGATCGTCCCTTCGATGCCGACCAGGTGCAGCCGGCCAGCCTCGATCTGAGGTTGGGCAAGGTCGCCTATCGCATCCGCTCGAGCTTCCTGCCCGGGCCGGAGCATACCGTGGCCGAGCGCATCGAAACGCTGAAGCTGCATGAGCTCGACCTGACCGGCAGCGCCGTGCTCGAGCGCGGCTGTGTCTACCTGGTGCCGCTGCAGGAAGGCCTGAACCTGCCCGATCCGGTATCGGCCGGCGCCAACCCCAAGAGCTCCACCGGGCGGCTCGATGTCTTCACCCGCGTCATCGGCGACCACGCCCGCGGCTTCGACACGGTGCCCTCCGGCTACAAGGGGCCGCTTTACCTCGAGATCAGCCCGCGCACCTTCCCGGTGCGCGTTCGCACCGGCTCGCGCCTCAGCCAGATGCGCTTCCGGGTCGGCGACAGCCGGCTGAGCCTGTTCGAACACAAGTCGCTGCACAATGTCGAAACCCTGGTGTTCGACGCCAACGCCGAGGTCGGCGAGGGCGTGCTGCTGTCGATCGATCTGAAGGGCGCCGACCGGAACGGGTTGATCGGCTTCCGTTCGAAGCGCCATACCCCCGTCATCGACATGGACATCAAGGATAATCTCGATGTCCTCGACTACTGGGAGCCGCTGATCAACCGCGGCGCCGATGAGTTCATCCTCGATCCCGACGAGTTCTACATCCTGGTGTCCCGCGAAAGCGTGCACGTCCCGCCGGCCTATGCGGCCGAAATGGTGCCGTTCGATCCGCTGGTCGGCGAGTTCCGCGTTCACTATGCCGGCTTCTTCGACCCCGGCTTCGGCCACTCCGCCGCCGGCGGCACCGGCAGCCGTGCGGTGCTCGAAGTGCGCAGCCGCGAGGTGCCGTTCCTGCTCGGCCACGGCCAGACCATCGGCCGGCTGATCTACGAGCGGCTGGCCGAAGCCCCCGACCGGCTTTACGGCACCGGGCTCGGTTCGAACTACCAGGCGCAGACGCTGAAGCTCAGCAAGCACTTCAAGCCGTTTGCGCTTTAGCTTCGGCGCATCGGTTCGCCCGCGGGCAGCTCGACATCGTCGATGAAGCAGTAGCGCCAGTTCTCGCCGATTTCGTACGACTGGATCACCGGGTGGCCGGTCGCATGAAAGTGCCGGCGCGCATGGCGGTTCGGCGATTCGTCGCAGCAGCCGACCTGGCCGCAGACGAGACACACCCGCAGATGCACCCACCCGTCGCCGCGCGCCACGCACTCGGGGCAGGTGTCGGTCGAGTTCGGCTCGACGTCGCTGATCAGCGCGCCATGGCTGCAGCCTTCACCCATCGCCATGGGTCTTCTCCGGTGTCGCTGGGCGGCCCAGCCGCAATGGCAACACGATGCGGAACTCGGTCCGCCCGGGGCGGGAGCTGAAGCTGATGCGCCCGCGGTGCCGGTTCACCACGATGTTGTGCGCGATGTGAAGGCCGAGGCCGGTGCCGACGCCCTGTGCCTTGGTGGTGAAGAACGGCTCGAAGATCCGCCGCCCCACGTCCTCGGGGATGCCCGGCCCGCTGTCGGCGATCAGTACCTCGACCTCATCGCCCAGTCGCCTGGCGCCGACTTCCAGCCGGCCCGTCCCATCCATCGCCTGCACGGCGTTGTCGATCAGGTTGGTCCACACCTGGTTCAGCTCGCCGGCATAGGCCTCGATCCGGGGCAGAGCCGGCTCGTACAGTCGGGTCACCGTTACCCCGTGCTTCAGCTTGTGATTGAGGATCATCAGCGTGTCGTCGAGGCTCATGGCGATATCGACATCCTGCACCGGCGCCTGGTCGAGATAGGCATAGGCCTTCACCGACCTGACGATGCCGGAGATCGCCTTGGAGGCGACCTCGATCTCTTCCATCAGCTGCTGCGCCGCCAGCCCGCGCCCCAGCCAGTGCAGCACCGGGGTGACATGCGCTGCGGCAAAGCTGGCCAGTACCGGCTCCAGCCGTTCGACCGACCAGCCATAGGCGGCCATCGCCGGGGCGATTTCCCAGGGATCGGCGATTCCGAGCCCTTCGAGCCGCTGGCTCAGCCGCGACTCGATCCGTCGCGCCTCGGCGTCGGAGCAGCGCGTTGCCCGGCAATCGGCGATGCTGCGCTCCAGTTCCGCCAGCCCCTGCCGCTCCTCGGGTGTCATCTCCAGCATGCTGAGTTCGACCGTCCGGCGGCGCCACTCCTCGAACGCTTCACTGAGATATCCGGTCGAGCGCTGGATCGCGGCGGCGGGATTGTTGAGCTCATGCGCGAGCCCCGCCGCCAACGTTCCAAGCGCCGCCAGCTTGTCGGCCTGCACCAGCGAGGCCTCGGTGCTCCTGAGGCGCGAGGTCACGGTGCGCAGCAGCGTCGCCGCCGCCTCCGGTCGCCGTGCCAGCAACTGGCGGAATGCTTCCGAGCCGATGGCCAGCACCTGGCTCGGCTCGGTGGCTCGCACCGATGCGGTGCGAGGCGCCTGTTCGAGGAGGGACATCTCGCCGAGGAACTCCCCGGGCCCGCGCGTTGCCAGCGTCACCTCGTGCTCGCCGTCCCGCTTGGTCACCTCCACTGCGCCAGCAAGGATAATGTAGAGCGTACCGCCTTGCTCGCCCTCGCGGATGAACACCTCGCCGGGGCTGAGCCCGACCCGCCGGCCGGCATGCCAGAGCTCGCTCGCTTCGGCCTCGCTCAGTTCGGCAAACATCGGCACCTGGCGGATCAGGTCGGTGCTCTGCCGAGCGTCGGCTGCAACTGCGGACATGGCTCAGCCACCTGATGCCGGCGGCGGCCGTTGCGCGGGAGCCGGGCCGCGCAGGTGCTGGTGCACGAAGGTCACTGCCATCGCCCCCTCGCCGACCGCCGAAGCGATCCGCTTGGTCGATTGCCGCCGCACGTCGCCGGCCACGAAGATCCCGGGCACGCTGGTTTCCAGCCAGAACGGCTCGCGCTCGAGCGTCCAGCCGTCTGGCCGGCGGCCGGGCTCGCGTACCAGATCCGGTCCCGACAGAATGAAGCCTTGGGCGTCGAGCTGCAGCTTGCCCTTGAGCCAGTCGGTGCGTGGTGAAGCGCCGATGAACACGAAGGCCGCCCGCGCCGGCACCTGGGTCACCGCACCGGTCGCATTGTCGAGCACCGCCGCCGCCTCGAGGCTTTCCTCGCCGAGCAGTGCATTGATCGAGGCGCCGGTCTGCACGGCGACGTTCTCGGTCTCCTCGATCCGTTCGATCAGGTATTGCGACATGCTGTCGGCAAGCGATTTTCCCCGTACCAGCACCGTGACCGACCTGGCATAGCGTGCCAGGTGCAGTGCCGCTTGCCCCGCCGAGTTGCCGGCACCCACCACGAGCACATCCTGTCCGGCAGTGCCCATCGCCTCGGTCATCGCCGCACCATAATAGAGCCCGGCGCCCGAGAGCCGCTCCGCGCCCGGTACCTCCAGCAGCCGGTACGAGACGCCGGTCGCGATCAGCAGCGCCTGTGCGGCGACCGTGTTGCCATTGCTCAGCGTTACGAGGTGATAGCCGTCCTGCGTTTCGAGACGCACGGCTTCGACCGGCGTCAGGATCTCGGCGCCGAACCGCCGCGCCTGCTGCACGCCGCGCCGCGTCAGGTCGGCCCCGCTGAGCCCCACCGGGAAGCCGAGGTAATTCTCGATGCGCGAACTGGTGCCGGCCTGTCCCCCGGGCGCCTCGCGCTCGACCAGGAGCGTCCTCAGACCCTCCGATGCACCGTACACCGCCGCTGCCAGCCCGGCCGGCCCGGTGCCGACGACCAGCAGGTCATAGGTCTCGGCCGTCGCACGGGTGTGCAGCCCCAGCCGTTCGGCCAGCGCGGCGATCGTCGGGCGCGACAGCGCCGTCCCGTCGGCGAGGATCACCAGCGGCAGCGGCTCGGCCGCCGCACCTGCCAGCCCGCGCAGCGTTTCCGCTTCGGCATCGGTCTCGATGTCGAGCCAGCGATAGGGCACCAGGTTCCTCGCCAGGAAATCGCGCACCCGATGGCCGTCGGCCAGCCAGCGGTGCCCGATCACCCGCACCCCCTCGAACACCGGCTGGTAGCTGGCGCGCCAGTCGTCGAGCAGGTCGTCGAGCACCGGATAGAGCTGCTCCTCGGGCGGGTGCCAGGGTTTCATCAGGTAGTGGTCGAGCCGCACCTCGTTGATCGCCCGGATCGCCGCGTCGGTATCGGCATAGGCGGTCAGCAGCACCCGGCGAGCTTCCGGGTAGAGCTCCATCGCGCGGCTCAGAAACGTCACGCCGTTCATTTCCGGCATCCGCTGATCCACCACGAACAGCGCCACGATGCGCCCGGCGAGCTTGAGGTCCTTGAGCACCTCCAGCGCCTCGGCTCCCGAAGCGGCGCGCTCCACGTCGTATGCGGCTGCGTAGTGGCGCCTGAGGTCACGCGCCACCGCGGCGAGAACCGAAGGCTCGTCATCCACGGCAAGGATCACCGGCTTGTCCATGGCTAGGCCTGCAGCACCGGAGCGGGCGTCGCGGGCGGCGGCGATGGCAGCCGGAATTCATCGCGCAGGCTTGCGGCCTCTTCGCGGGCTGTCGCGGCGGCGGTGCCGTCGCCCTGCGCATCGGCGACGTCGCCGAGCACGATCAAGGCATTGGCGAGATAAGGCTTGAGCGCCATCCGGCGGAAATAGGCGATGGCGGCGGCGATGGCGTCCCGTGCCTCGCCGGCCCGGTCCAGCCGCATGAGGGCGCGTGCGAATGGCATGGCGAGCGCCGCGACCACGAAATCGTCATCGGTCGATCGCGCGCTCTCGATGGCGCTGCGCAACTGCTCGACCGAGCCCGTCGTGCCTTTCTCGAATTCGGCTTCGGCCACCCCGGCACGGATCAGGTTGATGTAGTAGTCCATGCCCACGGCATCGGCGAGCTTCAACGACCGGCGGAACTGCGCCAGCGCATCGTCGATGTTGCGCCGGTCGAGTTCGCCGCGGCCGACCCCGAAATAACCGGCGCAGGCGCATTCGAGGCCATTGGCCGACATCGCCAGGTCGGCGCCCAGATGCGCGTGTTCGAGACCCTTCTCGATGTCGCCCATGTCGTAATAGGCCATGCTGGCGCCGATATGCACGTCGGCCTGCTTCACCGGCGAGCTGATCGTCGAGATCATGCCCAGCGCTTCGTCGATCAGCCCGTTGGCCTGGTCGAATTGCCCCAGCCGCGCCAGCGCCATGGCCCGGTAGGTGAGTGCGTGGCCGAGGATGTCGGGAGCATCCTGTTTGCGCGCCATTTCGATCACCTCGGCGAGCTTTTCCTCGCCGGAGCGGGCATCTCGCTCGACCAGCGACCACGTCGCGATGAACAGTGGGAGCAGCAGCACCTGGTCGTCGCCGATTTCGGTGGCCAGCCCCTGGGCCTCCTTGAGATAGGGGAAGCCGCGCGACGGGAAGCCCGTCACCATATGCACGTTGCCCATCCACGACAGCGCCAGCCCCAGCCGTCGCTTGTCGCCGAGCTCACGGGCGATCTGTACCGCACGCTCGACCTGCGGCAACAGGCCATCATACTGGCCGCGCCGGTTGCGCACCCAGGCCCACTCGAGAATGGCGTCGATGATGTCGGCAGCGCTGGCGTCCGGCATCCGGTCGAGCGTCGCGAGAATCCGCTCGCGATGCACCAGTTCCTCGCGCACCGCATAGACGCGCCGGGCGTTCTCGGCCGCGATCCGCGCGTATTGCAGCGTCCGCGGCAGGTCGCCGGCTTCCTCGAAATGGTGCGCCAGCATGGCGGCGAACTCGTCGCGGCGCTCGGCGAACAACGCCTCCAGCGCCTCGCCGCAGCGGGCGTGCAGGTCCTTGCGGCGCGAGCGCAGCAGCAGGCCATAGGCTGCCTCGCAGGTCAGGGCATGCTTGAAGATATACTCGCGTTCGGGTTCGCGCGCCTTCTCGCGCACCAGTTGCTCGTAGCTGAGCGTCGCCAGGTGCGGCTCGACATGCTCGATCCGCTCCGTCGCCGGCGCCTCCCGGCAGATCGTTTCCAGCACCCGATGCTGGAACACCCGGCCGATGACCGCGGCGGTCTGCGCCACGCGCTTGGTCGAATCCGGCAGCCGGTCGATCCGCGCGCTCAGCACCCCGGCCAGCGTATCGGGGATCGTCGCCTCGAGGATCGCCCGCGTCGCCCGCCAATGCACCCCATCGCGCACCACCTGGCCGCCATCGATCAGCGAGCGCAGCACCTCCTCGAGATAGAACGGGTTGCCTTCCGAGCGTTCGAGAATCTGCTGGCGGATCGACTCGGGCAGTTCCTCGATATGCAGCAGGTTGCTCAGCAGTTCCCCCGATGCTGCGGCACCGAGCGGCTCGAGTTCGATCTTGTCAAAGCTGCTGCCCAGGCTCGCCTGCAGGCGATCGACCAGTTGCCAGCTCGCGGCTTTCCGGTCCGGCCGCAGGATCAGCACCAGCGTGATCGGCTCGAAGGCTGCCAGCGTCGCGACCTGCGCGATGAGTTCCAGCGTGGCGCTGTCTGACCAATGCAGGTCGTCCATCACCATGACATAGGGCACCACGCCGCCCCCTGCATGCATCACCGCCTTGATGGCGTTGACGATCGCCGCGGCCACTCCGTTGACCACCGCCTCACCCGACATGGCGCTCAATGCAATGCGGCTCGCCTCTCCTTCGACCGCGATCATCGTCTCGTAGAACGGCACGTCGGTGGGTTTGAGCCCCAGCCGGGCCACCCAGGCGGCGATCTTGTCGCGCACCACCGGTGCCGCGTCCATGTCGTCGGCCCCGACGATGAGGCGTCCCAACTGGCGCCAGGGATAATAGGGGATCGATTGTCCGTAGGAGATGGCGCGGCTCTCGCGCCAGATCGGGCGCGGCTCGGGCAGGGCGTCGCGCAGCTGTTTCAGTTCGGCGATGAGCCGTGATTTGCCCAATCCGGCCTCGCCGATCACCGCCACCACCGACCCGGTTCCCTTGCCGAGTTCGCTGAGGCGGTCGCGCATCAGCCCGATTTCGCGCGCGCGGCCCACCAGCGGCGACGTCAGGCCCTCGAGCCCACGCGTTGCTCCAGGCGTCGCCCTGACGCCGGCGACCTCGTAGGAGTCGACCGGTTCGGCCTTGCCCTTCATCTCGATCCGGCCGCGCGGGCGAAAGTCGAACAGGGCGTGCACCAGCTTGTGGGTGTCGGCGCTGATCAGCACCGTGCCCGGCTCGGCCGCCGATTGCAGCCGCGCCGCTACGTTGGCCGCGTCGCCCAGCGCGGTGTACTCGGTACGGATCGCGTCGCCGACGAATGCCAGCACCGCGATGCCGGTGTTGATCCCGACGCGCAGGTCGAAATCGACGCCGTGCTGCTGCTTGATCCCGGCGGCGTAGCGCATCGCCGCTTCCTGCATTTCCAGCCCGGCGCGCACCGCCCGCTCCGCATCGTCCTCATGCGCGATCGGCGCCCCGAACAGGGCCAGCACCGCATCGCCCATCAACCGCGAGACCGTGCCGCCATAATGCGAGACGGCCGCATTCATGAAGGCGAAGGCGCCATTCATGATGCCTGCCCAGTCCTCGGGGTCCATCTGCTCGGCAATGGTGGTGGAGCGGGCGACGTCGGCGAACAGCACCGTAGCAAAACGCCGCTCCCCCTCGACGGGGCGCGGCGGCTCGAGTGCATTACCGCAATTGGCGCAGAATCTTGCCGAGTCCGGGTTGCTGAAACCGCACTTCGAACATGTCTGCATCGCCATCTCTCGATGGACCCGCCGATCGGACGTAAGCCGGCCGGCTGCAAGTCCTGCTGCAGCTTACTGTTCGGCAGCGACTCAAACAAGCGTTGCTCGCGCGAACGTTGTCGGTCAGATGCCGAGGCGTTGTGCGAGCATTGGTCGCAATTGACAAGCTTGTGTGTCGATGTGATCATCAAGTTCTAAGTGCCGGTGCCTAAAGCAAATATGGCTCCGATTCTAGCTGGCCTGTGACCATCCGGGCCATGTTTGCTCTGTAGCGATGCGCCACGCATGGCTGAAGACGAGCAGAACCCCTGCTGCGCCCGACGTCTGTTTTGCGCCGCTTTAGGCGCCGACTGCCTCATCGTCTGCCCTCTGGAGGAGGAGTGGGATGGTCGTAGCAGTCGTTCTCGTCCTGATCGTCGTCGGCTCGGTGGTGTTCCACTTCCTGAGCCCCTGGTGGTGGACGCCGATCGCCTCCAACTGGGGCTATATCGACAACACCATCATCATCACTTTCTGGATCACCGGCGCCGTGTTCGCCGCCGTGGTGCTGTTCGTCGCCTATTGCGTCTGGCGCTTCCGGCACAAGGAGGGGCAGAAGGCCGACTACGAACCCGAGAACCGGCGGCTCGAGAGCTGGCTGATGGGGCTGACCGCCGTCGGCGTCGCCGCCATGCTGATCCCCGGGCTGTTCGTGTGGGGCCAGTTCATCAACGTGCCCGCCGAGGCCACCGAAGCCGAAGTCATGGGCGCGCAATGGCAATGGGCCTATCGGCTCCCTGGCGCTGACGGCAAGCTTGGCCTCACCGACACCCGCCTCGTCGCCCCCGACAATCCCTACGGCATCAAGCCCGACGATCCCAACGGCCACGACGACGTGCTGATCGAGGCCGATTATCTGCATCTGCCCGTCGGCAAGCCGGTGAAGATGCTGCTGCGCTCGGTCGATACGCTGCACGATTTCTATGTCGCCGAGTTCCGCTCCAAGATGGACATGATCCCCGGCGCGGTCACTTATTTCTGGTTCACGCCCACCCGAACCGGTCAGTTCGAAGTGCTCTGCGCCGAGCTCTGCGGCACCGGACACCCCTATATGCGCGGCGGTGTCGTGATCGACACCCAAGCCGATTACGACGCCTGGCTCGCCGGCCAGCAGACCTACGCCCAACTCTACGCCCCGGAGGTACTCAAGACGGCCAATCTCGATTGAGGCCGCCGGACTTCCGGGCGCGATTTCGCATCAGGCTAAGTGCGAGGAGGCACTCTGATGGTCGACGCCACCCACGGGCCAGATGCCCACGCCGCCGAGTTTGCGGATGCCGAACTGTACCATCCGCGCAGCTGGTGGACCCGCTACGTCTTCTCGCAGGACGCCAAGGTCATCGCCATCCAGTACGCCAGTACGGCACTGGCCATCGGCCTGCTGGCGCTGGTGCTCAGCTGGCTGATGCGCATGCAGCTGGCATTCCCCGGCTTCCTCACCTTCATCGATGCCGCGGCCTATTACCAGTTCATCACCATGCACGGCATGATCATGGTGATCTACCTGATCACCGCGCTGTTCCTAGGCGGCTTCGGCAACTACCTGATCCCGCTGATGCTGGGGGCGAGGGACATGGTGTTCCCCTACGTCAACATGCTCAGCTACTGGACCTACCTGCTTGCCGTGCTGGTGCTGGTGGCCAGCTGGTTCGTGCCCGGCGGCCCCACCGGCGCCGGCTGGACCCTCTACCCGCCCCAGGCCATCCTCTCCAACACCCCGGGGCAGGAGGGCGGCATCGTCCTGATGCTGGTGTCGCTGATCCTGTTCGTCATCGGCTTCACCATGGGCGGGCTCAACTATGTCGTCACCGTGCTGCAGGGGCGGACCCGCGGCATGACGCTGATGCGGATGCCGCTTACCGTCTGGGGCATCTTCATCGCCACCGTCATGGCCATGCTGGCCTTCCCGGCGCTGTTCGTTGCCTGCGTCATGATGCTGTTCGACAAGCTGCTGGGCACCAGCTTCTTCATGCCGGCGGTGGTCGAGATGGGCAATCTGCTGCCGCATGAGGGCGGCAGCCCGATCCTGTTTCAGCACCTGTTCTGGTTCTTCGGTCACCCCGAGGTCTACATCGTGGCGCTGCCGGCCTTCGGCATCGTCTCCGACCTGATCAGCACGCACGCCAGAAAAAACATCTTCGGCTACCGCATGATGGTCTGGGCCATCGTCATCATCGGCGCGCTGAGCTTCGTGGTCTGGGCCCACCACATGTATGTGAGCGGCATGAACCCTTATTTCGGGTTCTTCTTCGCTATCACCACGCTGATCATCGCGGTGCCGACGGCGATCAAGGTCTATAACTGGGTGCTCACGCTGTGGCGCGGCGACATCCACTTGAACCCGCCGATGCTGTTCGCGCTCGCCTTCATCGTCACCTTCGTCAATGGCGGGCTCACCGGGCTGTTCCTCGGCAATGTGGTGGTCGACGTGCCGTTGTCCGACACCATGTTCGTGGTGGCGCATTTCCACATGGTGATGGGGGTGGCGCCGATCCTCGTGATCTTCGGCGCCATCTATCACTGGTACCCCAAGATCACCGGGCGCATGCTCGACAACAGGCTGGCCCAGCTGCATTTCTGGGTCACCTTCCTCGGCGCCTACCTGATCTTCTTTCCCATGCACTATCTCGGCATCATGGGGGTGCCGCGGCGCTATTTCGAATCCGGCGACATCTCGTTCCAGCCGCCTTCGGCGCATGATCTCAACATTTTCATCACGGTGATGGCGCTGATCGTCGGCGCCGCCCAACTGGTCTTCGTTTTCAACCTCATCTGGTCGATCCGCCACGGCAAGCCGGCCGGCGGCAACCCGTGGCGGGCCACCACGCTCGAGTGGCAGACGCCCGAAACACCGCCCGCGCATGGCAATTTCGGCCGCGACCTGCCGGTGGTCTATCGCTGGGCCTATGACTACAGCGTGCCCGGGGCGGCAGAGGATTTCATCCCGCAGAACCAGCCCGGCCCGAACCCGCCGCACGAGGCTCCCGCGATGCCGGGAGGCGCCACGTCATGAGTGTCGTGGTGATGTTCTTTGCCATCATCGCGGCCCTCGCCGGCTGGTGGCTGGCGCGCCAGCGGCTAACCGTCAAACCGTGGCTGGAGCAGGGGGTGATCGAGGGTGTCCCCGATTTCGGCGCGTCGCGCGATCCTGCCAAGCGGGTGGGTCTCGGCTTTTTGCTGGCCGTGGTCGGCTCGCTCTTCGCCCTGCTGACCGGCGCTTATTTCATGCGCCGCGAGCTCGGCGATTGGCAGCCGCTGCCGGTGCCGCCCATCCTTTGGTTCAACACCGCGATGCTGCTGCTCTCGAGCATCGCGCTCGAATGGGCCCAGCGGGCGGTGCGCCGGGGCAGCCGGACCCAGCTCCGTCTCGGCCTCGCCGCGGCGGCCGTCTTCGCCGTCACCTTCCTCGCCGGCCAGTTGCTCGCCTGGGGCGAGCTCGCGGCATCGGGCTACGTCGTCGACGGCAATCCCTCCAACAGCTTCTTCTACCTGGTGACGGGCCTGCATGGCCTGCACATTCTCGGTGGCCTCGCGGCGCTGGGCTGGGCGAGCGTCAAGGCCTGGGGCAGGGGTGGCGTGGAGAGCGTCCGGCTCAATGTCGAACTCTGTGCCACCTACTGGCTGTTCATGCTGTTCGTCTGGATGGTGCTGTTCAGCCTGCTGGCCGGTTGGGCCAGCGATTTCGTCGCATTCTGTCAGCAGCTGCTGAGCTGAAGGGGAGCCCATGATGTCCGACCCCGCCGTGACTCACACCGACCCGCAGCCCGGCCTCACCGGGTTCGTCTCCGACTGGTCGTCCGACAAGACCGCCTTCAAGACCGCCTCCTGGGGCAAGGCGATGATCTGGATCTTCCTGCTCTCGGACACTTTCATCTTCAGCTGCTTCCTCATCGCCTACATGACGGCGCGCATGTCGACGTCCGAGGCCTGGCCGAACCCCTCGGAGGTGTTCGCCCTCGAGATCGGCGGCGTGCATATGCCGCTGATCCTCATTGCCATCATGACCTTCGTGTTGATCTCATCGAGCGGCACCATGGCGATGGCGGTGAACTTCGGCTACCGCCGCGACCGGGTGAAGACCACTGTGCTGATGCTGCTGACGGCGGTGCTGGGCGCCACTTTCGTCGGCATGCAGGCCTTCGAGTGGACCAAACTCATCTCCGAGGGCGTCCGCCCGTGGGAAAACCCCTGGGGCGCGCCGCAGTTCGGCTCGGTGTTCTTCATGATCACCGGCTTCCACGGCACCCACGTCACCATCGGGGTGATCTTTCTCCTCCTGATGGCCCGCAAGGTCTGGCGCGGCGATTTCGACACCGGCAAGAAGGGCTTTTTCACCTCCCGCAAAGGGCGCTGGGAGATCGTCGAGATCACCGGCCTCTACTGGCACTTCGTCGACCTGGTGTGGGTCTTCATCTTCGCGCTGTTCTACCTGTGGTGAGGAAGCAATCATGGCTGAAGCACACATGAGCCCGCAAACCCTCGCACCAGCTGCGCATGCCGAAGGACAGCAGCACCCGATCCGGCTCTACCTGATCGTCTGGTTCTGGCTGTTCGTGCTCAGCGCCTGCTCCTATGCGGTCGACCTGCTGCAGTTCCAGGGCTACCTGCGCTGGGGCCTGATTCTCATGCTGATGCTGGGCAAGGCCGGGCTGATCATCGCGGTGTTCATGCACATGGCATGGGAACGCCTGGCGCTCAGCTACGCCATCCTGGTGCCGCCGGTGCTGGTGCTGATCTTCGTCGTGATCATGGCGTTCGAGGCGGACTACACCTTCTTCACGCGCATGGAGTTCTTCGGCGCGAGCCCTGCGGTGCCCGCGCCGGTGGTTCACTGAAGCTGGCCGCTATTGCGGCGCGGCCGGCTTGAAATCGGGTGAGAACGTCGCGAGGTAAGCGATGACGTTCGCCACGTCCTCGGGCTTGCCGAGCCCCATGAAGGTCATCTTGGTGCCTTTGACGAAGGCGCCCGGCTTGGGCAGGAACTGCCCCAGCGTCTCAGGCGTCCAGACAAGTCCGCCGGCCCCGGCATCCTTCATCGCCTGCGAGTAGTTGAAGCCGGCATAAGTCCCTGCGGTCCGCCCCAGCACCCCGCTGAGCACCGGCCCGACGCGGTTTGTGGCGCCGTCGCCGATGGCGTGGCAGCCCATGCATTTCTTGAACACCGTCGCACCCAACGTGGCATCGCCACCCTGCGCCAACGCCATACCGCCGCTCAGCATGAGAACGGCAATTGCAATCGCAGTCCGAACCATCTCACGACCTCCCTGGCTGACCAGGCACGCCGAAACCAGCTCCGGTGCGTCCGGGTCAGCGGCGCGAGTATAGCGCAAGTGGAGGCGACGGGGTCGGCCTTTCGTGCTCAATTTTGAACACGGCCGCCGACGGCTTGGCCCTAGAAGTACCTGGCGTTGCCGAACTCGAACATTCTGCCGTGGAAGTCCAGCAGCTTGCCCGCGAGATAAAGTTGATGACTGACGTTGTGGTCAGAGGTGGCGGTCACGCGGATCCGTTTGGCCCCGAGGGCCTTTTCGGCTTGCCTCGCCCCGATCAGGTCGCGTTCGTTGGAGCCGTGGATCAGCAGGACCTGTCCTGGATGCCCGGCATAACAGCCGCAGATCGGATCGAAGGTCTGGAAGTTCTGTCCGCGCTGCAGCCGATAGATCGGCCAGGCGAATACCCCGCCCAACGCGATCGAGCGGTGCGCCCCGCCCAGCAAGCCCGCGCGGATGGCCGGCAGCCCGCCACTGCTGGTGCCATAGCAGATCAGGCGCCGGTACGAGGAAAACTGCAGGTCCTCGGCGAGGCGGCGCTGCAGCGACAGCATGCTGGAGGCATAGCCGGCGATACCGTCATAATAGTGGTTGTTGGAACGATCGCAGAGAATGGCGACGTCAAACAGTTCTGACGGCAGGTATTGCAGGTACAGCGACCAGCTCATGTTGGGGCGCTGCGCCCGCCCGCAGAATGTCACGATCAGCGTCTTCTGCTCGCGCTGCCCGTCGCCGCGATAGAACGCCACATCCGGCGCCAGGTCGTGACGCTCGTAGGTCTGGGCAGGTTGCCGCTGCAGTTCCTTGAGGATGTACGATCCTCGCCACGCCGCGGCGTGACCGGTGAGGTCGTGCAGCGCCGGCAACAGCGCCACAAGTTGTCGCGGCGTCAGCTGGTCCTCGAGCTCGAAGGTCGTCTTTCTCGCCGCCGACACCGAGGTGGCCGCGCGCAGGGCGGCAATGTAATCCTCAGGCGTCGGCAGTTTGCTTCGCCATCAAGGTGGCCACGACGTCGGATAATCTGCCGGCACTGGCAAGATCGGCGGTATCGAGCACCACACCGCTGCGCTTTTCGATCTCGACGCCCCACTCGACGAGGTCGAGACTGTCGAGCTCGAGTTCCTCCAGCCGCACATCGCCGTCGGGCACCTGCAGGCGCTCCGACACGGCCGGGTTGTTGAACGACCTGGCTGTCTCATGCCGGGCGTCGACGATCATCGCTCGTGCTTCGGCCGCAGTCACCGTGTCACCTCCAGTTCGAATCTCGCAGACCTTGAATCCGTCCACGCCGGCGCCGTGCACCTGGCTTGGCCCGCCCCAATAGGTAGCTGCTTGCCGCAGCACGAGCAATCTGGCGAGCAAGATTGATGAAGCGGGGGGGCTCGCCGGCCCGTGACAGTCGATTTCCCCATGATTACAGTATCGACAACCGACGCGCGGAGGGACGATGCCGGATCAATCGAGTTTCTTGTCCCGTCTGGCGGCCCATGGCGACGCTGTCGCTGTCGTGACGGACGGGCTGGCATTCGGCTATGGCGAACTCGTGCGCCGGGTGGAAGCCCGCGTTGCCGGGTTGCAGAGCCGGGGTGTCGGTTCGGGTAGCGTCGTGGGGCTCGAGCTTGCTGATGAGGTCGAACACCTGATCGCGTCGCTGGCCCTGATTGCGGTGGGCGCTCGCCATGTGACCCGCCCCACCCATGACCCGGCCGAGGCGAAACGAGCTCTGTCCGAACGGGTCCGGGCAACTCATGTTCTCACTGTCGACGGGGTGGCCGCGCGGGACGGCGTTCCATCTGAAGCGTCGGGGGCAGAGGGAATAGTGTACCTCAAGACCTCAGGCACCACGGGCGGCATGAACGTCATCGCCTTCACCGCGACACAGCTGGCGGAACAGGCGCAGCGTCATCCGGAATATGCCTCGGAACGGCTGCTCCGCCTCGCCTCGATCGAGCACAACAACTCCAAGCGCCATCGGCTCTATTGCGCCCTCATGGGCGGAACCAACGTTTTTCGGCCCTCGGGTGAGTTCGATGTGGCCGAGTTTTGTGCGCGGCACGGTGTCACCTGCCTCGACATCTCGCGCATGCACGCGTCCGACCTCGCGGCCCAGGGCGGCATCGGTCGCTTCGACGGGGTGAAGCTGCGCACCGGGGGCTCGGCTGTCCCCATTGACGTCCGGCGCGCTATCGAGGAGCGGGTCACTCCATTACTCTATGTGCGCTACGCGTCGACCGAGAGCGGTGCGATCGCCATGGCCGGGCCGGGCGAGCATGACGAGATGGAATCGGTGGGGCGGCCGCTGCCTGGCGTGCAACTGGAGATCGTCGATCCGGACGGCAACCCGCTGCCGGCAGGCGAAACCGGCCGCATCCGTCTGCGGGCCCCAGGTGTGGCCACCGGCTACCTCGATGGCGGTGAGCAGACCGCCAGCCGGTTTCGCGATGGCTGGTTCTGGCCGGGCGACGTGGGGATGCTGCGGGCTGATGGCAGCCTCGTGGTGCAGGGGCGGCAGGACGATATGATGATCCTCAATGGGATCAATATCTTTCCCGGCGAGATCGAGCGCGTCCTGGAACGCCACCCAGCCGTGAAAGTCGCCGCCGCGCTGCCGTTGAACTCCGTGGTTCACGGCCAGATACCCGTGGCGGCTGTCGAACTGGTGGAAGCCGCCTCGGTTACCGCGACAGATCTGCAGCGCTTTGCGCGCGAGCATCTGGCGCTGCGGGCGCCGCGTCGCGTGATCATTCTGCCTAGCCTGCCCCGCAACAGCCAGGGCAAGATCCTGCGACGGGAAATTGCGCTGGCTTTCGAGAAAGGAAGGCGGACGACGTGACTACCGAAGAAGCGAGGTTGCTCGAGGCACAGGAGCGAATGGATGGGTGAGGGCGACCTGCGGCAGATGCTGGTGGATGCGATCGATGGTTCCACCATCGTCGGGCTGCGCCGCTCCGGGCTGATGGAAGGGTTCCTCGACGGGACCGCCGACATTCCCTTCGCGGCGCTGGAAATGGACAGCATGGGCGTCATGGAGCTCTGCATTGCCGTCGAGGTGAACACCGGCATCGAGGTCGTGCCCGCCGAACTGGTGGAACTTGGCTCGCTCGGCGCGGTGGTCGCGACCATCCTGGAGCGCCAGCAGTGATCGACGAGTTCTTCGGGCACATTGCACGTGTGACCTCGATCAACATGCTCAACCTCGCCATCATCGACGCGCTCAACGTCATGACGCCGACCGAGGTGATCGACATGACGACCGCGATGCACCACGAGGACTGGCGGTTTCCCGGCAAGGTGCCGGCCGAACGTATCGAGGAGTTCACCGACAACGCCCGCGCCATTGTCTCGCACACCGTGCGCGCGATGTATAACGCCGGCAAACCTGCGCCCGAACGCTATACCCGCTTCATGCTTACCGAGGGGGTCCGGATATTTGCCGGCACGACCGAGCCTGCCGGCCGCGTCCTGATCGTGGCGTTCCCCGGCAACGGCGGGCGCCTCATGATGCCGCTGCCGATCATCCTGCAGCACTTCTCACCGGGGCAGGTCGATGTCGTCATGGTTCCCGACTGGAAGAAGGCGAACTACCGTTTCGGCATTCCCCCCCTCGGCAACACGCTGGAGGAGGCGTTGCCGAAGCTGAGCAAACACCTGCCGGGCGGCTACGCGCGCATTGTGACCCTTGGCACCAGCAGTGGCGGCATCCCGGCACTGCTCGCTGCGCCGATCGTCGGCGCCGACACGGTCCTGGCTGTGGGCGCCGGAAGCCTTGATGACGTGCGCTGGGCCAAGGGCAATGGGCGGAGCAAGCGTCAGTTGATGGAGGCCGCTGCCCCGGGGCTGGCCGGCCGCCGCGTCACCCTCGCCTACGGCGCTCAAAGTCCTGAAGACGAAGTTTCGGCCGACGTGCTGACCAGGCTTGTTCCACATGCCGAAAAGGTAAAAGTCGCCTTCGACGACACCGAGGTCAAGCACGTGGCCCTGCTGCCGCTGGTGAACCGCGAGATGCTGCGGCCGTTTTTCGAGAAGTATCTGGGGCTGCATTGAGCACGTTGGCTGCTATGCATGCGTCGCTCTTGTTGCCTTCCCTGACGGAAACCACCGATGGACTCGACCGAGTATCGCATTGAAGTCCTGAGCGGGTCTTTCGAGTCGTACGGCATGGTGCTGGACTTGCTGTCCCGCCATCCCCCCTTTTCGGATTGGCCGCTGAGTCGGCTCAGCCGGTCGGTGCGTCTGCAATTGCGGCAGCAGCGCCAGCTCGGGGCGCTGTCCAAGACCAATGACCTGATCGCCTATGCCGGGTGGACGCCGACTCTGCAGGCCAGCGCCGAACTGTGGATCGAGGATCGCGGACCGCTGAAGGTGCTGGAGCGTGGCCACGACGCGATGGCCATGACGATCGTTGTCAGCACGCAGTCCGCCGTTACTAAAGCATTGATGCGCCGAGCGCGGGAGTTGAACCCGGAAATGCGCTGGTTCTTCAAACGATCCTACGGCCGACAACTTCGTGACTCCCGTAAGACGGTGCTGATTGACCGGGCCCGACGGGGGGAGGACTCCTCGGAGACCTGACAAAAGAGCATTTTCTGTGGCATTTCGACCACGATTGCCGCAATTACTGCTGAACGATGGCGGAAATGCTGCAGGAGGGACTCGCCGGGTCGCGGAATACGGTCTAGCTTCTGGGCAGAATGAGCTTGGGAGTCGGCGACGTGAACAACAAGGCGATTTTGCTGCGGTCGGTATCTGCGCTTGCGACGGCAGCTGCTTCCACCGCAGGCGGCATGCAGGCCGCTCACGCGCAGGTCCTGGCGCCTGGCGCAAACGGCTACTATTACAGCGTCACCGGCGGGCTGATGTTCAGCTCTTCCGAGAGATACCTGTCCGAGATCGAGGACAAGGTTGGCGCCCAGCCGCTCGGCTATAGCTCCGACAGCAACAGCAGCTATGTCACCAGCGGTGGCTCCAGCTTCTACAGTTCGGCCTCGTGGAGCCACTACGGCAGCTCGTACAGCAGCGGGCTGAGTGGCTTCCAGGGCTTCTTCGGCTCGGTTTCCTTCGGCAAGCAGCTCGATCCCAACTGGGATGTGCGCGGCACCCTGTCGGTCGTCAATGGTGGTTCCACCACCGGCTATGCTTCGGCGCGCGCCAGCGATACCAGCGAAACCTTCACCTCCAGCTACTACTACGGCTCGTCGAACTTTAACTCGTCGTATACCAGTTCGTTCAGCAGATCGTGGGCGAGCGGAAAGCACTCCTTCGGCTACATGGCAGCCGACCTTGAAGTCGGCTATACGCCGGTCCTCAGCGACACCTTCAGTGTCAGGCTGTTTGCCGGCCTCCGCGCCATGTCCTTCAAGAGCTCGTTTGAGGGATCCGCCGGGGACTTCAACTCCTACTACAGCGGCTACAGCTTCAGCTCCTACAACGGCAGCTCGCACACCGGGTCTGGTTATTACTCCAGTTCGGGCGGATCGTACTTCAGCGGCCTTGCCGAGGTGAAGTTTGCCGGCATCGGTCCGCGGATCGGCGTTCAGGCAGCGACCCGCTTTGAAGGGACCAATTTCGGTCTGTCGGGGTCCGTGGCGACGTCGGTGCTGTTCGGCAAGAAGAAGGTCACCACGACCGGCTACCATTCCTCGTGGTCCGAGTATTCGTACTCGTCGTACGACTCGTTCTTCGGATCGAACCAGAGCGGCAGCAGTTCCTCGTTCGCCAGCAGCGGCACATTCTCGACCGAGACCAATGCCACAGTGGTCGATCTGCAGGCGTCTGCCGGCCTCGATTACTACCTGAACGACAACACTGTGCTCACCGTCGGCTACCAGGCCGAGAAGCTGTTCGAAATCAACGGTGACGATACGGCATCCAGCACCAAGATCGACACGCTGACCCACGGTGCGTTCATCAAGCTGGGTGGCACGTTCTAAATCACGTTACGGCGCTAACAAAGCGGCCGGGGCGCCTGCCCCGGCCGCTTTGTTTTGTGATGCTGACGTGCCGTGATGGCCGCTCGAGGCCAAGTTGGCGAGTGACAACCGCGCGCGCCGGCGGCAGACTAAGGCGTTGCCAAGCCAGTGAGATGTCATCTTGAAGCTGCTGTTCAGCGCCATCAACTGCACCCTCGACACCAGCAATGGTGCCGCGATCAGCATCAAGACTTTCCTGCAGTTTCTCAGCCGCTACGGCGTCGAGTGCCGTTCCTTCAGCGCCAATGTCTATGATCGGCCTGGGCCCGGTAATGCCCTGGAAAACCTGATGTCGACCGGCGCCAAGCCGGTTCAGGAGCCAGGGCTGCCCCAGACGCTCTGGCTGGGTGTCGATGGCGACGTGCATCATTATGTCGAGTTCACCGAGCACCTGACGCAGAGGGAGTTCACCCTCGAGGAAGAGCAGACCCTCTACAATCGGGTGCTGCGGATGCTCGACACCTATCAGCCGGATGTGCTGCTGCTGTACGGTTCACGCCGCTACGAGCGATCGCTGCTGCGCAAGGCGCGCGAGCGCGGCATAGCGACGATCTTTTACCTGGTGCACCCAGGCTACAAAAAGCTCGAAGCCTTCACGCATGTCGATCACATCTTCACCGACACCGAAGCGACGCGGCAGCTGTTTGCCGAACGTTTCGGCTTCAACTGCCAGGTGATCGGCAAGTTCATCGAGAAACCCACGGTGCCGGCCAATGCCCAGTCGCCGCAATATGTGACGTTCATCAACCCGGCGGCTGAAAAGGGTGTGACGCTGTTTCTGCGCATCGTCGAGCTGGCGGCGCAGACCTTGCCGGAGGCGAAGTTCCTCGTCGTCGAAAGCCGCAGCTCCCTGTCCGATGCCGAGCGGCGTACCGGCATCGATCTCTCGCGTTATCCCAACCTGACGCGCGTCGGTTTGCAGAAGGACATGGGCGCGGTGTTTGCCGCAACCAAGGTTCTGCTGGCGCTGTCGCTCTGGCACGATAGCGGTCCGCGTGTCTCGGTCGAGGCCCTGTCGATGGGCATCCCTGCCGTGGTTACGAACAGGGGCGGCTTGCCCGAACTGGTTGGCGATGCGGGCATCGTTATCGATCCGCCGGAACCGCTCGTTCGCGACCACTGGCTGGTCCCCCCGCTGACGGACGCCATTCCCTGGGTGGAGGTATTGCGGACGCTGCTGACCGACGACGAGACCTACCAGCACTACCACCTGGCGTCGCTGGAGCGCTGGAAGGAGCATGACCCGGCGCTGCGCTTGCCGGCGATCGTCGCGCAGCTCGAGACGCTGGTCAGCGAGGTCAAGGCGCAGGCCGCCACACGCGCATGAACATGTCCAGTACACCAATGCCCGATCGCCGGCGGCTGGCCGTGCCGCTCGCCGCAGGCTTCGCCGAGCTGTCCTATCTGGTATACGAGCCTCAGAAGGCCACGCGCACCGTCATCTGCATCCCCGACTTTCTCGGCAACGGCGCCGACTTTTCGCGGCTTGCCGTGGTTCTTTCGGGGCACGGATTTCGCGTCGTCTGTCCCGATATGCCGGGGCGAGGGGCCAGCGCCTATCTCGACGTCGCCGACTACAACCCCCACACCTACATGGTTGCGTTGCTCGCGCTCGCCCAATCCCTGGGGACCACCCGGCTGATGGTCATCGGCAAGGGCTGGGGTGGGGTGCTTGCCCTGGGGCTCACGCGACTGCAGGAACTGACGGTCTCCAAGCTCGTGCTGGCCGATGTCGGGTTCCCGTGGCGGCTGGCGGTCGACGATGCCGTCAGGGAGGCCGCCGGCGGGGCAGGGTTCGCTACCCTTGCCGACGCCAGGCGTTTTCTGGTCGACACCACCGAGTTCGCCGGGCTCACGCCGCAGCGGGCACTGCCGCTGATCGACGGTCGCTTGCGTCAGGTCGATGGCGGTTACGGGCTGGATTTTGATCCGGCGCTGCTGTCGCCCGAAGCGGCGGCCAGGTTTGCCAATGTCAGGATCACGCCGCTGTTCGAGGGGCTAGGCGCCCAGTTGCTCTATCTCGCTGCCGGGAACCTGCCGCAACGCGACCGAGCGCGCCTGCGGACCATCGCAGCGGCGGCTCCCAACCGCAGCTATGCCGAGAACCTCTCGCGCGCCAGCCGGGTGCACTTTACCAGCTCGCACGAATTGCTTCTGACCCTCGGCTTCCTCATGAGCCGGTCGCTGCCGGCGCTCTGAGCCCTACGGGTAGCTGACCGCGGGCGTGGCTGAACGCCCGAGCAGCCCATCAAACTCATCCAGCCAGTAGCCGAAGCGCTTCATGGTGACCTCGTGACGTCTCACCAGCGTGGCAACCTGTTCCTCGCTCAGCTCCTTCCGCCACAAGCCTGGGATCTCGGCCCGCGACTGAGAGCTCTCCAGCGCGCGCGAGAGCTGCTCCGCACTGACGTCCATTTTCAGGAACTGCACCATGCTGCCGAATGCTGCCGCCGGGTCCGCCAGCATGTCCTCATGGCGCAGCACCAGTACCCGGTCGTGCGGCTTGGTCCACGACGCGACGTTTTCACTCCACGACCCGATGATCTCGTACGAGCGGGTTGCCGGATGGTTCGGTATCCGCTCGCTGTGGTTCATGGCGGCGATCGTATCGTCCAAGTCCTTCTTGCGATGTTCGGTGTAGGTGACGGCAACGTCCAACGGGTTTCTCATCAGGTAAACCGCGCCTGCCGTGACGTCGAAAGTCACCGTGGGTGTGCCGTGATGAAGCCCGAGCAGCGAGTGCGTTTTCAGCAGGACGAAGTTCTGCGCTTTCCTGGCGATCATCCGATGCGCATGCGGCCGGATCGCCGCCAGTTCCATCTCGCTCGCAGTCTCGAGTGATTTCTTCAGGAACGGTTTGTAGAACCGGCCAAGAGTTTCATCGAGGACGATCTGCGGCGACTGCCCGGTTGCACTTCGCGCACCGTCCGTAATGAGGTCGGTCAGGAAGGCCCGAGTCCAGTTATTCCCGGACTTTGGATAAGACGCGATCCAGTAAATGAAACCCAATCTGCAATCCTCCAGCTTCGCCAACCATAAGGCCGAGGACGAGCGGGTGGAAGCGGCTATGCCGCGATCCGCAGCGGAAGGGCGGAGGTCTCTGCCGTACTAAACCCGGCGACAGGAATTGCCCGGCACGAACTTCGGCGCGAGCACGAAATCCTGCGGTGGCTCGGCCGCTGCGTCGGGCGTGCTGATGCGGTGCAGCAGTCGCCGCGCGATGATGCCGCCCAGCTTCAGCGTATCCTGCACCACCATGGTGATGCGCGGGGTGATGACGTTGCTCCATTGCACATCGTCGATCATGCACAGTGAGATGTCGCCCGGGCAGTCAAAGCCCAGTTCCTGCATCGCCTGCAGCGCCGCCAGCGCCACCGCGTTGTTGGCCCCCAGAATCGCAGTGGGGCGCTCCGGCTGGATCAGCAGCCGCATCGCCGCCTCGTAGCCGGCCGAGCGGGTGAACTGACCGTCGACCACGTAGTTGGGGTTCACGTCCACTCCGGCGCTGGCCATGGTCTCCATGAAGCCGCGATAGCGCTCCGAAGCGGTGTGCATGTGCTGCGGTCCGGCGATGAAGGCGATGCGCCGGTGCCCCAGTTGCAACAGGTGCTCGGTCAGCATGGCGCCGGCGAGGTAATTGTCCGAGCCGACGAAGTCGCGCTCGATGCCGGCAACCTTCTGGTCGAAGCAGACCATCGGCACCTTGAGGCTTTCGACGAACTTCACATAGTCCGGCCCGAAGCTCGACGGCGCCAGCGCCAGGCCGGCGATCTTCAGCCCGATCAGGTGCTCGACCAGCGCCCGCTCACGCTCGAGCTTGCCCGAGGAGTCGGCGATCAAGACGAAGTGCTCGTGCTCGAGCGCGTAGTTCTCGAGTTCGCGACGGATATCGCCGAAGAACGGGTTGCCGACATTGCCGACGACAAGCCCGATCATCTTCGAGCGGCCACGTGCCAGACTCTGCGCCAGGGGGTCGGCGACATAGCCCACCGCCGCCACGGCGGTGCGGATCCGCTCCAGCGTTTTCTGGCTCACCCGACCCGGATTGCTGAGCGCCAGCGACACGGTCGAGACCGAGACTTCTGCGAGTCTCGCTACGTCACGAATGGTGGCCATCAGTTGTTTCTCGAACCGCTTCTATCCGGAGTGGAGGCTCGCTTGGTGGGGAACTCGGCGGACAATTCTGTTGCAATACCTAGCAGTTGCAGGGTTTCGTGCAACCGAAATCCACCGAGATGCCCTGTTCCAGAATCTGCCTTGACTCATGGCGCGGTCGACATCAGGATAAAAATCGAACCGGTTCGATAACCGGACCAAGGAGGATAGATTGGATAGCGCACTCACCGTCAGCGGTGGCCTCGACTCGTCTGCCGGCAAGGCGTGGTTCAGCAATGACCGCTTCGGCATGTTCATTCACTTCGGGCTTTACGCCCTCGCCGCGCGCCACGAATGGGTGCAGCACCGCGAGGAAATCGCGCCGGAAACCTATGCGAAGTATTTCGAGAACTTCGACCCCGACCTCTACGATCCCAAGGAGTGGGCGCGCCGGGCGCGCGAGGCGGGGATGAAATATGTGGTGCTGACCGCCAAGCACCACGAGGGCTTCTGCCTGTGGGATTCGAAGTTCACCGACTACAAGGCGACCAACACGCCCTATGGCAAGGACCTGCTGAAACCCTATGTCGAGGCGTTCCGCGCCGAGGGGCTGAAGGTCGGCTTCTACTATTCGCTGATCGACTGGCACCATCCGGAATTCCCGATCGACGGCATCCATCCGCTGCGCAACCACCCCGATGCGCTCGAGATGAACAAGAGCCGCGACGTCAGAAAGTATGCCGAGTACATGCACAACCAGGTGCGCGAGCTGCTCACCGGGTTCGGCGAGATCTCGGTGATCTGGTTCGATTTCAGCTATCCCAAGCGCGAGTACAAGGGCATGCCCGGTAAGGGCCGTGCCGATTGGCAGTCCGAGGAGCTGATCGGGCTGGTGCGCGAACTGCAGCCCAACATCATTGTCGGCGATCGCCTCGACCTGCCCACCGACGGCAACTTCCCCAAGGATCTCGCCACTCCGGAGCAGTATACGCCGCGCGTTGCGCCGACCATCAACGGCAAGCCGGTGCGCTGGGAAGTCTGTCATACCTTCTCGGGCTCGTGGGGTTACCACCGTGACGAGAACACCTGGAAGGATGCCGGCCAGCTGATCAACATCCTGATCGATACGGTGGCGCTGGGTGGCAACCTGTTGATGAATGTCGGACCGACGGCTCGCGGCACCTTCGACAAGCGCGCCGTCACCGCGCTCGAGACCTATGGCGAGTGGCTCGACGTCAACGGCCGTTCGATCTACGGCGCCGGCCCCTCCGAGTACCAGGCGCCGGTCGGCACCCGCTTCACCCAGAAGGGCAACCGGCTCTACCTCCACCTCCAGACCTGGCCGTTCCGCCATGTCCATATCCCGGGGCTGGGGCGCAAGGTGAAATACGCGCAGTTCCTGCATGACGCGAGCGAGATCCACTGGCTCGACCCCGATGCCGAGGTCGATTCCAACATCGGCGTCGCCGTCGGCGACGGCATGTTGACGCTCGAACTGCCGGTGCTGAAGCCCGATGTGGTGACCCCGGTGGTCGAGCTGATCCTCGAGGACTGAGGAGGAACGGCGAGCAGAGACCTGGTGACGCGATGGCCGAAGAAGCAGCATCGGCAGCCGAACTGATCGCGGCGATGGCTCCGCTCGTCGCCGACCTCGCCGAGGATGGGGCCGGCGCCGTGGCACTGGCCGGGTCGCGCGGCAAGGGCCGCTCGGACCGGCAGTCGGACTACGACTTCCGGGTCTATGCCCACGCTTACCGCCCCGAGCTGAAAGCCACCAGGCAGTGGCAGCGGTTCGAGGCGGGCATGGCGGAGTGGCAGGCGCGGGGCGTGCGCATGGATGGGGTCTGGATGCGCAGCTATGCCGGCGTCGAGAGCGATCTCGGCGCCTGGCTCGGCGGCATCGCCATCCCCAAGAGCTTCGAGTGGACCATCTGGGGCTACCACCTGCCCACCGATCTCTCGACCCAGCAGATCGTCAACGATCCGGAGGGGCGGCTGGCGGGCTGGAAGAGCCGGCTGGTTCGCTATCCGGAGCCGCTGCGCGACGCCGTCCTGCGGCAGTATCGCGAGATCCTGAACTATTGGGCGGCCGACTATCACTACGAGAGCAAGGTCGATCGGCGCGACCTGGTGTTTCTCGTCGGCATTACCGGCAAGCTCAGCAACGCGATCCTGCAGGTCGTGTTCGCACTCAACCGCGTCTACTACCCGGGTGATGGCTGGAACCTGCCGATGGCGGCCGAGCTGCCGCTGCTGCCGCCCGATTTCACTTCCCGCATGACGGCGATCCTGGAGCCGGGGCGCGACCCCGACGCCTTCCACCGCCAGCGGACCGAACTCATCGCCATGATCGCCGATCTGGAGGTGCTGATCGCGGCCTGACGGCCGTGGTGACGCCGGAGCCGAGGAACTCCGGAAGACCAAGAACAACCCGAAGACCCAACGACTAACTGTGATTGAGGAGACACATCGTGAAGTTTACGCACGCCCTGGCGGCCCTGGCGCTTGCCGGCACCGCCATCCTGTCCACCGCCAGCTACGCCCAGGAGCAGGTCAACCTGACCTGGCAGATGTGGGGTGACGAGAAGGATACCCCGCTGTTCCAGTCGCTCGCCGACCTGGTGACGGCGGAATATCCCAACATCAAGGTGACGCCGCAGTTCTCCGGCTGGACCGACTATTGGACTCGCCTGCCGGTGCTGGCCTCGTCCGGGCAGATCGCCGATCTCGTCGCCATGCAGTCGATGCGCATGCCCAGCTTCTACGGTGTGCTCGAGCCGCTCGATTCGTTCATCGCGGCCGACAATTTCGACAAGTCGGCGTTCGAGTCCTCGATCATCAGCGGCCTGTCGCACGAGGGCGTGCAATACGCGCTGCCCTATGACGTCGGCCCGTGGCTGATGTTCTACAACCGCGACAAGTTCGCCGCGGCCGGCATTGCCGAACCCAAGCCCGACTGGACCTTCGACGACTTCAAGGCGGCTGCCGAAAAGCTCACCAGCGGCGACGACTACGGCTACGCCGTGCAGGCCTTCGATTTTGTCGCCCAGCCGATCGCGCTGGGCGCCGAGTATTTCAACGACGGCAATCAGTTCGACCTGACCAACCCCGGCTATGAAGCGGCGGTCGGCAAGCTCGTCGACCTCGTGGCGGTCGCCAAGGCGTCGCCGGTCTTTGCCTCGGGCGCCGGCGCCCAGACCGGCAGCGGCCGCTTTGCCGCCGGCAATGCGGCCATGGTGATCGACGGCCCCTGGTCGCTGCTGACCACCCAGGCCTCGGTGGGCTTCAAGGTGGGCGTCGCCCCGCTGCCGCGCGGCGACGGTCCGTCGCGCTACATCACGGCGGGCTCGGGCTGGGGCATTTCGGCTGCCAGCCAGCACAAGGATGAAGCGTTCAAGGCGCTCAAGGTCCTCACCGGTCCCAAGGCCGCCGAGATCCTCGCGTCAGCCGGCCGCGCGCTGCCTGGCCGCCTCGCCGAGCAGAAGTTCTGGTACGACGTCGCCGCCAAGGATATCGCCGGCGCCCGCGAGACGCTGCAATATTCCTTCGAGCATTCGACCCCGTTCCGCCTGAACGAGAGCTGGAACGAGTTCGAGAACCTGCTCACGCAGTACCTGCCGCTGGCGCTCAATGGCGACAACACCACGGACGCGGTGCTGGCCGATATCCAGAGCCAGCTGCCGTAAGTCCTGGCGCCCGGCCGGCCCCGAATCCGGTCGGGCGCTCTCTGCTGCATCGGTGCCCCGACGGCGCCGCGAGGGAGGAGGTGCCCATGACGCTCATCGAGGATACCGCGGTTGCGACGAGCGCCCCGGTCACCCGCCCGCGACGGCGCAGCGGTCCGCGCGAGGGCCGCACGGCCTTCTTCTTTCTTCTACCCAGCCTGCTGGGGGTAATCCTCTTTCTGGTGCTGCCGATCATCGCCTCGCTGGTACTGAGCTTCACCAACTGGAAGCTGCTCGGCAAACCGGCCTTTGTCGGCTTCCAGAATTATGTCCGGCTGTTTACCGCCGACCCGCAGTTCTGGACCGTTCTGCGCAATACGCTGTTCTTCACCGCCGAATACCTGGTGCTGAACATCATCATCTCGGTGGGGCTCGCCACCTGGATCGCGAGCCTCAAGCGAGGGCAACGGTGGTTCCGGGTGGTGTTTTTCCTCCCCACATTTACACCCGGAATCGCCGTCGCCATCGTCTGGATGCTGATCTTCGCACCAGGCGGCTTCTTCGATTTCATCATGAAGTCGCTGTCGCTGGGCGTGCCGAACCTGTTGACCGACCAGACCCTTGCCATGCAGGCGGTGATCATCGTCTCGCTCTGGGCCAATGTCGGCTACAATACCGTGCTGTTCAACGCCGCGCTGGACATGGTGCCGCCGAGCTACCTCGAGGCGGCAAAGATCGATGGCGCCAGTGCCTGGGATCGCTTCTGGAAGATCCGCCTGCCGCTGATCTCGCCCACGCTGTTCTTCGGTACGGTGATGACCGCCATCACCTCGCTGCAGGTGTTCGACCAGATCTATGTGATGACCCGCGGCGGCCCCGGCAACGCCACCGCCACGCTGGGCTATGCCATCTACCAGCGCGGCTTTCAGAACTTCCAGATGGGCTACGCCTCTTCCATCGCCTGGGTGATGTTCGCGCTGATCATGGCGCTGACCGCCCTCCAGTTCTGGCTGCAGCGCAAGTGGGTGCACTATGACAACTAAGGCTCGTTCCCCAAGACTCCGCGCTCGAACCGCCCTGGCGCTCGATATCCTGAACCACGGCGCGCTGATCCTCGTGGCGCTGCTGTTCCTGTTCCCATTCTTCTGGATGGTCTCGAACGCGGTGCGCTCGAATGCCGAGGTGCTGGCCATCCCGGTGCGCATCCTGCCCAACGAGTTCCAGTGGGACAACTTCACCAAGGCCTGGTCGCAGCTGCCGTTCGGCCGCTTCTTCCTCAACTCGATGATCGTCGCCGGCAGCGTCACCGTGATCACCGTGGTGGTCTCCTGCCTTGCCGGCTACGCCTTCGCCAGGCTGAAATTCCCCGGTCGCGACACGCTGCTGCTGGGCTATGTCGGCACCCTCATGGTGCCCTCGATCATGCTGATCATCCCGCTGTTCCTGATCGTCAACGGCCTGGGCATGGTCAACACCTTCCAGGGTGTCATCCTGCCGGTCGCCTTCGGCACCTTCGGGGCCTTTCTGTTGCGGCAGTTCTTTCTCTCGATCCCCAACTCGCTCGAGGAAGCCGCGCTGATCGACGGGGCGTCGCGGCTGCGCATCCTCATCAGCATCATCGTGCCGCTGTCGATGCCGGCGATCGGGCTGTTGTCGCTGTTCACCTTCATCGCCCAGTGGAACAATTTCCTCTGGCCGTTGATCGTCATGACCGGTCAGGAAAACGCCACCTTGCCGGTCGGCCTCACCCACTTCCAGACCCAGCAGGGCACGCAGTGGAACTACATCATGGCCGGCGCCGCCCTCTCGATGCTCCCCGGCATCGTGCTGGCGATCCTCCTGCAGAAGCTGATCTACAACTCGATCGCGCTGAACGCCGGGATGGGGGGGCGCTGATCGCGCTGCCTGGCCGCCAGTCTTGGTCTCGCGTCCCCTCTCCCCTCTGGGGAGAGGGTCAGGGTGAGGGGTAGCCAAGCATACCGGCTCACCGGCCCTCAAGCCTGATCCCGCGAGCTTGGCGCCCCTCACCCCGCAGCGAGGCCTTCGGCCTCACTACCGCCCTCTCCCCCCGCGGACGCACTCGCGTCCGCTAGGAGGGGCGAGGGGGGGCAGTAGGGGCGCCGCTGGTTCTCACACCAGCTCCAGCACTCCCGCATACGACGAGCCGGTGATCAACCCGACCCCGTCGCGCATCCACTCATCGCCGGTCCGTACCACCGGTTCTCCAGTCGCGTCCGGCGACAGTTCCCGCAGCCGATAGCGCCTCCCGGCCTCCAGCCCGCGTGGCACAATCGCAAATCCACCCTCCGCCGGCCGGATGCCCAGCGTCTCCTCCTGTGGCCCGAGCGAAAACCCCAGCAGCAAGTGCCTGTCGCCTGAACTCAACTGGAAGCGTGGCTGTCGTTCGCCACCTCCGCTGCGTAGCGGCGGCGGGCTCAACCGGCGCAGGTCGCCGTTCCGCACCAGCGGCACCACCTCCTCGGCATAAATCCGCAGCTGTGCCTTGAGCCGCACCCGCCATTTTTCCGGCAGGTCGGGCAAGCGCCAGCTCAGTCCGAACCGGTGCATGAAGGCCGAGCGGATGATGGTGTCGAACATGTCCTCGGTGAGCGCCGGATCGCGGAGGCTCAGGGTCTGGCGCGGGTGCTTGCCGCGCCATTCCGACATCGGCCAGTGCAGGATCGCTGCCGGCGGCAGCAGGTGCGAGGCGCCATGCACCACCGCGAGGTGATGCGGCACCCAGTCCGGATCGGAGAGAAAGGCGCAATGCACGTGCCTCAGCAACCCGGCATCGATACGCAGGCCGCCCGACGCGCAGGCCTCGACGATGATCTCGGGGTGGGCGGCGCGAAACGCGTCGTAGAGCGCATAGAGCCCCCGATAATGCGCATAGAGCCCGTCGCCGGCGCCGTGGCCATGATCGGTGCAGTCGCAGCCCGCCTTGGGATCGAGGTTGAAATCGATCTTGATCCACTCGCATCGGGTCTTTTCGACCAGCGTTTCCAACAGCTGGTGCACATGCGCCTGGCCGGCTGCTGAACCGAGGCAGACATAGCCCAGGAACCCCGGATCATCGGGGTCGAGCGGCGTCTCCGGCGGGTCGCCGTCGCGGCGCGCCATGATATCGGCGCGCTCGTGGCGAACCCGCGCCTTCAGCCCGACGGCCTCGATTTCCATCCAGATGCCGAAGCGCTGGCCGCGTTGCCGCACGCCGTCGGCAAGGCCTTGAATGCCGTGCGGAAAGCGAGCGAGGTTCTCCTCGGCGAAGTCGCCGCGAATGTCCCACCAGAAGGTTTCGGCATCAGCCGCCCCGAACCAGCCGGCATCCAGCGTCGAGACTGCAAAGCCCAGGTCGGTGGCGTCGGCGGCGTTTTCGAGGAACACCGCCTCGTTGATCTCCTTGTCTTCATAGGGCCACCAGTGGTTCCACTCGAGCGGAATGGCTTCGCTGGCGGCCGAGCGTGGCAGCCGCGCCCCGACCGCGCGTGTCAGCGCCAGCGTTGCCGCGTCGAGATCGCTCCCCACCGCGACCAGTACCGCCGGCGCCTCGAATGTCGCGCCCGGCTGCAGGTCGTGCCAGAACTTCCACGGCGAGAGGCCCGCCGCCAGGGCAACCCCGGCTGTCCCCGGGGTCACCCCGATATGCCAGTTGCCACTCCAGACCGGTGCGACCACCACGGCGCCGAGCGCGCTCGTGGCGCCGAGCCACGGGCTCTGGCCCAGCGATGAGCGACCGGTGCGCACCTCGATCTCGCGCGGCTGATCGAGGGCGAACGCCTCGGGCTCGAACTCGCCACCCCATTTCGAGGCAAAGCTGAGGGCCTGCCAGTCGGCCGGCGCCAGCGTTCCGGCAAAGGCGTCGGCGGCCGAAACACGCACCGGCGCACCCGAGTTGTTGTGCAACGTCATCTGAAACTCGAACGCCGCGCCATCGGCGACCTGGGTGATCGACAGCGTCGCGACGATGCCGTCGGCGACGCTGCCGGTAACCTGCAATCCGCTGCCGCCCGAGACCCTGGCGTCGCGCCAGCCGGTCACCGTCCGCCCGTCGATGGTGAGGCTGAGCGCCGGCCCCGGCACAAGCAGGTCGCGCTGGCCGAGGCTCAGCCGCAACGTTCCGCCATTGCCGGGGTCGAAGCCGAGGGTGGCCGAAGCGGCCGAGAACGAACCGGTCATCTGAGAACTCGCTATTTGCCCATGCCGGCGGCGATGCCGCTGACCAGGTACTTTGAGAGGAAGGTGAGCACGAGGATCGGTGGCAGCGAGGTGAGCAGCAGCCCGGCCATCAGCAGCGGCTGGTTGGTCACGAAGCGCCCGCCGATCGACGCCATGCGCGGGGTGAGCAGGCTGTTCATCTCGCTGGGGAGCAGGATCAGCCCGAAGATCAGCTCGTTCCACATGGCGAGAAAGATCAGGACCGCCAGCGTCAGGATAGAGGTTCGGAGCACCGGCACCACCACCGACACCAGCGTCCGCAAGGGTCCCGCGCCGTCGATCCGGGCCGCCTCGAGCAACTCGTTGGGCACCGAGCGCATCACCGTCGACATGAAGAACACCGCAAACGGCATGTTGGTCGCGGCATAGACGAGGATGACGCCGGGCAGGGTGTCGACCACCCGCAGCAGCGACAGCAGCAGGTAGACCGGGATGATCAGCACCTGGCTCGGCACCAGCATCACCGAGAGGAACGTGCCGGAAAACACCTGCTTGAACGGCAGGTCGAGCTTGACGATGGCGTAGGCGGCAAGCGTCGACGCGGCGAGCACGATGACCAGCGCCGTGCCGATCACCATGGCGCTGTTGCCGAACGCGCGGAACAGGTCGTAATTCTCGATCAGCAGCACGAAGTTGTTGAGCGACCACTCGGCCGGCCAGCCATAGGGCCCCTTCAGGTACTCGGTCTTGGTGCGAAAGGCGTTGGTGAAAACGAAGCTCAACGGATAGAGCGTCGTCGCCGCGACCAGCAGCAGGATGACGAAGGCCGGCAGCTTGCCGCGGACGCGCGCCGCCTCAGCCATTGGACGGCCTCCGCTCGCGGCTGACCAGCGCCTGCAGCACGGTCAGCACCCCGATCAGCAGGAACACCAGGATCGCCAGCGCCGAGCCTGAGCCCATATCGGCGCTGGAAAACGCCTTCTGGTAGATCAGGTAGTCGAGCGTCGTGGTCGAATAGCCCGGCCCGCCGGCCGTCATCACATAGACGAAGCCGAACAGCGAGGTGAAGGTGTAGATGACGTTGATCACCGACACGAACAGCAGCACCCGGCGGATCTGCGGCAGGGTGATGTGGAAGAGTTTCTGCCACCAGCCGGCGCCATCGAGCTCTGCCGCCTCGTAGATCTGCGGCTCGATCGCGGAGAGGCCGGCCAGAACGATCAGTGCGCCATAGCCGAAGCCTGACCAGACCAGCGCCAGGATGATCACCGCGATGGCCAGCGTCGGGGTGGAAAAGAAGCTGACCGGCGCGCCGCCGGCGGCAATGACCAGCTTGTTGATCGGCCCGTCGAAGGCGAAGGTGGATTTGAACATCAGCCCGATCACCGCGGTGGAGAGCACCGAGGGGATGAAGAAGATGATGCGGAAGGCCCGCCAGCCCAGCACCTTCTCGTAGAGCAGCACGGCGACGAGCGTCGCCGCGGTCAGCACCAGCGGCACGGCAATGAGGAACTGCAGGTTGACCAGCAGCACGGCGCCGACCAGCGGATCGGAAAGCAGCTGCGCGTAATTGGCGAGCCCGACGAAGCTCGCTGTTACCCCGTCGGTCTTGAAGAACGAGATGCCGAGCGCCCCGGCCATCGGCACCAGCATGAGGCAGAGAACCAGCAGCGCCGCCGGCGCGATGGCGAGGAGCGCGAAGCCGCGCTCGGCCCGGCGCCCTGGCCTGCCGGAGACGGCGTGGGAGGGCGCCGCTCCGGCAGTCGCTTCGGCTTCTGCCAACGCGCTGGGCATCAGGCTTGCTTGTCGAACTCGGCCTGAAGCTGGGCCACCGCATCTTCGGCGGTCTGCTGGCCGGTGAACACCGTGGCATTGACGCGGTAGAACAGATCGATCACCGGCTGCGGCATGATGTTGTCGAACGGATAGACCGTCTTCACGCTCTTCAGCCGCTCGGCCTGTTCGCGCAGCAGCCGGTTGGTGATCACCGACGGGTCGGCGTCCTTGTGGTTGGAGGGCTCGGTCTGGCTGAGCTCGACATACAGATCCATGGTCTTGGCTTCGGCCAGGTACTTGATGAACTTGAACGCTGCGTCCTTGTTCGCCGCGTAATTGGTGACGAACACCGCCAGGTTCGGCCCGCCGGCGAGCACGCCCGGCTCTTTCGCCGAGGCCAGCGTCGGGATCGGGAACATGCCGACATCGTCACCCAGCGCCTCGAGCAGCTCGGCATTGGACCAGGCGCCGTTGATCGTCATGGCGGCGCGGCCTTGGATGAAGCCGGAAGTCGCCTCGCCGTTCTGCAGCTGGCCGGCATCGGGGTTGGTGAGACCGCGCGCGAACATATCGGCATAAGCCTTGTAGGCCTCGATCAGGCCCGGGCTGTTGATCGGCTGGTTCTTCAGCACCATTTCGGTGAACGCGTTGGCACCGAGCTGGCCCCCGCCGAGCGCCGCAATCGCCCAGGCGCCCATATAGCCTTCCTGGTTGCACACCCAGAACGGGGTGACGCCCTTGGCCTTCAGCGCTTCCCCCAGGCTGAGCATATCCTCCCAGGTCTTGGGCTCGACGAACTCGACGCCGGCCTGCTGGAACATCGAAGGACGATAGAACACGTAGAAATACGAGCCGGCTCCGTAGGGCAGCGCCAGGATGCTGCCATCGGTGCGATAGCCCTCGCGCACCGTATCCCACCCGCTGATCTTGGCCTGCTCTTCAGGCGGGAACACGCTGTCGAGCGGCTCGATGAACTGGCTGAACGACAGCACGCCGCCGCCGGCATAGGCGCTCTTCATGTCCGGGCCGTTCCTGGCGATCGAAGCGGCGCGGAACTGGTTGGTCGTCGTGGTGATGTCGCCGCTGTTCTGGGTGATCTCGATCGTCTCGCCGGGATTGGCGGCCTGGTAGGCCTCGACGGCCCGGTAGATGAACGAGCGGTCCTTGTTCAGGATGCCGTCGGCCGAGACGGCGAACAGGCCGGGGTCCCAGAACTTCACACTGGTCTGCTGCGCCCGGGCGCCGGACCCCAGCATGATCGTGGCGGTGAACCCCAGCCCCAGGCCGAGGACATGACGGCGATGCATCGCTGCGCCGGTGGCGGCGCCTGGTATCGTGTCGGTCATTGGTTCCCTCCTCGTATGACGACCTTTTTTGCAATAAAATCATACTTTATCTGACGTGGTCAATCTTGCACGGTGCCTTCTGACTGACGGTCTGCATAAAAAATATGACCTTATCGCGATAGTGCTTCCATCGCCTCGCCCAGCGCGCGCTTGCCGTCGAGGATGACGTTGAGCATGGCGGCGGCCGCCGCATCCGGCTCGCCGCGGTTGATCGCGTCATAGACCCGCCTGTGCTCGTCGGCGTCCTTCGAAAAATCCACGCCGGACTTGCTGACCGCATCCTGCTGCATGGCAAAGCTCATATGCAGGAAGTCGGCCACCAGATGCCCGAAGCGCAGCAGCAACGCGTTGTGCGCCGCGGCGAACACCGCCATGTGAAACTCCACATCGCTCTCGGCATAGCCGACGGGATCGGTGACATGCTGCGCCATGCTCTGGTGCGCCCGCTCGATCCGCCTGAGGTCGCTCATCGTGGCGCGCGACGAGGCGAAGCGGGCGGCGGCGGGTTCGATCACTTGCCTGAGCTCGATCAGGTCGCGCATCACCGCTTCGCTCAGCCCTTGCTGGTGCTGCCAGTTGAGCACGTCGCTGTCGAACACGTTCCACAGGTCGCGTGGCCGCACTCGGGTGCCGATCTTCTGGCGGATCTCGATCAATCCCTTGGCCGCCAGCACTTTCATTGCCTCGCGCACCGAGGTGCGGCTGACGCCGTAGCTGGCGATCAGCTCGGCCTCTTTCGGCAGCAGCGTTTCCGGCGCGTAGCGGCCCCCGACGATGTCGCGGCCCAGCGCCTCGATCACCCGACCTTGCTGGCCGCGCATCGAGTAGCCGGCGCCGAGGGTGGCAGCTCGCGCCGTCGCTTTCGTCGCCCGCGGGCGACGCTTGCTCTGGCTCTCGGCATTGGGTTTTGCAGCCGGCATCAGGCGATCGCCTCGCTCTGGTATAGGGGTTGACCCGAGACGCGGATCTCGACCGAGCGCTGGTAGCGCCCGAGCGCGTCGCGGTTCACCTCGAGCCCAAGCCCCGGCGCGTCAGGCACATGCACTTCGCCATTGGCGTCGGGCCTGAGATGCGTGCTGGTGATATCCACCGCCAGCTGCTTGGGCGCTGCCGGATATTCGCAGATCCGGCTCGCCTCCACTCCGGCATAAGGCTGCAGCGACGCCGACAGCGCCAGGTGCGAGGTGAAGGTGTGGTTCACATAGGTGACGCCTTTGCCAGCGGCATAGTCGGCCACCGCCTTGGCCGGGGCGATGCCGCCGATGCGGCCGCAATCGATCTGCACGAAGCCCACGCCGCCGAAATCGATCAGGTGACGCGCCATGTGCACATTGTGCGCGCCTTCACCGCCGGCGAGCTTCACCCCGCCGCTGCGCTTCGACAAGGCCCTGTAGGCCTCATAGGCGCTGGCCTGGAACGGCTCCTCGAGCCAGGTGGTGCGGGTGGCTTCGAGCGCCGGCACGCGCGCTGCGGCGGCCTCGACGTCCTCGACCCAGATCTGGCCGGCGTCGACCAGCAGATGTCCGTCGGGCCCAAGCGCCTCGCGGGCGGCGTGGAGGTGGTCCGCATCGCTGTCGACGCCATTCTCGCCAAACCCGGCCCAGCCGAACTTGATGGCGCGAAAGCCGCGCGCCGTCGCCGCTCGGCCCGCCTGCAGCGTCTCCTCGGCGGTCGCGCCGAACAGCAGCGACGCATAGGGCACCTTGGGGTAGGTTCGTTCGTAGCCGAGCAGTTGCCACACCGGCACGCCGCGTGCCCGCCCGAGCAGATCCCAGAGCGCCATCTCGACGCCGGAAAACGTGTGCGCCGCCTGCAGCAGGTCCATCGAGTTGCGCTCGACCAGGGCCGCGATGCGGCGGATATCGGCCGGTCCATCGAGCTGTTCGCCCAGCACCGAGGCGGAGACCGGCTGGCACACCCCGTGCGAGCGCGGCGTGACGAACGCCGCGATGGAAACCAGCGGCGAGGCCTCGCACTCCCCCCAGCCCTCGAAGCCGCCACCCGCCACGCGCACCAGCAACGCGTCCTGGCTCCCGTCGGCCTCCAGCGTCACCTCAGGCATGGCGAGATAGAAGAAATCCACGGCCTCGATGCGCATCCAACCCTACTCCATCGTCTCGATAAATACGATCTTTGACAGATGAGGTTGGGATTTGGAAGGGTGGTTGGGGCCGTTTCGATCATTAAATACGATGTTTGACGTGATGGGCGCTAGTTCGCCTGAACCGTTGGGGGCGGCCCGAGCCACTCCCACATCGGGCACGGAAGCTGGGCAGGGGACGATGCGCCCGGCGAAGGCAACTGGACGCAGCCCATGAAGGGCGCGTTCGCGATGCGCCATGGCGGGCAAAGCGCACCCGTCTCGCCGGCAGTGTTGCCGCCCGACTGTGCTTGTCGCGCTTCGCCTTCGTGGGGGCCTCCGCCGTGGTCGTCGGCGGCGTTTCCGTTCCCTCGATTACTCCCGACCTGGCAATTGCCCTGTCCGTTGCCCGAGTTCCCGTTCCCGTTATTGTTCCCGATATTGCCGTTACCGTTGCCGTTTCCCGACCCGGCCCGAGCATCGGCGACAACCAGCCCCGCAGTGGCGAGGAGGCCGAAGGCGATGGCGACGCCGACCAGCCGATGGATTGAGGGGAATGCGCGCACCCCTACCACCGCAGCGTCGCGTTGCCGTTGAAGTTGCCGTTGAAGGCGCCGATGTTGTTGTTGCCGTCGTAGAGGCCGCCATTGCCGTTGCCGTTGAAGGCGCCGGTATTGCCGTTGCCGCTGGTCGGCGATGTGTTCCCCAGGCCGTTGAAGGCGCCGACATTGCCGGTCCCGCCATTGAAGGCGCCGACATTACCGGTCCCGGTGTTGAACGCGCCGATGTTGCCATTGCTGATCGGGGCGCCGTTGCCATTGCCGTTGCCATTACCGTTGCCGACCCCGACGTTGAGGTTGCCGTTCCAGTTGCCGTTGCCGATCCCGATATTGCCGTTGCCGTTGCCGTTTCCATTGCCGATCCCGACGGCTCCGGCCTGAGCCGGCAGGAGCATGAGAAGGGCACAGGCCGCTGATACGATCAGGTTTTTCATTTTCATCCTCCGGAGCTTGAGGAAGACGCCGGTATCCTGCGGCCGGGGCTAGCCGCATCGCGCGCCGGCGTCTCCGAGCGGCGATCCTAGTGGTTCAGGTTGCCGTTCCAGTTGCCGTTGAAGGCGCCGTAGTTGTAGTTGCCGTTGCCATTGCCGTTATAGGCGCCCAGGTTCAGGTTGCCGTTGTTGTTGCCGTTCCCGAACCCGTAGTTGGCGTTGCCGTTGTTGTTGCCGTTGCCGACGCCGACGTTGCCGTTGCCGTTCCAGTTGCCGTTGAACGCGCCGATATTGCTGTTGCCGTTGCCATTGCCGTTGCCGATACCGACGTTGCCATTGCCGTTCCCATTGCCGCTGCCGACTGACATGGCATCGGCGAAGCCGGTAAAGGCGATGACGGCGACGGTCGCGAGAAGCAGTGCTTTCATTTTGACGACTCCAAGTTGGCTGGGTGTTTGATCACCATGTGGTGACACGACCGATCATCCGGCATTGGTCGGGCCGGAAAAACCGGCCACGTCAGGACGTGTGCGTCGGGTTCGCTTCCGGCGCCGACGTCCGGGAAAATCCGGCAGCCCGGGGGAATGCCTGACAGACACCCCTTTGCGCCTATTCTAGGTTGCGCGCTCGGTGATAGGTTGCCTGCGTCAGGACGTGCCGGCTTAAGTGAAGGTATGGTCGATGAGTAGATCCATCGGGCGAGCGGGCGCCGCGCCGCGCTTCAGAGACAGAATTCCCAAGCGACATCTGTGGTTCGGAGCCGCCTCGCTCGTGGTGAGCGCCGTCGTTGCTTGCCTTTATTTGCTGCAGAATGCCGATGCCACGATGCCGCTATGGGGCTATCGTTCCGATGATCTGATCCTCGCCATCACCTTCTCGGTCAACTTGCTGACCGGTGTGACTTTGGTTGGTGCCGCCCGGCGGGAGATCAGGTCCGACCAGCAGAGGAACCTCGCCGAGCAGCAGGTTCTCGAACGGGAAAGGCAGCTACGCACCATCCTGCAGCAGATGCCCGCGGCGGTCTGCGTCATGACCTCGGCCCATGAAGTCGTACTGTTGAACGACAACTACCGAAAGCTGTTCAGCAACGCCAACGCGCAGCATCTTACGGTGCACACCGATTTCGACGCCTTCAGCCCGTCCGGCGAGCGCTACACCGTCGACCGGTGGCCGTGCCGGCGGGCGCTGCGAACCGGCGAGATCGTCCATGGTGAGGATATGCTTCTCAGCGTCGGCAACGGCGACCGGGTGTGGCTCTCGGTCAGCGCTGCCCCCACGCCGAGCAGCACGGGGGCGCCATCCTCGGTGGTGATCGTGTTCAGCGACATCACCAGCCGCCGGTTCATCGAAGAGGCCAACGCCAATGCGCTGAAGGCGATCATGCGGGCCCAGGAAAGCGAGCGGCTGCGCATCGCACGCGAGTTGCACGACGAGCTGGGTCAGGATCTCACCGCCCTGTCGATCGGTTTGAAGGGGCTGGAGGCGACCGCCCTCGATGCCGACCGCAAGGGCAGGCTGGCGGGGTTTCGCCGGACGGTGGAAATGCTGAGCCGGCATGTCCGCGCCATCACCACGGAACTGCGCCCGCTGGTGCTGGCCGATTTCGGCCTGCGCAAGGCGCTGGCGGAGCTTGCCGAAGGGTGGGGCGAGCGGCTCGATATCGATGTCGACGTCCACCTCGACGATTTGCCCGAGCGCCTGCCGGAATCTTCCGAACTGGTGGCCTACCGCGTCGTCCAGGAGGCACTGACCAATGTCGCCAAACACGCCAACGCCCACTCCATCAGCCTGACCGCCCGGCTGAGCGACGGTCAGCTTCGGATCGTCATCGAGGATGACGGGCTGGGGTTCGCGCCCTCCACCCAATCCCCCGACGAGGCGCATCACTTCGGTCTGACCGGCATTCTGGAACGACTGTTGACGGTCGGCGGCACCCTGGAGGTGGAAAGCAGCCCGGGGTTCGGGACGACGCTCTTCGTCAATCTGCCGATCCTGGAGGAGGCAGCCGATGGCCGAGCCCTGTACCGTCTATCTCATTGACGATCACCCCGTCGTGGTCTCGGGGCTGCGAGCGCTGCTCGAGGCCCAGGGTGAGTATGTCGTGGTTGGCGAAGCGGGCGATTACGCCGCCGGGCTGGAGGGCGTCCAGGCCGCGTCGCCGAACATTGTGATCGTCGACGGTTCGCTCCCCGGCGGGTCCGGCATCACCCTCGTCAGCCAATTGCGGGCCGCTCAACCGGGCCTGCTGCTGCTGGCCCTGACGCTGCACGAGGAGAGCACCTATGTGCGTGAGTTCTTCAAAGCCGGCGCCAATGGCTTTGTGCTGAAGCGCACCGCGGCCGACGACCTGCTGCGGGCGCTGCGCTGTGTTCGGGACGGCGGCATTTTCGTTGATCCCGGAGTGGCCAGCAAAGTGGTAGCCAGGGCCAGGACGTTATCTCGACCCGTGGAGGATCTGAGCGAACGCGAGGAAACGGTCATCCGCCTCGTCGCCCAGGGCTTCAGCAACAAGGAAATATCCCGCAAGCTCTCGATCGGCATCAAGACCGTCGAAACCTACCGCGCCCGAGCCTATGACAAGCTCGGCACCAAGAGCCGCGCCGCCCTGGTGGAATTCGCCATCAGCGAAGGCTGGTTCGACCAGGACATGCCGCAGCGGCCACGCTAGCACGCCACGGCGGAGATCGGCGCCGGGCGCTGCCCCGCTGGTCACTCCGACCTCGGAGTGGGGTCAAGATGCTCCGGCCAGCAATACCACGCCGACAGCGAGCGCCAGAAGACCAGCAACAATCGACGCTGCAGCGCCAATCGCGCCAACTGAGAACAGCGCCATTCTGATAGGTGGGCTGGATGCTCTGCTGGCCAGTCGTCTGCCCGCGTAGCCACTCGCTACGCCAATAGCAATCAGCGCGATGACAGGAACGGGGGCTAAGAGCATTCCCACCGGCAGGCCCTCAGCGAGCTCGTTAGGTAATCTACAGCTTGGATGTACCGCAACCGCACACCCTGGCCTAGGGGGGCGACACAACCGCCGGGTCCCACCTTGACGTCGCGCCCGGCTTTCGGCACATACGAGACCGTTGCGGGTGTAGCTCAATGGTAGAGCAGAAGCTTCCCAAGGTCCCCGAACGCTTCTCGATGTAGCCAAAAGTGCTTATCTTACAATTGGTTACGCCGAAATATCAGTCCAGCAACACCCCGAAAACCACCCGAAATTGCGGTAGAGCCGCACAGGAAATCGCACCACTTTTGGTAGGTGCGAAGACCGGCGATTTCTCCGGGTGATCGGGAGGAATATCCGGGAGATTTCCAACCTAGACCCCCGTTTGGAACAGCACCAGTAGCGTACCCAGCGTCATCCTGCGGCGTCGGAAGTGCGGAACTCCGTGCATCAGCATTTTGACGTCAGCTGGATAAGTGTCGGGAAGCGCCTGCCCGCTTCCACCGGTGGGCATCGGGTTGAGTGTCAGGCGCGACTCTTGTCATTCTGCCCCGTCCATTCATCGATCCAGAGTCTCGTGTGATGACGGCCAAACCACGCATTTTTACACGACGCGAACTCTACGACCTCATTTGGTCTATGCCGATTTCGAAGCTCGCCACCGACTTCGGCATATCTGATCGGGGGCTCGCCAAGATATGTGAGCGCCACCGTGTCACCGGGCCGACCCGGGGCTATTGGGCAAAGCTCGCCGCCGGAAAGAAGGTCAAGCAATCGATCTTTCGCGAAGTGGATGATCCCGTTCTGAACCGGATCATCATCAACTCCAGTCTGGCACAGCTGCCAGATGGCATGGAGGAAGTGCTCAAGGCCGCAAAGGCAGAACGGATAGCCAGACGTACACTTCAGCCGGAAGAGACATCTGCAAGTTTTGAGATCGTCGAACAACCGCACAAGGCAATTGCCGCCACCGCTCGATCCCTCCGCGGGTCCAAGCCAAATGGATGGGGCGTAGTTTCGGCGGTCGGAGAGGGGATGTGTGGGATCGCGGTCCATCAGCGAACCGCCGAGCGGGTCGTATCTTTCCTGCACCAGTTGGCATCGAAGCTTCAGGAACGCGGGTTCCAACTCATTCCTGAGGGTCAGCGCATGGCGCTGGTAGTCGGGCC
>MKVB01000006.1:1019565-1067651 GCA_001899085.1 Devosia sp. 66-14 | reverse complement strand
CCCACTGACGATGAGCTAGAGCTTCAGGCCAAGTACGACCAGCAGGCCGACAGGGCTCGTCGACGGGATGACTGGTCCGCGTACACCTCGTTGTTCGGAAAGAAGGCCTACCCCGAAATCGACATCGTTTACTCCGGACAGCTGGTGTTTTCAGTGGAGGGGTACTCCCACGGCCTCCGGAGGACTTTTGCTGACGGGTAAGACCCAGACCGTCGAACGCCTGCTGCCTGATATCGTTTCTGGACTTGAAGTCCTCCTGGCCAATGAGAGGGCCCGGCGCGAGGAGAATGAGGAGCGTCAACGACAATGGGCAGAGATGTCTCGCAGGCGAGATTTGGCGAAGCGCAGAAAGGAGCGGGAGCAGAAGCGAATCGAGTATTTGCGAAACCTGGTGGAACTGCAGAGGGAAGCCGCGGATATCAGGACGTGGTTGGCATCGCTGCCCGCCGACAAGTTGGAAAGTGAGGCAGCCGATTTAGGAAGAATGCTAGCTTGGGCAAGTGAGCGATTGGCGACCCTAGACCAGGCCACCACGATAGATGCCGCGAAGGCAACGCTGAACGGGCTGCTTCTCTTTCCTGAACTCGACGAACTGCATGATCCGTTGGGTGATCCGCCCGAGCGGCGTGGCTATTGGTGATTGCCGCTTAGGCCCTTCCTGTCTCGGTAGCCGTAATGAGAGCGGCGGCCCCGTATTCAAGTTCCTTCACGAGAGCTCGTCCGTCGCAAACAGCCGGTGGAAGGACAACTTGGTGGCGAGACCCGCAAAGGCAGAGGTCAGGCGGACTTGATCTGAATATGGACATCCGCAATGGGGGGAATGCCCGATAGACCTTCCATGAAAGCAACGACCGCCGGCGGAGGTACCCGACTGGCGAAGCCACCTTCAATCTGATCTAGGAAGAGTGCTGCCGATTGGCCGAAATCCAATTGCAGGTCAGCCGGCTTGCAACAGTTGGCGTACCGTCGCGTCTCCGACCCACATCCACAAAGCTCGTCGTCTTCGCACTCTATACGCCGGTAGAACGCCGCAACTCTGGGGTCGACACCGAATAGGCCGTATTGCTTACCTGGCCATCGCCCAAAGCAATCAAGGTACAGGTGGCGTAAGGTCCAAACGCTGTAGAGGTCCAGTAGGGTTCGAAGGTCTCCGCCTTCCGCCCACGCACCGTCATTAGGCGAAAAAGCGCAGATGGAACCGTCTTGGAAATTAGTGTGCCGGGGTCCAATCCACTTAGGATCGGCGTCGGCAGCTGCCCAGAAGGCCCAAGCGCGAGGACCCAAGCCAGGGCTGTACGGGAGAGCAACTAGAAATATGGCTTCTCGCGCCAAGCCCGGAATTATCGAACTTCTTGCGAGAAGCCATAGGCCGTCATCGTCGGGGAAGGTCTGGAGCGTAGGATACGCTTCTGCAAGGCTTGTCACCTGACCTTCATAGGCCGCGCGGAGCACATTGCCGCGGATCCGTGATGCGGCACCGGCCGACCGTGATCCACGGGGCGTCCTTTGCCGTCGGGCGGACCCTTCCCATGATCGGGTTGCGGATCCTCTCTTTGTTTGTCGTTCATAGCCTTTCTCCTGGGCTGTGGTTGTGTTGGGGGATTCTTGATCCAGGGCGATTAGCCCGTGGGTATGCACTCGAAGCAGTCGGTGCGCGTTGAGGGCGGTCCCGAGCTGCTGCAACATGACTTGTGCCTCCGCCGAGAAGGTGGCTTCACCTGGAATCGGAGATGTGCGAGTCTGTGTCACCAGCACAGGCTGCGCCCGGAGGTTCCCCTGTGTCAAGGCGTGTCGTTCGCACGGAGTAAGATGCCCTCATTTGAAGAGAAATTGGTCCAAGCCGTAAGAAGGAAGCGCGAGACCGAAGGTCTCAGCATACGTGCGCTCTCGGCGGTGGTCGGCGTGAGCTTCTCCACGCTGGCGCGCATGGAGCGTGGAGAGGGACAGCCGGACAACAACTCGAAGATCAGGCTGTTGCAATGGCTCGGAGCTGAAGCTGAGGACGCAGGCCTTGGCTTCGACAACGTCGCTTTCGTTCATTTTCGCGCGGGGAGGAATATTCGGTCGTCGACCGTAGATGCGCTGTTAGGTGCGGCGGTTTGTCTGCGGCGCGAGATGGGCGCTAAGGACGGATGGAAGCACCAGGAGGATCGGGAAGATCGCGCGTCGGGGGACGGCGTCTCCTTGTCGAAGGAGGAGCTAGAGGAAACGGCGGAGAGGTTCCGATCTGACCTGGGCCTGGCGCACGACGATGCCCTAGATAGTCTCCGCATCGACGTGGAGGGTGTGCAGGTGGTCCCAATCGCGAAGACCACTTGTATCGATACCACGACCATGGGTGAGCTTCGCGGAAACGCCGGGAGCGAATGGTCTGCGATGAGCATTCCGTTGGACCCAGAGAACGAGAATTGGGTCGTCCTTTTGAACGATGGCCACACAGTCGAAAGGCAGCGGGTAACCGTCTTGGAGGAGTACTGGCATATTCTCCTGGGCCACAAACTAACGAAGATTGCCCGCGTGGCCGAGGCGTTTGGCCGAACCTATGACGCAGCGGAGGAGCACGATGCCTACTATCTTGCTTCAGCAACGCTGCTGCCGAAGATCGCCATCGTCAACGCGGTGAACAAGAAGCGCTCGTCTGAGGATATAGCGCGGACGTTTGGTACGTCACCCGAGCTCGTGGAATACCGGATAAAACGGCTCGGTATGTGGCGGGAGCATGCGGGCAAGCAAATCAAGCTGGCGCCCGAGTAAAAATGAAGGCTCCGAGCGATGGCGGTCGGGCCCGTTCCATAACGCCGGCTACGCGAAGAGGCTTGGAAGGCCTCACGGCTGTTCAATGTTGCCCACCGAACTCCATTGGGGGAAGTCGGCTCCTGTTGCCACGCAGAGGAGCCCCCGATGGCGAAGAAAGCCGAACCAACTCCCACCAAGGAACCTAACGTCGAGGCGGCCAAAGCCGCCATCGCGGCAGGCAAAGCCCTGATTGCAGAAGGAAAGACTAAAGCTGAGGCCGCAATGGCCATCTACATCCAGATCGAAGGGGAGTCGCAGGAGACTGTCGTCAAGGCGTTCGTTGAGGGAGCTACCCTCACTGAAAAGGGGGCACTGACGTACTGGTACAACTGTCGTCGGAAGCTGAAAAAGATGCGGCTTCTGGGTCAGATTGAGGGTGGAGCCGCGCCTGTCGAGAAGGGATAACTCAGATAGTTTTGGAGTGTTTCCATAAAAATGGGGTGAGTGATCCCACCCCTACACCCCAACCACACCGTGATATCGATCCACGATATCGATCCAGTTGATCCACTTCCCACTGTCGAGGGGGATAACTGACGGTGATTTTCGACTGTTCTATATAAAGAGGGGGAGTGATCCCCTTCAAAACCGCGTGGACATCCGCGATCAGGTAGAAGACGGTGGTGTTAGTGATGGAGGGAATTTCGAAAGGACGATCAGCTTTGAGCGAACGGTGGTGATTGCCACGGATCATGATAGCTGGAGCGTCGTTTCGAAATTTCCTTCATCACCGACACCTTTTCCATATCCCACTCATACCGGGTGATCCGCTTGTCACCCTCCGCGATCCGCTCCTTTAGTTTGGACAGCCTCAACCCCGCACAACTGAGGAGGGAGTTGAGCTGGGAAATCGGCTTGGTGTTGAGGTCGGCACGAACCTCCATCCCGAACTGGGACTCGAACTGAGGCTTGTGCCGCTGAACAAGGGTGATGAACTCATCCAGATCACGGGTGTCAATCACACGCGACCACTCGAAGCCTACTTCATTCCAAAGACCGGCCGAGAACAGAGCACGCTGGAGCAGAAGGGTACGAAAGTGCCTGGACGGGATGACCTTGATGATGGGGTCGGTGAACTCCTTCTCCTTCAGAATCTGCGTTTGGAGCCTCACAACTTCGGGATTGATCATGTCCTCGAACAGGAGGACGCGTGGAATGAACCTTCCTCCCTCGTGGGTCACCAGCAGATCCTTCGAGATTGGCTCCCTATAGAACAACTCGACCCTCGTACGGTCGAAAGAGGCTCTGAGTTCTGACGGGACAACCTCATTGCTCTCGATCAAGCCGCGAACCTCATCCATCTCGTCGTAGGTCAGCTGGCGAGCGTTGGTCACGGTATCGAGGTACTTTTCATCGACCCGCTGTTTCGCGTCGTCGATCCAGTCCTTCCCCGCGTTCGCCAGCAGTCGATCAGCTGGGACGATCTCGATGGGATAATTCTGCCGTTCCTTGTATGCCTTGAAGTTGCGTTTCAGGTTGTTCTTCGAAGCGCGTTCAACGCTGACCACACTACAAGCCAGGTTGAGTAGGGGATGGGTTTCGTTGAAAGAGGGGGAGCCGTCGCTTTTGTACCCCTGGATCAGCGTTTCCATCAGTCGTTCCACAATCAGATCGGCTTTGACTACATCGAGATTGGTTTCGAATCCAAACCGCGATGGGGTGATGTAGAGGCTGACGGACTTCGGATTTCTGACCCGGAGAAGCTGCTGATCACACTCAAAATGGGTGGAAATCAGGGGTTCAAAGATGCCGAACACGTGGTCAAAAACCTCCTCACCATTCTCGAACGAGATATCGACACCGGTGGAGACGGAGGGGCTGGTGAGGATCACCTGATACTCCCTCGCAGTTTTCCTGATGTTGGAGAGGAATTCCTGTATCGCTGGCTGCTGGGAATTGGAGCTGGTGACGCTGATAATCTTCCCGTCTGGAACGAACCCACGAAGTGCCTCGTAGAGGCTCTCGATCAGCGTCCGAGAGTTGGCGGTGATGTAGCAGCGTTTCCCCTCTTTCACGGCCTCGTGGATTTCAGCAATCAGATGGTTCCTCGACTCATAGAGCCGCACGGGCTTCTTTTCGTCGCTGTACTCGTTGAGGAAGATGGTGGTGTCCTTCGACACCTCGCTGGTTCGATAGCAGGCGTTGAGGAACCGGAACGTCGTCCATCCCAGATCGGCATCGAGGGCGATCACCCGCTTCGCTCTGGAAATGTGATGACGGAGCCGATGTATCGTGTCGTTCCGCCGATCTTCCATCGTTTCGGACAGGAAGTGAGCGAGAAGCTGCTCGGACTCGTCGATGACGATGTAGTCGTACTCGATGTTCCGGGCCTTCGAGAGGCTGTCGAGGCAGACACCGTACCGGCTGGGATTGAACGGTACTCCGTCCACTCCTTCATCGAGATAGCAGCTTAGCTTCAGCCGCTCGCAAAGCTGACGGATGAGAGCGCGGCGATGACCCACAAGGAGAACTGAGGTGCCTGGGTCGGCAACCACTTGGGACACGAACTCGGTCTTTCCCGTACCCTTGGGGCTCTTGACCAACGTGATCCCCTTGGGGATTTGGAGGTCATCCTTCAGATAGCGGCTGTTGAGGATGTACCCTGTGGCATCCATCATCCCTTCAACTGCATCCTGGGTTGGGAAGAGGTGCTTGTAGGGTGAGGCTTCGTGGGGAACGAACAAATCCCAATTCGGTTTTGCGTGGAGGGAGAACTCTTTCGCTACCTTCACCGCTTCGTCGAAGGTGTCGAAATTGTAGGTCTGTTCTTCAGGCCAGTATGTCAGGCCGCATGCGGAACAGCTAACCCCGTTAACCCCATTCGATGAGCTGACGACGACGAATGCGCTGGCATTCTGATCATCGTGTTTGGGGCAGTGGATGGTGGTTTGACGCTTGAGGGAAGAGAGTGGAACAAGCTGGGATGAACCCGAAAGTCGAACAAGCTGGTTGTGATCTAGCACGACCGTAGACCGACCTGTCGCTGTCCACTGTCCCTTCGACCCCTCGGGTTGGAATGCGTTCTTCCCGGCCTCGATTAGCTCGTTGATCCTGGTGGTGGACAACCCCCGATCCCAGACGCGAGTGTCCCCTTTGCTGCTCCCAAAGAACATCCGCGCACCATCGACAGCAGCCAGGTCTGATCGGAGTTGGAGCGCGAGGGAACGAGTGGCGCTTACCCAATCCCTCATGGACTCGATCGGGTGTTCCAGCGCGAAGATCATCCGAAACCGGCGTACTTCCTTGGTGCTGCTGGGAGTGGTGTATAGGATCGTCAGAGCCTCTTGGACGACCGGGTGATGTGACACCTCTTCAGCGGTCGGAGCCCCATCGAAATCGAGCGAGATGACACCGCAACGGACGAAGTTCTCGTTCTTCCGCTGTTCACCCCGAAAAATGGGGCCGTATGCAAATCCCCTCTTGATCGCTCTGTTGAGCTGTTCTGGGGTGATCTCCCAAGGAGAAAACCCCTTGGACCATGCCCCCTCCTCAGTCGGAGACTTGTCGAGGAATCCCCTGTTTATCGACACGGGGAGTTTATGGTTGAGCCAGTCTGTCATGTGAGCCTTGTTGGGGGGAGACGGTCGGCATCTCCCCCGATCTCAAGAAGAGGACTAGAGCTTCATGAGGAAGCCGTGCCCGTAAGGCAGGCGGCAGTAGACAGCCCTGTCCCCGTCGTCCAACTCGCCGATCGTCCAGCGACGGCGGGCGCGATTGAAATCCACGACTACCTTGCTGAACTCAATCTCGCTTTCGTGGGCGTACTGGAGGTGCTTGCCGACCTTCATCAGGCTTTCGAACGGCCAACCTGCCATTTCGGCCACATGCAGGTGACGGTCCGTCCCCTGGAGGTAGTAGTGGTGGTAGTATTGGGGATCGATGTCGGTGAGATTCAGGAAGATGTGCTTGGGGTTCCCCGCGTGGTCGGCGGGGAGGGAAAGTTCATAGCTCATGTTTTTGCTCCGGTTGGATTGATCTTTGCAGGCAACAACGACCGGCCGGAAGTTGACTTAGGGGCTGAGATACCCTTAACTAGCTCGAGTTAGGGGTGCTGGTGCCCGAAAGTGATGTGTGTTTAGCAGAAGGATACGGGTAGTCAATACCCTTAAGTGCAATGAGACCTGAGTATGTTGCTGCATTGGCCGACCTCGCCCCATATGCCGTCGCAATTGCCCTCTTTCGAGCGGAGGGACGCCGCGTCGAGGTTCTCCTTCGCCAGCCAGATTGGATGCGGCCCGAGGGGCATTGGATGCTGCCCGAGTTCGAACTGGAGCCGGGACAGACGATAACGGGATGTGCAGAGAATGGGGTCCGAATGCTCACGGGCATAAAGGCAGTCTCTGCGACAAATTTCGAAACGCGGATCAGGGGCGCAAGCCCATTGGGAGGAGTTGTCTCCACTTGCTTTGCTTGCGTTCCGAAGAAGTCGAACTTGCGTTCAGCTAGCGGCGCCAGGCATCGGTGGGCCCCCGTAGACTCGTTACCCACACTCCTCGCGAACTATGATCGGTCAATAGAGGAGGCATTGAAGGCCCTCTCTTACAGCCCGAAGGACGTAGCAGTTCTGGTTAGCAGTCCAGAGTTCACCATTGCCGAGCTGCGAGATGGACTGAACGAGGTGAGACGGCTGGCTAGTGTAAAGGGTCAAGTCGATATCCGAAACCTCAGACGTCAGTTGGACGGATCGGATTGGATGAACGAGACCGGCAGAATGAGTAGTGGGGCCCATCGACCGGCAAAGTTGTATGTCGTCCAGTGATTTCTGGTTGAGCAACGAGGGTAATGGGGAGACGCCGTGCGTCGGAAGGATCCTCCGATGCCCCTCGTCAAACGCGGAAATTCCCGGTTCTGGTATGTTCAGTTCCAGTTGAACGGTCGGACCTTTGTCAGGTCAACCCGAACGACGGACCGAAAGGCCGCCGAGAAAGTTGAAGCCCAGGCCAAGGCGGAGGCCTACTCCGAAGGCGTCCTCGGCAAGAAAAAGCAAATCACGGTGTCGGATGCTTTGCTCAGGTTCCTCGCCAGCAAGGAGGGAACCCCGAGCTACCGCAACCTGATCAGGAGGAAGAAAGCCCTCCTCGCGACGTTGAGTGGTAGCGGGCCGATATCATCTCTGACCAACGGCGACCTCGACCGTCATAAGCAGCGGCGGACCCAGCAGGGACGAGCCCCACAGACAGTGAAGCACGAGCTGAACATGATCATGGGGGCGATCCGTTACGCCAAACGGAACGGGTTCGAAATCCCTGACCTTACCCCTCCGACCGTCAGAATCCCCGGTGGCAAGCTTCGATACCTGTCTTCAGAGGAGGAAAGGCGACTGCTTCGGGAACTTGACCCCAATCGTGTCAGCAACGGCCTCGCGCCAGCTGATGAGCGTGATCCGAAGAAGATGCAGGACATGCAGGATAACTACGACCTGATCGTCATCCTGCTCGATACTGGAGCGAGGTACAGCGAGATTGCGACCCTGACATGGGATCAGATCGACCTTCCCAACCGTGAGATCAGGTTGTGGAGGTCGAAGGTGGAGAACGAAAGCCTTCTGTTCATGACAACCCGCGTGACGAACGTCCTCGCAAATCGGTTGGAGAGCAGGGCGGGTAAATTCCTGTTCTCAAATTCAAAAGGTGGAGCGAGGCGATACAGTGTTATCGCGATACGGAAGGCATTCGACCGAGCTGGACTCCACGACTGCACCGTTCACACCCTGCGTCATACTCACGCTTCTCGACTTATCCAGAACGGGATGAGCGTCTACGAGGTGAAGGCAGTACTCGGTCATGCCGATATCAGGACGACGATGCGGTATGCACACCTCGAGGAAGCCAAGGTGACGAGCCGGGCGAGGGATGTGATCGAAGCTCTGTCTCGCTCGAGCCTGGACTAGTTCCAAAGGTAGAGCAGAAGCTTCTAGAGCTTCAGCCTCAGCGTTGGTTTTCACCGGCTTTCTGCGGGCTTGCCGTAGCCCAAATCCAGAACTGGTAGATTTCCTGGTCGAGCCTGGCGATCTGCCCAGCCAGTCCGGCTCGCGCGATAAGTACCTGATCCAAGGTAATGCGAGTGAGGTAAGTGGGCAGTGGAACGATACAGCGACGAACAGGAGCGGATAGCTCAGGCACTTGAGGCAAGCGACCACTATCGTGTGCTGCGTCGGCTTGTTCCTCGACCAGTTATTAATCCGCCCGATGGGACGCCGACCCGCATTGGCCTGTTCGTCGATGTAGAGACCACCGGACTGGAGTCCTCGACAGACGAGGTGATTGAGTTGGCGATGGTGCCGTTCACGTTCGGAATGGATGGGCGCATTTTCGAGATCGGTCGACCCTTGGAGCAAAAGGCGGAGCCTAGCCAACCCATCCCGCTCAACGTCCAGCAACTCACCGGCCTGACAGCGGGCGAGCTGTCTGGGAAGGTGATCGATCTGTTCGAAGTCGACCGATATACCAAAGCCGCCGATCTGATCGTCGCTCATCACGCCCGCTTCGACCGTCCCTTCCTTGAAAATCTAAGTCCCGCATTTCAGCAGAGGCCCTGGGCATGCTCGATGTCGCAGATCAACTGGTGCGAGCTAGGATACGAGAGCACCAAGCTGGAATATCTAGCCCTGAAAACAGGCTACTTCTTCACCGGTCATCGGGCAGTATGGGATTGCTTCGCGGGGATCGAGCTGCTCGCCAGCAGGGTAGGGGACTCCAACGGCATGTGCCGCTTGTTGAAGAATGCCCTGAAGACAAGCTGGAGGATTGGAGTCACAGGCTCTCCGTTCGCAGCCAACGCGGCACTTCGCGACCGAGGGTACAAATGGGTGCAGCGTCGTTGGGAAGTCGAGGTCGACGAGGCCTCAAAGGCAGCCGAACTGCTGTTCCTGAAATCCGAACGGTTTGGCAACGCCAGCGTCATCGTCGACAGAGTGTCGCCGTTTGAACGGTTCTCAGATCGGCGAACGCTACATGGGCCAAAGGGCGCACACTCTGTGTCAGCCGGATAAATATCGCAGGATGGAAGACGATCAAGACGGTAATCCTCTGACCGATGAACATCCCCTGCGACTGGTCCCCTGATCTCAATCCGAGGTTGGGTTTTTGATCATGAAAGGATCGCAGAACCAATCAGATCGGGATTCTTCCCCGATCAATCGGTTGACCGAATGTCTGGACCTAACCCGAGTGAGTGAAGGAATGCAGGATGGAAGGAGCCTGAACAGGGCATACGGAGAATGGTTCGGATCGATGATCACTGAGGCCTGCAGTGAGCCCAGCGAACCTAAAGCGATCCTGTTCATCACTCTGACATTCGAAAAGAATGGATCAGGTCGCCGTAGGCGACTGGCCGAAGGCCAAGCGGTTGGCGAGCTGGAGCTTGACGCATTCAACCATCTCTACAGCCGGGTATGCAGAGATGTCGTTGGTCGGAACTACCATAGGGAATCTCATCGATCGAACCTGCCTAAGGTGTTGGCTTTCATCGACGCAGAGGGGTCGAGGTATTGGAGTTCGATGAGGGATGCGGAAAACCTCCATGTCCATTCGATCTGGGTGGTTCCTGCAAACCGGACCGAGCAGTTGGAACGATCTCTACGAAGGGGATCATCAGCTCTGAACGGGAATGCACCGATCGATGCGATCGACATCAAGCCCATCGATCACGGTAACGGTGATTCCATCCTGCGTACGGTGTCGTACTCATCCAAGATGATGGGGTTCAACTCGATGAACCTTGGCGTTGCGGATGACTTTAGGGTGCTACCTCACTGAGCTGGGAAGGAAGCTTACGCGGGACAACGAACCGCGGTCGACAGTTCTCATAGAGATTGGGTGATGCCGCCCCGAGCGAAGATGGATGAACGACCTGTCTCAACTCGATTACCATCGACAATCTTATGCGATGGATTTGCCGTCACGATGATGGGGGCAGGCGAAAACCAAACTCAGAACCGATTTCAGCTATCCTGCGTCGGCAGCAGAGGTAGCCCCAGTTCCTTCAGAAATGCGTTGTGTTTCGCCGTTGCCAATCGGACTTGCTCATCGAGCCGCACCAGCTCCTCATGCGTGGCCGCCAGGTCAATCTCATCCCCGCCCACGGACGTGCTGATGTAGCGAGAAATGTTGAGGTTATAGCCCTCTTCGGCGATCCGCTCCATGCTCACGCGCTTGGAGTAGCGGTCCTCTTCCTTGCGGAATTGGTAGGTCGAGACAATCTTGCCGATATGATCTGGCGTCCCGTTCTCGCCATTTCCCAATTGGTTCTGGCGTTTGCCTTTAATGAAATGCTCGGCGGCATTGATGAAGAGCACATCGTCCGGTTTCTTGCACTTCTTTAGGATCAGGATGCAGACTGGAATGCCAGTGGAATAGAAGAGATTTGCTGGCAGGCCGATGACCGTGTCGATGTGACCGTCTTTCAGCAGCTTCGTTCGAATGCGTTCCTCAGCCCCGCCTCGGAACAGCACCCCGTGCGGTAGGATGATGGCCATCACGCCATCATCCTTGAGATAGTGGAACCCGTGCAGCAGGAAGGCAAAGTCGGCGGCGGATTTGGGCGCCAACCCGTAATTCTTGAACCGCACATCGTCGCCCATCGCCTCGGTAGGCTCCCAGCGCAAGCTGAAGGGCGGGTTTGCCACGATGGCATCAAACGATGGCTTCTTCGCAGGGTTCAACTCGCGCAATATGTCCCAGTCATTTGCGAGGGTGTCGCCATGAAAAATCTCGAACTCGGTGTCCTTCACCCCATGAAGCAGCATGTTCATGCGGGCGAGGTTGTAAGTGGTGATATTCTTCTCCTGCCCGAAGATCTTGCCGATGCCATGGGGGCCCATGCGCTTCCGTACGTTGAGAAGTAGCGAACCGGAGCCGCAGGCAAAGTCGAGAACGCTGGTCAGCCGATCCTTCTGGCCGGTGGCGGGTTCCTGGCTGTCGAGGGTCACAATGGCAGAGAGGATGTCGGAGATTTGCTGCGGGGTGTAGAACTCGCCTGCCTTCTTGCCGGAGCCGGCGGCGAACTGGCCGATCAGGTACTCATAGGCATCGCCCAGCTGATCTACCTCGGACGAGAAGTCGGCCAGCCCCTTGGCAATCTCAGCGATGATGGAACAGAGCTTTTTGTTCTTGTCCGGCTGGGTCTTCCCGAGTTTCTCCGAGTACAAGTTTATCTCAGAGAACAGGCCGCTGAACGTGCTCTGGAAGGACTCATTCTCTATGTACTTGAAACCTCTATCCAGCGTCAGTAGCAGTTCGTCGCTCTGTGTTCGGGCCAGATTCGCGATGTTGTTCCACAGATAGGGCGGCTGGATCACGTAATGCACCTTGCGGCGCATTTGCTTTTCGAAGTCGCCCACTTCGCTCGGATTGTCCTCGTACCACGCTTGCAGGGGCGTGCTCGCCCCGGAACGCGCCAGCACATCTTGTGGGAGATCAGGGTAGTCCGGTCCCAGTTCCCGCTTCGCAGCCGCCTCGTAGTTGCCCGAGAGGTAGCGGAGGAACAGGAAAGAGAGCATGTAATCGCGGAAGTCGTCGGCATTCATCGCGCCGCGCAGCTGGTCGGCAATGTTCCAGAGCGTTTTGCCCAGTTGCTTTTGGATTTGGTCGTTCATTGTACGGGTACTTCAAGGGGGGCGGGCGCCGGTGCTGGGGGGGAGGCCGGAACAATTCCTGGCAGGGCAAACTCAAACCGCGCGACGAATTCGCTCAGGATGCGGCGGAAAAGATCCTTGTTGTCCTCGCCCATCTCTGTGGGCTCGTGGATGGCATAGGCGCCGTGGCTCAGTAGGTTTAGGGCGCGGTTAAAGAGCGCTCGGTCCTCATCATTGTTCAGTGTCTTCAGGCAGAAGGCTATACTTGAATGCCCAAAGAAGGAGGCCGTCTTTTCCATGATGCTTCGCAGAGCGTTGAAGTGAAAGGTGTAGAGCTTTCCCTTGTTCGGATCAGCGGCTCTTTGCAGTTCGGCCAGTGTCGCGACATGGTGAAAGAAAGGCGTATCAGTGGTAGCTTGAAGTGTGTAGGTGCCGTCGCCGCTTGGGCGGTGCAGGAAATAGCGTTTGTGCTCAACCGCTGGTGAGTCATCGACCTTCCGGCCAAACTCGTTGCACATGACATTGAAGAACAGCGCGTGGTGGGAAGAGAAGATCACCTTAATCGGAGCGGGTGCACCGGCGCCATCCCTGCGTGAGGCTGCCCGACGAAGGAGTTTAGCCAGATCGCAGGCTACGGAGATCGCGTTGTTGTCATCCAGCGATGAGATAGGATCGTCGATATAGAGATATTTCTTCCCTTGATAAGATACATGCCCATCCAGCATGCGCTCGCAGATCGCCATGAAAATGCACCAGATGAAGATATTCTGTTCGCCCCGTGACACCTTGATATTGACCTGATCGCCCTTGCGGAAGCTCACAAAGTCAGGCTTGGAGACAGTTCCTTTCGCTTGCGCGAACTCTTTGTACGTAATGTCGAATTCGAAGTCTGCGTATCGGGAAAGATACTGGGCAATGGTTTCTTCCAGCGCGAGTTCTGCCATCGCGTCGAAGAAGGATGACTTGTCGTTCAGTTGAAGACGACGAACGCTATCGCCATCAAGGTCGTTTTCCCAGACGAACAGATCTTCAGTGAACGCGTTAAAATATAGCGTGTCGGGCGTCCCGGTCGGGTTCTTCTGGTTCTTGCGCTTTCCCGCGTCCTTAAATTCCATCGACAGGCGTGTCTTGCCGGTCCGGTTGTACGCGTAGATCAAGAGCAGTGAAATCGACTTCGTAGGGTTGTTCAGATCGTCACGAAGTCTTCCTACCAGAGTCTTCAGATTCTTGTAGGTGCTCATGCATCACTCTCGCCGACTTTGGGGAAAAGCTGCTGCATCAGCCCCTTCTTGTGGGCCGTCAGCGTATCGAGCTTTCGCGTCTCGGCCGCGAGCAGGTCGCCCAGGGAGGTGAGGCAGTCGGCGATGCGTTGCTGTTCGGTGAGTGAAGGAGCCCTGACCAAAAGTTCCAGGACACTTGGTTTGGAGATGTTCTTCATAGAGCCAGAACTACCTCCTGCCAGATTGGATAGAGCTGCTCGTCCCATATCTGATCCCAAAATCAGCGCAACAAAACGCATACTCGTCCCGGGTCTTGGCTTGGCAGCCCAGAGGCGATCTGGAAGAAAGATATTCGGATAGTGGTCGCCTACATAAGCATTGGCTCCAACAAGGGCGGGTGTATTCATGCGACTAATGATGATTGTATCTGCGCGGACAGGCTCTCTTACCCGCTGGATTTCGTCATCATCAATTACAACTTTGTTCTCCAGCGGTTCGAAGATTCCATTTGTAACGGCGCTCGTCTTTAACACACCAATTTCATGATTCATCGCAGGTCGGTCACCTGAATTGACACTTACACCAGCATCCAGCGCACTCACCAATTTGGAAAGTGAGGTCTCCTCCCAATCCCCGGCGCTCAGGAACTCGGGAAAGCGTAGGCGAGGTTGAGTTTCTCCTTGCTGGGGAAAAAGCCGCTGCATCAGGCCGTTCCTGTGGGCCCGCAGCGCCGCCACCTTCCGTCCTTGCGCTTCGATTAGCGCATCCGCAGAAGCCAGGCAGTCGCCGATCCTTTGCTGCTCGGGGAGGGTCGGCGTTGCGATCTCGATCCCGAAGAAGGTGTCTTTGCTAATGTTCAGCAAGCCGTTGCTTCGCGCACCGCTCGTGATGTGCTTCTTGAGCTGCTCTCCATGCTGGTTCTGCTCAAAGCATTGTTGAAAGAAGCCGTTCGAGAAGCCATCTTTGAGGCGGAAGGCGATGAACACGTTCGGCGCAGCGACCTCACCCCAACCTTGCAAGAGGTAGATACACCCCTGGGGAAATTTTAGCGAATTGCCTTTATTGAAGACAAAGTCACCGTCGCGAACCAACGTATAAACCCGATACTGATTGCCAGAGATATCGCGCCCGAACTTTTCAATCTGAGGGACAAATCCAATGCCGGCCGAAATACTGACCGGGGTAAGCTTTCTTTCGCCCACACGTTCGTCAACCGGAACAGAAGCTCTTCGCAAACTTACCGGCGCCCATGCCTCCGCCTCCTGAAACTCTGGAAAGCGCCGTTTCGGCGCCAGAGAGGACCTAGCACCCACCGCAGTCGCGGATATCTCCTTACTGCTCATAAGCGCTCAGCCCCGAAATCTCACGTCCACCGGCACGCTTCATGAGAAGCGGCATCAGGTCGGCCATTAGCTCCAGTTCTTTGACACGTCGCGCCTTCCAGTTCAGGCCAAGGGGTTCCATCAGGTCGGTCAGCGCCTCGCCGTCAAAGATCATGCGTTGCAGGATGATGTTCACAAAGTCATCGAGCGCCTCGGTGGTCAGGCCGTGTCTACCGGCGACACCCGCCAGTTCCGCCGCGTTCTTCTGCGCCTTGAATCGACTGTAGCCATCGCGGATCACCTTCTCGCTCAAACCTTCGCCCGCCTTCAGCGTAGCGATGTAGGCGGCGATATCCTCGCGCTCGTCCATGAACTTGGCATCGGACTGGATGAGGCCGATCAGCTGTTCACGGCTCATCTTCTGCTTGCCGGGTGTCGCCTCGGAATAGCGGGCTATTAGACCCATGATGTAGTCGTAGTCGATGACGGCCGAGGCAAATAGCACGAACTCGAAATCGAGCTGGTAGGCATCCTGGCTCGGCTTGTCAGCGCCCGTGCCCTGCTGAGCTCGGAGGCGCTGGGCGGTTTCCAGATAGGCACCGCGGAAACCCAGAAGGTCGTCGCGCGGCAGCACCTGTTCGATCGTTACGGCGTTTTCTGGGGTCAAGTCTGTGTACTGGTCAAGCTGGGTTTTGAGCCGCTGCACCTCTTTGAAATGCTCGATGAACGCTGCGCGGGCTGCATCGCCCTTGAGGTTGGCCACCGCAGCTGGGGCGGATTCCAGCCCTTGCGATTTCATGAATGCATCGAGCTTCTGCACCGCAGTTTCCAGTTTCTGGATGACCACCGGCGCCTTGTCGACTAGCCAGATTTCGCGGGCCTTTTCGGCGGCGGCTTCGCCCGAGAAAAGGGCGATGGCGGCATCGACCGCTCCCTGCTGCTGGCGGAAGTCAAGGATGTTGCCATAGGGCTTGGTGGCGTTCAGCACTCGATTGGTGCGCGAGAAAGCCTGGATCAGACCGTGATGCTTCAGGTTCTTGTCGACGTAGAGGGTGTTGAGGAACTTGGAGTCAAAGCCTGTCAGCAACATGTCAACCACGATCGTGATGTCGATCTTGTGGTGCTGCTGATTGGGGTAGGCCTTACGCAGGTCGGCATCTGGCCATTGCTGGTCTTTGATGCGCTTCTGCACATCCTGATAATACAGATCGAACTCGCCTATCTTGTGATTGGTGCCGTAGTGGGAGTTGTAGTCGGCCAGGATGGCTTTCAGCGCCTCCTTCTTTTTCTCCGGCTCGACCGCGTTGTCTTCCTTTTCCTGCGGCAGGTCTTCCTGGATCTGCTTCACATCAGCGTCGCCCTCGGCGGGCGGCGAGAAGACGCAGGCGATGTTCAGGTGCTGGAACCTGGGATCGGCGTCCAGCTTCTCGGCCTGCATCGTCTTGAACAGGGAGTGATACTCGATGGCGTCATTGATCGACGAGGTTGCGAGCAAGGCGTTGAATCGGCGCTGACCGGTGGCCGCGTCGTGCTTCGAGAGGATCGCCTCGATTACCGCACGCTTGGCCAGAGGTTCGCCCGGCTTGGGAAGGGTTTTGCCTTGCGGCTTGAAGTAATCGACATGGAAGCGAAGAACGTTTCCGTCCTCGATGGCGTGGGTGATCGTGTAGGTGTGAAGACGCTGCTGGAAGAGGTCTTCCGTCGTCTTCATGCTGGCCTGACTGTCTTCGATCTTCTGCTGGGCCGCATTCTGATCAAATATCGGTGTGCCGGTGAAGCCGAAGAGCTGCGCCCGCGGGAAGAATTCCTTAATGGCCTTGTGGTTCTCGCCGAACTGCGACCGATGGCATTCGTCGAAGATAAAGGCGATGCGCTTGTCGCGCAGGGGTTCCAGCTGCTCCTTGTAGCTCTTCTTGCCATTCTTCTTCTGCTGCTTGTTGCGCTTGCTGTTTTCATCCAGCGCGAGGCCCAGCTTCTGGATGGTGCAGACGATGACCTTGTCGGCATAGTCATCTGACAGCAGGCGGCGAACGAGAGAGGCCGTATTGGTATTTTCCTCGACGCAACCTTCTTGGAACTTGTTGAATTCCTCGCGCGTCTGCCGATCAAGATCCTTACGATCTACCACGAAGAGGCACTTCTCGATGTCCGGATTGTCCTTCAGCAGTGTCGACGCCTTGAAAGAAGTGAGCGTCTTCCCGCTGCCGGTGGTGTGCCAGATGTAGCCGTTGCCGCTATCTTGGGCGATCGAGTCCACGATCGCCTTGACCGCATACACCTGATATGGCCGCATCATCAGGAGTTTTTGTTCGCTCGCGACGAGAACCATGTACCGACTGATAGTCTGGCCAAGGGTACATTTGCCGAGAAATGTCTCAGCGAAGGTGTCGAGATGGACAATCTTCCGATTGTCCACGTCAGCGTATTCATAGACAGGGAGAAAGCGCTCGTCGGCATTGAAAGCGAAATGCCGAGAATTGTTGTTCGCGAAGTAAAAGGTTCGATCGCGGTTGCTGACGATGAAAAGCTGAAGGAAGCAAAGAAGCGTTCTGGCATAACCGTTTCCAGGATCGTTCTTATACTCAACGACCTGTTCCATGGCCCGACGTGGGCTGATGCCTAGTGTCTTTAGCTCGATCTGAACGGCTGGAACGCCGTTGATCAGAAGGATGACGTCGTAGCGGTGATGGCTGTAGTCCGTGTTGATGCGCAGCTGATTGATCACCTCGAAGGTGTTCTTGCACCAGTCTTTGATGTTGACGAGGCTGAAATTCAGCGGCGTGCCGTCATCACGGAGGAAGCTGCTACGCTCACGTAGGATGCGCGCGGCGGCGAACACGTCGGGTGTGATGACTTCGTCCAGTAGCCGGGCAAACTCGGGATCGGTGAGCCGAACGCCATTCAACGCTTCAAACTTCTCTCGGAAGTTCCGCTCTAGTGTGGCCCGATCTCGTATGTCCGGACGATATTCGTACTTCAGGTCCCGCAGTTTTGTGACCAATGACTCCTCAAGCCCGCGCTCTAGTGTGGTCATTTGAGAAGGTCACCCCGAAGGCTTGAAGGTCGTGCTTCGCCCCTTGCGGGGATTCGGTATGTTTAGCTGTTACCTGCCAAAATGAGGAGCCCCGTGGTTCACCACAAATAGTGATTAAGGGGCCAGCTAGGTCGCTTTACATCCGCTAGTCCGAGCGCTGGTTTGCCCTTTCAGCGATCTCAACCAGCTGCCTTATCCAGTCGGCGTCCAATTTTCGCGCTGCTAGAATGAGGCGCCCGATAAGCTGGCGACGAGCTGCATCAGTTTCTGCACCGACCGCATCTTCCCACCCAGTTAGGTAGTTGGGAGAGGCATTAAGTGAGTAGGCAAGGCTGACCAAAACCTCGAACGTCGGCCGATTGACCCCGGTTTCGAGCTTGCTGAGCGTAACTGGAGCGCACTCCGCAATCGCCACCAGTTGATCCTGCGTCAACCCGGCTGCCTTTCGAGCGGCCTTCAACCGATCAGGCAGGTCTTTTGCGGCAAGCAGCGATCGTTCACGTGGGGTCATCCCTTATCTGATGGGATGAGGTGGTGCCCTTGTGGATATCCATCCATACCAATTGTCGTTGAAAGTCATACCGATGCGAAGTATGAGCGACGATACTGATACATGGGGGATAGATTGGCTCTGGAAATCCGCGAAGATGCGTTGCGGGAGCGGAAATCAAAGACGATCGTTCGTGGGTTACCAGTGCTTCTCTCGCTACTTGTCCTTTCGACAGCCTCCATTCCCGTGGTTGGTGGGGAGACTCGAGGAACATCGATAACGTCTGAGACACCGATCGGCGAAATTCTCGATCTAGCCAAGCCGCGGCTCGGCCTGGCTGACCCCGAGTCGGTAAAGCTGCTGGTGAACCTCTATGTGCGAGCGACCACTCCCGGCCAGTTGACCTGGGAAGATGCGGGCGTGACCTACATTCGAGACTACACCCAGCAGTCTCTGCTCTGGCTATACCTGAGGGAAACCTTCCAGAGGATGGGCCTGCCAGAGCCCGCTGAGGACAAGGCAACAATCGATCGATTGGCCGACGTATTGGAGTACGCATACAGGATCGAGATCGATCCCCGGAGCGAAGCGATCTACCTCCCCGTCAACGTGAACGTTGGCCTTGTTGGAGAGATGGCATTCGGGCGGAAGAGTGGAATCATCGTTCGGTTTGAACCAACTGTATCGGTTAACTTGTCAGAGGAAGCTGCCGATATCTCCACCGTCGATGGGCTGCCTCCTCAGCTCAAGTTTGGCTTTGGCAAGCTGGATCACATTGAGGTCGTGACGAGCGGCATTCCTAAGGAAGAGATTGATGCCTATCTCGCGGATATCGAGCGGCGCAATCCTGGGGAAACCTACGACAACATCACCAAGGGGCCTCGGTACATCCACGGGTACAACGGAAGGCTGTCGTGCAACTACGTGCAGAAGCGAGCGGGCGACGGATTTGCGGTTGTGGATGCCTGGGATTGTTCGTTTAGGCTCGATAGCCGCCAGATCATGGACGCCTCCTAGTTAGATCGAGGGCGTTTGCTCGTTGCCTTGGTTGTATTCGTGGTCGAGGCGGTTCCCGCAACAAGGGAGCCGCCTTATGCCTTTCAACGAAGAAGCCCGAACGAAGCTGGATGCGATCATCCATGGTGCGGCAGTCGGAGAAACAGTCGGGCTCCTCGCGAGCACGATGTCAGAGGCAGAGAGAGCCGAAAAACTGACACCGGAAGGAATCCTCCAGCTATCTCGTCAATCCGACCTGACATCGACGTCGGCGGAGATGTTGAGGGCGACGAGCAAAGGACTCGAAGCCGCAGCTGCGGCGGGAAGCCCTTCGAACCTCGATGTTCGCGTCCAGCTTCATCAGGCTTATCGGGAGTGGGCTACGACCTCCCCACTGGCATGCCAATTTCGAAGCATTCGAATGACCCGAGCGATCCACTCTGGTCAGCTTGGTTCGTTCACATCAGTTGAGCGGGGAGGATGTGATGGGATGTTGTGCGTCTCCCCCATCGGATTGGCGTTCTCGGATGATCCCGGAAGGGCGTTCCAGATTGGTGCGGAGGCCGCTTCTCTCCTCGATGCCGACTTCAACAGCTATCTTGCCGCTGGGGTGGTAGCGCTGCTGTTCGCATTGATGGAGCAAGGTGCGAGCAACAGGGAGGCGATTGCCGAAACTCTGGCATTCATCCGACCCTTGGACTGGCCATGCGACGTGTCCAACACCCTTCGATCCATATTGGAGAGCGAGTACCCCCCCGGGGCCCACGCTCACCCAGCGTGTGCTGATTTGTTCAGTGCAGTGAGTGCAGCCAGCCAGGGAAGTTCTTTGTTCAGGGTAGGAGTAACCGCCGAAACTCTTAGAGCGAGTTCCAGTGCAGTCACACTCGCCGTCCAGTTCGAATGTGCCGCTTCAACCTTTCACGGCCGCGGCGCCATGTAATGCTGCTCCAGGGCATACGCGAACCCTTCTTCTGAAGGATGTGCTCCAAACTGGCTCGCCGCTTTCTCTGCCGCCGGAAGCCACATACGGGCGAACCGGAGCCAAAAGGTTGGATCAGTTGGAGTCTCTCCTCTCTTGGGGATATTCAGTTCCATCACCATCGGATCAAAATCAGCCACGAAGTGATTCCTCACGTGGTCGATATGCCCCTGATCTAGCAGCATGTTTGCAATTGTGTAGGCATACCGTTTCGCCTTCTCGCGCTCCTCCGCCAGAGACCGGTAGAGATAGCTCGCGGTGACTGCCAGCCCGATGATCGCAACGTAGAGGATGGTGTCCAAAATCCACCTATGGAGAAGCTGTGCGTGAGGTTTGCAGCTCAGCAGCACCACTGACAATGGGGCATGTTTCCAGCTGTCGCACCAGTGGGGTTTCTCCCGTGACTCGTGTTATCCCAAAGCGATGCGGGTATGGGGGCTTGAGTGAGCGGAACAAGCACAGACAAGTGGCATCGGCTATACGAGAAGGGGCAAGAGATATGCCGCGTCTTTGGTTTGCCGCCTCAACTGATTAACGACCTCCAAACAGAGACGACAGACTGGGCGTTTGTTCTCAAGGTTGATGCGCTACTTGAGATGTGCAGCAGAAAGTTGGTCGCAAATACGCTTTGCCTAAAGGTTGGCGAGACCCTTTTCGCTGGACCGAAAATGGAGACCTTCGTTGACAAGCTGCCGACTGTCGGCCGTAGCTCAATTCGTGATCTCCTTGAGGTTGCCGGTTGTCCTCTCGACCGTATCCATTTTCTCGATGCGGTACGCACCATAAGAAACGCTTACGCGCACGATATTGCGGCCTGCGGCGAAACGATCCTGGCGATGGTATTGAGGGATCGGAAATCGCGGCAATTGTTGTTGGCGATGAGCAGTGTAGACGAGATTGGTTATGACTACGACCAACACGTTGTCATGATCATGGATGACCCTAGCGTTCTTCGCTTCGGGATAATGATCGAACTGCTGCAGTTTATGGGTATGTCTTACCGTCAGTGGGGTCCAGGCGAGACGCCTGGCTAGGGGCCTTGAAGTCAGCCTCTACGAGACCTCGGCAGGGGGCTCATTTAGCCCGGCGGTGCGCCAATCCGTGGTTGACTTTTGACGAGGAGACTTTGCTTGGCAGATGTAAACAGAAGGGTTGCGTGCTCGTTGGCGGAATACATGGACATCGTTGATGCCGTCGCTAATCGCCCGGGAGCGGGCCTTTGGTTTCGAGGACAATCTCGCGCCGATTACCGCCTCGTCCCTAGTGCCTTGAGGCATGGCCAGACGGCAACAGACGGCCGCGGCTATCCAGTAAGTCCAGGACAGCAAACGCATGCTAGTGGAGGCATCGTGGTCGGACCAAGTCCGGAGCGGATGTTGGCAGAGTTCAAGCGGTCAGCACGGCCATATCTTGGCGAGCTCCCGTCTAACGACTTCGAGTGGATGTTCATTGCACAGCACTATGGGCTGCCCACGAGACTACTCGACTGGTCGACCAACGCGCTCGTCGCGCTCTATTTTGCCGTGTCAGGGGCTGGAACGTCCGGGGACAACGGCAAAATTGCCTGTAGTGAGTTCCTTGAGGGCGATGAACACAGAAGCGATGGCTCCGCGGTGTTCATAATTGATCCGGGAACGATCAATGACGAGGCGGGCCATGGAACTGAGCCCGTTGACATCGCTCAGGACGCGGTTATGTGGGATGCATACCGCGATCCCATGTCGCATCAGAACGCGCCGTACAGCCCGATTTGTGTGGTCGCCCCTCACATATCTCCGAGAATAAGAGCCCAGTCAGGTGTCTTCTCGTTGCACGGCTTCAACGTGTGGCCGTTGGACTACTACGACGCTCTCAGGCCCCTTATTACGAAGGTTTTCATCCCGTTCTCCTCGACAGCGCTGATCCGCAAAGCACTGTCGCGCGCCGGCGTCGATCGGAGCTTCATCTATCCTGGACTGGAGAGCCTTGCGTACGACATCGTTGCCAAGGAACACCTGCGCTATTCTCTAGAGCAGCCAGCTCCCTAACCTAGCTCCCCACCTTGACGCCGCGCCCCGCATTCGGCACATACGTCCCTGTCGCGGGTGTAGCTCAATGGTAGAGCAGAAGCTTCCCAAGCTTACGACGAGGGTTCGATTCCCTTCACCCGCTCCAATCTCTCATCCGGTATCGACTGCGTAGAGCCCGAAAGCCCCGTGATCCCGGTGTTTCGCCTCGCGCGCGCGAGGCCGAAGTGATCGGTATCGTCCAGTTACATCCGCGAAAAAGTACAGTACCGTCGTCGGTACCGCAGCCGATTCAGGTTTTCGATACCGACAAATGCCGCTTACCGACATGTTGCTCCGCAACCGCAAGCCTGAGTCGAAGCCATTCAAACTTGCGGATGGAGGCGGCCTATACCTCCTCGTTAAGCCGAACGGCACGCGTTCGTGGCGACTGGACTATCGGTTCGCCACCAAGCGAAAGACGCTTTCGATTGGGCTGTATCCAACTGTGAGCCTCAGCGATGCCCGACAGAGGCGCGAGGATGCAAAAAGGCTTATCGCGAACGGTCAGGACCCCTCAGTCAAAAAGCGGCTAGACCGCATCCACCTCGCAAACTCGCACGCAAACACGTTTGCTCTCGTTGCCGAGGAGTACCTTGGCAAAATGAAGAGGGACGGGAAGGCTGAAGCGACCATAGAAAAGAACCGGTGGATGATGGTCGAGCTTGCAGCACCGCTGGCGCGCCGGCCCATATCCGAAATCAGTGCGGTTGAAGTACTCGAAGCCCTTAGGTCAATCGAGCGCAGCGGTCGGATCGAAAGCGCCCTTGCGACCCGTGCGGCAATTGGAAGAGTCTTCCGATATGCAATCGCGACTGCGCGTGCTGAGAATGATCCCTCGTACGCTCTGAGGGGAGCCTTGCAGCGACCGCAGGTAGTCAGTCATGCGGCCCTTACCAAACCCGAGGCCGTTGCAGGCCTGATGCGCGCGGTGTTCGAATACGAGGGATGGCCGACCCTGGTTGGAGCATTGAAACTCCAGGCGTTGTGCTTCGCCCGCCCAGGTGAAACCCGCCATATGGAGTGGAGCGAAATCGACTTTGGCGAGGCGCGGTGGACCATTCCGGCGGAGAAGACCAAGATGCGTCGAACGCATGATGTACCTCTCTCGCGGCAAGCGCTTGAGGTAATATCTGGGATGCGTCCATACAGCGGTGATCACCGCTACGTCTTCACCTCGATGATGTCAGGCAAGAGCGTGCTGTCGGAGAACTCAATGAATTCGGCGCTTCGCCGCATGGGTTTCAGCAGCGCTGAGCATACGGCACACGGTTTTCGCGCAACTGCCAGCACCTTGCTCAACGAAGCGAAACTCTTTGATGGGGATGTTATTGAGGCCCAACTCGCCCATCAGGAACCAAAGAAGGTGCGGCGAGTGTACAACCGGGCTGAGTACTGGGATGAACGAGTACGGATGATGCAATGGTGGGCGGATGAGATTGACGGGATGCGGTTCGCCATAAGGTAACATCTAACGGAGCCAATCACATGGTTTCTCTCCGGAAGGCAGCCGACGACCTCATTCGCGAAATCGAATCTGCTCGCGACTCTGCCGTGGCTGAAGGCGCGGAATACCACGTGTCCTCAATACGCAACCTCCTTGCTCGCATACGATATTGGGAATGGCAGTACGATCGGAGAACTGTCGACGGTCCGCACTGGGGCCTGCCCACCGATGAAGAGCTAGCGATTTATCAACGACCACGGCAGCAGCTTGCGGCTTCGAAGGAACTTTTCCTCAAGATGCTTCGCGAGCTCGGTATCGCCGATGAACCCAACACGTTTGTGCCGTACGAATAGTCACTATGTGGGCATTGCTTCTACGCAACGTGGCGAGGATCCCCGGATGTGTGGGTTAGCGTTTCCCCGAAGCCGGCCCGGCAGCAAGGTAGCCAATAACGGCTTCTCCTGCAGGCGCTTCGCGATCTCGGCTTCGATGGTAGTGCGGATGAAATCGAGGCGATATTCGCCTGCTTCAAGCAGGTCATCGATCCTGCCAGTCGTGCCATCGACCAACGTCAACTGAATGCGCTCATCGAACTGGGGGCGGCCCATTACGCATGGCGTGCACGGAGGCACAGGAGTCGTCACTCGTAACGTGTATTCAATTGACCGTATCGCATACGCGGAGATCGTCAGGCAGTTCGTATCCACGATATGCGTTTCGTGGATCATGCTCGCAGCTAATAACCGATCCTCGACGAAGCAGGGCAGGAGAATGGAGCCGTGATAGGCAACCTAACTGCAGCAAGAGCGCGGTCAACACGATGTAGTACACGTGTAATGTCGCTCCTCCAGACATTGCCCGGCGCGCACTCGTTTAGAAACTTGCTTACCGACGAAGCCACTCTAGGGACTATCTGCGATCGGGCCGGTGCCTTCGCCTGCCGTCGGACCCGATCCAATGGAACTCATTGGACGTAAGGTAGACCACCGCGCCCGTGGGGGCACCGATGAGTTGCAGGTACTTCGCGAGCTGTATCCGATGCTGGTGCATGGTCTCGTCGGTCGGCCGCACATCGCTTTTCCAATCGAAGGCCGCGATTGCGCCCCCCTCGTCGATGGCAATTGCGTCTGCCCTCGCTGAGATCAGCTCGTTGGAGGTCACGGTCCCGAAGAGCGGCACCTCGGCAAGCAGTTTGTCCCTATACGGATCGAGTTCCTCATTGAGAAAGACGCTCATGGCGGTCATCGCAAGCTGCTCCGCAACCGGCATCTCGCCTTCATCGTCGGGTGCCTCGTCGAGAAGGGCCGACGCGCGTTCGATGAGCGCTTCCATCCCAGCTGCACAAAGGCGCGCGATGAGCTCTTCGATCAAGCGATGCAATATGACGCCACGACGTGCACCTGCGCCTACGACGACAGGCAGGGGCTGGGATACGATCTCATCGGCTGCACCCAAGGACACCAGACCGTCCAGCATCTCCCGTTCCGGGTCCAAGCGGCTCGGGTTGCGCCAGACGATGTTGGGCGACGCATCCGCGATCCCTGCGGCCTCATCGGCGAAAATCGATGCCGTTTGAGAGTTCGCCGCCGATCGTTGCTCAGGGCGAGGTCTGGCGGCAGGGGCCGCAAACGTCCGCAGCGCTTCTTGGCCAAGATCGAGAAAGCTGAACCAACTGTCAGTGCGTGGCGCTGATGGGTCGGGGATGATGAGCAGGTCGAGCGCCCGGGTGCTGGCGACGTATAGCAGTCTCTCGTACTCCCGGTTCGTCTTGGCGATGTCGGCAGCAACCGCGGCTGCGAGCGAACTGGAGGCCACGTCGCCAAGCGTCCAATGAAGCGTGTCGTCGTCGGCTCGGTGGAAGAATTCGCTCGGGCGTCGCCACATCGAAACGAGATTGATGGGAATGACCACCGGCCATTCGAGACCCTTCGCCTTGTGGATCGTGACGATGTCGATGCTGTCTCGGGGATGATCGGCCGGAGCCTCGTCGAAAGCGACGCTCTTGTCCCATTCGCCCGTCAAGTCGATCGCCAGTTGCTTCAGCCCTCTGACGTGATAGCTCCTCGCCCGTTCGAGCAGGCTTGCCACGTTCGCGAGAGCGCGACTGCGTTCGTGCGGACTGCGCGAGGCCACTACTGGCAGTGCCCGGAGACGATCCAATGCTTCGGAAAGAAGGGCGTGAGGAGTCGTCCCGCGGCGCCGCCGCCAAAGATCGGTGAGCAATTCCATCACGTCGCGCAGGCCTTCATCCGCGATCGGCAAGGGATCCTTTCGCAAGCGCAGCACGGCGCCAGGTTCGTGCGTGCGCAATGCCTGCGTCGCATCGAGCAGCTCATGCTCGGTGAAGCCCACCAACGGGCCGCGCAGCACCGCTCCCAAGGCGAGCGTGTCCCGGTTGTCGGCTAGGCATCTCACCAATGCGACCAGATCCTGCGTTTCCTGACGTCGATAGAGATTCTTGCCGGCTTGCGATGCCACCGGCAGCCCCTTGTCCTCGAGGGCGCGCTCGTAGAGCCAGAGCTGCGTTCGGTTAGGAGAGAGCAGGGCGATGTCGCCGGGCTCGGCGAGAGCGACGGTCCCGTCCGATCTCCGGACCTGCATATTGCCAACGATGGCCGCGCAAAGGTCCGCGATCTCCTTGGCTTCGGCCTGTCGCGCGACAGAGGCGTTGTCCGTCTGCTGCGTCGGATAGGAGTGCTTCACCACTGCAAGGCTCGTGTCGTCCTCGATGGTGGCCTCGAGCTCCGAATAGTCGCCCAATTGGGCGCTCAGGCGACCTTCGAAGACGCGGTCCACGTGGGCGAGGATTCTCTTCTCGGAACGAAAATTGGCCTGGATGTGCAGGACGTTGCCCGGGAACTGCTCGGCGATCGTGGTCCGCGTTCGCAGATAGGTGCCAAGATCGGCACCGCGGAAGCGATATATGGCTTGCTTCGGATCGCCGACCAGAAAGAGAGCGCCTGGACGCAGGGCTCGATCGTCGTCCCCACAGATAAGAAACAGAATGTCGGTCTGAACCGGATCAGTGTCTTGGAACTCGTCCACCAAAACATGTCGATACCGATCGGCGACCGACGCGCGGACCGCAGCGTTGCCGGAAAGGAGCGCCCGCGTTCGGATGAGGATGTCGTCGAAGTCGAGGACCGCGGCGTTTGCCTTATAGCGCTCGAAGCGCCCCATGAGGGAATCGGTCTCGTCGAAGTACTGACCGAGCAGAGCGTCTGCTAGTGCACCCAAGGCCTGACCGAATAACGTGGCACAGCGTTCGTAGTGTGCCTTGTCCTCGATGGCGAGGGACGCTCCGGTCGCGTTCGAAGCGCCCCAAGCGGTTGCCCTCGGACGATATGCGAAAAGAACGCGGCTATCCCCAAAATCCGGACTGCGCGCTGGCAGCAGCGGACTTTCGGGATGCAGCATCTGCAGCAGCTGCCCGAAGCTGGGCTTGCCTGACCGCGCCGGTGCCAGCAGGTTCGCAAGATCCTCCAGCGCTAACAAATCGACAACCGCCTTGTCCGGTGCGTGCGCTCGGCCCATCCAGCGCCGATACTCGGCGACCGCTTCGATGAAATCCCCCACCGCGGGACCATATGGAGTCGCCGGCGGCGGACGTGCTGTCTGGTGGGCTCGCCGGAAATCGGCCAATTCCCGCAATACCCTCACTGCCCTTGCTGGATCGTTCTCGGCCATGATGACGATTGGGTCGTTGGGATCGGCGTTGTCGCCGAGCCGTTCGTTGAGCCAGGCATCGAGGATGGACGCGAAGGCGAGGTCCGTCTGCTCTGCGTCCATGACCACGGCGCCGGGGTCGATGCGGGCTTCTACTGCATAGGTCTGCAGGATCGAGAGGCAGAACGCGTGGATCGTGCCTGCTGTCAGCTCGCCCAATTGCTCCTTCCGCTCGCGCAGCCGCACCTTTTGCTCTTCGGAAGGTGCGGAGGTCCGGAAGGCGGGCAGGAGGTCGTCCGGCATCGCGCCGTCGATCAATGCGTCGGCAAATCTCTCGACCCGAGTGCGAAGCTCCGCCGCTGCGCGCTCCGTGAACGTGATGGCAGCGATGCTCGATGGTGGTTTGTCATCGGCCAGGAGCATAACCACACGGCCGGCGAGCAGCGACGTCTTGCCGGTTCCAGCCGACGCCTCGACCAATAAGGTCGACATGAGATCCCTGAGCGCCCGTGCGCGCTCCTCATCGTCGCGAGTGGGCGTCATTTCTCCTTCCAGAATCCCGACAGGTCGCGACCCGCTGCGTCACGGATCGCGAGGTTCTTGCGGTCTCGATAGAAGGATGCCGCCGGCATCGCGAGGCGACCGAAGCGAGGGTCGTCTTCCAAGGATTTCACGCCGGTGTAGATGGTACCTGCCTCCAACGCACTCCGAGCCAGTGCGACCCACCGTCCGAGTTTCTCGATGGCAGCGTCGGGGTCCTTGAGGATGTATTCCGAAACCGGCGCGCGCAGGTACATCAACCGTACGACGCGTCGCGCCTCTTCTTCAAGCAAAGTGCGACATGCAAGGTCGTAGAGGGCGCGCTGCAGCTCCTGTCCCCCGGCCAACACGCGCTCCTCCGGCTTCTTCGGACGCTGGCCGGTCTTGTAATCGGTGACGTGGACCTCGACGCTGCCCGGCCAAAGGTCAAGCCGATCGATGCTTCCGACGATTCGAACGTCGGTACCGGGGATGACGACCGGCAAGGCATGGTCCCAAGGCAAGTCGATCAAAGACGTAGGTTCGCGGACCTCGCCTCCAAAGGGCACCTCCGTCCAGGAACGCACGCCAGCTTGCTCGAAAGGATTCCGAGTGAGTGCCAAAAGGCCCATCTCACGCGCTTGTCTCACGGTGTTCACCCACAGGACAGGCGGTGGAACATCGGTGTGAGCGGGCCAGTCGGCGACGATAGCGGCCTCGGCAATGTCGAGCGCCTCTTCGATCTCGTGCCGATTGGCAGATGGAAAACCCGGTCTCGGCTCGAGATGGTCGACGGCGCGCCTCAGGAGCTCATGAACGAGGCGTCCATAGTCGTCGGCTGGAAGGGTGAGGGCGCGCTCCTTGTGCACCAAATCTCGCCAACCCAACGCATAGTACCAGACATAGACCAATGGATCCCGCAGCAGCAGCGACAGCGACGTCGGGGATTGTGGACGGGCCAGTAGCTCGGCGAGCATTGGATGGGGCTGCCCGATCATGCCGTCATGCGGAGTGAGGTTCCTTCGGTTCCAGTCGGTCCAAGAGGCAGCGGCGCGGGCGGCTAACGGATCGCCTTCGATGTCCATCTGGCGCGCCAACAGGCGATCGGATTCGCTGAAGGCATGACGTGGCGTCCGGTCCCGATAGAGCGTCGTGACCTTGGCAGGCAGAAGCGCGCTGGCGCTGGCCTTTGTTCCTTGGCTGCTCAATCGGGCGGACGAGAGCATCACCTGTCTCGCAGCGCCCTTGATGATCCGGAAGCAGCGACGATCCATGTTCTCGACCGGGTCGGGATCGACCTCGGTTGCGGGAACGAGATAGCCAGGAAGAAGCGGATCGACGCCGCCTGTGCGCGGCCAATCGGTCGACGTGAGCCCTAGCAGCCAGACGAAAGGTCTCGGCGCCCCAGCGAGCTGTTCGGCGGAGCACCACGCAATGGAGCCGGCAGAATCACGATCGTCGGGAACTCGCAGGCTTTCCAGGGTGAACATCAGGGCGGACGCCGGTGCGCGGCGCAGCGCCTCGTTCCAAAGCGCCAATGCACCTCTGGCTAGCAGCATCTCGCCCGCCTTGAGGGCGGCGTCGGGCCCTTGCTCGAGTTCCCTCAACAATGGCACCAGGACCGATGCGTGTTGTGGGTGAGGTCGAAGCGCGCGATCCCAATCGTCCGCAGTGGTCAGCGAAGCCTGACCTGGAACCGGAAGGCTGCCATTCGGCAAGTCTTCGAGGAACTTGCTCTGGCCTCGGCAAACCGACAGCAGTCTGCGGATACGGGCCTGACTGAGACCGTTGTGCAGCACGTCCGCCAAGGCCGCGCATCGCTGGCCATCCCAAGTCGTGAGGGCAGGGCGCCCGCTAACGAAGCTGATCGGCAACTTCGACGACGTGGCAAGGGCCGCGAACTCATCGTCCCACGCGGCGGTCGAGGTGGCCGCTATCGCGATCTCATGTGGCTTTGCGGTTCCAGAAGCTATGAGGGAGCGTGCCCAGCGCATCGCCTCGAGTGCTTCGTGCCCCGGAGTGGCACAGCCGAAGGCCCATTCTTCAGGTCGACTGACCTCGGTGATCTCGATGTCGCCCAGGAACCAGTCAGTGCTAGCCCCAGCCGGTGCCTGCCACACCAGTTTAACATGCGCCCGAAGCTCATTGAGCAGCGGCCGCCATAGGGGATCGACGCCATGCACGCCGTCTATGGTGATCGATCCTAGTACGGCCTCTGCCGTGTCGATCTGAGAGCGAGCCAGTTGTTCGAGATCGGGAAGGAGGTTCTCCCCGGGCTGGAGGGTCTCGCGGATCACGTCCTCGATGTAAGCCAGATCCCGAACTCGCGGGAGGTTCCGATACCTGGACCCGCGCAGATCGAAACCGGACCGCCAGATCTTCTGGAGGGTTCGATCGAGTGCGCGGATCATGCCGGGCATCTCGCAGACCGGCGCCAGTTCCTCGAACCTTTCGGGGGTGCCCAATGCGGCGATGATGCCGGCTTCGATGCTCTCGCGGGACGCTGGTCGCTTCAGACCGCCTGCCAGGCGCGCCGCAAGCTGCGGAAGCGTGAGGATCTGCAGGCCGTGTTCATTGGAGCGAGCTGCAGCAGCACGGCGCATGGCGTAGGCCAGCCGCCCCTGAACCACGGCGGTGCGCAAGATGAGGCCGCTCGTCATGCCGATAGTTTAGCTGAGTCGACCGACCTTTCTCACGTTTGGATTGGCCAAAAGCGCGAACGTCCAAGGGCGTGTCGCCACGCCCACGGCGAACTAGTCACTGCCCGGCTGCATAGGCCCCTGATCACGAGCGGCCCATCAATAGGCGTAGCCGAACGTATCGCAGAGGGACGGGCTGTTGATGTCGGAAGGTGCTTCTGCCCCCGTGAAGACCGCCAGCTCGAGGATCGACGTCCCGACCAAGCGGTCCTCGCTGAAAACGATGTATCGGGCTGGATCTCCGCACAGGGTGTTCCCCGCCAGCACTGGTCCGGGATCACCGTGCATTTGGAAGACTTCGGCAGTTCTTGTCTCTCCGGACAGTCCCCATTCGCGCCATGAGGCCCCAACGGAGACGAGCTCGACGGGCTCGCCGTCTCCGAAGGCGATCGACATCCTGCTACCGACCGCGGCGAATGCTGGATTGCTCGACAGATGGATCGGCCCGGTGATGGCCGCAGCCGTGCGGCTCAGCGGCTCGAACGACCTGTACTCCTGCCAGACGTGGCGCTCGATCGCAGATTGAGCGAGGCCAACGGCGGGGTGCTTATGGCACTATGCGAATCTCAGCGGCGATGCGCGTGTCTTGTTCCAGTTCTTGATCTGGAGCCCGAAGGTGGCGGCGAGTAGGGATGTCAATCTGCGCTTGCCCCCCGCTCCTGTTGGCGCTCTTGGTAATCCATAGAAGGGTTCCAGGGTGCGGTAACCTAGGGCACGAGGTGAAATTTCTTCGCAATGCCTTTCCGGTTTTCGCGGCATGCACTGATTAACTATGTGGAGCCGCACAGGCGGCTTTTGGACAACGATTCTAGGCGAGGGACCGATGGCGTCACCGCTGACACGCATGAGAGTCAGTTCGACGGGGGGCCTGTACACGCGGCCGCCGCTGGTCGAGGCAGAAATCGACCACGTTATGACGTTTCCGCCGGCGGAACGGCGGCGGCGCGGCAAAGTACAGGACCGGACGTCGGGCGATTACCTGCGGTCCGAGACACTGGTGCATTTGTTGCGGGCCGATCTGCGGCAAGGCGGTGATGGCACGCCGTACCTGCAAGCGCTGATTAAGCGTTGCGAAGGCAACCTCCGCGCGACGATTTCCGCGCAGGTCCCGCAGGTGGCGCAGCTGCGCCAGGAGATCCTCCAGCAGTTTGGGTTGCTCTTCGCCGAGGAGGTGGCGCACGGGGGCGATGAACTGGATTTCTTCGAGTGCCAGTTCAACAGCGCCTTCAAGGCGCTGCGGGTCAATGCCTTCAACCGGCATATGGTCCAGGCCCATCGTGAGGCGTCCGCGCCGCTCGAACCCGACGGTGACGAAGAACTGAACGTGGCGGCGGAAGGCGCCGCGCTCGATGTCTGGGGACGGCTGCAAAGCGAAGATGCGGTCTTTCTTCGGGAGGTCGCCAAATTTATCATGACCTTCCCGCCGGCCGAGCGCCATGCGATCGGCCTTTGCCGCATCAAGGGCATGACGCAGAAAGAGGCGGCGCTCGCACTTGGCGTCGATGAAAGGACAATTCGAAATCTGCTGAAGCGAGCTGATGAGAAGCTCGCCCGCATCAAGGAGAACGGACGATGAGCGCGATGTTGGAAAGGGCACCTCTGGACCTGAGGGCGGCAATGCTGGAACTGTCGATGGGGGGCGGGGAACCGGACCCCGGGACGCTCGACGCGCTGGTCCGTCGCCTGCCTCAATATGCGCGGGAACTGACCGATTTCGCGATCGACCTTGTCATCGTCGGCATGGCCGAGGAAGACGACACGTTTGTCGTGGCTGAAGACGAGGTGCTCAGTGCAGAGGCCGCGGGCGCGCTCAGCGCGTTCCAGAATGCCCTGTTCAACGCGAGGAGGGATGCCGCGCCCGTGGAAGCTCCGAGGGGTGATGCCGGTGTGGCTCCGAACCCCTTTGCACGTCTGGACCGAGCCGGTGTGAGGGCGGTGGCAGACGGACTGAGGGCGTCGAAGACCTTTGTGCTGAAGCTTCGCGACCGGATCATTCTCGCCGATACGATGACGGAGGGATTCATGCGTCGGGTCGCAGAGGTACTGGGGGAGCCATTCGCGCAGGTCGCATCGCATTTTCGCGCCCAGCAAGTGGTCATGCCCGGCAAGCAGAGCTTCAAGGCAGATGACAAACCCGTTGTGGGCGGAAAGCAGACGTTCGAGGAAGCCTTGCAGACGGCAGGCCTCGATGAGGAGCAGCAGGCCTACCTCAGATCGCTCTAGAGGGCTGGAGGATGGAAGCGTTTGAGCTCATCCGGCGCCAGGCAGCGGCCCTGCATTACAGGGTCGTGGCGCTGGGCACGGACCCGCTCGACGTCTGGACGCTCGTGCTTGCGGCCGCCGAGGCGCGCGACCTCGATGTCGTCTTCGTGCCCAAGGGCGATCCCGGGCTCAAAGGGGCACGCGCGCTGTTCGACGATCAGGGCGGATCGATCCTGTGCTCGGATGGCGGGTCGGCCATCGATCGCGCGTTGCTCGTCGCGCATGAGATCGGCCACGACGTGCTGCACGCGGAAGAGAACGCGTGCATGGACGAGGACATCGATCCGTCTCGGTCCGTTGAGGCGGCCCCGGTCGGCCTGCAACGTGTCGAGGATTATGGCGCACGCGAACGGCGCGAGCTCCATGCGAACGTGTTCGCGCGCGAGCTGGTGCTGCCTCGCGCCCTCGCCGCACGCCTTCACGTCGACGAGGGGTTGTCGGCATCAGCGATCGTCGAGCGCACCGGCCTGCCGGTGCCTCTGGTCCGCCAGCAGATACTGGACGCGATCCTGCTCCCCGTGATCGAGGGTGATGACGAGCCGGCGGCTGTGCCCTTTGTTCCAGTCAGGGACGACGCGCAGGATCGCGCCGTGTTGCATCGTGATGCACCGTTCATGCTGGAGGCAGGACCTGGCACCGGAAAGACGCGCACCCTAGTCAGGCGCATCGTATCGCTAATCGACGAGGACGTGGATCCCGCCTCCATTCTAGTTCTCACGTTCTCAAACCGGGCAGCGGGGGAGCTCTCCGAGCGCGTCACGGCGGTGCTTGGAGACAAAGCCGCCAAGATCTGGATCGGCACGTTCCATTCATTCGGCCTCGACCTGCTCAGACGGTACGGAGAGCATCTTGGCCTGCCGAACAATCCTGGCCTGTTCGACCGTAGCGACGCGATCGCGGTGCTCGAGGAAGTGCTTCCGACGCTGCCGATCCTGCACTACCGCAACCTGTGGGATCCGTCGCTCAACCTTCGCGAGATACTCTCGGCGATCTCACGCGCGAAGGACGAGATGGCTGACCATGTGCGCTACCGGCAGCTCGCCGAGGCGATGCCGCGCCCACCCGGCACAGACATGGCCACGCATGCCGAAAAGTGCCTCGAAATCGCAAGTGTCTACGATCGCTGCGAAGCGGCGAAGTCGGCTCGAGGGGCTGTCGATTTCGGCGACCTCATCATGTTGCCGGCGAAACTGATGGAGACGTTCCCGAACATCGCGGCCGCGATCCGGCTGCGCCACCGGCATGTGCTGGTAGACGAGTATCAGGACGTCAATCACGCGAGCGTGCGCCTCCTCAAGGGCCTTGCGGGCGACGGCAAGCGCCTCTGGGTGGTGGGGGATGCGCGGCAGTCCATCTATCGCTTTCGCGGAGCGTCGTCCGGCAATATGGCCGCCTTTACGACCGATTTCCCCGGCGGGGTCAGTGATGCCCTTGACCGAAGCTATCGCTCCACCGAGGCGATCATCGGCAACTTCACCAGCTTTGCGACAAGGATGAAGGCCTCCGAGGCCCTGCACGTGCTGAAGCTTGATACGGACAAGGGACCGGGGACGCCCACGCAGGTCCGCGAGTTCGGATCGCTCGAGGATGAGATTGGCGGACTGGCCGCCAGTATCGGAGAGCTCAGGGACAGCGGTGTCGCTCTTCGTGATCAGGCGGTGCTGTGCCGGACGAACAAGCGCCTGAACGAAATAGCCGCGGGGCTTGAGCAGCGCGGCATACCGGTTCTGCACCTCGGCAGCCTGTTCGAGCGCGAGGAAGTGCGTGACCTGCTCTCGATCATGAGCCTCGCGGCCGACAACCTCGCGACCGGCCTGGTCCGGGTCGCTGCCATGCCGCGATACGAGATCCCGCTGCAGGACGTGCACCGGATCATTCGCATCCTCAAGGAGCGCAAAGGGCCGGCGCTTGGCTGGATCGCCGAGCTCTCCGCCGATACGGGGCTGTCTGAGCAGGGGCGACGCGGCCTGCAGCAGCTCGCCATGGACCTGGCCGGGCTGCGCTCGGGCGATCAGCCGTGGGACTTCATCACGACCTACCTGCTTGATCGCACCGATCTGCTGCGCCAGTCGCCGGGCGCGCGATCGGTGGCCGACTGGATGCGGTCGTGCGCGGTCTGGCAGTTCCTCAATTTCCTGCGCGACGCAGTGACCGTCGGGCATGGCTCGCCGATCTGGAAGACGCTCGAGCGCATCCGGCAGATGGTGCTGCTCGCCGAAGAACGGGATCTTCGACAGGTGCCGGCTGTGGCGCTGCGGATGGATGCCGTCCGCCTGATGACCATCCACGGAAGCAAGGGCCTCGAGTTTGAGGCGGTCCATCTGCCCGGCATGACCGAGGTCAGCATCCCGTCCAGCTATCGCGGTGTGCGCTGTCCGCCCCCCGCCGACATGATAGCCGACGCTGATGCCATGACCGTAGATGCCTTTGCGCGCCTCGCGCACGCGAGCGAAGAGGAATGTCTCGCGTTCGTGGCGATGTCGCGGGCGAGGCGTCACCTGCGCCTTTATCTGTCTCGAACGCAGCCCAACGGCAACGGGCGGAAGCCTTCGAGTTTTCTGCCCGACATAGCCGGGCTGGCCTGGGATCATGCCCCGCCTGTTGTTGCGGCGCCCGGTGGCGGTCGCGCCGGGTTCGTTGATGTCCATCTGCCGGCTGAATTCGAGGTGACGGACTCGCGCATCGGGACCTACATGACTTGTCCGCGCCGGTACTTCTACACCTACGTGCTCGGTCTTGGCGGTGCGAAGCGGCAGACCGCGTTCACGACGACGCACCAGTGCATCTACGAGCTGATCGAATGGGTGCACGCCGAGCAGTCGAGGCGCACGGTGGAGCGCGCCGAGGTCGAGGCGAAGTTCGAGGAGATCTGGAACGAGAGCGCGATGCCGGAAAAGCCCGGCGCAGCGGAATACCGGTCGCTCGCGTCACGGATCGTGGGTTCGCTGGTGGCGAGCGGCGAGCATCGCATCTTCCAGGAAAGCCGGTCGATCGCGGTGAGCCTGGAGGCCGGCCGGATCGTGGTCGAGCCTGATGCCATTGCTCGGATGGCTGACGGCACGATGGTGCTGAGGCGCGTGCGCACGGGTCACAAGCGCTCGGACGAGTACACGAGCACCGATCACATCGAGTACGGTCTCTATGTTCATGCGGGCCAGGCGGAGTTCGGGGCGGGGTCAATCGTCGAGGCGGTCCACCTGACTGACGATCTCGTCGAACCGGTGGACAGCATCAGCGCAAGGGTCGTCGGCAACCGCGTCAGCGAAGCGAACCGTCTCCTCGCCAGGATGAATGCCGGTGACTACCACGCGGAGACCGACGCTGTTCGTTGCGCCCGGTGCCCGCATTTCTTTGTCTGCGCCGCGACACCGGCCGGATCCCTGACGGTCGATCCCCCCGACGCTTGAGGCACCACCAGGTTTCTTGCCGCAGCCTTTCCGGTTTCCCCGCCCCCCACTGATTAGCCGTGCGAGAGACCTGCTGTTCCAGCAGGCTCGAAGCAACGGAGACGAAGATGATCAGTGTTTTCTACCAGACGGAGGGCCACCGCGATATCGGCCACCTCGAGATCGAGCCGGGTGCCACCGTCGCCCAGCTCAAGGAGCTGGTCGTCAAGGCGGCGAACGCCGAGGGCGAGCTGGTGCTGTTCGCCGAGGATGCCGACGAGCCGCTCGCGGCCGACGTCCTGGTCAAGGACGTTGCGGGGGCGCACGGCCTGAAGGTGCACGCGCACCGCTGCAAGGAGATCGCGGTGGCGGTGACGTTCAACCGCAAGGTCGCGCGCCGCACTTTCAAGCCTGGCACCACGGTGGCGAAGGTCAAGAAGTGGGCGGCCGTCAAGGAGTTCGGCATGACGCCGGACGAGGCCGGCGAGCACCTGCTGCAGATCGTCGGCACGCACGATCGCCCGGCGCCGAACACCCATCTTGGCACCCTCGTGGCGCACCCGCACTGCCAGATCGGCTTCGACCTCGTGCCCGACGAGCGCGTCAATGGCGCCTCGGAGGCCTAGTAATCCGATGGCGGGTCCCGATGAACGTGCGCTCCAGGCGGAACTGGCCAGGCCGGCCTTCCGCCTGGGGCAGATCGATGGGCGGTGGACGCTGCACGGCGTCACCTGGCCATATGTGTACGTGGGCGTCGTGGCCCGCGACGGCGTCGAGTGCGTCCTGCGGCTGAACTGCGCCGGTTATCCGGCCACCGCCCCCACAGGCGGACCGTGGGACATGAAACGGAATGCCGTTCTTGATCCCGCCTGCTGGCCGCGGAGCCGCGGCGGCCGGGTCGCTGCCGTGTTCAACCCTGGCTGGAAGAATGGGACGGCGCTCTACCTGCCCTGCGATCGCGAGAGCCTGGTCGGTCACGACAACTGGCGCGTCGAAATGCCTTCGAAAATCTGGCGTCCCGAGGACGGGATCGTCCAGTACCTGGAGCTGGTCCATGAACTTCTCAATTGCAGCGACTATTCGACGCCTGCGCGCGCCGCGGCATAGATTGTCGGTCGCCCGGGATGTCTGGCTGCGGCTTCGCCACGACCTGCGCGAGCGCGGCCTGCACGCGTCGCGCGAAAGCGGGGCATTCCTGCTTGGCGAGCGCCGCGGGGGTACCACGCGGATCTCCGACTACGTGCTGTACGACGACCTCGACCCGTATTGCCTGGACAGCGGCATCGTACGCTTCGACGGCAGCTACTATGGGGCGCTCTGGGCCGAGTGCGACCGCCGCGGCCTCGACGTCGTGGCCGACGTCCATGTCCATCCCTTCGGGGAGGGCCAGAGCAATTCCGATCGCAACCACCCGATGATCTCCCAGGCAGGGCATCTGGCCCTCATCATCCCGAACTTCGCGGCAGAGCCGGTACGCATCGAGCGGCTCGGTATCTACCGCTATCTCGGCGGCAAGAAGTGGATGCCGGTGCCGGGCCGGCAGCGCCGCTCGTATTTTCTGGTCGGTTAGGAGGACAAGATGGTGGAAGCAACCCCTGAGACGCTGCACCGGCTGATGAAGCAGGCGATGGACAGCGGTCGCGCGAAGACGGTCGACGAGGCCGCCGCCCTAATGGAGGGCTACCGGATCGCAATCGTTTTCGAGGGCGCGCAGGACGCCCTCGCGCAAGCGACGCTGCTCACTTGCGTTGCGCTCGCCAGCCGGGTGTTCTTGGGCGGGGTTTACGTCGATGGTGACCTTGATGTGCCCCACATTACTGCGCTGCCGCTGCCGGCATCGCTGCAGGACGCGGCCAGGGAACTGGGGGCGAGGCTCGGTCGTGCTGAAGCGGGTACCCCTGTCATCACCATCGGGGCGGACGGCCCGCGAATTCGACTGGCTCCGTTTCACATCCGCACGATTGCTGCCGGGTGGCGAGGAGGTGTTGTGCCCGTCACGGCAGACGGGCCAGGCGTCGCGAGCGAAACGATGCCGCTGGCCGCGATGCTGGCCGCCGCCCTCGCCGTCTCTGAGGCGTTCGAGTTCCTGAGTACCGGGAACGGTGTTGCAGGCCGTGTGCCGGTCGGCCTTTCCCTGTGGCGGCCCGGCGCGAACTGGTTCGAAGCTGACGGCGCGCCGATCCTCGATTACCTGCCGACGCGCTTGTGGCTGATCGGGCTGGGCCACCTGGGGCAGGCCTATCTGTGGGCGCTCGGGCTGCTTCCCTACCGTGAAGCCGGTGAGCTCGAACTCGTGCTGCAGGACAACGATGTAATCGGTGGTTCGACGCCGAGCACTTCGGTTCTGAGCACGGCGGCGATGGAAGGGAAGCGCAAGACGCGGGCGATGGCCGCATGGGCGGAGCGGCGGGGCTTCAGGACGCTGATGCATGAGCGGCTGTTCGATGCCGCTTATCGCCGTCAGCCCCAAGAGCCATCGGTGGCGCTTTGCGGCCTGGACAACGCGGCAGGGCGACGCGCTCTCGATCTGGCTGGTTTCGATTTCGTTGTCGAAGCGGGCCTCGGGCGCGACCACCGCAACTTTCAGACCATCCGCCTGCACACACTGCCGGCCCGGCGTACGGCGGCGGCGATCTGGCCCGATCGCGGCGACGCCACGCTGCAGGTCGAAGGTAACCCGGCCTATCAGGAACTGTTGAACTCGGGAAAGCTGGACCAATGCGGCGTGACTTTGCTGGCTGGCAGGGCCGTTGGTGCGCCCTTCGTGGGCAGCGTGGCCGCCTGCCTTGCGGTTGCCGAGGTGCTGCGGCTCCTGGCCGGGGGGCAGCTCGATGAAGTTATCGACCTCGATCTGAGGGCTGTGGATCGCATCGAGGTAGTTCCCCATGGGAGGGACTTCTCAACGCTGAATCCTGGGTTCACCGTTTGCGGTCACTGACGAAGGCAAGGGTCATATGGGCGAGCCTCGTTTTCTAAATCAGCGCAATCACCGAAGCACAGGGTGGCGATCCCTCGGTTCCAGGTAGATTATTCGGGCCGGTGCAGGGGACAAAATAAAGGCCCCGGATTCCGGGGCCTTTATATGCCTAACCGAGGTGCGCTTGTCATTGAGGCGCGCTCTGGGTGGCATCGTCTAAACCTTTGTGGGCGGCAACAATAACGGTTGTTGTGTTTGAGGGAGCGGCCTCGTCATACCGCAATCCTCGCATTTGGTGCAGCGGCCGCGCACCTTCATCGGCACGAGGTAATGTATATCACCTCAGGGCATACCCTGGCGTAGTGTCACCGGGAGGGTCGCTCTCCAGTCACGTCACATCAGAGCCGAATCCGATTGCTTGTTACACCTGTGTACGGTGTCAAAACGCTGATGTGACACGGCAGTTGTTTGCCCATAGCAATGACCGCTTCTGGCCCGAAGCGGACGCTGTCCGCTTACGGTTGGGTTCGTGACGAATTGGCCTTCAGCGTGGTGGCGGAGGTCCACTGACAGCGACAAAGCGAGATAGGTTCGCTGTCAACCCGGCTCCGCTCAAAAGCGCGATGAGAGGCATGCAGACGTAGCTCATGACCTACCAGACCACATGATAGCGTGCGTGGGGAAGCCCACTCGGATTGGTGGCGTGCGTCTTGTTGAAGTCAGCAATCGCCGGAACGAGGTTGTAACCGAGCGTTGCTAGCGTCAGCCGATCTTCGCAGTGAGCATCGTAGTTCCCCTTCACGATTGTCAGACCGGGAAGTCGCAGCATTTCCGGCCCGCTGAACCAGCGTAAATTTGACTACGCCCTAAACGGCGTTCCAGCGGCGGTGCGCGCCTCGTGGATGCCATTCCGTTGCCGTGCCTGTGACCGAATTATGGAACTCGGGGTGATGGCTCCCGTTATGACGGGGCGGGGATAGCGAGAGGATACGATAATGAAGATCAAAATGATCGCTGCGCTCACCACCGGCGTGGTCATGGCGCTGTCCGGCAATGCCTACGCTCAAGAAGCCCAAGCGACGACTTCGCTCAACGTCCGTTCCGGTCCAGGGACTGGTTATGGGGTGGTGGATGTGCTGCGCCCTGGTGAGAACGTGAGAGTCTCGCGACAGTCGGGAGGCTGGTGCCATCTAATCAAGAGCGGACCCGACGGCTGGGCGTCATGCCGGTACCTCACAACTGGAGACGATGACATCACTGTTCGGGTCCGCCCCAACGTCAGCTTCAGCTTCTCCTTCGGCCGCGGAGATGGTTTCTCCATCGGAGTACCGCCGCGGGGCGGCCAGCGCGACCTGGTCTGCCTGGTGACATTCTATAACCGCGACCAGGTGGAAGCCGGAAGGGACGCGGACGTCCAGAGGGCACGCGTTATGTCTCGGAGCATGGCCGAACAGCGGGACAGGCCGAACGACCGTCAGGCCATCTTTGACTACGGGACCAATCGGCAAACCCGTGAGACGTGTGACTACCTAGATAGGCTGAACTAGCGGTGCAAACCTTCAGGGTCGGCTCACTAGGTGCCGACCCTGCCCCCTCTTTCTCGATACTTGGGAGGCGTCATGACCAGACCGCCAATGGAACCCCAACCCGACATAGCCGACCCGAGCAAAAAAGGGCCGGTTCCTCCTATGAGCAACCCGGCAGATCCGGCTCGGCCTCAGCCGGTTGAAACGCCGGTTCCCGACCCGGATGAGGTCACACACAACCCAGAGCCAGGACCCGACCTGCCCCCGGAGCGTAAGCCTTTTCCCGATCGTTCCTCGGCAGGCTAGGCGAACACCAGGACAAGCAACGCACACCTTCAACATTATCCGAACCTGGCCTGGTTCGGACGATCGGCGTCGCCGGACCAAGCTCGGGGACCCCTGCTGGTTGAATTCGCCTCGCTGTAGTGCCATACAACGCTTGGGTGTCTCCGACGAACGGTCGCAGACAGGGTGTGCGTTGGTCGGGCCGCCAACGGGCATAGATTTTGGAAATCACCCGTGGTTCCCCACCAGTTTGCCGCGCGCGTTTTTTGCGCCCGTCTTTTCCCTGTCTGCTTCTCTCACCGCAGCAGCGCGGGGCGCACTCTGTGAGAGTCTCGATCCACACGCTTGGCACACGCGGCGATGTGCAACCCTATCTCGCATTGGCGCTGGGGCTTCAAGTCGCGGGCCATGAAGTGCTGCTCGCTGCGCCTTCGCAATTCGAGGCCTTCGTTGGAAGCCGAGGTATTCGGTTTGCTCATCTTCCCGGAGAGTTTCTCGATCTCATGGAAACGCCAGAGGCCAAGGCGGCCATGTCCGGAAGTGGCGGCTTCGCGGCCGGCTTCGCGCTGATCAAGCACTTCAAGCCTATCGGTCGGAAGGAGCTGACGCAGGAATGGTCGGCGGCGAAGCAGTTCCGGCCTGAGTTGATCATCTACCACCCGAAGGCGATCGCAGCCCCCCATATCGCGGAGAGGCTCGGTTGCCCCGGGGTGCTGGCGTCGCCTTTGCCGGGGTTCACGCCAACCCGCGAGTTCGCCAGCCCGCTAGTACCCTTCAAGTCGCTTGGGCCCTTGAACCGCGTGACCCATAGCCTCATGGCCGGGAGCGGCGAGGCGATCTTCCGGGGCATGGTCGCCGAATGGCGTGTGTCGGAACTCGGACTCAAGTCCCGACCGGTTCGGCCGCTCCGGCCAGTGGCAACGCTGTATGCCTACAGCCCGCATGTTCTGCCGGTGCCGCGGGACTGGCCCGAGAGCGTGGACGTCACGGGCTACTGGTTCCTCGACGACGATCAGGACTGGGGGCCAGATGCGGCATTTTCGGCCTTTCTCGGAGCGAGAGAGGCCCCCGTATATGTTGGGTTTGGCAGCATGCCCGGGCTTGATCCTGAAGCCATGACTAAGGTTATCGTCGAAGCCTTGGCTCGCGTCCGCAAGCGCGGTGTTCTGGCGACTGGTGGTGGTGCCATCGGCGGCCGCGACACGTCCAGCGGGCACGTTCACTTCATCGAAGGCGCCCCCCACGACAAGCTCCTGCCGCTGATGGCGGCCTGCGTTCACCACGGTGGGGCAGGGAGCACGGCCGCGTCCCTCCGGGCCGGGAAGCCCACGGTGATCTGCCCGTTCTTCGGCGATCAGCTCTTCTGGGGACGGCGCGTGGAAGAGCTCGGGGTTGGACCGGCTCCGATCGATAAAAAGCAGCTCACGGTGGAGGAACTCGCCGCCGCTATCTCCACGGCCACCAGCGACCTCACCATAGCCAGACGGGCGAAAGCACTTGGCGCCGATATTGCTGCCGAGGACGGTGTCGGTCGTGCCATCGCCTTCCTCCAGCAGCGGGGCCTCCTGCCCCAAGCACGAGCTGCGGCGAGCGCATGACTCAGCAAGATGTTCAGATGACCCAGACCAAACCCCGCCCCCTTTCCCTCCTGCGGCACTTCCTCGATAGCGAGGCCTCCGGCGGACTTGTCCTGATCCTGGCTGCCGCGTTAGCGCTCGTCGTCGCGAATTCGCCCCTGCTCGATGCCTATGAGGGCGCTTTGCATGCCGAGTTCGGGCCGCTCAGCGTCGAACATTGGATCAACGATGGGCTGATGGCGCTGTTCTTTCTGCTCGTCGGCCTCGAGATCAAGCGCGAGATGATTGACGGCCAGCTGGCAACTTGGCCGAGACGGGTGCTGCCAGGTATCGCTGCGGCTGGCGGCATGCTGGTGCCGGCCGTCATTTACGTGACGATCAACACCGGCGACCCGGAGACGCTCAAGGGGTGGGCCATTCCTACTGCCACCGACATTGCCTTCGCGCTCGGCGTCATCTCGCTGCTCGGCAGCCGCGTGCCGGCCTCGCTCAAAATCTTCCTTGCCGCCCTTGCGATCATCGATGACCTCGGTGCGGTGGTGATCATCGCCCTGTTCTATTCGACCGGCATCTCGATGCTGGATCTCGCCGGTGCAGGAGTGGTCCTAGTCGGCCTGTTCGTTCTCAACCGGCGCGGTGTCCTGCAGCTCTGGCCCTATCTGTTGCTCGGGCTGGTGCTGTGGGTCTTGGTCTATCGCTCGGGCATCCACGCGACGCTGGCTGGCGTGGCCCTGGCACTGACCATCCCCCTGCGCAGCAGGGACGGGCGGACCGACGACGTCGAAAACTCGCCGCTGCACCGGCTAGAGCACCGGTTGGGGAAGCTCGTGCCCTTCGTCATCGTGCCCATTTTCGGCTTCGCCAATGCCGGCGTCTCCCTGGCCCATGTCGGACTTGGTGCCTTTGTCGATCCACTCACGCTGGGCGTTGGGATCGGTCTGGTCGCCGGCAAGCTGATCGGGGTCTTCGGAAGCGCGGCAATCGTCATCCGCCTCGGGTTCGCCGACCTGCCGTCTGGTGCCACCTGGCTCCAGCTCTTCGGCACGGCACTGCTCTGCGGCATCGGCTTCACCATGAGCCTGTTCATCGGCCTACTGGCCTTCGCGGGCGACCCCAGCCTGCAGGAGGAGGTCAAGCTCGGCATCCTCTGCGGTTCCGGAGTCGCAGCCGTCCTGGGAACGCTTGTGCTGCTGACCGCATCCAGGTCGACGACCAGGTAATCTGCGCCGGAGTTCCAGCGTCACCATCTGGCGCTTCACGTCTGGGCTCTGAGGTTTTTCGGCCGGATGGTGGGGGCTAGCCGCATCCACAGCAGTAGCATCGCACCGCCTGACCAGAACTCGCGTGATGACGGTCGAGGAGTATGTCCATTTGACGGCAATTTCCGGCAAAGAACAAGTTCGCGTGAATACATGAGCGAAAAGAAGAGCAGACAAACCTCATAAGAATTACGTAAATTTCTAACTTGACTGGCGATTCATGGGTTGACACAGCGGGTCGATCTCCTAGTTTCGGACACATATTTGAAAATGGAGAAAATCGACTGATGACATTCAGCCGGAGAGGCGGGCTGCTCGCAGCCACGCTGCTTCTGGGAGCAGCGTTCGCGCTGCCTGCACAAGCACAGGACGAGGCGTGCGGCACGGACCGCACGATCGATATCGCTGAGATGACGTGGCCCTCCGCCGCCGCTCTCGCACACATCCACGCAACGATTCTCGAGAAGGGCTATGGCTGCAACGTCGAGATCGTAACCGGTGATACAGTTCCGACATCGTCGTCGATGTTGTCGCGGGGCACTCCCGCAATCGCTCCCGAGCTCTGGACCAGCACGATCGCCGAGCCCTGGCAGCAGGGCGTCGAAGCCGGCAAGGTGGTGCAACTGGGCGACGCCATAACCGACGGCACCGTCGAAGGCTGGTTTATTCCTCGATACCTTCAGGAGGCGAACCCCGAGCTGACCACGGCCGAAGCCGTCATCGCGAGACCCGACCTGTTTCCCGACCCGGAACAGAGTGGTCAGGGGCGGCTCTATTCATGCCCGCCGGGCTGGGCGTGTGAGCTTTCTACGTCGGCGCTGTTCGAAGCCTATGACATGGAAGACAAATGGAACCTGTTCTCGCCTGGTTCGGGCGGGGCTCTCGACGCCTCGATCGCTCGGGCGTTCCTGCGACAGGAACCGATCCTGTTTTACTACTGGGGGCCGACGGCGATCCTCGGCAAGTTTGATGCCGTTCAGCTCGATCTGGGCGACGCCAAGCCAGATGTCTATGCCTGCAACACCGATGCTGATTGCGCCGAGCCGGCCGGCAAGACCGCCTATCCCTCGTCCCCCGCGGTGATCGGCGCGGCCAAGTGGGTCGAGACCGAAGCACCAGCTGTCGCCGAGTACTTCAGCAAGGTCGGGTTGACCAACGCGCAGATCAGCGAGCTGCTCGTCTACGGCGACGAGAACAAGGCCGACGCGGCGCAGACGGCCGAGAACTTCCTCAAGACCAAGCAAGACGTCTGGACGACCTGGGTGTCACCCGAGGTCGCAGAAAAGGTCCGCGCCAGCCTCAGCTAGCGTCTCCTCACTGCGCTAGCCATGCGGCCGGGATGGAATATCCCGGCCGCAATCTGCTTTTAGTCGCGCCGACGTCGCGCTTTCTCGCTGACCGGGTGCGACCATCAAGGTGCACAAGTAATGTTTCCTGAACTCATCGACACACGACCGCTACGCCGGGCAGTGGACGGCGCACTTGGCTGGGTCGTCACCAACTGGGGCAGCGCCTTTGAAGCCGCGGCCAAGCCCTTGCTGCTCCTCCTGAACGCCATTGAGGCTCTGCTTGTCGCCACCCCCTGGTGGCTGATCATCATTGTGCTCACCGGCATCGCCTGGCTTGCGACGCGGCGCTGGCCACTGCCGATGACCGTTCTGATCTCGCTGCTCTTCCTCGGCGTAATGGAACTCTGGCGCGATGCGATGAGCACAACGGCGCTGATGATCGCGGCAACTCTCACCGCGATCGTCGTCTCGATCCCGTTGGGTGTGTGGATGTCCCGATCGGCGCGTGTGCGGCAGTTCTTCACCCCGGTGCTCGACCTGATGCAGACGCTGCCGAGCTTCGTCTACCTGATCCCTACCGTCATGATCTTCGGACCCGGAAAGATCCCGGCGCTGATCGCGACGATCGTCTATGCCGCACCCCCCTTGGTTCGCCTGACCGATCTCGGTTTGCGCTCGGTCGACCCGGCAGTGATGGAAGCGAGCCGTGCCTTCGGCACCAATCCCACGCAGCGCCTGCTTGGTGTGCAGATTCCCCTCGCCCTTCCGACCATTCTGGCCGGCATCAACCAGACGACCATGATGGCGCTCGCTATGGTGGTGATCGCCTCGATGATCGGCGCGGGCGGGCTTGGTTACCAGGTGCTGCAGGGCATCGGGCGACTTGAGGTCAGCCGCGGCCTGTTCGCAGGCCTTGGCATCGTGGTGCTCGCCATCGTGTTTGACCGGATCACACAGGCATTCGGCCGCCAGTTGCAGGCACGCGTAGGAATTTCGGAGGTGCGGGCATGATGACGATGCAAAACGACGTAGCCATTTCCATGAAGGCTGTGACCAAGATCTTCGGCCCCGCGCCGATACAGGCCCTCACCGCCCTGCAAGGGGGTATGTCGAAAGCCGAACTGCAGTCCGAAACCGGTCATGTCGTCGGACTTGATGGAGTATCGCTGCAGGTTGCAAGGGGACAGATCCATGTTGTGATGGGGCTGTCGGGCTCGGGCAAATCCACTTTGATCAGGCACGTCAACCGGCTGATCGAGCCGACCACGGGCGAGATCATCGTCTATGGCGAGAGCGTTCTTGCGATGTCCCTCGAGCAGTTGCGCGAGTATCGACGCACCCGCGTTGCCATGGTCTTCCAGAAGTTCGGGCTGCTGCCACATCGATCGGTGACCGACAACGTCGCATACGGGCTTGAGGTCCGCGGTGTGCGCAAGGCTGAGCGAGAAGCGGAGGCGCGCAAATGGATCGAGGTCGTCGGCTTGGCAGGCTATGAAAATGCGCGTCCGCGCCAGCTGTCCGGTGGCCAGCAGCAGCGGGTCGGTCTGGCCCGGGCACTAGCGCTCGACACTGATATCCTGTTGATGGACGAGGCATTCTCGGCACTCGATCCGCTGATCCGGTCAGGGATGCAGGATCAACTGGTTAGCCTTCAAAAGACGCTAAACAAGACCATCCTCTTCATCACCCATGATTTCGACGAAGCCCTCAAGATCGGTGACCGGGTCACCGTGCTGAAGGATGGCGCCGTCCAGCAGGAGGGAGCGCCCGAAGAGATTGTCCTCAATCCGGCCAACGAGCACATCGAGGAGTTCGTCCATGACGTAAACAAGGCAAGGGCCATCCGCGTTCGCACGATCATGGAGTCGGGTCCTTCCGAACCGTGCTCGATCGCGGTGCCAGCGGATGCGCGGTGCGAGGACGTGCTTCCTTTGTTCGCCGAGCATCAGTGGGTAGGAGTTCTGGATGCGTCAGGTGAGCAGGTCGGGCGCGTTACGGCAAGACGGGTGATCGGGGCCCTGGCGCGTCACGGTGCAAAGTCCGTTGCAGTCTCGTCTCCCGCGCTGGAGGTAGCTTCATGAAGATTGTCGCGTTCATCGACCTGTCGCTCTATTCCCACAGCGTCATCGACCATCCGGCCTGGCTGGCCCGTGGTAGGCAGGCAAGCGTCGAACTGGTCCACATCGTTTCGCCGAACGAGCTTGCTGCGTCCAACCTCGCGCCCGTCCACCCGGCAGGCGCCATGCTGCTGCAGCAGACCGACGATCTGGACGCCAAGGTGGTCGAGCTCGCACGCCAGGGCCGGGATCGGTTGGATGCGGCCCGTACGACATTGATTGAGGCTGGGGTTTACGACGTAGCCACTCGCCTGCTCGAAGGGCACCCCGCCCAAACCATGGTGCAGGCTGCGTCCAGGGCATCCATCGTTGTCATGGGCAAACGCGGAGAACGGGCCGACCTGGCAAGGTTGCCGCTCGGTTCCAATGTCGAACGCGTTGCCCGCGGCACCAAGGTTCCGGTGCTGGCAGTTTCGCGCAGTTTTAGGCCCATCAAGCGGATGTTGGCGGCGCTCGACGCCGAGGAACCCGCCGCTCCGGCGCTCGACGCCTTGGCGGGCCAGCTCCTGCCGGCGGGGCCGATAGACTTGCTGCATGTCGGTGAGGCCAACGAGAATGTCAGCAAGACTCTTGACCTGGGCGCAGCGAAGCTCAGGGGCGCTGGTTTCGTAGTCAGTTGCCGAACTGAACCGGGCGAAGCCCAGACGGTAGTCCCGCAACGTGTAGTCCTCGACGAAGCCG
>MKVB01000006.1:996922-1019468 GCA_001899085.1 Devosia sp. 66-14 | reverse complement strand
GTTGCGGACGACAGCGTGGCGGGATCGCGGCAGTACCGTGGCCAAATTGCAACTTTACCCCTGCGCCACGGTGTCGGACTATCAGTGCGGCGGTTGCAGAGGGCTTAGTGGCCTTGGCCCTCGAGGCATCCCATGCATAGCAGCCGCCACCCGTTGTGATGGGAGTCCTCCGTCACATATGCGCCTCGTGTGGGCGGTCCTGGGTACCGTAGGGAGGATAGTTCGGGACTGGCGAGACGTTTCGGTGAGCGTGTCATAGCGCGCCCATCGCAAGGATGGAGTCGTCCGCGGATACCCGCACAGCCAGCTGCGGGCGTCTCCATCACCTTCCCACAACAGCAGGCGATTGCATTGGGACCACTGGAGCATTTCAACGTTCAACCCGTGCTGGACGACGGCACCGTCGACAAGACTGGCAACGTCACTGTTGAGGCAACGAGCCCGCTCAAGGCAGGCGAGGCGGCGCTTGGTCAGCCGCTTGCGTTGGAAGGCAAGTCAGTTCGAGCAATAGTGTGGCGGCTGACTGCCGGTTTCGTGCCCTTGCGAGTGACGCTTTACGACGTGGATATGGTGGCAGATGCCACTCCCACAGAATGATCTGGCGTTTTTTCAAACGTGCTGGTGAAGGAAGGCAATCGAGTCCGTATTTCATCACTTTCAGAATGCAAACCGGTGCAGGACGGCTGGAGGCGGCGACGCAAGCCGACCTCACGAGGCTCTTGGGCGACCTTCGCCTCGCGGGTGCGAGCGACATTACGATCGTCGATGTTGAAGGCAGATTGGTCGCCTTTGACCCAGGAGGGCACGAGCCAGCCAAGTAGGCTGATAGCCAATCGTCTACCTGCCGAATTTGCCTCGCAAGAAACGGACACCACAGCTCAATCGCTGGGTGCCCGTTCGCCCGCCGTCAGTGTGGTGGACGCAGACGGGCCTCAAAACAATGCGACGTTAAGGCAGAGGGGATCAACCCTTTGCTTCCGATTTCCGGTGAACGTGCCTCGCGTTGGTTCGAGTCTTCCTTTCCTGTCGCGAACTGTCGCGTGCCATATGGCGCCAACTTGACACGGCAGACGACCGCTTATGGCGCGAAGCGGACACCCGCAGCGACTTATGCTTCCTTCTTTATGCTACCGTGCATGCGCGTCCTTCCCTAGACAGGTCCTGGGCGACCCCCGTAAATTACTGCTACGAAGGTTGCCGCCTCCCCCATGACGCGGCAGAACGTGCCTTGGCGCCGCCGAGGAAGGAGCGAACCCCTCTCTCTGAGTTCGCGCCGGCCCATGGTTCAGCGCTCAACTGATTGCCACACCCGGTTATTGACCCTTCGACCACCCAACTTCCTTGGGCGTGGTCGAATGTGTTCGACCGCGCTTGCAACCTAGACGCGGAACAACCCATGACAAAACAACCCGTACAATTGACCGCGGTCGATGCCATCATCGACGAACTCAACGAGAAACTGCACCTTAACGGCGAGCGGGTCGGCGCAGATGACCTCTTGCCGTTCTATGTTTTTGCCGTGCAACACCAACCGCAACAGCGGCTTTTGTTGCTTATCCTATTGATGCTGGGTGAGCCAGCGATGTTGCGATATATTCGCGATGACGGACGTGGAACATTCAAGTCACGGACCGGTTTCTCTAAGGCTTATGGATTTCACTTCTGTGTTAGCCATGATGACTACGCATACGAAAGTCTGCTGGAGTGGTTCATCCCCACCGCCGCGATGTTCAACTGGGATGAAGATTTGAGGGGGCTGAACTCGCACCGCTGATCGCAGCCTCGCGCAGGATGCGGTAAATCTGCATCCGTGAGCTGCCAACCTCGCGTGCGATCGCTGCCGGCCCGAAGCCGGCAGCCTTTAGTCGTAATACGTCTTCTCTGTCGATACGGCGCTTACCGCCCAAGTAGACACCTGCGGCCTTCGCTCTCTCTATGCCGTCGCGTTGCCGTTCCCTGATGAACCGGCGCTCCATCTGCGCGACCATTCCGAGCACCGTCATAACCAGATGGCCCATTTCGCCCCGCGTCGAGACGAGGGGGTCGAGCACCGTTACAAAAGCTTGGCGCTGTTCGGCTTCGTAGATAATGTTTAGCACATCGCGCGTAGACCGCCCCAGTCGGTCGAGCCTCGCGACTACAAGCTCATCCCCGGGCCTGAGGAACTGTAGGATGGTTTCGAGTTCCACTCGCCCATCACGACTTCCCCCAGACACCTTCTCGGATCGCACTACACTGCATCCCTCGGCAGCGAGGCGTTCGAGCTGCACTGTCAAATCTTGGTCGGTAGTGCTTACGCGTGCGTAGCCAATACGGGCCATGTGTCACCTCAAGGTTTTGACTTGAGGCTCGCATGTCACAAATAGTCGCTGTCAATTCCGATGTGACGCACGGACGAGCCGCGCGGTTACGTAACTTGAGGGTATACCCCAATGTGACGATCGACCGCTTTGCGCCGAAGCGGTCACTCGTATCCGATGAAGACGAGAACTAAGTCAGCCCACCAGTCAAGAGGAGGGGGCGACCAGCGCTGTTACGTGTAGCGCGAAAAATGTTGTAAGCTCGGTCCGAATGGCGGCCGCAGCCGCGTCAGTGTTGCAGAGCCGGATGATCCGTCTCAGCAACCTACGATAGGGATGACGAATGCAGTACATGCTGATGTTTTACGAGAACGAGGTGAGGTTGCCGCTCAGCGCGACACCGCCGAACGCGCCGGACCCTATTGGGACGCCTGGAACGCCTATATCGGTACGCTGTACCAGGCAGGCGTCGTCGTAAAGGGCGACGGGCTCCTGCCCCCTGCGACAGCAACCACTGTGCGCCTCGCAGGCGGCAACCGCCTGGTGCAGGACGGCCCAGTAGCAGCTACCAAGGAACAGCTGGCCGGTTATGTCGTGCTCGAAGTACCGGACCTCGATGCAGCGCTGTCGTGGGCGGCGCGCTGCCCTGCGGCCACCTTCGGGGCTGTCGAAGTGCGTCCCACGCTGCCTCCGCCCAATCAAGGCTAAGCTTTGGACGGCAACCTTCAAGAACGTGGGCGGCGGGCGGCGGAGAACGCTGCCCGAACGTCCTACGGGCGCCTCCTCGCGTATCTTGCGCGCCAATGGAGAGACGTAGCCGCAGCCGAAGACGCGCTGGCCGAGGCGTTTGCACGCGCGCTCGACAACTGGCCAACACAAGGCGTGCCGGCCAACCCCGATGCTTGGCTGATGGCAGCGGCGCGCAACCGGCTGCGAGATGGAGCGCGGGCGCGGAAAACACGTGAACAAACGACCAGCAGCCTCCTGGTGCTGGCGCCGACAGAAACCGAGGAAACCCCTGTGGTTGCCGACAAGCGGCTGGAGCTGATGTTTGTGTGCGGCCACCCGGCAATCGATGCTGCCGCGCGCACGCCGCTGATGCTGCAAACCGTGCTGGGGCTGACGGCCGAGCGCATCGCCTCTTCGTTCCTTGTTTCGCCCGACACGATGGGACGGCGGCTGAGCCGGGCCAAAGCGCGCATCAAGGACATAGGGATTGCCTTTGAAGTGCCAGGGGAAGACGAGCTGGGTGAGCGTATGGGCGATGTGCTCGAGGCGATCTACGCCGCTTATGGGCAGGGCTGGGACAGCACGGGTAGCGACGACCAAACGCGCAAGGGGTTGACCGAAGAAGCGATCTGGCTGGCGCGGGTACTGGTAGAGCTACGGCCAGAGGACGCCGAGGCACTGGGCCTTCTGGCGCTGATGCTGTTTTGCGAAAGCCGCAGCGCCGCGCGGCGGGTGGAGGGGCGCTTTGTGCCGCTTCGCGAGCAGGATACAGCGCTCTGGAACTTGCCGATGGCACGCGAGGCCGAGGAAAAACTGCGGACGGCCGGCGGGCTGAAGCAGCCGGGACGCTTCCAGCTGGAGGCGGCGATCCAGTCGGTGCTGGTGAAATCGCGCTTGACGGGCGCGGATATGCGCCTGCCGACGTGGACGCTGCACGGACTTTTGGCGCAGAACGCACCCACGGTCGGCAATCTAGTGGGGCTGGCGGCACCCACCGCCGAGGTGAATGGCCCAGAGGCGGGTCTTCATGAACTGGCTCAGCTGCCCGAAACAATGACACGCGATTCCCAGCCGTTTTGGGCACTCAAGGCGCAATTGCTCCAGCAGCTGGCCGCTGATCGACAAGCCACTGCAACGGCCTTCTCGCGAGCCATCGGCCTGACGGAGGATGGGGCCGTTCGCGCTTATCTCATCGGAAAGTCGGCGCAATAGAGCGGTTGTTTTCTTTCCTTTGGTTCTGGGTGGTCGATACCTACGACTAAAGTCGAGCAGGAAACGACCTAGTTGGGGCGCCTAGCCGACACAATCGGTTCGCAAAGAGAGATGCATTGGCGATAAGCGGTCCTTGCTGATCTCCACCAAGCGCTGAAACCGGTCTTCGCAAACGGCCTAACGTCTCTATCGAAGGGTACTTTGCCGGCTTTGAAAGAGGTAGACGAATGAGCATCACCGAATCCTTGATGGCCCAGGCCCACAACGCCTTCAGCTCAGGCAGCCATACCCCGACGTGATCCTCGAAGATCGTCTCGTCGCGCCTGACGTTGAAGAACTGCTCCATCGAGTGGTGGATATCACCCAGGTCCGCAGGGACCTAAAGCTCACCGAGTGAGGCCAATGAGTGATGGGTCAGTAAGGCACACCGCGACGACTGGGGCGCACTCGACGGTCGGCCGCTTCACAAGCCAGCGCCGCGGGAACGTTGTACTGCCCGTCCGACTGAGCGGAGCGGGCCGTAAGGCCAAATATAGCCCCGCGCGCATTACCAACCCCGTCCCTCGTGGACGGTTGCTACGAAGTCCTATTGGTAAGGGGTATCGACCGAAGGCAGGTGCCGACTTGCGGTACAGGCACCTGCCCGCCCCTGGCCGATGTTGTGGACACGAAGGGCGTCTCACAAAACACCACAGGGAAACATTGTCGGAAAAGATGGTCTGTTCACAAATTCCCCAGCATGGTGTTGGGCGCGTGTCGCGTCCACAACGAAGCGCGCGCCCGGGCGCTGGTCTAAGGCGGCCAGTGCTCGGCCGTAAGGGCAGAGATCTGCCGAGCGAAGCTTTCGTAGGGCGAGTCATGCCACCCATTCTCGTTCGGGGAGCTGGGCGAGACTGTCCAGCGCGGCGAGGAAGTCCGTGACAGCGGGCGAGTCGCTGAAGTCGCACCGTATCTTTGACAAAGGCTGCCGGCACTTGCCCCAAAGAAACCTGCAGCTCTTCCATTAGGCCTCCATACCGACCAGCATCGAAGTCGTGCGCTGCAGCAGCCGCGCGGTACTGCATCAACCGGGCGCGCAGACGCCTCAGGTCGGCGTCATATGCCTTTACCCCGATCGCGAGCCTTCCGATTTCTCGCGGAGGACGTGCTCATTGATCAAGAACCTAGCCGGCGCATTGTTTGCGCAGTTTGGGACGTTGGGCCTGAAACTCGAAACTGTCAGTCTCCGTTACCCGCTGTGGACCACAGATTAGCCGCGCAAGGAAGCCCCATGTCGCCGACCATCAAGTACTTCATGCAGACCGGAGAGGGACGAGTGGAGGTAACGGACGCGGACGTACAGGAGGCAGTTGATCGGCTGGAGGCTGCTGGCGCCAGCGGTATCGAAGTCGTAGATAGCGCCCACGGCACCGGATCAGACGCAACGCGTCCAGTCGCTCCCGAACCAGTTTTCGCGCCCGTTACGCAACCAACCCTTATTGGACGAGTCCTCGGCATCCTCTGGAAAAGACCGCGTTAGGAACGGGCAACCGGCGATTGGGTTCCGGTCACCCGCCCGTTATCTCCCCTGCCACATTACTTGGGGAGCAACACCTTGTTGACGACCTGGATCACGCCGTTGGATTGCGTGACGTCAGCGACGGTGATGCGGGCCACCCCACCACCCTCATCGACGATGTAGACCCGATCACCCTTGGCAACGGCGGTAAGCGTGTCGCCGCTGAGGGTTTTGAACGCCCAGCTGCCGCCAGCTTCTTTGGCCTTGGCGAGCAGGTCGTCGTAGGTCCAAGAGCCAGCGGCCACATGGGCAGTGAGTATCTTGACCAGCGTCGCCTTGTTCTCGGGCTTGAGCAGAGTATCCACCGTGCCTGCCGGCAGTGCGGCAAAGGCCGCATTCACTGGAGCGAACACGGTGAAGGGGCCTGGCCCAGAAAGGGCGTCGACCAGGCCTGCGGCCTTCACGGCCGCGACAAGGGTAGTGTGATCGCGAGAATTGACGGCATTCTCGACGATGGTCTTGCTGTCATACATCGGGGCGCCGCCAACGTATTTCGGCGCGGCAATCGCTGCGAAGCTGAGGCAGGATACCCAGAGCGCTAGGATCGTTGCTACTGCGAGGCGTTTCACGTTGAATTTCCTTCCCTGAAGACCGGCGTTTGTTCGCCGACGGAAAAGTACGGCCCGCGCATCGTCGAAGTTTCAGCAGGGGCCGTTTCGTGATCGCATCGGCCTTTTGGCCGTCTCAAGCACCTCGGCAAGGCTCGCTCGCATACGTGGCCGGTCGCGGAAAAGTTTCGCCGTGTCGGACGAATAACCCGCCCGGATTGCTAAAGTGATCGGAAACTTTCCTGGGGGGCATCGCGTCTCTGCTTGGGTCAAGTCGCAACAATAAAGCCGACGACACCCAGACGACACCCCAGGGAAGGAACCCACAATGAAGCTCTCTAGTCTCCGCGTAGTCGCCGTTTCCACCATGCTGTCGGTCGCCGCTGTTTCCGGCGCTGCCTTTGCAGAAAACCCGATGGTCGGTGGCGCACCGATGCTCGAGACCAAGGACATCATCGACAATGCCGTGAACTCGGCCGACCACACCACGCTGGTTGCCGCTGTGAAGGCCGCCGGCCTTGTCGAGACGCTGAAGGGCGCCGGGCCGTTCACCGTCTTCGCGCCGACCAACGCTGCCTTCGAGGCACTGCCGGCCGGTACGGTCGACACCCTGCTGAAGCCCGAGAACAAGGAACAGCTGGCCAAGATCCTGACCTGCCATGTGGTCGCCGCCAATGCCCTGTCGACCGCAATCGCCAAGATGGTCGCCGACGACGGTGGCGCGCACCCGGTCAAGACCGTAGGTGGCTGTGTCTGGACCGCTAAATACGAAGGCGACAAGATCACCCTCACCGACGAGAACGGCGGCGTCGCCAACGTGACCATCGCCGACGTCGTCCAGTCGAACGGTGTGATCCACGTCATCGACGCAGTCCTGCTGCCCAAGTCCTAATCGGCATCGGCAAGGCTCGTTCTTTCCGCCGGTATTTGGGTCTTGCCCGTATCGTGTCCCGTGAGAAAGTCTCGCGGGGCACGAGTGCGTGGTGCGAGATTGACGTGTGCGAGGCCCCCGATGACGCCATCGTTGGGGGGGCAGTTCATTGCACCTAAAGGTGCTGAACGCGCGGGGCGCCCTCAGGGCTCCTCCAATGTTCCGAGCATCTTCAAAGGCGCACTCCCACGCTCAGGGACGACCGGCGTTTCACACAAAGCGGCTCTAGGAAGCAGTCTTGCCGTCAATTTCTAGACGGCCTTCAAAGTTCAGTGTGAAGACGTACCCATCGTTCTGGGCGTGGCTGATCTCGCCCCCTAGTTGCGCGGCAAATCCTTCAACCAGCCGTTGGCCTATGCCCTTGGAGGGGAGCGATGGGTCAAAACCTTGGCCATTATCCTGGACGACCAGTAAAGCCCTGCCATCTGGCTGCGCCTTCAGTTTAACCCTGACCTTTCCATCATCGCGACCAGCAAAGGCGTGCTTAAAGGCATTGGATAGCACTTCGTTGAGGATCAAACCCAGTGAGGCCGCACTGTCCTTGCCTACGACAATGTCGTCCAAATCGGCCTCTACCTGCACCCCGGGATCGGCTCCAGCACGAATGTTTTCAATAAGGGTCATAAGGTACTCGCGAACGTGCACGTCCTCAAAGCTGCTGGTGCGATAAATGTGCTCGTGCACCGCCGACATCGCAAAAATCCGCTTGCTCATCTCCGCTCGCACTTCCGGAGGGATGGGGTGCAGCCGGAGTAGGGAGTTGATGGATTGGAGGTTGTTCTTCACCCTGTGGTGGATTTCCTTGAACAGAACCTCGTTGTGTTCGAGTGCGCTCGCGAGCGACCGCTGCGCTGTCCTGTTTCGCCGCATGGATTTCGCCGTGAGGAACGATCCAACAAGCAAGGCGAGCGCAATGGGGGCCAGCAACAGCGAAACCACCCAGATGGAATACCAGAGCCCGGCCAACGCGGTTTCTTGAGAGACTGACGCCAACGCTATGTAGCCCAGATCCGGCACCTGCTTGAAGCCGACGAGCCGTGGGACGCCGTCGACCGGCGACGCAGCGGACTCGTAGGATCCTTGGTCTGCCGAGGTCAGTGCGGCCATCGCCCGGGTTCCGCTCAGGTCGGTCGCGTGAACCAGGGGTGGGTTGCGTGCCACCACCCATCCATCCGCTCGCACGATGCTGATGGTGGACCCCTTGCCCAGGTCTTGCGGGGCTGCAAGACGCTCGAGGACACTTCCGTCGACGAATACGGCCACGACGCCGGCCAACGCGCCTCGCTGCTGCAGACCCTTGGCCACCGTGAAGACGTGCCGGTTGTCCAGCTCCTCCTGGCTGCCGATTACCCATTCTTCCGAGCGTAGCGCAGTAAAGTAGTCACGGTCTTCGATCGTCCGTGGCGCGCTCGGTGACGATCCTTGGCCGATCAGTCGGCCCGAGGCGTCGTAAATGCCCAGCACCGCGCCGGTCGGAAAATGGCGAGATACGTCGCTGAACTGATCGAGTGACGCGCCCGCTGCAGGGTCAGCTCTCGAAGCAGCCTCAACCGCTGCCTTGGCCGAGGCTATCACCCATCGCGACCCCTCGGCGACGACGTTTGCCGCTCGTTGAGCCTTGTTCTTTGCCTCCACTATCGTGGTGTCATAGCCCTGGAAGCACAGCAGCACGAACACCCCGATAATGATCGAAACGAGGATGGCGCTCCCGGCAATTACCGTATCAGCAGCTTCCCAGGTTCTTTCGGGCCGGACCCGCCGACTGGCCCCCTGCGAGAAAGCGCCGACGCTCATCTGGCTCGCATTTCCTCGATGGCGGAGTGGATCAGCTGGTCGTGATAGGGCTTCGAAAAGAAGCGAGCCCCTTCCGGCAGGTCCCCATCCGCTGGCGCAACCTTGCCCGAGACAACAATCAGGCGAACCGGCGGCCAGCGCCCTGCAACATATTTTGCGAGGGCAATTCCATCCATCGTGCCCGGCATGTCGACATCAGTGATGATGAGTTCGATGGATTGGTTGGCTTCGAGAACCGCAATGGCGGCGGCGGCATTGCCAGCGGAAAATGCTTCGTGCCCCCACTCTTCTACGAGGCTCACCAAGCCGATACGGATCAACGGCTCGTCATCCACCACCAGAATGTTCATGCCACACCCCACCGACGCTGCCTCCGATAATTCCGAAGCAGGAACTTAGTTCCCGGTGGGCAACCGAGGACTCGGACCACCAACTGCGCTGACCCGAGATTCCCACTGTGTCGACCAAGCGCCGCGTTCCGGCATCGATTGCCAGCAGTGAAGCTCTATTGGCCGTTCAACGATCGAGCGGCGGCCGCCATTGCCTCAAACGTATATGCCGGCCGCAGGCCGCCGAAGATAGCGCGAGCAGCGCGGCCGGGGCGCTAGCCTTAGTGGTTCAACTCGATTGGCGGAGGAAGCGGACGCGTACGTCATCGCAAGTGAACGACACCGCAAATGGCTGGCTATCCTCGGACAATATAGGCATGAGCGGCTACTCGGTACATTTGCCGCTGATCTGAAACTACCGTAACTCGGTTACCGGAACGTTGAGCTTCGCTGGGCGGACAACACATTGCCTTTGGGACGCAGCATATCACCGTGGCCAAGTGTGCCGGGACCATTCGTTCATATTTCCTTCCAGAACACGATCTTGTCGTCACCGCGGCCCCAAAAATCCCTAATACGGGCCTCTTCCGAGTACCCGTTCCGTCGATAGAAGTTACGGGCCTTTTCAAACTCGGGTAGTCCCGACGTCTCGGCAATCAGGATGCGCTGGCTCCGATCCCGCAATATGGCCTCCAACGTTGACACCGGGGCACTGCCCGCGCCCGAGCGATGCCTGTTGGGCGCTACAGCTATGGCGAGCATGTTCCAGGTCCCGTCTGTTAGCTCCTCGGCCTTGGCGTAGGCGAACCCGATTGGCACGTCGGCCTCTTCGCAAGTGAGCCAAAGCTCATTGCCCGTAGGTTCGCGAAGAAAGGACCTAATAAAGTCCGGTACCCGCTCGCTTGGAAATAGCTCAGTTTCATCTAATACGCGCTGCAACGCCGGCACGTCGGCGAAGGCGGTTGGTCGGGTGATCATTGCGGGCCTTCGGTTAATGGCTGCTGAGAGAGAGCCGAGGAAGTTAAGAATCGAGCTGGACTCCGAGCATGGGAGCAAGCGGTTATCTCACTGTGGTAAGACTACCGCCACCCCGCAACGTAGACATGACTACCGCCGCAGGCGCTTTGGCTCCGCAAAATGGACTCCTCGCGAACAACCTCATGGGTCCGGAGTTGCCGCCGGTCAGCCTCTGTCGAGATACCCGCCGTAGTCGGCATAGGTGGTCCTGAAAAAGCATTCTCGCTGCGCATTGACTCCCGCCGTGCCCAGCGGCGCAAAGTTTAACGAGCGTCAAACCGAGCGTACCGGCCTGTTTCGTTCTGAATCCGCAATTAAGGTCGCTACGACTGGGAATGTCGTCGTTATCATTAGCCCAGTCATGCACCACCTTCGACGGCGCGGCTCGGCCCTCGTCATTCGCCTTCACGAGTTCGACTCCATGGCGAGGGCTCATCGTTGTGACGACGACGCGACTAGTCATCAGCATCCATGCCGCCTCGGAGGCAGTTATCTGGCAATCCTGAACTACGGATCGGAAAGGTCGTCTCTACTCCAGGAGCCAACATGAAAAAGATCCAACTCGACCAGATCTTCGAGCGATTGGTTTCCGGTGAAACCGTCGAAGGCTGGGGTTACACTCTGCACCGGGACTTCGTTTCGATCTTTAACAGCAGCGGTATCGGATGGCGCCGCCGAACAGGAGCAGTGGAGTGGCAACCCGAAGGTATGCTAGACCGAGAGCCACCCAAAGGGCAGCAACACTAGTGGCGATAGCTCTCGAGTGGCAGGAGATCAGGAGGATGTAGCGGGGGCAAAGGAGTTCGAAGCGGACGAGAGAATTCAAGTGCCTAACTGAGGCGTCTGGGTTTGGAGACTCCACGCCCGCGACGGAAGCAACTGTGCGACACACTCGAGGGGGGTAGGGGCCAGTGTCGAATTCATTTCTGGGTGCGCGCTATATCGGCGATTTATTCGGGAGCTACACGCTCGCAAGCCGGCATGACCTCCCCAGCGATCAGCCTCGAGTCTTTGCTTGTCGAGCTCGGAGTGCTTCGACTCGGCAGATTGTGGTCACTGCTCCTGTAATCGGCAAGGCCGGAGAACAGCTTACCGCCCACTTCGATGAGCTCGGCCTTCTCACAGGGCACCTGAGCCAAATCAGCGCCGACGGCTTCACTATCGCTCTGGATCTTTCGGATAGCGATCGCGCCGCGCTTGGGGCAAAGCTAGACTGGCTTAAGCGCCGTGGTATTCACGGCAGCAAGATAGATCGCCGACAAGACAAGCGTGTGCGCTTGCCCAAGCCTCGTACGATCCTACTGTTGCCAGATGGCCGCTCCTTAGTGGGACTGATCATCGATGCATCAATTGGCGGCGTCGCGGTTTCAGCCGACCTGCTTCCAGCGAAAGGTATGCCGCTTGCCGTTGGCAGTGTGCTCGGGCGCGTCGTACGCCTGCTTCCGACCGGCTTCGCCGTCCAGTTCGCAAAGGTACAGGTGCTCCAAGACTTAGCGCGATCTCTTGGGCCACAATCGGCTGATAAGCAAGCGACCCTGTCTTCGGCGCTGTCAGAGGTCATTCGACTCGGAAGGCCAGTCAGCGATTGAGGCGAGTGGACGGCTGAGCGTGCGTCCCACCTCATAGCCTCCGACTGCTCAAGCATCATCGGTCGGCTTGGATAAGATCCACCGGTCATGACTGGGCTGCCATGCGTGTCGGTCTAGTAGTCCGCCGTATGCCCTCCTTTCGTGCGGGTTCAACGAACGAAGGCGCCGTGGTCAGGCACGCCACAGCGCTTCGTACGGCTGGCCCCAAAGCTCTTCATCGCGACAGGATACCCTCGGTGAAGAGGGCAGTCGCTCAACGCGTCATCCCGATGGTAGACAATCGGGATACGAAGGCCTTTGGCGATGTCCGAGCCGCATGACGGCAACCAGGGAGCTCGACCAAAATCAAGGATTGCAGTTGGGGCAGTTGGCCGCGTCAGCAGAGACTATTCCATCTGATCGCACCGACGACACCGCATACTCGCATGCCGTGCAACCATGGCACTCCAAGGATACCAGCCCGGTGGGTGTTCCACATATCGAGCACGGCAGTCCCCGTTCCACGCCCACCAACCCCCAGCCGTAGCTGCCACAACGCGGGCAGTGTGTTGACAGCCGCTTTGCAAGTGCTTCAGCGGCAAGACAAATAGTTCGCATTCGCCTGGGATTGTGGTTGGCCCGCATGTCCGTTTGGACAAGAGCGAGTCCTTCCTGCGATTTCGCGATTGCCCAACGTGTCGTATCGATGACTTTGGAGAGCGTTCGCAGGCCTTTTGCGTGGATGTCATCACCGACCGGTGACACCACTAGGCTGGTTGCTGGAAAGTCTGTGCGTGCAATGAGGGCGTCCAGGTCATCGATGTTGGCAACACGTCGGCCCAAAAACGCGGGCTGCTCATCCACTACCTGCTCAACTATTTCTCGGCCGGTTGTTCGTTCCCAGAACACGATAACTTCACGGCCCAGTGGCAGGAGGGGAATATCCGGACGAGGTCCGAAGCTGCCCTCGCTACCAATGCCAACGTCGAGACCGGTCAGTTTGCAAGCCGCCCTAGCTTTCTGCCGAGCAGCGTCCAGCATCGACCCAGTCCGCGCAACCTCTCCGGTGAAGGTTCCGAACGCGTCAGTATCAAGACCTATTGGGACTAAAGCGGCTATCCCCAGCCGAGCAAGTGGCGGCGCGATAGCCACTTCCTTGCCGTGCATGGTGCCTATCGCAACAACGAGCGGAACTGTCATGCTGCCTCCTGCATAGCGACTATTTCCCAGTTAAGGTCTTGCCGATATCGGGCGACGAACTCACCGTTTTCCAGAGCGACTAGTCGCAACCAGCCGTTGTCAAATAACGCTTTCACCGAGGGATGGCGCGCCAGAATTTCGTTCACTGCCTCGATGGGCGCTTCGACCAGAACTGACAGACGCATGGCCTCGTGGACGAACTTGCTGCCATCATGAACCGCCTGAAGCGGCAGCCCGGTACGCAGCTGTCCGCCGTTGCCTGTGACTACACCAAGGCCGCCGACCACATTGTGGAGTAGCTTGTCGCCTGCGCCGAAAAGGTCGGGAGCAACGGTAGAACCATAGTACTGCAACGAGATCCAGCTCGCGACGACGACCGGCGCGGTGAGGATGAGCTCGAGGGTCCTAAAGTCCTTATCCGTCTTCCAGTCGTAGCTGTGAAGGAAGCAGCGACCATTGAGGTCGCGACCTCGTGTGATGGCGCGCGGTGCAGCAATAAAACCGGCACAACCGGCGAGACCCCATTCGGGACGCAGTTCGGCCCAGTCGAGTGCTCGGTGGGCGATCGTTCGGGGAGTCGCGCCAGGTAGACGGGGGGCTCGCTCGCGGCGCGCCAACTCGCCGGCCGCGGTGAGCCATTGCTTGGCCGTCGCGAGATCGCTGGCGTGGGTGGGGGCCGACACGTCCACAAACAGCCGGACCTCGTCGGTGGTTGTGATATGCATCGCAGCAATGAAGAGCGTGTCGTCCGGAATAGCGACGCCATGCGATTGAAGCGCCTTGCGTACTTCGGCATCGTTGAGAAGATCTGCCAGCACGCGTGCGGAAACCTCTCCCGTATGCCCGCCGCACGCTCCGCAGTGATAGGCGCTTGCATGCGGGTTGTTGGTGACTTGCGCACCGTGACCAACAAGCAGAATCAGCCGTGCCAAGTTGGAGGTAAGGCCCATCGATTGCAGGACCTTGGCGGCCAAATCAGCTTTCGCCGAAACTGAAAGCGGCATCTCCAGCCTTGGAAGGGGAGACGCGGCGGGCCTGGACGCCTCAAAAGCGATAGCAGAGGCGAAAAGTTTGGCGGCGTAGCCAACCCCCGCAGCTTCAACGAACGCGAAAGACGAGACCGCGGCCTGCCGAAACCGGCCCCAGGCCCGGGTCGCCCTCTCTGCGATGCGAAACGCGGATTCTTCGCTGCGATCAGCATGGCTTGATACAGTAAGGATGGGTTTGAGCAGGACCGGCAGGTGGTTGTGAGTCACATCAGTTCCGTGCGGACGATGTGCCAATGGAAGGCCGAAGAAGCCGGCAAAGCCAACTGTTTCAATGGAGGGGGCGAGACCCTCGAGGGCGCGCCTAAATACCTCAGACCTCACATCGATGCAGAAGGCCGCTTGCAGTTCAGGCCGGGCGCCAGCCGCGACTGTCTGAGAGATGAGGCGTGCTTCGAGGTTGCGCTGATAGGCGCGCTCAGCAGCATCCTGCAGGATCGCGTCGATCACGTTATCGGCCGAGGGCGTGAGCGGCTCAGCGTGAGACGAGACGACCTTATTCCATAGCCAGCCGACTCCGGGCGTGTGCACCAGCAATGCTTCCTCCCAGACCATCCGAATGGCGAGTAACTCGAGCAGCGTATTATCGCTCTCGCCACTAAGTTCGGCCTGCCAGAGTAGGAAGCGTGCATGCTGCGCCCACCCCCCCAAATCAATCAGAAGCCGATGGAAGGCCGTTGAGGCGGCCTCCACGGTCAGGCTAAGCTGGTCGGCCGCCCGGAGGATGGCCCGTTCTGGCGTGTCAGGCGCGGACGTTACGTGGGCGCAGAACGCCTTGAGGCCGGCGATCTCCGGCGTCAGGTCGTTGGTCGCCCACTCGCGCCAGGCGGCGTAGGCGCCCCGCCAAGGATGTGGCAGCCAGAGCGCCTGTCCGCCATCGAAGTGGCCGGCAGCCCAAAGGCCAAAGCTCTTCTCGATTACCGCGTTCCAGTTGGTGCCCGAATGGCGCTGGGCCAGCGTGGCCACCGTTGGCAGTGCGGTTGGCGCGGGCCGATCGGCTTCGAGAGCCGCCTTGAGTCCGGCAAGAGAAGTGGGCCGAAGCGGCGATGTTGAAGCGGCAAGCGCGGCAGCGAGATCGGCATCGGTGATGTCACCCTCTGCGAAACGCCTGGCGAACTGCGTCCGTGCTGGAGCGACTCTGATGCCGGCCACCCGGGCAAACCGGGCTCCGGCAGTCGCGATATCCTCCTTGGACTGGCCAAGAAAAGGGTTGACCGCAACCGTTGCTGAGAGCGGAAAGGCTGGAGGAATGGCACGTACCGCTTCGTACGCCGCCGTCAGTAAGGCCTTAAGCCTGGGGTGCTTTAGTTGGTCGCTATACATTGCTTTTCTCCAAGGCAGACCGGTTCGCGTCTACACGGAAGCCACCGGTCATCCGATCCAAAATGGCGTTGAGGTACAGGCCGTTGGCGAGATGGACGCGCAGCCCTGCGGCCGCGGGGTGATGAGCCCATAGTGGAAACATTGCTTGCACGATCGCTACGAAAGCGAAGGACAAGAGCGCCAGCACAATCAGCGCCCACTCAAGAGGGCCAGACGCCGGCGCGTGAGGTAACAGTCCGCCCCAGAGCCAGTCGGCAAGCCTATGGAAGCCGAAATAGGCGAGCGTGGCGCCCAAGGAGGCGAGCACAGTGCGACGTGTCAGCGCGCGAGGCGCTGCGTCGGCGAGACCTTGGGCGATGAGGTACGCCACGCCAAGCACCAGAATCGCACCCAGAGCAATCGCCTGAGCGGACTGTGGGCCGAGCACCAAGTCGAATGCCAAGGCAACTGCAGCATAGAGACAAAGTGCGAGAAGGAACGCCTTACTGACTGCCCTTGCACTCGGTACTGCCACCGGTCCGGGCTTTCGAACCGAAGCTACTGCCAGCACTGCCGATCCCGAGGAAAGGAATGCATGGGCCTTGTAGAGGGAATGCGCGACGATGTGCAAAAGCGCAAGCGGCCAGAGGCCAAGCCCACACTGTAGGAGCATGAAGCCCATCTGCGCCACCGTCGACCAGGCAAGTGCCGTCTTAACGGCACTTTGGGTGAGCATGACTGTCGCACCAAACAGTGCGGTGAAACCTCCGACCATGACGAGAGCTGCCATTGCGCCGGGACTGGCACTGACCAGTGGTGCGAGCTTGATGAGCAACACTCCACCGGAGTTGATGATCCCGGCATGGAGGAATGCCGAAACCGGCGTGGGCGCTTCCATGACTTCAGTCACCCAGCCGTGTAGCGGAAAAGCCGCTGTCTTCAGCGTCGCTGCGATAACAATCAGCGCGACGGCGAACTGGGCCGGCGTTGACAGCCCGGGTTGAGCCAAAGCAATGGAGCTGAGACAGGCAGCCTCCGGGCTGATCCACAACAGGGCCGCAGCAAGTACCAGCGCCGCATCGGCAATGCACCAGACCAGCGTGAACTTGGCTGCGGCGCGCCTTGCTGCTGGCCGTGCAGGAAAGAATAGCAACAACTTCCGCAGCCCAAAACCGGTCGCCACAAAGGCCAGAATGAGCGACGGCAGGGTTTCCGCAACCGACAGGACGAGTACGGCCGACAGGGTGAAGAGGATTAGCGTATGGAAACGGCGCTCGTCCTTTGCGCCCACCAGATAACTGCGTGCGTACCGCACGACTACCCAGCCAACAAAGGCGATGAGCAGTTGCAGGGTCGCGCCGACTGCATCGATGCGGAATGACACAGCGGTCACACCAAGCTTGAGGGTTGCCGGGCCGGTAACGAGCATTTCGATCAGGCTTATTGCGCTAAGGGCGAATGCAAACAGCGTGGCTATCTCCGCGAACCAGGCCAGTTGCCTGGCTTCTCGGAGCAGCGTCGCCCCAAGAACGGCAACGAAAAAAGGTGGTAGCGGCGCGAGGAAGCCGGCCTCAATAAGCGTTGCCATCGTTTTTCCCTGACGGTTTTCGTTGGTGACAGGGAGATAGCGATTGCTTTAACTTCAGAAAATTACATATTCTAGAGCTGTATCGAACATAAAATCGAACGATGGCACTAAATCTTCACCATCTGCGGCTCTTCCGGGCGGTCGCCCTTGATGGAAAACTAACGGAAGCAGCCCGGCAGCTGAATTTGTCTCAGTCGGCGCTATCCAGCCAGATCCGCGTGCTGGAGGCTACGCTCGGTCACGACCTTTTCGAAAGGCGCGGACGTGCTCTGGCACTAACCGAAGCAGGAAGAATTGCGCTCGACCACGCTGAAGCCATATTTCGAACCGCGGAGGACCTTACTGCAACCTTGCGCGACGCCGGCCGCCACAGACGAACGCTCCGTGTCGGCGCACTAGCTACGCTGTCTCGAAACTTTCAGATGTCGTTCCTAGAGCCGCTGATTGGGCGGGATGACGTGGAGCTTATCCTGCGCTCCGGCTCACAGGCCGAACTGCTTCAGTCGCTACAAGCACTGAGCTTGGATGTGGTCCTCACCAACGTACCCCCATCTCGACAGGGAGAAACACCGTGGATGGTGCACAGCCTCGCAGAGCAGCCCGTCAGCCTCGTAGGGACGCCTAGTCGCCTTGGAGTCGTTGAAAAGTCGTTGGGCGTGCTTTTGGCCAGCCAGCCACTCATTCTCCCGTCCATCAATACCGCACTGCGATCAAGTTTTGATGCGCTCACTTCTCGCTTGGGGGTTGTACCGAAGATAGCCGCCGAGGCAGACGATATGGCGATGCTTCGCTTGCTCGCACGTAAGGATTTGGGCCTTGCCATCCTTCCGCCAATCGTAGTTCGAGACGAGCTATCGCAAGGCACGCTCCTAGAGGCAGCCCGCCTCGTAGGCATCTCCGAAACGTTCTTGGCTGTCGTCGTGGCGCGCCGCTTTCCTAATCCACTTCTGCCAGAACTTCTGAACCTGGCGCACGCGACCAACACCGACGAAACTCTGGACGATCCGCATACGTAGCTCGTCGCGGTATTAATGGGGGCGAGCTGGATTTGGTCGTCTTAATTTTTGGCGCAACCGGAGGGGTCGGCTCTGCTGTGGCAAAGCGGCTCGCTTCGCAGGGCCTCAGGCTGCACCTGTCCGGTCGCAACGGAGACAAGCTGCGCCTGCTTGGCGAGGCGCTATCGTGCCCGACCTCGCAGGCTGATGTGCTTGACAGCGCCGCCATTGAGCGGGTGGTCGCGGAGGCCGGGGAGAGTATCAATGGGCTCGTCTATGCCGCCGGGTCGGTAACGCTCAAGCCGCTGGGTCGGACGACCGATGCGGACATGATGCGGGACTTCGAGTTGAACGCGCTGGGCGCTGCACGCGTCGTTCGCTCCGCCCTGCCAGCGCTCAAGCGCGCACCAAGTACTTCGATTGTGCTGTTCTCGACGGTTGCCGTGGGGCGAGGTTTTGCCTTCCACACGTCGATTGGGATGGCCAAGGGCGCCGTGGAGGCCCTCGCTCGATCGTTGGCGGCCGAACTGGCTCCCCGGATCAGGGTCAACTGCATCGCACCGTCGCTGACACGGACGCCCCTCACCATGGGACTCGTTGCGACCGAGCAGGCAGAGGCGGCGATGGCGCGCTCTCATGCGCTACACCGCATCGGGGAGCCGGACGACATCGCCTCCATGACGGAGTTCCTTCTTTCCGATCGCGCGTCGTGGATCACAGGCCAGGTGTTCGCCGTGGACGGGGGGAGATCGACCCTCGCGGGACCAAGCTGACCGCCGATGGGGATCAGGAACTTGGTGCTCGTCCTCGGCGACCAGCTCACGACTAGCCTGAGCGCGCTCTCCGGCCTAGACCCAACCCGCGACGTCGTTCTGATGGTCGAGGTGCGCGCTGAGGCGATCTACGTGAACAAGCACAAGCAGAAGATCGCGTTCGTCCTCGCTTCCATGCGCCACTTCGCGGCTTTGCTGAGAGCCTCAGGCCTTCCCGTCGACTATGTACAATTCGAGGATCCCGCCAACGCCGGTGACTTCACCGGCGAGGTCGTCCGCGCGGTAGTTAGGCACCGTCCCGAGCGGATAGTGGTCACGGAGCCCGGCGAGTGGCGCGTGCTTGAGATCGTGCGCAGTTGGCGCGAACTGCTGGGGGTCGAGGTCGAGATGCGAGACGATAACCGCTTTCTGTGCTCGCGCGAGCGCTTCTCACGTTGGGCGGGGACGCGCAAGGGCTTTCGCATGGAACACTTCTATCGAGAAATGCGCCGCGAAACCGGCTTGCTGATGGAGGGCGGCAAACCCGTCGGTGGGCGGTGGAACTTCGATACCGAAAACCGAAAGCCGCTCCCCAAAGGCGCCAAGGTTCCGGAACGGCGACGCTTTGAGCCGGACCGCAGTAGCCGGGATGTCCTGAGCCTCGTCGAGCGGCACTTTCCAACCCATTTTGGCGATCTCGAACCCTTCGGCTGGGCGGTGACGCGAGAAGATGCGCTCGAGGCGCTGTCGCACTTCGTCGCGGATTGCCTACCAAACTTCGGTGACTACCAGGATGCAATGCAGACGGGGCGGCCGTTTCTTTATCACGCCGCCCTGTCGCCCTATCTCAATATCGGGCTATTGACCGCGGGCGAGGTCTGCGATGCGGCGATCGAAGCGTGGCGACGGGGGAAGGCTCCGATCGAAGCGGTGGAAGGGTTCGTCCGCCAGGTTATCGGCTGGCGGGAATATGTACGCGGCCTCTACTTCCACCTCATGCCCTCATACCAAGACGGCAATTACCTTACCGCCCACCGACCATTGCCGTGGTTCTACTGGTCGGGAGAGACCGCAATGCACTGCGTCGCTGAAACGGTTCGCAACACGCGCCAGTACGCCTATGCCCACCACATTCAGCGTTTGATGGTCACCGGCAACTTCGCACTGCTCGCCGGAATCAGCCCGCGCGAGGTCGAGGCGTGGTACCTGGCGGTCTATGCCGATGCGTTCGAGTGGGTCGAACTGCCCAACGTCCACGGCATGGCACTGTTCGCAGATGGGGGGCTGCTCGCCTCAAAGCCATATGCGGCGTCCGGCGCCTATATCGATCGGATGTCGGACTACTGCTCATCCTGCGAGTACGATCCAAAGGTGAAGTCTGGTCCAGGCGCCTGCCCATTCAACTTCCTGTACTGGAACTTCCTCATTGAAAATCGCGAAGCGCTGGGGAGAAACCCGCGCCTCGCGATGGCCTACCGTAACCTCGAGCGCATGCCGCCCGGTATCGTCGAAGCGGTAAGGCGCGAGGCTCGGCATTTTCTTGCCCATATTGACGACACGCCGGAATCGCCGCGACAGGGCGAACTGTTCTGAGCCCTAGTCGTGGACCAACTTGAAGGCCGACAACAGAGTGATCCACGTCATCGACACCGTGCTTCTTCTAGAGCCGCGTGATGGTTCGCCGAGTCACCCCCGGCGAACCATCAACCTGCCAGGGGGGCCCATAAGGCCGGGCGGGTGAGATCATCTGATTGGGGCGGATGGGAGCAAGGGATTCTTATCGGCTTAACTCGGTGCTAGCGGGTTGCCCGTAGGGTTGGCGCCGGAGAACCAGCGCCATGTGGCCCACCCTTGTTGCCAATTTCGCCGTCGTAGGCCTCGCCGTATCGGGGTGGCTGCAGCTTCAACCCATGCTGACGTCGGTTCGGCGACAGAACCGCCGGCTGCTGTTCGGCCTGGTGATGAGCCTAGGGGCCGTCGCCTCAATGATGATGTCGGTTCAGTTGTCACCCGGCATCTATTTCGATCTGCGATCCACCTTCCTTGCATTGTCTTCACTCATCGGCGGTCCCGTAGCCGCTGCACTTACGGCTGTCACGGTTCTGACAGTTCGAGTGGCGATGGGCGGAGCGGGCGTGTGGAGTGGAGCCACCAGCGTTGTGCTGGTTGTCGCCGTGGGCCTGCTCGGACACGCCGTTCTTGGTAAACGTACTCCCGGCTGGGTCGCCACGTCAATTTTCTCGATTGTGTCGTCTGCGGCCCCGATGGCCGGCGTACTGCTCCTGCCAACTGATGCTCGCGAGCAGGCCTTTGCAACACTTGTCGGACCCGTGGTTGGACTTAGCACAGTTGCAACCTTTGTGGCGCTGAGCAGCATTGCCAGAACGCGGAAATTGGTTGAGGAGCGCAAACTGATCCGGGCTGCCCTTCGCCAAGCGCCCGATTATCTCTACGTCAAAGACACGTTTGGTCGCTTTGTGGAGGTCAATGCAGCGGTCGCCGAGGTCAATGGCTTTGCTTCGCCCGATGACGTCAAGGGGTTAACCGATGCAGACCTGTCGCCGGAGCGGGCGCCGGCCCTGATGGCGCAAGAGCAGCGCATTCTCGCCAACGGTCAGGGCGTAACCAATCTGGAGGAACAGGTTCCTGACTTGAATGGAACGATCCGTTGGTACCTGACCTCCAAAACACCTGTCTACAATATCGACGGCGAAGTCCTAGGTCTCGCCGGCACCACCCGCGACATCACCGATCGCAAGCGCCTTGAGGCAGAGCTGGCTGAGAGCAGAACACAGCTGTCAACGGTATTGACCGAAATGTCCGATGGAATCGCACTGTTCGACCGCAACGGCGTGCTTCGCTTCTGTAATGAACAATATCGAGATTACTTTCCTCTAACCGGCAACCTACGCTCGCCCGGAGCGCCCCTGGAGTCCATCCTCCGTGCATCTGTCACCCTTGGCGAACAGCTAGATGTCCCGCCTGATAAAGTCGACGACTGGGTCAAAGCTGTCCTCGAGTCGCTGGACGCTGGTGCAGAGGAAGAGGCCAGACTGTTTGATGGGCGCTGGTTACACATCCGCACCAGCCCAATTCGCGATGGTGGCGCAACTGTTAGGGTTGCCGATATCACCAAACTCAAGCGGGCAGAGGCTGGCCTGCTGGCGTTGACCGAGCAACTGCGGATACTGGCCGATACCGACGGCCTTACAGGACTGGTCAACCGTCGTCGCCTCGACGAGGATCTCGACCGGGAGTTGAAGCGAGCTGCACGCGACCGACAGTCACTTAGCCTGATCATGCTCGATATCGACAGGTTTAAGGCTTTCAATGATCGCTATGGGCATCCCGCCGGTGACAAATGTATTAAGGCCGTTGCCGGTGTCCTCGCACAGAAGGCACGCCGACCGGGCGACATTGCCGCTCGTTATGGCGGCGAGGAGATGTGTGTCGTTCTTCCCAACACCGATGAGGCAGGCGCATACGCCGTTGCCGAGATCATTCGCAGTAGCGTTCGCGACCTTAGGATCGGCCACGAAGGAAGCGAAAAGGCTGTCGTAACGGTGAGCCTCGGTGTTTCGACTTGTGCACGCGGCGACGAAACCAGGATAGCGTCGGTGCTTGTCAGCCGAGCAGATGAAGCACTCTATCTTGCCAAATCCGCTGGACGCGACCGC
>MKVB01000006.1:993185-996905 GCA_001899085.1 Devosia sp. 66-14 | reverse complement strand
GGCGAACGGCCGCTCCCTACCCCCAAAACCTGGGACACCTGGGGCCTTTTCATGGGGCGCTTTGAGCAACTGAGAACGCGTGGTCCCTCCGACATTGCAACCGCCGGTTGGTCCGCTCGCCGCTTCGGCGTCGCTGACACGCATGTTCCTGAGTGTTTCACCCAGGTTACCCTCATCGGCTGAGCCGAGCAGAGGAACATTCTGCTGCAAGTCGCGACGTGTCATCTCGATCCAGATGCGGAGCACGTGTCGTTGATACGATCAAAGACGGTGAAGGTCCGGACGGAAAGCGTGTCGACTAGGCCGTTTGCGGTCACCTCCGTACCAGAGTGGTATGCACGCGCTCTTGCTCGCCTTTTCGACGATGTACTTAGTGTTGTACATCACCGCACTGTCGAAGATCCTCGTTTCGCTGCTGTAGCAAGCGTACCGAACGCCATCCTGCGACGATACCCGCCTCCACGATAGCGAGTTTCCAGTAGGTCCACGGTACTCGCTCTGCGACGCAGAAGTTGATCGCCGATCAGGCTTGCTTGCTCCAGCCGTAGTCGCCAAGCTCAAGTGTCTGGGATCGGAGCGCGTGATGCCACCTGAGTCGAACAGTGGTCGAGAAGAGCCCACTTCCGAGCGGATCAAAAACCGCATCCAGCGGGCCGCCCGCCGATACAATGCCAACGACAATATTGCCGAGTTTCTGGAACCTGGCGACCTCGATGCGTTGCTGGAAGAGGTAGCCGTGCGCATGCAAGGCGTGCTTGAGAGCCTCGTTATCGACACTACCAATGACCACAATACGCAGGACACGGCGCGCCGCGTCGCAAAGATGTACCTCACCGAGGTCTTCGCCGGACGCTACACCGCTGCGCCACCGGTCACCGAATTCCCCAACGCCGAGAGTCTCAATGAACTGATGATCGTCGGGCCCATCACGATCCGTAGCGCCTGCAGCCATCATTTCTGCCCCATCATGGGGCGCTTGTGGATCGGCGTCCTGCCCAATGAGCACTCGAACCTTATCGGGTTGTCGAAGTATTCGCGCCTCGCCCAATGGGTCATGGGACGCCCGCAAATCCAGGAAGAAGCGATTAGTCAACTGGCTGACCTGCTGGTTAGCAAGGTTACCCCCGATGGCCTCGCCGTCGTGATGGAGGCCGATCACTTCTGCATGCACTGGCGAGGCGTCAAAGACACCTCAGCCAAGATGATCAACAGCGTCATGCGCGGCACGTTTCTCAAGGATGCCGCGCTTCGGCGCGAGTTCCTGTCTCTTATCAACCTCAAGGATTGACCGCAGATGCTCGTCAGATGCCTCTATGCCAGCCGGGCAACGCAGTCGCCAATGAGCAAGCTCACCGACTCCATTTTGAAGACGTCGCGGGACAATAACCCAGCACGGGGGATAACCGGCTTCCTGTGTTTCAGCGGCGACATCTTCATCCAGGTGCTCGAGGGAGGACGCAACGAGGTTTGCGAGCTCTTCAACCGTATCGTGAAAGACGAACGGCACACCAATGTCCGGCTTCTCGCCTATCAGGAAATCCGCCAGCGAAAGTTTGGGACCTGGACCATGGGACAGGTCGACCTGAGCAAGGTCAACATGGGCCTGCTGCTGAAGTATCATGAGAAGGCCGACTTCGACCCGTTCACCTGCTCGGGCGAGGCGACACTGGCCCTTCTGGACGAACTTGTGGCGACGGCCTCCATCGTCGGCCGGAGCCAGTGACGTCGTCGAGTGGAACTCGGCAGGCACGTTATCAAGGGAGCCTATGGGGGACATAGCCAGCACTGCACGACCGCACGCCACCTTGCGAAAGGCAAGCGACTAGGACGGCGTTAAGGGCGGCACCGACCCATAAGAGCGCTATCGGAATCGGTCCGCTCGTCAGGCAGCGATGATGATAGACTCGCTGAGCACAGACACTCGCTTAATCTCTGACGGAGTCGATGAACGGCGGCGTCCCATGGGGGAGCAATTGCCTCCGCCACTAAAGCGGCAGGCGACAGTACATAGCCGGCGCGATTTCTCTATTGACGGTGTCCTTGTGGTTGCTCGCACCTAGTGCCGATGCTGCGCTCAGGCAAACGAAGTGCTGTCAATAGAAGGGACGGCGCGATCATGGAAATCCATCTAGGCTAGGACTGTTTGTCCGATGCAGCGTTTCGCGTCGAAATAGGCGTCTCCGATTTGCTTCCAACGGAGGCCGAGATGAGTGGGCGCTACTATTGAACCGCAACTTCGAAGCAGGGAAGGCAATGGCGGGACTGTAAAGTCAGCTTGCCACAGCTGAACGCTATCGCGGTCAAATGGGCGTGATGGTGCCGACGGCGACGATCGGACCTTGGGCGACGCCGGTGGGCGAGCCACCCTTCTGCTCGAGCGTCACGGCGAGGACGGTGCCAGGTTCGATACCGGCCTTGGCGGCGGCATCGAGCGGAATCTCCAGCCGCTCGTCGACCGGGATCACGCCCATCGATACCGCGGGCTCAGCGCCCTTGATGTACCAGAGCTCGAAATCCTTGTCGGGCACGGGGGTGCCCTTGAGCGAAGTGATACGCACTTGGCCGGAAGCCTGATCGTAGAGCGCGACGAACTCGACGCCACTGCCCTCCTGCGCCTGGATCGCGGCAACCAGCTGGGTGGCCAGAACACTGGGATCGACGCGTGGCTGCAGCAGGTTGACGCCAATCGCAACCACGGCCACCGCCGCAGCGGCGGCGGTGAGACCGCGCCACAAGGCCAACGAGTTCCACCAGCCCCCGGAAACAGCGGCAGTGGCGCCGAACAGGCGGTTCTCGATGCGGGGCAGGACGCCTGACGGCGCCGCGACTTCAGCGAACTCGTCGTCGAGCGTCGCGAGGCGGGAGCGCCACAGGCGCAGGTCCGAGGCGAGCCCCGGCTCGGCAGCGATGCGGCGCGCCAGTGCAGCACGTTCGCTGGCTTCGAGAAGCCCAAGCGCGTACTCGGCGACCAGAACCTGGTCGTCTTCCCTACCGCCGCTGTGACCTTCCGTGCTCATGCCGACAGGCACTCTCTCAGTTTCAACAGGCTGCGCCGCAGCCAGGTTCGCATCGTGTTCAGCGGCACCCTGTGGCGCGTCGCCAGTTCCTCGTATGTGTAGCCGTCGAGATAGGCCCCGCGCACACAGTCGGCCTTGTCGCTCTCGAGTTCATCGAGGCAGCCGTCGATGCGCGTGCGCTCGGAACTGTCGATGGTGGCCTGCTCTGGGTCAGGACCATCATCGGCGAGGTCAAGCACGAGGTCGATATCATCGCTCACCGGCTTCCGCGCCCTCAGGACGTCCAGCGAGTGGTTGCGGGCGACCGCTACCAGCCAGCTGATCGGACTGTAGCCACCCGCGACGTAGCGGTCGGCACGCTGCCAGATCTTGACGTACACTTCCTGGAGCGCCTCTTCGGCTTCCGATCTGTCTTTGAGGATACGCAGCGTCACGCCGAAAAGTTTCGCGCTGGTGCGGGTATAGAGATCACGAAATGCCGCGCGATCGCGCAGGGCGCAACGGGCAATGAGGTCGGCGATATCGAGGCTCGCGGTGCTGCTCATGGCATCAAAGCTACCCAAAGACCATTGAGCTGGCTATCCCCAGGGTAAACGGACTCACCGCAGAAACGTCTGTTGAGACGGCCTGGACGGATTGAATTTTACGCTTCCCATTCATCAACATAGCGGGCACACGTAACCTGTTGCACGTCTCGACCTGC
>MKVB01000006.1:867063-993165 GCA_001899085.1 Devosia sp. 66-14 | reverse complement strand
CCCCGCCTGTCAGTTAGGCCTTGGCCCTGACGTTCCGGGTCTTCCAGAGGGAGCCCAGTATGCCAGCCGCTAGGATGCCCAAAGTGACTGAGAGGGACACCATTGGCGGTATTTTGGCCAGGCCGAGCATGTCGGCAACGAAGATTTTCGAGCCGATGAAGATCAGCACGCCGGCGAGCGCGTATTTCAGGTAGACGAACCGATCTACCATGGCAGCGAGCGCGAAATAGAGGGCGCGCAGACCCAGGATGGCGAAGACGTTTGACGTCAGAACGATGTAGGGGTCCGTTGTGATCGCGAAGATGGCGGGAATCGAGTCCACGGCGAAAATGAGGTCGGCGAGCTCCACTAGGATAAGGGCGCCAACAAGTGGGGTCGCAAAAAGCCGGACCTTCCCCGTGGCATCAGGCTGACGCACGAAGAACTTTTCCCCGTGCAGCTCTTTGGTCATGTTCAGGTGCTTGATCATGAATTGAACAGCGGCACTTTTCGACATGTCGTGCTTCTTGTCGGCGGTAAACAGCATCTTGATGCCGGTCACTACCAGGAAGGCCGCGAAGAGGTAGAGGACCCAGGAGAATTCGGTGATGATTGCCGAGCCCGCAGCGATCATGATGCCGCGCAAAATCAAGACACCGAGAATGCCGTAGACGAGTACGCGGTGCTGATAGGCGGGCGGGATTGCGAAGTAGGAAAAGATCATGGCGATGACGAAGATGTTGTCCATCGCGAGGCTCTTTTCGACCACGAAGCCGGTCAGATATTCCATGCCTGATTGAGAGCCCAGCCACATCCAAACGATGCCGCCAAAGGCGAGGCCAATGGTGATATAGAAGGCTGACAGGGCAAGAGATTCCCCGACGCCGATCGCATGGCTTTTGCGGTGCAGCACGCCAAGGTCAAAAGCGAGCAGCAGCCCTACACCGGCGACGAAGGCAAGCCAGGTCCAAGCCGGCTTGCCCATGAAGTCGAGAGAAAGGAAGTCCATTTAGATCGCTCCTGACAGGCGGCTTAACGGTAGCCCCAAGGGCGCATCGAAGAGATGGCAGCGAGCGCTTCTTCCTCGGCCGGATGACGGATGCCGTCGGCATCAAGGACCGACACGCAGATCTGAATCAGAGACCTGAATTGGCCGTTGGTCAGATCCGCGGTCACAATCTGAGCGCGGGCCCGGCCCAGAGCCGAGTTGGTGTCGACGCCGAAAGCGTGAGTGTGCTCATCGATCTCCCGGCTGACATCAATGGCCGAAAACCCCTGAAGCAGTGGGTTAGCGCGGAAAAGGGAAACGATCCGCCGGCGTTCGGATTCGTCTGAATTCCCATCTGCATGAGCGATGATCATAGCTGCTGCGATCGCCGCTTCCATGAACGCTTCCTGGCCAGCCACGTCGGCTTCGGCAGCGAGTGCGTGCCGGTCGAGACGAGCACGCAGCTCGGCGAGCGGGCGGCGGGTGAAGATGTCGTCGTCGCTAGAGCGGAATTTTGTCATGGCGGATCTCCTCTTGCCGTGTTTGACAAGGGGCCCGCTTCAACACCGGTGAAGTGAGACAGCCGGCCCCTGAGGTGAACCGACATCATGCGGGTTACGCACCAGAGGGGCCCGGATCACGGCTGAAGAGATAAAGGCGAAAAAACGCCTTTCAAGAGGGCCTAAACGAATTTTCTGCCGCGAACCACTTTCACCGGCGCCAAGACCACAAGCAGCCGGCGGCTAACAAGCAATAGCGCCAGCGAGTAGATTGTGCGGCGGTTACTAGATCTTCGGTACATGGACCGGTCGCGCCCCAGGCCCCGATCGCCGGCAGCAACGTCGGTCAATCCGGCTCGCTCCGCCACTCTTTGCAGCTCGCCAGGAGCGGACAGACGGACGTCGTGCTTTGCCCCGAATCTGCGGCGTCCGCGCGCCCTTAGCAACGCGCAGAGATCATTCCGAGCGCATCTATTGTCTTCTGACCTCCTTGTTCCTTGCATCGCGGGACAAAGGCGGCGAGGCCCTCGCGTCGCTGCTTATCATCGGCACATACGTGGTCGGCGAGGTACAGACGGCGCTTAGCGGCAGGTTCTGAAAAACCCGTCGGACAGTTTCAGCCGACCTTACGCGCCCTCTCGATACACCTCACGGCCGAAAAGACCGCACGACGCTGTCAATGATCGGCCCGACCGCCTCCTGATCGCGTGAGTGCCAGAACATATCGACGCACTGCAGCTTGTTTGCACCCTGTCGGCAGATCCCGTAGTAGGCTTGGCTGCGTGCGCTGTCCAAGTAGCCCGAAATGACGCCAAAGTCGGCCTTATCCAGGTCGTACGTGATAGCGACGACATCGCTGGCAGCGCCCTCGCGAAGCCACCGATGGGCGGATGACGATGTATGAATGCGGTACTGCCTGAGCGACAGGGAGAGGCCATCCGCCCCATCGTACGCAGTCCCGTAGTCCTCATCGGCATTCATCAACGCGCGCACGGGACCTCGTTGCAGAAAACTTGGGATCGCGATTTCACTTCCACCTGCCGCACTTCGTACCCACGCACCGTCCCAATCGAGCGACATGTCGTCGGTGTCGCGAGACGGCGTTTGCGGCTCGGCATTTGAACCGCACCGGACGAGGTGGCGTGGCTGCTCATCCCCGAACAGGAACAGGTCGATGACATCGGGGCCACCCTGCTGGATGGCCCCTTGGCCGCTCCAATCGCCGCCTTCCCCCACAAATGTGGTCATGTTGCCGAAGCTCCGGATCGAGCCTAAGTCGCACCCCAAGTCTGCTCCTTCGATGCGGGGCGTGTCACGGCCATCAATAATGATCTGGTCACCGGGTTCGTCGCAGGCGGCGGTTGTCCCCCACCGCCCTGCCAATTTGGCAATGGTCGCCGCATCACTTTCCGACACATCGAGAGTGCGGTCGGTCGTATCATCGCCGCCCCTACCGGTAACCGGATCGCCCGGTTCCTCGACGTAATCCCCCTGTGGGCTCTGTGCAGAACTGTTGGCCGCTGTGTCGTCGTCCCCAACCACGCCGTCGCCGTCCCAATCGTAGTTCTTCTGCCAGTCGGCCTCCGGCAACGCACCGGATGAAAGCTGCAATGGAATCAGACCGGCCTTCACCGCGTAGGCGGCAGCGAACATGTAGGCTCCTTCTCGTTCGAGGCAGGGGTTACCCGCGGTCGGCATTCCGGGCCAGAACGCGGCGTACGATTTCGCCTGCGCATAACCGCGCGCGATGTCGAGGGCGTCGTCGTAGCCTGTCGAGGCAAACCAGGAACCCGTAGCACTGCGCAGGCTTGTTGCGAGTTCCAGGCCCTGAGGTGCATTCGGACAGCTCGTCGCATCCACCTCGTCAAGGTATGCCCCGACGCCGATCAGCATGAGCTGCTCGGCGGTCAACTGACCGGATTGGTCCTCGCTCAACCGAGGAAACATGCTCAGGATTCTGGGCACGGTGATCGCCGCCAGAACCTCCTCGGTCATGAAAGCCTCGCAGTTGCTGAGGTAGCGGGTGCGGAGGATGCGGGCGTAGTTCTCCGACAGTGCCGCGTCCCATCGGGCACCCGGTGGCATATGGCGATCAAAGAATAATGGGTCGCAGTGGTCGGTGTACGTTCTGATGATCGAGTTGGCGACGAGTCCTACTTCGGCGGCCTGCGTTGGCGCACCAGCGAGGGCAGTCCACAGCCCGAACAGGACGGCAAAGGGCCGCATCATCACTGCCGCTCTCAATGGAGATCTCCCTCAGGTTGCGCCGCGGTAGGAGTTCCAGCTGTGTCGAAGCGCAGGCCACCGCTGGCAACCAGTTCGGTGCGGTAACTGAGGATGCGTCGGGCGATCTCTTCGTTCTGCCACGTGCTGAACACGGCAGAGGAAACGACTGGGTCGTTTGGGACCAATAGGAAGGTGATGATCAGCGGGCTCTTATCGAGCAGCAGTCCGGCAGTCTCGAGCGCCACGGCACTGCCAAGGGTCGACCCGCGCGCCACGGCACCGGAGCGAACCGAGTTCATTAGACCGTCATGCCGCGCAGACTCGGCATCGTTCGTGGCGACCCCACGAAACGCCGCCCACGGGATGGTGTGATAACGGGCTCCCCAGTCCTTAGGGTTGACCAAGCTAATGCCGTCGGCCGCCAAGATGAGGGCGGCGCGCTGCTTGATCTGCAGGCCCGGAACACCATGCAGGTGTTTCAAGTCCTCGAAGGCGCGCTTGGATTTCACCATAGCGCGGCGCTCGGCGAACTGGTCCGAGGGTCGCGCGGTCGTGGTTGCGGGCTGGGCCTCCGGCTTTGCTGTGACTGGGGCGGCAGCACGCTCCGAGCGCGGCCTCCACAGGCACCATGCGCCCCAAAGTAGCACAAGTGCGATGCCGACGCTCACGCCTTTGACCAGCGCCGTCGCATCGGCGTCGGCTAGAGGGGCGAGGAAAATCAACCCGCCGATGATCAGAACGATTGAAACAGTCCGTCTCACAATTCCGCTCCGGAGTTCGTCGCTAAAACAGCGACTATCAACTGCCGACAAATTACATGGCGCTGATACTTTGTCAGGAACATTTTCTTCCGATGAAGGTGTTCGCAGACAATCTCAGGAGCCGTGCTGCTGCGCTCGGGCTGGCAAACGCCGAGGTTGCTCGTCGGGCCGGAATTCCTGAACGAACGTATGCGAACTATGTTCTTGATCGTACGGAACCACCGCTCGAGACGCTGGTAAGAATCAGCAACGTCCTCCGCTGTTCGACCGACGATCTTCTGATGCCGCCCGACACGTCCCAAATTTCGGCTAAAGAGGCTCTGCTCCTGCGGTTGGTTGCGGTCGGGGAGGCCCTGAGCGAAGCCGATGTAGGCATTGTAATCGCTCAGGCGGAGGCTCTTGTTGCTGTCCGAAGACGCACAAAGGCTGAGGGCTGAGGTCGGATGCATCAGTACTCCTCCGCCAACATGACGGTCATGACCCGTTCGGTGACGGAAGGGTCAGCCGGGTTGGGCGAGTGACTGGTGAGGCTAAGGTCGTAGTAATCGATCTTGAACAGCACGCTGTCGCGGCCGACGTCGAGCATGGCGGCGTCGCGCTCACCATGCGGGTCATTGTCGGCATCGAACGCCTTGAAGGCGGCCACGGCGGCAAGGGCGAGCGCGACATAGGGTTTTCCGCGGGCCTGCAAACCGGCTGAGGCCATAACTCGGCCGCCGGTGCCGGTTGTGCGCAGCCGATCGTTGAGGGCGGCTATGGCCTCGCTATCAGGCCCGGAAAAACGGGTGGGGGTGACGGGGTCGATCATCATGGTTCTCCGATGGACGAAACAAAAAGGCCGGTCACGAAGGACCGGCCGAGTTGACTGGATTGAGTTCGACGCTACGAGGCGAAGGGGCGGGGGAACATCAGCGCCAGCCGCTCGCGGTGGCGGACGAATCGCTCGTAGTCGGGGTAGTCCGACCACTGCAGGATGAACACGTCGTTCGGCTTGGCCTCGACGACCTTCGCTTCCCACCAGCCGTCTTCTTTCGATTCCGAGGCAAGCACCACGGAGCCAAGCTTGATGGCGCTCCAGTCCTTGGGCAGGTCGATGCCGGCCGTGGGTGCAGGGGGCATGGCGGGGTCGTCCGCAGGTGCTGCCGACACTTTTGGTGGCTTCGGGGCCCTCGACTTCGGCTCCTTGTGCTCGGCAGCCGCAGGTGGTGCATGCGGCAGCAGGGTGTTGAATACAGCCCCACTGATGAACGGGACGAAGGCTTTTCCCGAGTCGAACAGTTTGCCCTTGGGCAACTTGGTGGCGATAGCGGCCAGATCTTGGTTGTCGCTTACGGTGAGGAAATGCATCTCCATAAGCCCAGCCGCCTTCTCGGCAGCTTCAACCTGGTCGGCCATGAACCAGGCAGCATGGGGGCGGTCATTGTTGTCCCTGCCCAGGATAAGCGCTGCGGGCAACAGGGCGTGCCTCGGCAACGAGTTTCCGGCCGCTGTAGCGGTCATTTTCTAGACTCCTGATGTGGTGAGGTAAGGGGCGGGGCCGAAGCAGCCGCCCATCACCAAAGTACAGGAGTCAACGCAAAAAGTCAAAAACGTCTACAATTACAGCGTCTTGTGGATAGCTACTTCCGAGCTCACGCCATCTCCTGCGGCCGCTGGCGCGGCCCGAAAGACCTGCCGCACCTCCAGGCCCCGAAGCGATACGACGTCGCGATGTGACTGCGCGTAACACCACTGCGCGGCCTCTTCAAGTACTCCGGCGGCAACGGCTTCCAACGCCGGGTCGGTGGCACGGTGACATGGTCGTCCTCAAAGGCCGATCCCGCAGGGCGAAACGGTGCGGCATGCTCGTCCATGGTATGAGAGTAGGACCGCGGCCGTGTGCTGAGCCTTTGCTCCAGATCGAGCAGCTTACGCCGTGACTTCTGAGTGCAGAAGAAGCTGACTGTGGTCAGTACCCATTTAGGCGAAGCGCCATACAGGGACAGACACAAGGCGGGCGCAGTTAAACTGACCATGTACAGGGGGTGTCGCCCTGTCCACTGAAACTCTGGAATTGCCGGCAAATCGGACACACGAGCGGCACTAAGATCACCGACACGAAACTGCTTACTATCCTGCACGACGAGGAAGTTGCTGGGCACGGGCCCCATGGAGACCTCCGGCGCAAGGGCCCTGAGGGATAGATCGACAATGGTTGCTACGAGACTGGCCTTGTCTTTCATGACACCGAGCTTCGTTGTAGCCAGTTTGGCTTCTGCCCTTAATGTAGAGGCGGACTTTCGGATGGACATGTGTTTGCTCCTTAGGCGAGCCCTTTCCCGCCCCGATCGGGACGTGCTCGCTGACAGTTGATGATGCGGGGGGGGGCGCCTCCCAGGGGCGCGCCGACTAATCAGCTACCGGGTGCCGGGCGTCACGCTGGTCTAGTATCGCCATATTCGGCCATATCGGCTTCTATGGGAGGTAGGCGATCGTGACCGTGAATGACCATCCGGTCTGCCAACGGTGTTTCGTCCAGCCAGCGCGCGTACTCGGCGTTTAGGAAAGGAGGCAGCGGTTCTGCGTACCACTTGAGTTTGCCGCTACGGCGTGGTCGGGCGACGAGTTGTTCACCCTCTGGGATTGGAGCGACGCAACTCCAATCGAAGATTTCACTCTCGGAGGAATAGAAAGACATACCATCTGCAAACTCAGTACCTGCAACTGCCTTCCTGAGCCGGGCCTCTTCTTCGTAAATCTCCGCAGCCGATAAGACGGTATAGTAGACTAAACGCCACTCGCGCCGCCCGTCGGGCCACACGTCGAAACGCGGCGTGATAAGCGCCGAAGCAAGGAAGGCACCCGCACTGCACTCAGCCTCACGAAGTGTGGCGCTAAGCGCTTCCCCGCAGGCGCGAACGTCGAGACGGTGAAGCTCACCCGCTGCTGCAGCTCGACCGAGGTACCGGAACTCCAACCCGATGGTGGCTTCGCTGTGCAACATCTGCCGCGCTGCCACTGCGAGCCAGAGACCGATCTCACGGCGTTCTCCCCAGTAGCAGGCAGACGAGCATGGGCTGCTTCCGCAAGCATAGCCGCCACATTGGGACAGGCGGCGAGTAAGGCCCGTGTCCGGCATAAATCTCTCAAGATCAGCGACGAGGGCGGACTGTTTGAACGAGATCTGATTCATGAGCTTCACGAACGCCTTCACGCTGGAGCTGCTCTTTCTGTTGAACTGAAAGGCGTAGAAGTGCTTGTTAATTTTGGACATGATTTCCATCCGTACCCGCACGGGCACGAGTTCCTTATGGATGTTGTTGGTAGTGGCTGTGATGTAGCCGGTGATTATTTACCGACGACGACGCTCGCGATCTAGCCGCTTACGAGGCGACTTGCTTTGCCATGCATTGCTCCACGGGCGAGCCGTTTCCCGGCTCGCTGGGAACGTGCTCGGAGTCTTGGGATGATACGGGGCAAAACCGCCGGTCGGCTGCCAGTTATTTACCGAGGACGCCGGTCGCTCTCCCGTTGCAGCCGACGGTCAAGTGTACCGCGTGCATCCTGGACGATGGTCTGGACCAACGGCTCGAACGCGCCATTGCCGAAGATCAGCTCGTCCAGCCGCTGATCGCGCAAAACGTTGCACATCTGGACCAGCAAGCCGGTGCGCATGGCCTTCTTGCTCTGCTTCACGGTCCCTTTTGGGGTGAGGCCGAGCTGTACGCGCACCTTATCGGTCTTGCTCCAGTACGGCGTGTACTGCTTGTGCGAGGGCTTGAGAATGTAGAGGAGCTTTTCCGTGAGGCGCTCCCGCTTCACTTCGCGTATGTCCACGGCGGATACCCCGCGCAGCAGGCTCTCTTCTCCAGCTGCCTCGGCGGTATCGCGGACCAGTGTCTTACGGCTCGACCCGCTGGTAATCACGTGGCTGTGGTAGCTGACCACGGGGCTGAAGGTCCCATCGTCCGTGGTGACCCAGTTCGGGTAGTACGCCGCCTCCGTCACGCCGATGTAGCTGTGGCGCTTGAGGATGCCCCGAATCTCAGTGTGTAGCGGCTCTGGTGTAAAGGTATGGGCCGTACCTTCCGGCATCACGTACCGGCGAAACGCGAAGCTCACCATGTAGAGCGGCCCAGCGATCTCCGCGGTCTCGACGTGCCGCATCACGATCGGCACGAAGAAGTTGCGGGCGTGATAGCTGGCCGCCGAAAGGCAGTAGTCGCTTCTGCGGTGCATCAGCTCTGCGAGTACGCCACCCACGCCGACGTAGTTCTTCTTCGGGGCGTCGATGTAGTCGTCTATGCGAATGGCCATGGGTAAGACCTCGGCGAGGTAGTCTTCAAGGGTTTCAAGAGGCATGACTCCACCTTCGCGCCGAAGGCGCGTGTTGAAAGGGGTTGAGGGGGTATGTGCTCCAGGTGGCCTTTAGGCCGGTTGGAGGGGTGAAACAGGGGGTAGGGTGGCTACTAATATATGGCCACCCTTCTATTTACGGTGGGGTCAGCAGGTCCGCCGACCCCACCAAGCAGCTACTTCCGAGCTGCCGAGGCAGCGGGTATCGCCTTTATCTTCTCGACTTTGATGTCGAGCGTGTCAGTGCCGTTGGATTTCACGACGCGAATCGTCAGCTTCTGACGAACACCTTCCTTCAGGCCGAGCAAACGCTGAGCGACTGCATCCAAGGGCATCGTCAGACGCAGCGCGGGCTCGTGAAGCAACTCGGGAGCGTTGCGACGGCGCTGAGCTTCGCGTTTAGCTAGTTTCTCAATGCCACCACCTGCCTCGAGGTAGCCAACGATGTCCTCGGCCGGCAACTTGCGCCGGAAGGCGTCCGACAAGGCCGCACAGTATTTGCTGGCCGTCTTGGCGCTTCCTTCTGCTTGCAGCCCCAATGCAGCGCGCAAAACACACTGCAAGGGAAAGGTGCGGTCCTCTGGATTGGGCCGCCCCTTTACCGGGAGCCAGGAAGGGTCGGCAATGAAGTCGAGCCACGCCTCCTCCGATCCGGCCAGATAGACCGCTACTCCGTACACGTAGCTCAAGATAAGGTAGAGATGGGTATGGTATGCCGCAGCAAGCATGCTCGTGCTCTCAGCGACCTGAGCAAGAACCTTCATCGGCCCGCCTTTGTTGCGATAGTCCCCCGGATCAAACGGGACGTCCGCCGAGATCGGAAGCGTACGCGGTTTACCTTCCACCTTCGCGTAGCTGGAAGCTTCAATCATCTTGTCGATCAAGATGTCCTGTTTGGCGATCGGCTCCGTCGGTGCTTTCTTACCGACAGGCTTCTTCTTGAGTGAACCGGACTTAGCCATTGTGGGCCTGCCAGTTTTGAGGGTTGGTCAAGAAGGCACGAACCTGACGTACGTCCCATCCAGTCACCCTGGTTCCCAGCCTCACAGGCGAAGGAAACTTTCCGAGCTTCACCCATTCCCACAAAGTGCTCCGGCCGATAGGGAGCGGTCCAGCGGGTGCGATGATCGAGCGCAGCCGCACGAAGCCTTCAGATGGCAGAGACGGTGCGACGCCTATGTCGACATGCACCGGAACAGCAGTTGCCAGCAGAGAGCGATGGTCGATTGGTTTCATTGTGAACATCCAGTTCGGTTAACGACTGCGATGTCATCGGACGAATGGAGACGCGCTTGGCCGGAAACGGAACTCAGATATCGGTAATCGGAAGTGCAGCCCTTATCGGCAGCTACTTCTGAACGAACCCAAGCCTCTCACGCACCGACTCAAGTACATCATGAACGGCGTCGGTAGATACCGGGTAGCCAACCCTGTCAGCCGAACTCACGATCGCTGAAGTTGTGCCTCTGCCGCCGATCCTCGTTCCAAACTGGTAGTGCTTCACAGCCATAGCCAAGATCATCTTGTACAGGGTGACCTGGCGCCGCGGCTTTATCTCGTCCACGCTCGTTCTCAGCTCTACTAGCGCCGCGGATATTTCCGATAACTGGCCCGTTAGGTCAGAAATCCTTGCCAACGCCGCTTCGTGTTCGGCGCTGAGTACCGCTGGTTCCGACTCGAAACCGGCCACCGAGAGCAACTGCTCCGGGCAGGAAAGATGTCGCGCTTGGGCCCAGTTCAAAAAGGAATTGGGTGTGATGTGAGTCCCGAAGACTCCGTATGAGTGCGCGCGGGAGATCATATCCCTGCGCTGCAAATAGAGATGGAAAAAAGGAGAATTGTCCAAGAACTCAGCCGAAGGGGGGAACTCTCGCCCGGGTTTGGCTTTGGAAGGTGCCATCGAACGTTCGTTGACTATCTGAGGGTCCTTCCCAAGTGACAGGGCGGTGGCCTCGTCAACGGTCCAGTACGCTAACTTGCCCCATACCTCGTAGCGCGGCTCACTACCGGGTGCATTGAAAAACATCCGCATGTCGCGGTTAGCGAGAACGGTTTCGCGCTCATTCCGGTAATCCTCCCACTGGGCATGATAAAGAGGATCAAATTGCTCCTTCGGCATATACCGAAGGTCGTAGTCATACAGCAGTGCTTCTTCGATGACCGCAACAAGATGCCCGGCAGTCTCGTCTTCCGTTAGATTGTCGGAGTCAATGCCTAGCTTATCCAGATCGACATCGTTGATGATTGCTTTAGCGGCATATAGATCCCCTCCTGATCGGCGCTCGTCGTTGTATCTAGAAAGAAGTTCGTCTGTGAGAGCTGGGTAGCGTCTCGTACGAAGAAATGCTGCGGATTGAGGATGGTTTGCCATGACGCCAGGTGAGTTGGAGAGGACCTGCAACAATGGAGCACAGGCCCAGTCGTCACGGTAATCGGAAGCGCCGTAAGGTCAAGGAGAGCGATTGTGCGGCCCTTGGAGGGTCGGGTCGCCGCCGCCGATAGTCCGTCAATGACCTGCTAAAGCCATTAATTTTGTCGGTATTGATGACGGTATTGAGGGCGTACTATATGAAGAGATGCAGTATTAACATTGGATTAGTACGAGGGTTCGATTCCCTTCACCCGCTCCAATCCCCAGACAATTGCCAGAAGCCCGCGGGCCCGTTCACGGCACCGAGCTCGCCGCTGCGATGCGCGTCCCGCTGCGCCCCTAGCTGACCATCGCCCCATGCAGCAGCATGTCGATTGCGCGCTCCATTGAGCCGGCGAGCGTCACCGCGCCGCCATTGACGAAGAAGATCGCGTCGGCGCTGTCGATGGTGTTGAGCCGGTGGGCGATGATGACCCGGGTGGTGGTGGCCGGCAGCCGCTTCAGGATGCCTTGCAGCAGCTGTTCGGTGACGGTGTCGATATTGGCGGTGGCTTCGTCGAGGATGAGGATTTCGGGCCTGCGCAACGTCGCGCGGATGAAGGCGATGAGCTGCTTCTGCCCCAGGCTCATGGCGTCGCCGGTGGCCGACACCTTGGTCGCGAGGCCATCCTCGAAGCGGGCGAGCAGCGCCGACAGGCCGGCTTCGTCAAGGTTCCGCTCGAGCGCCTCGTCGGAAAGCGAGGCGTATTGCGGGGTGCCGTAGAGGATGTTGTCACGGACCGTGCCGGTGAACAGGAACGGCTCCTGCAGGATGAAGCCGATCTTTGCCACCCGCTCCTCCGGCGGGTAGGAACGGATATCCCTGCCATCGAGCAGCACCGTGCCCGCGGTGGGATCGTAGAGCCGCGCCATCAGCGAGGCGGTGGTGGTCTTTCCCCCGCCGGTTGGCCCGACCAGCGCGTAGGTCTTGCCCCTCTCGAGGGTGAAGCTCACCGATTTCAGCACCTCGGCGCCATCGGGGTAGTGGAAGGAGACGTTGTCGAAGGCGATGGCGGCAGTCGACGTCGTTGCCTCGGCGGGAACGGTCGCCATGTCGGACTGCAGCGCCAGCACTTCCGAGATGCGGTCGAGACCGGCCAGCGCCAGTTGCAGCGACGACCAGATACTCGCCAGCTGGCGTAGCGGATTGTAGAAATTGGTGACGTAGAGCAGGAAGCCGATCAGCAGCCCGGTGGTGAGCTCGCCGCTCGAGATCAGGTAGATACCGTAGGCCAGCACCACCAGCTGGCCCAGGTTATAGGCCAGCCCGTAGATCGGGATGAAGATATTGCTGGCGATGCCGGCGCGGATCGAGGCGGCATAATTGGTCGCATTGGCAGCCGCGAACTTGTCGCGAAAATAGTCGAAGCGGTTGAACGCCACGATGACCTTGAAGTTGGCGAGGCTTTCCTGGATCTCGCCGCTCAGGCCGCCGAGCGTCTGCAGGCTCTTGAAACTGGCGCGCTTGACCCAGCCGCCGATGAGTTGGGTGACGACGAGCACCGCCACCGCCGGCAGCAGCGCCGCGCCGCCCAGCCTGACATTCAGCACCAGCAGCAGGATGCCGGCGCCGACGATGAGGAAGGCGTTGCCCAGGAACTGCATCAGCGCCTGGGCGAAGAACTGGTTGAGCTTGTCGGTGTCGTTGTTGATGCGCGAGATCAGGTCGCCCGACCGGTTCTGGTTGAAGAAGGCGACCGGCAGTTCCTGCAGCTTGTTGAAGATGGCATTGCGCAGGTTGAACAGGATACGGCGGGCCACCCCGCCCATGGTGCGGGTCTGGGTATAGGCCGAGACGAGGCCGACGGCGTAGACCGCCAGCAGCAGGCCGCTCCACAGCAGCACGCCGTTCAAATCTCCGGTGGAGATGAAGCTGTCGACGGTGTGCCCGATGATCAGCGGCGCGGTGAGCGTGGTGGCCGACGAGATCAGGATCGCCGCCAGCGCAATGGCGACGTTCCGGCCTTCGCCCTTGATCAGCGGTAAGAGGCGCGCCAGCCCTTTCCAGACCGTTTCCTTGGATTGGCTCGCCTCCGAGGTGTTAAGCTTGTAGCTCATAGTCCTCGGTGCTCTGCTGCGAGTTGTAGATCTGGACGTATTCGGGGGAGGCGTGGAGCAACTCCTCATGCCTGCCGGTGGCGAGCACCTTGCCCTCCATCAACAGGATGATCTGCTCGTAATCCTCAACCGGTGCGATCTTCTGGGTCACCGAGATGAGCGTGATGCCCGGATAGTTCTGCCGCACATTAGCGAGGATCTTGCGTTCCGTGCGCTGGTCGACGCGGGCGGTGAAATCATCGAGCAGCAGCACGCGCGGGTTGAGCGCCAGGGCCCGCGCCAGCATGATGCGCTGCCTCTGGCCGCCCGACAGCGAGGTGCCGCGTTCCGAGATGATGGTGTCGAGCTTCTGCGGCAGCGTCGCAATGAAATCGCCCAGCTCGGCGGTGTCGATGGCCTTCTCGAGGCTCGCGTCGTCGACGACATTGGAGAAGGCGATATTCTCGCGCAGCGTCAGGCTGAAGGTGACGCTGTCCTGGAACACCAGCCCGACCTGGCGGTGCAGCGCCTGGCTGTCATAGGCCGCGAGCGGCTCGCCATCATAGGTGATGCGCCCCGCTTCCGGCTCGATCAGGCCAGTCAGGGCATAGAGCAGCTGGGTCTTGCCCGCGGCTGTGGGGCCGATGACGGCCGTGCGGGTGCCGGCCCTCGCCACGAGGCTCACGTCATCGAGCGCCAGGCGCTGCCCATAGCGCACGGTCAGGTGCTCGACCGCAATGTCGCCGCGCAACTCTCGGTCGAGCGTTCCCGCCGGCTTGGGCTCCGGGGCGTCGAGCACCAGCCGGATGCGATCATATGACGCCTGCGCCTGCGCCACGACATTGCTCATGAAGCCGATGATCAGGATCGGAAAGATCAGGATCGCCAGGTAGGAATTGAAAGCGGTGAACTGGCCCAGCGTCATCGACCCGCTGATCACCAGGTGCCCGCCAAACGCCAGGATGACGAGTGTGGCGAGATTGGCGACGAAGGTGATGGTGGGGATCAGCCCGGCGAACAGCCGCAGGATGCTCATGCCGATGCCGAGCGCCTCGCCGTTGGCGGCAAGGAACTTCTGGTATTCGGCCTGCTGCGAGTTGACGAGGCGGATCAGCGATGAGCCCAGGATCGACTCGTTGATCACCTTGTTGAGCCAGTCGATGGCGCCCTGCGCCTTGCGGAACAACGCCCGCACCCGAGTGAGCACGACATAGAAGGTGATGCCGATCACCGGCACGACCGCCAGCACCGCCAGCGCCAGCTGCCAGTTGATCAGCAGCAGCAGCGCGCTGGCGCCGACAATCAGGAACAGCGACGAGACGATCGAGGCGATGGCCTGCGCCACGAAATTCTTGATCGCATCGACATCGGAGGTGAGGTTGGTGAGCAGCCGTGCCGGCGAAACGGTCTGGACGTAGACGAAGTCCTGTTCGGCGATACGGTCGGCCAGCCGTTGGCGCAGATCGCGCGCCACGCGCTCCGAAGTCACCGTCTGGACGATGCTCTGGATGTAGGTAAAGGCGAAAATGCCGAGCGAGATGGCACCCAGCGCCAGGACCAGCGAGAAGAGGTTGAAGCCGGGTGCGCCTGCACTGTCGATGGCATGGGCGATGAACTGCGGGACGACGAGATTGAGCGCGTTGCCGATGAGCGTCAGCCCGACCAGCAGGCCGACCCAGCCCCAATAGGGGCGGAGCAGCGCGAGCAGGTTGTTCGATTTGCCGGTCTTTGCCGGCATTCCCTCAACGGCCATTGCTGCGCTCCGACAAGCGGCCAGTTTCCGCATGGGTCACATGCGAGCCTGGCCTGGTGCCGAGCGGGCTCGGCTGCGTCTGCTTCACACCCGATATTGCCTCCCGATCGCGCAACATCAATGGCAGCTCGCCCTGAATGCCGCGTTTCACGGGGAGTTGCTCCCCCTCGATGCTCCGGCCGATCGCCGCCGCCTGCTGCTGCTAGCCCGCGCCGGTGGCCTTGGGGTCGGTGACGGCGATCCAGCCCTGCGGCAGGAAACCTCGGGCATCGACCGGCCAGCTGGCATTGGCGGGCAGTTGCGGCTTGCCGTCGATGCAGGCCCAGGTGCCGCTCGGCGCCAGCAGCTGCTCGACATTGGGGTTTCGCTCGCAGAACTCACGCATCTCCACCACAGTCGGCGCCATGTCGCAGATCGGCCCGATATAGGAAGTGCAGGCGAGCACCGCGCCGTCGAAACAGCGCCAGCGCACGCGGTCGCGCGCCGAGCCGGCCGGGATCAGCAGCGTGTTCGTGATCGCCTCGACAGTGGCCGGGCCGGTGTAGCGGTAGTCGACATAGTCCACCGTGCCGACCGCCCGGCAATAGGCGAAGGGGTCGTCATAGCCCTGCGGCGGCGTTGCGGCGATCTGGGCCGGCGCGGTCGGCGGCTCGCTGACCAGCGGCGCAACCGCCATGGCGGGCGCTGTCGCCGCGGGTGCCGGCGTGGCGGGCAGGGTGGCGGCGGGACCGTCGGCGGCGGGAGCATCGGGCAGCGTCGCCGTATCGTTTCTCGCGGTCGGCGTCGCCGGCAATTGCAGGCTGGCTGGCGTCGCGGGCTTGTTCTCGGCAGGCGGCGCCGCGACAGGCTCGCGCGGCGGCGCTTCGCTGCTCGCCACCACCGTGGGCGCGCCCGGCTCGCCGAACAGGGCGCCCAGTGAACCATCGCGCGTGATCAGGTAGCCGCCGGCCGCGATGACCGCGAGCCCGAGCACCGCGCCGACTGCGGCCAGGGCGGCAACCCAGACGCGGGTACCTTCCGCGGAGCGCTGGTCGCGCTGTCGCGGTGGCTCGCGCCGCGGTTCCGGTCGGGGCTCCGGTCGCCGCACCTGGGGCTCGCGTTCGCGCAGCTGTGGCTCCCGCTCCCGTATCTGGGGCTCCCGTTCCCGGACCTGTGGTTCGCGTTCCCGGACGTGTGGCTCGCGTTCCCGCAGCTCGGGCCGCGGCTCCGGTACGACGCGGGCTCGCTGCACCTCGGGGGCGGGCTGCAGCTGTTCGCGCCGCGCTTCCGCCCACAGGTCGGGATCGTGACGGCGCGCCGGTTGCGGCTGGTCGAGATCCTGCCAGCGTGGTGGCTCGCCCGCAGGCCGCGAGGTGACGGCAACGTCATCGAGCGTCAGCGGAATATGGCGCCGCGGCGGTGGGGGCACGTCCTGCCGCGGCATCAGCAGCGGATCCATGCGCAGCGCCGCTTCGCGTTCGAACTCGCTGTCGGTGTCGGTCACTTCGGCGGCCAGCTTGCGGCTGCGCCGCGCCAGGCGCCGACGGCGCACCTGCAATTCGCCGGCGAGGAAGGCGAACAGCGCCGCGATGGCTGCCGCCCCGGCCGGCCCGAGCAACTGGTAGGTGAGCAGTTGCGGCACCGACACGGCGATGCCCAGCCACCCGACGGCCGCGCCGAGCAGCAGCATGGCCGCAAAGCCCGGCGTCACCGTCGCCAGCAACCCGCCCAGCATCGCCGCGCCGGCGATGGCGTACCAGATAATAGTGCCGAGCAGCCGCTCGTTGGAGGTTGCTGTCCAGAACTCGAGGAACGGCGAGAGCAGGTCGATGCGCAGCGCACTTGGCGCCAGCAGCGCAAACAGCCCGGCAATCATGCCCAGGAACAACGCGGCAATTCTCACCGTCTACTTCCCCGATGGTCTTTGTTGGCCCCGCGCCCGAAGCATGCCCACCGGCGGACTGGAGCGCAAGCCGGCTTCAATACGCGATACACTGCAACACGCCCATCTTGCTGTCACATATTGCCTTTCGGGCTGCACTCGTGATCATGAGGGCATGAAAGTCCTTATCCTCGGTTCGGGCGTCATCGGCACCACTTCCGCCCATTATCTGGCGGAAGCGGGTCACGAAGTGACGGTGATCGATCGGCAACCGGGACCAGGGCTCGAGACCAGCTATGCCAATGCCGGTGAGCTGTCCTACGGCTATGCGTCGCCGTGGGCAGGGCCGGGCATTCCCGCCAAGGCCATCAAGTGGCTGCTGATGACCGATGGCCCCCTGGTGCTGAGGCCCAAGCTCGATCCGCGCATGTGGATCTGGGGTCTGCAGCTGCTCGCCAACTGCACCGAGCGCGCCTACGCCATCAACAAGGGCCGCATGGTCCGGCTCGCCGAGTACTCGCGCGACATGATGGTCGCGCTGCGCGCCGCCACCGGTCTCGCCTTCGATGGCCGCCAGCAGGGCACGGTGCAGCTGTTTCGGGCGCAAAAGCAGCTCGACCACGCCGCCGACGATATCGCGGTGCTGAAGCAATATGGCGTGCCTTACGAGGTGCTCGACCCCAAGGGGTGCATCGCGGCCGAACCCGGCCTCGCCACGGCGAGTGTGCCCTTTGTCGGCGGGCTGCGCCTCGCCAATGACGATACCGGCGATTGCAAGATGTTCACCGAGGGGCTCGCGGCGCTTGCCGCCCGCCGCGGCGTCGCCTTCCGCTATGGCACGACGATCGATCACATCGCCACCTCCGGTGGAGCGGTGACGGGCGTTGCAACCGACAAGGGCATGCTGACCGCCGATGCCTATGTCGTGGCGCTCGGCAGCTATTCGCCGCTGCTGCTGCGCCCGCTCGGCATCGGGCTGCCGGTCTATCCGATCAAGGGCTACTCGCTCACCGTGCCGATCACCGATGCTTCGGTGGCGCCGGTTTCGACCGTCATGGACGAGACCTACAAGGTGGCGACCACCCGGCTGGGCGATCGTATCCGCGTCGGCGGCACGGCCGAGATCGCCGGCTATGACACGACCCTCCATCATTCACGCCGCGGGCCGCTCGATCGTTCGCTGCGGGAGCTGTTCCCCAATGCGGGGGATGTCAGTCGCGCCAGTTTCTGGTGCGGGCTCAGGCCGATGACGCCGGACGGCACGCCCGTGCTGGGACGCTCGAAGCTTTCCAACCTCTATCTCAACACCGGACACGGAACGCTGGGCTGGACCATGGCGGCCGGTTCCGGTCGGGTTCTCGCCGACATCATCTCAGCCAGAACGCCCGACATCGAAGTGGGCGATCTCGGCCTCGGTCGCTACAGCTAGGCCGGCGCTTCGCCGCTGCCGCAGGGGCTGAGTGGCAGCGGGATCGAGAGCTTGGGAACAGCCGGCATCGGCCCTCGCCTTTGCCGGCGAATTGGGCGATAAGCCGAAGATCGCTCGCCCCGGGACGTTATGCGCGCCTTTTTCTTCGCCCTCGCTCTGCTGTTCGCCCCGTCGGCGCCGGTGCTGGCGCAGGCGCTGCCCTATCACATCGATCCGGGCGCTCGCGAAATCGTTCCGAACCTGACGGCGGTGCCGTCGATCCGGTTCCTGACCACGGCGGATTTTCCTCCGTTCAACTTCCGCGACGACAAGGGCGAGCTGGTCGGCTTCAATGTCGATCTGGCGCGCGCGCTTTGCGCCGACCTCGCCATCAGCTGTACCGTGCAGGCCTGGCCATGGGATCAGGCAGCCCGGGCCCTCGAGGACAAGCAGGGCGACGCATTGATCGCCGGGCTGGCGCTCACCCCGCAGAATGGCGCGTTGTTCGATTTCTCACAGATCTACCTGATGCTGCCGGGGCGCTTCGTCACTCCCATCGCCGCCGCCAGCGGCTTTACCCCCGAGGGGCTCGACGGCAAGCGCGTGGCAGTGCGCCGCGGCTCCACCCATGCCGAGTTCATCCGCCGCTACCTGCCTGCCGCCGGACTGGTGCAGTTCGACAGCGAAATCGCGGCGCTCGATGCGCTGTCGAAAGGCGAGGCCGATGCCTATTTCGGCGATGCCATGCGCGCCTCGTTCTGGCTCAACGAACATGTCGATTGCTGCGAGTTCGCAGGCGAACCGTATTTCCGGCCCGACCTGTTCGGCGATGGTCTTGCCGTCGCCGTGCCGGCCGGCGCCGACGCGGTTCGCCAGGTCATCGACTATGGTCTTGCCCGGCTGAAGCGCTCGGGCGTCTATGACGAGCTCTATCTGCGCTGGTTCCCGGTCAGCTTTTACTGAGCGGATCTGCCCGATCAGGCCGAGCGCATGCGGGCGCGGGCGCTCGCCTCGATCGCGGCAGTCACCAGCCGGTCGACCTCCAGCCGGTCGCGCACCATCTCGAGCAGCCGCAGTTCTTCCTGCGGCAACTGCACATCGACCACCGCCACTTCGACGGCCAGCGCATAAGCCGTGTCGTGCAGGCGCTTCGGCACCGCCGCAATGGCGTCGTCGAGCACGGTGTCGAGGCCGGCGCTGTTGGTCTTGTCGACCGCCGCATTGGCCACCGTCGACAGCCGCTCGATGTCGAAATCCGCGAACACCGGCGAGCGCACCACCAAGCTGCCGATCACATCCAGCTCGTGGTCGGAAATGCCTTCGTCGGACGAGGCGGTGACCACCATGATGTGGATGAGAGCGTCCTGCAGGGAAATGGCCATCGAGTCCTCGGAGGCGAGATCAGCATAGGGTTGTTCCGGCCCGATCTCGCGAGCGCGCCGGAAAGTCCCGCATAACTAGGCACCGCACCGCCGCTTGGCAAGGCAGGGCAGCCCGCTTGCCATTGACGCCCGTAGCCGGCTGGTGCAATTGAGCGCGTTCTCCCCACTCAGCATCTGAGGCCTGCCGTGCCCGCGCCGCTTCCGACTCTCGACCCCGCCTTCTTCGACGCCGCCCAGACGGCGCGCGCCTGGCCGTTCGAGGAAGCCCGGAAACTGGTGGCCCGGGTCGAGCGCCTGGGGCTGACCGAAGTGCTGTTCGAAACCGGCTATGGTCCTTCGGGCCTGCCGCATATCGGCACTTTCGGCGAAGTGGCGCGCACCACCATGGTTCGCACCGCCTTCCGTCTCCTCACCCGCGACGAGATCCCGACCCGGCTGCTCTGCTTCTCCGACGACATGGACGGCATGCGCAAGATCCCGGAAAACGTGCCGGATCGCGCCGCGCTCGAGCCGTATCTGCAGATGCCGCTGACATCGGTACCGAACCCGTTCGGCGGCGATTATCCGAGCTTTGGCGACCACAACAACACCATGCTGCGGCGCTTCCTCGACACTTTCGGCTTCAACTACGAGTTTGCCAGCGCCACCGAGTACTACAAGGCCGGCCGCTTCGACGAAGTGCTGCTGCGCGCCGCCGAGCGTTATGCAGAGATCATGGCGGTGATGCTGCCCAGCCTCGGCGAGGAGCGGCAGGCCACCTATTCGCCGTTCCTGCCGATCTCGCCGATTTCCGGCCGCGTGCTCTACGTGCCGATGAAGCATGTCGATGCCAAGGCCGGCACGGTCACCTTCGTCGACGAGGACGGCCGCGACGCCACCCTGCCGGTCACCGGCGGCCATGTGAAGCTGCAGTGGAAGCCGGATTTCGGCATGCGCTGGGCGGCATTGGGCGTCGATTTCGAGATGTTCGGCAAGGACCACCAGACCAACCAGGGCATTTACGACAGGATCTGCGCCATTCTCGGCGGCACCCCGCCCGAGCACTATGTCTATGAGCTGTTCCTCGACGACCTGGGCCAGAAGATCTCGAAGTCGAAGGGCAATGGGCTGACCATCGACGAGTGGCTGACTTATGCCGGCACCGAAAGCCTCAGCCTCTACATGTTCCAGAAGCCGCGGGTGGCCAAGCGCCTGTATTTCGACGTGATCCCGCGCGCCGTCGACGAGTACTATCAGTACGTTGCGTCCTATAACGGCCAGGACGCAGCGGCGGCGCTCGAGAACCCGGCCTTCCACATCCACTCGGGCAAGGTCCCGGTGGTCGATATGCCGATCACTTTCGGCCTGCTGCTCAACCTCGCCTCGGCCGCCAACGCGCACGAGAAGTCGGCACTGTGGAACTATATCTCCCGCCGCCTGCCGGGCGAGACGCCGGTGACCAACCCCGAGCTCGACCGGCTGGCCGGCTATGCGGTGCGCTACTTCAACGACGAGGTGAAGCCCACCAAGACGTTCCGCGCGCCCACCGACAAGGAACGCGCCGCACTGCAGGATCTCGCCGACCAGCTGGCCGGCAAGGAGGCGCTCGAGGCCAAGGAACTGCAGGACATCGTCTATGCGGTTGGTAACGCGCATAGCTTCGAGCCGCTGCGCGACTGGTTCGGCGCCATCTACCAGGTGCTGCTCGGTGCCGACCAGGGCCCTCGTTTCGGCTCGTTCATCGCGCTTTATGGCGTGGCCGAGACCCGCAAGCTCATCGCCGATGCGTTGGCCGGCAAGCTGGTCTCCGCCGCCTGATCCAAGGAGCATGCCCGTGACCACCCCGGAGTTCATCTACAAGGTCGCGAGCCGCGAGATCTATGAGGCCTCGCTGGCCGCCGGGCATTTCGTCGGCCAGCCGATCGACCTCCAGGATGGCTACATCCATTTCTCCAGCGCGCCGCAGCTCGGCGAAACCATCCGGCTCTATTTCGCCGGGCTGAGCGATCAGGTGCTGTTCCAGGTGCCCGCGGCGCCGCTCGGCGAGGCGCTGCAATGGGAGGCCTCGCGCGGCGGCGATCTGTTCCCGCATCTGTTCGCCGTCCTGCCGATGTCGGCGGTGTCCAACATGACCCGGCTCGACGTGCCGGCCGATGGCATCGCCGTGTTGCCGGGCTGGGTCAAATGATCTTCTCCCGGCTCTCGCCGCTGCTGCGCATGCCGCTGGTCTCCGGCCTGACCCGCGACACGCTGCTGAAGATGGACCCCGAGATTGCCCATGGCGCCACCATCGCGGCGCTGCGGCTCGGGCTCGCGCCCGAACAGGAGGGCGCCGATCCGCCGGAACTGCGCACCACGCTGTGCGGCCTCGAACTGAGGAACCCGGTCGGCATGGCGGCCGGCTTCGACAAGAACGCCGAAGTGCCCAAGCCGCTCGCCCGCATGGGGTTCGGCATGGTCGAGATCGGCACCGTCACGCCGCGCCCGCAGGTCGGCAACCCCAAGCCGCGACTGTTCCGCGTCGCCGCGGCCGATGGGGTGATCAACCGCATGGGCTTCAACAACGAGGGCCATGACGCGGCGTTCGCCCGGCTGAAGGGCGCCCATGTCGGCGCCATCCTGGGGGTGAATATCGGGGCCAACAAGGACTCTGAGGATTTCGTCGCCGACTACGTCACCGGCGTCACCCGCTTCGCCGAAGTCGCCGATTACCTGACGGTCAACATCTCTTCCCCCAACACACCGGGCCTGAGGAACCTGCAGGCCGACGAGGCGCTGACCCGGCTGCTGGCGGCAGTGCTGAAGGCCCGCTCCAAGGCCTCGGTGCGCGTGCCGGTGCTGCTGAAGATCGCCCCCGATCTTGACGAAGAGGCGCTCGACGGCATCGCCAAAGTGGTCCTCGCCACCGATCTCGACGGGCTGATCGTCTCCAACACCACGCTCTCGCGCGACCCGGTGCAGGGGATGGAGAATGCCACCGAGACCGGCGGCCTCTCCGGCAAGCCGTTGTTCAATCTCGCGACGCAGAAGCTCGCCCAGGTGCGCCAGCGCGTCGGCCGGCTGCCGATCATCGGGGTAGGGGGCATCCACTCGCCCGAGAGCGCCGTCGCCAAGTTCGAGGCCGGCGCCGACGCGATCCAGCTCTACTCGGCGCTGGTCTTCGGCGGGCTCGATATGCTCGACCGGCTGAAGCGCGGGCTGAGCGCCGCGGTGCGGAGCCGCGGGCTCAGGTCGGTGTCGGAGCTGACCGGGCGGACCACGGCCGAGTGGGCGAGCGGGAAGGCGTCGCTGTAGGCAGACGGCCCCTCCCATCCTCCCCCATGAAGGGGGAGGTGCCCCGCCGGTGCGTTTGGCACATTCGAAGACAGAGCCCCGACTCTTCACCTCCCCCTTTATGGGGGAGGCCGGGAGGGGGCCGTCTCTATCAGTCACGCATCAAACAATCCCGCCTTCTTCCGCTCCAGCGCCCACCAGTAGAAGCCGGCGCGGCAGAGGAAGAACAGGTGGATCGAAATCCATAGCCCGGTATTGCCGAGCGCGCCCTGCAGCACCACGGCGGCGCCGAGGAACAGCGCCAGCGCCAGCACCATGCCGTCGCGCATTACCGTGTTGAGCGTCACGCCCACCAGGATACCGTCGAACACGAAGGCCGGCATGCCGGTGAGCGAGGAGAGCGCCGCGACCCACAGGAACATCCGCGCATATTCGCGCACCGGTTCGCTCGTGGTCATGAAATCGATCAGGTACCAGCCGCCGGCGAACCAGACCAGCGCCAGCCCCACGGCGATCAGCGTGCCCCAGCGGAAGGCCAGCGAGTAGGCGCGATCGAAGGCCGGCCGCCAGTTGGCGCCGACCGCCTTGCCGCAGAGCTGCTCGGCCGCCTGCGCAATGCCATCGAGGAAGAAGCCCGAGATCATCAGGAAGTTGAGCAGGATCGCGTTGGCGGCCAGCGGTACCTCACCCAACCGCGAGCCCTGCGCCGCGAAATAGGCATAGGCGCCCATCAGCGCGATGGAGCGGATCATCAGGTCGCGGCTGAGGCCGAACATGCGGCGCAGCGCATGCCCATGGAACAGCTCGTCCGGCACGATCATCGCCATGACCTTGCCGAACCCGCCAAAATGCCGGATCACCAGCACCAGGCCGAGGAGGCAGGCTGCAGCCTGGCCGATCACCGTCGCCAGCGCCGCGCCATGCGGGCCCCAGCCAAAACTCATCACGAAGATGATCGACAGCGGGATGTCGATCCCGTGGATCAGCATTTGCAGCATCATGCCGGTTTTGGCCTGCGCCCGACCATAGAACCAGCCGAGCAGCGCATAGTTGATCAGCGAGAACGGCGCCGACCAGATGCGGACCTCGAAATACTGCTTCAGTGCCTCGGCGACCCCGACGGTCGGCGCCATGGCGAGGTTGGCCAGCGCCAGCAGCGGCACTTGCAGCGCGATCATCAGCGCCGCGGCGATCACCCCGATGCCGATGGCGCGGGCCACATGCAGCAGGCCGTCGCGCCGGTCGCGCGCCCCGATCGCCTGCGCCGTGAGACCGGCAGTGCCGGTCCTCAAAAAATACGCCATCGAAAAGATGAAATCGAACACCAGCGCGCCCAGCACCACGCCGCCCAGCATCGCCGCGTCGCCTTGCCGGCCGATCACCGTGATATCGACCAGCCCGGCCAGCGGCTCGGTGATGAAGGCGACGGAAGCGGGCAGCGCGATGGCCCAGACGTCGCGCGAGCGCACGTCGAACGGGTAGGTCGGTCGGGTCAAGATCAGTGCTCGGTGAGAAGGTCTATGGCGATATCGGCTCGGCCGCGGGAGCGTTTCACCAGGTCGTAATTGGCGAGGTCGACGCGCTCGACATGCTGTTGGTTGCGTTCGGCGGAGAACAGGCCATGCTCGGCGTGCCGCGCCAGCAGCCGCGCCTTCACCGTGTCGCGCGGCAGGTCGATGAACACCGCAAGCTCGAGCAGCGGCCGCACCTGCCACCACGGCGCATTGGCCAGCAGCAGGTAGTTGCCCTCGACCACCAGCACCCGTGCGCCGGCCGGAACGATGAAGGCGTCGATCACCACGTCCTCGATCTCGCGCGAGTAGCCGGGGCCGCTCACCTGCACCGTCGCCGCCTTGACCCCGGCGAGGAACTCGGCGAATGCGGCGCCCTCGAAGGTGTGCGGCGCGCCCTTGTCCTTCACCGTGCCGAGGCTCTCGAGCTTGGCGTGCCGCATATGGAAGCCGTCCATCGGCACATAGGCGGCAAGCTCCGGGGTCGTCGCGTTCAGCGCTTCCACCAGCTTCACCGCCAGCGTCGATTTGCCGACACCGGGCCCGCCGGCGAGCCCGATGGCGATGCGACCCTCATAGGTGCTCAGCATCTGCTGCACCCGCTCGACCAGCAGCGCCAGCGCCGCTTCCGGCCTCAGTTGCAACACCTGCTGTTCATTGTCGTTCATCGGCTGGCCTCCGGCGAATGGCGTAGCGGATTCCGCGCGCAGGGGGAACATCGACATGGTGCCGGGTCAGTGTGCATCCGGCTCTTGTTGTTCGGAACCAGTCCCCCCATAATGTGCACAAACCGGGAACGTCCCTTGCCCCTCCGTTCAGAGATCACCGACTGGTTCGCCGGCAAGGGCTGGGCGCCGCGCGCCCATCAGCTGGCGGTGCTGGAGGCGACGGAGGCGGGCGACTCGGCGCTGCTGATCGCCCCGACCGGTGCCGGCAAGACGCTGGCCGGCTTCCTGCCGACCATCAACGATCTGATCGAACACCCGCGGCCGGGTCTGCACACGCTCTATCTCTCGCCGCTCAAGGCGCTGGCGGTGGACGTGCAGCGCAACCTGATGACGCCGATCAGCGAGATGGGCCTTGGCATCAGGGTCGAGGCCCGCACCGGCGATACCCCGTCGCATCGGCGGCAGCGGCAGCGTTTCGATCCGCCGCAGATCCTGTTGACCACGCCCGAGCAATTGGCGCTGCTGCTGAGCCACCCCGATGCGAACAAGTTGTTCGGCTCGCTCCGGCGCATCGTGCTCGACGAACTGCACGCCATGGTCACCAACAAGCGCGGCGAGCTGATGTCGCTCGGCATCGCGCGGCTTGGCACCCTGGCGCCGCAAGCGCGGATCACCGCCCTCAGCGCCACCGTCGCCCGCCCCGACCTGCTGCGCGACTGGATCGCCAGCCCCGTACCCGGCGCCGAGGCGCGGCTGCTGATGGGGCAGGGCGGGGCCAGGCCGCATATCGAGATCCTGAAGTCCGCCGAGGTGGTCCCCTGGGCCGGGCACTCCTCGCTTTACGCCATCCCCGACCTCTACCGCACCATCAAGGAGCACAAGACGACGCTCTTGTTCGTCAACACGCGCAGCCAGGCCGAAATGCTGTTCCAGGAGCTGTGGGCGGCCAATGAGGACATGCTGCCCATCGCCATGCATCACGGCTCGCTGGCGGTGGAACAGCGGCGCAAGGTCGAGGCGGCCATGTCGGAGGGCCGGTTGCGGGCAGTGGTCTGTACCTCGACGCTCGACCTCGGCATCGACTGGGGCGATGTGGACCTCGTGGTGCAGGTCGGCGCGCCCAAGGGGTCGTCCCGGATGCTGCAGCGCATCGGCCGCGCCAATCACCGGCTCGATGAACCGTCGAAGGCGCTGTTCGTCCCCTCCAACCGGTTCGAGGTGCTGGAATGCGAGGCGGCGCTCGAAGCGGTCGAGCACAACCATCAGGATAGCGAGGATCCGGTCTCCGGCGGGCTCGATGTCCTGGCGCAACACATTCTGGGCACCGCCTGCGCCGATGCCTTCGATCCGGTGGAACTGCACGCCGAGATCCGTCGCGCCTGGCCCTACCGTGAGCTGAGCTGGGAGCAGTTCGAGCGCACTGTCGATTTCGTCGCCACCGGCGGCTACGCGCTGCGCGCCTACGAGCGCTATGCCAAGTTGCGCCAGACCGGCGACGGCAAGTTTCGCATTTCCAATCCGCAGGTGGCCCAGCAATACCGCCTCAACATCGGCACCATCGTCGAGGAGCCGATGGTGAAAGTGCGGCTGGTCAAGGGGCGCGGCTTCACCAGGGGCGCCACCACCGGCCCGATCGGTCGGTTCGGTCGGGTGCTGGGCGAGATGGAAGAGTATTTCTTCACCACCCTCACCAAGGGCGACACCTTCCTCTTCGGCTCGGAGATCGTCGCCTATGAGGGGATGTTCGAAAGCGAGGCCTATGTGTCGCGCTCGCAGGGCAAGGACCCGAAGATCCCCTCCTATATGGGCGGGAAGTTCCCGCTCTCCACCTTCCTCGCCGATGGGGTGCGCAAGCTCCTCGCCCACCCCGATGAGTGGCATCTGCTGCCCGACCAGGTGAGCGACTGGCTGCGCCTGCAGCAGGAGGCGTCGGTATTGCCGGCCGAGGACAGCCTGCTGGTCGAGACCTTTCCGCGCGGCGCCCAGAACTACCTCGTCTGCTACCCGTTCGAGGGGCGGCTGGCGCACCAGACGCTCGGCATGCTGCTGACCCGCCGGCTGGAGCGCGCCCGGGCTCGCCCGCTCGGCTTCGTCGCCTCGGACTATTCCCTCGCCGTCTGGGGGCTGGGGGACTTTTCGGCGCTGATCCGCACCAACCGGCTGTCGCTCGACGACCTGTTCGACGAGGACATGCTGGGCGACGACCTCGAGGCCTGGCTGGACGAGAGCCAGCTGATGCGGCGCACCTTTCGCAACTGCGCCATCATCGCCGGGCTGATCGAGCGCCGCCATCCCGGCCAGAAGGAGAAGACCGGCCGCCAGATCACCGTCTCCTCCGACATCATTTACGACGTGCTCTACCAGCATGAGCCCGACCACATCCTGATCCAGGCCACTCGTCGCGATGCGGCGCGCGGGCTGCTCGACATCGAGCGGCTCGGCCATATGCTCGCCCGCATCAAGCGTCACATCGTGCACAAGCCGCTCGACCGAATCTCGCCATTGGCGGTACCGGTATTGCTCGATATCGGAAAGGTTCCGGTGGTCGGCGAGGCTCGCGAAAGCACCATGGCGGAAGCCGCCGAGGAACTGATCAGAGAGGCCATGGGCGTCAGCCCCGCGTCAAGCGAGACAAGGAAACGGGCGAATTGACTTCAGCCTGGGCAGCGCGCACCGCCCCGATCGACGACAGAGGCGACCCCGTGTACCTGCATTTCGCCGGTCACAGTTTTGAGCCGCTGCCCTCGGGCGCCCTGTGGTGGGCCGATGAAGGCGTGCTGCTGGTTGCCGATCTGCACCTCGAAAAGCTCTCGTCCTTCGCCAGGCGCGGCAGCCTGCTGCCGCCCTATGATACCGGCCTGACACTGCGCCGGCTCGAAGCCGACATCGCCGCGACCGGCGCCACCGAAGTCATTGCGCTGGGCGACAGTTTTCACCGCGACGAGGGCACCTCGACGCTGCAGCCGGCCGACCGGCTGCGGCTCGCGACCCTGATGGGCAAGGCGCGCTGGACCTGGATCTCCGGCAACCACGATCCGGCCCCGCACAGCCTGGGCGGCACTTGCGTCACCGGCCTCAGCCGCGCCGGCCTGACGCTGACGCACGAGCCGCGACCGGGGCAGGGCGTCATCGGCGGGCACCTCCATCCCGCCGCCCATGTGGCGATGAACGGCCGCTCCGTTCGCCGTCCGTGCTTCGTCCACGATGGCCGGCTGCTGGTGCTGCCGGCCTACGGCGCGGCGACCGGCAGCCTCAACATCCTGAGCCCGGCATTTGTCGGCCTGCTGCATTGGCCGACGCTCGAGGTGGCGATGATCGGGCGGGGCAGGGTGTACCCGGTGAGCCCGAAACGGCTGGTGCCGGGCTACGATAGCTGGTGACGGCGCCCTCGGCCGAACGGCTTAAGTTACGTGCCCGAAAATATTCCGCGCACGAACCCTTGATCGGCAGGTAACACACCACCCACGTGTCAGCCCTCGGCGCGTCGTCGCTGCATCGCAGCGGCGGCATGCTCCAAGTCTTTGATTTGTCGCGCTTTATGAGGGCGCACCAGTGGGAAAGAGACACTTCGACATGCATGGGATCGTGAAACTCGCCGCCGCATCCGCGGCCCTGCTGCTCCTCGCCGCGCCGGCCCTCGCCGAAACGCGAACCATCGAGGTGCCGGCTTTCAGCGCGCTCGACGTTTCGTCCGGGATCGATGCCATCGTAACGGTCGGCGGGGCGCAATCGATCACCGCCGAGGCCAAAGACAAGCGCCTGCTCGATGATCTGCAGCTCAAGGTCGAGGGTGGAACGCTCAAGGCCTATTACGACTGGAGCTTCTTCGACATCTTCAGCTTCGGCGATCGCGACCAGATCAAGCTCACCATCGCCTTGCCGGCGCTCAGCCGGGTCGAGGCCAGTGCCGGCGCCGATGTCGAGGCGACCGGCGTCACCGGTGATGCGCTGAAATTCAGTTCATCGAGCGGCGCCGATCTGATGTTGCGCGCTGTCGCCGGCAAATCCATCGACCTCAATGCCTCCTCCGGTGCCGGCCTCAAGATCGAGGGCAGTTGCGAGGACGGCAAGGCGAACTCTTCGTCCGGCTCCAATCTCGAGGCCGACAAGCTGCTCTGCGCCACCATGGACGCCAACTCGTCCTCGGGGTCCGATCTCGACGTCTATGCTTCGAAGTCGATCAAGGCCAATGCCTCGTCCGGTTCCGACCTGACAATCTACGGCAACCCGCCCGAGGTGGATCAGGAATCGAGCAGCGGCAGCGACATCAAGATCGAGAACTGGGCGCCCATCTAGCGCTTGAACACCACGCCGCCGAGCCAGCCGGTGAACAGCGCCAGCGCCACGCAGACGAGGCCATAGAGCAAGGGCTGCGTGCGCGCCGCCTGGCCGAGGAACCGCTCGAAGCCGATCTTCCTGACCGAAAAGCCATCGGACTTCTCGGCGATCACCTTGCCGTTCTTGATCAGGTAGGTGTGGGCGAGATAGGGCCCCGGCGGCGCATCCGACGGCAGTGCCACCTGCGCGAAATAGAAGGTGTCGGAGCGGAACACCACGCCATTCTCGTTGAGCTTGAAAAAGCCCTTCTGCTGCATCAGCCGGGTCAGCTCGGCGCCGAACACCGTGGCGTCCCACCAGCCGGCCTTGGCGGTGTAGCGCGCCTGGCTGTCGAGCGGGATTTCCTTTTCCGCCAGCGTGATGGGATCAGTGATGTTGCTCAGCGGCGCATCGCTCAGCACCTGGTAGAACGAAGGGAAGCGCTCGAACTCGGCCTGCGAGGTGTTGAGCCAGATGCCGAACTGGTTGGTCTTGCGCCGCGCCACCCGGTTCTGCAGCGGCCCGGTGATGGTGATGATCGCGTGGTAAGGGCCCTCGACGAAGCGCTGCTCGGCGCCCACATCCGGCTCGATCGCGCCGAACAGCGTCAGGGTCTGGCCGGCAAAGCTCGAGGTGATCGACACCTCGTCCTGGCTCACCTGCGTCACCAGCCGCTCGGCCGAGGCCGGCGAAGCGGCGAGGACCAGCGCCAGCGCCAGCAGCAGCCGGCGCATCAGATCACCCCCGACGCGCCGATCACGGCGGTCGAATAGACGTCGCCCGGCGTCATCACCAGGCTGATGCCGAAGCGGATGGCGACGGCAAGGACGAGAATGGCGAGCAGCGCACGCAGCTGTTCGCCGCGCAGATACTTGCCGGCCGATGCGCCGAACTGCGCCCCCACCGTGCCGCCCACCATCAGGCAGAAGGCGAGCAGGATATCGACGCTCTGGCTGGAGACGGCGTGGAGGATGGTGGTCGCCGCCATCATCGCCACCACCTGCAGCAGCGAGGTGCCGATCACCATGTTGCCGGGCATCCTGAGGATGTAGACCAGCGCCGGCACCAGGATGAAGCCGCCGCCGATGCCGAGCAGCGAGCCGACAAAGCCGATGGCGACGCCCAGCGCCAGCACCGGGATCACCGAGATATAGAGCCGCGATTTCTTGAACCGCACCCGCCAGGGCAGGCCATGGAACCAGTTGTGCTGGTTGGGCAGCTTCTCGCGAACGACGATCCCGGCCCGCCGCTTCATGATGGCGCGCGCCGCCTCGATCAGCATCAGCGTGCCGACGAAACCGAGGAGAATCAAAAAGCCGAGCGAGATGACGAGGTCGAGCTGTCCGGCGGCGCGCAGCACCTGGAACGTTGCGACGCCGCCAAATGCTCCCAGCACACCCGACAGCACCAGGTACATCGCCATGTGCAGGTCGATCTGACCGCGCCGGTAGTAGCTGAGCGCCCCCGATGTCGACGCCGCCACCACCTGCCCTGTCACCGAGGCCACGGCGACCGAGGACGGGACGCCCGAAAAGATCAGCAGCGGAGTGAGCAGGAATCCGCCTCCAACCCCGAACAGCCCCGACAGGAACCCGACCGCGCCCCCGATCCCCACAAGGAAGAACAGGTTCATCGAAAGCTCGGCGATCGGCAGATAGACCTGCACGTGAGGGGTCCAATAGCACTAGGGCATTCCCGAGGCTCTAACGTGAGGCCGCGACGGAAATGCGACGGTTTTTCGCGAAATGCCACCGAGCATTAGCAGCAAAATGCAAAGGCTAGGTTAGCCTACCGGGCGGGTCGGGAATATGGGCAGTGGGCGGCGATACAGAGACCATCGCTGGCCGCTCCTCCGTGATCCGATCACCCTCCCGGAACGACGCCGGGGCGAATTACCTTGTCATTGGCGGCGAAAGAGCGCACGGTTAGGAGCGCTTCGCTGACATCTCGCGACACTCCTGGGTCAGAAACCCCGGCTTTCCTTGATATTGTGAACGTTTAGGCCTGGTTGGCATATCGCCACCCGGGGGACGGGTGTTTGCATTTCCTGCATCGCCGAATATCGAGAAAGACCTGTCATGATCAATGGCACCGTTAAGTTCTTCAATTCCACCAAAGGCTTCGGCTTCATCCAGCCGGATGATGGCAGCAAGGACGCATTCGTTCACATCAGCGCCGTCGAGCGCTCGGGCATGTCGACCCTGAATGAAGGCCAGAAAGTCAGCTACGACCTCGAGAAGGGTCGCGACGGCAAGATCTCGGCGACCAATCTGACGGCGCTGTAAGGCAGTCGGCGCCGATTGCCGGCGCCGAACGCAAGGCTTTGGGCTGGTCTCGTACCGGCAACGGGACCGCAGGCGATCAGCCTGCGGTCCCTCACAAAAGGACGCTGCATGTCGCATCGCTACAGGGTTGGCCAGGTATTGGAGATGCGTTCATCTCCCAAGATCAGCAATCGCGTGGCCGGACCGGTCGAAGTGATCTTCTGCCTGCCCCACGACCAGGGCCCCAGCCTCTATCGCGTGAAGCCGCTCAACGAGAACGTCGAGCGCGTCGTCGCCGAAGCCGACCTGGCGCCCAGTTCTGCGACGCGCCCGACTGTCGAAGCTGCTGTCCGGCCAATCACCATAGCCATAGCTCGCCGGTGAAGCAGGGCGGTCCCGGATCGCCCCTCCACCCCTACGCCCAATTCTGCACTCCGCGAGCGGAGGGCGGCCCCGTCGGCCCCCGCTCCCACATGCAAAAAAGGATGGATATCAATGCAAGTCCAAGTCCGAGACAACAATGTCGATCAGGCACTGCGTGTGCTGAAGAAGCGCCTGCAGCGCGAAGGCGTCTTTCGGGAAATGAAGCTGCGCAAATACTACGAGAAGCCCTCCGAGGCGCGCGTTCGGGAAAAGGCGGAAGCCATCCGCCGCACGCGCAAGGCCGCCCGCAAGCAGGCTATCCGCGAGGGCCTGATTGCGGCGCCCAAGCCCAAAGAGGGTGCCGCCACCCGGGGACGGTCGCGTTGAGGCGGCGTCTCACCATCTCAAGGTCGATCTAGCGGCGATGGAAGTCGGCAAAACCACTCTGGAGCGCGCCTTCGAACTGGCGCGCTCGGGCCGCTTCACCACGGTGAGCGAACTGAAGCTCGCGGTGGCGGCCGAGGGTTACGATCGCAAGCAACTGGAGGGCGGGGCGCTCAGTCGCCAGCTGTCCGCGTTGATCAAGGCGGCGATGCCGCCCGCCTGACGGACGCGCATGCGGCTGTCGAAGCCGCGGAGCCGGCCGATCCTGGCCTTGCTATCGGCAAGCCATGTCCTCACACTCGGCAACCCGAGCCGGAACTGCGGAGCAGGGGAGGGCGACGTGGCACCAGGTGACGATCCCGGCCCGGATCGAAGCGACAAGGCGAAACCGTCTGGCGGTCCGCTTGCGGGCGAGCTCCTCACCCACACCCTCGACTATGATGGTGGCCGGCAGGTCACCGTGTACCTGCCGCCGCGACCGCCCGAGGCGGTGGTGTTTGCCGGTGATGGGCAGCTGATTGCCCCATGGGGCGCCTCTCTCGAGGCGGTGGACGTGCCGCCGACGATGATCGTCGGTGCCCATCGCGTCGCCGCCGACGACGAGCTGCCGAGACTGCGCGAGTATTCGCCCGCCATCGACAGCGATCGCTTTGCCGCGCACGAGCACTTCTTTGTTCACACCCTGGGCGAATGGGTCAGCTCGCGCTTCGGGGCGTTGCCGCCCGAACGGACCGCGGTCGCCGGCGTATCGGCAGGCGCCGAACTCGCTCTCGCCATGGGGATGCGGCATCCGGGACGCTATCGCACCGTCTTCGCCGCCTCTCCCGGCGGTGGCTACCGGCCGCCCGCGGCCATGCCCGCGAGGCTGCCACGCGCCTACCTCACTGCCGGCACCCTCGAACCATTTTTTCTCGAGAACGCCGGCCGCTGGGCCGATGCCCTGAGGGGCGCCGGCGCCGACCTGGTCATGACCGAATGCCTCGGCGATCACGGCGACCCGTTCTGGCAGGCTGAGTTCGTAAAGATGGTGCGCTGGGCGTTCGGCCCCGGCGCGCCCTGACCGGTCGGCGCCCCGGTTACTCCATCCGCTTCCGGAATTTCATCTCCGCGCGATGCATCTTGTTGCGCCGGATTCTCACCTTGCGGCTTTCGGCATTCGCCCTTGGGTCCTCCTTGCCGTGCTCGAACTCCAGTTCGCGCTGCAGTTTGCCGTAGGCCCGCCAGCGCGAGGCATCGAGCGCGCCGCTCGCCAGGGCCTCGACGATGGCACAGCCGGGCTCGGCGGCGTGGCTGCAGTCACGGAAGTGGCACTGCGCCGCGAGCGCCTCGATATCGGCAAACGCCGCCGACATGCCATCGCCGGCGTCCCACAGGCCAAGCTCGCGCATGCCTGGTGTATCGAGGATCAGCGCCCCGCTGGGCAGCAGCACCAGCTCCCGATGCGAGGTCGTGTGGCGGCCGCGCGCATCGTCCTCCCGGATCCCCTGCGTCGCCATCTGCTCGCGGCCGGCGAGCGCGTTGACCAGCGTCGACTTGCCGACGCCCGAACTCCCGAGCAATACGGCCGTGCGGCCGGGCTTGAGGTAGGCGCGCAAGGCGTCGAGCCCCGCACCGGTCACCGCCGATACGGCCAGCACCGGCACGCCCATCGCCACCGCTTCGATCTCGGCCATACGCGCCTCGGCGTCGGGACACATGTCGGCCTTGGTCAAGACGACCACCGGTTCGGCGCCGCTCTCCCAGGCCGTGGCGAGATAGCGCTCGATGCGGCGCGCATTGAGATCGGCGTTCATCGAGGCGGCAAGCAGCGCCACGTCGACATTGACGGCGACCACCTGCCCGCGCGCCGCCCCCGGACCGCTGGCGCGGCGGGTGAAGGTGCTGCTGCGCGGCAGCACGTGCTGGATCGTGGCGCTCCCCTCGGCGGCGCGGGCCAATACGGCCACCCAATCGCCGGTGACGGGATAGCCCCCGTCCTCGGCGTCTCGAGCGAGCTTTCCCGCCATCGTGGCGGAAAGCTCGCCCATTTCCGTCGCGATCTCGTAGTGACCGCGATGCTGGACGATAACCCGCGCCGGGATCAGGCCCTCGGCAGCAAAGGCGGTGAATTGGTGCTGCAGCGCATCGCTCCAGCCGAACTGTTCAAGCAAGATGGAATTCCTTGGATCAGGGCCATGCAGGCGCCAGCCGAAATTCCGTGTTTGCGGAGGTTACGCGGCGGCGCGACGGGAGGCGGTTCTCACAATGTCAGCCATTGGACGCCTCCTCTCTGAACGCGCGGGCGATATGGGAAGCTAACCGTCCCCCACAGGCGAGTCAACGTGATCGCGTTGGACCACACCGGCCTAGGATTGCGAAAGCGCGAGCAACAGCAGAGTGGCCGATCCGACCGCTACCACGATCACAATCGCCAGCAGTACCTTGTGGCGAAGCGGCCTGCCGAACAGCAGCCACGCTAACAACGCGATGATGCAGGCGAAAAACAGCACGCCGCTGAACGGTATCAGCAGTACCCGGGCCGCGATCTGCCCGCCCATGGCCGCGTGCTCGCTGCTCATCTGAACGTCGCCAGCGTCACCAGGACCTCCGAATTCACTTCAGACAGGCGGCTTTGCTTCAGAGGCGGCTAAACCGGCTGGCTGCCCAGCACGGCCAGCAGCCGCGGGTTGATTGCGCCGCTTTCGCTCATGCCGGTCGAACGCTCGAAAGTCCTGATCGCGTCGGCGGTCTTCGGGCCGGCGACGCCATCCGGCGTGCCGACGTCGAAGCCGAGCTGGTGCAGCGCCAGTTGCACGCCCTTCACCACCTTGATGGTGGTGATCGGCGCGCCCGGGTCGAACTTGTCGCTCCAGGTGCCGATCGGCGCGAAATTGGCGACGAAGTCGATGGGCTGCGGCTCGAAGGCCGCGACCTCGGCGGTCATCTTCTGTACCGTGGCCGCATCGAGCGAGGCGGCGATATCGTCGCGCGACTTGGCGGCATCCTTGTCGCCCTTGTTGGCAGCCAGGCTGAACCACTTGAACGAGGCCGCCAGGTCCTGCTTCACGCCCAGCCCACGGGCGTAGAGCATCCCGAGGTTGAACTGGCTGTCCTTCATGCCGCGGCTGGCGGCTTCCTCGAACCATTTGGCGGCGGCATCGAATTGCTGCGTGCCGAGCCCCCCGCCGGCATAGAGCGCCGCGAGGTTATGCATCGCCATGCGATTGCCGGCTTCCGCGGCCTGCTGGTACCATAGGCGGGCCTGGGCAAGATCCTTGTCCACGCCGCGGCCATTCTCATAGAGGTTGCCGAGCCGGTACTGCGCCGGGGCAAAGCCCTGTCCGGCGGCCCGTTCGTACCAGATCGCCGCTGCCTTCAAGTCCTCCGGCACGGCGCGACCTTCCATATAGATCGATGCCACCTCGAACTGCGCCCGCGCATCGCCATTGGCGGCAGCGGCGAGCAGCGGCTCGGGGCCGAGCGTCGCCGGCGGACGGTCGAACTTCACCGGGCTTTCCATGCTGTCGGGCAGCGGCTCAACCTTGTCGCTGAGGCTGGCCACGATCGCCGGGGCCGTTGTCGCGAGCTCCGTGGCGGCCTCGAAGGCCTGGGGCATTTTCGGCGCCTCGGCGGAGGCCACGAACTTCTGCGGCGCCGGGTTGCCGATCGAGGCGGTGGTCAGCTTGTCGAGCGTCGGAATGACGCGCGGCGCGCCGGTCCGCGCTTCGAATCCTTGCTCGGCCAGCGGCACCGGCGCCAGCGCAGCATCGCCGACATCCTGCGCCGTTTCGGCGGCGGGGGCCGGCGCATCGGCCTCGGAGGGCTTCAGCCGCTGGTTGATCAGGTTGATGGTAAGGCAGGCCAGCGCCACGACGCTCGCTGCGAGCAGGATCGGCCGCTTGTGGCGGAGCAGGAAGCTCTGCGGCTTGGCCCCGGCCTCGTCGGCCGACGGACTGGTCTCCTCGGCCCCCAGCGCCACGAGGCTGGGCTCGGGCGCGGCAGGGACCGCACGCGGCGCCGGCTCCTCCGGCTGCCAGCGGCTCACCGGCTCCTTGTCGCCGGCCAGCTGGCGCGGCGCCTTGGCCTTGAACAGCCCGAACGGCAGGCCGGCCTTCGGCGCTTCGTCGGTCGGCGTCTCCGGCTTGGCGGCTTTCGGCGCCTTGCTGCGCGCCAGCTTTTCCGCCTTCACCGGGGTCGGTTTGTCGACCGTCGGCTTTACCGGCAGCGTCACCGCCGCAGCGGCAACCGCCGGAGCCTCGGCGCGTGTCGCCTGGAAGCGCGCGAACGCCTTGCCGATCAGCGAGCCGCCGGCCGCCGAGATCGGCTCGGCCTTGCTTGCCGCGGCCTGCCGCGCGGCGCGGCGATGCGCCTCGATGAAGGTATTGCGGTTCGGCATCGGCGGCTCGTCGTCCGCCGGAGCGGCACTCGGCGCCTCGGGCGCCGGGTTGGCGACGAACACCTCTTCGGCCGGCAGGTCGAGGCTCGACTTGGGCTGCGGCGGGCGTTCGGCCAGGCTCGGGTCGAAGGGCGGTTTCACCCGGGCTTCGGTAATCTCCAGCGAGGGGATCGGAGCCGGGGGCCGCTCGCCCGTAGGCTCGACGTGGCGCTTGCGCGGGCCGTTCTTGGCTTCAAGCGCCGAGTGCAGCGGGTTCGGGTCGCCGAACGGCTTGTCCACCAGCGGTGCATCGGCGATCGGGTCGCTCGGCATGCTGTCGCCCAGTTCGACCGGCTGCGGCCGCGACGGCAACTCGTCCTCGAACGACAGGTTGGCGAGGAGCGGCGCGATCGGGTCGGCCGGCACACTGACGCTGAGAGCCGGCGCCGCAGCGGCTTCAGCCGGCTTCGCCTTGGGGGCAGGCGCCTCGGGCAGGGTGGCAAAGCTGGCCGGGGCGACCGGTGCCGGTGCGGGCGCCTCGGCTCTCGCCTCCAGCGAAGCCTCGAGCCGCTTCAGCCGGTCGTTGACCTCGCGGATCGTCGCGTCGAGCGCGATGGTCTCTTCGGCGGGCTTTTCCTTCGCGGCCGCCTTCATTGCCTGGCTGACGCGCTTCTCGATCTCGGCATAGCCGGCTTCGTCGAGCCCGGTCTTGGTCGGCTTGTCGAGCTTGCGCATTGCATCGGAGGTGCGCGCTGCTACCAGCTCGGCCAACTGGTCGAAGTCGGGAGCTTCGGCCGGCGCCGGCGCATAGAGCTTGGCCAGCCCGGTCAGTTGTTCGCCGGTCTGGTCCATGCGCGCCACCAGCTGGCGCACCTGTGCTTCGAGCTGGCCGATGCTCATGTCGGCGGGCCGCTCGGTCACCTTGTCGCTCAGCACCTCGATCTGCTGCTCGAGCGCGGCAAAGCGCGGCTCCAGCGCACCCATCACGGTGTCGCGCAGCGCCTCCATGTCGAGTTTCAGTTCGCCGACTTCGGCGCTCCTGTCCTCGATATCCGAGATCCTGACGTTCAGCGCGTCGATCAGCTCGATCAGCCCCTGCGGCTGCTGCGGCTGGCGCACCGCCTGCGCCAGGCGCCCCAGTTCCTCGGTGATCTTTTCGAGCTCGGCCGGCGGCATCGCCATGGCCCGCTCGATCGAATCGACCCGGTCGTAGATGTTGCGGACGCCATTCTCGATGGCCCCCATGGCGTCCTTGAGGCCGTCCTTCGGGTTTTCGACCCGGTTAACATACTGCACCTGCAGGTCGGCGAGCCGGCCCACCGTGGCGCTCACGTCATCGAGGCGCGCCGTCATCCCGCTCACGTCCGAGCGGTCGGCATAATGCTTCTGCAGTTCGGCGAGCGTCGCGACGGTGGCGCTGACATCATCGAGCCGGGCGTTCATGCCGCTGCTGTCGAAGCGTTCGCTATAGTGCTTCTGCAGTTCGGCGAGCTTGCCCACCGTCATCGACACGTCGTCGAGGCGCTGGGTCAGCGCGGTCATGTCGACCTTGGGACCCTCGGCGATCAGTTTGGCGAGCCCCGCAATATGCGCCTCGAGCCGCTTCACCTGTCCGGTTTCGCCCACGGCCCCGGCCAGCAGCTCGACCACGTGGCTGAGCTGGCCCACCTGTTCGGCGATCTCCCGCACATTGGCGGTCTGCCCCTTGGCCTGAACGCGCAGCTCGCCTTCGAGCCGTTCGAGCCGCGTCGAAATCCCACCGACCGCTTCGGCCAGCTCGTCGAATTGCGGCACCGGCTGCGGCGGCAATTGCGGCGCCGGCATCTGCGGCTGCGGCTGCGGCGCCGCGGCGGCCCCGCCGAAATGCCGTGAGCGAATCTGCTGGATCGCCGATTCGAGCGTGTCGCGCGGGTTGACCGGCGCCACCGGTTCGTCGCGGTCGGAGAACTTGTCGATCGCCCGCTGCACCGAGCGCAGTGCCTCGCGATGGCGCGTATCGGGCTCGGCTTCGGTCACCTGATGGCGCAGGTCGCGCATCCGTTCGGCGAGGCCCTGATAGGTCGGTTCGGGCCGCGCCGTGCGGGCAACCTGCGTTTCCACCTGGTCGAGCAGTGCTACCAGTTCGCCGCGCAGTTCCTGCCACTCGCCGGAGCCTGGTTGGCCGAACTCTTGTGTCTGGAACGGGGAAGTCGCGCGGGCCATCGGTCGATCCCAAGCACCTGAAACGGAACACCTCAGACCCAGTTCGGGCCATGAGCAATCCGGTTACTCTTGGGAAAACATGGTAAAGATCGGGTTAAGCTCAATCGCATTTTGCGAATCGCAGCGACTGGGCTGTGGAGAAGGTCCGCGTTCGACCACTGCCGCAATCTCTATCCCCACGCCCGTCTTAAGTGGGATACAAAAGCGGCAAGCCGCTTGTTACTTAGGGCGCCCAGGAGTGCACGCGTAAGATGACCACCCGTCGCATCATCATCGTCGACGACCACCCGCTGTTCCGGGCGGCGCTGCGCCAGACCCTGGCCGGCGGCGATCCGTCGATCTCGGTGGAGGAAGCAGGCGACCTGAGTGCGCTCAGCGCCGCGCTCGAGGCCGACCGTGATTGCGACCTGGTGCTGCTCGATCTCAATATGCCCGGCGTGCGCGGCTTTTCCGGCCTGCTGCTGCTGCGCGCCCAGTACCCCGAAATCCCCGTCATGATCGTCACCGCCGTCGAGGATGGCGGCATCATCCGCCGGGCCTTCGAACTCGGCGCCTCGGGTTACCTGCACAAGTCGGTCGGTCCGGCCGATATTCGCCGCGCCATCGAAACGGTGTTGTCCGGCGAGGTCTTCGTCCCCGAAGGCATGGAGTTCCCGGCCGAGGACAACCAGTCGGCCCTGATGCGGCGGCTGGCGACGCTCACCCCACAGCAGGTGCGCGTGCTGATGATGCTTTCCGACGGCCTGATGAACAAGCAGATCGCCTACGAGCTGTCGATCTCCGAGGCGACGGTGAAGGCCCACGTTTCGGCGATCCTGCAGAAACTCGACGTCGACAGCCGCACCCAGGCGGTGATCGCCGCCTCGAAGATCGAGGAAGGCCAGTTCGACGAGTTGCTCAGCGGGGCTTAAGTCAACGGAACTCAGGCGGTCGGCCGACGCGGCGGCGGTCACTTATCGGACAACCAGCGGCCGAAGAGATACCCCAGGAAGCACAGGACCGCAGCAGTGCTTGCTGCAGCCAGCAGAAACGATGTCGGGACATTGACGGCGGACACGTCTCGTTGGTCGGTGTTTACGAGAGTCATGCGAAAGGCGATATAGGCGCCTGCTGCAATCGCGACGCTCAATGCAATTGTGAAACGAACCCGAAACCAACCACAGGTGGCGGAAGCGACGACCGCAATCCACGTTTCCGGAAACAGCATCGCCATCGCGATGGGGAAAAAGTAGAGCGAAAGCAGCAAGCTGGCCGTATCCGTTTCCACGTTGGTGGCCCAGTTGATGCCAATTGCCGCGCCAACGCTACAGTGTCTTCAAAGCACCCTGTGTGGCTGAGCCCTGACAGCTTCACGTCCCGTGCCGCTCCACATCCCGCCGGACTGGAAAACTCGGCTCGGGCATGGTGCATGCCGTCTACAGGCCGGCCTAGGCCTCTACCCGCTTCCGCCCCCGCTGCCCCGCCAACTGGCTGATCGTCGCCCTGAGCGCGGCCGGCTTCACCGGCTTGGTCACCACGGTGATGCCGCGATCCTCGGCCAGCGCCCGCACCGCCGGGCTGCGATCGGCGGTGACCAGGGCGGCGGGGAGGTGTCCGCCGACATTGTGGCGCAGCCACTCGATGGCATCGAGGCCGGAGGTCTGGTCGAGGTGGTAATCCATCAGCACCAGGTCCGGCAGCCAGCCGAGCAGCAGCCCGTCCTTGTCGATATCCTTGAGCGAGCGGGCCGAGCGCACGTCGCACCCCCAGCCGCCGAGCAGGCCCTCCATGGCGTCGAGGATGGCACGCTCATTGTCGACGCAGAGGATCCGCAGGCCATCGAGGTTGGAGGTCGGCTCGCGCGCCGGACCTTCCTCGGGCATCACCTTGAGCGAGCGATGGTAGGGCAGGTAGAGCGAAAAGCGCGAACCGCGGGCTTCCTTGCTCTCGAGCTCCATTGTCAGCCCCAGCGCCGCCACCAGGCGCTTGACGATCGACAGCCCGAGGCCCAGCCCCTGCGCCATGCGCGCACCATGCTCCAGCCGGCTGAATTCGGCGAAGATCAGCGCGTGCTGGTCCTTGTTGAAACCGATTCCGGTGTCGATCACGTCGAACCGCACCCTGGTGCCGCGGAGCCGCGCGCCGACCAGCACCCGGCCGCCGGGACGGGTATACTTGATGGCGTTGGAGACGAGGTTCTGGATGACGCGCGCCGTCAGCGCCCGGTCGCCCACCACCGCGAGCGAGGTATCGACCAGCCTGAGCTCGATTTCTTTCTTGAGCGCCAGCGGTGCGAACTCGACGTCCACCTTCTTCAGCAGGTCGCGCACCTGGAACGGCATCGCCGCCGGCTTCACCGCGCCCGCGTCGATGCGCGAGATGTCGAGCAGCGCCGCCATGATCTCTTCCACCGCGGTGAGCGAGGCTTCGATCGAGTGCGCCAGCTCGTCGAGCCCGGTGCCGCCGGCGCGCTCCACCAGCGTCGAGGTGTAGAGCCGCGCCGCATTGAGCGGCTGCAACAGATCATGGCTGGCGGCGGCGAAGAACCGGGTCTTGTCGCGATTGGCTGCGTCGGCCTTGGCCCGCGCCACCTCGAGTTCCGAGTTCACCCGGATCAGGGCGGCGGTGCGCTCCTCGACCCGGCCCTCGAGCGATTGGTTGATGCTGGCGAGTTCGGTCTCCGCATCGACCCGCGCCGTGACGTCGGCGAAGCTGATCACCAGGCCGCCATCGGGCAGGCGCGAGGAGTGGAACTCCAGCACCTGGCCCTTGGCGCCGAGCCGCTGGCTCACCGTGGTATGCGACTGCGTCAGGGTCTGCACCCGCTGCGCCGCCAGCGAGATCGCGTCGCCGGCGCCCAGGTCGCCACGCCGCGCCACGAACAGCGCCATGTCGTACAGCGCCGTACCGGCGCGCAGCAGCCCGTCCGGCAGCGCCAGCAGCTCGCCATAACGCGAATTGCAGGTGACGAGGCGCAGGTCGCGATCGAACACCGCCACCCCCTGGGGGATGTGCTCGATCGCCTGTCGCAGCGAATCCTGTGTCTCGGCCAGCGTCTCGACCATCTCTTGTTCCGTGCCCGGTCCCAATATCTGCCCCGCCTCACCCCGTCGCAAGGCCGCACAAAGTCGGGGCTGTGCTGCAGGTTTTCGGGTTGGTGCCGCGGGGCGGCCGCGCCCCGCACCTCCACAGGCGCGCGGCCTGGGCTCAACAGTTGAGTTGATTTGTCTCTCAAACAGGGAAAAACTGAGCCGAGGGCGCGGCTTGGGTCATTTGCCGAGAACGGGGAGGCCGGCCGGCGCTGCCAACCAAGGGGACTTACATGTTCAAGGAATTCCGCGATTTTGCCTTGAAGGGCAATGTCATCGACCTCGCCATCGGTGTGATCATCGGTGCGGCATTTGGCGCCATCGTCTCGTCCATCGTCGACGACCTGTTCATGCCGATCATTGGCATCATCCTCAACGGCATCGATTTTTCCAACCTGTTCATCGTCATTTCCAACCCGAACAACATCCCGGTGCCGTCCGTCGCCGCCGCCAAGGCCGCCGGTGTGGCAACGCTCAACTACGGCCTGTTCATCAACGCCGTGGTGAAGTTCACCATCATCGCTTTCGTGCTGTTCCTCGTGGTCAAGGGCATCAACCGTCTGCGCAAGAAGGAGGCGGCTGCCCCTGCCGCGCCGCCGGCCCCGACCACCGAAGAAAAGCTGCTCACCGAAATCCGAGACGCCATCAAGGCGCAGAAGGCGTAGCTTTCGTCTCGCGGCAGAACCGACGCGCGCTGCTCACCCGGCGCGCGTTTTCGTTTCTGGCCCCGCTCCGTGGAAGCCTAGCCGGGGAAATCCACCTGCATCTCAGGTCGTGCCGCAACGAACTCGGGCAGGTCGCGACACGAGGCATCCAGCGCTTCGAGCCGCGGGTAGGGAACGAGGTCGCAGCCGAAGCGGCGGGCATTGGCCATCTGTGGCACGAGGCAGGCCTCGGCCAGCCCGGGCGTGTCGGTGAAGCCATAGCGGGTGGGGCGCGTGCGGCGCGCCAGCGCCGCCTCGAGGCTCTCGAATGCCGTGGCGATCCAGTGGCGGTACCAGCCATCGATTTCGGCTTCGCTGGCGCCCATCGGCCCGGCCAGATACTTGCGCACCCGGTTATTGTTGATCGGGTGCACATCGGCAGCGATCAGCAGCGCGAAGGCGCGGGCCTCGGCTCGGTCCAGCGGGTCGGCCGGCAGCAGCGGCGGATCGGGATGGAGCTCCTCGATCAGCCCGATGATCGCCAGCGACTGGGCGACGATCCGCCCATCGATCTCCAGCGCGGGCATCAGCCCTTGCGGATTGATGGCGCGATACTCGGCCGAGCTGGCCGACGGTACCGGCACATACTCATAACCGATGCCCTTGAGGTTGAGCACGATCCTGACGCGTTGGCCGGCGGAGTTCTGGTAGCGGGAGTGAAGGCGGAGCAGCATGGCGGCAAGCTTCGCTGGAGCCGCTGTCACAATCCAGCTGTTTGCAGCTTCCACGTTTGACAGACTCGGCGGCGTCGATATCTTGCGCGGGCAGGGCTGGTGCAGCCCGCCGCTCGCGCCCCACAGGGGGAAAGGTGAATGCACCACCACCAAAGCCGGGTTTGAGCCCTCAACGGACAGCCCGTCGGCAATGCGAGCACTGACCTTACGCGCTGTCCGCCAGAGGATCAGACCATGCATTCCTTTCTCGACGCAAAGCATATGGCCAAGGCATTGCGCCGGGCGCTCGCCGAACGCGGCCAGAACATCTCGCATTCCGACGCGCTCGAACTGGTGGCCCGCCAATATGGCTTCGCCAACTGGAACATGCTCGCGGCACGCATCGAAGCGGCGCAACTGAAGCCGCTCGAGCTGCCGTCCGGCTGGCACGTCGCCAGCGGCACCAACGAGAGAAACTATCGCCTCGGCATCGACCCGCAGACGCCGGGCACGGCCCTGATCGAAAGCCGCCCTGACCGGGACGCGGTGATTGATCGGGCCGGCGGTGAGACGGCGGTGCTGATGCAGTCGATCCTCGCCGATCCCTATCGCGGCGGCCGGCTGCGGCTGACGGCTGAACTGCGCACCGAAACGGCGGAGACGGCGACGCTATGGATGCGTGTCGACCCCGTGCAGGGACGTTACCTGCATTTCGACAACCTGATGCAGCGTCCGGGTGGGCCGCTTGTCGGCACCGCCGGCTGGACCGAGCGGCAGGTCGTGCTGGCCGTCCCCGAGGCGGCGGCGACCATCCGCTATGGCTTTTTCCTGCGCGGCAGCGGCAAGGTCTGGGCCCGCCGCTTCGCCCTTGAAGTCGTCGGGCCGGACGTCGCCATCACCGAGCCGGGTCCGCGCTATCTCAGCCGCCCGACCAACCTCGATTTCGGCGACGGGCAACCGGCGGCCTAGCGCCTTGCCAGCGTCGGCAGCCGTCCAGGCTGTGCTGCGGCACGTGACCTTCACCCGCAAGGGAGAAGGTCAGCCGGTTTCATCAGAGAATCGGGCGGGCTCAGCCGCCGGCGCTGCTCAGTGTCAGGTCGCCGCTGGTCAGCTTGTCGGCGCTGACCTTGGCGGTCGGGCGGTCGCGCTGCAGCTCGAGGCTGGCCCAGACGCTGACCAGCGCATGGCGCAACTCGATGATCATCTCGTCGGTGTGCAGCGGCGTCGGCGTGATGCGCAGCCGTTCGGTGCCTTTCGGTACCGTCGGGTAATTGATCGGCTGGATGTAGATGTTGTGCTTTTCCAGCAGCATGTCGCTGGCCGCCTTGCACAGGCGCGCGTCGCCTACGATCACCGGCACGATGTGGGTGTCGGTCTTCAGCACCGGCAGGCCGGCGTCGCCGAGGATATCCTTGGTCAGCTGTGCCTGCCGCTGCTGGCCTTCGCGCTCCACCGAAGACAGCTTCAGGTGCTCGATCGAGGCGCGCGCCGCCGCGCACAGCGCCGGGGGCAGGGCGGTGGTGAAGATGAATTCCGGCGCATACGAGCGGATCGCGTCGATGATCGCCTGGTTGGCGGCCACATAGCCGCCCATCACGCCAAAGCCCTTGGCCAGCGTGCCTTCGATGATGTCGATGCGCCCCATCAGGCCGTCGCGATCGGCAATGCCGCCGCCGCGCGGGCCATACATGCCCACCGCGTGCACTTCATCGATATAGGTGAGCGCGCCGAATTCCTCGGCCAGGTCGCAGATCTCGGCGATCGGCGCCACGTCGCCATCCATCGAGTACACCGACTCGAAGACGATGAGCTTGGGGCGCTTGCGGTCGACCGATGCCAGCAGCTCGCGCAGGTGCACCACGTCGTTGTGGCGGAAGATCTTCTTTTCCATGCCCGACTGGCGCACGCCCTGGATCATCGAGGCGTGGTTGAGCTGGTCGGAGAAGATCACGCAATCGGGCAAGAGCCGCGCGATGGTCGAAATCGCCGCTTCGTTCGACACGAACCCCGAGGTGAACACCAGCGCCGCTTCCTTGCGGTGCAGGTCCGCCAGCGAGCGCTCGAGCTCGACCAGCGGTCGGTTGGTGCCGGAAATGTTGCGAGTGCCGCCGGCGCCGACGCCGAGTCGGGCCGCAGTGTCCTGCATGGCGGCGATGGTCACCGGATGCTGGCCCATGCCCAGATAGTCGTTCGAGCACCAGATGGTGATCTCGCGCTGGTTGTCGGCATTGTCCCGGAAGATGGCCCGGGGGAAACGCCCGGCAATTCGTTCGAGGTCGGCGAAAACGCGATAACGCTTTTCCTGCCGCAAGGTGTCGACGGCGTCCTCGAAAAACCCGCGATAGTCCATAGTCCCACTCTCGTAGCGCAGGCGCTGAGCCTGCTGGTGACCTCACCGGTCGGAGGATAGCTATTCCTCGGACCCCGGCTTTGACATAGGTCAATTCGCCGCGCGGCGGCCAATACAAGTCATTGGTTCGGCTGCCCTTGCCGGTGCAGCTTGGAACCATCCTAAACAATGGCGGCCCGTCTGCCAATCAAGCAGATGTGCGCAACTCGTCGCACGCGCCTCACCGGGGGAGTGGTATTCTCCGTTCAGAATGGGTTCAGCGCGGGCGTGTCACTTCGCTCCCCACTGGCCGTTCGACCCGGATTAACGGCCCCGATGCCTTTCCGTTGACCCGGTTCCGGCGTCCGCTACTATCAACCTACGGAAACAGGGGGATCCGCCATGAAGAGCTTCTCTTCGTCCAGCTTCGCCAACGATCATGCCGAAGTGCTCGACCTGGCGCTCGCCGCCGTCAACAAGCACCCGCAGGCGCTGTTCACCGATTTCCAGTGGTTTCTCTACGAGGCGCGCGACACGGTGTTTTTCACTGCCGCTTCGCGCTCGCATTTCGACAAGGAAACGCTGGGCAATCTGGTCGCCGACATGGTGGCGCTGGCACCGCAGCTGAGCCATGGCTTCGTCGGCGCCCGCCCCGGCCAGCCGTTCCCCAAGCACCTGCTCGATGCCATCACCCATGTCGAGGAAGTCGACGAGTTCGACGGCTATCCGGACAAGTGGGTGTCGAAATCGCCCGATATCTTCGAGCGCAACGACCTGCCGCTGTTCCGCGTCTCGGCCGTGGTGCGTCGCGGCGGCCCCGACGCGATGGGCCGCGCTTCGATGATCCAGGTGCGCTCGAGCCATGCGCTGCTCGAAGGCTCCGACTCGGCGCTGCTCACCCGCTCGGCTTCCGCCGGCCATGGCGTGATGAGCGACAAGTCGAACAAGGTCGGGCTCGGCGCCCGCATCAAGGGCACGCTGCGCGGCTGGGGCATGACCTTCATGTACGTGACCCTCGCCAACATCCTGGCGCCGCCGGACAAGCCGTGGGGCTTCAAGACCCTGGCGCTGAAGCGTCACCGGCTGCGGCTGCTCGCCAACAAGCTCGGCGTGCGCCAGCGCTCCCTGATGTTCGCCCTCGTTACTCACGCGCTGAACGGCGAGGGCGAAGAGCGGCATATGTCGAAAAAGGTGATCGGCGCCGCCTACACCATGCTCGACGGCAAGCGCCATGATGCCGATGACGATTTCTTCCGCGTCCGCGCGCTCGAAGCCAAGTTCGAGGTGATCGACGATTTTGTCGCTTATGTCCGCAAGGTCGACGACACCATCGACAAGATCGAGAAGAAGGACATCACCAAGTTCCAGGTGATGATGAACTCGATGTTCCGCTCGCTGCGCGCCCTCAACCACGCGCTGCCGTTCCTGCCCGGCAAGCGCTTCTGGCGCTTCAATGGCGGCATCCACGTGGTGCTGACCCTGGTGCCGCCGCACCGCACCTACGGTCCGATGACCCATGGCATGATGGAGCCGATCTATTGCGGCGCCTGGCACCCGGCGGCCAATATCTGCACCTTCTGCCCCGGCCGCGAGTACATCACGCTCAACTTCTCGATGGAAACGCGCCACATCGCCAACGTCGAAAAGATCGAGCAGCTGCTGCAAAAGGTCGAAGCGATGGACATCGCCCCGACCGGCAAGGTCATCGTCGAGGACGACGCGGTCTGAGTGCTGCGCCGGCTCCGGCCGAGGCAAGTGAATGATGGGCCTGGCGTCAGCCGGGCCCTCAGTCTTTCTGGGCCGCGGTCACCGCCGCGCCCGCTGCCCTGCCGCCGCCGAATACGGCGTCGATTGCCGCGGCGAACCACCGGCGGGGACCCCGCTCGATCACCACGGTCACAATGATCGCGCTCGCCATCATGGCGAGGCAGGCCGCTGGCAAGGCGATGCCCGGCGACCAGCCGGCGCGAACCAGCACAGCCATCAGGGCCGCGCCCGCAATGTAATGCAGCAGGTAAAGCGGATAGGTGGCCATTCCGAGCAGGGTCAGCCACCGTCTCTGCGGTCGTGAACGCTGGCGGCTCGCGACCACCACCGATGCGATCATAATGGCCACCGCGGCAAGCCAGACACCCAGCGGAATCCAGCCCGACCCGACACCGGGCGCACGCGCCAGCTTGTCGGCACTGACCAGGATGGGGAATGCGCCGCCGGTGAGGAGGATGGCGATGAGCACGATCTTTGTTCGTGTCCAACCGGTCGCCATTGCCGACCAGATGAAATAGCCCAGACTGAAATACATGCCGTGGCGCAGCAGCAAGGTGTCGCTGAGTTGGTCGCTGAGGCCCGGAAAATTCGGCTCGAGGCGACCGCCGAGATAGCTGCCAGCCGCCAACCCGGTAGTGATGAGCCCCAGCGCTCCCATGGCGACCGCGAACAGTTGCGGTCTGCGCAGCAGCAGCAACCCGGCGACCATGCAGTAAAACGTCAGCTCAACCGACAGCGTCCAATAGACATTGTCCAGCCAGCCACCGAACGGCCAGATCACCAGCGTCCGCCAATAGGCCTGGAGAGCCCGCGAAAACGGCATCAGGTCATTTCCGACAATGACCGCAAGCGTGATCGTGGCACAGACCAGTATGGCCGGGAACAGTCTGAGGAAACGGCTGCGAACGAAGCGGGGGAAGCCGACGTTCGCCGACGAATAGGCGATGACGAAGCCGGAGATGACGAAGAAGATCTCCACCCCGACCCACCCCCACCATGAATACGCGGCCAGCTGCGGGTACTGGGCGGCGCCTTCGAGGATGCTGGCCCCGCGGCTCCTGGGGTTGGCCCAGGACCAGTACCCAAGGTGAAAGAACATCACCATGCAGGCCGCGAATACGCGCAGGCCGTCGATGACGTGCAGCCTCTGCCCGGCTTCGTTCATGGTCGTGCCCCCGGTTGGAAGCGACGATACAGAGCTGCTCCCGACCTGTCATCACGCGTGCGCGGCCGGTTATGGAGCGAGAAGAGTATTCAGTGGTGCCGTGGTATGGTCAATACAGTCTTCAGCCCGCAAACCCACCCAGCCTTGCTACCACCATGTCGTGATCCGACAGCACTTCGCCGTCATCGGCGACCGACGGCACGATCCCGCTGTCTTCGACCAGCAGCCCCCGCGTCAGGAACCAGTCGAGCTTCCAGGTGCCGCGCGGGCTGCGGCTGACCCGGCTGGGCCGCGTCGTGGTCTGGTCGAGCGGGCCGCCGTGCCGCTCGAAGCCGCGGCCATAGGCGTGGGCGAACAGCGTCTCCTTCTCGAAGTCGCCGCCATCGGCGAGCCCGGTATTGAGGTCGCCGCCGATGACGACGGGGGTATCGCCGGCCAACTCGTCGATCGCATCGATCAGCCGCTTGACCTGCGCCTCGCGATAGGCCGCGTCGCCGCGGTTCTCGAGGTGCACCGACACCGCGTAGAGCGGGCCCTCGGTGGTCATCACGCCCGCCGCGATGGCGCAGCGCGTGCCCACCCGCCGGGCCGGGCTCTCCGGCGTGAACCAGTGTCCATGCGGCTCCAGCCGGATCATCACCGGTGCCTGCAGGGCCGCCTTCGACTGCAGCGCGTTGCCGTGAAAGCCGTGGCGGTTGAAATCGTCCTCGCAGAAGGCGAGCTCTACCTCCGCGCCCAGCTCGAGCTCGAGGAATTCCACGCCGAACGCGTAGTTCATGCCGAGTTCGGTCGCGATGTCCCGCGAGGTGTGCCGCTGCGCGGTGCGGGCCATGCCATTGTCGACCTCCGACAGCAGCACCAGTTCTGCACCTTCGCGCTGCAGCAGCACGGCCGACTTCTCGACATTGTAGCAGCGCTCGAGATTCCAGGCGGCCACCGTCAACGGGAACGACAGGATCTCGCCGCGCTCCGCCACCGGCGCCTCGAGCCGTTGCAGGCAAGCGAGCCCGGCAAGCGCCTCGGCATGGTTGGCTTCGGTGCGCGCCAGCCCATCCAGCCGATCGCGTTCGGCCTGCGGCGGGCCCTCGAGCAGTGCGATCTGGGCGGGTTTGACGAGGTCGAGGGACATGGCAGGGCGCTTCGCATGGAGGTGAGGGGAGGCCATCCCGTAGCCACCCCGTATGTCGCCCGGGTGACAATCGTACCCGGGCGTACCGCAGCCGGCGGAAGTCAGCTTGCCCGGCGTCGCCCCTCACGCTAAATCCCCCGCCAATAACTGTTTCCCGGGGGTTTCCGTGTCTGAATACGCAACTTATCCCAGCCTCAACGGCATGCCGGTGATCATCTCCGGCGGCGCTTCGGGCATCGGCGAGGGCATGGTCCGCGCCTTTGCCGCGCAGGGATCCAAAGTCGGCTTCGTCGATGTCGCCGGCGAGGCCGGTGAAAAGCTGGCAGCCGAGCTGAATGCCGCCGGCGGCACGGTGCGGTTCACCCGCTGCGACGTTACCGACATTGCCGCCTATCAGGCCGCGATCAAGGGGTTCGAGGCCGCGCACGGCCCGACCCTGGCGCTGGTCAATAATGCGGCGAACGACCACCGGCACGATATCGCCGATGTCAGCCCCGAGGATTGGGACAAGCGCATCGCCGTCAACCTCAAGCACGCCTTCTTCGCGGCGCAGGCCGTGGCCCCCGGCATGGTCGCCGCCAACCGCGGCTCGATCATCAATTTCGGGTCGGTCAGCTGGATGACGCTCTCGGCCCAACTGACGGTCTACACTGCCGCCAAGGCCGCCATGCACGGCATGTCGCGCTCGATGGCCAAGGAGTACGGCCAGCACGGCGTGCGCGTGAATACCCTGGTGCCGGGCTGGATCATGACCGAGCGCCAGCTGTCGCTCTGGGCCACGCCCGAGGCGCTTGCCTCGCTCGACCAGCAGCAGGCGCTGAAGGGCAGGCTCTACCCAGAGGACATCGCCCGCATGGTGCTGTTCCTCGCCGCCGATGATTCCAAGATGATTTCCGCGCAGGATTTCATCGTCGACGGCGGCTGGGCGCACGGCTGACCGGCCGGCGGGGGACCGCTTCAACGAAAGGGCGAACTGCTCTAGTCTCGCCGCGGGCAAAGGCGGCGAGGCGAACACCTTGCTGCCGCAATCGCTGGCGAGAACGTGCGCCACACCTACGGGGGACTCGATGAAATCCAAGATACTGATCGCCGGGCTCGCGGCTCTTTCGCTGAGCGCCTGCACTTCGGTCAATCCTTACACCGGCCAGAGCCAGCTCTCCAACACCACCGGCGGGGCGCTGCTCGGTGCGGGCGGCGGCGCCGTGGTCGGCGGCATCATCGGCGCGGCGACCGGCGCTGACCCGCGCGTCGCAGCGCTGATCGGCGCCGGCGTCGGCGGCCTCACCGGCGCGGCTATCGGCAGCTACATGGACCAGCAGGAAGCCGAACTGCGCGCCCAGTTGCAGGGGACCGGCGTGTCGGTGACCCGCGTCGGCCAGCAGATCATCCTCAACATGCCGTCCAACATCACCTTCGCCACCGACTCGGCGACGGTGCAGCCACGGTTCAGCGAGACCCTGGTCTCGGTCGGTCTGGTGCTGAAGAAGTTCAACAAGACCGTCATCGACGTCTATGGCCATACCGACTCGCAGGGGTCGGACAGCTACAACAAGGAACTGAGCCAGAAGCGCGCCACCGCGGTCGCGACGGTCCTGGCCAGCCAGGGCATCGACCAGCGCCGCTTCTACATCACCGGCAAGGGCGAGGAGGATCCGATCGCCTCGAACGCCACGGAGTCGGGTCGCGCGCAGAACCGCCGCGTCGAAATCCAGCTCTCGCCCATCCAGGGCTGAGCGCCGCGAGATTGAATGAACGAGGCCCGGGCACGCCCCGGGCCTCGTTCATTGTGTGGTGGTGGCGGCTGGTGCGCTCGCCGGCGATCGCGTGTTGCTGGCCAGCAGCTGGAAGGCCAGGAGGATCACCACCACGATCCCCACGGCAATCAGTCCGCGTTTCCACCAGTTGGTGGGCCCGGTACCGCCGATCGTCTCTTCGACCTCACGCGTCACCTGTAATGTCGAGTTCTCCGGCAGCGCGATCGGCTGGCCGTTCTCGTCCATCACCTGGTCCACCTGCGCTACCCTGGGTGGCTGTCTGGTTTCGGCACTCATCGCTTCTCCTCCGATGGCGATCGAACAAGCCGTCCCGGCCCCTTTGGTTCCCTGAACGCGCGCCTCAGCGCCGGTTCAGCGGGGCCGGCGCACGCTGCCAGCCATAGAACCAGCCGAGAGGACCAAGACCATGCTCCGCATCGCTCTGCTTTCCGCCGTTCTCACTGTCGCCCTTGGTGCTGCTCCCGCCCTCGCCGAACGCAATAACGGTGACAGCATTCCGCCCAACTGCACGCTCGATCCGTTCACCAAGAAACAGGTCTGCCACATCTGGCCGAGCTGCACGCTCGATCCCTTCACCGGCAAGATGAACTGCCCGGTGCCCAAGGCGACATTGACCCGCGAGGCGAACTGATCAGCCGTTGACGATGATGGGCGTCCCCACCGACACCCGCGAGTAGAGGTCGATCACGTCCTGGTTGATCAGCCGCACGCAGCCCGACGACACCGCCTGGCCGATGCTCCAGTATTCGCGCGTGCCATGCAGGCGGTAGATGGTGTCGACGCCATTGCGGTAAATGTACATCGCCCGCGCGCCCAGCGGATTGTTGAGGCCACCGGGCATGCCGCCGGCATATTCCCGCGTCTCGGGCTGGCGCTGCATCATCTCGGCCGGCGGGTACCAGGTCGGCCATTGCGCCTTGCGTCCGATATTGCCACGCCCCGACCAGGTGAAGCCATCGCGGCCGATGCCGACGCCATAGCGCATGGCCCGCCCGCCGCCCTTGACGAGGTAGAGATAGCGTTGCGAGGTCTCGACCACGATCGTGCCGGGCTGCTCGCCGGTCGGATCGTCTACTTCCGTCCTCAGAAACTGCTGGTCGACCTTGTTGAGGTCAACGGCAGGCACCGGAAACTTCTCGTTCGGCATGGCGCCGTAGATGTCGAGGTAGTAGGGCGAGATGGCCGCCGGCAAGAGATTCGGCACAGTCAGCTGCCGATTGCCGATGGTGGTCGAGCAACCGGCCAGCGCCAGCCCACCGAAACTCGCCGCGCTCAAGAGAAAGGCCCGCCGCGACGGGCCGTTATTGCCGATCGACTTCGTCTGCATGGAACTTGCCCCTAAAAGCCGCCCATCAGAAGTCCTAGTGCTTGCGCACCATTATGGCCGAGGCAAGTTGGCTGTCGATCAATTTATCGTTCGGCCCCAGGCGGCCCGCGCCAGGTCGCGCAGCTGCAGCGACTCGGCCCAGCGATCGGTAAGGTCCGTGCCGTCGGCGCCGGCGATGGCATAGGGCTGCGGGCCGAGTTCGCAGAGGAAGCTGAGTTCGGCATCCGGGCCGGCCCGGTTCTTCCAGTCGGCAAAGCCGTTCCGCCACCAGGTGCCGAACTGCTCCAGCCACGGCGCATGCTGCGGGAACGAAAGCGGCAGCTGCACCTGTTCGCTGCTGGCCACCCGGCCGTGATAGGCCCAGCAATGCTCGAGGATCGTCGTCATCTGCGCTTCGATTTCCTCGGACACCGGCAGGGTGATCTCGCGCCCCACCACGTAATGCGAGAGGTCGGCCAGGAGCTTCAGCTCGGGCAGCGCGCCGATCAGGTCGAGGGTGAAATGCAGGTCGTTGGTCATCCGGTCGCGATGCGTCTCGACATAGACCGGAAACGGCACCTGCTCGGAGAGTCTGAGCCAGCCCTCCGCCACCCGCACCGCCTCGGCCAGCGTCCGCGGCCGCAGGTTGGGCTGGATGTTGATGTGGTGCACGCCATAGGCGGCGCCCCATTCGAGCACCGGTTGCAGGCTGTCGATGTCGGTGGGAAAGCACAGACCCTCGACCACCAGCCCGCTGGATTTTGCCAGCCGGCCGGCCCGCTGCGCCATTTCGGCATCGACCCATTGCGTGCCGAAGCCATCGAACCCGGCATTGGCAATGATCTCGACATTGGCCTCGAGCGAGCGCTCGGGCGGTGCGCCCTTGAGGCCGAGCATGGTCCACAGCGACTGGAGGACGAGGAGTTTCTGCATCGTGGAGCTTCCGGAGCGTGATCAGGAAAAGCCGCGGACTTTTCCGGTTCGATTGCGCGATTGAACAGACTGAGCGGGTTCGGCAGGTGCTGCAGGCGAGGCAGCTAGATCAGCACCACGCTTTCCTGCTCGTTGGGGTCGGTGCGGGCGATCAGGGCCCGCGCCAGCTTGTTGGTGGGGTTGAACGGCTGATGCGGGACGCCGGCGGGGATGTACACATAGTCACCCTCGTTGACCACGTCGGTGAACTCCAGGTTCGGCCCGTGGCGGAACGAGGTCGAGCCCTCGATCTGGAAGATCGCCGTCTCGTGCGCCTCGTGATAATGCGGCTTGGCCTCAGCGCCCGGCGGGATCACCGCCATGTGCATGCAGATCCCCTTGGCCCCTGCCGATTGCGCCGAAACGCCGGCGAAATAGTCGAGCCCCTGCTTGCCGTGGAAGCCCTCGCCGCCCCGGATCACCTTGCACTCAGCCGCCATGACAAAAGCCCTCCGCCAATGGGCGGCACCGTAGTGAACGGCGGTCACAGCAGCAAGACGGTGGTGGGGTGACTCACGCTGGTGCATAAGGCGTCCCCCACCCAGCGGCGCTAGTTCGCTGCGCTCACAAGCTTTGCTGCCCTCCCCACAAGGGGGAGGGAGATCTGACTGCAAGCTCTCGGTTCCATCGTCTCCCTCCCCCTTGTGGGGAGGGATCAAGGGTGGGGGTGGCCCTTCGCTCCGTGTCTACCGGAGCTCCGGCCCGCTCGGCCGCTGCGTCAGCACCACCTCGAGTTCCAGCAGCCGGCCCTGGCGCAGCAGCTGCAGCCGCACCCGCCGGCCGATGGCATCGGCAGTGAGCATCCTGAGCAGTGGGCCCGGGCCTTCGACCGGCCGGCCATCGAGGCTCAGCAGCACATCGCCTTCGCGCACTCCGGCCCGGGCGGCCGGGCCATCGCTGACGATCGAATGCAGCACTGCCGCCGTCCGGGTGCCGACATGCGCGGCATCAGCCACCCGTCGCGGCAGGTTCACCGTGTCGGCGGCGACCCCGAGATAGGCCCGCCGCACCCCGCCATGCTGCAGCACTTCGCCCAGCACCAGCTTCACCGTGTTGCTGGCCACCGCAAAGCAGATGCCTTGCGCCCCCGCGATCATCGCGGTGCTGATCCCCACCACCTCGCCAAGGCTCGAGACCAGCGCGCCACCGGAATTGCCGGGGTTGAGCGCCGCATCGGTCTGGATCACATCCTCGATCGGCCGGCCCGATGGCGAGCGCAGGCTCCGCCCGAGCGCCGAGATCACCCCGGCGGTAACGGTCGATTCGAACCCCAACGGGTTGCCTATGGCGATGGCGATGTGCCCGCGCTTCAGCTCGCTGCTGTCGCCCAGCATCGCGATCGGCAGGGCGCTGCCATCAACCTTGAGAATGGCGAGATCGGTATCGGGATCGGCGCCGAGCACCCGCCCGGCCAGCCGGTGTCCGTCGGGCAGCGCCAGGTGCACATCCTTGTGGCTGCCGACCACATGCGAGTTGGTGACCACCAGCCCGTCCTGCGACAACACCACGCCGGAGCCGTGGCCTTTGCCGTCTGTCGTCACCATGCCCACGGCCGGTCCCACGGTCTCTGCGACCTCGGAAACGGTGAGCGAGTAGACATCGAGCAGGCGGTGGTCGGTCGTGAAGGGCAGGGGCTGAGCCATGGGGGTGCTCCGGCAGTTTCGGCTGTCGCAGATGTGGGTTTTCCGCCTGTTGTGCACGATCCTGCCCATATGGGGAGCTTTCGAGCCGCCGGGTCCGGGCGCAAGTTTTCCTCAGCATCGCAACCAGGCCACTCACATGTCCTTCCCCGAACTCCAGGCGCTTTCCGCTTCCCTCGCGGCGCTCACCGCCAGCGTCGCTCCCCGCATCATTGCCCTCCAGGGTCGCGATGGCCGCGAACTCTCGGGCTTCATCTGGCGCACCGGCCTCGCCGTTACCGCCGATGAGGTGCTCGAGGGCGACGACGAGGTGGCGGTGCTCGGTGCCGATGGCAAGGTCGCCGCCGCTCAGCTCATCGGCCGTGACTCCAGTACCGATGTGGCGCTGCTGAAGCTCGAAACGGGTGAGTTTCCCGATTGGGCCCATGCCGCCCTGCCGGTGCCCGGCTCACTTGCCGTGCTCGTCGGCCGCGGTGAAGACTCGGTGCTGTCCGGCCTTGCCGCGGTCACCGAGGTCGGTGCCGCCTGGCGCAGCATGCGGGGTGGCGAGATCGATGCGCGCATCACGCTCGGGCTGCGTCTGTCGCCGCGCAGCGAAGGCGGCGCCGTGGTGGCGCCGGATGGCAGCCTCATCGGCATGGCCGTCACCGGGGCGCGGCGCCGCACCCTCGCCATTCCGGCTTCGACCATCGCCCGTTCGGTGGCGACGCTGAGCGAAAAGGGCTATATCCCGCGCGGCTGGCTCGGCGTCAGCCTCCATCCGCTCGGCCAGGATGGCGGCGCCATCGTCGTCGGCCTCGAGCCGGAGAGCCCGGCTGCCAATGGGGGCTTCCTTGTTGGCGACATAATCACCACATGGGGTGGAGCAGCGGTGCATGCGGTCAGCGATGTCGCCGATCGCCTGAACGCCGGCACCGTCGGCAAGACTATCAGCTTGGGAGTGCAACGCGGTGGCAGTGCATTGGAACTCGAGATCACTATCGGCGAACGCCCGCGGGGCTGAAGCTCCGGTTGCCCGGTCCGTCCTCGGCGGGCTGGTCCTCGGCGTCGCCTTCGATCTCACCGACCCGGCCCTCGAACAGGTGCTCCGCACCCTGATCGCCGGTCGTCATGATCTTTACGAGGCCGACGCTCAGGAAGCGGCGGTCACCATTACCGATCGCCCGGCCGCGCTGGGTGGGGTCACCGGTGCGCACCGCGTGCTGCGCGTCGGTGCCGATGAAGCGCGCCGCAATGCCATCGACAGCCTCGATCCGGGCCTGATCCTCGCCGCCGCCATGCTCATCGGCGCCGGCTACGCGCTCGAGCGCGAAACGGTCGAGCGCGCCGGCAACGAACGGTTGCCCGCGTCGCTCCTGCCGCGGCTCAGCCAGCGCGAACGCCAGGTCGCCGAACTGCTGGTCGATGGCGCCTCCAACAAGGTGATCGCCCGCGCCCTCGATATCTCGGTGCACACGGCGAAGTTCCATGTCACCGCGATCCTCGAGAAGCTCGGCGCCCGCAATCGTGCCGATGCGGTGTCGATCATCCTGCGCGAAGGATTGGTCGCGATCTGAACTGGCTCCCCTCCTGGCGCAGGCGCAGCGCCGCGGGGGAAGGCGACGGCCGAGGCACCGTGCCGACCAGTGCCTAGTGCTGCCCGGGGTCTTTCCCCGGCGCCATCAGCGTCGAAAAGATCCGCCCGATCAGGTTCCGCTCGGCAGGCTTGTCGACATGCTCGTGGTTGAGTTCCACCAGCAGCGCTGACGTCGCGTCGAGCCGCTGGCTCTGCAACTGCGCGATCCTCAGGGCGAGTTCGGGGTGCTTTTCGAGGATGCGCATGGCGTCGCGCACCACCCGCACCTTGCTGTCGCGCTCGGCTCGCACCGTGGCGCTGTGCGGCCGGCCCAGCAGCACCGACATCTCGCCGATCATCGCATCGGCATGTTCGATGGTGGCGATCGCCATGCCGTTGCGCTCGACCACGAACTTGCCGCTCTCCAGCACATAGAGGTCGCGCCCGGGCGTACCCTGGGTCACCAGCGCCTCGCCCTTGGCGACTTCGAGCGTCGGCGATGAGTAGGTGAGCGTCAGCAGGCTGGCCATGTCATTTCCCCCCGAGATGCTTAGGCGAGGCGGAGCCTATCGCGTCGGGCGCGCTGCATGAAGGGCCATTCTACACCATGCGCAGCAGCACGTCGGCGACCAGGTGGTCGCTGCCCTTCTTGAGGATCAGGTCGGCCCGTGTCCGCGTCGGCGCGATATTGTCCATCAGGTTGGGCAGGTTGATCGAGCGCCAGTTGTCGAGCCCGAACCTGCCCGCCTCGTCCTTGCTCATGTCGGCATAGCGCTTGAAGAAGGAGTCCGGGTTGCGGAACGCCGTCTCCCTGAGCCGGAAGAAGCGTTCCAGATACCAGGCTTCGAGATCTGCCGGGTCGGCATCGATGTAGATCGAGAAGTCGATGAAGTCCGAAGCATAGAGGATCGGCGTACCCGCCTTGCCGGGCGCACCCGGCTGCAGGATGTTGAGCCCTTCGACGATCAGGATGTCCGGCTGATCGACGATCAGGTGCTCGCCCCGCACCACGTCATAGACGAGGTGCGAGTAGATCGGCACCTCGAGCGCCGGCGTTCCCGATTTCACTGCTGCGAGAAACCCCACCAGCCGCCCCCGGTCGAAGCTTTCCGGAAAGCCCTTGCGCCGCATCAGCCCGCGCTCGGTCAGCACCGCGTTGGGGTGGAGGAAGCCGTCGGTGGTGACCAGGTCGACCTTGGGGCTCGACGGCCAGAGTTGCAGCAGCGCTCGGAGGATGCGGGCGGTGGTGGATTTGCCCACCGCCACCGAACCTGCCACCCCGATGATGAACGGTACCTTCGGCGCGCCGGTATTGAGGAAGCGCTGCGACACGCGGTGCAGGTCCTGGATCGCCTCGACATAGAGCGACAGCAGCCGCGCCAGCGGCAGGTAGACCTGCTCGGCCTCGGAAAGCGAGATCGGATCGGACAGGGCGCGCAGCCGCATCACGTCCTCGGCCGTGAGCGTCATCGGCTCGTCGGCGCGCAGCGCCACCCACTCCGCCTTGCTGAAGTGGTGGTAGGGCGAGAGTTCGGCCGTCCGCGTCATCCGCGTGTCGGCCCGCCAGCGAGCCGCGCCGCGATCACCTGGGCCAGCCGTTCCGCCACTTCGAGCTTGTCGAGCTCGGGCCATGCCTCGGCGCCCGCGGCGCTCAGCAAGGTCACTCGGTTGCGATCGCCACCCATCGCGCCGCCTGCCGCCGACACGTCGTTGGCGACGATCAGGTCGGCGCCCTTGCGCCTGAGCTTGGCTTCGCCATTGGCCACCACGTCGCGCGTTTCGGCGGCGAAACCGACCACCAGCCTCGGCCGCTGTGCGTGGTGCCCGACCGTCGCGAGGATGTCCGGGTTCTCCACCATGCTGAGGCTCGGCACCGTGCCGGCGCCGGGCTGCTTCTTGATCTTGTCGGCGGCAACGCTGTCGACGCGCCAGTCCGCCACCGCGGCGACGAACACCGCGCCGTCGACGGGCAGGGCGGCCCCGACAGCGGCCAGCATGTCCCGCGCCGTCTCCACATGGGTGGTAATGACGCCGGCAGGATCGGCGATCGATACCGGCCCGGTGATCAGCCGCACTTCTGCCCCGAGCTTGGCCAGCGCCGCGGCGATGGCGTGCCCCTGTTTCCCCGACGAACGGTTGGCAATGTAGCGCACCGGATCGATCGGCTCATGCGTCGGTCCGGAGGTGACGATAAACGTCTTGCCCGACAACGGCCCCGCCGGCGCCAGCTGTTCGACAATGGCCGCGAGGATTTCCGCCGGTTCCGCCATCCGGCCCTCGCCGGCCTCGCCCGCTTCCGCCATCGCACCGGATTTCGGCCCGACGAACCGCACGCCATCCGCCAGCAATGTCGCATGGTTCCGCCGCGTCGGCGCCGCCGCCCACATGCGCGGGTTCATCGCCGGTGCCATCAGTACAGGTTTGTCCGAGGCGAGCAGCACGGCGCTGGCGAGGTCGTTCGCGGCGCCGGTCGCGGCCTTTGCCATCAGGTCGGCCGTCGCCGGCGCCACCACGACCAGGTCGGCCTCGCGCGACAGCCGGATATGACCGACATCATGCTCGTCATCGCGGTCGAACAGATTGGAAAACACCCGGTCGGCGCTGAGCGTTGCGACTGAGAGCGGCGTCACGAACTCGGCCGCCGCCGCCGTCATCACGCAACGCACTTTCGCGCCTTCGTCACGCAGCCGCCGGATCAGCTCCAGCACCTTGTAGGCAGCGATCCCGCCGCCGATGATCAGCAGCACCCGCCGGTTTTGCAGTTTCATGCTGAAGCCACGCCGCTTGGGAAAACCGATTAGCCGTCTACACGATCCGGCCCCGATCTCCTACCCGCCTGGCGCATGGCTCACGCGGGTTCCGCCGTAAGCGCGCCGGCATGGTGGCAGGCCACCGCCTGCCTGGCCTGAGGTTTCGGCTCCAGCGCCGGCACCGCTTGCGCGCAGATATCGGTGGCTTTCCAGCAGCGGGTGCGGAACGCGCAGCCCGATGGCGGGTTGGCCGGACTGGGCGGATCGCCTTGCAGCACGATGCGCTTGCGCCTGCCGCGCAGGTCGGGGTCATCGATCGGCACGGCGCTGAGCAGCGCCTGGGTGTAGGGGTGCTGCGGTCGGTCGAAGATCTCCTCGCGCGTACCGACCTCGACGATCCGCCCCAGATACATCACCGCGATGCGGTCGCAGATATGGCTGACCACCGAGAGATCATGCGCGATGAACAGATAGGCGAGCCCGAGCTGGTCCTGCAGGTCTTCGAGCAGGTTGATCACCTGCGCCTGGATCGAGACGTCGAGCGCCGAAACCGGCTCGTCGAGGATCAGCAGTTTCGGGTTGAGCGCCAGAGCCCGGGCGATGCCGATGCGCTGGCGCTGGCCGCCAGAAAACTCATGCGGAAAGCGGTTGCCGTGCTCGGGCGCCAGCCCGACCAGTCGCATCAGCTCGGCGACCCGCGCCTGGGTCTCCGCAGCCTTCATCCCCGAAAGCCGCAGCGGCTCGGACAGGATGGCAAACACCGTCATCAGCGGGTTGAGCGAGGCGAACGGGTCCTGGAACACGTACTGCATGTCGCGCCACATCGCGGTGAGCGCCGCCCGCCGGCCATGCTCCACCGGCTTGCCGTCAAAGACGATCTGCCCTCCGGTCGGCTGCTCGAGCCCGATGATGCAGCGCCCGGTGGTGGATTTGCCGCAACCGGATTCCCCCACCAGCCCGAGTGTCTCGCCGGCCCTGAGGGCCAGGCTGATGCCGTTGACCGCCTGGATCGCCGGCTTCCTGCCGCCCCGCACGCCATAATGCTTCACCAGGTTGTCGATCTTGAGCAGCGGCTCCGCTCGCGTCCCGGCCGTCATGCTTCGACCCTTTCCCGGCTGTCCTGGAGCTCCTCGGCATAATGGCAGGCCGACCAATGTGCCGGCTCCACCTCGCGCATGGCCGGCACCTCCGTACGACACGGCAGCCGGCCGGCCGAATGCGCGCAGCGTGGGTGAAAGGCGCAGCCGGAGGGACGGTTGACGAGGCTCGGCGGCGCGCCCGGGATCGGCGTCAGCCGCTCGGAGCGCTCATGCATCCGCGGCAGGCTGGCCAACAGCCCCCTAGTATAGGGATGGCGCGGCGCGTGGAACAGCGTCCGCACGTCGGTGGTCTCGACCACCCTGCCGCCATACATCACCACCACCCGGTCGGCGAGTTCGGCCACCAGCCCCATGTCGTGGGTAATCAGCACCATCGCTGCCTGCGTCTCGGCCTGCGCCAGCCGCAGCGCTTCGAACACCTGCGCCTGGATCGTCACGTCGAGCGCCGTGGTCGGCTCGTCCGCAATCACCAGCCGCGGCCGGTTGGCGATCGCCATGGCGATCAGCGCACGCTGCCGCATGCCCCCCGAGAACTGGTGCGGGAACTGCTGGTAGCGCTCGGCGGCATTGGGTACGCCCACGGTGCGCAGCAGCTCCACCGCGCGCTCGGCGGCCTCGGCACGCCCCATGTCGCCATGCGCCAGCATCGCTTCGGCGATCTGGAAGCCGACGGTCAGCACCGGGTTGAGCGAAGTCATCGGATCCTGGAAAATCATCGAGATGGCCTTGCCGCGAATGGCCCGCATCTCGGCCGGCGGCACCGTCAGCAGGTCGCGCCCCTCGAACAGGATGCGCCCGCCGGCGATCCGGCCGGGCGGTCGCGGGATGAGGCCGAGCACCGACATGGCGGTGACGCTCTTGCCGGAACCGGATTCGCCCACCACCGCCAGCGTCTCGCCGGGCCAGATCTGGTACGACACCTCGTCGACCGCCCGCACCGTGCCCTCGGCGCTGCGGAACTCGGTGATCAGCCGCTCCACTGAAAGCAGGGGCGGACCTTGGTTCGCTGGCGTCATCGATCAGCTCCGTTGCGCCTGCCGGGCGTCGAGCGCGTCGCGCAGCCCGTCGCCGATGAAGTTGATGGTGAGGCAGATGGCGATGATCACAAGCCCCGGGAAGGTCACCAGCCACCACTGCGTCTGCATTGCCCCGCGACCGTCCGAGATCAGCTGGCCCAGTGCCGGGGTAGGGGGCTTCACCCCGAAGCCGATGAATGACAGCGCCGACTCGATCAGGATGGCCGACGACACCGTCAGCGTGGCGTTGACGATGATCGGTCCCAGCATGTTGGGCAGCATGTGCCGCCAGATCACCCGCCAGGCCGAAGCCCCCGACAGCGTCGCCGCTTCGACGAACTCACGGGTGCGCATCGACAGGATCTGCGCCCGCACCACCCGGGCGATCAGCGTCCACATCAGCGACGACAGGATGATGGCGATCTGCAGCGGCGAGCCCTCGCCGATGAAGGCGATGAGGATCATCAGCAGCGCCAGCCCGGGCAGGATCAGCACCAGGTCGGTGAAGCGCATGAACACATCGTCGATCCAGCCACCGAAATAGCCGGCGGTGGCGCCGATCAGCGTGCCGATCAGCGTCGACAGCAGCGCCACCACCAGGGCGACGAAAATCGAGGTGCGGGCGCCGTACAGCACGCGGGTGAAGTAGTCGCGCCCCAGCTTGTCGGTGCCGAACAGGTGTCCACCCTCGAGCGTCGGCGGCAGGCGCGCCGCGCGCAGGTTCATCCCGTCGAAACTGTAGGGCGTGATCACTTCGGCTGAGAACGCGACGACGATGATGACTGCCAGGATGACGAGGCTCGCCATCGCCACCCGGTGGCGCAGGAACCGCCCCAGCGCCAGCCGGAACTGCGAGCGCACCTTGACGTCGAGGCCTTCGCGATCGCCGGCCGCAGCCGCTACGCCGTGATCGGTCATTTGTTGATCCTCGGGTCGAGTACGCCATAGAGCAGGTCGGTGATCAGGTTCATCAGCAGCATCACCGCCGAGGTGACCACCAGCCAGGCCATCAGTGAGTAGGTGTCGCGGGTGTTGAGCGCGTTGAAGAAGTAGAGGCCCATCCCCGGCATCGAGAAGATCGTCTCGATCAGGATGGTGCCGTTGAACAGGTGGCCGATGCTGACCCCGATCACGGTGACCAGCGGCAGCGTGGCGTTCCTCAGGCTATGCCGCAGCAGGATGGTGCGCTCGTTGACGCCCTTGGCGCGCGCAGTGCGCACATAGTCCGAGTTGATCACCTCGAGCATCGAGGCACGGACATAGCGGCTGTGCGAGGCGATCGAGGCGATCGACAGCACCAGCACCGGCAGTACCAGATGCTGGATCCGATCGACCAGCCAGGCAAAGCCGGTCCCCGCATCGTCGGAACTGAGCCCGGAAATATAGAAGATACGGATGCCGGTGGCTTCGTAGAAATTGACCGTGAGGATCTGCAGGATCAGCGCCAGCCAGAACACCGGGATGGCGTAGCCGATGAAGCTCGCGAGCGTGGTGCCGTAATCGAACAGCGAATACTGGTAGCGTGCGGCGAGCGTGCCGATGACGACGGCGACGAGGATGGCGAGGACTTCGGCCGCCAGCACCACCTGCAGCGTCGTGCCCAGCGCCCGGCTCAGTTCCGGCCAGATTGGTCGGTCGAACAGCAGGTCGGTGCCGAACTGGTTGAACAGCAGGTCGCGCAACCAGTAGCCGTACTGGATGATCAGCGGGTCATCGAGGTGCTTCTTGTCGATCAGCCGCTGCAGCGCCTCCTGGCTGATGCCGGGCTGCGAGCGGATTTCGCCCAGCGGATCGCCGATCGCCGAGATGCCGAAGAAGATGATGATGGTCGCGACGAACAGCACCACGAGGCTGAACGCGAGACGCTGGAACACAAACCGCATGGATCAAGCTCGCGTCGGGAGTCGACACGTCCCGGCGAGCCTGTGCCGCCGGGACGCGAGGTTGCGGTGGGGGCGCTACTGCACCCGGTGGAACTCGTGCGAGTTCCAGTTCCAGTACCAGCCGCCGATCGACACGCTGCCATCCTGCGCCGGGCTGACATTGAAGCCTTCGACGCGCTTGGAGTTGTAGACCACCATGCGCGGCAGGCCGAAATACGGGATCAGCGCCACGTCCTTGGCGATGATCGCTTCGTACTGGTTCATCAGCTCGGCCCGGGCCGCGGCATCCGGCGTCTGCAGGGCCTGGTTGGCGAGCTTATCGGCCTCGGGGTTGCAATAGCCGGTGGTGTTGGTCGGCGAGTCGCAGCCATAGACCGTGAGGATTTCCTTGGCGTCGTTGTAGGGGCCGCCATGGCTGATGATCTGGAAGTCGCCTTCCGGCAGGCGGGTGCCGAACTGGATCGCCGCCGGGGCGAAGTCGGCGTTCACCTTGATGCCGACCTCGGCGAGGAACGACTGCACGATCTCGAAGGTGAGCTCGCGCCGCTCGTTGCCCGAGGTGCTGAGATAGCCGAATTCCAGCCGCACCCCGTCGCACTCGAACACCGTATCGGCGCCGCGCACGCAACCATTCTGTTCGAGCAGCGCGATAGCCCCGGCCGGGTCGTAATCGAGGCTCGAAAAGTTGGGCTTGTAGTAGGGGCTGGTCGGCTCGAAGAACAGGCTCTGGGTCGGCTTGGCCTCGGGGTCGATCGGCCCCATCAGGTTTTCGACCAGCGCCACGCGGTCGATACCCATGCCGATGGCCTGGCGGACGAACGCCTTGTCGAGGCCCGGCGTCTTCAGGTTGAAGCGCATGAACTCGGTGACGAGGCCGGAGCGGGCATTGACCTTCATGCCGTCGAGCCCGGCCACCGCACTGATGATCTGCGGTTGCGGCTGCGGGTCGGAGGCATCGATCTCGCCCGAGCGCAGCAGTTCGAGCAACGTGTTGGTTTCCGGCACGAAGCGGATGACGATGCGGTCGAGCTTGGGACCATCGGCCCAGTAGTGCTCATTCTTGACGAACGAGATCTGCTGGCCCTTCTGCCACGCCTCGAACTTGAAGGCGCCATTGGTGACGCCCGGCCCGTCGCGCCAGGCGGTGTCCCAGTCCTTGCCCTCGAGATCGTGCTTGGGCAGCAGCAGCGGGAACATCTGCTGGTAATAGGCATAGGGCTGGCTGAAATCGAAGCGGATCACCTTGTCGCTGATGATCTCGTAGCCGGTGATCAGATCGTAGGGCCGGCGGTTGGCGATGGTCCAATCCGGGTTGACGATGGTCTCGTAGGTAAAGGCATAGTCCGCCGCCGTGATCGGCGTGCCGTCGTTCCACACCGCGTCGTCGCGGATCGTGTAGGTCACCGTGAACGGGTCGTTGGTGATCTCGGCTTCCTTCGAAATGATGAACGGCACCGGATCGCTGCCCGGCGGGAAGCGGTAGGTCCCGACGTTGAACAGGCCGCCAGTCGCCGAGGCGGCGCCGCCGCCGGCGCTCGGGTGCAGGATGTTGAGGCTGCCCGGTTCCTGCTCGTGGGCGAAGACCATCGTGCCGCCTTCCGCGGCGCTCTGGGCGGCTGCCGGCGACAGTCCTGCCGCAACCAGAAATAGTGACGTCAGGGCGAGTTTGAACAAGCCGCGGCCAGGGCGGCTGTCGAGTATGTTCATTGCTAGCTTCTCCTCCAGGTCGGCCCAGCGCGTTGCTTCAGGCCGAACTCAATGCCTCCCCCTCAGGAGGCGAAATACTTACGTCATGCAGGGAACTGGTGTCCCATATTTGGAACAAACCGTTCCAATGCTGAGAATATTCGACTCGTCGGCCAAACGTGTCAATGCTGACCGGCCCGCTCCTACGTCCCACTTTAGGCTATGCTCAGGGCACAGAGAGGCCACCGGCGATGCCGGCGAGCCGGGTCACCAAGCGACCGAACGTGCTGGTGCCGATGGTGGCGGATCGGGCGTTCTGTGCCAGTGGCCGAGGACGCCCCCCGGCCCTTCACTGGCTCGTTCTAGGCCGAAACCGCCGTGCGCTCCGCCATCGACGCGGTCACCGCCGCCACCGTGCTGTCATCCACGGCGAGGCCGATGGCGCGCATCGCCAGCACCACGGCGCCGACCGAGCCGTCGCCGGCGATGCGGACATCGGGGGTGTGGCCGGCGGCGCGGATGACTTCGGATAGCGCAGCCGGCAGGGTGAGCAGATGCGGGGCGATGCCGCCGCCGAGCGCCACCGGGCCGGGCATCCCGGGATCGAAGATCATCTTGAAATCGGCGAGCAAATACGCCTCCGACTGCGCCAGCAGCGCTGCCGCGACCTTGTCGGTACGGTTGGCGATGACCAGCGGCGCGAAGCGGGCCAGCTCGATCGGGCGGAGCTTGTAGATCGCATCGACGAACTGCTGCAGGCAAAGCTGACGGCCGGTAAAGGCCTTCTCGTCGGAATAGGCGATGCCGAAGGCGCCGAGCAGCGCCGCCGTCAGGGCGGTCTTGTCGCCCCGGCCCTCGAGGTCGGCGGTTACCGCGATCGCCGCGTGGTGGCCGAGCCAGTAGCCCGAACCGAGGTCGCCCAGCAGCCACCCGGCCGCGTCGACCACGGCCTCGATGCTGCCGTCGCGGATCCGTACCGCGCCCGCACCGGTGCCCGCCACGATGCAATAGCCGTCGCGCGCCGCGGTCACCGAAGCGAGCAGGGCCTCGAGGTCGCCGGCGAACACCAGGGGGCCGCTCAGGCCATTTTCACGAAACGCCGCTTCCAGCCGATCCTGCGCCACATGGGCGCGCGGGCCTGCGAGGGCGATCAGCGCCAGCTCGATATCGAGCGGGGAGCCGGCCTCGGCAACGGCGGCTTCGACCGCCGAAATGATGGCGGAAGCGGCCTGCTCCGGGCTGTTGGAGGCAGGATTGCCGCCGCGATTACGGCCCTGGCCGAGGCAGCGGCCGGTCTTGTCGACCAGGGTGGCGCGCGATGTGGACCCGCCCACATCGATGGCGAGCAACGCCTTGTTCATCGCGTTATCGACCCGCTTGCCTTCGTGAAAATTGCTGGATAAGAATTGTTTTCATCCGCACAGCGGCCTTCTTGAGAGTGATTTTCAGGGTATGGGCTCCTAACATAGATGACCGCCATCGCAAAGACGTTCAGCGTTCTGGACCGGATCAGGACTTACCAGTCCCAGATGCCGGCTACGATGGCGAAAATCGCGGCAGTGCTGATTGACGACCCCAAGGCGCCGCTGAACCTCTCGATCACCGATCTCGCCGAGCGGGCAGGGACCTCCGCCGCCAGCGTCACGCGCTTCTGCCGGATGATCGGCTATGGCGGCTATTCGCAGCTCCGGGTCGGGATCGCCGAGGATGTCGGCCGCGGCGGCGCCAAGGCGGCGTGGATCGGCGAAATCGGCCGGTCCTTCGGACCCGATGACTCGCCCGACGAAATCCGCAACGCCCTGCTCAACACCCATGTGCTGAGCCTCCAGACCACCGCGGGGCTGCTCGACATGCCCACCGCCATCCGGGTGGCCCAGGCGATCGTCAAGGCCCGCCAGCTCGATGTCTACGGCGTCGGCGGCAGCGCGCTGACGGCGCTCGAGACCGAGGCGCGGCTCTACCGCATCGGCGTCAATGTCCATACCTGGGCCGAGGTGCATAACGGGCTGACCAGCGCCGCCATCCTCGATGATCGCTGCGTCGCCATCGGCATTTCCAATACCGGCCGGACCGACGAAACCATCCAGATGTTGACCGTCGCCAAGGCGTCGGGGGCCCATACCGTGGCAATCACCGGCAACCCGGATTCCCCGCTGGCGCGGCTTGCCCATGACGTGCTGATCGCCGCCTCGCCAGATGGCTACCTGCAGCCCGCCGATCTCTCGGCGCGGCACTGCCAGCTGTTCGTGGTGGACCTGCTCTACCTGTTGATCGCGCAGTCGAACTTCGACCGCACGACGCGCTTCCTCGCCGCCTCCGGCGCCGCGGTGGCGCCGCGCCGCCGCCCGATGCGGGGCGCCGCCTTGCCCAACACTGCCGCGCGCCGCGCGACGGCCCAGACCTAACGGAACCCGAGTACATTATGACCGACCTGACTACGCAGTTTCATACCGAAGTCGCGACCCGCCTTGCCAAGCTGGCCGGCCCGAACCAGGCGATCGACGACACCATTGCGCTGGTGGCCGATGCGGTTGCAGCCGGCGGTGTGGTGCAGGCCTTCGGCACCGGCCACTCGGAAGCCTTCGCCATGGAAATCGCCGGCCGCGCCGGCGGGCTGATCGCCGCCAACCGCATCCCGCTGCGCGCCCTGGTGCTGCGCGGCGGCAAGGATCTGTCGATCCTCGGCGGTGCCGCGCTGGAGCGCGATCCGAACGTCGCCGAGAACCTGCTGTCGCTCTATGAGCTCGACAAGAACGACGTGTTCATCATCGCCTCGAACTCGGGCGTCAACGGCTCGATCGTCGGGCTGGCGCTGGCCGCCAAGGCGCGCGGCCACAAGGTGGTGGCGGTAACCAGCTTCGATCACACCAGCAAAGTTACGCCCAAGCATCCGAGCGGTAAGCGCCTGATGGAGGTGGCAGATATCGCCATCGACAACCTGGCGCCCTTCGGCGACAGTACGCTTCAACTGGAGGGCGGCATGGGTGTCGGCGCAGTCTCCTCGCTCACCGCAGCATTCATTGCTCAGCGCATCACCATCGGCGTGGCGGAAGCGCTGCTCAAGCGCGGCAAGACGCCGCCGCTCTATATTTCAGCAAATATTCCCGGGGGCGACGAACACAACCGCGCTCTCGAAGATCTTTACGGCAAGCGCATCCGTGGGGAATCCTGAGGGATTACGGCAGCGTTTGGCGTGGGGCCTAACGACTAAATACTTGGAGAAGGGAAGGAACTAAATGTTCAAAAAGACCATCGACCGCCGCAGCTTCTTGCTCGGCACGACGGCTCTGGCGGCGGCAGCGCCGTTCGGCGGCCTGCTCGGCTCGACCAGCGCTTTCGCGCAGGACGCGGCCAATCCGTTTGGCCTCGCCGACGGCTCGACCGTTGACGCCGTGATCTTCAACGGCGGCTACGGCATCGACTATGTCGAGTTCGCTGCCAACCTCGTGCAGAAGAACCACCCGAGCGTCACCGTCAAGGTGTCGCCGTCGACCCAGATCGCGCAGGAACTGCAGCCGCGTTTCCTCGGCGGCAACCCGCCGGACCTGATCGACAATTCGGGTGCGCAGGCCATCGGCTTTGCGGCCATCATCGACCAGCTCGAAGACATGAACTCGGTGCTCGACGCCCCGAGCCTCGAAGGCACCAAGATCCGCGACACCCTGGTGGGTGGCGTCGAGAAGCCGGGCACCTTCGGTGACAAGTTCGTCGCGCTGAACTACGTGATGACCGTCTACGGCATCTGGTATTCGGCTTCGCTGTTCGAAGCCAATGGCTGGACCCCGCCGACCACCTGGGCCGAGGCCATCGAGCTGGGCAAGAAGGCCAAGGAAAAGGGTCTCTACCTGTTCGGTTGGGGCAAGGAAGCGGCGACCTACTACCGCACCACCGCAGTCGCTTCGGCGATCAAGGCGGGCGGCGACGAAGTGCGTCTGGCCGTCGACAACTTCACTCCGGGCTTCTGGTCGCATCCGGCGTTCCAGGCCGTCTTCACCGCGCTGCACGAGATCATCTCGGGCGGCATGATGAAGCCGGGTGGCGCTGGTACCCAGTTCACCGCTGCTCAGGCGCAGTGGTCGAATGACCAGTCGTTCCTGCTCTACCCGTCGGGCTCGTGGATCGAGAACGAAATGAAGCCGGCCACCAAGGCAGACTTCAAGATGACCGGCATGGCGGAACTGTCGATCGACGCCAACGACAAGCTGCCGAAGACGGCTCTGCACGCCACGGCGGGCGAACCGTTCATCATCCCGGCGGGCGCGCTGAACCTTGCCGGTGGCAAGGAACTGCTCCGCACGATGCTCTCGAAGGAAGCCGCGACGAACTTCGCCAAGACGAAGCTCGCCCCGACCATCGTCAAGGACACCGTGCCGGCCGACGGTTTCGGTTCGACCGCTCTGGTCTCGCAGTCCAAGCTCCTCGCGGAAGCCGGCAGCGACGTCTTCACCTGGAACTCGTTCGACCTCTACGGCACGAACCAGGACGAACTCGTCGTCTGGAACAGCTTCCTCGATGGCAAGCTTGACGTCGCCGCCTTCACCGCCGCTCTCGAGGCGATCACCAGCGCCGTTTACAACGACGCCTCCGTCACGAAAGTCGAAGTGAAGTAATGGACAGCACGATGGCGAGGGCACCTGCCGCGACGACCCGCCGGTGGAAATTGCCGAGTCTCAGCAGCTCCAGCTTTGCGCTGGTGTTCCTGGGCCTCCCTCTGGCGATCTACGTGATCTTCGTGATCTCGCCATTCGTGCAAGCCTTCTACTACTCGATGACTGACTGGACAGGCTTCTCGAAGAAAATGAACTTCGTGGGCCTGGCCAACTATGCCGCGCTTCTGCAGGACCCGGTCTTCACCAAGGCTGTCTATAACAGCATCGTGCTGGTCGTGGTCCTGCCTCCGCTCGTCATCATCCTGTCGCTGACGCTGGCGACCCTGGTGACGATCGGCGGCGCAACCCAGGGCGAGATCCGGGGCCTCAAGCACGCCGGCATCTACCGGGTGATCTCGTTCTTCCCCTACACCGTGCCCGCCATCGTCATCGGCATCCTGTGGGCGCAGATGTACGACCCCTCGAGTGGCCTGTTGAACGGCATCCTCACGGCGATGGGGTTCGATTTCTTCAAGTCCTTCGCCTGGCTCGGCGACGAGCGCACCGCCATGGGCGCCTCGATCTTCGTCATCGCCTGGTCGATGGTCGGCTTCTACATGGTGCTGTTCATCGCGGCGATCAAAGGCATTCCGTCAGAGGTCTATGAAGCAGCGCGCGTCGATGGCGCCGGCCGCTTCCGCACGGCGATCTCCATCACCGTGCCGATGATCCGCGACAACATCCGCACCGCCTATGTCTATCTCGGCATCCTGGCGCTCGACGCCTTCGTCTACATGCAGGCGCTCAACCCGAGCGGCGGCCCGGCCAATTCCACCGTGGTGATCTCGCAGCACCTGCTGAACACCGCCTTCAAGAAGGGCAAGTTCGGCTACGCCACCTCGATGGGCGCCACTCTTGCGATCATCACGCTGGTGTTCGCCGCGCTGGTATTCTTCATCTTCTGGTGGACCGGGCGCCCGCCCAAATCCGGTGCCGTCACCACCACTTCGCCGGCGCCTCTGGTCCGCGCCGCGCCCGCGCCCAAAGCGGCGGCGCCGCTCAAGCCCACCGCCCAGCTCGAGCATCCGGTGGCCCGCAAGACCATCTGGACCGACCAGACGGTGGCAAGGATTTCGCACGTCGCGCTGATCGCCTGGACCATCATCATCTGCGCGCCGCTGCTCTGGGTGCTGATGAGCTCGTTCAAGACCACCCAGCAGATCTTCGCCTCGCCCTTCACGCTGCCGACCAGTTTCAACTTCGACAACTACGTGTCGGCCTGGACCACGGCGTCGATCGGCACCTATTTCTTCAACACGGTGATCGTGGTCGGCTTCTCGCTGGTCATCGTCATGCTGCTGGGCTCGATGTGCGCCTACTATCTGGCGCGCTACGAGTTCAAGGGCAGCAAGATCATCTACTACCTGATGCTGGGCGGGCTGACCTTTCCGATCTTCCTCGCCGTGGTGCCGCTGTTTCAGACGCTGCGCGGCTTTGGCCTGTTGAACACCTTCCCCGGCCTGATCATCACCTATGTGGCGTTCGCGCTGCCGTTCACGGTGTTCTTCCTCTACGCCTTCTTCCGCACCCTGCCGCAGGAGGTGGCCGAAGCAGCCGAGATGGATGGCGCCGGGCCGTGGCGCATCTTTTTCACCATCATGCTGCCGATGGCGAAGCCCGGCATGGCGTCGGTGGCGATCTTCAACTTCCTCGGGCTGTGGAACCAGTTCCTCCTGCCGATCGCCCTCAACACCAACACCGCCAATTACGTGCTGAGCCAGGGCATGGCATCGTTCGCCTCGCAGGCGGGCTATGCGGTGAACTTCGGCGCGCTGTTCGCCGCCGTAGTGATCACCGTGCTGCCGGTGCTCGTCACCTACATCATCTTCCAGCGCCAGCTGCAGGGCTCGGTGCAGACCGGCCTGCTGAAGTAGGGCGCTCTTCCGGCCGATTTCGACGGGGCGCTCCACGGCGCCCCGTTTTGTTTCAGGGCTGTGACGCCTCTGTGCCGGCTGCGAGCGGCAGCGCGATGGTGAAGCGGGCGCCGCCGCCGGGCGCCTCGGTGACCGCGATACGGCCCTGGTGCCGCTGGATGATCGAGGCGGCGAGGTTGAGCCCGAGGCCGGCGCCGGTGGCCAGCGGCTTCACCCGATAGAACGGCTCGAAGATCCGCTCGCGGTCGGCCGGCGCCACGCCCGGTCCTTCATCGCTCACCGACAGGACACCCGCCACGCTGACCTCGACGGTGATATGGCCGCGGTTATTGCCGTGGACGATCGCGTTCTGCACCACATTGGCGACGGCGCGAGTCAGGCTGCCCTCGTCGCCGCTGACCATCACCGGCTGTTCCGGGGCGCGCAGCGCCAGCTCGTAGCCGGCATTGATGGCAAGTGGCGCCAAGTCGCCGACGACGGTGCTGGCGATCTCGGCCAGGTCGAGCGACCGCATCGCGGTCTCGCCCAAGTCAATGCGCTGCAGGTCGAGCAACTGGTCGGCGAGGCCGGAGAGCCGCGCTACATCCATCAGCAGGCGGGGCTTCTCGGGGAACGGCGCGGCCGTCTCCAGCCGGGTCTGCAGGATCGCGATCGGTGTGCGCAACTCATGGGCGGAATCGGCAAGAAAGCGCTCGCGCTGTGCATAGGCCTTGTCGAGGCGCGTGAGCCCCGCATTGACCGCATCGACCAGGGCGCGCACCTCCTGCGGCACGTTCTCGATCGGCAGTTGCGTGCCGCGGGCATCGATGTCGATCAGTTCGGCCTGTTCGGCCGCCTGCTTCAGGCCGCGCAGCTCGCGCCGGATCACCCTGGGGATGATGATGGCGGCCGCGATGGTGGTGATGGCGAGGAGCGCCAGGCTGAACAGCGCCCAGAACCCGGCGACGAACGACACCACACCGATGGTGCGCCCGCCGCCCGAGGCCACCATGACGTCGCCGATCTGGCTCCTGTGCCGTTCGAGCTGCAGCGCATCCACCGGGGATCCGGCGCGCGGCCGCACGTCGACCGAGGCGAATTCCCACAGCGCCGTGTTCAGCTCGTCGTAGAACACCGGAATCTTGCCGAGCGACACCGAGACGCCGGCCTCGGTCGAGGCGAGGAACCACACCCCCGGCTTGTCGGCGATCAGCTGCTTGAGTTTAGGCGTCATCTCGACCTCGGCGCCGCCGGTCGCGGCGGGACGGATCGCCTCGGCGAAGATCTCGGCATTACCGGGATCGAGCGGCGGGGCTTCGATGAAGCGGAGCGCCGGGTAGATGCCGAGCGGGAACACCACCAGCACGAAGAACAGCAGCAGCGCCACCGCCTGCACCTGGATCATGCGGCGGGTCAGGCGCCGCTCGAGGCGGACGATCTTGGGTTTGCGGATCATGATTGCCTGAGCAGATATCCCACGCCGCGCACCGGGTGAATTTCGACGCTGCTGCCGGCATCGGCCAGCTTGCGCCTCAGCCGCGAGATATGGGCCTCGAGTGAGTTGGACTGGATTTCGTCGTCCGAGCCGTACACGTCTTCCTCCAGCACGGCGCGCCGCACGGTGCGGCCGGCACGGCGCATCAGGCTCTCCAGCACCAGATACTCGCGCCGCGGCAGGTCGACCTTGCCGCCATCGACGAACACCTCGCCATGGTTGAGGTCGAGCGACAGGTTCCCCATGCTCAGCGGCGCCGTCTCCACCTGGCTGGGCCGGCGCAGCACGGCGCGCAGGCGCGCCACCAGTTCGTCCACCACAAAGGGCTTGGCGAGGTAATCGTCGGCGCCCAGGTTCAGCCCCTCGATCCGGTCGTTGGTGCCGCCCATGGCGGAGAGCACCACGATCGGCGTGTGCGGCCGGCGCTTGCGGATATGGGCGATCAGCGACGCGCCGTCGCCATCGCCCAACTGCCGGTCGAGAATGATCAGGTCGTGCGCCACGGTCTCGATCGCCTCGATGGCGAACTCGATCGAGGGCACGCAATCGGTGACGAAGTCATGCTTGGCCAATGCCGCGCGCACCAGTGCCGCCATGTCGGGTTCGTCTTCCACCAGCAATAGCCGCATCGGCACCTCCACCTCGTGTCCGTCGCCGATCAAGCTTGCCGAAACCTTGCGCTGCCTGCTGCGCTCCACGCAACGCGTCCATGCGCGACGCCGGATGACCAACGCAAGGTTCATGCAAGCTTGGCAGCAGAAAAGCCATCCCCTCGCCTTGGGGGACCTCCCCCCGGGACAACGAGATCGCCTTTTGATCCATCTATCCGAGGACTGCGCCATGGACGAGCCCGCAATCCAGCCCACGCCGAAGCCCGAATGGGCGTTGAGCCGGCGCGAACTGAAGAAGCGGGCGCTGCTGGCGGCCGGCATAAAGCCTTCACGCTTCCCCTGGATGTGGGCGGGAGCCGCCGTCGTGCTGGTTGGCCTCGCGGTGTTCGTCTTGCCGCAGTTCCTCGCGCCTCAAGCCTCGACGCCGACGGAAACCGCCGCGCCGACGCCGGAGGTGATCAAGCGCCTGCTCTCGATCGATGTGGCGACAGCTGCACCGGCCACGCTGGCCGAAACGCTCAAGGCCACCGGCTCGCTGATGCCGCGGCGCTCGATCGCCATTGCCTCGCAGGTCAACGGCACGCTCAAAAGCGTCGACGTGCGGATCGGCGACAGCGTCAAGGCTGGCGACGTGCTGGCGACGGTCGATGTCGAAACCTCCCAGATCCAGCTGAGCCAGCAGCGCAGCACCGCGGCCGCGACGCGCGCCCAGCTGGCGCAGGCCGAAAACCAGCTCGAGCGCACCCTCAGGCTCGCCGATAGCGGCCTCACCCCGAGCGCCACGGTCGAATCCGAGAAGGCGTCGATCGAGGCGCTGAAGGCCAATCTCGCGGCGCTCGAGGCGCAGGTTGCCGCCGCCGAGCTGGTGATCCGCAATGCCACCATTACCGCGCCGTTCGACGGCATCGTTGCGGCGCGCTCGATCGAGCCCGGCCAGCTGGTCAGCGCCGGGGCCGCCTTGTTCGATCTCGTCGATCTCTCGATGATGGAGATGACCGCCTATGTGCCGGTCAGTGCCAGCCCGAAACTCAAGCCGGGGCAGGGCGTGACGCTCAACGTCGAAGGGCTGCCGGGCCGGAATTTCTCTGCCACGGTCGAGGGCGTCAGCCCGGTCGCGGCCAAGGGCACCCGCACCGTGCCGGTGCTGATCTCGGTGCCCAACCCGGATGGGCAGCTGCGCGGCGGCATGTTCGCCACCGGCCGCATCGTCATCGAGGAGGCGAAGGGGGCGTTTGCCGTGCCCGACGCCGCCCTGCGTGAGGATGCGGAGGGGCGCTATGTGCTGCGGATCGCCGATGGCGCGCTGGTGCGCCAGCCGGTCGAGATCGTGCGCCAGTGGACCTCGAGCCGGATGACCGAGCTCGCCTCGGGCCTCGCGACCGGCGAGAGCTATGTCGCGGGCCAGCTCGACGACCTCCAGCCCGGCATGCGCGTCACCGTGGTGGAGAACTGATCGATGTTCCTCACCAAGATCAGCGTTCGCCATCCGGTTTTCGCCACCATGGTCATGGTGGCGTTGCTGGTGTTCGGCCTCTATTCCTACTCGCGCCTCTCCATCGAGCAGATGCCCAATATCGACCTGCCGGTCGTCGCCGTGGTGGTGAGCTACCCCGGCGCCTCGGCGCAATCGGTCGAGAACGACATCATCAAGCCGATCGAGGACGCGGTGAACTCGATCAGCGGCATCGATACGCTGCGCTCGATCGCGCAGCAGAACGCCGCCATGATCATCATGATGTTCGACATGGAGGTGAGCTCGGTCGACGCGGTGCAGGAGGTGCGCGACAAGATCGCCGGCATCGAAGCGAACCTGCCTGATAATGCCGACAAGCCGCGCGTGCTGCGCTTCGATCCCAACGCCATGCCGATCATGTCGCTGGCCATCCGCTCCGACACGCTGTCGTCGCGCGAGCTGACGCAGCTCGCCGATGACGTGGTGGTCGATCGGCTGCGCAACATTCCCGGCGTCGGCAGTGCCGATCTCGTCGGCGGCGTGCCGGCGCAGCTCGACGTGCTGGTCGACCCCGATCGGCTCGATGGCTTCGGCGTCAGCATGTCCGAGGTGATCTCGGCGATCCGCCAGAACAATCTCGACCTGCCGGCCGGCACCATCACCGAAGGCGCCGTGTCGCGCGCCATCCAGGTCGAAGGCCGGCTCGAGGATGTGGAAGATTTCCGCAATATCATCGTCGCCCGCACCGGCGGCCAGGCGGTGCGGCTGGGCGACGTCGCGACCATCACCCAGGGGCAGGGCGACGAGAAGAGCCTCGCCTTCATCAATGGCGAGCGGGCGCTGGCCATCAACATCATCAAGGTGCAGGGCGCCAATACCGTGGGCGTCGCGAAGGCCGTGCACAAGGAGCTCGAACGCTTGCAGGAGCGCGAGCTGCCGCCGAGCGTCACCATCGACGTGGTGGCCGACAATGCCGTGCCGGTCGAGCAATCGTTCCACACCGTGCAGAACATGATCGTCGAGGGCGCAGGGCTCGCCGTGCTGATCGTGTTCCTGTTCCTCAATTCGTGGCGCTCGACCGTCATCACCGCGCTGACGCTGCCGATCTCCATCATCGGCACGATGACGGTGCTGTTCGCCTTGGGCTTCACCCTCAACATGATGACGCTGATGGCACTGTCGCTGTCGGTCGGTATCCTGATCGACGACGCCATCGTGGTGCGCGAGAACATCATGCGGCACTTGCACATGGGCAAGAACCACGTGCAGGCGGCACTCGACGGCACCAACGAGATCGGTCTCGCGGTGCTGGCGACGACGCTGTCGATCGTTGCGGTGTTCCTCCCCGTCGCCTTCATGGATGGCATCATGGGGCGGTTCTTCCTGCAGTTCGGCGTCACCGTTTCGGTGGCGGTGCTGATCTCGCTGTTCGTCGCCTTCACGCTCGACCCGATGATGTCGTCGGTCTGGCACGACCCGGATTCCGAGCCGGGCGCCAGGCGTGGCCCGCTCGGCCGGGCGGTGGCGAAGTTCGACCACTTCTTTGAGTGGTGCGCCGGCGGCTATCGGGCGCTGCTGCGCTGGTGCCTCCGGCATCGGATGACGACGCTCGCCACTGCCGTGGTGCTGTTCTTTGCGAGCTTCGCCCTGGTGCCGCTGGTCGGCTTCGAGGTGACGCCGGCCACCGACAACAGCGAGTTCCAGGTCGAAGTAGAGACGCCGCAGGGCTCCTCGCTCGACTATACCGGCCAGAAGGTCCGGCAGGTGGAAGCGCTGCTCCGCACGCTGCCCGAAGTGAAACGCACCTATGCCACCGTCGCCGGCGGGCAGGGCGTCGCCAGCAACAATGCCGGCACCGTCGTCGTCACCATGGTGCCGCCGGGTGAACGCCAGCTGATGCCGCATGAAATGACCGGGCCGGTGCGCGATCTCCTGGCGCAGATCCCCGGGGTCAAAACCATTGTCGGCGTCTCGAGTGGCTTCGGCAGCCTGAGCAAGCCCATCCAGGTCACCGCCTATGGCGACAGTTTTGCCGTGCTCGGCGACCTGACCGACCAGCTGGCGGCAAAGCTCGCCGCGATCCCCGGTCTCACCGATGTCGAGACCTCGCTCCAGGCGGCACAGCCGATCGTCGGCATCCGGGTCAACCGCGAGCTCGCCAGCGAGGCCGGCATCTCGCTGCAGCAGGTCGGCGCCGTGCTGCAGCCGATGCTGAGTGGCGAGGAGGTCAGCGAATGGACCTCGCCGACCGAGCAGACCTACAAGCTGGTGGTGCGGCTGCCGGAAGGCGAACGCAACAGCGTTGAGCTGCTCTCCAACCTGCCGATCAGCCGCAATGACAGCGCGGTGATCCGGCTCGGCGACATTGCCGATATCGAAACCTCGACCGGCCCGGCCGAGATCAACCGGCAGGATCTGTCGCGGCAGGTGACCGTCGACGCCAATATCAGCGGCTCCAATATCGGCGAGCTGATGCCCAGGGTCCAGGCAGCGATCGACGCGATCGAAATGCCCGCCGGCTACCGCATGTCGATGGGCGGCGATGCCGAGCAGCTGGGCGATATCGGCTCGTCCGCCGGCTCGGCGCTGCTGCTCGCCGTGGTGTTCATCTATCTGGTGCTCGCCAGCCAGTTCGGCAGCTTCGTGCAGCCCGTCGCCATCATGATGGCGCTGCCGCTGTCGCTGATCGGTGTGCTTGTCGGCCTGCTGATCGGCGGCTCGACGCTCAACATGATGTCGATGATCGGCTTCATCATGCTGATGGGCCTCGTGGTGAAGAACGCCATCCTCCTCGTCGACAATGCCAACCAGCATGTGCGCGAGGGCTGGAACCTGTTCGATGCTTTGGTCGAGGCCGGGGTGACCCGCTTCCGTCCGATCATCATGACAACGCTGGCCATGGTGTTCGGCATGCTGCCTTTGGCACTGAGCCTCCACGAGGGATCGAGCCAGAACGCGCCGATGGCCCATGCGGTGATCGGCGGGCTGATCAGCTCCACCCTGCTGACGCTCGTCGTCGTTCCCGTGATGCTGACCTACACCGACTCGTTGAGCGGACTGGTCAAGCGTGTGCTGCGTCGGCGCGAGCCGGCGCAGCATCACCCGACGCCTGGGGCAGCCGAGACCGCCCCGCACTGATCCGATAACCCCAAGGACTGATCATGACCACCGCATCGGCTTTGCAGGCGCCCGCCGCGCGCCTGCCTCGACTGCTCGTTGCCGCCAGCATCGCCGCGCTTCTCGCCGGTTGCTCCTCGCTTGCCTACCAGAAGCCGGATATGCCGGTGCCCGCCGCCTTCAGCGCTTCGCCCGGCGCCAGGGCCTCCGTCGACAACGGGAAAACCGCGTGGTGGACGGCGTTTCGCGACCAGCGCCTGAGCCGGCTGATCGATCGCGGGCTCGGCCAGAACCTCTCGATCGCCCAGGCGGTGGAGCGGATCAACGAGGCCAATGCCGGGATGATCGCCGTCGGCGCCACCGTGTTGCCGTCCGCCTCGGGCAGCGTCGCCGGCCGCGAAAGCGGCGGCTCCGGCGCCTCGAGTTCTTCGGTCACCTATGGCGCCACGGCCTCGTGGATGCTCGACCTGTTCGGCCAGTACGGCAACTCGCGGCGCGCCGCCGAGGCCAATCTCGACTCCGCCTACCTTTCGGCCGACACGGCGCGGCTGACCTTCCTGTCGGAACTCACCAACGCCTATATCGACCTGCGCTATTATCAGGAGTCCCTGGCGCTCACTCGCTCGAGCCTCGCCACCCGCAAGCAGACGCTGGAGCTGACCCAGTCGCTGCTGTCCAACGGCGCCGGCTCGCAGCTCGATGTGCTGCAGGCGCAAAGCGCGCTCGACGCGGCCTCGCTGCAACTGCCCAGCCTCGAACTCGGCTTCGTGCGCAGCCTCAACCGGCTGGCGACGCTCACCGCGCAATCGACAGCGGCGATCGAGAAAGACCTGATCAAGGGCGCGCCGCAGCCCTGGCCGCGGGCCAGGGTCAATGCCGGCATCCCTGCCGACCTGATCCGGCAGCGCCCGGACATCCAGGCGGCCGAGCGCGCCCTGCTGGCGGCGACTGCCAATGCCGGCATCGCCGAAGCACAGATGTACCCCTCGATCACGCTCAGCGGTAACATCCAGCTGGCGGCGCTGGCCGGCGGCAACACCACAACCTGGGGCTTCGGGCCGACGCTCAGCCTGCCGTTCCTCGATGGTGGCCGGGCCAAGGCCAACCACCAGGCGGCGCTCTCCAAGGTGAACCAGGCCTATCTGAGCTGGCAGAGCGCGGTGCGCGGCGCCATCGAAGAGACCGAGAATGCGCTCGCCGCGGTACGTCGCGACGGCCGCAGCATCGACGCCGCCGGCAAGGTTGCGGGCAGCGCCGAGCGTCAGCTCGAGCTGGCGCGGAAGAGCTACCAGGAAGGCCAGGGGCAGATTCTCGACGTGCTCAACGCCGAACGCAGCCTGTTCGATGCCAAGGCCCAGCTGGCCTCGTCGACGCGGCAATATGCCAGCAACTATGTGGCGCTGAACGTCGCGATCGGCGGTGGCATTGGGGCGCTGCCGGTAGGGAAGTAGGGGAGCTCGCCACCAGCAGACGGCCCCCTCCTTAGCCATTCGAGCGTAGCTCTCATGGCCTTCTCCCCTCAAATCGCTCCACTGGAGCGATTTGCCCTTCGGGACGGCTCGAAGTCCCCCATGAAGGGGGAGGTGCCCCGCTGGGGTGTTTCGCCCGATCGAAGACAGCGCGTCGACCCATCCTCCCCCCTTTATGGGGGAGGCCGGTAGGGGGCCGTCTCTGTCAGTCAGCATCTGGAAGGTGGATGATCACCCGACCTCGGCAGGTCTACACCGTGGCCGAACTCTCCGCCCGTTCGGCAAACTCGCGCCGCGCCGAGGCGATCCGGTCGCGGTTGCGGAAGGCGATGGCGCCCAGCCCCTTCACGCCGTCCACCAATTCCTCGCCCAGCGGGGTGAGTTCATACTCGACCCGCGGGGGGATTGTCGCAAAGGCGGTGCGCTCGACGAAGCCGTCGCGCTCCAGCTCCCGCAGTGTCGCCGACAGCTGTTTCTGCGCCACCCCGCCGACGTCGCGGGCGATCTCGCCGAAGCGCATCCGGCCGGCTTCCAGCGCCACCAGCACCGGCACGGTCCAGCGCGCGCCGGTCAGGTCGAACACTTCGCGGACGATGGTCACGTCGGGCTGGGTCATCTTGCGGCACCTCGATTCACACCGCGGCACCTTGCACCGGCAAGCTTGCAACAGGCTTGCAGGCGGCTAGTCCTTGGGCGCGTCGGAGGGCGGCGTGTCCCTGGCTTCCTCGATGCGGTCGCGGAACAGCGTGGCCCGGGCCAGCAGCATCAGCGTCACCGGCGTCGTGACGGTGACGAACAGGAAGATCACCATCTCGTGGATCACCAGGCGCTGCTGGGTGACGGTGAAGAAGATCGCCGAAGCCACGAGGATCAGCCCGCCGCCCATGCTGGTGCCCATGGTGGGGGCATGGATGCGGCGATAGAAATCGGGGAAGCGCACCAGCCCCAGGCACCCGGCCATGGTGAGCCCGGCGCCGAGGACAACGCAGACCGAGACGAGGATGGAAAGCCAGAGCGGCAGCTCGTCGATCATTCGATCACCTCGCCGCGCATCAGGAACTTGGCCAGCGCCACAGTGCCGACAAAGCCGAGCAGGCCGATCAGCATGGCGAGCTCGAAATAGATCTGCGAGCCGGTGCGGATGCCCAGCGTCACCAACAACAGCAGCCCCACGACGTACAGCGCATCGAGCGCCAGGATCCGGTCCTGCGCCCGCGGGCCGCGCACCATGCGGTAGAGCGTTGCCAGCATGCCGACGCCCAGCATCAGCTGCGCCGCCAACAGGCTCCAGTCGAGGATGGCCTGGCTCATTCGAAAATCTCCAGCAACAGCCGCTCGTAGCGATGCCTGATGGTGGCGATCCACTCGTCCTTGTCGATCAGGTCGAGCACGTGGATCAGCACGGTGTTGCGTTCACCGTCATACTCGAGCCAGGCGCTGCCCGGCGTTGCCGTCAACAGGCACGCCAGCACCGCCAGCCCGAACTGGTTGGTCAGCTGCAGTTCCATCTTGATGAAGCCTGCCGACGGGGTCGCCCTGGGGTTGATGAGGATCAGCAGCACCGAGATGTTGGAGCGGATGATGTCGATGCCGGCCACCGCGATCAGTTGCACCAGGCTGGTGATACGCCGGAACCGCACGCGCCCAGGCAGGATGGCGCTGGCGGCGAGCGACACCGCTATGGCGACAGCGCCGCCGAGCAGGATCTGGCCAAGGCCCATCGACTGCTGCAGCACCAGCCACAGCAGCAGCAGCAGCGCCGCCAGCACCGGGTAGGGGAAGAGCCGCTTCATGAGCCGGTCCCCTTGGGCAGCACCACATCCATGTAACCATGCGGCGAGTGGATGAACGTCGCCGTCTCGGCAAAGAACGCCATCGCCGGCCCTGCGGCCACCGCCAGCACTACGCACAGCGCCAACAGCACGACGATCGGCGCGATCTCGGCGGTGCGCACCCGGGTCGACTCGCTCTGCGGCAGCGAGGTCCAGAAGATGTTGATGCCGTTGCGCACCATGGCCACCAGCACCAGGAACCCCGAAATGATCAGCGCCGCGATGAACCACCAGGTGGCGGCCGTCGGCCCGGCGCCGAGCGCCGCGGAGATCATCGCGAATTTCGACACAAACCCCGAGAGCGGCGGCAGGCCGGCCATGATCAGCGCGGCAATGGCGAAGCACCAGCTGACCAGGGTCGCCGCGCCGGGGACCGTGCGGCTCACCTCGTCGCTGTCATCGGGCCCTTCTTCCTCGTCGCCGTAGATCTCGAGCGACACCGCCAGCACCTGCGCTTCAGCCGGCAGGATCTGGTCGATCACGTCCTTGAGCAGGAACAGCGCCCCCGCTGCGAGGGTGGCGACGACGACATAATAGAGGGCGCCGCTGGTCACGCCCGGTGCGTTGTAGCCGACCGCGAGGAGGAGCGTGCCCGCCGAGACCAGGATCAGGTAGCTCGCCAGACGGTCCAGCGCCTTGCTCGACAGGGCGCCGATGCTGCCGAAGGTGATGGTCGCAAGGCCGAGCACCAGCAGCACGTTCTGACCGAACGCCAGTTCGGGGCCCGACGAGTTGGCGAACACCAGCGTCCAGAGCCGCAGGATGGCGTAGAAGCCCACCTTGGTCATCACCGCAAACAGCGCGGCGACCGGCGGCGCCGCCGCGGAATAGGTGCGCGGCAGCCAGAAATGCAGCGGCCACGACCCGGCCTTGATCAGGAAGGCGACGCCGAGCACGGCGGCGCCGGCATCGAACAACCCGCGATCGTCAGGGGCGATCAGCGGCACGGCGCGCGCGATATCGGCCATGTTGAGCGTGCCGGTGGTGGCGTAGATCAGCGCCACGCCGATCAGGAACAGGAACGACGCCACGAGGTTGATGGCGATGTAGTGCAGCGCCGCCTTCACCTGGTTGCGGCCGCCGCCATGCAGCGTCAGCCCGTAGGATGCGGCCAGCAGCAATTCGAAGAAGACGAACAGGTTGAACAGGTCGCCGGTGAGGAAGGCGCCGTTGAGCCCCATGGTCAGGGCGTGGAACAGCGGGAAGAAATTGGTGCCGCGGCTGTGCCAGCGCGCCGAGGCGTAGAGCAGGGCGGCCAGCGACAGGATCGAGGTGACCAGCACCATCACCGCCGCCAGCCGGTCGGCGACCAGCACGATGCCGAACGGCACCGGCCAGTTGCCGAGCGGGTAGACTGCCGCCAGGTTCCCATCCGATCGCGCCAGCACCACCAGCAGCAGGATCGAAACCAGCAGCAGGGCGACGCTGAAGGCGATGTTGAGCCTTACTCGGCTGATCGAGCGGAGGTTGCCCAGCAGCAGGTTGGCGATGACCGCCGCCATCGGCACCAGAATGGGCAGGATGGCGATGTGGTTGAGCTCGGCCATCAGTCGAGCTTCCCGTCGACATGGTCGTTGCCGGTCAGCCCGCGGGCGGCGAGCAGCACCACGAGGAACAGCGCGGTCATCGCAAAGCCGATGACGATGGCGGTCAGCACCAGCGCCTGCGGCACCGGGTCGACATAGTCTGCCGGGTTGGCGTTCGCCCCGTCGAGGATCGGCGCCGCATCCATGCGCAGCCGGCCCATGGCGAGAATGAACAGGTTCACTGCATACGAGATCAGCGACAGCCCGATGATCACCTGGAAGGTGCGGGGGCGGAGGATCAGGTAGACGCCCGAGGCGGCGAGCACGCCGATGGCGGCAGCGAGGATCAGTTCCATTTTGCCAGCCCCTCGCGTTCCCTCGGCTTGGCCGATCCGGCGGGTTTGGGCCGGCGGATCGATTGGTGCGCCAGGGCGATCAGCATCAGCACCGTGGCGCCCACCACCAGCGCGAACACGCCCAGGTCGAACAGCAGCGCCGTCGCCATCGGAATCTTGCCGATCAGCGGGATCTCGGCATAGGCAAAGGCCGAGGTGAGGAACGGCGCGCCGAGCGCCATCGCGCCGAGCCCGGTCAGCATGGCGAGCAGCAGGCCCCAGCCGATCCACAGCACCGGCAGCACCCGCAGCCGCTCTTCCACCCAGCGCGTGCCGTTGGCCATGTATTGCAGGATGAAGGCCAGCGACATGATGATGCCGGCGATGAAGCCGCCGCCCGGCAGGTCGTGGCCGCGCAGCAGCATGTAGATGGCGATCGCAATCACCACCGGGAACAGCCAGGTCATGATCAGCGCCGGGATGCGCAGGAAATCGTCGGCGACGCGCTGCCCCTCGGCGCTGCCATCGAGCAGCCGCTGCTGTTCGGGCCGCTCGGCATTGTCGACCGCCGGCCGGAAGCGGCGCAACAGGCCGAACACCGTCAGCGCCACGACGCCCAGCACGGTGATTTCGCCCATGGTGTCGAAGCCGCGGAAATCCACCAGCATGACGTTGACCACGTTGGTGCCGCCGCCCTGCTTGTAGGCATTGGCGAGGAAGAACTCCGAGATGCCGAGCGGGGCGCTGCGGGTCATGATGGCATAGCTGGCGAGCGCCGCGCCCAGCCCCACCAGCACGGCGAGACCGACGTCGCGGCCGCGCCTGAGCCGCATCCTCAGCGTCAGGTCGTCCGGCACCGGCAGGCGCTTGGGCAGCCAGCGCAGGCCGAGCAGGATCAGCACCGTGGTGGCGATCTCGGCGAGCAGCTGGGTCAGCGCCAGGTCGGGGGCCGACAGCCAGGCAAAGGTGATGCAGGTGGCAAGGCCGGCGCCGCCCATCAGGATCATCGCCGCGAGGCGGTGGAACTTGGCCTGCTGCGCCGCGGCGATGGCGCTGATGCCGCCCATCAGCCAGACGAGGCCCAGCACCGGATCGAAGCTCTCGGGCAGCGGCAGGTTGCCCATGCGGGCCCAGCCGGCGGCGACGCCGGCGGCAAGCGCCAGCAGCACCACGATGAAGATCTGCGGCTGCAGCCTCTGCGTGCCGAACAGCTGCATGAAGCTGCGCGCCCACTTGTTGGTGGCGTTGAGCAGCAGGCGCTCGAAGATGCGCTGGCCCCGGAAGCGGTTGAGGAATGGCAGCCCGTCGACATCGCGGAAGCGCCGGTAATAGGGCACGTAGATCACCGCGCCGCCGACCATGGCGAGCAGGCTCATCAGCAGCGGCAGGTTGAAGCCGTGCCAGACCGAGAGGCTGTAATACGGCGTCTCGGCGCCCAGCACCGAGGTGACCGCGGCCGCGAGGAACGGCCCGATGGTGATGCCGGGGATGATGCCCACCGCGAGGCAGACCACCACCAGCAGTTCCATCGGCCGGCGCATTAGCGCCGGCGGCTCGTGCGGCACCCGGTCGAGCTCGGTCGGCGGCGGGCCGAAGAACACGCCGTGCACGAACTTGATCGAATAGGCGACGCTGAGCATGCCGGCGATCGTCGCGCCGATCGGCAGCGAATAGTTGACGAACACATCCGGATGGAACTCGGCCGTCTCGGTGAAGAACATCTCCTTGGAGAGAAAGCCGTTGAGCAGCGGCACCCCGGCCATCGCGCCGCTGGCGATGATGGCGAAGGTGGCGGTGAATGGCATGAACCGCCACAGCCCGCTGAGCTTGCGCACGTCGCGCGTGCCGGTCTCGTGGTCGATGATGCCCACCGCCATGAACAGCGACGCCTTGAACACCGCGTGGTTGGCGATGTGGAAGATCGCCGCCACCGCCGCCAGCGGCGTGCCCATGCCGAGGAGCGTGGTGATGAGGCCCAGATGGCTGATGGTCGAATAGGCGAGGAGGCCCTTGAGGTCGCGCTGGAACAAAGCCGCGGCCGCCCCGAAGATCAGCGTCGCGAGCCCCGTGTAGGTGACGATGGCGAACCACAGCTCCGAATCCGACATCACCGGCCAGAACCGGGTGAGCAGGAACACCCCGGCCTTCACCATCGTCGCCGAATGCAGATACGCCGACACCGGCGTCGGTGCGGTCATCGCGTTGGGCAGCCAGAACTGGAACGGAAACTGCGCGCTCTTGGTGAAGGCGGCGAGCAGGAACAGGATCAGCGTCACCGGATAGAGCGGGCTTTCCACCAGCGTCCTGCCCGAGGCCAGCACGACGTCGAGCTCGTAGCTGCCCACGATATGGCCGATCAGCAGCATGGCGACGAACAGCGCCAGGCCACCCATGCCGGTGACGATCAGCGCCATGCGGGCGCCGTCGCGCGCATCGCCGCGGTGGTACCAGTAGCCGATCAGCAGGAACGACACGAGGCTGGTCAGTTCCCAGAACACCGCCAGCTGGATGATGTTGCCCGAGAGCACGAGCCCCAGCATTGCCCCCATGAACGCCAGCAGCAGCGCATAGAAACGCGCCACCGGATCCTTGGGCGACATGTAATAGCGGGCATAGAGCACCACCAGCAGGCCGATCAGCGTGATCAGCACGCAGAACAGCCAGGCGAGGCCATCCATGCGCAATGTGAGGTTGAGCCCCAGCTGCGGGATCCACTCGATGCGGTAGATCAGCGCGCCGCCCTGGGAAACCTGGGGGAACAGCAGCACGGTGACGAGGAAAAGCAGCCCGGCGACCCCGCCGGCGACGAACGCCGCTCCTCCGGTTAATCGACCCTGCAACGCATAAGCGAGGACGCATGCCAGAAATGGCAAGGCGCACAATGTTCCCAATGCGACGTCAGGCGAAATCCCCGGCAGCGTCCCGTCCTCATCTCAGCGTGTCCATCGGGTATAGGTGGCGATGGCGCGCTTGGAAAGTGCCCCATTTGGCGGTGCGGCCACTTGTCCGCGTGTGATGCGCCGGTGGGTGCGGCGATCCCCCGCTGCGCGAGGGGAGGATCATGGAGAGGCCGGCGCGGACGGCGGCCTGGCGCCCGTCGCGGGGCTGACGCAGAAGTGTTGATTCTGTCAGCCGGACTGCGGTTATGGTCCCGGAGAATCGAATCAGGAGGGACGATGACCGAAGCCGCAGCCATTGCCAGCCCCAAGCTCTACGATCGATTGAAGGCCGCCACGCGGCACCGGCTGGCCGAGCCGATTCTGGCTCTGCTCTGCTTCCTCGAAGCGATGATCCTGCCGATCTTCCCCGAGATCATGCTGGCGCCGATGATCATTGCCGACCGGCTGCGGGCCTGGCGCCTGGCCGCGATCTGCACCGTCTCGTCGGTCACCGGTGGGCTCGCCGGCTACGCCATCGGCTACTTCCTGTTCGACACCGTCGGTCGCGCCATCATCGATTTCTACGGCGCCGGCGAAGGCTTCGCCTCGCTGACCCAGAGCTTCAACGACAATGGTCCGCTGATGATCCTGATCGGCGCGCTGTCGCCGATTCCCTACAAGGTCATCACCATCACCAGCGGCGTCGCCGGCCTGGATCTCTGGACCTTCGTGCTGTTCGGGCTGCTCGGGCGCGGCATCCGCTACTTCGTCCCCTGCGGGCTGTTCTATTTCTTCGGGCCCGCCGCCAACGCCTTCATCGAAAAGAACAAGGCGCTCGCCGGCTGGGCCATGGTCATCCTCACCATCGTCGGCTTCGCCCTGGCGCCGCTGCTGTTCCCCAAGGGCGGCGTCGACCTCGCCGCCGAGGTTGCCGAAACGGTGGAGGCGACCTGACGCCACCTCGCAAAGCGAGGCGAAGAGCACGGAGTGTTTTTGGGGAAGTGGTGCCGGGACCGGAATCGAACAAGGTCGGTAACCACTTAAAGAAATTCCGCATTTCGGCAAACTTTTCGGTCGATGCCCCCAAACATACCCCATGAACTTGAACGTACCGGCAGTTCGGTTCCGCTGTGGCCGATAGGTCGCGTCAGGTAATCGCGTAAATGTGGATGCGACCCTGCGCCTTTGGAGGCAAAGCAGGTGGCATACGCGCGAGTGTTCCGGCGGGGCGACTGACGGACTTCCCGGTTAATTGCCGACTTCTCACATTAGGAGTTTCGAGATCGCGTGGATGGGCTTCATGCCCTGCCCAAACCGAGCGATCGACTCGCGGTTCGTTCTCAGCTCGCCGTAGGGTAGGTACCGGACCTCGAGGTCGGCGACCCGGCTGAAAGCGGGCCGCCTCAATTGGGCACTGACCTCGTGCTCTCGACCGTCCGGTGCAACCAAGAATAGACCTTCGAGGGCATGCGCGTCACTTCCAAGCGCCAAATCTAGCATACGCACGATGCCGGAATAGATCGACGTTGTGTGCTCCACCTCGAAGGCTGCAACGATGCGCCCGGTGTCCCGATGGAGCCAGAGAACATCGATGAGCCGTATCGCTTCGGCTGCGGGTGCAGCAGCGGGTAGCGGCAGGGTCTCGAGGCAACCGTCGCCAAGCTTGCCACCGCCGAGTGGTCGGCTGCGGTCATTGGCCGCCACCCAAACGGCATAACCGACCGCGTGTCCCAGGTCACGCAGCCAGCCTTGAACCTCCGTGTGAGTATGGTCTTGCTCTCGCGCTGTGGAGACCGCCTTATTCGCTCTTTCTACCTCTTCCCGCACGCGCATCAGATCCGCTTCCCAAGCCCGCAAGGCTTGATCGTCTTTTCCGGCCAGCGGAGGGGCTGGATAGCGGCCGCTGCCGATATCGAACAGCAGCCCCGCCAGAGCACCGAGGTCGTTGGACAACTGGCCGCGGTATTTTGCGTTGAGCGCCAACACTCCTTCTCGCATTGCCAGGTACTCGTCCCAGCGCCCGAGCCGCACCTTGGCGCCCACAAGAGCATTGTAGCCATTGACAATTGCGGTGTTGAACGGCGGCGTCACCGTAGGATGGAGGAAGTACAGAAGGTTGGCGCAGGCAGGTCCGAGCCCCTTTATCGCCTTGGCGTCGATTTCCCGGATCGCCCCTAGGACCTGCTGCTCGGTGGTACAGCAGACGCAGGTATCGAGCAGTCGGCCAAATGCGCGCTGATTGTCTGCATTTTCATAGATGTCTGGGATGCGCAGCTTCGGTTTCCAAAGGAACGCGTGGTCCGCCCCCTTGAAGATTTGGCGCTGCTCCGCGATCGAATGCACAACCGTTTCGAGTGAGGAGCCGCGATACGCGCTGCCAAAACGACCGCTCTCAATTTCGGCAACCACCTGCTGGATACCGCGGCGGATCGATCTGAAGTTCTTGAGCCGCTCCTCCCACAGAAACCAGGAGCGATAGGTGCCGTTCGGATCGTTGCGCCAGCGCTCGAGAAGGTACGGCAGCGGATCGGACACGTTCATTTCCTCTTTTCGGAACCGCACGGCTTCACAACGGCGTACGGTTCCTCGTTCCGTGGGTTACCGCGAGCAGACAGCATCCTAGTCGCCGCCGCAACAGAGCAGGACCAGACTTACCCGGTAACTGTCATATTGGCCGTAGCAGCATCGACTTCGGCAAAGCTCGGCCGTACTTCCGACATCAACGCCTTGCGGGCAAATTCGATCGCGATGGCGGGCGAGTAGCCGGAAATGTGCGCCAGAAGGCCTACTTTCATCGAGAGGAAGTATTTCGACTCCGCCTGAAAGATGTTTCGCAGCGACTGAGCCATCGGTCCGAAAAAGCCGTAGGCGACGAACACGCCCAGAAATGTGCCCACGAGTGCGCCGCCGATCATATGCCCCAAGACGGCCGGCGGTTCGCTGATTGAACCCATCGTCTTGATGACCCCCAATACGGCGGCAACAATACCGAGAGCTGGCGTACCGTCGGCCAGCGACTGGATCGCGTTGATCAACCGCTCGCTTTCCTGGTGGTGGGTCTCGATCTCTTCATCCATCAACGCTTCCATTTCGTGGGCGACACGACTTCCTAGAGTGACCATACGCAGGTAGTCGCACATGAACTCGACGGCGTGGTGATTGCTTGCAAAGGTGGGGAACTGCCGAAAGAGGGGGGACGCTGCAGGGGCCTCGATGTGTTCCTCGACGGCGAGAATCCCTTTAGATTGGATGAGCTTGAACAGCGAAAACTGCAGGCCGAGCAGTTCGACATACGCCGCCTTGTTGTAACGAGGTCCGCGGACGAGCGTGGCAAACACCGTGAGCGTCTGTTTGAGAATGGCACCTGTGTTACCGATGACAAATGCCCCGGCTGCCGCACCCAAAATGATGACGGCCTCGAATGGCTGGATCAGCACATCGAGCTTCCCGCCCATGGCAATGAAGCCGCCGAATACGCACACCAAAATGACGACAATTCCAACTATCATGCGCATGACTGGATCCCAGCGTTGTCAATTGGCCCCCCAACGTGGCGGCCGTGGGGTTTCTAAAGCTGTGTGGTTGCCGGAGCGGGACAGGCGGCTAGCGGCTCAAGCGTTTGACCGCTTGGAACGACGACATTGAACACGTAGCGGCCCTCGCACACGTCCCATGAGGCCGGCCGGCGCTGCATTTCGAATAGGTCGTATCCTTCCTTTAGATTTTGCCAGAAGCCGAGAAACGGGCTGTCCGCATGCTTCTGCAGGTTCTCCTTGGTCATTCGGAACGGGTACATCTCGAGTGCGAAGCTAGGATTTCCCGCGGCGAAAGCGTCGCGGGCCAACCCATAGATTTCTCGTATTTGTTCGTCGGTCATGGCGTAGCAGCCAACTGAACGGCAGTCGCCGTGGACCATCAGGTTCGAGCCGGTTCGACCGAAGGCGCGATCGTATTTGTTGGGAAAGCCGGTGTTGAACGACAGGTACAGCTTCGAGTTGGGATTCATCATTCCAGGCGTGACCGTATAGAATCCTTCCGGCGCCTGCCCGTCGCCCTCCGCGAACTTTGGACCGAGCGTGCCTGACCACTTGCAAATGCGGTATGTGCGGAAGAGCTGGTAGTTTCCGGAGGTCGATTGTCTCCACACCTCGAGCTCGGAGCTTTCCTTGAAGATGCGAACCAGCATCGGGCTAGCGGTCGATGCGCCGATCTCGCTCAGGTGCTTGAGTGCCGAACTGGTGAGCGGCAGCTTGTCCCGTGGGATGCCGCTAAACGTGGAGCACGCCGACACCAACAGGGTGACAGCGGGCAGAGCCAGGAAGGCCCTGCGGCGGATTGGGTGGTCGAGCATGGGGTCACCGTATGGGTGAGTGGCCGCGGCCCATAGAGCGCAACGCGACGTTGAACGAGCATGATGTTTTGTCGCGGCGGCAGGTGAGTTGCCGTCGACACGACGTAGGAGACATAGCTCGTGGGCCCAAGGGCCCTGCTATGCTCTCGCTCTGCTACGCTCTTGGTGGTCGCTCAGGAGCCGCGTAAGCAGCTGACTTAAGGGCCGGGTTGGAAGCCGCCCGCCAAGAACATGACGCCACCTCTAATGCGGGGCACGGTGACGTCGGCGCCGGCGCATGTGTTTGGCTATGATCGGCCGAAGCGTGGATGTGGGTGTGGAGCTGACCGCCGTGTAGTGCGGCATGCTGGGTCGGCACGGAAATCGCCTGCAGACCAGACCCCGGGTTCGTCTCAAATGCGCCGTGCCCGACGCTCGCCAGGGTGGCGAGTAGAGCAAACAGCAATGAGAACAGGGCATGCCGCATGACGGTATCCGCGTGGAGCCAACTGCAATCCTGCGTTTGTTTGGTTAACAGGGGGTGTCTTTGTCGGCCGGCGCGCTGGGACAATTCACCGCGCACCAAAGGCTACCGACTCAGGCTATGATTGCGTTGATTATGACGCTGTTCGCCCGCATTGCTTTCGCCGTCCTGATTGTTGTCCTGAGCGCGTTTGCAGCCTCAGGTCGCGACGTCCTATCCCAATCGGCTCCGTATCAGCAGACCGCCGAGGCGTCGTTTCTTGCGGGCGCACCATCATCCTGTGAGGCATGCCGCCTCCATACGATTCCTAGTTGCGTCGAACTCTGCGTCGGATCGCTGGAGGTCAACTGCGCCGGCGCCTTGACCGGCATTCCCACCGCTCTTTGCATTGTGCTCCGACCCGCTGACGAGTTGCTGCTCGAGGGGCGCGCGCCAAAGCCCAGGCTAAACCCTCCCATCGCATAGCTAGCGCCGACGAGTCGGTCTCTCGGCTTGCGGCACGAAACCATCCACCAGCGCACCATAGGGCTCAGGCACTACTCGCTGCCTCCTGAGGTTAACGCGCAGGTACTTTGTGTTGGCATCGACGTGGAGAACCTACCGATGCATATCAGTCGTCGAAAACTACTCGCCTCCGCAGCACTTAGCCTTGTCGGGGTAACCGTAAGTCGGGCACAAGAGAGTGATGCCGGTTGGGATCTCTTTGGCAGTAAGCCCAAGATGCGAAAGGCTGACATCGACGGCAATACCGCGACCGCAAAGAGCCTGGTCGATACGGTCGAGCCGATCTTGTCGGCGCAGACGAGCGTCAATCTGCAATTGGCGATTGAAAACTACGAGGCCTTTGTTGCGGCGAACGGAAACTGGGATCCGCCGCCACGTGAGGCGTTTGGTCTCCAGCTTGGCAAATCGGGGAGAGCCGCGGCCTTACTCAAGCGCCGGTTGATGATCAACGGCGACATGCCGCTCGAAAAGCGTGCAAATGATGAATTCGATGCAGCGCTGGACGCCGGCGTACGGCTCTTCCAAGCTCGGCATGGTCTCAATATCAACGGACATGTTGACGAAGCCACGTTCTACGCGATGTCGGTTCCGGCGGACTACCGTTTGAATCAGCTCCGTCTCAATGCGCAGCGCGTCGACTTCTGGGCCTCATCTCTGTCAGACCGCTATGTGGTCGTGAACATTCCTGCCGCGACCATTGAGGCTGTCGAGGCATCGCAAGTGGTCCAGCGCCACACCGCTGTGGTAGGCAAAGTCGATCGCTCCACGCCTATTCTCAACTCTAAAATACATCAAGTAAAATTCAACCCGTTCTGGACTGTTCCGAAAAGCATCATCCGCAAGGATCTCATTAGGTATATGAACGAGGATCCGGAATATCTCGCCAAATTCCGCATCCGCATTTTCGACGGCAAGGGGAACGAGCTGTCTCCGACTGCCATCGACTGGTCGACTGAAGACGCGGTAAACTACACCTTCAGGCAAGACCCAGGTGCCGAGAATTCCTTGGGCCGGTGCAAGGTAGACTTTTACAATAAGTACGACGTCTATATGCACGATACGCCACTGAAAGGCTTGTTCGGTGAGAACGCGCGATTCCTCTCCTCCGGCTGTGTGCGAGCGGAAAATATCGACACGCTCGTTGCCTGGCTCCTGCGTGACAACGGGGGCTGGGACCTGGCTGGCGTGCAGACGGCTTTTGAAGGCGGCTTGCGCGAGGATATCAAACTGAAAGTGCAGGTCCCCATCCACACCACATACATTACTGCGTGGGCTAACAGCCAAGGGACAGTCAGCTTCCGCGACGACGTGTATGAGTTTGATGCAGCCGGAAAGGTGAGTTTCCCGGAGGCTGCGTGAAGCTGGCTGTGTCGGCGACCCCCGTCCGCGACATCAGCGACAGGTGAAATGCATGCGTCGATCTAGACGCAGACGTCTCAATGGGCCGGAGATGGAAGTCGCCGCATCACGTTTGGGCATCCCTTAGAAGCTGAGCGAGACTTCCCTTATGGTAAGTCTCGAGTTCTCATGTGTCGCAAAGACCTGAGTCCGAAGCCTTCGAGGCAGCAGGATATCATAGCCCACGTGTGATCCTCTTCTCCCGAGCAGGCCAGGCAAATCGCGCTCCACATGAAGCACATCCACGGTGGGCGGCTGTGGTCCCGCGACTTGGTGCGCCAACTCGGCGCGTTCGATGGCCAATACGGGATGAATGGTCGTCCAGAGAAACTGCTCGTACCTAGAATCGAGCAGATGATGACGCTCTCTAAGCCTCCCGGACAGTAGAACCAGGCCGGAGCGAACCACCAAGGACGACCCTGCGATTTCCATGCCAAGCGCTCTGACGAGTTCGAGTTGGGCCACTGATGCAGTACCCGCGCCGAGCGCGTCGATGGCCCGATCGTATCTGGGTCTCTTTTGCTCCGACAAGTACCGAGCAAAGTGGGGGGTGTCGCGTAGGCGTGGACGACGAGCTAACCAGGTCGCCATAGTGGGGTGCGAACGAAGATAGGCGTCGAAACGTCGACACAGCCGTGCTCGATCCCTAGGCGCCGTCCTAGCAATGGCGAGCAGCTGGTTTACGCGCTGGGAAGAGCGCAACTCCCACGGCAAGGCGCCAAAACCATCCAGTTCCATAGAGATCCCCCCAAACTGTATGGGAGGGCTTCCCACCGTTGTAAGGTCAAGGGGCGACAGACATTCTCGGCCAGTGGCATATTCCAATGGGGTTGCGATGCGAAATTCGAGCAGCGCTAAATGGGAGGTTTGGAGGGCAGCAATACCAGCAGAAGCACTCCGCTCACCAAAAACACATCAGCAAGGTTGAAGATCGGGAGCTGCCATCGACCGAAGGCAATCGCGACATAGTCAGTCACGTTGCCGCGGAGTATGCGGTCCGCCAGATTGCCAATCCCACCCGCGCTCACGAGCGCGGTCGGCCAGACAGTCCTCCATCCGCCGCGCCTTGCGTACCACCAGCCAAGGCAAACGACGATGATGACAAAAAAGGTGACAGGCCAGCCCGCTGTCTCCATTGGGAGGAAGCCAAATGTTGACCCTTCGTTGAAGCGCAGCCGCAGAGCAAAAAACGGGGTGAGTTCGAGGTCGCTCTCGCGCAGTGCGAAGCGTGCAAGGGCTTTTGCGCCAAGATCGGCGATCGTCAATGCGATGATCAGCGCGAGGAAGGTTGTTCGCATTGTGCTTCAGGCTTGGCCGGCCGCTACCGCGTCGGTCCCGGTCACTCCGAACCGAGGACGTCGACCGTTGTTCTGAGACATAGCTGCCCCTTCTGCAAATTCTTCTATGATCGGGCAGTCCGGTCGCCCATCTCCGCTGCAGTTATCGGCCAAGTGCTTAAGCGTATGGCTCATGGCCTGTAGCGCCTGTGCCTTTTGTTCCAAAGCCTCGATATGGCGCAAGGCGATGGCTTTGACGTCGGCGCTGGCTCTCGATCGATCACGCCACAGTGCCAGCAGATCGCCCATCTGATCTACTGAAAATCCCAAATCGCGGGCCCGGCTGACGAAGCGTAACGCGTGGACGTCCTTATCCGAATAGATACGATAACCAGACTCGGTGCGCAGTGGTTCGCTAATCAATCCGATGGATTCGTAGTAGCGGATCATCTTGCTCGAGACGCCGCTGGCCTTGGAAGCTTCGCCGATATTCATGATGCAGGTTCCATGATTTCAAGTTTGTGGATGGACACGCGCTCTGAGCGCGCATGCTTTTGATTGGCCAGTGGCGGCGCGAAGCGGCGCAGCCGCAACGCGTTAGCCAGTACGAACACGCTGGACAAGGCCATCGCGCTGGCGGCCAGAACCGGGGACAGCAAGGTGCCGTTGATCGGGAACAACATGCCGGCCGCCACAGGGATGAGTGTGACATTGTAGGCAAAGGCCCAGAACAGGTTCTGCTTGATGTTGCCGATCGTTGCCTTTGAAAGGGCGATGGCGGTGACTACAGCGCGCAGATCGCCAGACATGAGAACGACGTCGGCGCTTTCTATGGCGATGTCGGTACCCGTTCCCACCGCGAGCCCGACATCGGCTGCGGCAAGGGCCGGCGCGTCGTTGATGCCGTCGCCGACGAAGGCGATCTTGCGGTCGTGCCCGCGCAGTGACTTGATCGCCGCGACCTTGCCATCAGGTAGCACCTCGGCCACCACCGTATCGATGCCAAGATGCCTCGCGACAGCCTGGGCGGTCCGGGTGTTGTCGCCGGTAATCATTGCAACCTTCAGTCCGAGCTCATGCAACGACCGGATGGCTTCAGCGGAACTGTCCTTGATTGGGTCCGAGACAGCGATGATCGCTACCAGTTGGCCATCGAGCGCGGCATAGAGGGGGGACTTGCCCTCGTCTCCCAGCCGGCTCTCGATCGCCGAAAACTCCGAAACATCGATCCCGGCCTTGGCCATCGCACGATCGGCGCCGACCAGCATCTGGTGGCCGGAGACGGTCCCCACAACCCCGAAGCCTGGCTCGGCTGCAAAGCCGGTCACGCCGGCAAGCCGCAGGCCTTCCTTGGTCGCGGCGTTGACAATCGCTTCGGCGATGGGATGCTCGGATTTCGCTTCTACGCTGGCGACCAAGGTCAGAACCTCGGTGCGGCTATGGCCGCCACGAACAACCAGGTCCGTCAGCTCCGGCTTCCCCTTCGTCAGGGTGCCGGTCTTGTCGAGAGCCACGATCCGGGCCGATCGCAGGGTCTGCAGTGCCTCTCCCTTGCGGAACAAGATGCCCAACTCGGCGGCGCGGCCGGTCCCGACCATGATCGAGGTTGGCGTCGCGAGGCCCATGGCGCATGGGCAGGCGATGATCAGCACCGCCACGGCGTTCACAAGTGCGAACGTCAGCGCCGGAGATGGGCCGAAGGCCAGCCAAGCGGCAAATGTCAGGACCGCAGCCGCGATGACGGCGGGTACGAACCAACTCGTCACCTTATCGACAAGCGCCTGGATCGGCAGCTTCGAACCCTGAGCTGTCTCCACCATCCGGATGATCTGGGCCAGAACGGTATCGGCGCCGACCTTGGTCGCCGAGAACGTGAACGCCCCGGTGCGGTTGATGGTGCCCCCCACCACCTCGGTGCCCGCCAGCTTGCGTGCCGGAACCGGCTCGCCGGTGATCATCGACTCGTCGACATACGATTCTCCATCAAGCACTATCCCGTCCACCGGGATGCGATCACCTGGACGGACGTCAAGCAACTCGCCGACAACGATCTCCTCAAGCGGAACTTCGATGGTGGTCTTGCCTCGCACGACACGCGCCGTCTTGGGTTGAAGGTTAACCAGGCGCTTGATCGCCTGGCTGGTGCGCCCCTTGGCGCGGGCTTCGAGATACCGGCCCAGCAGGATCAGCGTCACGATCACCGCGGCAGCTTCATAGTAGACATAGGCGGTGCCGGGAGGCAGCGCCGCGGGCAAGAAGGTCGAAACGACCGAATAGCCCCAGGCCGCGCTGGTGCCAAGAACCACGAGGGAGTTCATGTCGGGCGCGCCACGCAGGAGGCTTGGGATGCCCTTCCTGAAAAAGCGCAAGCCCGGCCCAAGCAGCACCGCGGTGGCAAGGCCGAACTGCAGATAGAGATTATTCGTCATGCCGATATTGGTCATGATCCACGTATGGATCGCGGGCACGTAGTGCGAGCCCATTTCCATGACGAATAGCGGGATCGTCAGTACGGCAGCGAGAGCGGCACTGTTGCGCAGGTTGCGCAGCTCAGCCGCCCGCCGATCCTCGGCCTCGTCCTTGGTCGGAGTTTCAGTCGACTTGACGATCTCGTAGCCGATCCTGCGGACCGCCGCTTCGAGGTGGGCACGGGTAACGCCGCCGGACGGAAAGGTCACCGCCGCTCGTTCGGTCGCAAGATTCACCACGGCGGAGCTGACACCCGGCACCGCGGCCAGAGCCTTCTCGATCCGTACGACGCACGACGCGCAGGTCATCCCTTCGATCTGGAGGTCGATCGCTTCCACCCGGGTGGCGTACCCGGCCCCTTCGATTGCTGCCACAACCGCATGCGGATCGAGCCGCTCGGAGAACTGCACGGTGGCCTTTTCGGTAGCCAGATTCACGTTGGCCGAAGCCACACCGGGCACCGCCCGGATCGCCTTCTCGACGCGCGCAACACACGATGCGCAGGTCATTCCCTCGATCTGGAAGTCAGCGGCGGGCGGGGGCGCACCCGACCCCGCGGTTGGCTCTCGCCTGGCAATTGCAGATGACATTGTCGAGCAGTCCTCGGTTCAACTGCTCAGCTAGATAGTCCTTCCCATCGTTGGAAGGTCAAGCGCCCTTTGGCGTCATGTTGTTGTCTGGATCGCTTTGGCCATGCGGCGGAGCGCGGCGGCAACGTCGCCAGCTGGCGCAACTAATCGTCCATCGACCCAGCCGCGCACGCAGCCGATGAGGGCCCCGCTAAGCAGCGTCACCGTCAGACCAGTGCGCGCTCCTAATCGGCCAGACAGCATCTCCTCGACGACCAACTGGAACTCCCGCTCCGCAATCGCTCCGCCGCTGCCGTGGAGGAGCACCCGATAGAGTCCCGTATGGGTTTTGGCATGCAGCAGTAAAGGCTCCACGAAACCCCCACGCGTCATCGGTGCCGGCGCCTTTCGACAAGGCACTCAGTTCATCGCGAAGCCTTTCGAACCCAACTCTCAGCAACTCTTCCTTGGACCTGAAGTGGGCGTAGAAGGTCGTACGACCGACGTCTGCGGCATCAATGATGTCCTGCACCGAGGTGGCGTCGTAGCCGCGTTCGACGACCAGAGAAATGAACGCCGAGTACAGCGCCTCGCGAGTCTTCCGCACACGGCGATCCATTATTCCGAACACCTTTCAGCTGACCGTTCCGAACCGAATGTCAGGGCATAGCCGATCGCTGATCCCGAACATGCTGTTCACTACAGTATATGTGTCTAGAAAAACTCTGAACCGCTATGTCAACGTCTCGGCTCGCCTTCCTTTCGATCACCACCCTTGTTGCCACACTCGTAGCGACGGGGATTCACCATATCTTCCGGCTGGGGCCGGGCCTCGTCGCACCAGTGCTGATCGGGCTGGCGCTCGCAATCGTGCTCTGGGCCTTCTACGGCAAGACGCGCCGCTTGGCCTTGCTCTTGGCGTACGGGGTATTCGCGGCACTGGTCGTGTTCTGGTTCGGATTCCTCGATGGGTTCCTCGACCACGTCGCCAAGGCGGTCGGTCTGGACAACATCACCTTTCTGCCTGGTGGCGAGGCGGAGGTTGTCGCGACCGCGATGCAGCTCTGGTCACAGGGGGCCAGCACGGCGTTTTATGAGGGCACTGGCATCCTGAGTGCAATCCTCGCTCTGTTGACGACGATCACCACCGGCCTCTTCATCTATCGGGAGATACCGCCGCGGCGCGAGGTGCTAGAATGAGATCTCCAGCCACACGCGAACGTTACGCGCTTTCCGGGCCCTCCCGGTCCGGCCCGGAAAGATCGGATGCTACCGCATGGCCATAGCGTCTGTTCCAGCCATAGCGGGTCAAACCAGCCGGTTTGTAAACGGACAGGACAGTCGCGCCCAACAGGACAACCAGGCCTCCACCGGAATGCAGAACCATCGAGAACTTGGTAGTGACCCACTCAGAACCAAGAAACGCCCCCGGGGGCAGGCCAGCGAGAAGCCGTATGTTGCCAAGCTGCAGCCAGAGCACGACGACCACAAAAATGGTGAGGACGAGCTTGATCAGCACCCAATAGTGCCTAATCAGCCCCCAGGGGGTGATGAGCGATTGCAGCACACCCAACGCCAGCGTGACGAGTGCCAACGGGACGATGACGTACTGCGTGATCAAGTCCATCGCAGGGTACACTGTCTGGCCAACTGTCGAGCCACTGAGACCGGCCATGGCGAGAACGAGGAAGCCGGTTACCGCCCCCACGAGTCCGACTGATGTAGAGATGTGCGTCAGTAGCAGAAGGCGCCTGATCGCCGGCCCGGCTCTCATTGTTGGGTGCTCTCTTGCACTGGCGCAGCACTCATGTGCCTCCACGGTCCGTGCGAGCCGCCAATGCCCGTCACCATCACTAGTCCCGCGAGCGCGACAACTGCGATGGCGGAAATTCCGAGTACCTTGACCCAGCGTGGGGTCGCGTGCGGCTGTCCAGCGGCTTTCCTATTGCCATGTACCATCTCGTCCTCCAAGGCTAGCGGAGGATTTATCGAGACAGGTTGTATCTGTCAATGCAGTTGGTCTCGACAACGGCCGAAGTGTCTCGTATACCCCGGTTATGCCCAAGCTCTGGAACGAGACCATCGACGCCCATAGACGAGCCGTTCGCGATGCGACGCTCGACACGACAGCTGAGTTGGTTGCCAAGCATGGACTGATGTCCGTCACGATGTCGCAGATCGCGCACGAAACCGGCATCGGCCGCGCCACGCTCTACAAATATTTCCCTGATGTGGAAGCCGTGCTGCGAGGATGGCACGAGCGCCAGATCGGGCGCCACCTCGAACTTTTCTCGAGCCTGGCCCAGGAACAGGGAGCACCAGTTGTTCGATTGGAGAGAATGCTCGAGGCCTACGCGCAGATCGTCCACCAGCACCACGGCAGCAGGCTAGCGGCCATACTGCACGGCGGGGGCCATATGGCACATGCCAAGAACCATCTCAGCGCTTTTCTGGCAGCGATCATCGCGGATGGCGCCGAGGCCGCAGAGATTAGAGATGATGTCGTCCCGGCCGAACTCGCGGCCTTCTGTCTCAGCGCATTGGCTGGCGCCGCAGACTTGCCGTCAAAGGCGGCCGTCGGTCGGCTGGTCCAGCTGACGATGTCCGCGGTTGTCCGTCAGCCCTGACTTGAAATGCCCCAACACCGGGCTTGACCTTCCCACCGTTGGAAAGCCCACGTTACGTGCATCGAAGAGAAAGGATCGGTGCAATGTACGATTTCAAAGTGAGCGATATGACCTGCAGCCATTGCGTGGCGACGGTAGAGAGGGCGGTTAAGAGCGTTGACCAGGGCGCGAAGGTCACTGTCGACCTGGGCTCCTTGGCCGTGCGCATCGATAGCGCGAAGCCCGCGACCACTTTTGCTAAAGCCATTCAGGAGGCCGGTTACACTGGCGAGCTGCGGACCTGAAGCGACAAGCCCGGCAGCAACTTGCTGCCGGGCTTGTTCGTTGTGAATGGTGCCAACAACTCAGCCGAGGCGTTCCATGCTCCGTTTTGCGAAGTGGCTCCAGACATTGGTCGGCATCAGCGTCGTGTTCATGGGGGTCGCCTATAATACTACCAGAGCGGCAGAACAGGCTGAGCCCGCCCAATTCCAGACGATATCGGCTGCTGAGTTATCGGAAGGTTTGAACGATAAGGACTTCGTGCTCGTCAACGTGCACATTCCGTACGAAGGGGAGATTGCCGGTACCGACTTGTTCGTGCCCTACGACCAGATAGCGACCCGTCTGAGAGAGTTCCCGTCCGACAAGGGCAAGGCGATTGTGCTATACTGTCGTAGTGGTCGCATGAGCGAGATTGCAGCAATGACACTTGTGCGTCTTGGCTACAGCAAAGTCTCGCACCTAGCCAATGGCATGAACGGCTGGACAGCCGCGGGGTTTCCGCTCCTGCGTCGGTGATCGCGTAGTCCTGACCAGCAATTTGCAGAATCCACCCCGTGGAAGGCCGCTGGACCAAGGACATCAACATTATGCTTATCCAACCTATCGACTATTTTCTACTGGGCTGGTTCGTTCTCGCGCTAGCCTCGACCCTCTATGTTGCGTGGGATCAATACCAGAACAATCCAGAGCCTGTCGTGATGAAATGGGGCTTTATCCTCGTCACGCTATATTTGGGCCCCTTCGGTCTCCTGCTCTATGTCCTTGCAGACAAGGAGCCCCATCCAGGTACGCACGAGGAATTCATCAAGCCGCTGTGGAAACAGGGGATAGGGTCCACCATTCACTGCGTCGCTGGTGACGCGACCGGCATCATCGTTGCGGCGGTAGTCGTTGCGTTACTTGGTCTGCCCATGTGGCTCGACCTTATCATTGAATACATTGCCGGCTTTGCGTTGGGTCTGTTCATTTTCCAGTCTCTGTTCATGAAAAACATGATGGGAGGCACCTATTGGGAAAACGTGCGGAAATCGTTCCTCCCTGAGTTCATTTCAATGAACTTTATGATGGCCGGTATGGCTCCCGTTATGGTCTTCTTGATGATGGGCCGGGACATGCGCGCCATGGAACCGACGGAGTTGCTTTTCTGGGGCGTCATGTCGGTGGGCGTGATGGCCGGCTTTGCCCTTACCTACGCGTCCAACGTCTGGATGGTGGCCCGCGGTCTTAAGCACGGCCTCATGACCGATCGAAGCGAGACCGCATCATCGTCGGCAGCGTTGAGCGGGTCATTGCATGAAGAAATGCCTCCACCTCAGCACGACGCCCTCTCGTCCGCCCATACCGGTCATGGCGCGCATGCCGAAGAGTCAGACCGGGGCAAGGACGCATCGGCGGATCACGATCATCAGCATGGATCATCGGGTATCCCGGTCGTCGCCAAGATCGGGCGACACCCGCTCCATCCGATGCTTGTCACCTTGCCGATCGGTCTATTTCTTTCGGCGTTGGCGACCGACATCGCTTTTTGGCTGACCCGCCTAGAGGACTGGGCAGCCGCCAGTACCTGGTTGGTTGGTGCTGGTCTTGCGGGAGGCGTTCTCGCTAGCGCCGCCGGGATTGCCGACTATCTTGGAAGCGCTCGAATTCGCGGTCTGTTCCACGCGCGACGCCACTTGGTTGGCAACTTAGCGGTGCTCGCTCTCGCCGGTGCAAGCTTGACTTTGCGCCTCATGATGGGGCCGGAGACGGCCGTTCTCCCTTGGGGGCTCTCGGTCTCGGCCCTGATCGTTGCGCTGCTTTTCTACACAGGGTGGCATGGGGGCGAAATGGTGTTCGGGCATGGCGTGGGCATGGAGGCGCATCAGCACGGCGTGAGCGATCAAGTCGGTGCGCACCGCCCTCGCCCACGTCGCAGGAAAAGTAGTGAGGGCGTCGGTCACGGGCATGGATCCCACGCTATGCAATCCGACGCAACGGTCCCGCAGCTCGCAGCCGTGGGTGGCGTTTCAGTGGTCGCCCTGCTTGTGGGCATGATCGCACCGGCTAATTGGGTGAATATGTCACTCAGCGCACGGGATGTGGGTGGCGCAATAATGCCCCCTGGCATGATTATGGATCGTGACACGCCGGCGGCAGCCATGCGGGACATGGCCGCGATTCATCCCAAGTACGTTACGGCCAGCTTCGGTCTTGAGACTCGCGGTGACCAAGTGCTTGAGCCGCAGTTGGACAACGGGGTGAAGTCTTTTAGCCTCGAGACCACCGTGGTCCGCTGGACCATACTCCCCGGCATCACCGTTGATGCCTACACCTTCAATGGTCAGCTTCCGGGCCCGCGGCTTCAGATTCAGGAAGGGGATCGCGTCCGGATCAAGGTGACGAACAGGCTTCCCGAAAGCACGTCGGTTCACTGGCATGGGCTCGTGCTTCCCAACAACATGGACGGTCCGGCCGAGATAACTCAGGCGCCCATCCAGCCAGGGGAGAGCTACATCTACGAGTTCACTGCTGTTCAATCCGGAACGTATTTCTACCACTCGCACGATCACGTCGACCGCCAGCAAGCGCTCGGACTCTATGGTGCCTTGATCATCGACCCGGCCCAACCCGATCCGACGCTCGAGGCCGACCACGACTATGTGGTGCAGTTGCAGGAGTGGCTGATGCGGGAGGGGCTAACTTACCCCGCCATGCCAATGGATGGGGGACAACCAAACTTTTTTACAATCAACGGTCGTGCCTATCCTGCGACGGACACGATCAAGATGAAGGTGGGAGAAACGCTGAAGGTTCGCTTCGTCGGCTCCAACAACGGCTTCATCCACCCGATGCATATTCACGGCGGTCCCTTTACGGTGGTCGCCAGAGACGGCATTACGCTGCCACCGGCGGCGCGCTTCGAAGCCGATACCGTCAATATCGGCCCGGGCCAGCGCTATGACGTGATCTGGCAGGCCCGCAATCCTGGAAAGTGGCTGATCCACTGCCACATTGGGCATCACACCACCAACAACAACACGGAAACCAACGGAGGCGGCGGCCTCATGATGGTGATCGACGTGAGCTAGTCCGACGATCCGTTGGAACCGACTGCGGGGTAATTGGTTAGCGTGGCAGTGCCATGCAAACACCCCCATGTCGTCCGATCATCGTACTGCTGCTACTTGGCCTGTTCCTCGGGTTGGCTTTGCCCCGGCCTTTCTTCGCATCTGATAGGCACCAAGGAGCAAGCGTCGCCCACGCGCAGGCATCCAGTTCTCAGAGCGCCGGGAGCGACGACAACCGGTGTGCCACCGCACATTGCCTTTTAGTCTTGCAGCCATCCGGTCCAGGCGGGTTTGGGCTGTTGCCGCCCGCGACATTCGCAAGCATTGACGTGGCACTGGACCCACCGGCGCTGCCGAACCGGCTCGACCGCCCGCCGAAGTCTTCCTGATGCCATTTGAAATAGGAACATCAAACAGGATGAACATCATGAAACCGATCGTCATTTCGCTTATCGCCGTTGTCGCCCTCACTACAACCACCGTTGCTCAGGATACGCTACCTGCAAGCGGTTTTGCGCTTCCGGAAATCTGTGTCTCCGAGATGGGTAAGTCCGCCGCCAACGCGATGCCGCCGATGCCAGAGGCCCACGCCATGGATGAGGCGCACGCGGCGCTCATGAATGGCATGGGCGAGATGGAGACGTCGATGATGACAGCAATGATGGCCAGCGATCTCGACGTAGCCTTCAACTGCGCCATGCTGCCGCATCATCAGGGTGCCATCAACATGGCGAAGGCAGAGCTGGCTCATGGGGATGATGAAGAGAGCAAGCAGCGGGCTCAAATGATCATCGACGCACAGCAGAAAGAGATCGTGGAGATTTTGGCGTGGCTTGAGAAGCAGTCGAGGTAGGCCGCTTCACATCTCATTTGTAAGGAGTGCAAACATGCACCACTTGAGTTCAGAGATGCAGGGCTGCATCAACGCCTGCACGAACTGCCATCAGGTATGTCTTTCGACCGCGATGGGCCATTGCCTCGAAGTGGGTGGCGAACACGTCGAGCAGGCTCATTTCAGTTTGATGATGGCATGCGCCGAAATCTGTCGGACGACGGCAACCCTCATGCTCATCGGGTCGCCCCGCCACAAACAGATGTGTCGCCAATGCGCCGAAATCTGCGAAGAGTGCGCGGCCGACTGCGAACGGCTCCAAGGTATGGAAGAGTGCGTAAGCGCTTGCCGTAGCTGTGCGGAATCTTGCCGGCAAATGGCTGCATAAATAGCGGCGCGGGCGGCGAACGTCGCCCGCGCCGCTTGTTACAGAATGTTAAGTTTCGGATCACCATACTCTCAGCGTCTCGACCGCCTCGAATCAGCCACGGTTTTCGTGCGGTTTTTGTTCGCTGAGTCGCCTCTTTGGCTCACGTCGTTGGTCGCGGTGAAGCTTGTCCCGTCTTTTGAATTGGATAGCGGTGGTGATGCTTGTGGCGCTAGGCGCCATCGGCGATCACTCGTCTTCCGTTGGGCTGCGGGCTGATCACCACGAGATGGTTGTCGTTGTAGCTGAAACTGCGCAAAGCACGTTTGTGGAACACCGAGCCGCAGCAGAAGGCGACTCCGCAATCCACTGCGGCTCGGCTATGCTGGGGTTGCAGGCTTCAGCGGACGCGGTGCCCTTGAGCTGCACGGGACCCGTGCAGTCGCTCGCATTCGTGACCCTAGCGGGTGTGGCGCAAGCCCCAGAGCCCGACCCCCCTCGACCGATGGTCTGATCGCGATCAGTCACAGCGCCAGGCGCTCCGTGTCAATCAGACATCTGGAACTCTTCATGTTTCGACTAAATACCCGTGCCCTCCTGGCGATCGCCGGGCTCGCGGCAATGACTGCTTCGGTATTGGCGCATGGTGGCGCCACCGGCATCGTGGGCGAACGAATGATGGGCATGATGATGCTCAGTGAGCAGGTCAAGCTGCTCACACCGGTGCGAGGAGGTGGCGGTAGCGCTGACCCCGTCGCCGTAAGTGAGGCTGCCTCGATGATTGAAATGCATGGTGGGCCCGCAATGACGAAGCTCTTTCCAGCAGACAGCATCGAAGGACCTTCAGTGGCCCGACCGGAAATCTGGCAGCGTTGGCAAGAGTTTTCGGACTATGCTGATCGGCTGTCCCAACTGGCGGCCGAACTGCGGCTCGCCGCAACCGCACCCGAGGCTCGCGTTACGGCGGCAGAGCAAGCGCTGCCAGCGACTCTGGAGGGGGAGTGGGGCAAGCTTGACGTCGCGGCGTTGCTCGGGATCGCCGACGATCCAGAGACGATTGATAAGATGGTGACCGGGTCGATCGAGAACACGTTTATCCGCAAACCCACGACCATCTTCGCGGATATCACGGCGACTTGTTCTTCGTGTCATGCATCGTTCAGGCGGTGATGCATGCGCCTCATTCTTACTGCGGGCGGCCTTGTCGTACTGCTGATGCTTGCGGCGCTGGTGACCCTCAATTTTCCTCTTCCTGCGCCCCAAGTGGTCGCCGCCTACCAGGGGGATGCGAAGCGCGGCGCCTATTTAGCCCGCGTCAGTGGATGCGTAGCTTGCCATAGTAGCCAGACGGGCGATCCGTGGGCCGGTGGAGATCCACTTCCGTCGAAGTTCGGTACCTTCTATGCGCCCAACATCACCGCCAACCCGCAGCATGGCATCGGGAGCTGGAATTTCGAGCAGTTTGTTCGAGCGGTCAGGCAGGGCATCTCGCCGGCCGGCAAGCCCTACTATCCCGCGTTTCCCTACGAGTTCTACGCAAGCCTCACCGACCGTGACATGGCGGATTTGTGGGCTGCCATGCAGACGATTCCTCCGTCTGCCCAGCCGTCGCGGCAACACGAGGTTGGGTTCCCCTTCTCAGTGCGAGACGGTCTACGCGTCTGGCGACCGGCGTTCGAGCGCTCGGACATGACAGTGAGCCAGCCCAACAAGGGAAGCAGTTGGAACGTTGGGAAATACCTTGTCATGGGGCCCGCCCATTGTGCGGCATGCCATATGCCTCGTAATTTTGCGGGAGGGCTGAAGGAGGAAAGCGGATTGGCAGGCGATCCGCAGATGCTGGACGGCGCTAAGTCACCGCCGCTGACACCCGGGGCTCTTCGGGCTCGCGGCTGGACGAAGGACAATCTTATCGCGGCGTTGCGAACCGGCATTTTGCCGAATGGTGATGCGTTCGGCGGCGCCATGACAGAGGTTGTCCAAGAAAGCACCGCCTTCCTTTTGACATCACACCTTGAGGATATGGCAGCCTATCTGTTGGACTTGGATGAATGACCGATTTGCCTCATCGCCCGTCGCAAATGCCAGTATGGTTCCGAGCGGTCCTCGTTCTGCTGTTCGTCGCGATTGGTTCAAGCGTTCATACGTCAGCAGCAGCGATAAGTGCACCGGGTACAGTTGTCGGCGGAACGTCCATACCGTCTGCCGGACACTGCATCAGTGCTGTTTGTGAGAAGCTGCCACATTATTCGTCGGAGTGCTGCGGCGGCGGTTCTTGCTTGTGCACGTTCGAACCCCCGTCGGCGCTCCCGTCTGTCGATGCGGGTCAGGTCGAACACATTGGCTTCGAACCAAGTTGGAGGAAGCAATTGACGGAGGGGATCGATCGCCCACCCAAAGCCAAGGCGGTCGACCTTCTTCCCTCACAACAGGACACAGTTTGAAAATGAATAAGGTTCTCACAGCGTTCAGCGCCGGCGTCGTCGTCCTCACGATGGGCAATAGCATCGCAGTCGCCCAAGACGCGATGGCCGGTCATGACATGTCGGCAATGGGCGGCTCCGCCGATACCTCACTTCCGCAGATTTGCTTGACCGATGCCGGAAAGCAGGCCGCCTCTGCGATGCCCAGTATGCCGATGGGGCATAGTGTCAATGTCAGCGAGGGCAACATGGCCCTCATGGCCGGCATGGACCAGATGAACAAGGACATGATGGCCGGAACCATGGTGAGCGATATCGATGTCGCGTTCGTGTGCGGCATGATCCCGCATCATCAAGCGGCAATCGACATGGCCAACGCTGAACTCAAGTATGGTGACGACGAATGGGCCAAGGCCATGGCGCAGAAAGTCATTGCTGCGCAAGAACAGGAAATCGCTGATATGCGGGCCTGGCTTGAACAACAGAAGTAAGTGTTGAATGAGGGCGCGTGAGCGCCCTCATTCCTACAGCCATGCAGGAAAACACCCCCTTCGTCGTTGACCAATGGAGCTTGCCCCTAAGGCTGCTGCACTGGACTACTGTGCTGTTGTTGGGCGTCCAGTTTGCAGTGGCGCTACTGCCGATCGGCAGCGGCATTGGAGGCGTCGCTGGGCTCGGTTTTCACGTATCCCTCGGCGCGTTGCTGGCGATCGTCTTCTCGGCGCGCTTGGTCTGCCGTTTGTTCGATCGTGGGCCTCACGGGCGTCGAATTGCCGCCCGACTGCTCCAAGGTTTGCTCTATCTGTTGGCGTTCACGGTAAGCGCCAGCGGTTGGTTGGCCTACCGGCCGTCGCCGTTCGCTGGGCGGGCATTGCTGTTCAACTACGTTGAATTGCCGAAGCTTGTCTGGTCGCATACGACGCAGTGGATCGTATGGCACCGATGGGCGGTATGGCTCCTACTAGGTGTAAGTGCAGGTCATATCGCACTGGCGATTTACCACCTCCTCAGGCCAGGGGATCGCCGCAACCGCGCGATGTCCATCTTCCCAAACAGGTGAAGGGCGCGCGCGGCGTAGGCTGATGGTGGTGGCGGAGGCCACCTCTGCTTGGAGATGATCTCAATGCAAGCGAACCTCTTCGCGATGGTTCGTCACTGGTTTGCGAGCCACAATCACCATGGATCGAGCAAAAACCGGAATTCTTCCCACCCGTATGATTTGCTCCACCTCCATGCCAGCGGCCGAAAGCAGCTGCGTAATGGTCTTGGCCGACCAGAACTTGATATGCCCGCCGGGCCACAGCGCTGTAAAGTGTCGATCCATACGTCCAAAAACCGATAGCGCCAGGTTCTTCAGGTATCCGTGGTAGGGGGTCGTAATCACCGCTACCCCTCCTGGTTCGAGCAACGAGCAGACCGTGTCGGCAAATTGGTGCGGGTCGAACAGATGCTCGACAACCTCCACGCTAATAACGGCCGGAAACGCGCCGTATCGGCCGTGAAGGTTGTCGTAGACGGAGCCAATGGCGTAGTGACCGGCCGGGTCCCTCTTTTTGGCGGCGCGGACTTTTGACTTGTCGGCATCGATGCCGATGACCGTGTAGCCTTGGAGCTCGAGGAACTGGGCCAGAACGCCGTCCCCACATCCGAGGTCGAGGATGGGGCCGGCCCCGTGTCCATTCGTTAGGCTGTCACCGAGTACCTTTAGCAGGACGGGGACCAAGTAGGCTTGGGGGTAGTCAGTTAGATTGACCGAGGCCTGCCTTTTGCTGGTTTTCGACTTCATTTCCGTTCCTAGAACGAACCGGATGTTCCTGCGGGAATCTCGACGCTCCCCACTGCTGTGCGCACCGTGAAGATCCACCGGCCGGGCATCGAGAAGAGACCTGTTCCGCGGTAGAGGCCTGTCGCAAGCCGGCTCAGCTCTTGCGGATTGGGTTCCATCCCGGCCATTTGAACGGTGACGGATAGTGGTTCCACGTCGATCTGTTTGCCTGCTCCGTCCGTGAACGCCAGCGTCAGCAGGTAGGTGCCGTTAGGAAAAACTCTTACTTCGGGAGACGCAGTGAAGGCTCCTATCTGGTAGGCGCTGGCGGGAGTGAGATCACGCCGCACCAAAAATGGTACGGACATGAAAACCGCGATCAGCGCGAGCGTAACTGCGGCGCCAGCAAGCCCAAGGAACTTGGGGGTTAGAGCGAGAGTTCGTCTGGTTTGATGCAACATCACGCAACCTCAGGCTGACGTTCAAAGGACCACAATTGGCGTGTGTTCGGGCACTCGCTCATAAAGGTCGATGATGTCTTGTTGCAGCAGCCGAACACAGCCGCTCGATACCGCTTGCCCGATCGATGTCACGTCGCTGCTGCCGTGGAGCCGGTACAGAGTGTCGACGCCACCTCGATAGATGTACAGGGCCCGTGCCCCCAAAGGATTGTCGGGGCCGGGCGACATGCCGCTTCCATATGAGGCAAGCTCAGGCTGCCTGCGGATCATTTCCGCCGGTGGTGTCCATGTCGGCCAAATCTTCTTGATGAGTATTTCGCCGCGTCCAGACCAAGAAAAGCCTTCGCGACCGATACCGACGCCGTATCGCAGGGCAGTCCCGGCCTTACCCGTCAGGTAGAGAAAGCGACTGTGAGTATCGACAACGACAGTCCCAGGGGCTTCCTTGGTCTCATAGTCGACGACCTGTCGGTAGAAGGCTGGCCGCAGTTTCTTCAGGTCGACTGCCTCGATAACGAATGGACCATCATGCGTTGCCGCATAGTAGCGCCTGGCCTCAGACAATGACGCCCTCATTGCCTCGCGGTCTTGGCCGGCCGAAGCTGTTGCGCTGCCTCCGGCAGCCAGCGCAGCGGCGCCCAACAGAAAAATGCGTCTCGATGGCGCTGCCGAAATCAATGAGGAGCGCAGTCGGCGGAATGGGTTGCTCATTGGTATACTCCACGGTTGTACGAAAATGCTTGGGTTGAGGTGAGCAGGCACGCGTCCGATGGAAAGCAGCTGCCTGCGCGCGGTGAGAGGAGGATTCAGGTGCTCATTGTGCTGCGACCACCAAACCTGGCGTTGCCGACCGCTGCATAAGTTCACGGATCTGCGCGACAGTTTGCGCAAAGCTGGTTTGATCCTGCGCAGCCAAGGCTTTGTCGCGAGGCAGCTTCACGCTCAGCGGATCAACGGGCCGACCGTTGACGCGAATCTCATAGTGCAGGTGATTGCCGGTTGAGTTGCCGGTCGACCCGACATAGCCGATAACCTGACCTTGTCGGACCATCATGCCGGGTTTGAGCCCGTCGGCTATTCGGCTCATATGCGCGTAGGCAGTTTTGAAGCTGTTTACATGATTGAGTTCGACGTACTTTCCATAGCCCGAGACCCATTGGGCCCGATCAACCACGCCGTCGCCTGCGGCATAAATTGGAGTTCCGAGCGGCGCGGCGAAGTCGGCACCGGTGTGCAGCTTCCGCGTTTTGAATATTGGGTGCACGCGATAGCCGAACCGACTTGCGATGCGCCCGCCGCCCTTTACTGGCCGCCGAGTGAGGAAGCGCTTACCGGTCTCGCCGTCAGGATCGTAGAAATCAACGCTGCCATCGTTTGAGCGATACCGGTACAATTCCCGCGACACGCCGCCCAGGGACAGTGCGGCGTAAAGGAGGTCGCCGCGACCGGAACCATCAGGCGCGGTCTCCAGTATTTCAATGCTGTCTCCGGGAGCGACGCGCTTCGACAATTCGACGTCGTAGGCGAACATGGCGATGATGCGCTGTGTGATGGCATCGTCTACGTCGTGCTTGCGGGCGGTTTCCCAGATGGCGCGATAGATGGTGGGGAGATTGTTCACGTTCACCTCCTCCGTATCTTCCTTCGGGAAGGTGATGTCGGGTGGCGCAGCGCCGAGGACGTAGTTGCCTCGGTCGGTCAGCGCCGCCGTGGCTGCGTGGCGGATGGCACCGGTCGCGTCATCAGAGAAATAAATGCTTAGGCGGTAGGGAATGAGTGTGTCGGCCCTCCTCGAGGGGCCCATGAGAATTCTGAGCCGCGAGTTCGGAGGCATGACTGCAGCAGGGATGACGTTGCTTAGCGAAGCGACGAGCATGGGGTAGGAGCGTTGGTCAAAGCCGTTCTTAAGGAGTACGTCCTTGAGCGGTCCCCCTTCTCGCATCGTTACGATTCGCTCCGATCGACCTAGGCGGGTTTCTCGTGCCGAGGTCTTTGCGAGCACCGTAACGTTCTCGGCGATTCCACTTATGCCAGCGTTGACGATGCCAAGGTCTCGAACGTCGCCCGGCGAGGGGGCGTACGCCGAGGCGGAGGCCCCGCCCTCCGCATATAGGTTTTCGACGGTTTCAGTCACAAACCGCGCAGCTTGCGCATCGGTAATACTCGCCGCGGGGACCAAAGTGCTGGGCAGCGGTGACGCCTTAATCGATACCTCGCCATCGACACTTGTTCCGTACAGCTCCGGATTGGTGGCGACGGAGAGTTGCGCTGTTTGACTGGGCATTTCCGTTTCGAGGAGTGCGACCGGGTCATAATTCGGCACGTTGGCGGCCAACGCGGTTGCGGCTGTAGCAAGGGTTGCGCGGATACGGACGAACGATTGCTTGCGGATGATTGAACGGTCCCCGGTGAGCTCTCGAACTGAAGCGTCGACGAGCTCATAATCCGACTTTGTTTGCGCTACGGGGCGCACGCGGTCACTTTTCAGACCCATGTCCAAAAGCAAATCGCTGGGCCGCGTGGTGAGCAGCTGCAACGCCTCGTAGGCGGTTGAAAAGGTGTCCTGGCCCTCAAACGAGACGTAGAGTGCCGCTCCCATCAGCAGAACCGACGTAAGGCCGGTCATCACGGTACCAGCCAGCCAGCCTATGCTCAGCTCGCGTCCGTGGGGATGGTCCCCCTCGGTGGATTTGAGTGTCAGCGCTGGTTCATCGCTCCACCCACTCAAGTGGAGGGCGTTGACATTGATCTTTCGCGTCGTACCGCTATGGCGCACAAAAGCCGCGACTTTCGCGTCAGGTAGTCCAAATGATCGCATGGTCGTCCTACGGTCACTCCAGACTGCTTCTGGAGTACGAGAACACAGGGCAACGGACACGGATCGGGGCAGCCCAATCATGCCGTCCTGAATGCTGATCACCGGCTCAGGCCGGTGTCAGTACGTCACGATGCGATAGGAGGAAGAAGCAGCGGCGAGGAAACGAGCCCCGTCATAGGCACGATAGGCCAAGGCTCGTGGGGCGCCTTCAAGCGGCCAAAGCCGTCTTCAGTAGCTGCACTCGGCAAACCAGCGAATGTGGCCGCGCACATGTCGACACAGATCGGGGCACCATGCACGCAGGCATCACCGCAGTCGGGGCGGACCTGTTCGGTAGCCACGGAAGTGTCCTGCCGAACGCCATTCGAGGCACCATGCGCCGCCGCGGCCACGCTCGCGTAGCCGAGAATAGCCGTCAACAGCACTATCAGGACGAGTCGTAGCGAGGCGCTCATAGGTACTTTCTACTGTGCCGACCGATGTTCGCGTAGACAAGCGTGGTGAATTGTCTCGCCCCCAGCCTGCGACATGTAACAGAGCGTTAACCAAACCAAGGCGACAATTTGGAGGCACGCGCTTCCACAGATGCTCAAAATCGTTATCCACCGTCTGCTCATCCTGGTGCTCGTCGTCCTGACGAGCTTCACACACCTGTCGCCCAGCCAGGCGTTGGGTTGGGATCGGCTGGGCGATGCTTCGATGAGTGTTGCCGTCGCTCACTCCGCGAGCCAGACGCATAGCGCCGCCCATGGCCATACCCATGCGAGCGCCGAGCATGCCCATGCCACGCCTGGGATGATGTCGTCGCTACGGTTCACTTTGGCACCGCGTGAACATCACCCCCTGAAAGCGAGCACGCTGAGCCGGCGTTTCTCGATCGAATTCGGCCTCAAGCGACCCCCGCGTACCTGACCTCACGTTTCGAGCTCGAACGGCCTGTGAAGGCCGTTTCGCCTACTCATGACATGAGGTTTTCCTATGGCTTTGACCGGCCTAGATATCACGATTGTCGGCATTCGCCGCAGTCAGGACCGGATGGTGCGTTCGCGCATCCGCGTTGTCGTTTTGGTTATGGTGATGATCTTCGCGGTCGTCGGATTTCGGCTCACCCAATACACGCAGACCGGACCAACCACGGCAATTGAAGGGCGCGAGCGCGATGCCATTGAGGCTTCGAGACCTCCGCTACTTGATCGCAACGGTCTCGACCTGGCGGTGGACATTCGTGTGCCATCCATTTTCGGCGAACCGCGGCGGATCGTCGACCTCGAGGAAGCAGTGACGAAGCTGCGTTCCGTCGTCCCTGAACTCAACGCCACCGAGTTGCGCGATCGCCTGACCGGCGACAAGGGATTTGTTTGGATCAAGCGAGAGGTTAGCCCTGCCGTCCGGGAGCAGATCATGGCGCTCGGTTTGCCGGGAATCGACTATTTGACCGAGAGCAAACGATTCTACCCAGGCGGCTCGGAAAGTTCGCACTTGGTCGGCACGACGAACATTGACAGCCAAGGCATCTCGGGAATGGAGAAGGCAGTTGATGAAACGGGTATCGCGTTGCTGCAGAACATTGGCATCGCGCGTGAGCAGACGCTTTCACCGGTCAGACTGTCGATCGACCTGCGGGTACAGTACGCCATGTGGTCAGAGTTGTCCGACGCTCTTCTGCGCTACCAGGCAATTGCCTCAGCGGGAGTGATGATCAACGCAAAGACCGGCGAGATCGTGGCCCTGGCCTCGCTGCCCGACTTCGATTCCAACGAGCCGGTTTCGGCGCTGCTTGAGGGACGCCTCAACCGGATCACCGCAGGCGCATACGAACTGGGCTCGACGTTCAAATCCATCGCATTTGCGGCGGCGCTCGATAGCGGAAGAGTGACACTGCTCGATAGCTTCGATGCCAGCAGCGGTGTGCGGTTCGGTCGATTCACGATCAACGACTTTCACGGGCAAAATCGCATCCTCACCGTACCCGAAATCTACAAATACTCATCGAACGTCGGGACGATCAAAATGGTCCAGGCGCTCGGCAAGGACGAGTACCGGGCCTTCCTCACCAAAATTGGGTTTGATGATCCGCTCGTAACGGAGCTGCCGGAGCGCGCCAGAACCAACGTCCCCAAGGTATTTTCAGACGTGACCGCGGCGACCGCGGCCTTTGGGCACGGGTTGAGCATCACCCCCCTTCACATGGCCGCGGCCATGGTAGCTCTCGTCAATGGGGGCAACTACATTGTGCCGACGTTCTATCCACGTTCGCTTGCGGATGCGCAGCGAACATACCGGCGGGTGGTCTCTGAAGGCACCAGTACTCGGATACGATATCTCATGCGGCTAAACGCACTCGACGGCTCGGGTACGCGGATGAACAAGATCGCTAGCGGCTATCGGGTCGGTGGTAAGACCGGCACCGCTGAGAAGGTGATCGACGGCCGCTACTCCTCGGAAAAGAACCTCAACACGTTTGCCGCCGCCTTCCCAATCGACGATCCGCAGTATGTGCTGCTTGTGATCGTGGATGAACCGAAGGCTGAAGGCCCGACATCGGGGACCACGGCAGGTTGGAACGCGGGCGAAGTCGCCGGCCGGATCATTCAGCGCACCGCGCCGATGCTCGGACTTCCACCCAATTTCGACGATACGCTCGATGCGTACCTGGTGCCGCCCGAACTGCAGGCCAGCCTCGTCAATGCATCGACGCCACCTGAATGATGCGATCGTCATCAAGGTCGACCCATTTGGAAGCGTCGGTCTGCGACTGACGTTTGAGGTAGGAGTAGGGCGTCTCGTTCCAAAGGTGAATCTCGCCGTCGAGGTTATCGAGGGCGAGATCACCGCGGTCCGTGCGGACAAGCAGAACCGCATGTCCTTCGCCATTCTTCTTGCGAACGACGGTCATCAGCAGTGTCGTCGCCGGCCAACCCGTCGCCAGAAGTTCTCGACGCTTTTCGAGCACATAATCTTCGCAGTCGCCCGCGCCGTTTGGATAGGCCCAGTATTCGGCGACCCTGTAGAGGTCCTGGTCAGTCACCGGGGCTATGTTCGCGTTGACCGCGTTGTTTGTTTGCTGCAGTTGAGCCCACAGCTCCTCGGTAAGCGTCGTCGCCGACGGCCCGCTGAGCGCCCCGCATTCGCTTTCGTGTGACCTGCAAAATTCGTAGTGGCCGATTGGGGTGCTGGTTGGCCCCTGCACTTGAGCGTACGCCGGATCTGTGAACTCGTCGGTGCTGGCAATGACCGGAGTCGCAAAGAACAAAGCAAGCAGCGCGAGCGCGGCGACGGATTTCATGTTGGCCCCCTGTTGAGCCGACATTCGCCGCCGCCGCTTTAGCGATCCAAAGAATTGTCAGAAAACTTTGCGCCAAATTGCGGCGTGGACCTTTAGGTTCTGCTTACCATCCCCTCAAGGGGTCTTGTTCAAAACGGCTTCGATCGCAGCCTGGAACTCCTCAAATGGCTCGGCTCCGGAAATAAGTCGCGTACCGATTACAGTGCCGGGAGTTCCCTGGACGCCAAAGCGACCGCCTTCCTGAAGGTCACGGTCCATGCGGGCGACATACTCATCGACTTTCTGAGTGATCAACTGCTTCACCTTGCTCACATCAAGGCCAGGAATGGTCTCGAGCAGTGCGAAAATGTCGTCCCGATTACCCCAGCCTCCGTTCTCGCGATCCTGACGCGCAAACAGGGCGCTATGCCACGCTCCAAACAATTCGGGAGCGACCTCCCATACTGCCCGTGACGCGACCGCAGCTTCGTAGGAGTCCCGTCCAAGGAACTGATAGTCCTTGAAATAGATGCGAAGTTTGCCGGGCTTCACATACTCCTCGATTAGGCGGGGCATGACCTCCTGTTCCACTCGCCGGCAGAACGGGCACTGGTAGTCGAACCAGTACGCCATACCCACTGGAGCGGTAGCCGAGCCGATGAACGGTGCGTCCTTCAACGAGACGTCATCGAACGATACCGCGATTGGAGCAGCAACTTGCGGCGCGTTTGACTCTGCCGAAGCGAGCGCCCCGATGCGCACCTCGTCCGCAATTCGGTCGAATCCCCAAACAGTTGCCCAGGCTACCATTCCACCAGCGAGCAGCACCGCGGCGCTCACGGCCAGGGTGTGGCTGGTCCCAAATATACGTCGTTTCATGTCGTCCTCGCCATATTCGCGCAGCGGCCAAACGGGGCCGCGAGTACCTTGCAGTCGTCTAAGTCAGATAGATGGACCGACGCAGGGAGGGCGCAGCTCAGGTGGGGATGTGATGCCGACTGCCGCGGTGGCGCGGGCGACCTGGCAATTGGTCATGAGGAATGCCGAAGCCGGCAATGCGACCGCTTGGGGCAGGGGAGCCTGCCCGCTGCAAGCAGTGCGGCAGGGGACGGTTGGACACTCGTGCGAGGTGCACGGAATGGGTGAGCCGCTAGAGAGACTCTCCGTCGTCGTCCAGAGGGAAACCGCGTCTTGACCGGCAGATGGTTGCGCGACTGTAGAAGACAGGGCAATCAGCGCAATGAGCAGCCAGCGAAGGCAGATGTCCATGAAGCGCATGGGTTCCCTTTTTTAACCAAGAGTACATCGTACTTCAGGCACCGCCACTAAGCGCGTTCGGGGGCGGCGTCCGAATAGGCTGATGCGCGGGCTTGTTGCAGCTGCATTTCCACCACTTTCTCTTTCCGTCGCCGCAACCACCGCGCCGCGAATAGCACCGCCGTAGGCCAGAACATCGTGTTCAGCACATCCTTAGCGCTGTCTCCAACCTCGAAACCAATCGCGCCGTTGTGCACGTGGAAAATGTCCATGAGCTCGTTCACAAGTTCGAAGACCAACAAGACCAACCAAGGAATCCAACTGGTCAGCGGCCGCCTGAATATGAATGCGACGCCAAGGAATATCGCCAAACCAATGTGAATGTGCAGAGCATCCTTGGTAATGCCGAGTACCTCAGACACCTCGGTTTTGAGCGCATTGTACATGTCTTCTCCTGCCTTGGCCAAGCTGTGGCTGCGCGGAACCCAGCATGATGGTTAGGTGCTGCGCCGACCCTCTCAGACGTAGACGAGTTCCGACATCATACCGGCCATCATGTGGTACAGATTGTGGCAGTGGTACAGCCAACGCCCGGGGTTGTCGGCGTCAAATGCCACCACCACTGTCCCCATCGACGGCACCAACACGGTATCGCGCATCGCCCCGGCGAGACTTTTGCCGTTGATTGAGACAACCTGGAAATGATGACCGTGCAGGTGCATCGGATGGGCCATCATGGTGTGGTTCATGAATTCCAGTTCAACGCGCTGTCCCGCCGCGACTTCAAGCTTGCGGCGATTGGCCCATACCTTGTCATCGAGGCTCCAGGAGTACGGAGACATGTTGCCGGTGAGCATGACGGAGTGCCTAACGTCTGCCGCCTTTGCGGACAGACCCGAGACCGCACGGAGCGAACCTTCGAAAGACAGGTCAACGGGACTTGCCGCAGCATCCGCCACGGCCGACAGCTTCTCGATCTTTGCACCAGGCGCGGCAAGGATGAGTCCGGTCCGAGCCATGTCGCCTTCCCGTTGAGCAAACACGGGAACCATAGCCCCTTGGGCAATGTCGACGATAAGGTCAAGGCGCTGCGCTTGGGCGAGCGGGAACCGTGCTGCTGTCACCGGGGCAATCGGGTTGCCATCCACCGCAACGGCTGTTGCCTTGGTTTCTCCGAGGTCAATCCAGAACGCGGTTGAAGCTGCTCCGTTTATCAATCGCAACCGCACTCGGCCGTTGCGCTCGGTTGTCACCACGAGTGGATCGGCTAGCGTCCGATCGTTGGCCAGAAATGCGTCGTACTCGACATCGTTGAGGTCCATGCCAGCCATAGACGACATTGCGTCCATCGACATGCTCGAGGGATCCATCCCTTTCATCGAGCCGTGGTCCATGGTGCCGCCGCCGGTGAGCTCGGCATAAATTTCAGCTGGATCCCTGAAAGAAAAGTCGTTGACGATAACGACGACCTCTTGGATGTCGGCCTGCTCGTCCTCAGGCGATCGTACGATAAGCGGCGCCGTCATGAGGCTTTGTTCCTGCAGCTCATGATGCGAATGCATCCAGTGCGTGCCGGCACGGGGAATGAAATCGAAGGGGCGCACCTCACCGGAAGCGAGCGGTGCCACGTAGCCAGTCTCTGCGATCCCATCGAGTTCAGGCGGCGGTGTCTGGCCGTGCCAATGGATGCTCGTCGCGGTTTCGGCGCGGTTATCGAGGTCGAGGCGAAAGCGCTCCCCTGAGGGCAAGACCACTCCAGGAGCACCATGTTCGTCGACAATGCTGAAGACCGAAGCAGCACGTCCGAGTACATCCAGCGTCCTCCGCGCGACAGTCAATCGACGCAACTGGTCACCGGATTGCGTTGAGCCAATCGGCAACATCGACGCGGCGCCGAACGCCGCAAAAGCACCCAGGACGGAACGACGGCTAAAGTGGGACATGCACGGCTACTCCTGCAAACAGTCTCGGAAATTGCCGCTTCCAACGGTGGAAAGGTCAATAGACTTCGTCGCGCTGAATCGCTCTGCGACATGGTGCTCCCAGGCATCACGAGCGCGTGACAAGGGAGGCCGGCCGATACCCCCTAATACACTGCACTCCATTGTCATTTATCCGACGCCGGCCTGCCCCGACTGGGCCAACTCAAGGCTTGGTCGAGTGATGCAAATCTACCTTCGAAGAAAGAGACATCACCGATCCTGCCGTCGCTGGAGAGGCGCGAGCACGCACGGGCCTCCACGGGCACCTATCAGCGTCGTTGATGGGCAGACCTCATCTAGCCGTTTGCTAGCCAGCAGCCCCGTATGGAACGGCTGCTAAGCGACGCTGCCTAATTGCGCGAGAAAAGGTCAGGCTCACCTGGGGTTGAGCGCTTCGAGGGCTGGTGTGAGCGCCGACGTTCAAACATTGATGTCGTATCGGGCCCAGTCGAGACATATCGTACCCGGACGCCGCTAACCTGCTCGAGGCGTGCGATAAACTCTTCGAGCGGTTCGCTTCGTCGAGCGCTGTGAGTGCCTCTAAGCGTATGATCGATGTAATCCGCGCCGGTTAGAGCTATTTCAGACGGTGCATTGGCCATAATTGCACGACTGAACAGATCCATATCGAACAGCCCGACGCGACGGCGGCGATCCGGAATGCCCCAAGCGCCACCGCCAAACTCAGCGATGCCGAGGGCGTCAGCATCTTGGGCGTTGAGCTCTTCCGACAATGACCCCGCATGGTTACGCGTCGGAAAGGCCTTCACCGCCAAGACGACGCGCAGCAGGTTACGACCGGGCGGTCCGATACCGAGTTCCGACAGCATAGCCGAGGCAGTCGAATCCCTGCTGCTCGTATATGGATAGTCGCCATGGTAGTTGGACAAACCGAAGCCCTGGTGACCTTCGACGAGGATGTTGCGCCGAGCGAGAGACCGCCAAAGCTCCGCTGACACGTCACCTAGGAATGGGCGGAGCGTATCAGTGTCTGCAGCCAAAGGGAGCTTCCGTTGCGCCCTCAAGGCTGAAGCGAGCCCCGTGCCGGTCAAGGTGGATCCGATGGCCGCATAGCGATCGTCGCGTCGCTGCTCAGCCACGATGTCCTCATTGATAACGCCCGCTTTCGGGTCCACGAGAAGACGCCCGCGAAACTGCAAGAGCGCCATTTCTTGGAGCAGCGTCGGCACATGGAGCAGGGTCCCCGCGCCGAAGAAGACATCAATGTTGCGGTTGTGCACCGCCGCTGCCGGCATCATGCGTAGCTTAAAGAGTTGTCCGCCATGGAGCACTGAATGCGACGAATTTGGCCCGCCGCAGCGGCACGCAATGTCGAAATGCTGCGCATAGCTCAGGTACGCGCATACCTTGCCTTTTCCCTCCCCGCCATACTGTGCTCCAACGACGATCGTGATCATGAGTCTATAGCCTGAACGAATGCGGTGAGTGCCTCAACGACAACGGGTAGCACGTCCTGGAGAGTCGATTGGTTCCCGTCCCGTTCACTTTCCACGCTGTTCACACCCCCATCAAAATCCCTCGTTCGCTCAAGGAACAACCACAAATGAGGGAGCGAGTCCCAAGCGGTCTCGAGAGACGCAATGGTCGGCGAAAGGACTTCTAGGGGGCGAAACTCACTGCCCGCCTTCAACAGCATATTCGTAGGTGTGGCTTTGAACTTTGCGATGTAGTAGGCGCGAACCTCGACCGCGTGGCCCGCGAGACGGCTGTTGATCTCCTTCTCGATTTCGGCCGCAAATCGAAACGAGTAAAAGTCACTGTTGTTCATCTCCTTCACGGTGCCTGAAGCCCCGGAGGCGACCTCGTTTCTGACCGTTTCCACGATCACATTATACCTCGAACGGAGCACCTTGTTGAATCGAACCACCGCACTGCGAGAGGCACTGTCGATGCTCGAGGCAAAGACCTGTTCAGCAAAATGGGCGTAGTCAGCCGGACTTTTCCAGAACGGTACCAAGTGCCGTTTGCTGCGATTGAGGAACGTATCCAGGTAGCGACGAAGGCTTCGAACCGTTGCGGTGTCGGTTGCAGTGGGCGTTTCGATCGCCACATAGATGCGGGTCATTAGATCGAGCATGTGGGCATCGGTGAACCGCCAGTACTCCCGCCGGCGGGCTTTGTTGGTCGCGAGGTCGACGAAGTCCTTGCAGGCGTGGGCCAAATCTCCTTGGCTAGTGCTTCCGAACTGATGGATAAGATGCGCGATGCGGACCAACGCCATGTTCTGCAAGATCACCGAATGGTGAAACAGCATCCAGCGATACATGTGAAAGCGCATGCTAAAAAACGCTTCCAGCGTGCTCATCGCAGCGGCGTGATACTGCATCACGGCGGCTGGTGGTTTTTCACCAGTTGGACCCTCCTGCGAGCAGAGCTTGAGGGCGTCGTAAAGACGTCCAACATCGTAGGAGTTCGTCGACAGTCCGCCTGACAACGCATCACGTTGGACGTAGTCCAGCCGATCAGCGTCCACGTCCCCCGAGACGATCGTGGCTATGCCTTGAACTAGCGGATACGCAGGATCCTCCTTGTCAACGATTGCGCGAACCAAATCGGCAATGAATGTGGAGAATGCGTACTCGTCCTTGGAATCCGCCGAGCGCTCTAGGTCATTGTTGATGAGCGCAAGCAGATCGAGGCCGACACGTTCGTGATCCGCATACCGCACGCCCATTTGCTTCAGGGCCATCTCGGTCGTGTGAGAGAATGGTGGATGACCAATGTCATGGACGAGCATCGCAACTCTAACGGATTGGAACATCAGCAGTAGCGCGAGGGTATCGTCGTTTTTTATGTCGTCCAGGTGATGTAAATGATAGAGGCTGTCTTTAAGTACATTGGACGAAGGCCTCACCAACACAGATCGAATGTGTCCGATGGTCTTGCCGCAGATGTGCTCTACCAATTGACGGATCGTGTCGTAGATTGTCGGATCATCAGAGAATCGCACGGCACGTAACAACAGTTCGCCAGCAAGGTGCATTGCGCCGATCGAATGCTCGTAGCGGTGCACGCGTATGCTTGGGTACGTGAGAAACGCCGCTCCATTTTGCCTGACATGATGCAGGCGAAGTACGAGCGGATGGGAGAGATAAAGCCCCTCGAGCTTCGAAAAATAGATGTAGCCGTGAATGTTGTCTTTTATCTTATTGGTCTTCATGCCGCCCCCAACGACATTGGTTAGGCACCAAGGCTAATATACCTTCAAAGCCGACGGCAACAGGCAGACTGTCTCGAAATTCGTTGGCGGATCAGCGATCGACACAACGCGGTCGTGAGCCCCAGCGCTCTTGGCCCATGCTACAATTTCAATATGCACATCAGGAGACGAATTGTCTCGATACTCGCGGCGTTGGCCCTTATCGGCGGCACCGTAAGCGTCGCGTACTCGAACGTCATAATGGAACACGGCGCCGCCGTCATGCCCGGGTGCTCGTCGCATGAACTTGGCCGCTACATGTGTGCCATGACGCCGCTCGAACATGTCCGAATGTGGCAAACGATGTTTGATGCGATCCCGCCTGACCGCACGGGGCTCGGGTTGTTGTTGCTTATCTTAACCATTGCCACGCGTGTCAGGGCAGGACGATGCGAACCTCTGCTGATATTGCCAGGCCTACTGCGGGGAGCGCGTCACCGTCTTCGCACTGTTGAAGGTGAATGTTCGTCGGTGCGCCGGTTCATACATCGCGGACTACTACAAGCGAAGCTACCGTAGTACAGCGGTATGAGTTAGATTAGTAGCTATGTGAAAAAAATGAAATGGAACAAAAGACGAATATGAGCAGCGGAATAAAAATTCCGGCATCGATAATAATCGCAGGAAGTATAGTGGCCGCAGCAGTCGTGTGGGGCGGTCGAGCGGGTCCTGTTGATAGAAGCCCTGTGGCCGGCAGCGCTGCAAAAGTCACTCAGGTGGTAGACAGCGAAAAAGTAGACGCTAGCGGGGATCCGTTTATTGGAAGGGCCGATGCGCCGGTCACCATGGCGTACTGGTATGACTACCAGTGTCCGTTCTGCCAACGCCACGAGATTGAGACTATGCCCGTGATCGTCAAAAAATACGTCGATACAGGAAAACTAAAGATCCTGTTCAAGGATTTTCAGTTTCTCGGATTGGATTCTCAGACCCTTGCCGAGTATTCGCGAGCAGTGTGGGAACTCGTGCCACAGAAATTCTATCAATGGCACCAAGCCATCTACGAGAATCAAGGGGCGGAGAATACCGGTTGGGCAACAGAGGCTAGGATCGGAGAACTGACCGCGGCAATCCTCGGAGAAACTGACACCCGCAGGGTGACCGCGCTGGTGAAAGAAAAGGGCATGGAATATCGGCGAGAAATGGACGCCGATAAGGCGGAGGGCGGCGCCCTTGGCATAAGCGGAACTCCCGCTGCCATCATTGGCAAGGCAGTCATTTCCGGGGCGCAACCGTTGTCAGCATTCGAGGGCGCGATAGAGCAGGCGCTCTCTGCTTCGCGACTATGAGAACGTCCCTGTTGGTCGGTTTTGCGGTCTCGCTGCTCGTGATTGGCGCAGTGTGGTCTCAGGCCGCGCAAAATCAAGACCCAGAGATCATCTCGAAGACGGGAGTGCATTGGCACGCCACCGTTGAGATCTACGCTGCAGGCAAAAAGCTAGCAGTTCCAGAAAGCCTGGGCGTCGGACCGTCCTACATCGGCGCTCCGGGGTACGATGCTCGCATAGCGATGTCGGCGGTCCACACGCATGACGCGTCTGGGACCGTTCACCTGGAGTTTGCAGCTGGACCGGTGCGCGCAGCGGACCTCAACGTTGAGGGGTTCGGGGCGCTCTTAAACAGGTCACACACTTCGCTCGGATCGCCCGCCCAGGTGATCGTCAACGGTCGCCAAGAGTCCAACCCTGCGCGATACATCATGCGCGACGGCGACCAGATCGCGCTACATTTCGAATGAGTAGGCGCAGCGCCACTCTCAAACCAATATGGGCCCTTGGCCAGCTCAGGTAATTACCCAATAAAATAACAAGAAGATGAATATGAAATTAGTTGTTGCAAGCATTGTCGCAATATCTATTGGTTTTGCTGCCGGTCTTGCCCTACGAAGCCCTTCGCAGCTTACTCCCGTCGTACATGACATGAACATGGAAGGGGGCGGCATATCTGCCCAGCTCGAGTCAAAGAGCGGAGAAGAGTTCGAGCGCGCGTTCATCGACGAAATGATCGTCCATCATGAGAGTGCGGTAGCAATGGCGCGCCTCGTTTTGCAGAAGACAGGTCGCCCGGAACTCATGCAGCTCGCTAACGACATCATCTCCGCTCAAACACGAGAAATCAACATGATGCGGGGCTGGGAGAAGCAGTGGTTCAACAACAATGCGACGAGTTCCGCCGAGCAAATCTAGGATCGACAAATAACTGCCATGCGCGAAATTGGCCCCGGCTGAGAGTGCAAGGAGCCACCGTTCGCACGATATGTGCGACATCGGTTCAGCTGTTAGGCCGGAGTTGCGACGGCGTTTGTGGTCAGCTTGTTGCGGCTTGGCACCACGTAGGAACACTTAGCACTGGTGCGAATCGTTCGCCCTCTGCTATTGGCCGGCACCATGGGTCGGTCCGTCCACAAGCTAGTGATCGCTGCGTTTGCTGTCCTCGCGTTCGTTGCGAGCAGTTTTGCTATGGTCAGTTCGGGCATGGCACATGGCATGGTGTCGACTGAGCATCATGAGGTGGCGGTGTGCGCCGACTATGATGATGACGTCATGAAGCACGCCCGGAGCCAAAAGCCCTGTGACGTGTCTCCGAAGGACACATGCGATGCTGGTCCGACGTGCTGCAGCAGTGCCTGCCAGCCCCTCATGCTTGTAAGTGGCTTCCCCTGGTTCGCCGGTGTCGCTGGGCTACCTGAACCTTCACCTTCTTTAGCGGACGCGGTCAATCCCGTCGTCTTGCTCGAACGGCCGCCTCGGCGATGGGCGCTCTCGTAAGCGCTCCCGTCTGTCATCGCGGCCGTTGCCGGGCTTAATCCCGGCGCGTTCCTTACTTGTTGTGATGCCTGGCCGGTCTCGCGCTTTACGCAGCACGTTCCGCTAATCCGCGTTTACATCAAGAGACTCTCAAAATGAGACCTATAGCGCTCGCAGCCTTGGCTGTGACGTTGTCGGCCTGCTCGCCTCAGTTGAGCCAGCACTCGGTGCTGTCGGCCGCCGACCCCAACGCTACTACATCCGTTCGTCCCTACTACTCGGTCGCCGCTGAGACGAAGAACTACCAACCAGTGGAACCACGCCCATGGGCGGAGTCCAATAGTAGCGTCAGCGCCGGAGGCTCGAAGTGAATAGCCTCACGCAGAAGACGCAGCGCTTGGCTGCCCGATCCGCTTTCCCTTTTGTCGCACTGCTGCTTGCGGGCTGTTCTGCCGCGCTGTCACCGGACAGTGGAATGGGCAGGGTAAGCTCGGAGGTGACCTCAGAGCTTACCTTTGCATCGACAAAGGTCGTCAGCGAGGCAGACGAGACGACGGCCCGCCATCAGGTGGACGCACTTCTCACCGGCACGCTGTCGGCCGAGCAAGCCGTCCGACTTGCGCTCCTCAATAATCGGGGGCTGCAGGCAGAGTACAATCAGCTCGGCATTTCCGAGGCTGACTACGTTGAGGCGAGCAGTCTCCCAAATCCGGTCGTTTCGATCGGCAAGATACTGGCCGGCGACGAACTGGAGATCGAGACCAGACTGGTCGGCAGCCTGTTGTCAGTCTTCACCCTGGGCTCAAGGACGGCTGCGGCGAAGTTGGACTTCGAAGCGGCGCAGCTCCGGGCGGTTCAGGCGACCTTCAACCTGGCCGCGAACACTCGCCGCGCGTACTACACTGCGGTCGCGTCTCGCCAGGCCGAGGCCTTCCTGGAGCAAGCCCGCGAGAGCGCAAGGCTCACATCCGAGTTCACTGTAAAGCTTGGTGAGACGGGTGCCGCGACCAAAATAGATCAGGCGCGGGCCAGTGCCGTCTATCTCGAAACGTCCAATCGTCTGGCCGAAGCACGGCTGAAGTCGGAGCTCGACCGAGAAGCTCTCGTCAGGCTGCTTGGCCTATGGGGTCGCGACATCAACTTCAAACTGCCGTCGGCGCTTCCGCAAATCCCCGACAAACTGCCAAAATCCGCGGACACAGAAGCACTCGCGATTGGCAAGCGCGTCGATCTGCGGATCGCGAAACTTGAACTGGACGCGTTGGCCAAGAAACTCCGCCTCACCAAAGCAACTCGCTTTGTCCCGATGCTCGACCTCGCTGGT
>MKVB01000006.1:793682-866921 GCA_001899085.1 Devosia sp. 66-14 | reverse complement strand
CGGGCAACCTACGATATCACCTGGCAGTTCCGGAACCGCATCCTGCCGATGCGGGCGGTCATCACCGAACAGTCGCTGCTCGAATACAACGGCATGCTCACCGACGTGTTCGACCTGCTGACCACTGCGCAGGAGAACGCCAACGCCAACATCGCTGCGATTGAGGCAAAGCGGAATTTCTTCCTTGCGACGGTCGATTTCCAGTCTGCGATCATCGGCGGGGGGAGTTCCGGGCCTGCTGAAACGACAACCGCTGCCGCGGCTCCGGCCGGCGCCGAGCATTAGGATTATCCAAAATGACAATCACTCGCAGAGCCCTCCTCGGGGCCAGCGGTGCTGCTGCCGTGTTCATCGGCGCGGGGCTGGTCTCCGGCCGGGGGCAGGCCGCCACCATTCCCGAAGCTCCTACCACCGACAGCCCGGCCACGGCGCCTCCGCTCGTTCCCACCACTGGTCCGGACTACAATCCGGTCGTGACGATCAACGGGTGGACGCTCCCGCCCCGCATCAAGGGGCAATGGAAGGAGTTCCATCTTGTCGCCGAACCCGTCGTTCGTGAGATCGCACCTGGTATGGTCGCTCACCTCTGGGGCTATAACGGGCAATCGCCCGGACCCACGATTGAAGCGGTGGAAGGGGATTTCGTCCGGATTTTCGTGACGAACAAGCTCCCCGAACACACCACCATTCACTGGCACGGCCAGCTTCTGCCAAGCGGCATGGACGGCGTCGGCGGCCTCACGCAGCCGCACATCAAGCCGGGCCAGACCTTCGTCTATGAATTCCAGCTCAAAAAGAGCGGGACCTTCATGTACCACCCGCATGCCGACGAAATGGTTCAGATGGCCATGGGGATGATGGGATTTTTCGTCGTCCACCCGAAGGATCCCGCCTTCCGCCGGGTCGATCGCGATTTCGTATTCCTGCTCAATGCCTACGACATTGAGCCAGGAGCCTACGTGCCCAAGGTGGCGACGATGAGCGACTTCAACCTGTGGACCTGGAACAGCCGCGCCTTTCCCGGCATCGATCCCTTCGTCGTCGCCAAAGGTGACAAGGTCCGGATCCGCTTCGGCAACCTGACCATGACCAACCACCCGATCCACATGCACGGCTACGACTTCAAGGTGTCCTGCACGGATGGCGGCTGGGTACCCGAAGCAGCTGCGTGGCCGGAGGTCACCATCGACTGCGCCGTTGGTCAGATGCGTGCCTTCGACTTCGTTGCTGACTATCCCGGGGATTGGGCGATTCACTGCCACAAGTCCCATCACACAATGAATGCCATGGGCCACGACACTGCAACCTGGATCGGTTCTGGTCGCGACGCCCTGACATCCGCCATGCAAAAGGTCGCCCCCGACTACATGACGATGGGGGCGAGTGGCATGGCTGAAATGGGCGAGATGGAAATGCCACTCCCCGACAACACGCTGCCGATGATGACCGGCTGGGCCCAGTTCGGTCCGGTCGAGATGGGCGGCATGTTCTCCGTGGTAAAGGTCCGTGAGGGCCTAGCTTCGGACGACTACGCGGATCCCGGTGACTACGAACACCCCCCGGGGACCGTGGCCTACGAGTGGACCGGTGATGAGCCGGTCACCGACGCCCCGGCTCAGGCGAAGGCTGAGCCTCAAGTCGAGGTCCAGGTCGTCAAGCCGTCTGCAAATTCCGTGCACAACTCCCACTGAACAAGAGGTTCCCTTAGTGAAATCCCTTCTGACGGCCACGCTGTTTGCAGCACTGGCCTCCACTTCCGCCTTGGCGGGCGCCGGCCATTCCGGCGACGACCGAGCCTACGGCGAGCCAGGCACCGCCGATCATCCAGCCCGTATTCTTCGCATCGACATGAAGGAGACAGCCGACGGCATGACCTTCAATCCCAAGAAGTTCGCGGTGCACAAGGGCGAGCAGATCCGCTTCGTGATCAGCAATGTCGGCGAGTTCGATCATGAACTGGTCCTCGGTACCCTCGAGGAGAACCTCGGGCATGCCGAGGAGATGGCCAAAAACCCTGACATGGAACACGACGATCCCAACGCCATCCGGCTCGCTCCCAACGGCAAGGGTGAAATTCTCTGGATGTTCACCAAAGCCGGCGAGTTCGACTTTTCCTGCCTCCTCCCCGGACACCGCGAGAGCGGCATGTTCGGCACCATCATCGTTCAATAAGGACCCAAAACCATGAAGAAGCTCATCACTGCACTCGTCCTAGGCCTGCTCACCACCTCGGCATTCGCAGCGACCGTTCCGGTTGCCGGCGAGGTCACCAAGATTAACGCCGCCCAAAACAAGATTACCTTGAAGCACGGGCCCATTACCAACCTCGACATGGGCGCGATGACCATGGTCTTCACTGTTGCCGATCCGGCAATGCTCGGCGCCGTCAAGGTGGGCGACAAGGTCACATTCGAGGCCGACCGTGTGAAGGGCAAGTTGACTGTCGTCACGCTTACGGCGGCGAACTAGCCCAGCAATGTGAGGCGGAAAGCTGGTCTTTCCGCCTCATCAATTCCAGTCCGATAAACGTCCAGTCGCCCGACTTACGACAACAGGCCGCCTCGCGACTTGGGCCGGACGCGCTCGCACGATTTCTATCCGAGCTGAGCAAGAATGGGCACATTCTGCAGTAACCAGTAGGACATGGTGCTCGTCGTGCCCGTCATCATCAACACGCCAAAGATCGCCATTACGACGCCGGCCGCGACCTGTAACCTACGGCCTAGCCTTGCCACTTTGCCGAGCCGGTGACGGACGAAGACGTCGATGAACATCGCAGACAGAAGGAACGGTACACCGAGGCCTGCGGCGTACACCGCAAGCAAAAGCGCTCCCGACGGCGCAGTCTCAGCAACGGCCGCGACGGTAAGTATGCCTCCCAGAACCGGTCCTATGCATGGCGTCCAACCAAAGCCAAACGCCAGACCGAGTAGAAACGCACTCAAGGGGCGCCCACCACGGACCGGGCCTGGCAAGCGGGTATCGCGGCGCATCCATGGCACCGAAACCAACCCGATCATGAACAGACCAAAGAGGCTTACGATTACACCGCCCACTATGTTGGCTTCGAATTTGTAGCTCAGCAGCAATCGGCTCAATGCCGTTGCGGTAGCTCCCAAGGCCACAAAGACGGCAGAGAAACCCAAGACGAAGCATAGCCCCAAGAACAGTGACGACAGGCGTACCCCTTGTCGCGCTTGCTTGGTCTCGATCGAATGTCCCGTCAAAAAGGACACGTAGCCCGGTACGAGCGGCAAGACGCAGGGCGAGAGGAACGAAACAAGGCCAGCGAGGAAAGCCGCCAACAGCCCGACCGACATGTTAGTTGATCCACTCGTTGGTGATTGCGCTGGCCGCGTCAGGCGTCGTGTCATTCATGAGATGGCCCGCCGTGCCGTCAGCTGGTGCACCAGCGGTAGAATTGTTCGCGACAGATCATTGCTGGAAAGCGGACCAATATGGCGGTGTGCTATCACACCGTCGCCATCGATGACGAAGGTCTCAGGGACACCGTACACCCCAAAGTCGATCGCTACTCGGCCGTCCCGGTCGGCTCCTGTCCTGCGATACGGATCGCCGTTGGCGTCAAGCCATGAACCCGCGTGTTCGGGACTGTCTTTGTAGTTAAGCCCATAGACCGGCAGCGCATTCTCACCCGCCAGCTGCATGAGCAGGGGATGTTCGATCTGACACGGGACACACCATGATGCGAAAACGTTGAAGAGTGAAACCTGCCCGCGAAGGTGTTCGGTTCCCAGACCGAGCTGGCGGCCTTCGACCGGCGGGAGTGCAAAAGCTGGAACGCTCTTGCCGATCATCACTGAAGGAATTTCGCTCGGGTTGCGGGTTAGGCCGACAGCGAAAAGCGCGAATACTCCAGCGGCGCCCACTAAAGGCAGCGCGGTCAGGAACTGACGGCGAGGGAAGCCCGTAGCGCTTGGGATTTCATTGGCGGGAGGAAGCGGCGTTTGATCGTCCGACATCATTTGGCTCTCCAGCAACATGTATACATCGGTCAATTCCTCACGGATCGGCGCTGCTTCTCGCCGCTTGATACGCCTGCGCGCGCTCGGGCCACGTGCTCTTAATGTAGCCAAGCACTGCCATGATCTGCACGTCTGTAAGCACCCCACCAAATGTCGGCATGTCGCTTTCGTAGCCCGGTGCAATTGCCGCCAGACCGTTCTTAACGATGATGAACAGTTGCTTGTCCGAGTGATGCCAGGTGTGCCCGCTCTCGTCGTGCGGCGGCGCGGGGAGGCGGCCATTGGGCAAGCGCTTCATCCACTCCGCTTGGCCTTCGAGACGTGCGCCATGGCAACTCGCGCAGTTGGCCGCATAAAGCGCCGCACCCTCTGACGCTTGCCCGGACCGAGCCGAAACTAAATAGCCGAACCCGGCCGCGCTCGCGACACACGCGGCTATAAGCAGGCCCAGCAACAAGTGTCTCATTTGCTGCCGAACCTTTGCCACGTTTTGCCACCGTCTCTGCTTTCCAGCACGACGCTCTCGTCCGTCACGGCAACCACATGAGCGGCGTCCGCGGGGTCTGTTGCAAGATGGAGGATGTAGCGTTCGCCAAAGTCACTGCCGAGAGCCACCCCCTTGCCGTCTTTCGGCAACTGAAAAAGGCCCGTACCCGCGAAGAACGCGTAGAGCGAGCCGTCGGTTGTCGCCTCGACCAAAGTGACCGGCTGCGGTGGCCCGAACAGCGCCCAGGTTTTCCCAGCGTCGGTGCTTTGCATCAGGCCACTACGCGTGCCAGCATAAACCGTGTCGGCGGCAATCGGCGACGCTGCCAGGTCAATGACCTGTTCGGGCCCGGGTCCGGCGACGCTCCAGGTTGCTCCACCATCGCGACTTATCTGGACACCGCCATATAGGCCGTAGATCACCTTTGGGTCGGCGCGACTGATCGACATGGCGTGGAAGTCCACCGGGCCGCCGACACCGTCAGCGATCTTCTTCCACGTGACGCCACTGTCGGTCGAAAGGATCACACCCATCCCTCCCCCCTCGCTTGGGTGGCCGCTGGCCAACAGTCGCTTGGCATCGGAGGGATCTGGACTGAAGCCCATATAGTCGTTGGTGTCAGCCGAGACAGTCTCGGCAACACCCTCTGGGTTGGAGCGAAACACCCCGTAATGGGTCGCAAGCAGAATGCTGCCAGGTCTGGATGGATCGAAACCAACGCCGTGAATGTGGGATATTTCGCTCAATGGGACCTGGGCGAGCGATGGCAGGACGAGCGCAACGGAAGCGACGAATCCCAGAAAGATGCGTGTGATGTAGGTTCTCATGGTTGACCTCAAAATTGCTTGATTGTCCAGGACCTCGGGTCCCACGGCCCCATGGCCATCGCCGCAACAGCCTTGAGATGACCATTTGCTGGGGTTTGCTCGAATCCCTCCGAAGGTGGTGCCTTCGCCCCAGCATGCCCACCGCGCCAAGGCCCCGCGGTACGCGCCCCGAGGCACCGACAAGAGTCGCTGCGGTACAGCCGCAAAGCGAACAGGCCAGTACTCCCAACTAGCGATCTTGGCAGTAGCGGAGAAGCGACCTGCAGGAGAGTTCCGCCGGCAAAGATCGTGGGATGGCATGTGTTCACTCCTACCTGGAACCGGACGGCTGCAAGCCGGCCTGGCTCTTTCAAACCTGAGGGTCATCGCGACGTTCGACAGCCCGGACCAAGGGAGCCAAACACGGACACGACTAAGCGCTGCGGTAGGTCCGAGGACCGCGCAGCGTCAGGCGATGTAGGTAGTTCGAGGAGGGGAGAGTTCGGGGGGCGAGCCCCTGCCGACAAGCGGCTTGGCCTCGTGAACGAAGAAGTCCCGCCCAGAAGCGGCTAGCTGTAGCAGCCCATCCGACGGCGGCACAGACAGGGCCGGGCCGACGCAAATAGACGCGCACGGCATGTTTGATGGGCACGGCTCGCTCTTGCTGGCGACCTGGCAAGAGACGGCGGCCATCTCATCCATCATTGCGGCCGCTTGGACATTGCGCATCGTTAAGTCACTGGACGCGACGGTCGACATACCCATTCCGAGAGCCACAAGGGCTCCCAAAATTAGCAAGAACAGCTGTCTGACCGACCAGGATCTCATTGCGTGCGATTTTGTCGGTGACATCCGGGCAAATCAAGGCACGCCTGCGTGATGCGACAGCGTGAAGCGGTCGTCACATGCAATTGCCGGAACGCGCACTCGCGATCGGAGAGCACTACGAGACGGCCCGATGCTCGTCCCGCGCCGCCTCCCAAATCTCGCGGGCCGCATCAACGTTCAGCACGGCAATTGCGACCCCAACCACCACATCAGGCCAGACCGACTGCCAGACAAAAGCGGTAGAAAGACCAGCCAGAACAATCGCCACATTGGCGATTGCGTCGTTTCGCGCCGATAGAAAAGCCGCTCGTGTAAGGCTCCCACTGTGAGCGCGATATCGGGCGAGCAGGAAGGCGCAGAACAGATTGATGGCAAGGGCGCCCAAGCCGGTGACCGAAAGGGCAAAAGGCTCCGGTGGGATCGGGTTCGTAAATTTGCCCCACAGGGACCAGATCAGGGCGATTGCAGGAACCAGCAGGATACCCGCGAGGATCATGCCGACACGAGCCCGAGCTACTGATGACCAGGCCATGGCAAAAAAGATCAGCAGATTGACTGAAGCATCTTCGAGAAAATCTACGCTATCGGCAAAAAGCGAAACCGATCCGATCGCGAGCCCGACCGCAAACTCAATACCAAAATAGGAAAGGTTCAGCAGCGCAACGGTGATCACAGTGCGCCGAAGCGCCGCATCTGAAGGTACGATCGGCGAACTCACGCCTCAACCTCGATGGTCACGTGGGACAGATCATGAATGTGTGCCAGCCTCGCGCGATACTCACTGGCGGGCTGCGGCGATGCCGCCTTAATCACTACAATCGCTCCCCGGTGCCCAGGACCAAGCTGCCACACGTGAAGGTCGACGACCTTGTCGCTGTCAGTTTCGATTGCGTCGCGGATCTCGGCGGGAAGGTCTTCGCTGGAGGGCACGAAATCGAGCAGGACTCCCCCGGCATCGCGGACCAGGCCCCACGACCACCGGGCAATAACGAGGCCGCCGACAATGCCCATGGCAGGGTCCATCCAGTTCCAGCCATAGAGACTGCCCAGCAACAACGCCACAATGGCCAGTACTGAGGTCAACGCATCGGCGAGCACATGGAGGTATGCAGCTCGCAGGTTGTTATCGCCAGCATGACGATCGTGCGCGTGGCCGTTTTGGTGGCCATCGTGATCGTGGCTATGGTGACCATGGCCATGGTGAGCGTGGTCGCCGCGGAGCAGCCACGCGCAGACCAGGTTCACCGCGAGGCCGATGCAGGCCACGATGATCGCCTGCTGGAAGTTAATCGCAACAGGGCTGTAAAACCGCATAAGGCTTTCCCAGCCAATGAGCAGCGCAATCAGCGCTAGAACGACCGCGCTCGCGAACGCAGCAAGGTCGCCCAGCTTGCCAGTTCCAAAGGTGAAGCGTGGGTTCTTCGCATGGCGGCGGGCAAACATGTACGCGAGCGCTGCAATGAGCATGGCAGCTGCGTGCGTAGACATATGCCAGCCGTCAGCGATGAGAGCCATCGAGCCGTAAATTGTACCGGCAGCGATTTCGACCACCATCATCGTTGCGGTGATTGCGATCACCAGCCAGGTCCGGCGCTCGTTCCGGTGGTGATCGTCGCCAAGAAATACGTGTTCGTGTGGGCTGGATAGGCGAGCGAAAGCGTCCGTCATTTGAGGTAGGTCCTTACGATCTCGATGAGTTCTGCTGCACCTTGAGCGCGGCCTTCGTCCTCATCCTTTTCCGGATTGGAGACGTGCTCGCGAATGTGATCCTCGATGAGCTCGGCGGTGAGTCCGGTGACTGCACCACGTATTGAAGCGACCAAGTTCAGGACGTCGCCGCACGGTACCTCGGTTTCAAGGGATCGTTCGACGGCCTCTATCTGACCTTTCAGTCGGCGGACGCGCGCGAGGAGCTTTTCTTTGTGCTTGGTGGTGTGTGACATATATAGGGGGGTACCCTATTATTGGTGGCCGCACAAGCATGGCGTTTGCTCTCGCAAGGCGACAGGCGTAAACGTCCGCGAGCCGCCGCTTCGCGAACCCGGCGGGGCACTAGGTGGTTGCAGGACTGGCACGGTCTCTGAGCAGTTTCACATTGGAATTCGGTGAGTTCGGGCCGGTTGCCCCCACTCGTCTTCCGCCTACACCCTCACCATGGACGTTCGTTCCGTCTGTGGCACTGCACGCGCTTGTGCTGCTTCTTCTTGGGTCAATCATCACTGGTCGTCCAGTGCAGCCACGCCCCCAACGCTCCATCGACGTCGAACTTATCGACCAGCAAGTGTACGAGGACTCCTTCGAAATACCGCCAGACGTCGCAGTTGCGCCACTGGCTGTCGCCAAGCAGACAACAGAACCGACCGCGGCGCCTCCGCAGCCTTCTGATGGCTTGACAGCTGCAACCGAGCTATTCGCCAGCCGCATTCTCGCTGACCCACAAAACCAACAAGTCCGTGACACGCTGCCGCTGCTCGAGGACACCGAGCGTATCGTTCAGCTCTGCAGCCTCGAGGGCCTTGAGCAGCTCCACATCGCCCGGCCAGACAGCCAGCCGGATTCCATTTCCCCCAGCGCGTTTGCTCCTACTACGCTGGAAGGCTCTACGTTGAAGGCTGACGGCGCCGCGTTCCGGGCCGCTCAACGATGGTAGGAGCTTCGGTTCAGTTGTACGGTCAGCGCTGGCACGACCACCGTAACTGCCTACCGGTACGCTGTTGGCCCGGAAATTCCGGAAGCCGATTGGGAAGCTCACAACCTCATCGCCGAGGATGAGGACGAGTAGTAGCTTTAGCGGGCGGCGATTGCCCAAAAGGAGGCTTCTCTGGCCCTTCGTTTCTACATGGTGTTGGCGGCTGCGCCGCTGTTGTCGTGAGGTCTTACTGCACCGGCGCAGGCTCACCCTCACATTTTCGTCGATGCCAAAGCGAGCATCGTGTTCGATGATGCCGGTGCCCTGATCGCTATCGAGAATTCCTGGACCTTTGATGAGGCATTCTCGGTTTGGCAGATCCAAGGTCTCGACACCAACGGGGACGGCAGCACGTCGTCTGGTGAAATGCAGGACCTTGCGACGGAAAACGTGGCAAGTCTGGCGGATTACGGGTTCTACACCTCGGCAGGCGAAGGGCAGTCGTCGTCCCTAGTGTTTAGGGGCGCCAATTCCCCCAAGTTTGTCTTCGAAAATAACCATTCAACATTGACTTTCGATATCGCGCCGCAAGCGGCATATCAAATCCGGGACAAGCTCGAAATCGCGATCGCCGATCCCGAATACTACGTCGCGATAACCTACCCCAGCATTGCCGAAGTCACCCTCAAAAATGCTCCGGCCGGATGTATCGCAAGCCTTAAGCCTGGCCACGAGATGCCGGAAAACCTGGCCGCGCAGTTGTATCTCCTGCCGCCGGATGTAACCAAATTGCCTCCCGACCTGGAAGAGGCGTTGCGAGGCGTGCAGGGAAGCATCCTAATTGATTGCTCGGCGGCCGAAGGCTCGGTGCCCCCACCACCGCCTGCAACAGCTTTGGAAGCTGTCAATCAAATGGCCGAAGTGATCCCAATTCGGCCCTTAGATAGTCCACCCACGAAGCCCAAAATCCCATTGCCCAAGGCGGGCCTTTTCGGATGGGGCTGGGGCCCCGAACTGCTCGTGGCCTTGGGAGTGCTTGCGCTGGCAGCCGGCCTCATTGTGCTCGTAGGCGTGCCTAAGCGAAGAGGCACTGGAATCCACGCTGGCAGGTCCAACTCCTTACCTCGCTCATCAAAACGCCAGAGGTAGATTTCATTGGTAAACAGCCCTTGAATTGGATGGGTGTCCGAACTGCTGCACTAGTCGGCCGCTGCCGAAGCCATCGTCGCGCTGAACGGCCGAGAGGGCTGTCCGTCGATCAGCAACTTCAAGTCGGCGGAGTAGTTTGGCAGCGTCATTAAATCCTCCGGCGCAAAGATCGGCCTGAACTCTTTCGCCAACACGGTGGCGTCCGCGCCGCCGACCCGAAAGCAGATAAGCGTCCCGGCGTTACCGTGCACCGCCGCGCCGATCGCAGGATCGAGTTGAGCTAGATACTGATGTGCCAACACCATGCCCACGCCGTACTTGCGAAGTTCCGCCAGCATGTTAGCCAGCGCCAGAGTGGTGAAGCTTTGGAATTCGTCAATGTAGACGAAGAACGGGGGGCGTTCAGTGTCGGGATGGTCGGCCCGGCTGAACGCCGCCGATCCCATGGCCGTGACCAGCAGACCTCCCACTAGGCGGGAGCTGTCGGTGCCGACCCGGCCCTGCGCGAGATTGACGAGTAGCACTTTGCGCCGATCCATTATCGCACGGAGACGTAGGCCACCGTCTGAGGGTGACAGAAAGCGGCGTAGACGCGGATCCGCCAAGAACGCACCAATCTTATTCTGAATAGGTGCGATACCATCTGCCTGATAGCGAAACGAGTAGTTGGGATACTCCCTCATCCAGAAACTGCGTACCTGCTCATTCTTAACGTGGGCTAGCAGCTTGAGCCGAAACGCCTTGTCGGTCAGCAATGGCAACAGATCAGCGAGCTCCGCTTTTGGCTGTTCAAGTAACGCCAGCAAACCATTGCGCAGGATGTGCTCCATGCGCACGCCCCAGGCGTCACTCCACACCAGCTTGAAGAGGTCGATTGCGCCCGACGCGACCAGTGAACGATGTTCCGGGCTGACGCGGAGCAAGGGATTGTAGCCGAAACGCAAGTTCGGATCAGCGAGATCGAGGTTCAACACATCGCTGCGGCGGGGCAGGGCCCAAACGGCAAGGCGTTGCACGAGGTCACCGTGTGGGTCCAGCACTGCCAGCCCGCGGCCGGCAACGATATCTTGGCGGGCCATCGCCTCGATGAGGCTAGACTTGCCGGTTCCGGTCTTACCAATGATGTAAACGTGCGAAAGACGGTCCCGCTGCTTAATGCCGAAGCGCCGACGATCCGACCGGGCGTTGGTCGTGCCAAGGGCCAAGATATCGTTGAAGGATTCGTCCATTCCCGCCAGCGTACCGCCAAGGCTGCAGGTGTGGCAGACCACGGCGCATTCAGAGCGGAATATGCGTCCGTTCGGCGAGGACTTAGCGACTCGGTGACCGATCAGGCCGGCCTCGCTCCGTCATGCTAGTCCGTCGCCACGGCAAGCCCGCGCGTTAGGTCACTCGCCCTAGATGGCCGCATCTTTGCCAAGATAGGGGCGACTTTCCTTGGGTTCATCGATTTGACCAGGGCCATTAGCAGATCGCGGGGCATCTCGTCGAAAATGACCGCTGCGTCTGCTGGCTTCATGTCTTCATATATCCGAGAGAGCGAGCGCATCTGTTCTGCCGCCTCGATCCCTACTGCTGCTGTGACAGCACTTTGCAGGTTGGTGAAAGCCGCGATTTTCTCGTCGAGCTTTTTTTCGGCAGCGTCGAGCAAGGATTGCTGCAGGTCTAGATCAGCTGCTCGTTTGTCCAACTCAAAGCGTCGTTCTTTCAGACGCAGTTCCAACTGTGGTTTGGCAGGCGTCGCTACGATTGCCACCGGGACGCCGTCCGGTCCGACAATGGTAGGTGGAGCATCCGCCAGCCTCTTGCACTCTGTCGCCGCCTCCTTGTCCGCTACCACTTTGATTGCCGCGGGACCTGCAACCGGCACGCATTTCGGCCGGGCGTCTTCACTAACCGGCGCTACAACGGCTCTAGCAGTTTCCCGATCGAGTTCGAGCGTTGCATCGGCGTCAACGAGGGTGGGATCAATCGGCTCTAACATCGGCGTGACGATCGAGATCGCGGGATCGCCAAGGTCGAGTGTGGACTCTTGCGCAACCACTGCCTCCGCCAACAGTGCGCCAAGGCCAACTGCTAGGGTCCATCCATAGGATCGAAAGTTTGCCAGCATTCTCTTTCTCCAACTGCGAGGAGAAAACCAGACCTACCTTACGGGCTCTATAATCTTGTCGGGTCGTCTCAATCGGTGTGCGACGTGGCTAACGGAGCGTTCACGGCACTTCGATGTTCGGACAACGTATGTTATCCTGCCGGCGTCACCCTCGATCTGGGTCACCTGTCTGGCGTGGAGCCTCGACAACAACCTCACCCGCAAGCTCTCGTCGGGCGATCCGGTGCAGATCGCAATGTTCAAGGGGCCCGTCGCCGGCACGGTCAATGTCGCCCTGGCCGAATTACGCCGCCTCAAGGTCTCAGCGCGAGCGAGCCTGAACGAAGAGGCGGTTCAGACGATGCAGATCGGTGTCGCAAGGATCGCTTCATCCGCCTGTTCTTACTAAGCCTTCCGTTCCTGCGGGTTTGAATGGGCGGGTGACGCCGCTCCGAGTAAGCAGAATTGCTCCCAAGAGGATGGCGAACGCGCCGACGATCAGCTGATGATCGATGTTCTAGCGAAGGACATGGTCGCCAGACTCTCGAGATTGAGCAGCAACGAGCCCATCGCGGTCGTGGTCAGGGACAGCCCCAGCGAATGCGCCTTGAGCATTTCGTGTCCACGTCCGTAAGCATCGATATGAAGTGACGCGCTTCAAAGAGCGAATCCATCGGCAGATTCCGCTCGCCGAACGTATCCCGAGCAGCCGATTCTTGCCTCGGTCACTCGACGCCTAGTGGGCAACAAAAAAACGGCACCCCTTTGGGGAGCACCGTTTGGTGGCAGAGCGTCTGCTCATGCAAACAGAGTTGAGCTGATGAAGTTAGGCTCACGCTTTATGCCAAGTCGTCCTTCTTCGTGAGCTTGTTCAGCAGCAGTCGCCTTGCCAGCGATACCGAGTTTCCAGAGCGATATGCAGTATCCGCATCGCGGGCATTCCACTGATAGCCACTGTCGATCGATGAAGCCTGCAACACACCATCCACCCTCGTGTTGGTAGTGTTCAATGGTCAGGCCGCCGAGTTCGGGCTCCCGGCAGCCGATGCAAGTTTTTCCAAGTAATTGCCGCTGATAGTCGGCGAGCGACGGCGTAGACGATACACTATGCGTGTCCGTCACAAAATTCTCCTGCGAAGTTGTTGAAATGAGGAACGGTGTTCCGAAGTTATTTTGCTGCCAAAACCAGAAATTGTAAAGTTGTGAATATGATTGTATTCGTGGTAACTGGTGATCAGCTTTGAATGTTAGTCTGTGGATATTGTTTTCTCACAACAAAGAATGTGCGAGCCTCCACCGAAGCGATCCTGAACCCGCGAAAATGCACGATAGCTAGACTTATGCCGGCTCTGAGCTACAGAATGCCGGCCAACAGCCGGGGATGCACTGTCCCGAGAAGGAGTTTGGACAACGGGGCGGACGCCCCGAAGAGCGCAGCCGAAATCAGCGGAAGCGGGATGCCCGGCCATAGGCGTTAAGGTCATCGGTAGAGGGGCTGGTAGTCGACCTTCTCTTCCAGGGCGGTTGCTGACAGCGAGGATGGCAACTGGAACTCATTGTGCCTTGGCCAGACCGACCACGGCGGGAAAGTAGCCCAATATCGTTCCGCGCGCCCCGCTAGATATGCCGTGGCTTTCGCCATCCACCAGATGAACGCGGCCACGCCCCGTGCGGAGGCCCTAACGGTGAATCTCCGCCTCTCAAGCCATCACGTCATGACAGTAACATCGAGAGGCTTACCGCCGCCGAAACAACGTCAGGTGATCACGCCCCAGGTATTTTGACGCTCAGCAACTTCGATGAGTTAACAAAAACCAGAATGTCGGGTCCGAGGTGGATGAAGGCTGCTTCGATCGGACCGATCCATCCCATCAACGCTGCGGTGATGCCGAGAGCGTGGACGACGCCGACGCCTACCCACAGATTTTCTTGAATCGTCCGGTACGCCCGGCGGGCAATGTTGCGAGCGGCAACGATCTTGCTGAGGTCATCCGTCATCAACGCGATGTTCGCAGCTTCTAGCGCTGCCTGCGTGCCCCCGCCGCCCATGGCGAAGCCAATGTCGGCGCGGGCGAGGGCGGGTGCGTCGTTGACGCCGTCCCCGACCATCGCGACCTTGAAGCCCTGCTGCTGCAACTCGGCAATCGCCGCGACCTTATCTTCCGGCATCAGGTTGGGCTTGACGTCATCGATGTCCAAGCCTTCGGCGATCGCTTCAGCAGTCGCAGCGTTGTCGCCGGTCAGCATGACAATGTGCTTGACCCCACTGGCCTTGAGCGCCGCGATTGCTTGCTTTGCGCCAGGACGCAACTGATCTGCAACGTAGATGACACCGGCAAACCGGCCGTCGATCGCGACATGGACTGGGGTCTGGCCAGTGCCCTCGACGGACTTGTCGATAGCCACTCCCGCCTCACGCAGTAACGCGGGATTGCCGACCAGCACCACCTTGCCCTCGACCGTCGCCCTGACACCCCTGGCCTGCACCTGCTCGAAATCCTGCGGCTCCGGCACGTTGAGATTGCGCCGAGTTGCCTCGTGGACGACGGCCTTGGCGAGGGGGTGGGCAGAACGGCGGTCTGCCGCGGCCGCCAGCCGTATCAATTCGGCTTCCGGTAGTGCCGCATCGAAAGCGACGATCTGCGACACTTCGGGCTTGTTGGCCGTTAGCGTCCCAGTCTTGTCGAACACGACAGCGTCGGCGCGAGCCAGAAGTTCCAGATAGAGGCCGCCCTTGATAAGAATGCCAGTTCGCGCGGCGCGGGCGATTGCGGCGATCATCACCAGCGGTGTCGCGAGGCCCAATTCCGCCGGCGACGTAAAAATCAGCAGCGTCACCACCTTGGAGACATCCCCGGTGACGACGAAAACGCCGACAAGAAATACCAGCACGATGGGAATGAGCCAACTGGCCACCCGATCGGCGAGCTTCTGTACCGGAGCCCGCACGGACTCGGCGTCCTCGACCAGCGCGATGATGCGCGAAGATCGTGTCGCCGCCGACCTTGTCGGTCCGGACGTCAATGGCGCCGGATTCGACAATCGTGCCGGCGAAGACTTCAGCGCCCTCCGCCTTGTCTTGGGGCACGCTTTCGCCGGTGATGGGCGCTTGGTTGACTGCCGCGGCACCGCCGACAACTGTGCCGTCCACCGGGATCTTCTCGCCGGTGCGGACCAGCACAATCTGGCCGGCCCTCACCTCGGCGATGCCAACCGTGCGCTCGCGGCCGTCCGCCTCGCGCACCAGTGCGGTCTGCGGCACCGAACCTATCAGCGACTTGATCGAGGCACGAGCCCGATCGGTGTTCAACTCTGCGATGAACTCGGCGATCAGGATGATCACCATCAGGACCGCGCCGGCAACCGTTTCTCCGCCAAACACCGCCACCAGAGTGGCGATGGTGACGAAGATTTCGGTGCCGATCTTGCGCTCCCTCAACAGGTCGATCAGCCCACTCTTGGCAAGCGGATAGAGCCCGATGGCGACTGCTGCCCACAGCACGTACTCGGGAACGACGTTCTGCCAATAGAGGAACGCGACAAAGCCGGTGAGTGCGATGCGGCCGACCTCGATCCAGCGCTCGCCCGTCATCAGGCCCATGACGGCAGGTGTCGCCTCCAATTCGGTCTCCGTGCTGGTTGTTTCAGTGCTCATGTTTACTTTCCTCAGGGTTTTCTTCGCCTTCAGGGGCCCATTCCTCTGCTCCGTGCCCGTGTTGATGGTCAGGGTCGCTATGGCCGTGCTGATGCTTGTGGCGCGTGCCGTCTGCATGAGCGTGCTCGTGTTCGTGGAAAACGATTTCGAGCCGGCGCCCAAAGGCCCCGGCGATCCGGCATAGGGTCGCCACGCTCGGCACGTGATCGCCTCGTTCGAGCCGGGAGATCATCGACTCTGTCATATTGAGCCGCTGAGCGAGCTGCCTTTGCGTCTCGCCGGATTGGTTTCGCAAGGCGGCCAGCAACTGCGCACACTGGGTAGCGATAGCCGCACTGTCCGTACCAAGGATCTCGATCGGGTTGCTCATCTGACTTCTCATAATTGCTATGTTAGCAAAATTGCGAAGTTTGTGCCAGCGGCGCTGACGATGCTGCGACACAGTGGCCCAAACTGTGGACGGCGCGGTGCGCGGAAAGTGATTGTTAAGGTGAACGCACCAGTCTGAGTGCATGCACAGGATGGCGACAATCGGCACGCATTTGGCAATGATCTTCGGGATCTGTGCGATGCTGTTCGCCGCCACGTTCCCGATCGCCTCGACTGGCTCCAATGCGCCAACGTCCCACGCCACGGTGTCGGAGCATGTGCACGCGCAGGGACATGGCCCAGTGAACTCTGGGCACGGTGGCGCCGTCCATGACCATCACGGGCTCGACACGCTCACCGCCGGACTCGTAAACGGGATTAGGACCGCAACCGAGACGGCGACGTGGATGCTGTTAGCAGACCTGCCACTGCCGTCGGCCGTCCGCGCCGCCCCGGAACAACCCCCAAAGGTGCCCGCCTAGTCGCCGAGCGCACCAGCGCGCTCATCGATTGGTTCTTCCGGTGCCGCTGAGCGCCGGTACGTGGGTAGTTGCAGTGAGTACAGATACGACGATCACCCTTGGCCGGGTGAAGAGAACACGCGCGTCGTTGACGCGGCGCATCAATGTAGTGATCACGGTCCCGGCGGCAGCCTTTGCGGCTATCGCCGTGCGGTTGGTCCAGTTCGGGATCCAGGTCAGGCAGATTTTCATCAAGGGGCGCGAGGTCAGCGTAATCGAGATCCGCGACCGACTTCGCCCGCGCTTGCTGGCAACCGCTGCACTTCTACTGCTGATTGCCGCCTGTGCCCGGGGCGGCGGCATCTATGGCCCGATCGAGGGCGACAATCGTCCGCATCGGGGCGTGGACCGGGCCCGCATGCTGCCGATCCAGGGGATCGACGTGGCCCGCTACCAGGAGAATGTAAACTTCGCGACGGCTCGACGCGATGGGATTCGCTTCGTCTTCATGAAGGCCACCGAGGGCAAGGACTACCTGGACCCCAACTTTCCTGCGAACTGGCAACGGGCGCGGGCGGAGGGTATGCCGCGTGGTGCGTACCATTTCATGAACTGGTGTTCCTCGGCCGCCGACCAGGCGGCGTGGTTCACGAAGATGGTGCCGGCCGATGCCGACGCCCTACCGCCAGTGCTCGATCTCGAATGGCAGAACGGCTCCAGTTGCAAACCCAACAAGAACCGGGAGCAGACGTTGGCGAAGGTCCGCACCATGCTGGAGGCCATGGAGCGGCACACGGGTAAGCTGCCGATCATCTACACCGACATCAACTTCCACCGCGATATCCTCGAAGGCGAGCCTCTGCCCAATATGTTCTGGCTGCGCTCCACTGCCGCTCCGCCGGAGCAGCGCTATGCCAACCGGCAATGGACTTTTTGGCAATGGACGCAGACGGGCGTCGTGGCAGGCGTACGCGGCGAGGTCGATCGCAATGCGTTCTACGGCAGCGAGACCGACTGGCAGGTGTTCCTCAACACCGGATGCGACGCCCGCGTGCTGGGCATCCTAGCGGTGTCGGGTAGGTGCGCGCAGACATGGTGACGCACCGCAACGGCCGGTCGAAATCCTGCCCAAACTTGGTCGCAAAAGTAGCGGCATGAATCCATCGGCCTACGATCGCTCAGCGAGGTACACGATCTGGCGCGCCTTGGTGGCGCTACTGACCATCATAGTTCTTTCGACCGCCACCGTGGGGCACACGTTGGCGGCGTTCGATCCAACCTTCGCCATCGAAATGGTCCAGGCCGGGGACCATCATGCCCCTAAGGCGACGGCCGATGGACACGCCGCAACGCACGGTGAGCACAGCCATGAGCAGGCTGTGCTGGCCGTCGTGATCGGGCAGTGGCCGACGGTAGCGCTGCACTACAGCCTACCGAGACTATTGCAGCCCTCGTCCAGCCCGCCAGCTATCCCGCATCGCCCGCCGACCGCTTGACCGATTGCCGGGGCGCGCCAGCCCCGCTCATCGAGATCAATCGCAAGCGGAAATCTGAAATGCTGTTCCTTCAAGCCGCGGAAGCGCGGCATGCCATCGCGCAGACCTTCGCCGTAATCAATTACAGCCCCACGCCTCTAGCCCAGCGCGCCATCGCCAAGGGCGTCATGCGTGACCTGCAGGCCCGTCGCCTGCGTCCCAACGTGCCGGTTCCATCGCGCTGGAACCCGCTCAAGTTCGTGCGCTTGATGCGCACCGAGACCGGGTCACTGAGCGCCGCCGTCGCGGCGTTGCTCTACGATGGGGCGTGGACCTCGAGCGGTGGCTCCTTCCGGCTCGCCGAACAACTGGGCGTAAGCATCCCGGAGCTATGTGAGACGGCGCTGCGCCAGCGTGGCCAGTTGCGCTACCTTGAAATTGGCGCCGGTTGGGCAGGTATGCGCTCGCCGCTGTCCAATGGCATGATCCCACGCGACGCCGGCGGGCTGGCCCAACGCTACAAGCAGGAACTGGGCGAGACGGTGCACCTGCATCTCACCAATCTCACTCCATGGCACGAGCACTTGCCGGATGGCGTAACGGAACATTCGCACGTTACCGCTGCCGGTCTCACCGCGCTCGAATCGCAAGGGGTGGCGCGACGGAGCGTGGATTTCATCTACTCCCAGGCGGCGGCATACTTCGAGACCGACCATGTCTCGTTCGTATGTGCCGCGTGCCGGCTGCTCGCTCCGGGGGGGGCCATGATCTTCAACCACCGCCCCGCCATCGCAGAGGAGATCGATGCGATCATGGCCGATCACGGAGTGCGCTGCGCGGGACGGGTCGACCTTGGGGGCATGAATGGCTCCGTCGCGCATTTCCAGCGACCGGCCGAGAAGGCGGCCCGGAAGACCCTTGCGGCCTACGACCCGGCGTTTCGTCGGGCGGCCGCCCGCTAGTCACCACCACAGGAGAAGCAAGATGCACAGACGCACGTTGCTGACCGCCGGCACAGCCGCCGCCGTTTTGGCGGCAATCCGGCCAGCTGCAGCCGAGGCCTCATTCAGCACGACCGTGCTACAGGTCGAAGCCGAAATGAATGCGAAGCGGGCGGCGGGCCAGCCAGTCACGGCTGTCTGGCTCGTCGACGCCCTCGGCGCGATGGATGCAAGACTCAAGCGAGTTGCGGCATTCGAACTGGTGCGGCGGATTCCCTACAAGCTCTCGGCGTGGACGGGTGATCCAGAGAGCCTGTTCAACAACGGCCGGGGTGACTGCAGGCACAAGGAGGCGGCCGAGCGCCGCCTCCTGAGCAGGATGGGCGAGAACGCGTTCCATGTCCGGATTCTGTTCGATTGGGCCGACCTGCCCATCCCGCGCGACATTCTCGACAACTTGACCGATACGCGTGGCTTCCACGATGCTGTCGAGGTGATGATCGAAGGCAAGTCCGTGATTGTCGACGCAACCTGGGATCCGGCGCTTGCCGCCGCTGGTTTTCCGTTTCTTCCAGCATGGGACGGCGTGTCCGCAACGGCGCCCATCACCAACGGCCAACTCACCGTCATCCGGCCAGAAGACCTTCCCAAGGACACCAACCTCTACGAGGATTTTGGGATTCCTTGGCCAGTTCGCGAAAGAACCCTAGCCTTCAATCGGGCACTCAATACGTGGACCGAGAAATTCCGCCAAGCATAGGCGGGCAGCAGTAAGATTGTCGAATGACTAAGGAGGACCGAGCCTGCCCTTTCAGTAGGTGGCTATCACTCTTAGGTCGATCTGCAGTACGACGCTCGGCCACGGCGGCGACTATGCCGAGCTGCGAAAGTTGACCTAAGCGCCACTACCAGGAATGCGACGCGGCCGGTTGGATATCCCTACCGGCCGCGTCGCTCACGCATTCTCTTCGGGGGTGCTTGCTTGCGAGTGTCCGCTTAGGGCGACAGCTAAACCAAAGGGTTGGTCGCAAGTTCGTATCCTGGCGCAATTTCACCCGTGCAATTTGACCTTAAAGGCCGGACGTCCGCACTAAGTTACTCTTTGAGCGGCGGCATATCCGTGGCTACAGCTTCCGCGCGGGCGCGGTCGAGAAGCTCAGGTATCGAAAGCAGGATGCCAGTCGGCCCTGCAATCGTCACTTCCGCTACGCCAGAGCGCTGCAGAGCCCTGTATACAATGACGGTCTCGATCGCCGTGAAGCACGTGTGCTGGCAATTACCGGCCGGCATCGTATAGCTAATGATGTAGGCCACGCGTGCTCCCACGCCTAAGTCTCGTAGCAACGCTGCGCGGAGACAGCAGGTTGCGTCGCTGCGCAAGCGTGAACGAACGTCACTGCGAGTGCCTTGCCCGTGTCGCGCCCCCGTTCCGCCGACGGTAGCCGGTCTCAAATGATCGGTAGCAAGGCGAGTTGCGCATCCTGGTCACTGTGCCGCCGACGCCCGTGGGTACAGCGGGTGCAGGCGTTGAGGGTCTGCCATAAGCCAATTGGATTTATTGAGCGTGACACGATGTGAGGCAGTTCTTTCTAGAACGCGATTTCTCCAAGTTCCTCTTCCTCGCTGCCGCCGGTGGCCTTCCACCACCTCCAGCACAGCGACAGCGCCTCGAACAACACGATGTTACGAGGCTCCTGGTCGAACACTCTGCGAGGGTCGGGAAGCCATGGCCGGATTTGTGGAAACTCGTTGGCGAGGTACGCAGCGCGCGCATACTTATTGGGAGCGCCGTCAGGGTGCTGCGCCATCAGGATAACGCGCACCTCGGCGGCAACCGCCGCTCGCATCACCGCCCGATGCAAGAGCAACGAATTGTTGCCTTTGCGGCTATGCTCCGGATCTTCCAACACCAGCACGTCGAGACGGTAGTAACCGATCCACTCGACCGCCTGGTCGAAGGCAGCTTCCTCGCTTTGGCTCGCGTCGATCGACAGCTTCCAGTCCATCAGTTCGCCATCGACTAGGTAGGCGAAGCCAACCTTCATGCTGCCGATCGCCAACCCCATGACGCGCCGTATCCTACGCATACTCCTCGGGATTGATCGCCAATAATTTCTGAGCCATGCCGGCCAAGGTCTCGAGCCGTCGCTGCCGATCGCGCCAGGTCAGCGGTGTCGCCGGCATGCTGGCGAGGCGTCGCTCGAGTTCATCACGCAGGGCGGCGATGATTTCCTCCGAGGCCCGTCCCAACGATTTGTCGAACAGCAAATAGAGAATCGACAGCTCGACCACGGTCGGGATTGCCGTGCCGGTTTCGAACTTCGAAATTCTGGGCTGATCGGTCCCCAAAAGATGAGCACAATCGGACTGCGTGAGCGCGGCGCGGCGACGGGCGACCCTCAGGTCCAGCCCAAACTTGTAGACCATAGGCGAACGAAAATTACGGCACGAGTAATGGGCCTATTCTATTCGCCGATCTCGTCTCGCCGTAGTCCACGGCATATGCGTCCAGGCATATGAACGCTATCCATTCTTTCCTTCCGAACCAGTGCTGCACCATGAGAAGTGGCAAGCCACTTCAGCGCACCGTTCGAAACGAATGTCTGCGTTCCAGGCCCACCTGCATGTCGGTCCCGACAGGCCACTCTGTCCCGTATGATATCACGCGCAGTTCTGCCGACGACATCCCGCGCTGCATGTGCCGTCCTCTACAGACGTGCTCGCGTAGGAGATACTGTTGGGCGATGCGCAACCATCCCTCGCAGGCACAACATCGTGATACACTGCACAGCGGCCCTGTAATGTTCCTTGACAATCCGTCGAGCGATTCAGCCCCCGCAGCGGAGCTCATGACCGTCCTTGAGACGGCCGCGTTCCTGACGATCTCTGAAAAGGGAGTCAGGCGCCTGCAGCACGCACGGCGGCTTCCGTTCATCAAGGTTGGAGCAAGCGTTCGCTTCGCGAAGCGCGATCTTCTCGCATACCTCGAGAGCCGGAGGGTTAAGCCGCTCGACAGCTAAGAATCTATGACAGTACGAAAAATCAAAAACTCGTGGTGGGTCGACTTCCGCGTCGACTACACCCGATATCGCAAACGCAGTCCCGAAAACAGCAGGCTCGGTGCGCAGGCGTATGAGGCCACGCTCAGACACAAGTTGGCGTTTGGGCTGCCGATCGAGAACGCGCAGCGCGTAGCCGCACGAACGCAAACGTTCGAGACGTTCGCAAAAAAATGGTTCGACGAATACGTGATCCCCAACAACAAGCTCTCGGAGCGACACTCCAAGAACGACATTCTTCGTGCGTCGCTCCTCCCGTTCTTTGGTCGGATGCCGATTGGACAAATAACCGCACGCGACATCGAGCGATACAAGGCGCACACGGCGCGTCAGGGGGTGGCAAACAAGACCATTAACAATCGGCTGACGGTGCTTAGGAAGTGTTTGGCCACCGCGTATGAGTGGCTCGATCTCGACGGCGTCCCGCCTGAGATTGAGTGGCTCAAGTGCACCCCGCCTAAGACGGACTACCTTACTAAAGAGGAATGCGAACGTCTTTTAGCCCATGCCAAGGGCATTGTTCACGACCTCATTCTGATGGCGCTGCAAACCGGCATGCGCCAGGGAGAGCTTAAGGGCCTGCAGTGGTCATCGATCGATTGGTCAACCCATACCATTGTGGTGCGGCACTCGAAGAACGATTGGAGCGAGACGCTCGACACCCCCAAGAGCAATCGCGAACGCTTCATCCCCATCAGCAACGAGCTCTATGACACGCTCTGCAAGCGACGGATGGCCTCCGGCTATGTCTTCCTCGACAAAGATGGCAGCCCGTTCACGGGCGCTCGCCTCACGCGACGGCTTGACCGTGTGTGCGCCAGGGCCGGGCTTCGTCACATCGGCTGGCATACGTTGCGCCATACATTCGCGTCGCAGCTGGCGATGCGTGGTGCGCCTCTAGGTGCCATCCAGGCGTTGCTCGGACACTCGAGCATCACCATGACGATGCGATATGCGCACATGGCACCGTCTGCCTTGCGGAGCGCCATCGACCTGCTCAACCTCGGTAAGCCACAGGCGTGGGCAACCGGTGGGCAACCGACGGCATAGTCTGCAAACTACGGCTCAATCCCAACACAATTCTGGTTGCGGGGCCGGGACTTGCACCTTCGCCACAGGGAATTTGGCAGGCCCGAGAATACCGAAGCGGCGCAACGCAATCGGAGAATTAGCCATGCAACACAACGAGATTTCGACTTGTAGGCAAATGGTCAAGCGTACTCAATAATGGTCAGCTGTAGCCAGGTTTTGTCAATTTATGGGCAACCCGCGGGCAACCACACCTTTATCCAAGCAAGGAACTTACAGGGCCGAAGGAACAAGGTTGCCGATCGCAATGAAATACGCCCCCGCACCAAAGTGCGGGGGCGTCGGGTTTCGCCCATGTCTAGAACGTAGGTACATTGGATCCGTTGACAATGGGCGCCTGAGTCTCCTCGGCGTTTGCTCGATCCCGCCGCTCGATCTCCCGCCGCAATAGCCGGGCGATCGATAGCGTCACCGAGGCGATCGAGCTGTACGGCCCGCGATACTCACGGCTGGTCTGGTAGGGCCGGCCGAAGTACCAACCCCTGGTTCGCCACTCCACGGTGTAGTCGTTGAGCGCGTACTTTCGCTGGCGCTCAGGCTGCATCGACAGCCTCGCGAGCATCGCAGACGCCATCAATCACCCGATGCAATCGCGGCGTAAGGTCGGCGTTCTCTACCACCTTGCCGATGAGGGCAAAGGTTGTGGCGTTGAACAGTCGCCATGCCGTGCGGCCGCCCCACTCGAGATACTTAGGGTAGTCCCATTGCTCGAGCACGTCGGCGATGCGCTGCACATTGATCACCCCTTGCCGAAACAACGTCATGATGGCGTCGTTGGCTTGGGCCTCGCTGAGCTCCGTCATCTGGTAGCGCAGGAAGGTCTGGTGCTGCCGCTCACGCTGTAGCGCCAGTGGTTCGACCAGCTCGCCGACGAGGCCGGGCAGGTCGCGTTTGGCATTTGCGGTGTGCTTACGGCGGATGACGTGGTCAGCTATGAAGCTGAGATTGTCGCAGCAAAACACCCGACCACCGAAACCGATGCCGACCGGGAAGCTCTTGTCGTGCGAGTTGCGCAGCGCCACCGTGTCCTCGTAGCCGCCATAGGTGGAACGAAGACTGAGTAACCCGAAGAACCGGGATCCATCCGGGGTCACCCCGAAATGCTCGGCGGTGACCTCGTGTCCGTAGAACGCCAGGGTATGCTTAAGCATGTCCACCACCCGAAAGTGTGGGATCGGGACGTGCGTTGCAGTTGCCTCGGGGGTGATGAGGGCGTGCAGGCCGTCATAGTCGATGGGCCCGGCACCAGCGTGAAGCATGAGTTTCATGATCCACGCTCCTCTCAGTACTCGTCCCAGAACATCACCGTCAGCACACGCCGGGTAATGTCTGGGCGGGCGGGGTCGTCCGAGCCGTGGCGCATGGAAGGATCGTAGTAGTCGATCTTCCAGTACAGCTGCTGCTCCTCGACCAGCAGCACGCCGAAGTCGTGCTCCCCGTGCGGGTCGTTCTCGGGTCCGAAAGTCTGATAGTCGCGAACCCGCACGAGTACGGCTTTGACGAAGTCTGGTCCGCGCTCTTGGACGGCAACGGTGATGCAGAGCGAACCGCCGAGGAAGGTGGTGCGAAACGCATCGTTGAGGTCGGCGATCTTCTGGCTCAGTCCGGGGTCGAAGTTTGAAGGAACGTCCATGCTACTCTCCTTTGCAGATGCCAACGCCGCAGATGTGCGGCACTGGCGGCTGCCCGGGAGAGCGCTATCTGTCACCCAGTGTAGCGGAGCCCGCTCTTCGCAGTAGTAGACGGCGTATGCGCACGGGCATACGGACCGGGTGATCGCCTGCCGCCGACCCGGCTGCCGCGACCGGTAGAGTAACGCACCGTTTGGTGCTTCCGCTTCGAGCGGTAGCAAATACGTGGGCTTGGCCGGCATGGTCATCAATTGATCGGTTAAAAAATGTGACTTATAGTTTAAGAGTTAAGTACTTAACTTCAAAATCTAATTATGTCGGTATACTTGGTGGCGTGGACTCCGGGTCGGGAAAGTAAGAATCACGCGCATGCACGGGCAACTTTCGTCGCGCACGTTGGTCGCTATGATCATATTAGGGATCCGGGATTGGATTCTGCATGGTTTGTGTCGACAAACTGGACGGCCGATCAAGTGAGCGGAGACCTCCGGAAGATGGTGGACGAGGACGACAGGATCATTGTTGTCCAACTCTATGGCGGCTCCCATCAAGGTTGGTTAGCGCAAAGCGTCTGGAATTGGATCAGTGTCCGCCTCTAGGCGTGTTCCGCGAGGCCAGCTCAAGCGACGCATGTGATGACCGATCGTCCCTTCGCATTTGCGCTGACCGGTACACCGTCATAGCGGGTTCGCTTCAATCAGCCTCACCCAGGTCGCTCCTGACGTAACCATGCGCCGGTGACGGCAATTCGTTTGCTGGCGGGGGGGCGTTGTAGGTCGAGGCGTTTTGGTTGTTTTGCGCAAGTCGTCGGTCTCCACCGCGCTCGTTTACTCGCCTATCCACGGACCTTGCTACTGTGGATAGGACGCGCTGCGCTCAAATGCATAGCAATCACAATATGATAAGCGGATATCGGCACATAACAGAGGGTCTGACTTCAATCACATTTTCTGCTTTGCTTTTGTGTTTGTTGGTTTCGCCCACTTCTCGCTCGTCGCGCTAGACGCGCTCCTCGCTAGGGCCACGGTGCTTACCTCAGTCGATAGTGTTCACCTGCTGAGACGATGCTATTGTCTCAACACGCCACGGCCGGAGCAGGGGGCTCAGATCGCAGATCGGCAAGATCCCGAGTTTGAACGCGCCGCAATACTGATTGGCTTGCTTCTCATTGCACCGGCGGCGTTTTTCTTTGCGCTTGCGGTCGTGGTGAAAGCCATCGGTCCGATGTTGCCGGTGATCATCGCTTTGCTAATCGTTGCGGCGGTTGGCTACGGCTACTATCGGTTTCGGACGTCGCCATTTACCGTCCGGGGCGGGCAGGAAGCAGAAGTCCTGGCTCTGGTCGAACGCGCGGAGCAACAGCAACGGGCGCTCCCGAAAGACTTTCCCTCGGACGCCTTCTTCAAGGCCTTTGAACGGCGCGGCATCGTGATGGCCAACCTGCCGCTCGTAACATACGGCGTGGCGCAGGCGATCTACGCCGAAGAGTTCCTTCGAACGCTCCCGCCGATGCCCGGGGTGCCGCTCGAGGCCGAGCGTGTCTACGATATCGACTATGACCGGCGGACGCTGAAGAAGGGCGAGGAGCCACCGTATCGGCTCCGAACTGATAGCCAAGGCCGGCCGACGACGCTTGAGCTGGAAGACTACAAGGTCTGGTTGCGCCGCTTTGTGGCGTCGACCACCAATGTCGAAGCAACGGTGTTGCACTTTGCCAATCTGTTTGCCGACTGCGTGGCCGAGCCACTCAAGGCCAGCATGGCAGTCGGTGGTGGGGCCGGCGATTTCACGGTTCCACTGATTGATCTGCTGCCGGATGGAAAGCGCACGCTCGCGCGAATGATGACGGTGCTGTTCGATCGCAAGGTGCGCGACTGGCATCATTTCTCAACGGTTCGCACCACTTACGAAAGCAATCGCGAGCGTGCATCGAACACGGCGCTTCGGCTTCGCGACCTGGCGCTGGGCGTGGTACTCGATCCAGAGGCGTTCTCGGGCACCGCGCGGGAGGCTGTCGACGCCTATCTCGCCAACACGCCACTGCGCGCGTTGCTGCTGTCCGCTGTGCCATTTGCGGTACCGCTCGCCAAGCGGTTCGAGGGACATCTGATCGTGGCGCGGCAAGGGTCGGGCAAAACCAATGCGCTGGAGTGTCTGATTGCCAAGGATCTGGAGGAAGTTGCCGCCGGGCGGGCTTCGATCGTGGTGATGGACAGCCAAGGGCTCGCCAGCGACACGCTGATCGGGCGGCTGGCGACGCTCGAGGCGTTCAGTCCGGGCGGGGCGCTCCATGGCAAGCTCATCTATCTCGAGCCGGATATCGAGTTCCCGCTGGCGCTCAACATCTTTGATATCGGCATGCATCAGATGGGGCGGCTGACGGCAGCACAGCGGGAAGACATCGTGAGCAGCGCCATCGAAGTGGTGGAGTTCTTGTTCACCGGGCTCCTGGGTGGCGAGCTCAGTGACAACATGACGATGTTGTACCGCTATCTGGTGCCGGCAATGCTGGCCATTCCCAACGCCGACATGAACACCTTCATCGAACTGCTCGACACCGACGGTGGACGAGATCAGGTACCCGCTGGTTTTGCAAAATACCGGCACCACTTCTCGGGGCTGGAACCGGAGGTCAGGTCGTTCCTGGAACAGGACTATCTGAAGGATGTCGAACTGGTGAAGACCAAGGCGGCGGTGCGGCGGCGGTTGCGCGCCGCACTGGCTGACACGACGTTCCGTCGTATGTTCACGCAGCCGCGGAACAAACTGAACCTGTTCACCGAGCTGCAGTCGGCTAAGGTCATTCTGGTCAACACCTACCCGGCCAAGACGTATGTCGAGCAGTTTGGCCGGCTCATTCTGGCGCTGCTGATGCAGGCGACGCGGCAGCGTCTGGAGATCGATCGCGAGCAACGCATGCCGACCTTTGTGTACCTCGACGAGTGCCAGGACTACATCGCGCGTGAGGATCGCATTGCGCGTTACATCGACAAGTGCCGAAAGCAGAACGTGGGTTTGGTGTTCGCGCACCAGCGGCTGGCGAACATTGAGAGTCCAAAAGTGCTGAATGCGCTGGCGGGAGTCTCAATCAAGTTCTCGGGTGTCAGCGATGCGGACGCCTCGGACCTCGCGGCAATGGTTGGCAGCACGGCCGAGCACATCAAGGGGCTGGAGCGAGGACAGTTCGCGGCCTTTGTCAGCGGAGTGACGCCACATGCCGTCGACATCACCTTTCCGAAGAGTCCGCTCGAAGATGCGCGGCGCATTTCCGGTCCGGCGTTTGCCGCGCGCCGCGGAGAGATGCGGACAAAGTATGCGACTGCCTATGGCAGCAGTAACACGGCGAACGAACCGCCGATCTATGAAGGCACGTACAGCGAAGCCCGACCGGCGCCTCGCATCGTTCACCATCGGCCGACTGCGGAGGACGATCGTCCAAGTGGTCCGAGCGACGCTGATGATTACGATCCGCTCAGCTAAACGGCGACGCGTGGACCCCAGTCGCTGACGAAAAGGTGACAGTTCTCCAAGGCGTCTCACTTGGTATCACGCTGGTGCATGCAGCCTCATGCCGACCTTTGCCAACCGCTCTGACGGCGTGAGATGTGCGGGGTATGGCTTCGCAACGATCTCGAACGACTCCTCAATCCAGAGGTAGACTCATCGCGGTCACGGCGCGCGACTTGGCGATTTTCCGACTGCTCAATCGATACCGATTTTTGCCGTCCAATTTCATCCATGCCTTTGTCGGCGGCAACGCGGTCTATCACAAGGCGCGGCTGACCGACCTGTTTCATGAGGGTTGGCTAGCCAAGCCAGCGCTGCAGTGGGAGGTGCTCAATGCGCGCTATCGCTTTGACACCTACGAGCTCGGGAGCCGGGGGCGGACTTACCTGCGGGACGAGGGGCTGATCGAGACTCGTCAGTTGGGCACCGGCGGCGCATTCCGCCACGAGCTGATGCTGTGCATGGTGATGGCGTCGCTTGAACTGTCCGCACGGCAGAGGGGTGTCGAGTTCATCGGCTGGAAAGACGTACTCGCAAACGCGCCGACGGAGACGCGCAACGCAGACGCACCATTCGCCATCCCAGTGGCGCTTAACCACAGCGGCCACTCCCGGAGCACCATCCTTCGGCCCGACGGATACCCCTTTGGGCTACGCGCGACCCGGACGTTCTGGTTCGTAGGGGTTGAGGTTGATCGCCATACCGAACCGTTACACCCGACCGATCTGCAGTCGCCCAGGTCATCGATCCTGCGAAAATTCCTCCAGTACCAACAGCTGGTTGGCCAGCGGCAGTTCGAAACCCGTTTTGGGTTTGCCAACCTGCTGGTGCCGGTGATCACCGTGAACAGCCAGCACATGCATAACATGATGTCGCTTGTCCTCGCGATTACCGGCGGTCGCGGCTTCAAGTGGATGCTGTTCAAGACGATGCCAGATTTTTCGAGCCTGGAACGGTCCCCGCACCCACGCCTCGACCTGCTTACCGAGGACTGGCAACGCGCCGGTCATAGTTCCCTCAATCTGCACCAGGAGTTGACCCGACATGCGACCTGAACCAGCACGGCGGAGTGCGCTGCATCAGTCACAGGTCGAGCGACGCCTCGAGTTGGCGGATCGCCTCGTCAAGATTGAGTTGTGCCGCTGCGAGCTTGGCCGGCGACAGCGGCGGGCTGGCGTTCCGGCCTTGCTCGATCGAGTGTTGAGCACGGCGATACAACTGCTGCCGTTCACTTTGCGTGAGCTCGCCGGGCTTGGCGGTGTTGAGGATGGCGACGTAGCGCGCGACTGATGCCGGATCGGGCGAGGGCGTGGCCGCGAATTGCATGGTCGGCTCGCGGCCCGGCTTTGGCGGATCAGGATCAAAACTGGGCTCACGTCGCTCGCTATCGTTGTCGCGTTGCAGCAGGGGCTCTCTGAGAGGCTCTGTACTTCGCGGTGGCCGGGCAGGCGAGGGGCGCGAATCCGCTGGCTGCATTTCAGCGGTTGCATACGGTATCAAGTTCTCGATCGCAGCGATGCGCGCCTCGATCGGCGGGTGTGTCGACATCAGCCCGCCAAATCCGAAAACGCTGCTATCGAACAGCATGGCCCGGATCCCTTCGACGCTCAGCTCGAGCGTGCTCATCCCGGAAATCCTACGCAGGGCGCCGATTAGTGCTCGCGGTTTGCCGGTCAGGGCGACGGCTCCAGCGTCGGCCATGAATTCTCGACGGCGCGAGAGTGCAAAGTGAATGAACAACGACGCGACGGTGGCGATCATACCAATGATGAAGGCCAGGATTTTGCCGATTGCGAAGAAGAGGCCGTAGGAGGCCGATACGATCAGCCTGCCTCCAGGAATGGGCAGGATCGTGAAGATGGCGCGGTAAATGGTCATGAAAAAAGTCACCATCCCCCAAAAGACCTTCATCACCAGGTCATGGAGCATGGGGATGGTGCCTACGAGTACCGTGGCGATCACCAACAGCCGCACGTCGTGATTTTGAATGTGGGTGAGTTCATGTGCCATGACGGTCTCAAGCTCGTCGTCATCGAGCGCTTCAACCAAACCGCTGGTCAGGGTCACCGAGTAGCCGCCCTCACGCAGGCCAGAAGCGAAAGCATTCAGCGCCTCGGTGTCGATGAGGCGAAGGGCGGGTAGACGCATCCCTGCAGTCGTGCAGAGGCGTTCAAAAATCGCCCAAACGTGAGGAAGTTCGTCGCGCCGCAACAGCCGCGCGCCAGTGGCGCGATCAATGACCCATTGATGGATTAGATACCCGATCGGCAGCCAGACGGCCATGACCGCCAGCATGACCCAAAGGGTGACGATCCCAGCTTGGGCGGCCCGCCCAAGTGCTTGGGATTGTCCCGATGCAATCTGAAGCGCCAACGCAATGACGAAGACCAACAGCGGGAGCACAAATGGAAAAGTGCCGAGCAGCACCATCGATCGAACAGTATTAGCTCGAACGGCGGCCTCGATGTCTTGCTTGTAGGTCATGCCGAGCCCCCTCACGGCAAATCCCACCTACGCTCATGTAAATCTCAAGTCGCATGCGAGTCCAGATGAATAGATGCAGAGGGGCTGATAGGGGCTCATATGAGGTGCAGAAAATCAAAGGGAGCGGTGATCAGCCGCTCCCCGTCGTCACACGGTAGCCCCAGGTGGGGAGCTGTCACGTGCCTGTATCTTACGCTGCAGCCACGCCGTTATTTCTTCCTCCACCCATCCAACGCGCGATTGGCCCAACCGTACCCGTCTGGGAAATAGTCCAGCCTTTTCAAGGCGATCGATGTGCGCGAAAGAATAAAGAACGCGGTCTCGTACTTGGCGTTTCGACAACAGTTTCAGCATTGCAAGTCTCCCTGATGGGAGCCATTGCAATGGCTCGATGATTGCTCACGAGCGAAAACATTCTATGGTAGCTGTCAAAAGTCGGCAAGTTCTCGACGGGATTAGTTTCTGTTCACTGCGCGGTAATGTACCGCTACTGTCAGTCCGCCGAGTACCAAGTCACCGCTATCTGGTCCATGCAGATCTTTGCCCCATCGCATGAACCGCCTTGGAACGTAAGCTGGTTCCCCCCCAAGTCGCGCTTCACCGTCTGCCGGCTACCTTCGGTGCTGATGATGATGTACTCAAATGCCACTGGGTTCGTAAAACCGACAGGGTCTATGGTGTCGAATGCGTCGGCGATGAAGCAGTACGCGGTACCGTCATCGTTGTAGTCGATGGCGCTCGAGCACGGACGGCTGATGACGCGTCCACTACGCGGGTAGACGACGGTAATCTGCGAGCCGGCAGCGATGGCGGCGGCCACTGTGCTGTAGTCGCCCGCCGTTACGTTGCCACTCGCATCCGTGGCGAGCAGCTGAACGGGCGCCGCTGCTGCCGGCGTAACCGCTACGGCTGCGAAAATGCTGGCAACTAATACTTTCTTCATGGCGTGTCCTCTAACCGCGCGGTATGGCGAGCAATTCTGTGAGGGCTCGGCGGTCGACAGCAAAAATGAACGCTTTTGCAGCACGGACGCGCGCGCCGAGCGCTTCGGCCATCGGCTGCAACGTGTGCATGCTGGGGCCGCTCCATGCGTCCGACAGGTCTGCCTGTCTGTCATTCGCGCGCTCCCAGTCGCGGATACGCTCGTCGATCCAACCATGCAGTTTCCAGAAGTGCTTATTGACATGGCTAGAGAAGGGGGCGCCCAAGTAGTCGTTTTCGGGTTCTGGCGCCCAGACGTCAGCGACTGGTTGAGCACTCCACCGGTTGTGCATCCAGGCGTGAATAGTACCCTCGATGTACCGTCCCAAGGCGTCCAGTGACACCTGTTTGAGCACTGCCGGATCGGTAAGTTGGGCCACCGCCTGTTGATTGTCGGAGACCGATGCAGGGCTCTTGGCTTCTCCCATGCTCGGATGCATGCCTGGCCATGACGGCGGCATCGGCCAGTCGGCGTCACTTTCGGACCACGGAATCGGCATCCAAGCTACAACACTGGGCCACGACGGGTCTCCAGCTTGTGCCATCAAGTGGTTCACGTGCGGGATCATGTTTCTATGCATGCCCAAGAAATCCAAACCAGAACCCGACGTGCCATGGAAGCGCGGTGCGTTCCACCCTTGGGCCGTTAGATCGGCCTTTTCCTGCGGTGTTAAGGAATTCCAGAAGTCAGGGTTGCGCGCCAAGTGCCACATGTGGTGGTGTTCCCGCATGCTCATCGATGCAAGATCAGTTTTCACTGAAACTGGCAGATCCGGATAGGGCACAGCTTCCTCCTCGAAGACATCTAGGACATTCGCAAAGTGGGCAATACGACCATAAGAGCACTGCCACATCTTCCGGCGAGATTTCTTCTACTCGATACGCAAGAGCCCAGAAGAAGTACCGCGTGGCGCAGGTCTGAGTCAATCAGACACCGATACTTACGCGAGGCCACGGTACTCCATATCGTGCGTCCGGGGAGCCGGGCGATTATGTAGGCCCGAACTAGATCAGTTGCGGCGGCTACGGAGATAGTGCCGCCTGTACGATTTTAGCTTCGATTGCTTAGTGTGGGAGAGGCGACTCCGCGGTGGCGTATCGCCTCCCGCGAAGTCGGTCGCGTGGACTTGGTAGGCGTTGCGGGAAAGTTCGACTGCCACCAGCCGGAGGATGCCCAGACAGATGAGCGAGCAATTCCGCCTCAATCGACTTCGCTGCCTGTCGCAAAACTGCGCAGCGCCAATTGTGTTATTGACGCAAGATTGATCCTCGGGGTCTCTGTAGATAACGACGTGCCTTGGTCGACTGCGAATGATTCGATGTGTCCATTCCCCGAATTTGTCGCCGGCGAGTTCGCAAAGGCGAAGTTGGGCGGCAAGTCTGTCGGGCGCGCTATCGGCGGACGATTTCATTGGAATTGCACTACCTTACGCCGCAAATACGAACGGCGACCAAGAATGGAAAGGCGGCGCGGAAGGTGCTCGGTGAGGACCTGGCACGGTCGTTCCATAGTTTGATCGCGGACATGCGGGGCGCCATGTTCCTTGGCGAAGTGCCGGGGAAACCCATAGTCCAGGAGACCGGTGGCACTATTTGGCTAAACTATCCATTGGGAGTGTCGGCAGTGTTGGAGGTGGAGCCGATCGGGGCCGGCGATGTCGACGGGAACAACTGGCCAAATGTTCACCGCGTCAAGATTTTGCGGATTCTCAACAACGGGGCGGTGCTAGCATGACTGAGCCGAACTGGTCATCACCGCCGGGCGACACGATAGTCCGGCTTATGGATACCCGCGAGATCGACAGCACGGAGCTTGCTGATGCTTTGGGTCTCTCGATGGACGATTTCAGCTCCCTTATCGAAGGGCAGCGACGACTCACCGAGGGCGATGCCGTCATTCTGGCCGACCACTTGGGCTCGACGGCTCGCTTTTGGTTGGCCCGCGACAAGGCATATGTGCTGGATATGGCCCGTCTCGGCGACGATAGCTCTTCGGACGCAGAGGCATCCTGGCTTGCTTCCATGCCGGCGGCGTCGATGCGGAAATTCGGTTGGGTGCCAAAGGGCATCAAGGGCAAGAACAAACTCAAGGACGAGATGCTTGCCTTTTTCGGATGCTCGACACTGCGGGAGTGGGGACACCATTATTCGTCAGGTATAGGCGCGGTCGCTTTCCGCACCTCGCTCTCCCTAGCGTCCGACGGAATGGCGACCCTGGTCTGGCTGCGCGCCGGTGAGTTGGCGGTTGCCCAGCGTGACGTACCCCGGTTCGACCTGGCCGCTTTCAAGAAGATGCTGCCCGCTCTCAAAAAACTTTCTGCGTTCAAGCGGCCGTCTTCATTCATGCCTCGGCTGGTCGAGGCCTGCCAGTCTGTCGGTGTCTCCCTCGTCACCGCCCGAACACCGGATGGATGCCGCGCCAGTGGCGCGTCCTGGTTCAATGGCGACGGCAAGCCCGTTATTCTTCTCAGTTTCCGGCACATGGCCGAAGACCATTTCTGGTTCACGTTCTTCCACGAGGCCGCACATATCGTCCTGCACGGCAAGAACCACATCGACGGCGAGGGTGCTCAGATGATGGGCACCGACACCGAAAGACAGGAACGGGAGGCCAACGAGTTTGCGCAGGAAGTACTCTTCCCTGCCAACCTTAGAGAAGAACTGGGTAAAAAAGCTCTCCGGCCGAGGGCCGTCATTGCAATCGCCCGAGCAGCAGACGTCACTCCAGGCATCATCGTGGGTCAGTTGCAAAGGACCGGCGCCCTGGACCACGCCCAGTTGAATTTTCTCAAGCGCCGCTACCGGTGGGGCGACGATCCCAACGTACCCCACCTGATCGATTAGCCCTGGAAGTAAACGTAGGCCTTAGGACTCTTTTGCCAGTTGCAGAGGCTATCCTCGAGCACCTGCTTGCCGACAAGAAGATAATCGTCGAGGGCGTCGATAGCCTTCTCAATCCCCTTGGTCCTGCCCTTGGCATCGACAGCACCGAGCACAAGTAGCTTTGCGCCGGATAACGGGCCCGTGGCGCCGGCGAAATGGACGCTGTCGGCTTCAATGGGCGCCAGGTCCAGTTTTGCGATCATGGTCAGGAAATCGAACGTACCCAGCCGGCCGAAGCCGTACACGTCCTCCATGGAACGGTACAGTTCCTTGAATACGGTCGTCGGCTCTTGGCCCACCTTCTCATGAATTTGGCGGACCCTGGCATTGATGCCGTCGGTAGCTGTCAGCCATTCGTGAAAGGTAGCAAATACCTTTGCGATCTTCTCGGGCTTTTTGCTTTGGTACTGCCGGTGATTTGAAAAGCGGCCGGAGATCGCCTTCGACTTCAGGTCATGCTGGTGGGCGACCAGCATGGCCTCGAAATCGGCCGTGTGCGCACCATACCGTTCCGCGTTCCAGATGGGACCCTGACCGAAGGAGCCCATGACGTTCGCGGCCAACTTCCAGGCATCCTTGGCGTGCTTGCCAAAGTGCGTGCCGACAAAAGCGATCCAGACCGCCTCGTCCCGCTTCCCCTTACTCCCAAGGTAAAAAGCGCCCTTAAGAGGATCGAACAGGGTGGAGTGGGGATCGACGCGTCTTAGCGACATTGCCGGACGATGGCGGAACCCGTGCACATATTCGACGCGCCGTAGGCTCGATACCATCTGTTCAACGAGGGTTTTCCTTGCAGCCGGATCGGCTATGCCGGGCAGTTGGCCGTGGTCTGCTTCGTATGCGGCGAGGCCCTCCAGCAGTTCGGCATGGCGGTCCCTATGAATTCCCTTGCTCATCAATAACATCCGTTTTGAACATATCCTCGATTACCGGCGGTGTCGGAGGACGACGCTTAGCGATACGATCGAGCACATACAGTTTGAAACCCTCATGGGCCAGTCGCTCGACCAATTCCTCCGCCGATGGACCCTTCCGGTGCTTGCCGGCGCCATAGACGCGTAACAGGGTGATCAGGTCCTGCCAGTACGGGTCCAGTTCGGCCGACGTTTCGAACTCAACGTTTCCGTGGCGGATTTCCCGTTCGGCCTGCAGTACGAGGCGGATCGAAGGCCAAGGGTCCCCAGGCGGCATCGGCGGCATCGGGACGACGTCGTGCAGCCCTTCGTCCAGGTACTGCTGCGCTTTCGTGTGCGCGTCGAAATCCTCGTTGTCGTCATAGAGGTGCAGGCTGGCGGCGGAATGCTGGTATGTGCCCACTTCCAAGCCCAGCTCACGGGCCGCAATTTCCTGCAGCATCGAGAACGAGAACACATCATGCGGCATACCCTTGTATGCATCGTTCGATCGCATATGCACGTGGAGGTGAAGGCGCCCTTTGCGGATCACGAAATGAAGCGTGCAAGTGCAAGGAATATCACTGCTGTCCTTGGCGCCGTCCTGGTTTGAGTAGATCTGAATAACGGCGTTTCGAGATCCGGGCCGCTTGCGGAGGGTGTCGATTACGCGCTGCCATTCGTCACTGGCATCCGATTCGCCCCGCAGCCGCGCCTCGCTGAACAGGCGTCGCCCGTATGCTCCGTTCAGCGTTTCTCCGTCATCCGAGAATTCATCGTACCCCTCAAGGTAGTAGAGGATGTGGTCCAGCGCGTTACTGCCCGACAGATACCAGAACAGCTCGCCAAGAGGGCTGAACACGCGGGCACGGGTGGTAGACCGCCCCAATCGAGCACGAGGGTCGGTCAGTTCCAGGAGGGCGCCAAAGACCTCTGTGCTGTCGCCCTTCCGAGACGCGACACGGCTATTGCCCTTGTGCCCGGATAGTAGTCGGGTAAACACCTTGCGCATCAAGTCATCGATATTGTCGGCGGAATGGTGGAACACGTTCGGCCCATACGTAATGCCAACCAGAATTGCCGTTGATTTGGGTGCGCGTGCAAGGAAGATCAATCGAATGGTCCTCCTTGGTATCGGCCAAGCGAGGAATGCGCCACAATCACTGTGGGTTCGCTTGCGAGCTTCGACCTCCCGCAAACCGGCCGTCACCAGACCCCAAGAGTCACCAATCAAGAGTACGCGGAGGCGGCTAGTACCTCGGGACGGCGCGTTTCAAATTCACCTGCCTAGCCTCGCGTCCTCCCTATGCGAAGGAAAACTCCACGCCACCTAGCCCGACGTCGGATGGTGGATTGACGACGCCCATGCTTATGGCTTCCGGCATGCCAAGCTCGATTTGAATGATCTGAGATGTCGAGCCCAACGCCGCGAGACGCAGCAATTGCGCGATCGTCAAAGCCCCAATGGCCGCACCTACGAACGGCACCGCTACGCTAGCTTCCGCGAGGCTGAAGGTGCCACAGTTATCGTGCTTTCGCGCATGTGCGCGATATGCGCGCTTTTGCAACATGGCATCGATATCTTTCGGATTGGGCGGTCGCGACCACAAGCCTTCGGGGTCGACACCACGAGGCACGACCCGGACCTGGCCGATTTCAAAGTCGACGGCACCGTGCCCGACACCGGCGTCCACCAAAAAGGAGTAGCCGGCCTTGGCGATGTCGATGCGGGCGAGCGGCTCATCTATACTCGTGAGTACAACGGCCGGATCATCGGCGGTCAGGCGGAGATCCCCGTAGTTGCGCCTTTCTAGTATCGAGGTGGTCCAACCCGCGCCCTCGAGCCATCGGGCGGCAACGCGTGTCTTATGGTTCTTGCGCTCGAAGTCCGACTGTCGGGTGACGAGACCCGTGGCAACATTTTCTTCGCCAGCTGTCTGATCGTCCTGCAAAATCGCATGTGCGGCCGGAGGCAGGAATCCGAGACTCCAGAGGAACCCCTGACCCAGATGGCCCAGCCCAACGAGCCAGAGGCTCTTCGGTAAGGTCAGGATGTTTGGCGGGTGGCAACTCTCACCGCCCTGCGGACACCAGAGCGATACCTTGCTGGAGCGAACAACTCCACGACGTCGGCCGATCACGTTGGCAAAGATTTCGCGAACGGCGAGTGCGCCGGAGAAAATCCCGGACAACGGATTTGCAGAATTGCCCATCGGCTCGCCCTCCCAGCCGGGCAGAATTCCGGCAGTCCAGGAGTCCCACCAGCAGCGTACGAACCCCTCCTCGGCGATTGCACTGCCAATGGACACAACGTGCGTCGTGTCCATGGGCTGCGTCGGGGACACCTCGGCGCCGCAGGCGCGGGCGGCTTCAAGAAGGGTGGCCCCAAGTCCAAGTTGACGGTTCATGGCTGGTTCGTCCGCGCAAACAAGAACGACGCGACCGAAGCATTTGCAGCAGGTTGTGATGATCGTGAGGACCGCTGCCTGTCCAGCTGCCGTTCTGGCCTGATCACTGTCAATGCAAATGACAACCCGGACCGCCACGAGCGTCGCGTCCGCTTGTTCGAAGTCTTTGTCGCTTTCAGTGGCATCGGTCATCGCTTTGGCGATGCGCGACCGCCCGAGGTGGGGAATATGCGCCATCGGCTTACCTCAACGTCAGGAAAGGTGCAGTGGATGTTGAATGGTCTACCCAGAGGCCGTTGCCTCGATACTCGTATTGCCCGATGCCGCCCGGCTTCACGGTGCCTGCCGCGAAGTTGGGCAGGATGAACGCGAAGTGACCTGCGCGCGGCATCACCGGGTCGGCTTTGTCGGAGGGGCTCTGGCCATACGAGCCCGGGTGTACATGGATGTCAGCGACAACGCGGTAGCCGCGCGCCTCACAAATATCCCAGAGCTTCGACATCTTGTTCCCGTTGAACCTAACAATCCCGGTGTCGAGCGCGTGCTCGTCAAGATCGTCGTAGTAGACGAATGCACGGATGACTTTCGGCCGGCCTTCAGGCGCTTCGCCAATGAGAAATGCACCGCTCTCGCGACGACGGCCGAGCGTCCGCTTCGACAGTTCTTCGACGCCGGCCATCCAGATCGACATGTCGCAGACGATGCGAGGCTCAGGCTGCCCGAGAAGCCAGCCAAATAGCTTGCTCAGCAACGAGCGCATACAACTGCTCCATGATGAAAGTGATGTTCCGGGTACGGTTCCATGCCTCGTCCGGTCGCTTGCGGGACCAGTCGTTGTGCAATGAAGCGCCGCGGTTCCAGGCGCGATAGATGCCGCTCTCCGCACCGCTGCCCCATTCTTTCATAGCCTCGACAAAACCGGGCGCGCCAGGCGAGGGGGCGGCCGGGCGTTCGCCATGCTGCGCGTCTTCCGCGTAGCGCCACCGCTCAACGAACGGGCCAGGGTCAGGGTATCCCGAGCACTCCAACCGGAAGTCGTGACCGAAGCTTAGCTCTCCCGCCTCGGAACTGAAGCGGACGCGGACATAGAGGTATGGCCAGTGGATGCTCAAGACTTGCCACCGGCCTTCTTCAACGCCGGCCAGGAAGCGGATGGAATCCAGCTGTGCCATCAGCGTCTGCATCCCCGGCGTTTCTTCTGCTTCATCCATTGGTGAAATCCTTGAGCGTGAGATCAAGCGTGACGGCGCATCCGGAATGCGGCGCGTAACGGCCGATCATTGTGTCCTTAGGTAGCGGCTGCTCGGTGCCGGGGAGGATCAGATTGGCTTTCGCCGCGGCATTGTCGTCGAGCTTGAATCCGTTCTTGCCGACCGCCCAGTGCAGCACCCGCAGCACAGTAACCGCCGGCGAGAATTTGCGCTGTTTGGTCTCGCCATCGTACCGGACGTCGACGGTGATATGGCGGCAGCGGTGCACCAACAGCGTGACGGCGCGGCGATCGCCGATCTCCTTCAACACTTCGTCGCCATCGCGCTCGAAAACATGCGCGTTCTCGAAGCCGGTGACCGAACGGGCGACCGTGATGACCGCGCCGGTATCGTTCTTTTCTACCTCGACGGCTTTCACGTCCGGCAGGGTTTCAAACTCGAGCTCGACGCGCACCTTCTTGCCACGCGAGTCCTGGGTAACTGCTTCAACCATTTGAGAATATCCTTTTTCAGGAAGTTGTCGTCCTAAAAGAGCATAGTTGCACTGGGCGACCTGTCAAGCTAATTTAGGAGCGACGAATCCCAAATCAGGAGGCGAGCCCCGATGCCCTCGATCTACACGCAGATCGGCGAAATCATCAGACAGCTAAGAGAGAACTATCCCGCAGGCCGACTCAGTCAGGATGCCCTTGCCGAGAAAATAGGTAAGCCCGCCAACACCGTGTCCCGATGGGAAACCGGAACGTACAAGACGACGCCGGAAGACCTCGACAAGCTCTCCCGGTTTTTTAGAGTGCCGATTTCAACGTTCTTCCCGCTCGCCGACGATATGTCGGAAGTGTCGCCGATGCTGACTTCGGCGCTTCGAGGGTTATCGGGGGAGGATCTTGACGAGGTCATCCGCTACGCCCAATTCCGTAAGGTTAGGCACAAGCTAGAAAGTCGATCTACCAAAAAGGCCACTTAAGGGGGCATTTAGGGTCATGGGCAATTCGGCCTACTATGAGGATCTAAAGGCGTTGGCGCGTGACAAGCGTCAGCTGTACGGCGTTCAAACCGCGTTGTTTGGCCTCAGGCAAGTTCGCGCCATCTACAAGGCCGAGAACATCAAGATCGACACCTGGCCGCTGCCCGCGTCGATCAAAGCGCTCTACATGTGCGACGACGGAGTTTGTTCTGTGGCTCTAAAAAGGGACCTGCCGGACGAGCCCAAGCTCTTCGCGCTAGTGCATGAACTCAAGCATCACTATCGCGATCGTACGTCGCTCGCCGCAGGGATGATTAGTGCGTCTGGAGACTGGAACGCGCGGGATCCGATCGAGATAGGCGCCGAGGTTTTTGCGGCTGAATTCATTTACCCGGAGGCCGAGTGTCTAGCCGACATCCGGGCCGCCAATGTGCAGTTATGGACAGCAGAGGCCATCGTTTCCTTCAAACAGAGCTGCCGGGCAAAGGTGAGTTATACCTTTCTGGTAAAGCGGCTTGAGTGGTTTGGGCTGGCAGAAAAAGGAGCCTTCAAAGGCGTTCAGTTCAAGAAGCTCGAGGAGCAGATTTTCGGAGTACCGTTCTACAAGCGGCGGTTTCGGCACTCGACCGCGACGGCACGTGGTTCGCGACAGTAAGTATTTCGTATCCCGTGTAACCTAACGAATGCCCGAAACAAAACATAACGAGGACTAGAGACAAAACGACGGCTCAGTTGAGCCGCCGCCTTGTTTTGACTGGCCACATTGAACGCTACCCTTGAGCGGCTACGAACATGTATCAAATAGGTGCCAGTTGTTCGGCTCTTGATCGAGGTGTGGCATCCACCCGTAGCAACAATCTCATGCTACCGGGCGCGTCAGCCTCCGTGTCCTGAACCACACAAGTGGAACGAGCGATGCTACAATTACTACCGCCACGATCACTAAGAACCAGTCCGGTGGCCACTTCGCTAGGCCGCCCAGAGTCTCGGCGATCGGATCAAACAACCAAGTTAACAACCACATACTGGGCAGCTCATGAAGCCCTACGGCCACGTTCCATTGGATCATCCAGCCTATTTCAGTCGCAACAACGATCAGGAAGCCACCGAGCACGCAAGATATCCAGAAGAGGCCTCCCTCCGCTGTCGGAGGAACAAGAAACCTCAGCATCCAACCCCACCAGGGCGTGCCTGTGGGCAAGGGGAACTTGACGACATTGTCGCTGTCTACACCGACTGGCGGTGGGTTTCGCCGCGGTGCTGTTCGCTCATCCCGTTTCCCGCCACCAGCGAGATAGTATACGAGGAGTGCGGGAACGGCTCCCAGGACAATGGTCGCGAGCGTCCCGGTAAGAAAGCGCGAATAAGGAAAGGGCTCAATCATCGCCATGTAGATTAGGAACGAGCCCCAAGCAAAGTAGGGCACTACAAAGAGGGAGTACCCCTTGGCGAGCTGTCCTGCCAGCTTGAACACCGCGGTAAAGAGGAGGTTTAAGTTGGCGCTAAGTTGGGAGCCGACAAACCTGGCGGCGTCCTCTTGAATGGCGCCGATCCTATCAAAGAACCGTAGCGCAGCGTCGTTGAGAGTCTCGGTGTCTCGAGCGCGCTTCGGCGTGTCGGCAGACACCGGTTGTTGGGTACTTGGGGACGCCATTTCTATCTCCTTCGCGTTGAAAACGTTCGGGAGGAGGCCCATTGCGCCGACGCAACACCCTGGGATTCTCTGCTGCTATCCCGTGAGACTCCTTGACGGAATCCAGACGGGATGAAAGAATCAAGTAAGATCGCTGACTGTTGAACCTTTGACCGGTCTGGTAGAGGTCTTTTGTTGGCTCGCCAGTTCGAGGCATTGCATAACTAGTTGAAGCAAAGGGGAATTCCTCCGTCGGTTGTGTCGACCGCTTCAGCTCGTGATCGCAGCGCTAACTGCGGTTGGTAATGCCTCGAGCCTCTTCGGCTCTTTGATGATGCCATCAGTGCATCAATTTGCAACAGGCATTTTGCCCGGACGTTGTTCCGGGCTTTTTTCTTTTGGAGGAATTACTGTGGGCGTATCCAGCGTAGCTGATCGCTTTCGGCACCCGGCGTCGACTGCTATCTGCCCATCCGTAACGTATACTTCGGGGGGTGTCCTGCCACTCTCTGGCGGAAAGCGCTGTCCGATGATTTCCCCCGGGCGCCACTGAAATCCCATTCCTTACCCACGGTAGCGCGGCCAAGCGATATGGCCCAACCGCTCCGCACACTAATGTATTGGTAGTTGGGTAGGCGAGAAGGGATTGTGGACGGCCCACGCCTATGATGCTGAAGGCCTTTGAGCTGGAGACCTAAGTTCGTCCAATATGTCGGCCCAATCTTGCATTAGCTGCTGGCGCTGCTCCCAGTATCGTGCGCGATTGTAAGCCCTGCGTATCCCATTTGGATCTTTGTGGGCCAAGATTGCCTCGATCACGTCGGGATCGAACCCTCGCTCGTTCAAGATGGAGCTTGCGGAAACACGGAAGCCGTGTGCTGTAACCTGGTCCTTGCGGTAGCCCATGCGCCTCAGGGCAGCGTTGAGCGTCCCGTCCGAAACCGGCCGCTGTTTCGAGCGTATGGAAGGAAAAACATAGCTGCCTCCATCGGAAAAGGGCCAGACATGGTGAAGCACAGCGAGTGCTTGAGGAGACAGTGGCACGTCATGAGGTTCCCGCATTTTCATTCGCCCTGCAGGGATGCGCCACATCGCTGTCTCCAGGTCGAACTCTGACCTGGTAGCGCCCCGGACCTCCCCCGGTCGGACACACGTTAGAGCAAGAAGCTTGAGTGCCGCTGTGACCGTCGGCCAACCATCATAGTCGTCGATCGCACGAAGCAGTGCCCCAAAAGCTGCCTCATCCGTAATCGCCGCTCGGCCGACAACCTGCGGGGGAAGTATGGACCCACGTAAGGCGAGGGTTGGGTCGGCATCGGCGCGTAAGGTAACTATTGCATAGCGAAACACGCTGCCGATTGCACCACGCAAACGCCGACCGCTTTCGCGGCGCCCAGTTTGCTCGATCTTTCGTAGAATACTGAGTATCTCGGCGGACGTGATCTCCCTGATCGGCCGGGATGCAATCGGGGACGCGAGATCGAGCAGAAGCCACTCCGTCTTTGAAATTGTAGCTTCCGCTGCGTCTCGGTCTCTCATGCGTTGAATGAGTTCTTCTGCGATCAACGCGAACGTCGTTCGAGCAGCAGTCTCAGCAGCGATTTTCTCAAGTTTGCGTTTGGCTGATGGATCGACACCGTTCAGAAGCAGTTTTTTGGCTGCGTCTCGCTTCTCGCGTGCCTCAGCTAGCCCCACGAGCGGGTAAGGGCCAATCGAGAGGAGCTTTTCCTTGCCCGCGTAGCGGTATTTTAGCCGCCAGAGCTTAGAACCGCTTGGCTGAATCGCGACGTAAAGACCCGCGCCGTCACTCAGCTTATGCGATTTGGCATGTGGCTTGGCGGCACGAATTGCGAAGTCGGATAGCGACATGGGGGTACCGTCCTGTTCGCGGGGAAGTGGTACCCCCGAATCATACCCCCAACTTCGTGCGTTGCAACGACGATTTATGAGATCGTATGCGCGGCTCCGATTCTGCAAGGGCCCCGGATGCTGGGCGGCTTTGAACTCAGGTGAGTAGATATGTTGAGGTGAAGTGGTGCCCGGGACCGGAATCGAACCAGTGACACGCGGATTTTCAATCCGCTGCTCTACCAACTGAGCTACCCGGGCAACCGTGGCGCCCGAGGGCGCGCTAAGTCGGGCGGTTTATAGGGGGCATTGTCGGGGCGCGCAAGCGGGTTTTGCCAACTTGCGGCCTGTGGAAAATCCGGCCCGGCGCCGCCCCGCTCGCAGCCGCTCGGCGGCCCCGCCGATTCAGCTCGAGGAGGCAGAAATGCTTGAGGATATCAGGGGCAAGCGCGCCCTCGTCACCGGCTCGTCCACCGGCATCGGCGCCGCCGTGGCGCGGGAACTCGCCCGGCTGGGCGCCAGCGTCGCCGTGCATGGCAACAAGAACGCCGCCGCCGCCGAGGCCGTCGCCGCCGAGATCAGCGCGGCGGGTGGCAAGGCTGTGGTGGTGCTCGGCGATGTCAGCAATTCCGCTTCGGCGGCGCGGATCGTCGCCGACGCGGTCGCCGGTCTCGGCGGGCTCGATATCCTCATCAACAATGCCGGCGCCATCCTCGACCGCGTCACCAACGCTGCCTTCGACGATGCCGCCTACGACAATGTCTACAATCTCAATGTCCGCTCGGTTCTCGCCGTCACCAAGGCGGCTTACCCGCATCTCAAGGCGTCGGGCGGCGGCTCCATCATCAATACCGGCTCGGTCGCCGGCCGCTTCGGCGGCTTCGGCGGCTCGGCCGTCTATGCCTCGGCCAAGGCCGCGGTGCACTCGATCACCCGCAACGCCGCCCGCGAGTTCGCGCCGGACCATATCCGCGTCAATGTCGTGGCGCCGGGCTTCATCATCACCCCGTTCCACGACAAGACCCCGCAAGCGGTGAAAGACAGCGCCGCCGCCCAGATCCCGATGCAGCGCCTCGGCACGGCCGAGGATTGCGTCGGCGCCTACGTGTTCCTCGCGTCCGATTCGATGTCGGGCTACATCACCGGCCAGATCATCGACGTGAATGGCGGGCAACTGATGCCGTGAGTTCAGTGCTCGGTACGGGCACCGGGTCATCAGTCGCCAGAGAGGGGGACGTGAAGCATGCGCCGACCAGTGCCAGCTCCGCACCGCGCTTTCGCCAAAGCCCTCCGGACGGACAGCACCGATGCCGAACGCAAGCTCTGGTCGCTCCTCCGCGCCGGCCAACTCGATGGCCTCAAGTTCAAGCGCCAGGTGCCGGTCGACGGCTACATCATCGATTTCGTCTGCTTCGAGGCGAAGCTGATCATCGAACTCGATGGCGGACAGCATAGCGGGTCCGCGGCAGACCTGATCCGTGACGAGCACTTTCGGGCAGCGGGGTTTCGTACGCTGCGGTTCTGGAACAATAAGGTGCTGGAGAATATCGACGGCGTGTACGAGTGGTTGCAGATCGTCCTGAGAGACCGCTGACCCCCTCTCTTGCGAAAACTAAGGACTTAGCTGCGCTAAGCCCAAGTTTTCGCTTTCTCCCCCGCCAAGGGGGAGAGTCCAGACTGATGCTTTGATGCGAATGGAAGCCACCGATCATCTCCCCCCTTGGGGGAGAAAGCGATTTCTTGGGCTTAGCCCTTCGCTAAGCCTTAGAAATCGCAAGAGAGGGGAACGCGATGCCGGCAGTAGGGCTACTGCTCGTCCCCATCGTCCCGCGTCACCACCCCGTCCTCTTCGACATCGTCGTCATCGTCGGCCGGGATCACATAGCTGCCGCTGAGCCAGCGGTTGAGGTCGATGTCCTGGCAACGGCCGGAGCAGAAGGGGTGGAATTGCTGGCTCGACGGCTTGCCGCAGATCGGGCAGGGCCGGGTCGGTTTGAGCTTGATGATTTCGGCAGTCATCTCTTGATGATCTCCTCGATCATCTCAGACCGCTGTCAGGTTCGACTGGTTCAGCCAGTTGAAATGCACCGGATAACCTTCGCCGGCCAGCAGCCCGACCGTTTCGTTGAGCGGCAGCCCGACCACGGCCGAATACGACCCCTGCAGTTTCAGCACGAAGGCTCCGGCAATGCCCTGGATGGCGTAGCCGCCGGCCTTGTCGCGCCATTCGGCGCTGGCGAGGTAGCTTTCGATCTCGCGGGCGGAAAGCCGCTTGAAGCGGATGCGGGTCTCGACCAGGCGTTTGCGCATCTGGCCCGACGGCGTCAGCATGGTGACGGCGGTGAACACCCGGTGCGAGCGGCCCGACAGCACGCGCAGGCACTCCGACGCCTCTTCCATCGTCTCGGCCTTGGGCAGGATGCGTCGGCCGACGGCCACCACGGTATCGGCCGCCAGCACCAGCGCGTTGCCCGCGATGCCGGTGGTCTTGGCCTTGTGCTGCGCGGTGATCGCCTTCTGGTCGGCGAGGCGCTGCGCGAGCTTGCGCGGCAATTCGCCCTTCTCGGGCGTCTCGTCGATATGCGCCGGCACCAGATGTTCGGGCTCGATGCCGATCTGGTTCAACAGCGCCAGTCGCCGCGGCGATGCGGACGCGAGGATGAGCTCGGGACGGCTGGCCATTCGGTGCCCTGTTTGAAGCGGTAGGTGATCCGGCCCGCGGTTTTTGCGCATGCGGCCTGCAGCATGGGCGACGATATCGTCGCCATACTGTTTCCATCGGCGCGCGACGGGCCTTCCCGCCGCGCCCCCGCGCGTTACCGGAAGCGGTAGTTGATCCGGCCTTTGGTCAGGTCGTAGGGGGTCATTTCGACCAGCACCTTGTCGCCTGCCAAGACGCGGATGCGGTTCTTGCGCAGCCGGCCCGCCGTATGGGCGATGATCTCGTGCTCGTTCTCCAGCTTCACGCGAAAAGTCGCATTCGGCAGCAGTTCCGTGATCACGCCCGGAAATTCGAGCACTTCTTCCTTAGCCATTCTCTCTCCTGAGACGGCCCCACGAAACACGTTACTGACAATGTCGGGGGCTTGAATTGGGCGCCACCTATACTGGATGTCGCCCCGTTTGTGAACCACCTGCGGGTGGGGATGCTGTCAAGATATGGGGAGTGATGCAGGATTTGAGAAGTGGGGGCTGATTGAGAGACACGGCCCCCTCCCGGCCTCCCCCATGAAGGGGGAGGTGAAGAGTCGAGTTTGGGGCGCAATGGTGCCAGGCACTCGATGCGGCACCTCCCCCCTTGTGGGGATGGGAGGGGCCGTCTCTCTCAGTCGGCCCCATCTCGCTGACCCCCCGTCACCCCGCCTTCGCCGGCGCCGCCACCAGCTTTTCCAGCCGCTCGCGCACTCGCTGCTGCAGCGTATCGCGTAGCGTGCGATAGGCGCTGAGCACCGCTTCGCGGTTGCCTTCGGTCTCGGTGGGGTCGGGCATCGGCCAGTGCTCGAGCGCTCCCATCTCCAGCCCGCGCCGCTCCACCGCTTCCGGCGCATCGTTCGACAGCGTGATCACCAGGTCGAAATGGTTGGCCACCAGCTCGTCCATGGTGTGCGGCGTGTGGACGCTCATGTCGATGCCGATCTCTTCCATCACCTCGTGCACGAACCCGTCGGCCTTGCCCGAACGCACCCCGGCCGAGCGGACGATCAGCCGGCCGGGAAAGAAGCGCCGCGCCAGCGCCGCGGCGATCGGCGAGCGCACCGAGTTCATCGAGCAGACGAACAGCACCGTCGGCAGGTTCGACTCGCGCTCGTCGATCCGGCTGGCGAAGGGCTGCACCGCACAGATCAGGGTAAAGAGGCGCCTTGCCGTGTTGAGATCCATCTCCAGCTTGTTGTCGAGCCGGGTGCGCAGCAGCTCGGCGGCCTCGTTGTGGAGGCCGCGCCGCGCCATGTCGACGGTTTCGATCTGGTAGGTCGAGCCGGTCTTGATCGCATCGTAATAGCTCTCGCGGATGCGGAAATAGTCGCGGATCAGCCGCCGGAACGGGGTGAGCGACAGGTAATGCGCGGCGATCGGCTCATAGGTGTCCGGGTTGCGCACATCGAGCACGATATAGTTGGAAATGATCGAGACGTGCAGCGCATAGGGCCCGGTCGCCTTCACCCGCGCCGGGGCAAAGACGTTTTCTTCCACCAGGTCGTAGATGGCGATCCGCCACTCATGCACCTCGTCGGGGTCGACTGAGGTGATGGTGTTGGGGTCGAGCGTTACCGCGACGATACGATCGCTTTTCGGATCGAACTGTCGCGGCGTCAGCGCCATCTAGCGATTGAGCCTTATGGCGATCGAGCGCTCATGCGCCCCGAGCCCTTCGGTGGTCGCCAGCGTCCGGGCGGCCGGAGCCAGTTCCGCCAGCGAGGCCGGGTCGCACCCCAATACCGAGGTCCGTTTCATGAAATCGAGCACCCCCAGGCCGGACGCATAGCGCGCCGAGCGGGCCGTCGGCAGCACGTGGTTCGAACCGCCCACATAGTCGCCGATCGCCTCGGGTGTGTGATGCCCCAGAAAGATGGCACCTGCATTGCGGATTTTGGGGAGCAGCGCCTGCGGGTCGTCGATCGCCAGTTCCACATGCTCCGACGCGATGCGGTTGGCGAGCTCCACCGCTTCCGCCATCGAGGCGACGGTGATGATGGCGCCGAATTCTTCCCAGCCGGCGCGGGTGATCTCGGCGCGCGGCAGCAGTTCGATCTGCCGCCACACCTCGTCTTCCACCACATCGGCGAGCCTCGGATCGGTGGTGACGAGGATCGATTGCGCCCCGCCGCCATGCTCGGCCTGCGCCAACAGGTCCGCCGCCACCCAGGCCGGGTTGGCCGAGCCATCGGCAATGACCAGCACTTCCGACGGCCCGGCGATCATGTCGATACCGACAGTGCCGAACACCTGGCGCTTCGCAGCCGCGACATAGGCATTGCCCGGCCCGACGATCTTCGAAACCGGGGCGATGGTCGCTGTGCCATAGGCGAGCGCGCCGATCGCCTGCGCCCCGCCGATCCGGTAGATCTCGGTCACCCCGGCGATCTTCGCCGCGGCCAGCACCGCATCGTTCGCCTCGCCGCCCGGCATCGGCACCACCATGGCGATGCGGCTGGCGCCCGCCACCTTGGCCGGCACGGCATTCATCAGCACCGACGACGGATAGGCCGCCGTGCCGCCCGGCACATAGATGCCCACCGCTTCCACCGGCGTCCAGATCGTCCCCAGCGTCACCCCGAGGTGATCCTGGTAGACATGGTCGAGCGGCTTCTGCTTTTCGTGGTGCGCCTTGATGCGCTCATGCGCCACGGTCAGCGCCGACAGCACATCGGCAGGGGTGCGCGCGCTGGCGGCGGCGATCTCCTCGTCCGACACCCGCAGCGCCCACGCGGCCTGCGCGGGCTTGTCGAAGCGTTCGGTGTATTCGATCACCGCCGCATCGCCGCGCGCCTTGACGTCGGCGAGGATCGCCGCCACGGCGTTGCCCACTTCTTCCGAGGCTTCGCGTTTCGAGTTCAGCAGCGTTTCAAACGCTGCGGCAAAGCCGGCATCGCGGCTGTCGAGAATAGATGGCATCAGCCGGCGTGCTCGGGTTTGATCTCGGCGGCCCAGGCGGCGCCCAGGTCCTGCAGCCGGGCTTCCAGCACCTCCACCTCTAGCCGCACCGTGCCGCCGCCGGCAAAGGCGAGGTCGACCCAGCCGCTCGGCGCCGCGTTCTCGGTGAAGCGGATGGTCAGCAGTTCCAGCGCGCCTTCGAGCGAGTTGGTGTCGATGCCCGAGACCTTCACCCCGGTCACCCGGTCGAAATGCAGCGCGGCGCGCTTGCGCACCCCGGTCTTGGCACCACTGCCGTCTTCCCAGGCATAGCGGTTCATCAGCAGCGCGAAGCGCTGGTCGGCCTTGGCGTAACCCATGTCGCCGACGCGCACGATGGCATCCTGCGTAGTCGCCGAAATCACGTCGAGGTCTTCGCTATCAAGCGCCAGAAGCTTGAGATCGGTCATATGTTGAGGGTCCGGAAAACGGTGGAATTGACCAGCAAGTGGGGGCCCGACAGACGATCTACAAGTTTGGGGGCAGGGGGGCAATGCAGCATGCGGAGGAACTTGGCCGGTCAAGCCGTAGCGTTGCGCCAAACGGTGCCGACCACCGCGCCGATTGTGAGTGGCACGAGCCCGCACGACACGAACGCTCCGGCAAGGAAGGCTTCGCCGGTAATGTGGTTGTCCGGGTCAAGACCGGCATACCAGAACCAATAGGCCAGCATTGCCATCCAGCATGCTCCGAGGGCGACGCTATAGGTCACGAGCCAGATGCGAGACGGGGTCCCAACCGGGACCACTCGCCCGATGACCGCCAGAATAGCCGAAACCAGCAGCGCCGGGATTGCCCCCAGTTGGAAAACGCCCAGCACCACCATCAGCTGTTCCATCGTCAGCCTGTGACCCGCTCACTCGATCTTCAAGTCTGGGGGCAGGGGAGCCATCGGTGCTTTCGCAGAAGCGTCCGACAGCGACCGGGCGCGTAGGACGATGCCCACGACAAAGCCCGCCACCACCGCACAGCACAGCCCCAGGGCAAACGCTCCGGTGTCCAGCAGCTCCCGTCGCTCAAGCTCGGAGAGGGCCGCGTCCTGCAGCCCGGTCAGCACGTCGCTCGCCAGCACTGCCAAGGATACTGCGACGACCACGCCGCCTATCACGGCCCATCCCCACAGACTGCGGCGGCCAGGCATCAGCCGGGCGATGGCGGCGAGGATGACCCCGACCACCGTTCCACCCGCCAACCCGGTCGCGACGAGGGCAAGGCTGTTCAGAAGCTCAGGCACGTGCCGTCAGCCCGTAACCCGCTCGATCTCCGCACCCACCGCGCTCAGCTTGTCCTCGAGCCGCTCGAAGCCGCGGTCGAGGTGGTAGATCCTATTGACCACCGTCTCGCCGCGCGCCGCGAGCCCGGCGATCACCAGCGACACCGAGGCGCGAAGGTCGGTCGCCATCACCTGCGCCCCCTTCAGTTGCGGCACGCCGGTCACCGTCGCCACCTGGCCATCGACCTTGATGTCGGCGCCGAAGCGGGCGAGCTCGGCCACATGCATGTAGCGGTTTTCGAAGATGGTTTCGCGGATCTGCGAGGTGCCGTTGGCCATGGTCATCAGCGCCATGAACTGCGCCTGCAGGTCCGTCGGGAAACCCGGGAACGGCTGCGTCTCGGCATGCACCGCCTGGATGCCATTGCCGTTGCGCCTGACGCGAATGCCGCCGGCCTCCGAGCTGATCTCCACCCCAGCCTGACCCAGCGTATCGAGCGCCGCCTGCAGGTGCTCGGCCCGCGCGTGCTTCAGCAGCACGTCGCCGCCGGTCATCGCCGCCGCCATGGCATAGGTGCCGGTCTCGATCCGGTCGGCCACCACGGCATGGGTCGCCCCATGCAGCTCGTCGACGCCCTCGATGGTCAGCGTGCGCGTGCCGATGCCCGAAATCTTCGCGCCCATCTTTACGAGGCAGTCGGCGACATCGCTGATCTCGGGCTCCATCGCCGCGTTCTCGAGCACCGTGGTGCCCTTGGCCAGCGTCGCCGCCATCAGCAGCACATGCGTCGCGCCCACCGTCACCTTGGGGAACACCACGCGCGCCCCGCGCAACCCGCCCTTCGGCGCCCGCGCCACCACATAGCCTTCGTCGATCTCGATTTCGGCGCCCAGCTCCTTCAGCCCCGCGAGGAACAGGTCCACCGGCCGCGTGCCGATGGCGCAGCCGCCCGGCAGCGACACCCGCGCCTCATGCGCCCGCGCCAGCAGCGGCCCGATCACCCAGAAGCTGGCGCGCATCGTCGAAACCAGCTCGTACGGCGCCGTGGTGTCGACGATCTCGGCGGCCTGCAGCGTCATCCGCTGGCCCTCCAGCGTCGGCGCCTTGCGGCCATGCACGGCGATATCGACGCCGTGATTCTCGAGGATCTTTTCGAGCTGGTTCACGTCCGCCAGCCGCGGCACGTTCTCGAGGATCAGCGGGTCCTTGGTCAGCAGCGAGGCGATCATCAGCGGCAGCGCCGCGTTCTTGGCGCCCGAGATGGGGATTTCGCCCCTGAGCTCGTTGCCACCCACCAGACGAATGCGATCCATGTTGTCTTCCCGACTGCGGAGCGTTCTGCTCCATGCCCTCACGCGTTTCGGCGTTCGATGAACGCTGCAACACCTGAGGCGATTGATCTCTAGCTATCCGAGTCACCGGCAGGCTTCAACGCAGCCGCGTCGGTCGCCTCGCCTGCTTCGGTCTCGGCTGGTGCGGCAGGGGCGCCCGCCGCCCGGGCCCGCGCCTGTTCCTTCCGCCGCTTCAGATTCTCCCGAAGCTTTGCGGCCAGTCTCTGCTCCCGCTTCGCCGCGTCTTCCGCCACTCTCAGCCTTGCCTTGCTACCCGTCGATTTCGGCCGTCACCCTAGCAGCAAAGCCACTCGGTGGGCTGTATCCCGTTTGCAAGCTTTTTGCGCTTGCACCAGCCAAAGCCCTGTGGCAGTAACCGCCCCACGCCGCCGGGGCCTCTTCCCAGGCCCATGCGTTCGCTGCAGTAGCTCAGTGGTAGAGCACTCCCTTGGTAAGGGAGAGGTCGAGAGTTCAATCCTCTCTTGCAGCACCATTTCTTCTTGGCCGGCTAGTCGCTCGTGGCGTCTGGGTTTGCGATTCCTTCCCGCAACTGTCGGCGGGCACTCACGCGGCGGCGACGGCATCCCAGCGGAACCGGCTTGGTGCTCCTTGCTGCGGGCCTATCAGCTTTGTGCCAGAGACAATTTCCCAGACCGCAGGCCGCTCGTCAAACCCGGCCCCGGATATCTGCGATGCTACGTAACAAGCGAAGCAGCCGCGCCGTGTCTTCCGGCGTTCGCTTCCAGATCCTAAGAATGCCAGCTGTCAGCTTGTACTGGTCGCTATCGACAGGAAACTGCCATCCGGGCGGAGACACACCCAAGAATATGCAAATTCGCATAACAGTCTCATTGAGGGAGGCGAAGTCGCCCGAGCATGCGCGGCTGACTTGGCTTTGATTGAGGTCCAAAATGCGCGCAATTTGGTCGTGCGTTAGCCCCTCTTCATGGCGCCGCGCCTCGAGTTGTTGGGCTAGATTCTTTACCTGATTTAGGTTGAGTTTCATGCGAATATGCATAATGCTGGTTGAACAAGATTCGCAAGGAGCTTTCGATGGCCGACGAAATCCGTTTCTACCGGGCCAGTGAAAAGCCTTACGGGGCGTTCAGCAATCTCTACCGTAGGGAGATCGAATTCGAAGGTGAGGCTTTTGCGACCTCGGAGCACGCCTACCAAGCGGGAAAGGCCCGAAAGCCCGCGGTGCGGAAATGGTTGATGCAGGCTCCTTCCCCCGCCCTACTGGCGATGGCCGCACATGGACTGTACTACTGGGATGTAGCGCCGGGATGGTCTCAGACCAAATTCGACCGGATGCGCCGGGTCCTTGCTGCGAAGTTCACCCAGCATCCAGACTTGCAGGAACTGCTTCTTTCAACCGCAAATGCCACCCTGATCGAGGCTGCCACCGTCGACAACGAGGTCAATCGGCTTTGGGGTGAAGTTAACGGCGTCGGCCAGAACATGCTCGGCAACATGTTGATGGACCTTCGCTCAGAACTGCGCCGGCCATCGGGCAAAATGGATGCTTGGCTGAATCTTGTGGCGGCCGAGTAGCTTAGCCGTTCAGTGCGCACCGAGCATCATCCGGACTTGCATGTCGGAAAATGCCTCTAGCGCCAATGAAGGCGCAGTTGGCGGCGGCCAGCCTTTGTCCAGCACGTAGCCCACTCATCAGGTCGCTGGTCGAAATCGTATCTGCTCGAGCGCCGACTTTGAGGAGGTGGTCGATCAGCCCGACGCTCACCATATCGCCGGATCCGCTAGTGTCCCGAACAGAACCGGCGACATAAGCAGGCATGTGGGTCAGGCCGCCTTGCCGACCGGTACGCAGCCCGTCCGCCCCCTCCGTGACAACCCGATAGACGCGTTGACGCCCAAGCATGCCCTCAAGATCTTGGATGCGATCCTGGGAACACTTGATGATGGAGACCGATGCGAGCGCTCGAGCGAACAGATCACGGTCCCCAACCGCTGAAGGCTCGAAGAACACGATACCGCCGCGGCTCGCAACCGTCTCCATGGCACTGACAATCCCGGCACTCAGACGGTCGGCGTAGAACACCCTGCAGCGCGAGAGCATCGCGCTCGCCGCTTCGGACTCCTCCACGCCGATTGCGTGGTATCGGGGATACCGATGGTGGGTTTCGGGGCAGACTGAACTAAAATGGTGATGGCCTACGCCGTCGACGAACTGAGCGAGCAGTGGGGTCCGAATGCCGGTGCGCATCTCGATGTAGCTGACGTCAGCGCCAGCCTCGCTGAAATTCTGTCGAAGCGTTTGGCCGACCTGGTCTTCTCCCAACGTTAGTACCGGGACAACGGTGTGGTGCAACCTCGCGAGGGACCAGAGTACGTTGCCGCAACTGCCCCCAATTTCCTCATGCGTTCTGCGGTTGTCCTCGTAGATGCGATCAAGGACCGTAAAGCCGGAGCCTGCAACATCGACATGAGCGGGACTCATCAAGCTGCTCCTTCCTGCTATTGCGCGGCCGATGCTGTAATGACATCGAGGTCGAGGCGAAAGCCCTCAGTTCCATCCTTCACCAGCCCGTCGAGTATCCGCACCAACGCCTGAGGGCCGCGTAGGTTCGACCCGAACGGAGCCCAGCACACCCCCGGTCGAGAACAGACTTTATCGACACTGAGCCCCGAAGGGTGGCCCAGCAAGTCATGATCGTTACCAATTGACTGACCGCTGTCACCTATACACAGGATCTCGCCGTCCTGAAGGCCAAACGCCGTCGCAAGGCGCATAACGACATTGAGCTTGCTCGTAGCAGCCGGAACGATGTCGATCGAATGCTGGGACCGAACAAGTCTCACTTCGCCCGCTTGGTACTCCGGCAATGCCAGCAGCAGTTCGGTCAGTTCTGAGAGCTCGTCGTCACCGAAATCGAGTGAAATCTGGCTGCCTCGAATGCGAGGCTTAGTCTCATAAGCGTTTGCGATTGCTGACACAGCGTCGGAGATAGCGGAAATGGCCCTATGCTCTGGCGCCGGATAGTCGTGGAGCAGCTTCCCAAGGGGGAGGATGTGTCCTCCATTATAGTAGCCCATGATCACAGAACCCTGTAGTTCAGGATCGAGCGCCTCCCTAAGAGCCTCCGCCGACGACCCGCCCCTTCCCGTTGCGATTGCCAGCTTCATGCCATCTGCGAGCAACCGGCGAAGCTGCTCGAGGACGGGTGAACTGGGCGGATCCTTGCGCATGTGGGTGGCTACCACCGTGCCATCGTAGTCGAGGACCAAGCCACGATATCGCCGAGCGGACAGACTGTTGAGAAACACCTCAAAATTCCGGGCCACGTCCTGTTCGGGGCCGTCGGCCCGAAGGGTGGCCGACAGCTTGTGACGAACGGGCGCTGAAAGCCTCGCGCTCAGGTCGTACAGCGCCTGAGCCTCGTAGATCGGTTTGGCGTAGAGCGCCGCGCCCGGCTTGCCCGGGTCAATCCCAACAACGAGCCCCATCGCGGCAATCGCCACAAGGCCGTCGAGGACGGCGAGCGCTGCCTGCAAGCGTCCTCCCGAACCGTAGTCGACAACATGCCTCCTGAGACTTGACGGCAGTTGTGCGTCAATCTCATCCCACACGCCGCGCGACAAATTCGTCGTGAGAACGAGCAGTGCCGTCCTGTCGGCACGACGGGCCGGCCAGATGTGCCGACCATGAGCGAAGTTGCGGAGATCCGTGCGCTGGACAGGCGCGATCGCCGTCTCCCATAACGATGTCTCAAGTTGGGCCGAGGCGGCCGTCAACGAGGGATCGCCAAGAATCAGTAAGGTGTCCTCCGGTCGAAAACGCCTCCACTCGATCCGGGCATCTTGCCGGCGTACGCTTGATAGTCGATCGGCGAGTTGGGCCTGGACCGAAACGCCATCGACCGCGGGCCTAGGCACTTCGACCAGTTGGTCGGTGGCTAGAAGAAGATGGGTGACGAAAGCGACTAGAGTGTGAGTGGAGAGGAAACCGTCCTTCGGATCGGCAACGGGAATGACGTGGAACCGCGGCTGGCGGTAGCGACCATGGTAGGTGGCGAGTGGTGCGTAGGCATTCGCAGTCACGACGCGAATGTCTGCCGCACCTCGAGCATCGGCAGCGCTAAGAGCAGCCGCAATGTCAGGATTCTGGCCCCGGCCTGTGAAGAGCCAAACTTGAGCGTCAGAGAGATCGTCTAGCCCAAGTACAAACTCCATTGGTGTCTGCACGCTTGTCGGACGATCAGAGACGTCCCTCCGGCAAGTTGCAAGAAAGTGCGCGGCCGCGAGCGACCCGCCTGAGCCAACAGCCACAGCTCTCAAAGAACGGCCGATATCCATCGCCTGGCTCACCGGGGCGATCGTTTCCTGGGAGCACAACGCGATCGTGTTAGGCAGCGCGTCGAGCTTCGCCTCGAAGATCCCCTCGCCTGCCTCGTCAGGCATAGTACCCATCGTAAATTGGCCCCTCGAGCCAGACGTGAGCGAGCCGTTGAGGGCCTTTGGCGGTCTGCACCGCCGGGGCGCCTCCAACGACCTCGAAGCGAAGGGCTTCAACGTATTGGACCGCGATATTGTGGCGAATCGCAGCCATCATCGCTCCTGCGGCCATCACCTTGCTGCCAATTGGAGTCAGCACCAGTTCAGGCTCGTAATAGTCTGCGACGGTCTTGAAGTGCCGAGTACGAAGCGTAGAGATCGAACGGTAGGAGTCGAGCGGATTGCGCTCGGAGACGTAGAGGAGGTCCCGCCCATCCACTCCCCATTCCTGGAACACCTGCTGGTAATATTCGGCGAGAAGGTCATCAGCGCGACGCGGGTTCGTTGCCGGGAAAGGCAGAACGGGACAGATCTTGTGAATGTCGCCTAGCGAGCTTCGCACCTTCTCGAGCACGCGATCGCGACCTGGAGCCAGATGCGGCAGCCAGATCGTTGCAGCATTCTTAATGCCGGCGAGTTTGCGCTGATAGCCCCGGATCGCTTGCGCACGCTCGCTGGGCTCTCCTACAATTCGGTCGTCGAGGTCGGGATCTGAGGCGACCAATATGTGAAAGCTGACGCCGGAAAGCTGCTTTACCCTCGACAGCAGGATTTGCGCCGCCGGAAATGAGATCGAGTTCGACAGCGCACTCATGTCGAGGATCACATCGGTGACGCCCTCCGGAAGCTGCAACTGCCTAAGTCGTTCGCTGACCCGCACGCCTCCCACGGGCGCCTTGTCGTCCTCAAAGATATCGACGCGCACGACATCACTATTGGGTACTGTGGCGCTCAGATTGCGTTCGTTGGCCTCAGCGGCATTCACAAGGACTGGATTGTTGTCGCCGCGCTCTTCCCTAACGAACAGGCCATGAAGTCGGTTTCCCATCACACCGGCCAGCGTGCGGCTCACATGTGTGGCCCGGGGATCAAAGCCGGCGCCACCAAAAACGAAGGCAATCCGATCTGTCTGAGCAAAGTACTCTGCGATGAACGTTCCAACGTCCTCGTCGAAATGGGTGATGCAGTTGCTCCAGTGATCGGCCATCAGGCAACCCCTTCACTGGCGGCTTCGATCTCGGCCACCTTGCACTCGAGAAAGCTTCCGCGGCCCAAATCAAGGCCATACGCCAACCGAACGACCCCCGAGAGTTCGAACAGGCACCACTTCTTGCCACCCTGGCCGTAATTTCGAACTGCGGTCAATGCGCCATAGGCTACCGCGTATTTCAGCACCGAAAGCAGTTCCTTCTCCGTGCGCAGCAACTGCACCAACTCTTCTTCCAGGATTCCGAATGAGGTGGCTCCACCTCCCAGCGGGGCGTTGGGTAACATCGAGTTCTCGACGCAGCGCCGACCCATTTCCTCAATCAGAGATTTGACCCGCCGAGCGTATGGGAACGACCACTTCTCAACGATCTCGGCCGCCTTTTGGGTGAGAACCTCCTGCTGCTGTTGTGCAGTGAGTTCCGCGGTCTGACGGCGGATGACCTTCGCTTCGAGCTTATCGACCAGTGTGCCGGCCAGTTGCAGGAATAGTTCTGCATTTTCGCTGCTGGCGTCGCACAAATCTTCCAGCCCATAGTGAAGCGGGCGGCTAAAAAGGTGGTGCAGATGGACCTTGGCAGCGTCAACGATGTCAGGCTTGGCCTTCACCTCGACAACCGGGTCGGGGTCATCGAACAGCGACAGGTTCACACCTGACACCCGGCCGGCGTGCCGATGCATTAGCACCCGAAGCATGGCAAGCCGGATCTCCTCGGTAAGGTCGCGGGCCTTAGCGTTCGCGACGTATTCCGAAACAATGTTGGTTAGCTGCTGACGCCTCCCGTCGGTGATCTCCAACACTTTCTGGTCGCGATTAATGAGCGCCTTCAGTTCACGGAGGTTCACGATACCAAAGCTGGGCGCTCTGCGCAGAAGTGTAGCGCCAAAGCTATCGACGCCACGGTCGCGCAAGCTCGGCACGAACTTGAGATAGCGGTCGGCCATGTCTTCAGCCATCGACCGGAAGCGACGTCGTTCGATCCGTCGGTGCGCGACGTTCTGCATATAGATATCGATGTAGTCGCGCTCGACCTTGAGTCCTGGACCAAAATCTTCGTCAGACGAGCGCAGGATGTCATGCGGGCTAAGGCTATCCATGCGCATCATCATCCAGCGACCGATGCGCATCTCGCGCCGGGCCAGCGCCCGCAGCAACGCAGCAAGTTGGTCAGGATGCAGGGTGTGAACGTCGTCTAGGATGACAAGTGGACGCAAGGCGATCGGCTCGCCGTCCCAATCGATCGAGAACTCTTGAATCGCTTCGAAAGGCTGGTAAGGGGCATTGGCGGCCTGTGGAATGTCCTCAAGCGTGGGTGGGATCAAGCTAGAGCCGATCGCATAGACGGCACTCTCAACCTCGCGAGCTCGGCTCAACTGATCGAGTGACCGTGTGCCGCCAATCTGTTCGACTTGGGCATAAGCCTCTGGACGGGTCGTGACACCGATATCAGCGACATCGCGCCGGTTATTGGCGGTGAGGTTGCGATATAGGCCAATCACGGCGCGAGCCTGAATGAGCGCGAGCATGAGCTTGGTCTTGACGGCACCCTCGTACGGCAGCTCCCAGAAGTCACGGTACTCCGACTCCATGGGGAGACGAACCGCGGCCACTCTTGGGACGTCACCGTCGGCAAATCGAGCGTCGTTGTAGGCGGCGGTCAATTCGCGATAGTTGGGATTGTTCTGCTCGAGCAGGACAGCCTCGAGAGTTCGATACTCGACCATGCTCGCGAGCATGGTCTTGCCTGTGCCTGGACTACCCACGATGCGTACCGGCACGTCTAGGAGATCGTTCCGCCGCTCATGCTTGCCAATGAACACCGACAACGGCTCCGGACTGGTGATCTGGAGAAATTGGGAGGTGTCTCTGAGGTATTCCGTGGCGCGCCGTAGAAACGGATTCATGCGTGCTAGCCGTGCCTGTCGCGGCGTCGAAAGAGCGCCTTCATCTCGTGAGCTCCCGGAGCAACCTCATCTGGCTCGGCCCAGAGCAAGGGAATGCTGTTATTCGGCGTGTTGTGGTCGAGGACGAGCGGCAATGCACAACCCGCATACCCGAATCTGGCCGTCGTGATGCCTGACTGTTCCAGATGTTCCTCGAGTCGAACATCCTGCGCGGGATCGTAGTAGCGATCACAGAGCCGCCAGATCTCCGGATCCCTTATGGGGTCAAGCTTTGCTTCGGCAGGCAGGCGCAAGCCTTCGGTAATGCGAATGTCACCGAAAGTCTTGTCCTTCCACTCCTCCAGGACCCGCGCCCGGTTTGCCTCCAGTGTGCTCCTTGCCTGTTCGCTCGAGATGTAATGGTGGATGTGTACGGTGTATTCGGGCGCTAGCGGGAATGGCTTGCCCTTCTTCTCGAAGTTCTGCTGGGCATCGCGTACCCGGTCGTTGAACTTCTTGAGCTTACCCTTCCACTCGCCATCTACGAAACGAGCGAAGGTAGTGCCCGAGCCGGTAAAGTCATCGATGAGATAGACTGTGCTGAACTTTGCACCAGGGACGGCTTCATCCAGTTTCTTGCCCATGTCCTTCCATTTGTCGTCGTCGATGATCAGGGAGGCGACAATCTGCTCAGGGGAGAGCGTGCCGGAATTGGTTCGCCGAAACATATCCATCCGGCTGCCATCGCTCATGCCGACAAACAAGGTGCTCCGTCGGGCATGTCGAAAAGCCTCCGCGCTCTTTGGTGTGCCCCAGACCTCGTAGGGCTTTATGCCGAGTTGAGCCGCAACGTACTGCCGAAGACGCGGTGTGACCGTCTCGGGCACGAAGATCTCGATCAGACCCTTCAGTTCGGGGGGCGATATGTAGATCAGCTTCTTCTTGAAGAAGTCATAGGCCACCCGCCGGTCGGCTTCGTCAAATTGCCGCAACCATACCGCGAGACTTTCCAGAAATCGAACCCCAGCACGGAAATCCGCATATCCATCGTATTTGATCGCCGACATCATCTGAAGCCAGACGAACTCCGTTCGAGACGGACTATTCCTATCTTCGTCCCAGCCCATGACTGCGGCGATCAGGTCAAGCGCAACATTTCCCGACAATTATTCCCAATCCAGCATATGCACGATGACCATCCTCGATCCCGTGCATCCCCCCAATAGTATGATCATGGACAACAACGAGGAATGCACGTCAATAGCCCTCGGTGCGACGCGTCTGGAGTCGATGCACGGTGGGATGTTGAAGAACGAGGAACTAGTACAGCTTTCTGTTACTCGGGGTGGCACAAGGGTCTTGTATCCAGCTGCCTAGTATACTCCCTGCCGCCGCGAAGCAGTACCGTTCAGGTGAGGCGCCGGTCCCCTTCAGGCGGGCGGTAGGGGGGCACCGCCCCCCTACTGCCCCATAACCTGCCGAACATCCTCATGCGCATGGTTCAACAGCACCTGCACCGCCGCCAGCGCATCCGCCGGGCGGTGCTCGGCGATCGCCTCGTACACGTCGACATGTTCCTGCAGGCAGTGCTGGAAGTGCACGTTCGAGCTCGAGACCGAAAAGCTCATCTGGAAATATTCGCGGAACAGGCTGGCCAGCGACGCCATGAACACGTTGTTGGAGCCGATATAGATCGCGGTGTGGAACTCCACGTCGGCGCTGACCCAGGCGTGGAAATCGACGTCCGGCGCGCACATGATGTCGAGCGCCGTTTTCATCAGCGCCAGCTGTTCGGGCGTCGCGGTGCGGGCGGCTTCGGCTGCCGCCGCCGGCTCGATGGCGTTGCGGAACGAGAACAAGTGCTGGATCATCGCCGCGGAATCGCCGCTCGCCTTGACCCAGGAGAACACCACCGGATCGAGGAAATTCCACTCATGCGCCGGCGGCACCCAGGTGCCGATGCCCGAGCTGGTGCGGAGCAGCCCCTTGGAGGTGAGTTGCTTGACCGCCTCGCGGATCACGGTGCGGCTGACGTTGAAGCGCGCGCCGAGCTCCGCCTCGGTCGGCAACAGGTCGCCGATCGGCAGCTGGCCCGAGATGATCTCCTCGCCGAGGACATTGGCGACCACCGTGTGCAGGCTCGCCCGCTTCTCAATTGCTCGGGCCGTTGGCAGCTTGTGATCCAAAGCTTGGGCTCCGGGTGGTTGTCCAGGTTGGTTGCCCAGCCTTTGCCGGTCGGCTAGCCGGCCGGTTGCAGCTTTGCGGTGTCCTCCGCCAGGGCCTGAGCAAGAATAGTGTGGCACACACGCATGGTCTTGATCGTGTCGCGGAATGGCGATGAGCACAGATCCGCGCCGGACTTCAGCGACTCTATAAACTCACGGTTCTTGTTGCGGAACCCGCCAAAGACGAAATTCTGCTCACTTCCAGCGACATCCTGCGTGCGGAACACCTGTCCCTGATAGTCGCCGTCGAGATAGAGCCGCGCCTCGGCCTCGAGTTCGACGTCGGCATAGCCGCCCGGCGCATGCATCTGGGTGCGGAACACCCGGCGGCCGGATGACCAGCTGCAGACCACGAAGCAGGTCGAGCCGTTGTCGAAATGCAGTGTCGCACCGATCCAGTTGATATCGGGCACGCCGATGCGCTTGCAGTGGCTCTCCACCTTCACCACTTCGCCGCCGCAGATCCAGCGCGCCGTGTCGACGGCGTGGGTGCCGTCGTCGAGCATGCGGTCGCGGGCGATCTGCATGGGCACGATGTCCTTCTTGAAGAACTCGACCACCCCATGGGTGATCGGCCCCTTCTCGAGCAGCCGTCGGCGCATCTCGAGCATGATCGGGGCGACGCGGCGCTGGTGGCTGACCTGGGTGATCAGCCCCTTGCTTTCAGCCAGGTGCGTCAGCACCTCGGCCTGGTGCATGGTCAGGCCCATCGGCTTTTCGATGTAGAGGTTGAAGCCGTTGCTGAGGCACCAGTGCCAGATCGCGTACATGATCTCGGGCTGGCCGATGACATAGACGCCATCGGGTTTGAGCCGCAGCAGGATCTCCTGGTAGTCGGTATCGAGCGTGGCGAGAAAGCGCGCCTCGGCAGGGATGCCGTGCTTGTCGCAGGTGGCGTCGAGTCGGTCGCGCCGCGCCTCGATGACCCCGACGATCTCCACGTCGTCGAACGAGGCGAGCGAGGGGTAGTGGACATTGTTGGCCATGCCGCCAGCGCCGATGATGCAGATGCGGACCTTGCGGTTCTCGATCATGGTGATGCTCCCCCTCAGGCCAGGAGGCTCTTGAGATAGGCGATGTCCTGCCTGAGATAAGGCAGCACGTCATTGCCCATCCGCTGCGGCGCGCCCGACGGATCGGAATACTCGGCCGGCAGGCAGAAGGTGCCGGTAAAGCCGCGGGCGACGACGTTGTCGACCAGTTCGCGCCACGAATAGGCGGCATGTCCGGCCGTGGTCCAGTGCGTGCGGTACTCCGCTTCCACCTCCTCGGGGCCGTTGATCCGTTCGCGGAACGCCCCCTTGAAGTTCAACAGCCCGCGCATGCGCGGCCACAGCAGGTCGACGGCCAGCGCCGTCGGCTCGCCGGCAATGGCCGAGTGCGCCATGTCGAGAATGGCGCAGACATGCCTCGGGTCGTATTTTTCCATCAGGTGGAAGAGGCCGATCGCGCTGCCGACGCAATCGCCCGAATGGTTCTGGATGCCGATGGAAACGCCGGTGCGATCGAGCAGCGGGATCAGGCTGTCCCACAGCGCCCGGTGCTGGGCGATGGTGTCGGCATAGCTGAGCTTTCTGGGATCGATCCCCACCATGGAGCGGACGATGGGGATGCCCGCATCGCCGCAGGCCTCGATGATGGCAGGCTCGAGCGGCGCGGCGGCGCTGCGGATTTCGAGCCCGCGCGATTTCAGCACCTTCACCGCTTCCGGCAGGCTCGTTTTCACCGTTTCGGGCTGCACCTGGTAGCCGGGCCGGATCGGCAGCTCGATGCCATCGAGCCCCAGACCCGCGACGAGGTCCGCGAGCTCGCCGATCGGCACCGTCCAGGGCTTGGTGAATACCGTCAACTGAATATCAGGCACGTTCTGCTCCCCACAAAATCTGCGCCCCGTCGCCCGGGGTCCTCGTGAAATCAGTGCTGAGCGCTTTCGGGAAAAGTCGCAGACTTTTCAGGTTCGAAAGCGCGCTAAACCATTCGCATCGACATGCCGCCATCGAGCACGACGGTTTCGCCGGTGATGAACTCGTTGCCGATCAGCTGCAGGATCATGCTGGCCACCTGTTCCGGCGTGCCTTCGCGACCCAGCGGAATGCGGTTCTTGAGGTTGTTGAGCCGCGCCTCCTCGGTCATCCCCGCCTGGAACGGCGTGCGGATGATCCCCGGCGCGACGCAGTTGACCCGGATGCCCTCGGCGGCATGGTCGCGCGCCAGAGCCCGAGCCATCTGGATCAGCGCCGCCTTCACTGTCTGATACGCGATGGTGCCCGGGCAGCCGCGCAACGCCGCCGCCGACGACAGCAGCACCACTGCGCCTTTCGATGCGGCGAGCCCGGCATGGGCGGCGCGGAACAGATGGAACGCCGAGTTGACATGGACGTCGAAGGCGTCGAGCCAGCTGGCATAGCTCTGGTTCAGCGCCGTGCCCGGCGCCGGCCCGCCGGCGGCATGCACCACGGCGTCCACCCCGCCGAACTCCTTCTGTGCCGCGGCCACCAGCCGGGCCGAGGTATCGGGGTCCCTGACATCGCCGGCGACGAAAACGCACCTCGCACCGTGCTGCCCCGCGAGCGCCGTCAGTTCGGACAGCACGGCCGGGTTCTCCGAGCGGGCGCCGAGCACCAGGTTGGCGCCTTGCCGCGCCAGGCTCGTCGCCGTGGCGAGGCCAATACCCGACGTTCCGCCCGTTACGAGCGCTGCTCTGCCCTTGAGGTCCATGCCGTTCGCCGCCAAGCCGCGGCGCTCCTGGTGATGCGCAGTTGATCGTTGCCGGCCAAAGCCGATTGACAAGGCCGAACCATCGGCTGTACGCCTATCAAAGTCAACATCATACGTATGATTTTGTTGGGGGGGGTAACGAGGTGGTTTGCGGATATTGTCATCCGGAGGCGGAGACCGTGGTCTGGTCGGGCGACAAATGCCGGGTGATCCTGGCCGACGAGCCGGGCTTCGATGGCTGGTGCCGGGTGATCTGGAGCGATCACGTGCGGGAGCTGAGCGATCTTGCCGGCCCGGACCGTGATCACTTCATGGCGGTCGTCGCTGCGGTCGAGCGCACCCTCATCGCGCTGCTCGAGCCGGTGAAGATGAACATTGCCGCGCTCGGGACAGCGGCCCCGCATCTGCATTTCCATGTGATCCCCCGCTTCGAGACCGACGCCAATTTTCCCGCTCCGGTGTGGACGGAGCGCCGTCACACGACCTCGCGTCTCGACCGGATCGCCCTGGCCGAACGGCTGCGCTCGGCCTTTGCCGATGCCGTGATATGACACAGCCAGTTTAAAAGTCATACGTATGATTTTATGTTTGACAGCCAGCTGTCTCTATGTCTGGCTGGAGGGACCAAGCCGAGGGGAGAGGTAGGAGCTCCTCGGTACTGGCAGGACAACGCAAGGAGGGAACTAGCATGCACAAAGGGAATAGGCTTTCGGCGCCCGGCGGTTTGTCGCGGCGTGATCTGCTGCGCAATACCGCGCTGGTGACGGGCGGCGCGGCGCTCTCCAGCCTCGGCTTCGGCACGGCCGCCCGGGCTCAGGAGCCGGTGACGCTGCGTCTGCAGAACTGGTTCAGCGACGGCGATATCGGCGACTGGCAGGTCGGCCTCGACATCGTCAAGGCGCAGTATCCGAACATCAACGTGGCGCTCGAGTTCGTGCCTTACAACGACACGGTGACCCGCACCCTGGTGGGGGCCAGCGCCGGCGACCTGCCCGATATCATCATGTGCAGCACCGACCACACGCCGACGCTGATCACCAGCAACATGCTGATGGACGTGACGCCGAACGTCACCGCCGACGGCGACGTCAACACCGACGATATCGCGCCCGGCATCGCCCAGGGCTTCCACATGTTCGACCGGTGGTGGGGCTTTCCCTACGACATGTCGACCTTCGGCATCTACTACAACAAGGACATGTTCGACGCGGCCGGCGTCGCCTATCCGCCGGGCCATGGCGAAACACCATGGAGCTGGGAGCAGTTCATCGAGGCCGCCATCAAGCTGACCAAGCCCAATGGCGAGCAGTGGGGCGTGACCTGGGATACCCCGCTCACCCACAACTACCTGGCGTCGAACTTCATCTACAGCGCCGGCGGCCGCAATTTCTCCGACGACCTCAAGAAATGCGTCATCGGCACGCCCGAAGCGGCGGCCGGCGTGCAGTTCATGATCGACCTGATCCACAAGCACAAGGTTGCGCCCACCCCGGCCGAAGTCGCCGGCGGCGGCGTCAACTATTTCGAATCCGGCCTCGCGGCGATGCGCCTCGATGGTCAGTGGGCCCTCGGCCAGACGTCGCGCAACGTCGATTTCCCGTTCGACATCAGCTACCTGCCGGTCGGCAAGGAACAGAAGCTGGCGACCGGCGGCTCGGGCTTTGCCATCAGCGCCACGACCAAGCACCCGGAAGCGGCCTGGCAGTTCCTCAAGACCTTCACCAGCAGCGATACGCTGGCCAAGATGATCGGCGGCACCGGGCGCGGCATCCCGGCGCGGCTCAGCGCGGCGCAGTCCTATATCGACTCTGCCGTGACGCCGAACGCCGCGATCTTCCCCGAGCAGCTGGCGCTGGCGATCAACGATCGCCTCGTGCTCGGCTTCCCGGTCTTCCTCGATGCCTACCAGCGGGCGCTGGAGCCGATCTTCAACAGCGGCGAGGGCGATGTGCTCGCCGCCCTGCAGTCGGTCGCCACCACCATGGATGCCGAACTCGCCCAGCGCTGGGCGAACGTCGCAATCGACGTCTGAGCCGGCGTTTGACACACTTGGTCCCGGTGCCTCGGCACCGGGACGCGTCCCTGGGGAGCGCGGGCATGCATCAGACCGATACCGAGATCAGGCAACGGGCCCCGTCGTCGTGGGGCGCGACGCTGCTGTTGTGGCTCTCGGCGGCGGTCGTCGCCTTTCCGTTTCTGTGGATGCTGCGCTCGGCCTTCATGCCGACCAAGTTCATCATGCGGTTTCCGCCGCTGTGGATTCCGCCTGAAGTCACCTTCGACAATTTCACCAAGCTGCTGACCCGGCAGCCGTTCCTGCACTACATCACCAACAGCCTCACCGTCGCGACCATCGTCACCGTGGGGCAGGTGGTGATCTCGGCGTTCAGCGCCTACGCCTTCGCGCGGCTCCGTTTCCCCGGGCGCGACAAGCTGTTCCTGCTCTATCTCGCCACCATGGTCATTCCGGTGCAGGTGACGCTGATCCCGCAATATGTGCTGGTCAGCCAGCTGGGCTGGATCGACAGCTACGCGGCGCTCACCGTGCCGATGCTGTCGAGCGCCTTCCTGACCTTCCTCCTGCGCCAGTATTTCCTGTCGATCCCCGGCGAACTGGAGGATGCGGCGCGCATCGACGGCGCCGGGTACTTGCGGATCTTCGTCACCATCATCCTGCCGCTCTCGGGGCCAGCCTTGGCCACCAGCGCGCTGCTGGCCTTCATCGGCAACTGGACCAACTATCTGTGGCCGCTGATCGTCACCCGCTCGCGCGAAATGCGCACCGTGCCGGTTGGCCTCGCCTCGTTCCAGGACGAGATGGCGGGACGCACCGACTACGGGCAGATGATGGCCGGCGCTGTGCTGTCCATCCTGCCGATGTTCATCCTGTTCCTGCTGCTGCAGCGCTTCATCGTGCGCAGCCTCGCGACCTCCGGACTGAAAGGCTAGCAATGACCGCCATGTCCGCCACCTCGGAGCCGATCGTGCGGCCGCGCAGGCGCTTCCGCGTCAGCATGCGCCAGCACGAGGCGCTCGCGGCGCTGGGCTTCCTCCTGCCGGGGCTGGTGATGTTCCTCGCCTTCACGCTGGGGCCGGCGCTGTTCTCGTTCGCGGTCGGCTTCACCCGCTGGGATGGGTTGAGCAGTCCGGTCTGGACCGGCATCGACAACTATATCCGGCTGGCGCAGGACCCGCTGTTTCTCAAGTCGATCGTCAATACGGCCTGGTTCACGCTGCTGTTCGTCGTGATGTGCATGGCGTCCTCGATCCTCGTCGCCATGCTGCTCAACAGCCGAGCGCGCGGCATCGGCTTTGCCCGCTTCCTGTGGCTGCTGCCCTTCGTCACCGACATGATCTCGGTATCGATGGTCTGGACCTGGCTCTATCACTTCCGCTTCGGCGTCGTGAACTACCTGCTCGGGCTCGTGGGCATTCCCCCGCAAGCCTGGCTCGGCAGCCCGGAACTGGCGATGTTCGCGCTGGTCGTTCTGTCGGTCTGGCGCTGGACCGGCTATTATGCGCTGATCCTGCTGTCGGGCCTGCAGAGCGTGCCGCCCGATCTTTACGAGGCGGCCAAGATCGACGGCGCCACCCGCTGGGACCGCTTCATCAACGTCACCCTGCCCATGCTCTCGCCCACCATCTTCTTCGTCGCCATGATGGCGATGATGTCGAGCTTTCAGGTGTTCGAGCAGATGTGGGTGATGACCAAGGGCGGCCCGAACGACGCGACCATCAGTGTCGCCATGTTCCTCTACATCCAGGGCTTCCAGTTCCTGAACATGGGCTATGCGTCGGCGGTCGCCTGGGTGCTGTTCTTCATCATCTTCGTTTTGACGATCATCAATTGGAATGCCCGGCGCCGCTGGGTCTTCGAGGGATAAGAAGGGGAAACCACATGACTGAGCAAGTTCCGGGACGGCTGGTCCGGGTCACCAGCATCAGCTTCGGCGTGCGCCCGCTGGAGGCCATCGTCGACATCGTCGAGGCCGAGGCTGCGCGTGGCACCGACCTCATCGCCTTGCCCGAGACCTGGGCCGGCCAGCAGAACAACCGGCCCGAAACGCTCGAGGGGCCGATCATCACCGCGATCTCCGAGATCGCGCGGCGTCACAACACCTGGATCGTCTGTCCGATCGATCGGCTCGACGGCAACCGCCGGGTGAACTCCGCCGTGCTGATCGGGCGCGACGGCAAGGTGGTGGGGACCTACGACAAGGTCTATCCGTACTGGAGCGAATTCGATCTCGCCCAGATCGTCGATGTCGGCACCGCGACCCCGGTGTTCGAAACCGATTTCGGCAAGGTGGGGATGGCCATCTGCTTTGACGCCAACTTCCCCGAGGTGTGGAAAGGCCTCGCCGATAACGGCGCCGAACTGGTGGTATGGCCCAGCGCCTACTCGGCGGCCACCACCCTGCAGGCCCACGCCCTGATGAACCACTTCGCCATCCTGACCTCCACCCACACCACCGATTGCATCGTCTACGACATCGACGGCAGCGAGATGCTGTACGAGAAGGGAGAGGACGTGAACATTTCCCGCTTCACCCTCGATCTCGACCGCGGCATCTACCACGAGAACTTCAACCTCCACCTGCTCGAGAAGCTCCTGGCCGAGCACCCGGACGATGTCGAAGTGGAAAAGCACCACCTGCGCGAGCAGTGGATCATCCTCAAGGCCAAGCGCCCGGGTGTCAGCGCCCGCGCTCTGGCCAAGCAATATGGCATGGAGGAGCTGCGCGACTACATCAACCGCAGCCGCCGTGAGATCGACCGGATGCGCGCCGAACAGACCATGGTGGCCTGAGGCGAGCCGGTGCAAACGGGCGACGACTGACCTTCAGTCGTCGCTGAACCGAAACACCGGCCGCTCGGTTCGAAAAGCCAGCTTGCCGCGTTCCGGGATCAGGAAGGCGTGCTCCCGCGGCGTGGTAACGACGTCGCAGTCGCCGTCGGTAATGACGAGGATCGGGGCATCAGTCGGAAAGTCATCCGCACGCTCGAGCAGGCGTATCCCCGGCATCAGCACGGTGCCGCCGCGCCCGTGAAGCTTGACCGTTTCAAGCAGCTCGTCGGGCTCGACATAGCCGGCATCGTGCGGGTGAGCATCGCATTCGATCAGTCGCACTGCGGATACGTCGCGGCTGAGCGCGTAGCTGGCAATCGCGCCCAGGGCTTTTCCCAGTTCCCGCCGGCTGACCGAACCCGAGGTGTCGAGCAGCACCCCAAATGTGCGGGACGCCTTGCGGTCCTCGGGCGTAATCCAGCCGGGCCTTGGAATGTCGGGAGTAGATCCCTGTCGCCGGTTGGCACGCCCGTAGCTCCTCAGGTGTTCGAGGGGCGGAAAGAACACGTCGAGCCACTGGGCGAGCCGCACATCCCAAGGAATGGGCGGCTGCTGCAGGGCCCGGACTTCTTCGATGAGCCCGGCGGGAATGGTGCCTCTGCCTTGCTGCTGGTGCAGCTTGAGGCCCTCCGCCAGCGCTCTGCGATAGAAAGCGTCAAGGTCCATCCCCCCGCTTGTCCACCACACCGGGGGCTTTTCGGTCCGGATGTCGCCCGTTTTGCCGGCCCAGCCGCGGTGCTTTTCCAGCTTGCGCATCCAGCGCAGATCGCCGGTGATCCGGTCGTAGATTTCCTCCGAGCTGCATTTGGCGAGTTCGGGATCGTACAGGTATCCGATGCGGTCCGGCGCTTCACCGACCCGCATTTCAATGAGCCAGGCGTTGATCGTGTAATCGCAGGCGACGTTCCAGAGTTCGCCGTTCCTGCCCTGCTGGCGAATGTCGTGCCGGAGCCCGACATGCAGCAGTTCATGCGCGATGACGAAGCGCAGCTCCATTTCGGCAAGGCCGACCCGCGGATTGATGTAGATTTCACGCAGCTCGGTCCAGACGGCCGCGACGGAAATATCCATGCGTTCGCAGATGTCGGCGTCTTCGATGATGCTGAATGAGCTGCCGAGCGCCGCGAGCATGGGATACTCGCTGACCACCCATGACATGGCCCGCTTGACGTTGGTCGTCGGCTCCTGTCGCGCCCGGATCGAACTTCGGACGCCGCCCGCCACCTCGATCGCGGCCGACGCAGCGTCGCGCAGCCCGTTGGCGAGGCTGGCCCGGTTCTCGCGTCGGACCTGTTCGGTCAGCACGCAGCGCTCGCCAAACTCCCAGAACGGACGCCCCGGCACGCCGAGCGACAAGCCGCGGACAGTTTCGGGGATGCCTTCGTCCTGCAGCCGCTGCGCCAGCGCTGCCTCGTCGCGCAACGAATACCCACCGGGAATGCCGACCATTTCAGCCGGGCGCTGGGCGAACCCGGCATTCGACATGATGGACTCGGCAATGAGCCAGCAGGCCGCGTGCCACGCCGGTTCGTTGCGATCGGGGTCGAGATGGTTCATCACCTCGTGCAGGCCAATTCGGCCGAGCACATAGGCCCAATGGGCGGCCGGCGCGCGACGGCGGACATTGGGGATGACCGTGACGTTCGGTCGCCGGGATGGTCCCCAGGTTGCGGCGGTGGATCGCACGAAGATCCAGGACTCGGGATGCTGGGCAAAGGCCAGCGGCGTATCGAAGTCGAGGTTGAGGCGCTCAAACCGTCGCGTCAGCGGGTGCCCGGCGAGCAGGTGCGCACCCTCTTTGATGGCGGTGACATTCGCCTTGTACTTCGAGCCCTGCGTCGCCACGGCATGCTACCTTGCCGATAGTCGTGGCAGGTCGCGGCTGAGCTCCAGAATGAACCAGTCCGGCAGCCCCACGCCCTTCTCGTCGTTTGCGATGATCAGCTGGGCGAAATCCATCGAAATCCGGGACAGCTTGACCACCATATCCTTGGCCCGCATCGACAGGTTTCGAGTTTCCGCGCTGAGCTTTGAGTCCTCGGCCGGCAGTTCCTTGATCAACTGGGCGCGGAACGATCCGACCATGAAGGCCAGCACGTCGCGTTCCTCCGGTCGTGCCGGCCAGTCGATCTCGCCCTTGATGATCGCGGCGAGGTCAAATGCCCTGAGCCGCTGCCGGTAGAGGGCGACGAACTGGACCGCGTGCTCAGGGGTGAGTACGGATTTGGCGCAAATCTCGGCTCGCCGCTCGGTCAGCTTGTCGCCATGCGCCTTTAGCATGTCGGACAGCAAATGCCAGGTTCGCGGTGTTGAAAAGCTTTCCTCGTGCTTGGGAGGTTTGCTCCACAGGTGATCGGGCCTGAGGGCGATGTAGTCGCGCACCGCCGGATGGCAGTCGGCCTGATCTGCCCAGGTCAGCCAGGCCCTGGCTGTCGCCCGCAACTGCACCATCACCAGCCGGTTGATCAGCGCCGTACTCATCCGTTTGACGATCGCACCATCCTCGGCGCGGTTCCCGGCGCCCACCACGATCGACCCCTTCGGCAGCGTGTACTCGCCGATGCGGTGCTCGGTGATCAGCGAGTAGAAGGCTTTCTGGACCTCCTGCGAGGACCCGTTGAGTTCGTCGATGAACAGGCAATAGGGCTGGGTTCGCGCAATCAGGCTGGGCGGACAAAAACGCGAGAGTTTGCGACCCTCGGTTTCCTCGATGGCGGGCACGCCAATGAGATCCTCCGGCGCCAACTGCGTGCCCAGCAGCGACACGCACTCGAGCCCGACCGAGGCGGCGAAGAACTCGACAAGTGAAGATTTGCCGATACCCGGCTGGCCCCAGACGAATACGGAGGCCACCGGAGTTACCTCCAGTAGGAAATCGAGCAGGTCGTCTGGATCGAGTTCGGGGGCGCTTTGCATGTTGCCTCAAATTGCGGAGTGGCGGTGGTAAGCCGGCAACGCGAAAGATCGGCGGAATTATCCGAAATGTTCCCGGGCAGCAAGAACATTCATAGAACTGCCCGGCGTGACTGCTCACTACTGTGAACAGTGGCGCGGGCGGCCCGTGTCTGCCGGCAATACTTGGCCACCGGGTATCCGGGAGGAAGCGCAGAATCCGGTTACCGGAGCAGCGACCCTGTACGCTCCGGTGAAAATGCGATGTCTCGCTTGTCGGCAGGTTGAAGACTTGCCTCTACCACCGCCCCCGGATCCACGCCGCGGCCTCGCCGATCAGCCGTTTGGCCGCCGGTGTGTCGGCGTTCATCACCCACACCCCGTGCACCACACCTGCTACCTCGCGGTAGGTCACGTCGTTGCCGGCTTCGATGAGCCGCGCAGCGTAGGCCCGACCTTCGTCGCGCAGCGGGTCGAACGCCGCGGTGGCGATGAAGGCCGGGGCCATGCCGTCGAGGTTTGGCGCGCGCAGCGGCGCGGCATCGGCGTGGGCGCGGTTGCTACTGCCCAGGTAGTGGCCGATGAACCAGCCCATCGCGTCGGCCGCGAGATAGAAACCCTGTGCGAAATCGCGATAGCTGCCGCTCGCCATGCTGGTGTCGGTGACCGGGTAGATCAGCACCTGGCCCGCGAGGGCGATGCCGCGGTCGCGGGCATGGCGCGCCAGCACCGCCGCGAGGTTGCCGCCCGCGCTCTCGCCGCAGATGACGAGGCGGCCGATATCGAGCTTCAGCCGGCTGGCCTCGGCCACAAGGTAGTCGAGCCCGGCATTAACGTCGACGACGGCGGCGGGGAAGCGATGCTCCGGCGCCTTGCGATACTCGATCGACAGCACGTTGGCCGGCGTGGCGTTGGCCAGCGCGCGGGCCGAGCCGTCATGGGTATCGAGGCTGCCCAGCACCCAACCGCCGCCGTGAATGAACAGCACCGTTCCGAGCGCGTCGTTGCGCCGGTAGAGGCGCGCGCGGATCGTGTGACCGGCAGAGGCGAAGCTCAGCTCCTCGACCGCATCGACCGGGTCGAGCGTGCCCCAGGCCGCCTTGATCCGCTCCTCCGAGGCTGCACGCTCCTCGGCGGCCGGCAGCGTGGCGAAATCCACCGGCGGGCCGCCATCCGCGGCCTCCAGCATGCGCCGCAATTCCGGCAGCAGCCCCGAGCGATCCGGTGGCGTCATGTTTCCCCTCCAGCACTATTCTTGACGTTGCCTCGCAATCGGTATATCCATAAATGCATATTGTGGGCAATAGGCAATTGTTGGCCCACTGAGGGAGGTTCACAATGCAGAAGTTGGTAGGGGCAGCTTTGCTGTCGATGACGGTGCTCGCCGGTACGGCGGCCGTTGCGCAGGAGATTTCGGGCGAGATCACCGTCTGGGATTGGCAGTACAATTCGGAGAAGTGGGGCGCGGCGCTGAAGCAGCTCGATGCCGAGTTCACCGCGGCACACCCAGGTGTCACCATC
>MKVB01000006.1:781384-793671 GCA_001899085.1 Devosia sp. 66-14 | reverse complement strand
CCAGCCGCACGACACCTATTACCAGCTGATCCAGACCGCCAATTCGAGCCAGTCAGGTCCGGACGTGGCGATGATGCATGCCGGCACGTTCGGGGTGCTCAACTACACCGACGTGCTGGCGCCGCTCAACGCGCGCATCACCCCCGAATTCAAGGCGTCGCTGAAAGGCTGGGAGTCGGTGGGCGGCAATTTCGATGCGAACGGCCAGATCTATGCCGTGCCCGGTTCGCTCTCGGGCTGGGTATTCTACTACAACAAGCAGCTGTTCCGCGATGCCGGGCTCGACCCGGACACTCCGCCCAAGACCTATGCCGACCTGGTCGCGGCCGCCGATGCACTGAAGGCCAAGGGCATCGTCGCCTTCGGCGGCGGCAATTCCGATGGCTGGGGGAACCTGCAATATCTCAACATCCTGTTCCCCGGCGATTTCGACGCGGCGCAGTCGGCGGCGCTCGCCACTGGTGCGCTGAAATATGATGGTCCGGAGTTCACCGCGCTCAACCAGCATCTCGTCGATCTGCTGAAGGGCGGCTATTTCGATCCGGGCTATGCCTCGACCGTGCACTGGACCGAAGGCGTCGCCGCCTTCCAGGCCGGCCAGGCGGCGATGATCGCCGGTATCGCCTCCGACACCGTGAGCTACAACGAGTTCCTGCCCGAACTGGGTGACGATCTCGGGGTGTTCTATGCCCCCGCCGATACGGTGGCCGCGCCCTATATCCCGGTCAGCTCCGGTCCGGTCTGGACCATTCCGGGTTACTCCAAGAACCAGGACGCCGCCTGGGCCTATGTCGAGTTCATCACCGGGCCACGCGGCGCCGCCGTGCAGTACGAGCAGGCCGGCATCCTGCCGATCAACTCGGGCTACACCATCCCGGACACTGCCCCGGCCTTTGTCCGCAACATGGTCGCCGACATGCAGAAGAGCGAAACCTTCCTCTACGCCTCCAGCCTGATGCGGCAGGACATCGCCTTCGAGTGGATCCGCAAGATCCAGGACGTGGTGAACGGCGTCGCCCCGCTCGGCCAGGCGCTGGGCGAATTGCAGGCCCTGCAGGACAAGCCGCAGTAACGCGACTTGCCGGGGCAGGGCGGCGCGTGCCGTCCTGCCCCTTGATCGCCCCTTTCGCCGCCTCCGTGCGGACTCCACCCATGAGCCAGAACGTGACCACGCGTTTCGTCCGCACCCTCATTCCCGCCTTGCTGTTCCTGCTGCCGGCGCTCGCCATCCTTGCGGTGTTCCGCATCGTGCCGATCGGCGAGGCCTTCCATCTGAGCTTCACCCGCTGGAACGGCGTCGGCGAACCCGAATGGATCGGGCTCGACAACTTCGCCCGCGTCCTCTCCGATCCGGTATTCTGGGCGGCTTTGCGCAACAACCTGCTGGTGCTGCTGTCGTTGCCGCTCTGGGTCATCGGGCCGCTGCTGATCGCCACCATCATCCATTCCGGTCTGCCCGGCGCCCGGTTCTTCCGGCTGATGGTATTCCTGCCCGCCGTACTCTCGCCGGTGGTGGTGGGCGCCTATTACAACGTCGTGCTGCGCTATAACGGCCCGTTCAATACCCTGCTCAAGCAGGTCGGGCTCGATGGGCTGCGCATGCAGTGGCTGAACGACCCCAACACCGCGCTCGTCACCGTGGTGCTGATCCTGATCTGGGCGACGCTCGGCATCGGTGTGCTGATCTACCTCGCGGCGCTCGCCCAGGTGGATCCCTCGCTCTACGACGCGGCCGAAATCGATGGCGCCAACTGGGTGCTGAAACAGGTGCACATCACCTTGCCGGAGACGCGTCGCACCATCGAGTTCTGGACGGTAATCGTCCTCATCTCGAGCTTCACCACGGTATTCCCCTTCATCTACACGCTGAGCCGGGGTGGGCCGGGCTACTCGACCTACCTGCTCGATTACTACATCTATGACGCGGCCTTCTTCGGCGGTTCGTTCGGCTATGCCAGCGCCATCGGCATGATCCTGCTGCTGGTCGTCGGCGCCGTCTGCGGCCTGGCGCTCTGGCTGTTCCGCCGCGGGAGGCAGTGATGAGCGCCACCACCACCCGCAAGCTCGTGCGCTGGACGCCGTCCTGGCTGCTGCTCGGCTTGCTGACGCTGCTGAGTCTGGCCCCCTTCGCCTTCGTCACGCTTACCGCGTTCAAGACCGCCAAGAACTACGCCAAGGACCCCATCGGGCTGCCCAATCCGCCGACGCTCGAGTTCCTCGAGCGGGCGCTGACCACCGGCAACATGCTCACCTATCTCGGCAATTCATTGCTGGTCGTCGGTTGCGCGGTCCTGCTGCTGGCGCTCACCGCCAGCATGGCCGGCTATGCCCTGGCGGTGATCCGCTTCCGCGGCAGCGCCCTCATGCTGCTCGGCATCGTCTGCCTCCTCGCGGTGCCGGCCGCGGTGGTAATGATCCCGCTCTATCGCACTGTCGGCCAGCTCGGGCTGATGAACAGCCATCTCGGCCTCATCCTCACCTACACCGCGCTGCAGCTGCCATTCTCGATCTACCTGATGACCAGCTTCCTCAACGGCTTGCCGCCCGAGATCATCGAGGCCGGGCGGATCGACGGGGCAGGGCACCTGCAGACCTTCCGGCACATCATCCTGCCGCTGTCCGCGCCGGCGCTCGCCACCATGTCGACGCTCAACTTCCTTTGGCTGTTCAATGAGCTGCTGTTCGGCCTGCTGCTGATGCAGGACGATGCGAAGCGGACCCTGCCGGTGGGGCTCGCGAGCCTGCAGGGCCAGCACACGACGCCCGTGCCGTTGCTGGCCGCCGGGTTGCTGCTCTCACTGATCCCGGTGCTGTTCGTGTTCCTCGTGGCGCAGCGCGAGCTGGCGCGCGGACTGACGGTGGGCGCGGTGAAGTGATAGAAGGCCGGACCATGCCGGCGACCGCTGAAGCCCCACTCTACCAGACCATCTACGACGTGCTGCGCCGGCACCTCGAAGCCGGCCGCCTGCCGGCGGGCCTGGTGCTGGGTGAAGTCAACGTTGCCCGCGCCTTCAAGGCCAGCCGCATGCCCGCGGCCGCGGCCTTGAAGCGGCTCAACGACGAGGGCTGGATCTCGACCTTCAGCGGGCGTGGCTTCATCGTCCGGGGCGAGGAGGCAGCCCCGGTGCCGCTGCGGATCGAACTGGCGGCAGCCGGTCTCGTCCTGCCGGCGGCGCTCGAGGCCGAGCCGACGCCGCGCAACCTGGCGCAGCGGATTTATCCCGAGGTCGAGCACACCGTCGCCGCGAGCCTCGCCTATGGCCGCTTCCAGCTCGTCGAGTCCGCCCTCGCCGATCACTACCGGGTGAGCCGCACCATCGCGCACGAGGTGCTCACCCGGCTGGCCCGCACCGGCGTCATCGTCCAGGAGGCCAACCAGCGCTGGTATGCCGGTCCGCTGACCGCTTCCTCCATCGCCGAACATTTCGAGATGCGCTGGATCCTCGAGCCGGTGGCGTTGCGGCAGGCCTACCCCACCCTGAGCGAACAGCAACTGCTGGCGCGCCGCGGCCGGGTGGTGCGGGCGGCGGAGGGCCGGCGCGGCATCAGCGAGATCGAGGAGATCGAAAAGGAACTGCATGTCGACACCGTCGGGCGCTGCAGCAACTCCCAGCTTCTCCACTCGCTGCAGCGCAGCCAGTTGCTGCTCATCGCCACCCACTCGACCTTCGAGCGTCACCAGAGCGTCGAAGAGATCACCACCATGCTGGCCGAGCATCGCGCCATCTACGATCTGCTGCTCTCGGGCGACGTCGATGGCGCCGGGCAGGGGCTCGAGGCGCATCTTCGCCGCTCGCTCCGCCCCAATCTCGAGATCATCGGCAGGCTCGGCCCGATGCCCGCCGGAGCCGAGGTTCCCTACCTGCAGCCGGCAGCAGGGCGCTGATCGGCTGTCGGGCATCGGCACTTTGCCGCGTTGCGCTTGCAGCGGCCTCAGCTAGACTCGCCGCCATGTCGCTGCTGCTTCGCGCCCTCGCCTGCTTCGTCGTGGCCATCTGCATGGCCTCGATGAGCCTCGCCGCCGCCGGGCACAGCGTCATGGTGCTCGACGAGTCGGCGCCGCATGCCAGTCTCGTCGGCGCCGAAACGCCGTGCCCCGATTGCGGCACGCATCAATCGATCGGCTGCGGCCAGGCCTGTTCCGTCGCGACCGACGATCCGTCCGCCGGGGCTATGGCCGGCCTGACGCTGGTCGCTCTCGATTTCGCGGTACTCCTCGCGCTGCCGCTGCATGGGGCCGCGCTGGGGCCGCCGGTTACCCCGCCCATCGCCTGAGTTTCGGGGGCGCTGCCCCCCGCGTTCAGGCGATCGCGTCTCTCCCGAGCCCCGCGATCGCGATCCTTTCACGCGAGCGTCGCCCGCGCTTCCCGCGCGCGCCGCGCCAGGCGGAATCTCGACCATGCAGTCCATCAACGAGGCGTTGAAACGGCGCCGTAACGGCGCCGTTGATCCGGCCAATCCCCTTCGACGCGCCCTCCACCGCGCCGGCTATGAAGACAGTCCGCCGCTGACGCTCAATGCCGTAGACGGCGAGCATCCGAGGGGGCGCGAACTGAGCCTGGCCTGGCTGGCCGGAACGGTGATGACCGGGATCACCTCGGTGCTGCTCATGGGGGCCGCGCTCTATGTGGCCTTCGATGGCCGGGAGAGCTTCTCGACCGCCTCGCAGGCCCTGATGTTCCAGCGCAGCGGGCCGGCCGCCCCTTCCACCAGCACCGGCAAGGGCGACCGCATCCGCCCCGTCGCCGCAACGCGGTCGGAGTTCGAGGTGGTGGAAGCCTCGATCCGTACCGTCGAGGACGGGCGGACCATGCTGCGCAGCCAGGCCTTCACGCGGCTCGATGCGACGCTCGCCACCGGCGAAACGGCGCTGGCCGCCGACATCCCGGCCTTCGACCCGTCGGCCATCGCCACAAGCGAGCCGGCCGCGCCGAGTGGTGCGGCTCCCGCCGAGATCTACACGGCGAGCGTCGAGGGGGAGGTCGCCATCACGATGGCGGCCCTGCCGGCCCAGTTGCTGCCCGCCAGTGCTATTACGGACCGCCAGGCCGCGGATCTCGTCAAGGCATCGCTGCAGGACGCCTATTTCGAGGATACGGGCGAGCGCAGCCTCGCCTATGCGGCGGCCCCGCTGTCGCTGCCGGCCGCCACCCTGGGTGTCGCCGAGAATGTCACAGTGATGTCGAAGACCCGCCTGGCGGGGGCGGGCGGTGGCCGCAGCGAACGCATCGTCACGGCGAAACAGGCGACCCCGCTCCGGGCGCTGCTGCTGAAGAACGGCTTCACCGAGCAGTCATATGCCATGGTGGCGACGACGCTGCGCAACGTCCTCCCCTCGCTCGAACTGCCGGCCGGCGCCAAGCTCCGCATCCTGATGGGGCCATCGCGGATGTCGGCGACGCCGGTGCCCTATCGGCTCAGCATCTATGTGCACGATCCCTCGACCCGGGCGATCCGCCATGCTGCGACCGCCGCGATGACCGACCGCGGCACCTATGTGATCGGGCAGGCACCGGGGATGATCGAGCTGCCGGAAGAGGATATCGAAGCTGCCGATGTCGGCGCCCTGCCCAGCCTTTATCGCTCGATCTGGGAGACGGCGCGCAAGCACGATCTCGACGATGCCACCACCGCTGAGATCGTCGCCATGTTCGCCTACGAGGTCGACCTGACCCAGCGGGTGCAGCCGGGCGACACGCTGCAGCTGCTCGCCACCCGGCCCGAAAGCGGCACGCCCGAGCTGGTCTACGCCTCGCTCAGAACCGGGGGGACCTCGCGCGAGCTGTTCCGCTTCCGCACGGCCGACGGCAGCGTCGACTACTACAGCCCCGACGGCGAAACCGGAAAGCGCTTCCTGACCCGGCGGCCGCTGCAGGGTGGCGGCCGGCTCGCCAGCCGCTACGGCTATCGCATCCACCCGATCTTCAAGACGCGGCGGCTGCATAGCGGCGTCGACCTGGCCTCGCCGCTCGGCACCCCGGTCTATGCCGGCGGTGACGGCATCATCAAGCGGGCGCAGTGGCTGTCCGGCTACGGACGCTATGTCGAGCTCGACCACGTCAATGGTTATCAGACCGCCTACGCGCATATGAGCCGCATCGCCGATGGCCTGAAGCCTGGCATGCGGGTGCGGCAGGGGCAGATCGTCGGCTATGTCGGCTCGACCGGCAATTCCACCGGCAATCACCTGCATTACGAGATCCGGGTGAACGGCCGCACGGTCGATCCCCTCAGCGTCAAGCTGCCCCGCGACAAGGAACTCCCGGCCCAGTCCGCCGGAGATTTCACCCAGGCCGTCGGCCAGGTCCGTCAGCTGATGCAACGCCGGCCGGGTGCGGAGCCGTCATGAGCGCGGCGGGCTCACACCCGGGTGCGGACCTCGGTGCTGCGCGTCGCCGCCGTCTCGATCTGGATCGTCGTATGGTCGATGCCGAAATCCTCGTGCAGCACCGTCCTCGCCGCCACCAGCACCGCCTGCTGGTCGGCATCGTCGGCAACCACCAGGTGCCCGCTCATCGCGTCGATGCCCGAGGTAATGGTCCAGACATGCAGGTCATGCGTATCGACCACGCCGGGCAGGGCGCGCAACGCTCGCTCGAGCCCGGCTAGGTCGAAGCCGATCGGCGTGCCCTCGAGCAGGATGTTCACCGAGTGTTTCAGGAGCGCCCAGGTGCGCGGCACGATGAACACGCCGATCGCCGCGCCGATGATCGGATCGGCCAGCGTCCAGCCGGTGAACATGATGATCAGCGCCGAAGCGATGACGCCGATCGAGCCGAGCATGTCGGCCAGCACCTCGAAATAGGCGCCCTTGAGGTTGAGGCTTTCCTCCGATCCGGCGGCCAGCAGCCGCATGCTGATCAGGTTCACCACCAGCCCCACCACCGCGACGATCAGCATCGGCGTCGAGAGCACTTCGGGCGGCGCGAAGATGCGCTGGTACGCCTCGTAGAGGATGTAGACCGCAAGCAACAGCAGCACGACCGCATTGATCAGCGCTGCCAGTACCTCGGCGCGCAGATAGCCGAAGGTCTTGGAGGGCGAAGGCGGGCGGGCTGCAAACCAGATGGCGAACAGCGCCAGCGCGAGGCCGCCGGCATCGGTGAGCATGTGCGCGGCATCGGCCAGCAGCGCCAGGCTGCCCGAAATCCACGCGCCGATCACCTCGACGACGAGGAAGGTGGTGGTGAGCGCCAGCGCCCAGACGAGGCTCTTGCGATGCCGCGCCCCCGCCGACCCGGTGGCTGGCTTCTCGATACCGTGGCTGTGACCGGCGCCCATGTTACGCTCCCAGAACAGAGAACCCCTGCTACAACCTCTAGCAACTAGAGGTACAAGACGTAATCTCGTAACGGCGCCGGTGCTGCTTAGTAGTGGTCCTTGAAGGCGCGGCGCAACGCCGTGTAGTCGATCTTGGCACGGTGCCGGCGATCGAGCGGCACGCTGCCGTTCACCACGCGCAGCTCGCCCAGGGCGCTGGCTTGCGATTGCCACAGGCCGGGCGCTGGCTCGACGCCGTCCAGTACGATGGTGGGCGGCACGAGTTCGGGCAACAAGGCGGCGCGGCGCACTCCCGGCCACATACGGGCCGGCGCCTCGACATCGAACGGATAGGTGGCGCCCACCCGAGCGGCACGGCGGCCGTGCAGCCACAGCTTGCCCTCGGCGTCGAGGGTACCGGCATCGCCGGTGCGGTGCCAGATTTCGCCGTCGAGGTGCAGTTTGTTCTCGGTGTCTCCGACCCCGCCAAGATAGCCCTTGTTCACATGTGGTCCGCTGACCAGGATCTCGTCGTCCACGATACGCAGTTGCAGCCCGCCGATCGGCCGACCGGCGAGGATGCCGCCACCCCTGCGCATCCGGACCCATTCCTCCGCAGTGATCGCCGCTGCCGGCAGGTGAGCAATCGGCTCGGCCTCGGTGGAGCCGTAGACTGCGACGATCTCTGCTCCCGGAAGCTTTGCCGACAACCGGTCGAGCAGGTCCGGAAATACCGGGCCGCCGCCGGTGAAGATCACCTCGAGCGGGGGAGCTTCTGCATGGTCGGCCAGTACCTCGCAGATCGAGGGGGGTACCAGTGCGCGGGTCACCCGATGTGCCTCGACCTGGCGGAGAATACCGGCGGCGCTGGCGCGATCGGGCCGTGTCATGCGCCAGCCGGGCAGCACCGACGTGGTGCCCAGCGAGAGGTTGGCGATGACGAAAACCGGGAAGGCGACCAGATCGACTTCGTTCTCGTGACGTGGTGCAATGAGCCCGTGCAGCGCGGCGTTCTGCGCTGCGAGGAAGCTGTGGCTGCGCACGATCGCCTTGGGACGTCCGGTTGAGCCGGAGGTGAATGAGAGCAGCGCCGGATGCTCGGCGGCAAGCGTCGCTACCGTGTCGCCGACGCGACTCTCGTCGAGCCGCAATCGCCGCAGGCCGAACAGCTTCGGTACCAGCAGCGGCAGGATGCGGTAGATGCCGCTGACCAGCAGCGCATCCGGGCGGACAATCTCGAGCGCACGGCGAATGCCGGTAAGGCCCATCGCCGGCTCGGGAAACACGATCACCGCCCCGAGGCGCCAGAGCGCGGCGATCGCGGCGTAGAGGTCGATCCCCACGGGCATGGCGAGCAGCACCCGATCGCCTGCCTTGATGCCCGCCGCCTCCCAGCCGGCGGCAAGTCGGCCGGAGCGCTCGGCCAGCGCGGCGAAGCTGATCGTCGCGCCACGGCCCGAGATGATGGCCGGATGCGTGCCACGACGCCGAGCGGTCTCGAGGAATGCGGCGATCAGGTTCATCGGTCCAGTCGCTTGCCCATCAATGCGTAGCGGCGGAACACCTCGGCCCGATGCATCGCGCTGCGTTCGCGCGAGACGTTGTCTTCATGCATCAGCGCGTGGATCACCTCGGTGAAGCCGAGCTCGATGGCGCGGCGGTGGTAGGTGTCGGCCAGCAGCCGGCCGACCCCCCTCAAACCGCTGGCATAGGTCTTTAGAATGGCCGCCGGCTGTGCGCCGCCGAGCCTGTCGGGCATGCCGAACAGGAATCCCACGAGCTGCTGCTCCGGACCGCGTGCAAACAGGATGTGTCTCGGGTCGAGCAGCGGCAATAGCGGGCGGTAGAGCTCGAGAAAACCCTCAAGAGTGATCGGCTTGAAAAAGCGGTTGCCGGCAAAGGCCGCGCCCGACATCTGGAACAATTGCCCGATCAGCCGCTCGGCGCCTTCCCCGTCCCATGCGGTGACCGTCACTCCGGGGAGTGTGAACGGCGTCGGCTCGACCGCGTCGGCCAGCCTCCCCCGCGACGAGACATAACGCGAGATCGGCGTGAACCCGGCCGCGCTGAAGATCGCGTGGTCGTGCGGGCCGCTCCTCGGTTCGAGCAGAAACGGCGCCGAACCGTCGCTTTCACTGACCAGCCGGTACGAGTGCCACGTGTCGCCGTCCATTGGTCCGACCAAAGCGGCAAAGCCCTCGGCCCGGAGGCTCGCGACCGTATCGGCGATGAGCCGCAGGCCGGCGTCGCGATCCTCGAACGCGATGCTGCCGAGCGCCGCGGTACGCTGGTTGTCCCATTGCGGCGCGTCACGGTAGAGCAGCGCGCTGGCGCCGGGAACCGACAGGGGCTGGGGTCGGATCATACGAGAACTCCGCGGACATAGAGGGCGAGCGGCACGACGAGGCAAAGCGCGAACAGCTTGATCGCGCGGTGCGTGGAAAAATCCTGTGGCCGGAGCGCACCGATCGCGGCAGGAAGCGCCAGGGCCGCGGCGAGCCAGGGCCAGTCATCGGCGAACCACGGCGGATGATACGGGGTGTTGAGCTGGGCGATCCACACGAACAGCCCGCCGACCATCACACCGAACGGCAGCAGCAGAACGCGCCACCAGCCGCCCAGCGCGATTGCCACAAACCCCATGGCGGCGGCGGCGAACGTCAGGTTGAACAGCCCGATCACCGAGCGTCCGGCCAGTTCGCCGGCCACCAGCCAGAACAGCGCTACCACGGCTGAGACCGCCAGCAGGTCGAGCGCCGGCCGCTTGCTCTCGCACGGCCGGAGCTTGCGGGCGAGCAGGTGCGTGCCGATCACCAGCGCCGTCAGCAGCGCGTTGTGGAGCGCCATCAGCGAGATCATCAGGAACAGCAGGATCGTGTAGCCGCGGGCGGCCCGCGCCGGCAGGTCGAGGGCCTTGCCGATGGCGCGCATGGCGATGAGGAAGACGATGAAGGCCACTGCCACGCCGAGCAACTGATCGGGCGGGCTGCCGAGATACTGCGCCAGCAGCAGATGCGCTCCGACCGGCACGAACAGGTTGTCGAGTCCGCGCCAGGAATCGGCCTCGACCAGCGCGCAGAAGCCGGCGATGAGAAAGGACAACACCACGACGTTGACCCGCGCCGCGTCGGTCAGCAGCAGCAGCGTCACCAACCCGATGAGCCAGGTGACGACAAAGAAGGCGACGACACCCTCGAGGCTCTTGGAGCCATCCTCGACGGTGAAGCGGCGGCGGCCATAGCTGGTGCCAACCAGCGCCGAGGCCGTGTCGGACAGGGTGATCACCAGCAGCGGCAGGACATAGAGCACCGGCTCGCCGGTCGAACGAAAGAAGGTGAAAGCGATGGCCAGCGCCAGGTAGATTTCGCCCCACGACTCGCGCTTGACGTCGTGCAGCACGCCGCCGAGCTGCGCCAGCCGGCCGCCACGCAACGCCAGCATCACCAAGATCGACGCGCCGATCAGCAGGAACACCGGCAAGGCGTTGCTGAACAGCAACGGGAAGCTGAGCGCTGCCGTGCCGGTCGAAACGTGGATGAGCTTGCGCTGCAGTTCCGGAGCGAGGCCGGCCCGGCGGCCGAAGTAACGGACCGCCCCCATCAGCGAGAGCATCCCGATGATCACCGCCGCGATGAAGAGCCCGTCGCGCAGCGTGAGGGTCACAACACTTCCTCGACCACGAAGTCGGAGTAGAAGAATGCCTTGTCGGCGGCTCGGCCGCGTTCGATCTCCGCCTCCAGCCGCCGGACTTTCGCCGCATGCGCCGGCGGCACGCGGCGCGGCACCATCATGTTCCAGTAGACAAGCCGCGCACCGGAATTGGCAGCAGCCAGCGTCGAGCCATAGACCGCGCTGAACACCTCGGGGCTCATATACTCGAAGATATCGGAGAGGTTGAAGCCGTCGGCGCGCTCGCCGCTCTCGACCAGCGCTTCGAGCGCTCCGATGCGGAGCTCCAGTCGGTCGAGGCGCGAGCGAATGATCTCATAATTCTCCGGCCGCCACGCCATCGGCAGCGCGGCGCCGTGCGTACCTGTCAAGATCCAGTGCAGATACGGATTGAGCGCCGGATCGAGGTCTACGGCCGCATGGCGCAGCCGGCCTGCGACATGGTCGGCGAGGCTGCCCTCGACATGCTCGAAGAACGCCGGGTCGCGGCCGAGCCGGCCCATCACCCAGTTGGAAAAGAACAGGCGCAGCAGCAGCTTCCAGCGCCGGTTGTTCCAACGCTCGTCGAGGAAGCGGGCGCGCTGCGGCTGCGGCCGGCTGGCGAACACAGCATCGATCGTCGCCTGGCTGTGCACCAAGGGCAGCAGATACTGCTTCATCAGCCGGAAATAACGTTCGAATTTGCCGACCCCACCCAGCCCATGCGCGATCACCGTGTCGCGCCGCGCCGCCCACAGTGCCTGCGTCGCCGGCAGCAGCCGCGCCCCCACCCGGTCGAGCAGTTCGCCGCGCCGCTGTGATGGACGCGAGCCCATCAGCTCGAGGAAGGCCGCATGGTCGAGTTCGCGATAGGCCGCCATGCGGATCTCGAGACAGGCGATCTGCGCCGGCGACAGGTCGATGGCGATGACCCGCGCGGGATCGAGCAGCAGCATGGCGAGCGCATTGTCGCCGGCCGAGCAGATCGAAACCAGCGTCTTGCCGCGCTGCTCGCCGAGGGCGTCGATCAGCACGTCGGCATCCTCCCACAGCTGGGCGTAACGGATATCGTCGAAGCTGGCGTGCTGGGCGATCTCGGCGGTGGTCACGACACTCTCCTGACATGGCCGGTAGCGCCGTCGACCTCGATCGTTTCGCCATCCTCGATCCAGTCCATGGCGCCCTTGAGCGCCACGACGCACGGGATGCCGAGCTCGCGCGCCACGATCGCCGAGTGGGACAGCGGACTGCCGCGTTCGACGACGATGGCCGCAGCGTTGGTGAACAGGGCAATCCAGCCGGGATCGGTATGACGCGCCACCAGCACTTCGCCGCGCGCCAGGCTTTGGGTGCGCGGGTCGCGGATAACGCGGGCCACG
>MKVB01000006.1:767859-781336 GCA_001899085.1 Devosia sp. 66-14 | reverse complement strand
CGCCGAGACCGCGCCGCGCAGCGTCAGCCGCTCGCCGGGGTCGTCGCGGCCGGCGGCGGCTGCCAGCTCCGCCTTGCGCAACCGGGCGATGGCGCCAAGGTCGTGCGATGTCGCAAACCCCTCGATGGCGCCAAGCACCTCGGGCACGGTCAGCAGGAACACATCGTCGGGCACATCAAGCAGTCCCAGCGCGTGAAACTGCGCCCCCACGGCGCGAAACAGCCGGCGACCACGGCCGAAGATTCGGGTGCGCTCGAATCGCAGGTTCTCGCGATCGCGCACCCGGCGTTTGGCGATCTGGAGAGCGATGCCGGCGATGAAGCGGCGCACCGGCCGGCCGGCAAAGACTCGCGCCAACTGGGCGCGGCTGTCGATGCGTTCGGCCGGGCGTCCGACCGGCGCCTCGGCGGCGGCGGCGATGGCGCGATAGAGCGGCGTCGGATCACGGTCCAGCGTGATGCTCTCGAGTTTCAACTCCTCTGCGCAGCGATCGGCGAACTTATCGAGATAGGCCGCTACGGCGGTCGCCAGCTCCGGGTATGCGGGGAGACCTTCACCATTACCCTGGCCGAGTTGCCGACTGAGTTCGGCCCGGCCTTCGAGCAGCCGGCCCATGGCGCGAATGCGCTGCGCCGGCTCGGCCGAAACGATGTCGCCCTGTCCCACCATGATGTCGGAATGCAGTGCCAGCCCCTCCGCCCCTGCCCATCGCTGCATCAGGTTGCGCGAGGCGCCGAAGGCAATCATGCAGAGGAAGTCGTTGACCAGCGGCGCGTCCCAACGATCGAGCAAGTCCGCCTCGATGCGCCGATACTCCGCGGCCAGCGCCGTGAGCGGCTTGCCGTCGAGGCTGTTTGCCGGCTCCGCCAGCGCCGCCTCGAGCCGTCGGTAGAAATCGCGGATGGTGCCGCCGAGCCGCAGCGCAGCGATACCGAGACTGAGCCCGATCGACGCCATGCCGAGATAGCGTCGCAGCGTCGAGCCACGCGGCGTCGCCATGGTCGCGACCAGTTCCGCCGGCAGCGGCTGGTTGACCCCCATCATCAGTTCCATGCTGGCGGTGTTGCTGGCGAAGCCAGGCAGCAAGGCGAGGGCGCGATACCAGTTGCCGAGGTTGTAGTAGACCCGGCCATCCACCCGAGCGAGCAGATTGTCGAACACCGCTGCGTTCTGCGCCACGATCTCCGGCTTGATGCCGACCAGCTCGACAAACGCCCGATAGACGCGCGAATAGGCGTACTGTGCGAAACTGAAGGTCAGCGGCGAAACGATGCCGGGGTAGCTCTCGACGATGTTCGAGTTGTCGAACACCACCAGGGCAGGGTCGACTATCGCGTCGGCGCGCAACGGTGTGGTGATCGGCCGGGCCTGGAGCAGGTAAAGCCGATCGCCCTCGAAGGCCCATTCGATATCCTGTGGTCCCCCGCACGCCGCGGCCACCTCGTTGACCAGCTCGTGCAGCGCGGCGAGGTCACTGGCGGACAGCACCGGGTCATCCGGCGCTTCGATGATCGCCCCATCCGCCCTCGCGAGGACGAAGCCCTGGCCGTCCTCCTCACCACCGACGAGTCGGTCGCCGAGCCCCGCAATGGCAGAGATGACGATGCGGTCCCGCCGGCCGCTCACCGGGTCGGCGCCGAACGCCACGCCGGCGCAACGCGCCGTGACCATCTGCTGAACGATCACCGCCGGTGCTCCGCCCGCCGCGTCGAGGCCGCGCGACGCGCGATAATCGGCAACGCTGGACTCGAGCCCGCTCTCGAACACCCGGCGTGCCGCACCCGGGACTTCGGCAGACGAGAGGTTCAGCACGGAGAGGAACTGGCCGGCATGCGAGGCGCTGGCGCCATCCTCCTCCCGGGCCGAGGAGCGGGTGGCATAGGGACCGCCGCCAATGCCGGGGAGCCTGGCGGCGATCACGCTCGCCAGCCCTCGCTCGTCGAGATCGCCGAAAGCTGCAGGCTCGACGACGAAGAAGGCCGGCACGTCAAACCCCCGCGCCACGAGGCGCATCAGCATGGCCGCCTTGCCGCCGACACTGTCGGCCCCGCTGGCGTTGTTCATGTCGTGAAAGCGCTCTGCCGTCATTGCAGCAGCCTGCTGAGATAGGGCGAGAATCCGGCTATGGCGTAGCAGGCAAACACCCACAGTCCGGCGAGCAGGTCGATCCGCTTCTGCAGTGTCGCCGTCGGGGTGCGGGCAAAGCTGCCGGCAGTGAACAGCACTGGCGTCAGCACCAGGGCGCCGAGGATCGCGGCGAGCGTTCCCGCCCCGGCACTGTAGCCGACGATCGACAGCAGCAGCCAGGCGGCAGTGCAGCAGCCGGCCCAGACCCGCACCGCAACGGTTGGGCCATAGAGCCTCGAATAGGTCTCCACTCCGTCGCGCTCGCTGGCGGGAGCCCAGGTCTTGCGGCCGAATTCGAGCACGCAGCCGTTGACGCAGCTCAGCAGCACGAACAGCCAGATGCCGGGCGGCGGCAGCGGTCCATGCGGCAGCCATTCGGCGGCCGTGACGTAGAAATCGATGAAGGCCATGATGGCCATGTGCGAGATCAGGTACAGCAGCGGTCGCGCCTTCAACCAGCGCGGCACGAAGAATTCCGCCGTCATCAGCGTGAGCCAGACGTAGGCGGCCAATAGTGGCACCAGCAGCCAGCCGTCGACGCTGAGTGTCAGCAGCACCGCCAGGAGCGCTGCGCCCAGCGCGAGCCCGAGCACCAGCCTGAGGCTGATGAGGCCGCGCGGGATCGGTCGCTCCGGGCGGTAGCGACGATCGTCGTCGAGATCCTTGTACTCGTCGGCAGCACGCAGCTGGAAGAACAGCGTGATGGTGACCAGCCACACTGCGATGAAGGTCCAGGCCGCGGGCAGTGGTCTGTCCGCCAGGTGCGCCGACAAACTGATGCTTGCGGTGCTGAACACCGCCAGCAGCAGGGCGGTCTTGCCGAGCGGAAAGCGCTCCGCCTGGTAGGTCCAGAGGCGGCTCGCCAGGCCTTGTGCCGGCGTCGACGTGTCGCTCACCGGTGTCGCGCCAACTTGGCATGGGCGCGGGTAAAATGCCCCGCCGCGATTGCGGCGATGATTGAGATTTCGCCGCAGAGGCAAAGCGCCGCCGTCACCTCGGCGAGGGCCGCCGCGTTTCCCGGTCCGGCGAGGCCCATCAGGCGCAGCGCGGCAGCCTGGCTCGGCAGGCCGGTGCCGCCGCCGACTGAACCGACCAGGATGTTCGGCATGGTGACCGAGAAAAACACGCCATTCGTCCGGGCCTCCATACGAGTGAACCCGACCGACGATTCCGAGACGCAGGCCGCATCCTGTCCCGTCGCGATATAGAAGGCGGCGAGCCCGTTGGCGTAGTGCGCCTGCGAGCCGAGTTGGCCACTGAGCACTGCGCCAAGCGCCGCCACCCGGCCATAGGCGGCGAGGGCATCCGGCGCCACATGCAGTACCCGCTCGATCAATGGGTAGGGCAGCTCGACGCTGGCCGTGACCTTGCGGCCGCGGCCCATGTGCATACCGAGATAAGAGGCCTTCTTGTCGCCCGAGAAATTGCCTTCGATGAAGGCGTAGCGCGGCTTTACCGGAGCATGCTCGGCGATATGCGCGCAGATGGCCTCGGTAGCAACCGTGACCATGTTCTGGCCCGCCGCGTCGCCAGTCGAGTAACGGCAGATCAGGAACACCGTATCGCTGTCCATGAACGGCTCGATCGATTGCAGCTTGCCGTACCGGGTCGTCGACTCCGCGACCGTCTTCAGGGTTTCGGCATGGCGCGCTACCCAGTCGATAAACAGGCCCGATTCAAGCAGCCCGCTGAACACGAAGGCTGGTGTCCGAAGCACGCCTTCGCCGATCATGCCGGCACTGATGCCGCCGGCCATCGAGGCGATGTCGGCCCCCCGTCCATAGGATGCGACCAGAGCCGCCTCGGTGGTGGCAAGCGGTATGAAAAAGTCGCCGTGGGCATTGATACCATTGACGCGAAGCGGCCCGATGACGCCGACCGGTACCTTTACCGTGCCAACGAAGTTCTCGATGTTGTAGCCATATGCTTCCGCCCGCGACAGGCTCAACGGGTCTCCCAGCTCGCCTCGTACTTCGGCATCGGCATCGAGGTGCTGCCAGATGTCTTCGGCAGTTTTGGGCGTGCTGTGCTGTCGCGCCCGCAGCCGTTGCGGGAGCTGACGTTGCGGTTGCGCGCCAAGGCGCGCGCCAAGATCGCCCGTCGCGGCTTTGGCGCGGAGCATGGCAAGCACTTGCAGGACACGGGGAGGCAACAAGGAGGACAATCGCGGCCCGAAGCAGTGATGAATGATAGAATTATCGACGAAAGTAACCGAAAGACCTTTTCACATACTTAGGCGATGTCAAAGAAGTGTGGGCCCGATTTGTGGGGCCGTTAACCGCCGGCCTGCCGTGGAAGCGCCTGATCGAGGCGGACGAGCCAGAGTCTGATAGCGGCGTGCCTGCCTCCCGCCGCGAGCAAGGAGCTGGTCAACTCACCGGCGTTTGCGGTTCCCAGCTGGTGAGCAGGCCTTCCCAGCCGGGGAACCATTCGAGCAGCAGGATCTGGATGTTGCGGTCCCAACCCAGCCAGATGGCGAGCGCCGTGGCCAGCAGCACCAGGCCGAAGATGCGCTGCAGGGTGGCGGCATGGCTCTGGAACCAGCTCAGCCGGCGCACCAGTTGCCGGCCGCCCAGCAGCACTGCCGCCATCGGCAGCGCCGTGCCGAGCGAGAAGGCAAGGGTTACGGCAACGGCGCCGAAGCCCACCGACTGGTTGAGCGCCAGCGTGATCACCGACGCCATGATCGGGCCGACACAGGGGCTCCAGGCGAGGCCGAGCCCGAGGCCGACCACCACGCCGCCGCCGAAGCCGCTGCTCCGGCTGGTCGGAGCGCGCCCGGCCAGTCCGCCCGCCAGCCGTTCGAACTGCAATTGCAGCCCCGGAACGATCAGCACCAGGCCGAGCAGGGCGAGGACGACCGCGCTCAGTGTCCGGTTGATATCGGGCGGCACGCCGATGAGCCGCACCAGCGCGCTCAATGCCAGCGTTGCCGCGGTGAACGCCAGCACGAAACCGACGATCACTCCGATCGGCCGCGCCTTGCCCTCCTGCGTCGCTGTCGCGAGGATCATCGGCAACAGCGGCAGCACGCAGGGCGAAAGGATGGTGATGACGCCCGCGACGAAGGCGAGCGCGATGGTTGCCAGCATCAGCGGTCAGAGGGCGCTGGTATGGGCGTTGAGGCCGTTGACCCCGCCGCTGTTCCACAGCTCCACGCCCTTGCCGTCTTTGTCGAGCAGCACGAACGTATCCTGGTAGGTGACGCCGTAGCGGGCCTTCAGCGCCTGCTCCTTGTCATAGTCGGCGATCACCAGCGTCAGGCCGGGGTTGACCTCGTCCCAGCGGGCATTGAGCTCGGTCACCGTGGCCCGGCAATTTGGACACCAGGCGGCATAAAAGAACACCACCGTCGTCCCCTTGGCCGCCAGCTCGGCCAACTGGGCGTCGCCTTCGTAGGAGAGCACCTGCGAGGCGGGAGCTGCTGCCGCGTCCTCCGCGCCGGCGGGCATGATCGTTATGGGTGACAGCAACAGCAGGAAGGTGAGGAGCAGGCGAAGCAGAGGGCGCATGAAATGGGTTTCCGGCACGACGAGCCGTCGATTTGGCCGGCATTATCGCCTGCGTCCGCACATATGCCTATGGGCTCACAGGGAAATTGATTGCCGAGGCGGCGGCGCCCGGCGACCGAAAATTCCTGTCGCGCTCTGCAAATTGGAAACGTGTCGGCAGCATTGGTGGGGGCAGAGCGACTATGATGCCGCCCAGTTCAAAGCTCAAAGTGAGATACTTCAATGCGTTTTCACGTCCTCGCCACGGCGCTTGTCCTCGGCCTCGCCGCCGCCGGTAGCGCGCAGGCCGAACGGCTGACCGACCAGCCGCTGGTCGATGCCGCCTGGCTCAACAGCCAGCTCGGCAAGCCCGACCTGGTGATCATCGACATCCGCGACACCCCCAAGGATGGCACCGCCCCCTATGCGGCGGGCCACGTGCCGGGCGCGGTGGAAGCGCAGTACGGCGTCTATGGCTGGCGCGCCAAGATCGACGGGGCGCCGGGCCTCTTGCCCAAGCTCGATGACATCTCGGCCAAGATCGCGGCGCTCGGCGTCAGCGACGATACCCAGGTGGTGATCGTGCCGGCCGGCAGCGACGTTGCCGAGTTCGGCGGCGCCACCCGCGTCTACTGGACCTTCAAGGTGCTCGGCCACGACAACGTCACCGTGCTCGATGGCGGCTACAAGGCCTGGGCCGATGCGGGCCAGCCGGTTTCGACCGATGTCGTGACCCCGGTGGCCGGCAGCTTCACCGCCAAGCCGCGGCCGGAGCTGCGCGCCGAAGTGGCTGAAGTGGAACAGGCCATCGCCAGCGACACCAACCTGATCGATGCCCGCTCGGTGGCCCAGTTCATCGGCAAGGAAAAGACCAACACCGTGCAGTCGCTCGGCACCATCCCGACCGCGGTGAACCTCAACTTCGACAAGTTCTGGGACAAGGACGCCGGCAAGTTCGCCTCGAAGGCCGCCATCGATGCGCTGGTGCAGCAGGCGGGTGTCACCGACACCGATGGCCTCATCACCTTCTGCAATACCGGCCACCTCGCCTCGATCGCCTGGTTCGGCCTTTCCGAGGTCGCCGGCCTCAAGGGCGTGCGCCTCTATGACGGCTCGATGTCGCAGTGGACGCTCGACCCGGCCCGCCCGGTGGTGGTCCAGAACTAAGTCACCGACTTAGCCCCTCCTTCGACCAATCGCTAAGCGCGCCCGAGATTGCGGTCTCGGGCGCTGCCATTTACGACAAGCGGTAGACTGCCCGCATAGGATTTGACTCTCGTGACAGACATCAGCGCCTCCCCACCGGCACCTTCGTTCAGCTGGCCGAAACTCGATCGCGGCCCGGTCATCGTGGCGCTCGCCATGTTCGCGATCGGCAGCGTGGTGATCGGCCAGGTGGTCGACCTGCGCCAGACCGTGCTGTTCCTGATCGGCGGGCTGCTCGGCGCGACGCTCTATCACGCCTCCTTCGGCTTTACCGGCGGTTGGCGCCGGCTGGTGGTCGAGAAGCGCGGGGCCGCGGTGCGTGCCCAGATGCTGATGGTGGCCATCGCCGCTATCGTCTTCATTCCGCTGCTCGCCGGCGGCACGGCATTCGGTCGCCCGCTCGCCGGCGCGGTCGCCCCGGTGGGTGTCTCGGTGCTGGTCGGCGCCGCCATCTTCGGGCTTGGCATGCAGCTGGGCGGCGGTTGCGGCTCGGGCACCCTCTTCACCGTCGGAGGCGGCAGCGCCCGCATGCTGGTGACGCTGGCTGCCTTCATCTTTGGCGCGCTGCTCGGCACGGCGCACCTGCCATGGTGGCTGACGCAGCCGTCGCTGCCCCCTATCAGCCTTGGTTCGAGCCTCGGCGCGCCGCTGGCAATCATCGTGACGCTGGCCGGCCTCGCTGCCATCGCCGGCGTCACCATACTGATCGAGCGCCGCTCTCATGGCGGGCTCGAACAGCCATCGAAGCCGAAAACCCGTGGGCTGTCGCGCCTGCTGCAGGGGCCGTGGCCGCTGGTCGGCGCCGCGGTGCTGCTGGCGCTGCTCAACATCGCGACACTGCTGATCGCCGGCCACCCATGGTCGATCACCTATGGCTTCGGGTTGTGGGGCGCCAAGCTGGCGCAATCGGTCGGCGTGCCGGTCGAAACCTGGGCGTTCTGGACCGCGCCGGCGCAGGCCCAGGCGCTGGGCCGCAGCGTGCTGTTCGACATCACCTCGGTGATGGATTTCGGCATCCTGCTCGGCGCGGCTCTGGCCGCCGGGCTCGCCGGCAAGTTCGCCCCCAAGGCCGACCTGCCGCTCAGATCGGCGCTGGCGGCGGTGATCGGCGGGGTTCTGATGGGCTATGGCGCGCGGCTGTCCTTCGGCTGCAATATCGGCGCGCTGTTCAGCGGCATCGCCTCGGGCAGCCTGCATGGCTGGGTGTGGTTCGCCGCAGCCTTCTCCGGCAGCTTTGTCGGCATCGCGCTGCGGCCGGTCTTTGGTCTCGATGGGTTCAAGAAATGAGCGGTTCGCGTAACACCCTGCTGTTCGGCGCAGCATTGCTCGCCGCCACTGCGGCCGTCGCTGCCGACCACGTGACTCGCGGCAGTGGCGCGGCCGCTCCCGCTGCGGTGACGGCGGGGGCGGATGCGGCGTCCAACCCGTGTGCTGCCGCCTCACCCTGCGCCGCAGACTCGCCTTGCGCCGCGGCTTCGCCCTGCGCCGCAGCGGCTCCCTGTGCCGCCGCAGCGCCGTGTGCGGCCTCGGCCCCATGTGCTGCCGCCGCTCCGTGCGCCGCAGCCGCGCCCTGCGCCGCCGGCAGCCTGTGATGGCCGACGCCGCGGACCGGCTTCGGGCGGCGCAGGAAGCGCTGTTCTGCGAACAGGTGCTGGCGAAGGGCGGCGACAATGTCCTGCACGCCACACTGCGCGACGCTCCGGTGGTGGCCTGGAGCCATTATCCGCCCGGCGACGTCTACGATCCTGCGTCGGGCGGCCAGTGGTACTATCACTGCCACATCCCTGCGGCCGAAGCGGAGCATGGCCACTTTCACTGCTTCGTTCGGCCGGACGGCAAGGACGGTCCGGTGCACCACCTGATCGCTGTCGGCGTCGATGCTTATGGCCGGCTGCAGCGACTGTTCACCGTCAACCAGTGGGTGGTCGGCGACAGCTGGCTCGATGCCGAACCGAGCATTGCCCTGCTTGAGCGCTTCGATATTCAGATGCCGCAGCCCTCCTACCTCACCAACCGTTGGCTGAGCGCCATCCTCCGTCTCTACGCCGACGAGATCGCCGGCCTGATCCGCCAGCGCGACGCCACTCTCGCGGCGCGCCAGGTAGCGGGTGGCGCACCGATCCGTGACGACCGCACGCTGGAAGTGACCTCGGAACTCCGCGTCGACCTGCCGGCCACGCTTCGGGCCCTCGGCGCATGACCGCGCTCAGGGTCAGCGTTACCGAGACGCCGACAGCCGAGGATCTCGCCGTGATCGGCGGGCGCCTCACCGCCTTCAACGAGGCCGATGTCGGGCCGGCCGAGCGCCGGCTGCTGGCCGTGGTGGTCCGCGATGAGGCCGGCAGCATCGTCGCCGGTGTCTCGGGTTATACCGCCTGGGGCTGGCTCTACGTGCAGTGGCTGTGGGTCGCCGAGGAGCAGCGCGGCGCCGGTCTCGCCGGCCGCATGCTGGCAGCAGCCGAGACCGACGCCAAAGCTCGCGGCTGCCACGGCGCCTATATCGACACTTTCAGCCCGGTGGCGCTGAAGACCTACCAGCGGGCAGGGTATCTGCCGTTCGGCGCGCTCGAGGATTTCCCACCGGGACGAACGCGGACGTTTCTGCAGAAGCGGCTTTAGCTCGGCGTGCCGGTGCCAGCTGCTCCCGCCGAGCGCCGGCTACCAGGAACAGGAAATTTCGTCCAACGAGCACGCGAAGTGCCAGTATAGTTGCAGGTACAGATAGCCAGCTGGGGCGAGCGCCACCAGCAGGATGATCAGTCGAGAGCTGAGGCTTCGACCGATGATCCACACGGCGATCAGCTGGACAACAAGCATCGATGCAAAGCCAGCCCCCACCAGCCAAACCAGCCCGGTCCAACGAGCAACCAACGTGCTCAGGATCGCGAGAGCCGCGGCAATGACAGTTCCCAGGGCGGTACCGAAGCCCGCGCGAACCCAGTCGATATCGTTGCGCGCTCGGAGACGTGCCATCGGTGCCCCCTGCAATCTGACCGTGCCGTCTAGATTGCATGTGGCCAAGTGAGATGGAAGGGACAGCCCGCTTCGGCTCTCAGACCAGCTGGCTCAAGCCGCCAACCGCCCACCCAGCAGCGGGTGCGGCGCCCCGGTCGTCGTCGGAAAGCTGATCGGCAGCCCGCGCAGCACCCGCACGGCGAGAAACGCAAAGCACTCCGCTTCGATCGCGTCGCCACGCCAGCCGACGGTTTCGGCCGGGGCCGCCTCGACGCCGGCGCGCGCCTTGAGCATCTCCATCATCAGCGGGTTGTGCCGCCCGCCGCCTGAAACGATCAGCCGGGTCGGCCGCGTCGGCAACAGGTCCAATCCCTTGCCGACAGCGCCGGCGGTAAAGGCGGTGAGCGTCGCGGCGCCGGTGGCCGGGTCGAGCCCGTCGGCCATCGCCGACGTGAAGTCGAAGCGATCGAGCGATTTGGGCGGCGGCGCGCTGAGATAGGGGTGTTGCAGGAGCTTCTCGAGCCGCGCTTCGTCGACCGTGCCGCTCCGCGCCAGCGCTCCGTCGCGATCCATCTCGCCCAACCCATGCGCCTTCATGAAATCGTTGAGCGGCGCATTGGCCGGTCCGGTATCGAAGGCGACCAGCCGGTCGGCGCCATCCCAGTAGGTGACATTGGCGACGCCGCCGAGGTTCAGCACCGCCGTCTCGCCATGCGTGCCGAGCCCGCGCAGCAACGCCTGGTGGTAGATGGCGGCGAGCGGCGCGCCCTGGCCGCCGGCTCGCACGTCAGCCGAACGGAAATCATAGGCGACCTTGGCGCCCAGCAGCTGGTGCATCAGTTCGCCGTCGCCGAGTTGCCGGGTGGCGCCGATCCGCCCCGGCTGCGGCGCGCGGTGGAGCACGGATTGACCATGAAAGCCAACGACGCCGATATCGGCCATGCCGAGCCCGGCGCTTTCGACCAGGGTCCTGACCGCCGCCGACTGCGCCCGGGTCAGCATCTCTTCCGCCTTGGCGAAGATGGCCGGATCCGGACCGTCGAAATTCCACCGGCGCGCCTCGGCCAGCGTCTCTTCGAGCGTGTCGCGGATGTCCTGGGGGTAGGGGGCGAGCGTATAGGCGCCGAACTGCTCGATGCTCTCGCCGTCGGTCTTCAGCAGCGCCACGTCGATATTGCCGTCGAGCACGGTGCCGGTCATCAGGCCCACGGCCCAGATCGGTGCGGACATGTCGCTCTTCCTCAGTTCTCGTTGACCAGATCGCCGACCGCGCGGCGCAGTGCGATGATGCCGCTGTCGAAATGTCGGGTCGGGTGCACCCGGTTGGTAAGCAGCGTCCAGGCCCGCCCTTTGGCGAAATCGATCCACAGGCCCGTGCCGGTGAAGCCGGTATGGCCGATGGTTTCGGCCGAGCAGCGGTCGCCGCCCGACCAGCCCTCGTACGGCCGCTCCCAGCCATGGGTGCGGCGCGGCGACAGGGCCGTTCGCATCAGCTCGATACTGTGGGGCGCGGCGCCCGTGCCGGCGAGCAGGCCCTGGGCATAGCCGAGCACCGACGCGGCGGCGCCGAACAGCCCGGCATGCCCCGAGCCTTGCAGCGCGTAGCAGTTCTCGTCATGCACCTCGCCGACGATGACGCGGCCGCGCCAGGCGTCACGCTCGGTGGCCGCGGCCTCGAGCGGATCGGCTGACCAGGCGAACCCGGGACCCGGGTCCTGCTGCCGGATCAGCTTGCCGCTCAGCCGTTCGAGCGCGATGCCGAGCAGGATGAAGTTGATGTCGGAATAGACCGGTGGGCCGGCCTGCCACTCGTTCTGCAGCACCCAGGCGCGCAACAGGTTCGGGTCGCTCCCATAGGTGTAGATCGGCACCACGCCGGGAAATGGCGTCTGGTGTCCGAGGCATTGCCGGAAGGTGAGCTTCCGCTCCCAGCTGCCGTCGGGGTTGTACTGGCGGAAATCGGGGATCACCGAGGTCAGCGGCGCGTCGAGCTCGATCGTTCCGGCCGCCGCCAGCGCCAGGATGCGCGGCGTGGTGAAGATCACCTTGGTGAGCGAGGCGAGGTCGAACCAGGTGTCGTCGTGCATCGGCCGCGTGGCCGGCACCAGTTGCGCCGAACCGATCGAGCGCACCACGCGGTTGCCGTCGCGGTCGATCACGCCCAGCACCCCGCCGGGGATGCGCTTGCTCTCTACCGCCGCGTGCAGCGGCGCGAAAGCGCGGTCGAGAATCGCGGTGAGACTCATGCACTTTCCTCCACGCGCACGCGATGATCTTCCCCCGCCTCGCGCCATTTCGCGGCTGGTGGTTCGAACCCCAATGGACGCACCAGCGAGGGCACCTGAGTCACGTCCACGGTAAAGTGCTGCCGCCGCCGCTCGATCGCCGGCACCGCCGCAATCAGCCGCCTCGTATAGCTGTGCTGTGGCGCACCGAGCACTGCCGCGGCCTGACCGATCTCGACGATCTGGCCGGCATACATCACCGCCACCCGGTGCGCGATGCGCTCCACCACGGCCATGTCGTGCGAAATGAACAGGTAGGCAAGGCCGAACTCACGCTGCAGGTCGATCAACAGGTCGAGCACACGGGCCTGCACGCTGACATCGAGCGCCGACACCGCTTCGTCCAGCACCACCACATCGGGGTTCAGCATCAGCGCACGGGCAATGCAGAGCCGCTGCCTTTGCCCGCCCGAGAACTGGTGCGGATAGCGGGGCAGCGCCTCCCTGGTCAGTCCCACCCGTTCCAGCAGGAACACCATGCGGGCGCGCAGCGTGGCGTCGAGCCGCTGGCCCGCCGCGATCGCCGGCTCGGCCAGCAATGCCTCGACATCGAGGCGCGGATTGAGCGAGGCGTAAGGATCCTGGAATACCATCTGCACTGGTCGGCCGCTGCGGCCGGCCTTGGCTTCGATCCGCCCGCGCGTGGCCTTGACGAGGCCGAGGATGGCCCGCGCCGTGGTCGATTTACCCGAACCGCTCTCGCCGACAATGGCCAGCGTCTCGCCCGGCCTCAGGTCGAAATCGACGCCGTCGACCGCGTGCACCGCGCCGGTCTTGCGCCGGAACGGTCCCCTCGTCACCGGAAAGCGCACCGCGAGGTTATCGACGGTGACGATCGGCGCCGCGTTGCGCGCCGTGCCGTCGCTGCGCACCGCGCTGCCCGCGTTGAAATGCGGCACCGCCTGCAGCAGGTGCCGGGTGTAGTCGTGCCTGGGGTCGTCGAGCACGGCGTCGAGCGCGCCTTGCTCCACGGCAACGCCATGCTGCATCACCATGATGTCGTCGGCGATCCCGGCGACCAGCCCGATATCGTGAGTGATGAAGATCATTGCCATGTCGAGCTCCTGCCGGAGTTCGGCGAGCAGCGCCATGATCTGCGCCTGCACCGTCACGTCGAGCGCGGTTGTCGGCTCGTCGGCGATCAGCAGCCGCGGGTTGCTGGCCAGCACCATGGCGATCATCACCCGCTGCCGCATGCCGCCCGACAGCTGGTGCGGATAGTATTTCAGCCGCTGCGCCGCATCGGGGATCCGCACCCGTTCGAGCGCGTCGCGTGCCGCCCGTGTCGCCGCGGCGCCGACCAGCCCGCGGTTGAGCCGGAAGGCCTCCTCGATCTGCGCGCCGACCGTGTGCACCGGGTTGAGCGATGTCATCGGCTCCTGGAAGATCATGCCGATCTCGCGGCCGCGGATG
>MKVB01000006.1:691866-767840 GCA_001899085.1 Devosia sp. 66-14 | reverse complement strand
AAAGCGCGATCGACCCACCGGTGATCCGCCCGCCGCCGAAATCGACCAGCCGGTTGACCGACAGCGCCGTCACCGATTTGCCCGACCCGCTCTCGCCGACGATGGCGAGCGTCTTGCCGGCTGCCAGCTCGAAGCTGACGCCCTTCACCACCTCGTTGTCCTCCGGGGCGCGGCCGAAGCCGACACGCAGGTCGCGAACCGACAGCAGAGTGCTCATGCGCCCCTCCCTTGCGTGCGCGGATCGAGGATGTCGCGCAGCGCGTCGCCCAGCAGGTTGAAGCCGAGAATGGCGAGCATGATGGTGAGGCCGGGGAAGATCATCAGCCAGGGGGCGCGCGTCATCATCGACTTGCTCTCGGCCAGCATCACCCCCAGCGACGGCGCCGGTGGCTGCGTGCCGAGGCCGAGAAAGCTCAGGCCGGATTCGGTCAACAGCGCCCAGGCCAGCGCCAGGGTGATCTGCACGGTCAGCGGCGCCACGAGGTTGAGCAGCAGGTGCCGCGTCAGGATGTAGCCCTGCGAACTGCCGAACGTGCGCGCCGCTTCGACGAACTCGCGGCCTTTGATCGCCAGCGCCGGCGCCCGCACCACGCGGGCGAAGATCGGGGTGTAGACGATGCCGATCGCCACGATGCTGGTCACCATACCCGCTCCCTCGATCGCCACGATCAGCAGCGCCAGGAGGATTGCCGGGAAGGCCAGCAGCACGTCCATGGTGCGCATCAGCACGCCATCCCACAGATGTCCCCACCAGGCCGCAAACAGCCCGATGATCGTCCCGGCGGTTGCCGCGACGGCGACCGAGGCGAAGGCGACGATGAACGACTCGCTGATCCCCAGCATCAGGCGGCTGAAGGTGTCGCGGCCGAGCAGGTCCGTGCCGAACCAGTAGGTGAGACTGGGAGGCTTCAGCCGATCGACGACGAACTGCTTCAGCGGATCGTGCGGCGTCAGGCCGACCGCCCCCAGCCCGGCGAGGACCAAAAAGATCAGGATGATCGCCGCACCGATGCGGCCGCTGGGGTGCCGCAACACGACCTTGAGCAGATCCATCACTTGCCTCCGAGCCGGATGCGCGGATCGAGCGCCGCATAGGCGAGATCGACCAGGAGGTTCACGACGAGGAAGTTGAAGGCGATGAACAGCACGGCGCCCTGCACCAGCGGGTAGTCGCGCTGGCTGATCGCGTCGAGCGTCAGCCGGCCGAGCCCCGGCAGGGCGAAGATCTGCTCGACGATCACCGCGCCACCCAGCAGATAGCCGAACTCGACGCCCGACAGCGTCACCACCGGGATCAGTGCATTGGGCAGCGCATGCTTCCACACGACATCCCGCTGTGAGGCGCCCTTGCTGCGTGCCGTTCGCACATAGTCGTCGCTCAGCACGTCGAGCATGGCCGAGCGCGAGATCCGCGTCACCGCCGCCGCGAACGACAGGCCCAGGGTAATCGAGGGCAGCAGCATCTGGCTGAGATTGCCGATCGGGTCTTCGAACAGTGGAGTGAAGCTGCCCATGGCGGGGAGCATGCGGAAGGTCACCGAAAGGAAATAGATCAGCACCAGCCCGACCACGAAGCTCGGAGTCGATTGCCCGAGCATGGCGAAGAGCCGCACCAGCAGGTCGCTGGGCCGATCGGCGCGCGTCGCGGCGAACCCTCCCGCCGGGATGCCGACCGCCAGCGAGATCAGCATCGACAGCAGCGACAGTTCGAGGGTGAGCGGGAAGCGGGCGAGGATCACCTCGAGCACCGGCTTGCCATAGGTGACCGAGATGCCGAGATTGCCCTCGAACAGCCCGGCGAGCCAGCGGCCATACTGCACGATGATCGGCTGGTCGAGGCCGAAATAGGCTTCGAGCGAGGCCCGCTGCGCGTCCGTCAGCAGCCCTGCCTCGGTGCCCAGCATGGCAATGATCGCATCGCCCGGCACCAGCCGGATGGCGAAGAACACCAGCAGCGATACCCCCAGCAAGACCAGCGGGAAGGTCAGCAGCCGTTGCGTCAGATAGTTCATGTCGGCCGCACGCGAGTTGGCAGGGCGACCATATATGGCTGTGACGGGCATCGTCCTGCCTTCTCCCGCAAGGGGAGAAGGCACCCACTCAACGATCGGTGGCTCTTCATACGCGATTAGGCCCTGCCTGTGGGGAGAGGGCGGGCCCGGGAGCCCGCCTCAAGTCGCTTACTGACCCAGGGTCACCTTGCTCAGCGCGAACAGCAGGTTGCTCGGGTTGATCTCGTAACCCTTCACGCTGTCGAGGTTTGCCGTGTAGGTCACCGTGCTGGAGATCCACACCCACGGCGCTTCTTCGGCGAGGCGGGCCTCGAACTGCTGGAAGATCGGCTTGCGCTTGGCGATGTCGGTTTCGACCCGGCCTTCCTGCAAGAGCTTATCGAGTTCGGGGTCGGTGAAGTTCGACACCTTCACCAGGTTGCCGTCCTTGGTGAAGTAGCGGTTGTACATCGGGTAGGGGTCCGGCCGGCCGCCGTTCTGCGCCACCGCCATGTCGAAATCGCCCTTCAGCCAGGTATCGACATAGACCTTGAGATCCATCGTCTTGATGTTGAGCTTGACGCCGATCGCGGCGAGCTGGCTCTGCAGCACCTGCGCCTCGTTGGCGGCATAGGGCGGCTCGCCGGTGGCGGCGATCACGTCGACGGAGAAGCCGGCTTCCTGGCCCGCTTCCTTCATCAGCGCCTTGGCCTTTTCGACGTCCTGCTTGTAGCAGAACAGGGTCGAGGGATCCGACGCATAGGCTTCCATGGTCAGGGGGCCGGTGACCTTGCCCTCGCCGACCAGCGCGGTGTCGATGATTTCCTGCCGGTTGACGGCGCAGGAAATGGCCTGCCGCACCTTGAGGTTGTCCATCGGCGGCCGCGACGGGTTCATCTGCAGCACGTTATAGGCGAGGCCCGGGATGCGGTTGAGCGTCATCCCCGCTTCGCCAGGGATCAGCGTCGCAATGGTCGGGTCGTTGAACAGTGCGAAATCGGTCTGGTTGGCGCGCATCGAGTCGATGATGGCGCTTTCGCTCGGCAGCACCGAGATGGTGAGCCCGTCAATGCCGACCTTGCCGCCGGCCCAGTTCGGGTTCGGGCTCAGCACTTCCTTGACGTTCGGGTCCCACTGGTCGAGCACGAACGGGCCCGAGCCGATCGCCTTGGTGCCGATGCTGCCATCGGCGACGGCGCTGGCCGGAACGATCGAGGCATTGGTGCCCGACATGGCGACGAGAATCGGCGCGTCGGGCTGGTTCAGGTGGAACACCACGGTCTGCGGGTCGGGCGTATCGATCGAGGCGATCGAGGTGAAGTTCGCCCGCGCCGCCGCGGCCGTCGCTTCATCCAGCAGACGCTCGAACGAGGCCTTCACGTCGGCCGAAGTCACTGCGTCGCCGGTGGAGAACTTGGCGTTCGGGTCGAGCTTGAAGGTGAGCGTCAGCCCGTCGGCGGAAAATTCCCAGCTCGTGGCGATGGCGGGCGACACATTGTACTTGGCGTCGAGACGCACCAGCGGCTCGTAGATCAGTTCGAGCAGCCGCAGCGACGAGAACGCCGTCTGCTTGTGCGGATCGAGCCCGGTCGCATCCTGCGACCACGCCATGCGCAGGTTTGCGGCCTGTACCGGCAGGGCGAAGGCGGTGGTCAGCGTCGTTGCGACCGCAAGGCCGGCGAGCAGTCGTTTGGTCGTGGTCCAAGGCATGGTGTTTTCCCTCTCTGTTTCAGTCTGGGCCGGTGGCGATGGTGTCGCGCCGGCCAGTCTTTCGATCGTCGTCTACTCGTCAGGCGCCCGCCTCCAGCGCGCGCCTGAGGAAGCCGTCGGCTTTGGTCATGGCGGCGCGCGCGGCCTCGATCTCGAGGCCGGTGAGGATCGTCAGGATCGCCAGCTTCACGTCGTTGCCGGTGCGCTGCAGCGCCGCTTCGGCGACCTGCTCGGGGCAGTCGGTCGCCTGCATGACGATGCGCACGGCACGCGCCAGGAGCTTCTCGTTGCTGGTCCGCACGTCGACCATCAGGTTCTGGTAGGTCTTGCCGATGCGGATCATGCTCGCGGTGGAGAGCATGTTGAGCACCAGCTTCTGCGCCGTGCCCGACTTGAGCCGGGTCGAGCCGGTCACCACCTCGGCGCCCACCAGCGGTGCAATCGAGATATCGGCCATGCCCGCGATGGCGGAGTCCGGGTTGCAGGTCAGCCCCACCGTCACCGCGCCAAGCGACTTGGCGTAGTTCAGCGCACCGATCACGTAGGGCGTGCGGCCGCTCACGGCGATCCCCACCACCACGTCGCGATTGGTCAGGTCGATGGCGCGCAGGTCGGCGGCGCCGCCTTCGGCGTTGTCCTCGGCGCCCTCGACGGCGCTCACCAGTGCCCCGAGGCCGCCGGCGATCACGCCGACCACCATTGTCGGCGGCACGCCGAAGGTCGGCGGGCATTCCGAGGCGTCGAGCACGCCCAGCCGTCCGCTGGTGCCGGCGCCGATATAGACCAGCCGCCCACCCTTGCCGAAGGCCGCGACGATCGCGTCGACCGCCTGCGCCACCTGCGGCAGCGTCTTGCCCACGGCCTCGGGCACCAGCCGGTCCTCGGCATTTATGGTGGCGACGATCTCGGGCGTCGACATCAGGTCGATGCCCATGGTGCGCGGGTTGCGCTCTTCCGACACCAGCTGCTCGAGCTCGCTCAGCAGCACGCGGCGATCCCTCACGGCGGCGGTCATGGGCGCGTGCTCCCAACGGATTCGGTGCGTGACATCTAGGCTCCTGAGCGTCGCCGAAGGGTAGAAACTCCGCGCTTTCGCTGTCAATTGTTTTCAGTGCCGGCGCACACATTGCACTTTTGTTTCGTGTGGGTATGAATGTCGACATGGGGATTCAGTCGAACATCGAAGCGTCCGCCGCGAGCTTCACGCCGACCATGCGGCGGCTCGCCAAGGCCATTCGCGACAACCCGGCGATCGTCCTCGAAAAGACCATTTCGCAGATCGCCGAAGCCTGCGGCACCTCGGTGGCCTCGGTGGTGCGCTTCTGCCGGGCGGTCGGCGTCAGCGGCTATGCCGAGCTGCGCATGTCGCTCGCCACCGAGCTCGGCAAGGAGGCGGCGCAGTTCGGCTCCGGCCTGACGCTCGGCGCCGAGATCGCCCGTACCGACACGCTCGAAGAGATGGCCGCCAAGGTCGCCTCGCTCGAAATGCTGGCCATCGAGGAAACCGTCTCGAGCCTCGACTTCAGGACGCTCGAGCGGGTGGTGACGGCGCTCGACCAGGCCGAACGCATCCTGCTCTTCGGCATCGGCGCCAGCCATTTCGTCGCGCAGGATCTCCATCACAAGCTGTTCCGCGTCGGCCGCAACGTCTTCCTGATGGCCGATGCGCACGAGGCCTGGACGGCGGCCCTGATGTCGCCGGCCCGCACCGTCGCCATCGGCTTCTCGCATTCGGGCACCACTGCCGACACCGTGCAGTTCCTGAAGCTCGCTCGCGACAACGGCGCCCTGACCGTCGCCATCACCGGCTCGCGGGAGTCGCCTCTGGCGCGCGCCGCCGAGGAGCGCCTCGTGACTCATGCCCGTGAAAGCACGCTGCGCGCCGGCGCCATGGTCAGCCGCATCGCGCAGCTGGCGCTGGTCGATTGCCTGTTCATGGGCGTCGCGAGGCTCCGCTACGAGCAGACCATCGACGCCCTGAAGCGCACCCGCGACATCACCCACCCCGAGCAGGCCGTATGACCACCACTCGCCCGCCACTCGCCCTGTTCGTCGGGGTCTCCGGCCATGAACTCACCGCCGACGAGGCAGCGTTCCTGCGCGATGCGAACCCCTATGGGCTGTTCCTGTTCCGCCGCAACCTCGATCACCGCGAGCAGGCGAGGCGCCTGTGTGCCGAGTTCCGCGAGGTCGTTGGCCGGCCCGATGCGCCCATCTTCATCGACCAGGAAGGCGGCCGCGTGCAGCGCCTCGACAATGGCAACTGGCCGAGCTTCCGCAGCCTCGGCGCGTTCGGAGCCCTGGCCGGAAAGGACCTGGCGCTGGCCCGGCGCGCCCTGCGCCTCTCGAGCCGGGCCATGGGCGCCATCATGACCGATCTCACCATCGACAGCGGCACCACACCGGTGGTCGACCTGGCCCGCCGTGACACCCACGACGTGATCGGCCAGCGCGCCTTCGGCGACGATCCGGAGCTGGTGGTGACGCTCGCCCGCGAGGTAATCGACGGCATGCTCGAGGTCGGCGCGCTGCCGATCATCAAGCACATTCCGGGCTATGGCCGGGTCACCGTCGATCCGCATTTCGATTGCCCGGTGGTCGATGCAACGCTCGACGACCTCGGTGCCACCGATTTCCAGCCCTTCATCAGGCTCCGGGACGCCCCCTGGGCCATGGTTGCGCATCTGATCTTCACCCGGATCGACCCGCAGCGCGCGGCCTCGATTTCGCCCGTCCTCTACGATCTGATCCGCAACGACATCGGCTATGATGGCGTGCTGATCACCGATTGCCTCAGCATGGAGGCGCTGAAGGGCACGCCGCGCGAGCGCGTCGCCGCCGCCCTCGAGGCCGGCTGCGATATCGCGCTGCTCACCCAGGGCGGCCTCGAAGCCAGCATTTCGGCTGCCGCTGGCGCCCGCCCGCTAACTGGGCAAACGATTGAACGAATCACGCGCGCAGCGCGCAAACGCGGTAACCTTGGCGTGGATGCCACAGCGCTGCACGCTGAAGTCGAAGGGATTTTTCGGGAGAACGGCCTCGCCTGAGGCGGCGCCGCGACAAAGAGGAGACTGGAAGTGTTAAAGAGCAAGCTGATTGCGGCCACCGCCCTGGCGCTCGCGATGTCCGCACCCGTGAGTGCGCAGGTCGTCCTGACCGTCAGCTCCGAGCAGACCACCACCTATGTGCGGAACTTCAATCCGTTCAACCAGACATCGGCACGCGCCACCACCAAGGATTTCATCTACGAGCCGCTGGCGATCTTCAATCGCCTCGCCGGCGCCAAGTGGGAATACCGCCTGGCCGAGAGTTTCGAGCTGGCCGACGACCTCAAGTCGATCACCTTCGTGCTGCGCGACGGGCTGAAATGGTCCGATGGCCAGCCGCTCACCGCCGATGACGTGGTGTTCACCTACGACAACCTGAAGAAGTTCCCGGCGCTCGACTTCAACTCCGTCGGAAAGCTGATGGACTCGGTCGAAAAGGTCGATGCGCGCACCGTGCGCTTCAACCTCGCCCAGCCCAACTCGCTGGTCGCCACCACCATCGTCGCCATGCCGATCGTCCCCCAGCACATCTGGAAGGATGTCGCCGATCCGGTGACCTTCACCAACGAGAACCCGGTCGGCTCCGGCCCGCTCACCGAGATTACCCGCTTCACCCCGCAGGTCTACGAGCAGTGCCGCAACCCCAACTACTGGGACGCGGCGAGCCTCAAGGTCGACTGCATCCGCCTGCCGCAGCTCGCCGACAACCCGCAGGTGCTGGCGGCCCTGGCCGACGGTACGCTCGACTGGGCGACGAGCTTCATTCCCGATATCGACAACACCTTCGTCGCCAAGGACCCCGAGCATAACCATTACTGGTTCCTGCCCTCGAGCCTCGTGGCCTTCACGCTGAACCTCGAAAGCCCCGACGCCAACAACAAGAAGGCGTTCAACGACGTCAATTTCCGCCGCGCCGTTTCGATGCTGATCGACCGCCAGTCGATCATCGACATCGCCGGCTACGGCTATCCGGTGATCAACGAAGACCCGGCCATGCTCGGCTCGTTCTACAAGGCCTTCGGCAACCCCGAGGTCGCCACTCAGTTCGGCCAGTACGGCAAGTTCGACCTCGAGGCAGGCAAGGCTTTGCTCGAGCAGTCCGGTTATGTCGACAAGGACGGCGACGGCTTCCGCGACAACCCGGACGGTACCCCGATCGCCATCGACATCGAGATTCCCAACGGTTGGACCGACTGGATCGATGCCGTGCAGATCGCCATCGAGACGCTGAAGGCCGGCGGGCTCAACGTGAAGATGTCGACCCCCGAGGAATCGGTGTGGGCTTCCGACCTGATCGACGCCAAGTACTCGATGTCGCTCAACGCCATTGCCTCGGCCGCCAACCCCTACTTCCCCTATATCCGCTCGTTCAATCCGGAAGATTTCGGCAAGAGCCGCACTTCGGCGCAGCGCTGGACCGACCCGGAAGTGGTGGAGATGCTGAACAAGTACACCCAGGTGAAGGACCCGGCCGAGCAGAAGTCGATCATGGACGCCATCCAGCTCAAGGTGGCGGCGGCCATGCCGGTAATCCCGGTCTACAACAGCCCGTCCTTCTACCAGTACAGCACCAGGCGCTTTACCGGCTGGGCCAACGCCGACAACCCGATCACCTCGCCGGTGGTCTCCAACGCCAACCCGGGCCGCCTGATCCAGCTCCTGGCGCTGCGCCCGGTCGCGCAATAAGTCCAAGTCCGGCGAGGGCGCCGACTGCGCCCTCGCTCCCCACCTAGCGAAGAGATCCAATGGCTTTTCTGCTCCGCCGAGTGGTGTTCTACCTAGCGGCCTTCATCGCTGCGGCCACAATCAACTTCTTCCTGCCGCGCCTGATGCCGGGCGATCCGATTCAGAAGATGTTTGCCGGCGCCGGCTCCGACCTGTCGCTGGAAAACCTCAACGCGCTGAAGCTCACCTTCGGCTTCATCGACGCGCCGATCGGCGAGCAGTACCTCGCCTATCTGAAGAGCGTCTTCACCGGCGACCTCGGCCGCTCCGTCCGCTTCTTCCCGCTGCCGGTCACCGAGCTGCTCGGTCGCGCCTTGATCTGGACCGTCGGCCTCGTCGGCACCGCCACCATCATCGCCTTCACCATCGGCACGCTGCTCGGCGTCATGGCTGCCTGGCGCCGCGGCACCCGCTTCGACACGGTGATCTCGCTGAGCGCCATCTTTTCGAGCTCGGTGCCGGCGGTGGTGGTTTCGCTGATCACCCTCTTCGCCTTCGGCTACACCCTGCGCTGGTTTCCCAACGGCTACGCGGCCAACCCGATGCTCGATCCCTCGTGGGGCTGGGACTATGTCGGCAGCGTCCTCTACCACGGCACCTTGCCGATGCTGACCATGGTGATCGTCCTGACCGGCGGTTTCGCCGTGACCATGCGCAACAACATGATCAACCTCCTGGGCGAGGATTACATCGTCATGGGCCGCGCCAAGGGGCTCAGCGACCAGGGCGTCATGCTCTGGTACGCGGCGCGCAACGCGCTGCTCCCCACCGTCTCGGCGCTCGCCATCTCGCTGGGCGCGGTGCTCGGCGGCTCGCTGGTGACCGAAGTGGTGTTCAACTATCCCGGCATGGGCAACACGCTCTACCAGGCCATCCTCGCCCGCGATTATCCGGTGATCCAGGGGGCGCTGCTGATCATGACCGCCGCGATGCTGACCGCCAATTTCGTCGTCGACCTCAGCTATGTGCTGCTCGACCCACGCTTGAAGCGGGCCTGACCGATGACCCTCCTCACCCAGTTGCTGCGCAACAAGAAAGCCCTGGTCGGGGTGACGATCCTCGTGATCGTCATCCTGGTCGCGATCTTTGCTCCGCTGCTCACCGAGTACAGCCCGACGCAGCGCGTCGGCCGGCCGCACCAGCCGCCATCTGCGGATCACCTGCTCGGCACCACGCGGCTCGGCCACGATGTCTTCACCCGGCTGCTCTACGGCGCCCGCATCTCGCTGGCCGTCGGCTTCGGCGCCGGACTCCTGATCACGGTGATCGGCACCGTGCTCGGCATCATTGCCGGCTACAAGGGCGGCGTGGTCGACGAGGTCATCACCTTTCTGACCAACATGGTGCTGGTCATCCCCAACCTGCCGCTGCTCCTGGTGCTCGCCGCCTTCATCGGTCAGGCGAGCCCGCTGGTCATCGCCGTCATTCTCGGCTTCACCTCCTGGGCCTGGGGCGTCCGGGTCACCCGCTCGGAAACCCTGTCGATCCGGCAGCGTGACTTCGTCAAATCCGCCGAGATGCTGGGCGAACCCGGCTGGCGCATCATGGCGTTCGAGATCTTCCCCAACCTCATCTCGATCGTCGGCATCAACTTCATCGGCAGCGTGCTGTTCGCCGTCATCACCGAAGCGACGCTCGAGTTCCTCGGGCTGGGCGACCCCAACACCGTCTCCTGGGGCATCATGCTCTACAACGCGCAGAACGCCTCGGCCCTGTCCGTCGGCGCCTGGTGGGACATCCTCACCCCCTGTTTCGCTCTGGCGGTGCTCGGCCTCGGCCTGGCGCTGATCAACTTCGCCATCGACGAGATCGCCAACCCGCGGCTACGCACCGGCGGCATGCTGGCGCGCTGGACCGGACTGATCCGCCGCGGGGAGGGCACGCTGTGAGCGCTCCCGTCCTCTCGATCCGCAACCTCACGATCGACTATGTCGGCGCCACCAGCGACTTCCACGCGGTGAAGAATGTCAGCTTCGACATCGGCAGGGGTGAGTTCTTCGGGCTCGCCGGCGAGTCGGGCTGCGGCAAGAGCACCATCGCCTTCGCCATCAGCCGCCTGCATCGCCCGCCCGCGCTGATCCGCTCCGGCAGCCAGATCCTGCTCGACGGGCGCGACGTGCTCACCCTCGACGATGCGGCGCTCAAGCAGTTGCGCTGGCGCGAGGTCGCCATGGTGTTCCAGAGCGCCATGAACTCGCTCAACCCGGTACTGTCGATCGAACGCCAGTTCTACGATGTGCTGAAAACCCATACCGGCATGTCGCGAGTCGCGGCGCGAGCCCGCGCGGCCGAACTGCTGAAACTCGTCGATATCCCCGCCGACCGGCTCTCGGCTTACCCACACCAGCTCTCGGGCGGCATGCGCCAGCGCGTCGTGATCGCCATCTGCCTGGCGCTCAACCCAAAACTCCTGATCATGGACGAGCCGACCACCGCGCTCGATGTGGTGGTGCAGCGCGAAATTCTCGAGCGCATCCACAAGCTGCGCCAGGAACTCGGCTTCTCGGTGCTGTTCATCACCCACGACCTGGCGCTGATGGTGCAGGTCTCCGACCGCATCGGCATCATGCTGGAAGGCGAGCTGGTCGAGGTCAACGACGCCCAGGCGATCTACCGCACGCCGCAGCACGACTACACGCGCAAACTCTGGGCCTCGATCCCGCGCCTCACCGGTGCCCGCATCGCTGAGGCCACGCCATGACCGACGCCATGACTGAGCCGGGCCCCATCCTCGCCCTCGACAATGTGTCCAAGGTCTTTCACCGCGCCGGCAGTACCGTGCATGCGGCGCGCGCGGTGTCGTTCGCGCTGCATCCCGGCCGCACCCTGGCGCTGGTTGGCGAATCCGGCTCGGGCAAGACCACCGCCGCTCGGCTGATCATGCGCGAGTATCGCCCCGACCAGGGTCGGCTGCTGTTCCGCGGGGAGCCGATCGAGGGCAGCGCCGTCCGCGATATGCGGGCCTATCGCAGCGCCGTGCAGATGGTGTTCCAGGATCCGTTCTCCTCGCTCAACCCGGTGCACACCATCCGCTACCATCTGGAGCGGCCGATGCGGCTGCACCAGCCGAGCCTCAAGGGCAGGGCGCGCGACGCCGCCATCGCCGAAGTGCTGAGCCGGGTGAAGCTCGATCCCGCGCTGATCCTGCCGAAATATCCGCACGAACTGTCGGGTGGCCAGCGCCAGCGCATCAGCATCGCCCGGGCGCTGGCGGTGAACCCCGAAGTGATCATCGCGGACGAACCCACCTCGATGCTCGACGTTTCGGTACGGCTCGGCATCCTGAACCTGCTCAACGACATGAAGCGCGAGCTGAAGCTTGCCGTGCTCTACATCACCCACGACATCGCCACTGCCCGCTATGTCGCCGAGGACATCATGGTGATGTATGCCGGCCAGATCGTCGAATGGGGTGAGACCGAAAGCGTGCTCGGCAACCCGCAGCACCCCTATACGAGGCTCTTGCTCTCCGCCGTTCCGGATCCGGATCGCCGTTTCGGCGATACCCGCTTCAGCGACGAGCTCGACCGCATCGACCTGATCCGTCGGCAGTCGGCGCTGGAACAGGCCGAGGTGCGCGAAGTCGGGCCGAGGCACTTCATCCGGCCGATGCCTGCATAGCCGTCGTCATTTTGCCGGTCGAGGGTTTGCCACGACCTCGCCCCACCCGCCAAGGCGGGACGGAAAGTCGCTCAGATCCGCCGATATCCGGTCGGTTCGCCGCCGCCGCGGTTGGCAGTGCGCGTCACGGCCTCGGCCAGCGGCTCGATCACCACTGCCATATGGGTGGAGTTGGCGTGGACGATGTCGGTCGGGCTGGTCAGCATCGCCACGTGCCCGCGCCAGAACACCAGGTCGCCGCGCCGCAAGGCCGTGCCCTCGACCGGCTCGCCCATCGCCGCCTGCTGGTCGCTGTCGCGCGGAGAAGCGCGGCCGGCGGCATAGAGCGCCTGCTGCACCAGGCCGGAGCAATCGAGCCCCAGGCTTTCCCGCCCGCCCCACTGATAGGGCGTGCCGACCAAGCGCTCGGCAACCGCCACATAATCCGGTGCGTCATCGCCGAGCGCCGCCAGATGCTCCTCGACGATCCAGCCGCCCGCTGTCTTGACGAAACGCCCCTCGCGCCCCTCTTCGGCGACCGGCGTGTTCATCGAGTAAAGCCCGATCGGCGCCGCCTTGATGCTCGGCGCGCTGAAGCCATAGGTCCGGAGCGCCCGCACCGTGTGGGTCGGCGCCGCGCCGGGCGCCCCCAGCGCCTCGCTTGCGACATAGCCGACATAGCCGTCCCGCCTGGCCTGGCCGAAGGCCCACCCGTCTGCCTCGGCCAGCACCTCGAACAGCTCGCCGAACAGCAGCTGGTCGAGCTGCTCGGCCTCCGGCGAGGGGGCACGGCGCAGCGCCGCAGCAGGCAACCGAGCCTGACGCAAGATGGTGTCGACGTAGCGCTCCGCCGGGACGATCCCCTCGAGCGCCCGCGCGGCGATCCCGTCCCGGGCCAGTGTCAGTCGTGGATCGAGCAAGATGATATCCCGTGCAAGGTGGCGGCGCAGAACCCAAGGCTAGCCCGCCAGTGCACCCCTCACAACCCGAACCAGCGTGCCCGCCGCGACGAACCGAAATGCTGCTTGTCGGTACGCAGGTTCACCGAGGGTTCGTAATAGTTGCCGGTCGGCTGCGGGCCGGAGAAGAAATCCACCTCCACCTTGCCGATACGGCCGCCGCCGAACTCGATGTAGCAGGTGCCGAAGCCGTTATACTCCACGGCGTCTCCGCTCTGCCGCAGCTTCGCCACCAGGGCGCTCGCCACGGCCTTGGCTGCGCCTTCGGCGAACACCCCGGCCTTGGGCGTGCCGGTCGCCGCGCCATCGCCCACGGCGTAGACGTTCTCGTATTTCGTCTCGAGGGTTCGCGGATTGACCGGGATCCAGCCATTCTCGGACATGCCGCTTTCCAGCACCACCGGCGGCACCCGGTGCTTGGGCACGCCGAGGAACAAATCGAACGGCATCTCCTGTCCGTCGTCGAGAACGGCGACGTTGCGCGCGTTGTCCACCGAGGCGACGCGGCGGCTCGGGATGAACGCGATATCACGTTCCGCAAAGGCTTCGAGCAGTGCCCGCGACGTCTCGGGCGACGGCGGCACCGGGCTGCCGAGCGGCAGCACCAGCGAAATCTTGCAGTTCTGCCGCACCCCACGCTCCACCAGGTAATCGTGCAGCATCAGCGCGCATTCGCTCGGCGCCGGCGGGCACTTGTAGGGCGCGCCGCACACCCCGATGATCGCGTGGCCACTGGTGAAATACGGCAGCAGCCCGCGCAGCCGTTCCGCCCCCGGGATCGAGTAGAATTCGGTGGTCCCCGCCAGTCCCGGCGTCGCATCGAAATCGTACTCCGCGCCCAGCGCCATCACGAGATGATCCGCTTCGAACACCCCATTGTCGGTGGTGACCCGCCGCGCCACCGGATCGATCGCCGTGATGGTGCGCTTGAGCAGCTTCACTCCCGGCTTGGCATAGGCGCTGTAGGGCATGCGCACCGCGTCGGCTTCGGCATGGCCGAACATCACGTCGAGCTTGGAAAAGCCGAACATGAAGGAATCCGATTTGTCGATCAGCGTCACGTCGATGCCGTCGCCCAGTTGCTCGGACAGCAACGTCGTCAGTTCGAGGCCGCCGAAGCCGGCGCCAAGCACAAGGATGCGGGGTTTGATGCTCATGTCATTTCTCGGTGGGCGGGGTTGCGGACGTCAGGGGGCGCGTGAAGCGCCCCCGTCGTGGTTCAGGTCAGCACCGGCTGCGGCACGATCCGGATGTAGGGCTTGGGCTCCTTCCAGCCCTGCGGGTAGAGCGTCTTGGCCTCGTCGTTCGACACCGAGCCGGCGATGATCACGTCGTCGCCGGGCCGCCAGTTCACCGGGGTCGCGAGCCGGTGCTTGGCGGTGAGCTGCAGCGAGTCGATCACCCGCAGCACCTCGTCGAAGTTCCGGCCGGTGGTCATCGGGTAGGAGATCACCAGCTTGATCTTCTTGTCCGGCCCGATGATGTAGACATTGCGCACCGTCTGGTTGTCGACCGCGGTACGGCCGTCCGAACTCGAGCCGGCCGAAGCGGGCAGCATGTCATAAAGCTGGCTGATCGCCAGCGTCGGATCGCCGATCATCGGGAAGTTCGGTGCCGTGCCCTGCGTCTCCGCGATATCCATGGCCCAGCCGGCATGCTTTTCCACCGGGTCGACCGACAGCCCGATCACCTTGACGCCGCGCTTGTCGAATTCCGGCTTCAGCCGCGCCATGTAGCCGAGCTCGGTGGTGCAGACCGGCGTGAAATCCTTGGGGTGGGAGAAGATGATCCCCCAGTCATTGCCCAGCCATTGATGGAACGAGATCCGCCCCATTGTCGTATCGGCGCTGAAGTCGGGAGCCATCACATTGATATTGAGGGTCATTTCGGTGTCCTGTGGTTGGGAAATTCGATTGCCCGCACACCTTAGGAAATCTATGTTCCGCCAGCGTTCCTCGTCGGGGAACGCTTGGTGACGGCCCGTCGATCTGGCCGCGGCAACAGCTCTGGACGGTGCTGTCTTGCGTATTTCGATTACTTTGCTCGGCCGTTTCGGCGTCAGCGTCGATGGCCGCCCGATCCCGGTTGCCGACTGGCGGCGCGACCGCGCTGCCGCGCTGGTGAAGTTCCTCGCCATCACCCCGACGCATCGCCTCCACCGTGAACAGCTGATGGAGGCGTTCTGGCCCGAGCTCGAGGCCGAAGCCGCGGGCGCCAATCTGCGCAAAGCCGTGCATTTCGCCCGCCGCACCCTGGGCGCGCCGGAATTGATCACCCTCGGCAACGACGTCGTTTCACTGGCTCCGGGGGCCGAGCTCAGTATCGACGCCGAGCAGTTCGAGGCTGCCACCAAGGCGGCGCTGAAATCCCGCGACCCTGCCGAGTTCGAGCGGGCCGCCGACCTCTATGGCGGCCAGCTGCTGCCCGATGACATCTATGTCGATTGGCTCGATGGCCCGCGCTACCAGCTGCAGCAGCGCTACGCCGAGTTGCTCCGCGCCGGCGGGCTGTGGCAGCGGCTGATCGCCCACGATCCCACCGACGAGCAGGCGCAGTGCGCCCTGATGCAGCGGGCCCTCGATGCCGGCAACCGGGTCGAGGCGATCCGCCAGTTCAACCAGTTGCGCGACAATCTGCACGCCGAACTCGGGGTGGGGCCCAGTGCAGCGGCGATCGCGCTCTACGAGAAGGCTCTGGCGCTTTCCAGCACGCAGCAGGCGGACCCGTCCGACCGCATCCGCGCCTCGCTCGCCTGGGGCCTGGTGCACCTGCAGAGCGGTGAGTTCGACCGGGCCAGCGAGATCGCCCGCGAGACGCGCGACCAGGCGCTCGGCGCCAACCTGGCGCGGGAAGTCGGCCAGGCCAGCGCGCTGCTCGGCCTGTCGGCCAATATGCAGCAACGCTGGCCGGAACTGTTCCGCTCCGAGTTCATCGAGTGGGTGCGGGCGCGCCCGGCTTTCGTGCGCCACGTCTTCGATGGCCATCTCTGCCTGTCCGAGTTCTGCCTCTGCAGCGCCCATGGCCATGCCGGGATCGCCGAGCAGTCGCGCGAGCTGCTGGCCGTCGCCACCGAGGCCGACTCCGTGGCCGGTCGCGGTCTGGCCAACCTGCTGCTCGGCGAAGTGGCGCTGTTTTCGGGAGAACTCGACGCGGCCGAGGCGCTGCTCGAGGATGCCGAAGACCTGTTGCTGGAAGCCGGCGCCGTTGCCGGTCGCGTCCTGGCGCTCGAACGGCTCGCCGAGATTGCCCTCGAACGCGGCCAGAAATGGCGCGCCAATCGGCTGATCCAGCGCGGGCTCGGCGAGGCCGAGGCCACCTGGCTGTCGCCGCATCTCAACATGCGCATGCAGGCGCTGGCGGTGCGCGCCGCCACCAGCCGCGAGAAGGCGGCCGAGGCCATCCTGGCGGGGGATCGGCTGCTGACCAACGGCGCGTGCCAGCCCTGCTCGATGGCGCTCCGCACGGCCTCGGTCATCGCGCTGGTCGAGGCGGGGCAGCTGCAGGAAGTCGATCGCCGGCTCGCCGATGCCGAGCGCATTGCCGGCATGTGGCACGGCGGGCCGTGGGCGGCCGCGCTCTGGGAGGCCCGAGGCGTGCAGCGCCGGGCCCAGGGCCACGAGGTCCGGGCCCTTGCCGCCTTCGACGAGGCCGCCTCGCGCTATGGCGAACTGGGCCGTCCGCGCGACGCGGCGCGCTGCCTTGCCCGTATGGCAGACAAGGCTCCCGCCTGAGAAGGCCTCGCGTCAGGCCGCGGCGATCAGCGCCTTGGTATAGTCCTCGGCGATGGCGCCGGATCGCAATTGCTCGCGGGTCAGCGTCTCGACCGGCTGGGCATTGCGCATCACCATCAGCCGCTCGCACATGTAGCTGATCACCGCCAGGTCGTGGCTGACGATGACGAAGGTGAGGCCCAGCTCCTTGCGCAGGCGATTGAGCAGGTTGAGGATTTCCGCCTGGATCGACACATCCAGCGCCGAGGTCGGCTCGTCCAGCAGCAGGAGCTTGGGGCTGAGCGCCAGGGCGCGGGCAATGGCGACGCGCTGTCGCTGCCCGCCCGAAAGTTCGTGCGGGAAGCGGAACTGGAACTTTGCGCCGAGCCCGATCAGCTCCAGCAGTTCCGCCGTGCGCCGCTCCGGGTTGGCGATGCCGTTGATCTTCATCGGCTCGGCGATCTGCTGGCCGATGACATAGCGCGGATGCAGCGACGAGTAGGGGTCCTGGAACACCATCTGGACCATCCTGGCCAGTTGCTTGCGCGGGATCTTGCGGACGTCGAGGCCGTCGACGCTGATGCTGCCGTTCCAGTTGGCGTTGAGCCCCATCACGGTGCGCAGGATCGTCGATTTGCCCGAGCCGCTTTCGCCGACGAGCCCGAAACTCTCGCCCGCCTCTACCGAAAAGCTGGTGTTGCGGACCGCCAGCTTGCCGGAGAATTCGACGTTGAGATCACGTATCTCGAGCATCACGCGGCTCCCGCCCAGCTGGCTTCGCGGTTGAGCACCGGTAGCGGCTCCAGCGAGCCATCGATATGCGGCAGGCAGGACAGCAGCCCCCGAGTATAGGGATGGGTCGCTTCGCTGAGCCGGCTCGCCTCGATGCTCTCGACGATGCGGCCGGCATACATGACGATCACCCTGTCGCAGAATTTCGACACGAGGTTCAGGTCGTGGCTGATGAAGATCAGCCCCATGCCGCGCCGCGTCACCAGCTCGTCGAGGATCGACAGCACCTGGGTGCGCACCGTCACGTCGAGCGCCGAGGTGGGTTCGTCCGCGATCAGCAGGTCCGGCTCGCGAACCACCATCATGCCGATCATCACCCGCTGCCCCATGCCGCCCGACAATTCGTGCGGGTAGAGCGAAAACACCCGCTCCGGCTCACGGATATGCACCGCCTCCAGAATGCCCAGCGCCTTCTTCCTGGCGTCGCTGCCCGAGATCCGGCGGTCGCCGATGCGGATCGCTTCGACGATCTGCTTGCCGACGGTCATCACCGGGTTCAGCGAGAATTTCGGGTCCTGCAGGATCATCCCCATGCGTCCGCCGCGCAGCGAGCGGCGCAGCTTCGGGCTGGCCGACCTCAGGTCGATACCGTCGAAGTTCATCTTGTCGACGCTGATCCGCGCATAGGGCGGCAGCACGCCAAGCAGGGCGCGGCCGGTGAGGCTCTTGCCCGAGCCGCTCTCGCCGACGATACCCAGCTTCTCGCGGCCGAGCGACAGCGTCACGCCGCGCACCGCGTCATTGTAACCGCCTTCGTCGTTGCGGAAGGCGACGTGGAGATTTTCGATCTCGACCAGTGCACTCATTTGCGCTGCCTCAGATGCGGATCGAGCAGGTCGCGCATGGCGTCGCCCAGCAGGTTGAAGCCGAGCGACACGGTGAAGATCGCGATGCCGGGCATCGTCGCCACCCACCACTGGTCGAAGATGAACTTGCGGCCGGTGGAAATCATCGCGCCCCACTCGGGCAGCGGCGGCTGCGCCCCGAGCCCGATGAAGCCCAGGCCTGCAGCGGTCAGAATGATGCCCGCCATGTCGAAGGTCATGCGCACGATGACCGAGCTCAGGCACATCGGGATGACGTGGAACACGATGATGCGGAACTCGCTGGCCCCGGCCAGCCGCACCGCGTTGACATAGTCCGAGTTGCGCACGATCAGCGCTTCGGCCCGCGCCAGCCGCGCATAGGGTGGCCAGGCAGTGAGCGTGATGGCCAGCGCCGCGTTGACGATGCCTGGCCCGAGTGCCGCAACGAAGGCCAGCGCCAGCAGCAGCTTGGGGATGGCGAGGAACACGTCGGTGACGCGCATGAAGATCACGTCGACCCAGCCGCCGACCGTGCCCGAGACGGCGCCGATGATCAGCCCGATCGGCGCCGAAGTGACGATCACCAGCGCCACGATCAGCAGCGTCAGGCGCGAGCCGTAGAGGATGCGCGAATAGATGTCGCGGCCGAGCTCGTCGGCGCCCAGCCAGTAATTGGCGCCCGGGGCGGCGAGGCGGTCGGCAAGGCTCGGCAGATACGGATCGTGCGTCGCCAGCAGCGGCGCGAAGGCGGCGCAGACCAGCAGCAGCACCACGATGACCAGCCCGACCACGCCGAGCGGGTTGCGCATGAAGCGGCGGGTGAAGACCTTGAACTCGGCCCAGCGAGCGGCGCGCACCGCGCGCTTCGGATCGTCGACGAGATCGGGGGTGACGCTCATTTGGCGAACTCCCGTGAGCGCGGATCGAGTGCGCGATACAGCACGTCGCTCAGCATGTTGAGGAAAACGAACACCACGCCGACCAGCAGCGTGCCACCCAGCACCGCGTTCATGTCGGCGGCGAACAGCGAGGAATAGATGTAGTTGCCGATGCCCGGCCACGAGAAGATCGTCTCGATCAGCACCGAGCCTTCGAGCAGCCCGCCATAGCTGAGCGCGATCACCGTCACCAGCGGGATCGCCGCGTTGCGCAGCGCATGCCCGGCGACGGCGCGGAACTCGCTGGCGCCCTTGAGCCGGGCGGTCAGCACATACTCGCGGCTCAGCTGGTCCAGCATCACCGAACGCGTCATGCGCGAAATATAGGCGAGGCTGTAATAGCCCAGCAGCATGGCCGGCAGCGCCATGTGGCTGATGGCGTTGAAGAAGATCTCCCACTCGCCGGCAATGGCGCTGTCGATCAGGATCGAGCCGGTGATCCGCTTGACCACCCCGACATAGAACACGTCGAGCTGGCCCGGACCCGACACCCAGCCGAGCAGGTAGTAGAAGATGAACAGGCCCACGAGGCCGAGCCAGAACACCGGCACCGAATAGCCGACCAGCCCGATGACGCGCAGCACATGGTCGGGCCACTTCTCATGCCAGTAGGCCGAGGCGACACCCATCGGCACGCCCAGCACGACACCGATGATCAGCCCGATGGTCGAAAGCTCGAGCGTTGCGGGGAAGAAATTCATCAGGTCGGTGAGCACCGGTCGCGAAGTCGAGAACGAGGTGCCGAAATCGCCGCGCAGCAGCTTGCCGAGATAATCCCAGAATTGCAGCCAGATCGGCTTGTCGAGCCCCAACTCGAGATAGACCTTCTGGTACACTTCCGGCGTCGCCTTCTCGCCCACGATCGAGAGCACCGGATCGATCGGCAGCACGCGGCCGATGAAGAAGGTGAGGGCGGCCAGGCCGATCAGCGTGATGGCCACCGTGATTAGCCATGAGCCGATGCCGATGAACAGGCGGAGGGGGCGGTTCATTGGGTTGCCCCTTCAACCGGTCGAGCAATCGCTCCTCGCTTGCGCTCGTAGCGTGCATCGCGTCGCGATGCAGACCCCTCATCCGCCCTTCGGGCACCTTCTCCCGCAAGGGGAGAAGGGATGGCGGATAGTGCGGCGTGAAAGCGGGCCACGATCTTCGTCAAATGCATCTCCGAGAAGCCACTTGCCTCTCCGCGTTTGCCTTCTCCCCTTGCGGGAGAAGGTGGCGCGCAGCGCCGGATGACGGATCACGCGGCCTTGGCCGCGCGACCTGAGCGGTAGCGAAGGGCGATGCCCTCGCCAAGGTTATTCCTTGGTCACGCCGCCGTAGCGGTCGTCCGAGAAGGTGATGCCGAGCACGACGCCGTTGACATTCGAGCGCATGGCAACCTTGCGGCTGTCCTGGAACATGAACACGAACGGCGAGGTATCGGTGTGCAGCCGCTGTGCCTCGTCGTACAGCGCCTTGCGCTTTTCGACGTCCTGCTCCTGCACGGCCTGGTTGATCAGCTCGGAGACCTTGCCCGAGTTCCAGCCGAAGCGGTCGGCGAGGTTGCCCTTCTGGCCATCCGGATCGGACGGGTCATGGTTGCCGAACGCCTTGGCGTTGGAGTGCGGATCGGGATAGTCCGGACCCCACAGGCCGAACCAGACGTCGAGATCGTGCGAGCGGTAGCGATCGAGCCACGGGCCGCCATCCACCACCTGCAGGTCGAGATCGACGCCGATCTGGCTGAGGGTGGCCTGCACGGCCTGCGCGTAATCGGGGTAGGGCGGCACGTTCCAGACCACGGTCGCCAGCTTGATCGGCGTCGCGACGCCCGACTCGGCGATCAGCGCCTTGGCCTTCTCGATGTCGAGCGAGTAGGGGTTGTAGTTGATGCCACCGCCCAGGAACCCATCCGGGATCATGGTCTGGTGCACCTTGATGGTGCCCTTGCCGATGGTGTCGGCGATGCCCTGGTAATCGACGCCATACTTGATGGCTTCGACGACCTTGGGGTTGCTCAGCGCCGGGTTACGCATGTTGAGGCCGAAATAGTACATCGTCGAGGACACGCCCTCGAGGATCTTCACATTGGGGTTGGCCGACACGGCGCCGATATCATCGGGCCCGAGCTTGTTGGCGATGTCGATATCGCCCTTCTCGAGCGCCAGGCGCTGCGTCGCCGATTCCGGCATGTGCTGCAGGAAGATGCGGTCGACGCCCGGGGCGGTGCCCCAGTAGTTCTCGTTGCGGCTGAGCAGGATCGAGACCTTCGGGTCCCACTTGGTCAGCACATACGGGCCCGAACCGGCCGAGTTGTCGGCCTTCAGCCAGGCGTTGCCGTAGTCGTTGGCGCCGGCTTCGGTCTTGCCTTCATGCTGCTTGACGATGGTCGAGTCGACGATGCCGCCGGTATAGCCCGAGAGCACGTAGAGCACGAAGCTCGGGGCGTATTTCTGGTCGACGACGATCTGCAGGGTCGAGGGGTCGATCGCCTTGATGTTCGCCTCGACATTGTCCTTGTTCAGGCCGAACTGGGTGAGGATGAACGAGATGCGGCTGTCGAGCAGGATAACGCGGCGCAGCGAATACTCGGCGTCGGCGGCAGTCACCGGATTGCCCGAAGCGAACTTGGCGTTCGGGTTCATCTTGAAGGTGAAGGTCTTGCCGTCTTCCGACACCGACCAGCTTTCGGCGAGCACGCCGGTGATCTTGGTCGGGTCGGCCGGGTCGAAGCTCACCAGCGGCTGGTAGATCTGCTGGCTGGCCAGCACGCCGCCGACTTCCGACACTTCGGCCGGATCGAGCGTGATGATGTCGTCGATCGCATCGGCGATGACGAGGGTATTCTTGGGCGTTTCGGCGATCGCTCCGGACGCGGTCATCACCGCGCCGACGGCGACCGCCATAAGCGTCTTGAACAAACGCATGACAGTCTCCCTGGTTGAAGTCGTTAGTCTCCGGCTGATGCGGCCGGTTGTCGTCGCAGGCGTCACCTCTCGCTGATCCCTCAGGGCAGTCCGCTGCCCCGATCGGGCAGCTTACTGATCCCCTCAAAGGTGAAGGTCAGCGCAGCGATGGGTAGAAGGGTATCAATTCGGGCCAGCGTGGCCGGGGTGAAGATGCCGGCATCGCCGAGCAGCGCCACCACGCCGCGCGTCTCGCCCGCAATCACGATCGGAAAGCACGAGCAGGCGCCATAGCCCATGGCGACGAGCCCCTCCGTCTCGGGCAGGAAAGCCGCCATGCCGGCGACGCTGTCGCCGATGACCGGCCGCATCGCGCCCAGGATGGTGTTGTTCCACACATCGTCGCCGACCGGGTCGACATTGCCCACCGGGAAGTCGACAGGGTTGGACGTGCCGATGCGATGGGTCACCGATTTGTCCGGCGCCGTCGCGATGAACGTCGCGGTGCGGACCCCCGGAATGCCGGTGAACAGCCCCGACAGCACGGCGAACAGCTCTGTCGGTCCGGCCGCGAGGGCCGTGGCAAGTTTCATGGCGGTGGCAGCATCGATCACGGTCATTCGGGGAACAGCTGCATCGTCCCGACCCAGAGTTCGAGCGCCGTGCCGGGGCCGATATTGGTGCCGCGATGCGGCCGGCGGCTGTCGAAATGCAGCGTGTCGCCGGGGCCGAGGCGATATTCGACGCCATCGACCTCGTACAGCATCTCGCCCGAGACGAGATAGACGAAGTCCTCGCCCTCGTGGCTCATCATCTCGGAGGCGTGTCCGGGTGGCACGTGCGACAGGCAGGCATTGAGCTTGGCGTCGGGAAAGCCGCGCTCGAGGAACTCGTAGAAGCGCGAGGTGCCGCCGACCTTGTAGGTCTGGCGCTGGCCGGAATGGCTGACCACGCTGTGATGACGGGCCGGCGCGGCGGACACGAACATGTCCACCGTGCTTTCGAGCGCCTTGGCCACATTGTAGAGCGAGGCCAGCGACGGCGTGGAGATGCCGCGCTCGATCTGCGAGATGAAACCGACCGTCAGCGACGCCTCTTCGGCCACCTGTTGCTGCGTCTTGCCCAGTTCCTTGCGGCGGTCGCGCAGACGCTGCCCAAGGCTGGGGTCGATCGGAGCCGCAACCTCGGCCGGATCGGAACGCTTTTCAAACTTCAAGACTGGCACAGGCGCCCTCGCGATTTTAGTGACACTAAAGTAGCGCGCGCCCGAGTCAATCCCACCCAAGAGTTTGCCCGGCAGGTGATCGTATCGTCTGGAAGCTAGCCCTGGCTGAGCTCCCATTCGATGGTGCGGCGCAGCGCCTGCTCTTCGGGAACGATCTCACTGTAGCCCAGTTCGGCCCGAATACGAGCGGAATCCAGTGTCAGCGGATAGCTGAGGTCGCTGCTGTCGGCACGGTCGGCGAGGATCCCGCCGGCATCGGCATCGACCAGCACGATCTCGCTGTCGACCCCCATCAGCGTCAGCACGGTGCGGGCCCAGTCCGCCTGCGTCCGCACATAGGGTTGCGCCACGTTGTAGATCCGACCTTCGGCCTCGGGCAGGGTGGCGGCCAATGCCAGCGCTTCCGCCACGTCGTCGATATAGGCGTAGGAATTGAGCCAGCCGGCGCCGCGCCGGTCCAGCCGGAACGGCTCGCCCCGTTTGGCGCCCCTGATCGCCCAGGCAAAGCGGTGCTGCTTGTCGTCGGGCCCGAAGATCATCGGCAGCCGCAGCACCGTCGCCTGCGGAGCGCCGGCGGCCATGGCGAATTCCTCGATCGGGATCTTGTCGTATTCCTCGAACAGGTTGTCCTCGATCCCCTTGGGCCGGCGCTCGTTCTGCCGGTAGGGGTAGCGCAGCGTCCTCAGCGGCGAGTCCTCGGTTGCCGGCTCCGGGCGGATCGCCGGGCTCTCCTTTTTCAGCAGCCCGCCATAGTTCGAATAGACGTCGGTCGAGCTCACCAGCACATAGCGCGCGCCGGCCTTGCCTGCGGCCTCGATCACCGGCTGCGTGTTGCGCAGGCTGATCGTGAAAATGTCGATGACTGCGGTGACGCCGTTGTCCTTCAGCAGCCGCGTCAGTGTCTCGCCGTCCATGCGGTCGGCCTTCTCGAACCTGACACCGTCGGGCAGCGCCACCTGGTGCTGGCCGCGCGCCACCACCAGCACATCGGCGCCGCGCTGCCTGAGCCGTTTCGCCGTGGCGGTGCCGAGAAAGCCCGTCCCTCCGATGATTGCGATGGTCATGCCGCGCGACTCCTTTTTGCGAGAGAGGCGGGAGGGTGTTCGAGACGGCGGCGAGGAGCAAGGCGTAAGATTGCCGCTGCGCGTGAGGGCTGTCGCACGTGGGATAGCTCGGTGCGGGAAGAGCACCCCCACCCTGTCCCTCCCCCGCAAGGGGGGAGGAGACCAAAACACCGGCATCAGTGTAGGCGTCTCCCTCCCCCTTGCGGGGAGGGGACAGGGGAAGGGGTACTCTTCCCGCACCGCCCTGTCGGCCGGGGGGCCCAGTTCACCAACCGCTCGCTCTAGTTCACCAGCCGTCCGTGGTGCCGCAGCACCAGCCCGACGGCGCCCATGCAGGCGCCATTGTCGGAGAACCGGCTGGGGCGAAGCACGGTGCGGGCTACGTCGGGAACGTCCCCATGCTTGACCAGCGTATAGCGCTCGAAGCTCTCGGCGAGCGGCTTCATCAGGATGTCGCCGGCCGCGGCCAGCCGGCCGCTCACCACCACCAGCGTCGGGTTGAACACCGAGCCGATCAGGCCGAGACCGTGCCCGCCCGCTTCGCCGGCGCGCGCGATCAGGCGGCTGCACAGTTCATCGCCGCCCATCGCCAGCTCGACCACGTCGGTCAGCCGCAGCGAGCGGCCGAAATGTCGCTCCGCTTCGGCCAGCGGTTCGCGGAAGCTGGCATAGACCTCGATGCAGCCGCGGTTGCCGCAGCGGCAGAGCGGGCCCTGCGGATCGAGCACCACATGGCCGAACTCGCCGGCGCCGCCGGCAATGCCGCGCAGCACCCGGCCGCCGGCGACGATGGCGCCGCCAATGCCCAGATCGAGCGTATAGACCACGAAATCGTCGTGTCCCTGCGCCGCTCCCCAGGTCATCTCGGCGATGGCCGAGCAGTTGGATTCGTTGTCGCAGAAGATCGGCACGTCGGGGAAGATCGGGCCGAACAGCTCGCGCATGTCGACCCCGGCCCAGGTCGGCATGCCGCCGGCCCGCAGCACCGTGCCGGTCACCGGGTTGACCGGACCACCCACCGCTATGCCGACCCCGAGCAGGCCGTCCTGGCGCTGCCACTGCCCCTCATAGGCCTCGGTGATCAGCTGGCGCACATGCTGGATGGCGGTCTGAGGCGAGTAGTCCACCTCGAGGTTGATGGTCTTGTCCGACAGAATCGTGTGCGCCACGTCGGCCAGGATGACCTGGATTTCGGTCGAGCCGATCAGGATGCCGATGCAGGTGCCGGCGCGCGGATTGAGCGTCAGCGCCGTGGCCGGACGACCGACGCCGCCGACGGATTCGCTGCCGATTTCCACCACCATCTGCGAGCGTCGGAGCTCGGCGAGAGCTGTCGAAACCGTCGACTTGGCCAGCCCGGTGAGCCGCGCAAGCTGTGTCGCGCTCAGCGCGCCCCGCTCGCTCAGGGTGCGCACAATTCTCCCCGCGGGAGTCGCTAAAGCACTGTCAGCAAGTAGAGATTTGAGCTCGATCCGATTCACGCCTCCCCCTCCCCAAGCGCGTTGACAAGCCGAATAAGTTCACCATAGAACTAATACGACGGTGCGCAGGAGGATGTGCACCGCCGGGAGAAAAGCGCAAGTAGCCACAGGGGCCGGCAGGGAGAGCCGGGGTGGCGACAGGCGCTTTCAAGGGAGAGAGACAATTATGACCTTCACGACCAAGGTCGCGGCTGCCGCGACCACGATGCTTGCTGCCGCCTTGCTTTCGGGCACGGCGATGGCCGCCCCCAAGGTGCTGATGCTGCACCAGTGGGCGTCCGGCAACGACGCCGCCTCCATTGCCAAGCTCGGTGAGATGTTCACCGCAGCCGGCGGCACCTGGGAGCAGACCGCCATTGCCGGTCACACCGCCAACACCCTCGCCAAGCTCCGCGCCGACGTCGTCGCCGGCAACGCCCCGGCCGCCGTGCAGCTGAAGGGTCCGGAAATCGCCGAGTGGAACGCCACCGGCGGCACCGCCGACATGGACGAACTGGCCAAGGCCGAGAACTGGGATGCCGTCGTCGCCCCTGAACTGCTGCCGGTGATGAAGCCGGACGGCAAGTGGGTCGCCGCCCCGATGAACATCCACCGCATCAACTGGATCTGGGGCAACAAGGCGGCGATGGAAGCCGTCGGCGTGACCGAGCTGCCCAAGACCTGGGCCGACTTCAACGCCGCCTGCGACAAGGCCATTGCCGGTGGCAAGATCTGCCTTGCCCACCTCTCGGCCGACTGGACCGACGCCACCACCTTCGAAAACATCGTCTACGGGCAGGATCTCGATCTCTACCGCAAGGCGTTCGTCGAAGCCGACGTCGACGCCCTGCGTTCGCCGGGCATGATCAAGGCCTTCGACCAGATGCGCCTGATGGTTTCGAAGTACATGGACCCGGCCATCGCCGGCCGCGACTACGACACCGCCTCCAACATGATGGTCAACGGCGACGCGCTGTTCTTCATCATGGGCGACTGGGAACTGGGCACCATCAAGTCGGTCGGCAAGGAGCCGGGCGTCGACATCCTGTGCGGCCAGGCTCCGACCGACTGGGGCAAGCCGGGCTTCATCCTGAACTCCGACTCCGTGGTGTTCTTCAAGCAGAACGACCCGGACTACCAGGAAGGCCAGAAGCTGCTCGCCAGCCTGATCCTGTCGCCTGAGTTCCAGAAGACCTTCAACATCTCGAAGGGCTCGATCCCGGCGCGTCTCGATGTCGACCTGTCGGACGGCTTCAACGTCTGCCAGCAGGAAAGCCAGGTCGCGCTGAAGGCCTCGATCGAGGATGGCGCGCTGGTCCGCTCCATGGCGCACAACATGACCGTGCTCCAGAAGTATCGCGGCGCGATGATGGACCTCATCACCGAGTTCGTGAACACGCCGGAAATGACTTCGGAAGAGGCGGCCAACCTGATGGCCGACGCCGTTGAAGCTCAGATGTAACCATCTGACGATCCGGCCGCGGGCCTCCAGCCCGCGGCCGGTTCCCTTTGGTGGCCGGTTGGGAGGGTATTCCGTTGGCAATGGCAGGTCAGGCCGTTTCGGCTGGCACGAGCACCTGGGACCGCATCAAGAAGTGGACCCCGATATTCATCATCGCGCCGTCCATCCTTGCGTCCTTCATCTACGTCTTCGTCTTCGCGGGCTGGACATTCTATATCTCGCTCAGCGACTCCACCCTGCTGCCCAGCTACGGTTTCAAGGGTTTTGAGAACTACGTCTCGCTCTGGACCAACCGCCGCTGGAGCGTGGCCTACAACAACCTGCTGTTCTTCTCGCTCTTTTACGTCACCATCTCGATGGCATTCGGCCTGCTGCTGGCCATCCTGATCGACCAGAGGATCCGCGCCGAGTCGTTCTGGCGCACGATTTTCCTCTACCCCCTCGCCGTCAGCTTCATCGCCACCGGTACCGTGTGGCAGTGGCTTTACAATCCCTCGAGCGGCATCCAGTTCCTGGTCAATTCGTGGGGCTGGACCGACTTCCAGTTCGCCCTCACCTCCGACCGCAAGAACGCCATCTGGGCCATCATCATCACCGGCATCTGGGGCTCCGCGGGCTTCTCGATGGCGCTGTTCCTCGCCGGCCTCCGCTCGGTCGACCCCGACATCATCAAGGCGGCGCAGATCGACGGCGCCAGTTGGTTCCGCACCTATCGCAAGGTGATCCTGCCCACCATCGGGCCTATCTTCATCGCCGTCGCGGTGGTGCTGCTGCAATTTGCCATCAAGACCTTCGACCTCGCCGTGGCGCTGACCAATTCCGGTCCGGGCATCTCGACCACCTTCCCCGCCACTTACGTCTACGACTTCATGTTCCAGCGTGGCGAGATCGGGCAGGGCGCTGCAGCAGCCATGATGGTGCTGGCGGCACTGGCCATCGTCCTCGTGCCCTACTCGCTCTATCTCGTGTGGCGTCGGCGCCGGGAGGCTCGCAATGGCTGACGCTGTTTACGGTACCGCCGCGGTCGAGGACCGAGAGGCGGGAATAGCCAGCCGGCGCCGGCTGATCTCGCGCATCGTCATCTACGGCCTGCTCGGCCTGATCTCGATCGTCTACATCGTTCCGTTCCTGGTGGTGTTCCTCAACTCGTTCCGGACCAACATCGAGATCGGCGCCAATGGCCTGATCTCGTTGCCGCAGAGTTTCCGCCTCGATGCCTGGCCGCAGGCGTGGAGCGATTTCTGCATCGGCGGCCAGTGCAACGGCGTGGCCCGCTACTTCTGGAACTCGGTGGCGATGGTCATCCCGGCGACCATCATTTCCACCGCGCTCGGCGCCATCAACGGCTACATCCTTTCGAAGTGGAAGTTCCCGGGCTCCGAGATCGTCTTCGGCTGCATGCTGCTCGGCGTGTTCATGCCCGGTCAGATCGCGCTGCTGCCCTGGGCGTTCACGCTGGGCCAGATCGGCCTCGCCAACTCGGTCTACGGCCTGATCCTGGTGCATTGCATCCAGGGCCTGAGCTTCACCACCCTGTTCTTCCGCAACTACTACGTTTCGATCCCGGACGATCTGCTGAAGGCGGCGCGCATCGACGGCGCCGGCTTCTGGCGCATCTTCTGGAAGATCATGATCCCGCTGTCGCCGCCGATCATCATCGTCACGGTGATCTGGCAGTTCACCGGCATCTGGAACGAATACCTGTTCGGCGTGGTGCTCAACTCGGGTTCCAACCAGCCTATCACCGCGGCACTGGTCGCCCTCTCGATGAGCGGCACCACCGTCCGTACCTACGACGTGATGAGTGCGGCCGTGCTGATCGGCGCGCTGCCGCCGCTGCTCGTCTATTTCTTCGGCGGAAAATACTTCGTCCGCGGCCTTACCCAGGGAGCAATCAAGTAAATGGCGTCCTTGACCATCAGGAACCTGCGTAAGAGCTTCGGCGTCGTCGAAGTGCTGAAGGGTGTCGACCTCGAGGCCAATACCGGCGAGTTCATCGCCCTGGTCGGGCCTTCGGGCTGCGGCAAATCCACCTTGCTGGCGATGATCGCCGGCCTCGAGACGGTGACCTCCGGCGAGATCTATATCGGCGACCGGCTGGTCAACTCGGTGCAGCCCAAGGACCGCGACATCGCCATGGTGTTCCAGTCCTATGCGCTCTATCCGACCATGACGGTCAAGGAGAACATGGCCTTCGGCATGGAAAGCCGAGGCGTGCCCAAGGCCGAGCAGGAAAAGACCATCGCGCGCGTCGCTGCCCTGCTGCAGATCGAGCCGTTTTTGAAGCGCAAGCCGGGCCAGCTCTCGGGTGGTCAGCGCCAGCGCGTCGCCATGGGCCGCGCCCTGGTGCGCGATCCGGCGCTGTTCCTGTTCGACGAGCCGCTCAGCAACCTCGATGCCAAGCTGCGCGTCGACATGCGCACCGAGATCAAGAAGCTGCATCAGCGCATCGGCAAGACCACGATCTATGTCACCCATGACCAGGTCGAAGCCATGACGCTGGCCTCGCGCATCGCCGTGATGCACCAGGGCGAGGTGCAGCAATTCGCCGATCCCGACACCGTCTACAACCGTCCGGCCAATATCTTCGTCGCCGGGTTCATGGGCTCGCCGTCGATGAACTTCATCGACGCCGAGATCACCTCGTCGGGTGGCGCCCCGGCGGTCAACTTCCCGCTGTCGGGCGGCGGCGTTGCCAGCCTGCCGCTGCACAATGGCGTCGCCGATCGGGCCCAGAGCAAGAAGGTGATCCTCGGCATCCGGCCCGAGCATCTCAGCCGTCAGTCCGCCAGCAACAGCGGCAAGCAGGGTTTCGCCACCATGTCGGCTCCGGTGGAAGTGGTGGAGCCGACCGGCGCCGAGACCATGGCGGTGCTGAAGTTCGGCGATCGCGAAGTGGTCGGCCGCTTCTCCCCGGACGAGGCACCCAGGACCGGCGAGGACATGCCGCTCGCCGTCGACATGACCCGCGCCTGCCTGTTCGATCCGGCGACGACGCGACTGATCTAGAGGCGGACCCGAAATTACCAAGTTTGCAAAATACCCCAGTCTCGAGGGGCGGGTGGTTTTCGTCACCGGCGGCGCCTCCGGCATCGGCGCCGATATCGTCCGCGCCTTCGCCGGGCAGGGGGCTAAGGTCGGCTTCGTCGATATCCTCGATCAGGACGGACAAGCCATCGCCGACGAGACCGGGGCGCACTTCATCAACTGCGACATCACCGATGTCACCGGGCTGAAGGCCGCCATCGACGTGGTCAGGAACCGGCTCGGCAATATCACCGTGCTGGTCAACAACGCCGCCAATGACGATCGGCACGAGATCGACACCGTCACCGAAGAATACTGGGATGCCTCGCTCGACCTGAATCTCAGGCCGCAATTCTTCGCTGCCCAGGCGGTGCGCGAGCAGATGAAGGCGGAAGGCGGCGGCTCGATCATCAACTTCTCTTCGATCGCCTGGCGCGGCGGTGCCTCGAACATGCCGGTCTACGCCACCGCCAAGTCGGCGATCATCGGCCTGACGCGCGCCCTTGGCCGCGGTTTCGGTGTCGACAATATCCGCGTCAACGCCATCGAACCCGGCGCCGTGATCACCGAGCGGCAGAAGCGGCTGTGGTTCAAGGATCAGGCCTCGATCGACCATGTCGTGTCGCGCCAGACCATCCAGCAGGTACTGCTCGGCGACGAGATCGCCCGTATGGTGCTGTTCCTCGCATCCGACGACAGTCGAATGATCACCAAGCAGTCGATTACTGTAGATGCTGGATTGCGCTAACTCTCACTGACTCGAAGGCGGTGACCAGATGAAACTCACGACCGGCCTCAACCCCTATGGCCTCACCTATTATCTCGGCCTGCAGGGCTCCGGCACACCGCGCCACAACCCCGACGGGGTCGGCCTCGAGGGCTTCATCAAGCTGACCGAGGAACTGGGCGGCAAGGCCATCGAGCTGTGGGAAGGCTGGCTGAAGGACAAGTCCGACGCCGAACTCGCGGCCTTGAAGCAGCGCCTCGACGGTCTTGGCTGGAAACGCATCGTCAGTTCCGGACTGCAGCATGGCGACATGGACATGCTGATCCACGCCGCCACCGCGCTCGATGCCAGATATATCCGCGTCGCCCTGACCCCGATCCTCTGCGGTGATCGCGCCGCGGCCGGCCAGAAGTGGCACGATCTCGTAGCCTCGGTGCACGAGAAGCTCGAGGCCGCCGTGCCCAAGCTGACCGCCGCCGGCGTCGTGCTGCTGATCGAGAACCACCAGGATTTCACCTCGCGCGAGCTGGTCAATTTCTGCGACGAGTACGGTCCCAATGTCCGCATCGTCTTCGATATGGCCAACACCTTCCCGGTGGGCGAGTCGCCGCTCGATTTCACCCGGGTGATCGCGCCCTATGTGCGCCACTGCCACGTCAAGGATTACCGTGCGGTGATCGAGCCCGACGGCTTCCGCCTGGTCCGTTGCCCTTCGGGCGACGGTTGCGTGCCGCACAAGCAGATGTTCGACATCCTCGCCGAGCACAATGACGAGATGCTCGCCTGTATCGAGATCGGTGCGCTCGAGGACCGGCACGTCAAGCTCTATACGCCCGAGTGGTGGCACGGCTACGCCCCCAAGCAGGCCGAAGACCTCGCCGCATGCCTGCTCGCCGTGCAGAAGAACCGGTTCGAAGTGGGCGAGGAATGGCGCACCCCGTGGCAGCGCAATGCCGACCACGAATTGATCGATTACGAGCTTGGGCAGTACCGGAAGAGCGCCGCGAACCTCAAGGCCCTTGGACTAATGTGATTGGAGGCCGCTATGGCAAAGGATCTTTCAGGCAAAATCGCTTTCGTGACCGGCTCGGGCCGTGGGCTTGGCAGCGTCATGGCGAAGAAGCTCGCCGCGCGCGGCGCCGATGTCGTGGTGCATGACCTGAGCTGGGACGCCCCCGCCAAATACAACGAGGGCGACAACCTCGGCGTCATGATCAAGACCATCGAGGGGCTGGGTGTCCGCTCGATGGGCGTCACCGGCAATATCGGCGACCGCGACGCGGTCAACAATATGAAGAAGGAGATCGAGGAGAAGTTCGGCCCGGTCGAAATCCTCGTCAACTGCGCCGGCGGCGATATCGGCGCGGCGGGCGGCAAGCCGGTGCCCAACAACATCCTCGGCATCACCTATGACGACCTGATCACGCTGACCAACAACAACCTGATCGGCACCATGCTGGTGACCCAGGCCTTCGTGCCGCAGATGGTCGAGCGCCAGCACGGCATCGTCGTCAACATCGCCTCGGTCGCTGCCCACATCGGGGTGAGCGGCGGCGGCATCTATGCGACGCTGAAAGCCGCCGTGACCCACTATACCCGCTGCCTCGCCGACGAGGTCCGCGAGCATGGCGTGCGCGTCAACGTGGTGAGCCCGGGCCCCGCCAAGACCGCCCGGTTCCAGGCCACCCGTACGGTTGACCCGGACAAGATGAACTCCAACAAGGTCTCGATGGACCGCTACGCCGAGCCCGAGGAAATCGCCGATGCGGTGGTGTTCCTCTGCTCGCCGGAAGCCAAGTTCATCCACGGCCAGCTGCTGCGCGTCGACGGCGGATTGCAGCTTTACGCGGGCTGATTTCCTGTCGGATGAAACGACCCCCTCTCTTGCGAAATCTAAGGCTTAGCAAACGCTAAGCCCAAGATTTCGCTTTCTCCCCCGCCGAGGGGGAGATGGAGTTCCGGGGACGTGCAGCGCGCACCCTCTCCCCCTTGGCGGGGGAGAAAGCAGTTTCTTGGGCTTGGCGCAGCCAAGTCCTTAGAAACTGCAAGAGAGGGGGTTGCGGACCCTCCGCTTGCGCCATTACCGCTTTGGGGTGTGTTACCCGGAGCGCCCATGCCCACACTCGGCCTTGCCATCGCTGCCATCGCGGCGCTCGTTTCGTTCTTCACTACGTGGTTCATCTTGCGCCGGGCAGGCAAGCTCGGGCTGATGCAGCAGCCGAACGGTCGTTCTTCGCACGTGGCCCCGACGCCGGGCGGGGGCGGGGTGGGCATCGTCGCCGGCGGTTCGGTCGCCGGGCTGCTGATGGCGCTGCTGTTGCCCTGGCTCGGGGTGCCGGTGATCATGGCGGGCATCCTGCTCGCCTTTATCGGCTATTCCGACGACAAGCGCCCGATCGCGGCGCGCTGGCGGCTGGGCGCGCAGGTCCTGCTGATGGGCGCCATCGTCGCGGTGCTGCCGATCGACCAGCTTGGCCTGCCGGTCCCGGAATCGGTGCTGCTGGTGCTCCTGACCCTGGGCGGCGCGCTGTGGATCAACCTGTTCAACTTCATGGACGGCATCGATGGCCTGGCTGCGTCGGAGGCGATCTTCCTCCTCGCCGGCGCTGCGCTGCTCGCCTACCTGTTCGAACCCGGCATCATCGACGATCCGCGGCTGTGGTGGATGCTCGGCCTTGCCGCCGCATGCCTCGGCTTCCTGCTGCTCAACTGGCCGCCCGCCAGGATTTTCATGGGCGACGCCGGCAGCACCTATCTGGGTCTGATGCTGGCCTTCTTCGCCCTCACCACCATGCTCAGCTTCTGGCTCACCCTCTGGCAGTGGCTGATCCTCGCCGGCCTGTTCCTTGCCGACAGCCTCACCACCCTGGCGCGTCGCGTGCTCAGGCGCGAGCGCTTCTGGGAGGGGCACAAGCGCCATGCCTACCAGGCGCTGCAACGCCGTTTCGGCTCGCACCTGACGGCGACGCTACTTTATGTCGGCATCAATGTGCTGGTGCTGCTGCCGCTCGCCTGGCTGGCGGGGGCTTACCGCGAATGGGGTTTTGTGATCGCGGCGCTGACCGGCGCGGCGCTGGTTGCTGCCGCCTTGTGGGCGGGGGCAGGGGCCCCGCTGACGGAAGACGGCCAGGCAGAGGCGTAGAGCCTCGCGGCCTCGTCGCGGGTTCTACAGCAGCAGGCTCAGGAAAAAGGCGCCGGCGCCCAGGATCGTCAGCGATGCGGCGCTCGCCGCGAACAGCATGTTGCGGGCGTAGTGGACCTGCCGTGCCAACTCGTGCCGGGTGATGGCGCGGACGTCGAAATGTTCGAATTCCTGGTCGAGCATGATGCGAGCCCCTCAGCTGCGACCCAAAGGGTGCGCGCATGGGCTCGCTTCAGCCAGCGCTATGCAAAATCATGCTTAATTAGCTTCAAATGCCTTGTAGTTGCGCCCGGCTCGCGCAACCGTGTGCTGCACACCGGTGGAACGCCATTCCACCGCCACGATTTACGCGCTTCTGCCGCCGCCTTGCTCTGGAACACTCGCCTATGACGCTTTTGCGCTGCGGTTTTCTTGCTCTTCTTACCCTGACATTGCTCTCGGCCTGTACATCGGTGGTGCCGCCGGCCAAGCCGCCCGGCAGCAGCAGCCCCGCCAGCATCACTCCGATCCAGCTGACCCAGGGCAGCATCCTCGCGGCCATCAACGGCACCCGTGCCGCTGCCGGCAAGCCGCCGCTGCGCTACAACATCAAGCTCGAGAACGCCGCGCGCTCCCAGTCGAACCTGATGGCGGCCAAGGATACCCTGTCGCACGATCTGGGCGTCACCCTGCGCCAGCGCGTCACCAATGCGGGTTACGAAGGCGCTGTGGGCGAGAACGTGGCCGGGGGGCAATCGACGCTCGAACAGGCGATCGAGGGCTGGCTGGCGTCTCCGGCGCACCGCGACACCCTGCTGTCGACCAAGTTCCAGGAGTTCGGCCTCGCCGTCGCCACGGTGCCGGCCAACCGCCCGAGCAAGTACCGGACGTACTGGTCGTTCATCGCCGGCGGGCCGTTCGAAGCCTGGCGCTGAGGAATCCACCGGGCAACACGGGACATCAGGTGGCTCTTCAGGGCGCCTGCGCTGCGCCCGATTGATCGCCCGGTGCCTGATCATAGGGTCGTTCCATACGAACTCGTCACTGGGGCACCACGATGACCAAATTCCGAATCCTGACCGGCCTGCTGCTATTGCTCGGCGGCGGCTCTGCCGCGAACGCTGCCGATCTCGGTATCGCCCCCGCCCCGGTGGCGCCCGACAGCTTCTGGGATGGCTTTTACGCCGGCATCCATGCCGGTGCCGGCGGAGGCGCGACGGACAAGTACTTCACTTCAACCGGCGAGTTTCGTAACGCTTGGGATCTGAGCGGCGGTCTCGTTGGCGTCCATGCCGGCGCTGCCACCAGCATTGACCAACTGGTGCTCGGCGTGGAGGCCGATCTCGATTTCGCCAACATCACCGGCGACGACGCCGGCAATGGCGACGCCACCGAAACCATCACCATTGGTACGCAGGCCTCGCTGCGCGGCCGGCTCGGCTACGACGCCGGGGGCCTGCTGTTTTACGCCACCGCCGGCCTCGCCGTTGCCGACGTGACCGCCACCTCGGTGCTGGACTTCGCTCCCTTCACCAGCAACGAGGAAAGCCAGCTCTATGTCGGCTGGACCGCCGGCCTCGGCCTCGAGGCAAGGGTGTCGGACGCCTGGTCGATCGGCGCAGAATACCGCTACACGGACCTTGGCGACCGCGATTTCGCCTGGCCCGACTTCACCGACGCCACCTACGACCTCACCAGCCACGCCGTTCGCGCCCGCGCGAGTTATCACTTCTGACCGGCGACGAGCGGCGAGGGCCGGCAATGAACCGCCGGAGATCGCCGCTCAACAATCCCGCCGAAGCCGCAGCGAAGCGCTTGTGGCCTTTCGACAAAAGTGTACCAATGAGGCTCGAGTGGGATAGGCCGCAAGCCCTTGGGAGTTGATGTCCGCAACGCCGTTTGACGAAATGACCAATGCGGATGCCTCTGTCCGCACGCCCTACCACATCCTGGAAGAGTGGCTGAAGGAACAGCCTCCGCAAGCCCTGGGTCTGATGTCGGCTGACGCCGAAGCCCTGTTCCGGCGCCTGGGGATTACCTTCGCCGTTTACGGCAGCAACGAAGGCACCGAAAAGCTCATCCCCTTCGACATCATCCCCCGCATCATCTCGGCGATGGAGTGGCGGCGGCTTTCGAAGGGCATCGAGCAGCGGGTGCGGGCGCTCAACGCCTTTCTCTACGACATCTATCATCGCCAGGAGATCCTCAAGGCCGGGCGGGTGCCGGAAAAGCTGATCCTCAACAACTCGGCCTTCTGTCCCGAGATGATGGGGCTGGATCCGGCGCGCGGCGTCTACTCGCACATTATCGGCGTCGACATCGTCAGGACCGGGCCGGACGATTTCTACGTGCTCGAGGACAACCTGCGCACCCCGTCGGGCGTCAGCTACATGCTGGAGAACCGCGAGGCGATGCTGCAACTCGCCCCCGAACTGTTCCAGCGCTACAAGGTGGCGCCGGTCGAGACCTACCCCGAAACGCTCCGGCGGACGATGGAGAGTGTCGCGCCGGCCGGCGTCAACGGCTCGCCCAACCTCGTGGTGCTGACCCCCGGCATTCACAACTCGGCCTATTTCGAGCACTCGTTCCTCGCCGACCAGATGGGCGCCGAGCTGTGCGAGGGCCAGGACCTGTTCGTCGATGGCGGCAAGGTCTACATGCGGACCACCAAGGGGCCCGAGCGGGTGGACGTGATCTACCGCCGCATCGACGACGATTTCCTCGATCCCCTGACCTTCCGTCCCGATTCCATGCTGGGCGTGCCGGGGCTGTTCGATGCCTATCGGGCGGGGAACGTGACGTTGGTCAACGCGCCGGGCACCGGCATCGCCGATGACAAGGCAGTCTATGTCTACGTGCCGGAAATCATCGAGTTCTACCTCGGCGAGAAGGCGCTGCTGAAGAACGTCCCGACCTATAACTGCACCAATGACGACGAGCGGGCCTATGTGCTCGAGCACCTCGAGGAACTGGTGGTGAAGGAAGTGCACGGCTCGGGCGGTTACGGCATGCTGGTGGGGCCGGCCTCGACCAAGGCGATGCGCGAGGAGTTCCGAAAGAAGATTCTCGCCCGGCCGGACAATTATATCGTGCAGCCGACACTGGCGCTTTCGACCTGCCCGACCTTCGTCGACAAGGGCATCGCCCCACGGCATGTAGATTTGCGGCCGTATGTGCTGTGCGGCGACGACATCCGCATCACCCCCGGCGGCCTGACGCGCGTGGCGCTGAAGAAGGGCTCGCTGGTGGTGAACTCGTCGCAGGGCGGCGGGACCAAGGATACCTGGGTGCTGGAGGATTGAGGATGTTTGCGCTGACTGCCGGCGTTCGTCGCGAGGTGCACCATGCTCGGTAGAACCGCCCAGAACCTGTTCTGGCTCTCGCGTTACATCGAGCGGGCCGAGAACATGGCCCGGATGTTCGAGGTGGGCTATCGGATGAGCCTCACCTCGCGGCGCGAAGGCGGCGCATCCGAGCATCTGGTCTCGATGCTGCAGGCGGCCGAAGCCGACGAGGGCTTCAACCTCAAGCACAAGCAGGCCGACGTCCAGAGCGTCGCCCATTACATGCTGTTCGACGAGGAGAACTATTCCTCGGTGAAATCCTGCCTGCTCGCCGCGCGCACCAATGCGCGCTCGGTGCGGACGGCGCTGACCACCGAAATGTGGGAATCGATCAACGCGGCCTGGCTCGAGTTCTCCGCCATCCGGCCGCGCGACATTTCCGGCGCCAAGCTCCAGGAACTGCTGTTCTGGGTCAAGCAGGTGAGCCACCGCTATCGCGGCGCGCTGCTCTCGACCTTCCTTCGCGATGCCGGCTATGCCTTCAGCCAGATCGGCAATTTCGTCGAGCGGGCCGACAACACCGCCCGCATTCTCGACATGAAGTATTACGTGCTGCTGCCGCGCGCCACCATGGTCGGCGGCGACGTCGATATCCAGCAATGGACGATGATCCTGCGCGCCGCCTCGGCGCATCGCAGCTACCGGCATGTCTACCATGACCGCTACAAGGCCTGGAACATCGCCGACTACCTGATCCTCCGGCCCGAAATGCCGCGCTCGCTGATCTTTTGCGTGCAATGGATCAACCGCACCATCGACATGCTCGAGGAGATCTACGGCGAGCGCACCGCCGGGCACGACGCCGCCGATGCGGTGACGGCGCTGCTGATGGACGCCAGCGTCGACCAGATCTTCGAGCATGGCCTGCACGAGTTCCTGACCGAGTTCATCAACCGCAATAACCGGATGACGGACGCGCTCGCCGAAAGCTACAACTTCTACTGATGAAGATCGCCATCCGACATTCGATGAGCCTGACGCTCGGCCCCGGCCTCAACCGCGGTGTGCAGCACGTGCTGCTGACGCCGGTGAGCGGGCCGACCCAGGCGGTGCGCGAATGGTCGATCGAGATGCCTGGCATCGAGACAGCGGCCAGTTTCACCGATGCGTTCGGCAACCGGGCGCGGCTGGTCAACCAGATCAAGCCCGAGCCTGAGCTGCTGATCACCGTCTCCGGTGTCGTTGAAACCATCGACCGCAACGGGGTGATCGGCCGGGTCCCCGGCGACATCCCGCCGGCGCTCTACCGTCGCCCCACCGCCGCCACCAAGGCGGCCGGCGCCATTACCTCGAAGTTCCGTGCATCACCACGGACCGGGCAGGACCGGATCGCGCTGCTGCACGCCCTGATGGCGCGGGTGGCCGAGGTGGTGGGCGGCACTGAGCAGAGGATGGGCAGGGCCAGAGCCAGTCGCAGGCCAACGCCGTGCATGCGCCGGCCAGCGACTACGCTCACGGCTTCATCGGTGCGGCGCGGGCGCTGGAAATCCCGGCGCGCTACGTCACCGGCTATCTCCACGGCAGCGACAGCGAGCAGCCGGCGCTGCATGCCTGGGCCGAGGCCTGGGACGATGGGCTCGGCTGGATCGGCTTCGATGCGATGCTGCTGCTCTGCCCCACCGACAGGCACGTGCGGGTCGCCGTCGGGCTCGACGCCACCTCCACCATGCCGGTCCGCTCCATCCCGGTGGCCGGCGAGCCGCAGGTGCTTGCCATGAGCGTCGAGGCGGCGCAGTAGAGATAAGGAGAGGGCCGCAGCGTCCCCTCTCCCTTTTGGGGGAGAGGGTCAGGGTGAGGGGGCCTTGCCGCAAGAACCGAGCGTGAAGAAGGCCTCCTCACCCGGCCTCCGGCCGACCTCTCCCCCAAGGGAGAGGTGAAGATCAGAGCCCCAACAGGTACAACCACCCGCTTACCGTCAGCACGCTCAGCACCGTCGAGATCAGGATGGTGTTGGCGGCGATGTGGACGCTGCGGTTGTAGTAGGTGGCAAAGACATAGACATTGATGCCGGCGGGCATGGCGGCGAGCAGCACGCCGTAGCGGGCGAGGTCATGGTCGATGTGGAGCATCGGCACCATGATCACCCAGGCGATGGCCGGCTGGACGATCAGCTTCAGCAGCGCCATGGCCAGCGACTGGCCCCAGCTCTCGCTCAGCTTGTAGTCGTTCAGCGCGCCGCCAAGGCCGAACAGCGCGGCGGGCGTGACGGCGGCCGCCATCATGGTGATGAAGGCCTCGGCTGGCTCGATCAGCTTGATCTGCATCAGGTTGGCGGCGGCGCCCAGCGCGATGCCCCAGAGCAGCGGGTTGGCGACGACCCGCATCAGCGCCACCCCGAGGGTCTTCAGCAGCGGCGCGCCATCGCGGCGGAGCAGTTCCATGGTGACCATGCCGGCGGTGATCAGCACCGGCGCGTGGAAGGCGATGATCGAGAAGGCGGTCGCCAGCGCTTCCTGCCCGTAAGCGCGCTGCACCACCGGGATGCCGACCAGCACGGTGTTGGTGAACATCGCCGAAAAGCCCGAGGCGACGGCCTCGCCCGGCTTGTTGCGGAACAGCTTGGCCGACAGGATGATGCCGATGACGAACACCGCGATCGCCCCGACATAGAACGGCACGATGACGCCCCAGTTGAACGTCGTCGCGAAGTCGGTGTTCAGCATGGCGTAGAACAACAGGCACGGGGTCGCGAAATTGTTCACGAACACCACCAGCCCGCGCACCCCCTCGGAGGGGAACAACCTGAGCCGCACGGCGCCATAGCCCAGCGCCAGCAGGGCGAAAACCGGCAGGATGACGTTGAGAATAGCGAGCATGGTCGGCCCGGCGGGAGGGGTTGTTCCTGATGCACGGGATGATGGCGGGGGTCAATGACGGACTGAGCGAGGCGTCATCATCTTAGGCTGCATAACGAAACCTATCCGAACATTTCGCTACCGAAACGAACCTTTTTCGCGTATAGGTGAAAGCATATCAGGGGGGGGACGGATTGGACGCGCTCACTCAGCGCCAGGACGACATCATGGCACTCGCCCGGCAGCACGGGCGGGTGGATGTCGACGCGCTGGCGCAGCAGTTCGCGGTGACGCCGCAGACGATCCGCAAGGACCTCAACGAGCTTTGCGACAGGAAGCTGCTGAACCGCCTGCATGGCGGTGCCGCCTATCCCTCCGGGGTCAGCAACTACGCCTATGAGGCGCGCCGCCTGCTGGCCGCCGACGGCAAGCGCCGGATCGGGCTCGCCGCGGCGGCGATGATCCCCGACGAGTCTTCGCTGATCCTCAACATCGGCACCACCACCGAGCAGGTGGCGATGGCGCTGCGCCGTCACACGGGCTTGATGGTGGTGACCAATAACATCAATGCCGCCAACATCCTGCGCGAGGTGCCGAGCGCCGAGGTGGTGATCGCAGGCGGCGTGGTGCGGCATGCCGATGGCGGCGTGGTGGGTGAGGCGGCAGTGGATTTCATCCGGCAGTTCCGGGTCGACTATGCAGTGATCGGCGCTTCGGCGATCGATGCCGATGGCACGCTGCTGGACTTCGATTTTCGCGAGGTGAAGGTGGCGCAGGCGATCATCGAAACGGCGCGCAAGACCATCCTCGTGGCCGATGCCATGAAGTTCGGCCGCACCGCGCCGGTACGGATCGGCCACCTCGAACAGATCGACATCTTTGTCACCGACGAGCCGCCTCCGCCTGCCATCGCCGCCATCTGCAGCGCCGCCGGCGTGACGCTCGATATCGCAACCGAAGGGCAACCCGTCCAATGAACGACACCCAGCAGCAGGCGCCGGTCGACGTCTTCGTCATCGGCGGGGGCGTGAACGGCACCGGCATCGCCCGCGACGCGGTGGGGCGCGGCCACACCGTGATGCTGGCCGAGATGCATGACCTCGCTTCCGGCACATCGTCGGCGGCGACCAAGCTGGTGCATGGCGGCCTGCGCTATCTCGAACATTACGAATTCCGGCTGGTGCACGAGTCGCTGGTCGAGCGCGAAGTGCTGTGGGCCTCGGCGCCGCACATCATCTGGCCGTTGCGCTTCGTGCTGCCCTACGAGAAGAACCTCAGGCCGGCCTGGCTGCTGCGGCTCGGGCTGTTCCTCTACGACCACCTGGGCGGCCGCAAGCTCCTGCCCGGCACCAGGACACTGGACCTGACCAGGGATCCGGCGGGGCGGCCGCTGAAACCAGGGCACAAGGTGGCCTTCGAGTATTCCGATGGCTGGGTGGACGACGCGCGGCTGGTGGCGCTCAACGCGCGCGATGCCGCCGACCGCGGCGCCCGGGTGGTGACCCGCACCAAGGTGGTCACCGCCCATCGCGCCGGCGCGCTGTGGCAGGTTCAGCTGCAGGGGCCGAACGGGACCGAGACGGTGTCGGCCCGCCTGCTGGTCAACGCCGCCGGTCCATGGGTCGATCACGTGATCCGCGACACTGTCGGCCGCACCGAGGCCCATCACGTGCGGCTGGTGAAGGGCAGCCACATCGTGGTCAACAAGCTGTTCGACCACGACCGCTGCTATTTCTTCCAGAACGCCGACGGCCGCATCTTCTTCGCCATCCCCTATGAGGGCGACTACACGCTGATCGGCACCACCGACATGGATTTCGACGGCGATCCCACCGGCGTCCGCATCAGCGACGAGGAGATCGATTATCTGTGCGCCGCCGCCAGCGAGTACTTCATCAAGCCGGTGACGCGGGCCGAGATCGTCTGGACCTATTCCGGCGTCCGGCCGCTGTTCGACGATGGCGCCAGCGCCGCGCAGGAGGCGACGCGCGATTACGTGCTGAAGACCGAAGGGGAGGGCGGCGAGGCCCCGCTGATCAATATCTTCGGCGGCAAGCTGACGACGCACCGCCGGCTCAGCGAGCAGGTGGTCGACCGGATCGACGGGTTGCTGGGCAAGAAGGGGCCGCGCTGGACCCGCGATGCCCACTTGCCGGGCGGCGACTTTCCGCCCACCGCCTTCGACGCCGAGGTACGGAAGCTCGCGGCGCGCAAATCCAGTCTCGATCCGGCCTTCATCCGACGGCTGGTGCGCGCCTATGGCACGCTGGCGGCCGATGTGCTGGGCGAGGCGCAAAGCACTGCCGAGCTCGGCGCGCATTTCGGCACCACGCTTTATGCCCGCGAGGTCGATTATCTGATGGATCGGGAATGGGCGGTGACCGCTGACGACGTGCTATGGCGTCGCTCCAAGCAGGGCCTGCGATTCAACGCACACGAGACGGCGGAACTGGCCAGGTACATGGCTGAGCGCCTCGCTGGAATGGGGAAGAGACAATGAGCGGCAACATCCTCGCGATCGACCAGGGCACCACGTCGAGCCGGGCGATCGTGTTCGACGACCGGCAGAAGATCGTCGGGCTGGGCAAGATGGAGTTCACGCAGCATTTTCCGCGGGATGGCTGGGTCGAACACGTGCCCGAGGAAATCTGGGCGACGGCGCTGTGGAGCGCCAAGACCGCGATCAAGCGGGCCGGCATCAAGGCCTCCGAGATCGCCGCCATCGGCATCACCAACCAGCGCGAGACCACCATCGTCTGGGACAGAAAGACCGGCAAGGCGATCCACAACGCCATCGTCTGGCAGGATCGGCGCACCCTGAAGCTGTGCGAGAAGCTGAAGCAGGCGGGGCACGAGAAGCTGGTCAGCAAGAAGACCGGACTACTGCTCGATCCCTATTTCAGCGCCACCAAGCTCGCCTGGATCCTCGACAATGTGCCGGGGGCCCGCAAACGCGCCGAAAAGGGCGAGCTCGCCTTTGGCACCGTCGATTGCTACCTGATCTGGCGGCTGACCGGCGGCAGGAGCCACGCCACCGACATTTCCAATGCCTGCCGCACCCTGCTGCTCAACATCAAGACCGGCGACTGGGACGACGAGCTGTTGGCGCTGTTCCGCATCCCGCGCGCCATCCTGCCCGAGGTCAAGGACAACGCCGACGATTTCGGCACGACCGATCCTGAGGTGTTCGGCGTCTCGCTCCCGATCTACGGCGCCGCCGGAGACCAGCAGGCGGCGACCATCGGGCAGGCCTGCTTCACCCCGGGCATGCTGAAATCGACCTACGGCACCGGCTGCTTCGCGCTGCTCAACACCGGCACCGACATGGTCCGCTCGCGGAACCGGCTGCTCACCACCATCGCCTACCGCCTCAATGGCGAGACCACCTATGCGCTCGAAGGCGCGATCTTCATCGCCGGCGCTTCGGTGCAGTGGATGCGCGACATGCTGAAGATCTTCGAGAACTCGTCCGATGCCGGGGCGCTCGCCGCCAAGGCCGACCCGACGCAGAACGTCTACCTGGTGCCGGCCTTCGTCGGGCTCGGCGCGCCCTGGTGGGATTCTGCGGCCCGCGGCTCGCTCACCGGATTGACCCGCAATACCGGCCCGGCCGAACTGGCGCAGGCCGCGCTCGAATCCGTCAGCTACCAGACCCGGGACCTGATCGATGCGATGCGCAAGGACTGGAAGGGCGCCCACGATACCGTGCTGCGCGTCGACGGCGGCATGGTCGCCTCCGATTTCACCATGCAGTTCCTCGCCGATATCCTGAACACCCCGGTGGATCGTCCCACCATTCTCGAAACCACTGCATTGGGCGCTGCCTGGCTCGCCGGCTGGAAGGCCGGTGTATGGCCCGACCAGCAGGGCTTTGCCGAGCGCTGGGCGCTCGACCGGCAGTTCCAGCCGCACATGGACGAGGCAACGCGGACCCGGAAACTCAAGGGCTGGCGCGATGCGGTGCGGCGCACGCTGAGCGCGACCTGACCGCTACCGGCAGGCCATCCGGCCCGCCGGTTGTGCCACCAACGTCGCCTTCACCCTCGCGCAAAACTGCCATACAACCGTCCCCCGAATAGGGATGGGACCAATGCCGGAAGAGATTCTCCAGACTCACAAGCTGCTCGATCGTTGCGAACAGGCGCTGGCGGCGCGCTACACCGTGCACAAGCTGCACGAGGCGGCCGACAAGGACGCGCTGATCAAATCGGTGGCCGGCAAGGTCCGCGCCATCGCCGGCGGCAATGTCGACGGCGCCTTGATGGACAAGCTGCCCAAGCTGGAGATCATCGCCAATTTCGGCGTCGGCTACGACTCGATCGATACCAAGGCAGCCAAAGAGCGCAATATCCGCGTCACCAACACCCCGAATGTCCTCAACGACGCGGTGGCCGAGCTGACCCTGGGGCTGATGATCGGCCTCGCCCGCCGCATTCCGCAGGGCGACCAGTTCGTCCGCCAGGGCAAGTGGCCGAATTCGGGCTTCCCGCTGCTCACCGAGCTCAACGGCAAGACCGTCGGCATCCTCGGGCTGGGCCGCATCGGCAAGGAGATCGCCACCCGCTGCCAGGCCATGAAGATGCGCGTCGTCTATCACGGCCGGTCGCGCCAGCATGACGAACCCTATGTCTTCTACGATAAGCTGATCGACATGGCGCGCGACTGCGACTGGCTGGTGATCATCGCGCCAGGCGGCAAGGGCACCGAGAAGATCGTCTCGCGCGAAGTGCTCGAGGCGCTCGGCCCCGAGGGCTTCATCGTCAACGTCGCCCGCGGCACGCTGATCGATGAGGCCGCCATGCTCGAACTGCTCAAGAGCAAGAAGCTGGGCGGCGCGGCGCTGGACGTGTTCGAGAAGGAGCCGCAGGTGCCCGAGGGCTTCTTCGCCCTCGACAACGTCGTGCTGTCGCCGCACCAGGGCAGCGCCACCCACCAGACCCGCAACAAGATGGGCGACCTCGTAGTTGCCAATATCGTCGCGCATTTCGCCGGCGAACCCCTGCTCAGCGCGGTGGTCTGATCATGCTGATCGATCTCAAAGGCAAAGTCGCCGTCGTAACCGGGGCCGGTCGCGGCATTGGCCGGGCCATTGCGCGCACGCTCGCTGCCGAAGGCGTCACCGTCGCGATCGTCGATTTCCGTCAGGATCTGCTCGATGACGCGGCCATGGAGTGGACCGAGGCCGGCTGGCCTGGTCTGCGCATCCTCTGTGATGTGCGCGAGGCGGCGCAGGTCAATGCGGCGGTGGGCGCCGTTGATGAGGCGTTCGGTCGGATCGATATCCTCGTCAACAATGCCGGGGTGGCGAGCGGCGCGCGGGTCGACAAGCTCGCCGAGGCGGTGTGGGACGCCAATTTCGATACCAACACCAAGGGCACTTTCCTGATGTGCCAGGCGGTGGCGCCGATCATGCAGCGCCAGGCCGTCGGTCGAATCCTCAACGCCGCGTCCTTTGCCGCCATCATCCCGTCGGTTGGTGGTGCGGCCTATGCCGCGTCGAAATCGGCGGTGGTGCAGTTCAGCCGGGTGCTCGCCGGCGAACTCGGCCCGTTCAACGTGACGGTGAACTCCTATTCGCCGGGCATGATCCCCACCGAGATGAACGGTTTCGCCAAGCTGCCCGATGCGCGCCAGGAGCGCCTGCTCGACACCCTGACGCTGCGGCGCTGGGGCAATCCGGAGGACGTCGCAAACCTCATCTGCTTCCTCGCCTCCGACCAGGCCCACTACATCACCGGCGCCTCGATCGATTGCTCCGGCGGCAAATACGCCACGCAGTTCCCGTCTGCGGCCTACGAAAGCTGAAGGGCAGGGGGGCGCGCCGGGCTCCGGCGTGCTCCCCCCTCGTTCGGCGTCTAGCGCCAGACGGCCAGCAGCGCCCCCATCAGTATCAGTGCGATCAGGTTGTTGCCGAGGTTGATGGCGATCAGCTTGAGCGAGCGGTTCTCGTATCCCCACAGCGACACCATCAGCGTCGCCATGAAGCCGAGCCACACCCAGAAGCCGGCCAGCGCACCGTTGAGCCAGTCGGTGATGTTGGCGCCGACAATGATGTTGCCCAGCGCGAAGGCCATGATCAGCGAAGCGATGATGTCGACCACCATCGCCTTGCCCAGGCCCGCGCGCATCGTCTCCGGCGTGATCCCGGTGCTCGCCTGCCAGGGCTTCAGGAACAGCGGCGGCGAGTACCAGGCAAAACCCACGGCCATGCGAATGATCGCCGCGACAAGCACGGCCAGCCAGTTGATCGGCAGCATCTTCCAACTCCCCGGGCGCCCCTCGCGCCTGCCGGCAAATGCTACCGCCGAGGCCAGCCGTCTCGCAATCAGGGCGCCCGCGTAGCGCTCTGCCGAACGTCGCGCTGGTACTCGGTCGGCGCCCGTCCGACGATGCGGCGAAAATCATTGCTGAAATGCGCCTGGTCGGCATAGCCGAGTTCGTGCGCCACCTCCGTCCAGTTTGGCGCGTCTTCGGCAGTCGCCCGCGCTGCCGCCTCCACCAGGCGATAGAGACGGATCACCCATTTGGGCGAGCTCCCCACATAGTGCTGGAACAGATGCTGCAGCGTCCGCTCGTTGACCCCGGCGCGCCGCGCCAAAGCCGCGACGCTGACGATCTCCCGGTCCGTCCGCGCCAGCTCGACGATGCCGGCTGCCAGTTCGGTGTTCGGGTCGGTCGCCGGTAATCCGCCATCCGTCAGGATCGCCTCCGCCAGGGCGATCATCTGCTGGCGATCGGGCTCGCCCATCAGTGTGGCCCGCGCCGTCTCGGTCGCCCGGGGGAAGATCGTCGCTGCGTCGAGCGTGGCGTCCGTCAACTCGGCAACCGCCCGGCCGAAGAACGGCCGGAAGCCGCCCGGTCGGAACATCACGCCGAACACCGCGCCGGCTCCCTTCACCTCGTAGTCGTAACGCCCCGTGGTCACGCCGGTGATCCAGCCGCGCTCGCGGGTGAAGGCAAGGTTCAGGTTGGGGTGCGGCAACACCTCGGCCAGGTACGAGGCGCCTTCGGGCAGTTCCCAACTGACCACCCAATAATGTTCGACGAACGGCGCCAGCGCCGGCGAGGGCCGGTAGCGGTTGAGCCCATAGCTGCGCGCCGATCCGGCCGGGTCGAGGATGCCGGCAAAGTCGTCGCGCTTTTCCTCGAACCGCTTTGCGGGTTTTTGCAAGCGCGCCTCCCGGCCTCGTCCCTAGGTTCGCCCGACCATCAAGCAGAGGAGACCTACCATGTCCGCAACTTTCACGGCCACCACCAGCCTCGACCTCCCCGCATCGCCGGCGCAGGTGTGGTCGGCGCTCACCGACCCCGCGATGGTGAAACAGTATATGTTCGGCGCCGAACTCAGCGGCGACTGGGTGAAGCACGGCTCCGTCACCTATCGCGGCGAGTGGGAGGGCGTGCCGTTCGAGGATAAGGGCGACATCGTGGAAATCGATCCGCCGCGCCTGCTGCAGGTCAATTATTACAGCGCCCTGAGCGGCTTGCCGGATGCCCCGGAGAACCGGCAGCTCATCACCTACGCGCTGGCCGCGAGTGGCACGGGCACACGGCTCACCGTATCGCAGGCCGGCAATTCCTCCGAGGAGGCCGCCACTGCCGCGCAAGGCAACTGGGCGATGACCCTAGAAGCGCTGAAATCGCTGCTGAGCTGAGCTGCGACGCGCCTTCTGGCAAAGCCGTCCCCTGTCTCTTCCCGTCGGGAAATGACAGGGGCAGGTCGCGTTGGCGTGGTGGCCGGGCTAGCGCCAGACCGCCAGCAGAGCCCCCATCAGCACCAGCGACACCAGCAGCGCGCCCAGATTGATCGAGATCAGCTTCAGCGGCCGGTTTTCATAGAGCCAGAGACCCAGAAAGGTGGTGGCGACGAAGCCCAGCCAGTTGAGCGCACCAACCGCGGCGCCGCTGAAAATGTCGGTTGCGCCCGCATAGGTCACGGCGTGCAGCAGGATGAACGCCATGATCAGCGACAGCACCGCGTCGACGGCGACGGCACGCCCGAGCCCCGCCTTCATGCTCTCCGGCGTCACGCCGGTCAGCGCCTGCCATGGCTTCACGAACAGGGCGGGCGAATACCAGACGGTGCCCACGGCCAGTCGGATGATTGCCGCCACGATGACGGCCAGCCAGTTGATTGGAATCTGTTGCATCTCGAGTCCCCCGCGGCGCCCTCGCGCCACCGGATAAGTTCTAGCGCCGAAGCTAACTGCGCCGCAATCGGCGCGGAACTCCCATGCCGTCAAAGCGATTGCCTTTCTGGCCGCCCGTCGCGACACTCGGGCGCGAACGACGGAGACTTCGATGACGGATTGGTGGCGCGGCGCGGTGATCTATCAGGTCTACCCGCGCTCGTTTCAGGACAGTAATGGCGACGGAATCGGCGATCTGCCGGGCATCATGCGCCGGCTCGACCATATCGCCAGCCTCGGCGTCGATTGCATCTGGCTCTCGCCCATCAACCAGTCGCCGCAGAAGGACATGGGCTATGACGTCTCCGACTACAAGGAAGTCGACCGCCTGTTCGGCAGCCTCGAGGATTTCGACCAGTTGATCGAGCGCGCCCACGCGCTGGGCCTCAAGGTGATCATCGACCAGGTGCTTTCCCACTCCTCGGATATGCATCCATGGTTCCGCGAGAGCCGGCTCAACCGCACCAATGCCAAGGCCGACTGGTATGTCTGGGCCGACCCCAAGCGCGACGGCTCGCCGCCCAACAACTGGCCCAGCGTATTCGGCGGCCGCGCCTGGGAGTGGAACCCCAGCCGCGGGCAGTACTACTTCCACAATTTCCTGATCGAGCAGCCCGATCTGAACTTCCACAATCCGGACGTCCAGGATGCGGTGCTCGATGTCATGCGCTTCTGGCTTGAACGCGGCGTCGACGGCTTCCGGCTGGACACCGTGAACTATTATTTCCACGACCGGCAACTGCGCAGCAATCCGCCGGCTCGCCGCCCGAGGCACCTGCCATATGCCGTCAACCCCTACGACATGCAGGACCACAAGTTCGGCAAGAGCCAGCCTGAGAACGTCGGGTTCCTGAAGCGGGTGCGCCAACTGCTCGACCAGTATCCCGGCACCACCACGGTCGGCGAAGTCGGCGACAGTCATCGCGGCCTGCAACTGATGGAGGAGTATACGTCCGGCGGCGACAAGCTGCACATGGCCTATACTTTCGACATGCTCGGCCCGGAATTCACCGCCGAACACTTCCGCACCAAGATGGCAAAATTCTTCGCCGGGGCGCCGAACGGCTGGCCGTGCTGGAGCTTTTCCAACCACGACGTCAACCGCCATCTGACCCGCTGGGCCCCGTACGCGCAGAACCTCGCCGACCTGGCCCGGCAGGCTGCCGCGATGCTGCTGAGCTTCAAGGGATCGGTCTGCCTTTACCAGGGCGAGGAACTGGGCCTGCCCGAGGCCGACATCCTGTTCGAGGAACTGACCGACCCGCCCGGCATCCGCTTCTGGCCCGAGTACAAGGGGCGCGACGGCGCCCGCACCCCGATGCCATGGGAGGAAGGGGAGGCCCCGAACGGTTTCTCCTCCGGCAAACCGTGGTTGCCGGTGAAGCCGAACCACTCAGCCCTCAATGTCGCGACGCAGAACGCCGACCCCGACTCGACGCTGAACTTCTACCGCCGGGCGCTGGCCTTCCGCCGGGCGCACCCGGTCTTCGCCTCAGGCGATATCGAGTTCCTGAAGGTCGCCGAACCGCTGCTCGCCTTCCGGCGCATCGGCAAGGATGGCGCCATCACCTGCCTGTTCAACCTGTCGGCCGATCCGATCATCGTCACGCTGTCCGGTGGGGAAGCTCTCGAACCGCTGGAGCTGTCGCACGGCGCCGAGCGCCGCAAGAGCAAGCTCCGGTTAGAGGCCAACGGCTTTGCCTTCTTCTCGACATCCGAGCTGGGCGTGGCGTTCAGGAGGAAACCGAAGCGCTAGTCCGAAACCTCAGTCCACCTGTTCCCAGGTGTCCGGGTCGTAATAGTCGCTGTGCCAGGAGCCATCCGGGTACTGCACAAAGGCTTCGATGCAGCCGTCCGAGGCCTTGCTGACCGAACGGGCGTTCACGCCGCGCTTGCGCAGTTCCATCTTGACGATGTCCTGGTTGAAGCTGTCGCCGTCGCCGCCCTTCTTTCCGCCGATCGAAATACCGAACTCCACCGTCAGCCCAGGGCGGGTGCCGTTCATGTCGCAGTTCTCGCGCGCCATTGCGGGGCCGGCGATGAACAGGGTGGTGGCGACGGCGGCAAGGGCAAGCGGACGCAGCATGTGAATCTCCGTGGGTCGGGAGGCGTTTGCCGGAGAATTTGGGCGGGCTTGCGGCTTCCCGCAAGTCGGCCGGGGCGCTTTCGGCAAAAGTCGCAGGGTTTCCTGTCCGATCCGGAGACTTACGGCAACTCCTTGTCGCGAATGAGCATCGCGACCACCGGGATGGCGAAGGTCAGCATCAGCAGCCGGCTGACGTGATGCGCGGCGATGAACGCCGTATCGAAGCCCAGCGCGATACCGAGCGCGCCCATGCCTTCGAGCGCCCCCGGCGACAGCCCGAGCCAGATCTGGCCGAACGGCATGTCGACAAACGGCGCCACCGCCAGCGTCACCACCGTGGCAATGGCGACCGTCAGCGCCGTGCCGGCGAGGCCGCCGATCGCCGCCTGGCTGAACTCGGCCCGGGTGATGCCGTTGAAGCGCGAGCCGATCAACGCGCCGATCAGGATGAACGTCGCGATCAGCAGCGGCTGCGGCATCGCGCCCTCGAACAGCCCGGCAAACTTGGCGCAGATCGCCACCGCCATGGCACCGAGCACATAGCCGGCCGGCGCGCGCAGCTTGGTCAGGATGAAGCCGGCGACGGCGCAGGCGAGCCCTACCGGCAGCAGCGTTTCGAACCCCATCGGCGCCTGCACGGGCGCGCCTTCGTAATGGCCGATCGGCAGGAACAGCGCCCCGATCGGTACGCAGATGGTGAGGATCAGGATGCGGATCACCTGGATGATGATGATCTGCCGTGAATCCCCGACGCCCGCCGCCGCGATCGACATCACGAAGCTCAGGTGCCCGGGGAACGAGCTGAGATAGGCGGTGCCACGGTCGAGCCCGAACAGCTTGCGCAGCAGAAACCCGGTGAGCGTGATGATGAGGATCAGTTCGACCGCCAGCGCCGCCAGCGTCACCGGCCATTGCACCATCAGCGCCAGCGAGTCGCGCGCCACTGCCGCGCCCATCGACAGCCCGGTGAGGACGAAGGTGGCGTCGCGCAGCCAGGTCGGCAGCATCACCTTGACGCCCATCAGTGCCGCGATCGCCACCGCCAGTGCGCCGCCCATCAGCCACGCCGCGGGCAGGTTGACCAGCGCCGCAACACCGCCGCCGGCCGCCGAGATCAGCAATGTGACAAGGGTCCGGCGAACGACGGTGCCGGCGGAAGGGGAGGCGGTCATCTGGCAGGGTAATTCGCGATGGCTAGGACGCTAACTATCGACGAGTCTGCGGGCGGCGGGAAGCAGGCCGTTGGGCGAATATCGAGTGCTCCACCCACTGCTATCTTTGCGAGGCGCCCTCGACCAGCTTGACGAAGAAGCTCACCCCCACCGGGATAATCTCGTCGTTGAAGTTGTAGGTGTCCGAGTGCAGCTCCGAGCTCGGCCCGTTTCCCAGGAACACATAGGCGCCTGGCCGGGCCTGCAGCATGTAGGAGAAATCCTCGCCGCCCATCTTGGGGTCGACATTGGCATCCACCCGATCCTCGCCCACGACCGTGGCGGCGATCGCCGCCGCATAGGCGGTCTCGTCCGGCGTGTTTTCGACCACCGGATAGCCGCGGCGATAGGTGACCTCGGCCTTGCCGCCAAAGGTCTCGACGATGCCCTTGGTCACGGCCTTCAGCCGCTCTTCCATCAGGTCGCGCACTTCGTCGTTCAGCGACCGCACCGTGCCGGTGAGCTTCACCTTCTGCGGGATGATGTTGAACGCCTCGCCACCCTGCATCATCGTCACCGACAGCACTGCCGAGCGGATCGGGTCGATATCGCGGGAGACGATGGTGTGCAGCGCGGTGATCAGCTGGGCGGTGATCATCACCGGGTCCACCGTGTTCTGCGGCCAGGCGGCGTGCCCGCCCTGACCTTCGACCACGATGTTGAATTCGTCGCTCGCCGCCATCAGGCCGCCGACCCGCATGGCGATGCTGCCCGCGTCCTGCCCCGGCATGTTGTGCAGGCCATAGACCTCGTCGACGCCGAAGCGGTCCATGATCCCGGCTTCCACCATGGCGCGTCCGCCGGCGCCGCCTTCTTCGGCCGGCTGGAAGATCATCACGGCATTGCCGTCGAAATTGCGCGTCTCGGCCAGGTATTTCGCCGTGCCGAGCAGGATCGCGGTGTGTCCGTCATGTCCGCAGGCGTGCATTCGTCCGGGCGTCTGGCTGGCATAGTCGAGCCCGGTCCGTTCGAGGATCGGCAGCGCGTCCATATCGGCGCGAATGCCGATGGTCTTGCCCGGTCCGCGCCCCCTGATCACTCCGACCACGCCGCTTTGGGCGATGCCGGTCACCACCTCGTCGACGCCGAAGGAGCGGAGCAGGTCGGCAACTTTCCCCGATGTGCGGGGCAGGTCGTACTGAAGTTCGGGATGAACGTGGAAGTCGCGGCGCCATTCGGCGACCTCGTCGGCGAATTCCGCGATACGATTGATAACGGGCATGGAAAACCTGAATGCTAGTAAGCACGCACTGTGCGGGGACGAGGGTAGGGCGTCAACCCGCCGAAGGTACGATCTTGCGGTGGCGTGGCACTCAAGATGGGCCCCACCCACCGGCGTCATCCCCGCGCAGGCGGGGACCCAGTGCGATGTCTCTGGGTCCACAGCTCTTTGAGAGATCCCCTGGGTTCCCGCCTGCGCGGGAATGACGCCGGTGGGTGGGGGCACTTCATTCTCTCAACTTCCCTCTCGCTAGTCAGAATTTCCCCGCCTGAACTTGCCCCTCTCCGTCATATTTGCCAAACACCCGGCAACACTGGAGGAACCGATGAAAATCCTCGTTGCCGTAAAGCGCGTCGTCGATCACGCTGTGCGCGTCCGTGTCCGTCCCGATGGCTCGGGCGTCGAGACCGAGAACGTCCGCATGTCGATGAACCCGTTCGACAAGCACGCCGTGGAAGCTGCCGTGCAGTTGGGCGAGGCCGGGCACGCCAGCGAGATCGTCGTCGTCTCGATCGGGCCAAAGCAGAGCAACGACGTCATCCTCACCGCCCTCGCCATGGGCGCCCATCGCGGCATCCTGATCGAAGCTGACGGCCGGGTCGAAACCCTGGCGGTAGCAAAGCTCCTCAGGGCCGTCGTCGCCGAGGAAAAGCCCGACCTGGTGCTGCTTGGCAAGCAAGCCGTGGACGACGATTCCAACCAGGTCGGCCAGATGCTGGCTGGCCTGCTCAGCTGGCCCCAGGCAACCTTCGCCTCCGAGATCAGGGTGGTGGGCGACGGGCTCGAGGTCACCCGCGAGGTTGACTACGGCCGCGCCACCATCGGCGTTTCGCTGCCCGCCATCGTCACGGCCGACCTCCGCCTCAACACCCCGCGCAACGCTGCGCTCCCCATGGTGATGAAGGCGCGTTCGAAGCCACTCGCCGTGCGCCCTGCCGCCGCGTTCGGCATCGATCTCACGCCGAGGCTCAAGCTGGAGAAAGTGAGCCCGCCGGCCGAACGCGTGGCCGGGCACCGGGTCGCCGATGCTGCCGAACTGACCGCAGCAGTTCAGTCTGAACTCTCCGAGCTGGAGGCCCTGTGATGGCTGTCCTGGTCCTTGCCGAACACGATCTCGGCACGCTCTCCGCCGCCACTGCCCGCATCGTCGCTGCGGCCGAAACGCTGGGTCCGGTCGACCTGCTGGTCGCAGGGCAGGGCGTCTCCTCCGTTGCGGCCGAGGCTGCAAAGCTTGCCGGCGTCGAGAAGGTGCTTGTGGCGGACAGCGCCGCCCTCGCCAGTTTGTCTCCCGAGGCCGTCGCGGCGCTGCTCGCCCGGCTCGCCGAGCCCTACACCCACATCGTTGCGGCCGCCGCTGCGACCGGTCGCGATGCGATCCCGCGCCTCGCCGCCAAACTCGATCTCATGCCGGTCACCGACGTCGTCGCCATCCACGGCCCGACCCGCTTCGACCGGCCGATCTATGCCGGCAACGCCATCGAGACGGTGTCATCCGGGCAGAATAAGCACCTGCTCACCATCCGCGCCTCGGCCTTCCGCCCGGCGGTTACGGGCAATGATGCCCCGATCCATCCGGTCGAAGCCGGCGTCGCGGCAGTCGCTCGCTTCCTCGCCGCACATCGCACCGAGAGCGATCTGCCGGAGCTCTCGACGGCCCAGATCGTCGTCGCCGGCGGTGTCTCCTTCGGGTCGGCGGAAAAGTTCGCGCTGGTCTCGGAGCTCGCCAAGGTGCTCGGCGCCGCCGTCGGCGCCACCCGCGCCGCGGTCGATGCCGGGTACGCCCCCAACGACTGGCAGGTCGGCCAGACCGGCAAGATCATCGCGCCCGATCTCTACATTGCCATCGGCATTTCCGGCGCGCTGCAGCATCTCGCCGGCATCCAGGGCGCGAAGAAGATCATCGCCATCAACAAGGATCCGGAGGCGCCGCTGATGAAAATCGCGGACATTGCGCTGGTGGGCGATCTGTTCGAAGTGGTGCCGCAGCTGATCGCCGGGTTGAAACGGTAGGGCTGGTGCCTGTGGCTCACCCCCACCCTTGATCCCTCCCCACAAGGGGGAGGGAGACGCTCACTGCAGCGTTGGTGGGGTGGGGCCACATGCCAACCCCCCGACTATCCGCCCCGTTGCAATTCCTTCGCCACCGCCTATAACACCCCCGCTCTCGTTTTCCCCGGACAGACCTGATGTTTGAGACCCTGAAGAAGGCCACGCTCGACAAGATTTTCGTGCTGATGGCCGAGTATGCCGCCGATCCCCGTGACGGAAAGATCGACCTCGGCGTCGGCGTCTACAAAGATCCCAAGGGCGTCACGCCCGTCATGAGTTCGGTGAAGAAGGCCGAGCAGCGCATCCTCGATAGCGCCAAGACCAAGACCTACAAGGGCGTGGTCGGAAACAAGGAATTCTCCGCCGCCATCGTCGACCTGGCGCTCGGTGGCGTGGTCGATAACAAGCGCATCCGCTGCGTCAACGGCGCCGGCGGCACCGGCGCGCTGTCGATCCTGATGAACGTGCTCGGTCGCGCTCGTCCCAAGGGCCGGATCTTCATTTCCGACCCGAGCTGGCCGAACCACTGGCCGATGGCCGAACTCGCCGGCCTGACCCCGGTCTACTACCCGTATTTCGATCACAAGACCCGCATCGTCGATTTCCCGGCCATGCTGGCGGCACTCGATACCCTCACCTCCGACGATATCGTCCTGCTGCATGGCTGTTGCCACAACCCGACCGGCGCCAGCCTCACCAATGCGCAGTGGGACCAGGTGGTCGCGAGCCTGAAGCGCACCGGCGCCTTCCCGCTGGTCGATCTCGCCTATCTCGGCTTCGGTGACGGCCTCGAGGCCGATGCCTACGGGGTGCGCAAGGTCGTCTCGTCGGTGCCCGAGGCGATGGTCGCCTTCTCGGCGTCGAAGAATTTCGGCCTCTACCGTGAGCGCGCCGGCGTCGCCATCGCGATCGCCCGGGATTCCGACAGTGCCGACGTGGTCTCCTCGCAGATGCAGAACGTCATCCGCGCCACCATCAGCCAGACCCCCGACCATGGTGCGGAGATCGTCCGCGTCATCCTCGAGGACAAGGAGCTGCGCGCCGAGTGGGAAGCCGAACTCACCGAGATGCGGGAACGGATGAAGCGCCTGCGCGTCAAACTTGCCGACGCCATCCGGCAGCGCTCGAACTCGACGGATTTCGATTTCATCGCCGAGCACACCGGCATGTTTTCGCTGCTCGGCCTGCCCGAGGATGTCGTCACCAAGTTGAAGCTCGATGACGGCGTCTACATGATCAACGACAGTCGCATCAACGTCGCGGGAATCCCCGAGGATCGCATCGGCGAACTAGCCGACAAGATGCTTGCCGCGATCCGCTAAAGCCGATGGTCGGGCGTTGTCTGGCGTCCCGATTGTGACTACCTAAAGAGCAGCTAAACCATCTCCCTTGGAGGGGACCGAAATGAAGTTCTTCGTCGATACCGCCGAGATCAAGGACATCCGCGATCTCTATGAAACCGGCCTGCTGGACGGCGTGACGACGAATCCCTCGCTGATCGCCAAGTCCGGCCGTCAGTTCAAGGACGTGATCAAGGAAATCTGCTCGATCGTCCCGGGTCCGGTGTCGGCCGAAGTCGCCGCCACCGACTATGACGGCATGATCGCCGAGGGCCACGTGCTGGCCAAGCTCGCCGAGAATGTCGTCGTCAAGCTGCCGCTGACCATCGACGGCCTCAAGGCCTGCAAGACCTTCTCGAAGGAAGGCATCAAGACCAACGTCACGCTCTGCTTCTCGCCCAACCAGGCGCTGCTGGCGGCCAAGGTCGGCGCCACCTACATCTCGCCGTTCATCGGCCGCCTCGATGACATCAACGCCGACGGCGTCGAGCTGATCGAGAACATCCGCACCATCTACGACAACTACTCGTTCGCCACCGAGATCCTCGCGGCCTCGATCCGTACCCCGAACCACATCACCGAAGTGGCTTTGGCCGGCGCCGACGTCGCGACCATCCCGCCGGCGGTGATCTACAAGCTGGCCGACCACCCGCTGACCAAGTCGGGCCTCGAGCAGTTCGTCAAGGACTGGAAGGGCACGGGCCAGTCGATCCTCTAAAGGAGGCGACGGTAAAGCCACCCGCCAGCGCTGTGCTGCTCTTCCGCGGCGCCGCGCTGTTGGGGCTTCTGCCCGGCGCGGCGAGTGCTGCGGACGCCTGCTGGGCGTTTCAGAGTCGCCACATGTGCCTGGGTGAACTGGGTAATGTGACCTTCTACGATGCCGTCGGCGAGTTCTTTGAGGCAAGCGGCAGCTATTCCCGAGATGGGAGCGATATTCGTTTCGATGCTGAGGGTGCAGTTGCCGAGGCTTGGCCCTGGCAAACCAGCCCGGTCACCTGTGAATGGATTGATCGCGGCGCTCAAATCGAACTTCGCCAATGTAGCGGCGAGAGCAGGCTCGGCGGGGATGACGTTTTACTCCTGAGCCCCTTCACACCCGCGTGGTAAGCGAGACCATCAGTCCATGGCCAATGAACTCATCGCCACCGCCGTCCGTAACGCGCTCGCCACCGTCGAAATCCCCGGCGGCGGCGACCTTGCCGGCTATGGCGGTCTGAGCGAGATCATCGTCACCACCGGCGCCGTGGCCTTCGCCATTTCCGTTGCTCCTGGCATGGAGGCCGCCTTCGGCCCGGCGCGCGTCGCTGCCCAGGCGGCCGCCGAGAAGGTCGCCGAGGGCCGCAAGGTCATGGTGTCGCTGACCTCCGACCGCGCCCAGGCCGCCACCGGCCAGGCCAAGGCGCAGGGCCGTCCCGGCCCGCCGCCGCGCGAGGCCGTCCCCGGCGTCCGCCATATCGTTGCCGTCGGCTCCGGCAAGGGCGGCGTCGGCAAATCCACCGTCGCCGTCAACCTGGCGCTCGGCTTTGCCGCCGAAGGGCTGAGGACCGGCATCCTCGATGCCGATCTCTACGGCCCCTCGATCCCCAAGCTGCTCGGCCTCGAGGGCAAGCCCGCCGTCCGCGACGACGGCATCTTCGCTCCGCACGAGGCGTATGGCCTCAAGGCGATGTCGATCGGCTCGATGCTTACCGCCAACCAGGCGGTGGTGTGGCGCGGCCCGATGGCCACCTCGGCCCTCCGGCAGCTGCTGCGCGAGAGCGACTGGGGCGGGCTCGACGTGCTGGTGGTCGATCTGCCGCCCGGCACCGGCGATATCCAGATCTCGCTGGTCCAGCAGGTGCCGCTGCTCGGCGCGGTCATCGTTTCCACGCCGCAGGACCTGGCGCTGATCGATGCCAAGAAGGCGATGGACATGCTGCTGAGGACCGACGTGCCGATCCTCGGCCTCGTCGAGAACATGAGCTATTTCGTCGCCCCCGATACCGGCAAGCGCTACGACATCTTCGGCCACGGCGGCGCCAGGGCCGCGGCCGCTACCTTCGATATTCCCTTCCTCGGCGAGATCCCGCTGGTGATGTCGATCCGCGAGAGTTCCGATGCCGGTCGCCCGGTCGTCGCCACCGATCCCGAGGGGCCCGAGGCGCAGGCCTTCCGTTCGATCGTTCGCGCCATCCTCGCCGCCAGCCCGCAGCTGAAGCCCTGAGCCATGCTGTCGATCCGGCCTGCGACAGCCGCCGACCTCGACGCGCTGATCGGTACCGATCACGTCGCTGTTCATAGTGCCGACCGCCGCGACGCCATCGCCGAATGGGTGGCGCTGGGCCAGTGCCACCTCGCCGCACGCGATGGCGCGGTTGCCGGCTACGTTGCGCTCACCCGCAGCTTCTTCCGTTCGCCGTTCATTGAAATGCTGATGGTCGGCGCCGCCTTCCGTCGCATCGGCATCGGTCGCGCCCTGGTCGAGCACTGCATCGGGCTCACGCCGCCCGAGCAGAAGCTCTGGACCTCGACCAACGAGTCGAACGCCCCGATGCGGGCTCTGCTGCCACAGCTGGGCTTCGAGCAGACCGGCCTGTTCGAACACCTCGACGAGGGCGATCCGGAGCTGATCTTTCTCAGGTGGCCGGTCGAGGGGCACTGACTCGGCCCAACGACGGTGTCATCCCTGTGAAAGCAGGGACCGCTGCCGGCGGCGAGATGGATCCCTGCCTTTCGCAGGGATGACATCGAGTGTGGGCAAGCTGAGGTGACAGTCGATCGCTCCACTGTTATGCAATCGATTACATTGATCTGGACGTCGAGAATCGACGCCCGGGAACGACCACAACGAGCGCAGACGCGCCGCCCTGTTGAGGAGTGAACCCCCCGTGTTTTCGATTTCGCGTGACGAGCTCGGCCCCAACTTCACCTTCGGCGCCGCCACGGCCGCCTACCAGATCGAAGGCGGCCAGACCGATGGCCGCGGCACCTCGATCTGGGACACGTTTTCGTCGACCCCCGGCAATGTGAAGAACCTCGATACCGGCGCCATCGCCTGCGACCACTACAACCGCTGGCCCGGCGACCTCGATCTGGTCCGCGACGGCGGCTTCGACGCCTACCGCTTCTCCTTCGCCTGGCCCCGCCTCATCCCGGAGGGGATCGGCGCGGTGAATTCCAAGGGCCTCGAGTTCTACGATCGGCTGATCGACGGCATGCTCGAACGCGGCATCAAGCCCTATGCGACGCTCTATCACTGGGACTTGCCCAGCGCGCTGCAGGACAAGGGCGGCTGGATGAACCGCGACGTCGCCAACTGGTTCGCCGAATACGCGACCCTGGTCGGCCATCACTTCGGCGATCGGCTCGCCGCGACGGCCACCATCAACGAGCCCTGGTGCGTCGCCTTCCTCAGCCACTTCCTCGGCGTGCACGCCCCGGGCTACCGCGATCTGCGCGCGGCGGCGCACGCCATGCACCACGTGCTGTTTGCCCACGGCACCGCCATCGACGCTCTGCGGGCCGAAAGCGTCAAGAACCTCGGCATCGTCCTGAACCTCGAAAAGGCCGAGGCCGCTTCCGAGCAACCTGGCGATCTCGAGGCGCAGAACCTCGGCGATGCGCTGTTCAACCGCTGGTATCTCGATGGCGTGTTCAAGGGCCGCTACCCCGAAGAACTCACCAGCCGCCTCGCGGCCTATCTTCCCGATGGCTTCGAGAAGGACATGGAGGTGGTCTCCCGTCCGCTCGATTGGCTGGGCATCAACTACTACACCCGTGGCCTCTATGCCGCCGGCCCCAACGGTCTGTTCGGTGCCGAGCGCCGCTCCGGCGATCTCGAACAGAGTGACCTCGGCTGGGAGATCTACCCCAAGGGCCTCGAAGACCTGCTGGTCCGCGTCAACCGCGACTACACCAAGCTGCCGCTCTATGTCACCGAAACCGGCATGAGCGAGACCAATGACGAACGCCGGGTGAAATACTACGACGATCACCTGCGCGCCGTCGCCAATGCACAGGGGCAGGGCGCCGACGTCAGGGGCTTCTTCGCCTGGTCGCTGCTCGACAACTACGAATGGTCGCAAGGCTACACCTCGCGCTTCGGCATCGTGCATGTCGACTACGACACCCAGGTGCGCACACCGAAGGCCAGCTACCGCGCCTTCCAGGGCATGCTGCACAACACGCGGTGATCGGCGGCTGCTTGATGGAGTGACGCCCCCAGCGTCACATCGCCGGTGCCGGCGACGCCGCATAGGTCACGGTATGCTTGCCGTCGGCCCACTCATATGTGGCCCAGCAGGCGTCATCGGTGGCGGCCTTGGGGCAGTTGCTGCCATCGACCCACACCTTGGCGATGGTCCCGGCCTCCGACTGCGTCAGGGTCGGTGCGCCGCCCAGCACTTCGATCGGCTTGGCGAAGCCGTCACCTGAAAGCGCGATGTCGATCTGACACCCGCCATTGCTGCAGAACGCCGTGGCCGCGGCGCTGCACTGCAGGTTTTGCGGGTTGAGCACATAGTCGGCCACGCCGTCGCGATCGAGATCGGCGCTCATCGTCAGCGGCCGGTCGGCGCCCGCCACCAGCGCGCCGCCCAGTTGCTTGCAGCTCTCGGCATAGCCCGCGATCACCTTTTCGACGCCTGCCGGCAAGCCGGGGGCGGCAGGCTCGCCGTTCTGCAGGGCGAAGAACTGCTGCATCGAGGCTTCGATACTGGTCTTCAGTGCCGCGATCCGGTCGGTATAGACCTTGCGCAGGCAGGTGATGTCGGCGCCGCACTTGCCGCGGGCCGCGAGGAACGCCTCGGCGTCGTCATGCCTCGCGCCATTGGCGCCCATGAACATCGGCACCTTGTCATAGGCGAAGTACAGCCCGCCCATCTCGCTGTCGAGCGACGAGGTGACGCCGTCGCGGCACACCGCCACCTCATCGGCCGCCGTCGCCTTGCTGCAGTCGAAGCTGGCGGCCTGCGCCGGAGCGGCGATGAGCAGCGGCAGCAGCAGTCCCGAAAGGGCCGAAACGAGGCTCAGAAGTGCGCGCATGATTTCACCTGTTTGATGTAAGTTGTTCCGGATAATAGCATTTTTGGCGACCACGACCGACGCAACTCTCCGTGCGTCCTCAACAAACCCTGAACCGTCGCCGCGCCGTGCTTGCTATCGCGGCCGGCATTGGCCAAGAAACTGCTCGCCAATCGTGGCCAGCCTGCGGTGCTCGATGCATGTCTATGTGATCAATCTGGCGCGCCGACCCGATCGCCGGGCCTTCATGCAGGCACAGGCGGAGCGGCTGGGCCTCACGTTCGACTACATCGACGCCGTCGATGCCCAATCGCCGACCGCCAACCTGAACGAGATCGAGGTGCGCAGCGGCGCCTATGGCCGCATTTCGACGGGCGATCTCGCCTGCACCCTGAGCCACAGAAAGTTCTGGCGAACGTTCCTCGAAACCGGCGAGCCCTACGCGGTGGTTCTCGAGGACGATGCCATCCTCGCCGATGACAGCGGCGCCTTCTTTGCCGACAGCGGCTGGATTCCTCCCGGCGCCGCAGTCGTCAAGCTCGAGCGCTATGGCCGGAAGCGTCCGATGTTCATGGATCGCGAAACGGTGCCGGCGCACGGCCGCCGCGTCGGTCGGTTCTATGGCAAGTGCGCGGGCACTGCCGGCTATGTCATCTCGGCCGCCGGCGCCCGCATGTTGCTCGCCGCGACCACTGCGGTCGACGATCCGATCGACCAGATGATGTTCAACCCAGGCCGCTCGGCCCTGTTCGGGCGCCTCTCGCCCTATGTTCTGGAACCTGCGATCTGCGAACAGGAGCAGGTTGTCGTGCCCTCCGACATCCGCGGCAGGCGCCAGTCGAGCCGCGGCGGCCTGCGCGGAGCGCTCAACGAGCTGCGCGCCGTGCCGCGACAGCTGGCGCATGCGCTGAGTCTCGTCCTGCCGCTATTGCAGGGTCGGCTCGAGCGGCGGGTACTCACATTTCGGCGGTAGATCGTTTTTCCCAATGATCCGAAACGCACTCGGTGTCATCCCTGCGAAAGCAGGGACCCATTTCACCGCCCGCACCAGCCGATAGTTGGGTCCCTGCTTTCGCAGGGATGACAGCCGGTGGGTGGCGATGCCGACGCGGCTCAATCGCGAATGCTCACGCAAAGACCGGCCGCGATCCTCGATCGGCGCCCCCTCGAGATGGAGGGCCCGCGATGCTATGGAAACAGCAGCAGCTTTATCGCCAGCGCGATCGACACCAGCACCACCAGCGGCCGGATCAGCCTGGCGCCGAAGCGGATGCCGGTGAGCGCCCCCAGATAGCCACCGACGATCTGGCCGATGATCATCGCTATCGCTACCGGCAGCACCACATTGCCCGAGGGGATGAACAGGGCCAGCGCGCCGATGTTCGAGGTGAGGTTCAGCACCTTGGTGTGGCCGGCTGCGCGCGTCACACCCAGTCCGAACAAGGTGACGAAGCCCAGGGTGAGGAACGAGCCGGTCCCGGGCCCGAGAATGCCGTCATAGAACCCGATGGCAAAGCCCATCACCGGCACGAAGATCACCGTGCTGAGCCGGGCCTGGCTGTCTTCGTCGGTGAGCTTGGGCGCGAAGGCGAAGTAGACCGCCACAGCGATCAGCGCCACCGGCACCGCATATTGCAGCACCGTGGTATCGATCGATTTGACCGCCAGCGCCCCGAGGAACGAGCCGATAAAGGTCAGTGGGATGGCAAGTGCCAGGAGCTGCAGCGACACGAAGCCCTTGCGCCAGTAGGTGAAGGCGGCGATCGCCGTTCCCACCACCGATTGCAGCTTGTTGGTGCCGAACGCGGTGACCGGCGGAATGCCGACGGACAGCAGCACCGGCAGCGCGATCAGCCCGCCGCCGCCGGCAATGGCATCGACGAACCCCGCGAGCAGCCCCACAAAGCCCAAAGCGACGAGGATCGTCAGGTCGAAGCTCACAGCAGGGTGGAGATCCCCGGCGGCACCCCGCCCATGATCGACAGCAGCGCCTCGAGCTGCGCCTTGCGGAGCGGCGTCCAGTCGGCGGTGCGCGACACGATCAGGTTCGCCTCCGACTTCATGATCAGCCCGTCCTCCAGCACCCGCAGCTGGTTGGCGGCGAGGGTGGAGCCGGTCGAGGTGATGTCGACGATCAGGTCGGCCGAGCCGGCGGCCGGCGCCGATTCGGTCGCTCCGGCGCTCTCGACGATGCGATATTCGGCGATACCGTACTTGGCAAAGTGCCGCCGCGTCAGGTTCACATACTTGGTCGCGACGCGCAGCCAGCGCCCGTGCCGGGAACGGAAATCCGACGCCACGTCGGCGAGGTCGGTCATCTGCTGCACGTCGATCCAGCTGTCCGGGATCGCGACCACCACATTGGCCTCGCCGAAGCCGAGCCCACGCACGAACAGCACGTTTTCTTCGCCGTTCTCGGAGGCCTCGTGGATCAGGTCCGAACCGGTGACCCCGATATCGACGCCGCCGAGGATCAGCTCGCGGGCAATCTCGGCCGCCGGGTAGAACCGTACCGTCACCTGCGGCTGGTTCTTGATCGAGCCGACATAGGAGCGCGCCCCGCCAGGGCGGGCGATGTTCATCCGTGCCGTCGAAAAGGCCTTGCGGGTCAGCTCTTCGAGCCGGCCCTTGCTGGGAATGGCGAGCGTCAGGCCGCCGGGCAAGGTGCTCATTGTTCGGCCTCCCTTTCGAGCCGGTCGACCCACAACGCGCAGCCCGATGCCTTTACCGGCTCGCCTGCGCCCAGGCGCTCCAGCATGCGGTCATACTCGCCGCCCGAAGCCAGCACTTCACCGTCCGACCCGGTCATCTCGAAGACGATGCCGGTATAGTAGTCGAGCCGCGGCGAGAAGCTCGCATCGAAGATCACGTCGGCATTGGGCGACAGTGCCGCCAGCGCCGCGGCGTGGTTGCGCACCTGGTAGAGCGGCTCGTCGAAATCGAACCCGGCTTCCTTGCACATCTCCGAGATGCGCTCGAACGCCGTATCGGTGCTCTCGGCCACCGACAGGTAGTTCTGCAGCAACGCTACCGTCTCGGGCGGGATCGGCGCCGATTCCAGCGCCTGCTTTTCGAGGTAGCGGTCGGCGATCTCTTCCGGCGTGCGGCTGCCGATCAGGCTCAGCCCGCCCGACAGCATCGCATCGGTGACGATCTCGATCACCGTGTCCCGGCTGTCCGGGGCAGGGGCGTCGACCTTCTGCTCGGGGTTGCTGAGCCGCTCCATCAGCCGCTCCAGCGCCTCGGGATGGCCGAAGCGGTGGCGGATGCGGCTTCGCCATGCCACCGGGATCTCAGCTGCTTCCAGAAACGCCTCGAACAGCCCGACCCCACCCAGTCGTACGCTGGGCGCGGTGATGTCGTAGATGGCGAGCGCCCAGCGCGCGAAGGTCAGCACCTGGTCGAGTGCGTTGTCGGCGTCGGCCTGGCCCAGGAGTTCCAGCCCGGCCTGCTCGAACTCCACCGGCGTCGAGTTCTGCTGCCGGAAGATCGGTCCGAGATAGGTGAAGGCGGCAGGCGCGCCGATCAACCCGTCTTCCAGATATTGCTGGGCGATCGGCAGCGTGAAATCCGGCCGAAGGCAGTACTCGAGCCCGTTATTGGTGGTGGTCAGCAGCAGGTTGCGCCCGAACTCTTCGCCGGCGAGGTCGAAATACGGCCCGGCCGGCAGCAGCAGCGCCGGCGTGGCGCGCGTCACGGTGCGCGACTCGACCAGCCGCACCAGCGCGGCATATCGTTCGGATGCTGTCTTCACTTGTCGGCGTCCGGATATTTCGCGCCGAGGTAGGCGGCCACCGCCGGCAGCTCGGAAATGGCCGCGACGATCGCGTCGAGGTCGCCGTCGCACTCGAACTGGCCGGGGCGTGCGGCCTTGTACTCGGCATTGTCGGCGATCGCCTTGGCGGCCTCCTTGCCGGCGATCAGGTCCTTGATCTGCACCTTGCCGAGCTCGCGCTCCTGCGTGCCTTCGATGATCACCGCCGGGGCGTTGCGCTTGTCGGCATAGGCCACCTGCTTGCCGAAGTTCTTGGTGTTGCCCATGAACATCTCGGCCCGGATGCCGGCCCGGCGCAGCCGCGAGGTGATCGCCTGGTAGCGTGCCGTCTGATCCTTATCGAGCACCAGCACCACCACTGGCCCCAAGGGCTCCTCGGCTCCCAGATTGCCCGTCAGTCGCAGCGCGTGCGCGAGCCGCGACACGCCGATCGAGAACCCGGTTGCCGGTACCGGCTCCGAGCGGAACCTGCTCACCAGCCCGTCATAGCGTCCGCCGCCGCCGACGGCGCCGAACACCACGTCCTGTCCCTTCTCGTTCTGCACCTTGAAGGTCAGTTCGATCTCGAACACCGGTCCGGTATAGTACTCGAGCCCGCGGACCACTGCCGGATCGATCTTGATCTTGTCTGCGCCATAGCCGGCCGCATCGAACAGCGCCTGCATGGCGTTGAGTTCGACGATCCCCTCGTTGTGCTCAGGCGCTTCGCCCCGCACGTAGTTCAACACCGTGGCGCGCTGTTCGTCGCTGAGCTCCGCGCCCTTGGTGAAGTCGCCACTCTCGTCCTTGCGGCCGGCGCCGAGCAGGAGCGCCACGCCATCGGTGCCGAACTTGTCGAGCTTGTCGATGGCACGCAGCACGGCAAGCTTCTGCCCATCGTCGGTAACACCGGCCGATGCCAGCACGCCGTCGAGCACCTTGCGGTTGTTCACCTTCACCACGTATTTGCCGGCGAGGCCCAGCGCATCCATGGTGTCGGCCATCATCATGCACATCTCGGCATCGGCTTCCGGCCCTGCCGCGCCGACCGTGTCGGCGTCGAACTGCATGAACTGGCGGAACCGCCCGGGGCCCGGCTTTTCATTGCGGAACACATAGCCGGCCCGGTAGCTGCGATAGGGCTTGGCCAGATCCTGGAAGTGCTCGGCGAAATGCCGGGCCAGCGGCGCCGTCAGGTCGTAGCGGAGGCTCATCCACTGTTCGTCATCGTCCTGCAGCGAGAACACGCCGGCATTCGGCCGGTCGGTGTCGGGCAGGAATTTGCCGAGCGTGTCGGTGTATTCGAGCAGCGGCGTCTCCACCGGGTCGAATCCGTAGCGCTCGTAGACCGCGCGGATCTTCGCCGTCATCGCGTTCACCGCCGAAATATCGGCGGGCAAACGGTCCTCGAAGCCGCGCGGCAGCCGCGGCGCGATGAGCTTCTTCTTGTCGGTCATGGTGTCTGCTGGTCAGAGCCCGGAATCTGAGGCTGGTTCCTAACGGAAAGCCCCCTTCGACTCAAGGAAAGCACCTGTGTCTTTGCGGCAACAGTAACATCCGTGGTGCGTCAGGCTGCCGCATCGGGGGTTGGCTTCGGTTTCGAGTCGGCGTATCAGCCCCTTCGTTCAACGCCAACCACAGAAGGAGGCGACGCATGATTCATTCGATGTTCGTTTCCGGTCCTGGCGTTACCCAAGCTGGCCTCAATCGCGCCTAACCCGCGCCGACCCCTCCCCGGGGTCTTCTGTCCCAGCCTTTTCTAGCCTCGACTGAACTCCAGCCACCGGTATCGCCATTCGGCGTCTTCGCGCGTCCGGATTCCGTCGCCACCACCATTGTCTCTCAACCAGAGGACCGGGCCGCATTGCGCCCGGATGAGATCATGACTCTCGAACTCGAAACCCGTGCCCCGGCACGTTTGAACCGCGCACCTGCGCACACCCATGTTGGCGTCGCCGGCGCGCTGGTTTCAGCCGCTGTCACGATGCTTGCCAACGCCCAGCTGGCGCGCGCGGCGAGACGCTACAAGTCTCGCGGATCGCCACCTGTGCCGCCGCATCTCCGTCGCGATCTCGGGCTGATGCCCGAGGTGATGGAGCCGACAAGCCACTGGGACTATCGGTAAGGCGCTTGCTGCGCCCTCGTTCGCGGGGCGCAGCAGCCACCGCTGTCCCTCTGCTTTGCATCAGAGGACCGGGCTTCGCGCCCGGCAATTGAGATGGTTCTCATCGTACGGGACCGCGCCACGTCGCGCGTCCTCAATTCCCCCGAGTTCGACGTCGGACAGATCGGCCTCATCGGTCGTATCCGACTGTTCATCGCCCGGCGTCGCGCCGATGCGATGCTGCGTCGCGTGCTCCGGCCTTATCGCCGGGGAAGCGCTGCCCCGTTGTCGCCACACCTGCTCAAGGACATCGGGCTGCCGCCCGATTTCCGGATGTAGGCGGGAGGGCGTCGGTCCCGGCGAGGGCTTTGCCTTCGGTCGGCCCGGCGCCCCCACTCACGGTTTCACCGATCAAGGAGCCGGCGCGATTCCGCGTCCGGACACGTACATGTTTTTGTTCAAGCGCTCCGGCGACAGCCGCCGGAAACCACTCCCCGATCTCCCGCCTCGCGACCGGCAAAAGGATAGCCTGCCGCTGCTCGGCAACATCACCGGCCTCGAGCTCATGGCCCTGTTCATGAGCCGATGACCGGTATCCATCCAGAGGACGACACCATGTTCTTCCCCCGCAAGCCGGGCCTGCGCCGCAGCCCGCAAAAGCCGAAGCAGCCCCTCAACCCCGACGATGAGCTGCGCCCGCAACTCAGGCTGTCCAAGCTCGAACTGATGGCGCTGCTGCTGATCAGGTAGCCCTCCGGTGGCCGGCCCCATCTCTCGCATTGCACCGAGGTGGGGCCGGGGCCGGTCGGTTACTTCGGCCGCTTCAGCGCATTTCGCTCGGTCTCCGCCTCCTGACGGCAGAAGCACCCGTCGACATGGTCGTTCACCAACCCCATTGCCTGCATGAAGGCATAGCTGGTGGTCGGGCCCACGAACGAGAACCCACGCTTCCTCAGGTCCTTGCTCATTGCCTTGGAGGCAGCGGTCTCCGCCGGAATGCTGCCCGAGACGACCGGCCCCTGCACCGGCTCGGGCTCGAAGCTCCAGAAATAGGCGGCCAGCGAGCCGAATTCCTGCTGCAGCTCAAGCGCCCGTTTGGCGTTGTTGATCGTCGAAGCGATTTTACCGCGATGCCGGATGATGCCGGCATCCTGGAGCAGCCGTTCAATATCGGCCTCATCCATCGCCGCAACCTTCTTCAGATCGAAGCCGTGGAACGCGGCGCGGAAATTCTCGCGCTTCCTCAGGATGGTGATCCAGGCCAGCCCGGATTGAAAGCCTTCGAGGCAGAGCTTTTCGAACAGCCTGGTGTCGTCGGTCACCGGCCGGCCCCATTCGCGGTCGTGATAGTGCTGGTAGAGCGCATCGCTCCCCGCCCAGCTGCAGCGCGTCACCTCGGTCGGCGTTGACATGGTTAACTCCCGGTAAATAGATGAGCCCGCACAAGCGAGGTCTGGAAAGTCGCGAGACCTTCCGGTTCACGTGCGATCGGAAGTCCGCACGCTTTCGATCCGCCGACACCATAACTGGCGAATCGGCTGGGGGGCCAAACGCCAATGATCCTGCCACAGGACCTCAAGGCGCTCGTCGTCGACGACAACGCGTATGCGCGCGCCGCCGTGGCCGCAACCCTGCGCAAGCTCGGCCTTGTCACGATCGATGAACTCTCGGGCGCCGCGCCCGCCGTAGGGGCCATCCAGGCGACGCGCTACGACATCGTGTTCATGGATTGGTACATGCCGGAAATGAACGGTGCGGCCTTGCTCGAGGTGATGCGCGACCCACGCTTTTCCGCCAATGGTCGCGTCCCGGTGGTCATGATCACGGCCTATCCCAACCGCGAAACCATCGCCCGCGCCAAGGCGTTGGGGGCCAGCGAAGTGCTCACCAAACCCTTCACCGTCGCCCATGCCGCAGCAGCCCTCGGCCGGCTGTTGCCCGATGGCTGGCAGATTCCCGAGGAGCCCGAGGCGGGGCAGGTGCTCCTCTAGAGCGCTTGACCATACATAACCGATACGTTATAGAACATTCAGGTTATAGATGGAGATCTGCCATGTCCGCGACTTTGACTGTCACCCAGCCGTCCGCCAACGCCGTCACCGTTTCGCGCAGTTTCGATGCGCCGGCCGACCTGGTGTTCGCCTGCCACACCAGACCGCAGCTGGTTCAGCGCTGGCAACTCGGCCCGCCGGGCTGGAGCATGCCCGTGTGCGAGATCGACCTGCGCGTCGGCGGCGCCTACCGCTACATCTGGCGCAGCGCGGCGGATGGTTCCGAGTTCGGCTTCACCGGCCAGTTCCGCGAGATTGCGGCGCCGACCCGGATCGTTCACACCGAGGGGATGATCGGTACTCCGGGCGAAGCATTGGTTACCACGACCTTCGAGGAACACGCCGGTCGCACCACGCTCACCCTCACCATGAGCTTCGAAAGCGAGGACGTGCGCGATCAGGTGCTGCTCACCGGCATGACCGACGGCATGGCGCAAAGCTACGACCGCCTCGACGAGCTTCTCGCCGAGAAGGTGGCATAGCAGATCCGGCCGGACGGGCGAGGCGCGCAGCAGCGCCGAGTTGGCGGCGCATTTTCACCGATCGGCTTCGGTGGGATCAACAGCAACCCGGAGCCGTTCCCTCACATCCACTTAACCACCTTCCTTCACCCGGCATTGGATATTGTCATCAATACTGTGCGGCGCCCGGGTTCCCCCCGGGCGTCCGCGCAATTCTGATGAGTGTGTGCCATGCTGCGTTCGTCCCGGGCGGTGCTCGCCGCCGTTGCCTGCCTTCTGTCCTTCTCGGTGTTTGCCGATACGGCCAGCGCTGCGCAGGGTCTGTTCATGTTCGATCTGTCGCGCCCGTCGCTGCACGATACCAAGCCGCGTCCCGGCTACAAGGTGAAGAGCAACAAGGTGCGCCTGGCGCCCGAGTTCCGCCGCCAGATCGTGGCCTACCAGTCCAACCAGAAGCCCGGCACCATCATCGTCAACACCGGCGAAAAGCACCTCTATCTGGTGCTCGGCGACGGCAAGGCCATGCGCTACGGCATCGGCACCGCCCGTGACGGTTTCGAGTGGAGCGGCACGCACAAGGTTTCCAACAAGCGCGAGTGGCCCGGTTGGACTCCGCCCGCCGAAATGAAGCGCCGCCAGCCCAACCTGCCGGACTATATGCCGGGCGGCATCAACAATCCGCTGGGTGCCCGCGCCATCTATATCGGCTCGACCCTTTACCGCATCCACGGCACCAACGAGCCCTGGACCATCGGCCAGGACGTCTCGTCAGGTTGCATCCGCATGGTCAATGATGATGTCGAAGACCTGTACGCCCGCGTCAAAATTGGCGCGAAGGTGATTGTGCTTTAGTTAGGATTTTCAGCGACACTGACGCCGGAATTCTGGGGGCTTTCCGGCGTCATGCGCGGCATTTTCGAACTTCTCAAACGGTTCCACGCCGATGAACGCGGCGTGTTCGCGGTCATCTTCGGCCTGCTGGCCATCGTCCTCGTTGCGATGGCAGGGGCCGCGGTGGATTATTCCGGCATGGAGACGGCTCGCGCCAAGGCGCAGATCGCCCTCGACTCCGCCGCCCTCGGCCTCGCACCCAAGATCTACACCCAGACCGAAGAGCAGCTGCGCAAGTCTGCCGAAGACCTGGTCAAGGAGCGCCTGAACGACAGCACCCTGAACGTTAAGGTCGTCTCCGCCAAGGCAACGACCGGCAGCGGCACGCTCAAGCTCGATGGCACGATCACCGTTCCCATGGCCTTCGTGCAGTTGATCGGCATCTCCACGATGACCACCAAGCTCGCCTCCGAGGCCACCCGCGGCTCCATCAATCTCGAGGTCGCCGTGGCGCTTGATACCACAGGCTCGATGGGCTCCACCGGCATCACCACTTTGCAGACGGCGCTCTCGACGCTCATTCCTCTGGTGGTCAAGGACGAGCAGGTTCCGACCTATTCCAAGATGGCGCTGGTGCCGTACTCCACGGCGGTGAACACCGGAACCTATGCGGACACCGCTCGCGGGGCTGTTGTGGCTCCGACGGCCGTAAGCGCGATCGACTGGAAGAACGGCGTCTCGCGCAACGTCAGCACCATCACGAAAGCGAACCCGGCGGTTGTCACGACCACTGCCAACCACGGCTACACCACCGGTGACTTTGTCTACATCAGCGGCGTCAGCGGCATGACCGAAGTCAACAGCAAGAAATATAGGGTGGTCGTAATCAATGGAACGCAGTTTTCGCTGCAGACCGTCGCCGGCGTTGCCGTCAGCAGCAGTAACTACACGAAGGTAACGAACAACACCGGAACCATTCAGCGTTGTTACACCGCAACCTGCGATCTGCAGGTCACGTCGAACGCGCACGGGATGGCGACCGGCGAGTACGTTTTGTTCTTCAGTATCAAGGGCATGACGCAGCTGAATTACGACGACACGACTGACACCAGGTCGTCGACTTACAACAAGCCGATCTACACGATAACCAAGGTCAGCGACAATGCGTTCACACTGACCGGCACCGACGGAAGCGGTGGCGCGTACAGCACCTACACCTCCAGTGGCTCCGCCTACTGCCTGCGGTATGGCTGCACGCGCTATCGCTATAAATCCGCCAAACCCTACCTCGCGACGGCCAACTGCGCGACCGAGCGCATGACCAACAGCTTTACCGATACGGCGCCAAGCACGACACGTCTGTCCATCAACTACACTTCCGATGGCAGCTGTTCAGGCAACCCGGCCAAGATTCTGCCCTTGACCGCGGACAAGACCAAGCTGAACGCCTACACGGTTAAGGACGCGCTCAAGGCGAGCGGCGGCACGGCGGGCCAGATCGGTACGGCCTGGGCCTGGTACCTGGTATCGCCGAACTTTGGCGAGCTCTTCCCCACAGGCAGCGAGAGCAAGCCCGCAGCGTACGACGCTCCGAACACCCTCAAGATCGTCATCATCATGACGGACGGCGAGTACAACACGGACTACTGCAAGGGCGTGGACACCGGCACCGCCGGTTGCAATGCGCCTGACGGCACGACCGGCACGATGAGCGGTCCGTTCGGCCAGGCCGAGGACCTCTGCTACAACATGAAACAGCAAAAGATCGTTGTTTACACGGTCGGCTTCAATCTCGGCACCACCGGCAACGCCGTCGACCTGCTGAAGAAATGTGCGTCAGACGCCGACAAAGCCAAGCTGGCCAACGACAATGCGGGGCTGGTGACGGCTTTCCGGCAGATCGGCGAGAATATTTCGGACCTCAGGCTGTCGCAGTAGCTCAGCCCTGCAGCACGAAGCGCCGGCCGCCGGGGAAGGCTGCAAGGGCGGCGCGTTGTTCAGCCTTGGTCAGGCCCTCGAAGCTGATCGCCATCGGCAGCTCCGGCGCGTCGATCGGCGCAACCGGATGAGTGGGCCGCAGCCGCTCGTCATGCGCCGCCGCCAGCCACGACTTGGCCCTGCGGCTCGCGGCCGGTGAGGTCAATCTCGAAGCGCGGCGATCCATTGCGAATACTCCATGCGGGCGGTGCAGTTCGATAACGCCGTGAGCATATGGCGGGTTGCTGCGAGCTCGGGTCATTTTCCAGTCAAATCCACGTCAGTTCGAACTTGGGGCGAACGGTGCCTTCGCAGCCGTTGCTGGTGATGACGGTGGTGAGCAGTCTGAACGGGCTGGACATCTGGCGCCCCGGCGGCATGGTGAACGAAGTCTTGCCTTCGTCTTGCCCTCTGCCGCTTGAACCCCTCGCGAACGCGCCGTTCAGACCGCATTCATCGTCGCGGCAAGTCAGTGACCGATCAGCGACAGCACCATGGCGACCCGTTCGTCCACCGGCAGCGGCGGGACCCGCACCAGTTCGAACCCAAACCGCTCATACGTCTCGCTGTGGAACCGCTCGAACCGTATCGAATCCTCGAGGCTGATCCGCCGGGCCTCGGTCCTGGTGATGAACCCCAGGAGCTCCACGAACAGCACCCGCCGCTCGTACTGCGACGAGGCCACCATCGCGGTTATCGATTCGATGAGTTGGTCCGGTACCGGGTGCTCCAGGTACTCGGCCAGCGCCAGGGTGCAGATCAGCGAGCGGTCTGCAACGCGCAGCGCCCCGGCCGCAGGGCGCGCCGCGCGAAGCAGCTGCAGCGCGGCGATATCGCTGATGAACTGCGGTCGCCGCCACGATTCGGCGATGCCGCGCCCCTGGTCGAGGGCAATCACGTCGGTCGCCGCCTCCTCGGTCACCTCGACGCTCCGGGCTTCGAGTGCCCTGAGGATGACGGTTTTCCCGGCGCCCGGGGCGCCGGTCAGAATGAACTCGCGGGCCATCGCCTCGCTCCATGTGCGGGTGACGCCGGACCCGGATGGGCCAGCGCTAGATCAGTTCAGCGGGGGATTTTTGCTTGGTGCCGGGCCAATGCGGGAATGGTACCGCCTCCCCGGATCGAACGGGGGACCTCTAGATCCACAATCTAGCGCTCTAACCAACTGAGCTAAGGCGGCCCGGCAAGCGCGGCGGACCATAGTTTCACTTATCGCTGCTGGCAAGCGCCGATTTGGCCTGTTTTCACCCCCTGTTGACGAGCCCCGGTTTAACCATCGGCAGCGAATGACGGCCGCCCATGTCTGGGCGATATGGACCCCGCCAAAGCCCCGGGATATTTAGAGAAGATTAAGTTCCGAGTTCGCTTTGTGTCGATTTGGCACAAAGCAGGAAAAGAGTACGCGTGCAGGCAGAGTGGATCAAATCGCCGACGGCCCGGCTGGTGCTGGTGCATTGGGCCGACGTGCGCCCCGCATGGCTGTGGTCGCAGGACGGCGAAACGCTGCTCTGGCGCAATGACGCGGCCCGCTACTTCCACGGCAAGATCAAGAAACACGGGCTGAAGCTGGCGCCCGAAGCCGTACCGATCAAGGGGCAGATCGCCCGCCTGATCCGGCTCGGCTCGATGGGGCGCGCCAGTTTGAGCCGCATCCAGTTCCTCGCCGGCGAACGGCCGATCTCGACCACCTGCACATGCACGCCGCTCGAACTTGCCGATGGCGGCGCCGGCCTGCTGATCGTCGGCGTCGACCCGATCGAGCCCGAGTTGCTCGAGGCGCACGATCCGCTGCGCGTCGACGCGCTGGCGGCGAAGCTCCTGCCCGATGGCGCCGAGTTTCTGCTGATCAGTGAAGATGGCCAGATCGCCGGCGGCTCGCGCTACGCCCTCGAGCACTACGGCCCCATCATCGAGAGCGAAGGCCTGCCTGCCGAGGCCGGTGACGCCCCGATCGCGTTTGCCGGCACGAACCTGCGGCTGACCCGCTTCAAGGCCAGCCCGCACGACGCCATGCTGGTGCTGTTCGAGCGTGTATCCCCCGCTACTGAAAGCGCGCCGCTGATCAGCGAGATCCGTGCCGACGAAGGGATGGTCGAACTCGAGGACGCGCAGCCGCGGCCGACGCCCGGTGAGCCCGAGCCGGAACCGCTGCTGCCCATGGGTCTGCCGCCCCTCGAGCGCGCCGACGACGAGCCGGTGCTCGCCGAGGAAGACAACTGGGTCGAGCCGATTCCCGCTGCGCCCGAGGTGCCGGGTACGCTCGCCTCGCTGTTCGATCGCCTTGCCGATGACGGCGGCCTCTACACCGCGCTCAGCCCCGGCGACGAACACTTCGCCGGCCCGCCGCCCGCAGCGGTGGAACAGCCGCTGGTGCCCGAGCCGGTCGAGATCGAAGCCGCGCCGCCGGCTCCCGAACCGCCGGCCGAGCCGTCAGCCGTGGTTCCGCCCGTCCCCGAGCCCGATGTCATTGCTGCCCTGATCGACTTCGCCGACGAGGAAGGACGCGCCGCTGCGCCGGAGGAACCGCAAGAGCCGCAGGCCGCGCTGCCGACGACATGGCGCGTGATCGGCCGTGGCTTCGCCGCCATTGCGGAGGAGGGGCCGGAAGCTCCCCTCGCGGCGCCGCCGCCGGCCGAAGACGAGGCGACCGAGACGGCTGCCGCGATCCCGGACGCCGAGACCGTCGAGCGGGTGTCGCGCTACAATTTCGATGAACTGAGCCGCATCCTCACCGACCGTGTCAGCGCCCATCCCGCTGCCCCGCCGGTCGAAGAGCCTGCCGCTCCGCCGACCGCCGCCAATGATGGCGCGCTGATCAACCTGACCGGCGAGACCTTCATCCTCAACCGGTTGCCGCTGGGCATCCTGGTGTTCCGCGATCAGCAGGTATTGTTTGCCAACCGTGCGCTGACCGATCTCACCGGCTACGAGTCGATCGAGAGCCTGCGCGCCGCCGGCCTCACCGCCATCTTCCCCTCCGAGGACGCCGCCGGCGCCGGACCGGTGACGCGACTGGTGCGTCGCGACGGCAGTCTCGCCTCGGTCAATGCACGGTTGCAGTCGATCACCTGGCATGGCCGTCCGGCGCTGATGCTGTCGGCCGGCATCGCCGAGAACCGCATCGGCCACGAGGCTGCCGTTCGCAGCTTTGCCGAGCTGGCGGCCGAGACCACCGATGACGGTTTCCTCGCGGCCGATCGCTCGGGCACCATCACCTCGGTATCGCTGCACGGCCGCATCGTGCTTGGCCATGTCGAAGAGGACATAGTCGGCAAACCGCTGGCGAGCTTCATCGAGCCCTCGCAAC
>MKVB01000006.1:593603-691856 GCA_001899085.1 Devosia sp. 66-14 | reverse complement strand
CGCCGGCGCCGTCCCCAATACCCGCCTCACCCTGTTCGCCGAGGGGCAGGCCGGCATCGTCGCCGGCTATTATGCGTTCGTGCGCAAGGCCGCGGCGTCCGGCTTCGTCGCTCCGGTGGCGGTACCGCCGCCGCGACCCGATGACGTCGAGCCTTCGATGCTCACCCGCATCACTCGCGGCGTGCGTCGGCCGCTCAACACCGTGATCGGTTTCGCCGATCTGATCCGCTCCGCCGCCTTCGGCTCGATCGAGAACCAGCGCTATCTGGAGTACGCGCAGGACATCAAGACCGCCGGCCAGGAGATCGCCACGCTGGTCGACGAACTCGACGACTATAGTCGCCTGCGCGAAGGGCGTTATCCGGCCGAGGCCAATGATATCGACCTGGTGACGCTGCTCGAAAGCTGCCTGATGCGTGTGCGGGGCCAGGCCGGCGAAGCCCGGGTACTGGTCCGCAACGCCGTGTCCGAGCGGCTGCCGCGCATCACCGCCGACACCGCCTCGCTCACCCAGGCGATCCTCAATCTGCTCGCCAGCGCGATCGACCAGACCCCGGTCGGCGGTTCGGTGATCCTTTCGGCTCAGCAGGAGGATGACGGCGCGGTGATCGTCAATGTCCGGGATGGTGGCGAGGCCCGGCGCGACCTTGGCGAGCGCTTCGTGGTGTTCCGCGATGGTGTCGGCAAGGATGGCGAAACCCTGCAGCCGGTGCGCTCCAGCGTCGGGCTGGCGCTGACCCGCTCGCTGCTCGCCGTCAATGCGCTGCAGCTGTCGGTCGATCCGGCCGTCGGCGTCGGCACCATGTTCTCGCTGCTGATCCCGGCCGATCTCGTTCGCGAAACCGCCCAGTGAGCCGGTGACCTCGACTGTTGTCGCTGGTCGCGTTCACGATGCGGTTTGTTGACTTGCTCGGTCAGAAAAAGCAAAAACCACCCGAGCGGGAGGTTCCCGCGATCCGGATCCGATCATGACCAAGTACCTGCGCCTTGTTCCCGCCCTCCTTGTCTCGTTGGCGACAGGCCCCGCTTTCGCGCAAAGCGGCGAGGTCAATGTCTACAGCTATCGCGAGCCCGGCCTGATCCAGCCGCTGCTCGACAAGTTCACCGCCGAGACCGGCATCAAGACCAATGTGCTGTTCGCCGGCGACGGCCTGCTGGAACGCGTGGCGGCCGAGGGTGAACTTTCGCCGGCCGACGTGGTGCTCACCGTCGATATCGGCAACCTCGCCAATGCCAAGGATTTCGGCATCACCCAGACCATTCCGGCCGAGGCGCAGGCGCGCGTGCCCGCCGCCTACCAGGATCCGGACGGGCAGTGGATCGCCCTGTCGCTGCGGGCCCGCGTCTTCTATGCCAGCAAGGATCGGGTCCCCGAGACGGCGCTGACCTACGAGGATATCGCCAAGCCGGAATGGAAGGGGCGCCTGTGCACGCGTTCCGGCCAGCACGTCTACAATATCGGGCTGATCGCCACGCGCATTGCTCATTGGGGTGTCGACAAGACCCGCGATTGGCTGACAAAGGTCCGCGACAACCTCAACGGCCCGGTCTCCGGGGCCGACCGCGATCAGGTCAAGAAGATCCTCGATGGCAGCTGCGACCTCGCCATCGGCAACACCTACTATATGGGGCTGATGCTCAACAACGACGCCGAGCCCGAGCAGAAGACCTGGGCCGCCGCCGCCCGCATCATCTATCCCGACCCCGATGGCGACGGCACCCAGGTGAATGTTTCGGGCGCGGTCATCGCCAAGTACGCGCCCAACCAGGCCAACGCCCAGAAGCTGGTGGAATTCCTGCTCTCCGACGAAGCCCAGCACCTCTATGCCAGCGGCAACTACGAATTCCCCGTCGTCGCCGGCGTCGCCCCGTCCGACCTCGTCGCCAGCTGGGGCGAGCTCAAGGCCGACAAGACGCCGCTCACCGAGATCGCGGCCCATCGCAAGCAGGCCAGCGCGCTGGTCGACGAACTGCGCTTTGACGAAGGTCCGCAGAACTGAGCGGACATGTTGCCGCAGCTTTGGCTCCGACCGGCCACGCCGAAACCGGCAGGCCGGCTGGCGACTCCCGAGCTGTTCTGGAACGGTTCTAAAAGACCGTCGCAAACCGCCGGCAATCCACGCTGGCCGATTGTTGACTTTGAGCGTCAGAATTCGTGTTTGCCCCTGTCACCGGCGCTTTCCGGGCGCCGATCACAGGAGATTCCGATGACCATGACGATGCGACTGTCCGCTGCGCTGCTTGGCGCCGCGATGATTGCCGGCACCGCCGGGCCGAGCTTTGCCCAGAGCGGCGAAGTCAATATCTACAGCTACCGCGAGCCTGGCCTGATCCAGCCGCTGCTCGACAAATTCTCTGCCGCCACCGGCGTCAAGGCCACCGTGCTCTATGCCGGTGACGGCCTGCTCGAGCGTGTCGCCGCCGAAGGCGAACTGTCGCCCGTCGACGTGGTGCTGACCGTCGATATCGGCAACCTGGTCGGCGCCAAGACGCAGGGCCTGACCCAGCCGATCACCACTGCGGCGCTCGCCGAGCGCCTGTCGCCGGAGTTTCGCGATGCCGAGGGCCACTGGGCCGCATTGTCGCTGCGCGCCCGGGTCTTCTACGTCAGCAAGGATCGCGTCGATGCCACCGCGCTGACCTACGAAGATATCGCCAAGCCCGAGTGGAAGGGGCGCCTCTGCACCCGTCCGGGCGATCACGCCTACAATATCGGCCTCGTCGCCAACCGCATCGCTGCCTGGGGCGAGGACAAGACCCGCACCTGGCTCACCGCCGTGCGCGACAACATGTCGGCCCCGCCGGCCGGCAACGACCGCGCACAGGTCAAGGCCATCCTTGAAGGGTCGTGCGACCTGGCCATCGCCAACACCTACTACATGGGCCTGATGCTCACCAACGACGCCGAGCCGGAGCAGAAGGACTGGGCCGCCTCGGCGCGCATCGTCTACCCCGATGCCGAAGGCGAGGGCACGCAGGTGAACGCCGCTGGCGCCTTCATCGCCAAGCACGCTCCGAACCTGGAAAACGCCAACAAGCTGGTCGAATTCCTGCTCTCCGACGAGGCGCAGCAGCTTTACGCCGATGCCAACTACGAGTATCCGGCGGTAACGAGCGTCAAGCCGGCTGAACTGACCCAGAGCTGGGGCGCGCTCAACCCCTCGAAGGTCTCTCTGACCGCCACTGCCGATTTCCGCGACGAAGCGGCGGCGCTGATCGATGAGTTGAAGTTCAACGAAGGCGCCCAGGCGCAGTAACCAGCGCGGAGGCTGAACCATCAGCCGGACGACCGCAGCAGTGATGAAATCCGGAACCGGCGGGGGCATGCTCCCGCCGGTTTCGGCCATCGTGCTGCTGGCCCTGATGGGCCTGCCGATCCTTTGGCTGGCCGTCGCCGCGCTCGACACCACTGGCGCCGGCGGCCTCGCGGCTGCCATGCTGCCGACTGCGCTGCGCGAAACCGCCACCCTGATGGCCTGGGTCGGGTTGATCACCGGCATCCTCGGCCTCGTCTCGGCCTGGCTGGTGACGCATTTCGAGTTCCCGGGCCGCCGCATCTTCGAATGGGCGCTGGTGCTGCCGCTGGCCATCCCGACGTATCTGGCGGCCTACACCTATGTCGAGTTCCTCGATTTCACCGGCCCGATCCAGCAGGCCCTGCGCGCCATCATCGGCGGGCAGACCATCAAGGATTACTGGTTCCCCCAGATCAAGAGCCCCACCGGTGCGGCCTTTGTGCTGTCCATGGTGCTCTATCCCTACGTCTACGCCTCCTGCCGCGCCTTCTTCGTCATGCAGTCGGGTTCCATCTCCGCCGCGGCGCGCACCCTGGGGGCAGGGGGCTTTCGCGCCTTCTTCTCGGTCACCCTGCCGCTGAGCCGGCCGGCCCTCGTGGTCGGCATCACCCTCGCCATGATGGAAGTGGTGAACGATCTGGGCGCCGTGCAGTACTTTGGCGTCAACAGCCTCACCGCGGTGATCTACTCCACCTGGATCAATCGCTCCAATTTCGGCGGCGCCGCGCAACTGGCGGTGATGATCGTGCTCATCATCGGCCTGCTGATCCTGCTCGAACAATGGGCGCGCCGCGACCGCGTCTACGCCCTGCATCGCGATAGCCGCGTCGCTCCGCCGCGCGAGCAACTGGTGGGGGCCGAGCGGGCCCTCGCCATCGGCTTCTGCACCATCCTGCTGCTGCTCGGCTTCGGTATCCCGGTTGGCGAACTGCTGGTGCTGGCGCTGCGCAACCTCGGCCCCGATGCACTGGGGCTCACCCTCACTGCCGGCCTCACCACGGTAACCCTCGCCGCGCTCGGCGCCTTCATCACGGTCTGCGTGGGCCTCATCGCCGCCCGCCTCGCCAGGTCGCGCTCGGCGCACGGTCTCGTCCGCATCGCCACCCTCGGTTACGCCATTCCGGGCACGGTGCTGGCGCTGGGCCTGCTGCAGCCGCTCGGCCAGGCCGACCTGTGGTTCAACCGCCTGACCATGGCGGTCGCCCATTGGCGGCCGGGCCTCATCCTTTCCGGCTCGATCGCTGCGTTGCTCTATGTTTACGCCATCCGGTTTCTTGCAGTGTCGCACTCCACCATCGATGCGGCGATGAAGAAGCGCGGCGACACCATGCTCGATGCCGGCCGCGTGCTTGGCGTCACCGGCTGGCGATTGTTGTTGCGCGTCGACCTGCCCACCTTGTCGCCGGCTCTGCTGACGGCGGCGACGCTGGTCTTCGTCGAGATCGTCAAGGAACTCCCCGCCACGCTGTTGCTGCGTCCGCTCGGCGTCGAAACACTGGCGACCGTGGTCTATGCCCGCGCCAATGTCAGCCTGTTCACCGAAGCGGCGCTTCCGGCGCTGACCATCGTCTTGGTCGGTCTGGTGCCGGTGATCCTTTCCACCCGTTTCAGCGACCGACGCTGATCCGGTACATTGGAAATTAACCGCTCATTGACTAAGCATTAGCCGGTTGGGTCTTTCCTTAACTTGATCGGTTCTTGGGGCGCCGGGGCATGAGAGATTACGTCCTCACGCGGCTCGCACTGGCAGCGGCTACGGTCCTCGGAGCCGCGGCGCTGCTGTTCCTCGTCCTCGACATTCTGCCTGGCGCCGGCGGCACGGATCGGCCGGCCTGGGCTCGCTTCCTCGGCCTGTTCATCGGCGATACCGGCACGCCCAACACATTCGGCGACCGTCTTGCCGTCACCCTGCCGCTGGCGCTGCTGGCTTTGCTGGTCGCGGCGTTGGTTGGCGTCGGCCTCGGGCTTGCCGCCGGCCGCTATCGCGGTCTGGTCGACCGCCTGGTGCGGACTGCAGCGGGACCGCTGGCCCTCGTGCCGCCCTTCTGGCTCGGCATGCTCCTGGCGCTGCTCTTTGCCGGGCTGCTGAAATGGCTGCCTGCCGGCGGCTTCGTTCCCTGGGGTGACAGCCCGCCTGCGGCGCTGGCCTCGCTGCTGCTCCCCGCCGCTGCCCTCGGTCTTCCCTATGCGGGCCAATTGGCCCTGCGCGTTCGCCGCGCCTTCGCCGCTATCGATGCGCGCGAACTGTCGCGACTGCGCGCCGATGGCGTCGCAGTCGAGCAGGCGGCATGGCAGCTTGGCCTCGCCGACGTCCTGACGGATCTGCCGCAGACCCTCGGTCGCACCTTCGCCGCGCTGCTGATCGGCTCGGCGCTGGTCGAGAGCGTGTTCTACCTGCCCGGCCTCGGCCGGCAGATCCTCGCGGCAGCCGAACAGCACGACCTCACCCTGCTGCGCGGCGGGCTGCTCGTCCTGGTCCTCGTGGCGACCATCGGTGCCCTGCTGCTGGCCCTCCTGCGCCTGCTGACCGATCCCGCGATGCGCAGGGAGTTGCAGCGATGACGCTCGAGGCGGCGCCCAGGCGGGCGATCATCGATCTGCGGGTGGCCTTTGGCGCCGCGCTGGCGCTGCTTGTCGTCACCCTCGCGCTGGTCTCGCTGGCCTGGACCCCGCACGGCGCCAAACTGCTGACGCCGCTCGCCGAGCCGGATGCGGCGCACTGGCTCGGTACCGATGCGATCGGGCGAGACGTTGCGTCGCTGCTGATGTCGGCGACGCTCACGACGCTGCTGCTCGCCATGTTCGGCACGCTCGCCAGCCTGTTCATCGGCGTTCCGGTTGGCGCGGCACTGGCGATCCTCAGGCCCGCCTCCTCGCTGACCACCCATGCCGTCGCCATGCTGCCGCCGGCGCTGCTCATCGGCATGGTGGTCAGCGGCCTCGGTGCGCCGGCCAACCTCACCATCTTCCTGGGGGCCGTGCTTCCCGGCATGGTCATCGCGAGCATCATCGCCCGACGCGCCCTCGCGCCCCTGTGGCATCGCGACTACGTCACCGCGGCGCGTCTCGCCGGCCTTCGCCCACTCGCCGCCGCGCAGCGCCATGTGTTGCCGGGCCTGCTTCCCCAACTGGCGGCGCTTGCCCTCGAACTGCTGGCGGTCTCGATCCTAGTCGAGGCAAGTCTCTCCTTTGCCGGCCTCGGCATCTCACCGCCGGGCGCCAGCCTCGGGCTGATGCTGCGCGAGGCCCAGCAGGTCATGGCCGTCCGCCCGCTGCTGGTCCTGGCCCCGGGGGCGGTGGTGCTCGGCACCGTGCTGGCCCTGATGCTGGCTGCCACCGGTCTCAGAGGAGTGCGCCCCGGTGCTTGAGCTCGCCGGCCTCGGCATCGCCATCGGCGAAAACCGTCCGATTGCCGGCCTTGATCTCGCTCTGGCCGACGGCGCGGCGCTGGCCATCGTCGGCCGCGCCGGCAGCGGCAAGACGCTGCTGGCCCAGGCCATCGCCGGCCTGCTACCAGCGGGCGTGACGGCAGAGGGCAGGGGCCTTCCCACCGGAGCCACGGGCTTCATCGGGCCCGATGCGGACCTGGCCGAACTCGCCCGCCGCCTCGATCGCGGCGCCACTCTCCTCGTCTGCGACGAGCCGGGCAATGCGCTCGGCACCGCCCAACAACGCGAGTTGCTCGCGGCGCTGTTGGCCGCCAATCGTGATCGTCATGTGGCGCTGCTGATCTTCACCCGCGATTTCCGCCTGCCGCGCGCCATGGGGCTGGATACCGCCATCCTGAGCGGCGGCAAGTTGGTCGAGCGCGCCCCGGCCGCCGCTCTGCAGGATCGCCCGCAGCACGCAGCGACCCGCGAACTGGTCGCGGCCGGCCGGCCACGCACGCGCACCATGGCCCGCCCGCCCATCGGTGATCCGCTGCTCGAACTGCACGGCCTCGGCAAGCGCTTTGCCGATCCTGCTTCCCATATCTGGAAGCGCCGACCGCCGATTTCGGTGCTTGAGAACATCACCCTGTCGGTCCGTCGCGGCGAGGCGGTCGGCCTCCTCGGCGCCGCCGGTGCCGGCAAGTCGCAATTGCTGCGCCTGGTCGCCGGCCTTGATCGCGCCAGCACCGGGCGCCTCGCCTTCGAGCGTATGCCCTATCACGGTGACGATCTGGCTCGCGAGGCGCGCGCCCGCATCAGCCTGCTGTTCCCCGATCCGCACGCCGCCTTCAACCCGGGGCTGGCCGTCGGGCTGTCGCTCACCGAGCCGCTGCGTGTCGAGGAGCAATTGCTGATCGATGAACAGGCCGACCGCCTCGTCGAAGCAGTGCGCGTCGTCGGGCTCGCTCCCGACAGGCTCAACCATCTCCCCGGCAGGTTCTCCGCCGCCGAACTGCAGCGGTTGGCACTGGCCCGCGCCCTGGTCGGGCGTCCCAGCCTCGTCGTGCTCGACGAACCGACCGCCCGGCTCGATCCGGTCGAAGAGGCCGAGTTTCTCGTGCTGTTCAACCGCGTCCGCTCGGACTATGGCCTCACCGTACTGTGTGCCAGTCGCGAGTTCGACGTGCTGCGCCTCGTCGCCGACCGCATCCTCGTGCTCGAAGCCGGCCATATCGTCGAAGGCGGCAAACCCTCCGAGCTGGAGGAGGGTGGGCAGCATCCGGCTACCCTGGTGCTGCTCTCGGCTCGTTACCCCGAACCACTGCCGCCGGCGGCGCCTCCAGCCGTCATCGAGCCACCGGCGGTTGCCGCGGCGCAGGTACCGGCGCTAGAGCACGGCCCCGACGAAGCCGCCGAAAGCCGGCAGGTCGAGGTCCCCATCGCCGATGGGAGCAGCGATGGAGCCGGGAGCGTCGATGCCCCTCACCCCGATGCCGTCGGGCAGGCGGACGACGAGCGGGCCGCCAGTCATGTTGAAGGCGCACAATAGGGTCTCGGCGCCAGCCGTCCGGGTGAACATCAGCACGCCCTCGGGGGCGTCGAGCGTCTTGATCGTGCCCTTCACCAGCGCCTCGTGTGCTCGGCGGAACTGCAGGGTTGCCCGGTAGTGGTGCAGCAGCGAGTCGTTCCGCTTTTCCTGCAGGTCAGGCGCCTTCAGCAGGTGATCGCCCGGCACCGGCAGCCATGCCCGCGGCGCCGTCGAAAACCCGCCCAGATGCGCCGTGGATTGCCACACCATCGGCGTCCGGCATCCGTCACGCCCCTTGAACTGCGGCCAGAACTCGATGCCGTAGGGATCCACCAGGTCTTCGAATGCCAGTTCCGCCTCGGTCAGTCCCAGCTCTTCGCCCTGGTACAGGCACACCGAACCGCGCATCGTCAGCAGCATCGTCGCCGTCAGCTTGCCGAACGCGTCGCGGTCGCCATGGCTCATCCACCGGCTCACATGCCGGACCACGTCATGGTTGGAAAAGGCGAGGCAGATCCAGCCGTTCGGTGCGTCCTTCTCGGTCAGGTCGATCGACTTTCTGAAGTGCCCGGCGTCGAAGGCTCCGCCCAGGTAGTCGAAGGTGTAGGCCATATGGAGCTTGTCGGTCCCTGAGGTGTACTGGGCCATCACCTCGAGCTGATGCTGGCTGTCACCGATCTCGCCAACCGACGTTCGCCCCGGATACTCATCGAGCAGCGCACGAATGCGCGTGAGGAACTCGAGGTTCTCCGGCCGGCTCTTGTCGTAGAGATGCTCCTGGAAATTGTAGGGGTTCACCGCCGGCGCCGTCGAGGCGTTGAAATCCTCCGGCTTCACCACGGGGTTCGACTCGAGCCCGAGCGAGGCGAAGTAGAAGTTCACCGTATCGAGCCGGAACCCGTCGACCCCGCGCTCCAGCCAGAACCGCATGTCGCCGAGCACGGCGTCCTGCACATCGGGGTTGTGGAAGTTGAGATCGGGCTGCGAGGTCAGGAAGTTGTGCATGTAATACTGCATGCGCCGGCTGTCCCAGGTCCACGCCGAGCCGCCGAAGATCGACAGCCAGTTATTGGGCGGCGTGCCATCGGGGTTGGGATCGGCCCACACATACCAGTCGTGCCGCGGGTTGGTCCGGTTCTGCCGGCTCTCGGCGAACCACGGGTGCTTGTCGGAGGTGTGCGAGATCACCTGGTCGATGATCACTTTCAGGCCGCGCGAATGGGCCTTCTCCAGCAGCCGGTCGAAATCCCCCAGCGTGCCGAAGATCGGGTCGACGTCGCGATAGTTGGATACGTCGTAGCCGAAGTCCTTCATCGGCGAGGTGAAGAACGGGCTGAGCCAGATCGCGTCGACGCCGAGGTCGGCGACATAGTCGAGCCGCTCGGTGATGCCCACGAGGTCGCCCACCCCATCCCCGTTGTGATCCTGAAACGAGCGGGGATAGATCTGGTAGATTACCGCGCCGCGCCACCAGTCCTTGTCGAGCGGCTGTTCGGGCGTCGGTTTCTGCTCCGTCATCGGCGGGACAGCCATCATCGGCGGCACAACGCTCATGCTTGAACTCCAGGGCTTGGCTCCGAGACGTTTGGCGCGAGCGCAGGCTCGGAGTCAATTGCAGGCATATGCGCACGAGCCTTGCATCAGGGCATGACGAGTAGGCGGCGAGGGGAGCGACACCCGCCTGGTCGCGCTCTCCCGGGCTCGGTTACGGCGCGACCCGCCAATACGATGTCGCATCGCAGAACACCGCCATCACGCAGACCTTGAGGTCGAGCCGACTGGCGTTGGCCAGCGAGATCGTCGCCGCCAGCGCGCTGCCGTCCTCGGTCAGGATCTGGCCGGACCAGCCGTCCTTGCCCGGCACGAAGTTGATGCCCACCTGCTTGCCGGCAAGGCTCGGTTGCCCCGCAGCCGGCTGGTCGGCGAGGACCGTCGCGCATAGCGCTCCCGCCATATCGGGGCAGGCCGCTATTTCGATCAGGCTGCCGCGATCGGCGGTGGTCCAGCGCCCGCTCAGCTCCGGCTGACCGGCCTTCGCCCACTCCGGCAGCATCGACAGCAGCAGGGCGATCAGCGCCCAGGCCAGCGCCTTCAGCATGGCGCACTCCTCGAAAGTGCAGCCAACGCGGGACCGCGGCTGGCGAACGCCGACGCGAGCGCCAGCGCTCCCGCGGCTGACGCCGTGAGACGAGAGATCATTGTCGTTACCTCGAAAGCCTCCGCGTGCACGCCGGCGGGGCAGGTGCAGGTGAAGCGTATCCTGCGTGCAAGCTCAGAGATGCCGCATCGCATATCGATAGTCAATAATTATATCACGATAATCGTGAAGCTACTCGTCGTCTGCCTGATCGTCCTCAGGGCGCCGCTCGTAGGCCAGGAGGTCCCCCGGCTGACACTCGAGCACGTCGCACAGGCGGTTCAGCGTCGAAAACCGCACCGCCTTGGCCTTCCCGGTCTTGAGCACGCTGAGGTTCTGCATCGAGATGCCGACGGCATCGGCAAGGTCGCCCAGCCGCATCTTGCGCCGCGCCAGCATGACGTCGAGGTTCACGATGATCATCGCCGGGCCTAGATGGTCAGCTCGGCGTCTTCGGCGACGCGCGCAGCCTCGTCGAGTACCAGCCCGACGACGTAGATCACCCCCGCCGGCAGCAGGTTGGCGAGGTCGATGCTGATCGAGAAACGGCCCAGTTCATTGGTCAGCAGGTCAGTCAGCGGCCCGATCAGGCTGGAGCCGGCCGTCGCCACCAGCAGCGCTATGCCGGCTCGCCGGATGGCGGTCGCCGCGCCGCGCGTCAGGATCTCACCCGCTGCCCACAGCCCGAACAGCTGGCGCAAGAAGTAGAGCGGCACGAGGTAGAGCCCGACGCTGAGCAGCGCACCCGCGCCGATCAGCAGAGCGCTCCCCAGCGGTACCGTCGACAGGTCCACCGGGTCCGGCGGCCCGATATAGACGTCGCCGCCGAACAGCCGGCTCGCCAGCAACGCCGCCAGTGTTCCCACGGGCAGGGCGACGATCACCAGCAGCAACCCCACGCCGAACCGCCGGCTCCAGGTCCTTATCGCTCCGACACGCTGTGTCGCCGATCGCGCCATGTTGCTGCTCCATCGCAAATCCGGCGCATATTCCACGCCGGTCCGTATCACGTAAAGCGATGAATCGTTCGCGATAAGCGCGATGCTGGCGGGCTGGGTGCTTTCCTGTGCACCGGCGTCATCGCGGCATCCCGCCAGGTTGCCGCCTTCGCGGCAATGACATTGGGTGGGTACGCGACAGGTCAAAACGAAAGGGCGGCCCGATGGACCGCCCTCCCGTTCGTGACCTTCGTGAGAAGATCGGATGTGTTGGCTTGGGGCCGGACTTCTTAGAAGTCCATGCCGCCCATGCCGCCCATGCCGCCGCCGCCCGGCATTGCCGGCGGAGCGTCCTTCGGCACCTCGGCGATCATCGCCTCGGTGGTGATGAGCAGCGAAGCGACCGAAGCGGCGTCCTGTAGGGCAGTGCGAACCACCTTGACGGGGTCGACGATGCCCAGCGCGATCATGTCGCCATATTCGCCCGACTGGGCGTTGTAGCCGAAGTTCGGCGAGGCGTTTTCGAGGATCTTGCCGACCACGACCGAGCCTTCATCGCCGGCATTGTTGGCGATCTGACGGACCGGCTCCTGCAGAGCGCGACGGACGAGGGCGATACCGGCCTGCTGGTCGGCGTTGGCACCCTTGACGGTGATGGCGTTCGAAGCGCGCAGCAGCGCGACGCCGCCGCCCGGCACGATGCCTTCTTCGACCGCAGCGCGGGTCGCGTTCAGCGCGTCATCGACGCGGTCCTTGCGCTCCTTCACTTCGATTTCGGTCGAGCCGCCGACCTTGATCACCGCAACACCGCCGGCGAGCTTGGCCAGGCGTTCCTGCAGCTTCTCCTTGTCGTAGTCCGAAGTGGTCTCTTCGATCTGCGCCTTGATCTGGGCCACGCGGCCTTCGATGTCGGACTTCTGGCCGGCGCCGTCGACGATGGTGGTGTTCTCCTTGGAGATTTCCACGCGCTTGGCAGTGCCGAGCATGTCGAGCGTGACGTTCTCGAGCTTGATGCCGAGATCTTCCGAGATCACCTGGCCGCCGGTCAGGACGGCGATGTCCTCGAGCATGGCCTTGCGGCGATCACCGAAGCCCGGAGCCTTGACGGCCGCGACCTTGAGGCCGCCACGCAGGCGGTTGACGACGAGCGTGGCCAGAGCCTCGCCCTCGATGTCCTCGGCAACGATCAGCAGCGGACGCTGCGACTGCACCACGGCTTCGAGGATCGGCAGCATGGCCTGCAGGTTCGAGAGCTTCTTCTCGTGCAGCAGGATCACCGGATCCTCGAGCACCGCAACCATCTTCTCGGCATTGGTGACGAAGTACGGCGAGAGGTACCCGCGGTCGAACTGCATGCCCTCGACGACGTCGAGTTCGGTCTCGGCGGTCTTGGCTTCCTCGACGGTGATCACACCCTCGTTGCCGACCTTCTGCATGGCATTGGCGATCATCTCGCCGATGGCGGATTCGCCGTTGGCCGAGATGGTGCCGACCTGCGCGACTTCGCCGTTCGACGAAATGGTCTTCTTGGCCTTGCCCAGGTTCTCGACGACTTCGGCGACGGCGAGATCGATGCCGCGCTTCAGGTCCATCGGGTTCATGCCGGCGGCAACCAGCTTGATGCCTTCGTTGACGATGGCCTGGCCGAGCACGGTCGCGGTGGTGGTGCCGTCACCGGCGATGTCGTTGGTCTTCGAAGCCACGGCGCGCAGCATCTGGGCGCCCATGTTCTCGAACTTGTCCTCGAGCTCGATCTCCTTGGCGACGGTGACGCCGTCCTTGGTGATGCGCGGCGCGCCGAAGCTCTTGTCGATCACGACGTTGCGGCCCTTCGGACCGAGCGTGACCTTCACCGCGTTGGCGAGGATGTTGACGCCGCGGACCATCTTGTCACGCGCATCGGTGGAGAATTTTACGTCTTTCGCAGCCATTGGAGGCGCTCCTTACGAAGTTGAGGGGGAGTGGTCGGAACCGGCGGAGCGCCTGGTTACGAGATCACGCCCATGATGTCGGATTCCTTCATGATCAGCAGGTCCTGACCATTGAGCTTCACCTCGGTGCCGCTCCACTTGCCGAACAGGATCCGGTCGCCTTCCTTGACGTCCAGCGGCACGATCTTGCCGGCCTCGTCGCGGGCGCCCGGGCCCACCGAGACGATCACGCCCTCGGAGGGCTTTTCCTTGGCGGTGTCGGGGATGATGATGCCGCCAGCCGATTTCTCTTCGCTGTCGACGCGCCGGACGACCACGCGGTCGTGCAGGGGACGGAAAGCCATTTTTGCTCCTATCAGCAACTAAGTGATTTCGCGTCTGTTAGCACTCATGATCGAGGAGTGCTAACAGCTGGCAGGGGATATAGGAGGGGGTCCAGAGCGAGTCAAGGACGAGCCGAGCCATACGATGATGATGTGGCGGCTATGCGACGAACGCATGAAACGAGCCCGTCCTTGCCACGTTTGTGGTGCCGAGAGAAACCGTAAACCGCCCTGATGGTAAGTTGCAAAGCGGCCAGCTTGGCAGTACCTGAGGCGCCGCAGATACCCCCGGAGCAGACGTGACCGTCGTCCAGTTCGATAGCCACCCCCGAAAATCCCCCGATACCTGGGTTGCTCCGCAGCTCGCGGTGATCGTCCCCAGCTACAACGAGCGCGACAATGTTCCGCTGTTGTACGAGAAGGTCACGGCGGCGCTCGGCGCCACACCTTTCGAATTCATCGTCGTGGACGACAATTCCCCCGATGGCACCTCCGAAGTGGTGCGTGAGATGGCGCGCCGCCACCAGAACGTGCGCGGCATTCATCGGCTTGGCCGTCGCGGCCTGAGCTCGGCCGTGGTCGAGGGCATCCTTGCGAGCGCCGCGCCCTACTTTGCCGTCATCGACGCCGATCTGCAGCATGACGAAACCATTCTGCCGCAGATGCTCGACAAGGCCATTGCCGGCGACCACATCGTCGTCGGCACCCGCTACGGTGGTGAGGGCAGCGTGGGCGAGGGGCTGTCCAAGACCCGCGAAGCGGGAAGTCGCTTTGCCACGAAGCTCTCCAGCCTCGTCACCGGCAAATCGCTCAGCGACCCGATGAGCGGGTTTTTCCTGATGCGCCGCAGCGTCTTCGACGAGATCGCGCCCTCGCTCAGCGACGACGGCTTCAAGGTCCTGCTCGATATCATTGTCTCGGCCGGCCGCTCGCGCGCCCGCCAGGGAAAGGAACTGCGCATCGGCGAGGTGCCCTATACCTTCCGGCCGCGCCACGCCGGCGAGAGCAAGATGAGCTCGATCGTCGTGGTGCAGTTCCTTGGCCTGATCGTCTCCAAGCTCTCCGGCGGCCTGCTGCCCACCACCTTCCTGCTGTTCGCGCTGGTCGGTGGCTTTGGTGTCGTCGTCCACATGGCGACGCTCGGCATCACCCACGAATTGCTGGGGTTCAATTTCTTCTGGGCTCAGGTGGCGGCCACGCTGCTCGCCATGACCTTCAACTTCATGCTCAACAACGAGCTGACCTACGCCAACAAGAAGCTGCGTGGCTGGCGCTATCTCACCGGCATGCTGACCTTCTATGCGGTCTGCTCCATCGGTGCCCTCGCCAACGTCTCGGTGGCGAGCTGGATCTATGCCTATGATGGGCAGTTTTACGTGGCCGGCCTGCTCGGCGTGCTGATGAGCGTCGTCTTCAACTATTCCGTTACAAAGGTGTTCACATGGCGGTAAGCGCAGAACTCGAAATCAAGCTCCGCCGCACCGGTGGCGTCGGCCCCAACACCAAGTGGGACTGGAGTCTCGTCGATGCCAGCGGCACCGTGGTGAAGAAGGGCTCCGCCCTGGGCGAAGAAGCCCGTGCCTTCGCCACGGCCAAGAAGGCTCGCGATAAGCTGAAGGGCTAAGTCAGATCCCGCGGCGGCCAATCCTGGGCGCCGTGGATCACCCTCAGTATGACCACTTCCCGTTCTTCCACGGCGTAGACCAGGATATAGGGCGCATCGGCGATCACGAGCTCCCTCGTGCCGTGAACGCGACCCAGCCGGCCCGAGTGGGGGAAGGAAAGGAGCCGTTCGGCGGCTTCATCCAGCCTGTCATCCAGTTCGATTGCGTTGATAAGACTTTGCGTCTCCACAAAGCCGATGAGTTCGAATCGATCCGTCTTGGCCTCATCGGCCCAGACGAGCCTCAACGTTCTCCCCGAGCAATCCGCGCCCTAAGCATCGCCTTGCGCGCTGCGAATTCGGCCTTGACCTCTTCGTGTGGGATGCGCGGTAGTTTGCTGTCGAGCGCTTCCTGAACCTTGGCTCGGAACCAGGCATCGTACTCTTGCTCGGGGGCCAGCAGTTCCATCGGAACGATGCCGTCATTGGCGATGCGTGTGAGAAGGATCCGCGTCGCATCCGAAACGGTGAGGCCTAGTTTCGCCAGAACCTCGCTGGCACGGTCTCGTATCTCGGGGTCGATGCGAGTTTGAACGAGGGCGTTGGCGGCCATTTCGGAACTCCTGCTTGAGCCCCAATGTAATGCACGTGCATTACGGCGGCAACGTTAAGCCGCGCCCTTCTTGCCTTCCAGCTCTGCCCACGCCTGCCGCTTGCGGTAGATCGTCGACGGGCTGAGCTCCAGCGCCGCGGCGGCCAAGGCGATGTTGCCCGCGAAGCTCTCGATCGCTTCTTCGATGATCCGCTGTTCCTGCCGCCACATCGGCAGCACCACCGGGCGCACCGGCGACTCGGCCGAGGCGGCGCGCCGTTCCGTTTCGCCACCGTCGAACATCGCGACGATCCGCCGGGCGACGCCCTCCAGATGTTCCGCACTGCCCGGCAGGTCACGCGCCACGAAGTCGAGGACCGTCTGCAGCTGGGTGGATGCGTCGAGCAGGCCGGCGACACGTTCCTGCTCCGCCGGGCCACGGAAGGCCCCGGCGATCGCACGGCCGTGCCGGTGCGCCAGCTCGCTGAGGCGCGCCGACAGTACGGCCGAATCCACCGGGCGGGTCACGTGCTCGTGCGCGCCCGCTTGCAGGGCGGCGAGCGTCGCCGACACCGAGGTGCCATCGGACAGCACCACCACCAGCGATCCGGGCGCCAGCCGCACCAGCCGCGCCACTGCGTCCTCAGCCTCGACCGAAAGGTCGCGCAGGCTGTCGAGTTCGGCCAGCAGCAGGTCGTAGGAGGCGAGCCGCAGCCGGTCTGCCGCCTCGCGGCCACCACGGGCCAGCGCAATTTCGGGCGCGACGATGAAGCCCTGATCAAGCACTTCGATCAAAGCCCGAGCGCCCGCCTCGTCGCGATCGACGAGCAGGATGCGGGCGGCGTTATCCAGGCCGAAGCCGGGAGCGGGCATGGCGACAAGTCCTTGGGCACGTGGCTGTGCTGAACGGAGTGTTGACGAACTGGGTAAATAAACCGTTCAGCCGGCACGGCGGAAAATGCGCCGGACCGTCCGGTTAGCCACAGCTGCCGCGTCCCCGCGCCTATCGGCAGACCCCGCCCGATGCTATGACGGGATGCGTCGAATCCCGCGGCATCTGGGAGCCCGAGCGTTAAGTGCAAGGCCTCGTCTACATCTTCATTGCGCTGGCCACGCTTGGCGTCGCGGCCGCGGCCTATTTCGGGCTGACCTTTTCACCGATCGAGGCCTTCGTCACCGCGATTGCCTTTGGCGCGATCGCCGTCATGCTGATGGAGCGCCGCCTGCGCCAGCGCTCGGAGGCACGGCTGGAGCGCGCTGTCGAGGATCTGGCCCGCCTGCTGTCGACCGATGCCAAGGCGGGGCAGGTGTTGAGCCAGCGGGTCAACGCCATCGCCGACACCAATGTGGGCAGCCGGCTCGATGGTATCGAAGCTGATATTTCCGTACTCGGCACGGTGACGCGCCAGCTCGCCGAGGCGCTGGCCGAGTTCGAGGAGGCCCGGCGCGCCGATGGCGGTTCGCGCCTCGCGGCAGCGACGGCCGGGCCGGTCGAGGCAGACGACGACATCTTCCTCGATCCGATGATCCCGGAGGCTGAACTCCGCGCCGCCCTCGATGCCAACCGGCTGGTCTTCCACATCGAACCCATCGTCCGCCTGCCGGCGCGCAAGCCACTGGGCTACGATCTGGTGCCGCGCCTGATGCAGGATGCGGGAGGCCTGGCCGACGCGCCGGACTTCATGCCGCGTCGTGGCGGGGAGGACCTGATCCGCCGCATCGAGGCAATGGCGCTCGATGAGGCCGTCACCATTGCGCGGCGTGCCAGAACCTCCGGGCAACCGATCACCCTGTTCCTGCCGCTGAGCCGCGCCACCATCCTCGACAAGAAGGCACTCGAGCAGGTGACGGCAACGCTCGTCGCCAACCAGGCGATCACCGCCTCGCTGAACTTCGCCGTCCGCCAGACCGAATGGAAGCCGCTCGGCCCCACCGAGAAGCGGGCACTCTACGAGTTCCGCAAGGCAGGGGCCGGCTTCGTCCTGACCGACGCCACCTCGCTGCGCTTCGATTTCGCCGAGCTCGAGGGGCTCGGCTTCAGCGACGTGCGGTTCGATGCGACCCGCTTCCTGTCGCAGCCGCAGAGCTTCACCGACTTTCACACCGCGGACATCGCGCCCTATGCCAAGCGCTTCGAGATCGAGCTCTGCGGCACCGGGGTGATCGACGAGCAGCAGTTGCTGAGCCTGTTCGAAGACGGCATCAGCCTCGTCCAGGGACCGCATGTCGGCCGGCCCGGCCCGGTCCGGCCGGACCTCACGGCGGAGCGTCCGCGCGACGCCGAACGCCGCATCGAGGCGCAGGCCTAGCGGGCGCGGCACGAGAAGACTTGCCGACCCGCCCGCTCGAAAAGCGTGATAGGTCGAACACTTGGAGCTCTTCACCGATTCAACCAACCGGGGAGGGGCCGAGGCAATGACACTGGAACCGACTATGCAGGCACTGGCTGGACTGAGCGGCATCGCCCCCCGCTACGATGTGGTTTTGAGCGACATCTGGGGCGTCGTGCATAATGGCGTCGCCGCCCACCAGACTGCCGTCGACGCCCTGGTCGACTATCGCCGCAATGGCGGCCGCGTCGTGCTGATCAGCAATGCGCCGCGTCCGCACGGTCCGATCATCGAGATGATGGATCGGCTCGGTGTGTCGCGCGAAGCCTATGACGATGTGGTGACCTCCGGCGATGCGACCCGTGTCGTGCTCGAGCGTTACCGCGGCCAGACGGTGCACTATGTCGGCCCGCCGCACGACAATGACAGCCTGTTCGAAGGCCTCGACATCACCATCGGCCGTGCCGAGGATGCCAGGGCCATCGTCGTCACCGACCTCGATACCGACCACGACACCCCGGACATGTACAATGACCGGATCACTCTGTGGCTCAGCCGTAACCTGCCATTGATCGCCGCCAACCCCGACCGGGTGGTCGAGCATGGCGACCAGATCCTGTACTGCGGCGGCGCATTGGCCGACCTTTACGAGGCGCGGGGCGGCATGATCGTCATGGTCGGCAAGCCCTATAAGCCGATCTATGCCGAAGCGCTACGTCTCGCCGAGAAGGCCGCCGGCCACGCGGTCGATCGCACCCGCATCCTGGCGATCGGCGATTCCGTGCGCACCGACGCCATCGGCGCTGCCGGCGCCGGGCTCGACCTGCTGTTCATCACCGGCTCGATCCACGCCGCCGAACTCGACGCCTTCGGCAATGCCGATCCCGAAGCCATCCGCCGCCTGGTCGAACCGAGTGGTGCCAACGTCGTGGGCTTCATGCCAAGACTGGCCTGATTTGTTGCGCCGCCGTTACACTGGCGGCGCAATATTGCAGTGCCTGCCCAAAATCCGTCATGTTTTCGCCGCCGGCCATCTGCAAATCGCCCGAAAGTGTATTAGCCTCCGCCAACTGATCTTCAACAGGGCGGCGGACGTATGAAGCATCTCCTTCTGGCTGGCGCGGTTTGCGCCTTGGTTCCCGCCGGGGCACTGGCGGCTGACCAGGGCGGTAGCACACCTCCGGATAACACCTGGGACCGCACCTATATCGGCGCCCAGCTTGGCATCGCCGGCCTCAACTCTGATTGGACGATCGACGACTTCGTATTCGACCTCGACGATGTGTCGCTGACCGACACCTGTCTTGTCCTCGGCGTATTCGCCGGCCATGACGTCCAAATGGATGGTTTCGTGCTTGGCGCCGAAGCCGATTTCAACTTTCTGGATTGCAACGACAGCGAGACCTTCATCAGCGATGGCGAGGGCTTGACGGTTTCCGCATCCGTCGATGCGATCGGCAGCCTTCGTGGTCGTGTCGGTATCCCGGTCGACAATCTGCTCTTCTATGCGACCGCCGGTATCGCGGTCGGTACCGCCACCGTATCCTACGCCACCTCTGATTACGTGGTCCCAGCCGGCAGCGACGCGCACGACCTGAAGCTTGGTCTCGTCGCCGGCGCGGGCGTCGAAGCCATGGTCACCGACACGGTTGGTGTCCGCCTGCAGGGCCTCTACTACAACTTCGGCTCGCACACCTTCGATGCCGAGTTTGGGAGCTACAAGGCGGACCTGTCGGCCTTCGCCTTGACGGCGGGCGTCACCTGGAAGTTCTGATGGTCGAAACCGGCAGCTGGAGGCCCCGTGCCTCCGCCGCCTGGTCCGGCTGCGCATCGGTCGAAACCTGATGTCGTCCCGCTCGGATGCCCATTGGGCTGCGGTGTATCAACCGGCGCCTCGCCTAGGCCCGCCGCTGTTCGTCGACGATTCGATCGCCGCCGCGTATCAGGGCGCCATCACCGGGCACAGGGCGCGAGGCTTGTTGCTGGGGGCGACACCCCAGCTGGCCGACTTTGCCGAGGACGTCACCGCCGTCGAGCGCAATCCCAGCGTCATCGTTTCGCGCTGGCCGGGAGACACCCCACACCGCCGTGCACTCTGCGCCGACTGGCGCGACATGGCCTTTCCGCCGGCGTCGTTCACGGCCTGCATCGGTGATGGCAGCCTCAACTCGCTGCCTTCGCTATTGGCAGTCACGACCATCCTCGATCGCGTCGCCGGTTTCGTCGCGGCGGGAGGCCGCATGGCCTTCCGCGTCTATCGCACCCCCGATGATTGCGAAACCGTGGCTGAGGTGTTTCAGGCCGCTCGCGCCCGCCGGGTCATTTCGTTCGGCGCGCTGAAGTGGCGGCTGGCAATGGCCATCGCGCACGAACGCCGCGATCCGGTCATGCCCGTTGCCGCGATCCGCGATCGTTTCGAGCGAGAGGTGACGGATCGCCAGCGATTCGTCGAAGAAAGCGGCATGTCCCGGCAGGATATCGACACCATTGATATCTATCGTGGGTCGACCGAGACCTATTGCTTTCCCACCGGCGGCGAACTGCTCGCGGCGTTGCCGGCATCCGTCCGCTTCCTCGCGTTTTCCGCCTCGGGCAGGTACGAGTTGGCCGAACATTGCCCGCTCGCGGTTCTGGAACGCGTATGAAACCCACACTCTTGCCGCTGCGCAGCGCCGTCGAGGGCCTGTTGTGGCCTCCGGTCCAGGTCGGTCCGGCTGCCTCGATCGCCACCTTGGTGTCCTGGCTCGATGCCAGCCAGTGGCTGTCGCCCCATGATCTCGCAAGCCACGCCCGGCAGCAACTGGCGAGCCTCGCCGACCATTGCCAGGAGGCTTCGCCCGGTTTTGCGCGCCGGCTGGCCGCCGCCGGGTTGACTGCAGCCGACCTTGGAAACCCGGGCGGGTTGCAGCGCCTGTCGCCGATTACGCGGCGGGATATCCAGTTGGCGGGCGCCTCGTTCTACTGCACCGGCATTCCCAAAACCCACATGCCCACTGGCGAGTCGAGTACCTCCGGCTCGACGGGCGAGCCGGTCGTCATCCGTCGTACCTCGATCAGCAACCTGATGTGGATGGCGCAAGGGGCGCGGGATCACCTTTGGCATCGCCGGGACATGCGCGCGCCATTCGCCAGCATTCGCGCCAACCTGCCGGCGGTGGCCCGGCTCAAGGATTGGGGGCCGCCCCACAATCTGCTGTTCGCCACGGGGCCGGGGCTTGGCTTGCCGATCTCCCTGTTGCCGGATCGGCAAGCCGCCGAGTTGCGCGCCTTTCGCCCCGGCACGCTCCTCAGCTACCCCAACAATCTCGACGTGCTGATCGACGCCCTGGCGGAGGGTGGCAAACCGTGGCCCGAGCTGAAGCATCTCCAGACCATCGGAGAGACGCTGTCGCCCCGTATTCGTGACAAGGCGCGGGCCTATTTCGGCCTCGAGATCGATGATCTCTATTCCGCCCAGGAAGTCGGCATCATCGCGGTCCAGTGTCCGGATTGCCGGCAATACCACGTCGTGGCGGAAACCGTTGTCGTCGAGGTCGTCGATGCCGATGGCAGGCCGTGCCGGCCCGGTGAGATCGGCCGCGTTCTGGTGACCGACCTCACCAATTTCGCGACGCCCGTCATTCGCTATGACATCGGCGACTATGCCGAGGTGGGCGAACCCGCCACCTGCGGGCGCGGCCTTCCGACCCTCAGCCGCATTGTCGGGCGCGATCGTAACCTGATCGTCATGCCGGACGGTACCCGCCGCTGGCCGCTGACCGGCTATCACCGGTTCCCCGAAGTCGGCCCCATCCTGCAGTTCCAGTTCATCCAGGTGGATCGCGATACCATCGAGGCCCACCTCGTCACCGGCCGCCCGTTCAACAGCAGGGACGAACGCGCCTTCCGCGACATCGTCTGCGAAGCGCTGGGCCACCCCTTCGAGCTGGTGATTCACTATCACGAGGGCGCCCTGCAGCGCGGGCCCAATGGGAAGTTCGAGGATTTCGTGTGCCGGGTAGTGCCTTAGGCCTGGAGCATTTTGCAGGGCGGCCGCGAGCTGCGCCGGAATGCTCCAGCACGGCATCCGCATAGCAGCCTCCAACCTTAGCTGCCTTGCAACCCATCCGGTTTCTTGCCATATCGCCATCACTCTCAAGGCGGGTACGAATTTGAGCGGCTTCATCAGGCTCGCTGGACTCGACCAGGTTCCGGCGTCGCTGCGCGGCGCCATGGTCGCGATCGGCAATTTCGACGGCTGCCACCGCGGTCATCAGCACGTGTTTCGGGCGCTGAAGGCCCGTGCCGCCGCGCTCGGCGTGCCGGCGCTGGTGCTCACCTTCGAGCCGCACCCACGCGACGTGTTCGCGCCGGCCCCGTTCATGTTCCGTCTGACCTATGCTGACCAGAAGGCCGAGGTCGCCGAGGCGCTCGGGCTCGACGGCATCGTGGTGATGCCGTTCTCGCTCGAATTCTCCCATATCGTCGCCGAGGATTTCGTTACCCGGTTCCTCGTCGGGGCGCTCGGCGTCACCGGTGTCTCGGTGGGAGCCGATTTCCACTTTGGCTACAAGCGCCAGGGCACTCCGGATTTCCTCAGGGATGCCGGGGTGCGCCACGGCTTCGAGGTCGAAATCCTCGATATGCTCGACGAGGGGGACGACCACATCTCGTCCTCGCGCATCCGCGCCCTGCTCGGCGAGGGCGACGTTGCCGGCGCTGCGCAGCTGCTCGGCTATCACTGGTTCCTCTCGGGCGTCGTGGTGAAGGGCGATCAGCGGGGCAGGGAACTCGGCTTTCCCACCGCCAATACCGCGAGCCCCACCGGCTTCGGCCTGCTGCAGGGCGTCTACGCCGTGCGCGCCAAGCTCAATGGCCGCCTGCTCGATGGTGTCGCGAGCTACGGCAAGCCGATGTTCAACAACGAACGGCCGCCTTTCGAGACCTGGATCTTCGATTTCGACGAGGACATTTACGGCGAAACGCTGGAAGTGGCGTTGCTCGGCACCGTCCGCGGCCAGGTGAAGTTCGCCGGCCTCGACGAACTGATCGCCGCCGTCAACAATGACGCCGCCCAGGCCCGCCTGCTGCTGCAGTCGACCCTGCCGGTGTCGGAGCTCGACGAGAAGCTCGGGTTCTTCAGGTAGCGTGTTCGGCGCCCGGGGCCATTTGCACTGGAACCGGCCGCCCCCTCTTGCTACAAGCCCGCAACTTCCCTTGAACATCGATCGATGACGATGAACGATACTGCGACCAGCGGCGCCGAGACCGACTATTCCGCGACGCTCTTCCTGCCCGAAACCGAGTTCCCGATGCGCGCCGGCCTGCCGGCCCGTGAGCCCGACTGGCTGAAGCGCTGGGAAGACATGGATATTTATGCCCGCCAGCGCGCCGCCGGCAAGGGCAAGCCCCTGTTCACGCTGCACGATGGCCCGCCCTACGCCAACGGCAACATCCATATCGGTCATGCGCTCAACAAGATCCTCAAGGACCTGGTGAGCCGCTCCAAGACCATGCTCGGCTACAACTCGGCCTATGTGCCGGGCTGGGACTGCCATGGCCTGCCGATCGAGTGGAAAGTCGAGGAGCAGTATCGCGCCAAAGGCAAGAACAAGGACGACGTCGAGATCAACGAGTTCCGCGGCGAGTGCCGCAGCTTCGCGCAGTACTGGGTCGATACCCAGCGCGAGGAGTTCAAGCGGCTCGGCGTGGTTGGCGATTGGTCCAACCCGTATCTGACCATGAGCTTCGACGCCGAGGCGCAGATCGCCCGCGAGCTGATGAAGGTCGCCGCCTCCGGCCAGCTCTATCGCGGTTCCAAGCCGGTCATGTGGTCGGTGGTCGAGCGCACCGCGCTCGCCGAAGCCGAGATCGAGTACCAGGATTACGAAAGCGACGCGATCTGGGTGAAGTTCCCGATCCACTCGGCCAACGGCGCCTTCGGCACCGGCTCGTTCGAGGATTTCGGCTCCTCCTACGTCGTCATCTGGACCACCACGCCGTGGACCATCCCGGCCAACCGGGCCATCAGCTATTCGTCCAAGATCAGCTATGGCCTCTACGAGGTCACCGGTGCGCCGGACGGCAACTGGGCGTCCAGGGGCGAGAAATATGTCCTCGCCGACAAGCTGGCCGAGGAGACGCTGCAGAAGGCCAAGGTCGAGAGCTTCGTCCGCCTGCATGATGTCGACTGTTCGAAGATCGTCTCCTGCAACCATCCGCTGCGCGGTCTGGGCGGCGGCTATGCGTTCGAAGTGCCGCTGCTCGATGGCGAGCACGTCACCGACGATGCCGGCACCGGCTTCGTTCACACTGCGCCCAGCCACGGCCTCGACGACTTCGAGATCTGGATGGCATCGGGCCGCCAGCTCACCGAGCGCGGCATCGACACCTCGATCCCGTTCGTCGTCGACGATGCCGGCTTCTACACCGCGGCCGCGCCCGGCCTCGAGGGGGCTCGCGTCATCGACGATGCCGGCAAGAAGGGCGACGCCAACAACCGCGTCATCACCGCCTTGGCCGAGCGCAACGCCATGCTGGCGCGCGGCCGTCTCAAGCACCAGTACCCGCATTCCTGGCGTTCCAAGAAGCCGATCATCTACCGTAATACCCCGCAGTGGTTCGTCTACATGGACCGCGACATCGAGGGAAAGAAGGGCGACACCCTGCGCGCCCGTTCGCTCGCCGCCATCGATGCCACCCGGTTCTATCCGCAGGCCGGCCAGAACCGGCTGCGCTCGATGATTGCTGATCGCCCCGACTGGGTGCTGAGCCGCCAGCGCGCCTGGGGCGTTCCGATCGCCGTGTTCTACAACGCGGCGACCGACACCATCCTCAACGACGCAACGGTCAACCACCGCATCGGCCAGGCCTTCGAGGAAGAGGGGGCCGACGCCTGGTTCAAGGCCGGCGCCAAGGAACGCTTCCTCGGTAATGCCGTGCCCGACCCCGAGAACTGGACCAAGATCGACGACATCCTCGATGTCTGGTTCGAAAGCGGCACCACGCATTCCTGGGTGCTGAAGAACCCGCAGAAATGGCCGGACATGCAGTTCCCGGCCGGCATGTATCTCGAGGGGTCCGACCAGCACCGCGGCTGGTTCCACTCCTCGCTGCTCGAAAGCTGCGCCACCAATGGCTTCGCGCCCTATGCGAGCGTGCTGACGCACGGCTTCACCCTCGATGGCGAGGGCAAGAAGATGTCGAAGTCGCTCGGCAACACCACCGCGCCGCAGGACGTCATCAAGCAGTTCGGCGCCGACATCCTCCGCCTCTGGGTCGCGCAGTCCGACTATTCGGATGACCTCAGGATCGGCAAGGAGATCATCAACACCACCGTCGACGGCTATCGCAAGCTCCGCAACACCATCCGCTGGCTCATCGGCAACCTCGCGCACCGCAAGGCCGAAGAGACCATCGACTATCGCGACATGCCCGAGCTCGAGCAGCTGATCCTGTCCAAGCTCAAGGATCTCGACGTGCTGGTCCGCGACGCCTACGAGAGCTACGACTACAAGCGTATCGTCGCCGCGCTGTCCAACTTCATGAACATCGACCTTTCGGCGTTCTACTTCGATATCCGCAAGGACGCGCTCTACTGCGACCCGATCTCCTCGGTCCGTCGCCGCGCCAGCCTCACCGTGCTCGATCACGTGTTCGACGCGCTGACCGCCTGGCTTGCCCCGATCCTGGTGTTCACCATGGAAGAGGCCTGGCTCGAGCGTCACCCCGGCGCCGAGTCCTCGGTGCACCTCAGGGAGTTCCCCAAACTCCCCGAGGAGTGGACGGACGAGAAGCTGGACGAGAAGTGGGAGGCGATCCGCGAGGTCCGCAAGGTCGTGACCGGCGCGCTCGAGATCGCCCGCCGCGACAAGGTGATCGGCGCCTCGCTCGAAGCCGCGCCCAAGGTCTACATCACCGACGACAAACTCGCCGCTGCCGTTCGCGGCGCGGACATGGCCGAGATCTCCATCACCTCGGCCATCGAGATCGTCGAGGGCGAAGGCCCGGCGGATGCCTTCCGGCTTGACGAGGTGCGCGGCGTCGCGGCGGTTTTTGCCAAGGCCGAGGGCCAGCGCTGCGCCCGCTCCTGGCGGATCCTGCCGGAGGTCGGCACCGACGCCGAGTATCCCGACTTGTCGCTGCGCGACGCGCAGGCGATGCGCGAATTGAAGGCGGCGGGGCGGTAAGCTTGAACGCGAGCAGACGGCCCCCTCCCGGCCTCCCCCATGAAGGGGGAGGTGCCGCATCGAGTGCCAGGCACGATCGAGCCACACGCTCGACTCTTCACCTCCCCCTTCATGGGGGAGGCCGGGAGGGGGCCGTCTCTATCGGCGGGGCACACGCAGCCGAGCGTTCGCCATGCTAGCCCGCCCCCATCTCATCGCCTCCCTCCTGACCGGGCTCGCCGCCTTCGCCCTCGACCGCGGTCACAAGTTCCTGCAGGTCAGCGCCGACTGCATCGGCGCGGCTTCCTCGCTCTGCATCGAGCATCTCGGCTTCGTCACCCCCGCCACCCCGCTCGGTTGGCAGGGCGGTGAAATCGTCCCGGTGACGCCCTTCTTCGACTACGTGCTGGTCTGGAATACCGGGGTGTCCTACGGGCTGCTCGGCGACTTGCCGGTCTGGGCGCTGGGGGCCATTGCCGTGATCGCCATCCTTGCCCTGGGCATCTGGTGGTCGCGCACTGCCGACGTGCTGGTGCGCTATGGCCTGATGCTGGCCATTGGCGGCGCCGTCTCCAATGCCCTCGATCGCGTGCTTTATGGCGCCGTTGCGGATTTCTTTCACTTTCATTGGCAGGATTGGTCGTTCTACATTTTCAATCTCGCCGATGTGGCGATCACTTTGGGTGTGTTGCTGCTCCTCCTCGACTTCGTCGGGATCGGTCGCAGGAAAGCTGCCTGAACGCAAAGGCGCCTCAATCTGGCCTTACGGCCGGTCATGGTCTATAAGGCCCGCGCGGGGCGCGCACGGGTCGGGGAAAAGGGAAGTTTCATGCTGAGTGATTTGACCGGGCGGCGGCCCACTCTCAAAGCCGTGACCCGGGGCGGATTGCTGACCGTGGGCATTGTGCTCGGCCTTGGCCTGAGCGCCTGCACCACCACTGAAGGCACCAATGCCATGACCGATGTCGGAACTTTCGAGCGCGAAGTGCTGACTGAGACCATGAAGGGCATGGGCATGATGGAGCGTGAAGAGAAGCCGGAGACCCCGGAACGCCGTGGTCCGCTGGTGCTCCCCAAATCCACCGCGCTGCCGCCGCCGGCCGATCCCAAGGCCGCCAAGACGGCCCTGATTCCCGAGGATTCGAGCCGTGTGCAGATCGATACCTCGAACATTTCCGAAGCCGACCTGAAGCGGCTGCGCAACGCCCGCGTGGTCGACCTGCGCACACTGAGCGGCCGCCCGCTGACCGAAGCGGAAAGCCGGCAGCTCACCGCGCGCATGACTGCCGCCAAGCTGCAGGGCGGTCCCAAGCCGCTCTATCTGCCGCCCGACGAGTACTATACTACGGTGAAGGGCCAGGACATGGTCTGCCTCGCCGCCAATGGCGAGCTCGTGCCGCTCACCGACAAGTCGTGCCCGCCGGAGGTCCGCAAGGCCCTAGCCGCGCAGGCGAACTGATCTCAACTCGAAAGATGCGCCGCCCGTAACGGGTCACGCAGGAGTTTTACATGCCCGATATTTCAGCCGTCCCTACGGATGGCGACCGCTTGGCCAAGGTCATCGCTCGCTCCGGTCTCTGCTCGCGTCGTGATGCCGAAGGCTGGATCAAGGACGGTCGCGTCACCGTCAACGGCAAGAAGGTGCTGACCCCGGCCTTCAACGTCTCCGAGAAAGACAAGATCAAGGTCGATGGTGAGCCGCTGGCGGCGCGCCAGGGCACCCGCGTCTGGCTCTACCACAAGCCCGCCGGGCTGGTGGTCACCGAGAAGGACCCCGAGGGGCGCCCCACCGTGTTCGAGGCGCTCGAGGAAAAGGAACTGCCGCGCGTCGTCTCGATCGGCAGGCTCGACATCAACACCGAGGGCCTGCTGCTGGTAACCAACGATGGTGGCCTGAAGCGCGTGCTCGAGCTGCCGGCCACCGGCTGGCTGCGCCGCTACCGGGTCCGCGCCTTTGGTTCCGTCACCCAGGCGCAGCTCGATACGCTCAAGGACGGCATCGAGATCGACGGCATCCAGTACGGTCCGATCGAGGCCATTCTCGAGCGGGCCCAGGGCTCCAACAGCTGGCTGGTGCTGAGCCTGCGCGAAGGCAAGAACCGCGAGGTCAAGAACGTCCTCGGCGCGCTTGGCCTGCAGGTCAACCGCCTGATTCGTGTCAGCTACGGGCCGTTCCAGCTCGGCGATCTGCCTGAAGGTGAGGTCGAAGTCGTGGCGGCCCGCGTGCTGCGCGAGCAGCTCGGCAAGCGTCTCGCCGCCGAGGCCAATACCGATTTCGAGAGCGACATGCCCGAAGTCGCGCCCAAGAAGAAGCCGGCAACCAACCCCAAGCTGCGCGCCGCCGCGCCTGGCAAGGAGCTCAAAAAGGATTCGCCGCGCAAGTCGCGCGAGAACAAGTTCCGCTTCGAGGACGACGAGACCGAAGCCGCCGCCGCTGCGGCGCTCGCCGAGCGCCCGCGCCAGGATCGCCCTGGTCGCTTCGACAAGAAGCCGGCCAAGGCCCCGAGCCGCCCGCGTCCGGTCGACCCCTCCGAAATCCGCACCATTCATTTCGAGGATGGGCGCGAGGCCGAGATCCGCGTCAAGCCGCCCCGCCGCGAAGGTGCGGAAGGCGAAGAGCGCAAGCGTTGGAACGACCCCGAGGACAGCTCGGCCAGGAATTTCGGCCGTCCCGCCCACCACGAGGATCGCCCGGCCCGCGCACCCCGTCCGGACGCCAGCGATCGCCCCAAGCGCGCGTACGGCGACAAACCCGCCGGCAAGCGTCCCTACGGCGACAAGCCGGCCGGCGCCCGTTCTTATGGCGACAAGCCTCGCAGCTTTGGCGACAAGAAGCCTTACGCGCCGCGAGGCGACGCGCCTGCACGCGCTTATGGTGACAAGCCCCGTTCGGCGCGCCCCCAGGGCGGCGCTGGTCGTCCGGCCGGTGATCGCCCCTACGGCGAGAAGCCCTATGCGCCGCGCACCGACGCCAGCGACCGTCCCTACGGCGACAAGAAGCCTTACGCCCCCCGCGGCGACAAGAAACCTTATGGCGACCGTCCGCGTGACGCTGCCGAACGCGGCCCGCGCGCCGAAGAAAAGCGCCCTTACGCGCCGCGCAACTCCACCCCGCGTGAGCGCACCAGCAGCCGTCCGTTGGGCGACAAGAAGCCCTACGCGGCACGCGGCGATGCCCCGCGCTCCTTTGGCGACAAGAAGCCCTATGGCACCCGGCCGCCCCGCGGCGATCGCCCCTCCACCGATCGTCCGCGCGACGGCGGCGACCGTCCCGGCCGCTCGTTCGGCGACAAGAAGCCGTTCGCCGGTAAGCCCGGCGGCAAGCCCTACGGCAAACCGTCGGGTGGCGCTGGCCGTCCGTCAGGCGGTGGTCGTCCGGGCGGCCCTGGCCGTCCATCCGGCGATCGTCCCCGTGGGCCCAAGAAGCCGCGCGAGTAAGCGATGCGCATCGTCGCCGGCAAGTTTCGCGGCAAGGCGCTGCTGTCGCCATCGGATGACAGCATCCGCCCGACCTCAGACCGGGCCCGCGAGTCGGTGTTCAACATTCTTGCGAGCCGCATCGGCGTGCATCTCGATGGTCTGAAGGTGCTCGACCTGTTCGCCGGTACCGGCGCGCTTGGCCTCGAAGCCCTGTCGCGCGGCGCCTCCGGTGCGGTGTTCGTCGACAATGGCGCCGAGTCGCGCGGTATCATCCGCGACCACATCGAGGCCTTCGGCATTGCCGGCATCGCCAAGCTGCTGCGCCGCGACGCCACGGCGCTCGGGCCCGCCGGCACCATGGGGCCGTTCGACCTGGTCTTCCTCGATCCGCCCTATGCCAGAGGTCTCGGCGAACTGGCCCTGACGTCGCTGCGCGATGGCAACTGGTTGAGCGAGGACGCAACCATCGTGCTCGAGGAGAGCGCCGAGATCGATTTGGCGCTGCCCGAGGGCTTCACCCTCGAGGATCGGCGCGAGTATGGTGCGGCGGCGGTGCATTTCATCCGCGCATAGTGAGGCGAGCCATGCAGTTCCGCGCCGTCGTCATCCCCTCCGGTAACGCCACTGCCGTCGAAATCCCTGACGAGGTGATGGAGGCGCTCGGTTCCGACGCCCGGCCGCCGGTGGCGATCACCATCAACGGTCACAGCTGGCGCAGCCGTGTCGCCGCCATGAACGGCAAGCGCCTCGTCGGCATCAGTGCCGCCAACCGCACGGCCGCGGGCATCGAGCCGGGCCAGACGATCGACATCGACTTAACGCTCGACACCGCGCCGCGCGAGGTCGAGGAACCGGACGATCTGAAGTCCGCGCTTGACGACCGCCCCGGCGCCCGCGCTGCCTTCGACAAGTTGCCCTTCGGCCTCAAGGGCAAGCATGTCCGCGACATCGAGGCGGCGAAGACGCCGGAGGTCAGGGCGCGTCGGATCGGCAAGCTGGTCGAAGCGCTGGGCCGTCCCTGAACGCTAGCGCGTCCGCCCGAACAGCCGTTCGATGTCCGCCTTCTTCAGCTCTACATAGGTGGGGCGACCATGGATGCACTGGCCCGAATGCGGCGTCGTCTCCATTTCGCGCAGCAGCGCATTCATTTCCTCCACCCGGAGCCGCCGCCCCGAGCGCACCGAGCCATGGCAGGCCATGCGCCCGATAATGGCTTCAAGGCGGTCGGCCAGCACCGCAGAGCTGTCCCACTCCGCCAACCCGTCGGCGAGGTCGCGTACCAGCCCGTCAATGTCCGCCTGGCCGAGCAGCGCCGGGGTCTCGCGCACCGCCACGGCCCGCGGCCCGAAGCGCTCGAGATAGAGGCCGAGCCGCTCCAGCGTCGGCGCGGCCTCCTCGAGCCGCCCGCAATCGTCCTCGCTGAGTTCGATCACCACCGGGATCAGTTGCATCTGGCTGGCGACCGGTCCTGCCGCCATCTGCGCCTTGAACCGCTCATAGACCAGCCGCTCATGCGCTGCGTGCTGATCGACCAGCAACAGACTGTCGCCATTCTGCGCCACGATGAAATTGTCGAACATCTGCGCCCGCGCCGTCCCGAGCGGGTACTCCGCCGGCTCGGCGACGGGCGCGGGCTCCGTATGCTCGTAGCGGGCGCTCGGTTCGGCAAAATCCACGAACCGTGCAGTCTGTGATTCTCCCCCGCGGAGCGGGGGAGGGGAGGCGGCATAGCTGCGGGAGGGGGCGGCAAAACTCTCGGACCGCTCCACGAAGGGGACATATTCCGGCACCCGGAACGCCTGCACCACATCCTCGGCTACCGTGCTCGCCGCCCGATGACCGGCCGCATCCAGCGCCTCGGTGATGGCCCGGATCACCGCGCCGCGCACCGCGCCGGGGTCGCGGAACCGGAGCTCCGCCTTGGTCGGATGGACGTTCACATCCACCTCCTGGGGATCGACGGCGAGGAAGATCGCCACCACCGGGAACCGGTCACGGAAGACGAAATCGGCATAGGCGGCACGGATCGCGCCCACCAGCACCTTGTCGCGCACCGCCCGGCCGTTGACGAAGAAATACTGGCTCAGGGAGTTGGCCCGCGTGTAGGTCGGCAGCCCGGCGAGGCCCGTCACCACCATGCCATGCCGCATCGTCGCCAGCGGCACGGCATTGTCGCCGAAATCGCCGCCCATCACGTCGCCCAGCCGGGCACGCAGCGCCCCATCGCCCTCTCGCCCTGGCCAGTTCGAGGTGGTGCGGTCGGCCCCATCCAGAACGAACTGCACATGCGGATTGGCCATGGCCAGCCGCTTCACCATGTCGGTGATCGCGCCGGCTTCGGAGCGCTCGGTCTTCAAGAATTTCCGCCGCGCCGGCACATTGCCGAACAACTCGCGCACCTCGACGATGGTGCCGCGATTCATCGCCAGCGGCACCGGCCGCGACTTCATCCCGTGCTTGACCGTGATCCGCAGCCCGCTCGCATCCTCGGCTCGCCGCGAGGCGATGACGAGCTCCGCCACGGCCCCGATCGAAGCCAGCGCCTCACCGCGAAATCCCAGCGTCCTGATATCCTCGAGCCCGTCATCGGCGAGCTTCGACGTCGCGTGTCGCTCCACCGACAGCACCAGGTCGGCTTCATCCATGCCGACGCCGTCGTCCTCGATCCGGATCAGGCTCTGCCCGCCTCCAGCAGTGGTGATCTGCACCCGGCTGGCGCCGGCATCGATGGCGTTCTCGACCAGCTCCTTGACCACGCTCGCCGGCCGCTCCACCACCTCGCCGGCGGCGATGCGATTGATCAGGTCTTCGGGAAGCTGGCGGATGGGCAAGGCGATTCTCCTGGGAAGGGAATGTAGCGATCCAGCTCGGCCGGTGCCACGCCTGTCACATCCCGGTGTCAAACATTGCGTACCAGCGGCGCTCCATTCAGCCTGGAGTCGCCATGCCTGCCGCCGTCTCGCCCCTGCTGCGTCAGTATTCGCGCGCTGCGAACCCCAATCCACCCACGCATCTCGGCACACGCTACGACACCGCCGGCACCTTCCTGCCGGAGCCGGGCAACACGGTGGTCTGCCACCTCGAGGCCGGCTCGCCCACCGAGATGGCGCTGATTGACGCCCGCTCCCGCTTCCTCGCCATGCCCGAAAGCGGCAACCTGGCGTTCACGCCGATCTCCAGTCTCCATATGACCCTGTTCCAGGGCATCATCGAGGGCCGCCGCGCCGTCCCCTACTGGCCCGCCGAGGTGCCCACCGACACGCCGATAGCGGAGATGACCCGGCTCATGCTCGAGCGCCTCGCTCCCTACGCCGGGGGGCCTCCGTTCAAGGTAGAGGTCACCGACGCGCTTCCCACCGGCCTGAAGCTCGAAGGCGCTACCGCAGCCGATCGCCAGGCCCTGCGAGACTGGCGCGACGCCTTTGCCGCCATCCTCGGCTACCGCCATCCGGACCACGATGACTACGTCTTCCACATCACCTTCAGTTACGTCATCGAGCGATTTGACGACGCTGCGCTGCCGGCCTGGCAACAGCTGCTGGACGAAGTGGTCCGCGATATCGCCCACCGCGCCCCGCTCATCGACCTGCGGCCACCGGCATTCTGCGCGTTCGAGGACATGAACCACTTCGAGGAGCTGCGAGTGTTCGGCTGGTCGTAGGGCCGGCCGCTAGCCGTCGTCCCCCTTCGGTGTTAGTGAGGCATCATGCCCACCCCGATGGACCAGGCCCTCGCCCTCGCCGAAGCCGCCGCCGCAGCCGGTGAGGCCCCGGTCGGGGCCGTGATCGTTGCAGGCGACCGCGTGCTGGCCGCCGAACGCAACCGCATGCGCGAGCTGAACGATCCCACCGCCCATGCCGAGTTCCTCGCCATCCGGGCGGCGCTCGCCGTGCGTGGCACCGGCCGGCTCGATGGCTGCGACCTCTATGTGACGCTCGAGCCCTGCGCCATGTGTGCCGGCGCCATCGCCCACACCCGCCTGCGCCGCGTCTACTATGGTGCTGAAGACCTGAAGGCCGGCGCTGTCGACAACGGCGTCCGCCTGTTCGACAGCCCCAATTGCCATCACCACCCCGAGGTCATCGGCGGGGTCGGGGCCAGCCGGTCCGGGGAACTGCTGAAGGCGTTCTTCCAAGGGTTGCGGTAGCGCCGAAAATCAGTGGCTGTGGACCGTCAGGGACGGGGACGACCCGCGCACCTGCGCAGGGGCAAGCACCAAACCTACCGCGCCTCGGCCCGCATCGAATCCTGCTGCTTGCTCAGGAACGACTCGATCCGGCCATCCAGCGCGCGCTTGAAGTTGTCCTTGTCCTTTTCGACATGCGCCACCAGTTCCCGCACCCGCCAGAACTCCAGCGCCCCGAAGGCGCTCAGGTGCGGCCGCACGTAGACGTCCGGCGGATAGGCCGCCATCATGTGGGCGGTCAGCGAATGCATCATGATCTGCGCGGCGCCGAACCACACATCGAGCGCCTTGTGGTTGGTCTTGTTGAGCTGCTCGGATGGATCGCCGTTGACGTCGACGCCGACGAGGATGTCGGTGTCGGCCGCCGCCTGGTCGAGCGGCAATGGGTTGACCACCCCGCCATCGACCAGCAGGTGGTTGGCGAAGGCCACTGGCTTGAACAGGCTGGGGATGGCGATCGACCCGGCGATGGCCTGGCGCAGCGGCCCTTCGGAGAACACCGCCTGGTGCCAGGACTGAAAGTCGGTCGCCACCACGTAGAACTTGGTCTTCAGGTCCTTGAACTCGAGAGGGAACGGCTCGGGCAGGAACGCATCCACCACCTGCACCGCATCGAGCTGCACGTTGAAGCCGGATTGGAAGAAGTTGCCGAGATTGCGCACCTTCGCAGCCCACAGCCGCGCGGCGATGATCCGCATCGTCCCCAGCACCGAGAACGAATGCTCGCGCAGTTCCTTGCCGGTCATGCCGCTGGCCCAGCCGGCCCCGATCAAGGCGCCGATCGAGGTGCCGGAAATCACGTGGGGCCTGAGCCCCATTTCGTCCATCGCCTCGATATAGGGAATATGCGTCAGGCCGCGGGCTGAGCCGCCACCGAGCGCCACACCGATACGGGGTTCCGGAGGTGGGGCACGGCCGTGGGTATGTTCACGAAACTCGCCGCGCAGGCGATCGACAATCTGCTGCCCCCGCCGCTGCAGCGGCGTCGGCTCGACCGGCGCTGTCATCTCATGGGTCACGATAAGGAGGTAGGGTACTCTCTTCTCGTTTATAAGATGTTCAGGCGGGTTTCGGTTCCCTCGCCACCGCCCGCCAGCCGATATCGCGTCGGCAGAAACCCGCCGGCCAGTCGATCCGGTCGACCTCGGCATAGGCGCGGTCGCGCGCCTCGCTCACTGTCCGCCCCAGCGCCGTGACGTTCAGCACCCGCCCGCCATTGGCAATCAGCTTGCCGTCGCGGTGCAGCGTGCCGGCATGGAACACCATCAGCTTGTCGTCGTCCTGGCCGTTGACGCCGCGGATCTCGCTGCCCTTTTCGGGGTTCACCGGATAGCCCTTGGCCGCCAGCACCACGGTCAACGCCACCTCGTCGCTGAACGCCGGCTCCACCGTCTTCAGTGTGCCGCGCGCCGTCGCCTCGAGCAGGTCCAGCGCGTCCGACTTGAGCCGCAGCATCAGCACCTGGCACTCCGGGTCGCCGAACCGCACATTGTACTCGATCAGCTTGGGGCCCTTCGACGTCACCATGATGCCGGCGAACAGCACTCCGGTGAACGGCGTGCCGCGTTCCGCCATGCGGCGGATCGAGGGGAGGATAATCTCGTTCTCGACCCGCGCCGTCACCTCACGCGTCATCACCGGGGCAGGGGAGTAGGCGCCCATGCCGCCGGTGTTCGGGCCGCGATCGCCGTCCCACACCCGCTTGTGGTCCTGGGCGCTCGGCAGCATCACCACGCTCTCGCCGTCACACAGCGCAAAGATCGAGGCTTCCTCACCCTCGAGATATTCCTCGACCACCACGGTCGAGCCGGACTCGCCGAACGCGCCCGAGAAACAGTCGCGAACCGCATCCGCGGCTTCCTGGATGGTCATCGCCACGGTCACGCCCTTGCCGGCCGCCAGCCCATCCGCCTTGATCACGATCGGCGCGCCCTGGTCATGCACATAGGCGAGCGCATCGCCCTCGTTGTCGAACCGGCCGTAAGCGGCGGTCGGCACCCGAGCCTCATCGCAGAGCTGCTTGGTGAAAGCTTTCGATCCCTCGAGCTGCGCCGCCGCTTTCGAGGGACCGAAGCATAACAGCCCCGCCGCGCGCACGTCGTCGCCCAGCCCTGCCACCGCCGGCGCGTCGGGCCCGATCACCACGAAATCCACCTGGTTGGCGAGCGCGAAGGCGAGCACGGCCTGATGGTCGGTGATATCCACCGGCACGTTCTCGGCAATCTCGCCGGTTCCGCCATTGCCCGGCATCACAAACAGCTTGTCGCAGCGCGGCGATCTGGCAATCGCCCAGGCCAGCGCGTGCTCCCGGCCACCCGATCCAATCACCAGAATACGCATCAGCCAAAGCTCCGATGTTACCGTCGATGCTCTCCCGCGTGGCGGGGGAGGGGGCGGTCAGGCGCGTGGCGTCTGGCCATTGCGCGCCATCTAGCATCTGCTCGATTGTCTCGCCACCCTTGACGGACTCGTCCCTTTCCCGCACCTCATGCAGCATGCCCGCTCCGCTGACCAATGCCGCCGAGTTTACCGTCTCCGAGATCGCCCAGGCGGTGAAGCGCACGGTCGAGGACGAGTTCGGTAATGTCCGTGTCCGCGGCGAGATTTCCGGCTTTCGCGGTGTTCACTCGTCCGGCCACGCCTATTTCACCCTGAAGGACGAGAACGCCTCGATCGACGCGGTGGTGTGGAAGAGTTCCTGGCCGCGCCTGACCTTCAAGCCCGAGGAGGGCATGGAGATCATCGCCACCGGGCGGCTCACCACTTTCCCGCGCTCCTCGAAGTACCAGATCGTCATCGAGCAGATCGAGCCGGCCGGCGCCGGCGCGCTGATGGCCCTGCTCGAGGATCGGCGCCGCAAGCTCGCCGCCGAGGGGCTGTTCGCCAGCGAGCGCAAGCGCGAGCTGCCTTACCTGCCGCGCGTCATCGGCGTCGTCACCTCACCCACCGGCGCGGTGATCCGCGATATCCTGCATCGTATTTCCGACCGCTTCCCCAGCCACGTCGTGGTCTGGCCGGTGCGCGTTCAGGGCGAGACCGCCGCGCCCGAGGTGACTGCGGCCATCAACGGCTTCAATGCGCTGGTGCCGAACGGCCCGATCCCGCGCCCCGATGTGCTGATCGTCGCCCGTGGCGGCGGCTCGATCGAGGACCTTTGGGGCTTCAACGAAGAGATCGTGGTCCGTGCCGTCGCGGCGAGCCGCATCCCGGTCATCACCGCCGTCGGGCACGAGACCGATACGACCCTGGTCGACTATGCCTCCGACTATCGCGCCCCGACCCCGACTGCCGCCGCCGAGGCCGCCGTGCCGGTGCGCGCCGACCTCATCGGCTATGTCGACGAGATCGGCGGGCGCCAGCGCCACGCCATGCGCCGCACCGCCGCCAATTATCGCGATCGTCTGCGGGCTGCCGCCGCCGGCCTGCCGCGCCCGCTCGATCTGGTCGCCAGTGCCCGCCAGCGCCTCGACCATGCCGCCTCCAATCTCGCCGCGGCGCTGCGCCACGCCGAGCAGAAAAAGCGCATCGAGTTCGGCCGCTCGGCCAACAAGCTGACGCCGAACCTGCTCTCGCGGCGCGCCACCGAACTGGCGACCCGCCTCGAGAATCTCCGCCGCCGCGCCGACACCGCTGCCTCGCGCACCGCCGAGCGCAAACGCGGGCAGTTCGCCGCTGCCAGCGGGCGCCTGTCGCCCAAGGCGCTCAACAACGAGATCCGGCACCTGCGCAGCCGCCTCGATCCGCTCGCCACGGCGCTCCATCCGGCCGTCGCCCGTTTCATCGACCAGCGCCGCCGCAGTCTCGACCTCGCAGCCCGGCTGCTCGAGGCCGCGGACTACCGCTCGATCCTCACGCGCGGCTTCTCGGTGGTCACTGACGCCGAAGGCCACATCGTCAAGCATACCGCCGACGTCAAGCCGGGAGACCCCGTCCATATCCAGGTGTCCGACGGCACCATCGGCGCCACCATCGGCAGCGGGCTCGTGGCGCGAAAGAAGGTTCGGCCACCGCGCGACGAGGAGGGGCAGGAAAGCCTGTTCTGAAAATCGCCACGAAATCGGTTCAACGATGCTCGGGCTCGGTTTGAGACCGGCCGGTTTCCAAGTCAGCTGATCTGACCTATATCTGTTGGCGCCATGAACATTTTCGACAAGAGCTTCAGCCCCTCCGAGGCGCAGGTCCGTTACCTCGATGCCGACTATGTCGTGCTGCGGCCGGGCAGCTTTGTCCGTTGCGCCATTACCGGCGTCCCCATCCCGCTGGACGAGCTGACCTATTGGAACGTCGACCGGCAGGAGCCCTACGCCAACGCCTCCGCTGCGCATGAAGCCTATAAACGCTACGGTCTGGGTGGCCGCTAGGGCGGCATCGCCACGCCCGTGATGGGCAAAAAGCCCTAAGGCCTGAACCCGCTCGCGAGCCGCAGGCGCAATGGCACCGCGACGCGTTCGCCCTTGCTCAGGCTGATATCCTGCAGCGGGCCCAGCGTTGCGAACTCGGCGCTCAACCGCGCATCGTCGTCGATGTTCCCCGGCATCCCGATCAGGATCGCGTTCCAGCCTGCATATTGCTGCGGCGGATTGAGGTAATCGAAGTGTCGCGCGTCGCTGCACAGGCACAGCACCGGGAGCTGCTTGCCGAACAGGGCATTGAGCTCGCCGGCGCGCACCCAGTTGAACGTGCCGATGAATGTCCTGTCGTCGGCCGGCAGTCCGCGCGCCGCCAGTTCGGACTTCAGTGGTTCCCATGACAACAAGGCGTCCGTCGGGTCGCTGCCGCCGAACAGCTGCAGTGTCTGCTGGTCGAAACTGCCCCATCGCGCCTGCATGGTCACCACGGTAGCGAGCGCAGCCAGCGCCAGCGCGGTGACGACCGCGACCGCCACGCACAGCCGCCGCGTGCTCCTGCCGGCATTGGCAAGTGCCTCCGCGAGGAGCGGAATCGCGAACAGCCAACCTGGCATCTGCCAGTGCGGCAGGCCGCGTCCGAACAGCGTCAGCCCGGTGAAGATGACGATCGGCAGCACCGCGAGGCACACCAGCAGCCAGCGCCGCACATTGCCCGGCCCGCCCAGCGCGCCACGCACCAGGAAGGCTCCCAATGGCACGGCGATCCACGGCAGCAGATAGACCGCCTGCGACAGAAGTGATTCGATCGGCCCCAGCAGTCGCAGGCTTGCGCCGTTGCCGACCCGGCCGCGCCCCGCCTGGAAGGCGAACGATACCCAGTCGTGCTGGGCATTCCACACCAGCACCGGCACGAAACAGGCGGCTGCGATCGCCGCGGCCAGCCAGGGGCCGGGCGTCAACAGCCATTGCCGCCCCTGCCGGGTTGTCGCCAGGAACAGCAGCAGCCCCAGCACCAGCAGCACGCCATGGTATTTCGACAGCAGCGCCAGCCCGGCCATGAGCCCGGCCAGCGCCCACAGGCCGAGGCGCTGCCCGTCGCCCGGCACGAGCACCATGCGCGCCACCAGCAACGCCATTGCCAGCGCCGCCGCCAGCAGCGGCCCATCGGGGAAGATCAGCGCGCCGTGCGCCAGGCCGAACACCGGCGCGAGATTGAAGATCGCCGTCGCCCACAGCCCGGCCACCGGCCCGAACAGCCTCGTTCCGAGCGCGTACATCAGCCAGGATGACAAGGCCCCCAGCGCAATGAACGGCAGCCGCAACAGCAGCAGGTCTTCGCTGCCCCACAGCTTCGCCCAGGCTCCGACCAGCCACAGATGCAGCGGCGGGTGGTCGAAATAGCTGAGCGAGAACTGCCGCGCGATGCCGATGCTGTAAGCCTCGTCGACGCCCACCGGCAGCACCGCGGCGAGCCCCAGCCTGGCGAGCGTCGCTGCGGCGATGAGGGCCAGGGCCCAGCGACGCATCATCGCATTACGGGCAGATTCGCCATGGGGAAAGGCAGGCGCATGCATGGACGATTGGGTCCCTAACCTGCCGTTTGCGTCATTGGGCGTTTGGCTAGCGATTGTCGGGCCTTAAGTCAAATTACCGAGCGGTAAGAAAAGTCTATCGCGCGCCGGTCGGTCGCCGAAATACTGTCTATCGCGTAGTCCTGCATAATTTCGCCGCGCCGGCGCTCTGCTCGCCGAGGGAGCGGACCCGATGGTGCGCGGCAAGATCGCCGGTGCGACGAAGCGCGCTAGGCCGTGCTGGCCGTTTCCTGGCTTACCGGCGCCTTGCTGCGCACCGATTGATCGGCGGGCGCGACCCGCGCCGGGGCTCTGACGAAGCCGAGAATAACCACCGTCATGAAGGCGTACTGCACGGTATGGAACTCGAAGCCGATCATGATGATGGTCAGCTGGAACACCGCGTAGGCCGCGCACAGCGTCACCGACAGATAGAGCCGCGACACGAACAGTTCGTCCCGCGGCGTTTTCAGCGCCGCAATCACCGGAGCCACCGACAGGATCAGGAAGCTGATCACCCCGGGGATGCCGGCGCCGACCGCAAAGCTCAGCAGACCGTTGTGCAACTGGCGGAACGTCAGCATCCGCTCGATCTCGCTGCCGGGCACGTAGGGCAGGATCGCTGGCACCATGTCGGGCCAGCCATAGCCAAACAGCGGCGCATGCAGGAACGCCTGGTAGCCGCCCCACAGCATGATCAGCCGCTCCCGGGTGGATTGGTCGACGGCGTCACCTGCCAGCACATCCTGCGTAACCGAGAAGCCGTCGACGGCGCGGTTGAACCCCAGTTTTGTCGCCACGACCACCAGCACCACGGTTGCCACCGCCACGCTCACCGCCACGATGAGCGTCATGGTGCGCTTGCGGGCCGGCGCCAGCGCCAACGCAAATGCCAGTGCGACGAAGCCGAGCACCGGTGCTGCGATCAGCGCGCCGCGCGTGCCGCTCAGCAGTGCCGCGACGATACCGAGCACCGGTCCAAGCAGGTACAGCCAGCGCCGATCGGCGCCGGGTGCGAACACTCCCACCAGGGCAACGAACCCCAGCAGCATCGCGGTGTCGGCGAAGTGGAACGCGCTCATCAGCGGCGGGCCGGCTCGCTCGTAGCCGAGGATCAGCACCTGCACCACGCTGACGATCACCGCGATGCCGGCGCCCGCCAGCGACAGCCGGCCGATCAGTTGCGCGCTGTCGAGCCGCGCGTAGCGCTGCAGCTGCCAGCGCATCGGCAGGGCCAGCAGCAGCGGAACGAAGTTGAAGGCGAACAGCAGGTCGCCCGGGTCTTCCGAAGTGAACAGGAAGGCGAGCGACGGCAAGGCTGCCGCGGTCACGAACATCAGGTCGATCGGGTTGCTGCTGCGCGACCGGAAGGCCGCGATCACCGATGGCGAAAGCAGGGCGAAGATGCCGAACAGCAGTACGAAATAGGTGGTGAGCCGCCCCGTGATACACGGCAACGCAAACAGGAAGACGATCATCGCCAGGCAGGCCCAGCGCATATAGGCGGGCGCGCCGTCGCTGACCGCCGGCGTCATCTCCCGGAGCCTCGAGCCTTGACGATGGCGTCGAGCGCCTGCAGTTCGCCCACCAGATCGTCGATCTCGGTGAGCGGAATCATGTTGGCGCCGTCCGACGGGGCGTTGTCGGGGTCCTCGTGCGTTTCGATGAACACGCCGGCAATACCGACGGCCACCGCCGCCCGCGCCAGCACGGGCGCATATTGCCGTTCACCGCCCGACGAGTCGCCGCGTCCACCCGGTTGCTGCACCGAATGGGTGGCGTCGAAGACCACCGGCTTGCCGGTCTCTGCCATGATCGGCAGGCCGCGCATATCGACCACCAGCGTGTTGTAGCCGAAGCTGGTCCCACGCTCGGTCAGCAGCACGCCCGAAGCGCCGGCGCCGTCGAGCTTGTTGGCCACGTTCTTCATGTCCCAGGGTGCCAGGAACTGCCCTTTCTTGACATTGACCACTCGGCCGGTGGCGGCAGCGGCGACCAGCAGGTCGGTCTGCCGGCTGAGAAATGCCGGGATCTGCAGGATGTCCACCACCTCGGCCACCGTCGCGCATTGCTCGCGCTCGTGCACGTCGGTGGTGACCGCGAGACCGGTTTCACTTTTCACCGCCTCGAAGATGCGCAGCGCCTCGTCCATGCCGATGCCGCGAAAGCTCCTCGAACTGGTGCGGTTGGCCTTGTCGAACGATGATTTGTAGATCAGCGGAATGCCACGCCGCCGGCCCAGTTCGGCCAGCAGACTCGCAGTCTTCAAGGCGTGATCGCGACTTTCGATCACGCACGGTCCAAGGATGAAGGCGAGCGGGAGATCAGTACCAAACCCGACGCGCTGCCCGTTCGGCGCATCGACAAAAACCTGCTGCATCAAAACAAACCTGTATCGCCGGGTATTTCGCCCGGTCGTATGTCCCATCCAAGTAGTCGAAAGTCGGCCCCGCCGCCGACCTCTACCACACCATAGCTTCCTGTACGGAATTTGACACCAGCACGGTTTTCCCCAGGCTTCAGGCCCATCGCCGCAAGAGCGAACCGTGCTGCGCCGTTGCTGGTCACCAGAAGGATCGTTCCGTGGGGCAGCGTCTCGGCTGCACGCGCCACGAACTCCCACCAGGCCACAAGGCGCCATTGCGCCCCAACCTCCCAGCCTTCTGGCGCGATCCACTGTGTCTCCCACAGCGTGATGGCGTCGTTACCGATCCGCTCGATAACGGCGGTTTCAGGCTGCCCCTCGTCGGGTCCATGGTCGATCTCGGTGAGGAAGGCGGCGGTTTCGATCGGCTGGCCGGCGGCGATAGCGTCGGCCGTGCGGCGCGTCCGCTGCAGCTCGCCACTCAGGACCCGGTCGAAGGTCACGCCATTGGCCGCGAAATGCCGCGCCAGCGCCTCCGCTTGCGCGACCCCCGTCGCGGTCAGCGGCAGGTCGGTGCGGGCACCGATCCGGCGCGGCGGCTCCCCGGCCTCGAAGGTGTTGCCATGCCGGACGATCACCAACCGGGTCATGATCGCCAGTCGACGAACGGGTCGCCGTGCTCGCCGATCAGTCGCTCGGCACGCTCCACGTCAGCCGGGCTGTCGACGCCGCTCATGGTGATCCGTGCCGGCGGAACGATCACCGCCCGGATATCGAGCCCAAGCTCGATCAGTCGCAACTGCTCCAGCCCCTCGAGCCGCTCGTACTCCGATTGCGGTGCCGCCTCGAAGGCTTCGAGCGCCGGCGTCCGGTAACAGTAGAGCCCGATATGCTGCAGCACCGGCGACAGCGGTCCGGCGGCGCGCAGTTCGGCCGGCTTGCGCATGAACGGCAGCACGGCCTTGGAGAACCACACCGCCCGGCCGGCGCCATCGCGGATGCAGGTCGTACCGCTGGCCGGCGTCGTCTGCTTGTGCGCGATCAGCGCATCGAGCCGGGCCCAGTCGAGTTGCACCACCGGCGTGGTCACATCGGCCGTGGAGCTCCGCGCCGTTCGCACGATCTCGACGATATGCTCGGGCGCGGTGAACGGCGCGTCGCCCTGCAGGTTCACCACCAGCTCCGCCGAGCGTCCGGTCGCGCGCAGCGCCGCCAGCGCTCGCCCCGAGCCCGAGCTGATCTGGCTCGCCGTCATCACGGCTTCGAGCCCGAGCTCGCGCGCCGCCAGCAGGATGCGCTCATCGTCGGTCGCCACCAGCACGTCGGCATCGCCGAGCCGCCGTGCCGCAGCCACGGCGATCGCTGCGACCCGCTCCAGCAGCTTCCGGCCGGCGATCGGATGCAGCGGTTTGCCGGGCAACCGGGTCGAACCATACCGGGCCGGAATGACGATGAGGTCGCTCACCTCAGATAAGGCCGACGCGCAGGCAGTCGTGCACATGCACGATGCCGACCGGCCGCTGTCCATCCATGGCGAAAATCGCAGTGATCCGTGGCGTCAGCGCCGTCATCTGCCGCAGCGCCTCGCTCAGCAGCGCCTCGCTGCCGATGGTGCGCGGACTGGCGGTCATCACCGCTGCCGCGGTCTGCTGCAGCAAGCCATCCGCCATGTGGCGGCGCAGGTCGCCATCGGTGATGATGCCCATGAGCTCGCCCGATGCATCCACCACCCCGGTGCAACCAAAGCCCTTCGACGTCATCTCGAGGATCGCCGCGGCGACGCTCGCCTCGGCCCCGACCAGCGGCAGCTTGTCGTCCCGGTGCATCACCTCGCCGACCGTCAGCAGCGCGCTGCCCAGCGTGCCGCCCGGATGGAAGACGTGAAAATCGGCGGCCTGGAAGCCGCGTCGCCGCAGCAGCACCACGGCCATCGCGTCACCCAGCGCGGCCATCATCGTTGTCGACGTTGTCGGCGCCGCCGTGATCTCGCACGCTTCCCGCGCATCGGGCAGGCTGACCACGATATTGGCCGCGCGCCCCAACCGGGAGTCCGGTCGCGTGGTGATCAAAGCCAGCGGAATATCGAAGCGTACGCAATAGTTGGCGAGGTCCGACAGCTCGGCCGTATCGCCGGATTTCGAGAACATCACCACCACGTCCGCGGTGGTGATCATCCCCAGGTCGCCGTGGCTGGCGTCACCGCCATGCACGAACTGCGCCGGGGTGCCGGTCGAGGCCAGGGTCGCCGCGACCTTGCGCGCGATATGTGCGCTCTTGCCGACGCCGGACAGAATGACCCGGCCCGGGGCTCGCTGGATCAGCTCGACCAGCGCCACGAAGGCGCCGTCGAGCCGGGCGGCCAGCGCTTCCAGCCCTTCGGCCTCCAGCCGGATCGCGGCGCGCGCCTCATCGAGAGCGAGCTGCTGCAGACGCGCATCATTGGCAATGGGATAGCGCAAATGAGGACCCGGCCCACGCCGTGCTGAGGACATGCCGTGGCTTATCAGCAATCGCTAAGAACTCGCAAGGTTGTGCGCCACGGGCCAAAGGGTTAGTCAGCAGCACAAGCCAGTTGGAGTAGCCCCTCGCGTGACCCAAGCCGTGCCGTTTCGCTGGAAGGCTTATGGCGGGCTGGTGACGGCGGCGTCCTGGCTGCACTATGCCGTGCTGTCACGCTTTTCGAACAGCGACGAGGGCGGTGCGGCCTGGTTCAGCAAGCGCCTCAACCCGGCGCTGCCGCAGGCGGCGACCGGCAGGCGCATCTGGATCCACGCCGTCTCCGCCGGTGAATCGAAAGTCGCCGAGCTGCTGCGAAAGCGTCTGCTGGCGCTTGATCCGACGCTGTCGGTCGTCCTGTCCGCCACCACTTATTCCGGCTACGCGCGCGTTCGCGCCATTGCCGGCGACGCCTCGAGCTTCATCATGCCGCTCGATACGCTGGAGGCGCAGCGGCGCATTCTCGAGACGGTGCGGCCCGATCTGCTGGTGCTGGTCGAGTCCGAGTTCTGGCCGGCCCAGTTCGCTGCCGCGCAGGCGGCCGGCGTGCCGGTGGTGGTGGTCAATGCCACCATGTCGCCCCGCAGTTTCGCCCGGCACCAACGCAATCGCGCCGTCGCCGACCGCACCCTGGCCAAGGCGCAGCGCATCTATGCGCAGGACGAGGCGATCGCCGCCCGCTACGCCGAACTCGGGGTGCCCGGCGAGCGGATCGAGGTGATCGGCAACCTCAAGCTGGTGCCGCTCAGCAGCGCCCCTGCGGCCGGCAAGGATGCGCCACCCCTCGTCGTCTTCGGCAATGTCCACCGCGACGAGATCGAACGGCTTGCGCCCGCCATCGCCGAGCTCCGCGCCCGGCGTCCGGACATCAGGCTGGTGCTGGTTCCGCGCTATCCGGGCAAGATCCCCGGTGAAGTGCTCAGTGCCAGCTTCGGCGCCGAGCTGGCCATCGTCGACAGCGAGGCTGCCATCGCAGGGGCCGGGGGCCCGGTCTGGCTCGACGAAATGGGGACGCTGTCAAAGCTCTACGCGCGCGCCACCATCGGGGTCGTTTGCGGAACCTTCTCGCCGATCGGCGGGCACGATCTCAGCGAGCCGCTGCATCTGGGAGCCGCCAGTGTCTACGGCCCTCATGTCGAGCGCCAGAAACCGCTGCACCAGGCGCTGTCGGCGATCGGTTGCGCGGTGCAGGTCGGCTCTGCCGACGACCTGCCGCAGGTCCTGGTCGGGTTGCTTGAGGACGCGCCGCGCCGCCGGCAGATGATCGAGGCTTTCCGCAGCGTGGCCGATCAGGCGACGACACGGCTCGACGCGCTGGCGACGAGCCTTGTTGCAGAGGTCGGAAACTAGGCGACCCTACTCGTCGTCTTCCGGGTTCAGCAGGCGGTGCAGGTGCACCACGAAATAGCGCATCTCGGCATTGTCGACCGTCAGCTGCGCCTTCTGTTTCCACACCGCGTGCGCAGCGGCGTAGCTCGGGTAGACCCCGACCAGGTCGACCGCATCGAGATCCTTGAAGACGATGTCTTCGCCCTTTTCCACCTCGCCACCGATGACGAGGTGCAAGAGCTGCTGCTTGGGCTCGGGTTTGTTGGGCTTGCTCACGGCTTCAGACGCTCCAGATCGACTTCCTGCGGCTGCGGGCAGCCATAGACCTTGACCAGCGCAGCATGTAGCGGCGCTTTTAGCGAAGGCTCGCACAGTGCCGCAAGCGCCCCATGCCGGGTTTCCGGGCGATTGAAGCGCAAGGCACCTATGCAGACATCCTCAAAGCTCACGCCGGCCTCGCTGAGGATGCACGCAGCTCCCGCGACATCCCAGTCGCGCGCTCCGCGCCGGCTGACCGCCGCGTCGAGCCCTCCGCAGGCCACCTGCACCAGCTGGTAGGCGAGTGAAGGAAAGAACGGTCCACGCGAGTAGTCGAGCCCGGCGGCCTGCAACTCCTGGTGTACTGCACCGGGAGCGGGGATCAGCGGCGCCGTCCGGCCGGGGTGGCGCTGCCGCGCCAGCGGCTTGCCGTTGAGCCGGGCGCCGTCGCCGATCGCGGCGTCATACATCTCGTCGCGCACCGGCGCGTAGACCACGCCGGCGATCGCCACGCCGTCCTCGACCACGGCCAGCGACACCGTCCAGCTGTCGTCGCCGCGGATGAAGCCGCGCGTCCCGTCGATCGGATCGACCACGAAGACGCGCCGGTGGCTCAGCCGATCCGGGTTGTCGACGCTTTCTTCGCTCAGCCAGCCATAGTCGGGGCGGGCCGTCAGCAGGGCCGAGTTGAGGAACTTGTCGAGGACGATATCCGCCTCGCTGACGGGCGAGGCATTCTCCTTGGTCCAGGTCTTGAGGTCCTTGCGGAAATATCCCGAGGCGATGATCCCCGCGGTCACGGCAGCCGAACGCAGCAATTCGCGGTCGTCGGCAGCGGTGGTCGGGGCGGCACTGAGCATCGGGTTTCCGGGTTTTTTCGGCTGGCCGTGCTTCTAGGCGCATCGCCTTGCTGGAACAAGGGCCGGGATGCGACTGCCGCCGGTTTGGGCCGGCCGCGGCGGCTACTTAGCCCGCCTACGCGCTTGTGCCGAGCCGGTTGGTTAAAGCCAAGCAAGCACACGCACTTAAGACTGCGTTACACCCGGTGACGACCCGCTAACCCTTCGCAAAACAACCTAAACTTAACCCAGTTTCTTAAGCGGGGCGGCAAGGGGCGCGGGTAGATTGGGGGCATCAAAGAGGGCGGCAAAAACAAGCTCTCGAGAGTTGACAGGAAGGCTTATCATGCAGGGTCGTGTTGGGATCGACGGGTCGTCGGTTGTCATGTTGTTCGGTGAGGGTCGCGCCCCGCGGACACGTCCGCTGACTGCCAAATATTTCGGTCCGGCCAACGACAATGGCCCCAGGGATCCGGTCAAGACCGTGACGGTGCGCAAGACGCTCGAAAAGAGCGGCGTCGCCATCAAGATCAAGGTGCCGGTCGATGAGTTCATCGGCGTCGCCGTCTCGACCTCGATCACCGAGGAAGGGATGTTGTCGAGCGCCATCGAGCTGGTGCACGGCGATCCCGACCTGAACTACCGGGTGTTCGAAGAGATCGGCAATTCCAACGTCGTGGCCGAGTGGCAGAACTGGGGCAAGAAGCTGCGCCTGCCGCTGTTCATCAAGGCCGGCGACGGCAACCTCCTCCCCTATTCGCAGCAGGTCGATGGCATTGCTCTGGGCCTGAAGCACGACCGCCGCCGTCTCGCCGCCGACGCCGAACGCCGGCCCCGCTTCCTCAATCGCCGCAAACCGGGCGAAAGCAACGCCTCCTGATGCAACCTTTGCGGCGTTGAGCCGTTACTAATCGAACAAGCCGACAGCGATCCCATGCACGTTTGAACTGTCGGAAGACTCGTAGCGACCTCCAAACTCACTTCGAGCCGGGGCCGATCCAGAAATGGGTCGGCCCCGCTTCTGTTTGCCGTTCATCGCGGCTTCAGCCGCCAAGGCCCAGATGCCCCTGCCAGTTCAAGGGGGATCAACATGCTCAAGGCCTTGGCCATCGCGGCAATGCTCGGGGTATCCAGCGGCGCAGGGGCAGGGGAGCTGACCCTCTCCGAAGCCGTACCTGGCCATCCTCAGACCAGTGTCCTTGACCTGATGCGCCAGGTCATCGCCGACCTGACGATCGACGCCGATGGCCAGGGCCACGGAACGGCTATGGCGCCGCTTCGCTACCTTGGTGACGACGTCGACGCAGATCCGCCGGCCGACATCGCCATCTCCGGGGCTGAGTTGGTGACGTTGCGCGTCGATGGGCGGCCGTTCAAGCTTCTCTACTCGGCGCTGGGGCGCAGCGACGCAGTGGCCGAGGTGGTGCTGCTGGCGCTCTACGACGACAAGCTGCGATTGCTCGACGCGGTGGATGTCGGCGTCTACGAGAACAACTGGTTCGGCGAGGTGTTTGCCATCGGCGCCGGCAACGATGGCGCGCGTCTCGATTCCGAGCACTTCAACTCGAGCCAGGGTTACGATGCCGCTCAACTGGTCTTTGTGCGCGACGGCAAACTGGCGCTCATCGACGCGGTCTATTTCTTCTCGGTCAAGGGGGCCGGTTACGAGGAACTGCAGTCGCTGACCGTCACTACCCAACCCGATGGCGCCGGCTACTGGCCGATCACTGCCACCATCCACGCGACGCGCGCCGTCGAGCCGGCCGACCCGGCGGACGCCGAGAGTTCAACGCCGCCAGCGGCTCCGCCTTACGATCGGCTGATCACCCAGACTTATACTTGGAGCGCCTCGATCGGCGGCTATGTCGCCGACGGCGACGCCTTTGACAGGCTCAACGCCGAGAACGAGGCGAAGTACTGACGATGATGGCGGCGGGCGGGCAGGCCATCACAGCGCAAGGTCGAGCAGCAGGGCAGCCGTAAGCGCCAGGCCCACCCAGTGGTTGGCGCGAAACCGCACCAGCGCATTGGTCGGGCTGTGCGGCTCCAGGGTGCGGACCTGCCAGCCCAGAATGCCGACCACCGCCAGCATGCCCACGAGGAACGGCCACCCCGCCCCCACCATCAGCCCGGCGGCCACCCACAGCACCACCGTGGCGGCGTAGAACAGCGCGACCAGCAGGCGCGCCCGCCGCCCGAACAGCCGGGCGGTGGACTTCACGCCAACCAGCGCATCGTCCTCGATATCCTGCAACGCATAGATCGTGTCGTAGCCGATGGTCCACAGGATGCCGCCGACATAGAGCAGCAATGGGGGCAGGGCGAGCGAGCCGGTCTGCGACGTCCAGCCGACCAGGGCGCCCCAGTTGAAGGCGAGCCCCAGGAACAGCTGCGGCCACCAGGTCACCCGCTTCATGAACGGGTAGATCGCGACCAGGACCAGCGAAGCGACGCCCAGCATGACCGTCGTCGCGTTGAACTGCAGCAGCACTGCCAGCCCGACCAGCGCCTGCAGCACGAGAAACACGGCTGCCTGGCGCTTCGTCACCTGCCCGGACGGAATCGGGCGCGAGCGGGTGCGGGCCACCTTCATGTCGATGTCGGTATCGACGATGTCGTTGAAGGTGCAGCCGGCCCCCCGCATCGCCACCGAGCCGATATAGAACAGGATGAGCGCCCACCAGTCGAAGCCGCGGGCCGGCTCGGCCAGCGCCGCCAGCGCCAGGGCGAAGCCGCACGGCCAGAACAGCAGCAGCAATGGCAGCGGCCGGTCCCAGCGCGCCAGCCGCCCATAGGGCTTCAGCCATTCGGGCGCATAGCGGTCGTGCCAGTTGCCGCGGCTGGCGTCCGCTACCGTACCTGTTGCTTTTTCAGGGGTTTGCATCGTCAGTCTTGTATGCCTTGATGGCGGTCGGCCACTTCTTAGTCACGCGTACCACGATGCCCAGATCGCACAAGACCCTCCCGCGCCTCTATCTCGAGGCGCCGCTCGCTGCCGGCGCGTTGCTCGAACTCGGTCGCGATCACACCAATTACCTGCTCAGCGTGCTGCGCATGAAAGCGGCCGATGCCCTGGTGGTGTTCAACGGCCAGGACGGCGCCTGGCTGGCGAAAATCGCCGACGATCATAGGAAGGGCACGACGCTCGAACTGGTGGTGCAGACCCAGCACCAGACCCCGAAATCCGATCTCTGGTTCGGCTTTGCGCCGCTGAAGACCGGGCGCCTCGACTATCTGGTGCAGAAGGCCACCGAGATGGGCGCCGGCGTCATCCAGCCGGTCATCACCCGCTACACCCAGGTGTCGCGCCTCAAGGCCGACAAGCTCCACGCCAACATCATCGAGGCCGCCGAGCAGTGCGAAGTGCTCAGCGTCCCAAACCTCGCCGAAGAAATCACCCTCGCTGACCTCATCGCGCACTGGCAGCAAGACCACGGCCTCCGTCGCCTGGTCTTCGCCGACGAGAGCGCTCCCAGCCACGCCCCCAACACCCAGTTGCTCGACCTCGAGGGCCTTCCCATCGGCATCCTGGTCGGTCCGGAAGGTGGTTTCTCCGATGACGAACGGGCGCTGCTCCTCGCGCAACCCTTCGTCATCCCGATCAGCCTCGGTCCCCGCATCCTGCGCGCCGATACCGCGGCGGTGGCGGCTCTGGCGGTGGTTCAGTCAACCATCGGCGATTGGCGATAAAGCCCATTGCTTTCGGAGCGCGGCTCAGTATTGTCCGCCGCGCCTGGCCAGGAGCCCGGCAGTTTGCCTCACTGGAGTGCCTATGTCCGGCGAAGAAGATGCACCGCTGATTGAATCGCGGGCTGACCTGCTTGAGGTCATGGCCGTCGGCAGCAAGCCGAAATCCGAGTGGCGCGTCGGCACCGAGCACGAAAAGCACGTCTACCGCAAAGCGCCGCTCGCCCCGGTTCCCTATGCCGGCGACGATGGCGTGCATGCCTTGCTGCAGGGCATCGAAGGCCGCACCGGCTGGCATCCGTTCTTTGATCGCGGCAACCCGATCGGCCTGCGCAACCTGGGTGCGGTGGGTGGCATCTCGCTCGAACCCGGTGGTCAGTTCGAGCTGTCGGGCGCCCCGCAGCTCACCATTCACGATGCCGCCGCCGAACTTGATGCGCATCTCGAGGACTGTCGGATTGTCGGCGGTCCGCTGAACATTCATTTCCTCAGCCTCGGCGTCACCCCGCTCTGGTCGGTCGCCGAAATCGCCGCCATGCCGAAGTCGCGCTACGGCATCATGACCAGGTACATGCAGCAGGTCGGCAGCCTGGGTACATCGATGATGTATCGCTCGGCCACCGTGCAGGCGAACCTCGACTTTTCCGACGAAGCCGACATGGTCAAGAAGCTGCGTGTCTCGGTGGCGCTGCAACCCATCGTCACCGCGCTGTTTGCCAACTCGCCCTTCGTCGACGGCAAGCCCTCGGGCTACCTGAGCTTCCGCTCGCATATCTGGCTCAACACCGATAACGCCCGCACCGGCATGCTGCCCTTCGCCTTCGAGCCCGGCTTCGGTTTCGACCGCTACGCCGAATACGCGCTCGACGTGCCGATGTACTTCGTCATCCGCAAGGGCGAGTACATCAACGTCGCCGGCGAGAGCTTCCGCGCCTTCATGCAGGGCAAGCTCCCCCAGCTACCCGGCGTCCGCCCCACGGTGAAGGACTGGGAGAACCATCTGTCGACCCTGTTCCCCGAGGTCCGCCTCAAGCAGTTCCTCGAGCAGCGCGGCGCCGATATGGGCGATCGCGACCATGTCCTGGCGCTCGCCGCCATCTGGACGGGCCTGCTCTACGACAGCGAGTCGCTCGACGCCGCCTGGGATCTGGTCAGTGACTGGACCGACGTCGAGCGGCAGACGCTGCGCAACGAAGTGCCACGCACCGCCATCCACACCCCGTTCCGGGGCGGCACCGTCGCCGACATTGCCCGGCTTGTCGTCGATCTCGCCGGCGATGGCCTGCGCCGCCGCAAGCACTTGGCCGCCGGCAAGGACGAGACCAGCTTCCTCGCGCCGCTCAATGAGACCCTCGAGCTGGGCAAGACCCAGGCCGAGCGCTGGCTCGACAAGTACAATGGCGCGTGGGCGGGCGATCTGACCCGCATCTTCGAAGAAGCCGAGATCTAGGCTCACCTTCTTTCTCCATCCTCCCCGCGTGGCGGGGGAGGGGCCAGCGAAGCTGGTGGAGGGGCAGCCAGAGTCTCCTCGGTAATTCTCTTTCCCAAACTCCGGCGCGCGGAGCACCACCCCCACCCTCAATCCCTCCCCACAGGGGGAGGGAGGCGATAGCTGCGCGTCCTCAGTTCCAGCGTCTCCCTCCCCCTTGTGGGGAGGGATCAAGGGTGGGGGCCACACGCTCCACGCTTCGCAGGTGACTGCAAAGAATCATTTGCAAAGAGATCTTTGCAATCGTAAGCTCCGGGCATGAAAACCCGCGAAATCAGCCGCATCGTTCCCGATGCCACCGCCCTCAAGGCCCTTGCACACCCGGTGCGCCTGCGCATGCTCGGCATGCTGCGGATCGACGGTCCGGCGACCGCCACGCGGCTCGCCGAACGGCTTGGCCTCAATTCCGGGGCCACCAGCTACCACCTGCGCCAGCTCGCCCAGCATGGCTTCATCGAAGAAGCGCCCGACCAGCCTTCGCGACGCGACCGCTGGTGGCGGGCGCGCCATGAGTCGACTTCCTTTTTTGAGCCGGGCGCCACCGAGGAGCAGTTCGATTCCAATGTCGCCTTCGCGCAGGCCGCCCTCACCGAGCAGGTGAACGTGATGCAGCGCGCCCAGGACGAGTTCGTGGGCCTGCCGCCCGACTGGCAGGCCACCACCCAGATCAGCGATTTCACCATGGCCATGACCGTCGAGCAGGCCAACGCGCTCAAGGACAAGCTGCTCGAGCTGCTCTGGCAGGCGATGCGCGAGGCCCCGGGGCCCGGCGCCGATTTGCCGCCCGGCGTGGAGCTCTACACCGTGATGCTGCACGCCTTCCCCTATCCCGGGCGTCTCAACACCAGGGAGGCCAACAAGTGAACCGCCGCCCCTTCCTGGCTTTCGCCATTGCCGAGACCCTCTCGATCTCAGGCACGCGCCTATCCACCATCGCCATCCCGTGGCTGGTGCTCACCACCACCGGCAGCCCGATCCTCACCGGCGTCGTCGCCATGGCGGAGATGCTGCCCTATGTCGTCGCCAAGGCGCTGTCCGGTCCGCTGATCGATCGTATCGGCCCCAAGCGGGTGGCCATTGGCTGCGACACCGCCTCGGTTCTGGTGGTTGGCCTCGTGCCGCTTTTGGCGCTCTTTGGCTGGCTGGATCTGGCGCTGCTGCTCCCCATCGTCGTTGCCATGGGAATTCTGCGGGGGCCTTCGGACGCCGCCAAGATTTCGATGGTCCCGTCCATCGCCAAACTGGCCGATGTGCCGCTCGAGCGCGTCACCGGCGTCGCCGGCGTCATCGACCGCCTTGCGTCCACTGTCGGCGCGGCTGCCGCCGGTGGGCTGATTGCGCTGATCGGCCCCGGCCTCGCCCTGACGTTGAATGCGGCGACCTTTGCTCTCGCCGCGGCGGTGGTTGCCACCGGCATTCCGGCCTTCGGCCGCGAGCGCACCGAGACCCGCGGCTCCTATTTCGCCGAGCTGCGCGAAGGCTTCGATTTCATCCGTCGCGATGCGCTGCTGGTCGGCATCGTGGTGATGATCACCATCACCAACCTGCTCGATGCCGCCTGGTCCGCCGTGTTGCTGCCGGTATGGACCCAGCAGGCCGGCTTTGATGCGGCGCTGCTCGGCCTGCTGTTTGCCGTGATGTCTGCAGCCTCCATCGCGGGGGCCGCCATCGCCACGGCCACCGGCGAGCGCCTGCCGCGGTTGACGGTCTATATCGTGGCGTTCCTGCTTGCCGGCCTGCCGCGCTTCGCCGTGTTCGCCATCGACGTGCCGCTCCTCGCCGTATTCGTCACCCTGGCAATTGGCGGGTTCGCGGCAGGCTTCATCAACCCGATCGTCAACGCCGTCATCATGGAGCGCATCCCTCCCGCCATGATCGGACGCGCCAGCGCATTGGTTGGAGCGCTCGCCTGGGCCCTGATCCCATTCGGCGGCCTGGTCGGCGGAGCCCTCGTCGCTCTGGTCGGTCTCGCGCCGACGCTATGGCTCACCGGCCTGGCCTATTTCGCCGCGACACTGTTGCCGCTCGCCCGGCGCAGCTTCCGTGCCTTCGGAAGCCGGCCGGGCGCTGAGGCCGCCTAGCTATTTGGTCTGCGCCGCCAGCACCCGGCTGCCGACCCATGCGCCGAGCACCACCAGAACCACGGCCAGCAGCAGCCCGATCCACACGATCGGCGCATCGAACTGGCCGAGGAACACTGCGCGCAGCGCCTCGACAATATGCTTGAACGGGTTGAAGTTGGCGACCATCTGCAGCCAGGCCGGCGCCAGTGTCATCGGCAGCAGGATGCCCGAGAGCAACAGGATCGGCAGCGCCAGCGTGTTGACCATCGGCGCCAGCGCATCCTCGCTCTTGGTTGCGATGCCGATGGCGTTCGAGATGAACGAGAATGCCGCGCCGAGCAGCGCCACCAGCACCAGCCCGATCAGCAGCGCCCCCACCGGCACGCGCAGCCCCATGAAGAACGCTGCGCTGACCAGCACGATCGCCTGCACCGTGATCACCACCACATCGCGCAGCGTCCGCCCGGTGATGATTGCCGTACGCGCTGCCGGTGACACCAGTTGCCGGTCGATCACCCCGGACCGCCACTCGGCGATGATGCCGAAGCCGACGAACAACCCGCCGAAGATTCCGAGCTGCACCAGCAACCCGGGCACGAACACCTGCCAGGCATCACCCTGGAAACCGGAGGTCGCGGCGATGGTCTGCAGCAGCGGCCCGAACAGTGTCAAATAGAGGATAGGCTGCAACAGCCCGATCACCACCCAGAGCGGCTGGCGCAACGACAGCACCATCGAGCGCCTGAAAATGATCCACGTATCGCGAATGAAGGACATGGTGCTTTTCCTTAATCTCTGAGCGACCGGCCGGTCAGCGTCAGGAACACGTCGTCGAGGGTAGGGCGGTTGACGTCGACGCCGATGGCGTCGATTCCCGCCTTGGTGAGGTCGCCGAGCAGTACCGGCAACGCCGTCGCGCCGTCCGGCACGTGAAAGCGCACCACGTTGGCTTCGCTCACTGGCGCATCTGCCCCGGTTAGCCGCGCCGCGATCTCGGCCGAACGTGCCGCATCGGCCTCGGTTCTGAGCGTCAGCGTGATGGTATCGCCCGACACCCGCTTCTTCAGCTCGGCCGGCGTGCCCTCGGCAACGATCGTACCGTTGTCGATGATCAGGATGCGGTCGGAAAGCGAGTCGGCCTCATCCATGTAATGGGTGGTGAGGAACACCGTGGTCCCGAGCTCGTCGCGGAGCTTCCTGATATGGTTCCACAGGTTTGCCCGGCTTTGCGGATCGAGCCCGGTCGAGGGCTCGTCGAGAAACACCAGCCGAGGCTGGTGGATAAGCCCCATCACGATATCGAGCCGCCGCCGCTGCCCGCCCGACAGCGAGCCGCAGGTGCGATCCCAGATCTCGGCGAGGTCGAGCGCTGCGAGCAACTCCTTGCCGCGCTGGATCGCCACCTGCTTGTCGATGCCGTAGAGCCGGGCGTGGCTGACGATCTCCTCGCCCACCTTGGCTTCCGGCGAGGTCGAGCCGGCCTGGCTGACATAGCCGATGCGCCGCCGCACCTCGACCGGATCGCGGCGAAGGTCCGCGCCCACCACGGTCGCCGAGCCGTCGGTCGGCGTCAGCAAGGTGCAGAGCATCTTCAGCGTCGTGGTCTTGCCGGCGCCGTTGGGCCCGAGGAAGCCGACGATCTCGCCTTCGCGGACGCTCAGGTCGATACCGCGCACCGCGTCGATCGTCTTGCCCTTGGCGCCGCGCGCCTTGAAGCTTCGTTTGAGGCCCTTGGCCTCGATGATGGTGTTGGTCACTTGCGCCTCGTTGTCGTTGTTCGGCACGGCGATCAGCGCGGCCGGCAGGCGCCGGATCGGCTGGAATGGATGCGATTGCGGTTTCATATGCCGGCCCTCCGGCCGTCATTTTCGAGTAGTCTTGGGTTGCGTGGCCTTCATGCTGGTTTGGCGGTCGGCCGGCTTGATTTCGGTTGCTCGGCGCCGGACGGCCGCATGCGACATCCGGGAATCTTGCCTTCCCCGATATCTCATCGTATAATTATCTTATGGATCAAGATATCAACGAGTCAAGAGAAACTGCAGCCGAAGGTTTCGGCCTGCAGTTCAAGGAAGCGACCCGGGCCAGCCAGGCCGCCAACGACCTGTTCGACGAGACGCTGACGCAGTTTCTCGGCATCAACCGCACCGATGGTCGGTGCCTCGACCTGATCGATCGGCGGGGCAGGGTGAGCGCCGGCCAGCTCGCCAATGACAGTGGCCTCACCACCGGCGCGGTGACCGCGGTGATCGATCGGCTGGAAGCGGCCGGTTACGTGCTGCGCACCCGCGACACGCTCGACCGCCGCAAGATCTGGATCGAGCTGACCGATGACATGAAGGCCATCACCCGCCGCATCTTCGGCCACTACGAAGAGACCGGGCCGATGATGCTGGCCCGCTTCTCGCCCGATCAGTTGGCGGCGATCATGCAGTTTCTCGAGATCGGCACGTTCCTGCAGACCGAAATGGCCGAAGCGCTGCGCGAGCACCTCGATCCGCGCGCCACCACCCCGGCGGCAAGGCTCATCCAGGCCCGGGCGTTCGAGCGGGCGGTGGAGGCGAACCGGACGAGGTTGCAGGCGGAGTTGAACGGCTTGCTGGATGGGAAGGGGCGGTAATCAGGGGGGCGCCGCAAGCGCGGTGAAGAGCTATTCCACCCGCCTACTCAGCCGCCATCGGCAGGCTGTCCTTGCCGTCGAGATTGCCCATGCTGGCGACGATGTGGCTGGCCAGCGCATCGTAGATGCCGCCATAGGCATGGCTCGCCCGCATGATGGCGATCTCGGCGTCGCGCAGTCGCGGCAGGTCCTTGTCCTCGGCAATCACCCGCATCCCCGGCTGCAAGGCGCTCTCGGGCAGGAACCCGACCGCCAGGTCCGTCAGCACCGCACTGGCGATCGCCATGGCGTTGGACGAGGTATAGGCGATGCGATAGTCGCGGCCGATGCGGTTCAGCACCTCGACCGCGTTCTCCTTCCAGCAGCAGTGCAGGCCGCCCGCGATCGGCAGCGGCTCGGTGGCGAGCGCCTGTCCGCCATGCGAGGCCACCCAGAACATCCGCTCGGTGCGGAACATCTCGCCATATTCGTGGTTGGTCCCCTGGGTGAAGACGATCAGGTCGTAGCGCCCCTTCTTCATCCCATCGAGCAGTTCTTCCGATGGCTGGCAGCGCACATCGACGACGATCTTGGGGTGGGTCCGCTGGAAGCTGGAGAGGATCACCGGCAGCAGCCGCACCGCATAATCGTCCGGCACCCCGAAACGGATCGAGCCCTTGAGGTCGCCGTCCGAGAACACGTCCATGATCTCGGCATTGATCCTGAGCATGCGCCGCGCCCGCGCATAGAGCGCATCGCCATATTCGGTGAGCGCCACCGTGCGGCCATCGCGGCTGAGCAGCGCCTGGCCGAGCCGTTCTTCCAGCCGCTTGATCTGCATCGACACGGCGGATTGCGTCTTGTTCACCCGGCGCGCCGCCTCGGTAAAGCTGCCGCAGTCGGCGATGGCGCAGAAGCTCTGCAACTGGTCGAGATCGAGAGGCGTGCTCATCCCGTTTCTCCATCACGAAATTTGATGATCGGGATGAAATCTATTTGTTGGACGAATACAAGGCAAGCGCTCATATCAGGCCGCATCGGTGATCCCGAGGCCGCCGTCGGCGCCTCCCGATCGCTTGTCCCGCCCCGGCACTCCCTGCCCAGGCAAAGATGAAATTGGAGAAGGACCATGGTCCACTTGCTTTCGAGCGAGCGGCCGTCGATGGCTGCCGCGTCGTCCAACCCGTTGCGCGCTCTGGTGAACTGGTTCGCCAAAGCCAGGGCTGCACATGCGCGCCGCGTCGCCTTCGAGTCGCTTCTCGACTACGACACCGCCCGCCTCGAGGATCTCGGCATCAACCGCCAGGACCTGTTCGAAGCGCTCGACAGCCCCAGCCAGCGGCCCGGTTACAAGCTGTCGCAGCGGCGGGCCGAGAGCTCCCGGAATTGGCTTAACCCCTGAGGAGGCCCCGCTAGGGGAACTCGTCAGGCCGTTGGCCTCACCCTTGGCTCAACCCCAGTTGTGCCATCTTCGGGCCGGCTCACCCGCCGGCCTTGTTTCCTGATGAACTGCCGGGCCTTCGGGTCCGGCTTTTTTGTCAGATTGGCCAGGGCGAACCAGTTGCGCCGGCGCGAAACTCGTCCGCGCTCAACCATCTCGTATCTACGGCGATGGTCTTGAGCCAAGGTTGCAGGACGTGTGCGATTCCGACGCCGGCATCCACTTCGGGGTTGGGCCGAACCGTACAAAGCAGGGTTGCTCCAGGACCGTGCTGGAATTCTACCCCATGCATCGTGCTCTCGAACCACGAGAAGCTGACCAGCGCATAGTCGGGGTTGCTTCGGTCCAGAACCGCCACCTCGTAGCGGGTGGTCGCCGCAAGGTGGCTCCTGAACGCGGCAGCCAAGCTCAACGGAGAGACGATCGCCGTCGATGCCAGACGGACGATGGCCTTTGTCCGGTAGATGGGGGAGGCGGCGACTGTTGGAACATGATCAATCAGGTCGCCCAATCCGCCGCTCGCAAGGCGTTCGAGCATCGCGGCATCACGTCCGCGATAGCGGATGCAATCGACCTCCGTGCCCCACATGGCCCAGACCATTTGTGTTTGCTCTGCTTCATTGCTCGGCTGGCGGCTGACGAAGCAATGGAGATCGTCCCAAGAGAACAGGTCGGGGGCTTCAGCGTCCGGAACGCCGCAGGCCGCGCAGCATCCATCCTCAACATAGAAATCACCCGAAACATTCCTGGGGTGAGCGCCAGTTGGCATTGCCCTAACCTTCTGCCCCGTCCAGCCGTTCCGCCACCAGTTCCTGCAGCCGCCACAAATGCGGGTCGTGAATGCCGAGCTGCTCGAGGTGGCTGACCGTGTTGAACAGATACTCGACCATCGAACCGCGTGAGCCGACCGCCCTGGCCAGCACGTCGGCGATCTGCGCCTCGTTCAGTCCCGAGACATAGCGTCCGCTGTTGCGGTCGATGCAGAAGGTGAAGGCGCGTACCGGCCCCTGCTCGGTCATCACCGTCACCCAGCGAGGCGGGAACGGCGACGGCTTGCGACCCATTTCGCGCCGGCAGAGCTTCTCGATATTCTCTGCCGCCGCGCCCGGTGGCAACCGGTACAGTGCGCCCTTGCACGAGCCGCCGCGGTCGAGCGCCAGCATCAGCCCGGGATTGTTTTCCGAGCCGCGGAACCAGGTGTTCCAGCCCAGGCAAAAGGCGCGATGCCAGCCGCGCAGCAGCCCGGTGCGAATCTCGACGAACTCGCATGCCGGCTTCCAGATCAGTGAACCATAGGCGAACACCCAGATCTGGTCCGAGCCATCGCTGCCGGCGAGGATTTCCTGCGTGAACTGCCTGAAGTCGTCGTCGGTCGCGGTCTCGGCCGGCGGCAGCGGACCGTCCGGGGTCACCAGCAGCGCCATGCGGGCCACGTGGGCCTCGTTGAGGCGCATCTGCCGTGCCGGGGCCATCGCAGCGCGCTTCCTTACGGCAGTTGCGCGAATCCGTCGCCGAAGCCGTTGAGCGACACCGGAATGCCGATGCCTTCTTCCGGCGTCTTGAACACGAAGAAGATCGCGCTCTTGCCGGTCGTCAGCTTGGTGATCAGGTCGTCGTCCAGCACCACTTCGGCGACGCAGCCGTTGGGCAGGCAGCGCACGAACGCCACGCGGCCGATATTGGCGCCGTCGATATTCAGCCCCAGCCCGTTGGGCAGCAGCACCCCGAGCGGCGCCAGCACCCGCAGCAGGCGGGCCTGCTTGTCGGCGGTCTTCAGCACGATCACCGACAGCCCGACATTGGGCTGGTCTTCGGCCGACACGTTCTGGATCAGCGCGCATTGTTCGAAGCTGGCGCCCGGCGGGGTATCGCAACTCATCTGCCAGTCGCCGTACTGCGCCTTGACCACGCCCTGCGACAGGGCAGGGGACATCAGCCCCAATGCGACGGCGGCCACCGCGACGGTTCGAACCACAAGCCCGAGGATTGGCTGCACCGATCCACTCTTTCTATATGTGACATAACGAATCCCCGCGTTCCCGCGGGCTCTGCATCTTAGTCGGCTGGCCCCGCACGCCTGTCAACAAGCCGGTCCGGGGACGCCGCGGATAAACGCCTGCCAATCAAGGCGAGCGTGAGGCGTGCCCTATAACTCCCGCAATTCGGCCCGAGGTGCGTTTTGACGCACGGTGCGACGAGAGGCATGAATTGCCTTGGGTCGGCCGATGTGGTTTAGACACATTCCAAGTTTCAAGCGCTCCGAGGTTGAGTCGGGGCGGCGTTTCGCTATGCCGCATTTGCCCACCTCAACCCGCGCTAGAATACCGGACCAGACGGGATCTCAAGGGGGTTTTTAGGTGACCGGCAAACTACTGAGTTCGATTGGCTCGCTGGGAGCCGCAGCCCTTGCGTTGGTGCCGATGATGGCAACTGCGCAGGAGCAAGGCCATCCGGTGCCGGGTCAGATCGGGCTGCAGCCCTCCGTGACCCCAATCATGGATTCCATCCACGCCTTCCACGATGGCCCGCTATTGTGGACCGCCGTGCTGATTGCCCTGCTGGTGCTGGTGCTGCTGATCATCGTGATCGTGCGCTTCAACGCCAAGGCCAATCCCAAGCCGTCGACGACCACGCATAATACGCTGGTCGAGATCGTCTGGACCGTCGTGCCGATCCTGATCCTCGTGATCATCGCCATCCCGTCCTTCGCCGTGCTGACCGACCAGCTGACCGTCCCCGACGGGCAGCGCAAATACCTGGGCTCGAACATCTTCTCGTTCGGCGACGTCGAGGTTCCCGCCGCCGAGCTGACGGTCAAGGCGACCGGCCAGCAGTGGTACTGGGACTATGAGTATGTCGACCAGGGCAAGTCGATGTCCTCTTCGATCCTGTCGGAAGAGGCACGCCTGGCGCAGGTGCCGGTGCAGCCCCGTCTGCTCGCCGTCGACTATCAGCTGGTCGTTCCGGTCGATACCACCGTGCGCATGCAGATCACTGCGGATCCTTCCGGCGTGATCCACGCCTTCGCGGTTCCCTCGTTCGGCATCAAGATCGACGCCGTTCCCGGCAAGCTCAACGAGACCTGGTTCAACGCCCGCAAGACCGGCATCTACTACGGTCAGTGCTCGGAGCTGTGCGGCAAGGACCACGCCTTCATGCCGATCGCCGTGCGTGTCGTGACGAAGGAAGAATTCGCAGCCTGGATGGCCGCGTTCGAGGCGGGTACCGTCGACGACGCCAACGCCACCCTGCCTGCACTCAGCTAAGGACCCGTGCGCGGGTCCTCGACCCGGCGCAGCGAGAATTCGATAAAGGGATCGCTCACTATGGCCGATACTCACGCTTTGGAAGCCCATGACAGCCACGGCCATGCCGCGGCGCATGATCATGGCCATCCGACCGGCTGGCGGCGTTACGTCTACTCCACCAATCACAAGGACATCGGCACGATGTACCTTATCTTCGCGATCTGCGCGGGGGTGATCGGTGGCCTTCTGTCCGGTGCCATGCGCCTCGAGCTGCAGGAGCCGGGCATCCAGATCTTCCACGGCCTCGCGGCCATGGTCTACGGCGCCGAGGGCGATGCCGCGCTCGACGCCGGCAAGCACATGTTCAACGTGTTCACCACCGCGCACGCGCTCATCATGATCTTCTTCATGGTGATGCCGGCGATGATCGGCGGGTTCGGCAACTGGTTCGTGCCGCTGATGATCGGCGCGCCGGACATGGCCTTCCCCCGCATGAACAACATCTCGTTCTGGCTGCTCCCCCCGGCCTTCCTGCTGCTCGTCATGTCGCTGTTCTTCGAGGGACCGGCTGGCGCGCACGGCGTCGGCGGCGGCTGGACCATCTACCCGCCATTGTCGACATCCGGACAGCCTGGGCCAGCGATGGACTTTGCCATCCTGTCGCTCCACATCGCCGGCGCGTCGTCGATCCTTGGCGCGGTCAACTTCATCACCACGATCTTCAACATGCGCGCGCCCGGCATGACGCTGCACCGCATGCCGCTGTTCCCGTGGTCGGTGCTGGTCACCGCATTCCTGCTGCTGCTGTCGCTGCCGGTTCTGGCTGGCGCCATCACCATGCTGCTCACCGACCGCAATTTCGGCACCCACTTCTTCGCGCCTGAAGGCGGCGGCGACCCGATCCTGTTCCAGCACCTGTTCTGGTTCTTCGGTCACCCCGAAGTGTACATCCTGATCCTGCCGGGCTTCGGCATCGTCAGCCACATCGTGTCGACCTTCTCGCGCAAGCCCGTCTTCGGCTACCTCGCGATGGTCTACGCCATGATCGCCATCGGCGGCGTCGGCTTCATCGTGTGGGCGCACCACATGTACACCGTCGGCATGTCGCTCGACGTGCAGCGCTACTTCGTGGCTGCCACCATGGTCATCGCGGTGCCTACAGGGGTGAAGATCTTCAGTTGGATCGCCACCATGTGGGGCGGCTCGATCACCTTCCGCACCCCGATGCTCTGGGCCATCGGCTTCATCTTCCTGTTCACCGTCGGTGGTGTGACGGGCGTGATCCTCGCCAATGCCGGCGCCGACCGCGCGCTGCACGACACCTACTATGTGGTGGCGCACTTCCACTACGTGCTGTCGCTGGGTGCGGTGTTCGCCATCTTCGCCGCCTGGTACTACTGGTACCCGAAGATGTTCGGCATCATGTACAACGAGACGCTGGCCAACATCCATTTCTGGATCACCTTCGTCGGCGTGAACGTGATCTTCTTCCCGCAGCACTTCCTCGGCCTCGCCGGCATGCCGCGTCGTTACATCGACTATCCGGATGCATTCGCGCTGTGGAACCGCGTCTCCTCGATCGGCTACTACATCACCTTTGCCGGTCTGGTGCTGTTCCTCTACATCCTGTTCGAGGCTGCCCGTAAGAAGCGTCCGGCCGCGGCAAATCCCTGGGGCGATGGTGCGACCACGCTCGAGTGGACGCTGCCCAGCCCGCCGCCGTTCCACCAGTTCGAGACGCTGCCGCGTATCGGCGCCGACACCAAGCACTAAGCAAGAAACTGTGCGCGGGGCCTTTGGGTCCCGCGGCAACCAAGGCGAGAGACATTGGCCTACGTGCACCACAGCAATGAGATATCGACCGGCGCCCACGAGGCGCGGGTCGAGGACTATCTCGCGCTGCTGAAGCCGCGGGTCATGTCGCTCGTCGTGTTCACCGCACTGGTGGGACTGCTGCTCGCCCCCGGCGGCATCAACCCGTTCGTCGGCGCCGTCGCCATCCTCTGCATCGCCATCGGGGCAGGGGCCTCTGGTGCGCTGAACATGTGGTATGACGCCGATATCGACGCGGTGATGAGCCGTACCGCCAACCGGCCGATCCCGGCCGGCCGCATGGAGCGCGATCACGCGCTGGCCTTCGGGCTCGTCCTGTCGGTGTTTTCGGTGGCGCTGCTCGGCCTCGCCGCCAACTGGGTCGCCGCAGGCCTCTTGGCCTTCACCATCTTCTTTTATGCCGTGATCTACACGATGTGGCTGAAGCGCTCGACGCCGCAGAATATCGTCATCGGCGGCGCCGCCGGCGCTTTCCCGCCGATGGTCGGCTGGGCTGCCGTCACCGGTTCGATCAGCCTCGAATCCGTCGTGCTGTTCCTCATCATCTTCCTCTGGACCCCGCCGCATTTCTGGGCGCTGGCGCTCTACAAGCAGTCCGACTACGGCGCGGCCGGCATCCCGATGCTGCCCAATGTCGCCGGCGAGCGGGCCACCAAGGTCCAGATCCTGGTCTACTCGGTGCTGCTCGTCGCCTCGACGCTGGTGCCGGGCTGGATCGGCTTCATGGGGCCGATCTACACTACCGTCGCGCTCGTCACCGGCGCCGGTTTCCTCTGGTTCGCCTGGGTTCTCTTCCGCACCACCGAGACGGTGGCGATGAAGAAGGCCGGGCGTGCCCTGTTCACCTATTCACTGAGCTATCTCTCCGTGATCTTCCTGGCGTTGATCACCGACCACGTAGCCAAAATGCTGGGATGGCTCTGATGGTCGAACCCGTGAAGCGCGACGAAGCAGCCGAGGCGGCCGCCCGCCGGCGCCGCCGCTCCATCGCCCTCGGGCTGGCGCTGGCTGCCTTTGTCATCATTGTCTACGTCCTGACCATCGTGAAGATGGGCCCGGCCGTGCTCGATCGGCCGCTCTGATGACCGACGCTTCGCTTCCGCATCAGCCGCGCAACCGCCGCGTCGCCCTGACCCTGCTGGTCCTCGTGGCCGCCATGGTCGGTGCCGCCTACGCCGCGGTGCCGCTCTACGCACTGTTCTGCCAGGTGACCGGTCTCGGCGGCACCACCCAGGTCTCGTCTGGCAACCCCAAGGGCGCCATCGCCCGTGAGATGACCGTGCGCTTCGATTCCAACGTCGAGGGCAAACTGCCGTGGACGGTGACGCCGGCCAAGCCCATCACCGACAAGATCGGCAATGTCGAGACCGTGGTCTTCACCGCGCACAACTCGTCCGACCAGCCGGTTACCGGGCAGGCGATTTTCAACGTCACGCCCGAGCAGACCGGCATCTATTTCAACAAGATCGAGTGCTTCTGCTTCACCGAGCAGACGCTGCAGCCCGGCGAGACCGTCGAGATGCCGATCGTCTTTTTCGTTGATCCCGATATCGCCGAGAACCGGGATCTCGACACCATCCGGGACATCACCCTGTCCTATACATTCTACGCCGTTAAGAGCGAGGGAACCTGACCATGGCTGCGCACGCCAAGCCCAACCACGACTATCACCTGGTAAACCCCAGCCCGTGGCCCTTTGTCGGCTCGGTCTCGGCCTTCGTCATGGCTGTCGGCGCGGTGCTCTGGTTCCATGACATCACCCCGCCCTGGATCCTGATCGCCGGTTTCGTCGGCGTGCTCTACACCATGTATGCGTGGTGGAGCGACGTCATCAAGGAAGGCAAGGCCGGTGACCATACCCCGGTGGTGATGATGCATCACCGCTACGGTATGATCCTGTTCATCGCCTCCGAAGTGATGTTCTTCGTCGCCTGGTTCTGGGCCTATTTCGACGGCTTCTTCAACCAGGAAGCGCACGAGCAGTATGCCCGCATCGCCGCCCTTGGTACGACCTGGCCGCCCACCGGTGTCGAGCTGTTCAACCCCTGGCACCTGCCGCTGTTCAATACGCTGATCCTGCTGACCTCGGGGACCGCGGTCACCTGGGCGCACCATGCGCTGCTGCATCGCGACAAGCGCGGCCTCGTCTGGGGCCTCGCGATCACCATCGCGCTGGGCGTGCTGTTCACCTGCGTGCAGGCGATCGAATACTCCGAGGCCGGGTTCCTGTTTGGCGGCGAGGGTGCGAACATTTACGGTGCCACCTTCTTCATGGCCACCGGCTTCCATGGCTTCCACGTGCTGATCGGCACGATCTTCCTGATCGTCTGCCTGATCCGCGCCATGAAGGACGAGTTCACCCCCGAGCATCATCTCGGCTTCGAGTTCGCCGCCTGGTACTGGCACTTCGTTGACGTGGTGTGGCTGTTCCTCTTCGCCTCGATCTACGTGTGGGGCAGCTGGGGCGTCGCCCTCAGTCACTGAGGCGAAGACGGCCAGCAACTTATCGAGGGCGCGGCAAAGCTGCGCCCTTTGCTTTTCCGGGGACAGAGATGACCGATCACATCATCCGCGATGTCGCGAGCCTCGAGGCGCTCTACGGCGAAGTCAGCCTCGGCGCCTCGCTCAAGGAGATGCCCTATCTCCACCCGCATTATGCGGCGATGATCAAGGCCTCACCCTTCGCCATCCTCGCCACCTCGGGCCCCGGCGGCCTCGATGCCTCGCCACGCGGCGATCCGCCGGGCTTCATCGAAATCCTCGATGACAAGACCCTGCTGCTCGCCGACCGGCGCGGCAACAACCGCCTCGACAGCCTGCGCAACGTCATCGCCGATCCGCGCGTCGCCTTGCTGTTCCTCGTCCCCGGCATCGGCGAGACGCTGCGCGTCAACGGCAAGGCGGAGGTCTCCGTCGCCCCCGAGCTGCTGCAGCGCCTTGCCGTCGCCGGCAAGGAGCCGCGCACCGTCCTCGTCATTCACATCGAGACGGTGTTCTTCCAGTGCTCGCGGGCGCTGGTGCGCTCCGAACTGTGGAACCCCTCCCGCCGGGTTGAGCGCTCGACCCTGCCCAGCCCCGGCCAGATGCTGGCCGCGACCAGCGAGGCGCGCATCGACGGCGAGGCCTATGACCGCGAGCTGCCCGACCGCCTGAAAGTCACGCTGTACTGACCATGACCGAACCAACCCCCGAGCGCCTGCCGTCCCCGTTCGCCACCGGGCTTGCCTGCCGTTGCCCGCGCTGCGGCGAGGGACCGCTGTTCACCGGCTTCCTCAAGCCGGTGTCGCGCTGCGAGAGCTGTGGCGAGGACCTGAGCTTCGCTGCCGCCACCGAAGGGCCGGCGGTCTTCATCATCCTCATCGTCGGTTTCGTCATCGTCGGTGCGGCAGCGACGGTCGAGGGGCTGTTCCATCCGCCGCCCTTCGTTCACCTGCTGCTCTGGCTGCCGGGCACCGTCATCCTGTCGCTGCTGCTGCTCCGGCCGCTGAAGGCGACCATGGTGGCGCTGCAGTACCACAACCGAGCCGGGGAAGGCCGTATCGATGGCTGACGCTGTCCGCCCCATCAGGCGCTGGTCGTTCTGGGCCTTCATCGGCTTCATGCTGGTGCTGATGGCGCTGTTCGTCACACTGGGCATCTGGCAGGTCGAGCGCCTCGACGAGAAGGAGCGCCTGATCGCCAACGTCGCCTCGCGCATGACCCTCGCGCCCGAACCGCTGCCACCGGTCAGCGAGTGGTCCGCTTTCGACGCCGACGCCTGGAACTACCGTCCGGTCACCGCCGCCGGCACCTTCCGGCCAGAACAGACCGTGCTGGTCTTTACCAGCCTCGCCGACCAGCGGGGCAAGTTCTCCGGTCCCGGCTACTGGGTGATGACCCCGCTCGAGCTGGCAGCCGGCGGCACCGTGTTCGTCAACCGCGGCTTCGTCCCCCAGGAGTCGGCCCCGGCCTTCGCCGCCGGCGGCACGGTCACCCCCGGGCTGGTCAGCCTCGAGGGCATCGGGCGCGCCAGCGAGGAGATCAACAGCTTCACCCCGGCCCCCGATACCGCCAAGCGCATCGAATGGGTGCGCAACACGGCGCGGCTTGCCGCCCTCGCCGGGCCGGTGGCCGCGCCGGTGGCGCCGATCTATATCGATCTGCCGGCCATGGGCGATGGCGCGCTGCCGCAGGGCGGCGAGACCGTTGTCAGCTTCCCCAACAACCACCTCGGCTACGCCATCACCTGGTTCGGTTTCGCCACGCTCGTGCCGTTCCTGTTGTTCTTCTGGGCCCGGCGGCAGCGGGTGCCCCGACCGCCCAACCCCTGAGCCAAGCCATGAAACTTGCGGCGCAGCCGCAGTTTCAATAGGGTGCCGCGCAATCCCAAACCGCGTGCACAGCAGGCACGTGCCAGAACAAGGCGGGGCGCTTTCCCTACATGCAGTTCGTTTCTACGCGCGGCGGGGCGGTCGTGCCCGGCTTCTCAGACGCTGTTCTCGCGGGCCTTGCGAGCGATGGCGGCCTTTATGTCCCGCAGAACTGGCCACAGATCGCCCCCGGCGAGATCGCGGCCTATGCCAACCGACCCTACGCCGAGGTGGCGTTCGATATCATCCGTCGCTTTGTCGACGGCGACATCCCAGACGCCGAGCTGAAGCGCATCGTCGACGAGGCCTACGCCACCTTCCGGCATCCCTCGGTAGCGCCGCTGGTCGAGCTCGAGCCCGGCCATTTCGTGCTCGAGCTGTTCCACGGCCCGACGCTGGCGTTCAAGGACGTGGCGATGCAGTTCCTCGCGCGGGTGATGGACCACATCCTTGCCCGCCGCGGCAGCCGCGCCACCATTGTCGGCGCCACCTCCGGCGACACCGGCTCGGCCGCCATCGAGGCCTTTCGCGGTCGCGACGCGACCGACATCTTCATTCTGCATCCCGAGGGGCGCACCTCGGAGGTGCAGCGGCGGCAGATGACCACGGTGCTCGACGCCAATGTCCACAACATTGCGTTGCGCGGTACCTTCGACGATTGCCAGGACATCGTGAAGGGCCTGTTCAACAACGCCCGCTTCCGCGAGACGACGCACCTGTCGGGCGTCAACTCCATCAACTGGGGGCGGATCGTCGCGCAGATCGTCTACTACTTCACCGCCGCCGCTTCGCTCGGCGCGCCGCAGCGCGAAGTAATCTTCACTGTTCCCACCGGCAATTTCGGCGACATCTTCGCCGGCTATTGCGCCGCGCGGATGGGGCTGCCGATCCGGACGCTGGCGATCGCCACCAACTCCAACGACATCCTCGCGCGCACCCTCGAAACCGGGCGCTACGAAGTTACCGGCGTTACTCCCACCATCAGCCCGTCGATGGACATCCAGGTCAGCTCGAACTTCGAGCGGCTGCTGTTCGAAGCCGTTGGCCGTAACGCCGATGCGGTCAAAACCATGATGAGCGGCCTGAAGCAGTCCGGCGGCTTCACCATCCCCGACCAGGGCATGGCGGCGATCCGCCGGCAGTTCGTCGCCGGGCGCACCGACGAGGCGGCGACCGCCGCCACCATCAAGGGCGTCGAGACCGGCTCAGGCTATCTGCTCGACCCGCACAGCGCCGTCGGCGTTGCCGTTGCCCGCAGCCTGGTGGGCGGTTCTGCCCCGGTGGTGACGCTCGCCACTGCACACCCGGCGAAATTCCCGGCAGCGGTCAAGGCTGCGGCGGGCATTGAACCGGCTCTGCCGGCGTGGTTGTCTGATCTTTACCAACGAGAAGAACGCTTGACGGTGCTGAACAATGATCAGTCCGAGGTTGAGCAGTTCATTGCGGCACGTTCCCGTGCTGGAGGAGCATAAGTGACGGTTCGGAGTACGACGCTTCCCAACGGCATGACCGTTCTTACCGACGATATGCCGCACCTCGAAAGCGCGTCGCTGGGCATCTGGGTCAAGGCCGGGTCACGTAGCGAAACCGAAGCCGAGCACGGCATCTCGCACATGCTCGAGCACATGGCCTTTAAGGGTACCACCACCCGCGATGCGCTGGAGATCGCCTCCACCATCGAGAATGTCGGTGGCGACCTCAACGCCGCGACCTCGGTGGAGCACACCGGCTATTTCGCCCGGGTGCTGAAGGAAGATGTCGCGCTCTCCGCCGATATTCTCTCCGACATCCTGCAGAATTCGCAGTTCGAGCAGCATGAGCTCGATCGCGAACAGCAGGTAATCGTCCAGGAGATCGGTGCGGCGCGCGACAACCCCGACGATCACGTGTTCGACCTGTTCCAGCAGGCCGCCTATCCCGACCAGGCCATCGGCCGCACCATCCTCGGCACTGTCGAGTCGGTGAACAGCTTCGGCCCCGATTCCATCCGCGCCTATATGGAGCGCAACTATGTGGGCGACCACATGGTGCTGTGCGCCGCCGGCAATGTCGATCACGATGCGCTGGTCGATATCGCCAATAACCGCTTCCACGATCTGAAGCCCACCGGCGCCCCGCCGCCTGACAAGGCGGCCTATGTCGGCGGCGAGCAGCGGCTCGTCTCGGAGCATGAGCAGGCCCACATCGTGCTTGGCATGGAAGGGCGCGCCTACAATTCGGACGGCTTCTATGCCGTGCAGATTCTCGCTTCCATCCTCGGCGGCGGCATGAGTTCGCGGCTGTTTCAGGAAGTGCGCGAAAAGCGCGGTCTCTGCTATTCGGTCTACGCCTTCCACTGGGCCTTCGCCGATAGCGGCATTTTCGGGGTAGCCGCCTCCACCGGTGAGGACGAGGTGGCCGAGCTCCTGCCGGTGGTGCTCGATGAGTTGCGCAAGGCCACCGAGACGATCAGCGACGAAGAGGTGATCCGGGTCCGCAACCAGATCCGCGCCGGCCTCCTGATGTCGCTCGAAAGCCCGTCGTCGCGCGCCGGACAACTGGCGCGCCAGCAGATCCTGTGGGGCCGTACCATTCCGCTGCAGGAGACGGTCGAGCGCATCAATCGCATCACCGCCGACCGCGTGAAGCAGATCGCCCGGCAGATCTTCGAGGCCGGCAAGGTGTCGCTGGCCGGCATCGGCCCGGTCGCCAAGCTCCCCGACTATCGCGACATTGCGGCACAGCTGAAGAACTGAGGGCGTGACGGCGTCATCATGATGCTCTCCTGGTTTGCGCGCGACGATACCCCGATGCTGACGGGTCAGCGCGTCGTCCTGCGGGCCCCGCGCGCCACCGACTACCCCGCCTGGCGCGACCTGCGCCGGGCCAGTCGCGATTTTCTTCGCCCCTACGAGCCGCGCTGGACCGACTCGGACCTCGGCCAGCGCGTCTACATGGCGCGTCTGCGGCGTGGCCGCGACGAGGCAAAGGCGGGCACCGATTACGCCTTCTTCATCTTCACCCGCTCCGACGAGCAGCTGCTCGGCGGCATCACGCTTTCCAACGTGCGGCGCCGCGCCGCGCAGTTCGTCAACCTCGGCTACTGGATGGGCCACAGCTTCGCCGGCCAGGGCTACATGACCGAGGCGGTCGGCCTGGTGGTGCCGTTCTGTTTCGAGACCCTCGGTTTGCACAGGATTCACGCCGCCTTCCTGCCCGACAACCAGGCCAGCCGCCGCGTCCTTGAAAAAAACCGATTCACCGAAGAGGGCTACGCCGAGCACTACCTTCAGATCGATGGCAGATGGGCCGACCACGTGCTGTTCGGCCTGACCCGGGAGCGCTACGACGCGGCCATTAGGCACGCCAACCGGTGAATGCTTGTCCCCAGGGGGAAACCCCGTTACCTAGGTTCCCCAACCATGACTGCGGCAGGGCCATTTTTCAGCTAATGCGTCACATCCTCTACCTCGCGATGTGGATTGCGTTTGCGCTGGTCGGGACCCTTCCCGCTGCCGCCTTCGATGTCATCACCGCCCCCGAGAACGTCAACGCGGTGAACCTCACCGGCGTGGTCGATATCGTTCCCGGCGATGCCGGCAAGGTGCAGCTGTCCACCGCGGCAGGCGAAGACGGCATCATCCGCCGCATCGAAGTGCTGGCTTCGGTCGGCGGCACCAACCCGAACTGGGCGCTGTTCGCGCTGCGCAACGATTCCGACGTGCAGCTCGAGCGTCTGCTGGTCGCCCCGTATTTCCGCCTGCCGGGCTCCGGCGTGTTCCGCCCCGATCTCGGCGCCGAACGCATCAAGGTGCTCACCCCGAGCGCCGGCCTCCGCCCGACGCGCCTCACCGACCGCGAGGCCGACGTCTTCGAGGTGGTGATCGACCCCGGCGCCACCGTCACCTTCGTCGCCGAGCTGTCGAGCGGCACGCTGCCCGAACTTTACCTCTGGAAGCCCGACGCCTACCGCGACTACGTGAACTCGTTCACCCTGTTCCGCGGCGTGGTGCTGGGTGTCGCGGCGCTGGCCGCGGTGTTCCTCACCATCATGTTCGTGGTCAAGGGCCGCGGCATCTTCCCGGCCACCGCGGCCTTCTCGTGGGCTGTGCTGATCTACCTGCTGGTCGATTTCGGCGTGCTCGGACCATTGCTGGGCATTTCCAACGGCGCCATGCAGCCGTTCCGGGCCGCTGCCGAGGCCGGCATCGCCACGACTCTGTTCGGCTTCCTGTTCATCTACCTCAACCTCCATCGCTGGCACCTGCGCTTCATCCATCTGGCGCTGGCGCTGGTCGTGGTGTTCCTGGCGCTGTTCGGCTTTGCCTTCTTCCAGCCCTCGATCGCCGCCACCGTCGCTCGCCTGGTGCTGGCGCTGCTCGGCATCACCGGCTTCTTCCTGATCCTGTTGCTGGCGCTGCGCGGCTATGATCGCGCCGTGCTGCTGGTGCCGACCTGGATCATCTATATCGCCTGGCTGTTCTACGCCTGGCTGGTGGTCACCGGGCAGGTCTCGAACGACGTCGCGCAGCCGGCGGTGGCCGGCGGCCTGGTGCTCATCGTCATGCTGTTGGGCTTCACCTCGGTGCAGCACGCCTTCTCGGAAGGGCAGGTGTCTATCGGCACCCTCTCCGAAGTCGAGCGCCGCGCCCTGGCGCTCACCGGCTCGGGCGACTTCGTCTATGACTGGAACATCGAGCGCGACCGCGTTGCCGTCTCCGATGAACTCGGCACCCGCCTCGGCGAACGCCGCGGCGCGTTGCGCGGCTCGATCAAGCGCTGGCTCGATCGCGTGCACCCCGAGGATCGCGACCGCTTCCGCACCGCCTTCGACACCCTGGTCGAACTGCGCCGCGGCAAGGTCTCGGCCGATGTCCGCCTTACCGCTCACGATGGCAGCTTCCGCACCTTCCGCATGCGAGTTAAGCCGGTGCTCGGCGGCGACGGCCAGGTCAACCGCATCGTCGGCACCCTGCAGGACGTCAACGAGGATCGCGCCAGTCGCGAGCGCCTGCTGCACGACGCCGTGCATGACAGTCTTACTGGCCTCCCCAACAAGCAGCTGTTCCTTGACCGGCTGGAGCGCGCTTTGGTTCGCGCCCGCCTGCCCAATGGCACCAAGCCGGCGGTCTTCCTCATCGACATCGATCGCTTCACCGAACTCGAGGAGCGGGTAGGGCACTCGGCTGCCGATTCCGTGCTGCTGGCGATCTCGCGCCGCGTCGCCCGCGTCATGCGCCCGCTCGATACGGTGGCCCGTCTCGGCGGCGACCAGTTCGGCGTGATCCTCGCCTCCGAGCAGGCGGCCGGCAAGATCGCCGAAACCGCCGAGCAGATCCGCAAGGCGCTGAAGTCGCCGTTCAACTTCGGCGAACGCGACCTCAGCCTCACCGCCTCGATCGGCGTCACCATCTACGACGGCAACCCGGTCGCCGCGCCCGACGTGCTGCGCGATGCCGAGCTTGCGATGTATTACGCCAAGCGCCTGGGCGGCGACCGCATCGAAGCCTTCCGCGCCTCGGCCCGCTCCATCGCCGCCTACTCCAAGGCCGGCGAAGAGGATCTCGATCGCGGCCTCCGCCACGGCGAGCTGGCGGTGCAGTTCCAGCCGATCATGGATATCCATTCCGGCACCATCGCCGGCTGCGAGGCGCTGATGCGCTGGAACCACCCGCAGCGCGGCGTCGTAGCCCCCGAGGAATTCGTGCCGCTGGCCGAGCGCACCGGGCTGATCGAGCGGCTCGGCCGCGTCGCCTTCGAGCAGGCCGCCGGCCAGGCTCGCGAATGGGCGGCTTCGCTGCCGCTGCCCGAGGATTTCTTCGTCTCGGTCAACCTCTCGCCGGCCCAACTCGCCACCGAGTCGCTGCTCAACGACATGCGCGCGCTGGTTTCTGACCATCGCCAGATCGCCCGACACCTGAAGCTCGAGATCACCGAGAGCCAGGTAATGAGCAACCCCGAGCACTCGGCCTATGTGCTGAACGCGCTGCGCGCTCTCGGCCTGCGCCTGGCGCTCGACGATTTCGGGACCGGCCACAGCTCACTGAGCTACCTGCACCGGTTCCCGTTCGACACCATCAAGATTCCGGCCGCCTTCGTGCAACTGGGCGATGATACCGGCATGAGCCACACCCAGGTGCCGATCATCCGCGCCATCATCACGCTGGCCACCGAACTCGATCTCAGCGTCATTGCCGAGGGCGTCGAGACCATCGAGGAGATCGAGCGCCTGCAGCAGCTCAACTGCCAGTACGCTCAGGGCTACGCGTTCGGCGCCGCGATGAGCGGCCAGGAACTGGGCAAGCGCCTGCAGAGCCAGTTCAGCGGCAAGTAGGTAGGGGCCGTCAGGCCCGCATCGCCATGGCGGGCCTGAAGCGGTCGTCCGGATCGACGCCGATCGGCACCGCGGCATAGTGGCTGAACCGCGTGGTATATCGGCCGGCGCCGCTGCTGATGCCGCGCAGCGAATTGGCGTAGCCGAAGATTGTCGCGGCTGGCACGAGAGCCACTACCAGACAGTCGGCACCTTGTGCCTCTGTCCGCTCGATCCGTCCCCGCCGCGAGTTGAGATCGCCGATCACGTCACCAACCACCGCCTGTGGTACCAGCGCTTCGAGCCACATGATCGGCTCGAGGACCGTCGGGCCGGCCTGCTCGATCGCCTGGTGGAACCCGTCGCGAGCGGCGATCTCGAAGGCGAGGGCCGAGGAGGCGTCGTCGTGATAGGCGCCATTCAACAGCGTGAACCTGACGCCGACAAGCGGAAAGCCGATCACCGGGCCAGCCGCCATGACGGATGCCACGCCCGTCTGCACGCCGAGAATATAGGCCGCCGGCAGATTGGCTTCGGCGACAGCTGCGATGAACGGCGGTCCGTCGCCGGGCTCGATGCGGAACAGGATGCGGGCGAACTGGGTGCCGCCCTGTGACTGCTTCTTGTGGACGTAATCGCGCTCCACCCCGCGGGTGATCGTCTCGCGATACGCCACCTGCGGAGTGCCCACGTTCAGATCGATGCCAGCAGCCTTCAGGCGTTCGATCAGGTGCGCGAGGTGGTGCTCATTCTGGCCGGAAAGTATGGCCTGGCCACTCTCGGCGTCGATCCTCACCCGGCAGCCCGGATCGTCGTCCGCAACCCGCGCGAGCGCCTGGCTCAGTCGATCGCGGTCGCTCGAATGGCGCGGCTCTATGGCGATATCGAGGGCTGTCTCACCCATGCCCCGCCGTCGCGCTCAGCGTTGCCCGTGTGATCCCCAGGCTGGCCAGCGCTGCGTCGTAGCGGCTCTCGATCGGCAGCCCGAACAATAGCTCGCGGGAGAACGGCACGGTCAGCCAGCCATTGCCCTGGATCTCGGTCTCGAGTTGCCCCGGGCTCCAGCCGCAATAGCCGAGCGCGAACAATGCGTCGCTGGGCGAGTTTTTGAACGCGATGGCCTTGAGGATGTCGAGCGTCGCCGTGAGGCAGATATCGTCGGTGACCTCGTAGGAGTTGCCGACCCGGAAATAATCCGACGAATGCAGCACGAAGCCGCGGCTCTTCTGCACCGGTCCGCCGCGCAGCACCTTGCGATTGCGCACGTCATCGGGGAGCCGGATCAGCTCGTCCTTTTCCCCCAACTGCAGCTCTTCGAGGATGTCGGCGAACTTCATGTCGTCGAGGCTCTGGTTGATCACCAGGCCCATGGCGCCTTCGTCGCCGTGCCCCACCAGGTAGATCACGCTGTCGCGGAATCGTTCGTCGCCCATCTCGGGCATGGCGACGAGAAACTGGCCCCTGAGCGACTCCATATCAAACACTCCTGGTACCGGCAGCGCCGGATCGGGCTAATCTAGACTCAGCCCGGTCACTCTGCCTAGCTTCACGAAGACCTGATGCGCCTTTCTATTTGGGGTGCGCTCGGCTATCCGGAAACCCATGCGCATCCCGGCACTTCTGCTTATCCCCATGCTTCTCACCCCTGCTGTCGCGGCCGAAACGCCATGGCAGGAAGTGGCGCCCGGCGCCCGGGTGCGGCTGATTTCCTCCGACGTGCTGAAGCCGGGCAACACCACCATGGTGGCGCTCGAGATCGATATGCCGGTAGGCACCAACACCTACTGGCGGGTTCCCGGCGAAACCGGCATTCCGACGATGTTCGATTTTGCCGGCTCGCGTGGCGTGGCCGGCCACGAGACGCTCTGGCCGTTCCCGTTGATCGAAACCAAGTCAGGCTACGTCGATTTCGTCTACCGCGGCCCCACCGTGTTGCCGGTGGAATTGAAGCTCGATGGTGCGGCGGTCGATCTGAAGCTCGGCGTCGTCATGGGGGTTTGTTCGGAGATCTGCGTGCCGGTGACGGCGAGCTTCGATCTGCCCCTGAGCTTTGCCGCGCCCGACCGGGCGCAGGGCCTCCGCATCGCCCAGGCTTTGGCGCTCACGCCGATGCCGTGGAACGACCCGCGCGATCCCATCGCCTGGGTCGGCTTCGACGCTGCAGCCCGGGCACTGGCGGTGCAGGTCGACGACGCCAAGGTCGATCCGCTGTCGCTGATCGCCGACAGCGGGGAAACCGGGCAACTCTTTGGTGCGCCGCAAAAAAGCCCGGATGGAAAACTAGTGCTCCTGCCACTGCTCGGGGGAGAAAGTAGCCGCGGCGTGGAGGGCATGCCCGTCCGGCTCACATTCATGACCGAAATGGGTCCGTTCTCGGTTGAACGGCGGATTTCGTCCGCCGGGTCGACTGTAGCGGGCGACTGATCTAAGGTCCGTCGCGCCCGGGCAGAGGGTGTACGTTCGATCATGGGAGCTTTCACTGAGATGACCATCCAGCGCGGGGACCGGATTCCGTCCGTCCCGGTCAAACTCGTGGGCAATGGCGACACCGTCGACACCACGTCCGATGCCGTGCTTGGCACAGGCAAGGTGGTGTTCTTCGCCGTTCCGGGCGCCTTCACGCCCACCTGCGACACCTCGCATCTGCCGGGCTTCGTCGCCAATGTCGGTAAGTTCAAGGCGCTTGGCGTCGACAAGGTGGTCTGCGGCGCCGTCAACGATCATCACGTGACGAGGGCCTGGGCCGAGCGCTCCGAAGCGATCGGCAAGGTCGAGTTCATCGCCGATGGGGATGGCAATTTCGCCGACGCCATCGGGCTGTCCAAGCAGATTCCCGGCATGGGCAAGCGCTTCGCCCGTTTCGCCATGATCATCGAAAACGGCGTCGTTAAGGACCTCTTTGTGCAGGATGTGGCAGGAGTGACCGTCAGCGGCGCGCCGGCGGTGCTGCTGGCGCTCGAAGCGTCGCGAGTGAATGCGTAAGGAGCAGTCGCATGGGCTTTGTTGAACTGGCGGCGACGCGCGGCCTGAGATTTGCCTCGATGGGGGCCCTCGCGCTGGCTGTTTCCGCCTGCTCGATGGGTAATATGTTCGCGCCGTCCTCGAGCGGTCCGTCGCCGATGGCGACCGCCAACCCCACGCAGCAGGAACTGGCGACCGCCAGCACCAACGCGCTTCCGGCGATCGCCACCGAGTGCCCGCCGATCAAGGTGCGCAATGGCGGCGAGGCCCTGTTCTATTACGGCAAGGGCAAGGTCGGCGACGCCAGGTCGTTGAACTACCAGGCCGTCATCGAGAAGCAGTCGCGCAACTGCGTGGTCTCCAACGGTCTGATCACCGTGAAGATGGGCATTGTCGGCCGCCTGCTGCTCGGCCCGGCCGGCAACCAGACCAACGTCAATGTGCCGGTGCGCTTCGCCGTTGAACGCGACGAAGTGCCGTTGTTCTCCGAGCGCTACGAGATCCCGGTGACCATCACCCCCCCGAACCAGTCCGAAGAGTTCGTGAAGGTGGTCGAGAACGTCGCCATTCCCTATACCGGCGGCGAGCAGATCGTCATCTGGGTCGGCTTCGACAGCAAGTAAGCGGACTCTCCGGAGCACCGCCAGACTGGATGTCATCCCCGCGAAAGCGGGGATTTCATTTGGAAGGTGCTGTGTCCCGGTCCCTCCCACGCCAAATGCGATTGTCCCGCCGTGTGGGCCGGACCAGTCTGCGATTGACTTCGGCGTGCAAACCCGGCTTAGCATTACCCAGCAGCGGGAGAGTCCGGTCTTGAACCGGCGCCGAAGGAGCAACCGCCCCGGAAACTCTCAGGCACCCGGACCGCTGCCGAACTGAACTCTGGAAAGCAGGCGATCTCGCCTCACCGAAGGAGCAACTGGCCCATAGGCGGCCAGGAAATCTCTCAGGTTAGCGGACAGAGGGGGCACAGACGTGAGGGCGTCCGCTCGCGCGTTTTTGTGCAACGAGCCCCTGGTGTCCCGATGGCCGATCAACCGGCAGACGACCTCAAGACCGTAGTCCTCAACGACAAGCATGTGGCGCTCGGCGGCCGCATGGTGCCGTTCTCCGGCTATTCGCTGCCGGTGCAATACCCCGCCGGCATCATCGCCGAGCACAAATGGACCCGCGAGCATGCCGGTCTCTTCGATGTCTCGCACATGGGGCCCAGCTTCCTCGTGCTCGACGACAAGTCGGGCGATGGCGAAGCCGATCATGCCGCCGTCGCCGAGGTGGTCGAACCGCTGATCTGCGGCGACATCAAGGGGCTGAAGCCCGGCCAGATCCGCTACACCCTGCTGCTCAACGACCAGGGCGGCACCCATGACGACCTGATGATCGCGCGTCCGGCCTCCGAGGGCTGGGGCGGGGCGCTCTACATCGTCGTCAATGCCGGCACCAAGGAAGCCGATTTCCAGCGTATCGCCACCGCTGCGCTGGGCCGCGCCACGCTCAACCGCTCCGATCACTGCGCGCTGCTGGCGCTGCAGGGGCCGGAAGCCGCCGCCGTGATCGACGCCATCGTGCCCGCCGCCGTCGAACTCGGTTTCATGCACTACGCCTCGTTCGACTGGCGCGACACCAAGCTGGTGATCTCGCGCTCCGGCTATACCGGTGAGGACGGCTTCGAGATCCTCGTCGATCCCGAACACGCCGCCGCCTTCTGGGACACGCTGCTCGCCGACAACAGGGTCAAGCCGATCGGGCTCGGCGCCCGCGACAGCCTGCGGCTCGAGGCCGGGTTGCCGCTCTATGGCCACGATCTCGACGAGACCATCTCGCCGGTCGAGGCGGGCCTTAACTTCGCCATCTCCAAGCGCCGCCGCGAGGCCGCCGATTTCCCCGGGGCGCAGCGCATTCTTGCCGAACTCGGCGGGGTGCTCGAGCGTGTCCGCATCGGTTTGACGGTCGAGGGCGCGCCGGCCCGCGAAGGCGCCGCGATTCTCGATCAGTACGGCGCCGAGATCGGCGTCGTCACCTCTGGCGGCTTCGCTCCCACCCTCAGCCGCGCCATCGCCATCGGCTTCGTGCCGCCCGATCACGCCGCACCAGGCACCAGGCTGCAGGTGCTGGTGCGCGGCAAGACCCAGGCGGCGGAAGCCGTCGCCACCCCATTCGTTCCCCATCGCTATGTCCGGAAGGCCAGCAAATGACCAAGTTCACCAAGGACCACGAGTACATCACTGCCGATGGCACCGTGGGCATCACCCCCTATGCGCAGGAGCAGCTGGGCGACATCGTCTATGTCGAGCTGCCCAAGGTCGGCCAGAAGCTGAAAGCCGGCGACGAGGCGGCAGTGGTCGAGTCGGTGAAGGCGGCCTCCGAGATCTACTCGCCGGTCTCCGGCACCGTCACCGCGGTCAACGACGCCCTGTCGGGCGAACCCGGGCTCATCAACACGTCGCCGGAGACCGACGGCTGGATCTTCAAGCTTGATCTCGATGACGCCGGCGAGCTGGATGGGCTGATGGATGCGGCGGCCTACGCGGAACTGACCAAGTGAGCATGTCACTGGCAGACGGCCCCCTCCCATCCTCCCCCATGAAGGGGGAGGTGCCCCGCCGGTGCTCGGGCGCGATCTCGCCAAAGCCTCGACTCTTCACCTCCCCCTTTATGGGGGAGGCCGGGAGGGGGCCGTCTGCCGCAGTTACCCACTCTTCCTTCTACGGAATCAACTGATGCGCTATCTCCCTCATTCCGAGCACGAGCGGGCCGATATGCTCGCCGTCATCGGCGCCGGCACGGCCGAGGACCTGTTCGCCCGCGTCCCGCGCCATGCCCTGCTGCGCGAGCCGGTGAACCTGCCGCGCCATGCGCCGGAGTTCCTGGTCGAAGCCCACATGAAGGCGCTGGCCGGCCGTAACCACGCGGCCGGCGACGGCCCGTTCTTCATCGGCGCCGGCGCCTATCGGCATCACGTGCCGGCCAGTGTCGACCATCTGATCCAGCGTTCGGAATGGCTCACTGCCTATACCCCGTACCAGCCCGAGGTCTCGCAAGGGACGCTCCAGATGCTGTTCGAGTTCCAGACCCAGGTCGCGCACCTGACCGGCATGGAAGTCGCCAACGCCTCGATGTATGACGGCTCGACCGCCACGGCCGAAGCGGTGCTGATGGCGCGCCGGCTGACGCGCCGCAACCGCATCATCCTCTCGGGCGGTCTCCATCCGCATTACCGCGACGTGGTTCGCACCTATCTCGGCGATGGCCCCGATCTCGTCTGTCTGCCGGCCTCGCCGGAAGGGCAGGGCGATATCCTCAACCGCATCGACGGGGAGACGGCTGCCATTGTCGTGCAGACCCCCGATTTCTACGGGCACCTGCGCAATCTTCGCGCTGCCGCCGACGCGGCTCACGCGGCCGGCGCCCTGCTGATCGTCGTGGTGACCGAGGTGGTGTCGCTCGGCCTGATCGAGGCGCCCGGCGCGCTCGGCGCCGATATCGTCGTCTGCGAGGGCCAGTCGATCGGCAACAGCCTCAATTTCGGCGGCCCCTATGTCGGCCTGATGGCGACCCGCAAGGAGTTCATCCGCCAGATGCCGGGGCGGCTCTGCGGTGAAACCGTCGATGCCGACGGCAATCGCGGCTTCGTGCTCACGCTGTCGACCCGCGAGCAGCACATCCGCCGCGAGAAGGCGACGAGCAATATCTGCACCAACTCGGGCCTTTGCGCGCTCGCCTTCTCCATCCACATGTCGCTGCTCGGCGAAGCCGGCCTGAAAAAGCTGGCCCGTCTCAATCACCACAACGCGGTGAAGCTGGCGAAGATGCTCGGTACCGTCCCGGGTGTGGAGCTGCTCAACAAGAGCTTCTTCAACGAGATGACCATCCGGCTGCCGGTGCCCGCCGCGCCGGTGATCGAGCTGCTGGCCAAAGCCGATGTACTTGCCGGTCTGCCGGTCAGCCGTCTCGAGCCTGATAACCCGGCCTGCGAGAACCTCATTGTCCTCGCCGCCACCGAGCTCACCACGGACGATGACATCGCGATGCTGGCCGAGTGCCTGCACGCCGCCCTTTCGGAGGACGCCCAATGAGCATGAACAACCAGGGTCGTCCCACCGGCGTCGGCACGTCCGACTTCACCTCGACGTCCGGCTCGTCGCTGCTTCCCAATGAGCCGCTGCTGTTCGAGATCGGCGATCGCGAGCATTCCGGCGTCGACCTGCCGGATGTGGCGATCGACGGCAGCTTCCTCGGCGGCTTCGAACGCCAGTCCGAGATCGATCTTGCCGGCCTCACCGAGCCCGAAACGCTGCGCCACTATGTGCGGCTCAGCCGCCTCAACTACTCGATCGACAGCGGCATGTATCCGCTCGGCTCGTGCACCATGAAGCACAACCCGCGCCTGAACGAGAAGATGGCGCGGCTGCCCGGCTTTGCCGACATTCACCCGCTGCAGCCGGTCTCGACCGTGCAGGGCGCCCTCGCCATGATGGACGAGCTGGCGCACTGGCTGCTGACGCTGACCAATACCGCCGCCGTCTGCCTCACCCCAAAGGCCGGTGCGCATGGCGAGATGGCCGGCATGATGGCCATCAAGGCGGCGCAGGACGCGGCGGGGCAGGGGCACCGCAAGGTGGTTCTCGTCCCCGAGAGTGCCCACGGCACCAACCCGGCGACCGCGGCCTTTCTCGGCTACTCGGTCAAGGCCGTTCCGGCTCGCGACGACGGCACTGTCGATGTCGAGGCGGTGAAGGCGGCGTTGTCGCCCGACGTTGCCGCGATCATGCTGACCAACCCCAACACCTGCGGCCTGTTCGAGCCGGAGGTGATCGAGATCGCTGCCGCCGTACATGCGGCGGGCGCGTTTTTCTACTGCGACGGCGCCAACTTCAACGCCATCATGGGTGTGGTCCGGCCGGGCGATCTGGGCATCGACGCCATGCATATCAACCTCCACAAGACCTTCTCCACCCCGCATGGGGGCGGCGGCCCCGGCGCCGGTCCGGTGGTGCTGTCGGCGGCATTGGCGCCGTTCGCGCCGGTGCCGTTCGTGAAGAAGGGCGATGGCCCGCTGGCTCTCGCCGAGCATGCCGAAGGCCAGCACCTCGGCCGGATCACGGCCTTCAACGGCCAGATGGGCATGTATGTCCGCGCCCTCACCTACATGCTGAGCCATGGTGGCGATGGCCTGGCGCAGGCCGCCAAGGATGCGGTGCTCAACGCCAACTACATCAAGGCGCGGCTCGAGCGGGTCTTCTCGGTGCCGTTCCCCGGCCAGCCATGCATGCACGAGGCGCTGTTCGACGACAGCTTCCTTGAGGGCACCGGCGTGTCGACGCTGGATTTCGCCAAGGCGCTGATCGATGAGGGCTTCCACCCCATGACCATGTACTTCCCGCTGGTGGTACATGGCGCCATGCTGGTCGAGCCCACCGAGAGCGAGAGCAAGCAGACGCTCGACCGTTTCTGCGATGTGATGCTGGAGCTGGCGACCGACGCCAGGGCCGGTAATGCGGCCCGCTTTACCAGCGCGCCGCTGAACGCACCGCGCCGGCGCCTGGATGAGACCCGCGCCGCGCGCTCGCCGGTGCTGAAGTGGGAGCGGCAGGAGCCGCTGCCGGCGGCAGCGGAGTAGCGTCCACCGTTGTCGTGGCGGCGAGAGGTCTTGCCGCCACATCGGCCGCAAAGCTGCCCAGCAGTTCGTTGAACTGCCCGGGCTGGTCCCAGAACGGCGCATGCCCGGCGTCCGGGATGACGTGGCAGACATTACCCCACAGCGTCCGGTACGCCAGACCAGCCACATAGCTCAGCCGAGCCACCGGCTCGCTGGCGCCATTGACCATGGCCACCGGCACCTGGGCCTGCTCGACGGCAAGCTTCTGGTCGGCGACCTCACCCCTGAGCAGGCTGCGCGACACCGCGACCCGGACCCGACCATCGGCACGGCGGATCGATTGCAGGAAAGTCGGCTCGCCGGCGCCGTGGTAGCACATCTCGTAGAAGCGCTGCGCCTCGCGCTCGCTGAACTGCTCCTTGGTGGCCAACAGCAGGTCGAGATTGGTCTGGAAGCCGCGGAGCATGGCCACCGGCCCGCGACCGACCGGCGGCGCGCCGACCACCATCAGGCCGCTGACGGAAGGGTAGCGGGCCATGAGCTCGATGCCGACATGGCCGCCCAGCGACCAGCCCATCACCAGCGTCTGTTCGATACCCTTGTGTTCGAGCACTTCGGCGACGGTGCGGGCCAGCCCGTCGACGCCATAATCGGCCATCGACGTCGCATCGCCCGATGCACCATGCCCCGGCAGATCCAGCGCGATCAGCCGGTAGCGCTCGGCGAGCGGGCTGTCGAACTGCTTGCTGAACACCTTGCGCGAGGCACCCGACCCGTGCAGCAGCAGCAGCGGCTCGCCCCGGCCGTCGCTTTCGCTGAGGCGGATGGAGGCAGACCGGGTCTGCACAGTGCTGTGGTAGATCGTCATCTTCGGCCGTCCTGTAAGCAAGACGGGACTCTGCCAGACACTCACTACGCGCCGGTCAACCAGCACGGTGAAGCAACGCCGAAGCGAAAACCTTGCATTTTATCCAAGATGCAGGGCGTCGTTGCATAACTGCGACTTGTGCCGCCTGGGAAGCCTACGTAGCGTGATAGCGGAGCCGAAGTAGCGTCACAGGGGGAATACGGATGGATCTGGTGCTGGATCTGATCATCAGTGCGGTCAGTCTGTCGGTCATCGCGCAGTACAGCTGGTCGCTGAAGGCGCATTTCAAATCCCCCAAAATGCCGACCGGCACTGTGGTCATCTCGGTGGTGGTGCTCGCCACCGGGGCCATCTACACCGCGCTGCTGTGGATCGAGAGCCAGCCCTGGCTGGCTTCGGTGATCGGGCTGGTCATCGAATGCCTGGCGCTCTGGCTGTTCTGGGCCGCGATCAAGGCCTCCCGCGCGGCGCGCCTGAAGATGGCCTTCGACGTGCAGAACCCGCACGGCCTCGTCACCTCGGGTCCCTACCGCTACCTGCGGCATCCCTTTTACACCTCCTACCTGATCTTCTGGATCGGCTGGGCCATCGCCACCTGGTCGCCCTGGTCCGTCATCCCGCTGGCGGTGATCACCGTGATCTACGTGCTGGCGGCGCTGGGCGAGGAGAAGAAGTTCTCGCGCACCCCGATGGCCGACGACTACGCCAGCTACCGGCAGAAGACCGGCTTCTTCTGGCCCCGCCTGCCGGGCGTGGCGAAGGGATGACGCAGCCCTAAGGCGCCGGTGCGGTCTCAGGCAGCCGATTGAACAGGTGGATGGAGCCGGCGAGCGTCGCCGGCAGCGGCGTCCACAGCCCGGTGCGCACGCCGGCGCTACGCAGCATCCGTCCCGTCCAGGAGTTGCATCCGACGAAGATGGCGTTGAAGCTCCCTTCCGCCTCGTAGAACCGATCGCTACCGGTCAACGCATAGCCGTCGATCGGCAGCACCTTGCCGGCGCCGCGCGAGAAGCTGCTGGCGATCTCGGACAGCATCCGCGCGTAGCCGGCCTCCGACAGGTCCACCGACGTCACCATCGGGTTCGCCTCGTCCACCGCTCCAAGCACATCGACATGCATCACCGAGCGGTCGAGCGTCAGCGCCTTGAATGTCGGCCCGGGCTTCATCTCGGCGAAACTCGGCGTCTCCAGGTAGAAGGCCCGACCGCCCCAGCCGATCAGCAGCCAGCGAGCCTCAGGGTGGTCGATCGGCAGGCCGGTTGTGGCAAGGAAGGGCAGGGCCGTAAGGCTCTGCCCGTTCAGCGGGATGGCGATGTCGGTATGGATGGGGTTCGAAACCATGAGGATGCGCCGCGCAAGGGGCGTGCCGTCTGGTTGCTCGAACACTGCCGGGTGAGGAATCGCCGCTCCCAGCAGCACCGCCAGGGCCGGTAGACCGAGCAGCAGCACCAGCACCAGCACGATGCGCTTGAAGACCCGCATGCTCCCCCCGAGTGAACTCGCGCAGCGAGGCTACGAAACACGATGGCCAGGCGCAACGGCGGCACAAGGGCATGCAGCCACGGAAGCCGAAGGGCCTCGTCGGCCTCCGTCTTCCCTCCAAAAGAAAATGCCCGCTTGCGCGGGCATTTCGATCTTCAACACTGCAACCGAGCCTCAGTTCAGGCGGGCAGCCACGTCCTTGATGGCCTGGTCGACCAGCACGTCGCCCTTGGTGGCGACCTGCTTTTCCAGCAGCACGCGGGCGGCGGCGACAGCCAGGTCCGCCGAGCGGGCCCGCACTTCCGACACGGCCTGGGCTTCCGCCTGGGCGATCTTGTCGGCCACGGCCTTCTCGCGACGGGCAACCATGGCTTCCAGCGAGGACTTGGCCTCGGCGGTCAGCCGGAACGCCTCTTCGCGTGCGGCGGTGACGATGTCCTCGGCTTCCTTCTCGGCCTCTTCGCGGCGACGCGAGTAGTCCTCGAGCAGGGCCTTGGCTTCAGCGCGCAGCGCCTCGGCTTCGGCGAGGTCGGTCTCGATCTTCTTGATGCGGTCGTCGAGCATCTTGCCGATCATCTTCGGCACGCCGAAGTAAATGACGATGCCGATGAAGATGACGAGCGCGATGGTCGCCCAAATGGTGGCGCCGGTGGTGGCGTCGAACCCGAAGCTCCACATCTCCGCTTACTCCTTCGAGGCCGCGGCAACCGCAGCCTTGGCTTCCGCCGCGGTCACGCTGCCAGAGATCTTGGCAACCAGCACCTGGGCCGTCTCGGCCGCGATGCTGCCGACATTGGCCAGCGCTGCGTCCTTGTCGGCCTGGATGCGGGCCTCTGCTGCTGCAACGCGCTTGCTGAGCCCGGCCTCCACGTCGGCGCGACGGCCGTCGATGTCGGCCTTGATCCCGGCGCGGGTTTCCTCGGCGATGCCGTGGGCATTCTTGCGGGCTTCGGCCAGCGCTGCCTCATAGGCGGCGGCGGCCTTCTCGGTTTCCTGGCGAAGCCGCTCGGCTTCCTTCAGGTCGCCTTCGATACGGGTGCGGCGTGTCTCGAGGATCGAGCCGATTCGGGGCAGGGCCACGCGGCTCATCAGGAAGTACAGCGCCGCAAACGTGATGGCGAGCCAGAGCAGCTGGCCGCCGAAGCTCGCCGGATCGAAGGGCGGAAACACCTCCGCGTGCGCTTCGGTCGAAGCATGCGTGTCGGTCGCGCCGTGTGCGGCATCGGCCGGCGCAGCGTGCTCACCTTCGGCGGCATGCTCCTCGGCGGGGGCAATCACTTCGCCCTGCTGGAGCGCGTCGCCGCTTTCGGCCTGCGCCACGATATTGATGTCTTGGGTTGAACCCGCCATCTCGAAACCCTTTTGCGGCCGTTAAAGCCCCGGATCGCAACCCGGGGCTCGTGTTCGCTTCTCGTAGCGCCGTTCGAACCCGAAGGCGCTCAGGCGGCGCAGTGCCGCCCGTCGCGAAATCAGACTGCGAACAGCAGCAGCAGCGCGATCAGGAACGAGAAAATGCCCAGAGCTTCGGTCACGGCGAAACCGAAAATCAGGTTACCGAACTGGCCCTGAGCCGCAGCCGGGTTGCGCAGCGCGCCCGACAGGAAGCTGCCGAAGATGTTGCCCACGCCGATGGCGGCGCCGGCCATACCGACGGCAGCGATACCCGCACCGATAAACTTTGCTGCTTCAGCATCCATAACGTCTCTCCTTTGAGAACTGCTTTGGCGGACCGGTCAGCGGCGCGCCGATTGGGGGTTAGGCCTTAATGCGAGGGATGGATCGCATCGTTGATGTACATCGAGGTCAGCACTGCAAAGACGTAGGCCTGCAGGGCCGCCACGAGGAATTCGAGCGCCGTGATCGCCACCGTCATGACCAGCGGCAGCAGCGCACCCAGCCAGCCGAGGAAGCCCAGGCCACCCAGCGTAACGATGAAGCCCGCGAACACCTTGAGGGTGATGTGACCGGCAAGGATGTTGGCGAACAGACGAACGCTGAGCGAGATCGGGCGCGAGAGGAACGAAACCACCTCGATCGGCACCACGATGGGCAACACGTAGCCGGGGACACCCGACGGCACGAACAGTTTGAAGAATTTCAGGCCGTTCTTGTAGATGCCGTAGACGATCACCACCACGAACACCAGCAGCGCCAGTGCGAAGGTGATGATGATGTGGCTGGTAAAGGTGAAGAAGAACGGGATCATGCCGAACATGTTGGCGACCAGCACGAACATGAAGAGCGAGAACACGAAGGGGAAGAACTTCATGCCGGCCTTGCCGGCCGAGTCCGATACCATTTTGGCGACGAACTCGTAGAGCATCTCGGAAATCAGCTGCACCCGGTTCGGTACCAGGCTGCGCTTCTGCGTCGAGAGCAGCAGGTAGAGGGCGATCACACCAACCGACAGCACCATGAACAGGGCCGAGTTGGTGAAGGAAACGCCGCCTTCACCGAAGGAGACGATGTCGGTGATCTGGAACTGGTGGATCGGGTCGACTTTATTCGGATCGGCCAACTGCTGTTCCCTTTAGGCTTGGAGCCTTCACTCGTCTTCTTCGTCGTCCGGCACGCGCATCGCGGCCGTGGGCGGCGGCGCCGCCCGGTTCATTTCCGCTGCAGAACGCACCACATTGAGCACGCCCGCCGCAAAGCCGACCAGCAACATCACCAGCATCAGCCAGGGACCGGTCTTCAGCCACAGATCGAGCAGGTATCCCATACCCGCACCGACCAGGATGGCCGCAATAAACTCCGTGCCGAGCCGCATACCGCGATTCCACCCGGACATGTTCCGGTTGGTAGCGGAAAGTTCCGCGTCCCCCGGCGCTCCTTCGGATGCCTGTGCACGCTTGATCCGTGCTGCCAGGTCCGAAGTCAAGGCACCCCGTTGTTCGCCACTCGGTGGCCGCTTGGTATTGCGTGACTGTGCCATCCCGCTATCCCTGCGCCTCCGGGCCTAAAATGGAACTGGAGCCCCTCGAAGTCGCGGGCAACATAGTGGCGCCCCCCAGCAGTGTCAAGGCTGTGAACGGACTGCTAACACATTGAAAAATATGAAGCTTTATCCGACGAAGGTAGGTGTGACATTGAGTCATCGCGACTCTGGCCGCCACTATTGCGGCAAGGATGGGGCGTCAGCTTGCCGCCCGCACCGCCGCCTCGGCGCCCTTGAGGTCGACTGAGACCAGCTGGCTGACCCCGCGCTCGGCCATGGTGACGCCGAACAGCCGGTCGACGCGCGCCATGGTAATCGGATTGTGGGTGATCACCAGGAAGCGGGTTTCCGTCCGCTGGGTCATCACGTCGAGCAGGTTGCAGAAGCGCTCCACATTGGCGTCGTCGAGCGGCGCATCCACCTCGTCGAGCACGCAGATCGGCGCCGGATTGGTGAGGAACACCGCAAAGATCAGCGACATCGCGGTAAGCGCCTGCTCGCCGCCCGACAGCAGCGTCATGGTCGAAGGCTTCTTGCCGGGCGGGCGGGCCAGGATCTCGAGTCCCGCCTCCAGCGGATCGTCGCTCTCGACGAATTGCAGCTCGGCCGTGCCGCCGCCGAACAGCGAGGTGAACAGCTCCTGGAAGTGCGCGTTGACCTTCTCGAACGCCTCGTTGAGCCGTTGCCGCCCCTCGCGGTTGAGGCTCTGGATGCCGGCGCGCAGTTTGGCGATCGCCGCGATCAGGTCGTCGCGGTCGGTCACCATCAGGTCGAGCTTTTCGCGAACCTCCTCGGATTCCTTTTCGGCGCCCAGGTTCACCCCGCCCAGCCGCTCGCGTTCCGCCTTGAGTCGGTCGACCTGCGATTCGACCTGCGCCTCGGCCGGCAACGCATGCTCGGGCTTGATCCCGGCCAGTTGCGCCGTCTGCGAGGCCTCGATGTTGAGCGTCTCGTGCACCTGCCGCTCGATCTGGTGACGCTGCGCGATGAGGCCCTTGATCCGCTCCTCGACCCGCGCGAGTTCGGCCCGGAAGCCGGACAGGGCATCATGCGCCAGCCGTTGCGCCTTGTCGGCCTCGCGGTGCCGCGTGTCGCCGACGCTCAGTGCATCGGTTGCCGCCTTGTGCGCCTCGCGCGCCACGGCGATCTCGCCATCGAGCGTGCGCCGCCGCTCGGCCAGGCTTTCCGGCGAGGCTTGCAGCGCTACGAGCTGTTCCCGCACTTCGGCGGTGCGGGCGTCGAGCGTCGCCAGCTGGCCCGCGGCGCCCTCGCGGCGGCGCGACCAGGCGGCGATGTCCGCGGCGATCTGGGTAAGGCGCGAATTGCGCATCCGCGCTGCAGTCTCGAAGCCACCGAGCTTCAGCCGGGCCTGATCGGCCGTCTCGCGCAGTCCACCGAGCAGCGATTGCCGCGACGCCGCCAGCGCCGCGGCTTCGGTTTCATCGCCGCTATCGGCCAGCAGGTGCTCCGCATCATCGGCTGCCGCGACTGCTTCGGCGAGGTTGGCATCGAGGCGAGTGCGTGTCTCGTCGAGCGCCACCTGGCGCGCCGCGAGGTCGCTGATGGCGCGCTGCGCCTTGTCGAGTTCGCCCTGCGCCACGGCAATCTGGCGCTGCGCATCGCGCCATGCCTCGCGCTTCTGCCGCTCGTCGGCCCGGGCCGTGTCGAGCGCTTCGGCGAGTCCCGTCGCGTCGGCGCGCCGGCTGTTGCGATGCGCCCGCGCCTGTTCGACCTCGGCTTCGAGCTCGGCGAGCCGGTTGCGCTGCGCCAGTCGCTCCGCGGCCGCCGTGGGGGCATCGGCAGCAGCGACAAAACCATCCCAGCGCCACACCCCGCCGGCCTTGGTGGTCAGCCGCTGTCCGGGCTGCAGCTCCGCCATCAGGCGCGCCGCATCGGCCGCCGCGACCAGCCCGACCTGGTCGAGCCGCCGCTTCAGCAGCGGGCTGCCCGAAACATAGTGCGACAGCGGCGTCGCGCCCGCCGGCAGCGCGGCGTCCGTGCCCGCGACGGCGCCGGCCCAATGCAGCGGAGCATCGGCATCGGACGAGGCATCGAGGTCGTCGCCCAGCGCGGCGCCGAGCGCCGTCTCATAGCCTGGGGCGACCTTGAGCTGATCGACCACTGCCGGCCATTTGCTGGCAACGCCATGGTTGAGGATGCGGCCGAGCGTCTGCGCCTCGGCTTCGAGCCGGTTCAGCGCGGCCTCGATCTGCTGCAGTTCCGGGCGCACCGCGTCCGCGGCAGCCTGCGCTGCGACAGCGGCGGCCTCGGCGGTCACCGCGGCGGTCTCGGCCGCCTTTGCCGCGCCCTGCGCCTCTTCGAGCGCCTCGCGCCTGGCATTGAGCGTGGCGTCGGCGCCCAGCGTCCGCGCCAGTTGCTCGGCCTCGCGCGCCACGTCGGCGATCTGCGTTTCGAGCCGCATCACCCGCGTGCGGGCCTCGACGACACCACGCTCGGCCGCGCCGCGCCGCGCCCGCAACTGCGCCAGCGCATCGGCGGCGGAACGGGCCTCGCCTTCGGCCTTTGCCACCTCGTTCTGCGCCGCTTCGGCCGCCCGGCGCGCTGTCTCCAGCGCCTGCTGTTCGCCCGCCACCTCTGCCTCGAGACGACCGCGCTCTTCGCCGGCCGTGCTCAACGCCTCGTCGCTTTCGCCCACCAGCGTGCGTTCGCGCACGGCGTCCTGTTCGATCTGCTTCAGCCGCTCGCCCAGCTCGTTGAGCCGCGCCTCGGCCCGCCGCGCCTCGCCGTCGAGCTGCTCGGCGAGAATGGTCAGGCGCTGCAGCACCGCGCCGGCAGCCGCTTCCTTCTCGCGCAGCGGCGCCAGCGCCTTGTCGGCGAGGAACACCACCTTCTGGGCTTCGAGTTCGACATGCTGGGCTTCAGCCAGTTCGCGCACCAGCTTGGCTTGCGCCGCCTCGGCATCCTTCTCGTTGAACCGCGCGGCGATCCAGCGGATGTGGAACAGCGTCGCTTCGGCCTTGCGGATGTCGCCGCTCAGCGCCCGGTAGCGCACCGCCAGCCGGGCCTGCCGCTTCAGCGTTTCGAGCTGCTGCTCGACCTGCGCGATGACGTCGTCGACACGTTCGAGGTTCTGCTCCGCCGCCCGCAGCCGAAGCTCGGCCTCATGCCGGCGCGAATGCAGGCCTGAGATGCCGGCGGCTTCCTCGAGCAGGGCGCGGCGCTGCTGCGGTTTGGCGGCGATCAGCTCGCCGATCTGGCCCTGTCGCACGAGGGCCGGGGAATGGGCGCCGGTCGAGGCATCGGCGAACAGCAGCTGCACATCGCGCGCCCGCACTTCCTTGCCGTTGACCCGATAGACCGAACCCTCCTCGCGCTCGATCCGCCGCGTGACTTCCAGCACATCGGCATTGTTGAGCGGAGCAGGGGCGGTGCGGTCGGAATTGTCGAGGACGAGGGTGACTTCCGCGGTGTTGCGGCCGGGCCGGCTGCCCGAACCCGAAAAGATCACGTCATCCATGCCCGAGGCGCGCATTGCCTTGTACGAGCTTTCGCCCATCACCCAGCGCAGCGCTTCGACGAGGTTGGATTTGCCGCAGCCGTTCGGTCCCACCACGCCGGACAGACCGGGCTCCAGATAGAGCTCGGTCTGATCGCAGAAGGATTTGAAGCCGTGCAGCTTGAGGCGCGTGAATTTCATCGCGCGCCCCGATAGGGTAGCGCGTTAGGAGAGCAGCGGATCGATTTCGGCCTTGAGAGCCTCAAACGAGTTTTCTCCAGTCAGCATCTTGCCGTTGATGTAGAACGTCGGCGTGCCCTGGAGCTTGAACTCGTCAAGCGCCTGGTCCCGCACCGCTTCCAGTCCCTTGAACAGGTCCTGATTCGTCAAGGCGGCGTCGTAGGTTTCCTTGGTAAAACCGAGCTGCTGCGCGATGGCGAAGATGGCGTCGTTCGGCGTGTTCGAGGCGGCCCAGGTGTCCTGGGTCTTGAAGAAGGTGTCGATCACCTCGTGGTACTTGTCGGCGCCGGCGGCCTCGGCGAGCATGAACACCACCGCATCCAGCACGTTGCGCATGAACGGGCGCGGGATGAACTGGATCTTGTTGGTGTCGATATACTCGGCCTTGAGCTGCGGATAGACCGTGTTGGTGAAGGCCGCGCAGTGCGGGCAGGTCGGCGACAGATACTCGATCAGCGTCACCTTGGCGTCGGACGGCCCGAGCGGGTGGTCCGCAACGCCGCCGGCCGGAGCCATCAGCTTGGCCTGGTCGAACTGCTGGGCAATGGCGCCGCTGGCGCCAAACAGGAACGATGCGCTGGTTCCCGTCGCTGCCGCGACGACAGCTGCGCCGGACCCGATGAGAATGTTGCGACGGTTGGCCACGAGTTTCACTCCGTTTTTTCGTTGCTCGCCCTAATATCGGGGCACACTAGGCCGGGCAAGTTCAACCGGCGATGAACATTTTGCGAGCTACCGCGGCTTTCTGCGGGCAATCGCCTGGCCCAGTTGTCGCAGGGCATCGCGCACCCCGGGGTCGCTCACCCGCTCGACGGTCCGACTGATGCGGGCCCGGGTGACTTCCGGCAGCGCCGGAACCGTCTCGGGAACGGCATCCTCGATCACGAACGGCTCGGCGCTGAGCCGCACCTGCCCGATGAGAAAATAGCCGTAGTAGCGGTTGATCGACGCGGCCACCCGTTGGCCCTCATGCGACAGCGCCAGGGCATGGCCAGGGTGGCAACGCAGGTACAGCGTCGCGCCTTCGGCACCCTTCTCGCCGCGCGGCCAGCTCAGCTTGTCCGGCCGGGTGACCTTGTCGTACGGGGCCGGCGCTATGGTCGGCCAGTGCGAGAGAATGTCGCGGCTGGCGAAGCCGCGCTTCTTCAGCGCCGGATCGAGCACGCCGCCCAGTGCTTCGGCCACCGCGACGGCGCGGTTGAGCCGCTTGGGCGGCGCATCGTCCTTGGATTTCGATCTGGGCTTGTCCGCCACTGGTAACAACTTCCTGCCGCCGCTTGCGCCCGCCGCTGCGGCGCGCCATCTGTGGCCGCTATCATGTCAAAAGCCGAGCCCCAGCAAAACCCCGTGCCGCTCGATGCGGCGGCTGTGCTTGCCTGGTACGACCGGCATGCCCGCACCCTGCCATGGCGCGTGAGCCCGGCCGATCGCGCCGCCGGCGTCGCGGCCGACCCTTATCGCGTCTGGCTCAGCGAGATCATGCTGCAGCAGACAACCGTCGCGGCCGTCGGCCGCTACTACGCGCGTTTCCTGCACCTGTGGCCGACGGTCGCCGATCTTGCCGCATCACCGCTCGAGGCCGTGCTCGTCGAGTGGGCTGGGCTCGGCTACTACGCGCGGGCCCGCAACCTTCATGCCTGCGCCAGGGCCGTGGTCGAGCGCTTTGATGGCCGGTTTCCGACCAGCTCGGCGGCACTGCTGACCCTGCCCGGCATCGGCCCCTACACCGCTGCGGCCATCGCCGCGATCACCGGCGACGAGCAGGTCGCCGTGGTCGACGGCAATGTCGATCGCGTGGTGGCGCGCTATCTGGCGCTCGAGGTCCCGGTGCGCGATGCCAAGGATCTGGTGCGCGGCACGGTGCAGGCGGCCGTACCCGCGCGGGCCGGCGATTTCGCCCAGGCGCTGATGGATCTGGGCGCCACCATCTGCGCGCCGCGCAATGCCAGTTGCATGCTCTGCCCGATCCAGCCGGGCTGCCGTGGCGCCAGGCTTGATCCGCTGCTCTATCCGGTGAAGCCGGAAAAGGCCGAGCGCCCGACTCGCTACGGCCACGCCTTCGTCATGCGCGACGCCGACGGCGACGTTTACCTGCAGACCCGGGCCGACAAGGGCCTGCTGGCACAGATGACCGAGACGCCGGTCTCCGACTGGACGCCGGACAAGCGCGCTGTGGTGCACCCCTTGGCGTCCGACTGGCGCTACGACGGGCAGGTCGTCCATGTCTTCACGCATTTCCGCCTCGAGCTCGACGTGTGGTCGGCCGTGGTGGCGGAGCCCGAGCAGCTTAGGGCCGGCTGGTGGGCTGATCCGCGCGAGCTCGACGCCGAGGCCCTGCCGAGCGTCTTCCGCAAGGTGCTGGCTGCTGCGGGACTGCAATGGGCAGAAAAATGAAAGCCGCCGGCTCCTGAGAGCCGGCGGCGAGCGCAGCCTGAGTTGAATTGGAGGTCAGATTCAGGCCGAAAGTCGTTCCATCTGGGCGCGCACCTGGCTGCGCAGATCGTCGATGGGAGCGAGGCGGCTGCCCTGCCGGGCATGCCAGAATGTCCAGCCGTTGCAGGCCTCGGCGCCTTGCACCAGGGCGCCAACCCGGTGGATCGAACCCATGTGGCCACCGGAAACCAGCGAGCCATCGGCCCGCACCAGGGCACTCCAGCGCTGCCGATCGTCGTAGAGTTCGGTGCCGGGGGCGATCAGCCCCATCTCGACCAGTGAGCCGAAGGCGACACGGGGCGCCGCACGCTTGGGCACCGCGGTCTCGATGGTCGCGGCGCTGAGCGGGCGGATCGAAGCGATGCGCTTCAGGGCGCCGGCAATGTAGGTATCTTCGCGCTCGATGCCGATGAAATGCCGGCCCAGTTTCTTGGCCACTGCACCCGTCGTGCCGGTGCCGAAGAACGGGTCGAGCACCACGTCGCCGGGCTTGGTCGTCGCGCTGATCACCCGATAGAGCAGGGCTTCGGGCTTCTGCGTCGGGTGGAGTTTTTCGTCGTCGTCGTCCTTCAGGCGTTCGGCGCCGGTGCAGATCGGGAACAGCCAGTCCGAGCGCATCTGCACGTCGTCATTGGCCTGCTTCATCTGCTCATAGTTGAAGGTGACGCGGCTCTCGCGATCTTTCGCCGCCCAGATCAGTGTCTCGTGCGCATTGGTGAACCGGGTGCCGCGGAAGTTCGGCATCGGGTTGGCCTTGCGCCAGATCACGTCGTTGAGCAGCCAGTAGTCGAGATCCTGCAGCGCCGCCCCGACGCGGAAGATGTTGTGATAGGAGCCGATCACCCAGATGGCGCCATCCGGTTTCAGGATCCGCCGCGCCGCCTTGAGCCAGGCGCGGGTGAAAATGTCGTAATGGGCGAAGCTGTCGAACTTGTCCCAATCGTCATCGACGCCGGCAACGCGCGACTGGTCCGGCCGGGTCAGGCCTTGGTCCAGTTGCAGGTTGTAAGGCGGGTCTGCGAATACGAGGTCAACCGAGCCGGCCGGCAAGGCATTCATGTGCTTGATGCAATCGCCCACAAGGATGGTGTCGATGGGGAGCAGGCTCCCCTCCGCATTGGCGGAAGCCGCCATACGCGCGGTACGCAACATAACTCGAACCCTGACGCAGTACTAACGGGATCGGTTGTAAGGCGTTAGGGTTAAAGGGGATTTAAGCCTCGAGGTTAGCGAGTAGTTAAGGCGCGGATACGTGCAGGTCTCGCTGATGCGTAAGCGCGTGTCACCGATCTCGTTCCCGCCGAGGGCGGGAATCTGCTGCAAGCTGCGATCGTCCCCATCCACCGCTGTCATCCCTGCGCAAGCAGGGACCCAATTATCGGCTGGCGCGGGCGTTGAGTTGGGTCCCTGCCTTCGCAGGGATGATACCGAGTTTGGGGCGCTGCCGGGTGGCGAACTCTTTGATTGGCGTCGTTCCGCAGTCGGCGGAAGTAAGGGTGTCGCCCGCCTCAGGCAGCGATCGTCTTCATCCGCTGCGCCTGGATGCACGGGGCGAAATCCATCCGGTGATGGCGGCCCGGGCCGTGCGTGGTCAGCGCTTCGAGGTGCTGTGGCGCGGCATAGCCCTTGTGGCTCGAAAAACCGAACTGCGGTTCCTCGCAATCCATGATCAGGCACATCCGGTCGCGCGTCACCTTGGCGACGATCGAGGCCGCGGCGATCGACACCGACCGCCCATCGCCGCCCACGATCGCTTCGCCGGGGCAGGGCAGGTCCTTGGGCAGCTTGTTGCCGTCGATGAGGATGTGATCGGCCTTGACCTGCAGACCCAGCACGGCCTTGCGCATGGCCCACAACGACGCCTGCAGGATATTGAGCTCGGCGATGATGGCCGGCGGCGCCACGGCGATCGAGACGATGGCCGTGGCCATGATCTTTTCATACAGCGCTTCGCGCTGCGCTGCCGTCAGCACCTTGGAATCGTTCAGCCCTTCCGGCACCTTGCGATGGTTGAGGATCACCGCCGAAACCACCACCGGCCCGGCCAGTGGGCCACGCCCGACCTCATCGACGCCGCAGACGAATTTCGCCCCGCGCTTGATGGCGGCACGCTCGAACTTGAGCGTCGGCTTGCTGATGATGACAGGCGAATCGGACGGCATGTCCTCAAGCATCGCCAGTTGGGCCGGCGACGCAAGCGATAGCAGCGTCACATCTGCTGGATCGTCCGATGCGCTCATTGCCGGATAACGCCGCCGGCGCCGCTGAGGTTTCGCCTCAGAACAGGCTCATCTGCCCATCGTCGACCGCCGGCGGGGTGAACAAATCCGTGCGCAGCGGTGCGATCGGCCGGTCGAGCTTGTAGCGTGCCTTGGCCAGATCGACGCGCTGACGCAGCAGCGTGGCGTATGGACCTTCGCCGACGAAACGGGTGCCGAAATTCGGATCGTTGTCCTTGCCCCCGCGGGTGTCGCGAACAAGGCTCATCACGTGGCTCACCCGGTCGGGGAAATGCCGCAGCAGCCACTCGCGGAAAATGTCACGTACCTCACCCGGCAGCCGCAGCAGGATGGCATTGGCCCCCACCGCGCCCTGCGCTGCTGCCGCATCGAGAATCCGCTCGAGCTCCATGTCGTTGATCGCCGGGATCATCGGCGCCGCCATCACCGTGGTCGGGATACCCGCCTCCGACAGCAGTCGCACTGCTTCGAGGCGCTTTTCCGGCGTCGAAGCCCGCGGCTCCATCTTGCGCGACAGGATATGATCCATGCTGGTAATCGACAGCGCCACCCGCACCAGGTTCTGCTCGGCCAGCGGCTTCAGGATGTCGAGGTCGCGCACCACCAGTGCCGACTTGGTGGTGATGGTCACCGGGTGCCTGGTCTCGAGCAGCAACTCGAGAATGCCGCGCGTCAGCTTGTGCTGCCGCTCGGCCGGCTGGTACGGGTCGGTATTGGTGCCCATGGCGATTGGCTTGGGCTTGTAGCGCTTGTCGGCCAGTTCGCGCCGCAGCAGGTCGACCGCATTGGCCTTCACATAGATGTCGCGCTCGAACTCCAGCCCGGCCGAGTGCCCCAGATAGGCATGCGTCGGGCGGGCGAAGCAATACGAGCACCCGTGCTCGCAGCCGCGATAGGCGTTGATCGAGCGGTCGAAGCCGATATCGGGGCTTTCGTTGCGGGTGATGATCGACTTGGCGCGCTCGACATGCTCGATTGTTTCGAACGGCTTCAAATCCTCGACCTGTCCCCAGCCGTCGTCGAACTCTTCGCGGCTCTGGCGATCGAAGCGGCTGCCCTTGTTGGTCTGCGCGCCTCGCCCGCGGTTGAGCGTCGGGTCGACGTAACGCCGCGCGATCAGGTCTGCATCGCGTGTGCCGTTCAATCGCTCCAGTTGCTCGAAATTGGGGGCGCTGACCCGCATGTCCGTTCTCCACACCCTTAAGCGACTCGCCACGGGTAACGTTCCATTAGGATTAGCACTCGAGTGAGAACATAACAAGAACAAAGCCGGGGAGAACACCTGCCTCCGCGTTTGACCCCGATGCGCTGCCTGCTAGGATATCTGCGTCAGAAAAGGAGAGGCAGGTGCGGTTAGCCCTGTCCCGCTGCGGCGGTCCTGGCCTTCGCTTCGGCGACTGAGTCCCATGACCTTGAACGCCGCTCCATCGGGGAGCGGTGCATTGAAAGGTCTTGGCCAGATGAAGCCTGCAGTTTCCGTCATCACCCTCGGTACCACCGACCTCGCCCGGTCGCGGCGCTTCTACCGAGAGGGGTTCGGGTGGACGCCCGTCTATGAGAGTGACGTGATCATCTTCTACCAGCTCAACGGCATCGTGCTCGGCACTTTCCTGACCGCTGAACTGGAGACGGACATGAACCGTACCGGGCTGCGGACGCCCGGGGCGTTCGCGCTGGCCCACAATGTCGCCACGGAGCGGGAGGTGGCCCCGTTGATCGAGGCTCTTGCAGCCGCCGGCGGCCGCATCATCCGGCCGGCCGACGCCCCGCCGCATGGCGGGTTGCGCGGCTATGTCACCGACCCTGATGACCATGCCTGGGAAATCGCCTGGAACCCAGGCTTCGCCATGGACGACGCGGGCAACGTGACGTTCGGGCTGTAACGGCGAGGGCGGGGTGGGCTTGGCCCATCCCGCTCCGCGGCGGTCGGGACCTAGCCGGCGACCTTCGAGAAATCCGCCACGAGGCGCATCGTATCGCGCAGCTTGGTGAGGAGGCTCAGGCGGTTGGCGCGGATGGCCACATCCG
>MKVB01000006.1:496159-593585 GCA_001899085.1 Devosia sp. 66-14 | reverse complement strand
TCATTGGCGGCGACCTTGGCCGCCACCGCCGTATCCACCGAGGCGATCGCCTCGGCCAGCGTCGCTTCCTCGCTGAGCGACAGCAGCGCCGGATCGACCGGCGCGGCAAAGCTCTTGCCGTCCTTCTTTTCCTCGGCGCTGAGGATGTTGGCGGCGCGCTTGTAGCCGGCAAGCAGGTTCCTGCCGTCCTCGGAGCCGAGCAGTTTCGACAGCGCCTCGACCCGTTCGGTGATCTCCAGCATGTCGTTGCTGTCCTTGCCGATCACCGCATCGACCAGGTCATGGCGGGCGCCGGCATCGCGCAGCGTCACTTTCAGGCGGTCGTGGAAGAAGCTCAGCAGGTCGGGCTCGACCTCGAGCGGGAAGCGCAGGTTGTTGTCGGTAACGATGCGGATGACGCCGAGCGCAGCGCGGCGCAGTGCGAACGGGTCACGCGAGCCGGTGGGCTTCTCGTCGATCGACCAGAAGCCTTTGAGCGTATCGAGCTTGTCGGCCAGCGCCACGGCGATGGCGACCGGCTCGCCCGGCACGAGGTCGGTGGGGCCCAGCGGCTTGTAGTGGTCGGCGATGGCGTTGGCGATCGCCAGCGGCTCGCCCTGCGCCAGGGCATAGTAGCGGCCCATGATGCCCTGCAACTCGGGAAACTCGCCGACCATGCCGGTGGTGAGGTCGGCCTTGGCCAGCATCGCGGCGCGCTTGGCCAGCTCGGGGTTGGCCCCGACCTTGAGGGCGATCTCGCCCGAAAGCTTCACCAGTCGTTCGACACGCTGGAACTGCGTGCCCAGCTTGGCGTGGAACACGCTCTCCTCGAGCTTGGGCAGGCCATGCTCGAGCGGCAGCGAGAGGTCCGTCTGATAGAAGAACCGGGCGTCCGACAGGCGGGCGCGGATGACGCGTTCGTTGCCGGCGACGATGGTCTTGCCGCCGTCGGCGGCGATCTGGTTCGAGGTGATGATGAAGAACGGCGCCAGCTTGCCCGCGCTGTCGCGCAGGCAGAAGCACTTCTGGTTGGCGCGGATCGTGGCAATGATCACTTCCTCGGGCACTTCGAGGAAGGCCGGGTCGAACGAGCCCATCATCACCACCGGCCATTCGACGAGTCCGGCCACTTCTTCGAGCAGACCCTCGTCATGAATGACGCTCAGGCCCTGCGCGAAAGCGAGATTGTCGGCGTCGGCCTTGATGATCTCCTTGCGCCGGTCGATGTCGAGGACGACCTTGGCCTTCTCCAGCGCCTGCACGTAATCGTCGAAGCGCTTCACCCGGATCGCCTCGGGGGCAAGGAAGCGGTGGCCGAACGTGGTCTGGCCGGAAGCGACGGTGTTCGACTTGAACGGGATGACCACCGGCTCGTCATTGTCGGTGCCGAACGTTGCGGTGATGGCGCGTAGCGGCCGCACCCAGGTCAGCCCGCCATTGCCCCATTGCATGGATTTCGGCCAGTCGAACCCGGTGATCACCTTGGGCAGGAGCGTCGCCAGGATGTCGGTGGCTTCGGCCCCCTTCTTGTCGATATGCGCGACATAGAACTCGCCCTTCTTGGGATCGGCCTCGATCTTGGCCTCGTCGATCGAGCCGAGCCCTGCCGCCTTGAGGAAGCCGTCGATCGCCTGCTGCGGCGAGCCGACCCGCGGCCCCTTGCGTTCTTCGTGCGTGTCCGGCGAACGGGCGGGCAGCCCGGTGACCGTCAACGCCAGCCGGCGCGGCGTGACGAATGCCTTGGCGCCCTCGTAGACGAGGCCCGCATCGACCAGCGCATTGGTCACGGCCTTCTTCAGGTCCTCGGCCGCCTTGCGCTGCATGCGCGCAGGGATTTCTTCCGAGAACAGTTCGACGAGGAGTTCGGGCATCTCTTAACCGGGCGTTTGAAAGCGCGGTTTGCCTAGCAAGGGCAGGGGAGATTGTCCATTGCGGGTTGGCGGATGCCGCAGGAAGTAGGGTTCGTCGGCAGCAGGAGCCGTGTGCCGGCACCCAGCTCCGGCGTCATTCCCGCGAAGGCGGGAACCTAGTGCGAGCTAACCGCGCCCGCCAGTGCTGAGGCATCCCACTGGGTCCCCGCCTTCGCGGGGATGACGCCGGTGGGAGCACGATATGGAAGGTTGTTCTACCACCCGCCTCCGCCGCCGCCACCTCCGCCACCACCGGAGCCGCCGCCACCACCGCCGCCGCTGGAGAACCCCGAGCCCGACGACGAACTCGGTTGCGCCGCGACCATGGCGGCGCTCATCCCGGTTGCGACGGACGAGACGGTATTGGCAAAGCTGCCCGAACCACTCGACCAACTGCGCCCGCTATAGAAGCCCGGCGCGTAGCTGCTGCCCTGCGCGTCGGCGACGGCATTGCGGGCGAGTTCAGCTTCGAAGTGTTCCGACCACGGCTTCTCCACCCCCAGCGCGATGGCATAGGGCAGGATGCGCTCAAAGCGCTCCACCGTCATCGGCGGCTCGTTGTTCATGTTCAGCCGGTTCTTCTCGGCCGTGTTCATGTACATCTTGAAGCCGTCGAGCTGGTCCATGATGTTCCGGCCCTGCACGGTCGGCGCCCGCATCAGCACGGCGAACACCACGTTGATGAAGATGATCGAGGCGGCGCCGATCAACGCCACATCCGGGTGGAAATCGCTGAGAAAGGCGCTGGCGGCGCCGATCAGGTTGCCGCCGAAGATCACCGCCCACACCGCGAAGATGATCTTGGCGATGATCGGGCTGCGCCACAGCCCCCTGAGGATGCCGCTCAGAATGCCGAGGAACAGCGCGCCGACCCCGGCGAACACCAGCGTGACCGGGTCGATCAGGTCGAACACCACCATGCCCAGAAGGATCAGCACTGAAAACGCCACGCCCACGACGACATAGCCGGTGTTGTTGCGGAAGTAGACGAGGCGGTTCTCGGTCTCGATGGCCTTGACGAACTGGCCGCGGGTCTCATTGAGCTTGGGACCGGTCGTGGTGTTGACCGTCACCTTGCCCTGCGACCTGAAATAGTCGAACAGCAGTCGCTCGGCCGCCCCGAGGTCGTCCGGTGGCGCCTTGCCGGTTACCGTCACGCTCAAGGTCTTGCCTGGGTTGTCGATCTTCACCAACCCTTTGACGCCCAGGTCGAAGATCGAGGCGGTAAAGGCGGTCCAGCCGCCTTTCTCCCAGCCCATGCCGTCGACATACTCGGCCAGCCCCGGCGAGAACCGCTGGGGCGGATGAAACAGCGGAATGATGGTGCCCTTCTTGGGGTCGCGGCCGACCGCGCTCCAGGCGAGCAGGTTGTAGAGCAGCACCAGGGCCACCGCGATGCCGGGCACCACGATGTCGCGGTGGTCGCTCAGCCAGTAGAGCAGCCGGTCCAGCCCCTGCGGCTCGACGAGGATGCCCTTCTGAAACGATGCGGCCACGCTGACCCCTTCACCCGAGGCGAGCGGACGGTTGACCCGGAAGATTGCCGTGTTGTCGGAGGTGCGGGTGATGGTGACGGCCTGCTCGGTCGACCCGGGCACCCCGGTATAGCCGATCAGCCGGTCGATCACCGCGCCCTTGGGCAGGGTGATCGATGCGACGGCTGCCTCGATCGGGAAATTCCAGTAGTTGCCGGTGGCATTCCAGAACAGCTCGTCATGATCGGCAAAGCTGCGGCCCATCCGGCTCATGCTGTAGCGGATGGTGTAGGTGTGTTTGCCATAATCGAGCAGCACGTCGGCATCGCCGATGCGGATGCGCTTGAACCCGGCGCCGATATTGTCCAGCGAGTACGGCTCGGCCCGGCCATCGCGGGTCACCGACTGGACCCTGAGATCGGAGCGCAGCCGCGAGTTGTCAGGGTTGATCAGCACCAGCGGGATATCGCGGTAGATGCCACGCCGGATCTCATAGCCCTCGGCATTCACCTCGATGGTCTCGATGACGTCGACCGAGCCGTCGGTGTTGAGGGTGATGGCGGACGAGAACGAAGTGATCGCCTCGCGGGCAGTGGCCGGGAGGGCGACGATGAGGGTCAGGAGGGTGACGACCACTGCCAGCGCACGTTGCCAGCCCCCTCCCAGGGGCCCCCACAAGGGGGGAGGTGGGAGCCGGTGCCTGGGCTCAGTCGTGCCACGACCTCTGCCTTGGACCTCCCCCCTTGTGGGGGCGGCTGGGAGGGGGCTGGCCAAGCGCACGATGTTCACGGTCCGGCTGGGATCAGAACTTCACTGACGGGACGGCGCGGTCCGCCTCGTTCTCCAACTCGAAATACTCGGCCTTCTCGAACTTGAAGGCGTTGGCGACGACGTTGGACGGGAAGCTCTCGACCGCGGTGTTCAGGTTGCGCACCGAGCCGTTATAGTAGCGCCGCGCCAGCTGGATCTCGTCTTCGACGTTCTGCAGCGCGCTCTGGAATTCGAGGAACGTGGTGTTGGCCTTGAGGTCGGGATAGGCCTCGGCGATGGCCAGCAGCTTGCCCAGCGCCCCGGACAGCGCGCCTTCGAGCGCGCTGCGCTCGCCCGGGCTGGCATTGGCGCCGGCAGTGGCTGCGGCGCGGGCCTGGGTGACGGCCTCGAGCGTTTCGCGCTCGTGCCCCATATAGCCCTTCACCGTTTCCATCAGGTTGGGGATCATGTCGGTGCGGCGCTTCAGCTGCACATCGATGCCCGACCAGCCCTCTTCCTTGAGCTGCCGCTTGGACACCAGGTCGTTGTAGACGAAGATCGCGTAGCCGATGGCGGCGACGACGATCGCCAGAATGATCAACCCAGTCATGGAGCCCTCCGCATGTGACGCCCTGAGCGATGCAGGGTGGCACCGGAGCGTCGGCATCGCAATTGAATTGCGCCGGCTGAATGGGAAATGAACGTGTTTTTGGAAGGACTTCGCGGCGCGGTCTGAATCTCAGGATGAACCTGAACTCAGCAAATCTATCGAGTGAACCGGCTTTCAGTTATTCGCTGTCGCCGTCCTGCTTCTCGGCTTCCAGTACCGGGTCGGTCTTGTGCTTGGTCTTGCGCTTGTAGGTCTTGGGATCCGCCTCGACCTTGGGCTGGAACTGCCCCTCGCGCAGCGACTTCGCCGCGGCATTGCGCGGCGCGATCTGCTTGCGGGTGAGGGGGACTTTCATCGGCTCAGCGCTCGTTGAGCCGCGGCATCAGCTCAACGAAGTTGCAGGGCTTGTGCCGGTTGTCGAGCTGGGCCCGCAGGATCCCTTCCCAGGCGTCGCGGCAGGCGCCGCGCGAGCCCGGGACGACGAAGACGAAAGTCTCGCCGATCAGCCCGCCGGTGGCGCGCGACTGCAAGGTAGAGGTGCCGACCGTAGTGGCCGAATACTGGTGGAACAGTACCGAAAATCCATCCATCCGCTTCTGGAACAGCGGCTCCAGCGCCTCGGGGGTGACGTCGCGCCCGGAAAAGCCGGTGCCACCGGTGGTGATGATCGCATCGACGCCGTCGTTCACCACCCATTCCATCACCTTGGCGCGGATCTGGTGGATATCGTCGCGCACCACGGCGCGTTCGAAGCAGGCATGACCATCCGCTTCCATCAGCGATTTCAGCAGCGCCCCGGCCGTGTCGGTCTCGAGCGTCCGCGTGTCGGAGACGGCGAGCACCGCGATCGACAGCGGCGTGAACGGCTTGCTCTGGTCGAGTTCCGATTTGAACATCAGGCTACTCCGGCTTGGGCTTGTCGGACGGCGAGATCTCGCCGGGCGCGTCACCCTTTGGATGACTTTCGACGACGATGGTCGGCTCGATCGGATCGGGCACCAGGATTTCGGTCTGCCCGGCCTGCGCCGGCGGCGCGGCAGGGGCCGGACGGGGCGTCGGTTTCTCGTCGACGCGCGGATCGAGCGTCACCGTGCCCGGCGAAACACCCTTTTCGGCACTCATGGCGCGGAAGCGCACCCGCCCCGCTGCGTCGCGCACCGGACGGATCCTCATGCGCAGGAACGCCGTAACCGCCAGCGCGCCATGGAACGTCGCGGTGACGATGAACAGCCCGACCGGCGCGATTGCATTCATCACCCAGCTGGCGATGATCGGGCCGATGGCAAGACCGATACCGAGGATCAGCAGCATGCCGCCGGCGACCCGACCGAACTCGCCCTCCTTGGCGAAGTCGTTCGCATGCGCCACGGCGATGGCATAGAGCGGGTAGGCGCCGAAGCCATAGAGCCCGAACAGGATGAACATCAGCACCCCGCTGCTCGGGTTGAGCAGCACGGTGAGCAGCCCGATCACCGCCGAAAAGCCGCTGAGCCCGACGATCACCAGCCGGCGATCGATCTTGTCGGAGAGCCGCCCGAACGGCGTCTGCGCGACCGCGCCGACCACGGCGGTGACGGCGAACAGATAGGCGATGGTCGAGGCGTCGAGTTTCTGCTCGAACCCGTAGACCGGCGCCAGCGTGCCGAAAGTGCCGTTGGCCATGCCGCAGGCGAAGGCGGCGATCACCGCCAGCGGCGAGGTCTTGTAGAGCAGCACCACGTCGAGCCGCGCCGATGAGATCGGCCGCGGCTGCGGCGTCGACGTCAGTGCGCTCGGCAGCAGCGCGCAGATGAAGGCGATGGCGCCGACCACGAACGGGATATGGCCGAACGTGCCGGTGACCGCCATGGCGAGCTGACCAACCGTCGAAGCGGCCATGTTGATGGTGGTGTAGACCGAAAAGATCGTGCCGCGGCTGCGGTTGTCCGCCACCTCGTTGAGCCAGCTTTCGACGATCATCGCCGCGCCGGCAAAGCAGAAGCCGGAAAAGGCGCGCAGCACGATCCAGCCGATATCCTGAACCCAAAGCAGGTTAAGCAGGATGGTGACCGTACCGATCGCTGCCATGATCGAATAGGCGCGTATGTGCCCGACGCGTTTCACCAGCATCGGCACGGTGATCGAGCCGGCAACGAACCCCACCGACCAGCCGGTGCCGATGAGGCCCAGCGCCGTCAGCGAGAACCCCTCCTCGGCGCCGCGCACCGAGAGCAGCAGGCCCTGCAGCCCACCTCCGAACATCAGGAGTGCCGAGCCGATGAACAGGGCATAAATCTTGAGGGCGGAGGACATGGCGCTTTCTGCGGTTACCGGGGCCTGAGGCGCTTGCCCTGATACTCAGACCAAATTCGGGCAGATGGTTCAACCACCGAGATTATTTCGGATGCTAGCCATTCGTCCCAGAACGACTGCCCGATGCCGGTCGAGCCACCTGCGGAGTGCTGGCTGTGATGGCCTGCCGCCTCGTCGGTCGGGCCTCAGTTCCTCTCGGCGCGGGCCGCCAGTTTGGCGATGAAGTCCCGCATGATCGGGTTGCGCTTGACCTGCGTGACATAGCGCATCGGGTGCCGCGCCCGGTCGATGCTGTAGGTGACGTCGGCGGTAAGGATCGGGGTGGGCACGATGACGCTCGGCGCCCAGTCCGGGTCGAGCATCCAGCCCACCGGTGCCATGTCCCAGATTTCCTTGGCCCAGCCGACATGGTCGGTTTCGTATTCCTTGAACCGCTGCGCCAGGAACCGGCCGATCTCGCCCTGCGGTTCGACATAGCGCTCGATCTCCGGCACCGTAGAATGCAGATGCGAGACGACCCCCATGCACGGCACCAGCACCAACGGCACGCCGGAATCGAACAGCACCTGCGCACCGCCGACATCCTGGCGCAGGTTGAACTCGCGCTGGTGCGGCCATTCGAGTGCGTGTCCGCCCAGCCAGACAACCACCACGCGGTCGATGATGTCGGGCGCCGCAAGCAGCGCCGAGGCGATGTTGCTGATGGCGCCGATGGCGATCACGTAAAGCGGGTCTTCGGCCGAACCGGCTCGGGCTCGCGCGATGAGGTCATCGACCGCTGGCGCCCGCATGGCCTGTTTCGCTGCGCCGACATAGTCGGTGACGCCGCGATGCACGAAGCCGGCATGCGGAACCCCAAGGCGTTCGAGCAAGGCGAGGATTTCACCATAGCTCAGCTCCATGCCCTCGCCGGGGCCGCTCGAACGGTCGTTGAAGAACGGCGCCGCATAAATCGCCTGCAGGTCGAGCCGGTCAGGCGACAGCAGGGCCTGCACCACGGCGAACTGATCATCGATCTCGTTGTAGGTGTCGGTGTCCAGCACCGTCCGCAACCGGCCGCTGCGTGGCGCAAGCAGCGCCAGGCGCTGGGTATCTGAAAGGTTCAAATCGGCGTCCTCGCTTTTTCGACAGATGGAGCAGCAGCGCGGCGCCGCAGCAAGCTAGACCAATGGCGCGGCAGGCCGGCCGATCGACCAAACGCCTCAGGTCGCGTCGATCGCCTGCTTGAGGCTCAGCATGTCCCGCCAGGCCAGGGCCTTGCTGGCCGGCGTCCGCAGCAGGTAGGCCGGGTGGAGCGTCGCCAGCGCCCGGGTCTGGTGGCTGTTGATTGTCAGATCCCGCCACTGGCCGCGCATCCGCGTGATGCCGTTCTGGGTCTGGAACAGCGACTTGGTCGGCACATTGCCGAGCGTCACCAGAAACTTCGGCGCCACCAGCTCGACCTGCCGCAGCAGGAACGGCGTGCACAGCGCCATCTCCTCGGGCGAGGGATCGCGATTGCCCGGCGGGCGCCACGGCACCATGTTGGCGATATAGACCTTGCTGCGGTCGAGGCCGATAGCGCCGAGCATGCGGTCGAGCAGTTGCCCGGCGCGACCGACGAAGGGCTTGCCCTGCAGGTCCTCCTGTTCGCCCGGGCCTTCGCCCACCAGCATGATCTCGGCCTCGGGATTGCCGTCCGCGAACACCAGCTGGGTTGCCCGTTTCTTCAGCAGGCACCCTTCATAGCCGTTCATCACCGCGCGGAGTTCGTCGAGCGTCTGTGCCGCAGCGGCGAGAGCGGTGGTTTCCGTCGGGTCGGCGGCCAGCGAGATGGCCATCGGGCCGGCTGGCGGAGCGGCGGGTGCCGCGGCCGGCGTTTCCGGTGCCTGGATCGGCCGGGCGCGCGACGGGGCGGCAGAGGCGGCGAAGCGATCGACCGGATCCTCGCCGACGGCGAAATCGACCCCGACGGCGCGATACCAGTCGAGCGCCGCCCGGGCTTCGGCGTCATTTAGCGGTCGATTTTCGGACATGGGTTCTGTTATGTCACAGCCCGCTTTCTCCCGCCATCCGTGAATGGACGTGACCGTGGCCGACGCCGGCAATCGCGAGATCATCGAGACCGACGTACTGATCGTCGGGGCCGGTCCTGCGGGGCTCAGCGCCGCCATTCGGCTGAAGCAGGTGGCGCCGCTGCTGTCGGTGACAGTGGTGGAAAAGTCCGCCGAACTGGGCGGCCATATCATCTCCGGCGCGGTGATGAACCCGGTGGGGCTCGATGCGCTGCTGCCCGGCTGGCGCGCCATGGGCGCGCCGGTGGGCCCGGCGGTCACCCGCGACACCTTCCACCTGCTGACCGCGACCGCGGACCTGCCGCTGCCGCAACTGATGATCCCGCCGCAGATGAAGACCGAAGGCGCGGTGATCGTCAGCCTCGGCGAACTGGTGAGATGGCTGGGCGAGCAGGCGCAGGGGCTCGGCGTCGATATCTTTCCGATGACCGCGGCAGTGGATGTGCTCACCGGCGAGGGCGGTCGGGTCGAGGGCATCATCACCGGTGATCTCGGCGTCGACCATGCCGGCAACCCCAGATCCACCTATGCCGCGGGCATCGGCCTCAGGGCCAAGTATACCTTGATCGGCGAGGGGGCTCGCGGCTCGCTCGCCAGGCACCTGATCGGTCATTTCGGCCTCGCCGAGGGCCATGACCCGCAGCTCTACGGGCTCGGCATCAAGGAAGTGTGGGAGATCGCGCCGGATCGGCACGAGGCCGGGCGCGTCGACCACTATCTCGGTTTTCCGCTCGACAACGGCACCTCCGGCGGTGGCTTCGCCTACCACGCGGCCGGCAACAAGCTCTATCTCGGCCTCGCGGTGCATCTGAGCTACAGCGACCCGACGCTCTCGCCCTTCGATGAGTTCCAGCGCTTCAAGGCCCATCCCGCGATCTCCCGGCTGCTCGAGGGCGGCCGGCGGCTGAGCTATGGGGCGCGGGCGATGACCTCGGGCGGGCTGCAATCCATCCCCGACCTGGCGTTTCCCGGCGGCGCGCTGATCGGCTGCGCGGCGGGCTTCATGAACGTGCCGGCGCTGAAGGCCATCCACAATGCGATCCGCTCCGGGATGGCGACGGCCGAGCGCGTTGCCGCGGCCATCGGCGAGGGCCGGGCGCATGATATGCTCGAGGGGCTGAACGACAGCGTCCTCGCGACCGGCATCGGCGATGAGTTGGCGCCGGTGCGCAACGTCAAACCCTTCTGGTCGCGGTTCGGCACCTATTTCGGCGTGCTGCTGGGCGGCTTCGATATGTGGTGCGAGGCGCTGTTCCGCTTCTCGCCGTTCGGCACGCTGCGGCACGGCAAGGCGGATTATCAGAAGCTGCGGCCGATCGCCGACGTGACGCCGCGCGTCTACGCGCGGCCGGATGGGGTGACGACCTACGATCGGGCGGCGTCGGTCTACCTCGCCAATCTCAGGCACGACGAGGACCAGCCGGTTCACCTCAAGCTCGCCGATCCGGAACTGCCGCTGCGACAAAACCTGCCGCGCTACGGTGAACCCGCGCCGCTCTATTGCCCGGCCGGCGTCTACGAAGTGGCGGAGGAGGGCGGCGCGCCGGTGTTCCGCATTCACGCCGCCAACTGCGTCCACTGCAAGACCTGCGATATCAAGGATCCCGCCCAGAACATCACCTGGGTGCCGCCGGAGGGCGGCTCCGGGCCGAATTACTCCGGGATGTGAGGTGCCTTTGAGCAATGCTGCCCACACGCCGCCGTCATTCCCGCTAGGGCGGGAACCCAGTGGGATGCCGCAGTACCCGCTGAGGCTGGGAGATCCCGCTGGATCCGCGCCTTCGCGAGGATGACGCCGACGGATGGAGCACCACAGCCGTGCCAGGCAGCATTGCCTCGCGACGTACAATCCCTCACTTCATTGTGCCTGCCTCTTGCGGCGCAGTCGCAAAATCGCCCATGTTTCTTGGGCTAGTCAGCCGCCTAAACCCTCCTCGGAGATATCGAGCCTCGTGACCCACAAAGCCCGTCTCGCTTCCGGCGTCCTCCTTGCCGTGGCACTCACCGTCGGCGGCGCCGCGGCGCTCGAATCGAGCGCGGCCTTTCCGCTGATGGAGCAGAGCGTTACCGGCAGCTATCTCGCCGGTCGGCAGGCGCTGTCGGACCTGAGGACCGACGAAGCGGCGCGTTACTTCCGCATCGCCGCCGAAGGCGACTGGGATAACCCGATCATCGTCGAGCGCAGCTTCATCGCCTATGCCGCCAACGGGCAGGTGGCCGACGCCTCGCGCGTCGCCAAGCACCTGCTCGAGCTCAGCGCGCCGAACGATCTCGCCAGCCTCGTCATCGGCACCGAAGCGGTCAAGCAGCGCCGCTACGCCGCTGCGGCCAAGGAACTGGAGAATGTCGGCGGCGACACCTTCGCCGGGATCACCGGTGGCTTGCTGCGCGCCTGGGCGCTGGTCGGCGAAGGCAAGCCGGCGGACGCCGACAAGGTGCTCGACGAAGTCGGGCAGGGAGGGCTTGAGGATTTCCTCGTCTTCCACCGCGCGCTGATGGCCGATGTCGAAGGCGACAGCAAGAAGGCGCTGGAATACGCCGCCAAGGCCTATGAAGCAGACCCCTACGTGGCCCGCATCGTCGAGGCCTATTCCCGCATGCTGGGCAATGCCGGCCGCTTCGATGAAGCCGAGAAGGTCATCGCCAAGTTCGAGGCCCAGGGGCTCGATCACCCGCTGGTCAGCGCGGTGAAAGCCAAGATCGACAACAAGCAGCGTCCGGGCGTCTTTGCCGGCGATATCCAGGCCGGCGCCGCCGAGATGTTCCACTCGGTCGGCGTGGCGCTGGCCCGCGAGGGCAGTCCCGATGTGTCGGCGGTGTTCCTGCAACTGGGCATGTATCTCGATCCCAAGGCAGACGTGATCGATCTGGTCTATGGCCAGTTGCTGGATGGCGCAGGGCAGCATGATGCGGCCAACGCCATCTACGACCGGCTGCCGCCGGATTCGCCGATGAAGCCGATGGCGGTGGTGCGCGTCGCCGAGAATCTCAGCGCCACCGGCGATCGCGACGAGGCGCTGCGCCGGCTCGGCAATATCGTCACCTCCAACCCGCACGACCTCGAGGCGCTGTCGGTGCTGGGCGACATGCAGCGCGCCGCGCAGAAATACGCCGAAGCGGCCGACACCTACACCAGGGCACTGGGAGTCGCCGGCGGCGACGCTCCGGGCGACTGGCGCTTCTACTATGTTCGCGGCATTGCCTACGAACGCAACAAGCAGTGGGACAAGGCCGAGGTGGATTTCAAGCGCGCGCTCGAGCTGAACCCCGACCAGCCGCAGGTGCTCAACTACCTGGGCTATAGCTGGGTCGATCAGGGCGTGAACCTGATGCCGGCGCTCGAGATGATCCAGAAGGCAGTCGCTGCTTCGCCCAATGACGGCTACATCATCGATAGTCTCGGCTGGGCCTATTTCCGGCTCGGCCGCTTCGACGAAGCGGTGCAGCAGCTCGAGACGGCCGTGCAGCTTCGTTCGACCGATCCCGAAATCAACGACCACCTCGGCGATGCCTATTGGCGCGCCGGCCGCAAGCTCGAGGCGAGGTTCCAGTGGAACATCGCCGCAGCCGTCGACCAGGAAGGCGCGGTGAAGGAGCGGGTGGCGAAGAAGCTCGCCGGTGGTCTCGATGCCGTGTCGCCTGCGCCCGATGCCGGGCCGGTGGCGGAAGGTCAGGCCGCCCCCGCGCAGTAGCATGCTGCAGGGCGCTCTTTCCGAGGCGGCTCCCGCCAAGGTCAATCTGGCATTGCATGTCACCGGCCGGCGCGCCGATGGCTACCATGAGCTCGAAAGCCTGGTGGTGTTCGTCGATGTCGCCGATGAGGTGACGGCGCATCCGGCGAAGAGCGATCGCCTGCGGGTCAGCGGACCGTTCGCCGCTGCCGCCGGCGGTGGCGAGTCCAACCTGGTGATGCGGGCGGTAAAGGCGTTCCGGGCCCGCTGGCCGGATCGGCTGCCCGAGGGATTGGATGTTGCGCTGACCAAGAACCTGCCCGTCGCGGCGGGTATCGGCGGCGGTTCCGCGGACGCCGCTGCGACGCTGCGGCTGCTGGCCGGCATGGCTGGCGGCGATTTTAGTATCGCGGAGCTCAATGCTCTGGCGTTGAGCCTGGGCGCCGATGTGCCGGTCTGCCTGCTGTCCCGCCCCTCCGAGGTGCGCGGGGTCGGCGAGATCATCCACCCGCTGCGCAGTTTTCCGACGACGCATCTGGTGCTGGTCAACCCGCTGATCCCGGTCGTCACCGCCGACGTGTTTCGCCGACTGGAGCAGCGCACCAACCCGCCGATGCCGCCATTGCCGTCGCCGCTGACGCGGCCGGCGCAACTCGGGCTGTGGCTGGCCGAAACCCGGAATGATCTCGAACCGGCGGCCATTGCGCTGGTGCCGGCGATCGGCGATCTGCTGCGTCAGATGCGGGTGCTCGATGGTTGCGCGCTGGCCCGCATGTCCGGTTCCGGCGGCACGGTGTTCGGGCTCTTCGGGTCCGCCGCCCAGGCGCATCAGGCCGCACACGAGATGCGTGCCAAGTATCCCCAGTTCTGGGTGGCCGCTGCGCCGGTGGTCGCCTGAAACGACAACGGCCCCATGGGGGGCGTTGTTGCCGCCACGCCGCAAATCGGGCGGTTCCGCGGCGCCTTGGGTGCCGCTAACAGGTGCTAATACGCGCGCGAAACTGTTATTTCGGCGACTTCGCCGAGCAGCGACTTCATTTCGCTGGGCGGCAACTGCTTGAGGGACTCGCGGGCACGGCGGGCGTGAGTAATGGCCCGCTCGATGGTCCTGCCCAGCGTATCATAGCGATCGAATACCGCCAGGACTTGCCGGAGCTCGGCAGCGCCGGCATCGACATTGCCGAGGGCGGCAACGATGATCTCACGCTCGGCCGGCGTTGCCTCTTGCAGCGCCAGGATCATCGGCAGGGTCATCTTGCCCTCGCGCAGATCGTCGCCGGTATTCTTGCCGAGCGTATCGGCCTCGCCGCGATAGTCGAGCACGTCGTCGACCAGCTGGAAGGCAAAGCCGAGCTCGCGGCCATAGTGGCGCAGCGCCTCGCGGCCGGCCGCATCGGCGCCACCGGCCATGGCGCCCACCTCGGTCGCCGCTTCGAACAGCGTGGCGGTCTTGGCGCCGATCACTTCGTCATAGTCGGCGGCGCTGGCGCTGAGGTCACGCGTCTTGGCAAGCTGCAGCACTTCGCCTTCGGCGATGATCGTCGCCGCCTGCGAGATTACCTTGAGGGCGGCGACATTGCCCGTGTCGACCATCATCATGAAGGCCTGGCCGAGCAGGAAATCGCCGACCAGCACGCTGGCCTGGTTGCCCCATTTCATCCGCGCGGCGGCGCGGCCACGGCGCATATCACTCTCGTCGACCACATCGTCATGCAGCAGCGTCGCGTTGTGCATGAACTCGACGGCGGCGGCGAAGTTGACCTCGCTGCCATTGGCCTTGCCGAACAGCATGGCCGCCGCGATCGTCAACATGGGCCTGAGGCGCTTGCCGCCGGCATCGATCAGGTAGCGCGCCACCTCCGGCACCAGGTCGACATGCGAGCTGGCCTTGGCGAGGATCATCGCGTTGACCCGATCCATGCCCGGGCGCGTGGCGTCGAGCAGCCGGTCGAGCGCGCCGGCGCTGGTCATCGCCTCGTTTGCCGCTGCCGCCGATAAAGCCATGAAATCCCCGGTTTGAGCTACGCATCCGGCACCCTATAGTCGGGCGCCTGCGAACTGTCGCGATGGTGCGATGTCCCTAGACGAAGCCACTGATCTTGTAAAACAACAAACGCTGACGCGCGACGCCTTTTTGGGTGGCCGCCTCACCGTGTCGCAGCCGGAAAAGGGGTTTCGCGCCGGGCTGGACTCCGTGTTGCTGGGGGCGGCGGTAAGCGCCGCGGCACGCAATCTGCTCGATCTTGGGGCGGGCGTCGGCACCGCGGCGCTGGTGGCAATGACCGAGTTGCCGCAACTCCAGGCGACGCTGGTGGAGGCCGACGCGGCCATGGCGGCCCTCGCCGCACTCAACGCCGGCGCCAACGGCATGGCCGAGCGCACCAGGGTGCTGTCGCTCGACCTGACGGCAGCGGGCAAAGTGCGTGCCGGCGCTGGACTTGCCGCCGAGCATTTCACTACCGTCATCGCCAACCCGCCGTTTTTCGACCCCAACCGCGGCTCGGCTCCGTCCGCCGTGAGGGCCGGGGCGCGGCATATGGCGGACGGCGCGCTCGACACCTGGGTAAAAACCGCGGCGACCCACGCAGCGCCCGGCGGCGAGGTGATTTTCATTCACGTGGCCGAGGCGCTGCCGCTGCTGCTGGCGGCGTTTACCCGGCGCTTCGGCGCGGTCAGCGTGCTGCCGCTGCTGCCGCGCGACGGCGAGCCGGCGAGCCGCGTGCTGGTCCGCGGCATCAAGGGCTCGCGCGCGCCGTTCTCACTCCTCGGCGCGCGTGCATTGCACGAGGCCGCGGGCCGCGCGTTCCGGCCGGAGTTCGACGCCATCTTCCGCGGGACGGCGCGTCTCATCTGGTAATCCCGGCTGCGGGCACATACATCTGCCCGGTCAAAAACGAGGACGACACATGGGTTTGCGGTCCTGGATCAAGCGCCGGATGGGGCAGGGCGGCCCGGTGGTTCCCGTAGTGCGGCTGCACGGCGTCATCGCTGCCGACCAGCGGCCCGGGCGGCTCAACATCGAGGCCGTGGCGCCGTTGCTGAAGCGCGCCTTCGCCGTGAAATCGGCTCCTGCCATTGCCATCATCGTCAACTCTCCGGGCGGCTCGGCGGTGCAGTCGCGGCTGATCTCCAAGCGCATCCGCGATCTCGCCGATGAGCACGGCAAGCCCGTGCTGGTGTTCGTCGAAGATGCCGCGGCGTCGGGCGGCTATTTCATCGCCACCGCCGGCGACGAGATCATTGCCGATCCGTCCTCGATCGTCGGCTCGATCGGTGTGATCTTTGCCGGCTTCGGTTTCGTCGAGACGCTGAAAAAGGTCGGCGTCGATCGGCGCGTGCACACGGCCGGCCGTAACAAGTCGACGCTGGACCCGTTCCTTCCTGAGAAGCCCGAGGATGTGGAGCGGATCAAGCAGATGGAGAGCGACATCCATCAGGTCTTCATCGACTGGGTGAAAGCGCGCCGCGGCGACCGGCTCAAGGCGGCCGACGACCTGTTGTTCACCGGGGAGTTCTGGAGCGGTGTGCGCGGTCTCGAACTCGGCCTGGTGGATGGCCTGGGTGATCTCCATGAAGTGCTGCGCACCCGCTTCGGCGACAAGGTCGAACTGCTGCCCATCGCTCCCAAGCGCGGGCTGCTGACCCTGCCGCGCGTCGGACTCGCGGCCCTCGCGGGCGATGTGGCTGCCACGGTCGAGGATCGTTCGGTCTGGGCCCGGTTGGGATTGTAAGCGATGAGCTTCGCCATCCTGCTGCGCATCGTCATCTTCGTTGCCATCCTCGCGGCCATCGCCTGGGGCGTGCGGAAGATCTGGCGCGACTGGAGCGGCCAGTTCAGGCAACTCGACAAGGAGCGGCATGAGCGCGACCTGCGCGAGCGCCAGCGCCCGGACGTGATCACCCTCAAGCGCGACAAGGACGGCAAGTTCCGCCCGCCCGAAGACAGGTAGCGACGCGACTACCCAGTCGGCGCGAGGAGAATCCGCCTGCACCAGTCGATCAGGCGTGCGTCATCGGCGGCAAACGACCAGTAGGCCGCGAGCCAGCGCCGCGCCGCGGCGTAGCCGGCGTCGAGGCCGGCCCGAGCAAGCCAGGCGGTGGCCTGTTCCCGGTCGGCTGGGGAGGCCGTCGGGGTGATTTCGGGATCGAGATAGGCCACGGCGCCCCACGCATCCATGCGAGGGTCACCGATCGCCGCCGCTGGGCCGAAATCCAGCACAGCCGTGACCCTGCCATCGGCGGCGAGGACATTGGCCGGAAAATAGTCGAGATGCACCAGCGCGGCCTCCGGAGGCTCTGCCGGAGCGGCCGCCGCTGCAAGCAGCACGGCTGCCCGCAGCTCGGGCGGGCACGCCTCGGCACTCCCCCGTAGCCGCGCCGTGGCGAACGAGTTCGATGAGTCGCTGCGCGGCCCGGCATTGCCGAGCAACGGACCGAAGCCGCGCGGCGGCAGACGGATTTCACGCAGTCGCAGCGCCGTATCGAGATAGCTCGCGATGAGCTCGCTGCGAGCCGGGCCGGCGTTGCGCCCGAGCAGCAGGGAGAGCGGCTCGCCCGGCAGGCGTGGCTCGACCGAGACGATGCGCCCGCCGATCTCTTCCAGCGCTTCTACCGCGGGAGTAAGGAAGGGCAGATCGCCGCGTCCGGCGGCGATCTCCGCCAGCAATTGCGCGCGTGCGTCGGCGTCGGCGCGACGCGCGCCGGCACGCATGATCCGCGCCACTCGGTCAGGACCCAGGGCATAGACCTGCGCCTCGCCGCCGGCACCCAGCAGCGGCGCGTTCGGTGCACCCAGCCGTGCCAGCACTTCGCGATCGTCGATCATCGGCTCCTGCATGGGGCCACCTGCAATCGCTGCCCGGCCGGTGTCAACCTGCGGCGCGCTTGACCGCTCCTGCACGCGTCTCTAGGTTCCGCCCGCCATTCGCACCCCGGAATATTGCCGATGCCCGACGCTTTGCCCGCCCACATGGACCCGAGGAACTCGTTCCAGGGGCTGATCCTGACGCTGCAGCGCTTCTGGGCCGAGCAGGGCTGCGTGATCCTGCAGCCCTACGACATGCAGATGGGCGCCGGCACCTTCCACACCGCCACCACGCTCAGGGCACTGGGCCCCAAGCCGTGGAAGGCGGCCTACGTGCAGCCGTCGCGCCGGCCCAAGGACGGCCGCTACGGCGAGAACCCCAACCGGCTGCAGCACTATTATCAGTTCCAGGTGATCCTGAAGCCGTCGCCCGACAATATCCAGGAACTCTACCTGCAGTCGCTCAGCGAGATCGGCCTCGATGCCAGCCTGCATGACATCCGCTTCGTCGAGGACGACTGGGAAAGCCCGACGCTGGGCGCCTGGGGCCTGGGCTGGGAATGCTGGTGCGACGGCATGGAAGTCAGCCAGTTCACCTATTTCCAGCAGGTCGCCGGTTTCGAGACCAAACCCGTGCCGGGCGAGATCACCTATGGGCTCGAGCGCCTCGCCATGTATGTGCAGGGCGTCGAGAACGTCTACGATCTCAACTTCAACGGCCGCGAGGGCGACGAGAAGGTCACTTACGGCGATATCTTCCTGCAGAACGAGCAGGAGTTCTCGAAGTACAATTTCGAAGCGGCCGACACCGAGATGCTGTTCCGGCATTTCAAGGACGCCGAGGACGAGTGCCGCGCCATTCTGAGGAAGGGCGCCGACGGCAACCGGCAAACCATGGCGGTCCCCGCCTATGAGCAGGTCGTCAAGGCCAGCCACAACTTCAACCTGCTGGACGCGCGCGGCGTCATCTCGGTGCAGGAGCGCCAGAGCTACATCCTGCGCATCCGCGAGCTGGCCAAGGAATGCGGCGCCGCCTGGCTGCAGACGGCGGGCGGCGGCGCGGAGTAAAAAAGCAGAAGGGCCGGTCTAAACCGGCCCTTTTCCGTATTCGCTCTGGCCTCAGACTCCGGCGCTGGCGGCCGGGATCGAGCGACGCTCGATATAGTGGCCATAGAGCGTCGTCAGGATGCTGACGCCGACCAGCATCTTCACCCAGCCGGTGCCCAACGTCCACAACAGCGCCAGGAACGCGCCGATCGGGCCGGCCATGGCCAGGATGAACGCCGGAATGTCGATCACGATCGCCGCAACCGCCGAGAGCACGGCGAGGATGATGATCGGCATGTTGGCGCCATTGGTGGATTCCCACGCCTGCCTGATGGTCAGCGGCTTGCCGATCGCGGTGGCCGGCAGCACCGGCGCGAGGCGGTAACCGACGATCAGCATCGCGGCAATTCCGACGACGCCGGTGATGAAGGCGCCGACCATGCCGAGCAGCGGCACCGCGACGATCCCGACGATGGCGCTCAGCACCAGGAACAGCACGAAACCGATGATGCCGATGCCGATCGAGTAGCCGGCATAGGAAAGCATCCGCTGGCCGTTGAACTCAGGGAGCTGCCCGGCCGGCACCTCGTCGAGCAGAATGTAGCGGTGCCACGCGACAGCCACCCAGACGAATGCCACGACCGCCAGAATGAGTGTCAGCAGCCCAGCCGGTGCGGCCGAGAGGGCCGCCGCGGTAGCCTGTTCGGGCTGCGCCGGCGCCGGAAACAGCAGGCCGAGCAGCAGCGTCGGCACCGCGTAGATCAGGTAGAGCAGGCCGGTGATCTTCAGCGCGTTGCGCCAGTCGCTAAGCACTAGCCGCACCGAGTGAACAAACATGTCGACGCCCACGAAAAGCTCCCAAGTGTTCGTGACGGATATGAAGGTAACGGCAAAGCTAGCGAAACCGCGGGAGTCGCGGAAGCTTTCGACGCGAAATAGTCTGTATGAGGGCCGCTACCGGCAGCTCACTTCCAACCCGTCGGCGCCGGTGAAGCGAAACGTCGTCTTGCCGGTATCGTCGGTGGCGAACATGCCGGTGAGCTGCATATCCTTGAGCGGGCCGGAGAGCGGGTTCACGTCCGTTCCGGCGGACGCGACTTGTCCGCTGGCGCTGTTGCCGTCGACGTTCCTGAACGAATAGTCGCCTGCGACGAACAGCGTGAGCTCGCCCAGGTTGGCGCCGTTCTCGCTGACGCATTTGTAGACACCCGGCGGTGGAAACTGCGCCAGGGCGGGGGTTGCGAGCAGGATAAAGGCAGCGACGAGACAAGGCGAGCGCATCTCGAGATTATCCGCTCGTCGGGCAGCCGGAGCAAGCCGGTCGGTCATCACGGATCCGCGTTTCGCCAACGACCGGCGCGGCGGTGAGGCGCCTGCGGTTCAGACCGGCGGCACCAGGCCTTCCGGCTTGCGGCGCCTGGTCTTGAACGGCTCCATGCCTTCATTGGCCAGCTGGTCGGCACGCTCGTTCATTTCGTCGCCATTGTGGCCCTTGACCCAATGCCAGTTGATCTTGTGGCGCTGCGTGGCGGCATCGAGCGCCTGCCACAGTTCGACGTTCTTGACCGGCTTCTTGTCGGCCGTGCGCCAGCCGTTCTTCTTCCAGCCGTGGATCCACTTGGTCAGCCCGTCCTTGACGTAATTGCTGTCGGTGTGGAGTTCGATCTCGCATGGACGCTTCAGCGCCGTCAGCGCTTCGATGGCGGCCGTCAGTTCCATCTGGTTGTTGGTGGTGAGTGGAGCGCCGCCCTTCAGTTCCTTCACCGTATCGCCGTATTGCAGCACCGCGCCCCAGCCGCCCGGGCCGGGATTGCCCGAGCACGCCCCGTCGGTGTGGATGATCACTGAGTTCATGCCGCCGCCGGCCGGTCGTAGCGGTACCACTCGCAATGATGCCCATGGTCGTTGTCACCGGTATGGGTGTAGATGCCGCCGAGCTTGCGCAGCACTTTCAGCGAATTCTCGTTGCGGACGTCGGCGAGCCCGATGAAGTGGTCGCGATCGGTCTCGCGCCAATACCAGTCGCGTAGCGCGCTGGCCGCTTCGTAGACGTAACCGTTGCCCCAGAACTCGGGATAGAGCGAGTAGCCGATCTCCGGCGTGTCGTCGGGGCCGTAGACGCCAAAGCCACAGCGGCCGACCAGCGCGCCGTCGGATTTCCTGATGACGCGAAGCTTGCCCATCTTCTGACGCTCGAACAGCGCGATCCAGTGGGCGAGCGCGTCCTGCATTTCCGCTTGTGTCCAAGGCTGGCCATGTTCGGTGAGGAACTTCGCCACCGTCGGGTCGCCGTGGAGACGATAGAGGTCGTCAATCTGGTCGGCGCGCCAGCCGGAAAGCACCAGCCGGTCGGTTTCGAGAAGCGTCAGGTCGGTCATGCTGCGGGTTGGGCTCTGAGTTCGCGGGGCAGGTTGAAGACGATGCTTTCGCGCTGTTCGCCGCTGGCGCTGACCGCGATGTCGAAGCGCTGCGCAAACGCCTCGATCACCTCGTCGACCAGGGTCTCGGGCGCCGAGGCGCCGGCGGTGACGCCGAGCGTCTTGATCCCCTCGAAACGGCTCCAGTCGATCTTGTCGGCGCGCTCGACCAACGAAGCGTTGGCACAGCCGACGCGCTGCGCCACCTCGACCAGCCGCACCGAGTTGGACGATTCGGGGGCGCCGACGACGATCATCGCATCGACATGCGGCGCCACCCGCTTCACCGCTTCCTGGCGGTTGGTGGTGGCGTAGCAGATGTCTTCCTTGTGCGGCAGCGCGATCGCCGGGAAGCGCCGGCGCAGCACTTCGACGATCGCCGAGGTGTCGTCGACGCTGAGCGTCGTCTGCGTCACATAGGCGAGCTTTGCCGGATCGCGCGGCACGAAGGCTTCAGCTTCCTCGACCGTCTGGATCAGCGTGATGGCGCCATCGACCAGCTGCCCCATCGTGCCGATCACCTCGACATGGCCGGCATGGCCGATGAGCACGATCTCGCGGCCCTCGTTGTGATGCCGGTTGGCCTCGATATGCACCTTCGAGACCAGCGGGCAGGTGGCATCGAGGAAAAACATGTTGCGCGCCTTGGCGCCGGCGGGAACGGATTTCGGCACGCCGTGCGCCGAAAACACCACTGGAGCGCCGGTATCGGGGATCTCGTCGAGCTCCTCGACGAACACCGCACCCTTCTGCTTCAGCCCGTCGACCACGTATTTGTTGTGCACGATCGCGTGGCGCACATAGACCGGCGCGCCGTAGCGCTCCAGCGCCAGCTCGACGATCTGGATGGCGCGGTCGACGCCGGCGCAGAATCCGCGCGGCGCACATAGCGTAATGTCCAAGTGCGGCCTTGTTTGCATAGGAGAGCAGATGCGTTCAATGACCGGGCAAGTCAAGCTGTGAGCGCCGCGACCAAACTGTCGCGCCGGGCGATCTCAAGTGTGCAGTTGCGGCGCAACGGCCTGAACGGCAATATGTTTCGCTAAAGTTGGTCGGAAGGTGTCCCGGTGACCCTCGCAATGGAAATGTTCGCGATCGCGCCCGCCACGGGCAAGGCGAACCTTTCGGCCATCCAGGACGGGCTGCTGGTGGGCAAGGCGCTGTGGCTGAGCCGCGCCGCCAATACCGGGCTGCCGGTCGCCCCCACCATCGTCATCAGCCGCGCCGCCTGGAACGCGCTGCAGGAAGAGCGCAAGGCGCATGACGACCGGCTGCGCGTTCACTGGGTGGCGACGCTGTTCCGCCTGGTCGGCCGCAATGGCCGCCCACCGGCCTTGGTGGTTCGCACATCGAGCGCCGCGCACAGCACCGGGCTGATGCCGGCCCGACCTGGGTTGAGCCCGCCGGCCAACGAAGCCGAGTCGGTCGATCCGGCCCGTCCGCTGGCGCGCGCGATCTCCGACGCATTTGCCTCCTACGCCAGCTTCGATCCGCGGCCGGAACGGCAGATCGTCATCATCCAGGCGATGGCCGATGGCGATGTCAGGCAGTTCCTGACCCGCGATCCGCAGAGCGGGGCGCTCGGCCCCGCTCCGGTGAACGGCACGCCGTTCGGCCCGCTGCCGGCTTCCGCGGCGGCCTTTGTCGACCTGCTCGATGCCGCAGCCGGCCAGCACCTGAGCTGCCTGGTCTCGGTTGAAGGCGACACCGTCCGGCTGCTCTCGGCTCGCGCCGCTCCCGCCTCGGCGGCCGCGGAACTGGAGGCCGCCGTCGATCGCGTGGCGCGGAGGCGCTGGACCCAGCGCGAGGCGGTGACCCATATCGATCCGGCCCGCCTGCAGCAGATGCTGCACCCGCGCCTGCGCTCGCCCGAAAGCGCCACCGTGCTCGCCACCGGGCTCGGCGTCTCGCCGGGCGCCGCCAGCGGCGTGATCGTCTTCAACTCCGAGGACGCAGCACGCATGAAGGCGCGCGGCCGCCATTGCATCCTCGTCGTCACCGAGACCGGCCCCACCGATATCGAGGGGATGAAGGCCGCGACCGGCATCCTCACGGCGCGCGGCGGCATGACCAGCCATGCCGGCGTCGTCGCCCGCATCACCGGCAAGCCTTGCGTCGCCGGCGTGCGCACCTTGAGCGTCAACCTCGCCGAGCTGACCTGCAGGATCGGCAACCGCGAGTTTCGCCAGGGCGACCGCATCACCGTCGATGGCACCGATGGTTCGGTCTATCTCGGTGCCCTGCCGCTGGCCCAGCCGCATATCGGCGGCGCCATGGGCAAGCTCCTCGGCTGGTCCGACGCCTCACGCCGGATCAAGGTGCGGGCCAATGCCGAAACGGTCGAGGCGGTGAACACCGCACTGAGCTTCGGCGCCGAGGGTATCGGCCTCGCCCGTTCCGAGCACATGTTCTTCTCGCGCGAACGCCTCGTCGCGTTGCGCCGGCTGATCCTCTCCGAGGATGCCGATGACCGCGCCAAGGCGCTGACCGGGCTGGTCGATTTCCAGACCGTCGATTACTCGGCCATCTTCATGGCGATGCAGGGACGGCCGGTAACGGTGCGGCTGTTCGATCCGCCGCTGCATGAGTTCCTGCCGCGCACCGACGAGGATATCGAGGAGACGGCGCAGTCGCTGGGGCTCGGCGTACGGGCGCTGAAGCTCCGGCTCGACCGCATCGCCGAGATCAACCCGATGCTGGGGCATCGCGGCGTGCGCCTCGCCATCACCTATCCCGAAATCCTCAAGATGCAGATCGAGGCGCTGTGCGCCGGGGTGCGCGCGGCATCGGCGAAGCAGTCGGAGCCGGTGACGCTCGAGGTGATGGTGCCGTTCGTTTCAACCGTCTCCGAAGTGGTCGAGATCAAGCGGCAGACCTACGCCATCGTCGAGCAGGCCGGCCTGCCGCCTGCAGCGCGTGAACGCTTTGCCTTCGGCACGATGATCGAACTGCCGCGCGCCGCGCTCCGGGCGGCGGACATTGCCGAGCATGTCGACTTCTTCTCGTTCGGCACGAACGACCTGACGCAGACCACCTATGGCATCAGCCGCGACGATGCCCCCGCCTTCCTCTCGGCCTATCAGCGCAAGGGCCTTTACGACTTCGATCCGTTCGTGACGCTCGACCAGAAGGGCGTTGGCGAGATGATCACCATGGCGATCGAGCGCGGCAAGCGCGCCAACCCCAATCTGAAGATCGGCATTTGTGGCGAGCATGCGGGCGACCCGGCTTCGCTGTGGTTCTTCTCGAAGCTGGACGTGGATTACGTCAGCTGCTCGCCCTATCGGGTGCCGGTCGCGCGGCTGACCCTGGCGCAGTGATGGGCGGTATTTGAGGCAGACCTGCTGCCCCATTTCGCCTGCATATCACCCATTCTTGGCCATTTCCGGCCCCTTCTGACGCCAAACTTGTCTTGTTTACGGTCGGCTAACCCTAAACCCGCATTATCGCGAAGGCCGGCATTTGCGTCACAGTTTATCTAGATTGCCGGCGCGTCGTTTGTTGCGTTCGCGTGGATAGTAAAGCGTTCTGATGGCCCAATACCGGACCACCCCGATGCGCCGGGCTCGCAACGAGCTCGCCGTGCTCAAGGCTTGCGCAGGTTTCGCGCTCGCAATTTTCGCCGTCGCCGGCCTGACCGGCGCTGCGCACGCCCCTGATGGCGGCTCGCTGTCGGCCTATGAGGCCAGCTTAACGCGGCCGACCCTCAGTCGTTCCGGTACCGATGTGATCATCACCGGTTCGATCGACAACATTTTCCTGTCGCAGAGCTTCGTCGGCGCCAACCGCGCGTTGAAGCAGGATCGTGCCCGTCCCGTCGTGGAGCTGGCCGAACTGACCGCCAGCTTTGCCGATATCCGCGCCCGGATCGCCGCCGCCCGCAACCCTCAAGGCGTCACTCCCGACCTGGTGCAGACCGCCAAGCTTGACGCACCGGCCGACGGCAAGACGATCGGCCCGATGCCCGTGGCGGTGGCTGCGCTCAATCCCGCCTGGACCACGCCGGCCCTCGACGCCATCGAGGGGCTGGCCGGAACCGGCTCCGATGTGCCGATGCCGCACACCATGTCGCAAAAGCTCGCCTATGCGCGTGCCGATCTGCCGGCAACGGTGTTCGACGGCTCGGTACTCAACCAGCAGGGCAAGAAGGTTTCCGACAAGGAAGTCTGGTGCATGGCCACGGCCATCTATTTCGAATCTCGCGGCGAGAGCTATCGCGGCCAGGTGGCGGTGGGGCAGGTGGTGATGAACCGCGTCGCCCACAAACTCTACCCCGACACCATCTGCGGCGTGGTGTTCCAGAACCAGAACAAGCGCAACGCCTGCCAGTTCTCCTTCGCCTGCGACGGCATCCCCGAGACGGTGAACGACCAGAAGTCATGGAAGCAGGCCATGGCCATCGCCAAGGACGTGATCTCGGGCAAGGAATACCTGGCCGATGTCGGCTACTCGACCCACTACCACGCCACCTACGTCTACCCGCACTGGGCGCCGCGCATGAAGAAGAACGTGAAGATCGGCATGCACGTCTTCTACCAGTTCAAGCGTGGCTGGAAGTTCGGCTGATAACTATTTGAGGTTGAGTGGCCCATCCCGTGCGCCTCGCAACATGGACGAAGTCGCCTTCAGCGTGGCAGGAGCGCCGGCGACGTGGGGCTGACCGATACCATATGCCGGTCATTCACGTTTTCTGTCAGCCACTGCACGGACCCAGTCGGTGAGGTCCTTGTCGGCCCCAAGTGCATTCGCCGCGTCGATCCAGTCGGTTTCCAAGGCACAGTCCGATGTGCGCGGAACCTGGGTTGAATCGACGAGAGCATCGAGGGCTTCATTCACTGCCCCTAACGACCCTGTCTTGATGGCCTGGCGCATCAAGTTGCCAGCAGCGAAATTTACATAGACTCTCTCACTTATTGCCTGGGCAAATGCTGCCTTGGCATACGCGAGCCCCTCCGAAGGTTTTCCCACGTCGGTCAGGGTATGTGAAAGCCGCATGAGAGAAAGGATATCCGTTTGCTCGTCATGGGCAGCAACCGCAATGCGCTCTGCCGCCGTGAAGCAACCTTTGATTAGGCACTCTGTTATCGCTCCATAGTACAGCGATGAGCGCGAGTAGGCGTCGTTCGTTCGATCAAGCGCGGAAATCAAAAGTGAGGCGCTCTCTGGAGCGTCCGCGCCGAAAACCGAAACGAGGTTCTCTCGAAACTTGTCTACATGTCGCAGTAGCCGTCTAAGTTCGGCTCTGGCAACGGCCATTTCTTCAATGCGTTGGCCGCTTGTCTCCGGTCCAGATGAAACTGGTTGGTCTGGTGGATCTTCTGTCATCCGTGCCCCACAAGCAGTCCCGTGCAGCTAGCGTCGCGCCATAGCACTCGCCCCGGTGACGGAACTGAAGCAAGCTTGCAGCAGTGGAAGCGCTCCCCTCAGAACGTCGCCATCTTCCGCTTAACCTTGTCGACAAACCCCCTGAGCCCCGCCTCGGTCTGGTTGTTCATGTCGTAGAGCGCCAGGTAAGTCGGCGGCATCAGGGTGCCGAAGGTGGCCCAGGCCCAGCGCATGGCAAGGCGGCGGGGTGGGTCGCCCATGATCATGGTGCGGAAGCGGTCGCCGCCATAGGTGGTGACGTACGCGACCTTCTTGATGTTCTTCATCCCCGGGACGAGTTTGCCCTTGTCGGGCGCGTCGCCGCCCTCGAGCACGAACGAGACACCCGGCAGGAATATCCGGTCGAAGAAGCCCTTGAGGATCGCCGGATAGCCGTAGTTCCACACCGGGTGCACGAAGACGATCTTCTCGCAGGCGCGCAGCCGGTCGACATAGGGCTTGGTCAGCGGCGTGAGGTTGCCCGGCACGTCGTGGTATTCGAGCCGCTCGGCCCGGCTCATCGCCGCCTGGAAATCCTCTTCATAGAGGTTGAGCGCATCGACTTCGTCGCCTTTGGCCGTGAGCGCCTCGCACACCGCATGGAACAGCGCGCGGTTATAGCTGGTTTCGACCGGATGGGCGTGGACGACGAGCACCCTCATTCGGCGGCGCCGCCGAGCGTGTAGAGGCCGGTGAACAGCCAGGTGCGGCCGGATTCGAAATCGAAATCCGGATCGTCCCAGGCGATCATCTTGCCGGGGTTGAGGATGCCCTTGGGGTCGGCCTCTTTCTTGAACTGCAGCTGCGCCCGATCGGTCCGCTTCATGCCGCCCTCCTCGAGGGTATAGCGGTGCGGGTTGAAGACCAGGCAGCCATTCTCCTCGTGCAGCCGGATGATCTCCTCGAGCCGCTCTTCAGAGCTGTAGCGGACGATCGGCAGGCCCGAGAACACCACGCGGCCATCGAAGCGGGTCATCTCGATATGCATCGGCAGCTCGTCGCCAAAGGTGTCGACCGCCCATTTCACATGCGCCAGGTCGGGATACTGGGTCTGCAGGTACGTGATGGTCGGGTCGATCTTCAGCCCGCGCAGCGTCGTGTGGTTCCAGGCCAACTCATAGATCGGCGGCAGCTTGGCCTTCTCATCGGGCGTCAGCGTGTCGGCGCGATAGAGCAGGTCACCCTCGTGGAAGGCGACGAAATCGACCAGCGCCGGCACGGCGGCAGGCGCCGCCATCAACAGCACCACCGATTGCTCGCGATTGCGGATATAGGGGCGGTGGCGGTTGAAATAGTCGTGCGCCACCGGCGCCGCGACCGGCGAGATCTCCTTGCACAGCAACCCGTCCTGCAGCGCCACCTGCTCGGCGAAGGCGCAGGCGTCGAGGATCGAATCGAACCCGACCATCATGTCGACCCAGTCGTAATGGGCGGTCAGCGGCATCTCGGCTTCAACGATGATACCGTTGGTGCCGTAGGCATGGGCCACCTTGAGAATGTCCGGCCCGCGCAGGTCGAGGACGCGCGGCTCGGCTTCGCAGGTGACCACCTTCAGGCCCAGGATATTGCCGAAATTGCGCAAGCCGCCCCAGCGGATCGAGCCGACGCCGCCCGAGCCGCCGGCGATGAAGCCGCCCAGCGAGGCCATGCGATAGGTCGAGGGGTGAAAGCGCAACTCGCCATTGACGGCGTGGATGGTCTGCTCATCCAACTGCTCGAGGATCACCCCGGCCTCGGCGCGCACCCGGTCCTGTTCGATCTTGATGACCCGGTTGAGGTTCATCAGGTCGAGCATGGCGCCGCCCGACAGCGGCATGGCCTGGCCGTAATTGCCGGTGCCGGCGCCGCGCGGAGTGACCGGCACGTCGTATTTGAAGGCCTCGCGCAGCACGGTGACCACCTCGTCGACCGAGCGCGGCGAGACCACGATCTCGGCGGTGACGCCTTCGAGCTGCTGCTTCAGCCGCGGCGAATACCAGTAATGGTCACGGCTCTTCTGCTGCACGATGCGCGGATTATCCTGCACCGGAATATCGCCGAGCGCGGCGCGGAATTGGGCGATATCCATCTGTTACTCCATCAGGTCGTCGAGTTCGCGATAATCGGGAAGGCTCGTGTCGATCGCCTTGCCGGCGCGCAACACTATGCGGTCATGTTGCGGCCGGGCATTGAGTTCGGTCCAGCTGCGGGCGCGGAACAGTACGAGGTCTGCCGGCGCGCCGACTTCGATCACTGCCTTGTAGGCAAAGCCGGCATGGGCGGCGGGGGCCGAACCGACGGCGCGGACCCAGTCCCAGGCCCGGTCCTGCGGGTGATCGAACTGCAGGATCCGCGCGCCCTCGCGCAGCACCTCGACGCCGTCGAGGTCGCCATAAGCGTAGAACGGGTCGCGGGTATTGTCCGAGGCGATGGCGACGACGGCGCCGGCCGCCTTGAACTCGTTCAGCAGCGTCGCGCCGCGGCGGATCGGCGTACGGACCGTGCCGTTGGCGTTCACCCGGTCCTGCAGGTAGATGTTGCACATCGGCAAGGAGACGATGGCGATGCCGGCTTCGACCGCCTTGTCGATGGTCGAGCGCTGGGTACGCTCGTCCTGCACGGTGAGCACGCAGCAATGGCCGGCCATCACCTTGCCGGTGAACCCGGTCTCGAGCACCGCCTCCGCCAGATGCAGCAAGGTATGCGCCGAGGGATCGCCGGTTTCGTCGGTGTGGAGGTCGAGATCGAGGCCGAGCTCGCCGGCCTTCTCGACCACCCGCAGCATGGCTTCCTTCGAGCGCGCATACTCGGCGACCGAGCCGCCGAGAATGCCGCGCGAGGCCTTCACCTGCTGCGCCACGGCATCGAGCTCGCCCGGGTTCACGAGCGTGTCCGGCCCGACGATGGAGACGGCCTGCAATTCGATGCGGCCGGCCCAGCGATCGCGCATCTGTTCGAACAGCGCCCAGCTGATCTCGTGCTGCGGCGGCGCGCTGTCGAGATGCGTACGGATCGCCGCAGTGCCATGCGCATAGGCGCAGCGCAGCGCGAAATCGAAGCGGCGTTCGACATCGGCGGCGGCCCAGTTGCGCTCGCGATCGGCGCCGACCGCGAGCAGCGCACCGAGCCAGGTGCCATCGGGGTTTTGTTTCCGCGGCCAGATATGGCCCTTGTCGAGATGGGTGTGGATGTCGACGAAGGCGGGAAGGATGAGCCCGGCGTCGAGATCATGGCTCGGGCCGACAACCGGCGCAGAGCCCGCGGGCCGAATGGCGGCGATACGGCCATTGGCGATCTCGATATCGAGGCTTTCGACCTCGCCATTGCCGATCTTGCCGCGTGCGGCGCTCGGGACCCGGGCGTTGCGGAGTGTGACCGTGCCGGTCGAGAGGGCAGGGGTGCCGTGCATGCTATGCGTGCCTGTCGTTCGGTGAAGGAAGAAAGGCCCCCTCACCCGACGCTGACGCGCCGACCTCTCCCCCAAAGGGAGAGGTGAGCTGTGGCGCGATCGTGCCCGACCTGCACCTCTCCCTTTGGGGGAGAGGTCGGATGGCGCTAGCCATCCGGGTGAGGGGGCCTTGCCCCGGGCGCCAGAGTCCGCGGCGATTCACCATCAATTCTCCCGCTTCACGGCGCTCTCGTGCCAGCGGTGCAGCGACAGCCAGGCGATGAACGAGGTCAGCCCGAAGATGGCGATGCCGGTGCCGGTGAGCAGGATCAGCGCCGCGAACAGCCGCGGGATGTTGAGCCGGTACTGCGATTCGAGCAGCCGGAAGGCGAGGCCCGAACCCTGGCCGGCGGTGCCCGCCGCGAACTCGGCCACCACTGCTGCGATGAGTGCCAGGCCGCCGGCGATCCTGAGGCCCGCCATGAAATAGGGCAGGGACGCCGGCAGCTTCAGATAGATCAGGGTCTGCCAGCGCGATGCACCGTAGAGGTCGTAGAGGTTGAGCAGGTTATGATCGACGCTCTTCAGGCCCGTGACCATGTTGGAAAGGATCGGGAAGAACGCCACGAGGAAGGCGATGATCAGCAGCACCGTCTGCGTTTCAGGGACATAGATCAGCAGCAGCGGCGCGATGGCGATGACCGGGGTCACCTGCAGGATCACCGCAAACGGAAACAGCGCCAGTTCCACCCACTTGCTCTGCACCAGGATGATCGCCATGGCGACGCCCCCGATCAGGGCCAGGATCAGCGCGGTAAAGGTGATCCTGAGCGTCACCAGCAGGGAGGGCGCCAGGGTCGGCCAGTCGTTGATCAGCGAGGTCACCACGTCGCCCGGCGTGGGCAGGATGTATTTGGGGATGCCGTTGAGCACCACGGTGAGGTGCCAGGCGACCACTGCCAGCACCAGCATGGCCACCGGCACCACGATTCGCAGCACCCGCTCGGTATTCGAGGTGCGCGGCCGGAGGATGGCGACGGCGCTGTCCGTGCCGGCTTCGTCGTCGGTGTTGGGGGCTGTCTGCACGACGTTGCTCATCAGTGCGTCCCCCCGCCGGCGTGGATGGCTTCATGCAGTGCGTGCGACACCTCGTGGGTGGTGGCGCGATATTCTTCCGAGGTGCGGTACTCGGCGTCGCGCGCGCCGCTGGTCTTGAGCGGCATATCGGCGAACACCTGGCCGGGACGGGCTTTCATCACCACGATGCGGTTGCTGAGATAGGCACTCTCGAACACCGAATGGGTGACGAAGATCACCGTCACGCCCGACTGCTTCCACAGCCGCAGCACGTCGTCGTTGAGCTTCTGCCGGGTGATTTCGTCGAGCGCCGCAAACGGCTCGTCCATCAGCAGCAGCTTCGGCTTGGTCACCAGCGCCCGGGCGATCGAGACGCGCATCTTCATGCCGCCCGACAGTTCCCTCGGATAGGCATTGGCGAAATCGGCGAGGCCGACCGAGGCCAGCGTTTCCATGATGCGCTCGCGTGCGGCGGATTTGTTGACGCTCTGCAGCCGCAGCGGCAGGTAGACATTGCCGAATACCGTCTGCCACGGCATCAGCGTCGGTTCCTGGAACACGAAGCCGACATCGCCCTCGGGCAGGCCGCGCGAATTGATCTTTGACGAGGGCCAGTCGATCGTCCCCGAACTCGGCCCGCCCAGGCCGGCGATGATCCTCAGCGCTGTGGATTTGCCGCAGCCGGATGGGCCGAGCAGGCTCAGGAATTCGCCGCGCTCGACGTCGAGCGACATGTCCTTGAGCGCCAGCGTGCCATTGGAGAAGACTTTCGAGACGTTGCGCATGGAAACGACGGTCTGCGTCGATTTCGTTGCGGTCCCCGGCTCGGCGAGGGAGGGATCGGTCAAGTGCGTTAGCCCACGTTAGGGTCGAACGGCGCGGGCGGTATTGCCCGCGCCGAGGTCGTTGCTTGGTGGTGCGGTCGAACAGGAACAGCCTCAGGCTGTTCCTGACGCGCTCCGGCTTACTTCACCAGCTCTTTGCCGAGGCCGTGGCACACCAGTTCGGTGGTATAGGCCTGGGTGACGTCGATGCCCTCGGCGAACAGGCCGACCTTGGTCATCTGGTCATAGAAGCTCTTCCAGCGGGCGTCGGTCATGCAGCCGATGCCGTTGGCTTCTGCGTCGCCGGAAACCACGATGCCGTATTCCTTCATCTTGGCGAGGCCGTAGGCGAGCTGACCATCGGTCATCTCGGGATTGTCCTTCTTGATCAGCTCGTTGGCAGCGGTGTTGTCGCCATAGAGGTAATTGTACCAGCCGATGATGGTGGCCTCGACGAAGCGCTTGGCCACGTCCTTGTTGGCGTCGTACCAGGGCTTCATCGTCTCGATCGTGGTCGAGTACGGCTCGAAACCGTTATCGGCGAGCAGGAAGACCTGCGGCGCGAAGCCGGCCTGCTTTTCGATCTCGTAGGGTTCCGAGGTCAGGTAACCCTGCTGGATCGCCATCTTGTCGGCGATGAACGGCGCCGGGTTGAATGTATAGGGCTCGAACTTCTCGTCGACGAAGCCCGTATAGGCCGTCTTCATCCAGCTGAAATACGAAATGAAGCCATCCTTGGACAGGATGTATTTCGAGGCGCCGGCGAGATCGGCGAAGGTCTTGAAGCCGGCATCCGGATGGGCCAGCAGCACTTGCGGGTCCTTCTGGAAGATCGAGGCGATGGTGATGGTCGGGATGCCTTCCTTGACCGCGTCGATCGCGGTGGTCGGGCCGCCCATGTAGAAGTTGATCTGTCCGCCGATCAGCAGCGAGCGGTTGGCGCCCTGCGGCCCACCCTGGCGGATGGTGACGTCGAGATTGTACTTGGCGTAAGTGCCGTCGGCGACGGCCTGGTAGTAGCCGCCATGCTCAGCCTGGGCGAGCCAGTTGGTGCCGAAGCTCACCTTGTCCTGCGCCATGGCGCCGCCCATGCCCAATGCTAGCGTTACCACGCCGGCAGAAATGAGCTTGGTGAAGTCGATCATCGTTAGTCTCCCTGTTAAGGTATCCGCCGGGGCTTGTCCCCCGCCCGGCCGTTAGGCAAACTTCCATGCCCGAGGGCACACCAGACCATTCATTCCGCGCCGGGTTGCAAAAGAAAAGCCCAAAATTGCGCCATTCAGCGAAGTGCCGCTGGAATAGGCAATGCGGTTCAGAATGGGGCTTACATTCGCAGTCGTTTGACGCTTAGCTGAGCATACACATCGGGGGTCCTGTGCATAAGCCGCTTTCACCACCATCGATTCACCCCGCGTTCTCGCAATACAGCCTCGGGATCGAGGTCAGTTCGCGTTCGCGCTACGTGTTCTGTTCCGGCCAGATCGGCATCAGGGCGGATGGAACGATTCCCCCCGATTGCGCCACCCAGACTCGCGTCTGTTTCGACAACATCGCTGCTGTGCTGGCCGAGGCCGGCATGGGGCTGGGCGACGTGGTCAAGCTCAACGCCTTCGTCACCGGCCGCGAGCACCTCGCCGAATATATGAAGGTGCGCAACGAGCTGTTCCCCGAGCCATTCCCGGCCTCGACGCTGATGATCGTCTCGGGCTTTGCCCGCCCCGAATTCGTTGTGGAGATCGAGGCGATCGCCGCGGTTCCCAGCTGACATGCCCCAAGCCTTTGATTTTTGATCGCTTTGCTGCGAAAGATCCTGGATGAGCTACCGCAAGATCTGGTGGAACGACTTTTCCGCCTTCGAATTCCATGACATCGATCCGATGAAGACCATAGCGGTGTTCCCCACCGCGGCGGTCGAGCAGCATGGGCCGCATCTGCCGGTCGGGACCGACACCATCATCAACCAGGGGCACCTCGACCTGCTGGTCGAGCGGGCGCCTGCCGACCTCGATATCCGCATCCTGCCGGTGCAGGCGATCGGCAAATCCAACGAACATATCTGGCAGACCGGGACGCTCAGCCACACCGCCACCAACCTGATCGATGCCTGGACGCAGGTCGGGCTCGAGATCGCCCGCGCCGGTGTCATGAAGGTGGTGTTCGTCAACTCGCATGGCGGCAACGTCTCGATCCTCGACATCGTGGCCCGCGAACTCAGGGTGCGCGCCGGCATGCTGGCGGTGAAGACCGGCTGGAGCCAGTACTGGCCCAAGGACATCTATTCCGACATCGAGAACCGCCACGGCATCCATGGCGGCGACAGCGAAACCTCCGTGGTGATGCACCTGAGGCCCGAACTGGTGAACCGCGAAAAGCTGCAGGATTACCCCTCGGTCGCGGCGCGCGACGAGCAGGCCTACAAATACATGCGGCCGATCGGGCCAACGAGCTATGCGTGGATCGCCAGCGACATCAACCCGCTCGGCACCGCCGGCGACGCGCACCTGGCGACTGCCGACAAGGGACGGATCACCGTGGAGACCGCGGTCGGCAGCTTCATCGAGCTGTTACGCGAGGTGGAGCGCTATCCGCTGCCGGGGAGCCGGGGGTAGTATCACCCGCAGAGGTCTATCGAATGCCCTTCTATCGACTGGGTTTCGACCACACTATCCAGCCGCAGTGGTTTCTGTCCGAGCCGACCGATGAGGCGGGGCAGGCGATCGATGCCAGGGCATTCACGGAGGGACGCTCCTACACAGGACCGAGGCCCCGTGAGCTTGCAGTTCTGCAGCAAGGATTGGAGTTGGACTTCAGTTTCGGGCCATTCGATATGCCCGTCGTCCGACGAGAAATTGGGGCCACATTCGAATCTCTCTGCGGTTTGAGCGTCGAGCGTTTTCCAGTTCACATAGCCGGTGTGCCAGGGTTCGAGGTGCTGAACGTGGCGAGTGCTCTAGACTGCTTCGACTATGCAAACTCCGTCTACACCTTGTGGCCTGAGGGCGGTAAGCGACCCGAAAAGGCGGGTGAACTGCGAATGGTGCTTGAGTTGCGCATCGATCCAGAACGCGTTGGGAATGCTCACCTGTTCAGAGTTGACGGTTGGCCCATTGCTTTGATCGCGTCCTCTTCCTTGAAGGAAAGGCTTGAAGGAACCGCGTCCGGCCTGACCTTCGCGCCGGTGTAACGCTCTCTCCGTCCCATTGCATGGCACTTCGGCACCCGCTAATCCCTGCAGATGCATCACCTTCAGACCCAGTCCGGTACCCTTTCCCTCGACGGCAAGCCCATGAGCTTTGCGAGTCTGGCGCGGGTCGGGGCACGGGCGGTTTCGCTTGCCGCCGACGATGCCGCCATGGCGCGCGTCGATGTCGCCCGCAAGGTGGTCGAGGACAAGATCGCGCGCGGCGAGGCGGTCTATGGCGCCAATACCGGCGTCGGCGCCATGAAGGATGTCGAATGGTCGCCCGAAGAACTCGAGATGTTTAATCTCGGGCTGGTGCGGGCGCATCATTTCGGCACCGGAGCGCCGTTCCCCAGTTCCGTGGTGCGCAGCGCCATGGCGATCCGCGTCAATACCGCGCTGACCGGCCGGGTCGGTTGTTCGCGCGGCCTGGTCGATGCCTACCTGGCGCTGCTCGACAAGGACGTGGTGCCGGTGGTGCGGCGCACCGGCTCGATCGGCACGGCCGATATCGGGCTGATGGGCCAGATCGGCGCCGTGCTGACCGGGGTCGGCGAGGCGGTGTACCAGAACCGGCGCATGTCGGCCGAAGCGGCACTGGCCGAGGCCGGGCTGAAGCCCTGCCGCATGGCGCCGCGCGACAGCCTCGCTTCAGTCAGCGTCAATGCCGTGGGCTTTGCCGCCGCCGCCGAAGCGGTGCGTTCGGCGGCTACCGCCATGCGGATGCTGCTCGCCACCAGCCTGACCACTGCCGGCGCGCTCGGCGCCTCGCGCGACCCCTGGAAGGCCGTAGCGCATGTGGGGACCGAGCGCGAAGCCGAGATCGGCGCCTGGCTCTACCACAACGCCATGGGCTGGGACTGGCCGAACGCCACCCATGTGCAGGATCCGCTGTCGCTGCGCATGATGGCGCAGGTGTTCGGCTCGGGCTTCGACACGCTGCTGGTCGCTGGCCGCACCGTGCTCGCTGCCACTGGCCGCACCGATGACAATCCGGTGGTGGTCGACGGGCAGGTGCTGACCTCGGGCGGCTCGCTGCCGCTCGACGTGACCATCTACCTGCAGACCGCGCAACTGGCGCTGGCCCATGCGGCGCGCAACTCGTTCAACCGCTGCGTGCTGCTCAGCAATGGCGCGCGCCGCGACCTGCCGATCAACCTGGTGCCGCGCGGCGCCATTGCCACCGGCTTCGGCCCGATCATCAAGCTGGCCGGCGAGCTCTTCGCTCGGGCGCTGTCGATGTCGGTGCCGGTCTCGGCGCAGTCACTGGTGGTGGCGGCGGGGCTCGAAGACGAGGTGTCGTTCCTGCCGTTGGTGGTGGAGCGCTTCGAGCGGCAGGTGCGGGCGCTGAAGCGCCTCGCCGCACTCGAGGGCCTGCTCTCTGCCCAGGCCATGGACATCCTGGGGGATCGGCCCAGCGGCGTGCCGGGCATGGTCTACGACAAGGTGCGCACCCACGCGGCCTTTTATCAGGTGGACCGGCCGCTCTCGGCCGAAGTCGAAATCATCGAAAGCGACCTCGGCTCCGAACAGACCATGGCGGAACTGATTTCCCACGCGCCCATCCCGGCACTGGACGAGTTTTTCGCACTGGGGCCGGTCGCGTAGCATGCCGGGGGTATGACTTTTGTTTGGCGCCCGTATAGGTTTGGCGCCAATTCCGGCCCAGGGACTGCACGGCTGGAACAATAAGGAGACCATCATGCTTTCGAAGAAACTGCTCGGCGCCGTCGCGGCGCTGGCCTTCACGGTGACTGCAGCGAACGCCCAGGTCGTCGTGTCCTCGAAGATCGATACTGAAGGTGGCTTGCTCGGCAACATCATCAGCCAGGTGCTGCAGGCCAATGGTGTCGCCGTCACCGAAAAGATCCAGCTCGGCGGCACGCCCGTCGTGCGCCAGGCGATCATCGCCGGCGAGATCGACATTTATCCCGAATATACCGGCAACGCCGCGTTCTTCTTCGAGAAGGCCGACGATCCGCTGTGGAACGACGCCGCCAAGGCGTATGAGGAAGCCAAGAAGCTCGACTACGACGCCAACAAGATTGTCTGGCTGTCGCCCGCTCCCGCCAACAACACCTGGGCCGTGGCCGTCCGCAAGGACGTGGCCGATGCCAACAAGCTCGCGACCTTCAGCGAGCTCGGCGCCTACATCGCCGGCGGCGGCAACATCAAGCTGGCCGCCTCGGCCGAGTTCGTCTCGTCGCCGGCCGCGCTGCCCAAGTTCCAGGAAGTCTATGGCTTCACCCTGAAGCCGGACCAGCTGGTGACCCTTTCGGGCGGTGATACGGCGGCGACCATCGCCGCAGCCGCGCAGCAGACCAATGGCGTGAACGCCGCCATGGTCTACGGCACCGATGGCGGCATCGCCCCCTCGGGTCTCGTCGTCATGACCGACGACAAGGGCGTGCAGCCCGTCTACGAGCCGGCCCCGATCATCCGCGAAGCGGTGCTCAAGGCCAACCCGCAGATCGAAGAGCTGCTGAAGCCGGTCTTCGCCAAGCTCGACCTGACCACCCTGCAGACGCTCAACGGCCGTATCCAGGTCGGTGGCGAAGCTGCCAAGGACGTCGCCATCGACTGGCTGAAGACCAACGGCTTCCTGAAGTAAGCCGCCGCACGGTCAATGCATTTTGGGGGTGGGCAGGACGACTGCCCACCCCTAGTGTTTTGGGCATGACGCGCTTCGGCAACGACCACCGCTTGTCATCCCTGCGAAAGCAGGGACCCATCGCCCAGCCCGCGCTGGCCGCGAGTTGGGTCCCTGCTTTCGCAGGGATGACATCGAGTATGGAGCGATACCGGTGACCGACGCTGCTATCGCCGTACCGACACGAAGCTTCGCCGTCGACAAGCTCGGCCTGCTGATCGCCGCACTCGCTGCTATCGCCGCGTTCCTGCCCTTCGCCGCCTTTCGCGCCAACCGCATCGTCCTCGGCGAATCCAAGGGCCTGCTCGCCGCACTCCCGAGCTGGGAAGCCGCCATCCTCGCTGTGCTGCTGGCCGCAGGCATAGCCATCGCGCTGCTCCGGACGCCGACCCTGTGGCGGCTCGGCACCAGCCTTGTTGTCCTGGCGCTGCTGTTCGTCGCCATCGGCCATGCCGGCACCTTCCTGACGCCGCCTGGCGACAAGATCGCCCGCGTTTCGCCCGGCGGCGGCTTCTGGCTGCTGGTTTTCGCTTTCGCCCTTCTGGCAGCCGACGCTATCGCGCGATTGAAGCTGACGCCGTGGACCCGCATCGGCGTGCTGGCGGCGGTGGCTCTGTTCTTCGCCGTGCTGCTCGGCTCGGGCACGCTGAACGACCTGTCGATCCTGCGTGAATATGCCAATCGCGGCGACACCTTCTGGCGCGAGGCCCAGACGCATCTGGCGCTGGCGCTGGGCTCGCTCGCCGCGGCAACGGTGGCCGGCATCCCCATCGGCGTGCTCTGCCAACGCAGCGACGCGTGGCGCGCGCCGGTGCTCAACGTGCTGAACGCCATCCAGACCATCCCGTCGATTGCGCTGTTCGGCCTCCTGATCGCGCCGCTCGCCTGGGTGGCTGCCAACATCCCCGGTGCTTCCGCCGTCGGCATCTCCGGCATCGGTGCGGCGCCGGCCATGGTGGCGCTGTTTGCCTATTCGCTGCTGCCGGTGGTCGCCAATACGGTGGTCGGCCTCGATGGCGTGCCGCCCGCCGCCAATGATGCCGCCAAGGGCATGGGCATGACCGACTGGCAGCGGCTGACGACCGTCGAGTTCCCGCTGGCCTTTCCGGTGATCCTCACCGGCATCCGCATCGTGCTGGTGCAGAATATCGGTCTCGCCACCATTGCCGCGCTGATCGGTGGCGGCGGTTTTGGCGTCTTCGTGTTCCAGGGCGTCGGGCAGACGGCGATGGACCTGGTGCTGCTCGGCGCCGTGCCAACCGTGGCGCTCGCCTTCGCCGCGGCGGTCGTGCTCGATGCAATTGTCGAAATGGTCTCACCCAAGGATACGCGCCGTGATTGAGATCGAAGCCCTCACCAAGGACTATCTCGAGCTGACCGTTGTCGACCATGTGAGCCTCACCGTCGCCGACGGCGAGATCGCGGTGATCGTCGGCACCTCGGGGTCGGGCAAGACCACGCTCCTCAGGATGATCAACCGGCTGATCGAGCCGACCTCCGGCACGGTGAAGATCGACGGGCAGTACACCCGGGCCGTCCCGGCCTTCGAGCTCCGCCGCCGCATCGGCTACGCCATCCAGGGGCATGGACTGTTTCCGCACCGCACGGTGGGCCAGAACATCGCCACCGTGCCGACGCTGCTGGGCTGGGACAAGGGCAGGATCGCCGCCCGGGTCGATGAATTGCTGGAGCTGTTCCAACTGCCGCCGGCCGAGTTCCGCGATCGCATGCCGAGCGAGCTGTCGGGCGGCCAGCAGCAGCGTGTCGGCGTGGCGCGGGCGCTGGCGGCCGAGCCGAAACTGCTGCTGATGGACGAGCCGTTCGGCGCGCTCGACCCGATCATCCGCGCCAAGGCGCAATCGGACCTGCTCGCCATCCAGAAGCGCTTCGGCACCACCATCGTCCTGGTGACGCACGACATGGAGGAGGCGATCCATCTCGGTTCGCGCATCGCCGTGATGGACAAGGGCAAGCTGCTGCAATACGCGCCGCCCGACGAGATCATCGCCCGACCGGCAACGCCGTTCGTCGCCGAACTGATCGGCACCGGCGAGCGCCCCTTCCGCCTGCTGTCGTTGGTCAAGGTCCGCGACCTGGTCGAGCCCGGCCCGGCGCAAGGCGAGCCGATCTCGGCCGATGCCTCTCTGCGCGATGCCTATGCCGAGTGCCTGTGGACCGGCCGTGAGATGCTGCCGGTGGTCGATGACGATGGCGCCAGCATCGGCCGCATCCGGCGCGACGACATCGCCCACAGGGCCGAGCGCCCGCAATGAAGCCGGGGCTGATCATCCGGCTGGTGGTCCTGGCGCTGTTGGTGGCGTTCATCGTCACGCCAACGAGCTTCGCCTGGGTGTTCCAGCCGCTGACCAAAAACAGCCAGCCGGCGATCTATGTGCAGAACTCGCTGCTCAACCTGACCCTCAGCCACCTGACCATCGTCGCCATCGCCACCATCGCGTCGACGCTGCTGGCGGTGGGGCTCGCCATCCTCGTCACCCGACCGTTCGGAGCCGAGTTCCTGCCGCTGAGCCGCTCGCTCGCCAATATCGGCCAGACCTTTCCGCCCGTGGCGGTACTGGCGCTGGCCGTGCCGGTGCTCGGCTTCGGCACTGCGCCGACTTTGGTGGCGCTGTTCCTCTATGGGCTGCTGCCGATCTTCGAGAACGCGCTGACCGGCCTCACCACCTTGCCGCCGGCGGTGACCGAGGCCGCACGCGGCGTCGGTATGACCGACCGGCAGCGCTTGCTGGGCGTGGAGCTGCCGCTGGCGACCCCGGTGATCCTCGCCGGCATCCGCCTGTCCGTCGTGATCTCCGTGGCGACCGCCACCATCGGCTCGACGGTTGCCGCCTCGACGCTGGGCGAGGTGATCATCGCCGGGCTGCTCAGCAACAACATCGCCTTCATCGCCCAGGGCGGCCTGGTGGTCGGCGTGATGGCGGTTCTGATCTATGATGCGCTGTCGGCGCTCGAGCGGGTCCTGATGGCCCGCACCGGTCAGCGCCGGCTGCGTTCCTAGGAGCACCCCGGCCTACCGGGGAACATCGTATTCTGAGAGCTTAAGGCACAACATGTCCGATTTCGATCTCGTCCTCGCCGGCACGGTGGTGCTGCCTTCCATGTTGATCGAGGATGGCTATGTTGCGGTGCGCGATGGCAAGGTGGTGCATGTCGGCGAAGGGGCGCCGCCGCACGCGCACGAGCGGCATCTGCTCGGCAAGGCGCTGATCCTGCCCGGCGCCATCGATGCGCAGACCCACTCGCTGAGCCAGAGGAACCAGGAGGATTTCATCTGGTCGACCCGTTCAGCGGCGGCCGGTGGGGTCACCACCATCGTCGACATGCCTTATGACGAGGGTAATCTCGTCTGCTCGGCCGAGGCGGCGCGGATCAAGGTGGCGCATGCCACCCCGCAGGCCCGGGTGGATTTCGCCCTCTATGGCACGATCAACCCGGAGGAGGGGGCGAGCCGCATCGCCGAGCAGGCGGCGGCGGGCGTCGCGGCGTTCAAGTTCTCGACCTTCGGCACCGACCCCGTACGCTTCCCCCGCATTTCACCGCCACTGCTCGCCGAGGCCTTTGCTGAGGTGGCGAAGACCGGGCTGACGGCGGGCGTCCACAACGAAGACGATGAGAGCGTCCGCGCCGCCATGGCGCGGGTGAAAGCCTCCGGGATCACCGACTGGCGGGCCCATGGCATGAGCCGGCCGCCGCTGACCGAACTGCTGGCGACGCTGCAGATTTATGAGACCGGAGCGCAAACCGGCTGCGACGCGCATGTGGTGCACTGCTCGCTGAGCCGCGGTTACGACATCGCTGCCGACTACCGGGCGCACGGCTTTGGCGCCACCATCGAGTGCTGCATTCACTACCTGACCCTCGATGAGGAAAACGATGTCCGCCGGCTCGGCGGCAAGGCCAAGATCAACCCGCCGATCCGCCCGCGCGCCGAGGTGGAAGCGCTGTGGCGGCAGGTCGCCGCCGGCAATGTGACGCTGGTTTCGACCGATCACGTCAGCTGGTCCGAGGATCGGAAGACCAACCCGGACATGCTGGCCAATTCCTCCGGCGTGCCGGGGCTCGAGGCCATGGTGCCGCTATTCGTCAAGGGGGCACTGGAGCGCGGCGTGTCGCTGACCTGGGCGGCAAAACTGATGGCCGCCAACCCGGCAAAGCACTTTCGGCTGGGCACCAAGGGCGCGCTCGAGGCGGGCAAGGACGCCGACATCACCGTGCTGGTGGATCGGCCGGTGGTGTATGACGCGGCACGCTCGGGGCACAATGTGGTGGGGTGGTCGCCATACAACGGCATCGAGCTGCCATGGACGGTGGCCGGCACCTGGCTGCGTGGAAGGCAGGTGTTTGACGGAACCAACGTCGCCGAGCCCGGGGCAGGGCGGTGGGTGCGGCCGTGAGGGTGCTGACTGATAGAGAGGGCCCCCTCCCGGCCTCCCCCACAAGGGGGGAGGTGAAGAGTCGAGCTTGTGGCTCGATCGTGCCTGATACTCGATGCGGCACCTCCCCCCTTGTGGGGGAGGATGGGAGGGGGCCGTCTCTCTCGGCGTGCCACCAATGACCCGCAATCTCCCCACCCAGGAAGCCCGCATTGCCGAGGATATCGCGACCCTCGCCGAGATCACCGAGCCGGGGCGGCCCTACACCCGTCGCGCCTTCACCCCGATGTTCCTCCGCGGCCGCGAGTGGCTGGTGCGGTGCTTCGAGGCCGCCGGGCTGGAAACGCGCGTCGACGCTTCCGGCAACCTGATCGGTCGCCGTCGCGGCCGCACCGGCGGCAAGACCATCATGCTCGGCTCCCACTCCGATACCGTGCCCGATGGTGGCCGCTTCGACGGCATTGCCGGCGTCTCCGCAGCCCTTGAGGTGGCGCGGGCGCTGACCGATCAGGGCGTGCAGCTCGAGCACGATCTGGAGATCGTCGATTTCCTTGCCGAGGAGGTGTCGATCTTTGGCGTCTCCTGCGTCGGCAGTCGCGGCATGGCTGGAGTCAGGCCGGACAACTGGCTCGACCGCGAGGTCGACCAGTTCACTTTGCGTGAAGGGATCGCCGAGGTGGGCGGCAACCCGGGCAAGGTCGAGAAGCGTGAGGACATCGCCGCCTTTCTCGAGCTGCATATCGAGCAGGGGCCGGTGCTGGAGGACGGGCATCTCGATATTGGCGTGGTGACGGCGATTGCCGGAATTACGCGGATCGAAGTGGTGGTGAACGGTCGGGCCGACCATGCCGGCACGACTCCGATGGGCTCGCGCCAGGATGCGTTGACCACCGCGGCGCGGCTGGTGCTGGGGATCGAGGAACTGGGGACGCTGCTCAGCCAGGGCAAGTTCCATTTCGCTGCCACCGTCGGCGAGTTCTCGATCGAGCCTGGGGCGGCCAACGTCGTGCCGTCGCGCGCGCGGCTGCTGATCGATGCGCGCGCCGAGCGACGCGAGGACATGCAGCGCTTCGTCGCCGAGCTCGCAGTCCTCGTTAACGCGACGGCCGCCGCGACCGGGGTGACGATAGAGCCGCCATTGACCATTTCAGACAATTTGCCAACGCCTGGCGACCCGTTCGTGCTTGATACGCTCGACGCGGCAGCCGTGGCCGTGGGGGCGCGCCATCGCCGCATGGCCTCGGGCGCCGGGCACGACACGGCCTGGATGGCGCGGGTGACCAAGGCGGCGATGATCTTCATCCCCTGCCTCGGCGGCCGCAGCCATACGCCGGACGAATATGCCGAAACGGCCGACGTGGCGCTGGGCGCCGCCGTGCTGCTGGAGGCGGTGAAGCGGTTGGACAAGGAATTGTAGAGTGGGTCGCGTACTGACCGAGAAGGATGTGGAAGCCGCGGTGAAAGGCGGCTCCGTCTATGCCGCCGGCGGCGGTGGCTGGGCCGATCATGGCCGCATGCTCGGTTATGCGGCGGTAAGCGTCGGCAAGCCCGAACTCGTCGATATCGAGGAACTGGAGCCACGCGACTGGGTGGCGACGGCCGCCGCAATCGGCGCGCCGGCTTCGACCACACCTTGGGAGATGCGCGGTGTCGACTACGTCAAGGCGGTGAAGCTGCTCGAAAAGGCGCTGGGCGACAAGGTCCGCGGGCTGATGGTTGGGCAGAACGGCAAGAGCTCGACGCTCAACGCCTGGCTGCCGAGTGCCATTCTCGGCACCAAGGTGGTCGATGCGGTGGGCGATATCCGCGCCCATCCGACCGGCGACATGGGCTCGATCGGCATGGCCGGATCGCCCAAGAAGATGATCCAGACTGCCGTGGGCGGCAATCGCGCCGAGAACCGCTACATCGAGCTGGTGGTGAAGGGCGCCACGGCAAAGATTTCGCCGATCCTCCGCACGGCGGCCGACATGTCGGGCGGCTTCATCGCCTCATGTCGCAACCCGCTCCGCGCCAAGTATGTGCAGCGGAACGCGGCGCTCGGCGGCATCTCGCTGGCCTTGAGCCTCGGCGAGGCGATCATCGCAGCGGAGAAAAAGGGCGGCTCGGCGATCATCGACGCCATCGTCAAGGCGACCGGCGGCACCATCCTCGTAAAGGGCGCGGTGACCAGGAAAGACCTCGTCTACACCAGAGAGGCCTTCGATATCGGGCGGTTCGTCTTGGGTGAGGGCGACAAGGCCGTCACCATCCACACCATGAACGAGTACATGGCCATCGACGATGCCGGCGGCAACCGGCTCGCCACTTTCCCCGATGTGATCGCCACGCTCGATGCCGCCGGCCAGCCGCTCAGCGCCGGGCAGTTGCGAGAAGGCATGTTCGTCTTCGTGCTGCACGTCCCCAAGAAAGTGATCCCGCTCTCCTCCTCGGTGGTCGACCCGGCGGTCTATCCGCCGGTCGAAAAGGCCATGGGGATCGAACTGGCCAAATACGCGCTCGACGGTGTGAAGCGGAAGAAGAAGGCTCGGAAGGGCTGGGCTTAAGAGCGGCTGACTGAAGCAGACGGCCCCCTCCCGGCCTCCCCCATGAAGGGGGAGGTGAAGAGTCGGGGCTCTGTCTTCGATCGTGCCTAACGCCCCGGCGGGGCACCTCCCCCTTTAAGGGGGAGGATGGGAGGGGGTCGTCTCGGCCGGCGGTGTGCGCTAGAACCACCGCATGCCAAAACCCAATCCCCGCCATCCGAATTTCCCCATTCCCTCCGGTCCGGTGCTGCGCGCCAAGGGCTGGCGGCAGGAGGCGTTGCTGCGCCTGCTCGAGAATGTCCTCGCTGTCGGTGAGGATCCGGACAAGCTGATCGTCTACGCGGCGCTCGGCAAGGCGGCGCGCAACTGGGCGGCGCATCGGCAAATCGTCGAAGCGCTGACCACCATGGACGAGGATCAGACGCTGGTCATCCAGTCCGGCAAGCCGATCGGCCTGCTGAAGACGCATGCGCAGGCGCCGCTGGTGATCATGGCCAACTGCAACATTGTCGGGCAGTGGGCCAAGGCCGAGGTGTTCTACGAGCTCGAAAAGAAGGGCCTGATCGCCTGGGGCGGGCTCACCGCCGGCGCCTGGCAGTATATCGGCAGCCAGGGTGTCATTCAGGGCACCTACGAGATCTTCATGCGCATCGCCGAAAAGCGCTTCGGTGGTTCGCTTGCCGGCCGCTTCATCCTCACGGCGGGGATGGGCGGCATGGGCGGGGCGCAGCCGCTGGCCGGCCGAATGGCGGGCGCCGCAATTCTCGACGTCGATGTCGACCCGGTTCGGGCCGAGCGGCGGAAGGAAATCGGCTATCTCGAGGAGATCGCGCCGGATCTCGATACCGCGCTCGAAATGATCGCCGCGGCAGTGCGCGACAAGCGCGCGCTGTCGGTCGGGCTGGTGGCCAATGCCGCCGAGGTCTACCCGGAAATTCTCCGGCGCGGCATTATCCCGGACATCGTCACCGACCAGACCAGCGCGCACGACCTCGTCTACGGCTACGTGCCCAAGGGCATGAGCCTCGACGAGGTGCGCAGGCTGCGGGTGGATGGGCAGGGCCAATTGATGGCGGCGAGCCGTGCCTCGATCGCCGATCATGTGCGGGCCATGCTGGGATTCCAGGCGGCCGGCGCGGAGGTGTTCGACAATGGCAACCTGATCCGCACCCAAGCCAGGCAGGCCGGCGTCGAGAACGCCTTCGACATCCCGATCTTCACCGAGGCCTATCTCAGGCCGCTATTCGCCCGCGCCATCGGGCCGTTCCGCTGGATGGCGCTGTCAGGCGAAGCGTCGGACATCGCACGGATCGACGACCTGGTGCTGGAGATGTTCCCGGACAACAAGATCGTCACCAACTGGATCCGGCTGGCCCGGCAATACGTGCCGTTCGAAGGCCTGCCGGCACGCATCGCCTGGCTCGGGCATGGCGAGCGCACAGCGCTGGCGCTGGCGGTGAATGCCCTGGTGCGCTCAGGCGAGCTTGCGGGGCCGGTGGCGTTCTCCAGAGATCACCTCGATGCCGGGGCGATGGCCCACCCCAACATCATGACCGAGAACATGCAGGACGGCTCCGACGCCATCGCCGACTGGCCGCTGCTCGATGCGATGCTGCTCACCGCTTCGATGGCCGACCTGGTGGTGATTCATTCCGGCGGCGGCGGCTATGCCGGCTACATGACGTCTGCGGGCGTCACGCTGGTGGCGGATGGGACCGAGGCCGGCGACGAGCGGCTGTCGCACGCGCTGACCAATGACACCGCGCTCGGCGTGATGCGCTATGCTGATGCGGGGTATGACGAGGCGGTGGATGAGGCGGAGATGAAGGGGATCGGGTGGTTTGATTTGCGGGAGAGCTGACCAGCTTCCGAGCTGGCGGCTCCACCCCACCCAGCTCCGCTAGGCGGCGGCGCCGCCAAGCTGCGCTGCCCTCCCCATCAAGGGGAGGGAGAGCGAGAACCGCAGCATCAGCATGCGTCTCCCTCCCCCTTGTGGGGAGGGATCAAGGGTGGGGGTACCCCACGCGCAAATGTCGGCGTCCTAGTTCTTCGCCGCCCCGGTCTTGGCGGCCTTGGCATCGTCGTACCACCACACCGTCGGGAAGCCGATGGAGAATTCCGGCAGCGTCTCGGGGTGGCTGAAGCGGTCCCAGCGGGCGATGCGGGATTTGCGCAAGGTGTAGGTGGGCACGGCGTAGTGGTGCGCCAGCAGCACACGGTCGAGCGCCCGGGTGGCGGCAATCAGCGTGTCGCGGTTGGTCGCAAAGACGATCTTGTCGACCAGCGCATCGACACCCTTGTCGGCGATGCCGGCATAGTTGCGGCTGTCGTTCTGCGCCGCCGATGCCGAGCCCCAGAAGTCGCGCTGCTCATTGCCCGGTGACAGCGACTGCACCCAGCCGGTGTAGATCATGTCGAAATCGCGATTGCGCACCCGCTCGATATATTGCGGCGAGTCCACCGAGCGGATGGTGGCATTGATGCCGAGCCGCTTGAGGTTGGTCTGGAACGCCGTGGCGATCGGCTCGATGGTCGGGCCGTTGAGCAGGATCTCGAAGCTCACCGGCTGCCCGTTCGGATCGACCAACTGGTTGCCGTTGAGGGTATAGCCGGCCTTGGTCAGGATCTCGTTGGCGGTGCGCAGGCTGTTGCGCAGTTTCCCGGTGTCGCCATTGACCGGGTTCTTGTACTCGGTGGTGAACACCGAGGCGGGAACCAGGTCCTTGACCGAGTTGAGGATGTCGAGTTCTTCGCCCTGCGGCAGGCCTGAGGCGGCGAACTCGGTGCCATAAAAGAACGAGTTGATGCGGTCGTACTGGCCGAAGAAGCGGAGCTTGTCGAGTTCCTCGAAATCGAAGGCATAGAGCATCGCCTCGCGCAGCGCTTCGCTCTGGAACAGCGGTTTCCTGAGATTTGGCACGAACCCCACCAGGATGCCCGAGCCGCGATAGGCGTTCTCGAACAGCTCCTTGACCACCTTGCCCTCGGTGACGGCCGGGAAATTGTAGTCGTTCTGCCAGCGCAGGGCGAGGTTCTCGTCCCACCAGTCGAACGCATCGCCCTTGAAACCCTCGAACTCGGCGGTGGTGTCGCGAAAATACTCGTACTTGATCTGGCCGAAATTGTTCTGCCCGATGTTGAACGGCTCCTTCAGGGCCCAGTAATTGGGGTCGCGCTCGAAGGTGACGGAGCTGCCGGCCGAGAAGCTTGCGAGCTTGTAGGGCCCCGAGCCCATCGGCGGCTCGAGCGTGGAGCGGCCGATATCGCGCGGCTTGCCGTCGGGTCCGGTCCCCTCCCACCAGTGCTGCGGCAGGACAATCAGCTGCCCCATGATGTGCGGCAGCTCGCGGTTGCCGGTCTGGTCGAAGGTGAAGGTGACTTCTCCCGGCGCGGTGACTTCGGCCTTGGTGACGTTGGCGTAGTAGTTGGCCTGGCTGGGATTGAGTTCCATGACTTTGTTGAAGGTCCAGACCACATCCTCGGCGGTCACCGGCTGGCCGTCGGCCCACTTGGCGCGCGGGTTCATCCGGAAGGTGACCGAGGAGAAGTCGTCGGGGTAGCTGAAGGCTTCGGCGAGGTCGCCGTACTGCGTCGAGGTTTCATCGAGCGACGGGGTGGTCAGCGTTTCGAACACCAGGCCGATGCCGCTCGCCACCTCACCTTGCGGCAGGATCGGATTGAAGGTGTCGAAGCCCCCCATGTCGCTCAGCCGCACCACGCCGCCGACCGGCGCATCCGGGTTCACGTAGTCGAACTTCTGAAAGCCCTCGGGATATTTCGGCTCGCCGATCAGCGACCCGCCGTGGTGCCAGACCTTGTCCTGGGCAAGCGCCGGGCTGACCGCGACCAGGGTGGCGAGAGCAAGGGCAATGAGCTTCATACGCATGACGGCCTCCATTCGGGGGAGAACAATTGCTGGGCATTAGGACCGAATTTCGCTTCGAGCGCCACCTCTGCCTCGGAGAGAGGGACGCTATGGCGAAGTAGGCTGATCACTGCGCCACCTCGGGCACCGCCTCGACGGCGAACGCGGCAGCCATCAGGGCGCGGGTATAGTCCGATTGCGGGTCTGCGAAGATCTGAGCCGCCGGGCCATGCTCCACCACCTTGCCGTTCCGCATCACAATCAGCTGGTTGGCGAGCGCCCGGACAACCCGCAGATCGTGCGAGATGAATAGGTAGGTCAGCCCATGCCGCCGCTGCAACTCGCGCAGCAGGTCGACCACCTGGGCCTGCACACTCATGTCGAGCGCCGAGGTGGGCTCGTCGAGCACCACGAATTTGGGTTCGAGCACCATGGCGCGGGCGATGGCGATGCGCTGGCGCTGGCCGCCGGAGAACTCGTGCGGGTAGCGGAAGCGGGCATCCGGGTCCAACCCCACTTCGCCCAGCGCTCGGACGACCCTGGCATCGCGCTCGGCCGGCGTCAGCTGCGGCGCGTGCACAGCGAGGCCTTCGGCGATGATCTCGGCGATCGACATGCGCGGGCTGAGCGAACCGAACGGATCCTGGAAGACGATCTGCAGGTCCTTGCGCAGCGGCCGCATGGCGCCCCAGGAGAGCCGCTCGATATCCCGCCCCAGATAGACGATGCGGCCTTCCGAGCCGATGAGCCGCAGCAGCGCGCGGCCGAGCGTGGTCTTGCCCGAGCCCGACTCGCCCACCACCCCCAGCGTTTCGCCGCGTCGGATCGAGATATCGACGTCGTCGACCGCCTTGATGTGGCCAACGGTGCGGCGGAGGAACCCGCGCTTGATCGGGAACCAGACACGCAGCTTTTCCGCAGCCACGATCGGTTCGGCTTCCGAAGTGGCGGGCGGTTCGCCCTTCGGCTCCGCGGCGAGGAGCTTTCTGGTATAGGCATGCTGCGGATTGGCGAACACCGTCTCGGTGGGGCCGGATTCGACGATCTTGCCTTCGGTCATCACGTGGGTGATCTCGGCCATCCGGCGTACGATCTGCAGGTCGTGCGTGATGAACAGGATCGCCATGCCGCGCTTCTTCTGCAGCATCATCAGCAATTCGAGGATCTGCGCCTGAATGGTGACGTCGAGCGCGGTGGTGGGCTCGTCCGCGATCAGCAATTGCGGCTCGTTGGCGAGCGCCATGGCGATCATCACCCGCTGCCGCTGGCCGCCCGAGAGCTGATGCGGAAAGTCGTCGAGCCGCGAAACCGGGTCCGGGATGCCGACTTCGGAGAGCAGTTCGATGGTCCGGGCGCGCGCCGCTGCCCGCCGCATGCCGCGATGCAGCACCAGCGCTTCGCTCACCTGCCGCTCGACCGTGTGCAGCGGATTGAGCGAACTCATCGGCTCCTGGAAAATCATCGAGATAGCGTTGCCGCGTACCCCGCGGATGGCGCGGTCGTCGATGTGCAGCAGGTCCTGCCCGTTGAACAGGATCCGGCCCGTCGGATGCGATGCGGCAGGGTAGGGCAGGAGGCGCAGCACCGAGAGCGCGGTGACCGATTTCCCCGAGCCGGATTCTCCAACCAGCGCCACGGTCTGCCCGGGTGCGATGTCGAACGAGGCGCCGCGGACGGCGGGGACCTGGCCGTGCTCGGTGGCAAATTCCACGGAGAGGTTTTCGACCTGCAGCAACGGAGCGCTCATCAACGCGCTCCCGCGAACGTCTTGCGCGGGTCGAACGCATCGCGCACGCCCTCGCCGATAAAGACGAGCAGGGTCAGGATCAGCGAGACGGTGAAGAAGCCGGTAATGCCGAGCCACCAGGCCGAGAGGTTATCCTTGCCCTGGCTCAGGAGTTCACCCAGTGACGGCGAGCCGACGGGCAGGCCGAAACCGAGGAAATCGAGCGCCGTGAGCGTCGTGACCGACCCGGCGAGGATGAACGGCATGAAGGTCAGGGTCGCGACCATGGCGTTGGGCAACAGGTGGCCGATCATGATCTTGAAGTTCGAGACGCCCAGCGCACGCGCCGCGGCGACATATTCGAAGTTGCGGGCGCGCAGGAACTCGGCGCGCACGATGCCGACCAGCGCCGTCCATGAAAACAACAGCAGGATACCGAGCAGCACCCAGAAGCTGGGAGCGATGATGCTGGAAATGATCAGCAGCAGGTAGAGCGAGGGGACCGAGGTCCAGACCTCGATGGCGCGCTGGGCGATCAGGTCGACCCAACCGCCGAGGTAACCTTGCAATGCGCCGGCACCGATGCCGATGATCGAGGAGAGGATGGTGAGCACCAGCCCGAACAGCACCGAGATACGGAAACCGTAGATCAGCCGCGCCAGCACGTCGCGGCCCTGGTCGTCGGTCCCGAGCCAGTGGAAATTGCCGATGGTGCAGGAGGGGTCCGCGACGCCGGCCGGATAACCGGAACAGCGCTCCTCTGCCGTTTGCAGCCACGAGGGCTTGGAGGGCGCGGCACCGCTGAGGGACTCATCGACGGTGCCGTAGGAGTAGCGGATCGGCGGCCATGCCATCCAGCCATTGGAGTTGATCTCGTCGGCGATGAAGGGGTCTCGATAGACCGTCTCGGCGAGGAAGCCGCCGAACTTGCTCTCGGGATAGGTGACGACCACCGGGAACAGCAGTTCGCCCTTGTAGCTGACCACCAGCGGCCGATCATTGGCGATGAACTCGGCGAACATCGTCAGGATGAACAGGACGAGGAAGATCCACAACGACCAGACGCCGCGCCGATTGGCGTTGAACACCTTGAGCCGACGCTGGTTGATCGGCGACAGCAGCGGCGCCGACCGCGCCTGGTCGGCGGGAGCGAAGGCGAGGAACGGAGTGCGGATGCCGGTGATGCTCGCGTGCATCAGACCTCCCGGCTCTCAAAATCGATACGCGGGTCGATCCACATATACATCAGGTCCGAGACCAGCCCGATGACGAGGCCGAGCAGCGAGAACACATAGAGCGTTGCGAACACCACCGAGTAGTCGCGGTTGAGCACCGACTGGAAGCCGAGCAGGCCCAGGCCATCGAGCGAGAAGATCGTCTCGATCAGCAGCGAACCGCCGAAGAAAGCCGAAATGAACGCTGCCGGGAAACTGGCGATGACCAGCAGCATGGCATTGCGGAACACGTGCCGGTACAGCACCTGCCGGTCGTTGAGCCCCTTGGCGCGCGCCGTGGTCACGTACTGCTTGCGGATTTCCTCGAGGAACGAGTTCTTGGTGAGCAGCGTCACCGTGGCGAAGCCACCCACCGCCATCGCGACGATCGGCAGCGTGATGTGCCACAGATAGTCGAGGATCTGGCTGTACCAGGGGAGGTTGGCGAAGTTCTCCGACACGAGGCCCCGCAACGGGAAGATGTTCCAGAAGCTGCCGCCGGCGAACAGCACGATGAGCAGGATGGCGATAAGGAAGCCGGGCAGGGCGTAGCCGATGATGACGATGGACGAGGTCCACACGTCAAAGCGCGAACCATCCCGCAGCGCCTTGGCAATGCCGAGCGGGATCGAGACGCCGTAACCCAGCAGCGTCATCCACAGCCCCAGCGTGATCGAGACCGGCAGCTTTTCCTTGATCAGGTCGATCACCGAGATGTCGCGGAAATAGCTGTTGCCGAAGTCGAAGCGCAGGTAGTTCCACATCATGGTGAAGAAACGCTCGAGCGGCGGCTTGTCGAAGCCGAACTGCTTTTCGATGCGCTGCAGGATTTCGGGCCGAAGGCCCCGCGCGCCGCGATAGGTCGAGTTGACGTCGGTGGTGTTTTTCGCCTGCGCCGTTTCCTGGCCGGCGAAATCGCCCTGCTGGCTGCCGGTGATGCGTTCGGTGGCGCTGACATTCTGCCCGGACATCTGGGCGATGACCTGCTCGACCGGACCACCCGGCGCAAACTGCACGATGACGAAGGAGACGATCATGATTCCCAGCAGCGTCGGGATCATCAGCAGCAGGCGTCTCAGGATGTAGGCGCCCAATGGCGGCTCCAGTCGTCCGGGTGTCGGTTCAGGTTAGCAACGCAGCACTGTGGGCCGGAATGCGGCAAATCACCAAGCAGTGAATGTCATGGGCGCACGGCGAACTCGATACCGGCCGCATCGCCGACCGCGAAAATGCGATCGCGCGCCACGGCATATTCCTCCCCTTTCAGGTGCTCGAGCATCAGCGGCACCTCGCGGGGCATCCGGGCGAGCTCGCTGAGATAGGTGCGATAGTCGAGCACCCCATCGCCGATCTGCACCTCGTCGAGATGCAGTGCGGCCTGGTGGTGCAACTTGATATCCTTGGCATGGCACGACACCACCCATTGGCCGAGCTTGTCGAAGCATTCGCGGATCAGCGTGCCGTTATCGAAATACACCCGCGGCGTCATGATCAGGTTCACCGGGTCGAAATGCGCACCGAACATCGGTCGCGCCACGGCGTGGATCAGCTCGACATAGCTGTCGACGCTGTCCGGCAGGGAGTACTGCATCATTTCGAGCGCAAACCTGGCGCGCTTCGGTTTCACCGCGTCGAGAATATGACGCACGGTTTCGATGCACGCATCGAACGCCTCGGGGCCCATGTTCTCGGCGGCCGGCGCATAGTCCGTGCCGGCGCGGAACGAACCGATATAGCTGACGGCGCAGCCCGCGCCGACCGCATCGGCGATGGCGAGGCGCTCGATCGCATAGGCCAGGTTGGCCTTGCGCACCGCTTCATCGGGCGAGACGAGGTTGCGCCAGATACCGATCTCGGCCAGCACCACGTTCTCGGCGGCAAACGCCCGCTCGATGGCGGTCAGGCGGTCGCGATCGGCGAGCGTCACTTCCGGGACATAGGCAGCACCGTAGCCGAACTCACGATGCGCCCGGGCGAAGGCATAGGGGTCCTCGCTGCCGATGGGGAGGCCATGTCCGCCGAGCCGGATGGCCATCAGACGTGGTTCCGCCAGCTATGCTGCGGGTTGTAGTCGAGCAGCCGCCGCGCCTTGTCGATCGACAGCAGCGTGCCGTTCTGGCTGAGCTCGCGCTTGTGCGGCACCTGCGGGAAGACCTCGGCCATCAGCGACATGTTGGAGCGGCTCATCACCGTATCCTGGTTGGCGATGATGAAAGGCTCGAACCCCTTGAACTCGGCCTCGATGCCGCGGCGGACCGCCTGCGCGCCATCGCGGGCGTCGATATAGCCCCACAGGTTCCATTTTCGCAGCTGCGGATCGGCGTCGAAAGCCGGGAAGGCCTTGTAGTCCTCGACATCCATGACGTTGGAGAAGCGCAGGCCGACGATCTTCAGCTCCGGATCCCAACGGCAGAACTGAGCCGCCATGGTCTCGTCGAGCAACTTGCCGAGTGAATAGGCGGTCTCGGGACGGGGAAAGTACTCCTCGTCGACCGGCACATAGGGCGGGGGTGTTTCGAAGGGCAGGCCGAGCACGGTCTCGCTTGAGGCAAATACCACGTTCCTGACGCCGGCCAGCCGGCAGGCCTCGAACACGTTGTAGGTGGTGGGCACATTGTTCGCGACCGTGCGGCTGTTGGCGAACAGGCCGGGCGCCGGGATGGCGGCGAGGTGCACGACGGCATCGAACGGGCCACGCCGTTCATCGACGCCGCCGAGAACGGCCTGCGCCACCTGGCCGAAATCCGTGAGGTCGATGCGAACGGTCGGACAGATCGGATCCCTGGGCAGCGTCTGGTCGACGTTGAGAACCGAATAGCCGTTGGTCACCAGGTCCTTGAGCACCGCCCGCCCGAGCTTGCCGCTGCCGCCCGTCACCAGCACCTTGGCCATCTTGTCGTTCCTCCTCGAACTGATTTGTCCTGAGCCTAGAGCGCTTTGAGGAAAAGTTGCAGACAATTTCCAACGCTGCGGGCGCGACCAAGCAGGTAGCGCCAGATCGAATTCATTCTGTCACGAGCCTGAACGCGCTCGTCAGTGCCGGTTCAACGCGGGGGGCGCAGTCTCCGGCCCAGCGTCAAGGGGCGGATCGCTCAACCGCGATCCCCTTCACTTGAACAACACCGGCGTGCGGGTCAGCCCGCCACCGCAAGTATCAGGAGATTGAGATGACCAAGCTTGCCCTCACTACGATGGCCGCCGTCGCTATTCTGGCTGTGTTTCCCGCCCTTCCCAGCGCCGCGCAGGAGCGGCCGTGTACGAGCAACCAGTGCGGTGAGCACCAATCGGCCCCCGAACCGTACTGCGGCGACCAGCTCGGCGTCCTGAAGCGCGTGCTGCCGGCCGAAGTGCTCGGCGTAAACGACGGCTACCGCGTCTGGGTCACCGAGTTCTGTCCGTCGTCCTCGCTGATGCGCTCAGATGGCAACGCCGCGTACCTGCGCACCGCCATCGCCAAGAATGCCGTGCTGAAGCAGGTGCTGCAGCAGCATGGTTTCCACGCCGACGACGTGTTCGCGGTCAAGATGATGGGCGAGGACACCATCAACCTCTACGTGCACAATTTCGGCCGCTGATCCCTCGGCCTAATGCTAAACTGACGCCGGACCGGTCATCATGGCCGGCCGGCGTTGGTTTTTCTGCCGGCGGCTCCGGCCCGCTACTACTAGGAGATGCAAAATGTCGAAAACCCTGTTGGCTGCCCTGCTCGCCACTGGCCTCAGCGTGACGGCCCTCCCGGTTGCCCTGGCAACTGCCCAGCAGATGGAGCGAGATGACGATGTGTGTCAGGACCACCTGGGTGGCCTGAAGCGCGTCACCCCCGCAGAACTCGCTGGCGTGGTCGAACCACAGCGCGTCTGGGTGACGGAATATTGCATGAATCATTTCGACCTTCCCGACGATGGCAACGCTGGCGGTCTGCGCTCGACGATCGCTGGCAACGAGGCCATGGTCAGGGCGCTGCGCCAGAAGGGCTACTCGGCGGCCGACGTATTCGGGGTCAAGATGATGGGCGACGACACGGTGACGCTCTACGTCCATCGCTGAGCCAGTGACTGCCTGCTGATGAAAGGGGCGGGAACCGCGGGGTTCCCGCCCCTTCCTTATTGCCGCCGCGACAATGCCCTGCCGATGAACGCTGTCTGAATGGCGGGCTCAGTACGGGTTCAATCGCGGTGAGGCATGTTCGGGTCAACAAACGAAACCCGGCCCCCGAAAGGATGCCACGATGAACAGATCCCATGAGAAGCTGCTGGTCGCGACCCTCGCCGGTCTGATCATCGCCAGCGCCGCCGTTTTCGCCATCCAGCCCGCCATGGCCGCCGGCTATGACGTCGAGAGCCCCGCCCACATCGTCGGTGTGAAGAAGTGGGACACGCTCAACGTCCGCAAGTGGCCGGCCTCCTACTCGCAGAAGATCGGCGAGTTCGAGCCCAAGACCTCGGTGTGGGTCGAGCGCTGCATCGTCTCGCCGCAGGGCGGCGCCGACTGGTGCCTCGTCGAGCAGCAGGACACCCGCGGTTGGGTGAACGCCAAGTTCCTGAAGCTCGCCTACGACTGGGACATCTGACCCCGACATTCCCGCCGCGCTGCTCCAAACAGCGTGCCGGGCGTTCATGACGACCCGACTACTCCCATGCATACGTGCCTTTGACTGACCTCCGAAACATTGACTTCACGGCCCGGACGCGTTCCCTAGGAACCTCCGGGCCTTTTTTCTTTCCGAGAGTCAGTTTTGGACGCCAACCCCATCCTCATCGAGCAGACGCGCGGCACCTTCATCGAGAACCGCCATCGCGGCGCCTTCGTGATTTCGGACGCCGAAGGCAATGTCGTCGCCGCCGCGGGCGATATTGCCCGGCCGGTGTTTCCGCGCTCGGCGATCAAGTCGATGCAGGCCTTGGCCATGGTGAGTTCGGGCGCCATCGACCGCTTCGGGTTGAGCGACGAAGAACTGGCGCTGGCCTGCGCCTCGCACCACGGCGAAGACGTCCATATCGACGGCGTCACGCATTTTCTCCAGCATATCGGGCTTGCCGCGGGCGATCTCGAATGCGGCGCGCATCAGCCCAGCAATGGCAAGGCACGCGAAGCACTGCGGGCCCACGGGCAGGAACCGAGCCAGCTGCACAATAACTGCTCGGGCAAGCATTCCGGCATGCTCAGCGTGGCACGGGCGCTGGGTGTCGACACCCATGACTACGTGACGCGCGGCCACCCGGTGCAGATCGCGGTGCGCAAGGCCATCGAGACGGTGGTCGGCGAACCGCTGAGCGAGGATCGGTGCGGCACCGACGGCTGCTCGATCCCCACCTGGGCCGCGCCGCTCCCCGCTTTCGCGCGTGGTTTCGCGAGGATGGCGACGGGCATAGGGCTGCCCGCCGAGATCGGCAGCGCCGCGACGCGCATTTTCGATGCCGCAACCGCGCACCCCTTGCTGGTGGCCGGGACCGGTCACCTCGACACCCTGGTGATGGAGGCCTTCGGCGGCCGCGTCATGCAGAAGGGCGGAGCCGAGGGGGTGCAGTGCGGCGCGATCCGTGACAAGGGCTGGGGCTACGCGCTGAAGATCGACGACGGCAATATGCTGGCCAGCCAGACACTGGTCGCCAACCTGCTGCTGCGCTTTGCCGATCCTGATGCCGGCCAACGCGCGGTGCTCGAAAAATTCGCCCGCCAGGTGGTGCGCAACGTGCGTGGCTTCGAGGTCGGTGAAATGCGCACCGCCCGGTGACGCCCCAAGGATCCGTCGTCCGCCGGCGTCCAACTCAGCAGTCAGTTTCGGAGATTCGCATGCGCCGCGCCGTCGTGACCATCCTTGCCTCGATCGCCTTCTGCGGGACCGCGCTGGCTGGCCCCGCCTACGTGCCGCCAAGGCTCGCCGCGGCGAGGACGATGGAGGCGCCCGACGATCTCCGCGCCGCGGCGACCGAGCTGCTTGCGGCGGTGTCCGCCGAGGATGTGGATGGCATCGGCAAGTGGCTGGCGCCGAAGATCTCGATCGTCTCCGGTACCCTCGATCTGTCCATCGCGCGCGGCGTCAAGCTGGAGGGACCGTGGGAGAGCGCCAGATCGCAGGTGGCGGCGCTGGGTAACAACACCGGTGGCGATTGGGACCTGCCGCCCAAGGTCGATATCGGCGCGTTCCTCACTCGGATGGAGCTGGATTTCATCAGCCAGTCGCTGACCGACGGACAGTCCTGGGGCACCGACCCGGCGGTCAAGGGCGCGATCTGCACCTATGCGCTCGGCAGCGTAGACCCGGCCGAGGTGAAGCGCGCCGCCAGGGTGCTGGATACCAGCGGCGACAATTTCGTCGGCGTGAAGCGCGAGGTCGAACTGTTCGATGCGATGGAGAACGGCAAGCCCGTCGGAAAAGTGGTTCCCGGGCTGCTCTATGCCACCGACTACGACGCCGAGACCGCGGTGGACTGGACAGCCTTCCACCTGCCCACCGGCGGCGTCGGCTTCGGCAAGGTCGGTGGCGACGACTTCGACCGCCCCTACGCCTCCGGGCTCTGTTTCAGGCAACAGTCATCCGGCCAGTGGGCGGTGATTGCCCAGGCTTCGACCGGCCTCTGAAAGACCGTCAGCGGGTCACGGAGTTGCCGGCGAGCGTGATGTGCGGGTACTTCGCCGCGTCCTTCACCAGGTCCTCGACGGTCACCTGGTCCCATTCCATGCCGACAATGGCATGCTCGAGCGGGGCGTTGACGATATTGCCGGTGATGGTGACGGGACCGGGCGAGGGGTTCTGCACTACGCTGACCCCGATACCGGTGCTGGTGGCGTAGAGCACGTTGTCGGCGATGATCACGTCACGCAGGAACGTGCCGCGGCCGGCCAGGATGCCGATGCCGGGGACGTTGTCTATGCTGTTGCCCGAGATACTGGTTTCCGCCTCGGCATAGATGCCGAACGGTCGCGTGTCCGGATTGACCTCGGAGCGCGAGCGGATGTTGCGCACGATGTTGCCCGAGCACACGGCGAGCCGCCCGCCGGAATCGAGGTTGGTGATCGAGATGCCGGCGGCAGCACCGTCGACGACGTTGTTGGAGATCACCGACCCCGAAAAGGCGAACTCCGAAAAGATCGCCACTTCGCCGGAGTTGCGGCAGATATTGCCGGTGACCGCAACGTTGCCGGTCGAGTTGAGCCGCACCGCGGTGAACCGGCAATCGGCAATCTGGTTGTTGGCGACGATCACATCGCTGCAGCGGAAGATGTTGATGCCGTTGCCGTTCTGGCCGTTGCCGCCATTGGTGGCGCCAATTCCGGTGATGGTGTTGCCTGAGATCACCGAGCCGTCGTGCCGCGGCTTGCTGCCCCAGATCAGGAAGCCGCCATTGCCGCATTTGGTGACGCGATTGGTGGTGATGTTGAGCCCGCGCCCATCGACCGAGAAGATCGCGGCGAGGGCGTGGCCGGTAAAGTCGCAATCCTCGATGTCGGCGCCGGCATCGCGCACGGCGAGGCCGTTGGCGGCGCCGCCCACGAAGCTGCAATTGCTCAGCGTGACGTGATCGCTCGCCTCGATCTCGACCAGGCCGCGATCGGCGCCGGACGGCCCGCCATTGCCGCGGGTGAAGGTGACGCCGGCAAGGTTGACATGCGCGCTGCCGGCGATGCGGAACACCGGCGCGTCGCCGGCCGCCGCGAGGATGGTGCCGCCGGGTATCCCGGTGACCACCACATTGCTGGGCACCTGCAGGTTCTGCACGTAGTAGCTGCCCGAGGGAAGGAACAGCGGCCGGCCCTCCGCCGCTGCGCGCAGCAGCGCCTCCTGCATCGGTCCGCTCTGATCGTCGAGGCTGCCGGGCGTCAGGTTGAGCGTTGTCGAATCGAGCGATTGCGCCCGCACCCCGCCGACGAACGGCAGGGCGGCAAGTCCGACGAGAATGTGACGGCGGCTCAGATGCATGGCGCCGAGTGTAAGGGCGTAGGGGGGCGTTTGGGAATTGCCGATTCCGGCTGCTTCCCCAAGCTATGTGGGATTGAATCGAACCGCACCCGCACCCATCGGGGCATGAGGCGATCGCCCGCTTTCATTTGGCAGCCCATGCCCCCGCCGGTATAGAGTCCGCAACCGGCCATCGAATCCAGTGAGGCGTCATGCTCCTTCCCGACAAGATCTATCTCGGTCAAAGCACCCGGCCGGAATACCTGGCGCTGAAATACGGCAACCGGCACGGGCTGGTGACCGGCGCCACCGGCACCGGCAAGACCGTGACCCTGCAATCGATCGCCGAGGGCTTTTCGGCTGCCGGCGTTCCGGTGTTCGCCGCCGACATCAAGGGCGACCTCTCGGGCATCGCCAATATGGGCAAGATGCTCGACTGGCAGGTGAAGCGCGCCCAGGAGATCGGTTTCACCGATTACGCGGCGGACAAGTTCCCCACCATCTTCTGGGATCTGTTCGGGCGGCAGGGCCACCCGGTGCGCACCACCATCTCCGAAATGGGGCCGCTGCTGCTGAGCCGCATTCTCGATCTCAACGATACCCAGGAAGGCGTGCTCAACATCGCCTTCAAATATGCCGACGATAACGGCCTGCTGCTGCTCGACCTCAAGGACCTGCGCGCCCTGCTGGTGGAAATCGCCAACAACGCCAAGGACATCTCGGTGCAGTACGGCAATGTCGCCTCCGCCACGGTGGGCGCGGTGCAGCGCTCGCTGCTGGTGCTGGAGCAACAGGGCGGCGACCAGTTCTTCGGCGAGCGGGCGCTCGATATCCGCGACCTGATGCGCACCACCACCGATGGCAAGGGCTACGTCTCGATCCTCGCCGCGGACGAACTGATGCGGGCCCCGCGGCTCTACGCGACCTTCCTGTTGTGGCTGATGTCGGAACTGTTCGAAGTGCTGCCGGAGGTGGGCGATCCGGACAAGCCCAAGCTGGTGTTCTTCTTCGACGAAGCCCACCTGCTGTTCGACGATGCGCCCAAGGCGCTGGTCGACAAGGTGGAGCAGGTGGTCAAGCTGGTACGCTCCAAGGGCGTCGGCGTGTATTTCGTGACCCAGAATCCGGTCGATATTCCGGATGCGGTGCTGGCCCAGTTGTCGAACCGCGTGCAGCACGCGCTCAGGGCCTATACTCCCAAGGAGCAGAAGGCGGTACGGATGGCGGCAGACTCGTTCCGCCCCAACCCGGCCTTTTCCACCGCCGAGGTGATCACCCAGCTCGGCACCGGCGAGGCGCTGGTTTCCGTGCTCGAAGACAAGGGCGTGCCCTCGATCGTCGGCCGGACCCTGATCCGGCCGCCTTCTGGCCAGGTCGGACCGCTCCTGCCTGAGGAGCGCCGGGCGGTGATCGCCAATTCGCCGGTGGCTGGGGTTTACGACACGGTGGTCGACCGCGAGTCGGCCTTCGAGGTCCTGACCAAGAAGACCCAGGAGCGCCAGGCGAGCGAGGCCGCGGCCAAGCAGGCCGAGCTCGACGCCAAGCAGGCGCAGGCCGACGCCAAGGCGGCGGCGGCGCAGGAACGCGCCGATCGTGCCGCTCAGCCGCGCCGTTCGACCCGGCAGACCCCGACCGAGGCGGCGATCACCTCGTTCAGCCGCACCATGGCGAACGGGCTCGGCAAGGCCCTGTTGCGCGGCATTCTCGGCGGCCTCACCCGTGGTCGGTAACGTCGCGCAGAACCATCCGTCGCTGGCCGTATTCGCCTCCGACAAGGGGCCCGGCGATGCGGAGCGCAGTTCGCTGATGTCGCAGGCCGGAACCCTGCTGGCCCGCCATGGCGCCCGGATCATCTGCCTTGCCGACGAAACCCTGGACAACATCCCGCTGATCACCAGCGCCCGCGCCGCCGGAGGCGAGGTGCTGATCGTGGCCGACGCGGCATTCCAGGCGCCGGCGGCACTGGCCGAGGTCCCGGTGGAGCGGATCGATGACCCGGAGGCGCGGGTCAAGCGCGTGGGCGAACTGGCGCAGGGCTTCGTCGGGTTGCCCGGTTCGCTCGCCTCGGCGGCTGCTCTCTATCGCACCTGGGTGCGGGCGGGTGGCGGCGCCGGCGGCAAACCGGTCGTCCTGCTCAATCACCACCGGGCGTTCGAAGCCATGCGCGGCATGGCCACCGACATCCTCAGCCACTCGGTGAGCCACGCCGACCGTGTCGTGGTGTTCACCGACAATGTCGACGACCTGTGGAACAAGGTGGCCTGGGCGCTGAACGTTACGGCGTAGGACGGCGTGCAGCGCGCGTCGTCACGCCCTGCCGGCGATCGATTGCAGGGCTCAGTGCGTCGGCAGCGGGCGTTCGCGCGTCCAAAGCGGAATGACGTTGCCATACTGCGAAAAGTCCTGGCGCCGAGCCGACGCGGTGCGCACCGACCGATATCCGGCGAAGCTGGCAGCGCGGCGGGCGAGGCGCGATTGCACGCGCTCCAGCAGGTACCTTGGCGACATCGGCTTGACGATGACCTCGTCGATGCCCGAGGCGATGCAGAGTTCCTTGGTCTCGGGCGAAACCACGCTGGCGAGCGCGATCACCTGGTAGTCGTGATGCGGGATGCTCTGGTCGGCGCGCAGGTCGCGCGCAACCCGGTCGGCGCGGGCTGCGGCGCTGTCGAAATCGGTGACCACCACGTCGACCGGCGCCAGCCGCATATAGGTGACCAGCGCCAGTTCGGATTCGAACGGACGCACCCGAAAGCTGCGGACGGAAGCCAGCACCATGCTGAGAATGGAGCTTAACGCCGGGTTGGCGACGAGGACGGCTATGGTGCGGACTGGTTCGGCCAAGGTCTCGCGCTCCCAATGGTTAATCAATCGTTACCATTGCGTCGCGGCCGGCGAAAGCCGCAGGAAATGCGGATAAGGCGATTTTCCGCCTTTTGCCGGTCGACGGCCGGTCGTCTCAAAGAAAAGGGCCCGCCGAAGCGGGCCCTGAACGCATTCTGCAGCGCTTCGATCAAGCGCGGCGGGTGCTCGCTGGCGAGGCTCAGCGAGCTTCTTCGAACAGGAACTCGACGTGTTCCCAGTTCACCAGGTTGTCGAACCAGGCTTCGAGGTACTTCGGGCGCGCGTTGCGGTAGTCGATGTAATAGGAGTGTTCCCACACGTCGACGCCGAGCAGCGGCTTGGCGTTGCCATGCACCAGCGGCGACTCGCCATTGGCGGTCTTGGTGACCTGGAGCTTGCCATCCTTGAGCGACAGCCAGGCCCAGCCCGAGCCGAACTGCGTGGTGCCGGCATTGATGAAATCGGCACGGAACTTGTCGAAACCGCCGAGGTCGGAATCGATCGCCTTGATCAGCGCCGCCGGAACCTTCCCGGCCCCGCCACCGCCATTGGGCTTCATCCAGTTCCAGAAATGCACGTGGTTGTAGTGCTGGCCCAGGTTGTTGAAGAGGCCCGGATCCTTGCCGAACACTTCCTTGACCTGGTCTTCGAGCGCGAGCACGTCGAGACCCTTGCCCTCGGCCAGCTTGGTGGCGTTGGTGACATACGCCTGGTGGTGCTTGTCGTGGTGGAACTCGAGCGTCTCTTTGCTCATGTACGGGCCGAGCGCGTCATAGGCGTAGGGCAGGGGGGGAAGTTCGTATGCCATTCTGGATGCCTCCTTGGGGGACAGTCTCTATGATTGTTGGCCGCTGGGCTGGTTCCGATATAGGCCCTTTGGCATTGCTCAACAATTCCCGCTTTGGGTGGAATTATGCCAATCCGACGCAACTGAGCGCAAAGGCATAGCTCAGCCCGGTCTCCTTGAGCTGGTCGAAGCGGCCCGAAGCACCGCCGTGGCCGGCGCCCATATGGGTCTTGAGATAGAGCGCGTTGCCGTCGGTCTTGGTGGCGCGGAGCTTGGCAACCCACTTGGCCGGCTCCCAGTAGGTGACGCGCGGATCGGTAAGGCCGGCCAGCGCAAAGATCGGCGGATAGTCCCTGGCCGCCACCTGCTCGTAGGGGGCATAGCCGGCAATGCGGTCGTAGGCCGCCTTGTCGGCGATCGGGTTGCCCCATTCGGGCCATTCCGGTGGGGTGAGCGGCAGGGTTTCGTCGAGCATGGTATTGAGCACGTCGACGAACGGCACCTCCGCGATCACGCCGGCCCACAGGTCGGGGCGCATGTTGGTGACGGCGCCCATCAGCAGGCCGCCCGCCGAACCACCCTCGGCGACGATCCGCTGCTTGCTGGTATAGCCCAGCTCGATCAGCGTTTCGGCGGCGGCGATGAAGTCGGTGAAGGTGTTGGTTTTGTGCTCGCGCCGGCCGTTCTTGTACCAGGCGTAGCCCTTGTCCATGCCGCCGCGGATATGTGCCGTGGCGTGGACGAAGCCGCGATCGACCAGCGAAAGCTTCGACACCGAGAAACCGGCCGTCAGCGCGTGACCATAGGCGCCATAGCCGTAGAGCAGGGCAGGCGCCTTGCCATCGAGCTCGAGGCCCTTGCGATAGAGCAGGGTCACCGGCACCCGCTCGCCATCTCGCGCAGTGGCGAAGATGCGCCTGGTCTCATAGTCATCCGGGTTGTGGCCGGAAGGGACCACCTGCTCCTTCAGCAGGGTACGTTCGCGCGTCACGAGGTCAAGGTCATAGGTGCGCGACGGGGTGGTCGGCGACGAATAGGTGAAGCGGATGGTCGTGGTGTCGAACTCGAAACCGGCCGACATGCCCAGCGCATAGGCCTCCTCGTCGAACTTGACCGTCCACTCTTCGCCATCGTCGAGGTTGCGGACCACGATGCGCGGCAGCCCCTCGGAGCGCTCGAGCCGGATGAGGTGCTGACTGAGCAAGATGATGTCGAGGATCAGCACGCCGGGGCGGTGCGGGACCAGGTCGATCCAGTTGTCGGCTGCCGGATTGTCAGCGGCGACGGTGACGATCTTGAAGTCCTCGGCGCCGTCGGCATTGGTGAGAATGTAGAACACCCCGTCGCGGTCTTCGACGTCGTACTCACGGTCGACGAGGCGCGGCGAGACGAGCTTGGGGGCGCCGCCGGTGCGGGTGTCGATCAGCCAGAATTCGGAGGTCTGGTGATCATGCGCATCGATGACGATGTAATTGCGGCTGAGGGTCTCGTCGACGCCGACGAAGAAGCCGGGGTCCTTCTCCTCGTAGACGATCTCGTCATCGGCCTGCGGCGTGCCGAGCACGTGGCGGCGGACCCGGAAGGGACGATGATTGTCGTCATACTCCGAGTAGTAGATGGCGCTTGAGTCGGCCGACCACACACCGCCGCCGGCGACGTCCTCGATGATCTCGCCGGTATCTTCGCCCGTGGCGAGGTCGCGGATGTTGAGGGTGTAGAATTCCGAACCCTGCCGGTCGGCGCTCCAGGCGAGCAGCCGGTGTGACGGATCGTGATCGCCGCCGCCAAAGCCGAAATAGTCCTCGCCGGCTTCGACATTGCAATCGAGCAGCACCTGTTCGTCGCCCCCGTCGCGCGGCGTGCGGACGAGGATCGGGTATTGCTTTCCCTCTTCCATGCGCGAGTTGTAGGCCCATGGGCCATCGGCCGACGGGATGCCGCTCTCGTCCTCTTTGATGCGGCCGCGGATCTCGCGATAGATCTTGTCGACGAGCGTCTCGTGCGCCGTCTCGAAGGCCTCGGCGAAATAGGCGTTCTCCGCCTCGATATAGCTGCGGATGTCGGCCGGCAGGGTAGAGGGATCCTGCATCACCTCCTGCCAGTTATCGGCCCGCAGCCAGTGATAGGGATCCTGCCGGGTGATGCCGTGATGAGTGCTGGCATGCTGGCGGCGTTCGGCGACGGGTGGGGTGGGCATGGGAGGATCTCGATGAAAACTCGGAGGGTGGTATTACCCTACGACGTCATTCCCGCGAAGGCGGGAACCTAGTGGGATGCTGCAGCGCCAGTGGAGGTTGAAAGATCGGACTGGGTTTCCGCCTTCGCGGGAATGACGCCGGTGAACGGGGCGGATTGAGGTAGCGAATGGACAGCGAGAAGGATTTCTACGTCTACATGCTCGCCAACAAAATGGGTGGGACGATCTACATCGGAGTGACCAGCGATCTCGTTGGACGGACCTACATCCATCGCGAAAACCTGGTGCCGGGTTTCACCAGCAAGTACGGGTTGCATCGGTTGGTGTGGTTCGAGCAGCAAGGTGACGCCGAGTATGCAATCTTGCGGGAGAAGCAGCTGAAGAAGTGGAATCGGGCTTGGAAGATCAGGCTGATCGAGGAAAAGAACCCGGCCTGGGTGGACCTGTATCCGACGCTGTTCACCTGAGCTCCGACTGACCACCGGCGTCATTCCCGCGGGGGCGGGAAATTTGTGCGATGCCGCAACGCCGGTGGAGGGTGAAACATCCCACTGGGTTCCCGCCTCCGCGGGAATGACGCCGGTGGTTGGAGCGACAATAGCGTCCAGTGGTGGTCCTAGGCCTTCGGCTCGAACTGCAGGCTGGTGCCGTTCATGCAGAAGCGCTCGCCCGTCGGGTTGGGGCCATCCGGGAAGATATGGCCGAGATGGGCGCCGCAATTGGCGCAGTGAGCTTCGACGCGCACCATGCCGTGCGAGCGGTCGACGGTCTGGGCCACCGAGCCCTCGATGGCCGAAAAGAAGCTCGGCCAGCCGGAGCCGGATTCGTATTTGGTGTCGGCGGTGAACAGCTCGGCGCCACACGAGGCGCAGTGATAGACGCCGTCGCGCTTTTCGGTGTTGTAGATATGGGACCAGGGTCGCTCGGTGCCGTGCTCGCGCGCGATGCGATAAAGCTCGGGGCTGAGCGTGGCGCGCCACTCCTCGTCGGACTTCTGAACCTTGAAGGTCTCGCTCATCGGGGAATCTCCGTTATGCGCTGCATATGGCGATTGCGCCGACCGATCGCAAATCGTCCCGTGCTCACAAAGCTGTGGTGCACATTGTCGCGCCGACCGGTTTGCCTTGCCGGGGCGGGCTGGCGGGCTAAGGTGACCGGGAAGCGAATCCCACAGGGGGGCGGACCCGAGTGGAGGTCACTCCGGACATTGCGATCGCACTTGCCGTGCTGCTGCCATTCCTGGCGGCGGCGCTGGCGCCGCTGATCCATCGGCTGGTCGGTGACCTCAGCGGATGGGTGGTCGCGCTGGTGCCGGTCGCGGCCTTCATCGCGCTGTGGCCGTTGCTCGAGCGGACCAGCACCGGCGAAGTCGTCCGCGTGGCTTGGCCATGGGCGCCGTCCTGGGGGCTGGAACTCAGCTTCCTGATTGATGGGCTGAGCCTCGTCTTCGCGCTGACCATCGCCGGCGTCGGCGCGTTCGTGTTGCTCTACTCCGGCGCCTACCTCAAAGGGCACCGGCAGGGGCGATTTCTCGGTTTCCTCCTGGCCTTCATGGGGGCGATGCAGGGGCTGGTGCTCGCCGACAACCTGGTGGCGCTCTACCTGTTCTGGGAGCTGACCTCGGTCGCCTCCTTCCTCCTGATCGGTTTCGACCATACGCGGCAGGCGGCGCGTCGCGCCGCGATCCAGGCCCTGGTGGTGACCGGCCTTGGGGGGCTGGCGCTGTTGGCGGCAGGAGTGGCGATCTACGCCATCACCGGTGGCTGGGCGCTGAGCGCCGCCGGCGACCTCAAGGGCAACGCCGCCTATCCGCTGCTGGTCGGGTTGGTGCTGCTGGCCGCTTTCACCAAATCGGCGCAACTGCCGTTCCATTTCTGGCTGCCCAACGCCATGGAGGCGCCGACCCCGGTCTCGGCTTACCTTCACTCCGCCACCATGGTGCAGGGGGGCGTGTACCTGGTGGCACGGATGACCCCGCATCTGGGCGGCGAGGCGATATGGAACCTGACATTGATGGCGTTCGGCGGCGCGACCCTGCTCTGGGGCGCGATCGCCGCATTGCTCCAGACCGACCTCAAGCAGATGCTGGCGCAGACGACGCTGGCCTCGCTCGGGCTGCTGATGCTGTTGCTGGGCGCCGGCACCGAGCTGGCGGTCACCGCCGCGGTGCTCTATTTCGTCGCCCACGCGCTTTACAAGGCCGGGCTGTTCCTGGTGGTGGGGGCAATCGACCACGGCACCGGCACGCGCGATATCACCATGCTCGGCGGGCTGCGCGATCCGATGACAGTGAGCTTCATCGGCACCATCATGGCGTCGGCCGCGATGTTCGGGTTGCCGCCGCTGATCGGGTTTTTCGCCAAGGAAGAAATGTATGCGGCGCTGGCGCTCGGACAGCTCGAGTCGCTGCTGGCGCTCGCGGCGCTGGTGCTCGGCAACGGCCTGCTGGGCGCCATCGGGCTGGCGCTGCTGATCAAGCCGTTCATGGGCCAGTTGCTGACCACGCCGATCGAACCGCACGAAGCTCCCGTCGCAATGCTCGCCGGGCCGGTTGTGCTGGGTCTGCTCGGCATCTTTCTCGGCTTCATCCCGGCGCTCGTCGGCGAGCTGGCGGTGGCGCCGGCGACGTCAGCGATTCTCGGCGTCGCGGTGGATACGCACCTGAAGTTCGCCGTCGATCTGTTCGGGCCGGCCTTCTGGCTGTCGGTTGCCACCTGGGTGCTGGCGATCGGGCTGTTCCTCAGGCTCGACCTGGCGCGATCGCTGTTGCGCCGCCTCGCCACGACCATCGGCTGGACCTTCGATACCGGCTTCGACTGGGTGTATTTCGGCATCGTGCGGTTCGCCGGCGCCGTGACCCGGCTGCTGCACCACGGGCGGTTGGAGCTCTATCTGTTCGTGGTGTTCGTGCTGCTGGTGGTCGCTGCGATCGGACCGCTCTGGCTGATGGACGGGCTGCCGCGTGGGCCACAAAGCCTCGACCTGCGCTTTTACGAATGGGGGCTGGTTGGGCTCGCCGTGCTGGGGGTGGGGACCGTCGTCTATGCCCGCCGCCGCCTGTTCGCCATCCTTGCGCTCGGGGTGCAGGGATTGGCGGTGGCGCTGCTCTATCTGGTGTTCGGCGCGCCGGACCTGAGCTTCACCCAATTCATGGTCGAAATCCTCAGCGTGGTGATCCTGGCGCTGGTGATGACGCGGCTTGATCTCGACAGCGCCGACCCGCGCCCCCTCGAGGATTGGGCTCGGGACGGCGGCGTGGCGCTGCTTGGCGGGGTGGCGGTCACCACGCTGCTCTGGGCCGTGATCGAGGGCCCCTTCGATCTCAGGCTGTCCACCTTCTTCAATGCCCACAGCGTGCCGATCGCGCATGGGCACAACATCGTCAACGTCATCCTCGTCGACTTCCGCGGGTTGGACACGCTGGGCGAGATCTCGGTGGTGATGACCGCCGGCATCGCCATCCTGGCGCTGATCCGCGGCGCCCGGCGGCAGAGGCCCGTCGAGGTTGTGCCGGCTGAGCCCCAACCACAACCGAAGCGCCGTGCGGCGCGTAAGGCGGCGCCATGAACTCGCTGATCTTTCGCACCATCGCCCCGCTGCTGGTTGCCGTCATGCTGGTGTTTTCGGTGTTCGTGCTGCTGCGCGGGCACAACGAGCCGGGCGGCGGCTTCATCGGCGGGCTGATCGCGGCCTCGGCGCTGACCATCTACGGCATGGCCATGGGCGTCGCCGCCGCGCGCACGGCGCTGAAGGCCCATCCGCTGGCCTATGCCGGGTTCGGCGTCGCTCTGGCCGGGCTGGCGGGCGTATTGTCGATCCTGTTCGACGTGCCGTTCCTCACCGGACTGTGGAGCAGCTTCGAGTTCGACGGGGTGGAGGTCGCCATTTCCACCCCGATGGTGTTCGACATCGGGGTCTACTTCGTGGTCTTCGGCACCATCTCGGCCGTTGCGCTGGCGCTCGAGGACGATGAGGGGGGCGCCTGATGGACCATGTCATCGCCGCGCTCTCCGGGGTGTTCTTCACTGCCGCCATCTATCTGCTGCTGTCGCGCGCGCTGATCCGCATGCTGCTCGGCATGGTGCTGCTGGGCAATGCGGTGAACCTCCTGATCCTCGTCGCCGGGCGGCTGGGGCGGATCGTGCCGCCGATCGCGCTCGATGGCGCCAAGGCGCCGCTGGAAGGCGCGGCGAACCCGTTGCCGCAGGCGCTGATCCTCACCGCCATCGTCATCGGCTTTGCCATGTTCGCCTTCCTGCTGGTGCTCGCCTACCGCGCCTATCAGTCGCTCGAGGCCGACGATACCGATCGCATGCGCATCACCGAGCCGCGCGGCGGCCCCAAGCCGCCGATGAGTTACTGATGAGCGGCGCCATGCAGGATTTCGCGACGCACCCGACCGACTGGCTGGTGATTCTGCCGGTGGTGCTGGCCCTGCTGGGCGGCGCTGTGCTTCTGATGTTGCGCGAAGCGCGCGAGGCCCAGTTCTGGCTGGCGCTCGGCGTCGTGGCGGTGATTGTCGTCTCCGACATCGCGCTGGCGCTCAGGGTCAGCGAAGCCGGACCGGTGGCGATGACCATGGGGCGCTGGCTGCCGCCCTTCGGCATCAGCTTCGTCGCCGACCTTACCGGGGCGGTCTTCGCGCTGGCGGCAGCCGGGGTGACGCTGCTGCTGCTGGTTTATCTGAGGATGGATATGCCCGACCGGGCGCGTCGCGACGGCGTCTATCCGCTGGTCCTCTTGCTGCTCGCCGGGGTGAGCGGCTCGTTCCTCACCGGCGATCTGTTCAACCTCTATGTCTGGTTCGAGGTGATGCTGATCTCGAGCTTCGGGCTGATGGTGCTGGGCGGGCGCAACATCCAGCTCGACGGCACGGTGAAATACGGCTTCCTCAACTTCCTCGCGACGACGTTCTTCCTTGCGGCGCTGGGGTTGCTCTACGGCACCCTGGGGACGCTCAACATGGCCGACATCGTCGGCCGCGCGGGCGCCGGCAACCCCGCCGTGCTGGCCTCGATCGCGGCGCTGCTGCTCCTCGCTTTCGGCATGAAGGCTGCGGCGTTTCCGGTGAACGCCTGGCTGCCCGCCAGCTATCACGCGCCGCCGCCGGCGATCTCGGCGCTGATGGCGGGGCTGCTGACCAAGGTGGGTGTCTATGCGCTGCTGCGGGCGCTGGTGATGCTGCTGCCGGCGAGCCGGGAAATCCTCGAGCCGGTGCTGGCGCTGGTGGCGATCGGCACGCTGCTTCTCGGCCCGCTGGGCGCGATTGCCGAAACCAATCTCAGGCGGGCCCTCGGCTTCCTGGTCATCGGCGGCATCGGCGCCACCATTGCCGGGGCGGCCCTCGGCAACGCGGCGGGGCTGGCCGGTTCGGCCACTTATGTGCTGCATGCCATGCTGACGATCACCGGGCTCTACCTCGTTGCCGGGCTGCTTGAGACGATGACCGGCGAGACCGATACGCGGCGGATGGGCGGCATCTATGCGGCCGCTTCGCTCCCGTCGCTGCTGTTCTTCGTGCTGATGCTGGCCGTGGCCGGCGTCCCGCCATTCCTCGGTTTCTGGCCCAAGCTGTTGCTGGTGCAGGGCGGCATCGAGGCATGGGGCTTTGGCGGCGACGGCTGGGCACTGGCGTTGTGGATCGCCGTACTCGGCAACGCCCTGCTGACGCTGATCGCGGTGAGCCGGTTGTGGGCGCACATCTTCTGGCGCGCCGGGCATGAAGGGGCGGTAACGGAAGCGCCGAACCCGGACCTCAAACCACTGGCGCCGCGGGTGCGCCGGCTTGGGCTTGGTACGGCCGGCGTCCTGACCTTCGTGGTGCTCGCACTCGGGCTGTGGCCGGAGCCGCTGCTCGGCTTCGGCCGGGACGCGGCCGCCGGACTGCTGCAGCCGGCCAACTATGTCGTCGCCACCGGCCTTGCGGGAGCAGCGCCATGAGCCTGGTCCTTCTCACCATCGTGCTGGCGCTGGGCTGGGCGGCGGTCACCGGCAGCTTCACGCTGCCCAACCTGCTGCTCGGGGCGCTGGTCAGCGTCGCCTGCCTGTTCGTGGTCCGCCAATACGTCTCGCGTCCGCACGTTCTGCCGCGCGCTCTGCGCATTGCCGCATTGGCGTGGCTGTTCATCATCGAGCTGGTGGTGAGCGCGCTGCGCGTCGCCCGGCTGGTGCTGCGCCCCGACCTCAACGCGCATATCCGGCCGGCCATCATCGCCTTCCCGCTGAGCGTGACGCGTGACGCCGAGATCACGCTCCTGGCCAACCTGATCACCCTGACGCCCGGTACGCTGAGCGTCGACGTCTCCGAGGACCGGCGCTTCCTCTATATCCATGCCATTCACGTCACCGACCGGGAGGCGTTCATCGCCGAGATTGCTCAGGGCTTCGAGGCCAAGGTGAGGGGGGCCTGCAATTGAGTGGCGCAGCGGCATTGCAACTGGCGGGCCAGGCCGCACTCGGGCTGCTGCTGATCGGCATGGTGCTGGCGGTGATTCGATTGATCCGCGGCCCCAACCTCGGCGACCGTATCCTGGCCCTCGACATGATCGGCGTCTTGGCCGTGGGCTTCATCGGCGGGGTGGCCGTGCTGACCGGGTTCACTCTCTACATCGACATTGCCATCGCGCTGGCGCTGGTCAGCTTCCTCGCGACCGTAGCCCTGGCGCGCTACCTGATGAGTCGGGCGGCGCGGCGCAGCCGGGAGAGCGAACGATGATCGCCGAGCTTGCTCGATACCTTGGCGCGTTGCTGGTGCTGGCCGGTGCGTTGTTCAGCCTGATCGCGGCGATCGGAGTATTGCGGTTGCCCGATCTCTACACCCGGCTGCACGCAGCGTCGAAAGCCGGCGCCATTGGCGCCGGCCTGATCCTGCTTGCGGTCGCAGTGGTGTCGTTCGACGGCGCCGTGGTGCTGCGGGCTTTGCTGGGTATTGTGTTTCTGCTGCTTTCCACACCAGTTGCCGCGCACTTGCTGGCGCGTGCGGCATATCGCTGCGGCGAGGCTCCAACAGCCACGACGACTGTCGACGATTTGAAGTGAAACACTTTGGCAACTGCACATTATTGCCGCAAATCAAAGGTTATACACATAGACGACAGTTGCTATTGCATTCGCAGTGCAGCGGTTCTATTGAACCAGTCCAGGGCAAGGCTGCCACCTCTTCGCCCTGACATACCGCAGAAAAGGACCCGAAATGACCGATATCATCAGCGGCAATGCCGCGGCTGACAACGATCTCATCGATCTGAGCGCCGACATTGTCTCCGCTTATGTTAGTCACAATGCTCTCAGCGTTACCGACCTGCCCAAGCTGATTGCAGACGTGCACACTGCCCTCCGCAACCTGCAGTCTCCTGCCGCGGCCGAACCGGCCGAGGAACTGAAGCCTGCCGTCCCGGTTCGCAAGTCCGTTGCCCCGGACTTCATCATCTGCCTGGAGGACGGCAAGAAGTTCAAGTCGCTGAAGCGGCACCTGCGCACCCACTACAATCTCTCGCCGGAAGAGTACCGCGAGAAGTGGGGCCTGCCGGCCGACTACCCGATGGTTGCGCCGAACTATTCGGCGACCCGTTCGCGTCTCGCCAAGGATAATGGCCTGGGCCGCAAGGCCGCCTGATCGCCTCAGGCTGCTCGTCGATCGTTCTGCGTGGCCGCTCCGAAGGGGGCGGCCACACTGTTTTGTGCAGCCGCCGTTCGGTCTCACGGCGGCCGGCCACTCGTCCCCGGCTGGTAGTTGGCGAATAGCTGGCCACAGGCCGCATCGATATCGTTGCCGAACGAGGCGCGGATCGTGGCCCTGACCCCGTGCTGCCTCAACAGGTCGGCAAATCGGCGGGCGCCCGACGTGTCGATGCGTGCGAAAGCCGCGGGAGCCGCGGCCACCTCGTTGAACCGGATCAGCGAAACGTGCAGCAGCCGACCCTGCCGGAACCGTGCTTTCATCAGGTGGGCCAGTGCCCTGGCATGCTCGTCGGTGTCGTTGACGCCGCCGGTCAGCACATAGGCGACATAGGCCTTGCGGCCCGTGGTGCGGACATGGTGGTCGAGCGCCTGCATCAGTTCGGCAATCGGGTACTTGCGGTTGATCGGCATCATCGCGGTCCGCTGCTCATCGAACGGCGAGTGCAGCGACAGCGTCAGGTTGACCTGCGGGAGTTCGCGGGCCAGCCGCTCCATCTGCGGCACGATGCCGATGGTGGAGACGGTGATCCGGCGCGGGCTGAGGGCAAAAAGATCCGGCCGCATCATCAGCCTGATGGCCTCGAAGGTGTGGAGGTTCGACAGCGCCTCTCCCATGCCCATGAACGAGACGCTGTCGATGGTTCGGCCATGGAGGTGGAAATCGAGCAGTTGATCGGTGATCTCGTCGGCGCTCATGTTTCGCAACAGGCCGAGCCGTCCTGTGGCGCAGAAGCTGCAGCCGAAGCCACAGCCCGATTGTGACGAGATGCAGAACGACTCCCAACCGGCCTGGAAGTTCAGCGCGACGGCTTCCACCCGCTTGCCGTCCGGCAGCCCGTAGAGAACTTTCTCCGCTTGCTCCGAATGGCGCGAGGCGACGCGGCTGAGGCCGGAGACATCGTCGGAGAACCGGCTCGCGAGGTCCTCGCGCAGGCCTCTGGGGAGGGCTGCCATCTGCGAGAACCGGCCGATGCGGTCGCGGAAGATGGCTTGGACCACCTGCCGGTATCGGAAATCTGGCGCACCCTCTTGGCGGAGATACCGCCGGATACGATCGTATTTGTTGGTGGGGGAGGCAGGGCCAGGCGAGAAATCACGGGAAAAGGACACAACTGTTCGTCCGCAGGAATGTGTTCACATTCAGCGGCGACCTGCCGGACTCTCAGCAATTTGCTTGGGGCAGATGGCCGCAACAATCAGGAGATCGTTGCGGCGTCCGTGTGTGCTGGTATTGGCGCCATTTCCTGCGTCAGAAGCTCGTTATCCATGCGCGCCGGCCGTCCATCGAGGGCCGTACGCGCGTTCTCTTAGGCCTGGTGGGGGGCGGTGACAAGTCGCGGGGCCTGCCGGGTGTCATCTCCTGAGCCGGTCCAGCAGCTCCTCGGCAATCGCTGCGGCCGCGTCGGTCGAGACCACCAGCATCGCGCCGGCCTGGTGATAGATATGAAAACGCTGGCGAAACTTGCGCTCTTCCGATGCCTGTTCGAGCCCGAAGCCGCGGCGGAGCTGGCGCGTCACGACGATCGCCGTCGCGACGTCGATATCCAGCGATGGCAGCAGCGTGACGCCGTAGCCGCCGGCAACGATCCGGCGGGCCGACTGATGATCTGCCGAGTGCGGCTCAGCGGCGAGGAAACCCGAGGAGGTGACGAAGACGCTCGGCCCCGGCAGGGAAGCGACCAGCCTGCCGGCCAATGCCAGGTTCTCGGCCCGATAGCGCGGGTAGCCATGGTCGGCGATGAACCGGCCGATGGACTGGAGCTGCTCGCAGAACTCAAGGTCGAGGTCGATCAGCGGCCAGCCGAGCCGCTGCGCCAACTCGCGCCCGAGCGTCGATTTGCCTACGCCGCCCGGGCCCTGGAGGAAGAGCGTTTCTCCCTCTGTCCATGGGCGCCGGATGACGATCTCCGTCTGGGTCGAATCCATGTGACATTGGACCGGCCACGCGCTGCTCCGTCAATCAGCGGGGCCGGTGGCGGCGGCCCTGCGGAGCGCCGCGGCGCGCGGCGGCATGAACTGTCCGTTGCCGTGCGGTGAGTCGTCGTGCAGTCTCCTGCCGCCGTCCTGGAGTGGTGATTTGTTCCCCTGGATCTCAGACCTGTTGTCGCCGACCATCGGCGCGTTCCGCCTGCTGCGTTCCGACATGCTGCTGATGGCGCTGGGGTCGTGCGCCGCGTTCTTCGTCACCGTGCTCGGCATTCCCCGCGTCGCACGGTGGCTGCCGCGCGATCGCGGCCGAGCCTTCGCCGTGGATGCCGACAAGAGCGTCGGCAAGCCGATGGGCGCCGGCTTGTTCTTCGTTGCGGTGTTCGCGCTGGCGGTTTTCCTGTTCCTGCCGTGGCGGCTCGATGTGCTGCTGTTCGTCGGCGTCATGCTGCTCGCCTCGGGCATCGGCCTCGTCGACGACGCGACCGGCGGCCTGTCGGAATACCAGCTGGCGTTCTTCGACTTCCTGGTCGCCGGACTGTCGGCGTGGCTGCTGGTGAGCGGCGAAGGCACGATCGCCCTCTGGCTGCCGCTGATCAGCGGGTCGTTCGAACTGCCGAGCCTCGCGGTATTCCTGATCTTCACCGCGGTGATCTGGATCTCGATCAATGCCACCAATTGCAGCGACGGGGTGGACGGGCTGTCGGGCAGCCTGAGCGTGGTCTCGCTCGTGTTCCTTGCCTTCCTGCTCTATGGCGTCGTCGGCGACAAGGCGACGGCGGGCTACCTGCTGATTCCCTTCGATCCGCGAACCGGGCTATGGGCGAGCCTCGCCATCATCATGGTTGGCGCGGTGGCCGGCTATCTCTGGCACAACGCCCCGCCCAGCAGCGTGCTGATGGGCGATGCCGGATCGCGGCCATTGGGGTTGCTGATCGGCATGCTGGTCTGTGCCAGCCACAACGTCCTGCTCATCGTGGTCGTCGGCCTGGTCATTCTCGCCAATGGCGCCACCGGTATCGCCAAGCTGGCGTTGAAGCGCTTCTTCAACGTGCTGGTGCTCGGGCGGGTGCGCTTCCCGCTGCACGATCATTTCCGCAAGGAAGTCGGTTGGACCGGTTCGCAGGTGCTGGTGCGGTTCGTCATCGCGCACCTGATCGTCTCGGCGCTGCTCTACGCGCTGCTGCTCAAGGTGCGTTAGCGGCTGCCCGGTTCAGGGAGCCAGCCGGGCGACGCGCGGATCATTGAGCATCAGTCCCGCGACGCCCCGCTCGAGCAACGCCCCCGCCTGCGTCGTGCCGATATCTCCGATGGCGCGATCCGTGCCGGGACCGCCGACCATGACCAGCACCGGCACGCCGAGGGCTCTGGTCGCTTCGATCTGCGCTTCGGTGGCGTCACGTTCCCATAGCCGCAACCACGCGCCCCCGGCGGTGACGAACTGCGGTACCTGCTCCGTAGTCCCGAGCAACGCGAGCTGCACGAGGTCCGGATTCAGCTGGCGGATCTGGGCCTGGATCTCCAGCGACCGCACGCCGATGGCGATGCTGTCGTCGGCCCTGTGTGAGGCCAGCAGGCCCACCAGCGAGCAGATATCCGCCGCATCGGTGAGCTTGAGGTCGAGCAGGATGTTGCAGCGTCCCCGCACCCGCTCGAGCACGTCCTCGAGCCGCACCGCGTAGTCGGGCGCCACCCGCTGCAGCTCATCGAACGGCAGTGCCGACAGCGCCGTGTCGAGCCCGGCGGAGCGTTTCAGCGTTTCATCATGATGGCAGACGAACACCCCGTCCTGCGACCGCCGGACGTCGGTCTCGACTGCGTTTGCGCCGTCAGCGATGGCGTCCTCAAACGCTTCCGCCGAGCTCTCGCGGTGCCTCGCCGAGGCGCCGCGATGGGCGACGATCCAGCTGCCATGCGTGGACGGGCTGAAGGACGTCCAGGTCGCCGTGAGCACTGCCGCCTCCTCGATGAGCCTCGTGGGGTTCAGGCTTACGTCCTCAGGCCGCCAGCGACTTCGCTTCGCTGCGGATGCGGTTGACCATGGCGACGAGGCCGTTGGAGCGCTGTGTGGTCAGGTGCTCGCGCAACCCCAGTTCGTCGAAGATGGCGATCGCATCGGTCTGGGCGATCTCGCCGGCGGGGCGGCCGGAATAGAGCGCGATCAGCACGGCGACGAGGCCGCGCACGATCATCGCATCGGATTCGCCGCGATACTCGAGTTGCGCGCCGTTATGGTTGGAGACCAGCCAGACCTGCGATACGCAGCCATGCACCTTGTTCTCGGCGTTCTTCTCGCTTTCGGCGAGCGGCGGCAGGGCTTGGCCCAGCTCGATGATGTAGCGATAGCGGTCCTCCCAGTCGTCGAGGAAGGACAGGTTTTCGGCAATCTCGGTGAAGGCAGCGGGATGGGTCATGCCGGATAAATAGGCGAGCGAGTGGCGAATAGCGAGTAGCCATTGGGGCGTGACCGCGTGCCTGGACTGCTCGCTATCGGCCGAAAAGAGTGAGCCGCAGTGCGGGGCAGCGCACTGCGGCTCGGCCAGGGATCGCTGCTGGAGTAGCGTCGGGGAAGTGACGCAACCCCTGGCTCAACCCATCCGATCCGGTCGCGGTCGGGGGAGCGGGACCGGGATGTTCGACGTCATTTGCATGGGTGTGTCGACGGACGGGAGCTTGCTGCCGGCGAGCACCGTCAGCGCGGCTTTGCCGCCGGCGCATTCGAGGGTGCTGCAGTCGCTGGCGAGAACCTGAGAGACGATCGCCTGCTGGCCGGCCTTGAGCGCCTGAGCCGAGGCATCGCTGGCGGTCTTGCCCAGGTCGAAGTCCTTCGGCGCGATGATGACGAACATCACCGTCAGCCAGAATGCAGACCTCAACAAGAACATAGCCGCCTCTTCCCGTACCGGCAGTCCACCTGCCATGTGTTGCGAACGAGGCTAGGCGAGGCGGCTTAAGTCCGGTTTCGGGATTTCGATAAAATTGTAGGCAAATGCCGCCGATAGGGTTCCGCACCCCCTGGGACGGGGCATGGCGAATCCCCCGGCAGGGCCCCAGTCAAGCGACAACCGCCGGCCCGTCGGAAGCCCGCGACCGGCGCAACGAACTGTTTACGCTAACCCCAGAAAGCCCCTGCGCAACGCCCTGGATCGCGTGCGCAACCGCCTGCCGGGCCCTTCCCCTTAAACCCGCATTAGGCGTTCGGGTGGAAGCTTCCGGCAACAAGAAAATGGGCGGCGGGGCGGTTGGTTAGAGTAATGCGTAGCCTTTGGACATGGTTGAGCGATGCGATGCGTCGCGCTTGGCGCACCGAGCCGGTGCGGGGCGCCGGCGGGCGTCCTGAAGCCTTGCGCCGACATGCCATCGCCACCAATGCCAAGCTCGTCCTGATCCTCAGCCTCATCGGCATGCCGGCGTCGCTCTACGCCCTGACCCAGTCCATGCTGCTGCCCTTCGTGCTTGCGACGACGGGCGTCGCGGCGGGCGTGCTCACCATGGCCTGGTGCCAGCGCGGTCAGTATGAGCGCGCCGCCGCCGGTCAGGTCTATGCGACGCTGCTCTGCGGCGCGTTGCTCACCGTCGCCGACCCGGCGATTGCCGATTTCGGGCTCGCCATCGCCGTGCTGGCCCCCGTCCATGCCTCGCTGCTCACCCGCACCCCGGTCAAGAAGCGCGCCTGGGCCATCCTCGTCGCCGTGGTGGCCCTGGGGGTGCTGGCGAGCTTCGGCATCTTCGCCTGGCCGCAGCCCTTCCACTACACCACCACGCTGATCGGCGGCCTGGTATTCGCCGTCACCGCGGCGATCGTCGCGCACTCGGCCAACCGGCTGAACACCGTGTTCGAGGTTTACGAGAAGGCCCAGATCAACGCCTATCGCCACCTGATCGAGCATGTGCAGGACGCCGTGATGCGTTTCGCCAGCGACGGCACCGTGCTGTTCACCTCGCGCTCGGCCGAAAAGCTGTTCGGCTGCCGCCGGTTCGAGCTCAGCGGCAACGGGCTGGTCGAGCGCATCCACGTCATGGATCGGCCGACCTACCTCACCGCGTTCGCCGAAGCCAACCAGGATGGCCAGACTCGCCGCGTCGAGATCCGCATGCGGCGTGACGAACCCGGCCCGTCGGCGGCCGCGCCCCGCTATGTCTGGGTCGAGGCCTCGCTTTCGCCCGTCGTCGAAGCTGACGCACCCGTCGCCCGCAACGAGGTCGTCGTGCTGCTGCGCGACGTTACCGAGCGCCACGACTACATGCATGAGCTGCAGCGGGCGCGGAAGCTTGCCGAGGAGGCCTCGAGCGCCAAATCGCGGTTCCTCGCCACCATCGGACACGAGCTGCGCACCCCGCTCAACGCCATTGTCGGCTTCTCCGAGATGATGACCTCGGGCGTCGTCGGCGAACTCAGCCCGCAGCACAAGGAATACGCGACGCTGATTCAGCAGAGCGGCCATCACCTGATCGACGTGGTGAAGATGCTGCTCGACATGAGTCGGCTGGAGGCCGGCAAGTTCGAGCTGACCACCGAGCCGATCGCCCCCGAATCGCTGGTCGAGCCGTGCCTGAAGATGGTCGACGCCATGGCGCGGGACAAATCCGTGCGCCTGATGACCGATATTCCGCGCAGCCTGCCGATGCTGATCGCCGACGAGCGCGCCTGCCGCCAGATCCTGATCAACCTGCTGTCGAACGCGGTGAAGTTCTCCAACGAGCACTCGGTGGTGACGCTCGCCATGAAGCGCCAGGGCCGGCACCTCGCCATCTCGGTGGCCGACCACGGCATCGGCATGGGCGAGGAATCGGTGAGCCGAATCGGTGAGCCGTTCTTCCAGGCCCAGGATGGGCTGGCGCGCCGCTACGAGGGCACGGGCCTCGGGCTGTCGATCGTCAAGGGACTGGTCGAACTGCACGACGGAACGCTGCATGCCAGCTCGTCGCCGGGGGAGGGGACGGTGATGACCGTTCTGCTGCCGATAAACGGTCCGGAAACCAAGGTGGAGGAAACTGCTGCCGTTACCCCCCTTCACCGGGACCCGGTTCAGCAGCAAATGCCCACCACATGGCACGACGAAAGAAAAAGAGCCCTATGACGGCAGCAACTCTTGCGCACCTGCCCTTGCAGGTCGGCGGCGTCGCATTGGCCCAGGCGGGCCGTGCAGCGCTCTGGGTCATTGCGCGCTACATGCGCTCACCCCTCACCAATTCCGCGATCGCCGCCCTGGTGGTCACCACTGCCATGGCCGGCTCGAACGCTCTGTTCGGCCAGCGCCTGGAGCATCCCTCGCCATTGTTCACCCCCGCCATCGAATCAGCGGCGGGGCTGGCCGACATCGAGCCGGTGATTCCCAAGACACGCCCCAAGAGCTTCGTGATGAGCGCGCCCGCCAAGGTGCAGCGCCAGGTGGCGGCTGCCGCCCCGGTCGAGGCCTCGGGCGGGCCGATCGGCAACAAGGAAGTGTTCGAGGTGCAGCGCAAGCTCGAGCGCCTGCAGCTCTTCACCGGCACCGTCGATGGCTATTACGGGCCGCAGACCGCACGGGCGCTGAAAAAGTTCGAGGAGCTGCGCGGGCTGAAGCCCACCGGCGAGCTGACCCGCGAAATCATCGAGATGGTGCTCGCCGCGCCGCTCTCGACCCCGGCGCCGCAGCCGGCCCCGGTCGCCGCGCCGGTGGAGGTGCAGAAACCTGCGGCCCAGGTGACGTTGCCGCAGGCGCAATCTGCGCCGGTCGAAGCCGAACCGCCGACGGCGGGCCGGGTGAAACCGCAATCGCTTGCCGCAATGGAGCAGCCCAAGCCGCTGGTCGCCGACATTCAGACCGGCTCGATCGAGCCGACCAAGCGCGCCACCGGCAATACCCTGCTCGGCCGGCCGGTGCCGAAATCGCCCGAGGCCGCCCTCGAGATGGCGGCGGAAACCGCCGGCGACGCGATCAGCACCATCGTCGACGGCGTGCAGTCGATGACCATGACCACGCCGCCCAAGGCATTGCCCAAGACGCCGGTGGCGCAGCAGCAGTTTGCCGCGCAGTCGAGCGCCCTGAGCACGGCCGAGGCGGCTCCGGCCGTGGCGCTGGTGCCCGAGACGATTGCACAGGCGCCCAAAGCCGCCGCGGCGCGGACCGAACTCGCATCCTTGCCGGACAAGCCGCAGGTCGGCGTACCGCTGAAGATCGAAGAGCCCGCGCCACCCAAGCCGGGCGAGGCGATTGCCGTCCTCGACACCGAGGCGACGCCGGAACAGCTGATGGCGCCGTTCTCGGTGACCGATCCGGTGATCGTCGCCAAGGTGCAGCGCGGGCTGGGGAGCCTCGGCTTCCTGCATGGCCCGGCGGACGGCGTGGCCGGCGAGGCGACCGCCAAGGCGATCCGCAACTTCGAAGTCTATTTCAACTACAAGGTGACGGGCCGCATCTCGCCCGAACTGCTCGACCTGCTGGTCGACAACGGCGCCTCGATCTAGATCGCTGCAGCGTCTGGCGCTGTGCCGGATTTTCCGGCACAGCTGACCCATGTTCCGCACCGACCTCTGGGTTTCGGCGTTCGTGCGCCGTCATAACGATATTGGCCACCTCTGCGTGGTGTCCCGCCGTGGCGACCCGATCGCCGGGCAGATCTTCGTCGAGGTGGATCACCTCAACGGCGAGGTGTCGCTCTATACGCCTGCGCCGGCTGCCAGCCTCGGCGATAACGACGAGGACCGGGTGTTCCAGCTGCGCTTCGACCATGTCGAGCCCGACAAGGTGCGCGACCGGATCGCCCGCGAACAGGACTTCGACCCCGATCTCTGGGTGGTGTCGCTGGAACTGCGCAGCGGCGAGCTGGGGCTGGAGGTGGCCAAGTAGGGGCCGACCTCCGGCCGGCTGCTACGAGGCCCGCGCGCCGATCCGGGCCAGCGCCTCGATCGCCTGGTCGACCACCGGGTTGCGCTCGCGGGTCTGCGGCGGCGGAATGCGGCGCCGCTCGATCTCGAACGGCTTGTACTCCGGCTTGGTCAGGTCGAGCAGGTTCACTTCGCCGCGCCAGGCGCTCATCAGGAACGCCGTAGCGTCGACGCTGACCGTCTCGAACAGCTTGGAGAACTGCGCCAGCGCCTTGGAGCGATCCTCGTCATGCGAGGTGGCGTGGATCAGCACCTTGAGCCCGTCGGTGGCGTTGCAGCCGAAGGCGCGCAGCACCACGAACAGTGCGGCGCCCGAGGTATCATGCGCGATCTGCCCGCAGCGCACTTCGTCGAGCCCGGTGATCTGATGCAGCAGCTTGGTGACTTCCGGCCGCCGGTTCTCCGAGAACAGCTTCATCAGCGCCCGGGTGAGTTCCCCGGTGGCGACCGACAGCTGTTCGAGCGTGCGCCTGATCGGCGCGACCGGGGTCTCGCGCTGGGCGAAGGCATTGATCACCTTCACCCGGTCGTTCTCGCCCAGGTCGAAGAACGCCGGCGCCAGCAACGCGGCGTCGAAATCCTCGCGTGCCGCCAGCGACCAGGCGACCTGGTGATCCATCTGCGCGGAGCGGGCGAGGGCGCTGAGATAGGGCCCACGCGGCACGATCGCCGTATTGGTGGCGATGGCGCGATAGACCTTGCGGCTGTTCATCTGGAACAGCCGGCCGAGCACGTTATTGGAGAGGTCCGCGCGGCGGGCCAGCGCCGCGCCTAGCGCCACGTCATTGGCCGAGATCACCTTGAGCATGGTGCCCTCGGACAGCTTGGGCGCCGAGACCAGGAAATCCGGCAGGTCGTCGCCCAGGTGGCGCACCACCAGTTGCTCGAGTTCGGGCGACAGGTCCTCCGAGCGGCCGAGCGTGGCCGCAGCCTTGGCGCGTGCGGCAGGCGCGGCAGCCGGGAACAGGCGCTGGGCGAGCGCCGCAAACTGTTCCATTTCGGCACTGGTTGGTCGCCCGCGGCGTGCAAATGCATCGCATGCCGCGCACAGCAGCGTGTTCGTCCGATCGACGCCGCCCGTCTCGATGAGGAGCTGGAACGTCTCGTAAGGCTGGAAACCGATCATAATTTGCCCTGAAAGGCCCCAGGATTCGGGCCTCAACCACACGGCTGACTATTTCAGGGAAATCGTTAGCGAACTGTTAACCTTGACGAACTCTTAATGGCTTTCATCGGGTCTCTGCGTCGCTCCCGATTTGCCGATGGAATGGGTCCCCGGCAAGCATCGCCCGCCCGCCCGGAGGCAAGGTTGGGAAAGTTGGTTCAACTACCAAAGCGTGGACGCACGAGAACGCGCTCCCAATCGGCGGGCTCGGGTGAGGTCCTGTTGTTCACCGGAGTTCGCTACGAGCGGGGCGGGGGCTCCTCGCCGCTGCCGGACAAGCCGGTCGGAACGGCCTCGGGCGGCAAGCGCCGCCGTGGCTGAGCTGCGCCTGGTTCGTGCGCTGGGGCTGGCGCTGCTGCTTTGTGCGCCAGCGGGCGCGCATGAGCTTGGCGATTTCGGCCGGGTGAAACCGGGCGTGCTCAACGACAAGATCATCCCCGAGACGGACCGGCTGATGCGTCGGCTCGGCAACCAGCCGGTGTCGGACTTCAACATCACCGACGAGGAACGCGAGATGCACGACCGGGTGTACCGGTTCCTCATCGCGCGGCATGCGAGGGACTGGGCCTTCGACTACGAGCAGGTGATCTTCGTTGCCGGCGTGTTCAGCTCACGGCCGGACAAGTTCGATCTCTATTACCGCTGGCTTTCCAACGAGCGCTATGCCTCCTCGCGGGTGCGCTACAACACCATTGCCGACGATATCGGGGCGGACCTGCTGACCCTGCCAGCCACGTTCAAGGCGATCTGCGCCGTGGTCGAAATCGATCGGCAGCGCGCCGTGGCGGCGACCGAGCTCACCGATATGGAAGCGTCGATGCTCAAGCAGCTGCGCCTGCGCAAGGCGGAGAACGACCTTTATGTCGGCCGTTTCGTCGCCGCGCTCGGCTATCGCTATGGCTCGTACAGTTATGCGCTAGACCATTTCCTGGTCGAAACGCCGCATGGCGAGGCGGTGGTGGTCGACGAACGGCTGAGCCGGCTGGCCGGCTGGGTCGATCGCGCCGAGGCGTTCGATTTCTGCGGCGATGGCTGGGATGACGGCAGCGGCGGCAAGGGTGCCATCCCCGGCCGCGTGCTGATGGATGCACCCAGCGAGGGCGAGTATCGCAAGTAGCGCGCGCCGTGCCGGTTGCGAGCCCGACCGCGTCCCGGGCTCGGATATCTCATTGGTGTCCGCGATCCGCTCAGGTCGCGATGGTGCCGCACTTGAGGTTGCCGAGGGCCTTCTCGTAGCGGGCGCGCATTTCCGGGTGCGGCGGAGCGAGACGGACAACCACGAACAGGTCGTCCTCCCTGGCTTCGACGATCAACAGTCCCTCGGCGACATCGAGCTTCTGCTCGGCCAGCAGGCGCGTCTGCGCCGGGTTGAAGATGCCGAGGTCGAGCGCCGTACCGACGCCGTCGCGATTGGTGGTCGAGTAGACCACCGTACCGGCCCGGCTATAGACCGCCACGGACCAGAAGGCCTGGGGCAGGGTGCCGCCCACCGATGCCGGGCCAAGCCTGAGGTCGATCCGGCAGACCGCATAAGTCAGCTCGGGGTCGAGCCGCAGCGGATTGGGCGCATTGGGCGTGGCGGCCGGCAGGACCGTGGGCCCAGGCCCGGTGCCGACCGCCGCCACCTGGTCCCAGGCGGAGGTTGCCGACAGCGCCGGCAGGCTGAGGATCACCGCGATGTGGATGATGCCGCCCAGCACGGCGCCGGCGAGCAGCCAAAGCAGCGTGCGGATCATGCGCAGGTCTCACGGATGATCGAGGGAAGGGCGGCGACATCGGCGGCGACACCCGACAGGCTCGAGGTGTCGTAGAGCGTCAGCACCAGGTCGAACGCGCCGTCGCCGGTAATCTCCAGCCAGTTCTGCGGCGAAAGTGCCTTGGAGACATAGAGCTCCACCGAACCATCGCCGGCGCGGCTGAGCCGCGAACTCTGGAAGTCGAGCGGCCCGTCCGCCCGGGTAATCGGCCTGCCGTCGTCCGGCGCCACCGGCACCAGCGTCCAGAACCGCGCCGCCGGCGTGCTGCCGTCGATGCGGTAGCGGCAGGCGCGGTCGAGGCGGCGGTTGTCGCTGTCCGTCGTGGCAACGAACTGGATGCCCTCGCTGGCGCCGAGCTCGAGCGCGCCGGCACGGGCAATGAAGGCGCGGGTATAGGGGTCGGGGGCCGGCACGCCCACGTCGCGCCACGCCGACCATGGACCGATCTCGATGGCGCCGAACAGCCGGCCATCGCTCAGCGCATACCAGCTGAGGCCGAAGCCGACCGCCAGAGCGACCAGCAGCATGGTCCCGAGGTGAACAAGAAAGCGCAACGGTTACAGCGCCTTGGCTGGAGCAGGAGAGGTGACCGTGAGCGCCGCCTGGTTGCCGGCGCCGCCATTGAGCGCATTGCGCAGCCGGTCGGCGACTTCGAGCAGCTTGTCGGCCGCGCCGGGTTTCAGCCCCGGCGGACGTTCGACGACTGGCGCGATCGGCTGGCCCTCCTCGGCATTGGCAATGACGAACGGCGCGGGCTTGAAGTCCACGCCCTCGACCGGCTTGATCTCGATATTGGTGTGGGCATAGGCCATGAATTTCTGCCAGGCGATCGTCGGCAGCAGGCCGCCGGTGAGCGTCTTGGTCGGCCGGTAGTCGTCATTGCCGAACCAGACGGCCGCCACATAGTTGCCGGTGAAACCGCAGAACCAGGCATCGCGGTACGATGACGTGGTGCCGGTTTTGCCCACCGACGGGACGCCCTCGATCAGCGCCCGGCGGCCGGTGCCGCTTTCGACCACGGCGCGCATCATCCGATTCATGTATCTCACGGTCCGGTCGCTGACCACGCGCTCCAGGTGTGCCTCTGGATCGGCATCGAAGATCGGCTCGCCCGACAGCGTCGTGATGCGGGTAATGCCGTAGGCCGGCGTCTTGTAGCCCTGGTTGGCGAACACCGCATAGGACGACGCCATGTCGATGACGCTGACCGAAGCCGCGCCGAGCGCCAGCGAACGGGTGACCGGGAAATCGTTGGTGATGCCGATCTTGTGCGCGAAGTCGGCGATCGGCTGGCGGCCCATCTTGATCGACAGGTTCACCGGCACGGTGTTGATCGACTGCTGGAAGGCCGAGATCAGGCTGATGCGGCCGACCGCATTGCGCGAGTAGTTCTGCGGGCACCAGTTGCCGATGCACTGGGTGGCGCCCGAAACCACGGTGTCGGGGTCGTATTCCGGGATGTTCTCGAACGCTGCGCCGTAGTCGAACAGCTTGAATGCCGAACCCGGCTGCCGGTTGGGGACGATCGAACGGTTGAACTGGCTCTTGCCATAGTCCACTCCGCCGACCATGGCGCGGATCGGCCCGGTGGGCTCCAGCACCACCATCGCCGCCTGGCTGACATTGTAGGCCTCACCCTGCTCGCGCACCACCGAGGTGACGGAATCCTCGGCATAGGACTGCAGCACCGGATCGATGGTGGTGCGCACCACGAAGGTGTTCGAGGTGGTGCCGCTGGCCTCGATGATCTTCTTGGCCTCCTCGAAGGCATAGTCGAGGAAGTAGTTGGGCGAGTTCGCCTCGGCCGAACGGTCGATCGGCGTCGCCGGGTTGCGCCGCGCCGCCGTGACCTGTCCCTCGGTGAGAAAGCCCGCGTCGACGAGGTTGGACAGCACCAGGTTGGCGCGACCGCGCGCCGCCGCGAGGTCGACATGCGGGGCGTATTTGGTCGGCGCCTTGAACAGCCCGGCCAGCATCGCCGCCTCGGCCAGGTTCACATCGGTGATCTTCTTGCCGAAATAGAACTCGGCTGCCGCCGCCGCGCCGAAATTGCCGCCGCCCATATAGGCGCGGTCGAAATAGAGCTTGAGGATCTCGTCCTTGGAATAATGCCACTCCAGCCAGACCGCGAGGAACGCCTCCTTGATCTTGCGCTCGAGGGTACGCTCGGAGCTCAGGAACAGGTTCTTGGCCAGCTGCTGGGTGATCGAGGAACCGCCCTGGGTCGAGTTTTCGCCCTGCGCGTTGGACATCAGCGCCCGGAGCGTACCGATCGGGTCGATGCCCCAGTGATCGTAAAAGCGCCGATCCTCGGTGGCGAGAGCCGCCTTGACGAAATAGTCCGGCAATTTGTCGAGCGGGTAGGAATCGTCGGAGCGGATGCCGCGGCGGCCGATCTCGTTGCCGTAGCGATCAAGGAAGGTGACGGCGAAATCCTCGGCCTTGTTGAAGCGGCCGGTCGCGGTGGCATCGAACGCCGGCAGCGCCAGCGCCGTCATCAGCACCATGCCGATGGCGAGGAAGCTGAAGCCGTCGGAGACGATTTCAACGAAGAGCCGCTTGATGCCTGAGATGCGGAAACGCGAGAAGAAATCTTCGACCCGCGTGTAGCCGCGCCCCAGCGACTGGCCGAACTCGTACATCGCCGAGTCGAGCCAGGCGTCCGCTGCCAGCATGCGGGTTTTCTTGCGCCGCTTCTCTTTGTGGTAGAACGGATCCTGCACCAAAAACTCCGCGGCGTACCAAGGTCTTGAATCTCCCCAATTTGGGGCGCATTGGCAAGGCAGTCGCTCGAATATGATCAGCTTGCGGTTTGCGCAAGCACACTAGCGCAAGGCGTGGCAAGGAAAGGGGAACCCGGGCGGTTATCCCCATGCCGACGCCCCCATCGCGCACAGGAACCTTTGATGGCCTTCTGGGACGAAAAGACACTCGAGGAAATGACGCCGGTGGAGTGGGAATCGCTCTGCGACGGCTGCGGGCGCTGCTGCCTGATGAAACTCGAAGATGAGGACACCGGCGACATCTACGTGTCCGATGTCCGCTGCCAGCTGCTCGACGGCGAAAGCTGCCGCTGTTCGGACTATCCCAACCGGCTGAAGGTCGTGCCCGACTGCATCAAGCTGACGCCGGAGAACGTCCGCACCATCGAGTGGATTCCCAAGACCTGCGCCTATCGCCGGATCGCCGAAGGCAAGGGGCTCGCCTGGTGGCATCCGCTGGTCTCGGGCGATCCCGAAACCGTGATGGCCGTCGGCGTCTCGGTTCGCGGCCGCACCGTGCCGGAGCAATCGGTGAAGCCGGGCGAGTGGGAAGACCATGTCGCCGACTGGCCGAACTGGGAGCCGCCAGAGGAAATCTGAAGCGCGGCGCGGTCAGACGGGAGCGTATGGCACGAGGGTGATCCGCTCGCCCGGCCCCAGTGTCACGGGGCGGTCGTCGAGCCACTCGCCGGTCGAGAGCCGGAACTTTCCGGCCGCCGGGTAAAGCGCATCGAGTTCGATCCGGAAGCTGCGCGATGTGCCGGCGAGGTTCTCGAGCGTGAAGCCGTCGGCGGCGTATGCGTAGCGCAATTGGTAGGCCCGCTGGCCCAGCGTCACCTCACCATGCGCTTCGAGGCGCGGGGCCACAGCGAGATCGGCATCGAGCGCCGGGCGGAGACCGAGATACTCGGTGAACAGCACCCAGGCATAGACGCACGGATACTCGTAGTAATGGGCGGCGCCGTGCCAGGGGGAGCCGTCGACATAGTAGACATGGTCCATGTCGTAGCGCTCGCCCATGATGTAGTCGTCGACCGCACCCTGTGCCGCGACCCGATCGAGCTGCTGGCGCAGCATCCGGCCGTCGCCGCGCCACGACCAGAACGCGGCGTCCCAGCACCAGTAGCGGCCCGCGGCGCACAGGTCGTAGGGGCCGCCATCGCCGATTTCGCTGTCGGTGTAGTCGGCGATGCGGGCCGAAAGAAAGGTCGGGAAGCGCTGGAACTCGGGCAGTTCGCGCTGCACCAGTTCCAGCACCGCGTTGCTCTGTTCCGCCGAAGCCGCCCCAACCAGCAGCGGCAGGATGTTGGCCAGGAGGTGGATGTGATCGTGCACCGCTCCGGAGCGATCGACCCAGTCGATGAAGCGCCGCGCTTCGGGGTCCCACCACCCGCCGGGCAGCGGCTGGCCGAGCGAGGTGGCGAGCCGCTGCGCCAGGGCGCGGAAGTGCGCGGCCGGTGCGTCGCGCTGCAGCGTCTGCTCGAGTTCAGCCAGCAGGCGGAACGATCGGATGGCGAGAGCCTGCGCCATGGTCTCGCGACCATCCTTGATCACCTGGTCTTCGTAGTAGACATCGCCCCACAGGCGGCCGAGCGGGTCGATATAGGCTTCGATGCCTGATGCCGCGCCTTCGATGTCGGCGATATGCGCCCGCAGCCAGCCGAGATCCTTGCTGCGCGCCACGTACATCCAGATCGACTCGAGCACCTCGATATTGCCGGTGACGAGGAACATCACCGCGTTCTCTCTGCGGTCCATGCTGTTTCGGCGCACGTGATATTCGCGGTTGCCGCTCGGCTGCACGGCGCAGGGGTTGCGCCACAGCCCGGTGGGGTCCTCGCGCATCATCCGCAACTGCAATTCGATCATCCGGCGCACCACATGCAGGTCGAGCCGGCTGCCCCAGGCGAGGCGTCCCTTGATCTGGAACTCGTGGTCGACATCCGGATAGGTACCGGAATACTTGCTGGCCAGCGTGCTGACCACGAAGCCGGCGGCGTCGGCATAGTCCTTCGCCTTGGTGCGTTCGATCACCGAGGGCAGCATGGTATCCCAGTAAAAACCCGCCAGCGCGTCCGCGAGGCCCTCCCCACCGGGCAGGGCGAGGCTGAAGGTATCACCGTGGATATCGGCATGCGGGCGTGCGCGGTGCTGCGTGAGCCTCGCACTCGATGCCTCGACGCGCAGCCGCCAGCCGGTGGCGCCGCGCTCCGCCGCGATCGGGGCATCGGCCTCGATCAGCCACGCGGCGCCGTCGCGGGGCGATTGCGGCAGCACCCAGCAGGCGCCGAAGCCGCGCAAGCTGCCGTGCTGGGCGTCGCTCGGGAGCACGAACAGTTCGTCGGTGCCGTCCAGCAGGAAGGCCGGACCTGCCGGCAGCGACAGTTCCAGCACACCCTCGCCGTCCGGCGCGCTGGCACGCCACCGCCGATCGCCCGTCGGGTCGAGCGTGCCGGTGGTGGTGGGGAGGAGCGGGCCGACAGCTGGCATCTGCGTCAATCAGGGCTCGCGGTGCGCCAGCCATGGCATCTGGGTGGCGAACTTGCCGCCGGAGACGTCGACCATGGTGCCGGTGATGTAGGACGCCAGGTCAGACGACAAAAAGCAGATGAGGTTGGCCACGTCCTTGGGGCTGCCCCAGCGGCGCAGCGTCAGGGTATCGAGCAGTCGGCTCTTTTCCGCATCCGTTCGCTCGGCGAACCGGTTCATGCCGGTGGGGATCATGCCGGGCGCGTAGCAGTTGACGGTAATCTCGTGCGCGCCGAGCTCACCCGCCAGCACCCGGGTCAGGCCCTCGACGCCGGATTTCGAGGCGGCATAGGCCGCCCCACCGATCGAGGGGACGATCGCGGCGAACGACGCCGCGTTGAGGATGCGGCCTGAGCGCTGTCGCTTCATCACCGGGATCACCGCCTGGCACATCAGGAACGTGCCCTTGAGGTTCACGTCCATGTTGAGGTCCCAGGTCTCCTCGGCCAGTTCCTCGACCCGCGCGCCGCTGGCGACGCCGGCATTGTTGACCAGGATGTCGATGCGCCCGAAAGCCTTGTCGACCGCCTCGACCACTGCCTTGTTGTCCTCGGCCTCGCGCACGTCGCAGCGCAGCTGCAGCCCGCTCCAGCCATTGCGCTGCCATTCCGCCGCCGCCTCGTCGAGCAGGTCCTGCCGGATATCGGTAATGACGACGATGGCGCCCTCGGCGGCGAGCGTCTTGGCGATCTCGTTGCCGATGCCGCGCCCGGCGCCGGTGACGATGGAGACCTTGTTCTTCAGGTCGATCAGCATTTTTCAGAACACCTTTGCAGGGGAGGTTGGAGGGACGACCCGGTGATCGTCACCGGGCCCGACGCGTCGGCAGGTTCGGGTCGTTGCTCCGGCCTGCCGCCGGCGAGAAATGATGCCGTGGTCGCGTCAAAGCCGGACCTCGACAGCCGGCAGGCCGGGCGCCTTGAGTCGCAGCACGGCTGGCCCATCGGCCTGGACAAAGACGACGATCCGCCCGTCAAAGCTCCGCCGTTCGCGCAACGCGTAAGGGGTATTGTCGCTGAGGTCGCCGCTTTCGAGAAACAGCAGTGTGCCGCCCTCGGCTTCGGCGGAGATCGGCAGATCGTTGCCGGCGACTGCGCCCTGAGCGTCCCGCAACGTGCATTCGACCTGTACGATGCCATCGCCGCGGACACCTGCCGCGGTGACCCGATGGTCTGCGTCGGCCGGGGCGCGCCACACCGCCGCGTCGATCCGCACCGCCTCGCCCCGTGGTCCGAGCACGTCCTTCGCTACCTGGCCGTTGCGGTGCGTCTCCAGCACCAGCGGTTCGGCCGATGGCAGCGCGGCGGCAACCCAGTAGCCCTGGCTTTCATCGCGTCGCAGCGGCACATCCACGCCGCCGGCGCTGAGCCGCGGCTCGCCGTTGGAAAAGCAGATGACCTCCAGGTCACCTTCGACAATATCGTTCGGGGCACGGGCGATCGGGTGCGACCAGAGGTTCTTGGCGTCCTCGCCGCGCTTGCGTGTGGCGATATAGGCCACCGGCTCGTCGGACCACCAGCTGCGCCGCAACTGGGCGCTGTGCTTGGCAAAGCCGGCCAGTGTCAGCAGGCCCGCCCGCGAGCCGTGATGCGGCCAGCGATCGGTTTCGCCGAGATAGTCGATGCCGGTCCACAGGAACTGGCCGGAAATGTAGGCGTTGTCGACCACCGCGCGCCACTCGGCATAGCCGTGGCCGTTCTCGCTGCCGACGATCGGCTGGCGCGGGAACTTGTCGTGGTCGGCCGGGTAGAGGTGTTCCTTGTAGTTGTAGCCGACGAGGTCGAGCGGCTCGAGAAAGCCGGTGTAGCGCGAGAGTTCGGGGAAGGCGGCGCCCACCGTCACCGGCCGTGTCGGATCCTTGGCCTTGACGATGGCGGCGAGGCGCCGCGAGATCGTCGCGAGGCGCCGCGCGTCGGGACGGTTCGGGTCGTAGGCGCGCTGCTTGGCCGACTTGTTGGCGTCGTTATTGCCGGTCATCGCCTCGAACATGGCGCTGGCGTAGGGATCGTTGGGATAGTCGATCTCGTTGCCGATGCTCCAGGCGATGATCGAGGCGTGGTTGCGGTGGGCGTCGATCATGTTGACGAGGTCGCGCTCGCCCCACTCGTGGAAGTCCCGCGCATAGCCCTGGTGCCTCGGCGGATAGACATTGTGCCCCTGCCACCACTTGTTCTTGGGGTTTTCCCACTCGTCGAAGGCTTCATCGATGACGTAGAAACCGAGCGCGTCGCAGAGGCGATAGGGTTCTGGGGCGTGTGGGTTGTGCGCCATGCGCACGCCGTTGCAGCCCAGCTGCTTGAGCGCCAACAGCCGTCGCAGCCACACCTCGGTGGGCACCGCGGTGCCGAACGGCCCGGCATCCTCATGCAGGCACACGCCCTTGAGCGTGCGGGCCTCGCCATTGATGAAAAAGCCCTGCTCGGCGTCGAAGCGGAAGCTGCGTATGCCGACGGTCTCCTGATAGCTGGCGTGCTGGTCGGGACCCCAGCTGAGCGTCGTGCTGAGCCGGTAGAGGTTCGGGCTGCTGTCGGACCATAGCTCCGGCTCGGGGACCGCGCCTGCCACGATCGCTTCGCCCGATGCCCCGGCGCCAAGCTCCAATGTGGTCTCGAACCGGTGGATGCGGTCCGACTGCAGCGAGCGCAACTCGTGTCGCACCGCCACACGCACCGTAGCGGCGCCGTCGTTGAGCAATCGCTGGCTGATCCGGACCGTGGCCTCACCGGCATTTGCCGACTGGGTTTCGAACACCGTGCCGTATTCGGCGACCCGTACCGGTTCGTGCACTTCGAGCGCGACATGCCGGTTGATGCCCGAGCCGTTGTACCAGCGGCTGTCGGAGATGTCGGTATGCTCGACCCTGACGCTGATCACCAGGTCGTCGCTATTGGCGTAGGAGAGGATTTCGGTGAGGTCGAACGAGAACTCGGCATAGCCGGAGGGGCGGCCGCCCATGTGGTAGCCGTTCACCCAGACCTGGGCGTTCTTGTAGACGCCGTGGAACCTGAGCCGCACGTGCTTGCCGGCGATATCGCCGAGCTGGCGCAGCGACACATGCGCCCGATACCAACCGATGCCGCCGGGCAGGTACCCCGTGCCGCTCGAATAGTGCTCGGCAAACCCCTGCTCGATGCTCCAGTCGTGCGGCACCGTGACCGGTCGCCAGCCGGCGTCGTCAAAGCCCTTGGCCCAGGCCTCCGGCGTGTCCGAGAGGGTGAAGACCCACTGGCGGATATCATAGCTATGCATGAGCCGTCGGCCCCTGTCTCTCAAGTGGATGCCGATGCTGCGGCAGCGATGTATTTGCTGAAGACGCCCGCAAACAGGCGTCCGTTGATGGTGGCCACGCCGGCAAAGCCGACCGAGAACCACAACAGTCCATAGCCGGTGAACTGCGGGTAGAAGACGGTTACGGTCACGCAGAGCCCGATCAGCCCGAGCGCGGCGAGGCCGGTGAGCGGATGCCGCCACGACATCAGCCTGGCGTTGCGCAGCACCTCGCGGGTACGGCCCTCGAAGCTCGCGAGATAGGGAAAGACGAACAACGCCGCGACGGCGAAGTTGAAGGCGAGCACGTACCAGACGGCGACGAGGAGCAGTTCGGCAAGCGGCCCGAAGTTCAGGTTGGTGACGACCACGTACCAGGCCGCCATGACGCCGGCCAGGGCGAGCAGCAGCAGCCAGATCACCGTCGCCTGCCGGAAGTTGCGCCCGAAGGAGCGGAAATAGTCGGAGGTCACCGAGTTGCACTCGCCGGTCGCGAGCCGCATGGCGGTGAAGTTCAACCCGGTCAGCGACGCCCCCAGCGTGAACACCGGGATCGAAGTGGCGACGAACAGCAGGTTGAGCACGATCATATCGGCAACGAGGCTCAGGCCGCGCATCAACGCCGAGTCTGCTGAGAACAGGGTTGCCATGCTGGGTCCTCCGGAAGAGGGCCGGGCAGGCGCACAGCGCGCGCCGCCCGGCCTCAGGTCGGGGTGCTAGAGACCGCGGGCGGCCTTCCAGGCGTCCATGTCCGCCTGGATCGAAGCACGGGCATCCTCGTAGCCGACATCCTTCAGCTTCTGGCGCATCTCGGCGACGGCCGCGGCCGGGTCGTCGAACTTGCCGTACTGCAGCTGCGGAATGTATTCCGACAACACGCCGGCCATCGCCGCCAGCGTCGGATCGATGTTCTGCTTGTTGATGATCAGCGTCGAGTACGGATAGTCCTTGGCCGTCGCATCGAGCTTGGCGATGATTTCCGCCCGGTTCGGGGCCTGGGTGGTACGCGGCAGCTCGAACTCGTCCATGCGGCCCCACCAGTAGTCGGTGCCGAGGCCGTCGGTGGACGAGTCATAGCCCTCGGGGTAGCCCATCTTGCCGTCGGCGGTGATGATGTAGTCGACATCCTTGATGCCGAAGTTGAACAGGTCGTAGATTTCCTTGTCGTTGCGGATCAGGTCGTAGACCTGCAGCGCCTTCTCGGGGTTCTTGGAGTAGGCGCTCACGGCCATGGCGCCGTGGGTGAAGATGTCCTTGAAGAAATTGCCGTTCTCCTGGCCCCAGTAGAAGAACTTGGGATCGGAACCCGGCTGCTTGGTGCTCAGGTTGTTGACGATGTCGTTGACGAACGTCTGGGTGTGATGCTGGTCGGTGCCGGACAACCCGGCATAGAGCTCCTCGCGGGTGTCGCCGTCGTAGTTCAGCGCATCCTCGCGCCACACTCCGATATCGTTCCACTGCTTGGCGAGCTTGGCCGCCTCGACCAGCGCATCGCCGTCCATGTACCAGGAGGTGACCGTGTAGGGGTTGGCCGCCGTGGTGTGGAACGGCGCGTAGTTGCCGGCGCTGATCCCCTGGATGGTCTGGAAATCGGTATGCCCCTGGATGTAGCCGGTGAGCGCCGCTTCGTTGGCGCCGGCGACATCCCACGGATAGGCGTCGGGCTTGTTGGCCTTCACCCACTCGAAATACTTGGTGAAGTCCTCGAACTTGGTGATCTCGCCGTTCGGAAAGCCGGCTTCCTTGGCCCAGTCGCCGCGGTAGAAGAAGCCGTGGTTGGTGTACTGGGTGTAGTTGTCCTCGGGCGCGAAATAGATCTTGCCGTCGGCCAGCTTGGTCAGGTCCCAGTGGCCATCGGCCTCGACCTGCGCCCAGGTCTTGGGCGCATTGGCCTTCAGCATTTCTTCCGACAGCGGCAGGAAGGCGCCCTTCTCGGCGTTCTCCCAGGCGTAGAGCCAGTCGGTGGCGGTAGCGATGAGGTCGACATTGTCGTCGCCCGACAGCAACTGCACGTTGTACTGGGTCTGCCAGTCCGCCCACTCGATGTAGAACAGGTCGAGCTTGGCATTGGCCTTCTGGATCAGCAGCTCGTTGAGCTTCTCGAGCATCGCCTCGAGGCGGCCATTGGTTGGCTTGTTGCCCATCGTCAGCATGGTGATCTCGGTCGGCGCGTCCTGGGCGAACGCTCCCACCGTCAGTGCCGGCATGCTGATGCTGATGGCCAGCAGCGCTGCTCCGACCCGCACGACATTCCTTCTTCTCATCTCAGACTCCTCCTCTGATCTTGACGTACTTGCCGAGATTTCCCTCAACTCGAATGGCTTCGAGGGTGCGGACGGTCATCGGCGCCGCCCGCGTAGTTTGCTGTTCGCGCGCTAGCCCTTCACCGCGCCGATGGTGATGCCGCTGACGAAGTATTTCTGCACGAACGGGTAGAGCAGCAGGATCGGACCGGTCGCGACGATGGCGCTCGCCATCTTCAGCGTGTTGCTCGGCAGCGCCGTGACGCTGACATTGGAGCCGGCCACCGAATTGCGCAGCGCGTTCGCTGTGTTGATGATGTTGTAGAGGTGGTACTGCAGCGGTTTGAACTCGACCGTGCTGCCCAGGTAGAGCGAGCTGAGATACCACTCGTTCCAGTAGCCCAGCGCCAGGAACAGCCCGATCGTCGCCAGTGCCGGCTTCATCATCGGCAGGCAGAGCTGGGCGAAGATGCGGAAATCGCCGGCGCCGTCGACCTTGCCGGATTCGATGATCTCGTACGGCACGGTTCGCATGAAGTTCTTCATCAGGATGATGAGCCAGGGCGTCATCAGCAGCTGCAGGAACACCGCCAGGTAGTTGCCGCGCAGCCCCAGGTCGCGCGCCACCCACAAAAAGGTCGGGGCGAGGCCGGCCGAGAACAGGGTGGTGAAATAGATGAAGAACGAGATGTGGTTGCGGAAGGGGAAGTCCCTCCGGTGCAGCGCGTAGCCGGTCATCGAAATGATGAACAGCCCGATCGCGGTGCCGAACACGGTCATCACGATGGTGACGACATAGGAGCCGATGATCTGCCTCGGCGCCTTGAAGATCCACTCATAGGCGGCAAGGCTGAAGTCCTTGGGCAGGATGCCGAAGCCGCTCTTCATGATCGCCGCCTCGCTCGACAGCGAAGCCGACAGCATGAGAACGAAGGGCAGCAGGCAGAACAGCGCGAACAGCGTGATCGTGATGTAGGAGATCGAACGGATCACGATGTCGCTGCCGTCGAGCCTGATCGCTCGCGGCTTGGCCGGCCCCAGGCCGACGCCTTCTGTCTCGAACGGGCGCGCCACGTCAGAAGAGTGCATAGTCTTTGTTGATCCTGCGCACGATCCAGTTCGCCGTCATCACGAGGGCAAAGCCGAACAGCGACTGGTAGAGGCCGACTGCGGTGGAGGTGGTGAAATTGTTCTGCGACAAGACCATCCGGTAGACCGAGGTCTCGATGATGTCGGTGGTCTGGAACAGCGCGGCATTGTTGCCCACGAGGTTCCAGAACAGCCCGAAATTGCCGTGCATGATGCCGCCCAGCGCGAACAGCACCAGGATGATGAAGGTGGGCTTGAGGCTGGGCAGCGTCACATAGCGGATGCGCTGCCAGGCATTGGCGCCATCTACCGTCGCCGCCTCGTAGAGGCTGCGGTCGATGCCCATGATCGCGGCGAAATAGACGATCGAACCATAGCCGGTCGATTGCCACAGGTGCACCACGATGATGATCAGCGGCCAGGCGCCGGCGGTCGAGTAAATCTTTATCGGGTCGCCGCCGGTCTGCTTGATCAGCGCGTTGAGCGCGCCGGTGTCGTAGTTGAGCAGGTTGAAGGCGATCACCCCGACCAGCACCGACGAAATGAAGAACGGCAGGAACATCGCTGCCTGGCTGACCTTCTTGAACCAGGCCAGCCGCACCTCGTTGAGCATGATCGCGATGGCGATCTGCAGGATGTTGCCCAGCACGATGAAGGCGAGGTTGTAGAGGATGGTGTTCCGCGTCAGCGTCCACAGCTGGCCGGATTTGATCAGGAACTCGAAGTTCCGGAAGCCGACGAACGGGCTGCCGAAGATCCCGTCGCGGTAGTTGAAATTGGTGAAGGCGATCCATGCGCCGGGGAGCGGCATGTAGTTGAACACGATGAAGAAGATCACCGCCGGAACGCACATCAGCAGCAGGACCTTGCTGTCCGCCAGCTGCCGCAGGATGGACTTACGTCCCCGGGACGAATCCGCTTCTGACATCTTCCCCCTCTCTGCCGTCAGCCGCGGCGTCCCTCCAGACGCTGCCACAGGCGAGCACCGATAGATCGGCTCTCGTGCGGCGTCGCAACCAACTGGGCCCGAGCTTTTTGCTCATGGTCGGCTCAGTGAAGTCGTGCGGGTTTCCCTTCCCGCCAGCATAGTGTTAGCCGGGGGAAACGCTCTGCGCAAGATTTTCAGTAAATATTTAGTTCGGGGTCTGAGAGGCCCGGATCCGCGTGCTGCCGCGCCAGCGAATGCTGGTCGCCAGCGTCACCCGCTTGGGCA
>MKVB01000006.1:495567-496149 GCA_001899085.1 Devosia sp. 66-14 | reverse complement strand
CTGCGCCACCGAGATGTCGTTGAAGCTTGCCACCGCGATGTCGTTGGGGATGCTGAGGCCCAGCTCGTGGATGGCGCGATAGGCGCCGACCGCCATGTTGTCGTTGGCGGTAATCAGCGCGTCGGGCCGGTCGCTCTGCGACAGGATCTGCCGGGTCAGCTTGTAGCCGCTGTCTTCGGTCTTGCCGTCGGTGAGGCAGATGCGCTCGTCGAACACGCCGGCTTCCTTGGCCCATTCCATATAGGCGCGGCAGCGGCGTTCGACCCGGGTGGGGGCCACCCCATCATAGACATCCACCCAGCCGGCAAAGGCGATGCGCCGATAGCCGGCCTGGCTCAGCGATTGCAGCAGTTTCCGCGTCGCCAGCACCAGGTCGGTCTCGACCGAGTCGATCTCGTCGGTGGGCGGGCTGAAATCGGCGAACACCAGATTGCGGTTGTGCCGCTTGAGCCAGGCGATCTCGTTCTCGTCATGCCGCCCGATGGCGATGATCCCGGAAGCGCCCCGCAACAGCGACGCCTCGGGCAGGCTGTCGGTGTGATAGACCTTGATGGTCTCGATCTTCAGCGCCTGGCAGCGGCT
>MKVB01000006.1:486540-495561 GCA_001899085.1 Devosia sp. 66-14 | reverse complement strand
CCCGAGGCGAAGCCCGACATAATAGGGATCGACGAACTCCTGGTCGGGCCTGAGGTAATGCACCAGCGCAACCTTGCCGAGCCCCTGCTGATAGGCCCGGTTGCGGGCGCGGGGCGTCTCGTATTTCAGCGCCTCGGCCGTTTCGATGATCGCCTGCCGGGTCTTTGCCGTCACCGAAAGGGTCTGGTCGAAGTTGAGCACCCGCGACACCGTCGCGGACGACACTCCGACAGCCTTGGCGATTTCCTTGAGCGTAACCACGGACCATTCCCAGCAATCTGGAGGTCCTGCTTAGGCAAAAAGGGCAGACCTAGGCAAGCGGCAAGCACATCCGGGTGATGGTCGCTGTGCCGGCCTGACCTTCTCCGGCAGACCGGTCCGCGCCCCAGGATGGCCCGGTCAGAGCGGCAATGCCTGTTCCACCAGGGCCCTGAAATAGGCGATGCCGAACGGGATGGCCGCGTCGTTGAAATCGTAGCCGGCCTCATGCAGGCCGGCGCTGTGGCCGTTGCCGATCTGCATGATGTTGCCCGGCCGGGCTTCGAGCATGAAGGCGAAGTCCTCCGAGCCCATCACCGGCAAGAGGGCGTCGTTGACATGGTCATCGCCGACCAGCGCCCGCGCCACCCGAACGGCGAAGGCGGTCTCGCGGGCATGGTTCACCACCGGCGGAAACATGCGCCGGTAGCTGACGGTCGCCGTCGCTCCATAGGCCGCGGCGACATTCTGCGCGATGGCGGCCACGCGGGCCTCGATCAGGTCCCTGACCTCGGGATCGAAGGTTCGCGCGGTGCCGCCCATCTCGGCTGTCGCCGGGATGACGTTGCCCGCCTTGCCGCCGCTCAGCCAGCCGACGGTGACGACGGCGCTGTGGCGCGGATTGACGTTGCGCGACACGATCGTCTGCAGCGCCAGGATGATGTTGGCCCCCACCACCAGCGGGTCGACACTCAGATGCGGGTCGGCGCCATGCGCGCCCTTGCCCTCGATCTTGATCCTGAAGCCGTCGGCAGATGCGCCCAGCGGACCGCTCGCGGTGGCGAACTCTCCGATCGGCAGGCCCGGTTCATTATGCATGGCGTAGATTTCCGAGATGCCGAACCGACCCATCAGGTCGTCGTCCACCATGGCCTTGCCGCCACCGCCGCCCTCTTCGGCAGGCTGGAACACCACTACGGCCGTGCCATCGAACGCCCGCGTCTGCGCCAGTTCGCGCGCCGCGCCGAGCAGCATCGCCGTATGGCCGTCATGGCCGCAGGCATGCATCAGGCCCTTGGCGGTCGAGGCCCAGGGCGCCGCGCTCGCTTCCTCGATCGGCAGGGCATCCATGTCGGCCCTGAGGCCGATGGCCCGACCGCTGTCCCGTCGCTGGCCGTGAATGACGCCGACGACGCCGGTTTTCCCGACGCCGGTCACCACCTGGTCGCAGCCGAATGCGGTAAGCCTAGAGGCGACTAGCCCCGCCGTCCGGTGCACCTCGAACTGCAGTTCGGGATGCGCGTGCAGGTCGCGCCGCCACTCGATCACGTCGGCATAGTCGGAACCGCCGGCTCGCAGCATTGTCGCCCCAAAAATCGCAGAAGGTCGTGGCCATGGAGGATATGGGATTTCGGCGCCGAGACAACCGCTGACGGTGCTTCGCGCCTCGGCCGCAGAAAGATCGTCGGGCGATGTCCTTCCCCGGCGAACTCGTTCGTCGCTTTGTGCATCGGCCGCTGCGGGCGGTCTGCAAGGTAAAAGGGAAACGACGATGAGAGAACTGATCCTGAAGCTGTCAATGTCGCTCGATGGGTTCATGAGCGACCTCGCGGGCACCAACACCTGGATGTACGGCTCCGATCCGGAAGCGGTCGCCTTCGGCGTCGAGACCACCTGGAACGCCAGCCTCCATATCATGGGCAGCCGCAGCTTCGAGGTCATGGCGCCGTTCTACCCGACCGCCAACATGCCGTTTGCCCCGCCGATGAACCAGATCCCCAAGGCGGTCTTTTCCAGCCGGGGCAGGGCCGTCCTCGCCGCGGCGACTGCGGGCGCGGGGCATCCCGGCGCGGCAAGCTGGGCCGAGGCCGATGTGGCAGGTGGCGCCCTCGCCGGCGAGATCGCGAGGCTGAAGGCCGGGGATGGCAAGCCCATCCTTGCCCATGGCGGCGTTGCCTTCGCCCGCAGCCTCATCGGCGAGGGGCTGGTCGATCAGTTCATCCTTGCCGTGCATCCGATCGTGCTGGGCCAGGGCCTGTCACCATTCTCGACGCTTGCTGCGCCGGCGCCGCTCCGGCTGGTCAGTTCCAGGGCGTTTCCCGGCGGCATGGTGGCGCAGGTCTACCGGCCGGCCCACCCCTAGGCACTGGCGGTCGGCTGGCAATGAACCGAAAGGCCGGAGGCCCTGGCCGGGAGCAGCCGGTCGAGGGTGATGGTACGGAAGCTCTCGAGGAACAGGGCCTCGGCCTTGGCCATGGTATCGGTGAGCGCGACGTTCACGGCCTGCTCGACCTTGCAGTCGGGCGCCTCGTTCCGGCTGCCGAAGGCGAACAGCCCAGGCCGGCCGAGGGCAGTATAGACGTCGAGCAGGGTGATCTGGCTGAGCGGCCGCGCCAACAGCCAGCCGCCGCCATGGCCCTTTTCAGAGGTGACGTAGCCGGCCTCGCGCAGCCCGGCCATGGTGCGCCGGAAGACCGGCGGATTGGTGCCCATGGTGTGGGCCAGCATGTCCGAGGTGAGGGGCACGCTCACCTGGCCCAGGTGCAGCAGCACGTGCAGAACGCCCGATAGCCGCGTGTCCTTGTTCATTTCCGTCTCCTGAGTCGGTCGTCCAACGTCCGACTGCACCGTGGTTGACGCACTGCCGAATGTCTCGTATCAACAAAAGATACGTGAAATGGAGTTGTGATGTCTACCCTCAATCCTGCGGGTCGGGGCAGGAAGCCTGCCGACCCGATCATCGATGACCCGAAGCGGCGCCGTGCCATCCTGCTCGCCGTCTGCATTGCGTTGATGGCGGTGATCGCCGCCGTCTCCGGCCTCAATGTCGCCCAGCCTCAGATGGCGGTGGCGCTCAACGGTTCGCAGGCCGATGTGCTGTGGATCATCAACATCTACGCCATCGCCCTCGCGGCGCTGCTGCTGCCGCTCGGCGCCGTGGGCGACCGCTGGGGCCGCAAGCCTGTGCTGGTGGTCGGGCTGCTGGTCTTCGGCATCGCCAACATCGCGTCGGGCGCGGCCGGCTCGGTGCCGGTGATGCTGGGTGCCCGGCTGCTCGCCGGTATCGGCGCGGCAATGATCATGCCGGTCACCTTGTCGGTGATCACTTCGGCCTTCCCGCCCGACGAGCGGTCCAAGGCCATCGGCATCTGGACCGGGGTGGCCGGCGGCGGCGGCATCATCGGCATGTTCCTTTCGGCGCTGCTCGTCGACGTGCTCGATTGGCGCTGGCTGTTCGTGCTGCCGGTGGTGCTCGTGCTGTTCGCCGCCATCCTGTCGATCCGCGCCATCCCCAACTCGCGCGAACACGCCGAGCACCGGTTCGACCTTGGCGGCGCGGTGCTGGCGGCAGTGGCGGTTGTTGGCCTGATCCTGTTCCTGCATGAAGGGCCGGAGCAGGGGTGGCTGGCCTCGATCACGCTGGCGGGCTTGCTGTTCGGGGGCGCTGCCGCCACCGGCTTTGTCGCCTGGGAGTTGCGCCATCCGGCGCCGTTGCTCGATATCCGCCTGTTCGGCCAGCGTGGCCTGACCAGCGGGTCGGTCACGCTGCTGGTCTGGTTTGGGGTGCAGGCCGGCGTCTTCGTCGTGCTGTTTCCCTTCTTTCAGGCCGTGCTCGGCTGGTCCGGGCTGTTGTCGACTCTCGGCCTGATGCCGATGGCGCTGCTGATGATGGTTTCGTCCGGGCTGGCGCCACACGTCGCGCGGCGCCTCGGCCAGCGCCTGACCATGGCAGCGGGACTGCTGCTGGGCGGGACCGGCCTGGGGTTGATGGCGCTTCTGGTATCGGTGGAGGGCGGCTATCTGGGCGTGCTGCCGGGGATGATCGCCATGGGCCTCGGGATGGGCCTGTCGATGACCCCCTCCACCGAGGCGATCACCTCATCGCTGCCGGCTGAGCGGCAGGGCGTGGCCTCTGCCCTCAACGATGTCACCCGGGAGTTCGGAACGTCGCTCGGCGTCGCGTTGCTCGGGGCGGTGTTCAGCGCCGGCTATGTCGCAGCCATCGGGCCGCGCCTCGCCGGGATCCCGGAAGCGGCGGCGGCTGCCGCCGGCAAGGGCATTGCCGGCGCCTTGGTGGAAGCACGCGGCGGCGAGACTTATGCCGCCGGGCTCTACCGAGCGGCTCAGGACGCCTTCGTCGAGGCCTGGCAGCAGGCCATGTGGGCGGGCGTGCTGGTCATGGCCGTGCTCCTGGTCTTCGTACTGTGGCGCGGCCCGCAGACGAGCCGAGAGGCAGTGGCGCGGCCCGGCGCCAGGGACACCGCCGGAACCGCCCTGCTGCCGCCGCCGTGACGAGATCGAAACGACCGGCCGGCGGAGCATTCGGTCCCCTGCGCCGCCGCGCGCGGGGGACTGTCGCCGAGCCGCTCGACGCCACGTCGGCTGACACACGTCGCGACGATGCGCTCAGCCGCGAACCTCCTCGCGACACATCGCCTCGAACTGCCGCGCGGCCGCCGACAGGCGGCGCTCCCGATGCTTGAGGATCGAGAACTGCCGCGGCGGCAGGTCGATCGGCAGCACCTGCAATTCGCCGCTGCGCACGAACGGTTCGACCACCATCTCGGACAGGGCGGCGGCGCAGGTGCCGGCGCGCACCGCGCTCAGTACGGCCTCGTTGGTGGGCAGAACCAGCGCGATGTGCAGCCTGGCCGGATCGAACCCTGCCTGCGCCATGGCGGCCTCGAACACCGAACGGGTGCCCGAGCCGCGTTCGCGCATGATCCAGCGCAGGTCGGGATCGATGACCGAGGCGCCGGCCGCAGCGACCACCACCAGCCGGTCGTGGACGATCGGGGAGACCGAGAGCGCCGGCTCATCGATGTTGCCTTCGACGAAGCCGAGTTCCGAGCGTCCATCGACCACGGCCGCCGCAACGGCGTCGGTATTGGCGGCTTCGAACCGGATGCTGATCCCGCCAAAGCGTTGCTGGAACCGCAATAGCCGCGGTGGGAGCCAGTAATTGGCGATGGTCTGGCTGGCCGCGAGATCGAGGCTGCCGGTTCTCAGGCTGCCCAGTTCGCTCAGCACCGCCTCGGTGTTCCGCACCTGGGCCATGGTCTGCCGCGCCTCGGCGAGCAGCGCTCGCCCCTCGCGCGTCAGCTCGATCCGGCGCCCGACCCGATCGAACAGCCGGATTTCGTAGAACGCCTCCAGCGATTTGATCGCCGCGCTGGCGGCGGAGGGCGACAGCCCGATGGCGTTTGCCCCGTTGGTCAGGTGCTCACGCTCCGCCACGGCGATGAAGATGCTCAGTTGCTCCAACGTCATCATGCGGTTTTCTCGAATGAAACATGCGTAATTATGCGATTTTCGAGAATGGTTGCAACGCCTACGCTGCCAACCGGCAAGATTGGAGAATGATGTGCTGGCCAAGCGGGAAATTATCGGGATCTGGCCCGGCCTGGCATTGGCTGTCGGGGTGGCGGCCCTGGCGATGGCTGCCGAGTGGTTGCAGCAGGCGGTGTTCGGCGTCCGCTATGTCGATGGCCTGGTGCTGGCCATCGTCGCCGGAACCTTCATCCACACCGGGCTCGGGCTCGCTTCCCGCCTGCGAGCCGGCGTGCAGTTCGCCTCGAGGACGTTACTCGAAGTCGCCATCGTTTTGCTGGGGGGAACGATCAGCGCCGGCGCGCTCGCTGCATCCGGCTTCGGCATGATCGTGGCGGTGGCCGCCGTCGTCGTGCTGGCGCTGGCCTCGAGCTACTTCATCGCGCGCGCCCTGGGGCTGGACGAGCGAATGGCGACGCTCGTCGCTTGCGGCAACTCGATCTGCGGCAATTCCGCCATCATGGCGACGGCGCCGGTCATCGAGGCGCCGGCCGAGGATGTGGCGGCCTCGATCGCTTTCACCGCGGCGCTCGGCGTGCTGGTGGTGCTGCTCCTGCCGCTGGCCTTTGGCCTGCTCGGGCTCACCCAGTGGCAGTACGGCGTGGTGGCCGGGCTGAGCGTCTATGCCGTGCCGCAGGTGCTGGCGGCAACCATGCCGGTGGGCGTGCTGAGCACCCAGGTCGGCACGCTGGTCAAGCTCATGCGGGTGCTGATGCTCGGGCCGGTGGTGCTGTTCCTGGGCTTGCGCGGGAGCCGGCGCGGTGCGGCGCGGCCGCCGCTCGCGATGTTGCTGCCATGGTTCATCGTCGGCTTCCTGCTGACCATGCTGGCGCGCTCGCTCGGGGTGCTGCCGGAGGCGACGCTCGCACCGCTGCAACAGGCTTCCTCGTTGCTGACGCTGGTCTCGATGGCGGCGCTCGGCCTGTCGGTCGATCTGCGCGCCGTGCTGTCGTCGGGGGGCCGGGTGCTGGCCGCCGGTTTCCTGTCGATCCTGGTGCTGGTGCTGCTGGCCGTGGCCACGGCCCTGATCCTCGGCGGCGCCTGATCAGGGGGCCGGCGCTTCGATCGGCCGGGCCGGGGGCTGGTGCCGGGGTATGCGTCCCATCAGCGTCTTGAGTTCGACCAGTTGGGCACTCTGCCGGCTGTCGTCGGCAAGGGTGCGCACCCACAGACTATCCGGCTGCAATTGATGCACCGGCGTCAGCCAGCTGCGCCGACGGCGGATGGCGATGCGGCTGATGCCGCTACGTTCCGCTTCGATGGCCAGCATCAGGTCGTCCATGTCGCCATGCGGCCAGCGGCGCGGGTCGATGTTCAACAGTTCCGACGGAAACGCCAGGGTGCCGCAGCCGAGTTCGTCGATCATCCGATCCAGCCGCAGCCGGCGGGCGAAGTGGCGGCCCTTGCGGTCGCGGGCATAGCTTTCGCCCGAGGTCGGGTAGTCGGTGCCATGCACGCCGACAAAGGCCCGCCCGCCATAGCGCAGGATGGCGGCCTTCATTCGCGCCACGTAGTCGGCGGGATAGAGGATGTCGTCGTCGAAGCAGAAATAGAGGCAGGGCCCGTTCTGTTGCAGCAGCCCGTAGAATTTGCCCGAGGCGCGGAACGCGCTGTCGGCGGGGGCCAGCACCGGCACGATGCGCGAGTGGCGCGCCACCGCGGGAATGGCCTCGTAGCCATGCAGGAACAGGTAGAGCCGCTCCACTTGCGGCACGATACGGTCCAGCACCTGCCCGAGGTCATCGGCGCGGGTGGGAATGCTCGCCATGCCGCCGATGCGGGGCAGGGTGCTGAGGCGCAGCTGCTGACGCCGCCCAGAGCGGATGGATGCGGCGAGGCGCATCGTTATTGCGGCAAGTGTGGGGTTCATGTACCGGCAGGAGTTGAGTGCTGTTGGTGTCGGCCCGACACCTGAAATCGTCTCCTAAGGACTTGTCGATGTTACCGGATATCGGGGCTGACAACAATATCTACCTCTCCCCGCATTACGACGACATTGCGTTCTCGCTCGGAGCGAGGGTCGCTGCGATGCCCGGCGGCCGGCTGGTGAATCTGTTCACCCGCAGCGGTTATGTCGCCGGCACCCCCGCCGAGCACTGGCCCGATGCCGAGACCATCGCCCGTGTGATGGTGCTGCGCCGCCACGAGGACATGGCGTTTTCCGAGCGCCACCGCCTGGAGCGCCTCGACCTCGGTTTTGATGAGCCGCCGGTGCGGCGGCGGTCACCGTGGGATCTCGGCGGGCTTGCCGACGATATCGCGCAGGCCCGCATCGCGCTGACCGAGCTGCTCCTGGCTCTACCCTTGGGGGCGCGGATCTTCTGCCCGGCGGGGATCGGCGGGCATGTCAACCACCTGGCCGTGCGGGCCCTGGTTGTCGAGCTGCTGCCGGCGCTTGCCGGGCGCGTCGAGGTGCTGTTCTACGAGGATCTGCCCTACGCCGCCTCCAGCCGGGCGCGGCGGGCCGGCATCGCCGACCTGCACGCGGCGCTGGCGGGAAGCCGGCTGCGCCGGCAGGCCTGGGCGTCGAGCATAGCCAAGCTCGAGGCGGTGAACTGCTACCCCTCGCAACTGGCGAGCCCCGCCACCTCGCTGCGGCGCTTTTCGCCGCGCGCCGTCTGGCCGATCGGTCGGCATGAGGCCGTTTGGCGGCTTGTCACAACGTCGTGATCGGAACTTTATCCCGCTCGGATCGTTGGCCCGACAAGAGATTGTGGCAGGCCGATTGCCCATAGACTCCTGACAAGTAAAGCAAGTCAGCATCGCTGCCATTTCGGAGCCGTACTTCGCCGCAATGGTGAACGGCAGATGAACGGCGTCTTTATTCAAGATTCAGCCAAACTTCGCATTTATCGGGCCAACCAACCAATTGACCCGAACGTTTCCGGAGACGCATGACAATGCACCTCGCAACCAAACTCGCCGCCGTCGTGCTGGCCACCCTCTGCGCCACGGCTCCCGTTTACGCCATCGCCGCCGACCCCACTGGCACCTGGCAGGCCGATGACGGCAAGAGCCGCTACAAGATCACCGAATGCGGGAGCGGCGAACTATGCGCCCGCCTGATCTGGCTGCGCGACAAGGATGACGTGAACCGCCAGTACCTGAACCAGGTCATCGTGCACGGCAGCCGCGCTTCCGAGAACAAGTGGACCGGCACCGTCAAGCATGATGGCGACGTGTTCTCCGGCACCATGATCATGACCGGCGACAACAACCTGAAGGTGAACGGCTGCCAGGGCATCTTCTGCCAGACCGTCAAGCTCAGCCGCGTTTGAGGCGCTGCTCGAAATAGGCAGCCCCCAAGAACTGCCGCACTTGAAACCCGCGCCTCCGCCGGCGCGGGTTTTTTGCTGTCTGCCGCCGCTCAGCTAGAGCGCGATCTCGTAGGCGGTGACCGAGGCCTTGGGAACGTGAAGCTTGGCCACGTTCGCTTCCGCGCTGCTGCTGACCGCGAAGACCTCGAGCGCCGTGCTGTCGATCGCGGTGTCG
>MKVB01000006.1:431792-486475 GCA_001899085.1 Devosia sp. 66-14 | reverse complement strand
TCGCCGCTCCGGCTGGCCGAGACTTCCACCGAGGTGTCGTCCGACGTGACCGCCACGCCATGCGTGCCCGAATGGCGCCGGAACAGCCGCATGATGTGGCCGACCGGCAGCAGGTAGGGCTGCTCGCGCGGCGAGCCCAGCAGCACCGCGTTCACCGTCCAGCTGGTGCCGGCAAAATCGGCCAGGGTCGAGATGTCGATGATATCCGAGTGCCGCTCGAACAGGGCCATGCAGCGGGCGTGGTAGAGCCCCGAGATCCACTCGCGCAGCATCTCGGATTTGTTGTGCGGCTGGATCGACAGGTGGCCCTCGGTGATGGCGAGCTTGGCCGGCGTGCCGAGGTCCCTCAGCGTCGTGCGGGCGCCGAGCAGCTTGTCCTCGACCTTGCGGTACATGCCGTCGAGCGCCTCCCAGGTGGCGCCGTAATCCTTGCGATAGTCGCGGCCGTGCAGCACCGTCGGCTGGTCGCCGGGGTTCTGGTGCATCATGTGGATGGCGACCATGTCGACCAGCTCGCCGCCCTCCTGGACCAGTTCGTTGGCCCACCACTTGCCGGTATCGCGCTCCATGTCGCCCCAGCCGATCAGCTGGATCGAGGGGTCGCGTGCCTTCATGGCCTTGGCGAATTCGACATAGTGCAGGGCGTTCTCGGCGCTGGTGAAGCGCTCGCCCGCCTTGGGATACGAGGTCTCGTTGCCGATCTGCCAGGTGTGAATGGCCCATGGCGCCTTGCGGCCATTGCCGATGCGCTCGGCATTGTCGGGGTCGTTGCAGTAGCTGACGAGGTCGGCGGCTTCGGCGGCGTCGCCCGAGCGCTGCTCGCCCAAGGCGGTGTTGATATATTCGGGGCGCCCGTCGGCGGCGAAGTTGATCGCCATGATCGGCTCGGCCGAGACGGCCTCGCAGAACTCCAGAAATTCGTCGACGCCGACGACGTTCTTTTCCCAGCCGCCCCACAGGTAGTTGACCATGTCCTGGCGGGAAGCCCGCGGGCCGACGCTTTCGCGCCACTTCCAGAAGCTGGTGAGGATGCCGCCCCAGCGGATCGAGCTCGGCGCCAGGTCGCGCACCACGTCGATGAAGTCCGGCCGCCAGCGGTCGCTGAGCGCATCCCAGCAGGCTTCGACCGAAGAGTCGGTGGTGCCGAGCGGCTCCATGAACTGCATGTAGAGACGCGGAGAAATGGCGTGCAGCGGCCGCGGGTCGACCTTGATCGTCGGCATGAAAGAGCTCCTGAAACTTACTTGATGCCCGAGGTTGGGCGCATCCCGCTGACGATCCAGCGCTGGCCCACGAGGAACAGCAGGATCATCGGCAAAGAGGTGACGAAGGCAGCGGCGAGGATCACCGTATAGTTGAGCACGGCGCTGGTATCGGCGCTGAGATAGGCGATCACCACCGGCACCGGCATCGCCTGCGGCGTGTTGGTGACGATCAGCGGCCAGAGGAAATTGTTCCAGCTGTAGAGTGCGGTGATCACCGTGACGGTGATGATCGAGGGCATGGCCAGCGGCACCATGATCTTCAGGAACACCTGGAAATCGGTGGCGCCGTCGATCCGGGCGGCCTCGTCCAGCTCGCGCGGCACCTGCATGAAGAACTGGCGCAGGATGAAGATGCCGATGACGCGCGGCAGGCCGGGCAGGATCACCCCCCACAGCGTATTGACCAGCCCGATATTGGCCATCAGGTCATAGAGCGAGATGACCTCGAGGATGCCCGGCATCATCATCGACAGCAGCACCAGGGCGAACAATACGTTGCGTCCGATGAACCTGGTGCGCGCAAAGGCGTAGGCGGCGGGCACGTCGAGCAGCAGGATGCCGGCCACCTGCAGCACCATGATCACCGTGCTGTTCCAGATGCCGGTGGGCACGCTCACCCCGCGCTGCGTCTCGGTGAGCACCTTGGTGTAGTTGTCGAGCGTCCACTGGGTGGGAATGAACACGCCCTTCAGCACTTCGCTTGCCGGCGCGAACGAGAACAGCACCAGCGATACCAGCGGCAGGAACCACAGCGCGGCCAGAATGGCGAGGACGATCCAGCGGGTGGCCTGCGAGCCCTTGCGTTGCTGCATGGTTCAGGCCTCCCGGCGGAAGAAGCGGAACTGGATGAAGCTCAGCGTCGCGATGATGAGCGTGATGACCACGCCGATCGCCGCGGCGCGGCCCAGCGCGAAGCGCTCGAACCCCTCCTCGTAGAGCAGCATGGTGAGCACGGTGGTGGAGCCGAACGGCCCGCCCTGGGTCATGATCAGCACTTCGCCGAAGATCTGGAAGGCCTGGACGATCGAGAGCACCACGACGATCAGGAGGATCGGCCTGAGCAGCGGCACGGTGATCAGCACCAGGTCCTGCAGCGCGGTGGAGCCGTCGAGCCGGGCTGCCTCATAAAGCTCGTCGGGGATGTTCTCGAGCCCGGCGAGGAGGATGATCACCATGAAGCCGACATTGATCCACAGCGTCACCAGGCTGATGACGAACAGCGACCAGCCTGGGATCTGCAGGAGGTTCTGGCCGGGCAGGCCGAAGAAGTTCAGCACCTTGTCGATGGTGCCGATATTGGGCTCGAACAGCCAGTTGAAGGCGATGGCCGCAACCGCGACGTTGATCACGATGGGCAGGAAGAACGCGGTGCGGAAGATGCCGATGCCGGGGAGTTTGCGATGCAGCATCACGGCCAGCACCAGCGAGATCACCGTGATCATCGGCACATACATCGCCGCAAAGCCGCTGGTGATCCAGAACGAACTCCAGAACCGCCGATCGCCGATGAGCGAGGTGTAGTTGTCGAGGCCGATAAAGGCGTTGGGGCCGAAAATGCCCCAGTCGAACAGGCTCATGTAGAGCGCGCGGCCGACCGGATAGGCGACGAACACCGCGAACAGGGCGACATAGGGTCCCGCCAGGAGATACGGGAACAGGGTCGAGCGGAGGCGGGACATCGCGGGCCTTAAGGTCGGTCGGGAAAGGGGCGACCGGCAGTGCCGATCGCCCGGGGCAGGGAGGGCCCGTTACTTCTTGGCCAGTTCCTGGCGGATGCCGTCGACCATCATGGTGACCGCCTGGTCGACATCCACCTGGCCGGCATAGAACGCCTCGGCCGCCGTCTGCACGACGCGGTCGACCTGCGGCTGCACCGACAGGGCAGGCGGGAAGTGGACATAGTCGAGCGAGGTGGCGATGAGGCTCTGCTCGGGCAGCGCCTTGAACTCGTCGCTGTTGAGCGTCGTCAGCTTGGCCGGCATCTTGCCGGTCTTGGCCCAGGCGAGGCTGTTGTCGCCGATCCATTTGACGAACACCAGCGCATCGGTACGGGCTTCCGGCGGGGTGCCGCGCGGGATCACGAAGTTATGCCCCAGCGCAAAGGTCGCCGGCTTGTCGCCGAAGGTCGGCAACGGCGCGACGCCGAAGCTCAGCCCCTGCTCGGCGGCCGCCGTCTGGTACACCGGCAGGTCGGTGATCTGGGTCAGCGACAGGCCGATCTTGTTCTGGGCGAACTGCGCCGCGCTGTCGGCAATGATCTCCTTGGGCGAAACGCCCGCATCGATGAAGGCCTTCAGCGTCGACAGCGATTTCTTCGCCGTTTCGGCAAACCCATCCGCCACATCGGTCATGTCGGCGTTGTAGAGATCGTCCTGGTACTGCCAGTAGAAGCTGTAGAAATTGCGGACCGCGCCCGAGCCGTTGAGCTGGAAGAACAGGCCCTGCACCCCATTGCCCAGCGCCTGCAGCTTGGTGGCGGCATCGAGCAGTTCGGCGCCGGTCTTGGGCGGGTTATTGGGGTCGAGTCCCGCCTGCTCGAACAGTGTCTTGTTGTAGTAGATGTGGCGCGGGAAGGCGTCGATCGGCACGCCATAGCGCTTGTCGGCGACGACGCCGGCGGTCCACAGCTGCGGAATGTAGTCGGCCTCGGCGAGACCGGCGGCGGCGATCTCCTCGGGCGTATAGGCCTCGAGCGCCCCCTGCTTCACGAAGCCGGCGATCTGGTGCGAGTGCATGACGGCGAGATCGGGTGCGGTGCGCGACGCCATCGAAACCGAGAGCTTGGTGTAGTAATCGTCCCATGGAATGATCAGCAGGTTGACGTTGACGCCTGCCGCGGCCCCCGCTCCGGCGTTGAACTCCTTCACCAGGGCATCGATGGCGTTGCCGTCCGGGCCGGTGAACGGGCTCCAGAATTCCACCTCTCCGGCGAACGCCGCCAGCGGAACGAGCGATGCCGTGACCAGTGCGACGGCCGACACGGCCATCCGGTTCATTGCCTTCATGATCTTCTCCTCCTGATCGGGCTTCAGCCACAACCTTCTTGCATACGCTACTGATATATTAGTATCTAAGTCAACGGCCCTCGCATCTCGCGTTCACGAGGTGGCGCGTGCTAAGATTCGGCTCGTGGCTCTCAAACGCCCGGAAATTAACGGTTCTGCTGTATGGATTTGCCCAAGGAATCGGGCCGGCAACGGCGGCGTGCCAGTCCCTCTCGCATCGCAGGCGTTGGTTCCGCCTCAGCTTGGCGACTAGTATATCAGAACCTCAGGGATGACATTGTGTCGCTGCGGCTCAAGCCGGGCGATCCGATCAGCGAGAAGGAAGTGGCGGCCCGCTATGGCGTCAGCCGGACGCCGGTCAGGGAGGCGATCCAGCGGCTGGCCGATGAACGGCTGGTCGAGATCTATCCCCAGTCCGGCACCTTCGTCGCCCGCATCCCCTACGACGATCTGCCCGAGGCGATGATCATCCGCAAGGCGCTGGAAACCGCCTCGGTGCGGCTCGCCGCCGAGAAGGCCACCAGGAGCCAGCTGCTGGCGCTCGCGACCATCGTCGAACAGCAGCGCGAGGCGGCCGAGGCCAACGACCGCGGTGCCTTCCACCGCGCCGACGAGGCCTTTCACGCCAAGATCGCCGAAGTCAGCGGCTTTCCCGGCATCTGGCGCCAGGTGCTGCAGGTCAAGGTGCAGGTCGACCGCTACCGGCGGCTGACCCTGTCACAGCAGGGGCGCATGGCGCAGGTCATCGCCGATCATGAGCGGATCCTCGCCGGCATCGCCGCGGGCAATGCCGACGATGCCGAGCGGGGGATGGCGCACCATCTCGACGCGGTGCTGCCCGACGCACCGCAGGAGCATGCGCCGCCAGCCACTGACTGAGCGGCGCCCCTCGGGCTAAAGCTTGCCCCGGATGCCCGCGGTGACGCCCAGGCTGTAGCTGTCGCCGGGATTGCCCAGGCTGGTGCCCAGATTGGCCTCGCCATAGAGCGACAGCTGGTCGCCGGCCCAGTTGACCGAACCGCCCAGGCCGATGCTGCCCCAGAGCGGGTCCGCCTCGTTGACCAGCGTGTCGGCGCCCACCGTGGTCGCCATCCCGTCGAGGAACTCGTAGGTGAGATTGGCAATGCCGTAGAGATGGGTGCGCCCGGTCCCGCCGGCATTGTCCTGCCATGCGGTCTCGTAGTCGGCCGAGATGCCGAGCCGGCCGAGCAGGCTGTCGCCACTCTGGAGCGCGACGGTCGAGCCATACGAATCGAACGCATCGAAATCGACCGCCGAATAGGCCACCTGCGCCTGCGGCGTCACCGACCAGCCGCCGCCGAGCCCCAGTTGCTGGCCGGCCTCGAGGCTGAGCGCATAGCCGAACCCGGCATTGCCCGAGACCAGCGGCCGGTCGAGCCGGCTGGCGCTCAGCGTGCTGTCGAACCAGTTCAGCTTACCCTGCGCGTCGAGATAGAAACCCTCGTTGCCGTACCAGGTCAGCGCGCCGCCGAGACCGAACGCGGTTCCCTCGATGCCGCCATCGCCGGCGATGGAGCTGATCTCGGCCGAGATGGTGCCGACCTGCAGGTTGAGGCCACCTACCAGCGTGCCGGCATCGGACCGGCCGAGGGCCCCATCGGCTCCGGCCTGCAGCCGCCAAGTATCGACGTCGTAGCTGGCGCCGGTACTCGAGTTGTCGGCGTCGAGCGAGGTGTGGCGGGCATCGATGCGCCCCCAGAGCCCGGTGCCCTCGGTGCTGCCTGACCACGACCGGTTGCCGACGCGCTGCTGCAGGCTCTCGGAGGTATTGAAGGCTTGCAGCGCCGCCGCGGCGTAAGTCTCGATCACCGGAGCGGCCGGCTGGAACACCGGCGTCTCGTCGGGGTTGAGGATGCTGCGCAGGTACCAGTCGCCATCGGCATCGGTGGGGGTGCCCTGGTAGAGGCCATAGAGATAGGCGCCGCCGATCACCGCCTGCTGGCCATCATGCACGGTATCGCCGATGAGGTTGAAGGTGCCGTCCGAGGTGCCGTCGATATCGATGACCCGGATGCCGTTGAGTGTCTGCCCACCCCCGCCACCCAGATTGGTGACCCTGACGTTGGTCGTGCCGGCGCTGTTGCCCATGATTCGCAGCAGGTCGGTTGCCGAGCTGTCGTCGCCCAGCACCGTCTCGATCTGCAGCAGGCCGCCGCTGCCGACATAGTCGCCGTTGATGGTGAGCATGCCGATGCCGTTGCTGCCGGGGGCGATACTGCCGCCGGCGGCAACGCTGGTGTCGCCCACCGTGCCGGTGCCGGCAAGCGTACCACCGGCGACGCTGACCACCCCGAAGCCGAGGTCGGTATCGCCGAGTTCACCGTTCACCTCGAGCATGCCGCCGCTGATCGTGGTGAGACCGCTGAAGCCGAGCTGGTTGGCATTGAGGATGGTGCGGCCCGCCATCTGGTTGATGGCGCCGCTGCCGTTGATCGGCACGTCGAAGACATAGCCGGTTTCGTTGTGGTTGAAGTTGATCGCGGCGCTGCCGGCGAGGGTGATCGCCGATGCCTCGAGCGTGCCGGCGCCGGTGGCCACTTCGCCGACCGCGCCGCCGATATTCAGCGTGGCGTTGCTGTCGACATGCGTGCCTCCCAGCACCAGGGCGCCCGCGCCGTCGTTGATGGTGACCTTGCCGTCATTGGCGAGGGTCAGCGTGCCGCGCCCACGGGCGCCCAGCGCAAAGCTTCCGGCATCGATCAGCGAGCCGGCGCCCGAGACGATCACGTCGAAATCGCGCACCACACTGCCTGTCGTCGCCGCCGCCACAGCCACCGCATTCGCTTCGACCACACCGCCGTCCAGCACCGAGAGCTTGCCGCGCTGCAGGTAGAGTGTCGTCGCCACGGCCAGCTTCGAGCCCGGGCCGGAGACCACACCGGTGACCGGCGAGGCCTGTACGATGTTGCCGACGCCACCGAACGTCACGGCGCTCGTGGCGCTGAGCAGGCCGCCGCCGGTGATGTTGATGGTTCCCGTTACCGCGCTCACCTGGTTGATGCCCGTCACGTAGAGCGCCGACCCTGCGCCGCTGACGTTGATGTTGGATTTGCCGTATTGCCTGACGCCCGATGTGGTGTTGAGCACGGCACCGGACAGAACATTGAGTGTGCCCTCGCCGGTCGAATTGCCGATGTCGATGGCATCGGCGCCGCCGCCGGTCACCACGGTTCCTGCCCCGGAGATGGTGAGAGTTGCGACATTGCCCGCGTTCTTGGCGATCGCGATCAATGGCGTCGTGTTGGTGGTGTTGTGATGGACGGCGATCGTGCTGCCGCCGTCGATCAGCATCGTTCCGCCGATGACGCCGATATGGGTGACGCCAGACGCGGTGACACCGTTGACCTCGAGCGTACCGGTCCCCGACTTGTTGAACACCGCCTGGTTCAGCACGCCGTTGCCAAGCACGTTCCCCGTCAGCGTCAGCGCGGCGCTGCCGTCGACGTTGAAGGCTGCGCCGGAGGTCAGCGTCAGGGTGTTGGCCCCGGTCAGCACCGTGATGGCCTTGCCGGCAATCGCCGGCGGCGCACTGGTGAGGCTGAAGCTGCCGGTCAGCGTGATGGTGGATGTCGCATCGCCATGCGCCTGGGCATCGGCGATCGCCTGGTAGAACTCGGCCTGGTTCGCGGCGGTGAAGGTCGCTGCGCTGGCCGATGTCGCCAGCCCGGCCGTGGCCAGCGCGAGCAGCGAGACACCGGTGAGAAGGGGAGGCAAGTTCCGAAAAAACGGCGCAACACGGTCCTCGGTGCTGGCAGCACCGGCATTCAAACTCAGGCTCGTCATCTCGACTCTCGTTATTTGGCGAGTGGCCTCGCCGTTGGTCCGCCCTATTGCATCGTCAAGCTCAGGCGTGGCTAATCGCTCAATCCGGACAATGGCTTATTCGCAACGGGGCGGACGTTAGCTGACGTCATCCATCTTGAAAATGACATCATTGATCACAATTTAGTCGACTTTCGACTAATCTTGCCGAAGCTGATCGGAGTGTCGACATGGCTGGAATCAGCATTGTTCCGTTTACCGCTCTCACCGCGACGCAGCTCGAAACGGCCGCGCAAATCCTGGTTGCGGCCCTCGAGCATGTGCCGGCCGCGTGGAAGACCATGGGTGAGGCGCGCGACGAGATCGCCAAGCTGACGGCCGACCCGGAATGGTCCGGGCTGGCGGCGCTCGAAGGTGATGTCGTCTGCGGCTGGGTGGGGGCGATCGAGAGCTATTCCCATGCCTCGGAGTTGCACCCGCTCGTCGTGGCGCCGGCGATGCAGGGGCAAGGCATCGGTAAAAGCCTGGTCGCCGCCATCGAAGACAAGGTCAGCGCCGCCGGCAGGCTGACCTTGTTTCTCGGCAGCGATGACGATTTTGGCGGCACGACCGCTTTCGGTACCGATCTCTACGTCGATACCGCCGGCGCGCTGCGCGACCTGGCGGCCAGGCCGGGTGGCAAGCACCCGCTCGAATTCTATCGAAAGTGCGGCTTTCGCGTCATCGGCTTCATTCCCGATGCCAACGGCGCCGGCAAACCCGACATCTGGCTCGGCAAGCGCCTGTAGCGACGCCCGCGGGGTCTGGGCCTGGCGGCCGAGAGCTGAATGTCGGACGGCCGGCGTCTGCCGGCCGTCCGAAAGTCAGTGATGATGCTCGGGCATCGCCTTCAGCGCATCCTTGGTCCACGACGTCACGGCGTGCACGTCGCCGCTTTCGTCGCGCATGAATTCCAGCTGGCTGGCAGGAACGGCGACGGGCTTCGCGCCGATGCCGAGAAAGCCGCCGACATCGACGATGATCTCGCTGTTGAGGCCGGCGCCGTGGACATGCGCGACGGTGCCGACCTTCTCGTCATCGGCGCCGTACACGGTGGCGCCTTCGAGCACGGCCGGCGTGAGTTCGGCATTGCCGAGGCGGATATGGGTCGAATGATCCATCGGAGGTCTCCTCTTTCATGGGTGTGACTGGGTAACCCGCGTAGCGGCGGACCGTTCCCTGCTTTTTCGACGATCTGCGACGGCTGCGCGGTGCTGCCGCAGGGGCAGGTGAGGTTTCGTTAAGCACGATCTGGCTAGACCGGGCGCGCGCCTTGCTTGCGGCAGGAGCCTGGGGGCGCGCCGACCAGGGGGCCTCGACGTGACGACTATCGACAATGACACCACCCCGCTGCGCCAGCGGCTGGATTTCGTTCGGCTGGACGACGCCGCGCTTGCCGAGCTTTCGGCGCTGCAGCCGATGGTGGACAAGCACCTGCCGGCGGCGCTTGCGGCATTCTACGACCGGCTGGCCGACGTGCCTGAGATGGCGAGCTTCTTCTCCGGGCGGCCGCAGATGGATCGCGCCCTGAACAAGCAGCTGCTGCACTGGCAGGCGATTGCCGGCGGGCGCTTCGATGGCGACTATCTGGCCTCGAGCAAGCGGATCGGCGAACGCCACGCTACCATCGGGCTGGAGCCGCGCTGGTATCTGGGCGGCTATGCCCTGATCCTCGAACACCTGCTGGGTGCGGTGATCAACGAGACGCTGGCGGCGCCCGAGCCGCGGCGACGCCTGTTCTCCCGTGCGCCCGAGCCGAAGCCCGATGCAGACGGACTGGCGCGGAAGCTGTCGGCGCTGGTGAAGGCGGTGCTGGTCGATATGGACCTGGCGGTGACCGTCTATTTCGATCGACTGACCGAAGCGGCGGCCGAGCGCGACCGCCTCGCCGCCGAACGCATCCGGCGGGCTGTGGCGCTGACCGGCCAGACGCTAACGGGTCTCGCCGATGGTGATCTCACCGCCCGCATCACCTCCGAGTTCGATCCCGAGTTCCAGCAGATCAAGGACGATACCAACGCCGTGGCCGATCGGCTGGAAGCGATCGTGCGCCAGCTGCGCAGCACGTCCGGTTCGCTGAAGACAGCGACGGGGGAGATCCTCGCCGGAGCCAACGATCTCAGCGAACGCACCACCAGGCAGGCCGCGACCATCGAAGAGACTTCGGCGGCGATGGAGCAACTGATGGGCACCGTGGCGGCCAATGTCGCCAGCGCCAAGGCAGCGACCGACAGCGCCCGCGCCGTATCCGACGCGGCCGATGCCGGCACCGCGGTGATGGCCGACGCCAACGCTGCCATGGAGCGGATCACCGGCTCATCGGAAAAGATCGCGAGGATCATCGGCCTGATCGACGACATCGCCTTCCAGACCAACCTGCTGGCGCTCAACGCTTCGGTCGAGGCGGCGCGCGCCGGCGAAGCCGGCAAGGGCTTTGCCGTGGTGGCGGTGGAGGTGCGGCGCCTGGCGCAGAGCGCCGCGGCGGCCTCGGCGGACATCAAGGCGCTGATCGAGCGGAGCGGCGCCGATGTGCGCGACGGTACCGCGCTGGTTGCCGCCGCGACGGCCAAGCTCGCGGCGATCCATGCCTCGGTCCGCGACAACCAGACACTGATGGAAGGCATCGCATCTGCCAGCGCCGCCCAGGCCGAGGGCATCGGCGAGATCACCGTGGCGGTGCGCCAGATGGACGAGATGACCCAGCACAACGCCGCGCTGGTCGAGCAGATCAATGGCGCGATCGAGCAGACCGAACAGCAGGCTGCCGAGCTCGATATGGTGGTCGACCAGTTCACCGTGTCTGACGCCGATGAACCGGCGGCGCGCCGCGTGGCTTGACCCACCTGCCGGTCCCGGCCGACGGGTGATTGACCGGCGGCGGCGCAGGCGGTTGCATGTCCCGGGTCGGAATCGGAGCGCTCGAGCGGACATGGTGGCTTTCTGGATGAGCGTCGGCCTGCTGGGTGCCGCCTACCTGCTGGGCGCGATCCCTGCCGGCTATCTGGCGGGGCGGGGCCTGCGAAGCATCGACATTCGCCAGCACGGCTCGAAATCCACCGGCGCGACCAATGCGCTGCGGGTGTTGGGCGCGTGGCCGGCACTGCTGGTGCTGCTGGTGGATCTGCTGAAAGGCGGCGCCGCCGTCGGACTTGTGCTCTGGCTCTGGCCCTTGGTCGTGCCTGACCAGCCGGCGCTGCTGCCATGGATCGTCTGCCTCGCCGGGCTTGCCGCGTTGTTCGGACATGCCCGCTCGATCTGGCTGCACTTCAGCGGCGGCAAGTCTGTCGCCACCGGGCTTGGCGTGGTACTGGCACTTTCCTGGCCGGTGGGCCTTGGCGCCCTCGTGGTCTTCGCTGTTACGCTGGCGATCTCGCGCATCGTTTCCCTGAGCTCGCTATCGGGTGCGCTGACCGCCATCGTGCTGGCCATCGCCCTCGACCTGCCGCTGCCCTATCGCCTGCTGGTGATCGCCGGCGGAATCTACGTGATCGTGCGCCATCGCGCCAATATCGGCCGCCTGCTGGCCGGCACCGAGCCGCGCCTCGGGCAGCAGGGCTGAGGCTCACGCCCCGCTGGCGAGACGTGGGGTCGGCTGCGCACCGACCCCCGCCTGTTTACTCTGCCGCTTGCGGGGCCGCGTCCGGCACCCGGCTGGTTGCCGATCGTGGCCCCGCCGCCGCGATCAATGTCGTCGCCACCGCCAGCACGGCGACGAAGGCGCCGCCGGCGATATACGGCTCCCAGTTGAAGCCGGGGGCCGCGGTGAAGATGGCGGAGACCGCCGCCAGGACGATGCCGCCACCGATCTGGAACGAAGCGAACAGCAGCCCGGAGGCCAGTCCGGACTTGTCGTCCTCGACATCGGCGAGCGCCGCCACCTGCACCGAGGGGTAGGTCGCCGCATAGCCGAGGCCGAGGAACAGCTGGGTGATGATGACCAGGGCGATCGGATCGAACCGGCCAAGCGCCAGCACCCAGAACACGTAGCCTGCTGCCTGCAGCGCCACCCCGATGGCCATCACCTTCGTCGTGCCGTTGCGCTGCGCGACGCCGGCGAGGCGCGGGGCGAGGAACATCACGCAGGCGCCGCCGAGCGCGAAGCTGAAGCCGGTGGCGAAGGCTGACCAGCCGTAGACGTGCTGGTAGTAGAGCGTGGCGAGGAACTGGAAGCCGACATAGACGCCCTGGAACAGTGCGGCGACGATATTGGCGTGGCTGAGCTTCTTCCGCTTGAAGATCGACAGCGGCACCATCGGATCGCGGTGGCGGGCTTCGACGACGAGGAAGGTGACGATCAGCGCCAGTGCTGCGCCGAGCGGGCCCCAGGTGAGCGGCGCAGCAAAGCCGGCGCCCGAGGCATTGGTGACGCCGAACACGAACAGCAGCAGCCCGGGCGTGATGGTGATGGCGCCGGCCCAGTCGAACGAGGCGCGCGACCTGCCGTTGTCCTTGTCGGGCGGCAAGACGAACGGTGCGATGACGAGGACGAGGATGGCGACCGGGGCCGCCATCACCAGCGTGGCGCGCCAGGTAAAGACGGTGACCGCCCCGCCCAGCACCATGCCCAGCACGAACCCCGCAGCGCCGGTGGAGGCGAACAGTCCCAGCGCCTTGGCGCGCGCCTGGCCCTCGCCGAACACGTTGAGCAGCAAAGCCAGCGCCGCCGGGGCGGTGAAGGCGGCGGCGATGCCCTTGATCAGCCGGGCGGCGATCAGCGTCGGGCCCGAGTCGACGAAGGCGCCGGCGATCGAGGCGGCAGCAAAGATGCCGAGCGCCCACAGAAACACGCGGCGGTGGCCGAAGATGTCGGCGACGCGGCCGCCCAGCAGCAGGAAGCCGCCATAGCCGAGCACATAGGCGCTCACCGCCCATTGGAGCACATTGGGCTCGAGCCCGAGCTCGGCCTGGATGGCGGGAAGCGCGACGCCGATGGTGGAAACGTCCATGGCGTCGAGGAAGTTGGCGGCGCAGAGCAGGAACAGAGCCAGCCCGGCGACGCCTCCGATCTTGGTGGAAGTCATCGAGAATATCCCTTTCGCAATGCCGCCGTCGCGTGAGGGGGAGGAGCGCCGGTCGGCAGAGGGAGCGGAAGCTGACGACCTCTCATCCATATTGCAAATCGATAGTCGGCATGCGAGGTATCACTGGCAATGATGAATGATACAGCCCTCCGCAAGATCGATCTGAACCTGCTGCTGGCCTTCTCGGTGCTGATGCAGGAGCGCAATGTCAGCCGCGCCGCCGAGCGGCTGCTGCTGGGCCAGCCCGGCCTCTCGGCGGCGTTGAAGCGGCTGCGCGAGGCGCTCGACGACGAGCTGTTCGTGCGCGTCGGGCGTGGCTTGCAGCCGACGCCGCGGGCCCTCGACATCGCCCCGGCGATCGAGGATGCGCTGGGCTCGATCGAACGGGCGATCCGCACGCCCGATGCCTTCGACCCGCTGCACTACGAGGGCACCTTCCGGATCGGCATGTGCGACAATCTCGAGACGGCGTTCTTCGGGCCGCTGGCGGCGCGTATCCGGCGCGAGGCGCCCAGGGCGAAGCTGGTTTCAGTCGCGTCGCACACCCATCACCCGGGCCAGCAACTGGACGATGGCGACTTCGACCTTTCGGTCTCCGTGCACCCTGAGCCGGCCTCCTGGCACGTGCGCCAGGCGCTGTTCGACCAGTGCTCGATTTCCATCTACGACCCCGATCAACTGAAACTGGCCGCACCGCTCAGCCTCGAGGATTTCACTCGCGAGGCGCATATCGCGGTGTCGTTCGAGGGGGACATGATCGGCGATGTTGATGCCGCGCTCGACAAGATCGGCCAGACGCGACGGGTGGTGGCGACCGTGCCGCGCTTTTCCGCGCTGCCGACGGCACTGAGTGCCATGCCGGCCATCGCCACGATCCCCGAGTCGATTGCGCGCTGCATGGCGTCGCTGCACGGCCTCACCGTCTCCAGGCCGCCAGTGGAGCTCGAGGCCTCGCCGGTCTCGTTGCTCTATCGCCGGGTCGACCGGGCCGACGGACGATCGCAGTGGTTCCGCCGGGTCTTCGTGGAGGTGGCGCGCGAAGCGTTGAAAACCAGCGGCTGCAGCTGCGATATCGCAGTGGCCGTCTGAACGAGCTGCATCCGGCAACTGAACCTGAGGGGAGCATATGGCCAACACTGTCCACGAATTGCGCCTGGTGATCACCGTCGAAGACTTCGAGCGGGCGGTGGCGTTCTGGCGGGATACGATGGGGCTCAAGGAGCAGATCTCGGTCGGCGACGACGATGGCCGGGTGGCGATCCTCGGCGCCGGGATCGCGACGCTGGAGATCACCGACAGAAAGCATGCCGAGTTCATCGACGGCATCGAGGTCGGCCATCCGGTGGGTGGCCAGTTCCGCGTGGCCTTGCGCTTCGACGACGTGCCGGCGGCCACCGACATGTTGGCGGCGGCAGGGGGCAGGGTGCTGGGTGCGCCTCGGCCGACGCCGTTCCGTTCCACCAATTCGCGGCTCGAGGCGCCCGATGGCGTGCAGCTGACCTTGTTCGATGCGGAGTGAAGCGTGAGCGACTACCAACTGATTGAGCGGATCCCGACGGTCGCCGAGTTCTGCGATTTGCGACGGCTCAGCGGGCTGACGCCGAAATCGCCGGAGGCGGCGGCGCTCGGCCTGCCCAACACCATCCATGCCGTGGTGATCGAACACGCCGGCGAGACCATCGGCATGGGCCGGGTGATCGGCGATGGCGGCACGGTCTACCAGCTCACCGACATTGCCGTGCTCGCCGCGCATCGCGGCAAAGGGCTGGGCAAGCGCATCGTTGCCGCGCTGGTCGACTGGCTGCAGGCCAACGCCCCGAAAGGCGCCTATGTGAGCCTCATCGCCGACGGCCCGGCCAAGGATCTCTACGCCCAGTACGGCTTCGAGGAGACTGCGCCAGCCTCGGTCGGCATGTCGATGTGGGTCAGGTAGCGCAGTTCAGCTGCTGCTCACTCCAGCTCTCCAACCGAAATGTCCACGTCGAGGTCGGGCCAGCGCAGCCCGGCGCCGCCGTCGGTGAAGCGCCAGTTGAGGCGGGCGGCCGGCGGGCCGTCGCGGAGGCGGGGATAGCGGGTGAGCGGGGCGATCAGCTCGCGTCCGTCCGCCAGTTTGACTTCGAGCGTGGCGGTGCCGAACCGGACGTCGATGGCCCGGGAGCCGGGATTGGTCGTCGTGCTCATTGGTCCTCCTCCTCAGAGCATGCACAGCGCTTTCAGGAAGAGTTGCAGGCTCTTCTCGTTTTGAGCACGGCAGTTTGCAGGCAGAAGCCTAGCCGCGTTCCGACCACGCGAGAAGGTGGGAAACGTTGATCGGCACCGCCCATTGGCGAGCTCCCCCCGGGGGGCGACGAAAGCGCGAGCATCCAATAGCTGGCAACTGTCGAGCTCCGCGGTTTGTCGTGGGAACCCTGTGGCAGCCGCGGCGCTGTCTCAACTCATCATGAAGAGGCCGGGTTCGATCTTCGCAAGGCGGCAGGCCACCTTGGAATTTGACTTGAGAAAGTAACTCCCTGACGGATAGACATATTGGCATTGAGGGGATCGGGTATTTATTGAGATGCTTGGTGTGACACTTCGTTCGTTGTTGGCACTGCTACTAATCACCGCGAGTGCCAATCTCGCGTTTGGCGCGGCGACGCCACAGCTTCCGCGCTCCGAGCACAAGCCCCAACCGACGATAGAAGAGCAGCTGGAGCTCATCGGAGCCCGCATGATGGAAGGCGATGTTGAGAGCGCCCTGTCAGAAGGAGCAGCACTTCTTCAGCGTCCCGAGTTCAAGGCTTCAAGCGATGACTTTAGATACCGTGCGCTTCTGGCCTTGGGGATGTTGGAGGCCCATGCCGGCTCAGCAAAGCAGGGCCAGGCATATCTGGACGAGGCGGCGACGATTAGCCCCGATCGCCTGGACGCAGGCTACTGGCAGCTCTACGCGGTCGTCGCTAAGGAAAACAAGAACCACGACGGTGCTGCCGTAGCGATGACGGAGGTCGCCAGACAGAATCCCAAGTTGTTGGCTCAGTGGGAAGGTCGCTTCGCTTTCGGCATACTGCGCAATGCCAGAAAATCGAGCCCACCTGAGATATATCACGAGCTCGCGGGAACCCTCTGGACTGCAGGTTTCGACCTCGATGGCGACTTTATTTCACTCGATCCGATATGGATCGACCTGTTGGAGAACTACATCTCCGAGGGCAGGCCGGACGACGCGGCGGCGGTGGCCGACGGATTGCGTGATGCCAACAGCCTGGCGGCGCTGTCTTACGACCTGCGCTTAAGCGATTATGCGCGCGCGGACGTTTACCAGGCCTATCGCGACGCGAGGCAGGCGGAGATTGTCGACGGCAAGGCGCTTGTCGACGAACATCCGAGAGACGCATCCAAGGTCATGCGGGTTGCGAGCGAGCTAGCTGACTTCAACCGGTTGGACGAGGGTCTGGCGTTGTTGGATGGTGCGATCGGCCGAGCGGATGCTGCATTGGGAAAGCCAGCGTTGGACGACGAGGAAGATTATCTCGCTTGGTTGCACAATACTCGTGCGAGAATATTGATGAAACTTGGTAGATGGGAGGAAGCGATTACCGCCCAGACCAAGTCGCGGGACATCTCAAATTCTTATCAGCCGGGCGAGGTGAGCCAGAGCGTGAATCTCGGCGACTTTTATTATGTGCTTGGCGAGGCTGATAAGGCACTGGAAGCTGTGGCCCAAATCGACACAGGCACCGCAAGCGCCTTCGGCATGTCGGCAATCAAGGAGGTAGAGGCCTGCGCCTACCATCAAAACGGAGATGCCGCCAAGTCGTCGGCAGCCGTCGAGTTTCTGGTCGCGAATGTCGATGTCAACTTCCAGGCGGCCAAACTTGCTCTGCTGTGCGTAGGCGACGTTGACCGGTTGGCTGGCATCGTCATTTCTCGTCTTGAGGACCCCGGCACCCGACGGGAAATGCTCTCCGACCTGCAGGTCTATATGCCGCCGCCGGCGAGGCCGGAGATTACGGTGAGGATGGACGAACTTTACGCCGGGTTGTCGATGCGAAAGGACGTAAAAGCAGCGCTGGAGACGACAGGCCGCATCCTTCAGTGGCCCGCCTTCCGAGCGGGCACCTAAACTGTTCATCCCACATTCAGCCATTCGGCCGCATAACTCCCCGATGACACAGAAACTGACATTGGTGGCGGCTGGCGTGTTGACGCTGGCGCTGGCTTTCGGCGTTGCCGCTCCCGCGGTGGCGCAGGAATGCCTGTCGAAGCGCGAAATCCAGCAGATGATCGACAATGGCGAGCTGGTGCAGCTGTCGCAGGCGATCGCGCAGTCGGGGGTCGATGGCAAGATCATCAGCTCGCAGGCCCGCGTCTGCCAGGTTGGCGGCCGCTGGGAGTGGCAGGTCAACGTCATGGATGAAACTGGCGAAAGCAAACCTGTGAGCTTGCCGGCTCAGTGAAGCCTCACATAGAATCAAGACCGGACGTCTTTCGCGCGTAGGGCCGGCTGTCGCCGGGCGCGGAAGCTGTCGCGGCGGCAATAGGGGACGTATCGATGCGCATTCTCGTCGTGGAAGACGACACCAATCTCAACCGGCAGTTGAAGGACGCGCTGACCGAGGGAGGCTACGTCGTCGACGTGGCCTTCGACGGCGAGGAAGGCCACTTCCTGGGCGATACCGAACCGTATGACGCCGTGGTGCTCGATATCGGCCTGCCGCAGATGGATGGTCTTTCGGTGCTCGAGGAATGGCGCCGGGCCGGCAAGAAGATGCCGGTGCTGCTGCTGACCGCCCGCGACCGCTGGAGCGACAAGGTGCAGGGCATAGACGCCGGCGCCGACGACTATGTGGCCAAGCCCTTTCACATGGAAGAAGTGCTGGCCCGCGTCCGGGCGCTGGTGCGCCGGGCGGCCGGGCAGGCGTCGAACGAGATCAGCGCCGGCTCGGTCCGCCTCGACGTCAAGGCCGGCAAGGTGACCGTCGATGGGCACTCGGTGAAGCTGACCAGCCACGAATTGCGGCTGCTGAGCTACCTGATGCACCACAAGGGCAAGGTGATCTCGCGCACCGAGCTGACCGAGCACCTTTACGATCAGGATTTCGACCGCGATTCCAATACCATCGAAGTGTTCGTCGGCCGGCTGCGCAAGAAGCTGCCGGAGGATTGCATCCAGACCGTGCGTGGGCTGGGCTACCAGATCGCAGAGGACTGACAACATTAGGAGCGGGACAGCACCGGCGGACAGGGCAGGGCACGCCCGTGACTGACGCGCCTGGACATCCCGTGTCGCAGCGAAAGGGGTCGATCGCCGCCTCGCTGTTCCTGCTGTCGGCCGGCTGGCTGATCGTGGCGCTGGTGGCGACGGCGTTCCTGCTTACCGAACTCTATTCGCGGGCCCTCGACAACAGCCTCGTCGAGACCCTGGAGTTTCACGTCGAGACGCTGACCGACCTGAGCCTGCTCTCCGACACCCCGAAATCGGAACAGATCAAGGTCGCCGATCCGCGTTTCGATCGCACCGGCTCGGGCTGGTACTGGGCGATCCGCGATGACAAGGGCGAACTGCTCAACTTCTCCAACTCCTATGTCGGCATGGTGCTGGGCCCGCTGCCGGGCCCGTTCGACGCCACCAACTCGAAATCGGCGGTGCTGACCGACCCGTTCAACATCAAGATCCGGGTGATCGAACGCGCCGTGACGGTGAACGGCATGCCGCTCCACATCATGGTCACAGGCTCGCTCGACGAAATCCTGTCGCTGGTCGACGAGTTCCGCGGCCAGACGCTGATCGTGCTCGGTGCGGTGGCGATCATGCTGGCGGTGATGTCGACCATCGTGGCGCGCCTGGCGCTGCGGCCGGTCGGGCGGTTGCGCCGCGAAGTGGAACGGGTCCGCGAGGGTGACGCCGCCATGCTTACCGGCGCCTACCCGGCGGAGCTGGCGCCGCTGTCGGAGGAGATCAACGAGCTGTTGCGCTCCAACGCGCAGATCGTCGAGCGGGCCCGCAACCAGGTGGGCAACCTGGCGCACGGGCTGAAGACGCCGATCGCCGTGCTGCGCAACGAGGCCGGCATCGACAAGAAGAACAGCCTCGCCAAGGTGGTGGCCACCGAAACCGAGAAGATGAGCCAGCTGGTCAGCACCTATCTCGACCGCGCCCGACTGGCGGCCCGCTCGTCGGTGGTCGGCAAGAAGGCCGATGCCACCCATGTGATGCTGCGGTTGACCAGGGTCATGCAGAAGCTGAACCCGCGGGTGACCATCGCCATGGTGCGGCCGGATGCGTCGCTGCCCTGGTTCCGCGGTGACGAAGGTGATCTCGAGGAGATGGCCGGCAACCTGCTCGATAACGCCTGCAAATGGGCCAAATCCTCGATCGGCGTCACCGTGGTGGCCGAGCGCAGCGGCGCGACTGCCAACCTGCTGATCAAGATCGACGATGACGGCCCGGGGCTGACCGAGGAGGAGGCCAGCAAAGTGTTGCGCCGCGGTGTCAGGCTGGACGAGAAGACCCCCGGTTCCGGCCTGGGCTTGGATATCGTCAAGGAACTGGTTGACGTCTATGGCGGGTCCCTGCAATTGAAACGATCAGTGCTGGGGGGGCTCCTGGCAGAATTGCGGCTGCCGGCCGCAAAGGTGGCGGGTTTCCGCACTTTCGCCTCAATACGCAAGGAATAAGGGCCCGGCCACCCCAAGAGACCCAGATGCAGCAGATCGTTCGCGCCCTTCCCGTTCTTGCCATGCTCCTGCTTGCCGGTTGCAGCATGGGTCCTTCGAACTCCGACATTGCCCTCGGGCCGACGCTGCCGCAGCCGAACTCGACGCTGGGCACGCTCGGCACGCAGCCGACCGTCACGCCGGCCTCGCTGCCGGCACCGGGCGCCATCCAGTCCGCCAACACCACGATGAACGACGTGACCGCCTTCCTTGACGCTTCGGTGCTCGGCCAGCTCTCGGCCAAGGACAAGTCGGAAGCGGCGAGCGCCCAGTTCAACGCCCTGACCTTCGGCCGCCCCGGCGCGCCGCGCGCCTGGACCGGCGACAAGGGGACCTCGGGCAACGTGACCGTGGGTCCCTATGTGCGCGTCAACAACATCGACTGCCGCGATTTCACCCACACGGTGACCATCGCCGGCACCCCGCACGCCCGCAAGGGCACGGCCTGTCGCGAGGTCGATGGCACCTGGAGCGTCGCCGGCTGAGCGGGCCCGTCCGGGGCCGTTGACGGCGGCATATTTCGCTTTGTCTGACAGCGATGTGATCGGCGGCGCCTGCCGCGGATAGTCTTTTGTTTACCGTCGGGCGCTAGGTTCGAAGACAATCCTCGGACTCTGACGCCCGCCGGTTTTCATGCCCGATACTGCCCCTCGTCTTCAGTCGACTGACCCTGCCGTGTCGCGCCGGTCGCCCCGCGCCGTGCGGCCGTTTTTCGGGCTGATCGATGCGGTCATCGCCCCGGGGCCGGCCGGTTTCGATTTCGACGGCGGCATCGCGGAGCCGCACGCCCAGGCGGCCTGGACCTGGATGGTCCGCGACGTGGCGCCCGACCTGATCGACACCGGCGTCAGCGACGAGGACCCGGCCGCCCGCCAGGCACTCGACCTGCTGATGCCCGAGCTGCTGCAGCGCTCCCGCGCTGCCCTCGCGGCGATCACCACCCCCGAGGCCGAGCGCCGCATGCAGATTCAGTTCGGCAGCGACGACGGCTTTCGCCGGCTGCCGGTCGTGCTCAATGCACTGAAATGCCGCAGCCTGCTCGACAAGGCGCAGGCGTTCGGCCGCGCCGCCAACGCCATGACCGACGAAACCGCGTTGGGCGTGGCATTGCAGTCGATGCCGCTCAACGACCATGCTGTCTCCGCTCTGCTGTTCCAGGCAGCGATGGGGCAGGTGACTCACCCCGGGCGGCTGATGGCTGCCGCCATTCGTCTCGCCGGTTCCGCCACCGAGGGGTCGCTGCAGCGCGCCGGCTTCGCGCCGCTCATCGAAGCGATATTGTCGCATGCCCAGGCGCAGATCCCGGCCCTCGACCAGCATGGCGCCTTCGCCGATATCGACCTGACCTGCCGTGCCATCGACCGCTTCCACCGGTTGATGCGGGCAGTGACCGGCTATGTCGAACTCGGCCGCCTGACCCGCTGGTCGACCGCCGTCGCCGCCGTGACCAAGACCGTGTCGGAGTTGGTCGAACCAAAGCTGCGTGAGGTCTCCCCCAATGTGAACCTGGCACTGCGCCGCCATTCGGGCACCGATCGGCTCGACAGCGACCAGGTGCTGGCGGCGCTCAATGGTTGCTACGTGCTGGCGACGATCCGCGATTGCCGCGATTCGCTCGCCCTCAACGCCATGTTCGATCAGACCTGGACCCAGGTCGGGCAGGCGCTGGAAATGCACGTGCAGCGCAACCTCGAGCTGTTCCGGCAGAACCCGGGCGACCGGGTGACCGGCGCGCGGCTCGATGCTGCGATCAAGATGGCCGAGTTGCGGTTCAACCCCGATTATGCCGACGTGCTGCGCCGGGCGCGCGAAACCGCCGAAAAGCGGGCAAGCTGAGGCAACTGCGTCGCCGCTCAGGATCGCAGCTTCAACTTTTCCGCCAGCCGTGCCGCCACCGCCGTCCCCGCATCCCGCACGTAAAGCTCGGCACCGGCCGCTTCGGGCACCTTGCCGATGATCGCCATCCCGCCATTGGCGCCCGGGCGATGTGGCGCGTAGGTGACGCCGATCGCCTTGAGCGGGTCGCTGGTCTCGGAGTTCTCGAAAATCAGGCAGCCCGCCTCGAACGAGCGCGCATCGGCGGCCGTGATGGCCCAGAGCTGCGGTTTGTCGCCGAAACGGCCGGCAAGATAGCTCGGCGGCGCCGGCACCTCGTCCTCCACGGCCGGCGGCGTGGCGACCCGCCAGCCGGTGTCGCGGATCTCGCCCGAGAGCGCGCAGCGTTCGGCCGCGACCGAGCCGGCGTCGCGCGCTGCCATGGCGCCGATATCGACGGCGGCCGCGATGTCGCCGAGCCCGAGTTGCACGGCGCGCGTGGCGAGGCCGGAAATGCCGTATTTGCTGGCCGCGGCGGCGCGCCGGGTGATCAGCGAGGTGCCGCGGTCGAGATAGGTGCCACCGCGTGCCGAAGTCCGGAACGGCGCTATCGGGTTGCGGGCGTCAGGTGTTTCGAAGGCTTCTTCGATGATGTTGTCGACCACCGGCGGCGCGGTCTTGCCGAGGAAGCCGAGAATGGCGGCCTTGCCGCTGCTCAGTGCCGCCGCGGTAGTGTGGTGACCGGCGGCCGAGCCGGCCAGCGCCACTGCCGGCAGGGTGCCGCGCGGACCGAGCCAGCCATTGGCCTGGTCCCAGCCGGCGCCGCCGCCGGCCCGCAGCCAGAGCAGGATTTCCGGCTGCCAGGCGCCGGCCGCGACCAGTTGGTCGGTCTCGATGGCGGTGGAATCCTGGGCGATCTCGTCAATGGCGACGGCAAAGCCGACGCGCAGTCCCGGCTTGTTGCGCTGCAACGGTTCGGCGTGGCTCGGGGCCAGGGCGGAAGCGAGGGTAATGCCGGTAGCCTTGGCGAAATCGACGAAGCGCGAGGTGGTGCTGAGCCGGCTGTCGACGATGCGCTGCACCTCGATCCCGGCATCCGCGACGCGCAGCGCCAGCCGGTAGGCGAAGCTGTTGGGTGTGGTGAACAGCGCCCGGCGTCCCGGCCAGATGCCGAACCGCTCGGCCCGCAAGAAGGCGGTAAGCGCCCCCACGATGCCCGGCGTGCGGTTGCCCGGGAACAGCGGCAGTCGCTCGCTGGCCCCCGTGGCGAGCACGACGTGCCGCGCGACGATGGCGAGAATCCGCGAAACCGGCCGGCCGTTCTCCACCACCACCTGGTGCACGCTGAGTGTGGTGCCGGCAATGGCAAAGGCCTCGGCCCGGGTAAAAACGCGCACTGGCGCCTTGCCTTCGAGACCGGCGATCAGGCGCTCGATGGTGACGTCGGGCGACGCTTCGGCGTCGACGGCGCCGAAATAGCGAATGGTGCCACCCAGGCTCTGGCTGCGCTCGATCAGCACGGAGCGCTTGCCGGCGGCGGCTGCGGCAGCGGCGGCGCTGAGTCCCGCCACGCCGCCGCCGACGATGGCGAAATCCACCTCGATGGTCTCGTCGACGGCGGCGTTGTGCCAGGGCGGGCTGCCCACCTGATCGTCGCCATAGCGATGGTTGAGGGTGCGCGCCGGGCCGAGCAGCCGGTTGCGCAGCGCGCCGAGCAGCCCACCCGAGGCGATGGGGTCGCGACGGCTGCCGATGGTCACCAGGTCGAGGCCGGGCAGGGCAGGCGTGCGGTCCATCGGGAGCGCCGTGCCTTTACCGGTGCTCACCAGCGGGGCGAAGCTTTCATCGAGCGCCAGCGCCTCGTCGCCGTGGCGGCCGGCGGTCTGGATGCCGTTGGCGAGAGTTGCCGACAGAATGGTATCGCCGGCAAAGCCGTCGATCGTCCGCCCGTTGAGCCGGAACTGCAGCGGCTGCCGCCGGTCGAGTTCGGCGCCGCTGAGGCCGTTCGGGGCGTCGGCGGGAAAACGGCTGGCAAGAACCGTCACGCCGGCACCATCTGATAGTCGGCAGCGCCGAGCCGTTGATTGCCGCGGCTCGGGCCGCGATCGGCGACCCACGCGGCCTCATCGGCCGGGGCGACGCCCGCGATGTGGCGCGCCAGCACCGGCGCGAAGAACGCCGCGGCCGGACCAAGGGCGGCAATGACCAGCGCCTTGTGGCCACGGGCGGGGCCGACATAGGGCGCGCCATCGGCCGTGCCGATGCCGCCCACCACCGTCTCGCCCGCCAGTCGCTGGGCCCCCGCCCTGGCGATGGTGCTGCCGAGCCGCGCCCGTGCCGTGGCCGGGTCCCCGCTCAGCAGCGCCGACGCGCTCACTTTGCCGTCCTGCACCAGCACCACGCCGCGATCGAGGAACGACAGATAGGGTGCCGGCAGCGGCCTGGATGTATCGAGCAGCATGGCGGCGCCGGGGATCGGCTCGAGGCTCCGGTCGCGCGCCTCCTCGGGCAGGTCGTCGAGCACTGCATCGTCGCCGGCAAGGATCACCTGCGCGGCCTCGACGCTGTGCTCGCCCGAAACGATGCGCGCCGTGCCGTCCTTGCGCAGGGTCAGTTCGGTGTCGGCGCGATCGAGGTGGCGGACCTCGTGCCTCGCCAGCCACGTCTCGAGCGCCGGCTCGAACCGGCCATGGCCGAGCAGCTGCACATCGCGTACCCGCAGCATCAGCCCGTCGGCGATGCTGCGGTCGGCCACCGGCTCCACGGCGTAGCCGAGGGCGATGGCGAGGTGGCGGAAATGCCCGAGCGCCGCGATGCTGTGCGGCGTTTCGGCGACGAACAGCGGATCGGCGCGGCTGATCAGGCCCTTGCCCCAGCCATTCACCAGCCGCGTCGTCTCGGCGGCGCTGCGCTTCAGCAGCAGCAGCGTTTCGGGCCGGGTGAGCGGGGCGATGGAAATGTCGATGCTGCGCTGCAGCCGGAACGGCGAGAACGGCTCACCCACGAGGCAGACCCGGCGCTGGTGTTCGATGGCGAGCAGGCCGGCGAGCAGTCCCGCCAGCGGGGTGGAGCCGAGCACCAGGTAGTCGTAGCTGCCATCGGCCATGAGATCAGCTAACCACCCTGTGGGCTGCGGCAATGCGCCTCCCACACATCGATGTGTGCGGGTGCATAATTTGCCCGAATGCCTTTATAGATCGGCCGCGTATCCGCACCGTCGCATGAGGCAGAGCCCTGCACATGATATTTTGGTCGCTCGCTTTTGTGGTCACAGCCGTCGCCTGCGCCGCGCTCTATTATGCGGGGGCCGGGCGAAGGGTCAACGCGGCTGCCGCTGTTGTAGACAGCCCAGAAGTGGCGCACCTGAAACTGCAGCTCAAAGAGATCGAATCGGACCTGGCCCTGGGCCGTCTCGGCGCCGCCGAGGCGACGGCGGCGAAGGGTGAACTGGCGCGGGAACTGATGCGGCTGAAGGCGACGACGAGAACGGCGACCGATCCCGGTACGCGGCGCGGCCTGGTTGCGGTTGCGGCGGTGGTGACGGCGGTGCTGGCGTTCGGCGTTTACGGTGCGCTGGGCCGGCCGGATCTGCCGGCACAGCCGCTGGCCGAGCGGCAGGACGTGCCGCCGCCGGAAATGACGCTCGACGACGCCATCGCCCGGATCGAGGCGCAACTGAAGCTGAAGCCGGACGATCTGCGCGGCTGGACGGTGATCGCACCGGCCTACATGCAGATGGGCCGCTTTGCCGACGCCGCGAACGCGCTGCGCAAGGTCATCGCGCTCGATGGTCCAACCGCCGATCGCGAGACCGATCTCGGCGAAGCGCTGATGATGGCCAAGGACGGCGATGCCTCGGGCGAGCCGCTTGCGCTGTTCCGCAGCGCCTCCAACCGCGACGTGACGCATGTCCGCTCGCGCTACTATCTCGCCAGCGAAGCCACCCGCGAGGGCGATTTTGCGACGGCCAAAGCCGAGTGGCAGGGGCTGCTGAAGCTAAGCAAGGGCGGTGAGTCCTGGGTGGCCAATGCCGAGGCCGGGCTGGCCGCGGCGGAAGCCGGCCTGAACGGCGGCGAGGTGCCCGACAATTCCGCCATTGCCGGCATGGTCGAAGGATTCTCGAGCCGGCTCAACGACAGCGGCGGCACCATCGAGGAGTGGACGCGGCTGGTGCGCTCACGCCTTGTCCTGGGGCAGACGGAGCTGGCCCAGACAGCGTATGATGCCGCCCGCAAGGCCTATCCCAACGCGGGAGACCGCACCGAACTCGATGTTCTTGCGGCGGATAATGGATTGGTAGCAAGCAATTGACCCGTAAGCAGAAACGCCTGGCAATCATCGCTGGTCTGGGTGCTGTTCTCGCTATCGCGGCGACAGTGATCTTCGTCGCACTGCGCGACCAGATCGTGTTCTTCTATTCGCCGAGCGAGATCCACGAGAAGGCAATTGCCGCAGGTACGCCGATCCGCCTGGGAGGGCTGGTCAAGGAAGGGACCTGGAAGCGCGTCGGAGAAACCTCGGACTTCGTGGTGACCGATGGCCAGACCGAAATGGCGACCCACTATGTCGGGCTGCTGCCCGACCTGTTCCGAGAAGGGCAGGGTGTGGTGATCGAGGGCAGCGTCACGCCGGCGGGCACTTTCGCCGCGACCAACGTGCTCGCCAAGCACGACGAGAACTACATGCCGAAGGAACTGGTGAACGAGCTGAAGAAGCGCGGCGAATGGCAGCGCGACGGGGTTCCGCTGTGATGAGCGCGTTTCCGCAACAGGCCTTTGGTCGCCACGTGGTCGGAGCTATCGCATGAGCATCGAACTCGGCCATTTCGCCCTCGTGCTGGCTTTCGCCATCTCGGCGATCTCGGCGATCGTCGGGCTGGTCTTCTGGAAGCGCGAGGTGCTCGCCGGCTACCTGCAGCAGGGTGCGGTGCTGCAATTCGTGCTGGTCGCCGCGGCGTTCGCGGCGTTGATCCAGGCCTTCGTCGTTTCCGATTTTTCGCTCAAGCTCGCCTATGAGCATGCCAATTCGGCGCAGCCGCTGATTTTCAAGATCACCGCCGTGTGGGGCAACCACGAGGGCTCGATGCTGCTCTGGGTGCTGATCCTGGTGCTCATGGGCGCCGCGGTTGCCGCCTTCGGGCGCAACCTGCCCAAGGACCTGCTGACGCTGGTGCTGGCGGTGCAGAGCCTGATCACCGCCGCCTTCAGCGGCTTCACGCTCTTCACCTCGAACCCGTTCCTCAGGCTGTCGCCGGCGCCTTTCGAAGGGCAGGACCTCAACCCGATCCTGCAGGATATCGGCCTCGCCATCCACCCGCCGCTGCTCTACCTGGGCTATGTCGGCTTCTCCGTCTGCTTCAGCTTCGCCATGGCGGCGCTGATCTCGGGTCGGATCGATGCCGCCTGGGCCCGTTGGGTGCGGCCGTGGACGCTGGTCAGCTGGTGTTTCCTGACCCTCGGCATCGCCATGGGCTCCTACTGGGCCTATTACGAGCTCGGCTGGGGCGGCTGGTGGTTCTGGGATCCGGTGGAGAATGCCAGCTTCATGCCCTGGCTGGCCGGCACGGCGCTGCTCCACTCCGCCCTGGTGATGGAAAAACGCAACGCGCTGAAGGTCTGGACGATCTTTCTCGCCATCATCACCTTCTCGCTGAGCCTGCTTGGCACCTTCATGGTGCGCTCGGGCATCCTCACCTCGGTGCATACCTTCGCCTCCGACCCGACGCGCGGCATGGTGATCCTGGCGCTGCTCGCCGCCTTCATCGGCGGCGCCTTCTCGCTGTTCGCCTTCCGCGCCTCGACCCTCAGGGTGGGCGGGCTGTTCGCGCCGATCAGCCGCGAGGGCGCGCTGATCCTCAACAACCTGTTCCTCGCTACCGCCACCGTGGCGGTGCTGGTCGGGACCCTTTACCCGTTGCTGCTCGACGCCTTGGTCGGCGAGACCATCTCGGTGGGCGAGCCGTTCTTCAACCTCACCTTCGGGGTGATCATGGCGCCGCTGCTGATCATCCTGCCATTCGGCCCGTTCCTCGCCTGGAAACGAGGCGATCTGATCGCGGTGACGCAGCGGCTGGCCGGCGCCGCAGGGCTGGCGCTGTTTGCCGCGGTGCTGTGCTTTGCCTTGACCGGCGGTGAGGTGTCGCTGGCGCCGCTCGGCCTGCTGCTCGGCTTCTGGGTCGCCTTCGGCGCGCTGGCCGAACTGGTCGACCGGGCGAAGTTCTTCCGCACCGACGTCGTCACGTCGTTCAAGCGGCTGTTCGGCCTACCGCGCACGGCGTGGTCGACCGCCATCGCGCATTTCGGCATCGGCGTCACGGTGATCGGCATCGTCGCGGCCAGCGCCTGGCAGCAGGAGCTGGTCACCACCATGGTGCCGGGGCAGGGCGTGGTGATCGCCGAGCACCAGGTGACGTTCGAGGGCATGGAGCATGTCGAGGGGCCGAATTTCGTCTCCGATACCGGCCGCTTTGCCATCCGGGCTCCCGGCGGTGGTGTGCGCACGGCGCTCGCCGAGCGGCGCGTCTACAATGCCAGCGGCCAGCCGACCACCGAGGCGGCGATCGAGACCTACGGCTTCAATCAGCTCTACGTGCAGCTCGGTGAACCGCAGGCCGACGGCAAATCCGTGGTGCGCCTCTGGTATAAGCCCTACGTCACGCTGATCTGGCTCGGTTGCCTCCTGATGGCAGGGGCCGGGTTCCTGTCGCTGAGCTACCGCCGGTTGCGCATCGGTGCGCCCAAGCCGGCATCGGCGCGGGCAGCTGCCGAATGAGGGCGATACTGGCCCTTGTGATGCTGGCGTTGCTGAGCGCTCCGGCGCTGGCCGTACGGCCGGACGAGATGCTGGCCGATCCGGTGCTCGAAACGCGGGCGCGAGCCATCTCCGAAGGGCTGCGCTGCCTCGTCTGCCAGAACCAGTCGATCGACGATTCCGATGCGGACCTGGCGCATGACCTGCGCGTCCTGGTGCGCGAGCGCCTGACCGCCGGCGACAGCGACCAACAGGTGCGCGATTACCTGGTGGCGCGCTATGGCGAGTATGTGCTGCTGAACCCGGTCATGGGCCCGCACACCGTGCTGCTCTGGATCGCGGCGCCGGTGGTGCTGGTGATCGGCGGCATCGTGGTGTTCGTCGGCGCGCGGCGGAAACGCGCCGCAGGGCAGACGGCGTTGACCGAGGATGAGGCCAGGGCGCTCGAAGAACTGGAGCGCTGAGCCTTCAGTGCGCGCCGAACAGGATCGGCACGGTAGCCGCGATCAGCAACACGGCGGCGCCGATGTTGAACGCCGTCGCATAAGCCGGCTGGACGAGGAAGCGGCGCAGCAGGGCGCCGCCGGCTGACCACACCGAGACGCAGGGAATCGAGATCAGCGCCATCGCCGCTGCCGCCATCGCCAGGTTCAGCGCATAGCCGTCGGCGGGCAGGTAAGTGGCGACCGCGCCGGTGGTGATGGCCCAGGCCTTGGGATTGATCCACTGAAACGCCACCGCTCCGGCAAAGCCGAGCGGTGGCCGTTCGTCGGCCTCGACGCTGATCGGCCCGCTGCGCGCGATCTTGATCGCCAGCCAGACGAGATAGGCGGCGCCCGCCCAGCGCATCGCATCATGCAATGCCGGGAACGCCTGCAGCAGCGCCCCGATACCAAGCCCGACTGCCACCAGCTGCAAGGCGACGCCGACGGCAATGCCGGCGACCAGCGGCATCGACCGGCGCACGCCGACCCGCACGCCCGAGGCGAGTGCCATCATGTTGTTGGGCCCGGGCGTGCCGGTGAGCACCACGCAGAAGACGAGAAACGGAATGAGGATGGCGGGGTCGGTCATGTCGCAAGATTACTGCGACAGGCACGCTGTCGTGTTGCAATCTGCGGCGTAGAGTGGCAATTCTGTGCAACAAATGGCTGAAATTAATCAGATAGACCGGCAGATATTGCGCGAGCTCGGCCGCGATGCGCGCCTCTCCAACGTGCGGCTGGCCGAGCGGGTCGGGCTGTCACCCTCGGCCTGCCTGCGCCGGGTGCAGGACCTCGAGCGGAGCGGCATTATCAGGGGCTATCGCCCGGTGATCGATCGCGCGCGGCTCGGGGCCGGGTTTCGCGCCTATGTGTCGGTGGGGCTGTCGAGCCATACCAAGGCCAGCCAGGAGGCGTTCGAGAAAGCGGTGGCGCTGGCGCCCGAGGTGGTCGAGTGCCACAACGTCACCGGTTCGATCGAATACCTGCTGCGCATCGAGGTCGCCGATATCGAGGCCTACAAAAGCTTCCATACCGACGTACTGGGGACGCTCCCGACGGTCAGCGCGATCACCACCTTCGTGGTGCTGGGCTCGCCCAAGGACGATCGCGCCTAGCAGTCGGGTTCGACCTCGCGGTCGGCGCGCGTCGATCGGCGATTGATACCCATGACTTGTGGCGACTCGGCGGGCGGCGCTACCCATGGCCCGTGCCCCTCACTGACCTCCTCCCAGCCGATCTCGATCCGACCCTGGCGCTGGCCCTCGTCGCGCTGAGCCTGGTAACCTCGCTGATCACCGCGACCTTCTCGCTCGGCGGTGGCACGCTGATGGTGGCGGTGCTGGCGCTGGTGTTTCCACCGCTGGTCGTCGTGCCGTTGCACGGGGCCATCCAGCTCGGCTCCAATGCCGGGCGGGCCCTGGTGCAGCGCGCCCACATCCAGTGGCAGCTGGTGCTGTGGTTGTCGCTGGGCGGGGCCATCGGCACAGTGGTCGGCGGCCAGTTCGCGAGCCTCCTCCCCGCCACTGCCCTGCAGGTCGCCATCGCCGCCTTCGTGCTGTTGACCACCTGGCTGCCGCAGCCGGCCATCGTCGGGCGGTCGCGACTGGCACAGGTGATCGGCGGAGCGGTGATCGCCGCGGTGTCCATGGTGGTCGGCGCGACCGGACCGCTGGTCGCGATATTCATCAAGGGCCTGGCCGACCGGCGGCATCTGGTCGCCACGCACGCCATGTTGATGACGCTGCAGAACAGCTTCAAGGTGGCGATGTTCGTGCTGCTCGGCTTCGCCTTCGCCGCCTACCTGCCATTGGTCATTGCAATGATCGCCTCCGGGTTCGTCGGCACGGCGATTGGCAGCCGGCTGCTGGTCAAGGTGCCGGAAGCTGCGTTTCGCTGGGGTTTCAAGATCGTGCTGACGGTGGTGGCGCTGGACCTGCTGCGCACCGCGCTGTTCTGAGCGTCCGCCGTTCATCAACATTACCGATAATTAACGCCCGGGTCACTGTGCAGAAAGGCGCTGGGCTCCATATCTCTCAGCCATCAAGAGTGCCTGACTGAAGGAGATCATCATGCCCTCGACTAAGTTCAACGCTCGCCGCTGGCTCGGGGCTTCGGCTCTGGCGATCCTCGCCGGCATCGGTGGTGGTACCGCCTTCGTCGCGGCCACCGCCCCCTCCACCGCACAGACTGCTACGCTGCTGCCGGCCGCGCAGATCAGCGCCCCGGCCGTGACCAACGCGCCGAACTTCGCTGACCTCGTCGAGGCCGTGAAGCCGGCAGTGGTCTCGATCATCGTCGAAGGCGGTGAGAAGGCCAATCCGCGCCAGCTGCAGCGCGGTGGTCCGCAGTTCAAGTTCAACTTCCCCGACCTGCCTGATGATTCTCCGTTCAAGGATTTCATGGATCAGTTCGGCCAGCAGTTTGGCCAGGGCGGTCAAGGCGGCCAGGGTGGCCAGCAGCAGGCGCCGCGCAAGTTCATGGCGGCCGGCTCGGGCTTCGCCATCTCGGCTGACGGCTACATCGTCACCAACAACCATGTCGTCGAGAATGCCGACAAGGTGACCGTGGTGTTCGATGATGGCAAGGAAATGAGCGCCAAGGTCATCGGCACCGATGCCAAGACCGACCTCGCCGTGGTCAAGGTCGATGGCGTCACCGACCTGCCCTTCGTCAAGCTGGCGGAGAGCGAGATCCGGGTCGGCGAGTGGGTGGTGGCCGTCGGTAACCCGTTCGGCCTCGGTGGCACCGTCACCGCCGGTATCGTTTCGGCCCGTGGTCGTGACATCGCCGGCTCGGCCTATGGCGACTTCCTGCAGATCGATGCCGCGGTGAACACCGGCAACTCCGGTGGCCCCGACTTCAACATGCAGGGTGAAGTGGTCGGCGTGAACACCGCCATCTTCTCCCCCAATGGCGGCAATGTCGGTATCGCCTTCGCCATCCCTGCCAGCGTCGTCAAGCAGGTGACCGGCCAGCTCATCCAGAGCGGCACGGTGACCCGCGGCTTCCTCGGCGTCGGCATCCAGGATGTCAGCAGTGACATCGCCGACAGCGTCGGCCTGAAGGATGCGGCCGGTGCGCTGGTCACCGAACCGACCAAGGACAGCCCGGCTGACAAGGCCGGCGTGAAGTCCGGCGACGTCATCACCGCCGTGGACGGCAAGTCGGTCAGCAACGCGCTCGACCTCAGCCGCACCATCGCCGGCAAGAACCCCGGCACCGCCGTGGAACTGTCGGTCTGGCGCGACGGCAAGGAGCAGAAGATCTCGGTGACCCTGGGCAAGCTCGATGAGACCGCTGCGCCCACCGAGCAGCAGCAGCAGGCACCCGCCGAGGAACCGGCAGCCCCGGCTCCGACCAGTGTCGGCCTGACGCTGGTGCCCAACTCGGGCGGTGAAGGCCTCCTGATCCAGGACGTCGATCCGAATTCGGCTGCCGCCGAGAAGGGCTTCGCCGTGGGCGATACCATCCTCGAGGTCAACAACCAGGCCGTTTCGTCGGTCGCCGACTTCGAGAAGGCCGTGCAGGCCGTCAAGGACTCGGGCCGCAACACCGCCCTGGTCAAGGCCCAGCGCGACGGCAACACCCGCTTCATCGGGCTGCCGATCACCGAAGGCAAGTCGTAACCAATACCGGGCTCCGGGGCAGTTGCTCCGGAGCCTATCTACTTGAGTGAATGGCCAATGGTGAATGGTGGGCGGGGTTGTCGAAGTTTGGCGCTCCGTTCACCATTCACCATTTACAATTCACCCCGCAGCGAGGGGTCGGTGCAATGAAGATTCTGCTGATCGAAGACGACCGCGAGGCGGCCAGTTACCTGATCCAGGCGCTGGATGAGGCCGGCCACATCGCCCATCACGCCAGCGACGGCGAGACCGGTTACGCCATGGCTTCGTCGATGGACTACGACGTGCTGGTGGTCGATCGCATGCTGCCGCGCCGCGACGGCCTGTCGATCATCGAAAGCCTGCGCGCCGAGGACAACCGCACGCCGGTGCTGATCCTGTCGGCGCTCGGCGAAGTGGATGACCGCGTCACCGGCTTGCGCGCCGGCGGCGACGACTACCTGGTCAAACCCTACGCCTTTACCGAGCTCCTCGCTCGCATCGAAGTGCTGGCGCGGCGCTCCTCGCCCGCCGAAGCCGCCACCAGCTTCGAGGTGGGCGGGTTGGCGCTCGATCGGCTGAGCCGCAAGGTCGAGCGCGACGGCGAGGTGATCCTGCTGCAGCCGCGCGAGTTCCGCCTGCTCGAGTATCTGATGAAGAATGCCGGCAAGGTGGTGACCCGCACCATGCTGCTCGAGAATGTCTGGGACTATCACTTCGACCCCCAGACCAACGTCATCGACGTGCATATGTCGCGGCTTCGCGCCAAGATCGACAAGGGGCACGCCAACCCGCTGCTGCACACCATCCGCGGCGCGGGCTATATGATCCGCGACTGACCATGTTCCGGCTCGCTCAGCTCTGGCGCACCACGACGGTGCGCCTTACCGCGCTGTTCATGCTGATCTTCGTGATCTTCGCGGTGGTGCTGCTGGGCCTGATCACCTGGCAGACTTCGGTGCAGTTGCAGCGCCAGCAGACCGACGCCATCGATCGCGAGTCCATGCAGATCAAGCAGATGGACAGCGATTCCGGCTTCCGCGCCACCATCATTGCCGTGCAGCGGCTGGCCAGCCAGCCGGGGCCGGGTATCTACTACCTCGCCGATCCCGCCGGTCAGCTCCTCATCGGCAACGTCACCGATCTGCCGCCCGAAGTGCTGGCCGAGCCGGGCACCTACAGCTTCAACTATGCCAAGCCGCGGCCGTTCGATGACCCCGAGCCCGATGACGCCGGAACGGCGCAGCGCCAGGGCTATGCCGTGGTCCGCTCCCAAAAACTGGCCAGCGGGCTGATCCTGGTGGTTGGCCGCGACGTGGTGGAACGGCGCGGTTTCACCGCCATCGTGCTGCAATGGTTCGCCGTGGGCGCCGGCGGCATCCTGCTGTTCTCGCTGGTGGCGGGCGTGCTGACCGCGGTGCGCGTGCTGCGCCGGATCGACACCATCTCGTCGACCTCCAACAAGATCATGTCTGGCAACCTCAGCGAGCGCGTGCCGGTGACCGGCCGCAACGACGAGTTCGATGCGCTGGCGACCAACCTCAACCTCATGCTCGATCGCATCGAGCAGTTGATGCAGGGCATGAAGGAGGTGACCGACAACGTCGCCCACGATCTCAAGACGCCGCTGACTCGCCTGCGCAACAAGGCCGAGTCGGCGCTGCGCGACGGGCAGAACGAAGCGACGCGCAAGCAGGCGCTTGAGACCACGATCGAGGAGAGCGACAAGCTCATCAAGACCTTCAATGCCCTGCTGATGATCGCGCGGGCCGAGGCCGGCACGCCGTCGGGCGCGCTGAGCGAGATCGACCTGAGCGCGGTGGTGCTCGATGTCGCCGAGCTGTATGGCCCCCTGGCCGAGGACCAGGGACTGGCGCTCGAGACCGATATCGATGAGGGCGTCAGGATCAACGGCAACCGCGAACTGCTCGGGCAGGCGCTGGTCAACCTGATCGAGAACGCGCTGAAATATTACGAGCCGTCAGAGGGTAAGGCGGGTCTGATCAAGGTCAGCCTGAAGCGTGCCGGCGCCCGCGTGCGCATCGAGGTGACCGACAACGGCCCCGGCATCCCGGCCGAGGATCGCGGCCGCGTGGTCGAGCGCTTCGTGCGGCTGGAAAAGAGCCGCACCGAACCCGGCTCCGGGCTCGGCCTGTCGCTGGTGGCGGCGGTGGCACAGTTGCACAAGGGTGAACTGCGGCTCGAAGACAACGCGCCTGGCGTCCGGGCGGTGGTGGACCTGCCGGGCTAGGCCACCGAACTCCACCGGTGTGGTTGCGCCACCACCGTGCCCCTTCAGGGCACAGGGGCCAACTCAGTGCGCCGTCTGCACCGAGGTTTCGCCGATCCCGATCCCGGCGACTTTGCCGCCCTTGATCACGTAGCCGATATATTGCGCGATGTCGGAATAGCCGCCCGGGCGATCCGAGCGGTAGGCGATCTTGTTGCCGGAGGCGGCGCCGAAGGTGGCCTTGAGGTCCGCGGTCGAGGCGCCGAGGCTCGGGATGCCGAAATTCGGGGCGGTGAACCCCGCCGGCGCCGCGTCGCAGTTCTTGGACGGTTTGCTGGCGCTCTCGGCGGCCACCATCATCACGAACTCGTACCCGCCCAGCGCGTTGGAGATGAACCACACATTGGCGCCCTCGGCACTGTAGCACAGCCAGTCGGCGCGGCTCGCCTCGTCGCCCTCGCGTCGGATTGTGCCGCCAAAGGCCTTCTGGATGTCTTTGAGCTTGGTGCGCTGCAACTGCACGGTCAGCTTGCCCACGCCGATCGCCTTGACCGGCGGCTTCTCGATATTGGCTTTGATGAAGTTGAAGCTGTTGCCGAAGATCGCCTGGCCCATGCCGTCGAGACCGGCGGCGGAGGCGGGAACGGCGGCGAGAATGGGGGCGGCCAGAAGGGTGGCGATAAGGGCGGCAATACGGGTGCGCATGCGGGGCTCTTCGGATTTGGCTGGCGCGGGACCATAGCGATGCCGATGCCGAAATCCAGTGACTTTTAGGCTTAGCTAACCATAAGCGCCGCGTCCCCGGCCTGCGCCGGAATGACATCCTGAGTAGGGCGGGTTATCGAGGGGGCATGAAAGTCACGCTCGAAACCCTTCTCGCTTCAGCTCCTTACCTGAGAGATCTCGCCGATCGACACGCCGATTGGTTCGCCGCGGCGCTGCAACAGTCGCCCGATACCGCACTGGCGGCGGTTCTCGATGGGGTGGCGACGGCCGGGCGCGACGCGGCCAGCGAGGACGAGATCGGCCGCGAGCTGCGCATCGCCAAGGGGCGGGTGGCGTTGCTCGCAGCGGTGTCCGAAGTCGAGGGGCGCTGGACCACCGCGCAATCGACGGCGGCACTCTCCGACCTGGCCGACGCGGCGCTCGACGCGGGGCTCGAACTGTTGCTGCGGCTCGCCGCGGCCCGCGGGCTGACCGAGGCGACGGCGGCGAACTCGGGGCTGGCGCTGTTCGCGCTCGGCAAGCATGGCGGGCGGGAGCTCAACTACTCGAGCGACATCGACATCGTCGCCTTCTTCGATCCCGACAAAGGAGCGGTGAAGGAGGCCGGCGAGGAAACGAAGTTCTTCACCCGCATCGTCCAGCGGCTCGCCTCCCTGATGCAGGACCGGACCGAGCACGGCTATGTCTTCCGCACCGACCTGCGGCTGCGGCCCGACCCTGGCGCCACGCCGGTAGCGCTGCCCACCGAGGCGGCGCTCGCCTATTACGAGAGCCGCGGACAGAACTGGGAGCGGGCCGCCTGGATCAAGGCGCGACCTTGCGCCGGCGACAAGGAGGTGGGGGAGCGGTTCCTCAAGGACCTCGCGCCCTATGTCTGGCGCAAGCATCTCGACTTCGCCACCATCGCCGACATCCAGGCGATGAAGCGCCAGATCAACATCACCAAGAATGTCGGCGATACCCGGGTTGCCGGGCACAACGTCAAGCTCGGGCTGGGCGGCATCCGCGAGATCGAGTTCTTCACCCAGACCCAGCAGCTGATCGCAGGCGGGCGCGACCAGACGTTGCGGGTGCGGCCGACGGCGGCGGCGCTGCAGGCGCTGGCGGCGGCGAACTGGATTTCGAGGCGGGCCGCCGAAGACCTGACGCGGATCTACTGGTTCCTGCGCGGTGTCGAGAACCGGCTGCAGATGCTGCGCGACGAGCAGACCCACGTCATGCCCGAGGCCGAGGCGGATATCGCCGTGATCGGCACGCTGATGGGCGAGACGGATTTGCCAGCATTCGAAGCAGCTTACCGGGCGGCGTTGAATCAGGTTGTCGGCTATTACTCCGACCTGTTCGCCGAAGGCGAAAGCCTCGCGGCGGGCAGTGGCAACCTGGTGTTCACCGGCGCCGACGACGACCCGGAAACCATCGAGACGCTGAGCGGCATGGGCTTCAAGGAGCCCGGCAAGGCCATCGCCACGGTCAAGAAGTGGCACTATGGCGGTTACGCCGCGACGCGCGCCGCGGCGGCGCGGGCCCACCTCACCGAGCTGCTGCCGGCGCTGCTCGCCACCATTTCTGGGGCCGGCAATCCGGACGAGGCGCTGGCCCGGTTCGACAACTTCCTGTCCCGGCTGCCCTCGGGCGTGCAGCTCTTCGCGCTGCTGCGCAACCACGAGAATCTCAGGAGCCTCCTGGTCGCGCTGATGGCTTCGGCGCCCCGCATGGCCGATGCGGTGATCCACCGAGCCCATGTCATGGACGGGCTGATCGACCCGGCCTTCGCGGACGATGTGCGCCGGCGCGAAACGCTGCTGGGCAAGATCGAGGCGTTCTTTGCCGACGCGCGCGACTACCAGGACGTGATCGATCGGGCCCGCATCATCGGCCAGGAGCAGATGTTCCTGATCGCCGCGGGGCTGCTGGCCGGCTCGATGGACGCGGCGCGGGCCGGCGAGCAGTTCACCACCTTGGCCGAGGCGCTGCTGACCCGGCTGTTCGACGCGGTGCGGCGCGAGTTCGAAAAGCGGCACGGCGTGGTGCCCGGCGCCCGGGTGGCGCTGCTGGCCTTCGGCAAGATGGCCAGCCGTGAGATGACCGCACGCTCCGACCTCGATTTCATCATGCTGTACGAGACGGGGGGCGCCGACGAGTCCGATGGCGAAAAGCCGCTGGCCGCCAGCCAGTATTACGCGCGGCTGACGCAACGGCTGCTGGCGGCGCTGAGCGCGCCGACCTCCGAGGGGGTGCTCTACGAGGCCGACATGCGGCTGCGGCCGTCGGGCAATGCCGGCCCCCTGGCCACCAGCCTGTCGGGCTTTATCCAGTACCACCACGAGAGCGCATGGACCTGGGAGCATTTGGCGCTCAGCCGGGCCCGCGTCGTCTATGCCGACGGCGAGCTCGGGGCGAGGGTGGACGCCACGGTCGCCGAGATTCTGGCGCGACCGCGCGACGCGGCAAAGACCGTCGACGACGTGCTGGCGATGCGCGCCCTGATGGCCAAGGAGCGGCCGCGACGCCACGCCTTCGACCTGAAACTGGCCGCGGGCGGGCTGGTCGACCTCGAGTTCGTCGCGCAATCGGCGCAACTGGTGGCCGGCGGCACGGTGGCGGCACCGCAGGCCACCACCGGCGTGGTGCTGCGCCGCCTGGCCGAAACCGGCCTGGTGCCCGAGGGACTGCGGCTGGCGGAGATCCTCGAACTCTATTCCACCGTGCTGCAGGTGATGAGCGCCGCGCTGGCCGATCCGTTCAAGGACGAAGGCTGGACCGAGGCGTTCCGCGAGCTGCTGGCGCAACGCACCAACACCCCGAACTTCGAGCGCCTGGCCGCCGATATCCGCGAGATGGAAGGCGAAGTGAGCGCCGCGGCCGAGGCATGGTACGCCAAGGCGCGGGGGCTCTAGCGTTCAGGCCCCGACCGGCGCGTGGCCGATGGCGTAGGCGCCGAGGAACAGCGTCCAGTCGTTGATGATGTGCGCGCCCACCGACACCCAGAGGTTGCGGGTGACGAGGTATGAGAGCGTCAGCACGATCCGCGCCGTGCCGATGATGCCGAGGCACTGCAGCACATTCCAGTCATAGGTCGGCAGGTGCAGGGCGGCGAACCACAGCGTCGAAACCACCACCGCGATGATGAGGCCGGCGCGCTTCGGCAGGCCGAACCGCCTGACGCAGAGCCAGAGCACGGCCAGCAGCGGCAGCACGGTTGTTAGTTCCTCGCCGATCAACTGGATGAAGGTGCGGCTGAGGAACAGCACGAGTTCGGCGGGCCCAACGCCTTCGAGCGAGGTCACCGCCGGGTTTGCCGCCATTGGCGTCAGGAGGCTCAGCAGGTAGCCGGCAACCCCCGAGACGACGATGGTCAGCACGCCGAAGCCCAGGGACTGGCCGAACTGCTTGATACCATAACGGCGGAACGGCGCCGTCCAGTGCCGGCCGGCAACCATGGCGAGGGCGCCGAGCGGGATGGCGACGAACAACAGCGGTGGAACGAAGTTCAACGGCGCGCCGTCGAGTGGCAGCGCCACCAGGGCCGCGAAACCCAGAGCCACGGCCAGCAGCACCAGCAGCCAGCCGCGCCCGGAAATTTCGACCGGCCGTCCATCGTAGAACGGCAGGTCCGTGCGTTCGCTCATGCTTGTCCCCCGGTCGCGGTGTCCGGCCCACTAGGCCACGGAACACCGGTGGCGTCGAGGCAGCTCAGGCCGGCGCGTAGGCGACTTCCACATCCAGCACCCAGGTGATGTCGAAACGGTCGCGCAGCATGCCGTAGAGCGGCGACCAGCCGGCCGGAGCCAGCGGCTGCAGGATCGTGGCGTCGGCAGCGAGCTTCTGCCAATAGCCGGCGACCTCTTCGGCTCCATTGCCGCGCACCGAGACGAAGACCGGGATCTCGCCCGGGTTCCAGGCGAGGCGCGATGGCACGTCATAGGCCATGATGCGAAAGCCGTTCTCGGCTTCCACCTGGCCCCACATCACCTGGTCGGCCTCGTCGGAATTCTGTACCGCCCCGGCGTCCTTGTAGGTCACCACAGTCTGCCGGCCGCCGAACACGGATTGATAGAAGGCGAGGGCGGCCCGGGCGTCGCCGCGGAAGTTGAGATGCGTCGTGGTCTTGATGGTCATGGCGGGCTCCTGTTTGCTGGCCTGATGTGACCTGCTATAGCCGGGGCCAACTGCCACTTTCTGTCAGTTGGATGATGGCGCGACCCGATCGGCTTTTCCGCCTCCTGCAAGCCATGCGCGTGCTGCCTGCGCCGGTCACTGCTGCTCGCCTGGCTGAGGAAACCGAGGTGTCGCTGCGCTCGCTCTATCGCGATATCGACAGCCTCCGCGCGGCCGGAGCGCGCATCGAAGGCGAACGCGGCTACGGCTACCGGCTGATCGAGGATTACGCGCTGCCGCCGCAGACCTTCGACCGCGACGAGATCGAGGCCCTGGCGCTGGGGCTCGCCGAGGTGAAACGGATGGGCGATCCGGCGCTGGCGAAAGCCGCGACCTCGGTGCTCGCCAAGGTGGCCGCAACCCTGCCGGACGATCGCGAGCAGCATTTGTTCCACGCCGTGTCGCAGGTCTACCGCCCGGAGGCGCGCTTCGCCGCCGGGCTGGATATGGACGTGGTCCGCCAGGCCTGCTGGCGCGAAGAGGCGCTGGCCATCCGCTACACCGACAAGGCCGGCGCCGTCTCGGAGCGCACCATCCTGCCATTGGCCATCGTCTATACCGAGGGGACGTTGACCCTGTTGGCCTGGTGCTGCCTCCGCGAGGCGTTTCGGATGTTCCGGTCGGATGGGATCAGCGCGTTGCGCTTGACGGGAGCCAGCTTTCGCCCTCGGCGCGTGGCGCTGTTGCGCAACTATGTTGCAGAACTCGAGGCACGAGCCGGCCGAGACCATCCCGGTAGTGGCAGTTCTCCCACACCCGGCCGGAGATCGAAACGAAAATCATCATATGACTAAGAAGTTCGACCCGGCCTGTGCTAGGAGAGTCGGGTTTATACCTCGACCGGGCCGAGCGGCGGCGGCGAGGTGCAGAGCTTGTGGGGATTGAATGCGAAAACTACTTCTGGCTTCCGCCTTGCTGCTGTCGACGGGATACGCCGTCCAGGCGGCAGATCTGATCGTCATGCCGGAGGAGGTGCCGGTTGCCGCCTCGGGCAGCCCGAGCATTTACGTGCAACTTCTCGGCGGCGCCGCACTGGGCCTTGATGTCGATTTCTTCGAGGATGGCTTCAACGACGAGTCCTACACCATGGACACCGGTCTGGCTGCGGCCGCGACGCTTGGTGTGATGGTCATGGACAACGTGGCGATCGAAGGCGACCTGTACTGGACTGATCGGGTGTTCACCACCGAGCCCGACTATGATCTGTCGACGCTGAGCGCCATGGTCAATGTCAAGGCGCTGCTGCCGGTCAACGAGATGTTCACTCTCTATGGCGCCGTCGGCGTTGGTTACATCACCTACAGCGTCAATCCGGATGGAGACGATTACGGCGGCTGGGGTTATCAGCTGATCGTCGGCGCGACCGCCGAGGTGGCCGAGAACATCGCACTCGTGGGCGAGCTGCGTTACCAGCGCGGTTTCGGCGAAATCCCGATGGATGGCGACGACTTCTACGGCATCGATGCGCCGACGGCATCGGCTCTCGTCGGTTTGAAGATCAGCTTCTGATCGGACGGAAAGTAACGAAGGCGGCCCGCTTCGGCGGGCCGTTTCGTTTGCGCAAGACGCGTCGCAAGTAACTGTAATCCTCCACATGTCTGGCCGAGTCTGCAGTTGCCGGCTATTGGCGGCTGCTGGAGGGTTGTCATGAGACTTGTCGTTGCCACCACACTATGCGCCGTTCTTGCCATCGCGCCGGCATTGGCCCGCGAGGTAAAACAAAGCACGCTCGACTTCCGCAAGCAGTACCACAGCCGATATTGCCCGGGGAAAGCCGCCTGCAATGTTTGCGAAGTGCGCTGGAAGGGCCAGTTCAACGGGCACTGCACGTTACCCAAGGACCAGTTGATGGGCGAGCCTTGCCGGTGCGCCTCAACGGAGGGCTGGCAGAAGGGCATCGTGATGAAGCTCGATCCTGTTGACGGCTGGCTTTACCAGAAGAGGTAGCGGCTAAGCCGCCTTTGCCTCAGTCTCGGCCAGCAGCGGCAGGCTGATCGCCACGGTGGTACCGAGGCCCTGCCGGCTGTCGATGGCCAGGTGCCCGCCCGACAGCTCGGCGATGGCGCGGGCAATGGCGATGCCGAGACCGGCGCCTTCGCGGTCACGGGTGAGGGCGGCATCGCCGAACACGAAGGGCTGGGACAGGGTTTCGAGCCGCTCCTGCCCCATGCCGATCCCGGTGTCGGTGATCTCGAGCACCACCCCGTCGGCGGCGGCATAGGCGGCGAGAGTGACCTTGCCGCCGCGTGGCGTGAAGCGCACCGCATTCTCGACGAGGTTGGACATCATCCGCTCGAGCGCGAAGCGATCGGCGGTGATCAGGGCGTGGCAGGGGCCACCCAGCCCGAAGGTGACGCCGGCATGCTGCGCCTGGCCGGCGAAGCGGCGAAACACCCCGACCAGCAGTTCGTCGGCAGTGAAGCGGTCGGCCTTCATCTCACGCCGGCCGCCTTCCAGCTCGGCCAGTTCGAGGATCGAGCCGAAAAAGCCGAGCAGCCGCTCGCCCGATGATTTCACTGCCTCGACATAACCGAGATAGCGCGGGTCGCCGAGCGCGCCATAAGGCTGCTGCCGCATCATGTCGGCAAAGCCGATAATGTGGTTCAGCGGCGTGCGGATATCGTGGCTGAGATGGGCGAGGAAGCTGGTCTTGGAACGGCTCGCGGCCTCGGCGCGAAGCTTCTCTTCGTGATAGCGCCGGGCCAGCAGGCGCTGCTCTTCGCGGATCGAGGTCAGCAACTGGTTGGTGCGGCGACTTTCGGTGACATCCATCACCAGGGTGACGAAGCCGGAACCATCGAGCGGGCGCTCTTCGATGAGCAGGGTCGAGCCGTCCTCGCGGTGTAGTTCGAGCAGCCGGTTCTCCCAGTCCTCACGGACCGATTGCATATAGCCGCCCTGCGCCAGGCTCTTGACCACCTCATGGTAGGCAGCGCCGGCGGCCAGCGCGTCCGGGGTCACCCCAAGGCGTTCGGCGAAGCGGCTGTTGCTGGCGATCAGGCACGCGTCGGTCCCCCAGCAGGCGACGCCGAAAGGCAGGGTTTCGATCAGCGCGGCATAGCCGCTGGTCGGTTTGCGACCCGTAAGACGGGTGAGCAGCCGCTCCAGCACGCTGATGACGGTGCGTCGCAGCCAACTGCCACGCATCAGTCCATCAGGCGCGCGGAATCGCTTCGCCTCGTCGCCGGATTGCTCCGTCGGCCGCATCAAGTTCTCCGCCTATGTGATTGGGACGACCCAGTGATTTGCCCCGATGGGGGGACTTTGAATCCGCTTCGCCGTCACTGTCCAGAGGGGTCTCTGGGAGCCGTGACGGCGAAGCGCAAAATCGTGAGTCGATTGAATCACTTAGGCCCGGAAGAAAAATTCTTCCAAGGGTAAGGTTGCGTTAACCAGACGGGACGCGGGGCCGCCTCGCAACGAGCCGGCCTCGGTTTTCGACTGCTGGTCGCGTCATCGAACCGGAAAAGTCAGGCGACTTTCCCGATCACGCTCCGAGCGTCCGCTCCAGGATATCGGCCGTGTTGCGGCTCAACCCACCGGAGTCCTGCAGGGATTTCAGTGCCCTCTCGGCTTCGCCGCGACGTACGGATTCGAAGCTGCGCCATACGCGGAACGCCGTAAGCACCCGTGCCGCAACCTGCGGATTGCGCTTGTCGACATCACCGACGAACTCGGCGAGGAAACGGAAGCCGGCGCCGTCCCGACGGGCGAACTGCGTCGGGTTGTTCATCCCGAAGGTTGCCATCAGCGCCCGCAGCCGGTTGGGGTTGTTCTGCGGGAAATCCGGCGACGCGAGGATGGCCCGGATCCGCTCCAGCGCGCCGTCGTCGGTGGCGAGCGCATTGAGCGACAGCCACTTGTCGAGCACCAGCGGATCGGAGGTGTATTGCCGGTAGAAATCGGCCAGCAGTGCATTGGCATCGCCGGTCCATGACTGGACCACAGTGGAAAGCGCCGACAGCCTGTCCGTCATGTTGAGCGCCCGCTCGTACTGCTCGCGCGCCAGTTTGTCGGCACCCTCCCCCTTGCCGAGGACCAGCAGGGCCAGTGCGGTGTTCTTCATCGAACGCCGGCCGGTCTGCTGGAAATCCGGGGAGTAGGCGAGGCGGCTGTCATTGGTCAGGTAGACCTTCTCCAGCGTCGGAGCGAGCCGCGCCACCAGTGCCGTCACCAGTGCCGTGCGCACCTGGTGGATCCGGTCCGGATCGACATTGCTGCCGATCTCACGGGCTACGGTCTGCTCGGTGGGCAGGCCCAGCGCCAACGCCTTGTAGGCGGCATCGAGCTCCTTGGAGGCGAGGGTCTCCTCGAGCGCGTCGGCGACCGCAGCAACCTGCGCATCGCTCCAGGCCCTGCCGGCCACCGCCTCGGTGAGCAGCCGCATCGACACGTCCTGCAGCGCCTGCCAGCGATTGAACGGATCCGCATCGTGGCGGGCGAGGAACAATTGGTCGGCCTCGCTGGCATTGGTGGTGAGACGGACCGGCGCTGAGAAGCCGCGGAACAGCGACGGCACCGGGCGGTTGGGAATGCCGCTGAAGGTGAGGCTCAGCCGGTTGCCGTCCATGACGATCAGGTCGTCGCGGACGTCGCCACCCGATACCGACGCCCAGTTCATCGGGCTGCCGTTCGGGCCGATCAGGCCGAACTTGATCGGCAGCACCATTGGCTGTTTCACATCCTCGCCGGGGGTTGGCCTGTTCTCCTGCACGATATCGAGCGTGTAGGTCTGCGTGGCCGCATCGAACCGGTCGCTGACGCTGACATCGGGGGTGCCGGCCTGCAGGTACCACTGCTGGAAGTGTTGGAGGTTCTGGCCTGAGGAATCCTCGAATACCTTGATGAAGGCCTCGATGGTCGTCGCCTCGCCGTCATGGCGCTCGAAATAGAGGTCCATGCCCTTGCGGAACCCGGCCTCGCCGAGCAGCGTCGCCAGCATGCGGACGATCTCGGCGCCCTTCTCGTAGACGGTCGCCGTGTAGAAGTTGTTGATCTCCTTGTAGCGATCGGGCCGCGCCGGATGGGCGAGGGGACCGCCATCCTCGGGGAACTGCGTCTGGCGCAACTGCCGCACGTCATCGATGCGGTTCACCGGGCGCGAGCGCTCGTCCATCGAGAATTCCTGATCGCGGTAAACCGTCAGGCCTTCCTTGAGGCAGAGCTGGAACCAGTCACGGCAAGTGATTCTGTCGCCAGTCCAATTGTGGAAATACTCGTGCGCGATGACGCTCTCGATATTGATGTAGTCGGCGTCGGTGGCGCTCTCCGGCTTGGCGAACACCAGCTTGTCGTTGAAGATGTTGAGGCCCTTGTTCTCCATCGCGCCGAAGTTGAAATCGGACACGGCGACGATGTTGAATATGTCGAGATCATACTCGCGCCCGAACCGGCGTTCGTCCCAGGCCATGGAGCGCTTCAGCGAGTCCATGGCATAGAGGCATTCGCTCTCCTTGCCATGCGTGCAGTAGATGCCGAGCGCCACCTTGCGGCCCGAGGCGGTGGTGAACTCGTCGTGGATCGAACCGAGATCGCCCGCCACCATGGCGAACAGGTAGGCCGGCTTCGGAAACGGATCTTCCCAGACCGCGAAATGCTTGCCGTCGGGCAGGGACCCCTGTTCGACGAGATTGCCGTTGGAGAGCAGGATCGGCGCCAGCGCCTGGTCGGCGCTCATCCGCACCTTGAACGGCGCCAGCACGTCGGGGCGGTCGAGATAATAAGTGATGCGGCGGAAGCCTTCCGGCTCGCACTGCGTGCACCACGTGCCGCTGGAGCGGTAAAAGCCCATCAGCCGGATGTTCTTTTCCGGCTCGACCGCCACTTCGGTCTCCAGCACGAAACGCTTGTTCGGCGGCTGGTGGATGGTGAGCCCGGTGGGCGTCGCCTCGTAAGCGGTAAGCGATTGCGGCAGCCCGTCGATGGCGACGGTGCGCAGCATCAACTCCTCGCCATCCAGCACCAGCGGCGTTCCGGGCGCCGTGTTGGCCCGCGGCACCAGCGTCAGCATGGCGCGGATCACCGAGGTGTCCGGCGCGATCCGGACATCCAGTTCGACCTTCTCGATCGCGTAGGGGGTCTCGGCATAGTCCTTGAGGAAGACCGTCTCTTCGTTCTCGCCGCGCATCAAATGCTCCGCTGCATCAACTCGTTAACCAACTGTGGCGCAGGCGCAACAGCCGAATCCAGGGGTTAGTGTATTCTATGCGGCTGACAACCAGCCATGCGGAACGATCCCTGCCGATTTCGGCAGTATTGGGATCGACGCGCGGCCGGCCCGCCAGCACGCACCTCCGTCACGCTATTGGCGTGACGTGTGCGTAATCCAAATCAGACAAGAGGGTAAGCCCTCGGATGGCAAGAGCCGCTTGACCTCAACCTAGGTTGAGGCCGTAGCCGTGCCGCCATCCAGGGTGGACGGAGGAGACAGTCGTGATCGACAGAGTGTTCAAGTGGTTCGAGGATCGGCTGAACCCCTATCCGCAGGGGGAGCCGACGCAACCGCCCAACGGGCTGGTCGCCTTCTGCCTGCATTATTGCAAGGGCGCCAAGCGCTGGCTCATCGCCATGGCGATCCTGGGGGCCGCGATTGCGGCCGGTGAAATCGCGCTGTTCGGCTTCATGGGGTCGCTCGTCGACTGGTTGAGCACCGCCGACAAGTCGACCTTCCTGCAGACCGAGGGCTGGAAGCTGGGCCTGATGGCGCTGGTGCTGCTGGTCGGCTTGCCGCTGCTGCAGATCGTCGACACCCACATCATCCACCAGACGCTGATCGGCAACCTGCCGCAGCGCATCCGCTGGATGGCGCACCGCTATCTGCTGCGCCAGTCGATGAGCTATTTCCAGGACGAGTTCGCCGGCCGCATCGGCGCCAAGCTGATGCAGACGGCCCTCGCCGTGCGCGAAGTGGTGATGAAGCTGCTCGACGTCACGGTGTTCGTGGTCGTCTACTTTGCCGGCGCCGTGGTGCTGGCGGCGATGAGCGACCTGTGGCTCGCCGTGCCGTTCCTGGTCTGGCTCGCCGCCTATGTCGCGCTGCTGATCCGCTACGTGCCGCAACTGGGCAAGATCTCCGAGGCGCAGGCGGATGCACGCTCGCTGATGACCGGTCGCATCGTTGACAGCTACACCAACATCGCCACCGTCAAGCTGTTCTCGCACTCGCGGCGCGAAGAGGCCTATGCGCACGAGGCGATGGACCAGTTCATGGGCACCGTGCACCAGCAGATGCGGATGATCGCGTTCCTGCAGATCGTCATCCCGCTGATGAACAACATCCTCTTGTTCGCCGTGGTCTGCGTCGGCATCAACCAGTGGATCTTTGCCGGCATGACCCCGGGCGCCATCGCCGTGGCGGCGGCCCTGGTGCTGCGTTTCCAGGGCATGAGCCAGTGGGTGATGTGGGAGATGTCGGCGCTGTTCGAGAACATCGGCATCGTGCGCGACGGCATCAACTCGATCTCGCTGCCGCGCGTCGTCGCCGACCAGCCCGACGCCAAGCCCCTCGGCCCGGTGAAGGGCGATGTGCGCTTCGACGATGTCGGCTTTCACTACGGCAAGCAGTCCGGCGTCATCGATCACCTGAACCTCGAGATCAGACCGGGCGAGAAGATTGGTCTCGTCGGTCGCTCCGGGGCGGGCAAGTCGACCATCGTCAACCTGTTGCTGCGCTTTTACGATCGCGAAAGCGGCCGGATCACCATCGACGGCACCGACATCGCCACGGTGCAGCAGGATACGCTGCGCGAGCAGATCGGCGTGGTGACGCAGGATACCTCGCTGCTGCACCGCTCGGTGCGCGAGAACATCCTCTATGGCCGCCCCGATGCGACCGAAGAAGAGATGCTGGCCGCGGCCCGTCTTGCCGAGGCCGACACGTTCATCGACGGGTTGGTCGACCTAAAGGGGCGCAAGGGTTACGACGCCCATGTCGGCGAGCGCGGCGTCAAGCTCTCCGGCGGCCAGCGTCAGCGCATCGCCATTGCCCGGGTGCTGCTCAAGAACGCCCCGATCCTGGTGCTCGACGAAGCGACCTCGGCGCTCGACAGCGAAGTCGAGGCGGCGATCCAGGGGCAGCTGCAGCTCTTGATGCGCAACAAGACCGTCATCGCCATCGCGCACCGCCTCTCGACCATCGCCATGATGGACCGGCTGGTGGTGCTGGAGCAGGGCAAGATCGTCGAGCAGGGGACGCATGCCGAACTGATCGCGCTCGGCGGTGTCTACGCCAAGCTCTGGGCCCGCCAGTCCGGCGGCTTCATCGAGATGGATGCCCAGGAGGAAGCGGCGGAATGAACGATCGGGTGGTCTTCGTGTCCAGCCGAGAGTTTCGGCTATGGAAATATGCTGTCGGCCACAGCCAGCTCCTGCTTCGGAGCCCCTCGGGGCCGGAGCATGCAACCTGTGTCGACATCTTCTTCAAGGGCGTCTCGAGGATATCGAGCGAGACCGACTACAAGGGGCTGCGCATCGTGCGCCAGGGAAGCGTTCCCAACGATGAGCGATCCGTCGCTTTTCGGCTGGAGGCAACCGACGGTACCGGTGTGGCCGGCAGTATCGAGGCCCTGGTTGCCTTCGCCCTCGAGAGCGAGATCAGTTACCACGACGAAAGCCCGATATGGAGCGGCAGCGGTCTTCACACGATGCCCGTTCACAAACTCTAGAGCTCTTAGATTTCAACCATCCCAAGGAGGGGACAAATGGAAACTCGCAATCATCCCGGATTCATCGACCTCAGCGCGGGCCCTAATGCCAGCTGGTCCAAAGTGAAGCGAAAACAATCCGTTAGAGCCCTGACCTGACTCGGATAGTCGGTTACCGGGCTCGGAAAATGAGTTCAAAATGCTCAACCGAGTCATTGCCTGGTTCGATGCCCGCTACTCTCCGGTAGCGCTGGCCAAGGACACCCAACCCCCGATGGGGGTGACCAAGTTCACCATGTATTTCGTCAACCAGTTCCGCGGCGCCTTCCTGCTCCGCATGGTGCTGGTGGCCATCGGCTCGATTGCCGATGCGATGATGCCGGTCTTCGTCGGCGTCGTGGTCGGTCTGCTCGCTACCACCCCGCCGGGGCAGATGTTCGAGCTGCACTGGCAGACCTTCCTGTTGATGATCCTGGTGATCGCGGTGGTCCGCCCGATCACCTTCCTGCTCGATACGCTGGTGCGTAACCACTCGATCGTGCCCAACCTCGTCGACATCGTTCGCTGGCAGAGCCATTGGCACGTCATCCGCCAGACCTGGAGCTACTTCCAGAACGACTTCGCCGGGCGCATCGCCAACAAGATCATGCAGGCCGGGGAATCGATCGAAACCTCGGTCAACATGACCATCGACGCCGTCTGGTACGCCGGCATCTTCGTGGTCGTCGCGGTGGTGGTGCTGGCGCGGCTCGACTGGGTGCTGCTGGTGCCGATCGGCATCTGGCTGGTGCTCTACGGCATCCTGTTCACCATCGTCATGCCGCTGATCGCCAAGTATTCCGAGGATCTCTCGGAGGCCAAGTCGGTGATGACCGGCCGCGTCGTCGACAGCTACACCAACATCCACACGCTGAAGACGTTCTCGACCGACGGTCACGAGGATGCCTATGTGGCGGACTCGGTGAACGAGCACGCCGCCGAGTTCAGGAAGCTCATGCGGGTGTTCACCTACATGTGGTCGACGCTGTTCATGCTCAACGCGGGCCTGGTGATTTCGATCGCCTGGATCGCGCTCAGCAGCTGGAATGCCGGCACGCTGAACGCGGCGGCGGTGGCAACGGCCATTCCGTTCGCGCTGCAGATCATGAACATGAGTGGCTGGATCCTCGATGTCGGCTCCAACATCTTCCGCCAGATCGGCACCACGCGGGATTCGATGATCACCATCGCCCAGCCGATCACCATGCTCGACAAGCCGGAGGCCAAAAACCTGGTGGTGAAGGAGGGCGGTATCGCCTTCGACAATGTCACCTTCAACTACTGGCGCGGCAAGGAAGGCACTGTGATGGAGGGGTTCAACCTCGACATCAAGCCGGGCGAGAAGGTGGGACTGGTCGGCCGTTCCGGTGCCGGTAAATCGACGCTGGTCAACCTGATGCTGCGTCTGTTCGACGTGGAATCCGGTTCGATCCGCATCGATGGGCAGGACGTTCGCGACGTGACGCAAGAAAGCGTGCGCGCCGCGATCGGCCTGGTCAGCCAGGACACGTCGCTGCTGCACCGCTCGGTGCGCGAGAACATCAAGTATGGCCGCCAGACGGCGTCCGACGAGGATATGATCCGCGCTGCCGAGCAGGCCAAGGTGGCCGATGTGATCGCCGGGTTGATGGATCCCAAGGAACGGCGGGGCTACGACGCTCATGTCGGCGAACGGGGCGTCAAGCTCTCGGGTGGGCAGCGCCAGCGCGTCGCCATTGCCCGCGTGCTGTTGAAGAACGCCCCGATCCTGGTGCTCGACGAAGCCACCTCGGCGCTCGACAGTGAGGTCGAGGCGGCGATCCAGGATCAACTGGTGTCGCTGATGCAGGGCAAGACTGTGATCGCCATCGCCCACCGCCTGTCGACCATCGCTGCGATGGATCGCCTGGTGGTGCTGGAGAAGGGCCGCATCGTCGAGGAAGGCACGCATGCCGAACTTCTGGCCAGCGGCGGGCACTATGCCCAGCTCTGGCAGCGCCAGTCCGGCGGCTTCCTCGACATGAAGTCCGAGGCGGCTGAATAAGAACAGAGGGGGCGGGCTTCGGTCCGCCCTTGCGTTCCTTGCACCGGTTCTCCCTCCCCCTTGTGGGGAGGGTAGCGAAGCAGGACCTGGCTCAGCCAGGTCCGTTGCGTAGCTGGGTGGGGGGCCAAGCACCGAGTGTGTGGCCACCCCCACCCTTGATCCCTCCCCACAAGGGGGAGGGAGACGACCTGGCGCCACCGAGCGTCATCTCCACCTTACCCCGATTTCACGTTCCCTTCGTTAGGACTCAAGCTATTGAAGGTTCGCGAGAACCCCAATGAAGCTGCTCGAGCCCATCCATCGCTTCTTCGAAAACTGGATCGATCCGTTCGGCAAGTCGGGCGATCTCCGGCCGCCGGCGGTGACCTGGCGGTTCTTCTGGTTCTACATCTCGCAGGCCAGGCTGGCCTTTTTCTCGCTGCTGGTGCTGGGCGGGCTGGTGGCGCTGGTCGAGGCGGCGCTGTTCTATTATGTCGGGCGCATCGTCGACATCCTCGACAATTCCCACCAGGCGGATGGTTGGGCCGGGCTGATCGCCGGGTTCGGGCCGGAGCTGGTCTGGATGCTGGTGGTGACGCTGGGCATCCGCTTCGTCATCACCTGGCTGTCGGCCACCGTGGAAGAGCAGACGGTCAATCTCGGCTTTTACAACTTGGTGCGGTGGCAGGCTTACGCCCATGTGATCCGGCAGAACCTCACCTTCTTCCAGAACGACTTCGCCGGCTCGATTGCTTCGAAGGTCTGGCAGTCGGGCGGTGCGGTGGGCGACTTCATGGTCAGCCTGCTGCAGGTGGTGTGGTTCATCGGCATCTATACCGTGACCACCGTCGTGCTGGTGGGCCAGCTCGACTGGCGGCTGGCCGCGGCGGTGCTGGCCTGGGTCGCGGCCTTCGCCGCGCTGGCCCGCTACTATGTACCGCGGATGCGGAAATACTCGGCCGGGGCGGCGGAGCAGGCCTCGGTGCTGACCGGCCGCATCGTCGACAGCTTCTCCAACATCCAGACGTTGAAGCTGTTCGGCACCGCCGAGGCGGACGACAAGTTCGTGAAGTCGGGTTTCGACAGCTTCATTGCGGCCATGACCAGGCTGGCGCGCACCCTGGTGGGCGTGCGCACCGCGATGGGCATGTTGTCGGGCGTGGCGATCGCCGGCATCGCCGCGCTCTCGGTGCACCTGTGGACCGAAGGGCTGGTGAGCGTCGGCGGCGTCGCCTTCACCACCGGGCTGGTGCTGCGGCTCTATAATCTCCTGGGCCGGCTGATGAACCAGCTCAACGGCCTGATGCGCAACTACGGCACGGCGCAGAACTCGGCCGAGCTGATCGCCCGGCCGCTGGGCCTGGTCGATGCGCCCGATGCCAAGCCGCTGGTGGTGAGCGAGGCGGCGATCAGCTTCGATCATGTCCGCTTCAAATACGACAACGCCCTGCCGGTGATCGACGACCTGCAATTGCGGATCCGGGCGGGCGAACGCGTCGGACTGATCGGCCGCTCCGGGGCGGGCAAGTCGACCATCGTCAACCTGCTGCTGCGCTTCTACGACGTGCAGGGCGGCAGCATTTCGATCGATGGGCAGGACATTTCCAAGGTCACCCAGGAGTCGCTGCGCGCCAATATCGGCGTGGTAACCCAGGATACCTCGCTGCTGCACCGCTCGATCCGCGCCAACCTCACCTATGGCCGGCCCGATGCCACCGATGACGAGATGTTCGCTGCCGCCGCTTCGGCCGAGGCGGACGATTTCATCGAGCACCTGATCGACCAGAAGGGACGCACCGCCTACGACGCGTTTGTCGGCGAGCGCGGCGTGAAGCTTTCGGGCGGGCAGCGTCAGCGTGTTGCGATCGCCCGGGTGCTCCTGAAGAATGCCCCGATCCTGGTGCTCGACGAGGCCACTTCGGCGCTCGACAGCGAGGTCGAGGCGGCGATCCAGGGGCAGTTGAAGACCCTCATGCAGGGCAAGACCGTGCTTGCCATCGCCCACCGCCTCTCGACCATCGCCGAGATGGATCGTCTCATCGTGCTCGAAGCAGGGCGCATCGTCGAGGAAGGCACCCACGCCGAACTGCTCGCGGCCGGCGGCCATTACGCGACGCTCTGGGCTCGTCAGTCGGGCGGTTTTCTGGATCTGAAGGCAGCGGAGTAGGGGCCCGCGCTCTCAGTCTTCCAGTCGAGCGTCGGAACAGCCACAGCTATCGGGGCCTTCCCCTCTTCCGGCGCTACGCGCCACCTTCTCCCCGACGGGGAGAAGAATCTGGATAGCGCGGCGGGCACCCCTTTTCCTCTCCCCGTCGGGGAGAGGTGGATCGGCCGCAAGGCCGAAACGGGTGAGGGGTTGGCCACAGTTGAAGGGGAGGTCCCGGCTCCTACTTCCGCACCCGGTAGTGCAGGTGGGTGACACCCTCGCCTTCCAGCACCCGCAGCCGCTCCAGGTTGCGTAGGCCGAACCCCAGCGTGTCGAACAGCCGAGTGCCTTCGCCGAGCAGGAACGGCACCTGGTGCAACATCAGCTCATCGAGCAGCCCGGCCTGGATCGCCATCGGCACCAGCGTGCTGCCGCCATGCATCATGACATTGCGCGTCCCCGCTGCCGCCTTGGCCTCGCGCATCGCCACGCCGAGATCGGCGACATAGTGGACGTTCTTCCATTTGCGCACCCAGTCGGGCGCCTCGTGCCGGCTGACGATGAAGATCTCGACGCCGTCGTGATGATCGCCGTTCCAGCCACCCGCGGGCTCGAACGTGTGGCGCCCGGCAAGCACGGCGCCGGTCGCCATCGTCTCGTCCCAGATCTGCCGGTTGACACCCTTGAGCTGCGCGATCGCAGCATCGAAGTCGCCGCCCTCGCCATCGCCGAACACCCAGTCATGCAGGTGCTGGCCTTGATCGCCGAGCCCGTTATCCGGTCGGACGTTCGGCCCGGTGATGAAGCCATCCACCGAAATCGACATGTACAAGACGCTCGAACCCATCGTTCTCTCCTCGGTTGTGCGGCATTGGCCGCTCTCACCTTTCCGACGAGTGAACGCCGGCGGGATCGACAAGGCTCCTAGGCGATCTCGCGCAAGATCGTCTCGAGGCTCGATTCGAACGCTTCCTCGATGCTGCCGCCGAGGTTGAAGGCGTTGCCGATCTCCATCAGCACGAAGCCATGCAGGAATGCCACGAGAGTACGCGACAACGGCAGCATGCGTGTCTCGGCAATGCCTGCGGCTTTCAGTTCTTCGAACAACGGCTGTGCCGAGAACAGGCAGGCGGCGCGGATCTCGGGGTCGTTGAAAGCGTTGCCGCTATAGATCGCCTTGTAGCGGTTGGGCGCGGTGCGGCCGAACCGTCGGTAGGCGCCAGCCATGGCGGTCAGCCGCGCCTTGGGCGTTTCTCCCTTTGTCTCGCGGCGCAGACAGGCCTCGAGTTCATTGAGGATTTCGATCTCGACCAGTTTGAGGATCGCTGCGCGGTCGGCAAAGTGCTTGTAGAGCGAAGGCGGCTTGATCCCCGCGCTCTGCGCCAGCGCGCCCATGGTGAGTGCATCGGGGCCTTTGGCCTCAACCAGCCCCCGCGCCATGCTCGCCAACTGGGTGGCAGAAGTCTTAGCGGGCGTCGGCACTGCGCGCCGCCTTTCTGGCCGGGCCGATGAGCCCGAGGTGGGTATGGTGGGCGACGCCCGGATACTTGAGGCCATAACCGAGGGCGCGGTCCAGGCCGATATGCGCGACCCAGATCAGCGCGACTTCCGTCAGCCAGAACACCCCGCCGAACCAGCCGATGGCGCCGAGGAGCGGGGGGACGGCATAGGTATGGGCGAGGTTGTAGATCTTCGCCCCGGCCGTTTCGCCGGCGTAGAGCCCGAAGAAACTGAGGTCGGGCGCCAGCAGCAGCACGGCGAACAGCCACCAGTTGCCGCCGAGGAACCAATAGGTCGTGACAGCGGCGATGAGGGCGACGAAGCCTTCGACGCGCAGATGCGCGATGACGAACTTGGGCGGGAAACCCGGAATGGAGGACATGGCGAACCTCAATGGCTAACGTACATAGCTATGATGGCTATATATGATAGCTATGAGAGTCAAGCGCCGCCGAAGAACGGCCGATTGGTGCAGTGGGGGATGGTGCCGACGAGTGACAGCATCTGAGGGGAGGGGGGGGGCGGCGCTCGGAGCGCCGCCCCTTTCGCGTCACATCGCCATCAGTTCGGCGACTTCGACCGAACCGCCGGCCGCATAGATCGGGCAGCCGCGCGCCAGTGTGATCGCATCGTCGAGGCTTTTGGCCTCGAGGATGGAGTAGCCGGTCAGCGCATTGCCGTTGGTGCTGACCACCCGGCCATCGGCGCCGATCGTCTTGCTCGGACCGGCAGGGTTGCCCATGTCGGTGACGGCACTACCCATGCCCTTGTAC
>MKVB01000006.1:427032-431775 GCA_001899085.1 Devosia sp. 66-14 | reverse complement strand
CATGAAAGCCCAGGATGTATTTTGCCATTTCTCTGTTTCCCTGTTTGCCGCTGCTTGCTTGTCACATGCTGGTCGGCAGGTTCAGCGGCTTGCCTGTCTCGAGCAGCGTCTTCAGACCCGCCACGACCACCGGCCAGCCGGTATCGATGCCGGCATTGGCCTTCTCGTAATCGTGGTGGGTGATGGTGAACTTGACGACCTCGCCCAGTGGCTCGATCGCGAAGGTGACGAGGGTCGGCTGGGAGTTCTCGGCCCAGCTCGGAATGAAGCTCGAGACGATCTTCTTCATCGGTTCGATCTCGATGACTTCGCCGTCGAGCATCACCTGTCCGTCGCCGGTGAGGTAGCGGAAGGGACCGCCTTGCCTCAACTCGCTGTCGATCCGCGTGCCGTAATAGTAGAGCGCCGTGAGCTCGGGCCGGGTGAGTGCATCCCACAGCGCCTCGGGCGTTGTCCGGATGTAGGTCTCGAGCACGAAATTCGGTTTGTCGGCCATCGGTACTGAACTCTCCAACTGGTGCTTCAAGTCGAGTGCGAAGCGCGCGAACGGCTTCTGGTAGGGTGCGATCCACCGATCCGCGACTTCCTGGATCGGGGCGGCATTGAGGTAGTGGTACTTGAACCGCCCCTCCTTGCGGCTCGTCACCAGCTTCGCCTCCTCCAGCACCTTGAGGTGCTTCATCACCCCAAACCGCGTCATTCCGAGCCCGCTTTCGAGCTCGGTCAGTGTTTGTCCGGCCGTGTCGCGCAAGCTGTCGAGCAGCTGCCTTCGGGTCGGATCGGCCAGGGCTTTGAAGACGGCATCCACGGTCAACACAATAGGTGACCAAATGGTCACATGTCAAGCGTCGCCCCAAAGGCTGAGAGACAGCACCGTTCGCCGTCGCTAGGCTCGATACGCCTTGGGAGGGGCAGGGGATGGCGTCGCGGCTGATCATGGCGGTGTTCTTCGTGCAGGCGCTGGCCTTCGGCGCCTGGCTGCCGCGCATCCCGGACATCCAGGCACGCTTGGGCCTGAGCGCCGCCGAACTCGGCTATGCGCTGCTCGGGCTGCCGGTCGGTCTGCTGCTTGCATTGCCCTTTGTCAGCATCATCGTCGGCCGCACCGGCGGACGAACGGCCGTGCTGTGGAGCCTGCCCGCCTTCATTATTGCCATCTGCCTGCCGGCCTTCGCGCCGAATGGCGTCGTGCTGTTCCTGGCGCTGGCCCTTGCCGGGCTCGCCATGTCGACCATCGAACTCGGCATGAACATCGTCGCCGACGAGACCGAGAAGCGCGATGGCGTGGTGATCATGAGCCGCTGCCACGGCTTCTGGAGCCTCGGCATGATGGTCGGCAGCCTCACCGGCGCCGCCGCGGCGCATTGGGGGTTGGCGCCTCAGGTTTCGATTCCGGCCGTCGCGGTTCTGGCGCTGCTCATCGGCCCGGCGGTGGCGAGACGCCTGCCACGCGACCCCGCGACGGGCAGCGCCGGCAGCGAAGCTCCGGTGTCGGGCCTCTTCATTCCCGGTGCGATCATGTTGGGCATCTGCATCGTCGCTTTGGCCAGCAACATTCTCGAGGGCGCCGCTGCCGACTGGTCTGCGGTGTACCTGCGGCAGGTACTGGGCGCCGATCCTGGCGCGGCAGGCCTCGGCTATGCTGCCTACTCGCTGCTGATGGCGGTGGGGCGCTTCAATGGCGACTGGGTGCGTAGCCGCTGGGGCGGCGTGATCGTGGCGCGCGCCTGCTATGCCCTGGCGCTGGCCGGGCTGCTGCTCGTCGTCTTCGCACCGGATTACCCCTGGGCGCTCGCCGGCTTTGCGCTGGCCGGCTTCGGCGGTTCGGTCGGCGTGCCGCTGGCGGTGAGCGCCGCAGCGTCGGCACCGGGCACACACCCGCCGCCAACGTGGCGCTGGTCTCACTGGTGTCGCTGGTCGGCTTCCTGCTGACGCCGCCGATCATCGGCTCGGTGGCTGAACTGTTCGGTTTGCGTGCTGCATTGGGCGGCCTGCTGCTGCCGATATTCATCGTCGCCATTGCCGTCGCCTTCACCCTGGCGCGGCGGCAGTCGGCACCGGTGGCCTCGGCCGCCTGACGCCATTGGCACCTGCCGAGAAGCCCGCTACAACGCCGACCGCAATCGATTTCATCGACCCCGGTTGCGGCGTTCCAACAGGAGGCGGCAACGGCCGCCCGCGAGGAGAGTTCCCGATGGCGAAGACCAAAACCGCGGCCGCGCCCGCCAAGTCCTCGGCTGCGCCGGTCAGGTCCGGCTATGGCGAACTCGATCTCGCCGGGCAGTTTCAGCTGACATCGCCCAAGCTCAAGATCAAGGCGCCGATTACCCTGCCGGGCGACGTGCACACCGCGTTGCTCGATGCCAACGAGATCCCCGACCCCTATTTCGGCCAGAACGAAGTCGACGTCATGTGGGTCAACAGGACCCCATGGACGGTGGAGCGGAAGTTCGAGGCGACCGACGCCGACATCGACGGCTACCTGACGCTGACGCTCGAGAACGTCGACACCATCGCCACCGTGATCCTCAACGGCGAGGCGATCGCCGAGACGCAGAACCAGTTCATCCGCTACGACATCGACGTCACCGGCAGGATCAAGGCCGGGGTCAACACGCTCAGGCTCGAGTTTGCGGTGACCCGCGACGTGGCCAAGGCTCGGGCCGACGCCCACCCGTTCCCGATCCCCTTCACCTACAACTATCTCTCGAACGGCCTCGAGGGTGTGCACATGAACTTCGTGCGCAAGGCCGCCTGCCATGCCGGCTGGGATTGGGGCATCTGCCTGATGCCGACCGGTGTCTATGGCCGCATGGCGATCCGGCGCTCGAAGCTGGCGCGGCAGGAGAGCGTCACCGTCGAGCAGGCGCATGGCAAGAAATCCGTAGAACTCTCGATCACGACTCGGGTTTTCGCTTTTGCCGAGGGCTCGGTCGAACTGATGCACGAGGTCGATGGGCAGAAGCTCGCCGACAAGCTGGTGGTGCGGCCGGGCGAGAACGTCTTCACCCACAACGTCACCATCAAAAACCCAAAGCTCTGGTGGCCGAACGGGCAGGGTGAGCAGCCGCTCTACGAGCTCTGGACCACGCTCGACGGCGAGGTGACCAAGCGCAAGCTCGGCTTGCGCAAGCTCGAATGGCTGGTCGAGAAGGACGAGATCGACCACAGCTTCAAGGTGCGGATCAACGGCCGCGACATCTCGATGTTCGGCGCCAACTGGATCCCCGCCGACGCCATCCCGTCGCGCATCACCCCCGACACGGTGCGCGACCTGCTCGAAAGCGCCCGGGCGGTGAACATGAACATGCTGCGCATCTGGGGCGGCGGCCAGTACGAGCCCGACTATTTCTACGAGATGTGCGACGAACTCGGCATCCTCATCTGGCACGACTTCATGTTCGCCTGCATGAGCTACCCGTCGGATCGCGCTTTCCTCGCCGACGTGCGCACCGAGATCACCCAGCAGGTCCGCCGCCTCAGCCACCACGCCTCGATTGCGCTCTGGTGCGGCGACAACGAGGTGATCGGCTCGCTCCACTGGTATCCCGAGACCAAGGCGGCGCCCGAGCGCTATGTCGCCAATTACGACCGGCTCAACTCGATGCTCGGCTACATTGTCGAGGATGAGGACCCGACCCGCCGCTTCTGGCCGTCTTCGCCGTCGCTCGGCTACATGGACTATTCCGACGGCTGGCTGATGGATACGCGCGGCGATACCCACTATTGGAGCGTCTGGCACTCGGCCAAGGATTTCTCCGCCTATCGCGATGTGAACCCGCGCTTCGCCTCGGAGTTCGGTTTCCAGAGCTTCACCTCGATGAACGTCATCGAGAGTTTCACCACCCCGGCCGATCGCAACCCGACCTCGCCGGTGATGGAAGCGCACCAGCGCAATACCGGCGGCAATTCGCGCATCCTCGAGACCATGACGCGCTATTTCCGCTTCCCGACGGGCTTCGAGAACATGGTGTTCCTGAGCCAGATCCAGCAGGGCCTCGCCATCAAGACCGCCATCGAATACTGGCGCTCGACCAAGCCGCGCTGCATGGGCACGCTCTACTGGCAGATCAACGACGTCTATCCGGTGGCCAGCTGGTCGAGCCTCGACTATGGCGGGCAGTGGAAGCTGCTGCACTACATGGCCAGGCGCTTCTATAACCCCATCAATGTCGTGGCCGTGCCGGACGGCGATACCATCCTCCTCAAGGCCATCAACGACACCGCCGAGAAGGCTGAAATCGCTGTGGAAGTCCAGGCTGTGGATGCCAACGGCAAGGCCCGCGTCATCGCCACCGCCAAGGTGAAGAGCAACCCCGACAAGGCGGTGGTGGCGACCAAGCTGAAACTCACCGATCTCGGCCCGAACGAATTCCTGTTCTTCTCCTGGACCGCTGAGGACGGCAAGCTGCTGGGCGAGAACGACTACTTCCCCAAGGCGTACAAGGCGTACGAACTGGGGGAGGCCAAGGTGAAAGCGAGCTGGTCGGGCGGCGACAAGGCGCCGGTGTTGACGCTCAGCGCCGACAAGCCGGCGGTGTTCGTGACGGCGACGGTGGATGTGCCGGGCTACTTCTCGGACAACGCCTTAACGCTGCTGCCCGGGCGAGAGGTGAAGCTGAGCTTCACGCCGCGCAAGGGGGCGACGGTGACGAAGGACGCGCTGGCCGGCAGCCTCAAGATTGGGCATCTGCGGCAGACGTACTAAGGCATACTGACAGAGACGGCCCCCTCCCATCCTCC
>MKVB01000006.1:404813-426995 GCA_001899085.1 Devosia sp. 66-14 | reverse complement strand
TCTCTCTCAGTCAGCCTCTACGGCACCAGCACGATCTTCCCCACCGACCCCCGGCTCTCGATCAGCCGATGCGCCTCAGCCGCGTCGGCCAGCGCAAAGCGGTGGCCGATATCGACCGCAAGCGAGCCGTCTGCCACGGCCGCGAACAGACGGTCGTACGATGCCTTGAGGGCAGGGCTCCGCCGCATGGCATCGCCAAGCAGCGACCAAAGCGAGAATCCTGCAATGGTCTGCGCTGCGGCGGTGACACCTGCCATCTGCGTGGGGCCGAAGCTCGGGTAGGCCCCGCTGGCCCCACCATAGACCGCATAGCGTCCTTCCGGCGCGAGCAGGGGAAGGCCTGCGGCCGTGATCTCGCCGCCGGCAGCGTCGAAGATCACGTCGTAGGGCCCGGGCGCCTCGATGGCCCAGTCTGGCGTCGCCGACACCACCACCTGATCCGCGCCTGCCGCCATCGCCGCGTCGCGTTTCGTCGCACTGCCGACCGTGCCGACGATCCCTCGCGCTCCGGCCAGTCGGGCCAGCCGAACCAGCAATTGCCCAACGCCACCGGCAGCTGAATGCACCAGCACCGACTTGCCCACCACCGTGTTGCGCGCCAATAGCTGCTCCGCCGTCAGCCCCTGTACGGCGAGTGCCACGGCCACATCGAACGACACCGCGTCGGGCAGCTTGAACGCCACGTCGGCCGAGAGCGCCGCGAACTCGGCATACCCGCCATCGAGCCGCGGCTCGGCAAAGATCGCCCCCAGGACCCTGTCGCCGACTCGCAGCCCGCTGACGCCTTCGCCGATCTCTGCCACCGTTCCGGCCACCTCGCCGCCCGGTACGAACGGCATCGGCAGCTGCAACCCCGAACGACCCGAGCGGATGATCGCGTCGCCGAGATTGAGCCCGATCGCCGCCACCTTGATCAGCACCTGGCCCGGCGCGGTGACCGGCATAGGCGCCTCCGTGAGACCCAGCTCGTCAGGACCGCCGAACGTCGAAAACGACACAACCTTCATGGGAAGCCTCCTTGTTGAAGGCGTCCCTTGTTCCGATATCGAACCTCGCTCGCTACAGACTTTCTGGTGTCATACGCACCGTCAGGTGCGCTCGGAGAACCCGCGATGAACCGCCTTTCGACCTGGCCTCTCGAACGCACCCTGCAGATCATCGGCGGGCGCTGGAAGCTCTACATCCTGTTCCATGTGCTGGCCGGCCCGCAGCGTCTGTCGCAACTGCAGCGCGGCATTCCCGGCATCTCGCAGAAGGTCCTGGTGCAGCAACTGCGCGAGATGGAGGAGCACGGCCTGATCACCCGAACCGTGTTTGCCGCCGCCCCGCCGCATGTCGAGTACAGCGCCACCGAGCTCGGGCTGTCGCTGGCGCCGCTGATGGACACCCTGCAGCGCTGGGGGATCGGCCACGCCAAAGCCACCGGCGACGACGCTCGCATGGTCTATTGCGACGGCTTTGCCGCCGAGAACCGGGCGGCAACCGCCGCCTGAACAGTTGACGCTGGCGCCGCGTGGTCCGACAATCGCGTCAGGAGATTTGACCGTGACCAACAGCGAACGACTTGCCCTGGGGTTGATCGTCATCGGCGTACTGAGCCGATTGATCCCGCATCCGCCCAACGTCACAGCGGTGGTCGGCGTGAGCCTCCTCGGCGCTTACGCCATCCGCGGCCCGTGGCTGGCGGCGCTCGTTCCCGTCGCCGTCATGGCGCTCGCCGATATCGTACTCGGCTGGCATGGCTCGGCCTTGTTCACCTATGCCGGCATGCTGGCTGGCGCATTGATCGGGCGCGGTCTGTTGCGGCAGCTGTCCGTGGTTCGGCTGGGCGGCGCGGCTTTCCTCGCCAGCCTCGCCTTTTTCCTCATCTCGAACTTCGGCGTCTATCTCGGCGGTTATTACGGCTTTGGCCTCGACGGGCTGGTCGCCTGCTACCTCGCCGCCATTCCGTTCTGGGGCCTGAGCCTCGTCGGCGATCTCGGCTCCACGGCGATCCTGTTCGCGCTGTTCGTTCTTGCCCGCCGCACTGTCGTGCGTGACGGCGCCGCCGCGGGCGCGAGACTTTAGTTCAACTGAACCGATTGCCGCCGGCCTGCCATTGACAGGCCGCGTCGGCGCGCCCTTTGGTGGACCGGCGCCGCATCCCCCTCAGCGACGCTTCGGACCTGTCAATGACTTCCACCATCGCGCCCGTCGAGGAGCGCCGCAATTTCGGCATTGGCCTCCTGCTGTTCTCGCAGCTGTTCTTCGCCACGCTCGACACCTCGGCCAAGTATCTCTCCTTCATCGGCCTGCCGCTGGGTGAGATCGTCTTCGTCCGCTACGCCATCCACGTGGTGCTGGCGATTGCGCTGTTCCTGCCATTGCAGCGCGACCTTTTCGTCACCCGCAACTGGCCGCTGCAGCTGCTGCGTGGCCTCTGCCTGCTCGGAGTGACCGGCGCTAACTTCCTCGCCATGCGGTTCCTGCCGTTGACCGTCACCGGCGCGCTGATGTTCACCATGCCGCTGATGGTGACAGCGCTCTCCGGTCCGTTCCTTGGCGAAAAGATCGGCTGGCGCCGCTGGGCTGCGGTGGGGGCCGGCTTTATCGGCATCCTGATCATCGTGCGCCCGGGCACCGAGGCGTTCCACCCGGCCTCGCTGATCTGCCTCGCCGGGGCGCTGTCCGCCGCCTTTTACAGCATCATCACCCGCAAGCTTGCCGGCGTCGATTCCGCCGCGACGCAGCAGGTCTATTCCGGGCTGATCGCACTCACCTGCATCACCCCGTTCGCCTTCAACGACTGGGTATGGCCTTCGACCGGCGCCGGCTGGTTCGCCTTTGTCGCCATCGGCGTCACCGGCATGATCGCGCATCAGCTCAACACCATCGCGCACCGCTATGCGCCGCCGTCGGCGCTGGCGCCGTTCAGCTATACCGAACTGCTGTTGCTGGCGCTGGCCAGCTGGCTGATCTTCTCGGAGCCGCCGGACGTCTGGTTCTATGTCGGCGCGCCGATCATCATCGGCTCCGGCGTCTACATCTGGCTCCGCGAGCGCCAACTGCACCGGACCGTCACGGTCACGGCGGTGGAGGACTGACATGGCCAGCCAGGTGAAGCCCGTCGAAGATCGCCGTCCCTTCGCCATCGGCCTGATGCTCGCGGCCTTGTTCTGCTACACGGTGATCGACAGCTGCGCCAAGCTGATGGTGCAGGCCGGGCTGCCGCCGATGGAGGTGGTGTTCGTCCGCTATGCCGGCCAGTTCATCCTGGTGCTCGCCTTCTTCCTGCCGCGCGAGCGCAGGGCTCTGGTCGCGACCCGGAACCTGAAGCTCGAGGTGGCGCGCGGCCTGTTCCTGCTCGGCTCGACCATCTTCAACTTCATCGCCGTGGTCTATTTGCCGTTGACCATCACCTCGGCGATCTCCTTCACCATGCCGCTGATCCTCTGCGCCCTCTCGATCCCGCTCCTGGGAGAGACGGTCGGCTGGCGGCGCTGGCTGGCCATCGGCGTCGGTTTCCTCGGCGTGATGGTCATCGTGCGGCCGGGCACCGAGGCCTTCCACCCGGCCGTGCTGCTGTCGCTGGGCACCGCCGTCTGCAGCGCCCTTTACAACCTCTCGACCCGGCGCCTCGCCGGTGTCGACAGCACCTCGACGCAGCAGTTCTATGCAGCCGGCGCGGCGACGATCTGCGTGCTGCCATTCTCACTGGGCGGTTGGGTCTGGCCGACGGATCCACTGATCTGGGGGTGCTTTGCCGGCATCGGCGTCGCGGCGCTGATCGGGCACCTGTTCATCACCACGGCCCACCGCTACGCCCCGGCCTCGGTGCTGGCTCCGTTCGGCTACCTGCAGATCTTCTTCATGACCGGCGCCAGCTGGCTGGTCTTCAACCAGCCGCCCGACATCTGGATCTATATCGGCGCCCCGATCGTCATGGCCTCCGGCCTCTACATCTGGCTGCGCGAGCGCCAGCTGTCGAAGAGCGTAGTCACCGAAGTGGCGGTGCAGGACTAGAAGCCGAGGAAGATCATGTCGAGAGCAGGTTTGATCTGATCATAGCTGCTGAACTTGAGATTTCCGACGGGACGGCCCAACGCCCGGGTCGGCGTCGCGGCCATGTACTGGGTGACCATGGAGTACCTTTCGCCGGCAATCTCAATGATTGGATTGAGGCGGGCGATAGGAATTGGTGCGATGTCGAGCGGCATCAACGGTACGACGAGAACGGTATTCAGGCCATCGAGTAGATCTGACTGAACATCGACCAGATAGACCCGTCCGTTTCGATAAATATCGAATGTCGCCATCAGAACATTCGGTACTTTTCAAGCGGCAGGCCATGCTTCTCGACGTATTCATTCGAGCTGCGAATGGCCTCGGCGTTCTCCTCTTTCCACCTGCGTGTCTTTTCTGCTGCAATAGCGCGTCGAATTCCATCCTGGGCGGCCCTGGACAGATTGATGTCTAGCGCGCGGGCTTCATCGAGCATATCGGCTTCGAGGGAGAGATTGGCGGAACGACGAACGGCCGGCATGGGCAGCTCCTTTACGCGATCTATGCGCACAAACATGCGCATGATCTGCGCATCGGTCAAGCCACCCGCTTCCGCAGTAAACCGCTGCCCGGTGCGAACAGCAGCGCCATGAGAAACACCCCGGCCTGGATCAGTACGATGCACGGGCCCGTGGCGCCGTTGATGCTGAAGCTGATCAGCGTGCCCAGCACGCCAGAGCCGATGGCGACGGCCATGGCGATGGCGAGCATTGCCTCGAAGCGCTTGGCCAGGAGGAAGCCGATGGCGCCGGGCGCGATCAGCATGGCGACGACGAGAATGATGCCGACTGCCTTGAGCGAGGCGACGATGGTGATCGAGAGCAGCGCGAGCAGGCCGTAATGCAGCAGCTTCACCGGCAGGCCGATGGCGCGGGCGTGTTGTGGATCAAAGGCATAGAGCAGGAAGTCGCGGCGTTTGGCGAGGATGACGAGCAGCGTGCCGAGCGCGATCACCGCGGTCTCGATCAGGTCCCGCCAGGTGACGCCGAGCATGTCGCCGAACAGGATGTGGCTCAGATGCTGGTCGGTCTCGATGCGCGAGAACAGCACCAGGCCCACGGCGAACATGCCGGTGAAGACTATGCCCATGGCGGTGTCTTCCTTGATCCGGCTGTTGTCCTTCAGGTAGCCGGTGCTCACTGCCGCAAACAGCCCGGCGACGAACGCCCCGATGGCGATCGGCAGGCCGATCACGTAGGCGATGACGATGCCGGGCAGCACGGCGTGCGAAATGGCGTCGCCCATCAGCGACCAGCCCTTCAGCACCAGAAAGCACGACAGCACCGCCGAAACCGCGCCGACGAGGACGGCGACGATGAGCGCACGCTGCATGAAGTCATAGGTCAAGGGCTCGACGAAGAAGGCGTAGAGCGCGTCCATCAGTTCACTCCCGCCTCGCGCAGTGCCCGCCGCCGCGCGGCGAGCCGTCCGTGCTTGGGCGCAAAAAAGAATGCGAGGAGGAACAGCGCCGTCTGCAGCGAGACGATGACGCCGCCGGTCGCCCCGTCGAGGAAGAAGCTGATATAGGCGCCGACCGCCGCGGTCGCCGAGCCGAGGATCACCGCGATGACGAGGAGGTTCCGAAACCGGTCGGTGACAAGGTACGCGGTGGCGCCCGGCGTCACCACCATGGCGATGACGAGGATGGCGCCGACCGTCTGCAGGGCCGCGACTGTGCAGGCCGCGAGCAGCGCGAAAAACAGCACCTGCAGCAGGCGCGGATTGAGCCCGACGGTGCGGGCATGGCTCTCGTCGAAGAACACCAGCATCAGGTCCTTCCACTTGAGGATGAGGATTGCCAGCGACACCAGCGAGATGATCACCACCTGGATGACGTCGCCATCCGAGATCCCGAGGATGTTGCCCATGACGATCGCCTGCACGTCGACTGCGGTGGGGTTGAGCGAGACGATCAGCAGGCCGAGCGCGAAGAACGAGGTGAAGATGATGCCGATGACGGCGTCCTCCCTGAGCCGGGTGCGCGCCCGCACCAGCACCATCGAGGCGGCGGCAAGGCCGCCGGCGACGAACGCGCCGGCGGAGTAGGGGAGGCCGAGCAGGTAGGCCGTGGCAACGCCGGGAACCACGGCATGGCCGAGCGCGTCGCCGATCAGCGACCAGCCCTTCAGCATCAGATAGGCCGAGAGGAAAGCGCACACCGCGCCGACCAGCGCCGATACCCACATGGCCTTGACCATGTAGTCATAGGTAAAGGGGACGAGCAGTTCCTCGATCATTTCTCGTCCCGCGACCGGCTGGGCGAAGCCGGCTTGCCGGCGCCGTTCTCGCCATAGAACACCACGGGGCGTTCGTCGTCGGTGAGCACGGTGACGCGGCGCTGGTCCTTGTCGTCGTGCAGATCCGCGCCGGCCAGCTGGAAGTGGCGGAGCACCCCGCCGAAGGCCTTCTCGAGATTGGCCTGGGTGAACACTTCGGCGGTGGCGCCGAAGGCCAGCACGGTGCGGTTGACCAGCACCACCTGGTCGCAGAAATCCGGCACGCTGCCGAGGTTATGGGTCGATACCAGCATCAGGTGCCCCTGGCTGCGCAACTCCTGCATCAACGCGATGATGGCCGCCTCCGTCTGCACGTCGACGCCGGTGAACGGCTCGTCGAGGAGGATGATCCGGCCTTCCTGCGCCAGGGCGCGGGCGAGGAACACCCGTTTCTTCTGCCCGCCGGAGAGCTCGCCGATCTGCCGCTTGCGGTAATCGCTCATCCCCACTCGGGCCAGCGCCTCTGCGACCAGTTCGCGGTCGCGCGCCGAGGGCACGCGGAAAAAGCCCATATGGCCCTGCCGCCCCATCATCACCACGTCCTCGACCAGCACCGGGAAGTTCCAGTCGACTTCCTCGGCCTGCGGCACATAGGCGACGATGTTGCGCTTCAGCGCCTCGCGGACCGGCAACCCGGCGATCCGTACCGTGCCGGCAATCGGCTGCACGAAGCCCATGATCGCCTTGAACAAGGTGGATTTGCCGCTGCCATTGACCCCGACCAAGCCGGCAATGGTGCCGGCGCCGAGCCCGAAGCTTGCATCGCGCAACGCCACGTTGCCGTTGGGGTAGGCGACAGTGACGCCCTCGACCTCGAGGCTCGGCGGCGGTGCCGGGTTCCACGCCTCGTGCGGCACGTTGGCGGTCAAGGTCACTTCCCAAATCCCTTGGCGATGGTGTCGACGGTGACTTCGAGCAGCTTGAGGTAAGTGGGCGTCGGGCCGTCGGCCTCGCTCAGCGAGTCGACATAGAGGATGCCACCGTAAGCCGCGCCGGTTTCCTTGGCGACCTGCCTGGCAGGCTTGTCGGATACCGTGCTTTCCGAAAACACCACCGGGATCTGGTTGGCGCGGACCGCGTCGATCACCTTGCGGACCTGCTGCGGCGTGCCCTGCTGGTCGGCGTTGATCGGCCAGAGGTAGAGCTCTTTCATGTCGTAGTCGCGGGTCAGGTAGCTGAAGGCGCCCTCGCTGGTGACCAGCCACCGCTGCTCGGCCGGGATCTGGTCGAGGCGGGCGCGCAGCGGCGCATCAAGTGCCCTGATCTGCTCGGCGTAGGCCGCGGCGTTGGTGTCGTAGGTCGCGGCGTTCGCCGGGTCGTGCTGCACTAGCGCCTTGCGGATGTTCTCGACATAGAGCAGCGCGTTGTTCGGCGACATCCAGGCATGCGGGTTGGGCTTGCCCGAATAGGGCCCCTCGCCGATGCTCATCGGCTCAACCCCGTCGCTCACCACGACCTGCGGCACGTCCTTCACGTTGTCGAAGAACTTCTCGAACCACTGTTCGAGGTTCATGCCGTTCCACAGCACCAGGTTGGCGCCCTGTGCCCTGACGATATCGCGTGGCCCCGGCTGGTAGCCGTGGATCTCGGCTCCCGGCTTGGTGATCGACTCGACCACTGCGGCGTCCCCCGCCACGTTCCGCGCGATGTCGGCGATGATGGTGAAAGTGGTCACCACCTTGAACTTTTCCTGCGCCAGGGCGGGCAGGGGCAGCATCGCGACGGTGGCAATGAGCAGGGCGCTGAATGAGCGGCGGCTGAGCATGAATGTCTCCAATAAACCCTGGGGCGGCTAGAGCAGGGTGCCGCCGAAATCGATGAGCAGTTTCACATTGAGCGCCGCGATCACCACGGCGATGACGCTGGCAAAGATCACCAGCCAGAGCGGCGCCACGAGCGCCCCCATCTTCTTCTTGTCGGCCGTGAACATCACCAGCGGGAAGACCGCGAAACTGAGCTGCAGGCTGAGCACCACCTGGGTGAGGATCAGCAACTGCCCGGTACCCTGTTCGCCGAACCAGATGGTGACGCCGGCCGCGGGGACGATGGCGATGGCGCGGGTGATCAGGCGGCGCAGCCAGGGCGCGAGGCGGATCTTGAGGAACCCCTCCATCACGATCTGCCCGGCGAGCGTCGCCGTGACGGTCGAATTGATGCCGCAGCAGAGCAGCGCGATGCCGAACAGGGTGGGGGCGATGGCGAGCCCGAGCAGCGGCGACAAGAGGTTATGCGCCTCGCCGATCTCGGCCACCGTGGTGTTGCCCGCCGCATGGAAGGTGGCGGCCGCGAGGATCAGGATCGAGGCGTTGATCAACAGCGCGAACATCAGCGCGACGGTCGAGTCGATGGTGGCGAACTTCAGCGCTTCGCGCTTTTCCGGCAGCGTTTCGCCATAGGCTCGCGTCTGCACGATGCCCGAGTGCAGGTAGAGATTATGCGGCATCACCGTGGCGCCGAGGATGCCGAGCGCCAGGTAGAGCATTTCGGGGTTGGTGACGATCTCGGTGGTCGGCGCGAACCCGCGGATCACCTCGCCCCAGTTCGGGTCCGCCAGCGCGATCTGCACCGCAAAGCAGACCGCGATGACGCCGAGCAGGGTGATCACCAGCGCTTCGACCCAGCGGAAGCCGAGCCGCTGCAGGTAGAGGATCAGGAACACGTCGAGCGCCGTGATGATGACGCCGATCTCGAGCGGGATGCCGAACAGCAGGTTCAAGCCGATTGCCGTGCCGATCACCTCGGCGATGTCGGTGGCGATGATGGCGATTTCGGCCATCAGCCACAGCACCCAGGCCACCGGACGGGGGAAGGCGTCGCGACAGGCCTGCGCCAGGTCGCGGCCCGAGCCGATGGCGAGGCGGGCGCAAAGCGATTGCAGCACGATCGCCATGATGTTGGAGATCAGCGCGACGACCAGCAGCGTGTAGCCGAAGCGCGAGCCGCCTGCGAGCGAGGTGGCCCAGTTGCCCGGGTCCATATAGCCCACGGCGACCAGGTAACCCGGCCCGATAAAAGCAAAGGCGCGCCGCCAGAAGCTGCCCGAGCGGGCGACGGGAATGCTGCGATGCACATCGGTGAGCGACGCATCGCCGCGGTCGCGGCGCCAGCCGGGGAACACCTCGTTCGAACCGATATCCATCGTCCTGCCTTCAGGTGCGGTCGGTCCGGGAGCGGGCTCGACATTCACAACATTAGTTGCGAATGGTTCTTAATAGCATCTAACGCGCGCCGATTGTCAACAGCGTCCCTGGCCGATTGCTTTTGAAAGCGGTTTCTTACACCTTGGGCCAAATGCCGAACGGCGAACCAATCGCCTCGGACGGGGGACTTTCACCTATGCCTGCCTTTCGACTGATCGACGCCAAGCTGCCGGATTTCGGTGTTCCCGCCACCCGCCCCGAGCTTGACCGTTCCGTTTATCTCGCCCGCTTCTCGGCCCTTGGCCGTGCCCGCCGCGCTGCCGGGCTCGACGCGCTGGTGGTCTATGCCGATCGCGAGCATGCCGCGAACATGAGTTACATCACCGGGTTCGATCCGCGCTTCGAGGAAGCCCTGCTGCTGATCACTCCCGACACCACCCCGACGCTGCTGGCCGGCCCGGAGAATCTCGGCCGCGCCGCCAATGCCGCGATCGAGGTCGAGGCGCGGCTCTATCCGCCGTTCGGGCTGCTGGGGCAGGACCGCACCAAGACTCCCGCCCTCGACGAGGTGCTGCGCAACGCCGGCATCGCCGCCAACCAGCGCGTCGGCGTGCTGGGCTGGAAGTATTTCGGCCCCGATGAGGCGTCCAAGCCCGAGGCCTGGCTCGAGACCCCGTCCTATATCGTCGACACGCTGCGCCAGATCGTCGGCGCCGACGGCCGGGTGGTGAATGCCAACGCGCTGTTGATGCACGCGGTGACCGGTCTGCGCGCCGTCAACGAGATCGTGCAGATCGCCCAGTTCGAGTTCGGCGCCGTCGCCTGCTCGGAAGCCGTCAAGGCGGTGATCGCCAATGTCCGGCCGGGCATGAGCGAGTTCGACGCGGTGCAGCAGATGCGCCTCGGCGTGCTGCCGCACTCGTGCCACACCATGTTTTCGTCGGGCGACAAGCTGGTCGGGCTCAACAGCCCGTCGGGCAAGCGGCTCGAAAAGGGCGACCCGATGACCTCGGCGGTCGGCTACTGGGGCGGCCTGTCGAGCCGCATGGGCTGGCTGGTCGAGGACGAGGCGGAACTGCCCGCCAACGTGCGCGATTATGTCGACCGTCTCGCCGGGCCGTACTTTGCCTGCGCGGCCGAATGGTATGAAACCATCGGCATCGGGGTCACCGGCGGCGAGCTCGACGCCCTGGCGCGCCGTCACCTCGATACGCCCTTCTTCAAGCTGGTGCTCAACCCCGGGCACCTGATTCACCTCGACGAGTGGATGAATACCCAGGTCTATCCGGGCTCCAAGCAGGTGTTCCTGTCGGGCCAGGCAGTGCAGTGCGACATCATCCCGGCGGCCGGCCCGCCATACTATGGCGCCAATATCGAGGATGGTATCGCGCTGCTCGACGAAGCCGGCAGGGCCGAGCTGAAGGCCGATTTCCCTGATGTCTGGGGGCGCATCGAGGCGCGCCGGGCCTTCATGGGCGACGTGCTCGGCATCCGCCTCAAACCCGAGGTGCTGCCGCTCTCAAACCTGGCCGGAGCGATGCCGCCATACTGGTTGTCGCCAAGCCGCATCGTTTCCAAAGCGTGATGTGATCGCGCGCGCTCACTTGCCAATCTGGTGCGCGCCGATTATCTCGTTTGGGATCGACATTTGGCTGACTTCCGGCCGTATGCCCCCGCTCTCGGTCAGGCGCACGATAGGACTTCCAAAATTCGACTGACCGGGCAGGATGATTGCATGTCGTTCTGCCCACCACATCACTGCGAAGAGGGACTCCCCCGATGGAAAAGGGCACCGTCAAATTCTACAACGATCAGAAGGGCTATGGTTTCATCCAGCCCGATAGCGGCGCGAAGGACGTGTTCGTGCACGCCACCGCTCTGCAGCGCGCTGGCCTGACCGGCCTGAGCGAAGGCCAGAAGGTCTCGTTCGAGACCGGTGAAGACCGCCGCACCGGCAAGATCGCCGTCACCGAGATCTCGGCCGCCTGATCTGGCGTAGGTTTGCGATGAGAGGCCGGGCCCCGCAAGGTGCCCGGCCTCTCTCTTTTCAGGCCCGCGCCCACGGGGTGTAGCTGCCGAAGCTCCACAGGTGCCCTTCGGGATCGAGGCAGGCAAAGCCGCGCCCACCATAGCTCTCGGTGCGGATCTCCCGCACGATCTCGGCCCCGTTGGCCCTGGCCTTTTCGTAGGTCCCGTCCACATCATCGACGATCACGTATGGGCTCTGCGTCGTGCCGCCCAGCTTGTCGGGTGTCGAGATGGCGCGCCCGAACTCGGTATGCGGATGGGGCGAGCCCAGCATGATCATGCCGTCGCCCAGCCGCAGTTCGGCATGCGAGATGCCGCCATTGCCGTCGCCGTTGATCTCGTGTCGAGTGAAACCGAAGGTCTCGCACAGCCAGTCGATCATGGCAGGTGCGTCCTCGTAGGTCAGGCAGGGGATTACTGTCGAAGCCATCGCTCAATCTCCATCGTAGCAAGCGAGCATCGCCCGTCGCTCCGTGTCCGGTCTTGGAGATTTGTTACCTCGGGGGCGCCAGCACGCTCCCGTCCGGCAGGCTGGCGCGCAGCAGCGCGGTGGGGGATTGGCCGCTCATCGCGCGGAACTCGCCGTTGAAATGCGATTGGTCGGCATAGCCGCAGGCGTAGGCGAGGTCGGCCAGCGACCGAACTTCGCCGGAGCGCAAGGCGGCAAGGGCCGTCTCGAACCGCAGCAGCCGCGCCACCGTCTTCGGCGCCATGCCGACCTCACGCCGAAACAGCGTACTGAGGTGCTTGCGGCTGACTTCGAGTTTGCCCGCAAGCGCCGCAATATCGAGCTGTCCTCCGGCCGCGACCAGTTGCGCATAGCCGGCCTCTACAAGCGGGGTCAGCTCCGCACCATGGTCGAGCCGATCAAGGAGGTAGCGCTCGATGATGGCGAAGCGCTGCGGCCAGTCGGCGGCATGCGCCAGCCGCTCCTCGAGCCCGCGGAACGCCGCGCCGAGCACGGCATCGGCCGGAACCACCAGTCCGGCAATCTCATTGAGGTCGAGGCCCAGGATCCGCCACGCCCCCAATGGGGTGAAGTTGACCTGCATGCAGAAGGCGTGACCGGGCGAGCCCACCAGCGTCGGCTGGTCGGTCAGCCCGGCGACGAACCCCTGTCCCAGCCGCACGCGCTCGCCGCCATCGTCGCCGAAGACGCTGAAGTGATGTTCGAACACCAGGATCAGCGGGATGCCGGAAAAAGGCAGCTCGCGCCGCACCAGCGGTGCGCCGCCGGTTTCGACATAGCCCTCGAGTTCGATGACATGGGGCCGCAACGGCGCGGCTGGCCGCTTCCGCCACAGCGTCCAGCGACCATGTTCCGAGCTGTGATCGACCCTGTCGATGTCGACGTCCATCCGGCAACTCTAGCGCTTCGGCCGGCCCGGCAAAACCTTACTTCTTGCCGCTGCCTGCCTCGCCCCAGGTGATCAGCCGGGCGCTGCGATGGCCGGTGAGATAGATCCACAGCCAACTGATCGCCACCGAGATGCGGTTCTTGAGCCCGATCAGGAAGTAGATATGGGCGAGCCCCCAGGTCCACCAGCCGATCCAGCCGGTGAGCTGGATCCAGCCGAAATCGATCAGCGCGGCGCTCTTGCCCACCGTGGCGATATCGCCCAGGTGCTTGTAGCGGAATGGCGCGATGGCCTTGCCCTCGAGCCGGGCGCGGATCACCGACGCCACGTACTTGCCGCCCTGCTTGGCCGCATCGCCGATTCCCGGCACCGGCTTGCCGTTCGGCGCCGATGCCGTAACCGTGTCGCCGATGGCGAAGATGTTCGGGCTGCCGGGCACCGTAAGGTCCGGCTCGACCTTGATCCGTCCGGCGCGGTCCGCCTCGACATCGAGCCATCTGGCCGCCGGCGAGGCCAGCACGCCCGCCGCCCAGATGATGGTGTTGGCCCGCAGCACTTGCCCGGCGAAGCTGACGCTATCGACCGTGACCTCGGTAACGGGCTGGCCCAGCATCACTTCGACGCCGAGCTTTTCCAGCGCCGACTTGGCATAGGCCGAGAGGTTCTCGCGGAAATTGGCCAGGACCCGTGGCCCGGCTTCGATCAGGACGACGCGGGCTTCCTCGGGCCGGATCGAGCGGAACTCGTGCTTCAGCGTGGTACGCGCCAGTTCGATCACCGCCCCGGCCAGTTCCACGCCGGTCGGTCCGGCGCCGATGATGGCAAAGGTCAGCAGCGCCTTGCGCTTGTCGACATCGGTCTCGCGCTCGGCCGCCTCGAACGCCAGCAGCAGCCGGCGCCGCATCGCGGTGGCATCCTCCAGCGTCTTGAGCCCCGGTGCGAAGGGCTCCCACTCGTCATGGCCGAAATAGGCATGCCGCGCGCCGGTGGCGATGATCAGGCTGTCGAAGGGAACCCGCCCACCATCCTCGAGCTCCACCAGTTGCGCCGCCTTGTCGATGCCGGTGACGTTGCCGAGCAGCGTGGTCACTTCCGGCCGATGTTTGACCAGCATGCGGATCGGCCAGGCGATTTCCGATGGGCCGAGTGCGGTCGTCGCCACCTGGTAGAGCAGTGGCTGGAACAGGTGGTGGTTGCGCCGGTCGATGACGGTGATGTCGAGATCGGCGCCCTTGAGCTTCTGGATGGCGGCCAGCCCGCCAAACCCGCCGCCGATCACGACGACCCGATGCCGTTGAGCCGAGTTGGTCATTTCCAAACCCCACTTGCAGTGCCCGCACTGCATGTAGGTCTTTGATCCGCAATGCTCAATGAACGGCGGGCGCGCCGGGTGCAGCCCTCGCATGCGTCCAGGGCACGGGGAGCGGAGGGAGCCTTGCACGATCATGCATGGGTAAGGCTCCCTCCGGCCGGCGCTCTTCGCGCCATGCCCCCGCCGCGAACCGGCGGGGGAGTTTGCTAGGCCGCCGAACCGTCGAAATCGCGGCGGGCGGCCTCGATGCTTTGCTGGTTGCGCACGGCGAACGAGCCGAGCGGCCGAACGCTGGCGGCGAAATCGCGACCCAGTTCCGTCAGTTCGTACTCTACCCTCGGCGGAATGGTGGCGAAGGCGGCGCGCACCGCGAAGCCGTGGCGCTGCAGGTTGCGCAGCGTCTGTGTCAGCTGCTTCTGCGAGATGCCGTCGACCGCGCGCGAGATCTCGTTGAACCGCAGCTTGCCGTCCCGCATCACCGACAGCACGTCAACGGTCCAACGGGCACCGGCGAGATCGAGCAGGTCGTGTACAATCTCAAACTGGCTGGCCATGTCATAATACCCTGTAGTTGTTGTGGTCCGCCCGGCCGCCGCATGCGGCCGGGCTTGGTCGTTACTCGCCCATTGCGTGGGCACGTTCCTCCGCCGTCATCGGCTTGGCAGCCTGGGGACGACGCAGCAGGAAGACGATCGGCAGCGACACGAAGGTCAGGATCATCATCAGGTGGAAGTCATCGAGGAAGGCGAGCATCGCCGCCTGCTGGGTGATCATCCCGTGGATGGTGCCGACCACATTGGCAAAGCCGCCATAGGCCGCCGCGAAGTCGCGCAGCGGGCCGGAGTCGAGCGTGATCCGTTCTGCCAGCTCGCCATAGTTCACCACCTGCATCTGCGCCAGGATCGTCGTCACCACCGAGATGCCGACACCCTGGCCGACATTGCGGATCAGGCTGAACATCGCCGTGGCGTCGACGCGGTACTTGGCATTGATGGTGGCGAAAGCCAGCGAGTTGAGCGGCACGAACACAAAGCCCATGCCGATACCCTGCAGGAAGCCCGACAGCAGGATCGGGCCCGAACCCATGACGATATCGAACTCGGTCATCATGTAGAGCGAGTAGCCCATCAGCAGCGTGCCGCCGACGACCAGCAGGCGCGGGTCGTATTTCGACACCAGCCGGCCCACCACGATCATCGACACCATGGTGCCGATGCCGCGTGGCCCCATCAGCAGGCCCGTCTCGATGACCGGAAAGCCCATCAGGTTCTGCAGCATCGGCGGCAGCAGGGCGAGGCCCGAGAACAGCGTGATGCCGGTGATGAAGATGAGGACCAGCCCGGTGACGAGGTTTCTGTCCTTGAACATTCCCATGTCCATGAACGGGTTCTCGGCGGTGAGGCAATGGACGATGAACACCCACAGGCCCGAGATGGCGAGCAGCAGGTAGAGCCAGATTTCGGTCGAGTCGAACCAGCCCACGCCCTGGCCACGGTCGAGCAGCATCTGCAGCGATGCCACGGCCAGCGCCAGCATGCCGAAGCCGAAGAAGTCAAACTTGCGGATCTTGATCGCCGTGTTGGGCATCAGCGCCGCCAGCATGAAGAAGGCGACGATACCGACCGGCAGGTTGACGAGGAACACAGCGCGCCAGTTGAACGTCTCGGTCAGCCAGCCGCCCAGCGTCGGCCCGATGATCGGCCCGAACATGATGCCGGCGCCGAAGATCGCCATGGCCTGCCCGAGCTGTTCGCGCGGGTTGATGTCCATCATCGTCGCCTGCGCCAGCGGCACCAGCATGGCGCCGCACACGCCCTGGATGACGCGGAACGCCACCATCTGCGCAAGGTTGGTGGCGATGCCGCAGAGCAGCGAGGCGGCAGTGAACCCCACCACGGCGAACAGCAGCAGGTTGCGCCGGCCGAAGCGGTCGGAGAACCAGCCGGTCAAGGGCGTCGCGATGGCCGCGGCGACGATGTAGGAGGTCAGCACCCAGTTGATTTCGTCCTGCGACGCACCCAGGCTGGCGCGCATATGGGGCAGGGCGACGTTGGCGATCGTGGTGTCGAGCACCTGCATGATCACCGCCACCATGATGGCGGCGGTGAGAAGGCCCTTGTTCTTGACGACGACCGTGGGGGCCGAGACAGTGGCAGCGGCGGCCATTTTACAGCGCCTTCTGGCCTTCGGCAGCCTGGGCCCCGGCGGGCTTGGTGTCGACGTTGACGGTGGCGCTCATGCCGGCGCGGAGCAGGTCGGTGCCGGTGTCGCACGCGATGTTGACCGGGATGCGCTGCGTGACCTTCACCCAGTTGCCGGTGGCGTTCTGCGCCGGGATCAGGGCGAATTCCGCACCGGTCGCGGCGCCGATCGAGGCCACCTTGCATTCGATCGCCAGCCCCGGATAGGCATCGACCTTCACTTCGGCCGGCATGCCGACGGCGAGGGTGGTCAGCTGCGTTTCCTTGAAATTGGCTTCGACCCAGGTGTCGCCGGTCTCGACCAGCGTCGCGATGGTCGAGCCGGTATTGATGAACTGGCCGACATTGAGGCTTGCCACCTGGCTGACGATACCGTCCGCCGGCGCCACCACCGTGCTCTTGTCGAGGTTGCGCTGCGCGTTGTCGCGCGCCGCGAGGGCCGCGCGCACCGCCGGATGATCATCGGTCTTGATCTCCGGGTTGCCGCCGAGCGCTGCCGTGGCATTGGCCACGTCCTGCTGCTCGAGCGCGACATTGCTCTGCGCCTGCTGCAAGGCCAGCCGCGAGTCGTCGAGCGCGGATTCGGCCGAAATGCCCTGCTTCTGCAGGTTCGAGGCACGATCCCATTCCTTCTGCCGGATGGCGAGGGTGGCATTGGCGGCCTCGAGCTTGGCGTTGGCGATGGAGTAGGCGACGCGCAGCTGCTCAACGTTCACCCGCGCCGTGGCCAGAGCCGCGTCGGACTGGCTGAGCGCGATGCGATAGGGCTCGGGGTCGATGGCGAACAGCGTATCGCCGGCCTTCACCGACTGGTTGTCCTTGACCGCCACGGAGACGATGCGGCCGGCCACGTCGGACGAGAGCGACACCTTGGGCTGCTGCACATAGGCGTTGTCGGTTTCGACATAGCGTCCGCCGGTCAGCCAGAAATAGCCGCCACCTGCCGCCAGCACCACCGGCACCGCCAGCATGATGGCGAGCCGCCGGCCCGAACGCTTCTTCTTGGCCGGCGCCTCGGGCGCGGCCGCAGTCGCAGCTTCCGGCTTGGTGGCTTCAACGGCGGGTGTGGTGACGGGCTTGGCTTCGCCGGGGGCGGGGGGAGTGACGCGGGCGTTCATAATCAGACTTCCTCGAGATCGGCCGTCTGGCCGGAAAGGTTTTCGCGCATCTTGGAAAGCGCGGTGATCACGGTCTGCCGTTCGTCGGGGGTGACGCCCTCGAGTGCGGCCTCATACATGGACAACCCGACCTTGCGGGCCGTGGTGAAGATTTCTTCGCCCTCGGCGGTCAGCCGGGCGAGTTTGGCCCGGCTGTCGGTCGGGTCGGGGTAGCGATCGATCAGGCCGCGCTTCTCCAGCCGGTCGAGCACCCCGGAGATGGTCATCGGGTCGGTATCGGCCGCGGTTGCCAGCCCCACCTGGGTAATTCCGTCGTTGAGCGCGATCTGCGCCAACACGCGCCATTGCGGCAGCGTGATGCCGTGCACCTTCGCTTCTTCCTCGAAGCGGCGCTTCATCAGCCGGGCGACTTCGTGGATCAGGTAGCCCATCGGGGCCTGGTGTTTGTAGCTCAGGTTCGATTTCATAAGTGCACATATAATAAGTGCACATACGACGTCAACGCGCGGGACTATTAGAAACCAAGCTAAATCTGCATGGCTGGCATTTTCGCCTCGCATGCCCTATCTCCCCGCCATGACCAACGAGCTCGCAACCGCCCGCCGTTTCTCGGTGGCCCCGATGATGGACTGGACCGACCGTCACTGTCGGGTCCTGCATCGGCTGCTGACGTCGCACGCGCTGCTGTTCACCGAGATGGTGACCAGTGCGGCGGTGGTGCATGGGCCGCGTGAGCGGTTGCTGGGCTTCGATCAGGTCGAGCAGCCCGTGGCGCTGCAGCTCGGCGGTTCCGACCCCAGGGAACTGGCCGAGGCGACCCGCATCGCCACCGGCTTCGGCTACCGCGAGATCAACCTCAACGTCGGCTGCCCGTCCGATCGCGTGCAATCGGGCCGCTTCGGCGCCTGCCTGATGGCTGAGCCGGAGCTTGTCGCCGAGTGCGTTCGCGCCATGCGCGATGCCACTGACCTGCCGGTGACGGTGAAGTGCCGCATCGGCATCGACGACCAGGACACCGAGGAGAGCCTCGACCGCTTCGCCGACGCCATGGTCGGCGCCGGTGTCGATGCGCTCTACGTGCACGCCCGCAAGGCCTGGCTCAAGGGCCTGAGCCCCAAGGAAAATCGCGAGATCCCGCCGCTCGATTACCCGCGCGTGCACCGCCTCGCCGAGCGCCTAAGGCCGCTGCCGGTGATGATCAATGGCGGCATCAAGACCATCAAGGATGCCGAAGCCCACATGGCGCACATGTCCGGCGTCATGCTGGGTCGCGTCGCCTATCACGAGCCGATGCTGCTGACCCTGGTCGACGAACGCTTCTTCGGCGCGCCGAAAAAGACCGTCGAGCTGCGCGACGTCATGCTGGCTATGGCCGATTACGCCGAGCGCGAGATCGGCAAGGGCGCACGGCTCAACAACATCACCCGCCACATGCTCGGCCTCGCCAACGCCCGCGCCGGCGCCCGCACCTTCCGCCAGATCCTCAGCGTCGACGCAGCACGCAAGGGCGCGGGGCCTGAGGTGATCATGCGGGCGTTCGACGCGCTCGAACCGGAACTGCAACTGGCAGTGTAACGCTCTTCATCCCTGGAGGGTGGAGCGCCCGGATTCCTTACTTGTGCGCTGCCCAGAAATCCGCCTGCAATTGCGCGGCTTCCTCGGCCAGCAGCGGGCCGACGATTTCGGTCGGTCGCTGTCCGGCCTCGAAGACGATGTGGCAGGGCAGGTCGAGCGTCGGGTTTTCCTCGTGCGCGCCGGTCTGCGCCTTGAGGTCGCGCTCTGTCTGGCCGAACACCACTCGGCCGATGCCGGCCCAGTAGATGGCGCCCGAGCACATCGCGCAGGGCTCGGCCGAGGTGTAGAGCGTGCAGTCCTGCAGCTCGTCGAGGCTGAGGTTCCTGGCTGCCCACGAGGCCAGCAGCTTTTCGGCGTGCGCGGTGCGGTCGCCCCCTTCCGAGCTGTAGCCATTGCCCTGTTCGCGCAGCACCTTGCCCTGCTTGTCGGCAAGCAGCGCGCCGAACGGATGGTCGCCGCCATCGCGTGAGCGTTTGGCGACGGCGAAGGATTGGCGCAGCAAGGCTTCGTCGTAAGGGCGAGCGGGCATCTGGGTCTCCGTGATCTGGGGAGACTATGCCTCAGTGCCGCTCAGTCGACCAGTTCGAGCGCGTTGCCGCTTACCGCGTAGCGGGTAAGGGTGCCGAGGAAGGTCATGCCGAGGAGGCTCGTTTCCAACGCCCCCTGTTCGGCGATGAAGGCCCGCACATTGTTGCGCACGATCCCGCCCACCTCGACCTGGTCGAGCGTCACTGCCGCCGCCTTGCCGGTGCCGTTGGCGGTGGAGACCGAGATGTCATAGCGCAGCGTGTCGGTCGCGTAGCCCGCTTTCTGCGCGTCGTCATGAGTCAGCACCACAGCGCTGGCGCCGGTGTCGAAGATGGTCCGGATGTCGGATCCGTTGATCGTCGCATTGATCTGGAAGTGCCCGTCACGTCCGCCGCGGAACGTCGCGCTGCCGCGCTCGCCATCCACCACCGCGATTCCCGGCATCAGCTCGCCGAACACCCGTGACGCCACCAGTGTCAGGTCGTCGCGATAGGTATAGCCGACCAGCACCACGCCGAAGATGCCGGCCCACAGCACCAGGTTGCCGAACAGCTCGGAGAATTTGTAGCGGCGTGAGAACAGCCCGCCGGCAATGAAGATCAGGATCGCCACCAGCGGCAGCAACTGCCCGAGCTGATCCTGAGTGAGCCCAACCAGCGTCCCCGCGTCAGCGCTGACCAGAAGCGCCAATCCGACGGCGATGACGAGGGCGAAACCGATGAACAGCATGCAAATCCCTTAGCTGATGCCACCCACGATAATGGGAAGCCTCAGACACAATTCAAGCACCGCGCCGGCCGGAGAACAGTGAACTCTCTGCGACCAGCCCGTCGCCGACGATATCGAAGAAGGCCCTGACTCGCGCCGTCTTCCTCAGGTCAGCATGGGTGACGATCCATAGCTCGCGTGTCAACTCGATGACCGGCCCGGTGCCGGCCCGGACGAGGCCCGGCTCGATGTCGCCAAGGTAGCAGGGCAGCACCGCATAACCGATTCCGGCCTTGGCGGCGGTGAACTGGTTGATCAGGCTGTTGGCGCGGTAGACGATATGGCGCGGCTCGATCTTCTCGCCCAGCCAGTCGGCCGCGGCGATGCCGGTCACTTCGGCGCCCCAGCCGATGAAGTCGCGCCCGGCAGTGTCGTCCAGGGGGGCGAGGGCCGGGGCACCATAAATGGCCCAGGCAATATCGGCGAGCTTTCGTCCGAACAGGTCCGGCTCCTTGGGCCGCGTCACCCTGAGCGCGATATCGGCCTCGCGCCGGCTGAGGCTCAGCACCCGGTTGTCGACCACGAGCTCCACCACGATCCCCGGATGCGCCGCGCGGAATCGCGCCAACTGGCCGGTCAGCACGCTATAGGCCAGCGTCTCCGAGGAGGTGACGCGCAGTGCACCGGTGAGGCGCTGGTCTCGCCCGCCGACCTCGCGGCTCAGCGCATCGGCTTCCGTCTCCACCCGCTCGGCGGTGGTGGCAACACGTTCGCCCTCGCTCGTTGCCTGGTAGATGCCTGCCGGCAGCCGCTCGAACAGCCGTACCCCGAGTTTTTCCTCCAGCGCATTGAGCCGGCGGAAGGCCGTGGAATGGTTGACGCCGAGCGCCGTTGCGCCGCCGCCGAGGGTGCCCGCTCGAGCAATGGCGAGCACCAGCTTCAGGTCGTTCCAGTTTTCCATCGTCGATACATAACATTCTACCGGCTTGCATTCATGCAAATCTCGACGGCGAAATCGCAGTTCGCCTTTCGGTTCTGCCGAGGCTAGCTCTTCGCCATCACCAACCGGAGAGACTGAAATGCAGCTCTACTATCACCCCTATGGTTGCTCGCTGGCTCCGGCCATCGCCGCCGCCGAGGCCGGCATCGCGCTCGACCTCGTCTATGTCGACATCATCGGCGAACCGCACAGGCTGGCCGACGGCACCCTCTACAGTCAGATCAATACCCGCAACTACGTGCCGCTGCTGGGGCTCGATGACGGCACGGAGGTCAGCGAGGCCGGCATTATCCTGCAATATCTCGCGGACCTTGAGCCGGCCGCCGGGTTGGCCCCTGCCAATGGCACAACGGAGCGGCGCGAGCTCAACCAATGGCTGACCTTCCTCGGCACCGAGTTGCACAAGACCTATTCGCCGTGGTTGTTCCACCCCGAGGTCGGCGAGGTGGCTCAGACCTATGCCCGCCGGCGCGTGGCCGCACGCTACGCCATTGTCGAGCAGCAGCTCGCCGGCCGCACGTGGCTGCTGGGCGAGACCTTCAGCGTCGCCGACGCCTATCTGTTCGTAATGGTCAACTGGGCGGCGGCAGCCAAAACTCCGCTGGCCGACTTCCCCAACATCCGCGCCTGGTTCGAGCGGATGAAGGCCCGCCCGCAGGTGCGGGCCGCCATCAAGCAGCATTCCGTCACCCCGGACGCCGAGGCGGCCTAAGCTCCCCTCCCCCTTGAGGGGAGGGGCTGGGGGTGGGGGTGGTGAGGGGAGCCTCAGTGCTGACTGCACCACCCCCACCCTCAATCCCTCCCCTCAAGGGGGAGGGAGGGCCTACGGCCGGTGGCTAGGCTCCTAGACGAACACCAGCAGTACGGTCAGTACGGCGATCTCGATCAGCGCCTGCA
>MKVB01000006.1:296106-404796 GCA_001899085.1 Devosia sp. 66-14 | reverse complement strand
TCCAGACCCAGGCCGCGGCGAGGCCGGCTGTCACGGCCAGCGACAGGATCACCGCCACCACGCTGGTGAATGGCGCCGCCAGCACGAAGGCCAGCAGCACGGCAAACCCCATGCCGCCGAGGAAGGCGCGTCGCGACACCCGCCCGACCGAAGCCGAGGCGCCGCCTTCCCTCGCATTGGGCAGGGCCACGCTCACCCACAGCGAGGCCGAGCGCCCGATCACCGTCGATGCCAGCCAGATCGCCCCGGCAGCCAATGGGTTATACGCCGCCACCGCGCCGATCGCCGTCACCCTGAACAGCAGGTACAGCCCGATCGCCGCGACGCCATAGGTGCCGTGCCGGCTGTCCTTCATGATCTCGAGCCGTCGCTCGATGGTCGCCCCGCCGATCAGTCCGTCGGCGCTGTCCGCCAGGGCATCGTCCGCCATCGCACCGGTCGCAACCAGCATCGCAGCGACTCCCAGCGTTGCCGCGAAATAGCTCGGCACCCCGAGCCAGGCCGCGAGCATCATCAGCAGCGCCGGCAGGAAGCCGATGACGACGCTGGTGAAGCTGAGGCCTACCGCGATCCGGTTGAGGTTCGGCTTCTCGAACGGGCTGTCGCCGGTCGGTAGCCGTGAGAAGAACCTGAGCCCCATGATCAGATCGTCGGCCAGGCGCCAGCCATAAGCCTCGGGCTGCTGCGGCGGCGGCTCGGCGCCCGGGCGATGATTGTCCTGCCGCGGAGGCGGGCGGGGCGCGTCGTCGCTCACTTGCGGTTCCCTTGCCATGGGTCGATGCTCGCTTGTCCTTCAGCCGAGGGGGCAATGCAAGATGAGTGTCACTGCGTTCGAGCTGGTGTCCTATTGGCGGATCGCCGCTCCGCTGGATCGCGTCTGGGCCGAGATCGTCGATGTCGACGCCTGGCCATCCTGGTGGCGGGCCGTCCGCAAGGTGGAGCGGCTTCGTGACGGTGACATCGAGGGGATCGGCGCCGTTCGGCGGATCACCTGGGCGACGGCGCTGCCTTACACCATCACCTTCCATGTCGAGTCGACCCGCAGCGAGCCGATGTATCAGCTCGAAGGGCGCGCCACCGGCGAGCTGAACGGCGTCGGCATCTGGACGCTCACCAGCGATGGCGACATCACCACCGTGCGCTACGACTGGCGGGTCGATCTCGGCAAGGCCTGGATGCGGGCTTTCGCGCCGATCCTGCGTCCGGCCTTTGCCTGGAACCACAACGTGCTGATGGGCTGGGGCGAGGCCGACCTCAAAACCCGCCTTGGCCTCGGTTGATCCCCGGGGTCAGCACGCTGGCCCGATCGCGCTGGACTTTTGGGGCCGGACTCGCCCATGAGTGGCGTCCCCCAAGCCGGAGCTGCAATTGCCTTCCCCGTTTGCCGATATCATCGACCTGCTGCACATCGCGCCGTCGGGCGACGAAAGCGCGGTCGCCGCCATCCGCCAGCGCGATCGCCAGCTCACCAAGCCGCCCGGTTCGCTTGGCGAGCTCGAGCAACTGGTCGAGTTTCTCGGCCGCTGGCAGGGGAAGGCCAAGCCCACTCTCGACAACCCGATGGTGGCCATTTTTGCCGCCAATCACGGCGTCACCGATCAGGGCGTTTCGGCCTTTCCGCGCGAAGTGACGGCGCAGATGGTGGCCAATTTCACCGCCGGCGGCGCCGCCATCAGCCAGATCTGCGCGTTGCACGAGCTGAACCTGCGCGTCTTCGAGCTGGCGCTGGAGCTGCCCACCGGGGACATCACCCGCACCGCCGCCATGGACGATCGCATGTGTGCCGCCACTGTCGCCTACGGCATGGAGGCGGTGGCCGGTAAGCCAGATCTTCTCGCCATCGGCGAGATGGGGATCGGCAACACCACCGTCGCCGCCGCCATCTATGCCGCGCTGTTCGGCGGTACCGGCGCCGATTGGGTCGGCCGCGGCACCGGCGTCGATGACGCCGGGCTCAAGCGCAAGGCCGATGCCGTCGATCGCGCCCTGGCGCTGCATCAGGACGCCCTGGGCGACCCGCTTGCCATCCTCGCCCGCCTTGGCGGTCGCGAGATTGCCGCCATGCTCGGCGCCATCATTTCCACCCGCCAGCAGAAGATCCCGGTGATCGTCGACGGCTTCGTCGCCACATCGGCAGCGGCCATCGCGCAGGCCGTGAACCCCGACGCGATCGAGCACTGCATCTTCGGCCACCTCTCGGGCGAGCACGCCCACGCCCGGGCGCTGGAAGCCATGGGCAAGCGCCCGCTGCTCAACCTCGGCATGCGGCTGGGGGAGGGGAGCGGCGCCGCGCTCGCCGCCGTGCTTGCCAAGACGGCGCTCCACCTCCACAACAACATGGCCACCTTCGGCAGCGCCGGGGTCAGCGACAAGGGCTGACCGGGGCGGCAAAGAGCGGACCCGGGGGGCAGCGACGAGGAGATCCAGGCGATGACGAAGGCCGGTGCGGAGGCGACCATCGACCTCGCCACTGGCCATCTCGTCAGCCTGCTGCGGCGCAATACGGCAGACCTGGTCACCGGTCTCCACCTCATCGGGTCCATCGCCGATGGCGACTTTCGCCCGGCGATGAGCGATCTCGATTTCGTCGCCGTGCTGTCGCGCCCGCTGACCGACGAGGATGCCGAGGCGCTGGTGCTGCTGCATCGCAGCTACCGCACCGATCCGACGCTACCGGGCCTCGACGGCATCTGGCTCACCGAAGCCGAGCTCAGCGGCGGCCCCGACGCCATCGGCGATGGCCCGACCTCGCAGCAGGGCGATTTCCTTGTCGCGGCGCGCGGCAACCGCAACCCCGTCACCTGGCACGCACTGCCCAGCGCAGTGACCCTGATCGGGGAACTCGATCGCGGCACGCTCTGGCGTGACGACGACCGGCTGGTGAGTTGGGTCCGAGACAATGCCGCCGCCTACTGGCGCCGCTGGCTGGCGCGAGCCTCCGGGATCTCGCCCGCCATGCTTGGACGTGCCGCGCCGATGTGGGGTGTCCTTGGCATCAGCCGGCTGGCCTATACCAGGGCCACGGGCGAGATCGCCTCGAAGTCCGCTGCCGGCGAATGGGCGCTGACGGCGTTCGACCCGCATTGGCGGCTGATCCTCGAGGAGGCGCTGGCGTATCGCCGCGGCGCGCCGTCGAGATACCTGAACCCGTTCGCCCGCCGGCGCGATGCCCTCGCCTTCGTCGCGATGGCGATCGGCGAGGTCGTCGGCTAGCTAGAGCCCCCGCTCCCGCGCCACTTCCTCCACCGACCGCACGCATACGTCCACGGCCTGTGCCAGCTGTTCCGGCGTCGCGATCAGTGGCGGCGCCATCTCCAGCGCCGTGCCGATGGCCGAGGCGAGGATGCCGTGGTCGCTCATCCGACGGACGATCGCCACCACCGTATCGTCGGTGAAGGCTGCCCTTGTTGCCTTGTCGGCCGCGAAATCGACGCACCACCACATGCCCAGCCCGCGCACCTGCCCGACGATCCGGTGGTTGCCCAGCGCCGCCGTCAGCTCCGCGCCGAAGCGCGCGCCGTTGCGCTTGCCGGCCTCCACCAGTCCGTCGCGCTGTTTGATGTGGATGGCCGCGTTGGCGGCGGCTGCCATGCTGGCATGGCCGGCAAAGGTGTGGACGTGCCGGAACAGCGGGATCGCATCGGCGATCTCGTCGCGGGTGATCACCGCGCCGATCGGCCCATAGCCGGCGCTCAGCGCCTTGGCCATGGTCATGATGTCGGGCTCGAGCCCGAAATGCTCGCTGGCGAACCAGGTACCGGTGCGGCCGAACCCGGTGATCACCTCATCGACGATCAGCAGCACGCCATACTTGTCGCAGATCTCGCGCACCCGATCCCAGTAGCGCTGCGGCGGTACCTGCACGCCATGCGCCTGCATCACCGGCTCGCCGATGAAGGCCGAGACGCTTTCCGGTCCCTGCAACTGGATCTCGCGTTCGAGATAGGTGGCGCACAGCTCGGCATACTCGTCCTCCGGCATGCCGAACGGGTTGCGATAGCGCGTCGGGTTGGGGATGAAGCTGTGACCGGGCACCCGCGGCTCGAACACGTCGCGTACCGCCAGCCAGTCCGTCACCGACAACGCCCCCATGCTGGCGCCGTGATAGGCGTTCCAGCGCGAGATCGTCTTGTACGCCCGGGGCTTCCTGCCGCTTTCGCGCTGGTACTGCTTGGCGAGCTTGAGCGCCGTCTCCACCGATTCCGAGCCGCCGCTGGTGAAAGCCGAGCGCTTCAGCCGCCCGGGCGCCAGCTCGGCGAGCTTCCCCGCGAGGCGCAGCGTAGGCTCGGCGAAGTGGCTGGTGGTGCCGATATAGTGCACCGCACTCATCTGCTCGAACACCGCTGTCGCGATCTCGCGGTTGCCGTAACCCAGAGAGTTGGCGCGCGTATGCGAGCCCATCATGTCGAGCCGCATGACCCCGTGATTGTCGGTCAGCGCAATGCCGTCGGCCGCCACATAGATGGTCGGCCCCTGTTCGCGCACCACGCGCTGGTCGGCAACGGGAAAGATGCAGTTCTCGAAGGCGAGCCGGGTGAGCTCGTCGGTATTGGGCGTGGCGGACATCGTGTGGTCTGGGCTCCCTTTGCCGGGAGTATGCCGCCGAGCGGCCGCCAAGGCCATTGCCAGAAGGTACCGCTTGCGCCGGGGTCAGCTGGCTTCCGAATAGATCTGCAGCCGCGGCTTCTTTTCCACCACCGGCGCCAGCGCATCCATGACCCGGGCCCGCGGGAAGGTGGCGATCACCTCGGTGCCGAAGCGCAGCTTCGAGAACAGGTCGAACCGGCCCTGGTGCAGTTCCATGATCTTCTGCACGATCGGCAGGCCGAGGCCGGCACCCTGTTCGGCCGATTTCTGCGCCAGCGAGCCCTGGCCGAACGAGCTCAGCACCGTCTCGATCTCGTTCTCGGGAATCCCCGGGCCGTTGTCGCGCACGCTCAGCAATTGCCCGCCATCGCCTGAGCGCGTCACCATCAGGTGCACCTTGCCCGATTGCGGCGTGAACTTGATCGCGTTGGAGAGCAGGTTCAACACCACCTGGCGGATGGCCCGCTCGTCGCCCCAGAGCTTTGGCAGGTTGTGCGCATAGCTGACGCTGAGCTCGATGCTCTTGGCCTTGGCGCGAATTTCCACCATGCGCCGGCAATCCTCGGCGATATCGATCAGCGATACGGCCTCCTCGTTGAGGTCGTACTTGCCTGCTTCGATACGGCTGAGATCCAGCAACTCGTTGATCAGGTTGAGCAGGTGCTGGCCGGACGAATGGATGTCGCCCGCATATTCCTTGTACTGCGGCACGTTATGCGCCCCGAGCAGCTCGGACTGCAGCACCTCGGAAAAGCCGATAATGGCGTTGAGCGGCGTGCGCAGCTCATGGCTCATCGTCGCGAGGAACTGCGACTTGGCGATGTTGGCCTGTTCGGCATGCCGCCGCGCCTCATCGCTCATCTCGCGCGCTTCCTCGAGCTCGTTGATCAGCGCGTCCTTTTCCGCCTGATGCTCGATCGTCTCCAGTTCCGACGCATAGAGCTGCTTGGCGAGGTAGACAAAGAACAGCTCACCCCCCACCACCACGGCGGCCAGCGCCCAGTTGAGCGTGCCGCCCGCGGTCATCAGGCTGATCGTCACCGTCGCGGCGGCGGGCAGGGTGCTCATCAGCGTCGCGCCGGGCAGGGTGCGCGTCGAGACGGCGTTGGCGGCGATACCGACCAGCGTGATGGCGAACATCGCCACCAGCAGCGCCACGCTGTCGACCGCCACCAGCGTGAACAGCGCAAGCAACGCCCAGGAGATGCCGTTCACCAGCTCGGCGGCGATGAAGGTCGCGGTCCAGCGTCCGGCGTTGAACTTGGCAGGATCCTCGGTCTTGAACTGGCGGCAGAACCAGGCGACCACCAGGTTGGCGACGATCACCGCGGCGGCCCACGCTGCTGCTGCAAGCGGCGAGACCCAGAGGCTGGCGAACAGCGCCAGGATCAGCACCAGCGCCGGAACGGCCAGCAGCCCGCCGAGCCGCGAGCTGGCATATTCGTCGAGCAGTTCGAAATCGAAGGAGGCGCGGGTGCCCGAACTGGAGGTGAGGCGCTGTCGCGCGTCGAACACCGCCCGCTGCGAGTTGCGCCGAAGCTCGCGACCCATCTGGGCGCGCACGTCCTCATCGTGCATCGCGGGCTTGAGCGGCATTTACTCGGTACTCAACAACTACACACTACGAACAGGAAACGCGTTCGTTACGCTTGTGCAAAAACCCTATGCGCCGCATGGTTAAGTTTGGATGAAGCGGGGGACCTCCAAATGCGGAAGCCCCGTAATGACAAGCAGTTGCAACCGATGCTGCATCGGGCCATGCCGGCCTGGGCCAATGGCCGTCGCAACCCCTTGCCGCGCCGTCGCCGGACGCGCGGCAGCACCTGGGTGGTGGTTCTCTTCGCCATCGGCCTGTTCGCGCTTTATGCGCTGTTTCCCGATCCGCCGTTCTCGCTCGATGGCCCACCGCTCAGCGGCACGGTGGAGCGTGTGGTGGATGGCGACACCATCGACGTGGCCGGCCAGCGCATCCGGCTGCCGGGGCTCGATGCGCCGGAGTGGAACCAGACCTGTCGCACCGCCGATGGCGGCGCCTGGGAGTGCGGCGCCGCCGCGGCGCGCCGGATGCGCGAGCTGACGCGCGGCCGCGTGCTCTCCTGCCATCAGGAAGGTCATGATCGCTACGGGCGGCTGCTGGCAGTGTGCCGCGACGGCAAGGTCGACATCGCCCAGGCCTTGGTTGCCGATGGTTTCGCAACCGCCACAAGCCGTTATGCCGCCGCTGAGGCGGAGGCGCGGCGGGCCCGGCGTGGCATCTGGCAGGGGCAGTTCGACACCCCCGCGGAGTGGCGCCGGCGCGAGGCCGAGGGCACTGCGGCGGAGGCCGGAAATCCGAGCCGCTTCGAGCGTTTTGTCAGCTGGCTCTGGGGCCTTCTATCCAGTTGACAGGCGCAAGATATTTGCGTTGTATGGCCACCTTATCCGACCATCTTTGCGTTATCGCGCTGATTTCCTCACAGTCACGCAATCTGATTTCTAGGGGGCTGCCATAGCTTTGGACAAGATCGACCGCAAGATTCTGGCGCTCCTGCAGAAGGACGCGACAACGCCGGTTGCTGAAATCGGCCGCAAGGTAGGGTTGTCGACGACGCCATGCTGGCGCCGCATCCAGAAGATGGAAGAAGACGGGATCATCAAGGGCCGCGTCGCGGTGCTCGACCCGGCCAAGATCAATGCCGGCGTCACGGTGTTCGTGTCGATCCGCACCAATGAGCACAACGATGCCTGGATGCGCAAATTTGCCGGCGTGGTGGAGGATTTCACCGAGGTAGTCGAGTTCTATCGCATGAGCGGTGAAGTCGATTACCTGCTGCGCGTCGTGGTGCCGGACATCGCCGCCTATGACTCGTTCTACAAGAAGCTGATTTCCAAGATCAATCTGACCGACGTCAGCTCGTCCTTCGCCATGGGCCAGATCAAGTACACCACCGCCTTGCCGCTCGAGTTCGCCATCGTTTCGGACGACGACAAGTAACATGGCGATTACCCGCGACAGGCTGCGCCAGCTCGTCGGGCTGGTGGAGCAGCCTGTGTCGCTCAGCGCTGCCCGCATCGAAGAGCATGACGGCTACGAGGTCGAACACCTGGCCCTCAGGCTCGGTGACACGGAAGTGCGCGGCATCCTGACCCGGCCGTTGAGGGCCGAGGGCAGGCTGCCCGCCATCCTGTACGGCCACTCGCATGGCGGGCGTTACGATATCGGCGCCGACGAGCTGCTCGAGGGGCGTGAGTATCTGCTCGATCCGCTCGGCCCGGTGTTCGCCCGCGCCGGCTATGTCACGCTGGCGATCGACATGCCGGTCTTCGGCGAGCGCGCCACGCTCACCGAAAGCGCGGCGGCAAAGGCGCTGCTCTGGTACGGCAAGGGGCTGTTCGGGCAGATGCTGTGCGATCACTCGGCGGCGCTCACTTACCTGGCCTCGCGTCCGGATGTCGATGCGACGCGGATCGGCGCCTTCGGCATCTCGATGGGATGCACGCTGAGCTATTGGCTCGCCGCCATGGATGAGCGCATCAAGGCCGTGGCGCACCTCTGCTGTTTCGCCGACCTGCGCAAGATGATCGAGCTTGGCAATCACGATGGCCACGGCGTCTATCTGATCGTCCCCGGCCTGTTGAACGAGGCCGATGCCGGTGCCATCGGGGCGCTGGTTGCGCCCCGGCCGCAGCTCATCTGCATCGGCGAGGCCGATGGGCTTACGCCACCGGCAGCGGTTGCCCTGGCCTGGGAAGAAACCAGCGCCGCTTACGCCGCCGCGCCGGACCGCCTGCAACTGGTGTCCGAACCCGGGGTCAAGCACCAGGAAACGCCGCGCATGCGTGAGGCGGCGCTGGCCTTCTTCGCACGCTACCTCTAGCTGGCCTCTGTCCGGCTAGTCGCGACCGGCGATCCCCAGCGCGCCGTCGGCATGGGTGACGAAGCGGACACCGTGGCGTGTGAAAGCCTCGCGGATCGCCTCGACATTCTCGTCACGGACGGCCCGCGGACCGGGCAACTCGACACGACGGACGGTCGAGAACGATACCCCGGATGCCTCGGCAAGTTCGAGCGCCGTCCAGCCCAGATAGGCGCGGGCGGCGCGGATCTGCGCATGCGACAGGGTGGTGGTCGGCGTTTCCGCCGGCGCTGGATGCATCTGCGAATGCTGTGTCATGGAGAGGACGCCCCGCGCTGCGGATTCGTCCGTTCAGTCGCCTCGCGGCCGTTCTGCACGAAAGTGCCTGGTTGCATATCGATAATAGTCATTTCCCCCACATCAGAACGCCAAGCCCCCGGCGCCTGAAGTCATGCTGTTGCCGTCACTTCACATGTTTGTCGGCGGAGTCCGGACCGGACGGGTCCGATCACAGTCACATTTCGCCGATGAGCAAAATCGCTCAATCTGTGCGGCATATTAGTACGAAAAGAACAAAAACTGCTCTGCGCATATAGTTGCTGCAACTGAATGCGACGCGTAACCAGATCCACGGCGCCAGAAAATGTAACTTGAGCCGGACTGTCAATGATCAATTGACCGGTGCTGGAGGGCCCGCCCCGGAGTTTGGCGGCCGATGACGCGACCGTGAACAGTGTTCGCGCCACGGTTCGACTTTTCCACCGGCCGGTCTATTGTGCTGTGCGGGACTGGGCGAAAACGCCCGTCCGGCACCAAGGGTGCAGGTCCTGGAGGGGCGACAGATGCGGGAGGAATTCGATCACATCGTGATCGGAGGCGGGGCGTCGGGCTGCGTTGCGGCTGCCCGGCTGGTGACCGATGGCGGGCGACGGGTGCTGCTGCTCGAAGCGGGCCATTCGCACCACCATCCGCTGCTGGACATGCCCCCCGGCATCTTCAAGCTGATCAACGGCTCGAAATACATGACCTACCACCACACGGTGCCCCAGCAGCACCTGAACGGTCGTGTCCACGATATCCCGCAAGGCAATGTCCTGGGCGGTGGCACCTCGGTCAACGCTCAGGTCTATATGCGCGGCCGGCCGTCGGACTATGACGAGTGGGACCAGTTGCTGCGTGGCAGCAATGACGGCGCCGCCTGGGATTGGGCGACCGTGCTGCAGCATTTTCGCCGGATCGAAGGCAATAACCGGCTGAGCAACGACTTCCACGGCAATGATGGCCCGCTCCTGGTCTCCGACCCCGGCCATGTCGATGACGTGTCGCGCTGGTTCGTGCAGAGCGTGCAGCTCAAGGGCGAGCCGTTCACCAATGATTTCAACGGCGTGACCCAGCGCGGCGTCGGCTTCTACCAGTTCATGAACCGCAAGGGGAAGCGCTCGAGCGCCGCCTATGCCTATGTCGAACCGCTGAAGGACGACCCGCGCCTCACCGTCCGGCTGCGCGCCGCGGTGCAGCTGATCAACATCGAGAACGGCCGAGCCGTCAGCGTCACCTACCGCGATGCGGCGGGGGCAGAGCATACGGCCCACTCGTCGGGCGATATCGTCTTGAGTTCGGGGGCGCTGGTGACGCCCAAGCTGCTGATGCTTTCCGGTATCGGACCGGCCGAACAGCTCGACAGCCACGGCATCAGGACGCTGGTCGATCTGCCCGGCGTCGGCCGCAACCTGATCGATCACCCCGAGGTGCCGGTAATCTCCGTCGCCAATGGCCCTTACGGCTATTTCAGGCAGGGCGTCGGCTGGCGCATGCTGAAGAACGGCCTCAACTTCAAGCTGTTCGGCAACGGCCCGATCCTGTCCGCCGGCTTCGAGGCTGGCGCCTTCATCAACCCGGTCGATCGCGATGCACCGCCCTCCATCCAGGCCTTCTGCGTCCCCATTGTCTATCTCGACCGTGACCTGCTCAAAGTGTTCGACGATACCTATGGCGTCACCATCACCACCGTGCTGGTGAAGCCCAAGTCGCGCGGCTATGTCGAGCTCCGTTCGGCCAACCCGGCCGATATGCCGCTGGTCTCGCCGCACTTGCTGCAGCACCCCGACGACATGCAGATGATGGTCGAGGGCCAGCGCTTCTTCCGCGACGTCCTGCTGAGCGGCCCGCTGGGCAAGCGCATCGAAAAAGTCATTGCGCCGCCGGGGCCCGATCTCAGCGACGCGGCGATGGCCGAGCACTGCCGGCGCTTCGTCAAGACCAACTACCACCCGGCCAGCACCGCTCGAATGGGCGCCGACGGCGACCCGATGGCGGTGCTCGACGCCCGCCTGCGGGTCCGTGGCGTCGACAACCTTCGCGTCTCCGACATGTCGGCGGTGCCCAACATCAATGCCGGCAACACCACGGCGCCGGCCATGATGCTCGGCGACCGGTGCGCCGATTTCATCCTCGGCCTCGATCGGCCGGCCGCAGCCCCAATGCACCGAGAGGAAATGCAATGATCTTCGACCTGTTTCGTCTGGACGGCAAAGTTGCGCTGGTCACCGGCGCCACGCGAGGCATCGGCCTGGGCATCGTCGAGGCACTGAGCGACGCCGGCGCCCATGTCATACTCTCCTCCCGGGTGCCCAAGCCGGAGGTGGTGCAGCAGTTCAAGGATCAGGGCCGCAAGGTCGATTACCTGCAGGGCGATGTGCAGGACCCGGCCGTGCCGGCGCAACTGGTGGCCGAAGCGGTGAAGATCGGCGGCGGCAGGCTCGATATCCTGGTCAACAATGCCGGCGTCGCCCAGCACGGCGAAACCCACAACTTCCCCGAGGAGCAGTATCGCCGGCTGATGGATATCAACCTCGACAGCGTGTTCCGCGCTTGCCAGGCGGCGCTCGGTCCGATGCGCGCCCAGAAGAGCGGCGTGATGCTCAATATCGGCTCGATCTCCGGCCTAATCTCGAACATTCCGCAGCCGCAGGCCGCTTACAACGCCTCCAAGGCCGCGGTGCACATGCTGACCAGGAGCCTCGCCTCCGACTATGCCGAAGACGGCATCCGCGTGAACGCCATCGCCCCCGGCTACATCACCACCGACATGACCAGCGGCGGGCTCGCCGACCCGGTCTGGGGGCCGGTCTGGCGCGACATGACGCCGATGAAGCGCGCCGGTTCGGCCATCGATATCGGCGCCGCCGCGCTGTATCTGTGCTCACCGGCGTCCGGCTACGTCACCGGCGAAGTGCTGGTGGTGGATGGCGGGTATACGGTTCGCTAGGGCGAAACGGTTCGGCGAGGGATTACCCCCCCGTCACGTTCATGTGCCGGCTCAGCGCCGGCGCCGCGTGGTCACGGTCGAGCACGAAGTCGTGCCCCTTGGGCTTGAGCAGCATGGCCCGGTCGAGCGCTGCGTCGAGGGCGTTCGGCCCATCCTCGCGGATCGCGGCCCGTAGATCGACCATGTCGTCCTGTCCCAGGCACATGTAGAGCTGGCCGGTTGCAGTCAGTCGCACCCGGTTGCAGCTTTCGCAGAAATTGTGGCTCATCGGGGTGATGAAACCCACCAGCCCACCGGTCTCGAGGACATAGTCGTAGCGCGCCGGCCCACCGGTGCGGTGTCCGGTCGGCTCCAGCGTGTATTTCGCCTTGAGCCGTTCGCGCATCTCCCGGAGCGGCAGGTAAGTGTCCACCCGGTCGATCCCGACCTCGCCCAACGGCATGCCTTCGATCAGTGTCAGGCCGAAGCCGCGGCCATGCGCCCAATGCAGCATCGGCTCGATCTCGTCTTCGTTGACGCCGCGCATCGCCACCATGTTGATCTTGATCTTGAGCCCCGCATCCGCGGCGGCATCGATGCCGTCCAGCACATCGGCGATCCGTCCGCGGCGGGTGATCTCGGTGAAGCGCCGCTCGTCGAGCGTGTCGAGCGACACATTGAGCCGCTTCACTCCGGCGCGCGCCAGGCCCTCGGCATGGCGTCGCAACTGGCTGCCATTGGTGGTCAGCGTCAGCTCTTCGAGGCCGTGGCCGATATGCCCGCCGATCTTCTGCACCAGTTCCATGATGTCGCGCCTGACCAGCGGCTCGCCGCCGGTGAGACGAACCTTCTTCACCCCACGGGCGATGAAGGCGTTCACGATGGTGTCGATTTCCTCAAAGCTCAGCACATCCTTCTTGGGCAGAAAGGTCATGTGCTCGGACATGCAGTAGACGCAGCGGAAATCGCAACGATCGGTCACCGAGACCCTGAGATAGCTGATCCGTCGCCCGTAGCGATCGACGAGAGGGCGCTGCGCACCGGTGGGCACGAGGTTCGGCTGTTCGAGAAGCGTCAGGGACATTCCCCTTTCTACTCCACTGCCGCCCGCACCGCAAAACAAGAAAGGGCCGGCTCATCGAGCCGACCCTTCCGAAATTCGACAATGGCGCCTGGCCTTACTGGTTCACCACCACCAGGGCGCCGACCCGGACGCGCTCGTAGAGATCGGTGACGTCCTCGTTGGTGAGCCGGATACAGCCGGACGAGACCGCCTGGCCGATGGTCCACGGCTCGGACGTGCCATGGATGCGGTAGAGCGTCGAACCGATATAGAGCGCGCGGGCGCCGAGCGGATTATCCGGACCGCCGGGCATGTAGGCCGGCAGATCGGGAACGCGCTTGCGCATGGCCGCCGGCGGCGTCCAACCCGGCCACTCGGCGACACGGGTGATGCGGTGCTGGCCCGACCAGCGGAAGCCGTCGCGGCCGACGCCGATGCCGTATCTCAGCGCCTTGCCGTCGTCGAGCACGAGGTAGAGGCGCCGCTCCGACGTCTCGACGACGATCGTGCCCGGCTTGTACTTGGTGCTGTAGCTGACGATCTCCTTGGGGATGGCCTTGCCCCGCTTGGAACTCGTCTTGATCGCGCCTGCGTCCGACCAGGTGTCGGTAACGGGGTCGTAGACACGCTTTGCCGCCGTGGCCGGTGCGGCCAGCGACAAAGAAAGGATCGCCGACAAAAGAGCGGCGACCACTACCTTGGTCATGGAAATGTTCTTCAAACTGCGCCTCTTGACGTAATCGACCCTGATTCTGAGCCAGTCTCGGATGCTTGGTAAACTATTCCTAACAAGCAGTGAATGGCCTTGCCACGATTCGGACAAACTCGGGACACCAGAGCCACATTGTGTTGCCTTGATGCGACATTTCCATTCACCTCTGCGTGAGAAAAGCCAGGTTGACAGGGCCTGCCACCTCTCCTAGGTCCGGCCGAACCGGGGAGGGCACTGATGAGCGACGAGCAGAAGTACCGCGCTGCCGAGGCGGCGATGGCGGAAGTGACCAGCGGCATGCGGTTGGGCCTCGGCACTGGTTCGACCGCAAAGCACTTCGTGGATATCGTCGGCCGCGCCGTGCAGAACGGCCTCGATGTCATCTGCGTCCCGACCTCCGAAGTCACGGCCGCACAGGCGCTGAGCCTGGGCATCCCGCTCACCGACCTCGAGACCACACCCGAGCTCGATCTCACCGTGGACGGGGCAGATGAACTCGGCCCGGGGCTGGCATTGATCAAGGGCGGTGGCGGGGCCTTGCTGCGCGAGAAGATCGTTGCGGCTGCATCGAGGCGCATGATCGTCATCGCCGACCAGAGCAAGAAGGTCGAGATGCTGGGCCGCTTTCCCCTGCCGATCGAAGTCAACCATTTCGGGCTTGGCGTCACCACTGCGGCTATCGCCGCCGTGATGGCCGATTTCAACGCCGAGGGCGAGCTGCGCCGGCGTCTCAAGGCCGATGCGACGCCGTTCGTCACCGATGGCGGCCACGCCATCCTCGACGCTTTTTTTGGCCGTATTCCTCAGCCAGAAGCGCTGGCCAGGGCCTTGGCCGATATCCCGGGCGTGGTGGAGCACGGATTGTTCATCGGGCTCTGCCAGCGGGCCTACGTGGCCGGCCCGGCCGGTATCGACGTTCTGGACGGCTGAGAGCCGCTCGGATAGAGGCTAAGGGAGCTTCCAGGAAAGTTCAGAGACTTTCCGGGTTGGAGGCGCGACAATCAAGGGCTGGGGTGGTCGGGCGTTGCAACGAAACGGCGACCAGCACCAGCAGGGGAACACACAACCAGATGGGCACCAAGCTGATGACGTCCACCTTCAAACGCGCGCCGATGCTTGTCGCGGCATTGCTGTCGCTGATCCTGTCGAGCTTTGTCGCGTTGCCCGCGATGAGCCAGGAAGCCTCGGAAATCTCGCCCGAGCACCTGGCGCTGGCCCGCAAGTATGTCGATCTCACCGATACCGGCGGCCTCTACGAGGCGACCATCGTTCAGGCCGGCATCAACACCTATAAGCAATTGCTGCCGCAGAACCCGGAAATCGCCCAGCCGCTCAATGATGCGATCGAGAAGGTAATCTCCACCTACAAGGGCCGCAAGGGCGAGCTGTTCGACCAGTTCGCCCGCGTCTATGCGCTCTCCTTCACTCAGGATGAGCTGCAGCAGATCGTCGATTTCTATTCGACCCCGACCGGTACCAAGCTGGCCAAGTCGAATGCGGCGATGAGCGGTACCATCAGCCGCATCATGGATGTGTACTCCGCCAACCTGAACACCGAGTTCTTCTCGGCGGTGCGCGCCGAGCTGAAGGCCAAGGGTATCGACAGCTGACCTTTCGCACCCTATCTGCTTGCAGGCCCCGCCATCGCGCGGGGCCTTTTTCTTTCGAGGCAGGCCGGGGTAGGCAATGAGCGACAGTTACGATCTTGTGGTGATCGGCGCCGGGTCGGGCGGGGTGCGGGCGGCGCGGATCGCCGCGACCTATGGCGCGAAAGTCGCCATCATCGAGGAATACCGCGTCGGCGGTACCTGCGTGATCCGCGGCTGCGTCCCCAAAAAACTGTTCGTCTACGCCTCGCGTTACAAGGATCTGTTCGAGATCGCGCCCAGCTTCGGCTGGGATGTCGGCACGCCGAGCTTCGACTGGGCCACGCTGGTGGCGAACAAGGACAAGGAAATCGCCCGCCTCGAGGCCGCCTATATCGCCGGCCTCGAAAAGCCGGGTGCCGAGATCATCCGGGACCGTGCAACCGTCACCGGTCCCAACACCGTCAAGCTGCAGAAATCCGGTCGCGAGCTCACCGCCAGGACTATCCTGATCGCCACCGGCGCCCGTCCCTTCATCCCGGACATCCCGGGCAAGGAGCTCGGCATCAGCTCCAACGAGGCGTTTCACCTCGAGGCCCTGCCGCACTCCATCCTCATCGAGGGGGGCGGCTTCATCTCGGTGGAGTTCGCCACGATCTTCGCGGGCCTCGGCGTTCACACCACCATCGTCTATCGCGGTGATCGGCTGCTGCGCGGCTTCGACGAGGACCTGCGGGTCGGGCTCGAGGCCGGTCTCGTGGCGCGCGGCGTCAAGATCATCCACCAGACCAACGTGCTCGGCCTGCGCCGGACCGGTGCGGACATCACTGTGAGCTTCTCCGATGGGGTCGACGCGCCGTTCGGCGCGGTGATGTTCGCCACCGGTCGTTCGCCCAACACCGCCGGCCTGGGTCTCGAAGCCGCGGGGGTCGAGCTCGCCTGGGACGGCGCCGTGGTGGTCGACGCCTATTCGCGCTCCAGCATCGCCTCGATCTACGCTGTCGGCGACGTCACCAACCGCGCTCAGCTGACCCCGGTCGCCATCCGCGAGGGACACGCCTTTGCCGATACGGTGTTCGGCGACAAGCCCACCGCGGTCGATCACTCGCTGATCGGCGAGGCGGTTTTCGCCGAACCCGAGGTCGGTACTGTCGGGCTCGCCGAGCATGACGCCGCCACGCAGGGCGACATCGATGTTTACGTCACCCGCTTCCGTCCGATGATCAACACGCTGTCGCTGAAGTCCGACCGCATGATGATTAAGCTGATCACCAGGCCAGACGGCGGCCAGGTGCTGGGTGTCCACATCCTGGGGCCCGGCGCCGCCGAGATCATTCAGATGGCGGCGATCCCGCTCGGCATGCAGGCCACCAAAGCCGATTTCGACCGCGCCATGGCCATGCATCCGACAGCGGCGGAAGAACTGGTGACCTTCAAGAAGCCCAGTTACGTCTACCGCAACGGCCAAAAGCAGTAGCTGCCGCCGGCTTCACATCGCCCCAATCCCCTGCTATTCCGCCCGCCGACCGGGAGATCACGCCTATGCCGACGACTTGGACGCCACAGAGCTGGAGACAGAAGCCGATTTCGCAGGTGCCGGTCTATCCGGATCCGGCCAAGCTGGAGGCGGCCGAGGCGCAGCTGCGCAAGTTCCCGCCACTGGTGTTCGCCGGCGAGGCCCGCGAGCTCAAGCACCAGTTGGCCGAAGTCGCCGAGGGCAGGGCCTTCCTGCTGCAGGGCGGCGACTGCGCCGAGAGCTTCGCTGAACACGGTGCCGACCACATCCGCGATTTCTTCCGTGTCTTCCTGCAGATGGCGGTGGTGCTGACCCACGGCGCGTCCAAGCCCGTCGTCAAGGTGGGCCGCATTGCCGGCCAGTTCGCCAAGCCCCGCTCGTCCGACACCGAAACCATCGATGGGGTGACGCTGCCCAGCTATCGCGGCGACATCATCAACGATATCGGCTTCACCGAGGCTGCCCGGGTGCCCGATCCGGAGCGCCTGCTGCTCGCCTATCGCCAATCGGCCGCGACCCTCAACCTTCTGCGCGCCTTCGCATCGGGCGGCTACGCCGACCTGACCCGCGTCCACGAGTGGACCATGGGCTTCATGAAGGGCTCGAACGCCTATCCGCGCTTCGAGGAGCTGGCCCAGAAAATCGATGACGCCATCGACTTCATGCGGGCCCTCGGTCTGACGCCCGACAACACTCCGTCGCTGCGCGAGACCAAGTTCTACACCTCGCATGAAGCGCTGCTGCTCGGCTTCGAGGAGGCGCTGACCCGCCGGGACTCGATCACCGGCGACTATTACGCCACCTCCGGCCACATGCTGTGGATCGGCGACCGCACGCGGCAGGCCGATGCCGCGCATGTCGAGTACTTCTCCGGCATCCGCAATCCGGTCGGCGTAAAATGCGGCCCCAGCCTCGCCGCCGACGACCTGCTGCGCATCATCGACAAGCTGAACCCCAGCAACGAAGCCGGTCGCATCACCCTGATCGGCCGTTTCGGCTCCGACAAGATCGCCGACCACCTGCCGCGCCTCATCGAGACGGTGAAGGCCGAGGGCAGGGTAGTGGTCTGGTGCTCCGATCCGATGCACGGCAATACCATCAAGGCTTCGAACGGTTACAAGACCCGGCCGTTCGATCGCGTCCTCGGCGAAGTGAAGAGCTTTTTCGAGATTCACCGCACCATGGGAACCTATGCCGGCGGCATCCATATCGAGATGACCGGTGACGATGTGACCGAGTGCACTGGCGGCGGTGTCGCGGCCATTACCGAGGCGGGGCTGCAGGATCGCTATCACACCTACTGCGACCCGCGCCTCAACGCCAGCCAGGCGCTGGAACTGGCCTTCCTCGTCGCCGAGGAACTGCGTTCGCAGCGGCCGGCGCGTAGCGAAAGAATCGTTGCGGCGGAGTGAACCAATCCGCCGCGACCCGCGTTGCTGCCCTGCAGGAGGCCGTCGGCACGGCCGGGTGACAATTGCGCCGCGCGCGCCAACTTGGTGATTGATGCCACGTTCGTTCTTCCCGCGTGCGGACGCCGCGACCAAGGCCAGGCTGGATCGCGATCCGGTCATGCTCCTCGCCAACAGCTTCGACTGGTCTGCCACCGAGCTTGGCCCCATCGCCGACTGGCCGGTGGCGCTGCGCTCCGCCGCCCGGCTGATCATGACCTCCGCGGCGCCGATGGCACTGCTGATCGGGCCGAACGGGGTCATGCTCTACAATGCCGCCTATGCGCCGATCGCGGGCGGCCGGCACCCGAGCGCCTTTGGCAGTTCGGTGCTGCAGAGCTGGCCGGAAGTGGCCGAGTTCAACCGCGATGTGATGCAGCGCGTGCTGGCCGGGGAGGCGCTGGTCTTCAACAGTCAGCCGTTTGTGTTCCATCGCAATGGAGCGCCTGAACAGGTCTGGCTCAACCTCGACTACTCCCCCGTGCTGGACGAGGACGGCAGCGGTCTCGCCGTCCTCGCCATCGTCCAGGAGACCACCATGGGCGTGGTGGCCGAGCAGGCCCTGGAGGAGAGCCGCGAGAAACTCGACCTGGCGCTCACCGCCTCCGGCATGGTTGGCACCTGGGACTGGAACATCTCGGAGAACACTGTCACCGCCGATGACCGCTTCGCTGCGCTCTATGGCGTGACACCCGGCGCGGCCGCCGTCGGGTTGCCGATCGAGACGTTCCTTTCCGGCATCCATCCCGATGATCGCCAGCGGGTCATTTCCGAGATCGGTGACGCGCTGAAAAGCCCGGGGCCGGTCCGCTTCGAATACCGGCTCAGCGCTCATGACAGCGCTCCCGAACGCTGGGTCGTCGCCTCCGGCCGCGTCATCGCCGACGCGGGTGGCAAGGCAGTGCGGCTGCCCGGCGTGGTGGTAGACGTCACCGAAGAGCGGCGGGTTGCCGAACAGCTGGTCGAGAGCGAGCTGCGCTTTCGCACCCTCGCCGACACCATGCCGCAGATGGTCTGGTCGGCGCTGCCCGACGGCTTTCACGACTATTACAACGCGCGCTGGTACGAATTTACCGGCGTGCCGCCGGGGTCGACCGATGGCGAGGGCTGGAACGGCATGTTCCATCCTGACGATCAGGAACGCGCCTGGACTGCCTGGCGTCACTCTCTGGCCAGCGGCGATCCGTACCGGATCGAGTACCGACTGAAGCACCATGGCGGCGCCTATCGCTGGGTGCTGGGCCAGGCCCTGCCGATCCGCGATGCTTCCGGCCGCATCACCCGCTGGTTCGGCACCTGCACCGACATTCACGAGGAACGGCTGGCGCAGGAGGAGCGCGAGATCATCGCGCAGGAGCTCAGCCACCGCATCAAGAACATCTTTGCGGTCATCGGCGGCATTGTCAGTCTGGCGGCGCGTTCGCAGCCCGAGGCCAAGGATTTCGCCGAGCGCCTGCGCGGCCGCATTCTGGCGCTCGGGCGGGCCCACGATTTCGTTCGGCCGCACTCGCGAGAATCCGTTCCGCGCAGCAACCCCGCCTCGCTTCAGGCGCTGGTTCGGTCGCTGCTGCAACCCTATCGCGACGGGGACGACGAGCGCGTCAGCTTCGCCGGCGACGATGCGGTGATCGATGACGGCGCCGCCACTCCACTGGCGCTGCTGTTCCACGAACTGGCGACCAATGCCGCCAAGTACGGCGCTCTGTCGCAGCAGGGCGGCCGCATCGAGATCGCCAGTCAGGTCAAGGGCGATGATTATCTGCTGCATTGGCGCGAGATCGGCGGACCGGCTCCGGCGCCGGCAGAGGCCGGGTTCGGGTCGCGGTTGATCTCGCTGAGCGTGGAAGGGCAGTTGCGCGGCAAACTGGAGCGCCGCTATGGCGAAGCCGGGCTGGAGGTCGAACTCATCATTCCGCTGGCCTCATTGAGCCGGCGGGCGGCCCTCAGGCCAGCGCCGGAGTTCCGGCAGCCGAACCAAACAGCCTGAGTCGACGGGGCGGTTGAACCGCGTTCTCGGTGCGGCCGCGCACGGCGACGGCAAACTCCACCGCCTGCCGCAGCTCGTTATTGTCCACCGGCTTTGGGATGACCCCGATCGTGCCGGGAACGCCATTTCCCAGCTGCGCCGGGTTGGCGGTCATGTAGACCACGGTGATGCCGCGGGCTGCGAGTGCACGACCGACTTCGACGCCGGTTGCGCCATCGACGAGGTTGAGATCGACGAAGGCCAGTTCCGCCTCGTCGGCCAGCGCCAATGCCTGGCGGCTGTCCGAGGCGATACCGACCGGCTCATGGCCAAGGTCGAACAGCAGATTCTCAAATTCCGTGGCGACGAAAATCTCGTCCTCCACCACCAAGACCTTGCAACTCATAGGCGTATTCCGAAGTCGGTTTATCTCTCGTGGTCCCAACTCACTGCCTTGCCGAAGGTTGCAGCCGAGTTCTGCATGCCTCCCTTGTTGTGGTGGAAAACCCGACAATGCTTATCAAATTGTAGACATGGGCAAGCTTGTCGCCCGATCCGTTGCAGTTTGCCAGTCCATTTAGCGGAACATTAACCCTAACCGGGCATGAATAGCTCGTACGCGTTTGTTTGCGGAGCTTCCGATGTCCATCCGTCTGGCCACCAGTCTTGCCGTTCTCGCTGCCGCAATCGGCGGCCCGGCCCTGGCCGCTGATTGGGGCGAGGACTGGTCGCCCGAAGAGGTCTATCGCGGCGCCTACTCGACCGAGCCCAAGGATTGGACCGAGATGGGCGACGAGAACGACGGCATCCATATCGAGACCGGTCTGCGCTACTGGTATTCCTGGGGCAGCCAGAGCCTCGGCCTCGGGCCGATGACCTTCGAGGAAAGCGACAACGCCCATTCGGTCGAAGCCCATATCCGCGTCGAGGACGACGCGACCCGGACCTACGCCAAGGGCTGGGCCGGCTATACCGCGGCGATCAATGGTGAGTATTCCGATCCCTACGGCAGCGCTCCCGTCGTCGATGGCACGCTCGGCTATGGTGGTGCCGACTTCGGCTGGAACGCTTTCGGCGATGGCAAGGGCAGTGGGGTCGGCGGCTTTGTCGGCTACAATTACTGGAACAATTCCCCCCGCACCAACCGCGTGAACTACACCACCGCGACCAGTGCCGGCGACATCGACTGGGACGATCAGACCGGCGTGTGGTCGCTGCCCGGCGCCAGCGTCGATGACAAGTACGAACTGCACATGCTGCGGCTCGGCCTCAGCGGCAAGGCCGAGATCAACCAGTTTCTCGACATCACCGCCGAAGTGGCGGCGGTGCCCTTCGCCACCATCAATGGCGTGATGGGTGGCCACGCCGGCAGCTCCAGCGGCGACCTGGGGCCATACCCGGGCTGCCCGCAGGGCGCCGCCCCGTGTCTCTACGAGTTCAACGGCTCGCCGACCAACATCAGCGGCTGGGGCTATGGCGCCATGGGCGAGGGGATGGTCGGCTTCACGCCGGTCGAGAACCTCACCATGCGGCTGGGTGGGCGTGCCTGGTATGTCGAGGGCACATACGACGCCACCTGGCGCCAGGTTATCGTGTCCGCGCCCAATGAGTTGCCCGATGTCGGCGATCCGCCGGCCCCGCCGAACCCGCCCTACAGCGCGCCCGGCCTCAGCCAGGCAAACGTGATCTCCACCGAGAACCCGTTCTCGCTGCTTCGCTACGGCCTGCTTGCCGAGCTGACCTACTCGTTCTGATCACCTGCCGTATGACCGGCTGTCCGCTTGCCCCGACCGGGGTGAGCGGATAAGTCTTGCCGCGTTTTCAAACGGCTCGGATTTCGCACGTGACCGATCGTCTCCGCATTGCCCTGGCGCAGCTCAATCCGACGGTTGGCGCCATCGCGCAGAACCTTGCTCTCGCCAAGTCGACGCTGGCCGAGGCCGCGGGGCAGGGCGCTGACATCCTGCTGTTCTCCGAACTGTTTCTCACCGGCTACTTTCCCGACGACCTGTTGTTCAAGCCGCGCTTCATCGCTGACGCGATGGCCGCCGCCGAGGATTTTGCCCGCGCTACCGCCGGCACCAGCGTCAGCGCCATCATGCCTACGGTCTGGCGCGAGGGCGGCAAGCTGTTCAACGCGGTGATCGTCTGCGAGGCCGGCGAGATCACCGCCCGCCGCTACAAGCGCGAACTGCCCAACGACGATATCTTCTACGAGAAGCGCTATTTCGAGCGCGCCGACCTGCAGGAACCGGTGACCATCAAGGGGGTGTCGATCGGTATCCCGATCTGTGAGGACATCTGGCACCCCGACGTTTGCGCCCACCTGGTCGACCAGGGGGCGCGCCTGCTACTCTGCCCCAACGGTTCACCCTATTGGCGCAACAAGCAGGCCACCCGCTACAAGCTGGTCACCGATCGCGTTGCCGAAGACAACGTACCGCTGCTCTATCTCAACCAGGTCGGCGGCCAGGACGAGCTCGTCTATGACGGCGCCAGCTTCGGCATCGAGCCGGGCGGCCGCCTCGTCGTGCAGGCCAAGAGCTTCGAGCCCGAGATTCTGCTGTCGAACTGGGCCCGTACGCCGGACGGCTGGCGCTGCACCGATCCGCACGTCACCCCGCTCTCGAGCGTCGACGAGGCGCCCTGGCGCGCCTGCGTGCTCGGCCTGCGCGACTACGTGAAAAAGAACGGCTTCAAGTCGGTGGTCCTGGGCCTCTCGGGCGGCATCGACAGTGCGGTGGTGGCAGCCATGGCCGTCGATGCCATCGGCGCCGAGAATGTCCACTGCCTGATGCTCCCCTACCGCTACACCTCCGAGGAGAGCCTGGCCGACGCCCGCGACTGCGCCCAGCGGCTTGGCGTGCGCTACGATGTCGTCTCGATCGGCGATCCGGTCGAGGCCGCGCTCGCCGAACTGCAGCCGGTCTTCGGCAACCGCCCGCAGGACCTGACCGAAGAGAACATCCAGTCGCGCATGCGCGGCGTCTATCTGATGGCGGTTTCCAACAAGCTCGGCTCGCTTCTGCTGACCACCGGCAACAAGTCGGAAATGGCGGTCGGTTACGCCACCATCTATGGCGACATGAATGGCGGCTTCAACCCGATCAAGGACATGCTGAAGATGCGTGTCTACGAGCTGGCGGACTGGCGCAACAAGCACCGACCGGCCGATTGCCTCGGCCCCGACGGGCTGGTGATCACCCAGAACATCATCGACAAGGCCCCCTCGGCCGAGCTTCGCCCCAACCAGACCGATCAGGACTCGCTGCCGCCTTACCCGATCCTCGACGAGATCCTCGTCGGGCTGGTCGAACTCGAACTCAGCGTCGCCGATGTCGTGGCAAGGGGCGATGGCCGCTTCGATCGGGCGCTGGTCAAGCGCATCGAGAAACTGCTGAACATCGCCGAGTACAAGCGTCGCCAGTCTGCCCCGGGCGTAAAGATCTCCCGCAAGGCCTTCGGCCTCGGCCGTCGTTACCCGATCACCAACGGTTACCGCGACGAGAACCTGATCGCCGAGCCGATCGGGCGGCTGGATAGCAAGGGTTTGGAATGAGCGGTCGGCCTGTGCACTGGGCAGTCGGCAGTCGGCGGTCGGCAGTCGGACTCGCTGACGTTGCCACTGCCGACTGCCGACTGCCGATCGCCGAAAGCTTCCCATGACCACCGTTCGCTACGCTCCATCCCCTACCGGCCGGCTGCACCTGGGCAATGCTCGCCCGGCGCTGATCAACTGGCTGTTCGCCAAATCGACCGGCGGCCGCTACATCCTCCGCCTCGACGACACCGACACGGCACGCTCCACCGCGGCTTTCGCCGAGGGCATCCACGCCGACCTGAGCTGGCTGGGCATCATCCCCGACCTCAAGGTCCGTCAGTCCGATCGCACCGCGCTCTATGACGCGGCCCGCGACAAGCTCATCGCTGCCGGTCGCCTCTATCCGGCCTACGAGACCGAGGAGGAGCTCGACAGCAAGCGCGCCCGGGCCCGCCTGCTTGGCCGCCCTCCGATCTACGATCGCGCCGCGCTGCAGCTCACCGGGGAGCAGAAGGCGAAGTATGAAGCCGAAGGCCGCAAGCCGCACTGGCGCTTCAGGCTCGACGGCCGCCCGGTCGCCTTCAACGACCTGATCAAGGGGCCGCAGACCGTCAACACCGCCTCGATGTCCGATCCGGTGCTGATCCGCGCCGACGGCTCCTATCTCTACACGCTGCCCTCGGTGGTCGACGATATCGAGCTGGGCATCACGCACGTGGTGCGCGGCGAGGACCATGTCAGCAATACCGGCACGCAGATCGAGATCTTCGAGGCGCTGGACGGTCTTGTGCCGGCCTTCGCTCACCATAACCTGCTCACCGGCGCAGACGGTGAAGGCCTCTCCAAGCGTCTCGGTTCGCTCTCGCTGGCGGAGTTGCGTGAGGCCGGGTACGAGCCGATGGCGGTCGCCATGGCGGCCGTGCTGACCGGCACCAGCCTGCCGCTCGAGCCCTATGCCGACCTCGCCGCGCTCGGGCAGGTGTTCCGCCTCGATGCCGTATCGCATGGTTCGGCTCGCTTCGATCCAGCCGAACTCGCGAGCCTCAATGCCCGCATTCTGCACCAGATGGGGTACGAGGCGGCCAAACCGCGCCTCGAGGCACTTGGTCTGGCCTCGGAGCCGCTATGGCTTGCCCTGCGCGGCAATCTCGCGGTGTTCTCCGATATTGCCGACCTCGCCACTCTGATCTCCGGCCCGGTGACCCCGGTGATCGCCGACGAGGACCGTGACTTCTTGGGGCGGGCCCGCGATCTGCTCCCCGCCGAACCCTGGGACGAAACCACCTGGTCCAACTGGACCCAGGACCTCAAGGTCGCAACCGGCCGCAAGGGCAGGGCGCTGTTTCACCCGTTGCGACTGGCCCTGACCGGCCGCGAGCAGGGGCCGGAACTCAAGTCCCTGCTGCCTCTTCTGGGGCGTACGGGGTGTCTGGCCCGACTACCCTGACGCGCTTGTCGCCGAACCGAACGATCCGCGTCGGCTGATTGGCCACGGCCGGCGCCGCCACGGCGACCGGGATCGGCGTTTCCCCCGGAGCGGCCGGACGGCGGCGCGGCAGCGGTACATCGACGAACGTCGCCATTGCCACCTGGGTCACCGGCGCGCTGACCGTCGGAGAGATGCGCCGGCCGTCGCGTAGCGGCAATGGGAAGGTCGCGCCGCGGAATGTCACCATGGCGCGGGTTCCGCCGGTCGGTAACTCCGCCAGCGTGATCGCGCCCTGGTCCTGGGTCGATGTGCACTTGCTGGCGGTGTCGAAGTCGGTGCGGAATTTGAAGGCATTGGGCAGCGACGAGTAGGGCTCGCCCCACTCGTTGACCATCTGTTCGGGCTCCTGGCCCGGATTGTCGTAATAGTAGAGGTCGACGTCGAGGCCCGGGCATTGCGCCCGGCAGGATTGGGCATCGTTGGCCACGTAGTCGACCAGCGTCGAATAGCTGATCGGCCACCAGAAGCCATCGGTCTTGCGCACGCACAGCGTTCGCACCGTGTGGTAGTTGCCGTAGGGGTTGAACTCTTCGCCGCGGATGCCGCCTTCGCCGTCACCGCCGCCGTCGGTGAACACGCCGAACAGCCGCTCGAACAGGTTGCCGCGGTCGCCGCGCTGCACCTCGACGCGCGAGCGCCCGTCGCAGTCGAAGCGCGCCATTTCCTGCAGGATCGCCTCGCGCTGCTGCGCCACGGCCTCGCCGGTGCTGACGCTCTGCGACAGGTTCTGCACGTCCTCGCGTCCGCGCAGCACGTCGCGGGCCAGCGCACGGCATTCGGGCGAAAGCCGCCGTCCCGCCTTGGCGTCATCGTTGCAGCCCTGCCGCACATAGGCGCTCTCCGAGCGCTGCACTTCGCGCTGCAGGCGCTTCAGCTCGCCACCCTGGGAACGCTGAAAATCCGAGTTGCGCTCCAGCGAGCGCAGCGTCGACTGCAGTCGGGCGCAGTTGTTTGCCTGGGCGTGCGCGGTCGACACATCGATCAGCAACCCGGCCCAGGCCGTGAACAGCAGGACGGCGAAGCGGATGAAGAAGGTCGCGGCGCTGGAGCTATGGCTGGGCATTCGTTCGAGCCGGATGGTGTGGCCCTCCATTGGAGCGCTTTCGGGAAAGTCACAGACCCCCACCCCGAAAGCACGAGAAACCAGAGACTTGGAGCATTTCGTCGCCTCATGGAAGCGGTGAAAAACGCTCTAGTCAGCCAATATGCCTAAAGCGAGACGCCTGTGCGAGATTCGTCAGCGGCATTTCGCACAGACCAGCGTCGGTTAGCGCCTCCCGACCAGCCTCGCAACGGCCGGTATGGGCGATAACACAGCCGTGACCGTTGGGGGTGGCATTCGGCTGGCCCGGGCCGACTGCCCCGGGGGCATAGGAGGGGCGCTCCTCGCGTCACGGCTGGCCGCAGAAGCCGCGCGCAACTCCGCGAATAGGGCGACACAAGGGCCGACAACCGCGCTTTCGGTGCTTTTCTGCAGTCGCCAGGCGCGGGTTCTGTGCTTAGGTGCTGCATCGCGCCTTGTCGCTGGAGTACCACCTTGCAAGCTCGTATCGCTTTTGCCGCCCTCGCCGGGATGATCGTTCTTTCCGCTGCCCCGGTAGCATTGGCCCAGACCCCTGCCGATCTCACCAAATTCAGCGAGACTTGCCTCACTGCCGAAGCCTTCCTGCTCGGCCAGGTGCCCGAAGGCGTCGACTCGTCGCTGGTTCTCACTCCGTTGTGTGGCTGCCTCGCCGGCGCCTTCAAGGACATGCCGCAGAAGGATGTCGACATTCTCGCGGCCGACCTGCGCGGCGAGGGCACCGATGAGGCGCACGCCGCCCACGGCAGCTACGAGAAGGTCACCGAACTGGCGCGGGAGGGCCTCACCGCCTGCTTCGCCAGCCCCGAGGTGACCGCCGCCATGCAGGCCGCGATGCCGCCGGCCCCTGCGCCCGCCGACCCGGCGGCGCCGGCTGATCCGGCGGCTCCCGCAACGCCGCAATAACCCATCGAACAAGGGGCGCCGCGGCGCCCCTTGCTTTTTGTCGGCGCTGCGGTCAAATTGCGCGCCATGAAAACCTGCACCGCGAACTGCATTACCGGCTGCATTATTATCCGCTAAGCATTGCTGGCGGCGCGGTTTTCTTCATCCCCTGAGCTCTAGTCCGAAGAACCCGTCCGCGAGCGCGTGGAGCGTTGTCAGGAAAAGCCTGTCCCCGCGAAGGCGGGATTACGGACTTTTCCACCTCGACAGCGCGACCACTCAAGACCGATCGTGCACGAGGAACTCTGACTTTGGGCGAGACCACATTGAAGCTCCACAACACGCTGACCCGGGCGAAGGAGGATTTTGTCCCCATCGATCCCGGCAATGTCCGCATGTATGTGTGCGGGCCGACGGTCTACGACTATGCCCATATCGGCAATGCCCGCCCGGTGATCGTCTTCGATCTGCTGTACCGGTTGCTGCGCCACGTCTATGGCGCCGACCACGTCACCTATGCCCGCAACATCACCGACGTCGACGACAAGATCAACGCCCGCGCGGTGCGCGATTACCCCGGCCTGCCGCTCAACGAGGCGATCCGCAGGGTCACCGAGAAGACCGCCAATCAGTACTTCAAGGATGTGGCGGCGCTCGGCACGCTCGAGCCCGATCATCAGCCGCGCGCCACCGACTTCATCCCCGAGATGCAGGCGTTGATCGGAACGCTGATCGGCAGTCGTCACGCCTACGAGGCGGCTGGCGAGGTGCTGTTCGATGTCGGCTCGATGCCCGATTACGGCAAGCTCAGCGGCCGGAACCTCGACGACAACCTGGCCGGCGCGCGCATTGCCGTCGAGGCTCACAAGAAGAACCCCGCCGATTTCGTGCTCTGGAAACAGTCGAGCCCCGAGGAGCCGGGCTGGGAGAGTCCCTGGGGCAGGGGGCGCCCGGGCTGGCATATCGAGTGCTCCGCCATGAGCGAACGCTATCTCGGCCAGGTCTTCGATATCCATGCCGGTGGCCTCGACCTGATCTTCCCGCACCACGAGAACGAGATCGCCCAGTCGCGCTGCGCGCACGGCACGCCGGTCATGGCCAACTATTGGCTGCATAACGGCTTCCTGCAGGTCGAAGGCCAGAAGATGTCGAAATCGCTCGGCAACTTCGTCACCATCGCCGAACTGCTCGAGACCGAGAAGTTCGGCGGTCGCAAATGGCCGGGCGAAGTGCTGCGCCTCGCCATGCTGATGACCCACTATCGCGAGCCGATCGACTTCTCGGTGAAGCGGCTGGAGGAGGCGGAACAGAAACTGCGCGACTGGCAGCGGGCGGCCAAGGCAAAGCCCGGAACGCCGCCGGAGCCCTCGGTCATCGCCGAGCTTGCCGACGACCTCAACTTCCACCGTGCCGCGGTGGCGCTGGACGTCATCGCCCGCAAAGCCAACCGCGGCACCGAAACCGCCGCCAACTGCCTCGCCGCCACCCTCGAATTCCTCGGCTTCACCGTCGACGGCCTGCTGAAGGTTGCTGCTGCCGACGCCCCCGAAGGCGTCGAGCAAGCCGTCGCCGCCCGTCTCGCCGCCCTCAACGCCAAGGATTTCGCAAAGGCTGACACCATCCGGGCCCAATTGCTGACACAGGGTGTCCAACTGATGGACTACAAGGATGAGACCGGCCAACGCCAGACCAGGTGGGAGGTAGTGAGGTGATTTGCGCGACAAGCTCCGAAGTGCCTTCTCCCCTTGCGGGAGAAGGTGCCCGAAGGGCGGATGAGGGGTATCTCTCCGCGAACTCGTCGCCCGTCGCTTCCGCTCCGGCCGCGCAGCCAGCGGCTGCGGACCCCTCATCCGGCGCTACGCGCCACCTTCTCCCGCAAGGGGAGAAGGCCCCCCCTCGCCATCGCGAGATATCACCTAGTTTGCGAGGGTTCGCACGCAGGCTTCGTCATGTTGCTACACCACATGAAGACTTGATGTGGGAGCTTCTCCGCAACCGGCGCTTCATCGACTTCAAGTTTCGTCGCCAAGTTCCGATCGGTCCATACATCGCCGATTTCGTATGTTTATCGGCCCGCCTAGTTGTCGAACTCGATGGCGGCCAGCATTCTGAATCCAAAACTGATGCAGCGCGCGATACCTGGCTGCGCGGCCAGAATTTCCGCATCATCCGCGTCTGGAACAATGAACTGCACGAGAACCGCGACGGTGTGATGGAGGCCATTTGGTTCGCCCTTCAGGAGGTGCGTCCATGACAACTATCATCGATCATGTCGGCCTCAAGGTCGCCGACTTCTCCCTCTCACGCGATTTCTACAGCGCCGCGCTGGGTGCTCTCGGTATCAAGCTGCTCGCCGAGTTCGAGTATGACGGCGTGAAATCGGCCGGCTATGGCGTCGACCGACCGAGCTTCTGGCTCGGGAGCGGCAAGATGCAGCGCGGCGGCGATACCCATGTCGCCTTCGTCGCCGCGAGCCGAGCCGCCGTCGAAGCGTTCTACACAGTGGCGCTTGCCGCAGGCGGTCGTGACAACGGCCCGCCTGGCCTTCGCCCGCACTATTCGCCTGATTACTACGCCGCCTTCGTACTCGACCCCGACGGAAACAACATCGAGGCCGCCTATGTCGGCCCGGAGGGAGGACGCCCATGAGCGCTTTGGATCACGTAGCCATTTCGACCGCCGACTACCTGACCTCGCTGGCTTTCTACGAGAAGGCTTTGGCGCCGCTGGGCATCAAGACGCACATGAAATTCGAAGGCGAGGAGGGCAATGTCGCCGGCCTCGGCTCCGAACAGCCCTTCCTGTGGATCGGCGATGGCGGCGCGCTCACCGGCGGCCGCGTCCATCTCGCCTTCAGTGCCCCCAATCGCGCCGCAGTGGACGCCTTCTATGCCGCCGCGATTGCTGCCGGCGGCAAGGACAACGGCCCCCCGGGACTGCGTCCGCACTATCACGCCACCTACTATGCCGCCTTCGTCTTCGATCCGGACGGGCACAATATCGAAGCCGTGTGTCATGCCCCCGAGTGAGGCGCCTTTCACTGGTGGTTGCCAGTGCGGCGCGGTGCGCTTCGCCGTCGGCCGGCTCGGCCGCGGCTCGATCTGTCATTGCCGTATGTGCCAGAAGGCCTTCGGGGCCTTTTTCGGCCCGCTGGTCACTGCGTTCGATGTCAGATGGACCCGCGGCGCACCGAAATATTTTGACAGTTCGGACAAGGTCAAACGCGGCTTCTGCGCCGAGTGCGGTACGCCGCTGACCTACGAAGAACTCGCCCGGCCGCCCGACCAGCAGGTGGAGATCGCCATTGGCGCCTTCGATGATCCCACCGTCGCCGCGCCGGTGATCCAGGTCAACATGACCGACAAGCTGCCGTTCTTCGATGCTCTGGCCACGTTGCCGGTTCGTACCGAGTATTCGGTCGGCTGGCACGAATTCATGGCGAGCCTGGTCAGCCACCAGCACCCTGACCACGACACGGCCGAATGGCCCTCCAAACAGGGTTTTCCAGCGTGACTCTGCGCACCTACTATCCTGAGATCGAGCCCTATGCGTCGGGTCACCTCGATGTCGGCGATGGCCATCAGGTCTATTGGGAGCGCGTCGGCACGCCTGGCGCCAAGCCGGCGGTGTTCCTGCATGGCGGTCCCGGTGGCGGCCTGAGTCCCAACCAGCGGCGGGTCTTCGACCCCGCTCGCTACGATGTGCTGCTCTTCGATCAGCGTGGCTGTGGCAAGTCGAAGCCCTTCGCTGCGCTCGAACACAACACCACCTGGGATCTGGTGGCCGACATCGAGCGCCTCAGGCAGATGGTCGGCGTCGACCGGTGGTTGGTGTTCGGCGGGTCCTGGGGCTCATCGCTGGCGCTGGCCTATGCCCAGAAACACCCCGACCGTGTCACCGAACTGGTGCTGCGCGGCATCTTCACCCTGCGTCGCTGGGAGTTGCTCTGGTACTATCAGCACGGCGCGTCGCTGCTCTTCCCCGACAAATGGGAGCGCTTCGTCGCCCCGATCCCGCCGGCGGAACGGCACGACATGATCGCTGCCTATCGCCGCCGCCTCACCAGCCCCGATCGCGACATCCGGCTTGGGGCCGCGCGCGAATGGGCGCGCTGGGAGGGCGAGACCATCACTCTGCTGCCCGACCGCGACGTCAGCGACGCCTTCTACGGCGAGGAATACGCGCTCGCTTTCGCCCGCATCGAGAACCACTATTTCGTCCATGCCGGCTGGATGGATGAGGGCCAGTTGATCCGCGACGCCGGCAGGCTCCGCGACATTCCGGGTGTCATCGTGCAGGGCCGCTACGATATCGCCTGCCCGCCGCAGACGGCCTGGGATCTGCACCAGGCCTGGCCCGAGGCCGAGTTCATCATGGTCGAAGGGCAGGGGCACGCCTTGAGCCAGCCCGGCATCCTCAATCAGCTGATCGAAGCGACGGATCGCTTCGCAGGAGGTGGAATGTGAGTGACGACAGCTATCGCTTCCGCGACTATTCGGGCGGCTGCCAGTGCGGCGCCGTGCGCTGGCACGCCACCGAGTTGCGGGACAACCCGCATTTCTGCCACTGCCGCATGTGCCAGAAGGCCAGCGGCAACGTGTTCATCGATCTTGTCGGCATTCGCCACGAGCATCTGACCTGGACGCGCGGCAAGCCTAGCGAATTCAACAGCTCCGATGTGGCGGCCCGCGGTTTTTGCAGCGATTGCGGCACCCCGCTCTATTATCGCTCGCTGGGCGGTCCGCATGTCTCGATGACCATCGGCTCGTTCGACCAGCCGCACCGCATCCCGATCCTTTACGAGATGGGGCTTGAAGGGCGTCATCCGGGCTTGCGGGCCGTCCCGGGAGCCGAGCAGATCGGCACCACCGAGGAGGGCGATGGCGTCGAGGCCGTGGCGCGGGTCCGCGCCTCCAACCACCAGCACCCCGATCATGACACCACCGACTGGGTGGTCCATCATGTCTGAGGTCCGGCTCTCCGGGGGCTGCCAGTGCGGCGCGGTGCGCTTCAGGGTCGATCAGCAGCCCGAGAACGTCCATGTCTGCCATTGCCGCATGTGCCAGAAGGCCGTCGGCGGGCCGTTCGCCGTCATCTGCCCGGTCGACAAGGTGAACTTCCACGTCACCCGCGGCACCATCAGCTGGTTCAAGAGCTCGGAACTCGCCAATCGCGGCTTCTGCCGGGATTGCGGCACCCCGCTGATCTTCGACTATCCCTGGGCGCCGGATATCGGCGTGCTCTCAGGTGCCTTCGACCAGCCCGACCGCGTGCCGCCGGTGATCCAGTATGGCAACGAAAGCCGCGTCGGCTGGTACGCCCATATCGGTGAGTTGCCCGGCAACACCCCGACCTATTCGGTCGATCCTGAAGGCCGCCTCGCCCGAATTAGTGCTTCGAACCGACAGCATCCCGACCACGACACGGCCGAATGGCCGCCCCGTAACTGAGTAATTCGTCATGACTGCCCAAGCCAAAGAACGGCTCTACCTCTTCGACACCACGCTGCGCGATGGCGCGCAGACGGCCGGTATCGAGTTCTCGCTCGAGGACAAGATCTCCGTCACTGCCCTGCTCGAACGGCTCGGTGTCGACTATATCGAGGGCGGCTATCCCGGCGCCAATGTCATCGACGACCAGTTCTTCACCGAGAGCCGGACCCGCGATGCGGTCTTCACCGCCTTCGGCATGACCAAGCGGGTGGGGCGTTCGGTCGGCAACGATCCCGGGGTGCAGGCAACGCTGAACGCCGTCTCCGACGCCGCCTGCTTCGTCGGCAAATCCTCGTCGCACCAGGTCAAGGTTGCCCTCGGCATCACGCTCGAGGAAAATCTCGACAATCTGCGTGAGACCGTCGAGGCCACGGTCGCCGCCGGCAAGGAAGCGCTGGTCGATTGCGAGCATTTCTTCGATGGCTACAAGTCCGACCCCGACTATGCCCTCAGCTTCATCCGCACTGCGCTCGATGCCGGCGCGCGCTGGGTGGTGCTCTGCGACACCAATGGCGGGACCATGCCGTCGGAAGTCGCCGCCATCGTCGCGGCGGTTACCCAGGTGGTCCCCGGTGATCACCTCGGCATTCACGCTCATGACGATACCGGCCAGGCGGTCGCCAATACGCTGGCCGCCGTCGCCGCCGGCGTCCGCCAGATCCAGGGCACGCTCAACGGCATCGGCGAGCGCTGCGGCAACGCCAACCTCATCACCCTGATCCCGACGCTGGCGCTGAAGCCCGGCTTTGCCGATCGCTTCGAGATCGGCGTCAGCAGTGAGCAACTGGCCGACCTGACCTCGATCTCGCGCGCCTTCGACGATCTGCTCAACCGTGCCCCCGCCCGGCAGTCGCCCTATGTCGGCACCTCGGCCTTCGCCACCAAGGCCGGCATCCACGCCTCCGCCTTGGCCAAGGATTTCTCGACCTACGAGCACGTGCCGCCGGAACTGGTGGGCAATGAACGCAACATCATGGTCAGCCAGCAGGCCGGCAAGTCCAACCTGCTTGCCGCGCTGAAGCGCCACGGCATCGAGCTCGGCAAGGACGATCCGCGCCTCGAGCGGCTGCTCCGCACCGTCAAGGAACGCGAAGCCCGCGGCTATTCCTACGATGGTGCCGACGCCTCGTTCTTCATTCTCGCCCACGGCGTGCTCGGCACGCTGCCCGAGTTCTTCGACGTCGAGAGCTACCGCACCAGCGTCGAGCGCCGCCATAACGCGCGCGGCGAGCAGGTCGTCGTCACCGAGGCAGTGGTGAAAATCCGCATCGGTGACCAGCTGCTGATGTCGGTTGCTGAAGGCAACGGCCCGGTCAATGCGCTCGACCTTGCAATGCGCAAGGACCTGGGCGTGTTCTCGACCCGCATCGCCGATCTCGAGCTGGTCGATTTCAAGGTGCGGATTCTCGACGGCGGCACGGGCGCGGTCACCCGTGTACTGGTCGAGAGCCGCGACGGCACCGGCGAGCGCTGGTACACCATCGGGGTCAACACCAACATCATCGACGCCTCATTTGAGGCGCTTTACGAGTCGATTACCTATAAGTTGATGAAATCAGAGGCAGCCTGAGACGCCGGAGCGGTAGGGGCAGGGTGCCCACGTTCTTCCGGAGGCCCCGCTGAGCCGGACCGACGACCGCCGTACTTTGCTGCTCGCCCTTGGTGCCGCCGGGGTGACGCTGGCTGTTGTGCTCGGCATCATCGGCCTGCCCGCCGTCAATGCCTGCTCGGCCGATCCGCGCGGCGTGGTCAGTTGTCTCCGCGACATGGCCGAACGCAAGTTCGACCTGCCGGGCCGAAGCCCGGGGCAGCTCGCCGAGGCAACGCCCCAGGACCTTGCCGCGCCGCCGGCCGGCGTGATTGCCCCGGCCGAATCTCCCACCGCATCAGGCGGACCGCTGGAAGCGCCGTCGATGGTTTCGCCGGAAACGCCGCCGGAGAGCGCCCCGGATTCGGAGCCGGTGGCGGAGTCCACGGCCATGATCGAAGCAGCGCCGGCGCCCGCACCGGAGCGGCCGCTTCCCACCGATGCCGAGCCGTTCATCCCGGGGCCGCCGGCACCTGCTGCACCTGAAGTGGCCACGGCGCCCGTGGCCGAGTCTCGGGCGGCCGAGCCCCAGCTCTCGTCGGTCGGTGACTCTGCGTTGACCTGGACCGCCCCGCCGCTGGCCGAGGATGGCCTCGAGCAGGCCAAGCAGGCAGAGCAGTCTTGGGCTCGCGATGTGACGGCCGCTGCAGCCGCAGCGTCGGTCGAACCGGCAAAGGCTGAACCGGTAAAGGCCCCCGAGCCGGACCTTCCCCCGGCCGCCGCCGAGCCCGTCGCGCCCCAGGACAGCGCCTTGCCGGCGCCGCCGCTGGTGCTGGCCAATGCCGAACCGGCCACCGCCGAGCCGCCGGCGCCAGCTATCGCCGCACCGGTCGTCCTGGCCCCCACCATCGACGCCATCGAGCTCGATGGGGGCAGCAGTTACGTTTCCGGGTCCGGGCCCGCCGGCGCCCTGATGCGCCTCTACGCCGATGGCCAGCTGATCGGCGAAAGCCCGGTGGAAGAGGGCAGGTGGCTTGTCGAGGGCAGCAACCTGCTCGACACTCCTCGCCGGGAGTTGCGCGTCGAGGCCATCGAACCGGACACCGGCAAGCTGCTGGGCGTTGCTGCCATCACGGTCGAGATCGAGCTGCCCGATGGTGGAGCGCCACCTGACGAGCGCCCTGAGCAAACCCCGGACCTCGGCAGCGGCGTCGCTCCTGCGCCGCTACCGAATCCGCATGCCACCTCACCGGCGCCACCGCTCGCGCCGATCCAGCCGTCGATCGCGGACCCGTCCGACAGTTCGGCAGTTGCCGCGAACCAGCCTGCCATTGCGCCCATTCCGCGGGCGGAGCCGGCCGATCAACCGGTGTTTGGGGATGAACCCGGGAGCGACGAGCCCGAGCTGCTGCGGGAGCCCGAACTCGCCGATGTCGCTCCGCAGCCGCAGCCGCAGCCGCAGCCGCAGCCGCAGCCGCCTTTGGCCGGCGTGCTGCCGCGGGGCGAGTCGGCATCCGTCCAGATCCTCGGCCCCTCCAGCTTGCAGCCGACCACCCTGCCACCGGCAGAGGACGACGACGATGGCGCATCGACGCTCACCCTTCCGGCGCCGCAGGAGCCCGCATTGGTGGCCCGGTTCACTTCGACGGTGGCCAAGCCAGGCCAACCGGTCACCATTCTGCGGCTGCTGCCTTTCGGCGACCCTGACGAAGGCCGCTACAATATCGGCAAGGCCATCATCCGGCGCGGCGATACGCTCTGGAGCATCGCCCGTCGCTACTATGGTCACGGCATCCACTACCGGACGATCTTTCACGCCAATCGCGAGCTGATCCGGCGTCCTTCGCGCATCTTTCCCGGCCAGATTTTCGACCTGCCGCTGGTGACCGACGACTGAGCCGCTTGCCCCCGCAATCCCTGACAGGGTTCCGCCGCGATTCCGGTTCAACTGCCCAGTCAGGCAGGTGGTTTCGCCTTGCCTTGGCGAGGCCGATCTTTTATCGCTGAATGACGATGAACCCGATGCACGACGACGACATCGCCAATGTGATGCGGGCCCTCGGACACCCTGTCCGGCTCAACATCCTGCGCATTCTCGCCGCCCAGCGTGCGGGCGATTGCTGCTGCACCGATGTCACGCAGAACCTGTCGCTGGCTCAGTCCACCGTCAGCCAGCACATCAAGGTGCTGCTCGACGCGGGGCTGGTCGAGCGTCACCCCAAGGGCACGCGCAACTGCTACTCGTTGCGCGCCGATCGCCTGGCCGATTTCGGCATCGCCTGCAGCGGATTGTTCACCGGCCTCACCGATCACCCGGTCAAAGAGCTCGCCTGATGTCTTCCGCCGATGCGGCACCCAAGCGCCCCACCGTCAGCGCGGAGGAGGGTGGCCTGCTTGCCACTGTTCGAAACCTCTGGGGCTATATGTGGCCCGAGGGGCGACCCGACCTGAAGTGGCGCGTCATCCTCGCCATCGGCGCCCTGCTGGTGTCGAAGGTCGCGACCACGCTGATCCCCTTCGTCTACAAGTGGATCATCGACAGCCTCGACGGCAGCACGCCCGATAGCGCCCTGATCCTCGGCCTCGCCGTCCCGATCGTGCTCGTCGTCGCGTTCGGCGTCGGCAACATCATCGATGCCGGCTTCCAGCAACTACGCGATGTATTGTTCGCCTCGGTCGGCCAGCACGCGGTGCGCAAGCTTGCGCTCCAGACCTTCGAGCACCTGCACAAGCTGTCGCTGCGCTTCCACCTTGCCCGCCGCACCGGCGGCCTCAGCCGGGTCATCGAGCGCGGCACCAAGGGCATCGAGACCATCGTTCGCTTCACGATGCTCAACACCGCCCCGACGCTGGTCGAGTTCGTCATCACCGGCGTCATCTTCATCGTCATGTTCGGCGTCAGCTATCTGAGCGTTCTGGTGGTGACCGTCTGGCTCTATCTGTGGTTCACCATCAAGGCCTCGAACTGGCGCATCGCCATCCGTCGCGACATGAACGACAGCGACACCGATGCCAACGGCAAGGCCATCGACAGCCTGCTCAACTTCGAGACGGTGAAATATTTCGCCAACGAGAAGATGGAGGCCCAGCGCTTCGATGCCTCGATGGAGAAATATGAACGGTCTGCCGTCCGTATCTGGACCTCGCTCGGCTTCCTCAATTTCGGCCAGGCACTGATCTTCTATGCCGGTACGGTGATCATCCTGATCATGGCAGTGCTCGGGGTGATGAATCGCACGCTGACGCTGGGCGATTTCGTGCTGCTCAACACCTTCCTGATGCAGATCTACCGGCCGCTCAATTTCATCGGCTTCGTCTATCGCGAAATCCGCCAGGGCCTCACCGACATCGAAGAGATGTTCAAGCTGCTCGACCGCGCTCCCGAGATCCAGAACAAGCCCAACGCCAAGCCGCTGGATGTCACCGGCCCGGTGGTGAAGTTCGAGGATGTGAAGTTTCACTACGACGCCGATCGCCCGATCCTGAAGGGCATCTGCTTCGAGGTCCCGGCTGGCAAGACCATCGCCGTCGTTGGCCCCTCGGGTGCCGGAAAGTCCACGATCTCGCGGCTGCTGTACCGCTTCTACGATGTCATCGAGGGCAAGATCACCATCGACGGTCAGGACCTGCGCGACGTCACGCAGGAAAGCCTGCGCGCGGCCATCGGCATGGTGCCGCAGGATACCGTGCTGTTCAACGACACCATCGCCTACAACATCCGCTACGGCCGCCCCGATGCCTCAGATGCGGAGGTCAGGAAGGCGGCGGAACTGGCTCAGATCGGCCATTTCATCGAGAGCCTGCCCAAGGGCTACGACACTCCGGTCGGCGAGCGTGGCCTCAAGCTGTCGGGCGGCGAGAAGCAGCGCGTCGCCATCGCCCGCACCATCCTGAAGGGACCTCCGATCCTGATCCTCGACGAGGCGACCTCGGCGCTCGATAGCAAGACCGAGGAAGACATCAAGTCTGCCCTCGACGTGGTCTCGGCCAACCGCACCACCCTGGTCATCGCTCACCGGCTCTCGACCGTCGTCAATGCCGACGAGATCATCGTCTTGCGCGACGGCCAGATCGCCGAGCGCGGTACCCACCATCGCCTGCTGGCCAAGCAGGGGCTCTACGCCCAGATGTGGAGCCGCCAGCGCGAGGCGAGCGAAGCCGAGGAGCGCATGCAGCGCGTCGCCAACGACCCCGAAGGCTTCGTCAAACGCGGCCTGCCGGCAGCGGAGTAGGGCGGTGGGGCTCGAGGTCCGCAAGGCGACCGACTCCGAGCGCCCGACCATCGAGCGGCTGATCCAGCTTTATCTCTACGACATGGCATCCGAGCACCCGTGGCCGCTCGAGCCCGATGGCCGCTACGCTTACGACTTTCTCGATCGCTTCTGGCAGCATCCATACCTGCTTCATGCGAACGGAGACCTTGCCGGCTTCGCCCTCGTGATCCGCGGTTGCCCGATCACCGGACGCGCCGATTGCTGGTTCATGGCCGAGTCCTTCGTGCTTCGCTCCTATCGCCGCGGAGGCCTTGGCGCTGAGGCGGCTCGGCAGGCGTTCGGCCGCCACCCCGGACCCTGGCATGTGGCGGTTCTGCAGTCGAACCAGCCGGCGCTGGCGTTCTGGAGCAGAGTGCTATCCGTCTACCACCCGATCGTCACGCCGACGCCGTTCGACGGTGACGACTGGCTGGTGCATGAGTTCGGCGCGTGACTCGCGTCTCTCGCTCCGGTTTGTGAGGCGGAGAAAGCAGGCCTTGGACCAGCCTTGACTGGTCGCGTGGCAGGGTGGGGGTAAGCCAACGCCCCTGGCGTGGTGTAGGCCGCCCTTGACCAATCCTCTGCGTCCGACCATCACAGTTGCATGCCAACCGCTACCACGCCCACCCGCAACGCCTCGCTCGATGCCCTGCGCGTCTTGAGTCTGCTCGGCATCGTCTCCCTGCACGTCGCGGGAGGAGGCTTTGCCGGTATGAAACCGATCGGCTTCGTTGTCGACGAACTGAGCCGTTTCGCCGTCCCGGTCTTCTTCATCCTCTCGGCCTATTTCTGGAAAGCCGAGGAACTGGCGTCGCCACTTCGCCTCACCCGTCGGCTCGCCTGGCGGGTGCTGGTGCCGTTCGTGCTGTGGGTCGCCATTACCATGGTCTGGCGCATGGTGACCCAGCCGGGCTACCAGCCCGACCTGTCGCCCGCCAGTCTGGTCTTTATCGCCTGGACGGGCGAGCCCGCCTTCCATCTGTGGTTTCTTCCCGCACTGGTCGTCGGCGCTGCGCTGGTGGCAACCTCGGGCAAGTATTTCGGCTGGGTCTTCACGCTTGGCCTGGCGCTGTTTCTCTTCGTCCTTGGGACCACGCTGGGCTCCTACGCGCGGCTGCTGTCGGGGGAAAGCTTCCCCTTCTGGCTGGATCGGAATGGCCTGCTGTTCGCCCCGATCTTTCTCGTCGTGGGGGTGCTGTTGCGGCGTTACCGCGATCGCGTAGCGGCGCTCTCCATCCCTGCGGTCCTGGCGGCCGCGGCCTTGTTTGCTGCCCTGCAGGTCGTCGAGGGCTACTTCGTCGTCGGCCGCTACCCGATGGGCCATGACTATTCGCTCGCCACTCTTGGCTATGGCACCGCCGTCGCCATCCTGTTCATGCGTCTCGAGCTGCGCGGTTCGTGGTGGTCGCTGCTGGGCCGCGCCACCTTCACCGCCTACCTCGTCCATTTGCTGATCCTGGGCCTGATCGTCGACCACGTGACCCGCTACTCGCCATTGGTGATCATCCTCACCTTCACGGCCTCCCTGGTAATCGGCGTTGTGTGGCAAGCGGCGGTCGCCGCCCTGCGTCGAAAGCGTGTCGGCGCCGCCGCCGCTCAACGCGGTACGAGTTGAGACAGCCAAGCAAAAAGGCCCGGATCGCTCCGGGCCTTTGATTGCTTATTGTCTGTCGTCGGCCTACTCGGCGGCCTGGCGGCTCACCACCGTAACGCCGTCCTGCTCGGTTTCGACGAGGCCCGAACCTTCGGTCTTGATGAACCGCTTCGAGCTGTCGATGTCGGCCGGGATCTCGACCGTCTCGCCTTCCGGAGTGACGGCGGTGTGCTTGCGGCCACCGAAGATCGCCCGGAACGGCCAGGCGATGGCACTGCCGATCGCCACGAAGATCGAGCCGACCAGCCGGCCGATCCAGCCGTTCTTGATCACGCTCGGGGCAGTGATCATCACCGGAACCATCACCAGCGTCAGCGCCGTCGACACGAACAGGCCGGACACCAGGGCGGCCGACAGGTGGGTGAACCACGAACCGGCAAGACCGCCCCAGACGATCTCGCGCCGGATGAAGTCGAACTCGACGTTCACCGCCATCGGGATCACGCCCAGCGCCGTCACCGTTGCGGTGAGCAGCACCGGCCGCACGCGCTGCGCCGCGGTGATGAGCATTGCCTTGGTCGGCTCCACCCCGTCACCACGGTTGTAGTGGTTGTAGGTGTCGATCAGCACGATGCCGTTCTTCACCACGATACCTGCCAGCGCCACGATGCCGAGGCCGGTCATGATCGCCGAGAAGCTCATCCCGGTGATCGTCATGCCCAGCATCACGCCGGCCAGCGACATCACCACGGTCGAGAGCGTCACCAGCACCTGGTAGAAGCTGTTATATTCGAGCAGCAGCACCAGGAAGATGATGAACAGCGCAGCCGCCAGTGCCTGCATGATGAAGGCATTGGTATCGCCGATCTGCTCGTCGGCACCGCCGAACGCCACTTTGGTGGTCGACGGGAAGCCTTGCCCGGCCACCCACTCCTTGAGCTGGGCGACCTTGGCATCGGTTGCCACGCCCGGCGTCAGGTTGGCGGCCACGTTCATCACGTAGAGGCCGTTCTTGCGGCTGATATTGGCAACCTTCGGCACGGCTTCGCGCTTGATGAAGTTCGACACCGGCACCAGACCCTGGGCCGTGACGATCCGCAGCGAGTCGAGGCTGTCGAAGCTGCGCTCGTCGAGCGGCAGGCGGACGCGGATATCGAGTTCGTCGTCCGCGTCATCGGGCCGGTACGAGCCGAGCTTCACGCCAGAGGTCACCAACTGCACGTAGGGGCTGAGCTCGCGCACGCCGATGCCGTACTTGGCAGCTGCCACGCGATCGATCGTCACTTCCCAGTCGATGCCGGGGGAGGGACGCCCATCTTCCACGTCGATGGTATCGCCGAGGTCGTTCTCCACATAGTTGCGGAGCTTGGTCACCACCGGCGTCAGGTCGGCATAGTTGGAGCTCTCGACCGTCAGGTTGATCGCCTTGCCGGCCGGCGGCCCGTTCTCCTGCGCGGCGATCTGCACCTGCAGGCCCGAGATGTCCTTCACCCGATCGCGGATGTTCTGGAAGATCTCCTCGGCCTTGACGCGCTCGTTCCACGGCTGCAGCTGCAGGTTGAACTGTCCGATCGTGTCCGGCGGACCGCCGCTCGACATCCCGCCGCCACCGCCCGAGAAGGTCATGATCGAGTCCTGCACGCCCTGCACCTGCAGGATCTGGTTCTCGACCTCCACCAGCATGTTGCGGATTTCGATGGGCGAGTAGTTGCCGCGGGCGATCACGTTGACCGTGCCGAACTCGGCTTCGGAAGCCGGGAAGGCCTCCATGCCGGTCGGATTGGCGATGTACGCATAGAACATGAAGCCGACGACGGTGAAGCCCGCCAGGAGCGTCAGGATCGGATGTCGCACCAGGTGCTGCAGGGTGCGCACGTACACGCCGGTCGCGCCCTTCACCTTTTTCACGTCGAACTTGTCGGGGTACATGACGACGTCCGCGGCTTCCTTGGCCTTGGGGTCGACATGGCTCGAGGCGATGATCGCGCCGATCACCGGCATGAACACCAGCGCCGAGAGCAGCGAGGCGCACATCACCACGATCACGATGATCGGCAGGTAGCTCATGAACTTGCCGATAATGCCCGGCCAGAACAGCAGCGGGATGAACGCGCCGAGCGTCGTGAAGGTAGCCGAAACCACCGGCACGAACATCTTGCGCGCCGCGAGGATGAACGCCTCCTTCTTGGAGACGCCTTCCTGCAGCTTTCGTTCGGCGTACTCCACCACCACGATAGGATCGTCGACGAGCACACCCACCGCCAGCACCAGGCCGAACATGATCATCATGTTGATGGTCATGCCGAGCATCTGCACCACGAGGAACGCGATCATGAACGAGATCGGGATCGAGGTGCCGATCATCAGGGCAGGGCGCACGCCCAGGGTGGCGACGCAGGTGACCATCACCAGCGCCACCGCGGTCAGCACGGCGGCTTCGAGCGAGCGGAACAGGTTCTTGGTGGAATCTGCCTGGTCGACAAGGAAGCTGTGCTGGATCCCCGACGGCCAGTCCTTGGTGAACTCGGTGGTGACCGAGCGGACCTTGTCGGAGATGTCGATGACGTTGGTGCCGAGCTTCTTGATCACGCCCAGCGTGATCGCCTGCTGGCCGTTGACATGCGCGTACTCGGTCGCGTCCTTGAAGGTGCGCGTGACGGTCGCCACGTCGCCGAAGGTCACGACATTGTCGCCGTCCGCCTTGATCGGCAGCGAATAGACGTCCTGCGCCGTGGTGATCAGGCCCGGCACTTCGACGTTGAACGAACCCTGTCCGGTATCGAGCGTACCGCCCGGCACCACCATGTTGTTCTTGGCCAGCGCGTCGAGCAACTGCCCGGCGGTGAGGTTATAGGCCTCCAGCCGGTTCATATCGATGGTCACCGCCAGCATCTCGTCGCGCGAGCCGGAAATGCTCACGCTCTGCACGGTCGGGATGGCCTCGAGCTCTTCCTTGAGGTCCTTGGCGCGCTGCACCAGGGTGCGCTCGGGCACGTCGCCATACAGCGCCACCGAGATCGACGGCATGTCGGTGAACGAGATTTCGGTCACCGACGGCACCGTCGCATCATCCGGCAGATCGCCGGCGACGCCGTCGAGCTTGGCCCGGATATCGGCCAGCGCCTTGTCGGCATCGGCGTTGACGTCGAACTCGAGGAACACCGAGGCATGGCCGGTCGACGAGGTCGAGGTGTAGTTCTTCAGCCCGTCAATATCCTTGACGCGATCTTCGATCGGCTTGGCCAGGAGGCGCTCCGCGTCACGCGGCGAGACGCCGGTCTGGCTGGTCGACACGTAGAAATACGGGATGTCGATGGCCGGGAAGCTTTCCTTGGGCAACGACACATACGCGCTGAAACCGGCGAGGAGCAGCAGCGCCATCACCGTCAACACGACCCGCGGCATGCGCAGGACGCGTTCGAGGAAATTCATCATCAGTGCACCCCTTCAGCGGCGGCTTCGGCCTCTACCGAATCCGGCTTGCCCGTAACGTTGGTTGCGTTGACCTTCTGACCCGGCACGACATATTCCTGCCCCATCGTGATCACGTCGACCGACGGGGGCAGGCCCGTGACCCAGACGCCCTGGCGAGAGTCCGAGATGATCGTCACGGGATAGAACTCGACGACGCTGTCCTTCACCGAGCGCACGCCGAGCGTGCCCTCGTCATTCAGCGTGAGTACCGATTGCGGCAACAGGTGCGCCGGCACCGTGCCCATGGTGACCGTGGCGGTCGCGGTGATGCCCGACAGCACCTTGCCGTCGGCGTTCGGGATCTCGATCTCGATCGGGAACGAACGGGTCGCGTCGTCGGCGAGCGAGGCGATGTAGCTCACCTTGCCTTCGGCGGTCTGGCCGGTCACCGTTTCGACCTTGGCCACGAGGCCCAGTTCCGCCCGCGCGATGCGGGCTTCCGGAACATTGGCGATGAACAGCATCGGGTCGAGTTCCACCACCGTGGCGCACGGCTGGCCCGGGCTCAGCACGCTGCCGACCGTCGCCACCGGATCCTGCACGATCCCGCCGACCTTGGTCGTCACCTTGGCCCGGTCATATTCCTGCTTGGCCTGGTCGAAGGCCGTCTGCGCCTGGCGCAGCGCGCTTTCCGCCGCGATGCCGGTATTGCTGGCAGCAAGTCCCTTGTCGCGCAGCGCCTTGTTGGAGTCATAGGCCGTCTGGGCCTGCGCGAGCGCGGCTTCCGCCTGCGTCACCGCAGCGGCGCGCGTGCCTTCCTCGAGCGTGCAGATCACGTCGCCTGCCTTGACCGTCTGGCCCTTGGTGACGTTGACTGCCGTCACCACGCCCGACGTTTCCGGCGTGATGCTGGTGACGTTCTTGGCCTTGGTCCGGCCCCGCAGCGGCACTTCCACCGGCATTGCCTGCATATTGTAAGTCTCGGTGCGCACCGATTGGGCCGGCGCCGAAGCGCCCGAATTCTCGGCGACCCGCTGCGCGATGGTCAGCGCCGGATCCACCGCGCCTTCAGCGCCGTGGTGCGCCGTCTCGGCGCCCTCGGCGTCCTTGCTGAAGAACGAGATGATCGGCTTTTCGCCATTGCCGGGGCCGTTGCCGCCAGCCACGAAGACGCCGCTGCCGAGCCACAGGGCCCCGACAATGACGATGGCGCCGGCAACGCCGTAGGAAACGATCGCACGCATTCTGATACCCTCTATTCCGCTGCTGCAGCATCGTCCCTGTCGGAACGGGCCAGCGCTATCAGTTCATCCCCGTGCGCCTCGATGTAGTCACGAGCCGCTTGCATGCAAGTGCGCCCGTAATCGATGACCCAGGCGTCTCCGGGGTGGTTGTGTTGTTGTTTGAGCCGGTCGAAGTCGGCCAGCGTTGCGTCGATTTCGACGATTCGTTCATTCAGCCGCTGCTCGACCAGCGATTGCGGGAGCTCCGAGGCGAAGCGCAGGAACAGCAGAAATTCGCTGCGGAACTCGTCTTCGCCAAGTTTCTCGAACATCGACTGAATGAACGCCGCCCGGCCGGCCGCCGTGATCGAATAGATCTTCTTGGCGGGCTTGCCGTCCTGCTGTTCTACGCGCGCCGTGACCAGCTTTTCCTGTTCGAGGCGGGCGAGCGACGGATAGATCGCTCCATAGCTGGCGTCGATGAAATACGAATACTCCCCTTCAACGGAGAGCTTTCGGATCTCATATCCAGTCGCGTCGCCATCGTAGAGGATGGCAAGGCAGATGGTTCTGACGTTCATTGGCTTCCTGTCCGGCCGGCATATAACGGTCCAGCATATGCCGGGCCTATATATGGAGGCGGAAAAAAGCGCAACAAGGGCTGGAAGAGGGGCTGCCATGCATTTTCTTCATGGCCAACCGTTTGAATACTAACGGTTTCCGTCAGGTTTCGGCGAACCGCAGCATTTCGGCCAGCGCCAGCAACGCCAGTTTCTCGTTGGCGGCGGCCACGAACCAGGCATTGAGGAAGCGATCCTCGGGGTGGCCGCAGGTCAGCGGCAACCCGTCCATTCCCAGTACCACACCGCCGGCGGCCTGCAGCACCGCCTGGCCTGCTGCCGTGTCCCATTCCGAAGTTGGGGTAAATCGCGGGTAAAGCTGCGCCGCGCCTTTGGCGAGCAGGCAGAACTTCAGCGACGAGCCGACGGATACGTCCTCGGCCACCTCGAGCGTGTCGCACAGCTCGGCCAGCGCTGCGTGTCCATGTGAGCGGCTGGCGACGATGCGCAGCGGGTGCTCGGTCTCCGTTACCTGCAGCGCCGCCGCTCCTTCGATCGCGCCGCGCAGCACCTGGCCGGCGAACGCTCCTGCCGGCCCGCCCCAGTAGATCTCACCGCTGGCCGGCGCCAGCACCACGCCGCTGATCGGGTGCCCACTTTCGCAGTAGGCGATGTTCACGGTGAACTCGCCGTTGCGCTTCAGGAACTCCTTGGTGCCGTCGAGCGGGTCGACCACGAAGTAGCGCTCGCCCAGTTCGGGAATGCGTCCCGCCGCGACACTCTCCTCTGCCAGTACCGGCAGGCCGGTCTCGGCCAGGTAGTCGAGAATGATCGCCTCGGCCCGCTGGTCGGCCTCGGTCACGGGTGAGCCATCAGCCTTTTCCATCGCCACGACCTGGCGGTGGTAAACCTCGAGGATCACCTCGGCTGCTGCGATCGCGGCCCGGTTCATCAGGTCGACCAGAGGCTTGCTCATTGAATTTCGACATCCAGTCCAAGGTCGAGCGGCCGGGCGCCCATGGTGATCTGGCTCGACGAGATATAGTCGACCCCGGTCTCGGCGATACCGCGCACCCGCTCAAGCGTCACGCCGCCGGACGCCTCGAGCCGCGCCCGCCCATCGTTCAGCTTCACCGCGGCGCGCAGCAACTGGTTGTCCATGTTGTCGAGCATCACGATCGTAGCGCCCGCATCCAGCACTTCGCTGAGCTCGTCGAGACTGGTGACCTCGATTTCGATCGCCACCAGGTGTCCCGCCGCCTGGCGCGCCGCCCGATACGCCTTGCCCGCTCCGCCGGCCACCGCGATGTGGTTGTCCTTGATCAGGACGGCGTCATCGAGGGCATAGCGGTGGTTCCAGCCGCCGCCGCAGCGCACTGCGTATTTCTCGAACGCCCGCAGCCCTGGCGTGGTCTTGCGCGTGTCGCAGATGCGCGCCCCGGTCCCCGCCACTGCCTCTACAAACTTATGCGTATGTGCGGCGATGCCGCTGAGATGATTCAGGAAATTGAGCGCCGTCCGCTCGCCGGCAAGCAACTGCCGCGCATCGCCGGCGACAACCGCGACGATGTCGCCCTTGGTGACCGCAGCGCCGTCCGAGACCTGCGGATCGAACGATACGGCCCCGCCCAGCTGCCGAAACACCTCCAGCGCCAGCGGCAGACCGGCGATCACGCCGGCCTCGCGTGCCGAAAGCGTTGCCGTTGCCACCGCATCCACCGGGATCGTGGCCTGGGAGGTCAGGTCGCCTGCTAGTCCCAGGTCTTCGGCGAGGGCGCGGCGAACCGCCTCCTCGACGAGGGCAGGGGGCAAAACGCCGATAATGGTGTCGCGCATGTCGGGGGCTCTGAGGCTGCGGCGAGCGGTTTACGCGACGCCGCCAACCCGCGCAATGCCGCCGCTCGGCTCAGGCAATTATCTCCGCATTCGGAACAAATCGGGGCCGCGCCCGTTCCGACCCAGCGCCAGTTCAGGGCGGGTTGGCTGTTGCATCACAAGAAGAACGGAGAAAAACCATGCAGCTCAAGCGCTTATTGCTTACGACCACGAGCCTTTGCATGCTCTCGCTGCTCCCTGTCGCTGCCCTGGGGCAGGACGCAGGGTTGACGGCGGCCTACAATGCCTATGTCGAGGCCCGGAGCGGCGATGACGCCGATGCCAAGGCGGCCGCCGAGGCGGCTTTTCTGGCCGAGTGCCAGCGTGTCGGTACGCCGGACCTCAAGCAGTGTATCGCCGTCGCGACTGGAGCCGCCAAGGCGGAGCAGCCCGCGCCCCCGGCCGAGCAGCCGGCTCCCCCGGCCGAGGAGCCGGCCCCGCCGGCCGAGCAGCCCGCCCCGCCGGCTGAGCAGCCCGCCCCGCCGGCTGAGCAGCCTGCACCGCCGGCCGAGCAGCCTGCACCGCCGGCCGAGCAGCCTGCACCTCCTGCTGAGCAGCCGGCCCCGCCGGCGGAACAGCCGGCCCCACCTGCCGAGCAACCCGCTCCCGCCGAGCAGCCTCCGGCGGCAGAACAACCCGCCGCCGAACAGCCGGCCTCCGGCGCACAGGCATCGCCCGCCAGTGATCCGGCGCTGATCGCTGCGTTCGAGGCCTATGTTTCGGCCAGCTCCGGTGGCGACGCCAACGCCAAGGCCGCGGCTGAGGCAGCCTTCCTTGCCGAGTGTAACCGGCTCGGCATCAAGTCACTCGACGAGTGCCTGGCCTTGATGGGTGGCAGCGCAGCGCCAGCTACGCCCGCTGAGCCGGCTACGCCCGCAGCGCCCGCCGAGCCGGCCCAGCCGGGTCAGCCGGCGCCATCGGGTGAGGCTCCGGCCACCGATACGTCCGGCCAGCCGCTCGAGGTGGTGCCCGATCAGGAAACGCCTGACGCTCCTGCCGCTCCGGTGCTCGACAGCGCCAAGGATGCTCAGCAGGCCGGCACCGAACAGCCGGCACCTGCGGAGCCTCCGGCCGCCGAAGCGCCGCCTCCGGCCACCGATGCCGATGCCCAGGCCTCGACGCCGCCGCCGGCCCAGGAGGTCGAGGCGACTGTTGCCACCGAAGGCAAGCGCGTCGATCAGTTGCCGGCGCCGGAAGCACCTCCTGCCGCGCAGGGGGCCAAGAAAGATGGCGATCGGCTGATCATCAACATCGGTGTCCAGATCAACATCTTCACACCCTACGAGGATCGCGACCGGATTGGCCGTGGCGATGAGGCCTACTACGAAGAGCTGGACAACGGTCGCTACCGGCAGACCGTCATCCGGCCCGACGGCACCCGCGTGGTTACCGTGTGGAACCGCTATGGCGAGATCATTCGCCGCGTGAAGGTGCTCCCCGACGGGACCCGCGTCATCCTGGTCTTCTCGCCCGATGATCGTCGGGACGACGACTGGCGTGATCCGGGCGATAACCTGCCGCCGTTCTACCTGCCGATCCCGGTGGATGACTACGTGCTCTACAGCGAGCGCTCCGACGAGGGTGACATCGAGCGGTTCCTGAGCGAACCGCCGCTCGAGAAGGCCGCCCGGGTCTATACCGTCGACGAAGTCAAACGTTCGGCCCGCATCCGCGACACGGTCCGCCGCGTCGAGATCGGCGACCTGACCTTCGACACCGGCTCGGCCCAGCTCGGCCGCGACCAGGTCGGCTCGCTCGGCAAGGTCGCCGAGGCGATGAAGAAGATCCTCGAGCGCAACCCGGGCGAGACCTTCCTCATCGAGGGCCACACCGATGCCGTTGGTTCGGACCAGTCCAACCTCGTCCTCTCCGACGAGCGCGCCGACAGCATCGCCAACCTGTTGAGCGAGTTCTACGACATCCCGCCGGAGAACCTCACCACGCAGGGCTATGGCGAGCGCTACCTCAAGGTCGAGACCGACGGCGCCGAGCGCGCCAACCGTCGCGTCACGGTCCGCCGCATCACCTCCCTGGTCTCGGGCGGCCAGGGCTGACGAGCGGCGCCAGCCAGAGACAAACTCGGAACCCGCGCTACGGCGCGGGTTCTTCTTTGCCGCGAGGCATTGCCGCCGGCTGCTGGAAGCGGCCGCCAAACCCTCACTCGCCCTCGCGAATTCGCCATAGACAAGTCAAACTCCACGGGTCTAATTGAACGTCGTTTACTGGAGTTTGCCTCATGGCCCGTCGTGCCGATCATTCGAAGGAAGAGCTGGCGAGCCTCGTCGTCAACACCGCCGAGGAGCTGATCGCCGAAGAGGGGATCGACGCCTTCTCGGCGCGCTCGTTGAGCCGCGCCATCGGCTACACCGCCGGCACGCTGTACCACCATTTCAAGGATCTCGACGACATCGTCACCCAGGTCAACACCCGCACCCTGGTCGGTCTCGCTCGGGCCTTCGCCGAGGCCACGCCATCAGCCGACCCGCGGCAGATGCTGCACAACTATGCCGATGCCTTTCTCGGCTACATCACCTTGAAGCGGAACCTGTGGAATGCGCTGTTCGAGTTCCGCCGCAAGCCCGATCAGCCGGTGCCGCCCTGGTATATCGAGGCCATCGCATCGCTGATCCGGATCATCGCCCAGTGCTTCAGCGACATCCGGCCCGACCTCGACGAAAAGACCGCCCGCCAGTCCGGCCAACTGGTTTTCGCCTCGATCCATTCCGTCGTCTCGCTCGACAGCTCCGGCCGGCTCAGCCTGATCATGGATCGCGACATCACCAAGGTCGTGCACGAACTGGTCGACATGCACATCCTCGCCTACACCCACCGGACGAAGTAGGGCCCGCTCCGGAGGCGCACGACTCGGGTTTGTTGGAAACCTCCGAAGCGCTCCGGCCGCGCTGCGGGCGGTGCAATCGGTCCTGACATGCTCGCACATAACCGGCGGCAGCCGGGCTCGTTTCTACATCCGCCGTCGGTCCCAACCCATTGAATCCATTTAGCGTAAACATCTAAATAAACGACGTTCAATTTTTGACTTGAACGGCGTTTAAAATCGGCTATGTTGATCCTCGTGAACAGCGTTCAATTTAACGCCGACACCAACCGAAGGGAGACGTACCGCGATGTTGAACGTTCTGAAGACCTTGTTCCTGGGGGCCTCGGCGCGCGCCGAGGAGCAGCTCACCGACCATTTAGCCATCGACCTGATCGAGCAGAAGATCCGCGAGTCCGAGGGCGCGCTGTCGCTCGCCAAGTCGACCCTCGCCGCCCTGATCATCCGGCAGCGCAACGAGACCCAGACGCTGAGCCGCCTCGAAACCCAGATCGCCGACCTCGAGACCCGGGCGCGCCAGGCACTGGCCGCCGGTCGTGAAGACCTCGCCGCCGATGTCGCGGCTGCCATCGCCAGCCTCGAGAACGAGCGGGCCGTGCGCCGCGATACCCTCGATCAGCTCGCCAACCGCGTTGCCCGCACCCAGGCCTCGGTGGAGAAGGCCAACCGCCGCATCATCGACCTGCGCCAGGGCATGATCTCGGCCCGGGCTGCCGATGCGGAACGCAAGGCGCAGAAGTCGCTCAACCGCTCGATCGGCAACACCAGTGCGATCCGGGAGGCAGAGGACCTGATCGCCCGAGTGGTCAACGGCCCCGACCCGTTCGCCGAAAGCGAGGTGCTCGACGAAATCGACGCCGGGCTCAGCCAGACCGGCATCCGCGATCGCCTCGGCGAGGCCGGCTTCGGCGACAAGACCAAGGTCCGCGCCGACGACGTGCTCGCCCGTCTCAAGTCCACCAGCCTCTAAGCCCAACCCCCATTCGAACCAAAGGGAACCACTGAAATGAACTCCGACAACAACCAGATCTACATCATGTTCAATGCCGCCGGCGTCGCCGCCGCGCTGTTTCTGCTCTCGCTGTCGCTCTGGCTCGCGCCGGTCGACCTGTCGACCAAGGGCTACTGGGGCATGGGCATCGTGCTCTTGATGGGGAGCCTGGTGAACCTGGTCAAATACCGCACCGACGACCGCAACGCCCGGGACGTCGTCCGCCAGCTCGAACAGGCCAAGAACGAGAAGATCCTCAAGGACTACGTCGGCAACCAGTAGTCCCAGTCACCGCCGATGTTTGGAAGCCCCGGGCGGTGCCCGGGGCTTTTGTCGATCACCCCAGCCGATACGGCACCACTTCGCGCCGATCGACATCGATCTCCAGCCGCGCATCCATCGGTGGCACCGAGCGCTGGATGCAGTTGGTGCGCGGACAGATGCGGCAACTGATCCCGATCGGTTCGAACTCGCGCGTCAGCTCGAGGTCCGCGGCATAGGTCAACTTGCCCGCATGCGCCACTTCGCAACCGAGCGCATAGGCGTAGCGCCGCACTGGTCCACGAAACCCGCCAGTGTGCTTTTCCTCCGACCAGGCGAGGCAGAGATAGCGGTTGCCGTCCGGCGTCTCGGCGAGCTGGCGCGCGATACGCCCGTTATGCTCGCCGAACACCCGGTGCACGTTCCATAGCGGGCACGCCCCGCCGAAGCGTGGGAACTGCAGTGGCGTTGCCGAGTGCCGCTTGGTGATGGTCCCCGCTGCGTCCACCCGCGCAAAGAAGAACGGCACGCCCCGCGCCTTGGGGCGCTGCATGGTCGAGAGCCGGTGCCCGACCTGCTCCATCGACGCGCCGAACGCGAATGCCAGTTCCTCGACGTCGTAGCCACTCCGATCAGCCGCCGCGAGGAACGCCCCATAGGGCATCTGCAATGCGCCCGCAAAGTAGTTGGCCAGCCCCAGCCGGCAGATATCGGCCGCCTGCCGGGTCTTGAACTCCGCCCCGGCGACGATTTCGTCGATCAGTTCCGCCTGTTCGATCAGCGCCAGCTGTACCCCGAGCTGAAAATACTGCGTCGCCGGCGCCAGCCGCCCGTTGAGCACGATGGTGCGCGATCCGCGCTCGTACCGCCGCAACTGATCCGGCGCGATCGGCTCCTCGAATACCACCGAAATCCGGTGCCGGGTCGTGAGGTAGCTCGCCAGCCGCTCGAGCCGACCATGCAGGGCGAGGCCGATACCCGCCGCGAGGTCCTCTGCCGCGAGATCAAGCGGATCGACGTAGTTGTTGGCATAGTGGAAGAAGTCGCGCACCTCTTCATAGCTGGTCTGCAGTCCTGGCCCGCCCACCATCGCGGCGTCGGCGCCCATCAGCCGCTCGTTGGCCTTGCGATAGGCCTCGTAGAGCCGCAGCAGCGCCCGCGCTGTATCCGGCGCGCTCGTCGCCACCGATTTGAGTTCGATCAGTCCCGGCGCTGCCGCGCCGAACAGGGGGTCGGCCATCGCCTCGCGCAGGTCGGCCAGCACCCGGTCGGCCCCTTCCGAGGTCAGCTCCCCGAGGTCGAGGCCGAAGTTCTCGGCCAGTGTCAGCATCAGCGAAGCCGTCAGGGGCCTCTGGTTATTCTCGATCTGGTTGAGATAGGACACCGAGATTTCGAGCCGCCGCGCCAGTTCGCGCTGCGTCAGCCCCGCCTTGGTGCGTGCCGCCCGTACGCGGGCTCCGGCGAAGATCTTTCGGTCGGCCATTCGCAAGTTCGCAATTTCACAATTTGCAACTTTGCAGAATTAGCAGGTCCACACATTCCTGTCTCTCGTCCCGTATGCGGAGCGTGTAAGCTGGGCGAACGAGGTAAGCAGGGGCTGTCATGCAGAAGATTATCGCCGCAGTCGATCAGCGGCGCAGCGAGGCCCGGCTCGGTGGCGGCCAGAAGCGCATCGACGCGCAGCACGGCAAGGGCAAGCTCACCGCCCGCGAGCGCCTTGAGGTGCTGCTCGATCCAGGCTCGTTCGAGGAATACGACATGTTCGTGATCCACCGGGCGGTGGATTTCGGCATGGAACAGAACATCATCCCCGGCGATGGCGTGGTCACCGGCTGGGGCACCATCAACGGTCGCCTCACCTATGTCTTCAGCCAGGATTTTACGGTTTTCGGCGGTTCGCTCAGCGAGACCCACGCTCAGAAGATCTGCAAGATCATGGATCTCGCCGTGCAGAACGGCGCGCCGGTGATCGGCCTCAACGATTCCGGCGGCGCCCGCATCCAGGAAGGCGTTGCGGCCCTTGGCGGCTATGCCGAAGTGTTCTGGCGCAACGTGCAGGCCTCGGGCGCCATCCCGCAGATCTCGGTGGTGATGGGCCCGACCGCCGGCGGCGCCGTTTATTCGCCCGCCATGACCGACTTCATCTACATGGTGAAGGACACCTCCTACATGTACGTCACCGGACCGGATGTGGTGAAAACCGTTACCTCCGAGATCGTCACGCACGAGGAACTCGGCGGCGCCTCCACCCACACCAAGGTGAGTTCGGTCGCCGACGCGGCCTTCGACAATGACATCGAGACCCTGCTCGAAGTCCGCCGCCTGTTCGATTTCCTGCCCTTGAGCGCCGCCGACAAACCGCCTGTCGTCGCCGTCAACGACACCATCGATCGGGCCGAACCCAGCCTCGACACACTGATCCCCGACAGCGCCAACAAGCCTTACGACATGCGCGAGGTGATCATCAAAATCGCCGACGAAGGGGATTTCCTCGAGATCCAGAAGGACCACGCCGGCAATATCCTGGTCGGCTTCATCCGCCTCGACGGCTCCACCGTCGGCGTCGTTGCCAACCAGCCTCTGGTGCTCGCCGGCTGCCTCGACATCAACTCGTCGAAGAAGGCCGCACGCTTCATCCGTTTCTGCGACGCTTTCTCGATCCCCATCCTGACCCTCGTCGATGTCCCCGGCTTCCTCCCTGGCGTCGCCCAGGAATATGGCGGCATTATCAAGCACGGCGCCAAGCTGCTGTTTGCTTACGCCGAAGCCACCGTGCCCAAGGTCACCGTGATCACCCGCAAGGCCTATGGCGGCGCCTATGACGTGATGGCGTCCAAGCACATCCGCGCCGACGTCAACTACGCTTGGCCGACGGCGGAGATCGCCGTGATGGGCGCCAAGGGCGCGACGGAAATCCTCTACCGCTCCGAACTCAGCGACAAAGACAAGATCGCCAAACGCACCGCCGACTACGAGGCGCGCTTCGCCAACCCCTTCGTCGCCGCCGAACGCGGCTTCATCGACGACGTCATCATGCCGCACGGCACCAGGCGGCGGGTGGCGCGGGCGTTCAAAACGCTGAGGAACAAGAAGCAGAGCGTGCCGCTGAAGAAGCACGGGAACATCCCGCTGTGAGCCGGTTCGCTGTGCATGTGGGCGACATCACCAAGCTGCAGGTTGATGCCATCGTCAATGCCGCCAACAGTTCTCTGCTCGGCGGCGGCGGAGTCGACGGTGCCATTCATCGAGCGGCTGGTCCCGAACTTGCGATCGCCTGCCGCGCCCTCAATGGCTGCAAGACGGGCGATGCGAAGATCACCATGGGCTACAAGCTGCCCGCGCGCCACGTCATCCACACCGTGGGCCCGGTGTGGCAAGGCGGCGATGTTGGCGAAGACGATCTCCTGGCCAGCTGCTACCGCCGCTCGCTCGAGCTTGCGAACGACAACCGCCTGGCGTCCATAGCCTTTCCCGCTATTTCTACCGGCAGGTTCCTCTTCCCTCCCGATCGTGCCGCGGCAATCGCGATTGAGACGACACGCGATCATCTCCAACGCCCCGGAAGTGTAGAAAGCGTCGTCTTCTGCTGCTTCGACGATCGCGCCGCGAGCCACTATCTGCGGCTGCTGTCCAGGACGGAGGCGTAGCCATGTCGGTCGAGATCAGCAAATTTCTGAGCTTCGTCCTGCGACACGACCCCGCCAGTATCGGCCTGCATCTTGATGAACAAGGTTGGGCCTCAGTGGATGAACTGCTCGCCAAGGCCGGCGCGTCCGGTCGACAACTGGATAGAGAGACCCTGCTGAATATCGTCGCCAACAGTGACAAGCAGCGGTTTACGCTGTCGGTCGACCAAACCAGGATACGCGCAGCACAAGGGCACTCGGTCAAGGTCGACCTCGGTTTGGCGCCCGCGGTTCCTCCGCCCCGCTTGTTCCACGGTACGGCCGACCGCTTCATCGACAGCATCCTGAGAGATGGGTTGAGGGCTCAGAGCCGCCAGCAAGTGCATCTTTCACACGACGAACCGACGGCAATTGCTGTCGGATCACGTCACGGTAGGCCCGTGGTGCTCTCGGTCGATGCCTCCGGCATGCACCGAGACGGGTACGCCTTTTATCAGGCAGACAATGGCGTCTGGCTCACCAATGCCGTGCCGGCACAATACCTTTCGCGGACCCCCTGAATGTTCTCCTCCCTCCTCATCGCCAATCGCGGCGAGATCGCCTGTCGCGTTATCCGCACCGCCAAGCGCATGGGCATCCGCACCATTGCCGTGTACTCCGACGCCGACCGAGACGCTGTGCACGTAAAGCTTGCCGATGAAGCCGTGCATATCGGCGGTTCCGCCGCCCGCGACTCCTATCTCTCGATCGACAAGATCGTCGCCGCCTGTAAGGCCACCGGCGCCGAAGCGGTCCACCCCGGCTACGGTTTCCTGTCGGAGAATCCCGCCTTCGCCGCTGCCCTCGAGGCCGAGAACATCATCTTCGTCGGCCCGCCGGTCAAAGCCATCGAGGCAATGGGCGACAAGATCACGTCGAAGAAGCTGGCCGCCGCGGCCGGCGTCTCGACCGTGCCCGGGCATATGGGCCTCATCGCCGATGCCGAAGAGGCCGTCACCATCTCGCGCTCCATCGGCTATCCGGTGATGATCAAGGCTTCGGCCGGTGGTGGTGGCAAGGGCATGCGCATTGCCCACACCGACGCCGAGGCCCGCGAAGGCTTTGAGCGCTCGAAGTCCGAGGCCGCCTCCAGCTTCGGCGACGATCGCATCTTCATCGAGAAATTCGTCACCGAGCCGCGGCACATCGAAATCCAGCTGATCGGAGATCAGCACGGCAATGTCCTCTGGCTCAACGAGCGCGAATGCTCGATCCAGCGCCGCAATCAGAAGGTCATCGAGGAGGCGCCGTCGCCGTTCCTCGATGCCGCGACCCGCAAGGCCATGGGCGAGCAATCCGTCGCCCTCGCCAAGGCGGTGGGTTACACTTCGGCCGGCACCGTCGAGTTCATCGTCGACAAGGACCGCAACTTCTACTTCCTCGAGATGAACACCCGGCTGCAGGTAGAGCATCCCGTCACCGAACTGATCACCGGCCTCGACCTGGTCGAACTGATGTTCCTCGCCGCATCAGGCGAGAAGCTGCCGCTTACCCAGGCCGATGTCGGCATAACCGGCTGGGCCATCGAAAGCCGCATCTACGCCGAGGACCCGTTCCGCAACTTCCTGCCTTCGACCGGCCGGCTCACCCGTTACAGCCCGCCGGCCGAGGAGGCCGGCGCCGAACTGGTGGTGCGCAACGATACCGGCGTCGCGGAGGGTGGCGAGATCTCCACCTTCTACGACCCGATGATCGCCAAGCTCTGCACCTGGGCTCCGACCCGCACGGAAGCAATCGACGCGATGGAGGTGGCGCTCGACGAGTTCGAACTCGAAGGTGTCGGCAACAACATCCCGTTCCTCTCGGCCGTCATGGGCCAGGAACGCTTCCGTGCCGGCCGCCTAACCACCGGCTATATCGCCGAGGAATTCCCCAACGGTTTCAGCGGCGTAACGCCGGATGCGGAATCTCTGACGCATCTGGCGGCACTCGCCTGCTGCTCTGCCTTCGCGCTCGATAAACGCCTCTATCCGACGACGCCTGAGCCGCGCGCCGTGCTCATCGGCGCCCAGCGTTGGGATTTCTCGGTGCGGGCCGATGGCATCGAGTATTGGCTCACCGCGCCGGACGGCAAGAAGCTCTTGGTCGAGAGCGGTTGGAAACCGGGCAACAGCCTCTGCATCGCCCGCGTCGATGGGCGCCTGCATCACGTCAAGCTCGACCGCGTCACCGGCGGCTTCCGCCTGCGCTGGCGCGGCGCCGATCTGGTCGCCAAGGTATTGCTGCCGCAGGTCGCCGACCTGATGCCGCTGATGCCGATCAAGCTGCCGCCCGACCTTTCGAAGTTCCTGCTCTGCCCGATGCCCGGCCAGATCGTTCGCATCGACGTCGCCGAAGGCGATATCGTCGAGGACGGCCAGACCCTCGCGATCGTCGAAGCGATGAAGATGGAGAACGTGCTGAAGGCTGAGAAGCGCGCGCGGATCAGCAAGGTCCGCGTCAAACCAGGGTCGGTGCTGGCGGTGGACGAGGTGATCCTGGAGTTCGAGGCGGTATGAGCGCCGGCCCCACCTTCGCCGACTGGGCCAAACTCGCCCAGAAGGACCTGCGCGACACCTCGCTGGAGTCGCTGAACCGTGACTACGGCGATCTGCCAATCAAGCCGGCCTATTTTCCCGAGGATGCCTCTGCGGAGCCCGGGCTCCCCGGCGCGGCGCCGTTTACCCGCGGCGTCCGCGCCACCATGTACGCCAATCGCCCCTGGACCATCCGGCAGTACGCCGGCTTCTCCACTGCGCGCGAGTCCAACGATTTCTATCGCAAGAACCTCGCCGCCGGGCAGAAGGGCCTCAGCGTCGCCTTCGATCTCGCCACCCACCGCGGCTATGACAGCGACCATCCGCGCGTCACCGGCGATGTCGGCAAGGCCGGCGTCGCCATCGACAGCGTCGAGGACATGAAGATCCTGTTCGACGGTATCCCGCTCGATCAGATGAGTGTGTCGATGACCATGAACGGCGCCGTGCTGCCGGTGCTCGCCATGTTCATCGTCGCCGCCGAAGAGCAGGGGGTGCGCCAGGCGCAGCTCGACGGGACCATTCAGAACGACATCCTCAAGGAGTTCATGGTCCGCAACACCTATATCTACCCGCCCGAGCCAAGCATGCGGATCGTCGGCGACATCATCGCCTACACCGCCGGGCACATGCCGAAGTTCAACTCCATTTCGATCTCCGGCTACCACATGCACGAGGCCGGTGCGACGGCGGTTCAGGAGCTTGCCTACACCATCGCCGACGGCATCGAATATGTCCGCTCGGCGCAGGCGCGAGGCCTCGATATCGATGCCTTCGCGCCGCGGCTGAGTTTCTTTTTCGGCATCGGCATGAACTTCTTCCTCGAGGTGGCCAAGCTCCGCGCCGCGCGGACGCTCTGGCACAAGTTCATGAGTGAGCTGGGGGCAAAGGATGCAAAGTCGCTGGTTCTGCGCACCCATTGCCAGACCTCCGGCGTATCGCTGACCGAGCAGGACCCGCACAACAACATCGTGCGCACCACCATCGAGGCGCTCGCCGCCGTGCTCGGCGGCACTCAGAGCCTCCACACCAACTCCTTCGACGAAGCCATTGCGCTGCCGACGGAATCCTCTGCCCGCATCGCCCGCAACACCCAGCTTATCCTGCAGCACGAGAGCCGGGTCACCGATGTCGTCGACCCCCTCGGAGGCTCCTACTATATCGAGGCGCTGACCGCCGACCTGGTCGAGCGGGCCAGCGCCCTGATTGCCGAGGTTGAATCCCAGGGCGGCATGACCGCCGCCGTCGCGGCCGGCACCCCAAAACTCGAGATCGAGAAAGCCGCGGCCCTGCGTCAGGCCCGCGTCGACCGCGGCGAGGATGTCATCGTCGGCGTCAACCGCTACCGGCTCGACAATGAACCACCGATCGCCATTCGCGAGATCGACAACAACAAAGTGCGCGACGAACAGGTCGCCCGCCTCGAGCAGATCAAGCGGCAGCGGGATCCGGAAGCCTGGGAAGACTCGCTCGACGCGCTGACCCATGTCGCTGCTTCCGGCAAGGGCAACCTGCTTGAGGCGGCCATTGCCGCCGCCCGCGCCCGCGCCACTCTCGGCGAGATTTCGGCGACTCTCGAGCAGGTCTTCAGCCGCCATTCCGCTACGACCCGCGTCATCTCCGGCGTCTATGCCGAAAGCTACGCCGCCGACCCGCAATACGCCCAGCTCACCGACCGGATTGCGGCATTCAGAGAAAAGGAAAAGCGCCCGCCGGCGCTGTTCATCGCCAAGATGGGGCAGGACGGGCACGACCGCGGTGCCAAGGTCATCGCCACCGCCTTTGCCGATCTCGGCTTCACAGTGCATATGGGCGATCTGTTCGAGACCGCGCCCGAAGTCGCCGACCACGTCGCAAAGCTGAAGGTCGACGCCGTCGGCGTCTCGTCCCTCGCAGCGGGCCACAAGACGCTGGTCCCCGAACTGATCGGCGAACTCCGGGGCAGGGGCCTCGGCGATGTCACCGTCATCGTCGGCGGCGTCATCCCCGAGCAGGACTACGACTTTCTCCGCCAGGCCGGCGTCGCCGAAATCTTTGGCCCCGGCACCAATGTGCTCGAGGCGGCCTTCTCCGTGCTGAACCAGATCGAGGGGAGGTTGTCTAACCGATGATCGTGTACCGCGGTAGACCGGACCTAACGAGCTTCCCACATTGGGGCGTTTAGCCGCGAACCGGTCAGTGTCGCTGACGCGATCGAGACCGCGCCGCATTCAACTGTCGCAACGCCGACACTGGCGCCCGTTACTCGATGCCGGGCCAAGTTTCGCCGTCAGGAGGACTGGTGACGACGATGCCGCCCCACACCAAACGCTCATCGGATTTGAGCGTTGGCAAAGGCGGAGCGGTCATTTCGGCAGTCTGAGCTGCCAATCCTTGATCGTACATCGCTCGCACCTCTGGCGTTCCAACTCGGCGTCTGAAGGCCTCAGCTACGGCTCGCTCTGCATCGGCGACGCCTGGCAGCGAGCGCAGGGATTCTATCCCAGCTCGTACTCTCGACAGGTGTTCGGGGCGGGGATGGGTTACCCGCTTGATGTGGCCGATACGCCCCCAACTAAAGAACGCGGAGATGTCCCTGAGGGTGCGGTCTGAAACTCCTCGCCCCCGCTGCCGCTTGACGTAGTACTCCTGAAATGAGCGGTTCCAGTAGTGGTTGATATGGCCCAGCTTCCAAGCTGGCTCCTCGAGGTGCGGCAGGGTCGAGGTCCGCGGCTGCCCATCGCCGTTCACAGCCAGACCGTCGACCAGCTCGGCATGGTGAGCATCGATACTCGCCGCATCGCGCAGGCGGAACAGTGTTTTGACGTGGTCATGCGGTAACGCATCCCGATATCTCTCCGCCAACAGGCCATTTGATGGAGCGAACTCTCCCTCACCTGCGAACCACTGCCAGTTCAGCGAGATCGACGAGGCGCCCAGCGCCTCGATTTGCTCGATGTAATCGCCAATCTGGGCAAGCGTCCCGTTGCGCAGCGGAATGAGAAATTCATCGGCATCGATGAACATGACCCAGTCGTGTCGCGCCACCTCCGGCGAGAACCAGAAGGCGTGGCGGTAGGCTTTGAGCTGCGGCGACAGGTCCCCGGGAACGACGTTCTGAATCCAGTTGATCACCCCCGCGCGATGAAGTGCGAGCAACAGATCGTCGGAGCCATCGGTGTTGTCGTTCGTATAGACGACGATCGTATCAAAGCCGAGCGCCCGATAATGCGCGACCCATTCGAGGATAACCAGCCCCTCGTCCCGCATCGTGGCGACCACGGCAGATCTCTTGGTGGGCTCCGTCCGCCGGCAAAGCGGATCAACGTCCGGCTCCTGCGTGGCGAGATAGTCGAATTCGGCGCCGATCGTCGCCGGCTGCTGCGAAGTACTCATCGCGAAGCCATACCGGCAAGCGTACCTCTAGGCAAACGCATACCGCACGCAGCGAGGGCGACCCGACCAAGGACGGATCCGGTTGCCCAGAGCCGCCAGCACCGCTACCGTCGGCCCTCGTCCCTTTCGAAGCAATGGCCAGCGAAACCTGTCCTAGAATCGGTGGTCCCGTGTTCCAAACTCATGCCGTGCGTTTCATTCGTAGTCAGCTTGGTCCTGCGTGGGATGGGGGATGGCCAGTTTCCGAAGGGCGGTGGAGGGGGGCAGCACCTGCCCGATGCCCGCGATGATCGGCCGTCTAAACCACCTTGCCATCGCAGTCCCGAATCTCGCCGCAGCTGCTGCGAAGTACCGCGATCTGCTTGGTGCCGATGTGCACCATCCGAACGATCTGCCCGAACACGGCGTGACCGTCGTTTTTGTGCATCTCGAGAACACCAAGATCGAACTGATGGCGCCGCTCGGTGCAAACTCGCCGATTGCCAAGTTCCTCGAAAGCAACCCGTCGGGCGGTATGCATCACGTCTGCTACGAGGTGCCAGACATTGCCTCGTCCATCCGCACCCTCGTCGAAGCCGGAGCTCGCGTGCTCGGCGACGGTAAGCCCAGGATCGGCGCCCATGGCCTGCCGGTAGTGTTCCTGCATCCCAAGGATTTCGACGGCACGCTGATCGAGCTTGAGGAGGTGAAGCCGGAGCTTCAGCCCGCCTGACGACGCCCGTGCCGCCCGACCACAGTTTGCGGTAGCAATCCCAGGACGTGGCATTGCTGCAATTGGCCTCGACCGCTCCCCGTGCTACGCGAGCGCACGGAAATCGCCCGGTGCCACTATGCTCAAGATTCTAAGCAACGCGCTCACCGACATCGTCGGCGGCTACGAGCAGCGGCGTGTCTGGATCACTTTAGCGACTGAGGACATTTTCGATCAGCATCGCCGCACCACGCTCGGCCCGCTCTGGCTGCTGATTAACTATCTGGCCTTCGCAGGCACCTTCATTTTTGTTTTCAATCCCGGCCCCGTTGATCAGCACTATGCGATCTATGTGGCAGTCGGGTTGCTGGTGTGGACCTATATCAGCGACAACGTCACCCAGGCAGTGAACCTGTTTCAGCGCGAAGAGAGCTTCATCAGCGGGACCACCTTGCCGCTCTCCGTATACGTCATGCGGTTGACTCTGCAGAACGTCATCCGCGCTGCCTATGCGGTTCTGGGTTGTTTCGGCATCCTGCTGGTGATGGGAGCTGCTCCTGCGATGGCATGGTTGTGGTCGCTCGTAGGGGTGCTCGTGGTTCTCGTTGTCTCGCCACCCATGATCGTGGTCTTCGCGTTCCTGGGCGTCTTCTTTCCCGACAGCCAGTTCATCGTCAGCAATTTGATGCGCGTCGCCATGTTTGCGACACCGGTGTTCTGGGTCCACGGCGGCGAGGGGGGGCTTCGCGGCGCGCTGTATGATTGGAACCCCTTCACCTACTTGCTGGACGCAGTGCGCCAGCCGATTGTTGACGGCACGGTTCCGGTGTTGGCGCTGAGCGCCTGCCTCGTCGTTGGCGTCGCATTCTGGGTGCTCGCCATTTTTCTTCTGGGCACGCTGCGGCGGCAGGTCGCGCTGGTCCTCTGATGATTTCAATCAAAGCAAACGACCTGCGGCTTGCTTATCACGTGCGCGAAAAGCTCACACTGCGTCCGCGCGACAAGCGCTTGCCGCAGCAGACGGGCGGCACTATCAGCGGCTCGGGCCGCCATCGCTTCGTCACGGCCCTGGACGGAGTCAGCTTCGAGCTGGAAGCAGGCGATCGTCTTGGCCTGGTCGGAGCGAACGGCGCTGGCAAGACGACGCTCCTCAAAGTGCTCTACGGCATTTACGAGCCGACCGCCGGTAAGCTCGACATCAAGGGTAGGGTCGATGCCCTGTTCAACATCAGCATAGGCTTCCGACAGGAAGCGACCGGCCGTCGCAACATTCTGCTGCGCGGCCTGATCAACGGCTGGACCGAGGACCAGATCGCCGCCCGTACCGAGGAGATCATCGAGTTTTCCGAACTCGGCGAGTTCATCGACATGCCGTTCCGTAGTTACAGCCAGGGCATGGCCGCTCGCCTGGCGTTCGCCATCGCCACCACGCTCGACCCTGAAATCTTGCTGATGGACGAGTGGATCGGCGCCGGGGACGCCGCCTTCCAGGTGAAGGCCAAGCAGCGCATGGATGAACTCGCTGAAAGGGCTGGCATCATCGTGCTCGCCAGCCACAGCGAGGAGCTGCTCAAAAAGACCTGTAACAAGCGGCTGGAGCTGGAAAAGGGCAGGGTGAAGTCGTTCGGGTGAAGCAGATGATAGTCGTCGGTGGCGACAGCCCCCGACTGAGGGGATGAAGCTATGGAGGTCGGAGTATTGCCGACGTGCGCCGTATGTGGAGGATCCGTGTTTACGGACACGCAGGTGTTGTGGTCTGAACTCATCGCCGAGTGGGAACTCGACGCGGTCGAGGTCGACTATATCGACCGTCAACAGGGAACCAAGTGCGCCGACTGTGGCACCAACCTTCGAGGGTGCGCATTGGGTTCAGCCATCAGCGCGTTCATGGGGCTGACTGCACCGCTGCGTCAGTTGGGTGCCGAGAGCATCAGAGTGCTGGATCTGAACGGCTGCCAGGGGGTATCGGACGCCCTCGCAAACTTGCCGAACTATCAGCGTCACAACTACCCTCAGATTGATATGCATGCGATGCCGTTCTCCGACGGGGCATTTGATCTGGTGATCCATTCGGACACTCTCGAGCACGTCGAGGATCCACGCCAAGCCCTTCGAGAGTGCATGAGAGTCACGGCCTGGCGCGGTGCGGTAATCTTCACGATACCGATCATCGTCGGCCGCCTTTCTCGCAGTCGAGACAATCTGCCGCTGAGCTTTCACGGCGCACCCAGCTTTGCAGGCCGCCAGGACTTCGCGGTGAGGACCGAATTCGGTGCCGATTTCTGGACCTACGCTCTTCAGGCGGGCGCGTCATCCATAACCATCTCGACGGTGGAATTTCCGTCGGCACAAGCGATTACGTTGCGCCCATAACCTTCGCGGGCGGGCCAGCTCGAACAGACCAGGAAAACCAATGACCACGGCGGCTCTCGAAGCAGAGACAGGAAGCACAGTGCGGCCCAAGCTGCCCGGCCTTGAGTCGACCCGCTTTCTGGCCGCCATGGCGATCGTGGTGTTTCACCTTATCTGGATGGCGCCAGGCCTCGCGATCCCCGAGCAGTTCAGTTTCATGGGGAATTATTTCGGGTTTGCTGTCCCACTCTTCTACATCGTCAGCGCGTTTGGCCTTTGTGTGGGCTATGCGGGACGACTCACTACCGCGGGAGAAATCTCGGAGTACCTCCGAAGGCGGTTCTTCAGGATAGCACCGCTGTTCTACGCGATGATCTTCGTCTACGCGGCTTACCTGTACCTCGAGTATGGTGCCGTTCCTGGTCTGGCAGTGACCGCATCCTCTGCGCTGTTCGTCTTCAACATGATCCCCCAGCACGTGACCGGTTACGTCTGGGCATCTTGGTCGATCGGCGTCGAGATGCTGTTTTATCTGCTCCTGCCGGTGCTGCTGATTGTGACGACCTCGTTCAGGCGGGCGGCCGCTCTGTTCGCCGTCTCCATCTTCGTCACAGCAATGTGGACCGAGGTCTTTGCGACGGCTCCATCGACATTGAAGGATTTTGGCCAGTTCTTCATCCTTGCGCATGCCCTCTACTTCGCCGCGGGCATCCTTGGCTACTTCGTCTGGCGAGCGATCCGTCTTCGGGTGTCACTCGTTCGACAGAGCTTGGTCGGACAACTGCTGCTCCTGGCATCGGCCGCAGTCACGCTCTGGCTGATGAGCGTGGGATCTACGCTTACTGGCGCATATGGCGGTCCCGCAGCAACGAAGCTTGTCTGGGCCATTGCCTTTGCCGGCGGGGTCGTCGGGATTGCCCTTGCACCGATCAAGGGGCTCGTGAACCGCATCACAGGTACCCTCGGAAGAGCGAGTTTCAGCCTCTACCTGTTGCATCCGCTCGTGATCGACGTGCTCAAGCGCAGGCATGCCTTCGACTGGTTCTATGAGGTTCTTCCCGATGCCCCGGCCTTCCTGCTCTCGGTGGTTCTCACGCTGGTGATCCTCGTGCCGCTGTCCCTTATGACCTACAAGTACATAGAGGTTCCCGGCATGCGCTTGGCCGAGCGGAAGCGGAGGCGTGCCTTGGCCACGCGTGCAACATACGGCGTTGGCACCGGCTGATCCTGCCGACGACCGGCATGACAGTGACCCATCACGTCAAAGCTTTCGCAGGACGTAAGTGTCCTGGTGCTCCCACCAACCAGCCGGCTCGAATTCGAGGTACTCGACCACGCCTTCGAGTTCCTTGATCTGCGCCTCGACGAAGCTTTGCGAGGTGATGGTCTGGCCGTACGCGGCCGTTTCGAGGTCGCCCTGTTCGCTGCTCTTGTCGAACCAGAAGCCAGATCGATCGAGCACCGCCTGCGGAAAGTGCTGCATGCTGGTCTGTCCATGCGTCGTAAAGAGCAACACCCCGCCCTTGCGCAGCCCCCCGCATAGCCGCTTCAGCCAGCGCCCCCACGTTGACCTGGGCATATGCGAGAAGAAGGACAGCACGAAGATGGCGTCGTACTCGGTCGGCAGCACGAGAGCTTCGGGTGTATCCACCGACTGGACGGTATCGACGGACATTTGCCGCTCGAGGAAAGCGTTCGCCTGAGGGTGGATATCGGAACTGTGCAGCGTATGGGGCAAAAGGGCTCCCACCGCGTGCCGGGTTACTGCGCCATATCCGGCGGCGAACTCAAGGACTGTTTTCTGCTGCCCGTCGTCCCCGAGGAAACGGTCGATGAATGCCCGTACCTTCGCCGCCGACCTCGCCCCATCGCTGAAGTAATAGTCGACCGCCGAAGCTTTGCTCGGGAACCCTGGATGGTCATGAATGAAACGGAAAATGAAATCTTCGGCGTGGACTTCCGGAGAGACACCGAAAGAACCCGCCGCCGTTTCACACAGCGACCGAATATCTTCCGGCCAACGGGTATCCACCATCGCAAGCGGCGCCTTGACGGACGAAACCTCGCGACGCGCGCCACGAGGTTTGGTTGCAACGTATACCTCGGTAAACTCGCCGATCAGCCCGTGACTGTGGTCGTGAAAGCGAACGACTTCGACATCGAGACCTGACCAGTCGAAGACGCGCTCAGCGAAATCATAGCCGTAGTGGAACGTCACCAGCGAGCCGGCATTGTTGATCGGATTGCCATGATACTCGGGCGCCGCGTGGTGCAGGATCGACCCATCGGTATTATACAGCGCTCGCCGCTCACTGGTTACGCGGTCTTTGTAGGTCGGAGAGGTAAAGATGTAGGCCCCCCCCGGTTTCAGGGTCCGTTCAACTTCCCGCAGGACGTCGCCCGGCTGGTTCACGTGTTCCATCACATCAAGCGTCACGACCAGATCGAAGCTCTCATCCAGGAAGGTTTGCACTTCGAGATCTTCGTTGCGGAAGCCATCCACGACCATCCCCAGAGGCTTGCCAGGGAAGTAGTGAGAAGCCACGTACGACTTGCACTCCCGTTTCAGCTTCAGCGAGGCTCCCCTTGGATGAGGCGACGACTCGTGAATAGCGAGGTTGCGCCAATTCGGAAAACGTCGCCCCAGAACGAGTGCCAGCGCTCGCTCGCGCGGAATCGATCCGCATCGCGAGCAAAGCAGATGATCGCGATACCAGTCATGTTGCGCAGTGAACTCAACGTCGGCCTCGCAGATCGGGCAGTGCCCAGAGGCGTGGTAGACGAGCTTTGGTGCTGTTGTTATCGACACTGTGGTCCGGGCCCCGACAGAACTGGCTTTTCTTTGCATGCGCGTTGGCGTTTTTGTCCGGCTGTCCAGCGGTCTGATCCGCCCGGCCGGCGCCAGGTGTGCGTGGATATCGTCGACGTGCTGCGCATCGGAAAGACGGTGCTCAAGCCCATTCGCCTCAAGGAAATGAGCAAACCTGTCGTATAGAACACGATAGCGCGCCTCGAACCCATCAAAGTCTGCCGCAGTTGCGAGCGCGACCGGATCCAGACCTGTAACATCGTCTATGGCGGCGTGAGGAATGCCTATTAGTTCCGACAATTCAGTCGTTCTTGAATCGTGGCTAAGCACTATCGCGGGAACGCCATTCGTCAGAGCAATCAGGTTTGCGTGAAACCTCGAGCCAAGCGACAGGTCGAAATCATTGATGTACTGATCCCACCGATCAGGGTCGAAGAAGGCGTGGTAGTGTTCACGCACATGGGCGGCATACTGCGGAACTCCAAGCGGGATGGTGTGTCGCTTGACTTCGCCTTGGAGCGTGTTGGCAAACTCGCTCGACAGTTGGTCTCCGCCGAGGATCTGCATCTCCGGTAGTTCACTCTGCAGCACGTAGCTGTATCCGTGCTCAATCGAGAGCCGTATCAGGTCCCTCTCAACACGCGCTGCCAAGGCGGGTGAACTGGAATGGTTCGACGCATTCCTCGACCCGTTCAGCGAGACCCTCGCCGCTGCTGCGTTCGACAGCCGCCTGATGCGGAGGTCGCGCCTTTTTGACCGGTAGAGACTGGGGCAACCGACAACGCATACGTTAGTGATGCCGAAGTCTTCCATCACCTGCGCTGAGAAGTACCCTCTAACACCGATCAGTTTGCTTCGCTCTGAAACAACCCTGAGGAAGCGCTTGCTGCCCTCAGGGACATCGAAAAATTTCGCCCCGGCTTGTGGCGCCTGGGCGCCCAGCCCCACTACAATGACGGGAAGCTTGGTCGCTTCGATGAAGGCGGCGTAATGAGAAAGATCAAACCCCCTGAAGATGAAGTTGGCGGCCGCAATTGCTATCAGGTCGTACTCTTCGTTGATCTTCGCTGGAGAAGCATCGAGTCCATAACCATGCGCCGACGATTTCAACGCCTGATGGAGGGACTGACCTATCAGCAGGTTCCCGGTATCGTTGCCGGCGTACGCAAGTTTGTCGGGAAGGCTCAATGCCGCATCTGGCGTAGCGATCGGCGCGCCAATGAACAGAATTCTCATCTTGCGACTACTGGCTCAGCTCAATGCGCCTTGAATTCAGGGTTGTCCTGAAAACGAGGCATGTCGGGAGTTGCTAGGCCGAACTGATGGTAGAGCCGGTCTGCATAAGCTTCGGCGCGTTGCGTGGCAGCCTCGCCCAAAGCATGGCGCTGGACGACCTCACGCTGCACCTTAATGATTTCCCGCAACTGCCGGGCATTGAAGTTGCCCACCGTGACGCTGCTCGCATGGCGGCGGTGTGAGTTCAGCGAAAGAGGCGAGAAGGCGATCGAACCTCGCTCCAACACGCGAAGGTACGCCACCCAGTCGCCGGCGAAGCGAAATGATCTGATCTCTTCGCCGTACTCGGAGAGCACCGCCTGCAGTACTTCCCGGCGAAAAACGACGGCGCTCACGTTTGGAATGGTGTTCTTCACGTGCAGAGCCGTGGCGATCTCCTCGTCGCCACCCACGGTATACGACTTGGTCCAGCGACTGCTGTCGATATCGGCCACATAGTCGAGGTAATGGTTGCTGAGGATTTCGCCTCTATCGCCCATCTGGCGAGATTGGCAGAACGCCAACACGACACTGGGATCAGCGAACTTCGGAAGCAATTCGGCGAGAAAGTCCGCGTCAGCGAGGTCATCAGCCTCGGCAATCCAAACAAAATCTCCGCGGGCGAGTTCGACGCCACGTTGCCATTGCTTGAACACCGAGCCCGAGTTGTCGTCGTTGACCACCAGCGTCGAAGGGATCGGGATCTGGCGGAGGAAGTCCCGGATCACTTCGACGCTGTCATCGCTCGAAGCGTCATCCAGCACAATTAACTCGTAGGGCACGACGCTCTGTTCGGTGATCGAAGCGAGGCGATCCCGCAAATACCGTGCGTAGTTGTAGTTGGGTACCACCACTGAGATCCGCGGCAGCGGGCGCCCGGCAAACTTCAGGAGGTCGTACGCATAGTCGCGAACGTGAAACTCGTGTTCGATAATCTCGCGCCCGCTCCGGCCCATCTGCGCTGCGTAGTCCGGGCGATCGAGAAGATCCTCGATCCCCGAAGCCATGGCACTCGTATCGAAGGCCGGTACCGCTATACCGCAGCCTCGTCGCAGCAGGTCCACAAACCCGCCCGCTCCTTCGAAGGCGACCACCGGAAGGCCAGCGTCCATCGCTTCAAGTACCACAGAAGGGAAGGGGTCCTCGCGCGACGTCAGGGCATAGACGTCGGCAGCCTGGAAGAACTCCTGCGGCTCGTCCACAAGTCCGGTAAAGACGATCCGGTCGCTAAGTCCGGCAGCACGGACCCGTCTCTTCTGCGCGTCGCCGAAGCGGCCATCGAGGTGTCCAACCCATACCGCGACGGCCTCATGATCGCGCTCTAGCAAGGTCAAGCTCATGTCTACGAAGAGATCCAGTCCCTTTCGGTGGTCGCCATAGCCAACGCCTAAGACGAGGCGCGAACCCGCTGGCAGTCCCAGCTTATTTCGGACCGCGCTTCGCAATTCACTGCGGGCTGTCTCGCTTCCCAAGTTCGTGCGGTTGTAAAGACCTTGGGGCCTGATCTCAGCCTGCTCGAGGCTACGACCGATCACTTCCTCGAAGCCGTCTCGCACAACCTGGGCTGCAAAGACGATCTTGTCGGCGTGGTCGGAGATGGCTCTGGCGTGCTCGGTGAGCTTGTAAGCGCGAAGCACTCCAGGCAGTTCATGAATCAGCGAGACGACTCTGAAGCCAGCTTGCTTGAGCAGGGGGACGAGCAGTCCGGACACTGTGGTGTTGGCGATCGCGACCTCGGCGCCGGCATGCAATGCACGAAGTCTATCGAGGATCGCACTGCCGGACTCTGCCCGCAGATCGATCCGATGGACCTTTGCCACCTCGGCGAACCGCGGCAGCAGCGGTCCGTCGCCAAGGACGATCATGTCGGTGTCGAAACCCATCTCCCCAAACGTGCGTGCCATATTCATGGCAAGCAGTTGGGCACCGTGCGGGTGCGCATCGTGCGAGACGATGACGATGCGGCGCCGATCTGTGCGCCGGACGGCTTGCCCTTCGAGGGCGTCGCGCGTGGCCTGCAACCAAGCGTAGCCATAGCTGGCGTCCGGTTCGAGGTGCGCACCCTCAGCCCATTCGTTCCAGGCATTGACGAAAACCAGCCGCTGGTCGGGCTCTTCGAAGCGCGACGCCGTGTCGGCGATCGCGCGCGACAGCCACTCGCGATAGAGTTCGGGCGAGTTGTTGACAAAGACCGTGCCGGCGTTCTTGCGCCGGGCAGTGTTGTCCCAACTGGGGCAAACGCTGCGATACAACGTGTACTTGGACTGCTCGTAGCGTGCGCTGCGTTCGTTGAGGACGCTCCAGTCGTAGACTTTCATGCTGAAGTCGCGGTCCAGCGGTGTCACCGCGTTGGTAAGGTCGGGCGGCCGCGAGCGGTTTGGCGGAAATTCTATCGCTGCGTCGAAACCGTAGTTCCGCGGATCTACATGCTCGAATGACTGGGTGTAGGCCAGGTGGATTTCGCCAATGCCGTTCTCGCGGCACCACTGCCGCCAGCGTGCAGCGGTTTCCTTGGACGAGGGCAGCAGGCTGGGACGATAGACGACCAGAAGCGGCTTGCCGTCGACGCGGATATAACGCTCGTCCCGGAGAAAGGGCGCCACTTCCTCGATAAAGGCGATGTCGTCCTCGGGCGAATGCCGCTGTGCGATCAGCACCTCGGCGTCGAGTCCGTCCCACCGGCGTGTCCAGTTCTCGTTGGCCCAGCAGACGCAGAACGGCAGATCCAACGATTTGTCGTTCAGCCAGTTCTCGAGCGGCTTTTCGAGCAACCGCTTGCCGCCGAACCAATAGAAGTAGAAGCAGAAGCCGCCAATGCCGTAGAGTTTGGCCAGTTCCACTTGCCGCTGCTGCACGGTGGGGTCCAGGAGGTCGTAATAGCCTGCGTCGATGGGCACGTGCGGCTGGTAGTGGCCTTCAAAATGCGGCTTCGCTGCCCGGACATTGGTCCACTCAGTAAAGCCCTCGCCCCACCACTGGTTGTTTTCGGGAATGGCATGAAACTGCGGTAGGTAAAGCGCAATCACCCGTGCCGGCTTCGTAGCCAGGGGCTCCGCGGTGGTTATCGGCACGAACTTAGGCACTGGTGGGCTGAAGGTCTTGCGATGAGACCACGGCTCAGCCTGTTCCGGATGCGCGCGCCGCCCCTCGATGCGTCCCCGAACGACGTAATGCAGTAGCGGATTGATGCCGCTCGCTCGCACGTCCGGATGCTGCTCCAGATAGTACCTGGTCGAGAACACTGCACTGGGATCGCGCCCCTCGTGCCAGCCAGTGAGCAGATAGTGCTGGAAGGGATCGATGCCGGCGGCGGCAACATCCGGGTTCTGTGACAGGTAGTATGTGCCGTCGAACGCAGCGCGCGCCCGACCGACGCGCAGGCGATGCAAAACCGCACGCAGCCTTCGCGCCACCGGATTGGCCCCCAGGATGCCCCATCTGCTCTGAGGCGGCGGCGGGGAGCTTCGTTTGGGAGCCTCGGATGCTTGCCGCCATTGCTCGATGGCAGTGCGAAGCGCGCGAAGCTGGCTCTCGGCGTGCCGCAATTGATCGCCGATATGCTCGATCTCCGCCTGCTTCTTGGCCGCCTGCGCATGCAGCTCGTCGCCCCCGGCGTCGGATGCCTTCACCTGGTTCGTAAGGGCGGCGATTTCGTTATGCAGGCTGCCGATATAGGAACCATCGGACATCAGGCTGTTGGCAATGTCCGGCAGTGGTCCCGATGACGCAACCGCCACGAAATATGGCACGTTTGGCAGACCGGTGTAGCTGTCGTAGGCCAAGCCATCCGGGCTATTGAGGCTGCTCACGCGCGCAGGTTCGCCTCGCTCTGCGACAATGGCGGAACCGTAGAGAGAGCGTTGCTCGAACACTGCGACGTTTGCAAACCGGGCCAGCAGTTCGGCGCGAAATTCCTCCCGATCCAGCTCGCGCACGTGAAACTCATTCACGTGCCCGCTCAACTCACTGTAGATGACGCGATTGGGCGATGAGATGACGAGCAGTCCGCCCGGACGTAGTACACGCGAGACCTCTTGAAGGAAGCGCTCGTGGTCCTGGAAGTGCTCTATGGTTTCGAAGCTTGTAACCACGTCCACGCTGGCCGACGCCACCGGTATCGCTGTGGCGTCACCCACCAGGAACTGCAGGTGCTCGGAGGCGTACTGGTCGCTCGCGAATCGCACGGCGTCGGCATCATTATCCACGCCAATCACCGAACTCGCGACCTGGGACAGAAGCCGGCAGCCATAGCCTTCACCCGATGCGATATCCAGGACGGCCTTGCCGGCACAGAGTGGCGCCGCGAACAGATACCGGTGATGATGCTCATGCTGGATCGGACCAGTCAGTCCCGAAACGAAGCGCTCGCCGGTGAACGGCAGTTTCGTCTCTGGCCTGGGAAATGAGTATCTCACCTCGGGCTTGTCGAAATCAGCGGTCACGACCGACCTCCAAGGCGAGGCAGCTCGTGTGGACAGAACCGCGGTTGTTTTTGCGAGTAGGAATCATGTCGCGGTGTGCGAGCGAACCAAGGGTCACATCGCCACCTTGGACGAACTGATACCAGGCGCCTCCGCGTCTTTCCCCGAAACGACCGGCGCTCCCTCCAGCGGCCATTGCACCCCGATCTCCGGATCATCCCACCGGATGCTTCTTTCGCTCGCCGCGTGCCAGAAATCGGTGGTCTTGTACAAAAACTCGGTCCCATCCTCGAGCGCCAGGAAACCGTGCGCGAACCCAGCGGGGATCCAGAACTGCTTCCGGTTGGCCGCGCTCAGTTCCACCCCGGCCCATTTGCCGAACGTTGGCGAACCCTCGCGGATATCCACTGCGACGTCGAACGCCGCACCCGCAACCACGCGCACCAGCTTCCCCTGCGCGTGCGGCGGCAGTTGGTAGTGCAGCCCGCGCAGCACGCCCTTGTGGCTGATCGAGTGGTTGTCCTGCACGAAACTACCGCTGAAACCGGTGGCCTCCCGGAATTTCGCCTCGTTGAAGCTCTCGAAGAAAACGCCGCGCTCGTCGGCGAAGACGCGCGGCTCGAACACCATCAATCCGTCGATGTCCAGTTTCTGGACGTTCATCAGCCTCGCCCTTCGCGCAGCAGCGCCATCAGATACATGCCGTAGCCGCTCTTTTTTAGTGGTTCTGCGAGTCGCGCCAGCGCCTCGTCGTCGATCCAGCCGTTGCGCCAGGCGATCTCCTCGGGGCAGGCGACCTTGAAGCCCTGCCGCTTTTCCAGCGTGGCGATGAACTGTCCAGCCTCGAGCAGCGAGTCATGCGTGCCGGTATCGAGCCAGGCGAATCCTCGGCCCATGCGCTGCACGCTGAGCGTACCCTGCTCGAGATAGAGCCGGTTGAGATCGGTGATCTCGAGCTCGCCGCGCGGGGAGGGCTTCAGGCCGCGCGCCAGCTCCACGACCCGCTCGTCGTAGAAATAGAGCCCCGTCACGGCATAGTTCGACTTGGGGACCTTCGGCTTCTCCTCGATCGAGATGGCCGCACCGGCTGGGTTGAACTCGACCACGCCGTATCGTTCCGGATCGTTCACGTGATAGGCGAACACCGTCGCGCCATCGGCCTGCCGGTCGGCGCCCTGCAGCAGTTTCGCGAGGTCGTGGCCGAAGAAGATGTTGTCGCCGAGGATCAGTGCCGATGGTTCGCGATTGACGAAATCGGCGCCGAGGATGAAGGCCTGCGCCAGCCCGTCCGGGCTTGGCTGCACCACATAGCTCAGTTCCATCCCCCATTGCCGGCCGTCGCCGAGCAGGGTGCGGAACCGCGGCAGGTCCTCGGGCGTCGAGATCACCAGCACCTCGCGGATGCCGCCGCTCATCAGCGTCGAGAGCGGATAGTAGATCATCGGCTTGTCGTAGACCGGCAGCAACTGCTTGGAGACGGTCAGCGTCGCGGGGTGGAGGCGCGTGCCGGCGCCGCCGGCAAGAACGATACCGCGGCGGGTCATCGAGTGGGCTCCGGAAGCAGGGCGTCGAGCGTGCCTTGTACATCGTCCGGCCAATCGGGCAGGTCGATACCGAGCGCGCGGCGCAGCTTGTGGGTGGAAAGGCGTGAGTTGTGCGGCCGCCGGGCCGGCGACGGAAAGGCGGAGGAGGGCACCGGCACGATCCGCTCGAGGCTTGTCCGCAACGGCACCCCGCGCTGCAGCGCCGCGTCGACGACATAGCGGGCGTAACCGTGCCAGCTGGTTTCTCCCGCGGCGGCAAGATGATAGATGCCGCTCTCCAACGGACGTTGCCGCTCGATCTGCTCGATGGCCCGACGCGTGATCTCGGCGATCAGCCGGGCGCTGGTCGGTGCGCCGATCTGGTCGTCAATCACCCTCAGTTCGTCACGGCTCTGTGCAAGGCTCAGGATCTTGGCGGCGAAGTTGCTGCGGCCCGGGGCATGCACCCAGCTCGTGCGAAAAATCAGGTGCCTGGCGCCGGCCTCGGCAACGGCCAGCTCGCCGGCTCGCTTGGTTGCGCCATAAACGTTGAGCGGTGCCGTGTCATCGTCCTCGACATAAGGCGCCGTCTTCTCGCCATCGAACACGTAGTCGGTGGAATAGTGGATCAGCCAGGCGCCGCTCGCCGCCGCAGCGGCAGCCAGTGCTGCCGGCGCAGCGGCATTCACCAGCCGTGCCAGTTCGGGCTCGCTCTCAGCCTTGTCGACGGCAGTGTAAGCGCCGGCGTTGACGATTACGTCCGGGTGCTCGCGGTCGATGATGGCACCGAGCCCTTCCGGTCGCGCCAGGTCGGCCCCGTCACGCCCGAGCGCCACGATCTCGCCAAGTGGCGCCAGCAATTGGGTCAGCGCAGTGCCAACCTGGCCATCACGGCCAAGGATCAGCAGTTTCATCCGTATTGCCTCGCCACCCACTCGCGGTAGGCGCCACTGGTCACGTCCGCGACCCAGGCTGCATTTGCGAGGTACCAGTCGACCGTCATGGCGAGCCCGTTCTCGAACGCCTCAGCCGGCCGCCAGCCGAGTTCCCCTGCCAGCTTCCTCGGGTCGATCGCATAGCGGCGGTCATGTCCCGGCCGGTCGGTGACGTGGGTAATCTGCGCCGCATAGCTTGCGCCATCGGTGCGTGGGCGTTTGGCGTCGAGCAGCGCGCAGATCGTTCGCACCACTTCGATGTTGGTCTTCTGGTTGTCGCCGCCGATATTGTAGGTTTCGCCCGGTGCGCCTGCCTCGAGCACGCGGCGGAGCGCCGAGCAATGGTCGCCGACATACAGCCAGTCGCGGACCTGCAGGCCATCGCCGTAGATCGGCAAAGCCTTGCCGTTCAATGCGTTATGGATGATCAGCGGAATCAGTTTCTCAGGAAACTGCAGCGGACCGTAATTGTTCGAACAGTTGGTGATAATGGTCGGCAGCCCGTAGGTCTCGCGATAGGCCCGCACCAGATGGTCCGACGACGCCTTCGACGCTGCATAGGGGCTGTTCGGCTTGTAGGCGTTGGTCTCGGCGAAAGGCGCTTCGTCACGCTCCAACGTGCCGTAAACCTCGTCGGTGGAAACGTGGAGGAACCGGAAGCTTTGCCGCTTCGCCTCGTCCAGTGCCGCGACATAGGCCTTCACCGCCTCGAGCAGGTTCAGCGTTCCCATCACGTTGGTTTCAAAGAACGGGGCCGGGCCGGAGATCGACCTGTCGACATGGCTCTCGGCGGCGAAATTGACCACCGCTCTGACGTCGTGACCGCGCAGCAGCTGGCCGATCAAGGCGCCGTCGCCGATCGAACCACGCACGAAATGGTGGCGGGCGTCGCCCTGCAGTGAAGCGAGGTTGGCCAGATTACCCGCATAGGTAAGCGCGTCGAGCGTCACCACCGGTTCATCGCCGGCCGTCAGCCAGTCGAGCACGAAGTTCGAGCCGATGAAGCCGGCGCCGCCGGTCACCAGGATGGTCATGGTCTTGTAGTCCCCTTCCGCGCGCGGACCTTAGCGGCAATGTTCATGATCTGCTATCGCGTCAGAGCTTGCGGAGCAGGCCTGCGGCATAGAGCGACACCTGCCCCAGTGCGGTCTGCCGGTAAACGCCCGAGCGCCACAGATTCACCAGCCGCGCGGGCAGGGGGCCGGTGCGAGCCCGCCGGAATCGATCGAAGATTTCAGCCGCCGCCGGGGTCAGCAGGTCACGACAGGCTTCGACCGCCGCGACATTGTGGTCGTTCCACAGTGTGAAGCGTCCTCCGAACGCTGCCGTCAGGCGGCGCATCCGTGGCCCCCAGCCCTGGTTTGAGCCCACGAGGTTCTGGCCGTGCTGCCGGTAGCGCACATGCGGGGTCTCGTCATAGGTGACGTGTCCGCCGGCTCCGGCGACGATCAGGTAGGCGAACCAGTCATGGCTGACGAACTCGGTGCGGGTCGCGGCCTCCCGAACCAATTGATGCGCCGCCCGGTTGAGCACCATGGTGTTGCCACCGCCGATGTTCTGCACCAGCGCGTTGGCGAAGTCGGGTGGCCGGCGGAACAGTGGTGAGCGCGACAGCTCCTGTCCTGCTTCATTGGTAATGATGGTGCGCGCGCAATAGAGCGCCGGGCGGCAGCCATGCGCCGCCAGCGCCTTCGCGGCGACACGCGTCTTGTCGGCCAGCCACACATCGTCCTGGTCGCAGAACGCCACATAGTCGGCATCGATATTGGTGTTGACCAGCAGCGAACGGAAATTGGCGGCAAAGCCGCGGCCCGGCCCGGGCAACCGCGCGAAGCTGCCTTTGCTCCAGCGCGAAGCCCAGCGCTCGAGCAAGCTCGCCGTCCCGTCTGATGAGCCGTCGTCCGACGCCCATACATCGATAGCAGGCCATGCCTGCTGATCGATCGAGCGGAACTGCTCGTCGATGAACCTGGCGCCGTTGAAGGTCGCCAACAATACGGCCAGCCGCCCCCCGGCCGCCGTCATCGCATTTGGTCCTCTGCTTGCGCTATCCGGTGCTGGCCTACAACCAGTCGCCGCGCGCCGAGACCCAAGTGTCTCCGCCACATAACTATATAGCCCTGAACATCCCGGCCATGAGGCGCGAGGGTTGTCGACGGTCCACACTGACGACTGCGGCGTGCAACATAGCCAGTGCGATCGAATGATCAAGCGCCAATGCTTTCGGACAGCTTTGGCGTACGTGCACAAAGCTTGCCTCCACCATGCCCTCCGATCCGTGTTGTGGATAACACTTCCGCCAGAGTGGCGTTGCAGGGGACGTTTCGGCGGCGGGACCGGGAGCCGTCCCGCTTTCCGGGTCCACAGCACGCCAACAGCATGTTACTCACCTTCATCCTTGGAGGAGGACATCATGCTCAAGGGGCTCGATCCCATCCTGAATGCCGACGTGCTGCACGCGCTGAAATCCATGGGGCACGGCGACGACCTGATCATCGCCGACATGAACTTCCCCTCGGATTCGATCGCCCGGCAGACGGTTTACGGCAAGCTGCTGAAGCTCGAGAACGTCACGGCCGGCCGGGCCGCCGAGGCGATCCTGTCGCTGCTGCCGCTCGACAGTTTCGTGCCGCACCCGGTGCTGCGGATGGAGATCGTCGGCAAGCCAGACGAGGTGCCGGCGGTACAGCAAGAGGTGCAGGCGGCGATCGACAGGGCCGAGGGCAAGCCGTCGCCAATGGGCTCGATCGAGCGTTTCGCTTTCTATGAGGCCGCCAGGCAGTCCTACGTGGTGATCCAGACCGGCGAGCGCCGCTTCTATGGCTGCTTCATCCTCAAGAAAGGCGTGCTGCCACCCGAAGCGTAGCCGAAACTGCGCATTCACTAGTGAAAGCAGTCACTACTCACTAATGAATGCAAGCCCCTCTTTATGCGCCGGGCGCAGCCAGTGCGTTCGCCAACATGTTGACTTCTAACATGTCAGCTTCATACCATTCCTCAGCATCCCGCATATAAGGGAGCGCTCCCTGGGGAGGGACGGAAGGCAGGGGTTGAGGGACTTGGGTTGCGCCATGGCGCGGCCCGACCTGCACGTTCATTCCCATCGAGCGCCGGCGCGGAGGCGACAACGCCGCTGGAAGCGGCGCTTTGAGGGAGAACAGACGTGAAACTCGAACTCTACAACCGCGTTGTGGCCATGCAGGCCAACCGCCGCAGCTTCATGAAAGGCGCCGCGGCGCTGGCCGCCGGTACGGCGCTCGGCACCAGCTTCGCCGGTCGTGCCCTGGCGCAGGACAACCTGCGCGCCCAGATCCTGCAGATTCCTGGCGTCGGCAAGGGCTCGCCCACCGATGCGGACTGGCAGAAGGTCGGCGAACTCTGCCTCGGCGCCACCAAGGCGAATGTCGCCGAGGGCGAATTCGCCGGCGTCGAGCTGACCTTCATGGGGCTCAACAACCAGAACCTGCACAACTTCCTGTTCCGCGGCTTCCTGAAGCCGTGGGAGGCCTACACGGGCGCCAAGATCAACTGGATCGACCTCGCCCAGGCCGATTACAACGCCCGCCTGCAGCAGTCGATCGCCACCGGCACGGTGGATTTCGACATCACCGAGATGGGCGCGCCCTTCGAGGGCGATACCGCAGGCAAGGGCCTGCTCGACGAGATGCCCGACTGGGTCGCCACCCAGATCGATTCCAAGGATCTGGTGGGCTATCTGCAGCCGCCGGTCGGCACCTGGAACGGCAAGACCTACCGCGTCAATCTCGACGGCGACACGCACACCTTCGCCTATCGCAAGGACTATTTCGGCGAGGGCTCGATCAGCGGCCAGCCGGTCCCGACCCATTGGGAAGAGATCGCCACGCTGCCCGCCGCGCTCGCCGGCAAGAACGACCCGCTCACCGGCGCGCAGGCCTATGGTTTCCTCGATCCGCTGAAATACCAGTGGGGCGGCTTCGGCTTCTACTTCCTCGGCGATCGCGCCGCGGCCTATGCCAAGCATCCGGACGATCCGGCCTGGCTGTTCGACCCCGAAACCATGAAGCCGCGCGTCAACAACCCCGGCTGGGTGCAGGCGATCCAGGACGTGCTCGATCTGGTGAAGGCCAATGCCTATCCGCCTGACCAGCTCAATGCCGATCCCAACACCACTGCGTTCAGCCAGTTCCTCGGCGGCACCGGCGCCGCGCTCTGCTGGTGGGGCGACGTGGGTTCCAACGCCCGCACCTCCGATACCTCGGTGGTCGGCGATGTCGTCGGCTTCTCGATCAACCCGGGCGCCAACAAGGTCTACAATTCCAAGACCGCCGCCTGGGAAGAGAAGGAGAACTTCGCCCCCAACCTCGCCTATCTCGGCTGGGGCGTTTACGTGACGAGCCGCGTCTCGGGCGACGAGAAGAAGCGCAAGGCCGCCTGGTCGGCCGCCGCGCATCTGGGCGGCAAGGACATCTCGCTGTGGATGGCTGCTTATCCGTCGGGCTTCCAGCCCTACCGTAACTCGCAGTTCCAGTACGACGAGTGGGTGGCCGCCGGTTACGATCGCGACTTCGTCGAGGATTATCTCGGCTCCAACCTCGACAGCTACAACCACCCCAACGGCGCCATCGAGCCGCGTATCCCCGGCATCTTCCAGTACTATTCGATCGCCGAGGATGAGCTGGTGAAGGGCATCAACGGCCAATACGCCTCCGCTCAGGAGACGGCCGACGCCATCGCCGCGGCCTGGGAGAAGATCACCGACCAGATCGGGCGCGACAGCCAGATCAAGCTCTACAAGGCTTCGCTCGGCATGTAGTGCCGCGCTCGGCGTGATTGACAATCCACGGCTGGTGGCGGACCGTCACCAGCCGATTTAGTTCCGAGCCAGAACTCTGCAAGAGGCGTGGATGGCGTTGACTGAATCACCGAGCTACGGCGCCGTCTCGCGTCGCCGCAGGGATGGGGGCAGGGCGCTCATCGCCGCCGCCACCGTTCTCTTCTTCGCTGTCGGCCTGCTGCAGGCGCTGAACTCGGCCGGCGTGCTGCCCCTCGGTCTGAAGGACTGGCGCCCCACCCTCTATGCCTATCTGCTATGGGCCGTCGCGCTGGGCGCCGGCATGGTGATGATGCGCGGCGAAGCCGGGCTGAAGGCGCTGTTCATCCTGCCGGCCGCGCTGTTCACCGCGGCCATGGCGATCTTCCCGACCTTGTTCGGCCTCTCCATCGCCTTCACCGACTGGAACCTCGCGTCCTTCACCGGACAGAAATTCAACGGCATCGACAACCTGCTGCAGCTGGTGCGCGATCCGTTCTACTGGAACGCCATGCGCAACATGGTGATCTACGTCCTCTTCGTCTTCGTCGAGTACGCCATCGCCTTCGGCCTCGCCTTGCTGCTCAACGCCGAGATCCGCGCCCGCAAATTCTGGCGCGTCGTCTTCCTCATCCCGCTGATGCTGTCGCCGGTCGCCGTCAGCTGGATGGTCGGCAAGTCGATGCTCGAATACCGCTTCGGCCCGGTGGCCCGGTTCGCACGCTGGCTGGGTGTCAACAATCCGAGCTTCTTCACCGATCCCTGGGTGGCGCGGCTGTGGATCGAGGCGATGGATGCCTGGGTGTCGATCCCGTTCGTGATGATCCTCTTGCTGGCGGGCCTGCAGGCCATGCCCAAGGAGGTCATCGAGGCGGCCAAGGTCGACGGCGCTTCGCCCTGGCAGCGCTTCTGGCAGGTGATCTTCCCGCTGATGCTGCCGGTCTCGATCACTGCGATCGTCCTGCGCATCATCTTCAAGCTCAAGCTCGCCGACATCATCATCACCGTCACGTCCGGCGGTCCGGGTGGCGCCACGGACAGCGTCTCGAGCTTCATCTACCGCGAATACCGCGACCGCTCGAACGTCGGCTATGGCACCATGCTGGCGATGTTCTACCTCGTGCTGATCGTGATCTTCGTGACCCTGCTCCTGAAGTTCCTGCGCAAGTATATGCAGAGGATGACCTGATGGCCGCCGAAGCTACTCTGTCTGCTGCGGCCTCGGCCGATACGGGCGCGGCCACCCGGCGCCTGAAGCATGTCGCCGGCAAGGTCGGCATCTATGCCGCGCTGGTCACCTGGGCCTTCGTGTCGCTGTTCCCAGTCTACTGGACCATCACCACCTCGATGAAGGTGGCCAAGGATGTGCAGCTCGGCCATTTGATTCCGTGGGTGGATTTCCAGCCCAACTGGCTCGGCTGGCGCTCTCTCGGCCTGTCGCCCGACACCATCGGGCAGGTCTCGACGGTTCGCGACGAGTTCCTCGATCGCTTCCTCAATTCGATCTACACCGCCTTCGGCGCCTCGTTCCTCGCCGTGCTGATCGGCTCGCTCGCCGCCTATGGCCTCAGCCGCTTCCAGTACAAGTTCCTCTGGATGAAGAACCAGGACCTGAGCTTCTTCTTCCTGAGCCAGTTGATCCTGCCGCCGGTCGTTCTGGCGCTGCCCTTCCTCGTGCTCTACCGCGAACTGGCGCTGCTCGACAGCATCATCGGCCTCGTCCTGCTCTACACTCTCACCGTGCTGCCGATCGTCATCTGGATCATGAAGGACCAGTTCGACACCATTCCGATCGAGCTCGATGAAGCGGCGCAGGTCGATGGTCTCGGGCCGTGGGGCACCTTCTTCCGCATTATCCTGCCGATGGCGCTGCCGGGGATGGTCGCGGCCTTCATCCTCTCGCTGATCCTCTGCTGGAACGAGTATTTCTTCGCGGCGCTCCTGACCGGCTCGGAAGCCAAGACCCTGCCGGTGATGGTCGCCAGCCAGACCGGCTCGCAGGGTATCAACTGGTGGAGCATGGCCGCCCTCTCCACCGCCGCCATCGCCCCGCTGGTGGTCGTCGGCGTGCTGCTCGAGCGTTACATCATTCGCGGACTGACTGCGGGTTCAGTGAAGGGGTAGGGGCCTGCACGCTGGCCGGCCAAGTACGCCGGCCCGACCTCCCCCTGATGGGAGGCAAGCGAAGCTTGGGAGCGCAGCGACTACCGTAGCTCGAAGGGGGTGAGCCAGGGGCTCGCTCCTGGGCTACAGCTCCCGCATCAGGTCCTTGCTTCGCTCGTAGAGTTCCCGGAACACCCGATACCGCCGCGCGTAAAGGTCGCGAAGGTTCTCGTCCGGCGTGATCTCGTGGTCCACCGGGTTCCAGATGCGGATGTCGTCCGGTTGCACGTCGCCGATCGCCAGGGCTGCAATGAACGCATCGCCGTACGACGCGCCGACCGTCTTCTGCCGCACGATCTGGGTGCGACCCGAAACGTCCGAGGTTGCCTGCGCCCACACCCTGTTCTTGGTGCCCCCACCGGCGGCGAGGATCGCCTTGGGTGGCTGGCCGACATCGGCATAGGTCTCGAACACGTGGTGCGTGCCGAAGGCGATGCCTTCGAAGAGCGCCCGGTAGATGTCGCCGCGGGTATGCGTCAGGTTCATCCCGAACAGCACGCCCTTGGCCTCGGTGTCGTGGATCGGTGTCCGCTCCCCGGAAAAATACGGCAGCATCACCAGCCCGTTGGCGCCGGGCGGCGAGCCTTCGGCCTCGAGCGCCAGCGCCATCACCGCGGTCGCCGGGTCGAGCTCTTTGCCGAACTGCTCGCGGAACCAGTGGCTGAGCGTCCCCGAGGTCGCGAGCCCCGACATCGCCGCGTGCTTGCCGGGGAAGAACCACGGCGCGTACCAGAGCCGCGCATCCGGTACCCGCACCGGGGTGATCTCGATGATGAAGATGGTCGAGCCGTACATCAGCAGCATGTCGCCGCTGTCGAGCACGCCGACGCTCAGCGCCTCGGCGCCGGCATCGATCGTGCCTGTGGTCACCGGCGTGCCCACCGCAAGGCCCGTCTCGGCCGCAGCTTCCACCGTCACCGTGCCGGCGATGTCAGTGGTCCAGATTGCCTCGGGGAGTTTGTCCAGCCCGATGATGTCGTCGGCCAGCTCGTCGGTCCATGCGAGCTTTTCGACGTCATAGAGCGGCGAGAAATTGGCCGCCGAGTAGTGGTCGATCACATAGCGGCCGGTGAGCTTGTGGACGATGTAGGTGGTCGAGGTCAGGATCTTGGCGGTCCTGGCGTAGAGCTCCGGCCGGTGCCGCTTCAGCCACAGGATTTTCGGCCCGATCGACTGGCTGGTCAGCGCGTTGCCGCAGCGGCTCAGCAGCACGTCCTCGCCGATCCGCGCCGTCAGCTCCTCGATTTCCTTGGCGGCCCGCGTGTCGACCCCATAGAGCACGCCGTTCATCAGTGGCTCGCCCTCGGCATCCACCGGCAGCATGCAGGGCCCGATGGCGCTTGCCGCCACCGCGACGATGTCCTTGGGGTCGACACCGCTGTCGGCGATCAGCTTCTGGCTCAGAAAGCAGAAGTCGCCCCACCAGTCCTCACGTGGCCGGTGCTCGGCCCAGCCGGGCTGCGGCACCAGCATCTTGTGCGGCCGAGCGGCGCTGGCGACGATCCGCCCCTCCGCATCCACCAGCACGCCCTTCGATTCAAACGTCCCGATATCGATGCCGAGATAGTGCCTCATCCGATGTAATCGTCCCGGTCGAGGCTGAACTTGCTGTCGATCCGCGGCAGGGCTTCCACCAAGAGCGTCGTCAGTTGCTCGAGATCGGCCATGTCGCACACCTCCAGCGACGAGTGCGAATAGCGCATCGGGAAGCCCACATCGATCGAGGCCACACCCTGGCCGACCAGTTGCACATAGCTGAGGTCGGTCAACGCCCCGATATGGGCGCTCCGCTGCAGCGGCAACTGCTTGGCCGCGGCGCTCTGCTCGAACAGCTTGACCATCGCCGGATGCGGCAGCGTGCCGTTGAGCGTGCCGCGCCCATGGAACGAGTAGAGCGACATCGCCGGCCCGCCACCCAGTTTCACGTCGCCGCGCGCCGCCATGTCCGGCGTATCGGTGGCAAGGATCAGGTCGAGCTGGATCGCCACATCGGGCATCAGCACCTGCGCCGCCGTCACCGCACCGCGCAGGTTGAACTCCTCCTGCACCGAGAAGACGAAATGCACCGTCGGCCGCTTCTTCACGTCCGTCAGCGCCTTCGCCACCTCGATCATCACCGCGCAGGCCGCGCGGTCATCCACTGCCGTGCCGGCGATCCGTCCATTGGCGAGCTCGGTCACCTTGGGCGCGTAGACGATCGGCGTTCCCACATCGATCCCGGCCGCCAGCACTTCGGCCGCCGACTTGAACCCGGCATCGATATAGAGTTCGGGATAGGGCAGGACCTTGTACTTCTCGTCCTGCGATGTCGCGTGGTGGCTCTTATGTGCGATCAGCCCGGGCACATCCTTGCCCTCGCCGATGCAGAACAGCACCTCGGTCGAAGGCAGCGCCCGCTCCGGCACGCCACCCAGCCGCTCGACCCGCACTATGCCGTTCGCCTCGATCTTCCGCACGATCAGCCCGAGCTGGTCCATATGCGCGAACAGCATGACGCTGGGCGCGCCCTTGTCGCCCGGCAGCGTCGCGATCAGGTTGCCCAGCCGGTCGGTGGTCGAGGTGATCCCCAGCCCCGCCATCGCTGCCTTGAGGTACTTGCGGACCCGCCCCTCATACCCGGAGAGCCCGGGAATGAGCATCAGGTCGATCACCCATTGCTTGAGGCTCATCAATACCCCCGTGCGGCGCGGACCAGCCGCATGAACTCGGCTGCCCGGTCGGCATCGACGGCCTTCCAGGTATCGCCATCGACCTTCAGCGACGAACCGACGATGCAGCCATCGGCCACTTTCAGGACGTCGGCTACGGTGGCGTGCTTGACGCCGGTATTGGCCAGCACCGGGGTGGTGGGCAATGCCTTCTTCACCGCCTCGAGGTCGACCATCTTGGCGGCTTCGCCGGTGATGGCGCCCGAAACGAGGATCGCGTCGGGGATCGACGAGAACACCGCGCTGCGGGCCCGGTCGCTCAGCGGCCGCTGGTCCAGCGAATAGGCGAACTCCGCCGAGACGTTGTAGAGCAGCGCCAGGTCCTGCCGACCCAGCCGATCGCGATAGCGCATCGCCTTGCCGGCATCCGGCGTCCACGGCCCCATGTCCGACGCGTAGGTGCCGGTGAAGATCTCGCGCACGAAGCGCGCGCCCGTCGCTGCGGCGAGTGCGATCGAACTCTCGGGGTCCCACAGGACGTTCACCCCGAACGGCACCGTGATCCCCGAACGGAGGCGCCCGATCACATAGCCCATGGTCGCGGTCGAGGCGGTATCGACGTTGAATTCATAAGGCCGATCATTCTCGTTGCCGAACATCACGGCATCGAACCCGGCAGCCTGCAGCGCCTCGAGGTCCTTGCGGGCCCCCTCGACGATGGCCTCCACGCCCCCCTCGTAGTCATGCAGTGGCGAACCAGGCAGGGCGCCGAGGTGCACCATGGCAATCACCGGCTTCTTGTCGCCGAACACCGTCTTGAATTTGCTTGTCATTGTTTTTTGTAAACCGCTTTACTAGACGCCTATGCGTAGCAGCGGCAAAGCCCGGCGTCTACGGCCAGCGACCGGTCGGCGGCGTGCTCCACACCAATCCTTAACCACGATCCGATAGAGTTGCTGGCAATGAGTGCGAGGTTCCCCAGATGGAACTGCTCTTTCTCCTCCTGCTGATCCCCGTGGCCTGGCTGCTGTTGCTGCCCGGACGGATCGCCAAGCGCGCCCGCAAATACCGCTTCACCGGCGCCGGCATTCTCCTCGGCGCGCTGGTGGCCGGTTGGGTCGGCGTGCAGGCCATGTCCAAGCCGCCGGTCGAAGCGGTGGATTATGCCGCCGGCGACAGCGACCTGCGTGCCATCCTGCTGCAGCCCGAAACCGCTCCGCGCTACAGTTTCCGCGATTAGGTTGGAGGATCTCTGCACCGTCTCGCTTCTGGCGGGCAGAAAGTCTCGACATCCTCGATGTCATCCCGGCGAAGGCCGGGACCCATCCTGAGATGCGGCGGCTCCTGCGCAATACCCACTGCCTCAGGATGGGCCCCGGCCTGCGCCGGGGTGACCCGGAGGGAGCGGTTCTATCCGGGTAAAACTCGAGGCCTCAGCTTGCCATCCAGCCACACAGGATCAGCCACTGCTCCCGGCGCAAACCTTCCGATCCCCGCCGCCCCGATCGCCTCTGCGGGGTAGAGCGATGCCATCCTCAGGCACTCGCCGAGTTCAAGCCCGAACACCTGGTGCATGTATCGCACCGCTGCATCGAGCGTCAGGTCGGCGCCCGCCAGCGTGCCGTCGTCGAGCCGCAGCGCCCCGTCCCGGCGATGGATCGTTCGTCCGTTGAGCGAAAAGCTCGTCATGTCGGTGCCGGCTTGCGACATCGAATCCGACACGAGAAAGATCCGCCCGGGTCCGGTCTTTGCCCTGAGCGCCAGCCCGAGCGTCGCCGGGTTCACGTGAATGCCGTCGGCAATCAGCCCGGCCCACATGCTGCCATGGTGCAGCGCGGCGCCGACCACCCCCGGGTCGCGATTGCCGATCTGGCTCATGGCGTTGAACAGGTGCGTCGCCATGCCGGCCCCGCCCCTGATGGCCGCCGAGGTCACCTCGAACGACGCGTCCGAATGCCCGATGCTGACCACGATGCCGGCACGCACCAGCCGGGCGATCTGCTCGGGCGTCACCGTCTCGGCCGCCACCGTCACCAGCAGATGGGGCAGGGCGGCGCGCGCCCGCTCCAGCCGCACCAGGTCTGCGTCGTCCATCGGCCGGATCAGCGCCGGATCATGCGCGCCCTTGCGCGCCAGTGACAGATGCGGCCCCTCGAGATGCAGCCCCAGAAACCCCGGCACCTTCCGCCGCGCCGCCTCGGCCCCGGCTGCCAGCACGGCATCGGTGACCGTGGCCGTGTCGGTGATCAGCGTCGGCAGCAGCCCGGTCACCCCGAATGCCCGATGGGTGGCTGCGACCTGCGCCAGGTCGTCGGCAGTGGTCCGCGGTCCGACCAGGTGTCCGCCACCGCCGTTTACCTGCAGGTCGATCAGGCCGGGCGCCAGCACCCCGCCATCGAGGAGCACCTGGATGGCGCCGGGCGGCGCAACGCCGATGGATTGCACGACGCCGTCAGCAACCACGAGCGCGGCATTATCGTGCCAGGCTTCGCCGTCGAAGATGCGGGCGCCGGTATAGGCGGTGGGGGTCTGGGTCATTTCGGGAAAATGTCCCGGGCGTCAGGGTCAGCTTCCGCCCGGGACTTGCCATCAGCCTTCCTTGGCCATGGACTTCTTGAACTGCGGCAGGTGCTTCTGCTGCGCTTCCAGCATGCGCTCGCGGTACTGGCCGTAGATGATGTCGGTGTCGTGCAGCGTCACGCCCGGGATGGTCGGCGAAGCGAACACCGGCAGCTCGATGCCGCGGTCGGCGAGCTTCTGCGCGCTCTCGGCCAGCAGCTCGTGCATCATCATCATGGCGAGCACCGTGGACGAGCCGGCCACCGGACGCGACCAGCCCTTGATGTCGACGATCGCGTCTTCCACCGGCGAGCCGGTATCGATCACGATGTCGGCGGCGTGCGGCAGGCGCTTGCCCGATGAGTGGGTCGCCGGCTTGCCGGCATTGGACTGCGCGGTGATGGCGATCACCGTCAGCCCGCGCTCCTTGGCGTAAAGCGCCGTGTCGATGCCCGAAGCGTTGGAACCGGAATGGCCGAAGATCACGATGGTGTCGCCGGCGTTGAGCGGCTGGTGGTCGAGGAACTTCTCGGCGTATTTCTCGGTGCGTTCGAGCCACAGCAGTTCACGCACGCCACCGGCGCCGAGGATGTTGTGCCACATGACGCGCGGGTCGGTCAGCGGGTTGAAGCCCACATACGAGCCATAGCGCGGGTAGGTTTCCTGCACCGGCAGGACCGAGTGGCCCGAACCGTAAAGGTGCACCAGGCCCTTGTTGGCGAGGGTTTCCGCGACGGCGGACGAGGCCTTGTCGAAGGCGCCGGCATTCGCTGCGGCCGCCGCCTCGGCGATCTTCACGAGCTTGCTGATATACAGGGTGGACATAGGTTTGCCTTTCAGAACAAAGCGTTACACGTAGAGGGTGGAGCGGATCTCGTAGCGGTCCGCACGCATGGTGGAGAGGGCGTATTCGAATGGCCCCCTCGAGTCGTAGGCGATGCGTTCGACCTCGAAGGCCGGCGTGCCCGCCGTGAGCTGGATCAGTTCGGCATCGGCCGCCGCGACGCTGCCGACGCGGTAGACTTCCTTGGCCTTTACCGGGGTGATGCCGCAGTGCTCCTTGAGCCAGCCATAGAGCGACTGGACGCCGGCCGCATCTTCCAGCAGCCCGGGCACGCGTGCCTCGGGCAGGTGGCTGGTCTGGATGCCGATCGGCATGCCGTTGCCGAGCCGAAGTCGTTTGAGCTGCACGACGGAATCGCCGATCGCTATCTCCAGCGCATCGGCCATTTCTTCATCCGCCACCACGCGATTGGCCTCGATCAGCCGCGTTCCGGCCTGCAGCGACAGCGTCTTCATCTCGTCGGTGAAGCTGGTGAGGCCGCGCACGCCGGCCACCACGGTGGCCGAACGGACGAACGTGCCGCGCCCATGCTCGCGCCGCAACAATCCTGCTTCCTCGAGATTGCGCAGGGCGTGGCGCAGCGTGATACGCGAGATGCCCAGCATCTCGCCCAGCCGATCCTCATTGGGGATCTGCATGCCCGAGCTCCATTCGCCACGCTCGACCAGTTCGCGCAGCGCCATCTCGGCCTGATGCCACAGTGGTTCCGGCCGCCGCCGATCGGGCTTTATGAGACCGTGTGGTTCATCCATGCCCATTCCTCCAGTTCGGCCCATAGGCGCCGGCAAAAGCCGCGCCCACCAATCCTGCCCGCGGCCCGAACTGCCCGGGGCGGATGTCGATCGTCCTCAGATGCGGCGGCAATTGCCGGTGCAATACCGGCAGGATCAGCGGCCGCAGCACATCCACCGATGCCGCGACGCCCCCGGCGAGGATGATCGCCTGCGGCGCCAGCAGTGCCACTGCGCCTGCCAGGGCCGTGCCGAGGGCCTGCATGGCGGGTGTGAGCGCCTCGATCGCCGCTGCGTCGCGTCCCCGCGCGGCCCGCACCAGGGTTGCACCGTCGGCCAGGCCGATCTCACGCGCCGCCGCATCGAGCGCCCGGCCGGAGGCCTGCCGTTCGAGCCAGCCGCTGACGTCTTCGCCCGGGTCGCGAACATCCGCCACCGCCCAGCCGAACGAGCACGCCGCGCCGCCATCGCCGGCGACGATCCGCCCGCCCGCCAGCACCGAAGAGCCGATGCCCGTGCCGATGGCCAGCAGCATCGCATCTTCGAGGCCCATCGCCGCGCCGGCCGATGCTTCGGCCAGCAGCGCCAGTTGCGCATCGTTGCCGAGCCCGATCGAGACCTCGGGCAGTGCCGCGGCCAGGTCGAGCCCGTCGAGATAGGGGAGGTTCGGCACCCAGCGGCACACCGTGCCCTGCGCCAGCCCCGGGATGCCGAGCCCCAGTCGCGTCGCGCCGTGCGCGCTCAACTGCTGTCGTACGAGGCCCAGAAAATCGTCGCGGCTCTGTGGCGCCGCCCATTCGCCGCCGGCATCCACCGCTTCCGGCTTGGCCGGATCGGCAATGCCGGCGCGAAACCGCGTGCCGCCGAGATCGATGGCAAGGATCGTGCTCATCCCTTCACCCCCGAACTGACGACGGAATCGACGAAGAAGCGCTGCAGGATGACGAACAGCAGCACCGGCGGCAGTACCGCCAGCGTCGCGCCGGCCATCACCAGCCCGGTATTCATGGCGCCGCGGTTGTAGCTGAGGAGCCGTGAGAGCGAGATGACGATCGGGTATTGCTCGGCGCTGCCCTGCAGCACGGTGAGCGGCCACAGATAGCTGTTCCAGTGGTAGACGAAGGCGAACAGCACCAGCGCTGCGATGGCCGGCATCACCGCCGGCGCAACGATCTGGAACAGCACTCGGAGTTCCGACGCCCCATCGACCCGCGCCGCTTCGATCAGTTCGTCGGGCACGCCCTTGATGAACTGCCGCATCAGGAAGATACCGAAGGCGTTGGCGAGGTTGGGGACGATCACCCCGGCGAGGCTGCCGTTCAGTCCCAGATACCCGGTGATCCGGTAGAGCGGGATCAAGGTCACGATCGGGGGCAGGAACATCGTCGCGATCAGCAGCGCGAACAGTGCTTCCTTGTAGCGGAACTCGTATTTGGCGAACGCGTACCCAGCCATCAGGCTCGTGACGATGATGGCGATCGTCGTCACCAGGGCAATCACCGCCGAGTTGAGGAACGACCGGCCCAGGCTCACCACCTCGGCCACCTGCGTGTAAGCGTCGAGGTTCGGCGCGCCCGGCAGCCACACCGGCGGTACCTGCATGGTCTCCTGCGGCGTTTTCAGGCTGGTGAGGATCATCCAGGCCAGCGGAAACGCTGCGATCACCGCGACCACGATGATCGCCAGCACCAGCAAGGCGCTGGCCGGCGTCGCCTTGAAGCGCGGGCCCTCGAGCGGGCGGCGGTCGGCAATTGCGGTCGTCATGCGGATTTCGCCTCCCGCGAGCGGGCGAAGGCGAACAACAGCGCGATCGCGACGATCAGCGCCAGCATCAGCGTCACCGCCATGGCCGAGCCGAGCCCGCCCTGGGCGCGTTCGATGCCGACGCGACGGATATGATAGGTGAGGACATTGGTGGCGTTGACCGGGCCGCCCTGGGTGATCAGCGCCACCGGCTCGAACACCTGCACCGCGTTGATGATGGCGATCACCGACGAGAACAGCAGCGTGTTGCCGAGCAGCGGCAGGGTAATGGAGAAGAAGCGCTGGATCGGGTTGGCGCCGTCGATCCTCGCCGCTTCGTAGAGCGAATCCGGGATCTGCGTCAGCCCTGCCACCACCAGCACGGTGAAATAGCCGACCTGCTGCCAGACATTGAGCAGCACGATCGAGAACAGCGCCGTCTGCGGCGCGCTCAGCCAGGTCTGCGGCGGGATGCCGACCCAGCCGAGGATCTGGTTCAGCGGTCCCTCGGTCGGCGAGTAGAGCTTTGAGAACACCAGCGCCACCGCGATCATCGGCACCATGTAGGTCGAAAACAGCACGGTGCGCAGGAACACCCCGCCTGGTGCGATCTTCTGGTGCACCAGGAGCCCCAGCAGCACCGACAGCGGCAGGATGATCGCCACCGAGCCCACGGTGTAGAGCGCGGTGTTGACCAGCGCCGCCTTGAAGTCGCGGCCCACCGAGTTGTTGGCGAAGATATCGATGAAGTTCTGCACGCCGACGAACGTCGCGGTCTCGAACCCGGTCTGCGTCGACCAGTTCTGAAAGCTCAGCCAGATCGTCAGCAGCATCGGAATGATGATGAAGACCGCCAGCAGCCCGGTCGCGGGCGCCAGCATCACGATCGCCGATCGGTGTTGGGTTGAATGCATGGACTATCCCATCCACCGGTGTCACCCCGGCCAAGGCCGGGGCCCATCCTGAAATCTCTCCACATCCGTTGCCGGTCGTGCAGTCTCGGAGATGAATCCCGGCCTCACGCCGGGATGACACCGTGGGTTGTTGGTCGGTCGGGGCAGGGCCCCGACATTCTTACTTCGCGTTGCGCTCGAGAATCTCGGTCGCGTCAGCCTGTGCCGTCGCCTGCGCATCGGCAGCCGAGAGCTGGCCGAACTGGATGGCTTCCAGCGTCTTCTGCAGCGATTCCGAGAATTCCTGCCCGCCCAGCACCACCGGGAACGGCTTCGCATTGCCCAGCGTCTCGGTGTAGCCCTTGAGGAAGCTATCGGCAGCGAGCTTGTCGGCGAACGCGGCGCCATCCGAGGTGCGCGAAGGCAGGATGCCCATCGACATCAGGATGTCACCCATGGCCGAGGCGCCGTTCGGACCCGATTCCGGCCCGTTGAGCCAGTTGAGGAAGTCCCAGGCGGCGGTCTGTTCCTCGGCCGAGGCCTTGGCGTTGACCACGGTCATCCACGAATACGAGATCGAGCGGGCGGTGTCGCCAGACGGTCCGACCGGGATCGGGGCGGTGGCGATATCGGCGAAATTGTCGCCCATGCCGGCCTTCAGCGCCGATTCCCACCAGTTCGCCATGATGATCATGCCGGTCTTGCCGGAGACGAAGCTGTCGAGGAACGGCCCCGTAGTGTTGGCGTCGGCCGTGGCCATCGCCGGATCCGAATAGCCCGACTTGATCAGCTTCTCGTAGAGCTCGAACGTCTGCTTGGCCGCCTCGCTGTCGAGGGTCGGCTTGCCGTCGACCACCAGGTCGCCGCCGTTCGAAACCAGCAGCGACGAGAAGGGGTGCAACACGCCCGCCGCCCACGAGTTGATCAGGCCGAAGCCCTGCTGGCCCTTGGCCTTGTCGGTCAGCTTCTCAGCCGCGGCGAGGAATTCGTCCCAGGTCTTGGGCGGCTCGGCAATGCCGGCTTCCGCGAACAGCTTCTTGTTGTAGTTGAGTGCGTAGACGTCGATCTCGTTGGGAATGCCGTAGAGCACCCCGCCGATCGAGGCCGCGCCGATCACGCCTGCCGGCCAGTTGGCCTTGGTGTCGGCCGCGATCGCCTCGGGCACCGCTGCCACCAGCTTGTCCTTGGCGAGGTCCGGCAGCCAGGCATCGTAGATGCCGGCGATCGTCGCCCCGCCGGCGCCGCCGCCCGACGTGCGCAGCGTCGTCAGCAGGTCGCCGAACGGAACGGCGCGAACGGTGATCTTGGTGTCGGGGTGAGCCTGGGTGTAGGTCGCGGCGGCCGCCTCGAGCTTGGCCACCGTATCGGGTGCCCAATGGGTGAGGAACGACACATCCGCGGCCTGAACCAGCGCGGTGCTCGAAAGCAGGACCGCGACCGCCCCCGCGGAACGCGTGAAAGCCTGGAACAGCTGCATGTTTGAATTCTCCCTGTGCGCGCCAGGCGGGCTCCGTGCCCGACTGACGTTATAGAGTTATGACGTTATAACGACATTGGTCAAGAGGGCTGAACATGGCCGGCGCCCGCGTCATGCAGCCACGCCGTGGCTCCCCTACAGCTTCGTGATCCGGCTGGTAGGGATTTGTTAAGCCGATTGTCGTTGGCTCAAATCTCCTTGTGTTACCGGAGTTTGGCATGGATTGGCCGTCCCTGAAGGGAGCTTTGGGCCGCCGTCTCCAGCACTTCGGCGCGGCGACTTCGGGCAATGTTGCAATCATCTTTGCGGTGACGCTGCCCATCCTGCTCGGGTTTGCGGCCCTGGCCGCCGAGTATGGTCACGGTCTGGTGGTGCAGGGCCGCAACCAGCGGATCGCCGACATGGCGGCCTATTCCGGGGCGCTCGTCTACAGCGCCACCAGTTCCCAGGCGGCAATGCTGGCCGCCGGCCAACGGGTGGCCAAGGTCAACGGGCTCAACCCCGCCAGCATCACCATGCGGCTGGGCCCATCGCCCCGATCGTCCTCGAGCCAGGCGGTGGAAGCGCGCGTCGACGTCCAGCAGCCGCTCTATCTTGCCCCCATCCTCGGCGTTCCCGCGACGCTGGGTATCGTCACCACGGCCTACGCCCAGGTCGGCGGCGCTTCGGCGGCATGCATCCTCGCGCTCGATGGCGCCAAGAGCGGCGTCACGCTCAGCGGCGGCACCTCGGTCACCGCCAGCAACTGCGCCGTTTCGTCGAACAACACCATCACGGTGCCGTGCGGCACCAAGATCACGGCCAAGGCGGTGAGCTACAACTCCGCGGCTGCACCCTCCCAGCCCTGCAGCGGCATTACCGCCTCGGCGATCACCAAGGTAGCGACCGCCGACCCGTTTGCCGGCAATGCCGGTGTGGCGTCCGCCAATGCCCGCATCGCGACGGTGGCGGCCATGACCGGTCCAGCCGGTCCGGGCGTCCCGACCGTGCCCGCCGGCACCAGCATCGAGTTCGGCTGGGATCAGGCCACGACGAAATCAAGGGCCACCACCATCGGCTGCACCGCGAGTTTCGCCAGCAACACCTGGACGCTCACCTGCCCGAACGGCGGGACCTACAATTTCGGCACGTTGACGCTTGGCGGCGGCATCAACCTCAACTTCAACACCACCGGCTCGGCAACCACGACCTACAATTTCAGCGGCTCGATCACCACCAGCGCCACGGTGGCCTTCGGCCCGGGCAAGTACAATGTCGTCGGCAACATCACCACCAACGGCACCACCAGCTTTGGCGCCGGCACCTACAAGCTCGGCGGCAGCCTGATCGCCGGCGGCGGCGCCACCACGACCTTCGGGGCCGGCACCTTCGAGATCGCCAAGGGTATCGTCACCGGCGGCGGCACCACCACCAGCTTCGGCGCCGGCAGCTTCTGGATCGGCGCCAATACCACCACCTGCAACGGCACCGGCCTGTTCAGCATCTGCAATACCAGCACCCTGACCATCCCGGGGCCCAGCGTGTTCAAGCTGGCCGCGGGCGTCAGCAACACCGGCGGCTCGACGCTCTACCTGGGTAAGGACAGCACCCAGAACAGCTTCCAGATCGGCGCCGCCAATACGGGCGATGCGCTGAGCCTGGGCGGCGGGTCCAAGACCTATCTGTCCGACGCCCTGGGCACCGGCAACGTGTTCCAGCTCGCCGGGCACCTGAGCGCCCCAAGCGGCGGCGGCAGTTGTCTCGTCATCAGCGCCGCCCCGCAGCACGACATCAAGGGCAATTTCAACGTCGCCGGCGCCGTCATCATGGGGGCAGGGGTCTACACCATCGATGGCTATTACGCCCTTGGCGCCAATGGCGGTGGTGGCTCGCCCTGCAACGGCTACACCATTTCGGTGCAGGCCATCGGCGTCACCATCGTCATCTCCGGCAAGGCCACACCCGGCTCGGGCAGTTGTCTCAACCAGGCGTTCTGCGTCGCCGCCGGCTACAGCAACATCACGCTGACCGCGCCCGACAGCGGCGATACCGCCAAGTTCGCGGTGATCGGCCCGATCAGCGCCGCCAACACCAAGGGGGCGACCTTCGCCGAGGGAGGCACCAACGGCAAGATCAGCGGCGTGTTCTACTTCCCCAACGGCGCCATCAGCATGACCGGCGGCGCCGGCGTTTCGGGCGGCACCTCGTGCCTGCAACTGATCGGCTCATCCGTTACCCTCGCCGGCGGCACCACGCTGGCGTCGGAATGCGCCATGGGCGCCACCGGCGGCGGCGGCAAGGTGACGCTGGTTCAATGAGGCGGCACCCCCCACTCGGCCGCGACCAGCGTGGCACGTCGGGCGTCGAGTTCGCCCTGCTGGCGCCGGTGATGCTGCTGATCCTCGCCGGCATGGTGGATTTCGGTATGACCCTGTGGGCCCGCCTGCAGCTCGAGCAATCGCTTTCGACCATCACCAACTATGCCATCGTTTCCGCCGACAACGTCTCGGCCAGTGGCGGCGTGGCGCTTGCCGACCGGCTGGCCGTGCTTGTTCCGGCCGATCAGGATCTCGATCTCTCGATCAACAATGGCTCCACCTACCGGCGCACCAGCGGCGCGGTGAAGCGCGGCGGCACTGCCGCCGATGCCGACAAATGCTGGTGCCCCACCGGCACGGTCGCCAACCTCGCTTGGGGAGCAGCCAAGACCTGCGGCGCCAGTTGTGACGACGGCAGCAAAGCCGGCCGCTTCGTGCTGATGTCCACGGGCAAGGATTTCACCCCGATGTTCTCGACCTACGGCATCGTCCCCGAGGGCATGGTGACCATCCGCTCGATGGTGCAGGTCAAATGATGATCCGCCTCATTGCCGACCAGCGCGGCGCCAGCGCCGTCGAATTCGCCATCGTCGCGGTGCCGCTGCTGCTGCTGCTTTTCGGCACCATCGAGTATGGCCGGCTGATGTGGACCCGTCAGGCCATGCAGTCGCTGGCCAACGAAACGGCCCGCTGCATGGGGATCGTGCAGACCCAGTGCGCCAGTGCCGGCGCCTACAGCGCCACCGCCACGCGGACTCAGCTGATCGCCGCGGCCCGCGCCTTCGCCGTCGAGCTGAAGCCCGCCAACATCACCTTGAGCCCCTCGACCAGTTGTCATGGCATCGCCGGTTTCTCGTCGGTTCGCATCACCTACGCCTTCACCAGCGCGGTCCCCGAGTTCATCACCGCCCTTGCCACCGGACCCGAACTTTCCGTCACCGCCTGCTTCCCCAACCAGGCTTGATCGGCGCCTTGCCCGCTTGCCGCGCGGCAAGCTATGCACGCTCGCTCAATGGGTTGCGGGGGAACGCTACGCGTGAGGAGACGTTTGCATGTCGAGGCTCCTCCCGGGGAGCGGTATCTCGACGGCGCTTTCGCCGAGGCTGCTCGGGTGAAACGCAGACTGACAAAAGAGGCCAACTGAATGGCACGCACCGCAGCATCATCGCCGCATTCTGATTGGCACGTCGCCGGATACGAACCTCCGCCGCTCGCCCCCATTCGAACGGAAGCCGAGCTGCTGGCCGAGGCCGATGCCTTGAAGGCGCTGCCGAGTTTCGAGAGCGCGGTCAAACGCTACACCCGGGACATGGTGGCGTTCAGGGAGGCGGCACGGCCCTACGGCAAGCTGATCGCCAACGAGGACCGCTTCCGGGTGGTCAATTTCTTCTTCCCGCTCTGGGCGGAAAGCCTCGCCAGTGGCGGCAGCGGTGCGCTGACCTATGGCGAACTCTACGAGGTGTGCAGACGCGGCGAGGTCACCTCGCGGGTGCTGAAGAACACCCTGGCGCTCGCCGTGCACCTTGGTTTCCTGACCCGCGCCCCCAACCCGTCGGATCGCCGCAGCCGGCTCTATGCCCCGACCGAACTGATGGTCAGGTTTCCCTATCAGTGGATGGTGCCCGCGACCGTGGCGATCGATATGCTGATCCCCGGGCCGTCGCTGACCGAACGGATCCAGAGCGATTTCCGCCTGTTGATCCACTTTTTCCGCAGCGCCGGCCGCGAGTTCGACGCCGGACTTCAACCTGCGAGGCTGGTCCCCCGCTTCATGCAGTTCTCCGGCCACAAGGAAGGCGCCACCTTGCTGGCCATGTCGCTGCTGGCCGCCGAAATGGCGGAGCTTCCATATCCGACCCGCTCGGAGGTGGCCGAGCAGTTCGCCCTCACCAAAAGCCAAGTGTCGCAGCTCGTTGCCACTGGCGTCGAGATGGGTTTCTTCGCGGTCACCGAGGGCGTGACGCATCCCACCTATGCGCTTCGCCAGGGTCACGCCGACTGGGTGGCGGTCGCACTGGCCTTCCTCAATCACCACCTGCGTCCGGAGGTTGGCGCCACCGCCTGACAGCCTTTGTTGCAGCCGAACTCCAGGGGTTGAACGGCTCTGCAGAGCAAAAACGTACCCGAACGCGGATCACCATCGCGGCGTCATGTGCTTCGCGCTAAGGCGAAAGCACTGGCTGACGATGCAGGCAGGTGAAGACGAGCGCGAGAGCCCCGTTGCGGCCGCGAGCCGGGCTCCTGAGACTTCAAGAGAACAGGACCTTCCGACGGTGCCGCGTGCTTGAGCAAACACGGGCACGGGCCGGGAGAGTTTTTGGCCACGTAGCCTCGCTGCGGGGGGCTCGAAGGAAAGTCCGGCACCTCGTCCGAACTTCTCCCGCTCGCTGTGAGGTCGCGCAATCTGGGGTGCGGAATATGCGTTCTGTGAGTCTGATGTCCGGAGTTTTGCTCCTGTCGGTCGCCGTGGGGCCGGCGGCCCGTTCCCACGGCGTCGCGCCCGTACCGGTTTTCCGCACCCGCGAACCCCATCTGCCGCGCGCATGATCCGGCACGTGCGCGACGGGCTGCTGACCCAGTTGGAGCGTATTCCTTCGGGGTGGGGCATCCCGCTGTTGCTCATCGTTGCCGGGCTGGCCTGGCTCGTGGCGATGAAGCTCTTTCACGTCATTATCTGAACGCGGGCGGTCGGATTCTCGGCCGACAGGACGGCGCCTGCATGCCGGGCATGTCGCGTCGCCGGCCTTCGGTGAGCAAAAACGTACCTGAACGCAGATCACCATCGCGGCCTCATGTTCTTCGCGCTAAGGCGGAAGCACTGGCTGGCGATGCAGGCAGGTGAGGACGAGCGTAAGAGCCCCTGTTACGGCCGCGAGCCGGGCTCCTGAGACTTGATGAGAACAGAGCCTTCTGAAGTGCCGCGTGGTCGCTTTTCGCGAGAACACGGGCACGAGCCGGGAGAGCTTTGCCCCGCAGACCGCTTTGCGCGGGCTCGAAAGAAGGTCTCGCCGCACGTCTTCCCAGTATCTGCAGGTTGCCGCGGGGGTTCTGCAATCGGGGGTTCGGAATATGCGCTTGGTGGGTTTGATGTCTGGGGTTTCGCTGCTTTCGGTCGCCATGGCGACAGCAGGCTATGCCCAGAGTTTCACCGTCGGAGACGGTCAGACCGTCACCACGACACAAACCATGAATGGCGTATCGGACATCGGTATCGTTGAAGCGGGTGGGACGATCGCCACGACCGGCAATGGCATGCAGGCGATCGTCGCTAACGGAGCCCAGCCGGTGATCGTCAATTCCGGGATGATCAGCACTACCGGATTTGCTGCCCGGGCTATCCAGTCGTACGGCGGCGGGGCCAGGATAACCAATTACGGCACGCTGTCGACCACCAAAGGTTTCGCGGCCGGCATCACGGCCTATGGCGGGAACAACGTCATCGAGAACTACGGCGACATCAGCACCGCCGGAAGCTACGGCGACGCGATGGTTGCCGACGGCGGCAATGACACTCTCGTCAACTACGGAACGATCACGACGAGTGCCTTCTATGCGGGCGCCATGTCCATCTACGGCGCCAATTCCAGCGTCAGGAACGAGGGTAGGGTTACCTCGACGAGTGAGGGCGCGTACCTGCTCAGCGCCGACGGAACCAACACCAGCATCGTCAACAACGGTACGATCATCGGCGACGCCGACTACATCAGAGGCATGACCGTCTGGGGCGACGGCGGTATGATCACAAATACGGGTACCGTTTCCGTCAACCGGATCTGGTCCTACGGCGTGGAGATCCAAGGCAGCCACGTGCAGGCCTCCAATATCGGATCGATCAGCGCCGCGGGCGCTGAGGTCATTGGCGTGGCCGCATATGGTGGCTACTCGGACAGAACAATCACGAACAGCGGTTCCATTGCGGCCCGTGGCGACAACGCCATCGGCATATTCGCCGGTGGTGACAGGGATATCGTCATCAATAGCGGAACCATCATTGCCGAAGGTACGAATAGTCGCGCCATAGATTTCCAGGGCGCCGGAAGCACCCTGACCCTGCTCTCGGGGTCGTCGATCGAGGGCATGATAAACTACGCTCCGGGCGCCGCCGGGTCGGGCACGCTCGACGTCGAGCGCGGCCTCAGCACGGCTCTGACCTTCACCGGGGCGTTGCCGGGCACCATCGACGCCAACGGCATGTTGCTGGCCGTGGACTCATCGAATCTCAAGGTGGTCACCGCCGATGCGTCTTCCATCGAGGTCACCGGCACGGAAGTCGATGCCTTGCTCGACAGTGTCTTCAACGCGCTCGGCAATCGCGCTGCAGGCAGCACGGCCGCCATGTCGTCGGAGCCACTTGGCTACTACGCCGCGCCCCAGGGCCCGGCGGCCTTCGCAGTCGCTGGCGAGGCACCGGCCGGACCGCGGGCCTGGCTGAACGCGTTCGGCGGGGTCAGCCAGCTCGAGCTGGCAGCGGGAGGGCAGGCGTCGAGCCGGATCGGCGGCCTGGTGGCCGGGATCGATATCGCCACCACCTCGTCGGACACCGCCGGGCTGCTGCTGGGCGGCGCCATGAGCGCGACCGCCGTTGACGGCGCGGACGTGACCGCCAACGCCGGCTTTGCCGGTATCTACGGCACCTATCGCTTCGACCAGTCTGCGCTGGACCTCGCGCTGCTGCTGGGCGCCACGCGCTACAGCAGCGAGCGAACCGTACTCGACAACACCGTGCTCGGGGGCGTGACGACGGCGCTCGCCGATTACAACGGCTATTTCATCGCGCCCGAAATCGGCCTTGGTCACGATCTCGACCTGGGTGGGCAGACCGTGAAAGTCAGGGGGGCGCTCCGGTACACCGGGCTGTTCTTCGACGGGTACTCCGAAACCGGCTCCGCCGGCGACCTGACGATCGCTGCGCGGGAGGCTCACCAGCTGACGGCCAAGGCCTCGATCGCCATGCCCTTCGTGCTGTTCGGCGACGCCGAAGCCGTCACGCGCCTGACGCCGCGGCTGGGTATCGATGGTTCACTGCAGGTGGGCGATCAGGTGGTGAGCGGCTCGCTGGCCGGCACCCCGATCAGCCTCGACACCAGTTCGGGCGCCACCGCCAGGCTCTCGGCCGGCATGCAGTTCGAACATCTGGTCTCGGACAGATGGTCGGTCATTGCCGATGTCGAAGGCGGTATGTCCTCCAACAAGTCCCTCGCGGCCCAGGCCAGCCTGGAGTTCAGGCTGCATTTCTAGGTTATGAGGTAATCTCCGCAAAGCAGTCGGCAGCAGCAAGTCGGCCCCCAATCGCACCGCCAATGCCGCGGGGCAATTGGTTCTCGTCCGCCTGGCCTATGGGCCTACCGCCACAGGAAGGTTTCCACGGCCGCTGTATCAGAACATGGTGTTATCGTTTGCGGCCTTCTCTGGCACCGCCTCGTGAACGTCCCAGTGTTCCACGATCTTGCCGTCCTCAAACCGGAAAATGTCCACCACGGCCTGACCGAGGTCGCCGGGCACATCGATGTAGTGCGAATGGACCGCGACCAATTCGCCATCGACCAGTACGCGCTTAAAGTCCACGCGACGGTCGGGGAACGCCTTGGCCAACATCTCCATACCAGCACGTGCGGCAGCGATGCCGCTCGGAGCCTTCGGGTTGTGTTGGATATAGGGCTCCGCGAGGAAGCTCATAGCCTTCTCAATGTTCTTCTCGTTAAAGGCCGCGTCCATCGACTGAATGGCTGCGATGCCGAGCGGATTGGTCGTAAGGGATGCCATGTCTACCTCTTGAGCTTGGCTGACAGACATGCTGCCGAGGGCGAGACCAACAGCGACGATGGCTGCTGACCCAAGCTGACGAACTGCATTGCCGATCATGATCTACCTCTTCGTGAACCCGATGAGCCGGGTGGCGAACGCAGACCTATGGCGAGCACTTACTATTCACAAGTACGCATGTTTTTGTTAGTGCCTAGCCATGACCACTGCACCGCAGCGCCCCACAAGGGGCAACCTCATGTCCGCCACCTGTCCCTCTCGCATCGTGCTACAACACATGATGAACCGCTGGGGCGGGCTAGTGCTGCTTGCACTTCAGGACGGGACGATGCGCTTTGGTGCCTTGCGCCGTAAAGTCGGCGGCATCAGCGAGCGCATGCTCGCGCAAACCCTAAACGATCTTGAGGGCGACGGGCTTGTGAACAGGTTCGCCCACGAAGTCGTGCCGCCCCATGTCGAATACAGCCTTACTCCACTAGGGGTAGCGGCAGCGAGCAAGGTGCGTGATCTGGCCGAGTGGATTGAGACTAGCCTGCCGGAGATCGGCAAGGCGTGGGACGAACGCGGTAAGCGAGGGTAGCCGTCCGTTAAAACGCGAGTGGCACGGGCCAAAAAATGCAAGAATTAGGACGCTTTCTGTAAGGTTGCTTGCCGCCGCCGGTCCTCGGTGTGGCGAACAGAGTTTCGCCGACGCCCCCGCCCGTATTTAGGGCGTGGGCGTCTTAGTGACCTCGACTATCTCGAACCGAGGCCCGTCGCTGCGGAAATTGAAGCCAAGATTGTCTTTTGCGATCTCAGCGTTCATCCAATCGTCAGGCGGCCAACCTTGACGCATGTACAGCATCTGCGGAATGCCATCACCGAGCGTCGCAATGTAGCGCTCCCGCAAGTCGGCGAGGTAAGTTCTGCGCTCATTCAGCACTTGAACCCTACCGGCGATCTCAGCTTGGTCAGCAGCCTGCTTTGCCGACACAGCCGATCCTATCCAGCCGACCAGGGCGGATGCTGTCGCAAGCATAAGGACGAGACGCCCAGCGTCGTTCCAAAGGAAGGGCACCCAATCTAGCATGTGCTTTCTCTCGGTCATGCAGAACAGACTATCCGACTGTGTTGCTGTGGTCACTGTCGGTGCAAGAGTGAGAGGGCGCGGGGTGCTTACACCTGTCTTGCTCGTTGTCATCGATCACGCCAACATGTGGCTCTTTCAGAGGGGGAAGTGATGGCTAAGTCAGTAACCACGCAGTCCGGTAGGGTCTTTCTCACCATCAAGGACGCTCAGGCGTACTACAGAGCGCTCCGAGAGACGCTGCCGCTGGATAGTCTTCTACCCGAACCCGATAGGTCCGATATCCTAGATATCTATCGTCGCTACTGCGCTGCCGATGCCTATCCGATGGTCGCAGCGGTCAATGTGACCACGAAGAACGAGACTCGAGCGGTGGCAGGTAGCGGCTACGTCACCACCAAGGCATTCGCAGTACTAGATGCAGCAGGGGCCAAAACCGTCTTTAGCGTCGACAAGGCTCTTTCAGCGGTTGCGGTCTAGCGGCTCGTAACGCGGAGTGAACACGGGTGTGAGCAATACGGCGTTGAAGTAACCGTGTGGTTTGTCCTTGCCGGAGTCCTGACAGCGCTCTTCGGCGGATGGTTCGTTCCAGTGCTTCTCGGCATGATCGCCATCAGCTTTGTTGGCTGGGTCGCGGTGTGTGCGGAGTGCGGTGCCTTCGCGTGGCTTGTCGTGTCCGCGTTCACCGGTAGAAGATAGCGCGACGAGCACCTGCCAACTGTCAGCGGCCAGTAACCATCCGCCGATGACAAGATTGACCACTGTCATCCGTCATAATTCCATCGTCGGCATGGCAACGCTTCGCGACCCTCAGTATCGATCATGGGTAAAGCGCCACCTGACTAAGTGTCAGGATGGCAAGTGCTGCTACTGCAAACGTTCGTTCACCAAGAGCGGGCCAATGCTGATGACCATTGAGCATAAGCGTGCGCTCATGGATGGCGGCTCGGACAGGATCGAGAATCTTGCCGCCGCTTGTTGGCATTGCAACCAGCATCGCGGCCAACAGAAGAACCATGCCTTGCAGAAGCGGACAGCGGTGGAAGCCAAGTTGTAGCGGTAACCTTTCGAGCGCTAACCGGGTGTCATCTGTCACCGGCAGCGAAAGGCCAATCCGAATGTGCATGCTCACTCAATCGCCGCTCACCCTCACCAAGGCTCAGAAGCAGGCCCTAGACGATCTTCCGGGGATGAGGGGGGCATTGGGCAATCTGACGGTGCTAACAGGCCCGCCAGTGACGCAGACGATCCTGGGAGGGGCTAGCTCTAGGCGGTAGCTGTATCGACGTGACAACCGGAGCCCGCCAGCAATGGCGGGCTTTTTCGCGGCCTTTATGTTGCATCCCATGTTGCGCGGATTCGCCGGAATGCGTTGAAAAGCCCGGAAATCCAAGGGATCGCGTTGCAAACACAAAACGCAACAAAAAGGCGGCTACCGAGAGCCGCCTGAGCGTCTAAAGCGTTGATTTCATGTGATTGTGTGGCTGGCTGGGGAACCTGGATTCGAACCAAGATTGACGGAGTCAGAGTCCGCAGTTCTACCATTGAACTATTCCCCAAGCGCTTAGCCTGGATGCCGTCCGGCGTGACCGTCAGCATTCGGTGCGCCTTCTAGCGGCAATCGATCGTCTGATCAACACCCCTTTTGCGCCATTCTTCAGCCTTCGCGATCCGGCGGTCGCGCCGTTCAAGTTTGCGGCAGATTCAGGGCGTTGCGTTGCCGGGGATCATCCTCTACCCTCAGCGGTGACACTGAAATATGCCCGCGTCGGGCGCCCACGGCTTCGGCCGGCGGCCGGCGACCGCGCGGGGAAATGGAGCAAGGTTGACCGATCAAGATCGGTCCGCCGCCGCGGCCGGGACCGAGAGCCTGGAGCGGCACCGTGACGGGCAGGGCACAGGCCCGAGCCCGACCACCGCGAATCCCGGGGGGCAACCTGGATCTGGCGGAGCGGAGCGGCGGACGCACCTCGCAGGCAATCCTTCTTCGCGCCGGTCGCGAGGCCCGCTTTACGCGGCGCTGGATCTCGGCACCAATAATTGCCGCCTGCTGATCGCCCGCCCGCATGAGAACAGTTTTCGCGTGCTCGACGGCTTCACCCGTATCGTGCGGCTCGGCGAAGGCCTGTCGACCACCGGGCGGCTGTCCGATGCGGCCATGGAGCGGACCATGGAGGCGCTCCGTCTCTGCCGCAACAAGCTGCGCGAGCACGAGCCGGCGCGCATGCGCCTGATCGCCACCGAAGCCTGCCGCTCCGCCGCCAACGGCGCCGAGTTCATCGCCCGCGTCGAACGCGAACTCGGCCTCGTGCTCGAGATCGTCGACCGCCAGACCGAGGCGTCTCTGGCGGTGACCGGCTGCGCCGACCTGATCGAGGAAGAATCGTCGGGCGCCCTGATGTTCGACATCGGCGGTGGATCGTCGGAGCTCGCCTGGCTGGATTTCCGCGGCGGCCGGCCGCGTCGGCAGGGCCGCATGTCGTCGTCGATCCGCTCCTGGCAGTCGCTGCCGGTGGGTGTGGTGTCGATCGCCGAGAAGTTCGGCGGCGTCAACGTGACCCCCGAGACGTTCGAAGACATGGTGGCGTTCGTCGCCGGCCAGCTGCGCCAGTTCCGTGGTCGCGAAAAGCTGCGCCAGATGATCGCCGAGCACCCGGTGCACCTGATCGGCACCTCCGGCACCGTCACCACGCTGGCAGGCCTCCATCTCGGCCTCGAACGCTACGAGCGCCAGAAGGTCGACGGGTTGTGGATGACCCGCGCCGATGTCGATGCCACCATGAGCGCTTTGCTCTCCATGAGCTTCGACCGCCGTGTCGCCCATCCCTGCATCGGCAAGGACCGTGCCGACCTGGTGCTGCCTGGATGCGCCATCTTCGAGGCGATCCGCCGCGAATGGCCGACCGAGCGGGTGCGCGTCGCCGATCGCGGGCTGCGCGAGGGCATCCTTATTTCACTGATCGACGCCGACCGAGCCGGTCGCGCCAGCAACCGCAGGAGCCGCTGATGCCGAAGGGAACAGGGCAGGGGTCGGGCCGCAAATCGGCGACCGGCCTCAAGGTTCACGTCAAGACCGCCAAGGGCCGGAAGATCGGTTCGACCCTGTGGTTGCAGCGCCAGCTCAACGACCCGTATGTCGCCAAGGCCCGCACCGAGGGGCTCAGGTCGCGCGCCGCATACAAGATCAAGGAACTCGACGAGCGCTACCACCTGTTCAAGAAGGGCATGCGCGTTGTCGATCTCGGCGCGGCCCCCGGCGGCTGGTCGCTGGTGGCGGCGCCCATCGTCGGGACCACGCAGGACAAGCCGCTGATCGTCGGCATCGATTACCTCGAGATGGATGCCATCGAGGGCGTCATCCTGCTGCAGAAAGACTTCAACGACGAGGATGCCCCCGCTGCGCTGATCGAAGCATTGGGTGGGCACAAGGCCGATATCGTGATGTCGGACATGGCGGCGCCGACCACCGGACACCGCGCGACCGACCATATCCGGATCATGCAGCTGGTCGAACTCGCCGCCGATTTTGCCGTCAAGGTCCTGGCGCCGGGCGGCACCTTTGTCGCCAAGGTGTTCCAGGGCGGCACCGAGCATGAACTGCTGCATCTGCTCAAGCAGCATTTCACCACCACCATCCACGCCAAGCCCAAGGCGAGCCGCGCCGATTCCGCCGAGACCTACCTTCTGGCGCGCGGCTTCAAGGGCAACACGGCGGATTAACGGGCGCGTGAAGGTCGCGATCCGCCCCAGAACCTCGCCCCATAATCGCTATGTGGAGCTCTTCGCGGCGGCCTTCGAGAAGGCAGGCTGGGAGGTCGGTACTCTGGACTGGCGTATCGCGCCGGTCCTCGCCGGCCGTCTGATGATCCTCCACTGGCCCGACGAGTTCTATGCATCGCCCGATGCGCGGTCGCGGCTGCTCAGTTGGGCCCGCATCGCCTTGATGGCTGCATCGCGAAGGCTCTTTGGCGTGCGCTGGATCTGGGTCGTGCACAACCTGGTGCCGCACGACCAGCAGGCCGGGGTCCCCGGCCTCTGGCGCGCCTTCACCACGGAGCTCGATGGGCTGGTGTTTCTGTCGAGCCGATCCCGCGCGACCCTGGTGTCGGAGCGCCCCGACCTCTCGGCCTTGCCCCACCTCGTCACCCGGCATGGGGACTATCGCGCCGGCGCCCTGACGCCGCCTTCGCCTTGGCAGCGGCCGAAGGGAACGACCAGGCTGCAGTTCATCGGCCAGGTCAGGCCATACAAGAATCTCGAGACGCTGGTCGAAGCGGCGCGTCATCTCGATGCCGCGATCGAGCTGGGGGTGGCCGGCTTCGCGACCACGGATTTTGCGGCAGAGCTGCGCCGCAAGTCGGCCGGCGTGCCCGCGCTGCACCTCGATCTGCGCTCCGCGCCTCTGGACGAGATCGAGCTTGAGCGGGTCGTCGACGGCACCGATGCAGTCATCCTGCCATATCGCCAGATCCTGAACAGTGGAGCGGCACTGCTGGCGCTGTCGCGCAATCGACCGGTCATCGCTCCCGCACTTGGTGGCCTCTTGGAGTTGCGGAACGCCGTGGGGGCGCAGTGGGTCTATCTCTACGAGGGCGAGCTGACGCACAGTGTCCTCGAGGACGCAGCAGCATGGGTTCGAACTGCCGAGAGGCCGCCGGTATGCCACCTGGACCCATTCGACTGGGCCGTGGTCGGGCCGGAAATCATCCGTTTCGCCGAGAGCCTGATGACAAATGAGGCCAGCTGATCACTCGGCCGGCGCGCTGCTCTCCACCCGGTGGCTGTGCATGTTCGCGCTTTTCGGCACGCGCAGGAAGATCAGGGCCGAGATCAGCGTCAGCGTCGCCATCACCCAGAAGGCGATGTGGAAATCGTTGAGGTCAGGCGTGCCGCCATGCAGCAGGTGCGCACCCTCGAAGATGCCGCCGCCGATCGCCACGCCGAAGGCCAGCGAGAGCTGAACGCTCACCTGGCTCAGCACGTTGGCCTGCCCGGCATCCTTGTCGGCGACATCGGCGAAGATGAAGGCATTGGTGGTGGTCCAGAACAGTGACTGGAAGAAACCGGTGACCACCAGCAGCGCCAGCATCAGCGGCGTCGGGGTGTCCGGCGTGTAGAGGCCCATGGCCAGCACGCCGCCGGCCGTGATGGTGCAGGCGATCACCAGTGCCTTGCGGAACCCCAGCCGCGCGATGAAGCGCTCGGCCATGAACTTCATGGTGAAGGCACCGACGGCGGAGGCAAAGGTCACCATGCCGCTCTCGAACGGGTTCAGGCCAAAGGCGAGCTGCAGCATCAGCGGGAACAGGAAGGGCATCGCTCCGGTGCCCAACCGGAAGATGGTGCCGCCGATCATGGTCAGCCGGAACAGCGGCTGGCGGAAGATCCTGAGGTCGAGCAGCGGATACTCGGTCCGGCGGAAATGGAACCAGTAGGCGACCGCGGCGACCACGCCGAGAAACAGCGAGCCATAACCGAAGCTCGCGGGCAGGGCCGGCAGCGTCAGCACCGAGATGCCGAACACCAGGCCGGCAAAGCAGAGCCCGGCGAGGAGGAAGCCGGTGAAATCCATCTTCCTCGGTTCGTTCCGGTGCCACTCGGGCAGGTATTTGTTGACGAGGATGATGCCCAGGATGCCGATCGGCACATTGATCAGGAAGATCCAGTGCCAGCTGGCAAAGGTGGTGATGAAACCACCGATCGGCGGCCCGACGATCGGCCCGACCAGCCCCGGAATCGACAGCCACGCCATGGCATCGACCAGTTGCTGCCGCGGCGTGACCCGCACCAGCACCAGTCGCGCCACCGGCGTCATCAGCGCGCCGCCCATGCCCTGGAGAAAGCGTGACAGGACGAAGGTCAGCAGCGAGTCCGAGATGGCGCAGCACACCGATCCGACCATGAACACCACGATCGCCCAGGCGAAAACCCGCTTGGCGCCGAACTTGTCGGCCATCCAGCTCGAGATCGGAATGAAGATCGCCAGCGCCACCATGTACGTGGTGAGCGCCAGTTTCAGCGCGATCGGCTCGGTGCCGATGTCATGCGCGATGGCCGCCAGCGAAGTCGCGATCACCGTCGAGTCCATGTTCTCCATGAACAGCGCCACGGCGAGGATCAACGGGGTCAGGCGGAGCGCGGACATCGGCGGGGACTTGATCAGAGAGTGGCGGGAACGGGCTTGGCGATGGGCTTGATCTTGTGCCCGGACACGTCGCTACCTGCGTCGGGTGGCAGCCGCATGAACGGGATGGCGCTGCAGATGGCGACGGCGGCAACCACGAACCAGGCGATGTGGAAATCGGCCAGCACCAGTTCGCCGCCATGCATGTTGGACGCGATCTCCAGCGCACCGCCCGCCACGGCAACGCCGGCCGCCACGCTGAGCTGCTGGCTCACCGCGTTGATCGCCGTTGCCTGGCTGGCATGCGCTTCGTCGACATCGGCGAATACCAGCGCGTTGACGCCGGTAAAGAAGAACGAGCGGGTGAGGCCGCCGAACAGCAGGGCACCCATCAGCAGCCAGTGCGGCACGGCCGGGGTGAACAAGCCGTTGATGGCGAGGAAGCTGCAGCCGAGCAGGGCGGTCACCATCAGCGTCCGCGGGAAGCCGAACGCAGCGTAGAGCCGTTCGGCGCCGAACTTGGAGAGGATGGCGCCGATCGCGGCGATGAAGGTGGTGAGCCCCGACTCGAACGGCGTCAGCCCGAAGGTCAACTGCAGCATCAGCGGCATCAGGAACGGGAAGGCGCCGATCCCGATGCGGAACAGCGAGCCGCCGATGATGGCGTTGCGGAACAGCGGCAGCCGGAACATGCTGGGATCGAGGATCGGGAACGGCGTGCGTTTCGCGTGCCGCAGGTAGAGCAGCCCGGCGATCACCCCGACCACGATCGAGCCATAGCCGGCGACGGTCGGAATGGCGGGCAGGCTGATCACCGAGAAGCCGAACATGATGCCGGCAAAGGTGATGGCCGAAAGGATCAGGCCGGGCACGTCCACCGGTCGTTCGTTCCGGGTGTCGGCGGCGTGCAGACACCTGGTGACGAGGACCAGCCCGATCAGGCCGATCGGCACATTGATCCAGAAGATCCAGTGCCAGCTGAGATAAGTGGTGAGGAAGCCGCCCAGCGGCGGGCCGGTGATCGGGCCGATCAGCGCCGGG
>MKVB01000006.1:208610-296072 GCA_001899085.1 Devosia sp. 66-14 | reverse complement strand
CCAATGCCTTGCAGGAAGCGCGCCAGGACGAACGTCAGCAGCGAATCCGAGAAGGCGCAGCAGATCGAGCCGATCATGAACACCACGATGGCGACGCGGAAGATGTTCTTGGCCCCGAACCGGTCGGCCATCCAGCCCGACAGCGGGATGAAGATGGCGAGCGCCACGAAATACGCGGTGAGCGCCAGCTTCAGCGAAATCGGCTCGGCCCCGATATCTGCCGCGATCGCCGGCAGCGAGGTCGCAATGACGGTCGAGTCCATGTTTTCCATGAACAGCGCGACCGCAAGGACGAGGGGGATGATGCGCACGGGGGGGGGCCTCTTTTCGAGGCAATGTTAGGATTGAAACTATCTGGGTGAGCTTTAAGGGCCTGAGGGCCGCAACGCAACACGTAGCTCAGTCATTAATAGCTCGGATGCTATGCGATTGACCCCTCAAGCCAACACGTGGCTTATTGAGGCCACATTTCGTTCGGGTTGAACCATGAAGAGCTTTTCGTCGTCGAGCTTCGCCAGCAATCATGCCGAGGCGCTCGACCTCGCCTTTGCAGCAGTGCAGAAGAACCCGCAGGCGCTGTTCACCAACTTCCAGTGGTTCTTGTACGCCGGCAAGGACACGATCTTTTTCACCGCCTTCTCCAGGGAGCGGTTCGACAAGGCGAAGCTGAAGGAACTGGTGACGCAGGTGGTGGCGCTGGCGCCGCAACTGACGCACGGTTTTGTCGGCGCCCGTCCGGGCCATCCCTTCACCGAGAGCCAACTCGACGCCATCACCTCGGTGGAGCTGGTCGACAGTTTTGACGGCTACCCGGACAAGTGGCTCAGCAAAAGCGCCGACATCTTCGACCATCCCGATCTGCCGCTGTTCCGCTTCATGGCGGCGACGCTGAAAGATGGGCCTGACGCCGAAGGCCGCATCTCGGTGATCCAGGTGCGCGCCGCGCATTGCGTGCTCGAAGGCTCGGACTCGGCGCTCCTGTCGCGCTCGCAGACCGCCGGGCACGGCATCCAGTCCAACAAGGAAAACAAGGTCAGCTTCGGCGACCGGCTGAAGGGCGCGCTGCAGGCCGGCATCGGCGTTTCGCTGCACCTGTTCTTTGCCCACATCCTGTCGCCCCCCGACAAGCCGTTCGGCTTCAAGACCCTGCCGCTGCGTCGCGATCGGCTGCGCAAGCTGGCGAGCCGGCTGGGCGTGCGCCAGCGCTCGCTCTATTTCGCGGTGGTCACCCACGCGCTTCATTCCGATACCGACCGGCGCCTCAACGAGGCGGTGATCGCCGCGGCCTATACGATGCTCGATACCCGCCGTACCGATGCCGACGACGATTTCTTCCGGGTCCGGGCGCTGCAGGCGAAGTTCCCCTACAAGGCCGATTTCGTCGAGTATGTCCGCTCGGTGGACGATGTCGTCAGCCAGATCGAGAACAAGGACATCACCTCGTTCCAGACCCAGGTGCTGGCGCTGTTCGCCATGCACAGGAAGCTTCACAGCTGGTTCCCGTTCCTTTACGGCCCGCGCTTCTGGCGCTTCTCGGGCCGCATCGACACGGTGCTGACCCTGGTGCCGCCGCACCGCACGCTCGGGCCGGTGACCCAATGGATGATGGAGCCGATCTATTGCGGCGCCTATCACCCGGCCTCCAACATCGCCACCTTCTGCCCCGGTCGCGAATTCATGACGGTGAACTTCGTCATGGAGCAGCGCCACATCGACGCCGTCGAGCGGATCGAGCCGCTGATCCAGAAGATCGAGGCGCTGGATCTGCCGGAACCGGTGAAGGCTGCTGCCGTCGAGGCGTGAGGTAATGGTGCTTAGACCCGCGGGTCTGTGGTAGGCACAAATCTCGCCACAACCACCGGTCGTCATCCCGGCGAACGCCGGGACCCAGTGCTCAGGCTGTTCGACCAGCGCGTAACCATCCGACCTTGCTGTGAAGGACCGGCGCGGTCCGTGCATACCCTACCGTTCGAGCAGTGGGTCCCGGCGTTCGCCGGGATGACGGCCGGTGGGTGATGGGATATCGGGACACCCGCAGATGTCGCAGGGGAGACTTAGCCGACAATCTCGTCCCACAGATCATCCCACCTCGGATTGGTTGCCTCTATCAGCTCGACCTTCCACGCCCGCCGCCACTCCTTGATCCGCTTCTCACGGGTGATTGCGGACTCGGCATCGCCCTGCTCTTCGAACCAAACCAGTCGCGTCACGCCGTATCTCGCGGTGAAGCTGTCGGCGATCGCGTGGGTCCGATGTTGCCAGGCACGACCCACAAGGTCGGACGTCACGCCGGTGTAGATCGTGCCGCGCTTGCCGCTCGCCATCATGTAGACGAAGAACTGTTTGTCCACCTGCGCCCCCGAAGCATCGGATCAACGCAGGCGGACGCTGTCAACACAGTGCCGTCCTAAGCCACCTGCCTCCCATACTTGCTCGCCACTTCCTCGGCCAACCTGCCGCCGATCTCCGCCAGGTGGTCGAACTCCTGTTCGAAGCTGCCGACGCCGGCGGTGGCCGAGCGTAGCTCGATGATCAGGTCCTGCATCTCGGAAGCCGGGACATAGGCGCGGACATCGTCCCAGCCGTCCCAGCCTTCGCGGGTGTCGGAGCCGACGATCTGGCCGCGTCGGCGCGGCAGGATGGCGTTGATGCGGGCCGTCGCGTCGCTCGGGCAGTGCACCGTCACCTCCATGACCGGCTCCAGCAGCACGGGTTCGCATTGCGGCATGCCTTCCCGCATGCCGATCTGCGCCGCCTGCCGGAACGCCATGTCGGACGAGTCGACCGTGTGGTACGAGCCATCGGTCAGCGTCACCGCGACATCGACCACCGGGAAGCCGAGCGGGCCGCCCATGCCGAAATACTCGCGTACCCCGGCTTCCACCGAGCTGATATACTGGCGGGGCACCACGCCGCCGGTGATTTTCTCCTCAAAGCCCAGCCCACCGCCGCGCGGCAGCGGCTTGATGGTCAGCACCACATCGCCGAACTGCCCGTGCCCGCCCGACTGCTTCTTGTGCCGGCCGCGTACATTGGCGGATTTGCGGATCGTCTCGCGATAGGCGATGCGCGGCACCGAGGTGGTGACCGGGACGCCATATCGCCCGGTGAGCCGCTCGATGACCACCCGCAGGTGCATCTCGCCATGGCCCTCGAGCACGGTTTCGCCGGTTTCGGGAACCTGGGTCAGGTGCAGCGAGGGATCCTCTTCGAGGATACGCTGCAGCGCCGTCGACAGCCGCACGTCGTCCTTGCGCTCGCGCGGCGACACGGCCATCGCCATCATGGGCATGCTCTCGGGCAGCGGCATCAGGTCAGGCACCAGGCGGCCAGCCGCCAGCGTATCGCCGGTGCGGGCGGCTTCGACCTTGCCGAGCGCCACCGTTTCGCCCTCCCGTGCCGCCTCGCGTTTCTGCGTCTCCTGGCCCGTCACCCGGAAGATGCCGGAGACCTTGCTCTCCCGGCCATCGGCCGAGCGAAGCGTCGCGCCGTCGGCAACCGAGCCGCTGAGCACGCGCGCCACGCACATCTTGCCGCTGCGGGCGGTTTGCATGGTCTTCATGACCTGCACCACGGCGCCGGGCCCGTCGGCGAGCCCGAGCCGGGCACGGGTCTCCCGCACCGTCGGCGCTTCGTGGCGGATCGCCTTGAGCAATCGGGTGATGCCGTTGCCGTGCTCGGCCGACCCGATGAACACCGGACAGATCTTGCCGGCCCGCATCTCATCGACCAGGTCCTTGAAGATCAGGTCTTTTTCCGGCTGCACATCCTCGAGCAACTGCTCCATCAGCACGTCGTCGAAATCGGCGATCTGCTCGAGCATCGCCGTACGTGCCGCGACCTCGTCGGCCTTGTCTCCATCGGGCAGGGCGATGATCTCGCTTTGTTTGGCTTCGTGGTAGACATGCGCCCGCTCCAGCGCCAGGTCGATGCAGCCGGTCACCACGCCGCCCTTGGTCATCGGCAGCTGCCGCAGCACCAGCGGCACCCGGCTCGCCGGCTGCAGCATGGTGAGGATATCGCGCACCTGGCCGGAGAGCTTGTCGATCTTGTTGAGGAAGATGAGGTGCGGCAGCTGTCGTGCTTCGAGATCCCGGAGGATCAGTTGCAGCGCCGCGACTTTCTTGGGGTCGGCTTCCGCCACCACCACCGCCATGTCGCACCCGGCCTGCACGGCCAGGGACTCATACTGGAATTCGACCGAACCGGGGCAGTCGATGAACGTGTAGCGGTCGCCCATGAACTCGGTTTCGGCGACGTTGACCTCGACGCTCATGCCGTTGGAACGAGCTTCCGGCGAGGCATCGCCCACCATGTTGCCGTCCTTGGCATTGCCTTGTCGGGTAATGGCCCCAGTGCGCATGAGGATCGCTTCGAGCAGCGAAGTCTTGCCGCTCGCGAACGGCCCCACCAGCGCGATGCACCGGGGCCCGGCTTGTCTGCCGTTGTCGTTTGCCATCTACTCCTCCTCGTTCTTGATTTGTTCCTCTGGCGACGTCCTCCCGGTGCGTTTCCTCGCGACCGAAAGGCGCGTCCGCGAGGGACAGTGTAGCGCTCCGGGGGAGCGGAGCCAATCGGCCGTTGGGAGTTGTGGAAGGTCGTGGGGCGGCGCACAGCAGCTTTGCGGTGAGCACCCTTCCCAAACCCAGGGGGCGGTGGTAATCACCCTCGCCAACCCGTGAGCCGGCGACGAGTCGTTCCGCTCACGGGCTTCCGTTTTTCTGATGCTCAGAAGGGAAGGGTGCACCCCTTGGCGAAGATCATTACATCCATCACCGGCGATAGCGCGCTGACGTTCGACGACGTGCTGCTGCAGCCTGCGCGCTCCGATGTGCTGCCGACCGATGTCGACATTCGCACCCGGGTGACCAAGGACATTTCCCTCAATATCCCGATCCTGTCGTCCGCCATGGACACGGTGACCGAGAGCCGCATGGCCATTGCCATGGCGCAGGCCGGCGGCATGGGCGTGATCCACAAGAACCTCGATATCCTGGTGCAGGCCGAGCACGTCCGCGCCGTGAAGAGTTTTGAGAGCGGCATGGTGGTCAATCCCATTACCATCGGCCCCGATGCAACGCTCGCCGATGCGCTGGCGCTGATGGAAGCCAACCACATCTCCGGCATCCCGGTGGTCGAGAATGGCGGCCAGGGCGGCCGCAAAGTCGGCCGGCTGGTCGGTATCCTTACCAACCGCGACGTGCGCTTTGCCAATAACCCCCGCCAGCGCATCGCCGAACTGATGACGCACGAGAATCTGGTGACGGTTCGCGACGGCGTCAGCAAGGACGAAGCCAAGCGCCTGCTGCATGCCCACCGCATTGAAAAGCTGCTGGTGGTGGATGACGAGCGCCGTTGCGTCGGGCTGATCACGGTGAAGGACATCGAGAAGGCGCAGCTCAACCCCCACGCGGTAAAGGATGCGCAGGGGCGCCTGCGCGTCGCCGCGGCCACCGGTGTCGGCGATGCCGGCTTCGAGCGTTCGCTGGCGCTGATCGATGCCGGCGTCGACCTGCTCGTCATCGACACGGCGCATGGTCACTCGACCGGCGTGCTGAAGTCGGTGGAGCGAGTGAAGCGCGAGAGCAATTCCACCCGCATCGTCGCCGGCAATGTCGCGACCGCCGAGGCCACCCGCGCGCTGATCGAGGCGGGCGCGGATTCGGTGAAGGTCGGCATCGGCCCCGGCTCGATCTGCACCACCCGCATCGTCGCCGGCGTCGGCGTGCCACAGCTTGCGGCGGTCATGGCCTGCGCCGAAGAGGGCGACAGGCATGGCATCCCGGTCATCGCCGACGGCGGGATCAAATTCTCAGGCGATCTGGCTAAGGCATTGGCCGGCGGTGCTTCCTGCGCCATGGTCGGCTCGCTCCTCGCCGGGACCGACGAGAGCCCGGGCGAGGTCTACCTCTACCAGGGCCGCTCCTATAAGTCGTATCGCGGCATGGGCTCGGTGGGCGCCATGGCCCGCGGTTCGGCCGATCGCTATTTCCAGCAGGAAGTGAACGACAGCCTGAAGCTGGTGCCCGAGGGCATCGAGGGCCAGGTGCCGTACAAGGGCGCCGCCGGCAACGTGCTGCACCAGCTGGCAGGCGGGCTCCGCGCCGCCATGGGCTATACCGGCGCGCCGACCCTGCAGGCGTTCCGCGACAACTCGGTGTTCGTGAAAATCTCCGGCGCCGGACTCAACGAGAGCCACGTGCACGACGTCTCGATCACCCGCGAGAGCCCGAACTATCGCGGCGGCAACTAACAGCCCGGTTGCTCCGTTGCTGCCAACTCCACCGGGTCATTCTCGCTTTCGCGGGAACGACCCGGTGGCTCCCCCAAGCAGCGAGGCCCGCGATTGAACGTCACCCCGAACGCGCTTTGGTTGATCGCTGCCATCCTCGCCCAGGGCGCACTCGCTTTGGGGCTGTTGTGGTACCTCGGCACCATCCGCATCCCGATGGTGATGAAGGGCGAGGTGCGGATCGACGATATCGCACTCGAGCGCAAGGGCTGGCCGAAGCGTGAGTGGCAGGCCTCGAACGCTTTCGACAACCAGTTCCAGTTGCCGGTGCTGTTCTATGTCGGGGCCGGGCTGGCGCTCTATTTCGGCCCGACCCTGTTCGAGGTGGCGCTGGTCTGGCTGTTCGTCATCTCGCGCTACCTGCATGCCTTCGTGCACATCACCGACAACCACGTGGTCCGCCGCTTCACCGCCTATTTCATTGGCCTGGTGCTGCTCTGTGCGTTCTGGCTCGATCTCGTGATACGGCTGCTGTTCGCGGCTGGGGGAATATGATGGCGCTGGTTTCACGCATCGATACGATCTTCGTTCCGGCGCTCGAGCCTGTGGCGGCGGCAGACTGGTATCGCCGCTTGTTCGGTCTGGAGACGGTGTTCGAGGAGGCGGACTACGTCGCCCTGCGCTTTCCCGGTGAAGCGCCGCGCGACCGTACGGCCCTGACATTGGTGAAGGCTGAGGCGATCGACCGGGCGGCCCATCCGGCGTTCAACTTCTTCACCGCCGATCCCGACCGGCTGCACGCCGAAATTACCGCTGCCGGCAGCGAGGCAACGCCGATCGAGCAATCGGGCGGGATGAGCCACTTCAGTTTCCGGGACTTCAGCGGCAACTGGGTCAATGTCTGCCACTTCCAGGCCGTCGCGTCGCGCCCTTGATCCGCGTGCCGCATCGTGTCACGGACGCGGCTGACGAGAAGAGGATCTTCGCATGAGACTGCCCGGCCGGATCGCTGCCGCCATCGCTGTGCTTGCCGATATCGATGCGCATAAGCGCCCGGTAGCCGAGGCGTTGAAGGCCTGGGGGCTCGGTAACCGCTTCGCCGGCGCCGGCGACCGCGCCGCTATCGGCAACCTCGTCTACGACGCGCTGCGGCGCAGAAGCTCGCACGCCTTTGCCATGGGGTCGGACACGCCGCGGGCGCTGGTGCTCAGCGTCGTGGTGCGCGAATGGGGCGAGAACATCGATGAGCTCAATGCGAGCTTCGAGGGCGATCGCTTCGCCCCGGCCGCGATCGAGCCGGACGAAGTGGCAAGGCTGACCGCCGCCGATCCGCTCGCCGGGGCGCCCGACTTCGTGCGCGCCGATGTGCCCGAATGGGTCGCGCCGCATCTCGCCGAGAGCTTTGGCGAGGACTGGGTCGCCGAGGCGCACGATCTCTCCGGCCGGCCGCCGCTCGACCTGCGCGTCAACACGCTGAAAGCCAACCGCGACAAGGCGCTGCGGGCGCTCGGGCGCTTTGCCCCCGAGGCCGCAGCCATTATCCCCGAGGGGATCCGCTTCCCCGCCGGCGAGCGCGACAGCCGCACGCCGAACGTGCAGAGCGAAGAGGGCTACATCAAGGGCTGGTTCGAGGTGCAGGATTTCGGCAGCCAGATCGTTGCCGCGCTGGCCGGTGCGCGCGGTGGCGAGCAGGTGCTCGACCTCTGCGCCGGGGCCGGGGGCAAGACCCTCGCCATGGCCGCGGCGATGCAGAATCGCGGCCAGATTTTCGCCTATGACAGCGACCGGACCCGGCTCGCCCCGATCTATGACCGGCTGAAGCGGGCCGGCGCCCGCAACGTGCAGGTGCGCGCGCCGGGCGAGGGGGCGCTCGACGATCTCGTCGGCAAGCTCGATCGCGTGGTGGTCGATGCGCCATGCACCGGCACAGGCACCTGGCGTCGCCAGCCGACCGCCAAGTGGAAGCTGACGCCCGAGCAACTGGCCGGGCGCGTCGAGGAGCAGCGCGTCATCCTCATCGATGCGGCGCGCTACCTCAAACCGGGCGGCACCCTGGTTTACATTACCTGCTCGGTATTGCCCGAGGAGAACGCCCGGCAGGCCTCGGCTTTCCTCGAGGCCAATCCGGAATTCACGGCCATCGCCGGCAACAAGCTGTGGATGAGCGCTTTCTCCGGCACCAGGCTCCGGGCCCGCTTCTCACCGGAAGGTGGCGTATCGCTGACCCCGCGGCTTACCGGTACCGACGGCTTCTATTGCATCGCCATGGAGCGCTCGAAGTGATCCGCGACGAGGCCGGCAGCGTCTCGCCCCTGCTGATCTTCGCGCTCGGCTCGCTCGCGTTCCTGCTGATCGTCGGCGCATTGATCTGGTTCGCCTTGCCGGGCGCCGCCACGGCCAGGCACCAGTTCGTCTCGCCCTCGGGCCGCGTTGCCCTCGATGTCGGCGAGCATTGCGCCGAAGCGAATTGTGAGCGCCAGGTCATCGCCGAGAGCACCGCCGCCGACGGCAGCAAATCGCGTCGCTCCTGCCGCGTTCCCCTCACCGGCAACCACGCCATGCTGTCCAACGCTTACCCGCTATGGGCTGCCGATGAGCGGGTCGTCGATATCGTCTACGCCGACGCCGAGGGCCAGGGCGGCAAGTTCACGCTCGATATCACGGCCGATTGCACTGGGGCGGAGTGAACCTGAAGCGGCCTCGTGCGTTTCAGCCGGCATGAGCACGCTCACAGCATCCGACCTCAAAACTCCGCGCGCCTTGATTCTGCTGGCGGTCTTTCTTGCCGTGGTAATCGGCATAGGCGCCGCCATCGGCGTCACCACCGCGCCCGGCGAATGGTATGCCGGCCTCGCCAAGCCGCCGTTCAATCCCCCGAACTGGGTGTTCGGCCCGGTCTGGTTCGCCCTTTATGTGCTGATCGCCTTTGCCGGCTGGCGCACTTTTCTGAGCGAACCAAACGGCATGGGGATGAAGCTGTGGTACGGGCAGATGGCGCTCAACTGGCTTTGGTCGCCGATCTGGTTCTCGCTGCACCTGCTCTGGCCGGCCTTCGTCGTGATCATCGCGATCTTCGCGCTCACGCTGTGGTTCATGGCCAATCGCTGGGACCGGGATCGGGTTTCGGCCTGGCTGTTCATCCCCTATGCGGCCTGGGTCGGTTTCGCCAGCCTGCTGAACCTCGCCATCGCGACGTTGAACTAGGGCAGGGGATGTCCTCTGCCTAGTGCAGCTCGCGCGAGATCGGCTCGCCGAGTTCGAGGCGCGTGAAGCTGACTTCCAGCCCTTCGCCGGTCGGCGAACAGGTCATCGGTCCCACCTCCACCGTCTCGCCCATGCCGAGGAAGCACAGCCGCACCAGCTGCCAGCCGCCGTCCACATCCTGCAACTGCACGCGCAGCGCCTCGGCATGCCGGGTGAGCCGCAAGGTCACCGTGTTGCCGATGGGGCGATCGAGTTTCAGCACCGACCAGTCGGATTGGTCGTCGCGGGTCACCACGACCGAGAAATGCATGGCGCCGTCGGTGAACTCGACCCCGCATTTCATCCAGTTCTCGCCATCGACGAACAGCATCGCCCCAGCCTGGTCGTAGAGCCGCTGGTAATTGGCATGGAAGCTGACTTCGAAGCTGAAATCGCCGGCGACGGCGGTGGCGCGAAAGTGCCCATCGGCGTGCTTGAAGCCATAGAACGTGTTGTTCCAGTAGTCGGTGTCCCGGCCGGTTCGCACCAGGAGGGTCCCGCCGCGTTCCTCGTAGAAGGGCGGCTGGTTGCGCCAGAAGGTCTTGCCGGTTTTCATCAGGTCATCCCGCTACTGCAGAGTTCTGGGAAAGGCTCGCCGAACCCGCGCTGCGCCGTTCCGTGCCGCGCGCCCACTGAATCACCGGGTTCTCCACCAGATGATACGACAGGTGCGCCACGGTCAAAGTGATCACCGTGATGAGGCTGCACGTGACGACGAAACGCACCGGATCCGCCGCCTGTCCGTGGTCGATCTGCGGGTCCCAGTAGAGCCGCACCAGCTCCAGCACTGGATAGTGCCAGATGTAGATGCCGAACGAGATCCTGGCGATATAGCGCGTCACCGGGTTGTCGAGCAGCCGACCCAGCAGCACACTCGAGGGCGCGGCGGACAGGAACAGTCCCACCGCCAGCACGAACCACGGGAAGCCGTAGGGCACGCCGAGCCAGCCCCAGCCATCGGCGGTCTCGGCCGAGAGCTGCCGATCCATCAGGTAAATCCCCCAGGCCAGCCCCGCCAGCCCGATCGCGTCGAACAGCGCGTTGCGATATTTGGCCCACCGCACCTGCAGCCCGCCGGCCAGCGCGCCGATGGCGAACATGGCGAAAAAGCCGAACGGGTTGAAGCGCGGCATCCAGGATTTGGCGCCGCCGATCAGTCCGTAGTCCCAGCCGCGCTGATAGGTATCGACGCGGTAGAGCTGGACGAACAGCCAGTGCGCGACGAGAGCGAGGCCGATCACGCCCAGCCACATCAGCCGCGATTGCCAGCCCGTGCCGGCCCACCGGGCGATGAAGAACAGGGCGGCAAAGCCCAGCGGCAGCAGCAAGTATGAGGTGACCTCGAAGCTGATCGACCAGAGCGGCCCGTTGACCTCGACCGGGAACAGCGTCACCCAGTGCCAGTCGGCGACCGTGAAAATGCCGGCCGCCAGCCGCAGCAGCAGCTGTCCATCGAGCACCGCGCCGAACACCGTGATGCTGAGCACGAACGTGACCAGCAGCGCCAGCCAGAAGCCCGGGAGGATGCGGGCCGCCCGGCGCATGGCGTAGATGCGCAGCGACGGGGCGGGCTCGCCGCGATCCAGCGCCCGCCAGAATGGCCGTGACAGCAGGAAGCCCGAGAGCACGAAGAACATCGCCACGCCGAACGTGCCGATCTGCGCGAAGATCCGGAACCACTCGACGCCGGCCAATTGGTCCTGCCAGCTCATCCGCTGCGCCAGGTGGTGAAACAGCACCGTGAGGCAGGCGGCGGCGCGCACGAAATCGGCGCCATTCAGACGGTTGTCGGTCATTGCTCCCCTCGCCGGCACGCCGCATCTGCCGTGCGGTTCATCGTGCAATCGATTTCATTTGGCATCCGGACGGTGCCTGACGCAACCCCATGCGTGACATCGCCGAGGTGCTGGCGATCCTCAGTCGCGCGGCGCCTGCATCAGCCGCAGCGCCAGGCAGGTGATGTCGTCGGCCTGCTCTTCGCCTGCGGCGAAGTCGTCCACTGCACCGAGGATCGAGGGGAGAAGGTCCGCCGGTCGGGCACCGGCGGCGGCGTCAAGCAGCGCCTCGAACCGCTGGTTGCCGAACTGCTCCTGCCGCGGGTCCATCGCTTCGGTAACGCCGTCGGTAAAGGTCACCAGCAGGTCGCCCGGCGAGAGCCTGAGGCGCCCGACCTTGGCGGATCGTCCATCGATCAGCCCCACCGGAATACCGGTCGTCGGCAGGCTTTGCCGCCCGCCGGCAGAGAGCACATAGGGCGCGTTGTGCCCGCAATTGCCGTACTCGAGTTCTCCGGTCCGGGTGTCCAGTACGGCGAAGAACAGGGTGGCGAACATCGAAGCGTCATTGTCTCGGCAAAGGCTGGTGTTGATACGCGCGAGCGTCGCCTCGATGGTCTTCTCCTCGGCAGCTGCGCTTCTCAGCGTGGTGATCGCCACCGACATGAAGAGGCTCGCGGGGATCCCCTTGCCACACACGTCGCCGATAGCGATGGCGAGCTTGTGCCGACCGAGCATGAAATAGTCGTAGAAGTCGCCCCCCACGTCGCGGGCCGGTCGCATGGAAGCGCTGAGCTCGACCCGCCCTTCCACCGGCCTCAGCAGTTCGGGACGCGGCAGGAACGAGCGCTGGATGATCGCGGCGCTGGCCAGTTCATCGCTCTGCCGGCGCTTGTCGACGATCTGCTCGGCAAAACGCTTGAAGGTGTTGGCGAAGGTCACCAGTTGCGGTGAGGGGTGCGCCAGTTCGTCGAGAATGCGCGAGTCGAACTCGCGCCGCTCGAGCGCCGAAAGCGCGTTGCCGTAAAGGCTGAGCGCCCGGTTCATGCCGTCGAGCTGTCGGCCCAACTGGCTGATCACCGAGAACAGAAACTCCGGTGCCTGCCGCCCGACCTCGGTCAGTTCCTCGCCGGTGAGCCGGTAGACCATGAGCGGCGTGGTCGCCTCGATCGTGGCCGTGCGCGGGTAACCGGCGAGCACGCCCAACTCGCCGATCAGTCGCGGCGCGTCGAGCGCGGCGAGTTGCACCCGCTCGTAATCCGACTCGGCGTAGACCGCGACCGATCCCTCGGCCACGAAATAGGCGAACTCGCTGATCTCGCCCTGGCGGACCAGCACCTCGCCGGGCGCGTACCGAACCGGCGTCCGCCGGCGCAGCAAAGCATCGAGGGCGCCGATGCCGACGTCGGCGGTCCTCGTCAGGGTGTAGCGGTTCATCGCGCGGTCGGCAGGGCTCATGACAGTCTCGTGTCAAGCTCCCGCTGTAGACCCCGCTTGTTCCTGCCGCAAGAACTTCAGGATGACCCGGTTGCCGTCGGGTCGTGACTCGTACAGCAGCTCCTTGCTGAAGCTGCGGATCAGTTGCATGCCCAGGCCGCCCGGCATGACTTCTTCGAGCGGGCGGCGGATCGGCCGGGCCGGGGCCTGCGACACGTCGAACGACTTGCCGTTGTCTTCGATATACATCGCGACGTCGTTGCCCTCGACCGACAGGCCGACATCGACCGAGAGTGGCGCCGCGTCGCGACCGCGGCCGCCATGGCGAACCACGTTGGTGAAGAGTTCCTCGAGGCAGACCTCGAGCGCGAACACCAGCTTGCCGGGCAGAGCCTCGCGCTCAGCCACGCCATGCAGCCAGCTCGACGCCGTCACGGCACCGTCGATGGTGCCGGGAAACTGCGCGCGGTGCGGCTGCGTGGCGCTCATCGTCAGGCCAGCACGCCGGCCTCTGCCTCTTCGCGCGTCATCACGATCGGGATGATCGTATCGATGCCGCTCGAGCGCAGGACCTGCTCGACATTGGGTTGCGGGGTCAGCAGCACCATGCCGCCATTCTTGGCGCGCAGCGTCTTGCACGCACTGACCAGCGTGCGGATGCCGAGCGAGGCGAGGAAATCTACCTTGGCGAGATCGACGATGACGCTTGTGTTGTCGCGGGCGACTTCGGCAAAGGCCGGATCGACCAGCAGCGCGCCGGCGACGTCCATGCGTCCGCTCAGTTCGACGAGGGTAATGCCGTTACCGGCGTCGACGACCTTCCATTCCATACCAGTGCTCCCTTGCTCTGCACCGGCAAACGCCCCGCCGGCCGGACGAATACTGTTTATGGACAGGGAAATGTAACGGTCAGATGACAGTTCGACGACCAGTTCTGTGACAGTGCCAGTTTCCGTCGTTGAAATCGATGGGGGCGGCATGCGAACCGCATGACTGGCAATGGGGGTGGCCGGCATGAACATGTTCACGGATTTCGGTTTACTGGATCGGGCGAACGACGAGACACGGAGTTTCTTGGCGGGGCAGGTGATCTTCAACGCTGGTGACAGCGCGCACGAGTTCTTCGTCATCCGCAAAGGCAAAGTACAGGTACGCCTGGGCAATCGCACCCTCGACACTTTGGGCGAGGGCGAAGTGTTTGGCGAGATGGCCCTGATCGACGCCGGCCCGCGCAGCGCCACCGTATTGGCCGACACCGATTGCGTGGTGACTCCGGTGAGCGAGAAGCAGTTCCTGTTCATGATCAGCGAGGCCCCGTATTTCGGCCTCAGCGTCATGCGCGTTCTGGTTGAGCGGCTGCGCCGGGCGAATGAGGCTCTGCCCGGTGATTGAAATCCGCCGGCATGGTTCTGGGATCGAGTAGATGACGAGCTTGCTTGACGAACTGCTGCGGGGTCTCTCCGACCCCGTCATCCTGTTCGGCCATTTCACCTATTTCCTGCTGATCGCCTCGATGCTGATGCGTCGCATGGTGACCCTGCGCATCCTTGCCGTGGCTTCGGGCCTCGCCAAGATCGTCTATCGGGCGTTCTTCGTGCTCGATCCGGTAAGCGTGCTGTGGGAGACGATCTTCGTACTCGTCAACGTCGTCCAGCTGCTGATCATCTGGTACTACGAGTACCACCATCGCTTCGACGAGGAGCACCAGCACTTCGCCGACAACATGCCCGACACCGTCGATCGCAGCGCCATCAAGCGCCTGCTCGACCTGGCCGACCTGGAGCGGCTGGAGCCGGGCAAGACCCTGACCAATGAGGGGGAGGCGGTGCCGCAGCTGGTCTACATCGCCGACGGCATCGTCAAAGTGGAGCATGCCGACCGTGTCGTCGCCATCTGTGGCCCGGGCGACTACATCGGCGAGCTGAGTTTTCTCTCCGGCAATCCGGCCAGTGCGACCGCCACGGTGGTCAAGCGGACCCGCGCTCTGGTGTTCGATCAGGCCAAGCTGACCGCAGCCATCGGCAATGACGCGCAGCTGCGGCGCACCCTCGAATCGGCGCTCAACAAGAACCTCGCCGGCAAGCTGACCCGCTCGAACGATCAGGCGCCGATCAACCAACCCGCGTAAGGCTTGCACAATCCCCGGCCGGGCTTTATTTCCCGCGCATGACAGACATCGCCGCCGCCCCCGCCGAGTCCATTCTCATCATCGATTTTGGGTCCCAGGTGACCCAGCTGATCGCGCGCCGCCTGCGCGAGACCGGCGTCTATTGCGAAATTCACCCGTTCCAGAGCGCCGCCGAGGCGTTCGCCCGGCTGAAGCCGCAAGGAGTGATCTTCTCGGGTGGCCCCGCCTCGGTGACCGACGAAGGCAGCCCTCGCGCCCCGCAGGAGGTCTTCGACTCGGGCGTGCCGATCCTCGCCATCTGTTACGGCCAGCAAACCCTGGCGCTGCAGCAGGGCGGCAAGGTCGAGGGCGGTCACGCCCGCGAATTCGGCCGGGCCGATGTCGAAATCAGGGAACAGAGCCCGCTGTTCGACGGCTTCTGGAAGGTCGGCGGACGCTATCCGGTCTGGATGAGCCACGGCGACCGCGTCACCGAGCTGCCCGAGGGGTTCACCGTTGTCGGCACCTCCGAGAACGCCCCCTTCGCCATCGCCGTCAATGAGCGCAAGCGCTACTACACCACCATGTTCCACCCCGAGGTGGTGCACACGCCGGATGGCGGCAAGCTGCTGCAATCCTTCGTGCACAACATCGTCGGGCTCAAGTCCGACTGGACCATGTCGGCCTATCGCCAGCGCGCCATCGACAAGATCCGCGCCCAGGTCGGCAAGGGCAGGGTGATCTGCGCCCTGTCCGGCGGCGTCGACAGTTCGGTCGCCGCGATCCTGATCCACGAAGCCATCGGCGACCAGCTGACCTGCGTGTTCGTCGACCACGGCCTGATGCGGATGAACGAGGCCGACGAAGTCGTCTCGATGTTCCGCGATCACTACAACATCCCGCTGGTCCACGTGGATGCCGCGGACAAGTTCATCGGCGCGCTCGAGGGCGAGGCGGACCCCGAGACCAAGCGCAAGACCATCGGCCGGCTGTTCATCGAGGTGTTCGAGGAGGAAGCCAAAAAGCTCGGCGGGGCGCAGTTCCTCGCCCAAGGCACGCTCTACCCCGATGTCATCGAAAGCGTCAGCTTCTCGGGCGGCCCCTCGGTCACCATCAAGTCGCACCACAATGTCGGCGGCCTGCCGGATCGCATGAACATGCAACTGGTCGAGCCGCTGCGCGAGCTGTTCAAGGACGAGGTCCGGGCGCTCGGCCGCGAACTCGGCCTGCCGGATCGCTTTGTCGGTCGCCATCCGTTCCCCGGACCCGGCCTCGCCATCCGCCTGCCGGGCGGCGTGACCCGCGAGAAGCTCGATATCCTCCGCCGTGCCGATGCCATCTATCTCGACGAGATCAGGAAGGCCGGGCTCTACGACAAGATCTGGCAGGCCTTCGCCGTGCTGCTGCCGGTGCAGACCGTGGGCGTCATGGGCGATGGCCGCACCTACGAGTTCGTCTGCGCGCTGCGCGCTGTGACCTCGGTCGATGGCATGACCGCGGATTTCTTCCCCTACGACATGAACTTCCTCGGCCGCGCCGCCACCCGCATCATCAACGAGGTGCGCGGCATCAACCGGGTGGTCTACGACGTGACGTCGAAGCCGCCCGGCACCATCGAGTGGGAGTGAGCTCGGTCAGCCGTATCGCCGAGGCTTCTGCCGTCCGGCCATCGCCGCGGCAGCTGGCCTGGCAGCAGCTCGAGTTCTACGGCTTCATCCATTTCGGCATGAACACCATGACCGATCGGGAATGGGGCCTCGGGCACGAGGACCCGGCTCTGTTCGATCCGGCGCACCTCGATGCGGACCAGTGGGTGGAGAGCCTCGCCTCTGCCGGCATGCGCGGCCTGATCCTCACCTGCAAGCACCATGACGGGTTCTGCCTGTGGCCGAGCGCGGTGACCCGGCACTCGGTGGCGTCCAGCCCATGGCGAGGCGGTCGTGGTGACCTTGTCGCCGAGGTCTCGGCGGCCTGCGCGCGTCGCGGCATGAAGTTCGGCGTCTATCTCTCCCCATGGGACCGCACGGAGCCCGCCTACGGCACCGGGGTTGGCTACGACGACTTTTTCGTCGCGCAATTGCGGGAACTGCTCTCGGGTTATGGCCCGATCTTTTCGGTCTGGTTCGACGGCGCCAATGGCGAAGGCGCGGCCGGCAGGAAGCAATATTACGATTGGGACCGCTACTTTGCCGTGGTGCGAGAGTTGCAGCCCGACGCCGTGATCAGCGTCTGCGGCCCCGACGTGCGCTGGTGCGGCAACGAGGCCGGCCATACCCGGCCCGATGAGTGGAGCGTCGTTCCCGCTGCGCTGCTCGACGCCGAACGGACCGCCTCCAATTCGCAGCAGGTCGACGACGGCAAGTTCTCCCGCATGGTGCGCTCGGACGAACAGGACCTGGGGAGCCGGGCAACCATCACCGCCTCGAGCGATCGGCTCGTCTGGTATCCCGCAGAGGTGAACACTTCGATCCGGCCGGGCTGGTTCCACCACGCCAAGGAAGATGCCGAGGTCCGCTCCGCCGACGAACTGTTCGACATCTACTGTGCGTCAGTGGGGGGCAACGCGACGTTCCTGCTCAACGTGCCGCCCGACCGCGCCGGCTTGGTGTCCGCGCCGGATCGGCTTGTCTTGTCACAGCTGGGAAAGCGCATCGCCGAGCTTTATGGCGCCGATATCGCCGCAACCGCCGATCTGTCGCCTGCCGGTGCGCTGGACCAGGAAGGCGCCTGGATCATCGACGCCAATGGCGGCAGCCTCGTTCTGTCGTGGCCGGAAACGAGGCGGGTCGGTGCCGTGATCGTCGAGGAAGACATTGCGCTGGGCCAGCAGGTCGAACAGCTGACGGTGGAAGCCCAGGCCGCCGATGGTCGGTGGCTTGCGCTGGCGGAATGCGCCTCGGTGGGCTATCGCCGCATCCTCCATTTCTCGCCGGTGGAGACGACAGCCGTCAGGCTGTCGGTCACTGCTGCTCGCGGTCGGGCGCGGCTGAGCAACCGGGTCATCAGCGCCGGGGTGGTCGGGTGATGATCTGATGAAGCAGGATCGCCCGAATGGTGTTTCGGCCGGCATGGTACGCCTCGGCTACCTCGTCGCCGGCTTCGTCCTGCTGGCGCTCGGCATTATCGGCGCGTTCCTGCCGCTGATGCCGACGACCATCTTCGTCATTCTCGCGGCCGGCTGCTTTGCCCGCTCCAATCGCCGCATCGAAGACTGGCTGCTCAATCACAAGAGCTTCGGCCCCACCATCAAGGCCTGGCGCGCCGAAGGCGCGATCTCGCGGCGTGGCAAGACGCTGGCCACGGCCGGCATGGTGCTGGGCTACGTGCTGTTCCTGATCGGCGCCCGCCCGGACCTGCCGCTCGCGCTGTTCGTCCTTGCGGTCTTCGGCGCCTGCGCCTGGTACGTCCTGTCGCGACCGAATCCGTCGCAATGACTGAGGGCGACCGACGTTTCACAGAGGGCGGCCGGCGTTTCGACGTCAGGCGCCTGGGAGAGTTGGCGGGAGCCGCAGACTGGCTCGGCGCCCGTCAGTCGTCGAGTTCAGCGACATCGGCCAGCCGGACGAAGCGATAGCCGCGGGACAGCAGGTCCTCGACGCCGAGCGCCACGCCGGCTCCGGCCGCCCGCCTGGGTTGGTTGATATGGGCGATGATCACGTCGCCGTCCTGCGCTCTGCCGATCCGGGCTGCGGCCACTGACGCCGAGACGCTGGCGCCGAGGTCGGCGTTGAGCGAGAAGCCGGCGGTGCGATAGCCCAGCTTGTGGATCAGTTTGAGCGCATCCTGGCTGTAGAGCGCGGTGGCGCCGCGGTACCAACGCGGCGCCGGGCCGCCGGCCTTGCCGATGCTCAGCGCGCCGCCCTCGATCTCCGCCGCCACCGCCGCCGCGGTGCCGGCAGGGGTGATGCCATAGGGCTTCTGCGTGCCGATAACCGCCGGCACATGGTTCAGGCCGTGGTCCTCGAGCTCGAACAGGTCGGGATGCTGGAGCAACAGCTGCACCGTCTCCGGGTTGCGCCGCAGCCAGCGACCGGTGACGAAGATCGTCGCCGGGATCGCCCTGGCCACCAGCACGTCGAGGATGCGGTGGTCGATCGCGCCCGAGCAGGCGTCCAGCGTCAACGCCACCTGTGGCGACTGGGGCCCGCCGGGAGTGATGTGGAGGCGCGGCTCGACCAGGGTATCGGCCTGGGCGGGCAGGCTCGACAGCGCAACGGCAAAGACTGCAAGGCGCAGGGCTCGGTACAGCAAGGAGGTCCCCCATGGATGCCGGCCATCATAGCCGACCTCTATGGCGCGAGTTAGAGCGCCTCGGGAAAAGCCGCAGACTTTTGAAGGGCCCCCTAGGCCTTCACCCGGATGCTGACATTGCCGCTGCCGTGCTGCAGCACCAGGTTGTAGAGCCGCCGCGCGTTCTCGGGCGACAGACGAATGCAGCCATGCGAGGCGACGCCGCCGAGGCGTTTGGTGTCATAGGTGCCGTGGATGGCGTAACCACCGCGAAAGAAGATCGAGTAGGGCATCGGCGCCCAGTCGTATTTCCTGGAATAGTACTCGGTGTACATCCGCTGCACGCCATAGGTGCCCTTGGGCGTGGCATATCCCTTGCGGCCGGTCGAAACATCGAAGCTGTATTTCGGCGCACCGCCCACCGATACGCGCATGTGCTGGTCGGAGAGGTCGATGACGATGGAAACGTTGGCTGCGGCGGCGGGCGTTGCAATGGCGAAGAACGCGAGAAGAAGTAAAACGCGACTGAACATCTTCAATGACTCGTACTGGCGCTGGCGAAAGCTTGGCGCAAGGCCGTTGCGCAGAGATTAATTTGGTCGCTGGCATCTGCTCCCTCACGCGCTCGTTACCCCACGGCGAGCTCGCCTCGTCCGCCCACGGCGAGCGCAGCTCGTCCGCCCGGCGAGCCTGGCTCATCCGTGCAGCGAGCGTTTCGCCTGCCTCGAGAGCTGCGTGTGTACGGGTTTGCATTCGCGCGGTCCCATCACTATGGTGCGGCCGAATTCGACCCCGTTTCACTTGAGCTTCATGTCCAACGAAAACATCATCCGCGAGATCGACGAGGAACTGCGCAGCGACCGCGCGCGCAACCTGTGGCGCCAGTTCGGCCCCTATGTCATCGGCGCGGCCGTCGCCATCGTTCTGCTCGTGGCGGCGAAAGAGGGCTGGGACTGGTGGCAGAACTCCAACTCGGCGCAGTCGTCGGATCAGTTCTATGCCGCCTTGCAGCTGGCTGACGGCACCGATGCCGACGCCGCCAAGAAGGCGCTCGATGAGGTGATTGCCGCCAATCACGCCGGCTACCCCACGTTGGCGCGCTTCCGCGAAGCCGCGCTGCTGGCTTCCCAGGGCAAGACCGCCGAAGCCGTAGCCGCCTATGACGCGCTGTCGACCGGCCAGCCCAACGCGCACCTGCGCGAACTGGCGCTTGTCCTGGCCGCCAACCTCCTGGTCGATGGTGGCGATGTCGCCCAGGTCGAGCAGCGTGTCGGTGGTCTCGTCGGCCCCACCAGCGCCATGCGCAATGCGGCGCGCGAAGCCATTGGCCTCGTGAAGTACAAGGCCGGCGATCTCGCCGGCGCCCGCCAGAGCTTCGAGGATGCGGCCAACGATGCGCAGGCCAGCCAGGAACTGCGCACCCGCATCAACATCTACCTCGCCCAGCTGACGGCCGAAGGCGTCGCTGCGCCGGCAGCCGAGGCTGCGGCCGCAACCCCCGCCGTCGTCGATCCCGCCACGGCGGCTCCGGCCGAGACGTCGGTCGGCGATGCTCCGGCACTCGACACCGCTCCGGCGGCTGAAGCTCCGGCCATGGAAGCGCCCGCCATGCAGGCGCCTGCGATGCAAGCGGCTCCGGCGATGGAGGCCGCTCCGGCGCCCGCCACCGACGCTCCCGCAACGACCGACGCACCTGCCGCGCCCGCGAACTGAGTTCGCGGCTCCGGCCTTGATTTCGCCGCGCCTTTGAACAGGGGGAGGTCTCGCGACCTCTTCCTGAAGCGCTCTAAGTACTGGGGTCTCGATTGACCGTTACCGTCGCCATTGTCGGCCGTCCGAATGTCGGCAAGTCGACGCTGTTCAACCGGCTCGTCGGCCGCCGGATCGCCCTCGTCGATGATACGCCGGGCGTGACGCGCGACCGCCGCGAGGCCGAGGGCCGTATCGGTGACCTGCGCTTCAAGGTGCTCGACACCGCCGGCTACGAGGACAAGACCGACGGCTCGCTCGAAGACCGGATGCGTCAGCAGACCGAGATCGCCATTCGCGATGCCGACGTCATCCTGTTCATGATCGACGCCAAGGCCGGTGTCACGCCGCTGGACGAGCGCTTTGCCCAGGTGCTGCGCCGCGCCGGCAAGGATGTGCACCTGATCGGCAACAAGGCCGAGGGCAAGTCGGCCGAGCCGGGGCTGCTGGAAGCCTACAATCTCGGCTTCGGTGAGCCCGTAGCGCTTTCCGCCGAGCATGGGCAGGGCCTGGCCGACCTCCACGCGATCGTCTCGAAAGCCGTCGATGCCGCTGCCGAGAAGGCCCAGGCCGAAGCGCCATCGCTGGATGTGATGCCCGAGGTCGATGTCGACCTGCCCGAGGATGACGGCTCGACCGAAGATGGTCCGGTCAAGCGCTGGGATCCCAAGCGTCACCTCAATGTCGCGATCATCGGTCGCCCCAATGCCGGCAAGTCCACGCTGATCAATCGCATGGTCGGCGAGGAGCGCCTGCTGACCGGCCCGGAAGCCGGGATTACCCGCGACTCCATCCTCGTGCCCTGGGAGTATGAGGGGCGGACCATCAACCTCGTCGATACCGCCGGCATGCGCCGCAAGGCGCGCATCGAACAAAAGCTCGAGAAACTGGCAGTCAGCGATTCCCTGCGCTCGATCCAGTATGCCGAAGTCGTCGTGCTGCTGCTCGATGCGCAGATCCCGTTCGAAAAGCAGGACCTGACGCTCGCCGACCTGGTGGAGCGCGAGGGCAGGGCGATGGTCATCGCCGTCAACAAGTGGGACACCATCGAGGACAAGAACGCCAAGCTCGCCGAATTGCGCGAGCAGTGCGAGCGGTATCTGCCGCAGCTCAAGGGCATCCCGCTGGTTACCATCTCGGGTCTGCAGGGCCGCAATATCGACAAGCTGATGCAGGCGATCTTCGCCATCGAGCGCAAGTGGAACAGCCACGTCTCGACGGCTCGGCTCAACCGCTGGCTCAGCGGCATGACCGAGAGCCATCCACCGCCGGCCGTGTCGGGACGCCGCCTGAAACTGCGCTACATGACGCAGGCCAAGATCCGGCCGCCGAGCTTCATCCTGTTCGCCTCGCGGCCCGAAGTGCTGCCCAACACCTACCAGCGCTACCTGATCAACGGGCTGCGCGATGCCTTCGACATGCCCGGCACGCCGATCCGGCTGTGGGTGCGTGGCGGCAAGAACCCGTTCGACAAGAGCGAGAAGTAATCGGCGGCGGTCACTGTGACAGCGGCCGCCACCGCCAACTCTCCTAGATCCACTGCGGGACTGCACTGGCATAGCGTGCGCCAAAGCCGCCGTCGGGGAGGATTTCCCTGATCCGCGCGAGATCTTCGGCGCTCAGCGCCAAGTCGGCGCTGGCGACATTCTCCTCGAGCCGCCCGATCTGGCGCGTGCCCGGGATCGGCACAATGTCGTCGCCCTGCGCCAGCAACCAGGCGAGCGCAAGCTGGGAGACCGTCGCACCCTTGCTGGCCGCGAGGTCGGTCAGTTGCCGCACCGCCGCAACGTTCTTCTCGTAGTTCCCGGGCTGCCAGCGCGGGTCGTGCCGGCGCATGTCGCTCTCCTCGTACTCGGCGGCTGGCTTGACTGCGCCGGTAAGGAAGCCGCGGCCGAGCGGCGAGTAGGGAACAAAGCCGATCCCTAGTTCGCGGATCGTAGGCAGCAAGGCTTCCACGTCGCGCTCGAACACCGAGTATTCGGTCTGCAGCATGGTTACGGGCTGCACCGCATGCGCTTTGCGGATCGTTTGCGGGCCCGCCTCGCTCAGCCCGAAATACTTGACCTTGCCCTCCCCAATCAGGTCGCGAACCGTCCCGGCGACATCTTCGATCGGCACGTTCGGATCGACGCGGTGCTGGTACAGCACGTCGATGACCTCGACGCCGAGGTTGCGCAGACTGTTCTCGGCGACTTCGCGAATGTGTTCGGGCCGGCTGTCGGTGCCGTAGGAGCGGGTGAAGCCGAACTTGGTGGCGATCACCACGTCGTCGCGGTATCCCTTGACTGCGCGCCCGATGAACTTCTCGTTCTCGCCCCATCCGTAGAGCTCGGCCGTATCGAAAAAGGTTACGCCAAGCTCGTGGGCGCGGCGGATCGTTTCCAGCCCGGCGGTTTCGTCGGCGGCGCCGTAGGCGAGGTGGAAGCCCATGGCGCCGTAACCGATGGCGGAGACTTCGGGGCCGTTGGTGCCCAAGGTGCGTTTTTGCATGCTGCAGTTCCTCTCGTGGTGGCAGGCTCGGAATGTAGGGTTCCGCGGCGCCGGGCCGATGCCCGATGGTCCCGAATGATTGCCTGATCCTGCTGGGTGCTTGATCTTTCCGGGCAATCGGCGTCGGGTAGCCGCATGATCGAGCTTGCTGAACTGCGCACCGCTGCCCTCAGGCACGCCGGCACCACCCATCCCGCGTTGCCGAGGCTGCGCATCTACCGACTCGACCAGCCGACCGAACCGGCGGCGCTGGTCTACGATCCGGTGGTTTGCCTGGTCTTGCAGGGCGCCAAGCGCACCTTCATCGGCACTCGGGTGCTCGAATACGGCGCCGGGGACTGCATCATCGTCGCCGCTGAACTCACGGCTATGGGCCAGATCAGCGAGGCGTCGCCGGCGGAGCCGTACCTTGCGGTCAACCTCAACCTCGACGCTGCGGTGATCTCCTCGCTGCTGCTCGACATGCGCGGGATGCAAGAGCAGACCGCCGCCTCGGGCTTCGGCGTCAGCCAGGCCAGTCCAGCATTGCTCGATACCTGGCGGCGCCTCGTGGACCTGCTCGATCGGCCCGAGGAGATCCGGGTCATGGGGCCTAACCTCGAACACGAGCTGATGTTCCGCCTTCTGACCGGGCCGCAGGGCGCGCTGCTCCGGCAGATCGCCGGTTCCGACTCGCGCCTGTCTCACATCCGCCGGTCGATGGCCTGGGTGCGTCAGCATTTCGCCGAGCATCTGAGCGTCGAGGCCATGGCGACGGTCGCCGGCATGAGCGTTTCGGTGTTTCACCGCCGCTTCAAGGCGGTGACTGGGCTCAGCCCATTGCAATACCAGAAGCATATCCGGCTGCACGAGGCGCGCCGGCGTCTCGTCATCGAGCACGCCGAAGCCGGCACGGTGGGCTACGCCGTCGGGTACGAAAGCGCCTCGCAGTTCAGCCGGGAGTACAAGCGGTTGTTCGGCGCACCGCCCCGCCGCGACGCCGACTCCCTGCAGACGATCGTCGATGCCAGTCCGTGACCGCGGGTCAATCGCGAGTCGGCGCAACAGAACATCGCATTGCGCCCTCACGCACTGTCGCTATACTCCGCGCCTCTTAAGCGACCCGATGCTGAGTGCGGGGCCGCAACCTTGAAACGACATTGTTCCTCGAAATCCTGATTGTCGCCGTCCTGACACTGGTCAACGGCCTGCTTGCAATGAGCGAACTGGCGGTGGTCTCGTCCCGCCCTGCGCGCCTCAAAGTTCTCGCCGCTGAAGGCAAGCGCGGCGCCTCCGTCGCACTGAAACTCCAGGAAGATCCTGGCAAGTTCCTCTCCTCGGTGCAGATCGGCATTACCCTCGTCGGCGTCCTCTCGGGCGCCTTTTCGGGCGCCACGCTCGGTGAACGGCTGGGCGCGACGCTGGCCGGCGCCGGCATCAATCCATCGGTTGCCGCGCCGCTCGGCGTCGGCATCGTCGTCATCATCATCACCTATCTGTCACTGATAATCGGCGAACTGGTGCCCAAGCAGGTCGCCCTGCGCGATTCGGAAGGCGTTGCGGCCCGCGTTGCGCCCGCCATGGCGTTCATCGCGTCGATCGCCGCGCCGCTGGTCTGGTTCCTGGATATTTCCGGCAAACTGGTGCTGCGCCTGCTCGGTCAGAGCGGTGAGGCCGATGAACGGGTGACCGATGAAGAGGTGAAGACCCTCATCGCCGAGGCCGAGCACGCCGGCGTGCTCGAGACCGAGGAACGCCACATGATCTCGGGTGTCATGCGCCTTGCCGATCGCTCGGCGCGTGGCCTGATGACGCCGCGCCTCGATGTCGAGCTCCTCGATCTGAGCGAGACGCATGAGGAAATGATCGAAAAGCTTCGTGCCACCCGTCACTCGGTGCTGCCGGTGCAGGACGGCGCCGTGGACTCGATCGTCGGCGTGATCGTCCGCAAGGATCTGGTCGAGAACGTGCTCTCCGCCACGCCGCTCGACATGCGCACGCTGGTCAAGCAGGCGCCCGTGGTGATGGATCGCTCCAGCGCTCTCGACGTCCTGAAGGCCATCCGCGGCTCGTTGGTGCACATGGCGCTGGTCTTTGACGAGTACGGTCATTTCGAAGGTATCGTCACCCCGGGCGACATCCTCGAGGCGATCACCGGCGCTTTCCAGGAAGAAGAGGGCGACGAGAAGGCCTATGTCACCCGCGAGGACGGCTCGTTCCTCGTCTCGGGCTGGATGCAGGTCGACGAGTTCCAGGCGCATCTGGGCGTTCCTGTGCCCAAGGACGCCAAGTTCGAGACCGTCGCCGGCTTCGTGCTGGCCGAGCTCAACCACCTGCCGGCGGTGGGCGAGACTTTCGAGCGCGGCCATTGGCGTTTCGAAGTGCTCGACCTCGACGGCCGCCGCATCGACAAGATCATGGTGACGCGGCTGAACTAGCCGCTTCCCTGGCAGTCCCGCGAAAGCGGGAACCTCCGCTCAGGGGGCACACGGCCGAAGGCTGATCTCCGTTTTCTCGGTATCCGGGGAGACGGGCGCTTACAGCGGCCGCAGCTCCGACTTTTCCCAGTCGAACAGCATGCGGTTCTCGGTGAACTCGGGCGCGATCATATCGATCAGCTTGGGGGCCAGCACCGCGGGACGGGGCAGGGTGTCGGGGTTTTCACCCGGCATCGCCTTGGCCCGCATCGCGGTGCGCACGGCGCCCGGGTAGAATGCATTGACCCGCACCGGCGTGATGCCGCCGACTTCGGCCGCATAGCTCTTGGCCAATGCTTCGACGGCAGCCTTGCTGGCCGCATGCGGGCCCCAGTTGGGGCGCGCCGAATGCGCCGACGACGAGGAGACGAAGACCACGCGGCCCGCCGCCGATTGGCGCAGCAGCAGGTCGAGGGAGCGGACCAACCGGTAATTTGCGGTGACGTTGAGGCCCATCAGCTTGTCGAACTCCTTGGGCTCGACATGCGCCAGCGGCCGCAACTCGCTCAGCATCGCCGCGTTGGCCACGAACCCGTCGAGATGCCCCCAGCGCTCGAAGATCGCCAGCCCCAGCCGGTCGATGGCGTCGAACTCCAGCAGGTCCATCGGCACCAGCGTGGCGCTGCTGCCGGCTTTCTGGATTTCATCGTCGAGCTCCTCGAGCCCGCCAATGGTGCGCGCCACCGCAATCACATGCGCCCCGCGTCGTCCCGCCTCGAGCGCCGCTTGGTAGCCGATGCCGCGCGATGCGCCGGTAACGAGGACGATCTTGCCGGCGAGGGAGGTTGTCATGCGTGAGGTTCCGTTGAAAACGCTGGCTGCTTCTACCCACGGCGTCACTCCCGCGAAAGCGGGAATCTCCGTTGGCGATGCGGCGGAAGGTCCATGGGCGCGACTACAAACCCGGCGTCATCCCGTCGCGCGCCCGGAATCCATTCCGTTCGCACCAGCTGTGATGATGACATCGAGTGGCTGCGCGCCGGCGTGACAGGCCGGCGCCCGGTCAGCTCGCTTCCTTCATCAGCGACAGCGTCTTGGGATCGTTCTTGCCGCGGCCATTTAGGTCGGTGAGCTTGGTCGGGTAGTCGCCGGTGAAGTGATGGTCGGTGAATTGCGGGCTCAGCGGATTGCGCTTCACCCCGCCGACCGCGTCGTAGAGCCCGTCGATCGAGAGGAACGCCAGGGAATCCGCACCGATGAAGCGGCACATCGATTCGAGGTCGGGGTGCTGGTTGGCGATGAGGTTCTCCGGATCCGGCGTGTCGATGCCGTAATAGTCGGAGTGAAAGATCATCGGCGAGGCGACGCGGATATGCACCTCGCTGGCGCCGGCATCGCGGATCATCTGCACGATCTTGACCGAAGTGGTGCCGCGCACGATCGAATCGTCGATCAGCACGACACGCTTGCCTTCGATCTCGGCCCGGTTGGCCGAGTGCTTGAGCTTGACGCCGAAGGCCCGGATTGACTGGGTCGGCTCGATGAAGGTGCGCCCGACATAGTGGTTGCGGATGATGCCCAGCTCGAACGGGATGCCGCTCGCCTGGGCGTAGCCGATCGCCGCGGGCGTGCCGCCATCGGGCACCGGCACCACGACATCGGCCTCGACCGGCGCTTCCCTGGCGAGGTTGATGCCCATGCGCTTGCGCGCCGAATAAACCGGGCGGCCGGCGACGATCGAGTCCGGACGGGCGAAATACACATACTCGAACAGGCAGATGCGCTCGGGCCGCGGCGCGAACGGCTTCACCGAGTCGATGGTGATGCTGCCGTCGGGCTGCGTTTCGCAGATCACCACTTCGCCGTTCTCGACATCGCGCACGAACTTGGCGCCGATGATGTCGAGCGCGCAGGTTTCCGACGCAAAGATCGGCTTGCCGTCGAGATCGCCCAGCACCAGCGGACGGATGCCGTTGGCATCGCGGGCCCCGATCAGCTTGGTGCGGGTCATCGCCACCAGCGCGAAAGCGCCCTCGAGATGCATCAGCGCATCGATGAAGCGATCGGAGGAGGCGACCTTTTTCGAGCGGGCGATGAGATGCAGCACCACCTCGGTATCCGAGGTCGACTGGCAGATCGCGCCCTGCGAGATCAGTTGCTTTCTCAGCGTCAGCCCGTTGGTGAAGTTGCCGTTATGGGCAATGGCGATGCCGCCCACTTCCAGCTCGGCGAACAGCGGCTGCACGTTGCGCAGGATCGTCTCGCCGGTGGTCGAGTAGCGCACATGGCCCATGGCGAGATGCCCGGGCAGCCGCCCGACGGTGGCCGGGTCGGTAAAGTGGTCGCCGACCAGGCCGAGCTGGCGTTCGGAATGGAACTGCTTGCCGTCGAAGCTGACGATACCGGCCGCTTCCTGGCCGCGATGCTGCAGCGCATGCAGCCCGAGCGCCGTGAGGGTTGCCGCCTCGGGGTGGCCGAGGATGCCGAAGACGCCGCACTCTTCGCGCAGTGTATCATGGTCCCACTCCGCGATCGGCTTGGCGTTTTGGGTCATGCGGGCACCTTTGGTTTCAGAACGGTCCAAAGAAGACGGGACCGCAGATGCGGCCCCGGTCACGAATATGCAATGCGCTCACCCGAATTTCATCAGGTTCTGGCGGCTGCTCCGTCGGTCGGCGGCTCCAGCGGCGCATCATTCTCCAGCTGATCGGTGCCCTCGTCGTTGGGCACGTCGGCATCCGGCGCGGGCACGTCGTCAGGCGAGGCATCCTCGCCCGTGCCGCCGGCACCGCGATGCAGCAGATCGGTAACCTGCTTTTCGAGATCGGGGGGCAGCAACGCAATCAGGCTGTCGCCGAAATTTCTCAGGATCGGCAGCGAACGCGACTCGGCGGCCCAGGACGGCAGGTTCGCCGGCATCAGCCACAGCCCGAACACCACCACGATCACTGCGATCAGCACGCCGCGGGCGACGCCGAAGATGAAACCGAGCGTGCGGTCGAGCGGCCCGATGCGGCTGTCGACCACGAAATCGGCGATCCGCATGGTGATCAGGTGCAGGATGATCAGCGCCACGATGAAGGTGCCCAGCACCGTCACGATGTCTGCCACGATCGGCTCGGCAATGTAGCCGCGCGCGATTTCCTTGTGGTTGAAATAGGCATAGGCGGCGATCGCCGCGGAGCCGGCCCAGGTCGCTAACGACAGGATTTCACGCGTGAATCCACGTGCCGTAGCCAGAATCGCCGAGATCAGGACGAGAACGCCGATGCCGACGTCGAATGCAGTCAACATTGTAGAAAATCCGCCCCTGGGGACCTGCTTCAAGGTCCCGTGTAACCATTAATCGTGGCAAAGCCAAGCACGTAGGAAGGGGCGCATGGCCGATGTTCACGGAAAGCAGGAAGCGTGGCCAAAGCGCTACTCCGCCGCCTGCCGCTGACCGCGGGCCGCGATGCGTCCGATGAGCTCTGCGAGCTCGGCATACTCGCCCACCGCAATGCCGTTGGGCACGTCGCCCTTGCCCAGCCGGCCGGTTACCGCCCCTTGGAAACCGAGCTTCTGCGCCTCGCGCAGGCGCTGTGCCGCATGGGCCACCGGCCGTACTCCGCCAGCCAGCGAGATCTCGCCGAAATAGACGTTGGATGAGGGGAGCGGCGAGCCGGTCAGCGACGAGATCAGCGCCGCCGCCACGGCTAGGTCGGCCGCCGGCTCGTTGATCTTCAGCCCGCCCGCGACATTGAGGTAGATATCGTTGGCGCCGATCCGCACCCCGCAGCGCGTTTCCAGCACCGCCAGCACCATCGACAGCCGCGACGAATCCCAGCCGATCACCGCGCGCCGCGGCGTGCCCAGCGGCGAGGGCGAGACCAGCGCCTGTACTTCGCACAGCATCGGGCGCGTGCCTTCCATGCCGGCGAACACCGCGGAGCCCGCGGCGTCCTTGTCGCGCTGGTCGAGGAACAACGCCGATGGATTGGCCACCTCGCGCAGGCCAAGCGTCGACATCTCGAACACGCCGATCTCGTCGGTGGCGCCGTAGCGGTTCTTCACCCCGCGCAGGATGCGGAACGTATGGCTGGCGTCGCCTTCGAAATACAGCACCGCATCGACCAGGTGTTCCACCACCCGGGGGCCGGCGATCTGCCCGTCCTTGGTGACGTGTCCGACCAGCACCACCGCCGCGCCGGATTTCTTGGCGAAACGGGTCAGGGCCTGGGCCGAGGTGCGCACCTGCGTGACGGTACCTGGAGCGCTCTCGACCCGGTCGGTCCACAGCGTCTGGATCGAATCGATGATCACCAGGTCAGGCGGCGGCCCGTTCTGCAGCGTCGCGAGGATGATTTCGACATTGGTTTCCGAGGCCAGCAGCACGGCGCGGTCGCCCAGCCCCAGCCGTTGCGCCCGCAGCCTGATCTGCGCCACCGCCTCTTCGCCCGAGACATAGACGATGCGGCGCCCGCGTTCGGCCAGCGCCGCGGCCGCCTGCAGCAGCAGCGTGGATTTGCCGATGCCCGGATCTCCGCCGATCAGCACCGCAGAACCCATGACGAAGCCGCCGCCGGTCACCCGGTCGAGCTCCCCGATCCCGGTCTCCACCCGCGCCGCGGTCTCGGTTTCACCAGCCAGCGGCAGCAGTTCGATCGGCCGGCCCCCGGCGATCGCCGATTTCGGCCCGGCCCCGACGCCCGAATCGACGATTTCCTCGACGATGGTGTTCCACTCGCCGCACGCCTCGCATCGCCCCTGCCACTTGGTGGTCAGAGCGCCGCAGGCCTGGCAGACATAAGAGGTTTTGGTACGCGCCATGAAGATGCCCCTGGGAGTCGACGAGAGGTAGCCGACTATAAGAGCAAAGACAAGAACGAAGAGTGAACGTGCTGCGGGGCGGCCAGCCGACTACCGTCGTGGCCACTCCCCGATCACCTCATATCGTCCCTGCCCATAAAAGCTCCGCACCAGTGCGAACCCATCCACCCGCAGCGTCGGCGGCCGCTCCAGCACCAGTTCGGGTGCATTCACCCGATCGTAGCAGAGCGTCAGGTGGAACGCCTCGCTGGGCGCCGAGCGCACTTCGAAGCCGCGCTCCAGCATGCCCCAGCGCAACAGGCGCGCCAGTTCCACCAGCGGTGTGTCCGAACCGGGGCGCAGCACCAGCGGTGGCGAGCCGACCTTGCGACGGAAGCTGGCAAGCCGGGTGAAGGCGACGTCGAACGGCTGGAAGCCGATGGCGTCGCCGGCGGCCATTGCGACCGCCAGGTCGCTGCCGCTCAACTCCTGGTAGAAGCCGACGCCGACCAGCGAGATGTGAAGCGTCGTCGCCGGCAGCAGTGCCGCGGTGATCCCGTTGAGGCGCCGCTGCTCGTCGACGATCTGCTGCAATACGGGCCGGATCGCGCCGCCCACCAGCACGGCGAAGAACACCGGGTCGCGGCCCTGTCGCGGCGGCACCCTGATGGACTTGAGCGGCCGCGTGTCCTCAGCGAACATCGACAGCTGTGGCAGGTCGGTCATCTCATCGGTCCTCCGTTTCAGGGACGGCTAAGGAACCAGTGAGGCTGAGCGGCAGTCAAGAACAAAAAGAGAACAAATTGCGTGAAAGCCGCGCGCTCGACCTTCGCCCAACTTGCCTCCGGCGCCGGGCATTGCCAAGCTCATCGTCTCGCGACTCCGAACGGCCCGACCAGCGGCCGGCACAAGCTCACATAGGGAAGAGATGACCAAGATCACCGGGATCGAGACGATCCGCACGCGCGCCGACGGCACCTGGCTGTTCGTCAAGGTTCTGACCGACCAGCCGGGCCTCTACGGCATCGGCTCGGCCTCCGATCACTATCGCGCCAAGGTGGTGCAGGCAGCGATCGAGAACGTCACGCCGCTGCTGATCGGTCGCGACGTCAGCCGCATCGAGGATATCTGGCAGTCCGTCTACACCCAGAGCTACTGGCGCAACGAAGCCATCGGCAACACCGCGCAGGCCGGCATCGACATGGCGCTCTGGGACATCAAGGGCAAGGAGGCCGGCATGCCGGTCTACCAGCTGCTCGGCGGCAAGACCCGCAGCGCCGTCGCCGCCTATGCCCATGCCCAGGGCAACTCGCTCACCGAGCTCGAGGACGATGTGCGGCGCTACTGGGAGGAGGGCTATACCGTCATCCGCTGCCAGCTCGGCAATTACGGCGGCGGCGGCTTCCTCGACCGCGCCAATGCCCGCGGCCCCAAAGGTCACTGGCCGCAGGACAAGGCCTTCGACGACGATGCCTACCTGCAGGCCATCCCCGAGATGTTCGCGCACCTGCGCGACAAACTCGGCTGGGGGCCGAAATTCACCCACGACGTGCACGAGCACCTCGCGCCCACCAATGCAGTGCAACTGGCCAAGCTCCTCGAACCCTACCGGCTGTACTTCCTCGAGGATCTGCTCTCTCCCGAGCAGGTCGGCTGGTACCGCCAGGTACGCCAGCAATGCGCCACGCCGCAGGCGATGGGCGAGCTGTTCGTCAACCCGCACGAATACCTGCCGCTGATCACCGAGCGGCTGATCGATTTCGTTCGCGTCCGCATCTCGAAGGGCGGCGGCATCACCCAGGCGCGCAAGATCGCGACGCTGTGCGAATGGTTCGGCGTGCAGACCGCCTGGCAGGAAGGTGGCGACAACGACCCCGTCAACCAGATGGCCGCCATGCATGTCGATCTCGCTTCGACCGCGTTCGGCATCCAGGAAGAGAACCACTTCAAGCCCGAGGAATATGAGCTGTTCCCCGGCCATGCCACCCTTGAAGGCGGTTATCTCTACGGCAACGAGCAGCCCGGCCTCGGCATCGATATCGATGTGAAGAAGGCCGAAGCGCTGCTCGACCCGGACAAGGCCGCCAAGTCGCACTACATGGCCGAGGATCGCCGCCGCGACGGCGGTATCGTGCGCCCATGATCGGCGAGGGGAGGGCGGTTAAGACCGTCCTCCTCCATTGCTCGCCTGGCCGACGGCCGCGGCCGCGCTGCTAGGCATAGGCCACCCAGCCGCGGAAGCTCAGCCCGGCATAGAACAGGCTGACACCCGAAAATCCTGCTTCGCGCAGCATCGCTTCCTCGTCCTCCGGGGCGAGGATGGAAAGCCGGGTGCCGATCGCCTCGCGCGAACTCTGCAGCTGCGCCGGGTCGACCCCGTCGGGCGCGCCGAACGCCACGTGCCGCGCGATCCACATTGAGCGCTCCGGCTCGGTCTGGGCGAAGCTGATATGGGCCAGCACCAATGGCGCCCCCGGCTTCAGCCGACGATGCAGCTGCCGCAGTGTTTCCAGCCGTTGCGCCCGTGCAATGAAATGGAATGTCAGGATCGATGTCGCCCCGTCGAACGGTCCTTCCGGCGCGTCGGCGATATAGCCCTCATGCAGTCGAATCCGATCGGCGTAAGGGGAGGTCATCTCCGCAGCCAGCCGCAGCATGTCCGCCGACGGATCGACGCCGTCGAACGACCAGCCGGGCTGCGCCTCGGCGAACGCCCTGAGCTCCAGCCCGCCACCCGCCCCGAGGACGAGCACCCGGCCATCGGCCGGAACCCGTTCGGCCAGCAGCATGCGCGCCATCCGGTGCAGGCCGTGGAAGCCGGGGACCTGCCGTGGCGGCCCGTCGGCATAGGAATGGACGGCAGAGCCGGAAAATGGAGGGGTCATGGGCTACCTGCGTTGTGCTCAGACGCCGCAGATGATCACCGGGCCCGGCAACGTCAAGGCGCCGCCGGCAGAAACACCAGCACGCCAAGGACCTTGAGCATTTCGCCGATTCAACCATAGGGCGAAATGCCCTAGTGTCGGCGCGATCGACGACCGGGGAGACGGACCATCGCAAGCGTCATCGACTGGCAGGCGGACCTCGCGCACCTGGCCGACGGCATCGTGACCCGTCACCGGCACCCATTCCATCTCATCACGCAGGCGGCGTTCGAGGCGAAGGTGGCCGAGCTTTCCCGTCGGCTGCCCGAGCTGTCCGACGACGCCGCACTCGTCAGTTTGCGCGGCATCGCCGCCAGTATCGGCGACGGCCATACCTTCGTCGTCGCACCGCCACGACCGAAACTTCCGGCCGAGTTCTGCTGGTTCGGCGAAGAGCTGACGGTCATTCGCGCCGCGGCGGCGCAGCGAGCCCTGATCGGCGCCCGCATAACGGCCATCGGCGACCATCCTGCGGCGGCGGTGCAGGGCCGCCTCCAAGGGCTCATCCCGCAGGGCGAAAACCAGGGATACATCCTGGCGCGGAGCGTCGAGCTGATGCGCGAGCCGCAGGTGCTGGCGGCCCTCGGGATCGCGCCTGTCTTCCATTGCGTCGATGCCGGCGGGCGCGAGTCGGTGACGACGCTCGCGGCAGATGAGGCGCCGTTGCTGACCGCCGAGGCCGCCCCGCTGTCGATGCAGCGAATGGCTGAACCGTTCTGGTTCTCGCGGCTTGCCGACCAGGATGCGGTCTATGTCCAGTTCCGTTCCTATGACGGGCTCGAGGCCAATGCCGGCCGGCTGTTCGAAACGCTGGCGCAGCGACCAGCCGACCGGCTCGTCGTCGATCTCAGGCAGAACGGCGGCGGCAACTTTCTCGCCGGGCGGCAATGGCTGCTGGTTCCCATCGAACTGTTGGGGCTGGTCGCCGGCCAGCTCTTCGTGCTGGTCGGTCGTCGCACTTTTTCGGCCAGCATGGTCAACGCCATCGATTTTCACCGTGAGACCGAAGCGATCCTGGTGGGCGAACCGATCGGCGCGCGCCCCCATGGCTACCAGGAGAATGGCTGGTTCACGCTGCCGGCCTCCGGACTGAGGGTTTCGGCGGCCACACGGCTCTACCGTTTTGGCGCCGAGCAGGACGTGACGTTCCAGCCGGACCAGCGGATCGACATGACACGTGCCGATTTCATTGCCGGTCGCGATCCGGTGCTGCAATGGGCACTCGGCGCGGCTGGGCCATGAAGCGACCTATGCGCCGGCCAGGTCGGGCATGCCGCTGAACACTTCGAGGATCACCCCGATATCGGGCGCGCTGTCGAGGTAGTGCACCTCGATGCCGGTGAAGCTGCCACTGAGGATCGAGCGGCCGCCCCGCGCCGCCTGGTTCGCCAGCGTCTGCCGGAAGTCGGGCGTCCGCACCGCGACATGGTGCACGCCGCCGACACCGCCGCGCTCGGCGAGGAACCGACCGAACATGTCGGCCTCGTCCTGCGGTTCGATCAATTCCCACATCACGCCGCCCACCATGGTCATGGCGATGCGCGATTTCCATTGCGCAGGCTGGCCGTCGACCAGCACGTTCTCGGCATTCTCTGGCCCGATCTCCATGAAGTCCCATGGCCCGATGCCATATTGCTCTTCATAGGCGCGCACTGCCGCCTCGAGATCAGGCACCACGATGCCCAGCTGCATGGTCTGGGTGAAAGTCGGCTGCTTCCGCGACATGACGTGCTCCTGTATTCAACGAAATTGTTGATCAACACGATTGTTGAATACGAGTGATCGCCGGCTGTCAAGACGTGGGTTGGCTCGATCGCGCTGCTGCCGTTAGGGTGCCCGTCTTTTCAAGACTGAGGAGTGCGGGCATGCGGTTCGAAGGGCAGGCGGTTTACGTCACCGGGGCAGGGCACGGCATCGGCCGGGCCACCGCATTGCGGCTTGCGGCTGAAGGCGCCGCGGTCGCCGTTTCCGATATCGACGGCCCGGCGGCCGAGGCAGTGGCCGCCGAGCTTGTCGCGATGGGCCACCGCGCCTTCGCAACCGTCTGCGATCTCACCAACCGTGCCGCGGTCGACGCCTCGATTGCCGATGCCGTCGGCCGTTTCGGCCAGCTCAACGTGCTCGTCAACACCGCCGGTGGCGATTGGGATGAGCCGGCACTGGGCGAGATCTCCGATGAGCTGTTCGAGCGCAAGCTGAACGTCAATCTCACCAGTGCGTTTCGCTGCGTTCGCGCCGCCCTGCCGGCCCTCATCGCCGCCGGGCCGGGCAGCAATGTCGTCAGCATCGGCTCGATCAATGGCGAATGGGCCTTTGGCGGCTACGCTTACTCGGCGGCGAAGGCCGGTCTCGAAATCCTCACCAAGAACTTCGCGGCCCGCTATGGCAGCCGCGGGGTACGGTTCAACCTGATCAGCCCCGGCACCATCCGCACCCGCAACTGGACGGTTCGCGAAGACGATGGCGGCAAGCGCGCCCGCAAATACCCGCTCGGCCGCATCGGCGAGCCCGAGGACATCGCCGCGGCGGTCGCCTTCCTCGCTTCAGCCGACGCCTCCTGGATCACCGGCATCAACCTGCCAGTCGAGGGCGGCATCATGACCGGCGGGCTGCATGACCTGATCATGGAGGGGTGAAGCGCGACCGCTCACCCCACGTCGTCCTCTGTCGCCTCGCGCTTGCGGCCGGTGATCATCGCCAGCGGCAGGTTCTCGCGGTGGCGGAGGCTGGCGATCAGCACGCCGCCCAGGTGCAGGGCCACCAGCACCAGGATCTGCCGCGCCAGCGCCGCATGCAGCACCTCGATCCATTCGGCGCCCCAGAACGCGTCGGTGGTCTGCAGCCAGCCGACCGTCACCTGCGCGGCAACGGTCGCGATCAGCGCCACCACCATGGCGCCGCCGGCCGGGTTGTGCCCGATATGCCGCCGCTCGGCGCCGCGCGTGATGTCGCGCAGATAGCCCAACGTCGCCCTGGGCCCGCGCACGAAGCTCAGGAACCGCGCATGCCCCGGGCCGAACAGCCCCCAGCCGACCCGGACGACGATCAGCGCCCCGGCAACGTATCCCGCCAGCTGGTGCAGCCCCTTGGGATGCCCCGATGTCAGCCACGCCGCAGCGATGCTGGCGGCCAGCCCCCAGTGCAGGACCCGCACCAGCGGGTCCCACACCAGGATCTTGCCTCTTGGCTCAATCGGCTTCGACATCGAGCATCTTCAGCGTTTCGGGGTCGAACAGGTTCTCCATCCGGGTGCCGTCGGCCTTGCTCGCGTAGACCTCGTAGCAGCCCTTGTCGTCCTTGATCTGCTTGACGGCCCAGCCATCCTTTTCGAGCTGCGCCTTCAGCGCATCCTTGGGTTGAGCCTTTGCGGCGGCAACGTTGCACACGTCGGCAGCGAAGGCCGGCGTGACCAGCGTTGCGGCGACGAGCGCCAGGGCGAGCATCTTCTTCATCGGGATTTCCCTTTCGTGGCACCGGCCTGTCGCCGGCGGCACCGGTTTGGCTGAGCTCGCTTACGCCGTGCTGACGGCTTGCCCGGTCCCGCGTAAGGTTCGTGTCAGGATCGCGTGGCATGCGGGGCCCGTGTTCGGAGATCTGCGATGCGGCTGCTGCTGGTGGAGGACGATGACATGCTCGGCCAGGCGGTCCGCGATCATCTGGTCGCCAATGGCCATGCGACCGACTGGGTCCGTCGGCTCGACGCAGCCGAGGCCGCCCGCTTCGCCATGCCCTACGATGTGCTCCTGCTCGATCTGAACCTGCCCGACGGGCGCGGGCTCGAGTTCCTGCGGGCGCTGCGACGCCAGGGCGACACCACGCCGGTGATCATCACCACGGCGATGGACCAGCTGAGCATGCGCATCGATGGGCTGAACGCCGGAGCCGATGACTACCTGGTCAAGCCGTTCGATCTGGGCGAACTGCTGGCCCGGCTCGGCGCCGTCGGCCGCCGCTATGCCGGCAACCCCAATCCCTTGCTGGTGATCGGCCCTCTCGAGGTCGATGCGCCGCGCCGTGTCGCGACGGTATCGGGTCGGCCGGTCGAGCTCTCGGCCCGCGAATGGGCCGTACTGGAACGCCTGGCGCAGCACCCGGGAACGCTGGTCTCCAAGGCGCAGCTCGAAGATGCGCTGTTCGGCTTTGGCGACGAGGTCGAAAGCAACGCCGTCGAGGTCTATGTCAGCCGGCTGCGCCGGAAGCTGGAAGCCGGCGTGATCCACACGGTGCGCGGCCTCGGCTACCGGCTGGCGCCGCCGTGAGCCAGCCCAGCATCACCCGTCATCTCGTGCTGGTGCTGACCGTCGGCGCGACGACCCTGTGGCTGCTTGGCGGCCTCGTCACCATGCTTGTTGTCCGCAGCGAACTGGAGCGCACGCTCGACGGCGGGCTGCGCGAAACTGCCGAACGTGTTCTGCCGCTGGCCATTGACGGGCTGACCGATGACACCGATGGCGACCACGACCCGGGCGGTCGGCATCCGGGCCTGCCGGAGTCAGGGCGGGGGGAGTACGTGGTCTACCAGGTGCGCGATGCCGATGGCCTGCGCATGCGGTCGCACGACGCACCTGAGGAGCCTTTTGCCGCGCCGCTCGTCGAGGGGTTCGTCACGGCCTCGCCATGGCGGATCTACACCACGGGCGACCCGCGCTCCGGCCTTTACATCCAGGTGGCCGAGTCGGTGGAACGGCGGAACGCCGCGCTCTGGGGCAGCGCCGCAGCACTGCTATTGCCGCTGCTTCTGCTGATCCCCGCATCGATCCTCGGGATCCGCTGGGCCGTCGAACGTGGTATGCGGCCGCTGCATCGGCTGGGAAACGAGGTGGCGCGCCGCGACGTCGCCAACCTCGAGCCGGTGGGAGACGCGACGGCCCCACAGGAACTGCGCCCCATTTCCAGCGCGATCGACGGCCTTCTGCTCAGGTTGCGTGGCGCCTTCGACGCCGAGCGCGCCCTTGCCGCCAACAGCGCGCACGAGTTGCGCACGCCGATCGCCGGCAGCCTCGCCCAGGCCCAGCGCCTGGTGGACGAACTGGCCGGGCATGCGGCGCAGGCCCGGGCCCGCCGGGTCGAGGAATCCCTGCATCGGCTATCGACCCTGGCGGACAAGCTGCTGGCGCTGTCCCGGGCCGAGGCCGGGGTGGCGCGGCTTGCCGAGCCGATCGACCTGCTGCCGGCTTTGCGGCTGATCGCTGCCGACGCGCAGCGCGCCTTCGGGCCGCGGCTCACCCTGGTGGTGGCGCCCGGGGCCCGCCTCGTCGCCCAGCTCGACCTCGATGCCTTCGGCATCGTCATGCGCAACCTGCTCGAGAATGCCCAGCTGCACGGGCCATCCGGCGGCCCGGTCGAGATCGCGGTCGGCGCGGGTTTTGTCGAGGTGAGCAACGCCGGGCCGGTCGTGCCCGGCGATCGTCTCGCGGTGCTGGCGCGTCGGTTCGAGCGGGGCAGCGCCGAGGCCCCCGGCTCGGGCCTCGGCCTCGCCATTGTCGAGAGCATCACCCGGCAGGTCGGCGGCCGGCTTGAGCTGCTGTCGCCACGTCCCGGTCACGCCGACGGGTTTACGGCCCGGATCGTGCTGGGCAGCTAGATCAGCGTTGCAGGACGTTCTCGTCCAGCTCGGCGCGGCTGCGCAGGATGCGCTTGGCTCCACCGAAACCATCCCATATCCGCTGATGCGCCTGCCGGGAGTTGGCGTTCTGCCGGTTGGGGTATTCGGCTGCCCAGGCCAGCAGGGCCGCAAACGCCTCGTCTTCCGCCCCCTGGCCGCCGCGACGGCGGACATTGTCGAGACACTCATCGAGGGGCAGGTCGAGGAAGATGAACTCGGTGGCGCGGGGCAGGGCGGCCGGCAACAGCCAGCCATAGACGCCCTCCATCACCCACGACCCCTCGGTCGCACGTTCGGCCACCTCGTCGAACACCACCTGCTTGTCGCGTTCCTTGCCGCCATAGGCATCCTGCCAATAGACATCATCGAGGCGCACCAGCGGCACCGTCAGGCGCTCAGACAGCCGCTCGCCCAGCCAGGTCTTGCCCGACCCGCTATTGCCGGTGATCAATATCCGCACATCGTCAGCCATCATTGGCCGCCTTGGGCGAGAGCAGCGACCTGGCGCGTTCGGTGCGTTCCGTTGCCATCACCGACATCGCAAACTCCATCGGCAGGCTCCAGAGGAAGGCACTTAGCGGCTTCATTTCGTTGAGGTCGTATCCAAGATCGTTCAGCCGCACGAGGAACCAGTCGGGTTTCGCCACCGCCGACATGTCACTCGACTTCTCGGCCAGTTCGATTACCGGGAGCATCGCAGCATAGGTATCGAACCCCAAGGCATAGGCCATCGCCTCGTCGAAGTGCCCAGACTTGATCTGCGGGTAGCGGTCGCGGACCGCGTGCTTGATCGATAGCAGTCCTGCGCGCGTAAACGGCGTAACTCCAAACGGCATGCCAGACCTCATCTCTGGGTCGACGTCCGCCGATTACGCGTCGACCAGGGCTGAGGTCGGTCGCAAGCTGTCCGCAGAGCTCCCTTCAACCCGGCGGCAGGTTTGGCTGGAGCGGCCCTCGGCAGGCTAGCGCTCGCAATTGTGCAAGGCAACCGGGCGCAGCGCGTGAGGTGGCGGCCTAGTGAGCCTGGCCCGACACCAGCACGGCCGCCGCATGGTTGGCCCTGGACAGCGCCGTGCCCATGGCGACCCCACCAGCCAACGCGGCGGCCAGCGTGCCGACAAAGGCATCGCCCGCGCCATGCGTGCTGATCACGGCGACCGGCTCCGCGGCGATCAGCAGGGTTTCGTCACCAGCGGCAAATACCAGCCCGGCCGCCCCGGCCGTCACGATCACTTGCGGGAAGCTGCGCGCGAGAAGCAGCGCCGCCGACTTTGCCTCGTTGAGGGTGCCAGGTTCGGGTGACCCGGCGAGGGTCGCCGCTTCACCGGCGTTGACAACGAGCAGATCGACCTGCGCCGCGAGATCGGCGCTCAGCGGCCGGGCAGGGGCGGCGTTGAGGATGACCAGGCTGCCCGATGCGCGAGCTGCGCCGGCAGCCAAGGTGTTGGCCGGGTCCGGGACCTCGTTCTGCAGGATCAGCACGCGAGTGTCCGACCAGAACGAGGCGTCCGGAACATCTGCTGCGCCGAGTGCCAGATTGCTGCCGGAGACGATCACCGCGCGGTAGTCGCCGGTCTTGTCCGACAGCGCGACGCTCATCCCCGAACCCGCCCCAGCGATCACGCGCAGGCGCGAATGGTCGATCCTCCGACCGTCGAGATCGGCTCGCAACGCCGCGCCGAACTGGTCATCGCCGATGGCGCCGATCATTGCCACGCTGGCGCCCGCCCTCGCCGCCGCCACCGCCTGATTGCGCCCCTTGCCGCCGAGCTTCGGCGCCCAGGATTGGCCGACGGCCGTTTCGCCTTGCTGTGGCCAGGCCTGGGTCTGGACGGTGATGTCGTAGTGCAGGCTGCCGAAGACGACGACAGTGTTGCTCATGCGGGCCGCGGCGCGGACAACGCGGCCTGCACGATCGCCTGCACCGATACCGCGTCCTGTCGCGCCATGGCCTCGTCCAGGCTGTTGGACGCATCGAGCCGGTCGACCACGGCCATCATCGAGGTCACGGTGGCGATGTTGACCGAGCACTCGTGCACCGGGTCGAGCCCGGTCATATCGGGGAAGGTGTCGAAGTAGATCGGCCCCTGGTAGCCGTCATGTCGAACCTGGCGCAGCAGCTCGATCGTCTTGAGCGTGTTGACCGCGCCCACCATCAGCCCGTCATCGCGTTTGCCGTAACCGTCATTGAGGTGCACGCCGAGCAGTCGGCTGTGGCGTGCGATCAGTGCGGCGGCAAAAGCCGGCTGCTCGTCAGCATAGAGAGAATGGGCGAAATCGAGAGTCACGCCCAGGTTGGCAAGCCCGATCTCACGGATCGCCAGCAGTGTCGTCGCGCAATCGGGCAGCAGCGAATAGGAGCGCGGCTCGTTCGGCTTGTACTCGATGCTGATGTCGCATTCCGGCTGGTACGCCGCCACCTCGCGGATGCCGTCGATCTCCATCGACCACAATCGGTCGTAGTTCGCCTGCAGCGCGTAGTCGAAGCCGTCCTGACCCAGCCACAGCGTCATCAGCGGCGCGCCTGCCTCGAGCGCCGCATCGATGCCACGCTTGGTCAGGTCGATGGCGGCGCGTCGAATCGCGGGGTCTGGATTGGTGAATGCGCCGATCTTGAACGCCGGCTCGGTGTAGTAACGCATCGCGAGGCCGTTGATCTCCAGCCCCAGGTCGCGAATGCCCTGCGCCGTGGCAGCGACGCCGGCGCCGAGGTGATCAGGATAATTCAGATCGACATGCGTCAGTCCGGTCGCCGTCGCCGCTCGCGCGGTCAGCTGCAGGACGCTCGGCTTTCCCGTAAGCCCGGGCCATGCGGCGTCCGGTCGCGAGGCGAACGAATTGAGCCGGGTTGCGAAGTGCAGCGCTGTCACAGCCGTCCCTTCCTCCCGCTCAAGCCGTCGGCGCGGCGCTCTCGATATAGTTGCGCGAGTAGCGGCCCTTGAGGCTGGTCAGCACTTCATAGCCGATGGTGTTGGCGATATCGGCATGGTCGTCGACGGTGACCTGCTTGCCGATGATCTCGACCATCTCGCCCGGCGCCGGCGGCCGCGGCAGGTCGGTGATGTCGACCCCGATCATGTCCATCGACACCCGACCCACCACCGGGCAGGGCTGGCCCTGGATCACCACATGCGTGCCGCGGTGATTGTTGGACGAACTCAGCGAGCGGAAGAAGCCGTCGGCATAGCCGATGGCGACGATGGCGAGACGGCTGTCGCGCGACATCGTCTGCAGGGCGCCATAGCCGACTGTTTCGCCGGTCTTGACGTCCTTGGTCATCAGCACCGGCGCCTCCAGCGTCACCACCGGGGCCATCGGGTTGCGCCGGCCGGCGACGGCGCGGCCGCCATAGAGCGCAATGCCCGGGCGAACCATCTGGAAATGGTTCTCGCGGTTGCTCATCAGCCCGGCCGAGTTGCTGAGCGAGGCCGGAACGCCAGGGAACTGGGCCATCACCGAGGTGAACAGCGCCAGCTGCGTGCGGTTCTTCTCATGCGCCGGGGTGTCCGCGCAGGCCAGGTGGCTCATGATCATCTGCGGCGCGTAGCCGATCGAGTCGACCAGCCGCTTGACGATCGAGGTCTCGTTGAGCCGGAAGCCGAGCCGGTTGATGCCGGTGTCGAAATGCAGCGCCGCCGGCAGTGCCTGGTTGGAGGCGGCGCAGGCCTGCAGCCATTCCTCCAGCATGGGAATCGAGGCAAGGCACGGCATCAGCCGCTCGCCGACATAGAGCGGCGCCGAGCCGGGGTAGAGCCCCGAGAGGATGAAGATGTGGCTGTCCTCGGGCAACGCCGCCCGCACTGCGATGCCTTCGTCGGGCGTTGCGGCAAAGAAGAAGCGGGCACCGGCCTCGTAAAAGGCGCGCGAGGCCTGGGCGATGCCGGTGCCATAGGCGTCGGCCTTCACCACCGCGCCGGTCAGCGCGCCGCGGCTCACCTTGTCGAGGGCCTGCCAGTTGCGCTTCAGCGCCCCCAGGTCGACCGTCAGTCGCCCGCCGTAACCGGTCGCAATGGCCGGTGCCGCCATCACTATTCCATCCTTTCGGGCAGGTAGTCGGCTCGCGCCAGGTTGCCGAAGCGCGTGAACTGCGCCTCAAAGCTCACCTGCACGGTGCCCGTGGGGCCGTGACGCTGCTTGCCGATGATGACTTCGGCCTTGCCGTGCACCTGTTCCATCTCGCCCTGCCACGCCATGTGTTCCGGCGTACCCTCCTTGGGCTCCTTGTTCTTGAGGTAATATTCCTCGCGATACACAAACAGCACCACGTCGGCGTCCTGCTCGATGGAACCGGATTCGCGCAAGTCCGCAAGCTGAGGATGCTTGTCGTCGCGGTTTTCGACCTGTCGGCTGAGCTGGCTGAGCGCGATGATCGGCACTTCCAGCTCCTTGGCCAGGGCCTTGAGCGTGGTGGTGATCTCGGTCAGTTCCTGCACGCGGTTCTCGCTCGCCTTCTTGGAGGAACCGCTGAGCAGCTGCAGGTAGTCGACGATCAACAGGTCGAGCCCCTTCTGGCGCTTCAGGCGCCGGGCGCGGGCGGCGAGCTGTGCCACCGAGATGCCGCCGGTATCGTCGATATAGAGCGGCACCTGCGCCATCAGGTTCGAGGTGTCGACCAGTTTGGAAAACTGGCTCTCGTGGATATTGCCGCGCCGGATGTCGGACGAGGAGATCTCGGCCTGCTCGGCGAGAATACGGGTCGCCAGCTGCTCGGCGCTCATTTCGAGGCTGAAGAAGCCGACATGCCCGCCGTCGACGGTCTTTGAATGCCCATCCGCCTGCACTTCGCCGCGAAAGCTCTTGGCCACATGGAAGGCGATGTTGGTGGCGAGCGAGGTCTTGCCCATGGCGGGACGTGCCGCGAGGATGATCAGGTCGGAGCGCTGCAGCCCGCCCATCAGCCGGTCGAGATCGGTGAGCCCGGTCGAGGTGCCCGACAGCGTGCCGTCGCGGCCATAGGCCTCGCCGGCCATCTTGATGGCTTCGGTCAGGGCCGCCGAAAAGCTCTGGAAGCCGCCATCGTAGCGGCCCTTTTCCGCCAGGTCGAACAGCGCTTTCTCGGCCTCTTCGATCTGCTTGTTGGCCGTCGCCTCGACATCGGAGTCGTAGGCGATCTGCACCATCTCCTCGCCGATCTGGATCAGGTTGCGGCGGATCGCCAGATCATAGATCGACTGGCCGTAATCGGCCGCGTTCAGCACCGTCGTTGCCTCCGCCGCCAGCCGCGCCAGATACTGCGGCATGGTCACTTCGGCGGTCAGCGCGTCGGCGAGGTAGGTCTTGGCGGTGATCGGCGTCGCGGTCTTGCCGGCGCGGATGATCTTGGCCAGCACCTCATAGATGGTGCGGTGGATCGGCTCGTAGAAATGCTCGGGCACGAGGAAGTCGCTGACCCGGTAGAACGCCTCGTTGTTGACCAGGATCGCTCCGAGCAAAGCCTGCTCCGCCTCCACGTTGTGGGGCGCAAGGCGGAAGCCCTTCTCGTCTTCCGGACGCAGGCGATGCACGTTGTTGTCGGCCATGGCGACTCGAAGTCTCCTCCCAAAGTGTAAGGATTGGTTTACCAGCGGCACCGGCCCGGACGACTAGAAAATGTGACGCTGCGGTGGCCGAATCGGGTCATCGCGACGACGCCTGTGGTTAGTGTTGAAAGCGGGGGAAACCAAGGCGGCGCGTTTGCATTCGTGCGGTCATGTCGGCCGCCGATTCGTACCCCTCATACCGCGGCGTCGCGCTCCAGCGCCGCGATGATCCGGCGCATCATTCCGTAGAACAGCTCGCGCTCTTCGGGTTCTAGGGCATCGGTCGCGATGCCGTTGACCTCGAGGGCGGAAACGAAAGCTGCCTTGGCCCGCTCGCGGCCAAGCGGCGTCAGCGACACCCGGGCGCTGCGCCGATCGTTCGGGTCAGGTGTCCTCAGCACCAGCCCGTCTCGTTCCATGCGGCTGAGCGTGTTGGCCATGGTCGGCTGCTCCACCGCGGCGAGCTGCGCCAGCGCCTTCTGCGTCATCGCGCCTCCGTCCTGCAACGCGAAGAACACCGGCATCGGACCGGAATTCCCACCCGCCAGCCGCCGCTCGATGGCGCGCGCGAACAGCCTCGCCGCCCAGTTGGTGAGGTAACCGGCCGAGGTTTCGCGAACATAGCTCATGTGTATAGCTTGCTATTTAATTCCATAGTGTGCTATGTAAATCCGAATGCAAGCGAAACGCAAGGAGGCCTCCATGTCGATCAAGAGCAGTTCGACCCGTTATGGCAGCGTCGCCATCGCCATCCATTGGCTCACCGCCCTGATGATCGTCGGGCTGTTTGTCACCGGCCTTCTGGCCGCCGCGCAGGTTGACCCTGCGGCCAAGCTTGCCTTGCTGCGGGCGCACCTTCCGCTGGGGGCAGGGGTGCTGCTGCTGACCTTGCTGCGCATCGTCTGGTGGTTGGTCGCCGACCGCCATCCGGCGCTCCCGGCCGATCAGCCGAACTGGCAGAAACTCACAGCCAGGGCCGTGCACTTTGCGCTCTACGCGGTGGTGCTGGTGACGGCCTCGAGCGGCATCGCCACGATCATCCTCTCGGGAGCGCTGCCGGCCATTATCGGCTCGGCTACGCTTCCAAACCTCGAAACGGTGCTGCCGCGCGCCGTCCACGGCATCGCCACGCGCCTGATGCTGGGCCTGCTCGCCCTCCACATCGGGGCGGCGCTGTACCACCAGTTCATCCGCCGCGACCGGCTGCTGTCGCGGATGGGCGTGGGCGCCGCCTAGCGGCCGGCGATCAGCGCCTCGATCCCATCCAGCAGGCGTTCGAGACCGAAGCGAAAAGCCCGCTCACCCCAGAACTCGCCTTGCCTCGCTTCGGTGGCGGCCCGGCCGACCCGCGCCGTGAGCGGAAACCGGTTGGGGTCGACGAACCGCTCCAGCTGCGGCATTGCCTGTCGCCACCACTCCGGATCGCCGAGACCGGTTTGCTCCCGCTCCGCCAGCAGCCCTGATTGCAGCGCTGCGGTATTGGCGGCATGGTTGAGCACGGTGGCCAGCGCCTGTTCCATCTCGAAATCGGTAAGGCCGATGCCCTCGAGCACCGCCAGTTCGGTCTCGTTCTTCTGGATTTCGTGTGGTCCCATCGGCGAGCGAGCAGGGCGCGCCGTCTGCAGCCAGCGATTGGCGAGAAACAGCCTATGGTTCGCCTCGGCAATCTGGGTCAGACCGATGCGCCAGTTGCGGCCGCAGGGCAAGGCGCCGGCCGGATAGAGATTGCGATAGGCCCGGTCGACCATCAGCGCCAGAAGCGCCGCCTTGCCTGGGGCGAAGCTGTAGGTGGCCATCGTCCGCACGCCAAGGCGCATTGCGATGGCGCGCATCGATAGCCCTTCAAGGCCTTGCGAACATACCAGCTCGGTGGCCGCTGCGACGAAGTCGTCGATGGTCAGCCCGCTCCGCCCGACCGGGCGGGCATGGTCGCTCCACAGCAGCGCGATGGTCCCGGCAAGTGAGCTGTCGATGTCGTCGCCGGCCAACACGGTCTCCGCGGCTGATGGTCAGCATTCCTTAGCACCCCGACGTCGTTCGACCATAGGTTTGACGATCGCCTCGAATCGATACAGTGTATCGATATGCTGTATCGACAAGGGATGATCATGATCAATGACGGGATGGTTCGGATTGAGGAAACCTCGGCCTGGGCGTTCGCCAGCGCTGCACGGCTTGATCCCGGGGCAGCAGCTTCTGCATCGGGGACGGTAACGATCGCTCGCCCGCCCGACCTGGTCTGGGGGCTGTTGCGAGACGTGTCGAACTGGCCGCAGGTTCGAGACGATGTCCGCGACGTGGTGCCGCTGGAGGACGGCGCCTTCACCTGGTCCGCCGGTGCGGTCCCGGTCCGCTCACGTTTTGCCCGAGCAGAGCCGGGGCATCTCCTGACCTGGTCCACGCAGGCCGCGGGCCTCGAGGCCGTGCACATCTATCGTTTCGAAGGTGTTGGTTCGGAAACCAGGCTGCACGCAACAGAATCGATGAGCGGTCCGCTCGCCCTGCAAGCCATCACCGACGCGCAACTGGAAGCGCAGATCGCCTCCTGGCTGGCCGGTCTCAAGGTACTGGCCGAGGGGCGCTGAAATGCAAGAGGCCGGGATCGCTCCCGGCCTCTGCGCAACTCTGATCGGGCTGGCTTAGAACCCGAAGGTGATACCGGCCTGCACGATGTGGTTCACCGCATCGGTCTTCACGTCCACGCCCGGAGGCACCATCAGGCCGTCGACCTCGGTGTCCGCATCCGAAAGCACACGATAACGATAGCCTACGTCCAGCGCGATGTTATCGGCCACATCGAACTTCACGCCCGCCCCGAGCTGATAGAGCAGGCCGCTGGCGGTCACTTCGCCCGGCAGGTCGCCCGAAACCGACGTCTTGCCATAGCCGACGCCGGCGCCGATGTAAGGCGTAAACCCGCTGTCATTGGTGAAGTCGTACCACAGGTTCGCCAGCACGTTGTAACCAGTGCTGGTCAGGTCGGCGTCATCGGGAACCGGGGTGTTGGCGAAGCTGTTGACATCGGCCTGAATGTAAGAGAACTCGATTTCGCCGCGCAGGTTCTCGTGCAGCGTCGTACCGATGGCACCACCGATGATGAAGCCACCATCGAGGTCGGTCTCCAGGGTGAAGCCAAAGCCGGGGACCACATCGACAGTCGTATCACCCGAAGCGAACGAGCCGCCGGCGAAGAACGTTGCGTAGAACCCGTTGGAAACCGCCGCCACCTCGGCGACCGGCTCGTTCACCACGAGGTCAGCGGCCATGGCCGAAGTGCCGGAGAGCAGCGCCACACCAAGTGCGGCAATAGCGAATCTGATCAATTTATCCCCCAAAGAATGTGCGGCGAATATGTCAGGGCGTTTCCACCAGTTCCAGTCCATTCCATCGACATACAACAATGAAACGCCAAACTGTGTCTCCGGTGCAATAGTCGCGTCCCGAACAAAAGCCCGGAATTGCTCTCGGCCTCAATTCTCCGCATGACGTTGGGTTGCAGGCCGATGGTCGGGCCGGCGGACAGCCGGCGCACCCTGTTGACGATTGCAGCTGTCGTTGCGGATCCAACCCGCCAGAAAACAAAAAAGGCCGGGATCGCTCCCGGCCTTCTCGCGCATCGATGCGATACGTTCTTACTCGTCGTCGCCAAAGGCCTCGGATGCGGCGGAGCCGACTTCGGCCTGGCCGGCTGCGAATTCTTCGGCAGCTTCGTCGTCGTAGTTGATCGCGGTGAGATCTTCACCGGAGGCCTGGCGGGCGGCCTCGTCTTCCGAGCGGGCGACGTTGACGGTGATCGACACCGCAACTTCGGCGTGCAGGTGCAGCGGCACCGAGTGAACGCCGACGGTCTTGATCGGGTTGGCGAGGTCGACCTGCGAACGCGAAACGGTAAAGCCGTCCGAGATCAGCGCATCGGCCACGTCACGCGACGACACCGAGCCGTAGAGCTGGCCGGTTTCGCCGGCCTGGCGGATGATGATCACCGACTTGCCATTGAGGCCCGACGCGATCCCCGCAGCGGCTTCGCGACGCTCCTGGTTGCGCTGCTCGATATCGGCGCGGTCGCGCTCGAACCGCTTGCGGTTGGCTTCGGTGGCGCGCAGCGCCTTCTGCTGCGGCAGCAGGAAGTTACGGGCGAAACCGTCCTTCACCGACACTTCGTCGCCGATGTGGCCGTGCTTGCCGATACGCTCGAGGAGAATGACTTTCATTTATCTGTCCTTTGCTGTCCTGCCCTTGGTGAGACGCTCTCGAACCGGAAAAGTCTGCAACTTTCCTGATCGCGTCCGGGGAGGCAGTTAGGAGCCGCCGACGATCGGCAGCTCCAGCGAGTCCCTGGGCCGGTTCTTACTGAACGGCGTAGGGCATGATGCCGATGAAGCGGGCGCGCTTGATGGCCTTGGCCAGTTCGCGCTGCTTCAGGGCGGAAACCGCAGTGATGCGGGAGGGGACGATCTTGCCGCGCTCCGACACGTAGCGCTGCAGCAGGCGAACGTCCTTGTAGTCGATCTTGGGGGCGTTCGGGCCCGAGAACGGGCAGGTCTTGCGGCGGCGCTGGAACGGACGGCGGGCCGTGGTCGTGGTCAGGTCTTTGATGGCCATCTTGGCTTATCCTTCCGTGAGATTAGAAGCGGCGCGGGCGGCGGTCGCCGCGGTCGAAACCACCACGGTCGCCACGCGGGCCGCCCGGACGGTCGCCGCGGTCGTCATCGCGGTCGCGCTTCTGCATCATGGCCGACGGGCCTTCCTCGAGCTCATCCACCCGGATGGTCATGAAGCGCAGGATGTCTTCATTGATGCCCATCTGGCGCTCCATCTCGGCCACAGCCTGGTGCGGGGCGTCGATGTTGAGCAGGGTGTAGTGCGCCTTGCGGTTCTTCTTGATGCGGTACGAGAGCGACTTCAGGCCCCAGTACTCGTTCTTGGTGACCTTGCCGCCACCGTTGGTGAGCACTTCGGTCAGAGCCGCGGTCAGCTCTTCCACCTGCGTGGGGGAGACGTCCTGGCGAGCCAGGAAAATGTGTTCGTAAAGGGCCATAAGCGCCTTCCTTCAAGTTGGTTCACAACACTTCCACTCGGCGCGGAGCCCCTTTGAAGCCGGAAAGGCGATCAAAGCAGTCTTCTAAAGAGCGGGAACACGGGAGGACGGGCGAACCCTGCTGGCAAAATACACCAACCCTCCGTTCAGCCCCCGGCCGAACGAATGCGAGGCGGGCTATAGGGGAAAAGCCTGCAGAAGGCAAGCGCCACGGGATTCGTGGGCAGACCAGGGCGGCAGCAGCGGAACGATATCGGCGCTCCGGACCTTTCTCCCTGATAAGGAGACCACCATGACCGACCGCAGAAAGCCGACGCCTCCCGCGACCCAACCCGACGCCATCCCGTCGGACATTCCCGATGCCGAGCCGACCGAGAAGGAACTGCCGGAAGGGCAGTTGCCGGGGATGCCGGTGTGGCGCGATCCGCTGCTGAACCCAGGCCCCACGCCGTCCGAGCGGGAGATCCCACCGCTCGATTGAAGGTCAGTCTGATGCCGCCGCTTCCCCGGCTCGCCTCGGAATCTCATATCCCTCCGACACCAGCAACGAGGTGATCGATGGCGTCAGCGCCCGACAGCCGCAGTGCTGCGCATGCTCGTAGTGCCAGGCGGCGCGCTGTGCCCTGGTGGCATTGGCCGGCATCCTGTGTTCGCGGTGCCACTCAGAGTTGATCTTGCCCATCGTCGCCGCCTCTTTCATCGTCCCGACACTTGCGCTAGGCAGGCCGGGCGGCTCCACTATGATAAACTCGCCGGGACCGCCATGACCACCACCGAAGCTGTCGCGTCTGCTCCGCCCGATCGCAACGCGATCCGCGCCGCCGATGCGGTGATCCGCCCGCACATCCGACGCACGCCGGTTATCGAGGTCGCGGCTGCCGATTTCGGGCTCTCCGGCGCACCGTTCTCCTTCAAGCTCGAGTTCATGCAGCACTCCGGCACCTTCAAGGCGCGCGGCGCCTTTGCCAACCTGTTGATGCGGCCTGGCGCGGCGAGCGGCGTGGTGGCGGCTTCGGGCGGCAATCATGGTGCCGCCGTCGCCTATGCGGCGCACCGGCTCGGCATCAAGGCCCATATCTACGTGCCGCGCATCTCGTCCGAGGCCAAGATCAATCGCATCCTGCAATATGGGGCCGAGATCGTCGTTGGCGGCGACACCTATGTTGATGCCTATGCCGCGAGCCATGCCTTCGCGACCGAACGTGGCCTGACCGAGATCCATGCCTACGACATGTTCGAGACGCTGTGCGGGCAGGGCACTGTCGGGCTCGAATGGCTCGAGCAGGCGCCGGGGCTCGACACCTTGCTGGTGGCGGTGGGCGGTGGCGGGCTGATCGGCGGCATCGCCGCAGCCGCTGCCGGGCGCGTGCGCATTATCGGCGTCGAGCCGGAGAGGGCGCCGACCTTGCACGAGGCCATCGCCGCGGGCCGCCCTGTCGACGTGCCGGTGAGCGGGGTTGCGGCCGACAGCCTCGGCGCCCGTCGCATCGGTAGCCTCAGCTTCGCGCTCTCGGGATTCATCGATCGTTCGGTGCTGGTCACCGACGCGGCGATCGTCGCGGCGCAGCAGGCCATCTGGGACGTGCTGCGCGTGGCGGTCGAGCCGGGTGGCGCCGCGGCCATGGCCGCCGTCCTCTCTGGACGCTATGTGCCGGCGCCCGGCGAAAAGGTCGGCGTGCTGCTCTGCGGCGCCAACACGACGGCGGTGAAGTTCGACTAGCCCGCCTTGACTTTGCCATCCCCCTCCTGCAAACGCCGCCGCCAACTGGACGCCTGTCCGGGCGGGGCTTAGGCTCGGCTTCAACGACGAAGAACAACAGCGGAGGCCACCACCTTGACCAAGCGCGCATTCACCTTTCCGGGGCAGGGCAGCCAGGCCGTCGGCATGGGCAAGGACCTTGCCGACGCCTACCAGGAGGCCCGCAACGTCTTCGCCGAAGTCGACGACGCGCTGGGCCAGAAGCTTTCCGCCATCATGTTCGAAGGCCCGGATGAGACGCTGCGCCTCACCGAGAACGCCCAGCCGGCGCTGATGGCGGTCTCCGTCGCGGTGACGCGCGTGCTCGAGAGCCGCGGCTTCTCGCTCAAGGACAATGCCGCTTATGTCGCCGGCCATTCGCTCGGCGAATATTCGGCGCTGGCGGCGGCCGGCGCGTTCAGCCTCGCCGATGCGGCGCGGCTGCTGAAGATCCGCGGCCAGGCCATGCAGCAGGCCGTGCCGGTCGGGCAGGGCGCCATGGCGGCGATCATCGGGCTCGATCTTGAAACCGTGCTGCGCGCCGCCAACGACGCCGAGGACGGTGAAGTCTGCGGCGTCGCCAATGACAATGCTCCCGGTCAGGTGGTGATCTCGGGCCATGCCGGCGCGGTCGGCCGTGCCATCGAGCTCCTGAAGGCGGCCGGTGCCAAGCGCGCTTTGCCGCTGCCGGTCAGCGCACCGTTCCATTGCGCCCTGATGCGCCCGGCCGCCGACGCCATGGAGCATGCGCTCAACCAGGTTACGGTGAACGCCCCGGTCGTGCCGGTGGTCGCCAACGTGCTGGCCAAGCCTATCACCGACCCCGAAGAGATCAAGAAGCGCCTCGTCGAGCAGGTCACCGGCATGGTGCGCTGGACCGAATGCGTCGGCTGGCTGGTGAAAGATGGCGGTGTGACCCAGCTGGTCGAGCTCGGCTCGGGCAAGGTGCTTTCCGGCCTCGCCAAGCGCATCGCCCCGGAAACGGCGGCGGTATCGATCGGTACGCCGGCCGATCTCGATGCGTTCCTCGCCGAACTCGGCGCTTGAATCAGTTTCTCCTGAGGAGTCCGTAAATGTTTGATCTGACGGGCAAACGCGCCCTCGTTACCGGCGCTTCGGGCGGCATCGGCCGTGAAATCGCCAAGGCGCTGGCGGCTTCGGGCGCCCGCGTCGCGCTGAGCGGCACCCGCGTCGGCGCCCTCGAAGAGACCCGCGACCTGCTCGGCGGTGGCGATCACCCGATCCTGCCCACCAACCTCTCCGACCTCGATGCGGTGGATAAGCTCATCCCCTCGGCCGAGGCGGCGCTGGGTGGCATCGATATCCTGGTCAACAATGCCGGCGTCACTCGCGACAACCTCTTCATGCGCATGAAGGATGAAGAGTGGGACGAGGTGCTGGCGGTGAACCTCACCTCGGCCTTCCACCTGACCCGCGCCGTGCTGCGCGGCATGATGAAGCAGCGTTTCGGCCGCATCATCGGCATCACTTCGGTGGTCGGCGTCGTCGGCAACCCGGGGCAGGGCAATTATGCCGCGTCCAAGGCCGGCCTCATCGGCATGAGCAAGGCGCTGGCCTATGAGGTCGCCTCGCGCAACATCACCGTCAACACCGTGGCGCCCGGCTTCATCGGCTCGGCCATGACCGACGAATTGAACGATAAGCAGCGCGAAAGCATTCTGGGTAAGGTGCCGGCCGGCCGGCTCGGCGCCGCCGACGAGGTTGCCGCCGCAGTGGTCTTCCTCGCCAGCAACGAGGCCGGCTACATCACCGGCCACACGTTGAACGTCAACGGCGGTATGGTGATGCTCTGATCCGATTGTCGGAGCGCCAGCGGCAAAAGCCGTAGACTTCTGCGGTTCGCGAGCGCGACAAAAGAAAGGTGTATCGGAGCCGAAGGCTGGGGAAACCGGGCCTTGCGCAATATGGCAATGGCGGGGGAAGTATGTTACCTCCGCCCTGATTTCGGGTTCGGCCCGTACTTGCGAGGGTACGAAGCCGCGCCTACAGTCTGTCGCGAACGGCGGCAAAGGTCGGTGGGCCCGGACAGTTCCGGTGTCTGGGGCCGCGTACGAACGAACAACCTGTTTGGTAACAAGGGAAGTCAAATATGAGCGATATCGCTGATCGCGTCCGCAAGATCGTGGTCGAACACCTGAACGTTGATGCGGAAAAGGTCGTCGATAAAGCCAGCTTCATCGACGATCTGGGCGCGGATTCGCTCGATCAGGTCGAGCTGGTCATGGCTTTCGAAGAAGAGTTCAACGTCGAGATCCCGGACGATGCCGCGGAATCGATCCAGACCTTCGGCGACGCCGTCGCCTATCTGACCAAGGCCGTCGGCTGATCGCCGACAGCTAACGGCTCTTCTTCGATGGAACTGCGCCGCGTCGTCGTCACCGGGATGGGGATCGTCAGCCCTTTGGGCTGTGGGATCGAACCAACCTGGGCCAACATCCTCGCATCCAGGAGCGGTGCCAAGCGCATCGACGACTTCCAGGTCGACGATATCGCTTGCCAGATCGCCCACCGGATCCCGTTGGGCAGCTACGCCGACGGCAAGTTCAACCCCGACGAGTGGATGGACACCAAGGAGCAACGCAAGGTTGATCCTTTTATCGTCTACGCCATGGCGGCGGCGACGCAGGCCATCGAAGACGCCGGCGTCCAACCTCGGACCGAAGAAGAAAAGCACCGCATCGGCACGCTGATCGGCTCGGGCATCGGGGGTATCGGGGGGATCTACGAGACCTCGATCATCCTGCACGAGAAGGGCCCGCGCCGCGTCAGCCCGTTCTTCATCCCGGGCCGCATCATCAACATGGCGTCGGGCAATGTCTCGATCCGCTTCGGCCTGAAGGGCCCGAACCACTCGGTGGTGACGGCCTGCTCGACCGGTGCGCACGCCATCGGCGATGCGGCCCGGCTCATCATGCTGGGCGATGCCGACGTTATGGTGGCCGGTGGCGCTGAATCGCCGGTGAACCGCATCTCGATCGCCGGCTTCGCGGCCTGCCGCGCGCTGTCCACCGGCTTCAACGACCAGCCCGAGAAGGCCTCGCGTCCCTACGACAAGGACCGCGATGGTTTCGTCATGGGCGAGGGCGCCGGCATCGTCGTGCTCGAGGAATACGAGCGCGCCAAGGCCCGCGGCGCCAAGATCTACGGCGAAGTCATCGGTTATGGCCTGAGCGGCGACGCCTACCACATCACCGCCCCCTCAGAGGACGGCGATGGTGGCTTCCGCTGCATGCAGATGGCGATCAAGCGCGCCGGCATCGACCCCTCCGAGATCGACTACATCAATGCCCACGGCACCTCGACGCCGCTCGGCGATGAGATCGAACTGGGCTCGGTGACCCGCATGCTGGGCGATGCCGCACCCAAGGCGGCGATGAGCTCCACCAAGTCGGCCATCGGGCACCTGCTTGGCGCGGCTGGCTCCGTCGAGGCGATCTTCTGCCTGCTCGCCATGCGCGACAGCATCGTCCCGCCGACCATCAATCTCGACAATCCCTCGGTCAATTCGGTGATCGACCTGGTTCCCCACACGCCCAGAAAGAAAGAGGTCAACGTCGCCCTCTCGAATTCTTTCGGCTTTGGCGGCACCAATGCCTCGCTGATCTTCCGCAAGGCGAACTGAAGCAACCGGACCTGGACGCCGCAGCGGCGGCCGGGTTCGTATTGATGTCATTTTTCAAGCGATTAGTGCGCGTTTCTGGAGGTCCGACCGATGGCTAACGAGCGCAGCGAGAAACGAGCCCGCAAGAAACGGCGGGGCGGCGGCTTGCTCAGTGTCATCAACGCGCTGCTCACCCTGCTCGTTCTCGGCATCCTCGTCGTCGTCGGCGTCTTCCTTTACACCGCCAACCAGTTCTATGCCCCCGGCGCAGTGAAGGCCGAGACCAACTTTGTCGTCGAGAAGGGCGCCTCGATCGGCACCACGGCGCAACGGCTGGAAGAGCAGGGCCTCATTCCACAGGGCCAGTTGATCCCGAGTTCGCTGATTTTCCGCGCCGGCTCGATCGGCCTCAAGAAGCAGGGCAGCATCAAGGCCGGCGTCTATGCGCTGCAACCCAATGCCTCGATGGCGGATATCCTCACCGAGATCACCGAGGGCAAGCCGCTCGATTTCTTCGTCAACGTCATTCCCGGCGACACCTCGTTCCAGGTGGCCGAACGGCTGAATGCCGAGGGGCCGAACCTCACCGGCGAGCTGGTGCCGATCCCCGCCGAAGGGACGCTGCTCGCGGTGCGCTACGATTTCTTCCCCGGCGACACGCGCGCCTCGGTGCTCGAAAAGATGCAGGCCGAGATGAAGAAGAAGGTCGACGAGATCTGGGCCGGCCGCGACCCCGCCATCGACGCGGTGATCAAGTCGCCGGCCGAGCTGGTGACCATGGCCTCGATCGTCGAGAAGGAGACCGGTGTGGCCAGCGAGCGCCCGCAGGTCGCCGCCGTGTTCATCAACCGGCTGAAGAAGAACATGCGCCTGCAGACCGACCCGACGGTCCTCTATGGCGTCACCGAGGGCAAGGCGGTGCTGAACCGCAGCCCGACCTCGTCCGAACTCAAGGCCAAGACGGCGTACAACACCTACCAGATCGACGGCCTGCCGCCCGGCCCGATCGCCAATCCCGGCGAGGATGCGCTGCGCGCCGTCGCCCACCCGGCGGCGATCAAGGATCTCTATTTCGTCGCTAAGAGCGCCAGCCCGTCCGACGGGCACCTGTTCGCCGAGACCTATGCGCAGCATCGGAAGAACGTGGCGCTCTACCGCAAGGCAGCGGCCGAGGCCGATGCCGAGGCCGCCAAGGAAGCGCTGGAAGCCCAGCAGGCCGAGGACGCCGGCGAACCCGTCGAGCCCGCGCAGTAATGGCGCCACTCGCCAGCATGACCGGCTATGCCCGCGCCGCCGGTGCGCTGCCGGGCGTCGGCTTTACCGTCGAGATCAAGTCGGTCAACGGCCGCGGCCTCGACCTGCGGTTGCGCTTGGCTGCGGGCTTCGATGTGCTGGAGGCCGAAATCCGCAGGGTGATCGGCAAGTCGATCACCCGCGGCTCGCTGACAGTGTCGCTAACTGTCGATCGCGAAGGCGAGGGCGGCCGCGTCGTCGTCAACCATCAGGCGCTCGAAGCGGTCCTCGAAGGCTTCAGATGGCTGGAGAGTCGTCTCGACGCCGACAAGCCGCGTCTCGACGGCATCCTCGCTCTGCGCGGTGTGCTGGAGCAGCACGAGACCGCGCTCTCGGCCGATGACGAAGAGGCGCTCAGCGCTGCCATCCTGACCGCGGTCGCCGAAGCGGTGGCCGGCCTTGCCGCGGCACGGCGCGAGGAGGGGGCGCGCATCGCTGCGATCCTCTCCGAGCGCATCGACGAGATCGCTGCCCTCACCAAGGCGGCCGAAATCCATCCCGGCCGCAGTCGCGATGCCATCCTCGCCCGCCTCCGGCAGCAGGTCGCCGATCTCAGCGAGGCGAGCCCGACCCTGTCCGACGAGCGGCTGGCGCAGGAAGCCGTGCTGCTGGCCACCAAGGCCGATATCCGCGAGGAGTTGGACCGGCTCGGCGCCCACATTGCCGCGGCCCGCCAGCTGCTCGCGAGCGGCGGCCCGGTGGGTCGCAAGCTCGACTTCCTGTCACAGGAATTTAACCGCGAAGCGAATACGCTTTGCTCCAAATCCAACGACGTGGCCCTGACAGCCATCGGCCTCGATCTGAAGGCCGTGATCGATCAGCTCCGCGAGCAGGTCCAGAATATCGAGTGACCCCGGCGAGCGCCGCGAAGCGGCCGAGCGCCATGCGCAGGGCAAAAGGACGAAATACGAATGGAATTCACGCGACGCGGAGTGATGCTGGTTCTCGCCTCGCCGTCCGGGGCGGGCAAATCATCGATCTCCCGCGCCCTGTTCGAGGATGATCCGAACATCGCGCTGTCGGTCTCGGTGACCACGCGTGCCCGCCGTACCGACGAGATCGACGGCAAGCACTATCACTTCATCGACGTGCCGACCTTCAAGAAGATGCGCGAGGACGGCGAGCTGCTGGAGAGCGCCGAAGTCCACGGCAATTTCTATGGCACGCCGCGTTCGCGGGTCGAGGAGCGGCTGTCGGCCGGCCGCGACATCCTGTTCGACATCGATTTCCAGGGCACGCTGCAGCTCTACGAGAAGTGCCGCCCCGACATGGTGACCATCTTCATCCTGCCGCCCTCGATCAAGGAATTGCGCAAGCGCCTCGAGCGTCGCGCGCAGGACAGCGCCGGCACCATCGACAAGCGGCTGAAGAACGCCCGCATCGAGATGCAGCACTACAACGAGTACGACTATGTACTGGTCAACGAGGATCTCGAGGATTCCACCTCGCGCGTTCGCACTATTCTCGCAGCAGCTCGTCTCGCCCGCCCGCGCTTCATCCAATTGGATAAGTTCGTCAAAGACTTGCAGGATCAGATAGACTCTCTTTAACAAGAGTCCGGAGGGTTGCGAGCCTCCAAGCGTCATCAAGGCGCAATCAAATCGTTAAGGGTGCACCTTAACTCTTCCGACAGCTGCCTGTGGATAAGCCTCTGGCATCTGTGGATGGTTCGCTTGGCTACAGTTTCGGAACGTCGGAATTGAGCGGAACCTACCCTCGCGGGGGACTTGAGCATGCCGTTCGAAGTGAAAGCGTGCAGCATCGACGAGATGCATCGGCATCCGACCTTTGCTGATCGGACCCAGGCCAAGGTGAAGGTCTTGCTGCGCGAGACGCGTGCTCCCGAGATCTTCGATCACAACCTCACTTTGCGTGTCTGGGCCAACACCCATGACAAGATGAGCCCGTCGGAAATCAAGACCGCGCTGCTGGTCAAGGCGGCGGCCATCCTCAAACGCACCGTTTCGGTCGCCGAGATCGAAATCAGCGGCGACGGCGCGGTGACACGCCCGACCGTCAGCGGCTGAGTCATCACCGCACCGCGTTATCGCCGCGACAACAGCATCACGAACTTGGCGATCGCCCCGGCGGCGAAGCCGAACAGCATCAGGCCGAAGGTGAACGGCCCGAGTGCCTGCGTGATGCCGTCGGGCGCGGCGAGGTCCAGGGTCACCCAGCCGAAGAACAGCACGCCCAGCACCAGCAGGAGGACCAGCGTCCGCCAGCGCTGCGCGAATAGCGGCACGGCGATCGGAATGCCGAACGCCAGCAGCGCCACTACGATGGCGATCACGCCGCCCATCAGCGCCGCGCCCGCGCCAGCTTCAGGAACGTCTCGACCGGTAACACCTCGGCGCGCTCGTCGCCCCTGAGCTCGGCGGCGGCCAGCAGGGGCTCCATGGGCACGCCGAGCGATTTGAGGCTCTGGCGCACCATCTTGCGGCGCTGCCCGAACGCCGCCCGGGTCACCGCTTCGAGGTCGCGCACGGCGACGCCGTCATCGGTCGGCTTTGGCTTGAGGTGCACCACGCTGGAGGTGACCTTTGGCGGTGGGGTGAACGCTTCGCGACCGACGTTGAAGGCGATCCGCGCATCGGTGCGCCAGCCGCACAGCACGCCGAGCCGGCCGTAATGGTTGTCGCCCGGCTTGGCGACGATGCGCTCGGCCACCTCACGCTGGAACATCAGCGTCAGGCTCTCGAAAAACGGCGGCCAGCTTTCGACCGTGAGCCAGCGGGTCAGCAGCTCGGTGCCGATATTGTAGGGCAGGTTCGAAACGATGCGGGTAGGGCCGTCGGCCAGCGCCGCGTAATCGACCTCCAGCGCGTCGCCGGAGATCACCTCCAGCCGCCCGGGATAGGCTTCGGCGATCTGTGCCAGGGCGGGCAGGGTGCGCTCATCCCGTTCGATGGCGATGACTTTCTTCGCGCCTTCAGCCAGCAGCGCCCGCGTCAGCCCGCCTGGGCCGGGCCCGACCTCGATCACGGTTGCGGCCTGCAACGGGCCGGCGACCCGCGCGATGCGCGCCGTCAGGTTGAGATCGAGCAGGAAGTTCTGCCCGAGCTCCTTTCTGGCCCTCAGGTCATGCGCGGCGATGATCTCGCGAAGCGGGGGAAGGTTGTCGATCTGCATGGCACCGGGGATAGCGGATTTAGCGGGGAAGGCAAATGGGCGCTTGACCTTGCCATGGTGGGAAGGTGCAGGAACGAGGACATGGCCGCCCCCTGCTCGGGGCGGAGACGTCCAAGGAGACCAAGATGCACAAGTCCGTTGTTGCCGCCGCCCTGCTGCTGGCGCTAACCCTTCCGGCCGTCGCGCAGGAGAGCCATGCCGGCCACGGCGCCGCCGCCCCTGCTGCGGGCCTGCCGCCGATCTGCCTCGCCAATGCTCCGGCCGCGGCAGCGCCCATGGCCATGCAACATGATCAGGGCGCATCGCCGGCCCACGCCGATCTGATGGCCGGTATGGATGCGATGAACACCGATATGATGGCCGGCGGCACAGCCAGCGATATCGATGTGGCGTTCGTCTGCTCGATGATCCCGCACCACCAGGGCGCCATCGACATGGCCAAGGCCGAACTGAAGCATGGCGATGACCCGTGGGTCCGGGAGATGGCGCAGGCGGTGATCACCGCCCAGGAAAAGGAAATCGCCGACATGCGGGCCTGGCTGGAAAAGCAGCCGCAATAGCCATATCGGAGCGGACGGGCCGCCTGCGGCGGCCCGTCGACGGTGCCCTACTGCGCCGCCGCCCGTTGCGCCACGCCGCCGGTCAGCTCATCGGCCAGCCGGATCGCATTGAGGAAGCTCGCGTCAGAGCCCTTGCCGGTTCCTGCCAGGTCAAAGGCGGTGCCATGGTCAGGCGAGGTGCGGACGATCGGCAGGCCGAGCGTCACGTTCACCGCCTGGTCGAACGCCACGGTCTTGATCGGGATCAGCGCCTGGTCGTGATACATCGCGACCACGGCGTCGTACTTCCGCCAGTGCGGCAGGTGGAACAGCGTGTCGGCAGGCATCGGGCCTTCGGCCAGGATCCCCTCGTGCTGCAGATGCGCGATGGCCGGGCCGACGGTGTCATAGTCCTCGGTGCCGATATTGCCGCCCTCGCTGGCGTGCGGGTTGAGCCCGGCAAAGCCGATCCGCGGCTCGGCAATGCCGAAGCGGGTGCGCAGGCTGTGCGCGACGATCCGTCCGGTGGTGACCACCAGTTCGAACGTCACGAGCGCCGGCACCGCACGGATCGGCACATGGATCGTCGCCGGGATGACCCGCAAGGCCTCGTGCGCCAGCATCATCACCGGCGTGGGAACTGACTCGCCTTGCGCGCAGAGCGCTGCGAGGAACTCGGTATGGCCCGGATACTTGAAACCTGCCGAGTAGAGCGCCGCCTTGTGGATCGGCGCCGTAACGATGGCGCGGCATTCCCCGGTGAGGCTCGCCTCCACCGCGCGGGAGATCGACTCGATCACCACCTTGCCCGACAGCGGCGTAGGCTCGCCCGGCTTGTCGGGCACCAGCCCGTCGACATGCACGATCGGCAACGCCTCGTCGAAATGCGCGCCTGCGTCGAGTGGGGTGCTCTCGGTCAGCGCGATCGGCAGCCGCAGGCGCGCGGCGCGGGCGCGCAGGAAATCGATGTGGCCATAGACGATGAAGGGGGGCAGCCCGAGTTCGGCGCGCCTGGCGTAGAGGCGCAGGACCAGGTCGGGTCCGATGCCCGCGGGTTCGCCCATGCTGACGGCAAGCGGCTGGTGGGTGTCGGCCAAGATGTCCTCGTATGTTCGCGTCGCAGCGGCGCCGCCCCGGTCCGTCGCTGCCGACTGACCTAGAGCCGTTCGACCTGGCGCCGAACGGCTCCTGACATGGACTTGCTAAGCCAAACTGTCGCGAAGCCCGGCGTTTTCCCGCCGGGCCGGCAACACTCCGTTAGCTGTAGATGATCTTGGCCTTCTGGCGCAGCTCGGCCTTGAACTTCTCGGCCTCGGTCTTCATCGCCTCGCTGCCCTGCTCGTTGCGCAGCTTGTTCTTGAGGAACGTGGTGTCGCGCGCCTCGTTCTTGGCGCAGACCGCCAGCATCGACACGCCGGCTTCGGTGACGCGCGGCTTGGTGATGCCGCCGACGTTCAGCTTGGCCAGCTCGCTGGCCAGGGCGTCCGGCAACTGCGTGGCGTGGCGGCGGCCCATGTCGCGCACCGCGGCGTCGGTAAAGTTCAGCGACACCTGCACGGCGCTGTCGCAGCCCTTGAACGCTGCGCGGTACTTGTTGGCCTGGCCGGTGCGGGCCGAGGCATTGCCTGCCGTGCTGATGAACAGGATTTCCTTGAGGATGTAGTCATAGCTCGAGGCCTGGTCGAGCTTGGCTTCGGCAGCCTTCTCGAGGTCGAGGTCCGACACCTTGACGCGCGAGGCGACCACCATGCCGCTGACCTGCTGCCAGGCGATGGCGGCGCGCAGGCGGGCCCGCATGGTGTCCATGTTGACGCCGGCCTGCTGCAGGATCTGGCGCAGCTTGTCGGTCGACACCTTGATGTTGCGGGCGACCTGCTGGAACGCGTCATCGACCTGCTGGTCGGAGATGACGATGTTCATCCGCTTGGCTTCCTGGATCTGCAGCTGCTCGTCGATCAACTGCTCCATCGCCTTCTTGGTGCCGCCGCCGCCTTCGAGCGCCAGCAGTTTGGTGCGCTGGGCGATCTCGATATCCGAAATCGGCACGCCGTTGACCGTCACCTTGGTCGCGGCAAAAGCCGGCATGACGCTCAGGGTTAAGCCGATCAGCATTGCAGCGATGAGGCGGAGCATTGTCGTCACCATTTTCAGTTCTTTGGGAAGGCCACCGGATCGCCCCCGGCTCGGCCAACTCAATGTTGGAAGAATACGGCCAAAATCGGTTGGGCCGGGATCAGGAGAAGTTGCATACCCGATCGATTGCGTCGATCGAACTCAATAGTTGATGATCCCGAATTCGGCCCCCGGCGCCTTCAGTTTGAACTGCACGCCGAACGTAACCGAATTGGGGGTCTCATGCGTCGCCGCGTTGGCTTGCGCGAAGCCACCGGCGAGGAAGAAGCCGTCGTCGTAGATCAACTCGCCGCGCGCCTCGAGCCATTCATTGGCGGCGACGTTCCACGACAGGCTGCCATTGGCGCGCCAGTAGTCGAGCGGCAGCGGCGTGCTGGCCCGTACCGTCACCTCGTGCTGGTCCGCCACCACGCCGGTCGCCGGATCCGCCGGCAGGTAGACATAGTCGCTGCCGATCGAATAGGGCCCGACGGCGTAGGTGCCGCCGAGACCGGCCCGGGCCACGCGCGGCCCGTTGGGGTCGAGCTGCATCTTGGCGCCCAGCGTCAGCCCGTCATAGGGCGAGCCGCGCGCTCCGAGCACGATGTAAGACGCATCGTCCTCGAGCCCGCTGCCGACGCCGGTATTGACCGGATCGACCGTCCCGAACGCGTTCACTCCAGCGAGGCGGAAGCTCTGGCCGGCGATGATCTCCAGCCATTGGCCGGCCGAGAAGTTGGCGAGGTAGCGCGCCCCGATATTGGCGCGCAGACCGGTTTCCTGCCGGTCGCTGCCGGTGAAGCGGTCATAGGAGAAGAGGTTGGTGTCATCGAGTACGAAGCTGTGCGCGTTGTCGTTGGTGATCCCCACCAGCGAGGTGTCGCTGCCGCGATAGACCAGTTGCGCGATCGGCTCGAGCAGGTGCGTGTCGAGCCCGCTGGTGGCGAATAAGGGCCAGCGGAAGTCCACTGCGGCGATCGGCGTCGCTTCGAACAGGAACTGGTCGGCCGGCTCGCCCGCGCTGACCGCGTCGCCGCTGTCGTAGTTGGTGATGTCCGCCCGCAGGCCGAGATAAGGCGTCACCACCACGCCGCCCGGCGCGATGATCTGGTTCTGCCAGCTCAGCTCGCCCGAGGCGTGCGTCTTGGCGCCCTCGTAGCCGAAGACGTAGGGAATGCCGGCATAAAGCGCCGCGGCGTCCTCGTCCCGCTGTACGCCGAGCAGGTTGCCGTTGGCCCGCACCTGGCCCCATTCGCCGAGGTCGAAATATCCCGCGCCGCGCGCGTTCGGCAGCGTCACCGCCTGCTGCGCCTGCGCCGAATCGGCGGCAGCCTGGGTGCCGAACTGACCCAGTTTCAGGAACTGCTGCAGCCGCACGTCGGCGTAAAAGTCGCTGCTCAGGTGGGTGGCGTAGACCTCGTTGGTCACCCAGTCGTCGGTGTTGAAGTCGTAATCGTCGAAATAGGCGGCGTCGGTGAAGGCGCTGTACGACCAGCCCACGGTCCAGTCCGCCACCGGCTCGAAGCGCCCCGAACTCTGGATGGCGCCGCGCCATTCACGGTTGCCGATTCCCGAGAAGGCACCCGGATCGAGCTGGTAGATACCCGACGCCTTGACCGTGAACGTGCCGTAATCGAAGCGCTGCTGCCACTCGGCCGCCATCAGGAAGCCTTGGCGCGACATCAGCGACGGCGCCAGCAGGATCTGCGTGTCGTCGCCGACATTGATAAAGTAGGGCGCGGTGATACGGCCGCCATACTCGGCCTTGTAGTTGACGCTGGGCAACAGGAAGCCGTTGCTCTGCTTGGCGCTCGGATCGGGCAGCGACAACCAGGGCAGCCAGGCCACCGGGATGCCCAGCACCTCGAGCGATGGCTGCTCGAAATAGATGGTCTTGGTCTCGGAGTTCTGGATCAGCTTGGCCGCTTTCACCTTCCAGCCGATACGGTTGCCCTTGGCGTCGATGCAGTCTCCGCAGGGCGTGTAGGTCGCCTGGTTGAGCACCGTCTCGAGCGTGCTGGAATACTGCACGTCGTTTGCCGTCACCCTCGCCCCGTCGGTGGTGGTGAGGGTCAGCGACTGGATGAAGGCCTGCTTCATCCCGCCTGTAACTTCGATGTTCTGCGCGGTGTACTGGTTGCCCGCGGGGTCGAGCAGCTGGACGTTGCCCACGCAGGTCAGGTTGCCGGTCTTCTGCTCGTAGCGCAGGTCCTCGCAGGCGATCGAATAGCCTTCGTACTGCATCAGTACGCGGCCCTGCGCGCTGATCACGTCGCTGCTGCGGTCGTAGGAGAGGACATTGGCCTCGACCTTTGCCGGCGCGCCGGGTTCGGGCAGCGTGGCAAAGAAGCCCTCGGGCAGGAACTGCGCGGCGGCGGGCGAAGCTGCCAGGAGGGCGAGCGCAACCACCGCGCCGAACTGGCGCAGGCGCGTCCCCATCCCCCGGTCGCGGCGCATCTTGCTCACGTCCGCCCGTCTTCCCTGTTGAGCAGCACCGTCACTCCGATGACGATCGCCACCACTGCCGGCCCCGCAACTGCAATGACCGGATGCATCACGCCGGCGCCCCCGGCACGTCCGGCCATCTCGGTTACAACGTAAACCAGGACGCCAAGGACGATACCATAAAGTACCGCCCCACCATACTTATTGGTTCTTCGATAACCGGCCGTAAATGCGAACGCAATGACCAGCGAGCCACACAATGTGAGTGGCAGCGCAAGCAGCCGCAGGAACCGGGTTTCGGTCTCGGCGCGTTCCCGCGAGTCGCTGAGCTTGGCCGCCAGCGATCCGGCCAGCTCCCACACCGTCATGTCCTTGATCGAGGCGATGCGAGCCCGCATGTCACCCGGCGTGCGCGCCGTCGGCAGCCGGAAATCGGTCATCGCCTCGGGCATCTCGTTGGAGCGGTAGCGGGTCGCTTCCGCCATCACCCATTCGCCCCCCGCCAGTTCGGCCGATGCCGCCTCGATGCGGTCGCGCGGCGAGTCCATCAGAAACACGTTCACCCCGCCCAGTGCCGTCCCCGACGGGTTCACATAGCCGGCTTCGAGAATGTAGTGGATATCGCCCTGCCGCTCGTCGAGCCACAATGTGCCGGCTCGGCCGACCTCGCCGCTCGATGTGCTGCTCGGCGACAGCGTGCGGTTGAACTGGATCACCGCGGTATCGACAACCAGCGTGATCACCACGCCGCCGAAAATGGTGATGGCCAGCGGCGCCACCATTACCCGCCAGACCGATTGGCCCGAGGATTTGATCACCGTCATCTCGCGCGTTGCCTGCAGGTTGAGCAGGCCCGCGACCGTCCCGACGAGGAAAGTCAGCGGCAACGTATCGATCAGCCAGCGCGCCGCCGACAGCACCACGGCCGTCAGCGCCAGCGCCTGACCGCCGGTGGCCGACAGCGCGGCAAAACGAGTGGTGTTCAGCGACTCGGCCAGGAGTACGATGACGAACAGCACCACGAGCGTCAGCCCGACATTGCTGCCCAACCGCCGGACGATGATCCAGTCGATCCGGTTCATCGGCTGTGGACCTCCCGGGGCAGGGGCGCGAACACCCGCAGCCGGTAGAGCAGAATGGCCACCGAGAGCATGATCAGTACGATCACCCCGCTGGTCTCGCGGGCCCAGCCCGCAACCGGGGCGTAGGAGGTGACGGCGCGCTCGAGCAGCACCACCCCCAGCACCGCGATCTCCACCGGCAACACCGGTTCCTTGCGGCGACCCGAGGGGAATGCGCTGATCGCCGCCACGAACAGGCAGAGCGTCAGCACCCGGAAGCCATCCGAGGTGCGCTCGGCGATGCGGCGGAGCGACTCGGCGGGCCACTCGCCTTCGGTGAGCCCGCGCGTGATGATGCCGTAGGTGCTCTGGTCGCCGCGCCGCTCGCCCGTGTCCTCGTCGCCGGTCAGGCGCTCCAGCGCAATGTCGTAACGGACGAAGGAAATCTCCGAGAACTGCCCATCGGCGGTGCGATACTGGATGGTTCCGTCGGCCAGTTGCAGGACGTAGCCGAACTCGTCGGCGGTGATCAGCGCCGAGTCGGCGATGTAGGTGCGTCGGGTGTGCTCGTCACGGCGATCGTCGGCGAAAAACGAGGTGATCTCGCCGTCCGCGCCGCGACCACCGACGGTAATCGTCACGCCGTCGCCCAGCTCGGCAAAGCGGTTGGGCACCAGTGAGCGCCCCACCAGGTCGGCCGCCGCCTGCGCCTTGATCTGGTTGTTCTCGCGACTCGCCCACGGGGCCACGACATGCGACAGCAGCAGCACCAGCAGCGTGCCGACCGCGGCATAGCCAAGGATGGTGCCCAGCAGCACCGGCTGCCGTTGCGATACGTGGACGATGTGGAGTTCCCGCGACGCCTGCATGGCGCGCAGCGCCCGGGCCAGCCCGATGGCGAGGCACACGTAGAGAAAGGCGATGGCAAGCTGCGGCAACCCCAGGATGGTCTGCCAGAACAGCGTCCCGAGCCCCCGATCGCGGACGGCGCCGACCTCGACGATTCTCAGCAGCTGGACCAGGTACAGGATCGTCAGCGCGACCCCGAACAGCGCAGCGGCTTCGGCGGCAAAAAGCCTGAAAAGATAAGTGCCTAGCCGAGTCATGCCTACACGGGGTTCCGACGCGCATCCACCTGCCGGGCTGCCCCCGGCGCGATGAACCGGGCGGACTTTGCCCGCGCTCCCCCACGCTTGGCAAGCCAATCGGGCAGGGTGGTGGCCGTTGCCCACCGGGTGTTGCGGGATTGACGCGACGGGCGTAGCCACTATCAGTCGACAACGTCCTGTTGCGGACCCCGTCCGCCCCCTCACCACAAGGTATTTCATCCCATGCCGAACCGGATCGAGATCAAGACCGCCGCCCTGCCGCTCAAGGCGACCGGCACGCTGGTCGTCTACGTCGCCGAGGACACCGCTCCGACCGGTGGCGCCGCCGACGTCTGGCAGGCAACCGGGCTAGATTGGACGAGGATCGCCGCAGCGGCGAACTTCAAGGGCAAGCAGGGCCAGGTCATCGACCTGCTGGCGCCCGCCGGCGTCAAGGCAGATCGCCTGCTGGTGCTCGGCAGCGGCAAGGCCGGGCAGGGGAGCAGCCTCTCCGCCTGGACCGATCGGGGTGGTTCGCTCGCCGGCAAGCTGGCCAATCTCAAGGCCAACAAGGTCGCGGTGCTGCTCGATGAAGCCGGCATGACGCCCGAACAGGTGGCCGAACTCGCCGCCGGCCTGCGCCTCAGGCACTACAAGTTCGACGCCTACAAGGCCAAAAAGCCCGACGACGGCGCCGACGGCGCCCTTGCGGTGACCCTGCACGTCGATGGCAAGCCGGCGGTCGACAAGGCCATCGCCGACCGGCAGGCGACCGCCGAAGGCACGCTGCTGGCGCGCGATCTGATCCACCTGCCGCCCAATGTGCTGGGCACGCTGGAGTTCGCCGCCGAGGCCGCCAAGCTTGCCGAGCTGGGTGTCGAGATCGAGCAACTCGACGAGAAGGCCATGCGCAAGCTCGGCATGAACGCCTTGCTCGGCGTGGCGCAGGGCTCGGCCCGCCCGCCGCGCCTCGTCATCATGCGCTGGAACGGCGGCAAGGCAAAGGAGCAGCCGATCGCCTTCATCGGCAAGGGCGTGGTGTTCGATTCCGGCGGCATCTCGCTGAAGCCGGGCCTCGGCATGGAAGACATGAAGGGCGATATGGGCGGCGCCGCGGCCGTCACCGGGCTGATGCACGCGCTGGCCGCCCGCAAGGCCAAGGTCAACGCCATCGGCGTGATCGGGCTGGTCGAGAACATGCCCTCGGGCACCGCCTATCGTCCCGGCGATATCCTCACCGCGATGAGCGGTACCACCATCGAGATCGTCAACACCGACGCCGAGGGGCGCCTGGTTCTCGCCGACGCGCTCTGGTACACCCAGGACAGGTTCAAGCCGAAGTTCATGATCAATCTCGCGACCCTCACGGGCGCCATCGGCGTGGCGCTCGGCAGCGATCACGCGGGACTTTTCTCCAATAACGATGACCTGTCGGCCAGGCTGCTGGCCGCTGGCCTCGCCACCGGCGAAAAACTCTGGCGCCTGCCCATGGGCGCCGCCTACGACAAACAGATCGACAGCCGCTTCGCCGACATCAAGAACTCGGGCGGCCGTCCGGCCGGCTCGATCACCGCCGCGCAGTTTCTCGCCCGCTTCGTCAACGATGTGCCATGGGCGCATCTCGATATTGCCGCCGTGGCGCTGGCCTCGCCCAGCAGCGAGACCAACACCGCCTGGGCCTCCGGCTTCGGTGTGGCGCTGCTCGACCGGCTGGTGCGCGACAATTACGAGGCCAAATGACTGGCGCCCAAACCTCCGGCGCACTTGCCGATCTGCCGCTCGTCGCCAATCCCTCGCGCTTGTGGCTGCCGCCGGTCGCGGCCATCGCCCTGTTCGCCGGGCTGGTCGCGCTGCTGCCCAGCCTGCTGCTGTTGATGAGCCTCATCGGGCTCCTCGGCATGCACCCCAGCGTCGAGCTGACCCTGCTGGCCCTGCCGACGCTTGCGGTAGCAGTGTTCTTTCTCGCCGTCGGCAGCGTGGTGATCGGCGACCTGCGCCTCGAGCGGCCCGTGCTGACCATCGATGAACACGGCGTCTTCGACCGCCGCGTCAGCGATGCGCCGATCGCCTGGGCCGAGGTGGTCGAGGTCGCGCCGGCCCCCGGGGGCGGTGGTGTGCTGCTGGCGCTCAAGACGCCGCGCGAAACCCGCCTCAGTCCCTACCGCGCCGGCACTGCGGGGTTCCGCCAGCCGGCCGCGGGCCTCGCCAACATCCCGGTGCGCGCCATGGATCGTCCGGCCGCGCTGCTCGCCGACACACTGACCGCGCTCGCCCTGCGCAATGGCGCCGTGCCGCCGAGCGAGGAGGCCGCGTGACCGAGATCCTGTTCTATCACCTCGAGAGCCAACCGCTCGAGCGCGTCTTGCCGGTGCTGCTGGAGAAATCGCTGGAACGCGGTTGGAGCGTCGTCGTCGAAACCGGCAGTGACGAGCGGGCCCGGGTGCTCGACGACATGCTCTGGACCTATCGCGACGACAGCTTCCTGCCCCACTCGCTCGCCGGCGGCGATGCCGACCACCTGCAGCCGGTGCTGATCACCACGCGCCCGCACAACCCCAACAATGCCGAAGTCCGCTTCTTCGTCGATCGCGCCGTACCGCAATCGGGTGAAGGCTATCAGCGCATCGTCTTCATGTTCTCCGGCCACGACCCTGATGCGGTGACCGAAGCTCGCGCGGCATGGAAAGCGCTGCGCGACGGCAACGCAGTCACCTACTGGCAGCAGGACGGCAACGGCAAGTGGGCGAAGAAGGGGTAGGCCGTCGCTTCCTGAAGGGCGGCTAGGCCCCTGGCTCCCAGCCAGGTTCCGCCTGCTCGAACTTCGAGAACTGGAACCCGGGCGCCACGGTGCAGCCGACCAGCGTCCAGTCGCCGAGGCAGGCGGCGCGTTGCCAGGCATTGCCGGGGATCACCAGTTGCGGTCGCTCGCCGGCGACGAGGTCGTTGCCCAGCGCATGCGCACTGACCAGCTTGCCGTCACGCGAGATGTCGAGCCGCATCGGCGCGCCGGCATACCAGTGCCACACCTCCGCCGCGTCCACCCGATGCCAGGCGCCGGTCTGCCGGTCGCTGAGCAGGTAGTAGATCAGCGTCGAATGCGGCCGGCCGGTGCTGTTGAGCGTATCGGCGAAGGTCTGCTTGTAGAAGCCGCCTTCAGGATGGGGCTCCATGCCGAGCAGGGCCACGACCTCGCTCGCCGTCATCGTCTTCATCCCATCGCCCTCTCGGCCTGCTCCAGCTCTTCGCTGAGCGTCAGCCAGTTTTCCTCGACCCGGGCGATCTCTCCCTCGAACCGCGCCTTGTCCTTGCCCAGCAGGATCACCCGCTCGGGCGCGCCGTCATAGGTCTTGGGGTCGGCGAGGAAGCCGTCCACCCGCGCCAGTTCGGCGCGCAGCCGGCCGAGCTTCTGTTCGAGATCCTTGATCGACTTGCGCAGAGGCGCCACTTCGGCGCGCTTGGCCGCGGCATCCTGGCGCGCCGCCTTGCGGTCTTCGACCACCAGCGCCGCCGCTTCCTTCTTGCCCTTGCCGTTGCTGTTGGACGTCAACAGGCGCTGGTAAGTGTCGAGATCCTCGTCGAATTCCTCGATCGTGCCGTTCTGCGCGATCCAAAGTTTATCGACCGTCGCGTCGATCAGGTGGCGATCGTGGCTGATGATCAGCACGGCCCCCGAATAATCGTTGAGCGCTGCCACCAGCGCGTCGCGGCTGTCGATATCGAGATGGTTGGTCGGCTCGTCGAGGATCAGCATGCCCGGTCCGCCGAAGGTGATCAGCCCCAGCAGCAGGCGGGCGCGTTCACCGCCCGACAGGTTCTTCACCTTGGTGTCCATCCGCGAGGTGGTGAGCCCCATCTGCGCCACGCGCGACCGGCGCTTGGCCTCGCTGTCATAGGGCATCAGCTCGACGACGTGCTCGAACGGCGTCTGCTCCGGCTTCAGCTTGTCGAGCTGATGCTGGGCGAAATAGGCGATCTCCAGCCCCTTGCCCTTGCGCATCTCGCCGCCCATCGGCTTGAGGTCGCCCGAGAGGAGCTTGGCGAAGGTCGACTTGCCGTTGCCGTTGACGCCGATCAGCGCGATGCGGTCGTCGGGGTCGATCCGGTTGGTGATGTGCCTGAGGATCACCTTGTCGCCATAGCCCACCGAGACGTTGTCGAACGTCATCATCGGCGAAGCCGGGACCTTCTTGGGGTCGGGGAAATTGAACGGCGACGAGCTCTCGTCGAACATCGCCGCCGGCGGCTTCAGCTTGGCGATCATTTTCACGCGCGCCTGCGCCTGCTTGGCCTTGGTGGCCTTGGCCTTGAAGCGGTCGACGAATTTCTGCAGGTGGGCGATCTGGTCGAGCGTCTTCTCGCGGCTCTTGTTGTTGAGCTCCATCTGCATCCGGCGCGTCTCTTCGAACGTGTCGTAATTGCCCTTGTAGAAGGTCAACTTCCGATGCTCGAGATGGGCGATCGAATTGACCGCCTTGTTGAGCAGGTCCCGGTCGTGGCTGATCATGAACACGGTGTAGGGGTAGGTGGCGAGATACTTCTCGAGCCACAGCGTGCCTTCGAGATCGAGATAGTTGGTCGGCTCGTCGAGCAGCAGCAGGTCCGGTTGCGAGAACAGCACGCCCGCCAGCGATACGCGCATGCGCCAGCCGCCCGACAGCTCCGAGGTCGGCCCCAGTTGCCGGTCCTTTTCGAACCCGAGGCCCTTGAGAATCGTCGAGGCTCGCGCTTCGGCGGTATGCGCGTCGATCTCGGCAAGGCGTGTGTGAATGTCGCCGATCCGATGCGGGTCGGTCGCCGTTTCTGCCTCCGCCAGCAGGGCCGTCCGCTCCTTGTCGGCCGACAGCACCACGTCCAGCACGCTGATCGAGCTCGCCACGGCTTCCTGCGCCACCGCGCCGATCCGGGCCTTCTTGTTGACCTCGATGCTGCCGCCCTCGGGCGCGATCTGCCCCAGGATGAGCTGGAACAGCGTCGTCTTGCCCGTGCCGTTCTTGCCCACGAAACCGGTTTTGGATCCGTCGGGCAGAACAAGCGAGGCATTCTCGAACAGGGGACGACCCTGGATGCGATAACTGAGATCGGTAATGGTCAACATGGCGCGGCCGATGCATCCGCGGCGCGCGGAATGCGTTAGGTGTGAGATAGGGTCAAATCGAAGCCGACCCAATAGACTGAGAACCCGGAGAAGTCCAATGCGCCTCATCCCCGCCACCCTCGCCCTCTGCCTCGTCTCCGGCGCGGCCCTCGCCCAGGAACTGGCTCCGCTGAACGATCTGGCCGCTTGCCGTCTCAACTCCGAGATGGTGTCGCTGACGTTCAGCTACGAAGGCGGTGCCTGCGAGCAGACCGGCAATGGCAGCGTCGACCTGGTCGAATCCGGCACTGCGACAGTCACCATTCCGATCGTTTCCACCGCCGACGTCTGCACCATGCAGGCGGTGAAGGTGACCCATACCGGTGCGATCAACGCGGTGGCCGAGGTCTCGGCGCTCGATGTGCAGCTGGTCAGCCCTGGCGGCGAGGTACAGGCCGAAGGCAAGGTCGACATTGCCCCGGCCACGCCGGATTGCGTACCGCCGGCGCCGAAGGACTAACCGTCTTCCAGCGTCAGGCGCATGACCGGCGCTGTACCGAACTGCGTCTCCCCTACGCCGGTCTGGACGAAGCCGACCGCCTGGTAGAAGGCGAGGGCACCGTCATTGGCAATGACGTGCAGCTCGGTGGCGCCCATGGCGCGTGCCAGTTGAGTGGCTTTTTCGACCAGCCGGCGCCCGATGCCGAGGCGCTGCACTGCCGGGTCGACGAACAGGCCGTCGAGTTCCGCCTCACCATCCGGCCGCCGCAGCACCACGGCGAAACCGGCGAGAGTCCTCCCGTCGTCGGCGACACAGGCATTGGCCGACGTCAGCTGCTCGACCGGCACCTGCACGAATTCCGGATGGGCGAGCAACGCCTTGCGGTCGCGCTCGCTCGCCATCACCGTCTTCCAGACGAGGGCGAGCAACGCCGGCTGATCGGCGGCGACTGCCGCCCGGATCTCATACTCAGAGGCCATCGGCCCTCCGCTTGCTGCATTGCCGGCGACAAACGCCCGTCTTGCGCCCGTCACGCCTACCCGTTAGAAGGCCGCACCCAATTCAGACCCACTCCAAGGACCAGACACATGGCCATTGAGCGCACCTTCTCCATCATCAAGCCCGACGCGGTCCGCCGCAACCTGATCGGCAACATCCTTGCCGTGTTCGAAAAGAACGGCCTGCGTCCGGTCGCGCTGAAGAAGATCAAGATGTCGCGCGCCCAGGCCGAGGGCTTCTATGCCGTGCATAAGGAACGTCCGTTCTTTGGCGAACTGGTCGAGACCATGACCTCGGGCCCGGTCGTCGTGCAGGTGCTGGAAGGCGAGAACGCCATCCTGAAGAACCGCGAAGTGATGGGCGCCACCAACCCGGCCAACGCCGCCGAGGGCACCATCCGCAAGCTCTATGCCGTCTCCGTCGGCGAGAACTCGGTGCACGGTTCGGACGCTCCCGAGACCGCCAAGGAAGAGATCAAGTTCTTCTTCAGCGACGACGAGATCGTCGGCTGATCGCCGATCCGATAGCGATTTCCGAGGGCCGCCTCCGGGCGGCCCTTTTGTTTTGCTAGTGCCGCGACCACGATGTTACCCCCCGCGAAAGCGGGAACCTCCCGTTCGCGATCACGCAGCAGGCCAGAGAACAGAGGTTCCCGCTTTCGCGGGAATGACCCGGTGGGTGTAGTACTCATCGAGCAAACAGCAAAGATGCACCCCGTGAACCTCCCCGAGACCATCCATCCGCAGCTCGCCGTCGCCCTTGCTGCGCGCGGTTACGACACGCTGACCCCGGTGCAGCTGAGCGTGCTCGCGCCGGAGGCCGCGGAGCGGGATCTGCTGGTGTCGGCACAGACCGGTTCGGGCAAGACGGTGGCCTTCGGCATGGCGATCGCCCCGACGCTGCTGGGCGAGGCAGAGCGGTTCGCCCATGCGACAACGCCGCTGGCGCTGCTGATCGCCCCGACCCGTGAGCTGGCCCTGCAGGTCCAGCGCGAGCTGCAATGGCTCTATGCCGAGACCGGCGCCCAGATCGCCGCCGGGGTAGGGGGCATGGATATCCGCACCGAGCGGCGGGCGCTGGAACGTGGCGCGCACATCGTCGTGGGCACGCCGGGGCGTCTGCGCGACCATATCTCGAAGGGGGCGCTCGACCTCAGCCAGGTCCGGGCGGTGGTGCTCGACGAGGCCGACGAAATGCTCGATCTGGGCTTCCGGGAGGACCTCGAGTTCATCCTCGAAGCCGCGCCCGAGAGCCGCCGGACCCTGTTGTTCTCGGCGACCGTACCGCGCGCCATCGCCGACTTGGCCAAGACCTTCCAGCGCGACGCGCTGCGCCTTGTCGCCACCAGCGCCGGCGAGCAGCACGCCGATATCGAGTACCAGCAGATTGTGGTGCGTAACGACGAGCGCGAGCACGCCGTCATCAACATGCTGCTGCTGCACGACAGCTCCAACACCATCGTCTTCTGCCACACCCGCGAGTCGGTGAAACACCTCACTGCCCGCCTCGCCAACCGCGGCTTCCCGGTAGTGGCCCTGTCGGGCGAACTGACCCAGGCCGAGCGCTCCAACGCGCTGCAGGCGATGCGCGACGGTCGCGCCCGGGTCTGCGTCGCGACCGACGTTGCGGCCCGGGGCATCGACTTGCCCAACCTCGACCTCGTCATCCATGCCGACGTGCCTTCCAACCCCGAGACGCTGCTGCATCGCTCCGGCCGCACCGGCCGTGCCGGCCGCAAAGGCATCTGTGCGCTGATCGTGCCGCTGCACCGCCGCAGCGCTGCGGCTCGCGTGCTGCGCGCCGCCAACCTCGAGGCCACCAGCCGCGGCGCCCCGACGATTGCCGAGATCGACGCCCGCAACCGCGAGCAGATCCTCGCCGGCGCCACCGAGATGAGCGCCCCCGACGAGGCCGAGGCCGGTTTCGTCGCCGAGCTGCTGGCCCGCCTCACCCCCGAGCAGCTGGCCGCGGCCTATATCCGGCGCGAGCTCGCCGCCCGTCCGGCGCCCGAGGAAGTCTCGGAGCAGGCGATCCCTGCTTTCAACGAAAAGCCGCCGCGTCGCGACAAGCGCTTCCTCGACGAGGACGGCGCGCCACGTGGCAAACCCGAGCCAATGCAGGACGGTCGCTGGTTCACCCTGTCGATCGGCCGCAACCGCCGCGCCGATCCCAAGTGGATCCTGCCGATGATCTGCAAGGCCGGCGATGTCACCAAGCGCGATGTCGGCTCGATCAAGATCCTCGACACCGAGACCCGCTTCGAGATCGCCGCCGACAAGGCCGATGCCTTTGCCGCCGCCATCGGTCGCGTCGGCGGGCAGATCGAGGCCAACACCACCATTGCGGCGTCCGGCCCGCCCTCCAACGCCAACAAGAAGGGTTACAACCGCGACAGCGCCCCGCGTTTCAAGAAGCACGACGACGCGCCGCGCTACGACAAGCCCCACCGCGAAGATGGCCCGCGCTACAAGGTGCGCTCCGACAAGGGCGCCAAGCTCGCCACCAAGCCGGCCCGTGAGATCACCCCGCCGGTGGCCTTCGATGCACCGCCGGCGGCCCGCGAGCCGGTGCTGTTCAATCGGAAGCCCACCGAGAAGCCGAAGGTGAATCCCAAGGACAAGGGCAAGCCGAAATACAAGAACCGCGAGAAGCGCGATCCGCCGGCCGATGCCGTTGCCAGCGCCCCGCGCAAGAAGCCGAAAAAGGGCTACGATCCGCTCGGTTGACGAGCGTACCTCGGCTGCCGCATCCTCCCCCCGGCTTTGGGGGAGGAAACCATGCCTTACGTTCGTATCGAGATCACCGACGGCGCGACTTACGAGCAGAAGCTGCAGATCTACAAAGAGACGACCGAGATGCTGCAGCGCATCCTGAACAAGAAGCCCGAATATACCTTTGTCGTCATCGAAGAGGTCGACAACAAGAACTGGGGCCACATGGGCACATCCGTGGCCAAGATACGAGAGGCGGAGGCCAAGGCCGCCAAGGCGCCCAAGGTCGCCAAGGCCAAAGACAAGCCCAAAGCCAAGTCCAAGCCGAAGACATTGAAGGCCTGACGTGCCCGAAATCCTCGTTCACATCGTCGAGGGCCGCTCGGCGCAATCCAAGAAGGCGCTGATGAAGGACATCACCGAGGCGGTGGTGAAGAACTTCAACGTGCCGGCCGAGCGCGTCGTCGTGCAGATCGTCGAGAGCCCCAGGGACAGCAAGTCGAGGGGCGGCGTGCCCTTCGACGAGCTGTAGCGAGGCGCGCCGGCCCTAGTTCGCACACTCCGAGTCGTCTTCGCCGCAGCAGTTACTGTCACCGCAGCACCCGTTGTCTCCACACGGCTGCTCGACCGCCGGCGTGTCGTCATCGCCGTCCATCAGGCTCCGCGGTGTGTCGTTGACGAAGCCCTTGTTGAAGCACTGCCGGGCGTTCTCCACCCAGAACTGCCGCAGCAGCGGGCTCTGCACCTCGGCATACTTGAAGTTCGCCTTCAGCGCGGCGCGCTGGTCCTTGGTCAGGTCGGCGGGGTCGCCGAGGATCGTCGACTGGGTCAGGTCGTAGGTGCCGATCTCGCAGGTATCATCCAGCGTGACGCAGGTGCCGGCGAGATTGCACAGCCGGACCGCGCCATGGAACAGCAGCACCTCGGTGCCTTCCGCATCCACGTTGAAGTCGAACGCCGTGCCCCGCACGCCGATGGTGCCGGTCGGCGTCTTGATGACATAGCGATCCTTCGGCGCGCCGCCGGTTGCGAAACGAAACGTCCCCGACAGCGCGTTGATCGCCAGCTTGCCGGCCGACTGATCCTCGCGCAGCAGGTAATCCTCGATCAGCAGCGAAGAGTTCGGGCCGACCACCAGCTCGGTCTTGTCGGAAAACTTGATCTGCACCTGGCCCTTGGCGCCGGTGCTCACCTTGTCGCCGATGAAGATGTCGGCGCCGACGGTCAACACCCGCGACTGACCCGACGTATCGGCCTCCGCCTGCGGATTGACGCCCAGCGCCGTGCCGCTCGCCGCCATTGCCGGCAGGGCCGTCAGCGTCAATGCCACCCACAGCCCTGCGGCCGCCATACCTTTGAAAGTGCTCATATTGTGTTGTTCCCCACCACTCTGGCCGTCCCCGCTCGGGTCATTCAGAAGCGTTATTGCTCAAAGCATAGCACAATGATTAATCTGACTACGCATTAGGCATCAGCGAGTCAATTGTATGCAACAAGTCGATCTGCGGTCGACCGGGATATCCCCCAAGGAATTGCCCGTATGGCAATATCTCAACGACCTCTACACCCGGCACCGTCCCAACCTTTCGGGTGAGTTGGCAAGCTACATCCCCGAGTTATCAGCAGTCGATCCCGATCGGTTCTCGCTGGCCTTCGCCACTACCGACGGTTTTGTCTACGAAGTCGGCGACACCGACGCGCTTTTCACTATCCAGTCAGTCTCCAAGGCAGTGATCTACGCTCTCGCATTGGAAGATCACGGCCGCGAGGAGGTGCTGCGCCATATCGGCGTCGAGCCGTCCGGCGAAGCCTTCAACTCCATCACCTTCGACGAGCGCAACAACCGGCCGTTCAATCCGATGGTCAATGCCGGCGCCATCGCTGCCAGCGCCATGATCAAGGGCACCGACCACGCCGAGCGCTACCAGCGCATCCTCGATATCTTCCAGCGCTTCACCGGTCGCATCCTCGATCTCGACGAGGCGGTGTACCGCTCCGAGACCGTCACCGGAAACCGCAACCGCGCCATCGCCTACCTCGAGCTCAATGCCGGCATGATCTCGGGCGACGTCAACGAGCATCTCGACCTCTACTTCCGCCAGTGTTCGCTGCTCGTCCGTGCGCGCGACCTGGCAATGATCGGTGCCACCCTCGCAAATGGCGGTGTCAATCCGGTGACGCGGCAACGCGCCATCAGCACCGACAATGTCCGCTCCGTGCTCTCGGTGATGAACACCTGCGGCATGTACGACTACGCCGGCGGCTGGCAGTTCAGCGTCGGCCTGCCGGCCAAGAGTGGAGTAGGGGGCGGCATTGCCGCGGTCCTCCCCGGCCAGCTCGGCATCGGCACCTTCTCGCCCCGCCTCGACGCAGTCGGCAACAGTGCCCGCGGCGTCAAGGTCTGCGAGGACATCTCGGCCAATTTCCGCCTGCATCTGTTCGAGGATCGCGGCGGCGGCCTCGTGCCGCTGCGCCGTGTCTACCGCTCCGACGAGGTGCACTCCAAGCGCGTCCGCCGCCACGAGCAGGCTCGGAAACTCGATCGCTATGGTCACTTGATCGCCGTCTACGAGCTGCAGGCCGAACTCGGCTTCATCGAGGCCGAACGGGTCACGCGGCGGATCATCGAGGACCTCGACAGCGCCTACTATTTCGTCCTCGATCTGACCCGCGTGCTGCGCATCGATGGTGTCGCGGTCACCCTGCTCAACACCGCCCGCCGCACCCTGCAGGAAGCCGGCAAGGGCTTCGCTGTCGTCAGCATTTCCGGCGAGTTGCCGCATAGCTTCGAGCAGGACATCCACTTCCCCAATGTCGACCAGGCGCTGGAATATTTCGAGGACCGGCTCCTCGAACAGGCCGGCACCGGCCAGACCGACGCGACCGTGCCGCTCGCCGAGTTCGACCTGCTTGCCGGTCTCGACGAGGCCATGCTGGCCGCTTTGGTGAAGCGGCTCCGCCCGCTGTCCTTTGAGCCCGGCACCAAGCTGATCGCCCAGAATGCCCGGGCCGACGAGCTGTTCTTCCTCACCCAGGGGCATGTCGATATCACCGTGCGGGTCGGCAACGCCCCGAGCCACCGCGTCAGCACCGTCGAGCCGGGCACCGTGTTCGGCGAGCTGGCGCTGTTCGGGCACTCACCCCGAACCGCCGACGTCGTCGCCGTCAGTGCCGGTATCGCGCTGGTGCTGGATCGCGATGGCCTCGAGGACCTTGCGGCCAACGCCCCGGCCGCACACAACGCGCTGGTGATGGCGGTGGGCGCCAGTCTCGCCGAGCGCCTGCGCCGCGCCAATGCCGAGATCCGCGCCCTGTCGCGCTAGTTCCCGGGGTCGGGGATATTCAGCAGGTGGCCGCAGGCTTTGCAGTGGACGGCATCGGGGTCGTGCCGTTGCAGCCCGCATTGCGGGCAGGGAAAGAGCACCTTGTGCGGGCGGAACAGCGATTGCGCGAGGCGCACGAACAGCGTGATGCCGATGATCATCACCGCAATCGAGGTCAGCTTGCCGGCGGTGCCGGGCAGCGTCACGTCGCCATATCCGGTCGTCGTCACCGAGGTGACGGTGAAGTAGAGCGCATCGACATAGCCTTCGATGCCGGAGCCGGGGCTGGCGAAGAACGTCAGCACGAAGCCTGACACCAGGAACAGGAACGTCACGATGTTGACGATGGCTTCGCCCTGTTCGCGATACTGCGTCAGCTTGAACTTCTTCAGCGGCCGCCACAGCACGCCGCTCTGCGACAGCGTCCAGAGCCGCAGGATGCGCAGGAAGCCGAAATTGGCCAGCCATGCCGGCAGCAGCAGGGTGATGAGGATGAACACATCGACGATCGTCGTCGGTTGCCGGAGCCAGCGCAGCGGGTCGGTCGAGGCGAGGCCGCGCGCCACGAGATCGGCGATCAGCAGCACGGCCACCGCCACATCGATCCAGATGAAGCTCGGTCGGTCGCGCAGCAGCGGCGTGGCGATGAAGAAGGCGATGATCGCCAGATCGACCAGCAGCACCGCGAACTGGAAGCGCAGCGCCGTGCTCGAACTGCCATGATAGAGCAGCCTCAGGGTCGAGCGCAGACGGGTCAGGCCGTGCTCGGAACTTGCCTTGTCCATCGCGTTGTCTCCTCAGCCGGAGCTTGCCCGGGCCGCGTCGGCTGTCAATGCTGCACGGCCGGCCGCCGTTGCAGCACATTATGCGCCACCAGCAGCACAGCCGCGCCGCAGGTGGCCAGCACCGCCGCGACCCAGAACAGCTCGAGATAGCGCCCCGGCGCCGCCACCACGCCGAAAATCCCGGCCGAGAGCATGCCGGAGGCGACCACCGTCACGTCGAGCAATGAGGTCGACAGGCCGACGCGGCCGCGGATCGCCTCCTGCATGTAGCTGATCGGAACGCTCATCAGCACCGCGATGGCTACCGCCCGCGGCACCTGCAGCCAGAACACCTCGGTCACCCCGCTCGCCTGCGTCAGCAGCACCTGGTAGAGCGCATAGATCAGCGCCCCGGCTGCGATCAGCGTATGTTTCCTGAACCGCCGGCCGAGAAACCCCCAGGCCAGCATCAGCGGAATCTCGAGCAAGGCTCCGATGCCGGCGGCGATGCCGACATCTCCGATATTGCCGCCGAAATGGCTGACCATCGCCAGCGGCGTCGCCGTGCCGCTGACCTTGATCGCCACGTTGATCAGCAGCACCCCGCAGATGCCGACCAGCATCGGCAGCGCGATGCCGCCCTTGCCGTCGGTATTTGGCGTGGGCGGGGCGGAGACGACGCGGGTGGCGGGGTCGGCCAGCATCGTCAGCGAGATCGCCCCGCATACGAGATAGGCGGCGGCCGCCAGCAGGTAGACGTCGAACACCTGGTAGACCGCGGCGATCCAGCCGGCGAGCGGCGGTACCATCACCCACGATGCCGCATAGATCGAACGCAGCACGGTGATGCGGAACTCGGCGTCCTTGGGGCGGGTCTGGTCGTAGTAGACCCGGGCATAGGCAAAGGTCTGGCTGAACGCCGAGTTGCCGAACGGCAGGATCACGCAATAGGCGATGACGAACGCCATCGGGCTGCGCAGCCAGTACATCAGGCCCATGCCGACGGCGCCGAGCAGCGTGGTGGCCAGCATCAGCAGCCGGCGGTCGCCGATCCGGTCAGACAGCCAGCCGAGTGCCACCGAGGCGACCACCCCCACAATCGAGGCCAGCGTCAGGATCAGGGCGAAATCGCCGTGTCCGATCTGCAGCGCATCGATGGCGATGATCGCGTCGTAGGGGGCGGTCGAGGCATAGCCCACGCCGATCGACAACAGGCTGGCGGAAATGAGCGCCGCCATCGGCAGACGCGGCTGGGCAGTCTCGGTCATGGCAGGAATTCTCCCCCGCGATCCCTACTGTAGAATCGCGGGGGCGCGCCAATGCTTTAGTGGCTTGGCCCCTGAGCGCCGGCTCAGTTGCACATGTAGCCGCCCTCGGCCGACTCGTCGGGCCAGCAGCCATCGGGGATAGGTTCCTCGTTGTCGACGACCGGGGTGCCGTTGCTGTCCCCGTCCAGCAGGTTACGTGGCGTATTGGCCACGAACCCCTTTTGGAAACACTCCTTGGCCTCCTCGACCCGGAACGCGCCGAGCAGCGGAGCCTGTGACTGGGCGTAGCGGAACGAAGCTTTCAGATCTTCGCGGGCGGCGCCCTTGAAGTCGTCGGTGTGCCCCAGAATCTCGGACCGGCCGAGGTCGTAGGCGCCCAGCTCGCAGGTGTCGTCGAGCGTCACGCAGGTCTTGTCGAGGTTACAGAGGATGACCTGGCCGTGATACAGCAGGACCTTGGTTTCCTCGCTGCTCGAATTGAAGTCGAACGAGGTCCCGCGCACGCCGATCGTGCCAGTCGGGGTCTTGATGATGTAGCGGTCCTTCGGCGCTCGCCCGGTGGTGAAACGGAAAGTGCCCGACAGCGCATTGATGGCGAACTTGCCGGCAGAATCGTCCTGCCGCAGCAGGTAGTCCTCGATCAGCAGCGCCGAGTTGGGGCCGACCACCAGTTCGGTCTGGTCGGTGAACTTGATCTGCACCTGTCCGTCCGCGCCGGTGACCACGCGATCACCGATGAACACGTCGGCGCCGACCGTCAGCGTCTTGGTGTCGGACTTGGTTTCGACTGCGGCCGCCGGCTTGACGCCCAGCGCCTTGCCGCTGGCGGCCAGAGCAGAACCGGAGAAAGATAGAAAACCGAGCGCAACCAGTGCGCAGGCGAGGGGGGCTCGCCATATCATCTTGTGCATATGCGTCCTCAGCTATGCATTGACATGGATATCGCCCGGCCCCCCGGCGGGTGCGATCGGCGCGTCTACTACACAAGTATTAGTGGAAGCGCCAGCCCTCGACGCATGCAAGCGCCGCTTGCAGCGATTTGCTGTCCCGGACCCGCAGATCTGCGCCTCCTGCACTTCTCATTGTCGCCGTGCGGTCCTATATCGGGCGCCGCTGGGGACGACCCCGGCGATCCCAGGGTCGCACTCTCGCGATCCCTCTCGCGATCCCCGAAATTCAGCCGGGACGGCCCGCGCAAGGAGCAGATTTCCATGGCCTGGGTCTTTCTCGTCATCGCCGGATTGCTGGAGGTCGTCTGGGCGATCGGTCTCAAATATACCGATGGCTTCAGCCGGATCGGGCCGACCGCCATCACCGTCGCCGCCATGGTTGCCAGCGTGGTTCTGCTCGGTATCGCGCTGCGTGAGCTGCCGGTCGGCACCGGCTACGCCATCTGGACCGGCATCGGCACCATCGGCACGGCCGTGCTCGGCATGCTGCTGTTCCAGGAGCCGGCGACGGCCCTCAGGCTGGCCAGTATCGGGCTGATCGTCGCCGGCATCGTCGGTCTCAAGCTGGTCAGCTGAAACGGCGGGGCAGGGGAGCTGTTGCTTCCGCGCCAGCCTGCCGGGCCAAAATTCTCGGATAACGCAAAAGTTGATGGAACCTTTTGCGCTTTTCCGTAACGTGATTTGCGGGGGCTCCGTGATGCGGAGCTATTCCGCGCCGAGCGTCAGCGCATCTCGAAATGAAAGTAAAGGGGAGCCATGCTGTTCCGCTCTGCTGAGGTCGTGTCTGTCCTCATGCTCGTTGTCGCCCTGATCGCCGCCAAGCACCTGCCGCTGTTTGCTGCCCTGCCGCTGTCGCAGATCACCGGCATCGTGTGCTTTACCTTCGCGATCTACCTCAGCCTGCGCATCTACAATGCGGAACTGAAGAAGATCCGCGCCGAAGAATAATCGGCCAAGCACCGCTGACCTCCCTCAGGTGAAATCTGCGGCCATCGCCATCGGTGGCCGCGGCCAGCGTTCGTTCGATATGGCGCGGCGTGACATCACGCGCGATCGGCCGCTCTGTTACCGTACGGAGCTGCGTGATAAATCATCCGCGCCATGAACGCCATTACGACGCCCCGCACTGCCCGTTCGGTTTGCCCGCACGATTGCCCATCGACCTGCGCGCTCGACGTCGAGGTGATCGACGCGCGGACCATCGGCAGGGTCCGTGGCGCCAAGGACGATCCGTATACGGCGGGCGTCATCTGCGAAAAGGTGGCCCGCTATGCCGAACGGATTCATCACCCGAACCGCCTGACCCATCCCCTTCGCCGCGTTGGCAAAAAGGGATCCGGCGAGTGGCAGCGGATCAGCTGGGACGAGGCTTTCGACGAGATCGTGGCGCGCTGGCTCGCGATCGAGGCCGCCAATGGCCCCGAGGCGATCTGGCCCTATTTCTACGCCGGCACCATGGGGCATGTGCACCGCGACGGCATCGAGCGGCTGCGCCATGCCCGCGGCTACTCGCTGCAATACGACACCATCTGCACCGGCACCGCGTGGCCGGGCTTCATCGCCGGCACTGGTGTCCTCGCCGGGCCGAACCCCGAGTCGATGGCCGAAAGCGATTGCGTCGTCATCTGGGGCACCAACGCCGTTGCCACCCAGGTCAACGTGATGACCCACGCCGTCCGCGCCCGCAAGGAGCGCGGCGCCAGGATCGTCGCCATCGATATCTACCGCAACGCCACCATGGAGCAGGCCGACATGGCCCTGGTGGTACGGCCGGGAACCGATGGCGCGCTGGCCGTCGCGGTGATGCACGTGCTGCTGCGCGATGGTCTCGCCGACCGCGACTACATGGCGAAGTACACCGACTTTTCGCCTGAGTTCGAAGCGCACCTTGCGACGCGTACCCCGCAATGGGCGGCAGCCATCACCGGCCTTGATGTGGCCGAGATCGAAGCCTTCGCCCATCTCGTCGGCACCACGCCAAGAACCTACTTCCGCCTCGGCTACGGCTTCACGCGCCAGCGCAACGGCTCGACCTCGATGCATGCGGCGCTCTCGGTCGCGGCGATGACCGGCAGCTGGCAGCACCAGGGCGGTGGGGCCTTTCACTCCAATTCGGGCTCCTGGAAGCTCGACAAGTCGATGATCACCGGCGCCGACATGGGCCCGGGCGGGCGCGAGCTCGACATGTGCGAGATCGGCAAGGTGCTGACCGGGGATGAAAAGGCGCTGAATGGCGGCGGCCCGGTCAAGGCGCTGTTCATCCAGAATACCAATCCGGTCAATGTCAGCCCGGAGCAGGGCCTGACGCGCGCCGGGTTCGCGCGCGACGACCTGTTCACCGTGGTGCACGAGCAGTTCATGACCGATACGGCAAAGCTCGCCGATATCGTACTGCCCGCCACCATGTTCCTCGAGCACAACGACTATTACCGCCGCGGCGGTCATACCCGCCTGCTCTATGGCCCCAAGCTGGTCGATGCTCCCGGCGAGTGCCGCTCCAATTTCGAGGTGGTCAACGAACTGCTGCGCCGCCTCGGCACCGACCATCCCTCGATGCATCTCACCGATCGCGAGATGGTCGCCGAGACTTTCCGCCGCTCGAACTTCGGCGAACTCGACGAGATCGAGAAGACCGGCTTTATCGACGGCGCCTGGCCGGCCGAGAAGGCGCGCTTCGCCGACGGTTTCGCCTGGCCCGACAGGCGCTATCGCTTCGAGCCGGATTGGGACGCAGTGGCGCGGCTCAAGGGCTATAACTGGGTCTGCGATCCCTCCGAGATGCCTCGCTTTGCCGACCACTGGGACGTCACCGAACGGGTCGACGCCGAGACGCCGTTCCGCCTCGCCACCAGTCCATCGCGCAGTTTCCTCAACTCCACCTTCGCCGAGACTGCCGGCAGCCGGAAGCGTCAGCCCGAGCCGACGGTCTTCGTGCACCCTGAGGATGCCGCCGATCTCGGCATTGCCAATGGTGACCCGGTCACCCTGGGCAACCGTCGTGGCGAAGTCGCCCTCAAGGCGGTGTTCTTCGATGGCATGCAGCGCGGCGTGCTGATCGCCGAGGGCATCCACCCCAACTCGGCGCATCGCAACGGCGTCGGTATCAACACGCTGATCGGTTCGGATCAGGTGCGTCCCTTCGGCGGCGCCGCCTTCCACGATACGTCGGTGTGGATCCGCCGCGACTGATGGCGCCGCTCAGTTCGGGCTGGCCTGCGCCGGTTGGATCGCGCGCGTCTGTATGGCGCTGCAGTCGCGGATGGTGGCGGCGATCTCGCTGATCGCCTCCTGTTGCCCCTGGTCCGCCGATTGCCCGGCCGCCAGCAACAGTGCTTCGGGCAGCTCGGTTTCGTTGGCGCTGCAGTTCGGGCCCGGCTCGAACAGGTCTGCGAGTTCTGCCGCCAGATCGGCGATCTGCTGGTCCGCCGGCAGATCGAGCCCGGCGAGGTAGCCGGCAACCGCGGCGCCGCATTCGCCCCAGCGGGCAACAACACCCTGATATTGTTCCGCAATCACCGGCTGACAAACCTCGACCACCTGCGCGATGCTGGTCGCCGCCGCGCGGGTGGGGCCGGACAGCTGACACTCCGGGACCTGATCGATACGGAACGATTCCAGCAGTGGCTGCTGGTTGTCCGCATAGCGAAAGCTCTGGCGCAGCGAGTCCCGCTGTGTGGTGTCGGCGGTGAACGAGGCGCCGAGCAGTTCCGATTGCCGGCTGTCGGTCTGCCCCACTTCGCAGGTCCCAGCCATCGTGACGCACGAATTGCCGGTGCCGCACAGGATCGCCGTGCCGTGGTACATCAGCACCCGCGTCACCCCGTCCGCGACGAAGAAATCGAAGGCCGTACCGCGAATGCCGATCGTGCCGGTCGGCGTCTTGATCGCATAGTCGTCCTTCCTGGAATTACCGGTGACGAACCGGAACGAGCCCGAAAGCGCGTTGAGCGCGAGCTTGCCGACCGAGCCGTCGTTGCGCAGCAGGTAGTCTTCCAGCACCAGTTGCGAGTTGGGCCCCACCACCAGTTCGGTCTCGTCCGAGAACTTGATCTGCACCAGGCCATGGGCATCGGTGATCACGGTCTCGCCGATTGCCAGGTCCGCACCGGCAGTCAGCACGCGGACATTGCCGCCGAGCTCGGCGCGGGCATCGACGTCCACTGCGAGCGCAGTCCCTGTCGCTTCCGCTGCAATTGATTGACCGCCCAGCACGAGAAATGCGGCAACCAGAAACGCCACAAGTCTGTTCATCGAAGCAACCTGCACCCCTGGTACCGCGCCGGAAACAGTAAATCATCGCCCGCCGCGGCGATAGGGGTCAGCCGATATATGACAGTGATAAGTCTTCGCTATGCGGCGCCGTATGCCTGCCAGAAAAACCACACCGTCAACCCGCTCGCATAGATGATGACGAGGGCCCGCAGCCATAGTGTGGGCACGCGATGCGACAGCCGCGCCGCGACATAGCCGCCGATCGTCGCGCCGACCAGCGCGAACGAGCCATGATACCAGTCGATCGAGCCCGAGAGCGCAAAGCGCACCACGGCGATCAGCGCCACCGCGCTCGAAATCCAGCTCTTCAGCCCGTTCATGGCATGGATGTCGGGCAGCCCGGCCAGCGCCAGGAAGGCCAGCAGCAGGATACCGAGCCCGGCATTGAAGAACCCGCCATAGACGCACAATGCCGCCAGCAGCGCATAGATCGCCACGGTGCCGGCAATCTTCATTCCCCGCGCCGCTCCGGCGCGACGGGCGATGAACGCGTTGATCCGGCCGCCGAAGGCGAACATGAGCACGGCGAACAGCATCAGCCAGGGGACTATCTTGCCGAATGCTTCGTTCGAAACATGCAGCAGCAGTTCAGCGCCGACAAAGCCGAAGATCAGCGCGATGCCCGTGTAGGGCAGCAGCTTGTCGCGATGCTTGACGATATCCTTCCAGAACCCGGCAGCGCCGCTCATGTAGCCGGGCAGCGAGGCGTAGGTGTTGGATGCATTGGCAATGACCGGCGGCACGCCTGCCGCGAGCAGCGCCGGAAACAGCACGAACGAGCCGCCGCCGGCCAGCGAGTTGAGCGTGCCGGCAATGAGCCCGGCGGCGAGCAGGAGGATCTCGGTCATGCGAGTTCCCTAACCCGTCGCGCCGCCGCACTCCAACGACAAACGGTGATTTCGGCCATCATCTGCACGAATGGCGGCAAGTTGACAAAACCGCCTCGATCCACCACATGTCGCGCGTGCTGCTGGCGCCTGCCGCTCGCCGGGGAAACCCGATGGTAAAGTCCAGCCGCGGATCATCCGTGACGCATCTCATGATCGTTCCCTTCGAGGCGGTTCATGGCAAGGCGAGCCCCCATGAAGAAATCCGCCTCTGTTGAAGAGGACCGACATGACTTTCTCTCTCGATACCCCCAGTGCCGCCACCCTCAAGGCCGAGGCCAAGGCGCTGCGCGCCGAACGCGCGTTGCAGGGCAATCCGCTCGGGCAGGGCGCAGCGCTCGAAGAAATCGCCCGCCGGCACGGTTACCGCGACTGGAACACCGCGTCAGCGGCGATGCCGGAACGCGCGGTCAGCCCGGTGCAGGTTGGCCAGCGCGTCAAGGGCACCTACCTCAGCCAGCCGTTCATCGGCATGGTGATCGGGGTACAGCTGCTGGCCGACATGAACCACTACGAGGTGACCGTGAAGTTCGATCGTCCGGTGAACGTGTCGAAATCCGAGTTGATGGGGCCGATCTACCGCCAGCGCGTGCGCGCTACTGTCGATCTGCGCGGCATCTCGGCGGCGCGCACCAGCGATGGCCAGCCGC
>MKVB01000006.1:99536-208588 GCA_001899085.1 Devosia sp. 66-14 | reverse complement strand
CGCCGTTGTCATTCCCGTGTGCGGGTTGTCTTCCATCGGTAGCTGCCGATATATGGACATTCGTCCCGGTGGCGTCCGCGTCACCGCCTGCAGCAGACACGGACCTCTCCAGAAATGACCACCCAGACATTGCCGATCGATCTCTATTACGCCGCCACGCCGAACGGCCGGAAGATCACCATCATGCTCGAAGAGCTCGAGCTGCCCTATGCCATCTACCCGATCAATATCGGTCGCGGCGACCAGTTCAAACCTGACTTCCTCGCCATCTCGCCCAACAACAAGATCCCGGCCATCGTCGATCCCGAAGGGCCCGAGGGCCAGCCCGTGTCGATCTTCGAGTCCGGTGCGATCCTCAAATACCTGGCCGAAAAGTTCGGCAGGTTCTATGGCACCAACTGGTCCGAGCGGATCAAGATCGACGAGTGGCTGTTCTGGCAGGTCGGCGGTTTCGGCCCGATGCTGGGGCAGAACAACCACTTCTCGCGCTACGCTCCCGAGAAGATCCCCTACGCCATCAAGCGCTATCAGGATGAGAGCCACCGGCTCTATCGCGTCCTCGACACCCAGCTCGGCAAACAGGCTGACCTGGGCCAGTCCTATGTCGCCGGCGACTATTCGATCGCCGATATCGCCATCTTCGACTGGTCGCGCGGCTCGGACAATCACGGCATCGACATCGCCGAATTCCCGGCCTTTGCCGCCTGGCGCCAACGCGTCACCGAGCGGCCGGCCGTGCAGCGCGCGCTGGGCATCACGCTCGACCAGAGCCAGCAGATCAGCGCCGCCAGCGACAAGGAAGCGCAGCGCATCCTGTTCAACCAGCGCTGAGGCCCGTTCCGTTGCGGGTGCCGGTTCGCCGGCACCCGCGCCGGCGGCCAATCTGGGGTCCGACCCTCACCGCCCGAAGCCGTTGCATTGCCGAGGTGGGCGCGGCGCCGAAAGCAATCTCCCCAGGCGTCGCCGAAAAACCCCTTGCCGACCCGGGCGATTGCCCCTATCAGACCCGGCGACGGAGAGGTGGCCGAGTGGTCGAAGGCACGCCCCTGCTAAGGGCGCAGACGGGGAACCGTCTCGAGGGTTCGAATCCCTTCCTCTCCGCCACGTTTCCCTCAGTCTCGCCCTGTGCTCGGTTCGCTAGTCATGCGGGCCGACGATGTCGATGTGTCCGAGGCTGTCGGCCGTCGCGGCGAGGTTGGCTCGCCACAGCTCGAGCAGGTCTCTGGTTCTCGGCGGCCCCGCGCCCTGTGGTGCGCCCGACGCAATGGCCCCCAGCCGCGCAACGTTCTGATTCAAGCGCGCAATCGTGGCGCCGAGTCGCTCACGCGCTTCCGTTGCGGGGAGGCAGTCGACAAATGCCACGCCCGCGCTCAGTTCGATCAGGTCGAAGCTCGCCAGGGCCTCGCGCAGTTGCGACAGGAACTCAGCCTCCCCCATCGCGGTGAGCGTGAAGAGGGTCTTTCCAGGGCCACGGTTTCCGGGTTGCTGGGCGTCGACGGCCAGCAAGCCCTCCTTGGTCATCTGCTGCAGCGCGTGATAGACCGAGCCGGAATGCAGCCGGGTCCAGGTACGAACCTGCCAGTCATCGAGCGTCTGCTGGATCGCGTATCCGTAGGATGCGCCGCCTTCGCGGATCGCCCCCAGCACCAATAACCGCACGACATTCATCTTGCTCTCCCGATTCGCATCGAGGGTAGACAAATTTGGCTACCCGGCATAGATCGGCTGGCCAAATTTGGCTACCGGAGTTTCACGATGCCCGTTTCCATTGCCGACATCCGTTGCTTTCTCGAAGCCCTCGCCGCCGTCAGCGTCCACGACAGCACGCCGGACCTGTTCTTCTTTCGCGATGACGCGCAGAATTTCCCTTTTGCAACCATCGTCACCCACGACGATCCCTACGACAATCGATCGTGGCTCGACCGGGAGGGTGTGTTCCGCCTCAACTTCGCGACCGACAAGCCGACATTCGCTCGGCTGTTTCCGCGATTGCTGAGCCGCAAGGAGCTGGAGGCCGCGACGATCGACTACAGTGCGTCCGACGTGCTGTTTCCGCACCCGCTCTATGGGCGCATGCGCTGGGTGAGCGTGGTGGCGCCCGATCTCAGCTGGCCGCAATGCCAGGACCTGCTGGTCGCCGCCCACCAGTTGCGGGAACTGCGTCCCGACAGCTGGTAGTTGGGCGCTGCGCCTCGTTCGGGGCCGTCCCGCAAATGCACCACGCTGACGTAACGCTGGCTTAACACACGATGTTGGAAGCTCGTTGCGGATCGGAGAGCCAGACTCTCTCCTGATTCAGGAGTGTTTTTGATGAGTGCGACGGTGCTGGCAGCCTTGCTGGCCGGCGGCTTGGGGTTAGTCGCCGGAGGTTACTACTCTACGGTCGGTTGGATCGTGGTGGGTAACCTGCTGCTTGTGACCACCGCCACGGCCGCGTTCGCCGCGCATGCCGACTTCGTCACTGTTGTGGGCTGGACTGCGCTGTCGATCGTGGCGTTCAATGTCGGCCTGATGCTCGGCCTGATCATTCGGCGTCCGGTCATTCTCAGCCCCGCCTGATTGCATAAAGTTTTAGTCAAACGCTGAACCGGACGGCAAAGTCCGGCTGGCATGATGCTCCCCATGAAAGCGCCAATTGCGCCAAGGGGGATCGCATGAGCGTCCAGACAGCTACAGCTTCCAAGAGCAAGATCGCAGCCATCGTTATGGCCACGATGGTGTCGTTTGCCGCCGGCGCGATGTCGACGGCGGCGACCGCCGGCAGTGTGCACGCACCGCTCGGCTACCAGGTGATGTGTCTCAAGAACCCGGCCGAGTGCCAGGGCGGCGGCAAGTCGAAAGTCACCGTCACCGCCGACGTCATGTCGACGCTGAAGCGCGTCAACGGCCATGTGAACCGCACCATCAAGCCGCGTTATGACAGCGGTGCCGATGTCTGGTCGGCCAGCGCCACGTCAGGCGACTGCGAGGACTACGTGCTGGCCAAGCGCAAGGCGCTCATCAAGGCCGGTATTCCGGCGAGCTCGCTACGCATTGCCTACGTCAAGACCCGCAAGGGTGAAGGGCATGCGATCCTGGTGGTCAAGACCAACGGCAAGGACCTCGTGCTTGACAACCTGACTGCGAGCATCAAGCCGCTCAGCCAGTCCGGCTACCGCATCATCTCGATGTCCGGTGCCAATCCGCGCAGCTGGAGCTGATCCCGGCTCCCGGTCAGGTCGGCGTGCCGCGCTTGAGCTTGGCGAGAACGCCATCGAGCAGCGCGTCGTGCTCGGCAAAGACCCCAAAATCGTCCGGCGCGCTGACATAGCCTTCCGTCAGCGCCCGGATGCGCTCGGCTTCGACGAGCACCGGCAGCACGTCGCCACCGGTTTCCACGGCCTCGAACAACTGCCGGCGCAGGTCGTCGAGCTTGGAGGTCGTATCGTTGGCATAGACCATCTCGGCGCGATCGGTCGGGAACGCTGCTCCGCCCACCTGCACCAGATAGCTGAGCGACACCAGGTAGTAGCTCGCCTCGCTGAGCAATTGCTGGTCGAGCTCGGCCAGGGCCTCGGCCGGCGGAGCCGCCTTGCGCCAGCGCAGGGCTTGTTCTTCCAGCGCCGCGCCCAGGTCTTCCCGTTGCACGACGTCGAACGTCGTACGGATCATCTCGAGGGTGAGGTAGCGTGACAGCGCTTCGCGCAGCGTCACCGAAGTTGCAGGCGCTTCCAGCGGCGTGGGGCCCAGATCAGCCGCCCGCAGCGGTACGGCGGCAACGGACAGGCTCAACAGCAGGGCGCCGACCAGCGGCAGCAATTTCGACGCAGAACGCACCTTCAACCTCACGCGATGCAACGAGCGCATCCCTATCAGCAACCGCCCCCGAGGTGGTGAGTAACCGCTCGGTAAGGATAATTTCCGCGCGTTGTCGCTCGAGCGGCGAGGCCCGGAGCATCCTTGCCGGGTGGATACCTGGAGCGTTTCGTGGTGGTATGATACCGCCGACCACAAGAACGGATGAGACCGGCCATGCCGTCCCTTCTCAGCGCCCGAGCGCCGGCGCTCCGATCCTCACCATACCTTAACCAGCAAACCAGCACTCTCGCCGCCATTCGCGACACGCGAGCGAACCGTTCCGCCGAGGCCTAGACCGATGACTGAAGCCACTTTGATCGTACCGGTGATCCTCGCAGGCGGGCAGGGGACGCGGCTCTGGCCGATGTCGCGTGCGGCGCGGCCCAAGCAGTTCCTGCCATTGACCGGCCCGACGTCGCTCTACCAGCAGACCCTCCAGCGCGTCGCCGATCCGGCGCGCTACCATCCGGCGGTCATCGTCACCAATGCCGAGTATCGTTTCCTCGTCGCCGAGCAGGCGCAGGAGGCCGGCGTCGCGACCTCTGCCGTGCTGCTCGAACCGGTGGCGCGCAACACCGCCGCGGCGATCGCCGCTGCGGCAATCCACGTACGCGGCACGTTCGGGGAGGGGGCGGTGATTCATGTGCTCGCCTCCGACCACGCCGTCGAAGCCGACGACAATTACTGGTGGAGCGTCGAGACGGCTGCCGCGGCCGCGCGTGCCGGTCGGCTCGTCACCTTCGGCATCACCCCCACGGCGCCCGAGACCGGATACGGTTACATCGAAGCCGGTCCCGACCTCGGCAACGGCGTGCGTTCGGTTGCCCGCTTCGTCGAAAAGCCCGATCGCGACACCGCCACCCGCCTGCTGGCCGATGGCGGCTACTACTGGAACTCGGGCACCTTCATGCTCGGCGTCGCGAGTTTCCTGCGTGAGGTCGAGGCGCTGGCTCCCGACACCTTCCGGGCGGCCCTTGCGGCTGTGGCCAACGCCAGAGCCGATCTCGATTTCATCCGTCTCGACCAGACGGGTTTCGCCGCGGCGCCGAACATCTCGGTGGACTACGCCATCTTCGAGAAGTCCGGGCAGGTGGCGCTCGTTCCGGTGACCTTCCCGTGGTCCGATCTGGGCGCCTGGGACGCCGTGTGGAAGGTCTCGGCAAAGGACGCCGCGGGCAACGTCGTCGCCAATGGCAATGCCACGCTGTCCAACACCCGCAATTGTCTGGTGGTGTCGGAGAAGGCCCACATCGCGGTCGACGGGCTGGAAGATGTCGCCGTCATCGCCTCCGAAGACGCGATCTATGTCGGCCGCCTGTCGGAGGCCCAGCGTGTCGGTCCGATGGTCAAGGCGCTGCGCGCCAACCCGGCGACGGTCGGGCTGACAGAGATTCACCGCACCGCCTATCGGCCATGGGGCGGTTACTCGTCGGTGCTCAACGGCGAGCGCTTCCAGGTGAAGCGGCTGTTCGTCAAGCCCGGCAAGAAACTCAGCCTGCAGAAGCACCACCATCGCGCCGAACACTGGGTGGTGGTCACCGGTACCGCCGAGGTGACCATTGACGGCAAGGTGACCATGCTGACCGAGAACGAGTCGATCTACCTGCCGCTCGGCTCGGTGCACCGGCTGGCCAACCCCGGCAAGATCCTGCTCGAACTGATCGAGGTGCAGACCGGCTCCTATCTCGGCGAGGACGACATTATTCGCATCGAGGACGAGTTCGGGCGGACCTGATCGGCCCGAACTCTGTTACGCCGCCGGGCGGGAGCAGGGGCTCTCGGGATGCCCCGGCGATTGCATAAGCTGGCCTGAGCCGGTAGGTGCTGCAGGTCAGCATCGCTCGCGCAGCGCTCGTTTCACCGGGGCCGATCAATGAAAGTCACCGTGTTTGGTTCAGGCTATGTGGGCCTCGTCACCGGCGCATGCCTGGCTGACGCCGGCAATCATGTGGTCTGCGTCGATATCGACGCCAAGAAGATCGAGCTGCTCAACAGCGGTCACGTCCCGATCTACGAACCCGGGCTCGAGGGCATCGTCGCCAGCAGCCGCGCTGCCGGGCGCCTGTCGTTCACCACCGATATCGCCGCGGGCGTCGCTCACGGCGAGGGGCTGTTCATTGCCGTAGGCACGCCGCCCGACGAAACCGGTTCCGCCGACCTGCAATATGTCCTCGCCGTAGCCCGCAGCATCGGCGAGCACTGTACCGGCTTCAAGGTCGTCGCCGACAAATCGACTGTTCCGGTCGGTACCGGCGACCTCGTCGCCGCCGCCATCACTGCCGAACTGGTGAAGCGCGGCTTTGCCGCCGATGCGGCGGAGCGAGCGCGCCTGGGGCAACCGGCTTTCACCGTCATCTCCAATCCGGAGTTTCTCAAGGAAGGCGCCGCCGTCAGCGACTTCAGCCGCCCCGATCGCATCGTCATCGGCGCCGACGCAACGCCGGAAGGCAAGCGCGGCCTCGAACTGATCCGCCAGCTCTACGCCCCGTTCACGCTCAACCACGACCGTACCATGGTCATGGATGTGCGCTCGGCCGAGCTCACCAAATATGCCGCCAACGCCATGCTGGCGACCCGCATCTCGTTCATGAACGAGCTCGCCAACCTGGCTGAAGATCTGGGCGCCGATATCGAACTGGTGCGCCGCGGCATCGGCTCCGATCCGCGTATCGGCTACAGCTTTCTCTATGCCGGCACCGGTTATGGCGGCAGTTGCTTCCCCAAGGATGTCAGTGCGCTGCGCCGCAGCGCCGCCGAACAGGGGCGGCCGCTGCGCATTCTTGCGGCGGTGGAAGAGGCCAACACCGCGCAGAAAGACGTGCTGAGCGACAAGATCCGCGCCCGCTTCGGCGACGATCTGGCCGGGCTCACCGTCGCGGTGTGGGGGCTCTCGTTCAAGCCCAACACCGACGATATGCGCGATGCGCCCAGCCGCGTGCTGATCGCCGACCTGGTGCGCCGTGGCGCCTCGGTCCGCGCCCACGACCCGGTGGCGATGGAAGAAGCGGAACGCGTCCTCGCGCTCGATCTCGACGGCAAGCTCGAGCGAGTCAGCTTCGTCGGCTCGCCGATGGAAGCCGTCGCCGGCGCCGACATCCTGGCGATCGTCACGGAGTGGAAGGCCTATCGCAACCCGGACCTGCCCACGGTCGCCCGGCACCTGAAGCGCAAGGCAGTGTTCGATGGCCGCAACCTTTACGAGCCTTCTGCCGTAGAGGAGGCGGGCCTCGCCTACTTCCCGATCGGTCGGCGTCAAGTCGGTTGAGGCACCGGCCCCGCAAGCTTTTGCTGCGAGGCGGCCGTTCGGGAGCAAATCACACGCTGCGTTGGTCCGAGCGGGAGCAAACTCCGTGCCGGAGCAGGATTGGCATTTGACAAGTCTATAAGATCGGTCAACTAATCCACTGTCGGGCTGGAATTGCCCGTCGCGTGAGGTATGCCGATGACGATCCAGATCCGTAAGCCGCGTGTTGTCGCCTTCACCGGCTCGACCCGACGGCCGTCGAAATCGAGGGCTCTGGCCGAGGCCATCGGCGCCGCCGTGCGCGAGCAACTCGACGCCGATGTCGCCACCTTCGATGTGGTCGATGCCGGCCCCGGCCTCGGCGCCGCCTTCACCCGCCACCAGCTGACGCCGGAGGCCGCCGCGATTGTCGATGCGATCGAGCAGGCCGACGCGGTGATCGCGGTCAGTCCGGTCTACAAGGGCTCTTATACCGGCCTGTTCAAGCACCTGTTCGATTTCGTCGATCAGAATGCCCTGGCCAATAAGCCGGTGGTGGTCGGCGCCACCGGCGGCGGGCACCGTCATGCGCTGATCGTCGAGCACCAGCTCCGGCCGCTGTTCGGCTTCTTCTCCGCCCTTGTCGTGCCGACCGCCGTCTATGCTTCGGACCACGAGTTCCTTGATGGTCGCGTCGTCGAGCCCGCGGTGCTCGAACGGATCGAGCAGGCCGGCACGCAACTGGCCCTGCTGCTCGCCGCGCAGCTGCAGGCGGCAGGGGCCCGCCCCGCGCTTCCCATCGCTCACCCGGAGCGCCTCGAACAGCCCGAGCAGCGACGGGCCGCTGCCTCGTAAACGCCACTTGTATAGCTAATCGCTGGAATTTATATCTCAAGCGCAACTTAGCGCCTGGGATGAATTTCGGTCATGCTGACTGCCAAGGGAAAATACGGCCTCAAGGCCCTGGTGCACCTGGCGCAGTTCCCGCCCGGAGAGCTGGCTTTGGTGGCTGACATCGCCGCGTCCAACAACATTCCGAAGAAATTCCTCGATGCCATCCTGGGCGATCTTCGCAATGCCGGGATCGTGCAGAGCCGCAAGGGCAAGGGCGGTGGCTATCGCCTGGCGCGCGCGCCCGAGGAGATCAAGGTCGGCTCGATCGTGCGTGTCCTCGATGGCCCGCTGGCGCCGATTCCCTGCGCCAGCCATACCCGCTACGAAGCCTGCGACGATTGCGATGTGGCGACCTGCCAGGTCCGCCACACCATGCTCAATGTCCGCAACGCCATCGCCGAAGTGCTGGACCGCACCACGCTGGCTGAGATGCGCGATGCCAATGGCGAAGTCCTGCCGATCGAGCTGCAGACCGCCTGATCGGCGTTCGGCCGCCTAGTGTAGCTCTGCCAGCCGCTTTTCGCCCGCCTCGATGCGGAACGGCAGCACGTTTTCCGGCGGCGGCAAGGGGCAGACCGCGAACTCGGTGAAGGCGCAGGGCGGGTTTATCGTCTTGTTGAAGTCCAGCACGATGCTGTTCTCGGTGACCTCTTCGCCATAGAGAAAGCGTGAGGCCGGATAGGTCGAGTCCCGCGATGTCGGGTCGCGGATCACGAATTGCGGCGCCTCCGGCGTCCCATGGGTGGCGATCAGCTCGTAGGTCTTGCCGTCGTGGCTGAACACCGCCTTGTGCGTCACGGCGACGCCCGTGCGGATATTGCCGGTGGTATCGACATCCATCTCGAGGGGGGCCTCGAACGGCACCCACTTGGCGACGATCCGCCAGCTCTCCTGTGCCGGGAAGTACTCGATGCCGGCAAAAGCCGCCGGCGCCGTCGAGGCGGTGTCGCGGATGCGCAGCGCGTTGTCGCCGTTCACCGTGGTGACCTCGCACAAGAGGTCGCCGAGCTGGAACTTGGGCGGGTTCTTCTTGTTGGGCGTGATGTGGATCGCCTCGGCGTCGGTCGGCCTGAACGTCACCGTGCCGTCCGCCTCCTGCGTCACCGTTCCCAGATGCGCCGGTCCTGCCGGGATGACGATATCGTTGTCGACGGCAGTCCCGACGCTCGCCGTACCCGGATCGAGCACGAACCGGCCGATGATGTTGAGCCAGCCGTTCGGCGCCTTGAGGTTGGCGAGACGCCTGGTCTTCCAGGCATCGAGTGCGGTGAGGTAGTCGGCAGATGCAGTCATTGGAGTCGTCCTTGGGGTCGGGGCGTTTTCACGCCGGCATGCGGGGAACGCTGCCAAGCAGTTTTCGGGTGTATTGATGTTGGGGGTCGGCGAGGATTTTGCGAGTGGCGCCGGCTTCGACGATCCGGCCCCGCTCGAGGATCACCATCTCCTCGCAGAGCGCCGCCACGACGCCCAGATCGTGCGACACGAACACCAGCGTCATCTCGGCCGCCAGTTGCTGCAGCAACTCGACGATGCGGATGCGGGTCGACAGGTCGAGCGCGCTCACCGCTTCGTCGGCCAGCAACAGCTTCGGCCTGGCGACAATGGCGCGCGCAATGGCGATGCGCTGCCGCTGCCCGCCGGAGAACTCGTGCGGATAGCGCCCGAGAATGCCGGGCTCCAGCCCCACCGAAACGAGAGCCGCCTCGACCAGCGCGCGCCGGTCGCCGGGGATGCGCAGCGAGCGCAACGGCTCCGATACGATACCGAGGACGTTCTGGCGCGGATCGAGCGAGGAATAGGGGTCCTGAAACACCGCTTGCACCTGCCGGCGATAGTCGCGCATGAAGCCGGCATTGCCGCTCTCGAGCCTGGTGTCGTCGAAGCGGATCTGACCCGCGCTGGGCCTCGTCAGCCCCAGCAGCAGTCGGAGCAGGGTGGTCTTGCCCGAGCCGGACTCCCCTACCAGCCCGACGCTGGCGCCAGCCCGGATCTCGAGCGACACGCCATCGAGCACCAGCCGATCGCGCGTATAGCCGAAGCTGACATTGTCGACGCTGACGAGGCTCATGCTCTGCCCTCCAACGCGTCGTCGAACGCCTTGGCGGCCGCCACCAGCGCCCGCGTGTAGTCGTTCCGCGGCGTGCCGAACACCTCGCGCACCGGCCCGGCTTCCACTGCAACGCCGCGCTGCATCACCACCACGCGCTCGACGATTTCCGCCACCACCGGCAGGTCGTGGCTGATGAACAGCAGGGCCATGCTGCGCTCGCGCACCAGGGTGTCGAGCAGCTTTAGGATTTCCGCCTGCGTGGTCACATCGAGCGCTGTCGTCGGCTCGTCCGCGATCAGCAGTTGCGGCCGGCACGCCAGCGCCATGGCGATGGCCACCCGCTGCCGCTGCCCGCCGGAGATTTCGTGCGGATAGGATCGGGCGATCCGCTCCGGCTGGGGCAGGGCGACCTGCTCGAGCAGCGTCAGCACTTCGCGCCCGAGCGCCGCGCCGTCGAGGTCGCGCCCGTCCCGGCGAGCGCGCCGCCGCAACGGCTCGGCCACCTGCTGCGCGACCCGCAGCAACGGGTCGAGCGCCGTCAGCGGTTCCTGGAACACGAAGGCCGCCACGGTGCCGCGTAACCCGTCCAGCATCCGGTCGGGCGCCCCGATCACCAGCTGTCCGCCCAGCGTCACCGAGCCTGTCGCCTTGATGGCGCGCGGCAACAGCCCGGTCGCCGCCATTGCGGTCAGCGATTTGCCCGACCCGCTCTCGCCGATCAGCCCGAGCCGCTCGCCGGCAGCAATCGAGAAGGACAGCTCGGAAACCAGCGGTTTGCCGTCGACGCTGAGGTTGAGCCTGTCAATCGAAAGCAGGTTCATCGCGAAGCCCTCCGCGTCGGATCGCCGATATCGCGCAATCCATCGGCCAGCAGGTTGACGCCGATCACCAGCGACACCAGTGCGATGCCCGGCGCGATCGCCCCGATCGGCGCCGTATATACGGTCCCCTGTGCCTCCTGCAGCAGCCGGCCCCATGAGGCGTTCGGCGGTGGGGCGCCCAGCCCCAGATAGCTGAGCGACGCCTCGGCGATGACCGCCAGCCCGAACTGCAGGGCAAAGTTTACCGACAGGGTCGGCCAGATATTGGGCAGCACATGCTGGAACACGACGCCGATCCGGGACGTGCCCGAGGTGCGCGCCGCGGTGATGTAGTCCATCAGCAGCACCCGCTTGGCGAGGATCCGTGTCAGCCGTGCCACGATCGCCGAGAGCGCGATGCCGAGCGCCAGGATCGCCGTGCCGAGGCTCGCCGTATCGCTTGCCGCCACCACCAGCATGGCGATCAGCAGGGTCGGAAAGGCGATGAGGATATCGAGCGTCGCCGCCAGCGCGTCATCCAGCAGCCGCGTTGCGAACGCCGCCAGCACCCCGAGCGTCACCCCGATCAGCCCGCCGATCGCTACCGCCGAGATGCCGACGATCAGCGCGATGCGCGAGCCGATCATGATCTGGGTGAAGAAATCCCGGCCAAGCCGGTCGGTCCCCGCCCAGTGTTCCCACGATGGCGGCGCCAGCCGGCCGCCGGTCAGCGCCGTCGGATCATACGGCGTCCAGACCAGGGTCAGCAGCGCCACCGCGACGTGGAGGCCGACCAGCAGCAGCCCCAGCCACAGCGTCGCCGAGCCGCGCGAGCGGGGCGCACTTGCCGCGACCGCCCTCATGGTGCACCTGCCCGCCCGCGCAACCGCGGATCGATGAAACGTTGCAGCAGGTCGGCGGCAAAGCCGATCAGCAGCACCAGCAGCGTCGAAATGAACAGCACCCCCTGCACGTTGGGATAGTCGCGCTGCTGGATGGCGAGCAGCAGCATCGAGCCGAGGCCCGGCAGCGCAAACACCTTCTCGACCACCACGGCGCCGAGGAAGGTCGTCGCCAGCTCGATGCCGAGGATCGAGATCACCGGCACCGCGCCATTGCGGACGCCGTGCCGCAGCAGCGCCTCGGTGAAGCCCGATCCCAGCGCGCGCGCCGTACGGATATAGTCGCTGCCGATGACGTCCTGCGTCGCCGACCGGACATAGCGCAGCAGCGACGCGGCGATCACCAGCGCCACCGTCAGCACCGGCAGGGCCAATGCCACTGCGGCTTCGCCAAAACTCGTCCAGCCCTTCAGCGGAAAACCGCCCGACGGGAACAGCCTGAGATTGATGGCGAAGATCGTGACGATCAGGATCCCCAGCCAGAACACCGGAATGGCGATCCCCAACTGGCTGACGATCGAAATCGCCGCGCCGTACCAGCGGTCCGCCTTCACCGCCGCGATGATCCCCAGCGGCAGCGCGATGGCAATCGCCAGCAGGAACCCCAGAATGGTCAGCGGCACCGTCACGCTCAGCCGATTGCCGATCTCGCCGAGCACGCTCGCCTTGCTGACGAACGAGGTGCCGAGGTCGAAGCGTGCCAGGTTGCCGACGAAGCTCACGAACTGCGTCAGCAGCGGCTGGTCGGAGCCGACCTGCGTCCGCGCCGCGGCGATCTGCGCTTCGGTGGCGCCGACGCCGAGCAGTGCATTGGCCGGATCGCCCGGCAGCAGCCTCAGCAGCACGAACAGCACCACCGCCGCGATCAGCAGCGACAGCAGCAGGATGGCAAAGCGCCGGAGGAGGTAGGTGAGAATGGAGCGTGGCCTTCGCAAAAATGAGAGCGCCGCACTCTAGCGTGCGGCGCCCCCGTCGTCATGGATCAGGGTCTGGCAACCCAGAGCTTACTTCGCCTTCTGGATTCCGTAGGCGAAGAACTGCGAGTTCAGGCCGTTGACCGGATAACCGCTTACGTTGGCCGCCGACACCACGATCTGCGGGTAGAGGTAGAGCCAGTTGCTGGCCGCATCCTCGGCGATCAGCTTGTTGGCTTCGGTCAGCTTCGCGGTCTGCTCGTCGATCGTTGCGGCCGCCTCGGAATCGGCGATCAGCTTCACCACTTCCGGGTTGTTGTAGCCCCAGTAGAAGTCGGGGTTGCCGTAGAACACGATGTCGCGGTGGTTGACGTGCTCCTGCAGCGTCGCCTGGAAGTTCTTCTCCTGGTAGATCTTGGTGTACCACTCGTTGGCAGTGATGATGTTGATGTTCACCTTCACGCCGACCTTGGCATATTCGGCCTGCAGGAACTGCGCGACGATCGGATGCGGGTCGTAATCGGGGGTATCGAGCGTGAACTCGAACCCATCGGGATACCCGGCCTCAGCCAGCAGTGCCTTGGCGCTCTCGACATCGTAGGGATCGACCCCGGTGAGGTCGACATACCAGGGGTCGGTCGGCGGCACGAACGAGCCGATCAGCGTTCCGTAATCGCCCCAGATCGAGTTGAGCAGCTTCGCCTTGTCGGTGGCGCGCGCCAGCGCCTTGCGCACCTTGACGTTGTCGAAGGGCGCGACGCGGTCGTTATAGGCGAGGATTTCCTTGGTGGTCGAAGCGCCCTCGGTCACCTTGTAGGCGGGGTTGCCGCTGAACTGCGCCAGCGAATCCGGGCTCTGCACCGAGGTGATCACGTCCACCGCGTTGGTGAGCAGCGCGTTGTTCAGCGCCGTTGCGTCGGTGAAGTAGGTGTAGATCACCTCGCCGTTGGTCGCCGCGGTGCCCCAGTACTTGTCGTTGCGATTGAGCGCCAGCGCCGAACCACGGCGCCATTCACCCAGCGTATAGGGACCGGTGCCGTCCTCGGTGGCGGTGATGTCGGTCGCCTTGTCGTTGACGATCCAGACATAGCTGAGGTTGTAGGGCAGGGAGATCGAACGGGCCGACAGCGTGATCACCACGGTCTGGTCGTCCGGCGTCTCGATGCCGGTAATGGTCGACAGGCTCTTCTTGCGCGAGCTCTTCGATGCTTCGGCAGTGACGCGCTCGATCGAGTACTTGACGTCGGCCGCGGTCAGCGGATCGCCCGAGTGGAAGGTGACGCCCGACTTCAGCTTGAACGTGTAGGTCAGGCCGTCCTCGCTGTTGGTGTAGCTGTCAACGAGCTTGGGCTCGACCGTGCCCGCATCGGTCAGCTGGAACAGCGCCTCATAGACGTTCCCATTGAATGCCTCGTTGATGCCCTGGCCGGCCCCGGCGGTGTTGTCGAGATTCTGCGGCTCATACAGCGAACCGATACGGATCGTCGCATTGGCATCGTAGTCCTGCGCCATGGCAAGCGGCGCCACGGCAACGCTGCCCAAGAGCGCAGCGGCGACCAGCGCACGGCGGATGGAAATCTGGTTCATTCGGAGAACTCCTGGTTTCGGCGTGGACCGTCTACATGAAAGCGGTCTCACATTGCCACCTGTGTACCCCGGCAGGCGGCAAAACCCCATGCTTCTGTCGGCTATTTCGATCTGCCGCATTGCCCGGTCGCGGAACACTCTTCGATCGGGCGCGACGAACGGAAAATCTCGTTCCGGACGAGGTCTGGTCACCCGCAGCGGCACGATTTCGCAATGCATGCTCTAGGTCGTGCCGAACTGCACGGCGACCGGTGCGGCCGCACCTTCCTGCTGGAGGGCGATGCCCTCGGCCAAGGTGTGGCTTAGCAGCTCACATGCGGGCTCCCAACTCGTCATGGCGCGTGACAACTTCCAACCGACCGCCGCAACGCAAAGGGCTGAGCGGTCCGCGTTGCCTCGAGCGGGCAGGCTGACGGTCGCCAGGGCATCGTCATAGGCGCCACGGAAGAAGGCGCGCAATTGAGCGGGGTTGCCCAGGCTGGCTTCGATCAACAGCAGATGCAGCGGATCGAAGAACAGGGGGCCCAGCATCACTCGGTCGAAATCGATGACGACCGCTTCCGTGCCTCTGAGGATAATGTTCTCACCCGCGAGGTCGCCATGGATCCACCCGGTCGGAGCGTCCGAAACAATAGCGGCGACCCTTGCGGATAGTTGCTCGCTCTCGTTCGGCAGCACCTCCGCCAGCAGTCGCCGGGATGCGTCGAGCCAGGCGGCTCGGTCGGGGGCCGTCAGCGCGCCGCGATGGGCTCCAGCCACACGTCGCGTCAGTCCGCTCAGGCACGCGTCCTGAAACGCCAGCGGCACCCGCCGGAACGGCGTGCCGGCGATGAACTCCTCATGCAGCAACGACAGCTCATGGTCGTAGTCGAGGTTGGGACACTCATAGGCGGAGCGCAACATCCCCACTTTGCGCAGCAGTTCAGCGGCTTCGTCGTGCGGCACGCTTCGGATCACCGCCCCCTTTTTCAGGTCGAACGCAACCGGCATCAATACGCGGTTGACCAGAAGCACCTGCGCTCCAGCCTGATCCGTCTTTCGCCGGGTGCGCCAGGCGAACCACGGTGGAAGCATCGCCCCGGCCAGCCGGATGGGAAGCTTGAACATCGCGGTGGGCTGAAAGTCGAGCCAGAGCTTGCTGCCGCTCAGCGGCGCAGGTAGCCGGGTGCCCCGTCGGGTGCTGAACGTGGGCCCGAGAACCCACAGGCCGGAACGGATCGGCATCTCGCTGTGGCGAACTACTTCTGCAGCAAAGGCCTTGCGGGCAAGAATAGATCTGAGGCCGCGACGGATCTTGAACAACGTGCTGCTTCGGCGCATGCGCACATACAAGCCAACTGTTTCGGTCTTTATTCTTAGCCCGCTGGCCAGGGTACGCCAAGCGGGGGCACGCGGAGCCGCCGACCCTGCCAGTTTGGTGTCGCCTTGGGCGGCTCGCGGAACCTTTCGCGCGCATTGGACAAATGCCTGAGCTAAGAGTTCGCCCAGGGGCGCCTGCGGCGCGTTTGATGGTGGGAACGATGGCCGGCAGTGGCACTCTACGGATTCTGGTAACCGGCGGCGCGGGGTTTCTCGGCAGCCACCTCTGCGACAGGCTTATTGCGGCCGGTCATGACGTCATTTGCGTCGACAACTTCTACACCGGCAGCAAGGACAACATCCGTCACCTCCTCGGCAACCCGCGCTTCGAGCTGCTCCGGCACGACGTCACGTTCCCGCTCTATGTCGAGGTGGATCGGATCTTCAATCTGGCCTGCCCGGCCTCCCCGATTCATTACCAACGCGATCCTGTACAGACCACCAAGACCAGCGTGCACGGCGCCATCAATATGCTTGGCCTCGCCAAGCGCCTTCGTGCCCCCATTCTCCAGGCGTCCACCAGCGAGGTCTATGGCGATCCAGAGGTCCATCCCCAGACCGAAGATTACTGGGGCAGGGTCAACCCGATCGGTACCCGCGCCTGCTATGACGAGGGCAAGCGCTGCGCCGAAACCCTGTTCTTCGACTATCACCGCCAGCACGGCCTCGAGATCAAGGTGATGCGCATCTTCAACACCTATGGCCCGCGCATGCAGCCCGACGATGGCCGAGTAGTGTCCAACTTCATCGTTCAGGCGCTGAAGGGCGAGCCGATTACCATCTATGGCGATGGTAACCAGACGCGCAGCTTCTGTTACGTCGACGATCTCATCGAGGGCATGTTGCGTCTGATGGAGACAGGGCCCGATCTCCCGGGGCCGATCAATATCGGTAACCCCGGCGAGTTCACCATGCGCGAACTGGCGGAAATGGTCGTTCGCCAGACCGGCAGCAAATCGTCGATCGTTTACATGCCGTTGCCGTCGGACGATCCGCGCCAGCGTCGCCCTGATATTTCGTTGGCGCGCGAAAAGCTCGGATGGTCGCCCACCGTGGCGCTCGAAGAGGGGATGGCGCGCACCATCGACTATTTCCGAACTGTGGTGGCGGCCTGAGCATGCGGGTCGCAGTGATCGGAGGCGCCGGCTACATCGGCAGCCACACCGCCAAGGCGCTGGCGCGAGCTGGTCATGAGCCCGTGGTCGTCGACAATCTTTCGACCGGACATCGGGAAGCCGTACGCTGGGGGCCGCTGCACCAGGTCGATATCCGCGACCGGGCAGCGCTGAACGCGGCGTTCCATGCCATAAGGCCTGAAGCGGTCATGCACTTTGCTGCCCTCGCCTATGTCGGGGACTCGATGCGCGATCCGTTTGCCTATTACGACACCAACCTGGCGGGCACGCTCTCGCTCCTCGAGGCGATGCAGGCCGCCGATTGCTCCCGCATCGTCTTCTCCTCCTCCTGCGCTACCTATGGCGTTCCCGACCGCCTGCCGATCACCGAGGCATCGCCGCAGCACCCCACCAACCCGTATGGCGAAACCAAGCTTGCCTGCGAACGGCTGCTGCATTGGGCCGGGCAGGCGCATGGACTGCGGTGGATGGCCCTGCGCTACTTCAATGCAGCAGGAGCCGACCCCGAAGGCGAGATCGGCGAGACGCATGAGCCCGAGCCGCACCTGATCCCGTTGGCGCTCCGGGCGGCCGCGGGCACCGGAGCCGCTTTGAAGGTCATGGGCACCGACTACCCGACGCCGGACGGCACGGCGTTGCGCGACTATGTTCATGTCTCCGACCTCGCAGCTGCGCACGTCCTGGCCCTTGAGCACCTCGTCGCGGGTAGCGCGTCCCGCGCCGTCAACCTTGGTACCGGTACGCCGCATAGCGTGCTCGGCGTGATCCGCACCGTCGAGGCGGTCACCGGCCAGGCAGTACCGCACGAAATGGCCGATCGCCGGCCGGGCGATCCCCCTGAACTCTGGGCCGATGCCAGCCTTGCCCGCTCGCTCCTTGGTTGGTCGCCGCGCTATCCGTCGCTCGACCAGATGGTGGAAACCGCTTGGGCATGGGCGGCAAAAACGCGCTGATTTCCCTGCATTCACCTGCCGCTCGCGCTAAACTCCCGCTCTATCCGAGCGAGTGATTCAAATGAGCATTTCCTACGACGCCGTCCTTGCCGACATGGTCACCGTCGCACGCGAGGCCGGGGCGCTGACGCTGGGCTATTTCAGGCGCTTTCGCGACATCGAGATCGGCATCAAGGGGCCGGCGGATTTCGTGTCCGACGCCGACAAGGAATCCGAGCTGCTGATCCGAAAATTCCTGTTCGAGCGCTATCCGGACTGGAGCTTTACCGGCGAGGAGTTCCCGCCCGTCGACAAGGCGGATCAGGAGTATCGCTGGCTGGTCGACCCCATCGACGGCACCACCAATTTCATCAACGGCATGCACTACACCATCTCGCTGGCGCTGCGCCGGGGCAACGAGACGGTGATCGGTGTGCTCTACAACCCGCCTGCCGATGAGATGTTCACCGCCATTGTCGGAGAGGGCAGCTTCCTCAACGGTGAGCGGCTCAAAGTCTCCGAGCAGACCGATATCGGCCTGATGAACATCGGTACCGGGCTGCCGACGCCGGGCCTCTCCCTCTATCCCGGTTCATATGAACGCCTCGATGCCATCCGCGCGCCGGTCGGCGCGGTGCGCATCGTCGGCAGCGCCGCCAATTCCTGTGCCTATGTCGCGATGGGGCGGCTCACCGGCTATTACGAGGAAACCGGCTTCACCGACACGGCGGCCGGCATCCTGTTCGTCCAGGAAGCCGGCGGCATCGTCACCGATTGGTGGGGCAGGGGACCTGAATATTACGAGCAGACCGGCGCCATGATCGTCGCCAACAAGGCGACCCATGCGTACCTGATCGACAAGCTGAAGGACGTGCCGAAGAAGGAGCCGAAGCACGCCAACGGGGTGTGAGGCGAACACCGGCCTCTCGGCCATCTCCCCCCTTGCGGGGCAGAAAGCGAAAACTTGGGCTTAGCGCAGCTAAGTCCTTAGTTTTCGCAAGAGGGGGGACGTTGCGCCACCGTGCCCTCCATGCCCCCCTCTTGGAATTTCCAAGGCTTAGCCAAAGCTAAGCCCAAGAAATGAGGAGAGAGCGGTGCGCTAATCCAGCGCCGCCGCCACACCCTCGGGATCATCCGTCGTGATCTGGTCCACCTTCAGCTCGAGCAGTCGCCCGATCACCGCCATGCCGTCGTCATCGGCGCGCCGCACCGTGTAGGCATCGATCCGGCGTCCATGCGCGTGGAATGCGTCGATGATGTCGAACCCATCGCGGTCCGCTTCCAGCACCAGCCGGTACTCGAGATAATCCAGTTCCGATTTCGGCGAAGCGGCCACGGCATCGGCGACGAAGGCGGCGTAGTCGCGCGTCTTCATCAGCCGCTCCAGCGCACCCTTGTGGCAGGGATCGTAACCGATCCTCAGCCCCGGGGTGGCGTCCGTCAGCACCCGCACGGCCTCGGCGTCGCCGGACGACAGGATGAAGTGCCGCGCCACCGGTTTCAGCGCCGTGGCGAAATTGGCGATCACCTGGGGGTTGAGCGCCGCTGCATCCTCCTTGTAGTCGAGCTGCAGCAGCCCTTCCGGATGCGCCCCATCGCGCGCGATCAGCGCCGCGAGGTCCTCGAGCAGCATCACCTTGTCGGCGATCGGCTGCCCGTCATTGTCCCTGAGGTGCAGCCCACGCAGCGTTTCCGCCGAGGTCTCGCGCACCAGCCCGCTCCCGGTGGTCTCGCGCTCCAGCGACAGGTTGTGCAGCACGGCCATGCCGTTGTCGGCATGGATCACCAGGTCGACCTCGACGCTGGCGCCCAGTTGCATTCCCTCAATGATCCGCCGGCCGGTGAACACCGGGTCGGAGCCGGTCCGCCGGCCACGGTGCCACTTGAAAAAGGTGCGATGACCCGCGCGGGTCACCGAAATCGCGTCGGCCATATCTCTCAGTTGCTCCGGTGGATCGCCGCGTTGTCGCGATAGGCCGCGAAAGCTTTCGGCCTCAGGTCGATCGGCTGGCCATGCGACCAGTCGCGCGCCTCGCTGGTCATCGACTTGAGGCGTGTGCCGTCGGGCAGTTCGATGTCGACGATGGCGTGCGTACCGTAATCGGTGACACGGTGGATCTTGGCCATGCCGGCACCAGTTGCCGAAACGATCTCCAGCGCCTCGGGCCGAACCGCGAGCGTCGCGGCGCCGTCACCGGCCGGCAAGGGCACCGCAAAACCCGAATGGGTGAAGGTGCCGTTGGCCACCGTGCCGTCCACCAGGTTCATCGTGCCGATGAAGCCCGCGACGAACGGCGTCGCCGGCTCGCGATAGACCACGTCCGGGCGGTCGGCCTGCTCCGTCCGGCCGTCACGCATCACCACGATGCGGTCCGCCAGCGCCAGCGCTTCGTCTTGCCCGTGCGTCACGAACAGGGTGGTGATCTTCAACCGCTGCTGAATGTCCCGAACCTCCTCGCGAAGACGTTCGCGCAAGTGCTGGTCCAGACTCGCAAAAGGCTCGTCGAGCAGCAGGATCTTCGGCTCTAGCACCAGCGAGCGGGCCAGCGCCACGCGCTGCTGCTGGCCGCCCGACAGCTGGTTGGTGGCGCGGTGACCGAAGCCGCCGAGCCCGACCAGTTCCAGCACTGCCTCGACCTTGCGTTTGATCTCGGCCTCGGGCAGGCGGCGCAGCTTCAGCCCGAACGCCAGGTTCTTGAACACGTTCATGTGCGTCCACAGCGCATGGCTCTGGAACACCATGCCCGTCGGCCGCTTCTCGGGCGGCACCCGCGTCACGTCTTCGCCGTCGATCGCCACATGGCCCGATGTCGGCGTCTCGAAGCCGCCGATCATCCGCAGCAGCGTCGACTTGCCCGAGCCAGAGGGGCCTAGCAGGCACACCAGTTCGCCATCTCCCACGCTCAGCGTGAAATCGTCGACCGCCTTGGTGGTCGAGAAGCTCTTGGTGACGTTCTTGATATCGAGCACGGACATAACTGGTTCCTATCCGCCAAAGCCTTTGGCAAAACTGCCCGAACTGATGACGCGGCGCGCGAACAAGAGCGCGATGAAGCTCGGAACCCAGAGCAGCACGGACAGCACCGCGCCGTACTGGATCACCGGCTGGTTGTTGATGAAACTGATCATCAGCACCGGCAGGGTGCGGATCTGCGGGGCGCCGATCAGCCAGGCGCCTTCGGTTTCGTAGAACGTGCCGACGAAGCTGAGGAGCACCGCCGCTGCGATGGTCGGTCCGGCCTGGGGCAGGGTGATCGACCAGAACACCCGGAACGGCCCGGCGCCGACATCGCGCGCCGCCTCTTCCATCCGTCGGTCCACCGACTGGAACGCCGCCACCGGGATCCAGATCATGAACAGCAATGTGCCGACCAGCTGGATCAGCACCACGCCCCAGAACGTGCCGATCAGGTTGAGGCTTAGGAAAATGCCGGCGATGGCGACGAGCAGGCCGAACTTCGGAAAGGCATGTCCGGCGAGAAAGGAGAAGAACAGGATGTTCCGCCCCGGAAAATCCATCCGCGCAAAGGCATAGGCCGCCGGCAGGCAGATGATGGCCGAGAGCAGCGTCACCACCGTGGCGAGGCTGAGACTCATGGTGATGGCGCTCCAGACATCGGCCCGCGCCAGCGTCTGCTGCCAGAACTTCAGCCCGAACTCCTGCGGGATCACCGAGGGATAGCGCCACACATTGGTGAAGGCCCAGGTCCCCACCACCAGCAGCGGGAACACGATGACGATGGTCAACGCCACGGCAAAGAAGATGCCGGTCCAGTCGATGCGTTTTTCCACGAGTGCGCGCGCCATCTTACGTCGTCCGGTTCTTGGCGACGGAGCGGACGTAGAACAGTCCGAACACGATGCAGAAGCAGAAGGTGATCACCGCCTGGGTGATGGCGCTGGTCGGATCGTTCAGGTCGCGGAAGGTGCGTTGCATGAACGGCCCCATCATTTCCGGCGCGGCCGGGCCCAGCACGTAGGGCAGGGTGAAGGCGGAGAAAATCCCGAGCACGGTGAAGCTCACCGCCACGAGGATCGAATTGGAAATGCGCGGCAGGATGATGTGCCAGAGCAGCGCCAGCCGCCCGGCGCCGACATCGCGTGCTGCCTCGATCGATTGGTTGGAGACATTGCCCAGCCCCGACAGGAGGATCAGCACGGTGAGCGGGATATTGTCCCACACCAGTCCGATCACCGGGCCCCACGGCGTCAGGTAGGGCGAGCGGATATGCGGCAGTCCGACCGAATTGAGCAGGAGGTCCACCGTGCCATTGGGGCCGAGGACGCGGATGACCGCATAGCTCAGGATGATCGAGGGAACGAACATCGGAAAGATCGCGAGGCCCTGCACATAGGCGGCGAGGCGGCCTTTTGCGAAACGCAGGTAGAGCGCGATCGGCAGGCAGATCAGCACCAGCAGCAGGGCGCAGACGCCTGTCGTCCACAGCGTCACGCTCAGATTGTTGAGGCTGTACTGGTCGGTGAAAAAGAACCTGTAGGTCTCGAGCGAGAAGCTCTCGGTGCCGCCCTCATCGGGCAGCCAGATGGTGCGTCCGATGGCCGAAATGATCGGCCAGATGATCATCCAGGCGACCAGCAGAACCGGAGCGGCGACGAGCAGGAGGCCGATCGGCCTCCCGCTCTTTTTGGTTCCGACAATGTCGGTTGCAGGCGTCAGGCTCACGCAGCGCGGTCCACGTTCGGCGCGACTTCGCGGTACCAGCCGTCGTTGATCGCCTTTTCCCATTCGCCGCCCGGAAAGACCGGGATGGTGGCGGGAATGACGTCGGCGTACTTCTCGCGGAGCTCCTTGCTCACATTGTCCCACGACACGCCGGGGAAGCCGCCGAGCTCAGTGATCACCGCCGACTGGATTTCCTCGCTCAGCACGAAATCCGCCAGCTTCAGCGCTGCATCCTTGTTCACGCCGTTGCTGAACACGCCGATCTTGGTGAAGCCGCCCGCCAGCGCCAGGTCGGTGAGCTGCACGAGGCCGGTGGTTTCGGGCAGCACGCCCGTCGAGATCGCCTGCAGCGCCTGGTCGGACCAGGCCGGGATCATGGTGACCGCGCCCTGCGACAGCAGCTGGATCGACTGGGTGTTGCCCGAGGTGTAAGCGCCCTTGTCCATCAGCGACGGCGCCAGGTCCTTGAGCATTGCCCAGGCCGGCGGCAACGCTTCGGCGCCGAACGCACCGAAGTTGTCGACGGTGAACTTGCTGGGATCCTTGCCGTTCGCCTCCCAGATGGCGCGGCGCACGAAGTTGCCACCCGAGCCACCCTTGTCGGGGCGGTTATAGACGAACTGGCCGGGGTTCGCCTTGATCCAGGCGACGAGGGCTTCCCAGGTCTTGGGCGCGTCGGCCGCCGCGAGCTTGGTGGTGTCGTAGGCGAGCAGCACCTGGCTGCCGCGGTAGGGCAGGCTGGTCGGAACGTCGAACGCCAGCGGGTTGATCTTCGAATAGTTCGAGAGGTTGGCCTTGCTGAAATCGACCCAGAGACCGGCCTCGATGCCGCCCTTGGGCAGCCGCGTGTCAAAGCCTTCGGCCATGTCGGCCTGCGGGTCGGTGTTGGTCTGCATCGCGGCCACGGCGCGTTCGGCAATGGCCTGCACGCCGGCCGAGTCGCCGCCGTCGACGAGGTTGAGGGTGACACCCGCATTGGCGGCCTCGAACTTCGGCTTCACCACGTTGGTCCAGAAGTCGAGGATGTTCTGGTCCGAGCTGGTGTACCAGTCGATCTTGCCGGCTTCGGCGAAAGCCATCCGCGGCAGCAGCACCATGCCGGCGGCAGCGCCACCGACCGAAAGCATAAACGCACGACGTTTCATCGTTGTCTCCCTGGTTCGCCTGCGGGCCATCCCGCGGCAGGTCAATCTGACGCCGACCGTGAGGACCAGACTAATCTCGGCTGGCCCGCTGGCAAGCAAAAAATGGAACGGAAATTCCATTGTGACAGCGCGCGCCTGATTTATTCCGCGCACCTGTTCTTGCCGCTTAAACCGCACTCCGATGACAGCAGGATGACAGTGTGAAAGCCCCGGTTTCCGGGGCTTTCAGCGTGTTGATGACGTCAGTTTTGCGACAAGAAATGCCGTCCGACTTCGGCGAACAGTTCGAGGTCGGCGAGAGAGTCCGTCAGCAACGTCTTGGGCTTTTCTCCAGTCGTCACAGCATGGTGGAACGCACCCAGTTCGACTCGGAAAGCATCCTCGTAGAATGGCCCGATGATCTCGGTGCCGGTCGAGTGGAGATCGGAGGTGGTGATCTCCAGCCGGGTCGGCAGGTTCCGCACATACGGGGTGTCGTAGTTGATCTTGAAATGCTGGTTCAACGTCAGCACTTCGATGCCGGCATCGAAGCGCGCGACATCGTGGATCACCGCCTCGTAGAGCGCCGTGAACGTGCCATAGTCGAACATGACGAGCACGTTCTCGCCGCGATGCTGTCGCGCCGCGGCAACAGCGTGCGGTGCGCCGAAAAGTTCGCGCATCGCAGAAAAGCTGTGCGAGGAAAGTCCTGTCAGCACCTGGTAGGCGCGCAACTGGTCCGGCCGCGCCTCGCCCATCACCGATTTCAACAGCGCCTGGGTCTGCGTCCGGCCATCGGCGATCGCTTCGGCCGGCACGTCGGTCGGGCGGAAGATGTTGCGCGATTGGTCGACGAAGAACTGGCTTTCACGGATCAGGTCGCGGATCCGCACATGCCGGATCTCCTCGCGCGGCGGCAACCTCTGCTTGAGCGCCGTGAAGGCCGGCGCGAACCGCCGCATATAGCCGACGAACACCGTCCTGGGGTTGGTCCTCTCGAGCTCCAGCAGCGGCTTCAGCTCGGCGGCCGTGAGCGCCGCCGGCTTCTCGATGAACACATGCTTGCCGGCGCGGATGGATTTTTCGAGCAGCGGCGCATGGAGGAAATCCGGCGTCAGGATGAACACCGCGTCGATCGTCGGATCGGCGATCAGCGCCTCCGCCGTTGCATGCCGGTTCTTCACCCCGTAGCGCTCCGCCACATGCGCCACGAGACTGGGCGACACATCGGTCACCGCCGCGATCTCGAAGCGCGGGTCGTCAGCCAGCAGCGGCAGGTGCATCAACTGCGCAACTTCACCAAGGCCGATCAGGCCAACTCTGAGCTTTGCCATCACGCGATCGCCTGCATGTACACGTAGTTGCGCTTGGCCAGCTGCAGCGGCGTCTCTGCCGCGTTCTCGGCAATATCCTGTTCGACGACGATCGGGCCATCAAAACCCCTGGCGTCGAGGAAGCGCATCACCGCCTGGATATCGACGGCGCCATCGGGCAGGGGCGCCATCACCCCGGCCCCATAAGACGCCGCCACCGAGAGCTTGCCGTCGAGCACCAGCTGGCGCACCGCCGCATCGACATTCTTCAAATGCATGTAGGCGATCCGCCCCCACACCTTCTCCATGTAGGCGAGGGGGTCCTGGCCCCAGAAGGCGTGGTGTCCGGTGTCGAAGCAGAGGTCGATCTCGGTTTCCTCGAGCAACCGGTCGATCTGCCGCTCGAACTCCACGGCTGTGCCGATATGCGGATGGAAGCTGGCCTTCAGCCCGAACTCGCCTTCGATCACTGCCTGCGCTTCGCGCACCGTGGCGGTAAGCCCGTTCCAGCCGTCGCGGTCGAGCACGCCTTCCTGCCCCTCGGGGTACCAGTTGCTTTCGTCCATGATGACGAGGTGTCTGGCGCCGAGATCCTTGAGCAGTGGCGCCAGCTCACGCAGCGTCGCCATGAGCAGCGGCGCCGAAGCCCGGTCGCCGAAAGTGTGCACATGCGTCGCGCCGATCAGCGTCAGCCCGCGCCTCTCGAGCTCGGGCCCCAGCACCGCCTTGTCCTTGGGCAGGAAGCCGAACGGTCCGAGTTCGGTGCCGCGATAGCCCGAAGCGGCCACCTGATCGAGGTATTCCTGCCACGTATAGGCATTGCCGGTGGGATAGTTGATGCCCCAGGAACACGGGGCATTGCCGATAAACATGAGCTAGTCCTGATCGATGTAGATTGGGTTGGAAATGGCGCGCCGGATCGGCTCGTCCACGAGGTGCGAGCCCTTGAGTTGCCACGGCAGTTCGCCGCGCTCGCTCGCCGCCTTGGTGAATTCCTCCACCAGCCACGGCCGGCTGGCCTTGGCGACGATCTCGGCGCGGATGAAGCCCTGTGTGCCCTCGAGCAGCGCGATCTCGCCCTCCCAGTCGCCGGAGAGGATTTCCTGCTCACCAACCACACCGGAAGCGTCGATCCAGTGCAGCAGGTCGCCCCTTGCACTGCGCACCCTGGCGCGGGCCCTGAGCAGCGGCTTGCGCTGCACCGCCGAGCCCATCGGCGCATCGCCGATGCCGATCTCAAGATGCGGGCCCTTGGGCCCCTCCGTGACATAGCCTCGACCGGCCTTCATTGCCGCGAGGACGGCGTCCTCACTCAGCTCCGGCAGCCACAGCACCGTGGTCGGTCGCGCCAGCACCAGCGGCCCCTCCGGCTGCAGCTTCGCCGGCTGGTGGAAATCGCTGCCGCCTATGGCTGAGATCCGCAAGCCCGAGGCCAGCCGTTCCTGCCAGCGCGCCAGCGACACCCAGTTCCAGGCCATCCAGGTCGATTGCCAGACCTCCTGACAATCGGCCGCCGGGAACTCGTAGTCCCAGGGGATGGTCGGCTTGTCGTGGTTGATCGACAGGAGGCCGCCCTTGCGATGCACCATCTCCGCCAGCACATGCGCATCCGACGGCTTGGTCATGCGGAAGTCGATCCACTCGTCGACCCCGTAGACATTGGCGTGCCCGACGGCGGTGGTCACCTCCATTCCGCGCACGAACACCAGGTCCGGCGACGAGGCCGGATGGAAATAGCGCCGCTGCGTGATGGTGTTGTGGTCGGCGATGGCGAGGAAATCGAGCCCGGCCTGCACCGCCGCCTTGTGCAGCGTCTCGGGGGAGCCGGCCGCATCGGAATGGAAGGTATGGCAGTGGAGGTCGCCCCGATACCACCCGGCGCCGGCGCGTACCGGGAAGGTCCGTTCCGGTTGCGGGTTGGTCGGGCGCTCACTGCTGTCGAGATCGACGGTCACCGTCACTTCAGCACCATCGGCCGGCACCTTGTAGAGCCCGAGGATGACGTTCCATTCGCCTGCCGGCATCGGCCCGTGCACATAGCCCGGCGTGGCGCTGTCGGTGGCGACATGGAAGCGATCGCGGAACCCGCCGGACCAGCCCCGGAACCCGCCCTCGGACGGGTAGGCGGTCATGGCAGGGTCGAACATCCCGAGGTCGATCACGCAGTCATCAGCCTTGGGATAGGCCAGCGTCACATCGATCCGCGTCGTGCCCTCGGGGACGGTGACGGGGATATAGAAATAGGGGTTCTTCGCCTGGTCGGCGCGGGTGACATTGACCCTTACGAGCTGGGTCATGTCGGAGCGAAGCCATCAGCGGACGGCCCCCTCCCATCCTCCCCCACAAGGGGGGAGGTGCTGCATCCAGTGTCTGGCACGATCGAGCCACAGCCTCGACTCTTCACCTCCCCCTTCATGGGGGAGGCCGGGAGGGGGCCTTCCGTCTCAGTCAGCACCCTCACAGCGGCATCTCCCCATCCGCCGGAATCCGCTTGCCCTCAGAGTCGAACAGCGTCGCGTGCGCGCCGTCGAAGGTGAACGCCACATTCTCCGTCGTCTCCACCGCGTCGTCGGTGAAGATCCGCGCCGTCACCCGGCCGCCGTCCTGGCGCTCGAAGGTCACGAGCTTTTCCGGGCCCATGTTCTCGTTGGCGAACAGCTTGCCGCTGACCATGTTGACGTCGTTGATGGTGCCCATGCTGAGGTGCTCGGGCCGCACCCCCAGCGTCAGCCCGGCGCCCTTGCCGAGGGCCGCCTTGATCCCCGAGGAGATCGGCAGGTCCCGCACCAGCACGCCATGGGCGCGCAGTTGCAGCCGCTCGCCCTCCACTGTGCCTTCGACGGGAATCATGTTCATCGGCGGGTTGCCGACGAAGTTCGCAACGAAGGTCGTCGCGGGCCGGCGGTAGATCTCGATCGGTGGGGCGAACTGCACGATCCGGCCGCGATCCATCACCGCGATCCGGGTGGCCAGCGCCATGGCTTCCGCCTGGTCGTGCGTCACGTAGACCGCCGTCATCCCCATGTCGCGCTGCAGGTGGTTGAGGAAGCCACGCGCCTCGAGCCGCAGCTTGGCGTCGAGGTTGGAGAGCGGCTCGTCGAACAGGTAGACCCGGCTCGGATAGACCAGCGCTCGCGCCAGCGAGGTGCGCTGCTGCTGCCCGCCCGAGATCTGGCTCGGCAGCCGGTTCAGCAACTCGCCGATCTTCAGCACGTCGGCCACTTCCTTGGCCCGCTTGTGGCGCTTCTCGACGCTCTCGCCCCGCACCTTGAGCGGGTAGGCGATATTGTCGGCGAGGTTCATGTGCGGGTAGAGCGCATAGTCCTGGAACACCATCGAGATCTGCCGATCCTTGGGGTGCAGGTGCGTCACGTCATCTGGCCCGATCATGATCTTGCCCGATGTCGGGGTTTCGAGCCCGGCGATCATCCTCAGGCTGGTGGTCTTGCCGCAGCCCGACGGGCCGAGGAGGCAGATGAACTCGCCGTCCGCGACCTTGAAGCTGATGTCCGAGACGGCGTTGAAGGTGCCGAAACTCTTGGTGACGTTCTGGAATTCGACCGAGGCCATTACGCTTTGATTCCACCGAAGAAGCGGAAGCCGAACTTCCAGCTGACGAAGAGATAGAGGGCGACGACGGGCAGGGAGTAGATCAGCGAGTAGGCTGCGAGCAGCGTCACGATCGGCGTCCCCGCCTCCGAGTAGAACGAGTAGATGGCCACCGACGACGGCATCAGGTCATCGGAGCGGAGCAGGATGAAGGGGATCAGGAACGAGCCCCAGATGTTGACGAACGCCCACACCACCACGACCACGATGCCCGGCCGGATCACCGGCAGTGCCACGTCGAAGAACGCCTGTACCGGCGAGGCGCCGGCGACCATGGCGCTTTCCTCGTAGGTTTTGGGAATGCCGTCGATGAAGTCGCGGAGGATGAACATCGCGGTGGGCAACAGCCCGCCGGCGAACACCAGGATCACCGCGATATGGGTGTCCATCAGCCCGACCGACGAGACGATCAGGAAGATCGGCACCATTGCCGCCGTGCCCGACACCACCGAAGAGAACAGCAGCAGCACATAGGTGATCATCCCCTTGCCGGGAATCGACGAGCGGGACAGCGCATAGGCTGCGAGCGTCGCCGCCGCGGCGACGAGGATCACCCCGCCGACGCTCTGGATCAGGCTGTTGAGCAGCCCGCGCATGGCAAAGCCGTTGCCGAACACCGTCACGAAATTCTGCAGCGTCCACGGGTCGGGAATGGCGATGCCAAGCTCGGCCCGCGCGTTGAACGGCGCGAAGATGAACCAGATCAGCGGCAGCGCGAACAGGATGCCGATGATGGCGGCCAGCGCCGAAAAGCCGATGCGGGCGAGCAGTTGCGGAAAGCTCAGCCTCATTCTTCCACCGCCTTGGCTTTCTTGCGTCCGAACGACAGGTAGATCAGCGCGAACACCAGGTTGATCAGCATGATGATCACCCCCACCGCCGCGCCCTTGCCGAAGTCGAACTCCCGGAAGGCGATGCGGTAATTGTAGATCGACAGCAGTTCCGTGCGGTAGCTCGGCCCGCCATTGGTCAGGATGAACGGCGTGAACACGTTGAACGTCCACATGGTGCTGAGGATCAGGTCGGTGACCACGTGCCCGCGGATCAGCGGCAGCCCGATATCGCGGAACTTCTGCCAGCTCGAGGCGCCCGCCACGTCCGCCGCCTGGAAATAGCTCGGCGGGATCGAGGCGAAGGCCGAGTTGAACAGCATCATCGAGAACGCTGCGCCGCGCCAGGTGTTGAAGATCACGATCACCCAGAACGGCTGCTGCAGCAGGAAATCTCCCGCCGGCAGACCGAGTCCCCTGAGGATCATGTTCAGCGTGCCGTTGTCGTAGTCGAGGAAGGCGAACCAGGCGAAGCCGATCACCACTTCGGGCAGGATCCAGGCTGCAATCACCGCAGTCTCGACGATCCGCTTGAGGGCAGGGGGGATGGTCTGCATCAGCCAGGCCAGCAGCAGCCCGAGCAGCGCCTGCCCGACCAGCGCCGACAGCAGCACGAACTGCGTGGTGAGGATCAGCGAAAAGCCGAACTGCCCGCGGGTGAAGAAGGTCGCCGGGTCGAACAGCTGGAAGTAGTTCGCGAGCCCGACAAATTCCGGGTTGAGCGCGGTCTTGCCGAGCAGCGTCCGGTTGGTGAACGAAACGACGATCACCCAGAAGAACGGCAGCAGCACGAAGACGCCGACCAGCGCCGCCGCAGGGGCCAGGAACGCCGCGCCGGCACGGTGCGACAGGAGCGAGAAGTTCTTCTTTTTCATGCCTCGCTGCTCCTGACTGAAGCAGACGGCACCTCCCCCCTTGTGGGGGAGGATGGGAGGGGGCCGTCTGCCTGCGGCTTCATTTCTTCAAGCAATGTGACAAACCCCAACCGAAAAAAGGAACCTCCCCGGCCGCAGGCAGGGTGCCGGGGAGGCGTTCCCAGGGAGCGCCCGGCTCAGGGAGGGCCGGGCGTGGGAGGACATGTTGCGAAGCTAGAGCTTCGATACCGTGTTGGCTTCGCCGACGATGGCAATCACCGCCGCCTTGTAGGCGGCCATCGCGTCTGCCGGGCTGGCTTCGCCCGAGACCACGCTTTCGGTCATGCGCTGAATTTCGGCGGAGACCTTGTTGTAGTTGGGGTCGTTCGGGCGCGCGGTGGTCAGCGGCAGCAGGCTCTCCTGCGTCTTCTGCAGGTAGACATTGTTCGGCGTCGCCACGTCGTCGCGGATGCGGCGGGCCTCACGATAGCCCTGGAACGCGGTCAGCGACTGCTGGCTGTTCATGTAGCTCAGGAGCGCCCAGGCTTCGGCCGGGTTCTTGGTGGCGGGGTTGAGCACGAAGCCCGTGCCGCCCGAAACCGTCACATAGTCCTGCCCGCGATAGCCCTTGCCCGGCTCCTGCGCCGGCATCGAGGCCCAGGTGACTTCCGCGTCGCGGTTATCGAGCCCGAATTCGGCGCCCGGCGCCATCACCGAGTTGAAGAACCAGTCACCCTCGACGAGCAGCGCCGTCTTGCCGTCGCGGAAGTTGGTGAAGGTGCGGTTTCGGCCATCGCCGAGGAGCTGTGCTCGCTGGTCGCCCAGTTGCTCGTCCACATAGATGGTCTTGTAGAGGTTGAGGGTATCGAGGATGCCCTGGCTCGAAACGATATACTTGCCGTTCTCGTCGACGACGCTTTCGCCCGTCCCGAGGATCGCCATGTAGTAGCCCTGCATGGTGGTGGCTTCACCCATGTTCACGCCGGCATTGAGCTGCAGCGGGAACGAATCCGGGTTTGCCTTCTTGATGGCGCGGGCCGCATCGAGCAGCTCGGCCCACGACTTGGGCTGGAAGCTGTCGGGGTCGAGGCCCGCCGACTTCAGCAGTTCCTTGCGCACGAAGATGGCGCGCACGTCGGTGCCGAGCGCCAGGCCGTAGGCCTTGCCACCGTAGCTCATCAGCGACTTGGCGCCGTCCGAGATGTGTTTCCAGCCTTCCCAGCTGTCCACCGCCGGGCCCGCCACTTCGTCGAGCGGCTTCAACAGCCCGCCTTCGACGAAAGAGGGGATCAGGAAGCCGTCGAAGGCCGCGACATCGGCGCCGGCGCCGGTCGAGAAATCGAGCGCCAGCTGCTGGGTCATCTGCTCGTCCTTGCCGCCGAACTCGTTCAGCGACACGGTGACGTCCTTGCCCTCGGCCTTCATGGCCGCGGTGAAGCCCGGGATCACGCTTTCCTTGATCCAGGTGGCCGTCTCGCTGTTCACGCCGCCCACGACGCAGCGGCAGATTACCGTCAGGTCGACCGCGAAGGCGGGCGTGATCATGGTAGTGGCAGTTGCAAGCCCGAGATACAGGGCGCGCAGGCGATTGCTCATCGCGAAATTCCTCCCTTGGTGGCGCCGCTTTTTGGGGCGCCGAATTGGCGATAGCGACGGTCAATCCTCCCCGCCGCAGCTCACGAGCTCAGAATGAACACGCTTTCATTCATCGTCAAGGCGTAGAATGCCCGTTGCGAATGACAGCGATATGACGAGTGTGTAGAACGTTTGTTCTATTCTCCTCGCCGTCAGTCATTGTTTCGCAACATCAGTGGTTTAGCCTGTTCGAGCGACGGATCGGCTTGACACCGCCCGAAGCGAACCGGCAGAACAGTTTTGCACACGATTTCAATCTAGGGCAGCAAGGCAGACCTTTTTGAGCGATCCGGCCACCCGCAATCGCAGCCGCGCCACCGCCGATATGGTGGCCCGCACCGCCAACGTTTCGCGCGTTGCGGTCAGCCGTGCCTTCAACCCGCATGCCTCGATCAAACCCGAAAAGCGCGACCTGATCCTGAAGGTGGCGCAGGAACTCAACTACACCCCGGATATGGCTGCCCGCTCGATGGTCACCGGCCGCTCGCACCTCGTCGGCATCATCGTGCCCGATGTTTCCGGGCCGTGGGAAAGCCAGGAGCTCGACGCCATGACCACCGCGTTGCAGGCGGAGGGTTTTGCGACGCTGCTGTTCCGGACCCGCGATGACCTGTCGCTTGATGAAACGCTGCTCACCTACATGAAGGGGTTCAATCCGGATTCGGTGATCGCCTATGCCGAGAACGTGCGCCCCACCACGCTTGCCCGCGTGCTCGATCGCGCTGTGCCGATCTATATCGGCTACCCCGACGAGGAGGCAGCCGAGGCGGAGGCGGCGCCGCTGTTCGACCGTCTCGACGTGTTGCAGCGCGAGGGCATCGAGCAGGCCGTGGCGCTGATGCAGGGATATGGGGCCCGCCGCTTCGCCTTTCTCGCCGGCAAGAGCAACTCGCTCGCCACCCAGTCGCGCGAGCGTATGGTGCGCAAGGTGATTGCCGAGCGCGGACTGCCGCCGCCGCTCCGCATCCAGGGCGACTACATGTACGACACGGCCTATCGCGAGACGCTGAACCAGTTCCGCCTCGGCGAGCCGGTGGACGCCATCTTTGCCGCCAACGATGTCGGCGCGTTCGGCGCCATCGATGCGCTGCGCACCGAACTCGGCCTGCGCGTACCGCAGGACGTCAAGGTCGTCGGCTTCGACGACATCCACCAGTCGCACTGGAAGAGCTACAGCCTGACCACCGTGAAGCTCGACCTGGCCGAACGCACCCAGGCGCTGCTGCGCCTGATCCTCCGCCGCCTCAAGAACCCCACCTCACCCTCGCTCACCGAAACCGTGTCGACCCGCCTGGTCGTCCGCGGCACCGTGGGCTGATCAGAGCCATGACCCGCAAGATCCATCTGGTCTTCAAGACCCACCTCGACATCGGCTTCACCGACCATGCCGGCAAAGTCCGCGCCCAGTATCACGAGCGCTTCATCCCGCAGGCGATCGACACCGGCGAGCACTTTTTCGCCGAGGATCCCGAGCGGCCGAAATTCATCTGGACCACCGGTGCCTGGCTGATCTGGGATCATCTCAACTCGCAGAGCAGGGAGCGGGTGCAGCGGCTCGAGCGCGCCATCGATCGCGGCCTCATCCGCTGGCACGCGCTGCCCTTCACCACCCATTCCGAGCTGATGTCGCCGGCCGTGTTTCGCGCCGGGTTGAGCTACAGCCAGGAACTGGACCGACGCTTCGGCAAGCAGACCATCGCCTCGAAGATGACCGACGTTCCCGGCCACACCATCGGCATCGTGCCGCTGCTGGCCGAGGCCGGCGTCAAGTTCCTGCACCTGGGCGTCAATTCCGCCTCGCCGCCGCCGGATGTTCCCGATGTCTTCCGCTGGCGCGCACCGGATGGCGCCGAAGTCGTCGTGCTGTATCAGAAATCCTACGGTGAAACCTCGTTCCCGGAGGGCTTCGACGAAGGCCTCGGCTTCGCCCATACCAACGACAATATGGGCCCGCAAAGCGTGCCGCAGACCGCCGACGCCTGGCGCGACTTGCAGGGGCATAACCCGGGGACCGAGATCGTCGCCTCGACGCTCGATACCTATGGCGAAATCCTCTGGGCCCGCCGCGCCGAATTCCCGATGGTCGACCTTGAACTGGGCGACAACTGGATCCATGGCGCCGGCACCGACCCTGACAAGATCAAGCGGTTCCTCCATCTGCAGCGCCTCTACGATGGCTTCGCCAAGGAGGCGCCGACGCCGAGCCGCCTCGCCTTTGGCCGTGGTCTCACCATGGTCGCCGAACACACCTGGGGCGTCGACATCAAGTCGTACCTGCGCGACGACCAGGCCTGGGACCGTCCGGCTTTTGAAGCGGCGCGGGCCGCCGACTACCGCTTCCGGTATTCCGAGGCCTCGTGGGACGAACAGCGGGCCTATCTCGATGCCGCCGTCGCCGAACTCGACCCGACCGACCGGGCCCTCGCCGAAGCGGCCGAGGACCCGGCGATCGAAGGCAGCGGCTGGTTCGTCGAAACCGACCCCAATAGCGGCGACGTGATCCTCATTCGCTCGCCCGCCGGTGTCGAACTGCACGGCGCGAACGGCAGCCTGCTCGGCTATCGTTACGAGAGCTATGACGCCTCCGATGTCGCGGCGCACATGGATACCTACCTGACGCACCGCGCCGAGTGGGCCATCCTCGACCACATCAAGCCCGGCCTCGATCGTGCCGCCACGGCGCACTCGGCCGGTTTCGCGCCAAAACTGGTGGACGGGGTGGCAACCCTCGACACCGCGGCACACCAGGCCCTGGGGGCGCCATCACGCATCGCCTACCGCTTCAGGGCACTCGACAGCCGGCACCTCGAGATCACCGTCGAACTGCTCGACAAGCCCGCCAACCGGATGCCCGAGGCGAGCTTCGTCACCTTCACGCCGGCCGGCACCCATGACTGGCAGTTCCTGAAAATGGGCCAGTGGCTCGCTGCCAACCGCATCGCCAGGAAGGGCGGTGGTCAGCTCCAGGCGGTCGCCGCCGTCCGTACCGATGGGGTCGAGCTCCGGCCGCTGGACACTCCGCTGGTCGCGCCGACGGCGACGAAGTTCATGCCGTTCAATCCCGACCCGCCGGACTTTTCGGCCGGCCTGCGCTTCAACCTCCACAACAACAAATGGGGCACCAATTTTCCCATGTGGTGGGGGGCTGAGCGGTTCGAGGCGAGGTTCGTGCTGGAGCTCTGATGCTCGCCCGCGTGGCGGTGCGGCGGCCAGACGATCGGCGCTGAACCTAGCCCAGCACCGAAGCGGCGATCACTCCGGCAAAGCCGACCAGCGCCACCGAGGCGACCTTGCGCACCGCGCCGGCATGCTTGTCGCCGGCCGCTGCGCCGATTGCCCGGCCCACCAGGATCCACGCGAACCCCACCAGCGGCACCAGCAGCGCGAAGCCGAGCACGTACCAGCCGATCCCCGGGCCGTTGCTCGGGATGATGCTGAACGAGAAGATCGGCGCCTTGGGGTTGAGCAGCGTCGTGACGAACACCGCCTGCATGCCGATCCCCGCCTGTCTGTGCGTCAGCCCGGCATTGCGGCGCCAGAGCTTGATCGCCGTCCAGACCAGGTACAGCACCACCGCCGCCTTGAGCGCGATGCCGACCAGCGGATAGCTGTGGATCACTGGCCCCAGCACGATCCGGATGGCACCGACCGCAATCAGGTAGCCGGCCAACTCGCCCACCAGCAACCGCGCCGACTGCTGCACCCCCACCGTGGCGCCGGATGTCGCGAGCAGCGTATTGGTCGGCCCGGGAGTGCCGAGCAGGGTGAGCACTGCAAGAGTGAACAGGATCGGGTCGGTCATCGGGGCAGGGGGCCTTCGCACGTGCTACGCGCGAGTCCAGCCGATCAGCCACCGGCGCGCAAGAGCTTCACCTGAGATAGTGCGCCCGCATCTGCCGCGGCGTCAGGCCGTAGGCGTTGCGGAACTGCACATAGAACTGGCTCAGCGCCGAAAAACCGCTTTCGAACGCCACGTTCTCGATGCTGAGGCTCCCCTCGAACAGCAGCGAGCGCGCCCGGATCAGTCGCATGCGCACCACGAACTTGTGCATCGGCACGCGCATCACCTCGGTGAACAGGTTCAGCGCATAGTTGGGGTGGAGGCCCACCACCTTGGCCACGTCCTCGGCGCGCAGCGGCTCGGAAAGGTTTTCGAGGATGTGGCGGATCATCGCCACCACGTAGCGCAGCGGTGAAGCTGCCCGCGTCGTCGAGCCGACACTTTCGATCCATGGCTCCATCAGGACGTCCCAGCCGGTCACCGCCGCCCGCCGCAGCATCAGCGCGATCTCCTCCTTGAGGATATCGGTGCGCTCCGCATCGCCGGAGCGATAGTCCTGATACCAGCGCGTCAGCGTGTCGGCGCCGATCGTCTCGGGGGGCAGCATCACCACGCCGCCGCCCATCATTGTCTCGGTCAGTTGCCCCAGGTTGGGCATGTGCAGGAAATTGTCGAGCGGCAGATAGACGTTGCACTGCCGGCTCTCGTGGTTCGGCCCATAGTCGATGGCCGTGGTCTGGTGCGGGATGCCGGCCCAGAACAGCACCAGCCGCCCGGGTGGGATTCGCAGCGGCCGCCCGTCGATGACGTAATCCATGCTGCCGGCTGTCAGCCAGTTCAGTTCGATATGCCCGTGGAAGTGCTCCTCCGGCATGATCTGCGGATCGAACCAGCGGATGCCGAAGCGGCCGAAGGCCTGGGTCTGGGCGTAGAACCGCCGATCCGGACGCGGCACCGGCGCGGTGGCTTTCTCACGGGGTTTGCCTGGCGAAAAATGGTGCTGATGCTCATTCATCTCAGGTTGTGACAATCTTTAAAAACCGGAAATACCCATTCAGATAACGGGATTGTCCCGCCGTTGGCAAGGTCTACCCTTTTGAGGCTGGGACAAGAGGCGGCGGGTTGGAGGCCTACCGTCTGGTGCGTGTTGCGCCGGTCTCGAGCCTAGGGAGGAAACATGCGTAAACACCTATTTGCCCTTGGCGGGGCAAGCCTTCTGCTTGGCGTGTCGCTGCTTGCAGCTCAGGCCCAGACGGTCGCACCCACCACGCCGCCCGATCCGCCGAAGTTCGATGCCCAGGGCACGCCGAACTTCGTCGGTATTTCCGACATTTATGAGTACAAGGCGCTGCCCGAGTACCACGAGCCCGACTTCGTGAAGGCTTTCGAGGATGCCGGCAAGCTGCCGCCCCTCAAGGACCGCCTGCCCAAGGAGCCGCTGGTCTTCAAGGCTTCGAACATGCCCGACGGCATCGGCGTCTACGGCGACGTGATGCGTCACGTCATCGGCGGCCGCCCGGAGGGCTGGAACTACATGGCCGGCCAGTCGCAGGGCTGGGGCGGCATCGATATCGGCACCATGGAGTGCCTGACCCGTACCGGTCCGCTGTTCGAGATCAAGGCCGAGGAACTGGCGCCGATGCCGAACCTCGCCAAGAGCTGGGAATGGTCGGAGGATGGTCACAAGCTGACCATGCACCTGGTCGAGGGCGCCAAGTGGTCGGACGGCGTGCCGTTCACGTCCGCCGACGTTATGTTCTTCTGGCAGGACAATGTCCTCGATCCCAACGTGTCACCGCTCAACGGGGCGTCGCCTGAAACGTTCGGCGTCGGCACCACGCTCGAGGCACTGGACGACTACACCATCGTCTGGACCTTCAAGGACGCCTTCCCCCGCCAGTACATCTACCAGATGGCTTACGGGACGTTCTGTCCGGGCCCGGCGCACATCTTCAAGCCGCTGCACCCGAAATACTCGTCCAACACCTACGACCAGTACAAGAACGCCATCAAGCCCGAGTACATGAACATCCCGGTGATGGGCGCCTGGGTGCCGGTCGAGTATCGGCCGGACGACATCGTGGTGATGCGCCGCAACCCCTACTACTGGAAGGTCGACGACGCGGGTAACCAGCTGCCCTACCTCAACGAGGTGCACTACCGGCTCTCGACCTGGGCTGACCGCGACGTGCAGGCTGTGGCCGGCACCGGCGATTTCTCCAACCTCGAACAGGCCGAAAGCTATGTCGAGGCGCTGAAACGCTCCGCCGATCCCAGTGCCCCGGCCCGTCTGCAGTTCGGCGCCCGCACCATCGGCTACACGCTCTATCCGAACCTCTCCGGCAATGGCTGGGGTGAGCCCGATGCTCGCGGCCAGGCGATCCGCGAACTGAACCGCAACGCGGACTTCCGCAAGGCCATCAGCTATGCGCTGGATCGCCAGCGTCTCGGCGAGGCCCTGGTGAAGGGGCCGTTCACCGCCATCTATCCGGGCGGCCTCTATGCCGGCACGACCTACTACGACAAGGCCTCGACCGTGTACTACCCGTACTCGCTCGACGACGCCAAGGCGCTGCTGGAAAAGGCGGGTCTCAAGGACACTGACGGCAACGGCATCGTCAACTTCCCGGCTGGTACCGCCGGCGGGGCCGACGTTGAGATCACGCTGCTCGCCAACGCCGACTACCAGACCGACAAGAACCTCGCCGAAGGCGTCATCGCCATGATGGAGCCGCTGGGGATTCGGGTCATCGCCAACTTCCTGACCGGCAACCAGCGTGACGCAACCGAGCAATCGGGCAAGTTCGACTGGCGTGTGGCGCGTAACGGCGCGGAACTGATCGCGGTGGTGCAGAACACCGTCGCCTTGGCTCCGACCGGCCCGCAGATCAGCAACTCGCACCGCGCCGGCACCGACGGCACCATGGATCTGCTGCCGTTCGAACAGGAGATGGTCGACACCGTCAACGCGTTCATCGCCACCGACGATGCCGCCAAGCGCACCGAACTGATGAAGACCTACCAGAAGCTCTACACCGAGAATCTGTTTGGTATCGGCCTGACCCAGTATCCGGGCGCGCTGATCATCAACAAGCGCTTCGCCAACATCCCGGCCGGTGCCCCGATCTTCATGTTCAACTGGGCCGAGGACAACATCATCCGCGAACGCGTGTTCGTGCCTGCCGACAAGCAGCAGGGCTATGAACTGCATCCCGACACCCTCCCGGGTGAGCCGGGCTCTGCCGGGCCGGTGAAACTCTGATCCCGACCTGACGGAATCCGGGCAAGGGGGCCCTGGTCCCCTTGCCACCTGACCGGAGGAGATTTTCGATATGCAATTGCTGCGTTTTCTGGTGATGCGCGTGCTGGCGGCCCTGCCGGTCCTGCTGGTTCTCAGCGTCGTGACCTTCGCCATCATCCAGGCCCCTCCGGGCGACTACGGCGACTACATCCGCTCCATGCTGATCAACCAGGGCGGGGCGACCATCGAGGAAGCCGAGAAGCAGGCCGCGATCTATCGCGAGCAGAACGGCCTCAACGAGCCGCTGCCGGTGCAGTACGTCAACTGGATGGTGGGCATCGTCACCCGCTTCGATTTCGGTCACTCGCTGTACTACAACAAGCCCGTCGGCGACGTGGTGGCGGAGCGCCTGCCGCGCACCGTGCTGCTGGCGCTGACCTGTCACTTTCTCGCCTCGGTCATCGGCATCGGCATGGGGATCATCGCCGCCACCCGACAATATAGCTGGATCGATACCGCCTTCGGCGTCATCTCCTTCCTCGGCATGACCGTGCCGCGCTTCCTCCTGGCGCTGATCATCATCTACATCCTGGCCTTCAAGCTGAACGTGCAGGAGATCGGCAGCTTCTTCTCGTCGAGATATGGCGGCGCGCCCTGGAGTTGGGACAAGTTCGTCGATCTCGTCAGCCATGTCTGGCCTGTGGTCTTCATCGCCACCTTCGGCGGGCTCGCCTACAACATGCGCGTCATGCGGGGAAACCTGCTCGATGTGCTCAACGCGCAATATGTCGAGACGGCCCGCGCCAAGGGCCTGTCCGAAGGCGCCGTCATCATGCGGCATGCCGTGCCCAACGCGCTGCACCCGCTCATCGCCTACCAGGGCGTGGCGCTGCCCTACATGCTCACCGGTGAGATCGAGGTCGCCATCGTCTTCGGCCTTGCCACCGTCGGCCCGGCCATCGTCGGCTCCATGGCGGTGGGTGACGTCTATGTCACCGCCACGTTCGTCCTGGTGCTGGCCGCGACGCTGATTATCGGCAACATCATCGCCGACCTGCTGCTTGCGGCGGTCGATCCGCGTGTCCGTCTTGGCGGGGAGAACCGCGAATGAGCACCATCGCCGATAAGCCCACCCTCAGCCCCGCAGAGACCGGCGTCGCCAAATCGGCCGAACTCGCGACCCCCGCCGAGCACCAGCTGCCGCCCGCCGACCCTGCGGCGGATGGCCAGCCCATCGTTGGCGGCCGCTTCGCCCATGGGAACGAGACCTATGCCACGCTGGTCTGGCGCCGGTTCCGCCGCTCCACCATGGGAATGATCGGCCTCGTGCTGACGGTCGCGTTGATCCTCATGGCCATCTTCGGCGATTTCTTCGCCCCGATGGATCCCAAGCGCGCCGAGATCGGCTTTGCGCCGCCCGACCATGTCGAGTTCAGCGCCCCCGACGGCAGCTTCAGCCCGATCCCGTATATCTACCCGATCGTCGAGACCGGCGAGTTCGATCCCGTCACCTTCCAGCCGATGACCGGTCCGGACAAAACCAATCCCACGGCGCTCGGCTTCTTCGTCAAGGGGCACCGTTACAACCTGCTCGGCATCATTCCCGCCGACATCCATTTCTTCGGTTCGGTCGATGGCCGCCCGATCCACTTCCTCGGCACCGACAAGTTTGGCCGCGACATCCTTTCGCGCGGCATCGTCGGCTCGCAGATCTCGCTGACCATCGCGCTGGCGGTGGTGTCGCTCACCACGGTACTCGGCACCTTGATCGGCATCGCCTCGGGCTATCTGGGTGGCCGCCTCGATGCCTGGGTGCAGCGCTTCGTCGATCTCGTGCTGGCGTTCCCGCAACTCCCGCTCTACCTCGCGCTCACCTCTTTGATCCCGGTGACGGCGCCTTCCAACGTCTTCATCGCCTTCGTCATCGGCGTCATGGCGGCGCTTGGCTGGGCCCAGCTGGCCCGCGAGGTGCGCTCCAAGACCCTGGCGCTCGCCCGCATCGAGTATGTCCGCGCTGCTATCGCGGTCGGCTCGTCCGACTGGCGCATCATTCTGAGGCACATCCTGCCCAACGTCTCGAGCCACCTGATCGTCGCGGTGACCATCGCCATTCCGAGCGTCGTGCTGCTCGAGAGCTTCCTCGGCTATCTCGGCTTCGCGGTGAAGCCGCCGCTGATCTCCTGGGGCCTGATGCTGCAGGACACCGGCACCTTCTCGGTGATCGGCTCCTATCCCTGGATTCTAAGCCCGGTCGTGTTCGTGCTGATCACCGTCTTCGCCTTCAATGCGCTTGGCGACGGCCTCCGCGACGCCATCGACCCCTATTGAGGTGAAGAGATGAGCACTATCGACAGCAACGATCTCTCGCCGCCCGAACGTTACGACCTGGGCAGCCACGGCCGCGAACTGATCCTCGACGCCCGCAATATCGCGGTCGATTTCAAGGTCGAGGGCGGCATCGTCAACGCCGTTCGCGATGTCTCGTTCCAGCTCCACAAGGGCGAGACCATCGCGCTGGTCGGCGAAAGCGGTTCGGGTAAGTCGGTCACCGCCCGCACCGTCATGCGGCTGCTCACCAAGCGCGCGACGATCAGCGGCAAGTCCCGCATCACGCTGGGCGACAAGGACATCCTGAAGCTCCCCGATGCCGGAATGCGCAAGCTCCGCGGCAACGACATCTCGATGATCTTCCAGGAGCCGATGAGCTCGCTGAACCCGATCTACACCGTCGGCGCCCAGCTCTGCGAAATCCTGCAGTTGCACAATCGGATCAGTCGTGGCGAGGCGATGAAGCGGGCCCAGCAGCTGCTCGAGGATGTGCAGATTCCCGAGCCGGCGGCGCGCCTCAGGCAGTATCCGCACCAGATGTCGGGCGGTCAGCGGCAGCGCGTCATGATCGCCATGGCGCTCGCCAACCGGCCCGACGTGCTGATCGCCGACGAGCCGACCACGGCTCTCGACGTCACCGTGCAGGCCCAGATCCTCAACCTGATCAAGGATCTGAAGTCGAAATACGGCATGGCGGTGATTCTCATCACCCATGACCTGACCATCGTCAAACAGTTCTCCGACTACGTCTATGTCATGCAGAACGGCAGGGTGCAGGAGCACAACACGACCGAAGCGCTGTTCGCCAACCCGCGCCACAGCTACACCCGGCACCTGCTTGCGTCCGAGCCCAAGGGCGCCGCTGTTCCGATCGCGGGCGACTCGCCGACCGTCCTCGAGGGCAAGGATGTGAAAGTCGCCTTCACCCTGAAGCGCGGCGGCTTCTTCAGCCCCGATTTCTTCGAGCTGGTTGCGGTGGACAAGCTATCGCTGAACGTGAAAAAGCACGAGACACTCGGCCTCGTCGGCGAGTCCGGTTCCGGCAAGACCACGTTCGGGCAGGCCTTGATCCGCCTCATCGGCAACCAAGGCGGTGAGATCCTGTTCGATGGTGAGCGCATCGACACCAAGGATCGTCAGCAGATGCGGCCGCTGCGCTCGCGCATGCAGATCGTTTTCCAGGACCCCTTCGCCTCGCTGAACCCGCGCATGAGCGTGCGCCAGATCATCGAGGAGGGCCTGATCGTCAACGGCATCGGCGCCAATTCCCGCGAGCGGGTGGAGCGCGTTCGCCAGGCGCTGCGCGACGCCGGCTTGCCCGACACCATTCTCAGTCGCTTCCCGCACGAGTTTTCGGGCGGCCAGCGCCAGCGCCTCGCCATTGCCCGGGCCATTGCGCTGGAGCCCGAGTTCATTCTCCTGGACGAGCCGACTTCGGCGCTCGACCTCTCGGTGCAGGCCCAGATCATCGAACTGCTGCGCAAGCTGCAGGCCGAGAAAGGCCTGAGCTACCTGTTCATCTCGCACGACCTCAAGGTCGTCAAAGCCCTGTGCCACCGGGTGATGGTCATGCAATACGGCAAGATCGTCGAACAAGGGCCGGTCAGCGAGGTTCTGGAGAACCCCAAGACCGAATACACATCGCGGCTCGTGCGAGCCGCCTTCGAAATCGCGGCCTAGCCGGCCCGACCGCTACTTACGGAGACACCCCCAATGGCCAACCCCAAGATCACCTTCATCGGCGCCGGCTCGTCCGTGTTCATGAAGAACATCGTCGGCGATATCCTGCAGCGCGAGGCACTGACCGGCGCTGAAATCCGCCTGATGGACATCAACCCGCAACGCCTCGAAGAGAGCGCCATCATTGCGGGCAAGCTGGTGAACACCCTCGGCGTTCCTGCCACCGTGAAGACCTTCTCGAACCAGCGCGAAGCGCTCGATGGCACCAACTTCGTCGTCGTCTGCTTCCAGATCGGCGGCTACGAGCCCTCGACCGTGGTCGATTTCGAGGTGCCCAAGAAGTACAACCTGCGCCAGACCATCGCCGACACCCTCGGGGTCGGCGGCATCATGCGCGGCCTGCGCACCGTGCCGCATCTGTGGTCGATCTGCGAGGACATGCTGGAAGTCGCCCCCGAGGCGGTGATGCTGCAATACGTCAACCCGATGGCCATCAACACCTGGGCCATTGCGGAGAAATACCCGACCATCAAGCAGGTCGGGCTCTGCCACTCGGTGCAGGGCACCGCCATGGAACTGGCCCACGATCTCGAGATTCCCTATTCCGAGATTCGCTACCGCTCGGCCGGCATCAACCACATGGCCTTCTATCTCAAGTTCGAGCATCGCCAGCCTGACGGCTCGTACCGCGATCTCTACCCCGACCTGGTCCGCGCCTACCGCGAGGGCAGGGCGCCCAAGCCGACCTGGAACCCGCGCTGCCCCAACAAGGTGCGCTACGAGATGCTGACCCGGCTCGGCTATTTCGTCACCGAGAGCTCCGAGCACTTCGCCGAGTACACCCCGTACTTCATCAAGGAAGGTCGCGAGGACATCATCGAGAGGTTCGGCATTCCGCTCGACGAATACCCCAAGCGCTGCGTCGAGCAGATCGCCAAGTGGAAAACCACCTCCGACGAGTACCGCAAGGCCAACACCATCGAGGTCAAGCAAAGCAAGGAATACGCCTCCGAGATCGTCAACTCGGTGTGGACCGGCGAGCCCGGCGTCATTTACGGCAACGTCCGCAACAACGGCGTCATCACCAACCTGCCGTTCAACGCCGCCGTCGAGGTTCCGTGCCTCGTCGACGCCTCGGGCATCCAGCCGACCTATATCGGCGACCTGCCGCCGCAACTGACCGCGCTCATCCGCACCAACATCAACGTGCAGGAGCTCACCGTCGCGGCGCTGATGACCGAGAACAAGGAGCACATCTATCACGCCGCGATGATGGATCCGCACACCGCTGCCGAGCTCGACCTCGAGCAGATCTGGAACCTCACCGACGATCTGCTGGCCGCGCATGGTGACTGGATCCCGGCCTGGGCCCGTCCTGCCAAGAAGCAGCGGGTCGCCTGACGGCCGTCCGACCAGCGACATCTCCTCCCTGACCTGACCCCGCGGCATGCCGCGGGGTTTCTTTTTACCCCTCTGGGCTAATGGGGTGACATGGCCACGCTCCTCAATCCCACCCCCGACGCCACCATGCTCAGCCGCGCCCTGGCGCGCTGGTCGCTGACCCGTCCGACGCTGCTGGTCGAAACCCCCACCAGCTTCGTCTATCGTGTCGAGCGCACCGGCCAGCCGCCCGCGGTGCTCAAGCTCCTGAAGCCGGGCACCGGCGATGACGAGCGCAACGGTGGCAGCCTGCTGGTCTGGTACGCCGGCAACGGCGCCGCCGCGATCTACGGCCTCGCTCGCGACGCCGTACTGATGGAGCTGGCCGCCGGCGAGACGCTCGGAGACGTCGCCCGCGCCGGCCGCGATGCGGAAGCCACCGAGATTCTCTGTGACACCGTGGAAAAGCTGCACGCGCCGCGCGACACGGCGCCGCCGGCCGGGCTCACCCCGCTGCGCCAGCGCTTCGAAGCCTTGTTCCGCGTCGGCGCCGGCGCCTGGCCGCGCCAGGCGCGGGACCTGGTCGGGCGTGCCACCGGCATCGCCTACAACCTGTTCGACCGCCCCATGGCTGCCCTGCCGCTGCACGGCGATGTGCATCACGACAACATCGCGCATGGCAGCCGGGGCTGGGTCGCGATCGACCCCAAGGGCCTTATCGGCGATCCGGCCTACGACTACGCCAACAGCTTCCTCAACCCGGAGCAGAGCGACGATTTCGTCATCAGCGCGTCTCGCGTCGGCAGCCACTCCCGTATGATTGCGGCGCGCACGGGCATCCCGCGCCGCCACCTGCTCGCCTGGGCTTCGGCGCACGCTGCCCTCAGCGCCGCCTGGGACATTGAGGACGGCAACCCGGTGACGCAGCAGATCAGCATCCTGCCGCTGCTGCTCGGCGCCTACGATACTGCCTGAGGGAAATCTGTTTCAGCCGATGCGCTGAACTCTCCGACCCCTGCTGCATTCTTCCCGCAGGGGCGGCGCCCCGCCGTCCCCGCAGCAGCGCTTTCAAAAGCCCTGAAAGCGCTCCAACAGGGAGAATGGCCATGAAAGTCAGCGAATGCATGAGCACCGATGTCGAGCTCTGCTCGCCCGATGATACCATCCGCTCCGTCGCGCGTACCCTGCGTGAGATCGATGCCGGCGCACTGCCGGTGGGTGAGAACGACCGGCTGGTCGGCATGATCACCGATCGGGACATCTGCATCCGTGCCGTGGCCGAGGGCATGGGCCCCGAGACGCGCGTCCGCCAGGTCATGAGTTCCAGCCCCCGCTGGTGCTACGAAGACGAGGAACTGTCCGAAGTCTCCGAGCAGATGGCCGAGTTCAAGATCCGCCGACTGCCGGTGCTCAGCCGCGAGAAGCGGCTCATCGGCATGATCTCGCTGGGCGATGTCGCCCTCGCCGACTCGGGCCGCGCCAGCGCCCATGCGCTGCAGGAAATCTCCGAACCCGGCGGCATGCATAGCCAGCATTAGGCCGACAGAGCAGGCAGTCCCACCCGGCCTCCTGCAAGGGAGGCTCGGGTTTGGTCATCTTCCAGGGGCTGCCTGCAGCGCGCTCAGATCTTCCAGGCGAGCGTCACTGCACCAACGGCGATCAGACCGACGCCGATCCAGCTCTGCAGCGTCAGCTTCTCCCCCAGGAACAACACGCCGAAGATCGCCACCAGAACCACGCTGAGCTTGTCGATCGGGGCCACCTCGGCCGCCTGTCCAAGCTTCAACGCCCGGAAATACGCCAGCCACGAAGCGCCGGTCGCCAGCCCTGACAGCACCAGGAACAGCCAGGTCTTGCCCGAGATCGTGTCCAGCGGTTGGAACTTGCCCAGCGCCAGAACGATCCCCGCCAGCACCACGATGATCACGCCGGTGCGGATCAGCGTGGCGAAATCGCTGTCGATGTTCTCGATGCCGATCTTGGCAAAGATCGCCGTCATGGCCGCAAACACCGCGGAAAGCAGCGCCCAGAACAGCCAGCTGTCGAATGGCGAGGTCATGATCATCCTTCCCCGAGGAACGCCTATGGTGCGAGAAACGCCTTGGGCGGTGCGCCGGTGAGCTTCTCGAACGCATGATTGAACGCCGCCTGATCGAAATAGCCAAGCCGATATGCGAGGTCCGTCAGGCTGTTCGGAGCACCGGCATTCAGGGTTTCCACCGCTTCCAGCATCCGGTAGCGGTCGATCACCCATTTGGGCGAGGCCCCGACATACTCGTCGAACAGCCGCTGCAGGGCCCTGAGCCCCAGTCCGAACGCGCCGGCCAGTTCTCCGGCTGACACCAGTTCGAGGTTGGCCTCGGCGAACTGCACGATCCGCCTTGCGAGGCTCGCCTTCTCGTCCGGCTTCGGCAACCGCGCGCGAACCAGGTCTTCCATCCGCTCCGCCATGCCCAGAGGATCGTTGAGGCCGGCGAATTCGTGCTGCAGCTCTGCCGATGTCCGCGAGAACACCGTCTCGACCGGCACCCAGCTGTCGCTTAGCGCGCTCACCGCTCGCCCGAAGAACGGCCGGAACGCTCCTGGCCAGAACTTCGTCGCGAAGACGCGCCCTGTGCCGCTCAGCGTCGTCTCGAAAACACCGGTCGCGGCCCCGAAAATCCCGGTCTCGCCGCGCGAGTCGATCACCACGTGCTGGTTGGGGTGGCTGAGATTGCGCTGCGTGTAGGGCGGCCGGGTCCCCAGGTCGTAGAGGATCATCCAGTGGTGCTCGACCCACTCGCCGAGGTCGTCCGACGGCGAAAAACGGGTCAGCTCGAAATGCTCGAAGCTGGTTCGCTTGTGCAGCAGCCCGCGCGCCGGCTTCACGGCCGGATCGACCGGTTTGGGATCGTTCTGCCGCATGGCGTCAGTGCACGCCGCTCATCTGCGATGTCCGCACCAGGTGGTGCTGCACGAACTCGGTCCTTTCCACCAGAAAGGCATCGTCCTCTGGGTATTACTGCGCCCGCTGATAATCGTCTCCGGCAAACCGTTTCACTGCCTCGATATCGGTCCACCAGCTGAGCGTCGTCACCGTGCTCAGCCCGTCGGCCCCGGCGCTGGTAAGGATCTGGAACCCCAGATTGCCCTGCGTCGCGGCGTAATGCGCGGCGCCGGTCTCCTCGATATAGGCCACGTAGCGTGCTTCATCCGCGGTACGGATACGGGCCGACCATTGGCGCAGGATCATCCACCGATCTCCTTGTGTCGCGAAACTACAATTCCCTGCGGTCACCGCCCGCTAGGCTCCTCGTCCAAGCAAGGAGCAAACCATGAAGACCGCCAAAGGCACGATTCTGCACAACAACTGGGACGAGAAGCCGTATCACGAAGCGACGCCGCTGAAATCGACCGAGGCAAAGATCGATATCGTCATGCATGGGGACATAGAAGCCACCGGGCCCGGTCGCTATCTGATGCAGTACCCCACCGCCGAGACCTGCCACTATGCCGGCTATCTGGTCATGGCGGGTACGCTCGACGGCAAATCCGGCCAGTTCATCATCTATGAGGTCGGCGACTGGACCAACGGCGTGGCCGCCAGCAAGTGGCAGATTGTTCAGGGCTCCGGCACCGGCGATCTGCAGGGGATCACAGGGCAGGGGAGCTACGCCGCCGAGCACGACAAGACGGTGCACTACGAACTGAACTACAGTCTGTAGCCCCGGCCTGGCGGAGGAGCGGGGGGCCTTTGGGCACCGTCTCACCCACCCACAGTGTCACCCCGGCGAAGGCCGGGGCCCATCCTGGGACATTTCGGCTTTCGCGCAAAAGACCGCGACATCTCAGGATGGATCCCGGCCTCCGCCGGGATGACATCGAGGATTGTCGCGCGGGCGGTACGGCTAGCCCATCCCCCGAACCACCTCCAGAAACGCCGCATGCCCCAGCGCCTTGGCGGCGGCCTGCCTGTATTCCTTCACCAGTCCGGCATGCGTTTCGCGTGCGAACTTCCTCAGTTTGGGGTCGCGCGCCATCTCGGCCTTTGCCACCGCCGGATCGAGCAGGCCGAGCCCATCCAGCACCGGATAGTGCAACTGGGTTTCCACATGCGGCAGTCCGAACAGGTAGTCGGCAAAATGCTCGCGCCGCGGCATCTCGACCTTCCAGCGCTCCAGCCGCTGCCTGGTCTCCGGATGGATGCGGTTGGCCCGCACTTCGCGCCAGAACGGCGTATCGTCGCGCTCGGTCATGTAGTGGGTGTTCACGAACGTCCTGAAGTCGTCGACCTGTCGCCCGACGCGCCGATTGTAGTCATCCCGCAGCGGCTGCCCCATCTTGGCGGGATCGCGCAGGTACTGCCCGGCGAACATCATCATCTGCACGATCGTGCCATGGATCGAGGTCGACTCGAGTGGTTCGAGGAAACTCGAGCTCAATCCGACCGCCACGACATTGTTGATCCATGCCTTCTCGAGGCGCCCGATCTTGAACTGGATGTCGCCGCGCACCTCGATCTTGCGCCCCAGCACCCGCTCCACCTCGGCATGCGCCTCGTCAGGCGTCCGGAACTCGTCCGAGTAAACGTAGCCGCAGCCATATCGGTACTGTGTCGGGATCTGCCACATCCAGCCCGCTTCCTGCGCCCAGGCACGAGTGTAGTTGGCGATCTCCTCGCCCGGCTCAACCGGCAGCCAGAAGGGCAGGGCGCGGTTCACCGGCAGTTCGTGCTGGTAGGAGATCCATGGCGCCTGCATTTCGCCGACGATCAGGCGTTTGCGAAACCCGGTCGCATCGATGAAGAAGTCGCCCTCGAGCTTTTGTCCGTCCTCGAACACGAGGGCCGTAACGTCACCCGTCTCGCCGTGCCGTTCCACTCCGGTCAGTACGTTGTCGACGATCTCGACGCCGCTGGACTTCTCCTTGAGGAATTTTCCCACCAGCGACTGGTCGAAATGATAGGCCGGCAGGAACGGCCCCAGAGGGATCAGCGAGCCGTCCGCCTTCTGCGCCCAGGGCGCCTTCTTCTGCTTCAGCAGCGGCCCGAACAGGTGCATGTCCTGAACCGGCTCGTTCACCGACACCGCATAGACGTTGAGATAGTCGGACGGCGCTCCCGCCGGTGGCCGCGCCACCGCATGCGGATCATCGATCGGCCCGTAATAGGTATAGCCCTTGCGCCGCCAGTCTTCGTGCCGGATGCCGAGCTTGTAGGTCGCTTCCGTCTTGCGGAAGAACTCGAAGATGTCGATGCCGAAATGCGTCAGGAAGACATGGAACGCGGCGGTCGTCGCTTCGCCCACCCCCACGGTCGGGATCTTGCTCGACTCCACGACGCTCAGCCTGGCATCGAGCTTCAGGCGCTTGATCGAGTCCTGGATGATGAAGGCCGCGATCCACCCGGCCGTCCCGCCGCCCACGATGACGAAATGCGGTTGTCCCGCCATTGCCGAAGTCCTCCCTCATCGAGAGCAAAGACGAAGCCGGGCATGGCGGCAAGAGGTGAACGATGAGGTAAAGTCCGGAAAGCTAAGATGCGGCACCGGCGCCCCGCCCGTGCCTCAAGTTACCGAGCGAGCAGATCCAGTTCTTCGCTGGAGCCATTTTCGTCGTCGACCGACAACGGCACGCAGAACGACAGCCCGACGGTCGCGGCAAACAGACAAACGCCGATCAGGACCAGTGCTGCGATGAGGATCGTGCGCCGATGTCTCAGTTCGACAAATGATCGACTGCCGTGCCCCATGCTCCCCCTCGCGGGACACTGGAGCACAGCAGATTGCGATGCGTCAAATCACACTGATGCTGCCGCATCTACAGTCGGTAGATGCGTTCCGCGTTCGCCGAGAACAGCTTCTCCTGTTCCACTTGGCTCGCGCCGGCCACGATCTCGCGGCTTGCATTCACCCATTTGGTCAGGTCCGCGAACAGCGTCACCACCGGATGGTCGCTGCCCCACACGACGCGGTCCCAGCCGAACGTCTCGATGACGAACTCGACATAGGGCCGGATCGTATCCACCGTCCAGGTATCGTCGACATTGGCCAGGATCCCCGACACCTTGCACACCACGTTCGGCAGTTCGGCCACCCGCTCCATGCGCGTCGTCCAGCTCTCCCATTCGCGCTCGGCGATCTTGGGGTTGCCGCAGTGGTCGAGCACGAACTGCGTCTCGGGACACGCTTCGATCAGCGGCGGCGCCAGCATCAGTTCGTGCGACTTCACGCAGATATCGAAGTTCATCCCGTAACGCGGCAGCAACCGGATGCTGTCGATGAAGGTCTGCGTCTGGCTCAGTTCAGCCGGCTGGCCCTGCAGCAGGCGCCGTATCCCCTTGACCCGCCCGAGCGCCTGCATCCTCTCGAGGTGACGCTCGAAATCCGCATGCTCCGGCCGCCCGTTGGCGATCGCCCCGATGACCCGATCGAGCCCCAAGACGAATGCGGTCTCATCGGCGATCTGCGGTTCCGCAACGTCCACCTCCATATGAAGGGCCGCCTCGACCCCCAGGGGGGCAGCCTCGGCCCAGTAGCTCTCGACATGCCATGGCCTGTTGATCGCCGGGGCGCCGCTCAGCCATGGATAGGAGAACCTGTCAGGGTAGATCAGGTGCAGGTGCGTATCGATAATGCGCATGAAATCAGCCGCTTGGAGTGAGTGTCGGCTGACATGTTAGCACGCGGTTGCCGGCTGGGTAGTGCTCAGATCGGCGATCGCGCCAACCCCTTGGCCAGGATCGGACCTGTCGGCTTGCCGGTCGGCGAACCCGGCGCATCCTCGAGAGTGATCTCGTAGAGCTGTCCGGCCTGCGGCAATGGCAGCGTCGCGCCATCCAGCACGATTTCCTGCGATTGCGCGAAGCGCCCCAGCGACACCGCTCCGATCTCCTCGTTTGGCTTGGTCCAGACTTCGAGCACCTTGCCGGCCGGCACGTCGAATGCCTCGAGCGGTACGATGTGCACGCTGTTGTTGGCGAAGGCCTCGACGATCGCTCCGGGGGTCGCATCATCTGACACCAGCACCGCGATCACCACCGGCTGGGCCGGTTTGCTGAACTGCTGGCCGGCGACAAAGCCGATACCTGCGGCAATCACGATGCTCGCGGCCAGCAGCCAGCTCTGCTGGCGCATCTGGGCGCGGCTCGCCGGGGCGAGGGCCGCCGTCGGTTCCAGTTCCGCCTCGATCCGCTTCCACAAGCCGCTCGGCACGTCGGCAGGGATCACCGTGTCGTCCAGCGCCTGCATTCTGCCCCGCAGCATCGCCACCCGCTCTGCCAATCCAGGGTCACGATCGAGTTGCGCCTCGAACGCCGCGAGGTCGGCGCCGTCCAGCAGCCCCAGCACGTAATCGCCGACCTGCTCGTCAAATGCGGCGCTCATCTCAGGCACTCCTGCAGCGCTGCGATGGAGCGTCGTATCCACGATTTGGCAGTGCCCAACGGCACGGCCAGCCGTTCCGCCACCTCGCCATTGCTCATCCCGACAACGTAAGTCAGCAGCACGGCGCGCCTTTTCGGCTCATCCAGCTGCTCGAGGCAATGCTTCAGCCCTTCACTGTCCGGCAGCGTCTGGAACGCCGAAACCGCGTCGTGCTCGCGGGCGCTCATCGCTTCCAGCGTCGTTGCGTCATGGAATTCCAGTCGCCCGCCGTCGCGCAGCAGGTTCAGCGCCCGGTTGCGCACCATCGTCGTCAGCCAGCCGCGTGCGCTGCCTCGCGCCGGGTCGAACTGCCCGGCCCGCTGCCAAACCGCAACAAACGTCTCCTGTACCACTTCCTCGGCAAGGTCGCTCCGCCTGACGATTCGCCGCGCCACTGCGAGCAGCCGTCCCGCCTCGCTCTCGAACAACGCCGCCAGCGCCGCACGCTCCGCCTTGGCGACGCGCGCCAGCAGGGTTTCCGGGGTGATGGCCTGTCGGATGTCGCTCACCGTGTGCTCCATTCGACGATTACACGCGATCCGTCCACTCGGATGCAACGCACGAAAGTTTTTCCGCGCGCTGCATCCAAGGGCCAATCGCCGCGGGTAGTCCCTGTGAGAGCGCCGAGAAACATCTCGCCGCTGCTCCTCAAAGAGACGAAAAGCCAAGGAGACATCCATGACTGCCCGCACCTCTCTCGTCGCCCTCGCCGCCATCGGCTTTGCCGTACTGCCCGCCGCGGCCCTTGCCGCCCCGGCCGTCGCCCTCGTCGGTGACAAGACCCTTGTCAGTTTCGACACCGAAACCGGCGCCACCGGCGCTTCGGTGGACGTTAGCGGCGTCGACAGCCTGCTGGGCATCGATGTCCGCCCCGCCGACAATGCCCTTTATGGCGTCGCTGCCGACGGTTCGGTCGTCATCATCGATCTCACAAGCGGCGCTGCCACGGTGAAGAGCATGTTGTCCGAAAAGCTGGCGGCCGGCGTCTCCGCCAGTGTCGATTTCAACCCTGTCGCCGACCGTCTCCGCATCGTCGGCTCAGACGGCACCAACCTCCGCGCCAATGTCGACGACGGCATGACCACCGTTGACGGCAAGCTGAACTTCGATGCCGCCGATGCCAACGCCGCAGCCACCGCCAGCGTCGTGGCGGTCGCGTACACGAACTCGGTGGGCAAGCCCGAAAAGACCGCGATGTACGACATCGACACCAAGCTCGGCCTCCTGCAGCAGACCACGCCCAACGACGGCGTTCTCGCCACTCGCGGCGCCCTCGGTGTCACCGGCGCCACCTATGCCTTCGACATCGCTGCGACTGCCGACCTCACCAACACCGCCTACCTCGCGACAGGCGGCGCGCTCCATACGGTCAATCTCGAGACCGGCGCGGCCACCAAGACGGTTGATCTGGCGATCGAGGGCGATGTCCGCGACATCGCCATCCTGCCGGCGATGTAACGGGAGGAGGGGCTGGCCCAGCGCCGGCCCCCGCTCTCGGGCGTTACAGCTTCACCGCCAGTCCGCTACGGATGCTCTCGTCTGCGGCGATGCAGATTCGCAGCGACTGCACCGCGTCGTTCATGTGCCGGCTCAGGTCGATATCTTCGACGATGGCGCGATAGACATAGTCCTGCTCGCGGGCGCACAGCGCATCGTGATGCGGCTCCCCCTGCATCGAGATGTACTCGTCGGAATTGGCAAAGGCCCCATCGGCAGTGAGCGCCGCCCGGTGCACCCGAATCTGGTCGGTACGGGTGTGCGTATCGAGATCGTCGGAGCGGGCCCCCGGCTCCATGACGATCGACACCGCACCGTTGGGGCTCATCACGTCCTTGATGAAGAACGCGTTCTCCGAAACCATCGGTCCCCACGCTGCCTCGTACCAGCCGCGCGAACCATCTTCGAACAGCACCTGCAGCGCGCCGTAATTGTACATATCGGGCGCAATCTCGTCCGAAAGCCTTACCCCCATGCCGCGGACCTCCACGGGCCTCGCATCGGTGATCTGGCACATCACATCGACATAATGCACACCGCAATCGACGATCGGCGATGTCGCCTCCATCAGCGTCTTGTGCGTCCGCCAGTTCGCGCCGCTCGATTGCTGGTTGAGGTTGAGGCGGAAGGCGTACGGACCGCCGAGCTTGCGCGCTTCATCGATGAACCGGATCCAGCTCGGGTGGTGCCTGAGGATATAGCCGACGACCAGCTTCCGCCCATTGGCCCTGGCTGCCGCCACGACGCGCTCCGCATCGGCCACCGTCATCGCCAGCGGCTTTTCGACGAAAACATGCGCGCCCTGTTCCAGCGCCATCACCGCGTAGTCGGAGTGGGTGTCGGTATAGGTGTTGATCGAGACGAGCTCCGGCTTCAGCTCCTGCAGCGCACCGGCATAGTCGGATCGCACCGTGTAACCGGCCAGCTCTGGCTCGAGCTCGGGCGTGCGCCGGTTCACCAGTCCGATGATCTCGAACCCCGGGTGCCGGTGATAGGCCAGGGCGTGGCTCCGCCCCATATTACCCAGACCCGCCACAAGTACACGAACGCTCACGTCAGACTCCTGATGAGACACCGCTCCGGGCTTCGCCTTGGCGGGAGGCCAAAAGCCCTCGATTGCATAATGCCAAAAAAATACCACTTGTCGAGCCGCGCCGCGGACGAAGCCCTCCTGTGGGACCGATCTCACAGGGAGATCATGGCGCGAGGCCAGAAACCGCTTGGCCAATGGTCTTTTATTGGTATTATAGCGAGCAACGAAGAACGTCATCCTGCGATCGGCCACGACAAGGCCGAGCGGAGCAGGGTGGTCTGGTCCGGGATCGGTGATTGACCAGCAACAGCAATGCCCTGTTCAGTGCCCAAGCCATCATCCTGCCGCAGGGTGGTCCGCTTTACCTGCAGCTGAAGCGCTGGATCGAGGACGCGGTGGCGCGGGGCGCCATCAAGCCCGGCGATGCGCTCCCTTCGGAGCGCGATCTGGCCGCGCGGGTCGAAGTCTCACGCGTCACCGTGCGCAAGGCCGTGCAGCATCTGGTGCGCGATGGCGTGCTGATTCAGCGCCACGGCTCGGGGACCTTCGTTGCCCAACATCAGAACCGCGTCGAGCAATCGCTGAGTCAGCTCACCTCGTTCACCGAGGATATGGCGCGGCGCGGCATGGCCGTGCGCGCCATCTGGCTCGACCGTGGCATCTATGATCCCTCGCCCGAGGAGACCATGATCCTGGGTCTGTCGCCGGGCGAGCAGGTCGCCCGCGTCGAGCGGCTGCGTCTTTCAGGCGATATGCCGCTCGCCATCGAACGTGCCGCGCTGTCGGCAGCGACGCTGCCCGATCCGGCCTCGGTCGGCTCCTCGCTCTACTCGCATCTCGAAAAGACCGGCAACCGGCCGGTCCGTGCTATCCAGCGCATCCGGGCCGCCAACCTCGATGAGGACGATGCCCGTCTGCTCGAGATTCCCCCTGGAGCCGCCGCGCTCCACATCGAACGGGTCGCCTACCTTCCCTCGGGGAAAGTTGTAGAACTGACCCGCTCGGTCTATCGCGGCGACACCTATGATTTCGTCGCCGAGCTCAGAGTCGGTGACGCCGCCCGCAAATGATCGCAAACCGTGAGTGATGCCGTGACCACAGCCGCCAACGCCAGCTACATGCGCCAGGAAGTCGAAGAGACCCCGTCGGCGATCGCCCGCCTGCTGTCGGAGGGCAAGGCCGACTTCGTCGCCGCCGGCAAGGCGCTCCGCGCTGCCGACCCCACCGCCATCGTCACCATCGCGCGCGGCTCCTCCGACCACGCCTCTTCGTTCCTCAAATACTCCATCGAGCTGTTGGCTGGCGTGCCGGTCGCCTCGGTCGGCCCCTCGGTCTATTCGATCTATGGCCGGGAGCTGAAGCTCAGCGGCACCGCCGCCATCGCCATCTCGCAGTCGGGCAAGAGCCCCGACATCGTCGGCATGACCCAGTCGGCGAAGAAGAATGGCGCGTTGACCTTCGCGCTGACCAACACGCCGGATTCGCCGCTCGCCCGGGCCTCGGATCAGACCATCGCGCTTCGCTCGGGCGAGGAGAAGTCGGTCGCCGCCACCAAGACCTTTGTCGCGTCGGTCGTGGCCGGGCTTGGACTCGTGGGAAACTGGTTGGAAGACAAGGCGCTGCTGGCCGCTCTCGACTCACTGCCTGAGGTTCTCGAACAGGCCGTGCATTGCGACTGGTCGCCGCTGCTGGGCGCGCTCGACCAGCATCAGTCGCTCTACGTCCTGGGTCGCGGTCCTGCGCTTGCCATCGCCAGCGAAGCGGCGCTCAAGTTCAAGGAAACCTGCGGCATCCACGCCGAGGCCTACAGCGCTGCCGAGGTCATTCATGGCCCGGCCCGCATCGTCGAGCACCATTTCCCGGTACTGGCCCTCGCCGCCCGCGACGCCGCCGAGGCCTCGGTCGCCGAAGTCGCCGAACGGCTGGCCGGGCAGGGCGCCCGCGTCTTCATCACCTCGGTCAATGCCCAGAGCGCTGAACGGCTGCCCTTTGCCGCTTCCGGCCATGCCATCACCGACGCCCTGGCGCTGATCGTCAGCTTCTACGGTTTCGTCGAAGCCCTGAGCCGTCGCCGCGGCTTCGATCCGGACCGTCCGCCGCACCTCAAGAAGGTCACGGAAACCATCTAACCCGCCTCGACGGCCTGCGTTCGGGAACGTTCGGAACAGGATGTCGCCCCCCTCGGGAGTTGGGGGCGGCCAAAACACTCGGAGACAGACTATGGCCAAGCAAGCCTTCACCGGAGCCCGCATCTTCGACGGCGCCGAGTGGCACGACCACATGGCGCTGGTGGTCGCTGACGGCAAGGTCGAAGGCCTGATCGCCGCGGATTCGCCGACCGATGCCATCCGCGTTCCCGCCGATGGCGCCATGATCGTTCCCGGTTTCCTCGATCTGCAGGTCAACGGCGCCGGTGGCGCTCTGCTCAACGACACCCCGACGCTCGATGCGATCCGCACCATCTGCGCCACCTTGGCGCAGTTCGGCTGTACCGGTTGCCTGCCGACGCTGATCACCGACACGGTGCCCAAGAACGAGGCCGTCATCGCCGCCGGTGTCACCGCGACAGACCAGCATGTCCCTGGCTTCCTCGGCCTCCATCTCGAGGGCCCGCATTTGTCCATCGCCCGCAAGGGGGCACACGATCCGGCACTGATCCGCCCGATGGACGAAGCCGACCTGCAGCGGCTTCTCGCTGCCAAGCGCGCACTGCCGACTCTCCTCATTACCGTCGCCGCGGAAACCGTTGGCCCCGAGCAGATTTCCCGCCTCGCGGCGGCCGGCATCGTCGTCAGTATCGGCCATTCCGACGCCACCTATGTGCAGGTTGCCGCTGCCGTCGAGGCCGGAGCCTCGATGGCGACGCACCTGTTCAACGCCCAGAGCCAGATCGGCAATCGCGAACCGGGCCTGGTTGGCGCCGTACTCGACCTGCCGGGACTCGATGCCGGCCTCATCGCCGACGGCATCCACGTGCACCCGGCCTCGATCGGCATTGCGCTGCGCGCCAAGCGGGGGCCGAGCCAGATTTTCCTCGTCTCCGACGCCATGTCGATCACCGGCACGGACTGGACCGAGTTCGAGCTCACCGGCCGCACCGTCTACCGCAAGGACGGCGCCCTGCGCCTCGCAGACGGCACCCTCGCCGGCGCCGATCTCGCCATGATCGACGCCATTCGCTACGTCCACCAGACCATCGGCGTGCCGCTCGACGAGGCGCTGCGCATGGCGAGCCTCTACCCCGCCCGCGCCATCCACGCCGAAGCCGATCGCGGCCATCTGACCCAGGGTGCTCGCGGTGACTTCGCCGTGCTCAGCGACGATCTGAAGGTGCGTTCGACCTGGATTGCGGGGGAGAGGGTGTACGGGGCCGCCTAGAACGTCTCGTAGCCGAAGAATTTAGCCCATTTGGTCAGGGGCGCTGCCTCGGCCTGCGTGAACAGGAAGTCGTAGTTGCGCCAATAGGTCTGGACGCCGAGCGACAAGCCTTGGCGCACCTTCTGATAGCTTGGGGTGCGATTGGCGCGCTCGCTTGCTCGTTCGGCAAATTCGAGCACCGCTGGATTCCAGTCCAGTCCCAGGAACCCTAGCGTGCTCCGCATGACGGTTTCAAAGTCGGTGACAAGGTCATCGTACCTCACATAGTGAACCGACGGGTCGTCGAGCGAATGGACTTTGAACCATTCAGTCATGGTGAGGTCGTAAATCCGGATAGTGTCCAGCAGGTTGAGAAAGTTCGCCATTGCCGGATTTGCGCCGAAGCGCTGCTGAAAGCAGCTGAGTGCGACGTCGTAGGGATGCCGGATCGAAAAGATGAAGCGTTGGCTGGGGATCAGGTGCTTCATGAATGGAGCAATCAAAGAACGTATCGGCAGCTTGTCGACATAGGTATCGGCGCCATTCTTCTGCCGTAGGCGATCGAGCGCGGAAAAATAGCGTTCACGAGCCTCGAGGTAGAGCGCGGCGCTGCGAGGTTCGTGCTCTGTTTGGCCCTTGTTTCCCCGGTCGATGTAGCTCGTCGTCGCGTGTATCGATGGAACCTCCTCGAACGTTTCGACGCGAGGGTGTGCGGCCAAAGCATTCTCCAGCATCGTCGTTCCCGACCTGGGGAACCCGAGCATCATCACGTAATTGGGGCGGTCCAGGGCTGGAAGGGGAGGCACTGCCTGCGCGTTCCGAGCCAGGCAGTCTGCGATGTAACTGGTCGGCTCGAACGATGCCGCGTCAATCGTGTTCATGCTGGCGTAGCTTCTGAACGCCTCTCGATAGCGCCCGAGCTTGTAGTGAGCTTTTGCCCTGAGTTGCTCACCTGCCGCGCCGATGGAGTATTGCCGGCGCGCTGCACGTCCGCGATCTTCGAACTCCTTCAGCTGGGAAAGACACCCCTCGGCATCTCCGGCGGCCAGACGGACTCCGGCCCTGAATACGTCCGCCTGCAGCTCCAGCATTTCGATGCCAACCGCTTGCGCCAACGCATACTCGAGAAGATCGTATCGCCTCGCGCTTTCCAGCGTCGTCGCAAGCGCCGAGAACGCCTTGGGGTCGTCTGGTCGCACGGCGACGGCTTTGGCCAGAATTTGCACCGTGCCGCGCCACCCCTCAACGAGTTCGGCCGAGGTGGCGGCGTTGCGCAACATGCCAACCTCGCCCCAAGCGAGATACTTGGCGATCTCAACATCTCGCTGCTTGCCGTTGTCGTTCCGGGAACGAGCCTCGATACTGGCCTTCTCCAGGTCCTTGACTGTATCCGGCCCCAAGGCAGCCACTTCTGCCGCGAGGATATGGTCGCTCAATCGGGTGAAGTGGTTGAAGGCGCGCCGTCGAACCGCGCCGTGTCGACATAGCTCGCGCAGCCGCGGCAGGTCTCCGTGTTGGACGGCGTCTCGTTCGATGAGTCCGAGAATTCCACCGACCGACAATATGGGATCATCCGACTCGGCGAGCATTCTGTAGTACCTGTCGCCGTCCACGCTGAAATCGCGAAGCCCCGCGATGGGGGCAAATAGCGTTTCGTCTTGCAAGGCAAGCTCAGTCATCTGACATCTCGGCAAGTGTGTGGATCGGCTGCGGAAGCCATGTGACCGAATAGGGCTATCCGCGGCCGATATACGGCATTGTAGTGGCCATGACAGTCATGAACTGCACGTTCGCCTCGAGCGGCAGCCCACTCATGTAGAGGATCGCATCCACTACGTGCTGCACGTCGAAAGTTGGCTCGGGCTCCATCGTGCCGTTGGCCTGCAGCGACCCGGTGGTCATCCTGGCTGTCATGTCGGTGGCAGTATTGCCGATGTCGATCTGTCCGCAGGCGATGCTGAAGGCCCGCCCGTCCAGCGAGATCGCCTTGGTCAACCCGGTGATCGCGTGCTTGGTCGCCGTGTAAGCGGCAGCGCCCGGTCGCGGCACATAAGCCGAGATCGAACCGTTGTTGATGATCCGGCCCCCCTGGGGGGCCTGGTCCCGCATCGCCCGGAACGCCTCACGCGCCACGTAGAACGCGCCGTTGAGGTTTACGTCGACCATGCCCTGCCAGGTCGCGATATCGGTGTCGCCGAAGCTGGCTTGTGGCGCAAAGCGGCCGGCATTGTTGAACACCACATCCACGCGACCCAGCTTCGCCTTGAGATCGGTGAAGTAGCGATGCACCGCTGCCGGATCGGTAACGTCGCAGACGCCACTATAGCTGGCGCCGCTGAGTCGGGCCGTCTCCGCCAGTTCAGACTCACGCCGCCCCAGAATCGCCACTCGATAACCGGCTTTCCCCAGCCCGATCGCCGTCGCCCGACCAATTCCCGAGGTCGCGCCGGTCACCACCGCCACCTTGCCGTCTGTCATTTTCTGCTTTCCCGCCCTAGTTTGCCGTCATATGGACGAGGACTTGCGGCATAGGCAAGGCAGCCATTAGCAAGGACCAATGTCCTCCTCCCGTCGTCCCCCTCGCAGCCAGTCGCAAAGTCCGACCGTCGAGAGCCTGCTTCGGCTCGGCATGGAATTGCACCAGGCCGGCCGCGGCGGTGAAGCGGCAGACCTCTACCGGCAGATCCTGCGCCGCGACGACAGCCATCCCGCAGCCAACCACCTGTTCGGCCTCACGCAGTTGCAGCAGGGCGAAACGACCGCCGCCATCCGCCACATTGCTGTGGCGCTGAAGCAAGAGCCATCGAACGCCCAATACCTGGGCAATATGGGCGTGGCGCTGACCAGGGCGGGGCGCAACGATGAGGCGGTGGAGGTGTTTCGTCGGGCCGTGTCGACGAATCCGACATCGGCGGAAGCCCATTCGAATCTTGGCTTGGCGCTTCGCGCGTCAGGCAGCTTCGACGATGCGGCAGAGGCATATCGCCGTGCCACCGAGATACGACCAACTGAAGCTGTGTTTCATTTCAGATTGGCGGGCGCCCTTCGCCAGGCAGGAGATCATTTCGCGGCGGAGGCGTCCTACCGCCAGGCGATCAAGCTGCGGCCCGACTATGCTGAAGCCTACACCAGTCTCGCATTCATCCTGATCGACCAGGGCCGCGCAGATGAGGCTGTGGCCCTGCTTGACAGCGGGTTGATCGTTCTCCCCGACGAGGCCGCGCTCCATCTGCAGCGGGCCCGCGCCCTCTACGCCCGCGGGGATCTGCAAAGGGCGGTCTCCGGCTTCGATCGCGCCCTTGCCCTGAGGCCGGCCTATGGCGAAGCGCATCTTCAACGAGCCGTCTCCGTTCGCTATCGGCAGCGCGACGGCGCCGTGGAGGCCATGGCGGCTGTGTTCAACTCGGACCGCGTTGCCACTGAAGATCGCATCTTTGCCGGCTTTGCGCTGGGCAAGGCTCTGGCTGACCTCGGCGATCACACCGAATCCGTCGCGGCATTCATCGAGGCAAATCGACTGCAGCGGCAGCGTGTCGCGTTCTCCTTGAGTCGCGAGGTCGAGTTCATGAAATCGACTGTTGCGCGCTTCCGGGAGGTTGAGGAGATGCCGCTGGCCGCCACTTCTGAGGCGAGTCCGATCTTCATTGTCGGCTTGCCGCGCTCGGGCAAAACCACACTCGAGAAGCTTCTTTCATCTCACCCACGGCTCGCTGGTGCCGGGGAACTTCCAACCATGGGCCGGCTGGTGCGCGAACTGATGCGGGAGGCGAATGGGGCCCCGTTGTCCATGATTGCCCCCGAGCGCTTTGCGGCGCTGGGGCGCGCCTATATCGAGGAGGCCGGAAGGTCGGTCGCCGACGGCAAGCGCGCCATCGATACCATGCCGTCCAACCTCTACCATCTGGGGTTCATCCGTCTCGCTCTTCCCCACGCCCGGATCATCCATTGTGTTCGGCCTGCAGCAGAGCACCGTGTCGCCATATTCGAGAAACTCCTCACCGGCGCCGGGTTCGAGTACGCCAACGACCTCGCCGAACTGCGCGGCTATCATGCGGCCTATGCGCAACTGATGGCGGATTGGCACGCTCGGTTCCCGGGCTTCATCCATGACGTGGACGTGGGTGCCCTGATGGCTGATCGGCAGGTTCTGGCCGAGCCTCTGCTGGCCTTCTGCGGCGCTGCGTGGGATGACGCGCTGCACGCGCCTGTTCAGTCCGAGGCCCAATACGATGACTGGTCTCGTGACGAAGGCGCGGCTAACCACTCGGCGCACATGGCCGTCTGGCGGCAACTCCACCCCGAGCTTTTGAGCTAGAAACCGGCTTTCGAGGCTCGCGGGCGGCTCGTCGGCCGCAAGTGTTAATGGTCGGTTTCCAAACCTGTGCCGAATTTGCAACAGGCGATCCGCAACCACCTTGGCGCTGCCCCAATTCAGCCATTCTGCGATTGCGCCTCCCGAACTCCTGCGTAGAGTGGCTAATGCGAATCCATGCATGGGATCGTTTGTCGGTCGCAAACGCGACGGCAACACACACAAGAGTGTGGTCGCGTTTCGACAAGCCGCCGGGCAACTGGCAAAAACGAATGACTGACTTTGGAGGTCAATAATGAAAATCAGGAGCCTTCTTCTGGGTTCTGTGGCGGCAGCGGGTCTCTCGACCGGCGCCTTTGCGGCCGATCTCGGCGTTCTGACGTCGCTTGACGTTTGCGACGCTCTGGGCCTGTCGGGTCTGACGATTTCGTCCGACACCAACTGCCTGCAGATCACCGGTGAAGTGAAGTACAAGTTCACCTGGGGTGACTTCGCCGACGCCGTGACCATCCCGACCCCGGCCGATGGCGGCGTTGGTGTTGGCATTGGCGGCAACGGTTCCAATGACTGGCGCTCGCGCTTCGACGCATGGATCAAGTTCGTCGCAACTGCCGACTCCGACTTTGGTCCGGCCAAGGCCGTGCTGAAGCTGAAGCAGGTGACCGACGCCCGCGTTGATAACGAAGGCGTGAAGTACTACGGCGGTTCGACCACCGGTGACGGCGGTCTCGATATCAACGGCAACCCGATCTCTGGTCCGGGTTCGGTTGTTCTCGACGAAGCCTATGTCTCGATCGGCGACTCGACCGTGATCATGGCGGGCAAGAAGGGCTCGATCATGAACAAGGGCGACGACGAGCCCCTGACGTGGCTTGACCTCTTCAACTCTGCTGACGTCGACAAGGGCGTGAGCTGGGGTCCGCTTTCCGGTGGCGATGGCCTCGGTGACGGCGGCATGGTCATCCAGGTCAAGTCCGACCTCGGCAACGGCTTCACCGTCAGCGCCGGCCTCGAGAACCTCGACGACGACAATGCTAACGGCGGTGCTGGTACTGCTGTCGGCGTGATCGCCTACGCTGGCGAAGGCATCTCGGCTCACATCACCGGCGCTGCCGCTGGCGTGCTGGATGGCGACGTCGAAGCCTGGGGTCTGCATGCCGGCTTCGCTGGCACGTTCGACAACTTCAAGGTCGTGCTGGCTGGTGCTTATGGCCATGACGACCTCGCAAGCACCGACTACTGGAACGTTCTGGCGTCGGCTTCGGCTACCTTCGACATGTTCACCATCGCCGCTGCCTTCGAAGCAGTGGACGACGGTCTGGGCGGCGGTACCGATTACGGTGCGGCTGGCTCGGTCGGCGTGACCGTTTCGGAAGGCGTGACGCTGAACCTTGGTGCTCGTTGGTTCCACAACGACTCGATCGGTTCGGACTCGTACCAGGTTGCGGCAGGCGTTTCGGCTGCTGTCACCGAGACGATCACCCTCACCGGCGAAATCGGCTACGTGAACGACGACGTGGCTCCGGTTTGGGACTCGGTCTACGGTTCGGCCAAGCTGGATTGGGCTCCGGGTGGTGGTTACACCGCCTCGATCAAGGGCACCGTCGGTACCACGAGCAACCCGTCGCTCCCGGATGTCGGCTACAAGATCGAATCCGAGTTCAAGAAGACCTTCGAGTAAGCCTTACGGCCCAATCGGATTGGAAAGGCCCGGCGTCAGCCGGGCCTTTCTGTTTTTTGGCACTGATCACGAAGCCGTCAGGTTTCGTTCATTTGGCCTCATTTATCCGTTCATCCTGACATTCGGTAATTGTCAGTGGCGTTGACGCACTTCTCCGATTCAGTGATTGGCGCTATGGCTCGTCGTCGGCGTCGCGCCGGCAGTTTTGATTGATCCGGGGGCGGCATGAGCGGCATTTTCCTGCGCTGGGGCGTACCAGCCTTCGTCACGGTTATCGGCGGTACGGCCGCTGCTATCGCGACGAGCGGCAACGCCGTCCAGCCCGACCTCGCGGCACGTTCGGAAGCCGTCCTCGCCGACGCGGAGCACGAGTGGGCCGCAGTCAGCTTCAACATGCGCGATGCCACCATCACCGGCACCGCAACCACCCAGGCCATGATCGATGAAGCCGTCGCCAGGGTTGCCGCTGTGCATGGCGTGCGCTCGGTGACGTCGAACGCGGTGCTCGCCGAGTATGTGAGCCCGTTTCCACTTATTGCTACCGTCAGCGGCGGGGTCGTCACCTTGACCGGCGGCGTCCCGGACGAGGAGGCGCGCGCTGCGATTCTTTCCGCCGCCGGCGCGGGGATGCGGGACGAGACCCGTCCGATGTCGGGCGCTCCAAATCGTGCAGCCTGGATTGCTGCGGCGCGCTACGCGCTCCGCTATGCGAGCCAGCTCGACGAAGGCGAGGTCGCCCTCGCGGATCTGGACTTGACCATCTCCGGGCGAGCCAGGTCGGCCGAGGCCTATGAGGATCTCGAAGGCGTGGCCGCTCTCGAACTGCCGGCGTCGGTAAAGCTGGCATATCGGGAAGTGCAGCCGGCTTTGCGGTCGCCATTCGAGTGGCACGCGGAGTATGACGGCCGGCGACTGACTCTGTCCGGCGCCACGCCGAGCGACGAGCTGGTCCGCGAGCTCGAAGCGCTGGCTCCCGCCGGGACGGTGTCCACCAGCCTCGTTCTCGCTTCAGGCGCTCCCGCTGGTTTCGCTCAATCCGCCAAGCTGCTGGTGCAGAATTTGCTGAAGCTGGAGAGTGGTAGCGCCAATATCTCCGGCGATACTTCAACACTGGCGGGCTCTCCTGCCGATACGGCGACTGCTGAAACGGTGCGGGTCGCGATGACCCCCTCGGGCACTGCCGTAACGCTGGGGCCGCCGCAGGTCGCCGAGTATTGGCTGAGCGCCGAGCGCGGCCCGGCGGGCATCGTGCTGGATGGCTTCGTTCCGGACGCGGCGCTGCGCGATCGGCTGGAAGCGCTGGACAATGTCGATGCGGCCGGCCTGGAACTGGGGCGCGGGGCACCGGAACGCTTCGAGTCAGGCGTCGACTTCGTCATCGAGACGTTGCGCCGGATGAGCGAAGGTCAGGCGTCGATCCAGGGCACCGTCATATCGGTGGAAGGCCGGGCGGCAACCGTCGCCGACTTCACGGCCATCGAGACGCGGCTCGAACTCGGCGCGCCGCAGGGACTCATCCTCGCTGGTATGGTCATCAAGCCGCCTTTGGCGACACCATTCACCTTTGCAGCCGAGAAGACGGCGGCCGGACAATTCACGCTGTCGGGCTATGTGCCGAGCGCTGCGGTTCGGAAGGCGCTGCTTGGGCAACTGCCGACCGCCACCGATACCATGGTCATCGCCGACGGCAATCCGGCCGACTTCGAGGCGGCGGCGGTGAAGGCGCTTGGCGTCCTGGCGCTGCTCGACAGTGGCAAGGTGAGCTATGATGGCGCCAGCTGGAGCCTCAGCGGTGCCGTCGACACCCCGCAAGAGGCGTTCGCCGCCGAGTCGGCCTTCGCCTCCACCGGTCTTCGCTCGGCCGGCTGGACCTATGCGGTCAGTCTGCCTGGTGCGGCAAAGGTTGCGGCACTGCCGGTGGTCGATCCCTATGTCTGGCGCGCGCAGAAATCGGCCAATGGCACCGTCACCTTTGGCGGCTTCGTGCCGACCGAACAGTTGAAGCGCTACCTCGCCGGGCATGCGGGAAGCGCAGTCGTCGATGGAACGGCGCTCGGCGCCGGTGCGCCGGAAGGCTTCATCCCGGCGTCGATCGCCGGGCTCGATGCCCTGCTGGCAATGGACGAGGGCACGCTGGCGCTATCGGCAGGCAACTGGTCGCTGACCGGCAAGTTGCCGACCACTACCGCTCGCTATGCCGTCGAAACGGGACTGCGCGCTGCGACTGATGTCTCGGCCTGGCACGTCGCCATACAGGCCGCCGATGCGGCGCCGGTGGTTACGCCATTCGTCTGGTCGGCCACCAAGGCCGCCGACGGCAGCGTGACGTTTTCCGGTTACGTCCCGACCGAGCAGGTGCGCCGCTTTGCGGTTGTGCGCGCGGGCAAGGTTGCCAGCGATACGACGCTTGTCGGCTCAGGCGAGCCGCAAGGCTTTATCCCGGACTCGCTCGCTGGTCTCGACGCCCTGCTGCGGCTTGAAAGCGGTGAGGTGAAGTATGACGGCAAAGGCTGGTCGCTGTCGGGGCAGCCGTTGACGCCGGCTGATGCCGAGGCGGCGCGGGCAGCGCTGGCGACGGCCTCCGATGGCGGCGCCCGCTGGACCCAGGCGCTCGCCGAGCCGACACAGCCGGCCGCAGCCGAGCCCGCCCCGGTGGAGCAGACTGCCGAGGCCGCCACCGAGCAGCCAGCGGAAACCGCTGCAGCTGCTGATCAGCCGGGCGACATTGCAGCTGCAGACACCCCGGCAGCAGACGACTCGAGTGCCGCTGACGTGGCAGAGGATGCGGTACCCGCGGATGAACCGGCAGCCGTCGATCCAGCCGAGCCGGTACCGCCAGCGGAACCGGCTGAGGCTGCCCCGGCGGACCCGCAACCCGCCGATGACGTCGCGGCAGTGGCGACCGAAGCGGTCACCCCCGTTGCGCGCAACTATCTGTTCGACGCCAGGAAGGCGATCGGCGGGGCCGTGGTCTTTTCCGGGGCAGTGCCGGCTGAACCGATGCGCCGCCATCTGGCGGTGATCGCCGGTGCGGAGCCGTCGGAAGGCCTCGCCATCAACCCCGACTTGCCGGCGGATTTCATCACCAGCGCCGATGCCGGCAGCCGTGCCCTGAGCCTGCTGGCCGATGGCGAGTTCGGGCTCGACGGCGACAAATGGGTATTCATCGGCCGCGCCGAAACCGAAGCGACCAGGCAGGCGGCGCTGACCGCGCTTGCCGCGGTGCCGGCGCTCGATCAGTGGGAAACCAGCGTGACGCTGCTGCCGCCCCTCGATGTCTGTCGCGACAAGGTCGGCGCGCTTGCCGCCCGCAATGCCATCACCTTCCAGTCTGGCAGTGCCAGGATGGCCGAGGAGTCGCTGCCCGTGATTGACGAGCTGGCGGGCGACCTGGCCCTGTGTCCGGAAGCGACCGTCAATGTCGAAGGTCACACGGACTCCGACGGCGAGGACGAGGCCAACCTGGCATTGTCGGTGTCCCGTGCCGAAGCGGTTGTCGATGCGCTGATCCTGCGCGGCATCGGTCCGGAACGTCTCTACGCCATCGGCTACGGCGAGAGCCTGCCGATCGCAAGCAACGAAACCCGGGCCGGCAAGCAGGCGAACCGTCGCATCGTGTTCACCCTGGCCGACGAGTAGCGAGACGCGATGACCCTGGATTCGTTGACGTACCTGCTCGAGATCTACTGGCCGTTCGTGCTCGGCGCCGCGCTTGTCGGTCTCGGAACCGGGTGGTTGTCGCTCGGCAAGCGCAAGGGGTGAGGCGGCGGCCATGCTGAATCCTGCCCACCTGCTCGAGATCGCCATGCTGCTGCTGGTGGCGTTCCTCGGCGGAGCCACTATCGGGTCCTTGGCGCGTTTGCTTGCGCAGAGGTTGGTTCGACCGAAAGTAGCGCCGTCGGCTGCGATTGCCGCGAGCGCAGCGCCAACGCCGGCGGATCTGGCCCCGCAGGTCGTCGAGGCACCCGCCCTGGTCGCGGCGCCGGTGATCGGCGAAGTCGTGCGGACGCCGGCGCCGACAGCCCCGGCCGATATCCCGGCACCCGATTTTACCGAAGCCTTGCTGGCGTTGGCCGGCGACAAGCCCGGCGCTGTGGGGACGGCGGTCCACATTCCCCGTATCGCGCCGCTGCCCGGTGCTCCTGTGCTGAAGCCGGCCGAGCCGATGGGGCCGGCCCGCGTCGCCGGCGCCACCACGTCGGGTCGCGTCATAGCTCACCCCCGCACCGCAGCGACGGCGACGCCCGCTCCGGTTGCCACAGGCGCCAGCGCTGAGGTCATTCCATTCCCGCTCGAGAAGGCGGCGGTCGAGCCCGGGCAGGGAAGCGCAACCGTCCCGACGCCTCCAGTGGAAACTGAAGAGGCCGAGACAGTTGCCGTGAGTGTTGCAGATCCAACGACCGATGCGGCCAGCGATGACATGCCTGAGACAATGCAGTCGTCGGTGATCACGGATGACATCATTGCCGATGTGGCGCAGCACGAGCCCCTCCACGAGCCCGCTGCGGCCGACGACGAGAGCGCGGGCCTTGCTGCCTTGAACGTGGCTGTCGAGGTTGCACGGCCGCAGGATAGTCCCGCTGACGTCTCTGCCCCCTCGGAGGCCGCAGAAGCTGCCGGGCCTGACGCGGTTGAGAGTGCTGCGCTTCCGATTGCCGCTACAGCACCTGATCCGACCATCGAGGACGATGAGGCGGCCGCGATGCGGGCGATCGAAGGCAACTGGTCGCCGCGTCGTACCAGTTCGGCCAGGACCCGCCGCGTCGAGCTGCCCGAAATTGCCGCCGACGAGGCCGTGCTCGCCTCGGGTGCCGCTGTGTCGTCGGCGGCGATGGCGGTAAAGCTGGCAGTCGCCGCAGGGGGCGACGAGCCGCCGGGAAAGCCCGACGGTCTGGCCGGTCCGCGCCTGGGCGCCAAGGACGATCTGACTCATGTCATCGGCATTCTGCCGATCATCGAGACGGCGCTGAACCGACTGGGCCTGTACCATTTCGATCAGATCGCCGATCTGACCGATGAAAATGCCGGCTGGATCGAGGCGCATCTGGGCATTGCCGGGCGGATCAGCCGCGAGCACTGGCGCGAACAGGCGCGAGAAATCGCCGCGGCGATGGCGAGCGCCAAAAAGGCTGCGGGCAGCTAGGCCTTTCAGGCGGCCTTGGCGCGACGCTTGAGCAGGCCCCGGACGAACTCGGCGATCGGGCCGACATCTTCGGCGGTGTTGAGCAGGGCAGGGGAACCGGTGCCCTCGATCACATAGCCCTCGGCATCGCGCCGGCGGCGCAGCATCTCCTCGAAGGTCTCGCGGCGCACCTGCTCGGTTAGTTGTGTCCGCATCAGCAGCAATGGCGAATTGGCCAGCGCCTCGTAAAGCTGCCATTGCGGCACGAGGATATCGTCGTGCTCGAAGGCTTCGAGCAGCGCCGTGAGGTGCGGATCGAACAGGGCCCGCACCCGGTTGCGCTTGTCGAGATAGTGGGTGCGGGCCGCGAGCACATCGAGCAGCCCCTCCGTTGCAGCCGGATAGTCCGGCGCCAGCATGCGCCGCGCCATGGTGCGAAAGCCCGCTTCGGAGCGGTTGCCCTCGAGGTCCCTGAGGTTGTTGCGCAGACGGACGAGGCCGCGCGGATCGGAGACCGGACCGGCATCAACGAGGACGGCGCCGGTAACGAAGTTCGGACGCTCCGCGGCGAGCGCCATCACCACCTGGCCGCCATAGCCCTGGCCGACGAAGATAGCGCCATCGACGGCCAGCGCCGCCAGCACCTGGATCAGGTCGAGCGCATCGACGGTCGAGATATAGCGGGATTTGTCGGTTCGGTCGGAGGAGCGACCGCGCCCCTTGAGATCGATCAGAACCACCGGCCAATCGTCGCCATAGACGCGATGGAAGTGGTTCGCAAAATCCGAGAAATCGCTCATGTTGCGCTGATAGCCGGGCACGCAGACCAGCGGTATGCGCCCTACGGCGAGGCGTCCCGAGACGTGCACCGCCACCTGCTCATCGGCTGGCCCGATAGTATAGCGCGTCACCGGCAGGGTGGCGAAGCTGCGATGATCATCCGGAAGTGAGCGCGGGCGGGAGAACATCATCGAGCAATAGCAGACTTTCGCGACGTCCCAAGTACCGGCTGCGCTGTTCCCACCTGTTGTCGGTCAGCCGGGGATCTTGCGCAGCGCTTCGCCAATGCTGAGGTCGTCCTTGCCGAGCCGTGCCCGGTAAACCAGGTAATTGCCCAGCACCCGCTTCACATAAGTGCGCGTTTCCTGCACCGGGATCAGTTCCACCCATACTACCGGATCGATCGCCTCCGAGCGCGGGTCGCCGAAGGTGTTCAGCCATTTGCGGGCATTGCCGGCGCCGGCGTTGTAGGCGGCGGCGGCAAGCAGCAGCGAGCCGTCGAAGCGTTCGAGCTGCGCCTTGAGATAGGTGGAGCCGAGCAGGGCGTTGTACTCGGCATCGCTGGTCAGGCGGCTGGCGGAATACTTGACCCCAAGCTTGCCGGCCGTCTCCTTGGCGGTCGCCGGCATCAGCTGCATCAGGCCGCGCGCGCCGGCCGATGAGATCGCATCGACCTGGAAGCGGCTCTCCTGCCGGGTAATGGCGTAGATCGCGGCATGGTCCATCGACGCCAGCTTGGTGCTGGGCAGGCCGTCCTTGGGGAAGTTGAACAGGTCGAGCGGGATGCCGCGCTTCTCCGCGGTATCGGCGATGGCAATGGCCAGGTGGTGGGCTTCGAGCGTCTGGGCGAGGCGCGCCGCGAGCAGCAGGTCGGCGCCGTCGGTGAAACTGTCGGCGAAGCTGCGGAGCAGGGGAATCGCCAGTTCCTTGTGGCCGTTATCGGCCAGGGCCCGCACGGCGCGCACCAGTTCGCGGCTCTCGAAGCCGGCCTCGGCCTCCTTCCAGGCCGGCATATCGCGCAGTTCGGTCGACGTCTCGCCGAGGGCCGAGCGGGCCAGCTGGCCATAATAGATCGTTCCGAAGGCGGCCGCCTTGCTGAACGCCTCCTTGGCGCCCGCCTCGTCGCCCAGCGCCTGTCGGGCGCGACCAAGCCAGTAATTGGCCTGCGTGACGGAGTCCGGCAGCGTCGAGTGTTTCGTCATCTCCTCGAAATGCGGCGCGGCGGCTTTGGCATCCTTGAGAAACGCCAGCGCAATCCAGCCGGCGTGGAAATGCGCTTCAACCAGCCGGCCTTCCGGACCTTCGCGGTAGCCGTCGGCAGCGCGATAGGCGCGCTTCACCTCGCCCAGCGCCAGCAGCTGGCGGGCGAGGGCTCGGCGCTCGTACCAGAACTCCTCGGCGTCGGGCGGGATGCCCTTGGCCTTGTCGAGCCAGTTGATCGCGTCGTCCCACAGTTCGAACTGCCGGGCCCGCTGCGCCCGGCTGAACTGATAGACCGAATCGCTGCGCATCGAAGGATCGACTGCGTCGAGCAGCTTCTTGGCGTCCTTGGCGTTGCGCGACACGGCATTGCGGGCGACCGCCAGGGACTTCTGCGCCGGTGTCATGTACTGCATCAGTCGCTCAACGCCGCTGGCGCGATCGTGCATCATCAGGTGCACGGCACGAGCCCAATGCGCGTCTCGATCGATGAGGCTGCCCAGCTTGTCCAGCACGCTGGCCTCGGTGGCCTTGTCGAGAAAGTTCTCGGTCCAGATGGAGCGGGCGATGCGAGTGGCGCGATCCTTCTGGCCACTCGCCAGATAGGCCTGGGCCAGCGCGACCTGCGCCGTGAGCGTGTTGGGCATGGCGCCGCCCAGTTGCTTGATCAGCGTCGGGCCATCGGCATTCTCGCGCATCAGGGCCTGCTCAAGCCGGGTCCTGAACACGGCGCCGGTGGCGAAATCCGGCGCATCGGCCATGAAGCGCTGCACCGAGGCGGCAGGCACACCACCATTGCCGTAATAGATCGCCGCCCATTGCACGGCGCGACGCTCCGCTGTGTTGGTGAGGCCACGCGCCAGCTCATACGCCTCCGGCTGCTTGCCGTCGCTGAGCAGTTCAAGCGCCTGGGTGAACTTGCCGGACGCGACAGGCGCGCTCGCCGGTGCCTTGTTCTCGATCGAACCGGTGGTGACGGGGTCGACCAGCGAGGCCTGCACTGCAGGTGCCAGCGGTTGGCGGGCGACTGGCACCACCACGTCGGCACTGGTCGAGTCGTTGGCGCGTGACAAGAGGATCGGCAGCATTGCTGCGCCGAGCACGCCAAGGGCGACAACTCCTGTAGCGATCAGGCGGCCCGCGCCCCTCGCAACAACCATGGTAACCGTCCTGTTGGTCCGCGATACGAAGTCCAACAAGGTGCCCCCACCCTTGCAGTGCCCCAAGCTTGCACGCGGTGCGTGAACGTTTGGTTAGCCACTCGGTCCTTGTGGGTGTGCGTCACGCCCTCCAGCGACAGCTTGCTTGTCGCGCCGCACGAGAGAAACTATGGTGCGCGACTATGGCCCCCCGATGATCGGGATGTGGCCACATTTTGGCCATACGGCCCGCCAACCACAATCGCGACCGCCAAGGGGCGGCGCCCATACGACAGGAACTGACCCGAAATGTTGCGAGGTTCGATCACAGCGCTCATCACTCCGTTCGCGAACGGGGCGCTGGATGAGAAAGCCTTCAGCAACTTCGTCGATTGGCAAATCAACGAGGGCTCGCATGGGCTTGTGCCGGTCGGCACCACCGGCGAGAGCCCGACCGTCAGCCACGAAGAGCATCGTCGGGTCATCGAGATCTGCGTCGAGGTGACGGCCAGGCGCGTGCCGGTGGTCGCCGGCGCCGGTTCGAACTCGACCGCCGAAGCCGTGTCGCTTGCCCGCTTCGCCGAGGACGTCGGCGCCGACGCCGTATTGTCGGTCGTGCCCTACTACAACAAGCCCACCCAGGAGGGGCTGTTTCAGCACTTCTCCGCGGTGGCCTCGGCCACCGCGCTGCCCATCGTGCTCTACTCGGTGCCGGGCCGCACTGTTGTCGACCTCACGGTCGATACCATCGTCCGCCTCCGCGAAGCACATCCGAACATCATCGGCGTCAAGGATGCGACGGCCAACATGGAGCGGGCCAGCGCGCAGCGAATGCGGCTGGGGGCCGAGTTCATCCTGCTCTCGGGCGAGGATGTCACGGCGCTCGGTTTCAACGCCCATGGTGGCCATGGCTGTATTTCCGTGACCTCCAATGTGGCGCCGCGTCTCGGTGCGCTGTTCCAGAACGCCTGCCAGCAGGGCGACTACGCCGAAGCGCTGGCGCTGCAGGACAAGCTGTTCCCGCTGCATAAGGCCCTGTTCCTCGAGAACAATCCCGGCGGCGTCAAATACGCGGCCGCCAGACTCGGGCTTTGCCGCAATGAATTCCGTCTGCCGGTGATCCCGGTGTCGAAGGACAACGAGAAGGCGATCGACGCGGCCTTGTCGCACGCGGGGCTGCTGCCCAACTAAGTGAGTGAGTAGCGAGTAGGGGAGGCGCTTCGCGACCTGCCCCCTGGCTATTCGCTATTCTGATCACTGCTCGCTGGAAACCATGGCCAAGACACCCAACAAACCGGCGATGATCGTCACCGGCCCGATCGCGGAGAACCGCCGGGCCCGCTACGACTATGAGATCACCGATACGCTCGAGGCCGGCATCGTGCTGACTGGCACCGAAGTGAAGTCGCTGCGCACCGGCAAGGCCCAGATCACCGAGGCCTATGCGTCGCCGGAGCGCGGTGAACTGTGGCTGATCAACGCTCACATCCCTGAATACCTGCAGGCGAACCGCTTCAACCACGAAGAAAAGCGGCCGCGTAAGCTGCTGGTCAAGAAGAAGGAACTGGCGCGGCTCAGCCAGGACGTCGAACGCGCCGGCAACACCATCGTGCCGATGAAGCTCTACTTCAACGAGCAGGGACGCGCCAAGCTGCTGATCGGTGTCGGTAAGGGCAAGAAAAGCTTCGACAAGCGCGAAACCGAGCGCAACCGCGACTGGAACCGCGACAAGTCGCGGATCATGAAAGAAGGCGGGCGGGGGTAGGCCCCGCGCCGAACCTCTCGTCGGGAGCTATTTCAGCGCTTCGCTGAAGAACGTCGCAAACGAGCTTTCCACCAGAGCGCTGACCTCGGGCTGGTCGCTGTAAAAGCCATAGCCATGGTCGGCTTCGGGGACGAGGACGATCGAGGCGGCAGGGTAGGCGGCGATGACAGCTTCGTTCTCGGCCGGCTTGATCACCACGTCCTTGTCGCCATGGACCACCAGCATGGCGCCCTTGTAGGCGCTGATGCTCTCGAGCGGCTTGGAAGCCAGCAATTCATCGAACCACTGCTTGCTCAGCTTCTGCTGCTGCCCGAACATGGTGGTGTAGTCGGCATAGCCCTTGTCGCTCGAGGCTTCGGCATAGAGCCGCTCATATTCGGCTTCCGAGCCACCTGCAAAGAACAGCAGCAGATCCTTGCCGGGATTGGCCGACGGGGCGAGCAGGCCCATCGCCTTATACGGGTTACCTTCCGTCTCGCCGATGGTGAGCGCGATGCGCCCGCCCATGCTGTAACCGAGAATGCCCAGGCGGGCGGGGTCGGCTGGAAAGTTCGCCAGGAGATAGGCGAGGCTGGCATTCGAGTCCGAGATCATGTTCGTCAGGTAACCCTCGGTGAAGGGTTCCTTGCTGTCGCCGCTGCCGGGGAAATCCATGCGGATGGTAAGGATGCCGGCGTCGGCCAGCGCCTTGGCGAGGCGGGTGAAACCGCCGCCTTCCTGGCGGCCGCCGCCGTGGCCGTGGTTCATCACCACTGCGGGGAAGGGGCCTTCGCCATCCGGAACGACGACGGTGGCCGGCACGGCGCGCGCACCGTTCATCACGGTCACCTCGCTCACCGTCTCTGCCTGCGCCATCGTTGCGGCCACCAGGGCGAACGAGGCGACCAACATCGTCAGTCCGGTCTTTGCGGCATGCATGGGCGCTTCCCTTTGAAGGTGCTGAGAAAACTATGTGACAAGGTTGTCATCCGGCATCTGCAGATGTCAACGGAGGTGCGGGACCGGCAGCAGGCCTAGCTGCGGATCGCCTCCGCCGCCCGCCCCACCACGTCCTCGAACATCGCCGTGGTCAGCACCCCGGTATTCGTGTTGTAGCGCGAGCAATGGTAGCTATCGAACAGCGTGGCGCCGCTGCTGAGCCGGTGCTCGGCGCCGTGCCCGAATGCGAATTTCGAGCGTTTCTCGCCCAGTGTCGACAACAGGGAATCGTGCGCGATGCGCCCGAGCGCCAGAAAAGCGCGGGGTTGGTGGTGCTCGATGGCGGCGCCGAGGAATGGTCGGCAGGTCTTGATTTCGTCGCCTGTCGGCTTGTTCTGCGGCGGCACGCAGCGCACCGCATTGGCGATGAGCACGTTCTGCAGCTCGAGCCCGTCATCGGGTCGCTGCTGGTAGTGGCCTGTTGCGAGGCCGAACTTTTCAAGCGTGGCGTAGAGCAGGTCGCCGGCATAATCGCCGGTGAACGGACGGCCGGTCCGGTTGGCGCCCTTCAGACCCGGTGCGAGGCCGACGATCATCAGCCCCGGATGCGCGTCGCCCCAGGTGGGCACCGGCCCGTTGAAGAAATCCGGATAGGTCCGCTGGTTATCGTGGCGGAACGCCACGAGGCGGGGGCAACGCGGACAATCGTGCGGCGGGTTGGTCTCAGGCAATGGCAACCATCAGGCAAGGGAGGGACTCAGCTTCCCTTAGGGTCCACGGTCGCCATGGTGCGGTCAACCGGCGCGCTCCGTTCCACATGCGGCGCGGTGCGATCGACCGGCGGCGTACGCCCGACGATCTTGGCGAGGTCGGCCACGTCCATGAAGAAATCTGCCTGCCGACGCAGGTCGTCGGCGATCATCGGCGTCGGCGTGGTGAGCGTCGAGACCACGGTGACGCGCTTGCCCTTGCGCTGCAGCGCCGCCACCAGCGCGGTGAAATCCCCGTCGCCCGAGAACAGCACCAGGTGGTCATAGTACTGGCTCATCTCGAGGGCATCGACCGTGAGTTCGATGTCCATGTTGCCCTTGATCTTGCGACGTCCGGACGCGTCGGTGAACTCCTTGGCCGGCTTGGTGACGACGGTGAAGCCGTTATAGTCGAGCCAGTCGATGAGTGGCCGGATCGAGGAGTATTCCTGGTCCTCGACCAGGGCGGTGTAATAGTAAGCGCGAAGCAGGTAGGCCTTGGACTGGAACTCGGCGAGCAGTCGTCGGTAGTCTATGTCGACGCCGATGGCCTTGCTGGTCGCGTACAGATTGGCCCCATCGATGAAGAGAACGGTCTTCTCGCGCGGATCAATTGACATGCCTATTCTCCTGACCGGGCGGCCGGCCTCTCAGGCTGCCCGGCATAAACTATCGTTGGCTTACCGCTAGGATCGAAGGGTAGCCTATTTAAGGCGTGGTCCGCTCCCTAAGTTCGGAATACGCGCTTAATCCCGGGAATTTGCAATCCCCATAAATTTGGACGGAGCCGGTCGGGTTTCGGGGTGGGAGCGCAACCCATTGTTTCGTCACACGAAACAAAAACTGCGTAGACAGCACGCGGCTGTGGTAAAAACACGCTCTTGTGTACCGGGACCGAGAACCTTGTGCCCACCGGTTCGCTCGTGTATGAGGACCGCTTGATCCCACAACATCCTGGAGACGTACGTGGCCCGCGTCACCGTCGAAGACTGCATTGAAAAGATCGAGAACCGGTTCGATCTCGTGCTGATGTCCGCGCACCGCGCTCGCATGATCTCGGCCGGCTCGTCCATTACGGTCGACCGCGACAACGACAAGAACCCTGTCGTGGCGCTGCGCGAGATCGGCGATGGCACCATTTCTCCCGAAGACCTGCGCGAAGACCTGATCCACTCGCTGCAGAAATACGTCGAGGTCGACGAGCCCGAGAAGCACGCAGCGCCGCTCCTCGATGCCAATGCCGACGAGGACAGCGACACTTTCGACACGATCTCGGAAGACGAGCTGCTGCGCGGCATCGAATCTCTCGCGCCGCCCGAGCGTCGCGACGATTGATCGCCGCCTGATCTCGCATATATAGTCTTGAGGCGTCGGGCGTTTCCGCCCGGCGCTTTTTTGTTTGCCAAGCGTTTCCTGTTTACATACTCGCTCGAGCGGGATCAGGAAATGTCATGCGACGTTTCCGGGCAATCTCGCGCCGTTGGGACGTAAGCCGCCGAGGCGGGGCCGCGTAGGAGAGTGCGGTAACCCTATGATGCGTCAGTACGAACTCGTCGAACGGGTGCAGGCCTACAACCCCAATACCGACGAGGCGCTGCTCAACAAGGCCTATGTCTATGCCATGCAGAAGCATGGCACGCAGAAGCGCGCCTCGGGCGACCCGTACTTCGCCCACCCGCTCGAAGTCGCCGCCATCCTCACCGATCTGAAGCTCGACGACGCCTCGATCGCCGTGGCGTTACTGCACGACACCATCGAAGACACCGATGCGACGCGTGCCGAGATCGACCAGCTGTTCGGCCCCGAGATCGGCGCCATCGTCGACGGGCTGACCAAGATCGATCGACTGCAACTGGTGACGCGCGAGGAAGCGCAGGCCGAAAATCTCAGGAAGCTGCTGCTGGCCATCTCGGCCGATGTGCGGGTGTTGCTGGTCAAGCTCGCCGACCGGCTGCACAACATGCGCACGCTCGATTTCATGCCCGAGAACAAGCGCAAGCGCATTGCCACCGAGACCATGGATATCTATGCGCCGCTCGCCGGCCGCATGGGCATGCAGGACATGCGCCAGGAGCTCGAGGACCTGGCTTTCCGCGTGCTGCAGCCGGATCACTACCAGGCGATCACCGACCGGCTCGGCGAGATGAAGTCGGAATTTGCCGACACCATCAAGACCATCAAGACCGAGCTCAGCGAGAAGCTGAAGGGCGACGGCATCGATGCCAGGGTGTCGGCGCGGGTGAAGTCGCCGTGGTCGATCTTCACCAAGATCGAGCGCAAGCAGATCGCGCTGGAGCAGCTGTCGGACATGATCGGCTTCCGGGTGATCGTCCCCACGGTGGCCGATTGCTACAAGGCGCTGGGGATCGTCCACACCAACTGGAAGGTCGTGCCCGGCCGCTTCAAGGACTATATCTCGGTCCCCAAGCACAATGACTACCGCTCCATCCACACCACCATTGTCGGGGTAGGGCGGCAGCGCGCCGAGCTGCAGATCCGCACCGAGGAGATGCACCGCATCGCCGAGCTCGGCATTGCCGCGCACGCCCTCTACAAGGAGGGCGCCACCGACATCCACAAGATCGAGAATGAGAGCAAGGCCTTCGTCTGGCTGCGTTCGACCATCAGCCACCTGACGGCCGGCTCCTCGACCGAGGACTTCCTCGAATACACCAAGCTCGAGCTGTTCCAGGACCAGGTGTTCTGCTTCACCCCGCGCGGCCGGCTGATCGCGCTGCCGCGCGGCGCCACCCCGATCGATTTCGCCTATGCGCTGCACACCGATATCGGCGACACCTGCGTCGGCGCCAAGATCAACGGGCAGATCGTGCCGCTGGTGACGCAGCTGCGTTCGGGTGACGAAGTCGAGATCATCCGCGACCAGAACCACCTGCCGCCCAGCAACTGGGAGACCATCGCCGCCACCGGCAAGGCCCGCGCCGCCATCCGCCGCGCCGTGCGTCAGCAGGCGCAGGCGCGCGCCTATGCCCTGGGCGAGCACATGGTCTCGATCCTGCTCGAGCGCGAAGGCACCGGCCTTGACGATGGCGAGTTCAAGGCGCTGGCCGAGGGGCTGGGGCAACCCAGCAAGCGCGAGCTGCTGATTGCGCTCGGCGAGGGCAAGATTGGTGGCGAGGACCTCGACACCCAGGTCATGGAGGTGAAGGGGATCAAGCGCCGGCGCAAGAAGATCGACCTGCCGGTGCCCGACAAGGCCGAGGGCTGGTTCGCCCTCAAGGCGACCGACGAGTTCCGCTTCCGTGTCCCGGGCAATCCGCGCTCGGGTCCCCGCGCCAAGGCAGCGCTGACCCAGCTCGATTTCAACACCCGCGTCGAGGTTTCGCCTGAGGGCGTGGTGCCCGGCGATCGGCTGGTCGGCATCATGACGCCCGATACCCCGATCACCATCTACCCGATCCACTCCGACGCCCTTTCGGAGCTTTACGACAGCGATGTCGCCTGGATCGACGTTCGCTGGGACCTGGCGGGGCGCGAGGAGCACGACCACCCCTGCGTCATCTCGATGCAGGCGCAGAACAAGCCCGGATCGCTGGCGCAGATCTCCACGGTGATTGCGGCCTGCGAGGCCAACATTCATAATCTGGTCATGCGCATGGAATCGCCTGATTTCCATCGGTTCATTTTCCAGATCGAGGTCCGGGATCTCGCCCAGCTCACCGACGTGCTGAACTCGCTGAAGCTGACGGCCGGGATTTCGGACGTACAGCGCGCCAGTGTCGCCGAGGCCCGGTCGCTGGACCGGCTGGAATGGACTGCGCCAGAACGGCAAGAGGAGCCCGCGTGACCACCGACGAAGTACTGGACCTGTTCCGTGAGAGCGGCGCATTGCTCGAGGGGCACTTCATCCTCTCCTCGGGCCTCCGTTCGCCGATCTTCCTGCAGAAGGCCAAGGTGTTCATGCACCCGGCCAGAGCCGAGAAGCTCTGCCGCGCCCTGGCACAGAAGATTCGTGCCGAAGGCTATGGCGACGTCAGCCAGATCGTCTCTCCGGCGGTTGGCGGCATCATTCCAGGCTACGAGACCGCGCGTCACCTGGGCGTGCCGGCGATCTACACTGAGCGGGTCGAGGGCAAGTTCGAGCTGCGCCGGGGCTTCGAGCTGCAGCCCGGCGAGAAAGTGATCATCGTTGAGGATATCGTCTCCACCGGCATATCCATCCGCGAATGCATCGAGGCGATCAGGAAGACCGGGTCCGATGTCGTGGCGGCGGCGTGCCTGATCGATCGCTCGGCCGGCGAGGCGGAGGTCGGCGTGCCGCTGGTCTCGCTGGTGCAGTACAAGGTGCCGGCCTATCCCGCCGATGCCTTGCCGCCCGAACTCGCGGCCATCCCGGCGGTCAAGCCGGGATCGAGGGGGCTGTCATGATTATCGGCCTCGGGAACGACCTGTGCGACATCAGGCGGGTCGAAAAGACCCTGGAGCGCTATGGCGACCGCTTCACCCATCGGATCTTCACCGAACTCGAGCGGCAGAAATCGGACCGGCGGGCGCAGCGCGCCGCGTCCTACGCCAAGCGCTTCGCGGCCAAGGAAGCCTGCTCGAAAGCGCTGGGAACCGGCCTTAGTTTCGGCGTTTATTGGCGCGACATGGGCGTCGTGAATCTCCCTTCGGGCAAGCCGACCATGAAGTTGACCAATGGCGCTGCCCGCATCCTGGAGCGGCTTGTTCCGGCCGGCCACAAGCCACATATCCACCTGACCATTACCGACGACGGCGGCATGGCCCAGGCGTTCGTCATTATCGAGGCGCTGCCGGTTGACCAGGCGGCGGCCCTCCCATAACCACTTGACCCCCAGGGGTAGAGGCGAGAAATGAGCCAGTCCATGTCGAAAGCCGAAGCCAAGGCCGGCAAAAAGAAGAACGAGCTGCTCGAAACGATCATCGTGATCATCGAGGCGCTGGCGATCGCCCTGATTTTCCGCACGTTCCTCTACCAGCCGTTCTCGATCCCCACCGCCTCGATGCAGCAGACGCTGATGATCGGCGACTATTTCGTTGCCAACAAATGGGTCTGGGGCTTCGGCAAGTACTCGTTCCCGATCGCGCTGCCGTTCAACGGCCGCCTCTTCGGCAGCGAGCCGCAGCGCGGCGATGTCGCGGTGTTCCGCAACGAGATCACCAACGAGGACTATATCAAGCGCGTCATCGGCATGCCCGGCGATCGCATCCAGATGAAGGCGGGGCGCCTCTATATCAACGACACCATGGTCGAACGTGAGCAGATCGGCACCGCCGAGGATACCGACAGCTACATGACCACCGTTCCGGTGACCGTCTACACCGAGACGCTGCCCAACGGCGTCAAGCACACCATCCAGGAAATCTCCGACGACCAGCAGCTCGACAACACCGCCGAGTATGTCGTTCCGGCCGGGCACTTCTTCATGATGGGCGACAACCGCGATCGCTCCGCCGATAGCCGCGTGCTGAACCAGGTGGGCTACGTGCCGCTCGACAACCTCATCGGCAAGGCCGAGGCGCGCTTCTTCTCGATCAAGAACAACCTGCCGCCGTGGCAGCTCTGGGAATGGCCGGCCAACGTCCGTTGGGACCGGATGTTCCAGTCCGTGAACTGATGGGGAAGGGGCGTTCGCACGAAAAGCTCGAGGCTCGTCTGGGATATCGCTTCGCCGATCCGGACCTGCTCGACCGCGCGCTGACCCATTCCAGCGCCGTCTCGCCCGGCAAGCGCATCGAGCGCTCTTACCAGCGGCTCGAGTTCCTCGGCGATCGTGTGCTCGGCCTGGTCGTGGCCGACATGCTGTATCGCCGCATGCCCAAGGCCAATGAAGGTGAGCTGTCGCGCTCGCTGAACACCCTGGTGCGCAAGGAAACCTGCGCCGCCATCGCGCGGCAGCTGGACCTCGGCTCCGAGATGAACCTGGGCGACAGCGAGGCGCGGACCGGCGGCGCCAACAAGGACGCCATCCTCGGCGACATCGCCGAAGCGGTGATCGGCGCAATCTTCTGCGATGGCGGGCTGGGACAGGCCTACGAGATCGTCGAGCGACTGTTCGGCGATCAGCTTGATCACGCCGGCCATGTGCGCGCCGACCCCAAGACCACGCTGCAGGAGTGGGCGCAGGGCAGGGGCCTCGAGCCGCCGCATTACGCCGAGATCGAACGTACCGGCCCCGACCACGCGCCGGAATTCACCATTGCCGTGCGGTTGGGCAATTTCCCCGCCATCACCGCCACCGGCCCCTCCAAGAAGCTCGCCGAGCACAAGGCCGCCGAAGCCTTCCTCATTCGTGAGAAGGTCTGGCGCGACACGATATGACCGACAAGAACGAAATGCCCGAGGCTGCCGAACTGCCGGTGGCCGGTGAGAACACCCGCTGCGGCTTCGTCGCTTTGGTCGGGGCGCCGAACGCCGGCAAGTCGACGCTGCTCAACGCCCTGGTCGGCACGAAAGTGTCGATCGTCACCCACAAGGCGCAGACGACGCGCTCGATGATCCGCGGCGTGGTGACCGAGGGCGACGGCCAGATCGTCTTCATCGACACGCCCGGCATCTTCGCACCCCGGCGCCGGCTCGACCGGGCGATGGTGGAGGCCGCCTGGACCGGCGCGGGCGACGCAGATCTCGTCGCCCTGATCGTCGACGCCGAGCGCGGCGTCACACCGGACATCGAGGCCCTACTGCAGGGGCTCGAAAACGTTCCGCACCCCAAGGTGCTGGTGCTCAACAAGGTCGACCTGATCAAGCCGGAAAAGCTGCTGAAGCTCGCCGAAGACCTCAACGGCCGGCTGCGCTTTGAACAGACCTTCATGATCTCGGCCCTGACCGGCAGCGGGGTCGCCGATTTTCTCAACTGGGCGCTCGAGCGCATCCCGCTCGGGCCCTGGCATTTCCCCGAGGACCAGCTCACCGACCTGACGCTGCAGATCACCGCCGCCGAGGTGACGCGCGAGAAGCTGTTCCTGCGCGTCCATGATGAGATCCCCTACAACGCCACGGTCGAGGGCGAGAAGTTCACCATCAACAAGGATGGCTCATACCGCATCGACCAGGTGATCTACGTCACCCGCGACACCCACAAGAAGATCGTGCTGGGCGCCGGGGGACAGACCATCAAGGCGATCGGCGCCGAGGCGCGCAAGGAGCTGATGGAGATCTTCGAGGTGCCGGTGCACCTGTTCATCTTCGTTAAGGTCCGCGAGAAATGGGGCGATGACCCCGAGCGCTATCGCGAGATGGGGCTGGAGTACCCGCACCAGAAGTGAGGACGCGCCGAGGCGTGACGGTCCATGCAGTGGGACGGTGAGGGGCTCATTGTCGGTGTCCGCCGCCACGGCGAGTCGAGCGTCATCGCCGAGGTGATGGTCGAGGGCAGGGGCCGGCAGCTCGGATTGATCCGCGGCGGCCGCTCATCCAAGCTCGCCGCTACCCTGCAGCCCGGAAACTCTGTGCAGGTGAGCTGGCGCGCCCGGCTCGAAGAACATCTGGGCACCTTCACGCTGGAGTTGCTGGAAGCCCGTGCCGCCGGTCTGATCGCCGACCGGCTGAAGCTCTATGCCAGCCAGATCGTCTGCGAGCACCTGCGGCTGCTGCCGGAACGCGATCCGCACGATCGGCTGCTCGGCATCGCCATCCGCATTCTCGACCAGGAGGGCACACCGCTCGAACTCGGCGCTTCGGTGGCCCGGTTCGAACTGATCCTGCTCGACGAACTCGGCTTTGGTCTCGACCTTTCGAGCTGCGCCGCAACCGGGGTAATCCGTGACCTCAGCCACGTGTCGCCGAAATCGGGGCGAGCCGTCAGCCGCGCCGCGGCGGAGCCCTATCTCAGTCGGCTGCTGCGACTGCCGCCCTTCCTCGTTGGATATGCCGATCCCACCCCCGATGATGTAGCCGACGCTTTCAGGCTGACCGGGCATTTCCTCGACATGCATGTATGGATGACGAGGCAGCTGGAACCACCGGCGATCCGCGATACATTCGTCGAACTGGTATCGAAGCCCGAGATTTGATCCAACGACGCGGCTGGCGCGTTGCAGCTGGGGAGAAACCGACAATGGCGGATCACCTGCGTATCGACACGGCATCGCTGATCATCGCCGCTCCTGCCGAGACGATCTATGGGGCCTTCATTGATGCCGAGGCGTTGCTGGCCTGGCTGCCCCCCGAGGGCATGACCGGCGAAATCCTCGAGTTCGAGCCCCGTCCCGGTGGCGCCCTTCGCCTGGCGCTGCATTACGGCACACCCGGCCACGGCAAGACCACCGCCGATACCGATGTCGTCGAATCCGAGTTCGCCGAACTGGTGCCCGGCCAACGGGTCGTGCAACTGGTGCGCTTCCGAAGCGATGATCCCGCCTTTGCCGGCACCATGCGCATGGTCTGGGACCTCGAACCGGCCGAAGGCGGCACCCGCGTCATCTTCCTCGCCGAGGATGTGCCGCCCGGCATCAGCAAGGAGGACCACGACGCCGGCCTCCGGTCGTCGTTGGAGAACCTCAAGGTCTACGTGATGGGGCATTAGGGAGGCGCCGTTGACAGCCTCTGTCGGTCCGGACATCATGTGGCCGCTGCAGTGGGGCGCATCGGCCGAGGCCGAAGGGGCAATGCCCACCTACGATGTGTAAACCGTAGTTGCGCCCATGCCGAACCTCGAAAACCTGAAGAAGCAGGCCAAGCAATATCTGCGCTGGCACCGCGAGCGGTATCACCCGGTCGCCGCCGAGATCAGAGCTGCGTTGCCCAGATTCCGGCACCTTGATGATCATCAGGTGCTGGAGGCGGCGTTCAAGCTGAGCGACGCGCAGGAGCTTGTCGCTCGCCGGTTGGGTTTCAGTGGCTGGCAGGCGCTCAAGACAGGAACTGCAGCCATGGGCAAGCAAGTCAAACAGCCGATCGGAACTACCGTCCTCAGCGGTACGGAGGCCGTGCTTTACGTCGCTGACATCCACGCATCGTGCGCGTTCTTCACCTCGAAGCTCGGCTTCGCCATCGACTTTCTCTACGGCGATCCGCCGTATTACGGCCTGGTCGTGCGCGACCGGGCGCGGCTTTGCCTGAGGTATGTCGGCGAGCCGGTATTCATGGGGGACGTGCGCGAGCGCCAGCAACTGCTGTCCGCCTCGATCACCGTGGACACGGCAGCCGAGATCAAGCAGCTCTTCCTCGAGTTCCAGTCGTCCGGCGTAGCTTTCTTTCGCGAACTGCGCAGCGAGCCGTGGCACGCCCGGAACTTCATTGTTCGCGATCCGGACGGCAATCTCATCCTGTTCGCCGGCCCGGCCGACTGAGCCCGGCGTTACTCGACGTAGGCGGATGGGGGAGTTTGCGAGGCCGGGGACGCCAATCCCCTCCGCGGACGCTAAGCGTACTTCGCCGGCTTGGAGCCCGACGGTGGCGGTGGTTCGTCGCCGCCCAGCTTGCGCCGGAGCTTGCTCAGCGCCAGCGACCGCATCTGGAACGGGGTCGCGCTCAATGGGGTGATGACCACCACTTCGGTGCCGGTAGCCTCGTCGATGGCGGCGACGCGCATCTGCTGTCCGACCTGCACGAACTCGAAAAGGACACGGCCGGCCGGACGATTGTCGTCGGGGCCGGCCATCTCGATCAGCCTTGTGCGAAGTTGACGATGCCCTGCGCGTCGAACTGATAGACGTCGTCGCGGAAGCTCACCGTGCCCTGCCGGTTGGCCCAGGCGGTGATGTAGGTGGTATGGATGGGGATCTGCACGTCGAGTTTGATGTCCTCGCGCATGCCCTGTTCCCACGCCGCCATCACGCTTTCTGGGGTCCAGCCGCCGCCATTGTCGCGCAGCAGCCAGGCCACCAGTTCCTCGATATTCTCGCAGCGCATGCAGCCCGAGGAATGGAAGCGGGCGTTCTCGCCGAACAGCGCCTTCTGCGGCGTGTCGTGCATGTAGACGTCGTACTTGTTGTAGAAGTCGATCTTGCAGTGCCCCATCGAGTTTTCGCCGCCCGGGTCCTGCCGGAAGGTGTACTTCACTGCTTCGGTGGTCTGCCAGTTGATCGCCGTCGGCGGGATCTCGTTGCCCTTGCCGTCGAAGATGCGGATGCGGAATTTGGTCAGGTATTCCGGATCCTCGTTCATGTACTTGATCATATCCTTCTCGATGATGCTCTTGGGCACCGTCCAGTAAGGATTGAACTTCACCTGAAAGATCTTGGAGTTGAGGATCGGGGTGGCGCGATCGACCTTGCCGACCACCGAGTTGTGGCGCTGCACCACCTGCGCACCCTCGACCGCCTCGACCATGGCAGCCGGAATATTCACCACGACATAGCGGTCGGACAGCGCCGAGGCCCACTGGTCGATGCGCTGGGCGTTTAACCGCAGCTGGTTGAGCCGGTAATCGGCCGGCACCGACAGCGCATAGAAGGTCGCTTCATCCACCGCGCCGTTGATGACGAGGCCATGGCGGGCCTGGAACAGTCGCACTGCGGCGTCGAGGCCGGCGTCGAACTCGTCGCTAACGCGCTTTTCCAGCGGCATGTCGCCGTTGATCATCAGGCGGCGCTTCAGCAGCGCGGCGGCGCGGCGCGACACACCGAGCTTCAGCCCGAAGGTCTCGCGCGTCGGCGCTTCCCAGCTGCCATTGGCGGCGATGAACGCCTCGTAGTTCTGGATGGCGAGCTGCAGGTTGTACGAGGTGTCGTAGCTGAGGATCGGCTCGATCGTATCGACAAGGCTCTTGGCGGTGGCGGTGTTGCCGGCCTGGTCGACATTCTTGATCCGGTTCTCCTTGTTGAGGGAGTCCCAGAAATTATTGTCCTCGGCTCGCACGATTGCCGGCATCGCCAGACCGGCGCTCATGGCCGCCATGGAGGTGAGGAGGTTCCGTCGATTCAGCCGCATCAATTCACCCAAAGTCGCCATTCCGAGAGGTTGTCCCTCATAGCATCGCCCCCAGGATGGCTCCAACGCGGTCAAGCAGGTGTGAACTGCCGGCCGTTTGAACGCACAAAACCAAGGGACTTGCAGTGACGAGGATCAGCCTGCAATTGTTTCGATGCATAGCGGAATTCTGGGCGTAAATAAGAAACGCCGGCTTAAGGCCGGCGTTTGCTCAACCTGCTGTGGCAAGGATGCCACACTGGTTGGAGACAGGGCCGAGCCCTGCCGGGATCAGAGCTTGTAGAGGATCTGGTCGACCCAGAAGCGCTCCAGGCGGCCGAGTGCCTTGTTGAGGCCCTCGAAGGTTTCGCCGTTGAGGCCGCCGACCTTTTCGATCGACTTGAGGTGGCGATCATAGAGTTCGTCGATCACCTCGGCCACTTCCTCGCCCTTGGGGGTGAGACGGATGCGGACCGAGCGGCGGTCGGAACGCGAACGCTCCTGGAAGATGTAACCGGTCTCGACCAGCTTCTTGAGATTGTACGAGACGTTCGAGCCGAGATAGTAGCCACGCGAGCGGAGCTCGCCGGCGGTCATCTCGGCATCGCCGATGTTGAACATCAGCAGCGCCTGGACCGGATTGATGTCATCCCAGCCCATCCGGTCGAACTCGTCCTTGATCAGGTCGAGCAGCCGGCGATGGAGCCGTTCGACACGGCTGACGGCTTCTAGGTAGAGCGGCTTCAGCCCCTGGGCTTCTTCCGGAACCATTGCCTCTGCGGCGTTGGATTTGATTGCCATTGTTGCCTCACTGTCCTGTCGTCTTGCGCGATTTCTTCGCGTCTCATAGGCCCCAAACTACGGGGGCCCAAATAAGATCGCCTTAAGCCGTAGACTTAAAACTATCTTACGGAAAAAGTTCAGGAATTTGGCTTTACGAGAGGTAACCGCAGGTCAGAAAATTGTAACCTGAATCGTCCGTTACCGGCCCCGGCGAGGGCTCAGTCGTGGGCGCGGCGCAGGCGGAAGCTGAGGAAGAACAGCACCGCGATACCGCCTACCATCAGCAGCCGCAGGGCGAAGCCGAAGGCACCGATTTCGACGCCCGGCACGCCGCCGAGATAGAGCGCCAGTTCCACCACCGTGGCCCCGACCAGCAGCACCGCACCCCAGCTGGCGCGCAACCAGAGGCCGACCGCGGCGAACAGGCGGGCGAGGCAGAACACCATGAGGAACGCGAAACCGGTGGGTCCGAGCTGCGCAATCGGGCTGACCGCCCCGGACGAAACGCCGAGCAGGCGCGACGCATCGGCGAGCCCCAGCAGCAGCGCGACGATCGCGATGATCCTGAGATAGCGCCCGGCAAGTTCGCTCTTCAAATCCATAGGGCGTGGATAGCGCGGATGGGTGAGTGCGACAAGCGCAGCCTTGGCGCGAGCCGCCGGCGGCTGATAGAAGCGCGGCGATCTGGATGCGTCGGCCAAGGTCGCAGACCGGTTCCGAGGCGCGACAATGAGAATGCGGAGCGCCCGATGGCGGCAGGCTCCGGCGGAGTGACCCATGAGCACGAACTGGCCCAAGCACGACATGAGCTTCCTGGGAGGGCGGCGCCAGCGACGGCTGCGTCGTACCGGCTGGATGCGCAACATGGTCCGCGAGACCGTGCTCACCCCGCATGACCTGATCTGGCCGCTATTCGTCATCGACGGGCATAACGAGCGCACCGCCATTCGCACCTTGCCCGGCGTCGAGCGGCTGAGCGTCGACCTCGTGGTCGAGGCGGCGAGGGCCGCCGCGGCGGAAGGCATCCCGGCCCTGGCGCTGTTCCCCAACACGCAGGACGATCGCCGCAACGCCGATGGCAACGAGGCGTGGAACCCGGACAATCTGACCGGGCAGGCGGTACGCGCCATCCGCGATGCCGGCATCGACATCGGCCTCATCACCGACGTGGCGCTCGACGAGTACTCGTCTGACGGCCAGGACGGGCTGGTCCGCGATGGCGAGATTCTCAACGACGAGACGGTCGAGGCCATGGTCAAGGCCGCGCTGATGCAGGCGAGGGCAGGGGCCGACATCATTGCCCCTTCCGACATGATGGATGGTCGGGTCGCCGCCATCCGCCGGGCGCTCGACGGCGAGGGCTTCGATCATGTCGCCATCATGGCCTACTCGGCCAAGTTCGCCTCGGTCTATTACGGTCCGTTCCGCGAGGCGGTAGGCTCGGGCAGCCGGCTTGTCGGCGACAAGCGCACCTACCAGCTCGACTACGCCAACTCGGACGAGGCCATGCGCGAGGTGGCGCAGGATATTGCCGAGGGCGCCGACATGGTGATGGTGAAGCCCGGCATGCCTTACCTCGATATCATCCAGCGCTGCAGCGACGCCTTCGACGTGCCGCTGTTCGCCTACCAGGTGTCGGGCGAGTACGCGATGATCCGGTTCGCCGCGGCGGCGGGGGCGATCAACGGCGAGGGGGCGATGATGGAAAGCCTCATGGCGTTCAAGCGGGCAGGGTGCGACGGCGTACTGACATACTTTGCCCTTGAAGCAGCCCGGTTGCTCAACGCCTAGCCGATTTCAGCGCGGCGCAACGGGCGCTTGAACCCGATCAGGAAACGGTACTCGGCGCGCTCCTGCAGCGCGGCGAGCGTCTCGATCGCCGGAACGCCGATCTTCCGCGACAGATGGAGGACATTTGTCCCGCCGACGCACAACCCGACATGGGCGCCCCAGCTGTCGGGATTGTCGTGAACGAGCACCAGGTCGAGCGGCTGCATGTGATCCACCATGGCCGTGTGATCGCGATCGAGCCACAGCTCGCGCGAGCGCAGGCCGGGCAGCGTGAAGCCGTGATGCTCAAGCACCGCATACGCATAAAGCTGGCAGTTGGCGCCTCCCGCCACACTGCGCTCAGCGGACGCGCCGGGGTGGCGGCCGGCGTCGTACCGCACCGACCGCAGGTGCAGGGGTATGGCGATGCTCGAGCGGTCAAGCTCAAAGATGTCGGCATCCATGTCGATTGCCTAGCACCGGCCCGCGCAAATCGCCAACGGACGCAATGGCGCCGCCGCCGGGGCCGACGGATTTTTCGCGTTCCCACTTGTGTGCGACCTCATGGTCCCCATTTGTTGGTCATGAACCAGGGCACCACCATGAACGACCACCTTCCCGACCCGTCCAACGCGCCGGAACTGTTCGATGGCGTGTTGCTGCGCCGTGCCGCGGCGTGGCTGATCGACTGCGTGATCATCACCTTCATCACCATCGCCGCGCTGCTGGTTGGCGGCATTTTCGGCATCGTGACGCTGGGGCTCGGGCTGCTGGCCCTGCCGATCATCATTCCGGTGGCCATCCTCGGCTATTATGCCGCGACCCTCGGCTCGCCGATGCGCGGCACCGTCGGCATGCAGATGATGGATATCGTGCTGACCCCGGTGCGCGGCACGCCGCTCAACGGCTGGAGCATCCTCATCCACCCGATCCTGTTCTGGGTGACGGTGTGGATTTCCTGGCCGTTCTCCATCCTGTTCGCGCTGTTCACGCCGCGCCAGCAGATGCTGCACGACCTGGTCGTCGGCACTCTGATGCTGCGCCGTTCGCCCATGCAGCGTTTCTGGCGCTCCGGCGGCATGCACAACGCCTGATCCCGGTGCGCTGAGGCATGATGGGCCATTGCCGGGCCCTCGGGTCGCGTCTATCCTCTGGGCATCGCTCGAAGGACGACGATGACCGATCAGACGCCCGAGAACACCCAGCTCTTCCTTACCGCGGCCATGCCATGTCCGTATCTGCCGGGTCGTCAGGAACGTAAGCTCTTCACCCACCTCACCGGCCGCCGTGCGTCCTCGCTCCATCACCTGTTGAGCGACAACGGCTTCCGGCGCAGCCAGAACCTGATCTATCGCCCCGCCTGTGACGGCTGTTCGGCCTGTCAATCGGTCCGCATTGTGGCGCAGGAATTCGCGCCGTCGGCGCGCTATCGCCGCATCCTCAAGGCCAATGCCGATATCGCGGTGGAGGTCTGCCAGCCGCGGGCCACCGCCGAGCAGTTTGCGCTGTTCAAGCGCTATCTCGATGCCCGCCATGCCGGCGGCGGCATGACCCAGATGAGCTTCGTCGACTACGAGTACATGGTCGAGGACACCCCGGTGCAGACCGTGGTGGTGGAGTACCGGCTGACCTCGCACCCGCAGCGGCCGCTGGTCGCCGTTGCGCTGACCGACGTGATGCCCGACGGCCTGTCGATGGTCTACAGCTTCTACGATCCGCTGCTCGACAAGCGCGGGCTCGGCAACCTGCTGATCCTCGATCACATCGAGCAGGTGAAGCTGGCGGCGCTCACCTACGTCTATCTCGGCTACTGGGTGAAGGACTCGCCCAAGATGGCCTACAAAGGCCAGTTCCGTCCGCTCGAAGTGCAGCGCGGCCCGTTGGGCTGGCGTCGGCTCGAGTAAGCCTCAGCGCTTTCCCCGCAGCCAGCGCGAGAACGCCCGCAACTGCTGCAGCTGCGGCAGCCAACGCATGTGCAGCCGCCGGCGCAGGCTCATGCCGACCTTGATCGGGTGATAGATGCGGTCGGGCTGGCGAAAGCGATGCGGGGCAGCTCCGTAATAGCGGAACCCGCGCGGCGGCCGGTAGGCGTGCGTGGTCTTCATCGACTGGAGTTCGGCGAACGTGCCGTCATAGTGCAGTCCGCGGCGCTCGGCCGGGGCCTGGGCATCATGGCCGCCGATCTCCGCCACGAGGAAGCCGTCGGCCCGCGCCATCGAGGGCAGGATCATTTCGAAATGCCCATGCCAGCCGGGCTGCAACAGCGTCAGGCGATAGTGATCGAGCAGGCGCCGGGAGACGCGCGAGATCGGCATGAAGACCAGCAGGGGGTCGGCTGGGGCCGAGGCCGGCTGGCGGTAGATCGGGGCGAAGTGGAAGGTCGGATCGGCGCTCAGCGGCCGGATGCGCGTCGTCAGCAGGTCTCCGGCATAGGTCGCTGCCGCGCCGAAGAACTTCGCCCAATCGCCGGAAAAGTCGACGTCATATTCGACCAGCCAGAACCGCTCATAGGCCGCGAGTCGCGGCGACAGAAACGCCGTCAGCCAGACGAGGTCGACATAGCCCCACGGGTTCGGGCGTTCGAGAAACTCCTCGTAGCGCAGCGGGAAGTGCTGGGCGCTGTCGGCCATGCGCACCACCAGGTCGGGCTGCATGCCCTGGGGCAGCGTCTGCTCCTCGGCCCCCTGCTGGTAGACGAGGAACACGTCGAGCACCGGTCCCGCCTCACGCTGCAGCCGCGCGTAGTGCTCGGCGACTTCCGGTGTCCAGATATGCGTGACGAACGTCGCGCAATCGCGCGCCTTTGGGTCGGTCGTCTCGCGGCTCTCATTCACGTTTCGTTGCATCTCGGCTTTCTGCTACGCGCGTCCTAGCAAACGGTTGCGCAAAATCACCCAATGATCACCAGCTTTCTTCCAGCTGAAGGCGATGCGATCGGCCAGCGGCAAGTCGGTCTTGATCGGATGATAGAGTTGGTCGCGCCGCGAAAAAGCCTGCGGCGACTCGACGAAATAGCGAAACGATCGGGGCGGGCGGAAGGTGAAAGTGGCTGCCGCCTTGCCCACCATGCGCGGTGTTGTGTAGTGCAGCTGCCGCCGCTCGGCCGGGGTATGGTCGGTGTCGCCGCCGATCTCGCGCACTGAAAAGCCCTTCGATGCAGCGAAGGACGGCAACACCATCTCGAAATGCCCCGCCCAGTCTTCGGTATCGAGCCGGGCGCGGTAGGCATCGATGAGAGCCCGACTGACACGAACGGCGGGAAAGAAGCCGATCAACGGTTCCGCCAGGCCCTTGGGCTGTCGGTATCCGTCGGCGTTCCACCAGTACGGCGTCACGCTCAGCGGCCTCAGGTCGATGCCCAGCAGGTCGCCATCATATGCCAGCGCCGGTCGAAAGAACGTCGCCCAGTCGCCGCTGAAATCGACGTCATACTCGAGTACCCATACCCGATCGTAGCCGGCTACCGGCGCCTTGCCGGCCGCCGTCATCCAGACGAGGTCGGCGCAATGGAATGCCCACGCTTCGCCGCCCTCGGCGAAGCGGCGCGGAAAGGCGGCGGCGATCTCCGCCAGGCTGACCACCACGTCTGCCCTGGCGGTTGCGGGGACAGGCGCTGACGGCGCTACCTGGTAGACCAGCAGCACGTCGAGCACGCTGCCGGCCTGTTGCTTGAGCCGCTGATAGTGAGCGGCGATGCTGGGACTCCAGCGGTGCGTGACGAACAGCACGCAATCGCGTCGAGGCACTATCCGACGAACCTGTTATTGCGCGGGAAGCCCGTCGGCGGCTGCCGCCCTGCGGAGGCGCGTTCGGCGAGCCACTCGGTCAGTTCGGCCATCGCCTTGGTGTAGGTGCGGCCAGAGGAGTCGGTCCAGGTGAGACCGACGCCGGAGGGGAAGGTCTTGAGGTCGCTGAGGCCGCCATCCTTGTATTTCTGCAGCCGAACGCCCTTGCCGCGGCTCATCTCGGGGAGCTGGTCGAGCGGGAACACCACCATCTTGCGGTTCTCGCCGATCACCGCGAGCATGTCGCCCTCGACCGGCGCGATCAGCCGCGCCTCCTCGGTGTCGGAAACGTTCAGCACCTGCTTGCCCTTGCGGGTATTGGCGATCAGCTCATCCTCGGCGACGACGAAGCCGTCGCCCTTGCGCGAAGCGATAACCCGCTTGCGGCCGGGACGGTAGACGAACAGGTCGACCAGGTCCTGGCCTTCCTCGATATCGACCATCAGCCGCACCGGCTCTCCCTGGCTGCGGCCGCCGGGCAGGCGGTCGCCGGCCAGCGTGAACACCTTGCCCCCGGTGGTGAGCAGCAGCAGCTTGTCGGTGGTCTGGGCGTGGATGAACAGCTTCAGCCGGTCACCGGTCTTGAAGCCTTTGTCGTCGATCTCGGTGGTGTGGCCGCGCATCGAGCGGATCCAGCCCTTCTCGGAGAGGATCACGGTGATCGGCTCGCGCTCGATCATCTGCGTCGCCACTTCCTCGTGGTCGATATTCATTGCCTCGGCAAAGTCGGTCTTGCGGCCCCACAGCGGGTGGCGCGTCACGCCGTCCTTTTCGAACTTGGGGTAGGCCTTCTTGAGGTCGGCGATCTGCTTGGCGATCTCGCCCCACTGCCGTTTGTCCGAAGCGATGAGCGCGTTGAGATGCGCCTGCTCCTCGCTGAGCGTCTTGTGCTCGTTGCGGAGCTCGATTTCCTCGAGCTTGCGCAACGAGCGCAGCCGCATGTTGAGGATGGCTTCGGCCTGCACGTCGCTGAGGCTGAACGTCGCCATCAGCGAAGCCTTGGCATCGTCCTCCTCGCGGATGATGCGGATCACCTCGTCGAGGTTGAGATAGGCGACGATATAGCCGTCGAGCACTTCGAGCCGCCGGGCGATTTCGGCCAGTCGGTTGTTGGTGCGGCGCACCAGCACGTCCTTGCGGTGCTCGAGCCAGGCGACGATCGCCTCCTTGAGGCTCATCACCCGCGGCACCACTCCGCGATCGAGGACGTTCATGTTGAGCGAGATGCGCTGCTCGAGATCGCTCAGCTTGAACAGCTGCTCCATCAGGATCGCCGGATCGACCGTGCCGGCGCGCGGCTCGATCACCAGGCGCACGTCGTCGGCGCTCTCGTCGCGGATGTCCTTGAGCAGCGGCAGCTTCTTGTTGAGCAGCAGCTCGGCGATCTTTTCGACCAGCTTGGACTTCTGCACCCCATAGGGGATCTCAGTGACGACGATCTGGTAGACGCCGCGCCCCTTGTCCTCGCGTTCCCAGCGAGCCCGCAGCCGGAATGAACCGCGACCGGTTTCGTAGGAGTTGAGGATCGAGGCCTGGCTCTCGACCAGGATGCCGCCGGTCGGAAAATCCGGCCCGGGGATGTAGTGCATCAGGTCGGCGGTGGTGGTGGCGTCGCGGCCGTTATTGATCAGGTGCAGCGCCGCATCGCAGATCTCGTCCACGTTGTGCGGCGGGATCGACGTGGCCATGCCGACGGCGATGCCGGTCGAGCCGTTGGCCAGCAGGTTCGGGAAGTTCGCCGGCAGCACCGAGGGTTCGTCGGTGGCGCCGTCATAGGTCGGCTTGAAATCGACGGCGTTCTCGCCGATGCCCTCGAGCAGCCGTGAGGCCACCTCGGTCATGCGCGCTTCGGTATAGCGATAGGCCGCCGCGCCGTCGCCGTCGATATTGCCGAAGTTCCCCTGGCCGTCGACCAGCGGGTAGCGCATGGCGAAATCCTGCGCCAGGCGGACCATGGCGTCGTAGATCGACTGGTCGCCGTGCGGGTGGAAGCTACCGATCACGTCGCCGACCACCTTGGCCGACTTCTTGTACGCGCCGCCCGGATCGAGCCTGAGCAGACGCATGGCGTGCAGGATGCGGCGATGCACCGGCTTCAGGCCGTCTCGCGCATCGGGCAGGGCGCGCTGCGTGATGGTGGAAAGGGCGTAGGAGAGGTAGCGCTCCTCGAGCGCCTCGCGGAGATCTACGACCTGCTTGTTCTCGCCATCGGGCGGCAGGGTGTCGGGATCGTCGCTCATCGGGTGGTCTCAGTCATGCGAATCATTTTCGCACTATATCGATTGGGGCCTCAAACCGGGGGTGCAGCGAGGCCGCATCCCCCGTGAGTTTAGGGCCTCTGCCAGAGGATCAGTTCGGGGTGAGAACCCCGCCTCCCTATCGGTTGCGCCATCAGTGACTTCGACTACGATGGCGCATCGCCACGTTAGGTTCGCCCTATGCTCCGCCTGATCCTTGTTCGTCACGCCAAATCCGCCTGGGACGATCCGGGGTTGGCCGACTTCGATCGCCCCCTGGCGACGCGCGGCATAGCGGCAGCGGCGTGGATCGGGGCGACATTGAACAGCCACGGCTGGCTGCCCGGGCGCATCGTCTGTTCCACCGCGCGCCGAACGCGCGAGACGCTCGATCTGGCGATCGCCCATCTGCCGGCAAACCTGCCGAAAGCCGATATCGTCTGGAGCGACGCGGTCTACGACCGGCGCGATCACGACTATCTGGGGATTGCCGCGGAGCAGGGGCGCGATGTCGGCGTGCTGATGCTGGTGGGGCACAACAGCGCCACCGAGGAAACGGCGAGGCTGCTGACCCGCGGCGACCGCGACCTCGGGGCTTTCCCGACGGGCGGGATCGCCGTCATCGACTGTGACCTAGAAACCTGGCCCGATCTCGTTCCCGGCTCAGGCCGGCTGGTGCATTTCCTGCGGCCGCCCAAAGGCTAGGGGCGCCGCTATGGCGCCCCTGCTGCTGCATCAGAGATTGCAGCGGTGATAGCGACCGTCATAGCCGAGGAACATGTCGGTTTCGGCGTTGTACGACCGATACCGGGCCTCGCAGGCGGCAACGTGGCTGTCAAAGCCGCTATAGCGGTCGACATTGCGGTTCATGCTGCCCACGATCGCCGCGCCGACCGCGAAGCCGAAGATGCCGGCGGCGACATTACCCAGGTTGGGCTGGTTCCAGCGGTACCAGTTGCGATAGTCGTTGGAGCCCCAGCGATTGTGATTGCGACGCCAGTCATCGCAACCGCGCCAGTTCGGATGCTCGATACAGCGTTCCGAGACGTAGCGCTGCTGCTGGCCCATGTTGACCTTGACGGAAGCCGCACTGGCCGGTGCCGGGATCATCATGATGCCGGCAAGCCCGCTGGCGAGGATGGCGGAAGCAAGTTTCTTCATCTCATGAACTCCAAGTCTTCTTGTTGCGTGCGCTGACGCGTGACTCGGAGAACCCACCCGGTCGCCTTTGGTTGCTTCACAAAGCGGCCCCGGCGCGCGTCATCGCCGGCCGGGGCCGCCCTGGTTCAGGCCTCAGAGGGTGCAGAAGTGATAGCGCCCGTCGGTGCCCAGATACTGGTCGGTGCGCGGATTGTACGAGCGATAGCGCGCCTCGCAACGGTCGACATGGGTGTTGTAGCCGGAACCCTGGTCGGCCTGATTCATGCTGCCGGTAATGGCGGCGCCCAGCGCGAACCCGAACAACCCGGCGGCGAAGTTGCCGAGGTTACCGTGGTTCCAGCGGTACCATTGCCGGTACTGGGCCTGGCCCCAGTGGTCGTGGTTCCGGCGCCAGTCGCTGCAGCCTTGCCAGTTCGGATGCATCTGGCACTGGTTGGCGACGTACTGGCCCTGGCTGCCCATGCCGCCATTCATGCCGCCTCCCATGCCTCCACCCATCCCCATGCCGTAGGATGCGGCAGCGACGGGGGCGGGGATGGCGAGCAGGGCGGTGAGGGCGACTGCGGCGGCTGATGCGATGAAGGTCTTCATTTTCGGGTTCTCCACCCATTGGCGGTTTGCAAGCCCTGCAAATCAACACGCAGCGCATTCCTCGCGTTGCTTCACTTTCTCGGCACAGCTCGGGGGCTTTCAACGCCGCGGCAAGTCTGCGATAACAGCCTCGTTCGCGCGACTGGCGAGATCAGATGGGGCACCATCGGGGAACGCGAACGTCTAGCTGCCGCTCGCCTGGGCACCCCCCTCGAAATCGTCCATGGGAGCCCGCATGCGCCACCAGATCCCTTGCCTTTGCCAGGCTGTCCTCAGCTTGGAATCGCCGGAGCCGGCGTGCTACACGCACGCCAGCCGAACCGCCCTCAATCCCTCTGCCTCGGGAGACGCCAAATGAGCGCCGCCACGTCCCTTCCGCTCTTTCCCCGCTTCTTCACCAACACGCTGGCCGAGACCGATCCCGAGATCGCCGAAGCCATCAAGCTGGAACTTGGCCGGCAGCAGCACGAGATCGAGCTGATCGCCTCCGAGAACATCGTGTCCAAAGCCGTGCTCGAGGCCCAGGGCTCGATCATGACCAACAAGTACGCCGAGGGTTACCCGGGCAAGCGCTATTACGGCGGCTGCCAGTACGTCGATATCGCCGAGAACCTGGCGATCGAGCGCGCCAAGGAACTGTTCGGCGCCAATTTCGCCAACGTCCAGCCGAACTCCGGTTCGCAGATGAACCAGGCGGTGTTCCTGGCGCTGCTCGAGCCCGGCGACACCTTCATGGGCCTCGACCTCAACTCCGGTGGCCACCTGACCCACGGGTCGCCCGTCAACATGAGCGGCAAGTGGTTCAAGGTCGTGTCCTATGGGGTACGCCAGGACGATCATCTGCTCGACATGGACGAGGTCGCCCGCCTGGCCCGCGAGCACAAGCCCAAGCTGATCCTCGCCGGCGGCACTGCCTATTCGCGCGTCTGGGACTGGGCCCGCTTCCGCGAGATCGCCGATGAAGTCGGCGCCTACCTCATGGTCGACATGGCGCACATTGCAGGGCTCGTCGCCGGCGGCGTGCATCCCTCGCCGGTGCCGCACGCGCACGTGGTCACCACCACCACGCACAAGTCGCTGCGCGGCCCGCGCGGCGGCATGATCCTTTCCAATGACGAAGCCATCGCCAAGAAGATCAACTCGGCGGTGTTCCCCGGCCTCCAGGGTGGGCCGCTGATGCATGTCATCGCCGCCAAGGCCGTCGCCTTCAAGGAAGCGCTGCAGCCCGAGTTCAAGGCCTATGCCCGTCAGGTCGTGGCCAACGCCCGCACCCTCGCCGCGACGCTGATCGAGAACGGTCTCGACGTGGTTTCGGGCGGCACCGACAACCATCTGATGCTGGTCGACCTGCGCAAGAAGAACGCCACCGGCAAGCGGGCGGAAGCCGGCCTCGGCCGCGCCTATATCACCTGCAACAAGAACGGCATCCCGTTCGACCCGGAAAAGCCCTTCGTGACTTCGGGCGTCCGGCTCGGCACGCCGGCGGCGACCAGCCGCGGCTTCGGCGAAGCGGAATTTCGCGAGATCGGCAAGCTCATCGTCGAGGTGCTGGATGGCCTGCGTGAGGCCAACTCCGACGAAGGCAATGCCGCGGTCGAAGCGGCGGTGCGCGACAAGGTCATGGCATTGACCTCGCGCTTCCCGATCTACGCCGACTGATGATGTGCGTTGGGCACCCCTCATCCGGTCGCGGCGACGGCTCCCTGGCCGTCGTCCGACTGCGCAGTCTGGTTCCTTTTCCCCCGAGGGAAGAGGGGCCGGGGGCGGGTGAGGGGCGCTGGCCCGTGATTGACGAGGTAAGTTGATGCGCTGCCCCTATTGCGGAAACGACGATACGCAGGTCAAGGACAGCCGCCCGACCGAGGATTCGAACGCCATCCGCCGCCGCCGGATCTGTCCCAGCTGCGGCGGACGCTTCACCACCTTCGAGCGCGTGCAGTTGCGTGAACTGCTGGTGGTGAAGAAATCCGGCCGCAAGGTCCCGTTCGATCGTGACAAGCTGGCGCGCTCGGTGGGCACCGCGTTGCGCAAGCGCGATGTCGAGCCGGAGCGCGTCGACCGCATGATTTCGGGCGTGGTGCGCCAGCTCGAGAGCCTCGGCGATGTCGAGGTCACCTCCGACCAGATCGGCGAGTTCGTCATGGAGGGGCTGAAGGGTCTCGACGACGTGGCGTTCGTGCGCTTCGCCTCGGTCTACAAGAACTTCTCGGCTGCCGACGATTTCCGCTCCTTCCTCACCAAGCTTGGCGATGACGAGCGCCACCAGCCCAATCACGACGATTGAGATTGCGGTTCCTGCGCCCAGTGGCTAAGCCAGCGGGCAGAACCTTGCGCGCTGCGGCGCGCACAACAGAATGACTTTCCAGATATGGCCCAGCCCAAGCCACGCGATCCCTCAGCTCCCCGCACCGCCAATCAACGCGGCGCGGCGCGGCTGGCAGCCGTCCAGGCGCTCTACCAGATGGATGTCGGCCGCCAGACGCTCGAGGACACGCTGAGCCAGTTCAGCGCCATCCATGTCGGCCGCGAAGTCGAGGGCGAAGAATACCTGCCGGCCGATGCCGATTTCTTCCGCCAGATCGTCACCGGCGTGATCAAGGCGCAGTTGCAGATCGACCCCGCGGTCGATGACGCGCTGGTCGATGGCTGGCCGATGCCGCGCATCGACGCAACGCTGCGCGCCATCCTCCGTGCGGGCGCGTTCGAGCTGCTGCGCCGCAAGGACATCCCGGCGCGCGTGGTGATCACCGAGTATGTCGACGTCGCCAAGGCGTTCTACGAGGATGACGCCCCCAAGATGGTCAACGCCGTCCTCGACGGCGTGGCCCGCGCGGCGGGCCGGGACGATGAGCCGGCAAAGGCCAGGTAGCAACGCCATGGATGAGCGCGCTTCCGGCATCGGCTCGCCGCTCCGCAATATCGGCCTGCTGGCGGTCGCCCAGGCGATCCTTGGTTCGAACCAGGCGATCATCATGTCGATCGCCTCGCTCACGGCCGCGACCATGGTTGCCGACAAGGGCTTCGCCACCGTCCCCGTGACGCTGATGATCATCGGTACCGCGCTGGCCACCGGGCCCGCCGCACTGCTGATCCATTCGCTCGGACGGCGGGAAGGGCTGATGCTCGGCGCCTCGATCGCTATCCCTGCCGGCCTCGTGGCGGCGCTGTCGGCCTGGCTCGACCAGTTCTGGCTGTTCTGCCTGGCGCTCGCGCTGTTCGGCATCCCCGCCGCCTTCGCCAACCAGTACCGTTTTGCCGCGGCCGACAGCGTGCCGCCCAAGCTCAAGTCGCGGGCCATCTCATGGGTGTTGTTCGGCGGGGTGGTCGCAGGCTTTCTGGGCCCGCAGATCAGCGCCCACACCAAGGGTTGGGTCCCCGGCCATGAGTTTGCCGCGACTTACCTGGTGATGGGCCTGCTGGCGCTGCTTGCCATCGCGGTGCTCAGCCGGACCCGCCTGGCGCCCACGGTGAAGCGTGCCGAAGACCGCAAGGCCGGGCGCCCGCTGGGGGTGCTGCTGCGCGACACCGGCATCTGGGTGCCGATGCTCGTCGCCGCGGCCAGCTATTCGCTGATGGTGCTGGTGATGATCGCGGCGCCGCTGGCCATGGTTTATGTCTGCGGGCACACCACCGAGGATGCGGCATTTGCCATCCAGTGGCACATCGTTGCGATGTTTGCGCCGAGCTTCATCACCGGAGCGATCATTCATCGTATCGGCGCCAGGCTGACCGCGGCGATCGGGCTGCTGCTGATTCTTCTCGCCGCCGGCACGAATCTGCACGGCACCAGCACGCTTCACTTCGATATTGCGTTGGTGCTGCTTGGGGTTGGCTGGAATTTCGGATTCATCGCCTCAACCGCCATGCTGGCCGCAGCCTATCGGCCGGAAGAGGCCGCCAAAGTGCAGGCGGCCAACGAACAGGTGGTGTTCGGGGTCATGGCTCTGGCCTCGATCGCCTCGGGCCTGCTGCTGCAGCTGATCGGCTGGGAAGCCATCAACCTGTTGGCCATCCCGGTTGCTGCGGTAGCCATCCTGGCGCTGGCATGGGTGAGCTTTCGTCCGGGAGCCGCAGAGGGGCAGCCGGGCTAGGGCGTTTCACGATTGAGCTGCACTGCCTTGGTGGTTGCTCGGTGGCTGGAACTTGCGTCATTCCCGCGAAGCCGGCGGTGGAGACGGGCCGAGACAGCGTGCCTCGCCCGAGGGAGTTCCGGCTCTCTCGCGCCCCACATTCGGGTGCCAGTTCAGCATTGGCGGAGGACCCACGAGCCTCGCGCACGTGGCTGGATGGGTCACTCTCTCGCAGGGATCAGATGGATCTGGCTGGACGGGCCCCCTCGTCAGATCGACGAGAGGATCGACTCGAGGAACGTGCGGTCCTGGCCGTAAGACGGGGTACGGCGGCTTTCGATCGAGAAGGATTTGCCGTCCTTGACGCCGAGGCGCTCGGTATCGACGACCTTGTTCTTCTTGTCGAAGTAGACCACCAGCAGGGTGCGCTCCTTGCTCAGCTCCATGCCGAATGCCGTCTGCTGCACCTTTTCGCCCAGATAGTACCAGGCGGTCTCGGTGGCGAAGGAGTTGGTGACCTGGGGCGAACCGAGCACGGCGGTGACCAGCGCGGCGCTCTGGCCGACGCGAATCTGCGCCACCGCGTCTTCGGATATTTCGTAACCGCGGGCCTTGGACTGCGTGAGACTCATGCCGCTGCCGCAGGCGGCCAGCGACAGGCTGACAAGCACAGCGGCCGTCATCGGGAGCAGGCGGTTAGTGACGGTGCGCAGAGGCATCAATTTGACTTTCCCGATCGCTGTCTACTATTAGCACGGCCTTAGTCGGCCGGGCACTGTGTAGCTGTCAAAGGCGCCCGCTGGCAAGCTGGCATGCATCCTTGCCCGAACCCTTCCACACCGGCAGCACCTTGTCCCGCAGGACCGCGGAGTGCGACTGATGATATTGAACTTGTTCAGGAAAAACCCGTCCTCCGACGCTGTTTATGCCGTCTATACAGCCATTGTGGCGCAATCCCGGCAGCCCGTCTTCTATGCCGACTGGGGCATTCCCGACACGGTCACCGGCCGTTTCGACATGATCTCGCTGCACCTGTCGCTGCTGTTTCGGCGTCTGAGAGTCGAGAAGCAGGCCGGCCATGAGTTCAGCCAGGCGCTGTTCGACCTGTTCTTCAAGGACATGGACCGCTCGCTGCGCGAGCTGGGGGCAGGGGACATGGCCGTGCCCAAGAAGGTGCGCAAGATGAGCGAGATCTTCTATGGTCTGATGACCACCCTTAACGAGGCGATGGATCGCGACGACCGCCCGGGCGTCGAGGCGGTGTTGCGCCGCAACGTCTACGCCGAGGCCGAGGCCGGCCATGCGCCGCAACTGGCTGCCTATCTGTTCACCCAGTATGACAGCCTCGCCGGCCAGTCGCTTGCCGACATCTCCGGGGGGCGCATCGAAATGGCGGTGGCCGCATGAGCGAGCAGCAGGTGCGCATTGCCGATGCCAGCATTCGGCTCGATTCGATGCCGGCGGCCGGGCGCGACCTGGTTCTGGTGGTGGACGCGGCCGATCGGCTGGCCATCGCCGATCGGCTGGGCATTACCGCGGTGGAAAAGCTCGAGGTCAAACTGCATGCGGTGCGCTTCCGGGGCGGCATGCGCGTCACCGGCCGCCTGGTCGCCACCACCGTGCAGCCGAGCGTGGTGTCGCTGGAGCCCGTGACCCAGGAGATCGTCGAGCCGATCGAGCGGGTATTTCTGCCTGGCGGCGAGAAGGCCTATGCCGGGCCGGCCGATGCGGAAATCTTCGTCGACCTTGACGGAGAGGATGTGCCGGACCATTTCGAGGGCAACGAGGCCGACCTGTCGGCACTGATCATCGAAACCCTGTCATTGGCGCTCGACCCCTATCCGCGCCAGCCGGGTGAAACCGTGGGCGCACTGCGCGACGATGGCGATACCGAAAGTGATCTGCCCTTTGCCGGCCTCAAAATCCTCAAGACTCCCGAGGACAAGAGCTAGAGCGCTTTCAGGAAGAGGTGCAGACTTTTCCACCTCGGAAGCGCGACAAAACAAACAGCCTCGAGGGTTTCGACGTTTCGCTGAAACGGTGAAGCGCTCTAGGCCCCCGACGCGTCGGGGTGATATCTTGTCTGGGGTAAGCGTTTGAGTATGTTGAAACCCGTCTCCGTCAGGGGACGCTGGACCGGGCGGCGATGAGCGATTCCATCCGTATCTCCGTTGACGCCATGGGCGGCGACAAGGGCCCGCGCGTGGCCATCGAAGGCGCGCGCCTGTTCTGGCGCGAGCGCAAGAACACCAGCTTCATCTTCCACGGCCGCGAGGCCGAGCTGACGCCGTTGCTCGACGAGTTCCCCGACCTTCGGAAGGTCTCGCGCATCGTCAATGCCGACATCGTCATCTCGATGGAGGAAAAGCCCTCGCAGGCGCTGCGCAAGGGGCGCGGCACCTCTTCGATGTGGGCAGCGATTCAATCGGTCAAGGACGGCGAGGCCGACGTGGCGATCTCCGGTGGCAATACCGGGGCGCTGATGGCCATGGCGACCTTCTGCCTCAGACCCATCGAAGGCATCTCGCGGCCGGCGATCGCGGCGCTCTGGCCGACGCTGCGCACCGATATCATCGTGCTCGATGTCGGGGCAACCGTGGGCGGCGACGCCAAGCAGCTGACCGATTTTTCGATTCTCGGTGCCGCCCTGGCGCGGGCGCTGTTCGACCAGGAACTCCCCACCGTCGGTCTGCTCAACGTCGGCACCGAAGAGATGAAGGGCCACGACGAGGTGAAGGAAGCCGCGCGCATCCTGCACGCCGCCAGCGGCGAGGGCTTCATCTATCACGGCTTCGTCGAGGGCGACGACATCGGCAAGGGCACGGTCGATGTGGTCGTCACCGAAGGGTTCGCCGGCAATATCGCGCTGAAAACGGCCGAAGGCACCGCGCGGCAGGTGGGGTCCTATATCCGCAACGCGCTGAAGGCCGACATCATCTCGATGCTCGGCGCGGCGATCGCCGGCCAGGCGCTGCAGGCCTTGCGTCGCAAGCTTGACCCCCGCAACATCAATGGCGGCGTCTTCCTCGGCCTCAACGGCATCGTCATCAAGTCGCATGGCGGCACCGACGAGGTCGGCTTCAAGGGCGCGCTGAGCCTTGCCTACGAGATGGCCCGCAGCCGGGTCATGGACAAGATCGGTGAAGGCATGCGCCGCTTCCCCACACTCAGCGTGGCGCCCTCGAGCGAGGCCGCGCCGGCTCCCGAAACCGAGGCGAAATCCGCGTGACTGACAAGAAATCCATTATCCGCAGCGTCGGCTCCTATCTCCCGGCGCGTGTCGTGACCAATGACGAACTGGCCAGGACCGTCGATACCTCCGACGAGTGGATCCAGCAGCGGACCGGCATCAAGCAGCGCTACATCGCGGCCGAGGGGGAGAACACCTCCGACCTTGCCGCCGCGGCAGGGCGCAAGGCGATGGAGAACGCCGGCATTTCGGTGGAAGACATCGACCTGATCGTCGTCGCGACCACCACCCCGGATATGACCTTTCCGGCCACCGCGGCGGTCGTGCAGCAGAAGCTGGGTATGCATCACGGCGCGGCCTTCGATATCCAGGCCGTGTGCTCCGGCTTCGTCTACGCCGTGGCCACTGCCGACTCGTATCTGAAGAACGGCCTCGCCCGGCGCGCGCTGGTGATCGGCGCCGAAACCGCCTCGCGCATCCTCGACTGGAACGATCGCACCACCTGCGTGCTGTTCGGCGATGGGGCAGGGGCGGTGGTGATGGAGCTGGGCAAGGCGGGCGAGGAGCGCGGCGTGCTGGCGACCTCGCTGCGCTCCGACGGTCACCACTGGAATAAGCTCTATACCGATGGTGGCCCCAGCTCGACGCAGTCGATGGGACACATCCGCATGGAGGGCAAGGAAGTCTTCAAGCACGCCGTCGGCATGATCACCGACGTGGTCTACAAAGTGCTCGAGGACACCGGCAATACCATCGAGGATCTCGATTGGTTCGTGCCGCACCAGGCGAACAAGCGCATCATCGACGGCGCGGGCGTCAAGCTCGGCCTGCCGCCCGAAAAGGTAGTGGTGACCGTCGATCGGCACGCCAACACCTCTGCCGCCTCGGTGCCGCTGGCGCTGCACACTGCCGTCGCCGATGGGCGCATCAAGCGCGGCGACCTGGTGATGATCGAAGCCATGGGCGGCGGCTTCACCTGGGGCGCCTCGCTGATCCGCTGGTAGCAGAGCGGCCGTTTCGGCGCGGTTTTTGGCGCCCGAAGGGCTCACGCCTTTGATTGGCAAGCCAGATTGCCAGTGACGTGACGCCGCGTTAATCTTTGCCACAAATCCGTAGGTGGGGGCGCCTGACGGGCACCTGTATCCAGCTGGGCAAAGAACGGAGGGGCGGCACATGACGCAGAGAACGGTCACGCGAGCGGACTTGGCGGAGGCGGTCTACGAGGCGGTGGGATTGTCCCGCACCGAATCGGCGGAGTTGGTGGAGCGCGTGCTCGACCTCATCGGGGATGCCCTGGTCGAGGGCCACAACGTAAAACTCTCCTCCTTCGGCTCGTTTCAGGTGCGCTCCAAGAACGAGCGGATCGGCCGTAATCCCAAGACTGGCGAGGAGGTGCCGATCCTGCCGCGTCAGGTTCTGGTGTTCAAACCCAGCAACGTGTTGAAATCCAAGATCAACAAATCTATGGTCCGGTCTGGAAAATAAGACTCTTTCCGGGCGGGTGAGTCCTTTTGGACAAGTCTCCAGACGCGTTTAGAACCATCTCCGAAGCGGCCGATGAGCTCGACCTGCCGCAGCATGTGCTGCGCTTCTGGGAAACGCGCTTCTCCACCATCAAACCGCTGAAACGTGGAGGCGGCCGGCGCTATTACCGGCCCGAGGATGTGCTGCTGCTCAAGGGCATCCGGCATCTGCTCTACGATCAGGGCTTCACCATCAAGGGCGTGCAGCGGATCCTGAAGGATCAGGGCATCCGCTATGTCATCGGCATTGGCGAAGGTCGGCCGGTCGAGGCGCTGGAGCGGCAGCCCGCCGACGCCGAGCCTGAGGAGGATTTCGCTCCTGAGGCAGAGGCGATCCCCGATGAGGATATGACCGAGGCCCCACCGACGCCTGCCCGGCTGCGGCTTCCCGGCTTCAAGCCGAAACCGGCCGGCCTGACGTCGGCTGATCGCGACAAGCTGTCGGATGTGCTGCGCGAGCTGCTGGATTGCAAGCGGCTGCTGGAGCGGGCGCGCGAAGGCTAAGGTTCGGCGCCGTCTTCCGGGGGCGTCGCGTCGAGCACGCCGAACGATTTCGACGAGCCATCTCCATGATTGACGACCACGCCGTCGACGCCAAGTCCGCGGCGCAGCAGCTCGCGCACCGCGGCGGCCCGGCTGGGCATCCGATTGGCGAAACGAAAATCATCGAGTGCGCGCAGCTCATCCGCTTCCAGCATGATCTGGAGGCGTTCGCCGCGCTGCAGGTCGTTGCCCTTGTAGGTTTTCTCGGCCATCGCGCGAACTGTCGTTGCCTTCTTACTCATTCAACTCATTGCACAGCGAATGGTTGCTGCCAAGGCATTACTCATTTCGCAGATTGCGCCCAAGCTGCTGCGTCCCGACAAGCAGCTACTTGCGCACAACAGCCTCACTCGCTTTGTGCTCGACCTCATCGGCTCCGATGTGCAGGGTGGATGGCAAAGGAGAGCACGATGCTCGCCAGCCTGCCGTCACATGGATTGAATGTCGGAACCGTCCTCGTGCTCGAGGACGAGGTTCTTGTCGCGGTGGTGATCGAAGATCTGCTGCTGGATCAGGGAGCGGCCGAGGTGTTCGTCTGCCGTGACGCGGATGAAGCGCAGGCCCTCGTGGCGCTGCGGAACGTTGATTGCGCCATCCTCGACGTGAAGATCGGCGATTCCGACTGCTTCGGCCTTGCCGATGATCTCAACCGGCGTGAGGTGCCATTCTTCTTTGCCACGGCATCCGGACCAGAAGCGGTGGCCGAGCGGCACCGCCACCGCCCGATTCTCGCCAAGCCGTACTCGAACGATCAGCTGCTTGAGTTCATGCAGGCGGCAATACTGGCCCAGCGCGAGGAGCTGAGCTGAGACGCCGCAGGGGCAGGCGAGGGCTCATCGGCGCTGCGCCGGGACGCAAAAGAGGGGCCATCGGGCCCCTCTTGCTGTTTCAGCCAAAGCTAGGCCTGTCAGGCCCGCTTCGGGATCTGCACGTCGCGGAGCATGATCGTGAAGATCATGGCCAGCACATAGAGCGCCGCGACCCACAGGAACATCGCATTGATGCCGGCCCCATAATGCGTCAGCACCACGTCACGCGCCGCCTCGGGCAGGGCGCTGGCAATGTGCGGGCTGAGGCCGGTAAGGCCGTCCGGCAGTTGCGCCGCGATATCGGCCGGCAGGGTGGCGTTCTGCTGGGTGAGGGCGAAGGTCATCACCGCGCCGTTGATGGCGAGGCCGATCGAAGCGCCGATGGTCCGCGCCTGGGTGATCAGTCCCGTGGCGGCGCCGATATCGGCGAGCGGCGCCGCAGCCTGGATGGCGACCATCAGCACCTGGAACTGCAGCCCCATGGAGATGCCGAACACCGCCATCATGATGGCCAGCGCCCAGAGGGGCGTATGCGCATCGATGAAGGTGAAGGCCACCATCAGCGCCGCGCCGACCGCCATCGCGGCCACCGGCATCCACTTGTACCGGCCGGTCGCGGCGATCACTCGCCCAGCCAGCATCGAGATCACCATCGAGGTGGCCGAGGCCGGCAGGAACAGGAAGCCGACTTCCGCCGGTCCGAGGCCGGTGAGCGTCTGGAAATACAGCGCGAAGTAGAAGAACATCCCCAGCGTCACCGAGCCGGCGATCAGCGACACGATGGTGACGATGCTGATCGTGTGGTTGCGGAACAGCCGCAGCGGGATGATCGGCTCCTCGGCGCTCCGCTCGACCATGATGAACCAGATCGCGGCGCCCACGCCGATGACCGGCAGGACGAAGGTCAACAGGTCCGGCCCGGCCGGGTCGAGCACGTGGTCACCCCAGTAGACGATGGCCGTGGTGGCCACTGCCAGCAGCACGCCGCCCAGATAGTCGACCTTGTGCTTCTTCTCGGTGAAGCGGCTCTGCATGGCGACGGCGATGATGCAGAGGACGATGATGCCCACCGGCAGGTTGACGAGGAAAACCCAGCGCCAGCCGAAGATGTCGGTAATGTAGCCGCCGGCGACCGGCCCGAGGATCGAGCTCAGCGCGAACACGGCGGACGAATAACCCTGATACTTGGCGCGGTCGCGCGGGCCGAACAGTTCGCCGATCATGGCGAAGGCCGACACCATCAGGCCGCCGCCGCCGATGCCCTGCAACACCCGGGCGGCGATCAGCGATTCCATCGACCAGGCCATGCCGCACACCGCCGAGCCGATGATGAACAGCACGATCGCCGTCATCACCACGTTCTTGCGGCCGTACATGTCGCCGAGCTTGCCGTAGAACGGCGCCACGGCAGCCGTCGAGAGCAGGTAGGCCGAACCGACCCAGCCGAACAGGTGCAGGTTGCCCAACTCGCCCGCAATGGTGGGCAATGCGGTGACGACGATCTGCATGTCGAGTGTCGCCATGAACATCGCGATCAACGCGCCGAAATACACCAGCAAGGTCGTGCGGTCGGGACGGGCCGGCGCTTCGGCCGCTGCCGGAACAGGGGATGAGTCAACAGTCATGGATGCCTCCGAAACTCGGACGCGGGTTATGTGCCTCGGGCAAATGCATGTCAACGACAATTGTGTGACATAGGCATATAATTGACCGAAGCATGCATTCATGCTACCGCCACGCTCATGACCAGCAGCAAGAGCGGCGTCGGCCGCGAACCATTCCCTGATCTCCCCACCATCTGCCAGACGCGCGGCGATCGCGAGATGGTGGAGCTGGCGGAGCAGGCTGGTTTGTCGCCCAATGCGGCAGAGGCCGTCGCCGCCATCGACGCGGTGATGCACAAGGTCCGTCGCTCCATCCAGCGCCGGGACTTCGGCCGCCAGGTGATGGCGCAGATGGACCCCAGCCTCGATGTCAGTCACCTCGATGCGATCAGTGCGATTGCCCACAAGGGCGAGGAGATCACCGAAGTGACGGTCGGCCTGGTGGCCGAGCGCCTGGCCATCGACCCCTCGCGCGCCAGCCGGGTAACCTCCGAACTGGTGGAGCGGGGCTATGCCAGGCGCGTCGCCTCGCAGCAGGATGCCCGGCGCATCTGCCTCGAGCTGACCCCCAAGGGCGCCAACTTCGTCGAGGCGGTCCGGCGCAACAAGGTGCAGATCTTCGCTCGGGCGCTGGCGCAGTGGAACGAACACGAACTGATGGTGTTCGCGGCGCTGTTCGAGCGCTTCTCGAACTGGGCCACCGACGAGAACGGCGTGGCGCGCTCGGCCGAAAATATCCGCCGTCTGCTCGATGAAGCGGACGCGACCGGCAGTGAGACGGTCGGCGCCAAGTAGCGGCTGGACGCGGCGCCCACCTCGCCGTAACCCTGAGGCATGTCCAGGACCACAGCGGCGACTCTCGCTCTGAGCAAAGCCGGCATCGGCTTCACGCATTTCCCTTATGACTATGATCCGGATGCGCCGCGCATCGGGTTGCAGGCCGCCGCGGCGCTCGGCAAGGCGCCCGAGCAGGTGTTCAAGACGCTGATGGCCGAGGTCGACGGCAAGCCGGTCTGCGTGGTGGTGCCCTCCGACTGCGAGGTCAGCATGAAGAAGCTTGCCGCGGCGTTCGGCGGCAAATCCGCCAACATGATGAAGCCGGCCGA
>MKVB01000006.1:53699-99521 GCA_001899085.1 Devosia sp. 66-14 | reverse complement strand
CCATCGACGAAACCGCCGAACTGTTCGACGAGGTGCTGATCAACGGTGGCCAGCGCGGGCTGCTGATCGGGCTAAGTCCCGCGGATGCCGTACGCGCCACCGAGGCGAAGCTGGTCGACCTGGTCGCCTGAATCACGTCGCCTGAATCACAAGGGCCCCGCCGGCATCACCGGCGGGGCCCCTGCATCGCGTAAGTCGCGATCAGAAGTGGAAGTTCACGCCGGCCTTGAAGGTGTGGGCGTTGAACGAAACGTCGTCAGGCGTGCCGAGGTCGTAGGTGACCTTGCCGAGATCGACATAGAGATACTCAGCCTTGAGCGACACTTCTTCGGTGACCGCAAATTCGACGCCGGCACCAGCAGCCCAACCGACATGCGTGCCGCTGAGGGTCTCGTTGGGATCCCAGTCATGGTCGGTGTAGTCGGCGCCGGCGACGGCAAGGCCGGCCGTCACGTAGAACAGGGCACTGTCAGCCGCGAAGCCGGCGCGACCGCGCAGGGTCGAGAGCCAGTTCACGTTGACTTCGCCTTCGTAGCCGTTGTCGAGGTCGTCCTGGTTGTTGATGTTGGACCAGGCGATGTCGCCCTCGATACCGAGGACGAAGCTGTCGAACTGGGCATTGTAACCAAGCTGCCCGCCAACCAGCCAACCGGTGGCGGTCGAATCGTCGAACGGCTCCAGCGGCAGCACAGTCACCGGGCCCGAACCGGCGCCGATATGCACGCCGGCGTAAAAGCCGGACCAGTCGTATGCAGAGGCAACGGGGGCGACGTCGGGGGTGTCGATAATCAGGTCGGCCGCCATGGCGGAGGTCGAGCAGAGCGCAAGTGCGGCGCCCAAGACGTAGTTACGGATCACGATCGGTCCTTACATGTGACTTGAGTATGGCGGCAATGTAGCAGGACATCGCGCCTCCGGCTGTAGCCGCAAGGCAACAGCCGGCCTGTAACCGGACCGAAATGATCAACGTATGCAGGTAGTTGAGCAGAAATTGCGCCCGCGGCGCGACCTAGAACACCGCCAGGTACTTCAACAGCGAGATAATGCCGATGATGATCACCACGATCTGGATGATCTGCTTTACCCGCGCGTCGACCGGCAGGCGCTGTACCAGCCAGAGGATGAGGACGACGACCAGGAAGGTGATGAGAATTCCAATGAGGACGGACATCTGTAATCTCCGTGACGCTGCGGAAATGCAGGTGTGTCACAACGCGCCAACTGCAAAATCGTGGCAGCTCGCCTCGAAAAATTCGTTTCGAATCCGGGCGTTGTCCCGAACAGGCGAGTGACGGAACCGAGCCGGGGCCCCATCAGTTTCTGCTCGATGACCGACCCGACCGACCTTATCGCTCCGCGTGGACTGCATTTCGGCCCGCTCGGCGGCAACTGGGTTCACTTGTGCATCGATATGCAACGGCTGTTCGCCGAACAGACCGAATGGCACGCACCATGGATGGAGCGGGTACTGCCTGAGGTGGTCCATCTGGTGGAGATGCAGCCCGAGCGCACGGTGTTCACCCGCTTCATTCCGCCCCGCACTGCCGATGATGTCGGCGGCACCTGGCGACGTTACTATCAGCGCTGGGCGGCGATGACCCGCGACCGGCTCGAGCCCCGCCTGCTCGAGCTGATCCCTGATCTGGCTCGCCACGCCCCGCCGGCGCGCGTCGTCGACAAGCCGATCTACAGCCCGTGGCTGGGCAGCAGGCTGCATGCCGAGCTGGCGGCGGCCGGCGTCGATACCGTGATCGTCTCCGGCGCCGAGACCGAGGTCTGCGTCATGGCCGCAGTCATCGGCGCCATCGACCTGGGCTACCGGGTCGTCATCGCCACCGACGCCATCTGCTCGTCGGCCGACTCTACCCACGACGCGATGCACCACATCTACGACAGTCGCTTCGGCATGCAGGTCGAGACCGCCAAAGTGGTCGAGATTGTGGAGACGAGGGGGCGATAGGGCGGCTATTCCCCGTCTTTCCACCGCCCCATCCACCTCGCTAACCATTCGTTAAGCCGTCGGCTCAAATGCCATTGATCGGCGGACCGGGGTGGTGAACCTCGCGCAGGCTGCAACTTGCGCAGTCACTGCTCTCACCGCTGACCCGACCATGACCGCCGCCGACGATTTCGACGGGGCCGGACCCTCGCGTCCCGCCCTCAGCTATCCTCAGATCATCGAGGTGACGGGCACGGCGCGCAGCCACAACCGCATCACCCGCGGCCGGATCGCCGTCGTCGCCGCGTTGCTGGTGACCGGTTTCCTGTTGATCGGCGGACGGCTGGTGCAACTGGGGCAGGTCAAGCTCGACGACGCTATCGAAGGCATCACACGCGACGTCATCCAGGCGTCGCGTCCGCCGATCGTCGATCGCAACGGCATCACCGTCGCCGTGGATATCCGCGTGCCGTCGCTTTACGCCGAGCCGCGCAGCATCGTCGACGTCGCGAGCACCGCGGCGCAACTGCGAACGGTGCTGCCTGACCTTGACGAAGCCTGGCTGCGACAGCGCCTGAGCGGCGACAAGGGCTTCGTCTGGATCAAGCGCGAGCTGACCCCTGCCATCGAGGAGCAGGTCATGCGGCTGGGCCTGCCCGGCATCGACTTCATCGAAGAGAGCAGGCGGTTCTATCCCGCAGGTTCCGAACTCGCTCACGTGATCGGCAGCGTCAATGTCGACAACCAGGGCACTGCCGGCATGGAGTTGGCCATCGATCGCGACGACCTGGCGGTGCTGCAGGAGGTGGGGTTGGCCCGCGGCGCCGATCTCGAGCCGAAAATGCTGTCGGTCGATACCCGGGTCCAGTACGTGGTGCGCAGCGAGTTGCTGGCCGCGCTTGCCCGCTTCCGCGCCATCGCCGCGGCGGGAGCCGTGCTGGACGTGCGCACCGGTGAGATCATCGCCATGGTCTCGCTGCCCGATTTCGATCCCAACGCCCCAGCCACCGCGCTGCAGCCCGACAGTTTCAACCGCATCACCAACGGCACCTTCGAGCTGGGCTCGACCTTCAAGACCATGACCATCGCCGCGGCGCTCGACAGCGGGGCGGTTGCCATCGGCGACATGATCGACGCGCGGGAAGGGGTGCGCTTCGGCCGCTTCCTGCTCGACCACGGCCGGCACGAGATCATGTCGGTGTCGGACGTGTTTCGTTACTCCGACAATATCGGCACCATCCGTATCATGGAGAAAATGGGCAAGGATCGGCTCAGGGCCTTTCTCGGTACCGCCGGTTTCGACCAGCGTTCGCCTATCGAACTGCCGGAGCGCGCCGCCCCCCGAGTGCCCGAAAGCTTCTCCGATGTCGGCGCCGCCACGGCTTCGTATGGCTACGGCTTTGCCGCCACACCGCTGCACATGCTGAGCGCGGTCGCCGCACTGATGAACCAGGGCAAGCTCGTACCGCCCACCTTGTTCCGCCGCAGCGAGGCGGACGCCGAGCAACTGGCCCGCCCGATCGTCAGCGCCAGGACGAGCGAGGAGATGAAGTACCTGTTCCGCATGAATGCGCTGCTCGGGTCGGGCCGTAACATGGAGGCAGAGGCGGTCGGCTACCGCGCCGGTGGCAAGACCGGCACGGCGGAGAAGGCGATCGATGGTCGCTACTCCAAGACGAAGAACGTCACGGTCTTCACCTCCGCCTTCCCGATGGAAAACCCGCGCTACGCCATGCTGGTCATGCTGGATGAGGCCCAAGCCGACCGCGCCCAGGCCACGCGGGAGGCGGGCTGGAACGTTGCGGTGGTGAGCGGGCAGATCATCCGCCGCATCGCGCCGATGCTGGGCGTGCTTCCCAGCACCGCCGCAGGTATCGACGATCGCCTCATGCGGATCGGGGCGCGCCCCTGAGCCGATCCGTCGCGGCAATTATGCCGCTTCGATCGCATTGCCGCAAAAATGCCTCTTGCCTCAAAAGGCTGGTTTCTGTAGGCCTCCGCTCCAGTCGGGGTGTAGCGCAGCCTGGTAGCGCATTTGTCTGGGGGACAAAGGGTCGTCGGTTCAAATCCGGCCACTCCGACCATTTCTTCCAAAGCCTAGAGGATAGCGGATTGGATATTGCCCCCAGCGATCCGCTCCCCGAGGAACTGTCGCTCGTCGCCGCCAGCCTCGAACGCTGGCCGGTTGCCGCGGGTGGCACGCCGACGCTGATCAACCTCTCCGAGAATCACACCTTCCGCATCGACGCAGCCGGCGGTGCGCGTCATGTGCTGCGCCTGCACCGGCCGCGCTACCAGTCGAGGACCGCCATTGGCAGCGAACTCGCCTGGCTCGAGGCCATCACCGATGACACCGAGATCCCGGTGCCGCGGCCGATCCCGGGAGCGGATGGCGAGATCGTGCAGGAAGTGGCGCCGGATCGCTATGCCGCGCTTTTCGCCTTCGAGAACGGCACCGAACCGCAGCCCGATGCCGACCTGGTGCCGCTGTTCGCCACGCTCGGGCGCTATGCGGCGACGCTGCACAACCACATCGCCGGCTGGCAGCAGCCCGACAAGTTCGTGCGCCCGATCTGGGATGCGGTCGGCATCCTCGATGCTTCGGGCCTCTGGGGCGACTGGCGCAAGGCGCCGCATGTCGAAGGCGACACCCTGACGACGCTGACCGACCTCGACGCCGCCTTGCGCGCCGACCTCAGGGCTTACGGCACCGATATCGACCGTTTCGGGCTGATCCATGCCGATATGCGGCTCGCCAACCTGCTCGTCGACGGCGAGCACACGGTGCTGCTCGATTTCGACGATTCCGGCTTTGGCTGGTTTCTCTACGATCTTGCCGCAAGCCTCTCGTTCATCGAAACCTCGCCCCAGGTGCCGGCACTGATCCGCTCCTGGCTCGGCGCCTATATGGAAGTCCGGCCGCTGAAGCCGGAGGATCTCCGGATGATCGATTCGCTGATCCTGCTGCGCCGCATGGCGCTGCTGGCCTGGATCGGCTCGCATGGCGAAACCGATCTCGCCCGATCGCATGCCGACCGCTTTGCACTGGACACGGCGACAATGGCGAGGAAGTATCTGAGCCGCTGATGGCCGGGGGAGGGCGCCATGCGCATCCTCGCCGTCGCCGATCTACACTACAACCTGCCGCAGTTCGATTGGCTCGTCTCGGTCGCCAATCGCTATGACTTGCTGATCATCGCTGGAGACTTGCTGGATGGCGGCTCGTTCGTCACCGCCAGCGCCCAGATGGTGGTGGTGCTGAAATATCTGGAGCGCCTGCGCGCCATCGCGCCGCTGGTGATCTGCTCGGGCAACCACGATCTCAACCACACCTATTCGACCGGCGAGCGCTATGCGCGCTGGGTGCCCTATGCGCGCGGGCCGGGTGCTCATGCCGACAACGAGACCTTTGCGATCGGCGAGGACAGCATCACCATCTGCCCCTGGTGGGATGGCGACATCGCGCGGCGCGCTATCGGGCGCCAGCTGGCGGAAGCCGCGACGCTGCGCGGGCGCAACTGGTTCTGGGTCTATCACGCGCCACCTGCCGAGGCGCCGGTAAGCTGGTCGGGCTCGCGGCATTACGGCGACGTGGAACTCGCCGGGTGGATCGCCCAGTACCAGCCGCAACTGGTGTTCAGCGGACATGTGCATGAGGCGCCGTTCGCGCGCGGCGGCTCGTGGGCCTCGCGGCTCGGGGAAACCTGGATCTTCAATCCCGGCAGGCAGGTGGGCGAGGTGCCGACCCACATCGTGGTCGATACCGAACTCAAGCAGGCCGCGTGGTTCTCGTTCGAGGGAGCGGGAACGCTCGATTGGGGCAATAACGGCGTGCCGGAGGAGATGCTGCAATGGCCGGCCTGGCTGCCCCGCGCCGCCGTTGCGGCCTAGCGCGGCTCAGAGGCGCGGGTCGGGCTTGCCGTCGGCGGTGACGGGCGCTGCTGCCTGCGCCGGCAGCTGCTGGTTCACCAGCGCCTCCAGCACCTCGTCGACCATCCCCAGATGGTCGTTGCGATCGGCGAACTGGTGCTTGAGGTCGGCGAGGTAAGTGGTGGCGTCGACCAGCCGGCTGGCCAGGATCCGGGCGACGTGGAAGACGATCTCGGGCCGCATCTGCAGAAAACTCTCGGCGTCCTCGATGCGGTGCACCATCACCGGTTCGATGGCGCGGACCGTGGCGCTGTGCGGGCGGCCGAGCAGGGCCGAGATCTCTCCGAACACCGCCCCCGGCTCATCCACCAGCGACACCCGCACGTCGCCGCGCAGCACTTCTACGGCGCCGTCGACGAGAATGTAGAGCACGCCGCTGCCCGGGCCCTCGCTGATCAGCACTTCGCCCGTGTCGTAGCGCAGCTTGGCGAGGTCATTGGTCGAGGCGAGCACCGCCTGCATCGAGCTGTTCTGAGGTTCCACGGCTGCCCCCGCTGTCGCGCTGCGCCGATCATGCGCTCAGGGAACCGGCGGCGCCAAGCCAAATCGCCTGTCGACCTGCCGGTACGCGGCGGTGACGCCCCAGATCAACCCGGCGACCAGGAAGAAGTGCCGCCAGTGGTCGATATCGATGATCGCCGCTTCGCCGGCGAGCGGCACGAACACCCCGACCAGCGGGATCAACAGCAGGCGGTTGGGGCCGGGGCGGGCGATGAAGCTGGCGCTGCGCCACAACGTGACGCCGATGAACAGGATGAAGACGAACCCGCCGCCCCAGCCATAGGCGTGCAGCACGTTCACATAGGTGTTGTGCGGCTCTTCCTTGACCCTCAGGTTGCGAAACTCGAGCGGGCCGAGGCCGAGCGGGTGCTGCAGCGCCAGGTCGAACGCATAGCCCTGACGCCCGAAGCGGCCGCTCTCGCCGGTATCGTAATTCTGTGACTGGGTCCTGAGTTCGATGAACGAACGGAACTGCGGGATCGACAGGACGCCGGCAGCGGCAACCAGCAGCAGCAGCAGACCGCTCATGGCGAGCAGCAGCATGCGCACCTTCTGGCGGGCATGGGCTTCCAACACGAAGATCAGCACATAGACGATGGCGCTGGAGATGACGATGTGGCCCCAGGCGGCCCGCGAGAAGCTGGCGAACACCCCGATCAGCAGCACGCCATAGGCCAGCGCCGCCCACAGGGCACGCTGTGGCGGCGCCAGCAGCAGGCGCTGCAGCATGTACATGGCGGGCAGGATGAGGAACGGGCCAAAGACATTGGGATCGTTGAAGAACGCCTTGGCCCGGTCGTAACGGGTGAACAGGTCGTGGCCGATACCCAGATAGCCGAGCGTGCCCAGCATCGCCGAGATCACCGCGGTGGCGAGGTAGGAGCCGATGATCAGCCGCATCCGGGCCTGCGGCGCATCCGCCACGTAGTTGGCCACCCAGTACGAGGTGAAGAACAGAAAGATCGTCACCGCCTGGTAGACCAGCGCATCGGGGACGGAACTGAACTTCACCTGGAAGGCAGCGATGATGGCGAACGGCACGAAGCTGGCGAACAGCACCAGCAGCCCCAGCGTCGAACGGCGCAGGGTGAAACCGGCAAACATCGACACGCCCAGCACCGCGAGAAACGCCAGCTCATAGGGCGACGGCTCGGTGATCACCATGCCGCCGGCAAAGATCCAGCCGACGACCAGGGCATCGAGCAGCGTGGTCGTGCGGGCGCGGAGCCAGGTGGAGGCGAGGGTGGGGGAGGGGCGAGCGGCGAGAGTGCTCATCGCGCCATCCACCGGACGTCACCGCCGCGAAAGTCGGGGTCCACTCCGCGGCCTGCACAAGCTGCGAGTTGGGTCCCGGCTTCCGCCGGGATGACATCGAGTGGGGGGAAGAACCGGTGGCCTGCCCCGGTCATTTCAGAACGCGTTCTTGCGCTGGGTAAACAGCGAGATCGGGGTCAGCGCCACGATCTTCACGTCGAGCCAGAGCGACCAGTTTTCAATGTAGTAGAGGTCGCATTTGACTCGTTGCATGATCTTGTCGACCGTGTCGGTCTCACCGCGCCAGCCATGGATCTGGGCCCAGCCGGTCATCCCCGGCTTCACCCGGTGGCGGGCGAAATAGCCCTCCACCGCATCGTAGTAGAGCTGGTTGTCGGCTTTGGCGGCGAGCGCGTGCGGACGCGGTCCGACGATCGACAGCTCGCCCAGCAGCACGTTGAAGAGCTGCGGCAGCTCATCGATGGAGGTCTTGCGGATGAACTTGCCGACCCTGGTGACGCGCGGATCGTCCTTGGTGACGAGCCTGGTGGCGTTGGCGTCGAGCATGTCGGTCCGCATCGAGCGGAACTTCCACATGTCGATCAGCTGATTGTTGAAGCCGTGCCGCTTCTGGCGGAAGAACACCGGCCCCTTGCTCTCGAGCTTGATGGCGATCGCCGTGGCGATCATCACCGGCGAGAGCAGCACCAGTGCGGTAGTGGCGACCAGCTTGTCGAACAGCCACTTGAACACCAGGTTCCAGTCCGAGATCGGCCGGTCGGCCATGTCGAACACCGGCACCCCGCCGACATAGGAATAGGCCTTGGAGGTGAAGCGCAGCTTGCTCATGTGAGCCGAGAGGCGGATATCGACCGGCAGCACCCAGAGCTGCTTCAGCATGTCGAGCACACGGTGCTCGGCGAACAGCGGCATCGAAACGATCACCAGGTCGATGCGCGTCTGCCTGGCGAACTCGGTGAGTTCGGCGACGCGGCCGAGCTTGGCAAGGCTGGCGACCGACTCGGGCGAGCGGTCGTCATTGCGGTCGTCGAACAGGCCGAGCAGGTCGATGTCGTCGCGCCCGCTGCTCTGAATCGATTCGATCAGCGCTTCGGCATCCTTGCCGCCCCCGACGATGACGGTGCGGCGCTTCAGCTTGCCCTGGCGGGTCCAGTGCATCACCACCTGATGCAGCACCATGCGGTATACCGTCAGCACGCCGAGCCCGGCGGCCCAGAAACTGAAGATCCACGGGCGCGACAGCGCGTGGCCGCTGTCATAAAGCAGCACCAGCCCGCCGAGCAGCGCGAACGCCGCGGTCCAGCCGAGTGCGGCCTTCCAGAGCTGTGAGAGGCCGAGGCGATAGGCCGCTATGCCCTGCAGCCGCAGCATGCCGATGAACGCCTGGGCCACCGCGACCACACCGAGCGTCGTGACGACGCTGAGCAGCGTATCGCCGCCACTGCTTCCGAACAGCGCGACGCCGGTCACGATCAACAGCACGGTCTCGGTCACCTGCGCCACGCCGGCGACGACGGCGCTCGAATAGGTGGGGGCGATCGGCTGATCGGCGAGAGCCGCCGCCAGGTCGCTCAGCCGCGGTGGAGCGAGCTTCGCCTTGGGCGGTTGCGCGACGTGCTCGAGGACGGCCTGCTGTGGGTCGAGATGAAACATCGGTGGCTCTTGCTGGGCTCTTGTTGTGCGATGGCTCTACGATGAGAGCGGCGAGGACGGCACGAAGTCGGCGGGCGCGCGGGTGGCAAGTGCCTGCCCGTAGAGCGCTTCGATCTGGTCGGTCATATGCGCGATGGAGAAGCCGCGGCGGATATGGGCGAGCCGTTGCTCGGCCTCACGCTTCGCCGCGGCGGGGGCGTCGAGGGCCGCTTGCATCGCGCCGCGCAATGCGGCCGCGTCGGCTGCCGGGAGCAGGCTGGTCGCGGTCGGACCGTAGATTTCCTTGACGCCGCCGACGTCGGTCGCGATCACCGGCCGGCCCGCCGCGGCGGCTTCGAGGATCACATAGGGCAGCGACTCGGCGAGCGACGGCACCACCGCGATGCGGCCGAGCTGCAGCGTCGGCCGCGCCGGTTTGACGCCCACCAGGGTGACCCGTCCGGCGAGGCCGAGATTGCCGATCTGCGCCTGGATCGCCTCGAGGTCAGGCCCGCCGCCGGCCATCACCAGCGTTGCCGGACGCCCGTCGGGAGTACGGACGTTCACCAGCGCGTCGAGCAGATGGGAAATGCCTTTGACCGCACGGAACTCGCCGATGAACACGAAATCGGCCGCCTCGGGGCCGGGGACGATCGGCTCGAACTCATGGGGCATCAGCCCGTTATGGATCACCGGAGCGGGGCAGGAGGGATTGCCGATCTGCTCGGCATAGGCGGTCTGCGCGAAGGCGCTTTCGAACACGATCGCATCGGTCGCGCCGATCAGGGCGCGCTCGATCAGCCGGAACAGCTGGCCGGCGACCGAGCCCGGGCGATAGTTCAGCACCCCGCCATGCGGCGTGTAGAGCGAAACGCGCTGCCGGGCGCCGACCCGGGCCAGCCGGGCATTGAACCCGCCTTTGGCGCCGTGACCGTGCAGCACGTCGATCGCCAGTTCGTCGGCAAGGCGGCGAACTCTGAACGGCGTGGTCAGGTCGGCAGCCCCGAAACTGCGCGGGATCGGCAGGGAATGGATTCCGAGCGGCGCCAGCGGCCGCAATCGGTCGAGCCGTTCTTCGGTGAGGGCGTCGGTGTGGAGGCTGTCCGCGACGATGCCAATTTCGTGGCCGCGCGCCGCCAGTTCGTGCGTCAGATCGTAGACGTGGCGGAACAACCCGCCGACCGGGGCGCGAAGAATCTGCAGGATGCGGAGCGGACGAGTGGCGCTGGACATGCCCCAGCGTTAGAGGCGCCGGGGTTTCCGAACCCTTTAGAGCCAGCGCTCCGACACCACGATGGTATCTCCGGGGTAAATGGGGAAGTCGAGGTTGACCGATCCCTTCACCATCTGGTTGCCCTGCCGGCGGTAGATCACCGCCTTGCTGCGCTCCGCGGTATCCGAATAACCCCCGGCAGTGCTGATCGCGGCGCGCACCGTCATGCCGTAGACATAGGGGAACTGCCCGCCATTCTTGACGGCGCCCTGGATGAAGAACGGGCGATAGGTCTCGATCTCGACGGCAACGCTGGGTTCGCGGATATAGCCCTGGGCAAGTGCGGCAGTGATCGACGCAGCGGCCAGTTGGGTGGTCTTGCCGCGCACCTTCACCGGTCCAACCAGCGGCAGCGCCACCGCGCCACCATCATCTACCTGATAACTCTTCGAAAGCTCGGCTTCGCCGTAGACGCTCACCCGCACCACATCGCCGGTATCGAGCGTGTAGGGCCCCTTCACCTCGACCAGATAGGTCGACGGCTTGCCGTTCATGGCACAGGCAGCCAGCGGCACAAGCAGCAAAATGAGAAGGAAACGCAGCCAGCGCATGGCCATCCCTGGAAACTCTGATCAGGGTGCCAGTGTCGGGCGCTATGGTTAACATTCTGCTTAGAAAACCGTCTCGACGGTCTCACTTTGCGAGCCGGCTTAACCGAATGCTTACCACGCCGGGGGCATAGCTCAGGGGTAACAGTGAGGGCGGGCGAGTGAGTTCGGATTTCGAGCGCGCCGAAGATGTGCGGATGGATGTGAGGGCGCTGGTCGCCGCCGTGCTGTCGCGTGGCCTGCGTATCCTGCTCGTCACGGTGCTGCTGCTGGTCGCGACGGCGGCGATCCTGCTGTTCGTTCCCAAGAGCTATGAATCCTCGGCCAGCCTGCTGGTCGAGCCGCGCAACAATATCTACACCCGCGCCGCCATGGAGGCGCCTTCGAGCGGCAATGTGGTCAACACCGAAGCGCTGATGTCCAGCCAGATCGAGCTGATCAAATCGCGCGACCTGCTGCTCGAGGTGGTGGATTCGGAAAACCTCCGCTCGGTGCCCGAGTTCTCCAATGCCGGCTTCTCGCCGGTCGGCTTTCTGTTGCGGTTGATCGGCCGGGCGCCCGAGCAGCGCAGCGTCGACGAGACCGTGCTCGGCAACCTTGCCGACCGCATGACGGTGATCCGCGAGCGCGACTCGGCGGTCATTTCCATCTTTGTGCGCTCGACCAACTCAGAGCTCGCCGCTCGCATCGCCAACGCCATCGCTGCCGCGCACATCAAGCGCCGCGCCGCCCAGTCGCTGACCGATACTGCCGACGCCACCGTGTGGCTGCAGCAGGAAATCGAAAAGCTCCGCACACAGGTCAAGGCCGCCGAGACCGCCGTGGCCAACTACAAGGTCGACAACGATCTCTATGTCGGCACCAACAACGTTTCGGTGACCGATCAGCAGCTGAGCGTCGTCACCACCCAGATCGCCGAAGCGCAGCAGCGCAAGAACGACGCCGAGTCGCGCTCCAAAGTCATCCGCGGGATGATCGCCTCAGGCCAGTCGCTGGACGGCGTCAACGACGTGCGCAATTCGGTGGTGATCCAGAGCCTCTTGCAGACCAAGGCAAACCTGCAGGCCGACCTGGCGCAGAAATCGACGACGTTGCTGTCCAACCATCCCACCATCAAGGCGCTCAAGGCGCAGATCGGCGAACTGACCCGGCAGATCTCCAGCGAAGCCGAGCGGGTCGCCGACGCGCTCGACGCCGAGGCCAAGGTCGAGGCGGGTCTCGAACAGCGGCTTCGCGATGACCTGACCCGCACCAAGCTGACCGCCGGGGATGCCGCCAAGGGGAGCGTCACCCTCGACGGTCTCGCCCGCGAGGCCAAGGCGCAGCGCGATCTGCTCGAGAACTACCTGGCCAAATATTCCGATGCGACCTCCCGGACCGCGTCGAACGCCGCACTTCCCGATGTTCGCATCGTCAGCGAGGCGGCGCCGTCGGCCGAGCCTGCTGCGCCGAAGATTCCGCTCATCCTCGGCGCGGTCGGCTTCGTGGCGCTGGCGCTGCAGATCGGCGCCGTTCTGTTCGGTGAACTGATGTCCGGTCGCGTGCTGGTCGAGCGGCAGCGCGCCGCGACGTTCGAAGAAGACGATCGGCTCTACGAGGAAGAGGCGCCGGCTTTCGCCGACGACGAGCGCATTGACGACGAACTGGAGCATGCGGTGGAATCGAGCCTGGCGCCCCCGCCGGCGCGTCCTGTCATAGCCGTCGCCGATGATCTCGCCGAGCTGTCCGCCGCGGTCAGCGCGCACCAGCTTCGCACCGTATTGCTGGCGAGCCTCGACGATGGCGCCGGGACCCTGGTGGTGATCGATCGCCTGCTCGAGGACGCACTGATGGCCGACCTCAGCGCCGTTGTGGTCGACGCCGGCAGCGGCGAGCCGAGCGCCGCGCTTGGGCTCACCGATCTCGCCGCCGAGCATGCCGATTATGGCGACGTGATGCAGCGGGCAGGGGATAACCTCGCCGAAGTGCCATGGGGGCGGCTGAACTCGCTCGATCGTCGTTCGTCGCGGCCGCTGACCATGGTCGAGGCGCTTGCCGATATCTATCACGTGGTGATCGTCGATACCGGTCGTGCCGGCATGGCGTCCAACCTGCCGCTGTTCAGCGGCGCCAGGGCCACGGTGGTGCTGGTGGCCAGCGCCGACAGCCACCCGGTGGCGGTGGGCGCCGCGCGCCGTGACATCACGGCGCTGGGCTTCGAGGTCGGCCGCGTGGTGAGTCTGCCGACCACCAGGGCGGATGTGGCGTAGGCCGCATGGCAGGCCTCAGGTACAGGGCGATCGGCGCCGCCTTCGAACTGTTATGGGCGAGCGGGGTGACGCGCCTGATCCGCCGGCGCTCCAAGGCGCGCGGCGTCATCTTTACCCTGCATCGAATCCTGCCCGACGCCCCTCCGGACTTCTCGCCCAACGCCATCCTGCAGGTGAAGCCGGAATTCCTCGAATACACGATCATCCGCGTGCGCGAACTCGGCTTCGACATCGTCGACATGGACGAGGCGGCGCGCCGCATCGAAGCCGACGCGCCGAGCCGGCCATTCGTGGTGTTCAGCTTCGATGACGCCTATCGCGACAACCTGCGCTACGCCCTGCCGGTGTTGCGCCGGCAGCAGTGCCCGTTCACGCTCTACGTCCCCACCGCGCTGGTCGATGGGGTAGGGGAGGTGTGGTGGCAGGCCCTCGAAGACATGATTGCCGGCCAGAATGCGCTGGCCGTCACCTATGCCGGCGAGACGGAGTACTACGCGACGGCAAGTCTCGAGGAAAAGCAGCGGGCCTACGATGCGCTCTACCGCCGGATGCGCACCATGCCGGAGGCCGACCGCGTCAAGCTGATCCGCGACATCGCCGGCCAGTACGGGTTCGACCTCAAGCGGCATTGTCGCGAGCTGATCATGGATTGGACCGAGCTCAGGCACTTCGCGGCAGATCCGCTCTGCACCATCGGCGCCCACACCGTGCACCACTATGAACTGGCCAAGCTCTCTCCGGCCGACGCACGCAACGAGATCGAACAGTCGGTTCGCATCCTCAAGGCGCAGTTCGGCAAGACGCCGCTGCATCTCAGCTATCCGATCGGCGCCGGTGTGTCGGCCGGCCCGCGGGAGTATAGCATGGCCCGCGAACTCGGGCTGCGCACGGCGGTAACCACCAGGCCGGGCGGGCTCTATGCCGGTCATCGGCATAGTCTGCATGCGCTGCCGCGGGTTTCCCTCAACGGGCTGTTCCAGTCCCGGCGCTATGTCGATGTCTTCGCCACTCCGGCAGTGTTCGCAATGCTGCCGGGTTGATCGGTTCTTACCTTATGTCCCTCGCTTACAGATTCTCCCGGAGCTTTCATGGCTGACCTCATCGTCGACGGCGCTAACCCGGTGTCCGGCACCATCCGGCCCTCGGGCAACAAGAACGCCGTGCTGCCCATGCTCTGCGCCACCTTGCTGACCGACGAGGAGGTGACGCTCACCAATGTCCCCGAGATCAGCGATATCGACAAACTCGTCGAATATTTCCGCTCCAAGGGGTCGCGCGTCCAGCGCAGCCTCGAGGCGCAGACGCTGACCATCCAGCACGACTTCAAAGCCTTTGCCACGACCGACGCCGAACTGCCCGTAGGCATCCGCGCCGCGGTGCTGCTGCTGGCGCCGGTGCTGCTGCGCAGCGATCACCTGATCTTCGACACCGAGGCCAAGGGCTGTGCATTGGGCGTACGCGAGATCGACCCGCATCTCGACATTCTCGAGCGCTTCGGCGGCACCATTGCCGGCACCCACCCCTATCGCATCGAGCGCCGCAACCAGATTAGGGGCGTTGACCTCTGGCCCGACTATGCCTCGGTGACCGCCACCGAGACCTTCGTGATGATCGCGGCGCTGGCGCACGGCACCTCGACCATGAACAACGCCGCGTCCGAGCCGCACGTGCAGGCCCTCTGCGACATGCTGGCCGCGATGGGCGCCGATATCGACGGCATCGGCACCTCGCGGCTGACGGTGCGCGGCGTCGGCAAGCTCTCGGGCACCACCGCCCGCGTGCCCGACGATCACCATGAGGTCGCGACTTTCCTCGCCATCGGCGCCGTGACCGGCGGCCGGCTGACCGTCGAGACCGACATGGGCCCGCAGTTGACGCTGATCCTGCGCCAGTTCGGTAAGCTCGGGCTGGAATTCGAGGTGGAGGACGGCAAGGTCACCGCCACCGGCTGGACCCGCAAGGTCACCGAGCCCTACACCGCCGAGATGCTGCCCAAGATCGAGGCGGCGCCCTGGCCTTACTTCCCGGCGGATCTGCTGCCGCATGCCATCGGCATTTCCGTCGGTTGCACCGGCGACATCATGTTCTGGAACAAGGTCTATGAAGGCGCGCTCGGCTGGAGCGCCGAGCTGCTGAAGTTCGGCGCCCGCGTCCACCTCTCCGATCCGCACCGCCTGGTGGTGTTCGGCGGCAATCCGCTGCGTCCGGCGACGGTCGAGGCGCCCTACATCATCCGCGTGGTGGTGGCGCTGCTGCTGGCGGCGATCCAGATCCCCGGCGAGTCGCGCATCAAGAACGCCGACCCGATCCGCCGCGCCTATCCGCACTTCGTCGAGAAGCTGACCAAGCTCGGCGCCAAGGTGCGCTGGGAGTAGGGCTCTGCTTCCCTCACCCTTTGTGGGGAGGGAAGCGGACCGCGGCAGGTCTTATTGCGCGTCCGGTTTCGCCATCCAGCGAATGATCCAGGTCGCGGGATAGAACCAGCTCATGCCCATCACCGCGAAGCAGCCGATGAGCAGCCACCAGGCGGCAGCGCCAAGAAAGCTCATGTAGATCCACATGCCCAGCACCGACCAGACCACCAAGGAGAGGAGGATCAGGACGGTGCCGAGGAGCTTGCGGGTGGATTGGGTCATTGCCTTGCCGGTGCGATGCGGCATCGCGGCCATTGTAAGGGAGCGCTGCCGGGAGTAGGTCGGGGCCGAAAGGAACCCATCTTGGCTCTCAGCGCAACCGAACAATCCGTCACACCTTCGACGCCGGCCACCGACCGGCTGCGGCCCGTCCGCATCTGGCTCTATGGCATGGCGCTTCTGGTGCTGATCATGGTGGTGGTCGGCGGCGCGACACGGCTGACCGAATCCGGCCTGTCGATCACCTCGTGGAAGCCGATCTCGGGCGCCATCCCGCCGCTCAGCGATGCCGACTGGCAGGCCGAATTCGAGGCCTACAAGCAGATCCCGCAGGGCGTACAGAACTCCTGGATGGGGATCGAGGACTTCAAGTCGATCTTCTGGTGGGAATGGGCGCATCGCTTCCTCGGACGCGTCATCGGCTTCGCTTTCGCCATTCCGTTCGTGGTGTTCCTGTTCCAGCGCCGCTTCAACTGGAACCTCGCGGCGCCGCTTGCCGGGCTGTTCGTGCTCGGCGGCTTCCAGGGCTTTCTCGGCTGGTGGATGGTGTCGTCTGGCCTGTCGGAACTGACCTCGGTGTCGCAATACCGGCTGGCGGCGCATCTTGGCGCTGCCTCGCTATTGTTCATCGCCCTGGTCTGGGTGGCGCGTCGGCTCGAGCCGGCCAAACCCGCGAGTTCCGCCGGTTGGCCGGTCTGGGGCCTGCTGGTGCTGATCCTGATCCAGATCGTCGCCGGCGCCTTCGTCGCCGGACTCGATGCCGGCATGGGCTACAACACCTGGCCGCTGATGGACGGCGCGCTGATTCCGCACGGACTCGATGCGATCGACCCGTTCTGGAAGAACCTGTTCGAGAACACCCTGACCGTACAGTTCATCCACCGGATGATCGCCTATGCCGTAGTGCTCTATGTCGGCTGGCTGCTGTGGCGTCAGTCGAAGCGCGGCGGCTTTGGCGGCGTGCATGGCTGGTTGCCGCGCATTTCGCTGCTGATCTTGTTGCAGGTGGGGCTCGGCATCGCCACGCTCCTCAGCATGGTGCCGATCTCGCTGGCGCTGGGGCACCAGGCCCTGGCCTTCATGCTCGCCGGACTGGTGACGGCGTATCTCGCGGACACCACGGCGCGGCGGGCCTGACACCGCCATCGCCCACGCTCATCACCGAGGCTGTCCGGCAACATCCCGGTTGGCGGTGATATCGTTGTATTTCAACGGCTTAACATGTGGTATCATAATACCAACAGCGCAAGGCATTGAAATTAAAGTACAAAATCTTTCCGCTTGACGCTTTGTGGTGACGTCCGTATATCCGCGCCACGAATACGGGGCAGGGGTCACTCTGCCTGCTTTCAAGGAAAACCAAATGAGCACCTACACGGCGAAGCCGGACGAGATCCAGAAGAAGTGGATCCTGATCGACGCCAAGGACCTGGTGGTTGGCCGTGTCGCCTCCATCATCGCAATGCGCCTGCGCGGCAAGCATCTGCCGACCTACACCCCGCACATGGATACCGGCGACCACGTCGTCGTGATCAATGCCGACAAGGTGAAGCTGACCGGCAAGAAGCTCGATCAGCGCCGGTTCTTCTGGCACACCGGGCATCCAGGCGGCATCAAGGACCGTACCCAGCGTCAGCTGCTCGAGGGCCGTTTCCCCGAGCGCGTGCTCGAGAACGCCGTGCGCCGCATGATCCCGGAAGGCCCGCTCGGCCGCAAGCAGTATGGCAACCTCCGCGTCTATGCCGGTGAAGCTCACCCGCATGAGGCCCAGGCGCCTGTGAAGCTCGACGTCGCTTCGTTCAACTCCAAGAATGTGAGGGCCAAGTAATGGCCGAGACCATCAATTCCCTCGAAGACCTGGGCACCGCTTCGGTCGCCGCCGTCGTCAACGACGCTCCCGTGCACGAGCAGAAGCTCGATGCGCAGGGCCGTGCGTATGCCACCGGCAAGCGCAAGAACGCCATCGCCCGCGTCTGGATCAAGCCGGGTGCCGGCAAGATCACCGTCAACGGCAAGGAGTTCAACGCCTTCTTCGCCCGTCCGGTGCTCCAGATGGTGCTGCAGCAGCCGATCGTCGCCGCGGCACGCGTCGACCAGTACGACGTCATCGCCACCGTTTCGGGCGGCGGTCTGTCGGGCCAGGCCGGTGCGGTTCGTCACGGCATCTCCAAGGCGCTCACCTATTTCGAGCCCGAGCTGCGCGGCGTGCTGAAGGCCGGTGGTTTCCTCACCCGCGACAGCCGCGTGGTCGAGCGCAAGAAGTACGGCAAGGCCAAGGCCCGTCGTTCCTTCCAGTTCTCCAAGCGCTAAGCTTCGAGCACACCCAGTTTTGGAAAGGCCCGCTTCGGCGGGCCCTTTCTTTTGCCGTCAGGATTTCAAGGGGTAGGGGGCGGCCGCCGTATAGATCTCGGCATCATAGGCGGCGGCATGGTTGTCTGGTCGATACGCCCGTCGACGGCGCAGTTCTCCCAGCCGGTGCTGCGAGGTGTAGCGAATGAGTGCCGGATGGTTTCCCCGGTTGAGGGGAATGATGATCCGGATATCCCCGGAAGCCTGGTCGCCCTCGATCACCCAGCCCAGCTCGGGCAGGTCGAGCCGATAGTCGCCCACTTCTACCGGCAGCGGCTGCTCCGCGGCCGTCCAGTATGGCGAGCCGGGTGGGTGCAGCAGCGCCGGTATCACCGAACGCAGTCCCCAGTGACTGCTGCCGGGGCCGGAATAGTTGTCGAGTACGCGCGGGTCGTCTCCGAAATAGCCCTGTGTCAGGGTGCCCCCACGTGCCGCGCCGTGCGCGAGGAAGTAGCGCCAGACGCAATCGTTGCCGCGCCGCGACAGGCCATGCCGCTCCGCGCTGGGATCAAGCAGGCTGGCGACCGCCAGCGGCGCGCTCGCAGCGGTGCGATAGCATACACTGCGTCCCATGATTGGAATGCCGCGCGGGCTGATCAGGTGCGCCGTGAGATCGGCGGAGGCGAGCACCGCATCGCGCAGAAACGCCGAGTCGTAGCCTGGCTGGATCAGCCGCAGGAATGCCAGCTGATAGGTGATGCCCCACACATTGTAGTAGTCGACCACTCGCGTGGCCGCCGCATCCGAGAACCAGCCATGGCCAAGATAGTGCGGCTTGAAGCGCTCATAAGCGGGCAGGCTGGTAACGGCCCTCCCTTCCAGCGCCGCCACCACCGCATCGGCGGTTGCGCCGAACAGCAGCCAGTTGTTGGTCGGACGATCAGCAGTTGCGGCACGCCGCAGCCAGGTGATGAGGTTTGACTGCGCGCGTTCGTCGAGCAGTGGCCACACGCTGTCGCGCACCATCCACAGCGCGATCGCGATGTCGCTGGCCTCCACCAGCACCTGGCTGAAGTCGCGTGGGTCGCTCCAGTAACCGGGATGCTGCGGGTCCGCGCCGGCGGTGAAAGCAGCGGCCAGCAGTTGCCTGAGATCGACGCCACGACGGCCCGCGAGGCCCGCAAATACCGGGTTCCGTCCGCCGGCGATCCATGCCGCGAACAGCGGGGCGGTGCGGGCAAAGCCTTCGACTCCGGCAACTCGATAGCCATGCGAGCTGCCCATGCCACGATACTGGGCGCGTTCGTAATCGGGCGTTGCGACGGCGAGGAAGCCTTCGAGAAAATAGCGGACCAGAGCTTCGCACCGCTGTTCGGCGGCGCCGCCGGCTTCGAACAGGGTGACGAGCTCAATGTCGGCTGCGCTGGCGCGGCGGGGGGCGGGGCGGTAGCGAAACCACCCCAGATCGGGCATCAACGGCGAGCGCATCCTGCCCCCTGGGAACCATCCACCCTATGGCGACTCCGGCGCCGCGGCAATTGGCGGTGCTTGCGGGCCCCAGGCGTCCGGGATACCCATTGCCCGCCTCGGAGTCCCGCGCCGTTCGTTGCGGCAGCGGATGCCCCGGAGTTTCGAGTTGTCGCGCTTTCGTGCTGGAAAGTCTGCAACCACCCCTGAATCGCCTCGGACGAGCAGCCCATGCCGCAGCCCAAGACCGTTCTCATCGTCACCGATGCCTGGCACCCGCAGATCAACGGGGTGGTGCGATCGATCGAGCTGGTGATCAGGGAGATGGAGAAGCGCGGCATCAGCGTGAAGCTGCTGACGCCGAACGAGTTCAAGACTTTCCCGATGCCCGGCTACGGTGAAATCCGCCTGAGCCGCACGCTGATGAAGCCGGTCTATGCGCGGATCGAGGCCGCGGCGCCCGACGCTATCCACATCGCCACCGAGGGGCCGCTCGGCATCATGGCGCGCCGCTGGTGCAGGAAGCACGGCTTCGCCTTCTCCACGGCCTACCATACCCAGTTCCCCGAGTATCTGCGCGCCCGGCTGCCGGTGCCGCTGCGCTGGAGCTACCGGTTCCTGCGCTGGTTCCACGGCGCGGCAAAATACTGCCTCGTCGGTACGCCCCATTTGAAGACGCTGCTCGAGCAGCGCGGCTTCACCAACGCGGTGATTTGGCAGAAGGGCGTCGACACCGCGTTGTTCAATCCGGCACGGCGCGAGCCGCTGGCCTATGACGGGCCGGTGTTCCTCTATGTCGGCCGCGTCGCAGTGGAAAAGAACATCGAGGCCTTCGTCTCGCTCAATCTGCCTGGCACCAAGCTGGTGGTCGGCGGTGGGCCGAGCCTTGAAAAGCTGAAGGCGGAATACCCCGACGTGGTGTTCGTTGGACCGAGGCAGGGCGAGGAACTGGCGCGCCTGTTCGCCTCTGCCGATGTCTTCGTCTTTCCCTCGCGCACCGACACTTTTGGTCTCGTGCTGCTCGAGGCCCTCGCCAGCGGCACCCCGGTGGCGGCCTTCCCGGTCACCGGTCCGATCGATGTGATCGGCGACGCGCCGGTCGGCGTGCTCGACAACGACCTGAAGGCGGCGGCGCTCCGGGCCCTCGAGGTTTCCCGCGACGAGTGTCGCGCCTATGCCGAGCAATTCTCCTGGGCCGCGAGCACCGATCAATTCCTGCAATACCTGCCGGTGAAGGGCGACATTCGTTCGTCTTGACTCTAATTAGAGAAAACACTAAATAAGGCCCATCGCCACGCGAGCGGGTCTTATGGGCATCAATGCCGTCTTCGAAGCGCTGTCGCACCCGGTCCGCCGGGAAATCCTTCAGCTCCTCAGGGGCGGGCCGATGTCGGCCGGCGCGCTGGCCGAGCATTTCACCCTGAGCAAACCGACGCTTTCGGTGCACTTCGCCAAGCTCAAGGAGGCCGAGCTCGTCGCCGTCGAACGGCAGGGCACCAGCCTGATCTACCACCTCAACATGTCCATTCTCGAAGAGGCGCTGTCCGGCCTCATGAGTTTCAGGGAACCCAAGCCATGAGCCCGTTCTTCACTCCGATCCGTGTCGCATTGGTCGCCGCGCTGGTCGCGGCCTTCGGCGCCGGCCTGCTGCTGGTGCCCGCAGGCACGATGCTGCCGGTGCATTGGGGGCCGAGTGGCGAGGCCGATGGTTTCCTGCCGCGCGAGGGCGCGCTGCTCGTGCCGCTCGTGATGGTGGCGGTGGTCTGGGTGATCTTCCTTGCCGTCAGTCGCTTCGCGAGGCCGGCCGACCTCGCTGCGGGACGACACAGTTACGGCGTGGTGGTCACCGCCATCACCGGGCTGGCGCTGGTCATGGAGGTCGCGACGGTGCTGATCGGCATCGGTGTGCCGGTCAACATGGTGCAGGTGCTCGGCTTTGCCCTCGGCGCGCTGCTGGTGGTGCTCGGCAATGTCCTGCCGAAGTCCCAGCCCAACAGCTTCGCCGGCATCCGGCTGCCGACGACCCTGCACGACCCGGCCAACTGGCAGGCCACGCATCGGCTGACGGGCCTGCTCTGCATCATCTCGGGCCTGGTGCTGATCGTTGTCGCGGCGTTGCTGCCGGCGCCCTCACTGATCTGGTGGCTGCTCGGCTGCGTCTTCGTGCCGATCCTGATCGGCGTGGTGTACTCGCTGGTCTATGCAAAGCGGGCTTGACCACGCGCCATCACCGCCACTAAAGCTCCGTAATCCTCGCTCAGGATCTCGATATGACTCAGGGAGTAGCAGCGCCAATCGCAGCCGCCGGCTTTGCAGCCGGAGCGGTCGCGTGCGCTAGCGCCCCCGCTCGCTAGCTCTCCCCGAGTGCCGCCATGCGGCTGGGGAGAGCGGAACCAAAGGAGCCTGGCGGTCGTGATCGACCGCTTAACCGAGTCAAAACCATAATTCCGTGATAATCGGCGCCTCACTGAAGGCGTCGCGGCACTGGCAAGTGCGTCGCGGGTCCACCGAGGTTCCAATGAACGACGATTTCCACCGCATCCGCCGCCTCCCGCCCTACGTCTTCGCCCATATCGATCCGATCAAGGCCAAGCTCCGCGCCAGCGGCGTCGATATCATCGACCTGGGCATGGGCAACCCCGATATGCCCACCCCGCAGCACATCGTCGACAAGCTCAAGGAAACGGTGAAGGACCCGCGCACCCACCGCTATTCCTCATCCAAGGGCATCCCGGGGCTGAGGAAGGCGCAGGCCAGCTACTATGGTCGCCGCTTCGGCGTGAAGGTGAACCCCGACACCCAGGTGGTGGCGACGCTCGGTTCCAAGGAAGGCTTCGCCAACATGGCCGCGGCGATCACCGCGCCGGGCGACGTGGTGCTGGTGCCCAACCCGACCTATCCGATCCACGCCTTCGGCTTCATCATGAGCGGCGGCGTCGTCCGCTCCATGCCGGCCGAGCCGGACGAGAATTTCATGCGCGCCCTCGATCGGGCGGTCAGGCACTCGATCCCCAAACCGATCGCGCTGATCCTCAACTACCCGGCCAACCCGACCGCCTACACGGCGTCGCTGGATTTCTACAAGGAAGTGGTCAAGTACTGTCGCGAGCACTCGATCTTCATCCTCTCCGATCTCGCCTATTCCGAGATCTATTTCGATGACGAAGTGCCGCCCTCGGTGCTGCAGATCGATGGCGCCATGGACATCACCGTCGAGTTCACCTCGATGTCCAAGACCTACTCGATGCCCGGCTGGCGCGTCGGTTTCGCCGTCGGCAACGAGCGGTTGATCGCGGCGCTGACCCGCGTGAAGTCGTATCTCGACTACGGCGCCTTCACCCCCATCCAGGTCGCGGCTACCGCGGCGCTCAACGGCTCGGACAGCGTCATCGAGGAGGTGCGCACCGTCTACCGCGACCGCCGCGATGTCATGGTGGAGAGCTTCGGCCGCGCCGGCTGGACCATCCCGTCGCCCAAGGCGACGATGTTCGCCTGGGCCCCGATCCCCGACCAGTTCGCGCATTTGGGCTCGCTCGAGTTCGCCAAGCTGCTGATCCAGGAAACCGGCGTAGCCGTCGCCCCGGGCGTCGGCTTCGGCGAGTATGGCGACCAGTACATCCGCCTGGCGCTGGTCGAGAACGAGCAGCGCATCCGTCAGGCCGCGCGCAACGTGAAGAAGTTCCTGTCAGGCCAGCCGAGCCACGGCAACGTCGTACCGATTACCGCCGCGAAGTAAGCGGACGGACATGAGTTTGCGACGGCCCGGTCAGTGACCGGGCCGTTTGCGTTCTGAACGAAAGTCCCTTGCTCAATTAACATGACTATGATTATCAGCTTTCAGTTTTCTGGAGGTCTGTCATGTTCCGCCGACTGCTCGTTGCGCTTGTGCTGCTGTTAGCCGCTGCCGTTCCGGCGCTGGCGCAATCCTTCCCCGTCACCATCAGGCACGCCCTCGGCGAAACGGTGATCGAGCAGGCGCCGCAACGGATCGTCACCTGGGGCTGGGGCAATCACGATGCGTTGCTGGCGCTGGGCGTGGTGCCGGTCGCCATGCCGTTCTCCACCTATGGCGGAGGCGACAACGGGCTGCACCCGTGGGTGGAGGAGAGGCTCAAGGAGCTGGGCGCCGCAACGCCGGTGCAGCTCTCCGACGGTTCCGACATCCCGTTCGAGCAGATCGCGGCGCAGAAGCCCGACGTCATCATCGCAGTGTTCTCGGGCCTCAACGCCGAGCAATACGCCCGCCTCAGCCAGATCGCCCCGACCGTCGCCTATCCCGACCAGCCGTGGAGCACTCCGTGGCAGGACGTGACGAAGATCATCGGCCAGATCGTCGGCAAGCCGGCTGAAGCCGAGCAACTGGTCGCCGACACGCTGAAGTTCGTCGCCGACGAGACCGCCAAGTATCCCGAGATCGCCGGCACCACCTTTGCCGGAGTGAACGATTTCGACGGCTCGATCGCCGTCTACGATGCGCTCGATGCACGCATGAAGTTCCTCACCGATATCGGCCTGGTGCTCGCACCCAGCGTCACCGAGCTCTCGCCCAAGGACGGCTCGTTCTTCTATCCGCTGAGCTACGAACTGTTCGACCAGCTGAAGAGCGACATCCTCATCACCTACTACGAGACGCAGGCCGCCTCGGACGAGTTCTTCGCCAAGCCCTACGCCCAGAGCCAGGCGCAGTATCAGAAGGGCGCTTTCGCCTCGCTGGTCGGCGTCGAGTATGTCGCCGCCGTTTCGCCCCCGAGCGCGCTGTCGTTGCGCTGGGGCTTTCCGCACTACGCCGAAATCATCGCTGCGGCCGCCCGCAACGCCAGGAAGTGAGACCTGTGATGAAGTTTGTTCCAATCGCCGTCGTAGCGCTGTTCCTCACTCTGCTGTCGCCCGTACTGGCGCAGGAGTTTCCGGTCACCATCAGGCACGCGCTGGGCGAGACCGTGATCCCGGCTGCACCGCAGCGCATCGTGACGCTCGGCTGGTCCTCGACCGACGCCGCCATTGCGCTCGGCACCGTGCCGGTCGGTTTCCCGAGCTTCCGCTCGGCCGGCTTCGACAAGGACATCGTGCCGTGGGTGGAGGAGGCGATCACCCAGGCGGGGGCGGCGACACCGGAAACCTTCGACGATACGGCCGGTGCCCCGATCGAGAAGATCGCGGCGCTGAAGCCCGATCTGATCCTTGCGGTCTATTCCGGCATCACCGAGGACGAGTACAAGCTGCTCAGCCAGATTGCGCCGGTGGTGGCCTATCCCGACAAGCCGTGGACCGCCACCTGGCAGCAGGTGATCACCATCTCCGGCGAAGCGATGGGCAAGCCGGCCGAGGCAACGGCGCTGGTCGCCGAACTCGAGGCCTTCATCAAGGCCGAAGCCGCGAAGTATCCGGCCCTGGCCGGCAGGAGCGCCGTGACGCTGATCGACTACAACGGCGCCGCTGCCATCCATTCGGCCGACGACGCGCGCGCCAAGCTGCTGGCTCTGGCCGGGCTGGTGATCCCGGAGCGTTCCCCCGCGGGCGGCGAGCCGCAGGGCTTCTGGTACCCGCTGAGCTACGAGAACTTCGACCAGATCCCCGCCGATATCCTGATCGGCTTCTTCAACTCGCCCGAACTCGCCGACGAATTCTTCAAGCGCCCCTATATCGACTCGGCCCTGCAGGTGAAGAGCGGCGCCTATGTGAAGATGGACGACCGCGTCCTCAACATGGCGGTCATCTCCTCGAGTGCGCTCTCGATCAGATGGGGCATGCCGCGCTATTTCGAGAAGATCGCTGCGGCGGCGGAGCACGTCGGGAAGTAGGCTTCGTCCATCAATCCTATTGACGGATAGGGTCTTTCCTATCCATAGCTCTCGGACCATCTCCGAGAGCTTTTCTATGTCCGATATCCAGTCGTTCCGCCAATCCGTCGAGGCCTTCATTGCGGCGCGCGGCTGGACCCCGACCCGTTTCGGACGCACCATCGCCGGCGACCCGCTGTTCGTGTTCGACCTCAGGGAAGGGCGCGAGCCGCGCTCCGACACGCGGACCCGTATCCTCAAGTCGATGCAGGACCACGCCGACGCCGCGCTCGAAGCGCCGCTGCGCATCGGTGTCGCCGGACTTGGCAATGTCGGCGCGACGCTGGTGCGCATCATCCAGAAGGACGGCGAGGAGCTGACCCGCAAGCTTGGCCGCAAGATCACCGTAACCGCGGTCTGCGCCCGCTCGCGCAGCCGCGATCGCGGCATCGACGCCAGCAATCTCGAATGGTTCGACGATCCCGTGGCGCTGGCCAAATCCGATGGCATCGACCTGTTCGTCGAGCTGATCGGCGGCGAGGACGGACCGGCGCTGGCTGCGGTGAAAGCAGCCCTCGAGATCGGCCGGCCGGTGGTCACCGCCAACAAGGCGCTGCTGGCGCGGCACGGCGTCAACCTCGCCAAGGCCGCCGAGGAGTCGGGTGCCCAGCTCGGTTTCGAAGCCGCGGTGGCGGGTGGCATTCCGGTCATCAAGACGCTGCGCGAGGGCCTCGGCTCGGCCCGCATCGCCCGCGTCTACGGCATCATGAACGGCACCTGCAATTACATCCTGACCCGCATGGGCAACGAGGGCATCGGCTTCGCCGAATGCCTCGCCGATGCGCAGAAGCTGGGCTATGCCGAGGCCGATCCGAGCTTCGACGTCGATGGTTTCGATACCGCGCACAAGCTCGCCATCCTCGCCTCGCTGTGCTTCGGTTGCGAGATCGCGCCCGACGAGATTTTCGTCGAAGGCATCACCAGCATCAGCCAGGCGGACATCAAGGTGGCCGGCGACCTCGGCTACAAGATCAAGCTGCTCGGCATCGCCCAGCGCTCGGCCGACGGCATCGACCAGCGGGTGCATCCGACGCTGGTGCCCAAGACTTCGGCGGTTGCCGGCGTCGACGGGGTGCTGAATGCGGTGGCGCTTGAAACCGACCATGTGCATGAACTGCTGCTCGCCGGTCCCGGCGCCGGCGGTCCGCCGACGGCCTCATCGGTGCTTTCCGATATTCTCGACATCGCGCGCGGCACCCGGGTGCCGCCGCTTGGCGTGCCGGTGGCGGAACTGACGCCCTACCGGCGCGCGCCGATCCGCGAGCACGAGGGCGGCTACTACATCCGACTAAATGTCAGGGATGTGCCCGGCGCGTTTGCCGCTATTGCTACCCGCATGGGTGCCGCAGGTATTTCACTCGAAAGCGTCATCCAGCGTCCGGATTTGCGTGTTAGCGAGCCGGGCGTGACGGGGACCGAGTCCCGCACGGTGGTGCTGCTCACCCACTCCACCATGGAGCAGACCGTCCGCGACGCCCTCCAGGCGATCAAGGGCGACGGCTTCATCGTCGGCGATCCGCAGATGATCCGGATCGAGCAACTCTAGGAGCCCTCCCGGCCTGCGGTTCGGGATGGCGACCGCATAGGCCACGTAAAGCCCCGTGCGGCGGGGCAGGGAGTGTTCATGAAGCTCAGCAAGTCCGATACCGACCGGCAGGCGGCGATCGATCGTTCGCTCACCCTCGAACTGGTGCGCGTCACCGAGGCCGCGGCGCTGGCCGCCGCCGCCTGGCGCGGCAAGGGCAACGAGAAGGCCGCGGACGCCGCTGCCGTCGAAGCGATGCGCGCCGAGATGGGGAACGTCCATATCCACGGCCGGATCGTCATCGGCGAGGGCGAACGCGACGAGGCGCCGATGCTGTTCATCGGCGAGGAAGTCGGCGCCGGCGATGGCCCCGAGGTCGATATCGCCGTCGATCCGCTCGAGGGCACGACGCTGTGCGCCAAGAACCAGCCGGATTCGATCTGTGTCCTTGCCATGGCCGAGCGCGGCGGGCTGCTGAACGCTCCCGATGTCTACATGCACAAGATCGCCATCGGCGCCGGCTATCCCGCCGGCGTGGTCGACCTCGACGAGAGCGCCACCGTCAACGTCAAGGCGCTGGCCAAGGCCAAGGGTGTGCCGGTCAACGAGATCACCGCCTGCGTGCTCGACCGGCCGCGCCATGCCGCGCTGATCGATGACCTGCGCTCCGCCGGCGTCGCCATCAAGCTGATCTCGGATGGCGATATTGCCGGCATCATCCATGCGGTAAACACCGAGGATACCGGTATCGACATCTACCTGGGCTCCGGCGGCGCACCGGAAGGCGTGCTGGCGGCTGCGGCTCTCCGCTGTATCGGCGGCCAGATGCAGGGTAAGCTCATCCTCGACAGCGACGACAAGCGGGCGCGCGCGCTGAAGATGGGCATCACCGATCCGAACCGGAAATACCGCACAGACGAGCTGGCCTCCGGCGACGTCCTGTTCGCCGCCACCGGCGTGACCGACGGGAGCCTGTTGAGCGGCGTACGCTACGGCAAGAGCTCGGTCCGCACCAACACCGTGGTGATGCGCTCCTGGAGCCAGACCGTACGGTGGATCACGGCGGAGCACCGGCGCTAAGCCTCCGGCAGCCAACATTGCTCAGTACAGAATCAAACGGGCCGCCCGGTGGGCGGCCCGCGTGCATTTGGTAATCCGGAGCTTACGCTTCCTGGATCGCGCTGATCAGCCAGCGTCCGCGGTTCTGGCGCTGGAAGGTCCAGACTTCCGTGGTCTCGGTGACCCGGTCGTCGCCGGAGACGATCTCGCCGGTACCGCGATTGCGGGTGACGTCACGGCTCTCGTAGCGCATCGCCACCGTGGCGTAGTCGGTCCCGTCTTCGCGCCAGGCCTCGGCCACATCGCCGGCGAGCAGGTTCACGTCGAACACCTCGTTGCGCAGGCCATTGGAGGCGTTCTCGCCCAGCTCTTCGGCCAAATACCCCATCACTTCGGGGGTGGTGATGCTGCGGAGCGCCGCATAGTCCTCGCGCGAGTAGGCGTCCTGCATCTGCTTGAGGTGGCTCTCGAAAGTGCCGAGATCCTGATCGGCAATGCCGACTTCGTCACGTCGACCGGCACGCTGCGAGGCGGCCGAGCGCTGGCCGCGCGGGGTCGTCGGGCCGGAACCCACGCCACCGCCGCGATAGGTGCGCTCGCTGTCCTGCGCCTCGTAGTTCAGCGGACCGCCGGCCATTGCCGGGCGCTGCTGCCTGCGGCGCAGGAAGAAGCTGACGATGAGGCCGATGATCACCACCTGGACGAGCAGGGCCAGCATGCCGCCGAAGCCGCCGAAGCCGAAGCCGAACAGCATGCCGAACAGGCCTGAGAACAGGAAGCCGCCGAGCAGCGCGCCGCCGAACCCGCCGAACAGGCTGGGCCGGGCCGGCGTCGTGGCGTTACCCACCGTGTTCCGCTGCTGCGTGCCATTGGTCATAGTGTTCTGTACCGGCGCCGTGGTGTTCGGTGACACCTGCGTCGACGGCACGCTGCGCTCGGTGCGGATGCCGCGGCTGCCGAAGCTGCCGCCGCGCCGCGCTTCCGCGGTATCGATCGCAACGAGCGAGAAGGCCATGATCAGCGTGGCAAGGAGGGCCGAAAACCGGAAGCCCTTCGAAGCGAACATTGTGGTTCCCCATGTAAAAACGATGCGGCAGATATGGGGGGCATCGCCGCCCAGCGCTAGAGCTTTCGCCTCTCGCCTGTCCGATTTTCATCGGCTCGGGCTCCGCTTGACCAGTTCTCGGCTCAGGTGGATAGTCCGCTGGCATTCCGGTATCGACGAGGCAGTCGCATGGTCACCGAGAATAAGCCCTCAGCGTTCGTCGTCCGATCGGGCGAGGACCGACACGCCGCTCCGCTCAACTTTCTCAACGGCCGCTTCGACTGCAAGATTTCCGGCAGCGATACCGCCGGCGCGCTCTGTGCCTACGATACCTGGCGCTTCAAGCCCGGTGGCCCGCCATTGCACCTGCATTTCGAGCAGGATGAGTGGTTCCAGGTGCTGGAGGGACGGTTCCGCTTTCAGGTCGGCGACGAGGCCTACGAGCTTGGCCCCGGCGACTCGATCCTTGGTCCGCGCGGCATTCCGCACGCTTTCCGCAACGTCACCGAGACGGCGCGGATGATGGTCACCTTCATTCCGGCCGGCAGGATGGAAGCGTTCTTCGCGACCCAGATGGTCGATCCGACCTCCGAGGCGTTCAGGGAGCTGAGCCTCAAGCACGGCATGCAGGTGGTCGGGCCGCCACTGCCGCCCTGATCCCGGCGGGAAAACGCCGTCTCGCTCTCGACTATCGGTGGCTTTCTGCTTACCTCGCGGGCAATGGACGAGCCGCGCCCCAATTTCCTCGACGTATCGAAATCCGCCTTGGGCCGCGCCTGGGTGGATCGGCTCGACCCAGCGGCGGCGCGCACCGCGGCCGCCATCGGCCAGCGCACCGATCTCTCCGAAATCCTCGCCCGCATCGTTGCCGGGCGCGGCGTCGGTGTCGATGCGGCCCAAACCTACCTGCAGCCCACCATCCGCGAGCTGATGCCGGATCCCTCGACCCTGGCGGGCATGGATGCCCTGGCCGAGCGGCTGGCCAGGGCCATCACCGACAACGAGCCGGTGGCGCTGTTCGGCGACTATGACGTCGACGGCGCCTGCTCCTGCGCGCTGATGGCGCGGTACCTCAGGCATTTCGGGCTCGACCCGCAGGTGCATATCCCCGACCGCATCTTCGAGGGCTATGGGCCCAACACCACCGCCATCGACAAGCTGGTCGACGGCGGCGCGCGGCTGCTGATCACCCTCGACTGCGGCACCACCAGCGATGGCCCGATCGCCCACGCGCGCCAGCGTGGCCTCGACGTCCTGGTGATCGACCATCATCTTTCCGATGCCGAACTGCCGCCCGCCAATGCGCTGGTCAACCCCAACCGCCCCGACGACATCTCCGGGCTCGGCTATCTGTGCGCCGCCGGCGTCACCTTCATGGTGCTGGTGGCGACCAACCGGCTGCTCAAGCAGCGCGGCGATACCGGCCTGCCCAACCTGATGACCATGATCGACCTCGTGGCGCTGGCGACGGTCTGCGATGTGGTGCCGCTCAAGGGCCTCAACCGCGCCTTCGTGGCGCGCGGCCTCGAGGTGGCGCGCACCGGTTCCAACCGCGGGATCGGTGCGCTGGCCCTGGCGGCGCGGCTCTCCGGCCCGCTCAATGCGTATCACCTCGGTTACCTGATCGGGCCGCGCATCAATGCCGGTGGCCGCATCGGCGACGCGGCGCTCGGCACGCGGCTGCTGTCGCTCGACGACGAGCAGCAGGCGCTGATGATCGCCGCGCAGCTCAACGAGCTCAACAGCGAACGCCAGCGCATCGAGGTCGAAGCCGTGGAGGAAGCGGCCCGCGCCGCCGAAGCCGAGATCGGCGGCGGCGAGGGCCCGCCGGTGCTGGTTCTGGCTTCCGCCAACTGGCACCCCGGCGTGGTTGGCCTGATCGCCGCCCGGCTGCGCGAGCGGTTCGAACGCCCGACCTTCGCCATTGCGCTCGCCCCGGATGGCACAGGCACCGGTTCGGGGCGCTCGATGCCGGGCGTCGATCTGGGCAGGGCAGTGATCGAGGCGGTTGAGCTGGGCTTGGCCGTCAAGGGAGGCGGTCATGCCATGGCCGCGGGCGTGACGCTGAAATCGGGACAGCTGGGGGCGTTCCGTGCCCACATCACCGATCGCCTCGGCCGCAGCGTCAGCGAGGCAAGGGCGCTCACTGCGCTCGAGATCGACGCGGCGATGACAGCCCGTGGCGCCAATCCGCAATTCGTGCACGAGATCGAGCGGGCAGGGCCATTCGGCGCCGGCAGCCCGCAGCCGGTATTCGCCTTTCCGGCGCACAAGGCGCGCTTCGCCGAGATCGTCGGCACCGGCGGGCACGTGAAGTTCACCCTGACGGCCGATGACGGCGCGCGACTCAAGGCCATCGCCTTCCGGGCCGCCACTACGGCGCTCGGCGAAGCCCTGCTGAGCGCCGGTAACGACACGCCGCTGCACCTGGCCGGAACGCTGTCGATCGACCATTGGCAAGGCCGAGAAGAGGTGCAGTTCCGCCTGCTGGACGCGGCCAGGCCCGGTGGCCGCTGAGCTGCAACTGCACCGCTTGCAGCTTGAAAGTCCTGCTTGCATATCCACTTATGACGACTAAAGTGCTGCCCTAATTCACGGGGAGCCCCGTTGCCCGGCCGCGCCACTGCGGCCCCGCTACGGCGCTGGTTTGGCCGCTCGGCGGAGCGGACCGGTAGTTCTGGAATGTTGCGTCATGGATAAGCTTGCGGTTGAAACGAGGGCAGCGTCGCCCACGCCGTGGACCCATCTGCTCTCGACTATTGCTGCCTTTGTCGGAAAGCGGCTGATCGGCCGTCCCAAGCACGGTGCCGTCAGCGTCACCTTCCCCAACGGCCGGGTGCGCACCTTCGGTGATCCAGCGACGGGAGTGCATGCGCACCTGACGCTGCGCAACTTCAAGGTGCTGCAGAAGACGCTGCAGCGCGGCACTGTCGGCTTCGCCCAGGCCTATATCGATGGCGACGTCGAGATCGAAGATCTCACCATGCTGTTCCGCTATTTCCTGCAGAACCGCGACGTGCTCGATAGCGGCGAAAACTCCTGGTATGGGCGCGCCGCCCAGGACATCACCTACCACCTGAGCCGCCACAACTCGAAGGAGGGGTCCAAGAAGAACATCTCCGAGCATTACGACCTCGGCAATGACTTCTATGCCGAGTGGCTCGACCCTTCGATGACCTATTCTTCGGCCCTCTTTACCTCCGACGACCAGTCGCTCACCGAAGCGCAGCACACCAAGTACCGCCGCGTCGCCGAGATGGCGGGCGTCGAAGCCGGGCATCGCGTGCTCGAGATCGGCTGTGGCTGGGGCGGTTTCGCCGAGACCGCCGCCAAGGATTTCGGCGCCGAGGTCTACGGCATCACGCTGTCGGCCGAACAGCTGAAATACGCCAATGAGCGCCTCGCGCGACAGGGGCTCGACAAGCTCGCCACCATGCACTTCGAGGATTATCGCGATACGCGCGGGGCGTTCGACCATGTCGCGTCCATCGAGATGATCGAGGCGGTGGGCGAGGAGCACTGGCCGAGCTACTTCCAGACTGTGCACGACCGCCTGAAGCCGGGCGGCACAGCGTCGATCCAGGCGATCACCATTGGCGAGCGGGACTTTGCCGACTACCGGGCACGGCCCGATTTCATCCAGCGCTTCATCTTTCCGGGCGGCATGCTGCTGACCAAGACGGCGATGAAGGAGCAGGGCGACAAGGTCGGGCTCATCCTCGAGAATGTCGAGACCTTCCGCCTGAGCTACGCCAGGACGCTGAAGCTGTGGCGCGAGCGCTTCCTCGATCGCTGGAACGATATCAAGAAGCTCGGCTACACCGAGGAATTCCGTCGCAAGTGGGTCTACTACCTGAGCTATTGCGAAGCCGGCTTCTTCGAGGGCTCGATCGACGTCGGTATCTACCAGTACCGTCGCCCGGCTTGAAGCTGGAGGGGCGGGCGGTGGCCTGCGACCCCTCACCCGTCTCGGCCTTCGGCCGATCCACCTTCTCCCCAACGGGGAGAGGAACAAGAGGGGACCGCTGCACTCTCCGGATACTTCTCCCCGTCGGGTCGCGGGACGAGGGCGTAGCCTTCGCCCGGAGGTGGCGCGTAGCGCCGGATGAGGGGAAAGCCACGATTGCTGCACGCAACCATCAGCCACTAGCTTAAGCGAACTCACCCTACCAGCGTCTCGCGGTAGAACTTCAGCACGGCCACCGCATCGACGCCGACCGCAATCGTCTGGCTCGGCCGGCCGTCCCAGGCGCCCGGAGGATAGTTCCGGCCATCCGGCTTGATGATGGTCTGCCCGATGGCGATGCCCTCGGTGACCACCCGGATGGCGCCGGTCTCCGTCTGGTAGAACTCCGGGTGCAGCGCCAGCGCCACCGCGCTCGAATCGTGGACGTAGAAGCCATCGAGCCCGGCGCTTTCGCGGTGAAAATTCTGGTAGAACGCCGAGATGGCGCGGACGAACGCCCCGTCTTCGCCGGCATCGGCAGCGAGTTTGGCCACATAGGTTTCGCTCATCACCGTCGCCTGCGTCACGTCGAGCCCGGCAATGGCGATCGGCCAGGCGGCGCCGAACACGATATCGGCAGCATCCGGGTCGCCCCAGATATTGGCCTCGGCCACCGGCGTGACGTTGCCGGTATGGCCATTGCGGCCGAAAGCGCCGCCCATCACGACGATCTGCTTCACCAGTCCGACGATTTCGGGCGCCTCGCGCATGGCGCGCTCGAGATTGGTCATCCGCCCCACGGCAATGATGGTGACCTCGCCTGGGGTGGCGGTCACCAAATCGATGATCAACTGGTGCGCCGGGCGTGGATCGGCGCTGACGCTGATCGGGGGCAGGTCGATGTCGCCCAGCCCGTTCAGGCCGTGCACGAAGGTCGGCGGGGCGTCAGGTTCCCCCACCAGCGGCGCCCCCGCCCCTTGCGCCACCGGTGCCGAAAAGCCCAGCTTCTGCTTGAGGTAGAGCGCATTACGCGTCGTCGTCGCGATGTCGGCATTGCCGAACACCGTGGTGACGCCGATCAGGTCCACCCGCTTGTGGCGGGCGAGCAGCAGCAGGGCCATGGCGTCGTCGACGCCGGGGTCGGTATCGTAGATGACTTTGAGTGTTTGCATGTCCGGTATCATGCATGCCGCCGCATGCCGCGCCAGTCTCGGCGTCACGCTGCTCAATACTTGGGCAGATGGCCACAGCAATGTAAGGCGCTGGGCAGTTGCGGCTCAGCGCAGGCCGGTTAGCTGCGCCCGGTAAGTGTTCGGCGGCGGCAGCGGCAAGCTCAGATGGCGCGTTCGACGCGCCTAAGCTTGAATTCGCGCAATTTGAGCGCATCTTTGCATAATCTGCGAAGCTGGGTGGCCTCGTCCGGACTACGCACTTGTGCGAAACTCATTCCAGATGACGGGACGCCACCAGAATCGGTGATAACGGTTTCGTGAGCAACAGGGGTGACCTCTAGATGGCCAAGGCGCTCTACCTCGTGATTCAGAGCCGCGACAACTGGTGGGTCGATTTCGAGGGCAAGGCGCACGGCCCGTTCGCATCCCGCTCCAACGCCGCCCTCGAGGCCCAGTCGCTGGCGCGCTTCCAGGCCCATAGCGGTCGTGAGGCTGAAGTTCTGGTGCCCGACGAGCAGGGCCGCTATTGGGTCGTCTGGTCGAGCCTTTCCGACAATGGCCGCTCGTTCAGCCCGTATCGGGTGGCGAGTTAAGGCGGGCACGCCGGCCTCAACCCGCTATCTGATCAGCTTGCGCGGTACCTTGCGCACGAAGATCTCCTCGTGTCCGTCCTCATGTGCCCGCGTCATCCGGTGCACGCCGTCAAGGATCAGCCAGCGGCCCTTCAGCCGGGTGATTTCGATCGGGAACAGCAGGCTTGCGGCTCGCACTCGCCGATATTCCCTGTCGTAGCGATAGGGGGAGCGCAGCACCTGGCGCGGGGTCAGCGCATAGCGATGCCCGTCGAGCTCCCACAAGGGCACATCGAGGTGCCAGAGCAATTTGTCGATCGGGAACGGCTCGACCGGCAGGTCCAGCGCCCACAGCGCTTCGACGTCCCAGTCGAAAGCGTACCAGTACTCTTCGATGGCCGGCGGCAGTTCGATCACGTCCCGGTCTCGCGTGTTGGCAGCTAAACCATAGCACCGATTGGTGAAACCCGCATGACCCACGCCGGCGCGGCTGAAACATGACTTGACTAATCAGCATAGCGCGCTGATAGGTGACCCGAACAATCAACATATCCGGGTCCCACCAATGTCCCTCAAGACGCTCGCCGAGACCGCCTTTGCGACGCTCCTGTTTTCGGTGCCGGGTGCTGCTTTTGCGCAGGCCTGGAGCTACGTCGACGGCTCGGGCGCCACCGTGACGCTGGACCACGTGCCGACCCGCATCATCGCCAGCCAGGACGCTGCAGCCGGCCTCATTCCGCTCGGTATCCGCCCCGTCGGCATCTATGCCGACAGTGCCATCGCCGACGCCAAGGCGCTCGAAGGGCTCGACCTCACCGGCATCGAGATCATCGGCGAGGCTTGGGGTGAGGTCAGCGTCGAAAAGGCTGCGGCATTGAAGCCGGACCTGATCGTCGCCGAATGGTGGCCGCTGGAGAACAACTGGAGCGGCGGCAAGGACGTCAGCGTGGCGCTGAAGCCGTTGGCGCCGGTTACCGGCCCGGTCCAGGGCAGCTCGATCGTCACGCTGATCGAGGACTATGAGAGGCTGGCGGCGAGCCTGGGCGCCGATCTGGCCGCGCCGCAGGTTGTCGCCGACAAGGCGGCCTTCGAAGCATCGCTGACGAAGTTCAAGGCCGCCGTTGCCGCCAAACCGAACCTCGTGGCCGAGCCGGTCTGGGCCGGCACCGACGGGCTCTACGTGGCCGCAACCAAGGCATCTTCAGAATTGCTGGATTTCGCCTCGTGGGGGCTGAAGCTGGTCGACCCGGAGATCGCCGACGATCGCGGCTACTGGGAGACGTTGAGCTGGGAGAATGCCGACAAGTATCAGCCCGATCTGATCCTCGTCGACAACCGCCAGAAATCCACCATGCAGACCGCTCTGGCGCAGCCGACCTGGACCACGCTGAAGGCCGCGGCGGCGGGGCAGGTGACCGACTGGCCGGCGTACTGGCTGCGCAACTATGCGGCCTATGCCGGCGCCCTCGACAAGCTGACGGCGGCGATCGACGCGGCCGACCAGGACCTCAGCACCGAATAAATGGCGGCGCGCGCGGCATCGGCGACCGGGTTGGCGCCCGCGGCACGCGCCGGCGGCTTCGTGCTGCTGGCGCTCGCGCTCTGCCTCGTGCTGGTGCTGTCGATCACCGTCGGCGCTCGACCGATCGCGCTTGCCGACATCTGGAATGCTCTGACGGCGTTCGACCCGACGCAGACCAACCACAAGATCATCCTCGATCTCCGCCTGCCGCGCACCCTGGTCGGCCTGCTGGTCGGTGCGGCGCTCGGGCTCTCGGGCGCGATCCTGCAGGGCGCCACGCGCAACCCGCTGGCCGATCCGGGCATCCTCGGCATCAATGCCGGCGCGACGCTCTGCGTGGTGCTGGGCATCTCGGTCTTCGGCATCACCCAGCTTTCGGGCTATGTCTGGCTCGCCTTCCTGGGGGCAGGGGTGGCGATGCTGGTGGTCTACCTCGTTGCTTCGCTCGGCCGCGAAGGCGCGACCCCGGTGAAGCTGGCCCTTGCCGGTGCGGCGGTCACCGCGGCGCTGACCTCGGTCACATCAGCCATCCTCATCACCAATGTCGAAACCCTCGACCAGATCCGCTTCTGGCAGGTTGGCGCGCTCACCGGCCGGACCACCGATATCCTGCTGCAGGTCGCCCCCTTCATCCTCGCCGGTATCGTGCTGGCGCTGCTCACCTCGCGCATCCTCGACGGGCTGGCGCTGGGCGATGACGTTGCGCGCGGTCTCGGCCTCAAGGTGCAGCGCGGTCGCGCCATGGTCGGCTTTGCTGCGGTGATCCTTGCCGGCGCCGCCACTGCCGCCGCCGGGCCGATCGCCTTTGTCGGGCTCACCGTGCCGCATCTCGCCCGCGCCTTCACCGGCCCGAACTATCGCTGGATCCTGCCATATTCGATGCTGCTGGCGCCCATCCTGCTGCTCGGCGCCGACATTATCGGCCGCATCATCGTGCCGCCGGGCGAGCTGCAGGTCGGCATCGTTACCGCGGCGCTGGGCGCGCCATTCTTCATTGCGCTGGTGCGGCGCAGGAAGCTGGCCGAGCTATGAGCGCGACCCAGAGCTTTGCCCCGGTAGGCGCCGTCGTCGCCGTACGAAAGCGCCTGCGCCGCCGCTACAGCCTGGTGGTGCTTGGGCTCGCCCTGCTGTCGCTGGCCGTCGCCAGCCTCTCCATGTCGGTCGGCGACTATCCCTTGCCGCTTGCCGAGGTGATCGCCTCGCTGCTCTCCCCGTTCACCGGCAATGCCGATGCGGCGAACGATTTCATCGTGCTCGGCGTGCGCCTGCCGCGGGTGATGGCGGGGCTGCTCTCGGGCGCCGCGTTCGGGCTTTCCGGCGTTATCTTCCAGACCATCCTGCGCAACCCGCTCGCCAGTCCCGATATCGTGGGCATCACCACCGGCGCCAGTGCCGCGGCGGTGCTGGCGATCATCATCTTCAAGTGGTCGGGGCTGGGCGTCTCGTTGATGGCCTGCGGCGGCGCCGTGCTGACGGCGCTGCTGATCTACGGCCTCGCCTGGCGCAACGGCGTCACGCCCTACCGCCTGGTGCTGATCGGAATCGGCATGGCGGCGCTGGCCGGCGCGGTGGTCTCCTACCTGTTCACGCGGGCTCGCATCATGGAAGTGCAAGAGGCGCTCAGCTGGCTTACCGGCAGCCTCAATGGTTCGACCTTCGAGAACCTCACTCCGCTCGCCGTCGCGCTGTTGCTGCTGGTACCGCTCGCCGCTTTTCTGTCACGGGCGCTGCGCACGCTGCAGATGGGCGATGACGCCGCGACAGCGCTTGGCACGCGGGTCGAGTTCTCCCGCCTCGGGCTGATCCTCGTCGCGGTGCTGCTCGCCGCCTTCGCCACTGCCGCCGTCGGTCCGGTGTCGTTCGTCGCCTTCATCGCCGGCCCGATCGCGCGACGTCTGCTCGGCCCATCCGGCAATGCGCTGCTGCCGGCAGCGCTGGTCGGCGGGCTCGTCACCAACGCCGCCGATTTCGTCGCCCAGCACATGCTCGGCCGCAATCAATTGCCGGTCGGCGTCGTCACCGGCGCGCTCGGCGCCGTGTTCCTCATCTACCTGCTCGCCGCCGCCCATCGTTCGGGTCGCGGCGGCTGATCGGAGGCCCCAGCATGTCAGTGAACCACCAGCTCTCGGCCGCGGGCCTGACGCTCGGCTATGGCGATCGCACCATCGTCGACAAGCTCAGCATCGAGATCCCGCCCGGCAAGTTCACCGTCATCGTCGGCGCCAATGCCTGCGGCAAGTCTACCCTGCTGCGCGGCCTGGCCCGGCTGCTCACGCCCAGCGCCGGCACGGTCTATCTCGACGGCCGCGCCATCCACCAGATGCCGACCCGCGAGGTGGCGACCTTGCTCGGGGTATTGCCGCAAACCCCGGTGGCTCCGGACGGCATCACCGTCGCCGACCTCGTCGGCCGCGGCCGCTACCCGCACCAGGGCTGGTTCCGCCAGTGGGTCGCGGCCGACGACGCAGCCGTCGCCACCGCGCTGCAGGCCACCGATACGCTCGATCTTGCCGGCCGTACCGTTGACGAACTCTCCGGCGGCCAACGCCAGCGCGTCTGGATCGCCATGGCCCTGGCGCAGGAAACCGAACTGCTGCTGCTCGACGAGCCGACCACCTTCCTTGACATCAACCACCAGGTCGAAGTGCTGGATCTGCTCACCGACCTGGTGCAGCAGCGCGGCCGCACCGTGGTAGCCGTGCTGCACGATCTGAACCTCGCCTGCCGTTATGCCGACCACATCGTCGCCATGCGCGAGGGCCGGATCGCAGCATCCGGCGCCCCGGGCGAGGTGATGACGGCGGAACTGGTCAAGTCGGTGTTCGGTATGGACGCCGAGGTCTGTGATGACCCGGTATCGCATTCGCCGATGATCGTCCCCGTCGGGCGGCATCGGGTGAAGCCACGGCTGAAGGCGGCGGCGGAGTAGGGCGGGTTTCAGCCGAAGCAGACGACCCCCTCCCATCCTCCCCCATAAAGGGGGAGGTGCCCCGCCGGTACATTGGGCACGATCGAAGACAGAGCTCCGACTCTTCACCTCCCCTTTATGGGGGAGGCCGGGAGGGGGCCGTCTCTATCAGTCTGCTTAACCCCGCAGAAACTCCACCACGACAGGCGCAATCACCTCCGGGGCCGGACCATGTCCTTGTCCCGGCAGCGTCTTCCGACCCGCGCCCAGCACCTTGGCCACCGCGTTCGCCCCACCGGCCATGAACGGGAAGCTGGCGTCGCCATCCACCACCAGCACTGGCTGCGTCACCCGGTTCCAGCGCTGCGTCGAAGCGAGTCCGCCCTCTACGGCTTCCTTGCCCATGCACAGCGCATCGTACTCGATGGTGTGGCCGACCGGCTCCAGCATCGACCAGAACGGGCTCTTCTGCATCGCTTCCACTTGCTCGACCGGCATGTGGATCGAGGCGGTGAAGAAATAGCTCAGCGCACCCGCCTTGTCCCCGGCCTCACGAAACGCCGCCAGTTTCTCGAAGTAATCCCGTGGCGGCGGCGCCCAGCTCTCGTCCACCACATAGGGGGGCTCGTACAGCACGAGCCTATCCACCGGCAGCCCGGCTTGCGCCGCCTCGAGTGCCAGTGCACAGCCGGACGATGCGCCATAGAGCGAGGCGCGTCCGCCGGCCACACCGATCAGCGCTGCAATATCCTCGACCTCGCGCGCCACCGCATAGGGCAGGGTGTCGCCGCTCTCGCCGCGACCGCGGCGATCATAGTTGATCACGCTGAAGCCGGCTTCCGACAGCAGCCGCGCCAGCTCGGGCGTCTGCTGGTCGATGGCACGGTACTGGGTGGCGCCGGCGATGAGGATAACGGCCGGACCGGCGCCGATCCTGTCGTAGCCGATGGCGGTCCCGTCCTTGGAAACGGTGGTACTCAAAAGCGAATCTCCTGCGAGGAACTTAGTCCTGGCGCTCGTCGTGCCGGGCGAGGAACTCGCGGACGGCATCCCAGAACAAGGGTTTGTTGACGGCCTCGTGGCCGACATTGGCGATGATCGAGAGCTCGCCGGCGCCGAGGTGGCGATAGAGCCGGTTGGCTTCCTCCACGCCGCCGAGGTGGTCACGATCACCCATGATCACCAGCGTCGGCGCCGAGATCGAGGCCAGCTGGCGCTCGCTGTAACTGGGCAGCGTCAGCCACAGCTCCGAGATCTGGCTGAGAAACGCCTTCCAGTAATCCGGACCATAGTGATGCATGTGCGTCACCTTGATCTGCTCGAAATAGGGCCCGTACTCGGCCGCGACGCGGTCGAGATCGACCTTGCCCGGCGCCGGGAAACCCCAGCCGTGCAGGCCCTCCAGATAGGCTTCGGTGGGCCGGCTGATCGTGCCGCCCAGCACCAGCGCCCCGGCTTTGCCCGGATGCCTGAGGCCGAACTCCAGCGCGGTCTGCCCGCCATCGCTGTAACCGATGATCAGCGGCTTCCTGAGCCCCAGCGCCCCGATGAAGCCGGCGACATCGTCGGCAAACTGCGCGTAGCTCATCTTCTGGGCGGGGTTGTTGGTCCTGCCGTGACCTCGGGTATCGAGGGCAAACACGCGATAGCGATCGGCCAGCCGCGGCATCGCTTCGCCCCAGGAGCCGGCCGTCGCCGTGCCGCCATGCAGCAGCAGCAGCGGCTGGCCGCGGCCTTCCTCGAGGTAATGTACCTCGAGGTCGCCGATCATCAGCTTGTGCGACTTGGCGCTCATTGCTCGTCGAGCCACTTTCCCATCAGGTCGATCAGGTAGTTGGTGCCGGCTTCGCGATCGGCCATCTTGTCGAGGCCGTCGAGGAAGGCGCCATCCTCCTTCACCACCATGCGCGTGCCGTCCCCGTCCGCGAACAGCTCGATGGTCGCCAGCGACACCGAGATGCGCTCGCCGTTCTTGCTCATCTCGTAGGTGTAGATGATGCGGTTGTCCGGCACGATGTCGCGATAGGTGACGTCGAAGATATAGGTGTCGCCACCCATCTCGCTCTCGTTGAACTCGCGACCGCCGACGCGGAAGTCCATGACGTCCTTCGGCTTGTCCGGGCTGGGCGAGCCGAACCACTGGCGCTTGAACTCGGGATTGGCCCAGGCGGCAAAGACCTTGCCCGGGGCGTGCTTGTATTTGCGTTCGACGGTGAAGCTGCCATGGGCGATGGAACGTTCGGTCATTTGGGTTTCCTCTGTCTAGGCCTGGTTGTTGATGACGTTGAATTCGAGGTGGGTGACACCGGGCGAAGCCGCGACCACCCTGGTGCGGATGAGCTCGATCTGGGCATCGCCCAGCTTTTCGAACAGACGGGTGCCGCCACCCAGCAGCACGCTGACCACCTGGACGCGGAGTACATCGGCGAGACCGGCCCGCAGCACCTGTTGGGCGGCGGATGCGCCCATCACCACGACATCCTTGTCGCCGGCGGCGCTGCTCGCCTGGCGCACCGCGCTCTCCACGCCGTCGGTGACGAAGCGGAAGCTGGCGCTCTTCATCGGCTGCTCGGGCTTGGGGTTGTGGGTGAGCACGAACGACGGCACCGGATAGGGCGTGTCGTTCCAGTGCTGCAGCCCGACATCATAGGTGCGACGACCCACGACGGTTGCGCCGACCGTGCTGAAGGCCAGATCGATCTCGGCGGCGTCCTGTGCCTCGGCGCTGCTGAAACTGCCATCGCCGGCCTTGTTGCCGCTCCCGGCGAACATCCACTCGTGCAGGCGCTCGCCACCCACCCCCATGCCGTCTCGCGCCGAGACGTTCGGGCCTGCGATGTAGCCATCGAGCGACATCGAAAAACTCAGCACGACCTTGGCCATTCAATCCTCCTGGGCAAAGCTCGCCCGTTGCCGGAAACGTGGTCTCCGGCCCATTGTCTCAATTCTGTCGTTCGTAAGGCGTTGGTCGGCGCTACTTCGCCGGCTTGTCCGGGCCGCTTGGCAGCGCATCGAGGAACGCCCCCAGCCGATCCAGCCGGTGCTCCCAGCCGATGCGTCGATCGTTGATCCACTTCTCGGCCATGCTCAGCGCTCCCGTGTCGATGGTGCAGGTCCGCACCCGTCCCACCTTCTGCGTCGTCACCAGTCCGCTCTGCTCCAGCACCTGGAGGTGCTGCACGATGGCGGGCAGGCTCATCTTGAACGGTTCGGCCAGCTCGCTGACCGATGCGGATCCCCGGCTCAGGCGTTCGATCATCCGCCGCCTGGTCGGGTCGGCCAATGCCTGGAACATGAGGTCGAGGGGCTCTGTCTCTTGGTTAAGCATGATCTTAAGTATCTTGCTGCAGAGTGGCTGTCAATACCTAAGTGATTGCTTAAGTGATTTTCAGGGCGTGGCGAGGCTGACCGCTGCGACCGTCCAGTCGGTACCTGGCCGACCATCGAGCCGTTCCACCCGAACCAGCGCTGCAGGGCCGCCGAGCTGACCAAAATAGGTGGCAAACGCCGAGTCGGCGGCGTCGCGTCCGATGGCGATGCGCATCAGTCCATCGATCGGGCAGCGTCGCGTCGCGTCGAACAGATACCAGCGTCCATCGAGATAGGCCTCGAACACGGCGTGGAAATCCTGCGGCGCGAGCTCGTAGGCATAGGCCGAAACGAACCGGGCAGGGATGCCGAGGGCACGGGCAAAGGTGATGCCCAGATGCGCGAAATCGCGGCACACCCCGGCCCTGAGTGTAAAAGTGTCATAGGCCGAAGTGCTGACGTCGCTCGAGCCCTCGAGGTAGTCGACGTTCTCGAAGATCCAGTTGCAGATCGCCGTCACCGTTTCGTAGCCGTTGGCATTGCCGAACTGCCGCCAGGCGAAGCGCCCCAGCTTGTCCGACTGGCAGTAGCGGCTCGGCGACAGGTGGGTGATCACCTCGAACGGCAGCTCGGCGATCGGCACCTGCGGGATCAGCGCGGGGTCGCCGAAATATGGCCGCGTCTCGACCGTGGCGCCGTAGCTGATCAGGTGCTGGCCGGCGTTGAGCTTCAGCCGCCGATAGCGGTTGCCGGTCTCCGGTACGATGTGGGATTCTGCAAGCACGCCGCTCGAAACGCTGAAATGCTCATCGAGCACTTCCTGTCCGCCGCCATGTTGTGCCTCGACATTGAGGATCAGCGTCGTTTCTTCCGAGACGTCGTACTGGATCTCGCAGCCCACCGAAAATCGCATCGCCGCTCCTGTCGTGCCCGCCACGGGAATTCATCCGGCCCGAGGAAGGTTGCATTGAGCAGAGTTCGGGGCCGGCCGCTACGACCATCGTCGCACGCCGGGTGAAAGCTATTGTGTCGTTGTCGGGAGTGGGTACTGCTCTCGCCTCGACAAACTGTTTTGGGGAGAGCGTGAAATGGCCGGAAGCGTCAGGTGGGGGATTTTGGCAACCGGCTGGATTGCCGAACAGTTCGTGAAAGACTTGAACCAGCACGGCCATCAGGTGACCGCCGTCGGCTCGCGGAGCCAAGCCAGCGCCGACAGGTTCGCCGCCGAGTTCGGCATCCCCAAGGCTCATGGCAGCTACGAAGCGCTCTGTGCCGATGCCAATGTCGACGCGATCTATATCGCGACGCCGCACCCGATGCACGCCGACAATGCCAAACTGGTCCTCAGCCACGGCAAGCACGTGCTGATCGAGAAGGCCTTCACCGTCAACGCCCGCGAGGCACAGGAGATCGTCGATCTCGGCGCCAGCCGGGGCCTCGTGGTGCTCGAAGCCATGTGGACACGCTTCCTGCCGCACATGCTGCGCATCCGCGAGATCGTCCGTTCGGGCGTCCTGGGCGAGATCCGCTCGGTGGTCGCCGACCATACCCAGGATCTGCCCGACGATCCGAAGCACCGGCTCAACGCGCTTGAACTGGGTGGCGGTGCGCTGCTCGACCTCGGCATCTACCCGATCTCGTTCACCTTCGACGTATTGGGCGTGCCCAAGACCATCGCGGCGACCGCGCGGCTCAAGGACACGGGCGCCGATGGCACCGTCGCGACGATGTTCACTTACGAGTCCGGCGCCATCGCGTTGACGCTTTCAGGCAGCGATACCGCCGGGCGCAACATCGCCACCATTCACGGCACCGAGGGTCGCATCGAGATCGACAAGGTCTGGTATGTGCCCACCAGCTTCCGGCGCTACGACGCCACCAACACCGTGGTGGAGGAGTATGTCTCGAAGGTCGAGGGCCGCGGCATGCAGTACCAGGCCGCCGAACTGGAGCGCCTGGTTGCCGAAGGCAAGACCGCCGGGACCATCCTGTCGCCCACCGAAAGCGTCGCCATCATGGCCTGCCTCGACACCGTGCGGCAGCAGATCGGACTCAGATACCCCACCGAGTAACCCGGCCAACGCCTTTACCTGACGCGATTTTCCCTGTTCGATCGCGCCCCGTGATTTGCCGTATTACCTGGAGGAACTCATGAAGTATCGCTATCTCGGCCGCAGCGGCCTGCTGGTCTCGCGCCTGTGCCTGGGCACCATGACGTTCGGCAACTCGCAATGGGGCTGCGACCAGGAAACCTCGAGCGCCATCGTCAAACGCTTCGTCGAGGGTGGCGGCAACTTCATCGATACCGCCAACGGCTATTCGGGCGGTGCCTCGGAGACCATGCTCGGCGTGGCGCTCAAGGACTTCAGTCGTGACCAGCTGGTGATCGCCACCAAGTGCTGGTTCCCGGCCGACCCGGCGGTGACCTCGCGCGGCCTGAGCCGCAAGCACATCGTCGAGGCCTGCGAGAAGAGCCTGAAACGGCTCGATACCGACTATATCGACCTCTACCAGTTCCACGGGCCGGACCCCTACACCCCGATCGAAGAGAGTCTGCGCGCCGCCGACGACCTGATCCGCGCCGGCAAGGTCCGCTATCTGGGCTGCTCGAACTTCTATGGCTGGCAGATCGCCAAGACCAACGGTGTCGCGGCGCTGAAGGGCTATGAGCCGCTGGTTTCGGCGCAGCACCTCTACAACCTCGTCCGCCGCGACATCGAGCGCGAGATCCTGCCGGCCTGTGACGACCAGGGCCTGGGCATGATCTGCTGGAGCCCGCTCGCCGCCGGCATGCTCACCGGCAAGTATCGCGGCGAGGACAAGCCCGACGAGAAATCGCGCATCGGCCAGCAGGCGGCGATCGCTCTGCCGCGCTACTGGTTCGAGGATTCGCTGAGGATGATCGACAAGGTTGTCGAAGTGGCCGGCCGCCTCGGTCGCACCCCGAGCCAGGTGGCGCTGAGCTGGCTGCTCGGTGACACGAGGGTTACCGCTGCCATCATCGGCGCTCGCCGCGTCGACCAGGTCGCCGAAAACCTCGATGCCGGCGATTTCGACCTGCCGGCCGAGGTGCGCCAGGAACTGACCGACGCGATGCCGCTGAAGCTCGGCTACCCCTACGAGTGGATGAACACCAACCTGCCGGGTACCTTCGGCAAGGCGGAACTGGAGCCGACCCACACCCAGCG
>MKVB01000006.1:47932-53691 GCA_001899085.1 Devosia sp. 66-14 | reverse complement strand
GGACCGGCGAAGCTGGTGGAGGGGGCGGCCAAACCCTTAGTCGCTCGTCGCAGGCATTCGGATCGCGCTGCGCCAACGCACGACTGCGCCTCTTGCGCCCCCTCCACCGCCTTCGGCGGTCCCCTCCCCCGCCACGCGGGGGAGGATCACGGAAAGGCCGGCGCTAGTTCCAGTCCGGCTCCCCGGCAAACCGGTGCCCGCTGATCCAGTCCTCGTCCAGCTCCACCCCCAGCCCCGGCGCCATCGACACCTGCATCTTGCCATCCCGCACCTGCAGCGGATTGGGCGACGCCCATTGGAGGCTGTCCGCCCGCCGGGTGCACTCGATGCGCGGGCAGTTGAACACCGATGCCGCCAGTTGCTGGCTGGCCGCGTTCATCAGCAGGCCGCTGACATTGTGGAGCGTGATCGGCGTGCGGTAGAGCGCCGCGAGGTCGGCGATCGCCTTGGTGCCGGTAATGCCGCCCGAACTGATGATGTCGGGCTGCAGGCAATCGACGGCCTGGTGCTGGAGGAACGGCAGCGCCCCCTCGGGCAGCTCGATATTCTCGCCGGTCATGATCGGGATATTGGTCGCACGCCTGAGCGCCAGCCAGTTCTCGGAAAAGCCCGGCTGCAGCGGATCCTCGTAATAGATCGGCTTGATCGCCTCCACCGCCTCGGCCACCGCGATGGCGCTCGGCGTATCAAGTTCGTTGTGGCAATGGACGATGATGTCGATCTCCTCGCCCAGGTGTTCGCGCGCCAGCTCGTAGGAACGGCCGATCTTGCGGATGTCGCCGGGCGACAGGCTCGGCACATATTCCTGCATTTCGACGCCGATCGCGTCGTGGATATCGACTTTGAAGGTCCGAAACCCATGCGAATCGGACTTCAGGTCATCCGCTGCCTCGGCCCAGGCGCCGGCGTCGGTCAGGTCGAAATGCGGGCAGTGCGAGTAGAGTTCGAGCTCGGTGTGGAAGGCCCCGCCGAGCAGCTTGTGCACCGGCTGCGCCAGCAGCTTTCCCGCCAGGTCCCACAACGCCATGTCGATGCCGGAGCAGATCATGATATGCGCCGGGCGCTGCCGGTAGGCATAGAACAAGCTGTGGTGATGCACCCCGATATCGAGCGGGTCCTTGCCGATCAACTGCAGGTGCGGCAGCCGCGCGCCGCCTTCGGCGTGGGTGAGAAGCGCCGCCCGCACCAGGTCGCCGTCGAGGTCGCCACACTCGCCATAGCCGGAGATACCGGCATCGGTGTCGATGCGGATCAGGCAGTAGCCGCTCTCCAGCCGCATCGCCCTGATCGCGGTGATCCGCGCCTGCCCGCGATCCCCCTCCGACAGATGACCCACAGTCGACATCGTACACGCCCCTCCGTTTGCCGCTCTCTATAGCGACCACCGGAGGGGCGGCAAAGGCCGTCAGTTGCCCCGCGCCCCACGCTCCGGAACATCGAGCCCCAGATGCGAGCGCAGCGTCGTGCCCTCGTACTCGGTGCGGAACAACCCACGCTGCTGCAGGATCGGCACCACGGCCGAAAAGAACAGCCCGGAGCCTTCCGGGTGGTAGGTCGGCATCACCACATAGCCGTCGCAGGCGTCGGCAAGAAAACGCTCGGCCATCTGGTCGGCGATCTGCTCGGGGCTGCCGGTCAGCGTCCAGTGCCCATCCGAGCGGCCGGTGAGCTTGACCAGTTCGCGCAGCGTCCAGCCGTCATTGAGCGTCAGATCGGCGAAGATCTTGTAGCGGCTCTGCCGACCCTGCACCGCCGACACATCCGGCAATGCCTCGCGCGGGATTGGCCTGTCGAGATCGAACCCCGAGAGGTCGACGCCGGGGATGTAGCTGTTGAGCTTCCTGAGCGACGCCTTGATGTCGATGAACTCACCAAGTTCCCGCTCGATCGCTTTCGCCTCCGCCTCGGTCGCCCCGATGATCGGCGTGATGCCGAGCAGCAGCTTCACCCGCCGCGGATCGCGGCCGGCGGCGCTGACCCGGGCCCGCATGTCGTGCGCGAATTCGAGACTGTCCTCCAGCGTCTGCTGCGCCGTGAACACGCCTTCGGCGGTCTCGGCGGCAAAGCCGCGGCCGATCGGTGAAGCGCCGGCCTGGAACAGCACCGGCCAGCCCTGCGGCGGCCGCTGGATGTTGAGCGGCCCGGCCACGTCGAAGAACTTGCCGTGGAAGTCGGTCGGCCGGATATCGGCGACATCGCCGAATTGCCCGCTCGCGCGGTCGATCTTCAGCGTCTCCTGGTCCCAGCTGTCCCACAGGCGCTTGGCGATCTCGACGAACTCGGCTGCCTGCGCGTAGCGCACATCCTGGTCGGGCAGGGGCGCCGCGCCATAGTTCTTTTCGCCGGTGGCCGAGGTGACGATGTTCCAGCCGGCCCGGCCGCCCGAAAGGCGATCGAGCGAGGCGAACTGCCGGGCCACCGTGTAGGGCTCGGAAAAGCTGGTCGAAACGCTCGAGACCAGCCCGACCCGGCTGGTGAACGCCGCAAGATAGGAAGTCAGTACCAACGGCTCGAAAGCGTTGAGCACCGGGTTCACCCCCAGCGCCCTGGGGTCGAGCGAGGGGATGTCGGCGAAAAAGATCGCATCGATCCTGGCGGCTTCGGCTGCCTGGGCGAAGGCCACATAGAAGCCCGGCGTGTTGGCGAGCTCGATATTGCTGCCGGGGCGGCGCCAGGCGCCCTGGTGGTTGCCGCCGCCGGAAACGAGCACGGCGATATTCATCTTGTCGTGGCCGGAGGGCCGGGCGCTGGACATGGTCGGGATACCCAATGGAAATGAGGTGGGCGCCGGCGGTTGCCGACGCCCTGGTTTGGACTGCCGGCGCGATCAGCTCTTCGGCTTGGGCTGCACCCAGTTCGAGGCGTTCTGGCCGATATTGACGCCTGGTGCCTCGAGGTTGAGGTCAGCGATGTTGTAGGCGGCGAGGATCTCGGCGTACTTACCGTTGTCGAACAGGATCTTGAGCGCCGCCTCGATGGCGTTGGCCAGTTCGGTATTCCCCTTGTCGACGATGAAGCCGATATAGAGGTCGCCCAGTTCCGGCGCCGGCACGAGGATCTGGCCCGGGTTCAACCCAGCCGCCTCACGGAAGCGGCCGACCGCGGTGGCCGAGATATCGGCGCGCGGCAACCTGCCAGACTGGATCGCCTGGTCCTTGGCGGTGGCGTCGGGGAACTCGATGAAGTTCGCCGGCTTCAGGCCCTTGCTCTCGCACTGCGACAGCGCCTTGAAGATGATGTTGGTGGTGCCCTGCACGACGCCGAGATCGCGGCCGCAGAGGTCGAACACCGTCTTGATGCTGTCTTTGTCGGCAGCGTCGATCAGGAGCTGGAAGGTCAGCCGGGTGTGGTCGATGAAATCCACCTGCTCGCGGCGCAGGTCGTTGTCGCCGAGATCGCCCAGCGACACATCCGAGCGGCCCGACTTCACCCCGGCAATCAGCTGCTGGAACGGCGCCTCGGTATAGACCGGCTTCACCCCGAGGATCTCGGTCACCGCGTTGAACAGCTCGATCTCGTAGCCGGTAAACTCGGTGGTGCCTTCCTTGAAGAACGAGTGCGGCGCGTAGACCGTCGAGGCACCGACATTCAGCACCCCGGCATCGCGATACTTGGCCGGCAGCAGGGCGCGGGCGGCTTCGGTCGCGGCATCCTGGGCGAAGGCCGGTGCGGCCAGCAGCGGCGCCGCCACGGCGAGCGTCAGGCCGGCGGCGCGCAGCCCCTTGGTTACCAGTGTCGAAAGCTTGGTCACGGTCAGTCTCTTTCCTTGCATGATGGGGCCCCCGGCCCGGTGGTTCAGGCGTGGCCGCGCCGGCCTTCGGCCGGGGCGAACCTGAAATGATCCTTGAGGAACTCGGCAGTGCGCGGCTGGCGCGGCCGGCTGAAGATCTCGCTCGCCGGGCCGTCTTCGATGATCCGGCCGGCATCCATCACCGCGATCCGGTCGCCGGCCTCCTCGGCAAAGCGCATCTCGTGGGTGACGACGACCATGGTCATGCCGTCGGCGGCCAGCGCCTGCATTACGCCCAGCACTTCGCCCACCAGTTCCGGATCGAGCGCGCTGGTCGCCTCGTCGAACAGCATCACCCTGGGGTTCATCGCCAGCGCCCGGGCGATCGCCGCGCGTTGCTGTTGCCCACCCGAGAGCTGGCTGGGGTAGCTGTCATGCTTGTCGGCGAGCCCGACCCGCGCCAGCAGGTCCGCCGCCGCCTGCACCGCTACCGGGCGGCTGGTGCCGAGCACCTGCACCGGGCCCTCGATGACATTCTCCAGCACGGTGCGGTGCGAAAACAGGTTCACGTGCTGCGACACCAGCCCGACCCGGCTGCGGAACGCCGCCGCCTCGCGCCCGGTCCATGGCTTCAAGACGCCGTTGCGCTCGGTGTAGCCGACCCGTGTCTCGTCGAGCACCACGGCGCCGCTGTCGAAATCGGTGAGCGCGTTGAGGCAGCGGAGCAGGGTGCTCTTGCCCGAGCCGGAGGGCCCGATGATGCAGCGCACTTCGCCCTGCCGGACGTCGAGGTTGACCCCGTCCAGCACCCGGTTGGCGCCGTAGTTCTTGGAAACGTTGCGCACCCGGATCAGCGCCGGTGCCTCCGCCGTGAGATGGAGATCGGGCGGGGCGTAGTTCATCGCGCCACCCCGGCCGCGAAGCGGCGCTCCAGCAGGCCCTGGACGAAGGTGAACACGATGGTCAGCACCAGGTACCAGATGCTGGCGACGATCAGCAGCGGGATCACCTGGTAGTTGCTGGCATAGATGCCCTGCGCCCGGGTCATCAGGTCGCCGACGCCCACCACCGAGACCAGCGAAGTGGCCTTCAGCAGGTTGATCATGTCATTGCCGAGCGGCGGGATGATCGATTTGGCCGCCTGCGGCGCGATCACCCTGCGGAACGCCTTGGCCCGCGTCATCCCCAGCGCGATCGCCGCCTCGACCTGGCCCGGCTGCACCGACAGCAGCCCGCCGCGGATGATCTCGCCCATATAGGCGGCCTGGTTCAGGCCGATGGCGATCAGGCACGCCACCAGCGGGCTCAGCAGCACGTTGGTGTCGCCGTAAAGCCCGATATCGGTGAACGGGATGCCGAAGCCGAGCTGTGGGAAAAACGTGCCGAGATTGTACCAGATGAGGATCTGCACCAGCAGCGGCACGGCCCGGAACAGCCCGAGATAGCCCACCGCGATGGTCTTGATCAGCGGGTTCGACGACATCCGCATCAGCGCAACCAGCAATCCGCCGACAAGGCCGATAACGGCGGAGAGGAAGGTGATCAGCAGCGTCGTCACCAGGCCCTGGAGGATAATTGGCGCGGTCAGGAACTTGCCAATCGAGTCCCAGCGCATCGCCGGGTTGGTGGCCACCACCGACGCCGCATAGGCGGCGATCAGCACTGCCACGGCCCAGACCAGTCCACTCCGCACCCGGTGTTGGTGGCCCGAGCGCGGGCGCTCCACCGGCCGGTCTTCCAGCGGCACCGCCCCATGTTCGGCGCTATCGAGCGTCAGTTGCGTCACGTCCGGCCCCCGCTGCATCCCAACAGAATACAGTGTTGATTAAATCGACTGGATTAGTAGTCTATACGTCGGAACCGGTCGAGGAACTCCGGCAGTGCGCTGGTCGCGGGTGACGAAAAAACCTGCCCTCGGAGAACGTTAGCTTAGGACGGACGTTTCAATCGGGACGTTTTGCGTCGTGACCAACCCCAGAAGGAAGCACGCATGAACGAAGCGCATCCACGCCTCTCCATCCTTATCATC
>MKVB01000006.1:0-47924 GCA_001899085.1 Devosia sp. 66-14 | reverse complement strand
GCCGATATCCGCGTCACCCTGATCGAGAGGCGCCCCCAGTTGGGGCGCGGTGTCGCCTATTCGACCCGGCAGCTCGACCACGTGCTGAACGTCGCGGCGCCATTTCTGGCGCTGGTTGCGAGATCGGAAACTGGTAACCGAAGGCGAACGCTTCGTCTTCGTGCCACGCCGGCACTATGGCAGCTACCTCGCCGATGTGCTGGCCGGGGTCGAAGCGGCGGCGCCCGGCCGGCTGCATATCGTCCACGACGAGTGTATCGACATTCTGGCCTCCGGGGCGGGGGTGGAGGCAAGGCTCAGGAGCGGCGCCAGCCTGATGGGCCATGTCGCCATATTGGCGGTGGGGCACGAAACCAACCCGGCCCGCGCCAAGGGCATTGCCGTACGGGTCGGCTCCGAGGCCGACACTCCGCTCGATCCGGATGCCCCGGTATTGCTGCTCGGCTCGGGCCTCTCGATGGTGGACGCCTGGCTGTCGCTGGCCGAAGCCGAGCATCGCGGGCCGATCACCGTCGTCTCGCGCCACGGCCTCCTGCCCAAAGCGCACCGGCAGGTGGCGCCGATCCCGCTCGAGGCCGCCGACGTGCCGTTCGGCACCGAGCTCCACTACTTCACCGCCTGGTTCCGCGATCTCATCGAGGAGGCCGCCGGGCGCGGCGAGGATTGGCGCAGCGTCGTCGATGCCTTGCGGCCCTTCAACCAGCGCATCTGGCAGAACTGGTCGCTCGGCTCGCGTCGCCGCTTCCTCAGCCATGTCAGGCCGTTCTGGAATATCCACCGCCACCGCCTGCCGCCGGACCTGCATGCGCGGCTGGAACAGGCGGTGGGGGCAGGGCAGGTTCGCCTCGTCGCGGGCACCTATCTCGATATCGAGCGACGGGGCGCCGAGGTGCGGGCCACGGTGCGCCGCAAGGGCGCCGGCAACCTCACCTTCTTCGATGTGGCTCGGGTCTACGATTGCGGCGGCATCAGCGTCGATGTCGAGCAATCGAGCAACGCTGCCATTCGTGCTCTCCTCGCCCGCGGCGACATCCGGCCGGATCCGCTTCATATCGGCCTTGAGGTGGATACCGAGTGCCGCACCATCGACCGCTTCGGCACGCCATCCGACCGGCTGCTGGCGGTGGGGCCGCTGACCCGCGGCACCTTCTTCGAGATCGAGGCGATCCCGGATATCCGGGTACAGTGCGCCGAACTGGCGAGCCGGCTGGTCGTCCGCTAGCCGGCTCAGGTGTAGCGAGTGGCGTTGCGGTTGGCCTGGGCGCGGGTACGGAACGAATAATGCGCGCCGACATAGCTCAGCTTGTTGACGGTCACCACTTCGCTGCCGGTCCAGGTGCGGCGGTCGAGCAGCAGGCAGGGGTCGCCCTCGCCGATGCCAAGCAGCTGCGCGGTGCGCTGGTCGGCCGCCACGGCGGAGATGATGTGCTCCAGCTCGGTGATCGGAGTGATGGTGACGAGATAATCGTAGGTGGTCTGGCGGCGGAAATCCTGGGCGCCATAGTTGGGCACGACGCCGGGATTGACGAACCGCTCTTCGAGCTGCACCGCGATGTCGTTCTCGTAGTGCACCACCACCGAGTGAAACGCCGTCTCGAGCTTGGCCGCCTCGAACGCCGCACGCAGTTCGTGCGTCGTCGCCACCTGCTCCAGCGTCAGCACTTCGCTGCGGTGGCGGTTGCCGCGGCTCGCGATCTCCTCGGCGATGTTGTTGATCTCGAGCAGGTCGGTTTGCGGTCGCGGCGCGGCGACAAAGGTGCCGACGCCCTGCACCCGCACCAGCACGCCGGCGGCGGTGAGTTCGCGCAGCGCCCGGTTGACGGTCATCCGGGAGATGCCGAGTTCGGCAACCAGTTCGTTCTCTGAGGGAATGCGCCGGTCGCCCGACCAGGCGCCCGAGCCGATATTGCTGAGGATGTGGTTCTTCACCCGCTCGTAGAGCGGTGTGGCAGCGTCAGGCATCAGCGACATGGGCGGTCCCGGGCATTGTGTGGCTGATCTGAGAGCTCCTGGGTTCGCGGGCAGTCAGGCGATGAGGCGCGACAGGGCGGCGTGGAAGCGGCGAAACACCTCGTCGCGCCGAACGTGCCTGCCTTCCGAAACCTGCTTTCGTCCCATCGTCCATACGCAATCTATCGCCGATCGGCCAGCCGAGAAGATCAGCGAGTCGATGAGGCTGTCGCGCTGTCGCGCCACCAGCGCCGGATGTTCGGCATCAAGCGACACGATGTCGGCGGGCGCCCCCACCGTCAGCCCGACCAATGGCTGGCCGAGTGCGGCCGCGCCGCCTTGCAGCCCGAGCTCGTACAGCCGCCGCCCGGTCGAGTCGCCGGACTCGGCCAGCACGTTGCGGCTCTGCCGGGCGAGGCGCTGCGAGTATTCCAGCTGCCGCAATTCCGCGGCCGCGCCGATCTCGACATTGGAGTCCGAGCCAATGCCGATACGACCGCCGGCAGCGAGAAAACCCAGCCCGTCGAAGATTCCGTCACCGAGATTGGCCTCGGTGATCGGGCAGAGACCGACCGTCGCGCCGCTCTCCGCCACGCCCACCGTTTCCTTGCCGGTCATATGGGTGGCGTGGATGAGGCACCAGCGTCGGTCGAGATCGGCGTTCTCCAGCAGCCATTCGACCGGCCGTCGACCGGACCAGGACAGGCAGTCGTCCACCTCGCGCATCTGCTCGGCGACGTGAATATGGATCGGCCCGTCGCCGGCGAGCGGCACGAGCGCGGACAGCTCCTCCGGCGTGACGGCGCGCAGGCTGTGCGGCGCCACCCCGAGATTGGCGTTGTCGAGCTCGGCGGTGAGCGCGCGGGAGCGCTCGAGCATGCGGGCGAACAGATCGAGGTCGGAAATGAAACGCCGCTGCTGCGGCTGCGGCGCCGTGCCTGCGAAGCCGGCATGGGCGTACAATACCGGGAGCAGCGTCAGCCCAACGCCGGTCGTGTCGCTGGCGGCGCAAATCCGCGCGGCCATCTCGGCCGGATCGGAATAGGGCGATCCGTCCAGGTCATGGTGCAGGTAGTGGAACTCGCCGACGCGGGTGAAGCCCGCCTCCAGCATCTCGACATAGGCCTGCGCGGCGATCGCTTCGGCGTCGTCGGGCGTCATCGCAAGGGCGAAACGGTACATCGTTTCCCGCCAGCTCCAGAAGCTGTCGATGCCGGTGCCGCGGGTCTCGGCGAGGCCGGCCATGCCACGCTGAAACGCGTGCGAATGGAGGTTCGGCATGCCGGGCAGGGCGACGGCATGCCGCTCGTCGCCCGGGCCCGGTGCGCTGTCGGGGACGATCGCGGCGATCCGGCCGGCCGCCAGCTCGATCCGCACATTCTCCAGCCAGCGGCCACCCACCAGCGCTTCGTCGAAATGCAGTCCCGTCACTGGCTTTCGCCCCCTCTTGCGTCGTCAAATGAATTGTATATACATCCTTATACAAGATCAAGTTTCGGATCGTTGCCATGCCTCGACAGCTGTTCGTCAATGCCAGGATTGCGCCGATGGCCGGCGGTATCGCGGTTGCTGACGGACAGGTGATCGCCGAAGAAAACGGCCTCATCACCCATGTTGGTCCACGCGATGCATTGGGCGAGCGCCGCGACGATGTCGTGGTCGATTGCGGCGGCCGACTGGTGACGCCGGGGCTGATCGACTGCCACACCCACATCGTCCACGCCGGCAATCGCTCCCGCGAGTTCGAGCTCCGGCTCGCCGGGGCGAGCTATGAAGAGATCGCCCGCTCCGGCGGGGGCATCGCCTCGAGTGTCCGCGCCACTCGTGCCGCGAATGAGACCGAGCTGGTCGCCTCGGCGCTGCCGCGGCTCGATCATCTCCTGGCTGAGGGCGTCACCACCATCGAGATCAAGTCCGGCTACGGGCTCGAGCTCGCCTCCGAGCGCGCCATGCTGCGCGCCGCGCGGCAACTGGGCCGCGAGCGCGGGGTGACGGTGCGCACCAGTTTTCTGGGCGCCCATGCGCTGCCGCCGGGAACGACCGACAAGGATGCCTATATCGACGAGGTCTGTAGCCAGATGCTGCCGACCCTCGCCGCCGAGGGGCTGGTCGACGCTGTCGATGGCTTCTGTGAAGGCATCGCCTTTTCGCCGCAGCAGATTGCCCGGGTATTCGACGTGGCGCAGCGGCTCGGGCTGCCGGCGAAGCTGCATGCCGAACAGCTCTCCAACCTTGGTGGCGCGGCGCTCGCCGCACGCTACGGCGCGCTCTCCGCCGACCACCTCGAACATCTCGATGAAGCCGGCGTGCGCGCCATGGCCGCCGCCGGGACCGTCGCCGTGCTGCTGCCGGGAGCCTACTATTTCCTCCGCGAGACCGTTGTCCCGCCTGTCGCCCTGTTGCGCCGGTACGGCGTGCCCATCGCCATCGCCACCGACTGCAACCCCGGCACCTCGCCGCTGACCTCGATCCTCCTGACCATGAACATGGCGGCGACGCTGTTCCGCCTGACTGTGGAGGAGTGCCTGCTCGGCGTGACGCGCCATGCGGCCGAGGCGCTGGGGGTGTCCGCCACCAGCGGCAGCATTGCCGTCGGCAAATCCTGCGACCTGGCGATCTGGGACGCCGAGACGCCGGCCGAACTCGTCTACCGCATGGGTTTCAACCCACTCCATTCCCGCATCTCAAAAGGCCGATCCTGACTATGTCTGCCCGCCACATCCTTTCGCCTGGCAACGTTACGCTTTCCATCTGGCGCGACATCTATTTCGGCGCCGCCGCGTCGCTCGATCCGGGCTCCGAGGCCCCGGTGGCGCTGAGCGCTGCCGTCGTCGATGCCATCATCGCCAAGGGCGAGCCGGTCTATGGCATCAATACCGGCTTCGGGAAGCTGGCGAGCGTCCGTATCGCCGACACCGACCTGTCGGTGCTGCAGCGCAATATCGTGCTGTCGCATGCGGCCGGCGTGGGCGAGCCTTTGCCACGCGCCGTGGTGCGGCTGATCATGGCGCTGAAGCTCGCGAGCCTCGGGCAGGGGGCTTCCGGCATCCGCTGGTCGACCCTGCAACATCTCGAGGCCTGCCTCGCCAACGACCTGGTGCCGCTGATCCCGGGGCAGGGCTCGGTCGGCGCTTCCGGCGATCTGGCGCCGCTGGCGCATCTGACCGCTGCGCTGCTGGGAGTCGGGCAGGTCGAGCTTGCCGGCGAGCGGCTCGATGCCGCCGAGGCACTGGCGCGCATCGGGCTTGAGCCGCTGGCGCTCGGGCCGAAGGAAGGCCTGGCGCTGCTCAACGGCACACAGGTTTCGACCGGCCTCGCGCTCGCCGGCCTGTTCGAAACCGAGCGCGTGCTGCAATCGGCTCTGGTCACCGGCGCGCTGGCCACCGATGCGGCCAAGGGTTCCGACGGTCCGTTCGATCCACGCATCCAGCAACTGCGCCGGCATCGTGGCCAGATCGAAACGGCCGCGGCCCTGCGGAGCCTGATGCACGGCTCGCCGATCCGGCAGTCGCATCTGGTCGGCGATACCCGCGTGCAGGATCCCTACTGCCTGCGCTGCCAGCCCCAGGTGATGGGTGCGGCGCTCGACATCCTGCGCCAGGCCGCGGCCACCCTCGGCGACGAAGCCAACGGCGTCTCCGACAATCCGCTGGTCTTTGCCGACACCGGCGAGGTCATCTCCGGCGGCAATTTCCACGCCGAGCCCGTGGCCTTCGCCGCCGACATCATCGCGCTGGCGCTGTGCGAGATCGGTTCGCTGGCCGAGCGCCGCGTCGCCATGCTGGTCGATCCGGCGCTCTCCGGCCTGCCGGCATTCCTCACCCCAAATCCGGGGCTCAATTCGGGTTTCATGCTGCCGCAGGTCACCGCCGCGGCGCTGGTGTCGGAGAACAAGCAGCGGGCCCATCCGGCCAGCGTCGACTCCATTCCCACCTCGGCCAACCAGGAAGACCACGTGTCGATGGCGACGCATGGCGCTCGCCGCCTGCTCGACATGGCCGCCAACACTGCCAACGTCATCGGCATCGAATTGCTGGCGGCGGCGCAGGGCTGCGATTTCCACCGTCCGCTGCGCTCGAGCGCAGCGCTGGAGCGGGTGCGCACCTTGTTGCGCGCCAACATCCCCACGCTCGACGACGACCGCTACTTTGCTCCGGACATGGCCTTCGCCACCGGTCTCGTCCGGAGCGGCGCGCTGGTTGCGGCGGCGGCGATCGAGCTGCCCGGAGTGGAAGGGTGAGCGCCTTGGATTGGCTGGAAATCCGGCGCGGTTCGGCACCGCTCATCGTCACCCTGCCGCATACCGGCACCGAGATTCCCGATCCGATCCTTAAGCGGCTGACCTCGCCCTGGCTTGGGCGCCGCGACACCGACTGGTGGATCGACCAGCTCTACGACTTCGCCGAGGACCTCGACGCCACGGTGATCCGCACCAGGGTCTCGCGCACCGTCATCGACGTGAACCGCGATCCGAGCGGTGTGTCGCTCTATCCGGGCCAGGCGACCACCGAGCTTTGTCCGACCACCAGCTTCGACGGCGAGCCGCTCTATCGCGATGGCGAAGCGCCCGACGCCGCCGAGATCGAACGGCGGCAGGCGCAGTGGTTCGCGCCGTTCCACCAGGCGCTGCACGACGAGGTCGAGCGGCTGCGCGGCCTGCACCCGGCGATCGTTGTCTACGACTGCCACTCGATCCGCTCGCGTATCCCTCGGCTGTTCGATGGGGACCTGCCGGTGTTCAATCTCGGCACCAATTTCGGCGCCACCTGTGCTCCGGAGCTTTCAGGGCGGATCGAGGCCATCCTCGCGGCGTCCGGGCAGTCTCACGTGGTCAATGGCCGCTTCCGGGGCGGCCAGATCGTTCGCAGTACCGGCAACCCGACGCATGCCGTTCACGCCGTGCAGATGGAGCTCGCCTGCCGCAGCTACATCCGCGAACCCGCCGAGGTTGATGCCTCGAACTGGCCCACGCCCTACGACCCCGAATTCGCCGCGCCCACCCGGCGCACGCTGCGCCAGGTGCTCGAAGCCTGCCGCGACTTCGCAACCTCCCTTGCTTGACTAAGGACCGGCCAATGACCCGTCTCGACAATTCCCGCTCGATCAGCGCGGCGCGCGGCACTGAACGCACCGCCAAGAGCTGGCTCACCGAAGCGCCCTTGCGCATGCTGATGAACAATCTCGATGCCGAAGTGGCCGAGCGGCCCGAGGAGCTGGTGGTCTATGGCGGCATCGGCCGGGCCGCCCGCGACTGGGAGAGCTACGACCGGATCGTCGCCAGCCTGCGGGCGCTCGACGACGACCAGACGCTGCTGATCCAGTCGGGTAAGCCCGTCGGCGTGTTCCGCACCCATGCCGACGCGCCGCGCGTCCTCCTGGCCAATTCCAACCTCGTGCCGCATTGGGCCAACTGGGAGCACTTCAACGAGCTCGATAAGAAGGGCCTGGCCATGTACGGCCAGATGACTGCCGGCTCGTGGATCTATATAGGGGCGCAGGGCATTGTGCAGGGCACCTACGAGACCTTCGTCGAGATGGGGCGGCAGCACTTTGGCGGCAGCCCTGCCGGCAAGTGGATCCTCACCGCCGGCCTCGGCGGTATGGGCGGCGCGCAGCCGCTCGCCGCGACCATGGCGGGTGCCTCCTGCCTCGCCATCGAGTGCCGGCCCAGCAGCATCGATTTCCGCCTGCGCACCGGCTATCTCGACACCCACACCAGCGATCTCGACGAGGCGCTGGCGATCATCGAGAAATCCTGTGCCGATAACAAGCCCGTGTCGGTCGGCCTGCTCGGCAATGCCGCCGAGATCCTGCCCGAGCTGGTGCGTCGTGGTGTCCGCCCCGATGCGGTGACCGACCAGACCTCGGCGCACGACCCGCTCAACGGCTATCTGCCGGCCGGCTGGACACTCGGCGAATGGGAAGACCGCCGTGCCTCGGCTCCCGCCAGCGTGGTCAAGGCGGCAAAGGCTTCGATGGCGGTGCATGTGCGGGCCATGCTGGAGTTCCACCAGCGGGGCATCCCAACCGTCGACTACGGCAACAATATCCGCCAGATGGCGCTGGAAGAGGGGGTCGAGAACGCCTTCGATTTCCCCGGCTTCGTGCCGGCCTATATCCGTCCGCTGTTCTGCCGCGGCGTCGGGCCGTTCCGCTGGGTGGCGCTGTCGGGCGACCCCGAGGACATCTACAAGACCGACCAGAAGGTCAAGGAACTGCTGCCCGACAACGCGCACCTGCATAACTGGCTCGACATGGCGCGCGAGCGCATCCGCTTCCAGGGGCTGCCGGCGCGCATCTGCTGGGTGGGGCTCGGCGACCGCCATCGCCTCGGCCTGGCCTTCAACGAGATGGTGGCCCGCGGCGAGCTGAAGGCGCCGATCGTCATCGGCCGCGACCATCTCGACTCCGGCTCGGTCGCCTCGCCCAACCGCGAGACCGAGGCGATGCGCGACGGCTCCGATGCGGTGTCGGATTGGCCGCTGCTCAACGCCCTGCTCAACACCGCCAGCGGCGCCACCTGGGTGTCGCTGCACCATGGCGGCGGCGTCGGCATGGGGTTCTCCCAGCATGCCGGCGTGGTGATCGTCGCCGACGGCACCGAAGCGGCGGCCAGGCGGCTGGGCCGCGTGCTGTGGAACGACCCGGCGACCGGCGTCATGCGCCACGCCGATGCCGGTTACGAAATTGCCATCGAGACGGCACGGGAGAAGCAACTCGATCTTCCCGGTATTCTCGGCTGAGTTCTTCCATGCGCCTCATCCGCTTCGCCGATCTCACCGTGCAGCCGTGGAAGAACGGCGGCGGGGCGACGCGCGAAGTGGCTGCGGCGAAAGATACCGATCAGGCGCCGGGCTTTGCCTGGCGGCTGAGCATCGCGACGGTCGATCGGGATGGCCCGTTCTCGTTCTTTCCCGGCGTCGATCGGACGCTGGTGCTGCTCGAAGGCGGTGGGCTGTCGCTGCATATCGAGGGCAGGGCCGATCCGATAGCCCTGCTGCCGGGCGACCAGTGGTCGTTTCCCGGTGAGACCCGCGTCGATGGGCGCGTCACTGCGGGCGCGACCCTCGATTTCAACGTGATGACGGCGCGCGGCGTGGCGGCGCACACGGTGCGCCGGCTCGGGGCCGGCCGACACGAGCTTGCCGTTGCGCCGGGAATGACCCTGGCGCTGCTCTCGCTCGGAGCAGGGGTGGTGGAGGTTCGCGGCGAACGCCCGGCACTCGGCCGCTATGATTGCCTGATCATTGGCCCCGGTACCCTAGCTGTCGAGGGGGCGATGCTGGTCGTCGAAATCGGACCATCGCAGAGCCTCCTCACCCGACTCTGACGCTTCAACCTCTCCCCCGAGGGAGAGGGAAGAGAGGCCAGGGCGACGCCACCGCACCCCCTCTCCCTTGGGGGAGAGGTCGGCCCACAGGGCCGGGTGAGGGGGCCTTTGCTCAGCCCGCCGCCTTCGCCGCCGCCTCCAGCCACAGCGCCACCGCCACGGCGCCCGGGTCCGGGTGCCCGACCGCCCGCTCGCCGATATAGCTCGAGCGGCCCCGCCGCGGCTGCATCGCCGCAGTGCTTTCTGCCCCGGCACGCGCGGCGCGGGCACCAGTCTCCAGCGTCGCCGCGATCGTCGCGCCGCCGCCCATCGCCGACGCTGCAGGGATCAGCGCATCCAGCATGGTGCGATCACCGGCACCGGCGCCGCCCAGTCGCATGATCGCATCGGTACCTGCGGCGACGGCACGGGCGAGCAATGCCGCGCCATCTTCCTCCCTCCGCGCAGCCGTCTGCGACGCCGCGATGGCGAAGGCGGCATAGAGTGGTCCCGAGGTCCCGCCGACGCTGCGTCTCAGCGTCAGGCCGATCTCGCGCAGCACGGCGTCGAGCGGGCGGCCCTCCCAGCCGGCGGCCCGCTGCAGCAGCGCCGTCGCGCCGCCGGCCAGTGAATGGCCGATATCGCCGTCGCCGACGATGCGGTCCATTTCGGTCAACTCCGGTTCCGCGGCGATGATGGCGCGGCAGGCGGCGCTGAGGATGGCCACCAGTTCCTTTGGCGTTGCCATGCCGGCGCCGCCATCCGCTTCGTCGTCGGTGGCGGGAGCGGCGAGGCTCGACATCGCTGCGAGCGGCAGCCGACCGTGGTTGCCCGGCCAGGCCGGCGCTTCGGCTGGGGCGTCGAGGGCGGCGAGCACTGCTGCGTCCGCCTTGATCAGGCTGAGCGATACCCCGGTCATCTCGATGGCGGTCAGGAAGGTGCCGCAATAGGCCCGCTCGACGGTGAGGCCGCGCGCTCGCAGCGTCTGGAGGGCATCGCGCGCCACGATGCTCATTTCCATCTGCGCGGTGCCGCCCAGATTGTTGACCAGCAGCGCCACCCGATCGCCGCCGACCAGGCCGCGGTCGGCAATAATGGTGTCGAGCAGCGTCTCCACCACCTGCTGCGCCGGCTGCATGGTGACGCGCCGCACCCCGGCTTCGCCGTGAATGCCGAGCCCCAGTTCCATCTCGTCATCGCCGAGCGAGAAATTGGCTTTGCCGGTGGCCGGCACCGTGCAGGGCGAGAGCGCGACGCCCATCGACCCCACCGCGCCGATGGCGGCCAGCGCCCGGGCCTTCACTTCGCTCAGCGGCAGGCCGGCTTCCGCCGCAGCGCCGGCGACCTTGTGCACGAAGACCGTGCCGGCAATGCCGCGCCGACCGGCGGTCCGTTCCGCCTTGCCGAGCGCCGCATCGTCATCGACGATCACCATCTCGACGGCGACCCCATCGGCGCGCGCCATCTCGACCGCGAGGCCGAAATTCAGCCGGTCGCCGGTATAGTTCTTGACGATCACCAGGATGCCCGCCGGATTGGCCACGGCCCGCAGCGCCGTGTAGACCGCATCGGTGCTGGGCGAAGCGAACACGTCGCCGCTCACCGCGGCCGTCAGCATGCCCTTGCCGACATAGCCGGCATGCGCCGGCTCGTGGCCGGCGCCGCCGCCGGTGACAATCGCCACCTTGCCGCTCGCAACGAAGCTCGCGAGGTCGGCCCGCACCAGGGTGTTCTCGCCGCCGAGCAGCGCCAGGCCGGGATAGAGCGCCGCCAGGCCCTCGAGCGACTGCCGCACGACCGAAGGGATATCGTTGATGAGCTTCTTCATGGCCTCTCCTCCATCTAAATGTCTGGTGCGCCGTTCGGCGCCTATTTGTTGGGCGCCAGTTCACCGAATGTCGACGAGAACTCGCCGGTCAGTTCGTGCCCGGCGCCGGGGTAGGTGATTTCCACGTCGGTGACAAACTCGCCCTGGTGCCAGGTGCGGCGGTTGAGCACGAGGCAGGCCGCGTGTTCTTCGATGCCGAGGATGCCGGCGAGCGTCGCGTCGGCATTCACCGCCTTGATGGTATGGCGCGCCTCGGACCAGGGCACGTGGCCCAGCAGCCAGGTGCCCGGCGGCACCTCGTCGAAGGATTCGTCGCGCACCGCCGCCACCTTGTCGAGCGAGATGACGCGATCCTCATAGGCATTGGGCTGGTCGTCGAGCACATGCAGGCAGAGCACCCGCAGCACCTGCTGGTTTCTCTCCAGCTGCAGGCTGCGGGCCCGCGCGTCTGACAGTCTTTCAGCCCGGCGCAGCAGGATCTCGTGGCGATAGCGCCGGCCCTGGCCCGCCGCCTCGCGGGCGAAGTCGCGGATTTGCAGGAACATGGCGCTGTCGCTGCGTGGCGATGCAACGAACGAACCTGCCTTGCGCCGCCTGACGATCAGGCCGCGTTCCGACAGGCGCGACAGCACGCGGTTGACGGTCATGCGCGAGCATTTGTACTCGGTCATGAACTCGGACTCGTTGGGGATCCGGGCGCCCGGGGCCCATTTGCCCGACATGATCTTGTCCTCGATGTCGCGCTGGATGGTTTCCGACAGGCTCGCGGCCTGCGCGATCGCCGGGGCAGGCTCCGGCAGATCAGCTTGTGCCGCGGCCGCAATTGATCTGGTCGTCATCGGCAAAGCTCCCGTTTCCCCAATTCCTGGCACGCCCCACCCTCAATGTTACGCCGCCCGCAGTTCCGGTGGCGTTTCTTGGTGATCGGTGGGTCGCCCGCGGACACAGCAATACGTGAACACATAGTCCCAAATAGGTATAGACATAAAATCTGACTGTCCATAATCTCTCGCCGTACAACACATGGTTTCCCGTCGACGTTCGGAGGAGCGTCGCCCTCGGCAAACTCTGATGCACCGCCCCCTGAGGAGGATGAAGGGCGGGCGCCCCGATGCAAGATATTTCCCGCTCCCTGGCTCCCCCGATGCCAGGCTGGCGAAGTCGCGCCCCAAGCGGCGCCGAAGGTTGCGTCCGTTCAGGGCGCCACGCGTTGCGTCGCGCTGATCAAACTTTGGGCTGCGAACGATAGCGCACAAAAAATGGACGAAACAGGTGCTGATGGCGATTGACGGGCATTCGCTTTTGTACATACTTTTTGCCGACGGAAGGGGAGGTGTACCTTCCGATCGCATACAGGAGAGAACACAATGACCCGAATGAGAACGCTGTTTGTCGCCGTCGCGGCAAGTGCTGTCCTCGCCTCAGGCGTGGGCATGACGATGGCCGAGGAATTTGCCGAGGTGGTCGGCTCCGGCCTTCCGGTGCTCGAAAAGGACGATGCCCTTCACGCCATGCTGCCGCAATCCATCCAGGATGCCGGCAAGATCACCATCGCCACTGACGCGCACTATCCGCCGTGCCAGTCCTTCGCCTCCGACAACACCACGATCATCGGCTACGAGCCGGACCTGTGGAACGCCATCGCGCAGAAGCTGGGCATTACCTACGAAGTCGAGTCCATCGCCTTCGCCGGCCTGATCCCAGGCGTCGAAAGCGGACGCTACAACGTCGCCTCCGAGTGCATCTCGGACAATCTCGAGCGCGAGAAGAAGGTGAACTTCGTCGTTCACGCCTACTCGACCGGCGCCGTCTATACCCTCGCCAGCAACACCACGATCACCGATGATCCGCTGTCGCTGTGCGGCCTCAAGGTCGGCATCCAGCAGGGCTTCGACTTCGTCAACGTCGCCAACAAGGTGATGACGCCGCGCTGCGAAAAGAACGGCAAGCCGGCGGTCCAGGTCAGCGAATACCCCTCGGGCGACCAGGTGCTGCTGTCGCTCTACTCGGGTCGTTCGGATTTCGTGCTTGATGGCCTCGCCGCCGCCACGGCGATCAAGGCCGCTGCGCCGCAGCCGGTCCGCTTCGTCGAGAACGAGCTGCTGCCCAAGTATTACAACGGCATGGTCGTCGCCAAGGACAACATGCAGCTCGCCGAAGCGCTGCTCGCTGCGCTGAAGGCCGTGCAGGCCGAGGGCGTCTACTCCAAGGTCATGGCGAAGTGGAACATTTCGCCGCTCGAAATCGAAGAGCCGGGCATCAATCTTGCGGCCTCCAAGCCGCTGCCCTATCCCGAGCCGTAAGCGGTTCCTGCCCGACCTGGCCTGGCGGCCCGCCGAGCGTGGCCGCCAGGCATTCCCTCTGGACTGGAAGAACAGATGACCATCGAACGTGAGCTGCCGGACACGGAGCGCGCACCTCCCGAACTGGCCAATCTGCGGATCGTTCCGCGCAATGGCCGCTACCGCTGGATACCGATCGCCATCGTGATCGTGCTGGCCCTGATGCTGCTCGACGGCGTGGTGTTCAACCCGCGCTTCGAGTGGGGCGTGGTCGGCAGCTACCTGTTCACCCCGACAATCCTGCAGGGCCTCGCCACCACCGTCTGGCTGACGGCCCTGTGCATGAGCCTCGGCGTCTTGCTCGGCATCGTCATCGCGGTGATGCGCATGTCGCCCAGCCGCATCGTTTCGGGCTTCGCGCGGCTCTATATCTGGTTCTTCCGCGGCACGCCGATCTTGGTCCAGCTGATCTTCTGGTACAATCTGGCGGCGCTCTTTCCCAATCTCGGCCTCGGCATTCCGTTCGGCCCGACGCTGATCGAGTTCCGCACCAACGACATCATCACCCCGCTTGCCGCCGCCATTCTCGGGCTGGCGCTGAACGAGGGTGCCTATATGGCGGAGATCGTGCGCGCCGGCATTTCCTCGGTCGATGAAGGCCAGGACGAGGCCGCGCGGGCGCTCGGCATGCCGCGCCTCAAGTCGATGCGCCGTATCGTCCTGCCGCAGGCCATGCGCTTCATCATTCCGCCCACCGGCAATGAAACCATCGGCATGCTGAAAATGACCTCGCTGGTCAGCGTCATCGCCTTGTCCGATCTGCTCTATTCGGCGCAGGCGATCTATTCGCGCACCTTCGAGACCATCCCGCTGCTGCTGGTGTGCTGCTGCTGGTACCTGGTGCTCACGAGCCTGCTCAGCGTCGTGCAGGCGCGCATCGAGGCCTATTACGGGCGCGGCGCGACCCCGGTCGGTACCAACCAGGGAGACCGCACATGAGCCATCTCATGGTGGAAGCCCGTGGCGTCGAAAAGAAGATCGGCCACCTCGAGATCCTGCGCGGCGTCGATTTCGACGTGGCGCGCGGCGAGGTGGTCAGCCTGATCGGCCCCTCAGGCTCGGGCAAGTCGACCTTTCTGCGCTGCATCAATCACCTCACCAAGATCACCTCGGGCTATCTCAGCGTCGACGGGGAACTGGTCGGTTATCAGCGGCGCGGCAACGCGCTGCACGAACTGAGCGAAAACGAGACCGCCGCCAAGCGCGCCGAGATCGGCATGGTGTTCCAGCGCTTCAACCTGTTCGGCCACAAGACGGCGCTGGAAAACGTCATCGAAGCGCCGATCCAGGTCAAAAGGGAGCGCCGCAGCGAGGCCACCGAGCGCGCCCGGGCGCTGCTCGAGCGGGTTGGGCTCGGTCACAAGGCCGACTCTTACCCCTCGCAACTCTCCGGCGGGCAGCAGCAGCGCGTCGCCATCGCCCGGGCCCTGGCCATGCAGCCTAAGTTGATGCTGTTCGACGAGCCCACCTCCGCCCTCGACCCCGAGCTGGTCGGTGAAGTGCTCGAGGTGATGAAGGGCCTTGTGGCCGACGGCATGACCATGGTCGTCGTCACCCATGAAATGGGTTTCGCCCGCGAGGTCTGCGACCGCGTGGCGTTCATGGACGAGGGGCGGATCGTCGAATGCTCGCCGCCGTCCGAACTGTTCGACCGCCCGCGGACCGAGCGCGCCAGGAGCTTCCTCGCGCACATTCTCTAGCCATCCCGGACGGGAGCCACGGACAGCGCTCCCGGACCGGAAACCACCAAAGCCTGTTCAAGTTTAGGAGACGACTATGACTGTGGATGAAGCCATCCAGCACTTCGAGAGCGAGCGGCAACGCATCTGGCTTCAGGGCCCCGATGACGTACTGGCGCTGGGACGTGGCGAAGTTCCGCGCGGCACCGGTTCGCGCGGCCAGTACCTGAGCACCATCATCTTCGCCGAGGGTGAAACCCGCACCCTCGCCGACGAAATGCTGTGGGGCATCATCCGGGTCGGTGAGGACACCGACGCGGACCTCAAGACCCTGCAGGCGATCATCAAGCAGATCATCGGCTACAAGGCCGACTTCTTCGATTTCGTCAGCCTGCCGGAAGCCGCCGCGATCACCAAGATCTACGTCGACACCGCGATGGAATGCGCCACGGTCGCCGACCTGGTGCGGCTCACCCATGCCATGCTGAGCTATGCCAACCGCCTGCACATGTGGGTCGATTTCATCCTGCCGTGGGGCCTCGGCGACGGCTTCCGTCGCAAGAAGACCGCCTGAGATCCCCGCACGAACACGAAGGACGTTTGATTATGAAACTGAAGATGGCTGTGGCGGGCAAGGATGTCTGCACGATCGAGGTGTGGGAAGACAAGGTTCCCAAGCTCGCCAAGGAACTGCGCGAAAAGCTGCCAATGGTCACCATGCTGCAGCACGGCAAGCTGATCGGCGACATGGTGTTCTTCACCCTGCCGATCGTGGCGCCGTGGGAGAACAAGTACCTGACCGAGGATGTCGGCCGCGAACGCCGCGCCAAGTATGGCAGCGGCGCCGGCTCGGTGTGCTTCTACAGCCCGCGCCAGCAGTTCTGCGTCGTCTATGGCGATGACACGGCCGAGGAGCCGCTGCCGATCTCCTATATCGGCGAGGTCATCGAAGGCGGCCTCGAGCTGAAGGTTGCCGGCATCGAGACCTGGTTCGACCAGGGCCGCACCGTCGAGCTGCGCATCGTCGACTGATCGATCTGCCGGGACGCCCACGGGCGTCCCGGTCTCCGCGGTGATGCTGATGGCGCGGTCTCGCTACGCCACCATGGCTTCGATGATCGTGACACCGCCCGGCGTGCTGGTCTGCCGCTCGACGCGGAAGCCGTTGGCTTGCAGCAATCGCGCATACTCCGCATTGGTACGCTGTCGCGCCGCGAACAGGGTCAGCATCACGATATCGAGCAGCTTCGGCCAATCGGGGGCCGAGCCCTCGGTCATCTCGATCTCGATGATCAGCAGGCGGCCCGCGGCCCCGAGCGCCAGCCGCGCCGCATTGAGGATCGCGCCGCAATGTGCGTCGTCCCAGTCGTGCAGCACCTCCATCAGCAGCATGGCGTCGGCCTGCGGCAGCGGGGTGGTGAAGAAATCGCCGGACTGGAACGAGAGGCGGCTATTGTCCCCGGCGCCCTTGGCTTCATCGATTACCGCCGGCAGGTCGAACAACAATCCCGTGGCCGCGCTATGACGCGCGAGGATAGCGCGCAGCATATGCCCGTGTCCGCCGCCGATGTCGGCGATGCTGCGATAGGGCGAGAAGTCGTGTGCGGCAAGGATGTCGGCGATCTGCGCGGCGGACTTGGCCACCATCGCCTCGCCGAATATCCGACCGTCGGTCGGGTTCTCCTCGAAATACCCCCACAGACCGCCGCGGAAGGCGCGCGTCGCCACGGCCTCGCCGGTCCGTACCGCGTGCTGCAGGTCTCCGGCGCATTGCCACTGGATCTGCTGGCCGAACATCCGAACGAACGATCGCAGTGAGGCAGGGTGGTCGCTGCGGAGGAATTCCGACGCGTTGCTATGCTGGATGTGGTCGCCGTCGAGGCGAAAGACGCCGCGTGACGCCAACAGGGTGAGAACGCGCCGCAGCGCGTCCGCATCGGCGTCGAGCCTCGATGCCAACTGGCTCGCTGTCGGTCGGTCGCCGAGCTGGTCTGCCACTCCGAGGTCGGCAACCACGTGCAGCGCCCGCACGAGATAGTGCGATGCCGCCAGCTGCCGTACGAAGTCGAATGCCTGCATGTCCATGATGCCCTCCTTGCACAAGCAGGGTAGGGCGACCGGCCCGTCGCCTCTGTCACCCGGTTGGGCGACAAGCTCAGCGCGGCTGCGTCAGCGACAGCAGCAGCGCCACCAGTGCGGGTTGGCTCGAGACGCCGGTCTTGTCGAACACGCGGCGCAGGTGCGTGCGGGCGGTGTTCTGCGTGGTGCCTGCCTGTCGTGCGAAATCGCCAAGCGTGTGGCCCGCGCTGATTGCCAGCGCCACGCGGGTCTGCACCGGCGACAGGCCGAACACCTGGGCCGCATGGTTGATCCGGTCGGCCATCGGGCGGCTGTCATCCAGCATCACCAGGGCATTGCCGGCATCCTCCGCGATGACCCATGAAATCCGCGTCGCGCCGGCGGCCCGCTCGACCACCAGCGGCACGGCGCCGCGCGTGGGCATCAGCGGCCCGCTGAGCCCAGTTGCCCAGCGGATCGCCGATTGCAGTTGCAGGTCGAGCTGTCGCTGCCTCAGGCGCAGCCGGCCATTGCGCAGGACGAAGTTCGGATCGTCGGCCAGCCTGGTCTCGGCCCTCCGGCTTTTCCAGATCACCGTCCCCGCAGCGTCGACCCGCACTGCAACTTCGTCCCCCAGATGCGCATCGAGCATGGTGGTGACGACGATCAGCCATTGCCCGTCGATCCGTTCGAGGATGAACAGCAGTTGCATGGTGCCGTTGGGGCCGTGCCCGTGGCGCATGTCAGGAATATGCGGCACCAACCGATCGAGCCGCACCCACGCCATGTCTCCCGACACATGCACCACGACATTGGCGACACGCGCGCGAGGAATCTCCGGGAACGCTCTCTCCAACCTGCGCATATGGGCAATCGAAGCCGGCACGATGCTGTCGGCGCCTCGCCGCGCAAACAGGCCGCCGCCGTGCCAGTAGCCCCAGCGCAGCGTGTCGTCGCCCGGCGCGTGACAGTCGCGAAAGCCGGCTTCGTCGCGCATCCAGAAGGCGGTGCATTCACGCGCTATGACGTCGAGTACGGCCTGTTCGCTCTCGGTGTGGTGCTCCACTTCCTCCCCCCAGCGGCGACGTGGACAAGGCAGTTTGCAACGCCGGGCATGCCAGCGAAAGAGGCGGCCGAAGCCACGAGATGGCGCTGCGCCTGTAGATCACTGCTCGCCGGCAGGTTTTCCCGTCCACATACCAAGCCGATGCGTCACGGCGACGAGGAAGGCGATCGACCAGCCAACCATGATGATGCCGTTCAGCCCCTGCAGAGCCGCGAACAACTGCCACGCCTCCTCGGTCCGCACGACGTCGCCGCCGATCGTCGTGAAGGTCGCCGCCGAAAAGTAGAGTGCGTTATGCAGTGACGGGATGGCGTTGGTGACGACATAGATCGCCGCGTAGGTGGCGATCTGCATCAGGTGCAACACGAACAGCAGGTAGACGACGAGCCCCATGATGGCGATCTGCCAGGTCTGCGCCACGGCGTCCGGCCGCGCGCTGAGCCGGTTCACCAGCCGCGAGATCAGGCTGAGGCCGGCAATCTGGATCAGTACGGTGGCAGTGAGGCCCACGGCCAACCAGCCAAGCTGCAGCAGAATGAGTGACGTCAACGCATTCCCCCCCCCACAGGCCGAGTACGAATCCGCCAAAAGCCGCCGCGAGAAAGCCGCACGGTCCGTCTGTCAGCGGCAGTGTAGGGGAGAGAGTTGGCGCGCCCAAGGGGAATCGAACCCCTGTTCCCGCCGTGAGAGGGCGGTGTCCTGACCGCTAGACGATGGGCGCGGAGGAACTCTGTTATCGGCGATGAGCGCCGTACCGTCAACCACCGGCCCATGAGGGGAGAGTGGCGCGCCCTAGGGGAGTCGAACCCCTCTCTGCACCGTGAAAGGGTGCCGTCCTAACCGATAGACGAAGGGCGCCGCGGTGGCGTCCGTATAGGGAGGTTCATTCGGGCTGGCAAGGGTGTTTTTCGAAGAACTGCTCGCTAATTCCCGCCCCTGTGGAGCAATCAGCAGCCTGAGAAGGTGACCGGCTTCTTCCAGCCGCGCGGCCGGTCGCGCACGTCGACATGGATGAAGTTGCGCCCGGGGTAGCAGCCGAGGCCGCCGACCTGCTCGTTGCGCATGGCAAAGGCGATGAGTTGGCCCTTGTTGACGCCGGGGATGAAGAAATCCACCGCCATGCAGCGCATGTGGTAGCTCGAATCCTCGCCGCCGCCGATGATGTTGCGGATCGGGTCGCGATAGCCGGAATTGACGACGATCTTGTTGCCGAACTTTCGCTCGAACGAGGCGATCACCGAACGGAGCTTGGGCGAGATGCAGGAATTGTCGACATCGGTGGATGACAGGTACATGCCGGCGCGCTGCACGTAGCCGCTATACGAAGCGCCGCCTCCGCCGCCCAGAAAGAAGCAGCCACTCAGCAGCAGGGCGCTCGCGAGCGCCGCAATAAGTCGGATCATTCGTCACTTCCCATGCCGCCTGCGGGCGGTAGCAGAACGCCGGCCCTTGCCCGGCCGGCGCTCGCGAGGAAGCTACAAAGTCTTGGCTAACCGCCCGCTAAGCCGATTGGTTAGCGGGCGGTTACCGAAAGGGGCGCTGGCGCGGTTACCAGGCGCCGGTATTCGGCATCGACAGCCACGGCTCGGCCGGGGCGAGCGCTGCACCTTCCTGCAGGATCTCGACCGAGATGTTGTCGGGCGAGCGCACGAACGCCATGCGGCCGTCGCGGGGCGGGCGGTTGATGGTGTAGCCGAGCTTCTGCATGTGGTCGCAGAAGGCGTAGATGTCCTCGACCTCATAGGCGAGGTGGCCGAAATTGCGGCCGCCGGTATAGACCTCCGGATCCCAGTTGTAGGTGAGTTCGACCGGGGTCTCGTGCTGTCCCTTGGGAGCGAGGAAGATCAGCGTGTAGCGTCCCTTCTCGTTTTCGGTGCGGCGGATTTCCTCGAGTCCGAGTCCGTCGCGATAGAACCTGAGGCTGGCGTCGACGTCGGTGACCCGCACCATGGTGTGGAGATATTTCAAGTCTGATCCTCCCGGAGAAATGTGGTGCTTGCGGCCTACAACGGCTGACCGCCCGTAGCAAGTTTGCTGCCGCCTAGTCCGGGTGCACGCGGCTGAGGGCATAGGAGAACCCCCAGGTCACCGAGCGCCACGCCGCCTTGAGGCGCGACGGGCGCTTGCCGACAGCGGGAACCGCCGGCCATGCGATGCCCGAGCGGCCTGCATAGGCCCACCAATCCTCGCCGTGCCAGACCGATGCGGCGTTCCAGGGTTTGCTCTTGCCGGTGTAATGGACCAGCCAGGGATCTGCCTTCTGCAGGCGAAGGTCCCGCTGCAGGCGGCGAGGAACGTAGTGGTGGTGGCGCGGCAGGCCCATGAGGTAGCCGCCGACGTTCCAGCGTGGGTCGAGCAGCGCGATCCGGCCCAGCAGGATCGTGTTGATCAGGCACTGATCCATGGTGATGAGGCTCGCGCCGTGCTCGTTGGAAAACCTTAGCGCCCGGGCGCTGAAACCGAGCTCGCGAAGCGCCTCGAGGTCCATCAGGAGGACGCCCGAGTTGATGTACTGCGATTGGTGGGGATCGAGGCCGAGCTTCAGGAAATAGTCGGCGAGAGTCGCATCGTGGCGGATCCTGTCGCGGCGCAGCCGCAGGTACATGCCGATGTCCAGGATGCCGCCGACCGGTTTGCCGCCGAGATCGCTCTGGTACAGCCCGGCAATATCCCGTCGCACCACGATATCGGCGTCGAGGTACAGCACTCGATCGAGATCCGGCAGGGAATCCGGCAGCTGGGTGCGCAGCAGCGCCGCAGTCGAAATATGCCCTAGCGTGGTCCGGCTGCTGAAGGCGTTTCGGTAGGGGACCACAGTCAGGCGAGGCGGTCGGCTCGCCCACCCGTTGATCTTGTTTTCAGCGGCGTCTTGCCGGCCGTCCACGACGATGAAGAACCGCAACCGGGTCGGATCGGCAGACGTAGAAAGAATCGAAGCGATGACGATAGCCACCTGGTCGAGATTGTTGCTGTCGACCGTAAAGGCTATGTTGATATCGTTCATTTGTGGCGCGCCACGCCGAATGTCATTTCTGCGCCTTGTCTGGGTCACGACTGCCTGGCAGTCGGTGATGTCAGTCTGGGCGCTGGACGAGGTGGGGTCAATGCGTCCCTGGATACTTAAAAGAGAGATCGAGGCCCGGATAGCGCTGTACCGCGGCGCTCGGCGCCAGGCTCACCGGTTGCCCTCTCCGCTGCAGGTGAGCGTCAAGTCGCATCCGCCCCGCTACAAATATCTGCGACAGGCCCTGCTCAGCCTGCTCGCGCAGGATGTACGGCCGGATGGCGTGCACCTGTGGATCGAGCACCAGCACCTCGCGCAGCTCCCCGCCGGAGTTCGCGCGTTGCAGCGCCTCGGTCTGGCGATCCGGCCATGTGAAAACGGCCTCAGATCCTACGGCAAGATCGTGCCGGCGCTGGAGCAGTACCCGACCGCTTACATCGCGACCGCCGACGATGACCATATCTACCCCCCGGACTGGCTGTCGAAGCTGGCAGCTGCCGCCGGCCCGGACACGATCGCCTACCATCGCGGCCACCGGATGCGGTTTGCGCCGGATGGTTCGCCCATGCCCTATGAAGCCTGGGATCGCGAGATCGACGGCCAGGTAGAGGGTGACATCGTGTTGCCGACCGGCGTCGGGGGGATCCTCTATCCGCCATCTGCTCTCGACCCCAGGGTGATCGAGCGACACCTGTTCCAGGCCCTGGCCCCGACCTCCGACGACCTGTGGCTCTTCTGGATGGCGCAACTGCGCGGCACTGGTTTTCGCAAGGCGGCATCCACCGCTCTTCCGGAAACCCTCCCGACCTCCAGCATCGCCAGCCTGTTTTCAATCAACAACCCGGAGCAGACCGGCAATGACCTGGCGATCAGGGCGCTGGTGGCCGCGTTCGGGTTGCCCCGCTCGTGAGGTTCAGGAGCCGCGTCAGGAGGGCGCAGGAAACAAACTTGAGTGTAACAGTCATATAATATAGCACCTCGGGCGCTGACGCATTTCAGAGTCTGGACCCGAACCATGCATACCCCCTTCCGTCTGCCGGCCATCGCCGCCGGCCTGGCCCTTGCCGCCATGAGCCCCGCCTACGCGCAGGTGAGTTTCCTCGACCATCGGGGCGTGAAGATCGAGCTTGAAAAGCCCGCTGAGCGCGTGGTGACGACGCACACCTCTGGCGCCATTGCCTATCTCGCGGTGGACGGCTCGGCCGACCACATCGCGGCCATGGCGGTGCGGGGCAAGGACGCCCTGACCTCGGCGGTCTATAACGAGATCTTCCCCCGTCTCACTGACATTCCGGCCTCTGCCGTGACCGAGGGTTTCGTGCCCAACGTCGAAGCGATCCTGGCGCTTAACCCTGACCTCGTGATGCAGTGGACGTCCGATCCCAAGCTGATCGAGCCGCTGGAGCGGGTCGGCCTCAAGGTCATGGGCTGGGATTGCTGCACCGAACAGCAGCGCCGCGACTATCTGCTGATGGCCGGCTATGCCTCCGGCAAGATCGATCGCGCACAGTCGATGCTGGCCATGCAGGACGCCTCCAACGCGGCGCTGCGCGAGAGGTTCGCCGCGACGCCCGCCACGGACTACGTCAAGATCCTCGAGGTCGACCAACTCGCCGACCAGATCCGGGTCGTCGCCAACAGCTCGCAGGATTATGCGCTGAGCGGCGTGGCCAACCTCGCCGCCGACGGCACCGAGGAATGGTGGCGCACCATCGACGTCGAGCAGTTTTTGGTCTGGAACCCCTCGGTGATCATCATCCCCGCCTGGGCGACCGACCTGACGCCGCAATCCTTCTACGACAACGCGCTGCTCGCCAGCGTCGACGCGATCAAGAACAAGCGCGTCTACAAGGTCCCGGCCTTCAACCGCTCGCCCGATGCACCCGAGGTCTACCTGACCGCGGTGTGGCTGGCGGCGATCACCCATCCCGATGCTGCGGCCGGCGGCTTCCGCGATACCGTGGCAGCGGGCTACAAGAAGATCTACAGCGCCGACCTGACGGCCGCCCAGATCGACAAGCTGCTCGAGCTCGAGGCCAACACCCCGTCAGAAGGCTACACCGCCCAGTTCGGCGGCTGACGTATGACCGGCGCCGCCAAGGCGGTGGTCGTTGCAGGGCGCGGCGGGAAACTCCCCGTCGCGTTCATCTGCCTCGCACTGCTCATCCTGTTCATTCTCTACTCGGTGACCATCGGCCGTTACGGCCTGACGGTCCCCGATGTGGCCGCCATCCTCTTCGACAACATCGTGCCGAACGCCAACCCCGGCTGGACCGATGTGCAGGCGAGCGTGGTCGAAATGGTGCGGTTGCCGCGGATCCTTGCCGCGGTGCTGGTCGGCTTCGGCCTGTCGGTCTCCGGCGCGGCCTTGCAGGGGTTGTTCCGCAACCCGCTGGTCGATCCGGGCATTGTCGGCGTCACCGCCGGCGCCGGCTTTGGCGGCACGCTCGCCATCCTGCTCGATATCAACGGGGCAGGGCTGCTGGCGCTGTCGTTCCTGTGCGGCATCGGCAGCGTCATCGTGGTGCGGGCGCTGGCGACGGTGAAGGGGCGGACCTCGATCCTCACCCTGGTGCTCGCCGGCGTCGTGGTGTCGGCCTTCTTCGAGGCGGCGATCTCCATTGCCAAGCTGCTTGCCGACCCGCACCAGAAGCTGCCGGCCATCACTTACTGGCTGATGGGCAGCCTCGCCTCCACCAGCTACTGGGACCTGCTGCTGCTCGGCATCGCCATCATCCCCGCGGCGCTGGTGATCTATCTGTTGCGTTTCCAGATCAACATCGTCTCGCTGGGCGAGGACAAGGCCCGCGCTCTCGGCTCGCCCGTCGCGCTGGTGCAGTGGACGGTGCTGGTCGCCACCGCCTGCATCTCGGCCGGCGTCGTCGCCACTTCCGGCATGATCGGCTGGGTCGGCCTGATCGTGCCGCATGTGGCGCGCGTGCTGGTCGGCGCCGATCATCGGCGCTTGCTGCCGGTCGCCGGTCTGCTCGGCGGCATCTACATGCTGGGCGTCGACAATGTCGCCCGCACCGCCAGCGTCGCGGAAATCCCCATCGGCATCATCACGGCGCTGGTCGGCGTTCCGGTCTTCGCGGTGATCCTGCGTCGGGTGCACAGCAAGGGCGGGTGGCGCGATGATTGAGGTAACGGATCTGGCGCTGCGGCGCGGCCCCAATCTGGTCGTCGACCAGCTGAGCTTCGGCATTGCTGACGGCCGCATTCTCGGCATTCTAGGACCCAACGGCGTCGGCAAGACCACGCTGCTCAATGCCTTGATCGGCACCTTGCGTCCGGCAGCCGGCGCAGTGAGCGTCGCGGCCCGCATCGGCTACGTGCCGCAACTGTTCGATCTTGCCTTCGACTACACCGTCTCTGACGTGGTGCTGATGGGACGGGCCCGTCAGATCGGCCTCTTCGGCTCGCCCGGCAGGGCCGATTTCGAAGAGGTGGCGCGTGAACTCGAGCGGCTCGGCATTGCCGATCTTGCCGACCGCAAGTTCAATTCGCTCTCCGGCGGCCAGCGGCAACTGGCGATCATCGCCCAGGCACTGGTCTCCGAATGCAGCGTGCTGATCCTCGATGAGCCCTGTGCGGCGCTCGATTATCGCAACCAGGCCGTGGTGCTCCGGCTCCTGGCGCAACTGCGCGCCGAGCGGGGCCTCACCATCGTCTTTTCCACCCACGCCCCGCAGCACGCCCTCGATGTCGCCGACGACGTGCTGCTGTTGCGCGGTCCCGGCCGCTACGACTTCGGCCCGGCCTCCGACATGCTGACCGCGCCACGCCTCTCCGAGCTTTACGGCCTGCCCGTGCTCGATGCGCAGTTCACCGATAACGGCGCCCGCACCTTCGTGCCGCGCTTTCTAGACCCGACCAACGGACCAGCTTCGTGAAAGACGATTGCATCGTGACGCAGAAGAAAATCGCCTACCTGACCTGGGGCAATGGCTCGCAGATCCGCAGCTTTCATGACTTTGCGGACCTGCTCGACGACATGATCTATGTCGGCGATCTCGCCGAGCACGACCTGACCCGATATGCTGCGGTGGTCTCGCCTGACGGCATGGACGAGGTGGCGCTGGGCGCCCATGCCAGGCAACTGAACGACTATGTCCGGCAGGGCGGTTTCCTCGTGGTGTTCGGCGGCCGGGCGACGGCGGAGCTCATCGATGTGGTCGAGCTCAAGTGGCAGCCCACCTATGTCAAGGACTGGCTGTGGTGGCAAAAACCCGGCGCGACGCTGGAGCTGCACCAGCCGGAGCCGCGCCACCCGATCTGCGACAGTATCCCGCTGCGGGACATGGGCTGGCACTGGTCCGGCGTCTACGAACTGCACGAGCAGGCGGTATCGGCGCTGAACCTCACCGATGACAGCGGCAGCCTGTTCCTCGATTTCCAGAATTTGCCGGGCGGCGGCCGGCTGATCGTCACGACACTCGACCCGCACGTCCATAACGGCGAGCGCTTCATGCCGGCCACCAAGCGCTTCCTCGATGCCTTCTATCCCTGGCTCAACCGCGAACTCGGTATCGAGCGGCAGCCGGGTTTCCGCGTTACCTACCTGCAGTGCTACAATCACGAGACCGAGTGGGAGCCCGAGGGGCTGGCCGAGAGCATCGAGGGGCAGGGCGGCACGCTGAGTTACCTGCCGGCCACCGAACTGAGCCCGGAGCGACTGGCCGACACCGACATCCTCTACATTCCCAACAACCAGGATCAGTTCTTCCTGCGCAGGCAGCAGCAGGTATTTCTCGATTTCCTCGGACGAGGCGGACACCTGGTCATCAATTCCGAGCCCGCCATTGCATGGCTGCCGTTCCTCACCACCTTCACCGCGGTGCCCGGCCGTCCCTTCACCAACCTGCATGTGCGGGTGAAGCACGACCCGCTCGGCTTCTTTTCCGAGATGGACGCAGAGTTCGATGGCTGGTGCGGCGTCGTCGGCCAATATGCCCGCGGCTGGACCGAAGTGCCGCCCGGCGGCATCTGGCTCACCGATGTCGGCTCGTCCGAAGAGCCGAGGCCTGCCGACTGGCTCTGGCGCTATCCCACCGATGACGGCAAGGGCGGCTATGTATTCATGCACAACGGCGACAACATGATCCGCTACCCCGATCACGGTCCCCACGCCTTTGCCCTGGTCGCTCATATCTGCGCTCGCCTGGCCGGCCGGCCGGTGCGCAATCCCGGGGTTCGCGAGGGCAGGGCGCCCGTCCTTGCGACCGTCGTCGGCAGCAATTCCGCGGCCTCCGCGGCAGTTGCGAAAAACCCCTGACAAAATCGTAAACGCTTCTTAACTTCCTGTGCTGAATCGGACACAGTGTCTCATATGTGGCGTACCCCGATCAGCGGCGGGGCGAGTACGAAAAGGCTTGAGGCATGGGGGCCAAGTTTACAGCCGACGGTGAAGAGCCCGGGTTCCGGTCCGACGAGACCGGTTCGCGCGGACAGCACCCGGCATCCGACCACGGCGGTGACGCCAATCTCGATGTCATCGAGGTGGTGGGGTCGATCAAGTGGTTCGACGTGTCCAAGGGGTTCGGCTTCATCGTACCCGATGATGGCCGCCCCGATGTTCTCCTGCATGTGACCTGCCTCCGGCGCGACGGCTACCAGACCGCCTATGAGGGGTCGCGCATCGTCGTCGAAGCACTGGCCCGGCCCGGCGGATTGCAGGCCTTCCGCATCCTGTCGATGGACGATTCGACCGCCAAGCACCCGGCTCAGATGCCGGCGCCGCGGACGCACGTCACGGTCGAGCCGACCAGCCGCCTCGAGCGGCTCGAGGTGAAGTGGTTCAACCGGATTCGCGGCTTCGGCTTCCTGTCGGCCGGCGACGGGGCCCCGGACATCTTCGTCCACATGGAAACCCTGCGCCGCTTCGGCATCACCGAACTGCGTCCCGGCCAGCACGTGCTGGTGCGCTATGGCACCGGCCCCAAGGGGCTGATGGTCGCCGAGATCCGTCCCGACGGCTGGGGCGACGCGCCGTCCTCGCACTGATCGCCTCCTGACCTCCTTCTCCGCATGCCGGGGCGCGGGTGAGCGCCACCGGCGCTCACCGCCGGTGAAGCTGGTGGAAGGGCCGCCGATTGACCTATTGCGGCTGGATGAAGCCGTTGTGGCTGGAGGCGAACGTCCAGCTTTCGGCGTTGCGCTTCAGCACATAGAGCTTGCTGCCCTCAAGTTCGCCCTCGATCCGCGTTCCGTCGCCACGCACCGGCGTGGCCCGTACGTTGACCGCTGCGACATTGTCGTCGACGAACAGCACGTGCTCGACCGCATAGGTCGCGTGAACGTCGCCGAGCGCCGGCGTCAGCACGCGGCGGGTGAAGGCGTCGATCTCATCGCGGCCGGTCAGCCGGATGCCGCCACCGGTCACCCACACCGCATCGGGCGCGAACAGGGCGATGAAATCGTCCGGGCTGCGGTTGCGCTGCGACGCCCCGACGGTGGCGACGAAGCGCCGGATGCTCTCGATGTCGGTCTTTTGCTGGGCATTCATCTGGGTGTTCCTTCCCGCTGGATGCCACGCTTATCGGACCTCAACTGCAGTTGAGGTCAACGGGCTTTCGACGCTGTTTTCGAACCCGTCTCTTGACGCTGTTCCCGAACCCGGGCCGCTGGGCTAAGCTGTTGCCAGTTTGCTCCAACCCCCATGCTCTTCATGAACATCTTTCGGGCCCTGCACGGCGCGTTCCTCGCCTTTCTGTTCCTCACCCTCACCGCCTGCGCCTCCGATGACCGGCTGGTTATCGAGTCGCGCAACGGCAACCACAGCTTCACCGTCGAGGTGGTGGATACGCCCGAGACCCGCGCCAAGGGGCTGATGTACCGCGAGGCCCTGGCGCCGGACGCCGGCATGTTGTTCGACTTCAAGGAAAGTCGCGAAGTCAGCTTCTGGATGAGCAACACCCTGATCCCGCTCGACATGGTGTTCATCACAGCCGAGGGGCTGGTCGCCAATATCCACGCCAACGCCCGGCCGCTCGACGTGACCTCGATCCCGTCCGACGGCCCGGTGATGTTCGTGCTCGAAATCCCGGGCGGTCGCGCCAAGGAACTGGGCCTCGCCGCCGGCGACCGGGTGATTCACGACCGGATCAAGAACGGCGCTAAAGCCGGCTGATCACCATGCAGTCGAGCACCGCCACGAGGTGGAGGCTCGCTCCGGCGACGACGAAGCCGTGCCATACGGCGTTGTGGAAGGTGAGCCGCTCCCACAGGTGGAAGATCAGTCCGACGCTGTAGCAGAGCCCGCCGCCCACCAGCAGCCACAGCGCCGTGCCGGGCAGGTGCGAGGCCAGCGCCTGGAACACGAACACGCCGCTCCAGCCGATCCCCAGGTAGAGCACGATCGCGCCACGCCCGAAGCGGTGTGGCACGAACAGCTTCAGGGCCATGCCGGTGAGTGCCGCGCCCCAGATCAGCAACCCGATGATGATGCTCGACGGCGTCGCGCCGAGCAGCACCAGGAATGGCGTGTAGGTGCCGGCGATGAACAGGAAGATTGCCGCCTGGTCGAGCCGCGCCAAAGTGCGCTTGGCCGGCGAGGCGATCGGGCAGAGATTGAAAGCCAGCGAGATGTTGAGCACGAGGAGCAGACTGCCCACGTAAAGCACCAGCGCCGGTAACTCGTTGGGCGCCGTCTCGTAGCCGGCAAAGGCCAGCAGCACCGCTCCGAGCGCCACCGCCACGACGATGCCGATCCCATGCACCACCCCGTCGGCGATCAGCTCGGGGAGGGTGAAGGGGCGGCCCCGGGTCCACCAGGTGCGGGTAATGGTCGTCTCGGTCGTCACGGCGCGTCGGGTCTCGCAAAAAAAGCAATAAGCTGTGACAATCCCGTCATCGGACTGTCACAGTCAACCCATTCTGCGCTCGACCGCTTGACACGTAACGCAGTTGTTACAACTGTCCGCGCAGTCCATTGTTTCGGAATGCGAAATGAGTCTCGCCGACCTCTATTCCGCCCTCGCCGACCCGACCCGGCTCCGGGTGCTTGAACTGCTGCACGGGCAGGCGCGTCCGGTGCACGACCTGGCGGCTGCCTTCGAGATCAGTCGCCCGGCCATCTCGCGGCATCTGCGGGTGCTGAAAGAGGCGGGTCTGGTGCAGGAAGAGAAACAGGGCCGCGAGAACCTCTATTCGTTCCAGCGGGACGAACTGAAGGCCGGCATCGCCTGGTTGGAAACGCACCAGAAAAAGCCGGGCAGGGCGAAGAAGATTGCCGTGGTCGAGGCCGTTGCACCCGTTGCCCTGGCCGAAGCGCCGGCGCTGGCCGCCGAGCCGATCGCCCACGCCGAGCCGGCTGCGATACTGCCCGAGCCGTCGATGTCACACGAACCCGCGCCAGCGGTGTCCGAACCCGAGCCAGTTGTGCTCGAGCCCGTGGCGGTCGTGCCCGACACTGCCGCCGAGCCCATCGTGCTCGACAAGCCCAAGGCAGCCAAACCCCGCGCGGCCAGAACAAAGGTTGTCGCCGATCTCGTCGCGCCACCGCCGCCGCAGCCGGCGCCGCAACTGTCGCTGTTCGATTTCTAGCCGACGCTGGCTGCTTCGAATTAGGCCGGCGCCGCTCACGGCGCGGGCAGTACGTCCTCGATCCGCCCGGTGAGGTAGTATCCCAGCAACCCGGCCCACTCGCGCAGTGCAAGATTGCTCACTGAGACATTCTCGGTCGACTGATCCGGCTTGATCCGCACCCCCTCGGCGCCGCTCGCCAGGTAGTCCGCCGGCCAGGGAACGACCGGGAACTCGGCCTTGCGAAACAGCCCGACCGCCCGCGGCATGTGGAAAGCCGAGGTGACCAGCAGCCAGGTCTGTCCATCGGTCGTTCCGGCCAGTTGCTTGGCGAACTGGGCGTTCTCTTCGGTGTTGCGGGATTGCTCGTCGGTCAGGATGCGCTCGGGGGCGATGCCGAACGCCTCGAAGAATCGCCGGCCGGCCAGCGCCTCCGGCTCCTGCTGCACCAGTGCAGCCGGCCCGCCGGCGATGACGATCCTGGCGTTTGGGTGCCGCAGTGCCAATCGCAAGGTCTCGACGTAGCGATCGCCGGAACGGTTGAGCTCATAACCGCCGCGCACCGAGTTGACCTCGCTGTCCATGCCGCCGCCCAGCACCACGATGCCATCGACCTGCACCGGCTCCGCCGGCCGAGCAAACCGCTGCTCCAGCGGCGTGATCAGCAGGTAGCCGAACGTGGTGAAGCAGCACAGGAACAGCAGCAGCAGCGCCGATCCCACCAGCACCCGCGAGATCCACCGCCGCCGCAGCCAGCTCAGCGCCAGCCCCGCCGCCAGCAGCAGCACCACCAGCGACAACGGCTGCATCACCAGCCAGAAGATGCGTGTGAGATAGGGGAACAGGGCAGGGTCCTCCTGGAGTGCTTTCGGCAGGCGTGACAGACCTCTCCGGCCCGAGAGCGCGGCAAACTCAAGGGCCGCCGCGCACCCTGCCATTGCCTTTGGGAGTCGGCAAACCCGAGGCCTGACATTCCGTCCCGATTGCGCTACACCCGCGCCACGGCCTCGTAGCTCAGGGGATAGAGCAGCAGCCTTCTAAGCTGTTGGTCGGAGGTTCGAATCCTCCCGAGGTCACCAGTTATCCCGGTCCTGCCGACTGCGCCGGCTCGAACAGCTGGCGGTACGACGCGCTGTTCCGCGACAGCTGCTCGACCGTCCCCGTTGTTTCGATCCGACCGTCCGCGAGCACCAGCACGCGGCCGGCGGTCTCGACGGTTGAACGGCGGTGCGCGATCAGCAGCGTCGTGCGCCCCGACATCAGGCGCTTCAGGGCGGTATGGACGTGCCGCTCGGTCTCGCCATCCAGGGCCGAGGTCGCCTCGTCGAGGATGAGGATCGGCGCGTCCTTGAGGATTGCCCGGGCAATGGAAATGCGCTGCAGCTGCCCGCCGGAAAGCGTGGAGCCGCGTTCGGCGATCGGCGTTTCCCAGCCCATCGGCAGCGCTTCGATGAACGACAGCGCACCAGCCGCCTCGGCGGCTGCCTCGATCTCGTCGTCCGTCGCTCCATCGCGACCGAGCGCGATGTTCTGCCTGATGGTGCCGGCGAACATTGCAGGGTCCTGGCTCACCACGGCGATGCTGCGGCGCAGGCTGGCTCGATTGACGGTCGCTATATCGGTGCCGCCTATGCTGATCCGGCCGCGCGTCGGCGCGTAAAAGCCCTGCAGCAACCCGGTGATGGTCGATTTTCCGGCGCCCGAACTGCCGACCAGTGCGACGATCTCTCCGGGAGCGATGACCAGCGAGACCCCGTCAAGCACCTGTCGATCGGGCGCGTAGCCGAACGCCACGTCGGAAAAGGCGACCGGACCGGAGCCGGTCAGCAGGGCGGGCCGGGGATCGAAATCCGGCTCCGGCTCAGGCTGGTCGAGGAAATCGTACATCTTCTCGATGCCGACAATGTCGCGCTGCAGCAGGACATGCGCCTTGGCCAGCCGCTTGGTCGGCTCATAGGCAAGCAGGAAGGCGAGGATGAAGGCGATGAACTCGCCGGCAGACTTGTCGGCGGCGACGGTCTGCCAGCCGGCATAAAGGATGAACCCGGCGATCAGGCCGCCGCCGAGCCCTTCCATCAATGGGGAGGTCCAGGCGCGAATCCGCACCACGCCATTGGCCCGCCCCAGTGAATCGCGGCTGGCCGCCTCGAAGCGCTGCCGCATGGCTGCTTCGGAGGTGTAGGATTTCACCACCCGCATGCCCTGTACCGTCTCCTGCATCGACTGGATGACGCCGGCGACGCTCTGCTGCTCGCGCGCCGCGAGGTCGCGAATCCGCCGCATGATGCGGTTGAGCCCCAGCAGGGCGAGCGGCGCCACGAGGATGGTGGCGAGGCCCATCGTCACGTCCTGGGCGATCATCACCGCGGTCAGCAGGATCACCGTCAGCAGGTCGCATCCGACGCTGGTCGAGACGCGGACCAGTACATTGCGGGCCGCACCGGCGTGGCCGATGAGTCGGTTGATCAGCTTGGCCGAATGCGAGCGCGCGACATCGTCGACGCCCAGGGTCAGCACCTTGTCGAAGATCCGGCGCTGCAGGCCGGCGACCAGGTCGTTGCCGACGCCGGCGAGCAGAACCGTCTGCCCATAATCGGCCAGGCCCCTCAGCAGCGAGACCGCGAGCACTGCGCCGGCGGTCAACCACATCGCCGATTGCTCTCGGGCCACCAGCACGTCGTTGACCACGTGGCGCATCAGCCAGGCCAGCGCCGCGGTGGCAACGGCCACCAGCACCATGCAGAACACGGCGCCGGAATAGCTGCCGCGATGGCCGCCTATGGCGTCTGCCAGCAGCCGCCTGACCAGCGGCAACTGCCCGGGATTCGGAGCCGCATCAGTCCGCGGTTTTCGGCTGTTGCTGGTCGTCACGCCCGTTGGTCCACAGTTTTCGGCAGAGCGGGTCAGTATCCCCGAATAGGGAGCGGTGACAACTCCGGGCCATCCGATCGTCGCCCCTGCGGCCGCTCTGTGAACAGGACGGGTCCAGTCATTTTGGGTTCAGGAAGAGCGGCTTAGCACTGAAGCACCGCCACTGTTCGGTCGCGACAGTTGCCGTTGGGCAATAATGACTGTCGCTACGCGCATACCGTGATAACGATCATCATCTCCCCCTGTTCATGAGTTCGATGCTCCACGCCAGAATATTCACCGACAGCGTCAGTTTTACCGACATCTCACGCTTCGGCGTTGAAGGAATGCGGGTGACCCCCACCAGCGGCTGGCTTTACCAGCCCTGTGACGTGGCGATTATGTACGGGCTCGCCAATCCGCAACGCCGGTCGTTGCAGGGGCAGTTGCGCAACTCGATTTACCGCGAACACAAGGGACCGATCGTCGTCGTCGAGAGCAGCCTGCTGGGGCGTAGCTTCAGGCCGGCAGTGCCGAACTGGGTGGCGGCGCTGCGTCGCCGGCCACTGCGACCGCGCCAGGTTCACCCCTATTTCAGGGTGGCGCTCGACGGGGCGCTCGGTGACGACGCCGATTTCTGTGCGACCGGCAGCCCGCCGGACCGCTGGGACGCCCAGCGCCGCGAACTCGGCATCAAGGTTGCACCCTATCGTCGCCGGGGCCGACACGTGCTGATCCTGGGGCAGGTTGGCCGCGACGCCTCGCTGCGTGGGCTGGATATCGCCAGATGGCTCGGCGAAACGGCGAGGCAGGTGCGCCAGCGGACCAGCCGGCCGATCGTCGTGCGCCTCCATCCGAGCATGCGCTGGCGTGATCGTGTGAGGGCCATCGCCGAATGCAGCGAGGTCGCCGACCTGACGATCTCGCCGGTCGAGAACAGCTTCTCCGCCGACATCGGCGATGCATGGACCTGCGTCACCTACTCGTCGGGCGGAGCGGTGGATGCGCTGCTGGCCGGGGTGCCGCCGATCTGCCTGTCGTCGGCCAACCTCGCCTATCAGCTTTGCTCGCAGAGTCTCGACGACATCGAGGCGCCGCTGGAGCCGGATCGCCAGCAGTTCCTCTGCGACCTGGCCTATAGCCAGTGGACGCCCCGCGAGATCGTCAGCGGCGCCGCCTGGCGGCATCTCCTGCCGGCCATCCAGCGGCGTCTCGAAGAGACGACCGAGGCGCGGGCGGCGCAGCGGCCGCCCGATGGCGATCTTCCGCCCGGCACCCGGCGGCAACTGATCTGGCGTCTCAATACCTTCACCTGGTTGGGCCAGTTGTTGCCCAGGTCGACGCGCGCTCTGCAGGGCAGGGCGGAAGCGCTCTTGCGCCTCGGCCATGCAGTGGAAGCCAAGGCGACGTTCGAGACCTGGCAGCAGTTGCAGCCCAACCGGGCCTCGGCCTATCGCGGCGGCGCCAAGGCGGCCGAGCAGCTGGAACTGTGGGAAGACGCTTTCGCCGCCTGGGGCACCGTCAGCCGGCTGCGACCGCAACAGATCGGCGCGCTCACCGGCACGGGGCGTGCCGCGATGCGGCTTGGTCGGCTGGACGAGGCCGAGCGGGCCTATGGCAGGCTCAGCGCGCTCGTTCCGGATCAGCCGGAAGGTCTGCGTGGGCTCGAACGGATCGCCGTCGAACGTGGCCGCTGGGCAGAAGTCCTCGAGCTGCAGCGAAAGATCTGGGCCCTGTCGCGAGACCCCGCCCTTGCGCAACGTCACGCTACGCTGCTGTGCCGCCTGGATCGGCTCGATGAGGCGAACCGGTTCGTCGCCGGAATCAGCGAACAGGACGACACGCTGGCCTTCCTGTTCGCAGCCACGCAACTCCAGGGAGCCACCCATGACTGGGCAGGCACGGATGCGTTGCTGGCCCGGCACCGGGCGCTGACCGACACCAACTGGTCTCTGCTGGGCATGCACGTTACCGCGCTGCGGCGGCTGGGTCGCATCGACGATGCCTTGCTGATGCTGCAGCGCAGCCCGGCCGGCAGCACTACACAACGAGCCTCGCTGACCATTGGATGCCTGGTCGAGGCCCGGCGCTATAGCGAGGCCGACCGGCTGCTGCAATCCGCGTGGGAGCATGGGACCATTGACAGGATCGGCGGCGGCAACCTGGCCGCGATGGTGACGGCGGCCCAGGAAACCGGCGGCGTTCCCCTGGCACGATCGGTGCTGAACGGATTGCCGGCCTCGGCCGGGCGGGCCGGGCGGGCGTTGCACCTGAACCGACAGTTCCAGCATCTTCGCCTCGACAGCTATGAGGCGCTGACCGAGGGCAGGTTGATGGCGCCCGAACAGCCATCCGAGCAACTGGTGCTCTCGGCGCTGCAGGCGGAAGGTGCCGAAGCGCCGGGTGATCTGAAAGACTTTGCCGAGACGTTGGCGCGGCATCGTCAGCAGAGGTCGGACGGCCACCTCCTCGATGCTTCATTCCTGCTGCGCGACGCGCTGGAGGTTGCTCTAAGCGTCGCCGACGCGGCCGATGCTAGACGCCCCTTCTCGTTGCTCCGGCTCGGCGACGGAGAGGGCGCCGTGTTGCCGTACCGACCCGAGCTGCAGGGGTTCCGCGCCAACGATCTTGCCGAGAACAGCAGGACCTGGTGGGGGCAGGGCAGCTCGCCGACCACGGCTCTGGCGGAAGATCTCGAAGTCGCCATCCGCGCCGCTGATGTGGTTGGCATCCCCGAACTCGATCGTGCAACCCGCATATTCTATCCGACGGAACCCACCGCTCTGCTCGCCAATGGCCGAAATATGCGCGGGCTGCTGGCGGTGATCGACTTCGTCGCCGTGCACTGTCCCTTCGCCGTCTGGACCACCTGCCATGTCCATCAGTCGCTCGCCTTCTGGGGATTGTGGGACATCCTCCTGCCACGTCTCGGGCGGCTCGACTTGGTCACTTGTCACGGCCAGCTCGGCGACGTGCTGGCGCGTACGCACGGCGTCAGCATCGGCCTAACCCACCGCATCCCGCCGGAGCGGAAATATGCGGCCGCCTTTGCAGAAACCAGCGACGAGGCGCACTTCCCAACGGTGTTCGAAAGGTTGCGCGGCCCGTTGCAGGAAATTGCGCCGGGGCAGGTTGTACTCGTATCGGCGGGCATGCTGGGCAAGATCTACTGCCACTGGATCAAGCAGGCGGGTGGCATCGCCATCGACATCGGCAGCGCCGCCGACCATTGGTGCGGCTATGGCACGAGGAGCATTACCGACGTCGCCATCTACCGTTCCCCCACCGGGACGACCGAGAGGGTGCGCTCGCTCATTGCAGCGCATCCGCGCTACGCGCGCCTGCTGGGAGATATGGGGCCGTCGCGTGCGCTCGAGGCGTCCCGCGCGTGATGCAACCTGAACTCGCCGTTGTGGTGCTGTCGGTCGGTGCGCCGCCGGAATTGCGGGCGGCGATCGACTCCTTGCTCCGCCAATCCGAGCCGCTCGAGATCGTCGTCGTGAACTCCGGCGGTGGGAGCCTTGCCGACCTGTTGCCGGAAGGGCAGGCCATTCGCACCGTCGAGGTGCCCGAGCTGCTCTGGCCCGGTGCGGCGCGCAATGCCGGGATCAGGGCGACGCGGGCGCCTTGGGTGGCCTTCCTCGCGTCCGATCTGGTCGCGGCGCCGGATTGGGCGGCCCAGCGTCTCGCCCTGCACCGGGCCGGCAAGGCCTCGGTGGCCTCCGCGGTCAGCAACGTCCAGGCTGGCAACATCTTCGCCTGGGCCGCCCATGTGACGCTGCATGCGCGACGGATGGCGGGCCTGCCGAAGCGACGAGCGCATCGCTACGGCGCCAGCTACGCGCGCAGCCTGTTCGACCGCTACGGTCTGTTCCGGGAGGACCTGCGCATCGGCGAGGACACCGAGTTCCATCGCCGCATGCGGCGCCGGGACCGCCCGGTCTGGGCGCCGCAGGTGGTGGCCGCGCATCGCTACCCGCAGACCTGGCGCCAGTTAATCGACGACCACAAGCTGCGCGGTGAGCGTTGGGCGGTGCACTGGCCGACGCCGCAGCACGGCACGTGGCCGGCACGCGTGCTGAGGCGCTTTGCCGGCACGCTGCCGCTGGCGCTGCGCGCCTCACGCGGGCGCGACAGGTTGATGGTGCTGGCAGCCTCGCCGATCGTCCTTGCCGCCTGCATGGCCTATGAAGCCGGAGCGTCCCGCGCCGGCTCCCGACAGCAGGGCGCAGCCCGCTACACCGTCGCCGTAGCGATACTCGACCGCGACGACTGGGCGGCCAACACCGACGTCATCGTGCTCATTGACCCGGTTCTGCGACACCTGACCTGGGTGCCGCGCGACCTCTGGGTTCCAGGCCTCGAGGATCGCATCAATGCCGCCTTTGCGCGCGGTGGCGGGGCGCGACTGATCGAGGCGCTGGCCGAGGTCCGGCTGTCGGTCGAGGGCGTGCTCTGCCTGCGCCGGGCGGCGACCGAGGCCGCGCTGGATGAGGTCGAGGCGACCGTGCCGGTGAGCGAGCCGATGGACTTCTGGTATCCCCTCGCGCCGACGCGACCGATCGAAGAGGGCCGCAAGCAGGTATCGTTTCGCCCGCCGAGCGAGCGGCTGTCGGGCGAGCGGCTGCACCAATGGATCGGGGCACGGAGCCGGGTAACCGGAGCGGGATCGGATCTGCAGCGCCTCGAACGGCAACAGACGCTGGTCCAGGTGCTCCTCGCGACAGGCTTCGACTTTGCCGCAACGCTCGCCGATCCTGAGCTGTTCAGAACCACCGGCCGCGATCCGCTCGCCATCCTCGGCATGGTCCGCCCGGACTGGCACTGCTGCCTGTTCGACTCCGTATCGGACGCAACCATCGACGGAAAGGCCGTGCTGATCCGGTCATAGGGTGCCACGGGCACAGGGCAGGGCCAAATCGCCAGCACAAACAGCGAGATATCGACCTTGGTCTGATTGTGGTAACGATATCCATCCGGCTTGATGAAGCTGCCCGACACCGCGTCCACAATCGCTAATCGGGTGGGCCGGGTGCTGCTCCTCCTGGGGTGGCATCCGGTTCCCCCCATCTGCGGTCAGTGCTTGCGCCAGACCTGCAGGTCCTCCTCGGCGACGAGCCGCAATCCGTCGCTGTTCTCCACATAGACCGAGGCATTCTCGCCCAGCGCGCGCAGCATCCGCGCCGCGAACAGCGCGTCCGAGATCGCTTCGTCGCGCTGGGTGTAGGGGCGGGGGCCGGAAGTGGCGTCGAGATCGCGGCCTGGGCTGGCGATCCGCCAGCCGGCACCGTCATGTCGCACCAGAATTTTGACGATGGTCATGCGGGGGCGCCCTCCGATCGGCTCACTGAACGTCCGAGTGCGGCTCGTGGTTGCTTCACCGCGCCGTGGCAGCGACGTGATGTAACCCCGGTTGTGTTGCGCTGGCGTGACGCGACTGTTTGCTGCCTCGGCAGGGGTCCGGTGGCTCGCCGGCTCAGCGCAGCGGGCGCGTGCTTTCCCGTATGACGAGGTCGGAGGTCAGCACCACGTGGATGGGGTCGTCTTCCGGAACCACGCCCTCGATGATGTCGATCAGCGAGCGGGTCGCCATGCGGCCGATGTCTTCGCGCGGCTGGCGCATGGTGGTGAGCGGCGGATCGAAGAAGCGTGCCACCGCGATGTCGTCGAAACCGATCACCGAGATGTCGCGCGGGCAATCGATCCCCTCCAGCCGCAGCCGGTGGATCAGGCCGATCGCCATCTCGTCATTGCCCGAGAACACCGCCGTCGGCAGCTCGCCACTGGCCAGCAGATGCTCGGCCGCCGCTGTACCCGACTCCATATTGTAGGTGCCGGGGAACAGCCACTCGTCGCGCACCTCGAGGCCCGCTTCCTGCATCGCTTCGGTGAAGCCGAGGAAACGCTCGTTGGTCGACTGGTTACGCGACGGCCCGATGACGTGACCGATGCGCGTATGGCCCAGCTCGAGCAGGTATTTCAGCGCCCGCTTGGCGGCGAGGCGGTTGTCGGTGATCACCGAATGGACTTTTGCATCGGGGATTTCGTCATAGGCCGCGACCAGCGGCAGCGCCACGCCGTCGTCGCGCAGCCCGTGCAGCCGGTTGGTATCGAGCGACCCGTCGAACAGCAGCAGCCCGTCGGCCCGGTTCGACAGCAGATAGTCGCTCAGCCAGCGGTTGGGGTCGTCGCCGATGCGGCTCGCCACCAGCACGCTGTAGCCGCGTTCGGCGGCCTCGCGGATCACCGCGTCGACGATGGTCGAGTAGAACGGGTTGCCGATATTGGGCGCCGCCATCAGAATCGTGCGGGCCGCTTTCAGGCGCAGCGAGCGGGCCGCCTGGTTGATGGTGTAGCCGGTCTCGCGCACGGCGGCGTAGACCCGCTCGCGCGTCGTCTCCGTCACCCTTTCGGGGGAACTGAGCACACGGCTGACCGTCGCCGCCGACACACTTGCGTGACGGGCAACATCTTGAATTGTTGGTGTTTTTCTCGCCGGAGTCATCGCTTGGCAGCGCTCCCTCACCGCTGCTCGTACGCTCTGTCTAGATCGACCTTGACAGCCGCGCAAGGAATGTCTGAAACTCCTGCAATCGATTGCATTGACCTTCTGCAAGGGGTTGTGTAATCGATTACACGCAGCCAGCACCGGAGGCTTCCCGACAAGAGGGGCCCCTGCGCGGCTGGCGCAAATTTCGCGAGGGGCGTTTTGCTCCTGGGTGAACGTTGGGAGGACTACATTATGAAGTCAGTCGTGTCGGTGGTGGCCCTGGTGGCTGCCGCCCTGCTTGGCAGCACCTCGGTGCGCGCCGCGGACGTTGAAGTCATTCACTGGTGGACGTCGGGTGGCGAACAGGCCGCCGTGTCGGTGTTCGCCCGTGAGTTCGACGCCCTGGGCGGCGACAAGTGGGTCGATACTGCTATCGCCGGCGGCGAGAACGCCCGTTCGGCCACGCTGCAGCGTATTCTCGGTGGCGATCCCCCGGGCGCGGCGCAGTTTAACCCCGGCCGTCAGTATGAAGAACTGATCGCCGGCAACATGCTGCTGGATCTGACCGATCTCGCCACCAAGGAAAACTGGGCCGGCTTCATCCGCCCGGCGTCCATCTCCGAGGCTTGCCTCGTTGACGGCCACTGGTGGTGCGTGCCGGTGAACATCCACTCCTGGAACTGGGCCTGGGCCTCGATCCCCGCGTTCGAGAAGGCCGGCGTGCCGCTCCCGACCAGCTTCGACGACTTCCTCGCGGAAGCCCCCAAGCTCAAGGAAGCCGGCATCATCCCGTTCGCCATCGGCGGCGAAAGCTGGCAGATCAACGGCGCCTTCGGCGTGATCCAGACCTCGCTGCTCGGCCTCGACAAGCGTGAGAAGATCCTCAAGGACAAGGACCTCGAGCTGGCCAAGGCAGAGATGCCCGCCGTGTTCGAGAAATTCCGCCAGTTCAAGCAGTTCTCCGATGCCGGTTCGGCGAACCGCAACTGGAACGACACGACCAATCTCGTCGTGACCGACCAGGCGGCTCTGCAGATCATGGGTGACTGGGCGCGTGGCGAGTTCGGCGTCGCCGGTGAGAAGGCCGGCGTCGATTACGCCTGTCTCGCTCTGCCGATCGATCACCCGACCGTCTCCACCGGCGGCGACATCTTCCTGTTCCCCAAGCAGTCGGATCCGGCTGTCGAGGCGGCGCAGCTGAAGATGGCCTCCATGATGGTCAACCCGCAGGTCCAGGCGCTGTTCAACAACGCCAAGGGCTCCATGCCGATCCGTGACGACGTCGATATGTCGCTCGCCGACGACTGCATGAAGCGCGGTCTCGAGATCATCAAGGACCCGGCCAACATCGCCGTCGATGCCGGCCGCTGGCAGTCGAACGACACCACTGGTCAGATGAACGACCTCGTCGCCCAGTTCTGGGCCGACGACAGCATGACTGCGGCGGCTGCGGCCGAGCAGTATGTGACGATCCTTCAGAACGCCGACTGATTGGTGCTATGATGACCGGGCGGTGCCAAAAGCACCGCCCGGTTCTATTCGGCGTATCCGGGTGGGCAGGGGATCCGGGGCCGGTTGCTTCAACAACGCGGGGAGTGAACCATGACCCAGATCGCCGAACCGGGCGAACGAGCGGCGCCTGGTTTTGCCGGTACAGCAGCGGAGCGCAAACCGCGCACGCGCCGGAAATTCAACATTCAGTCTGTTCTGGGCACCACTCCGATGATCGCCACGGCGATCGGGGTGTTCGTCATCTGCATCATCTTCTCGATCATCTGGTCGTTCACCAGCTCCAAGCTGTTCCCGAATTTCAACTTCATCGGGCTGCAGCAATATGAGCGGCTGTGGCGCACCGACCGCTGGATCATCTCGGTGCAGAACGTCTTCGTGTTCGGCGCGCTGTCGATGGTCGGCGGCATGATCTTCGGCTACCTCCTGGCCGTGTTCATGGACCAGCGCATCCGTCAGGAAGACCTGTTCCGCTCGATTTTCCTCTATCCGTTCGCCATGTCGCTGGTCGTCACCGGCCTCGTCTGGCAGTGGATGTTCGATCCCAACCTCGGCATTCAGTCCGCGGTCCGCCAGCTCGGCTGGACGAACTTCGAGTTCGCGCCGCTGGTGAAGCAGGAAACGGCGCTTTACGGCCTGGTCCTGGGCGGGCTGTGGAACGGCGTCGGCGTGACCATGGCCATCATGCTGGCCGGCCTGCGCGGCGTCGATTCCGAAATCTGGAAGGCCGCCAAGGTGGATGGCATTCCGACCTGGAAAACCTACCTGTTCATCGTGCTGCCGATGATGAAGGGCGCCATCGCCACCGCCTTCATCCTGTCGGCCACCGGCGTGGTCCGCGTCTTCGATATCGTCATCGCCATGACCCAGGGCGGGCCGGGCGTGTCGACCCAGATGCCGGCGATCTACGTCATCCAGCACATTACCGATCGCGCCAACGTGGCGCAGGGCATGGCCGCCGCGACCATGATGCTGGTGCCGGTCATGCTGATCATCGGCCTGCAATACCTGTTCCAGTGGAACGCCAAGCGCAAGGCTGCGAGGATCTGATGACCGCTGAAGCCATTTCCTCACGCCTCGCCTCCGGCGTCGTCGACAGCTCCGGCCCGCGCGGCCCGAAGCCCAAGACCGTCACCGTCGGCCGGATCGGCGTCTACGCCTTCCTGATCCTGTCGGCGCTGTTCTTCCTGATGCCGCTCTGGGTGATGGTGGTCACCTCGCTCAAGACCATGCCGGAGATCCGCGAAGGGCATCTGTTCAACTGGCCGGCCTTGCTCACCTTCGATCCCTGGCTCAAGGCCTGGGACACCGCCTGTACCGGTCGCGACTGCAATGGCCTGAAGCCGGGCTTCTGGAACTCGGTGAAGATCACCGCGCTCTCGGTGCCGGTCTCGATCGTCATCGCCATGATCAACGGCTATGCCCTGAGCTTCTGGAAGTACAAGGGCTCCGAGCTGCTGTTCGGCATCCTGATCTTCGGCGCGTTCGTGCCCTACCAGGTGGTGATCTATCCCCTGATCATCGGCATGCGCGAACTGAGCCTGTTCGGCACGCTGCCGGGCATCGTCATCGTCCACACAATCTTCGGCATGCCGATCCTGACGCTGCTCTACCGCAATTTCTTCGCCTCGCTGCCGATCGAGCTGTTCAAGGCCGGGCGCGTCGACGGGGCAGGGTTCTGGGGCATCTTCTTCCGCATCATGCTGCCGATGTCGGTGCCGATCACCATCGTCGCCATCATCCTGCAGGTCACCGGCATCTGGAACGACTTCCTGTTCGGCACGGTTTTCGCCGGCCGCGAGAACATGCCGATGACGGTGCAGCTCAACAACATCGTCACCACCACGACGGGTATCCGCGAGTACAACGTGAACATGGCTGCCACCATCCTCACGGCAGCGGTACCGCTGGTGGTCTATTTCATCTCGGGCAAATGGTTCGTCCGCGGCATCGCCGCCGGTGCGGTGAAGGGGTAATCCTCAATGACGACTAGCGTTTCCATCAAGGATCTCAGCCTCAACTTCGGCAATGTGAAGGTCCTCGAGTCTCTCGATCTCGAGGTCGCGCAGGGCGAGTTCATCGTGCTGCTCGGGCCTTCGGGCTGCGGCAAGTCCACGCTGCTGAACTGCATCGCCGGGCTGCTCGACGTCTCCGACGGGCAGATCTTCATCTCGGGCAAGAACGTCACCTGGGACGAGCCCAAGGACCGCGGCATCGGCATGGTGTTCCAGTCCTATGCGCTCTACCCGCAGATGACGGTCGAAAAGAACCTCTCGTTCGGCCTGCGGGTCGCACGCATGCCCAAGGCGGAGGTCGATGCCCGCGTCAAGCGTGCCTCCGAAATCCTGCAGATCGAGCCGTTGCTGCAGCGCAAGCCCGTCGAGCTCTCCGGCGGCCAGCGCCAGCGCGTCGCCATCGGCCGCGCCCTGGTACGCGACGTCGATGTGTTCCTGTTCGACGAGCCGCTGTCCAACCTCGATGCCAAGCTCCGCAACGACCTGCGCATCGAGATCAAGCGGCTACACGCCCGGCTCAAGAACACCATGATCTACGTAACGCACGACCAGATCGAGGCGATGACGCTGGCCGACCGCATCGCCATCATGAAGAATGGCGTGATCCAGCAACTGGCCGACCCGCACACCATCTACAACAAGCCGGTCAACCTGTTCGTCGCCGGCTTCATCGGCTCGCCCTCGATGAATTTCATCAAGGGCGACCTGAGCGGCACCACGCTCAGCGTCGATGGCCAGGCCAACATCCCGCTCACCAACTACCAGTTCGCCAACCAGACCAACGGCGCCTCGATCCTGGGCATCCGGCCCGAGCATATCGTCGTCGGCGACGAGGCGCGCAAAATGCCGGTGCAGATGGAATCGGAGATCGAGATCGTCGAGCCGATGGGCGCCGACACCGTCGCCTGGACCAAGATCGCCGGCCAGTCCCTCACCTTCCGCGCCGCCGCCGAAGTCCATCTCGAGCCGGGCCAGAAGGTCCTGATCGGCTTCGATCCGGGACGCGGCTCCGTCTTCAACGCAGCGAGCGGCAACCGCATCTGACCTTTCGGCTCATCCACCTTACCGGGCGCGTAGCAGCGCCTCGGCGGAGGTGTTACGAGCCCAACCAAGAGCAGCATTGCGCCGCCCCGGCAACGACCGGGGCGGTGGCATTACTGGAGGAGACAACTTTTGGACTTTTCATTCCAGCTCTACAGCGCCCGCAATTTCCCGCCGTTGGACGGCGTGCTGGGGCGTCTCGCCAAGCTTGGCTACAAGCAGGTCGAAGGCTTTGGCGGGCTCTATGCCGAGGCCGATAGCCTCGCCGCGTCGCTGAAGCAGCATGGCCTGACCATGCCGACCGGCCATTTCGGCCTGTCGCAGCTCAAGGATACCGACGCGGCGCTGAAGACTGCCGAAACGCTCGGCATGAAGTTCCTTTACTGCCCGGCCATTCCCAAGGAAGAGCGCGAGGCCGGGCAGGGCGACAGCAAGTGGATCGAGCTGGGCGAGACCCTCGCCAGGCTCGGTGAGTCTTTCCGCAAGCGCGGCTTCGGCTTCGGCTGGCACAACCACGATTTCGAGTTCCGCCCCACCGCCACCGGCAAGCTGCCGATGGACATCATCCTCGAGATCGCGCCCAACAATGACTGGGAGATGGATGTCGCCTGGGTGGTGAAGGGCGGTCACGATCCGATCGAGTGGATCAAGAAGCACGGCCGCCGCATCAACGCCGTGCACGTCAAGGACATCGCGCCCGCTGGCGAGAACGCCAACGAAGATGGCTGGGCCGATGTCGGCCACGGCACGCTCGACTGGCAGGCGCTCTCGGACGCCGTCAAAGCCCACACCAACGCCCGCTACTGGGTGATGGAACACGACAACCCCGCCGACGTCGACCGCTTCGCATCGCGTTCGATCGCCGCCGTCACCGCCTGGAAGTGAAAGAGGCCTCATAATGGATATCGGTTTTCAGCTGTTCAGCGCCCGCAATTACCCGCTGGCGGATGTGCTCAAGAAGGTTGCCGCGCTTGGCTACACCCATGTCGAGGGCTACGGTTCGCTCTACACCGACCCCCAGGCGCTGAAGGCGCAGCTCGACGCCAACGGCCTCACGATGCCGACCGCGCATGTGAGCCTCGGCGACCTCGAGGACACGTCGAAGACCCTGAAGCTCGCCGAAACGCTCGGCATCAAGGTCGTCGTCTGCCCCTGGCTCGCTCCGACCGACCGGCCGACCTCGGCCGATGGCTGGAAGACGTTCGGTGATCGGCTGCAGAAGATCGGCAAGCCCTTCCAGGACGCCGGCCTGACCTTCGGCTATCACAACCACGACTTCGAATTCGCGACCTATGACGGCAAGTACGCCATGGACCTGCTGCTCGAGGCCGCGCCGGCGGTAAATGTCGAGGCCGACGTCGCCTGGATTGTCCGCGGCAAGGCCGACCCGGCGACCTGGCTGCCCAAGTTCGGCGATCGGATCGTCGCCGTGCACGTCAAGGATATCGCTCCTGCCGGCCAGAACGCCGATGAAGACGGCTGGGCCGATGCCGGCCAGGGCATCGTGCCGTGGAAGACGCTGTGGCCGATCGTGCGCACTGAGACCAAGGCGCAGTACTTCGTCGCCGAACACGACAACCCGAACGATATCGACCGCTTCGCCTCGCGCTCGATCGCCTTCATCAAGACCCTCGGAGCCTAAGACAATGGCCAATTCCACCGGGACCAAGACCTATGGCGTCGGCATCATGGGTGCCGGCAACATCTCGGCCGCCTACCTGCGCCTTGCACCGCTGTTCAGGAACCTCGAAGTCCGCGCCATCGCCGACATCCTCCCCGAGGTCGCAAAGAAGCGGGCAGGGGAATACAATGTCGCGGCGCAGACCCCCGACGAGCTGCTGAAGAATTCCGAGATCGACGTGATCGTGAACCTTACGATCCCCTCGACCCATTTCTCGGTTTCCAAGGACATCCTCTCGGCCGGCAAGCACGCTTACTCCGAAAAGCCGTTCGTCCTCAGCGTCGAGGAGGGCATCCAGCTCAAGGCGCTGGCCGACGAGCACAAGCTCAAGGTTGGCTCGGCCCCGGATACCTTCCTCGGCGGGGCCCACCAGCAGGCCCGCTCGATCATCGACTCGGGCAAGGTCGGCAAGATCGCCTCGGGCACCATGCACGTCTTGAGCCGCGGCATGGAGCACTGGCACCCCAACCCGGATTTCTTCTTCCAGCCCGGCGGCGGTCCGATCCTCGACCTCGGCCCTTACTACATCACCGACCTGATCAGCCTCGTCGGCCCGATCAAGCGCGTCACCGCCTTCACCGGCTCGGCCCGCGCCGAGCGCGAGGTGACCACCGAGGGCTCGCCGTTCAAGGGCACGTTCATCAAGGTCGGCACCCCGACCACGATCCACGCGATCCTCGAGTTCCACTCCGGCGCCATCATCACGCTGGGCGCCAGCTGGGACGTCTCCAGCCACGGCCACCACAATATCGAGCTCTACGGCACCGAAGGTTCGGTCTATGTGCCCGATCCGAACTTCTTCAACGGCGACGTGACCATCACCAACCGCGCCGGTGACAAGGAGAAGGTGACCCCGTGGGATCACCCGTTCGGCAAGGCCAACCAGGATCTCGACAAGCCCAATCCGCGCGCCAACTACCGCAATGCCGGCCTGAGCGACATGATGGACTCGATCGAGACCGGCAAGAAGGCGCGCTGCGATCTCGACGTGGCGCTGCATGCAGTCGACGTCATGACCTCGATCCTGCGCGCCGGCGAGACCGGCCAGGTGATCACGCTCCAGACCACCTGCGAGCGCCCCGCCGCCCTCGGCATCGAAGAGGCCCGCGCCCTGCTGCGCTGAGCCGATAGCATTGAGATTGAGAAAGGCCCGGGCATCCGTCCGGGCCTTTTCTTTTGGGCAATCCCCCGACACCACGGCAGACCACGATCACCGGGCATTCCCGCCAAAGCGGGAAGCTCCGTTGCCAACCATCGCCCAGCGCGCTATCGAATTCATGACAACAGTACTCATATTTGTGATCCGATGCGCGCTGTCCCTATCCTCCTCGCCGTTGCCTTCAGCCTGATCGCCACCCTGGTCAACGCCGCCGGCTTCCCCGTCACGGTCAGACACAGCCTCGGTGAGACCACGATCGCCGCCACGCCGCAGCGCATCGTCTCGCTCGGTTACAACGATCAGGATTTCCTCTACGCCCTTGGGGTCTCGCCGATCGGCGTGCACGAATGGTGGGGCGCCCAGCCTTATGCCACCTGGCCGTGGGCCGAACCCAGGCGCCAGGAACTTGGCGCCATGCCCGAGGTGCTGATGAGCCCCGAGACCAACCTCGAGTGGGTGGCCGCGCAGAAGCCCGACCTGATTGTTGCCACCTACTACGACCTCGACCAGGCGATGTATCAGCAGCTCTCGAGGATTGCCCCGGTCGTCGCCGCACCTGCCGGCTTTGCCGTCTGGCAGGCGCCGTGGCAGGAACAGTTGAAGCTGCTTGACCTCGCGACCGCCGGCGATACCAGCAGGGCCGAAGCCATCATTGCCGATCTCGACGCCCGCACGACAGCGGTGAAGGACGAGTTTTCCTCGATCGTCGGCAAGACCGGGGTCGTTGCCGATTTCCGCGATGGCCAGTTCACCCTGTGGAACTCGAGCTCTGCCCCGAGCCGGTTTCTGCTCAGCTTCGGCATGGTGTTCCCCGAGGCGCTCGATCGCCTCGCCGACGACACCGGCTGGATCCGCCTCAGCCCCGAGCTGATCGAGATGATCGACCTCGATGCCGTCGTCTGGCCCATCGATAGCTCGACCAGCACCAGGCAGCAGGAGATCGAGGCGATGTCGCTCTACCAGACGCTGCGCCTGCCCAGGGAAGGACGCTCCGTCTGGCTCGATGACGGTAAGGGTATTCTCGCGTCGGCGCTCTGGTTCCAGTCGCCGCTCTCGATCGCCTACATCATCGACAAGCTGCCGCCCATGCTCGCATCTGCCGTGGACGGCGATCCGTCGACCGAGGTCAAGACGGAGTAGGGGGAGCGGCCGTTTCCCCCTCGCCATCACCTTGACAGTTCCGAGCCGAGCATGAAGGTAGCTGCCGACATGTCAGCGGCGGCCCGGCTCCATCCACATGCGGAACTCCAAGCGGGCAAGGCATCCGGACTGACCTGAGGTACGTGCACAACCGACGGCGGAACCGCGTCGTCCAAGGGAGGTATTCTGATGCGCACCATCAAGGGGCCGGCGATTTTCCTGGCCCAGTTCGCGGGCGACAAGGCGCCGTTCGACACGCTGGATCATATCTGCGCCTGGG
>MKVB01000005.1:364696-380860 GCA_001899085.1 Devosia sp. 66-14 | reverse complement strand
CGAGTTGCCGTTCTTCTGCGGGGTTGTCACCGCCGGCGACACGACCGAATTGAACCTTTGCCTCCTGGCGGGCCGTCTCGGGTGTCCAGACCCCATGGAGGCCGATGGTGTAGCGTCGCGAGCGTCCGGCCGCGCGATACTGGATCACGTAGCTCCGCTTACCGGAGGTGAAGACGCGGAGACCAAAACCAGGTAGGTCGTCATCCCAGATGACGTAGTCCCTTTCGCGGGGCCCTGCGGCGTCGACGACCCGTTTAGTGATCTTAGCCATGCCGCTCTCTCCGATTGGCTCCGATCTCTCGCGTAAGCACCACGTAAGCACGCGGGCGGAAATCGTAGCGTAGGTTCGGATAGGATCGTGAAATCAGATTTTTGGAAAATCCAGCATTTTCATATAGATAGCGTACCACGGCGTACCCTCTCGCGTTATTCGGAGGGCTAGTCTAAATTGCTCCGAAGGCAGAGGTCATGAGTTCGAATCTCGTCGGGTGCGCCAATCTTCCTCATGATCTGACACCGCCGCTGCCACGTGATCGTGCGCAGCCGATGGCATGCGAGCCATTCATCGAATCGTGCTGGCAGCTGACCGCTGGTTAGGGCGAGATCGACAGGTCGAGCACTCGGCCTTCGAACAGCCGGTCGCGCGAGCCCTCGAGGTGCGATCGCATCGCGTCGCGGGCCGCCTCGGCCCGGCCGCTGGCGATGGCGTGGTAGATCTGGTCGTGCTCGCCGAACACCCGCTCGAGCTGCAGGCGCGGCCCCATCAGGGACAGCCCGTGCAGGTGCATGCCGACCGCTATATGCGGTTTCAGGGCATCCATCGAGGCGGTGTAATAGTGGTTGTTGGCCGCCTCGGTCACCGCGCGGTGGAACATGAAGTCGGCATCGGTCCGATGCAGTTGGTGGGTCGTCGCGTCGCGCAGTTCGGCGAGCGCTTCGGCAATCTTGCGGACCGCCGCATCGTCGCGGCGCAGCGCAGCGAAATAGGCGGCATCCGGCTCGATGGTCAGGCGGAACTCGTAGCAGCGCTGGATATCGGCGATGTTCTTGACCGGCGCATAGGCGAGCTGGGTCTGCGGCGACACCGCAGCCTGGACGAACGTGCCGGCGCCCTGACGGGAATAGACGATGCCCTGCTCGCGCAGCCGTCCCAGCGCGTCGCGGACGATCGGTCGCGACACGCCCAGCGTCGCCGCCAGCTCGTGTTCGCTTGGGAGGCGCGTATCGGGCGGATAGTTGCCATCCTCGATGCGCTGGCGCAGTTCCTCGAAGACGCGATCGACGAGCTTGGCCGGCCGCGGCTTGAGGGGGGTGTCGGTGCGTCCTGTGCTCTCGCTCATGCTCCGCTTATGCCCCCGGAAGCAGCGCCGCCAAAGCGTTGCTGTCGCCAAACCCACCGGATTTCACCACGGCGCGGATGCTGCGCTGGTTTTCCCGCGGGATCAGGAACCAGGGCAGGCCGGCGCCCGCCTCGCCCTGCGGGAAGACCAGCCCGACGCCGAGCTGGTCGAGGATTGCGAGCGCCGTATCGCCGCCGCTCATCAGCAGCGTATGCGGTCGCAGGGCGCCCACCGCTTGCGCGACGCCCGCCGCGAAACGGTTGGAAATGCTCTCGTTGGGGCCCTGGAACGGGCCGGTCGAGCGAATGATCGCCGGCAGGTCGGTCGGCGGGGCGCTCACTTCGCCCAGTGGCGCATCATGGATGGCGATGCCGACAAGCGCCGCGACCTGACCATCGGTGATCGCGTCGCGCGAACCGACGGCGAACAGCGTGTCCGCCTCGGGCACGAAGCCGGCCGGCGACACCCCGCGGCGCAACCGCGCCAGCGCCGCCCCGAGTCCGCGCGCCCCGACGGCGAGCGTCGTCACCCAGTCGGTGTCGCGGGCGATGCGGTCGAGGTCGGTGTCGGAGCTGGCGTCTGCCACCGTCACCTCGAGCCCCCAGCCGCCGAACAGCGGCGCGATGGGCAACGGCGCCTCGACGCCGCGCCCGATGACCTGGCCATCGACGGTAAAGCGGCCCTGGTCCGGAATGGCCGGGGCGACGAGGATGCGATCGAAGCCGAGCGCTTCGGCGAGCGCGGCGGTTTCGGCCCCGACATTGCCCTTGAGCCGCGAGTCGATCTTCTTGAACAGGATCGGCGGCGCCACGGCCAGCGCCGCCTCGCCGAGTGCAGTGACCCGACGCGCTGCCTCATCGGCGCCGAGCGCCCGCGAGGCCGTACTCACCACCACGATCTCGGCGCCGCTGGCGAGGGCAGCCGGCAGCGCCTCGGGCCGCGTGGCACAGGCCACCGTCCGGCCGGCCAGGGCGAACGGCGTCGAAGTGTCGAGGGCTCCGGTCAGGTCGTCGGCAACGATGATTGCTTCGATATGCATCAACCCGCAACTGCGTGACAGGCAACGAAATGTCCAGCCCCACGATCGTGCCATTCGGGCACCACCGAGCGGCATTGTTCCATGGCAATGGGGCAGCGCGTGTGGAACCGGCAGCCCGATGGCGGATCGAGCGGGCTCGGCACGTCGCCGGTGAGAATCTGCCGCTGCCGCGTGCGCTCGGCGACCGGATCGGCCTCGGGCACCGCCGACATCAGCGCCTTGGTGTAGGGATGAAGCGGGTTCGAGAACACCTGCTGGCGGGTGCCGAGCTCGGCGAAACGGCCCAGATACATGACGCCGACGCGATCGGAGATATGGCGAACCACCGCCAGGTCGTGCGCGATGAACAGGTAGGTGAGGCCGTATTTCGCCTGCAGATCGACCAAAAGGTTGATGATCTGCGCCTGGATCGACACGTCGAGCGCCGAAATGGCCTCGTCGCAGACGATGAACCTCGGCTCGCACGCCAGCGCCCGGGCGATGGCGACGCGCTGGCGCTGGCCGCCGGAAAGCTCGTGCGGATAGCGCTGGGCAAAACGGGCGTTGAGGCCGACATCGCCCAGCAGCCGCTCGATGCGTCCGGGCAGTTCGGCCCGGGTCGCCAGCTTGTGGAACAGGATGGGCTCGCCCACTGCCTCGCCGACCGTCATCCGCGGGTTGAGCGTCGAATAGGGGTCCTGGAACACGATCTGCAGATCGCGGCGGATCGGCCGCATCCGCTTTTCATCGAACACCGCGATGTCCTCGCCCTTGTAGACGACGCGGCCGGAGGTGGGTTTGTGGAGGTTGAGGATGGCGAAGCCGGTGGTCGACTTGCCGCAGCCGCTTTCGCCCACGAGGCTCAGCGTCTCGCCTTCGGCGATCTCGAAACTGACATCGTCGAGCGCATGCACCACGGCTTGCTTTTCGCCGAAGGCGCCGAGCCGCACCGGAAAGTGCTTCCTCAGATTCTCGATACGGAGCAGGGCGGTGCTCATGCGGCCTCCAGCACGCGGTTGGCGACATGGCAGGCGACGCGATGCGGGGTGGTCTCGCCGCGCAGCGGCTGCAACTCGGGCACCGTGGTTCGGCAGATCTCCTGCGCCATCGGGCAGCGCGGCGCGAACGGACAGCCCGCCGGGCGGCGGCCGGGTTCGGGTGGCGTGCCGCCGATCGAATTGAGCCGCTCGGCGTCCTCGCCGTCCATGCGCGGGATCGAGGCGAGCAGGCCCCGCGTATAGGGATGCGCCGGCTCGGCGAACAGCTGCTCGACCGGCGCGTCTTCGACCACGGTGCCGGCATAGAGCACGCAGATGCGGTCGGCGAGGCCGGCGATCAGCGCCAGGTCATGGGTGATCCAGACCACCGACATGCCCAACCGCTTGCGCAGGTCCTTCACCAGGTCGACGATCTGCGCCTGGATGGTGACGTCGAGCGCCGTGGTCGGCTCGTCGGCGATCAGCAGCTCCGGCTCGCAGGCGAGCCCGATGGCGATCATGACGCGCTGGCGCATGCCGCCCGACAGTTCATGCGGGTAGGAGTCGAGGCGCTGCTCGGCGCCGGGAATGCCGACCAGGCGCAGCAGTTCGCCGGCCCGCTTGCGCGCTTCGGCCTTGCTCATCTCGCGGTGGTAGAGCAGCGGTTCGATCAGTTGCTCGCCGATCTTCATCACCGGGTTCAGCGAGGTCATCGGGTCCTGGAACACGAAACCGATCTTGCCGCCGCGTACCTCGCGCAGTTCGCGGCTGGACAGCTGCAGCAGGTCGCGGCCCGCAAACGCCGCGGTGCCGTTGCTGACGCGGATCTTGTTGGGCAACAGGCGCACCAGGCTCAGCATGGTGAGGCTCTTGCCGCAGCCGCTTTCGCCGACGATGCCGAGCGTCTCGCCCTTGTCGACATGGAGGTCGATGCCATCGACGATGGTGGCGGGCCCACGCCGCGTGGCGATCTCGATAGAGAGGTCTTTGACCTCGAGCAGCCGTTCGCTCATTTGCTGCCTTTGGGGTTGAGGGCGTCGTTGAGGCCGTCGCCGAGGAAGCTGAAGGCCACCGTGGCGAGGCCGAGGACGATGGCCGGGGCGGCGAGCAGATGGGCGTGGTTGCGCCACACCTGCAGCCCGTCCGAGATCATGTTGCCCCAGCTCGGGATCGGCGGATTGACGCCGACGCCGAGAAAGCTGAAGGCGCTCTCCAGCACCATGGCATTGCCGAGCCCGGCGCTGATCGCGACGATCAGCGGGCCGATGGAGTTGGGGATGACGTAGCGGCTGATGATGATCGGGGTGGAGAGCCCCAGTGCCCGCGCCGCCGTCACATAGGGCCGGTTGCGGATCGACAGCACCTGGGCGCGGATCAGCCGGGCATAAGGCGGCCACAGGATCAGCGCCATCGAACCGAACACCAGCACGAAATCGACGATGATCGAGTTGCGGAAGAACGGGTTGCGGGTCAGCTCGTACTGAGCCTCCATGAAGTTCACCAGCGGCGGCTTCAGCGAGGCATTGATGACCACCACCAGCAGCAGTTGCGGCACCGACATGGTGGTGTCGGTGCACCACATGACGAAGCGGTCGATGAGGCCGCCGAAATAGCCGGCGACGGCGCCGAGCACGACGCCCAGCGTCGCGGCGATCCCGGTGACCACGATGGCGACGACGAAGGCGGTGCGGGTGCCGTAGATGACGCGGGAGAACACGTCGCGGCCGAGCTCGTCGGTGCCGAACGGATGCGCCCAGTTCGGCGACAGGTTCCGCGCCTCGAGGTCCTGGCTGAGGAAGTCATAGGGGGTGAGCCAGGGGCCGAAAATGGCGACCAGGGCGAGGATGGCGATCACCGCGAGGCTGGCGACGGCCAGCTTGTTGCGGCTGAGCCGGGTCCAGGCGTCGCGCCACAGGCTGACAGTGGCGTCGTCTGCGGCCGCGAGCGGGGCGATGGCGGGCTGGGCGGTCATCAGCGGCTCCTCATGGCATCGGCGGCGCGTGGATCGAGGATCGGATAGAGCACGTCGACCAGAAGGTTCGAGGCCATCACCAGGAATGAACCGATCACCGTGATGGCAAGCACGATCGGATAGTCCGAACTGGTCAGCGCCCCCACCGTCAGGCGGCCGAGGCCGGGCAGGCCGAACACCAGCTCGACGAAGATCGCGCCGTTGATGATCGAGATCATGATCAGGCCCAGCTGCGTGACGATCGGCGTCAGCACCGGACGGAGGATGTGGCGCAGCGCCACCACCGTTTCGGGTAGCCCCTTGGAACGGGCGGTACGCACGAAATCCTCACTCAGCACCTCGATGACCGCGGCGCGGGTCTGGCGCACGATCAGCGCGATGGGCTGGAAGCTGAGGACGAGCAGCGGCAGGATGATCTTGGCATCGAAGATACCGCCCCATCCATAGGGCACCGCGGAGCCGGGGAGGATGGTGATCAGCAGCACCATCAGCAGCGGGCCGGCGACATAGGCGGGGATGGCCCAGACCAGCAGCGCGGTGCCGAGGATGACGTAGTCGGTCTTGCTGTTCTGCTTCATGCCGGCGACCATGCCGAGCGGGATGGCGACGACGGCGGTCAGGACGATGGCGAGCAGCCCGAGCTGGAACGAGACCGGCGCCGCGGCGGCGATCATGCTCCACACCGAGCGGCCATTGACCAGCGAGTTGCCGAAATTGCCGTGCAGCGCGTTCCACAGATAGTTGCCGAACTGCTGGATGAAGGGCTGGTTGAGCCCCGCCTGCTCGCGGATGGCCTCGATGCGCACCGGATCGTAGGCGACATCGCCGGGCGCGCGCATGAAGATCAGCTTGATCGGATCGCCGGCGCCGTAAAAGGCCAGCGCGTAGACGCCGAGGATGACGACGATGACCGTCGGTATCCAGATCCCAAGGCGTTTCAGGACAAACAACAGCATCGCGGCTAACTCCCCGTCGGACGCGAGAAAACCAGGTCCCGGCAGCCGGGATGGGGAGGCAGGGTGCTGCCTCCCCGAGGGGTGGCCGTCAGGCGATCTCGATGGCCCAAGGCTCAGCGACCTGCCAGTCGAGGTTCTTGTCCATGCCCTTCACCGTCGGCAGGGCCCAGCGCGACATCGCCTCGTGGTACCACGGGATGAAGGCGAAGTCGTTGTGGAACAACTGCTGGGCCTGCTGCGCCTTGGCGATGCGCTGCGGATCGTCGGCGGCGAGCAGTGCCGCATCGGCGAGCAACGTGTCGATATCGGCGTTCTTGTAGCCGCCCAGCTTGTTGATGGCGTTCGACGAGGTCGAGGCGATCGAGCCGGCGAGGTACGACACGGCATCCGGCACGCGGGTGCCGACGTCGTCGCGGACGATCTGCACGTTGTTGCCTTCGGCGCCGAACTCTTCCTGGCTGGGCTTCATGTCGAAGGCCTGGATGCCCAGGTTCTTGCGCCACTGTTCGGCTATATACTGCGCCGCCACCGAGCGAGCCGGAGACGAGATGCCGGCGAACAGCAGCTTGGGCAGGTTATCCGGCCCGCCATAGCTCGACTCGGCCAGCAGCGCCTTGGCCTTTTCCGGATCATAGGCATAAGGGGCAAAGCCCGAATCCTCCGAACCCGGCACCGGGTAGATGATCTGGTCGGCCTTCATGTGCGGCCCATCGGGGAAGCTGGCCTTGATCAGCCCGTCACGGTCCACCGCCAGCACCAGGGCCTCGCGGACCTTGGGATCGTCGAACGGCTTCTTGCTCAGGTTGAACCAGAAATGCTGGCCGGTCGGAATGATCGGCCCGGCCGAGAATTCGGGGCCCAGGTCCTGGATCACCGTCGGGGTGACCAGCTCGGTATGGGCATTGAACTCGCCCGATTGCAGCAGCGCCGTCGCCGCCACGTTGTCTTCCACCGTCTGCAGTTCGACCCGCGCCAGCTTGGGCGCCGTGCCGAAGAAGTTCGGGTTGGGCTCGAAGCTCGCCTTGCCGCCGTCGAAGTCGACCGAGGCCATCTTGAACGGGCCGGACGAGACGCCGCCATTCTGCGGCGTGTACCATTCGATGTTGAGGTTGCCGTCGGCATCGCGCGCCTTGGATGCCTGGATGATCGGCACGATATGGTTGGCGATCCGCATGTAGAAGATCGGGTCCGAGGCGACGAGGTTCACCACCACCGTCGTATCGTCCGGCGTGGTCACGCCCGGCAGGCTGTTGGCCCCGCCATTGGCGATCGCGTCATAGCCGTCGACGCCCGAGAGCACCTGCGGCACGCGCTGGTTTTTGGTCGCCGGCATCGCTGCGGCTTCCCACGAACCCTTCACTTCGGCTGCCGTGATCGGGCTGCCGTCGGAGAACTTGGCCCCGTCCTTGAGCTTGAATGTCCAGGTCTTGGCGTCGTTGCTCGGCTCCCACGACGTGAACAGGTAGGGCTGAATCTCGCCCTTGGAGTTGAAGTACATGGGCGAGGCCCACCACAACGAGTTCCAGCGGAACGCGTGGCCGCCGCCCAGCATGGGCGACCAGTCCATGGTGAAGACCGGGTGTGCGATCTTCAGCACCTGATCGGCGGCGAAGGCGCGACCGGCGAACATGCCGAACGCGGCCGTACCGACCAGCAACCCTGCGCTGCCCTTGAGCAGCGTGCGACGCGACAGCCCAATGGGGCGATTCCAATGCGACAAGTTTCCCTCCCTCGGCATTGTGCCTGATGGTCGCCGGACTATCTCTCCGTCGATTACAACATGTCAACAAGATAGTTCGTCAAATCGCTGAGATCGCCGTGTGAGCGGCCATGCGCATTGATTTTGATAGACAAAATGCGAAAGGCTGGCACGTAGGGTCTCGATCTTTTGGTGTTTACAACTTTACCACGTTGCGGTAGGCGTCAGGTACGGAGGACCGAGAGACATGACCAATACAGAGCTTGATGATGTGCGTGGCGAGGTCGTGACGGCCACTGGCGGGCGGCGCGAAGGCTTCCTGCCGAGCGGTTCCGTTTCGACCCATGCGTCGTTCCTGCTGCGGCTGGCGAACGGCGATCTCGGCTGCGTCTGGTTCGGTGGCAGCCAGGAAGGCAAGCCCGACGTCTCGATCTATTTCTCCCGCCTGCCGGCGGGCGGCTCCAGCTGGGAGCCCGAGCAGAAGCTCTCGGACGACCCGACGCGCTCGGAGCAGAATCCGGTGCTGTTCGAGACCCCCGCGGGCGAGTTGTGGGTGCTCTACACCGCGCAGATTTTCGGCGATCAGGATACCTCGATCGTCCGCCGCCGCATCTCTAGGGATGGAGGCAGGACCTGGTCGCCGATCGAGCTCTTCATCGACGAGCCGGGGACCTTCATCCGCAATCCGGTCGTCATCGCCGCCAATGGCGACTGGTTGCTGCCGATCTTCCGCTGCCGCCCGATCCCGGGCGCCAGGTGGAACGGCGCCGAGGACTATTCGGTCGTAAAAGTCTCGTCCGATCAAGGTCGTAGCTGGACGGACCGACCGGTGCCCGACAGCGTCGGCGCGGTGCATATGAACATCGTCAGGCTGGATGACCGGCTGGTCGCCTTCTACCGCAACCGCCGCGCCGACTACATTCTCAAGTCGGAATCGCTGGACGACGGCCATACCTGGAGCGCGCCGGTCCCGACCGCCGTGCCCAACAACAATTCCTCGATCCAGGCGCGGCGCTTCAGCGACGGTCAGATCGTTCTGATCTGCAACCCGATCAATGCGCAGATGGCCGGTGCGGCCGGCCGTCCGGACCTGACCGCCAAGCTCGGCAGCAAGGTCATCTGGGGGACTCCGCGGGCGCCGGTGTCGCTGTTCTTTTCCGCCGATGGCGGCGAGACGTTCGGCGATCGCATCGACGTCGAGACCGGGCCGGGCTGGTGCCACGCCGACCTGCCGACCAAGGAGCAGCCCGAGAACAGCGAGCTCAGCTATCCCTCGGTCGAGGAGAAGCCGGACGGCACCATTGCGCTGTCCTTCACCTGGCATCGCGAAGCGATCAGGTATGTCGAGCTGGTGCGCTCCGGCGGCTGAAATTTTACAAGTTGGGTATGTTGTAAAGTCATAAGGTAGATGGAGAGGGCCGCGTGAGCAGCGATATCGAAGGCAAGCGGTGCTTTATCGTCGGGGCCAGTTCCGGCATCGGCGCCGCGGTGGCGGCCCGCTTCGGCGCGCTGGGCGCCGAACTGGTGATCCATTGCAACGGCAACCGCGAGGGCGCCGATGCGGTCGCCGACGCGATCCGCAGCCAAGGCGGCCGGATCTCGGTGCTGCAGGGCGACATCGCCGATGGCGAGATGGCGGCAGGCCTCGTCGACGAGGCGCTTGGTCTCCTGGGTGGGCTCGACATCCTGATCAACAATGCCGGCTCGATGTTCGGTCGCACCAGCATCGCCGAGGCCACGGACGAGCAGTATCATCGCGTCGTCGACGTCAATATCGGCGGCATCTTCTTTGCGTCGCGGCGCGCCTCGGTGGTGATGCGCGAGCAGAAATCCGGCACCATCATCAACACCACCTCGATCGCGGCCCGCACCGGCGGTGGCGATGGCGCCGGGCTCTATGGCTCGGCCAAGGGGTTCGTCTCCACTATCACGCGTGTCCTCGCCAAGGAGCTGGCGCCGTTCGGCGTGCGGGTCAATGCCGTGGCGCCCGGCGTCATCGCAACGCCGTTCCACGAGCGCTACTCTACCCAGGCCCAGCTCGACGCCTCGGTCCGCGGTATCCCGATGGGGCGCTTGGGCACGGCCGAGGAGTGCGTCGGGGCCTACGAGTTCCTCGCCAGCGAACGGATGAGCGGCTACATCACCGGGCAGGTCATCGAGGTGAACGGAGGGCAGTTGATGCCATGACGCCGGCTCGAACCATCGTCGTCCTGGGTGGCGACCTCGCCCCGGCCGGCCGGGCCGCCGCCGAGGCGCGCGCGGTGGCCGTCATCGCCACTGAGCCCTATCCGACGCCCGAGGTGGTGGTTGCGACGCTTGGCGAGCACCGGCCTGCGGCGATCGTCGTGCGCCTTGTCGCCGATCAGCTCGGCGAGCCGGTGATGCGGGCCGGCGGCGCGCTCGGGCTGATCGTGAAACACGGTGTCGGCACCGACGACATCGATATTGAGGCAGCGCGCCGGCTGGGCATCCCGGTCGCAATCACCGCGGGCGTCAACGCCACCTCGGTCGCCGAGCATGCCTTTGCCGGCATACTGGCCTTCGCCAAGGATCTCGTGGGGCAGGACAGGCTGGTCCGCTCCGGCGTGTGGGACAAGGCGCGCTACCACGGCCGGGAAGTTTCCGGGCAGACGCTCGGGGTCGTCGGTTTCGGGGCGATCGGACGGAAGCTTGCCGGCTATGCGCAGGCCTTCGGCATGCGGGTGCTGGCCCATGATCCGCTGGCGAGCGCGCCGATGCACGGCGTCGACATGGCCGATCTCGATACGCTTCTGGCCGCGAGCGATTATGTCAGTCTCCATTGCCCGCTGACGCCGGCCACGCTCAACCTCATCGACCGTCGCCGCATCGGGTTGATGCGATCGCATGCGGTGCTCATCAACACCGCCCGTGGCGGCGTCGTCGACGAGGCGGCGCTGATCGACGCCCTGCGCGCCGGACGCCTCGCGGGAGCGGTCGCCGATTGCTTCGCCGCCGAGCCTCCCGCCGCCGACAACCCGCTGCTGGAAATGCCCAATACGCTGGTCAGTCCGCACATCGCCGGCGTCACCATCGACGCCAAGGCGGCCGTGTCGGTCTGCGCCGCAACCCTGGCTGCCGACTGGCTCGACGGCCGCAAGCCCGATCCCTATTACCTGGTGCGCTGAGGCATGACCGACACGCTCTACGACGCTTCGCTGCTCGAACGCTTTGCCGGCGATCTCTTCGTTGCCGCGGGGCTCGAAGCCGACAAGGCCGCGGCCGTAGCCCACTACCTCTGCGAAGCCGACCTGATGGGGCATGCTACCCACGGTCTGGCGCTGGCGGGCTGGTATCTGGATGGCATTGGATCGGGTATCATGACCAGGTCCGGAACGCCGGACGTGGTTGCCGACAAGGGCGCGGCCGTCACCTGGCGCGGCCGGCGTCTGCCCGGCGCCTGGCTCACATCCGAGGCGGTCAAGCTCGCCGCCGACCGGGCCGCAACCTATGGGGTCGGCACCGTGGTGATCGGCGACAGCCACCATATCGGCGCCCTCGCCGCCTATCTGTCGATCGCCACCGATCGCGGGCTGATGGTCAGCATCTACAGTTCGAGTCCCTCGGGGGCGCAGGTTGCTCCGTTCGGCGGCACCCGCGGCGTCTATACGCCCGATCCGGCGGCGCACGGCATCCCCACACCCGATGACCCGATCCTGATCGACATCAGTGCTTCGATCACCACCGTGAACATGTCGCAATACATGGCCAGCCGCGGGCGGCAGTTCGAACACGACTGGCTGTTCGATGCCGAAGGGCGCCCGAGCCGTGATCCCGCGGTGCTCGAGCAAGGCGGCACGCTGGCGCCTACCGGCGGTCGGGACCATGGCCAGAAAGGCTATGGCATGGCGCTGCATGTCGAGGCGCTCACCCAGGGCCTTGCCGGCTATGGGCGGGCCGATGCGCCAAAGGGCACCAATGCGTCGGTGACGGTACAGGTATTCGATCCGGCGCTGTTCGGCGGCGCGGAGGCCTATCTCCGCCAGACCGGCTGGCTCGCCGACGCCTGTCTCGCCAACCCGCCAGTTCCCGGCGGCGATCCGGTGCGGCTGCCGGGCCAGCGCGCGCTGGCGCTGAAGCGGCAGGCCCTTGCGAGCGGCGTGCAACTGCGCGAAGGCATCATCGAGTCCCTCAAGCCGCATGCCGAGCGCCTCGGCGTCAGCATGCCGGCTCCACACCAACAGCAACGGGCAGCGCGATGAGCAAATCCGTCATCGGAATCACCATGGGCGACCCGGCCGGGGTCGGCCCCGAGGTTATCTGCAAGGCCCTGGCCGACATGTCGCCCGACGAACGGTCGGGCATCCGGATCTTCGGCAATCGCGACGTGCTGCAGCGCGCTGCCGGTGTGGTTGGAGCCGCGCTCGATTTCACCGCCGGTTCCAACTCGATCGCCGTCGAGCACGTGCCGTTCGACGGCGAGATCCCGCCTTTCGGCAAGCTCGATCGAGTGGCCGGCGACGCGAGTTTCCACTATATCGAGCGTGCCGTTCGCGCCGCACAGTCCGGCGACATCGGCTGCATCGTCACCGCGCCGATCAACAAGGAAGCGCTGAACTCGGCCGGTCACCACTATGACGGCCATACCGGCATGCTGGCGGCGCTCACCGGGTCGAAGTCCAGCTTCATGCTGCTCGCCTCCGAACGCATGTCGGTGATTCACGTCTCGACCCATGTGGCGCTGCGCGGGGCGATCGACCGGGCGAAGACGCCGCGCATCCTCGACACCATTCGCGCCGGCTACAACCATTTCCGCCGGATCGGCATCGCCAACCCGCGTATCGCCGTCGCCGGCCTCAACCCTCATTGCGGTGAGAACGGTCTGTTCGGAACCGAAGATGACGAGCAGATCGTGCCGGCCGTCGCCGCCGCGCGCGCCGAGGGCATCGACGCGGTGGGGCCGGTTTCCGCCGATACGGTGTTCCAGAAGGCCTATAACGGCGCCTACGACCTGGTTGTCGCGCAATATCACGACCAGGGTCACATCCCGATGAAGCTGGTGGCGTTCGACACCACGGTGAACGTTTCTCTCGGCCTGCCGATCGACCGCGCCTCGGTCGACCACGGTACGGCCTTCGACATCGCCGGCACCGGCAAAGCCAATCACGTCAACATGCACGCGGCGATCGCCTACGCGCGCAAGCTCACCAGTACGCCCAAGGAGACCACATGACTTTCGCTGTTTCGGGCGTCAACTGCGCCGCCGCCACGCCACTGAACGCCGACCTTTCGCCCGATCTCGGCCTGTTTGCCGAGCACTGTCATCGGCTGCTCGCCGAGGGATGCCACGGCATCGCCCTGCTCGGCACCACCGGGGAGGCGAACTCGTTCTCCATCGCGGAACGCAAGCTGATCCTCGAGGCGGCGCTCGAGGCAGGCATTGCCGGCGATCAGCTGATCCCCGGAACGGGCGTCGCGGCGGGGCCCGAGACGGTCGAACTCACCCGGCACGCCCTCGACCACGGCGTCAGCAAGGTCGTGATGCTGCCGCCCTTCTACTACAAGGGCGTGAGCGACGAGGGGGTGTACGCCGCCTATGCGCGGATCATCGAGGCGATCGGCGACAGCCGGCTGAAGGTCATCCTCTACCACATTCCCCAGGTGTCGGCGGTGCCGCTGAGCCTGCCGCTGATCGGGCGGCTGATCGCTGCCTTCCCCGATACCGTCGTCGGCATCAAGGACTCGGCGGGAGATCTCGCCAACATGCAGGCGATCGCGGCGGCGCATCCGGGGTTTGCGGTGCTCGCGGGAGCCGATCCGCTGCTGCTGCCGCTGCTGCAGTCGGGTGGGGCAGGGTGCATCACCGCCACCTCCAACCTGATCGCGGACTCGCTGCGTACCGTCTTCGACCACACCGATGATGCGGCGCTGGTTGAGCCGGCGCAGGCCCGGATCAACGCCTGGCGCGCGCTGTCGAACTCCTATGTGCAGATCCCCACCATCAAGGCGATGGTCGGGCTCAAGACCGGCAATGCCGGCTGGAACCGCGTGCGCCCTCCAATGCTGCCGCTCGCGGCGGCGCAACTGGCGGAACTCGAGCAGAAGTTCGCCGCGCTGCCCTAGGGCCCTGTCAGGAAAACCTGCAGACGTTCCCGCTCGAAAGCGCGGCAAGCTCAACAGCTTCGATCCTTTTCGCCGTTTCGCCTGAACGGTGAAAAGGATGTCGCCGCGTCGGCCCGCACGCGGCTGTCCCTCGGTCCGGCCGATCGGCAGCCGGCGCCCTCAAGTCGACCTCTCATCGATCCCCGCACTTGACAGCGCTGCATCCTTGGACGTAGTGACACCGATGTCATGACATCGGTGTCACACTGAGCTTGACGGGAGGAGAGCATGGCGACGATCTACGATGTGGCGAAGGCCGCGGGCGTTTCGCCCAAGACCGTCAGCCGGGTGCTGAACGGCGATGCTCCGGTCGGCACGGCGACGCGCGACGCCGTCAACGCCGCCATTGCCTCGCTCGGCTATGTCCCCTCCAGCGCCGCCCGCATGATGCGCTCGAACAAGTCCGGACTGATCGGGCTGATCACCGGCGCCATCTCCGACCAGATCGAACCCGCCCAGCCGGCCGGCCTGCCCGAACTGCTGCTGGTCCGCGGTATCCAGCAGACCATCGGGGTGACCGGCAAGACCCTGATGATCGCCGATTCCGGCAACCGTTCGGAACGCGTCCCTGAACTCATCAAGACCTTCCTCGAGCACCGGGTCGAGGGTCTCATCTACGTGGCGCCGTACCACCAGAATGTCTGGCTGCCGCCCATCCCGAGCGACACGCCGATCGTTCTGACCAACTGCTTCGATGATATCGGCACGCCCGCCGTGATTCCCGACGACCGTCGTGGCCAGCATGATCTGGTCGCCCGGCTGATCGCCGCCGGGCACGAGCGCATCGCCTACCTGACGCTGCGCGAGGATATCGTCGCGACCGGGCTGCGCCGCACCGGCTATCGCGATGCGCTGGGCGAGGCCGGTCTTTCCTACGATCCGGCGCTGGTCGAATGCGGCGAGATCGGCAGTCCCGAGGTCGAGACGCAGGTACTGTGGACCGCGATCGACCGGATGCTGAACCTCAGCCAGCCGCCGACCGTATTCTGCTGCGGCAACGATCGGCAGGCGCTCAAGGTCTACGGCATCCTGCGCTCGCGCGGCCTTGCCGTTCCCGACGACATCTCGGTGGCCGGCTACGACAATTACCGCGTCATCGCCGAGACGCTCTATCCGCCGCTCACCACCGTCGAGCTTGCCTATACCGCCATGGGCGTTCGCGCCGCGCAGCGGCTCCTCAGTCTGATTTCGGGCGACAGCCCGGAGAACGCTGGCCCCGACATCGTCGCCGGGCCGGTCTATTGGCGCCAATCGGTCACCGAACGGCGCTCCCCCAATGTCTCACAGCTCAAACTCGTCAGGGAGGACTAAAGACAGTGAGCAAGATCGTATTCCTAACCGGTGCCCTGCTCGGCACGATGCTTTCCGCTTCCGGCGCTTTCGCCCAGACCACGCTGTCGATGTGGTATCACGGCGCCGGCAGCGAGCAGGAAGTCAAGATTCTCAACGAGATCACCGCCGACTTCAACGCCAGCCAGTCCGACTGGAAGGTCGAGCTGCAGGCGTTCCCCCAGGCAGCCTATAATGACAGCGTCGTGGCCGGTGCGCTGGCCGGCAACCTCCCCGACATCATCGACGTCGATGGTCCGGTGATGCCCAACTGGGCCTGGTCGGGCTACCTGCAGCCGCTGGCGATCGATGAGAGCAAGATCGCCAACTTCCTGCCCGGCACCAAGGGGATCTGGAACGGCAAGCTCTACTCGATCGGCCTGTGGGATGCTGCGGTGTCGCTGGTGACCCGCAAGTCGATCCTCGACGAACTCGGCCTGCGTCAGCCCACCCTCGAGCAGCCCTGGACCAAGGACGAGTTCATGGATGCGCTGGCCAAGGCCAAGGCGTCCGGCAAGTACGACTACGCCCTCGATCTCGGCACGGCCTCGACCGGCGAGTGGTACCCCTACGCGTTCTCGCCGTTCCTGCAGAGCTTCGGCGGCGACATGATCGACCGCACGACCTACACCACTGCCGAAGGCGTGCTCAACGGCGACAAGGCCATCGCGTTCGGCAACTGGTGGCAGAGCCTGTTCGCCGACGGCTATGCCGAAGCGACGCAGGATCCGGCGGCCCGCGATGCCGGCTTCA
>MKVB01000005.1:96915-364654 GCA_001899085.1 Devosia sp. 66-14 | reverse complement strand
GCGCCGCCTCCTGGCAGTTCGGCGTCTCGGCCAAGTCGGCGCATCCCGATGGGGCGTCGAAGTTCATCGAGTTCGCCCTGCAGGACAAGTATCTGGCGGCCTACTCCAACGGCATCGGCCTGATCCCCGCCACCGCGACGGCGGCCGCCATGACCGAGAACTACAAGGCAGGCGGCAAGCTCGCGGTCTTCTATGACCTGTCGGCCAAGCAGGCGCTGGTCCGTCCGGTCACCCCGGGCTACGTCGTCGCCGCCAAGGTGTTCGAGAAGGCGCTGGCCGATATCGCCAAGGGCGCCGATGTGGGGGCGACCCTTGATGCGGCGGTCGACGAGATCAACGCCGACATCCAGAAGAACGGCAATTACGGCTTCTAGGGCCCTGCCTCCGCTCTGACTCCTGAGGGATCCCGGCCATGCGCCGGGATCCCATGCATCCACGCGCCCGCGAGGTTACGATGGCGTCCAAGTTCACACGCTCAAACCGGATTGGCTGGCTGATGGCCGGGCCGGCGGCGTTTCTCATCGCCGTGTTCGTGGTCCTGCCGTTCATCTTCGCCGTGGGGCTGAGCTTCACCAATCAGCGCTTGATCTCGCCGAACCCGACACAGTTCGTCGGCCTCGCCAACTACGAGCAACTGCTCGGGCTCGGCCTGCTGACGCTGGAGCCGGAGCGCGATGCCGCCGGCCAGCTGGCGCGCGACGATGCCGGTGCGCCGAAATACCCCGCCTTGCGCGGCTATACCCGCAACAATCCCGACTACCCCCAGTTCGCCGGCATGCGCGAGTGGTTCAGTTTCCAGCAGGGCGACAGTCGTACTTACGTGCTGGCGCGCGACGTCGTGTTCATGAAGGCGATCGTCAACACCTTCGTCTTCGTGCTGGTTGTCGCCCCCGTGCAGGCAGGCCTGGCGCTGGTCCTCGCGCTGCTGATCAACCAGCGGCTCCGGGGTATCAACCTGTTCCGCGCCATCTACTTCATGCCGGTGGTGGTCTCGATCGTCGTCGTCTCCCTGCTCTGGCGCTTCATCTATGACGGCAATAGCGGGCTGCTGAACAACCTGCTCGGCGCCCTGAGCTTCGGGGCGTTCCCCAAGGTCGACTGGCTGGGCAATCCGTCCACGGCGCTCGGCGCCATCATCGCCATGTCGATCTGGCAGGCGGTCGGCTTCCACATGGTGATCTGGCTTTCGGGCCTGCAGACCATCAGCCCGACCCTCTACGAGGCCGCGGCGATCGAGGGCTCGAGCCGCTGGCAGGTGTTCCGCTACGTCACCTGGCCCGGGCTCCGCAACACCGCCGTCCTCATCCTCATCGTCATCACCATGCAGGCCTTCGCGCTGTTCTCGCAGATCGACGTGATGACCGGCGGCGGACCGCTCGATTCCACCCAGACCGTGGTGTTCCAGGCGGTGGAGCGCGGTTACGGCAAGCAGGACATTTCGGGCGGCTCGACCATCTCGGTGATCCTGTTCGTCATCGTGCTGTCGATCTCGCTGCTGCAGCGCTGGCTCACCCGGGAGAAGAACTGATGGCCATGATTACCGCCGACAATCGCGGCCTGCGGCTGGCCGTGCGCTATGCCGTGCTGATCCTGATCGCGGCGATCTTCGTTTTCCCGCTGGTCTTCATGCTGATGTCGAGCTTCAAGCCCGACCAGCAGCTGCTGCGCGACACCAGCAGCTTTGCCGCCTTCCTGCCGATCGGCGATATCTCGCTGGAGAATTACTTCGATGCCTTCAAGCGGGCGCCGGTGGGGCTGTTCATCTTCAACTCGGTGCTGGTCACCGGGGTCACCGTGCTGCTGACGCTGCTGGTCTGCTCGGCCGCCGCTTTCGCCTTCGTCTTCATCGACTGGCGCGGTCGCGAACTGGTGCTGACGGCGATCCTCGCGACCTTGATCGTGCCGTTCGAGACCATCGCCATTCCTCTGCTGCTGATCGCATCCAAGCTGCCCTGGTTCGGCCTCGACGGGCTGACCTTCGGCTGGCTCAACTCGTACCAGGTGCAGATTGTCCCGTTCATCGCCGACGGGCTGACGATTTTCCTGTTCGTGCAGTATTTCAAGGATCTGCCAGGTGAACTGATCGAAGCCGCCCGCGTCGAGGGCGCCACCTGGGGGCAGGTCTATCGCCGCGTGGTGATGCCGTTGGCCGGACCGGTCCTTGCCACCGCGGCGATCCTGAAATTCCTCGTCATGTACAACCAGTACCTGTGGCCGCTGATGGTGGTGCAGCAGGAGGGGTACCGGCCGGTGATGGTCGGGCTGCAATACTTCTTCCAGCTCAACCGGGCCTGGGGCGAGATCATGGCGTACCTGTCGCTGATCACCCTGCCGGTGCTCGCCTTCTACCTCGTTCTGCAACGCGCATTCATTGCCTCGATCGCCTCGACCGGCGTCAAGGGTTAGCGGAGTTATCTATGGTCATCGCACTCGACAAGAAATGGATCTGGGACAGCTGGTACGTCAATGACGGCCAGCGCTGGCACGGCTACTTCCTCCAGGCCGACAAGAGCCTGGGCGACCCCGACCTCCGGCACTTCAACGTCTCCCAGGGCCATGCCGTCTCCGACAACCTCGTCGACTGGCAGCATCTGGGCACCACTTTTGCCCCGAGCGCCGGCCCCGCCTGGGACGATTACACCACCTGGACCGGCTCGGTGATCCGTGGCGACGACGACCTGTGGCATCTGTTCTACACCGGTACCACCCGCGCCGAGCAGGGCCTTTACCAGCGCATCGGCCACGCCACCTCCACCGACCTGCACAACTGGCAGCGCGTCGGCACCGGCTTCTGCCTCGACCTCGAAGGCCCCGCTGCCGAGCACTATGAGGTGCCGCACGCCATCGGGCACTGGCACGACCGTGCCATGCGCGACCCGTGGGTGATGCGCGATCCCCGCGGCGAGGGTTGGCTGATGTACTTCACAGCCCGCGTGCCGGGCGTCGCCGAGCCCAACGCCGGCGGTGCGATCGGCTTCGCCACCTCCCCCGACCTGATGACCTGGACGCTGCAGCCTCCCGTCTTCGTGGGCGGCTTCGGCCAGCTCGAGGTGCCGCAGGTATTCCAGCACGACGGCAGGTGGTACTGCCTGTTCTGCACCTCCGGGCAGCACTGGTCCGAGGCTTACCGTCGCTTCAATCCGCAGCGCCCGGTGACCGGCACGCACTACCTCGTCGCCGATGATCCGCGCGGCCCCTGGCGGATCGCTCCGGGCCCGTTCCTCGATGGCAGCGAGCCCTGCCGACGCTATGCGGCGCGCATCGTCGAGACCGCCGATGGCCTGCGCATCCTCGGCTTTGCCGACAAGGCCAAGGCCAATTTCGGCGGTTACATCACCGATCCCGATCCGGTGGTCGTCGGTCCCGACGGCCTTCTCAGCGTGGTCCCCATCAGAGACGCAGCGGAGTAACGAAATGGCGCGCGTGTCGCTTGCTGGCATCAAGAAGACCTATGGCTCGACCGAGGTGATCAAGGGCGTCGACATCGACATTGCCGATGGCGAGTTCGTCGTCTTTGTCGGCCCCTCGGGGTGCGGCAAGTCGACCTTGCTGCGGATGATCGCCGGGCTCGAGGATATCTCGGGCGGCACGCTCACCATCGGCGACCGGGTGGTCAACGACCTGCCGCCGAAGGATCGCTCGATCGCCATGGTGTTCCAGTCCTACGCCATCTTCCCCCATATGACGGTGCGCGAGAACCTGGCCTTCGGGCTCACCATCGCCAAGGCGCCCAAGGCCGAGAAGGAGGCCAAGGTCGCCGAGGCTGCCCGGATCCTGCAGATGGAGCATCTGCTGGATCGGCGGCCCAGCCAGCTCTCGGGCGGGCAACGTCAGCGCGTCGCCATCGGCCGCGCCATCGTCCGGCACCCGGGCGTGTTCCTGTTCGACGAGCCGCTGAGCAATCTCGATGCGGCGCTGCGCGTCGACATGCGCATGGAGCTGGCCAAGCTGCACGCCGACCTCGGGGCGACGATGATCTATGTCACCCATGACCAGGTCGAGGCGATGACGCTCGCCGACAAGATCGTGGTGCTGAACGCCGGCGTGGTGCAGCAGGTCGGCTCGCCCCTCGAGCTCTACCACAAGCCGGCCAACCTGTTCGTCGCCGGCTTCATCGGCTCGCCCAAGATGAACTTTCTCAAGGCGCGCGTCGATGCCGTCGACGCCACCGGGGTCAAGCTGTCGTCGCCCGATATCGGGTCGCTGGTGCTGCCCAAGCCAGGGGTCGACGCCAGGGTCGGCGACGAACTGACGCTCGGCGTCCGGCCGCACCACCTCGCGGCCGGGCCGGGCGCCGACCTGCATGGCAAGGTGGTGCTGGTCGAGCGCCTTGGCAACGAGACGCTGACAGTGATCGGCACGCCATCGGGCCAGCAGATCGTCGCTGCCCTTCCGGGCGATATCGACATCACTCCCGGCGCCGACGTTGGTCTCGTCCCGCAAGCAGCCAAGGCCAGCCTGTTCCTGCCGTCGGGCCTCGCCGCCTGAGCGGCGGCGAGCGCCTTACTTCAGGCTGATGAAGGCCAATCCGTTATTGGCGTTCATCGGCACGACCAGTTGCTCGGCGCCGGCGTCGTAGCACATCGAGGCCGCGCTCGGGATGTTCTCGGCGATCAGCGACGCCGTGCCGTCCGGCGTCAGTTTGGTGATGCCGCCGTTCATCACGCTGCTGATATATTTGGTGCCATCGGGCAGCACCACGATGCCGTCATTGCCGGGTTGGGCAGCCTTTTCGGTCTTCAACAGTTTGGCGTCGGCCGCCGCGAAGGTCAGCACCTCGTCGTTGCCGATATTGACCACCACCACGTTGCCCTCGGTATCGAACGCGATGCCGTTGGGCTGGTTGAGCGGCGCCCCCTGGATCCATACCGAGGCCACGCCGTCGGGCGCCACCTTCCAGATCTGCCAGCTGTCGGGCTGGGGCTCCTTGCCGCCAACCCCGGTATTGCTGGCATAGATGGTGCCGTCCGGCGCCACTTCGATGTCGTTGATCCAGGGCGAGCCCTCGATCTTCACCTCGCCCATCGGCTCGCCGGTCTTCATGCTGAACTTGCGGATCACCGCCATGCTCGGCGTCGTCTTGCTCGGGTCGGTGGGGTCGGCCGTACCGCCGTCGCGATCGGCGAGGTAGAGCACGCCGCCCTCGATATCGCTGCCGAACGGCTCGTTGAGGATCAGCGGCGGCTGCAGGTCGGCGCGTTGCTGCGGGTTCTGCACCCCGATCCAGCGCGCCGTGTTGACCGAGCCGTCATGGTTGATCAGCGCGACAAAGGCGTTGTTCTCCTGGATGGCCTGATTCACGCCGCGCGCCGGCGCGACGATCAGGTCGCGCTCCGCGTCGTAGGAGCAGCTTTCGGTGGCGTAGATCGCGCCGAACACCTTGACGTTGCTCGACATCGGCGCAAAGGCGCCATCGGCGGCGGGGTTGACCGGCAGCCCCAGTGGGTTGCCGACGAAGTAGGGTTGCGGGCCTGGTGTTTGCTGCGAAAAGGCAGGGGGCGCGGCGATCCCGGCGACGAGGACCAGGCTGACGATCGAAACAGGCTTCATCGACTTTCTCCACTTTGTTGCAGGCAACAGACTGGAGGCTCGCCCGACGTTCAGGCGCCCCCGTACATGGCTTTCGTCGCTGTCGGCCGCGAGAGGCTCAGGCCGTCTCGTCCGGCGCTCGGCTGGCCGCCGCAAAGGTCGACGTGATGATCTCGAGCGTCTGCCGATAATGCTTCATCAGCAGCGCCACCGCGGTATCCCGGTCTCCCGCCAGTGCCGCATCGGCAATCAGCCGATGCTCGTCCGGACGGGCCTCGAACGGCGCCGGATTGGCGCTCTCGGTGATGAACCGGTACGAATCCACCCGATCGCGGATCTCCTGGCAGTAGCGCAGCAGCAGCGATGAGCCGCAGGCGCTGATCAGCACCTGATGGAACTGCTTGTGCCGCTCATCCCAGGCCGGGTTGAGCTGCTGGCGCGTGGCATCCACATAGCGATCGGTCCGCGACAGCCAGTAGAGCGCCAGCACCAGGTTTTCCTCCCACTCCACGGTGCGGTTGGCGATGCTCTCCGACAGGGCCCTTTCCTCCAGCCAGCATCGAGTCTTGATCAACTCCTCCAGCACCTCTGTCGTGAACGCAGCCACGAAGAACCCTCGTCGTTCCTCGCGTTTGACCAGCCCTTCCGACACCAGTCCGATCAGCGCTTCGCGGATCGGGATATGCGATGTCTCGTACCGGTCGGCGAGGTCCTCAATATTCACCTTGGTGCCAGGCCGCAGCTTGCCCGTGAGGATGTCGCCCCTCAGCGTGGCTCGGATGCGGGTGGCCGAAACGATCGCACTGTCCGGAACGCGATCACCGTTCTTTGGCAGAGTTGACACTGTTGGGTCCCTTGCGAGCTGCGGACCGTCCAATAACTCCAAAAACAAGAAAAAATCAGAGGCTAACTACGGCGATGCGCTTGCCGCAGCGTCGCAGGGCGGAAACTCGCCCTTCGGTCCGGCGCCATCCTTGAGCGCCACCGTGAGTTTGCTGCCATCGGCGCTCTCGGTCACATCGAGGGTGCCGCGCACGACTTCGTCGTGGCCGCTCTCACAGGCAATCTTGACCTCGTAGGCCTTGTCGCCGGTCTCGCTGACGCTGGTATAGGGGCAGACATTGCCTTCGAAACGTGCATCGTCGGCGCTGAGCAGCACCTTCTCGCCGCTGCCGCCGGCGGTTCCGGCATGCGCCGCGCATCCGGCCGGCGTGCCGTAGCTGCCGGTAATCGGCAGGCTGGCGGCCAGCACGGCCGTGGGCAGCACGACCAGCAGGGCCGCGAGGGTCAGTTTGAGTTTCACTGCATCGCTCCTCTCCTGGAGCACTGCACCCGTTTGCTTGAACCGGTGCAGAGCTCTAAGTGTTTGATTTGGTAGCGCGTTCGAGCCGGGAAGCCTGCGGCTCTAGCGGTCGTCTTCGCCCATCATGTCGCCGCCGACGCGCGAGTCGAAGGCTTCCGCCACCACCAGCTTGCCATCCTGGATGGCAAGACCGAGCTGCGGAAGCTTCCGCACTGCCGGGCCATTCGCCACTTCGCCGTTCTTGGTCGGGTCGAACCGCGAGCCGTGGCAATCGCAGGCCAGCAGCTTGTTCTTCAGCGTGTCGCCGAGCGGGCAGCCGGCATGGGTACAGATGATGGTGTAGCCGAGCACGCCCTCGGCCGATCTCGCCGCGGTTTCCGCCGGCAGCGTCGCGGGGTCGTAGCGCAGCAGCAGCACGGTGTTCTCGTACTCGGCATTGCGCACCACGCCGCCTGGCGACATCGCCACCGCTTCGAAGGGCTTGCTGTCGAGCTTGATGCTGTCGAGCGTCAGCGGCGTGTTGCCGGCCGGCGAGACGAGGAAATCGCCGACCTGCGGTGGCATCGCGTCCTCGCCGGCAGCCATCGCCGTTCCGCCGAGGCCGGCAAAGGCGCCGGCTGCCGCCAGGCCGCCCAGCACTGTCCGCCGGCTGACCCTGGTGCACTGGCACCCGCATGTCGTCTCGATTGCCGGGTCGGCCGCAGTGCCCTGTTTCATCAGCTGTTTCTCCTCAAGCCGCCTTTGGCGGTCCACTGCGCGGTCGATATCACCGCGCCCCTATTCGAGCCGAATATAGAAAACAGCGGTCAATGCTTGTTCCTATATTTCGTATTGGCTTTTGTGGGTCGCGTACATTCTGGCGACCAAACGCCGCATTGCGATAACGTCGCAGCGCCACGATCCCATCGGGTCGGCGGCCGAATTTTCGAATTGAGAGGGATGAGGAAGATGGCACGCTTGCGCTTAGGCGCCGGCCTCCTGGCCTTGGCGGTGACGATGGCGTCATCGGCCTGGTCGGCCGAGGTAACCAGTGATCGGCTTGTGGCGGCCGACAAAGAATCCGGCAACTGGCTGATGGTCCACCGGACCTATGATGCCCACCGCTACAGCCCGCTGGACGGCATCAACAAGGACAATGTCGACAAGCTGTCGCTGGCCTTCGTTACCCAGTTCGACCAGGCCTCGGCCGGTGGCCGCTATGCCAGCGCCCGCAATGAAGGCACCCCGCTGGTCGAAGACGGCTTCATGTACGTGCAGGCCGGCTGGAGCCGGGTCTACAAAGTCGACGTTCGCGATGGGCGCTTCGGCAAGATCGTCTGGAAGGTCGACCCCGAGGTCGACAAGCAGTGGATTTCCGACGCCACCTGCTGCGGCGCCGAAAACCGCGGCATTGCGCTGTGGAAGAACGACGTCATCGCCCTGACCCTCGATGGCCGGGTGATGTCGATCAACAAGGATACCGGCGAACTCAACTGGGAAACTCAGCAGGCCGACAAGGCCCGCGCCGAGAGTTTCACCGTCGCTCCGCTGGTCATCGGCGACGTCGCCCTCTATGGCCCGGCCGGCGGCGAATACGGCATCCGCGGCTGGATCGAGGCGATCGACCTCAATACCGGCAAGCCCAAGTGGCGCACCTATACCATTCCGGCACCGGGCGAGCCCGGCAACGAGACCTGGAAGCGCGAAGGCACCTGGGAAACCGGTGGCGGCTCCATCTGGGCGACCGGCAGTTACGATCCCAAGCTCGGCCTCACCTATTGGGGCACCGGCAATCCGGCGCCGCAGATCGACGCCGAATACCGTCCGGGCGACAACCTCTATGCGTCGAGCCTCGTCGCGCTCGACACCGAGACCGGCGCCATCAAGTGGCACTTCCAGTTCACCCCCAACGACCCCTATGACTACGACGAGATCGGGGAAACCCAGCTCATCGACAATGGCGACAGCAACCTCGCCTTCCGTGCGGCCCGCAACGGCTTCGGCTACTCGTTCGATCGCACCAACGGCGCGCTGCAGCATGCCACGCAATATGTCGACGACCTGAACTGGACCACCGGCATCGACCAGAAGACCGGCTTGCCGCTGAGCTACGATCCGGCGGCCGACCTGCAGAAATACGTTGCCGGCACCGTCGGCTCGCGTGACGATCTGCCGGGCATCTATTGCCCCACCCTGGGTGGCGGCAAGAACTGGCAGCCTGCCTCGTATAGCGCCAAGACCAAGCTGGTCTATCTCACCTCCAACGAAGGCTGCTCGGCTTACGTGCCGACCGAGGCGCCGAACCCGACCATCACCGGTGGCGATTACGACGTCGTGACGGCGCAGAAGGAATGGAACGGTCGCCTGCCCGCTCCCGAGGGCACCGAACTGCCGGCCGAACAGTCTGGTTCGGTCGTGGCAATCGATCCGGTCACCGGCAAGATTGCCGCCAAGACCCACCTGATCGCACGCGGCAACGGCATGCTGGCAACCGCCGGCGGCCTGGTATTCGGCTCCGATCGTGCCGGTTGGATCTACGCCTATGACGACGAGACGCTGAAAGAAGTCTGGAAGTTCAACGTCGGCACCTCGCTCGGCTCCCCGCCGATGGCCTATGCCGTCGACGGCAAGCAGTACATCGCGGTACTCGCCGGTGCGGCTCCCAGCACGGTGCAGATCAATGCTGACCCGTCGCTGAAGTACTTCGTCCCGACGGACGCCATGTACGTCTTCGCGATAAACTGATCTCTCCTGTGGCACGGCGGCGAAAGCTGCCGTGCCATCCCTTTTCGCCTTGCGTGACGGTACCATTATGAAACTCGCCAGAGTGCTGCCGGCCCTTTTGCTGCTCGGCCTTGCCGCCCAGGCACTGGCGGCGCCGCTCCCGCCCGAATTTCGCACCCTCGCCATCGGCGAGACCGCCGCCTCGCTCCCCAACGAGGGGTATGAGGCCTTCGCCTGCGGCTCCAACGGCGGCCCGCCGCTGCAGCACCTGACCGGCTGGATTGACTTCGCCCAGTGCGCCCCTGACGCGCGCGGCCTCCACGAGGTCTATGTCGAGTTCGGCCGGCGGGTCGGCAAACTCGCCGAGCGTTTCCACGATCAGTACGGCGAGGAGCTCTGGCTGCAGCGCTTCGGCGGCACCCGGCTCGCCAACTTCCCGGTCGTCCTGTCGTTGCTGTTCGACGATGCCGGCGTGGTGCGCGGCTTTCGCGCCGTCACCGATGACCGCGCACATGTCGAGGACCGAGGCCGCGCCTACCTGTTCCGGCTACCGGTGTTCCAGCGCTATGGCGCGCGCGACTGGACCTGCGCCGATTTGCCCAGAGCGCCAGGCGAAACCGGCGTCGGCGAGATGTTCATCAAGGAAGTCTGCACCAAGGACGTCGAGGGGCGGCACATCCGGGTGGAAACCCACTACTTCCGCAAGCCCGGCCAGACCGGCCTCGATATCCATGGCATGTTCGAGCCGGGCCAGTACGAATCCTCGACCCGCTGGGAGGCGTTCGACGTCACTCTCGATGCGGCAAAGGCCGCGCCATGAGGCGGGTTGTCGGCACCGCGCTCGCCCTGCTGCTCGCGACACTGGTGCCGGCCGTCGCGCAAGCCTCTGAGGCGTCGGCCTTCCTCGCCGGCGAAGCGACCTCCTGTCCGGGCTGCGCGCTCGTCGGCGCCGACCTCAGCGACCGGAATCTCGCCGGCGCTGATCTCAGCGGTGCCGATCTCAGCGGCGCCTTCTTCTTTCAGTCCGATCTGAGCGGGGCGAACCTCAAGGGCGCCAATCTCGAAGCAGCCGACCTCACCGCCGCCAAGCTCGGCAATGCCGACCTCGCCGATGCCCGCCTCGACAATGCCGTGTTCTTTCGGGCGACGCTCAGCGGGGCGTCCTTCGCCGGCGCCAGGGGAGAGAGCGTCAACTTTCGTCGCGCCATTATGACCAACGTCCGCCTCGATGGCGCCAGCCTGCGCTTCGCCCAGTTCGAGGATGCCCGCTTCGGCGGCGTGAAGGCGCCAAACGCCGATTTCTCCGGCGCCAGCTTCCGCCAGTTGAACATGCAGCGGGTGGATTTCACCGGCAGCACCATCGAGGGTGCCGATTTCACGGCCAGCAACCTCGAGGCCGGCATCCTGCGTGGCGCCAACCTCGCCCATTCCGACCTGTTCGGCGCCCGTCTGATCGCCGCCGACCTCAGCAACGCCGACCTCTCCGGCACCCGCCTCGTCTCCGCCAACCTCCGCAACGCCATCACCGAGGGCACCAACTGGCAGGACGCGCTGATGCCGGATGGAAGCTACTACAAGCCGTAATGCGCTGCTGGGCCGGCCGCGCGGACCTGCATGATTGCCCTCATTCTGCCGCCAGCGCTCGAAGCTCCGCCAGCGCCGCCGCATCGACCGCTATGCCGCTGGCGAGGCTGTCGCGGCGGGTGGCATAGCGCCGATCGCCGGGAAGGCGCGATTGGCCGGCATCATGGATCTCGTCGATCAGCACTTCCAGCCGATCTGCAAAGCTGTTCACCGCGCCCCGTTGTGGATCGATCAGGATATAGGTCTGCCCGCCATGCGGGGTGGCGGCGCCGGGATAGGCGCTCCAGTCGATCTCGAACGAATAGTCGCCCCCGGCCAGCGCCGCGCCCATGATCTCGATCATCATGGCGATCGACGAGCCCTTGTGCCCGCCGAACGGCAGCAGCGCCCCGCCATCGAGGATAGAAGCAGGGTCGGTGGTCGGGGCGCCGTGCCGGTCGACCCCGGTGCCAGGCGGCAGTTGCCGGCCTTCGCGTCGGGCAATCTGCACGTCGCCATTGGCCATGGCGCTCGAGGCCTGGTCGAATACCAGCGGATCCATGCCGTCGCGCGGCGCGGCAAAGCCGAACGGGTTGGTGCCGTAGACCTTGCGGTGGCCGCCATGTGGCACCACTGACGCCATCGAGTTGATCATGGCAAGCGCCACGAACCCCTCGCGCGCGAACGGCTCGATATCGGGCCAGACGGCGCTGAAGTGATGTGCCTTGCGCACGCTGAGCATCGCGATTCCGTTGGCGCGCGCCTTGGCCATCAGCGGCTGGCGCGCCAGTTCCAGCACCGGCAGCGAGAAGCCGTTGCGGCCATCGGCCCTGAGCATGCCCGGCGCCACGTCCTCGAGCACCGGTTGGGCCTTGCCGTCCACCCAGCCGGTATCGAGCGAAGCGAGGTTGCCCCTGATGCGGAAAATGCCGTGGCTATGCGCGCCGTCGCGCTCGGCGCCAGCCATGTTCTCGGCGAGGAGGCTGGCAACGGTTTCCGAACAGCCGTGCCTGAGGAAGATCGCTCGCAGCAGGGCTGCGAGTTCGTCATATGCGATAGTGGTGGTCACTTGCCGATCCGTGGCCAGGTGTCGGAGAGCCGATAGCCGCCCGGCCAGGGGTCGGATGGATCGAGCATTTCGGTGCGGGTGCCGGTGATCCAGGCGCGGCCGGAGATCGAGGGGATGATCGCCGGCCGGCCGCCCAGCGTCGTATCCGCCTCGATACGACCGAGGAATTCCGAACCGATGATCGAGCGCGCCAGGTAGCGGTCGCCGACCTGCATCTCGCCTTTGGCGCGCAGCACCGCCATGCGGGCCGAAGCGCCGGTGCCGGTGGGCGAACGGTCGATCTTGCCCGGCTGGATGGCGACGGCATTGGCGGCGGTCAAAAGGCCATCGCGACGCACGAGCGGTGCCGCGATCTGGCAGAACGAGAAATGCCTCCAGTCCGGATTGGTCGGGTGGGTGAAGCCGAGTTGCTCATTGGCGGCGCGGGTGATGCGGATGCCGATCTCGGCGAGTTCCCGCGCCTCGTCCGGCACGATCCTGAAGCCGAGTGCATTGGCGTCGACGATGACGAAGCTGTCGCCGCCATAGGCGGTGTCGACGGTCAGCGTGCCGACGCCCTCGACCTCGAGTTTCGCTCCCAGCTTGTCGGCAAAGCTCGGCACGTTTGTCACGGTGATCCGCTCGGCCTTGCCGTTCCGGCATTCGGCCACCACCTCGACGATACCGCCCGGCGCTTCGAGCACCAGCCGGGTTTCAGGCTCGCTCATCGGCACGATGCCGGTATCGAGCAGCACGGTCGACACGCAGATCGAGTTCGAACCCGACATCGGCGGCGTGTCTTCTGGCTCCATGATGATGAAACCCATCTGCGCCCTGGGGTCCTTGGGCGGCACCAGCAGGTTGACGTGCCGGAACACCCCGCCGCGCGGCTCGTTCAGCACCAGGTTGCGCAGGGTCTGGTCGCGCGCGATGAAGCGCGACTGCTCCCACAGCGTGTCGCCCGGCGGCGGTGCGACGCCGCCGACGATCACGTCTCCGACCTCGCCCTCGGCATGGCAGCCGACGATCTCAATGGCGCGGGTAGTTCTCATTTGGTCACCGGTAGTAGCAGTAGCAGTCGTCTCCCTCCCCCTTGCGGGGAGGGATCAAGGGTGGGGGATGACACGGGCAGGGAGCGTGCTTCTCCCCCCACCCAAGCTTCGCCAGGTCGCTTCGCTCCCGGCTGCGCTACCCTCCCCGCGAGGGGGAGGGTGTCCTGACTGACGATCACCTGATCACCTGGACCGGCTCGCCAAGCACGTCCCATCTGGGCTCTACTCCGAGGCCCGGCGCGTTGCTCGAGCTCATGAAGCCGTTGTCGCGCCTGGGCGCGCCCTCGGCGATCGACACGGTCACGTAGGAGTTGAAGTCGGTCGCCGTGAAGCAGAACTTCTGCGGCGTCGAGCGCGCCAGATGCGCGATGGTGGCGGTGACGATATCGCCGCCCCAGGTATCCTCGATGGTCATCGGAATGCCCGAGGCGACGCAGAGATCGCGCATCTGCCGCGCCTTGGTCAGGCCGCCGACCTTGCTGATCTTCAGGTTGATCACGTCGAACGCATCTTCGGAAATGCCTTTCACCAGGTCGCCGACCGTGCCGATGTTCTCGTCGAGCACGAATGGCAGGCTGGTGCGGCGGCGCACCGAAAGGCTCTCCTCGTAGCTCATGCAGGGCTGTTCGATATAGACATCGAGGTCGGCCACGGCGTTCACCACGCGCGCCGCGTCGGCCATGGTCCAGCCGGTATTGGCATCGGCGACGAGGATGTCGGTGTCGGCGAGGATTGCGCGACAGGCCCGGATGCGCCGGATGTCGTCATTGGGGTCGCCCCCGACCTTGAGCTGGAATTTCGTATAGCCCTCGGCGCGATAGCCGGCGATCTTTTCGGCCATGACAGCGGAATCTTCCTGGCTGATCGCCCGGTAGAGCGCGATCTTTTCCTGTTCGGCGCCGCCGAGCAGCTTATGGACCGGCAACCCGGCGACCTTCCCCAGGATGTCCCAGCAGGCGATGTCGATCGGCGCCTTCACATAGGGGTGACCGCGCAGCACCGCGTCCATGTGATGGTTGAGCGGCCACAGGTCCGTCGGATCATGCCCGATCAGCTTGGGGCCGATCTCCGCGATGCCGGCCCGGACCCCCTTGGCATAGGACGGCAGGTACGCCGAGCCGAGCGGGCAGCACTCGGCATAACCGGTAATGCCCGCGTCGGTCTCGACCGTCACAACGGTCGAGTCGAACACTTCCATGAAGTTGCCGCCACTCCAGTTGTAGCGCCCTTCGCGCAGCGGCAGATCGACCTGATAGACCGTTATGGCGGTGATTTTCATGTGTGCCTCGCAGCAGTCGTAGAAAAGGCCCCCTCACCCGCTGCTGCGCAGCGACCTCTCCCCCAAGGGAGAGGTGACGAGGTGGCGCGATCTCGCCCATGCACCACCTCTCCCTCTGGGGGAGAGGTCGGCGCGTAGCGCCGGGTGAGGGGGCCTTTTGTCAGGTCCATCGTCACACCAGTGAGAAGCCGTGGGCGAAGGGGTCGCGGTCGTCGATATAGATGGTGTTGAGGCCGGTCTGCCGGGCCCAGCCGGCGATCGAGGGGACGATCCCGTCGTAATTGCCGACCTTCACCGCCCGCTCGACCCGGCCGTTGAACACCGAGCCGATGATCGACTCGTGGTTGAACGCATCGCCGACCTTCAGCTTGCCGCGGCCATACCATTGCGCCATGCGCGCCGAGGTGCCGGTGCCGCAGGGCGAGCGGTCGATCGCCTTGTCGCCGTAGAACACCGCGTTGCGCGCCGTGTTGGCGGCATTGGTCGGCTTGCCGGTCCACAGGATATGGGTACAGCCGCGAATGTTGTCGTTCTCCGGGTGGACGAACTCGTAGCGTTCGTTCATCGCCGTGCGCAGCGCCGGGCTCCAGCGTAAGAGGTCACCGACCGAGACGTCGGCGATATCGGAGAAATTCTCCTGCGCGTCGACGATGCAGTAGAAGTTGCCGCCATAGGCCACGTCGACCTTGAGCTTGCCGAGCCCTGGAGCTTCGATCTCGAGGTCGGTGGAGTGGAGGAAGCTCGGCACGTTGGTGATCCGCACCTTGTCGACATACTCTCCATCCATGGTGTACTCGGCCACCACCTTGCCGGCCGGCACGTCGAGGTTCACCACCCCCGGCGTCTTCGGCGTCATCAGTCCGTTCTCGATCGCCATGGTCACGGTGCCGATGGTGCCGTGCCCGCACATGTAGAGGCAGCCCGAGGTTTCGATGAACAGGATCGCGATATCGCAATCCTCGCGCGTCGGCGGATAGAGGATCGAGCCGCTCATCACGTCATGGCCGCGCGGCTCGAACATCAGCCCTTTGCGGATCCAATCGTGGTTCTCGAGGAAATCGGCGCGCCGCTCCATCATCGAGTTGCCCTTGAGCAGCGGGCCGCCGCCGGCGACGAGGCGGACCGGGTTGCCGCAGGTGTGACCATCGATGCAGGTGAAGATATGCCGGGACATGGGAAGGCTCGTTCTAGAAGCGTTGCGGAGAGAAGGGGGTGAGGTCGAGGGAGGGGGCGGCGCCGGTGGCGAGTTCCGCCACCAGCTTGCCGGTCGCGGCCGACTGGGTCAGCCCCAGATGGCCGTGCCCGAAGGCATAGACGATGTTGCGCGAGCGGCGCGAGAAGCCGATCGCCGGCAGGCTGTCGGGCAGCGACGGGCGGAACCCCATCCACTGTTTGCCGCCTGAAGTGACGAGGCCGGGCATGAAGGCGGCCGCCTTGGTCAGCATGGCGTCGGCGCGCTTGAAGTTGGGCGGCAGGCTCAAGCCACCAAGCTCCACCGCGCCGCCGATGCGGATGCCGCTGGCGAGCGGCGTCACCACGAAGCCGTGGCCGCCGAACACCAGCTGGCGCCTGAGGTCGAAGCTGTAGCCGTCGAGCGTGGTGTTGTAGCCGCGCTCGGTTTCGAGCGGCACGGCATCGCCGAGCGGAGCGGTGAGCCGTTTCGACCAGGCCCCGCCGGCCACCACCACCTGGCGCGCCCGCAACGAGTTGCCGTCGCTGAACACCACGGTGACGCCGGCTTCGTCGGGGCGCAACTCTGCCACCTCGCCGCGGCGGAAGCTGGCGCCGCGCGCCATCGCTGCCTTGCCCACGGCAACGGCGTAGTCATAGGGGTCGCTGACCGTCTGCCACTTCGGGATGAAGGTGGCGCAGGTGATCCGCGGCGACAACCCCGGCTGCAGTTCGGCCAGTTCGGCCCCCCGCACGTGGCGGAACTCGATGCCTTCGGCGGATTTCGCGGCGTCGTCCCGCGCGGTTTTGCGCAGTTCGTCTTCGCTCTCGTAGAGCTCGAGCACCCCGTCGCGGCGGATCATCTCGTCGAGGCCGGCGCTGGCGATCAGGGCATCTGCCTCGGTTCGGGCCAGACGCATCATGGCGCTCTGCGCCTTGAGGCTTGCCGCCACTCGATCGGGCCAGCCGGCGCGCCAGAAGCGCAGCAGCCAGGGCGTGATCTGCGGCAGGTATTCCGGCCGGATGGTCAGTGGGCCAAGCGGGTCGCTCAGCCAGCGCGGCAGCTTGCCGAGGACGCCGGAGGTGGCCATCGGGATGACGTCCGAGAAGGCGAAGGCTCCGGCATTGCCGCGGCTGGTCTCTTCGGCAATGCCCTTGCGATCGATCAGCACGGCGGTGCGCCCTGCCTCCTGCAGCTTGAAGGCGGTGGAAACACCGATGATGCCGGCGCCGATAATGGCGACGTCGATGCTGGTTGGTTCGGTCAAGTCAGATGGCCTTTGAACTTACTGGGGAGTCGCTTGGGAGTTTCATTCAGCTGCCGAGATAGGCCTGAACGATCGAGGGATCGGCGCTCAGTTTCGAGGCTTCACCCTCCAGCCGAATGACGCCGCTTTCGAGGACATAGCCGTAATGGGCGAGTCGCAGCGCCAGCCTGGCGTTCTGCTCGACGAGGAGGATGGTGGTGCCGGCCTCGTTGAGCCGTTTGACGATCCGCATCGTCTCCAGCACCAGCTTGGGCGCGAGGCCCATCGAGGGCTCGTCGAGCAGGAGGATCTTGGGGCCGTGCATCAGCGCCCGGCCGATGGCCAGCATCTGCTGCTCGCCGCCCGACAGGAGCGAACCGTCCGAATTGGCCCGCGTCCTGAGGATCGGGAACTGCGTGAACACCTGTTCGAGTCGGTCGCGGCGCAGTGTCGTGTCCTTCACCGTGAAGGCGCCCAGCTCGAGGTTTTCGCGCACGCTCAATCCGCGTAGCACGTGCCGGCCCTCCGGCACATGCACCACCCCGGCGCGCGCGATCTGGTGCGCGGCCATGCCGGTGATGTCGTTGCCCTCGAACAGCACCCGGCCGGCCTTGGCGCGGACGAGGCCCGAGATGGTTTTCAGCGTCGTGGTCTTGCCGGCCCCATTGGCGCCCAGCAGCGTCACGATCTGTCCGCGCTTCACCTCGAGATCGATGCCCTTGACCGCATCGATCTTGCCGTAGGCGCTGGCAATGCCCTCGAGCTGGAGGATCACATCAGAGGTCAAGTACATCCTCCTCGACCCCGAGATAGGCCTCGATCACCTTCGGATTGGACTGGATTTCCTTCGGCATCCCCTCGGCGATCATCACGCCGTGGTCGAGCACGCTGATCCGCTCCGAGATGCGCATCACCAGCCCGGTATCGTGTTCGATCAGTAGCACGGCAATGCCGCGCTCGTCGCGGATGCGCCCGATGAGGCCGATCAGGTCTTCCTTTTCGCCCGAGGTGAGCCCCGCCGCCGGCTCGTCGAGCAGCAGCAGCTTGGGCTCGGTCGCCAGCGCCCGCGCGATCTCGACCCGCCGCTGCCAGCCATAGGGCAGGGTAGTGGCCTCGCGCTCCCAGCCTTCTCTGATGCCGACGAAGTCGAGGCAATCCTCGGCGAACGCCCGGATCCTCGCTTCTTCGCGCCGCTGCCCGGGCAGGCGCAGGATGGCATCGATGATCCCGGCGCTGCTGCGGCTGTGCTGGCCCGACATGACGTTCTCGACCACGCTCATCTCGCGGAACAGCCGCACGTTCTGGAAGGTTCGGGCAATGCCGAGCTCCGTCACCTGGTGCGGCTTCATCCGGATGGTCTCGGTGCCGTCGAGGCGGATCGAGCCCTGCTGCGGCTTGTAGAAGCCGGTAATGCTGTTGAACAGCGAGGTCTTGCCGGCGCCGTTGGGGCCGATGAGGCTGACGATGCTGCCGGCCGGCACGTCGAAATCGACCCCGTCCAGCACCATGGATCCGGAAAAGCTGAGGCTGATGCCCTTGAGTTCGAGCAGGCTCATTTCTGCTTGCTCCGCGCCGGCCAGATGCCGCTGGGCCGGAACAGCATGATGAGCAGCAGGCCCACCGCGAAGATGAGCAGGCGCATGTCGCCGGCATCGCGCAGCAGCTCGGGCGCGAGGATGACGATGAAGGCGCCGAGGATCACGCCGGGAATCTTGCCCATGCCGCCCAGGATCACCGCCATCAGGATCAGCACCGATTGCCGGAACGAGAAGCTTTCCGGCGAGATCGCGCCGAGGTTGGCGGCAAAGAATGCGCCGCCGATCGAACCGTAGATGGCGCCCACCACATAGGCCGCGAGCTTCACCTTGACCCGGTTGATGCCCATCGCCTCGGCCGCATCCTCATCGTGCCGGACATAGAGCCAGGCGCGGCCGAGCCGCGAGTTGGCGAGCCGGGCCGAGGCGATGACACCGAGGATCGCGAGGACGCAGAACACATAGTAGAAATCGAGCGGGGTGCGGATGTGCCAGCCGAACAGCCAGGGCGAGTCGATGCCGATCAGCCCGCTGGCGCCGCCGGTTTCGCGGAGGTTCCGTGCAGTGATGCGGACGATCTCGCCGAACCCCAGCGTGACGATAGCGAGGTAATCCGACCGGAGCCGCAGCGTCGGGGCGCCGATGACGATGCCGGCGATGATGGCGATCAACACCGCCAGCGGCAGCGCCAGCCAGAAGCTGAGCCCGAAATGCAACGTCGTGATGCCCACCGTATAGGCGCCGACCGCGAAGAACGCCGCAAAGCCCAGGTCGAGCAGGCCGGCGTAACCGACCACGATATTGAGCCCGAGCGCCAGCAGCACGTAGAGCAGCGCGTTGGTGAGGATCACCGTGCCGTAGGTGCCGAAGGCGAATGGCGCCACCGCCATGGCGACGAGGATCACCCCGATCGCCGCCGCGCGCTTGGCCGGCGTATCGAGAATGGCGGAGAGCCCGCCCCAGGCGCTGGGTCGTTCCGGGAACCCTGCCATCACATGCGCTCCTGTTCAGGCTTGCCGAGCAACCCGGTGGGCTTGAGCACCAGCACCAGGATCAGAACCGAGAACGAGAACACGTCCTTCCACTCGCTGCCCACTCCGGGCAGCTGCGTGCCAAAACTCTCGAGCAGTCCCAGGATCAGTCCGCCCAGCATGGCGCCGGGGATCGAGCCGATGCCGCCGATCACCGCTGCGGTGAACGCCTTGAGGCCGATCAGGAAACCCATGAAGTACCACAGCGAGCCATAATAGGCCCCGGCCATCGTCCCCGCCGCGGCCGCCAGCGCCGAGCCGAGAAAGAAGGTGATGGCGATCACCGCATTGACGTTGATCCCCATCAGTCGCGCCATGTCCTTGTCGACGGCCACGGCGCGCATCGCCCGCCCATACTGGGTCCGGGACACGAACAGTTCGAGCCCCAGCATCAGCGCCGCGGCGACGCCGACCAGGATCATCTGGTTGTAGCTGATGAACAGGTTGCCGAGCCGGACGCCGCCGAAGCCGAGCGCCGCGCCGAACGGCACATACTGCCCCTTGGTCAGCGTCAGCATGCCGTTCTGCAGCACCAGAGACACCGCCAGCGCAGTGATCAGGATCGAGAGGCGGGGAGCCGACAGCATCGGCGCATAGGCGACGCGCTCGATGACCACGCCGAGAAAGCCCACCGCCACCATCGCCAGCAGCATCGACACGGCAACGCCGAGCCAGCCCGGGCCGATATAGGGGGCGAGAAAGGACAGCACCAGGAAGCCGGCAAAGCCGCCCACCATGTAGAGCTCGCCATGGGCGAAGTTGAGGAGCTTCACCACCCCGAACACCATGGTGTAGCCGAGCGCCACCAGGGCGTAGAACGAGCCGAGCACGATGCCGTTCAGCAACTGGTTCGTGAAGATATCGAAAATGCTCACCGGCCGCCTCGCCCCTCAGCCCATCTTGCGTGGGTCGGCGCGCCCGCCGACCCACAGGGTTGCCAGCTCTCGTTACTGTGCCAGGGTCCAGGCGCCGCCCTTGCCCTCGAGCACCACGAAGTTGGAGCGCGCCAGGGTCTTTTCCGGCGTGAACGAGATCGGGCCCGAGATGGTGTCGGTGAAGTTGGCGCCCTGCAGCGTCTCGATCACCTTGGCGGAATCGGTGGTGCCGGCCGTGGTCAGGGCCCAGGCGAGCAGCTTCATGGCGTCATAGCTGAGCGTCGAGTAGGGTCCCGGCGCGGCATTGTACTTGGCCTGGTAGGCATCGGCGAAGGCCTTGGCCTGCGGCAGGAACTCGGCCGTGGGGTTCGAGAAGGCGATCACCCCTTCGGCGGCCGGGCCGGCGATCTTGAACAGCTCGGGCGAGTTCGAGCCGTCACCCACCGCGATCAGCCCCTGGTAGCCGCGCTCGCGCAGCTGCCGGATCAACAGGCCGCCATCCGCATAATAGGCGGTCCAGAACACCGCGTCCGGGTTGGCCGAGGTGATGGCCGTCACCACGGCGGAGTAATCCTGCTCACCCTTGTTGGTGACTTCGAAGTTGGTGACCTTGTTGCCGGCCGCTTCCCAGTTCTTCTTGGTGAGGTCGGCCAGGTCCTGCGAGTACGCATCGCCCTGGTTGATGATGGCGATCGACTTGATGCCCTTGCCGTTGAAGTACTCGATCGCCTTGGCCACCTGGTCGTTGCCGGTCGAGTTGATCATGAAGGCGTTGCCCGGGTTTTCCGGGATCAGCTTGGTCGAGTTCGCCGCCGGGATGATCAGCGGGATCTTGGCATCGCCGTAGATCTTCAGCGTCGGGATCGTCGCGCCCGAGCAATAGCCGCCGACCACGCCGACCACGCCCGAGGCCGCCAGCTTGCTGGCCGCGTTGACCGCCAGCTGCGCATCGCACCCGTCGTCGCCGATCGTCGAGGTCAGCTGCTTGCCCAGCACGCCGCCGGCCTTGTTGATCTCGTCGATGGCGAGGTTCACCGCATTGGCCATGTCCTGGCCATAGGTGGCCTCGGAGCCGGTGGTGGGGACCATGATGCCGATGGTCAAGGTGTCCTGCGCCACGGCAGGCATGCCAAAGGCGATGGCGAGTGCGAGACCCGCTGCTGTCTTGATGACGTTTCGCATGTTGTTCCGTCTCCCTTTTCCTCAGACGCATCCCTGCATGCATCTTGTCGGCAGAATGCAGCCGCGTTAACATTTCGTCAATGCGGAGCCGACGGGAGCAGAATGATGAGTGGATCGCTGCGCGCGACACTCCAGCTTGCGCCGCGAGTCAAAGGCTCGGGCGTCCAGCAGGTCTACGAGCAGTTGAAGGCCTCGATCCTCGAACTGACGCTGGATCCGGGCGCCCCGCTCGATGAGGTGACGCTCGCCGAGGCCTTCGGCATGTCGCGCACGCCGGTGCGCGAGGCGCTGGTGCGGCTGGCGGCCGAAGGGCTGGTGAGCCAGCTGCCCAACCGCAACACCATCGTGGCGCCGATCGATTTCGGCGCCTTGCCGGTCTATTTCGAGGCGCTGACGCTGATGTACCGGGTGACCACCCGACTAGCGGCCGGGGCCCGGACGCGAGCGCATCTCGACGCCATGCGTCGCCACCAGGCGGCCTATGCCAGGGCGGTAAGCGACAATGACGTGCTCGGCATGATCGGGCATAACCGGGATTTGCATGCCACCATCGCCGAAGCCGGCGGCAACCCCTACTTCACCGGCCTGTTCTCCCGGCTGCTCGACGAGGGCCGGCGCATCCTCAGGCTCTATTACTACAAGAGCTTCAACGACCACCTGCCGCGCCGCTATGTCGATGAGCACGACGCCATCATTGCCGCCATCGAAGCCGAGGACGCCGACCTCTGCGACCGCCTCGCCGCCCAGCATGCCGGCCAGATCGTCGCCCAGATCCAGCGCTACATCGCCGTCGACCGCACCGGCGACCTGTCGCTTGCCGGCCTCTAGCGCCGGTACGGGTGCTACTCCTTCACCGCTCCGGCGAGAATGCCCTCCACCAGCTGCTTCTGGATCCGCAGCAGGATCGGCACCAGCGGCAGCAGGATCAGCACTCCGCCGGCGGCAATCAGGTCATAGGGGATACGGTTGATATCGCCCGGGCTCGGCACTTCGAACAGCCGCACGGTCAGGAGCCGCACGTCGGGCGAAGCGGTGAGGATGAAGGCAAACAGGAAGTCGTTCCACACCGCGATGAAGATCAGCAGGAACGTCACCGAGAAGCCGGGCAGGGCGATCGGCAGGATGATGCGGAAAAAGGTCCCGACGATCGAACTGCCATCAATCGATGCGGCTTCGTCGAGTTCCCTCGGGATCGCCTTGAAGTACGAGAACAGCGTCAACAACGCGATCGGCAGCGTCTCGGCGACGAACACCAGCACCAGGCCGATATGGGTGTCGATGAGCTTCAGGTCCTTGTAGGCCAGAAAGATCGGCCCCACCGTCACCATGCCGGGAATGGCGATGGTGGCGACGAACAGGCTGTAGAGCAGCGTTCGCCCCTTGAAGGTGAGCCTGGTGATGGCATAGGCGGCGAGGCCGCCGAGCACGGTCGAGATGAACGCCGATACGCCCGCCACCACGACGGTATTGAACAAGGTACGCCAGTATCCCCACGCTTCCAGCATGTAGGGGAAGGCGTTGAACTGGATGTTCTGCGGCCACAGTGTCGGCGGCACCCGATAGGCTTCGCTCGGTGTCTTCAGCGACGTGATGACCATGTAGTAGATCGGAAACGCCAGAAACAGCAGGAACACCAGCAACAGCAGCGTGAGCACCGTCTGCCGGGCAAAGCCCCGCGGCAGCAGGCTGGGGCGGAAGGTCAGGGTACCGGACATCAGCGGTTCGCCTTGTAGAGGCGCCAGGCGAAATAGCCGCCAATGGCTGCCGTAAGCAGGAGCAGCAGCACGGCGATGGCCGAGCCGTAGCCGTAACGGGTTTCGGTGAAGAAGCGCTGATAGGCATAGACGGCGAGCGTCGTCGTCGCGGTGCCCGGTCCGCCCTGCGTGAGGCCGGCGATCTGCTCGAAAGTCTGCACCTCGCCCATGCCGCGGAACATCAGCACCAGGTAGATCGAAGGCCTGAGCTGCGGCAGCGTCACATACCAGAAGCGCTGCAACGGATTGGCGCCGTCGACGCGGGCCGCCTCCTGCAGCTCTCCGGGTATTGCGGCGAGACCGGCCATGAAGATCAGCGCCACCCAGGGCAGGTTCTTCCACACGCTGGTGACGATGACCGAGATCCGGGCAAGGTCGGGCGAACTCAGCCAGCGCACCGGCCCCTCGATCAGTCCGAACGTGCGCAGCAGCTCATTGAGAATGCCGCCATCCTCCAGGTAGAGGATTTTCCACACCGTGGCGGCGAGCAGCGGCGCCATCACCCAGGGGAGCAGCATCAAGGTGTTGGTGAGCCATTTGAATCGCGTCACCTGCATCAGCAGCATGGCGATCAGCAGGCCCAGCACGGTCTCGAGAATGGTCGCGGCGGCGGTGTAGCCCAGGGTGAAGCCGAACGAGTTGATCAGCGTCTCGTCGCTCAGCATCCGCACATAGTTCTGAATGCCGACGAAGCGCCCCTCGTTGGTCAGGTTCTTGTTGGTGAAGCTCAGGAAGATGCTCTGGAACATCGGTCCGATGACGAAAGCCGCCCTGAGCGCAATCGCCGGCAACACCAGCGCATAGGCAACCAGCGCCAGTGTCGGCAGCCTGAAAAACCGTTCGCGGGCGGATCTGACGCCGCCGGAAGCTGAAATGTCCACTTGGCAATAGTCTCCATACGAAGGGGTGGCCCCGGCCTGCGCCGGGACCACGTGACGAGGGTCAGGCCTCGTCCTTGATCGTCTGGTATTCGGACATCGCCCAGGCCTGCGCATCGGCCGGAGACTTCTGGCCCGACAGGATGTAAGCGCCGAGCTTGTCGATCATCGTCCACAGCTGGGTGACCTGCCGGTGGTTGACGATCGGCTCCCGGAACTTGGCGCCGCGGATGGTGTTTTCCCAGCCGCCATTGGCCATGATCAGCGGCACTTTGGCCTGGATCTCGGGATCGGCCAGCAACGACTTGAGCGGCGGCGGCGCATTGGTCTTGAGCACCAGGTTGCGAACCTGCTCGGGCTGGCCGAGATAGTTCAGCAGCTCATGCGCCGCCGCCTTGTTGGCCGAGGCCTTGGGCGAGAGGAACCCCCAGCCGTGCACCAAGCCGATGTCGCTGGCGGGGCCGGCCGGATAGCGGGCGACGCCGATATCGTCGATGCTGAGGGTCGAGCCGTCGATGCTCGGGACGTTCTTGAGCGAGCCGCCATAGCTCCACCACATCGCCGCCTTGCCGGCGGCAGCGAGGGCCTCGACGGTGGTGTTGTCCTCGTTGACGGTCGAGGGTGGGGTGATCTTCGACGTCTGCACCCAGTCGTACATGTATTGCAGCGCCGCGAGCGTTTCCGGGTCGGAAAGCGACTCGAGGTCGGCGCCGGCCTGGTTGAGCATCAGCAGCACGGTGTTGAAGGCATGGCCATTGCCGCCCAGCGGCCGCCAGCCCCACACGTCGCCGCCGGTAACGCTCTGCGCCACCGTGGTCATCTCGTCCCAGGTCTTGGGCGCCGTCGGCACCAGTTTCTTGTTGTAGTAGAAGGGCTCCGCATCGAGCAGGAAGAACTGCCGGTAGATGCCGCCCGCCGCGCTGTTCAGCGCCGCGATGTTGTCGACGAGGTCGCCCTGGACCTTGGAGGAAACATCGAGGCCGCTGAGGTCGTCGGCCCAGCCATTCATCCCCCACAGCCCGCCGATCAGGTCATCGGCGAACAGGATATCCACCCCGTCATAGCCGCTCTGGCCCCACAGCGTGATCTTCTGCATCACGTCGTTCCAGGCGGCCGGCAGCACGTCGTATTTCACCGTGATGCCGAGTTCCTTGCCGGCGTTGAGCAGGATCTCCTGGTGGTCCGGGCTGTTCCAGCCCACGACGTTGACGGTCCGCGCCGCTTCCTGTGCGGCAGTGGTCCGAACGCCCAGCGACAGGGCAGCACCGGTCGCTGCCGCGCTCTTCAGGAAAGAGCGCCTTGAAAGTCCGATAGTCATGTGTCCCTCCTCTCGGGTAGCAGTGCCCTCAGGGCACGCTGTCCAGCTCCATCTCGAAGTCTGGAACCTCGACCGCTTCCCCGTCGCGCATGGCGGAAAGGTGGGCGGCGATGCCTGGCGCGGTCCAGTTGGCCGCGGTAATGGCGTCGATGGCCGGCTTGCGCCCCTCCACCATCGAACTCACGAATTCATGCACCAGATGCGGGTGCGAGCCGGAATGGCCGCCGCCCTGGACGAATGACAGATGCTTGCCGTCTGAGAACACCGACCGCTTGGTGAAGGGCGCCACCTCCGGCGGCAGCAGGTCCTGCCGATCGGGCGGCACCACCATCTCGTGGTGGATCTTGCGGCCGCGACTGAAGGCAGCCTGCGGCATCGAGAAGATCATCGGATCCTCCTCCTCGATCTGCTGCCACTCGAAGCCGAGCTTGTCGCCGTAGATCGAAAACGCCTCGGTATAGGGGCGCACCGTCTGGAACAGCGAGCGGGTCACCTCGACTGCCACGGGGCTGTCATCGAGCCGGAAGATCGCCGTCTCGACCGGGTATGGATTGCCGTAGCGCTTCTGGCGCTCCTGCGGCAGCAGGCCGGAACCGAAGCAGTGGACCTTCTTCACCCGCTTGCCGAGGAGCTTCAGCACCGGGGCGATGGCGTGGGTCATGTAGTGGTGCGGCGGCAGGCCCATCCAGTACTCGGGCCAGCCCTCCATATCCTGCATGTGGCTGCCGCGGGCGAACGAGATGGTGCCGAACTCGCCGCGCTTGTAGTGCTCCTCGACCATCAGGAATTCTCGGGTATAGGCCGCGGTCTCCATCATCATGTAGTTCTTGCCCGACCTGCGCTGGGCATCGATGATGCGGCGGATGTCCTCGAGGCTGGTCGCCATCGGCACGGTGCAGGCGCAGTGCTTGCCGGCTTCGAGCACGCGCACGGCCTGCTCGGCGTGCAGCGGGATCGGCGTCACCAGATGCACGGCATCGACCTGATCGTCGCTCAGGATCGCCTCGAAGCTCGGATAGCTCCGCTCGATCCCGAAGCGGCCGCCGGCCGCCGCCAGCTTTTCGGGGTTGGTATCGCTGAGCGCCACCCATTCCACATTCGGATGCGCTTTGTAGATGGGGGCGAACTCCGCGCCGAAACCTACTCCAACCAGCGCGATCCTGAGCTTCCGCTCCGTCCCGACCATCCGCCACTCCTCCCGGCTTGCACGACGATGCTTTAGCGATTAATCGTTTTTTCGGTAGCTGTAAACGATTAATCGCGATAGTTCATGGCCGACACGTTTGAGGGCAGTGATTTGGCTGGTGGCGGCAAAGGTGCCGGATCGCGTGTGTCGATGCAGAACGTCGCGGCCTATGCCGGCGTCTCCATCGCCACCGTTTCCAAGGTGATGCAGGGCGTTTCGACGGTGCTGCCGGAGAACGTCACCAAGGTGCAGAACGCCATCGAGGCGCTGGGCTACCGGATCAACCCGCTGGGAGCCGAACTGCGTCGCGGCCGGCGCAACCTGGTGGGCCTGATCGTTCCTACATTCGACGATCCGGCGCTGGCCAGGCTGGTCATGGCGCTGGAGCTCGAAGTCGAGCGGCGCGGTCACGTGCTGTTTGTCGGTTCGAGCCACGGCTCGGAAAAGCGCGAGGCCGACATTGCCGGCCGTATGCTCGACTGGCGGGTCGGTGGCATTATCGTGCTGCCGGTGAAAGGCCAGAAGAGCGCGGCGGCCATGCTGCTCGACGATGCGGCCGTTCCGGCGGTCTTCGTCCAGGCCCGCCAGGCGGCTTCCCAGCGCGACACCGTGCTGGCGCCTCCCGGCTTCAGCGCCGACGGGGTCGCCGCCGAGGCCGTCCAGCTGCTGTTCCTGCGGATCGGCACGCCTTAGCGTTCTGCAAGGGCATGTCGCACCTCGTTGCGACTTTCGACGTATCGCCGACGGCGTGATCGCCGGTTGCCACCGCGCCTGTCGCCTGTAACCTGACCCTGTCCACGCGGAGGAGCGTGGAGGACAGCGAGGGAGAGGCGACGTGAAGATCACTTCGGTGAAGACGGCGGCGACGAGCGGCCATTGCATGCATCTGTGGGTGAGGATCGAGACCGACGCCGGCATTACCGGGCTGGGCGAATGCGTGCATGGCGGCTACCAGGCCATCGCCATCATCAAGGAACTGGAGGAGCGCCTGATCGGCCGCGACCCCTTCGCCATCGACGCGATCTTCGAGGAAACCCGCCGCAGCCTGGTGTTCGAAGGCGGCTTCGCCGGCGCCCTGATCACCGCGCTCACCGGTATCGAGATCGCGCTGTGGGATCTGAAGGGCAAGGCCCTGAAGGTACCGATCTACGAGCTGATGGGCGGCAAGTTCCGCGACGACATCCGCGTCTATTGCGACTGCGAAGTCTCGCCCGGCATGAACATGGATGAGGTGCAGGCCGAGGTCGACAAGGTGCTGGCGGCCGGGTTCTCGGCGCTCAAGGTCGACCTCGATATCCGCGCCTATGGCCATACCGGCTCGGAAACCGGCTGGTACGAGAAGGACAGGTTCAACATGACTCCCAACAAGTGGGAGCATGACCGCATGGTGCAGCTGGCCGAGATGGTGGTGAAGGCCGCCGGCAAGGAAGTGGAGGTGGCGTGCGACCTGCACACCAGGCTCGACAAGCATTCCGCCATCCGTCTCGCCAAGGACCTCGAGCATCTGCAGCTGATGTGGCTGGAAGAGCCGATCCCGCCCGAGAATATCGACGCCATGGCCGAGATCACCCGCTCGACCAGCGTGCCGATCTGCGGCGGCGAGAACCTCTACCTGCGGCACGGCTTCCGGAAAGTGTTCGAGCAGCAGGCGCTCGACATCATCATGCCCGACATCCCGAAATGCGGCGGGCTCTCCGAATGCCGCAAGATCGCCGAGATGGCCGACCTCTATTCCATCCCGTTCGCCCCGCACAACGTCTCATCGCCGATCGGCACCATGGCCTCGGCGCAGGTCTGCGCCACGGTGCCGAACTTCCTGGTGCTGGAGTTCCACTGGTTCCACCGCGACTACTGGTCGACCATCACCGATGGTGGCGAGATCATCGAGAACGGCCGCATCAAGCTGACCGATCGGCCGGGCATCGGGCTCGAACTGAACGAGGCCGTGGCCCGCCAGCACCAGTATCCGGGGACGACCTGGTTCGAGTGAGGGGGGACCCCTGCGCTCGGAGCATGTGGCCACCCCCACCCTTGATCCCTCCCCACAAGGGGACGCGGTAGCGCCCTGTGGGGAAGGAGACGCATACTGATGGTGCGGCGTTCTCCCTCCCCTTGATGGGGAGGGCAGCGCAGCTTGGCGGCTCAGCCGCCTAGCGAAGCTGGGTGGGGTGGGCCGCAGACTCGGCTTAGCCCACCCACGGCCACCGCCTGCTACCCCTTCACCGCCCCGACGGTCAGCCCGCCCACGAGAAAGCGCTGGGCGTACATGTAGAGCACCGCCACCGGGATCGCCGTCAGCAGCGAGGCCGCCATCAGTTCGCCCCAGGGCAGGATGTCTCCCACCACCATCGATTGCAGGCCGATCGGCAGTGTCCTCAGCGATTCCGAGGTGATGAACACGAAGGCGAACAGGAACTCGTTCCACGCATTGGTGAAGGCGAACAGCGCCACCGACAGCAGGGCCGGCGCCGCCAGCGGCAGGGTGATGCGGATGAAGGCGTAGAGCCGGCTCGCGCCGTCGATCATCGCCGCCTCTTCGAGTTCCACCGGGATCGAGCGGAAGTAGCCGATCAGCACCCAGGTGGCGAAGGGGACGAGGAAGGTCGGGTAGGTGGTCAGCAGGGCGCCGTAGCTGTTGATCAGTCCCAGGTCGCTCAGCGTCTGGTAGAGCGGGATGAAGATCAGCGTGCCCGGCAGCAGGTAGGTGATGAGGATCGCGGTGGTGAGCAATCCGGCGCCGAGGAATTTGAGCCGGGTCAGCGCATAGGCGGCGAGCGCCGCGATCGCCACCGAAATGACCGTGCTCAACGCCGCGACGAGGATCGAGTTACCCAGCCAGTGCAGGAATGGCGAGCCGAAGATCAGCTCCTGATACTGGTTGAGCGTCGGCGGATCCGGCCAGAAGATCGACTGGCGCTGGCTGATCTGCGTCGTCGTTTTGAACGAGGTGATCAGCACCCAGTAGAACGGGAACAGGACGAACGCCATGATCGGCAAGAGGATCAGGATGCGGATGCCGATCCCCATGCGTTCCCGGCCCTGCGGCTTGAACACCGGCTTCTCGCTCGAGCCGGTCATGCGCTTGCGCAGCGCCCGGCCCACCACCTCGATGCCGCGGTTCAGCATGTCGAACGGCCAGAAGAAGATGTCGAGCACGAAGCTGAACAACCCGCCGAAGAACTTGCCGATGCCGAGCCCCTTCTTCTGCACGCCCGCGGCGCGCTCGTCATGCCGCATGTATTTGGAGAGCAGGTAGATGAGGAACGCCATGAGCGGCGCCACCGAGAGCGCAATGGCGCTGCCCGGGCCGTACTGCAGGGAGCCGATCGCCTTCTCATAGGCGAGGATCGAATAGAGCCGCGTCGCGCCGCTTGGGCCCCCGCCGGTCATCAGGAAGATCAGCCCGAACTGGTTGAAGGTGGAAATGAAGCTCAGGAGCAGCACCACCAGGATGACGTAGCGCATGCCCGGCAGGGTGATGTAGCGGAAGCGCTGCACCGCATTGGCGCCGTCGACCTCGGCCGATTCATAGAGTTCGGTATCGATCGCCTTGAGGCCCGCTAGCAGCAGCAGCGTGAAGAACGGGATGCCCTTCCAGACGTTCACCGCGATGACGCTGCCCAGTGCCAGGTTCGAATCCGACAGCCAGCCCAGCGGCTTGTTGATAAGGCCGGCGCCCTGCAGGATGGGGTTGAGGCCACCGAACAGCGGGTCGTAGATCGATTTCCAGGCCAACGCCGTGACGATCTCGGGCACGATCCAGGGCAGCAGCATGATCGCCGACATCAGGTTGCGCCACGGCAACTTGGAGTGGAGGATCATGGCGATCGTCATGCCGGTGACGAACTTGATGCTGAGCGACCAGAAGGTGAAGTTGATCGTGTTGGACAGCGACAGCAGGTAGTCGGAGTTGGTGTAGAGCCGCTGATAATTCCTGAGGCCCACCTGCACCGTCTCGCCGGTGTTGAAGTTGAATGTCGTCATCGACATCAGGATGGCGCTGATGAACGGCCAGAAGATCAGCCCCGCCATCAGCAGCACCATGGGCAGCACGAACAGATAGGCGATCCGCCAGTCGCGGCCGAGGATGTTCTTGAGCTTGAAACGCGGACGTACGGCGGTGGTGGCGGCGCCGACCGGCATGTCGAGACTGATGCGCTTGTCCAAGGTCAAGCCTCCTTCCAGCTGAGCACCCCGGGTCGAGGTGCAGGAGTTGGGCGCTGCCGGGTGTCACAATGTGACGGTCCCGGCCGCGCATCGGGGGACCGGAGGGCAGCGCTGCAGCCCTCCGGCCGGAAGCAGTGCAGCCTCAGGGCTGCATGATCCCGCCTTCTTCGAACAGGTCCACCATCTTCTGGTGCGCGTCCTTCACCGCATCGGCGGGCGACATGCGGCCCGAGATGACGTTGCCGACCGATTGCTCCAGCACGCCTTGGGCGCGGATGGCATCGACGCCGGCATTGGGGTTCGCCGGCCACGACTGGCCGAGGAACGGATCGGTGACGCTGACCGCCTCCTTGATGGTCTTGAGGTTCGGTTCGGCCGACATCAGCTCGTCGGTCCACAGGTTTGCATAGGCCGGCGTGAACAGCACGCTGCCCAACGAGGCGATCTTGTTGAAGTTCGTCGGATCGAGCAGGTCGAGCGCCAGCTTCTTGGCCAGCGCCGCGTTTGGCGCCCCCTTGAACACGGTCATCCAGCCGCCGACATTGCCGCCGTCGCGGCTGTCGCCGTTGATCGCCGTCGGCGCCCGCAGCAGCAGGGTATTGGGATAGACCGGGTTGTTGTCGCGCTTACTCTGGGCGTAGATCGAGAAGGCGTTCTGCGTGAACCCGATCTGCCCGGCGAGATAGGCCTCGTTGTTGCCGGTGTCGTTCCAGCTCTCGATCCCCGGCGGCAGCATGGCGGCATACTTGCCGTTGCGGTCGTAGGTTTCGCGGAGGAATTCGAACGCCTGCACGGTTTCCGGCGAGTTGAACTTGACCACCTGTCCGGTCTGGTCGGTGAACGAGCCGCCATAGGCCTGCACCACCGAAATCAGGAAGCCGAAGCCGTCGCCGGATTGGTTCGGGGTAAAGCCCCAGCCGTAGAAATCGGGGCCCGAAATGGCGAGCGCCGCTTCACGGCGATCGACGATGGTCTTGAGCGAGGCCGGGTCGATGCCCTTTTCCTTCAGCTTGTCGCCGCGGGCGTAATAGCCCGTGGTGGTGCCGATCAGCGGCACCGCCCACCACTTGCCGTCGATCTGCGCTGTCTTGGCGGCATTGAGGCCCGGCATGATCTCGCCGTAGAGCTTGACCGCCTCGTCGACCACATCGGTCATGTCCTCGACCAGATCGAGCAGGTGCAGCTGCGAGATCGAGACGTTGGACGTATAGGCGAAATCCGGCGGGTTGCCGGCCTTGACCGCCGCCGTCATCTTGCCCATGAAGTCGCCGAAGGACTCAGGGTTGGTGGTCGAGATGTCGAGCTGCACGCCCTTCTTGTCGGCAAACGACTGTACGGTGTCGCGGAACGCCGTCTGCGCCGCTTCGAAATACTCGGTGCGGTGGATGACGGTGAGTTTTCCCGAACCGCCGACCGGCAGCGCCTCGTCGGGCTTGGGCGCAGCGTCCTGCGCGAAAACCGGAAGTCCGCTCCCCGCGGCAATCAGTCCGGCGCCGGTAGCAACGGTCCCCCTCAGGACGTCGCGACGGCTCAACTTCTTGATAGTCATGCTGGATTCTCCTCCTCGTTGGGCAGTCTCTCCTAGTCACGGCTCGTTGGCGGCTCGTGGCGTCCGCCTTATTGATGTTGACCTGTGCAGCATTGAACAGAAATCGTCCTGCCGCAACACGTACCTCAGGGTTCGCTCGGCCGAGGGTCTTGCGAGCCCATGCCGCAGTGCCTACCTTGGTGCGGGTATCGCGTGCCGACCGGGTCGCGTTCCCCTCCGCAACATCAGGACAAGAGCATGGATATCGATCCGACCTTGCGGTCAGTCGTGGCCGTCCGATCAACAATTCCCGACGATGCCTTTACCGCCGCAGCGCTGGGCACCCTGCGCGAAGGCAGCGGCGTCGTCATTCGCGAGAGCGGGCTGGTGCTCACCATCGGCTATCTGATCACCGAGGCAGAAGAGGTGTGGATAACTACGCATGACGGCCGGGTCGTCGCCGCGCACGCGCTCGCCTATGATCAGGAAACCGGCTTCGGCCTGGTGCAGGCGCTCGGGTCGCTCGACCTGCCGGCGCTCGAGCTGGGCAGCTCCGCCGACGCCCGGCTCGGCGATGCCGTCGTCTTTGCCGACGGCACCGGCCGCTCCATCCGTGCCACCATCGTCGCCAAGCAGGAATTCGCCGGCTACTGGGAATACCTGCTCGACGAGGCGATCTTCACTGCCCCGGCGCATCCGTCCTGGGGAGGCGCTGCGCTGATCGGCGCCGACGGCACGCTGCTCGGTGTCGGCTCGCTCCGCCTGCAGATGATGCGGGCCGGTGAAACCGCCGACATCAACATGGTCGTCCCGATCGACCTGCTGCGCCCCATCCTCGACGACCTCCTCACCCGCGGCGAAGCGAACCGTCCGCCGCGGCCCTGGCTCGGGGTGTTCTCCGCCGAGAGCGACGGCGAGGTGGTGGTGATGAGCGTCGCCGACGGCGGCCCGGCCGCCAAGGCCGGCCTGCGCCAGGGCGACGTGATCTCCGACGTCCGCGACGGCGAGGTCGAAAGCCTTGCAGATTTCTATAGGAAGGTCTGGAGCGCCGGCCCGGTCGGCGCCGAGTTTCCGATGCGCGTCGTGCGCGATGGGCGCGACACCTGGGTGCGCATCAAATCCGCCGACCGCAACAGCTTCCTGCGCAAGCCGCACCTGCAATAGGGTTTGGGGGCCACGCACCGTCGGTGCGCGGCCCCCTCGCTTCAGTTGATGCTCGGGACCTTCAGTCCCGGCCGCAGCGGCTGCAGGTCGAGCGTCGGGGCGGTGCACCGGCCGGGCTCACCTTGCAGGCCCCGATTGCAGACGCAGGCGTTCCGACGCTTGTCGAAGTGGCTGTCGTCCGGGCAGCCGGGCAGCTCGGTGACCGCCGGCGGCGCGCATTGCCCGGGCACCCCCTGCAGCGGCGGCCGGCAGACGCAGGCTCCGCCGCGCAGGCGGCTGTCATCGGGGCAGCTTGGCTGTTCGACCACGTCGGGCCGGCAGTTGCCCGGCGTACCATGCGTATTCGGCAGACAGACGCAGGCTCCGCCGCGCAGGCGGCTGTCATCGGGGCAGCTTGGCTGTTCGACCACATCCGGCCGGCATTTACCCGGCGTGCCATGCGTGTTCGGCAGGCAGACGCATTGCCCGCCACGCAGCCGGCTGTCATCCGGGCAGCTTGGCGGCTGCGCCACGTCGGGCCGGCAATTGCCCGGCGTGCCATGCGTGTTCGGCAGGCAGACACATTCTCCACGACGCAGCCGGCTGTCGTCCGGACAGCTCGGCGGTTGCACCACGTCCGGCCGGCAGTTGCCGGGCTGGCCGTGTGTGCCCTGCAGGCAGACGCATTCTCCACGACGCAGGCGGCTGTCATCCGGGCAGCTCGGCGGTTGCACCACATCCGGCCGGCACTGGCCGGGGTTGCCGTGCGTGCCGGGCTGGCAAACGCATTCGCCATTGATCAGGCGGCTGTCGCGGAAGTCGCAGCTTGGCCTCGACTGGTTGGGCACGCATTGACCGGGGTCGCCGTGGCTCCCCTTGTCGCAGACACACGCACCGTTATCGGTCAGATGGCTGTCGGCGGGGCACTTGGGCACCACCGGACGGGGCTTGGCACACTGCTTGCCGTTCCATTGCAGCCCGGCTTCGCAGCAGCTGCCGTCAGGTTTCACCTGCTGCGTCGGGCATTGCTGCGGTACTGGCGTGCTTTGCGGCCGGCACAGCTCCGCCGGCAGTTGCGCTGCCGCCGAGGCGGTGTACTGCACCCCTTCGGCGCTGTGCAGCACCTCGGCCGAAATCGCGGCCGTCACCGTATTGACCACGTTGCAGCTGGCCTTGGTCGCCACATCGGCCGGGATGTGGATGACGATCGTCATCTGCGTGTACTTGCCCACCGGAATGGTCTTGCTCGGCGACGAGCAGTGCATGTCGTTGCCGGTTGTGGGCACGCACGCCCAGTTGCTCGACACGAAGCTGGTGCCGTCCGGCAGCAGCTCCTCGAGTTCGACCGTCCCGATATAGGGATCCGGCCCGGTCGAGGTCGCGCGCACGGTGAATGTGGCATCATAGCCGTCGCCCGCCTTCACGGTCGTAACCGCTGACTTCTCCAGCTTCAGGCTCGGCGGGTCGCAATACACTGCCACCGGTCCCGGTCCGAGATTGATGAACAGCTGCGGCACCTTCTGCGATGCCTGCGCCAGATAGCCGGGATCGCCCGACGCCGGGTTGGTGATCAGCACCGTGTTGACCACGCTGCAATCCGCCAGCGTCACGCTGTTCGGATTGACGTGCGAGGTCGCCTGGAAGGTCCAGCTGTCCAGCGCGTTCAGCGCTGCCGGCCGCGTGCACAGCCACTGGTCGACGCCCGAAGGCACGCACGCCGCCCCGCTGAAGGTCGTGGGCTTGTCGTTGAAGTCCTTGACCTCGATCGGCCCCGGCTGCGCCCCGCCACCATAGTTGAACACGGTAATGTCGAAGTCGCACAGCCAATCCGAACTCGCGGGATCGGACGCGCAGCCGGTTGCCGTCTTCTGGATGTTGAGTTTGGGGGCGCCCGGCGCGAAACAGGCCGGGTTGGGCAGCGCCTGCCCCACGGTGGCGGAGTCGTTGCCGGCAGGGTTCTGTGGCGATCCGGGGTTGGGCACGAGGATCGACAGGTTGTTGGTCACCGAGCAGACCGCCGGCCCATCCGGAATGAACGTGTGGAACGGGATCGCCACCGGCACGCCCGGCGCCAGCCCGACCCCCGGCAGCGTGCAGGTCACCACGGCCGTGCCGGTACAGAACGGATAAAGGAAGGTCAGCTCATTGGCCGTCACCCCGGCCGAATTGTCGACAAAGCTCAGCGGGCCGGCATACGGGTCCGGCCCGAGATTGGTGAGCGTCATCTGCCATTTGCAGAGGTAGCCGTTGACGCCATAGAAATACGGCGAGCAGCCCAGGGCGGTCTTCTGCATTTCGAGATCGGTCTGCGGCTGCGCCACGAGGCACGCCGGATCCGGGATATGGTCGGTGACCGCATCGTGGTCATTGCCGGCCACCTGGTTCATCGGTGAACCCGCGGCGGGCGCGTTGATATTGGCCTTGTTGTCGAGGTCGCAAAGCGGCGGCCCGACATTCTTGGGCACATGCGCCGTGACCACGAAGCCCGAGGCCCAGCCCGGCGGCACGTTGACCGGCGGCGCGAGGATGTTGCAGGTCAGCACCGGCCCGGCCTGGACGCACCCCCACGGCCCGACGACGGTTGCCGGGGCATTGACGCCCAGCGTGTCGGTCACGCTGATCGGTCCGCTGAAATTGCCCGGTCCGGCATTCTGCACCAGCACGCCATACGAGCAGTTCCAGTTCGCGCCGGCATCGACGCAGTTTGGCGCCGCGATCTTGTCGAGCAGCAGGTCGGTGCCGGCGGCCGGCACGCAGCCCGGCGCCTTGATGCCGGCGATGCCGACGCCGAAATCGTCGCTCGGATCGGCATCGCCGCCCCAGCCCCAGTTCAGCCCCGCCACATTGGCGATGCTGCAATAGTTCACCAGCGCCTTGGGCAGCGTAACCACCTCGTGCAGCACCACGCCGTCGCCGGGGTAGAGCAGCACCGGCCCGGCGACGCACTGATAGGCCGTCGGTCCGGTCGAGGCGCACGACCATGGCGGCTGCGGCCAGAAGCTCATGCTGGCGCCGGGATTGCCGGCCGGCAGGTGGTCGTCGATCACCACCGGGCCCCAATAGGGCACCATGCCGGTGTTCTCGACCCGGATGGTGAAGTGGCACAGCCAGTCGGCGCCCGCATCGGCGCAGAAGAACGGCTTGGCCCACTTTTCCAGCGTCAGGTTGCCATAGGCTCCCGGTTCGCCGGTTTCCTCATGCGGCGGCCCGAAGCTGGGCGGCACGTAACCGGGCGGCGGCAGCACCGGCGGCGGCACGTAGCTCTCCGGCGCGTTCTCGCAGCGCTGCCAGATCGCCACCGCGCCGACATGCCCCTCGGCCGCCGCCTGATCGTCGGCGGTATTGCCATCGTAATCGGCGAAGAATGAGAGCGTCGGCGGATCGTTCTGCGGCCGCACCAGGGCGCGGGAGTTGCCTTGCAGGCCATGCACCTGGGTCGGGCCCGCGAGTGGCGCGTCGACATTGCCATTGTCGCGCAGCGCATCGCCGGTCGACCACAGATAGGCATCGCAGGCGCCGCTGAACGTCCCCGTCTCCGTGTCGAAATCTGGGCCAAGGGCAATGCCGCCTGCGGCGCCGAGGCCGTCCGGAGCCATGCCGATGGCGTAACTGTCGGGTGTCTCGACCCAGGTGCCGGGCGTTGCCGGATCATCGGGGAACTCGCGCTCGTAGCGCACCACCGACGATCTTCTCGCCTCGGCGAACACCGAATAGTCGTAACTGCCGGCCTGCGGACCGCGCTGCGCCAGGATCATCCTGCCCTGTGGGTCGAAGGCGATGCTGGCGATCTCGCTGTTCGAGGGCAGCCCGGTGATGTCGAGTTCCCACCGCGCCGTGCCGAAGCTGCCATCGGCATTGATGCGCACCGACCAGACCGCTTGCCCCACGGCATAGAACAGCCGGCCGCCATTGACCGCGAGGCCGTAGACTTTGCGCTCCGGCTGGGTGAAGCCCCAGGTTTGCGGATCCTCGCTGTTGAACGCCGGATCGGTAACGGCCATCTCGCTGCCGTCATCGGCGACCGGCGCGAGACCGTGCGTCGGTCGGCCGGCGACGCCGTGGTCGAACGTATCGATGATGATGCCGTCCGCCGCCAGCCGGTAGATCAGCCCGGTATCGAGGTCGGAAACAAAGAACTGCGCGCTGGCCGGATCGTACACCAGGTTGCCCAGCCCGGCGCCGCTATTGGCGGCGATGGTGGTGAACAACGAGATTTCGCCGGTGCTGCCATCGACTTTCCAGATGCTGCCGGGATAGCCCTCAGCCCCGCCGGCGCCGCCCCACTGGCCGGGCATGAACGTTGCCCCGGGCGCGCCGCGCTTGCTGCGCACCGGCTTGCCGTCGGCATCCGGCACTACGATGTTGAGGCCGAAGGCCGAGGTGGCCGCGAGATAGATGTTTGGCGCCGCCGCGCCGCTGAACTCAGGCGCATCGTCGAGCGCCACCCCGAAGGTCTGCCCGACATCGGCTGCGCTGGCCGAAAACACCGGCTTGGCCGCAATCAACTGGCCGGTCGGCGGCCCGTCCGGCTGCAGCTGCTGGATGACCATGGAGCTGCCGGCCGGATCGATGAAGGTGTAGTCGAGCGCCTTGCCGCTCACCGGCGGCGCCGCAGGTGGGACGACGCCCGAGAAGCCGGTGACCACAGGCTCGCCGGGCGCGAAGATCGCCTCGTCCGCCGCCAGGGTGAAGGATGTGGGGATAAAAGCAAGGACAGTTGCGACAAGTGCGCCGACGAACTGATCCCGGGTGGTCCGCAGACCGCAAAACGACGCCATGGCCTCTCCTCGCCATTAACGCCCCTAAGCCACGCGTTCCCCTCGCGTGCACTCCGCATGACTACATTACCACGCCGTAATACCGACGGCACTAGTCTTGTGCGGCCGGCGAACGACTGGTCGTCGCCGGCCATTCCGGGCTTTCAACCGCTGTGAGTCTTGAAGATCTTCAGCACCACCACGGCGGCCGAGAGCGCGATGGCGATACCCATCGCCGGGTGCAGCATCGAGGACATGCTGGCTTCGGGGTCGGTGCGTAGCAGGTACTGCACCAGCGGGATGGCGTAGAGCAGGGCGGTCAGCCCGCTCCACCAGCGCAGCGCCCGAACGCGCCTGTCGGTCCAACTGCCCCAGGTCATCAGCGCCACCGGCACTGCGGCGATGAGGGCCCAGCCGGTCAGCACCAGCACGGGGGCGGCAATGGCCGACCAGGTGACATAGCGCGGCGCAATCTTCTGCGACTTGTCCTGGCGTCGCGCGGTGAAAGTGTCGGTGGTCATTTGCAGTACTCCTTGGGAAAGGGCACCGGCGCGCCATTGCGCCGGTGCTGGTGTCACTTGCGGGTGGCGAAAGCGGCGATCAGGGCGCCGAGCAGGGCTAGCCCGGCCGCGCCCAGATAGGCGGCCGAATAGCCACCGGCGAGCGCTGCGATCTCGTTCGCGCCGCCGGCCCCGAGGCTATTGGTGAGCGTCGTCGCGAGGGTGAACAGCACGGCCAGCCCGAGCGCGCCGCCGATCTGCTGGCTGGTGTTCACCAGCCCGCTGGCGAGCCCGCTATCGGCGTCGGTGACCCCCTGCACGGCGAGTTCGGTGCCGGCGACGAATGCCCCGCCGAGCGCCGCGCCGATGATGATCGTCGGCCCCAGCAGGTGCAGCACGAAGTCCGCGTCGACCGGAGCCAGCGCCAGCCAGACGAGGCCGCCGGCCAGAACGACCAGCGACGCCGCCAGCGTCGGCGCCGAGCCGACCTTTGCCATCAGCGGCGGCAGCACGCCGGCGGCGGCGATCAATGCCAGGGCCAGCGGCACCTGGGTAAGGCCGGTGAGCATCGCGTCATAACCGAGGACGTTCTGCATGTGCAGCGACAGCACGAAGAACAGCCCGACCACCGCCCCGCCGATCAGCAGCACCACGAGGTTGCCCAGCGTGACCGAGCGGTTGGCGAAAATCGAGAACGACACCAGCGGTTCGGGCGAGCGGAGCTCGATCACCGTGAACAGCCCGAGCAGCGCCACGCCGGCTGCGCCCAGCCCCAGCGTCACCGGCGACAGGAAGCCCGCTTCGAGCACCATCGAGGCGGCCGCCACCAGCGCCACCACGCCCAGCGTGATGGTGATGGCGCCCCACAGGTCGAGCCGCGCCCGGCTGCGCACCACATCGCGGCTCAGCAGCGCCGGGATGGCGGCGAGCACCAGGAGGCCCACCGGCACGTTGATGAAAAAGATCGCCGACCAGCCGATACTGGCGGTCAGCACGCCGCCCAGCAGCACTCCGGCAACGCTGCCGAGCCCCGCTACGGCGCCCCAGATGCCGAGCGCCTTGGCCCGTCCATCGGTCGCCGGGAACAGCTGCATAAGCAGGGCCAGCGCCGCCGGCGCGAGGAGCGCCGCCGAGGCGCCCTGCACGGCGCGGGCCATCAGCAGCATCGGCCCGTTGAGCGACAGCCCGGCAGCGAGCGACGCGACGATGAAGCCGAACACCCCGGCGAGGAACACCCTGCGGTGCCCGTAACGGTCGGCCAGCCGTCCGCCCAGCATCAGCAGCCCGCCGAACGGCAGCACATAGGCGGTGATCACCCAGGTGAGGAGGTTGTGGTCGAGCCCGAGTCCCGCGCCGAGACTGGGCAACGCGATGTTGACGATCGAGGCGTCGAGCACCACGAGAAACTGCGCCAGCGCCAGGATGGTGAGGGCGAGCCAGCGATTGCGGCTGCGCTCGGCCGGTGCTGCTGCCTCGGCAGCGGTTGCCATTAAGGTGGTCATTTGCATTCTCCTGTCGATAGAGTGACTGATCACTCACCGTTGAGTTTCAAAGAATGGCGCCGTGTTCCCGCAGGCGAGCGGGCAGGGCGCCACGATGGACGTCGTCATGAATCGCCGGTCGGGGCTGGCCCGGCCGGATCAGATGGCCGGCACGTGCCGGATGCCGCGGGCCACGAGGCGGGCCCAGTCTTCACCGAGTTCGTCGATATCGGTGGTGGTAATCAGGTGGCAGAGCTGGCCGAAGGCGATGAAGCGCTGCACCGCTTCGTCGCTGGCGCCGGTGCGCTGCTTCACATAGGTGACGATCCGCTTGAGCCCGCCCCGCATCGTGGCGCGGATCGCGGGCACATCCGAGGCGCTTTGCGCATGCACCTGGATCATCAATATGCTGCGGTCGGCAATCAGGCTGGCATAGCCGTCGCCCATCGCGTAGAGCATCGCATCGGCATCGCCGCTGCTCACCGTCTGCGCGCTCTTTTCGAGTGTTTCTTCGATCCGTGTGAAGCAGCGCTCCACCGCGGCAATGAACAGCTCCTCCTTGGTGGGAAACAGCTTGAACACGTAGGCCTGGCTGATCCCGGCCCGTGCCGCCACCGCCGTTACCGGCGTCGCCTGAAACCCCGCATCGGCGAACGCCAGCAGCGCCGCCTCGATTATGGCCTCTCGTCTGGTGTCCGCGTCGGACAGGTTGGTGCGTGTCTGCTTCATGGTGAGTGAGTGAATACTCACTATCGGCTGCTCTGTCAATATCCAGATAATCGCCGAGGCGGTGGCATCGAAACCGGCGCCGGCTCGTTAGGGCTGCATCGAGAGGGTGACATCATGTCCAGCAACGACATCGCCGACCGCCTCAACCATTTCGGCAGGAACATCGAGCGTTGGCGCACTGAAGCGGCGCGCCTGACCCTGCTCGCCGCCCAGGCGCGGGAGCAGAAGCCTGACGAGGCGCAACTGGTTCGCCTCGAAGAAACGGCGACCGCCGTCTACGACGACATCGCCGAGTTTCAGCGCACGGTCGAAGAGATCGCCGCCACCAGCCCCACTGCCGCAGCGCAGCTCGCCCCGGTCAGCGACGCCATCCACCTGGTGCTGCTGGAGATCACCGAGCTGGGGATCAAGCTCTACAGCTCCCGCACCGAATTGCCTGAGGTGACGTGAGGACGGCGACGCCCCACGTCCGCTGTCGATGAAGGGCAGGACGGTCAGGCGCCCAGTGCTTCGGCCGCACGCCGGCCGCTACTGGGCGGAGATCTCCGCCAGGATCCCCTTGGTCAAACTGCCGGTCGCCGGATAGAGCGGGATCAGGCACGCCTGCAGCGCGTGATAGATATCGCCCTTGCCGCCGAACAGCGTGTAGCTCGGCTGCAGGTCCTCGGTCAGCTGCTCGTGCCAGCCGCCGTTTTGCTCGTCGATGAACGAACGCGCGATCACGTCCCAGATATGGCGGTACCACTCTTCGTGGAAGGCGCTCGGCCGATGCTCGCAGAGGAACGCCGCAGCGCCGACGCCTTCGGAGGCCGGCCACCACAGCTTGTCACGCATATCCGGCTTGTCGTTCCAGTCAAGGTTGTAGAAGAAGCCGCCTTTGGCCTTGTCCCAACCGAGCGTAATCGACTGCTTGAACAACGCCTCTGCCGCATCCGGCATCCAGGCGTGCTGCTTGCCGCCCAGCGCCCAGACCTGCAGCACGAGGCGCGCCCATTCCAGCCAGTGGCCGGGCGTGGTGCCGGGCGGCCGGAACATCTGGTCGCCGAGATAGCCTTTGTCGACCTGCCAGTTGCCGTCGAAATGCTCGGCCACGCGGAAGCCGTTCTCGCCCGCCTTGCGCCGGATGATCAGGTCGGCGATGCGCTCCGCCTTGTCGAGATAGCTGCGCTCGCCGGTCGCCTCGAACGCCGCCATCAGCGCCTCGGTCAGGTGCATGTTGGAGTTCTGCCCGTGATAGGGCGCGATCGGCGACCAGTCGGCGTTGAACTCCTCGGCAATGGCGCCGTGCTGGTCCTCCCAGAATTTCGTCTCGAGGATCTCGGTCACGTCGGCCAGCATCTTGTCGGCCAGGGGGTGTCCGAGCAGCTTGCCGCTCGAGGCGGCGAGCAGCACGAAGGCGTGGCCATAGCCTTGCTTGCGGCCATCGCGCGGCCCGTCATTGTCGACGGTCCAGAAATAGCCCCCGGCCTTGGCATCGCGATGCCGCTCCCATAGGAACCTCATGCCGTGGTCGACGATCAGGTCCGAGCCCGGCCGCCCGAGCAGGCTGCCGATGACGAAGCAGTGCACCATGCGCGCCGTCGAATGGATGCCGCGCACCGGGTTGGCGGTGTTCAATGGCCGACCGGTCGGGTCGAGGTCGAAGAAGCCGCCGCCGGGGTTGAACGCCCGATTCTGGAAGAACCCGAACAGCCCGTCAGCCTGCTCGAGGAGCCAGCGCCGGTGATAGCTGCGGTTGCGCCAGGGTTGGGTGGTCGTCGCCGGCATATTCAGCTCCCTCATCTTGTTGCGCCTTTTCTACCCAGCGGGCGGCGCAGCGTCGAGGGCTACCATACGAGTATGGAGCGTTGGGGATTTGCTTGTAAGTTGGATGCTCCGTGCTTTCCAACCCCTCACCCGTCTCGGCCTTCGGCCGATCCACCCTCTCCCCGACGGGGAGAGGAACAGAGGTGACCGCGGCGCTCTCCGGATTCTTCTCCCCGTCGGGGAGAAGGTGGCGCGTGGCGCCGGATGAGGGGAAAGCCACGGTGTTCGCGATCTGACCTAAGCCCCTAGCCGCGCCCGGATCGTCGCCTTGGTCGCGTCGTCGGCGAACGCCCGGTCGATCGCTGCGAGATTGGCCGCCCGGAACCGCTCGGCATCCCAGCCGAACGCCTGCTGCAGCCGCCCATATTCTTCAGTCAGCGTCAGGTCGGTCGGCCCGCGCGCATCGGTATTGATCCCCACCGACACGCCGCGTCGCAGCAAAGCGTCGACCGGGTGATCTTCATAGCGGTCGAACACATCGATCTGGATGTTGCACGACGGACAAACCTCGAGATGCACGTCGCGCTCCAGCAGCAATGCGATCACCGCGTCATCTTCGATCGAGCGCACCCCGTGTCCGACGCGCCGCACCCCCAGTTGCTCGACCACTTCGCGCACCTTCTCGGCGCCGCCCGCCTCGCCGGCATGCGCCGTGACGTTGAGCCCGCGCTCGGCGGCCTTCCTGAACACCGGGATGTGCTCACCCAGCCCATAGCCCGTCTCGTCGCCGGCGAGGTCGACGCCGCCAACCCCTTGCGTGCGGTACTTCTCCGCGATCCGCACCAGATCGAGCCCCTGTGCCGTATCGTCGGGCCGGAGCGTGCAGAGGATCAGTCGCGCGTCCACCGGATAGCTCTTGCGTCCCTCCACCAGCGCCGCCAGCACCGTCTCCACCACCTCGTCCGTCGAGAGCCCGGTCTGCCGGTGCAGCTGTGGCGCGAAGCGGATTTCGGCATAGACCACGCCATCCTCATGGAGCTGCCGCAACAGGTCGATCGTCGAAACCGTCAGCGCCCGCCGGCTCTGCAGCAGGGCCAAAGGCGGCGCGAGGTAGCGGAAATAGTCGACGAGGTTGATGCATTTGGAAGGCGCGAGGAACTCGGCGCGATAGCGCTCCGGCGTGACGCTGGGGTCGAGCGTGTTCACCGAGGCAAAGCTCATCGAGCAATCGAGATGGAGATGCAGTTCGACCTTGGGCAGCGCCCTGAGTTCGCTTTCGCTAAGCATGTTCATCGGATCCGCTGTCCCGTCGCCTTGTCGAACAGAAAGGCCCGCGCCGGGTCGAACCCGGTATTGAGCTCCGAGCCTGCGGCGGTGTGCCGGCTGTCGCGCAGCTCGATGGTCAGCGGGTGCTCCTCTTCCGAGCGCGCATAAGCAAACGATGCGCCCCCCAGATGTTCGATCACCTCGACCACCGCTGTCAGCTGCACCTCGCCCTTGGCATCGAAATGCTCCGGTCGGATGCCGAGCAGCAGCTCCGTCCCCGGCGCCGGCTCGGCCATCACCGCCAATGGAGCCGCGACATCGCCGAACTCCGGCAGCGTCACGACGAGCTCGCCATTGCCGCTCTTTGCCGCCACGGCGCGGAGGAAGTTCATTCGTGGCGAGCCGATGAAGCCGGCGACGAACAGGTTGTCGGGGTTGTCGTAGAGATCGAGCGGCGTGCCCACCTGTTCCACCCGCCCGGCGCGCAGCACCACGATCTTGTCGGCCAGCGTCATCGCCTCGACCTGGTCGTGCGTGACATAGATCATCGTCGCGCCGAGCGTCTTGTGCAGCTTGGCGATCTCGAGCCGCATCTGCACCCGCAGTTCCGCGTCGAGGTTGGAGAGCGGCTCGTCGAACAGGAACACTTCCGGGTTGCGGACGATCGCCCGCCCGATGGCGACGCGCTGCCGCTGCCCGCCCGAGAGCTGCCGCGGCTTGCGATCGAGCAATTCATCGAGATGGAGGATCGCCGCGGCCTCGGCGACCTTCTTGTTCACCTCGGCCTTCGGCATGCCGTTCATCCGCAGCCCGAAGCCGATATTGTCTCTGACGCTCATATGCGGGTAGAGCGCGTAGGACTGGAACACCATGGCGACGCCGCGCTGCGACGGGTCGAGCTCGGTGACCTCGCGCGCGCCGATATCGATCCGTCCGGCGCTGGTGGTCTCGAGCCCGGCGATCAGCCGCAACAGGGTGGATTTGCCGCAACCGGACGGGCCGACGAACACGACGAACTCACCGTCCTCGATCCTGAGGTCGACGCCGTGGATGATATCGGTGGCGCCGAACGATTTCTTGACGCCAGAAAGTGCGAGGCCGGACATGGGGTCTCCGAAAGCTAGCCTTTGATGCCAGCGCCGGCGAGGCCCTGGACATAGTAGCGCTGCAGCGGCAGCAGCAAGGCGATGGGGATGAGTGCGGTGATCACCGAGACCGCGAACAGCTGGTTCCAGATCGTCTGGTACTGCTGCTGGAACGCCGCCATGCCGACCTGGATCACCTTGAACTGCTGGCTCGGCATGGCGAGCAGCGGCCACAGGAAGGCCTCCCACTGGAACACGAAGAGCAGCAGCCCGGCGCTGATGCAGGTGGGGATCGACAGCGGCACGTAGATGCGGATGAGGATGTTGAACCAGCTGACCCCCTCGAGCCGGGCGGCTTCGAGGTAGTCCTTCGGCACCTGGCTGAAGAACTGGTAGAACAGGAACACCGCCAGCCCGTTGGCAATGCTGGGGACGATCAACGCTGCCACGTGATCGAGCCAGCCCAACTGCAGCGTGACGGTGTAGAGCGGCAGTGCGATCGCTTCGAAGGGCAGCATGAAGCTGATGATGATCAGTGTCAGGATGATCTTCTTGCCCTTGAAGTCGAACACCGCGAAAGCGAATCCCGCCGCGCCGTTGACGATCATCCCGCCGATCATGGTGACGATGGCGACGAACATCGTGTTGGCGATGATCAGCCCGAAACCGCGCTCGAACACCCCGGTATAGGCTTCGAACGACAGCGGTGAAGGGAGCAGCGCATTGACCGTGAACGGGAAGATGTCGGCGAACACCTCGGTGTTCGGCCGCAGCGACGAAACGATCGCCCACCACAGCGGCAACACGAAGATGAAGGCGATCACCGCATAGACCAGGTGCTTGGCACCCAGCGTGAAGCCGCGGCGGAGTTTCAGCTGAGGGTCGGCCATCACTTGCCCTCCGGTTTGCCTGCAAGCAGGCGGAACTGCAGCCCGACGATCAACAGGAGGATCACCACCACCACGACGATGATCGCCATCGCCCGGCCCATGTCGCCGAAGATGAAGCCGGATTTGAAGGCCTCGTACATCAGCACGTTGGTGGAATCGGCCGGCCCGCCCTGGGTCAGCATGAAGATCGGCGCAAAGAGCAGGAAATTGATCGAGACGTCCGCCACGAGCACGAACAGCAGCGTCGGCCTGAGCAGCGGCACGGTGATGAACACCAGGCGCTGCCACGGCTTGATGCCGTCGACTCGCGCCGCGTCATAGATCTCCGGCGAAATGTTCTGCAGCCCGCCGATGATGAAGATCATCCAGTACGAGATGCCCTTCCAGGTGGCGATGGCGATGATCGAATAGAGCGCCAGACTCTCCGAGGTCAGCCACGGCTGGCCGGGAATGCCGGCAATGTTGAGCACGCCGTTGGCCAACCCGTCGGGGCTCAGCATGATGCGCCAGATGATCACCGCGGTGGGCAGCGACACCCCGATGGGGATGAGGAACAGCACCCGGTAGAACGCCACGCCCTTGAACTTCTGCACGTAGAGCAGCGCCAGCCCCAGCGCCAAGGCGATCTGGATCGGGTTGATCAGCAGGTTGAACCACAGCGTCACCTGCAGCGATTTCCAGAAGGCGGAGTCTGTGAACAGCGCGACGTAGTTGTCGAGCCCGACAAACACCTGGTTGCCGCGCAGCATGTTGAAGAAGCTGTCGCTGACCGCCAGCGCGATCGGATAGAGGCGGAACACCACGAGGCCGACCAGCGCCGGCGCCAAAAGCACCGCGAGCAGGAACAGGGGAGTCTTGCTTCTGACCATCTAGGACGTTTCACCGGGGCTTGAGAGTCACGGGCACAATTGCTTCGGTTGTCGCCTTCTGCCCTTGTGGGAGAAGGTGGCCGAAGGCCGGATGAGGGGTCCGCGCAACGAAGTGTAGCGCGATCCGAGCGTAAGCGAGGAGCGACCGAGTACGCGGAGAGATACCCCTCATCCGCCCTTCGGGCACCTTCCCCCACAAGGGGAGAAGGCGCTCATCGATAGAGCGGCGAACTTGCCGCCTGCGACAGCCTACTGCGCGACGCGCGCTGCTGCCGACTCGAACTTCTGCACGGCGCTTTCGAGCGCATCCTTCACCGCGACGCCGTTCGCCATGTCGACGAAGGCGGTGCGGAACGCGTCCTGCAGCTGGCCATAGGCTGCCGTCACCGGACGGGCCTTGGCGGTGTTGAGCGAGTCATAGACGCCCAGCCGGAACACGTTGTTGGGGAAGGCGTCGAAATCGGCCGAGGTGCTGATCTCATCGAGCAGCGGCTTGCTCACCGGCAACTGGTTCAGTGCCTTGAACCAGACCCGCGTGCCTTCATCCGAGGTGGTCAGGAACTTGGCGAAATCGAAGGCCTCGGCCTGGTTGGTCGAAGCGGCGTTGACGCCGACATACCAGCTTCCGGTCGGGGTCAGCACCTTGCCGCCTTCGAAATAGGGGAACGGCGCCACGCCGAAATCGACGCCGGTCTCAGCCAGGATCGGCAGGTTCCAGGTACCACCGGCGAACATCGCCAGCTGGCCGTTGCCGAACAGCTGTGCCGCTTCGCCATAGCCGAGGCTCTTCGGGCTCACCGCCCACTCGTTGTAGAGGTTGTGCCAGTAGGTGCCGGCCTTGATCCAGGCTTCGCTGTCGAGATAGCCCTTGGCGGTCACCCCATCGGGCGCGATCACGTCGGTACCGAGCGATTCCCCCAGCGGCTGCAGCTGGTAGAGTTCGCCGAACTGCTCGACGGTGAAGCCGTATTGCGTGGTGCGGCCGCCATCCTTGACCGTGAGCTTCTGCGCCGCATCGGCCACCTGCTCCCAGGTCCAGCGCTTGGATGAGCCGAGCGTATCGACGTCCGCCTGGCTGGCATTCTGCCCGGCGGTCAGCCCGTCCGGCGCGGTGATGCCGGCATCGGCAAACAGCTTCTTGTTGTAGAACAGCACCTGCGCCGAGTTGTTGATCGGCAGCGCGAACTGCGTCGCGTCGTACTTGCCGGCATCGATCGCCGCCGGCACCAGGCTCGAGGTATCGATCGAGGCATCAACAGGCGAAAGGAAGCCGCGCGAGGCGTAGCTGGCGACCAGCGGGGCATCCACATAGACGAGGTCGATACCGGCATCCTTCGAGCGGAGGCGGAGTTCCGCCACCTGGAAGAACTGCGCGAACGGATAGGGCTGCAGGTTGATCTTGGTGCCCGGATGCGCCGCGGTATAGGCGTCGACGACGGCCTGCATGGCCGTGGTATCGCCACCCTCGATGACGATCATGTTGAGCGTCTTGTCCTGCGCCAGCGCCGGGGCAGCGGCCATCGCCGCCACCATGCTGATCGCCAAGGCCGTGTTCCACATCTTCATATTACGCACCCTTCTGTTGTAGCTGAAGATTTCAGGCTTGTGCCGCAAACCGCCGGGCGCCCCAGATGAGAGCGGGGGTGACCAGGGCGGCGAACTTCTGCGCATCGACCGTCATGGCGACGCCGACATTCTTGACCCGCGTATCATGCCGGGGGTCCTGCGGGCGGAAGTCGATCAGCGTCTGCCCGTAGCCCGGGCCGTCGCCGATGATCACCTCGCCCGGCAATTGCTCGATACCGAAGATCGAGGGGTCGATCAGATAGGCCACCGCGCAGGGGTCGTGCAGCGGTGCGCCCGGCTTGTCCTCGCCGGCAAAGGCGTAATAGGTGCCGCAATAGAACGCCATGATATCGGCCACCGGATTGTCGCCGCTGACCGCGGCCCGCACTTCGGCGATGTCGGCGCGGCTGAGCAGCGTCTGGTGCGTCAGGTTCAAGCCGAACATCACGAGCTTGGCGCCCGAGTTGAAGACGATGCGCGCCGCTTCCGCGTCGGCCCAGGTGTTGAACTCGGCCGCCGGCGTCACATTGCCCTCGGTGGCCGAGCCACCCATGAACACGATCTGCTTGAGCTTTTGCGCCAGGTCCGGGCGCAGGGCCAGCGCCAGCGCGATGTTGGTCATCGGCCCGATCACCACCAGGCTGATTTCGCCGGGGTTGGCATCGACCTTGGCGATGATCGCCTCGACCGCGCCGACCGTCTCGGCCTTGAGCTCGGTCTGCGGCAGCTCGACCCCGGAGCTGTCGAGACCCGAGGGGCCGTGGAAGGCGGCGGGGAACTCGTAGCGGTGCAGCAGCGGCAGCACGGCGCCGGCGTGCACCGGCACGTCGAGCCCGAAGGCCGAAACGATCCTCAGCGCGTTGCGCGTGGTGTTTTCGAGCGAGGCATTGCCGCACACCGCGGTGATCGCCTCGATCTGGATCGCCGGATGCGAGGCTGCGAGCAGGATCGCCGCCATATCGTCGTGGCCGGGATCGCAATCGATGATGATGCGGTGAGGAGTCGTAACGGACATCGGATAACTGCTCTATGAGTGGGAGAGAGAACTGCACACGCGCAAGTCCGGACGCGAAAGCGCCAGGCTTCGAAACCGGGGAGGGAGGAACCCGGATCCGGCGGCCTGACGCCTCGCATCCGAGGCGGAACACTAGGCTGGACGGGCCTCGGCCAACAATTTACAAATCGGCCGTTCGATTGAGTTTTCGTCAATGGTTGAGACTGGTCACCTGCTGAACGCCCTGCGCGCCTTCGAGGCGGCGGCCCGGCTGGGCAGCGTCAAGAAGGCGGCGCAGGACCTGAGCGTCACCGATGGCGCCGTCAGCCGGCAGATCAAGCATCTCGAGGACGCGCTGGGGGTCGAGCTGTTCGAGCGCGGCAACCGCTCGATCCGCCTCACGCCGGCCGCTGCCGAATATGCCGCGACGATCTCGGAGGCCTTCGCCTCGATTGCGCGCGGCACCGAGCAGCTGCGCCACGCCCACAACCGCCAGACCATCATGCTGACGGCGCCCGATGCCTTCCTGCTGCGCTGGCTGGTGCCGCGGCTGCAGAGCCTCGAGGCGCTGCTCGACGGCACCTCGGTGCGCCTCACCACCTGGAGCCGCGAGATCAACCCGGCGGATCGCTCGATCGACATCTATATCGGCGTCGGTCCGGTGCCGGAGATCCCCGGCATGACGGTTGCGGTGGTGGCGCCCGAAACCTTCGGCCCCGTGGTCAGCCCGATGCTGATGAAGGGCCGCGAGGACGACCTCGATTACCTCTGGAGCCTGCCGCGCCTCGATACCGTCTGGCCACCCGACATGTGGTCCAACTGGGCCCGCGAGGCCGGGGTGACGCTGGAAAGGCGCGAATTCATCTCCTACGACCTGCTGTTCTACACCTTGCAGGCTGCGGAAGCCGGGCTCGGCGTCACCATCGGGCCCGGTCCCGCGGTTTCCGATGCCATCAAGCAGGGCCGCATGCTGGCGCCGCTCGGCCTCGTCACCCGCCCAGGCTCCTGGTACCTCGCCTGGCGCAACGACCGCTCGATCCGCGTCATGAACCTGGTCAAGCGCTGGTTCGAGCGTGAATTCGCCGAGTGATCTCCCACCGTGCAATATGTACGCTGACGCATCACGAGGGGGAATGCGATGACCGACCTGCCCAGTTACGATCTCACCGGCAAGACCGCCCTGGTCACCGGCGCCGCCCGCGGCCTTGGCCGCGCCATCGCCCTGGCTCTCGCCAATGCCGGCGCCGATATTGCGCTGGGCCTGCGCGACAGGGCCTCCGGCGCCGGGGTGGGCGCCGAGATCGAAGCGCTCGGCCGCCGCGTCGTGCCGCTGCAGATGGATGTAATGGACCTGCCCCAGGCCTACAGCGCGGTCGATGCAGCGATCGCCGCGTTCGGCCACCTCGATATCCTCGTCAACAATGTCGGCGGCGGCACGGAAGGCCCGCTCGAGGACTTCACCGAGGACGAGTTCGACCTCACCATCAATCTCAACGTCAAGGCGAGCTTCTTCATTGCCCAGCGCGTCGCCCGCCACATGATCGCCCGCGGCAAGGGCGGCGCCATCGTCAACATGAGCTCGCAGGCCGGCTTCATCGCGCTGCCGGGGGAAGGCATCTACTGCCTCTCCAAGGCCGCGGTCGCCCACATGACCAAGTGCATGGCCGTCGAGTGGGGCAGGCACGGCATCACCGTGAACGCTGTCGCGCCCACCTTCATCGAAACCGATGGCACGGCCGAGGCGCTGGGCCGCCCCGGCTTCCGCGACGATGTGGTCGAGCGCATCGCCGCGCTGCACCGCGTCGGCCAGCCCCGGGAAGTCTCGGGCGCCGTCGCTTTCCTCGCTTCGCCTGCCGCCTCGCTGATCACCGGCCAGACCCTCATCATCGATGGCGGCTGGACCTCGCGCTAAGCTTTGGCGGCACCGTCAATTGCCGCCTCTTCCATCTAAGCTTTGTCGAGCAAATACAAATCAGTAACCACGCGTAACATCGCCCTCGGGTGGCTGCGCAGTTTTTGATATTGTTAACGCGGGGCCGCTTAGGTGCTGTGGTTCAGAACCGCCGCTTTTCGGGGCTCAGCTGGTGCGTGTGCTTATTGTCGATGACTCGCGGTCCAGCCTGGCCTTCATCAGCCATGTGATCGGCGCGCTCGACGACATCGAGATCGAGGCCTGCCTGTTGCCGAGCCAGGCACTGGCGCTTGTCGCCACCACGCAATTCGATCTGGTGCTGGTCGATCACGTCATGCCCGAGATGGATGGGGTGGAGCTGACCCGGCGCCTGCGCGCCCAGGAGGCCTATCGGCTGGTGCCCATCGTCATGGTCACCTCCGACAATGCTCCGGCCTTGCGGGTGCGCGCCATCGCCGCCGGGGCCACCGACTTCGTCAACAAGCCGTTCGATTCCACCGAGTTGCAGGCGCGCGTCCGCAACCTGCTGGCCCTGCGCCAGTCGCAGATCGAACTCGCCGATCGCGCCGCCTGGCTGGCGCGTGAGGTCGAACTGGCCACCCGCCACCTGGTCGAGCGCGAGGAAGAGATCATCTGGCGCCTGGCCCGCGCCATCGAGTATCGCGACGGCGATACCGGCGAGCATGTTTCGCGTGTCGCCCAGGTGTCCTCGATGATCGCCGCCGCCATCGGGTTGAGCCCCGAGCGCTGCCGCATGATCTACCTGGCGGCGCCGCTGCACGACATCGGCAAGATCGGCATTGCCGACGCTATCCTGTCCAAGCCCGGCAAGCTCACCCCCGAGGAACTGCGCGTCATGCGCACGCATGTCTCGATCGGCGCCCGCATCCTCGAGCATGGCTCGTCGGAGGTCATCCGCACCGCCGAACTGATCGCCCAGAGCCACCACGAACGCTGGGACGGCACCGGCTATCCGGATCGCCTGTCGGGCACCGATATCCCGATCGAGGCGCGCGTCGTCGCCATTGCCGACGTGTTCGACGCGCTCTGCTCGGAGCGCCCCTACAAGCGCGCCTGGCCGATCGAAGATGCACGCCGCGAGATCGTCTCGCTATCCGGCACGCATTTCGATCCCGCTTGCGTGGCCGCCTTCGAATTGCGCTGGCCCGAGATCCTGGCGCTGATGACAGCCATCCCCGAGCAAGCACGCCTCGCCGGCTGAAACCGCTCCGGCACCCCGCAAGTCATCGTGATATCGCTGTCATTGCATGCCGCGGACGATGCCCGGCACTGCGTCCTTGGCGGATCTGTTGCTCCACCTCCTGCCCACGCGATCTCCAGTATTGGACGTTCGGCGCGCCGCGCCGATGACTCCCGGCAAGCATCGGACGACTCGATCAGAGTCGCGCAACGTCTCCCGTGAGTCACTCCGGCAGGTCCGGGCGATTCAATTGGAAGTGTACAATACTTACGATTACTTGGCTCGCACAATTCTACCAAATAGTGCTTAGCGGTAATTGAGACTTAACAAATACCCATGATCATCGTGATCATCAGGGGCAAACAGCAATTCCGTGGACGCGGGGACTGTTTTCGGGCTGGGGCGACAGGATTGTCGCTTCCGTCGAAGGTGCCGTTTTGCCCCTGAAAACAAGACGTTACGTATCGCAGAAGCATACTTGTCCGGGGCCAGAACGAACCCATGTCGCGACCATCAGCGCACCCGCTCCTGTTGAGCGGGGACCTTTCCCTACGCAATATTTCCGAGCTCCAGACCCGCTTGCTGCAATCTTTGGCTGAGCATCGGGCCATCGAACTCGCCACGGGCGGGGTCGAGAGCATCGACGTCGGCACGCTGCAATTGCTGGTCGCGGCCACCAAAAGCGCCGCGGCCGACGATCGCATCCTCGCCCTTGCCGCCGACAGCGCCACCCCGATGGGCCGCGCCCTGGTGCGCGCCGGCTTTTTCACCGAGGCCGGCCGGCCATTGGTGCCCACCCTTCCCACCTGGACCCTGACGCGCGAGGCGGCATGAGCAAGACCATCCTCACCATCGACGATTCCGCCTCCATCCGGCAGATGGTCGCCATGACGCTGAAGGGCGCGGGCCTCACGGTGCTGGAAGCCGGCAACGGCCTTGAAGGCTATAACAAAGCCACCACCGAGACGGTGCACGCGGTGGTCACCGACCTCAACATGCCGGTCATGAACGGGCTGGAATTCCTGAAGAAGTTCCGCCAGCACCCCGCCGGTAAGGGCATCCCGGTGATCCTGCTGACCACCGAGTCCGACGAGGACCTGAAGCGCCAGGCCCGCGAGTCCGGCGCCACCGGCTGGATCGTCAAGCCGTTCAAGCAGGACCAGTTGCTCGCCGTGATCAAGAAGGTGACCGGCGCATGAGCTCCGATCCCACCGATACCTTCCGGCAGGAGGCGCGCGAACTGCTCGAGCAGCTCGAGCAGGGACTGCTGGATCTCGAGCAGCATCCTGGTGACGGCGACCTCGTCAACTCCGTGTTCCGGGCGCTGCATACCATCAAGGGCTCCGGCGCGATGTTCGGTTTCACTGATGTCGCGGCCTTCGTGCACGAATTCGAGACTGCCTTCGACAAGGTGCGCAAGGGCCTGTCGCCGATCACCCCGGAGCTCGTCGCCGTGGCGCTCGACGCCAAGGACCACGTGCATCACCTGATCGAGACGCCCGATGCGACGACCGATGCCGGTGGCGCTATCCTCTCGGCGCTGCGCGGCATCGTCGAGCCCGACCGCTTCCCGGCTGCTCCGATGGCGCAGAGCACCGTGATCGCCGCCAATGTTGCACCGCAGCCGACCGGCCGCTGGCGCATCCGCTTCAAGCTGCCCGAGGATGCACTGGTCCACGGCACCAACCCGCTGCTGCTGCTCGGCGAGATCGCCGATCTGGGGCCGTGTGAAGTGACGGCGCTGGTCGACAGCGTCCCCACGCTCGACGTGCTGGACCCCGAGGCCTGTCATCTCGGCTGGCAGGTCGATCTCACGCATTCCGACCCGACCGCGGCGCTCGATGACGTCTTCCTGTTCCTCAAGGACGGCATGGAGCTCTCGATCGAACCGCTTGCCGCGGCTGCCCCCGAGCCGGTGTCCTCGCCGGTACTCGACATCCTCGCCGAGGATGAACCGTTGCTCGAGGCCGCAGAACCGGTCGCTGAAGCCGCGCCGGTGCGCGCCCAGCGCGAGCCGAAGGAAGCAAAAGCCGAAACCGCCGAACGCGCTTCCACTTCGCTGCGCGTCCCGGCTGAGCGGCTGGACGAACTGATGGATCGGGTGGGCGAACTGGTGATCGCCCAGGCCCGTCTGTCGCAGATGGCGGCGCAGAGTTCAGATGGCAACCTGAAGACCATCGCCGAGGAACTGGAGCGCCTGAGCTCGGGGCTGCGCGACACCACCATGGGCATTCGCATGGTGCCGATCGGCTCGCTGTTCTCGCGCTTCCGCCGCCTTGTCCACGACCTGTCGCGCGATCTCGACAAGGAGATCGAGTTCATCACCTCGGGCGAGGAGACCGAACTCGACAAGACCATGATCGAGCGGCTGGCCGATCCGCTGGTCCACCTGATCCGCAACTCGGTCGACCATGGTCTCGAAACCGCCGAGCAGCGCATCAAGGCGGGCAAGCCGGTGAAGGGCACGGTGCGGCTCTCCGCCGTCTATGCAGGGGCCGAAGTGGCGATCTCGGTCACCGACGACGGCGCCGGCCTCAACGCCGCGCGCATTCGCCAGAAGGCAGAAGAGCAGGGGCTGCTGACGCCGGAATCCCGCATCGCCGACCACGATCTGTTTCAGTTGATCTTCGCCCCCGGCTTCTCGACGGCCAAGGAGGTCACCTCGCTCAGCGGCCGTGGCGTCGGCATGGACGTGGTCAAGCGCACCATCGACGGTCTGCGCGGCAAGATCGAGCTCAGCACGAAGCCGGGTGAAGGCACCACGGCGACACTGCGCCTGCCGCTCACCCTGGCCATTATCGAGGGCATGCTGGTGCGCGTCGGCAATGGCCGCTACTCGATCCCGCTCTCGGCGGTCGAGGAGTGCGTCGAGCTGCCGGCGGAGGTGGCGACCCATTCGCGCGGCCGCAACTTCCTCGACATCCGCGGCAGCCTGGTGCCGTTCCTGCGCCTGCGCGACATGTTCAATACCCCAGGCGAGCCCGACACCCACCAGAAGGTGGTGATCATCTCGTCGGGCGAGGGCCGGGCCGGGCTGGTGGTCGATCAGATCATCGGCAACAACCAGACCGTCATCAAGCAGCTTTCGAAGCTCCATGCCGACCTCGAGACCTTCTCGGGCGCCACCATCCTGGGCGACGGCACCGTGGCGCTGATCCTCGATACCTCGCGGCTGGTCTCGTTCGGCCAGGCCCACGAGGAGAAATATCGCAACACCGAGGGGAGGGCCGCGGCATGACCGCCTTCACCGAACCGATGCGCGCCCTGACGCTCCGGCTCGACGACGAACTGTTCGCCATCGAGGCGCAGAGCGTGCGCGAGATCCTCGACCTGGTGCCGGTCACCGAGGTGCCCAACGCCTCGCCGTTTGCCGCCGGGCTGATCAACGTGCGCGGCCGCGTCGTGCCGCTCACCGACCTCAAGGTGGCCTTCGGCATGCAGAGCGCCGAGGCCGACCAGGACACCCGCATCGTCGTCATCGAGACCGAGATCGAAGGCGAGCCGAGCGTCGTCGGCATCCTCGCCGACAAGGTCTACGACGTCACCGACATCGAACCCGCCGCCATCGAGGAGGCGCCGCGAGTCGGCATGCGCTGGCGACCGGATTATGTGCGCGGCATCGGCAAGCGCCGGGGCGACTTCATCATCATCCCCGACATCCATCGCATCTTTGAACTGGAGGGCCGCAGAAGCGGCTCGTCTGCACCATCAGAAGAAAGGGCCGCATCGTGAGGCTAACTATCAAGGCGAAGCTGGCGGCAGTCTTCGGCACCGTCATCGTCATGTCGGGCATCAGCATGCTGATCGCCCTGCAGAACCTCGACAAGCTGAACCAGTCGCTCGACACCATCGTCAACGTGCGCTCGGCCAACACCATCACCATGCAGGAGATGCAGACGCATCTCGAAAGCCTCGGCTCGCGCATCCGCGCCATGATCATCACCGACGATCCGGTGATCATCGAGGACTATGCCAGCAAGATCACCGCCGAATACGGTCAGATGGACCAGCTGTTCGCGAAGCTCGAAGGCAATACCAACGACGAAAAGGTCAAGGCGCTGCTGCCCGAGTTCTCGGCCAAGATGGCGCTCTATCGCGCCGAGATGACGAGGGCGATGGAGCTCGCCGCCCTCAACACCGACACTGCCGCCCTCACCGTCACCACCACCGATGGCAGCGGCGCGCTCGGGGCGGTCGAAGACAGCATGAGCGCGCTGACCCGCGCCCTCGCCAACCGCGTCAGCGGCGGCGACCTGTCGGCCTTCCCGGCCTACAAGGCCGCGTCCGAAGCGTTCATGACCCTCACCGACGTGTTCCGCCAGCAGCGCAATGTGCTGCTTGCCTCCACCCTGCCTGAAAAGCAGGACGAGTGGTTCGCCGACTACAAGGCCGGCGTCGCCAGCCTCGGCGAACTGCTCCCGACGCTGGAGCGCATGGTGCCCGCCACCGAGGCGAACCTCGTTGCCACGGCGCGCGAAGCCTATGCCGCCTTGGTCGTGGCCATGGACAAGGCGGTAAACATCTCGGTGGAGCGCGGCGACTACAACGCGCTCGCAGCTGCCGATACCGCTGCGGTGGTGCGCCGCGAGGCCAACGACGTGCTCACCGGCATGATCGATCGCAACAAGGAACTGCTCAACGCCGCCGATGACGAGGCGCGGCAGCTCTACGGCGACGCCATGGCGTTGCTGATCGGACTGCTCGTCGGCTCGGCCGCGATCGCCATCGTGGCGGCGCTGTGGATCGTCGTGTCCATCTCGAGGTCGCTCGGTGCGGCCCTCGGCCTAGCCAATGCCGTCGCCTCCGGCGATCTCAGCGCCGAGGCCAAGGTCAAGTCGAACGACGAGATCAAGGATGTGATCGACGCCCTCAACCTGATGACCCGGAAGCTGCGCGAAGTGGTCAGCGAGGTGACGGCCGCTGCCCGCAACGTGGCGTCCGGCAGCCAGGAGCTCTCGGCCACCGCCGAGCAGCTGAGCCAGGGCGCCACCGAGCAGGCCTCCTCGACCGAGGAAGCGTCCGCGTCGATGGAAGAGATGGCCGCCACCATCAAGCAGTCGGCCGACAACGCCCAGCAGACCGAAAAGATTGCTCGCCAGTCGGCCGCCGACGCCAATGCCTCCGGCGAAGCCGTCGGTAACGCCGTGACCGCCATGCAGACCATCGCCGAGAAGATCATGGTGGTGCAGGAGATTGCCCGCCAGACCGACCTGCTGGCGCTCAATGCAGCGGTCGAGGCCGCCCGCGCCGGCGAACATGGCCGCGGCTTCGCAGTTGTCGCCTCGGAAGTGCGAAAGCTCGCCGAACGCAGCCAGGCTGCCGCCGCCGAGATCTCGACTCTCTCGGGTGACACCGTCAAGGCGGCCCGCTCGGCCGGCGACATGTTGAGTAAGCTGGTGCCCGACATCCGCCGCACCGCCGAACTGGTGGAGGAAATCTCCGCCGGCTCGCGCGAGCAGAATGCCGGCGCGGCGCAGATCAACACTGCCATCCAGCAGCTCGACAAGGTCACCCAGCAGAACACCTCGGCGGCCGAAGAAATGTCCGCCACCTCCGAGGAGCTGGCCAGCCAGGCCGAGCAGCTGCAGAGCGCCATCAGCTACTTCCGCATCGACCACAGCCAGCAGGCACGGGTCGAGCTGGCCGCCAACGACCGCGCGCCGCAGCGAGCCCGTCGCGCCGCCCAGTTGCAGGACGAGATCCTGAACAAGGCCCCGCACCTGACGCGCAAGAAGGCGCCCGGTCGCGCGGTCGGCGGCGGCTTCGACCTGGAGCTCGACGACATGAGCGACGACCTCGACGCCGAGTTCTCCCGGCGCGGCGCCGCCTGATCAGACCATAGCCAGTGCCGGGGCGGCAGCGGCCGCCCCGGCAACCGACGCAGCACGCCGACTACCGCAACGCATTTGGGCCGGACCGCAGGACGCGCGTCCGTGGGCTAGGGGGCCACACCAATGAGACTCACCATCAAGGCCAAGCTGATCGCAGCTTTCGCCGCCGTCATCATTCTCAGCGCCGTCAGCATGGGCATCGCGCTGATGAACCTGGGCGCGCTCAACGCCTCGTTCAGCGCTGCCATGGAAGGCAACGTCAAGCGTATCCAGCTGGCATCCGATCTCGAGGTCTCGACCCTCAAGGTGGCGCGTGACGAAAAGAACCTGATCCTCACCCAGGACCCTGCCGCCATCGCCACCCTGGTTGGCCAGATGGATGCCGAGATCGACGCCGTCCATACCGACACCGCGACCTTGCGCGAGCTCTCCAGCGAGGCCGGCAAGCCGCTGGTCGACAAGTTCGGCGCCGACTATGACGCCTATCTCGTCCAGCACGCCGAAGTGCGCCGCCTGTCGACGCTCAACCTCGACGCCGAGGCCTTCGCGCTCGCGTCCGGCAAGGCGGCCGAAGTACGCGCTGCGTCGGTGGCGCGGCTCGATGAGATCGTCGCGCTCAACAACACCCAGCTCAATGACGCTATCGCCGCAGCCGAAGCCCTGTATGGCTCGTCGTCGCTGCTGCTGACGGCATTGCTGGTCGGCTCGACCATCACCGCCGTCAGCGCCGCCGCGGTGATCATCGTCGGTATCAGCCGTGGCCTCGGCAAGATCAGCCAGGTGGTCAGCGCCGTCGCCATCGGCGACCTCGACCAGAACATCGAGATCAAGTCCAATGACGAAATCAAGGATCTCGTTGCCACCGTCAACGTCATGACCGGCAACCTTCGGGCCACGGCCGCCATCGCCGACCGTATCGCCGATGGTGACCTGACGGTTGAACCCAAGCCCTTGTCCGATCGCGACACGCTCGGCCTCGCGCTGCAGCGCATGGTCGAAAAGCTGCGCGACGTCATCGCCGAAGCCATCACCTCGGCCAACAATGTTTCGGCCGGCTCGCAGGAGCTCTCCGCCACGGCAGAGCAACTGAGCCAGGGTGCTACCGAGCAGGCCTCCTCGACCGAGGAAGCCTCCGCCTCGATGGAGGAAATGGCCGCCACCATCAAGCAATCAGCCGACAATGCCCAGCAGACCGAAAAGATCGCGCGTCAGTCGGCTGCCGATGCCATCGCCTCGGGCGCCGCGGTCAACGATGCCGTCACCGCCATGCAGACCATCGCGCAGAAGATCATGGTGGTGCAGGAAATCGCCCGCCAGACCGACCTGCTGGCGCTCAACGCGGCGGTCGAAGCCGCCCGTGCCGGCGAGCATGGCCGCGGCTTCGCGGTGGTCGCCTCGGAAGTACGGAAGCTCGCCGAACGCAGCCAGGCTGCCGCCGCCGAGATCTCCACCCTTTCCGACACCACGGTGAAGACCGCCCAGTCGGCCGGCGAGATGCTGACCCGCCTGGTGCCCGATATCCAGCGCACCGCCGAACTGGTCGAAGAGATCACCGCCGGCGCCCGCGAGCAGAATGCCGGCGCCACCCAGATCAACACCGCCATCCAGCAGCTCGACAAGGTCACCCAGCAGAACACTTCGGCGGCCGAAGAAATGTCCGCCACCTCGGAGGAACTGGCGAGTCAGGCCGAGCAGCTGCAGAACGCCATCAGCTACTTCCGCATCGAGGCCACCCGCGAGGTTATTGCCGAGGCGCCAAAGAAGCCGGCGGCCAAGCGCAGCAATGCCATCCGCAGCGAGATCATGGCCAAGGCGCCGCACATGGCGCCGCGCGCCCGCCCGGCCGGCAAGCTGAACGGCAATGGCGGCTTCGATCTCGATATCGACGATGCCGGCGACGAGCTCGACCAAGAGTTCACTCGTCGCGGCGCAGCGTGAGGAAACGCGCCATGGCCGAGAAACCGCAATATGTGACGCTTGGGGTGAATGGCGAACTCTTCGCCGCCCCGGTGGACAAGGTGCAGGAAATCCTCGAGATGCGTCCGGTGGCGCGCCTGCCGCAGGCGCCTGCCAACCTCCTGGGTATGACCGACGTACGCGGCCAGGGCATCCCGGTGCTCGACCTGCGCCTGACCCTCGGTCTGCCCGAGGCCGACGACACCGAGAATACCCGCATCGTGGTGCTCAACGTCATGGCCGGCGTCGGGGCGACGACCGTGGGGTTGCGCACCGATCGGGTGTTCGAGGTCACCGTGCTCGATGCCGATGCGCTCGAGCCGCCGCCGGCCATTTCCGGCAACTGGCGCGACCACGCCGTCGCCGGCATCGGCCGCCGCAATGGCAGCTTCGTCACCGTGCTGGATCTCGACCGCCTGCTCGGCAGCGCGGCCGAGGCGGCCTAGGCCGCAGTGGAGAGAGCGGTGCTTAAGGGACCCCCCACCCTGTCCCTCCCCCGCAAGGGGGGAGGAGACCAAAACACCTACGTCAGTGAGAGCGTCTCCCTCCCCCTTGCGGGGAGGGGACAGGGGTGGGGGTACTCTTCCCGCGCCGGCCTATCGACCTCCATCGCGGAACCTAACGATGCCTAACCTCGCCCACAAAACGTCCCCCGACGACGCCGACGACCATCTCAGCGCGCCGGATTTCGGCCGCATCGCCAAGCTCATCGAGGGCGAGGCCGGCATCAAGCTGCCGCCGGGCAAGCGGCTGATGGTCGAAGGTCGGCTGCGCAAGCGCATGCGGGCGCTCGGCCAGCCCGATTTCGCCAGCTATTGCAACCTGCTGTTCAAGCAGGGCGGGCTCGATCAGGAGCTCACCCACCTGATCAATGCCGTCACCACCAACAAGACCGATTTCTTCCGCGAAGCCGAACACTTCGACTACCTGGTCGAGCAGATGGTTCCGAGCCTCATCAAGGCGCGGGAGCGCAACCCGCTGCTCAAGATCTGGAGTGCCGCCAGTTCCACCGGCGCCGAGGCCTATACCCTGGCCATGGTGCTCGGCGACATGCAGGCGCAGCGCAACGATTTCCGCTTCGCCATCCTCGGCACCGACATCTCCACCGCCGTGCTGGCGCAGGGCCGCCGCGCCGTCTACCCGGCCGAGATGATCGCCCCGGTGCCGCCGGAGCTGCAGGCTCGCTATCTCATGCATGCCCGCCGTCCCGGCGCGCGCCGCGAAGTTCGCGTCGTGCCCGAGCTGCGCCGCCTGGTCCGCTTCACGCATCTCAACCTGATGGACCAGGCCTATCCGTTCGATCGCGACGTCGACGTCATCTTCCTGCGCAACGTGCTGATCTATTTCGAGAAGGCCGACCAGGATGCCGTGGTCGCCCGGCTCGTCGACCACTTGCGGCCCGGCGGCTACCTGGTGCTCGGGCACTCGGAGTCGATGATCGGTACGTCCCTGGCCGTGCGCCAGGTCGCCCCTGCCGTGTTCCAGAAGCTCTGAGAAAGCCTCGATGTCCGTCCCAGCTGCAACCGACCGCAAGATTCGCGTGCTGATCGTCGACGATTCCGCCGCGGTGCGCACCACGCTCAGCGACATCATCTCGTCCGACCCCGAGCTCGAGGTCATGGCCACGGCCGCCGACCCCTATATCGCGGTCGAACGCATCCGCGCCGAAGTGCCCGATGTCATCTTCCTCGATATCGAGCTGCCGCGCATGGACGGCATCACCTTCTTGCGAAAGCTGATGTCGCAGCGCCCCATCCCGGTGGTGATCTGCTCGTCGCATGCCAGCGAGGGCAGCGACACGCTGATCGAGGCGCTGGAGGCCGGCGCCGTCGACGTGGTCCCCAAGCCGCGCGTCGATACCGCCCAGTTCCTGCACGATTCCCGTACCCGCATCTGCGAGGCCGCCCGCTCCGCCGCCCATGCCCGGCTGAAGGGCGGTGTTCGTCCGCCGCCGCCCCGGCTGGCGGTCGAAAAGAAACTCACCGCCGATGCGGTGATCCCGCAACGCTCCGCGGCACGCACCGCCTCGGCAGCCGCTGCCATGCCCACCACCGCGCCGGTGATCTGCATCGGCGCCTCCACCGGCGGCACCGAAGCACTGCGCGATGTGCTCGAGGCGCTGCCGGCCACCACGCCGGGCATCGTCATTGTCCAGCACATGCCCGAGCGCTTCACCGCCGCCTTCGCCCGCCGCCTCGACGGCATCTGCCAGATGCAGGTGAAGGAAGCCGAGGAGGGCGACGTGGTCGAAGCCGGGCGGGTGCTGATCGCACCGGGCAATCATCACATGACGCTGCAGCGCAGCGGTTCGCGCTACACCGTCAACATCGTCGATGGCCCGCACGTGTCGCGCCATCGCCCATCTGTCGATGTGCTGTTCCGCTCCGCCGCCTACGCTGCGGGCAGGAACGCCCTGGGGATCATCCTCACCGGCATGGGCGACGACGGCGCCCGCGGCTTGCTGGAAATGAAGCAGGCCGGCGCCACGACGCTCGCCCAGGACGAGGAAAGCTCCATCGTTTTCGGCATGCCCAAGGAAGCCATCGCGCTGGGCGCTGCCGACAAGGTGGTGTCCCTGCGTCGCGTCGCCGGCGAAATCACCGCCTATGCCGCCCGTTCTCCGCAAAAGGACACCGCATGACCGCGTCCACCGACAGCGCCGTTCTGATCCTCCAGCCCGTTGCGCGGCAGGAGGCCCATGTGGAGCATGGGGCAGGGGGCGGCCAGTCCCTCGAACATATCCATCGCGCCACCGCCGCTCTGGCGTCCGGCATCCTCGGCATCGCCGACGATCTCGCCGCCCCGCGCGACGCCATCGATGGCGCCTTCGTCGCCGTCGGCAGCCGCCTCGCCGAATGCGCCGAGATCCTCTCGCGCCTCACCGAGAGCTTCGAAACCCTGCCGATCGATCTCGAGGGTCCCGATCTCACCGAGGCGACCGACCGGCTCGCGGTGGTTGGTCGTCGGGCCGGCGAGATCGCCGTCAGCCTCGGCGCCGAGCAGGCCGATCTCAACCGCCTGGTCGAGGCCCTGCGTGGCGCGGCGCACCCGATCTCGGAGCTGCGCCGGACCGTCAAGATGATGGGCATCGTCGCCATCAACGCTCGGGTCGTGGCCGCCAGCGTCGTCAGCGAAACCGAGGATTTCGGCGTCTTCACCACCGATATCGCGCAGCTGTCGGAATCGGCCGCCACCACCATCCAGCGGTTCTCGCGCACCTACGAGGCGCTCACCATCGTCGTCGGCGAAGCGGCCACCGCCCGCGCCAGCTTCGAGGCTGCGCATCGCGACACCCTCTCGACGCTGGCCGTCGAACTCGAACGCGATCTCGGCGAAGTCACCGAGCAGCGTCTCACCTCCGTCCGTTCCAGCGCTATCACCGGCCAGATGTCGCGCGCCATCACCGACAAGGTCGCCACCACCGTGATGGCCCTGCAGGTCGGCGATGCCACCCGCCAGCGCGTCGAACATGTCGAAGCGGCCCTCCGCGATCTCGCAATGATCCTCCCCCGCGGCGTCGCGGACGGGGGCGAGGCGGAGCATGGGGAAGAGGGGAACCAGGGTCTCGTTTCCGACTCCGCTACCGACCTGGCTTTCCCCGCCACCGAACTGCAGCGCCTGCAACTGGCCGGCGCCCGCGAGACCCTGATCGTCGAGATGGCCTCCGGCGCCGAGGCCCTCACCCGGCTGGCCGATGACGTCGGCGCCGTACTGGAACATGCCCGCCAGGTTTATGGCTCGGCCGAGAACCGCTCCGCCCTGTCCGAACTGCACGGCGCGGTGCGTCGCGCCGTCACGGTGCTGCGCGATTGCGAAAGCGAACGCGAAAAGCTCGACCGGGTGGCCGGCGCCGTGTCCGAAACCGTCAAGGTCCTGCTCGAGCACGTCGAGGCGGTGCAGGAGATCGAGTACAAGATGCGGCTGGTCTCGCTCAATGCCGCCGTCAAATGCGCCCAGCTCGGCCCGCGCGGTCGCGCCCTCGATGTCATCGCCCAGCAATTGCGCACCCTCACCGGCGAGACCGTGGTTTCCGCCCACGAGGCCGTCGAGCGCCTCAATGCGGCGGCCCGCTTCTCGGCCGCTTTCACCCACGCCACCGGGGCCGGCGCCGGTCGGGTCGGCGACCTGGAGCGCGAGGCCGCCGCGTCGCTGACGCAGCTCGAAACCGTCGGCATGCGCATGAAGAAGGCTCTGGTCGAACTCTACGACGATGGCCCCAGGGTCGCCGAGCGCCTCAACCAGGCCGTCGACAGTCTCGCCAATCACGCCGCCATCTCCGAGGCCTTCAGCGACATCGAACTGGGCCTTGCCGGGTTGATCCGTCCTCAGGAACTGCAGCCGACGGGCGCCGAACCGAACCCGGCGCTTGCCGAGTTCCTCGCCGCCCTGCGCCGGCGCTACACCATGGATGCCGAGCGGCGTGTGCACGATGCCTTCACCGGCATCGAGGTCGCTCCCGAGCCGGTGGCGGATGGCGGCGATGGCCTGGACGATCTCTTCTTCTAGGGCGGGTGGGCGGTCGCCTGGCAGGCCGGGCCGCATGTCAAACTGAAATGCGCTTTGCCGCCCGCCGCGCTATCTCTCACCCGTTTCGGGACTAAGGCAGCGGGCCGTCGGTGGCACGTTTCGCGCCCGCTGCCCCCCACTGTTTCGACGAACGTCTGATCCACCATCAGGTCGATGCGGCCTAGTCTCCCACCGAGGGAGAACGCCAAGCATGTCACACCTATCCGCGGTCATGGCCATGACGCCAGCCATGAACTGGCAATCGGCTGCCGCCGGCGCGCAAGGGTTCGTGGCGCCCGGTTTCGAGCCGGTGGCCGAGGAGTTCGCGCGCAATTTCACCGAACGCGGCGATGTCGGCGCTGCCTTCGCGGTTACCCATCTGGGTCGGCCGGTGCTCGATCTGTGGGGTGGCGAGGTCACCCCGGGCCGGCGCTGGACCGCTGACAGCCTGCTCGGCGTGTTCTCCGGCACCAAGGGCCTGCTCGCCGGCGTCATGCTGAAGCTCATCGAGCGCGGGCTGCTCGATCTCGACCAGCCGGTCGCCCGCTACTGGCCCGCCTTCGGCGCCGCCGGCAAGGAGGCCATCAAGGTTCGGCACCTCGTGTCGCACCGCAGCGGCGTCCCCGGCGTCCGCGCGCCGCTGCTGCCGGCCGATCTCAGCGATGCCGAGCGGATCGAGAACCTGCTCGCCGCCCAACCGACCTTCGATGATCCGGATGCCTTCCTCTGTTATCACGCGCTTGCCATCGGCTGGCTCTGCGGCGGCCTGGTCCGCGCCATCGACGGCCGTAGCCTGGGCCGCTTCTTTGCCGACGAGATCGCTGCCCCGCTCGGCCTCGAGACCTGGATCGGCTTGCCGGAAACCGAAGAACACCGGGTCGGCCGCTTCGTCTTCGGCGACGGCATGGGCGGCCGCTGGGATGCCGGTCTGACCGAGGCGCAGCGCGCCGATCCGGTGCGTCGCGCCGTCTGGGCCAACCCGCCGCTGTTCGGCGACATCAATCATTGGGATACGCGCGCCTTTCATGCCGCCGAGATCGGCGGCGCCGGCGGCATCACCACGGCGCGTGCGATGGCCCGCTACTATGGTTGCCTGGCCGAGGGCGGTACGCTCGATGGCGTAACCCTTCTCGCCCCCGACACCATCGCGCTGGGGCGCCGCGAGCTGTCGCGCTTTGCCGATCCGTTCGTCGGCGAGGCGATCGCCTTTGGCGTCTGCTGGAACCTGCAGGCCGGCCTCAATCGGTTTGGACCGCCAGCCGACGCCTTTGGCCACACCGGCGCCGGTGGCTCGATCCATGGCGCCTGGCCGACGCAGCGGCTCGGCTTCTCCTATGTGATGAACCAGTTGCGCGCCGATCCCGAGGACCAGCGCACGCGTCCGCTGTTTGCCCTGCTGCACCAGCTCGTCGGCTGACGCCGGGATCGCGCCGTCGCGGGACCTCGCCCGCCATCGGCTCAACATGTGATTTGACCGGCGAACGCTTTTCGCCCTTATAGGGGTTTATACGTATAAAAATGGAGGGCTGGCGGAGCCTTCCATACTTAGTCGTGGAGCGTTGGCGCCGTTGGCGCGACGTTCCGGTGTCAGTCTACGGGGGCCATTCCCAATGAGTGACCTGAACGACCGCGAAGTCGCGGAACTGCTCGCCATGCTGCGGGACAGCGACGTTCATTTCGATACGCAGCGCCTCACCAGCTTCACCGACGCAACGCTGCTGCACGTGCTCCACCCGCTCGGCGATGGCCGGCTGGTCACCAATGTCCCGAGCTTCGTTGCCGTGCGCGAGGAACTGCGCCGCCGCGGCCTGCTGCCGCGAGATCACTGAGGCCGCAGTCCACAGCCCAACCCGCTGTTCTCAAGCGGTTATCTGCCCCTGGCGATCCCGCCAGCCGGCCGCGCTGGACTCACGCCGAGACTTCCGGTAACGTTCCCAATAGATGCCGGGAACGGCACGGGAGGTTGCATGGGCAGACGGCCCACAATCATTGACGTTGCAAGGCTTGCCGGCGTGTCGAAAAGCACCGCCGCGCGCGCCCTTTCCGATTCCCCCGACGTCAACGATGCCACCCGCGACAAGGTCCGCAAGGCCGCTGTCGCCAGCGGCTACGAGCGCAACCACCTCGCCGTCGGCATGCGCTCGGGTCGTTCGGGCCTGTTCGGCCTGGTCATCCCCGACATCACCAACCCGTTCTGGGCCGAAGTCGCCCGTGGCGCGCAGGATATCGTCGGCGAGAACGACGCCTCGCTGCTGGTGTTCTCCTCGGACTGGGACCATGAGCGCGAAGCCACCCACCTGCGCGCCCTGCGCCAGGCTCGGGTCGAGGGCGCCATCGTCAATCCGGTCTCCGACAATGCCGAGGATTTCGGTCGCTTCGGGGTGCCCTTCTCGCTCATCGGCTCGAGCGCCGAACGCTTTCCGGATACCCCGAGCATCGGCTCTGACATCCGCCAGGCGGTTCGGCTGGGGCTCGATCATCTGGTCGCCCGCGGCCATGCGGCGCCGGCCCTGATCCTCGGTCCCAAGTCCCGCCTGGCCCGGGCCCGCTTCCTCCGCTCGGTCCATGAGCACTGTATCGAGCGCGATATCGATCCCGCCGTGCTGCAGGTCGAGGATGGCGACTATACCTTCGAGGGTGGCCATGCCGCCATGCAGCGCCTGCTGGCGCGCCAATCGGGCGGTCATCTCACGGTGTTCTGCGCCAACGACCTGATGGCGCTCGGCGCCATGCTGGCGGTGCGCGAGGCCGGTCGCGAGTGTCCGCGCGATGTTTCCATTCTCGGCTTCGACGGGGTGCCTGCGGGCGCCTTCTCGTGGCCCGGTCTCACCACCATCGAAAAGCCGGCCCGTGAACTCGGCCGCCGCGCCGCCCAGGCGCTGTTCGATGAAATCGCCGGCCGTCCGCAGGATGGCCGTACCTATTTGCCGTGCCGCCTGATCGAGCGAGGCTCACTCGCCGATCTCCGGGTGCAAACGCCCCTGCGCGTTGCAGGAGCGGGGAGGAGCTAGAAGCATGTCGAGCGTCGAGCAAAACGCGACGGCCATTGCGCGTGTCGCCGGGAACGTTCCCAGGTCGCAACGCTTCACCAATGGCGTCCGCCGCTGGTGGCCCTACTATGTCATGCTTGCCCCCGGCCTGCTGTTCTTCCTCATCTGGCACTATTTCCCGATCTGGGAAGCCAAGATGGCGTTCGAGCAGGTGCGCATCATCCCGCCCAACCTGTGGGTCGGGCTGAAGCATTTCCAGACCCTGTTCGCCTCCCCGGTGTTCTACCAGGTGCTGGCCAACACCCTGATCATCTCGACGCTGAAGATTCTCTTCGTCTTTCCGGTGCCGATCATCGTCGCGCTGCTCTTGAACGAAGTGCGCAGCGGCCGGCTGAGGAAGTTCGTGCAGTCGGCGATCTACCTGCCGCATTTCCTCAGCTGGGTGGTGATCGCCGGCATCTTCATCGCCATCCTGTCGCCCTCCGATGGCGCGGTAAACCAGATCACCGGCTTCTTCGGCGCCAAGCCGACCGCCTTCATGACCGACGGCAATTCGAGCCGCTGGGTGCTGGTATTCTCCGAGATCTGGCGTTCGGCTGGCTGGGACAGCCTGCTCTATCTCGCCGCCATCATCGGTATCGACCAGTCGCTCTACGAGGCGGCCGAGCTCGACGGCGCCAACCGCTGGCAGAAGGTCTGGCACGTCACCATCCCGGGGATCGTGCCGACCATCGCCACGCTCTTCATCCTCAACATGGGCATGTTCCTGTCGGCCGATCTCAACCAGGTCATCAACTTCCTCAACGACGTGAACCGCGGCCAGATCGATATTCTCGACACCTATGTCTACCGCATCGGTCTCAGGACCGGCGAGTACTCGCTGGCCACCGCCGCCGGCCTGTTCAAGGCGGTGTTCGGCATGATCCTCATCCTCTCGGCGCATTTCGTTTCCAAGCGCCTCACCGGCAAGGGAGTCTGGTGATGGCCGCGCCCCGTGGAACCGCCATTCGTCGCACGCCGCTCGAGCGCATCGAGTACGCCATCATCGTCACGACGCTGCTCGCCATGGTGGTGGTGATGCTGCAGCCGATCCTCAACCTGCTCGCCGTGTCGTTCTCCGATCCGAGCCAGGTGGCGGGCAAGAGCGGCCTCGACATCTGGCCCTCGGGCTTCTCGCTCGACGTCTGGGCGCTGCTGCTGCAGCACCCGAACGTGCAGCGCGGCATCCTCAACTCGATCTTCATCACTGCCACCGCCACCTTTATCGGCGTTGTCGGCACCGCGCTGATGGCCTGGGGGTTGAGCCGGCCGAACCTGCCCGGCCGCCGCGTCATCTTCCTCTTGGTCCTCGTCACCATCGTGTTCGAGCCGGGCATCATTCCCGACTACTTCCTGATGAAGCGGATGGGGCTGCTCGACAGCTACTGGAGCGTCATCCTCTACAAGGCAGTGAACGCCTGGTACCTGATCATCCTGGTGCGCTTCTTCGAGGAGATCCCCGAGGAACTGCTCGAGGCGGCCGAACTCGACGGCGCCAACCCGTTCCAGATCTTCTTCCAGGTGGTGCTGCCGCTGGCGAAGCCCGCCCTCGCGACCATCGCCCTTTTCTACCTGGTCTTCCACTGGAACGAGTTCTTCCGGGCGATGATCTACCTCAACGACCAGACCAAGTACCCGCTGCAGGTGGTGCTGAGGCAGTTCGTGGTCGAAGGCGACAAGCTCGCCATCGTCGGCGCCGACAATGCCGCCAACAATATCGGCGTGGCGCAGATCAACCTCAAGGCGCTGAAGGCCGGGATGATCATCATCACCATCCTTCCGATCCTCGCCATCTACCCGCTGATCCTCAAGTTCTTCACCAAGGGGACGATGTCGGGAGCGCTGAAGGGATGAGCTTGCTTTCACCACAGCTTCGGCCTGCGACCCCTCGCCCCTCAGGGGAGAGGGTAGCGCAGCTGCGAGCGATGCGAGCTAGCGAAGCTTGGGTGAGGGGTGTGCTGCATCAGCGTGCGCCCGGCTACCGCTTCACCCCTCAACCGGCGCTACGCGCCACCTTCTCCCCTGAGGAGAGAAGGGTCCCCACCACCACCTGCCAACACCAACAACAAGCATAACGGAGGAGAATCCATGCTTAAGAAACTCTTGCTTACGACCACGGCGCTGGCGCTCAGCCTGTCGCTGGCGGCGCCGGCCTTCGCCGACCCGACGGTGATCCGCCTGGTGTCGAAAGACCTGCTCTCGACCAACCCGCCCGACGTCGCGCATATCGAGCGCATCGAGAAGGCGCTCAAGGCCCAGGGCACCGACCTCGATATCCAGATCGTCGACCTGCCGTCTTCGGGCTATGCCGACGCGCTCGGCGTGATGCTGCTCTCGGGCGACATTCCCGACCTGATCTATTTCCAGGGCGGTGACGCCAAGATGGCCGACCAGGGCATCCTCGAGGACCTGAACCCCTGGATCGAGAAGTCGCCCAACCTCAAGGCGGCGCTCTGGCCGCACAATATCGAGCGCCTGAAGAACTACCCCTACCTGCTCTACGTCTATCCGCCCCGCGCCCCGCAGCCGGTGATCCGCAAGGACTGGCTGGAAAAGCTCGGCCTTGCCGCTCCGACCACGGTCGACGAGTACGAGGCGTTCTTCAAGGCCATCCACGACGCCGATCTCGATGGCGACGGCACCCCGGGCAACACCTATGGCGTGACCACTGCCGACAACACCAACGAGCTCGACTCGATCTTCAACCAGGCCTTCGGCATCACCGGCACCTGGATGAAGGACGCGGCGGGCGAGTGGGTGAACTCGCGCATCACCGACCAGGAAAAGGCCAAGCTCACCTGGTACGCCAAGCTCGGCGCCGAGGGCCTCTACGACAAGGAATACGTCACCTCGAAGTTCGACGTGAAGGAAGACAAGTTCTACACCGGCAAGGCCGGCGTGATCTTCGGCTCCTCGGCGGAAGTCATCGACATCTATGGCGGCAAGATGCGCCAGGCGCATCCGGACGCCAATATCGAACTGGCGCTGCTGCCGATCCCGTCGGGTCCGGGCGGCCAGGGCCTGCAGGCGGTCGACGTCTCCAAGGAAAGCCGCGGCTTCGCCATCGCCACCACCTCCCAGCACAAGGAAGAAGTGGCCAAGCTCCTCGACTTCATGGCCTCGACCGAAGGCCAGATGATGGACCGCATGGGCTTTGAGGGCGAGGAATACACCAAGTCCGGCGACACCTACACCATCACCGACAAGATGAGCACCTGGTACGCCCGCTTCTTCGCGGCCGCCAATTTCGTGCCGCCGGTGGAGTGGAAGTCGGAAGCCGCGCAGCAGTCGCTGAAGAACATCTCGGAGTGGTTCAAGCCGGACAACGCCTTCGTCTGGCCGGCCGACTACGCCGCTGATCTCGACGCGACCGAGAACGTCTACCGCGCCTGGGTCTACAAGTTCATCTCCGGCGAAGCCTCGATGGACCAGTGGGACGCCTTCGTCGCCGAATGGAAGGCCGCCGGTGGCGACCGCCTCAACGAGTACGCCCGGACCAAGCTGAACGGCTGAGGCCCGGACCCATCGTATCCCGCCCGCGGCGTCCTCCCACGACCGCGGGCGGGTGCGGTGACTGAACTAGACAAGCGGAAGCAGACCATCATGCCCACCTCCCTTCGCGGCCGTGTCCGCGCCATGCTCCACGGCATCGCCCTTGGCGACGCACTCGGTGCCCCGGTCGAAAAGCTCTCGGCTGCCGATATCCGCGCGCGCTATGGCCGGGTCACCTCGCTCGACGCGCGCTGGCACAAGATGGACCTGCCGCCCGAGCAGCGGAACCACCGCATCCGCGGCAATGGCATCGTCACCGACGACACGCTGATGACCTTGGCGCTGATGGACATCTACGCCGAGACCAACCGCCATCTCGACGCCTGGGACATGGCCGACGGCATGGTGCGACAGATCGCCTGGACTCCGCGCTGGATCCCCGAGATGCAGCGCGAGGCCAACCTGATCGATCGGCTGTTCTATCCTGAAAAATGGATCTTCCAGCGCCACCAGCTGGCCAATTGCGACCCCCGCCAGGGCGGCATCGGCAACATGGTCAATTGCGGCGCCGCCATGTACATCGCGCCGGTCGGCGTGGTGAACGCCTGCGACCCCAAGGCGGCCTATGACGAGGCGATCGCCTTCGCGCAGGGCCACCAGGAAAGCTTCGGCCTCGAAGCCGCCGGCGCCTTCGCCGCTGCCGTCGCCGCGGCCTTCATCCCCGGCATCGGCATCGAGCAGATCGTCGAGCGGGTCATGGCGCTCAGCAAGGATGGCACTCGTGAGGCGATCCGCGCCATTGCCGACGCGGCTTCCCGCATGACCGGGGCCGAGCACGCCGAGGTGGTCGCCGCCTTCCACGCCGCCATCGCCCCGTTCTCGCCGATGGGCGACGACGTGAACCACACCAAGGCGCGCGCCGGCCGGCTCTCCATCGCCTACCAGCCGTCGCGGTTGGGCTCGATCGAAGAACTGCCGCTGGCGCTCGGCTTCGCGCTGGTCAATGGCGGCGACTTCCGCAAATCCATCGAAGACGGCATCAATTCCGGCCGCGACACCGACTCGATCGGCGTCATGGCCGGCGCCATCCTCGGCGCGCTGCATGGCGAGAAGGTCATCCGCGAGGCTGACCGCCAGACCCTCGACAGCGCCAACCGGCTCGATCTCACCGCCGCGGCCGACAGGTTCACCGCCACCGCCACCGACATCCTTCTCGCCGACCGGCGGGCTCGCGAGGCTGCCGAACGCAGCCGCGATGCGCTCTTCGAAGAAGGCCCCCTCACCCGGCCTTCGGCCGACCTCTCCCCCCAGGGAGAGGTGTCCATGCGGCATGATCTTGCCACCCCTTCACCTCTCCCTTTGGGGGAGAGGTCGTCGCGTTAGCGGCGGGTGAGGGGGCCTTGCCACGCGATATGAACTCTGAAGAGACCACCATGCTGACCACGACTCAAATCTTCGACCGCATCTATGCCGGCTTCATCGGCAAGGCCATCGGCGTCCGCCTGGGCGCGCCGGTCGAGCCGACCATCTGGAGCTATGACCGCATCCGCAACACCTATGGCGAGGTCACCCAGTACCTGCGCGATTTCAAGAATTTCGCTGCCGACGACGACACCAATGGCCCGGTCTATTTCATCCGCGCCTTGCGCGATTATGGATTGAAGGCCACCGCTGCCGATGTCGGCCGCACCTGGCTGAACTATGCCGCCGAGGAACACGGCATGTACTGGTGGGGCGGCTTCGGCAACTCCACCGAGCACACCGCCTACAAGAACCTCAAATCCGGCATGGAGGCACCGGAGTCCGGCTCCATCGCCACCAATGGCACCACCGTCGCCGAGCAGATCGGCGGCCAGATCTTCATCGACAGCTGGGGCTGGGTGAACCCGGGCAACCCGCAGCGCGCCGCCCAGATGTCGGCCATGGCTGCCTCGGTTGCGCATGACGGCGACGGCCTCAACGGCGCCCGCTTCTGCGCTGCCGCCATCGCCCAGGCTTTCGTCGCCGGATCCATCGACGAGATCGTCGAGACCGGCCTCTCGACCATCGACGCCAACTCCACCTATGCCAGGGTCGCCCGCGCCGTCATCGACTTCCACAAGGCCAACCCGGCCGATTGGCGCCTCTGCCGCGATATGCTGACCGCCGACTGGGGCTATGACCGCTATCCCGGCGTCTGCCACATCATCCCCAATGCCGGCGTCACCATCATGGCCATCCTCTACGGCGCGGGTGAACTGACCCGCACCGCCGAGATCGCCACGATGGCCGGCTGGGACACCGACTGTAACGCCGGCAATGCCTGCGCCATCGTCGGCACCTTCCAGGGCGTGCAGCCGAGCTGGGACAAGTATCGCAAGCCCATCAACGACTTCGTCATCGCCTCGGGCGTCATCGGCACGCTCAACGTCGTCGATATCCCGAGCTTTGCCCGGGAGCTCACCGTCCTCGCCCTCCGTCTCGACGGCAAGGAGGCTCCGGCACTGTGGGTTGAGGATTTCGAGCGTCGCGGCGTCCGCTTCGATTTCGATGCGCCGGGCGCCACCCACGCCTTCCGCACCGAACCGTTCAACCAGATCGAGGTGAAATCGGCCACCGACAAGCAGGGCCCGAACTCGCGCGGCGCGCTCGAGGTGCTGCTCGATCGGCTCGAGCGCGGGCAGGGTGGTCGCATCTTCTGGAAGCCGTTCTATCGCCGCGCCGATTTCGACGACGAACGCTACCGCCCGATGTTCAGCCCGCTCGCCGATGCCGGCCAGACGGTGAAGTTCAAGCTCGAGCTCGACCCCTGGAACGGCGATGGGAACCTCCGCGTCGCGCCCTATGTCCGGCGCGCCATTTCCGGCGAGATCGTCGAAACCGGCGCCTGGCACGTGCCGAGCTCTTCGGGTTGGCAGGATTATGAGTTCACCATCCCCGAGGGCGACGAGGCGATCGACGAGATCGGCGTCCTGGTCGAGTATTTCGGGCGCCTCAAATTCCTCGGCCGGCTCTACCTCTCCGAGTTCTCGGTGTCGGGGAAGGGCAGGCTCGCCATCGACCCCAGGACCGAGAAGCAGGAATGGGGCGGCATCACCCGCTTCACCTGGAACCGCGGCCACTGGTCGCTACAGGATGGCGTCATCCACGCCCACACCGCCGAGGACGCCGATGCCTGGACCGGCAATGGTTACCTCCGCGACGTCACTGTCACCGCTGACCTCACGCCGCTCGCCGGCAAGTCGCATCTGGTCGTGGCCCGCGTGCAGGGCACCAGCCGCTTTTATGCAGCGGGTTTCCAGGATGGCGAGGCGGTGATCCTGAGAGAGGATCACGGCACCACCGTGCTGGCGAGGGCGCCGTTCACCCTCAAGCCCGGCGAGGCGCACAAGCTGGCGCTGACGGTTGTGGGTGACAAACTGGCCTTGGCGATCGACGGCAAAGAGGTCGTCACCGCGACCGACGGTCAGTTCCGCTACGGCCAGGCCGGGCTTCGCATGGCTTCGGCCGGCCGGATGACGGTGGCGCGGCTGGAAGTGGTTGAGATCTGATGTCGGTGCGTGCGGCCACCCCCACCCTTGATCCCTCCCCACAAGGGGGAGGGAGACGATTACTGCAGCTTCGGTTCTTGCTTCTCCCTCCCCTTGATGGGGAGGGCAGCGCAGCTTGGCCGCATCCGCGGCCTAGCGAAGCTGGGTGGGGTGGAGCGGCATGACCCAGGCTATCCCCTTCAACCCCCTCGCCACCGGCCCGCTTGATGGCATCCGCGTCATCGATCTCAGCCGCCTCGTCGCCGGCAACATGCTCAGCCTGCAACTCGCCGATTTCGGCGCCGACGTCATCAAGATCGAGCCGCCGCAGGGCGATCCGCTGCGCGAGTGGCGCGATGACGGGCACTCGCTGTACTGGAAGACCTACGGCCGCAATAAACGCTCGGTACAGCTCAACCTCAGGCAGGCTCCGCACATGGCGGCGCTCAAGGCATTGCTGCAGACCGCCGACGTCTTCATCGAGAATTTCCGTCCCGGCACGCTCGAGGACATGAGCCTCGCCCCCGATACCTTGCTTGCCGCCAATCCGAACCTGATCATCGTCCGCATTTCCGGCTTCGGCCAGACCGGTCCTTACGCGCAGTTCCCCGGCTTCGGCACCATTGTCGAGGGGATGAGCGGCTTTGCCTACCGCACCGGTTTTCCGGACCGCGAGCCGGTGCTGCCGCCGCTGGCGCTGGCCGACATGATCGCCGGGGTCTACGGCGCCAACGCCACCGTCACCGCGCTGTTCGCAAGGTTCCGCGGCAAGGCCAAGGGGCAGGTGATCGACCTGAGCCTGCTCGAGCCGATGTATTCGGTGCTCGGGCCGGAAGCCGCGATCTTTGCGGTGACCGGCAAGGTCAAGGAGCGCTCCGGTTCGGCTTCCAACACTGCCTCGCCGCGCAATGTCTATCGCTGCGCCGACGGCAAATACGTGGCGCTCTCCGGCTCGACCCCGCAGGTCGCCCGCCGTATCTTCGAGGTGATCGGCAAGCCCGAGATGAACGACGATCCGCGCTTTGCCACCAATTCCGATCGGGTGAAGCATCGTGACCTCGTCGACGCCGCGGTCGGCGAGTGGTTCGCGCGCCACAGCCACGACGAAGCGCTGAGCATCATGCGCGAGGCGGGAGCCACCGTCGGGCCGATCTACTCGATCGCCGATATCGCCGGGGACCGGCATTTCATTGACCGCGGCATCATTGTCGATGTCGAAGACAAGGATTTTGGATCGCTGCCGGTGCACAACATCCTGCCCCGTCTCAGCGAAACCCCCGGCACTTTCCGCCGCCCGGCGCCCGAGCTCGGCGAGCACACCGCCGAAGTGCTGCGCGAAGCCGGCGTCGATCCCTCGATGGTGCTGTGATGCCGCTCCGCTCGCTGCTCTACGTCCCCGCCCATTCCGACCGCTTCGTCGCCAAGGCGCATGAGCGTGGCGCCGACGCGATTGTCCTCGACCTCGAGGATGCGGTGCCGGAGGCCGACAAGGACGCGGCGCGCGCCAATCTTGCAGCCACCGTTCCAGCGGTTGGCCGCAACGGCGCGGCGGTATTCGTTCGCGTCAATGCCGGTGCGCGGCAGCGCGACGATGCGCTTGCCGCCTGCCGCGCCGGCGCCACGGGCGTGATGGTCGCCAAAGCGGACTCGTCGGCCGGGCTGGATGCCCTTGCCGGTACGCTGCGCGCCGAAGAGGCAAAGCTCGGCCGGCGCGCGATGAGCTTTCTCGCCCTGATCGAAGGCGCCGCCGCGCTGCTCGACGCGCGATTGATCGCCGCCAATCACCGGGTCATCGGCCTGCTGCTCGGCAGCGAGGATCTCGCCACCGAGCTCGGCGCTACCCCGACGCCCGAGGTCCTCCGCCATCCGAAACTGTTGCTGCACTACGCCGCCAAGGCCGAGGGCAAGCTGAGCTTCGGCCTGCTGCAGTCGAGTGCCGACTACACCGATCTCGCGGCGCTCGCTGCCGCTGCGGCCGAGGCCAAGGCGCATGGCTTCGATGGCGCCACCTGCGTGCATCCTTCCGCCGTCGCCGTGCTGAACGCCGGCTTCTCGCCGAGCGAAACCGAACGCCATTGGGCCGAGCGCGTCGTCGCCGCCGCGGCCGAGCATCCCGGTGCCTTCCAGCTCGATGGCCGCATGGTCGATGCCCCGATCGTCGCACGGGCGCGGAAGCTGCTTGAGGGGTAGTCGAAGCGAGATCTAGCGGTGGTCACGGGGGAGGGGAGCGAGGCCGGACGCCGGGCTAAGCCGCGACCCCGGGGAACGCGAGGAACGCCTCGAGCGGCAGCGGCTCCGACAGCAGATATCCCTGCAGTTCGTGGCAACCGCGCGCCATGAGGTAGTCGCGCTGCTGCTCGGTGGCGACGCCCTCGGCGGTCACCTTCATGTTGAGCGAGCGCGCCAGGTCGATGATGGTTCGAACGATCACCTCGGCATCGGTGGAAACTCCCAGCTGGCCGACGAACGAGCGATCGATCTTCAGCTTGTCCACATTGTAGCGGCGCAGGTAGTTGAGCGACGAATAGCCGGTACCAAAATCGTCGAGGGCCAGCCGGATGCCGGCGGCCCGCAGCCGGGTCAGTCCCGCCTCGGTTGCCTCCGACGTATCGAGCAGCACACCCTCGGTGATTTCGAGCTGCAACCGCGACGGGTCGATCTCCAGCAGCCGCAACTGCTCGATCACCCGGTCGACGAAACGGCGGCTCTTCAACTCCACCGGCGATACGTTCACCGCCACCCAGGGGATGGTGGTGCGCGCCAACATGCGGCAGGCCTCGCCCAGCACCCATTCGCCGAGTTTCTCGATCAGCCCGCGCTCTTCCGCCACGCCGATGAAAATGTCCGGCGCCAGCCGGCCGCGCTCGGGATGATCCCAGCGCACCAGCGCCTCGGCGCCGGCCACGCTACGCCCGTCGGCCGCGAAGATCGGCTGGTACTCGAGCGTCAACTCGCCGCCGGCGTCGAGCGCCCGGCGCAGGTCCTGCTCGATGCGCTGCTTTTCCTCGACCATTTCCGCCATTGGCGGCGCGAACACTTCCCAGCGGCTGCGGCCGCGCGCCTTGGCTTCGTAGAGCGCGATGTCCGCCTCGCGCAGCATGCTGAAGGCGTCCGATCCCGGCCGCCATGGCGCGATGCCGAAGCTGGCGGTGATGAATGCCGGATCGTCGAATAGCCGGAACGGCCGCCCGAACTGCAACTGGATGGCGCGGCACAGCGTCTCCGCCGCGCCGGCCGCCGGCCCCGACAAGAGGATCGCGAACTCGTCGCCGCCGATCCGCGCCAGCGTTCCTGCCGGGCCCACCAGCTGGAACAGCCGGTTGGCCAGCTGGCGCAGCAGGTCGTCTCCCGCCACATGCCCCAGCGTGTCGTTGATATGCTTGAACCGGTCGAGATCGATCAGCACCAGCGTCGACGGCACCCCGTTGGCGGCTCGCTCGGCGAGCGCCGTCAGGTCACGTTCGAACTGCGCCCGGTTGGGCAGCCCGGTCAGCGAGTCGTGGTAGGCGAGAAAGTGGATATGCGCCTCGGCGCGCCGCCGCTCGGTGATGTCGCGCGCACTGCACACCAGCCCGATGATCTGGCCTTCGGGATTGCGCAGCGGCAGCTTCGAGGTCGAGAGCCACAACTGGGTGCCGTCGGGGCGCACCACATACTCCTCGTGGTCGATCAACGCCCGGCCGCTGCGGATGACCCCCATGTCATCCTCGTAATAGCGTCGCGCCAGCTGGGGCGGATGCACGTCGAGGTCGGATTTGCCGATCAGCGTATTGGGGTCGCCATGCCCCAGATCGGCCGCCACCGCGCGGTTGGCAATGACGAAACGGGCGTCCCGGTCCTTGATGTAGAGATAATCCGGCACCTGGTCGATCATGGTGCGCAGCCAGCTGCGCTCGACCTGGGCGCGGGCCTGTTCGCCGGCCAGTTCAGCGGCGAAGCGTTGCAGCCGTTCGTTGGCAGCCACCAGCGCCGCGAGCGATTCCGGCGGCTCGGGGCGAGCAACGTGCTGGACGGGAGACCGCTTCACAACCATCAGGCCCTCTGAACCGGATAGTTCGGGCAGGTATCATGCTAGGCAGCATTGGATAAGCAACTCCTAATCGGGCCTAAGTACAAGGCCGGTCATCACCGACCTGCTGCGGCGGCGCTGCGATAGTCGCTGGGCGAGATGCCGTTGAGCCGGCGGAACGCCTTGGCGAAGTAATTGCCGTTGGCAAATCCGGTGGCCGTCGCAATGGCGGCGACCGGCTGGTCCGTGGCGATCAGCAGCCGCGTCGCCCGTTCCATGCGCGCGGCGAACACGAAGTCCGACGGGCTCTGGCCGCTCTCGCTGGCGAACCGCCTGACGAAATGCGCCCGGCTGAGCCCGGCGACCCGCGCCAGCCGGTCCACCCCCAGCGGCTCGCCCAGATGCTCGGCGATGAAACTCTGCGCCCGGGCGATTGGCGGCGCCAGGCTCGGCGTCGCCGGCGCCGCACCGAACAACCCGTCATGCAGCGCCATCGTCGCTTCATAGGCCGCCGCTGAGGCCTCGCCGCTCAGCAGCTCGGGTGATCGCATCAACTTGAGGCAGGCAGCTGCCATGCGGTCGACGGCGCGGGCTGCCGGCGTCACCACCGGCCCCTTGAGATCGATGATCGTCCGCACCAGCCGCAGCGCTTCGCGGCCATTGGCGCCGATCCAGAAATACTCCCAGGTCTGGCCTCGATCGAGCCAGTAGCGGTTGGCATGCGGAAAGCTCAGCACCATGGTCGAGCCGGGCGACAGCACGTGCCGCGCCCCCGCATAGTCCAGCTCGCCCCGCCCGGCGATGGTGTGCTGGATGATCACGAACGGCACGTCGCCGCGCTTCAACCCCTCCCAGTTATAGACCTCGTTGGCGCGCTTCTCGAAGCCGGCGCCCGTGGCCATCACGTGAAAGCCCATCGGGCCCCTGGGCGGTGCGATGGTCTGGATCTTGTGCCCGTGCGCAATCAGGTCAGACAGCATGAAATTACCCGCGATGGCATGTCTTTCCTCTACACCGCCGAGCCCCCGTCCCGCTAGATGGGGCCCAGCTCAAAGGGAGGAACGCCAATGTCGTTCAAAGTCGCCATCATCGGCGCCGGGTCGGTCGGGTTCACCAAGACCCTGATCTCGGATCTGCTCAAGGTGCCGGAGTTTGCCGATGTCGAGTTCGCGCTGACCGATATCAACGCCCACAACCTCGACATGATCCAGCAGATCATTTCGTCGATCGTGGCGGTCAACAAGCTGCCGGCCAAGGTCACCGCCACCACCGATCGGCGCGAGGCGATCTCGGGAGCGCGCTACATCATGAGCTGTGTGCGCGTCGGCGGGCTCGAGGCGTTCGCCACCGACGTCAACATCCCGCTGAAATATGGGGTCGACCAGTGCGTCGGCGATACCATCTGCGCCGGCGGCATCCTCTATGGCCAGCGCAACATCCCGGTCATCCTCGATTTCTGCAAGGACATCCGCGAGGTCGCCGAGCCGGGCGCGCTGTTCCTCAACTATGCCAACCCCATGGCGATGAACACCTGGGCCGCCGATCTCTATGGCGGCGTGGACGTGGTCGGCCTCTGCCACGGCGTGCAGCATGGCGCTCACCAGATCGCCCAGGTGCTCGGCGTCGATGACCGCGACCTCGATTATGTCTGCTCGGGCATCAACCACCAGACCTGGTACATCGATATCCGCGCCAAGGGCCGCAAGATCGAGGCGGACGAACTGATCGCCGGCTTCGAAAAGCACCCGGTCTACTCCAAGCAGGAAAAGGTCCGCATCGACGTGCTGAAGCGCTTCGGCGTCTACTCGACCGAGTCGAATGGCCATCTCAGCGAATACCTGCCCTGGTACCGCAAGCGCCCCGAGGAAATCTCGCGCTGGATCGACATGAGCGACTGGATCCACGGCGAGACCGGCGGCTATCTCCGTCACTCGACCGAACGGCGGAACTGGTTCGAGACCGACTTCCCGAAGTTCAAGGCGGAAGCCACCAAGCAGCTGTCGGAGCACAAGCGTACCACCGAGCACGCCAGCTATATCATCGAGGCGCGCGAGACCGGCCGCACCTATCGCGGCCACTTCAACCGCCGCAACAATGGCATCATCAGGAACCTGCCGGCCGACGCCATCATCGAGAGCCCGGGTTTCGTCGATCGCTTCGGTATCAACATGGTCGAAGGCATCGAGCTGCCGATCGCCTGCGCCGCCACCTGCTCGGTATCGATCTCCGTGCAGCGCATGAGCGTCGAGGCCGCCATGACCGGCAACATCGATATGCTGAAGCTCGCCGTGCTGCACGACCCGCTGGTCGGTGCCATCTGCACCCCAGACGAGGTCTGGCAGATGGTCGACGAAATGGTGGTCGCCCAGGCGCAGTGGCTGCCGCAATACGCCGACGCCGTCCCCGCCGCCAAGCAGCGGCTGGCGAAGGCCACGGTGAAGACCCGGGACTGGGCCGGCGCCGCCCGCAAGGTGGTCCGCTCGGTCGAGGAACTGCGCGAGATGAAGGGTGCGCACCACTGAGGCGGAGCGTGGGGCGAAGGCCCCCTCACCCGGCCTGCGGCCGACCTCTCCCCCAAGGGAGAGGTGCGCTGTGGCGGGATCGTGCCACCCCACCACCTCTCCCTCGGGGGAGAGGTCGGCCCGTAGGGCCGGGTGAGGGGGCCTTTCCCACCCGCTGACGCCACAAGTTAACTCCCGTTAACCCGACTCCGTGCATGGTGGCGGCATGTCCGATGTCGCCACCGCGCTGCTCCAGCTGACCGGCCGTACCGAGCCTGCCGCCGATCCGGCGCTGGCGGCGGTGAAGCTGGTGCGCGCCAGCCTTGACGCATTGCTGCTCCGCCTCGGCCAGAGCATCGACGCCAAGGTCACCGGGCAGCTGGCCGGCGGCCTGACCCAGCTCACCGCCGGCGGCGAGAGTTTCGTGCTGAAGCTCGAAACACCGCTGCCGGCAAACACCGCGGTGACGCTGAAGATCACCCCGACGCCGACGGGCCAGCCCGCCGTCACCGTTTCGGTGCAGCCGCAACCAGCGCTTGCCCAGCCGGCTCCCCCGGCGCCGCAAGCTCGGTCGCCGCTCCAGCTGCCGCTGCCGCAGGCGCCGGTTGCCACCGCAGCGCCGCCTGCGCCGGCGGCCGGGCAGGCCGCACCTCTCGCGCCGCCATCGGCCGCCACGCTGCCGGTCGCTGCGCCGTCGACGTCGCCCACGCCGTCGCTCGTCGCCGCGCCGTCGCCCCCATCCAAGCCTCCGTCGCCCGTTCCCACCGTTCAGGCGCCGCTGCCGGCCCCGCAGACCGCTGCGCCACCTCCTCTGCCCATCGAGGTCAGCCTGCAGCCGGCTCCGCCTGCCGCCACGCCCACCGCAGCTGCCGCGGTCCAGCCAGCTCCAGCCCAGCCGATGCCGGCGGCGATTGCCATACCGCCCGGCCAGCCGGCATCACTTGCCGCGGGTCCCGCGCTGGCAGTGCCGGCCACCGCGCCCACGCCGTCCCCCAGCGCGCCAGCGCCTCAGCCTGCGGCGCCCGTTGCCGCGGCGAACACCCCGGCGACGGCCATTCCGTTGCCGGCGTCGCAACCTGTAGTCTCCGGCGCTGCGCCGCCGCCGCCCCCAATTGTCTTGGGTGCTCCGTCGCCAACCGCGACGCCGCAGCTCGTGGCTACGCCGACGCTCCCGCCTGTCACGACCCAGGCGCCGCCCCCGATACCTGCTGTGCCGCTCGCCGCGCCGACTGCCGCGATGTCGCGTCCGGCGCTACAGCCCGCATCCCCGCCACTGGCGCAGATTCTCGCCGATCCGGTCCAGGCTGCCGCCCGGCAGGACAGCATCCTGCCGCTCATCGCCCAGCTGGCGACGCTTGCCGCACCCACTGCCGCGGCCTTGCCGCGTCCGGCGCTCGAGGCCATCGCGGTGCTGCTGGGCACCCGGCTCGATCTCAACCGGGCCCCGCCTGACGGCAAGGCGATCCGCGAGGCTGTATTGCGCGCCGGCATCATCGCCGAACCGGGCGTTCGCACCCCCGCCGATGCCAAGTCGGCGCTGCTGCAACTCCGTTCCGCCCTGGCCGGCTTTCTCGGCAGCGAGGTCGAGGCCGTCGCTCCGATCACGCGCCGTCCGCCGCCCCCTTTGAAGGGCGAGCCGGTCCGCGCCCCTTCCACCCAGCCCGGCCCGCCGCTGGCGGACGAGCCGCCCGAAGCCGCGCGCCAGCTGCTTGGTCACGCCGATGCGGCGCTGTCTCGCGCCAAGCTGCTGCAGCTGGCGTCCAGCCCCGCCGACTCCGCCCGCCCCGGTTCGGTGGCTCCGGCCGCCGAGTTTCGCGTCGAGGTGCCGATGCAACTGGGCGCCGAGACCGGCATCCTGCAATTGCTGGTCGAGCGCGACGGCAAGCACAAGCGCAGCCCGACCGAGCGCGGTTGGCGCCTGCGCTTCGCCCTGAATTTCACCGCCACCGGCGAGGTCGGCGCCGAGGTTGCCCTGTTCGGCCGCAGCGCCAACGTCACGCTGTGGGCGGCCGATCCGGTTACTGCCGATGCGCTCGAGGCCATGCTGCCCGAGCTCAGCCCGGCGCTGGCCCGCCATGGCCTCGATGTCGCTGCTCTGCGGGTTCGCCGCGGCGCGCCGCACCCCACCGCCCGGGCTCCGGGTCAACTGCTGGACAGCGCCCGATGAGTGATACGCCAAAGCCCGTCAGCCTTGCCGTCGCGCTGGACTATGAGCGCGGCACCCGCGACGCCCCCCGTGTCGTCGCCAAGGGGCGTGGTGAACTGGCGCGCCGGATCGTCGAGGTGGCCGGCACGGCGGGCGTCGTCATCGAGGCCAATGGCCCGCTCGCCGAGGCGCTCGCCGGCGTCGAACTCGACGAGCAGATCCCCATCGAACTCTACGAGGCGGTCGCCGAGATCATCGGCTTCATCCTTAGGGCCAGCACGCAGCGCCACTGGTCGGCCTGAGCCCGCCGGGAGGGGACCTGTCCCACCTTGCATTCCGGCCCGGCTCCGGGCGAAGTGACGCGCCATTGTCTGGAGCCGCGTCATGCCCACCATTGCCGACCTCGATACCCCCGCCGTCCTCATCGACATCGATCGCGTCGAGGCCAATCTGCAGCGGGCTCAGGCACATGCCACGGCAGGGGGCTATGCGCTGCGCCCGCACATCAAGACTCACAAGCTGCCGCGCTTCGCCAGGCGTCAGGTCGAGCTCGGCGCCGTCGGCATCACCGCGCAGAAGCTGGGTGAAGCCGAGGTGATGGCCGATGCCGGCATCGCCGATATCTTTCTCCCCTACAACATCCTGGGGCCGAAGAAGCTGGCGCGGCTCAAGGCGCTGAACGAGCGGGTCACCCTCTCGGTCACCGCTGACAGTCCCGATACCCTTGTCGGCTATGCCGCAACATTCAGCTCTGGCAAGCCGCTCACCGTACTGATCGAGTGCGATTCCGGCGGCGGCCGCTGCGGCGTGCAGACCCCGGCCCAGGCATTGGCGCTGGCACGCCAGATCGCTCTCGCCCCTGGCCTGCGCTTCGGTGGCCTGATGACCTACCCGCCGCTGCACGGCGTCGAAAAGTCCAACGCCTGGCTCAGCGAGGCCGTCGCGCTGTTCGAGCAAGCCGGCATCGCCGTGCCGCGTGTCTCCTCCGGCAACAGCCCGGACATGTGGGCACCCGCTGCGGCGCCCGTGACCGAGCGCCGCCCCGGCACCTACATCTACTACGATCGCTTCCAGGTGAAGGAGCGTGCCGCCAGCCTCGACGATTGCGCGCTCACGCTGCTGGTCACCGTGGTCAGCCGTCCCACCGCCACGCGCGCCGTGATCGATGCCGGCTCCAAGTCGCTCACCTCCGATCTCCTCGGCATGGAGGGCTACGGCCTGGTGATGGGCACCGATCTGACGGTGAAGGGCCTCTCCGAGGAACACGGCGTCATCGAACTGCCCGTCGCGTCGGATTGGCCGCGCATCGGGGAACGGCTGCGCATCATCCCCAATCATGCCTGCGTCATCTCCAATCTGTTCGACAGCGTGACGCTGATTTCGGGCGACGAAGTGCGCGAAGTGGTTCCCGTTGCAGCGCGTGGTCGAGTCGATTAAAACTGCCCCCGCAAGGGAGTGGTATTCAAATGGTCGCTGATTGGTATGATGGTGTGACGCTGGCAACCGAGTGGCGTCCGGCCGCCGAAGGCGTGGCCTCGCGCTACCGGCTGATGCTCACCAACGACACCGGTGAGGCGCTGCGCGATTTCCGGCTCGGCATTTCCGGCCCGGCGCGGATCAGCGATGATGCCGAGCTCGTCGGTGCCAAAGTGGTGACCCAGCTCTCCAATTTCTGCGAGCTGGCGCCCGAGCGCGGCTTTGTTCTGGCTCCCGGCGCCCGCTGGACCATTGATGTTCTGAAGCTCGATTACCCGATCCGCCACTGGACCGACGGCGCCACCACCGGTTTCCTTATCCTCGCCGACGGCACGACGCGCTCGCTGCGTACCGTGCCGACCCGGCGCGAGGGCAGTGACGCCGTGCGCAAGAAGGGCACCGCCATCTACGAGGTGCCCGAGCACCCGCCGGTGCCGGTGTCGATCGTTCCCTGGCCACAGGACGTCGCGGTTTCCGGCCGCCGCACCGCACCTGCCGGTCTTGCCCCGATCTCCTCGGCGGTCGGCAAGTCCGCCGCAGCGGCCTTCGGCAAGCTGACCGAAAAACTGTTCCCCGGCGAAGGCCTCGTCCGTCCGGCGCATGAAGGCGGCTTCCCGGTCGAGCTCAGCGTCGGCGCCGGTGGCAAGGAAGGCTACGCCATCGAGTTCTCCGCCGAGCGCGCCCGGATCGTCGGCGAAACCGAGACCGGCCTGCTCTATGGCCTGATCACGCTCGGCCAGATCCTGCGCGGCGCGCGCCTCCATTTGCGCCAGTTCAACTTCCCTACCGCCGGCCGTATCGAGGATAGACCGGCGATGGCGTGGCGCGGCAGCCACCTCGATGTCGCCCGCCGCTACTACGCCAGGGACGAGGTCGAGCGCTTCATCGCCATCCTCGCCTGGAACAAGCTCAACGTGCTGCACTGGCACCTGAGCGACGACGAGTCCTGGCGCGTCGAGATCGATGCCTACCCGCAGCTCACCGGCAAGGGGGCCTGGCGCGGCTACGGCATGCCGGTGCCGCCGCTGCTCGGCTCCGGGCCCGAGCGCACCGGTGGCTATTATTCGAAGGCCGATATCCGTGACATCGTCGCTTTCGCCGGCGAAGTCGGCGTCGACGTGGTGCCCGAGATCGACATGCCGGGCCACTGCTATGCCATGCTGCAGGCCATTCCGGCGCTGCGCGACCCGGGCGAGAATGCCCCGTATTATTCGATCCAGAGCTTCCCCAACAACTGCCTCAACCCGGCGGTGGAAGCCACCTATGGCGTGGTAGAGGCGATCATCGACGAGATGGTCGAACTCTTCCCCTCGCGCTATTTCCACGTCGGCGCCGATGAGGTGCCCGAGGATGCCTGGCATTCCTCGCCGGCGGCCAACAAGTTGCGCAAGGAACTGGGCGTCACCGGCGCGGCGCCGCTGCAGGCCCGCTTCCTGCAGCGCCTGCAGACCTATCTGACCTCCAAGGGCAAATTGACCGGCGCCTGGGAAGAGGCCTCGCATGGCGGCGGCATCGACAAGGCCAATTGCTACCTCGTCGGCTGGAAGACCCAGGAAGGCAGCCAGCAACTGGCGGCCGAGGGCTACGACGTCGTCGTCGCGCCGGGGCAGGCCTACTATCTCGACATGGCCAATACCGAGGATTGGCACGAATGCGGGGCCGCCTGGGCCGGCTGGTCGTCGCCCGAGAAGGCCTACGCCTTCGAGCCGACCGCCGGCTGGGGCGACGGCGAGCGCAGCAGGCTGCTCGGCGTCCAGGCGTGTATCTGGTCCGAGCCGATGACCGACCGCGCCGTGTTCGACCGGCTGGTCTTCCCGCGCCTGTCGGCCATTGCTGAAACCGGCTGGAGTTCCAACCGCGATTTCAACCGCTTCAAGGCGCTGGTCGGCCTGATGCCGAACCTTTACGGTCGCTACGAAGGATTCTGAGCAGGATTGCATTCGCACTCCTGCTCCGTGTTGTGACGCGAGATCGAAGCGGAAAAGTCTGCAACTTTTCCTGATCTCGCTTTGGAAGGACCGTAGGACAATGGGCGATCTGCTGGTCCGGCTGTATGACCTGCCGGACATTGCCTCTGAAGCAAAGGTGAAGGCGGCCGGGGTCACCGTCCGCCGCGCCCTGCCGCCCGAGCGGCACGTCGTCACCGCCTGGGTGGGCAAGCATTTCAGCCCGTTCTGGGTGTCCGAGGTCGAAGCGGCGATGAGCCACCTGCCGGTCACCTGCTGGATCGCCGTCAGGGACAACCAGCTGCTCGGCTTCGCCTGCCACGACGCCACCGCCAAGGGCTTTTTCGGCCCCACCGGCGTCGACGAGGCGGCGCGCGGGCAGGGGATCGGCGAGGCCCTGCTGATCGCCACCCTCCGCGGCATGCGCGAGGCGGGCTACGGTTACGGCGTCATCGGCGGTGCCGGCCCGGTCGAGTTCTACCAGAAGCGGCTCGATGCCATGGTGATCCCCAAGTCCGAGCCCGGCATCTACAAGGCAATGCTGCGCCCACCCAAGTCGGATTGAATGCAGCATGCCGACTAACCTTGCATTTACTCGCTGCCGCTAGGTTATGAGCTTCGATTTCCTTGGGATTTCCGGGGCTCCTGCGCATTGCCAAAGACCGGAAAGACCAATCCCGAGGCGACGGCGGCCCCCGAGCCGCATGGCGCCGAGCTGCTGAAGCTCTCCCGCTCGCTGAGCCTGGCGCGCAGCAAGCTGCACGCGCAGGACCTGCGCCTGCACGCCATTCTCGACAACCTGGCGCATGGCGTTTCGCTCTATGACCGGCAGGGGCGGCTGGTGCTGTGCAACCAGCAGTTCCTCGACATTTACCGGCTGCCGCCCGAGCTGGGGCGGCGCGGCACCACCTTCCGCCAGATCCTCGAGGCCCGCGTCGCCGGCAACACCCATGTGGGCGACGACGTCGAGGATTACGTGGCCGATCGGCTGAGCGCAGTCCGCGAACATCGCACGCTGGGCGGCATTCACCGGCTCAACTCCGGCCAGGTGATTTCGATGACCCACCAGCCGATCGACGATGGCGGCTGGATCTCGACCCATAAGGACGTGACCGAACTGCACAACATGCAGGCCGAGCTCACTCACCTCGCCTACCACGATGCATTGACCGGGCTGCCCAATCGCACGCTGTTCTATCGTCGCGTCGGCAATGCCTTCCAGGATATCGGCCGGACCAGCGGCTTTGCCGTGCTCTGTCTCGATCTCGATGGCTTCAAGGCCATCAACGACACCCTCGGCCACGCCGCGGGCGACGCCCTGCTGCGTCAGTTCGCGGCGCGCATGGGGGCCTGCCTGGGGCCGCTGGACAGCGCGGCGCGCATGGGTGGCGACGAGTTCGCCGTGCTGCATCGCGGTGGTGACGGTGAGACTGCCCACGCCCTCGCTACCAGCATCTGCGCCGCCACCCTCGCGCCCTACGATCTCGATGGGCAGGTGGTCAGCATCGCGGTCGGCATCGGCATCGCGGTCGCCGCCTCCGACGGCAGCGAACCCGACGAACTGCTGCACAATGCCGATATCGCGCTCTACGCTGCCAAGCGCGAGGGGCGCGGCGGCATCAGGAGCTTCGAGCCCGAGCTCAATCGCATCGGCGTCGACCGCCGTCGCCTCGAGGCCGACCTGCGGCGGGCCCTCGAGTTCGGCGAGTTCGAGCTCCACTTCCAGCCCATTCTCAACCTGCGCACCCACGCGTTCTCGGGCTTCGAGGCGCTGTTGCGCTGGCAGCACCCCGAGCGCGGCCTGGTTCCGCCGTCCGACTTCATCCCGGTGGCCGAAGAGACCGGGCTGATCGTGCCGATCGGCAATTGGGTGATCCGCGAGGCCCTGGCCGAGGCGGCCCGCTGGCCGGGCGAGCTGAAGATCGCCGTCAACGTCTCCTCAGTGCAGCTGGTCCGCGGCAGCCTGATCACCACCCTGGTGCAGGCGCTCGCCGCCTCCGGCATCGGCCATGAGCGGGTCGAGATCGAGATCACCGAGTCGGTGTTTCTCGAGAACTCCGAGCAGAGCCTCGACACGCTGCGCCAGTTGCGCGCGCTCGGGGTGCGCATCGCCCTCGACGATTTCGGCACCGGCTTCTCGGCGCTTGGCTACCTGCTGGCCTTTCCTTTCGACAAGATCAAGATCGACGGCACCTTCATCCGGGCGCTCGACAGCGCCGAGGGCGCCGAGACCATCGTCGCGGCGGTGGCCGATATCGGCGCCCGCCTGATGATGGCGACGACCGCAGAAGGCATCGAGACGCCAGAGCAGCTGCGCGGCGTGCACGCCGCCGGCTATACCGAGGCGCAGGGCTACCTGATCTCGCGGCCGATGTCCCGCGACGCGGTCCGCCGCCTCGTGCTGGGCGCCGAGGACGCCATGCCCGAGGCCCCGCTGGAGCAGCGCGCCGCAGGGTAGGTGAACTTCATCACCGGCTGTGCAATGAGCGCCCCCTCGCCCCTTCTGGCGGACGCAAGAGCACTCCTGTCGAGCCAGTGCCGCACCCCGTCACCTCACCGTCATCCATCCGTCATGGCAGCGTCGCCTCCCGGGTGCACGGCTCCCCCGCAATTCCAGGGAGCGTCACAATGACCGATCGTTTGAAGAGCCGCGCGCGCCCGACGCGCCGCCAGTCTTTCACCACCAAGTACTCCGACCTGATGGCCGAGGGCTATTCACGCCGCACCGTGCTGAAGGGGCTGCTCGCCGGCACCGCGCTCGCCACCTCCGGCCTCGGCTTCAGCCGGGCCGCCGCCGCGACCAACTCGCCCTCGAGCCTGACCTTCCCCGAGCTCAGCCGCGTCACCGACAAGACCGACCACTGGCCCGAAGGCTACGGGCGCCAGATTCTCCTCAAGTGGGGCGACAAGCTGTTTGCCGACAGCCCGGATTTCGATCCCGCCGCCCTCGACGGCGCCGCAGCCGAAAAGCAGTTCGGCTACAATAACGACTTCACCGCCTTTCTGCCGCTGCCGCAGGGCAGCGCCTCCAACGACCATGGCCTGCTCGTGGTCAACCACGAATATGCCTCGCCCTACCTGATGTTCCCCGGCATGACCGACGAGGACTATCGCGACAAGCTGACCGACGAGCAGATCCGCGCCGTTGCCGCCTCCACCGGCATCTCCGTCGTCGAGGTGAAAAAGTCGGGCGCCGAGTGGCAGGTGGTCACCGATGGCCAGTACAACCGCCGCGTCCATATGGGCACCGAGATGCGGCTCAGCGGCCCTGCCGCCGGCGACGATCGCCTGAAGACCAGCATCGACCCCACCGGCACCATCGTCTTCGGCTCGATCTCCAACTGCTCGGGCGGCATCACCCCGTGGGGCACCATGCTCTCGGGCGAGGAAGGCGGCATGGACATCTTTGCCGGCGACTACACCACGCTCCCCGACCAGGAACTGGTCGAACGCCAGGGCTGGGACGAGGAAGAGAATGACGGCTATGCCCTGGGCCGGGTCGATGCCCGCCTGAAGTTCGAGAACGAGCCGAACGAATGGCTGAAATTCGACTGGGTGGTGGAAGTCGATCCGTTCGATCCCACGGCCAAGCCGGTGAAGCGCACCGCGCTCGGCCGCTTCACCCACGAGGGCGCGCAGGTGGCGGTGGCGCCCGATGGCCGCGTCGTCCTCTACATGGGTGACGATGACGACTTCGAGTATCTGTACAAGTTCGTCACCTCCAAGCCGTGGAACCCCACCGACCGCGCCGCCAACAAGGACCTGCTCGACGAGGGCACGCTCTATACCGCGCGCTTCGATGCCGACGGGAAGCTCTCCTGGCTGCCGCTGGTGCAGGGGCAGGGGCCGCTGACGCCGGAGAACGGTTTCCACACCCAGGCCGACGTGGTGCTGCGCACCCGCATGGCCGCCGACCTGCTCGGCGCCACCCCGATGGATGCGCCCGAAGGCTTCGTGCCGCACCCGAAAACCGGTCGCGTCTATATCGCCATGACCGAGAACGAGGATCGCCTGCCGGCCGGCGAGGGCGATGCGGGCGAACAGGTCAATGTCGCCAATACCCGTGCGCCCAACCCCGACGGGCACATCCTCGAGATCACCCCGCCGGGCGCCCCTGATGCGCCGGATCACGCGGCGACCGACTACACCTGGGACGCCTTCATCCTCTGCGGTGACCCGACCGACCCTGCCGCGCATGCGCTCTGCCACCCCGAAACCTCGGCCAATGGCTGGTTCACCGATCCCGACAACCTGTCGGTCGACCCTGCCGGCCGCCTCTGGGTCACCACTGACGGTCCGCCCGATGCCGGCTTCAACGACGCCCTCTACGCCACCGACACCGAAGGCAACGGCAAGGCTCTGCCCAAGCTGTTCTACCTGCCGCCGGTCGGCTCGGAGGTCTGCTCGCCGGCCTTCACTCCGGATGGCAAGACCATGTTCCTCTCCATCCAGCACCCGGGCGAACTGCGTCTCGAGGATGGCGAGGACTCCACCTCGATCGCCGATGCCGGCACCAACTGGCCCGACTTCATCGACGGCCACGGCCCGCGTCCCTCGCTGGTGGTGATCAGCAAGGACGATGGCGGGGTGATCGGCAGCTGATCGCCACGGCCAGTGGCTTACCCCTCATCCGGCGCTGCGCGCCACCTTCTCCCCGACGGGGAGAAGAACAGAGCGCCGACTGCGCAGTCGGGGTTCCTCTCCCCGTCGGGGAGAGGGTGGACCGGCGAAGCCGGGACGGGTGAGGGGTGCTGGCACGACACCGCAAACAAAAAAGGCGGGGATCGCTCCCCGCCTTCGTCATTCACTCGTCCCGCCGCTTACTTCAGCGCGTCGGTGATCACAGTGGTGTAGGCGCCTTCCGGGGCCTTGCTGATGATCTTCTGGTCGACCAGCGCCTTGATGGTGCGGTCGTAGGCGGCCATGTCGAGCGCCGGGTTGGTGGCGTCGACCAGCTTGGACACCTCGCCCACCATGTAGCGCTGGTGCTTCAGCTCGGCAGCGCCGGTATCATCGGAGTCGACCACGATCTGCGCGGCCTCGTCGGGATTGTCGAGCGCATACTGCCAGCCCTTCATCGAGGCCTTCACGAAGCGGGTATAGGCATCGACCTTGGCGGGATCGTCGAGGGTCGGGCCCATGACGTAGAGGCCGTCCTCGAGCAGGTCGTTGCCCATCTCGGTGTAGTTGAAGATGGTCAGGTTGTCCGGGCCGTAGCCGGCGTCGAGCGCCTGGCCATACTCGTTATAGGTCATCACCGAGATACAGTCGGCCTGCTTCTGGATCATCGGCTGGATGTCGAAGGACTGCTGCAGCACCTTGACGTCGCCGCCTTCGGCCGTCGACAGGCCTTCCTTGTTCATCCAGGCGAAGAACGGATACTCGTTGCCGAAGAACCAGACGCCCAGCGTCTTGCCCTTGAAGTCGGCGACGGTGTTGATGTTGTTTTCCTTCGGGCAGATCAGCTCGAGGCCGGAGCGCTTGAACGGTTGCGCGATGTTGACCAGCGGCACGCCCTTGTCGCGGGCCGCTGCCGCACCGCCCATCCAGTCGACGATGATGTCGGCGCCGCCGCCGGCGATCACCTGCTCCGGCGCCACGTTCGGGCCGCCCGGCAGGATCGTCACGTCGAGCTTCTCGTCGCTGTAGAAGCCCTTCGCCTTGGCCACGATGTAGCCGGCGAACTGCGCCTGCGTCACCCACTTCAGCTGCAGCGTCAGCTTGTCCTGCGCCATCGCAGCGGACGCGGTAAGCGCCATCGCGCCCGCGGCCAATGCAAGAAGAAGTTTCTTCATTGTCGTTTCCCTTACCCCTGTTACGCCCGGCCACCACGGCCAGGCGGACATTACGTCCGCCCATCTCGGCCAAGCGGACTTTATGTCCGCCCACCTCGGATCGACGGATGCCAGAAGGTCACCGCGCGCTCGATGAGCGCGATGACCCCATAGAAGGCAGACCCTGCAACCGCCGCCACGGCGATTTCTGCCCAGACCAGGTCGATGTTGAGCTTTCCGACCTCGGTCGATATCCGGAACCCCATTCCCACGATCGGGGTGCCGAAGAATTCCGCTACGATTGCGCCGATCAGCGCCAGAGTCGAGTTGATCTTCAAGGCGTTGAAGATGAACGGCCCTGCCGCCGGCAGTCGCAGTTTCAGCAGCGTTTCCCAGTAGTTCGCCGCATAGGTGCGCATCAGGTCGCGCTCGATCGAGGACGAGGCATTGAGCCCGGCAACCGTGTTCACCAGCATCGGGAAGAACGTCATCGCCACCACCACGGCAGCTTTTGACGGCCAGTCGAAACCGAACCACATCACCATGATCGGCGCGATGCCGATGATCGGCAGCGCCGAGACGAAATTGCCGATCGGCAGCAGCCCGCGCTTGAGGAACGGCGAACGGTCGACCAGGATGGCGACGACGAAGCCCGCGCCGCAGCCGAGCGTGAAGCCGACGATCACTGCCTTGAAGGTCTGGACGAAATCCGCCGCCAGGGTCGGGACCGACGCCGTGAGCCGCGCCCAGATCATGCTGGGCGCCGGCAACAGCACCTGCGGTACGTTGGCGCCGCGAGTGATGGCTTCCCAGGCGATCAGCACGGCGACGCCAAATGCCACCGGCACCAGCCAGCCGACGAAGCCGTCATTGACCCGGCCCCGGCGGATATCGGCCGAGAGCTGTTCGGCGAACAGCCAGCATAACAGCCAGGTGAGAACCAGCAGGGCCCAGAACCCGGCAAGCGCTCCCTGCATCGGCTCGACCCAGCCGATCAGCAGCGCGCAGCCGGCTGCCGCGAGCAGGCCGGTTGCCGGCGTCGGCGCGCGCAACCGGAATGCACCGATCGCGGCCAGCGTCGCGGCGAGGAAGATAAGCGCCGGGATGCTGGTCCAGGTGGCGACCGGCACGCCGCCGAAATTGCCCATCGGCAGCAGCAGCGTCAGCACGGCGAACAGCAGGGCGCCGAGGGCGAGGATGGATTGCAGCCGGCTCATGCCCGCACCCCCATCCGCCGGTTGGCGAGCCTTTCGCCCCAGCCCACGAGGATCACGAGGATGGCGGCGAGCGCCGCGGCGATAAACAGCGCCGCCCAGATCTGGATCGTCTGCCCGTTATACGAGCCGGTGAGCAGCCGCACCCCGAGCCCGCCGCCGGCATTGTTCGAAAGCTCGCCCACCACGGCGCCGATCAGCGAGATGGCGATGCCCACCTTCATCGAGGCGAACAGGATCGGCACCGAAGCCGGCCAGCGCAGCTTGAGGAAGATCTGCAGCGGCGAGGCATTATAGGTGCGCATCAGGTCGAGCTGGATCTGCTCGGGCGTGCGCAGCCCCTTCACCATGCCGACCACCACCGGGAAGAAGCTGAGATACATCGAGATCAGCGCCTTGGGGATCATGCCCGTCACCCCGACGGCGCCCAGGCCGACCACCACCATCGGCGCAATCGCGAGGATCGGCACGGTCTGGCTCGCAATGATCCACGGCATCAGCGAGCGGTCCGAGGCGTTGTTGTGGACGATCACCACCGCCAGCAGCACCCCGAGCAGCGTGCCGAGCCCGAAACCGAGCAGTGTGGCGCCCAGCGTGATGCCGGCATGGAAGGCGAGCGAGCGCGGCGCCGTGATGGCCGAACCGAACAGCCCGGTCCAGATCGCCCCGATCACCTGATGCGGCGCCGGCAATACCGGCTTGTCCTGCGTGAAGGTCTGGAGCGCGAACTCGGTGAGGGGCACATCGGTGAGGTTGGCGCGCCCGTTCAGGGTGTTCTGCCACGGCGCGTTCATCACCACCGCCATCACGTACCAGAAGAGCACGATCGCCAGCAGCACGATCAGCACCGGAACCGTCTTGCCTCCCATCAGCCCCCGCATCGGCCTATTCCTCGTACGAATGGCCGGCGCGCAGGCCGTCGCGGACGCGGGCGGCGAGCTGCAGGAACTCCGGCGTCTCGCGGATTTCGAGCGGTCGTTCGCCGCGCGGCAGCGGGCTCTCGATCACGTCGGTCACCCGCCCCGGTCGCGGGCTCATCACCACGATCTTGGTACTGAGATACACCGCCTCGGGGATCGAGTGGGTGACGAAGGCGATGGTCTTCTGCGTCGCCGCCCAGAGCTTCAGCAGCTCCGAATTGAGGTGGTCGCGCACGATCTCGTCGAGCGCTCCGAACGGCTCGTCCATCAGCAGCAGGTCCGCGTCGAACGCCAGCGCACGGGCAATCGAGGCCCGCTGCTGCATGCCGCCACTGAGCTGCCAGGGGAACTTTTTCTCGAAGCCTTCGAGGTTCACCAGCTCCAGCGACTTGCTGACCCGCGCCTTCCGGTCGGCATCGGCATAGCCCATGATCTCCAGCGGCAGCGCCACGTTGTTCTCGATGGTGCGCCAAGGAAACAGCGCCGGCGCCTGAAACACGTAGCCGTAGGAGCGGTTGACCCGCGCCTCGGTCGCCGAGGTGCCGTTGACCGTGATGCTGCCCGATGTCGGCTGTTCCAGGTCGGCGATGACACGCAGGAACGTCGTCTTGCCACAGCCCGATGGGCCGATGAACGAGACGAATTCGCCCCGCTTGATCTCGAGGTTCACATCCGACAGCGCCACCACGTCGCCATCACCAGTCTTGAAAGTCAGGCCGAGACCCTTGGCCTCGACCACGCTCTGCGATTTGCCCCCGTCAGTCGTCAAACCTTCAAACCCCCGTCGCCGGAATGCCGGTGCGTTCCACCTTGCGCGGTGCCGTGATCTCTTTCCACGTCGAAAGCGCCCGGTTCACCGGGTTCTTGGCTTCACGCGCCACGAATTGGCCGTGCCCCTGTTCGGCGTTGACCGTGTCTTCGGTCACCGCCACCTGTCCACGCGTCAGGGTGAAGCGCGGCAGCCCTTCGACTTCGATGCCCTCGAACACGTTGTAGTCGATCGCCGACTGCTGTTTGGCGGCGCTGATGGTCTTCTTGCGCTTGGGATCCCACACCACGAGGTCGGCGTCGGCCCCGACCAGGATGGCGCCCTTTTTGGGATACATGTTGAGGATCTTGGCGATATTGGTCGAGGTCACCGCGACGAACTCGTTCATCGTCAGCCGGCCGGTATTGACTCCCTTCGTCCACAGTACCGGCATCCGGTCCTCGAGCCCTCCGGTGCCGTTGGGGATCTTGGCGAAGTTACCGATGCCATTGCGTTTCTGCGCCGTGGTGAAGGCGCAGTGGTCGGTCGCCACCACCTGCAGCGAGCCCGAGGCGAGCCCGGCCCACAGCGAATCCTGGTGCTGCTTGTTGCGGAATGGCGGGCTCATCACCCGGCGCGCCGCATAATCCCAGTCGCGGTTGAAATACTCGCTCTCGTCGAGCACCAGGTGCTGGATCAGCGGCTCGCCATAGACGCGCTTGCCTGCCTGTCGCGCCCGGCGGATCGCCTCATGCGCCTGTTCGCACGAGGTGTGGACGATATAGACCGGCACCCCCGCCATGTCGGCGATCATGATCGCCCGGTTGGTCGCCTCGCCTTCGACCTCAGGCGGCCGCGAATAGGCATGCGCCTCCGGCCCGTTATTGCCTTGGGCAAGGAGCTTGGCCGTCATCTGCGCCACCACGTCGCCGTTCTCGGCATGGACGAGCGGCAGCGCGCCGAGGTCGGCGCAGCGCTGGAACGACGAGAACATCTCGTCGTCATCGACCATCAGCGCGCCCTTATAGGCCATGAAGTGCTTGAACGAGGTGATGCCGCGATCGACCACGTCGGCCATCTCGTTGAACACCTGCTCGCCCCACCAGGTGATCGCCATATGGAACGAGTAATCGCAGCTCGCCTTCGAAGTCTTGTTGTCCCACATCTGCAAGGCTTCGAGCAGCGATTGCTGCGGGTTGGGCAGGCAGAAATCCACCACCATGGTGGTCCCCCCACTCAGCGCCGCCCGCGTGCCGCTCTCGAAATCATCGCTCGAATAGGTGCCCATGAACGGCATCTCGAGATGCGTATGCGGATCGATGCCGCCAGGCATGACGTAGCAGCCGCTGGCATCGAGGATTTCCCCGCCACTGAGGTTCTGCCCGATCTCGGTGATCCTGCCGCCTTCGACGCGGATATCGGCCGTGTAGGTGAGGTCGGCGGTGACGACGGTGCCGTTCTTGATGATTTTGGAAGTCATGCTGTACCCCTATCTCCTGTCGACCTTGGGCAGCGTGAGCGACGGTCTCACCATCGTCGGTGTTCCCGCGCGGTACAGCGCCGCGGCCTTCTCGATGAACTGATATGCCTCTTCGCGAGGCATGCGGCCGGCATCTGGCCAAGTCCCGTAAGCCTCTTCGTAGTACCAAGTCGGCGACTGGATCAGGTCGCCGCCGCCCACGCTGAAGGACCAGGCATCGCCGCGTGCCCTAAAATAATAGTCCTCGCCGTCGATCACCCCACGAGATTGTACCGGCGCGGCCCCCTGGGCCCGTCCGACGACCATCCCCGCGATCTGCGGGCCGAGCAGGATGCGTTTCACCACCAACATGTCTGGCTGTTGTGCCGGCCTGATGGTTAGTTCTCCATCCGCCCCGCCTGGTCGATACGTGCCCATGAAGGGCGAATAGCGCCAGGCCTCGGCAACCGCCACGAGCCGCATGCGCTGGCCGAACTCATCTATACCGATGTAGGCCACCATCTGAGGCGGTGCGCCCTCCCAGGGACCCTCAGTCACCACGGCGTTGTTGGCGAGTGCGAAGGCCTCATCGTCTGCCTGCTGGCTTGCCGTGGCCCTTGCGAGTGCGGCAAAATCCTCCGGTGTTGCATCGGCATATCGCCGAGGCATCAGGGAGTGCGGATCGACCTCGTCGCCCGTGTTCACCCCACGATCTCCGCCGTTTCCAGCACCGCCCGCAGCAGCACGTCCGTCCCGGCCGCCGCCCATTCCTTCGAAATCTCTTCCGCTTCGTTGTGGCTGAGCCCGTCGACGCATGGGCACATGATCATTGCCGAGGGCGCCACCCGGTTGATCCAGCAGGCATCGTGCCCGGCACCCGAGACGATGTCGCGGTAGGAATAGCCGAGTTCCTTGGCCGCCTCGCGGATATTGCCGACCAGCGTCTTGTCGAACGTCACCGGGTCGAAATGCCCGACCTGCTCGACCTCGAAACCGATATCGAGCGCCTCGGCGGTGTTCTGGATGCCGTAGCGGATGCGCTCGTCCATCTCGTCGAGCACCTGTTTGTTCGGTGAACGGATGTCGATGGTGAACACCGCCTTGCCGGCAATGATGTTGCGCGAGTTCGGCCAGACCTGGATGTGTCCCACCGCGCCCACGGCGTCAGGCTGGTAGTCCATTGCCACTTCGTGCACCAGCTCGATCACCCGCGCCATGCCGAGGCTGGCATTGCGCCGCTTCGGCATCGGGGTGGAGCCGGTATGGGCTTCCTTGCCGGTCAGCGTCACCTGCAGCCACTTCAGCCCCTGGCCGTGCGTGACGACGCCGATATCGACCTTCTCGTCCTCGAGGATCGGGCCCTGCTCGATGTGCAGCTCATAATAGGCATGGATCTTCCGCGCTCCGACCACCTCGTCGCCGCGCCAGCCGATCCGCTCCAGCTCCTCGCCGAAGCTTTTGCCGTCCTTGTCCTTGTGCGCATAGACATCGGCCTGGTCGAGCACCCCGGCGAACACGCCCGAGGCCATCATCGCCGGAGCGAACCGCGCCCCCTCCTCGTTGGTCCAGTTGACCACCACGATCGGGCGCCGGGTGCGGATGTCGAGGTCGTTGAGCGTGCGGATCACCTCGAGCCCGCCCAGCACCCCGAGCACCCCGTCATAGCGCCCGCCGGTCGGCTGGGTGTCGAGATGGCTGCCGACATAGACCGGATCGAGCTCCGGCTCTCTGCCTTCGCGCCGCGCGAACATGGTGCCCATCTGGTCGAGCCCCATTTCCATGCCGGCCGCCTCGCACCAGCGCTTGAACAGCGCCCGACCCTTGGCGTCGTCATCGGTCACCGTCTGCCGATTGGAGCCGCCAGCGACGCCCGGCCCGATCTCGGCCAACTCATGAATGGAGCTCCACAGGCGTTCGGGGTCGATACGAAGGTTTTCGCCGGGGGCTGCCATAGTCAGTCTTTCAAGAGTCGAGGGATGTCTGCGGTGAGCCGGTAGCTCCGCTGTTTCGTCGTCGCGGCTATGCTCCCTCTTTCCCCTCTCCCCTCAGGGGAGAGGGTGGCGGGCGCGTAGCGCTCGCCGGGTGAGGGGTGCCCAGCTATCGCCGCGAGAAGGCTGTCAGCAACGCCGTGGGGGTTGCCCAGCACGTCATTGTTCCAAAAGCGCAGGACCGCATAGCCCTGAGCGGTCAGATATTCGGTACGGGCTTGGTCGGTTGGAGACTCGAGGTGCTGGCTGCCGTCGAGCTCAACGACAAGAGCTGCCTCTCTGCATGCGAAGTCTGCGAAGTACGGGCCGATCGCCACCTGTCGCACGAACTTCCAGCCACCGATCTGTCGGCCGCGAACCATCTGCCAGAATTTGTGCTCTGCATCTGTTTCGTTGCGGCGCAACGAGCGTGCACGAGAGCCTGAACCCCTCACCCGACGCTGCGCGTCGACCTCTCCCCTCAGGGGAGAGGTGACCTCGGCATCGGTGCGGGGGGGCACACCTTGCACTGCCGGTGCCCCATCGCCCCCTCCCGGCGAGGGCTCTGCCCTCGTCCGGCTCCCCTCTGGGGAGAGGGATGGGGTGAGGGGCAGTCCAGCAATGCCGGTGCTTGCCTGCATCCGCTACTTCTGGCTCGGGAAGCTGAACTCGGCGCCGCTCTTGATCCCGGCCGGCCAGCGCGTGGTGACCGTTTTCAGCCGGGTGTAGAAGTGCACGCCTTCCGGCCCGTAAATGCCGTGGTCGCCGAAAATGCTCCGCTTCCAGCCGCCGAACGAGTGGTAGGCCACCGGCACCGGGATCGGCACGTTGATGCCGACCATGCCCACTTCGATCTTGTCGGCGAAGTCGCGCGCCGCATCGCCGTCGCGGGTGAAGATCGCCGTGCCGTTGGCATATTCGTGCCCGTGGATCAGGTCGACCGCGTCCTGGTAGCTCTGCGCCCGCACCACCGAGAGCACCGGTCCGAAGATTTCCTCGCGGTAGATCTTCATGTCCGGCTTCACATGGTCGAACAGCGTGCCGCCGACGAAGAAGCCGTTCTCATAGCCCTGCAGCTTGAAGCCGCGGCCATCGACCACCAGCTCCGCCCCGGCTTCGACGCCGGCATCGATATAGCCGACGATCTTGTCGCGCTGTGCCTTCGAAACGATCGGGCCCATCTGCGCGTCCTTGTCGGTCGCCGGGCCGATCTTCAGCGCTTCGACCCGCGGCTTCAGCCGCGCGATCAGCGCGTCCGCCGTCTTGTCGCCCACCGGCACCGCCACCGAAATCGCCATGCAGCGCTCGCCGGCCGAGCCATACCCGGCGCCCATCAGCGCGTCGGCGGCCTGGTCCATGTCGGCATCGGGCAACACGATCATGTGGTTCTTGGCGCCGCCAAGCGCCTGCACGCGCTTACCGGCCTGGGTGCCGCGCCGATAGACATACTCGGCAATCGGCGTCGAACCGACAAAGCTCACCGCCTTGATGTCGGGATGGTCGAGAATGGTATCGACCGCTTCCTTGTCGCCATGGACGACGTTCAGCACGCCATCGGGCAGGCCGGCATCCATGAGGAGCTGCCAGGCGAACATCGGCGCACTCGGATCGCGCTCCGACGGCTTCAACACGAAGGTGTTGCCGCAGGCGATGGCCAGCGGATACATCCACATCGGCACCATGGCGGGGAAGTTGAACGGCGTGATGCCGGCGACCACACCGAGCGGCTGGCGATCGGAATAGCTGTCGATGTTGGGGCCGACATTGCGGCTGAACTCGCCCTTCAGCAGCTGCGGCGCGCCGCAGGCGAAGTCGACGCAGTCGATGCCGCGGGCCAGCTCGCCCAGCGCATCGTCATGTACCTTGCCGTGCTCCTGGCTGATCAGCCGGGCCAGCTCGTCGGAATGCTTTTCGAGCAGTTCCTTGAACTTGAACATCACCCGCGCCCGCTTCATCGGCGTGGTGGCCGCCCAGGCGGGGAGGGCCTGCCTGGCCGCTGCGACCGCGGCGTTGACCTCGTCGACGCTCGACAGCGCCAGCGTTGCGGTGGCCTCGCCGGTAGCCGGGTTGAACACCGGCTGCGTGCGCGTGCTCGTCGAGGTGACCAGCTTGCCGCCGATCGCATTCTGTATCGTCTGCATCACAGACCTCCGCTCATTAAGTGTAGAACGTTCGTTCTATCGGTGCCGATATAGAACAATCGTTCCATTCTACTCAAGCGTCTTCAGGATGCTCCCCAAGGTACCGATCAGTTCGTCGATCTGCGCCTTGGAGATGATCAGCGGCGGGCTCATCGCGATGATATCGCCGGTGGTGCGGATCAGGATGCCGGTCTCGAAGGCTTTGACGAAAGCCGAGAAGGCCCGCTTGGTCGGCTGCCCGGCAATCGGCTCGAGTTCGATCGCGCCGATCAGCCCCAGGTTGCGGATGTCGATGACATGCGGCAGGCCCTTCAGCGAATGGAGCGCATCCGCCCAGTACGGCGCCAGCTCTGCGCCGCGGGTCAAGAGGCCCTCGTCCTTGTAGGTCTCGAGCGTCGCGAGGCCCGCCGCCGAGGCGATCGGGTTACCCGAATAGGTGTAGCCGTGCATGAACTCGATGACGTGCTCGGGCCCCTGCATGAAGGCATCGTGAATCTCGGAGCTGACCAAGACCGCGCCCATCGGGATCACCCCGTTGGTGAGCCCCTTGGCCGTCACCATGATATCCGGCGTCACGCCGAAATAGTCCGCCGCGAACGGCGTGCCGAGGCGGCCGAAACCGGTGATCACTTCGTCAAAAATCAACAGGATGCCGTGCTTTTTGGTGATCTCGCGCAGCTTCTGCAGGTAGCCCTTGGGCGGGATCAGCACGCCGGTCGAGCCGGCCACCGGCTCGACGATCACCGCTGCGATGGTCGAGGCGTCATGCAGCGTCACGATGCGCTCGAGCTCGGACGCCAGGTCCTCGCCGCCGGCTTCGCGTTCGCCGCGGGTGAACTGGTTCTTGCCCGGCGTGTGGGTGTGCGGCATGTGGTCGACGCCGGTCAGGAGCGTGCCGAACATCTTCCTGTTGGTGACGATGCCGCCCACCGAGATGCCGCCGAAATTCACCCCGTGATAGCCGCGCTCGCGGCCGATCAGCCGGAAGCGGCCGGCGTCACCCTTCACCTTGTGATAGGCCAGCGCCACCTTCAGCGCCGTCTCGACCGATTCCGATCCGGAATTGGTGTAGAGCACGTGGTCGAGCCCCTGGGGCGCGATCGATACCAGCGCATTGGCCAGCTCGAACGCCTTGGGATGGCCCATCTGGAAGGCCGGCGCGTAGTCGAGCTCGGCCGCCTGCTCCTGGATCGCCTCGACGATCTTGGGGCGGCAATGGCCGGCATTGACGCACCACAGGCCCGCCGTGCCGTCGAGCACCTTGCGTCCGTCGGAAGTCGTATAGTGCATGTCCTTGGCGCCGACGAACATGCGCGGCGCCTTCTTGAACTGTCGGTTCGCCGTGAACGGCATCCAGAACGCGCTCAGATCGTTCGGCGTGACATTGCGACGGTCGGACACCTTGGACTCCCCCGGAGGCTATTTGTTGAGTTTCAAGGTCAAGTATATTTGGCGCTTGACCTTTGGATGTGTTATCCAGAAATTTGACCAGTTGGAAAAAACGTTATCACTCCCATGCCGCCGATCAAGGTGAAAATGCTGGAGACCGAAGGCGGCAAAGGGGGCGCAAAGGCAGCGCCATCGAAGCGCCCGCGGGCGCAGACGCGCATCCAGCGCGAGAAGCAGGAAGTCATCCTCGAGGCGGCGCTCGACGTGTTCAGCCGCGAGGGATTCCGCGGCGCCACCATCGATCAGATCGCCGAAGCAGCAGGGATGAGTAAGCCCAACCTGCTTTACTATTTTCCGCGCAAGGAAGAGATCTACCAGCGCCTGCTGGCCGAGATGCTCGACATCTGGCTGGCCCCGCTGCGCGAGATCGATTCGGTCGGCGACCCGGTGCCGGAACTGCGCTCCTATCTGCGTCGCAAGCTCGAGATGAGTCGCGACTACCCGCGCCAGAGCCGGCTCTTCGCCAACGAGATGCTGCAGGGCGCGCCGCGCGTGCTCGAAATGCTGGAGAGCGACCTCAAGGCGCTGGTCGACGACAAGGCCAAGGTGATCGAGGGCTGGATGGATGCCGGCAAGATCGTCCGCACCGACCCCTACCACCTGATCTTCTCGATCTGGGCCACCACCCAGCACTATGCCGATTTCGACGTGCAGGTCCGCGCCGTGCTCGGCAAGGATCGCGGCGGCGAAGGCCGCTTCGAGGACGCCGCCCGCTTCCTCGAGAACCTGTTCCTGCATGGGTTGCTGCCGAAGACGTGAGCGACACCGGGATCAGCGCAATCGACCGCGTGATCTTTGCCGTGGTGCAGGCATTCTGCCTCGTGCGCCACCGTGGGCTGAGGCGCGAGTTCAAGCGCCATCGCGGGCGGCTGCCCAACCTCGCTCAACCCACCGAGCACACCGACCTGGTGCAGTGGCGCAAGCTCTTCGATCACGATCCGCGCTTCGTCATGTTCACCGACAAGCTGGCGACCAAGGCCTGGGCCGCCGAGCACTTCCCCGATATCCACCTCGCGATGCCGATCTGGGTCGGCACCAGGCCCGAGGATCTGCCCGAGGAACTCGTCGTTCCCGGCAACGTCATCAAGGCCAGTCACGGCTTTCGGATGAACCACTTCCCCGAGCGCACGCCGCTGCCGCGGGCCGAGCTCAACGCGCTGCTGGCCGGCTGGCTGCAGCGCTCGCACTATATCCAGGACCAGTGGGCCTATCGCGACGTGCCGCGCCGGCTGTTCGTCGAGCCGCGCATCGGCAACGGCAACGCCCTGGTCGAATACACCTTCCGTGGCCATGACGGCGTGGTGTCGGCCGGCTTCGTTTCGCACAACCAGCATGCCGACACCGAGCAGCAGGCGCATTTCGATGGGGCGGGGCGACGCCTGCCCAACAAGATCGGTGTCCCCGACAGCACGCATCTGCCGGCCGATTATGTGCTGCCACCAAGTTACTTCGAAGCCATGGCTCTGGCCCGGCGGCTGAGCCGCGGCATCGATCATGTTCGGGTGGATTTCCTCATCGATGGCGACGACATTTATCTGGGCGAGATGACCGTCTATCCGGGGGCCGGCTATGGCCGCGAACGCGAGGCCTCCAACGCGCCGCTGATCGAGCGGGCCTGGTTCGAGGCGTTTCACAACAGCTGGTTCCTCAGCCACCCCCAGCCCTGGCCGCTGTCGCTCTATCAGTCGGCTTTCCGGCGCTGGGTCGCGGTGCACAGGCGGCAACTGGCGGACCGCGCTGCGGCAGGCAGCCCGCCGCCGCCGTGAGCATCGTGCCCGGCAAGTAGGGCTTGACCCTCAACCGAGACTCTACGATCACGCCCCTGAGCCCGTTGACCCGCGGGCGGGGGTAGTGCCGTGACCAGCCGTGCCGACCAATGGATCCTTCGCGCCGCAGACGCGTGGGTCCGCCTCAGCAATCGCCGCCTCGTGCGCGCCTGCCGTCGGCATTTCGGCTACGTGCCCGATTTCGCGCGCCCGCGCGGCCATGACGCGCTGATGCAGTGGCGCAAGGCCTTCGACCACAACCCGCTTTTCGTCACCTTCTGCGACAAGCTCGCCGCCCGCGAATGGGCCAGGGCGCGCGTGCCTGATCTTGGCATGTCCGAGCTGGTCTGGAGCGGCCCCTCGCTCGATCTGCTGCCGGCAGGGCTCCCCACCGACGACCAGGTGCTGAAGGTCAATAGCGGCACCGGCAGCAACTATTTTCCCGGTCGCGGCCATTGGGACGACGCCACCCTGCGCCGACGCTTCCGGCACTGGCTGCGCTGGCCGCAGCGCGGCCCCGGCGAGTGGGCCTATGACCAGGTGTCGCGACGCCTGATGGTGGAGCGCCTGATCGCCTCCCCCGCAGATCTCACCGACCTGACGTTTCGCTGCCAGGATGGCGAGATCGCCTCCGCCTTCATCGGCGTCAGCTGGAAGACCGCGGCGGCCTATGGTTGCTATCTCACCGCCGACGGCGCCGCGTTCCGCGCCGAGGAGGCCCCGGTGGCGCGGCAGCTGTTGCGGCGCGAGCTGTTCGAGCGGGCCGCGAGCATCGCGAGGGAGCTCGGCCGCGGCCTCGATCACGTCCGGGTCGATTTCTATCTCAATGGCGACGACATCTATTTCGGCGAGCTGACCGCCTATTCCTCGTCGGGGCTGGGTGAAGAGGAGGAGGTCGGCGTCGGGCCGCTGATCGAGCGCTCCTGGCTCGCCGCCATCGAAAAATCCTGGTTCCTCTCGACGCCGCAGCCCTGGCCGATGTCGCTCTACCAGGGGGCGTTCCGCCGCTGGGTAACCGAGCGTCGGGGAGAACTGGCTAGCGCTCCCGCAGCAGCGCCAGCACCACCAGGCCCAGCACCGTAACCGCCGCTCCCGCGACGACGCTGAGGCTGGTCCAGCCGTGTCCGGCGGCCCCCTCGAACACGATGACGAAGGCCGGCACCAGGTAGCCATAGGCAATCACCTTGGCGGCCGGCAGCCGCGCCGACGCGTACTGGATCAGGAAGAAGCACACCGCCGTCGGCCCGATGGCGAGGTAGAGCACCACCCACCAGACCAGCGCCGGCAGGTGCATCCAGTCGGTCGCGAGGATCTCGGGCGCCCCGTAGAGGACCAGCCAGATCGCCGTCGCCAGCATCGTCCAGAAGCTCAGCACCAGCGCCGACTCGCCGCGGTTGAAGCGGCGCAGCAGCGGCGTGTAGATCGCGTAGGCGACGCAGCCGACGAAGTAGATGAGTTCGCCCTGGCCGATATCGAAGCGCAGCAGCGCATCGAGATCACCCCGGAAGATCACCCAGATCGCGCCCATCCCCGCCAGCAGCAGGCTGATCAACACTGCCAACCCAGAGCGTTGCCCGACGATGAAATAGGCGGTCACCGCCGTCATCAGCGGCACCAGCGTATAGACGGCGCTGGTCGCCACCGGCTGCGTCATGGTCAGCGCGATGAACATGGTGACGAAGTAGATCGCCGTGAGGAACCCGTTGATCGCAAAGCGCCAGGGCGCCGGCGGGAAGGCGAATTTCTGCCGCGCCAGCCCGAAGGCGAATGCTCCCATCAGCACCGCCGCGAGAACGAAGCGCAGCGCGTTGAGCGGCACCGCGTGGATATAGGGCACGGTCAGCGCCCCGAAGGTGAACGAGCCGGCGATCAGCGCCGCAAACAGCAGCATCGCCAGATGCGACAGCACCCGCTGTCGCCTGGCGTCACTGTTCTCGATGCTGGTGTCGGCGCCGCTCACGGCCGATCAGAGCCCATAGGCGATGACCAGGAGGAAGGCGCCGGTGAGGCCGCTGTTCATGATGAACGACTGCACATGCGGCTTCTGTTCCTCGCCTGAGAACGCCCAGAACGGATGGAACAGCACCGTGGCGAGGACCAGGAAGACGATCAGCGCCAGCCCGCCCAGCACGCCGGCAAGTGGCACGAACGGCGCCAGCACGACCAGCGCACCGCCGCCGATCTGCAGCGCCACGCCGATCTTTGCGGCTGTTTCGGGCTGGGTCACTTTCTTGCTGGCAAGAAAGCTCGCGAGCCCCGGAATGCTCTTGATGTTGCGGATGCCGAAAACCACGAAGGCGCCGCCCAGCAGCAGATGGGCGAGAAAAAACAGAGTCGAGAACATGCGTGAAGCTCCTCGGTGTGCCAGAGCGCTTTCGGAAAGCTTCGAGACATCTCCGCTTCGAAAGCGCGACCATCAAAATCGGGCACTCGCCGTTGGTGCACGGCGAGTGCCTAGTTACAGGACAACGACGCACGAGGCAGGCCGGAATCGACACCGGCCCACCGATTTATCGTGCCTCAGGCCGCGGCGGTTTCCGCCGCCACGGCGTGCAGCGTGCGCAGCCCGACCGTCACCCGGTTCCAGACGTTGATCGTGCTGATCGCCACGGTGATGTTGGCGATCTGCTCGTCGGTGAAATGCGCCTTGAGCGGCTCGAACGCTTCGTCCGGCGCTCGGGTATCGGCGAGCCGGGTCAGGGCGTCGGTCCAGCCCAGCACGGCGCGCTCGGCATCGCTGTAGACCGGCGACTCGCGCCACACGTTGACCAGGTTGATCCACTGGTCCGAAAGCCCGGTGTGCCGGGCCTCCCGGATGTGCATGTCGACGCAGTAGGCGCAGCCATTGAGATGCGATGCCAACAGCTTGATCAGGTGGATGTAGCGCGCCTCGAGCCCGCTCTCCTTGACCACGAAGCGGTCGAGCGCGGCAACGGCGCGGTAGGCATCGGGCGCGGCCTTGATGATGTCGAGGCGAGCTCGCATGGCAATGGTCCTTCTGGCTTGGTGGGAGAGATCAGCGGGCGGCCGGGCGCCGCTCGTGGCGTTCGCGGAAGGCGCAACTGCGCCCCTCGATGGCATTGCCCAGTTCGGTGCCGGGATTGCCGGCGAGCTCGGCGATGCTGACCTTGCGCAGCTCGTCGCGGTAGGCCCGTTCGGCCTTCAGCATCGCCGCCGTCACGCCGCAGGGCTTGGCGAAGAATTTCGCGGCCAGCGGATCGGGGCCGCGCTGCCGGATCTCGCTGCAACGGAATGCCGGCGCGGCGCCTTCCAGCGCCACCACCACATCCAGCAGGCTGATCTTTTCAGCGGCTCGCCCCAGCCGGTAGCCGCCCCGCGGGCCTGGCACCGAGGCCAGCAATCCCGCTCCGGCCAGCACCTGCAGGTGCTTGAGCAGGTAGCTCGGCGACACGCCGTGATACTCGGCCAGCGCGGTCGCCGGCATGGCACCGTCGGCACTCAGCCCGCTCAGCATCAGCATGCAGTGGATTGCCTGCTCCACGCCATCGCCCAGTTTCATCGTCCGACTCCAATCATGGATATTTATTATCCATGATTGGTGCCGCTGTCCAGTCCCGCGAGCGAAGGCTGCCTCGTCACGCGGCGCTGGCGATCCTGGGGGAGTCGGCGAAGACGAAGGCGTGGCCGGGCAGGGCCTTGGCGCGATACAGCGCCGCGTCGGCGGCGGCCACCAGCCGGGCCCGGTCTTCGTGTTCGTTGCCCATGGCGATGCCGATACTGGCGCCGATCTGGATCTGCGTCGCTCCCAGCCGCACCGGCTCGCTCAGCGCCAGCGCGATATCGGCCGCCAGCTCCGCCAGTTCGGCCCGCGATGTCGGAGGCGAGCGCAGGAAGGCGAACTCGTCGCCGCCGATCCGCGCCACGCAGTCGCCCTCCCGCGCCAGGGCGGCGAGGCGCGCCGCCACGATGCGCAGCAGCTCGTCGCCCGCGCCGTGTCCGAAGCTGTCATTGACGTGCTTGAAGCCGTCGAGATCGAGATAAAGCAGCGCCGGTCCGCTTGCCGATTTCGCCAGTTGCTGCTCGAACCCGAGCCGATTGGCGAGCCCGGTCAAGGTATCGCGCGCCGCCAGGTCCTGCGCGGCGCGGCGTCGCGCCTCGAGCAGCCGCGTCAGTCGGTACAGCCGGTTCAGCACGATGCCGATCCCGGCAAGGAACAGCGCGCTGGCCAGCAGTCGGATCGGTGCCAGGTGCTGCGCCAGTTCGGTGCCGATCCGCCTCGGCGTCCACAGCAGGCGTGTCTGGGATCCCGGCACCGCCAGCGACACTTCGCCAGGCAGCGCGCTCGCTGCGTCGCCGAACCGGGCGCCGTTGAGCACGAAATCGTCCGCGAGGCGAGTGGCGGTCGCGGCGTCGGGCGCCCCGTCGCGCAGCACGACCTCGAGCGCCACCTCGGCGCGCTCGGTTTCCACGCTGATGGCCGTCTCGTTGATCGAAAGGATCGAGTAGGCTGCGGCGATCACCACGCTGAGCCCGAGCAGGACGATGGCGACGATACTGATGATCAGCAGGCGCCGTGGGTTGGGAAGCTCCAGCTCGGCCGCCATGGCGGGATCGTCGGCACCATGTGCCGCTCGCACCTTGCCTGTAACGCGCTGCGCCATTCATCCCCTCCTCGCGTGCGGAGGCTAGGCCGGCGGAGTTTGCCAATCCCTTAGCGCCCCCGCCGCTCGTCGGCGGATGGTTGAGCAATTGTTACACGGGATGGAGTAGGATCGCGCCTTCAGCATCAAACACCGAGGACATGATGAAGATCAGCGCCAGGAACCAGCTCGCCGGCACCGTTGTCGAGGTGGTCAAGGGAGCCACCACCTCGCATGTGCGCATCGACATCGGCAACGCCATCGTCACTGCCTCCATCACCAACGAAGCCGTGGACGAGCTGCAGCTCGCCAAAGGCAAACCCGCCATCGCGGTGATCAAGGCTTCCGACGTGATGGTCGCGGTCGAGGCCTAGTCCGTCGGTCGGGGCCGATGTCGTTGCTCGAGCGTGTGAAGCAATGGGCGAGGAACCTCAAGCGCGACGTGATCGCGCTGTGGATCGCCGCCCGGGACAAGCGGACGCCGTTGGCGGCGAAGCTGGTGGCGGCGATGGTCGCCACCTATGCCCTGTCGCCGATCGACCTGATCCCCGACTTCGTCCCCGTGCTGGGCTATCTCGACGACCTGCTCATCGTGCCGCTCGGCATCCTCATGGCGGTCAAGCTCATCCCGCCGGCCCTGATGGCGGAGTTCCGGCGCGAGGCGGCAGGGCGTGAGAAGCCGGTCAGCAGGGCCGGGCTGGTCTTCATGATCCTCGTCTGGCTGGCCGGCCTCGGCCTGCTGGGATGGTGGATCTACCAGCGCGTCCTGCTCTAGCGTTCGCTCCGCGCCTCGTGGGCCAGCGGCTTACTCCGCCGGCTCGACCGACTTGCGCATCGGGTTGTTCGGATGCGTCGTCCAGTTGGCGTAGGTCGGCTCCACCACCTTCTTGGTCCGCTGATCGAGCATGCCGGGCTCGAGCTGGATCATGGTGATGCAGTCTTCCACCGGGCAGACATTGACGCACAGGTTACAGCCGACGCACTCGTCGTCCATCACCTCGAAGTGGCGTTTGCCGTCCTTCTGTTTGGTAATGGCCTGGTGCGAGGTGTCTTCGCAGGCAATGTGGCACCGGCCGCAGCTGATGCACTTGTCCTGGTCGATATGCGCCTTGGTGATGTAGTTGAGGTTGAGGAACTGCCAGTCGGTGACGTTGCGGGTGGCCCGGCCGGTGAAGTCGTCGAGCGTCGCGTGGCCCTTTTCGTCCATCCAGTTCTGCAGCCCCGAGATCATCTCCTCGACGATCTTGAAGCCATAGACCATGGCGGCGGTACAGACCTGGACGTTCCCGGCGCCCAGCGCCATGAACTCCGCCGCGTCGCGCCAGGTGGTGACCCCGCCAATACCCGAGATCGGCAGGCCATAGGTCTCGGGATCGCGGGCGATATCGGCCACCATGTGCAGCGCGATGGGCTTGGCCGCCGGGCCGCAATAGCCGCCATGCGTACCCTTGCCGTCGATCGTCGGCATCGGTGCGAAATTGTCGAGGTCGACGCCGGTAATCGAGTTGATGGTGTTGATCAGCGATACCGCATCGGTGCCGCCATTCTTGGCGGCCCGGGCCGGGCGGCGCACATCGGTGACGTTCGGCGTCAGCTTGGTGATGACAGGCATGCGCGAGTACTGCTTGCACCAGCGCACCACCATCTCGACATATTCCGGCACCTGGCCGACCGCGGCGCCCATGCCGCGCTCGCTCATGCCGTGCGGGCAGCCGAAATTGAGCTCGATCCCGTCCGCCTCGGTTTCTTCCACCAGCGGCAGGATCGCTTTCCAGGCGTCTTCTTCACACGGCACCATGATCGATACGACCACGGCGCGATCGGGCCAGTTCTTCTTGACCTGCTTGATCTCCTGCAGGTTCTTCCGCAGGTCGCGGTCGGTGATCAGCTCGATATTGTTGAAGCCGAGCAGCCGCCGGTCGGCGCCCCAGATCGCGCCGTAGCGCGGCCCGTTGACGTTCACCACCGGCGGGCCTTCCTCGCCCAGCGTCTTCCACACCACGCCGCCCCAGCCCGCCTTGAAGGCGCGCTCGACATTATACGCCTTGTCGGTCGGCGGCGCCGAAGCCAGCCAGAACGGATTGGGCGATTTGATCCCGACGAAATTGTTGCGGATGTCAGCCATGGCGTCCCTCCTCAGTTTCCAGCGAGATGGCGGTTGATGCTCTCGGCCGCGTCGCGCCCCTGCGCCACCGCGGTCACCGTCAGGTCGTCGCCAGCAGCGATGCAGTCGCCGCCGGCCCAGACGCCAGGCCGCGAGGTGCGGCCCTCGACATCGGTTTCGATGCGGCCGGCGGTCAGGGCCAGCCCGGCTGCCGTCTCGTCCTCGAGCGTCTGCCCGATGGCCTTGAACACCTGGTCGGCCGGCAGGGTCAGGGTGTGGCCCATGCCGGTGAGGCGACCATCCTTGAGCTCGGTATATTCGAGCTCGATGCCGCTCACCTTGCCGTTCTCGCTCAGCACGCGCCTGGGCTGCAGCCAGTGCCGGATGGTGACGCCTTTCGACGCCGCGAGATCCTGCTCGAAGCTCGAGGCGTTCATATGCTCCTGCCCGCGGCGGTAGCAGATCGTCACCTCTTCGGCGCCGAGCAGCTTTGACTGCACCGCCGCATCGATCGCCGTCATGCCGCCGCCGATCACCACCACCCGTCGACCGACCGGCAGCTTGGACAGATCGTCGCTCTGGCGCAGTTCGGCGATGAAATCGACGGCATCGGCAAGCCCGTGCGAGCCGTCCGTTTCGCCTTCGGCCCGGAGCGCGTTGACGCCGCCCAGCCCGACCCCGAGAAACACCGCGTCATGGCGGTCCAGCAGCCCGTCGAGCGACAGCTCGCGCCCGAGCGCCTGGCCCAGTTCGATCTCGATGCCGCCGATCGAGGTGACGTAGTCGACCTCCGCCTGCGCGAAGCCATCGGGCGTCTTGTACGAGGCGATGCCATATTCGTTGAGGCCGCCCGCCTTGGGGCGTGCATCGTAGATCACCACGTCGTGCCCGTGCACCGCCAGCCGATGCGCGGCCGCGAGACCCGACGGGCCGGCGCCGACCACCGCAACCGTCTTGCCGGTGGCGGGGGCACGGGTGAAGAACTGCGCGTTCTCCTCCATGGCGATGTCGGTGGCGTAGCGCTGCAGCTGGCCGATCTTGACCGGCTTGCCCTCGGCCTCCATGCGCACGCAAGCATCCTCGCATAGCTGCTCGGTGGGGCAGACTCGGGCGCACATGCCGCCCAGGATGTTCTGCTCGAAGATCGTCTCGGCTGCCCCCAGCGGGTTATCCGTCGAGATCTCCCGGATGAACATCGGGATGTCGATCTCGGTGGGGCAGGCGTTCATGCAGGGCGCGTCGAAACAGAAGTAGCAGCGGTCGGCCTCGACAAAGGCCTCGTGCCGGTCGAGCGCCGGATGCAGATCGGAAAAATTACGCGCGTACTGGCCGGGCTCGAGTCGCCCGGATGCGATGCCTTGCTTGAGCATTCCCCCGCTCATCGGCAGCTCCCTCTCTCCTTAGAGCCATTCCAGACTGAGAACGCTAGCGCAGCTCAGAAATTTTATCAATTGGTCAAAAATGGAATTTGCGAGCGCGGCGACGGGCCTCGTGGCCGGCAGGGGGCAGGCCGGGGCGGGCGGCGTCAGACAGTCGTTATGCCGGCTTCAGCAACCGAAATCATGCCTCATTCAGTCGATCGGCCGGGGGCTCGGGAGATGGATTTCCACTTCGGCGCGAAAAACTTCGTCTTTGGTCCCGGCCACGGAGTCATCGGCAAACTCCGCGCAAGTTTTTGGAATCTCGCACAGAATCCGTATGGAGCCACGTAGTGCTACTGATGCATTTCGGCAACGGTTGCACTTGGAAGGGTCGCGTTCATTTTCGGTTCATATTGTCGCCACACCGCCCAAGCCTTCTCCCGCCCATCGTAAACAAGCGTGAGTAGTCCAAGGTTGAATAGGAAAATCGTTCTGGTCGCCGCAGCCCTCGTGACGGGCCTTATGACCTCAGTCACAGGTGCCATGGCAGATCAGTGCGGTGGGGCGTCCTGGTATGGACCAGGTTTCCACGGCAAGAAGACGGCCTCGGGCGAGCGGTTCAATGAGAATGCCATGACCGCGGCCCACAAGACTCTCCCCCTGGGCTCGGTCGTGAAAGTCACGGATCAGCGCACGGGCAAGTCGATCAAGGTCACGATCAACGACCGCGGTCCGTTCGCAAAGGGCCGCATCATCGACCTCAGCAAGGCCGCTGCGGCCAAGCTCGGCACCAAGAGTTCGGGTGTCGGCAAGGTGTGCGTCGCCAAGCTGTAAAGCGACAGAGACCAGGAGGCGCTCAGGACAGGGTTGAGACCGGTCCGCTTCGAGCGCGCGGCCCTGCCGGCCGGCTGGGTACAAGATCAGGGGTCGCCCGGGTGAGACGGGCGGCCCCTTTGCTTTTCCTCGGCGAACAGGCCGCGCACGCAGCGTCGGATGGCGCCCTCCGGCGACAGCAGCAACCAATCGGCGCGCGCCCACACGAGGCAACACACGATGACGCTGGCTGAAAGCCAGTCGCCGGCAAAGCCGACCGCGGCCGACAGGATTGCCGGCACCCGGCTGACGAGCACCAGGTCCTTGGAGAGGTCGCTGATGCTCGGCGACAAGCCGAGAAGCCGGAGCCTGGTACCGCCACCCCAGGCGCTGCCGAGCTTCCCCAGGGCATGCAGCACCCCGGCGCTCATCGCCAGCACCGGGTCGCCGAGCACGAACAGCCCGAACGCCAGGCACACAGCGCCGGCCGTCGACCACAGGTCGCCCTGCCGGTTCAGCTCCGGATCGGGCGGTGCTCCATTTGCCCAGGCGCGGCTGTAGACGATGCCGCCCCAGAAGAAGATCACCGAGGCGAGGGTGAGCGCCAGTGCGGCATGGCTGCCGACCAGGTGCCGGATGATCCCGTCGAGGGTGCCGATGCCGGCCTGTGGTTGGCCGAGCCACGCCGCCGAGACGATGCCCGCCGAAAATCCCAGCACATTGCCGATATTGTACAGCACGCCCGGCTCGTTGGCGCGACGCAACAGGCCAGCAGGCGATCCTGCCATTCTCCCGTCCTCCCCGGAGTGTGGTCGCGAGGGGATACGAACGAGGCGCGCCGACGCCACTCACCGCAATCGAGGTCTTTCGCCTCGGTATGGCGGTGAGTGGTAGCAGGGCGCGAGCCGCAGATTATGAGGCAATTGTTGCCGGCCGGATGTCTCCGACCCGCGGCGTTCAGAGGTCGTTCGTGGCGTTGAGTTCGCCGGTGGTCAGACCATCCCCCTCGGGATCGAGCGGATGTGGACCGTCGGCGCCGAGTACCGCCTCGATATCGACTGCGAGCTTGGTGAGGTCGAGTTCGGCCACCTTCTCTACCGGCTGCCGCAGCAGCGCGTGCTTCAGTGCGTCCTCGATCAGCTGGGTCCGTTCGGACTCGTCAACCGCCATTGCCATCGATCTTGATCCCCCCTTCGTCGACGCGGATCTCCAGCGCCGGTTTCTGCGATTCCTGGTAGGCGATGTAGATGCCGAAGCCGACGGCGAGCGCCGCCAGCACGGCGATAATGGTGTAGAGCGAGCTTCTGGTCATGCCGGGTCCCTTTTCGACGCTGTTGTCAGAGCGGGATCAGGATCTCGCGACAGAACAACACTTGTGCGCGGGAGTGCGCTTCGACGAAACGCAGTCCTGCTTCAGGGCAACGCATCAACCCGGCAGCTGGTTCAATCGGCGATGCGGCGCAGCGCCGAAACGAACGCGGCGATGCCCTCGTCAAGTCCGGCGGAATTGTCGATGATCTCAGGCACGATCCCCTCCGGCACCGGTGCGCCCTCGCGTTGCAGCCGGGCCCCGATATCCTCGGCGCTTTCCCGTCCCCGCCCGGCGAGCCGCCTGGCTCTCACCTCGGGGCGGGCCGTCACCAGCAGCACGTGGCAGTTGGGGTATTTCTCGATCGCCCGCTCGATCACCTTGCGCGAGGTATTCACCACCACGATCCGTCCGGCCACCATGGCCGCGTCGATCGCCGCGGGGATCCCGTAACAGAGCCCGTGCGCTTCCCAGTCGAGCGCATAGGCGCCGCGCAGCTTCTGCCTGGCGAACTCGTTGACGTCGACGCTGTCGTGATCCTCGAGTTCTACGACCGCCGTCCGGGTGACCACGCGGCGCGGGAAGCTGAACCGGCCGTCGCCCGCTAGCGCCGTTCTGGCGGCGCCGAGCAGGGTATCCTTGCCGGCGCCCGAGGGGCCGACCACCAGCACGAGGGCGCCCTGACGCATCAGCTGACCCGCTTGCCCTGCCGCCACACCGAACGCACCACCGGCACCGGATCGGTGCGCCGCACCCGCACCAGGTCGGCGCGCTTGCCGACTGCGACTTCGCCGCGATCACTGAGATGCGCCGCTGCCGCCGGTCGCGACGTCACCATGCCGATTGCCTGCGGCAGGGTGATGTTGTCGGCGCGTTCGGGCAGCAGGAACGCCGCATACATCAGTGCGAACGGCACATAGTCCGAGCTCAGCACGTCGAGCACCCCGGCCTTGGCCAGTTCGGCCGCCGAGATATTGCCGTTATGCGATTGCCCACGCACCACATTGGGCGCCCCCATCAGCACCGCCAGGCCCGCTGCATGGCAGGCCTGGGCCGCCGCCATGGTGGTGGGAAACTCGGCGATCGCCATACCGTCGCGCACCGCCTCGTCGACATGCTCGACCGTGGCGTCGTCATGGCTGGCGAAAGCCAGCCCGATCTCGCGGCCGCGCTTCAGGATCGCGGCGCGGTTCTTGTCGGCATACTTGTCGCGTTCGGCCTGTCGGTCGGCGATGAACTTGGCCATCTCGGCGTCCGACAGACGCAGCTTCTTCTGGTAGTAGGCGATGTAGTGTTCGAGCGTGGTGTACTGCCGCGCGCCCGGCGTGTGGTCCATCAGCGATGCCAGCCCGACGATCGGGTTGCTGCAATTGTCCTCGAACTGCTGCGCCACATCAGGCGTCGCCAGCTCGCACCGCAGGTGAATGTGGTGGTCGGCCCTCAGTCGGTCGCCCGCATCGGCTTCGGCGACCGCATCGACCATGGCCCGCACATCGGCGGTGATGTCGCCCGTTTCCGGATCCGAGCCGATGCGCACGGCATCGAACACCGTGGTGATCCCGGCGCCGGCCACCTGCGCATCGTGGCTCTGCAGTGCCGCAATGGCATTCCAGGTGACACCCGGACGCGGCCGGTAATGGTTCTCGAAATGGTCGGTGTGAAGCTCGACCAGGCCCGGGATGACATAGTCGCCTTCCACGTCCTCGCCGGCGCGGACATTGCCGGTATCGATCGCGGCGATGACCCCGTCGCGCACCAGCACCGAGCCGGTCACCACCTCGTCGCTGAGCACGATACGAGCGTTAGCGAGCGCGAATTCGCGCATTGGCGGCCTCCCCGGTAAGAATGAAATCGCCGCGGCGCACGAACGGCGCCCCCGGCTCAGGTTCGTGGAACAGCACCAGCCTGTCCAGCGTGGTTTCTGCCTCGGCGAGCGCGCCGAAATGCGCGGCTGCCGCGCGCATAAAGGCCTCGCGCTCGTGCTCGGGCAGCCGATCCGTCAGCGTCATGTGCAGGCGGAACTGTTCGAAGACATAAGGGTAGCCGAAACGGTCCATCAGCTCGATCTGCCGGGCGCTCAGGTGCCCGCCCTTGAGGCGACGTTCGCGCTCGGCTGCCGACGGCTGGGCGCGAAACGGCTCGAATGCCTCTACGACGTCACTGGCGAAATCGGTGAGCTCGCTGGTCTGCTGCGCCGGGACCAGCGCCAGGAAGCCGTCGATCAGGCTGAGCTTCAGCGGGCCGATCGCCACCGGCTCGGCTGCGGCGGCGAATGCCGCCAGCGCGTCCTCGAGGTCGTCGCGCGTCGTGCCCTCGGCCAGCGTCATCGGCGCCTTGATGGTGGCGTGAAAGCCGTAGCGCCGCGCCGAGACGCTGCGATCGAACAGCGCGTCACGCGTCGTGCCGGCGAGCGGACCATCGATGGTCTGTCCGGTCAACGGGTCGCGGCCCAGCCATTCGACGGCCTTGGCCCAGAGCGGCGCGGCCGGGCTGGGGGCGTAATAGATGGCAAAGCGTTCGGGCATGGAGAGTGCGGCTCGGCAAAGGACGGGGCTGACTAGCCCCGTTCGATGTCAGTTTTTTGTCAGTCCGGCAAGCTGTGCACAGCTCGCCGACGACAGCGTGTCGCGCACGGATATGCACCGGTTTCGCGGCGACCGCAGGCCTGAAAACAGGGTGCTGCGCGCGAGCGCGCAGCTCGGAACCGCGATGCGGCTCAGCGCCTCAGATCACCCGCGCCACGCAGGCGGCGGACTTGTCGGCAGCGGCATCGAGCACGTTGTCGGCGACCAGCGTCTCGCCGCTCGGCAAAGGACGCAGCAACGCGAAGAAGCCCCGCTTGCCTTCACTTCTCAGCTGCCATTTGATCCGGGTGCCCGGGGGCAGGTCTTCAGCGCTCTGGTTGACCACTTCGATGGCGTTGGCCTTTCCGGCCACGGCGCAGCTCAGCGACACGCTGAGCCCGAAATGCCGGGTCTGCAGCATCGGCTCGGGGACATAATCGGAGGATGAGTCGCCACGCCCGCCGTTCGAACTGACCGGAGTAGTGGGGGGCGCCAGTCCGTCGGCCGGACCGGTGTCTACTGCGGGGCCGGTCCCTTCGAGGCCGCCACCCGGCGGCAAGAGCTCGACTTCCGCAGCCACCGCCGGCAGCAGCGGTGCCGACAAAGGCGACAGCATCAGTGTCGTGAGCAAGGCGCCCACGAGAGGACGAATACGGTTCATCGGTGTTTCCTGCGCAGGCTCCCGGCCGCGTCCACGGCCGATACCTGACTATGTCGTTGCTTGCCTGCCGGTGCAACTGGGCCAGACGCCTGAACTTTGCGTGAGGCGTCCGCTGGCCACGTTTCGGCAAGGCCGGTTGATGACGTTCAGGATCGGACACAGCCGTGCCCAATCCCATTTTCTCCCTTGTAGCACGGCCCAGCTGTACCGGGTATGAACGCATCGCCGCAGCGGCTCCGTCGCTGCTTGCCTCCCGCCCCGGCCACCGCCAGTATCGTGGACAAATCAGGGACCTCGGCCGCATGGATCGCGAACTTCTCGAACGGCTCTTTCGTCGCGCCGTGGACGCGGCTCAACCTCAGCACGCCATTGCGGCCAATCTGCCCGGGCCGCCCAAGGGACGCACCATCGTCATCGGCGCCGGCAAGGCCTCGGCGCAGATGGCGCGGGCCTTCGAGGCGGCGTGGCCCGGCGCCATCGACAGCGGATTGGTGGTGACGCGCTATGGCTACGGCGTGCCGTGCGAGCGCATCGAGATCGTCGAGGCTGCTCATCCGGTGCCCGATATGGCGGGCTATCTCGCCGCCCGCCGGCTGATGGAAAAAGTCTCCGGCCTTGGTCACGATGATCTGGTGGTGGCGCTGATCTCCGGCGGCGGTTCGGCGCTGCTGCCGCAGCCGGCCGCCGGGCTGGCATTCGAGGACGAGCAGGCGGTCAACGAAATCCTGCTTGCCTCCGGCGCGCCGATCTCGGTGATGAACGTCATCCGTAACGAGCTCAGCGCCATCAAGGGCGGACGCCTCGCCGCCCTCGCCGCGCCGGCGCGCGTCGCTACGCTCATCGTCTCCGACATTCCGGGCGACGACCCCTCGCTGGTGGCCTCCGGGCCCACCGTGCCGCTCGCCCCGGGCCGCGCCGAAGCGCGCCATCTGGCCGCGCTCTACCGGCTGAAGCTGCCGGCTGCCGCCGAGGACCTGCTGGCCTCCGAGCAGAACCCGGCGCCCAAGGCCGGCGACCCTCGTTTCGCGCATAACAGCGTGCGCATCATCGCCTCGGCCGCCCTGTCGCTCGAGGCTGCAGCCGCCGAGGCGCGGCAGGCGGGCCTCGAGGCCCATATCCTCTCCGACGCCATCGAGGGCGAGGCCCGGGATGTCGCGTCGGTCCACGCCGCCCTCGCTCGCGAAATCAGCACGCGCAACCGCCCGTTCGGCAAGCCGGCCCTGCTGCTGTCCGGCGGCGAGACCACCGTCACCATCCGCGGCGGCGGTCGGGGTGGCCGCAATGCCGAGTTCCTGCTCGCTTTCGCCCTCGCCATCGACGGCATCGAAGGCATCACCGCGCTTGCTGCCGACACTGACGGCATCGATGGGGCAGGGGACAATGCCGGCGCCATCTGCGACGGCCATACGGCGGCACGGATGCGGGCCGCCGGCATCGACCCGCGTCGCGCACTCGCCGACAACGACGCCTACAATGCCTTCCGCGCCGTCGGCGGGCTGCTGCTCACCGGCCCCACCGGCACCAATGTCAACGACTTCCGCGCCATCATCGTGCGCTGAGATGCTGCCGACTGCCGAGGGGCGAGGTTATTCCTCGACCTCGGGGAGAGGCTATTCCTCGACCTCGGGGAGAGGTTATTCCTCGACCCACGAGTCGAACGTGCCGTCCTTTCTCAGGCGCGCCACCATGTAGCCGCCGCGTTCGCGCGGCCGCACCTCGTAGTCGTAATCCCTGCCGTCCATTGCCCGCTGCAGGTTGGCGGCGCTCTCGGCGCTTTCCGCCGAGGCGAACACCTGCGGCATGCTGTTGCCTTCACTGACGAATGCCCGCGACATCGCATCCTCCTGCTGCCGGCGACCTGGAGCTGATCGCAGTATAGCTCACCTTAGGCAGCCGGACGATTTTCCTTGTCGGGGAACTTCCCTTTCCATTGCCCATGCCTTTAAGTGCCGCCCGCTTCAGGGAGTGTTTCGGCAATGGCCAAAAAGAAGATCGCCGTCATCGGTATCGGCAAGATCGCGCAGGACCAGCACCTGCCGGTGATCGACAAGAGCCCGGATTTCGAGCTCGCGGCCTGCGTCTCGACCCGCGGTCTCGGCCATCGCGACGTGCCGGTGTTCAAGACCCCGGCCGAACTCTACAAGGCCATGCCCGAGGTCAAGCTGGTCGCCATCTGCACCCCGCCGGGCGTACGCCACGCCTATGTGCGCCAGGCCATCGACGCCGGCAAGGATGTGCTGCTGGAAAAGCCGCCCACCCCCACCATTACCGAATTCGAGGATCTGGTCGCCTATGGCGAGAAGAAGGGCCGGGTGCTGTTCCAGACCTGGCACTCGCGTTACAACGCCGCCGTCGATGCCGCCAAGCTCATCCTCAAGGACGAGGGCGTCGCCGCGGTCCGCATCGACTGGCGCGAGAGCGTCCGCAAGTGGCACCCCGGCCAGGAATGGGTGTGGGAGCCCGGCGGCTTCGGCGTCTGCGATCCTGGCATCAACGCCATGTCGATCTTCACCAGGATCATGCCGTTCCCGGTATTCGTCGATAGCGCCCGGCTCAAGTTCCCGGCGAACCGGCAGACCCCGGTCGATGTCGAGATCGTCTTCAAGTCCGCCGAAAAGCACCAGCCCAAGCTCAGCGCCGGCTTCAACTGGCTCGAGGAGTCGGGCGAGATCTGGGCCATCGCCATCGAGACCAGGAAGGGCACCCAGCTGAAGCTCGAACGCGGCGGCACCGTGCTGAGCGTTAACGGCAAACAATCGGTCGCCAACCCCTCAGAGGAATACGAGGCGATCTACGAACGCTTCGCCAAGCTGCTGAAAAAGGGCAAATCCGAAATGGACGGCTCGCCGCTGCGGCTGATCGGCGACGCATTCCTCTTGGGGGCTCGCGAAAACGTCGACGAGTTCCACTGGTAAGGGCTTGGGCTGCCTCGCCATGGCGAGCTAGACATTTGGCGCACTGGCGCGTTGGGTTTCAGCTCGCTAAAGCTACCATACCAGTTCGGAGGAGACCTGCCATGTACGAGACCTTCAACGGCTCGGCCCACCCGATGGCGCCCAGGGAGATCGCCATCACGGCGGTTCCCGAGGATGAACGGGTCTGGGTTCCGCAGGCCGAGGGCGTTTGGTTTCGCCCGTTATTCCTCAACACTCTGCAGGGCCAGTGGTGCAACCTTCTGCGCGTCCGCCGCGCCGGCATCCTGAGCCGCCATCTCCATCCGCAGCCGGTGCATGGCTATGTCATCAAGGGGCGCTGGCACTATCTCGAGCACGATTGGGTGGCCGAAACCGGCTCCTATGTGTTCGAGCCGCCTGGCGAGATCCATACGCTGACCGTTCCCGACGACACCCCGGAGATGATCACCTTCTTCAACATTTCCGGCTGCATGGTCTATCTCGACAAGGACAACAGGCAGATCGGCTTCGAGGACGTCTTCACCAAGATCGACATGTGCAAAAAGCACTATGACAAGGTGGGGCTGGGGGCGGATTACGTGGATCAGTTCGTCAGATGAGTGCCTTTGCATGAGCCACTGGGCATCCGAATTCTACGCCGGCAAAACCGTCGTCATCAGCGGCGGCACCTCGGGCATCGGCCAGGGCATCGGTAGGGCTTTCGCCGATGCCGGGGCGGTGGTGCACGTCACCGGCGCCACCCAGGCCGAGGTCGAGGCCGGCGCTGTTGCCGAGCCACGCTTCCGCTATACCGAACTCGACGTCCGCAACGCCGAACAGGTCGCCGAATACGCCGCCACCTTCGGCACCGTATCGGCGCTGATCAACTGCGCCGGCGTCAACCTGCGTGCCGCCGAGCACACGGTCGATGGGTTCGAGACCGTCATCGACATCAACCTCAATGGTTCGATGCGCACCGCCTATGCCTTCAAGGACAAGCTGGGCGGCGGTGCCATCCTCAATATCGGCTCGATGTTTTCGTTCTTCGGCGCGCCGCACGCGCCGGCCTATGCGGCGTCCAAGCACGCCGTCGCCGGCCTCACCAAGTCGCTCGCCGTCGCCTTCGCCAAACAGGAGATCCGGGTCAACGCGCTGGCCCCCGGCTGGATCGAGACCGCGATGACTGCGGTGCCGCGCGCCAATGAGGCGCGCAACGCCGAACTGATGGGCCGCACCCCGCTCGGCCGCTGGGGCACTCCGGCGGACCTGGCGCCCGCCGCGCTGTTTTTGTGCTCGCCGCTCGCCGGCTTCATCACCGGAGCGATCCTGCCGGTCGACGGCGGCTACCTCATCGCATGAGCGAGATCATCAGCAGGAGCGTCGCGAGCATCGCGGCGCCCGACCTGATCGCGTTCCACCGAGTCCAATCCCTGAGATAGGTCGCCCAGTAGACGGCGCCCTCGGGGCTGGGGGCTTCGAACTTCGCCAGCCGGTCGTTCATCGGCACATTGATCGCCATGGTCACGCCGAACGTGCCGATCACATAGATCAGCGCACCGGCCGCCGCCCACGGACTGCCGCCCGCGACGAAGGCCGCCAGCACCAGCACCAGCCCTAGGATCGCCGTGCCCATGAAGGCGCCGAGAAAGCCGGCATTGAGCACCGTGACGTTGATGGCATTCATCACCGCGATGCCATGGGCCGGTGGCTGCCGGCCGATGGCCGGCATCACGAAGTTGGAAAAGCCGAAGAACGTCCCGCCGATCAGCGCGGCGCCGAGCGCCACCACGATGCTGAGCATATCGATCCAGCTCATGCTGCTTGCCTCCAGGCCCCCTTGGCCGCTGCGTCGTGTGCGAAGTCGGCAAAATCCTTCGGCTGCCGCCCGAGCGCGCGCTCGACACCATCGGCGAGGGATTCGTTGCGCCCGTCCAGCACCACGCTGAACAGTTCCTCGAGCAGCCCGGCGATTTCGTCCGGCACCTCGCTATGCGCCAGCCAGTCGAGGAACTCGTGCGCCGGCATGGTGCGGAAGCCAACGGTGGTGCCGGCAGCCCGGTTGATCTCGGCGACGGCGTCGGCAAAGGTCAGCAGCCGCGGACCGGTGAGCTCATAAATCTCGCCGACATGCCGCGTGTCGGTCAGCGCCGCCACCACCACATCGGCAACGTCGTCGACGTCGACGAAGGGCTCGCGCACCTTATCCACCGGCAGCGCGACCTCGCCGCTCAGCACCATGTCGAGGAACTGGCCCTCATCGAAATTCTGGTTGAACCAGCTGGCGCGCGCGATGGTCCACTCGGCGCCGGAGGCGATCAATTGCTGCTCGGCCCGCTGCGCCTCCGGCTCCCCGCGGCCCGACAGCAGCACCAGGCGTTTCACCCCCAGCGATACGGCCAGTTCGGCCAGCGCACCGACCGTCTCGGCCGCGCCCTTGATCGCGATATCGGGATAGTAGGTGATGTAGGCGCTGGCTGCTCCCTCGAGCGCCGCCGCCCAGGTGCCGCGGTCCGTCCAGTCGAACCCGGTGGCGCGTGAGCCCAGCCGTACCGGCAGCCCTCGTGCCTCGAGGCGGTCCGCGACGCGCGAGCCGGTCTTGCCGCGGCCGCCGATGATCAGGATCGGTTTGGTCATTTCAGTGTCCTTTCGCAAAACATGAGGAAAGCTCATGTTGCGGAAGGTGATAAATCCTCATATTATCTCCGTCAAGCAGAAATGTGAGGATTATTCACTTATGGCTGAGACCCCCGAACTCGTCGTCCCCGCCCGACGGACCCCGCAGCAGCAGCGCAGCCGCGAACGGGTGGAGCGGATCCTCAATGCGGCCAAGGGCTTGATCGAGCGGTCGGGCAGCGATGCCATGAAGATGGGCGAACTGGCCGTAGAGGCGGAGATCTCCATCGGCTCGCTCTATCAGTACTTCCCGGACAAGGCGGCGGTGATCGGCGCGCTGGCCGAGCGCTATAATGAAGAGGGGCGCGCCTGTATTCGCGATGGCCTCGTCGGCGTCGACGATGCCTCCGGCTTCCGCCGGGCCTTTGGCGAGCTCATCGACATTTATTACGGCCTGTTTCTCGCGGAGCCGGTGATGCGCGACATCTGGTCAGGCACCCAGGCCGACAAGTCGCTGCGCGGCATCGACCTCGCTGACAGCCACGAAAATGGGGCGTTGGTTGGCGCCGTGCTTGAGCGCTTACATCCCGGCGCCGATCGGGCCGAGTTGCTCAGCCGCGCCACGTTGGTCATGTATCTGGGCACCGCCACTATGCGCCTCGCCATCTCGGTCGATCGCGCCGAAGGCGATGCCTACGTCGCCAACTACAAGCGCATGGCGCTGGCCGAGCTACTGGCCGAGTGAGGCCGCCGCCGGCGGCACCCGCGGGGCGCAGAAATACAGCGCCTGGTTGATCACGTAGAGCGATCCGTCGAGCGTGATGCCGTTCCTGGGCAGGTCAGGTCCGGCCTTGGGGTCGAGATAGGCGAGGCCGCCATTCTTCAGCGCTTCGAGCAGCGGCGCCACATCGCCCTCGATCCGGGCATTGTAGGGCGATCCGTCCGGCTTGGCCTCCACCTCGTGCCCGTCTTCCTTGTCGATATCGATCCGCCACCGCCCGGCATCGCCGCCGGGCCGGCTGGTGTAGAAGTGTACGCCCACCGAGAAATCGTCCTCGCAGCGCACCGCGAGGCAGACGAATTCCTGTGGCGTCGATCCGATGGCGCAGCCGAGCGCCGCCCGGTCGCCCTCACCCGCGAGCGGCGAATAGTGCCAGCCGGCCTGCTGCGCCAGGGCGGGGGAGGTCAGGGCGCTCACCGCCACCCCCGCCAACCGCATCATCGATGCCGTCGTCAGCTTCACTTCCCGGCATCCGTCAGCAGCGTCAGGTCTTCGGCGCTCAGCGCCAGGTTGGCCCCGCGCATCAGGCTTTGCACCTGCTCGACCGAGGTCGCCGAGGCGATCGGCGCGCCCACTCCGGGCTGCGCTGCGATCCAGCTGAGGGTGATCTCCGCCGGCAATGCGCCGGTCCGCCGGCTGACCGCGTCAAGCGCCTCGAGAATCCGGTATCCCTTGGGGTTGAGATACTTCTCCACCACCGCCTGGCCCCGCGGGCTCTTCTGCGCGTCGGCGGCGCTGCGATACTTGCCGGCAAGGAAGCCGCGCGCCAGGCTGAAATAGCCGATCCCGGAAACCCCCTCGGCGACGCAGGTCGCCTGCACCTCCTCGAACTTGGCGCGGTCGTAGAGGTTGAACTCGTTCTGGATGGTCTCGTAGCGCGCGGTGCCCTTGGCTTTCGAGATGCCGAGCGCCTCGGTCAGCAGGCCGGTGTCCTGATTGGAGGAGCCGATGTAACGCACCTTGCCGGCCTTCACGAGCTTGTCGAGCGCTTCGAGCGTCTCCTCCTGCGGCGTCTCGGGGTCCGGCCAGTGCGTCTGGTAGAGGTCGATATAGTCGGTCTGCAGCCGCCTCAGCGAGGCCTCCACTTCCTCGGCGATCCACTTGGCGCTGAGGTCGCGGTGCCCCTGGCCCATATCCGAGCCGACCTTGGTGAACACCAGCACCTTGTCGCGATTGCCGCGTGCCTTCATCCAGTTGCCGATGATCGTCTCGGACTTGCCCTTGCCGTAGCTGTCGGCGGTGTCGAGCGCGGCAAAGCCGCCGTCGAGGAAGGCGTCGAGCACCGGGTAGGCGGCCGCTTCCTCGAGCGTCCAGCCCAGCACGTTGCAACCGAAGACCAGGGGGTCGATGAAAAGCTCTGTGCGGCCAAGGCGGCGCTTGCTCATGATGATCTCCAGTATGGCTTGGGAAACGAGAAAGGTCGGGCGAGCCTAGTCGCGTCATCCATCGGCGACAAGCGATGGATGCTTCAGCCCCTGGGCTCCAGCAGATCCCATTTATTGCCGTAAAGGTCCTCGAACACCGCCACCGAACCATAGGCCTCGTGCCGCGGCGGCTCGAGGAACTTCACCCCGCGCTGCAGGTAGTTGGCATGGTCCCGCGCGAAGTCGTCGGTTTCGAGAAAAAAGCCGACCCGCCCGCCGGTCTGGTTGCCGATATGTGCCGACTGTTCGGCCCCGTCGGCCTTGGCCAGCAGCAGCCTCGCGCCGCCGCCGGCTGGCGCCACCGTGACCCAGCGCTTGCCGCCGCCCATATCGAGATCGCTCAGCAAAGCGAATCCCAGTTTGTCGACATAGAACGAGATGGCGTCGTCGTAGTCGGCGACGACGAGGGCGATTGTGGCAATGGACTGGCTCATGCACGGATCATTTGCGGCACGGCGTCGCGAGCGTCAATCGCCGGCGTGTGAAATCGATCCCACCTGCGCAACCGCTTTACCGCCTGAGAAACGCGGCTTTGCGGCGTTGGCGCGGTTGTTGAAACGGCATTGCGCATGACGCTGCTTTGACCAATCGGTCAAACTGGGCCATTGCGTGGCGGAAGAAAAAGCGCTTTGTTGCGCGCCAAGCTCCGGCCGGTGGAAGGGACTCCGCCATTGAATGCCGGGGCGCAATGCTTTTCGGGAGACAACCATCATGCATTTGATGAAAACCCTGCTCGCCGCCACTGCGCTTGTCGCGGTGATGGGCGGCAGCGTCTATGCCAAGCAGCTCGTGTTCTGCTCGGAAGCCTCGCCGGCGCACTTCGACCCCGGTCCGACCACCGGCGGTAACGACTTCGACGCCAGCTCGCGCACCATCTATGATCGCCTCGTCGAGTTCGAGCATGGCGGCACCGCCGTGCAGCCGGGCCTCGCCGAGAAGTGGGAAATTTCCGCTGACGGCCTGGAATATACCTTCCACCTCCGTCCGGGCGTGAAGTTCCACACCACTTCGTATTTCACCCCGACCCGCGACCTGAACGCCGACGACGTGATCTTCTCGTTCGAGCGCCAGTGGAAGCAGGACAACCCGTGGTTCGCCTACCTCGAGGGCCTGAGCTGGGACTACTTCCAGGGCATGGACATGCCCAAGTTCCTCAAGTCGATCGAGAAGGTCGATGACCTGACCGTCAAGATCACGCTGAACGAGCCCAACGCGCCGATGCTGGCCAACCTGGGCATGGACTTCGCGTCGATCGTCTCCAAGGAATATGCCGACCAGCTCGCCGCTTCGGGCAACCTGGCCGACTTCGCCAACAAGCCGATCGGCACCGGCGCCTTCACCTTCGTCGACTACCAGACCGATGCCGTCATCCGCTACGCTGCCTTCGCCGACTACTGGCGCGGCAAGGTGGCGATCGACGACCTGATCTTCGCCATCACCACCGATCCGGCGGTGCGCGCGCAGAAGCTCAAGGCCGGCGAATGCGACATCATGAGCTATCCGGCCCCGGCCGATATCGAAGGGCTCAAGGCTGACGCCAACCTGCAGGTGATGGAGCAGGAAGGCCTGAACATCGGCTACATGTCCTACAACACCACCGTCGCTCCGATGGATAACGTGAACGTCCGCAAGGCGCTCTCGATGGCCATCAACAAGCAGGCGCTGGTCGATGCGGTCTACCAGGGCGCCGGCCAGGCAGCCAAGAACCTGATCCCGCCGACCATGTGGTCCTATGACGACAAGATCGTCGATACGCCGTACGATCCGGAAGGCGCCAAGAAGCTGCTGGCCGATGCCGGCGTCTCGGGCCTGACGCTCGACCTGTGGGCCATGCCGGTCAGCCGTCCGTACAACCCGAACGCGCAGCGCGCCGCCGAGATGATCCAGGCCGACTGGGCCGCGGTCGGCGTCACTGCCAACATCGTCACCTACGAGTGGACCGAGTACCGCGAGCGCGGCAAGCAGAAGGACCGCCCGGGTGCGTTCCAGATCGGCTGGACCGGCGACAACGGTGATCCGGACAACTTCTTTGCGACGCTGTTCTCCTGCTCGGCCATTGGCGTGTCCAACTACTCGAGCTGGTGCAACGACGACTTCGAGAAGGCCATCCAGGACGCCAAGAAGGTTTCCGACCAGGCTGAGCGCACTGCGCTCTACACCAAGGCCCAGGAAATCTTCAAAGCCGAAGAGCCGGCCCTGACCATGGCGCACTCCAAGGTCTTCATGCCGATGAACAAGCGCGTTCAGGGCTACACCATGGACCCGCTCGGCATTCACCGCTTCGACAATGTCGACGTGACCGAATAATAAGAGATAGAGTTCGAGGGGCGGCGCCAGCACCGGCGCCGCCCCTTGGCGTACCCAATGCTGCGATTTGTCCTTCAGAAGCTCGCCCTGATCGTGCCGACCATCATCGGCATCACGATCGCGTCGTTTGCCTTCATCCGCCTGCTTCCCGGCGACCCCATCCTCGCGATGGCCGGCCAGCACGGCGTCACCCCCGAACGCTACGAGATCCTGAAGGAACAGTTCGGCTACAACCTGCCGATCTGGCAGCAGTACTTCAACTACGTCGCCGGCATCCTGCAGGGCAATTTCGGCGTCTCGCTGGCCACCAAGCGGCCGGTGATCGATGAGTTCCTGACGCTGTTTCCGGCAACCGTCGAACTGGCGCTGTTCGCCATGCTGATCGCCGTGGCGCTGGGCATTCCCGCCGGCATCTTCGCCGCCATCAAGCGCGGCTCGTGGTTCGACCAGATCACCATGGGCGTGGCGCTCACCGGCTACTCGATGCCGATCTTCTGGTGGGGGCTGCTGCTCATCATCTTCTTTTCCGGCTATCTCGGCTGGACCCCGGTTTCCGGCCGTATCGCCCTCAACTTCTTCTTCCCGCGCGTCACCGGCTTCATGCTGATCGACAGCCTGCTGGCCGGCAAGCCCGACGGGTTCGTTTCGGCGCTGCGGCACCTGATCCTGCCGGCGATCGTGCTGGGCACCATTCCGCTCGCCGTCATCGCCCGCCAGACCCGCTCCGCCATGCTGGAAGTGCTGGGCGAGGACTATGTCCGCACCGCCCGCGCCAAGGGGCTGGAACCCAGGCGCGTCGTCGGCATCCATGCGTTCCGCAACGCCCTGATCCCGGTGGTCACCACGATCGGCCTCCAGGTCGGGCTGCTGATGGCCGGCGCCATCCTGACCGAGACGATCTTTTCCTGGCCGGGCATCGGCAAATGGATGATCGACTCGATTTCCAAGCGCGACTACGTCTCGGTGCAGTCGGGCCTGCTGCTCATCGCGTTGATCGTCATGGCGGTGAACCTCATCGTCGACATCCTCTACGCCGTCATCAATCCGCGCATCAGGGTGCAGTGATGGCCACCGAAACCACCACCACCACGTCCGTCGCTCCCGGCCGCTTCAGCGGGCTGCGCGAGTTCTGGTACTATTTCTCGATGAACCACGGCGCTGTGCTCGGCCTCGCCGTGTTCGTGCTGCTGATCCTGGTTGCGCTCTTCGCGCCGGTGCTGGCGCCGTTCTCGCCCGACCAGCAGTTCCGCGAGTTCATCCGCATGGCGCCGCCATGGGCCGGCGGCACGCAGCCGCAATTCTTCCTCGGCACCGACGAGGTCGGCCGCGACATCCTCTCGCGACTGATCCACGGCTCGCGCTATTCGCTGATGATCGGCTTCATCGTCGTCACCGGCGCGCTCATCGTCGGCGTCACGCTGGGCCTTCTCGCCGGCTATTTCCGTGGCTGGGTCGATGCGCTGATCATGCGCGTCATGGATATCATCCTCGCTTTCCCCTCGCTCTTGCTGGCGTTGGTGCTGGTGGCGATCCTCGGCCCCGGCCTGTTCAACGCCATGCTGGCCATTGCGCTGGTCCTGCAGCCGCATTTCGCCCGCCTGACCCGCGCCGCGGTGCTCAGCGAAAAGAGCCGCGAATATGTCACCTCGGCCAAGGTGGCAGGCGCCAGCCACATCCGGCTGATGTTCGTCACCATCCTGCCCAACTGCCTCGGGCCGCTGATCGTCCAGGCGACGCTGAGCTTCTCCAACGCCATTCTCGAAGCGGCGGCGCTCGGCTTTCTCGGCATGGGGGCGCAGCCCCCGACCCCGGAATGGGGCACCATGCTGGCGCGCGCCCGTGAGTTCATCACCAGCGCCTGGTGGATCGTCACCATGCCTGGCCTCGCCATCCTGATCACCGTCCTGGCCATCAACCTCGTCGGCGACGGGCTGCGCGATGCGCTCGATCCCAAGCTCAAGCGGAGCTGAGGCGATGCATCTGCTCGAAGTCAAAAACCTCACCGTCAGCTTCGATACATCTGTCGGCGTGTTCAACGCCGTCAAAGGCATCGACCTTTACGTCGACGCCCGCGAAGTGCTGGCCATTGTCGGCGAGTCCGGTTCGGGCAAGTCGGTCGCCATGCTGGCCGTCATGGGCCTGTTGCCGCCGACCGCCACGGTCACCGCCGACAAGATGGAGTTCGATGGCAAGAACCTCCTGGCCATGTCGGCAGCCGACAGGCGCAAGATCATCGGCAAGGATGTCGCCATGATCTTCCAGGAGCCGATGACCAGCCTCAACCCGTGCTTCACCGTGGGCTTCCAGATCGAGGAGGTGCTGCGCTTCCATCTCGGCATGGACAGGCAGCGGCGCCGGGCCCGCGCCGTCGAACTGCTCGATCAGGTCGGCATTCCCAACCCGGCCGAACGGCTGAAATCCTATCCGCACCAGATGTCGGGCGGCCAGAACCAGCGCGTCATGATCGCCATGGCGATCGCCTGCAATCCCAAGCTGCTGATCGCGGACGAGCCGACCACCGCGCTCGACGTGACCATCCAGAAGCAGATCCTCGACCTCCTGGTGCGGCTGCAGTCCGAGCACGGCATGGGGCTGATCATGATCACCCACAATATCGGCGTCGTCGCCGAAACCGCCGACCGCGTCGTGGTGCAGTACAAGGGCCGCAAGATGGAGGAGGCGGGCGTGCTCGAACTCTTCACCGCGCCGAAGAGCAACTACACCCGCGCGCTGCTGGCGGCTTTGCCCGACAATGCCACCGGCGACCGGCTGCCCACCATTACCGGCGCCAATTTCGAGGAGGCGGTGTGATGGCCACTGTCCTCGAGGCCAGGAACCTGGTGCGCGACTATCATATCGGCGGTTCGCTGTTCGGCGGCGGCCGCACCGTGCACGCGGTCAAGGGCGTCAGCTTCAAGCTCGAGCAGGGCAAGACTCTCGCCATTGTCGGGGAGTCCGGTTCGGGCAAATCCACCCTGGCGCGCATCCTCACGCTGATCGACCGCCAGACCGACGGGCAGTTGCTGATCGACGGCGAAACCATCGACATCAAGAAGACCGGCGTTACCGCCGCCATGCGCCGCAAGGTGCAGATCGTCTTCCAGAACCCCTATGGCTCGCTGAACCCGCGCCAGAAGATCGGCAATGTGCTGATGGAGCCGCTGCTGCTCAACACCAAGATGTCGGCCGCCGAGCGCCGCGAGCGGGCTCTCGACATGCTGGTCAAGGTCGGGCTGCAGCCCGAGCACTTCAACCGCTATCCGCACATGTTCTCGGGCGGCCAGCGCCAGCGCATCGCCATTGCCCGCGCCATCATCCTCAAGCCATCGCTGCTGGTGCTCGACGAGCCGGTGTCGGCGCTCGACCTGTCGGTGCAGGCGCAGATCCTCAACCTCCTGGCCGACCTGCAGGACGAGTTCGGGCTCACCTACGTGTTCATCAGCCACGATCTCAGCGTGGTGAAATACATCGCCGATGAGGTGATGGTGATGTATCTGGGCGAGGCGGTGGAGCAGGGGACGCGCGACAAGGTGTTCTCCAATCCCGAGCACCCCTATACCCGCTCGCTGTTCGCCGCGACGCCGCGCGCCGACGTCGAGAGCATCAAGACACGCCTGGCAAAGAAGGCAGCTCTGGCCTCGGCCTGATCTGTCTCACACTTTAAGCCGCTGTTAAGCGGCGGCCCTTAGCGTTCGGCGATGCTTCCCACGCCGGTGTCTGTACTTGCCGAAAGCTGCTCAAAGGACGTCGGCTCTGGCCGCTAGCGCCCGCGGCGTGCGCCGGCCGAGGCGCCATCGTTCGGCCTTGCTCAACTTCACCTTCTGGATCGCCCTGCCGGCGGTCGCCGTCTATGTCGGCGTCTGCGCGCTGGTCTTCGTCGCCATGCACCTGATGAGCGCCGAGATGAACACCATCGATTCCGATCGCGGCAAGAGCGCCATCGCCGCCGCCGTCGAGTCGCTGGTGGTCGGCCTCGCCGAGAGCGCCGCCGACGAGGCGACCTGGACCGAGGCCTATATCAACACCTATGTCGAGCCCAATCCGGCCTGGCTCGATTCCGCCTGGGGCGCCACGGCCCGCATTTCCGACACCTACGACACCGCCATCCTCACCGACATGAACGGCAACATCGTCTTCGGCGAGACCAGCCGCGGACCGGTGACCGGCACGCTCGGCGACCTGTTCAGCGGCGTGCCGCAACTGTTCGAACGGCTGGAGAGCGGCATCGCCAGGGTCGGCGACGACGCCACCGTTTCCAATCTCTCGCGCAATGCCCGCGGCGCCGCCGCCCTGGCCGGTGCGGTGGTGCATGGCAATACCGGCCAGGCCAGCATTCCCAGGGAGCAGCGCCGCGTGCTCTGGCTCGCCCGCCAGCTCGATGATGTCATGCTGCGTGGCGTCGCCGCGCGCTTTCAGCTGCCGCTGCCGCGGCTCGTCGAGGTGCCCAAACCGGACCATGACTCGATGGCGCTCACCGACGCGGCGGGAGCGGCCATCGCCACCATCGACTGGCCGCCGCGCCGACCGGGCGATCCGGCCTTCGCCCATACCGCGCTGGTGGCCGTGCTGGTGATGCTGGTCATCGGCGTGCTGATCTTCGTGGTGCTGGCGGCGTTCCGCCACTCGATCAAGCTGCGCACCGTTTCCGAGGAGCGCGACTGGTACAACGCCCGCTACGACGGGACGACCGGCCTGCTGAGCCGCTTTGGGCTCGAGGAACAACTGGCCCAGTCGATCCCGCGCAAGCGCGCCGAGCTGCCGCTTGCCATCAGCCAGATCAATGTCGACGGCCTGCAGGACATTGTCGGCCTCTATGGCCGTGAGGCGGCAAACGAGCTGCTGATCGCCCTGGCGCAACGCTTCGAGGCCATTATCGATGGCGGCGCCGTGCTGGCGCGCACCGGCCCGACCGAGCTGTCGCTGGCGCGCGTCGGCGAGGATGCCGGCGCGACGGTGCGTGGCTTTGCCGAGCGCATCCTCGCCGGAGCCGGTGATGCGCTGCCAGTCGGCAACCTGAAACTGAAGGTGGGGCTGAGCATCGGCGTCGCCGACGCCCCGGCACGCCGTGATAACGTTGGCAACGTCATTCGCATGGCCGAGACCGCCGTGGCGCGGGCCCGCGAGACGGGCGGCAACCACACCGTCGAATACGATCCCGCCATCGAGGACGAACGCCGGCGCCGCATCGAGCTGCAGGCCGACATTCGCCGCGGCCTCGAAGCCGGCGAGTTCGATCTCGAGTACCAGCCGATCATCGACTTCCGTACCCAGGCGATCCTCGGGGTCGAGGCGCTGATGCGCTGGAACCGCCGGGCCGCCGGCCCGATGGGTCCTGGCGAGTTCATTCCGGCGGCCGAGGCCTCGGGCCTGATCGACGACCTCGGCATGTTCGCCCTGCGCCGCGCCATCGAGGAGATCGGGCCGCTCGGCGAGCTCAAGATTTCGGTCAACGTCTCGCCGGCGCAACTGCGCAATCCGACCCTGCCGCAGACGGTGTTTTCGACGCTCGAGGAATGGGGTGTCGCTGCCAGCCGGCTGCAGCTCGAGGTGACCGAGTCGTTCCTCGTTTCGCACCCCGATCGTGCCATCCGGCTGATCGAGCAGTTGCGCCAGTCGGGCATCATCATCGCGCTCGACGATTTCGGCACCGGCTATTCCTCGATCGGCTACCTCAAGCAGTTCCAGTTCGACCGGGTGAAGCTCGACCGCTCGCTCGTCGCCGAGATCGACAGCGACCCGGTCCAGGCGGCGCTGGTCGAATCCACCATGATCTATGCGTTCGCCATGGGGCTCGCCGTCACCGCCGAAGGCGTCGAGCGGCGCGAGGAGGCGGCGCTGCTGTCGCGCCTCGGCTGCCGCGAATTCCAGGGCTACCTGTTCGCCCGCCCGCTGCGGCTGGCGCAGCTGGAACGGCTGTTGCAGGGCGAGCAGGCTCTGCGCCAGGCGAGTTAGCAAACACGCCGAGGCCGACTGACACTACGGCTCAAGCCGCCTTGCGGCACTCCGAGCAGCGGCCGCGCAGTTCGATCGTCGTGCGCTCCAGCCCGAACCCCGTCTCTGCGGCCCAGGCCGCGAGGCGCGCCGTCACCTCCGGATCAGCGAACTCGTCCACCCGTCCGCAGCCCGAGCAGATGGCGAAGGCCGCCGTGCCGCTGGCGCGACCGTGGCAATTGGCATCGGCGCAGCAGACAAAGGCGTTGAGCGATTCCAGCCGGTGCGCCAGCCCATGCTCGATCAGCTTTTCCAGCGCCCGGTACACCTGCAGCGGCGCCCGCAGCCCCTCATCGCGCAACCGATCCAGGATGTCGTAGGCCGAGAGCGGCGCATCGGCATTGTTGAGCGTCGTCAGCACCAGTTCCTGGTTCCGCGTCAGGTCACGCGGCCGCTCGTGGTGGTGGGCTTCGTGGCTATGGGCCATGGCTCAGGCCTCCCGTCTGGCGCGCCACAGCTGCACCGGCAGCGCGATGGAAATGAGGAACAGCACGAGTGCCGCGACGACGATCGACGGGCCGCTCGGCGTATCGAACCGCAGCGAGCCGAACAGCCCGCCCGCCACTGCCAGCGCCCCGACGCCGGCCGAGATCAGCGCCATCTGCTCGGGCGTGGCGCTCAGCCGCCGCGCCGTCGCCGCCGGAATGATCAGCAGCGCCGTGATCAGCAGCACGCCGACGATCTTCATGGCGATGGCGATCACCGAGGCGAGCAGCAGCATGAACACGATCCGCGTCACCTCGGGCCGCATGCCCTCGGCTTCCGCGACCTCGGCATTGACCGTCGCCGCCAGCAATGGCCGCCACATCGCGGCGAGCACCGCAAGGATCACGAGGCCGCCGAGATAGATCACCACGATATCGGTGACCGACACGGCGAGGATGTCGCCGAACAGGAACCCCATCAGGTCGACACGGATGCCGCTGAGGAACGCCACCACGAGGCCGATTGCCAGCGCCGAATGGCTGAGGATGCCGAGCAGCGCATCGGTCGACAGCGTCTGTCGCCGCTGCAGCAGAAGCAAGGCTCCGGCGACCGCGGCGGCGATGATGAACACCCCCAGCGTCATGTCCACCTGCAGCACCAGGCTGAGCGCCACTCCGAGCAGCGCCGAATGCGCCATGGTGTCGCCGAAATAGGCCATCCGCCGCCACACGATGAAGCAGCCGAGCGGCCCGGTCACCAGCGCCAGCCCGATCCCGGCAATGATCGAGCGGGTGAAGAAGTCTTCAAGCATGGCTGTGTCCCTCATGCTCGTGCTCATGCACATGCTCGTGCGCTTCGACGATCCGCCCATCCGCTTCCTCGACCCGACCGTCGGGCAGGTGGGTATGGTCGTGGTGGTGCTGATACACCGCCAGCGCGTTGGCGGCGCGCGCTCCGAACAGGCTGAGATATTCCGGGCTCCGCGCCACCGATTCCGGGGTGCCGCGGCAGCACACATGGCCGTTGAGGCAGATCACCGTATCGGTCGCCGCCATCACCACATGCAGGTCGTGGCTGATCAGCAGGATGCCGCAGCCGGTCTCGTCGCGGATCCGGCCGATCAGGTCGTAAAGCGCGACTTCGCCGGAGAAATCCACCCCCTGCACCGGCTCGTCCAGCACCAGCAGGTCGGGCTTCCGGATCATCGCCCGCGCCAGCAGGGCCCGCTGGAACTCGCCTCCCGACAAATGCTGCACTTCGGCATTGGCGAGGTGGGCCACGCCGGTCGCGGCGAGCGCCGCATCGATCTCCGACGCCGGATAGCTGCCGGTCAGCGACATCAGCCGTCGCACCGTCAGCGGCATGGTCCAGTCGATCGAAAGCTTTTGCGGCACATAGCCGATGCGCAGCCCCGACTTGCGCGACACCGCGCCGGCATCGGGCTTCAGCACGCCGGTGACCAGCTTCGCCGTGGTCGATTTGCCCGAGCCGTTCGGCCCGATAAGCGTGACGATCTCGCGCTTGCGGATCGTTACGTCGACGCCCTCGACCAGCCAGCGGCCATCACGCCGCACGCCGGCGCCGACCACGTCCACCAGCACCTCGTGCCCGCTCTGCGCATCCATGAAATTCACGATTCCGTCTCTTGCTGACGTTCTACCATTACGTTATAGCGTAACACATCGATAGCGTAATGTCATAACATATCGCGCAATCGAGCTGTGTTTCAAACAGGGGTCTTCCGATGCAGAAACCGTTCTTCCTGGCGCTCGCGGCAGCGCTCAGCTGGTCCAGCGTGGCGCTTGCCGAGGTGCCGAGCGTGGTCGCCACCATCAAGCCGCTGCATTCGCTGGTGGCCGCGGTGATGGGAGATCTCGGAACCCCCGCCCTCATCGTCAAGGGCGCTGCCTCGCCCCACAGTTACAGCCTGAAGCCCTCCGATGCGCAGGCCCTGCAATCGGCCAAGCTGGTGTTTTGGACCGGGCATGGCCTCGAGCTGTTCCTGCAGGATTCCATCAACACCCTTGCCCCCGGCGCCACCATCGTCGAACTGAGCAAGTCCCCCGGCATCGAACTGCTGCCGCCGCGCGAAACCGGCACCTTCGAGCACCACAACGACGGCGACGAGGCGCCGGCCGATGATGCCCACGGGCACGCACATGGCGAGGAGCAGGACCTGCATTTCTTCCTCGACCCCGCCAACGCCAAGGTGATGGTCGCCACCATCGCCGACAGCCTGGTCGCTGCCGATCCCGAGCACGCCGACATTTACCGCGCCAATGCCGCAAGGGAGACCGCCGACCTCGACGCCCTGATCGCCGAAACCGAAGCCAGCCTCGCCCCGATCAAGGACCGACCGTTTGTCGTCTTCCACGACGCCTACCAGTATTTCGAGAAGCGCTTCGGGCTCAACGTCGCGGGCTCTGTCACTCTCAGCCCCGAGATCGCGCCCGGCGCCGATCGCATCAACGAGATCCGCGCCAAGCTGAAGACCCTCGACGCCGCCTGCGTCTTCGCCGAGCCGGTGTTCGAACCGCGCATCGTCAACGTGCTCACCGAGGGCACCACGGCCAGGCAGGGCGTCCTCGACCCCGAAGGTGCCAACCTCGACGAAGGTCCCGGCCTTTATCGCCAGCTGATCGAAAACCTCGCCGCGAGCCTCAAGGCCTGCCTCGCGCAGTGACCCCGCCGGGGCCGCTCTGCAGCGGCCCCGCCACCTTCTGCACCAGCCGACAACGCGCTCCCGACCAGCGCGCGCCGGCGCTCGCCCGGATCAGCCACGGAGCAACGTCATGAAACGCCTCCCCGTCACCGTGCTCTCCGGGTTCCTCGGCGCCGGCAAGACCACGCTGCTCAACCACATCCTCAACAATCGCGACGGCCGCCGCGTCGCCGTCATCGTCAACGACATGAGCGAGGTGAACATCGACGCCGCGCTGGTGCGCGAGGGCGGCGCGAAGTTGTCGCGCGCCGACGAGCAACTGGTCGAGATGTCGAACGGCTGCATCTGCTGCACGCTGCGCGGCGATCTGCTTGCTGAGGTGCGCAAGCTCGCCGAGGCCGGGCGCTTCGACTATCTGCTCATCGAGTCGACCGGCATATCAGAGCCACTGCCGGTTGCCGCCACCTTCGAGTTCCGCGACGCGGCGGGCGATAGCCTCAGCGATATCACCGACCTCGACACCATGGTCACCGTGGTCGACGCCGCCAATCTCGCCGCGCAGTTCGGTTCCATCGATGCTCTCGCCGCGCATGGCGAAACCCTCGGGCCGGACGATGAGCGTCGGCTGGTGCACCTGCTCACCGACCAGATCGAGTTCGCCGACGTCATCGTGCTCAACAAGGTGTCGATCGCCACGGCGTCAGCGTTGGCGGCGGCCCGCCGGATCATCCGGTCGCTCAATGCCGGCGCGCGCATCATCGAAGCCGACTTCAGCAGGGTCGGTATCGACGCGGTGCTGGGCACTGGCCGCTTCGACTTCGAGCGGGCCGAGCAGCACCCGCTGTGGTTCAGGGAACTGAACGGCTTCGCCGATCATGTCCCCGAGACGCTCGAATACGGCATCCGCTCCTTCGTCTATCGGGCGCGCCGCCCGTTCAACCCGTTGCTGTTCCACCGGTTCGCCGAGCGGCTGCATCCCGGGGTCATCCGGGCCAAGGGCTTCTTCTGGTTGGCTACCCCACCACACTATGTGGGCGAACTGAGCCAGGCGGGGCGCCTGTTGCAGACCGGCCGCCGCGGGCTCTGGTGGGCGGCTGTGCCGACGCGCCGCTGGCCCGACGACCCGCAATGGGAGGCGGCCATGGGGGCCTATCTCGATCCCGTCTGGGGCGATCGTCGCCAGGAACTGGTCTTCATCGGCAGCGACCCGATGGATGAAGCCGCCATGCGCCGTGAACTCGACGCCTGCCTGGTGCCTGCTCGGGCCTTTACGCCGTCCGAGTGGGAACATCTGCCCGATCCGTTCCCCGCCTGGCCGCAGGCCTGACCGAGCAAGTCCGCTGCTGCTACTTCAGTGGCCCGCGGAAGATGAAGAAGGCCCCGACAAAGATCAGCCCGAAGCCGACCGCATGGTTCCAGGTCAGCTTCTCTCCCAGGACGAACACGGCAAAGCCGGCGAATACCGTGAGGCTGATCACCTCCTGGATGGTCTTGAGTTCCGCCGCCGTATAGGCGCCGTAGCCGATGCGGTTGGCCGGCACCGCCAGCCAGTATTCCACCAGCGCGATGCCCCAGCTGGCCATCACCGCCACCCACATGGCCATGCTCGGGAACTTCAGGTGTCCATACCAGGCGATGGTCATGAACACGTTGGAGCCGATCAGCAGGAGGATCGGCATCACCGTCTGGAAGGTGAAGGGCATCTGGGCACCGGGCGAATCAGTTGGCTTCCGCCATTGATCGCCGGGCCCCGTGTCCGCGGCAAGGCTCAGCGCGGCTTGACCAGCGGCAGATCGTCGGCGCGGAAGGCGAACAGCTGTTCCTGCCCCCGCTGCCCGAGCGGCACGAACAGCGGCAGCATCAGGTCGCGCACCCGCCGCGCCAGCCAGCCCTGTGCTTTCTTGGGCGCGCCACCCTGCCGACCGAGCCGCACCGCCGCTTCCACCCGGTCGCGCCGCAGCCCCTCGAAGCGGCGGAAAGCCCCCTCGGGCGTTGCCTCGGCATCGATGCAGGCCGCCAGCACCAGCGCGTCTTCCAGCGCGATGGAGGCACCCTGGCCCGAATGCGGGGTGACGGCATGCGCCGCATCGCCAATCAGGATGACGCGGCCCCTGGACCAGTAAGGCAGGCTCGGCACGTCGAAGTCGGGATAGATGCGGCTGACCTCGGCTGCGGCCGCGGCGATGATCCGCCGGTTGATCGCCGGGTCGGTCCGGTGCAGCGCCGCAAAATAGCCGGGCGCCGCCTGACGATCGATCAGTTGCGCCTGCTTCTCGTCGGCGGGAAAGCTGTTGAACCAGTAGACCGGCCCGCCGGCATCCTTGATGTAGCCGAAGAACGCCCGTCGGCCGAACGTCATCAGCATCCGCCCGTCGGTCGGCGGCACATCCGGTGCGTCGACGATACCGCCGCTGCCCAGCAATCCGTTGTAACTGGGCGCCGGCAGCCCGGGCATCACCAGGGCGCGAACGGTGGAGCGAAGGCCATCCGCCCCCACCAGCACATCGAAGCTGTGCGTCACGCCGTCACCCGTGGTCACCGCCACGCCGCTGTCGAGATTGGTCACCGCGCTCACCGCGGCCTCGAAATGAATCGGCACGCCCGCCGACCGTGCTGCAGCCAGCAGGATCTCACCCAGTACGCCGCGCCGGATCGTCACCGAGGGGGCGCCGAACTGCGAGGCGTGGCGGGCATAGTCGACCGTGCCGAGCGGTTTGCCGTGCTCGTTGTGCAGTACGATGGCGCGGGTTTCGACGCCGCGCCGCAGAGCTTCAGCCGCGAGGCCGAGCCCCCGCAGTGCGTTGAGGCCGTTGGGGGCGAGGGTGAGGAAGATGCCCTCGTCGACCACCTGCCGTTCCGTCCGCTTCTCGAAGACCACGGGTGCGAAGCCGCGCCTGACCAGCGCCAGGGCCAGGCCGAGCCCCGCGGAACCTGCCCCAACGATGCCGATGCGTGCTTTCATTCTTGCCTCGCCTGAGCTACGCCGCATATCATGCGGACGTCGTATTATTTGATGGACATATAATTAGATGATCGAAATAACTTCGTCAAGTGACGGAAAGGCCGAACTCGTCCAGCGGCTCGGCACGTTGATCGTGCGCTGGCAGGAGGCGACGCAGCGCTTTGACGAGGAGGTGGGGGCGATGTTCCAGCTCGGTCCGGCCGAACGGCTGTGCCTCAGCTTTCTCACCAGCGGCCCGCAGACCGCCAGCGCCATCGCCCGCGCCACCCGCCTGACGCCGGCCGCCGTCACCTCGCTGATCGACCGGCTGGAGGCCCGCAATTTCGTTCGCCGCCGCGCCGATCCGCATGACCGGCGCAAGGTGCTGGTGGAGGCCGCCGAGGCGACCGCCGCGGTCATCGAGAAGGCTTATGCCCCGATGGCCATCGCCGGCGCTGCGTCGCTGGGCCGGCGCAGCATCGAGGAACTGCGTCTGCTCACCGAGGTGATCGAAGAGGTGCTCGCCATCCAGGAGCAGATGACCGAGCAGTTGCAGTCGGGCGGCTGATCCCGGCGCCCAGCTTCTGCCGCAAGCTCTGCCCAGACTCACGGGGCTCAGCTAGAATCGGCTGATCAACGGAGGTCGACATGCGCGCGCTGGTCCTGTTCCCCTTGTTGCTGCTGGCGGCCCCCGCCATGGCTGCCGATATCGCCTGCGAAGGCCCGTTCGCCGCCGACAGTTCGGAGGCGCGGCTGATCGAAGCGTTCGGCAAGGACAATGTGGTGACCGGCGATGTGCCCGGCCCCGAGGGCTCGACCGTCCTTGCCACCACGATCTTTCCCAACGACCCCGCGAGGACCATCGAGTTCGGCTGGTGGGACGAGGAAAAGCACGAGCGCGTCGCCTATTTCACCGTGCCGCCGGATGATACGGCGCCGGGCGGCCTCAGGAAGGGCCTGACGGTCAAGGAGGTTGAGGCGCTCAATGGCGGGCCGTTCCAGCTCTATGGCTTCTTCTGGGATTATGGCGGCGCCGCTATCTTCGACGGCGGCAAGCTCGAAGCGGCGACCGACGGCTGTTCGGTCAGCGTCCGCTTCGCCGTCGGCGATTACCCGGCCGATCTCAATGTCGATGCCATCTCCGGCGACATGCAGATCTCCTCGAGCGAGCCGCTGCTCGAAAAGGTCGATGCCCGCGTCGATACCATCACCGTCGGCTACCCCGATTCCAACGCGGCGGAAGATTGACCGCGCCCCCTCTCGCGGCGTAACGATAGCCTTACGTTGGTTCCTCAAACCCGTTCGGGCGAGGGGATCAAAAGGGAACACGGTGCGGCGTACCCATCAGGGACCAAATCCGTGGCTGCCCCCGCAACTGTAAGCGGCGAGTGCCTCCGACTATGCCACTGACATCCCTCGGGATGTTGGGAAGGCCGGAGAACACGGTGACCCGCGAGTCAGGAGACCTGCCAGCGTGCAACCGGGCGAAGAGCCCTCTTTCATCCGCACGGAGGGTGCAGGCATATGAACACTCAGGTCCAGACGGCGTCGGTCGCCCGTCTTTCTGTCTCGCAGCGGCTCATCGCAGGTGTGCTGGCATTGTTTATCGGCTTCGTCCTTGTCGGCGGCGTCGGCTTTGCCAGCGACATGGCCATCCACAATGGCGCGCACGATACGCGCCATGCGCTCGGCTTCCCCTGCCACTGAGCCAGCTCAGCTCTAAGCAAACGAGACATCGATGAAACTCTTCCAGCGGATCTTTTTCGCTGCGGTCCTTGCCGGACTCGCAGCCGGCTTGGCCATGAGCGCCGTGCAGCAATGGCGCGTCGCGCCGCTGATCCTTGCCGCCGAAGTCTATGAGAACGCCGCCCCTGAGGCGCCGGCCGTCGCCGAGCACAGCCACGACGCCGGCACTCCGGCGCATTCCGACGCGGCAGCGGCGCCTGCCCATGAGCACGACGAGGACGCCTGGGCGCCGCAGGACGGCGCCGAGCGCATCTTCTACACCGTGCTCGCCAACCTCCTCGGCTGCATCGGCTTCGCCTTCGTGCTGGCTGCCGTCTCGGTGTTGTCAGGTATCGAGGTCACCGCCCGCAACGGCGTGATCTGGGGCATTGGCGGCTTCGTGGCGCTGCAACTCGCTCCTGCCTTCGGCCTGCCGCCGGAGCTTCCCGGCATGCCCGCCGCCGATCTCGTCGCCCGCCAGGTCTGGTGGGTCAGCACGGCCGTCGCCACCGGCGCCGGCATGCTCGCCATCGCCAGGCTGCGCAACTGGACCGGCATCGTCATCGCCGCCGTGCTGATCCTTGCGCCGCACGTGATCGGCGCACCGCAGCTCGCCGGCGAGCACGCCAGCGCCGTGCCCGCCAACCTCGCCACCAGCTTCGCTGCGGCGACCCTCGCCACCGGCGCGCTGTTCTGGCTGATCGTCGGCCCGCTGTTCGGCTGGCTCAACGAGCGCTTCGCCAGGTCTTCCGCCTTCGCCCTGAAAGGTGCCCACGCATGAGCACGACCGAAAAGATCCCCGTCACCGTCATCACCGGCTTCCTCGGGGCCGGCAAGACCACGTTGGTCCGGCACCTGCTCGCCCACGCCAAGGGCAAGCGCATCGCCCTGATCATCAACGAGTTCGGCGAGCTCGGCGTCGACAAGGAAATCCTCGCCGGCTGCGGCGACGAGACCTGCCGCGAAGAGGATATGATCGAGCTGTCGAACGGCTGCATCTGCTGCACCGTCGCCGACGAGTTCATCCCCACCATGCAGGCGCTGCTCGAACGCGAGGATCGGCCCGATCACATCGTCATCGAGACCTCCGGCCTCGCCCTGCCGCAGCCGTTGATCCGCGCCTTCAACTGGCCCGAGATCAAGTCCGAGGTCACCATTGACGGCGTCGTCACCGTCGCCGATGCGGCAGCCCTCAGCGAAGGCCGTTTTGCCAATGACGAACAGGCGGTGGATGCGCTGCGCTCCGCCGATGCCATGCTCGACCACGAAACGCCGCTCGGCGAACTGTTCGAGGATCAGCTGATCGCTGCCGACATGGTCATCCTCAACAAGGCCGACCTCGTCACCGATGCCGAGCTCGACACCATCGAGACCCACCTCAAGGCCGAGATGCGTCCTGGCACCGGTGTCGTTCGCGCCCGCAACGGCCATGTCGATGTCGCGGCGCTGCTGGGCATGGGTCTCTCCACCGAGGACAATCTCGCCGGTCGCGAAAGCCACCATGAGCTGGAGCATGGCGGCGAAGGCCACGAGCACGACGACTTCGACTCGTTCTCGGTCACCCTCGACGGCGTCACCAGCAAGGATCAGTTGCTGGCGACGATCGAGGCGACCATCCGCGCCCACGACGTGCTGCGCCTGAAGGGCTTTGCGGCGCTGCCCGGCGCTCCGGCCCGGCTTGCCATCCAGGCCGTCGGCCCACGCGTCAGCGCCTATTTCGACCGGCCGTGGAAGCCGGGCGAAGCGCGGCAGACCGCTTTGGTGGTGATCGGGGAATCGCCGCTCGACCACGCGGCGATCACCCGGAGCCTCGAGGGCGCCATCGCCGCTGCGGCCTAACGCGCCATCGCCACCTGTCGCGCGGGCCGGATCGCTTCGGCCCGCCATGGCAGCCCGAACAGCGGGCGCAGCGGCGGCAGGCGCTTGATCGCTTCGGTCAGCACCACGCAGCCGACGACCGTCGCGACGGTGATGATCCCGGCTTCCTGCCACACCGGCAGCAGCAGGCCGCCGACCCAGAACCCCACGGCCACGATGAGGGTCTGATGCAGGATGTAGTAAGGGAACACCGCTTCGGTGAGAAAGCGCAGCACCGGCCCGTCGCGGTTGAGGTAACGCTGCGCCAGCCCCAGCATGGCGATGATCGCCACCCACATGAACACCGCGCGCAGCAGCGTCATCAGCGTGACGAGGCCCTGGTCAGCACGCACCGCGCCCCAGGTGAGCCGCACCGCCCCCAGCACCAGCAGCAGCCCCAGAGCCAGCACGATTGCCGGGCCGAGATGCCGTTGCACCGCGCCCCAGAATGCCGGGCTCTTCGCCGCGAACCAGCCGATCAGCACAATGCTGAACAGCTCCGCATGGTTGGCCCAGTCATTGTAGAACGCATGCGTCGAGGGGAAGCGCGGCGCCAGCAGCCATGCGTAACAGAGGAACGGCAGCACCGGCACCAGCAGCAGGCGCCAGCCCAGTGCGCCACGTCCGAGCCAGCTGAACAGCGCTTCCGCCGGGCCATCGAGCCACCGCAGCAGCGGCAGCAGCGCCACCACGGCCAGCGTATAGGCGAGGATGTAGACCAGGTACCACAGGTGGTTCCAGGTCGGCGTCAGGATCGAGAACTCCATGTCGAAATCGAGATACTGGCCGTAGAACGCCCAGAAATCCGAACCCGTCTCGCCCTTCGAATAGAGCTCGAAATAGGCCTGCGGCGCACAGATCACCAGCATGCCGAAAACGATCGGCACGAACAGCCGCATGAAGCGCCGCGGCACGAACTGGGTGAGCCGGCTCTTGTCGATGGCGAAGCGCAGCGCGATGCCCGAGATGAGGAACAGCAGCGGCAGCCGCCACGGGTTGATCAGCGCCATCACCGGCTCCAGCCACGGTCCGGCATGCGGGCTTTTCACGTGCCAGCCCCACGTCACGTAGAACATGCCGATGTGGTAGAAGATCAGAAAACCGAAGGCGATGACGCGCAGCCAGTCGAGGTCGTAGCGGCGTTCCGAACCGCAAGCCTTTTCGGTGATCGTGGGAAGGGTCCCTGCTGACATGATGGCTCCAGCTCCTGAGCAGATTGCGAGGCCACGAGAGCTAGGGCGGGGCTTCGCCGCGCCCAATCGCGCTGGTGCGAGCGGCGGGCCGGCGGGACGAGCGGCGGCCGGCGTCGGCGGCACTGGGATCGGCGGCGGCCGAGGCGTGCCCGATGGCGACTGAGCTCACCCAGGAGGCGGCGCTTGAACATCGCGTCGCCGCCCGCGTCTTCCTCATCATGGCGCTGTTCCTCGTCGCCATCGGGGTGCTCAATGCGCTGGGCCTGCTGACCGAGGCGCAACGCGACGGGCGGACGCTCGATCCCCGGGTCCCGTTCATCCTCGAGCTGACCAGCGTCATCGCCATCATGGCGCTGGCGCCGCTGGTCATCCTGTTCGAGCGCCGGGTCCCGTTCACTGCCGAGACCTGGCGCTCGGCCCTCGTCTGGCACGCGCTGGGCAGCATCGCCTTCTCAATGCTGCATGTCGGGCTGTTCATCGTGCTGCGCACGCTTGCTTATGCCCTCATCCTCGGCACGAGCTACGGCTTCTTCACCGACCTGCCGACTGACCTGCTCTACGAGTATCGCAAGGACGTTTTTCCCTATGCCGTGCTGATCCTGATGCTCGGCCTGCAGCGCAGCCTCGAAGAGCATCGCCGTGAAGCCGAGGCCGCCCGGGCCGACGCCAGGCAGACCGGCAAGCTCACCCTCAAGGCCGGCGGCCGCACCATCTTCCTCGATGCCGCCTCGCTCGACTGGGCCAGTGCCGCCGGCAACTATGTCGAGATCCGCGCCAACGGCGCCACCCATCTCGCCCGCATCAGCCTCGCCGCGCTCGAGCAGCTGCTGAGCGATGCCGGAGTCGATGTCGCCAGGGTGCACCGGTCCCATCTGGTCAACCGCGCCAAGGTCCGCGAGATCGCCCCGGTGCGCGACGGCGATTTCCGGATCCGCATGGCCGACGGCGCCGAACTGCGCGGCTCGCGCCGCTATCGGAGCTCGTTGCCTGCATGATGCACCTGCTCTCCGCCCAGGCCGGCGCCCTGCAACAGGAAGGCGAGGCCATCGACCTCGCCCAGTCCCCGGCGCCGATCATCTTCGCCTCGGCTGCCGACAGCGAACTGATGATGCTGGCCGGGGCCGCCGACCGCGCCGGCTCCTCCGACCTGCGGCTCGCCAATCTCATGCGGTTGAGCCACAACCTCTCGGTCGACCTGTGGCTCGATCAGACCGTGCAGCACGCGCAACTGGTGGTGGTCCGGCTGCTCGGCGGCCCGGCCTACTGGCAATACGGTGTCGACGAACTCACCGCCCTGGCACTGAGCGGCAGCATCCGGCTGGCCTTGCTCCCCGGCGACGCCAACCCGGATCCGATCCTGCAGCAGCGGTCCACCATCCACCCCGATGACTGGACCAGGCTCCATAGCCTGTTCACCGCCGGCGGCCCGGAAAACGCCGATGCGCTGCTGGCGGCCTTCGCACGACTGGCGCAGTCGTCTCCCTCCCCCTCGCGGGGAGGGATCAAGGGTGGGGGAAGCCCCGCGCTCGAACCGGGCAGTTCTGCCCCCAAACCCTTCCACCGCTTCGGCCTCTGGCACCCCGCGCACGGCATGCTCGACGAGCTGCCCGCCTCGCCGCACCCGAACGTGCCGATCCTGTTCTATCGCGCTGCCCTCGAGGGGGCCGGCACCGCGACGCTCGAAGCGCTGATCGCCGAGCTCGAGGCGCGATCCCTCAACCCGGTGCCCGTTGTCGTCTCGACCTTGAAAGAAGGCGCCTGCATCCGCTTCGTGCAGGCGGTTTTCGCCACCTACCCGCCCAGCGTCATCCTCAACCTCACCGGCTTCGCCCTTGGGCTGGATGGCCTCGACGACAAGCAGAACCCGTTTGCCGGCATCGACGCCCCGGTGCTCCAGCTGCTGCAGGGCGGCCGCCCCGAGGCGCAATGGGCCGCCGACATCCAGGGCCTCACCGCCAAGGACCTCGCCATGCAGGTGGTGCTGCCCGAGCTGGATGGCCGCATCGGCATGCTGCTGGTCGGCCACAAGCACGACGCGGTCTGGCACGAACGCACCCAGTGCCCGCTCTCCGCTTATGCGCCGGACGCCGACGGCATCCGGCGTGCCGTCACGCTGGCGAAGAACTGGACCACGCTGCGTGCGACCGCGCGCGCCGATCGGCGTGTTGCGGTGGTCCTCGCCAACTATCCGATCCGCGACGGTCGATTGGCCAATGGCGTCGGCTATGACGCACCGCAGTCGACGGTTGAGATTTTGAAGGTGCTTGCGGGGGCAGGGTATGTGGCCGCCCCCCTCCCAACCTCCCCCACAAGGGGGGAGGTGCCGATCGAGTTTGAGGCTCGGTCAGCGCCAGATACACCGACAGACACCTCCCCCCTTGTGGGGGAAGATGGGAGGGGGGGCGCCACAGGCAACGCCCTGATCGAACTCCTCCAATCCGGCCCCACCAACGCTCATCCCGAACGCGGCGAGGGCATCCCGTTTCCCGTGCATCGCTACCGTGAGCTCTTCGCTGCGCTCCCGGCCAAGGTTCGGTCCGAGGTCACCGCCCGCTGGGGCGACCCGTCTGCCGATCCGTTCGTCCGCGGCGAGACCTTCCATCTGCCGGCGCTTCGCCTCGGCAACGTCGCCATCATGATCCAGCCCGCCCGCGGCTATCATCTCGACGAAACCGCCAGCTACCACGATCCCGACCTGGTGCCGCCACATGGCTACCTCGCTGCCTATCTGTGGCTGCGCCACGAGTTCGCCGCCCATGCCCTGATCCACAACGGCAAGCATGGCAATCTCGAGTGGCTGCCCGGCAAGGCCACAGCACTCGACGCCGCATCCTATCCAGCGGCGCTCTGGGCCGAGCTGCCGCAGCTCTATCCGTTCATCGTCAATGATCCGGGCGAGGGCACCCAGGCCAAGCGTCGTACCGGCGCGGTGATCATCGATCATCTGGTGCCGCCGCTCACCCGCGCCGAAACCTATGGGCCGCTCAAGGACCTCGAGGCGCTGCTCGACGAGTACTATGCCGCTTCGGGGATGGACCGCCGTCGCCTCGCGGGCTTGCGCAAGCGCATCCTCGATTTCACGCGCGATATCCGGCTCGATCGCGACATCGGCCTCGTGGCCGATGAGTTTGAAACCCTGAAGCGGATCGACACCTTCCTTTGCGACCTTAAGGAGGCCCAGATCCGCGATGGCCTCCACATCTTCGGTCAATCCCCCGCCGGCCGCCTGGAGCGCGACCTGATCGTCGCGCTGGCCCGCGTTCCGCGAGGCGAAGCAGCGGGGGACGGCTCGCTGATCCGCGCTCTGGCAGATGATCTCAAGCTCGGCTTCGACCCGCTGACGGCCGACCTCGGTGCCCAATGGACCGGCCCGGCGCTTCCCACCCCTCAAGGGGAAGGGGAACTCGCCCGCACCGTCGGCGACATCGTCGAACATCTCGAGGACTTGGCGACCAAGCTCGTGGAGGGCAGGACCCCTGACGCGGAGTGGTCGGCAACACGCGCCGTGCTCGAAACGATAGAACACGTTATCCGTCCCCGCCTCGCCGCTTCCGGCCCGAACGAGATCGCCTCGCTCCTGCTTGGCCTCGACGGCAAGTTCGTCGCCCCCGGTCCCTCCGGCGCACCGTCGCGCGGTCGTCTGGATGTGCTTCCGACCGGGCGCAACTTCTATTCGGTCGACATCCGCGCCGTGCCCACGCCAACCGCCTGGGAGCTGGGGCGGAAGTCGGCGGAAAACCTGCTGGTCCGCCACTTCCAGGATCACGGCGTCCCGCTGCGTTCTCTCGCGCTCTCGGTCTGGGGTACCGCCAACATGCGCACCGGCGGCGACGACATCGCCCAGGCTCTCGCCTTCATCGGCGCGAGGCCGCTATGGGACCCGTCCTCGCTCCGCATCTCCGGCTATGAGATCATCCCGCTGGCCAGGCTCGGCCGACCGCGCGTCGATGTCACGCTGCGGATCTCCGGCTTCTTCCGCGACGCCTTTCCGGCGCAGATCGCCCTGTTCGACAAGGCTGTCCGCGCCATCGGCGCGCTCGACGAGCCCGAGGACCAGAACCCCATCGCCGCCCGCATGCGCACCGATGCGCTGGAACTGATGCAGGCTGGCGCCGACGATCGTGCCGCGGCGCTGGGCGCCGGCCACCGCATCTTCGGCTCGAAGCCGGGCGCCTATGGCGCGGGCCTCCAGGGCCTGATGGACTCGGGAAGCTGGGACAGCAAGGCCGACCTTGCCGAGGCCTTCCTCAACTGGGGGCAATATGCCTACGGCGCCAATGCCGAGGGCACAGCGGCGCGCGACCGTTTCGCCGCCCGGCTCTCCGACATCGAGGCGGTGGTCCACAACCAGGACAACCGCGAGCATGACCTGCTCGACAGCGACGACTACTACCAGTTCGAGGGCGGCCTCGCCGCCACCGCCCAGAGCCTGAGCGGTCGCGCCCCTGCCGCCTATCACAACGACCACTCCCGGCCCGAGCGGCCGCTGGCCCGCACGCTGGCCGAGGAGATTTCGCGGGTGGTCCGCTCCCGTGTCGTCAACCCGAAATGGATCGATGGGGTGAAGCGCCATGGCTACAAGGGCGCTTTCGAGATCATCGCCACCGTCGACTACATGTTCGCTTTCGCCGCGACGACCGGTGCGGTGCAGACGCACCATTTCGACCTCGCCTTCGAGGCTTTCGTCGAGGACGATGCGACGCGTCGGTTCATTCAAACCAGCAACCGCTTCGGCTATGACGAACTGATCGCCAAATTCAACGAAGCTCGCCGCCGTGGCTTCTGGACGCCACGTTCCAACTCCGCTTTCGCGTATCTCGAGGACACTTGATGACGGACAAAGCCCCCAAGAAGACCGACCTGATGAGCGAGGCCGAGCGCGACGCCTATCACGCCGAAAAGATGCGGAAGAAAAAGGAGGCGCGGAACAAGATCCTCGCCACCAAGACCGAGGAGCGCGGCCTGCTCATCGTCCACACCGGCAAGGGCAAGGGCAAGTCGACGGCGGCCTTCGGCATGGTGTTCCGCGCCATCGGCCACGGCTTCAAGGTCGGCGTGGTGCAGTTCGTCAAAGGCGCCTGGTCGACCGGCGAGCGCGATGTGCTCGACAGGTTTCCCGACCAGGTGACCATCAAGGCGATGGGCGAGGGCTTCACCTGGGACACCCAGGACCGCCAGCGCGACCTCGCCGCGGCCCGCGGCGCCTGGGAGATGGCCAAGGAACTGATCGCCGACGAAAGCTACAAGCTCATCCTGCTCGACGAACTCAATATCGTGCTGCGCTACGATTACCTGCCGCTCGACGAAGTGCTGGAGGTGCTGAAGCACAAGCCACGCGACACGCATGTCATCGTCACCGGGCGCAATGCCAAGGACGAAGTCATCGAATTGGCTGACCTGGTCACCGAAATGACCGAGATCAAGCACCCCTTCCGCTCCGGCGTGAAGGCCCAGGCGGGGATCGAGTTCTAGCTGGACTTCCGCCCCGAGAGCCGCATCCCCCTACTCCAGCCAGCGCGTATCGAATTTCGGGCTGGCGTGGATGTGGATGCTCTTCATCGGGCCGAGCGTCCTGAACTTGTGCGGCGCGTTGGCCGGCACCACGAGGATCTGGCCGGGCCCGGCCTCGATCTCCTCGTCACCGATGGTGAACACCGCGTGGCCTGCCTCGATGATGAAGGTCTCGGGGTAGGGGTGCGTATGCAGTCGCGGTCCGGCGCCCGCCTCCACGCTGTCATGCAGGATCACCGTGACATTGGCCTCGCCGCCCTCCCACTCGCCCGATTGGCGTGTCGGGTGCATGGCCCAGTCTTCGCGTTGGTAGACGCGCGCCATCAGCATCCTCCCTTGAGGCTGTGCACCAGCCGGTTCACCACCGCGTCGAGTGCACTCATCTCGATGGCCGAGTATTCCAGCCGGAACGCTGCATAGTGTCCATCGCAGCCGGCGACCATCCGCTGGTAGAGGATCCGCTGGCCCTGAGTGCCGGAAAAGCTCGCCCAGCTCGGCGTTGCTGCATCGTAGGTGATGGTCCAGCCGTCGGCCGCCGCATATCCCTTGGCTGCCGCGGCCTCGCCCTCGAAGTCGCGCTCGGTGATATTGCCGCCCCAGACGAGGAGCTTGCTGGCCCCGTCGCGGAAGGCGCGGCCATCGCCGTTATCGGCCTCTCTGCCCCACTCGAAACCCGGCGGCACATCGATCGTGTAGCCGAAGCGGGCATTGTCGTATTGCCCCCAGTCGGTGGCAAATGCCGGAGCAGCAAGGACGAGGGCGAGTAGGCAAATCAGAGCGCGCATGGCGGCGAGGATCACCCGCCATGCGCCGGCCTGCAACTCAAAACCCCAGCAACGCTTTTGGCGAGCTCGCGGCTTTCCGGGCCGAGGCCAGGGGTAAAGCGTCAGGCGCCCTTCATCATCACCGCGGCGGCGAGCACGATGAAAGCGACGATCAGGATCCAGAACGCATAGGCACTGACGAAGGGTATCGAGACGATCTGTCCGAGCAGCGCGATGACTGCGATGACGACGGCGACGATGAACATGGTCTGGCTAGGCGCATTGAGAGTCATGAAAGATCTCCTGGGTCATGCACACCAGGCGAGCTTAGGCGCGCCGCAGCATCGCAGCCATGCCGCACCATCCGCTTTGCACAGCTTGTACTGCGGCGATCTGCCGGCGCTCGGCGGCGATCAACACTCACCGGCGAAAGTCGATTTTCATTGTTCGGCCAACAATTCCGCGACAATACTCTTTTAGAGTGCGCGGCCTTGGGGGCTCGAGTAGTGTCTGTACGCGGATTGGAACGGCTTGGCCGCGCCGTATTACTGTTGAGTGGGGCCTGCCTGCTGGCGCTTGCGCTATCGCTGCCAGTCCAGGCGCAATCCGACGCTATTGCTCGCATCCAGGCCGCCGGCAAGCTCACCGTCGCGGTCTTCTTCGAAGACGTGGTGCCGTTCTTCTATGTCGGTCCCGATGGAAAATTGATCGGCGTCGATCCCGCGATCGCCGAGGATATTGCCGAAAAGCTTGGTGTGACGCTCGAATACAACCGCGCCGCCACCACTTTCGACGGGTTGATCGATGAAGTAGTGGAAGGCCGCGCCGACATGGCGATCAGCCTGCTGAGCGATACGCTCGAGCGGGCGGCGCGCGCCAGCTTTTCACAGAGCTATGTCAGCGTCCGCCAGTTTCTCCTGATCAACCGCCTGCAGCTGGGCCGTCTCGTCGCTGCCGATCCGGAACGGGCCAACGACATTCCGGCTCTGCTCGACAGCCCGCAATCGCGCATCGGCGTCATCGATGGCACCTCCTATGTCGGGTTCGTCGCCGAGGACTTTCCCGAGGCCCAGAGCGTCGCCTTCGACGCCTGGCCCGAAATGCTCGCGGCGGTGAAATCCGGCGATCTGGTCGCGCTGATGTACGACGAGATCGAGATCGGCAACTGGCGCCTCGCCGATTCCGCCGGTGCGGTGGAGCTGCGGCCCTACCACCTGGCCGGGCATCCCGACACCATCGCCATCGCCATGCCGCCCGGCGATACCGACCTCAAGTCCTGGGTCGATCTCTACCTCACCAAGGCCAGGAGCAACGGCTTTCTCGATGGCGTGCTCAACGAGTACCTCTACTCCAAGGACAGGGCGCTGATCGATGGTTGAGGTATTGAAGGGCCGCCTCGGGCGCCTGCTGCTGCATCCCGTGGCGATGTTTGCCGGGCTGATCGCCGGCGGCGTCCTCGGTTGGCTCGACAAGGGCCAGTTGCCGGCTATCGGCACCCTGGGTGAAATCTACATCCGCCTGCTGCAGATGTGCGTCATCCCCTTGCTGTTCACCGCGGTTGCCACCAGCCTCAGCCGGCTGTTTCTCGATGGCGCCGCCAACCGCTACTTCACCCGCCTGGTGCTGCTGGTCATCTCGGGCCTCGCCGTCGCCGGGGCGCTCGGCGTGGCGCTGGGCTACTGGGGGCAGCCCGGCGGCGAACTGCAGCTCGCCGCCCGCGAGATCATCGGCAAGGTGATCTTCACCGCCGAAGCATCGGGGACCGCCGTCGATCCCGAGCACGCCCGGGGCGCCTTCTCGGACCTGGTCGTCGGGATGTTCCCCGAGAACATTTTCGGCGCACTGACCACCGGCAACAAGATCGCCATCCTGATGTTCGCGGTGCTGTTCGGCGTGGCGCTCGGCTCCATCGCGCGGGAGAAATCCGAGCGCGCCACGGCGCTGCTCGAAGCCTTCTACGACACTTTCATCAAGATCATCGAATGGCTGATGTATGTCCTGCCGTTCGGCCTGTTCTGCTTGGCTTACAGCCAGGTGTCGGCCGTCGGCATCGACGTCCTGTTCGCCATGACCAAGCTGGTCGTCCTCGTCTATGCGGGCGCCATCGTGCTGATCGGGTTCTACTCGGTGCTGATCTGGCTGCGCGTCGGCGGCAGCTATCTCGCCACGCTCGGCGCGATGCGCGAAACGGTGGTGGTCGCCTTCGGCACCTCGAGCAGCTATGCCTCGATCCCTTCGGCGCTGCGCGGTCTCAAGGAGGGGTTGCGGCTCGACCGGCGGGTCGTCGATCTGGCGCTGCCGCTCGGCATTACCCTCAACCCGCCCGGCTCCACCTTCCATTTCGCGCTGGCGACGCTGTTTCTCGCCAACCTCTACGGGCTGGCGCTCGATCCGGGGCAGATGGTGTTCGTGCTGTTCGGCGCCATGCTGGCCGGTGTTGCCGCCACCGGAGCGCCCGGCGTGGCCGCGCTGTCGATGATCTCGATCATCCTCGTGCCGCTTGGCCTGCCGGTCGAAGTGGCGATCATTCTTCTCGTCGCCATCGACCCGATCGTCGATCCGATCCTCACCGTGGTGAACGTCCAGGGCAATGCCGCGACGACGGCGCTGCTGGCGGGGAAGCCGGAGCCTGAGGTAGCCCCGGGGGCCTTGGCGAGTAGCGAATAGCGAGTGGGCGAACTCTTCGTTGTTCGCTACTCACCATTCGCTTTCCCTCAGACCACCACGATGCCGGAGTGCTTCGCCTTGTTCTCGGGTTCGACGTGGATGGTGATCTGCGCCCGCTCCACCGCCTCGCGCAGCTTCAATTCGATCCCGTCGCAGATCGCATGCGCCGCATCGACGCTCATCGTCCCCGGCACCACCAGGTGAAAGTCGATGAAGGTCATCGCGCCGGCCTGCCGGGTGCGGATATCGTGCGCCTCGATGGCCCCGTCGGCATTGGCCGAGATGATCTCGCGGATCTGGTTGAGCAGCTTGGGCTCCACCGCCACGTCCATCAGGCCGATGACGCTTTGCTTGATCAGCTCCCAGCCCGACCACAGGATGGCGACGCCAACCAGCGCCGCAAGGACTGCGTCGAGCTGCACGAAGCCGGTCGCCGCCGCCAGCAATACGCCGATCAGCACGCCCAGTGTCGAGATGACGTCGGTCCACAGGTGCCTGCCGTCGGCGATCAGCGCGGGCGACTGTTCCTCGCGGCCGCGGCGCGACAGCCACCAGGCCCAGCCGGCATTGATGCCGGTCGCCAGCACGCTGACGCTCAGCCCCAGCGGATCGAGGGTGAACTCGCGCGGCGCGATGAAGCCGTAATAGGCCTCGCGGAAGATCAACAGCGCCGCTACGGCGATGAAGATGCCGATCACCACGGCCGAAAAATACTCGGCCTTGTAGTAGCCATAGGGCAAGCTGGCGTCCGCCGGGCGCGCGGCGAGCCGCACCGCGATCAACGCCACGATCGCCGTCACCACGTTGACCACGCTTTCGAGCGCGTCTGAGAACAGCGCGATCGAGCCCGTTGCCCAGGCGGCATAGCCCTTCAGCGTCAGCACCAGGATGCCGACCGCGAGGCTGCCATAGGCGACCCGCACCGCCAGATTTGAAGAACCGCTTGCCATCAGCGGCCAATAGCCGAGCCCTTTCGCGCTGGCAAGTCACTGAATTTGCATGTGATTTTGAGAAGCGTTCGCATCTGGGCGGGGAATCGTTTGACCCGCTATGGGCCCCTCACTACAACCCATTGATAGCGCAGCGTTCCTTGATGGACTGAAACTCACGCTCGGTGCGGTCGACCCAAATCGGGGACCAAGTCCGGGGCTGCTGGTTGGTCGAAAAGCGAACTCTGCCTTTGTGCAAAACAGAGGCGAGAATGGAAAAATCCCTGATCCTGCCGGCGGAGACCGCCGTGATGCTCTGCGGCCACGGCAGCCGCAACCAGCTCGCCGTCGGCGAGTTCGCGGTACTGGCGGAACGGTTGCGCGAGCGCCTGCCCGGCGTGCCGGTCGAGTATGGCTATCTCGAATTCGCCAATCCGGTGATCCACCAGGGCCTCGACAAGTTGCGGGCAGGGGGAGCCAGGCACGTTCTTGCCGTTCCCGGCATGCTGTTCGCCGCCGGCCATGCCAAGAACGACATTCCCTCGGTGCTCAACACCTATGCCGCCGGCAAGGATGTCGAGATCACCTATGGCCGCGAGCTCGGCGTCGATCTGAAAATGCTGCGCGCCGCCGGCGACCGCATCCAGCAGGCGATCGATGCCTCACCCAACCAAGTGCCACGGCACGAGACGCTGCTGGTGGTGGTCGGCCGCGGCGCCTCCGATCCGGATGCCAACTCCAATGTGGCCAAGGTGATGCGCCTGCTCTGGGAGGGCATGGGTTTCGGCTGGGGCGAGGTCGCCTATTCCGGCGTTACCTTCCCGCTCGTCGCCCCGGCGCTGGATCATGCGGTGAAGCTCGGCTATCGCCGCATCATCGTCTTTCCGTATTTTCTGTTCACCGGCGTGCTGGTCAAGCGCATCTACGATGCCGCCGATGAGGCCGCCGCCAGGTATCCGCATATCGAGTTCCTCAACGCGCCGTATCTCAACGACCACCCGCTGGTCGTCGAAACCTTCATCGATCGCATCCAGGAAATGCTGGTCGGCGAGAATCTGATGAATTGTGCGATGTGCAAGTACCGTGAGCAGGTGCTGGGCTTCGAGGCCGAGGTCGGCCTGAAGCAGGAGAGCCACCACCACCATGTCGAGGGTATCGGCGGCGGGCTGGAAAACTGCCCCTGCAAGGGCGATTGCGATTCATCGTGCCGTGACGAGGCCTTCTGCCTGAAGCACGGCCTGCCCTGGACGCCGCTCCACAGCCACGATCATGGCCATGGCCACCATGGTCACGATCACGGGGGTGACCATGGTCACGACCATGCCCACCCGCACCCGCATACCCATGCCCCGGCAAAGCATGCGCTGGTCGCCAACCCGGCCTTCCCGGTGATCCGCCTCGGCGGCAGCCACGACCATGGCTACCCCGAGGATCACGGCCATCACCACGGTGACGGTGCGCACCATCACCACGATCACGCCGACCATCACCACCACCCTTACCCGCATGCCGATCATCCGCTCGGGCCGGTGACCCTGCCCAAGGTGCCCGGTCGCCTCGCCCGTGAGGATAGCGAGGGCTGATGCCGCTGTTCGATCGCTACATCGCGGTGGACTGGTCGGCGGCCAATACGCCGAAGCGCGGCAAGGATTCGATCTGGATCGGCGAACTCGGGCCCGAAGGCCGGGTGCCGAGCGCCAATCCCTCGACCCGTGCCGCTGCCATGGAAGCGATCGCCACCCGCCTGCTGAGCGCCCGCCAGCGTAACGAGCGCGTCATGCTCGGCTTCGACTTCGTCTTCGGCTACCCCCGCGGCGCCGCGGCGGCCATCGCCGCTGCAGGCGCTGATCTGACCCACTCGCCGGCCGGCATCGGGCAAGGCAGTCGCCCATCCGATAGCGCGATGCAGGAAGAATACCCCCCACCCTGTCCCTCCCCCGCAAGGGGGGAGGAGACCAGAACACTGGCGCTGGAGTTGGCGTCTCCCTCCCCCTTGCGGGGAGGTGACAGGGGTGGGGGTACGTTTCCCGCGCCGGCCCGTCAGCCAGGTGATCAGCCGCCATGGCTGCAGCTCTGGTCGACGCTGGCTCGTCTCGTCGTCGATGCCCCCGACAACAGCTCCAATCGCTTCCTGCTCGCCGAAGCAATCAACCACCGGCTTGCCGAGGGGCCGCATTTCTGGGGGCACCCGCACCAGCACAGCTACGTTGCTCTGCACCCCAGGCGCCCGACGACCGCTTACGCGACGATCCCCGAGCGCCGACTGGCGGAGCGTTATGTCCGCACCGCCCAGCCGGTGTGGAAGCTCACCGGCGTCGGCTCGGTCGGCAGCCAGGCCATGCTCGGCATCGCCCGTCTCGCGGCGCTGCGCACCGATCCGCGCCTCGCCGCCGACATCGCCATCTGGCCCTTCGAAACCAGCTTTGCCGACGACCTCGGCAGGCCCGTCACCATCACCGAGATCTACCCCTCGCTGTTCCCGGTTGGCGAGGCGGATGGCTTGCCCCGCGACCGCGCCCAGGTTGAAGTCACCACCGCGCGCTTCGCCGAGCTCGACCGCGCCAGTCTCCTCGCAAGCTTCCTCAGCCCGCCCGCCGGGGTGACCGCCGACGAGCGCGTCGCCCTCATCGCCGAAGAGGGCTGGATCGTCGGCGCCGGACATGAGGCACTGCTCGCCCTGTTGCGGAGCGCCGCGTGAGCTACCTCCGGGACCCCGCCGCCATCTATGCGCAGAGCTTCGCGACCATCGAAGCCGAGGCCGACCTGTCGGCGCTGCCCGCTGCACTCCACGCCGCCGCCATCCGCATGATCCATGCCTGCGGCATGGTCGATCTCGCCGCCGATATCGTCGGCGATCCCGCAGTTGCGACGGCTGCGCGCGACGCGCTGCGCGCCGGCGCCCCTGTCCTTTGCGATTGCGAAATGGTCCGCTCCGGCATCATCCGCCGCCACCTTCCCGAGACCACCGAGCTCATCCTGACCCTCAACGATGCCGATGTGCCGGCGCTCGCGACGTCTCTCGGCACCACCCGCTCAGCCGCGGCCGTCGAGCTCTGGCGACCGCGCCTTGCCGGGGCCGTCGTCCTCATCGGCAATGCCCCCACCGCGCTGTTCCACCTCATCGAGTTGATCGCCGCCGGGGGCCCGCGACCGGCAGCCATCATCGCCGCCCCGGTGGGTTTCGTGGGGGCGGCTGAAAGCAAGGCCTTGCTCGCGTCCGACGCGCTTTCTATTCCATTCCTTACGGTGCGCGGTCGCCGCGGTGGCTCGGCCATCGCCAGCGCCGCCTTCAACGCCATTTCGAAAGACCTCGCATGACCGCGTGGCTGCACATCATCGGGGTAGGGGAACGGGGGCCGAGCGAGCTGCCCGCCTCTTACAAACTGTTGCTCAGCTATGCCGACACCATCATCGGCCCGCCGCGCTTCCTCGCCGATCTCGAGCCGGTCACCCGCCCCAACGTCACGGCGGACCTGTTCAACCCCGAGTTCGTCACCAAGCGCAGCTTCGAGGCCGTCGCCCGGGCGCTGGCCGGCGAAGAGCCCGACCATTCGCCTGCCGCCACCTATGCCGATGGCCGCACGCTCATCGAATGGGAGCCGCCGCTCGACAGCATGATCGAGCAGGTGATGGCGCTGCGCGAAACCCCGACGGTCATCCTCGCCTCGGGCGATCCGATGTGGTTCGGCATCGGAGCGACGCTGACCCGCTACCTGCTGCCTTCCGAGTTCGTCATTCACGCCCACCCCTCGGCCTTCCAGCTCGCGGCGGCGCGGCTGCACTGGCCGCTGCAGTCGGTTGCCACCCTGTCGCTGCATGGCCGGGCGGTCGAGTCGATGCATCCGCATCTGCTCCCCGGCAACCGCATCCTGGCGCTCACTGCCGACCACACCACCGTCGATCTCGCCATCGAGCTGCTGGTCGATCGCGGTTATGGCCGCAGCCTCGTCACCACGCTGGAGAACCTGGGCGGCCCGGACGAGAAGATCACATCCGACGAAGCCGAAAGCTTCAACAGCCGCGAGGTCGAGGATTTCTATGTCCTCGCCATCGACTGCGTGCCCGATTTCACCGCCCCGCTGCTGCCTCCGGTTCCCGGCCTGCCCGACGAGGTCTTCGTCACCGATGGGCAGCTGACCAAGCGTGAGGTGCGCGCCGCGACGCTCGCCAAGCTCGCTCCCTTTCCGGGGGCGCTGCTTTGGGATGTCGGCGCCGGTTCGGGCTCCATCGCCATCGAGTGGATGCGGGCGGCCCGCGATGCCAAGGCCATCGCCTTCGAACGCGAGGGCGAACGGCTGCAGATGATCGCCCTCAATGCCGCCGCCCTGGGCGTCCCGGGTCTCGAAATCGTCAGCGGCGAGGCGCCCGGCACCTTCGGCCGCAAGGCTCCGCCCGATGCCATCTTCATGGGCGGCGATGTCGGCAACGACGACCTGTTCGACGCCTGCTGGAGCGCCCTGAAGCCCGGCGGAAGGCTGGTTGCCAATGCGGTGACCCTCGATGCCGAGCACGCGCTCTATTCGCGCCATCTGCAGCTCGGCGGCGAGCTGACCCGCATCGAGATTTCGGCGCTCGATCGCGTCGGCGGCCATCGGGCCTTCAAGCCGCGCATGGCGGTGACGCAGTGGCTGGTCACCAAGGCCATGCACGGCCTGGTGGTGACGCCATGAGCATCGACCGCCCCATCGGCACGCTACACCTGGTGGGTGTCGGCCCCGGCGATCCCGAACTGCTGACCCTCAAAGCCGCCCGCCTGCTCGGTGCCGTGCCGGTCGTCGCTTATCCGACCACCGGCGAGGACGCGGCGCTGGCGCTCGAGATCGCCACGCCGCACCTCAACGTCGCGGCCGAACGCCTGCCGGTGGCGATCCCCATGGCGGTGGAGCGCGGTCCGGCCCAGGCCGCCTATGACGCCGCCGCCGCCGCCATTCTCGTTCACCTGCGTGCCGGGCGCGATGTCGCCTGGCTCTGCGAGGGCGATCCGCTGTTCTATGGCTCGGCCATGTATCTGGTGGCCCGCGTCGGCCCGCACGCCCCGGTGGCGATCGTCCCCGGCATCACCTCGCTGACCGCTGCGGCTGCCGTGGCGGGTCGGCCGCTTGCGGCGCGCAACGAGATGCTCAAGGTGCTGCCCGCGCCGCTCGACGACGCGACGCTCCGCATCGAGCTCGCCGCCTCGCCGGTCGCTGCCATCATCAAGGTCGGTCGCCACTTCGACCGCATCCGCGCGCTGCTGGCCGAGACCGGTCATGCCGATGGCGCCGTGGTGGTCGAGCATGCCACCACGGCACGTCAACGGATCACCCGCCTCGCTGATTTCGCCCACGACGAACGGCCGTATTTCTCCACCATCCTCTGTTACCGCGGCACCGAGGCCTGGGCCGAGAACGCCGGAGCCGGCGCATGACCACCACCCCTGCGATCATCATCTTTGCCGATACCGGTCTCGACACCGCCACCCGCATCGCCGAAGCCACCGGCGGCGAGATCTATATCTGCGGGCAGGGCGGCCCCGACGCGCTGAAGCTCTTGCCGCGGCTGTTCTCCGAGGGACGACCGATCATCGGCGTCTGCGCCGCCGGCATTCTGATCCGGCTGCTCGCCTCGAGCCTCGAGAACAAGCAGAAGGAGCCGCCGGTGCTGGCCGTATCGCTCGGCGGGGCCAGCATCGTGCCGCTGCTCGGCGGCCACCGCGGCGCCAACCGGCTGGCGCGTGAGCTGGCCGACGAGCTCGGGGGGCACCCCGCCATCACCACCGCGTCGGACAGCAAGTTCCTCCACAGCCTCGACGAGCCGCCACCGGGCTGGGTGCTCGGCACCCCGCAGGATGCCAAGCCCGCCATGATGGCGCTGCTGCTCGGCGCCAAGCTGCAGATCGAGGGCGAGGCGCCGTTTCTCGCCGAAGCCGGCTATCCGGTGTCCTCGCTCGGTGCGGTCAAGGTGCTGGTCTCCGAGAAGAAGCTGCGCATCGAGCGCGGCATCGTCTATCACCCGAGGACCTTGGTTGCCGGGGTGGGATGCGAGCGGGGCGCCGACGCCGAGGAGGTTATCGGCCTAATCGATTTCGCTCTCCGCCAGCAGAATCTGGCGCCGCAAAGTCTCGCCGCAATCGCCTCGATTGACATCAAGGCCGACGAGCCGGCGCTGCTCGAAGCGGCGCGGCATTTCAAGGTGCCGCTGCGCCTGTTCTCGGCCGCCGAGCTGAGCCAGGAGCGCTACCGGCTGCGCGCGCCCTCCGACTATGTCGACCAGACCGTCGGTACCCCCAGCGTCGCCGAAGCCGCCGCCCTCAAGGCCGGCCCGTTGGTGGTCGAGAAGTTGAAATCCGACCGCGCCACCTGCGCCATCGGCAAGGCGCTGCACCCGATCGATCCCGAAACCCTGGGCCATCGCCCGGGCGTGCTGCACCTCGTCGGTATCGGACCGGGCGAGGCCGTGTCGCGCACCGCCGCGGCAATCAACGCGCTCGAGCAAAGCACCGATTGGGTCGGCTACGAACTCTATCTCGATCTCGTCGCCGACCTGCGCCGCGGCCAGGTCGAGCACCGCTACGCTCTGGGCGAAGAGGAGAGCCGCGTGCGCCACGCGCTCGAACTTGCGGCGGAAGGACGGGTGGTGTCGCTGGTCTGTTCCGGCGATGCGCAGATCTACGCCATGGCGGCGCTGGCCTATGAACTGCTCGACGCCACCGGTCCGCGCGCCGTGTCCGAGGTGGCGCGCCGCGTCAATCTCGAGACCCATCCCGGCGTCTCCGCCTTCCAGGCGGCTTCGGCATCCGCCGGCGCGCTGATCGGCCACGATTTCTGCTGCATCTCGCTCTCCGACCTGCTCACCCCGCGCGCCGATATACTGAAGCGTCTCGATGGCGCCGCCCGCGCCGATTTCGTCACCGCGCTCTACAACCCGCGCTCGCAGCGCCGCACCGACCTGATCGAGGAGACCAAGCGCATCTTCCTCGAGCATCGCCCGCCGTCGACGCCGGTTATCATCGGTTCGAACCTTGGCCGTCCCACCGAAAAGGTCCGCGTCGTCAGGCTGGCCGATTTCGATCCGACCGAGATCGACATGCTGACCATCGTGATGATCGGCTCCAGCACCTCACGCACCTTCCAGCGCGGCTCCGGCGCCGTCGCCTATACGCCGCGTGGTTACGCGGCCAAATCCGCCGAGACCACCAGCACATGACCGTCTACTTCATCGGCGCCGGCCCTGGCGCGCCCGATCTCATCACGCTGCGCGGCCAGCGCCTCATCGAGCGCTGCGAGGTCTGTCTCTATGCCGGCTCGCTGGTGCCTGCCGAGATCGTCGCCGCCGCGCCCGCGGGGGCGTTGGTTCGCGACACCGCGCCGATGCATCTCGACGAGATCATTGACGAGATCATCAAAGCCAATGACGCAGGCAAGGATGTTTCGCGCGTGCATTCCGGCGACCCATCGATCTATGGCGCCGTCGCCGAGCAGATGCGCCGGCTCGATGCGCTCGGCATCCCCTACGAGGTGGTGCCGGGCGTGCCGGCATTCGCCGGCGCCGCGGCCCGCATTGCCGCCGAGCTGACCCTGCCGGAGATATCGCAGACCATCATCCTCACCCGCACGTCGGGCAAGGCTTCAGCCATGCCGGCCGCCGAGAGCCTCGAGATCCTCGGCCTGTCGAAGGCGACGCTCTGCATCCACCTGTCGATCCGCAACCTCGGCTATGTCGAGACCGCGCTTACGCCGAACTATGGCGCCGATTGTCCGGTGGTGATCATCTACCGGGCCACCTGGCCGGACGAGGAGGTGATCTTCACCACCCTCTCGGAGATGAAGGCGCGGGTCCGCGAGGAAAAGATCACCCGCACCGCGCTGATCCTTGTCGGCCGTGTCCTCGGCGAAACCCGCTTCCGCGAGTCGCGGCTCTATGACGAGAGTTTCGCCCACGTGCTGCGCAATGCCGGAAAGAAGAAGCTGAGGGCAGGGGGATGACCCTCGATAGGGCAGTGCGGGAAACGCACCCCCACCCCTGTCCCCTCCCCGCAAGGGGGAGGGAGACGCCAGCACAGGCGTCCGTGGCCTCCGAAGATTTGCGAGCGCAGGTCTCCTCCCCCCTTGCGGGGGAGGGACAGGGTGGGGGGTACTCTTCCCGCGCCAGCCTCTCAGATACTCGTCCCCAGCTTCAGCGCCGCGATCGCCTGTCCGACTGTCGGCACTTCGTGCGCCGGCGGCAGGGGCGGTCGGGCGATCATGAACACCGGCAGCCGCAGCCGCAGCGCCGCCTGCAGCTTGGCTTCGGTCTGAGCGCCGCCGGAATTCTTGCAGATCAGATGGGTGATCCCCTGCTCCTGCATCATCTGGAACTCGCCGTTGAAGAAGAACGGCGGCCGGCCGAGCAGCGAGGTGGCGTTCACCGGCAGCTCCTTCTCCGGCGGCTCGATCGAGCGCACCACGAAGCTGCAATCGGTGCGTTTCAGGTAGACGTCGAGATGGGTGTGTCCCACGGTCAGCAGCGCCCGTGCCCCCTTGGGCAGGCTGGCGGCAGCTTCCTCGGCATTGGCGACATGCTTCCAGAACGCATATTGCGGCTCGCTCCATGCCGGGCGCGTCAGTCGCACCAGCCGCATTTCGGCAAGCTCCGCCGCCCGCACGGCGTTGCGCTTGATCTCCTCGGCATAGGGGTGCGTGGCGTCGACCAGCCGGTCGAAGCGCTCGTTGATGATGTAGTTGCCCAGCCCATCGCCGCCGCCAAAGCCGCCGACGCGGACCTCGCCCGCCGGCAGCAGCGGGTCGCTGGTGCGGCCCGCCAGCGAGGTGGTCACCGCGTGGCCCATCTTGGTCAGTTGCGCGGCAAGCTGCCGAGCCTCTTCGGTCCCGCCGAGGATCAGGATCTTCATCTATGCATTTTCCCCAAGTGCAGCGCCCTGCTGGGCCGCCGCAGCGCTGCCGATACCCCCCGGTCCGGTTGCGATAACCCCATCTTAACCGCTAGCATCAAGATTTTGCAGCATAATCTTAGGGTCGCAGGATGAACGGGCTGGTCATTGCCGCGCCCCGCTCCGGCTCGGGCAAGACCACGCTTACGCTCGGCCTGCTGGCCGCCCTGACCCGCCGGGGCCTGGCGGTGGCGCCGGCCAAGACCGGCCCCGACTATATCGACACCACGATCCTCGCTCGGGCCGCCAGCCGTCCGGCGATCAACCTCGATCCCTGGGCGATGTCAGGCGAGCGCCTGCGCAGCCTGGCGTCAGGTCACGCCGCGGCTGCCGACCTGTTGCTGGTCGAAGGCGTCATGGGCTTGTTCGATGGCGCGGCCGATGGTCGTGGCTCCACCGCGGACCTTGCCGCCGTCCTCGGTTTGCCGGTGATCCTGGTGCTCGACGCCGAACGCCAGTCGCAGTCGATCGCGGCGCTGGCGCACGGCTTTGCCACTTGGCGTCCGGAGGTGAAAGTCGCCGGCCTGATCGTCAACCGCGCCGCCTCGACGCGCCACGAGCTGATGCTCCGCGCCGCGCTGAGCGCAGAGAATATTCCGCTGCTCGGCGTCATTCCGAAACGCGAGGCGCTGGGGCTCCCCGACCGCCACCTCGGCCTGGTGCTTCCCGATGAGGTCGCCGGCTTCGACAAGATCGTCGCTGCGGCGGCCGAAGCTGTCGAGGATTACCTCGACCTCAACCTGTTCCTCGCACTGAGCTCTCCGCTCCCCTCCCCCTTGAGGGGAGGGGTTGGGGGAGGGGCGCAACTCCCGCCCCTCGGCCGGCACATCGCCATCGCTCGCGACGAAGCCTTTGCCTTCCTTTATCCGCACTGGCTCGCGGATTGGCGCGAGGCCGGCGCCACGATCAGCTTCTTTTCGCCGCTCGCCGATGAGGCTCCCGAAGCGACCGCCGACGCCGTCTTTCTGCCGGGCGGCTATCCGGAACTGCATGCCGGCCGTCTATCGACCGCCTTCAACTTCATCAGCGGCCTGCGCGCCGCTGCCGACAGGTCGGCGCTGATCTATGGCGAGTGCGGAGGCTTCATGGTGCTCGGCGCCAGCCTGACCGACAAGGCAGGTGCGACTTACCCGATGTCGGGCCTTCTGCCGCACCAGACCCGCATCGACCGTCCCAAGCGCGTGCTCGGCTATCGCCGGCTCACCCACCAGAGCCCGCTGCCGTTCCCGTCATCGCTCAACGGCCACGAGTTTCACTATTCGTCCGCGCGCCAGACCCATGGCACGCCTTTGTTCAGCGCCACCGACGCGCTCGGTGAAGCGCTGCCGCCGATGGGCCTGGTCGAGGGGCGCGTCATGGGGTCGTATGCCCACGTGATCGATGTGGCTCCCCAGTCCTGAGGCCGGCGTCAGGCAGCAATAGCCACAGCCTACTCAGGCTTCCGGATCATGTAGGTGTCCATGATCCAGCCGTGGCGGGCCTGCGCCTCGCGGCGTTTGCTGTCGATCTCGTCCATCACCTCGGCCACTTTTCCGGCAACCAGGATTTCATCCGCTGTGCCGAGATAGGCGCCCCAGAAAATCTCGGCTTCCCCTTCGGCAAAGCGCCGGAACACCTGGTGGTTGTCGAGCATCACCACGGCGCTGCTGAGCCCGTCCGCCTCGCCTTCGCCGACCCGGCGTCCGGTGGTGATGGTCACCGCCTCGCCCACCCGGTTCAGCGTCACCTGATGCTGCGCCGCCAGCGCCTGCGGTGCCGAGATCCCGGGGATCACCTCGATGGCGATCTCCCGGCCTGCTGCCTGTATGTCGCGCAGGATCCGCAGTGTCCCGTCATAGAGCGCCGGGTCGCCCCAGACCAGGAAGGCGCCAATGCTTCCGTCCGGCAGCGCGGCGAACATCCCCTCGTAGGCCGCTTCGAGCTTGTTCCGCCACTCCTCGACACTCTCGCGATAGTCCGGCGTCGCCGCCTTGCGGCGCGATGGGATGGCGAAGTCCACCAGCCGGTAGCGCGGCGCGCTGACGAACTGCTCGAGCATCGCCAGCCGGATGGCGTTGAGCCCGGCCTTTTCCTCGCCCTTGTCGGGCATGAAGAACACATCGGCGCGGTTCATCGCCTTGATCGCCTGGAGCGTGAGGTAATCCGGGTTGCCGGCCCCGATGCCGATGACGAGGATGGTGCGCATCCGTCCTCCCTATCGGATCGTTGCGTCACCGGCTAGAACCGCACCATGGCGAAATCCCTGATGTTCATGGGCACCGGGTCCGATGTCGGCAAGTCGCTGCTGGTCGCGGGCCTTTGTCGCGCCTACACAAATCGCGGGCTGCGCGTCGCGCCGTTCAAACCGCAGAACATGTCCAACAATGCCGCCGTCACCGCCGACGGCGGCGAGATCGGCCGCGCCCAGGCGCTGCAGGCCCGCGCCGCCCGGCGCGAGCCGGTGACTGCCATGAACCCGGTGCTGCTGAAGCCCGAGGGCGAGACCGGCTCGCAACTGGTGCTGCGTGGCCGGCGCATCGGCAGTTTTCCGGCCCGCCAGTATTGGAAGAAGCGTGGTGAATTGCTCCCCGAGGTGCTCGCCGCGCATGCCGAACTCGCGGCGGAGGCTGACCTGGTCATCGTCGAAGGCGCCGGCAGTGCCTCCGAGGTCAATCTTCGCGCCAACGACATCGCCAATTTCGGCTTCGCCCGCGGTGCCGACCTCAAGGTGATTCTCGCCGGCGACATTCAGCGTGGCGGCGTCATCGCCGCACTGGTCGGCACCTTTGCGGTCATCGATCCCGATGATGCGGCGTTGATCGCCGCAACGCTCGTCAACAAGTTCCAGGGCGATCCTTCCCTCTTCGAAGACGGCAGGCGCTTCATCGCCGAGCGCACCGGCGTCCCGTGCCTTGGCCCGATCCCCTGGTTCGCCGATGCAGGCAAGCTGCCGGCCGAAGATGCGTTGGCGCTCGAAGCCCAGCAGACGCCGGGGCAGGGCGCCTATCGCATCGTCGTGCCGCGACTGCCGCGCATCGCCAACTTCGACGATCTCGACCCGCTGCGGCTCGAGCCCGGCGTCAGCCTCGAAATCGTCCAGCCCGGCCGCCCGCTGCCCTATGGCGACCTGATCATTCTGCCCGGCTCCAAGGCGACGCGCAGTGATCTCGCGGCGCTGCGCGAATATGGCTGGGACATCGACATTCTCGCCCACCACCGCGCCGGAGCCCGCCTTCTCGGCCTCTGCGGCGGCTTCCAGATGCTGGGCCATACGGTGTTCGATCCCTTGGGGCTAGAGGGTGTGGTCGGCACCTCGGCCGGCCTCAACCTGCTCGACATCGACACCGTCCTCGGACCCAGCAAGGAGCTGCGCGTCGAGCGGGCGACCTCGGCGCTGTCAGGCGACCCGCTCGTCGGCTACCACATGCACATGGGCGTCACCCGCGGCCGTGGCCTCGAGCGCCCGTTTGCCCATATCGGCGAGATGACCGACGGAGCAGTGAGTCCCGATGGCACGGTGATGGGGACATATCTGCACGGCCTGTTTGCTGCCGACGCGTTCCGCCGCAGCTTCCTGGGTTCGGCTGCCGCGACTTCGACGCTGGCCTATGAGGCGACCATCGAGGCGACCCTCGATGCCCTGGCCGAGCATCTGGAGCGGCATCTCGATCTAGATCTTCTGTTGGGGCTCGCCCGATGAGCGGGGCTGGCAGTCAGGTTCCCTCCCCCGCAAGCGGGAGAGGGCGTCCCGACTGCCGGCCGCGGAGGCAGGTGGTGATGCAAGCCCTCCTCGCTCCCCTGGCGCTGCTGCTCGAACGGCTCGTCGGCTACCCCAACAGCCTCGTTACCCGCATCGGCCACCCGGTGATGTGGATCGGCAAGCTGATCTCCCTGCTCGAGGTCAGGTTGAACCGCGAGGCCAATCGCCGTGGCAAGGGCGTCCTGGCGCTCGTCATCCTGCTCGTTGTCACCGGGCTCGTGGCCGGCGTCATCGCCTGGCTCTGCCGCCTCATCCCGTATGGCTTCATCCTCGAAGCCATCCTCGCCTCGACTTTCCTCGCGCAGAAGGCGCTCGGCGATGCCGTACGCTTCGTCGCGGCTGCCTTGCGCCGCAGCCTGCCCGAGGGCCGCACCGCGGTCAGCCACATCGTCGGGCGCGATCCGCAATCGCTCGACGCGCCGGGCGTCGCCCGCGCCGCCATCGAGTCATTGGCCGAGTCGACCTCCGACGCTGTGGTGGCGCCGCTGTTCTGGCTCCTGCTGCTCGGCCTGCCGGGCATCGCGCTCTACAAGGCGGTGAACACCGCGGATTCGATGATCGGCCACAAGACCGAGCGCCACCTCGAGTTCGGTTGGGCCAGCGCTCGCTTCGACGACCTGTTGAACCTGATCCCCGCCCGCCTCACCGCGCTCCTGATCGCCGGCGGCGCCTTCTTCATCAAGGGGGCGCATCCCGAAACGGCGTGGTCCACGGCGCTGCGCGACGCCCGCAAGCACGAGAGCCCCAATGCCGGCTGGCCCGAAGCCGCCATGGCCGGCGCGCTCGGCTTCCGTCTCGGCGGCCCCCGCAGCTATGACGGCGAAGTGGTGGATCTGCCCAGTTTCGGCGATGGGCGGCCCGAGCTCGGAGCGGACGATATCGACCGTTCGCTGAAGCTCTACGCCATGACACTGAACCTGACGCTGGCGGTGACGGTGCTGGTTGCGCTGGTGTTTTGGCGGCTGGGGTGACTAACAGACGGCACGACTGCTCACCCTCCGCCGTCATTCCCGCGAAGGCGGGAACCTAGGGGGATGCTGCAGGGTCCGCTGGCGTTGAGAGATCGCACTGGGTTCCCGCCTTCGCGGGAATGACGCCGGTGCGGACGACTGGCCGGCGGGACAAGGAGGACCGGTCCGCTCTCAGGCCTCATGCACCCGCCGCTGCATCACCTCCGCCTCCGGCACCGAGCCCTTCAGCACCATCGGCAGCCCGGCCACCACGAAATAGGCATCGTCGCAGATCTCGGCGATCCGCTGGTGCGCCGATCCGGCAAGGTCGCGGAACATCCGCGCCATCGCATTGTCGGGCACGATCCCCAGCCCCACTTCGTTCGACACCAGGATCACCCGGGCCGCGCTTGTCTCGGCCAGCGTTGCCAGCAGTTCATCCACCGCCCGCGCCACGTTCTCGTTGGCGACGATCAGGTTGGTGATCCACAGCGTCAGGCAATCGACGAGGATCGCGTCGTGCAGCTTGGCCGCTTCGGCAATCGCGGCGCTCAGCCGCAGCGGCTCCTCGATGGTGGCGAAGACCTGCGCCCGCTGCTGCTTGTGGCTCTCCACCCGCTCGCGCATTTCGGCGTCGAGCGCCTGTGCCGTGGCGAGATAGGCCGGCCGCGTTCCTGCCCGCAGCGCCAGCCGCTCGGCAAAGCCGGTCTTGCCCGAGCGTGCGCCGCCCAGCACCAGAACGTGACCCATTTCCTGGCCTCCCTGTCGTCTTCCGCTGCCAGCCGCAATGCGCGTGCAGCAGCTTCGATCCATCGGCGACGGACTCTGTTCGCATGCGAGCCATGCGGCAAGCGACCTTTCCAGCCACTTTCCTTTGCTTATTCTACTTTCGTCTAGAAACCTTTGGCATTAAGGTCCGCGCCGGACTCGGGGGGCTCCTGGGTCGGCAAGCCGCTAATTGTCGTAAGGAGTGCGCGTTCGGTGCCTAGGTACTATCTCGGGGTGGATGGTGGTGGCACCAACTGCCGCATCCGCCTCGCCAACGAGAACCTCGAAACCCTGGCCGACGCCGCCGGTGGTCGCTCGAACCTGCAGATCGAAGCCGGCGAGCCGGCTTTCCGCTCTATTACCGAAGGCACCAAAGAGGTGTTCGCGAAGGCCGGCATCGATATTGCCGAGGCCCGGAACACCTACGCTTGCTTCGGCATGGCCGGCGGCCGGCTGCCCTCGGCCCGTGAGGCTTTCGAGCAGCGCCCTTGGCCCTTCGCCAAGGTGCGTGTCTACGACGATATCGATATCGCCCGCGCCGGCGCCCATGGCGGCGAAGATGGTGCGGTGATCATCGTCGGCACCGGTTCGGCTGCCATGGCCCTGGTGAATGGCCAGCGCCACCAGTGCGGCGGCTGGGGCTTCCAGATCGGCGACCAGATGTCGGGCGCCATCCTCGGTCGTGAACTGGTGCGCCGCGCGGTAGAAGCCGCCGATGGCCTGCTGACGGCTTCGCCGCTGACCCAGGCGGTGATCGACAAGCTCGGCGGCTCGATCGATGCGGTGATGGATTGGTCGTTCCCGCAGGATCCGCGCGGGCCGATGCCCGCGGGTAATGGCGCCCCCTCGACCCTGCTCGGCCGCGCCCCCGCCGAATTCGGTGCGCTGATCCCCTTGTTCTTCGATTTCTACGAACAGGGCGACCCGGTGGCTAAAGAGCTGATGGACCTCGAACTGAGCTACATCGACAACTACGTGCGCTGGTTCAAGGCGCGCGGCGTTACCCGCATGGCCGCTGTCGGCGGCTTCGGCACCCGCCTCTACCCGCTGATGATCGAGCGCCACGGCGACTTCATCGTCCGTCCCGTCGACGAGCCGCTGCACGGCGCCGTCATCCTTGCCAAGCAGAACTTCGCCTGAGTTTGAGTGCCATGAACTACCTCGATAGGAGCTTGAAGAGCGTGTCCAGCCGTATCATCCCGGTCCAGCCCTTCGATTACGTGGTGTTCGGCGCGACCGGCGACCTCACCAAGCGCAAGCTCATCCCGGCGCTCTACCACCGCTTCAAGGATGGCCAGTTCGACGAGCAGAGCCGCATCATCGGCGTGTCGCGCAGCAAGCTCAGCGACGCCGATTTCCAGAAGCTCGCCCGCGAGTCGATCGAAACCTTCGTCGAGAAGTCCTACCAGGACAAAAAGACCATCGACCGCTTCATCGGCACCTTCTCCTACGTCCCCAACGACGTCACCGACGAGGCGCATTGGGGCGATCTGTCGAAGAACCTGCGCGAGGACCCCAAGGTGGTCCGCGCCTTCTACCTCGCCATTGCCCCCGACCTGTTCGGGCCGACCTGCGAGTACATCCTCAAGAAGGGCTATTACCGGCGCGACGCCCGCGTGGTGATCGAAAAGCCGCTCGGCCACGACCTCGCCTCCTCGATCGAGATCAACGACGAAGTCTCGAAGATCTTCAGGGAAGATCAGGTCTATCGGATCGACCACTACCTCGGCAAAGAGACGGTGCAGAACCTGCTGGCGCTGCGCTTCGCCAACATCCTGTTCGAGCCGATCTGGAACTCCGCCCATATCGACCACGTGCAGATCACCGTTGCCGAGTCGGTCGGCGCCGGCACGCGCGGCTATTACGATGAAAGCGGCGCGCTGCGCGATATGGTGCAGAACCACATCATCCAGCTGCTCTGCCTCGTCGCCATGGAGCCGCCGGCCTCCGATGCCGCCAACGCGCTGCGCGACGAAAAGCTCAAGGTGCTGCGCTCGCTCAAGCCGATCACCGGCGGCGATGTCAGCCGCGCCACGGTGCGTGGCCAGTATCGCGGCGGCAGCGTCGACGGCACCGCCGTCGCCAGCTACCAGGACGAACTGCCCGAGGACAAGAAGGGCTCGCGCACCGAGACCTTCGTCGCCATCAAGGCCGAGATCGAGAACTGGCGCTGGTCGGGCGTGCCGTTCTACATCCGCACCGGCAAGCGCCTGGTGTCGCGCGCCTCGGAAATCGTCATCCAGTTCCGCAATATCCCGCACTCGATGTTCGACCACGCCGAAGGGGCGCCCAAGCCCAACCGGCTGGTCATCCGCATCCAGCCCGATGAAGGCGTAAAACTGTTCCTGATGATCAAGGATCCGGGCCCAGGGGGCATGCGCCTGCGCGAAGTCCCGCTCAACCTCAGCTTCGCCGAGACCTTCGCCGAGCGCACCCCGGAAGCTTACGAGCGCCTGCTGCTCGACGTCATCCGCGGCCAGCAGACCCTGTTCATGCGCCGTGACGAACTCGAAGCCGCCTGGGAATGGGTCGATCCGATCCGCAATGGCTGGGATCTGGCGAGCGACGCCCCGCAGACCTATACCGCCGGCACCTGGGGCCCCACCGGCGCCATCGCGCTGATCGAGCGCGACGGCCGCACCTGGCACGAGGACGGGCATTGAACGCGACCCGGCGCAGCTTCGGCACCAAGGAAGACCTGGCGCTCGCCCTCGCCGAGACCGTAGCCGAACACCTCAATGACGGTATCGCCGCCCGCGGGCAGGCGGTGCTGGCCGTCTCCGGCGGCTCCACTCCGGCGCGGTTCTTCGCCGTCTTGGGCCGCCGCAAGGATATCGACTGGGAAAAGGTCACCGTCACCCTGGTCGACGAACGCTGGGTCGACGAGACCAACGATCGCTCGAACGCCCTGCTGGTCAACGAGCGCCTGTTGCAGGGGCCGGCTGCCTCGGCGCATTTCGTGCCGCTCTATTCCGGCGGCGACGCGCCGACCGACGCCGCCATCGCCCGCACCAATATCGCGGTCAACGCCCTGCCCACACCGTTCGACGCGGTGATCCTCGGCATGGGCAATGATGGCCACACCGCATCGTTCTTTCCCGGCGGCGACAACCTCGCCGCGGCGCTGACCGGCGAGGGGCCGGCCATCGCCATCCGGGCGCCGGGGGCAGGGGAGCCCCGGGTGACGCTGGTCCTCAGGCGCCTTCTCGACGCCAAGGGGCTCTATCTGCATATCGAGGGGGAGGAGAAGCTGGCGACACTGGAAAAGGCTGCGTCGGATGGTCCCGTTGAGGACATGCCGATCAGGTCTATTCTGCGTCAAAGCCAGACACCGCTGACTATCTTCTGGAGCCCCTGAGAGTAATATCTAGGGCGCTCCCCCAAGGAGCATGAAATGTCCGTCGTCAAGATCGTCCAGGAAGTCACCGACCGCATCGCGGCCCGGAGCGCCGGCTCACGTCGCGAGTATCTCGATCGTATCGAGGGGGCGCGCGTCGCGGGCGTGCACCGCGCGGCGCTCGCCTGCGGTAACCTGGCGCATGGCTTTGCCGCCTGCTCCCCCTCCGACAAGGCCAAGCTCGCCGGCTCCAAGGCCCTGAACCTCGGCATCGTCACCTCGTATAACGACATGCTGAGCGCCCATCAGCCCTACGAGACCTATCCCGAGATCATCAAGGATGCGGCTCGCCAGATCGGCGCCACGGCGCAGGTGGCGGGTGGCGTGCCGGCCATGTGCGACGGCGTCACCCAGGGCCAGCCGGGCATGGACCTTTCGCTGTTCAGCCGCGACGTCATCGCCATGGCGACGGCGATTGCGCTGAGCCACAACATGTTCGACGCCGCGGTCTATCTGGGCATCTGCGACAAGATCGTGCCCGGCCTGATGATCGGCGCGCTGACTTTCGGGCACCTGCCGGCGGTGTTCGTTCCGGCCGGCCCGATGCCCACCGGCATTTCCAACGACGAGAAGGCCAAGGTCCGCCAGCTCTATGCGGAGGGCAAGGTCGGCCGCGCCGAATTGCTGGAATCCGAGGCCAAGTCCTATCACTCGCCCGGCACCTGCACCTTCTACGGCACCGCCAATTCCAATCAGATGCTGATGGAGATCATGGGCTTGCATTTGCCGGGCGCCAGCTTCGTCAACCCCAACACGCCGTTGCGCGAGGCGCTGACCCGCGAGGCGACCAAGCGCGCCTTGTCGCTCACCGCCGAGGGCAACGACTACACGCCGATCGGCCACATCGTCGACGAGAAGGCCATCGTCAACGGCCTCGTCGGACTGCTGGCTACCGGCGGCTCCACCAACCACACCATGCACCTCGTCGCCATCGCCGCTGCGGCCGGCCTCAAGGTCACCTGGGAGGATATGTCGGACCTCTCCGGCGGCGTGCCGCTGCTGGCCCGCGTCTATCCCAACGGCATTGCCGACGTGAACCACTTCCACGCCGCCGGCGGCATGGGCTTCATGATCCGCGAGCTGCTCGAAGCCGGGTACCTGCACGAAGACGTCAAGACCGTCTGGGGCGCCGGCCTCTCCGGTTACACGGTTGAAGCAAAGCTGATGGAAGACAAGCTCAGCTTTACCCCGTCGCCCGCCGTTTCCGGCAACCCCAAGGTGCTGGCGCCGGTCAAGGATGCCTTCTCCGCCAATGGCGGTCTCAAGGTGCTCTCGGGCAATCTCGGCAAGTCGGTGATCAAGGTCTCGGCCGTGAAGCCCGAGAACCGCGTTGTCGAAGCGAGGGCCCGGGTCTTTCACACCCAGGAAGGCATGCTGGCGGCCTTCAAGGCAGGCGAACTCACCGGCGACGTCATCGCCGTGGTCCGCTTCCAGGGGCCGAAGTCGGTCGGCATGCCGGAACTGCACAAGCTCACCCCGCAACTCGGCATCCTGCAGGATCGCGGCCACAAGGTCGCGCTGGTCACCGATGGCCGCATGTCCGGCGCTTCGGGCAAGATCCCGGCCGCCATCCACATGACCCCGGAAGCCAGCGATGGCGGCGCCATCGCCAAGATCCGCGACGGCGACCTGATCCGGCTCGACGCAAACGAGGGCACGCTGACCTTCATCGGCGACGAGAAGGAATTCTTCTCCCGCACCCCCGCCACCGAAGACCTCCGCCGCGAGCATTACGGCATGGGCCGCGAACTCTTCGCCGGCTTCCGCGCCCTGGTCGGCACTGCCGACCGCGGCGCCAGCGTGTTCGGCTAAGCCACCGGTTCGACGCGCGGAGCGCCCTCTCACCGGCTGGGGAGAGGGCCCGGTGAGGGGCAGTCAAGCGCGTCAATTCCCAGCAGGAGTTGCCGCCACGACCGAGAAGGTCGAGGCGGCAATACGACATCTGCTGTGGACACTGTGCCACTCTGCAGCCGATGTGATCGTTGGCAGCCAGAAAATTCTTGTCCCCACTTTAATGCGCATGCACTCTCTTCACATGGGGGCCGGCGCTGATTTGCCCGGCTGAGGCGGTTGTTGCGGCAACCGATCGACAGGAGGGAAGCGTGCTTGCAAGAATAGCCATTGCCGCATTGGCATCGGTTTCGATGATCTCGAGCGCGCTGGCCTGGGATGGGGCGCGGGCCTATCATCTGCGTCCTGGTGGGGCGAGCGACATCAGCCTGGCGCTCAACGTGATCCATGCCGAGGACACCCGGCTCGGACTTGGCGATACCACGCTGGACGTGTGGGCGCTGACCCCGACCTATCGCACGACCTTCGACGTCATGGGCAATGTCGGCTTTGTGCTGATCGGCCTGCCGGTCGGCGGCATGACCTTCGATTCGTTGGCCGGTACCATCGACACGGGCATCGCGCAGGGCGATCTGGTGCTTGGGGCGGGGCTGGGGCTGGCGGGCATGCCTGCCCTCGCTCCGATGGATTACGCCATGCACAAGCCGGGCTTCCAGGCCATGGTCGAGGGCAAGCTGTTCCTCCCCACCGGTGATTACGATGCCAACCGGATGGTGAACCTGGGGCAGAACCGCTGGTCTTTCCAGGCCAGCCTGCCCATCAGCTACGCACTGGGCGACAACATGATCGATCCCGAGCTGACCACCTTCGAAATCCGCCCGGTGCTGCAGGTCTTCGGCGACAACGAGGATCCCTTCGTCGGTACCGGCGCCAACGTGATGAGCCAGGCGCCGATCTTCGGCGTCGAAGGTCACATCACCCGCAATTTCGGCAACAGCGTCTGGGCCGCCATCGACGGCTATTACGAGACCGGCGGTGAGACCTCCTTTGACGGCGTTGGGCAGGGCGATGGGCTGGAGACGCTGGCCCTCGGCGCTACCCTCGGCCTGGTGCTCAGCCAGAATGTCGCGACACGCCTGAGCTATCGTCACCTGGTCTACTCCAACGACCCGGACCTCGCCGGGCATACCCTCGAGCTCACGGCGGCTTACCTGTTCTGACACCAGTTCGGGCGATCAGCCGGCGACCAGGCGGTTGAACCGCTTGGCCGCCGGCATTGACATAAATCGGCATAGACGTTGAATTGAATTCAATTCAACGTCTATGGGGCGAGAATCTGGTGAGCGGTAACACCCGGGAGCGCTTGATCGCCGCGGCACAGGCGGAACTGATCGCCGGCCATGGCCATCTGGAGATGCAGGCTGTCGCGAAGCGTGCGCAGCTCTCCGTTGGCCTCGCATACCATCATTTCGGCTCCAAGAGCGGCCTGATCGCCGCCGTAGTCGAAGCGTTCTACGCCCAGCTCGATGCGGTGGCCTTCACTGGGGTGCACCTGCCTTCCACCAGCTGGGCGGACCGCGAGAAGGCCCGGATCGGCGCATACGTGGCGTTCCACTATGCCCACCCATTCGCGCCGCTGATCATCGGTGCGTTGAGCCGTTCGCCCGAAGTGCTCGACATCGAGACCAGCTTTACCGCGCGGACACTCGCCGGCGGCGAAGCCATGATCCGCGCGGCGCAACGCGATGGCATCGTCAGGCCGGATCTTGATCCGGCGCTGGCGATCGCCCTGATGAGCGGCGGCATTCGCCAGGCCCTGCTCGGCGCGCTGACCCGCGAAGTCCGGCCCGACCCCGACGCCCTGACCGAAGCCATCTGGAGCTTTGTCGCCGCCGCACTGCGACCGGCCGACTGACATCTGTCCACTGGAGCGCACTCATGCCGATGCCGCCGGCTGTCCACCATCCGCAATCTGCTTACGACAGGACCGATCTGCTCGCGGCCACCGCCGGTGGGTATTTCGGTCTGGGCAATGCCCAGCTTCCGGCCCCGCCGATGCTGATGATGGATCGGATCACCGCCATCAGCCTCGATGGCGGCACCTACGGCAGAGGCCATGTCGTCGCGGAACTGGATATCACGCCCGAGCTTTGGTTCTTCGCCTGCCATTTTCCGGGCGATCCGGTGATGCCCGGCTGTCTCGGTCTCGATGCCATGTGGCAGATCATCGGCTTCTGGTTGGGCTGGTCGGGCCTGCCCGGCAAGGGGCGGGCGGCCGGAGTCGGCGAGATGAAGTTCCGTGGCCAGATCACCCCGCAGACGCGCCGGGTCCGTTATGAGGTCAGCCTGCGGCAGGTCCGTGGCGGCCGGTTGCCGCTCGGCATCGCCGACGGCAGCGTCTATGCCGACGGCGCCTGCGTCTATGTCGCCAGGGACATGCGCGTGACGCTGATCGGCGCCGCCGGATCCCAGGTCGCGGCGTCGCCTTGTCACGCGGCCGTCTCGAAGGCAGGGTAGGCGACAGACCTCAACCAGCCAACCGGGTCCATCATGCCGTTCGCCTCGCTCTCCCGCCGCCACCTGCTGCTGCTGCTTGGCTCCACCGCCGTCCTGCCGATGCTGCCCGATGCGGCGCATGCCCAGTCGGCCCCGGCTGCCCGGCTGATCATCCTGTCCGACCTCCATTCGGCCTATGAGCGCAGCGCCCAGCTGCTCGCGGCAGTCGCCGCCGAGCTTGCGGCGAGCCCCGCCCCGGCGGCCATCCTCATCAACGGCGACGTGTTCGAGCTGGGCAACGTGGTGGCGACCCGCTCGGCGGGCGTCATCGACTGGAAGCTGCTCGAGAAGCTGTCGCGGCTCGCGCCGACCGTGCTGAACATCGGCAATCACGAGCCCGACCTGATCAACGACCTGGCGCAACTGATCGCCCGGGCCCGCCGCGCCGGCCTCACCGTCGTCAGCAACATCACCGACAAGCGCACCGGCGCACCCTTCACTCAGGCCGGCTTCCAGCTTGATCTGGGCCCCATACCGGTCGCACTGGTCGGCATCGCCACACCGGCGTTGACCACCTATCCCAAGGCCTCGCGCGACCAGCTCGGCATTCCCGATCCGCTCGAGTGGGCCACCGCCAATCTCGAAGGCAACCTGCCCAAGGGCAGCCTGCACGTCGTTCTCAGCCATGCCGGTGTCGTCGCCGATCGCGGCATCCTGCCGCTCTTGTCCGATGGGTCGCTGCTGGTCGGCGGCCATGACCACCTGGTGCTCGAGCATGCCGAGGGCAACACGCGCTATGTCCACACCGGCTCGTGGAGCAGCCTCATCACCGTGGTCGATATCGGCGCCGATCGCGCCCTGTCGCTGCGCCAGGTGCAGGTCGAGCGTGATGGCGCCGCCGACGCGGAGCTGGCGGCGCTGATCGGCGCCACCTTTGCCGAGCATCTCAGCCCCGAGGAACTGGCAATCGTCGGCATCAGCGAGAAGGCTCAGACCCTGGGCGAAAGCGCCCGCTTCGCTGCCGCGGCGCTGGCGGCTGCCGGGGCCGGTGACGTCGGCTTTATCGGCCACACCACGTTCGGCACCGGCTTGCCTTCGGGCGAAGTCACCAAATACGCCTTCGACGCCGTTGTCCGCTTCGATGGCAAGCTGATGCGCGCCGAGGTGGATCGCCCGACCCTCGACCAGCTGATCGCCCGCTGCAACCAGGACGGCGACATTCCGCTCAGCGCGCGCACCGGCGATTTCCTCTATGCCGCTCCCGTCCAGCTGGCCGACAAGGCCACCTACGCCATCGTGTGCAACGACTGGTCGGCCACCAACCAGAAATCCTATTTCGGCCGCGAGGATCTCGCCTTCACCGAAATTCCCGGCCTCAAGGTCAAGGCCACGGTGCTCAAGGCGCTGAACGCCTGACCTGTTTGCGGATCTGTCGGGCTGCTGACGAGCCGAATTCTCAGTCGTCGCCTCCTTCCCCCTTGAGGGGAGGGAGGGTGCAGAAGACCGCGAGCCCTAGGCCGTCTCCAGCTTCTCCCGCACGCTGTCGCGCATCCTCGCCATGCGTTGCTGCATCTCGATCACCCCATCGAGATCCTCGCCGCTGGCCAGCGCCAGCTCCACCGCGGCCAGCTGTCCATCGGCCTTCAGCGCCAGCCCGGCCTCGGTGATTTCGACATCGAGCACCCGTTCGTCATCCTTGTTGCGCATGCGCTTCACCAGCCCGGCCGCCTCGAGCTTCTTGAGCAGCGGCGTCAGCGTGTTCGATTCCAGCATCACCAGGTCAGTCAGGGCCTTCATCGTGATCCTGCCGTTTTCCCACAGCACCATCATCACCACGAATTGCGGGTAGGTGAGGCCGAGCCTGTCCAGCATCGGTCGGTAGAACCGGCTGAAGGCGTGGCTCAGCGAGTAGGCTGAAAAGCACAGCAGCACGTCGAGCTTCAGCTGCTCGGCAATCTGTTTCTTGTCCATCGAATGTCTCCAGTCGTGCCTTCTATATAGAGCGCATGCGATCTAATCGCAAGCGACTGATGCATGGCAGCCATGCGGCGCTGTGCATTGTCCGAAATTCGATCGCATGCGATTTAACCGTCATCGCAATGACGCGACAGAAGCTTTCAAACGGGAGATTGAAATGACCACCAACCTCGAAACCTCGGCCGCCCTTGCCGCCGCCAACGCTGCAAAGACCAGGACCGCACTGTTCATCACCGGCGCCTGGATGCACACCTCGAGCTGGGACAAGCTGCGCTCGGTGTTCGAAGCCGCCGGCTACAGGACGCTGGCCCCGGCCTGGCCCTATCTCGAAGGCAACCCTGCCGACCTCCGTGCCAACCCGGATAAGCGGCTGGGGACCCTGACCTTCGGCAAGATCGTCGATCACTACGCTTCGATCATCGATGGCCTCGACGAACAGCCGGTGATTATCGGCCACTCGATGGGTGGCCTCATCACGCAGCTGTTGCTGGATCGCGGCTATGGTGTCGCCGGCATCGCCATGGACCCCGGCCCGATCGCCGGCGCGCTGCCCGGTCCGGTTTCGCTGCTCGCGGCCTTGCCGCCGATCTTCGCCGGCCCCGGCACCAGCCAGACCATCACCCGCGAGGGCTTTGCCAAGAGCTTCGCCAACACCCTGGATGCTGCCGACCAGCAGGTCGCCTACGACGACTATGTCGTGCCCACCCCGACCAACATCTTCTACCAGGCGGCCGGCATGTTCGGCACCGGGGTGAAGGCAAAGCAGAGGAAGCAGCCGCTGCTGGTGATCTCGGCCGAGCATGACCGGACCGTCACCCCATATCTCGCCAAGGCGATCTTCAACATCCAGAAGAAGGCCCCGGCCCGCACCGATTTCCACCAGTTCGCCGATCGCTCGCACTTCCTCGCCGGCGAGAAGGGCTGGGAAGAAGTCGCCCACTACGCCCTCGACTGGGCCAACGAGGTAACGGCGGCTGCCGCGATCCACTGAGGGCAGGTTTTCTCGTATCCTCCCCCGCATGTCGGGGGAGGGGGACCTCCATGCCGCAGACCGGGGCCGCACCTCCACCATTCCCCCATGCCCGGGAATCTCGTACCCATCGTGATACGTCCTGAGGGGAGGGGAAGTTGATCCGCCGCACCATCCGCATTGCTGTTGCCGGGGTGGCGCTTGCCGCCCTCGCTGCCTGTTCCTCGATCCCCATCGGCACCGCCTCCAAGCTGCGCGGCCTCGACTACCTCAACGACGACGTCGCCAACCTGCTGCTTGCCCTCGACCTGCCGCCCTCACTCGAGCCGGTGCAGGGGGCCTCGACTATCAGCTTCGACATCACCACGCCCTCGAGCGGCGAGCGCCGCATCAAGGCAACGCTGATTGCCGCTGACGCCGATGATCTCGCCGGCACGCTTCCGCCCCCTTCGGGCGAGCGCAACTACTACCTGTTCGGCTTTTCCGATGCCGACAAGCAGGCCATCCGCGAGGCCCAGGCCTGGGCCAAGACCCTGCCGGCCGGCAATAATGCCCTCTCCATCTCGCTGTCGCCGCGGCTCTGCCGCACCGAGCCGGTCGATCCGGCCAAAACCACCATCTCCGCTCTCGTGGCACTGCCCGGCGCCCCGGGCCTCGCTCCGCTGCTCAGCAATCAGCCGCTCTCGAGCGTTCTCGCCAGCGCCCCGATCAAGGATGTTCCGCCCTGCGCCGGCCATTCCGGCTAGGCGTCGGAGGGCAGGCGTATCGCCTCGCTGGTGCGCGTCGGGTCGAACAACCGCCGCGCCGCCGTGGCCGCGGTTTGGGCGTAGCTGGGATCGCCATGGATCAGGATCAGCGCCATGGCGCCCTCGATCAGCACGAACAGCTCTTTTGCCCGCTCGCCCGGATGTTCGAGACCAGCCGCCGCCAGCACCTCGGTGAGGTAATGCTGCAGGGCCGCCTTGTGCTTGTGCGCGATCGTCCGCGCCGGATGCCCGGGCAGGTCGGCGAGTTCCATGGCGAGCCGCGTGAACCCCGAACCGGCCCAGTGCGGCGTTGCCGACCACTCGACGAGCTTGTCGAACAGCACGTCGACGATCTGCCTTGGCGTGCCTGACAGTCTGACCCCATAGGGGTCGGCGTTTGCGAAGACCTCGTCGTGCTGCGCCAGCAGCACGGCCGCCAGCAGGGCATCCTTGCTCTCGAAGTGGTGGTAGAGCGTGCGTTTGGTGACGTGGCTGGCGGCGGCGATCTCGTCGATACCGGCGCGGAAGAATCCGCTCCTGCGGAAGAGCCGATGGGCCTCGCGCAGGATCTTCTGGCGGGTGTCACGCGCTGAGCGGGGCATGCGCCGATGCTAGCGCTTCGCAAAGTATACCCGCTAGTGAATTTACATTCCCCGCTTCCGGTCGGATCGATGCGGGCACCAAATGGAGGTGCCGCCATGGATGCGCTTGTGGATGGACGACAGCACCGGACCTCGCGTGCCGGGCGATCGGCGCGCGCGCCCGCGTCGATGCGGGCCATGACCTGTATCGAGGATCTGCGCCAGGCCGCCCGCCGGCGCGTGCCGCGCGCCTTCTTCGGCTACGCCGAGGCGGGCTCCTACACCGAGCAGACGCTCGCCGCCAATCGCTCCGACCTCGAGCGCATCAGGCTGCGCCAGCGGGTGCTCGTCGATATCTCGCGCCGCAGCACCAGCTCGACGCTCTTGGGCGAGCGCGTAGGGTTGCCGATCGCGCTCGCCCCTATCGGGCTGGGCGGGCTGCAATGGGGCGATGGCGAGATACTCGCCTGTCGCGCCGCCCAGGCCGCCGGCATCCCCTATACCCTCGGCACGCTGTCGATCTGCTCGATCGAGGACGTTGCTGCGGCCGTCGAGAAGCCCTTCTGGTTCCAGCTCTACGTCATGAAGGATCGCGGCTTCGCCCGTGCGCTGATCGAGCGGGCCATTGCCGCCCGCTGCAGCGCCCTGGTGCTCACCGTCGACCTGCAGGTGCTCGGGCAGCGCCATGCCGATATCAGGAATGGCCTGTCCGTACCGCCGGCGCTGAAGCTCGGCAACCTCATCGACATGGCCACCAAGCCGCGCTGGGCTCTCGGCATGCTCGCCGCGCGGCGCCGGACCTTCGGCAATCTCGCCGGTTTCGTGCGGGGCGAGGCACGGGTCAAGGCGCTCGCCGAATGGATCGCGCACCAGTTCGATGAAACGCTGAGCTGGAAAGAAATCGAATGGATCCGCGGCATCTGGCCGGGCAAGCTGATCATCAAAGGCATTCTCGATGTCGAGGATGCGCGCGCCGCCCGCGATGTCGGCGCCTCCGCGATCGTCGTCTCGAACCATGGCGGGCGCCAGATGGATGGGGCGTCGTCCTCGATCTCGATCCTCCCGGGCATCGCCGATGCCGTCGGTTCCGATCTCGAAGTGCTGTTCGATGGCGGGGTCCGTTCGGGCCAGGACGTGCTGCGCGCCATCGCGCTGGGCGCCCGCGGCTGTCTGCTCGGCCGGGCCTATATCTACGGCCTCGGGGCCGGCGGCGAGGCGGGCGTCAGCCGAGCCATCGAGATCATCCGCCGGGAGCTCGACGTCACCATGGGTCTCGCCGGGCTGAACAGCGTCGCCGAGATCGGTCGGCACTGCCTGGTCGACTAGCGCAGGTGGAAGTTGGGGGCGGCTCGAAGCGCGACAGAGCCGTCATGGGACGACGATTTCCGATCCGGTCTTCACCCGGTCGAGCGCCACCAGTGTGCGGAAACTCGCCACGGCGTCGTTCTGTGCAAACAGCCGGCGCGTCGTCGCCTCGTAGCTCACCATGTCGGGGGAGACGATGATCAGCATGAAGCTGGTTCCACCCGTCACGTAGTAGCATTGCTGCACTTCCGGAGCGGCGCGGAACAGCGCCTTGGCTGCATCCACCGTCTGCGATCGTTCGTTGGCGAGGTGCAACTCGACAATGGCCGTGATCCCCATTTCGACGGCGCGCGGATCGAGCACGGCGACGTTCTTTTCGATCACTCCCGCGGCTTCCATCGCCGCGATCCGCCGCTGCACCGCCGCTGCCGACAGGTTGACGGCCTCGGCGATGCTGCGCTGCGGCATCTTGTTGTCGCGCTGCACGATCCTCAGGATCGCGCGATCGAAACTGTCGAGCTTGCGGCTCGCTGCTCTGGCATGGGTCATGGGTGAGTTTTTGTTGCATTCGAGGGCACAATCAAGAGCGCAACGCTCACCCTGGCGATGATATCCCTCGCCGCGATCCCTCGTGAGGCCAGCTTGAGCTCCATCACCGCCACACCGTCTGCCGCCTACCGGACCTATCTCGGCCTCGCCTTCGGCGTCGCCGCCGGCGCGCTGTGGGGGCTGGTATTCCTTGCCCCCGAACTGGTGCATAGCTTCAGCCCGCTGGAGCTCGCCGCCGGGCGCTACCTCGCCTATGGCGTCATCTCCGTCATGCTCATCCTGCCGCGCTGGCGGGCGCTGCGCGCGGCACTGCACCCCCGCGACTGGCTGTCGCTGGCCTGGCTCGCCCTCGCGGGCAATACGCTCTACTACGTTCTCGTCGCCTCGGCGGTGCAACTGGGCAGCGTTGCCATGGCCTCGCTGGTGGTCGGGTTCCTGCCCGTCACCGTCACCCTCATCGGCAGCCGCGATCGCGGCGCGGTCCCCTTCCGTGCTCTGCTGCCCTCGCTGCTGCTCTGCGCCGCCGGGGCGCTCAGCATTGGCTGGCAGGCCGTCGCGGCGACAACCGGCGGCACCGCACTGCTGGGCCTCGTCTGCGCCTTCGGGGCGCTCGCCTCGTGGACCGCCTATGCCGTCGGCAACAGCCGCTGCCTCGCCCGGCTGCCGCATCTGTCGGCCCATGACTGGAGCCTGCTGACCGGTGTCGTCACCGGCGCTCAGGCCCTGCTGCTGGTGCCGCTCATCGCCATTGTCCAGCCGGTGCAGCACGCGGCTGCCGATTGGTTGCAGTTCGCCGGGGTCTCGATCGGCGTTGCCGTGCTGGCGTCGATCTGCGGCAATGCGCTGTGGAACCGCATGAGCCGGCTGCTGCCGCTGACCCTGGTCGGCCAGATGATCGTCTTCGAGACCGTGTTCGCGCTGCTCTACGGCTTCCTGTGGGAGCAGCGCTGGCCGCAGGTCTCCGAAGTGCTCGCCTTCATCTTCGTGCTGGCCGGCGTGATCTCGTGCCTCAGGGCGCACCGCAGCCACGCCGCGCCGGCCACCCATCCGGACGCCGTAAGTGACGGCCCGGCGGCGGGCTGACCCGCCGCCGGCCTCGTTCCAGACTAGTCGAGCACGACGATCGCTTCGACTTCGAACAGCATCGGATCGACCGCCAGCTTGGGCACCGGCACGAGGGTCTGCGCCGGCAACGTCTCGCCGAACATCGCCGTGACGCTTTCGGTCAGCACGCCGAGCTTCGACATATCGTGGTTGACCACGAAAACCGTGAGCTTGGCCACCTGTTCCGGCTTGGCGCCGATGCCCGCCAGCGCCGCGCCGAGATTGGCATAGGCCTGCTTCACCTGAGCAGCGAAATCGGCTGACAGGCCGCCGGTGCTGTCCTGCCCGCCCTGGCCCGAAATATAGGCGAGCCTCGCCCCTGCCGGCACGATCACCGCCGTGCTGTAGCCATTCGGCGTCGGGTCGAACAGGTTGGGCGGATTGACGATGCTGAGGCGCGGCTCGTCTGCCCTCGTCGCGGTGGAAACGCCTGCGGTCATGATGATCATTCCTCCGAAAAGCAGCCGTGTGAAGGTGCGTGACATGATGGTTCTCTCGGCGCCGCGCCCCCTGGACGGGGCGCGCGGTCGGTTCGGTTGCATGGGTGTTCAGCTACGCCATACGTCTCAATCGTACAGTGTACGAGAACTGGCATAGTACGATGTACGAGTCAATTGGGTCGGGGGGTCGACATTTGCCACCCACCTGGCCTAGATCGATCGTCAGCGAGGACCATATGCCAGTCAGACCCAGCGGCGCGCCGGCCAGGCGATCTCGAAAGCCAGGCGCGGGTGCAGCTGCGGGCGAGCAACCGCTTTCGCTCGAACGCATCGTCGCCACCGCGGTGGAACTGCTCGACAGCCATGGCGCCGACAGCCTGTCGATGCGCCGGCTGGCCGATCGCCTGGGGGCCGGCGCGATGAGCCTCTACTGGCATGTCGACAACAAGGAGCAGGTGTTCGACCTGGCGCTCGACGCCGTCCTTGCCTACGCCCCGCCGACACCGGCCGGACCCCGCGATTGGCGCGCCGACGCCGTGCTGATGCTCGAGGACTGGCGCGCCGCGATGCTGCGCCACCCCTGGTCGGCCGCCCTGCTGCCGCGCCGCGCCCTCGGTCCGAGCATGCTGGGGCGGCTGGAGCTGCTCAGCCAGACCCTGTCGCGCGCCGGCGTCGCCGACGCCGACCTGAACGTCGCGATCTGGTCGGTGTGGAACTATGTGATGGGCGCCACCATCACGCGCGGCAGTTTCGATCGTTCCGCCGACGATCTCGCCGCGGCGCAGCAGCAGCTCGCCGAACTGAGCGGCCGCTACCCCACCATCGACCGCTCGCGCCTGCTGCTCGACAGCGATTGGGACGGCGCCTTCAGGAAGGGCCTCGATCTTCTGCTCGACGGCCTCACGCCGGGGCGTTGAGTCCCGTCATTCATTCGAAGGTTGGGGCGGGCGATCTTGCGCTCGGAAGATACTTCCACCGGCTGAAACTGTCAGTGGTCGTCGGGAGCCCCGCTAGGCAGGCGACCGTGCGATTAAGCAGGCAATCCTCGTGGCTCTGGAGGGCGATCGCCATCATGCCGAAGCGCCGATCGCGCAGTCGGCCAGGGCCATGCCACAGCGCCCCCTCGCCCCTCTGGGGAGAGGGCTGGGGTGAGGGGCGCCAAGCGCGCCAGACTCAATATTGCCCAGCGGCTATGATCAGTTCACCCAGCGTGCTTGGCTGCCCCTCACCCTGACCCTCTCCCCAAAGGGGCGAGGGGACGCTTGGCTCGCCCACAGGTGGCTGGAACCTGCCAGTCACCCTTGAACCCGTCATTGCTCGTGCAGCTTACCGAACGGCCAGCGCGGCCCCGAAATAGGACGCCATCGCACTGGTAGATACCGAGTCCATAGCTGCCCCCTGCCGCCCGACTTCGTTGCAGCAAGGCCAGCCGCACGCTGTAGCTAGAACCCGCCGCCGGTCTTGAAGCCGCCGCTGGTGCGGTTGCCGCTGGAGCCGGTGCGGGGGCGCGAGAAGCCGCCGCCGCTGCCACCACCGCCGGAACCGCCGCCGCCGAAGCCACCACCACCGCCGCCCGGGAGCCGACCCCAGCTGCCGCCGAAGCCGCCGTCGCGGCGCCCGCCGCTGGCGCCGCCGCCAAAGCTTGAATCCGGCCAGCTGAAGCCGCCGCCGCTGCTGCCGCCACCCCAGGGCGAATCCTGTCGCTGCTGTTGCTGCGGCTGCACTCCGCCCTGCCAGTTCTGGCTGCGCCGCCACTGGCCCCAGTAATCGGCTGCCGTAATGCCGCCGCGCAGAAAGTCGTTCAGCAGGTCGCCGACCAGCTTGTCCTCGCGGAAGGTCGAGCGCGGGTTGTCGAAATTCTGCTTCTTGAACTCGTACTGGATATCCTCGAGTTCGCGCCGCCGCGCCGCCAGGGTCTTCAGCCGGGCCTTCTGTTCACGGCTGTCGCCGTCTTCTTCGGCGGCGCGCTGCCGCGATTCGTCGATCTGCTTGACGATGGTGTCGTCCTGCCCGGTCTCGGTGGCGCGCGCCTCGGCGAGCAGGGTCTGGATATCCTCGCGACCCAGCGCTTCGGCCAGCCCGCTCACCGCCGCGCTGAACGCCGGGTCGCTCCCCTGCGCCAGCTCGCGCTGGGCCCGGGCGCGCTCGTCACGCTTGTCCTCGGCCGCGACCATCTCCTGGTCGATCGCGGCGATCCGCGCTTCGGCCTTTTCCAGCAGCTCGCGGGTCGGCCGGCCGCCGGCCGCGTCCACCGCCGCCTTTTCCAGCTTGGTCACTTCCTCGCCTGCAGCCGTTGCGATCTGCTGCTGGCGGTCGGCGTGCTCGCGCAGCCGCATCGGGATTTCGTTGAGCATGGCGAAATTCGCCCGCGCCTCGGGGAAGCCCACAAGCCCGGCGATCAGCCCATCGAAATACTGGATGAGGTTGTTCTCGCGGTAGTTCTTGGTGCCGAAGCCACGCTCCCACAGATACATGAACAGCGGATCGTCGCGGTAAGGCTTGCCCTTGAGCTCGCGATCGGTTTCGGCCTGCTGGGTCTTGCGCAGGCTCTCTTCGGCGACATGGGCCAGCTGTTCGGCAGCCTTGCGCTTTTCCGCATATTCGGGGTTCTTTACCGCCTCCACCGCGACGCGGTCGGCCAGGCTCTTCAGCTCGGCCTGCGCCTTGTCGGCTGCGGCGGCCTGCTCGGTGCGCTCCTTGGCCAGCGCGGCGATCTGCTTGTCGAGCCCCTTGAGTTCGCCCTCCGCCGCGCTCAGTTCGGCGCCATGCCGGCTCAGCATCTCGCGCGCCTTGATTTCGGCCTGGCTCAACCGACCGGCGAGCGCCGCCTGAGTGGTCGGGTCCAGCCGCACTTCCGCCAGCTGCCGCAGCAGCTCGCTCTCGGTCTCCTTGAACTTGGTGACCAGCTCGGCCGAACGGGCGAGCCGCTTGGCGATCTCGTCCTCCTCGCGGCGGATGTCGCGCAACGCCTCGTCGAGGGAACGCAGGGCCTCGGGTCCGGAAAGGCTCATGAGAGAACCCGTACTAGCGTCGATGTGTAGGTTCTCACCACCGTGTCACCGCTCCGCCAAGCACCGGCATGACATAGTCGACGTCGAGGAAACCGTATTCCTTCACACCCAGCACGTTGCGTTGCAGGATGCCGTCGTCTTTCTTGTCGTTCTCGACCGCCCGGTAAGTGCTTTCGGGCACCCGCACGCCCCAGATCGAAACGTTCTCGGTCTGGCCGTTCTCCTCGTTGACAACAGGCAGCGTCAGCGGCTTGCCGTCGCTGCCCACCGCTTCAACCACCACGTAATAGTTGGTGGCCGCCGTGTTGATCTCGGGGAAGGTCCAGAACCCGGTCTTCTGCCCCTCACGGTTGACGATCTTGAGCTGATATTCTTGCCGGAGCTGGTCGCGCAGCCCGGTCAGCGAGGCGATCGCCTGCTCGGCGCCCGCCCGGTTGCCTTCAGCCGCAGCGGTCTTGCCGCGCCCGCGCATCTGCTCGGCCTGGGTGACCGCCTGCTGCACCTTGGTTTCTTCGAAGATCGACTGGTACAGCGCATCCATCTCGGCCGGCAGCTTCTCGCTGAGCTCGATCCGGGCGCCTTCCACCTGGGCCGCCTGGTATGGGCGATAGGCGAAGAAGTAGCCGCCGAGCCCCACCACCAGCACCAGCACAATCGCCAAGGCCGCCGGGCCCCATTTCTTGCGCCCGACAAACAGCCTGGCGAGGCTGACCCCGAGGCTCGGCTTGGGAGGCGTATAGACGAAGCGGCTCTCGTCGAGCGCCTTGACGCCCTCCATCAGCACCGCATCGGTCACCTCGATGCCCTGCTGGTGATAGATCTCGCGCAACTTGTCGATCAGCTGCTTCTCGCGGGCATCGCCCGCGAGTTCGCGTTCCACCAGGTCCTGCCGGTGACGGAGCGTGTCGACCACGTCCATCGCCAGCATTACCTCGTCGAGCGGGGCCTTGTCGGCAGTCGCCGTCGTCGTGCTCATGTTCGAGCCCGTTCGCGCTCCAAATCAGGCCTTCTTTTCTTCGAGGATCAGCGCGTTGCCGTCCGCGGCCAACTGGGCCAGACGGCGCTTGCCGTCCTCGACCGCATCGCGGATCTCGGCTGAGTTCTTGGTCGCCGCCACGCGCATCTCGTTGATGATGACGCGCGACTTCTCCTGGAACGTCACCACCGAGTCGACCAGCTTCTTGACCGCATCGGCGCGGATCGTCGGGCCGTAGCCGGCCTTCACCGCCGCTTCGCCCACCCGGTCGCCGATCTCCGAGAGCGTCTCGAGGCTCTTGGACATGCCTTCCTTCATGGCGTTCAGCGTTTCGGTCGATTCGTGCAGGCCGAACAGCCCGGTGAACGAGGCGCTGAGCGCCGTGAACACCGTCTCGTTGGTCGAAAAGAACGAAATCGCCTGCTGGTAGACCCGCTCCTTGGCCTGCGTGGTCTGCATCAGCCGCGCCATCACCACTTCCGAGGTGGAGTAGGAGATGGTCAGGTTGTCGCTCAGGTCCTTGGCGATCTGGTAGCGGCGCTCCTCGTTCTGCAGGTCGCGCAGCTTCTCGTCGCGGTCCATCTCCAGCTTGGCGCGATCGGCCGGCGTGCCTTCGGTGAAGGCCGCCAGCGCATCGCCTGCCGCCTTTAGGATGTTCTTCTTGTCGTCGAGTTTCGTGGTCGCGACATCGAGCAGTTCCAGCGCCATCACTTCGGACTGCTTCAGCGCGCCGCGGAAATCGCGATAGGCCTCGAGGATGGTGTGCTCGCGGTCGACCTGGTTCTTGGTCTCCTTGGAGACGTCGAGATAGGTGTTGCGGATCTTGTCGAACCGCGAGGCGATGTCGCCGCGGCTGACCTTCATCCAGACGTTGGAGATCCGCTCCATCAGGTCGAGCTTGCCGTCGTCCAGCTGATCCACCATGGCCTTGGCGTCGTCGCGGATCGAGTTGAAGCCGTTGGTGATGTCCTCGTAGCGCTCGCCGACATTCATCGCCGCGACCTGGCTGCGCACCACCTCGTTGAAGGCGCTCGCCTGGGTCAGCGTGCGGCCGATCAGGATGACCTTGTTCTCGTCGAGCTCGGTGATCTCGTTGAGCAGTCCGGTGATCGGCTGCTCGCCGGCCTGCTCCGGCCAAATGCCGAGCTGCTTGATCGCCCCCATCGCCTTGTCGAGATACTGCAGGGGCTTTTCCATCACTTCAGTGGCCATTTGGATGCGTTTCCCTCTATCGGTCACCTTGGGGTGACATGATTCACGTTCTCGGCGTCAGTTGCCAATGTTGCTTATATCGGCCACGCCTGTTTTGCGCGATATGGTGCTTAAAAGCCTCACGAAAAGAGCCCGCCGAGAAGTTTGCGGCAACCGTTGCAGCGCTGCCGCGGTTGTCCATTGCGGTCCCACGCACTAGCTTGGTTTCAGACGGCACAATGGCGAGGAAATGACGGCATGGAATTCGGCGGCAGGTACCTGGTTTCGGCGCCGCGGCTCGAGGTGTGGCAGGCGCTCAACGACACCCAGGTGCTCAAGGCGATCATTCCCGGCTGCCGCCGCATCGACTGGACCGGTGAGAGCACGCTCGAACTGGAGATCGAGGTCAATCTGGGGCTGATGCAGCCGGTGTTCTCGGGCGATCTGGAGCTGCGCAACATCGTCCCCGCCCAGAGCTATACGCTCGCCGGCAAGGGCCGCGGCGGTCTGCTCGGCAAGGCCGAAGCCGCCGCCGACATTGTCCTCTCCGATGCCGGTGCGCACACCGAGCTGGTGTTCACCGCCAATGGCGGCGCCGATGGCGGCATCATGAAGCTGGGCAAGTCGCTGATCGGCAGCTCCGCCCAGAAGATCATCGACGGTTTCTTCGTGCGCTTCGGTGAGGCGATGGGCGTCGAGGTGAAACCGGTCGCGGGCTGAACCTGCCTCGGGCGCGGCCGGGCAGGGGATCGAAGCCCTGGTCCCCGCCGACATAAACCTTCTCCGCACGATTTTTGCCCACTTGGTCAAAATCTGCGCTGCCGCCTCTTGCAGAGCGCCGGTTTGCAGGATTGTATTCGTTCCCAACGCGCCGGGCTGTCAGGGCGGCATGTGCCGTTGCCGGACGCGATACAGGGAGACTGATCCATGAACTATTTTTCGAAGCGCATCACTGCGCTCGCGGCTGGCGTGGCGTTGTCGGTGCTCGCCGCTGGTGCGGCGCTCGCTGATCCGGCTGTCATCTACGACCTGGGCGGCAAGTTCGACAAATCCTTCAACGAGGCGGCCTATAACGGCGCCGAGGCCTGGAAGAAGGCCACCGGCGGCAGCTTCACCGATCTCGAGCTGCAGAACGACGCCCAGCGCGAGCAGGCGCTGCGCCGCTTCGCCTCGCAGGGCGCCAACCCTATCGTGATGGCCGGCTTCTCCTGGGGCACCGCGCTGACCACCGTCGCCGCCGAGTTCCCGGACACCCACTTCGTGGTGATCGACGCCGTCGTCGATGCGCCGAACGTGCAGTCGATCATCTTCGACGAGCATACCGGGTCGTTCCTCGTCGGCGCCATCGCGGCGCTGAAGTCGACCACCGGCACCGTCGGTTTCGTCGGCGGCATGGACGTGCCGATCATTCACAAGTTCTACTGCGGCTACGCCCAGGGCGCCAAGGCGGCCAACCCCAACGTCAAGATCATCGAGAACTACACCGGCACCACGCCGGCCGCATGGAACGATCCGGTCACCGCCGGTGAGCTCACCAAGGCGCAGTTCGATGCCGGCGCCGACGTGGTCTTCGCCGCCGCCGGCGGTTCGGGCCTCGGCGTACTGCAGGCCGCAGCCGATGCGGGCAAGTTCTCGATCGGCGTCGACAGCAACCAGAACTACCTGCACCCCGGCTCGGTGCTGACCTCGATGATGAAGCGGGTCGACGTCGCCGTCGAGAACGCGCTTACCGATGCGAACTTCAAGCCCGGCCTCACCGTCCTCGGCCTCAAGGAAAACGGCGTCGGCTACGCACTCGACGACAACAACAAGGCGCTGATCACCGACGACATCAAGAGCAAGGTCGACGCCTTCTCGTCCGAGATCCAGTCGGGCGCGATCACCGTCCACGACTACACCGCCGACAACACCTGCCCGGCCTGAGTTCGGCAGTTGTCCAGCGACACCCCGATGGGTGATCCCATTGCGCAGCGGCCACAAGTGGCCGCTGCGTCTTCGGCCGCGGCATCAGACCTCGCGATCGAACTGATCGGCATCAACAAGCGCTTCGGCGCCGTGCATGCCAACAAGGACATCGACCTCCAGGTCCGGCGCGGCACGGTGCACGGCATCGTCGGCGAGAACGGCGCCGGCAAGTCGACCCTGATGTCGATCCTCTATGGTTTCTACACCGCCGACTCGGGCGAGATCCGCGTCAACGGCACCCCGCATGCCATCACCGACAGCCGCCACGCGCTGGCGCTCGGTATCGGCATGGTGCACCAGCACTTCATGCTGGTCGACAATTTCTCCATCCTCGAGAACGTCGTGCTCGGCGCCGAGGACAGCGCCATGCTGGGGCCCAGCCTCGATCGTGCCCGCAAGGAATTGACCCGCCTGGCCAAGGAGTACCGGCTGGACGTCAATCCCGATGCGATCATCGAGGATGTCTCGGTCGGCACCCAGCAGCGCGTCGAAATCCTCAAGGCGCTGTATCGCGGCGCCGACGTGTTGATCCTCGACGAGCCGACAGGCGTACTCACCCCGGCCGAAGCGGACGACCTGTTCCGCGTGCTGCGCACCCTGCGCGACCAGGGCAAGACCATCATCCTCATCACCCACAAGCTGCGCGAGATCATGGCCATTACCGACTACGTGTCGGTGATGCGGCAGGGCGCCATGGTGGATACGCTCAAGACTTCCGAGACCAATCCCGAGCAGCTCGCCGAGCTGATGGTGGGGCGCCGCGTGCTGCTGCGGGTCGAAAAGACCGCCGCCAAGCCGGGCGATACCTTCCTCTCGGTCGAGAACCTCGTCGTCAAGGACGACCTCGGCGTTACCCGGGTCAAGGATGTGAGCTTCACCGTGCGGGCCGGCGAGATCGTCGGCATTGCCGGCGTCGCCGGCAACGGGCAGTCCGAGCTGCTCGAGTCCATTTCCGGCATGCGCGACCAGACGAGCGGCATCGTCCGCCTGAAGGGCACGCCGCTGTCGCTCGAAGGCGATGACGGTGCGCATCGCGCCAGGAAGGCCGGGCTTGCCCATGTGCCGGAAGATCGGCAACGCATGGGCCTGATCACGGCCTTCGAGGAATGGGAAAACGCCATGCTCGGCTACGAGGATGACCCGGCCTATGGCAAGGGCATCATCCTCGACAGCGCCGCGGCGCAGGCCGAGGCGCGCGAGCGCATCAAGAAGTTCGACATCCGCCCGGCCAACGAGCGCTTGAAGACCGCCAACTTCTCCGGCGGCAACCAGCAGAAGATCGTCCTGGCGCGCGAGATGGAGCGCAACCCCGACGTGCTGATCGTCGGCCAGCCGACCCGCGGCGTCGATATCGGTGCCATCGAGTTCATCCATAACCAGATCATCAAGATGCGCGACGCCGGCAAGGCGATCCTCGTCGTTTCGGTCGAGCTCGACGAAATCCGCTCGCTCGCCGACCGCATCCTCGTGATGTTCGACGGCCAGATCGTCGGCGAAGCCGATCCGGCAACCGCCACCGAAGGCGAGCTCGGCCTGATGATGGCCGGCGTCACCGACAAGAAAGCTGCCGCCCCCGCGCGCGTCGCGGCCCAAGGACAGGGCTCATGAGTTCAGCCATCCTCAAACCGCTGCCGCGCTGGGCCGATGTGGTCCTGTTGCCGATCCTCAACCTGGCGCTGGCCTTCATCGTTTCCGGCCTCGTCGTCCTCGCCATCGGCCAGGATCCGCTGGCGGCCCTCAATGCCATCGTCACCGGTGCCTTCGGCAACGGCTACAATTTCGGCTACACGCTCTACTACTCGACCAACTTCATGTTCACCGGCCTCGCCGTGGCAGTCGCGGCGCATGCCGGGTTGTTCAATATCGGCGGCAATGGCCAGGCCTATATCGCCGGCCTCGGCGTCATCGCCGTGGCGCTGCCGCTGCAGTTCCTGCCCTGGTGGATCACCTTCCCGATCGCCATCGTTGCCGGTGCGGCGGTGGGTGGGCTGTGGGGCTTCATCCCCGGCTGGCTACAGGCGAAGCGCGGCTCGCACGTCGTCATCACCACCATCATGTTCAACTTCATCGCCGCGGCGATCATGGTCTACATGGTGGTGAACGTCTTGAAACCGGCGGGCATTCTCGCGCCGGAATCCGCGATGATCGCTCCCGAGGGCCGCATGCCCAAGCTCGGTGCCTTCATTCCCTGGTTCAAGAACACCGACGTCAACTTCACCCTGGTGCTGGCGCTGGTCTGCCTCGTCGGCGCCTACATCCTGATCTGGCACACCCGTTTCGGTTTCGCCATGCGGGCGCTGGGCCAGAACCCGACCGCCACCCGCTACGCCGGCATGTCCAACAGCCGCATCATCATGATCGTCATGACCATGTCCGGCGCGCTCGCCGGCATGGTGGCCGTCAACCAGGTGGTCGGCGTGCAGTACCGCCTGGTGCTCGATTATGTCGCCGATGCCGGCTTCGTCGGCATCGCCGTGGCGCTGATGGGGCGCAACCATCCGGTCGGCATCCTGCTCGCCGCCGTGCTGTTCGGCGCCCTCTACCAGGGCGGCAACGAGCTGCAATACGTCATTCCAGGGTTGAGCAAGGAGATGGTCGTCGTCATCCAGGCGCTGGTGATCCTGTTCACCGGCGCGATGGAGGGGTTGTTCCGTCCCGGCCTGCAGCGCATCTTCATGACGCTGTCGCCGCAGCAGAAGGCCGGCGCCATCGAAGCCAACAGCGTCAAGTCGGGGAGCTGAGCCATGGATCTCGGCCTCGTTCTCTCCACCCTCGATGCGACGCTCCGGCTCTCGACGCCGTTGCTGCTCGCCTGTCTCGCCGGGCTCTACTCCGAGCGCGCCGGCGTCTTCGACATCGGCCTCGAAGGCAAGATGCTGGCCTCGGCCTTCGCTGCGGCCGCCGTCGCGGCGGTCACCGCCAATGTCTGGCTCGGGCTTCTTGCCGGCCTCGCCGTCTCTATCACCACGGCGGGCCTGCAGGGGGCTGCCGCCATCACCCTGCGCGGCAACCAGCTGATCGCCGGCGTCGCCATCAACATGCTGGCGGCCGGCCTCACCACCTTCCTCGGCATTCAGTGGTTCGGGCAGGGCGGGCGCACCCCGCAACTGCCGGTCAGCGGCCGCTTCCAGAACATCGATCTGCCCTTTGCCAACGAACTGGCCGGTGTGCCGGTGGTCGGCCAGATCTATTCCGAGCTGATCTCGGGCCACAATATCCTGGTCTACATCGCCTTCCTCGCCGTGCCGATCACCTGGTGGGTGCTCTATCGCACCCGCTTCGGCCTGCGCCTGCGCGCCGTCGGCGAGAACCCCAAGGCCGTCGATACTGCCGGCATCTCGGTCACGAGGCTCCGCTACCAGGCGGTGCTGATCACCGGGTTCCTCTGCGGCCTTGCCGGGGCGTTCTTCTCGATCGCCCAGGGCTCGGGCTTCGGCAACAACATGACTGCCGGCAAGGGCTTCATCGCGCTCGCCGCGCTGATCTTCGCCAAATGGAAACCGGTGCCGGCGATGTTCACCTGCCTGCTGTTCGGCTTCCTCGATGCGCTGCAGATCCGCCTGCAGGGCACTTCGATCTTCGGCGTCGGCGTGCCGGTGCAGGCGATCCAGGCGCTGCCCTACATCCTCACCGTCATCCTGCTGGCCGGCTTCATCGGCAAGGCCGTCGGCCCCAAGGCCGGTGGCGTCGCCTATACCAAGGAGCGCTGATGCCTCACCCGCTGGACCCGCAGCTGCTGGCTGCCGCCGAAGCCGTTCGCGCCAAAGCCTATGCGCCCTATTCGAACTTCCAGGTCGGCACCGCCATCCTCGCCGATGACGGCAAGATCTATGTCGGCTGCAATGTCGAGAACGCCGCCTATCCGGTCGGCAACTGCGCCGAGCCCTCGGCGATTGCCGCCATGCTCGCCGGCGGGGGGCGCCGCATCAAGCGCGTCTACACCACCGGCCCCGGCGCGACGCCGGTCACCCCGTGTGGCGGCTGCCGCCAGCGCATTCGCGAGTTCGCCGATCAGGACGTCGTCGTCGTCTCGCACGGCATTGACGGCACGCCGCTCGAGCAGACCATCGCCGAGCTGCTGCCGCACTCTTTCGGACCCGAGTTTTTGGGCCGATAATGGCAGTCAGCAAAGTGCCGCAAAATCCCGCTAAGGGTCCGCGGCAAGGAGGCCATCCCATGGAACTGCGCGTCGTCGATCAACCGGCCGGGACCAAGCCTGTAGCCGCGGCAAAGTCGAAAGACCCCGCTGGGTCGTCTGCTGGCTCTCATCGCCGAAATCCCGGCTTCCCGCTCGATCTCGATTGGGTCGAACGCGTGCGCATGAACCGTTCGGCGCTCGAGCGCCGCGCTGCGACGCTGCCGGCCCGCCGCACGGTGAAGAAGGATTTTCAGGCCGCCTGGTTGCTCAAGGCCATCACGCTGATGGACCTGACCACGCTCAACTCCGACGATACCCCCGGCCGCGTCGAGCGGCTCTGCGCCAAGGCCCGTCATCCGGTCCGGCAGGATATCATCGATGGTCTCGGCGTCGCCGACCTCGAGGTGAAGCCGGCCGCGGTCTGCGTCTACCACTCCTTCGTCAAGACCGCCGTCGATGCGCTCAAAGGCACCGGCATCAATGTCGCCGCGGTGTCCACCGCCTTCCCGCACGGCCTCGCGCCGCTATCGACTCGCCTTGCCGAGATCGAAGCCTCGGTCGCCGACGGCGCCAACGAGATCGACATCGTCATCGAGCGCGGCATGGTGCTGCGCGGCGACTGGCAGGCGCTCTACGACGAAGTCAAAGCCATGCGGAAGGCCTGCGGCGACGCCCATATCAAGACCATCCTCGGCACCGGCGAACTGGCGACCCAGACCAACGTCGCCAAGGCCTCGCTGGTCTGCATGCTGGCCGGCGCCGATTTCATCAAGACCTCGACCGGCAAGGAAAAGGTCAACGCCAACCTTCAGACCTCGCTGTCGATGGTGCGGATGATCCGCTGGTTCCACGAGGAAACCGGCATCGAAATCGGCTACAAGCCGGCCGGCGGCATCGCCACGGCGAAGCTGTCGCTCGACTACATGGCGCTGATCAAGGAAGAGCTCGGCACCCACTGGCTGCAGCCCCACCTGTTCCGCTTCGGCGCGTCGAGCCTGCTCACCGACATCGAGCGCCAGCTGGAGCACACGCTGACCGGACACTATGCGGCTGATTACCGGATGCCGATGGTGTGATGCGGACGCCTGATCCGTCGGAATGGCCGGCAGCGACAGCATACTTCGCCTACTACGCGGAAGGCCGATTTGATGAGGCCAGTCAGCTTCAGTACATCTACCCAGTTGACGAGGCGAGACTTTCGGATGACGGGCAGGCCCTGTTCATCGGCAGACCCGGTGCCGACCTTATGGAGTTTGGCTATCGGGTTGACGCTCCCGGCATCTGGGTCTGGTACCCAATTGAGCAAAAGTGGCGAAAAGTCGCTGACGATGTCTATGCTTTGGATCGAGACTGGCTGTCCGGCGCTCTAAGGGTCTGACGGGGAAGGAACAACAATGAACAAAATCGCCGAAATCTTCACCTCCCTCGACTACGGCCCGGCTCCCGAGTCCGCCGACGTGGCGCTGGCCTGGCTCGCCGCGCACGACAACAAATTCGGCCACTTCATCAACGGCGCCTGGACCAAGCCGGGCAAGACCTTTGCCTCCGAGAACCCGGCCAACGGCAAGAAGCTCGCCGACGTCACCGACGGTACCGCCGCCGATGTCGATGCGGCGGTGAAAGCCGCGCGTGCCGCGTTCCCGAAATGGTCGGCGCTGTCAGGCTACCAGCGCGGCAAGTACCTCTATGCCATCGCCCGGCTGATCCAGAAGCATTCGCGCCTGTTCGCGGTGCTCGAAACCATGGACAACGGCAAGCCGATCCGTGAGAGCCGCGACGTCGATATTCCGCTGGTGGCGCGGCACTTCTACCATCACGCCGGTTGGGCCCAGCACCTCGAGCGCGAGTTCCCCGATCACGTGCCCTACGGCGTCTGCGGCCAGATCATCCCGTGGAATTTTCCGCTGCTGATGCTGGCCTGGAAGATCGCCCCGGCGCTCGCCGCGGGGAACACCGTGGTGTTGAAGCCGGCCGAGTTCACCTCGCTCACCGCGCTGCTGTTCGCTGAAATCTGCGACAAGGCGCACCTGCCCAAGGGCGTCGTCAACATCGTCACCGGCGAGGGCGACACCGGCGCCGCCATCACCGGCCACCCCGATATCGACAAGATCGCCTTCACCGGCTCGACCGAGGTGGGGAAGATCATCCGGCGGGCCACGGCCGGCACCGGCAAGGGCCTGTCGCTCGAACTCGGCGGCAAGTCGCCCTATATCGTCTTCGACGACGCCGACATCGATAGTGCCATCGAGGGCCTCGTCGATGCCATCTGGTTCAACCAGGGCCAGGTCTGCTGCGCCGGCTCGCGCCTCTTGGTGCAGGAATCGATCGAGGAGCGTTTCCTCGAAAAGCTGAAGAAGCGCATGGCGACGCTGCGCGTCGGCGATCCGCTCGACAAGGCTGTTGATATCGGTGCGCTGGTCGCTCCGGTGCAGGTCGAACGCGTTCGCGACCTGGTAAAGAAAGGCGTCGCCGAAGGCGGCCAGCTTTATGAGCCCGACATCGACGTGCCGGGCGGCGGTTGCTTCATCAAGCCGACGCTGATCACCCGTGTGTCGACCGCCAACACCGTGGCCAACGAGGAGATCTTCGGGCCGGTGCTGGTCGAGATGAGCTTCCGCACCCCCGAGGAAGCGGTGGCGCTCGCCAACAACACTCGCTACGGCCTCGCCGCCACCATCTGGACCGAGAACGTCAACCTCGCCCTCGATATCGCCCCCAGGCTCAAGGCCGGCGTCGTGTGGATCAACTCCACCAACAACTTCGACGCCGCCGTCGGCTTCGGTGGCTACAAGGAGAGTGGCTTCGGCCGCGAAGGCGGCAAGGAAGGCATGGTCTCCTACCTGAAGCCGAAATGGGAGAAGGGGCTGAAACCCTTTGTCGCCGCTGCGCCCAAGGCAGCCAAATCCGCTAACCCGCTCGACGATGCCGGCGGCGTGGATCAGACCGCCAAGATGTATATCGGCGGCAAGCAGGCCCGCCCGGACAGCGGTTATTCCCGGCCGGTCCACGGCCCCAATGGCGCGCTCGTCGGCGAAGTCGGCGACGGCAACCGCAAGGACATCCGCAACGCCGTGGAAGCCGCCCGTGCGGCGCTGGGCTGGGCCACCAGCTCTGCGCATAACCGCGCCCAGATCCTCTATTTCCTCGCCGAGAACCTCGAATACCGCGCCGACGAGTTCGCCGCCCGCATCAAGGCGCAGACCGGCGAGGACGGCGCCGCCGAAGTGGCGGCCAGTGTCGAGCGCCTGTTCGCCTTCGCCGGCTGGGCCGACAAATATGATGGCGCCGTGCACAATCCGCCGCAGCGCATGGTGGCGACCGCCATGGTCGAGGCCCTCGGTGCCATGGCCGTCCTCGCCCCGCCGAGCCGACCACTGCTCGGCTCCATCGCGCTCGTTGCGCCGGCCCTCGCCATGGGCAACACCGTGGTGCTGGTGCCATCCGAGAAATCGCCATTGTCGATGACCGATTTCTATCAGGTGCTGGAAACCTCGGACGTGCCCTCGGGCGTCCTCAACATCGTCACCGGCGAGAGCAAGGTGCTGGCCAAGACCCTGGCCGAGCATGACGGCATCGACGCCATCTGGTTCGCCGGCGACGCCGAAACCTCGACCATGGTCGAGAAGGCCTCGGCCGGCAACGTCAAGCAGACCTGGACCAGCCGCGGCCTCTATTACGACCTGAGCGACAAGGCGAAGTTCGAGGGCGACTACTTTCTGCGCCGAGCCACGCAGGTCAAGAATGTGTGGATTCCCTATGGGGCCTGAGCCGGCGCCGGAAGTTATCGTCCGGTCAGGAACCTAATCGCCCGGCAGCGCGTTACTGGCGCTTCTGGGGGTGTTTCGCTTCATGCAGATTACATCGCGGCGCTGGCTGTTGCGGGAGCGCACAGCTGAGGCACATGCTGCTGTCGATGCCGCCATCGGCGGCTTTCACGATCTACCGAGCTACGGCAATTATCTGCGCGCCATCGCGGCCTTCCGCCGTCCCATCGAGGACCGGCTGAACTCGGTCGCCTGGCCCGAGGCACTGCTCGATTGGCGCCCGGCGCGGGTTTCCGAGGCGATCGCTGCCGATCTCGCCGACCTGGGCATCAGGCCCGACGCCTCCCGCCCGCAGCAGGTGCCGCTCGAGGGCGACAGCCTGTTCGGGGCCCTCTATGTGCTCGAAGGCTCGGCGCTCGGCGCCCGTCTGCTGCTCGCGCGCGCCGAGTCGATCGGGTTGAGCGCCGGCTTTGGCGCACGCCACCTCGCGCTGCTCGGCAGCAACATCGATGGCTGGCGGGGGTTTCTTGCCCGGCTCGAGCAGGTCGAGCCTTTCGACCTCGAGATGGCGCTCGAGGGCTCGCTGGCAACGTTCCACTCGGCTCGATTGGCTTTCGGCGCGACCTGATGTCTACCGCACAACAATCCGTCGACCTCACCAATTGCGACCGCGAGCCCATCCATATCCCGGGCAGCATCCAGCCGCATGGCGCCTTGCTGGCGTTTGACGCCAGCTTTGCCGTCGCGCTGCGGCACTCCCGCAACACACCCGAACTTCTCGGCCTGTCCCGCGAGATCAACGGCCAGGCCGCCGAAACCCTGCTTGGCGCCGATCTCGTCCACAGCCTGCGCAATGCCCTGGGCGCTGCCGGAGGCTCTTCCCGCCCGGCACTGCTGTTCGACCAGGCTGTTCCCACCGGCGGCCGCTTCGACATCTCGGTCCACCGTCATCTGTCGAGCGTCATCGTCGAGTTCGAGCCGGCGAGCGCAGTTCGCGATCAGCCGCTGCAACTCAGCCGTACCATGATCGATCGCATCAGCCGGATCGAGAACATCGACCAGCTGGTGCAGACAGCCGCCCGGCTGGTGCGCGGCGTGCTGGGCTACGACCGCGTCATGATCTATCGCTTCGAGGCGGATGGCGCCGGCAAGGTCCTCGCCGAGGTCAAGCGCGCCGATCTCGAGAGCTTTCTCGGCCAGTATTTTCCGGCCAGCGACATCCCGCAGCAGGCCCGGGCGCTCTATCTCAAGAACACAATTCGCATCATCTCCTCGGCCAGCTACCAGCCGATCCCGCTGGTGCCGCAGTTCGATCTCAGCGGCGAGCCGCTCGACCTGAGCTATGCCCATCTGCGTTCGGTCTCGCCGATCCATCTCGAGTACCTGCGCAACATGGGCGTCGGCGCGTCGATGTCGATCTCCATCATCGTCGATGGCGAGTTGTGGGGCCTGATCGCCTGCCATCACTATTCGCCGCGCGTCCTGCCCATGTCGCTGCGTGTGGCGGCCGAGATGTTCGGCGAGTTCTTCTCGCTTCATCTCAACGCCATGCGCCACAAGCAGAAGCTGAGGCTGGCAACTGAGGCCCGGCAATACCTCGACCGGGTGCTGAAGCTCGCCAGTTCCCGCGATCTCGAGGATGTGCTGCTCGACAACCTCGGCGATTTCGGCCGCCTCGTCCCCAATGATGGTTTTGCGCTCTATCTCAACGGACGCTGGTTGGCTTCCGGCGCGGCGCCATCGGCAACCGACGCGCCGGCGCTCGCGAGCTTTATCGGCTCGGTCACCCAGGGGCGTGTCTGGGCCACCCATTCCCTGGCCACGCATTTCCCTCCGGCCGAGGCCTACTACCAGCTCGCCTCCGGCGTGCTCGCCATTCCGCTGTCGCAACTGCCGCGCGACTACCTGTTCTTCTTCAGGAAAGAACTGGTGCAGACGCTGAACTGGGCCGGCAACCCCGACAAGTCCTATGAGACCGGTCCGCTGGGCGACCGGCTGACCCCGCGCAAGAGCTTCGCCATCTGGAAGCAGGCCGTGCACCGGCAGGCCCAGCCGTGGACCGAGGCCGAGCGCGAGATCGCCGAGGCCGCGCGCGCCTCGTTGGTGGAAGTCGTGCTGCGTCAAAGCGAAATGCTGGAGGAGGAGCGCGCCAAAGCCGACGTCCGGCAACGCATGCTCAACGAGGAACTCAATCACCGCGTCAAGAACATCCTGTCGGTGATCAAGTCACTGGTTGGCCAGCCGGTGCAGCAGGGCCGCAACCTCGAGGATTATGTCAGCTCGCTCAAGGGGCGCATCCAGGCGCTGAGCTTTGCCCACGACCAGGTCATCCGCGGCGAAGGCGGAGGCATGTTGTCCGATCTGGTCAATGCCGAGCTCACTCCCTATCGCGGCGGCGGCAGTCAGATCCGCATTCGCGACGAGGGCACCTGGCTCGACAGCCGGGCCTATTCGGTGATGGCGCTGGTGCTGCACGAGCTGGCGACCAATGCCGCCAAGTACGGGGCGCTTTCCATTCCGGGCGGCCAGCTCGATATCGATGCGAAGATCACCGAGACCGGCGACGCCGTCATCGACTGGCAGGAGCGCGGCGGTCCGCTGGTCTCGCCGCCCTCGCGCATCGGCTTCGGCACGGCGCTGCTCGATCGCAGCGTCCCCTACGACCTGGGTGGCCAGAGCGAGGTCAGCTACGCGCCCGCAGGCGTCACGGCACGCTTTCGGCTGCCGGCGCGCCATGTGCGCCGCAAGGGCAACGAGGCCGCCTCGAACGCCGGCGCGCTGCCATCCGCCGCGGCCGCCACCAGCCTCCCGCCCGATCTGGCGATTCTCCTGGTCGAGGACCAGATGCTCATTGCCATGGATGCCGAGGGCATGCTCGCCGATCGCGGCTTCACCGCGGTCGCGACCGCCAGTTCCGCCGCCGAGGCGTTGCGCCACCTCAGGAGCAGCCCGGTCGCGGTCGCCATCCTCGACGTCAACCTCGGCGACAGCACCTCGCTGCCCGTCGCCGAGGCTCTGCGCGCCAAGGATATTCCGTTCGTCTTCGCCACTGGCTATGGCGATGGCGGCACCATCCCGCCCACGTTTGCCGACGTGCCCGTGGTCCGCAAACCCTACGACGTGCAGTCGCTGGTTTCGGCGCTCTCTCGGGTCCTCGCCGGCGACCGCGGTTCAGGCGGATAGAGCGGCTGGGCCCAGCTTCCGCGGCAGGAAAATCGCCTCCAGCAGCGACAGCAGCGCGATTGCCCCGACCATCGCTCCGCTCGTCAGCACGACGCGCTGCACCACCACCTCGAAGGCGTCGCGTGCCCCGAAGGTTGCCGACAGCAGCATCACCAGCGCCACCGAGCAGATATACTGGTAGTAGAGCGGCCGGCTCTCCCCCGTCGTCATCCTGTCGATGAGGAAGAAGGTGATGATCGCGATCAGCGCCACCAGCACCGGAAACTGCGGCACCACGTAGTAGATCGCCATCGCGCCCACCGCCACCACCGCGCCGACAATGGTGCCGCCGCCCCGGTCGACCAGCTGCTGCAGCCGCCCGCCGCGATCCGGCTCGGCACAGATGAAGGCCAGCATGATCGGCACGATGAGCAGGTTCATGTCGCCTGTCGCATAGGTCATCAGCATGATCGGCACATAGACCGCCATGCGGATCAGCAGCTCGGCGAGCGGGTTCATGTCGCCTGTCGCATAGGTCATCAGCATGATCGGCACATAGACCGCCATGCGGATCAGCAGCTCGGCGAGCGGGTTTTCGGTCTCGAACGGCTTCGGCCGCTCGACATGCACGCGATCCGTCTGCGGCGGAAACAGGATGTTCAGCACCACCGCCGTCACCCCGACGATCAGGCCGCCCGTCGCCATGCTGTCGCGGATCGCCACCAGCGCCTGGTCGCTGTAGAGCACCGACATCGACATCATCGCCGGAAACACCGTCAGCATGACGCCCAGGCGCGAGCCCTTGAACAGCATCAGCGCGATGCCGACACCGGCCAGCACGACGTTCATCAGGACGAACAGCATCGGTTCGCTCACCGTCGCCGCCGCCAGCCAGCTGAACACGAAAGCCATCACCGGCAGCATGACCGGCCCCATGAACGAGCGCACGTTGAGCGCGCCGCGCTGGTTCGACATCAGGCTCATGCCCAACACCACCGGCATCATCGGTTGCGTGACGCCGAGCGGGTCGGCGAGGATCACGCAGATCGCGACGCTGAGCGCGGTGCGGAGCGCCAGATAGGGATCCTCATTGGGATCGACGCGGGTCAACTCTTCCATTTTCGCCTCCTCGGCGCAGCGCTTCCGACGAAGCGCGACGGTTGCTCAGTTGAGGCCCGACAGCAGTCCGCTGACGCCCATCAACCCGCGGGCGATGGCCGGCACGATCCCGTCCTCGGGGATGATCAGCACGCTCGCCTCCGAGCCGAGCCGCACATTGGCCGGCAGCTGGCTCATGTCGTCGATGCTGACGCGCACCGGGATCTTCCGCGCCGGCGGGAACCAGCGGGTATCGTTCGACGATTGCGCCAAGCCATTGGCCGTGGTGCGGCCGCTATTGATGCCCCAGGCGATGCTGTCGACGGTCGCCTCGAACTGCCTGCCCGGCGCGGCCTCGAACATCACCACCGCCTTGTCGCCGGCCTGCACGTTGACCAGCTGGTTCTCGCGCAGGTCCGCGATCACCATCTGCGTCGCCGGGTTGATGAAGGTCAGGGCCGGGGTGCCGGCAGCGACGAACTGCCCCTCGGCCAGCGACAGGTTCGAGATATAGCCGTCGGCCGGGGCCACTACCGTGGTGTTGGCGAGCGCGAATTCCGCCTTGTCGACCGCCGCCTGCGCGGCGCGCACGTTGGGATTGCTGGCGTCCGCCGTGCTGGCCGAGGCCTTGATGCGCTCGAGATCGGCTTTTGCCGCCTCGACATTGAGCGCTGCAGTCTTGTGGTTGGCATCGGCCGTGGTGAACTTCGCCTGCGACAGCAGCCCCTTGTCGAACAGCTGCGTGGCACGATCCAGTTCCTGCTGGGCAATGGTCAGTGCCACCTCGGTCTGCGAGACCTTGGCCTCCGCCGCCGGCACCGCCGCGACGCCCGAGGTTACGCTGTTCATCGCCTGGTCGAGCTGGCCGTGCGCCTGCGCCACGTCCATCCGGAACGTCGTATCGTCGATCTCGAACAGCGGCTGCCCGGCCTTCACTTCGGCATTGTCGGCGATCAGCACATGCTTCACCGGCCCGGCGACGCGCGGCGCCACCTGCGTCACCTGTGCGGTGATCGAGGCGCCCGAGGCGAACGGCGCATAATGGTCGGCCAGCGGATACCATGCGACCACGCCACCCAGCGTCAGCAAGAGGCCAATGCCAAACAGCTTCGCCTTCCTGCGGCTCTTGTTGGGCGCTGCAGCCGGCGGTTCCGCGGCTTCCTCCGCAACTGGGGCGGGCAGGGGAGCCGGCGCCGGTTCCGCCACACGCTCCACTGGAATGTTCACCACCTTGGACTCGTTCGCCGCGCGCGCCACGGCGGGAAGCCCCGCCTTGGCTGCGTCCCCAGCGTCTTTGTGGTCCATCGTCGCCTGTGCCTGTGCCATAGTCCGCTCCATCGGCTGCGTTTCGTTTGACCACCATCTAGTGCAGCCTATTTCACTTTGCAACAAAGATACTATGTTGCATAGCTATGTTGCGAATGAGGAATGTGCGGCCTGAAATGACCGAGCTGGACCGAAAGCCTGAGATGGATGAGCTGCTGCGGGACCTGACCGCCGAGGTGACCCACGTCTACCGCTGGCTCGCCGAGCAGGCCGGCATCAATCACACCGATCTGATGTGCCTGTTCTTCGTGCGCTCGTCCGGCGGCCAGGCGACGCCCAAGGCCATCTCGCAGCACCTCGGGCTCACCACCGGCGCCACCGCCATCATGCTCAACCGGCTCGAGGTCGCCCGCTTCATCGAGCGTCACCCGCACCCCAGCGATCGCCGCGGCGTGCTCATCATGCTCGGCCCCGCCACCGAGCAATCAGGCCTCCTCGCCCTCCGCGACTATGTGCTGCGCATGAACCAGCCGGTGATCGCCTCTTATTCCGACGCGGAGCTGGCGATCGTTCGCCGCTTCATCGGCGACATGCTGGCCAATACCCGCGACACCCTGCGCCGGACCCGGCTCGAAAAGGCGGCCCCGCCGCCCAACGGCGATTGAGGTGCCTTCCATCGCGACCCGCGATTGCTGAGCCCCGCTCACAGGCTCATGTCGAGCGCGCGGCTTTTTCGCTGCGCGCCGTGCGCTAAGCTGGTCCATTGAAGGAGCAGCCCATGGTCTCACCCAGCACTGATGACGCTGCCGGCCGGCCGCTCGTCGGCATCGCGCTGGTGGTTGCCGCCACCCTGGCGTTCGGCGTTTCCGACATCCTGACCAAGCACCTTTCGACGCTCTATCCGGTGCCTGTCGTCATGGCGGTGCGCTACCTCGCCAACCTGCTGTTGCTCGCCGTGTTCCTGTGGCCCGGCCTCGGCGCCCGCTTGTGGCAGGCCCAGCGGCTCTGGCTCGTCATCGTTCGCGGGCTCAGTCTTGCCGCCGCGTCGCTCACGCTGGGCTGGGCGTTGCGGCTGATGCCGGTCGGCGAAACCGTGGCGATCATCTACCTGGCCCCCTTCGCGGTCATGGCCCTGTCGGTGCCGCTGCTCGGGGAACGCGTCAGTTCGATCGGCTGGGCCGGTGCCGCCATCGGCTTTCTCGGCGTGCTGCTGATCGTCCGGCCCGGCGGCAGCCTCGATCCGCTCGGCGTGGGCATCGCTCTGGTCAATGCCGCACTGGCGACCGCCTATCATCTGCTGACGCGCCTGCTGAGTCGCACCGAAACGACGGTGTCGATGCTGTTCCATTCGTCCTGGGTCGGCGCTCTGATCTTCTGCATCCTCGCCGTCCCCGATCTGCCGGGCTTTGCGCCGAGCCCGATCGACATCGGGCTGATGCTGGCGCTCGGGTGTCTGATGACACTGGGGCATTATCTGTTCACCGCCGCCTACCGGCAGGCGCCGGCCTCGCTGCTGGCGCCGGTCAACTACCTGCATCTGGTGTGGTCAAGCGGTCTGGGCTGGCTGGTCTTCGGTCACGCCCCCGAGGGGCTGAGCCTGCTCGGGATCGTGCTCGTCGCGCTCGCCGGCGCCGGCATCGCCGTCCATGCCCATTTGCGTCAGCGCAGCAGCAGCGCCGCAGCGGCCGCGGAGGCCGCATGACAGCGGCCTGACCTCGGGGCCCGCCCAAGTCGGCGAGTGGCGCCTGCAATTGCCGCAGGCGCCACGTGCGCCGTCAGGCGGTATGGCCGGCTGCCGTCTCAACGTAGTGCGGGTTGTACATGATCCCCAGCACGTTGCCGAACGGGTCGACCACCGATGCGGTGACGAACCCGGTCTCGCCGCGCTTGGTGATCGGATCGTATTCTTTGGCGCCCAGTTCCTTCAGCCGCGCGAACGCCGCCTCGATGTCGTCGACATGCCACAGCAGGATCGCGCCGCCGGGTCCGGGCTGCATCGCCGCGGGTGCATAACGGCGGTCGATGATGCCGAACTCGTCCTCGCTGTCGCCGATGCGGAACTCGACATAGGCCGGCGTGTCGCGGTTCGGCATCTGGAAATAGGCGTCGACGCCGAACAGTTCGGCGTACCAGTCGCGGGCCGCGATCATGTCGTCGGCGAAGAAGTTGACGGTGGCCATGCCGCGCAGGAAGTGCTTGTTGCTCATCTGGAATTTCCTTTCATCGTTGAGTTGATGACCCGACAATGACCGATGCTCCGAAGGCTGTATTTCAGAAACCCGCAGTGCTCGGCGAGCCACGCGAGCTCGGCGAACCGCGTGAGCTCGGCGAACCGCGTGAGCCCTACGAACCGCGCGGCCGGCTCGATCCGGCGGGGTTCGAGCGGCATGTGCAGTTCCGCACCGTGCCGCCGCCGCCCGATCTCGACCGCTTCATCGAGCATTTCTGGGTCATCCGCTGGGATAGCGCGCTGGGCCATTACGACTCTGGCGAGGTGATGCACCGGCCCTATGTCGACATCTTCCTGTCGGCCCAGGAGTCCGGCATCCAGGGCACCTTCCGCGGCAAGCGCACCTACTCGGCCGCCGGCAGCGGCCGCATCGTCGGGGTCCGCTTTCGTCCCGGCGCCTTCCACGCGTTCTGGCCTCATGAGATGGCCGACCTGCAGGACAAGGTGGTGCCGTTGAGCGCGGTATTCTCCTGGGCCGATGCGAAGGGCATCGCCGAACTCCTCGCAGCGGACGACGACGCAGTGATCGCAACCCTGCTGGAGCGGATCCGCGCCGCTTCACCCGTCGCCGATGGCACCCTCGAGGAGCTCAATGCCATCATTGCCGCCGTCGAAACCGAGGCGGGGCTGACCACCGTCTCCGCCGTCGGCGAAGCCTTCGGGCGCAGCGAGCGCTGGTTGCAGCAGGCGTTTCGCGACCATCTGGGCATCGGTCTCAAATGGCTGCTGCAACGCAAGCGCCTGCTTGCCGCCGCGGCCGAGATCCGCCTCAGCGAAGCACCGGACTGGGTCGGCATCGCCTACGATCTCGGCTACAGCAGCCAGCAGCACTTCATCACCGATTTCCGCACCGTGCTGGGCGAAACGCCGGTGCAGTACCACAAGGGCCTCACCCGCTAGGACGCGGCCCGCCGCCACCCACCTTGCCTTCGCCCGACGCCCAGCGCACAACACCGCCATGACCCTGCTCCCGCAAGAAACCATCATCCGCAAGCGCGACGGTCTCGCCCTCACGTCGGGCGAAATCTCGACCTTCATCGCCGGCCTCACCGATGGCTCGGTCGGCCCGGCCCAGGCCGCTGCCTTCGCCATGGCGGTTTATTTCCGCGACATGACGACGCCCGAGCGCGTCGCCCTCACCGAGGCGATGCGGGACTCGGGGATCGTGCTCGATTGGTCCGACCTCGATGGTCCGGTCGCCGACAAGCATTCGACCGGTGGGGTAGGGGACAACACCTCGCTGATGCTGGCGCCGATTCTCGCCGCCTGCGGCGTCTATGTCCCGATGATCTCCGGTCGCGGCCTCGGCCACACCGGCGGCACGCTCGACAAGTTCGATTCCATCCCCGGTTACCGCACCAGCCCGGACAACGCCCTGTTTCGCAAGGTGGTGCGCGAGGCTGGTTGCGCCATTATCGGCCAGACCGCCGATCTCGCCCCGGCCGACAAGGTGCTCTATGCCATCCGCGACGTTACCGGCACGGTGGAATCCATTCCGCTGATCACCGCCTCGATCCTGTCCAAGAAACTCGCAGCTGGTCTCGGTGCGCTGATTCTCGACGTGAAGACCGGCTCGGGGGCCTTCATGCCGACGCTGGAGAAATCCCGCGCCCTGGCCGAAAGCCTCGTCTCGGTCGCCAATGGCGCCGGGTTGCGCACCGCGGCACTGATCACCGACATGAACGAGCCGCTGGCTTCGGCCGCCGGCAATGCGCTGGAAGTTCGCAACGCCGTCGATTTCCTCACCGGCAGGCATCAGGACCCACGTCTGCGCGAGGTCACGCTCGACCTGTGCGCCGCGGCCCTGCAGCTCACCGGCTATGCCGGCGATGCTGCCGCGGCCGTCGACCGCGCGCTCAGCAGCGGCAAGGCGAGCGAGCACTTCGCCCGCATGGTGGCTCTGCTCGGCGGCCCCGGCGATTTCGTCGAACGGATGGATGCGCATCTGCCCGAGGCCCCTATCGTTCGCGACATCCTCGCGCCGGCCGCCGGCACCGTTACCGGCATCGATACCCGTGGGCTGGGCATGGGGGTTGTTGCGCTCGGCGGTGGGCGGCGCCTGCCGACCGACAGCATCGATTTCGCCGTCGGTTTCGACCATGTCCTTGGCCTCGGCGCCAGCACCGACCAGCAGACCGTGCTGTGCCGCGTGCATGCGCGCACCGAGGACGCGGCGGCGGACGCCACCCAGCGGCTGCTTGCCGCTTACACCATCACCGAGGGGCCGGCGCAGCAGCACCCGTTGATCGCCGACTACGTCCCGCCCACGGAGAGCTGACCATGCCCCGCGCCATCCTCTGCATCCTCGACAGCTTCGGCATCGGCGGCGCTCCGGACGCTGCCGACTACGGCGACACCGGCGCCGACACGCTGGGCCACATCGCCGCCAACTACGAGATTTCGCTGCCCAACATGGACGCGCTCGGCCTCGGTGCCGCAGCCAGGCTCTCCACCGGCCAGGTCCCCCGCGGCCTCACCGACAAACCCCGCGGCGGCCGCTGGGGCGTCGGCCGTGAAGTGTCGAAGGGCAAGGATACCCCGTCGGGTCATTGGGAAATCGCCGGTGTGCCGGTGCCGTTCGACTGGGGTTACTTCCCGCAGACCGAGCCGACCTTCCCGCCCGAACTCATCGCGCAGCTGGTTGAGCGCTCCGGCATCCCGGGCATCCTCGGCAACAAGCATGCCTCCGGCACGGCCGTCATTGCCGAACTCGGCGAGGAGTCGATCAGGACCGGCAAGCCGATCTGCTACACCTCGATCGACAGCGTTTTTCAGATCGCCGCGCACGAGACCCATTTCGGACTCGAACGGCTATATCGGCTGTGCGAGACCGCCTTCGCGCTGACCGCGCCGCTCAATATCGGCCGCGTCATCGCCCGCCCGTTCATCGGCGAGGACGCCGGCAGCTTCAAGCGCACCGGCAATCGCCGCGATTTCGCCATCGCCCCACCCGAGCCGACATTGCTCGACCGCGCCAAGGAGGCGGGGCGGCAGGTCTACGCCATCGGCAAGATCTCCGACATCTACGCGGGACATGGCGTCACCCACAAGATCAAGGCCACCGGCAACATGGCCCTGTTCGATCGCACCCTCGAGGCCATGGAGATGGCGGCGGACGGCGCCTTCATCATGACCAACTTCGTCGATTTCGATCAGGATTTCGGCCATCGCCGCGATGTGCCGGGCTATGCGCAGGCCCTGGAAGCCTTTGACGCGCGCCTGCCCGAGCTGATCGCCGCGCTGCGGCCCGACGATCTCGTCGTCTTCACCGCCGACCATGGCAACGATCCGACCTGGCGGGGCTCCGATCATACCCGCGAACAGACCCCGATCATGGCCTTTTCCCCAGCCCTCACGCCCGGAACCATTGGCATCCGGCCGACCTTTGCGGATATAGGAGAGAGTATCGCCCGCTGGCTCGGCCTTCAGCCCGGCCCCCACGGCAAATCCTTCCTCTAGCCCTCGAGGTATCCATGCGCGGCGTTACGGTGATCGACCACCCGATGGTGCAGCACAAGCTCACGATCATGCGCGACAAGGACACCTCGATCGCCGGGTTTCGCCGCCTGTTGCGCGAGATCGCGCACCTGATGTGCTACGAGGTGACGCGCGATCTGGAACTCGAGATGATCGAGATCGAGACGCCGATGACCACCATGAATGCCCCCACCATCAAGGGCAAGAAGCTGGTCTTCGCCTCGATCCTGCGTGCCGGCAACGGCCTGCTCGACGGCATGCTGGACCTGGTGCCGGCCGCCCGTGTCGCCCATATCGGCATCTATCGCGACCACGAGACGCTGCAGCCGGTGGAGTACTACTTCAAGGCCCCATCCGAGCTCGACAACCGGCTGATCATTGTCGTCGACCCGATGCTGGCGACGGCCAATTCGTCGATCGCCGCAGTCGACAAGCTCAAGGAGCGCGGCGCCAACAATATCCGCTTCCTCTGCCTGCTCGCGGCCCCCGAGGGGATCGAGAAGTTCTCGACCGCCCACCCCGATGTCGCCATCTTCACCGCCGCCATCGACAGCCATCTCAACGAGAAGGGCTATATCATCCCGGGCCTGGGCGACGCCGGCGACCGCATGTACGGCACGAAGTAGGTCTTCACGCGCTGGTCGCGCTCCAGACGGGGCGCGCCACGCGCGTGGTCCTCGCTACGCTCGTCCGGCGACCGAGACGAGGGGCGGTTCAGCTCTTCTTCAGCGGCAGTCCCAGCCCGATCAGCTCCTTGCGCAGCGATTTCGGGTCGGTGAAGTGGATGGCGTGCATGCCGAATTTGCGCGCCGAGACCACGTTGGGCTCGCTGTCGTCGATGAACACGCAGGTTTCGGGCGCGAGGCCATAGCGGTCGCAGAACACCCGGTAGAGCCGCGGATCGGGCTTCACCAGCCCTTCGAGCCCCGACACCACCACGCCGTCGAACTTTTCGAGGAACGGCCATTCGGGCAGGCAGCTCACCCATTTCTCCCAGGAGAAATTGGTGATGGCGAAGGTCGGAATATCCTGGGCGATCAGCTCGTCATGGATATCGGCCGTGCCGGTGATGAAGTCGCCGACGGTTTCCTTCCACCTGAGGTCGAAGGCCTGGATCTCGCGCCAGTAGCGCGGATAGCGGGCCGTCAGCTTGGCCACCCCTTCGGCGAAGATGTCGCCGGCATCGAACTCGAGGTTCCAGTCCTTGGTGCAGATATTGTCCCAGAACCACTGCGCCTCCTCTTCGGTCTCGAAGAGCTTGCGGAACAGGTACATCGGGTTCCAGTCGACGAACACGCCGCCGAGGTCGAAGACGGGGATCAGGGTATCTTGCATCGGGCTGGCCTCGCAGAGCGCTTGGGGGAAGTTGCAGACGTTTCCGGCTGGAAAGCCCGACAAAAACAATCAGCTATGGCGTTCTGACGTCTCGCTGCAACGGCAGGCACGCGCGGCTCGGCTAATCGCACGGCTGCGGCGCCTCGGCAAGCGCGGCCTGGGCTACTTGAGTTTGATCTCGTTGGGAAAGCGCGGCAGGTAATATTGCACGTGCTTGAGGGTGACCGTGCCGGTGATCACCAGCCCGACCACCGGCTTGTGCGGATAGGTGATCTCCGATGCCACCAGCCAGCCGCTCGAGCCGCGCGCCAGCTGGTTGATCTTGGTGTCCTTGTCGAGCGGATAGATGCTGTTGGCGTCACGTCCCTTGGGGGCGCCGTTGGCGACGCTCCATTTGACCTTGGCGACGCCGTTGCTGTCGATCTGCAGCAGCGACACCGTCTGCACCAGCCCGGTTGCCGGGTAGGGCAGCATGATGCTCCGGGCGGCGGTGAAATAGGTGGTCAGCGTCGCCGAGGTGATCTCGCCGCGCTCGCGTGACACGAGGTCCGCCATGGTGCTGGCGACGGTCGCCACCTTGCGGTCGGTCGAGTACAGCGACGCCGCCTCGATGCTCCCCAGGTAGAGCGCGATCAGCAGCGGCACCACCAGTGCGAACTCGACCGCCGCGACGCCGCGGATATCGTTTCGAAACTGCCGCAGTCGGCGGAACATCACGGGCAGCTCGCACAGATGAAGGGTTCGTTGCGGAACACCCGGGACGCCGCCAGCAGGCGCGTGCCATCGGGCAGCGTCTGGAAGTTGAAGCCTGGAAGATTCACGATGGTCGGCCACTTATAGTAGGCCTGCACCAGTACAACCTGCCCGCCCTTGCCCGGGGCATAGCTGTCGGCCAGCGTCCAGTCGCACTTGGTCTTCTTGCAGTCCTTGCCGGTCTTCAGCGGGTATCCGATGGAGGCGGCGCTGAAGTCGGTGAGCACCGTCACGTTGATGCGCAGCTTGTCGTCGGCAAGCTTGCAGTCGAACATGCCGTAAAGGCCGTTGCAGATGGCGGCGCGAAACTGGTCCTTGCCGAACGTCGTCGTGCTGTTCTGCGCCTGGCCCGTGCGGATCAGCCGGGCCGAGTCCTGCACGGCGCTGTCGAGAATTTGCCCGGCGAGAAAGATCAGCGACGTCTCGATGATCGCCGCGATGATCGTGAAGAACGGGATAGCGAGCAGCCCGAACTCGATCAGGGTTACCCCTCGTTCGTCACGCCTGAACGCATGCCCCCGGCGAACGGCCGGCGACATCAGCTTTCTCAGCCATTGGGAGCGTTTCGACATCCGGCCACTGCATTGCGTTCGCGTGGGCAAACTAGCGGCAGCTGCCTAGTGATTGGTTATTGAAAGCGCCGCATTTGCTGGCGACACGAGGGCGTGGTTAACCGCCGGTTAGTTCGCCGCCCCGGCCACCGCGCTGGCCGATCCGATGGCCTCGCCGGTATAGGTGGCGTCATCGCCCAGCATCACGATCGGCTGGCACACCGGCTCGCAGGCGAGGCTGGTCCGCCGGTTGCCCTGGTAGATGGTCACGAGGCCCGCCTGCTCCTGCACCACCTCGAGCATGGTATCGGCGATCGGGTTGCCTTGCGCGTCGAGCACGATGAGGTTGGTCTGGCCGTAGCTCTTGCCGGTCAGCACCAGGGTCTGCGGGTCCTGGATGGCGACGTCGGCGATGCCGGGGTTGCCGACGATCACTGTCGATGCCGGCGCGTTGATCCTGAGGATGCGCGCCATGTTGACCTTCACGCTGACTGGCGCGCTCTGCGCCATCGCGGCGACCGGTGTCAGCAGCGTCGAGGCGATGGCAAGCACGGCGAGGCTGAAGCGGAGCGGCATGGCGAACCCTGGAACACGGTACAATTAGGCAAACAGAGTGTTGCGCCGAATGGTGAATAATTCGCAAACGCCGCGAGCCGCGAAATCGCCCCCGCGGATCGGGTAGATCGCGCCGCCCCGCACAGTCGATGGCGGCGCATTACTTGATCCTGTTTGTGACAATTGCGACGACTGCTTTAACGATCCGCTCAGCATGCCTGAAAGCCTTGCATTCCGGGCCTGTCCGGGCGCCACTATTAACTCAATTTCAAGACGTGCCGCCTAGCGTGAGGACATGTTCGATGTGTGACGTATCGAACGGTGCTGACGCATCATCAGATGCTGTCACAGGATGACGTGTGCAAGGAGCCAAAAATGAACACTGTTGCTCGTTTCGTGAACGACGAGTCCGGCGCTACCGCGATTGAATACGGCCTGATTGCCGCGCTCATCGCCGTCGGTATCATCGTTGCTGCTACCACTCTGGGTACCAGCCTGTCGGGTCTCTTCAACTCGATCTCGACCCGCCTCAACACCGCGACCACGGCCGCGACGCCGTCGACCTGATCTCTCAGGTCTTTGGGGCTAAGAATTGGAAGGGACCGCAAGGTCCCTTCTTTCATTTCAGCTTTCTTAACCACGTTTCGGCCACACTCGATCTGGCCCCGGATGTCCGGCGCTCGCTAACCGCCGACATGCCATGCCCACATTCGTCACCTTTCCCGCCATGCTGGTGTTTCCGCTGTTGATGGCCTACGCGGCCTCCTCGGATCTGCTGACCATGCGAATTTCCAATCGGCTGGTCCTGCTGCTGATCGGCTTCTTCTTCGCCATCGCCTTGCTGGCCGGCCTGCCGTTCGAACTGATGGGCATGCATATCGTGGCGGCGCTCCTCGTCCTCGCCGTGTCCTTCGCCTTCTTTGCATTCGGCTGGATCGGCGGCGGTGACGCCAAGCTGATCGCCGCGACCTCGCTGTGGTTCGGCTTCGACGGCATGCTCTACTACCTGCTCTATGCCTCGCTGCTCGGCGGGGCGCTGACCCTGTCATTGCTGGCCGTGCGCCGTTGGCCGCTGCCGCTGCAGCTCAAGCAGGTGGTGTGGATCGACCGGCTGCACGACAGCAAAACCGGGGTGCCCTACGGTATCGCGCTGGCGGCTGCCGGGTTGCTGGTCTACCCGACCAGCCTGATTTTCCAGCGCCTCGTCGCCTGAAGACTTGGCAACTGTTTGTTAACCGTCTTCGACAAGCAACGATTAACCAAACTTTGACCCTTTACCCCGATAGTCGACTGCAAGTGTAGCCGGGCTCTTCGAGGCCCCGTGCGTGGAGTTGGGGGCTATGGGTCTCTCGCGTATCATCCTGCTGATAGTGGCCCTGCTGGCAGGCGGCCTGGCGGCTTTCCTCGCGACGCGCGGCACGCCCCCCGAACAGGTCGTGGTCGAAGGTCCCACCCAGATCATCGAGGAAAAGAAGGCCAAGGTGCTGGTCGCCAAGGCGCCGATCGGCGTTGGCCAGCGGATCACCGCCGAGACCATCGAGTGGCAGGATTGGCCCGAGTTCGCGGTGCGCCCCGAATATATCAGCGAGGCGGTGCTGCCCGACGCGCCGACCAAGATGCTCGACGCCGTGGCGCGCTTCGAGTTCTTCCCCGGCGAGCCGATCATCGAAAAGAAGCTGGTGCACTCCGACCAGGGCTATCTCTCCGCCGTGCTGACCAAGGGCATGCGCGGCGTTTCGGTGCCGGTCAGCGCCGATGCGGCGGCCGGCGGGTTCGTGCTGCCCAACGACCGCGTCGACGTGGTCCTCAGCCGTGGCGGCGTCAGCCAGACCATTCTCGCCAACGTCAAGGTGCTGGCCATCGGCACCCGGCTGGGCGAGGCGGGCACCACGGGCGAGAAGGCCGACCCCGAGAACCCCAAGGCCGACGTGTTCCAGGGCGGCACCATCGCCACGCTGGAACTCACCCCTGCACAGGGTGAACTGATCATCAATGCAGCCAAGGTGGGCACCCTCTCGGTGGTGCTGCGCTCGATCGCCGACTTCAACCCGTCCCCGGGCGACAACGTCAACAACGAGACCAGCCGGGCGATCCGCATGATCCGCTTCGGCGTCGGCTCCGACGTGATGCCAAGCTCCAACCCCGCCGTCGCACAGGCGTCGCTCGGCGACGCCGGCTCAGAAGAGCAGGCCCAATGATGCGTGAGGATTACGTGATGTCTTCGGCTCTCACCGCCCGCCGGCCGCGCGGCCTGCTTTCCGCCACGCTGCGCATGATGCTGGCAGCGGCGGCGCTCGGCGCCGCCATCGGGCTCATGCCGTTCGGCTTCAGCCAGGCCCAGGCCGCCGAACCGACGCACCTGCGGGTCAGCTCCAACGCCTTCGGCTCCACCCAGTCGGTCAGTCTCAACCTCAACAAATCGATGATCATCGACCTGCCGATCGACGTGCAGGAAGTGATCGTCTCGCAGCCCGCGGTCGCCAACACCATCCTCCGCTCCAAGCGCCGCGCCGTGCTGCAGGCAGTCGGCGCGGGCGACACCAACATCTTCTTCCTCGATGCGTCGGGCCGCACCATCGTGGTGCTCGATGTGAGCACCACCGGCAGCAACAATGCCGGCGGGGCCAACGTCGCCGCGGTGTTGCGCGACACCTACGCCAAGGTGATGCCGAACTCCGATATCCAGGTGGAATCGGTGGCGCTGGTCGATGGCCAGGGCAACACCACCAACCGCATCGTGCTGTCGGGCAATGCCGGCAGCGCCGATGATGCGGAAAAGGCCGTGTCCATCGCCGCTCAGTTCGCCGGCGCCGCCGACAACGTCACCAGCGTCATCAACGTCGCCGGCGCCCAGCAGGTGATGCTCAAGGTCACCGTGGCCGAGGTCAATCGCAGCCTCGCCAAGCAGTTCGGCATCGATCTGACCGGCAAGTTCTCCAGTGGCGGGCTCAGTACCACGCTGGTCAGCACACAGCCGCTCGGCGGCGCGTCCAACCTGTTCACCGATAACGGCCTCGACCTCGGTCTCACCGTCGGCGGGCTCACCATCGACGCGCAGATCCGCGCCATGGAACAGCGCGGCGCCGCCCGGACCCTCGCCGAACCGCTACTCACCGCCATCTCCGGCCAGAGCGCAGACTTCTTCGCCGGCGGCGAATTCCCGGTGCCGACCAGTATCACCGACGGCACCGTGTCGGTCGGCTACAAGGAGTTCGGCGTGAGCCTGAACTTCACCCCGACCATCAAATCCAATGGCAGTATCGGGCTGGTCGTCGATACCACCAGCAGCGAGCTCAGCGCCGAAGGCAGCATCACCGTCGGCAGCTCGACCCTTCCCGGCATCAAGAAGCGCACCGCCAAGACCTCGGTGGAGATCGGCGCCGGCCAGACCCTGGCCATTGGTGGCCTGATCGAGGAAAAGACTCGTACCCAGATCCACCGCCTGCCGGGCCTCGGCGACATTCCGATCCTCGGCTCGCTGTTCCGGTCGCGCGATTTCATCCGCTCGCAGAGCGAGCTGGTGATCCTGGTCACCCCCTATCTGGCCAAACCGACCAACAAGAAACCGGAATTGCCAACCGATCGTATGCAGTTTGCTAACGACGCCGAGGCAATCTTCCTGGGCCACATCGAAACCATGTACGGCGTCGGCCCCGCGGGTACCCGCGGCAGCTATGATGGATCCGTCGGTTTCCTGCTGGATTGATGGAGTGCAGTAGTCATGAGTTTCCTCTCCCGCGATAACGCCAAGCAGGCCGAAGAGCCGGCGCTCGAGATCGCCGCCGGCGCGCGGTTGATCCCGCGCATCACCATCCAGGCGTTCTGCGAGCACTCCCAGACGGCGCAACTGGTCGAGTCGGCGGTGCATGACCGCCGCATGTCCAAAGTGGCGCTCACCACTCATAATGGCGGTCTCGACGGTGCCGTCGAGACCTACAAGTCGAACCCGACGCCCAACCTCATCATCGTCGAGACCTCGCTGCAGCCCGAGCAGATCCCCGACGCGCTCGAGCGGCTGGCCGAAGTCTGCGACGCCTCGACCCGGCTGATCGTCCTCGGCCACGTCAACGACGTGCTGCTCTATCGCGAGCTGATCCGCTCCGGCGTCTCGGAATATATCGTGCTGCCGGCCTCGGCCCAGTCGATCGTTTCGGCGATCAGTGAGCTGTTTGCCGCCGAAGGCGCCGCGCCGATCGGGCGCACCATCGGTTTCGTCTCGGCCAAGGGCGGTTCGGGCGGCTCCACCGTGGCGCACAATGTCGCCTGGGCCGTCAGCCAGGCGCTCCGCCAGGATACCCTGATCCTCGACCTCGATTTCGCCTTCGGCACCGCCGGGCTGAACTTCAACCAGGATCCGCCGCACGGCATCGCCGACGCCGTCGGCTCCAATGCCAAGCTCGACCAGACCATGCTCGACCGGCTGGCCAGCAAGGCGGCCAACCACGTCAACCTGCTCACCGCTCCGGTGGTGCTCGATCGCACCTTCGATTTCGAGGAGCGCGAGTTCGAGCAGATCGTCGAACTGAGCCAGAAATCGACGCCGGTCGTCATTCTCGATATCCCGCATATCTGGAGCGCCTGGGTCCGCCACACCATCGCGACCATCGATGAGGTGATCATCGTCGCCGAGCCGGACCTGGCGAACCTCCGGAACGCCAAGAACCTCTCCGACACCATCAAGGCGCTGCGCCCGGCCGAGAGCGAGCCGCTGCTGGTGATCAACAAGGTCGGCATGCCGCGTCGCCCCGAGATCGCCGCCGCCGAGTTCGCCAGCTCGGTGGAGTGCCGGCTGCTCGGTCAGATCGGCTTTGACGCCGCCACCTTCGGTACGGCCGCCAATAATGGCCAGATGATCGCCGAAGTCGCCGCCAACAACCGCGCCAACGAAGTGTTCCGTGCCATCGGCATGCACGTCACCGGCCGCAACGCCCCCGAAAAGAGCGCCTCCAGGAAGCCGGGCCTGAAGCTCCCGTCCTTCATGAAGAAGCGCGCCTGAAAGGCCCGTCCTAGATGTTCGGCAAGCGTACCAGTTTTGGCGGCAACACTCCCGGCGCCGCGCAGCCGCCCCGCCCGGCGATGACGCCCGCCGTCACCGCGCCCCGGCAGGAGCTGGCGCGGCAGGCGGATAATGCCAAGCGGGGCACCGACGATGGCGCCGTGCTCGACGTGCGCAGCCCCGAGGCTGCGGCGCGCGACAAGGAGTATTTCCAGACCAAGTCGGCGATCTTCAACGCGCTGATCGACTCGATCGATCTGAGCCAGCTCGCCACCATGGAGCAAGAATCGGCGCGCGAGGAAATTCGCGACATCGTCGCCGAGATCATCGCGCTCAAGTCGATCATCATGTCGATCTCCGAGCAGGAAGACCTGCTCGAGGATATCTGCAACGACGTGCTCGGCTATGGCCCGCTGGAGCCGCTGCTGGCCCGCGACGACATCGCCGACATCATGGTGAACGGCAGCCAGAAATGCTACATCGAGGTCGCCGGCAAGGTGAAGCTGACCAATGTCCGCTTCCGCGACGACGCCCATCTGATGAACGTCTGCCAGCGCATCGTCAGCCAGGTCGGCCGTCGCGTCGATGAGAGCTCGCCGATCTGCGACGCCCGCCTGCCCGATGGCTCGCGCGTCAACGTCATCGCCCCGCCGCTGGCCATCGACGGCGCCGCGCTCACCATCCGTAAGTTCAAGAAAGACAAGCTGACGCTGTCGCAGCTGGTCAAGTACGGCTCGATTTCGCCCGAAGGCGCCGAAGTGCTGCGCATCCTCGGTCGCGTCCGCGCCAACATCCTGATCTCCGGCGGTACCGGTTCGGGCAAGACCACTTTGCTCAACTGCCTCACCGGCTTCATCGAAAAGGACGAGCGCGTCATCACCTGCGAGGACTCGGCCGAACTGCAGCTGCAGCAGCCGCATGTGGTGCGCCTCGAAACCCGCCCGCCCAATCTCGAGGGTGAGGGCGAGATCACCATGCGTGACCTGGTCAAGAACTGCCTGCGTATGCGCCCCGAGCGCATCATCGTGGGCGAAGTGCGCGGACCCGAGGCGTTCGATCTGTTGCAGGCGATGAACACCGGCCACGACGGTTCGATGGGCACGCTCCACTCCAACAGCCCGCGCGAAGCCCTGTCGCGTCTCGAATCGATGATCACCATGGGCGGCTACTCGCTGCCCAGCCGCACCATCCGCGAAATGATCGTCTCCTCGATCGACGTGGTGGTGCAGGCCGCCCGTCTGCGCGACGGCTCGCGCCGCATCACCCACATCTCCGAAGTGCTCGGCATGGAAGGCGATGTGATCGTCACCCAGGACGTCTTCCTCTACGACATCCTCGGCGAAGACTCGAACGGCAACCTGGTCGGCCGGCACCGCTCGACCGGCATCACCAAGCCGAACTTCACCGAGCGTGCCCGCTACTTCAACGAAGAGGCCAATCTCGTCGATGCGCTGGAGAAGTCCAACGTCGAGCAGCACGAGATCCTCGGTGCATAGGCCGCTACGATGACCCCGCTGATCCTCGCACTGCTCGCCGCCGTCTGCGTTGGCGCCGCGGGCTTTGCCCTGGTCCCGGCGATGCTGGGCGGCGGCCGCGCCAGCAAGCGCGTCAAGGCGCTGCAGGGCGACATCCAGGCCAACCGCCGCAATGCCGACGCGGCCCGCAACCGCGACAGCCGGCGCAAGGAAATCCAGCAGACGCTGCGGACCCAGACCGCGGTGCTGGAAAAGCGCAAGAAGCGCGTGCCGCTGCAGGACCAGCTCTACCAGGCCGGCATGAAGCTGAAGCGCGGCGCCTTCATCCGCAACTCGGTGATCTTCGGCCTGATCCTGTTCGTGGTCTGCTTCGTGCTGCAGCTCGAGCTGATCTACTGCCTGATCTTCTCGCTGGCCGGCGGCTACCTGCTGCCGCGCATGTATGTCGGCCGCCGTCGCAAGAAGTACCAGAACGCCTTTCTCGACGAACTGCCGAACGCCGTCGAGGCGATCGTGCGTGGCGTGAAATCCGGTCTGCCGCTCAACGACTCGATGCGGCTGGTGGCCAAGGAAGCCAAGGAACCGATCAAATCGGATTTCCAGCGCGTGCTCGACCAGCAGGCCGTCGGCAAGACCATCCAGGAGGCGGTGGTCAGCCTCTACGATCGCGTGCCGCTGCCCGAGGTCAACTTCTTCATCGTCGTCATCACCGTGCAGGCCCAGGCCGGCGGCAACCTCTCGGAAGCGCTGAGCAATCTGTCCCGCGTGTTGCGCAACCGCAAGAAGATGAAGGCCAAGGTGAAGGCCATGTCGTCGGAAGCCAAGGCCTCAGCCGGCATCATCGGCTCGCTGCCGATCATCGTCGCTTTCCTCGTGTCGCTGACCACGCCGACCTACCTCTTGCCGTTGATCCAGACGCCGATCGGCAACGTCATGCTCGGCGTCGCGGCGATCATGATGTTCCTTGGCGGGTTCATCATGAACCGCATGATCCAGTTCGATATCTAGGGGCGACCGATGGACCTCGTCGCCACTCTCACCAACACCCAGTTCCTGGTCGCCGTGCTCGCCGCGGTGGCGGCAGCGGCGGTGGTGTTCTCGATCGGCGCCACCTTCTTTTCCGGCAACTCGCAGATGCGCCAGCGTATCCGGCGCGTCGCGCTCGAACGCGAAAAGCTGCGGGCCGAGGAAATGGCGCGCCTGCGCGGCACCGGCGCCGGCAACGGCGATCAGCCACGCACCATTCGCCACGCGGCCGGCCGCGACTACATGAAGAACATCGTCGAGCGCTTCTCGCTCGAAAAGGCCTTCATGGACGAGAGCACGGCCGAAAAGCTGGCCCGCGCCGGCTATCGCGGCCAGGCGGCGATGACCACCTTCCTGTTCCTGCGCTTCGTGACGCCGGTGGTGCTGTTCTTCCTGGCCTTCGCCTATCTCAGCTTCTCGGTATTCGCCGACAAGCCGCTCTGGCTGAACGCCGTCTATGCCCTCGGCATCGCGCTGATCGGCGCCTACCTGCCGTCCATCCTGCTCAAGAACAAGACCATCAAGCGCCAGCAGTCGATCAAACGGTCCTGGCCGGACGCCCTCGACCTGGTGTTGCTCTGCGTCGAAGCCGGTATGTCGGTGGAACATGCGCTGAAGCGCGTCGCCAAGGAGATCGGCGCCCAGAGTGTTGAACTGGCCGAGGAGATGACGCTCACCACCGCCGAGCTGGCCTTCCTCGAGGACCGTACCCGCGCCTACGAGAATCTCGGGCGCCGCACCGGCCTCGACAACGTCAAGTCGGTGATGCAGGCGCTGATCCAGGCCGAACGCCACGGCACCTCGGTCGGCCAGGCGCTGCGCGTCATGGCCGAGGAAGGCCGCGAAGCCCGCATGATGGAAGCCGAAAAGAAGGCCGCGGCGCTGCCGCCCAAGCTGACCGTGCCGCTGATCGTGTTCTTCCTGCCGGTGCTGTTCATCGTCATCCTGTCCCCCGCCATCATCCGGGTGTTCTCGAACAGCTTCTTCAGCGGCGGCGGCTGATCCCGCCATTGCGCATCGACCAAACAAAAAGGGCGCCTTTTGGCGCCCTTGCGTTTTCCGTGCTCGTGGCTGGCGGCGTCAGCCGCTGTTCTTGACCAGATCCCAGCGGTTCTGCTGCGTCAGCAGCGCCCGGATATAGGACATGTTGGCCTCGACCTGGTCTGCCGGCAGCTCAGCCGCAAACAGAGCCCGGCTTTCGTCGAATCGGCCCTGCAGCCCCACCACCAGCGCCAGGTTCTGGCGGATCTGGCTATTGGCGCCGCGCATCTTCACCGCGATGCGCAGCTCGGACTCGGCCTTGTCGAGTTCGTTGGTCATCGAATAGGAGAGGCCGAGATTGGCGTGCAGCGACGCCTGGTCGGGGGCGATCTTCAGCGCCTGTGCGTAAACCGCGCGCGCCTCGTTGTTGCGCCCGCTCTGGTCGAGGATGGCGCCCTTGACCAGCAGCGCATTCCAATCCGGTGCCGTCGGGTTGATCGCCCGGTCGAGCACGTTCAGGGCCTGGTCGAAGCGACCGAGCGCCGACAGCGCCTTGGCATAACCGACCAGCACGTCCGGGTCGTTCTTGAACTTGGCGACGCCGGTTTCCAGCACCGCCACGGCCTGCTCGTTCTGCCCGTTGGCGCGCAGCGCCGCGGCGTAATAGATGATCGCCGCCTTGTCGCCGGGCGATTTCTTGTAGTGCGCGGCAAGCTGCGCCAGCGCTGCCTGCTTCTTGTCCAGCGGTTGCCCGCTGTTTGCCGAACCGCCAATGCTGCCGGTGGTCATCGGATTGGAGGCGCAGGCGGAAAGCGCCAGGGCGGCCACGCCGACAAACAGCAGGGCACGCAGCGGCTTCAGGTTGGTCTGGATATGGCGGAGCGACACGAAACACTTCCTCTGGGCAATGCAACTGGCAATTCCCGAGCCCACGAAGCAGCAATAATTGATTAACCCTAATAGGGGGTTAAGGTGCCCCTCCGAGCCGTTGCCACGACGCTGGCGGCGGCGTAATTCATTGGCCTCCCGCTCTCGCAACGGACCCGCCCAGATGGCCAAGTCGAAGTCGCTGCCACTCATCGCCGTGGAGCACGATGCGCTCCCCGACAGCCTCAGCCCCGTCGAACGTCACTGGGCCAAGGCCAACGGCTTTTCCGGCCAGCGCGGGCGGCTCCTGGCGCTGCCGGGGGAGGGCGGGACGATCAGCGGCTATCTGTTCGGGATGGGCAAGGCCGACGACCGCCCCGCACTGCTGCTCGGGCAGGCCGCCGCGGCGCTGGAGCCGGGCAGGTACCGGCTGGCCGGCAGTTTCGGCGATCCGAGCCTTGCGGCGCTCGCTTTGCGCCTCGGCGCCTATCGTTTCGATCGCTATCGCAAGCCGCGCGACCCGGTCGCGTTCGATGTGGTGGAAGGGGCCGATGCAGCGGAGGTCTCCCGCTTGGCCGATGCGGCATTCCTGGCGCGCGACCTGATCAACACGCCGGCCAACGATCTTGGTCCCGACGCCTTCGAGAAAGAAATCCGCGCCTTCTGCAAGCGCCACAAGCTGGAGATCAAGGTGATCGCCGGCGAGGAACTGCTGAAAGCGAATTTCCCGCTGATCCATGCCGTCGGCCGCGCCGCCGCCGAGGCGCCCCGGCTGGTCGAATTCACCTGGGGCAAGGCCAAGGACCCCAAGGTCACGCTGGTGGGCAAGGGCGTTACCTTCGATACCGGCGGTCTGGACATCAAGCCGTCGGCGGGCATGCTGCTGATGAAAAAGGACATGGGCGGCGCCGCCAACATACTGGGGCTGGCCCACGCCATCGTCGATGCCGGGCTGCGGCTTCGCCTGCGCGTGCTGATTCCGATCGTCGAGAACGCCATCTCCGGCCCCGCATTTCGGCCCGGCGATGTCCTGCGCGCCCGCAACGGCTCGACCGTCGAGATCGGTAACACCGATGCGGAGGGACGGCTGATCCTCGGCGACGCGCTGGCGCTGGCCGACGAGGAGAGCCCGGAACTGATCGTCGACATGGCGACCCTCACCGGCGCGGCGCGCTCGGCGCTGGGCCCCGACCTGCCGCCGCTCTACGCCACCGATCAGGAGTTGGCGCAGCAGTTGATGACGGCCGGCGCCGTCTCCGACGACCCGCTCTGGCACATGCCGCTCTGGGCGCCGTACGACGCGATGATCGCCTCCAAGATCGCCGATGTGAACAACGCCGGGGCCAGCGCCTTTGCCGGCTCGATCACCGCCGCGCTGTTTCTCAAGCGCTTCGTCAAACAGGCCAAGGCCTGGGTGCACCTGGATATTTACGGCTGGGCGCCGGAAGCGAGGCCCGGTCGCCCCTTTGGCGGCACCGACCAGGGCATCCGCGCTGTCTACGGCTACCTCAAGCAACGATATCGTTGACAAAATCAACGATATGATGGCTCATGGCATCCATGACGAATGCCCTGCAGATTGCCGAGATTCGCCGCTTCAACCGCGCTTTCGCGCGCTGGCTGGGGTTGTTCGACGAACACTACTCGAAAACCGACTATAGCCCCGCCGAGAGCCGGCTGTTCCACGAACTCGCCGCTGCCGGTCACAGCAACGGCGCCGACCTGGCGCGGGCGATGGGAGTCGATCCGGCCTATCTGAGCCGCATGCTGCAGAAATTCGTCGCCGAGGGGCTGGTGGCGGTCTCGCCCAGCGTTTCGGATCGGCGCCGCAATCAGCTGGCGCTCACCACCGACGGCGACAAGGCCGCAGCCCGTGTCGAGGCCGCCGCCGATGGCGCCATTGCCGATCTGATCGCGCCCCTGTCCGAGGCCGAGCGCAGCGAACTGGTCTCCGCCATGCAGACCATCGTCCGCATCCTCGATAACGAGGACAGCGGCGCCTCCATCATCCTCAGGCCGCATCACATCGGCGACGTCGCATACGTCGTGGCGCGCCAATCCCAGATCTATGCCGGCGAGTTCGGCTGGGACGGCAGTTACGAGGCGCTGGCGGCGGAGATTGGCGGCAAGTTCCTGCAGGAATTCGATCCGGCCTCCGAGGGCTGCTGGATCGCCGAGCGCGATGGCAGGATCATCGGTTCGGTCTTTGTCGTCGATGCCGGGCAGGGCGTGGCGCAACTGCGCCTGCTCTATGTCGAGCCGGAGGCGCGCGGTCTTGGCGTCGGCAAACTGCTTGTCGACCAGGTCGTGCGCTTCGCCCGCGACAAGCGCTATGCCAGGATCCGCCTGTGGACCCAGGCCAGCCTCGTCGCCGCCCGAAAGCTCTATGCGAGCGCCGGTTTCACCCTCACCGAGAGCAAGCCGCATCACAGCTTCGGCAAAGACCTCATCGGGGAATACTGGGAGCTGAAGCTCTAGGCCGCGTTCCCCCGGCCGGGCGGCACAGGGCCCTCAATAGCCTCGCCCGAAATCGATCAGGTTCGGCAGCGGCAGACCTGCCTCGTGATCCTTGATCACCTTGGAGAAATACGCAACGCCCGTGCGCTCGCTCGAGGCAGCGGCGATGTGTGGGGTGATGTAGACATTGTCCATCTCCCACAGCGGCGAGTCCTGCGGCAGCGGCTCCACCTCGAACACGTCGAGGCTTGCCGCTTTCAGCGTTCCGTCCTGCAGGGCGCGGACGATGTCGACTTCCTTCTGGTGCCCGCCGCGCGCCGCGTTGATCACCACCGGACCTTCGGCGTCGATGCCGTCGCGCTTGAGCTTGGAAAACGTATCGTAGTTCAGGATGCCCTGCGTTTCCGCGGTCAGTGGCAACAGGTTGACCAGGATGTCGGTGCCGGCAAGGAACGCCTCGAACTGCTCGGGGCCGGTGAATACCTCGACGCCCTCGATCTGCTTGGCTGACCGGCTCCAGCCCCGCAGCTGGTAGCCGAACACCTTCAGATGCCGGATCGCATCGAGCCCAAGTGCTCCGAGACCCATGATGCCCACCGTGGCGTTCCAGGCCGGGGCCGGGTAGAGCTGCCGCCATTGCTTTGCCGCCTGGTCGCGCTTGAAACGCGTCATCAGCCGCTGGTGCATTGTGACCTGCGAAACCACGTAGTCACTCATCCGCTGCGTCAGGTCTTCGTCCATGAAGCGGGCGATCGGCACGTCCTTGGGGCGCGACGGGTTGCGCAGCAGCGCGTCGACGCCCGCACCGAGCGACAGGATCGCCTTGAGTCTCGTGAGGCCCTCGAAGGCATCCGGCTTGGGCTTCCAGATGAAGATGTACTCGACCTCGTCGGGGTCGTAGCTGTCGGCGCGCGTCACCACCTTGCGGCCGGGCAGGGCGGCGGCAAAGCCATCGGCCCAGCGACGCTCGTTGAAATCGGCGAGGTGCAGCAGCAACGTCATCGGTCGTCTCCCCAAAACGAACGAGCCGCACCAATGGCGCGGCTCGGAAAATCAGTCCCTCAGTCGAGGATCAATGGCTGGCGGCCGGTGCTTCGGTCGTCGCCGGTGCCTCTGCGGCAGGTGCCGCGGCAGCCGGAGCGGCCTCCGCGGCCGGAGCAGCAGCGCCCTCAGCCGGAGCGGCAGCACCCTCGGCGGGAGCGGCGGCGCCCTCGGCAGCCGGCGCGGCTTCCGCTGCCGGGAACGGCACCGGCGTCGGCGACAGCGTCTGCAGGTAGGCCAGGATGTTGGCGCGCTCCTTGGGGTCCTTGACGCCCGCGAAGCTCATCTTGGTGCCCGGGGTATAGGTCTTGGGCGAGGTCAGGAACGCGTCGAGATTCTCATACGTCCAGGTGTCGCCATTATTCTTGTGGGCCAGCATACCATCGGAATAGGCGAAGCCTTCGTGGCTGCCTTCGACGCGGCCGACGACGCCATAGAGCAGCGGGCCGGTCTTGTTGGATTCGCCGTCGCCGAAATTGTGGCAGCTCGAGCACTTCTTCACCGCGGCCTGGCCGGCGGTGGCATCGGCGCTGGCCAGCAGCACCCCGAGCGGCACGGCCGGAGCGGCCGGCTCGGCTGCGGCGGCACCATGGCCGTCCGCGGGAGCCGCCTCTGCCAGGGTCAGGCCCGGCCCGCGACCTTCGATCGGGTGATAGACGGCCTCTGCGAGGAACCCCACGCCCATGACGAACAGGAGGGTACCGAGAACGGCGCCAATGATCTTGTTGAGTTCGAACGAATCCATCGCGGGTATCTTCAGCCTTTGACGCCGGTTTGATGAACGGCGGAACAGCGATAGGCCATAGCTGGCCAATCCCGGCGCTTCAAGCCCTGTCCCGACGCGGGCGGAAGATAGTCTGTCCCTACCTGTGGTGCAACGGGGCAGAAGCGCACTGCGACAACAGAGCGAGATCAGGAAAGGTTGCAGACCTTTCCGGTTCGATCTCACGACAAAACAAGCACTTGGAGCAGAAGTGCGGTGTCACCGCGCGCGATTCTGCTCCACCGGAAACAGGATGATTTCCCTCAACATTGACTTGCCGCCAGCCGGGTCGCATTAAGGCGCGCGCCGAGCGGGCCCCGGGAGAGTTCAGAGACTTTTCCTATCGATCCCGCGGCACACGTCAGACCGGTCGGGAGCCACAGCCAATGTCCAGAAAGATCGCGTTCCAGGGTGAGCCCGGCGCCTTCAGTCATGCGGCGGCCCATGCGCTGTTTCCGGATGACGTGGCGCTGCCCTGCACCACCTTCGAGGACACCATCGCGGCGGTGCAGAACGGCGATGCCGAGTTCGGTGTCGTTCCGGTGGAGAACTCGCTCTACGGGCGCATCACCGATATCTACCACCTGTTGCCGCGGAGCGGCCTGTTCATCACCGGCGAGCATTTCCTGCGCGTTGAAATGAACCTGCTCGGCGTGCCGGGCGCGACGCTCGCCGATATCAAGGCGGTGCAGTCGCTGTCGGTGGCGCTCGGCCAGTGCCGCCAGTTCATTTCCAAGCACAAGCTGAAGACCATCAACGGCGTCGACACGGCCGGCTCGGCTCGCGAGATCGCCGAGAAAGGCGACAAGTCGGTAGGCGCCATCGCCTCGCTGTTCGCCGCCGAGGTCTACGGTCTGACCGTGCTCGCACAGAACATCGAGGATGCCGCGCACAACACCACGCGTTTCCTGGTGATTTCGCGCAAGGCAGAAGAGCCGGCCGCCGACGCCGGCAAGGTCAAGACCACCTTCGTCTTCCGGGTCCGCAACGTGCCCGCGGCGCTCTACAAGGCAATGGGCGGCTTTGCCACCAACGGCGTCAACATGACCAAGCTCGAGAGCTACATGCTCGATGGCTCGTTCACCGCCACCCAGTTCTACGCCGATATCGAGGGGCATCCGTCGGACCGGTCGGTGCAGCTCGCCTTCGAGGAGCTGAAATTCTTCACCGATCACTTCCACGTGCTGGGCGTCTACAAGGCCGCCACGGCGAGCTGAGACGCCGCCGCGCTCGCGACATCAGTAGAAGTCGTCGTCCTCGTCGGCGCCGATGGTCAGGCCACCGGCTTCGACGCCCCAATCGAGATCCTGGGATTTGTCGTCTTCGCGACGAGCCTCGGCCTCGAGAATCTGGTGCTCGAACGCCGGCAGGTACAGCGGTGCGCCGACTTCGCGGATCGAGGCGCGCTGCATCTGACTGAGCGCGATGAGTTCATGGGGAACGCGGACTGACTTCAACATGACAAGCCTCCTTCAGGCTCGTGAAGTCGTTAGAATGCGCCCCAGTTTGTTAACAAGGTCTGAGGGATACGTTCAGGGATGGGACGCTGGCGCGCTCCCGCCCGGTTTTCGCGCTTCGCCGCCGCAAGGTCAGCGAACGCCAGGCCCGAGCCCCGGTCAGGCGCCGAGTCCTGCATCCTGCTTCAGGGCGCTCAGCAGGTACTTGAGGCCGGCGACGTTTCGTCCGGCTTCGATGCGCGGCCCCATCTGCTCGGCCGAAATGGCGATGCTCTCGCTCAGCGCCTCCAGCGCCCACTCGACCTGGAACAGGTCGCGGCGCATGTCGTGGCCTGGGGCGAGGTTGTCGACCAGCCGGTTGCACAGTTCGAGCGCTTCGCGAATGCGCGCATGGGTCCGGTCGGCTTCGCGCTGCATCAGCGCGCTCACCTGCGCTCTGCCGCGCGCGGCATCGCGATACTCGTCAGCGATGATGTTCCAGTGCCGGATCATCCCCTGCAGCAGCGCAATATGGCGCCGCGCCTCGGTCTCGTCGCTGCTGCCTCTCGCAATCATTGCTGCCTCCGGATCTGCGCTGGCCTAGTAACGGCCACTGTGCCGGGCGGGTTGCATGGTCCCCGTCCGATCGGAGGGAGCGGCGCCGCTTCTGCTTCGCCATGGTGCGATCCCGCGGGGGCACCGCCTCGCTGCGGCGAGCCAGGACCGAGATCGAAATGCAGATGCAGTGCCCCCTCGGCTGCGCGGACGCGCAGCCATGATTACCGCCTGGCTGGCCGCGTGGTGGCGTCGGCGACGCCTGCGTCTCGCCATGTCGCAGATTGCCGAGCTGAGCCCCGAGTTCCGCCGCGACCTCGGGCTCGGCGATGCCACCATCGACGATCTGATCGCCCAAGAGGAGAGTGGCGCGTTCGCCGACGCACGCCAGGCCGTATTCGGGCCGGCCAAGGTGACGGCATCGGGGCCGCCGGCGCCTGGCGCCGCTACGTGATCCCGGCCTTGCGTTTGCCGCGATCCTCTTCCATATAGGCGCCGGGAGGTTGGTGCGGACGTGTTCCTCGCCAACCGGGTCAGGACCGGAAGGTAGCAGCCCCAACGAGACCTTCACGGGTCGTTGCCAGCCTCCTACTTCCCACATCTTTCTGGTCCGCCGCTGCCGCTTTGATGGCATGAGCTTTTGCGATCCGCGTCCGCGATGGCTATATGCTCTCCATGGCTGACGGAATGTTCCCCGACGATCCCCCTGTGCCCGCCCCCGCGGCGGCGAAGTCGCCCTATCTGGTGCTGGCCCGCAAGTACCGGCCGCTGAGTTTTGCCCAGCTCATCGGCCAGGATGCCATGGTGCAGACGCTCAGGAACGCCTTCAAGTCGGGCCGCATCCACCACGCTTTCATCCTCACCGGGGTGCGCGGCGTCGGCAAGACCACCACCGCCCGCATTCTCGCCCGCGCCTTCAACTACGAGGACGAGACCGGGCGTCACCCGACGCTCGATTTCGACAAGGAAGGCATCCACGACCGCGCCATCATCGAGGGCCGTCATGTCGACGTGGTCGAGATGGACGCTGCCTCCAATACCGGCATCAACGATATCCGCGAGATCATCGACTCGGTGAAGTACGGGCCCGTCTCGGCGCCCTACAAGGTCTACATCATCGACGAAGTGCACATGCTCTCGACGGCCGCCTTCAACGGGCTGCTGAAAACCCTCGAAGAGCCGCCGCCCTATGTGAAGTTCATCTTCGCCACCACCGAGATCAGGAAGGTCCCGGTCACCATACTTTCCCGCTGCATGCGCTTCGACCTGCGCCGCGTGCCGCCGGAAACGATGACCGCCCACCTGATCGACCTGCTCGGGCGCGAGAACATCGGCTACGAGCCCGAGGCCCTGGCGATGATCGTGCGGGCCGGCGAGGGCTCGGTGCGCGACAACCAGTCCTTGCTCGACCAGGCGATCAGCCACGGCGACGGCAAGGTGACCACGGCAACGGTCAAGGCCATGCTCGGCCTCGGCGACCGCGCCCGCACCATCGACCTGTTCGAGGCGCTGATGGCCGGCCGCATCGGCGATGCGCTGACCAACCTCCGCGAACTTTACGACGCCGGCGCCGACCCGCAGACCATCATCGCCGACCTCTGCGATTTCACCCACCTGGTGACCCGCATCAAGGTCGTTCCGGCTGCCGCCGACGATGTGTCGCTGACCCCGGACGAGCGGACGCGCGGCGCCCAGCTGGCGCAGAAGCTCGGCATGCGCGCGCTGAGCCGTACCTGGCAGATCCTGTTCAAGGGGTATGACGAGGTACAGCAGGCCGGCAATGCGCTGCAGGCCGCCGAAATGGTGCTGGTCCGCCTCGCCTACGCCTCGGACCTGCCCACTCCCGACGAACTGATCGCCAAACTGGGCAACCTGCCGCCCCCGGTCCAGTCGCAACCGGCGCCGGTGGCGCGCGGCAATGGCGGGGGCAGCGCCGGCGGCGGCCCCTCGGCCGCGAGGCAGTATCAGCCCGAGGTGGCGCCGCGCTTCGAAGCCGCACCGCCGCAGCAGGCCATCCCACAAGCGGCGCCGCAGGCCTTCGCCAACCCGCGCAGCTACGCCGAACTCGTCGCGCTGGCTGGCGAGAAGCGGGACGTGCTGGTCAAGATCGCGCTCGAGCAGTCCTTGCGTCCGGTTTCGATCGGCGATGGCCGGCTCGAAGTGGCGCTGGTCGAAAATGCCGATCCGGGCATCATCCAGACGCTGTCGGCCCGGCTGAAGCTGTGGACCAACCGGCAGTGGATGATCACCCTCAAGACTGACGCACAGCACGTGCCCACCATGCGCGAACAGCGCGAGGAGCGGCAGGAAGCGGTGCGCCAGGAGGCCCACCAGGATCCGCTGGTGCAGGCCATTCTCGAGACGTTCCCGGGCGCCACGGTGCGCGTCACCGTCAAGCAGGAACAGATACCGATCGAAGCCTACGCGGACGCTATCCGCGACAGCGATGAGGAAGACGACGAATGAAAGACCTGATGGGAATGATGAAGGCCGCCCAGGAGATGAAGGGGCGGATGGAGGAATTCCAGAACAAGGTCGCCGAGATGACCGTCGAAGGCCGCTCCGGCGGCGGTCTGGTGGTGGTGACGCTCAACGGCAAGGGCGAGATGAAGGGGCTGAAGATCGACCCCAGCCTCGTCTCCGACGACGTCTCGGTGCTCGAGGACCTGATCCTCGCCGCGCATAACGATGCCAAGGGCAAGGCCGAGTACGAGATGAATGCCAAGATGCAGGAAATGACGGCGGGGTTGCCGTTGCCTCCGGGCATGAAGTTCCCGTTCTGAGCCGAGAAAGTGGCGCGCCGGCCGGGCTTTCCCACGGAACAGGACTTTGAGGGCCTCACGCTTGGGGAGCTCGAAGTAGAAATCCGGCGCGTTACCATTCGTCGGTCCATCGGACCGGACAACGCCTATTTTCGCAAGCTCTATGAGAGCCGGCTGCATAAGCTGAACAAGCTTCGTGAGCGACGGTTGCAGGAATCCGACTAGCATGGCCAACGGCGGACCCGAGATTGAACAGCTGATCCTGCTGCTGGCGCGCTTGCCGGGGCTGGGGCCGCGTTCGGCCCGGCGCGCCGTGCTGCAGCTGATCAAGAAAAAGGAACAGCTGATGATCCCGCTGTCGGCGGCGCTCGATCGCGCCGTGGCCGCGGTGACCGTCTGCGCCACCTGCGGCAACGTCGATACCCGTTCGCCCTGCCACATCTGCGCCGATCCGCGCCGCGACAATGGCCTGTTGATCGTGGTCGAGGATGTCGCGGACCTCTGGGCGCTGGAACGGGCCGGGGTCGGGGCCGTCAAATACCACGTGCTGGGCGGCGTGCTGTCGCCCCTCGATGGCGTCGGCCCGGACGATCTGTCGATCGATGCCCTGCTGCGCCGCGCGCCGGAATTCTCCGAGATCGTCCTCGCCGTAAACGCCACGGTCGAAGGTCAGACCACCGCGCACTACATCACCGACCGGCTTGCTCCCAGCGGCGTCAAGATTACCCGGCTGGCGCATGGCGTGCCGGTTGGCGGCGAGCTCGATTATCTCGATGAAGGCACGCTCAGCCAGGCCCTCAAGGCGCGCACCTCGCTCTAGCTCCCCTCGAGGGGAACGAGGCACCGGCCGAGGGATCGCGCGCCCTTCGAGCTATCGCTGTCGATCCTGCCCTTCGGTGTCGATCCACTGGCTCTGGTCGATCGGCCCTTCCTCGTCGTCTTCGAACGAGGCTTCGTCGCTGGCGGCGATCGCTTCCAGCTCGTCGGAATCGGGGGCGAGCGTCTCGCGATGCGCCGCCGGGTCGTGATCCACCGAGGTCGGGTCCATCCCTTCCCCCTCGACATCGCTGAGCTGCGCCACCGCTTCCTCGATTGCCCCGATCAGCCGCCGCGGATCGTCATCGCCGAAATCGGTGGCTTCCAGATTGCTCAGCTCGTCGCGGATCGACAGCAGCCGGGCCAGCCGCTCGACGGCTGGCCAATCGTCGCCATAGAGCAGGTCCTCGATCTCGGCCTGGCTCACCGGCTGGGCAAAGCCGGGGACGTCTCCGTCATTGCCGGCAGGCGTGTCTTCGGCGATCAGGCCGCGGAAATGGTGGTTCGGGGTCATGGCCGTCCTCCCTGTCAGCGGAGCTAACGCGCGGACCCTGAGCTGGGTTCGCGACACATCTTAAGCCTTCGTTCACGTCGTATCGAGACGTGACCGAGCTAAGGGTATCCCGCCATGTGCCGGGCAAGACTCTCTTTACCAGTTGCCCGCGAGAGCAGGTGGCATTGCCTCCAGAAGGACGCGCTATCTTGGAAACTGTTTTTACCACCCTGTTGCAGCAACACGACCTCCGCCTGGTAGCCCTGGCGGCCGTGGTCTGTTCGCTCTCCGCCTTCGCCGGCATCACCCTGCTGACCCACGCGCGCAGGACCGCCGGTATCATGCAGCGGGTCTGGCTTGCCATCGCCGCCGTGTCGGTCGGCTTCGGCATCTGGGCGACCCACTTCGTCGCCATGTTGTCGTTTCATGCCGGCATGCCGGTCGGCTACGATCTGCCGATCACTCTGGTGTCGCTGAGCATCGCCATCCTGATCGTCGGCGGCGGGCTGTGGTTCGCCGCGATCGGCACCCGCCGCTCCGACTCGGTGCTGGGTGGCGTCGTCATCGGTGTCGGCATTGCTTCGATGCACTATACCGGCATGGCCGCGCTGATGATCGGCGGCACCATCGCCTGGTCATCGCCGCTGGTCGCGGCTTCAGTGCTGTTCGGCATTGCCTTCGCCGGCGCCTCGATCTACTTCGCGGTGAACGGCCACACCCTGCGCCAACGCGTCCGCGCCACCATCCTGCTCACCCTCGCGATCTGCGCCATGCACTTCACCGCAATGGGCGCCGCCGGGCTCGAGAACTGTTTCGCCGTCGTCTCGGCCGAGGATCAGACACCGCAATGGTTGTCGATCGTCGTCGCGCTGGTCTCGGTGATGATCCTGATGTTCGCGCTGGGCGGTTCCTATCTCGACCTGCTCGATCGTCGCCGCACCCTGGCCGAGAGCGACCGGATGCGTGGCCTCGCCGATGCGGCGGTGGAGGGTCTGCTGGTGGTGCGCAATGGCGAGATCGTCACCGCCAACCAGAGCTTCCTTTCCATGGTCGATCTGCCGCAAGCCTCGGTGAGCGGCCGGCAGCTTGCCGAGTTCCTCGGCTCGCCGGTGTGCTCGATGCTGATCGAGCGTCCCAACGTGGCGCTGGAGACCGACCTGAAGACGGCGTTCGGTGTCGTACCGGCCGAGGTGATCCTTCGCCAGGTGGATTTCGCCGGCCAGCCGCACCAGGCTGTCGCCATCCGCGATCTGTCGGCAAGGAAGCAGGCCGAACAGCACATCCGTTTCCTCGCCCACCACGACGCGTTGACCGGCCTCCCCAACCGGGTGAGCTTCTCGCGCAAGCTCGAAGACGAGATCAGTCACGCCCGCCGTCACGATCAGACCTTCGCCGTGCTCTGTCTCGACCTCGACCGCTTCAAGGAGGTCAACGACCTGTTCGGCCACGCCGCCGGCGATGTGCTGCTGCAGCGCGTCGGCCAGGCGTTGCTCGGGGCTATCGAGGGCGTCGGTGACGCCGCTCGCCTCGGCGGCGACGAGTTTGCGGTTCTGCTCGGCGATATCGGCACGCCTGCTCGTGCCGGCCGGATCGCCGAACAGATTCTCGATGCCTTCCGTCGCAACAACGAGCAGTCGGCCGGCGGGGCCCTGATCTCCGCTTCGATCGGCATCGCGCTGTTTCCCGACAATGCCGATACCGCCGAACACCTGATGACCCATGCCGACACGGCGCTCTACCGGGCCAAGCAGGACGGGCGCGGCATCTACCGCTTCTTCGAAAACGCCATGGGCGCCGAAGTGCGCGACCGCCGCATGCTCGAGCACGACCTGCGCCACGCCGTGTCGCGCAACCAGTTGCGGCTGGTCTATCAGCCGCAGGTCGACGTCCAGTCCGGCGAGGTCACCGGCTTCGAGGCGCTGGTGCGCTGGAAGCATCCGGAACGTGGCGACATCCCGCCGTCTGTCTTCGTCCCGGTAGCCGAGGAAAGCGGCTTGATCCTGCAGATTGGCGAGTGGGTGCTGCGTTCGGCGGCAAACGAAGCGGCGCGCTGGAAGTCGCCGCTTTCGGTGGCGGTCAACGTCTCGGCGGTACAGGTGCACTCGCCCAGTTTCGCCCAGACCGTGCATGAGGTGCTGATCAGCACCGGCCTGTCGCCCGCCCGGCTCGAGGTGGAGATCACCGAAACGGCGCTGATCCGCGATATGATGCGGGCGGTGACGACGCTGCGGCAGATCCGGGCGCTCGGCGTTCGTATCGCCATGGACGATTTCGGCACCGGCTACTCGTCGTTGGCCAACCTCCGCGCCTTCCCGTTTTCGAAGATCAAGGTCGATCAGTCCTTTATCCGCGCGGTGGACAACAACGATCAGTCGGCCGCCATCGTCCGGGCCGTGCTGGGCCTGGGCAGCGGCCTGAACGTGCCGGTGGTCGCCGAGGGCGTCGAGCGTGTCGAGGAGCTGGATTTCCTCAAGAATGAAACCTGCCAGACCGCTCAGGGCTATCTGCTCAGCCGTCCCGAGGACATTCGGACCTTCGCGGCGGTCACCGAGGGGCGCAGCAAGTTCCTCGACAGCCTCGACCCGGCGCCGCTGCGGGCGCTGGCCGGCTGATCGCGTCCGACGCGGGGGCGGCCTTGCCCCCGCGCCTGTTTCAATGAGGCTTCAGGCCAGCACCTGGCGGAACAGCGCCATCGTCCGCGACCACGCCAGGTCGGACGCTTCCTTGCTGTAGCGCGCAGCCGAGGTGTCGTTGTTGAAGGCGTGGTTGGCGCCTTCATAGATGAAGATCTGGTAGTCGGTGCCGGCTGCCTTCAGCGCCGCCTCGAAGGCCGGGATGCCGGCATTGATCCGCTCGTCCAGCCCGCCATAGTGGGCCATCAGCTTGGCCTTGATGTTGGGCACCGCCGCCGCATCGGGCTGGCCGCCATAATAGGGCACCGCCGCCAACAGGTCCGGCGCGACGGTAGCGATATTGTTGACCGTCCCGCCGCCCCAGCAGAAGCCCATCGCTCCGACCTTGCCGTTCGATTTGTCGTGTGTCTTGAGCCAGGCGATCGTCGAGACGCCGTTGGCCGCCACATCTCCTGCCGGGAGCTGCTGGAACATTGGCCGCGCCGCTTCTTCGTCGGCGGGCGTGCCGCCGAGATCGGAGAGGAAGTCTGGCGCCAGGGCCACAAACCCCTCCAATGCCACGCGTCGCGCCACGTCCTTGGTGTGAGCGTTGAGCCCACGGTTCTCGTGCACCACGATGACCGCACCGAACGGTCCGCCCGCGGCGGGGTAGGCGAGATAGCCGCGCATCTCACCATTGGCGCCGGGGTAGGTTACGTCTTCGGTGACCAGCCGCGCGTCGTCCTCGGGCACCAGCCCCTGCGCTTTGGCATTGGATGCCATGAGCGTCGCCGCCACCGTCGCCGCGCTCATCGAGCCTGCGAGCTTGGCGAGGTTGTCCATGAACTTGCGGCGGTCGAGGCTCAGGTGAGTGTAGTCGTCGAAGAGATTGATCATCTCCTGCGAGATCTGCGGGGCATCCCTCTCGTCCATATCGCCGTCCTCCTGTTTGACCTGGGGAGGCTATGGCAGGAGGAGCCGCTTCGGCATGACGCTCGCATTATTGTGAGGCGACGTGAGCTGCCTATTCGCCGGCGAGGCGCTGCTCCGGCCGCGCCTCGTCAAACTCCATCGCCTCGATCCGTTCGCCCCGCTTCACGATCTTGGTCGATGAGGTGACGATGTCGCCGATATCCCCGGCCGCCTGGGTGAAATGCGTCTGCAGCTTGCGTACCCGCTCGTCGAGCCGGCCGACATCTCCGAGCAGCGCCCGCACTTCGGTCTGGATGCGGTAGGCCTCCTCGCGCATCTTGACGTCGCGCAGCAGCGCCTGCACCACCTGGATCGACAGCATCAGGATCGACGGCGAGACGATGACGATCCGCGCCTTCAGCGCCCGCTGCACCACATCTTCGAAATGCTCGTGCACGTCGGCAAAGATCGATTCCGACGGTACGAACAGGAAAGCCGTATCGGCGGTCTCCCCGGCGATCAGGTATTTTTCCGAGATCGCCTTGATGTGGACGCCCATGTCGTTGCGGAAGCCACTCGCCGCAAAGCGCGGGTCCTCGCCCTCGCCTGTCGCAGTGAAGCGCTGCCAGCTTTCGAGCGGGAACTTGGCGTCGATCACCAGCGACGGCGCGTTGTTCGGCATGTAGACCAGCGCATCCGGCCGGCTGCCGTTCGACAGCGTCGCCTGGAAGGCGTAGCTGTTCGGCGCCAGTCCGTCCCCGATGATCGCTTCCATCCGGCCCTGGCCATAGGCGCCGCGGGTCTGTTTGTTGGCGAGGATCGACTGCAGCGACACCACGTTCTGGCTGAGCTGGGCGATATTGGATTGCGCCCGGTCGATGACCGCCAGCCGCTCCTGCAGCTTCGTCAGGCTCTCGTTGGTCTTGATACTGCTCTCCTGCATGGCCGCGCCGATGCGCTGGCCCTGGCTGTCGAGCCGCTCGTTGACCAGTCGGGCCAGGTCGGAGGTGCGCGAACCGAAAATCTCGCTCATCGTCTGCATGCGGCCGGTCATTTCCGACTGCACCCGAACCATGTCGGCGATATAGCGCTCGGTTTCCTGCGCCTTGAGCTGCGCCGCGGCAGCTTCTTCGGCTCGCTGCTGCGCTTCCTCGGCGCGGGCTCGCGATTGCCTGAGCATCACGATGAGCAGCGCAACCAGCAGCGCCGCCACCAGTCCCACGGCCGCATAGGCCGATATTTCGAACGTGACGGGAAAGTCGGCGATGACGAAGAGCACACGGTCCATCGCCGCAGCCTACACGATTCGAGACTGTTGTTCCCGCATTGTTCTTCGGCGCCGCAATTGGGGTAAACAGAGCGTAAACCGGCTGGCCGTTGACCGGCGCCCGGGAAATACCATATTCAGCGGCAACCTCCGATGAAGGACCGAACGTTCATGGCCAAGCGCCCCATCCTGATCCTGCCCGACGAGCGCCTGCGCGCCATTGCAGAGCCGATCGAGAAGATCGACGATGGCATCAAGCAGCTCGCCGCCGACATGCTCGAAACCATGTATGACGCGCCTGGCATCGGCCTCGCCGCGCCGCAGATCGGCGAGCTCAAGCGTATCGTCGTGATGGACCTCGCCAAGGAAGACGAGCCGGCGGCGCCGCTGGTCATGATCAACCCCGAGATCCTGAAATACTCCGACGAGACCGTCACCACCGAGGAAGGCTGCCTGTCCATCCCCGAACTCTACTATGACGTGGAGCGCCCGGCCGAGGTCACCGTCCGCTACACCGATCTCGACGGCAAAGACGTCGAACTCGATGCCAAGGACCGCCTCGCGGTCTGCGTGCAGCACGAACTCGATCACCTCGATGGCGTGCTCTACATCGACTATCTGAGCCGGCTGAAGCGCGACCGCGTGCTGAAGAAGTTCCAGAAGGCCGAGCGCCTGTCGAAGCGCGCCTGAAGCAGGCGCCGCGAGTAGCGAATGGTGAGTAGCCAATAGTCTATTCGCTATTCGCCACTCACTGATCGCTCGGCGGACTGGCCGCCGTTCACGGAGCCCGCGACGTTGAAAATCATCTTCATGGGCACGCCGGAATTCGCCGTGCCCACCCTCACTGAGATCGTCTCCACCGGCCACGAGGTGGTTGCCGTCTACACGCGCGCGCCCAAGCCCGCGGGGCGCGGCCAGGCCGAGCGCAAGTCGCCGGTGCATGAAGCGGCCGAGAGTTTCGGCATTCCGGTGTTCACCCCGCGCAGCCTCAAGCAGGCGCCCGAGCAGGAGGTGTTCGCCTCGCTCGATGCCGATGTCGCCGTGGTCGTCGCCTATGGCCTGATCCTGCCCAAGCCGATTCTCGAGGCGCCGCGGCTTGGCTGCCTGAACCTGCACGGGTCGCTCCTGCCGCGCTGGCGCGGCGCCGCGCCGATCCAGCGCGCCGTGATGGCCGGGGACGCGCGCACCGGCATCATGGTGATGCAGATGGACGAGGGGCTCGACACCGGCGCTGTCGGCCTGATCGAAGAAATGCCCATCGGCCCCGACATGACCTCGGGCGAACTGCATGATCGGATGATGCTGGTCGGCGCCGACCTCATGGGCCGCGCGCTGGCGGCACTCGATCGCGGCAGCCTGCACTTCACCCCGCAGCCTGAGGCGGGCGTCACCTATGCCGCAAAGATCGACAAGGCGGAGGCCCGCATCGACTGGAGCAAGCCCGCCGGCGAGGTACACAACCTGATCCGCGGCCTCTCGCCGTTCCCCGGCGCCTGGTTCGAGCTGAGCCTCAATGGCACGCCCACCCGCATCAAGGCGTTGCGTTCAACGCTCGTCGCAGGGCAGGGGGCGCCGGGGACCATCCTTCCCGAGCTGACCATCGCCTGCGGCACCGGCGCCGTCCGCCTCACCATGGTGCAGCGCGAAGGCAAGGGCGCCATGGATGCGGCGACGTTCCTGCGCGGCGCGGGGGTGCTGCCGGAGCGAGCGTCGTGATCAGGACGTCGGCCAGCTGATGCCCAGGTACCGGCTCTCGATCGAATATGACGGCCGCCCCTTCTGCGGCTGGCAGCGGCAGGCCCATGATCTGTCCGTGCAGCAATTGCTCGAGGATGCGATCACGCGCTTTTCCGGCGAGACCGTCGTTACCCAGGCCGCTGGACGTACCGACGCCGGGGTCCATGCGCTCGGCCAGGTGGTGCATTTCGACCTCGAACGCGACTGGGATCCGTTCAAGGTCCGCGAGGCGCTGAATTATCACACCAAGCCGCACCCGGTAGCGATCCTCACCGCCGACCGCGTCGACGAGAGCTTCGAGGCTCGCTTTTCCGCCACCGCGCGGCATTACGAGTATCGCATCCTCAATCGCCGCGCCCGCCCCGGCCTCGACATGGGCCGGGTCTGGCACGTGCCGGTGCCGCTCGATGTCGAAGCGATGCATGCCGGCGCACAGCTGATCCTCGGCAAGCACGACTTCACCACCTTCCGCGCCGCCGAGTGCCAGGCCAATTCCCCGGACCGCACGCTCGATGTCTTCAGCGTGTCGCGGCAGGCCGAAATGATCATCGTCACCGCCAAGGCGCGGAGCTTCCTCCACAGCCAGGTGCGCTCGATGGTCGGCTCGCTGAAGCTGGTGGGCGACGGCAAGTGGCGCCCAGGCGATTTTCGCGCCGCCCTCGATGCGCGCGATCGCGCCCGCTGCGGCCCGCTGGCCCCGCCCGACGGGCTGTACCTGACTAGGGTCGACTACTAGCGGCGGCGGCGCCGAGTTCGGCCAGTTGGTCGGCCGAGAGCGGGAAGACCACCGTCAGCACCATCAGCGCCACGATGCCGCTGATCAGCTGGGCCACGAGGAACGTCACGATCTGCCACGCCGTCAGCGTCAGGATGAGCCGTGCGAGGTTCACCATGACGATGATGATCACGATGCCGGTCACCACCAGCAACAGTTCGCCGCCGATGCCGGTGAGGCCCAGCGCGGTCGTGGCGATGGTGAGGAAGAACGTCGCCCAGTTATCGGCGACGATATAGGGCACCAGCGCGTCCGACCGCTTCAACTGCCTGAGCACGATGGCGGCGGCGCCGATCTGCAGCGCGAGGACGATGACGACGGTGGCGATGGCACGGAACACTGTACCGCTCATCCCCGGTATGCCGAGGATCAGCGGAACGCCGGTATTGATCAGCGCGACCACGAGGAAGGCGATGAAGCTGCCGACGAGGCCCCGGTCGGAGAAATCGAAATAGCTGGCGGCACGGCGATCACCGATCACCAGCGCCGCGACGCCGCGGGCGGCCGAAGCCACCTCGTTCCAGATATCGTTGCTGCGTTCAGGCACTAGCCGATCCCTTGCATACCGGTGGTCAGCATGTAGAGCCCGACTCGGACAGCGGCAAGCGCGACGATGGAAAGAATGGCAAACGCGGCGGAAATGCCGAAACCGAGTTTGCCGATCTCCCGTGCCACGCGGAACAGCATGAAGCCGAGCACGCCCAGCATCCCGGTGACGATATTGGGACCAACCAGATAACCCAGCGGCAGCGACAGCCCCGTGACGAATGCCATCGCATAGCTGGCCGGAACCGCCATGGCCACTGCCGGTCGCCGCACCACGCCCGCGGTGATCCAGATCACCAGCCAGATCGTGCCGAGCCAGGCCGCATTGGCGATCAGGCCGAGCACGACAGTCGACCAGCCGGGAAAGCCGCTCAGGCCGCTTTCGACGACGATCAGCAGCAGCACCACGGCGAAGTAGCAGCCGGTCGCGTTGATGAGGCCGCTGCCTTCGAGGTTGAACTTCTCGGCTGCTCCCGGGCGTGCCGTGAGCAGGTCAAGCCAGCCGATGATGGCGCGCCACAGCTCGCCGAAGGCGTTCACGGCGCCGCCAGCATCGCTTGGCCGGTCGGCAGTGCCAGCAGCAGGAAGCTGGCGGCAAAAGTGCCGACCGCCACCAGCGTGCCGATCAGGATGGCGCCGCCCCAGCCGATGCCGAACAGGCTCTTCGACGCCCTGGCCGAGAAGTAGCCGAGAATGCCGATCATGGCCGTACCGGCGCCGACCCCGAAGGCGCCGAGGATGATCCCCACCAGCTGGCTCAGCGCCAGCACCAGGGCGAGAAACAGGAACAGTGCCGGCAAGCGGTCGCGCTGGTCGAGCAACAGGCCGGCGCCGCCGACCACCACATAGGGCACCGCGGTCATCACCAGCGCCAGCAGGGCGAAATCGACGACTGCCCGAAGCGCCTCCGGCAGCGCCGGGGCGAACGGCACCACCAGCAGCACGGCCTGCAGCACCACCATCACGACGATGCCGGTCACCGCATCGGTCCAGCTCACGCCGGATGCCGCCGCATCTGGCGCCGGCACGCGGCCGAATGCCGCCTGGGTTGCGGTGCTCACCGCCTGCAGAAAGCCCGCCGCCATCACACCTCTCCCAGATAGTCGGCGATGAATTGGGCGTAGAGCGCCGTCAGGTCCTCGACGTCGGCGAGGCGCACGTTTTCATCGACTTTGTGCATGCTCGGACCGGGCAGACCGAACTCCACCACCGGGCAATATTCGGCGATGAAACGCGCATCCGAGGTGCCGCCGCCGGTGGAGAGTTCCGGCGCGATGCCGGTGCGCCGCGCGATGGTCTCGATCAGCGTCTCCACGCCGCCGCCAAGCGGCGACAGGAAGGACCGCGAAGGGCGGCCGACCACCGTGAACTCGGCGTGGCAATCACGCAGATCCTGATTGCCGATCACCTCTTCGATCGCGGCGATCAGGCTCTCCGGCGTCCACCGGTCGTTGTAGCGCACGTTGAAGCGCAGCAGCACCGCGGCCGGGATGACGTTGGTGGTTTCGTTGCCGACATCGGCCGAGGTGAATTCGAGGTTCGAGGGCGGGAAATGCTCGGTGCCATCATCGAGCTTGCCGGTCAGCGCCCCGATCAGCAGCGCCGCCGCCGGCAAGGGGTTATTGGCCTTGTCGGGATAGGCGACATGGCCCTGCGTGCCGGTGACCCGGATCTGCCCGTTGAGCGAACCGCGCCGCCCCACCTTGATGCTGTCGCCGACCCGCGCGGTGGCGCTCGGCTCCCCGACAATGGCGAAATCGAAACGGTGGCCCTCTGCCGTGGCCCAGGCCATCAGCTTGTCGGTGCCGTTGACCGCGTCGGCTTCCTCGTCATTGGTGATGGCCAGCGAGATGCGTCCCGCTTCGGGGGCCCGCGCGATCGCCGCGATGAACGCCGCGATGCCCGACTTCATATCCGCCGCGCCACGCCCATAGATCGTCCCGTCGACGATCTCGGCCGCAAACGGCTGATGCCGCCAGGCCGCACCGTCGCCCGGCGGCACCACATCGGTATGCCCGGCAAACAGCAGGTGCTTGCCGGCTTCGCCGCGCGTCGCAAACAGGTTGTCGACCGGGTACGATCCATCCCCCTCGAACCGCACCCGCTCGCAGCTGAAGCCGAGCGATGTCAGCGCCGCCTCGAGCACGCCCAGCACCCCCTCTTCGGCCGGCGTGACGGAGGGGCGTCGGATCAGGTCTTGCAGCAGCAACAGGGGGTCGAGCATAGGATCGTCCAAGTGAATCTGCGCGGCAGGCTAGGCGCTTCATCACCTCGAAGCGAGAGCCTTTCCGCGCTCATTTTCCGCGCGCCGGCGCCATGTCGTCACCATAGCGGTTGACGCCGCGCGTCCCGTCCATGAAGCCGAGCACCACCACGAGATAGAGGGCATAGACCCCGAGCAAAACGCTGTACGCACTGTACGCCGATGGTGGCTGGGGCATCCAGATAATGAAAGAAGAGAACCCGTTCTGTGGTGCGCTCGGCGAGCCCACCTCCGCCGGGGTGAAGCCAAGCTGCGTTGCACGCCACAGCACTTGCGCCACCAACAGCACGAGGTAGACCGTAACGTCGTGGCCGCTGCTGCCGCGGTCGTGCCGCCGTTTGATCGACACAGCGTAGTAGGGAAAGGCCAGCACCAGCGTCAGCCCGACGCCGTACCAACCGATCGAACCAAACGCATCAATCGCTGCCTGGGAACCGTTCGCTTGCTGATACCACGGACCCAGCCCGAACCAGCTGCTGGCCCACAACAGCCCCACCGTCACCGCGAACAGAGCCGCCATCGCGGCCCACCAGTGGAGGCGATGGAGACGGCCCCTAAGGGACAGGAATAGCGGCGCAGCGTCCACTCGTCAGTCGCGCAACAGCTCGTTGATGCCGGTCTTGCTCCGGGTCTGCGCGTCGACCGTCTTGACGATCACCGCGCAATAAAGGCTCGGGCCCGGCTGGCCGTTGGGCAGCGGCTTGCCCGGCAGGTTGCCCGAGACCACCACGGAATAGGGCGGCACCTTGCCGATATGGATCTCGCCGGTCGCCCGGTCGACGATCTTGGTCGAGGCGCCGATATAGACGCCCATCGACAGCACCGAGCCTTCACCGACGACGACGCCCTCGACCACTTCGGAGCGGGCGCCGATGAAGCAGTTGTCCTCGATGATGGTCGGGCCGGCCTGCATCGGCTCCAGCACGCCGCCAATGCCCACGCCACCGCTGAGGTGGACGTTCTTGCCGATCTGTGCGCACGAGCCGACCGTGGCCCAGCCATCGACCATCGAGTTCTCGTCGACGAAGGCGCCAATATTGACGAAGCTCGGCATCAGCACGACGCCGCGGCCGATATGCGAGCCCTGCCGCACGATCGAGCCGGGGACGGCGCGGAAGCCGGCCTCACGGAAGCGGTTCTCGCCCCAGCCTTCGAACTTCGAGGGCACCTTGTCCCACCAGGTGGTGCCGCCGGGACCCTGGATCACCGCGTTGTCGTTGAGCCGGAAGCTCAGCAGCACCGCCTTCTTCAGCCACTGGTTGACCGTCCAGCCATCGCCGGACTTCTCGGCGACGCGCGCCTTGCCGCTGTCGAGCAACGCCAGCGCGGTCTGAACTGCCTCGCGGACTTCGCCTTGCGTGCTGGAGCTGATCTCGGTGCGCGCCTCCCAGGCGGCATCGATGGTCTGGGCGAGATCGGCGTACGACATGGGCAGGGCTTTCAGATCGGGGGAGAGGAAGGCGCGCCGGACATTATCCGGACAGGTCCTGCTGTCAACGATCCTTAACCCCGGCCGTGACAAGCTCAAGGCCACTATTCGGAGACGCCAGAATGGCCAGACGCGCCCATACCCCGCTTCGGACCTCGGTCGAGGACGTGCATGCGGCAAAACGCGCGCCCTCGACACCGCAAACCGAATCCGCGGCGTTCCGCCTGGCTTTCTCCGACGAAGAGTTCATGACCAGTGAGGACACGCGCGGTGTCCGCTTTCAGCTGGAATACCTCAAGACCGAGTTTCGCCTGCGCGAGCACGGCATCCGCTCGACCGTGGTGCTGTTCGGCGGCGCCCGTATTCCGGAGCCCGGCAAGCCCGCCTGGGCCGCCCGCAACGAGACGCAGAAGAAGAACCTCGAGGCCGCCTCACGCTACTACGAGGAAGCCCGCCGCTTCGCGCAATATGCCTCGCTCACCTCGCGCGCCCTCGATTTCCGCGATTACGTGGTGGTCACCGGCGGTGGTCCCGGCGTCATGGAGGCGGGCAATCGCGGCGCCGCCGATGTCGGTGCGCCGACCATCGGGCTCAACATCGTGCTGCCGCACGAGCAGGCGCCCAACACCTACATCACGCCCGAGCTCTGCTTCAATTTCCACTACTTCGCCACCCGCAAGATCCACTTCCTGCTGCGGGCCCGCGCCGTCGCCATCTTCCCGGGTGGCTTCGGCACGCTGGACGAGTTCTTCGAAACCCTGACGCTGATCCAGACCGGCCGCATGGAGCGCGTGCCGCTGCTGCTGTTCGGCAAGGAGTTCTGGAGCAAGGTGATCAACTTCGAGGCGCTGGCCGATGCCGGCACCATCGCACCGGACGATCCGCACCTGTTCACCGTCGTCGACAGCGCCGAGGAAGGCTGGAACGTCATCCGCGAACACTACAATCTGCCGGAAGTCTCGCTGGCGAAGTAGCGTGTCACTGATAGTGACGGCCCCCTCCCGGCCTCCCCCATGAAGAGGGAGGTGAAGAAGGGGCAGTGCTCTTGATCAGATCGAGCCCAAACCTCGATGCGGCACCTCCCCCTTCATGGGGGAGGATGGGAGGGGGCCGTCTGCTTCAGTCGCCTTAAGGCAGCTTCCGCAGGAACCCGGCCAGGTCCGCCGTCATGTGATGCACATGCGCGCCGCCGGTGCGTTCCAGCTCCCAGGCCTCCACCTGCTCGTGGGCGAAGGCCTCGCCGGCGATGACCTGCACGGTGGTCATGCCGGTATCGTGCGGCACCACCAGGTTCTTTTCCAGATCGTCGAACATGGCGGCGCGCCGCGCGTCGATCCCGTGTTTGTGGAAGAACGCCTCATAGGCCTCCGGCAGCGGCTTGGGCCTGTAGCTCATGGCGCGGATATCGAAGATGTCCTCGAACAGCTCGTCCGCCTGGCCCAGCCGGTTCAGCACCGCGCGCGCGTGCCCCACATCGCCATTGGTGAGGATGAACTTCCGCCCCGGCAGGGCGCGGATCGCATCGACCAGGTCGGGATGCGCCTGGACCGGGGAATAGTCGATGGCATGCACCGTGTTGAGGAAGTGGTCGGGATCCACCTCATGCAGCTGCATCAGCCCGTTCAGCGTGGTGCCGTAGTCGCGATAATAGGCCTTCTGCAGCGCCCGCGCCTCGTCGAACGGCAACTGCGTGACGCCGACCATGTAGTGCGAGATCAGCAGGTCGATCTGCGCGAACAGGTTGCATTCACGCGGGTAGAGCGTGTTGTCGAGGTCGAACACCCAGTCGGTGACATGGGAAAGCGAGCGGGGTGGGGGAGTGAAATCGTTCATCCCACCAATATGGCAGCTTTCGCGCGAACTTTCACCCCGCGCGCGGTGCAAGGCTGCGCAGCTCGCCGGTCAGCCGTTCGATGATCTGAAAGCGCTCGCGCCACGCCGCCGTGGACGCATCGCCCCGTCCGAGCAGCGCCGCATCGAGCCCGGCCTGAAACCCCGCCGGCAGTCGCGGCAGCTTCCCCAGCTGTTTGCTCATCTTCTTGTCGCCCGGAAAATACACCTCGTTGATGGCGAACGCCGCGTGCACCAGGTCGTTGACGATCTGCTGCATCATCGATTGCAGGTAGAACCCGTCGGCCCGGCTGAGCGCCGTCTCCAGGTGAAAGTTGCCGATCCAGAACCCGGCGCTCCTCAGTCCGTCCGCGATCAACCGCTGCCGGAGCTTCGGCGGGTAGCTGCGGACGGCCTCGACCAGCGGCGCCAGCAGGCCCGCGGGATCCGCCAGGACGACGACATTGGCGACGTCGGCCAGCTCGCAATCGCTGTAATAGCCGTTCGGCGTCCAGGTTTCGTAGCGCCGCTCCACCTCGCCATCGAGCGCCCGCGCCACCGTTTCCCGCAACGGTCCCAGCGCATGCATCGACATCTCGACCTCCTGCGTCCCGACCTTGAAGTCGGTGCCCGCCAGCGCCGGCAACGCCGCCCAGCAGCGCAGTCCCTCTGCCTCCGGCACCGCCTGTCGGGTGAGTTCACGGCGCGCGTCGTTGTCCAGCCAGTCCTCGGCGAAGACATAAATATCGAGGTCGGACTGCGCGTCGGCGACGCCCTTGGCATGCGCGCCGGCCAGTGCGATGGCGGCGGGACCGGTGGTGAACGCGGCGGCGAGGGGGAGCAGGCGGTCGATCAGGCGGGACAGCTCTGGGGTCATGCCTCCGGGTGCCACGAAACCGGCAAGACGAAAAGTCCACCGGGATAAGGATTCAGCACTTCCGCTCAATCAATCACTTGATTGATAATTGAGCGAGGTGTATGTGCCGGCTCCGCCAGATCGCGAACGTCGAAATCACGGCGTTTGCGGCGTCATTGTCGGCGAGCCAGGACACCATGACCGTCACCAGCAGCACTCCGAAACGGGAGAACACCGACGATCGTCGCCGCGCCATCGCCTCGGCGGCGCGCCAACTGATCGTCGAGAAGGGCTTCGAGGGCCTGCGCACCCGCGATATCGCGGCGCGGGTCGGCATCAACGTGGCGACGTTGCACTATCACGTGCCGACCAAGGAGGCGTTGATCGGTCTCGTCGCCGACGCCATGCGTGACGATTTCCGGGCGCAGTCGCTGCTGCGACCACGCGCCCACCTGTCGCCGTTGGAGCGGCTCGAGCACGAGTTCTACGATTTCCACGAGATGTTCTACGAGCAGCGCGACACCCTCGCCGTGATGTCCGAGCTGATGGAGCGGGCCCGGCGCGACGCGGTGATTCACGCTGCCATGCGGCCGATACTCACGAAGTGGCACCAGATGGTCGCCGCGATCTTCGTCGACGGCGTCGCCGACGGAACCTTCCGCCTCGACCTCGATCCCGAGGCCGCCTCCAGCATGTTCATCGGAGCGCTGGTCGGCTTCGGCCGCGGCCCCGATACCTCACCCCAGTATTTCGAACGCCTGTGCGCCGAGCTGCGCCGCGCCGTTCGCAGCCAGACACCGACCAGGAACTGACCCATGTCTTCGCAATTTCACGTGCCGCAGTCCAAGGCCGACGCCGATCCCCGCCGCTGGGTGGCGCTTGCCGTGCTGCTGCTCGCCAGCTTCATGAATCTCATCGACGTCACCATCGTCAACGTAGCCTTGCCCAGCCTGCAGCAGAACCTCGGCGCCGACCCGACCCAGATCGAATGGGTCATCGCCGCCTATGTCCTGAGCTTCGCGCTCGGCCTCTTGCCGTTCGGGCGGCTCGGCGACATCGTCGGCCGCACCCGCATGTTCCTCATCGGTGTTACCGCCTTCACGCTCGCCTCGGCCTTTTGCGGCCTCGCGCCCTCGATCGAGTGGCTGATCGTGGCGCGGGTGCTGCAGGGCCTCGCCGGCGCCTGCATGACCCCGCAGGTGCTCGCCATTGCCCAGGTCACCTTCCCGCCCGAAGAAAAGGGCCAGGCTTTCTCGCTGTTCGGTCTGAGTTCCGGCCTCGCCGCCGTCGCCGGCCCGATCGTCGGCGGCCTGTTGATCGGCGCCAACCTCTTCGATCTCGACTGGCGTCCGATCTTCCTGGTCAACATCCCGTTCGGCATCTTCGCGGTCGTCGCCGGCTGGTACCTGATCCCCCGGACTCCCGGCCATCCGACACTGAAGAACGATTTCGTCGGCATCGGCCTGTTCGGCCTCGCCATCGTCGCCCTGGTCTTCCCGCTGGTCGAAGGCCATGCGCTGGGTTGGCCGACCTGGTTGTGGGGGCTGATGGCGGTGGGCTTCCTGTTTGCCGGCGTCTTCATCATCTGGGAGCGCCATCGCGCCCGCATCGATCAGCCGCAGCTGCTCAATTTCAGCCTGATCAGCAACCCCAACTACCTGCTCGGCCTGCTCATCACCACCATCTTCGCCTCGGGTGTGCCGGCCATGTTCATGGTCATCTCGCTGCTCCTGCAATCGGGCTACAATTTCAGCCCGCTCGAATCCGGTCTCACCAACACGCCGTTCTCCGTCGGTGTGCTGGCCGTGTCGCTGTTCATCGGCCGGCTCGGCCAGAAATACCTGAGGGCCCGCCTGGCGCTCGGGGCGGCCATTCTGGTCGTCGGCATCACCTGGCTCGATTTCATTATTCGCGGGCTGGGCGACAGCGTCGACCACTGGACGTTCCTGCCTCCCCTGCTGCTGGCCGGCCTCGGGCTTGGCCTCGGCTTCTCCGGCCTGTTCCAGTCCGTGCTGGCGGGCGTGCCGGCTCGCGATGCCGGCGCCGGCTCCGGCGCGTTGCAGGCCTTCCAGCAGGTCGGCGGCGCCGTCGGAGTGGCGCTGGTGGGGCAGATCTTCTTCACCCAGCTCGCGGCCGGGTTCGCGGCCGGCAATCAGCCGCATGTCGCCTTCGCCGAGGCGGCGGCGCCGGCCATTGTCTACCAGATCGTCTCGTTCGGCCTCGTGGTCATTCTCGTGCCGTTCCTCAAGATCCGGCGGCCAGACCAGAGCGCCGGTGCCCCGGCCGCACCGCCGGTGGTCGTCGAGGCCTGATGCAAAGGGCGCCGTCGGGCGCCCTTTTCTTTGTTGTACACATGTCGATTTCGTCACCAACCGGTCGACCACTCGGAGAACCCTGGAGGAGAAACCGATGCGCTATGTCTGCCTTGTCCACGTCGATCCGTCGCTGATCGATGCCGCCACACCCGAACAGCTTGCCGCGATGGATCGTGACAACCAGCAGGCCAATGCCGAGCTGACCGCCAGCGGCCACCTTATCCTCGATCTGGCGCTCAAAGGGCCCGAGACCGCCCGCATCGTCCGCTCCCGCGGTGGCAAGGTGTCGGCCACCGATGGTCCCTACATCGAGAGCAAGGAGCATCTGGGCGGCTTCTTCGTCATCGAGGCGCGCGACATCGAAGAGGCGGTGGCAATCGCCCGCCGCGAGCCGATGGCGCGCTTCGGCAGTATCGAGGTTCGGGCCGAAATGGGCATCTCCTGGCAGCAGCCGGTGGCGTCCCGCCTCCCTCCCGATTGAGGGGAGGGGGACTGCAGCGAGGGCGTTTGCGATTGGCTAACCATCGCTGACGACATTCCATAAAATGCCACATGTCGGTCGCTGTGCCGGCCAAGTGCGGCTCCATCTCGCGTCTCGCCAAACGGGAACAGGAGTCGTCGTGAACAGCCTCGCCATCTTCGGCATTACCGCCGCCGCCATCTTCGGGCTCGCCACTGCCTTGGCCGGCAACGCCCAGGCTGCCGAGAACTTCATCTACACAGGCAACGGCGACCTTGCGGCGGCCCAGCCGATCCTCGAGCGCGCCGACATCGTCGGGGCTCAGGTGGTCTACAACTGGCGCGCCCTGGAGCCCGAGAAGGGCGAGTACGATTTCTCCGCCATCGAGCGCGACCTCGATCAGACCCGCCGGCTGGGGAAGAAACTGGTCATCCAGGTCCAGGACCGCTTCTTCTCGCCCGAGGCACGCAACATTCCCGACTACCTGCTTCAGGGCCCTGAATATGGTGGGGGTCTCGTCCCGCAGGTCGACAACCCCGGCGAGGGCAAGGCCGCGGCCTATGGCTGGACCACCATGCAGTGGAACCCGGCGGTTCGCGCCCGCTACCAGGCGTTGCTCAAGGCGCTGGCGATGCGCTTCGACGGCAAGGTCGCGGGCGTCAACCTGCCTGAGACAGCCATCGATATCGACATGAAGGCCGACAGGACCGGCTTCAGTTGCGACGCTTACTTCGAGGCGGAACTGGAGAACCTCAGCGTGGCGCGCCAGGCGTTCGCCAGCTCGAAGGTGGTCCAGTATGTCAACTTCTGGCCCTGCGAGTGGGAGAACGACCACAACTACATGGGCCGCCTTTTCGAGCTGGCTGCGGCCCAGGACATCGGTCTGGGTGGTCCCGATATCGTTCCCTGGCGCAAGGGCCAGATGAAGAACTCCTACCCGTTCTTCAACCAGTACAAGGGCAAGCTCGATTTCGTCGGCATGGCGGTGCAGGAGCCGACCCTCACCTACAAGAACGACAAGACCGGCAAGCCGTTCACCAAGGACGAGTTCACCGCTTTCGCCACCGACTATCTCGGCGTCGACGCCATCTTCTGGAGTGTCGAATCCCCGTGGCTCAAGCAGTGAGCGGCCGGATCATGTACAACCATTCGACGCCGCGCAGCCTTCCGCACACCAGCCGTCAGCCGGGTGAGAGCCGCAACCCCCGCCGCATCGGGCACGATCTGACGGCGCGACCGGAACGACCGAGTGAGTGGATGGGGTTGGGTACGCGCTGATCCCGTTTCGCCGAAGAGCGAAACCTGTCCCACCCACTGGCCGTCATCCCGGCGAAAGCCGGGACCCACTGCTCAGGAGCTAGCGCAAGCACGAACCCAGCCGGTCTATAACGGCAAGGTTGGTCGGTTCATCACGGGTGGAGCGGCCGGCGCACTGGGTCCCGGCTTTCGCCGGGATGACGTTCCGTGGGGAGGGCTAAAGCGAGCGTGACACGCCGCGCTAACTCCTTGCCTCGAGGGCCGTTGGAAGCGCCGCGCCCTACCGAACGATCAGCGTACCCGCGCCATGGGCGGTGAACAGCTCGACCAGCACCACGTGCGGGGTCTTGCCGTTGAGGATCACCACGCCCTCGACGCCGTTGTCGAGCGCTTCGAGGCAGGTTTCGACCTTCGGGATCATGCCGCCATTGATCGTGCCATCGGCAATCAACGCCCTGGCGTCGCGGGCCGAAAGCTCGGGGATGAGTTTCTTGTTGGCATCCAGCACGCCGTCCACGTCGGTGAGGAACAGCAGGCGCTTGGCGCCGAGCGAACCGGCGATGGCGCCGGCGAAGGTGTCGGCATTGATGTTGTAGGTCTGGCCGTCGCGGCCCGGCGCCACCGGAGCGATGACCGGGATCATTTCGGAGCGCGCCAGGAGGTCGAGCAGCGTGCGGTCGACTTCTGCCGGCTCGCCGACGAAACCGAGGTCGAGCACCCGCTCGATATTGGAGCCGGGATCCTTGACCGTCTTGCTGGCTTTCCTGGCAAAGACCATGTTGCCGTCCTTGCCGCACAGGCCGATCGCCCACTCGCCCTCGGCATTGATCAGCGCCACGATCTCCTTGTTGATCGAGCCGGCCAGCACCATCTCGACGACTTCCATCGTCCGCTTGTCGGTGACCCTGAGCCCGCCTTCGAACTTCGACTCGATGCCGAGGTTTTTCAGCATCGAGGCGATCTGCGGCCCACCGCCATGCACGACGATCGGGTTGACCTTGGATTGCTTCAACAGCGCGATGTCACGCGCGAAGGCCTGGCCCAGTTCCACATCGCCCATGGCGTGGCCGCCATACTTCACCACGACCGTTTTGCCCTCGTAGCGCTGCATATAGGGCAGCGCCTGCGACAGGACGGCGGCGTCGCGGGAGAAACTCTCGATGTCGGGCATGGCGCGCTGTGTATCCATTGTGCTTCGTCCTATAGCGCATTCCGCTGGAGTCGAAAGCGCTTTTGAGCCCGCCGGGTTCAATAGAATAATCACGAAGTTTTCGTGGCACGGCGACGTCGGGCTATAGGCAGTCGCCGGCCCATTGGCTAAGGTCCGCGCCATGAGCAGCACCATGAGCCCCGAGATCGCCGACCTCATCGCCCGTTGTGCCCTGCGGGATCGCGCGGCATTTCGTGATCTCTACACGCGCACCAGCGCGAAACTTTTCGGCGTGACGCTGCGTATCCTCAAGGACAGATCGGAAGCCGAAGAGGCGCTCCAGGAAGTTTACGTCAAGATCTGGCAGCGCGCCGACCGTTACGTCGCCGGCGGCTACAGTCCGATCAGCTGGCTGGTGGCGGTCGCCCGCAACCACTCGCTGGACGTGCTCCGGGCGCGTAAGCCGGTAAGCGATGATATCGACCTCGTGCTCGACCTCGCAGATGGCGGGCCTGACCCTGAGCAGGCCACCATCGACAGTTCGGAGCGCACGCGCATCGACGGCTGCCTCGACGAACTCGAGAGCGACAAGGCCGATTGCGTGCGGGGGGCGTATCTCGACGGCTTCAGTTACGAGGAACTGGCGGCGCGCCACAGCGTGCCGCTGAACACGATGCGAACCTGGCTGCGGCGCAGCCTGTTGAAACTGAGAGAGTGCCTCAAGGCATGAGTACGGAAGGTCACAGCGGCGGTAGGGAAGACGACCAGGTGCTGGTCGCCGAGTATGCGCTTGGCCTGCTCGAGGGCGGCGAACGCGCCGCACTGGCGCGCCGCATGGTGTCGGAGCCGAGCCTGGCTTCCGATCTGCGCCTTTGGCGCTCCCGTCTCGCGACGCTTGACGACGAGTTCGCTGAAGTCGCAGCGCCTGCCGGGGCACTGGCCCGCCTCGAAGCCCGGCTGTTTGGAGTTGCTGCTCCCGGCGGCTGGTGGAACTCGCTGGCGCTGTGGCGCGGCCTTACCGCGTCTGCAGCGGCAGTGGCCGTCATTGCCGTCGGCGTCAACCTGATGCAGCCTCGCGTCGACCCCAACATGCTGGCGACCCAGCTGGTTGCCGCGATCCAGTCGCAGGAAGGCAGTGGCGTCGAGTTTGTTGCGCTCTACGACCAGGCCTCGGGCGAGGTGCGGATCACCTCGCTCAAGGGGACCCCGGTGGCCGACAAGGATTTCGAGCTCTGGTACATCAAGGGCGACCAGCCCGCCGTGTCGATGGGCGTCGTGCCGATCGATCAGCGAATGGAGATTCCGCTCGACGCTGCCGCCAAGGCCAATATCGAGCCGGGCACCGTCCTCGCGGTAACGCTCGAGCAGAAGGGTGGCTCGCCCACCGGTGTGGCCCAGGGTCCCATCGTCGCGGTCGGCACCGTCACCCCGATCTGACGCCTGCAGCCCCGTCATGCGCTCCGGCCCGCTTCGCTTGAGGCGGGCCGTTTCGTTTTGCGGCGGTGGCGTCGCATACGAAGCCGGCGCCGAAATAGTTTCGCTCGGGGTCGCGAATAAAGCGCGCCGGATGAAAATGTGATCCGAAACTGCCGTGAAGTTCCCTCCGTATCTCCCGCTGTCCCATCACAAGAACACTGCGGACACTGCCAAAAGGAAGGAACCAAACAATGAAGCTCTCCACTCTTCGCGTAGTTGCCATCTCGGCCATGCTGTCGGTCTCCGCGCTTTCGGGCGTCGCCTTTGCTGAGAACCCGATGGTCGGCGGCGCGCCGATGCTCGAGACCAAGGACATCATCGACAACGCCGTGAACTCGGCCGACCACACCACGCTGGTCGCCGCTGTGAAGGCCGCCGGCCTCGTCGACACCCTGAAGGGCCCCGGCCCGTTCACCGTGTTGGCCCCGACCAATGAAGCCTTCGCCGCCCTGCCGGCCGGCACGGTCGACAACCTGCTGAAGCCCGAGAACAAGGACCAGCTGGTCAAGATCCTCACCTGCCACGTCATCGCCGCCAAGGCCCTGTCGACCGACATCGCCTCGATGGTGAAGGCCGATGGCGGCAAGCATGTCGTCGACACCGTCGGTGGCTGCAAGCTGACCCTCGAAGACAAGGATGGCAAGATCACCATCACCGATGAGAGCGGTGGCGTCGCCAACGTGACCATCGCCGACGTGGTGCAGTCGAACGGCGTGATCCACGTCATCGACAAGGTGCTGCTGCCCAAGATGTAACCTTCGCAGCCCGCGCTGCGAATATCACATCGTGAAACGCTTCGTGTCCCGCGGGTATCTCTCGTGGGACACGAGTATTTGAGATGCACCCGCCGACAGGCCGGATAGACTGTCGGCAATTGCTGAAAGGCCGCTCCCATGCAAGTCGATCGCCGGACTTTCCTCCTCGGCGGAACTGCCGTTGCCGCGCTCGGCGCTGCGCTGCTGCTGCGCCCCATGGGCTCGAGCCGCGCCGCCGAAGGCACCTTCGAGATAAATCTCACCGAGGACGAGTGGAAGGCCAAGCTGCCGCCCAAGGTCTTCGAAGTGCTGCGCCACGAAGCGACCGAGGCTCCGGGCTCGTCGCCACTGCTTTACGAGCATCGCGCCGGCATCTTCAACTGCGCCGGCTGCGCCTTGCCGCTGTTCGATTCCAAGACCAAGTACGAGAGCGGCACTGGCTGGCCCAGCTTCTATCAGCCGCTCGACAACGCCATCGGCGAGGCCACCGACAGTACCCTCGGCATGACCCGCACCGAAGTGCACTGCCGCCGTTGCGGCGGGCACCTCGGCCATGTTTTTGACGACGGCCCGCAGCCGACCGGGCTGCGCTACTGCATGAACGGCCTGGCCCTGACCTTCACGCCGGCCTGACCGCCGGACCATCAGTCGACCTCCGACTGGCCCTTCATCCCCCGCGTCACACGCGACGCGCCGGGATGGAGGGCCTTCTTCTATGCAACGCAGCCCCGCCGCCGGCCATCTTGCCAAGCTCGGCGAACCATCCCATTTCTTGGCACGCCATGAAGCTCACCATCATCCAGACCGGCGACGTGCCGGCGACGCTCCGCCCCCGGTTCGGTGCCTACCCACCCATGTTCCAGCGGATGTTCGACGAGGCGGGCCAGCCGTTGGAGTACGAGACCGTCGCGGTATACGATGGTGCCGAATTCCCCGATGCGACGCGGCTGGACGGCATCCTGATCACCGGCTCGGCCGCCGGCGTCTATGACGATTACCCCTGGCTCGCTCCGCTTCGGGCCTTCATCCGTTCGGCCTATGCCGCCAATACCCCGATGCTCGGCATCTGCTTCGGCCACCAGATCATGGCCGACGCGCTGGGCGGCGACGTGCGGAAGTCGGACAAGGGCTGGGGCCTCGGGCGTCATACCTATGAGGTCAAGGCGCGCCCCGGCTTCCTCGCCACCGACCTGCCGGCGCTCTCCATCGCCTGCTCGCATCAGGACCAGGTGCTGGTGCCGCCCCGGGAGGCTGAGGTGTTCCTTGGCTCGGAATTCACCCCCAATGCCGGGCTGGTCTATGCCAATGGCAGGGCCCTGAGCCTGCAACCGCACCCTGAGTTCCTCGACGACTATACCCTGGCGCTGGCTGAACTTCGCCGCGGCAAGGCGCCGGCGGAAGTCGTCGATACCGCTATCGCCTCGGTCGCTACGCCGTCTGACAGTAAACAGGTCGCCACCTGGTTGGGGAATTTCTTGCGCCGTTGAGCAAAAGACTTGCGCGCAAGCGCTGACTACCCCAAAAATCGCGGCGCTTGGGGGTGGTGTCATGCGCAGTCTGCTGTCGAAGTGCCGAACAACAGTATTGGCCGCGCTCTGCCTGACCGCGCCGGCCTTCGCCGATGGCGGCGAGAACTACAGTTACCTTCGAACCGCGCAGACCCTCGATGACGCCTGTCACGTCCTGAAGTTTGTCGAGCGCAAAGCCGTCGACAAACTGGCCTTCGACCATATCCGCGGTACCGGCCAGTATGGCTTCTGGCAGACCGGGCGCATGACCAATGAGGAGTACAATGCCTGGCTCGACGGGCTCGATGCCGCCGCCGATGCCAAGGCCGCCGAGATTGGCTGCACTCAACCGGCCGAAGCCTATCTCCTGCAGGCGCGGGGGCTGGCCAGCGCCGATATCCTGCAAGGCATCATGCTGGCCCACCATCTCGCCGGCCTGCCTGAGGCCGACAGCTACCGCCGGCCCTTGCATGCCGACCTGATTGCCGCATCGGTGGCCTATCAGAACTTTCTGCATCAAGTTTATCAGAACCAGTACCCGGCCTTCCACGAGGCCCAGCGACAGGCCGCTCTGGCCCGGCTGCCCAATGCCGGCATGGCGGTCTGCGACATGTGGTCCACGTCTGACACGCCCTGCGTCGAGGCCTTTGGCGGCTTCACCAACGAGGACTACTACGAAAAGATGGGTGAGGCCGGCACGGCCGCGAACGTCGTGGACGACGTTCTGTTCGAGGTGGCGGCCGAAACTGCCGGCCTTCGCGTGGCCGGCAATCTGGTGCAGAAAACACTGCTGATCGGCAACCTCATTCAGCCCGCCACCGGGGCAATCTACGCCACCCTCGTCGACAGCGCGCGGGCGTTGAGATTGCAGGGCGGAGGAGAGGCGTTCGGCGTCCTTGCTCAGGCCCCCGATGGCTCGCTGCGGCTCTTTACCTATGGCAGTGACGCCGAAAAACTCCGGACCGGCGCTGTGCGCCTGCTGGTCCGCTCCGAGCCGAAACCGGAGGGCCTGCAGGATTGGGAGATCTTCAACCTCGAGGATTACCGCAGTCTGACCTTCCCGTTCGACGGGGTGCTGCTCGACGAGAAATGCCTCGGCGGCCCGTGTTTCGCGTTCTCGCCGCAGGCGACCGAGGCGATCCTCGCCACCGGCTTCGACGAGAAGGCTGAACTCTGGCTCTCTGCCGATGCCGCTGCCGCCCCGACTGCGACCGCCGACTGGCTGCAGCGAAACGTCGTCTACCCACAACTCATGCGGCGCTTGCTGGGCGAAACACCGCCAGTGGCGCAATAGGGTGCTTCAGTGCTCCATCAGTTGCCGGATCTCGGCCCTGAGCTGCTCGAGCCCGGTCTTTTCCTCGCTTGAGGTCAGGATGATCTCGGGGTGCGCCGCCGGCCGCTTGGCGATGGCGAGGCGTGTTGTCGCCAGCGCGGCTTCGAGCTCCGTCTTGCTCGGTTTGTCTGCCTTGGTGACGACGATCTGGTAGCTCACGGCTGCCTTGTCGAGCTCGTTCATCACTGTCGTGTCGTTGGCATTGGGGCCGTGCCGGCCGTCGATCAGCACGTAGACGCGGCGCAGGTTCGGCCGGCCGGTGAGATACTGGTGGATCAGTCGGGTCCACTGCTTCACCTTGTCTTCGGGCGCCCTGGCATAACCGTAGCCGGGCATGTCGACGATCCTCAGCGCCTCCGACTGGCTTTCGAAGATATTGAGTTCCTGCGTCCGCCCGGGGGTGTTCGAGGTGCGGGCCAGCCCGGTGGTGCCGGTCAGCGCATTGATCAGCGACGACTTGCCGACATTGGAGCGGCCCGCAAAGGCAATCTCCATCCGGTCAGCCGGCGGCAGGTCGGCGATGCGCACGCAGCCCTTGATGAAGCCGAATGGCCGCGCGAACAGCAGCCTGCCGGCTTCGATCTGGTCTGCGCTGAACTTTGCTTGTGTCTCGCTCATCGGGGTTCAATAGGGGAGGGCGGCGGAGAAGGGAAGGGGAGCGGGGCGCAGACTGAGGCTGAGGGGGCGTCTTTGCTACACCGGATACCCGAAAGCCCGCTTCTCCAGCCCCTGCGCCACCAGCGCCCTCGAGAAGGCCGGCCAGTTGTCGACCTTGTCGGCCGCCGCCTTGATCCGGTCCTGCTTGACCAGCCCGGCAATCGGCAGTGCTGCCGGCACGCGCAGCGTCACCCCGACCTGCGCGGCTGCCGAAGCGAAGCGGCGCAGCGCCCATTCGGGCGGCTGGTCGATGTCGGTTTCGTAGCGCAGCATCGGGCAGGGCAGGAAGCGCCGGTTGAGCCAGTTGCGCCAGCGGTCGTACCAGCGCTCCTGCGCGTCCATCCAGGCGGCGAAGTCGGCGATGTCGAGCGTCAGCCGGACGGTGGAGGTATCGACCCCCTGCCATTTGTGCACGCTGATCGCCTTGCACCAGCTGACATAGGCGTCGATCTGTCGGCGCAGCACGAAGATGATGCGTACGCCCGAGCGAGACAGCACCAGTTGCTCGACGGTCTCGGCTTCCAGCGTGTCGTGCCAGAGCTTGAAGGCGAGCACGCGCTTGTGTTCGGTGCGGGTCTGGGCGGCGGCCTGGTCGAGCACATGGTCCGGCTCGATACGCTCGGCAAGGCTGCCGAACAGCTCGGGGAAACTCTTCAGCTCGGCGAAATTGCCGCCGAGTTGCATCAGGTGGTTGGCCCCGGTACGGGGCCCGGTGATCAGGCAGAGGCTGTCCAGCACCTGATCACCCCTTGCCGCGTCAGCTGGCTGTGTTGCGTCAGCTCGCCTTGCCGCCGGCAGGCTTTTCTTCCACCTTCGGCTTGCGCTTGAAGCTCGCCGTGATGTTGCCGAGCAGGTCCACTTCGGCGCCATGGCGCTTCATGATGAACCACTGCTGCGTCACCGAGAGCAGGTTGTTCCAGGCCCAGTAGATCACCAGGCCAGCCGGGAACGAGCCGAGCATGAAGGTGAAGATGATCGGCATCCAGTTGAAGATCATCGCCTGCGTCGGATCTGGCGGCGGCGGGTTGAGCTTCATCTGCACCCACATGGTGATGCCCATGATCACCGGCCACACGCCCAGGTGCAGCAGGCCGCCAACCACCGGCAGGGTGGTGGGATTCCACGGGATCAGGCCGAACAGCGTGAAGATGTTGGTCGGGTCGGGCGCCGCGAGGTCGACGATCCAGCCGAAGAACGGCGCGTGCCGCATCTCCAGCGAGATGAAGATGACGGTATAGAGCGAGAAGAACACCGGGATCTGGATCAGGATCGGCCAGCAGCCCGAAAGCGGGTTGATCTTCTCTTTCTTGTAGAGCTCCATCATCGCCTGCTGCTGCGCCGGACGATCTTCCTTGAAGCGCTCCTGGATCGCCTTCATTTCCGGCTGCACGCGCCGCATCGCCGCCATCGAGGCGTAAGAGCGGTTGGCCAGCGGGAAGAACAGGCCCTTGACGATCACCGTCACCGCGAGGATGGCGAGGCCGAAATTGCCGAGGATCCCGTAGAGGAACTGCAGCAGGTAGAACATCGGCTTGGTGATGAAGTGCAGCCAGCCCCAGTCGATCAGCAGCTCCAGCCGGTCGAAGCCATAGGTCTTCTCATAGCTGGAGATCACGCCTTCGCGCTTGGCGCCGGCGAAGACATAGGTCTTGTTCTCGGCTTTGCCGCCGGCCGGCACCAGCACCGGTGTGGTCTCGACGAAGCTGGTCTGGAACACGTTGATGGCGCCCGAAGGCGTTGCCTTAAAACGCGCCGTGAGCGGGGCGCCAGGCTCCGACAGCACGGCGGTCGCCCAGTACTTGTCGGTGACGCCGACCCAGCCGCCGGTGGTGCTGTCGACGGTTTTCTGGGATTCCTTTTCGTTGACGACATCGTCGTACTTCAGGGACACCAGATTGTTGGAACCGAGCACGCCGAGCGGGCCCTCATGCTGCACGAAGAAGTTCTGCACATGCGGCTTGCCCTGGCGCACGATGCGCGAGAACGGGTAGAGCGCCACGTCGCCCGAGCCGGTATTCTCGATCGACTGCGCCACGGTGAACAGGTAGTTGCTGTCGACGCTGATGGTGCGACGGAAGATCAGCCCGGCGCCATTGTCCCACTTCAGGGTAACCGGCGTTTCGGTGGTGAGGGTCTGCGCGTCGCCCTCGACGCTCCACACGCTGTTCTCATCGGGCACCACCACAGGGGTGCCACCGACAGCCGGCCGCCAGCCGGCATCGGCATAATAGCCGCCCGGGGCGCCCGACGGGATCAGCAGGGTGATGATCGGCGAATTGGGGTCGACCGTCTCGGTGTACTGCTTGAGCTGCAGGTCGTCGAGCAGGGCGCCCTTGAGGTTGATCGAGCCCAGCAGCGACGGGGTGTCGATCTTGACGCGCTGCGGCGAGGCGGCAAGGGCGGCGGCGCGATCGGCGAACAGACCGCTGGCGGTCGAACCGGCTGCTGCCGGCGTGCTGCCGTCTGCGGCCGGCGTCGCGATCCCGGTATCGGTCGTCGTGGTCTGCTGCGCCTGCTGGGCCCGGCGCTGCGCCTGTTCCAGTTGTGGGTTGGCAATGAAGAACTGCCATCCGAACAGCACCACGACGCTGAGCACGATCGCGATGATCATGTTGCGGTTGTTATCGGACTGCATCAGCTCTTCTTCTTCAGATGAATCTTGGAAATGGCGGCGGCCAGATCGCTGACGAGCTGGCCGTACGGAATGCTCAGCGCCTCGCGGCGGCCGACGAGCACATAGTCATGTTGGGGTTCGAACCCGCTCGCACAAGCCTTGGCGGCAGCCCGCAGGCGCCGGCGGATACGGTTGCGCTGGGGCGAGTTGCCCATCTGCTTGGTGACAGTGAAGCCGATGCCCGGATCGACCCGGCCGAGCCCGGGCTCAGCGAGGTCGCGTGCGTTCGCCTGCAGCGAAAACGCAGCGCGCCCGACGCGTTGGCCTCGGGCGGCTTTCAGGAATTCCGATCGGTTCTTGAGGCGCCGCAAGGCGCCGTCCCGTGGCGTGGCCGTGTTCACGGCCAGTGCCTTAGGCCGAGAGCTTGGCGCGGCCGACGGCGCGGCGGCGGTTCAGGATCTTGCGGCCGTTCTTGGTCGCCATGCGGGCGCGGAAGCCGTGCCGGCGGGTGCGGACGAGCGTGCTCGGCTGGAAGGTGCGTTTCGACATACGATCTGACCACGCCGGCGCGCGGTTCCTCTAATACTTGAGAGCAGCAAGGTGCTTGCCGGCCGGGCCCTTGACGGACGCCTACGGCAGATTGGGGCGGCTTATAGGGAATTGGTTCGGTGAAGTCAACGCGACGACCGTGCGGCACAAAGGCATTATCCGCCCTCGAAATCGGCCGATTTCCACACTGGCTTGATCCTGCCCACTATTGTCGGGCACCAAGCCGGTGATAATGAGGCGCGGGGCCCGAGCCCCGGGGCACCGAGAGGGCGAGATTGGCCGATATCCTTACTCCCGACCTCTGCGTCATCGGGGCCGGATCCGGTGGCTTGGCGGTCGCTGAAGTCGCGCGGGCCTATGGGGCTTCGGTGGTGCTGGTCGAGAAGGCCCGCCTCGGCGGCAACGCCCTCAGCACCGGCGCCATTCCCGCCAAGGCGCTGGTCGCTGCGGCGGCGCATGCCCAGGCTGTGCGCGAGGGCGGCGCCTTCGGCATTGCCGCCGATGATCCGCGGGTAAATTTTCGCCGCGTCCACGACCATGTCGAGCAGGTGATCAACGCGCTCGCCCCGCAGCACGCTGCGGCCCGCCTCGGCGCGCTTGGCGTCGAGGTGGTAGAAGGGACGGCGCGCTTCATCAATCGCCGGGCGGTAACGGCGGGCGACACCGAGATACGCGCCCGCCGCTTTGTCATTGCCACCGGCGCGCGCCTGCCCGTGCCGTCGATCCCCGGCCTCGATGCCGTCCCTTACTTCACCAGCGAGACCATTCTCGACAACACCCGCAAGCTCACCCACCTGGTGGTGATCGGTGGTGGCCCGCTCGGGCTGGAACTGGCGCAGGCCTACGCCCGGCTCGGCTCCCAGGTCACGCTGGCCGAAAATGGTCCGATGCTCCCCGGATACGACCCCGAACTCGCCGCCATTGCGCTCAAGCGCATCGCCGAGGAAGGCGTCAGCCTCTGGCCGCATGCCGCGGTCACCGCCATCCAGCCTCGCTCGATGGGCATCGGCGTGGTGGTCCAGAACGGCGAGTCCGAGCAATTGCTCGATGCCTCGCACATTCTCATCGCCGCCGAGCGCATGCCCAACCTGGCCGGTCTCGACCTCGACAAGGCCGGCATCCGCATGAGCAAGGCCGACCCACGGCTGCTGCAGCTGTCACCGGCGCTCAAGACCACCAATGCGCGGGTCTATGCGGTGGGCGATGCCGCCGGCGGCCAGTCGGTGCAGGCGGCGGTGCAGCAGGCGCACGCGGTGGTCCGCAGCGTGCTGCTGGGCATCATGGCGAAGCCTGATCCGTTGCGTGTACCCCGCGTCGTCTCGACCGATCCCGAGCTCGCCGAAATCGGCCTCAACGAGAGCTCTGCCCGCACCCGGCACGGCATCGGCTTCCGCGTCACCCGCTGGTCCTATGCCGATAATGATCGGGCGCGCGCCGCGCGCGAGACTTATGGTCTTGCCAAGCTGATCACCGACCGCTCCGGCCGCATCCTCGGCGCCGGCGTCGTCGGCCCGGGCGCCGCCGAACTGGTTTCGCTGTTCTCGCTCGCCATGGCGAGCGGGCTCGGCGCCAATAAGCTCGCCGAACTGGTGGCGCCCTATCCGTCCTTTGCCGAGATCGCCGTGCGACTGGGCGAGGAGTTCCGCCGCGGCGAGGCCGCCAAGCCCCTGCTGCGGCAATGGATCAGCCTCAACAAGCTGCTCGGTTAGCCCTGTATTGTCATCTGTTGCTGCTGGAAAGCGGCGGCTTTCCGGGCTAATCATCGCGCAATGGCCAAACCCAACCGCGCGATGCCTGGCCCGTTCTCCGGGCTGTCCGTCAAGATCATCGCCACCATCATCGTGGTGATCCTCGCGGTTGAGGTGGTGATCTACCTGCCGTCGGCCGCCAATTTCCGCCAGAGCTGGCTGAATGACCGCCTGCGCGTCGGTGTCGTCGCCGCCCGCGTGCTCGATGCGGTGCCCGACGCGATGAACCTGCCGCGCGTCCTGACCGACCGGCTGCTGACCTCGGCCGGCGCCCTCGCCATCGTCTACCGGCGCGAGGGCCAGAGCCAGCTCATCGAACTTGAGAACGTCACCATGCCGCGCGAGGCGGTGACGGTCGACCTGCGCCAGCGCGACCCGGCCTCGCTGATCCTCGGTGCGCTCGAAACGCTCGTCCTCGGCTCCAACCGCACGCTGCGCATCGTCGGCGAGGAAGACGGCATGCCCGATCGGGTGATCGAAGTGCTGATGCCGGAGGCGCCGCTCAGGAGCGAGTTGCTGCTCTATTCGCGCAACCTGTTCTTCCTGTCGCTGATCCTCGCCATCATCACCTCCGCCGTCCTCTACGTTTTCGTGTCGCGCATCCTGATCGTGCCGATCCGCCGTCTCACCGGCAACCTGGTGGGCTTTTCCGAGGCGCCGGAAAATGCCGCGCTGATTCTCACCCCGAGCGAGCGTCGCGATGAAATCGGCATCATGGAGCGCGAACTCGCCGCCATGGAATCGGACATCTACTCCATGCTGCGCCAGCGCCGGCACCTCGCCGACCTCGGCCTCGCCGTCGCCAAGATCAACCACGACCTGCGCAACACCCTGACCTCGGCGCAACTGCTCAGCGACCAGGTGGCCAATCTCGACGACCCCAAGGTGCAGCGCCTCGCGCCGCGCCTGGTGCTCTCCATCGACAAGGCTATCGGCTTCGCCCAGTCGGTGCTGGACTATGGCCGCCAGAGCGCCACGCCGCCGCGACCGGTGCCGGTCGACCTGCATTTGCTGCTCGACGAGGCGGCGTTCGATGCCGGGCTCGTCGGCCACCCCGCCATCCGCTGGACCAACCACGTGCCGGATGCCGTGTCGATCTCGGCCGATCCCGACCAGTTCGCCCGCATCTTCGACAATCTGTTGAAGAACGCCCGCGAGGCGCTGGAGGCGGCCGGCAGCAAGATCGAGGCGCCCGAGGTCGAAGTCACGCTGGCCGAGACGGCGGACTGGCTGACCCTCTCGGTCACCGATAACGGCCCCGGCCTGCCGCCCAGGGCCCGCGAGAACCTGTTCGTTGCCTTCGAGGGCTCGGCCAAGGCCGGCGGCACCGGCCTCGGCCTCGCCATCGCCCGCGAACTGACCGAAGCCCATGGCGGCAAGCTCGGCTTCGTCGACCAGCCGCTGGGCACCCGCTTCGACGTCACGCTGCCGCGTTCCATCCGCATTGCGTGAACTGTCACGCCAGCGTCAAATTCCCCTCGCGTCGATGCTTGCAATGCTGCGGCGGCCCATGTATGGGTCACGCCGTTCGCCGGAACACCACCGGCCGTGCGCGCCCTTAGCTCAGCTGGATAGAGCACCAGACTACGAATCTGGGGGTCAGGAGTTCGAATCTCTTAGGGCGCGCCAATCCTCTCCAGTGACATTGTCGGCGGTGTCGTGGGCCGGAAGGTCAAGTCGGCAGCATGCGCTTGTCAGCCCCTGTCCGGCCGCCCGTTCTCATCGGCCTCTCCTTGCAGTTGCCATGGACCAGCGAGCAGTCCCACGACGGCAGGCAGGCCGTTGATAACGTCGCAGTCGCCTTCGGCCCTGCCGCCGCGCGCCAAACTTAACCGTTCGGAACTTATTATCAACGCCGCAGGTGCCCAAGGCGGCGGCCGGTCTTGACGAGACCGTACCCGGTCGCTCTACAATCGATATTGCCGGCTTCGTCATAATTCCGGTGCGGCCGGCATGGGCGCGGAAGGTGCAACATTTATCTGGCACCGTTCGGCGATGTAGCGACGAGGTCTCAGGCGCGTGCTTTTGACGAAGTAGCGACCCAGATTCTGGATTGCCTGAGGATTGGTCAAGTATGACAGGAACTAGGACCGCGCTGATCACCGGCGTTACCGGCCAGGACGGCGCCTATCTGGCCCGATTGCTTCTGGGCCAGGGCTATGTCGTTCACGGGATCAAGCGCCGATCATCGTCGTTCAATACCGGTCGCATCGAGGACATTTACCAGGATCCCCACGTCGAGGATCCGCGTCTGATCCTCCACTATGGCGATATGACCGACTCCACGAATCTCATCCGGATCGTGCAGGAGGCGCAGCCGGACGAGATCTATAACCTCGCCGCCCAGAGCCACGTGGCCGTGAGCTTCGAAACGCCGGAATACACTGCCAACGCCGACGCGCTGGGCACGCTCCGGCTGCTCGAGGCGATCCGCATCCTCAAGCTGGAAAAAAAGACCCGCTTCTATCAGGCCTCCACTTCGGAGCTTTATGGCCTCGTACAGGAAGTGCCGCAGAAGGAGACGACGCCCTTCTACCCGCGCTCGCCTTACGCGGTCGCCAAGCTCTATGCGTACTGGACCGTGGTCAACTACCGCGAGGCCTACGGCATCCACGCCAGCAACGGCATCCTGTTCAATCACGAGAGCCCATTGCGCGGCGAAACCTTCGTCACCCGCAAGATCACCCGGGCCGCCGCAGCCATCCGGTTGGGCAAGCAGGACAAGCTGTATCTCGGCAACCTCGACGCCAAGCGTGATTGGGGCCATGCCGAAGAATACGTGCGTGGCATGTGGCTGATGCTGCAGCAGGACCAGCCCGACGACTACGTACTGGCAACCGGTGAGACCACCCCGGTGCGCTCCTTCGTCGAGTGGGCCTTTGCCGATGTCGGCATCGCGCTGGAATGGCGAGGCAGCGGCATCGAGGAGAAGGGCTACGACAAGGTCACGGGCAAGTGCCATGTCGAAGTTGACCCGCGTTACTTCCGCCCCACCGAGGTGGATCTGCTCATCGGCGATCCGACCAAGGCGCATACAAAACTCGGCTGGAAGCACACCAAATCGGCACGCGAATTGGCGCGCGAGATGGTCAACGAGGATCTCAAGATCATGCAGACGGCGACCATCATGAAAGGCGCCTGATGTACGCGCTCGAGGGCAAACGCGTCTGGGTGGCCGGTCATCGCGGCATGGTCGGCTCGGCGGTGGTCCGACGGCTCGAGAGCGAGCAGTGCACGATCCTGACCGCGACACGGAGTGAGCTCGACCTGACACGGCAGGCCGAGGTCGAGCGCTTCGTCGCGGATGTGAAGCCTGATGCGATAGTCGTGGCGGCCGCCAAGGTCGGCGGCATCCTCGCCAACGACACCTACCCGGCCGATTTCCTTTACGAAAATCTGCTCATCGAAACCGCGATCTTCGGTGCCGCGCATGCTTTCGACGTGCAGCGGCTGCTGTTCCTCGGCTCCAGCTGCATCTACCCCAAGCTTGCACCGCAGCCGATCACCGAGGACGCGCTGCTCACCGGCCCCCTCGAGGAGACCAACGAGGCGTACGCGATTGCCAAGATCGCCGGCATCAAGCTGGCGCAGGCGTTCCGCAAGCAGTATGGCCGCGACTACATCTCGGCGATGCCCACCAACCTCTACGGGCCGGGAGACAACTTCGACCTGAAAAGCAGCCACGTGCTCCCGGCGCTGATCCGCAAGGCGCATGAGGCCAAGCTTGCCGGCGCCGCGGCGGTCACCGTGTGGGGGACCGGTACACCGCGCCGCGAGTTCCTGCATGCCGACGACTGTGCGGATGCGCTGGTGTTCCTGCTCAAGCACTATTCCGGCGCCGAGCACGTCAATGTCGGCTCCGGCGAAGATCTCAGCATTCTCGAGCTGACCGAGCTGGTTTGTCGCGTCGTTGGCTTTGCAGGGCGCATCGTCCACGACCTGTCCAAGCCCGATGGCACGCCGCGCAAACTGATGAGCGCCGACAAGCTGCGCAGCATGGGTTGGACGCCGCACATCGCGCTCGAGGCAGGGATCGCCGAGACCTATCGCTGGTTTCTCGATCAGGACGCGAGAGGCAACGCGGCGTGCGCATCCTGATCGTCGGCCTCAACTATGCGCCCGAGCAGGTCGGCATTGCGGTCTACACCACCGGGATGGCCGAGGCACTGGCCCTCAAGGGCCACGAAGTCCGCGTCGTCGCAGGCCAACCCTACTATCCGGGCTGGCGCATCATGGCCGGCTTTTCTGCATGGGGCTGGTCGAAGCGCACCGAGAACGGCGTGACGATAACCCGGGTGCCGCACTACATCCCCAACCAGCCGACGGGAAAGAAGCGGGTGATCCACCATGCGACCTTTGCCGCTTCGTCGTTGCTCCCCGCCCTGTGGCAGGGGGCGGTCTGGCG
>MKVB01000005.1:28673-96883 GCA_001899085.1 Devosia sp. 66-14 | reverse complement strand
TGGCTGCATATCCAGGATTTCGAGGTGGAAGCTGCCTTCGCCGCGGGATTGCTGAAGCAAGGAGGGCGCCTGGAAAAGCTGGCGCGGGGCTTTGAACGCTGGGTCCTGGGGAGCTTCGACCGGGTGAGCGCCATCTCGCCGGAAATGTGCCGGCGACTGGTGGCCAAGGGCGTGCCGAACGAGCGCGTGACCGAGTTTCGCAACTGGGCCGATGTCGACGCGATACGACCGAGCTCGGGCCCTTCGCCCTACCGGGATCTCTGGAATATCGAGACCCCGCACGTCGCGCTCTACTCAGGAAACATCGCCAACAAGCAGGGCATCGAAGTGGTGATCGAAGCGGCGCGACTGCTCGAGGGCCGTCGCGACCTGACCTTCGTGATCTGCGGCGACGGGCCCAAGCTCGGCAGCCTCCGAGAGCTGGCCGAAGGCCTGAGCAACGTGCAGTTCCGCGATCTGCAGCCCAAGGAGCGTCTCAACGACCTGATGGGCCTTGCCACCATCCACCTGCTGCCGCAGCTCGCTGGCGCCGCCGACCTGGTGTTGCCTAGTAAGCTCGCCAACATGCTGGCCTCTGGCCGCCCGGTGATTGCGACAGCCATGGACGGCACCGGTCTGGCTCGCGAACTCGAGGGCTGCGGCGAGATCGTCTCCCCCGAAGATCCGCAGGCCCTGGCATCAACTATCTCCGCCCTCCTCGATGATGCCCAAAAGCGGGCCGAGTACGGTATTGCCTGCCGGAAGCGGGCAGACGATGCCTGGGCAAAGGGTAACATACTGGATGGCTTTGCAGATCGGCTGCTGCGGCTCGCCGCCGACGGTGGACATTCCACACGCGTTCTGCTGAAGTGATGCCGGTGGGAGGTCGGAAGACCGTGGTGCCTGGCTTTCGTGTCGAGCAGGTCCCCAAAAGCCGATCGCTCCAGCGTATCTAGACGGATCTTCAGTAGATGCTTGTCGCCACTGACCGTGTCCGCCATTCCGTCCACCGTATGCTCGACCAGCTCCAGTACGGTCGATCGCCGGAACGCTTCGTCATCTATGACAATGCCCCTATCGGATTGGGTGGGCAGATCACCGGCAAGATGCACGCCCTCATGATGGGCCTGGCGTCGGGCAGGCGCGTGCTCTGCCGCTATGCAGGCTATCCACCCTATGGCGCGCCCCACGCGCCGATCTCGGACGAGGGCGCGCCAGTCGGCCTGGATTTTGATGACCTGCCCTTGTTTTCGCTGGCCGACACCCGCCGCTATGTGTCCCATGACCCCTTGAGATCCGGCTTCTATTCGAACAACGCCGACGTTCTCGCGGCGATCATGAGCCAACTGGGGGAACCGGTGCCGCCGCTTGCGCTCGAAGGCATGATCCTGTCCTGGCTGCGCTACACCGACCGGGCATTCAACACCATTGCTGCGGCTGGCAGCCGATTGGGCGTCGGCCCAGACACGCTCGGGGTTCACCTTCGACGCGGCGACAAACAGGTTGAGACGGCGTTCGTTCCTGCCTGGGCCATCAACGAGGCGATCGCCGTTCTGCTGCAGCGCTACCAGTTCACGTCGGTGTTCCTGGCCAGCGATTCTCCCTCGGCTGCGAGCGAGATACAGGTGCCCGCCGGCACCAGGCTGATCTTTGACAGCACCGAGCCGCGGCACAACAACTCCAACCACAAGATGCTGATCGATCGGCCGCACCTGGCAGAACAGGAGACCGATACCGCGATAAAGAATATCGGTCTGCTGTCTATGTGCGGAGGAATCGTCGGTCAGTCGAACGCGCACTTTTCCACCCTTGCTGCGGCCGCAGTAGTCGATCGGTACGGTGACCTGGACCGCCTGGTGCTGGTGTCCGGCGACCTCGCCGAGAAGAATGATCCGGTACTGCGCTGGGTGTTCCAGACCAAGCGACGGGCGCGCTCGCTTGCCAAGCGCCTGCTGCCCTGGCTGAGAGCAAAGGAACGGATAAAGCGATCGCGGCCGTCCCGGTAATGAGTTCTCGCAACCGCCTGTTCATGAGATCGGTCCTGTTTGGCATCCTGCCGAAGGCGACCGGCTCCCTCACGGTTCTGGTCGGGTTGCCCGCGCTCGGCCGGGCCCTTTCTCTGCCGGACTACGCATGGTTCCTTGCCGCCATGAGCGTCACCTCGTTCATGACCATGCCGTTCTCCGCCGTCGGCACGCTGGAGATACGTCGACTGGCGACGGCCTCGACGCGGGGCGAACTCACGGCGGCAGTCGCGGGAGTGAGCCTGGGGTTGTTCGTGGCCGCAGCCGCGCTGGGTCTGGCGGCAGCGGCGGTCGCGGGGGCGGCTTTCGGGCTGTTCGACCGGTCCCTCGCGGCGCTGGTCATCCTCCTCGCGATGCTCCAGGGCATTTCAAGCTGGTCGGACGCCTACCACGTTGCAACGCGCACGGACTACGTCGTCAGTCTGTCCCAACTGGTGATCAACCTGGTTCTTGTCGGGCTTTTCCTGTCGCCGCTGGCGAGTTCCCTCAGCTTCGTCATCGTGGCCTATTTCGCCCTTCCGGTGCTCAACTATGGCTGGCTCCTCTTCCGCATCCTGCGCCGGGATCCCGTCGTTCCAACCTTCTCCTGGGCCGAAACGCAGGCAGCCCTCGTTCACGGTGCCCCGCTGCTGCTGAGCGGCGGCATCGACTATCTCAAGGTGTTTGGATCCGCTGCGCTGGTGGGCGCCATTTCGGGGGAAGTAGAGTACGCCGCCTACGCAACAATTGTGCTGCTGGTGGCGCGTTTCACCAACCCCATGTCACTGATAACCCGGCCGCTGATGCCCGCGCTGCTGGATGCGGTGGCCCGCTCGGACGCTGCGTGGCTCATCAACGCCAGGTCGGCAGTGCTGCTGACGGTCGGTATTTCCGTGGTACTGACTGCTGTCGTTGGTTTCTTCTTGCCAATGGTGTTCGTATTGTTGTTTCCAGGTGTTCTGCAGTCGGTGTCAGAAATCGAGGGATACGCGATCGCAGCGATGCTGTGGGGGTTCGTCGCAAGTGCGCTTTTCGGGCCGGTCGTCGTGACGTTCCGCCGTCAAGGCATCCTGGCGGTGTGGAGTGCGATCTGGGTGGTCGCGGGACTGGTCGCTGGCGGCATCGGAGAGTTGGCGAGCATCCACGGTGCGATGCTGTTCGCGATGGCGCTGGCCTCCATTGGCGCTGGTGCGACAGTCAGCTTCATCGCGCAGGCTTTGCTGAAGGCACATTCAGCATGATGTCACTGGACGAGTGCGCTGTGCCGCCAGGGGGTTCATAACAGGCTGATGACCCAGATGCGCTCACCTCGGCTATTGGCAGTTGGCCCGTTCCCTCCGCCGGTTCACGGGCAGTCGCTTGCGACCGAACGCCTGGTCGATGCGTTCGCCAAAGGCGGCATCTCGGTGGAACGTGTGGACGTGAGCGGGCCGCTTCGACGCAAGCTGATGACCCACGTGCTGGCCCTGCCGCGCATCCTCGTCGGCCACGGGCCATGCTATATTTCGCTCAACTCGAACAGCGGCATCTGGTTGAGCCTCGCTCTGCTTGTCGTCGCACGCGCAAGGCAAAGACCTGCCCTGCTGCATTATCACAGCTATGCTCTCGTCCGCGAGCGTAGCGCAGCGGTCGATCTCCTCAGTCGGCTGTCGGGAAGCGGATCGAAACACATCGTCCTGGGGCAGGGAATGGCCGCGGCGCTGTCTGAACTCTACCCTCGCCTGGCAGGCCGGGTGTTTGTTCTGAACAATTCGGGATTGGTCGACGCGCCGGCGTCGACGCGCCAGCGGCAACCCGGTCCCCGCCTGACACTGGGCTTTCTCGGAAATCTCACTCTCGAGAAAGGCATCGATACGGCGGTTGAGGCTGCCCGCCGATTGGTAGCCGCCGGCCAGAACTGCACCTTGGTCGTGGCGGGACCGATCTCCTCGCCGGGCGCCGAGGCGGCTCTGGACTCTGCCCGTGCTACCCTGGGTGATCGCCTGGTCTACAAGGGAGCCGTCTACGGCTCCGCCAAGGCAGAGTTCTTCGAGGAGATCGATATCCTGCTCTTTCCTTCGCGATATCGGAACGAGGCGTCGCCGCTTGTGCTGATGGAGGCCATGGCGAACGGCGTCCCCGCCGTCGCGACCAAGCTGGGCTGCATCCCCGGCGACCTCGCCGATAAAGGCGGCCAGACCGTCGACGATTTCGCATCCGACGCCCCGGCAGCCATCAGCACGATCGCGTCCAGGCTCGATTATCACTCCTCGCGCGCCCGTCAGCGCTTTGTGGAACTGCTTGGGGAGTATGAGGTGAGCATCGCCGCGCTTCTCCGCACCCTCACGAGCAGCGGTCATCGTGACTAGTCCCCGCATCCTTGTCGCGCTGGTGGTGGCGCTCGCGACCTTTCTATGCGCGCTTTTCGTCCCGGCGCCGTATTTTCCGGCCGCGCAGCTGCTGCTGAGTGCTGCGCTCGCAGTCAGTACGGCCGGCCTTGTCTACGTGATCATATCGCCCGATCCGATGCCGGTGACCCTGGTCTGCAATGCCTACCTGTCGATGTTCTTCCTGGTGCCGGGAATTGGGCATCTGTCGATAGGCCGCTTCCCGTTCTTCAATCAGAACTACTCCCAGGAAATCGTGCTGCAGGCGGCGGTCATCACCGTCGTCTTCGTGTTCTTGTTCACAGTGGCGACCCTGTCCTATCGCAAGTCGCGGGATCGCGAGCCGCCTCGCCCCGAGCCCGCATATCGCTTCTGGCCCGCGATCTCGGCCAACCTTTTCCTCGCGCTCGCCTGCGTGGCCGTGGTCGGGTACGAGGCGTTTCACATCGCGCGCGGCGAATCCGTTCCGCTTTCGCCGCTTGAACTCGTTCTGTTTGCAACCGCGAGGGTAGGGTCCTTCGTGGCGCTTTGCCTGGCCTTCCTGGCGCTGGTCCAGCAGCGAAGCCTGTTATCCTACGTCCTGATTGTTCCCGCGATCCTGTGCTTCTTTGCCGCCAATGACATCATTGCGCTGCCGCGGTTCATTTCCGGCGCCTATGTGATCGCGTTCATCTTTCTGTTTCTGCGCATCACCAGGCTCTTCAAGCTGCTGTTCGTGGTGGCGGTGGCGGCAGGTCAGATCTCATTGTTTCCGCTGGTCAGCGAGATCTCGCGTGGCTCCGGGAGTCTCGGGCAGGACTACGATCCGATCGCGTATCTGTTCAAGAATGGCGATTTTGACGGGTTTCAGTCGGTCATCAACGTTGCATCCTTTGTCGACCGGGCAGGGCTGCAGGGGGGAAGGCAGCTGCTGTCGGCTGCCCTGTTCTTCGTGCCGCGCGATCTCGTGCCGTGGAAGAGCATTGGGACGGGAGGGGACGCGGGTACCAGCCTGGGTCTCTCCTTCGTCAATCTCTCAGCTCCGATGCCGGCGGAGCTCTACGTCGATTTTGGCTATGTCGGACTGGTTGTCCTTACGGTCCTCCTGGCGCTTGGCATTCGCGCCATCGACGACGGCTTCGGCAAAGCGCGCCAAGGCAGTTTCGGTCGCCTGCTCGGAGCCCTCACGGCGGGCTTCGCGCTCATCCTGATGCGTGGCTCGCTGGTTGGGGTGATGGGTCCGATATCCTGCGCCATCGGTCTGTGGGCCCTGAGCAATGCCCTTGCTCGTCCGCCCGCGTCGATGGATCTGCCCCGCCACAGTCGCTCGAGGCTTGCCGTCGCGCCCCCGCGACGCTCTACATGAGAGTCCTCGCGGGCTTCTCATAAGCGCTCTGCCGACGATCAGGCGCCGGTTCGGCGCGCCGTATCGTTCCGCTCGGCGACCGCGTCCACCTCTTCAGCCGCGGATCTTGCGGGCTGGATTTCCGGCATAGACGCCACGTTCGACGATGTCATGCGTCACCACCGCCCCAGCGCCGATCACGACGTCGTCGCACACCTCGACCGGCAGGAGCGTCGCGTTCGATCCGATCGACACCCGATCTCCGATCCGCGTCGCCTTCCACAACTCCTTGTTCCCCCGCGCCGGCCCGCCCGTGGAAAAGCTGTCGTTGATGAACATCACTCCGTGCCCGACGAAGCAGTCTTGCCCGATGGTCACCAGCTCGCAGATGAAACTGTGCGATTGAATACGGCTGCGGGCGCCGATGATCACGCCGTTCTGGATCTCGACAAACGGACCGACGAAGCATCCGTCCCCGATCGTGCAGCCGTAAAGGTTGACCGGCTGGACGATCTTTACACCGACGCCAAAACGCACCGAGCGAATGCCAGCGTCATGGATCTCGGGGCGATTTTCATTGTCCGATGTCATAGACCCTCACAACGGCGCCGGCCGCTCCAGTTGGTACGACCGCACCCGGCCGCGCTCAGCGCCCGTACTTCGCAACCAAACCGAGGATCTGCTCGGTGCGACGTCGATAGCTGTGCTCGCCCAGGGTTTTTGCCTGTCCGCGTCGCGCGATTTCCTCCCGATCGTCCTCGCGCTCCAGAAAGTGCTCGACCCCGCGGAGGCAGTCATCGACCGAGTCATAGGCCGCAACTTCCTCGCCTGGGCGAAGCAGCGTCGCCAGGTTGCTCTTGTTGTCGGTCATCAGGAAACTGCCAACTCCGGTTGCCTCGAACAGTCGCATGTTTCCGGCAAAGTCGCGGGCGTCGTCGATATGGGAGTTCCACACGATACGCGAGCGACGCAGTACATCGTACATCCCCCGTCCCCACGCCTGGCCTCTGTGATACTTGCGCAGCGGCGAGTCAGGCGGCAGCCCGTTGAGGCTGGGCAGCCACAAGGCGATGGGAAATCTTTCGGCGATCTGTTCCAGCAACTTGATCCGCGTGCCGTGGCTCGGAGCTATGTTGCCGACGAAACTCACCTCGATATCCTTGGCGGGGGGCGGGCCGAGGCGTTCAAGCACGCTGGACTCAAAGGCAAGGTGAACCTGCTCACCCTGGATCCCTTGCTCGCGAAAGCGATCCACTACCCATGGCAGCATCGACATCCCGAAATCATAGGGACTGAGATCGACATTCTTCGCCAGGGCCACACCCTGCTGCACGACGAGCGTACGGCCGTTCGCCTTCACCAGCCGCATCGTATCCGCGTCGATCGCGGAGGTGGTCTGATTGATGATGACATCCGGCTGCATCTCTTCGACTTGCGAGAGCAGGATGGACTTGAGGAAGCTGGGCGTCGTTCTGACGAGCCCAAGCCCTTGGCCAAGCGGCCTCAGGGCGGATTTGTAGCGACGAAGCGCTCGCTTGACGCGCGACACCAGGTGGCCGTCTTCACGCAGAATTGTCGTCGGCACCGACGGCGTGGCGATCCCGTGCTCCCGCGCCCAGGCCGACTGCAGCCAGATATTGCTGGTGAAGATTTCGCGAGCCTCATGCCCGTGCGCCGCGAAGTTTCTGGAGTAGAAGTCCGAGAAGCCGTACAGCGTCTCATATCGCGCGCGCAATTGCGCATCATACGTCGTGTACTCGAGACCCGGTGACGACCCATAGAACCAACGCAGGAACTCATCCGTATCTGCGTTCAGTATGAGAATCTTCATAAGATTGCTACTCGGGAAAGGTCGTCAGCGACTGAAGCATCCAAGTCGATGCTCGCCAACGCCAGAAATGAACGTGCCCGTCACGCTTGTCCAAGCCGGCTGAACGACGGACGAAATTGCAGGGAGACTTCCTGCTCGGTTTCGATCGACTCGTAGATCGCTGTGATGAACTCGAGACTGCGGCGTCCCTCCAATCCATCGACCAGCATCGGCATCCCCTGTTCGATACACTGGGCCACGTGCTTGTAATATTCATAGTGCCCATATCCATATACATCGGGCGGGTTGACGGAGTATTTAGTGAGAATGTCCTCGTCGCCGGGGCGCTCGTCGACAAAATTCCAGACCTTCATCTGGTTGACGGCGAAGCCGCCGATCTCGACGGTGCCCTTCTCGCCCAGGATCGAAATCGAACCCTCGAGGTCCTTGGGGCGTGTCGCCGTGGTCGCTTCGATTACCCCCAGCGCACCATTGGTGAACTTGACCGTGACCACTGCCGTGTCTTCGGCTTCGATCTTCGCCAGCGCACGGATGCTTCGCCCGAAGACGCTCTGCACGTCGCCCATCATCCACTCGAGCAGATCGAGGTGATGGCTTGCCTGGTTGGAGAGCACGCCACCGTCGAGCGCCCAGGTGCCCCGCCAGCCATCCTGATCGTAGTAGGCCTGGTCGCGGCACCACCTCACCCTGACGGTGCCAAGGATCAGTTTGCCGAAGCGGCCTGAGACCAAAGCCTCGCGAAGCTTGACCACCGGCACGTTGAAGCGGTTCTGCTTGACCACGAACAGTCGGACGCCGAACCTGTCGCACGCCTTGATCATCGCGTCTGCGTCGGACAGCGTAAGAGCCATCGGCTTTTCGACGACAATATGCTTGCGGTACGGGGCGAGTTCCAGCACATGCGCCGCGTGCATGCCGCTCGGCGTGAGGACCGCGACGACATCGGCGTCGACCGTCCTCATCATCTCGTGCATGTCGGTGAAGTATGGAACCTCGTAGAGGTCGTGAAGTTCGCGGGCGCGATCCTCGCGCGTATCACAGACTGCCACGAGCCGCGCGCAGTCGAGTTGTGATCCGCCCAAGAGTTCGGCGTGCCTGCGAGCGATGCGTCCTGCACCGACCAATGCAACTCTCAGCATATGAGAACTCCCCGTCCGAAACAGCAGAAGTTCTCGCGTGTTGCCAAGGCCGCGTATGCACTTTTGCTAGCAAAACAGTAGCATGCCGAAATCTCCACCTCCAGAGTCCGCTTTGGAAGTCTGCCGAATGGGTTAAGCAACGTGCTTACCACAACGCGCGTCGGTCCGACGGCAACAGAGCGTTGGAGAGTGCTCGGCGATGCGTACTGGCCGGACGAGCGTGCAGGGTCAGGCAGCGGCGACTGCCCGGCGCAGCGGATGCCTAGGTCCCGGTTGGCCCGAATTCACGCTCGATCCGCGCCTCGATACCCCGTCTGAAGCGTCCCGAAACGCCGAACAGCTTGCGAAAGCCCGTAACTTCATAGCCGCCCTGCGCCACCATCTCGTCGGTTGGCAGGTAACAGGGAACATCATCGATGCAGCCCACCGGAATGACCGTAGACCCGGGGCGCGCGGCTTCGAGCTTTGCGACATAGGCGTTCACCGGCTCGGCCGAAATGCCGAACACTTCAAGGCCGTCGCCGAGCCTGACCTCGTGGATGGTGATGTTCCGGTTGCCGCCGTTCAGGCCGAGCTCCGCCAGGGCGAGCTGTCGCCGCCCGAGGGTCATCCGACCGGCAAGCGTCTCTCCGGGTGCCTGCATTGCCTCGAGCACGCTCGCCGCCAGTCCCTCCGACCAACCGCGCCATTGTTCCGTCGTGAATGCGCCAAAGGCGGGCAGTGCGGACGCTGCCAGTGACCTCGGTCGCACATCGCCGGAAAATCCTTGCCAGAACAGGACCGGGATGTTGCCCAGTCGAGCCCGGATGGCCTCGCGCACCACGCCGGGAAAGTCCGCGCTGACCTGCGTCTTGTCAGGGTAGCACACGGGGTGGCAGGCATAGGACCAGCAGACGGCGACAGGTCTGCCATCGGTCGTCTCGATCGTGAGGACGCGGATCCGGTTGTCGACCGCGACCGCCTCGTTGGGTCGCATCTCCCACCTTCGTCCCCATGGCGGGAAACCGAAGCGCAGTCGCGTGACCGGCAGGCGACGGTGGATCGCACTATTCGCGTAACCTGATCGTTGCTCGACCACCGCCATTGGTAATGCTGTCGCCAGCAGCGATCGCACCATTGCCGAGATATCAAGGGCGACCTTCTCGACATACTCGTGCGACGCCTGACCAAGCCTTGGTATGGCGAGGTTGGTGGCAGGGGCAAAATGCGTGTGTGTCGCGCTGACGAAGAGGTTTTCGGCCGCTACCAGATCCGCCAGCAATGCTTCGAGCCGCCCGCGCAGCGAAGGTCCGACAAACAGCAGATCGCAACTGACGAATACGACGACGGTTTCGCTCTGCCGAAACACCGCAATGTTCGCCTCCAACCGGTCGGCCACGCGGGTGTAAGGCCCGGCGCGGTCGCCATAGCCTGCAAGCGGCAACGGCACCGTCGGGGTGATGTCGACCGATGCCGCGCCGACGTTGAAGACGCGGGGAGAGGTCGGCATTTCGTGTCTCTCGGGCACGCTGGCGCCCCTCTGCACAGTTGATGAGCACGCGATCTGGTGGTCTGGCAGGACGAACGGTCGCCAGAGATCGCTCAGAACGGATTGCCGGCACCTCGAAAGAACTCGATGCAGGCCGCCGCAACCTCCTGCACGTCATCCAGTGACATATGTTCTCCAATCGGCAGGCTGAGCACCTGCGCATCCGCTCGATTGGCAAAGAACGGCTCGGCAGCCTGGCCGTAGGCGGCATAGGCCTGCAGCTTCGGAAGCGCCTTCGGATAATGGACGCCCGATTCGATGCCGCGTTCGCTCAGATGGCTTCGCAACGCGTCACGTCGGGAGGTCCGCACCACAAACAGGTGGTAGACATGCCGCGTGCCCTGCCGTCTCGCGGGCAGCACCAGGTCGCCAACTCCGGACAACGCATCGTAGTAAGCCTCAGCGACGGCGATGCGCTGCGAAATCCAGTCGTCCAGCCGGCGCAGCTTGACCGACAGGATTGCTGCCTGCATCCCGTCCAGGCGGGAGTTGCGTCCCTCGAACTCGTGATCGTACTTGCTGATGCGGCCGTGGTTGCCGAGCTTGCGCACCTTTTCAGCCAGCGCCGCGTCGCCGGTGACCATCACCCCCGCGTCGCCATAGGCGCCGAGATTCTTGCCCGGGTAGAAACTGAACGTTCCAAAGTCGCCGAACGTCCCGACGCGCTGCCCCCGAAACTCCGCCCCATGCGCCTGGGCCGAGTCTTCGATCACCTTCAGGCCATGCTGGCCTGCGACCTGCATGACGGCTTCCATATCGCAGGGCTGTCCGTACAGATGCACCGGGATGACGGCACTCGTCTTCGCGGTGATCTTGTCCTGCAACCCCTCGATCGAGATTGTGTAGTCCTCCGGATCACAGTCGCAGAACACGACCTTCAGGCCGGAGCGGGTCACGGCTTCCGAGGTGGAGATGAACGTGTTGGCCGGAACGATGACCTCCGACCCTTTCGGCAGGTCCAGAGCCTCGAGCGCCATTTCTATGGCGTCGGTACCGTTGGCGCATCCTATGCAATAGCCGACGCGCTGGTAGGCGGCGAACTCCGCTTCGAAGCGGTCTGCGTGCGGTCCTTTGATGAAGGTGCCATCGGCGATCACCGTCGCAATTGCGGCGTCGATCTCAGCCTTCATCGTCTGGTACTGTTTGTTGAGGTCAAGAAAACTAACGGCCATCCGAGTTCTTCCCTTTGTGCTCACAACGGTCAGTGCCGCTGTTGGTGGGCGCCTCACTGCTTTCGTCAGTGGTAGCCCGGCGTCGGACCTTTCGATGATCGGCGATAGGCGGTCGCTTGAATTCGCATACCGGCACAAGCGAAGGCCCTGTTCGAGCAGCGGCAAGGCTATGCAAAACCCATGGCCTCCAACAGCTTCACGGTGCGCGATCCCCGCGATGCGGTAAATCGCGGTACCTGGCGAGGTCCGAACCCCCTGACGAAGGTCTCGATGTTTCGAACCATCGAGCCTTCGAAATCGAACACCCGGGATCGGGCGGCGGTGTCTTTTATGGCGTGCCACATGGTGAGTGCGTGCGCGCCGCTGTTACGCAGCTCCGGATCGCCGCCGCCGCACAGATAGAAGGAGTGGCGCTCGTCGAAGGCGATGTAGACGGCGGCGTGGATGCGCCCCTGGGCATCTTCGGCGGCGTAGATAGCGCGCTGGTTTCGCCGCCGCATGACGTCGTCGATGCGCTCCAAGGTCGGAAACAGCGCTGACATGTCCATTTCCTGCCGCTTGAAGGTCTTCTCCATGGCTGCAATCACCACGCCGACATCGCGTTCACGGGTGACCGTCGTCACCTTCTCGGCTTTTCTGCAGGCTCGGCGGACGTTCTCTCGCATGTCGTCCCAGAGGCGCTGGTTGTCATCGAGGTCGGTCAGTCGGTACGTATAGCCCAGCTTCAGCCCGTAACCGGCCCAATGAAACGCCATAAGGTTCTGGAATTCCGGCGCGCAGGAGATTGTCACCCTGTCGGCCTTGGGCAGCCCCTGGATCAGTTGCTCGAGGATCTCATGCTGATGCCCCAATTCGTTGGCGGGTTTCGCGCCGCCAGGCTTGATCCACGGGCCTCCCCAGGGCGTCAGGCCGGGAGTCGTCAGCGCCGTCAGCCCGAAGCGACGCTTCGCCGTGTAGGGGAGCCGCCCGATGACGTGCCCGTCCTGTTTGACCTCGACGGCATGCCACAGACCCGGCGCCACAGCGTCAAGCCAGTATGGCTCTTCGAAAAGCGTCGAGTTGCACCGCTGCTCGTCGCTGTCAGGCACATCCCACCATGCGAACGCTGAACCCCACCAGATAGTGCGGTCGACCGTAAGGCGTTGGTCCCATTGAGGCAATGTAGTTGATGTGAAGATGGTTGCTGCTGACTTCGGCGGCCGACCGTCGTCACCGGGCTACATCTGGTGTGGAGCCCCGCCGGAAAGAGCTATCCATCCATCCCGCAAATGTCTCGCCAGTCCAAACAGGCCCTTCTGCTTGTATATGCGGTTAAGGGGCGTCAGTTGTGGATTGAATCGTCTGCGGAAGAATTGCTCGATGCCTTTATCCATCGATCCCTCGAAATCGAAGATCGCCGACCTCTGGGCAGCGAACTGGATTGCATCCCACATCAGCAGGGTCGGAGCAGCGCTGTCGCCGAATTGCCGGTCGGACCCGCCAACCAGATAGTAAGCCACGCGTTCATCGTAGACGAGGAAGTTGATGGCATGGATGTTCCGTTTCTCATCCTGCGCGTAGACGAAACGCGCCCGTCCCGATCGAAGCGCACCGTCCACGATCCTGAACAGGGCCTCGCGCCGGTACGGCATCGCCTGGCCGCGTTGCCGATAAGTCAACTCGTGCAGGTCGCAGAGCTTGTCGACATCGTCCGATACGACGACCTCCAGCTCCTTCTGCGCTTTCCTGATCAGGCGCCGGGTGCCGGAATAGAAGCCTGACCAGACGGCATCGAGATCGGTAAGGTCGTTGATCCGATAGGTGTAGTGGGTCTGCTGCGAAAAACCGGCCCAATGGAACGGCAGCCAGTTGCCCCATTCAGGGCAGCAATTCTGCCGAAAGACGTCGAAGGGTGGCAGTTTGGAAATCAGCTCCGCCGCGAGTTCGTACTGATCGGAATATTGGCTGGAATCCTTCGCCCCCAGCGTCCGAAACCACGGTCCCATGCAGGGCGTAAGGTGCGGCTGGGCGAGCACCTTGAAGCCGTAGCGGCTTCTCACGTAGTACGGCAGGCGTGCCGCGATGCCGTCATCACCCTTGACCTGGACCTCGTCCCAGTTCCCCCCACTTGCCAGGTTCAGCCACCAGGGCTCTTGAAAGAGGCTGTAGCTCGTCTTCGTTGCAGCCTCGTCGCTCAAAGTCGGATCTTTCCTGTTGTTGTCCATCCCGTCCCGCCGAGGCTGGGGTCGGCCGGCATGGGGCAGATTAACGCTTGTGTACCAAAATAATAGACGAGGTTCCCTGTTCGTCGTACTTTCCTGAATGTTCCGGACTGCAGTCGGCATTGGTGCTCGGTGTTCGGATTTCCCGCTGGCACTATGACGATACCCCATGCTCACTGTTGACGTCGTTTCTGACCCTGCAGCTTTCGCGGCGCTGAAAGACGACTGGAACACGTTAGCTGATCGGTTCGCTACCCCGCTGCATCGTTTCGAGTGGTTTGAAGCCGGCTGGAACGCCTTTGGCGAGGGGCGCAAGCTTGCGACGTTCGTGGTGCGTGACGGCGAACGCGTCCGAGCGATTGCACCGCTGATGGTCGAGCGGGCCTCTGGATTTCCAAGGCTCATCATCATCGGCAATGAAACGGCCGAGCCAAACGCGATCCTCTACGCCGACGACGAGTCCTTGGCGGCCCTGACCAACGGCATCATGCGGCATCGTGTGCCGCTATGGCTCAATCGGGTGCGAGACGACTCGTCTGAAATGCGATCGCTGCAGTCAGCGACGGGCGCGCGTCGGGGCCCATTCTTCGCGAATCCCAGGAACACCGCCACGGCGCGCATCTCGGTCGTCGAGCCCTGGGCTGATTTCGAGAAGCGGATGACCGCGCAGAGCCGGCAGACTCTGCGGCGGAAGTTGCGGATGGCGGAGCGATCTGGCTCCGTGCGTTTGGAGGTCGTCGCACCGGACCTTGCGAGTGTCGACAACCAGCTGCAGCAGGTCTTCGAGGTAGAGAGTGGCGGGTGGAAGGGCCGGAATGGCACCGCGATCCTGTCAGACCCCCAGATCCACCGCTTCTACTCCGAATACGGACGCAAGGCTGCTGAACTCGGCATCCTGCGACTTCACCTGCTGTGGGTCGACGACACGCTTGCTGCGGTCCGCATGGCCGTTGAAGTCGAGAATACGCTGTGGGAGCTGAAGATCGGCTATGACGAGCAATTTGCGAAGTGGTCGCCCGGCGTGGTCCTGACGCACGAGACCATCCGGCATGCCTTCGAGCACGGGCTGTCGGGCCTCGAATTCCTCGGGCGTGCCGAGTACTGGCAGAGGCACTGGCCAGTTGAGACGGAAGCGTGCTCAGCGATCCGCTACTACCCGCTGTCGATCAGCAGCATTGCCGCCCTGACCTACGATAGTTGGGATCTGCTGGCCCGGCGTATCGCGGCGAAATGGTCTCCACAGCGCCGCCGTTTCCTCAAGCAGGAAGAGTTCACTGACCCGTCATGAGCTGACGCCGCCGCTTCACGTCCTCGCTGCTGTCCGGGATCAAGGCCGCTTCTGTACGGTCACATAGACCCACTCGTCATCGGTGTCGTAGCCGGCTGCAGTCTTCAGGCGGCCAATTTTGTCGACCGAAACGAGATCGTACGTCTTCAGGTTTTCGAGCTCTTTCTCGATATCGACGTAGGCATGGACGAAGCTGAAGCCGTGGCCCTGCTCGTTGACGAAGGCAATTCCCAGATCTTCGTCGATGGACTGCTTCCAGAAATTCCGAAGCCGATTTGGAATGGCGCGCAAGGGCGACTTCCAGCTCAGGAAAATTCCTGGATGCCAGAACTTGTCCTTCCATTCCGGCATCTTCCAGTAGCGGATATTCTTGGTCGAATAGATGAAATACCCTCCGGGCTTCAAGACCCGGGAGACTTCCCTGAAGATTTTGTGACGATCATCGTAGCTGCCCACGCTGTCGATGCCGTTGAACGAAAACACGACGCAGTCGAACTCGTCATTGCCGAACTGCAGTTCGCGCGCGTCCATGACGCGCAGATCGCGGTCCGGGTGAAGCTTGCTTGCTGCGTCAATCATGGCGGCCGAGTAGTCGACGCCGACATATCGTTCGAACTTCCCGGCGAGGGCCTCGGTTGTTCTGCCGCCGCCGATTCCAATGTCGAGTACTGACCCGCGGGACGACTGCGGTACCAGATCGAGGCAGAATTCCTCCGGTATCGTTAGGCCATGGGCTGCCTCGTCCGCATATTTTTGGACAATGCGCGAGCGATAGTAGACGGCCTGATTGGATTCCATTGCAGTCACCTCTTTCTACCGGATGGTAACTCGCTTTTCGTCATCGATCTACATGGCGCGCAACAGGCGCACCAACAATGCTGCCCCAACGGGGAGAGCAAGGGCGGCCGAAACCACGACTGCGGCCAGGCCGCCCAGTTGCAGGTTCGCTGTCGCCGCCACTCCGAGGCTGGCCGCAACCGCGATCGCCAACCAGGCGAAAGACTTCCCGATGTCGCGCCAGGCGAAGGCTGCGCTGCGTAAGGCAACCAGAATGAAGACCGCGTTGCCGACGAAGAGCGCAAGGCTGTACAGCGCCACGAAGTCGACGACCGGCAACTTTGCCGCATAGGCGACGATGACCGACACGGCGACCAATCCGTAATAGGCGAGGTTCATATACGTCGAGAGCGCAACGCGGCGCGCCACATCATACAGTCGATCGATCCATGTGCTGACCAGAAGCAGGGCCATGCCAAGCACAAGCCACTGCGAATAGGCGGCCGCGGTGACGAACCGTTCGCCCAGTAATACCGGGATGATCATCGGGACCAGCACCCAACCGAGGCCGATGGCAATCCCGGCCAGTGCCATGGCGGTCTCGAGAATGGGTAGGACAAAGGCGATCCGTTGAGCCGGATTTGGAATGCGCGCCAGGTTGGCAAATACGACCTGTTGCAGCGGCGTGGTCAACGCGGAAATAGGAGACGACAGCATCTGGCGGGCGAGGAAAAGAACGCCCAGGGCCTCGATGGAGTAGGCATTCGCCATCCATAGCTGGACGAGGCGCTCGCTACCCACGGCAACGAGCGAAAGCGGCACCGAGTATGTGGGGTAGACTTTATAGAGTTTGATCGAGCGCCAGACCGAACCGGCCGACAGCGGAATTGGTCCCTTGAACAGTCCGGTCCGCACCGCAGCGTAGGACATTGCAGCAAAGGGTGCCGTCAGGCCGCACAGATAGGCGGCCACGAAACTGCCGGCGCTGGTGCCGAAGATGACCCCAAACAGGATCAACGCCACGACAGTCACCACCGGAGTGCTGGCATTGGCGATGGTGATCGCGGCTATGGATTTGCTCCGCAGTAGCCAAGCCTGCAGGATGGCAGTCAAGTTGGTGAAGACGATGAACAGTGGACACGCGTACAGGATCGGCCCGTTCGCATCCACGCCGATGACCTGTGAGGAGACCGTCGGCAGGAACGTGATCAGCAGGGCGATCACCGCCGAGACCGTCAGGGTCAAGGCCGATGTGGCAAAAACCAGCGTTTGTGCGCGCTTGGTGTAATGTGTGATGGCGATGGCAGCATCCAGCCGGAGCGTTCCCAGCACCGCGATGATCGCAGCAACTGCGGTAACGAGCGGCCAGCTGCCGACATCTGACGGAGAGTAAAGGCGCGCCACCACCGGAACGGCCGCAAGCCAGATCAGACGCGACGTCACGGAGCCCGCGCCGCCCACGAGCAAGTCGCGTCTCGACTTAGACATCTACCGGCTCAAGTCGATCGACGCCTGGTTCCGTCTCACCGGCCGATCGAGGCAGCAGACACCTCCAGGCGGCTGTCCACCTCGGTGCCTTCGGGGTACTTCATCTGGATATAGGGTCTGACCGTCACTGTGCCATCGGGCGCAACGCCGGAGAAAACGACCGGGCCGTCACCTGCCATCGGGATGCCCTCCGCAAGCTCCGAAATGTAGTTGCCATCGGCCAGATACGCCGCCATGCGGACAATCGCAGTTCCCTTGTTTGCGCCGGCAGCGAACGAACCCGTGACGGTAAATGACCAGGCGCTTCCGGGGGCTGCTTCGATGCTGGGACCAGCGTAGACGTTGATCCATCCGCCTCCCGTCGCCACACCCTTGACCGAGAACGTGACAGAACCCTGGCCTGCGTCTTGCGGCGTCGCGGTCAATCCGTTTTCCGTGCCACCCAACCAGGCGCTGCCCGGTATCTCGGTCATGTCGGACGGCATCGCTGGAGCAGGAGCTGCTTCAGCCGGGGCCGGGGTTGCTTCGGCAGGAGCAGGAGCCGCCTCAGCGGGGGCCGGAGTTGCCTCTGCAGGAGCGGGAGCCGCCTCAGCGGGGGCCGGAGCTGCCTCTGCCGGTGCGGGAGCTGCCTCGGCGGGAGCCGGAGCTTGCTCTGCTGGTGCGGGAGTTGCCTCTGCGGCTGGAGCCGCCGGCTCGTTCTTCGCCTCGGCGCCAGCCTGCGACTGTTTTGCGGCAGTGAGTGCCTTAACGACAGCCGCAGCACCTCGCGGGGACAGCGGACCGGTTTGACAGTCGGTGAGCACGTCTGCGGCACGGCACAATGCGTTGATGGCCGAGATCGTGTGGGCATCAAGCAGCCCATTCTTGGAGCCTTCGTAATGGCCCAGGCCCGCCATATCGGACTGCACTGCCTTGACGAACGCGTTCGGATCCTTGGCCGCCAGATCCACCAGGTTACCGCCGTCCTGCGCCAGAGCGCAGATCGGCGCCACCACAACAGCGAGAGCGATGCTCGCAGCCAGCACGGTCCTATTACGCATTCGTTCCCCTATCTGGTCCCGGCCACCGGCAACGAGGTCATCTTCCTCGGCAGCGGCAATTACGCGATGAACCGGGCCGAACATCTTCTCCGGGTCGCCGATCGATAGTCATTATCGCGGTCGATCAAGGAGCCAGGCACTATTGGTTCACCCTAGCATGGACGATTACCACGCAAAAGAGCAGAGAACACCGAGCACTAGGTAGTGAAGACGAGGGCTCGCAGGACCCCCGTCCTACACTCCGAAAGCCTGCGTCGATGTCAGCGATCGGAGTAGTAGCCGGCATATTTCGACTTGTTGTAGTAGCCGCGAATGCCCGAGCGCTGCTGGCTCAGAATGGCGACCAGCTCACTGCCTGGCGACTTGGCGTCGCTCAACGCCTGCATCGCTTCCTTGACATCCTGCTGCGGCGTGGCCGCCCATCGCACCACAAACGCCACGACATCGGCCAATGGTGCGATGTAGAGGCTGTCGACCACGGGGCCAACCGGGGCGGTGTCGAGGATCACGATGTCGAAGCTGCGCTGCGCAGCTTTGACCAGACGCGCAAAACTTGCACTGGCCAGCAACTGGTCGGTCGGGATGTCGCTGCGTCGGGAGCCCGGAATGACCTGTGCGCCGCTCTCGTCGTCGGCGACCATGATCGATGTGAGCTCAGGAGCGTCGCTGCCCTTTGCCAGGTAGTCCAGCAGCCCCGACGAAGGCGCGATACCCAACTGCTGGTGCACGCCGGGCTTGCGCAGGTCGCAATCGATTAGCAGCGTCGGGACGCCCGACAGGGCGTAGGTGCGGGCGAGTGACAGCGCCAGGGTGGTCTTGCCCTCGCCGGGGGCGGAAGATGCCACCATGACGACAGCGCCATTCTCCGGCGACGTTCCACGATTGCGGCGAAGCGCCTGGTCAATGCCGATGCGCGCCCGCCTCACGGTTTCCGCGAATACAGATAAGGGGGCGTGGGGCACGTAGGAAGATACGGTCGCTTCCTGTTCGTTGACGCGCAACGGACGCAGCCGGGGAATGGCAGCCACCACTTTGGCCCCGCTGACGGCTTCAAGCTGTCGCTCGTCGGTGAACCCGCCGACGAAATTTTCCAGCGAGAAGGCCAGCGCCAGCCCCAGGCCAAGCCCCATCGCCGCGGCGAGCGCGAGTATCACCCTGACGTTCGGAAAGGATGCGTCGCTGGGCGATACCGCCGGAGAGGCGATGCGGCTGTCCGGCACCTGCAGGGCAGTTCGAGCGTCGAAATCCTTCTGATTTGCGAGCAGGGCGTCATACTGGCTTTTGGCGATCTCGCCCTCGCGCAGCAGCCTGTAAAGGTCGGTCCTCAGGCCAGCCGGAAGGTCGCTGTTCTGAACGGTCGTGCGCAACTCGGTGCGCAGATCCGTCGACCGTGCCTGTGCTTCGGCTATCCCGTTCTGCAGCCCGGCCACCGCCTGGCGTGCTTCGGTTGCCAATTGCTGCTGAACTTTGGCGAGTTCGGCTCTCAGGTCCACCACACCGAGCGAGCCTTCGGCTGCGCCGGCCAGCGACTTCTCCAACTCCTGCCGTCTGAGTTCGTATTGTTGCACGGCGTCGGAAGCGAGGGCGTTGCTGACGGTCGTCCAGTCGCCGCGATCCAATGCCGCGGACGCCCGCGTGACCGTGGACCGCATCTGGTCGGCGCTGGCGACGCTGGCAGACAATTGGCGCCGGATATCTGCCAGCTTGGTGCTGCCGGTCGCCGTTGCGATGGCATCGAGGTTGCTGTCGATAAAGCCATCGAACGCCCGCTCGGAACCCTCCAGCGCCGTTTGGGCTGATGCAATGCGTGCCGTGACGACGTCATACGCCGTCTGGACGCTCGCGATCTTCCCCTCCAGTTGCATCCGGATGTAGGTCTCGGCGAGCGCATTCGCCAGCATGGCCGACTTTTCCGGCGATTGCGTGGTTGCCTGAAACGCCATCACATAGGTCAGGCCGTTGCGACGCACGCTTACGGCCTTGCTCACCTGGTCGGTGACGCTCTTCACCAGCGCATCTGCGCTGGGCATCGTGGGCTCGGCAATCCGAAAGAACGCCAGCAGTTTGTCCCACAGTGAGATCTGGACCCCGAACTCGTCGTCCTTCACCAGCCCGTAAGCTTCTACTACCCGGCTGATCGTCGCGTCCGATCTGGCGAGTTCGACCTCGCTGTCGACGCGTGCCGTGTCCGACCAGTTTGGCATCTGCGCGCTGTCGGCGAGCAGATCCTTGCTGCTCGGATCGAACAGGACCAGCGCCGAGGCGCTGTAGACCTTCTTCAGCGTGGCCGTGATGCCACCCGCGACGCCGACAACCACCAGCGTCGTGATGACGATCAGCCATAGCCGCCTGCGCAACATGCCAAGAATGCCGCGCACGTCGACTCCCTGGGCGGGCGTTGCAATCCTCTCGGTCGGCGGGTCAACCACGCGAATGATTGCCTCCTTCAGGCGTTGTGGTGACTGACCGTCAGCAAGCGCGGTCCGTCACCTACTACAAGCTTCACCGCCGTCAGCCGACCCGTTGCATATGCCCCCGTATCGACACAGATCCGATGCGGGGAAAGCAGAGGCTCCATGACTGGCGTGTGGCCATGGACGACGGTCTTTCCAAACTCTGCATAGTCTGACGAAAAATCATCCCGAAGCCAGACCAAATCAGAATCATGCTGAATTTCTATGGCTATGCCTGGTCGGAGGCCCGCATGCACAAATATATGCTGCGGTGTTTCGAGCAGAATTGGCAGCAGTTCAAGGAACTGTCGATGGTCGTCCGGTATGTGGCTGTCGACCAGCGCCCGCAGACGACTGGTCCTCGCTAGCGCTTGCCGCAGCGCTGCTTCGTCGATGCCGTAAGAGAGCAGGGTTTCGAAGCCGCCGAAGCCCAGCCACTCGTGCTGCGGGTGGGGGGCGCTCAGAAATGCCGCCATGGCCAGCTCATGGTTTCCGGCCAGGCAGATTCGGTCGAAAGCGGGCGAGGCGCTCAACAAATGGTCGATGACCTGGGCCGAAGCCGGGCCGCGATCCACTACGTCCCCCAGCATCACGACCAGCGGGCGATCGGGATAGTCTGTCGCGTCGGCGGCAATTTCCGCCTCCAGCGCCCGCAGCGCCGCCATGCAGCCATGCACGTCGCCGATCGCGTAAACCGGCCGCTTGCCGACCTCGATCTGGAGACGCTGCCGGGGCTGAACCTTGGTAGGCGCCGGCCGAACCAGATCTGCGAGGCCGGACAGCCTTGCCCAGATCATGGCCCGGTCCCGGTGCGTTTCTGCGCGACGCCAAGCGCCAGCAGGGCCACGAACAGCAGGGCGACAGCCTGGATCTCGATGCTGAAGTCCACCAGCGAGTGAACCGCAACAACGGCGATGGCGCCAAGCGCGGCGGCTGACGGGGACCAGTACTCGTCACTTCGTCCCAGCGACAGCAGCAGGTGGATCACCAGGATCGCGATCGCTAGCAGCGGCAGCGACCCACCGACAAAGCCGAGCTCGACCCACAATGTGAGGTAGGTCGAATGCGCCTTGTCCCAGATGACGTCGGTGCTCAGAGGCAGGCGATGATAGAGAGGGAAAGCCTGCTCGAACGTCCCGGCGCCGAACCCGAAAAGCGGGCGCGCGTGGATCATTTCAAGGACCTGGGAATAGAGCACGGCGCGGCCGTCGGCGTCGTCTACGGTGATCAGCCGTTCCAGGACGCCGCTGCCGAACGCCCATGCCATGGCGCCCCCGCTTGCGACCGTCGCCCCCGCCACGGCAACCCAGCGCAGCGCTCCCCATTTTGCCCGGATGCCGCCGACGAGCAGGGTGACCAGGACGCCGACAGCGGCCGACGCGGCGCCCATCCGGGATTTGGTGGCGAAGATGGCTGTGCCGATGATGAGAAGCGCCGCCAGGATCAACGCCACGCGCATCCAGCGCGCATGCGGCAGCAGCCGCGTATTGGAGCAGGTGAGGAGAGCCGCTCCGACCGCGGCGCCGATCGCGAGGAAAGTCGCAAAGGAGTTGCGGTTGACGAACGGACCGGTAGCCGAACCCTGATACGCCCATTTGGGCAACCCGAGCAGCGTGTCGCCGTCGGCAAGCAGAACCAGGCCAAGCAGCGCGTAGGCCGCAACGCCGAAGAAGATGAGTTCGAGCAGCAGCTGGGCACGCCCGCGGTTGGCGGCCACCTGCATGATCAGCGCGAAACACCCGCCATAGGTCAGGACCTGCAGCAGCACGAGCCAGGTGGTGTCGGGCGCCACACTGACAGCAGCCCAATCCAGGGGTTGGCCATCGGCAAGCGTCACCGCGGGCGCCACACCCAGAGGCAGGGCCTGGACCGCGATCCACCCGATCAGCAGCAGGTAAGTCAGGGCGACGAGCGGGACGGCGCGCAGTCCGAAGCGCACACCCGCGCCCAGCCGTGTAAGCGACCACCAATACCACGAGCCGATGGCGCCAACCGCTACGGCGTTGATCAGCCAGTATGCCGGCCGGGCGCTGCCGAGCGGCAGCGGCATGAGCAGCAGCCAGCCCGCCATCACCACTGCGAGAGCAACGTTCAGACTATGCTCGCGAGACGATACCCGCGCGCGACCCGACATGGCAGCCGACGGCAACGGTCTCGTCCCCAACGACAACGTCCTGGGTTTTGATGGTTCCCCGGCGGAGGTCATTGCGCAGCCCCACTGCTCGAGCGCACCTGATTGATGAAGGCCGACTGCATGGCGGGCGGCAGCTGCTCGACCGCCGCGGTGATGAGTTCATGCTGCGCGGCGTACCGGCCATAGGCCTCGACAACGTATGGCAAACTCAGCCGGCTCGAGGCAGCTGCCGTCAGATCCGACCGGTAGGCTGTCTGCGCTGCCTCCGTCAGTTGATCGAACGAGCGGGCCGCGAGTTCTACCCGCAGGCCGGCAAGCCAGGCCTCCCACGGCGCGGTACGCTGGGAGGCCTGCAGGTCGTCGCTGAGTTCGGCTCCACGCCCGGATGATCCTGCCGTGAGCGCCAGGATATATCGAGCATATGAGTTGAGGGGCGAGCGGTCGGCAATCAGGCGCGAGACCGTCGAGCAATGCTGTTCCAATGGCGCCTTGTTGGCGCTGGGCATGACCCGCACCTTGACCGAGGTCAGCACCTGTCGACAGTCATCCAGAACGAGAGTTTGAGAGCTGAACGACAACCCCGGTTCCAGCTGACCGGAGGAGATCGCCGCAATCTTCTGATCCAGCCTGAGCCCGGAGGTGAAATACGGTCGTGCCTCAAGCACAAGCAGCGCAAGCGAGGCCACGAGCATCAACAAACTGACGCTGCCGGCACACCAGGCGCCCAACTTTGACGAATTCCAGCTCTGCTTGCGTTCCATCACTGACTTCCGTCGCAATCAAAGCCCTAGCCGGTTGTGCTGCTTCGGTCAATCTATACGGCAATACTGCCATGTCGACTGCATTGGCTCGTGGTCGTCGCCCTTCAATGCTGAAGGTCGCCGGTGTGCCGGCGGCTTCGTCTTGGTTGGCCCGGCCCCGCAATCGTCAGCGAGCGCATGCGCGCCCCCATCGGCATCGCCTCTTCCGATTTCGTGCGTTACCTCGACACGCTGCGCTAGGCATTCCGCTTCAGCCTCGGCATCGGAGGCTCAACTCACCCCGGCAGTGCTCCCCCGTACGATGAGTGTGTGCGGCAGGATGATGTTGCGTCCGGTTTCCACCCGCTCGTCGTCGAGCAGCGCCATCAGCTCGATCATCGCCCGCCGCCCGAGCTCGCGTCGCGGTTGCCGCACCGTGGTGAGCGGCGGATCGTAGAATTCTGCGATCTCGACGTCGTCGAAACCGACGATCGAGACGTCTTCGGGCACCCTCAGGCCCTTCTGCTTGCATACGGTGATCGCGCCGATGGCCATCTCGTCATTGGCGCAGAAGATCGCGGTCGGCATCGGCAGGCGGGAGAGCAGCACCATGGCGGCTTCCTGGCCGGAACGCATGGTGTTCTCGCCCGGCACGATCCGTGCCGGATCGAGTTCGAGCCCGGCCTCGCTCATCGCGGCGCGATAGCCGCGCTGCCGGCTGGCATTGGTGGGTGCAGGCGGGCCGGCAATGTGGCCGATATCCCGATGCCCCAGCGCGATCAGGTAGGACACCGCCTCCTTGGCGGCGGCGAATTCATCGATCCCGACGGTCGTCAGCCCTGCTTCCTCGATCGGTACGGCCACCGCGATGGCCCGTCGCTTCAGGTCGCGCAGGTGTTCGAGTTCCCTCGGCAGATGGCCGGTCTGGATGATCAGCCCGGCCACCGCACCCGAGAGGAAGTTCGCCGCCAGCCGCCGTTCGACGTCGGGGCGCGAGAAGGTGTTACCGATCAGCACGCCGCAGCCGGCATCCTGTGCCACCTCGGCGATCCCCGACACCACATCGGAGAAGAACGGGTTGGCGATGTCGCGCAGCGCCACCAGCACCTGCCGTTCGCTTTCCCTCTCGGTGGTGGGGCCGTCGAACAGCGGATAGCCGAGTTCCTGCGCCGCGGCGCGAATGCGGGCGCGGGTTTCCGCGCTGACGAGGCTCGAACCCGCCAGCGCGCGGCTCACCGTTCCTGCATTAACCCCTGCAAGCCTTGCAACGGCGGCCATCGTTGGACGCGGCATCGTGCGGGCTCCCTTCGCTGATTCCCGAGCTTATCCGGCAGATGTGCCGCTGAGAACCGGCGCCATCTTGCAAATGTTATGCACATATTGTACAAGATAGTGCAAGAAACTTGCAATGAGGGTTGAATATGCCGGCTGCCGGACGGAAGGTCATCGTCGCTCCCTATCCGCGAACCATGCGGGAGATCTTCGCCGACGAAGACCTGCAGCGGTTGGGCGAGATTGCCGAACTGGTATGGGCGCGGGACGAGGAGCTGACACCCGAGGCGCTGGAGGCCGCCCTGCCGAATGCGTGGGCGGTGCTCGGTCTCGACCCGGTGATGACTGCCGCGCGTCTGCGCCTGGCTCCGGAACTGCGCGCCGTCATCGAGGTGGGTGGACATTTTCCCTCCACCATCGACTATGCCGAGTGCTTTGCGCGTGGCATTCGCGTCCTCTCCTGCGCTCCCGCCTTTGCCCGCCAGGTCGCCGAGATGGCGTTGGGCATGACGCTGGCCTCGTGCCGCGGGGTGGTCGAGGCGCATCTGCAATTCCAGGCGGGGCGGGAGGAGTGGCAGGGCGACCTTCGCGGCGATTTCTCGCTGTTCGGGCAGCGCATCGGCTTCGTCGGTTTCGGCTCGATCGCCCGCGAGTTGGTGACGCTGCTGGCGGCCTTCGGCTGCTCGATCGATGTGTTCGACCCCTGGCTCACCCGCTCGGTGATCGAGGGGGGCGGCTGCCGGCCGGCCTCGCTGGAAACGGTGATGTCGCAATCGAGGGTGGTGTTCGTGCTCGCCACGCCCACACCCGAGAACCAGGGGCTGATCAGCCGCGAGCTCATCGCCACCATGCAGCAGGACGCATTGCTGGCAGTGATCAGCCGGGCCCACCTCGTCGATTTCGATGCGGTGGTCGAGGCGGCGGACGCCGGCCGCATCCGCGCTGCGATCGACGTCTTTCCCGCTGAACCGATGCCGGCGACAGCGCCGGTCCGCACTGCCGCCAACCTGCTGCTCTCGCCGCATCGTGCCGCCTCGATCCGCCGCGAGCGGCAGGCGATCGGCCGTATGGCCGTCGACGACCTGGAACTGCTGGCGCGCGGCCTGCCGCCGCTGGTGTTGCAGGTTGCTCAGCCGGAAGCCATCCGGCGCCGGCTCCCCGCTTCACCGGCAGCGCTCGTCGAGAAAAGGCGCGCCTGAAGAATAAACCGACTGGGCATGAGGCCCGGCGGTCGAGTTATCTCAAACGAGGAGGAAACTATGTCGGGTATCGGAAAGGCGACCTTGGCCGCCATCGCGCTTGGCCTGTTGCTGGGCGCCGCCAATGGTGTGGAGCTCACCATCACCACGGGCGATGGCGGGCTCTATCCGCAGGTGCTGCGCGAGCAGCTCGATCGCTTCGAGGCAGCGACCGGCAACAAGGTGACGGTGGTGCCGGCGCCGATCTCCGGGTCGGAAGCCTTCGCGCAGTTCCGGCTGTGGCTCGCCGCCGGCAACCAGGACATCGACGTCTACTTCCTGTCGGACGAATGGGTGCCGCAGCTGGCCGAACATTTCATCGATCTGGCGCCGGCAGCCAAGGATGTGCTCGCCGAGCATTTTCCGTCGGTCATCGAGGGGCAGACGATCGACGGCAAGCTGCTCGGCATGCCGCTGTTCGCCGACGCTCCAGCGCTGTTCTACCGCAAGGACCTGCTGGAAAAGTATGGCAAGGCCGTTCCGGCCACCTGGTCGGAACTCGAGGCAACCGCCCGGGAGGTGATGGAGGCCGAGCGCGCCGCCGGCAACCCCGACATCTGGGGACTGGTCTTTCAGGGCAACACCTATGAAGGCCTGACCTGCGACGCCCTCGAATGGGTGGCATCCAATGCCGGCGGCCGCATCGTCGAGCCGGACGGCACCATCTCGGTCAACAACCCCAACGCCATCGCCGCCATCGACCGGGCTGCCGGCTGGATCGGCAGCATCTCGCCCGAGGGCGTGCTCGCCTACAAGGAAGAGGAGAGCCGCGGCGTCTGGCAGCTCGGCCAGGCCGTGTTCATGCGCAACTGGCCTTACGCCTATGCACTCGGCAATGCTGGGGACTCGGCGATCCGCAACGCCTTCGACGTCGCGCCGCTGCCGCGCGGCGACGCCGAAGGGGCCCGTTCGGCGGCAACGCTCGCCAGCCGCTCGATTGCGGTGTCGAAATACTCCCGTCATCAGCAAGCGGCGACCGAACTGGCGCTGTTCCTGACGAACGCCGAACAGCAGAAGGAGAATGCCATCCGCGTCGCATATCTGCCCACCATCCAGGCGCTCTACGTTGATGCCGATGTCGCTGCCGCCCAGCCGATCGTGCCGCGCTGGAAGGAGATCTTCCTCAATGCCGTGTGGCGACCGGCGGTCGTCGCGGGATCCAAATACAATGAGGTGTCGAGCCAGTTCTGGAGCGCCGTGCATGACACGCTGTCCGGATCCGGTTCGGCGGCCGACAACCTGGAGCGGCTCGAGGCCACGCTGACCGAGCTCAAGGGCGAAGGCTGGTAGCCTCCCAGGCCAGTCTCACCGAGGGGGCGGCGGCCGGGGCTAGCCTCGGCCGCCGACGACCCCGCGCCGCATTTGCAAGGGCACGCATGCCCTTGCGCCGTCACGGTGGCTGTGGCTATGTCGCTACCGGCTTGAGGGCGGACGATGCGCAGAGCGGTGGTCACGAAGTGGACATTGGGCGTCGCTGCCCTGCTGCTTCTGAGTGCCTGCCAGCCCGCCAGCCAGGGGGAGCGTTCCCCACCACTGGTCCGGGTCGAGACCGTTGGCGCCGTCGACCATCAGGAGCAGCTGCTGCTCACCGGGGCGGTCGAGGCGAAAGCCGAAACCCCGCAGGCATTCCGGGTTGGCGGGCAACTCACGGTCATCGCGGTCGATGTCGGCGCCAGGGTGAAGGCAGGCGATCTCCTGGCAAAGCTGGCGCCCGAGGAACAGCAGGCCGATGTCGATGCGGCGCGGGCGGCGCTGACCGCCAGCCAATCGCAACTCGCCCAGGCCAAGGCGACGCTCGATCGCCAGAACGCGCTGTGGACGCAAGGCTTGACCACGCGCAGCAGCCTCGACGGGGCGCAGGCCGCCTTTGACACCGCCACCAGCGCGACTGCCAGCGCCACCGCACAGTTGCAGACCGCCGAGGAAGCGCTCGGCTACACCGAACTGCGCGCCAGCGCCGACGGCCAGATCACCCGCCGGCTGTTCGAGGCCGGCGAAGTGGCGCCGGCCGGCTCGCCGGTGCTGATCCTCGCCGAGGACGGCCCACGCAACGCAGTGTTCAACCTGCCCGAGTCGGCGCTCATCGATCGTTCGCCCGATCAGGCGGTGGAAGTGGCGCTGGTTTCGAACCCTGAGGTCAAGGCCACCGGCAAGGTGGCCGAAATTGCACCGGCTCTCGACCCCCAGACCGGCACCATCGAGGTCAAGGTGGCGATCGATGCGCCCGCCGAGATGGTGCTGGGCGCCCCGGTGATCGGCACCACCGGCTCTTTGCCGCACAAACGCGTCATTCTGCCCTGGAGCGCCTTGTGGTCGAGCGACGGCAAGGCGGCCGTGTGGGTTGTCGGGGCCGATAGCAGCGTCGCCATCGCGCCGGTGGAGGTCGCCGAATACACCACCGGCAGCGTGGTCATCGCCGGGGGCTTGAGCGACGGCCAGGTGGTCGTCACCGAGGGCGGCAAGCTCCTCACGCCCGGTCAGCGCGTCGAGACCGTCGCGGGAAGCGCACCATGAGCGCCACTCGGTTGCTCGCCACAGTCCCGGTGCTCCTGGCGCTTGCCGGCTGCCAGCCGGCCGCCGAGGCTCCGCCCCCGGCCGTTCGGCCGCTGCTTTCAATGGTGATCCAGCCGGTGGCCACGGCGGAAGCCAGTTTTGTCGGCGTCGTCTCGCCTCGCATCTCGGTGACCCAGGCCTTCCGCGTGGGGGGCACGCTGATCAACCGCGCCGTAGGGTTGGGGGATCAGGTGCGGGCCGGTGCGGCGCTCGCCGACCTCGATGCCACCACGCTCGACCTGGCGGTGGAGACCGCCCGTGCCAACCTGCAGGCCGCCGAGGCGCAATATGCCAATGCCGCCGGCGCCGAGGGCCGGCTGCGGGCGTTGACCGAGAGCGACGTGACCACCGTCGCCAACCTGCAGCAGGCCGAGCAGCAAAGCGCCGCGGCGCTCGCCAACGTGGTGCAGGCCCGCTCGCGCCTCACCCAGGCGACCGAGCAGCGCTCTTATGCCAGCCTCGCCGCGCCGTTCGATGGCGTGGTGACCGCCGTCGGCGCCGAGCCGGGCGCGGTGGTGGCGGCAGGCCAGACGGTCCTGACCGTCGCCCGCACCGACAGCCGCGATGTGGTCATCGACGTGCCCGAGAGCTTCGTGCAGAACCTTGCGGTGGGGACGGTGTTTCGCGTCGCGCCGCAGCTCAGTCCCGCGACCGTGGTCGACGGCAAGCTGCGCGAAATCGCCCCGGAAGCCGACCCGGTTACCCGCAGCTGGCGCCTGAAGATCGGCATCGACGCGCCGCCGCCGCAGTTCTGGCTGGGCACCACCGCGACCGCCAGCCTTGCCGCGGCTTCGGCCGACGTGGTGATCCGCGTCCCTGAAACCGCGATCAGACGCGTCGGCGACGCCAGTTCGGTCTGGGTGGTCGATCCGGCGGCCAATGTCGTCAACGCCCGCCCGGTCGAGCTGGGGGCGGCAGCGGATGGGCAGGTCGAGATCCGCTCCGGGCTCGCCGCCGGCGAGCGCATCGCCGTCGCCGGCGTCAACAGCCTTGTCGAAGGGCAGCGCGTGGCGAAAGCGGGAGAGCCGCAGTGAAGCCGTTCAACCTCTCCGACTGGGCGCTCGAGCACCGTTCGCTGATCTGGTACTTCATGCTGGTGGCGCTGGTGGCGGGCGTCTTCTCCTACCTGCACCTGGGGCGCGAGGAAGACCCGGCCTTCACCATCCGCACCATGGTCATCGCGGCGCAGTGGCCGGGCGCCAAGGCCGAGGATGTGGCGGTACAGGTCACCGAACGCATCGAGCGCGAGCTGCAGGACCTCGAGTCGCTCGACTATACCCGCTCGGTGACCACCGCGGGCAAGACCACGGTATTCGTCTCGCTGCGCAACGAGACCCCCGCTGCGACCGTCCGTTCGGTCTGGCTGCAGGTTCGCGCCATGATCGGCGACATTGCCCGCAGCTTTCCGCAGGGCGTGCAGGGGCCGTTCTTCAACGATCGCTTCGGCGACGTGTTCGGCAACATCTACGCCTTCACCGGTGACGGCATCACCCAGCGCCAGTTGCGTGACTATGTCGAAGACGCGCGCTCCAAGGTGCTGACCCTCAAGGAGGCCGGCAGCGTCGAGCTGATCGGCGCCCAGGACGAGGTGGTGAACCTCGAATTCTCGACCCGCCGCCTCGCCGCGCTCGGGATCAGCGCGCAGCAGGTCATCGCCACCCTGCAGGATCAGAACGCCGTCGCCACTTCGGGCGTCATCGAGGCGGGGCCCGAGCGGGTGGCGGTGCGGGTCGGTGGCCAGTTCACCTCCGAGGAGAGCCTTCGGCAGATCAATCTCAGGGTCGGCGAGCGCTTCTTCCGCCTCGTCGACGTCGCCACCGTCAGCCTCGGCTATGTCGATCCGCCCAGTGCGCTGTTCCGCTACAACGGCACCCCGGCCATTGGCCTGGCGATTGGCATGCGGGCCGGCGGGAACCTGCTCGAGTTCGGCAAGGCGCTGGACGAGGAGGTGCACAAGATCACAGCCGAACTGCCGGTCGGCGTCGATGTGCACCTCGTCTCCGACCAGCCCAAGGTGGTCGAGGAAGCGGTCGATGGTTTTACCCGGGCGCTGTTCGAGGCCGTCGCCATCGTGCTGGTGGTGAGCTTTTTGAGCCTGGGCCTGCGCGCCGGGCTGGTGGTGGCCTTCTCGATCCCGCTGGTGCTCGCCATCACCTTTCTCGCCATGGCCTATTTCGGCATCTCGCTGCAGCGCGTGTCGCTGGGCGCGCTGATCATCGCGCTCGGCCTCCTGGTCGACGATGCGATGATCGCCGTAGAAATGATGGTGTCGCGTCTCGAGGCCGGCGACACGCTGCGCAAGGCCGCGACCGCCGTTTACACCTCGACGGCTTTCCCGATGCTGACCGGCACGCTGGTCACCGTCGCCGGGTTCATTCCCATCGGGCTCAACCCCAGCCAGGCGGGCGAGTTCACCTTCACCCTGTTCGTCGTGCTGGCCGTGGCGCTGCTGGTGTCCTGGGTGGTGGCCGTGTTGTTCACGCCCTTGATCGGCGTCACCGTGCTGCCCAGGCAGATGAAGCACAAGGCGCATGGCCGCAGCCGGCTGATGACGGCCTTCACCGGCCTGATCGAGCTCGGGATGCGGCTGCGCTGGGTGACCATCGGTATCACGCTGGCCATCTTCGCCCTGGCGCTGGGCGGCCTGACGCTGGTGCAGCAGCAGTTCTTCCCCTCCTCGGACCGGCCTGAGCTGATCGTCGAGTGGGACCTGCCGCATAACAGCTCGATCGCCGAAACCTCGGCGCAGATCGCCCGCTTCGAGACCGAAGCGCTGGCCGGCAACGACAAGATCGATCACTGGTCGAGCTATGTCGGCGAGGGCGCGCCGCGCTTCGTCCTGGCGCTCGATATTCCCGTCGCCATGCCCTCGATCGGCCAGACGGTGATCGTCACCAAGGGTCTCGCCGAGCGCGATGCGGTGAAGGCCGAGCTCGAAGCCTACCTCGCCCGCACCTTCCTCGGCACCGACACCAACATCAAGACGTTGTCGCTCGGCCCCCCGGTGGGCCGGCCGATCCAGTATCGCATCAGCGGCCCCGACATCGAGACGCTCAGGACTGCCGCGCAGGCGCTCGCCGCGGTGATGGCGCAGAATCCGGAGATCGGGCCGGTGCGCTACGACTGGATGGAAACCGGCCGCGTCATCGAGGTCAACGTACTCGAGGACAAGGCGCGCCAGCTCGGCATCACCAACAGCGATATCGCCGCCGCGCTCAACGGCGTCAGTTCCGGCCAGCCAATCACCCAGATCCGCGACAGCATCTACCTCGTCAACGTCGTGGGCCGCGCCGAAGACGCCGAGCGCAGCTCGATCGAAACGGTGCGCAACCTGCAGCTGGCGACCGGCGATGGCCGCTCCATCCCGCTCGCCACCGTCGCCACCTTCCGCTACGCCCAGGAGCAGCCGGTGGTGATCCGCCGCGACCGGGTGCCGACCATCACCGTGAGCGCCGCCGTCGAAGGCGCGCGCCAGCCGGCGACGGTGGCGCAGCACCTGCAACCGGCCGTCGATGCCTTCGCTGCCGGCCTGCCGGCCGGCTACCATGTGGCGGTGGGTGGCACAGTCGAGAACAGCGCGCAGTCGGTGGCGCCGATCGTCGCCGTGGTGCCGCTGATGCTGTTCGTTATGGCGACGGTGCTGATGCTGCAGCTGCAGAGCTTCTCGCGCATGTTCCTCGTCGCCGCCGTGGCGCCGCTGGCCCTCATCGGCGTGGTCGCGGCTTTGCTGCCATTCGGCAAGCCGATGGGCTTTGTCGCCATTCTCGGCGTCCTGGCCCTGGTCGGCATCCTGATCCGCAATTCGGTGATCCTGATCGTGCAGATCGAACACCTGCGACGGGAAGGGGTCTCGGCCTGGCGCGCCATTATCGATGCCACCGAGCACCGCGTTCGCCCGATCATGCTGACGGCGCTGGCCGCCAGCCTCGGCCTCATCCCCATCGCCACCGAAGTGTTCTGGGAGCCGATGGCCTATGCCATGATCGGCGGCATCCTGGTGGGAACGCTCCTCACCCTGATCTTCCTGCCCGCGCTCTACGCCGCCTGGTTCCGCATCCATCCGGACCCCGAGCCGGCGCCGCCTGAGCCGGAGCCTGCGCCAGCGCCAGCAGATGGCGTAGCTGGGTAGGCGGCTTCGCGCTCGGCCGTCGCGCTCAGTCGGCGCGCCCCAGCGATGCCAGCTCGGCCCGGTGGCGTTGCATGGCCAATTGGCTTCGGTAGTCCCGTTCGAGGCGGGCGCGTGCGGCCGGGTTTGCCGAGCGACGGGTACCGGGCTGCGCCATCGCGAGGCATGCCGATTGAAGGTCGGCATGGAGGCCCGCCGCGGTGGCCGCCACCATGGCGACGCCGAGCAGGGTCGGGTCGGGCGCCGAAGACTCGACCACCGTGCAGTCGAGGGCATCGGCATAGAGTTCCATCAGCAGCGGGTTGTGGCTGTGGCCCCCGGCAAAGTGCAGGGTTTCCGTAGCGTAGCCGCGCGCCCGCAGCGCATCGAGGATGTGCCGAACCTGCACGGCGATCGCCACGGCGGTGCGCCAGTAGAGCCGGCACAGGCTGTCGAAATCGCTGTCCAGCGACAGCCCCGAGATCACCCCCAGTGCCCGGGGATCGGCCAGCGGCGAGCGGTTGCCGTGGAAGTCGGGCAGCACGTGCAACTGCGGGGCGAGGTCGGCGCCTTCGCTGGCGCGCAGTGCGATGATCCGTTCGATCACCCGCTGGTGCAGCTCAGGCGTGGGCTCGCCGCCGGCCGCATGCATGCGCAACACATGGTCGAGCAGGGCGCCGGTCGCCGATTGGCCGGCTTCGTTCAACCAGCTGCCGGGAAAGACCGCGTCGTGATACGGCCCCCATGCGCCGACGGTCGGCATGGGCGCGTCGGAGAGCGCCATCACGCAGCTCGACGTCCCGGCGACCAGAGCGAGGTGTCGATCGAGCTGTTGGGTATCCCTCGCAAATTCCGCCAGGGCGCCGAGCGCGCCGGCATGCGCATCGATCAGGCCAACCCCGACGATGCAGCGCGTCGTGAGCCCGAGCGTCGTCGCCGCCGCGGCGTTCAGCGGCCCCAGCGCGTCGGCGATCGGGCTGGCGCGTTCCGGCAGCCCCGCGCGTTCGAACAGATCGTCGAGCCCGACAGCGGCCAGAAAATCCCGCTGCCAGCCATGGTCCTCATGCGCCAGGTAGGTCCATTTGCAGGTCAGGGTGCACGCCGATCGGGCATTCGACCCCGAGGCTTTCCAGGTCAGGAAGTCGGCGAGGTCGAACATCCGGCCGCTTTGGGCCCAGCTTGCCGGAGCATGGCGCTTCAGCCACATCAGCTTGGGCACCTCCATCTCCGGCGACATCGTGCCGCCGATGAAGTCGAGCACCCGGTGGCCGCTCGCCGTGCACGCCTCCGCTTCGGCCTGCGCCCGGTGATCGAACCAGGCAATGGTGTCCCAGCGCGCCTCGCCGCCCGGGCTGACGGGCAGGGGGGCGCCATGGTCATCGCGCACCACCAGAGAGCAGGTCGCATCGAAGCTGATCCCCACTGCCTCGTCTGCCGCGACACCGGCGAGCCGCATCGCCGCGCGCACCGCCCCGGCCACCGCATCCCAGATCTGTTCGGAGTCGTATTCGGCGATGTCGGGGCCGACCCGCCGCAGCTCCAGCGCGTGCTCGGCCCGGCCGACCAGCTTGCCGGACGGCGTGACCACTCCGGCTCGGGCGCTGGCAGTCCCCACATCCACGGCGACCAGCATGGCCGCCTTCCCCGCCTCGCGCGTCGCATGGAGTTCCAGCAGCCCCGGCAGCGACCGCATGTCCTCGATGAGGGCGTCGGGCGCCAGCGCCTCGATCTCGCCCCGGAGCCCACTCGGCCCGATATGGCTGCCGCCGAGATAGGCGAAGACTCGCATGCCGGCGGCCCGCGCTGCCTGGATACCGGCCGGCGAGTCCTCGATGACGAGGCAGTTCTCGGGGGTAATGCCCATCTCGCGCGCCGCGTGGAGGAACAGGTCGGGCGCCGGCTTGCCGTTTCTGACCATGCTGGCCGAGTAGATGTGGCCCTCGAAACGGGGCAGCAGGCCGGTGAGCGCGAGGCTCAGCCGGATCCGCTCCAGCTGGCTCGACGAGGCCACGCAGAACGGCAGTTCGAGCCCGGCGACAACCTCGCCGATCCACGCGGTCGGCTTGAGTTCCTGGCGGTAGAGCGCGTAGAGCCGGTCGCGCATGCCGCTCAGCGACGCCTCGCTGAGATGCGCCCCATGGCTCTGGTTCAGGCTCTCCGAGATCGAGGCGAGGCTGCGCCCCAGATAGGAGCGGAACGCCATCTCCCGTTCGATGGCGATCCCCTGCTCGGCGATCAGCTCGAGCAGCACCCGCATCGCCAGGGGCTCGCTGTCCACCAGCACGCCGTCGCAGTCGAAAATGACGAGCTTGATCGGCGCCATGCTGCCCCTCCCGGCCTATCGGTAGCCGGGCGACATCCGCTTCGGCAAGTTATGTGCGGCGGCGGCGTTCTTGATCGTTTCGCGCTGTGATCGCCTCCCTCCCCCTTGAGGGGAGGGATTGAGGGAGGGGGTGGTACGGTGATCACCGATGGACCCCACCCCCAACCCCTCCCCTCAAGGGGGAGGGGAGCCCCCGCCGGTGCTTTGATTCACCTGTGAAGCCGCCTAGAGCACTCCGCCCAGATAGGCCTCGAGCGTCGCCTTGGTCCCGCGCGTCCAGAGGCTTTTGAGCGCCGTGGTGAAGGCCGCGACATAGGTCGGGTCGGTGGCCAGCGGCCCGAAAATGTCGCCCATCGACAGCCAGCCCACGGGATCGGCTTTGGCCTCGGTGGCCAGCGCCGTCAGCCGCTCCCAGTTCGGATCGTTCGGCGGGATCGGCTTGCCGCTGTCGCTCTCGCCGTAGCAGTAGCGGGCCCATAGCGCCGAGACCAAAGCCAGCCCGGTGACCGGCTGTCCGGCCGCCAGCCGATCCGCCGCCGATGGCAGGATGAACTTGGGCTGGCGGTTCGAGCCATCGAGGCAGAGCCGCTGGATGGTGTCGCCGATCTTGGGGTTCGAAAACCGCCGCTCGATCAGCTTGTAGTAGTCGCCGAGGTCGGTGTCGGGCACCGGCGGCACCACTGGTACGATCTCTTCGCGTTCCACCTTTTCGAGGAAGGCGCGGACCAGCGGATGCTCCATCGCTTCGTGCACGAAATGGATGTCGAGCAGCCCCGCCGGGTAGGCGATGGTGGCATGCCCGCCGTTGAGAATGCGGATCTTCATATGCTCATAGGGCGCCACATCGGGCACGAACTGCACCCCGACCTTCTCGAGCGCCGGGCGGCCGGCCGGGAAGTGATCTTCCAGCACCCACTGCTTGAACTCTTCGCAGAACACCGGCCAGGCATCGACGATGCCGAAATCGGCCTCGAGCGCAGCGCGCTCGCGCGGCCCGGTCGCCGGAGTGATGCGATCGACCATGCCGTTGGGGAAGGCCACCGCCTGGCGCACCCACTGCGCCAGCTCCGGATTGATCAGCTCGGCCAGCCCCGCCACGGCGTTCTGCGTCACGTGGCCGTTGCCGGGGATGTTGTCGCAGCTCATCACCGTGAACGGCTGCAGGCCGCGCTCCCGCCGCAATTGCAGGCCGAGCAGGATCAGCCCGAACACCGTCTTCGGAGCCTCGGGGTTGGCGCTGTCGGCGACGATGTCAGGGTGCCCGGCATCGAAGCGCTGCGAGGCCGGGTCGATATAGTAGCCGCCTTCGGTGACGGTCAGCGAGACGATGCGAACGCTCGGGTCGGCCAGCGTTTCGCTGATCGCGGCGAGGTCTCCCACCGGCAGGAAGTCGATCATCGCGCCGGTGACGCGGGCGCTCGTTTTGTCTGCCTCCTGCTCCACCACCGTGGTCAGGTAGTCCTGCCCCAGGAGCTTTTCTCGCATGTCGGCATCGTTGGCGCGCACGCCGGCGCCGACCAGCGCCCAGTCATGGTCGAGCCCCAGGTTGAACAGGCTGTCGAGATAGACCGCCTGGTGGGCGCGATGAAAATTGCCGACGCCGAAATGCACGATACCTGGCGTCAGCGAGCCGCGCTCGTAGCGGGGCACGCCGGCGCTGGCAGCGATCTCCGGCAGGTCTTCGGCGGAGAGTGGAATCGGCATGGGTCTATCCTGAATGGTCAGCGGAGCGCCTGGCCGGCGCGGTCGAAGCGATAGATACGGCCCGGCTCGGGCGAGAGCCATACCTGTTCGCCGGGATGATAGTCGTTCTCGCCGCCGGTGCGCACCGTCTGCAGGCCCACCCCATCGACATGCACATGCAGGAACGTGTCGGAGCCGAGATGCTCGGCCACCCCCACCTTGCCCTGCCATTCGCCGGCGTCGCGCGAGATGCGCACATGCTCGGGCCGCACCCCGATCGCCTCGGCCTGATACTTGCCGGCTGCGGCGCCTTCGAGAAAGTTCATCTTGGGCGAGCCGATAAAGCCGGCGACGAACCGGTTGGCCGGGCTCTTGTAGAGTTCGAGCGGTGTGCCGAACTGCTCCACCCGGCCGGCATTCAGCACCACGATGCGGTCTGCCATGGTCATCGCCTCGACCTGGTCATGCGTCACATAGACCATGGTGGTCTTGAGCTGCTGGTGCAGTTCGGTGATTTCGATGCGCATGTTGACGCGCAGCGCCGCATCGAGGTTGGACAGCGGTTCGTCGAACAGGAAGGCCTTGGGCTGGCGCACGATGGCGCGGCCGATGGCGACGCGCTGCCGCTGCCCGCCGGAGAGCGCCCGGGGCTTGCGGTCGAGATAGTCGGTGAGGTTCAGCACCCGCGCCGCGTCGGCCACCTTCTGGTCGGCGATCGCCTTGTCGATATTGGCCATCTTCAGTGGGAAGGCGATGTTCTGGCGCACCGTCATATGCGGGTACAGCGCATAGGACTGGAACACCATGGCGAGGCCGCGATGCGCCGGCCCCTTGTCGGTGACGTCGACGCCGTCGAGCTTGATCGCGCCGGAGGTCGTGTCCTCGAGGCCGGCTATCAGTCTGAGGAGAGTGGACTTGCCGCACCCCGAGGGCCCGACGAAGACGACGAACTCGCCGTCTTCGATCTCGAGAGAAACATCGGGGATGACCTGGTGGCCACCAAAGGACTTGTTGACGTGTTCGAGTGTGATGGAGCCCATCTGAAATCCCCTATTTCACGGCGCCGAAGGTGAGGCCACGCACCAGCTGCTTCTGGCTGAACCAGCCCAGCAGCAGGATCGGCAGGATCGCCAGCACCGATGCGGCGGAAAGCTTGGCGAGGAACTGGCCCTGCGGCGACGAGAACGACGCGATGAAGGCCGTCAGCGGCGCCGCGTTGGTGGTGGAAAGCCTGAGCGTCCAGAACGCCTCGTTCCAGGCGAGGATGACGTTGAGCAGCAGCGTCGAGGCGATGCCGGGCACCGCCATCGGCAGCAGCACATAGACGAGTTCCTTGCCCAGCGTCGCGCCATCCATGCGGGCCGCTTCGAGGATATCGACCGGGATTTCCTTGAAGTAGGTGTAGAGCATCCACACCACGATCGGCAGGTTCACCAGCGTCAGGATGATGCTGAGCCCGAGCAGCGTGTCGAGCAGCCCGGTATTGAGAAAGATCAGGTACATCGGCACCAGCACGCCGGCTGCCGGCATCATCTTGGTCGACAGCATCCACATCAGCACGTCGCGCGTCTTGGGCGTCGGCGTGAACGCCATCGCCCAGGCAGCCGGCACGGCGACCAGCAGCGCCACGATGGTCGAACCGATCGAGATCACCACCGAGTTGAAGAACGGCCGGAAGTAATCCTGCTGGGCGAGCACCGCCTGGTAGCTCTCGAAGGTGAAGGACGGGATCATCGAGAACCCGGCCGCCGCTTCGCCCTCGGTCTTCAGGCTGGTGATGATGGTGTAGAGGATCGGAAAGAAGATGATCAGCGCCACCAGCCAGACGAGAACCGTCATGGTCAGCTTGCGGCGCGTCGAGACGGCGCGGGCCATTAGCGTTCTCCCTCGAAATGCGGTGCAGGCGAGCTGACTGATAGAGACTGCCCCCTCCCGGCCTCCCCCTTCATGGGGGAGGATGGGAGGGGGCCGTCTGCGAGTGATGGCCAGCTGACAGTACCGTCGAGCTCAAGCATCGAGATTCCTCCCCACGGCGCGCATCAGAAAGATCGCGACGATGTTGGCGAGCACCACGGCGACGAGGCCGCCCGCAGCGCCGGCGCCGATATTTCCGCCCAGGACGCCCGTGTTGTAGATGAGGAAGGGGAGGTTCGTGCTGGCAAAGCCCGGGCCGCCGCCGGTGGTGATCTGGATCTCGGCATAGACGCCGAGCAGGTAGATCGTCTGGATCAGGATCACCACGGTGATCGCCCGCGCCAGGTGCGGCAGGATGATGTACCAGAAGCGCCGGAACAGGTTGGCGCCGTCCATCTCGGCTGCCTCTTTCTGCTCCTCGCTCAGCGATTGCATGGCGGTCAGCAGGATCAGCGTCGCGAACGGCAGCCACTGCCAGGCGACCATGACGATGATCGACAGCAGCGGAAAACTGCCGAGCCAGTTGACCGGCTCCTGTCCGAAGAATCGTGATATCGCGGCGAACACGCCCCAGGTCGGGTTCATCAGCTCATGCTTCCAGACCACCGCCGCCACCGGCGGCATGACGAAGAAGGGCGAGATCATCAGGATGCGGACGATCCCTTGGCCCCAGATCGGCTGGTCGAGCATCAGGGCGAGCAGAATGCCGAGGCCCACGGTGATCACCAGCACGCCGACCACGATCAGCAGCGTGTTGATGATGGCCGGCCAGAAGGCCGGGTCGGTGACGAAGAACTCGAAATTCGCGAACCCGGCGAAGCCCTTGATGTTGGGGTTGGTGAGCCGGTAACGCTGGAAGGCGAACCAGATGGTCAGGGCCAGGGGCACGATCATCCAGATCAACAGCACGAAGACCGAAGGCGCCATCATCCAGCGGGCGAGGCGATGTGACTGCTTGGTGGCCATAGTCCGTGTTCCCCTCCGATCCGCCTCGTCGTTCGACGGGCGGGATGTCTGCTTCAACCCACCGGCTGTCACCCCTGCGAAAGCAGGTGCCCAACTCGCAGCCCGAGCCGGCGGAGGCTTGGGTCCCTGTTTTTGCGGGGATGACATCGAGTGTGGAGCTGGCGCTTTTGCCTAGCGCCCTGATCCGAAGAAGCCCGGCAGCGTAGGCCGCCGGGCAGTCGCTCAGGAGGAAACCTCAGTAATATCCAGCCGACTTCATCTCGCGATCGACCGTCTGCTGCGCCTGGGCCAGCGCGTCATCGACACTGGTCGAGCCGGCAAGCGCCGCCGAGAACAGCTGCCCCACCGTCGTCGCCATGCCGGCGAACTCGGGAATGGCGACGAACTGCACGCCGGTATAGGGCACGGGCTTCACCGTCGGATGGGTCGGGTCGGCAGCGTTGATCGAGTCGAGCGTCATCTTGGCGAACGGCGCCGCGGCCTGGTACTCGGGGTTGGCATAGAGCGAGGTGCGGGTGCCCGGCGGAACGTTCGCCCAGCCGTCCTTGGCGGCGACGAGCGCCAGGTAGTCCTTGCTGGTCGCCCAGGAGATGAACTTCTCGGCGGCCTCGGCCTTCTGCGAGCCGGCCGGGATGGCGAGCGACCAGGCCCACAGCCAGTTGCCGCGCTTGCCGAGCCCCTTGTCGGGGGCCAGGGCAAAGCCGACCTTGTCGGCCACCGTCGATTCCTTGGCATTGGTCACGAAGGACGCCGCCACCGTGGCGTCGATCCACATGCCGCATTTGCCCTGCTGGAACAGCGTCAGGTTCTCGTTGAAGCCGTTCGACGAGGCGCCGACCGGGCCGGCATCCTTCATCAGGTCGACATAGAACTGCAGCGTGGCTTTCCACTCCGGCTGGTCGAACTGCGGCTTCCAGGCCTCGTCGAACCAGCGGGCGCCGAACGAGTTCGACATCGCGGTCAGGAACGCCATGTTCTCGCCCCAGCCCGCCTTGCCGCGCAGGCAAATGCCGTTGATGTCGGCGGCGCGGTCCGTCATCTTGCGGGCGGCGTCGGCGACGAAGTCCCAGGTCGGCGCGTCCGGCATGGTCAGGCCGGCCTTCTCCATCAGGTCCTTGCGATACATGATGAAGCTCGACTCGCCGTAGAACGGCGCGGCGTAGAGCTTGCCGTCGGCGCTGAGGCCGCCGCGGATGGCGGGCAGCAGGTCGTCGACGTCATAGGCGTCGCCGAGCTTGTCGAGCGGCAGCAGCCAGCTGTTCTTGGCCCAGATCGGCACTTCGTAGGTGCCGATAGTCATCACGTCGAACTGCCCGCCCTTGGTGGCGATGTCGGTGGTGACGCGCTCGCGCAGGATGTTCTCCTCGAGCGTCACCCACTGCAGCTTGATGTCGGGATTCTTGGCGGTGAAATCGTCAGTCAGGCCCTGCATGCGGACCATGTCGCCATTGTTCACCGTGGCGATGGTGAGGGTGGTCTGGGCATAGGCCGTCGAGCCGAGCGCAAGCACCAGCGCGCTCGAGAAAAGCGGAAGCAGTTTCATCAATGTCCTCCCATGTGGCGAGCATTTGTCTCGCCGCTGAGCAATTACTCACAAAACTTTAGTATGATGTCAAGCGGGGTGAAGAACGTAGGAATCCGGGGAGGTGACACCAAACCGGATGCGTGTGCGGTCGTTCGAGTGGGTGTTTGGCCTGCGTTACGTCGGCTGTGTCACTCCGTCAAAGGTCGGGGGCGCTGAAGCGCAACACGTTGATGATGGGCGGAGAAGATCTTGGGGGTATGACCGCAGCCATCGTGGCTTTCCCCTCATCCGGCGCTACGCGCCACCTTCTCCCCGACGGGGAGAAGAATCCGGAGAGTGCGGTGGTCGCCCCTTTCCTCTCCCCGTCGGGGAGAGGGTGGATCGGCCGCAGGCCGAGACGGGTGAGGGGTGGCAGCCACAGGGCCAGCAATTGGCAGCTGGATCAATCCGATAGCTTGGTGCGAGTGGCCATAGCCGGGATGACGCCATGGGTGAGGTGGCTTTGGTCCCTCGAACAACGTGCGGATTGCTAACCCGCCGCGAGGATCGCTTCCGCTGTCGCCTCGTCGGTGATCAGGCCATTGACCAGCCGGCGCGTCAGCGCGGCCCGGATGCCGGGCACTTTCTTCTTGCCGACGGCAGTTGCCACGACCATGGAGTTCTCGCGTGACGGCAGCGGCGCCGACGCCACGCGGTCATTGGTCAGCCCGTCGATGAACCGGCCCTGTGCGTCGAAGGCCCAGCCGACGATCTCGCCCACCGCTCCGGCCTTCTGCAGCAGCTTCAGCTCGGCCGCGGAAATGAAGCCGTCCATCACCAGCGGCGCCTCGGGGCCGAGGTCGCCGATACCGACGAAAGTGACATTGGCCTGCTGTGCCAGCGCGTGGGTTTCCCGGATCATCGGCTGGCTCAGCAGCATGTCGCGTTCGGCCGCCGACGAGGCGATGACCGGCAGCGGCATCGGGAAACTGCGGGCCTTGACCGCCTCGGCGATGTTGAAGATCACATTGTAGAACGCCGCCGAACCGTCGGGGGCGATCGAGCCGGTCAGCGACACGATTTTGTGCTGCGGCGCCTCCATCGGCGTCAGTTGCTCGATCGCCGCCTTCAGGGTTCGGCCGGTGCCGATCGCCATCACCGTCGGCTTGTCGTTCCTGAGCCAGCGCTCGATCTGTGTCGCTGCCGCAATCGCCACGCCGTGGATGGAGCCGGGTGCATCCGGATCGGTCGGTACCACCTCGGCGAAATCGAGCGCATATCGCGTCTTCAGTTGCTCGGCCAGTTCCATGCAGCGGCCGATCGGGTGCTCCAGCCTGACCCGCACCAGCCCTTCGCTCACCGACAGCGAAACCAGCCGCTGCGCGGTTTGCCGCGACACGCCGAGCTTGCGCGCGATCTGTTCCTGGTTGTTGCCGGCAACATAGTAGAGCCAGCCCGCTCTGGCCGCGTCATCCAGCCGATTGATCGTGGTTTCCTGACGCTGAGCCATGAGAATACGCCCTCCAGTTGAGCGGATACTCATCGAACGGGCGGGCTATCGCAAGCCATATTCTCGGCCTCGTGACCACGCCTCACAGCAGCGGCAAGGTGATGCGGAAACAGGCGCCGCGACCGCTTCCCGGCAGCAGCTCGAGCCGGCCGTTCATCCGCTCGATCAGCTGGCGTGAGATGGCGAGGCCGAGGCCGGCGCCGGCCGGCGCGGTGACGCCGCCCGACTGGCCGCGGGCGAATTTCTCGAAGATCAGCTTGCGCTCCGCCCTCGCAATGCCCGGACCATTATCCTGGACCTCGATGGTGTAGCGCCCGCGGCCGGTGCGCGAACGCACCTCGACCAGCGGCTCGTCCGCATCATTGTACTTGATGGCGTTGGAGATGAGGTTGATCAGCACCTGGCACAGCCGGTCGGGCTCGCCGGAGATCATGGCGCTGGGCGCGCGGCTGCCGACGCTCAGCTGCATGCGGCGCTGTTGCGCCAGCGCCGAGCAGACCTCGAGGGCGCGATCGATCGAACCCTCGGCTTCGATCGGCACGTTGTCCCAGCCGCGCTCACCGCGGTCGAGCGCGCTCATCCCCAGGATGTCGTCGAGCAGCTTGGTGAGCCTGAGGCTTTCCTGATGGATGGTTCTGACGAACCGCCGCCGCTCGTCGGCCGTCAGCTTCTGCTCCTCGAGCAGGATCTCCGAGAACGAGCGGATCGAGGTCATCGGCGTGCGCACCTCATGGCTGACCTGGCTGAGGAACTCGTCCTTCTCGGTGTCGATGGCGCGCAGCTGCACATTCGCTTCCTCGAGCTTCTGCGCGGTCGAGCGCAGCTCCGACGAGGTCCGCTCCAGCTCCTGCGAATAGGCGATTGCCTGGCGGGTCTCGCCGGCCATCTCGAATACCTCCTCGAGCGATACCGCGTCCCCCGAGACCACCTTGCTCAGCATCACATGCGCCGAGGCGGCGCCGATCGAGCCGGCGAGCTCGCGTTCCAGCCGGTCGATGAACTGCGGCGAGGGGCTGCCCGCCATGCCGCCGAACAGGGTCTCGGCGCGCTGCACCCCCAAGACGCGCTGGGCGACGAAGTAGAGATCCTCGAGCGTGGCCGAGCCACGGATCACTGCCGGCGTACCGGTGGTGGATCGACGGAACAGATCGGTAAACAGCGCCGCCTGCACCCGCTCCAGCGCCGATTGCGAGGTCAGCAGCGACACGACGACCAGGGTCGCTGTGTTGAGGAACAGGCTCCAGAACACCACGTTGACCAGTGGGTCGATGTTCTCGACGCCGAACAGCGCCTCCGGGCGGAGCCACCCGAGGCCCCATGGTCCCTCGGCCATGATCCGGGCGACCAGCGGCGAGGAGCTTTCGAACGACGGCATGAAGCTCGACCACGCCCAGACCACGAAGCCGACCGCCACCGCTGCCGTTGCGGCCTTCAGCGATGCCTCGCGCCAGAACAGCGCCGCGATGATGGCGGGAAGGAACTGCGCCACGCCGCAGAACGAGATCAGCCCGATCGGCGCCAGCGCATCGGAATCCCGCGTCAGGTAGAAGTAGAGGAAGCCCAGCAAGAGGATCAGCGCGATCGAGAAGCGCCGGGAATTGAGCAGCAGCCGGCTGACCCCGCGGGCGCTGTCGACCCCATGCCCCTGGGTGACGCGCAGCACGATCGGCATGACGATGTGGTTGGACACCATGATCGACAGCGCGATCGACTCGACGATGATCATCGAGGTGGCCGACGAAAAGCCGCCGATGAAGCTGAACAGCGCCAGCCCTTCCTGCCCGGCCGAGAGCGGCAGGGTGAGCACGAACATGTCCGGGTTGGCGCCCGCCGGCATCGAAGTCAGCCCGAACAGCGCGATCGGCAGGGTGAACAGGCTCATCAGCAGCAGGTAGGCCGGAAAGGCCCAGCCCGCGGTGCGCAGATGGTTTTCGTTGGAGTTCTCGACCACGGTGATCTGGAACTGCCGGGGCAGGCAGAGGATGGCCGCGGCCGAAAGCACGTTCATTGCCACCCAGCGGTCGTTGAAGTTGCCGGTCGAATAGATGTCGATCCCGGCGGCTTCGGCGCGCGAGAAGATCGCCTCGAGCCCGCCGCCCGCATAGATGACGAAGATGCCGATCGCCAGCAGCGCCGCGAGCTTGACGATGGCCTCGAAGGCGATGGCCGCGACGACGCCGTGGTGCTGCTCCTTGGCATCGACATTGCGTGTGCCGAACAGGATCGTGAACAGCGCCATCCCCGCCGCGACGGCCAGCGCCAGCCCGACCTCGTCGATGCCGCGCAGCGTCCGGCCGGGAAACTCGCCCACCCCGGCGATCGCCTGCAGCGACGAGGTGACCGCCTTGAGCTGCAGCGCGATATAGGGCGCGATGCCGATCACCGCGATGATGGTAATGAGCACCGCGAGCCGGCTCGACTTGCCGAAGCGCGACGACAACAGGTCGGCGATCGAGGTGATGCGCTGGTTGTGGCTGATGCGGACGAGGCGCCGGAGCACGAACCACCAGCCGATGAACACCAGCGTCGGCCCCAGATAGATGGCGAGGTATTCGAGGCCGCTGCGCGCCGCCGAGCCCACGGCGCCGTAGAAGGTCCAGCTGGTGCAATAGACCGAGATGGCGAGCGTGTAGATGAAGGGCGAGCGCAGGAACGCCGCCTTGTCGTTGCGCGCCTGCCGGTCGCTCACATAGGCGATGAGGAACAACAGCCCGACATAGCCGATGGCGACGGCGATGACCACGTCCGGCGACAGCATCAGCCTTCGCCCTCCGACGGCGGCTCGGCCTCCGGCTCGCGCGGCAGGCGGCGGCCGAGCCAGAAGGCGGCGGCGATCAGGCCCAGCCAGCAGACGAACAGGTAGATCACCTCCAGCGGCACGCCGAACACGCGCCGTTCGAGCTGGAACACCACCGCCAGCGGCGGCAGGATCAGCAGCACGCCCAGGAGGCTGAGGAACAGCGCCGCGCTTTCGAGCTTCCGGCGCTCCATCGGTCTATTCCACCGCCGGAGCGAGACCCATCAGTTCGCGGACCGCTCCCACCACTTCGGCATTGGCGTAGGGCTTGGTGACGAAGCGGTCGGCGCCGAGCTCTTCGGCGGTGCGGCGATCCTGCGCCTGGCCCTTGGCGGTGAGGATCAGCACCGGCAGTTCGCGCAACGCGGCATCGGCCCGGATGTGCTTGAGCACGTCGAAGCCCGAGCGCTTGGGCAGCATCACGTCCAGCACCAGTACCCTGGGCTGGCTGCGGCGCACGGCGTTGAGCGCCGCCTCGCCGTCGGTGACCGCTTCGATCGACCAGCCGGCCCGGCGCAGGATGAAGTCGAGCGATTTCAGAATGCTCGGTTCATCCTCGGCGATGAGAACATCGACAGCCAAATTTCCCCCTCCCGCCCGACCTCCCAATCGGACTTGCATTACCTTAGGCACATCTAGCCCGGCTCGCCAACGTCGAAACGGCGCGGCACCAGGGGCGCGCGAACTGCAGCGGGCTCACCTGCCGGAGTGAAGGCCTCTTCCTGCCGGTCGGCGCAGTCCCGCCGCGGGCAGAGCCGGCAACTCGGGCCGACCGGCACGTCCGTGCTGCCGTCGCCGAGATCGAGCCCGGCGCCATAGACGGTACGATCGGCATGCAGCACATCGCAGGCAAGCATCACCGAGGTCGGAATGGCGTGGTCGGCAAAGCCGGTGCCGGAGCGGGCCTGGGCGCTGGCGATGAACAGATAGCGCGAGCCGTCGGCGAACTGCGCGATCTGCCGGGTCAGCGTGCGCGGTGTGCGGAAGGCGCCATAGATCACCCAGCGCGGACAGGCATGGCCGGCGCTGGGCAAAGGCAGGCCGGGCAGGGGGAAGTGCTTGGTGAGCCGCCCCGCCGCATCCGAGCGCAGGAACCCGAACGGCAGGCCGGGATCATCGGGCTTGCGCAGCGAGACGAGGCGATGCGCCACCTGCTCGAAGCTGGCGCTGTAGATCTGGCATAACGCTTCGATATCGTAGCGCTGCGCCTCGGCGTCGGCGAGAAACTGGCCATAGGGAAACACCATCGCGCCGGCGAGGTAGGAACTGAGCGCCCGATAGCCGAGCCGGCGCGCCGTGCCGGACGACAGCTGCGGGGTATCGACTTCCCGCTCGATCGCGTCGGCGGCGCTGAGCTCGGCATAGAGCCGGGTGAGCTGGAACTGCCGGGTGGCGGCGCCGGCGCTTGCCTGGAACCACATGATGCGGGTGGCAGTGTTGAAGTGATACTGGCCGGGAAAGCCGGCCGCATCGACCTCGCGTCCGGCGCTGCGCGCCATGCCGACGCCGAACTTTGCGGCGAGGCCGACGGCAAGCGCCGCCTCGCCGAACGGGCCGATAGCTTCGATCTCGGCCCGCAGCTCCGTTGCAGCCTCCTCGAGCGCCGGGAAGTAATTGTCGCGCTCGAAGATCAGGTCGTCGAGCTCGCGGATCGGCGACAGGGTACGCCGGCCGCGGGCATCGACCTCGAACTGGCCGATCAGGCCGCGCGCCACCTCGGTCAGGCCGCGGGTTTCACGCGTGATGGTCTCGACGAAGCGGCTGCGCTCGCCCTCATCGAGATCGGTCACGTCTTCCAGAATCTCGGCGGTGGAGCGGACGGCGGTGATGCCCGAGAGGATCCGGTGCAGCAACTGCGCCAGCAGCGGATCGGTCCGCAGCCGATCGGCATAAAGGTCGGCATTGGCCGTGGCGCCGAGATAGGCGCGACGGAGCCGGGCGATCGCCTGTGCCGCAGCCGGCTGCTGGGCGACGAGATCGCGCGATGCCGGCATGTCGACGCCGGCGAGCACCGGATCGGCAAACGCTTCATCCAGTTCGGCGATCAGCCGGTGCTCGGAATCGCCGCTGAGTTCGGCCAGCTCGACCCCGAGCTCCTCGGCCAGGCGGATCAGCAGCGAGCCGCCGACATGGCGTTTGTTGCGCTCGATCAGGTTGAGGTAGCTCGCCGAAATCCCGGCGCGGCGAGCGAGCGCCGCCTGCGACACACCCAGTGCCCGGCGGCGTGAACTGATCTTGAGGCCGATCGGTGCGCGCATCCATTCCCCCCTCAGGCTGTCAATGTATTGACACATCCGCAGTCGAGCAAGGCCAACGATTTACAGAATTAATGAGCAATATCAGTCACCTGTTGCGAAGCTTTGCACGTCGCCGGATAGTGACGCGTCGCTGTGAGGCGCATGGCAATGCACCGTGCCCCGCCGCGCATGAGGAGGAGCTAATGACCAATTCTCACAACTTCAGCCGCCGCGGCGTGCTGAAGGGCGGCCTTGCCGGCATCCTGGCGACCGGCGTCGCGCCGCTGATGTTCACTCGGGGCGCCTACGCCCAGGAGTTCTGCAACGCGCCCAGCGGCGACAGCGTGACGCTGGGCTTCAACATGCCGCTCACCGGCGCCTATGCCGATGAGGGCGCCGACCAGCAGCGCGCCTATGAGCTGGCCGTCGAGCACCTGAACGGTGGCGGTGACGGCGGCCTGATCCCGACCTTCTCGTCCAAGACGCTGAAGGGCAGCGGCATTCTGGGCAAGAAGGTCGCCTTCGTTACCGGCGACGACCAGACCAAGGCCGATGCCGGCCGCGACTCGGCCCGCCGCATGATCGAGCGCGACGGCGCGGTGATGATCACCGGCGGCTCGTCGTCGGCTGTGGCCATCGCCGAGCAGGGCCTCTGCCAGGAGATGGGCGTCATTTACATGGCCGGCCTGACCCACTCCAACGACACCACCGGCAAGGACAAGAAGAAGTATGGCTTCCGCCATTTCTTCAACGCCTATCAATCCGGTATCGCGCTCGGGCCGGTGCTCGGCGAAGCCTACGGCAAGGACCGCGTCGCCTATCATCTGACCGCCGACTACACCTGGGGCTGGACCCAGGAAGAGTCGATGATCAAGGCCACCGAGGCCCTCGGCTGGAAGACCATGCCGCCGGTTCGCACCCCGGTGGGCGCCGGTGACTTCAGCCAGTACATCACGCCGTTCCTCAACTCCGGCGCCGATGTGCTGGTGCTGAACCATTACGGCTTTGACGGCGTGAACTCGATCACCCAGGCCGTGCAGTTCGGCCTGCGCGACCGGCAGGCCAACGGCAAGAATGTCGAGATCGTCCTGCCGCTGGTGTCCGACCTGATGGCCAAGGGCGCCGGCGAAGCCATCAAGGGCGTCTATGGCACCGCCAACTGGGATTGGCAGCTGACCGACGAGGCCTCCAAGGCCTTCACCAAGTCGTTCGGCGCCAAATACGGCCAGCCGCCGAGTCAGATCGCGCAGACCTCCTATGTCCAGGTGCTGCTCTATGCCGATGCGGTCGAGCGGGCCGGCACTTTCTATCCGCCCGAGGTGATCAAGGCGCTCGAGGGCTACGAGTTCGACGGGCTCGGCAACGGTCCGACGCTCTACCGCGCCGCCGACCACCAGTGCTTCAAGGATGTCTATGTGGTGAAGGGCAAGGACGCCCCATCCAATCCCTACGACCTGCTCGAAGTGGTCGGCACCGCCTCGCGCGACAGCGTCACCTACGATCCCGCGATCTTCGGCGGCGAGCTCGGCCCGGATACTCCGGCCAAGTGCTGATCGCCTGAAGCGTCCCGGCTGGCCCTCCCGGCCGGGACTTTCCACTGGGTACCATTGGGGCAGCGGACCATGGACGCCATACTCGCGCAACTTCTCAACGGCCTCGACAAGGGCGGCGCCTATGCGCTGATCGCGCTCGGCCTCACCCTGGTGTTCGGCACGCTGGGCGTGGTCAACTTCGCCCATGGCGCACTGTTCATGCTCGGCGCCTTCTGCGCCGTCAGCTTCCGCTACTTGATCACCCTCGAAACCGTCACGGTCGATCCCACCCAGACCACCGCCTGGGGTACGGCGCTGGAAGTGCGCACCCCGCTGGCCCAGACCTGGTTCGGCGATTGGGGGGCGGTGCTGATCGACTGGTCGGTGCCGCTCTCGATCCTCCTCGCCATCCCGGTGATGCTGCTGGTCGGCATCGTCATGGAACGCGGCCTGATCAAGCACTTCTACAAGCGCCCGCACGCCGAACAGATCCTCGTGACCTTCGGCCTCGCCATCGTGCTGCAGGAGATCGTCAAGGCGATCTTCGGACCCAACCCGATCAGCCAGGCCATGCCCTCCGCCTTGCGCGGCGCCACCGATGTCGGGGCGCTGATCGGCCTTGCGCCGGGCGCGCTGACCTATCCGTTGTGGCGGCTGATCTACTTCCTGTTCTCGGCCGGCGTCATCGCCGCGGTATTCGCGTTCCTCCGCTTCACCACCTTCGGCATGGTGGTGCGCGCCGGCATGGCCGATCGCGAGACGGTGGGGCTGCTCGGCATCAATATCGACCGGCGCTTCACCATCATGTTCGGCCTCGCCGCCGTGGTCGCCGGCCTTGCCGGCGTGATGTACACGCCGCTGCTGCCGCCCAACTACCACCAGGGCATGGATTTCCTGGTGCTGAGCTTCGTCGTCGTGGTGGTCGGCGGCATGGGCTCGCTCCCCGGCGCGGTCGCTGCGGGCTTCCTGCTCGGCATTCTCCAGAGCTTTGCTTCGATGAACCAGATCAAGTCGATCATTCCGGGCATCGACCAGATCATCATCTACCTGACGGCGGTGGTGATCCTCCTCGTCCGGCCGCGCGGGCTGTTCGGCCGCCGCGGCATGATGGAGAACTGACCATGGCGCTGTTCCAGCTCTCGCGCCGTGACGCGCTGATCCTCGCGCTCTTCGCCCTGGTGGTCGTTACCATGCCGGTATGGACCGCGCCGTTCGGCGCCAACTATCCCGGCCTGATGCAGAAATTCGCCATCTACGCGATCTTCGCCATCGGCTTCAACATCCTGTTCGGCCTCACCGGCTACCTGAGCTTCGGGCACGCCGCGTTCCTCGGCGTCGGCTCCTACACCGCCGTGTGGTCGTTCAAGCTGCTGACCATGGATGCGCTGCCGGCGCTGCTGCTCGCCGTACTGGTTTCCGGGCTGTTCGCCCTCGTCATCGGCTTTCTCAGCCTCCGCCGCTCGGGGATCTACTTCTCCATCCTGACGCTGGCGTTCGCCCAGATGAGCTACAACCTCGCCTATTCGGTGCTCACCCCGATCACCAATGGCGAGACCTCGCTGCAACTGACCATGCAGGATCCGCGCGTCATCGATCTCGCTTTCAGCGAGCGCGGCGTGGGCCTGCCGACGGCGAGCCTGTTCGGCGTGACGCTGAGCGGCCTCAGCGGCTTCTACTTCTGCGCCGTGGTGCTGCTCATCGCCTTCTTCTTCGCCCAGAAGGTGTTCGCCTCGCCCTTCGGCATGATGCTGCGCGGCATCAAATCCAACCAGATGCGGATGAGCTATACCGGCTTCAACACCCGCCCCTATGCCCTCACCGCCTTCGTCATTTCAGGCATGTATGCCGGGCTTGCCGGGGCGCTGCTGGCGGTCACCGACCCACTGGCCGGCGCCGAGCGCATGCAGTGGACGGCCTCGGGCGAGGTGGTGCTGATGACCATCCTGGGCGGCGTCGGCACGCTGATCGGACCGGTGATGGGAGCCTGGCTCATCAAGTATTTCGAGAACATCTTCTCGTCCTTCAACGAGGGCATCCTGAGCCGCTTCTTCGATTTCGTCCCCGAGCCGCTGCACGACACCGTCGTCGCCATATCGAGCAAGTTCGTCGGCGAAGGCTGGCAACTGACACTGGGGCTGCTGTTCGTCTTCGTCGTGGTGTTTCTGCCCGGCGGCATCATGGAAGGGGTGCGCCGCATCGGCGCGCTGTTCCGCCGTCGCGGCAGTCCCCCGAAAGCCGACGCCATGCGCGTCCAGCCGGCGGAGTAGCGAGCGATGACCACTTCCGAGCGCAATGTCGTTCTGCATGTCGACGACGTCAGCAAGAATTTCGGCGGGCTGCATGCCCTGGCCGATATCGACCTCGAGGTCGAACAGGGCAAGACGCATGCGATTATCGGGCCGAACGGCGCCGGCAAATCCACCCTGCTCAACGTCATCATCGGGCGGCTGGCCCCGACCAGCGGAGCAGTGGTGTTCGACGGTCAGGTGCTGACCGGCAAAAAGCCGCACCAGATCAACCAGCTCGGCGTCGCCCGGGTGTTCCAGACCCCCGAGATTTTTCCCGAACTGACAGTGCTGCAGAACGTCATGGTGCCGGCCTTCGCCAGGCGCGACGGGGCGTTCCGCGTCAATGTGCTGCGCAGCGTCGAGGGCGAAGCAGCGCTGCGTGACGAGGCGGAGGCCATTCTCGAGGATGTCGGCCTCGCCGCCCGCCGCGTCTCCCATGCCGGCGCCCTGAGCCGCGGCGACAAGCGGCGCATGGAGCTCGCCATGTGCCTGATCCAGCATCCCCGCCTGCTGCTGCTCGACGAGCCGACCGCCGGCATGTCGCGCCACGACACCAACACCACCATCGAACTGCTGCAGAAGATCAAGGCGCGCGGCATGACCAAGGTGATCATCGAACACGACATGCACGTGGTCTTCTCGCTGGCCGACAAGATCTCCGTCCTCTCCGGCGGCAGGATCATCGCCGAGGGGCTGCCCGACGAGGTGCGCGGCAACGTCAAGGTGCAGGAGGCCTATCTCGGCGGCGCTCACCGGCTCGAGGCGGTGCACTGATGAGTTCGATCGCCATGGACACCGAGATGACCGCCACGCATCGCGCCGAGCACGCCGCGCCCCATGAGGGCCCGTTCTTTGCCGCGAGCGACATTCACGCCTATTACGGCGAGAGCTACATCGTGCAGGGCGTCAGCTTCGATATCCGCCACGGCGAGATCCTGGCGCTGCTCGGCCGCAACGGCGCCGGCAAGACCTCGACGCTGCGCACCATCGCCCGGGTCGACAACCCGGCGCTGCAGGCCGGCGAGATCTGGCTCGATGGCCAGCCGATCCACAAGATGAAGGCGTTCGAAGCGGCGCGCGCCGGCATCCAGCTGGTGCCCGAGGACCGACGCATCATCCAGGGCCTGACGGTCGAGGAAAACCTCACCATCGCCCAGGTGGCGCCCGGCCGCGGCTGGGAGCTCGAGCGGATCTATTCGCATTTCCCCAGGCTCGCCGAACGCCGACGCCAGGAAGGCGTGACCCTGTCGGGCGGTGAGCAGCAGATGCTGGCCATCGCCCGGGCGCTGGCGCGCAACCTGAAACTCCTGCTGCTCGACGAGCCCTATGAAGGGCTGGCCCCGGTGATCGTCGAGGAAATCGAACGCATCCTCAGCGAGATCAAGGCCCTCGGCATCACCACCATCATCGTCGAGCAGAACGCCATCGCCGCCCTGCGCCTCGCCGATCGCGCCGTAATCCTCGACACCGGCGAAGTCGCCTTCACCGGGCTGGCGAAGGACGTACTCGCCGACGAAGCCCTGCGGCGGGAATACCTCGCGATCTGACCGGCAGGGAACCAAAGCCCCGCACCAAAGGGCAGTGATTGCTGACAGCTGCGCCGAGCGGAGCCCGGGTAATCAGACATCAAGCACCCGACACGCTGCTCTGAACAAGAAGAGCCGCCTGCTTATCTAACGAAGGATACTCCTCTCGACTGTGACTTCACCTTGACCGGTGTTCTCGCCGGGCGATAGCCTCAGTCTTGGGGGTAATAGCGTATGTTGAAGTCACTTGAGCGTTTGCGCGGCGCGCTTGGTCGCCCGGCGCACACTTATCGTCCGACACTGCAGACGTTCAACGACATCGACGTTCAACGTCTCGAACGAGAAATGGACTTGGAGGGGCGTGGCGCCTCACGAGGCGAGGACAACCTTCCCGCAACCGCAAGCACCTCACTCGAGTCAACAGAACAAGAGATCGTCGAACAGATCGGCGCTGCCCAGAAAGCGGCTCACGATGAACTGCAGGCCCAGCTCGCGACATTCCACGAGCGCCTGACTGATCTGGACTTCGAGTCCCGGTTTGGCGCGATCTCCGAAGTTGCTCAAGGCGGTCTGGCGGACCTCAAGGCCGAGCAGCAGATGGCGCTCGACGACCTGCATATCCTGCGTAAGGACCTGACGATCGCGGAGTCCTGGCTGGACGACTTCAGGAAACAGCATCGGATCAAACGCCTGGCCGACAAGAAGACGGCGGTAGGTCTGATCGTCAAGCTTCTGGTGATCGCCCTGTTGGTCGTCGGCGAGATCGTTGCCAACGGGTACTTTCTGAGCGGTGGTAACGAGCTTGGCCTCGTTGGCGGTATCGTCGAGGCACTGTTGTTTGCTGTGCTGAACGTTGGCGTCGCGGTCTGCGTCGCCGTGATCCTGCTGCCCAATCTCTATCACCGGAACTTGCTGCGCAAAGCTCTCGGACTGGTCTCGCTGCTGGGCTTCTTCGCCTGGGCCGGCGCGTTGAATCTTGGCCTCGCCCACTATCGCGAGGCTGCGGGGGTAAGGGAGCCGACGGCGCAGTTCGCGGTCCAGGCCAGAGACGCTGTCATGGAGCGCCTGCAGACGCGGCCCCTGGAACTCGATCAGTTCGAGTCCTGGCTGCTGTTTGCCATTGGTGTGCTCTTCGCCCTGGTGGCGCTTATCGATGGGTTGAGCCTGGTCGACAAGTATCCGGGCTACCGAAAAGCCTCAGAGACGGCACGCAAGGCACAGGAAGACTACGCTGGCGAACGTCGGGGCAAGATCCAGGATCTCAGCGATAAGCGTCAGGAGTACCAGGAGGCCGTGTCGCAGCTCCGCCTCGACATCTCCAAGCGCCGCACCGAGCATAGTTCGATCATGGCCCATCGTCTCAAAATGCTGAGCTTGTTTCAGGAGCACCAGACTCAGCTGGAAAAGGCCGGCAACCAGCTGCTGCGCACCTACCGCGACGCCAACATCGCTGCCAGGACGACACCCGCGCCGGTGTATTTCGAGCAGCCGTTCAAGCTGGAGCGGCTGTCGGTTACGCTCGACGGGCTGAACGAGATCACGTCCGAAGCACTGCAGGTCAAGATCGACGAAGCCCAGTCGCATCTGCAGATGGTGATGTCGGAAGTCACCCAGGAGTTCGAGCTTGGGCTGGCAAGGTATCGCCAGCTCGACGTCCTCGTTCCGGACGGCAACCATGTCTCGGCGTAGGCGCAGGAGTTCGGGAGCCACTGCCGGCCAGATCACCCTAATCGTCGTGCTGGCTACTGCGCTGGTCCTCTTGGTTGGCGGACTGATCTGGCTGGTTGTGAAGGCGCGGACCGATTACGTGCCGCGCGATCTGGCGACGCTCTGCCCCTTGTCCGGCTACACCTCGCAGACGCTGATCCTGATCGACACCACCGACGCACTCGCGCAGGTGACCCAGACCCAGGTATTGAACAAACTGCGCGATGTCGTCACCGCGATCCCCAAGGATGGTCTGCTCGAACTGCGGTTACTGGGAGCCGATGCGGCGCAAACGCGCCCCGCAATGGAGCCGCTCTGCAATCCCGGCGACGGCGCCGACATCGATCCGGTCACAGGCAACCCCGAGATGGCCAAACGACGCTGGCAGACCCAATACGCCGAGAAGGTCGATGAGGCGCTGCGCAGCAGCGTGGTGGGCTCAGAACAGGACTATTCTCCGATCATGGAGGCGATCCAGCAGATCGCGGCCGAACATCTGACCTCCCAGCACGACCGGTCAATACCATCCCGCCTCGTCGTCGTTTCAGATATGATCCAGCATACAGCCGGCTACTCGCATTACGTCGATGGTTTGTCACCCGAGGCGTTCGCCGCCAAGGCACGCAACAGGCTGGCCACCGATCTCGCCGGCGCAGCAGTGGAGTTCTGGATGGTGCGGCGCTCGACCCAGAAGGTGGACGCCGAGCAGCTCGGGAGCTTCTGGCTGGAATGGGCCAGCGACAGCAACGCCAAGAAGCCCGCCACCTTGTCCCTGCTGATGGGAATGTAGCGATGGAACAGCCACGCACGCGACGCGCCGATCCAACCGGCCCCACCGTCTTCATCGCCTTTTCGGTGATCGGTGTCGCCTACATCATCGGCGCCAAAGCGCTGAGCGTCGACGCCGTTATGGTCACACTGGTCCCTGTGCTCCTGATGATCGGCTACGCCGTCTGCATCTGGTTGTTCAAGGCGCTCAGGTTGCGCAGCGATCAGTCCGGCGACAATTTCTACTACATGGGGTTCATCTACACACTGACGAGCTTGGCGGTGACCCTCATCCAGTATGCCGACGGGACCAATGCGGCCGAGATCATTCGCAACTTCGGCGTGGCAGTGGCCTCGACCATTGCCGGTATCGTTCTCCGTATCGTCTTCAATCTGTTCCGCCGCGATCCGGTGGAGGTTGAGCACGAGTCCCGCCTGGAGCTGTCGGAGGCTGCGCGCAGGGTGCGCCAGGAACTGAACGGCATGCTGCTCGAGTTCTCGCATTTCGGACGCACCCAGCAGCAGATGGCGCTGGAGGCGATGGACGAGTACCGGGCGCGGGCAGAGGAAACGACCGGCACGCTTGTGGAACTGCTCGGCAGCGAGGCGCATGTCGAGGCTATCGCGCGAGCCCGTGACGAGCTCGAGCAAACCCAGAAGTTGCTGGTGGAGATCAACTTGGCGCTTGCCGAAATACCAGGTTTGCTGCGTCACCGGCGGCGCGTCGGCTTCTGGCGCCGCCTCGCCTTCTGGGCGCCGATCGAGGCCCTGCCTCGACATGAAAGAACATGAGTTCACCCATCGCAGAAACCGAACGCGGCCATCGACGCGGTGTCGTTCTCGGCTTCACAATGGCCGAGCTTCTGTTGCTGTTGCTGTTTTGCCTCCTCCTGATCTCGGCCACCGCGCTACTCGACAAAGACAAGGAAATCGCCGCGCTGCAGGAACAGGTCGAGGCATCGGCTGGCATCAGCGCAGCTGATATTCCGCGTAACGCGTTGCAGCTGCAGATCCTGCTGAAGATGCTTTTTCCGGCGGGCATCCCGCCAATGAAAGATGCCGACTTCGCCAAGCTCTGGGACAAACTTGTGCTCGCTCGCGACATGGAAGGTTTGGCCAGTTCGGTCGGGCTCGAGAGTCCGGAAAAGCTGAAACAGCTGCTGACCGTCTGGGGCGACATGCAAGGCCGCTTTGCTTCGGAGGCGGAGATGGCCAAGTTGCTTTCGCTGCTCGAGCGTTTGGTCGCCGCTGGCGCGGATACTCTGACGCCGGCTCAGATGGAAGCGTTGGTTGCAGAGGTTTCCAGCACGGCATCGGGCTCCGATCCGCCTGGAAACCGCTGGCCACCGATCATCTCGCTCGATGGGAACCGCTATCGCTTCGAGATCGGCAGCGCCGAGATCACCGCTGCGTTCCAGCTTTATCTGGAGGACGAGGCAGCGGTGAAAATTGCCGGCCTGCTCAACCAGTACAACGCTGACGTCATCGAGATCGTTGGCCACACCGACGAACAGGTGATCCAACCGAATATCGAGAAAACCTCGAATCTCGACCTGCTGGCTATTCCAGCAGTAAATGGCGCGCCTGGCGTGCACCTGACGCCGGTCGACAATGCCGGGCTTGGCCTCGCGCGGGCTATCGAGGTCGCCCGGGTGCTGCGGCAGCAACCCGAACTGGCGGGCGTCAGGGTGGTCCCACTCTCAGCGGGACAGCTCATGCGCAAGGGCGATCTGCTCTCGCCGGGGGGCGGTGAAGCGCTCAACGATCCCGATAGGCGACGCATTGAAATCCGCGTGCGCCGAAGCACTCCAGAAGCCAACTGATGGATGCTCTCCGATGGTTCGTTGCGGTCATGGTGCTCACGATCGGTACGGCTGCGGCAGCAGACATTCTGGTGATTGATGGTGACACGATCGAGCTCGGCGGAACCCGCTATGGTATCCACGGCATCGACGCTCCCGAGCCTGGACAGCAATGCGAGCGCTCTGGAGGAAAGACCTGGAACTGCGGTGCCGCTGCGGTTGTCGCGCTCGAAGAGATCGTCTTCCCGGCAACAGACCTGCATTGTGATGCCGGAGAGCTCGATGACTATGGGCGCATTATCGCCGTCTGCTGGGCCGACGATGTGGACATCGGGAAACACCTGGTACGCAGCGGTCTGGCCTGGGCGTTCGTGAAGTTTGCCAGCGACTACGTTGTGGACGAGGCGATAGCCCGGGCCGCGCGCACTGGCATCTGGCAGGTCGAGACGGAGACTCCGTGGGACTTCAGGGCCAGACGTTGGAGCAACTCAGGCAACGAAGCTCCCGACCCTAATTGTCCCATCAAGGGTAACATCAACAGCGAGGGCGAACACATCTATCACCCCCCTTGGTCGCCGGTTTACGAACGTACGCGAATAAGCCCTGAGAAAGGTGAACGTTGGTTCTGCGACGAAGGTGAGGCGGTCGCCGCAGGATGGCGGCCGGCATACTGGGGGCGGCGAGGATGAGCGGCTGGCGTCTGCCAAGGACTATGGCCTGCGGCACGGCGATCGTCGTCGGGCAGCGCGGACGAGGCCGTACCTCGCGATCTGAGGTTCACCAGTCGACCAGCGTTCCGTCGCCGATGGTTGCCGAGCGGGTGATGAACGGCTCCTGCTGGTAGGGGTGCTGCGCGGCGATCGCGAGATCGACCTCGACGCCGAGGCCGGGCGTCTCCGGGATCTGCCAGTGGCCGTCGACCCGGCGGATCGGGCCCTGCACCACCTCGCCGTACCATGGCACCGCGCCGCTCATTTCTTCCTGGATGACGAAGTTGGGGGTGGAGACGGCAAAGTGCAGCGCCGCGGCGCCGGCGATCGGGCCGAGCGGATTGTGCGGCGCCATGCCGATGCCGGCCTGCTCGGCCATGGCGGCGATCTTCTTGGTCTCCAGCAATCCGCCGGTGTGGCAGATGTCGGGCTGCGCCACCTGGATGGCGCGCGCCGCGAAGATCGGCTCGAACTCCTCGCGCCCGATCAGCCGCTCGCCGGTCGCGATCGGCACCGGGCACTGCCGTGACAGCGCGAGGAGGCCTGCGACATCCTGCGGCGGCAGCGGCTCTTCGATGAACATCGGCCGGAACGGCGCCAGCACCCGCGCATAGTCGAGCGCCGCGTTCCACGAGCCGCAGCGGCCATGGAAATCCACCATGATCTCCACCTCGTCGCCGACGGCCTGGCGCAGCGCGCCCATCGCCTCTTCGACCTGGCGCAACCCGGCGCCGGTGCTGGTGATGTGGGTGTAGGGAATGAACACCACCTTGAGCGCCCGATAGCCCTGCGCCACCACCTCGTTGGCGCGTTCCACCACATCCCCCGCCGCGAACGAGCCATAGACATCGTCCTGCTTGCCGAGGCCCAGATGGGTGTAGATCGGCACCCGGTCGCGCACCTTGCCGCCCAGCAGCCGCCAGACCGGCAGGCCGAGCGACTTGCCGAAGATATCCCACAACGCCATCTCGATGCCGGAGACGGCGCTCATGCCGACGGCGCCGAGCCGCCAGAAGCCGTGCTTGGTCAGGGTGCGATAGGCCTGCTCGATGTCGCGGGGGTCGAGCCCGATCAGCAGCGGCGCCAGGTCATCGACACCGCCGCACACGGCGCGGGTCTTCCACTCCAGCGTCGCCTCGCCCCAGCCATGGAGGCCAGGCTGGTCGGTATCGACGCGTACGAAGACCCAGTTGCGGAGCCCCGCGTTGACGACATGGGTGGAGACGGCAGTGATCTTCATGGTCATCCGCTGGTTGTGGCAACCGCGACCGGCAAGCTTGCCGGCCGCGGTCACCGGGGAGGATCAGTTACTTGGGGCAGGTGAAGCTGTAGACGTACTTGGCGACGTCAGCATCCTCGAGATTGTCGGGCGTCGCAACGGTCGCGCCGGTCAGGATCTTGGCGGTGATCGGCTCGCCCTTCAGCGCCGCAATCGCCTGCTTGCCGGCCTCGTAGCCCTCGTCATAGGGCTTCAGCACCACCTGGGCCGCAACCTGCTTGCGCGCCAGCTGCTCGATGCCCGGCGGGTTGGCGTTGAAGCCCACCACCTGCACGTCGCCCGACTTGCCGGCGGCGCGGATGGCGGCCACTGCGCCCTCGGTGTTGAACGCGGCAGTCGAGAACACCCCGACCAGGTCCGGATTGGCGAGCAGCGCCGCCGAGACGATCTGGTCGGCCTTCTGCACGCTGTTGTCCGAGAACTCCTGGCCCAGATATTTGAAGCCAGCGGCCTGGATGCCCTCGGCAAAACCCTTCTCGCGGTCATCGGTGGTGGTGACGCCGGCGCTGAGGTTGACGGTCAGGACTGAGCCCTTCTTGTCGCCGAGGATCTCGGCGAGCTTCTGGGCAGCGACGCGGCCGGCCTCGACGTTGTCCGACGACACTTCCGACACGGCGATCGAGGGGTCGGCGAGGGTCGTGTCGACCAGCACCACCTTGATGCCCTGATCGACCGCGCGCTTCAGCGGCGCGAACAGCGCCTGGCTGTCGGTCGGGGCGATGACGATGGCGTCCGGGTTCTGGGCGATCATCGTTTCGAGGATCGGGATCTGCGTCGCCGGATCGAACGAGGAGGGGGCCTGGGTCTGTACGGTGGCGCCGGCCTCGGCCGCCGCCTTCTCGATGCCGCACTGCACCGAGCCGTAATAGGCATCGCCACCCACCCCGGGGATGAAGGCGATGTTGAGCTTGTCCTGCGCCAGCGTCGGCGCGGACAGTCCCGCAGCAACGACAAGCGCTGCTGCCGAGATCATGAGTTTGGTGAAGGTCACAGGTCTCTCTCCCTTGTGCATGTTGGCATCCGAGTTGTGAGGCGATCCGGCGGACGCCGGGCCGGGTCGCCTGAAGTCAGCGCGTCAGCCGTCGGCCGGCCTGATCGAGATAGACGGCGGCAACCAGCACCACGCCCACCGCGACATCGCGCCAGAAGGTGTTGAGTCCGACCATGATGAGGCCGCTGGCGAGGGTCGCCGGGATCAGCACGCCCACCGCGGTGGTGAAGACGCTGCCGCGGCCGCCGAACAGGCTCGTGCCGCCGATCACCACTGCTGCGATCACCTGCAGGTTGTCGGTGGCATGGCCGCCAATGGTGGTCGAGCCGTAGCGCGCCAGCGACAGGATGCCGGCGATGCCGGCAAGCAGTCCTGCGAGGCCATAGACCCGCACCAGGTGCCAATCGACATTGATGCCCATTTCGCGCGCCGCCAGCGGGTTGGAGCCGATGGCGAAGGTGTGACGGCCAAAGCGCGTCAGCTGCAGCATCAGGCCGCCCAGCAGCGTGATGGCGATGGCGATGATCACCAGCACCGGGATGCCGCCGATCGAGCCGACCCCGACGGTGTCGCCGAGCACATAGGGAACGTCGCGCAGATCCTCGCCGGCAATGATCCAGCTCAGGCCCTGCGCCGCGCCCATGGTGCCGAGCGTCACGACCAGCGCCGGCACCTTGGCCTTGGCGACCAAGAGGCCATTGAGAATACCCCAGGCGGTGCCGGCGGCCATGGCGGCGAGGAGCCCGATCGCAGCCACCTCCCAGCCATCGCTGCCCATCGCCCCCATCACCTTGGCCGCGATGACGCCGGAGAACACCAGCACCGCGCCGACCGACAGATCGACGCCGCCGGTGATCAAGACGAAGGTCGCGCCCACCGCCATGACCAGGAGGATCGCGCCGGCCATGCCGATATTGCGCACATTGGCAAAGCTCGCGAACGTGTCGAAGCGCATGATGGCGAACACCGCGACGATCAGCCCGAGCACCAGCACGATGCGCATGGGGCCGGACCACAGGTCTTCGAGGCGGAACGCGCGGTTTTGGGAATTGTCGGTCATGCTTGCGGCTCGTTGACGAGGGCGCCGGTAATGGCGGCGACGATGTTTTCCATGCTCATGTCGGCCCGATCGAAGCGGGCGGTGCGGCGGCCATGCCGCAGCACCTCGACGCGATCGGCGACGGCCATCACGTCGGGCACGTTGTGGCTGATCAGGATGACCGAACGCCCGGACTCCTTGACCCGGCGGATCAGGTCCAGCACCGCCGCGCTCTGGGCGACGCCGAGAGCAGCCGTCGGTTCATCCATCACCACCAGCTTGTCGGCCCAGGTCACGGCGCGCACCACGGCAATGCTCTGGCGTTGACCGCCCGACAGGGTGGCGATCGGGGCGTCGATGCTTTTCAGCGCCACCTTCATGGTGGTCAGTGCCTCGACGGTGCGACGCCGCATCTGCGGCTTGTCGAGGATGCCGAGCCGCCCCGCGAGCCCGCCCCGCAGCACTTCGCGCCCGAGGAACATGTTGGCGGCTGCATCGAGATCGGGCGCCAGCGCCAGGTCCTGATAGACCGTCTCCATGCCCAGCGCCTGGGCATCCTTGGGCGAGCTCAACTGGACGGCGCGGCCGTCGAACCGCACTTCGCCCTCGCTCGGCGCGTAGAGCCCGCAAAGCGTCTTGACCAGCGTCGACTTGCCGGCGCCATTATCGCCCATCAGCGCGACGACTTCGCCGCGACCGATGGCGAAATTGGCGCCGCGCAAGGCTTCGATGCTGCCAAAGCGTTTCCAGACCTGGCGCGCTTCCAGGAGAGGCTGTTGGGTGTCGGTCGTTGCGATCATCTGCATCTCACCAATCCGCAATGCTGCCATCGGCCCGGAACGATTCCGGCACCCAGCGCCCGGTGGTCTGGCTGACGAGGAAATCCTCATCGATCTCGACCCCGAGCCCCGGGCCCTGCGGCAGCGGCAAATAGCCGTCGGCATCGACGCGCGGCACGTAGCTCGAGAGCCGTCCGGTCCAGTCGAGGGCGGTGTGCCGGGTTTCGAGCAGCGAGAAGTTCTGCGCGTAGGCGGCGAGGTTGAGGCTGGCGGCGGCCTGCACCGGCCCGTTCGGGTTGTGCGGTGCGAAGGTCACGCCGTACATCTCGGCCAGCGCCGCGATCCGCACCAGTTCGCTGATCCCGCCGGCATTGGCGACGTCGGGCTGGATGATGCCGGCCCACTCGTTCTCCAGCACTTCGCGGAACGCCCAGCGGGTGAACAGCCGCTCGCCGACCGCGATGGGGGTTTCGGAGTGCTGGTTGAGCCGCTCCAGCGCAGCATTGGACTCGGGCGGCACCGGCTCTTCGATCCATAGCGGATGCGTATGGCGCACTGCCGCTTCGATCGAGACGGCCAGCGCGGCGCTGCTGCGGCCATGCATGTCGATGGCGTAGTCGAGCTCGTCGCCGAGCGCGTCGCGCACCGCCTCGCAGCAGGCAACGATCTGGCGGATCGCCTCGCGTCCCTCGGTCATGGCGACCGCGGGCAGGGGGTAGACCTTCACCACCTTGAAGCCCATCTCAAGCGCCACAGCCACCCGCTCCCGGAACTCGCCGGGATCGAGCGACAGCCCGAGATTGGCATAGGCCTTGATGCGCTCTCGCACCGGGCCGCCCAGCAGTTCGGCAACCGATTGGCCGGCAAGCTTGCCGCGAATGTCCCACAACGCCATGTCGACGCCCGACAATGCGCTGGTCTGCACCGGACCACCGCGCCAATAGGCGTGGCGATACATGCGCTGCCACACCCATTCGCCGCGCCGCGGGTCGGCTCCCACAACCAGTGGCTCGAGGTCGCGCACCGCGCCGGCGACGCCGTTCGGCTTGGCCGGCAGCGAGCACTCGCCCCAGCCGAACAGGCCGGGCTCGTCGGTCTCCACCTTGACGAACACCAGGTCGGAGATCGGGCTATAGGCGACGAACGGTGTGATCCGGGTGATCTTCATGCGCCCGCCCTCTCAAGCACGGCGAGGATTTCGGCGCAGGCGCCCATATTGTGATAGTCGGGCTCCGGCGCGCCGCGGCGGGTGCTGGTGACCCGGTTGTCGGCATCAAGGGCGCGATACCAGCCGCCACGCTCCTGGTCGACCAGATGGTCCCAGGTGTAGCGCCACAGCTTGTCGTACCAGTCCCAGTAGCTCTGCTCGCCGGTCGCTGCTGCCAGATGCACCACGGCGCCGAGCGTTTCGGCGTGCACCCATTGCTGCTTGGAGCTGTCATAGACCGCGCGGTCATGACCGTACGAATAGTAGAGCCCGCCGCGTGTGGCGTCCCAGGCCGTGTTGATGGCGCTGTCGAACAGCTGTCGCGCCCGCTTGAGGTGCCACGGCCGGGGCAGGTGCCGGTCGAGGATCAGCAGCAGCTTGGTCCATTCGGTCTGGTGGCCGGTGAGATAGCCCCATGGGCGATAGGCGTCGCTGTGATCGTCGCGGTTGTAGTCGGGGTCGGCCGACCAGTCGGTGCGGAAATGCTCCCAGACTTCGCCCAGCGGGCTGAGTTGCGCCTGGCGCAGGGTAATGGCGGCGGCGAGCGTTTCGGCGCGCTCCAGATAGCGCGCCTCGCCGGTGACCTCGTAGGCGACCAGCATCGCCTCGCAGGCGTGCATGTTGCCGTTCTGGCCGCGATAGGGGCGAACCTCCTGCCAGTCGGCGCTGGCCTGGTCGGCATAAAGGCCGAAGGCCGGCTCATAGAGCCGCTCCTCCATGGTCGCGAACGTCTCGTCGAGCCAATGGCGGGCACCGGGCAGGCCCAGTTGCAGCACCGTCGCATAGGCGAGCAGCAGGAAGCTGTAGCCATAGGTGATGTTGGCGGTTTCGGTCGGCGTCACCTTGCCGCCGGCGAAGTCCAGTTCGAACAGGTAACCGCGGGTCAGCGCCACGCGATGCGCATTGGTGAGGAAATCGAGCGCGTGCCCGGCAGCCGCGAGGTTCTCGGCGCGCCCGAACAGCCGATAGGCGTTGGCATGGATGAACAGCGAGCGGCAAGTATGAACCAGCGAGCGCGGCCGCGGGTCGGCGACTGCGCCCACATTGTCGAGCTCGTTGAAGAAGCCGCCCGCCGGATCGAAGCCGGCCGGATAGAAAAAGCCCATCGTCTTGTCGACATGGTCGAGCAGGAAGGCGCGGGAACGGAAGTCGGGATAGTCGGTCATGGGCGGGTCTTTCAGAAGCCGAGCCGGGCGAGCAGGCCGCCATCGGCGACATAGTCGGAGCCGGTCACGTAGCTGGCGCGTGGACTGGCGAGGAAAGCGATGACCTCGGCCATCTCGCGCGCCTGGCCGATCCGACCGATCGGCACATGCGTGCCCCACTCGTCGTAGATCGCCTCGAGGCTTCGGCCATCCTGCAGCTTGGCTGCCGCGACGCGGAGCAGCGGCGTATCGATTGGGCCCGGGCTGACCGAGTTGGCGCGGACGCCGTACGAGCCGAAATCCATGGCCAGGGTGCGGGTGAACGCCAGCAGCGCGCCCTTGCTGGTGGCATAGGCTGCGACATCGGGATTATTGGCCGAGCCCTGGTTGGACGCGACATTGACGATGGCGCCGCCACCGCGCTTCAGCAGCTCCGGGATGCCGAAATGCGCGGTGAGGAAAGCGCTGCCGACATTGACCGCCATCACCCGGTTCCAGGTCTCGACGCTGGTCGCCACGGCGTCGCCATAGGGGTGGATGGCCGCCGAACAGATCAGGATATCGAGCCCCTTGCCGTGGCGCGCGGCATTGGCAATCGCCTGCTCGACCTGAGCCGCGTCGGCGCCATCGCCGAGGATCGGGTTGAGATGTGGCGGCAGGTGGGGATCGGCGCCATCGGCCGAACCGGGCGCGCCGAACACGGTGACGGTCGCGCCGCGCTCGGCCAGCAGCTCGGCTGCCGCCCGGCCGATGCCGGTGGTGCCGCCCATGACGAAGGCGCTCTTGCCGTCGAATTCCATCACCATTCACCTCCTGTTACCCATCTTCCTATCATCGCGTCCTCTAGTATACAAGTGTGGCAGTGCACAAATGTGCTGGGCAGGTAAGGGGGCGCGGGCTAGGCTGCGCCATCGGGAGGACTCAATGGCGTTTGCGAAGCGGTTGAACAGGGAGCCGGTCTCCGGGCAGGCCTATAGCGAGATCAAGCGCCGCATCCTTGACCTGACCTTCCGGCCGGGGGAGCTGTTGTCTGAGACGCGCCTCGCCAACGATTTCGGCCTCAGCCGCACGCCGGTGCGAGAGGCGCTGAAGCGTCTGGAAACCGACGGGCTGGTCGACGTGGTGCCGCAGCAGGGCACCTTCGTGTCACCGATCCGGCGCGAACTGGTGCGCGACGCGCAGTTCGCCCGTTCGGCGCTCGAATGCGCGCTGGTCGAGGATGCCGCCCGGTTACGCTCCGACGAGGATGTCCGTCAGCTGCTGTTCAATCTCGACGGGCAGGAGCGGGCCGCGGCCGCGGGCGACTTTGCCCTGCTGTACCGCCTCGACGAGGAAATGCACGCGCGGCTTGCCGCCGCTGCCGGCCGTCCGGCGATCTGGGACCTGGTGGCCGACATCAAGATTCACATGGATCGCGTGCGCAAGCTGACCTTGAAGCCGGATCACGCGCCTCGGCTCATTGCCCAGCATCGCGCCATCGTCGACGCCGTGGCAGCGCGCGACGCCAGGGGCGCTGCCGCCGCGATGGCCGACCATCTCGCCTTTGTCATCGAGCACTTCGACGAGTTCGTCAGCGACGAGGCCGCCTACTCTTCATAGCGGGCAGGGGGCCTCGGAAGCCGGTCGTCAGCCTTGTACGGCCTCGAGCTTTCCCGCCGCGGCGATCGGCAGGGACAGCGAGAATGTGGAGCCATCCGGCCCGCTGCTGGCGAGGACCAGGTCGCCGCCATGCTGGCGGGCGATCGCCCGTGCGATGTAGAGGCCGAGGCCCGATCCGGCGACCAGCTGGCCGGCGGCCCGGTAGTATCGCATGAAGATCAGTTCGCGATCGTCCGGCGCGACGCCGGCGCCCCGGTCCACGACGTCGATGCGGGCCAGGCCTCGGTCCGCCGACAGCCGTACCGTCACCGGGCTGCCGGCGGCTGAGTATTTGAGCGCGTTCTGCACGAGGTTCAGCACCGCGATCTCCACCAGCCGGCGCTCGCCGCTCACCTCCGCCTCGCCGTCGCCGTCGCTGACGATGCGGACCCGCGCCGCGCCGTCGTCGTCGAGCCCGGAACAGGCGGTGCGGAGCAACGGAGCGAGCGCCAACCTCTCGATTGCCGTGGCCGCCGGCTGCCCGGCTCCGAGCCGGTCGCCGGTCAATGCGTTCTCGATCAGCAACGACATGCGCTGCACCGTCTGGCGGATTCTCAGCACGCGCGGCGCGATGCGGCTGGCGGCCTCTCCGCCGAGCAAGGACAGGTTGTCCGCGGCTGCCGCGATGACGGCCAGCGGCGCGCGAAACTCGTGCGAAACCACCGCCACGAAGTCCCGCTGCTGGGCCAGTGCGTCATTGACCGCATCGAGCGACTGCTGGAGCTTTGCTTCCAGCCCCTGACGCCGCTCGACCTCGGCCTCGAGCGAGGCGTTGCTCTCCGCCAACGCCGCCGTTCTCTCGTTCACCTTCAGCGCCAGCTGCTGTTCCGCCGACCGCGACAGCGCGATGGCGCGATCCTTTTCTTCGCTCAGCCGGCGTTCGGCCTGCCGGGCGCGTTGCGCCACGGCCGCGCTCAGCAGGACCAGGTGCACCAGGGTGCCGACCGCCATGAACCGGGCGAGCGAGCTGTCCACTCCGAGCAGGTTGGTACCGGCATACTGGCTCTGCATGACCAGACTGACGGTGATCACGCCCGAGAACGCCAGGGTCGAGAGCAGATACTGGAACTGCCGCCTGACGGCGAGCAGGTAGAGCAAGAACATGGCGATGAAGATGTAGGAGAACTGCTGCAGCCGCGACACCAGCAGCGCGACGTCGCTGTAACGGCCCGCCAGCGCGAAGAGCATCGCCACCCCGTTCAACACGACGATGGCCTGGATGGCGCGCCAGGCCCAGATCGAGTGTCGGCGAAACTCGAACAGCCTGCCCATGAACCACACCATGACGAGGCTGTAGAGGCAGACGATGACACCCCAGCTGCGCTGGATCTGCGCCGGCGCGAGAAAGCGCAGAATCTCGTCGGCATAGCCGAGGTGAAAGATCGTCATCAGCGACGAGACGAGCAGCACCGCCGCATAGAGCAGATAGAGGCTGTCGCGCAGCAGGTAGGAGAACAGCAGGTTGGCGAGCAGCATCGCGCCAATGGCGCCCAGCACCAGGCCCATGATCCAGTGGTCCGAGCGCCGGTACCGCTCATAGCCCTCGGCCTGCCAGACGTTCAGCGCCGTGGTGATCGAGGTCATCGACTGAAAGCGGATGAAGAACTGGCTCTCTCCGGCTGGCACCGACAGGGGGAACAGCGTCGTGTAGGCCCGCGGACCGGTTTCATCTCCGGCCACCACGCTGGCCGGTGAGCTCACCAGATGTCCCGCGCCGTCTGGGGCATAGAGCGCCACCTGCTCGAGCAGCGGCCTCTCCACCTGCAGCAGCCATCGTTCGGCCGGCGCGGACGTGGACAGCGAGAACCGCACCCACACCGCCCCGGTTCGATACCCCTCGGTCAGCATCGACGGGATGGGCTTGAACGCAAGCTCGGGGCGGCCGGAGGCGATGTCGTCGATGCTCAATGCGCCCGTTGGATCGTGCAGCACTTCGAGGTGCCCGGCGAGCGACACGGGCGCGCCGAGGCCGTCGCCCGCCTGCAACGAAAGTGCGAACGTTGTTTGGGGTGCTAAGCATCCAAACAGAATGGACAACGCAATGATTAGATGAAATCGAATGGGCGTGACGCGTCGCATGGGATTTTTCTAATGCTGGAAGAAGAACTTAAGCGGACCGGCGGGGCGGTTGGGCCGCTGGTCTATCTGGTTGATGACGACGGCGACTTTCGTGAAGAAATGCTGCTCGGCCTGTCCGGGCTGGGTCTTGATGTGCGCGGGTTTGGCAGTGCGGC
>MKVB01000005.1:0-28652 GCA_001899085.1 Devosia sp. 66-14 | reverse complement strand
CGCCAGACCCGCCGACATCGTCATCCTCGACATTGGTCTCGAGGGCGAAGACGGGCTGGCAATCGCGACGCATTTGCGGGCCTCGCGCTCGGTCGGCATCATCATGGCCACGGCGCGCGGTTCGATAGACGATCGCATCATCGGCCTCAGAACCGGCGCCGACGCCTACCTGGTCAAACCCGTCGATGTGCGGGAACTCGCCGCCACCGTGCAGGCGCTCAACCTGCGTCTCGCCCGCCAGCCGGCCACCCCGGCGCCCACCGCTCCACGCTGGACGCTGGAGGAGGGCGGCTGGGTGCTCGCCGACGGCATGGGGCACCGGCTGCGGCTGACCACCTCGGAACAGCGCTTTCTCGGCCGCCTGTTCAGCGAGCGTGGCAAGACCGTGACGCGGCGCGCCATCGTCGAGGCGATGGGCGCCGATATCTATGATTTCAACTATGCCCACCTCGACACCATTGCCAGCCGATTGCGTCGAAGGGCCGAGAAATCCAACATGCTCATCCCCCTGCATGCCATCCGTGGCGAAGGCTTTGCCTTCACCGACTAGCCACCAGCCTGCCAGCGCCACATCGAACGCCGGTCCCCTGGCTGAGGGCCGGCGCATCTGGCTGTGAACAGGCATCCGTCAAGGCTGGATCGTTGTGTCGCCCATGCCGCGGCCCGAGCCCCCGCCGGCGTCCACTCTTATCCCCGACAATTTTGCAACACTGCCGCTGCATTGTCGATCACGAAATAACCGCAAATCAAGAAGCAGTCACGCCAAGTGACAGTTAGTGAAAGGAACTGTCAGGAAAGGTTAGTCTCTGACGTTGTTGTGAATCTCCGCGCTCCCTACTGCTTGTGTTCAGATGGGGGTCGCAACGAAACCGATCACCTGTGGGCCGCTGCCGAACGACTTGGCGGCGACCATGACCGGAACGTTCTCAACTAAGGGACACATGTCTATGAGGCCAAAAACGCTGTTACTGGGGCTGAACGCGGCCCTGCTGCTTTCGACCGCTGTTCTTGCCGCGGATCCTGCCGCGCCGGCTCCCGCGCCCGTAGTGATCGAAGAGGAACCGCTCTTCACCCTGTCGATCACCGGTGGCGTCACGGCGTTCGGCATCCCCGATACGGCCCCGATCGGCGTGACCAACGACGTTGGAACGCTCAACGATGCTGATCTCTTCGAAGGCCTCGACAGCCCGCTCTATGGTGGCACGATCGGCATCGACATGAGTGCGCCCATCAACGGTGACGGAACCTCGGTCAACTTCTCGGGCTTTGGTTCGTTCGTGACGCGCGATGGCAGCCAGTCGCGGACGATCAACGAAGAGCAGTATCTGGTGGTTCATGGCCCCAACCTGCCTACCGGGCAGATCGACCTCGATACCATCGATCTCGACGTGGACAATGTCGGCACGACGACCAGCGACTGGGGCGACGCCACTGCGGGAGTCAATGCCGGCGGCGGCCTGGTGACCGGCACCAGCACGCTCCTCGGGCCGGGCTACAATGTCGCCAGCAACGCCGATGGGTTCGTGTTGTCCGGTGCGCAGGGCGACTACGGCACTTACGCGTTTGGCGTCGTTGCCACGACGGAGGGCGTCATCTTCCTGGGCTCCGGTGAGCTGCAGGGCACCAAGATCGACACCGACGTCACCCAGGACCTGGCTTATGCCGGCGGCGACATCACCGTGTCGCAACGCACCACCCCCGACGATAGCGGCGTTGCCTTCACGGTCTATGGCGGCCCGAGTTTCCGCTACCTTGGTACGGAAACCACCACCGACACGACCATCCAGGTCAACCAGAACTACTTCGATACCGTCGATTTCCAGTACCCGACGTTCAACATGAACACCGTCGAGAACATCGACACCTACTACGCGGGCGCAGTGTTTGGCGGTAATGTCGATATCGACGTTTGGGCCGGCGCAAAGCTGTCGCTCGGCCTCGGCGCTGGTGTGTACTACGCCTCCTCGTCGTATGACTCCACCACCGAGGCTTCGATCTTCGGCGGCTTTGGCGGCGCTGGCGGCACGGTCGACGAAAGGGTGACGAGCAACTTCGACCTCGATCCGGAAGAAGGCTTCGCCTACACCCTGAAAGGCAGCAGCACGTTCTCGGCTGATATCAGCGACAACATGCAGATCAACTTCGGGCTCGGCGCGGAATACATGTCTCGCGTTGCGACCAGCCGTTTCGTGGGTGAGGATGGGGCCGTTCTCACCGGCGACGGCAACGGGGTCGACGATGCCGATGCCGACTACAACGATGGTAATGCGACCGGCGGCACCGTCCTCGCCTTCGGCGATGCCTGGTCCTACAAGGCGACCGTTGGCCTGACCGGGCAGTTCTGATCGGACCTCGCGATCGGGAAGGAGCCGCCGGCGGCGGCTCTTTCCAGCTTCTCCTCGGCGGCGCCCTTCAACGGCTCAGGACCTCCGGGCAAGCGGCCATCGGGCTCTTAGTACCCTGGCTGCAGCCGTTGCCGCACCTCCGCAACCAGCGCGTCCTTCTCGTCGTCGCCTATGGCATCCGCGGCAAGCTTGCGCGCCGCGATCGGTGCCATCCACGGCTCGATCTCGGCAGCGCCGATGCCGGTCAGCCGCTGGTACTCTGTTATGAACAGGCGGATGGAGTGGTCGCGCGTCGCCTCGAACAGGCTCACCACCTGGGCCGGGCTGCCCTGCGGCAGCCGGGCATGGCGGATCATCAGCACATACTCGGCGAGGTCGGCCTCGGGGTTGCCCAGTGTCGCGTTGTTCCAGTCGATGACGATGACGCCTCCCGCGCCGAGCAGGAAGTTGCCGGGGTTGGGATCGCCATGGCAGAGCTGCCGCTTCCGCGGCAGGGCCGCGAGCCGGCTCATCACCGCATCCTTTTCCCGATCGGTGAGGTGGATGGTGCGGCGGATGTCGCGCTCGAGGCTGACCCGCTGGTCCGGCATGGCGTCCGAACTCTTGTCGTGAATGAGCTGCAGAGCCTGCGCCGTCGTCCGGGCATTGAGGTGGTCCCGATCGCCTGCAGCGACGGGCCCCGGTGTGAGGCTCAGGGCAGCTGCGACAAACCTCTGCAACAGCGTTTCGCCGCTGGCCCGGGCGAAGACGATGCCGGGCCGACCATCCGCCTGCACCAGTTCATAGGGTTGCGGCACCGGTAGCCCGAGCCGCCAGGCGATGTGGCAAAGGCGCAATTCGCGCTCGAGTGCGAACCGGTTAGTGTTGGGCTTGGCCAGCTTGACCACCTGGTCATTGGCGCCCCACGCGTAAATCTCCGCGCAAGCGCCCTCGGCGAGCTTTGCCCCCAGTAATTGCTCCGACACCCGCGACCGCCACCAGTTGAAACCTGCCGGCGCATGGTGTTGCAGATGCCCTCACGCCGCAAGCAGCGTTCACGATCGCTGATCGACCCGCCTGGCCGGCGCCGGACCAGCTCTCTCGTCGGCGCCGTCTCAGCTTCCCGGATCGAAAGACACCAGCCGTCCCTGCGCGTCGACCACGGTGATGTCGCTGGCGCCCGCGAGGCGCAGCTCGCCGAGCAGTTGCGACAGTTCGGGCTGGGATTTCGCTTCCAGCCTGCCGGCGCCGGTCTGCATGCGAAAGGTCACGAAATACGATCCCGCCCGTTCGTCGCGAGAGCCGCCGCGCGTGAAGAACCGCCAGGTCATGGCGCTGGTCTGGCGATCGTTTCGGGTTCGTAGAGGGTGACGCTGAGCGCCACAAACGCCTCGGTCAGCCGCCAGACGACGGCCCGGGCGGACTTGCCTTCGAGGGCCAGTGGCCGCCCGAGAGCCGCCTCGCCGGCCCGCAGCGCGCTGGTCGCCTCGATGCTGATGCTGCGGGTCTTGTCGATGGTGCCATCGTCCAGCAACGGCTGAACGTTGAAATGCTCGAGTGATCTCAAAGCCATATCGCCTGTCTTCGTCAGTGGATGATGGAGACGCCCGCGTCTGATGGTGCGGCGTCACGCGGGCGACTCCATCGTTGCGGGGCACGCGCTATGACACGTGCTCCGAACCACCCCGCCGGTCTCGAATATCCTCCCTACGGTACTCGGAGACCGCCCACACGGGGCCTGTTCGTGACGGAGGACTCCCGTCACGCAACGGGATGCGGCGGCCATGCATGGAATGCCGGAGAGCCAAGGCCACCAGGCCCTCCGCAACCGCCACAGCCATGGTCGGACACCCAGCCACTCAGGTAAAGTTGCAATTTTGCCACTTTGTTGCCTTGATCCCGCCGCCGGTCCACCGGCTGGTTGGGCCACGGCTGCAAGGCTTCAGCACAGCAGCACCGGCACCTGGCAGGCGCGCAGCAGCTCGCTGGTCAGGCTGCCCAGCAGCATCGATTTCAGCCGTGAGCTGCCAAACGCCGTGACGGCGAGCATGTCGATATCGTCGAGGACGACGCGCTGCGGAATGACCACATTTGGCGCGCCGGCTTCGATCCTGGCACTGCTCGCAAAACCAGCTCCTGCGAGTTTCGCAGCGGCTTGGTCGAGATGCAGCCGCGCTGCCTCGCTGGCGTCACCGACATGCAGCAGCTCGATGGGAGTCGCCGGCAGCAGGCCGCCCGCGAGCACCTCCAGCGCGGGGGACGTGGCGGCCTCCGCATCGACGGGGGCAAGCGCCCGCCTGATCGGCCGAAAACTGCGCGACACCGCCAGGACCGGCACCTTGCTGCCCCGCACCAGGCGCTCGAGGTTGGCGCCGAGCGGCAGCCGCGCCAGGTCGGCGTGCTCGCCGCGTTTGCCGACGATGGCGATCGAGGCCGACTGGGTCGCCTGCACCATGGTCTGCGCGGTATGGCCCTCGCAAAGGCGGACCTGCACATCGTTGACCCCGGCCTGGTTCAGGGCCCGATGGGCCTGCTCGAGCCGTTCCCGGCCCTGCCGCTCGAGTTCGGCCAGCTTGGCATTGAGCGTGTCGTCGCGTTCGAGCAGGACAGCGCCGCCCGGATGGATGGGTGCGATGTTGGACGCCGCCACCTCGTTGGGCGAAACGATGTGGACCAGCTCGACGCTGGCCCGCCGCTCCAGCGCCAGCCAGATGGTATGGTCGATGACGCTGTGCGCGTAGAGCGACGAGTCGACGAAGGCGACGATCTTCATTGCGCCGCCTCCAGCGCCGGCTCGGCAGCGGCGGGAGGCCGGGCCCCGTGCCGGGCCAGGGCGCCGATGACGCGGCGGGCCGTCACCCGGCCGATCTGCTGGCCGGCGGCATCGAGCACTCCGACCCACTGGTGCTCGGCAAACAACGGCAGGACGTCTTCACATCGCGCATCGGCGGGCACTGCGATCGAACAGGGCTCCGCCGGGCCGGTTTCCATGATGGTGCGGACGCGAATGGCGCGCGCCTTGTTCACGTCGCGCACGAATTCCTCGATATGCTCGTTGGCCGGGTTGAGCACGATATCCTCGGGGCGCCCCTCCTGCTGCACCGCGCCGTCCTTGAGCACGGCGACCCGATCGCCGATCTTCAGGGCTTCGTCGAAATCGTGGGTGATGAACAGGATGGTCTTGCTGAGCGTTTTCTGCAGGCTCACCAGCTGATCCTGCATGCCGGAGCGGATCAGCGGATCCAGCGCCGAAAATGCTTCGTCCATCAGGATGATGTCGGTGTCGAGCGCGAGCGCACGGGCCAGCCCCACCCGCTGCTGCTGTCCGCCCGACAATTGTCGCGGCAAGGCGCTCTCATAGCCCGCAAGGCCGACGATCTCGATCCACTTGCGCGCTTCGGCCTCCCGCTCGACGCGGCGGACGCCGCGCACCTCCAGGCCATAGCCGACATTGTCGAGCACCGAGCGGTGCGGCAAGAGGCCGAACTTCTGGAACACCATGGCGACGCGGGTGCGGCGGAACGCCCGCAACTGCTCGCGCGACATCTCGAGAACATTCGAGCCGTAGACGCGGATCGCTCCGGCAGTGGGTTCGATCAGGCGATTGACGTGCCTGATCAGCGTCGACTTACCCGAGCCCGACAGGCCCATGACCACATGGATCTGCCCCTTGGCGACGTCCAGCGAGACGTCGTCGAGGCCGACGACATGGCCGGTTTCGGTCTGCAGTTCGGTTTTCGACATGCCGCCGCGCAGGGCGGCGAGCGCCTGCTGCGGGGCGGGGCCGAAGATCTTGGTTACACCCTCGATATGGATGGCGCGTTCTGCTGGGGACGTGGTCATGCGCGGGCCTCCGAAAGTCCGATACGGGCCTGCAGCTGCTTGCCGAAGGCCTGGGTGATGCGATCGAAGACGATCGCCAGCACCACGATGCCGAGCCCGGCGAACAGGCCGCGGCTGACTTCCAGGCGGCCGATGCCCTGCAGCACCTGGTAGCCGAGGCCGCCCGCTCCGATCATCGAGGCGATCACCACCATGGCGAGCGCCATCATCGTGGTCTGGTTGATGCCGGCGAGGATGGTCGGCAGCGCCAGCGGAATCTGCACCCCCAGCAGCCGCTGCGTCGGGTTGGTGCCAAAGGCCCGGCTGGCTTCCATGATCGCCGGATCCACCGAACGCAGCCCCAGATCGGTCAGCCGCACCAGCGGCGGCGCCGCGTAGACGATGGTGGCGATGAGCGCCGGGATCTTGCCCGGCCCGAAGATCATCACCGTGGGGATGAGGTAGACGAAGCTGGGCAGGGTCTGCATCAGGTCGAGCACCGGTGTGATCACTTGGCGAACCCGCCCGGAGCGCGACATCCATACCCCCATCGGTATCGACAGCACGATTGCCGTGAGCGTCGCGGCCAGCATGAGCGCGGTGGTGCTCATCGCGTCCTTCCACAGCTCCATGAGCCCCAGAAAGACCAGCGAGACCAGCACGATCGCCGGAAGCGTCCAGCGACGCGTCGCGAGCCAGGCGATGGCCGTCAGCAGGCCGATGATCAGCCACCACGGGGTGGCGAGCAGCAGGGCCTCGATGCCGTTCAACAACAGCAGCAGCGGTCGGGCGGCGGCCTCGAAGGCGCCTCCCCAGTTCGTCACCACCCAGCCGAGTGCGTCGTCGACCGCGCGGCGGAGCGGTTTGGTGTCGATGAGTTCAGGGAACATTGTCTCGATGATCTGAAAAAGATCCGGCCACGCGGTCGGCGGGCGTTCGCGCCGACCGGGCGGATCGAAAAACGGGAAGCGGCCGGGTCACGCGACCCGACCGCCATGCGGCTAGTCCAGTGAGGTGCAACTAGCCGAGACTGGCGCGAACCTTGTCGGCGACCTCGGGGGATACCCAGGTCGTCCAGACATCCTGCCTGGTCTTGAGGAAGTTTTCCGCCGTTGCGGCGGCATCGGCCTTGTTCTCGTCGCCATAGACCAGCAGTTCGCTGATCTGGCTGTTGCTCAGCCCGACCCGAGAAAAATACTCGGCCACGGCGGGAGCGTCGGTCTCGATCCATTTGGCCGCGCCGATCACCGCAGGCGACGAGGGATAGGCGGTCTTGCCCGCCGGCTCGGGGCATTCAGGATCGGTATTGCAGGCATAGATGGCGGGATCGGCAGCGCCCAGGTCGAGCTGTACGGCATCGTACTTGCCCAGGATGGCGGTGGGCCCCCAGTAGTAGAACAGGATCGGCTCGTTGCGCAGGAAGGCGCGAGCGATCGACGCATCGAGGGCGCCGCCCGAGCCTGGCGAGAACAGGTTCCACCGATCCTCCATGCCATAGGCCTCGAACAGGGCCGAGGTGGACAGCTCGCACGCCCAGCCGGGCGGGCACGAGTAGAGCCGGCCCTGGCCGCCTTCTTCGGGGTCGGGGAACAGCTCGGGCCGGGCAATGACGTCCTCGGCGGTTACCAGTTCGGGGTTCGCTTCCTGCACATAGCGCGGGATGAACCAGCCTTCGACGGTGCCGTCGGTGATGGCCTCGCCAAGCTGCACCACCTTGTCGGCCTCGATGCCGTCCTGCCAGGCTTCGGCGATCGTGCTGGTCCATAGCTCGGGGGCAATGGCGGGCGTGCCGCGCGACAGCATCGACGACGAGGTCGGAACGGTGTCGCCGGTGACGATCTCGACATTACAGCCGAAGCCCTTTTCGAGGATCGTCGCGTGAATATGGGCGAGAGCGGCGGCCGAGGGCCACGTCATCTCGGCGATATCGATGGTGCGGTCGGTGCCGCACGGATTTTCCTGTGCTTGTGCAGGCAGCGCGAACGCTGCTCCCAGAAGCAGCGATGCTGCGAGCAGCACGCTTCTCCGGCTGAATGCCATCAGTCGTTTTCTCCTTGCGATAAATATGCTCGCGGAACCTAAGAATGTCGCCGGCAGTGTCAACCCAAAAAGCCTCGATCAAGTTACAAAGATCGGAAATGCTTCTCGCGATCTTCGCCGATCATTGATCATGATGTATTGTGGCGGACTTATTCTTGCCGGGCAATGGACGCATGCGGGGCAAGATTCTTGACGGAGTGCATGGATCTGGAGGGATTTAACTGAGGAATTGCTGTGTGGCGGGCTTTTGGGCCGCGCTTCCGCGTCGGGTCGCGCGACCGCCCCTCAGGGCACGCAGCGCTCGAAGCGAAGAACCTGGGGGCAATGCCGCCGGCGTCACTCGCGGCGTCGCCTAGCGCCTTGGGGCGACCGAGTTTCTGACGATGAGTTCGCTGCGCAGCAATACCTGGTTGCGGTCGGGCCGGTTGCCCTCCAGCAGCCCGAGCAGCATATCCATGGCGGCTTCGCCGATCCTGAGCCGCGGCTGCTTCATGGTGGTCAGCGACGGGGTGACGAAGCTGGCGAACGAGATGTCGTCGAATCCCATCACCGAGAATTCGCGCGGCAGGTCGTAGCGGCGGGCGTTGAGCGAGATGATGACGCCGAGCGCCGTGGCGTCGTTGACGCACAGGAACGCCGTCGGCAGCACATCGCGCACGAACATGTGCTCGGTGGCCTGCCGGCCGCTCTCGGTCGTGCCGTCGCCATCGAGCACCATGCGCGGATCGACCGTGAGGCCCGCGCTCTCCAGTGCTGCGCGATAGCCCTTCTCGCGCAGCTGGTTCACCGCCCGGCTGGTCGAGCGGCCGATGAAGGCGATGCGCTGGTGACCCTGGGAGATCAGGTGCTCGGCGGCGAGCCGCGCGCCCTCGAAATTGTCCACCCCCACGAACGGCACGTCGCTGTTCGGCACCGGCTCGTTCACCGCCACCATGGGCGGCAGGCGGGTTTCAGCGCCTGGCTGGCCGTGGCCGAAGGGCAGGTGGCCGGTCAGCAGGATCAGCCCATCGGCCTGGTTGGAACTGATGAAGCGCAGATAGTCGCTCTCGCGCTCCGGGTCGTTCTGCGTATTGCCGATCAGCACCCCGTAGCCGCGCTTGCTCGCCTCGGTTTCGAGCCCGACCAGAATGTTGGAGAAGTTCGGATCGCCGACGTCGGGGGCGAGAATCAGAATCATGTTGGATCGCCGCATGCGCAGCGACCGGGCCATGGCGTTGGTGGTGTAGCCGGTGCGGGCGATTGCCTCGTTGACCTTGCGGCGCGTCTCGTCGGCCACCTTGGTAGGCTCGTTGATGGCCCGGCTGACTGTGGCGATGGACACTCCGGCAATCGCCGCAACGTCCTCGATCGTCGCCAGTTTCTGGTTCTGCACCTGGTGCTCCGTCCGCCGCCACCCGGGCCCGGCGTCCTCCTTCTTCCCTTTAGCAGAAGGCATGGGATGCGCCAGATGGCTGAGTGGGAGGCTACACAGTTAGCTCGACATGTAAACCTTTACATCAATCATGAAAACCTTTACATCGAAGTCCGGAAGCGAGCGAAAAGGGCATGAACCTGGCCGCTTCCAGGGGGAGGGCAGCACAACATGTCGAACGCCGTTGGCGCGATCACGCCGGCGATCCTGGCGGCCAGCCGGATCTCGAAGTCGTTCAACGACGTGCCGGTGCTGTTCAGCGTCGATTTCGACGTCAAGCGCGGCGAAGTGCACGCCATCATCGGCGAGAACGGCGCCGGCAAATCGACGCTCATCAAGATCCTATCCGGCATCGAACAGCCGACCTCGGGCACGGTGGTGCTCGACGGCCAGCCGGTGGCTCTGCCACCCAATGGCGAGGCCGAATCGCTCGGTATCGTGCTCATCCACCAGGAGCTCAACCTCGCCGAGCACCTGACCGTCGCCGACTCGATCTTTCTCGGCCGTGAGATCCGCCGTTTCGGTTTCCTCGATGTGGCTCGGATGCGCGACAAGGCGCGCGACATTCTCGAGACGCTGCATGTCCGGGTCGATCCCGACGCGCGGATCAACACTCTTTCGGTCGCCGACAAGCAGATGGTCGAGATCGCCAAGGCGATCAGCCGCGATGCGCGCGTCCTGATCATGGACGAGCCGACCGCCGTGCTGTCGGCCGGCGAGACGCAGACCCTGTTCGAGCAGATCCGCCGCCTCACCGAACGCGGCGTCGCGGTGATCTTCATCTCGCACAAGCTCGACGAGATCATGGAGCTGGCACAGCGCGTCACCGTGCTGCGCGATGGCCAGCTGATCGCCACCGTCAGCACCACGGCGCTGACGCCGGATTCGGCGGCGCAGATGATGGTCGGCCGCGAACTCACCAACCTCTATCCGCCCAAGCGCGAGCCCGACATCGATGCGCCGGTGCTGCTCTCGGTGCGCGGGCTGGTTGCGCCCGGCGCCAGGGACATTTCATTCGAGCTGCGGCAGGGCGAGATCCTGGGCTTTTCCGGCCTCATCGGCTCGGGCCGCACTGCCGTCGCCGAGGCCATTGTCGGGCTGACGCAGCGAACGGGCGGCGAGATCGAGGTCAAGGGCAAGCCGGTGCACTTCACTCGGGTGGCGCAGTCGGTCGCCGCCGGGCTCGCCTACATGACCAAGGATCGCAAGGGCAAAGGCCTGCTGCTCAACATGGGGCTGCAGCCCAACCTCACCCTGCTGACCCTCAAGAAGCACCTCAAGGCCGGCTTTCTCGACAGCGCCAGCGAGGCCAGGGCGCTCGAGCGCGCCGTGCGCCGCTTCGACATCCGGGCGCGCGACCCCTCGGTCGCCGTCGGTCGGCTCTCGGGCGGCAACCAGCAGAAGCTGATGCTGGGCAAGACCATGGAGTCCGAGCCCGACATCATCATCATGGACGAGCCGACGCGCGGCATCGACGTCGGCACCAAGCAGCAGATCTATCACATCATCGCGGCGCTCGCCGCCGAGGGCAAAGCCATCATCGTCATCTCGTCCGAGATGCAGGAGGTGATCGGGCTCAGCCACCGTGTCGTGGTCATGCGCGAAGGGCGCATGGCGGGCCTGCTCGAAGGCGCCGAGATCACCGAAGCAGAAATCATGCGGTACGCCGCCGGCATCAAGCAGAGTGGAAACGATGAGCGCCTCAGCGCCTGATATTGCAGCCAAGCCCAAGAAGGGCTTTCGCCTCGAGCTGAAGACCGTCGGGCCGCTGGTGGCGCTGCTGCTGCTGGTGATCCTCGGCATCTCGCTCAACGAGAATTTCCTCACCTACAACAACCTGACCAACGTCCTGGCGCGTTCGTCGTTCATCGGCATCATCGCCATCGGCGCGACCTTCGTCATCACCTCGGGCGGGCTCGACCTGTCCGTCGGCTCGATGGCCGCGGTGATCGCCGGCATCATGATCATCGTCATGAACTCGCTGATCCCGTCATTGGGGATCGGCGTCGGCGTGGTTCTGGTGGGCATGGGTGCCGGTTTGCTGATCGGCGGCGCGGCAGGCGTCGGCAACGGCCTGATGATCACCCGCGGCCGCATCGAGGCGTTCATCGTCACGCTCGGCACCATGGGCATCTTCCGCTCGCTGGTGACCTTTCTCGCCGATGGCGGCACGCTGTCGCTGAACTTCCAGGTCGCCGACGTCTATCGCCCGGTCTATTACGACGGCCTGTTCGGCGTGCCATGGCCGATCATCGTCTTCGCCCTGGTGGCGATCGGCGGCGAGATCGTCATGCGTCGCACCGCCTTCGGCCGCTATTGCGCCGCCATCGGCTCCAACGAGCAGGTCGCCCGTTACTCCTCGATCAACGTCGATAACGTCCGGCTGTTCACCTACATCCTGCAGGGTGTGCTGGTCGCCGTCGCGGTGCTGCTCTATGTGCCGCGCCTCGGCTCGGCCTCGAGCACCACCGGCGTCCTGTGGGAGCTCGAGGCGATCGCCGCGGTGATCATCGGCGGCACCACGCTCAAGGGCGGCTACGGCCGGATCTGGGGCACCGTGGTCGGTGTGGTGATCCTGGGGCTCATCGGCAACATCCTGAACCTGCAGAGCTTCATCAGCCCTTATCTCAACGGGGCCTTCCAGGGCGTCATCATCATTCTTGCCGTGCTGCTGCAGCGGGGTCGCCGCGCCAGCTAGGCACACTTGCTTTCACAACGCCCGCAAGGAGCGGGCACCAACGGGAGGACTACATGAAATTGCTGAAATCCCTCTTGGGAGCGGCGGTGATCGCCGGCGCTCTCGGCGGCAGCGCTTTGGCCCAGGACAAGGTGACCATCGGCGTCTCCGTGCCGGCGGCCGACCATGGCTGGACCGGCGGCGTCAACTACTTCGCCCAGCAGGCGATCGAGCGGCTCAAGAAGACCTATTCCAATGTCGATTTCGTCTTTGCCTCGGCGCCCGACGCGCCCAAGCAGATCGCCGACATCGAGGACATGGTCTCGACCCGCAACATCGATGCCCTGGTCATCCTGCCGGGAGACCCGGACGCGATGACCTCGGCGATCAAGCAGGTCAAGGACGCCGGCAAGTTCGTCACCGTCGTCGACCGCCAGCTGTCGATCAACGGCGTCGAGAACCTCTACGTCGCCGGCGATAATCCGGGCCTCGGCGCCAACTCGGCCGAGTACTTCAAGCAGGCGCTGCCGGAAGGCGGCAACATCGTGATCCTGCGCGGCCTGCCGATCCCGATCGACCAGCAGCGCTTCGATGCCTTCGTCAAGGGCATCGAAGGCACCAACATCAAGGTGCTGGACGACGAGTTCGCCAACTGGAACCGCGATGACGGCTTCAAGGTGATGCAGGACTTCCTGACCCGCTTCCCCGACATCAAGGCGGTGTGGGCGCAGGACGACGACATCGCTTTGGGCGCCATCGAGGCGATCAAGCAGGCCGGCCGCGAGAACGACATGTTCATCGTCGGCGGCGCCGGCATGCAGCAGATGCTGCAGCGCGTGGCGGCGGGCGACAAGCTCGTCCCCGTCGACGTCAGCTACAGCCCGGCAATGATCGCCACGGCCATCGAGCTGACCACCTCGCACTTCACCGGCGGCATCCAGGTTGCCGGTCGCTACATCCTCGACTCGACGCTGATCACCAAGGACAACGCGAGCGAGTATCTGGACGACAAGAGCCCGTTCTAAGCAGAACGGCAGCAACGCAATGCGAGAGGGGGCGCGGGTAAACCGCGCCCCCTTTTCAGTTTCCGGCGGCGCGTTCACGGCTGGGGTCGGCGCAGGTGGAGACTTGGGTCACAGCCTGTGCTCATCGCCTCGAGATCGTGGCTTTCCCCTCATCCGGCGCTACGCGCCACCTTCTCCCCGATGGGGAGAAGAACCCGGAGAGCGCGGCGATCACCGCTTTTTTCCTCTCCCCGTCGGGGAGAGGGTGGATCGGCCGAAGGCCGAGACGGGTGAGGGGTGGCGAGCACAAGGCCATCCTACCTGCGGTCCCGATCCTGTGATGAGAAGCATCTACCTCGAAGGGCCTCAGCCAGGCCGCACCAGCACCATTTTACTACCCAAGCAATCGGTGCGACTGCGGCCGCCAGCCGATCAGGCGGGCCGCCTTCGAGAGATCGTGTTCCTCGCCGGCTTCGTCCCCGACGATGAACAGCGACTCGAACCGGCCCGGCGTCGGCGCCGCCAGCGTGTCGATGGCGCCCAGATAGGCGTTGGCCATGTCCTCCTCGTCGAGCGGGAACACATAGCTGCCGTCGCCGGCGCGCTTGGGGTCGCGACGCTGCGCCAGATAGTCGGCGCGCCGGCGCGGACCGCTGATCCTGAGCCCGATAATGTCCATCTCGAACCAGTGCGCGAAATAGGCGCAGATCTGCTCGCCCAGCCCCTTGGTCAGGCCGTAGACGGAGGGCGAGTCGAGCGGCACCTCGTCTTCGCCCGGATAGCGCGGTCGCCCGCGATAATGGACGCTCATCGAGCTGGTATAGACCCCGCGCTTCACCCCTGCCTCCTGCGCCAGATAGAGGAACAGGTGCAGCGCCTTGGTGTTGAGGTCGTAGTTGTTGACGATGGTCTCGATGTCCTGGTCGGTGACCATCCCGCCTTGGGCGCTGCGCATCGCCAGCCAGATGAAGCCGTCGACGCCCTCGAGCCCGGCGCGGATCGCCTCGGGGTCGAGCACCGAGCCCGGTACATGCTTGATCTCGGGATCATCGGGCGCGGCAAGATCGAGTACGCTCAACGTATGCCTCGCCTTGAGATAGGGCGTGATGAGCTTGCCGACATGGCCGGCCCCGCCGACGAGCAGCAGTTTCATCGGGCCGCCCCCGCCGTGTCGCCGACATCGAGCACCTTGATGCCCAATCGGTCGGCGATCCCGCGGAACAGCGCCCCGACTTCGGGCAGCTCGTCGCTCGAGTTGCCTTCGGCGATCAGCGGATAATCCGGATCGAGCGCCTCGAGCCGGGTGAACAGGGTGGGAAAGTCCATCAGCCCCTTGCCCGGACAGCCATCCTGCAGGTGGATCGCCAGCCGGTTCTCCACCCAGATGTCCTTGGCATGCGCGCTGCAGATGTGGCGGCCGAGCAGGTCGAAATGCGCGTTCAGCGCCCCACCGGTATCGTAGATGGTCTCCAGCGTGATCCAGTTGGCCGAGTCGTAGTCGCAGCGCACCCACGGCGAACCGACGGCATCGAGGATGCGCGCCGCGATCTCGGGCGTGCGCGGCGTCACCAGCGAATGCGACTCGAGGCTCAGGAACACCCCGGCATCCTCGGCGGCACTCGCGCATTCGCGCATCGAGCGGATCAGCTGGTTCTCGGCCGTCGCCGTCCAGTTGTCGGGATGTGGGAACCACGGGCCGGCGGGGTTCATCGAGCCCGGTCCGGTGTCGATGCCGCGCGCCCCCAGCCAGCCGGCGAGCTTCAGCGCCCCTTGCACCACGCGCACCGATTGCGCCCGTGCCGCTTCGTCGGAGGTCACGAGGTTCTGCCAGTAGCCGGTGGTCTGGAACAGCGCCACGCCTTCGTCGGCCAGCAGCGCCTTGATCCGCTCGGCATCTTCGCGCCGCGTCGTCAGCGGGTCGTTGTCGCGAAACCGGGTGAAGATTCCGCTGAACCCTGCCGCACGCACCCGCCGGCACATTTCCGGGGTCAGATCATTCATATCGGCGGGCAGAAAACACCCGCTCATTCCTAGCCGCATCGTCGTCCTCCTCGAGACGACGGCCATACATCCGGCGCGGCGGTGCGAAGTCAATTCGACGTTCGGTCGTTCCGCCCGTAAAGCGACGGATCTAGTGCTCGGCGGCTGCCGTTTCGCGCACGAAATATTCGGGGTGGGCGGAGCGGATTACGTCGAGCTCGCGCATCACCGAAACCAGGTGCACCGCCATGCTCTCGTCGGCCCCCCTGGCGTCGTGCGCCTGCAGCCGGGCGAGGATTTCCTCGTGCTCGCCAACGATGAAATACATATGCTCCTGGCTGAGCAGCGACAGTCGGCGGATGCGGTCCATGTGGAACTTGGCCTCGCGCACATCGTCCCAGATGCTCTCGAAGCCGGCCGCCTTGGCGATCAGCGCGTGGAAACGGTCATCCGACTGCAGGAAGTCCTGGTCGTCGCCGAGCCCGGCAAAGGTCTGCTGCAACACGATCTCGCGTTTCAGCAGCGCCGCGATTTCCGGCGTCAGCCGCTCCGCTGCGAGGCGGGCGAGGGGACGTTCGAGTGCCTCGCGGATGAAGCGCGACTTGGCGATCAGGTTCTCGCTCAGCGGTGAGACGATGGTGCCGCGCTGCGGCAGGATTTCCACCAGCCCGCGCCGGGCCAGGCGCGCGAAGGCTTCGCGCACCGGCGTGCGGCTGACCCCGAATTCGGCGGCAAGGCGCGCCTCCGAGAGCTCCTGGAACGGCGGCAGCTGCATGTCGAGGATCTGCTGCATCAGGCGGTCATAGACCTGGCTCGCCATCGAGCCGCCATCCTGCCGCGTGCCGTAGCTCTCGCCTCCGAACTCCGCCGCTGCCGATTTGCCCTTGGGCGCTCTCATTGTCGTTCCGCCGTCATTTGGTCCCCAGCTGCAGCCCGGCCATGAAGTACTTCCTCAGGGCGATGAACAGCAAGACCGTCGGGATACTCGAAATCAGCGTTGCCGTAATCACCACGTTGGGCCCGAGCGTCGAATAGGTGCCCTGCAGCGATTGCAGCGCCACCATGATCGAGCGCACCTCGATGCCGTTGGCGAGGATCGATGAGAACAACAGGTCGTTCCAGATGAAGGTGAACTGCAGCAGGAACAGCGCGATCAGCGGTCCCATGGCGTTGGGCACGATCATCGAGGTGAACACCCGCCATTCGCTGGCGCCCTCGATGCGCGCCGCCTCGTCCACCTCGCGGGTGATGGCGGAGAACGAGTTCCGCAATACCAACAGGGGGAAGGGAATGCAGATCGCCACATAGACCAGCAGCATGCCGAACCAGGTATTGACCAGCCCGATGCGCTGATAGCCGAACAGCAGCGGCACCAGGTACATCTGGAACGGAAACAGCGTGCCGGTGAAGATCAGCATGAACCAGCCGTTCGAGCCGAGCAGGTGCAGCCGCGTCATGCCATAGGCGGCAGCGGCGGCGAAGGCCACCGCCAGCATGGCGCCGATCAGCGCATAGCTGAACGAGTTCATCGCCGCCTGGCCGAGACTGGCGATGGTCCAGGCCTGCACCGCGTTGTCGACGATCGGTGCGAGCCCGGCCGGCAGTTCCAGCACCCCCTTGGTGGCGTATTCCTGGGTGGTCTTGAACACCGTGACGAACAGGTAATAGAGCGGCGTCAGGTAAGCGATGGTGAGCGCCAGGATTGGGATCACCAGCCAGCGGCCGCCCTGCCGCTGCGCCCGCTTTTCCTTCTCGATCAGGCCCGAAATGAACGCCTTGTCGGTGATGTCGACTGCCATGACCTGCCTATCGGATGTTCTTGCTGACGCGCGCCTGCACCACGGCGAGCAGCGCGCTGACGGTGATCACCATGGCGCCCAGCACCACGGCCACGGCCGAGCCATAAGCCCAGGCGCCGTTGGAGAAGCTCTCGTAATACATGTAGACGGCGAGCGAGAGCGTGCGCTTGCCGGGGAACGAGCTCGCCATCACCCAGAGCAGGTCGAAGGTGGTAAAGCCCGCCGCGACGTTGAGGATGGTCACCACCAGCACCGTCGGCAGCAGCAGCGGCCAGACGATGTGGCGGAAGATCTGGAAGTTGGATGCGCCATCGACCCGCGCCGCCTCGACCGGGTCCTTGGGGATGGCGGCGAGACCGAGCAGCAGCAGCACCATGGTGATGCCCACCGTCTGCCACACGAAGGTGACGATCACCGAGCCGGTGATGGTGGCCGGGTCGAACAGCCAGCCGAAATCGAACGGCGTGCCGGCAATGCCCGAGACGGCGGAGTTGAGCACGCCCGTCGGCGCGTAGACATAATACCAGATGGCGCCCACTGCCGTCGGCGCGAGGACGCGCGGCAGAAAGAACAGGCTCTTGAAGGTTTCCTGGAACGGGATGTTGCGCAACAGGAGCGCCAGCCCGAGGCCAACGGCGAGCGGGAAAACGACGGCGCCCACCACCCAGATCGCGGTATTGCCCAGCGCTTCCGAGAAATACGGCACCCGGAACAGCCGCAGGTAGTTGTTGAAGCCGGCGAACTGGTCGAGCCCGGTGAACTTCTGCCACTTGGTGAAGCTGAGGATGACGTTGAACACCACCGGCAGCAGCAGGAACAGGCTTACCATGAGCACTGCCGGCGCGATGAACAGCCAGGCGGTCCGCGTCTGCTGCCAGGCAACCCGACGCTCGCGCCGGCGCGCTTCCTTCAACACTTCCGGGGTGAGCAGGGCTGAGGCGGTGGCGGGCATCGTCAGGCTCCGGGAGAACAGGCAGGCCAGTGGTGTCAAATGAGCCACCGGCCATGGGCGGGTTGCCCAGGGTGCCGGCCGCGCCCGAAGCGCGACCGGCGGGAGGAAGCAGGGCTTACTTGCTGGCCCAGTAATCGGCGTTGATCGTCTGCATGGTCTTCATCGACTCGGTCGCCTGTTCGGGCGTCGGGTTGAACATGAAGGCACCCATGGCGGCGACCAGGTCACCCTGGATCTGCGACGGCACCGCTTCCCACCAGCGCACCAGGGCACGCGGCTTGGCGGCGGCGACCAGCTCCTTGTTGGCCTCGATGGTGGCGTTGGGCGCCTTGGCCTTGAGGTTGCCGTTGTAGACCTGCACGGTCGAGCCGAGCGCATTGGCGGCATCGGCCCCCATCAGCGACTGCACCGCCTTGCCCAGGTTCGGATCGGCGTCGAGCGCTGCCTTCGAGACGACGATCGGCGAAGCCTCGACGATCACCGACTGCTGCACATCCGGCGACAGCGAGGGCATCAGGAAGGTCTTGAAGTCCTTGCCCGGCTCCATCCCGGCCTCGGCGAACGAACCCGAGTGCCAGTCGCCGACGAGGAACATCGCCGCCGACTTGTCGACGAAGAACTTCTGGTCGTCCTGCTCGCGCGGGTCGGTGAAGTAGCCCTTGGCATACATCTCGCCCCACACCTTGAAGGCGTTCTGCACGTCAGGGCTGTCATAGGCGACCGAGCCGTCGGTCAGGCCGACGAACGAGTCGGGGTTGGTGCCCAGCACCAGCTGGCTGAACCAGATGAACGGCATCCAGCCGCCCGAGGCCGGCCCGTTGATCGGGGTGAAGCCGGCGGCCTTAAGCTTGTCGCAGGCATCAATGAATTCCGCCCAGGTGGTCGGCGGCGCGGCGATGCCGGCCTTCTCGAAGGCGGCGGTATTGTAGAACATCACCCAGTTGGCGACGTTGAGCAGCACGCCGTAGGGCTTGCCATCCACAGACACCAGAGCCTTCTGGTCGGCCGAGAAATCGCCGTCGGCGATCGCCTGGTCCCAGTACGGGGTGAGGTCGGCGGCAATGCCGGTGGCGACCAGGTCGCTCAGCTGCTGGCCGTTCCACCAGGTGAAGAACGCCGGGGCGTTGTTGCCGGCGATCGAGGTCTGCATGAACGCCTGGTACTTATCGGTCGGCGTGATTTCCTGCAGCTTGATCGTGGCGCCCGAGGCGGCGCTGGCGCCTTCGGCCAGCTTGGTCATGCCGGCGTTCCACGGGGTCTTGTCGGAGTAAAGCGCGAGATCGGCGGCGACCGCCGTGCCCATCGATAGCGCCGCAGCCAGGCTCACGGCGGTGATAGTCCTCATAAACGACATGTCTCTCTCCCTTGTCGTTGTTCCCGCTGCGCCTTAGCGGAGCAGCGAATTCTGGTTCTGGTTGTCGAAGACGTGGACGCGCGCGCCGTCGATGCGGAACCGCACGTCCTGGTTCGGCTCGAGCGCGCGCGGGTGCTGCATGCGTGCGACGATCTCGGTTCCGCCGAGGTCGGCAAACAGCAGGCTTTCGTTGCCGAGCATCTCGGCGAAACTGACTGCGGCACTGAAATCGGCGCCCAGCTCCGGCCGCGTTCCGTGCCCTTCCGGCACGATATCTTCCGGCCGGATGCCCAGCGTCACTGCCGTACCCGCTGCCGGCAGGTTGAAGCGGTCCGCCGGCACCGGGATGGCGATGCCGGCGGCACGGATCGTATTGCCCGGACCGACCTCGGCCGGCAGCATGTTCATCGACGGCGCGCCCATGAAACCGGCGACGAACATGTTCGCCGGCCGTTCGAACACTTCGAGCGGGGTGCCGATCTGTGCCACCCGCCCGTCGTTCAGCACCACGATCTTGTCGGCCAGCGTCATCGCCTCGACCTGGTCATGGGTGACGAACACCACGGTCGCGCCGAGCTGGCGCTGCAACCGCTTGATCTCGATGCGGGTCTGGTTGCGGAGCTTGGCGTCGAGGTTCGAAAGCGGCTCGTCGAACAGGAACACCTTGGGCTCGCGCACCATGGCGCGGCCGATGGCGACGCGCTGCCGCTGTCCACCCGACAGCTGGCTCGGCCGGCGGTCCATGTATGGGTCGAGCCCCAGCATCCTGGCCGCCTCGCCGCGACGCCGGGCGATCTCGTCCTTCGGCACGCCGCTGATCTTGAGGCCGAAGCCGAGATTGTCCGAAACGCTCATATGCGGATAGAGCGCGTAGGACTGGAACACCATCGAGATGCCGCGATCGCGCGACGGCAGGTCGTTGACCAGCTTGTCGTCGATCCTGAGCTCGCCATGCGAAATGGTTTCGAGCCCGGCGATCATCCTCAGGATCGTGGATTTGCCGCAGCCGGATGGCCCGACCAGCACCACGAAGGTGCCGTCCTCGATGTCGAGATCGACGCCTTTGATGGCGACATACTCGCCGTAGATCTTGATGATGTCCCGGAGGGTAACGGTTGCCATGGCGCCTCTTATCGTCCGGCTGGGTCGGCGTAGCGCATCTCGGGCTGGATCGAGTACCAGTCCGGACGCTGCGGATCGCGGTCATAGGTGTAGCCGCCGACCTCGCGATAATAGGCGGCATACTGGGCGAGCTTGTCGCGATCGACCTCGACGCCGAGCCCCGGCGCCTTGGGCAGTGCGATCTCGCCATCGACATATTTGAGCTTGCCGCCCACGATGATGTCGTCGAGCAGGTGATGGTAATGCGCGTCGGCGGCAAAGCTCATGTTGGGCAGTGCGGCGCCCAGATGCAGCATCGACGCGAGCTGGATGCCGAGCTCACCCGAGGAGTGGACGCTGGCGCCGAACTGGAAGGTCTCGAGCACCTGGCCGGCCTTGTAGGCCTGCCGCAAGCCGCCCCAGAACGTGGTGTCGAGCAGGATCACGTCCACCGCGTCATGCTTGATGCAGCTTGCCAGCTGCTCGAAATTCACCACCACGGTATTGGTGGCGGTGGGGATGGAAATGCGGTCGCGCAACCGCCGCATGCCTTCGAGCCCGAAGCACGGGTCCTCGAAATAATCGTTGCGGATATGCTCGATTTCCTTGGCGACCCAGATCGAGTCCTCGACCGACCACACCGAATTGGGGTCGAGCCGGAAGCGGTCGCCGGGCAGCGCTTCGGCAATTGCCGAGAACACTTCGACATCGTGCTCGGGGGCGAACACGCCACCCTTCAGCTTGTGCGACTTGAAGCCGTGCAGCTGCTTCTGCCGCTTGGCTTCCTTGACCAGCGCGTCGGCCGAGAACTCGTCGCCAAAACCGTTCTTCTCGTTGCCGTAGCGATAGAACAGGTAGCTGGCGAACGGAATCCGTTCGCGCAGCGCCCCGCCGATCAGGTCGCAGGCGCGCACCCCCAGCGCTTTGCCGGCCACGTCCATGCAGGCCATTTCCAGTGCCGCATGCACCTGCATGCGTGAATTGTAGAGGCTGGCCACCGGGTTCATGATCTTCCAGCGCAGCTGTTCGAGCTGCAGCGGATCGTGACCCTTGAGGTAGGGCAGCAGGCCCTTCACCGAGGCTTCGGCGCTCTCGCCGCCGCCGCCGAGCTCGCCCCAGCCGGAAATCCCTTCGTCGGTCACCACTTCGACGATGGTGCGCACGAACCGCCCCCAATGGGCGCCCGACGCATGCCGCAGCGGCGCCTCGAGCGGCACGGCGACGGTGGTGGCCTTGATATCGACGATCTTCATTCGGTTGCGGTCTCGACGTTTCGAACGGGCAGGGGAGGCCATCCGGTCACCACCGGCGACCGTTTGGTCGCCGCTTCGGGTGCTGCTTTTGTCGCATCCCGCATCGGTGTCGTCCTCCCTTGCCAAGCCGTTGTAGGTCTACCATACTAGTTGTGTCAATTGCTCTCGATCCTGTTCCAAACGAACGGGCTTGGCAAGCGCCGATCAGGCGCAGGGAGCAATGGCAGGGAGAAGCGGGAGGGACGTCGTGCCGATTTACGCATTCACCGGGAGCCTGACGCGCGCCATGCCGCAATACGGCGCCGCCAATGGCGAGGGCATCACGCGGCTGAGCTTTGATGATGAAACCGGCCGGCTGGGCGCGGTGGATCGCATCGGCGGCGTCGATGACACCGCCTGGCTGGTAACCGACGCGGCGCGCGGCCGGCTCTACTCGACTTGCGAGATCACCGGCACCCGAGAGAGCGCCATCGCCGCCTATGCGGTGGAGGCGGGCGGGTTGCGGCTGATCAACCGCCAGCCGACGCTGGGCAACGAGGCCTGCCACGCCAGCCTCTCGAGCGACGGAAAATTCCTGCTGGTCGCCAACTACAATGGCGCCAACCCCGAGGGTTGGCCCGACGCGGCGCTCAGCGTCTTTCCCATTGCCGATGACGGCTCGCTCGGCGCTGCGGTGGCGAGCGTCCGCCACACCGGCAGCGGCCCCAATGCGGCCCGCCAGATCACGGCGCATGCTCATTGCGTCGTGCCAGCGCCAGCAGGCGACATCGTCTATGTCGCCGATCTCGGCATCGACAGGCTGGTTGCCTACCGGCTCGGCGCCGATGGCGGCCTCACCCACGAATCCGCCCGTGATTTCGCTCTGCCGCCCGGTCTCGGCCCGCGCCACCTGGTGTTCTCCAGCGATGGTTGCGCCATCTTCATGGTCAGCGAACTGATCCCCACCGTGGTCAGCCTCGCGGTCGACCCGGCAACCGGCGCGCTGTCCCAGCGCGACGCTTTCACCATTCCCTCGCGCGATGGCGGCATCGTCCAGCCGGCAGGCATCGTGCTCAGTGCCGATGGCCGGCATCTGTTCGTGGGTTTGCGCGTCTGCAACGACATCCTGGCGCTCCGCATCGACGCGGCGACCGGCAAGCTGACCCAGACCGGCCGCTGGCCGAGCGGCGGGGCCACCCCCCGGGATCTCGCCTTTTCGCCCTCTGGCCGCCACCTCGTGGTCGCCAACCAGGATGCCGATCGGCTGACGGTGTTCGGCGTCGATCGCGCCACGGGCACCCTCTCCGAGCCGCTGCAGCATTTCGACGTCGGCACGCCGATGTCGGTCAAGCTCGCCGCCTTCTAGGCGGCCTCTTCCTCCCTCCGTTCATCAGAGCTCCCCATGATCAACGAAATCCTCTTCGTCCATCACAGCCATACCGACATCGGCTACACCCACCCGCAGCCGGTGGTGATGGAACTGCACCGCCGTTTCATCGACGAGGCGCTCGATATCGCCGAGCGCACTGCCGACTACCCCGATGACGCCAAATTCCGCTGGACCTGCGAGGTCACCGGCGGAACCATGGACTGGTGGGTGAACGCGTCAAACGCCGACCGCGACCGCTTTCTCGCCGCCGTGAAGCGCGGCCAGATCGAAGTCGCCGGCATGGGCTGGCACATGACCCCGCTGATGGACCATTCGATGGTCCTCGATGTGCTGAAGCCGCTGAAATTCTTTCGGAAGCTCGGCATCCCCGTGCGCTCGGCGATGAACACCGACGTCAACGGCCTGCCCTGGGGGGTGGTCGACGCGCTGCTCGATCACGGCATCACCGGCATCTCGATGGCCATCAACGAGCATTATGGCCATGCGCTGAAGCCCTGGCCGCGCGCCTTCAACTGGCAGGCGCCGGGCGGTCGCAGCATCACTGCCTATAACGGCTTCATCTATGGCGTCACCTCGGATCGCAGCCTGCAGATCCCGACCAACATGGAAGAGGCGCGCGCCCGCGTGCCGCGCTGGGCCAGGAAGTGGGAAGCGACCGGCTATCCGCATCCCTTCCTGATGATGCAGATCACCAATGTCCGCTACCACGACAACGGCTCGCCGCAGGCGGCGCTGCCCGATTTCGTCCGCAACTTCAACGAGGGCAACGCCTCGACCGGCGGCATCAAGCTCAGGCTCGGCACGATCAGCGAGTTCTTCGATCGCGTCCGCCAGCAGCCGGCGGAGACCATCGAGACGCTGCGCGGCGACTGGACCGACTGGTGGAATTTCGGCGCCGGCTCCACGGCGCACGAAACCGCGCAGGCGATGCGTGGTCAGCGCGACCTCGATGCCGCCACCGGCCTCGATGCCTGGCACCCGACCGAGGCGCCGCGCCGCCGCGCCATGCTGCACGACGTGGCCCGCAAGGGCCTCGCGCTCTATGCCGAGCACACCTGGGGCGCCGACCGTTCGATCAGCCAGCCGTACTCGCCCGAAACCCGCACCCAGCAGCTGTTGAAGCTCGCCACCGTCGCCGAGGGCGCCAGCGTCGCCCGCATGCTGCGCCGCGACGGGCTCGAACGGCTCGGCATCGAGGCCGGCGGCGACGCGCCGACGCTGCTGGTCTACAACCCGCACGGTTTTGCGGTGAAGCAGTCGGTCCGGCTGCCCTACCTGCCGCCGATGACCGATGCGCCCGATCCAAAGCGCGGCTTCGGTCTTGAGGACCTGGTCCCCACCGGGCCCTCGTCGCACCGCATCCAGCGCCAGGACGTGGTGACGTCCGACCTGCCCGAGCATGGCGCCTATTACACAGCGCCCATCGAAGTGCCGGCGCTGAGCTATGTCACCATCCCGGCCGCCAAGGCCGCCGTGATGCCCAACGGCAAGCTCTCGGCCAAGGACGGCGTGCTGTCCAATGGCCGCCTCACCGTCAGCCTCGACGCCAAGGGTGGGCTCGCCTCGCTCAAGCTCGATGGTGCAGAGTATGCCGGCGCTGCCGCGCAGCACCTGAAGTTCGGTGTACCGGTGCTGGAGCGGGTTGCCTCCGGCATCCGCACCGACATGTTCGGACAGCCCGATCTCGAGTCGCCCGACTGGCACCTCGCCTGGCACCGCGACTGGCAGGCCGAACGCTTCGACGGCAAGCTGGTCACGACCAGCGAGGCGGTCGAGCGCGGCAATGCCCGTATCGTCCAGAGCTTCGAGTTGCCCAATGGCGACAAGGTCGACGTGCTCTACCGCCTCGTCGGTGACGAGCCGGTGCTGCATGTCGAGGCCACCGTGACCAAGCAGCCGATCGTCGAGCCGCACGCCATCTACCTGCCCATACCCACGGCGCTCGCCCAGGGCTGGGACGCCCACTACGAGACCGGCGGCGCCGTGGTGAAGCTCGACGACGAGCAACTGCCCTATGCCAGCCGGCACTACATCACGGCGCAGCGCTTCATCCGCATCGGCGACGCCAAGTCCGAGGTGACGGTCGCCTGCCCGGATGCGCCGCTCTGGCAGGTGGGTGGCTACACCTTCGGTCGCTTCGGCGATCCCGATGGCCGTGTCGCCCGCGAGCGGCCGACCCTCGTCGCCTGGCTCACCAACAACTACTGGAGCACCAACTTCCAGGCCGACCAGGGCGGGCAGAGCAAGTACCGCTTCACTGTGGTGCCGGCGCCGCGCCGCGAACTCGGCGCCTCGGCCCAGGCGGCGCTGAGCTATGCCCAGCCGCTCGCTACCCATGTCTATGCCGAACGCGGGCCGACCCGCAGCACCGCGGCAAGCCTGCTGCAGCTCGATCTCGGCACGGCGCTGCTGACCCGGCTCGAAGCCGACGGCAATGGCGTGGCGCTCACCGTGCTCAACCCCGGCGATGCCGAGGTCGAGGCGAAGATCCGCCCCGGCAGCCTCGCGCCCAGCAAGGCCAGCCGTACCCCGCTCTCCGGTGGTGCCGGCGAGGCCCTGCCGGTGGCCGGCGGCGCAGTCACGTTCACCGTCGCGCCGCGGGCCTGGACCCGCATCGCACTGAGCTAAATCTACTCTCTGGAGGAGGAACCCCGTGAGCAAGATCAAGACGATCTACATCTGCAACCATGCCCATACCGATATCGGCTTTACCGACTATCAGGAGCTGGCGCTGCGCCAGCATGGCGAGTTCGTCGGCCAGGCGCTCGACCTGATCGAGGCCACTGACCGCTACCCCGCCGAGGCACAGTATCGCTGGACCGTCGAGACCACCGGGCCGTTCCTCCGCTACCTCCGGCAGGCCAGTCCTGCCGAGGTCGCCCGTTTCCGCCACTGGCACGAGCAGGGCCGCATCGATATCGCCGGCATGCAGTACAACATGACGCCGCTGCTCAATATCGAGCAGATGCACCGCTCGCTCTACCCGCTCAGGGCGTTGCGCGACGAGTTCGGCTTCCATGTCGAGGCCGCCATGCAGGACGACGTCAACGGCGTCAGCTGGCTCTATGCCGATCTCCTCGCCGAGCTCGGCATCAAGTTCTACACCGCCGCCATCAACCCGATCCGTGGCGCCCGCCCCAAGCCGTTCCCCGGGGCGTTCCGTTGGGAAGGCCCGAGCGGCAAGCAGGTGCTGGCCTGGAACGGCTATCACTACCTGTTCGGTCGCAGCCAGGCCGGGCTCGGCAACTGGGATCTGGTCGATCGGCTGCTCCCGCGCTGGATCGACGAGCTCGAGGCCGACGACAGCTATCCGTTCGATTTCCTCTATTGCGAGTCCACCCACCCGGTGCGCGTCGATAACGGCCCGCCCGATGCCCGCATGCCGGATTTCGTCCGGCGCTGGAACGACGAGCGCAAGAACGTCCGGATGGAGTTCATCACCGTCACCGATTTCGGCCGACTGCTTGAAGACCAGTACTCCAAGGTCATCGGCACGCAGCGCGGCGACTGGACCGACCACTGGGCCGATGGCGTCGGCTCTTCGGCTTTCGAGGTGGGCGTCAACCGCGCCGCCCACGAGATCGTCGGCATCGGCGAAGCGCTGGAAGCCTGGCGCCGCAGCAAGGGGCAGGGCGACTGGAACGCCGACCGGGCAGCCGACATCTACGAGTCGATGACGCTGTTCGACGAGCACACCTGGGGTGCCTATTCGTCAGTGGAGGCGCCGCATTCGCTGTTCAGCCAGGCGCAGTGGAATCGCAAGGCCGGCTTCGCCTACACCGCCGCCATGGAAGGCCATGGCACGGTCGCGAGGGCTGCCAATGCGCTGGCCGCGCCGCTCGGCACCAAAGGCCCGGAAGGTATCTTCAATCTCGGCAATCTCGACCCCAAGGAGGCCTTCAAGGCCTCGGGGATCGATGAAGTGCTGGTGTTCAACACGCTGCCCTGGGAACGCCGGGTCATCGTCGAGGAGCCCGAGCCGCGCGGCGGCGCCGCACCGGTCGGCATGCTCGATACCTTCTTCAATCGCCGCAGCACCTGGGGCGGTCCGCGTCCCTACCCGGAGATCCGGCGTGTCGCCGGCACCATCCCGCCGATGGGCTATGCCTTCCTCGATTTGAAGAAGGGCGTCCCCGCAGGCGACCTCAAGGCCAATGGCGACACCATCGAGAACCGCCACTACCGCATCCGTATCGACGGCAGGACCGGCGCTATTGCCGAGCTGTTCGACAAGGCGCAGGGCCACGATTTCGCCGGCAAGTACCAGGGTTGGGGCCCGGGCGAATATGTCTACGAGACGGTGGACTCTCCCGACGATCGCCTGGCCATCGCCGATATCAGCTTCGACAAGCCGGAATTCTTCACCGGCCACAAGGACACGCCCTGGAAGCGCGAGACCGCCACCAGGGTGACGCTCGATGCGGCCAAAATCTTCGAAGGCCGCGCCTCGATTACCGTCCACATCGAAGCCCCCGGCGTTTCGGCGGCGACTGTGGTTTATGCGCTCGATGCCGATACCAAATGCGTCGTCGTCGACTGGAGCATCGACAAGCTCGAGCACGCCGATGCCGAAGCGGTGTTCGTCGCCTTCCCGTTCAACCTGGGGAAGCCCGACTTTCTGCTCGATCTCAACGGCATCCCATCGGCGCCCAACGCCGATCAGCTCGATGGCGCCGCCAAGGACTGGTACCCGGTGGGCCGCTGGGTCGATGTCAGCGACAAGCAACGCGGCGTCACCGTCGTGCCGCTCGATGCGCCGCTGACGCATCTGGGCGGCATCACCACCGGCAAGTGGAACCGCACGCTCGCGCCCGAAGGCCCGACCATCATGAGCTGGGCGCTCAACAACCACTGGCTGGTGAACTTCAAGTCGGCGCAATCGGGCCGCATCCCGCTGCGCTACCGCCTCACCACCCACGAAGGGCCGGCGGATGCCGCCGCCGCGGCAAAGTTCGCCGCCGAAGTCGCGACCCCGCCGGTGGCGATGCGCGACATCAAGCCGACGGGCAAGCTCAGCGACAGTTTCTTCGGCACCGATGAGAAATCACCGGTACTGGTGACCGTGAAGCCCGGCGAAGATGGCGGCTGGGTGGCGCTGCGCCTGCAGAACCTCTCCGCCAAGCCGGCGAGGCAGACCGTGACCTTCACCGGCAACCCGGCAGCGGCCCGCAGCGCCGATCCGATCGAGCATCCCGGCGCGGCGATTGAGCTGAAAGGGAAGGCACTGACGGTCGAGGTGCAGCCGCGAGAGATCAGGACGGTGTTGGTGCGGTTTACGTCTGAGGGGTGAGGGGGCGGCCTGTTTGGCTGCATCGTCCCCCACGCGCCGAACGGCACCTCCCCCCTTGTGGGGGAGGTTGGGAGGGGGGTGCGCCAAGCACCGGCATCGCGGTGGTTGTTCACCCCCAGATCGCTCGTGCGGCACCACCCCCTCCGAGCTTCGCTAAGTCGCTGAAGCGACAAGCTTCGCTTGCCTTGTAACTTGGACTCATCCGCATCTGATAAAGTTCCAGGTGCGGTGAGCCGCAGCAGTACGACGCTTGCCTGGGTGTTGGAGCCCGTGGGG
>MKVB01000004.1:173887-318821 GCA_001899085.1 Devosia sp. 66-14 | reverse complement strand
AGGCCGACACAGATACCAGTTGCCTGCGCCTAGTCGACAGCAAGGAAGGAGCCTCGATCCGTCCGATAGGTCTCCCCGTGGTCGAGTATCTGGAGGCACGAAGAAGGCACCAAACCGGCACCTATGTGTTCCCCGGCCCGCGAACGGAGGATGGCGCCTTTGGCGGCTTCGCCAACCATTGGGAACAGATCTTCGCGGGCTCTCCGCTAGCGGATGTAACGCCGCATGTCCTTCGCCACAGCTTCGCCAGCATCGCGAACGATCTCGGCTTCACCGAGGTGACCATCGCAGCCCTGGTCGGCCATTCGAAGGGCTCGGTCACAAGCAAGTACATTCACACCCTCGACACCGCACTCGTTATGGCTGCTGATACTATCTCAGGGTACATCCAAGGGCTCCTTGACGGGGTTGCCTTTAAGCAGACGGCCTATGCGCTCGACCGGGATTCCCGGAAAGCGGCTCTTGCACGGTTCCTGCAAAAGGCCGTCGGCGATCTCGATCAAGGTGACGAACATGCCCGGCTGGCAGCATAGCGGCGCTAGTCACGACGGCTGACGCAATGGCCTCACGCCGGCTGGAGTCCGGCGGAATCCTTTACCGCTAAGGTCGGGTATGATACCCGTTCTCGACGAGAAGTCGGGTATTGTACCCGATCTCATGGAACTCTATTTTGCGCCTTGTTGCCACACCAGTCGCCTCCCAGCTTACGGGCCTCTCGACGGAAAAACTTCGCGAGTGGACGAGTCGTCGTGCGCTGGTGCCAGCTGACGTTCGGCCCAAGCAAAAGGGATCGCCTGCGAAGTTCACCTGGCAAACCATCCTGGTTCTCAGGTTAGCGGTGCTGCTACGTGACCAATTCGCCGTTGAACTTCAAGCATACACGAGGACCTTCGCCACCCTGCGCAAAGACTTACGGGCGACATCCTTCATCGGGCTTTGGGGGCGTCGCCTCGCCCTTGCCCCTCAGGGCGTGTGGTTCTTCTTGGATGAAGACGCTCCGCCACTCGAGACCGACGCTCTCGTGATCCATTTGGATGACCATCTCGCAGTCATTCGGGATGGTTTTGCCTTGCCTGATGCAGCGGCGGCCGCTGGTCAGTTCGACCTCTTTTCTCTTCCCGCGCTGCACGGCAAGGCACGGGACCCGCAACGCCAAGGGTCGGGCGCCATGGCCCGAAGGCGGTCAGCATGATCGACTGCCAGGTTTCCACCTCCGTATTTCACATTTCCGCTTGTTCCTGTTATGTTCGCCAATCAGGAGGCCAGGCGTCGTGACCACGGGTGTCCAGAACTGGCTCGACAAGCTCGGCTATTCGGCCGAGCCCGCCGTGCTGCATGTTCGCGGAACGCCAGTGTCCGAAACGCACCCCTATGCTCTGGAGATCAAGGCGCTCCTGCGACCTGACGGCGCTATTCGCGCGCAGGCCGTCTTTGAGGTGGAAGGCGTGCCCACCGTCGTGTTCGTCGGTGATGACGACAACCCCCTTACCTCAGCAGCGCTCGACGACGCACGCAAGCGTATCTGGAACCAGAACCTCGCGACCATCGTAATCGAGTTCAAGGGCGATCAGGCGCTTGCACTTCCCGCGCGGAAACTCAAACAGGCAGGTGAACGTCTGCGGCTGGAGGAGGCGCGACCGGATGGGCCGTTCTCCGCACTAGACGTCGCGACGGCGAACCTCTCGCGCAGGTTGCCGAAGTGGTTCGATGTGAAAGCACGCGTCGATCGCAAGCTGCTCGCGAACCTCTCCACGACAGTGTCGAAGCTAAGTGACGACGGCTATCCCAAAGTGGCCTCCGGAAAAGAGCGCAGGCGGCTTGCCGAATTGCTCATGGGTCAGGTGCTCTTCGTCTCCTATCTCGAGCACAGGGAGATCGTCGGCACGACCTATCGCCAGCGTCGCGAGGTTGCGGAACTCCATGGCCTCGTCACGCAGCATCATCGGGACGGCATCCGTACGCTGATCGACTGGCTGCGGAGCGACTTCAACGGCGACTTTCTCGGTGGCGATCGGCATGATCCCTGGACAGCACTCTCAGATGCGGGGTTCGATCTCCTGAACCAGTTTCTACGCCGGACCGACATGCGGACCGGCCAAGGCGACTTTTGGAATTATGATTTCAGCTACATACCCGTGGAGCTGTTGTCGGGCCTGTATGAGAAGTTTCTGACTCCTGAGCAACAGGCCAAGGAGGGCGCGTATTACACACCGCGCAACCTCGCCATGCTTGCCGTCGACCAAGCGTTCATGGCTTCTCCCGATCCGATAGCAGAGACCATCTTTGATGGTGCATGCGGCTCGGGCATCTTGCTCACAACCGCCTATCGCCGACTCATCGCTCTGTCGGAGGCAAAACAAGGACGGCAACTCGGATTTGCTGAACGGGCCAGACTGCTGGAACGCAGCATCTTCGGTGGCGACATCAATTTCATGGCCTGTCGCGTTACGGCCTTCAGCCTTTATCTCTCCCTGCTGGAAGGACTTGACCCCGCGGATATTCTGGCAGCCCAGGAGCGTGACGGGACGAAACTCCCTTCCCTCAACGGCAAGAACCTTATCCATGGGAATGACGAGGCCGACTTTTTCAGGAAAACACACACGTTCCACGGCCGGCGCTTCTCGCTAATTATCTCGAACCCGCCTTGGGCCGAGCCGGAGGGCGAAGACCACACATCGACGGACGATTGGGCGGACGCCGCGGGCGTACCCTTCGCCCGCCGCCAGATCGCCGGTGCCTACGCTCTTCGCGCCCGTGAGTTCCTTTCTGAAGGCGGAAGAGTGTGCCTGATCCTGCCAATCGGACAGTTTCTGGGAGCCTCAAGTGCGGCGTTCGTATCGCATGTTCTGAGCACCTATCGCCCCACCCGTTTGATCAACTTCGGCGACTTACAGGGGCTGTTGTTCCCGACCGCAGAGAACACGTGCCATGTTTTCCTAGGCGAGGCTCGCTCTGACGAGTCAGCCATACACATCCCATTCGACGAAACGTTCGAGTATCTCGTTCCGAAGGCGGACCTGAGCTTGGCGCTCGGCCGGTTGACCATGCAGTCGGCCGACCGCCACGCCCTGCAAACGCGCTCGGTCGCCGAGGATCCGCAGCTACTCGTTACCATGATGTGGGGCGACGCCAGCGATCTCGCTATCTGGACCCGGCTTGCTTTGCGCGGCACTTTTGCAGACTTCTGGCAAGGTCCTCGGGAGTTTCGCCGCTGGGTCAATCGCAAGGGCATCCATCTCAACGACAAAAGTCGCGACGCCGTCGATGTAGGCGAACTCCGAGACAAGCCGCATGTACCGATTGCCGCGTTGAGCGCCGGCTCCCCAGTTCTTCATCCGATCTTGCTCACCAAATGGCCGGCCACGCAGGATACTGTCGTTGGGTTGAATGACGCGGTGCGTGCGGTGTTTGACGGTCCACGCGTGTTGTTCCCGGATGGGTTCTCCAAGGGCGAGCAGAACATCCGCGCGGTGTATTATGACGGGCCGGCCAGCTTCACCCATAGCATCGGCGTCATCGCCGGCAAGCAGGAGGACGCAGCACTGCTGCAGTTCTCGGCGATCTACCTCCGCTCGACGCTCGCGCGCTATTTCCTGATGATGCGTGGCTGGAAAATGCTGTGCGAGCGCAACGGCGTGCATCTGGCCGACGTCGAGGCCTTTCCCTTTTTCGCGCCAGAAGACGCCCCCGACGTTGTGGCCGCCTCGTCGGCGCTGGCAACCGTTCAAGCGCAGATGACTGCCCTCACCGCGCTGCCTGAACTGGACCAGGGACGCCGGTACGCCGACCTGCGCAGCGAATTCGACGATGCGGTCTTCAGCTATTTCGGCCTCACTGCGGAAGAACAGATCCTCGTCCGCGAAACGGTCGAGGTCCTCATGCCTTCCATTCGTCCACGGAGTTTCAAGAGTCTCGACACACCCGCACAGCATCGAGCCGACGCAGATGATCTCAAAATCTACGCCCGAGCTCTCGCGGAAGCGCTAACCACCTGGCGAACGAAGACACACGGAAGCGGCCGCTTCCACGTCAATGTTATGGCGAGCGATCCAAGCCGCTCCGGACCATCTGGCATCGTCCGTGTGGCATATTCCAACCAATCCACAGGGCAGCCTCAAGTAAGCACCGAGGTGAGCGACGAGTTAGTCCTCGAAACGCTCACTCAACTGCGAAAGGCCGGTCTTCGCGTCATCGCATCGGGCGACTTTCTTGCCCTCGTGCCAGACGTCCATCTTTGGTTCGACGGCGCGCTTTATCTCGTGCGACCGCTGACGCAACGAAGCTGGACGGTCCGGCAAGCTTTGCGCGATGCAGAGCACATCGTACGCAGCGTTCAGTCCCGCCAGTCGGGCCAAAAGGCGGCGGTAAGCGCGTGACAGCACCTGTCGATTGGTTGGCCGCTTTTCCAATCCAGCCGGCCACGGAGGCCGTTGAAGCGCTGCGCCAAGGATGGTCCGAATTGGCAGCACGGCCGCGGCCGGACTTCAACCCCAAGACCAAAGAGGACGGACTTACCAAACGGCTCAAGATCTTCGTTGAGAACCATGTCGCGCGGCAACGAGGTTTGCTTGGTATGTGGGCCGCCGAGGATATCATCGGAGACATCGACCCCGCGACCGGCGCCATGATCGAGGAAAGGCGCACCGACATCGTTTACGGCTGGAACGACGATTCCCAAGGAATGAAGCTCGTTTTCGAGTTCAAACGCCTCGGTCGCCAGAAAAGGCACCGTGACCACTATCTGCGGGATCAGGGGCTAGGGCGGTTTGTCACCGGCATATACAGCCGAAAGGAGGCCGTCGCAGCGATGGTGGGCGTGCTCCTCGACCCAGAAGGCGAGATCGTGCCGCCAATCAGAAAGGCGCTCGAAGACTCAGCCCTCGCTGCGACCTTGCGGTTATGCCGGACACCGGCAGGTCTGCCGTATGAGCGGCCGTCCGCTCTTTTTCAGGCCGCAGACTTTGATACTGAGCACGAGCGCGATGCCGCCCTAGCGCCGACACACGGCACAATTCGTGTGTCGCATTTCTTTCTACCCTTCGGCTATCCGACCACGACGCGAAAGCATCGAAGCGCAAAAAGCTCTCCATAGGGGCCCCGCTCGGGGCCGATCGAGAACGTGGGCTCAGCTCACAATATTGCGAAGCATGGCGTTTGGCGGCTTGGCGAGCTAGGCGAACTTGGCGGACACTAGGGCTGACGTTCGATGGGAATTCATCATACACCCCTATTCGATCGACTTCTCAACGAACCCGAGCGTATTGGCGTTTTCGATCAGCGTCCGCACCTTCGCACGCTCAAGCCCCGCGGGAACCTCCGCCTCGATCTCAAGCTTCAGCTTCACTTCACTGCCCGGCAACGTCGTGAGCTGCTCCACGATGGCCTCGACAATCTGATGCATGTCTCTGGCTGGTCGGTCCGGTGAGATCATCACAGTGCCCGTGAACCGAGTCGGCTTCCTTTCTGCGGGGGGCGGTTCAGCCGCTCCGCCAGTCGGCTGTCCCCCGGTCTCCGGCGGTTTCTCACCTGGCGCTTCGGGACCGCCGGTCGGCCCTGGCCGCGCTGGCGCTGGCCGGCGTGCCTCGGCCACATCGGGCTTCACGATGACGCTGTCGCTATCGATGACGACCACCGCGTTGCCAGCTCGATCGATCGCGAGACCCAGATAGGTGTCCGACTTCTCGTCCCATCGCTCGGCATAGGCAAAGGGACCGGGCAGCATGCCGCTCACGGCCGCCTGCACGGCCTTGATCAGGACCTCCTGATTTTTCAGGCGCGGCAGGTAGAGGTAGCGGTTAAGGTACTCGCGCAGATCCTTCAGCGACAAATGTGGCTTGTCGTTCCAGATGTATTTCTGGAGATCGCGGTCGAGGCGGGTCGGTCCCAGTTCGGTAAGCAACCCTTCCTCAGCGACGAGCTTCTTGCTGGCCCGCGCTAGCAGTCCATCCTGCGCCGGAATCTTGCCCGAAACCCATTGCCAGTCGGTCGGAGCGCTCTCCTGCGCCGGATAGTGCAGAAAGCACCACGTCTCCTTGAGGCGTGTTTTCATCGTCTCGTTGGCTTCGGCCAGTTTGGCTTTGGCGAGCGCGCTGTCGCTTTGGGTGAGGTTCAGACGGTCGGTATCGCGGACGATCTCACCCCAAGCCAAGGATGCGCGCACCGCGTCCTTCAGGTTGTCCAGCTGGCGCGCATCCGCGGCGATGAACACCAGCATGTTGCGATAGACGCGCGGTGTGCTGCCGCGCTGCATCAGGATATCCTTAGCCTCGACCAGCGCCTCGGAGCCATCGCGTCCGTTGTGCGGATGCGCAACGCCCAGCACCACGGCGCGGACCCCTCCGGCCTCATCCGGCACTTCCGCGGACGACGCAGGCGACACCTGCACGGCGTCGAAGTGCCCACGATCAGCGAGACCGTTCACATACTTGCCCAACTCGCTGTCGATCGTCATCAGGACAAGGGCTGTCTCGATTTGCGCTGCCTTGTCTGCCGCGATGCGATTGAGGCTGGCAGACATCGAGTACCAGTAGCGGCCAAGGTCGGCGTGCATGAACTTCGCCTGATTGGTCAGCCGTCGCAGCGCATCGCCGAAGATCGCTGGCCGCTCACCCGGCTGCACGACGCCGAGATTGATCTGCTTGTCGTCGAGGCCTGTGTTCTGCTGTTGGTGCGTCGGCGCCGTACCCATGAAGATCGCTCGAGCGACCCGCCTGGTCGCAGAGTAGCGGTTCAGGTTAGGTGCTGACTGGTCGATCTTGTACGGGGTGGAAGCCATGCCATCGACATCGCCGGCGATGATCGATTGCCAGCTCACGTCGAGATAGTGGAGCAATTCCGGCTCTACGCGCGATGAGCTCACCGCGACGCTCCCGGGCATAATCATCACCGAGGGGTCACCATTCATCCAAAGCTCGTGGATGGCCTGCGCCATCAGGCGCAGCACGCCGCGGGTGCGCTGGAATTTTTCCAGCGAGCCCCAGGTCGTATAGAGCTGGTCGAACAGCTCGGGATGGATCGGATAGGCCTTTTCCAACTTGCGCCTGTAATCCTCGTCCGCGCAGCCCTGCGGGAAGTCGTTGGCGTTCTCACGATAGAGCTTCGCGAATTGCTTCAGGGTGTTGTCGCGGTGATGGAACTTGTCGCCGGGAATCTCCTTGAACAACCGCCGCCGGACGATTTCGTAGCTCTCTTCCTGACTAGCAGGGCGCCATGAAGATTCGACACGACTGAATGTCTGCTTGAGCCGAGCGAGCGCTTCCTGACCGCCTTCACCGCCAACCTCGATCTGCGACGCCGGCAAAGAGGCGACCAGCAAGGTGCCAGGGCTGGCCTTGACCGCCTCGGTGAGCGACTGAACGAATGAGAGATTTGAATCGAACGAACCCGACGGCAGCCCTTCGACCCGGTAGATCTGCCGAAGATAGGCGACCCATTCGTCGATCAGGATCAGGCACGGCGCATATCTCTTGAAGATCGCTTCGAGCAGATGCGAGCCCGGCGCAATACCGTTGGCATCATTCTCGGCGATCATGTCGAAGGCCTCGGGTCCGCCGAGTTGCCACGCCAATTCGCCCCAAGTCGTGCGGATCTTTCGGCCACCCTCTGCATTGAGGACGTCCTGTGGCCCGCGCGACGTGCCGACGAGCACCGCGCGATTGATCTTTTGGGGCACGCTCAGCCCATGCTCGTCCAGCAGTCGATCGAGGCCTGACAAGTCCTGGACCGGGGTTCCGCCCGCCATGTGGTAGAGGGCGAGCATCGAGTGGGTCTTGCCGCCGCCGAAATTGGTTTGGAGTTCCACGACCGGATCACCACCACTGCCGAACAGCCGCTTGGCGGCGCCGATCAGGACCGAGCTCAGACCCTCCGTCAGATAGGTCCGGCTGAAGAACTGACGCGGATCACGATATTCAGCGGGCGCGCTGCCCGAATGCACCTTGGCGAGATCGGCCGCGAACTCGGCCTGCTGGAACTCGCCGGTCGCTACATCCTGGTGCGGCTCGACCACCTCGCGCCACGGGAGCAGGCCCGCTACTGTCTCGACCGAGATCTCCAGGCGCTGGGTCTTCCGGCGCTCCTCATTGCGCTGAAGTTCGGTAAATTTGGTGCGCAAGATGGTGTCGCGCATCTTCGAGAGCTGCTCGGAGGTCTCCCCCGCGCTGATCGCCTCCATCAGACGACGCATCGAATCGAGCGCGCGCTCGGCGTCGTCGTAGGTGAAGGTCTCATTGTGCGAGAGCTTGTTGCGGACATCGCCAAGCTCATTCACCCACGACCGCTCGGCGCGGCCGAGAACAGCCTTGAACGCCTCGGACCAGAAGCGATCCATCGCGTTGAACAACGCGGCCTGATCCCAGCCGACAGCTCCATCGCTGTTGGGACGCAGGTTCGGCAGCTTCTCCAGAACCTGGATCTGCCAATGCCCCTTGAGCGAGCTTTCCAGCCGCTTCTCGACGAACGGGATGAGGGCTGCAGGCAGCAGTTCCATACCCTCAAAAACATATTGCCGCGTGCTCTTCGCCACTGTCCCGTACTCCCTAGATATCCAGCCGGATCTGACGATCCCCGCTTGTGTCGTGGATAGCTGCCGCCTGCCGCGTCAGCTCCGTCCAGTCGGCGATCAAAGCGTTGTAGGCCGTGGCCTCCTTCGCATCCTTCCGCTTATTGGCACTGATGTCGTAAAGGCAATATGCGAGATCCTTCACCGCCTCGGCCCTCGCATCGATCTTCTTCAACAGCACGGCCGTATCGTGCGAGATGCCATCCTTCTCATACTGCCGAACCAAGTGTTGGAGGCACTCCCAGACCGTCAGATGGACGTCGACTTCCGGGTCCCAGTCATCATCCAGTTCCTCGCGCGAGAGAATGCGGACCTTGCCGGCGGTGCTCTCCACGATTCCGGCGTGCTTCACGCCTTCGACGGAGATGCCTCGGGCACGGGCGAGGTTATCCGCCGCACCGTAATCGCCCTTTGCCATGCCATGCTGTTCGAACCAGGTAATCGCAAAGCGGGTGTCGCCATCGAACTCGCCCTGGATGCCACCCAAATATTCATCGAGCTCACGGTTTATGAGCTGAAGCGCGGTCTTCACACTCATCGGGCTGTCGTCGGATTCGAGCACAGCCTTGTACCTCGAGAACACGCCCATCCCCGGACCGATCGCCGACTGGGGCATATCGGCAGGGGCGATGTTGGCGGCCTGAAGCTCGGCAATTGCTGGCGGCAGTTCGCGCTTTAGTGCTCGGATGAACTCGGCCCGAGTCAGAATTTGGGCGCTAATCTCTCTTTTGCGGCATACCAGAACAACGGAGTTGGCAAGCGCATTTGTACCCGAGGCCACCGTACGAGCGGACCGCTCTGTTCGTACAGGCCAAGTTCCGACAATCGAGTACCCTGCCGAAAGAATAGCCTGAAGGAATGTGGCCCAACCGGTCGACGCCAGTCCCTCCTGCTCCACCTCACTCTGCTTGAACGCGTAATAAATCGTCGCCGGCATAGCGGACGATGTCTGCTGTGCCATTCCCGATATTGCCTGGGTCATTCCGCTAAGGAAAAACGCCTCCGCCGCTTCTTTACTCCCGTGACGATAAGTCGTCGCAACGAGTTCCTCAGCCTTTGGGACAGCGATCGTTCCCATTAACTCTGGAAAGACATCTCGTGTATTACGGCGAAGCCAAGGATAGAAAAAATCTGACAAATCGGCGTAACCGATATTGTCGTAATACGGCGGATCTGTTGAAATAACCGATCCTATTGGGAAGGTGACATTCTGGGCATCATGCTGCCGAATACTCCCTATGTTGCGGGGCTGAAATTCAACAAGAGCCTTCGAAATCCATTCGATAGCACCTAGAAAATTTCCGGTACTTTCGCTGAAGAAATTGCATTCTGCAAAATCCCAAGTCATAGGGATGGCTTGGCGCGCAAAAGTAAACCGAATGAATCCTCCAGAAGCCCAGGTTGCAATTGTGCTACCGGCGTCGGTCAATCTATCGATAGCAAAACTCAAATAGACGCTCACTGCCTCGGCATAGGCTTTTGCCCCCACGCCACCCTCGCGAAGCGGCGTCTGATCATCCGACAGACCTTCGTGGAGCGCATCCAGTGCGATTTTGTCGCGCACCTCGTGCATCAGATCGCTGAGCGTTAGTAGCGCCAGAAGTTGTCTGTCGGTAAACAATTTACCCCATTGATCAAGGCCATAAGCGGAGCAGACACCGCCAGTTACCATCGCTCGTGTCGGCGTTGCGCCCGACAAGAAGGTCGCTCGCGCCTCCGATATGATCGAATATGATTGCGCGGAACGAGCAACCTCCTCCATTTGTAAATCGGGCGGCAAATACAATCGGGACTTTGATCCCTCTGCCACCACGGCCATTAGTCTGACGCCAAGCCGCCCCTCCTTACCTTCTTTTCGGATGTACTCCCTTTGAATCGGGGTACCAGAAAGCAAGCACACAAAATCCTGAGCCTTGCCCGCTTTGGTGCCCTTTTGAGCTTTTTCAATGTCTTGCTTCGAGAGTCCGGTGGATTTGATTTCGAATTCATATGTCGAACGATTTCTGTCGACTAATGGAACGATGATCGTCTCATTGCCCTTCTTCGAAGAAATCACGAAGGAGTTTGCTAGCGGGACGTGAACGCCGCCGAAGGCGGGATCAGGGCTTGAAACGGTCCGAGCCCAAATCCAAGCGACCACAGTCGCCTTGCCGCCCCCATGCTCCTTGGGAACGTCGGCTTGCGGATAGAGATCACCTATCTTTTCCCATGCCTTCTCACGCATCCATTCGCCATAGTACTTCACATCTTCTGCTAACCCTTCCGCATTGCGATAAAACTGCCGCTCCTTGGCACCCAGGTGGATTGGCGACACGTCCTTAAATTTTGGCGGGATCTCAATCATCGCCTTGCCGATCATGACCGCGACCGGGTTCAGGTCGGACCCATAGGCAGGCAGACCCAACCGTTGCGCTTCGAGCGGGATCGAACCACCGCCCGAGAAGGGGTCATAGATGGGCGGCAGCACACCGCCGCAGGACCGCCGAATCTCCACTCGCGCGCGTTCCAGCACCTCCTCGTTCGTGGAGTTTTCCCAGATCACCAGATCTTCGATGATCTTGAACAGCCGCTTGCGCTCGATGTCAGCCGCGCAGTCCTCCAGCGTCGGCTCGGGCGTGTCAGACACATTGCCCTGTGCGTCGGCCGTCCGATCTCGCCACGCCTTGAGGCGCACGACCAGGTCCGCCTCCGCCTGCTTGCGGATTTTCAGATCGTCCAGCAGCTTGTCCGCATAGCCTGAAGGATCATCCACCAGCTGCGCGAACAGCACCGCCCGGCACGCCGCAAGCGGCCGCCGGGCCCACCAAAGATGCAGCGTGGACGGATGTCCGTGCCGGATCGACTTCTCCCGCGCCGACGCCGTGTTGATCGCCTCGAGGGGAATGGCGACTTCGATGAGCTTCTTCTTGTAGGGGGTAGTCATTATGTCTCTTTCAATGTGGCGCCGCGGCGTCGATCTGTTGGGCCATCGCCTTCAGGCTGTTGCAGACCGTGGCGAAGCGGTTCTGCTTCTTGAGCCACGCACCGCTGGACGACATCCGCTCCTGACCGATCGCCTCCAGTGCCCGCTTCTTCGAAACGGTGCTGTCATGGGCGGCGAAATTCCTCAGCGCGCTGAGCTTCTTGAGGGCGTTGCTGTAGGCGGCGTCACCGACAATGGTGGGTAGCCAGTGCCCATTCGGAACGATCTTCTTGATTGTCTTCAACAGTCCATCGCGCCCCGCAAAATCAAAATATCCGTCGCCGCAGATCAGATACTCGCAGACCTCGACGTTCATGTGCTTCGGGAATGTGCGCTTCTTCAGCTGGGAGAATGTGGTCGTGTCGTTGTTGATCAACGCCACCAGGCAGCTCAGTATTAGGTCTTCAAACTCGCGGTACAGGCGGATGATCGCAAGGTCGTAGCACCATGACTGGTCCTGCTCTGTCAGCGGCGCAGCCGCCCCTCCACGCTGCGTGAATGCGACGATCTCGTCGACATTCGTCACGAACGTTTGGGCGGCCAGCTTGATGCTCTTCTTCCTCATGCGACCTCGCCCGACAGAACCAGCCTGTACGTTGCGGGGTGGATGGTGATCTCGCCGCCATCGCGCAGCGCGCGCAGGCGAGCGCCCGTCATTTCGACGGGTTCACCCTCTGGGTTGACGAGAATGAACGAGTAGGCGTCGGGCTTCTGGTCGAGCAGGCCCCAGACGTCCGCCTCGATCTGAAGCGGCTCGCGCTCCAGGCAATGGTTTTTCGGATAATAGTGACGCTGCACCTCGCCGCCCGCCGAGCGCCGCTCCCAGGGGAAACGCGCGCCGTTGGCGCGGCCGATCCAGCTTCCGTCCGAATGGTAGAAGCGATCCTCTCCGTCCGCCTTGTAGCCCAGCACCAGCGCGAAGCGCGCGATGACGCTTGGGTGCGGCGGTTTTGCCGGCATGCGCGGACGGCTGACGGTCTCTGGCTCCAACAGCCCGTCTTCGGGTTCCTGGTTCGGCCGCTCGGGCTCCGGCGGGGTCGCGGGCTCATCGTCTTCTAACACGCCCCGGTCGCTCGCCACCGAGACCTCGCCGACGGGTGGGGCGGCCTCACCGGGGACCTCGGACGGCTCGTTGACCGCATCGCCACCGATAGGCGCAGCGGGAGCCGGCTCCTCAACCACGGGCGCAGCCGCCTCCTGCTCAGGGCCGAGAGTGAAGTTCTCTTCGAGGTAGGCCTTGATGTCCTCGGGCGACCGCTCGAACGCGTACGCCAGCGCGGCACGAACATCGGCGCTCAGGCTCTTGCCGATTTCCTCGGGGACGCGCTTGGCGAGCTTGGCCTTCGACAGCGGGCTTACGAACAGCTTGCCGTCGAGCCACAGGATATCCGTGAGCCTGGCCGTGCCGGCCGGCACTCCGTCGAGATAGGGGATGACTTCCAACTTCGGCGCCGCTACCCAGCTTGTCGCCGCGATCGCCGATGCGACCGTCCGCACGCGCTCGGCCTCGGCAGGATCGGCCAGTTCGATGCGCGCAAGCTGCGTTCCGAAGCCTGTGAGCCAGGCGCGGCGATCTTCCAGACCGGGGAACAGGGGCGGCTGGTTGAAGCGCTCCTCGACGAGATCCGAGAGCGCCTGCAGCGACGAGAATGGCGGGTTGCGGACCATGTCGGCCGAGAGGTGGCGGAAATCGGCAGTCTTGCGCTTTGCCCAGTCGTGGAGATGCCCATAGGTGAACAGGCTCTGCATGCTGAGCCCATAGGCTAGTGCTTCGGTTTCGACCCATTCGCCCGCCAGGTTCACCCAATGGCCGCACTCGCCCCAGATGCGGGTCGGGTATCGCGACATGAGCGTCCGAACACGGCGGGCGTCATCAGCGGACAGCGCCTTGCCGGACGCCAGCGTGCCAAGCCATCGCAGCGCCAGATCAGCGGACGGCCGTTCGGCGATGCCGATCCGGCGCCACAGGCTGAGATCGAGCACCGAGGCCCGGATGACCGCAGCGCCCGGAACATCCTCCTCGTCCCCAGCCAGGAACACGCCGCCCGACGTCACCCATGTGCCGTCCTGCGCGAAGATCAGCTTATCGGCCTTGAAGGCATCCCTAATGCTCTGCGCGTCCGTCGTGGAGCAACGGTCGAGCATCTGGTCGAGACGGCGATACCATTTCTCGACCTCATGGGCCGGAGCACTGTCCGATTTCGCAAGGGCACGGAGCCTGTCCAGCAGGCGTCCAGGCCCGCTCGGTGTGCTGCGAACGCCGAGCAGGTCGAGCAGCGGGCGCGTCGTTTCCCTGTCGAGCAGGCCATGCACGAACGGCTCGACATCCATCAGCGATTCCGTCTCCGGCGTCCTGCGTAACAGGTCTGCCGGGAGTTGGATCATATCGCGCGTGTCGGGAAGGCAGGGCTTGCCCCTGAGCTTCAGCAGCCAGTCTGCCAGCAAAGGCTCCGAAGTGAGGGATCGTGTCGAACCCGTTGTCGCGACCTGCGACAGACGCACGCTCGATGCCCGCGACCAATAGGTGTCGCGCTGTTCAAGAATCTTCCCGGCGACCTTGGCCCAAATGCGAGGGTCGGTCTTCGACAATGCCTCCCAATGCTTCCAGTAGTCGGCCGGAAAATCCCAGTCGTCGATGACAAAACTGTTGGTGACATAGTGATAGTAGAGCGTCCCGCGCAGTCCGCGCGCCTGCCCATCCGCCGTGACGCGCTGCCGCCCATAGATGCTGCTCCGCTTTGAGACGAGGGGCGCAAACGTCTGGAGGCCGGAACGGCCGGAGGACACCCAACGCAGCCAGTCCTCCCGCGAACAGGACGAGAAGCTTGCCACATAGTCGGCGTGCAAGAGTTGCGTCCGCTGCACGGCCTCCGGCAGCAGATCTTCTAGCGCCCCATCTTCATCGAACAGGATCGCCTTTGTGATCGGTCGGAGTTTCAGATCGACGCACGCGTACCGGAACGACTCGCCAATAGTCGCGCCGAGCTTGGCGGCGATCTGAACGAGTTGGACGCATTCTGCCAACTTGACCTGACCCGATCCGAAATAGTCGGCGGCGACCCGTTCGATCACGGCATTGACGTCGCTCGTCTCACTAAGGCCGATCTCTTCGAGCACCGCGAATGCCGCCTCGACGATATCCCCGCCGCCGCTGACGCCCTTTCCTTTTTCGCGCCGTTGCTCGGCGAGGAAACGAGTCCAATTCTGATTGAGGACGATCAGATGGCCGGCGAGAAACTCCCAATCCTCATCCGACTGGAGCAGCTTCTTCTCGCCGAGCCGCACCACCTCGGATGCCGCGTAGAGCACCTCCTTGCCCTGTACGGGAACGATCCGCAGGCAATCAGCGTCGTGGCATTGCCATCCCGTAACTTCGGGCGCGACGTAGGACCACAAATTCAGCAAATGTCGCCAGGTAGACGGCCGCGGTAGGTGGCTACCGCGTAGCCGGTCGAGCAGATCGTCCTTCGAGAACTCCTCGACCATGTTCCAGTGGACCAGTTTGGTCCGGTCTTTAGCCGACACATGCCGGCACAGCGCCGGACGCGACTTCTCGTCCAGCAAAGTCATTGCCTGTTCGGCGGGCCAGATGTCGAAAATCGGTAGGGGAACGACAATCGCCGCTTCGGCGGCAACCAGTTCGCCCTCTTCGGTCAGCAGGATCGGACGATCGGTGATCGCATCGGCGAATGCCAGCTCGACGATCGCGGCACAAGACCCTTCGAGGGTGCTCGCCTCACGATCCACATCAGGAAGCAAGCCATAAGCATCCGCCCGGTCCCTCGGACTGGTCCGGGTCTGATCGAGCCACTCCATCATCGCACCCGCGGCGAGTTCGCCTACGCGGTTCAGGAGCCAGCGATTCGTCGGCGACGTCTCGGGATCTTTAATCTTGAGGCGCGCGGGATCCTGGATGAACGGAGCATTACAGGCGAACGGCAGCGGCGTTTCGACTCCAGTCGGCAGGACAACATAGAGCCTGCCCTTCGCGCCAAGGACTATCTCGACTCGACATGGCGGAAAGTCGCCGCCGTCCTCCGCGCTCAGCATCCGCTCCTTGCGGATTTCATCGAGCGCGTCGGCCGGGAAGGCCACCTCGGCCGACCGAACCAACAGGAAGGGTGCATCAGCCTTCTGATCCAAGGCCATCCATTCGCTCTCGGCGATGGGACCGGGGCCGAGGCTCTGCCAATGCACAGCTTTGTCGCCGATCTGAAGCCGCCGAATGCTCTTGAAGAAGAGTAGCGAAACCGGACTCTGCAGCCATTCATCGAGGTTCTTCTCGACCTCGCGGCGCAACAATGGATCGACGACCGCTACTTCGACTCGAGTGGCTCCAGACGTCAGGTGTGGGCCATCGATCCAGTGCGGCTCAGTAAATCGGGTGCGCTCGAACGCGACAGCCAGGGTCGGTGTGAGGAGCTCGACCCGGTCGCCGAGGCTGAAGGTGCTTTTGAAGCCGATGCCCCGGAATCCGATTGTGTGGAGCGCTCGCTTGTTCGAGTAGCCGAACCGGCAGATCGACGCGAAGTGGGCCTCGATGAAGTCCTCTCCATTGTGCTCGAACACGAAGCGATCATTCTCGATCGACACGCGCGCTTCGCTGGCGCCGGCATCGTCGGCATTCTGCAGCAGCTCCGAGAGGACATGGCGCGGGCTCTGCACCTGTTTGAACAGCTGGTGCCAAGGACCGGCGAGCTCCGGGTCCGCCTCAAGCTGGTCCCAGCGCTTCGACGCGCGCTCCCTAATCTGATGAAAATAGTTCGGCGGCGGCGCAATGCTTGCGGCCAACTGGGATCCCGCTGTCATCGCGGCGCCTCGGCGCGTTCCAGCAGGCGCGGCAGGTCAAATTGAATTGCCGTTTCAAGAAACGACGGCTCGCGTTCGACGAGTGGGCCACGCACATAACGCGGCTCATGAGCGAAGCCACCGGCAACGGAAACGATCGCCAGGATGAATTTCTCCGGCTCGTGCAGCGAGGTGATGACCTCTTGCCGCGTCACCATCACGGAGTCCGCACTGTCGATGCGGCCCTTCACTTCGATGAAGCGCAAGTGCCCCGACCTCGGGTTGTGCGAAGCGATATCGTAGCCGATTTTCTGAGCGGAGACATCGACAGGCTCGTGCCCCAGCATGCGCTCCGAGGCCATGACCGCTTCCATCGCAGCGAGCTCGATCAATCTGCGAGCCGCTGGATCCTCTGCGAAATGTCTCGGCAGGATCGAAGTCTGGCGAGCGTCCAACAAACCACGCGGGATGACCACCATCCCGCCGCGTACCCGCGGCGGCTGTGACGAGATGAATCGCTCGCGTTCGAGCTGGTCCATCCGGCGCTTCTGACGGTCGGCGAGGTCCTCGGCGCGGCGTTGAGCGTTCTGCCAGTTGAGTCGCGTCTTCTTGCCGGCCTTCTCTTCCTCCTTCAGTTCGAAGGCCCGCGAGTCCCAGTAGTTGATCTCCTTCTTCAAACGCGAGCGCACCTCGCGCTCGACCTTCTCGATTTCAGGCAGCCGGCGCGCCTTGACCTCCGCAATATGCCCCTGCGCCAGCTCCACCGTGGCGAAGTGAATGGCCGTCTTTTCCAGCTCGGTCGTCAGCCACTCCTCGTCGAGGAGGTAGCGCACGGTTTCGATCTCTCCCGCGGTGGCCGGGCGAAGATTGAGATGTGGTGCGATCCCCGCGTTGGTGGCACGCCCCGCTTTGTCGATCGCCGCGAACTGGAGCCGCTGCGAAATCACATGCGGCTTGCCGGCGCTCGTCGTGCGGCCATCCTGGACAGTGTGTTCGAGGAGAAAGACGGCGGAGAGTGAACCGCCCGGATCGGTTTCGTCGACCAGGATCGCGCCCTGGCGCATGATCTGCTCATATTGCTCCCGGATGAGGCTGATCACCGCTTCCAGCAGTGGGTGTCCCGGGCAGATGAAGGCCGCGACCGGCTGCTGATTGATCTGGCTCTTCTCGAAGCAGATCCGTTCATATTGTTTCTGGATCGGTGCGCCGGTGCCAACCTGACGATCGCGCTCCCGAATGCGTACTGGGACATGAATGATCTCCCAGCGGCCATCCTCGCGGCGCTTGAGTCGGCCACCGAGATGCTGGAACGCTTCGACGAAAAAGCTCTGGACGTGATGCGGCTGAAGGCGCAGCGCCTCGGCCCGCTCCATCTCCAGCCGCAGTTCCGCTACCTTCGCCTCTGGCATGGTGTCATTGGTGAGCGCCCGGCGGCGAAGCAATTCCAGCAGATGCGTCTGGTCGACCGCGCCATCGACCTGTCGGAAGAGACGCGCTTTAACCTCCTCCCTCTCACCGTACTGGATCGCCTCGAAGAGGAGGTCTTTGAGCGCGGTGCCCTCGAACAGCTCGCCAAGCACGTCATAGACGCGGCCGCCCAACGCCTCGCGGGCGGCCTCCAGCTTTTCGAGGAGGCGCCCGTAGACCTCACCTTCCCGCGTGTCGGCCGCCACGAGATTCCACAGGTGACAAACCTCGGTCTGGCCGATGCGGTGGATGCGGCCGAACCGCTGCTCGATCTTGTTGGGATTCCAGGGCAGGTCGTAGTTGACCATCAGGTGGCCGCGCTGGAGATTCACGCCTTCGCCTGCGGCATCGTTGGCGATCAGCACGAGCAGGTCCTTGTCCTGCATGAAGCGCTCGATCACCTTACGGCGCTCCTCGCGCGACACGCCGCCGTGGATCACGTCTACGGCCTCGGGGTTTCCAAGACGCGCCCGCACCTTGTCGAGCAGGTAATGGAGCGTGTCCTTGGGCTCGGTGAAGATGATCAGCTTGCGACGATTGCCGGCGGCGTCGACCATCAGATCATCGTCGAGGATGCGATTGAGTTGGGTCCATTTCTTATCCACGCCGGAGCGCAGAACGCCCAAGGCCATCGACTCCAGGCCCTTCAGCGTCTCAACCTCCAGTGCGAGCTGCTCGACCGTTTCGGCCGTGGTCGCGCCCGTTGAGATCAAATCCTCGAGCTCGTCGATCTCCTCCTGCCCATATTCCTCAATGTTGCGCAGCACGTCTGGGTTGACCGCCGGCTCGCTGATCCCGGCCCGACGCCCCTTGGCGGCAAGCCGCGCCTCTCCCAACTCGTTTTCCAGCCGCTCGCGACGGCGCTTCAGCGACTGGTAGATGGCCGCCGGCGACGAGGCGAGGCGCCGCTGGAGAATCTGCAGCGCGAAGCCAACATTGTTGCGCTTCTTGCCGTCACCCTCGGCAAAACGCTGCACGCGATTCATCTCGGTGCGGACATATTCCGTGACGGCGGAATAGAGCGCGGCCTCGCCCTCCGAGAGCTGATATTTGACCGTGCGGGCACGGCGCTCGGGAAAGAGCGGCCGGCCATCGAATTTGAGCAACTCCTCCTTGGTAAGCCGCCGCATCATGTCTTCGGTGTCGGCATAATGAACACCGTCGCGGAACCGTCCCTCGAAACGGTCGCCGTCGAGCAGCGCCATGAAGAGCTGGAAATCCTCCTCCTTGCCGTTGTGCGGCGTCGCCGACATGAGCAAGAGATGCCGGCAGACCTGACCGAGCTTCTGGCCGACCTGATAGCGCCGCGTATATTTGACCTCACCACCGAAATAGGTCGCCGACATGCGATGCGCTTCATCGCAAATGATGAGGTCCCATTCGCGGGCGCTCATCAGCTTGTCCTGCAGCTCTTCATTGCGCGCCAGCACGTCCAGACGGACGATCAGCCGATCGCGATCATTGAACGGATTGCCCGACCGCGACGTCTCGATCATGTCGCGGGTGAGGATGTCGAATTCGAGGTTGAACTTTTGACCGAGTTCGTCCTGCCACTGCTCGACCAGGCTGCCCGGCGCAACGACGAGGCAGCGCTCAAGATCACTCCGCGCGATCAGCTCCTTCATGAGGAGTCCGGCCATGATCGTCTTGCCGGCGCCAGGATCATCTGCGAGCAAGAAACGCAGTGGCTGGCGCGGCAGCATTTCGCCATAGACTGCCGAAATCTGGTGCGGCAACGCATCGACGAGACTCGTGTGGATCGCAAGATACGGGTCGAAATAGTGCGCGAGCTTGATGCGGTTGGCTTCGGTCACCAGTCGCAGAAGCGCGCCGTCGGCGTCGAAGGACCAGGGCCGGCCGCTTTGCGCCACCTCAAGCCGATGCTCGTCATCCCGATAGAGCACCGCTTCCGCGACCCCGCCATCATTGCCGCGAAAGACCACATTGATCGCTTGGTCGCCGATCCAGTCGACGGATACGACCTGAACAGGCTGCGCGGATGCGATGCCGCGAACGGACGCGCCGTTCTTAATGTCCTCGAGCTTTGCCCCCATTACCTGGCGCTCCCCCCCGATGCCTTCACAGTTGAATCTCCGCCTTCTCCAGCGCAGCCTCGGTTTCTTTGCGGTTTAGTGCAACTATGTGCTGCGTGCGCGCACTCTGCTTCGCCGCGTCGCCAAGTAAGCCGAGCCTCTTGAGAACATAGAAAAGCATGGCATACCGGACCGAGAGGATGCCGCTCCCGTGGTCGAGCCCATAATCCTTGGCGACGACCTTCTTCTGACTCTCGGTCAGGTCAGGGTGTGGTCCGATAACGATGTCGAAGTAGTTGTTCCACGACCAGTCTTCGTCAGCTGTCCCACCCGGCTCGTCCCTGTTCCGAACGTCGAGAACTCGGGGCAGGAGGAAATCCTTGAACTTGTGCGTGAGATGGCAATAGGCCCGCGCATGCCAGCGGAATCCATCATAGCCGAAGGCGTGAGGCGTGATCCGGCGCCAGATCGGATCTGGACGCTCTCGGTTCATTGACTGATAGAAAACTTCGATCGACTTACCGTCTCGCACGGTGTCGAGAACCTTGCGCAAGACCTCAATGTCGATGTCGCGCTTGGGCGTCAGCGCGACATCGACCTTGGGAGGTCCCGCAATCCACGATTCGTGAGAGGCCACGGAGCGTTCGGCAACTGAGTGGAGCTGCGCCAGATAGACGTAAGGATCGGGGTTCAGAAAGCGCAGCACGAACTTCCCCGCCGCGACATAGCGCTTGCCACGCGTGTCGTACTCCATGTTTCCAGGCGCCCGCTCCTGATACAGCGTTAGGTCTTTCGACGCCTGCGGAACCGACACGCCGAAGAATTCTACGATGTCCGCGCGGTTGATGGCGCCCTCCCAGAAGAGGCGGAACTCAATAAATTCAAGCCTTTGCTCGACACCCCAGCGCATTTTACCTCTTCGTATGGGAGCAGTAACTATTCGCACTTGACATTGCGTGCGTATAGTTCATATATGAATCCCGTCGCCGAGTCAAACATCCGGAGGATTGAAATGGCCGATCGATACGTCACGAAGCACCCGCGGGGCTGGGCAGTGAAAGCCCCGGGCGCCGAACGCGCGAGCAGCGTTCACGGAACCCAGCGCGACGCCGAAAAGGCCGCGAAGCAGACGGTTGGCAATCTTGGAGGTGGCGAGGTCCGCATCCAGGGGCGTGATGGCCGCTGGCGCGATTCCGACACGGTGGCGCCGGGCAACGACCCGAACCCGCCGCGTGACAAGAAACATTAGGGCCGGAACCGCATCGACCGTTGGAGATGAAGAAGAAAGCGGCGTCGATTCAGATATTACTGGTGCCGCAGAGAAAATCCTTGAAGACGAGATAGGCAATAGTTTGGCACAGCCACATTGGCCCTGATCGGCCTTAGTCTGGGAGCTGGTGATGATCCTGACTGACAATGAGACCAAGGTCGACCTCCTCAATAACGAGGCGATCGCCACCACGATCATCGAACTCCTCCGCGACAGGCCGGATCAGCCCGTAACCGTCGGCGTCCATGGGGATTGGGGCGCTGGCAAATCGAGCGTGCTGGAGATGATCGAGGCCGGCTTCGAGGATGAACCGAAGGTCCTGTGCCTCAAATTCAACGGCTGGCGTTTCCAAGGTTTCGAAGACGCCAAAATCGCGCTCATCGAGGGCATCGTCACCGGCCTGATCGAAAAGCGCCCCGCACTCACCAAGGCGGGCGAAGCCGTGAAGGATGTCTTCCGCCGGATCGACTGGCTCAAAGTCGCAAAAAAGGCGGGCGGTCTCGCGTTTACCGCATTCTCTGGCATCCCGACACCGGACCAGATTCAGGCCATCGTCGGCACGCTGGAAGGTCTTGTTGCCGATCCGGCAAAGCTCGCCACCAAAGATAATGTTCTCGCCGCCATCAACGGCGTGAAAGGCTTGCTGAAGCCGGCGGGTGAAGGCGACTCGGTCAACGTGCCCGAAGAGATCAACGCCTTCCGCAAGGCGTTTGACGATCTTTTGGAAAAGGCCGGGGTGGAGCAGTTGGTCGTCCTCATCGACGACCTCGATCGCTGCCTTCCCGACACAGCCATCGAAACGCTCGAAGCGGTGCGCCTCTTCGTCTTCACCTCGCGAACCGCGTTCGTCGTCGCCGCCGATGAGGCGATGATCGAATATGCGGTGCGCAAACATTTCCCCGATCTGCCGGACACGACCGGGCCGCAGACCTATGCCCGAAACTATCTGGAGAAGCTGATCCAAGTGCCGTTCCGCATCCCAGCCCTTGGCGACACGGAAACGCGCATTTATGTGACGCTCCTTCTCGTGGGCGCCGAGCTTGGCGATAACGATCCGGCGTTCAACAAATTGATCGGCGTCGCCCGCGAGCGGCTCAAGCGGCCATGGACATCCGGCGCGCTCGACGCGGCCACGGTAAGAGCCGCCCTCGGAGACAAGACGTCGCGAGCCAACAACGCCTTGGCGCTCAGCGATCAGATCGGGCCGATCCTTGCCAGTGGGACCAAGGGGAACCCCCGCCAGATCAAGCGATTCCTCAACACGCTCGTCTTACGGCAAAGAACGGCTGACGCGCGCGGTTTCGGCGATGATGTCAAGCTACCGGTGCTCGCCAAGCTGATGCTGGCCGAACGCTTCCTCCCGCGCCTATTCGACCAGATCGCCGCCGCAGCCGCCGCCGCGCCGGATGGGAGGTGCCCCTATCTGGCCGCGCTCGAGGCGGCGGCAACCGGGAAGGAAGACGACAATCGTTCGGCCAAGCCAGCCAAGACGGTAGCCGGCAAGGGCGATGACGCCGCAAAGCCTGCGCCCAAGCTGGCGGCCTCGAAAACGACCGAGAGCTCGCTGTTGGGCGAGTGGCTCTCGTCGCCCGTCATCAAGGCCTGGGCGGCGGTGCCGACCAAGATAGGTGACGAGGATCTGCGCCCCTATCTATTCGTCGCCAAGGACCGGAAAGATTACTTCGGTGCGGCCTCGGTGCTCGGACATCTGGCCACCGTCGTCGAGCAGCTCTTTGGCGGCAAATTCGCGGTCCAGGGCCTCGAAGCCGATCTGAAGCGGCTCGCGTCGCCCGAAGCCGCCCAGGTCTTCGAGGCCGTGCGCGGTCGCATCGTCGGTGGCGACAGCTTCGACATCGAGCCGCCCGGTGCAGCTGGTTTGGCGATCCTCGTCAAAGCGCAGCCGACGCTTCAGAGGAATCTCGTCGACTTCCTCGACGCCCTCCCGCGAGACCGATTGGGCCCATGGGTGTGCAGTGGCTGGGAAGGCGTTCTCAAGGATCCCGACGCGGCGCAACGATTTGACCGTCTCCTCCAACTCTGGGGGAAGGAAGGTGGCGCCATGCTGAAAGCCGCGGCCAACGGCGTGTTGCGCACGCGTCAGGGCGCGCGCTGATGGGCACGTCCAGCGCATTCGGCGGCCAAGGAGGCGGCACACCACTCGTCCCAAGCTGGCTTGGCGACGACGGCGCACCGCCGGCCGCACCGAACGGTGCCCCTCCCGATGGAACGCCTCCGGGCGGTCCGCCTCCTGCGGACCCAGCAGGCGGCGCAGTCCCGCCCGGAGCGCCGCCGGCGCCGCCCGCAAGGCCACCCATTCCCCCTGCGGCGAATCCAACTCGTTTCTCGGCGGCACGCAACAATTTCTCCCGCTTCGCGGGCTCCGGCGGAGCCGACCGCAAGAGCCTCGGAAGGGCCGTGTCTCACTACGTCGGGTCGTCTTCCGGTGGCGCACGCACGGCGGCTGCCAGGATGGGATCGGCGCGCGGCGCAGGCAGCCGCCTCCTCGGTTTCCTATCGGACGCGGTGGCGCGGGGGGCCACCGAAGCGCTTCGCGCGCTCAATCTCGGCGCTCTCGCCGGTCGGCCGATCGAGGAAATCTTCCTCGGGCTGGCCGACTATGTGTGTCCGGACGGCGGCACCATCGACGAAGGTATCGCGCGCGAGGCCTTCATCGAGACAATCACCGATCTTGCGGGCGCGGGCATAACTGACCTCGACGGGCTCACTCCCGACCAGATGCAGACCGTCTTCGAGCTCTACGCCACAAATGCAATCGAGGCTCGGTTGTGCAACGACATCGGTGCGAAGACCGTGATCCTACCGTCCGACAGCCGGGAGGCCGCACGAGTCCAAGCACAATTGAATGACTTCATTCGGCGCGGCGTCGCCGATGCCCTCACCACAGCCCGTGCCGCGGCTGCGGCTCTGACACCAGATCGTGTGCTCGCATTTGTCGGACGCATCTATGAACAGGCATTCGGCATCCTGCAGATCATGGGCGACGCCGAGGCGGAGGGAGCATGAAACGACATCTAATTGTCGGCCGCTACGGCCCTGGCGACCGCAGTCGGTTGCCACTCGGCGACGGCGAAGTCGAGACCCGCCTCGATATTGTCGTCGGTGAGCGATCGCTTGATCACGGGATAGGTCGCGCACTCAGCGATCTGATCCGGCTCGGCGTGTATCCATCCGAGACCGGTGTGGACCTCTTGGTCTTGGCCGCGCACGTCCATGCGGCCGATACCCGCGTGTCGCGCAGCAGCGAATCCCAGGACGGCTGGACGCGTGAATTGCGCTTGGTCGTGCCGGTTGCTGATCCCGACCGCTGGAGGGCGGCGACTCCTACCTTCGTTCGGATGCTCAATTTCCTCACCGGGGATCGCTGGTCGCTCGCGTTCCGGGCGCGGCCGCGTCGCTTTGCCCGGGTCGCACCGACACCGCCAGGCAGGCTCATCGGTCCTCCCTTCAACGACCTGGCGCTCTTTTCTGGCGGTCTGGACTCCTTGATAGGCGCCATCGACACGCTCGAGGCCAGCCGCACGCCGCTCCTCATCAGCCACGCTGGCGAGGGCGCGACAAGCGACGCCCAGTCCACGATCTTCGCCGCGTTGAAGGCGCAGTATCCCGCCATTCCGTTCCAGCGTCTGCGTCTCTGGATGGCGTTCCCGGATGGCTTCGTTCGAGGGTCGGCCGGCGAGAACACCACACGCGGCCGCTCCTTCCTGTTCTTCGCGCTGGGCGCGTTCGCCGGCAGTGGGCTCGATGGCCCGTTCACGCTTAAGGTGCCAGAGAACGGCTTGATCGCGGTCAATGTGCCCCTCGACCCGCTCCGCCTAGGGGCACTGAGCACACGCACTACCCACCCCTTCTACATCGCTCGCTGGAACGACGCGCTCAACATCCTCGGCATCGAAGGGCGCATCGATAACCCTTACTGGGACATGACGAAGGGCGAGATGGCGGCCACCTGCGCGAATGGCGCTCTGTTGCGGCGCCTCACGCCCTCATCCTTGTCCTGCGCAGCCCCAACCAAGGGACGCTGGCAAGGCCTCGGCACGCAGCACTGCGGATATTGCCTGCCATGCCTGATTCGACGCGGCGCGCTCCTCAAGGGGTTTGGCCCCGGTGCCGACGCGACCGTCTATACAGTCGACGACCTGACCGCGCACGCCCTCGACACGCGCCAATCCGAAGGTGTGCAGGTCCGCTCCTTCCAACTCGCGATCGAGCGACTTCGCGCAAGGCCCGCCTTAGCGCCCATCCTCATCCACAAACCCGGTCCGCTCTTTGACGAATCGCCGGCCCGCCAGACAGCGCTTGCGGACGTTTATCGTCGTGGCCTCGAGGAAGTGGGAGCGCTGTTGACCGGGGTGAGGACACGACCGGGATGAGTGATGATGACGTCCAATCCGGTGGCGTCGATTTCCATTGCCACCTCGATCTCTACCCCGACCTCCAGGCCGCGATCGCCAAAGCGGAGGCGGCACGGATATTTACGCTCACCGTCACCACCACGCCGAAAGCCTGGCCGCGCAATCACGAGCTCACGCGCGGCACGCGCTATGTCCGGGCCGCACTCGGCCTGCATCCGCAACTCGTGGCGGAACGGGCTGGCGAATTAGCGCTGTGGGAATACCATCTGCGGGAGACACGTTACGTCGGCGAGGTCGGCCTCGATGCTGGTCCCCGGTTTTACAAATCGCTCGATACTCAGAAGCAGGTGTTCCGCACAGTTCTTGAACGATGTGCGGAAGCCGGAGGCAAGATCCTCACCGTCCATAGCGTCCGCAGCGTGCCAATGGTGCTCGACATGATCGAATGCCATCTTCCGCGAAACCGGGGCGTCGTCGTGTTGCACTGGTTCACTGGAAGCAAGGCCGAGGCGCGGCGTGCAGTGGCGCTTGGCTGCTACTTCTCCATCAACACCGAAATGACGCGTTCGGAGCGGGGCCGTGCGCTCATCGCCGAGCTGCCGATGGATCGCCTCTTAACCGAGACGGATGGACCCTTCACCCAGATAGATGGGCGGCCCACTGAACCGGCCGATTCGCGGCTGGCGGTCGAGGCGATCGCCCGCGTGCGCAATCTGACCACCGATGCGATCGACAAGGCGGTTCGGACCAACCTTCAGACGCTGCTCCGCTAGGGCTCGACCTTCACTGATACCAGCACAGGCCCGATGGCCCATGGGTATCATCAGGATCGCCCGGCAGACCGCCCGCGTGCGGCTGGCGGCGGCGCGGCCAACAGCCCGACGCCTGGAGGGCTATTTCGACGTCGGGCAGATCCCTAACCGAACGAATCCGCCAGACGGCCCGATGAGTCCGATTGACTCATTGAGCCTTGCGGGAACAAATAGGGAACATACCTAACCCGAAGTCCATTGGGAAGACTGCTTGAGAGTGATTTATCCATGGGTCAGCCGGCCGCCAGCCCTGCAATCGCTGCACTTCGCGAGCGAATCGCGCGCCTCGAAGGTGGGCCGGCGCGCGACCGTGCGACGCTTCCGTTCGGCGTGCCCACTATGGACAAGGCGCTGCCTGGGGGCGGGCTGGCGCTTGGGGCGTTGCATGAGGTTGCCGGCGGCCGCAACGGGGCGATCGATGGCGCCGCGGCGGCTCTGTTTGCCGCCGGCATTGCCGCGCGCACCAAGGGCAAGGTGCTCTGGTGCGTCACCCGGCAGGATCTCTTTGCCCCCGCGCTCGCGCAGGCCGGGCTGCTGCCCGGCCGCGTCGTCTATGTCGAGGCCGGCGACGAAGCCTCGGTGCTCGCCTGTTTCGAAGAAGGGCTTCGCCATGGCGGGCTAGGCGCGGTCGTCGCGGAACTGGCCCGTCTCTCCATGACCGCCTCCCGCCGATTGCAACTGGCCGCCGAAACCTCGGGCGCCGTCGGCATCGCCATCCGCCGCTGGCGCCGCCAAACCGAAGCGACCGATTTTGGACAACCGACTGCCGCGGTCACCCGCTGGCGCGTCTCCGCGCTCCCCTCCCGCCCCTTGCCGGTCCCTGGCGTCGGCCGCGCTCGCTGGCAGCTTGAGCTGATCAGGGTGCGGGCTGGAGAAAGCGCCGATTTTGAAGTGGAAGCCTGCGATGACAAGGGTCGTCTCGCTCTATTTTCCGGCCTGGCCGACCGACCGCCTAAGGCGCGCCATGGGCCAGTCCGCGCCATCGGCTGAAACCCCGATCGTCATGCTCGGCCGGCAGGGAAACCGGCGGCTCGTGCTGGCTGCCGACGCCGGAGCGCGCGCGGCCGGCCTGCGCATCGGCATGCCAGCGAGCAAGGCACAGGTGCTGGTGCCCAACCTGCAGAGTTTCGACCTCGATGCTGCCGGCGATGCTGACGCGCTCGATAGAATGGCGCTCTGGTCACTGCGCTATGCGCCAATTGTCGCCGCCGATCCGCCCGATGGCCTCATCATCGACACCACGGGCGCCGACCATTTGCATGGCGGTGAGGAGACGATGCTCGACGGACTGGTCTCGCGTATGGCGGCGTCCGGTATCACGGCACGGGCGGCCGTCGCCGATACGTGGGGTGCCGCCCATGCCTGCGCGCGGTTCCTCTCCCGGCCGACCTTCGTCTCGCCGGTCGGGCAAGTCACGGCGATCGTGCGGGAGCTCCCGATCGCAGCGCTGCGGCTTCCCAACGATATCGTCGAAGGCCTCCTGACGCTCGGTTTCGAGCGGGTGGGCGAAGTCGAAGCGGCGCCGCGTGCCTCTCTCACCTTGCGTTTTGGGCCCGAACTCGGCCGCCGCCTGGACCAGGCGATGGGCCGGCGCAGCGAGCCCTTCGAGCCCGTCCGCTCTGCTGAACTCATCGAAGTGCGCCGCGCCTTCGGCGAGCCGATCGGCGCTGCCGAAACCATCGCCCGCTATGCCGGCAAGCTGGTCGAGGCGCTCTGCGAGGCGCTCGAGGCCAAGGGGCTCGGCGCGCGGCGGCTCGACCTGCTGTTTCATCGTGTCGACAACCGCATCGAAGCCATTCGCGCCGGCACCGCGGTCCCGGTGCGGGACATCAAGCGACTGACCCGGCTCCTCACCGACCGGATCGAGACCGTCGATCCCGGCTTCGGCATCGAGTTGATGACGCTGACCGCGACCCTCGCCGAGCCCTTCGGAGCCAGGCAGATCATCTCGTCGCTGGTCGAGGAGCCGGAGCCCGACATCACCGACCTTATCGACACGCTCGCCAACCGCATCGGCGAGCAGCGTCTCTATCGATTCGCCCCGGTCGAGAGCGATGTCCCCGAACGCTCCGTCCGTCGTGTCGCGCCGACGGCGCCCGATGACGGGACGAGTTGGCCGGGCGAGTGGCCCCGCCCGCCGCGCTTACTTACGCACCCCGAGCCGATCGAGACGATGGCGCTGCTGCCCGACCATCCTCCGGTCTGGTTCAGTTGGCGCGGCACCCGCCGCCGCGTCGCGCGCGCCGATGGTCCCGAACGGGTTTATGGCGAATGGTGGCAGCGCGATGCCGAACTGATCGCGGTGCGCGACTATTTCCAGGTCGAGGACGAGTCAGGCGATCGGTTCTGGATCTATCGCGCCGGCGATGGCGAGGATCCCGAGACCGGTTCCCACAAATGGTTCCTGCATGGGGTCTTCGCATGAGCGTGACGCCTTATGCCGAATTGCAGGTGACCAGCCATTTTTCGTTTCTGCGCGGCGCCAGCTCTTGCGACGACCTGTTCGCGCAAGCGGCCGCACTCGGCATCGAGGCCCTGGCGGTGGTCGACCGCAATTCGCTGGCCGGCATCGTCCGCGCCCATCAGGCCGCCAAGGATACCCGCGTTCGGCTCATCGTCGGCTGCCGCCTCGATCTGGTCGATGGCGTATCCGTGCTGGTCTATCCGACCGACCGTGCCGCCTATTCCCGGCTCTGCCGGCTGCTGACCGTGGGAAAGAAGCGCCGCGGCAAGGCGAAATGCCACCTCGAGTGGCATGATCTGGCAGACTATGCCGAGGGCCTGATCGCGGTCCTCGTTCCCGACCGCGCCGACGACGCCTGCGCCCTGCAGCTACGCCGGCTGCGGGAGACCTTCGGCGACCGCGCCTACCTGGCGCTGACCCTGCGTCGCCGGCCCAACGACCAGTTCCGCCTGCATGAACTCTCCAACCTCGCCATCCAAATGCGCGTGCCGACGGTGATAACGAACGACGTCCTATTTCACGAACCCGGCCGGCGCGTCCTGCAGGATGTGGTGACGGCCATCCGCCACAACATCACCATCGACGAACTGGGATTCCGGCGCGAGCGCCATGCCGACCGCTTCCTCAAGCCACCCGGGGAAATGGCGCGTCTCTTCTCGCGCTATCCCGAAGCCCTTGCGCGTACCGTCGAGATCGCGCGGCAATGCCGCTTTTCCCTCGACGAGCTGGCCTATCAGTATCCGGAAGAAAAGATGCTGCCTGGGCTGACGGCGCAACAGGCACTCGAGCAGCTCACCTGGGAAGGTGCGGGCCGAAGATATCCTGAAGGCGTTCCCGACAAGGTCGTGGGACTGCTCAAGCACGAGCTCGGCCTGATCGAAGCCCTGCAATATGCGCCCTATTTCCTGACCGTGAATGCCATCGTGCAGTTCGCGCGCAGCAAGGACATCCTGTGCCAGGGCAGAGGCTCGGCCGCCAATTCCGCCGTCTGCTACGTCCTGGGCATCACCAGCATCGATCCCGAGCGCAACAATCTCCTGTTCGAGCGCTTTGTCTCCCAGGAGCGCAACGAGCCCCCGGACATCGATGTCGACTTCGAGCATGAGCGGCGCGAGATCGTCATGCAGTGGGTCTACGAGACCTATGGCCGCGACCACAGCGCGCTGTGCTCGACCGTGGTGCGCTATCACACCAAGGGCGCCGTCCGCGACATCGGCAAGGCTTTGGGCCTGCCCGAGGACATGACCAAGCTGCTCTCGTCTCAGGTCTGGGGGCATGGCGAGGGTATCGACGAGACCCGCGCCCGCGAACTCAATCTCAACGTCGCCGATCGCCGGCTGCGGCTGACGCTTGAACTCGCGCAACAACTCGAGGGGACCCCGCGGCATCTGTCGCAGCATCCAGGCGGTTTCGTTCTGACCAATGACCGGCTCGACGATCTGGCGCCGATCGAGCCGGCGCGCATGGCCGATCGCCAGGTGATCGAGTGGGACAAGGACGATATCGATATCCTGAAATTCATGAAGGTCGACGTCCTGGCGCTCGGGATGCTCACCTGCATGAAGCGCAGCTTCGACCTGCTGGCCGAGCACAAGGGAATGACCCTCGACCTGGCCACTATCCCGGCCGAGGATCCGGCGACCTACGCCATGATCCGCAAGGCGGATACGATCGGGGTCTTCCAGATCGAGAGTCGTGCGCAGATGAGCATGCTCCCGAGGATCAAGCCGCGGACGTTCTACGATCTCGTCGTCGAAGTCGCCATCGTGCGGCCCGGTCCGATTCAGGGTGACATGGTCCACCCCTATCTTCGCCGCAGGGAGGGCAAGGAGCCTGTCGAGTTCCCAACCCCCGAACTCGAGCGTGTGCTCGGCAAGACATTGGGTGTTCCCCTGTTCCAGGAGCAGGCCATGCAGGTGGCCATGGTCTGCGCCGGCTTTTCCGCCGGCGAGGCAGATCAGTTGCGCCGTGCTATGGCGACCTTCAAGCACACGGGCGGCATCAGCAAGTTTCGCGACAAGCTGATCGGCGGCATGATCACCAACGGCTACACACCCGAATTCGCCGCGACCACCTTCAAGCAGCTCGAAGGGTTCGGCAGCTATGGGTTCCCCGAGAGCCACGCGGCCTCGTTTGCGCTGATCGCCTATGCCTCGAGCTGGATGAAATGCCACCACCCCGATGTGTTCTGCGCCGCGCTGCTCAACAGCCAGCCAATGGGCTTCTACCTGCCGGCTCAGATCGTGCGGGACGCAATCAGTCACGGCGTCGAGATCCGTCCGGTTTGCGTCAATGCCAGCCGCTGGGATTGCACGCTCGAGCCCGCGGTCGAGGAGGGGCGCTTCGCGGTGCGCCTCGGCATGCGCTTGGTGAAGGGGCTGGCCAATGACGATGCCGCCGCGATCGTGGCGGCTCGCGCCGACCAACCCTTCGCTTCAGCCGACGATCTCTGGCATCGCGCCGGCGTGCCGGCCGCCTCACTGGTGCAGCTCGCCGAGGCCGACGCCTTTCGCCCTTCGCTCGGGCTGGCGCGCCGCGAAGCGCTTTGGTCCCTCAAGGGCCTCCATGATGATCCGCTGCCGCTGTTTGCCGCCGCTTCGCAGCGCGAGCGGCGCACCATTGTCGAGCGCATCGAACCTGCCATGACGTTGCACCCCATGGTGGCCGGCCGCGAGGTCGTCGAGGACTATGGTCATGTGGGCCTGACGCTGCGCGACCATCCGCTGAGCTTTTTGCGCGCCGGTCTCAGCCGGCGTCGCATCGTGACCTGCGCCGAGGCCATGCAGGCGGGCGACGGCCGCTGGCTCGAGGCCGCAGGCCTGGTCCTCGTTCGGCAGCGGCCTGGTTCGGCCAAGGGCGTGATGTTCGTCACCATGGAGGATGAAACCGGCGCCGCCAACATCGTGGTGTGGGTCAAGGTGTTCGAGAAGTTCCGGCGCACGATGCTCTCGGCGTCGATGCTCTCGGTGCGCGGCCGCATCCAGCGGGAGGGCGACGTCGTTCACCTGGTCGCCAATACCGTCACCGATCTTTCGGCCGAACTTGCCGGCATCGGCAATCGCGACGTCGCCTTCCCGCTGCCGCACGGGCGGGGGGACGAAGCCCATCATGGTGGCCCCGGGATCGATCCGCGCAGTTTGCCCAAGGGTTTCAAGCCACGCGATATGGTAGATCCCACGCTGCAGGTGGAGCCGATCAGAGTGAAGACGCGGGATTTCCGCTGAAGTCACGACCTCGCCAGCCGCCGGACTCGGTGCGGCTACTGACGCAGAATCTTCTCCATCGCCTTCCCCTTGGCGAGTTCATCGATCAGTTTGTCCAGATATCGAAGTTCCTTCATGAGTGGCTCCTCGATATTTTCGACCCGGATGCCACAGACGACGCCTGTGATTAGGGAGCGCGAGGGGTTCAACCGGGGCGCCTGAGCGAAGAAGTCCTCAAAACTCGTTTTCTTTTCGAGCTCTGCGTCTAGCCCCTCCTGCGTGTGACCGGTCAGCCAGCGGATGATCTCGTCAACCTCCGCTTTCGTGCGGCCCTTCTTCTCCGCCTTCGCCACATACATCGGATAGACGCTCGCCACGCTGATCTTATAGATGCGATGGTTGCTGCTGTTCACGTGTCTTCCCCCGCGTCAAAGCTGTCCGTTCTGGCCTTATGCGGCCGGCATCTCAAGGCATTCAACGACCTCTACGCCGGTCCCGTCTTCAACTTCCGCTTGGACGGACGCTGGAGAAGACTACTCCACACCCTTGCGCACGACCTCGACGCTGAGCGCACCCCCGCCAAGCGGCCGCAGCAACTCACCCTCCGACTTGGTGAGCCAGAGCCAGGCGCCCCAGTCTTCCGGCCGCAGCACCACGACCTGACGATCATGGTACGGCTTGATGTCGGGACCGGGTTCCGTGGTCAGCATGGCGAACGAGGCGGCGTGATTGCCCTGCGCCTCACGCCAGATTCCCGCGACGCCCATGAACGGGGCGCCGTTGAGCGTGAAGCGGTGTTTTGCCTTCGGGTATTTCGTGCCGGTGAACTCGAAGAAGCCCGAAGCCGGAATGAGGCAGCGTTTGCTGTTGGCAAACTTGCGCCCGTCCGAGCGGAAGTTGAAGACCGGCGCGCGCTTGGGCTGGTCGGAGGGCAGGCCGAAATTCATCGGCGTCAGTTCGACCTCATTGTCATAGGCCGCCGCCCGCATCACCGGCCCCATGTCGTTGATGCGGACATCGTCGGACTGCGGCAGGTCGAGCTCGGTCTGCTGCGTCGGGATGCCGAGCTCAAGCTCCTGCATCATCTTCACATACTCGACCCATTTCACATGCTGTTCGTAGGCATTGCACATGTCCGATAGTCTAGCGCGGAACCCGATCAGATTCGAGGTAGAGGGGTACAAGACCTGATCGTCGGATCCCTGAGGCGCTGTGTGCAAAGCCGCGTCGGCGCAATTCCGGAAAGCCGGGTTTCCGATTGTGTGCTTTTGGGGGAAGGCCTTCCCCCTGGTCGGCACTGCGTTGCCGACACACCCCCTTCTGCGGGGTGTCCCCCGCAACGCCCCCTAGAGTGAGAGTGCGGACCGGTTTGTCGTGACGGGTTGAGGGCTGGAGGAGAGGCCTCCGGCGCCCGTCGCGGAGAACCGCGATGTCCAGATATCACCGCAATGCACGCGCCGGCGCCGACCGGGCGAGCCTTTATGACGACATCACCGACAAGATCATCGCCGAGCTGGAGGCAGGCCGGGTGCCCTGGGTCCAGCCCTGGGGAACCTCGGCGGCCAAGGCGCCGCTCGCGATGCCGGCCAATGCCGCGACCGGTCGGCGCTATTCCGGCATCAACGTGCTGATCCTGTGGGGCGCCGTCACCCAGCATGGCTTTCCCACCCAGCACTGGCTGACCTTTCGCCAGGCGCTCGGGCTGGGCGGCAATGTCCGCAAGGGCGAACACGGCACCACCGTCGTCTATGCCGATCGCTTCATTCCCGAAGACGAAAGGCAGCACGCCCGCGACACGGGCGAGGCCGCCGCAGCCATCCCCTTCCTCAAGCGCTTCACGGTCTTCAATGCCGCGCAATGCGAGGGCCTGCCAGAGGGCATCGCCGTCGATGCACCGCCGCCTCCACCCGGCCAGATCGAGCCGCAGGTCGAGGCGCTGATCAAGGCGACCGGCATCGACTTCCGCATCGGTGGCGACCGCGCCTTCTACGTGCCGGCGCTCGACTATATCCAGGTGCCGCCGCCCGCCGCCTATTTCGAGCCGATCAACTGGCACCGGACGGCGCTGCACGAACTGGGCCACGCCAGCGGCCACGACTCACGGCTCGGCCGCGATCTCGGCGGTTCCTTCGGCAGCAAGAAGTACGCCTTCGAGGAACTGGTCGCCGAGATGAATGCGGCCTTCTGCTGCGCCTCCCTCGGCATCGTGCCGACGGTGCGCCACGCCGACTATTTGGCTTCCTGGCTCGAAGTGCTGCGCGAGGACAATCGTGCCATCGTGCGCGCCGCCTCCCAGGCCAGCAAGGCGGCCGACTGGCTGCTCGCCTTCGTCCCTGGAGCCGAGAGCGGCATCGATACCGACCAGACTGAGGTTGAGAAGCCCGAGATGGACAGGAGGGCGGCATGATCCTCCTGACCGATGAGTTGCGCGAGCGCCTGCTCGCCAATGGCCGCAATGCCGGTAGCGATCACGTGCCGGTGGTGAAGTTCTTCAATCCGCTGGGCGACGGCGTCTGGCTGGCCACGGAACTGGAGGCCGATGGCGACACCCTGTTCGGCCTCGCCGATCTCGGCGATCCGGAACTCGGCAGCTTCTCGCTTCTCGAGATGACGTCGGTCTGCCTGCCGTTCGGTATGGGCATCGAGCGCGACATCCTGTTCGCCACCGACATGCAATTGTCGGTCTGGGCCGAGGCCGCGCATCAGGCCGGCAGCATCCGTGCGGCGGAGCGCATCGTCGCGTCCGTTGCCCGTTCCCGGCGCGAGGGATCGGCATCATGAGCCGCCCTCTGATCTCGCTCTACACAACCATGCGGGAGTTCGAGGGGCTGCACGAGCGGCACGATCGCACCCGCAGCACGAGCAAGACGGTCACGGTCGACCGCGACGCGCTGATCCATCTCCTGATGGACCATTCCCGCATGGTCGAAGCGCTGCGACAGGCCGGACAGGTCCAGATCTCGGACGGCGCCTGACCTCAAATCCGCAATACCGCAGATGCGCAATGTCGCTTCTCCGGTTCTGTGCGTCTCCGGATTTCCGGTGCGCGGCGCCGTCCTCAGAGTGAGAGGGCGGCGCCGCTCTTCGTGACGGGTTTGGAGGTCGAGAGAGTCTCGGCCGCCCGTCGCGGAGTAATCACCATGGCGACCGCCAAGCAGAAGATCACCCTCAACGCCTCGCGCGACATCCCCTTCAACAAGCTGATGCTGAGCCAGTCCAATGTCCGGCGCATCAAGCGCGGGGAAACCATCGAGGACCTCGCAGCCTCGATCGGCCGGCGCGGCCTGCTCCAGAGCCTCAATGTCCGGCCGGTGCTGGATGGCGAGGGCAACGAGACCGGCATGTTCGAGGTGCCCGCCGGCGGACGCCGCTATCGCGCCCTGGAACTCCTGGTCAAGCAGAAGCGCATGGCCAAGACCGAACCCGTGCCCTGCGTCGTCACCGATGCCAACAGCGTGGTGCCGATCGAGGAAGACTCGCTGGCCGAGAACTTCCAGCGCGAGGATCTGCATCCGCTCGACATGTTCCGCGCCTTCCAGACCCTCGTCGACCAGGGCGCCAGCCACGAGGAGATCGGGGCACGCTTCTTCGTGTCCGCCACTTTCGTCCAGCAGCGCCTGCGCCTCGCCAAGGTCTCACCCAGGCTGCACGATGTGTACGAGCAGGACGGCATGACGCTCGAGCAACTCATGGCCTTCACGGTGACCGAGGATCACGCGCGCCAGGGACAGGTCTGGGAGGCGCTCGGAAACTCCTGGTCCAAGGAGCCGCAGCAGATCCGGCGCATGCTCACCGAAACCACCGTTCGGGCCGGTGATCGTCGGGCACTGTTCGTCGGCATCGACGCCTATGTCGCCGCCGACGGCGTCGTGTTGCGCGACCTGTTCGAGGCCGACAACGGCGGCTGGCTGCAGGACCCGGCGCTGCTCGACCGTCTGGTCGGCGACAAGCTCAAGGCGGCCGCCGATGACATCGCGGCTGAGGGTTGGAAGTGGATCGTCGTCGATATCGATCTGCCCTACGGCCACACGCACGGCTTGCGGGCACTCGCCGGCACGCCTGCCGATCTGAGCGAGGACGAGCGGGCCGAACGAGAGGCCCTGCGTGCGGAATACGATCGGCTGGAAACCGAGTATGGCGAAGCCGACGAACTGCCCGATGCGGTCGATCAGCGCCTGGGCGAAATCGAAACCGCGCTCGAGGCCTTCGAGAGCCGGCCGATGAGCTACGATCCCGCCGAGATCGCCCGCGCCGGCGCCTTCCTCAGCATCGACCGCGATGGCGATCTCGTCATCGATCGCGGCTATGTCCGCCCCGAGGACGAGGCCCCGGAGGTGGTTGAAGGCGACGGCGCTGAAGCCGACGGCGAGACGGGCAGTGATGACGCCGATGGCGAGCCCGCGGTTCGTCGCACCACCATCACCATCGGAGCCCAGCCGACCGATACCGAGGAAGATGAAGGGGACGGCATCAAGCCGTTGCCAGAACGCCTGGTGATCGAACTCACAGCGCATCGCACGCTGGCGCTACGCAATGCCGTGGGCGAAAACCCGCATGTGGCCATCACGGCGCTGCTGCACCGGCTGGTGCTCGACACCTTCGGCCAGCGCTCCGCGACCGGCTGCATCGAGGCCTCGGTCCGGCATGTCCATCTGCCGGTCCAGGACGCCGGCCTCAAGGACAGCCCCGCGGCCAAGGCCGTCGACGCGCGCCACGAGGCATGGAAGAGCGACATTCCGCTCGGCGACGACGCCGCGCTGTGGTTGTGGCTCGACGATCTCGATGACGCCAGCCGCCAGGCGTTGCTGGCGCACTGCATCAGCTATGGCGTCAACGCCCTGTTCGAGCGGCCTAATCCCTATGGCAGCGGCATCAGCCAGCATGGGCTCGATCAGCGTCTGCGCGAAGCCGATCGGCTCTCCCATGCCACCGGCCTCGACATGGTGGACGCCGGCTGGCGCCCGACGGTCGACAACTATCTCGGCCGCGTCACCAAGGCCCGCATTCTCGAAGCGGTGCGCGAGGGGGCCGGCGAGCAGGCGGCTCAGCTCATCGACCATCTCAAGAAGGGCGACATGGCCAAGGAGGGCGAGCGTCTGCTGGCCGACAGCGGCTGGCTGCCCGAACCGCTGCGCCTGATCGGGGATGACGCGGCCGCCGACCAGCCGGTTGAAGAGGACGCGGCACTGCCGGAATTCCTCGCCGGTGATGACGCGGACAGCCCGGCCGCTTCCGATGACGAAACCGCCCACGCGGTCGCCGCCGAATAATCCCATCGGCGGGGCGGCTTCGGTCGCCCCGTCCAACCCTCACCTCACGGCCCGGCGTCCTGCCGGGCCTTTTCGTTTCAGGAGACCACCATGACCGCCCATATCGTCTATGACACCGCGCCGCTGGGCGCGTTGATCCGCTATTCGGACGGCACGCCGAAACCCCCGTCGCGCTTCGCCAAGAAACTTGCCGCCTGGGAACGGCGCAACGGCCTCGGCCGTCTCGTCCGCAAGGAGCCGCCGCGTGACCGGCCGGCCTATTGCGCGCCGGCGTCGATCATTCTCAACGAAGGCAACTTCGCCGCCGGCAGCGTCATCCTCGTCACCGTCATGCGCGAGCACAGCCTCGACAGCGATCTCCGCTTCGAGATCGTCGAGCGGCCCACCATCGGCATGGTCCGCGTGTTGCTGCCGGTCGCCGACAATCTCGAGCTCCTCCATCTCGCCGACAGTCGCGACACGGCCGAACTGTGGCTGGCCAAGCACCGGCACGGCCAGGCGCGGATCGAGGACGTGACGGCCGACGAGATCGGCGCCGATGTCGTCGAGGGCCGCGCGGCGGCGTGAGCAGCGCACCCGCACGGCGGCGCGCATAGACCATCAATCCAACACCAAGGCCCGGGCTCCCACAGGAGCGCCGGGCCGCTTGCTTTTGAGGAGCAGCACAATGGCCGACTTCACCATCGAAACCACCTACCGACTGCCGGTGTTCCGGCAGGTCAGTTATGCCGCCGACACGCCCGAAGCGGCCTGCCGCCTGGCCATCGCGGACACCGACTGGTCCGGTCAGCGGGAGGACTACGAATCCTCCGGCGAAACCTACGTCACCGGCATCTGCGACGGCGCCGAGGCGGCCTATCGCGGGCCAGCCATTCCGGTCCCACCGCATTTCGGGGAGGCGGTCCAGCGCCAGGCCGCGCATTTCGAACTCATGCTAGGCCTGCTCAAGATCATGGTCAGCGACGCGAAGGCCCGCCGCACGACCGCTCCGGAATGGTTCGCCAAGTCCGAATGGGCGATCGCCCTGGGCGAGGCCATTCTCGATGGCGCGCGCGGTCCCGACCGGCCGGCCGACCTGCCGCGGTCGCGCCATGTGCTCGCCGAATTGCAGGAGGACCGGGTGCGCGACGGCATCCCGGAAATCCTCGCGTCGGACGAGCGCTTCGCCGGCCTTACGCCGGATTCAGTAACCGACGCCGACATCCACGCTGCCTGCCTCGCCGTCGCCGCTTCCATCAACCTCTCCGAGGAGATCGGCGCCGCCGAATTCAGCGCCGCTCTCATCGCGTTGCGGCGCGCAAGCGGTGGGGGTGCGTGATGTCCGGCGCCCAGAGTGAGAGGGCCGGCCGGCAGGGACGAGCCGATGCTGCCCCGAGAGGGTGGCCGGCCTCCCGCTCGCATCGCACGGCGATGCGTCGGCGCTGCCCGTCAGCGTCGTGACCAACCCTGAAATCGCAACCGCAGGCCCCGGCCTGCTCAACCGCCAGGAGGTTCTCATGGCCGATCGTGTTTCCGCGTCGATCGTATTGGGTGGAACGATCACCGCATCAGACTATGCCGAGCTTTCGGAAATCATCGCAGATGAGCGTCTGTCGACCGAGTGGGACGGCCCGACCTACGCGCCGGATCACCGAGTCGTCGGCGAGCCGCTCAGTCTCTACGCCCACGAGGTCGCGTGGGGGAGCTTCGACACGCTGGAGGCGTGTTGCGTCGAAAAGAAGATACCCTTCACCAGATGGTCAGGTGCCTATGCCGGCCAATGGGGCGCTGAACGCGTTGTGTTCACCGGCGAGGGAGCACCCACGTCCTACGCTGTCGACGAAGAGGACTATGTCGTCATCGACAGGGGCACGGTTCAGCAGCTCGGCTCGATAGACGCGATCCTCGCCCATTTCGACGCGGCCGACGCCAGCATCCCGCCGCTACTCGTCGAAGGAGATCCCCAGCAATCGTCGAGCGGCGCGGCCGGGGGCGGTGCATGATGTATCTCCACTATCGCTACCTCAACGTCCATGTCTGGGACAGCGACCGGGCCGTCATCCGCGCGGCCCGGCGCAAGATCGCCGCGCACGACCGGCGCGATCCGGCCAAGCGCGACGCTCGCAAGCGCTTCTATCGCGAGATGCTCCGCCATCACGCCAGTGACCAGAACCTGGTCGCGGAATTCCGGCTGTAACGCCGCTCCACCTCTCTTCCCTTCAACTCCAGCCCGGCCATCGCGCCGGGCTTTACCTTTTCATGAGGTTCCCATGGCCGACTACTTCACCCACTTCTCGTGCCTCTTCGACGTCGGCACGGCCGCGAACGCGGCACGCGCAATCGAGATCTACGAGACGGCCGTTCTCGACGGTGATCCCGATCATCCCCTGTCCGACGGTTTCTCGGCGTCGATCGACGACGAGGCCGGCGGCACCACGCTGTGGATCTCCGGCTACGCCTCCGGCGATCCCGAATGCGTCATCGCCTTCGTGCTGCTCTGTGCCGAGGCCTTCGACCTCAAGGGGCTTTGGGGATTCGAATATGCCAATACCTGCTCGCGGCCACGTCTCGACGCCTATGGCGGCGGTGCGCACGCCATCGATCTGGGCGCCCGCAAATCCATCGGCTGGGTCTGCTCCTACGAATGGCTGACCACTGTGCTTGCCGGAGGTGATCCCGATGCCTGAGATCATCGAAACCACGGTCTATCGCCTCGACGAACTGCCCGAGGCAGCACGAGACAAAGCACGCGCCTGGTATCGCGAGGGCGCCTTCGACCACGACTGGTACGAATTCGTCTATGACGACTTCGAGCGCATCTGCGCCATCCTCGGCGTCGAGCTCAGCACCACTCGCGTGCCGCTCTACGGTGGCGGCACCCGCCAGAAACCCTGCATCTGGTTCTCGGGCTTCTGGAGCCAGGGCGACGGCGCCTGCTTCGAGGGCCGCTACCGCCACGCCAAGGGAGCGCCACGCCACATCCGCGACCACGCGCCCGAGGATGGCGAGTTGCACAGGATTGCCGACTCGTTGCAGGCGATCCAGCGCCGCAACTTCTACCAGCTTCATGCCGGCATCTGTCATCGCGACCGCTACTACCACGAATACACCATGGTCGTTGCGGTCGAGCGTGACAGTCCGGTCTGGCAGAACATGACCGCCGAGGCGGAGGAAGCCGTCACGGAGACGCTGCGCGACCTCGCCCGCTGGCTCTATCGCCAGCTCGAGCGCGAATACGAGTACCTGACTTCCGACGCGGTGGTCGACGAGGCGATCCTCGCCAACGCATACACTTTCACCGCGAGCGGCCGCCGTTTCGGCTAGGTGCCGCCACGCCCGCGTGGTTGGTGCCAGCGTCTTCCCCGGGCCATGCTGGTCTCCCCGATCCATTGCGTCCGCAGGTCTGGACGCGGTGGCCCCGCTGTCAACGGGCAAGCCGTTTCCCCATCGCCGGCAATGGGTGACAGCGGGGCCTCGGCCGCATCCGACCACGCGCCATCGCAACGGATCGGGAGTCGATGGCCATGTGCAGGGTTCTCAACAAGCATCGCGCGGGCGTGCCGGCGGGCGCCGTCTATATCGGCCGCGGCTCGAAATGGGGCAATCCGTTCCGGATCGGCCCCGACGGCGACCGCGCCACCGTCATCGCGAAATACGAGCGCTGGCTCGCTGATCGGCACGATCTGCTGCGCGCGCTCCACGAGCTGCGCGGCCGCGATCTCGTCTGCTTCTGCGCGCCGCTGCCATGCCACGGCGACCTGCTGCGCCGGCTCGCCAATGCGACGCGCGACGAACGCATCGCGTGGTGGCGCGCGGTGAAGGCCGCGGCGTGACGAGAGGGAGAGGCAGGCCGGGACGGGTTTGAGCCGGCGCGGTCCAGAGAGAGCGCCGCGCGGCTCGATCCTGTCCCGCTCTCCGAGGTTCCTGCCATGACCATGATCTCGCCCGCTGCGGCGGCAGCCGCCGCGCCGTTCCCGCTCGCCGAAATTGATGCCGCCAGCGCCATCTTCGCCGCCGCCGGCCTGTTGTTGCCCCACCTCGAACGCGGCGAACGCATCGACGCGCCAAAGCTACGCGCGGCGATGGAAGCCGCCTTCGGCGCTTCCGATGCCACCGGCGCCTGGGACTGGAAGCAGGCCTATGAGGCCTGCGAGGTGGCCACGGTGCTCTTCCTCCGCAAATACGGAAAGGCGCTGTTCCGCAAAGCCGCCTCGGCGGATGCACGGCTTGCCGCCGTCTCGAAGATCGCCGGCCTGATGCCGACGCATACGCGGCGCTCCGAGGAGGCCCAGACCTTCCAGCAATTCTCGACGCCGATCCCGCTCGGCCTCGTCGCCGCGACAGCCGCCGCCATCACGCCGGCCGATCATGTGCTGGAGCCCTCGGCCGGGACCGGGCTGCTCGCCATCCTGGCCGAGATCGCCGGTGCCTCGCTCGTCCTCAACGAGTTGGCCGACACCCGCGCGGCACTTCTCTCCTCCCTCTTTCCGGCCATTCCCGTCACCCGCTTCGACGCCGCCCAGATCGACGACCATCTCGATGCCAGCGCTCTGCCCAGCGTGGTGCTGATGAACCCGCCCTTCTCGGTCATGGCCAATGTCGAGGGCCGTGTCGCCGACGCCGCGTGGCGACACATTGCCTCGGCGCTCGCCCGGCTGGCACCCGGCGGGCGGCTGGTGACCATCACCGGCGCCAACTTCGCCCCGGATAGTCCCGACTGGACCGCCGCCTTCGCCCGCCTGCAGGAGCGCGGCCGCGTGGTCTTTTCCGCCGCCATCGATGGCGCCGTCTATGCCAAGCATGGCACGACCTTTTCGACACGCCTCACCGTCTTCGACCGCATGCCGGCGGACGATCCCACCGTCTTCCCGGCGGCTCTCGGCGTCGCGCCGGACGCTGCGACACTGCTCGACTGGGTCGCCGCGCTCGTGCCGGCACGGCTGCCGGTCGCCCTGCCCGCAGGAGCGATCCCCACATCCGCTTCGGCCGCACCACGCACCGTGCGGGGTCATCTTGCCCGCGCAGCGGGGACGACACCGCGCGCCGCGATCGTGGATCCCGAGGCCGTCGAACTCGCCTATAAGGCGGTCGACTGGCATCCCGCCGAAGGCGGCCGCATCAGCGATGCGATCTATGAGGACTACGGACTTCAGGCGATCCGTATTTCCGGCTCTCAGGCGCACCCGACCCAACTCGTGCAATCGGCTGCGATGGCCTCGGTCGCGCCGCCCAAGCCCAGCTACCGGCCGCGCCTGCCCAGGAATGTTCTCGACCTGCTCTCGGACGCACAGCTCGAAACCGTGATCTATGCCGGCGAGGCCCATGCCGAATATCTCGCCGGCGCCTGGACCGTCGACGACACCTTCGATGTAGTGACTGCCGCACGCGATGACGCCGCCGGCGCCATTCGCTTCCGGCAAGGCTTTTTCATCGGCGACGGCACCGGCGTCGGCAAGGGTCGGGAATCCGCTTCCATCATTCTCGACAACTGGATGCTGGGTCGCCGCAAGGCGGTCTGGATTTCGAAGTCCGACAAGCTGATCGAGGACGCGCAGCGCGACTGGTCGGCGCTTTGCATGGAGCGGTTGCTGGTCACGCCCCTGTCGCGCTTCCCGCAGGGCAAGCCGGTCGTGCTGCCCGAAGGCATCCTGTTCACCACCTATGCCACGCTGCGCTCCGACGACCGCGGCGAAAAGGTTTCGCGGGTCAAGCAGATCGTCGAATGGTTGGGCTCCGATTTCGATGGAGTGATCATCTTCGACGAGGCTCACGCCATGCAGAATGCCGTCGGCGGCAAGGGCGAGCGGGGCGATGCCGCGCCCTCGCAGCAGGGCCGCGCGGGCCTGCGGCTCCAGCATGCCCTGCCGCAGGCTCGCATTGTCTATGTCTCCGCCACGGGCGCCACCACGGTTCACAATCTCGCCTATGCCCAGCGGCTCGGCCTCTGGGGTGGCGAGTTGTTCCCGTTCTCGACGCGGGCCGAATTCGTCGAGGCGATCGAGGCCGGCGGCGTCGCGGCCATGGAAGTGCTGGCGCGCGACCTCAGGGCGCTCGGCCTCTACACCGCGCGCTCCCTCTCCTTCACCGGCGTCGAGTACGAGTTGCTGGAGCATGAGCTGACCTCCGAGCAGGTCCGCATCTACGATGCCTATGCCGGCGCCTTCGGCATCATTCACAATCATCTCGATGCGACCATGCAGGCCGCCAACATCACCGGCAGCACCGGCACGCTGAACGCCCAGGCCAAGTCGGCCGCCCGCAGCGCCTTTGAAAGCGCAAAGCAGCGCTTCTTCGGCCACCTGCTGACCAGCATGAAGACGCCGACGCTGATCCGCTCGATCACCCGCGATCTGCAGGACGGCCATGCGGCTGTCATCCAGATCGTCTCGACCGGCGAAGCGCTGATGGAACGCCGGCTGGCCGAATTGCCGACCGAGGAATGGAACGACGTTCGCGTCGACATCACGCCGCGAGAATACGTGCTCGACTACCTCGCCCATTCCTTCCCGGTGCAGCTCTATGAACCCTTCACCGACAGCGAGGGCAATCTGTCGTCACGGCCGGTCTATCGCGACGGTCAGCCCGTCGAGAGCCGCGAAGCGGTCGCCCGGCGCGACGAACTGATCGCGCAACTCGCCAGCCTGCCCCCGGTCCCCGGCGCCCTCGACCAGATCGTGCAACACTTTGGCACTGACACAGTGGCCGAAGTCACCGGCCGCTCGCGCCGCATCGTGCGCAAGCCGGGTGCCGGCGCCACGGCCGATCGTCTGATCGTCGAGAACCGCGCCGGCTCGGCCAATCTCGCCGAGACGCAGGCCTTCATGGACGACCAGAAGCGCATTCTGGTTTTCAGTGACGCCGGAGGCACGGGTCGCAGCTATCATGCCGAACTCTCGGCCCGGAACACGCGGCTGCGCGTCCACTATCTGCTGGAGGCGGGCTGGAAGGCCGACACCGCCATCCAAGGGCTAGGCCGCACCCATCGCACCAACCAGGCGCAGCCGCCGCTGTTCCGGCCGATCTCGACCAATGTGAAGGCGGAAAAGCGCTTCCTGTCCACCATCGCCCGGCGTCTCGACACGCTGGGCGCGATCACGCGCGGCCAGCGCCAGACCGGTGGCCAGGGCTTGTTCCGCCCCGAGGACAATCTCGAGAGTCACTATGCCCGCGACGCGCTGCGCCAGCTCTATCTGCTGATCGTCCGCGGCAAGGTCGAGGGCTGCACCCTCGAGCGCTTCGAGGCGGCGACGGGCCTCAAGCTCATGGATGCCAACGGCATCAAGGATGAACTGCCGCCGATCACCACATTCTTGAACCGCCTCCTCGCTCTGACCATCGAACTGCAGGGCGTCCTGTTCGGCGCCTTCGAGCAATTGCTCGCCGCGCGTATCGAGGGCGCCATCGCCTCCGGCACATATGACGCAGGGCTCGAGACGCTCCGCGCCGAGAGCTTCGTCGTTACCGACCGGCAGGCCATCTACACCCACCCGCGCACCGGCGCCGAAACCCGGCTGCTGACCATCACCGAGCGCCGGCGCAACCGGCCGGTCACGCTCGATGCGGCCTTCGATCATCTCCATGATCGGCGCGCCGTGCTGCTCATCAACGAGCAGTCGGGACGCGCGGCGGTGCAGATCCCGACCACAGCGTCATGCTGGACGATGGCGAAATCGAACGCCGAGTCAGGCTGATCCGGCCGATGGAAAGCCAGAACATGCCGCTCAAGGCCATGGGCGAAACCCGGTGGGTCGAGGCCGACCGGGAAGCCTTTGCCCGAGCCTGGACGGCGGAACTTGCCGAGGTGCCGGAGTTCACCGACGCGGTGCTGCATATGGTCACTGGCCTGTTGTTGCCCATCTGGCGGCGGCTGCCGACCGAGTCGACGCGCGTCTATCGGCTCCAGACCGACGCGGGCGAGCGCATCATCGGCCGCCGCGTTTCGCCAGCTTGGGCCGCCAACGCCACGACGACGGGCGTCCCATCGCTGTCGCCGCAGCAGGCTTTCGCGGCGTTGTTGGAAGGCCGGACGATCCTCGATCTCAGCGATGGCATCCAGCTTCGCCGCTGCCGCGTCATGGGCGCCTGGCGCATCGAACTGTCGGGATTCACCGACACGATGCGCGCGCGGCTGAGCGCCTATGGCCTCTTTCACGAGATCATTTCGTGGAAGCTCAGGATGTTCGTGCCCACCGACGGCAACGGCCTCGCCGTGCTTGAACGCGTGCTCGACCGCTTCGCGATCGAGCGCGTCAGCGAACGGGAGGCTGCATGATGCCAGGTCACGATGCCGCCGATCTCGCGCATCGTCTCGGCGAGCATGCCGAGGCGGTGTGCCGCCACTACCTCTCCAACGGCCGTCGATCCGGCAACTATTGGACTGTCGGCGATGTGCGCAACGCATCGGGCCGCTCCATGTTCGTCCGGCTCAAGGACTCCCCGAAGGGGCCACCCGGCAAATGGACCGACGCCGCCACGGGCGAGCATGGCGACCTGCTCGATGTGATCCGTGAATCTCTCGGTCTGGTCGACTTCCGCGACATCGCCGAGGAGGCACGCGCCTTTCTCGCCGTCCCCGACATCGTGACGGAATCCCGGCGGGAGCGAACGCGGCGTGACCCGGCGCCAACCGGATCGACCGAAGCGTCGCGGCGACTTGTCGCCATGTCGAAGCCCATCACAGGCACGCTCGTGGAAACGTATCTGCGCGGGCGCGCCATTGCGACTTTGCACGGAACCGGATCGCTTCGGTTCCATCCACGCTGCTACTATCGGCCGGACGAGCATGGACCGACCGAGACCTGGCCGGCCATGATCGCTTCCGTCACCGACCTCCACGGCTGTCTGACCGGTGTGCACCGCACCTGGCTCGCTCCGGACGGCACGGGCAAGGCGCCGGTCGACACGCCGAGACGGGCCATGGGTGACCTCCTCGGACACGCCGTCCGCTTTGGTCTGCCCGGTAGTGTCATGGCTGCGGGCGAAGGCATCGAAACGACGCTCTCGCTCCGATGCGCCATGCCCGACATGGCGATGGCAGCAGCTCTTTCGGCAGCCCATCTCGCCGCCATCCTGTTCCCGCCGACGCTGGAACGGCTCTATGTAATCCGCGACAACGATCCGGCCGGTGACGGTGCCCGCGACACTCTTATCCAGCGCGCCACCGATGCCGGGATCGAGGCGATCGTGCTGTCGCCGGCGATGGAGGACTTCAACGACGATCTCCGCCATCTCGGTCTCACCGCTCTCCGCGCCACGATCGTGGACCAGCTCATGCGCAGGGATCGCTTCCGCTATCTGAAGCACGCGGCGTGAGCCGGTAGGGGAGGCCCGACGCACGGACCCGTCGGTCTCGCATGGATGGTGACCCGCCGGTAGAGAGCCGCGACCCGGCCTTCGAGAGGGCGATCGGGCCCACAAGCGGTCCGGCCAGGCAATGGCGGCGGCCGACTATTTTCCGGCGGCGGGCGATTGCTGGCGAAAGCCAGCGACGAGGCGCCGCGCCTTTCCATCGCGAGCCAAAATAGCCGGCCGCCGCCATCCTCCGCTGCCGCTCCGGCCCTCCGCTTTGCTGCGGGTGCCGGGCCGTCCCGCCCGTGGGCTTTCGTCGCCATGAAGGCCGCGAGGGTCGCGGTCCAGCCGACGGGAGCATCCCATGAGCGAGCACGACGACACCGAACCGCACCACGCCGCATCCCCGACCGATCACGTCCTCACCGAACTCCAGCTCTATGGCTGGCGCCCCTTTGCCGACGAGCCCGATCCGCGACCACTCCCCGATGGCGATCATGTCGCCGGAGCCGTGGCCGACATCTTCGACGCCCTCATCGCCACCCTGGCGGATACGCGCCTCGAACCCGACCTCGACGACCTGCTCTGGTCGGTCAGCAACGTCTTCCACCGCGCCGTGATGCGGATCGAACGCCAACTGGACGACAACGAGCAAGCCCAGCGCCGCCTGCAGCGGGAACAGGACGGCACCGAGATCAAGGCAGTCGAACTCGAGACCCTCACCGCCCAGGGCCAGACCATGATCGAACGGCGCGACGCCTTCGAGTTGATGCGCGACCAGGCGGCTGATCACTATGAGCAGCACACCGGATCGGCCTGGCGACCGCGCACCGGATCGATGGTCAACCATCGGCACCTGACATCGGCAATGATCGACAGCCGCGACTTCCTCGCCGCCCGCCGCAAGGCCGACACCGAGGTGATGTTGCCCGCCGGCCCGAAGATCGCTCTCACCGGCGGCCTCGACTTCAACGATCACCAGCTCATCTGGGACGTGCTCGACAAGGTCCACGCCAAGCACCCCGACATGGTGCTGATCCACGGCAAGTCCCCGAAGGGCGCCGAACTGATCGCCGCCAAGTGGGCCGACAATCGCAAGGTCCCGCAGGTCGGCTTCGCCCCGAACTGGGACAAGCACGGTCGGGCTGCACCCTTCAAGCGCAACGACGCCATGCTGGATCTGCTGCCCATCGGCATCATCGTCCTGCCGGGCACCGGCATCCAGGACAACTTCGCCGACAAGGCGAAGAAGCTCGGCATCAATGCCTACGACTTCCGCAAACGGGCTGGCGCGTGAGTGCCGCCCTCACCATCACACCCGGAGCGAGTGAGATTTGCACCTCGCTCCGGCCCGGCTATACTCACACTTGCGTCCTGGAGGTGGTGGTGGCGGACGCGACCGTCCGACATCGTTCACGGAGATCACCACCATGATCATTATCGCCATCATCATATCGCTCGCCGCCATCGTCGCGCTGTGCTGGCTGCTCTTCAATCTCGCGGTGTTCGCCCTGCCGTTCTTCGCCGGCATTGCCGTCGGCTCCTGGGCGCATGAGACCGGCGCCGGCATCCCTGGCGGCATCATCGTCGGCGCCGTCGCGGCGGCACTGACCTTTGGCCTGTTCCAGCTGCTGCTCCTCGTCGCGCGACCGGCCTGGATCAAGCTGCTCATCGTGCTCGCTTTCGTCGCACCGGCGGCCGTTGCCGGCTATCACGCCACGCTTGGTATCGTGAAGCTCACCATGCCCTCCGACACCTGGCAGTTCGCCTTCGCCATCGTGGGAGCGGTTGCGGTCGGCATCACCGCGTTCATGCGCCTGACCATGATGGCCCCGCCCGGACCAGCCGGACAGGGCGTCGCGGGGACCTCGTAACCTTCCGGCGTTGGCAGACGACCAGATCAGGCTGAAACCCTTCCGTTCCTTGTCGCGGACAGTGCGTTACAATGCAGGATCGGGGTGAGCGCCAAGCACGAGCATGTGGTCGGCAGCAGCGCACCCCGAACGCCCGCCATCTATGCAGCGGCGCCCCCCGTGCCAGCCGACCGAGGCAGCCCGTCATCGGGACTGTCCTGCACTGCCGGGGTGGCTCACGAAACTGACATTCAGGCTGACCCGGGAGGGAGAGCCGGAGCGCGCCGAGCGTGTGGCCGGGTCCCTGTGGGGTGCGCGCGCCAGCCACGTTCTCCTTGTCTTGTTCTGTGTAAGTGACCGCTCCAATACGCTCTCTCATATGGCTTGATCTGGCCGAAGACCGGCTTCGCCTCGATCGCCTAAGGCGCAACAGCGCCGTCAAACTATCTTCCCCTCCCGGCTACGCCGGGTTCCTCGCGAAACAAGATAGTTCTCCTTTGCCGTCTGGGCCCCTTCGGGGTGCGCCGTCGATCGCCTTCGGCCGGCCGATCGCCATCGAGACCGCAATGGTGCGGGCTCGAACCAGAAACCAAGGAGAACTACCATGGCTACCATCGGCACCTTCAAGAAGTCCGCCACCAACGAGTTCGTCGGCGAGATCGTCACCCTCTCCCTCCAGGCCAAGAACGTCCGCATCGCTCCCGATACCCGCGCCAGCGGCGAGAATGCCCCCAGCCACCGCGTCTTCGTCGGCCGGGTCGAGATCGGCGCAGCCTGGAGCAAGCAGTCCAACGAGGGCCGCGCCTACCTGGGCCTCAAGCTCGACGATCCGAGCTTCACCGCTCCGATCTACGCCAACCTCTTCGATGACGAGGAAGGCGAAGGCTTCAGCCTGATCTGGTCCCGCCCGACCCGCCGCAACGGCGATTGAGGCTCCCCCCAATACCCCGCCCGGCTGGTCCGGGCGGGGTTTCACGTGACTCCGCCACGGGCCGAAGAACCGCGCCTTTTCGCGCTGGGGCCAGGCCGTTTCAGCAGGTCGGACGCTTCTACGCCGAGCACTTTGGCGAGGCTGTCGACGACGTCGATTCCTGCGGCATAGACGCTGCGCTCGAGCGAACTGATATAGGTTCGATCGATGCCGGCACGATGGGCGAGCTCCTCTTGCGACAGCCCTCGCGCACGGCGTTGCGTCTTCAGATTGTGTGCCAGTATCTCTCGTATCTCCATGTAGCCGAGGACACGGCCTTGTAGAGAATTCTGCCACGGAGTATTCTCTACAACACGATGCTCGTGCCTTTCGACCTAAGCGCCGCAGGCTGCTATTCTCGCGGGCGCTTGAGCAGCACCGCAGGGTCTACGCCGAGGGCCTCGGCGATCCGGCCAAGAATAGTGACGCTGGCCGACTTGTTCGCCCGCTCGATCGCGCCGATGTACCGCGCGCTCAAGCCGGCGCGATGCGCCAGCTCCTCCTGCGTCAATTGCCTGTCATGACGGATCCGACGCACATTGACCGCCATGACCTCCTTGAGGTCCATGGCGGTACGAGAACCAGTGTAGGAACGATCGTTCTAGGAACGATAGTTCCGATTCGTCTCCATGCGTGATACCGATTCTGCCTGGCCGCCGCGATGATCATGGTTAACAAGCCCGGTGCAGACCGATATATCTTCACTAGAATGGGGGAAAAGTACGTAGATGGCGTCATCGGATTTTCTCGACGCACCGCCGGACAGCACGGAACTGACGGACTATGACCGCTCGCATATGAAGGTCTACATGCGCGTGCTCGACGCTTCGGCTGACGGCGCAGATTGGCGCGAGGCCGTTGCGGTCATCTTCGGAATCGATCCGGACGCAGAGCCCGATCGCGCCAGGCGCGTTCACGACAGTCATCTCGACCGCGCGCGCTGGATGACCGAACACGGCTACAGGCTGCTGCTGCGCGAGGGTGGCCAATAGGCGGCAATGCATCCAAGGCATAACCCGGCGTCTCCGCAAGGCCTTCCCAAGCTCCAGAATCTCGAAGACCCTGCCACCCCCACGTTGCGGCAACGAGGAACACGATGACGCCCGACACCTCGCGTTGGCGGTCTTCGGAAACATATGACTTTCTGGATGCCCTCGACTCTCCCGATCTCGCCTGGGAATGGCTCAGGCGCAATGCGGAATACCAGCAGGACTATGCGCGAGCCGACAGTCCTTCCTTGAAGCGTCAGCTCCACGAGAGATGGGGCCTGCAGTTTTTTTGTCCCGCCGTCGTTGAATGCTGGCGAGGGTCCGGTGTTCTGGTCGGCCGAGTTCGACACAAGCACCGTGCTGCTCACGCACGCGCCAACCATCGTCCCGGCGGCCGGGAACCTCTCTGTCGAGTTGCGCGAAACTTCGGCCCGCTCGGACGAGCAAGGCGTGCACTTTCTTCTCCAGGCCGGCGGCCAGACCATTCGGCTGCTCCGCCTTGCCAGTGTCACGGCCGATGGCCCACTCGCCGCGCTCGTGCCGCTTGACGCGGACGGACCCGACAGGATCGAGGCACTCGACCGCCTGCTGCGCGCCCTGGAGGGGCGCGCTGTTCCCGACGATCGCCGCCTGACGCCACAGCAGAAACGGCGCCACCGCTTCATGCTCCAGGCGACGGACGGCCACACGAATGGCGCCTCCTATCGCCAGATCGCTGATGTCATCTATGGCGTCGAGCGCATCCGCGGCGAGCATTGGAAGACCTCCGCCCTTCGCGACAGCGTCATTGGCCTCATTGAAGGCGGGCTCGCCATGATAGCCGGCGGCTATCGTCAATTGCTGCGTCATCGCCGGCAAAGGTAGCCGAACGCCAGCCCGATGGGGGTGGGGATTTCAGCCACCCTGAATTCCCCATCCCCTCTCGGTCCCAGTCTTCGCCACCGTGGTCTTCATCCGCCGCCAGCATCCGGCGGCCTCAATGAAGCCCCGGAGGCCCGACAATGACTTCCAATACCACCGGCTTGCCGCCGCGCTACCTCAGAACCCCCGAGGCCGCGCGCTTTCTGAGCCTCTCAGACCGCACGCTTGAAAAACATCGGACCTACGGCACCGGACCGGCCTATCGAAAGCTCGGTGGCCGCGTCGTCTATGCGCTCGAGGATTTGCAGGCCTGGGCCGATCGTGGCACCAAGACCTCGACCTCTGATCCCGGCCACGGCACCGTCCATCCTGCCCGTCGTCTCGATGCGCGTTGAGCGGTGATCCGATGACGGTATCTCCACGGCAGCGCAGCGAACGCGCCCAACTCGATCCCTTCGAGGCGCTGAGCGGCGACGTGCCGCCGCGCGATCAGCGCGATCTCATGGCGCACCCGTTCTTCTCCCTCTCGAAGTCGCGCCGGGTCGCGCCGATCCACTACAAGGCCGGCGACGTCGAGTTGCAGGTCTATGCCGTCGCCGAGCACGGCATGGCGACGATCTGGGACGCCGACGTGCTGATCTGGGCGGCCAGCCAGATTCTCGCGGCGCAGGACCGGGGTCTCCCGACCTCACGCTTCTTTCGCTTCACGCCCTACCAACTGCTCAACGCCATCGGCCGAACGACCGGCGCGCGCAGCTACTTCCTCATCAAGGGCGCGCTGACGCGCCTCCAGTCGACCGTCATCCGCACCAATATCCGCCACGGCGAGCATTGGCGGCGCCAGCAGTTCTCCTGGATCAACGAATGGGAAGAACTCGCAACGCGCAGCGGCCGCGTCGAGGGCATGGAGTTCGTGCTGCCCGAGTGGCTCTACCAGGGCATCGTCGACCGCCGTCTGGTCCTTGCCATCGATCCGGATTATTTCGCGCTCACCGGCGGCATCGAGCGCTGGCTCTATCGCGTCGCGCGCAAGCATGCCGGCCGGCAATCCGATGGCTGGTGGTTCGAGCTGCGCCATCTGCATGCCAAAAGCGGTTCGCTGGCGCGCTACTCCGACTTCGCCATCGATGTCCGCGCCATTGCCAAACGGCAGCCATTCCCCGGCTATCGCATCGCGATAGAATGCGGTTCGGATGCCGAGGAACTTGTCCACATCCGGCCTGTGGAAAAGCTGTGCGTAACTTCGCCAGATATCCGTACATCGGGCGCAACCGGTATCCGTACATCAGGCGCAAACCTATCTGTACATCAGGCGCACGAACCTCAGTTAAGCCTTTGGCCCGGCGAGCGGAATCGCGCCCGTAAAGACTCTAAAGAAGAGTCTAAATCTTCTTATTATTTGGAAACGCCCTCCGGGGATAACTGCCCTCCTTCCGGCTCCTCTCGTCGCAGGAGCAGCCGATGATCGTCGCTTTCCTCAACCAGAAGGGCGGCGTCGGCAAGACCACGCTGGCGCTGCATCTCGCCGGTGAATGGGCGCGACGCGGAAAGCGCGTCACGCTGATCGACGCCGACCCCCAGGGCTCGGCCCTCGACTGGTCGCAGCAGCGCAGCCGCGGCGGCGCGCCGCGCCTGTTCGGCGTCGTCGGCCTTGCTCGAGACACGCTGCATCGCGAAGCGCCCGAACTCGCCCGCGATGCCGATCATGTCGTCATCGACGGCCCGCCACGTGTCGCCGGTCTGATGCGCTCGGCGCTGCTCGCCGCCGACCTCGTGCTGATCCCGGTGCAGCCGTCGCCATTCGATGGCTGGGCCTCGGCCGAGATGCTGGAACTGCTCGCCGAAGCGCGCATCTACCGCCCGCACCTTGCCGCGCGCTTCGCGCTCAACCGTTGCGGCGCCCGCACCGTCATCGCCCGCGAGACGGCCGAAACGCTGGCCGACCATGATCCGCCTGTCCTCGCATCGACCATCGGCCAGCGCGTCGTCTTCGCCCAGGCCGCGCAGTCCGGGCAACTCGCCGCCGAACTGGATGAGACCAGTCCGGCCGCGCGGGAGATCGCCGCGCTGCTGGCCGAAATCGAACGCCTGCGCGTCGGAGCGGTGGCGCCATGACCAAGGGCACGGCCAGAAACGGCTTCGCCTCCCGCCCCGGTGACCCGGACCGCTGGATCACCGCCGCCGACGGATCGAAGCCTCGTGCTGCCGCACTCGGCTACACGGCACGGCTCACCATCGACGTCACGCCGGCGCTGCGCGGTCGCATCAAGGTCGCCGCGTTCCAGCGCGGCAAGACCGTCGCGGACATGTTGCGCGATCTCCTGGCGCGCGAGTTCCCCGCCGACGAAGGAGGCACTCCATGAGCCACAGTTCCGTCCTACCACTGAGCATGCGGCCTACGGTCCAGGGACCGCCGCCGTTCACCACGCTGGTCGAACTGACCTGGCGGGAGAAGCGCGTCGAATACTGGATACGCTTCGGCCGGCAGACCTATGAGCAGGTGCTCGATCGCCATCGCCGCGTCGTCGGCTTCGCGCCGGGCAGTGTCTTCGCCTTCATCCGCTGGGCCGCCAATGACTACGGCACGGTGCTGTCGCGCATCGACATCGTGCGCACCATCGAGCGTGGAGAGCCGTTCCAGACGCTGCCCTTCGTGCGCCCCGGCGGCGACATCCTGCTCAAGCTCGAGAGCTGGCCGAAGGTCGCGCGCGTGCTCGAAATCATCGACGCCATCGAGGCGCTCGGCATCGATGCTTGCGACGTCGTTCCCGATCATTGGCGACACGTCCATCACCGCATCGCCGCCGGCCTCGAGCCGCATCTCTACACGACGGATCGCCATGCCGCATGGCTCAAGCGGCGGAGCGTCGAACCATGAGTCGCACTGCAATCCTCCTGACCATGCTCACCGCCGGCGCGCTTGTCGCCGAGCCCGCATGGCGAAGCGGCGGACCGAGCTTCATCTGGAATGCTTCCGCCAGCGTGCCGATCGGGCTCTACCAACTCGCGCCCGTGGGACACGTCGCGGTGCCTGATCTCGCCGTCGTCATGCCACCCGAGCCACTCGCCGGCTTCCTCGCAGAACGCGGCTATCTCCCGCGCGGCGTGCCGCTTCTCAAGCGCGTCCTTGCCGTCGCAGGCGACACGGTCTGTCGACGCGGCGCGACGATCTTCGCCTTCGACCATGCCTATGGCGAGACTCGCGAGCGCGACAGTCTCGGCCGCCCACTGCCCTCCTGGCAGGGCTGTCGAACGCTCGCCGAGGGCGAGGTCTTCCTCATGAACTGGGACGCTGCCGACAGCTTCGACGGCCGCTATTTCGGGCCGCTCCCCGTCAGTTCCACCGTCGCTCGCGCGCTTCCGGTCTGGACCGACGCGGAAGGCGACGGCCACTTCCACTGGCATGTCGGCGACCCCGCCGTCGCGCCCTGATGCCTTCCCAACCGCCAGAACAGGAGTCTTCCCATGGCACAGATCGGTCAGTTCACTCGCACCCAGTCGGGCTATTCGGGGCGCGTCCGCACGCTCTCTCTCGACCTCGCCATTGTCTTCGTTCCGGCCGACAATGCAGATGTCGAGAACGCGCCGGACTACCGCATCCGTCTCGGCGACGAAGAGGGCATCGAGATCGGCGCCGGCTGGCTGCAGACCGGCGACCGTGCCGGCACCTACATTTCCGTCATCCTCGACGATCCCTCGTTGGCGCAGCCGATCCGCGCCCGCCTGTTCCAGTCGGACGAGAGCGGCCGCGACTGGGGGCTGCACTGGACCCGGCAGAAAAAGCGCGACGAGCCGGACAAGGCGCAGGACTGATCCATGCAGCGAGACCGCATCGCGCGCGCCATCCAGCGACACGGCATCTGTTGCCGTGTCGCCTTCCTTCTCCTTTCCGGTCTGCCGGTCTTCCCACCGGCGCCGGCCGTGCTGGCGCAGGATGTGCCGGTCGCTCAGCCTGCGACCGCGCACCTTTTCGACACCCATGTTGCCGAGGCATCGCAGCGCTTCCGCATCCCCGAAGCATGGATACACGCGGTTCTCGATGCCGAGAGCGCGCACGACATTGGCGCGGTCTCCGACGCCGGTGCGATGGGGCTGATGCAGATCATGCCCGACACCTGGGCCGAGTTGCGCGTCCGATATTCGTTCGGCGACGACCCATTCGATCCGCGTGACAACATCCTCGCCGGCACCGCCTATCTGCGCGAAATGCTCGATCGCTACGGCAATGTCGCCGCGATGCTCGCAGCCTACAATGCGGGCCTGGGACGCTACGATGAGTATCTCTCGACCGGTCGCCCGCTGCCCGCCGAGACGCGCGCCTATGTCGCCAAGCTCGCGCCGATCCTCGGCGGCGAAGCGCTGCCCGGTGGCGCGTCGACAACGCCGTCACCTCCGACCGATTGGCGTGAGGCGCCGCTATTCGTCGCCCCCGCCTTGGGCGGCTCTCCTGCCGGTTCGCCGCAGCCCGGCGGTCAATCGGATGCCGATCCCACGCACGACGACGACGCCACCTCATTTCCAGCAGCGGGCATCTTTGTCGCCAGATCTGAGGGGAATTCCTCCCCATGAGCGGCGTTTCATCTCATCGCATCATGGCGAACCGCAGCGGAGCATGGAGGGCAGGCAGGAGAGAACCCGGAGCAACAACCGGAAGATGGCGAGATAAAATTGGGCGAGGTGCGCCCCGGTCGGTTGGTTGTTTTTCAAGGGGTTACGAGACGCGCGCGCGATGTGCGGCGTTTGCACCTACATCGCGCTGCGCGATTTCTCTCCCTCATCTCAGTGCCTTGGCGCGATGTGCGGTCTCACGGCCATGAGCGACGAGCCCCCTTTTCGCGTCCGATCTGGGCGCATCCGATCGAGCAAGGCGCAGCGGGCCCGGCCCTTCATCGCCCAGGCGCTCGCCGCGGCCCAGCGCGCCGGCGGCAGGCTCTCCTATTCAGGCAACATCAGACCCGGCAATCGCTCCCGCTTCGGGCGCGGAAAGCGCGCGACCGTTCAAGCCAATCGACTGCTCACCGGCCGCTCGCGCATTGCGGTGATCAAGACCCGCGTCGTCCGCCACTCGCAGCGCTCGGCGCCGATGGGCGCGCATCTCAGCTATTTACGCCGCGAGGGTGTAACCCGGGACGGAGAGAAGGCACGCCTGTTCGGGCCGGGCGGCGACGATCTGGATGCGAAAGAGTTCGGCGAGCGCTGCGAGGACGACCGGCATCATTTCCGATTCATCGTCTCGCCAGAGGACGCTGCCGAAATGGTGGACCTCAAGGCATTCACCCGCGAGTTGATGAGTCAGATGGAAAGGGACCTCGGCACGAAGCTGGACTGGGTGGCGATCGATCACTGGAATACCGACAATCCGCATGTCCACGTCATCCTGCGCGGCCGAACCGACGACGGCCAGGACCTCGTCATCTCACGCGACTACGTCAAGGAAGGCATGCGCGCGCGAGCGCAGGACCTGGTCACCATGGAGCTCGGTCCGCGCAGCGACCATGAGATCGATAGGAACCTCGCCCGTCAGGTCGAGGCCGAGCGGTGGACCAACCTCGACCGCCAGCTCATGCGCGACGCTCACAAGAGCGGCATCATCGACCTGGCGCCACCCGGCGATCATCAGCCGGACGAATACCACACGCTCAAGGTCGGGCGACTGCGCGTCCTCGAATCTCTTGGCCTCGCTCACCAGATCGGCGCTGGCCAGTGGTACATCACCGATGAGGCGGAACCCACACTGCGCGAACTCGGTGAACGTGGCGACGTCATCAAGCGCATGCACCGAGCCCTGACCGAACGAGGGATCGAGCGAGGCGCCGCCAGCTTCGTGCTCGCGGGGGAAAGCCTCGGCGACCCCGTTATTGGCCGTCTTGTCGATCGTGGGCTCGATGATGAACTCAAAGGCACCGCCTATGCGGTGATCGACGGCGTCGACGGCCGGGCCCACCATATCAGGCTCCCTGACCTGGACGCCGCAGGGGACAGTGCGCCCGGCTCGATCGTCGAGCTGCGCAGCTTCACCGATACGCACGGGCGGCAGCGGGTGGCTATTGCGGTGCGTTCCGACCTTCCCATCGAGCGGCAGGTGACGGCGAGCGGGGCGACCTGGCTCGACCGGCAGGCCATCTCTCGCGATCCGATCGCGCTGAGCGATGGCGGGTTCGGCCGCGAGGTGCAGGACGCGCTGGAACACCGGGCCGAGCATCTGGTCGAGGAAGGTCTGGCGCAGCGCCAGGGCGGCAGGATGGTTTTCGCACGGCGGCTGCTCGACACGCTGCGCCGCCGCGAGGTTGAAGCTCTCGGCGAGAAGCTGGCGACAGATCTCAGCCGGCCGTTCAACAAGGCGGGAGCGGGCGACTACGTCGCCGGCACCTACAGCCAGCGCATCACGCTGGCGTCGGGCCGTTTCGCCATGATCGATGACGGGCTCGGATTCCAGCTCGTGCCGTGGACGCCGTCTCTCGACAGGAAGCTCGGGCAACACATCTCCGGCATCGCGCGCGGCGATGCCGGTGTCGATTGGAGTTTCAGCCGGAAACGGGGGATCGGCCTATGACGGCCCGGATCAGACCTCAGTTGTTGAGGCTATCCTTGAGGGCCTTGGCCGGGGCGAAAGTCAGCTTGTTGGCGGCGGCGATCTTGATGGTGGCGCCGGTGGAAGGATTGCGACCTTCGCGCGCCGGTATCGCCTTCACCTTGAACTTCCCGAAACCCGGTAGGGAAATCTCTTCGCCAGCAGCGGCGGCTTCGGCGATTGCCTTGAACACACCGTCGACCAGCGCCTTGCCCTGGGTCTTGGTCAGGCTGTGCTCGGCGGCCAGCTTATCGGCGATCTCGTTTGCAGTGGTCATGAAATAGATCCTCGCTCAACTATGACGCCGCCCTATGCCATGACGATCGAGATTTGTCATTCACGCGATGCCTTAGCTGTGAGCCATCAAATCTCCACTACCTTTGGGCGTTTCCAGTATTTGCGCGATTGCACCCGCCACGCTGCGATCAAAGGCAACATGGTCTTGAAGTCTGCGACGGCTTGGCCCGACCTCTTCTCCAAAGGAGATCATGATGTCGGGAACAAAAATCCTCTGGGGCCAGATGATCGTCGTTGGGTTGATCGTCCTGACGGCGGTCTGGTGCGCAACACAATGGACCGCCTGGCGGCTCGGTTTCCAGCCGCAACTCGGCGCGCCCTGGTTCCATCTCACCGGCTGGCCGATCTACTACCCGCCCGCTTTTTTCTGGTGGTGGTTTTCCTACGACGCCTATGCGCGCTCGATCTTCCAAGAGGGTGGCATCATCGCGGCATCCGGCGGCTTTTTATCCATCGCCGCCGCCATCCTCATGTCGATCCTGCGCGCCCGCGAGGCCGACAATATCGAAACCTATGGTTCGGCCCGCTGGGCGACGCCCGCTGAGGTCATGACTGCCGGCCTGCTTGGAGCGGATGGCGTCGTACTCGGTCGCCTCGAGCGCGACTACCTCCGGCATGACGGTCCGGAGCATGTGCTGTGCTTCGCACCGACCCGATCGGGCAAGGGCGTCGGCCTGGTCATTCCAACGCTGCTCACCTGGCCGGGCTCGGCCATCGTTCACGACATCAAGGGTGAGAACTGGCAACTCACCGCCGGCTTCCGCGCGAAGCACGGCCGCGTGCTGCTGTTCGATCCGACCAATGCGGACTCTTCGGCCTACAATCCGCTGCTCGAGGTTCGTCGTGGCGAATGGGAGGTCAGGGACGTCCAGAACATCGCCGATATCCTGGTCGATCCCGAGGGCTCGCTGGAGCGGCGCAATCACTGGGAGAAGACCTCGCATGCGCTGCTGGTCGGCGCCATCCTCCACGTTCTCTATGCCGAGAAAGACAAGACGCTCGCCGGCGTCGCCAACTTCCTCTCCGATCCGGCGCGCTCGATCGAGGCGACGCTGGCGGCGATGATGAAGACGCCGCACCTCGGCCAGCCCGGTCCGCATCCCGTGGTTGCTTCGGCCGCACGCGAACTGCTCAACAAATCGGACAATGAACGTTCCGGCGTGCTGAGTACGGCGATGAGCTTCCTCGGCCTCTATCGCGATCCGGTCGTGGCGAAGGTCACCGCCCGCTGCGACTGGCGGATCGCCGATATCGTCGGCGGCGCAAGACCATCCACGCTCTACCTCGTCGTGCCGCCGTCGGACATCAACCGGACCAAGCCGCTGATCCGTCTGCTGCTCAACCAGATCGGACGCCGGCTGACCGAAGACCTCAAGGCCAAGGCAGACCGCCACCGTCTGCTGCTGATGCTCGACGAGTTCCCGGCATTGGGGAGATTGGACTTCTTCGAGTCGGCCCTGGCCTTCATGGCGGGCTACGGCCTGAAGGCGTTCCTGATCGCCCAATCGCTCAACCAGATCGAAAAGGCCTACGGTCCGAACAACTCCATCCTCGACAACTGCCACGTCAGGGTGAGCTTCGCCACCAATGACGAGCGCACGGCCAAACGCGTGTCCGACGCGCTCGGCACGGCCACCGAGATGCGGGCGATGAAGAACTATGCCGGCCATCGCCTCTCGCCGTGGTTGGGGCATCTCATGGTCTCGCGCCAGGAGACCGCCCGGCCGCTGCTCACGCCCGGCGAGGTCATGCAACTGCCGCCCAGCGACGAGATCGTGATGGTCGCCGGCATTCATCCCATCCGCGCCCGTAAGGCACGCTACTACGAAGACCCCCGCTTCACCGAGCGCATCCTTCAGCCGCCACATCTCCGGCATGTCGCGAAAGCGCCGAACGACGACTGGAGCGCTCGCGCGATGCGGGGGCCGCCGGTCCGCGGCGCACGGGATCTGCCGAGCGTTCTGGCGGGCGATGACGACGACCCGACCGAATCCGAGAAGCGCCGCCAGCCCGAGTTGAGCAGCAAGACCATCGTGGACACCCAGCCGGTGGTCGAGGACGAGTTCGATACCGATCGCGATGCGGACGAGGACCCGGCCGTCCTGGCCCGTAATCTCAACCGCACAATGCAAAGGGTCGCACGACAGGCCGACCTCGATCCCGGCGACGGCATGTTGTGAGGCCGACGGTGATCAAGCCCGGCAAGAAACAGCGGCTCTCGATCTATCTCGACCCGCCGGTCATGAAGGCGCTCGTCGAGCATGCCGCCCGGCGCGACCTCTCCCGCTCACTCGTTGCCGAGGCGGCGATCGCCTCATTCCTGTCACCGGATGCCGCCGAGCGGCAGGAAGCCGCAATGACCAAGCGCCTCGACCAAATCGACCGGCGCCTCAACCGCATGGAACGCGATCTCGGCATCTCGGTCGAAACGCTGGCCGTCTTCGTGCGCTTCTGGCTGACCACGACACCACAACTCCCGGAGCCGGCGCAGGCGGCAGCACGTGCCCAGTCCGGCAAGCGTTACGACGCGTTCGTCGCCGCGCTCGGACGCCGACTCGCGCAGGGCCCGAAACTGCGCAGCGAGATACCGGAGGACGTCCATTCGGCCGACGATTCGGCTCCTGGCTATCAGCGATAGGTTCATCGCGACAGGGCCGTTCCGCCGTTTCCCTGTCATTCCGCGCCAGGGTACGATGACCCCTTGAGGCTTGTTGCGGTTCGCCCGTTCCTGCCTCTTCTACTTGTCCCCGATCCAGGGCCGCTCGTCGTGCGGGCCCGCAGCGAAGTGGGGACAACGTGGTGGTTACTTCCCGGCAATCGGCGGCGGTCGAACGCGGAACGCGCATGCTGCGCACCGCGCTCGGTCCGGCCGTGGCCCGGTTCCTGGAAGACCCCGCGATCGTCGAGGTGATGCTCAACCCCGACGGGCGGCTCTGGGTCGACAGGCTCACCGAGGGCCTCGCCGATACCGGCGAGCATCTGACGCCCAGCGATGGCGAGCGGATCATTCGCCTTGTCGCGCATCATGTCGGCGCAGAGGTCCACGCCGGTTCACCCCGGGTCTCGGCGGAGCTGCCCGGAACGGGGGAGCGCTTCGAGGGCCTGTTGCCGCCTGTGGTGGCGGCCCCGGCCTTCGCGATCAGAAAGCCCGCCGTCGCTGTCTTCACCTTGGACGACTATGTGGCGGCCGACGTCATGTCCGCGCCGCAAGCAAACGCGCTCCGCCAGGCTGTTGCCGAGCGGAAGAACCTCTTGATCGCTGGCGGAACTTCTACCGGCAAGACCACGCTGACGAACGCCCTTCTCGCTGAGGTCGTGAGGACCGGCGATCGCGTGGTGCTGATCGAAGATACCCGCGAACTCCAATGCGCCGCGCCCAACCTCGTGGCACTCCGGACCAAGGACGGCGTGGTCTCACTCGCCGACCTCGTGCGCTCCTCCCTACGGCTGCGTCCGGACCGGATTCCCATTGGCGAGGTGCGCGGCGCCGAGGCCCTTGACCTTCTCAAAGCCTGGTCGACCGGCCATCCCGGCGGCATCGGCACCATCCATGCCGGCACCGCCGTCGGCGCCCTTCGTCGCCTCGAGCAACTCATCCAGGAAGCGGTCGTGACGGTCCCGCGCGCGCTCATTGCGGAGACCATCGACATCATCGCCGTGCTTTCCGGCCGCGGGTCCGCTCGCCGTCTCATCGAGCTCGCCCAAGTCACCGGGCTCGGCGCGACCGGCGACTACGACGTTGTTCCAATCATCACGTCCCTCGAACACACCGGAGCCTCCTCATGATCTTGAAGACCCTTCGCGCCCGTCCACGGATCGCCGCGACCGCGCTCGCTACCTCGATCAGCTTCACCCTGACCCAGGCAACCTATGCCGCCGGATCGTCGATGCCCTGGGAAGAGCCGCTGCAGCAGGTTCTCGAATCCATCGAGGGGCCTGTCGCCAAGATCATCGCGGTGATCATCATCATCGTCACCGGCCTCACCCTCGCCTTCGGCGACACCTCGGGCGGTTTCCGCCGGCTGATTCAGATTGTCTTCGGTCTCAGCATCGCCTTCGCCGCGTCCAGCTTCTTCCTCTCCTTCTTCAGCTTCGGCGGCGGAGCGTTGATCTGATGGACGAGCCCGTTCCCGGCTTCATGGCGCCCGTTCATCGCGCGCTCACCGAACCGATCCTCCTGGGCGGCGCCCCGCGTTCGGTCGCCATCCTCAACGGCACCCTGGCGGCCGCGCTCGGTCTCGGCTTGCGCCTTTGGCTGGTCGGCGTCCTGCTCGGGGCGATCGGACACCTGGTTGCCGTCTGGGCGGCGCGGCGCGACCCGCTCTTCGTCGAAGTTGTGCGCCGGCATCTGCGCATTCCTGCCCATCTCAGCGTTTGAGGCACCGCGATGATGAACCTCGTAGAATATCGCCGCAGCGGCGCCCGGCTCGCCGACTATCTTCCGTGGGCCGCCCTGGTTGGTGAAGGCGTCGTCCTCAACAAGGATGGCAGTTTCCAGCGCACGGCAAAGTTCCGCGGCCCCGATCTCGACAGCGCCGTGGCGGCCGAACTGGTCGGCGTCGCCAACCGCCTGAATAATGCCTTCCGCCGCCTCGGCTCAGGCTGGAGCATCTTTGTCGAAGCGCAGCGCCATGAGGCGGGCACCTATCCGCAGAGCAGTTTTCCAGAAGCGGCCTCGGCCCTGATCGATGCAGAGCGCAAGGCCGACTTCGAGGAAGCCAGAACGCATTTTGAGTCGAGCTACTTCCTTACCGTCGCCTATCTCCCGCCCGCCGAGGACACGGCCCGCGCCGAGAGCTGGCTCTACGAAGGTCGCGAGCAAACCGGCATCAACCCGTGGGAGATCCTGCGCGGCTTTGTCGATCGCACCGACCGTGTGCTGGCGCTGCTTGACGGCTTCATGCCCGAATGCCGCTGGCTCGATGACGCCGAGACCCTGACCTATCTGCACTCTACCGTTTCGACCAAGCGCCATCGCGTCGGCGTTCCCGAGACGCCGATCTATCTCGACGCGTTGCTCGCCGATCAGCCACTCGCTGGAGGACTGCAGCCGCGCCTCGGCGAGACGCATTTGCGCATCCTCACCATTGTCGGGTTCCCGGCGGCAACCACGCCCGGCATCCTCGACGAACTGAACCGGCTCGCCTTTCCCTATCGCTGGTCGACACGCGCGATCCTGCTCGACAAGACCGACGCCACAAAGCTCCTGACCAGGATTCGGCGCCAGTGGTTCGCTAAGCGCAAGAGCGTCGCGGCGATCCTCAAAGAGGTGATGACTAACGAAGCCTCTGCCCTGGTCGACACTGACGCCGCCAACAAGGCGGCCGACGCGGACCTCGCCCTGCAGGAACTCGGTGCCGACTACGCCGGCGAGGCCTATGTCACGGCGACCATCACGGTGTGGGACGCGGACGCCCGCATTGCCGATGAGAAGCTGCGGCTGGTCGAGAAGATCGTCCAGGGTCGCGACTTCACCGGCATGGTGGAAACGATCAATGCGGTCGATGCCTGGCTCGGCACGTTGCCCGGACACATCTACGCCAATGTCCGGCAGCCGCCGATCAGCACGCTGAATCTCGCCCACATGATCCCGCTATCGGCGGTGTGGGCGGGGCCGGAACGGGATGAGCATTTCCAGGCACCCCCACTGCTGCATGGCAGGACGGAAGGCTCGACCCCGTTCCGGTTATCTCTCCATGTCGGCGACGTCGGCCACACGATGGTTGTCGGACCGACCGGCGCCGGCAAGTCGGTGCTGCTCGCCCTCATGGCGTTGCAGTTTCGCCGCTACGAGGAAAGCCAGATCTTCGCCTTCGATTTCGGTGGTTCGATCCGCGTGGCGAGTCTCACGATGGGAGGCGACTGGCACGATCTCGGCGGCGAGCTCACTGAGGGGGCCGATACCAGTGTCGCCCTGCAGCCGTTCGCCGCCATCCACGATACCCCGGCACGCGCCTGGGCAGCCGACTGGGTCGTCGCCATCATGACGCGCGAGGGCGTGACCATCACGCCCGAGGTCAAGGAGCACATCTGGACCGGGCTGACCTCGCTCGCCTCAGCGCCGGTCGAGGAACGCACCATTACCGGCCTCACGGTGCTGCTGCAGTCCAATGACCTCAAGCGCGCGCTGCAACCCTATTGCGTCGGCGGACCCTATGGACGGCTGCTCGATGCAGAGCGCGAGACCATCGGCGATGCTTCGATGCTTGCCTTCGAGACAGAGGGCCTGCTCGGCACGGGTGCCGCGCCCGCCACACTCGCCTACCTCTTCCATCGCATCGCCGGACGCCTCGACGGGCGGCCGACCCTTGTCATCGTCGACGAGGGCTGGCTGGCGCTGAGCGATCCCGGCTTCTCCAGGCAGCTTGCCGAATGGCTGGTCACGCTGCGCAAGAAGAACGCCAGCGTCGTCTTCGCCACCCAGTCGCTGGCCCAGCTCGAGAAGAGCACGATCGCCGCGGAGATCATCGACTCCTGCCACACGCGCATCCTGTTGCCGAACGACAGAGCGATCGAGCCGCAGATCACAGCCATCTACCGGCGCTTCGGCCTCAATGACCGCCAGATCGAGATCCTCGCGCGGGCAACGCCGAAGCGTGACTACTACTGCCAGTCCCGCAGCGGCAACCGCCTGTTCGAACTGGGTCTCGGCGAGCTTGCCCTGTCCATCTGTGCCGCTTCCGCCAAGGAAGACCATGCGCTGATCGATCACGTCCTGGCCGAACACGGCCGCGACGGATTCCTCGAGACCTGGTTGCGCATCCACAACCTCGACTGGGCCGCCGAGCTCATCCCCAACCTCACCAATATTGCCGCCCCGACGGCCGCGATCGACGACCTCATCAAGGAGATGTCCCCATGACCCTTCGCTCGCGCCGACGCGCCATTCTTCTCGCCACCACCATGCTCTCGGTGCCCTTGGCAGTGTCCCCAGTCGCGGTAACGCCCGCCTATGCCCTGTTCGGCTTCGGTGACATCGTCTTTGACCCGTCGAACTATGCCGAGAACATCCTTCAAGCGGCGCGGGCTCTGGAGCAGATCAACAACCAGATCACCTCGCTTCAGAACGAAGCCCAGATGCTGATCAATCAAGCGCGGAACCTGGCGAGCCTGCCGTACTCCTCGCTCCAGCAGATCCAGCAGTCAGTCCAGCGCACCCAGCAGCTCCTTGGGCAAGCCCAGCGGATCGCCTTCGATGTGCAGCAGATCGACCAGATCTTCTCGCAGCAATATTCCAACATGGATCTCAACGCATCCGACCAGCAGTTGGTCGAGCTGGCGCGCGAGCGCTGGGGCAACACAGTCGGTGCCCTGCAGGACGCCATGCGTGTGCAGGCCGGCGTCGTCGGCAATATCGAAACCCAGCGTGCCGAACTCTCCAATCTAGTCGGAGAAAGCCAGGGCGCGACCGGCGCGCTCCAGGCGACCCAGGCCGGCAACCAGATTCTCGCGCTGCAGGCCCAGCAGCTCGCCGACCTCACTGCACTGCTCGCCGCCAACGGCCGGGCCGACGCGCTGTCGGCTGCGGAACAGGCCGCCGCGGCCGAACAGGGCCGCGAGCAGCGCCGCCGCTTCCTTGAGCCTGGTACCGGCTACCAGCCCGGCGACGCCCAGATGTTCCCCGGCAGCAACTGACACTGACAGAAGGGGGTGATCGTGGACGGGAAAGTGCTCGCGCGGCTCGCCGCCGTTATCATCGTCGCCGTGGCCATCACGGCGGCGGCGATCCATCTCGCGCGTGAGGATGCGCCCGCGCCATTGAGTCCGCCCCCCTCGGTCACCACTGAGGCGCCACGCACCGATCCATTGCGCGCGACGATGCAACGCTGCCGCGAATTGGGCGAAGCCGCGACCCGCGACACCGACTGCCTGGCCGCATGGGATGAAAACCGCCGCCGCTTCCTGTCGCCCGCAGGGGGGAACTAGACGATGGAAGGCTCCGGCGTCATCGACCGCTTCCTCGAGGTCTTCACCTCCTACATCGACAGCGGTTTCGGCCTACTGGGCAGCGAGGTGGCCTTCATTGCCTCGACGCTGATCGTCATCGACATCACACTCGCCGCTCTGTTCTGGGCCTGGGGCGCAGATGAGGACATCATTGCGAGACTGGTGAAGAAGACGATCTTCGTCGGCGTTTTTGCCTACCTCATCTCCAACTGGAACGCTCTCGCCCGCATCGTCTTCGACAGCTTTGCGGGACTGGGCCTGATGGCGTCGGGAACCGGCTTTTCGGTCGCCGACCTCATGCGCCCCGGCCGCGTGGCCCAGACCGGGTTCGATGCCGGTCGGCCGCTGCTCCAGGCGATTTCCGACATGTCGGGGTACTGGGCCTTCTTCGAGAACTTCCTGCAGATCATCTGCTTGCTGATCGCCTGGGTTCTCGTGCTGCTCGCCTTCTTCATCCTGGCCGTCCAGCTCTTCGTCACGCTGATCGAGTTCAAGCTGACCACGTTGGCCGGCTTCGTGCTGATCCCCTTCGGCCTCTTCAGCCAGTCGGCCTTCATGGCCGAACGTGTGCTCGGAAACGTGATCTCGTCGGGCATCAAGATACTGGTGCTGGCCGTCATCATCGGCATCGGCTCCACCCTGTTCGGGGAGTTCACAGCCGGCTTCGGGGGCGAGCAGCCGACGATCGACGACGCCATGGCCATCGTCCTGGCGGCGCTTTCGCTCCTCGGCCTCGGCATTTTCGGCCCGGGCATCGCCAATGGCATCGTTGCTGGCGGACCGCAGCTCGGCGCCGGGGCCGCCGTGGGAACCGGTCTGGCTGTGGGCGGTGCGGCCGTCGCCGCCGGTGGCGCCGCGGCACTTGGCATCCGGGGCGGACGGGCTGCGGTGTCGGTGGGAGCTGCCGGTGTCCGTGGTGGCGCGTCCCTCGCCGGTGGTGCCTCAACCGCCTATTCCCTCGCCTCCACTGGGGAATCTGGTCCTGCCGCCGTGGCCGCAGGCCTCGGCGGTGTCGCCCGTGCCGCCGGCGGGGCCGCAGCCTCGCCGCTCAAACGGGCGGCATCGCGCGTCTCCGAGAGCCTCGGCGCCTCCTTCGACACCGGCGGCCGCACGGCCTTCGCGGCGACTGGCGGTTCGTCCTCGATGGGCACCGTCGGCGGCAACACTACCGAGCCGCCTGCATCACCCAATTCCACCGAAGGCCCGCCAGCCTGGGCTCGCCGCATGCGGCACAGCCAGGCCATGAGCCACGGCGTCACGGCCGCCGCGCATGCCGTCCGGTCCGGCGACAGCCACGGTGGCGGCGCTTCCATTAGCCTTTCTGAAAGAGACCGCACATGAGCTTTTTCAAACGACCGGCCGCCCATTACGGCAAGACGCCGGAACCCGAGACGCCCTACCAGCGTGCTGCCCAGGTCTGGGACGAACGCATCGGCTCCGCCCGCGTGCAGGCCCGGAATTGGCGACTGATGGCCTTTGGCTGCCTCATCCTGTCGGGCGGTTTCGCGAGTGCCCTGGTCTGGCAGTCCGCACGCGGGACCGTGGTCCCCTGGGTGGTCGAAGTGGATGGCACAGGCGAAGCACGCGCCGTCGAGCCGGCCGTCGCCGACTATCGGCCGACGGACCCACAGATCGCATTCCACCTAGCGCGCTTCATCGAGCAAGTCCGTTCGATTTCTGCCGATCCGATCATCGTTCGCCAGAATTGGCTTCGTGCCTACGAGTTCACCACCGACCGCGGTTCGGTGGCTCTCAACGACTATGCGCGCTCCAACGACCCGTTTGCGCGCGTCGGAAAACAGCAGGTGGCCGTCGAGGTCTCGAGCGTGATCCGCGCATCGCCGGATTCGTTCCGCGTTGCCTGGACCGAACGCCGTTACGAAAACGGCCAGATCGCCGGCACCGAGCGCTGGACCGCCATTCTCACCGTGGTCATCCAGCCGCCTCGCGATGCCGAGCGACTGCGCCGCAATCCGCTCGGTGTCTTCGTCAATGCCATCAACTGGTCCAAGGAGCTGGGGCAATGAGCCAGCCAACGATCCGACACGTCGCAAATCCGGCTTTCCGTAAATCCGCTTCCACGATTGGCGTGCTGTTGCTGTCGACCGTCACACTCGCGGCCTGCGCGACGACGAGACCGCCGCAGATCAGCTACGACGCCAATGTCCCGCCGCTGCCGGCGGTCGCGGTCAGCACGGTCGACGGGGCGCCACGGCCCATCCTTGTGCCGCCGGCCTGGACTCCGGCGAAGGGCGGCGATCCGGCGACCACGCCGACCGGCCGCGTCGAGAACTCCAATATCGCCGCACGCGTCGAACCGCGGAAGGACGGCTACTTCAATGCCATCCAGATCTATCCCTGGAGCGAGGGCGCGCTCTATCAGGTCTATGCCGCGCCCGGGCAGATCACTGACATCGCACTCGAGCCCGGCGAAAGCCTGACCGGGGCCGGCCCGATCGCTGCCGGGGACACGGCGCGCTGGATCATCGGCGATACCGAGAGCGGCAGCGGCGCTACAAGGCGCGTCCATGTGCTGGTCAAACCGTCGCGCACCGACATCACCACCAACCTGGTCATCACCACCGACCGGCGCACCTACATGCTCGAGCTGCGGTCGGGCGAGAAGCCCTACATGCCGGCCGTCGCCTGGGCCTATCCGCAGATCTCGCCGCAGCGGTCCAACGTGCCCACGACTCCGACAATTCCAGCCGTCGTCGCGCGCAATTATCGCTACGGCCTCACCGGTGACACACCGTCCTGGCGGCCGGTATCTGTCTATGACGACGGGCGGCGGGTGTATGTCGAATTCCCGCGCGGCATCGTGCAGGGTGAGATGCCACCCATCTTCGTCATTGGTTCCGACGGTCAGCCCGAGATCGTCAACAGCCGCATCTACCAGAACATCCTCATCGTCGACCGCCTGTTCGGTGCGGCCGAGCTGCGGCTCGGCAGTGGCAACCGGCAACAGAAGGTCAGGATCGTGCGCACCGACGGGAGGCCATCGTCATGAGCGAGACATCTGTTACACCGGACAACGGCGGCGGGCCCCGCGCACCCGAAGTTACGGGAACCATGCGGCTCCGCCCCGAGGCACCCCGGGTTACCCGCATCTCGCGCCGGGTGCTTGCTGGTCTCGGTGTCGTCGCCGGCATCGGCATCGGCGGGGCGCTGATCTATGCGCTCCAGACCGGCGACCGGCAGCCGAACCGGGAGGAGCTGTTCACCACGGATCGCCGGCAGACCGCTGACGGGCTCGAAGGATTACCGTCAGACTATAGCGGCGTTCCCCAGCTCGGTCCGCCGCTCCCGGGCGACCTGGGCGGTCCGATCGTGCGTGCCCGGGAAGACGGGCGCCCGATCCCGGCCGAGATCATGCCTGTGCCGCAACCCGATCCGGAGGAGCAGAGACGCCTGGCCGAGATGGAAGCTGCTCGCACGAGTGAGGTCTTCTTCCCGACCCGGTCCTCGGCAGCATCTGGACTTCCGTCCTTCCAGCCGGTTCTCGGCGGAACGGCCCCCGGGCTTGTCGGAACCGGACCGGAGGACCGGCAGCTCGCCTTCCTCAATGCCGAGGTCGATCGCCGTACCGTCGCGGCCGATCGCGTCGCCGCCCCGGCCTCGCCATTTACCCTGCAGGCCGGATCGGTCATCCCCGCTGCGCTCATCACCGGCATCCGTTCCGACCTGCCGGGCCAGATCACCGCCCAGGTCACCCAGCACATCTATGACAGCCCGACCGGCAGTATCCTCCTCGTTCCGCAGGGCACCAGGATCATCGGCGAATATGACAATGGCGTCGCCTTCGGTCAGCGCCGCATCCTCTTGGTCTGGAACCGGCTGATCTTCCCCAACGGCCGCTCCATCGTCCTCGAGCGGCAGCCCGGCGCCGATACCCAGGGCTATGCCGGGCTCGAGGATGGCGTCGACTATCACTGGTGGGATCTGATGAAGGCCGCCGGCCTTTCGACGCTGCTAGCGGTTGGGGCCGAACTGACCATGGACGACGACGACCGCCTCATCCAGGCCATCCGCAGCGGTGCCCAGGACACGATCAATGACGCCGGCCAGCAGATCGTCCAGCGCCAGTTGCAGGTTGCGCCGACGCTCACGATCCGGCCAGGATTCCCGGTCCGCGTGATCGTCGCCCGAGACCTCGTGCTCGAACCTTATGGAGCAGGGCAATGACGAAACTCAAGCTCAGCGTCATTCCTGACGACAAGCCGGTCAAGGTCACGGTGGAGTTGCCTGCCGCGTTGCACCGCGATCTCGTGTCCTATGCCGAGGTGCTTTCAAAGGAAACGGGACGGCCAGTCGGGGACGCGGGTCGATTGATTGTTCCGATGCTGCAGCGCTTTATTGCTACCGATCGTGGTTTCGCGCGCGCCCGCAAAACGGGTGGTCCCACCTAGACCTCGGCACCGCTAGGCTGTCGTATCGAACGAACCAGATCTTCGGATGATTTTCAGAAGACCTTCAAGCGCAGGATTGGGATTTGACTCCATCCAAAATGCATGGAGTGGCATGATGTTCTTCCCGACAAGAGGAATCAGTGCGACCCCGGGTGGCGCCGAATAAGGAAGTGGCCCAACGACGATAGTTGCACCGTATCCACGGGCCACCATGTCGACGAGATCGCATGGGCCAACCTGCTGTCGTTGAATGTTCGGCGTAACACTCCATTTCGCCATCCGGCGCACAAGATACCCTTCGATGTCGGGTCCCAAACCGCCTACGCCGAGGATGAAGACCTCATCTTGAAGTTCTTCAAGGCGCAGCCTGCGTGCAGATGCAAACGGGTGTGACTTGGGGACGGCGACGACCATGCGCTCGTCTCTAAGGTGCAGGGATCGAGGTGCTCCGTGCCTGTGGCTCTTCGTGGCAAATGCGACATCCACTTTCCGCTGCTGGACCTGAGCCCAGCTCGCGCTGGAGGTGCCCTCCGTAATCTCCAACGAAATGCCGCCGTACTCTTCGCGGAACCGCTCGAATACGTTGCCCAGCCACATCAGTGGCACGCTGACACTTACGGTAAGCACCCCGTTCTCAGCGCGCTGCAAAGCACCGGCACGCCGAACAGCTCGTTCGAGGTGTTCAAAACCTAAGGCCGCCTCTTCCAGAAAGCGCTGCCCAGCAGCCGTCGGTCGTATTCCAGCATGACCCCGTTCAAAGAGGTCCGCGCCGACGCGATACTCAAGACTCCGGACACCCCTGCTCACCGTTGATTGCTGAAGATTTAGGCTGGCGGCGGCGCGCCGAAAGCTGCCTTGCTCAGCCGACGTCAGGGCGTATCGGAACAGCCGTAGATCAAGGATGCGTTTCAGCATTGGGAGCGAGTTCGCTGCGAGTCCCTCTGTCTCACCCAGTGATGGACTGCCCCGTGGCCTTCCAATCCTTGACGAACACCTCCAGACCCGACCTTGTCAGCGGGTGATCGGCAAGCTTGAAGATCACTGCCGCTGGGATAGTGGCGACATCGGCCCCGGCCAGTGCGGCCTCTGTGATATGATTTGCCGTGCGGATCGACGCAGCAAGGATTTCTGTCGAGAAGGCGTAGTTGTCGTAGATCCGACGGATGTCGCAGATCAACTGCATGCCGTTGATATTGATGTCATCAAGCCGACCGATGAAGGGCGAGACATAGGTCGCCCCAACCTTGGCCGCGAGCAATGCTTGACTCGGCGAGAAGCACAGAGTGACATTCGTCTTGATACCCTCGGCGGAAAAGGTCTTGGTCGCTTTGAGCCCGTCAACGGTCAGCGGCACCTTGACGACGACGTTTGCGGCGACCTTGGCCAGCACACGCCCCTCTGCGATCATTTCATCGTATTCGGTGGCAGCGACTTCGGCCGATACCGGGCCAGGAATGATTGAGCAAATTTCCCCGATGACTTCCTTGAAGTCGCGGCCGGATTTGGCAATCAGCGATGGGTTAGTGGTTACGCCATCAAGGAGGCCGGTGTCGTACAGGCTCTCGATCTCGCGAACCTCGGCCGTATCTGCAAAGAATTTCATTGGATGATGCTTCCTAAGCCTCGAGCTGCGCGCCAGTACTAATCCGGTCGAAGAGCTGTCGCGTGATGATGTGATGGTAGACGACGTGCAGATCCTCGATCTGCTCCATCATGGTGAGCGGCGCCCTGATGAGGACGTCGGTCAAAGGCTCGATGTTGGCGGCCTTTGGCTGGGCACCGGTGAAGGCGATGCAGAAGGCGCCTGACGCCCGCGCATAGCGCAGAGCTTTCAGGACGTTCGGCGACCCGCCGGACCCACTGATGCCGATGACGACGTCGCCAGCGACCAGTTGGTTCTTCAACTGCTCGAGGAAAACGTCCTCATAGGCAAGGTCATTACCAATGGCCGTCAACCACGCGCTGTTGTCGCACAGCGACGCGATACGAAGGCGCTTGACGGTCCGTGGCACAGGGCCAGTCCCGAAATCGAGGGAGGTGAGCTTTCCCATATCGGTGGCCATGTGGCTCGCCAATGCGGCCGAGGCGCCGTTGCCGAAGGTGAAGATGGTATGCTCCGAAGCAAACGCCTCGTAGAGCCGGTCGACCACCTTAACGAGTTCTACAATTTGGGTTTCATCAAGCGCGCCTCTAATATCATCGAGGTAAGTCTGAGCGTTCACCTGAACCTCCATTTTCAAGAAATCTCACGGCTGCGCCAAGCAGCGCCGCATTCTGTCCGAGTGCCGTTCGCGATACCTTGGGTACCCGTTCGGGAGGCAGGAGGATGCGCTCGGTGACCCTGGCCCGCACGTCATCCAAATCGAGCACGAGTCCGATTGCTCCGCCGAGAACGACTAGAGGGACGTCGAGCAGGTTTGTCGCGAAAGCGATGGCCCGTGCAATTGCCGTTGTTGCCTGGGAGACAATCTCAGCCGCCTCTAGATTGCCCGCGGCGGCCAGCTCAAACACTTCCTTGGCCGTTGAGACTTCCAGCCCCTGATCCTGCGCAATGCGGCCAAGAGCTAACCCCCCTGCGGTAGCTTCGAGGCAACCGCGATGACCGCAGCCGCAAACCCGCCCGCCTTCTTCGACAACGACGTGGCCGATCTCGCCGGCAGCCCCTTGACCTTCGAAAAGCTCGCCGTTCAGAACGAGCGCGCCACCGATCCCGGTTGAAACGGTCACCCACAACATGTCCTCGCCGCTGGCCGCACATCCAAAGCGTCTCTCGGCAAGCGCGCAGGCGTTGACGTCATTCTCTATTGCGGATGGTAGGGAGAGAGCTTCTTCGAGCATCTCGGCGAAGCGCACGTCACGCCAACCATGTGCGGGCGCAAACTCGAGCACACGCTTTTGCCGATCGACGTATCCGGGAACCGTGGCGCCGAGACCGGCGACTACCGGCATGCAAAGGCCGTGGCGATCAAGCATCACCTTCAGTTCGGCGGACGTCCAGGTCACCACCTCCTCGGGGGAGCGGCCATCTCGCATCGCGACCGTCGTGTCGATGACCCGACCGCTCCGATCAACCAGCCCCAGCGCAAGCTTGGTGCCGCCAAAGTCCAGCGCGGCGACAAGCGGTGCCGTATCTCCAGCCAGCGGGGGGCCACCGTCCGCACTAGACATTTGCCAGCCTCAGAAGGACACCGGCGCTGCCTGCTGGACTGGCCTGAGCCTCGCAGCCCGTTTCCATCGCTGTTGCCGCAGCGTCGAGCGCAAATTGGATAACGGCAGCGCGTCGGAAATCGGGCTGCTGTGAGCACCCCGTCCTTACCGCCTCGACGAAGCGGGCGTAGGTCGTCGGCACAGGGGAACAGACAACGGGACGCCATTCCTCGTTTTCGAGGTCGGCGCCGGAACACATCGTCAGTTCCGTTCCACGCATCGTGTGCCGGAACTGGAGCGCGCCGCGATCGCCATGGACTTGCAGGTCGAGCGTGTTGATATGCCCGGTCGCCCAACGCGTTGTGTGCAGTACGCCAAGCGCCCCATTCTCGAAGCGGGCCGTGAGGGCCACGCTGTCGTTAGCATCGAGTTCGTACTCGCCGATGCGTCCATCGGTTCCCTTGGCAAATGCCCCCGCCATGCCGGTTACCGCGGCGATGGACTGGCCCGAACCGAAGGTGGCGAAATCGAATAGGTGCACCCCCAGGTCGCCCAGGACGCCGTTCGACCCATGGCGGCGCGACAGCTTCCAGAGTAGGCCGTGCGTTGTTCTCCAGTCGCCCCATGTCTGGGTCACCAGCCAGCTCTGCAGGTAAGAGGCATGGACATGCCTGACCTCGCCGATGGCACCAGACTCAACGAGGCAGCGTGCTTGCTGAAGTTCCGGTAGGTTGCGATAGGAAAGATTGACCATACCGACCAGACCAGCGGCTTCGATGGCATCCGCCATTTCTGCGGCAGACCGGTAGTCGGTCGAGAGCGGCTTCTCACAGAACACATGCTTGCCGGCCCGAATGGCCGTCATCGTGGTGGGGTAGTGGACCGCGTCTGGCGTAACATTGGCCACCGCGTCGAAGTTGCCCCAGGCCAGCGCGTCGTCGAGCGAGGTGAATGACCGGCCGATCGAGTGTGTTTCACAGAACGCGGAGACGCGCTCATGCGCAACATCGACGGCTGCGACAACCTCGACATCGTCGATATCTCGGAAGTGCCTGACGTGATTTGCGGCCATATGGCCGGAGCCCAGGATGAGGATGCGCATGGCCGGTCAGCGGTAGCCGCGCTCGCCAGGCGCATGCACCTTCGGACCTCGATCCGAAATCGGCTCCAGAGCCTTCTCGATTGGTACGTTGGGGCCCTCAAGGACGTCCTTGAGGGGCGGCGTGGACGAGTGCGCCCACCTCGCTGCGTTTCGCAACACCTGGCCCACAATCGGATCGTGATACGTCGGATACGTTTCGTGACCCGGCCGGAAGTAAAAGATGTTTCCTCCGCCGCGTCGATAGGTGACGCCTGACCGGAAGACTTCGCCCCCCTGAAACCACGATATGAAGATTGTCTCCAGTGGCTCGGGAACGGCAAACGGCTCGCCATACATCTCCTCGTTCTCGAGGACGAAGTGCGGCGGCAGGCCCTCCGCTATGGGGTGCCCCCGATTCACGACCCAAATGCGCTCACGTTCGCCCGCCTCGCGCCATTGCAGGCTGCAGGGCGTTCCCATCAGTCGTTTGAAAATCTTTGAAAAGTGTCCCGAATGAAGGACGATCAGCCCCATACCTTCCCAGACACGCACGGCGATGCGCTCGACCGTGCCGTCCTCAACTTCCTCGTGGGCGACGTGGCCCCACCAAACGAGCACATCGGTTTGCGCGAGGCGCGGTGCTGAAAGGCCATTCTCGGGCTCTTGCAATGTCGCCGTCGTCACCGACAGATCCGAGTCAGACACAAGCAGGCGCGCGATCTGCGCATGCATGCCCTCAGGATAAATGTCCGCGACCGCTGGATTGCGACGCTCGTGAACATTCTCGCCCCACACCACTATTCGGATCGTCAATTTAGTATTCCTCAGCCAAAATGTTAAGCGCTTATCATTCTTAGCTGGCGGCTCGCACGGCGTCAACGCCAAGACGAGTGTGAATCTGAAATGAACTTGCCAACATCGCCCTGAGAAGGGCTTAGCAGAAACCGGTCTTGCGCGTAGGATGAGTTGCCCGCATAACCGTGTCTAGATGTACTGAAGACGGGGAACTATGAACCTCAAAGAGTTCGCTGCCCGGATTGACCTGTCAGTGGCGACAGTAAGCCGCGCTCTAAACGGCCACCCCATAGTTAAGCCGGAGACGCGCGACTTCATAGTCGCCGAAGCCGCTCGGCTTAACTACACGCCGAGTTCTGCCGCACGGCGCCTCGCAACTGGCAAGAGCGGAGCGTTCGCGCTGTTCCTTGAGTTGGAGAACAACCTGATGCGCGAGGCATTGTTCCGCGAGTTCTTGGTCGGTCTGTTTGACGAACTTTCGCGCTCGCAGAGCGACCTGATCATCAAGCCCACGCGCGCGGGCGACTTGGCCGACTACGTCTCTTTCTTCCACGCAGGGCGGGTGGATGGTTTCGTCCTCCCTAAGCCCGCCGTGCATGACGCGCGCATCGAGCATTTGGAGAAGAATAGCATCCCATTTGTAGTCTACGGCCCGGCGCCGGCCGGGGCAACGTATAGCTATCTGACCGTCGACAATGGCGCGGCGATCAGGGATTTGGCGTCTCTGCTGCTCGACCTTGGACATCGGAGGATCGCGTTCCTGAACGACGATCCAAGCTATGCGTTTGCTTCGGAGCGTGCGACGAGTTTCGAGAACACCCTCAGAGCTCGCGACCTCAGCGTTGGATCGGGCTACCTCACGTCAACCCGAATGGACGAACGCAACGGCTATCAGATCGTTCGTTCTCTCCTGGAGCGATCAGACGGGCCTACGGCCGTCATATGCGGCAACGTCCTGCTGGCCGAAGGGGCATACCGCGCGATCGAAGATCTCGGGCTTAAAGTCGGCAGAGACGTGTCTGTCGTCGCCCATGACGACGTCGATGCCGATGTGCCCGCAGATCGCTTTCGGCCAGGGCTAACTGCCACCGAGGCATCACTTGCCATAACAGGCGTGAAGGTAGCCGACTTTCTCGTTCGTTTGAGCGCCGGCGAGAAACCGCAGAACCTTCAAGAAATTATTGCGCCGCGTCTCATCTACCGTGCGTCCGCTGCGCCTCCCCCGCAATAGCTCAACTCAACTCGCGACAAACTGCGGTTGGAACTACTTTTTCGCGGTCGAACAGCGCAATCGACGCCTCACGCAAAAGCCTTTTGTCGGGGGCGACTTCTGCTCGGTGGATTCCGTTTGCCACGAACAGGGTGTCGATGCCGGCCCCGGCGGCACCTACCATATCGGTTGCCATTGAATCACCGATAGCTAGAAAATGGGCGCGATCAAGATCATGTCCGGCAATGCCGGCAGCGAGTGTGCGCGCTGCGTCGTATGCACAGATGTCAGGTTTGCCGGCGAGATCAACGGTTCCTCCAAGGCCCGCATACAGCTTGGCCAATGCTCCCGGACATGGGACCATTCGGCCGCCCACTTCTACAACGACATCGGGGTTTGCGCAGATCATGGGAAGTCCGCGCTTGTATACGTCCCTAAGCAAGGGGATGTACGTTTCCGGGGCCACGATTTCGTCGCCGAAGAAACCGGAGCAAACGACGACCTCGGCCGCGTCAAGGTCGACGCGGACACTCCCTGCCGCCACCATGATGGCGGCGTGCCGATCTGGGCCGATGTGGAAGACCTTGCGCAACCCCCGTCTTAGAAGCGCTTCGGCGGCCAGTTCCCCCGAAGTGATGACGGCATCATAGCATTCGTCGGATATGCCTGATCGGGCCAACATGGCGACCGTCTCGTCGCCGAGCCTCGCGGCATTAGATATCAAGATGACGATGCATCCTCGTTGCCGCGCCTCCTTGACGAATTTGGCGGCCGCGGGGTAGGCCGATGCGCCGTCATACAAGACCCCCCAAACGTCGCAGAGCAGGACGCGATAGCGATCGACAAAGTCGCTGCAATGATCAAGAAACAGCACTTCATCTTTGGCACGCAAGGCGCGCGTTTCCCGAGATCGGGTGTTTGTCATTTCACCGATCCGGCGAGCAGTCCGCGGACGAAATAGCGCTGCAGAGCAAAGAAAACCGTCAGCGGTACCACGATGGTGACGAACGCGCCCGCCGTTAGTACCTCCCAATTATTGCCTCTCGTGCCGAGCAAACTCGCCAGCTTGCCCGTCAGCACAAGCTTTGTCTCCTGGTTGCCGAGGAATACCATCGCCACGAGCAGGTCGTTCCACACCCAGAGAAATTGGAAAATGAGGAAGCTTGCCAGGGCCGGAAAAGATAAGGGCAGCACAATCTTGGTGAATATCTGGAAATGAGATGCGCCGTCGATGCGCGCGGCCTCCATGATCTCGCGAGGCAACCCCAGCATATAGTTTCGCAGAAGGTAGATGGCGAGCGGCAGACCGAAAGCGGTGTGCGCGAGCCACACGCCCAAGTAGGTCTTGCCATCGGCGGCCCCGAAGGCATGAGCGATATCGTTGTAAAGTGACAAGAGTGGGATCAAGCTCATTTGCAAAGGCACCACCAGGAGCCCAATGACCGTGACAACAATTAGGTTGCGGAAGGGGAAACGCATCCACGCCAAGGCGTAGGCCGCGAATGCCGCAACCAAAATAGGTATGAATGTCGCCGGTATCGTCACCGCGAACGAATTGATAAAACTTCGGCCCAAACCCGAGGTCGTGAGGACCTCGATGTAGTTGTCGATCGTGAAGCGCGGCGACCTCTCAACTACATAGAATAGGCGAGGGCCCCGTGTATGAGTGAAAGGTCGATCCGCCGACCACTCGAAGGAACCGTCAGCCTCGACTGTGATCGAGCCGCCGTCCTGCATCGAAAGGGACTCGCCGGGTGCAGCGGCCGTGAGATCGCGTGCATTGAGACCATAACTTCGGATCTTCGTTCCCATATCGGTGCCAGGCAACCTGCCACGGATGACAAAGAGACCAGTCTCCGCAATGGAGGAATCGGCCGTTGGCAGGCGGGTACCTTCCTGGGTCACCGCCACCGCAAGCGCGGTCCACCAGCCCGATACCGCAAGTTGGTCTTTGCTGCGGAACGAAGATATCAGCAGCCCGGCTGTCGGCGCAGTCCAAATTAGAACCAGGATAAGGAGTGACAGGTGCGTCAGAAGCTGCCCGGGCTTGGCTTTGGTACGCCATCCAGTGCGAACTCTAGCCACTGTCGTGCCGACTTGTTGTACGACGGCAGTCATCACTGCATTTCCCCTTCGGTTTTGGCACGGCGAACGTTCCAAACCATGATGGGCAACACGGCCAGCATGATGATCACCGCAATGGCGGAGCCTCTTCCGTAGTCAACGTTCACGAACATCCATTTGAACATGAGATTGGCGAGCACCTCGGTGTCCCACTGTCCGTTGGTCATCGCGAAAATGATGTCGAAGACCTTCAGTACGACGATGGTGATAGTGGTCCATACGACGGCAATAGTGCCTTTAATCTGCGGCACCATGATCAGGTAGAACATCTGCCAGCCGTTGGCCCCGTCGATACGAGCCGCCTCGAGCGTCTCTTGGGGTATTCCACGGAGCGCCGCCGAAAGGATCACCATTGCAAATCCGGTTTGAATCCAAACGAGGATCACCATGAGGAGGATTGAGTTCCAGACCGGTATGCTGATCCAAGTCTGGGGAGGTAGACCGAAGGCTGTAACGATGGCATTGAGCAGTCCTATTTGCTGCTCACCGGCGCCGCGGTAGTCGTAAACGAACCGCCAGATCACGGACGCGCCGACGAAGCTGATGGCCATCGGCATGAAGATGAGCGACTTCGCAAGATCCCCCCACCACACGCGGTCGGCCAGCACGGCAATTATCAGCCCAAACGCAGTCGATAGCGTTGGGACTATGATGAGCCAGAGGAGATTGTTGATGATCGAGGCACGGAAATCTCCGTCTGCGAGAAGCCAGGTGTAGTTCGCCAGTCCCACAAAGCCACTTCCCGAACGATCAAAGAAACTGAGCCGCAGAGTCTCGATTGCCGGATAAACTAGATAGGTCGATAAAAAGAGAAGGGCCGGCAGCAGAAACAGCCATGGCCTGATCTGCTCTCCGAGCCTGTCGCGGCGGGCTGTTTCAGCGTCGGCGTTGGCGCGACGTCCAGCCAGCATGGTTTCGAGCAGCCAGTTTGTTCCCCAAAAATATCCCAGGCACCCGACGATGGCTAAGATGACCGCAACAATCGCTCCAGCGAATTGCTCAAGCATGGCTCCCCCCAGATTCTCAATTGCATAATACTCGGGGCGAGACATCGTGCCTCGCCCCGGTACCGCTCCGGACGACGTTGGGATCGTCAGAACTACGGCAACGCTTTCCAACTCTCTTCGATTGAGGTCGCAACCTCCTCGGCCGACCTTCCGCTCGCGAAGTCGACCATGCCTGTCCAGAAGCTGCCGGCGCCCACCGCTCCAGGCATCAGGTCAGACCCGTCAAACCGAAACGTGGTTGCGTTGAGCAATATCTGGCCCTGCTCACGCAGGGTGTCATTTGGGTAGGCATCGAGCGACGCACCCTTGTGCGGCGTCAGAAAACCGCCGAGCGCCATCCAGATTTCATGGGCCTGCGGTGTCTTCAGATAGTCGATGAGCGCCCGTGCCCCGGGGCTGTCGTTGGTGATGGCGAACAGCGTCCCCGCTCCCAGCACAGGCTTGCCGAGTTCTTTGCCGGCATAGGATGGGAAGTAGAAGAAGTCGGCATCCTCACCCAGGACCACGTTCTCGGGGAAGAATGAGGATATGAAGGAAGCTTGATGGTGCAGGTAGCACTGCGGGGGTACGGTGAAAAGACCTTGTGGACTGAGGCTGAAGTCCGTTGTGCCCACCGCGTTAGTGCCGCCGGCCACCTTCGCGTTGTCCTTGGCAAACCATCCAAACAGCTCAATGGCCGCGACAATTCGTGGATCGTTGAACGGTATCTTGTGGGAGACCCATTGGTCATAGACATCCGGGGATTCAAGGCGCAGCAGAAGGTCCTCCACCCAATCGGTGGCCGGCCAGCCCGTCGCGGCGCCTGATCCGATGCCGATACACCAAGGCGTTCCGCCGTCCGCGACGATCTTTTCGGTCAGCGCCTGAAGATCCTCGAACGTTTCTGGCACCGCGTAGCCCGCATCCGCGAATTCGTCGGGCACGTACCAGACCAAGGATTTGAGATCGGTCTTGTAGGTAAATCCGTAGAGCCGGCGAACATGATCTGGCCCTTCATAGGAACCAAGATCGACCCACGACTGCCCGGCGGCATAGTTGTCGCGCAGCCAGGTCTCGGTCTCGTCACCAAGCGGTGCCAGCTTGCCTTCCCCGGCGAGTGTCGCCGCAAGCCCCGGCAACGGGAAGATCGCAACGTTGGGTGCCGAACCAGATGACGTGTCGATTACGATCTGCTGAGAAAATTGCTGGGAACCGGCATAGTCGACAACTGCGCCCGTCGCTTCCGCGAATGGAGCGAGCACCGCCCGAAAATGCTCCTCGTCGGGGCCAATATATGGGCCGGCGATTGTAATCGTCTGACCGCTCAAGTCGGGCCACTCGGCTCCAAGGCACGGGCCGCTCATAAGAGATACGGCGGCAAGCAGCGAAAGGCGTAGCATTCTTATCCTCCCTAGTTTGTTAGCGCACACGAAAATAGCAAGCGCTTATCAATACTAGTTGGACCTAATCCCCTCGTCAATTCCACGCCTGATACGTCTAGCTTGGAGTCCTGAGGCCCATCAACGATAAGCGCTACGCAAATCGTGATTAAGGCGGTCGACTACGTTCCAGGCAGGCGAAACCTCCTTAAGGATGCCGGTGACAGGAGAGCGTGATCTACGGCTTGCTCAAACGAGCGCCGGACCCAACACGGCGGAAAAACCAATGCGGCAATCCACAGTGATCCAAGAAACACAGGCAAAGCGGCTAGCTTTTTGCCGTAGGGCAAATTGGGGAGAGTCCGACTAGGCGGTGAAGTTGGCGCACCCGCCGCGATTCGAACGCGGGGCCTTCGCCTTCGGAGGGCGACGCTCTATCCAGCTGAGCTACGGGTGCATCCTGCTTACGCAGTGCTTACGCGGAATTTCCGCGACTGTGAGGGACCGGATACCCCTCGCGTAAGTTATTGATCTTCTAACGTCTTTCTCTCTCCATCTCGCCACCTACCGACTTGACATAAGCCTTCGGAGGGCAGCGCTCTATCCAGCTGAGCTACGGGTGCAGCGGGACTAGGCAATAGGCGATTGGTGCGACGAGCGCAAGACGGTCGGCTCCGAGCGAGCCGACCGGTGGGGGAAAGCTCAGGCGGCGCGGTGCCAGAGGCGGTCGAGTTCGCCCAGGAGGCGGAAGGTGACCACGTCGGCGGCTTCGAGGTCGCCGCTCGGTTCGGCCGGCGCCGCATCGTCGCGGGCGGCGTGCAGCGCGGCGAACACCGAAGCGATGCCGTCTTCGAGATCGCCATCGAGCAGCGGCGCCTCGTCATCGCTCGCGTCCGCGGCAGGATCGAGGTCGACGATGGTGTCGGCATAGGCAGCCGGCATGGTCTCGAACGAGGTGGCGTCATGCGGCGCCTCGCTCAGCAAGGCGGCCTCGATGGCGTCGGCAATGTCGGCGGTTTCGACCGTTTCGGTCGCGCCCTCGTCGCCGTCGGCAGGCTGGTGCGGCTCGGCTTCGGGCGGGCGCAGCGCTGCCGCTTCGGCGGCCGGCATGGGCTCGGCGTCGAGCGCAGCGGCCGGCTCGTCAAAGCCCTCCACCGCCGCGGCGGCCCAGTTGTCGTCTGCCTGGGCGGCGACGATCGGGTGGATTGCGGAAGCGGCGTCCTGCCGATCCTTGATCTCGCTCATCGTTCTCTCCGAGCTCGGGTTGAGACGGTGGCGACGCTAGAAGGCGGAAATGGCCCGTTTCGGGCCTCAATCCGGCGCTCCAATGACGATTTCGTGACAGCCGGGCCGGCCGCGCCGGCTCAGAAGGGCGCCGGAACGCGGAAATTCACCCAGTGCCCCCCCGGGTGGTTGAAGCCCAGTTCCTCGGCGTGGAGCTGCAGCCGGTCGGCCGCGGCGAAGGCGTCGCCGGTCGCGTAGAACGGGTCGCCGAGGATTGGATGGCCGAGCTCGAGCATATGGACGCGAAGCTGGTGGGTGCGGCCGGTGAGCGGGTACAGCCGCACCCGGGTGATGCCGCCTTCGCGCTGTTCCACCTGCCAATCGGTGACGCTGGGGCGGCCGCGTTCGTAGTCGACGCGCTGGCGCGGCTTGTTCTCCCAATCGGTGGCGAGCGGCAGGTCGACGCGCCCCCCGTCGGCTTCGATATCGCCCCAGACCCTTGCCACATATGACTTTTTGGCGCGGCGCTGCTCGAATTCCTGACCGACATGGCCGAGCGCCTTCTTGTTGAGACACATCACCAGGACTCCTGAAGTGTCCTTGTCGAGCCGGTGCGCCATGGCCGCCGTCGGCCAGCGCTGCTTGACCCGCGCCTCGAGGCAATCGGCGAGCGCCGGATCCTTGCCGGCCACCGAGAGCAGGCCGGAGGGCTTGTCGAGCACGACGATATCGTCGTCGGCATGCACCACGGTGAGCCACGGCTCGGTCGGCGGGCGATAGTCGAAACTGGTGGGGACGGGATTGAGCATCGCGCCGCTCATAGCAGGATCGGATGGCACAGAGAAATGCTGCGTTACGTACCTCACGCCCACTGGAAATCAGCGCCAATTGCGGCGATGGTGGTTTGAAGATCGGAGCGGCGGGCCCGACCGGGCCTTACGCCGATGACCGACAGGGACGGAGACACAAGACTATGGACGGCAAGCGTCGGGTTGGCGTGGGCATTATCGGGTGCGGCAATATCTCGAGCCAGTACCTCAAGGCGATGCGGGATTTTCCGGTGCTGGAGGTGATCGCCATCGCCGACATGAAGCCGGAGGTGGCCGAGAAGAAAGCCGCCGAGTTCGGGCTGACCGCGGTGTCGGTCGATGCGCTGCTGGCCGACCCCCGGGTCGAGATCATCGTCAACCTCACCATCCCCCGGGCACATGTCGAAGTGGGGCTGCGCGCCATCGCGGCGGGCAAGCATGTCTATGGCGAGAAGCCGCTCGGCATCACCTATGCCGAAGGCAAAACCCTCGCGGCGGCGGCGGCGAAAGCCGGGCTCAGGGTCGGCTCGGCGCCGGATACTTTCCTCGGCGGCGCGCATCAGCAGGCGCGGGCGCTGCTCGACAGCGGCGCGGCAGGCGACATCGTCGGCGGCACGGCGTTCTTCGCCTGCCCGGGACACGAGCGCTGGCACCCCGATCCGGCCTTCTACTACGATGTCGGCGGCGGCCCGGTGCTCGACATGGGCCCCTATTACATCACCGACCTGGTGAACCTGCTGGGCCCCGTGAAAAGCGTGCAGGCGATGAGCGCGACGCCGCAAAAGGAACGGCCGATCTATTCGGAACCCAAGAAGGGCCAGTTGATGCCGGTAAAGGTGTCGACGCATGTCGCGGGACTGCTGCAGTTCCACTCGGGCGCCATCATCCAGGTGACGCTGAGCTTCGACGTGCCCGGCCATGCGCACCTGCCGTTCGAACTCTATGGCACCAGGCAGAGCGTCCTGGTGCCCGATCCGAACATGTTCGGCGGCGAGGTGAAGACGCGGGCGGCGGGCGAGAAGGAATGGACTTTGGTGCCCTACACCCTGCCCTATGCCGATGCGAACTACCGCTCGCTCGGGGTCGCCGACATGGCGCACGCCATCCTCGAAGGCAGGCCGCACCGCGCCTCGGGCGACCTGGCGCTGCACGTGCTCGAAGTCATGGAAGCATTCGAGACGGCGAGCCGGGAACGGCGTGCCGTGGAGATCACCACTCCGGTCGAGCGGCCGGCGCCGCTGCTGGAGTCGGCGATCGGCTGAGGACACGACCGACAGGCCGGTGCGGACAAGAACACCGCCCACCCTGTCCCGGACAGGGTGGGCGGTGCGTTTCCCGCATCGGCTCGTCAGCCGCTCTCGTGCCGGCAGACTGCCCACAATCCCGCCAGAATCGCCCCGGGTTCCCCAGCGCAAAAGCTTCTGTTAAGAGAGGGCCTATGTTCAGGGCTCCTGTTGTCACGCGCACCGTGCGCCTCGCGCTTGCCGTTCCGGTTCTTGCCGGGCTGGTTGCGGGCTGTTCGATGGCCGGGCTGCCGGGCTTCAAGCCGGCGTCACCGGCGGCTGTCGCGGCAATCGCGCCGGTGCCGGCCACCCGTTCCGGAGCGGAAGACGAGGCGTTCGTGCCGATGGCTTTCGCCGAAGCGCCGGCCCGCACCTCCTCGGCCGGGGTCGACGGGCTGATCGCCAAATATGCCGTCGTCTACGAGGTGCCGGAGTCGCTGGTGCGGCGCGTGGTGCAACGCGAGAGCGGCTTCAACCCGGGGGCGCGCAACGGCCCCTATTACGGGCTGATGCAGATCCGGCACGATACGGCGCGCTCGATGGGCTACAGGGGCAGCGCCTCCGGCCTGCTCGATGCCGAGACCAACCTCAAATACGCGGTGAAGTACCTGCGCGGCGCCTATATCACGGCGGGCTACAACTCCGATGGCGCGGTGCGCTACTACGCCCGCGGCTATTACTACGACGCCAAGCGCCTGGGCCTGCTCGAGGAAGCCGGCCTGCGCTGAGGCGCCCGCTCGCCGCCGTTCAGGCGCAGCGGGCCAAGCCTCCCCCTCCCCCACAAATACCGGCTGGCGGCACCGCGCCGAACTGGCATAGTCGGTTCAGGGCAACAATGAGGACCTGGTGATGGCTGACGCGACGGCGGTGCCTTTCGGCGCGCGATGGAAACTGCGCATCTCGGCCGTCTTGTGGTTCCTGCTGCTGGCAGGCTTCCTGCTCGGGCTGCCCGTGCTGCTCGATGTGAGCTGGCTGGTCGTCGCCGGGCTGCTGGTGGTGGCGCTGGTGCTGGGGCTGCTCATCGCCTGGCTGGTCCGGCTGGTGTTCCGCGGACAGCGCCGGCAGCCGTTCCTGATGAGCTATCTCAAGGCAGTGCTCGGCACCCTGTTCGGGCTCGGCATCGTCGTCGCCCTGCCGATCTACTACGCGGCGGTGCTCACCGACCTCAAGCCGCTGACCGTGCCGCAGGCAACGCTGTCGAACGGCAAGCAGACGGTGGTGTTCCAGGGCATGATGCATGTCGGCTCGGAGCCGTTCTACAAGGGCGTGGTCTACGACCTCGAGAAGGCGCTGACCGAGGGCTACGTGATCTACTACGAGGGCGTGCGGGGCTCGCCCGAAGGCGACAAGTGGTTCAACGACACGCTGGCGGGAGGCGGCGACCTGTCGGCCAACTACCAGACGCTGTCCGACGTCTGCGGGCTGAAGTTCCAGCTCGACTATTTCCAGTTGCTGCGCGCCGACATGACCGCGCACCCCGAGCGGCATGTCGCTGCCGATGTCAGCACCGCGGACATGATGCACGAGTATGAGCGGCTGGTTGCCGCCGACCCCGGCTTTGCGGCGCGGGTGCAACCGGCCAAGGCGGATGCGGCCGCGGCGACGAACTCCTCCGAGGGTTTGTCCGGCCTCATCGGCCTGCTCGATGGGGGAACGGCCGAGCAGAAGCGGCTCGCCGGCTATGCCTGCCGGGGCTTCCTGACCTGGACGCTGGGCCGGCCGGATGCGCCGTCGCCGCTCGATCCGGTGATCCTCGACTACCGCAACCGGGCGCTGGCCGACCGCATCAGCAAGGATGCGCATCCCCTGATCTACATCACCTATGGCGCCGGTCATCTGCCCGGCCTGTTGCAGGACCTCAAGGCGATCGACCCGGCCTGGGAGATCCAGTCGGTGAAATGGCAACGCGTGGTGGAAGCCCCCGACGACGTGAGCGGCCGGCTGACCAGCTGAGGCGCCCGGGGAAAACGGAACCACCGGCGTCATTCCGCAGAGGCATCACATCCGTTCGGGAGCCATCGCGAACGAAACATGCTGCCTCGGGGCAGGAATGACCCGGTGGGGCCGGGGCAGCGCGGGGGCGGCGCTGCGGGCACTCCCCGCGTCCTGCGGGGAGCATTTCTCGTGGGCATCGTGCGCCGATGCCGGTTGTCGCTCGTCTGCCGCTCAGCTTTCGATGGCGAGGCGGACCAGTTCGGCGGTATTGCGGGCGCCGATCTTTTCCATGATATGGCGGCGATGCACCTCGACCGTGCGGTAGGACAGGCCGAGATCGACGGCAATTTCCTTGTTGGTGCGGCCATCGACGACATATTGCAGGATCTGCCGCTCGCGATAGGTGAGCGTGCCGAAGCCTTTCACCGTGACGGTCGACGGGCCGTCCTTGGATTGCTCGACATGGATGTCGCCGCGGAAGATTTCCTGCGCCGCAACGGCCAGCTCGACCGGCGCGTAAGGCGGCGAGAACACCGAGCTCGCGCCGTGCTTCATGGCGGCCACCACCATTTCGGCCCGGACATCCGGAGGCGCCAGCAGGAAGGCGTGAATGCCCAGGTGCTGGCCGCGGATAGCGCTGAGCGCCTCGAGCGCTTCGCCCATGTCGCGCTCTTCGCCGCAGAGCGGCATGAGCACAAGATCCGGACGGCGCAACGCCATCAGGCGGGTGAGGCCGAGTACATCAGGGACCATCGAGACCTGGAAGCCTTGCGCGATGAACTCGTCGCACAGCCCCTTCGAGATCTTCGGATCGGGATGGGTCAGATAGATCAGCCGATCTCGGTTGAGATAAGGCCGGTAAGGTATCGAGTCCGCAAGTCTATCCACTTTGCCACCTGGGGTTGCAGGCCAAAGCTGTTGCCGGTCCATGCCGACACCAGTAGGTAACGGAGCTCATCCCCGTACCCTCGAATCGCGTCCACATAAGTATTAGAGCACGACTGACAGAAGCCTGACAATGCACAGTAACCGCGTCGTTACCTACCACCCTAGTGTATGAGCACAGCTTGCTACGGTGATAACGATAGTCAGAGATGTCTTATTTAAATCAAATCGGAAAACCCAATGGAAAAGGCATGGAAAATCTGATGCCGTGCGGCCGAATTTGTAGCGCGGCTAAAAATCCAAGCAACCATCCGCAGTTCCAATGATCTGCGGCATCGTCGTAGGTGCGCGGATAGCGCCTAAGTTACCGGGGAGGCGCCGCACTCCGGCAGCAGCACAACAGCGGTGCAAAACTTGACGCCTGCGATTCACGGCTGCGGCGAGGACGCCTAACAGTAGCGAGGTGGGAACTCTCTATTAAGGGCTAGCGTCATGTTCAGGAAATTATCGGCCGAAGCATTCGGCACATTCTGGTTGGTATTCGGCGGCTGCGGCAGCGCCATTCTTGCTGCCGGCTTCCCGGATGTCGGCATCGGCTTTGTCGGCGTGGCACTGGCCTTCGGCCTCACCGTGCTCACCATGGCCTATGCGGTCGGCGGCATCTCGGGCGGCCACTTCAATCCGGCCGTATCGCTCGGCCTCGCGATCGCCGGCCGCTTTGCCTACAAGGACCTGGTACCCTATTGGGTGGCACAGCTGATCGGCGGCATTGCCGGCGCGGCGGTGCTGTTCATCATCGCCTCGGGCGTCACCGGCTACACGCCGGGCGGCTTCGCTTCGAACGGCTATGATACTTTGTCGCCGGGCGGCTATGGCCTCACCGCGGTGCTGGTGGCCGAAGTGGTGCTGACGGCTTTCTTCCTGATCGTCATCCTCGGCTCGACCAGCAAGGCGGCGCCGGCTGGTTTCGCCCCGATCGCCATCGGGCTCAGCCTGACGCTGATCCACCTGATCTCGATCCCGGTATCGAATACTTCGGTGAACCCGGCCCGCTCGATCGCCGCGGCGATCTTTGCGCAGAACGGGGCGCTGGGCCAGGTCTGGCTGTTCATCGTTGCGCCGCTGATCGGCGCCGCCATCGGCGCCGCGATCTGGAAATACGTGCTGTCGCCGGGCGAGAGCCCCGCCAATATCGGCCGGGTCGAGTAAGCGAACCTGCATCGAACGCGACAAAGGGCCGGGAGACCGGCCCTTTTCATTGGCGTGACGACAAATAGTGCCGGCCGCTGTCAGCCCCGATGTTCCGCGATCACCGTGTCGATGATCCGCTGCTCGGCCGCCAGCTTTTCGGGGTTGCGGTATTTGAGCCGCATCAGCAGCGCCTTCCACAACGCCCAGCCGCGCGCCCGTGCCCAGGTCCCGGCATCCATGGCGACGCCATCGACGAAGGCGGCGCGGCTGTCGCCGGAAAAGAAGGTCCAGGCCATCACCAGGTCGCAGGCCGGATCGCCGATGGCGCAGCAGCCAAAGTCGATGACGGCGCTGAGCCGGCCCTCCTGCAGCAACAGGTTGCCCGGCGCGATATCGCCATGCACCCAGACCGGCGGGCCATCCCAGCGGGCCGCCAGCGCCGCCTCCCAGACATCGCGGGCGCCGGCGCCATCGACCTGCCCCTCGAGCGCGATGAGGCATTGGCGGGTTTCGGCGTCATAGACAGCAAGATCGCCGCCGCGAAAGAAGTTGGGCCGGCCGGCCGGCGGGCCGTCCGTCGGATCGATCGCCTGCAGGGTGCGGAGAAACCCGGCAAGCTCGCGCGCCAGGCGGACCCGATCGGAGATCGGTGCAACGAACGCGGTCTCGCCGTCGAGCCAGCCATAGATCGACCAGCGCAGCGGAAAGCCTTCGGCGGGCTCTCCGATGGCCAGCGGCGCCGGGATCGGCACCGGCAGGTGCGGCGCGAGCCGCGGCAGCCAGGTCAGCTCCTTGTCGGCCTGCGAGGCATAGCCTGGGGCGTTGGGCAGGCGCACCTTCATGGCATCGCCGAGGTGGAAGGTGCTGTTGTCCCAGCCGTCGGCGGCCACCCGCCGGATCGGCAGATCGGCCCAGTGCGGGAACTGGCCGGCGACCAGACGGCGCACCAGCGCCTCGTCGATGGCGATGCGATCGTTCATTGCTCTTCCCCGATGCTGGTGGGAACACGCCGCTGCACGTGCAGCAGGTATTGTTTGCGGTTCAACGGATTATTGTCGGAACGGCGGCGCACCGGCGGTGCGCCGGTCACTGGGCGATAGCCGGCAAAGCTGGTTTCGAGCGCGCCCTCGCCATGCGTCAGCCCCGGCAGCACTTGCTGCAACTCGTGGACGCGCGCCGCGGCGATTTCGCCTTCGAGCCGGTAGCTCGCCCCCTCGGGCACCGGTTGGCCCGGCTGCGCATCGAGCCGCGCCAGCACCGACAGCGCCGGCGCCAGTGCGTCGGACGGCACCTCGATATGGAAGTGATGGACCGGCTCGCAGACGACGGTATCGGCCAGTCGCAGCGCCTCCATCAGCACCAGCGGCGTGAGGTTGCGGAAATCGCCCGCGGCACTCATCGGCGCCTTCTGGGCCGCGTCGGTGATGCTGACCACCGCATCCGTCACCTGCCAGCCCATCAGCCCCTGCCCGAGGGTCTCGTCGATCGCCGCTTCTATGGCCTCATAGAATGCCACCGGCATGGCGCCGAACATCGCTTCGAGCCGGATATCGAGGCCCGAACCGATCGGTCCTGGCTCGACCCGGATACCGACCGTGGCGAGGAACGGGTTGGGCGGCTTGAAGATCACCTCCACCGCGGCGCCGGTGCCCAGCGGGCGCTCGACGCAGATCATGGTGGTTTCACGGAACGCCACCGCGAGGCCGTACTCGGCGATGAGCGTCGCCTCGATCACCTCCTTCTGCACCTCGCCATAGAGCGAGACGAAGATCTCCTGCCGGGTGTCGTCCTTGCGCAGGTTGATCAGCGGGTCCTGTTCGCTGAGCTGGCCGAGCGCCGACCACAGGGCGCGACGATCGGCGGCCCGCACCGGCTGCACCAGCGTTTCGAGGGTGGGCGGGGCGAAATGCTGCGCGGCGCGGCGGCGTGCCGATGCTGTCGCCGATCCGCACGTCGAGCCCACGCAGCCGGGCGATCTCGCCCGCGACGACCCGATCTCGCCGCATCACCGCGCCGCGCTCGAACACTTCGACGCCGGTGACCTTGGCCTCGTCGCCCCCGAGCTGCAGGCGCTCGCGATTGTGGAGAGCACCGGAGAACATCCTGACATAGGCGAGCTTTTCGCCGCCCGGGCCGCGCTCGACCTTGAACACGGTGCCGCAGGGCGGACCTTCGACATCGCCGACCGTGGCAGGCAGCAGCTCGACGAGGGCCGCGAGCAACGCCTCGACGCCGGCCCCGGAGATGGCCGAGCCCATGAATACCGGGTGGACGAGGCCGGCGCGGCTCTGCCGCTGCAATGCGCCGTTCAAGCGGTCATGGGCCAGGCTGCGGTTGTCGACATAGGCGGCCAGCACGGTCTCGTCATGCTCGGCCAGCCGCTCGGCGAGCCGCTCGCGAAAGCCTCGATCGTCGGGACCGAAAGGGACGAAGGCGGCGGCAGCGGTGCCGAGCCCCTGCCCCATGCCCATCGGCACGATATCGGGCGTCAGCCGCCGGGCGATCGCCGCCAGCACCCGGTCGGGGTCGGCGCCGGCCCGATCGAGCTTGTTGATGAAGATCAGCGTGGGGATGCCGAGCCGCTGCAGCGCCCGCATCAGCACGCGGGTCTGCCCCTGCACGCCCTCGACCGCCGAGACCACCAGCACGGCGCCATCGAGCACGTTCAGCACGCGCTCGACCTCGGCGATGAAATCGGGGTGGCCGGGCGTATCGATCAGGTTGATGGTCACGTCATGGGCGACGAACGACACCACGGCGGCCTTGATGGTGATGCCGCGCTGGCGCTCCAGCGCCATCGTATCGGTCTGGGTATTGCCGCCATCGACGCTCCCGAGGCGGTCGATGACACCGGCTGCGTAAAGCAGCCGTTCAGTCAGAGATGTCTTACCGGCGTCGACATGCGCCAGAATCCCAAGGTTCAGTGTTCGCATTGCGCGTCACGTTCTCAAGTTGGGGAAGGGCTCCTTTCTCGATGAACATGACTCGGGGCATTGCGATCTCCATGGGTTCGCGAAGGCGGCGAATTGAGCACGCGACGGCATGGTGCACAATGGCGCCGCCGCAACACTCCGCCTAGTTCAGGTAGTCCTTGTAGACCCAGCCGGTGCGGCCCTGGTCGTCGGTGATCTTCAGCCAGCCGCGCTGGTTTTCGCCGACGGTGACCTTCTCGCCGCCCGCCAGGCCGAAGGCGCGGGCGTTCGACTTGCCCGGGCCGGAGCGGACATTGACGCCGGCGCCGACCACCGTCCGGACATCGCCGGCCACGGCCTCGGCTGCCGCCGCCTCAGGCTTGGCGGCTTCCGGCTTGGCCGGCTCGGCTTTCGCCGGTTCGGGCGGGGGGTCGGCGATCGGTGTGGGCTGGGATCTCGCGACTTCGGCCAGCTTGCGCTCGGCCTCGGCCTTGACGCTGGCCGAGGTCGTGGACGGCGTGTCGGCGAAAGCCGTTACGTCGAGCGGACTGGGCCGCTGCATCGGCATGACCGGGGATTCACCGGTGGCGACGGCGTCGGCGGCCTGGGCGGCGGTTTCACCGGTCTGGGCCGGCGGCCCGCTGCCATCGCCCTCGGCCACGGCGCTGGCGCTGGCCTCCGCCGCGGCGGTTGCGGCGGCACCGGCCAACCAGCCGGCATCGTCGGAAGCGAGCGTCACGAAGGTATTGCCGATCATCTGGTCGACGCGCCGCGCCCGCTGCACGCCTTCAGGCACCTGAGGCGTCTCAGTCATCGCCACCTCGGTGACCGGGGCGGCCGGCGCGGCGGAGGCAGGTGCGGCGGTTGCCACGACGGCAGCGGGTGCCGATACCGCCTGCGGTGTTGCCGGCTCGGCCTGGGGCGGCGCCGGCGTCGCGGGCGCCGGCGTCACGCTGGCGACGGTTGCCTGCCGGGCGCCGGCGAAGCACTTGTCCAGCCCGCCGCATTGCAGGCCGACCAGGATCGCGACGATAGCGCCGACCCCGACAATGGCCATGGCCGGCGCGCCGACGCGCACCAGCAACTGCCGAGTTGTCGCCCGCCGCCGCGAGTTGGCGAGCTGGGTGAGGGTATCGATTGCCCCGTTCATGCAGGGCATAATGCTTAACAAGCTTGGGGAAACTCTGTCCCGAAAGCGACTCAAATCGGGCAAAGTCTTGTCACACTGCCCGCTCAGGCCCGGCCAGCTGCAGCACGACGCTGCCGCGCTTGCGGCCCGTATCGACATGGCGATGCGCCTCAACCACCTGATCGAGCTGATAAATCCGGTCGATCACCGGGCGCAGCGCGCCTTGCTTGGCCAGCTCGATCTCGAAGGCGACGTCCTCAGCCTTGGGCTTGAAGTTGATCGGGAACACCCGTTTGCCGCTGCGGCGGCTGTTCCCGCCGGCACCGAGCATGCCCTTGAGATCGGCGATCACCAGCAGCAGCGCGCCGCCTGGTTTCAGCGCCGCCTCGACCCGCTCGAACGGCGCATTGCCGACGCACTCGAAGATCACGTCGTACTGCTTGCCGCCGGCCGCAAAATCCTCGGTCCTGTAGTCGATCACGTGATCGGCGCCGAGCCCTCGCACCAGCTCGGCATTGCCGGCGCTGGTCACTGCCGTCACCACGGCGCCGAAATGCCGCGCGACCTGTACCGCCGAGGTGCCGACGGCCCCGGAGGCGCCGTTCACCAGCACCTCGTCGCCCGGCTTGATCGGGCATTTCCGGATGCACTCGGCAACGGTGTGGCCGCCGAACACCAGTGCCACGGCATCCTCGAAGCTGAACCCCTCGGGCTTCAGCACCATCGCCTCGGTTTCGTTGAGCGTGATGTATTCGGCGTGGCCGCCGAATTTCATGCCGGTGAGCCCGACCACCGCATCGCCGGGCTTGAAACGCGTCACGCCCTCGCCGACGGCCTCGATGACGCCGGCGAAATCCATGCCGAGGATCTTCTTGCGCGGCGCGAAAATGCCGATGGTCAGCGGCCCGAAAAATTCGAGCCCCTTGGGCAGGTCGCGCGTGCGCATCCGGTGGTCACCGACGCTGACGGTCGCGGCATGCACCCGCACCAGCACCTCGCCGGCCTGCGGCGCGGGCTTGGGGAGTTCCTCCACCCGCACCACCTCGGGTGCTCCGAACGATCGATACACCGCTGCCCGCATTTGCCTTGCCCCTCAGCCCGACCTCTAGCCTAGACATGGTGCGCGTCAGGGCGATTACAATCAGGAGGCCCGCCTGGCCCGGTTCGCGAGGCGATGGTGCAGCCGTGCAATGGCGGCGAACGGGCTCGGGCGGCCTGCAAGTTCGAACACCAGGTAGCGCGCCGGCTCGGCGCTGGTGGCGCGGATGCCGTGGCTTTCGCCGGCCGGATGGTAGAACAGCGCCGGCGCCACGACATCGCGCCCGAGGGTTTCGACGCTGCCGGCGAGCAGCAGGATCGACACGTCATAGCTGTCGGCATGCGGTGCATAGCCCTCGCCCCGGGCCAGCACGCTGACATGCGCATGCAAGCGCCTGAGCCAGCGGCTGCGCACCTGCCACAGCGCAGCTCCGATACCCGGTGCTGCCGTGCGGACGATGTCGCCGGCCCTGACGAAGGCGAGCCGGGCGGCGCGCCGGTCATCGGGTTTGCCGTAGTTGGTCCATTTCAGCATGGTGTAGAGCAGCGGCGTCTCGCCGGCATTGCTGAGCGTATGGTGCTGATGTGCCGGATAGTAGGCGAAATCGCCCGGCCCCATGCGGACGCGTTCGGCATTGACGCTGCCCAGGGCATCGTCGGCGACGTGGAGTTCCGCAGTGCCCGAGACCACGACGAGGATTTCCTCCTCGAGGTGCTGGTGCAGCGCATGGGGGCTGCCCCCCGGCGCCAGAACCGAACTGTGACACTCGATATCGGTGAGCGCAGGGGTTGCCCCCCAGAAGTGCTGGAAGGACGCAAACGTTTCGCCGGGCTTCAGCCTTGCCGCGGGCAGCAGGTGCGCGCCATTGCCCAGCTGCCGCGATCGGCGCGGGGCCCGCACGATGCGATTGGCGGCACGCTGCCCCTCGCCGCTGACCACCACGACGGGAGGCTTGGGCGAGGTGCGAAACGCCAGTGGCCAGGTGTACCTGCGAGGGATGCGCACCGGGCGATCGGCGCGGGCATATTGCAGCAACAGGGCGGTGCGCACCGCCCTGGTCTTGTTGTGCGAGCCGTGCCAGATCCGACCATCGAACACCAGCGCCTCGCCGTCATGCACCTCGGGCTGGACGATCTCGGCGGCCGGATCGTGCCGGCGCGCCGCGTTGAGCGTGGTCTCGTCCGAACTCTGGTCTCGCCCGATGCCGGCGCGATGGTTGAGCTCCTGCACAGTGACGCCATAGCGATGCGAGCCGGGGACGAACTTGAGCCCGGACGAACGATCGGTGTTCTCGAGCCCGATCCACACGGTGACAAAGCCGCCTTCCGGCGCCATCGACTCGACATCGGTATGGAAGGGATGGATGTCGCTCTCGGCCTTGACGATCAGCGAAGTGCCCCACAGCACGATATCGCCGCCCAGCGCCGGGCGGACCAGATCCAGGATGCGCGGATCGCTGGCGACCCGGTGGAAGGCCGGACTGCCGGCGGCCCAGCCTTTCGGCCAGGTCGGCGGCGGGCCGGCCTCCGCGCGAACGCTCGACAGTATCCGCGCACATTCCTCGGCGTCGAATACACTAACCGGCCCGGCATACCCGTGATCATCCAGCGCTTGTTTGGTCACGACGACTCCCGAATAGTTCGGGCGGACCATGCCTGCGGGTTCCAGCCCGGCGCAAGCCCCGTGTCAGCGTTCGTCAGGGTTCATCCCCGACGGCTTCTCGGTTAAGGTCCGGCCCCGAACATCCGGAATCGTTTCATGCATCTCGTTCTCGTCGACGGCTCAGGCTTCATCTTCCGGGCCTTTCACGCCCTGCCGCAGCTTACCCGCAAGAGCGACAAGCTGCCGGTCGGCAGCGTGATCGGGTTCTGCAACATGATCTGGAAGCTCGGCGAAGACCTCGCGGGCGACGATGCGCCGACCCACATGGCGGTGGTGTTCGACTATTCGTCGAAGACCTTTCGCGACGAGATCTATGCCGAATACAAGCAGCACCGGCCGCCGGCGCCGGAAGAACTGGTGCCGCAGTTTCCGCTGACCCGCGCCGCGACCCGCGCCTATGGCCTGCCCTCGATCGAGATGGAGGGCTACGAGGCCGACGACATCATCGCCACCTATACGGCGCTCGCCAAAGATGTCGGCGGCAAGGTGACGATCGTTTCGTCCGACAAGGATCTGATGCAGCTGGTGGAGCCGGATGGCTCGGTGCGGCTACTCGACACCATCCCGCGCCCCGGCCAACCGCCCTTGCGCTGGATCGGCTCGGACGAGGTGTTCGCCAAGTTTGGCGTCGGGCCGGACAAGGTGATCGAGGTGCAGGCGCTTTGCGGCGACGCGGTCGACAATGTGCCGGGCGTTCCCGGGATCGGGGTGAAAACCGCGGCCGAGCTGATCAACACCTTTGGCGATATCGAAACGCTGCTGAGCCGCACCGCCGAGATCAAGCAGCCGAAGCGCCGCGAGGCGCTCGAAACCAATGCCGAGCTCGCGCGGATTTCGAAGCGGCTGGTGACGCTCAACCGCGAGACCCCGGTGGAGCTGCCGCTCGAGGAGCTGGTGCGCCAGCCGGTCGAGCCGGCCAAGCTCTTCCCGTTCCTCAAGGCGATGGAATTCTTCGCCATCTCGAAGCGCCTCGGCACGCTGCTCGATGCCGACCCCGAGGCGTGGCCGGCCGACCCCGAGCTGGCGGCAAAACCCGCCGAGCCGATCGGCTTTGACAACAATGCCCGGGCCGAAGCGCGCGCGGCGCGGCAATCGGCCGAGGGCCGGGCGGATTCCGCCCCGGTGCTGCATGCCAAGCTCGAGCACGAAAAGATCAAGGCGATCCCGCTCGACCATTCGAAATACGAGATCATCCGCGACGCGGCGCACCTCGCGCGCTGGATCGATGCGGCCTATGCCGAGGGGATCGTCGCCACCGATACCGAGACTACCGGGCTCGACAACCAGACCGCCGACCTGGTCGGCATCTCGTTCTCGACCGGACCGGGCAATGGCGCCTACCTGCCGCTCGGCCATACCGAGGGGCATGGCGACCTGCTGGGCGGCGGCATGGCGGAAGGGCAGATGGACCTGCGCGCGGCGCTCGACCAGCTGAAGCCGCTCTTCGCCGATCGCTCGATCCTCAAGATCTTTCACAACGTCAAATACGATCTCGGCATCCTCGCCCGCTACGGCATCGAGGTGCGCTCGTTCGACGACAACCTGCTGCTCAGCTATTCGCTCGACGGCCCGCAGTTCAACACCATGGGTGAGCTTTCCGACCACTGGCTGGGCCTCGCCGGAATGTCGATCAAGGAGCTGCTCGGCACCGGCAAGACGCAGAAGACCTTTGCGCAAGTGTCGATCGAGGACGCGGCGAAATATGCCGCCGAGGATGCCGACCTCACCTTCCGGCTATGGAAGGTGCTGAAGCCGCGGCTCGTCGCCGAGAACATGACCACGCTCTACGAGACGATCGAGCGGCCGCTGGCTCCCGTGCTGGCGCGCATGGAAGGCCGGGGCATCACCGTCGACCGGCAGATCCTCTCGCGGCTTTCCGGTGATTTCGCGCAAAGGGCCGCTGCCCTCGAGGCCGAGGCCTATGAGCTGGCCGGTGGGAACTTCAACCTCGGCTCGCCCAAGCAGCTGGGTGAAATCCTGTTCGACCGCATGGGCCTGCCCGGCGGCACCAAGACCAAGACCGGTGCCTGGTCGACCGGCGCCGACGTGCTGGAAGACCTCGCGACGCAGGGCATCCCGCTCGCCCGCACCATCGTCGACTGGCGCCAGCTGACGAAGCTCATGGGCACCTATACCGATGCGCTGCCGAGCTACATCAACCCGAGGACCGGCCGCGTCCACACCACGTACTCGCAGCACTCGGTGCTGACCGGGCGACTCTCCTCAAACGACCCGAACCTGCAAAACATTCCGGTGCGCACCGAGGACGGCCGGAAGATCCGCACCGCCTTCGTCGCGCCATCAGGCAAAACGCTGATCAGCGCCGACTATTCGCAGATCGAACTGCGCATTCTCGCCCATATCGCCGATATCCAGGCGCTGAAGGACGCGTTCGAGGAAGGGCTCGACATTCACGCCATGACGGCGTCGGAAATGTTCGGCGTGCCGGTCGAGGGCATGCCGTCGGAAGTGCGACGCCGCGCCAAGGCGATCAATTTCGGCATCATTTACGGCATCTCGGCATTCGGTCTCGCCAACCAGCTCGGCATCGAGCGCAGCGAAGCCGGCGAGTACATCAAGACCTATTTCGCCCGTTTCCCCGGCATCCAGGACTACATGGCCGAGCAGCGCCGCAAGGTGAAGGCCGACGGTTATGTCGAGACGATTTTCGGCCGCAAGGTGAACTTCCCCAACGCCAACAGCTCGCACCCGGCTGAACGCAGCTTCGTCGAACGCGCCTCGATCAACGCCCCGATCCAGGGCTCTGCCGCCGACATCATCCGCCGCGCCATGATCCGCATGGAGCCGGCACTGAAGGCTGCGGGCTCGGATGCGACGATGCTGCTGCAGGTGCACGACGAACTGATCTTCGAGGTGGACGAAGGCAAGGAAGACGGGGTGATCCCCGTGATCGTCAAGACGATGGAAAACGCGTCGGAACCGGCGGTGCGGCTGACCGTGCCGATCAAGGTGGATGCGCACGCGGCGCGGGATTGGGACGGGGCGCATTAAGGGGCTTTGACAGCAAATCGACCGCTATGTAGACCTGCCTACATGCAAATATTGGGGACGTTGCTGTGGATGACCTGCTTTTTGACGGTCGCTTTCTAGAGCGACATGCTGGGGCAATCATATCCGACCCGGCAGTGGCGATTGTTGAGTTGGTGGCGAATTGTTGGGACGCCTATGCCACGGAAGTCGAGATAGAGTGGCCAAACAAGGAAGCTGGTCGGCACTTTAGCATCGCCGATAACGGTCACGGCATGACCGCAGCAGATTTTTCCCGGCGCTGGAAGACAATTGACTACAATCGCTTGGTTGAGCAAGGGACACGCACTCAACATCCGAACGGACACTTGCCCGACAGAAGACCATATGGACGAAACGGCAGAGGTCGCTACGCAGCGTTCCGCTTTGGTGATCCGTATTTTGTGACCACTTGGAGGAATGGGACGGAAGCTACCTATGAGGTGTTCCGCGGCCCCGGACGACCGTTCGACGTTCGCCTTCTCAAGACCACCACAGGGGTCAACGGCCACGGGACCAGAGTATTTGTTCCGACGGCAACAGGCGTTGGGTTCGAAGCAGAGCGTGTCCGGGAAATACTTGGCACGAGATTCCTGGCGGACCCAAACTTCTCGGTCAGCGTAGACGGCGTGCGGGTAACGTTCGACGACGTTCCCACTAACCTAATCTCCGAAGCGCTCGTCGAGGTTCCGGAGCACGGTCTTGCTCGGATAGTGATGGTCGAGACCAATCGCACTGACCGTACGACCCTACAGCATGGTATTGCTTGGCGTGTGGGTAAGCGCCTTGTTGGCACCCCAAACTGGATCGGCCTGTCTGACAAGCGCATTCTAGACGGGCGATCCGCCGACGCGAAACGCTACACATTCATAGTATTCGCCGACTTCCTTGAAGAGGCAGTCTCGGCCGATTGGACTGGGTTTGATGCAAAGCCCGCCTGGGAAGCAGCGAGGCCGCTAATCCACGCGAAGATTCAGGAGATGCTCTCGCTACAAAGCGAAGAAAAACGCACTCAGGCCAAAGCGGATATCCGAGATACCTTGGGGCACGCAATCCTGCGCCTCCCTCCGCTTGGCCGCGAGCGCTGGGACAATTTCGTCGATCAGGTTATCGATAAGTGCCCGACCATTTCCCCCAGCGAGGTACAACAGGTGGCCGAAATCCTAGCCAACCTTGAGATATCCTCGTCGAAATACGGGCTGGTTTCCAAACTGCACACTTTGGTTCCCGGCGATCTGGACCAATTGGACGCCATTCTGTCGGACTGGAGCGTCGCAACAGCGAAGATAGCTCTCGACGAGATCCAGGCTCGACTGAAACTCCTGGCGGAACTGGACCAGAAGCTTCGCGACAAGAACTCGGACGAAGTTGGCGACTTGCAGCCGCTGTTCGAACGCTCTCTGTGGGTATTTGGACCAGAGTTTGAGAGCATCGAATTTACAAGCAATCGAGGTATGACCAAAGTCATCCAAGAGCTCTTTGGCAGCGATCAAACTGGTAGCCGACTAAGGCCAGACTTTGTGATTGTTCCCGATGGAAGCGTCGGCTTCTACTCACGAGACGCTTACGACGACGACCATGAGGTCATTGGAGTAGCGCGGCTTGTGGTGGCGGAACTCAAGAGAGCCGGGGTTCCCATTGGCAGCGATCAGAAGGGGCAGGCCTGGGAGTACGTTAAGGAACTCGTCAAGCGGGGGCTGGTGACGAAGGCAACCCGCGTTACTTGTTTCGTTCTTGGAGACAGCATCGACGATGGCGAGGCCGACGCACGAACGGAGATGGAAGGACGGGTCGTCATTCAGCCGGTGACATATGAGACGTTCATCCGCAGGGCTGAGAAGCGGATGCTTGGACTCCGGGAAAAACTCAAGAATGCCCCCTTCCTGTGGACGGCGGGCGTAGACCCCGACAAGTTCGTGAACCCAGAACAGCCAGCGCAGTCTGAGCTTGATGTGGACACGCCACAACCTGCCTAGCCCCGCATCCATCCCCGGCCCCATGCGTTCCCTCTGCTCCAGCAACCAAGGAGCAGTGTCATGTCGAACCTTTCGGGTATCCGCGAGCATATGGAAGTCATCGGCGCCGATGGGGTGCATGTGGGGATTGTGGATCGGGTTGAGGGTGGGCGGATCAAGCTCACCAAGGCCGAGGCGCCGGGCGGCAGCCATGAGGGGCATCACCATTATGTGCCGGGCATCCTCGTTGCCGCCGTCGAAGGCGACAAGGTGCGGCTGTCGGCCGATGCGGCCAATGCAGAGCTGTTCGAGGAAGAACAGGACGGCAAGACGCGGCACTGAGGTGGTGCGCCGGTCACCCTCCCCCTCGCGGGGAGGGTAGCGCAGCCGGGGAGCAACGCGACCTGGCGAAGCTTGGGTGGGGGGCGACGCACGCTGGATGAACGCGGTTGCACTTCGCAGCCGCGGTCGCGATGCAAGCGGCCCATGCACCAATCGAGCGCGCTTCACCCCCACCCTTGATCCCTCCCCGCGAGGGGGAGGGAGACGACTGCTGCGCCCGGCGCTTGGCTCCCCTCAGCCTGTACCGCCCGTTCCATTACGCTCCCGGCGAGCCCGACTGCCGCGCCGCTCCGCGACGTCGTGATGCCCACGTTATCAAGCCCTGGTGGAAGAGGAATTTCCCGTCGGCGGCGCTTCCGCTTCGAGCGCGGCTATGCCATTGCCAGTGCATACTGATTATTCTTTTGGGCGGGCTCCAATGAACAAACTCGTGCTTCTCCTCGCGGCAGGCGTCTCGGCGCTGGCCATCTCCTCGGCTTCGGCGGCCGATCTCATCGTCGACACCCCGGTCGAGGCCGGCGTTGTGCAGGCCAGCGGCAACTGGGACGGCGCCTTTGTCGGTGTCTTCGGCGGCTATGCCTGGGGTGAGCTCAGCATCGACGATGCGCCGCCGGGCGTGCCGTTCCCCGAGCCGGCCGGCTGGCTGCTCGGCGTCAACGCCGGCGCCAATTTCACGCTGGACAACGGCATCGTGCTGGGTGTCGTCGGCGACATCGCCTGGGCCGACATCACCGACACGCTGACCGAGCCGCTGTTGGCCAGCAGCATCACCACCACAATCGACTGGCAGGGTTCGCTGCGCGGCCGCATCGGCTTCGACGGCGGCGCGTTCCTGCCCTACCTGACGGCGGGCCTCGCCGTGGCGCACAACAATGTCGAATTCGTCGGCCTCGGCGCCGGCGAGGACGATGCCACCCATGTCGGCTGGACGGCCGGCGCCGGTGTCGAGTTCGCCGCCACCGAGAACCTCTCGGTCGACCTCGCCTATCGCTACAGCGACTACGGCAACGCCGAGTATACCAACAGCAGCGGCACCGGCGAACTCCACCTCAAGGCCCATCAGGTCACCGTCGGCCTCAACTGGGGCTTCTGACCCCGGGGTCGGCGTTTGCCGATCCCGCGGTCGGCACGGAAATTCAGCGGGCGGCTTCGGCCGCCCGCTGTCGTTTGAACTACCAGAGATTGCGACCGTCGATGACGTGCACCGGCAGCGACTGCATCAGCTCGTAGTCGTCGAGGATCTTGACGTTGATGGCCATTTTCTTCCGCTCGGGAACCGCGGTGTCCTCGAGCGAGTAGTCGGGGCTGACGCCGTAGGTGGTGCAGCCGCAGCGGGTGCAGAAGTGGTGCTCGTGCAGCGGGCTCACGGGAGAGTACACCGCACCAAAACTGTCGGAGACGATGCGCGGGACGCCGACATCGTAGTAGGCCCACAGGCCGCCCGATTTGGTGCACCAGGTGCAGGTGCACTGCGTCGCTTCGGTCGGCGCCTCGGGCAGCTCGATGCGGGTGCCGCCGCAGTAGCAGGTGGCGATGGTGCTCATCGGGGGTCTCCTTGTCTGATCACGACAGGGTTTGACCCGGGGCTGCTGACAAAGGCTGTCAGGAGTGATGGCATCGGGTGCGGGAGCCGAGGCTCTGCAAGTCCCCCAAACTCGGTGTCATCCCAGCGAAGGCTGGGATCCAACTATCAGCTGGCGCCGGCGGTGAGCTGGGTCCCCGCTTTCGCAGGGATGACGGCCGGTGGGTGGGGACGATCATAGCCTAGCGTATGATCTGCGCCTGCGTGACGCCGCGGCTTTGGACAACCGAGCAAACAATAGGGGCCGACGGTTTCCCGCCGGCCCCATCAATGATCTTGCCCTCGATTAGCCCGGGAAGCTCGGCTTGGCCGGCAGTTCCTGCTTCAGGAAGGCCGGGACCACGGCCTTCATGATCTCGATATTGGCCGGGTTGAAGAAGACGTTGATGTGGCTGGTGCCGGGGAGGACCAGCAGCTGGGTCTTGGGCAGGCCAAGCATGTCGCCGTTGACGATGCCGCCGGCGGCCTGGTGGTGCCTGGCGATATAGTCGAGCCCGACGATGTCGGCATCGCCGTAGATATAGAGCGAGGGCACGCTGATCTTGGCGAAATCGGCCGACCAATCGAAGGTGTTGAGGTCGAGCTGCTTCAGCTTTTCGACCAGCACCGGGAAATTTTCCGGATGCGGGTTCAGCCGCTTGTACTCGGTTTCGAACGGGGTGCCGGCGAACATCTCGGGGGTGATGGTGTCGATCATCTTCATGAAGTCCGGCCCCATGGTCTCCTCGTCGTACTTGTAGCCGGCCGAGGCGGCGACGATGCGGGTGACCTTTTCGGGATGGTCGATGGCGAAGCGGATGGCGACGCCGCCGCCCATCGAGAAGCCGAACAAAGCGGCCTTGTCGATCTTCAGTTCGTCGAGCAGCGCCGCCACGTCATCGGACATGCCCTCATAGGTGATCGGGGTGTCGCGATCGCTGGTGTGGCCGTGGCTCTGCAGCTCGACGGCGATCACCTGGTGATCCTTGGCCAGGGTGGGGATCAGCCCGGCCCAGTTGCTGTCGATCGACATATAGGCGCCGTGCAGCAGCACGATCGGGTCGCCTTCGCCATGCACCTCATAGTACATGTCGAGGCCGTTGATCTTTGCCGTTTCGGCGTGGGCGGCGCCGGCGAAGCCGAGGGCAAGGGCGGCGGCAAGAAGGGCGGTCTTCATCGTATCTCTCCTGTTGTCGTCGGCGCGTCCCTCGCGCCTTCTGACTTCACGACGAGCGGTGAAATCGGGAATCGACAGGGGTGACGAAAAAACTTCGGCGCGGTTTGAGAGTTCCCTTCGGCGGGTTAGGCTCGGCCATGTTCGAGCATTTCGTTGCCGCGCAGGAACCGGTCTATGCCCAGGTGCTGGCCGAGCTCGGCGCCGGGCGGAAACAGAGCCACTGGATGTGGTTCATCTTCCCGCAGCTCAAGGCGCTCGGCCGCAGCGCCACGGCGCTGCGCTTCGGCATTGCCGACCTGGCGGAGGCGCGGGCTTACCTCGCGCATCCGGTGCTGGGAGCACGGCTGGTCGAATGTGCGGAGATCGTCGGCGGGATTTCCGGACGAACGGCGCACGAAATCTTCGGCTTGCCCGATGACGTGAAGCTCAGGTCGTCGATGACGCTGTTCGCCCACGCGGCTGCGGACGCCGGGCCATTTCGGCGGGTGCTGGAGCGGTATTATGACGGGGTAGAGGATAGCCGGACCGTGACAGAGCTGGCCGATCCGGAACGCACTCTCGGCTGAGCGCCTTCTCCCACAAGGGGAGAAGGCAAGAGGTGGCTCCCGAAAGCCCCTAGCCCTACCCCTCGGCCTCCAGCGCGGCGATCAGCTCGATCTCGCTCTCGTAATTGCCGAGCTCGGCCAGCGCCGTTTCCAGCATGGCGACGCGGCGCTTGATGGTGCGGTGCTGCTCGGCCTTGGCAGCCACCTGGGCGTCGAGCCGCTCGGCGAAGATATTGCGGTCTTCGTCGGTGCGGCGGATGCGGGCGCGCAGCGTCTGCAGGGCGACGATCTCGGTGTCGGTGCGGGTCAGCGACAGGCGGGCATCGGCGAGGCCGGGCTCGACGGCGGCCGCCATCTGGGCGATGAAATCGACGTTCTCGAGCTTCAGCCGGGTGGCGATGGCGGTTTCGACCGCGGCATCGAACATGTCGGCGAGGATCGCCGCCACCTCGCGGCGATAGCTGGTCACCGCCTCGTCGTCGATGATGCCGGTCTCATCGAACAGCCGGCGCGAGTCGGGATCGGAGAGCAGCCCGAAGGCCCGCACCACCACGACAAAATGCTCAGGATCGCCGCCGCGGTCGGGATGGGCGACCTGCACTTTGCGGCGATAAGCCTGCTTGATGTCGGCCGGCCGCGCGGCCTTGCCGACGCCGAGCACATCATAAGGATCGAACACAGTCATCGCGCTGGCTCATAGCAGGTCGGCGGCAATGGTTGAAGCCAAGGGTAGCGGCGGCGAGGAAATCTGCCTATATCCCCCGCTATGTCCCCGACCGTTCCGACCGCTCCGCTCCGCCCGTTCTCCGCCATCGTGTTCGATATGGATGGCACGCTCCTCGATACCGAGATGGTGTTCAAGCAGATCGTCTGGGACGTGAGCACCGAGCTCGGCTTCGAGATGACCGAGGCCGTGCACCACGCGATGGTCGGCTCCAGCCACGAAACCACCAACCGCCTGCTGGTCGAGGCCTATGGCGTCAGCTTCCCCTACAGCATCTTCGACGACAAGTGCCGGGTGCTGATGAAGGCGAAGATGAGCGAAGCGGTGCCGGTGAAGACCGGTGTGCATGAGCTCCTCGCCGAGCTCAGCGCCAGGCGCATCCCCGCGGCCGTTGCCACCTCGTCGCGCTCGGCGCATGCGCTGGGGCATCTGGGTGGGGCGGGGATCCTCGAAAAGTTCGAGACGGTGGTGACGCGCGACGACGTGACCAACCCCAAGCCGCACCCCGAGCCCTACCTGATGGCGGCCCAGCGCCTGGGGATCGATCCGAGCCTCTGCATCGCGGTGGAAGACTCCCATACCGGGGTGCGCGCGGCGCACGCGGCGGGGCTGCAGACCATCATGGTGCCCGACATCGTCGCCCCTTCCGACGAGATCAGCGCGCTCTGCGTCGCCGTGATGCACAGTCTTCACGACCTGAGGACTGCGGCCTTCAGCAAGGCCTGAGCCACCTACAAGTCCAACTGGAATCGCCACGTTAATTTTCGCGCTCTTTCGGGCGCGAAAACCTGTGTCGTTCGGGCAACGATTCGGATCGATTAACTTTTATCGATTGCCGAAACGCCCGCTTACCCATCTCCAAAACTCAAGAAAATCAGGGCTTTCGTCCTGGTCGGAGAGCCGTTAACCTCAAATTAGGAACCTAACATTCATGGTTAAGTAACTGTAAATTCTGGGTTCCATCGTTCCCCAAGCTCGGCTAGGTTCCGGGCACGGGTAACTAGACAACTGGGGCTGCCTCGGGGGCGGCATCGGGGGAAGGTAGGCGGATTGCGAGCAGGGTCGATCGCACCAGCGATGCGTGTTTTCACGCATGCCTTGGCGTTCGCCGCAGCAGCACTGGTGCTGCTGGTGACGTTTGCTCCGTCCTCCGCTGAAGAACTCGCCAACGAGACCGTGGTTCCCGCCGCCATCACCCAGACCGTGGCGATGAAGCGCGAGCAGTTCCACGCCGGCGCCCAGCCGCAGCTGACCAATGCGCTGCTGCAGGCCTATGTGGATCGCCGCCAGCAACTCGACAGTTTCGCAGGCTTCGACGTTCCGGCCCCCAAGGCGGAACTGACCGAAGCGGTGCTGATGGGCTATATCGCCAAGCGGCAGAACCAGGCCCTCGACGCGATCGAGAGCGTCGACATTTCAGACAAGCCGGCGCTGACCACCGCAGTGCTCTCCAGCTACGCCAAGGCCGATTTCGTGCCGACCTTCAAGCGCGTGAAGCTGGCGGAAGGCGAAAAGCTCTGCCTCGCCCAGGCGATCTATCACGAAGCGCGCGGCGAAAGCCGCGAGGGCCAGCTGGCCGTCGCCAACGTCATCATCAACCGGGCGATGAGCAAGAAATATCCCTCGACCATTTGCGGCGTGGTGTTCCAGAACGCCGACAAGGGTCGCTACAAGTGCCAGTTCACCTTCGCCTGCGATGGCCGCTCGGATATGGGCCGTGAGCGCACGGCCTGGAACCGTTCGGTCAAGCTGGCCGAAGATGCGTTCTACGAATTCCAGCGCGGCGAGCGCCCGGGCGTGGTGCCGAACTCGGTGCTGTTCTATCACACCACGGCAGTGGCGCCGAAATGGTCCCACACCTTCAACCGCGTCGCCGCCATCGGCTCGCACGTCTTCTACTCGACGAACTGATCCTGACAGTCATTGGATGAATGGGCCCTGAACGGGGCCTTTTTCATTTCGGGGGGTCGATTGCCGCCGCATGGAGCCGTCACATGACTCGCATCTGGCTGTTGTCGGACCTGCACCAGGAATTCGTGCGCGACCCGGTCTATGGCGCGCATCCGCTGACCTCCTTCGATCCAGCCATCGCGGCCCCGCCTGACTTCGATGTCGTGGTTCTGGCAGGTGATATCGACGTACCGCTGGCGCGCTCCATCACCTGGGCTGCTGATCGTTTCGCAGGCGTCCCCATCGTCTACGTTCCCGGCAACCATGATTTCTATGTCGCGCCTGGCGATCCGCCCCAGACCATCGACGAGCTGCAGGCGGCCGGCCGGGAGGCGGCGGCCCGTACTGGCGTGCATCTGCTGATGGATGACGCGGTGGAGCTCGACGGCGTGCGGTTTGTCGGCGGAACCCTGTGGACGGACTTCAACCTCGGCGGCGGAGGGCGCGCGGCGCACATCGCCCAGGCGCGCGGACGTCACGGCATGAACGACTACAAGGCGATCAAACGGTGGTCGAGCAAGCAGCCGGGAAGCGCAAGCCCCTCCGCCCCGAGGACACTATCGCAGCGCACGTTGCCACCCGCCGCTTCATAACGGCCCAGCTCGAGCAGCCGCTGGCCCCGCCGACCGTCGTGGTCACCCACCACGCCCCCCTGGCGGAAAGCGCCGACCCGGAAAAGGGTCTCTCGTGGTGCTATGCCAGCCGCATGGAGTACCTGTTCGACGGCGATCACGGGCCGGCGCTGTGGGTGCATGGCCATATCCATGAGCCGGTCGACTACATGCGGGGACGGACGCGCGTACTCAGCAACCCTCGCGGCTACGCCTTTACCGACCGGCAGCGTCGCCGGGTGTTCGATCCCGCGCTGGTGGTGGAGGTTCCATCGGCGTAGGGGGACGGCGCTGCGCTGGTTATCCAGCCCGGGCTTCGGTCGACGCCGAGCAACGCCCCAAAACTCGGTGTCATCCCTGCGAAAGCAGGGACCCAGCTATCAGCCGGTGCAGGCAGTGAAATGGGTCCCTGCTTTCGCAGGGATGACAGCCGGTGGGTGGGGCACGACCATACCTTAGCGACCCACGTGCCTTCCCAAACAACAATCCCCGCTCTCGCGGGGACTGTTCACTTCCAGCAATCGCCAGCGCCCTACTCCGCCGCGGCCTGTACCGGCTCGAACTTCCGATAGTTCACCGCGAACAGATCCTGCAGCTTCGCGGCTGCCGCGTCGTAGGCGGCGACGTCGGCCCAGTTGGCGCGGGGGTCGAGGGCGCGTGGGGTGACGCCTTCGACGCGCAGCGGCACCTGCATGCCGAAGAGCGGCTCGGTGCGCAGTTCGGCGCGTTCGAGTTCGCCCGACAGCGCCGCATCGAGCAGCCGGCGGGTGGTGGCGATGTCGATGCGCTTGCCGACGCCGTAGCCGCCGCCGGTCCAGCCGGTGTTGAGCAGGTAGATGCGGGCGCCCGAGGCTTCGAGCCGCTGTTCCAGCAGCCGGCCATACACCGTGGGGTGGAGCGGCATGAACGGCGCGCCGAAGCAGGCCGAGAAGGTGGCGACCGGCTCGGTGACGCCGCGCTCGGTGCCGGCGACCTTGGCGGTGTAGCCCGAGAGGAAATGGAACACCGCCTGCTCGGGGGTGAGCTTCGAGATCGGCGGCAGCACGCCGAAGGCATCGGCGGTGAGAAACACCACGGTGCGGGGCTTGCCGCCGACGCCGCCGGCAGCGACGGCCGGCAGGGTTTCCAGCGGGTAGGCGGCGCGGGTGTTCTCGGTGAGCGAGATATCGTCGTAGAGCGGCACCAGCCTGTCGTCGAGCTTCAGGTTTTCCAGCACCGTGCCGAAGGCGCGCGTCGCGGCGTGGATCTGCGGCTCGGCGCTGGGGCTGAGCTTGACGGTCTTGGCATAGCAGCCGCCCTCGAGGTTGAACACGCCATCGGCGGTCCAGCCATGCTCGTCGTCGCCGATCAGGAGCCGCTCGGGATCGTTCGAGAGCGTGGTCTTGCCGGTGCCCGAGAGCCCGAAGAACAGCGCCACATCGCCGTCGCGGCCGATATTGGCCGAGCAGTGCATCGGCATGGTGCCGGTGAACGGGGCGTGGAAGTTGAACAGCGAGAACACCGACTTCTTGATCTCGCCGGCATAGGCGGTGCCGGCGATCAAGACGAGCTTGCGGCCCATGTCGAGCGCAATCACCGTGCCGGTGCGGCTGCCGTGACGGGCTGGATCGGCGGTGAAGCTCGGCAGATGGAGGATGGTGACGTCGGCCGGGCCGTCGACGGTTTCCGGCCGGATCAGCAGGTTGCGGATGAACAGCGCGTGCCAGGCCGTCTCGGTGATGACGCTGACCCGCATCTGGTGGCGCTCGTCGGCGCCGGCGACGAGGTGCTGGCCGTGGAGCGTGCGCTCGGCGGTGGCGGCGACCATGTCGGCGAGCAGGTTTTCGAACTGCTCGGGCGCCATCGGCTGATTGTTGTCCCACCAGACATGGTGCTCGGTCGCCGCGTCGCGGACGATGAACTTGTCCTTGACCGAGCGGCCGGTGAACACCCCGGTGGTGACGGCCAGGGCGCCGCCATCGGCCAGCCGCCCCTCGCCCTCGGCGAGCGCGGTTTCCACCAGCGTGGGAGGCAACTCGTCCCAGCGGACACGCGCCAGGGCGCCGATCCGGGTCATGAGTTCGGTGTGAATTTGATCTGCGATACGCTGCGCCACGGCCGTTACCCTCGGTCTGGAATGACCATGAGTTACGGCCGCCTGAGCCCGGTCGCCCATCCCGAAATCCGGCTTAAGACGGAAGTCCTGCGACTTCGGTTGAGTGCGGCATGCTGGCAATCATTGGCCGCACGCCTTATTTATGCGCAATTGTGGCAGTCAATGCTCGCCACAATTGAAGGCGCGATGTTGAATCGCCCCTTCGAGATCCGGATGAAAGGGAGCTCAATGCCCAAAATCGCACTGGTGGATGACGACCGTAATATTCTGACTTCGGTGTCCCTGACGCTCGAGGCCGAGGGCTATCAGGTCGCCACCTATACCGATGGGGCTTCGGGCCTGGAAGGACTGACCGCCGACCGGCCGGACCTTGCCATCCTCGATATCAAGATGCCCCGCATGGACGGCATGGAGCTGTTGCGGCGGCTGCGCCAGAAATCCGATGTGCCGGTGATCTTCCTCACCTCCAAAGACGAGGAAATCGACGAGCTGTTCGGGCTGAAGATGGGCGCCGACGATTTCATCACCAAGCCGTTCAGCCAGCGCCTCTTGGTCGAGCGGGTCAAATCGGTGCTGCGCCGCGCGGCGCCGCGCGACCCGGCGGCCGCCGGGGCAACGCCGGGCACCGAGGCGGCGCCGAGCAAGGCGCTGATCGAGCGCGGCTCGCTGGTGATGGACGAAGAGCGCCACACCTGCACCTGGAAGGGCCAGCGGGTGACGCTGACCGTCACCGAATTCCTGATCCTGCAGGCCCTGGCCTTGCGCCCCGGCGTGGTCAAGTCGCGCAACGCGTTGATGGACGCCGCCTATGACGACCAGGTCTATGTCGATGACCGCACCATCGACAGCCACATCAAGCGGCTGCGCAAGAAGTTCAAAGCCGTTGACGACGATTTCGAGATGATCGAAACCCTCTACGGTGTAGGCTACCGCTTCAAGGAGCAGTAAGAGGACAATTGGCCGTCACCGAAGAGGAGTTGCCGGGTTCCAAGCCCGCATCCGCGGAGGTCGGCATCATGCCGAAGCTCAACCGGATCGCCGGAGCCGTCGGTACGTTCGTGCTCGCAGCGATCAAGCAGATCCGGCGCCTGCTGGAACTGACGATCTTCTCCAGCCTTGCCCGCCGGATCATCGTGCTGAACCTGGCCGGCCTCGCCGTGCTGGTGATCGGCATCCTGTTCCTCAACCAGTGGCGCACCGGGCTGATCGAAGCGCGGGTGCAGAGCCTGCGCGTGCAGGGTGAGATCATCGCCGCGGCGATCGCCGGCGATGCGACGGTCGACAGCGACGTCATCACCGTCAATCCCGACCGGCTGATCGAGCTGCAGGGCAGCGAGGTGGTTTCGCCGCTGAGCTTTTTCGACCCGAGCCTCGAATTCCCGGTCAATCCGGAGCGGGTGGCGCCGCTGCTGCGCAACCTCGTGACTCCGACCCGCACCCGGGCGCGCATCTACGACCAGCAGGGCCTGTTGATCCTCGACAGCGCCAACCTCTATGCGCGGGGCGAAGTGCTGCGGCAAATCACCAAGCCGCAGGACAATGGCAGCTTCTTCCTGCTCGACTGGTGGAATGCCTTCGTCGACTGGTTGCCGGGCGACGATTATCCGCAGTACCAGGAATTCGGCGCCGACGAGGGGACGCGCTATCCCGAGGTCGCCGCAGCTTTGGGCGGCGCGCCGACGGCGATCGTGCGCATCGACCCCAAGCGGCAGCTGGTGGTGTCGGTGGCGGTGCCGATCCAGCGGGTGCGCGCCAATGTCGGCGTGCTGCTGCTCTCCACCCAGCCGGGCGACATCGACCAGATCGCCAGCGCCGAGCGCTGGGGCATCCTGAGGATCGCGCTGGTTGCCGCCACGGTGACGGTGATCCTGTCGCTGCTGCTCGCCGGCACCATTGCCGGGCCGCTGCGCCGGCTCGCCAGCGCCGCCGAGCGGGTGCATTCGACGGTCAACAGCCGTACCGAGATCCCCGACTTCTCCGACCGTACCGACGAGGTTGGGCACCTTTCCAAGGCGCTGCGCTCGATGACCTCGGCGCTCTACAACCGCATCGAAGCGATCGAGCGGTTCGCGGCCGACGTGGCGCATGAGCTGAAGAACCCGCTGACCTCGCTGCGCTCGGCAGTCGAAACGCTGCCGCGGGCGCGCCGGGCCGAGGATCGCGAGCGGCTCAACGCCATCATCCAGCATGACGTGCGCCGGCTCGACCGGCTGATCTCCGACATTTCGAATGCCAGCCGGCTCGACGCCGAGCTGGCCCGACAGAGCGCCGAGCGGGTCGACATCGCGCAGCTCGCCGATGCGATGGTCTCGATCCAGAAGGACGTGGCCGCCAATCGCAAGGTCGACGTGCAGCTGGAAAAGCATGTCAGCCGCTATGTGCCGATCGTGCTCGGCCATGACAGCCGGCTGGCGCAGGTGATCAACAACCTGATCGACAACGCCGTGTCGTTCTCGCCCGAGGGCGGCAAGGTGCTGGTGGTGGTCCGCACCAGCGAGGACGCGATCACCATCACGGTGACCGATGAAGGGCCGGGCATCCGCGGCGACATCACCCGGATCTTCCAGCGCTTCTACACCGACCGGCCGGATGGCGAGCATTTCGGCGATCATTCCGGACTCGGCCTCGCCATTTCCAAGCAGATTGTCGAGGCGCATGGCGGCAGTGTCACCGCCGAGAACCGCACCGACCGGACCGGCGCGCAGTTCACCGTGACGCTGAAACGGGCGGCGGCCGAGAAGCGCCGGTGAGCGCACCCCACAACATCCACGCCACCGGACTGGTGCTGGACGGCACCGGGCTGATCCTGCGCGGTCCGTCGGGCTCGGGCAAATCGCTGCTGGCGCTCGACCTGCTCGAGCAATGGCAGGCGCGGGGACGCGCCGCGGCCCTGGTGTCGGACGACCGGGTCGAGATCATCGCCGGTGACGGCTGGCTCAGCATGCAGCCCGCGCCCAATATCGGCGGGCTGATCGAACTGCGTGGCCGCGGCATCGTCAGGCGGCCGTTCGTCACCGAGGCGCCGCTGCATCTCGTCATCGACCTGGTCGACACGCTGGAGCGCATGCTCGAGGAAGACGCGCTGGTGACCGAGCTCTACGGCGTCGGCGTGGCGCGCGCCCCGGTGCCACGGGCGGGCGTGGTGGATAGCCGGCACCAGTTGCTGCTGATCGGCGAGGCGATCGCCGCCGTCAACGCCGCTGCGCCGGTGGCGCGACAAAAAACCACTTGAATCGAGGCGTCCCAAGGGCAAGACTCGGGTTTCCTACGGGAAACCCGTTGCCCGGCCGGAACCTGCGAGACTTTGGGGATACTGCATGATCGGCATGGTTCTGGTGACGCACGGAGCGCTCGCCGTAGAGTTCAAATCCGCCCTCGAACACGTCGTCGGCCCGCAGGACTATGTCGAGACCGTTGCCATCGGGCCGGATGACGACATGGAAGAGCGGCGCAACGACATCCTCACCTGCGTCGATGCCGCCGACCAGGGCCAGGGCGTGGTGATCCTCACCGACATGTTCGGCGGCACGCCGTCCAACCTCGCCATTTCGATCATGCAGCAGCGCGAAGTCGAAGTGATCGCCGGGGTCAACCTGCCCATGCTGGTGAAGCTCGCCCGGGTGCGCGCCGACCTCGAGATCAAGCAGGCGGTGAAGGAAGCCGCCGAAGCCGGTCGCAAATACATCAACGTCGCCAGCGAGACGCTTGGCGGGTAAGGCCCCGCAGCAGGCGAGATACTGAACGCGGCCGCGTGCACCTCCCTACGTCGGCGGAAGAGATGCTACCGCTGCAGCACCGCAACAATCGGCCCAGCGGCATGCCCTCCCCCCACGATCATGCCGCTGTCATCGGCGAGCTCCGACACGAAGCCGTCGAGGTACAGTGCGTCAGGGCATGACAGGGCATCCCTGAACAGCCGGGCGAAGCGGCCGAAGCTCACCGTTTCGAGCGAGATGGCGAACACCACCTCGCCGTCGGCGCGGACGCCAACAGCATTGCGCACGTAGCGCGACACGCCGTTATCGGCAAACGCAGGATGAAGGGCGCCACCGATCACCAGCATCGGCCCTGACTGCGTAGCATAGGCGATATCCGGCGCGGCCCTGAATGCCTCAGTCGTCACAACTGCTGCCCGGTGATCGAGCGTGATGAAGAAGACGCCGTTGGGCTTGAGATAGAAGTTCCCGTCCCCGTCTCCGGTGGCGAGCGGCGTGAGCGTCCTTCCCGCCTCGACATAGAGCCCCTGAGGCGCCAGGTCGGGGAGATACATGCCAGCATTCATCGCCAGAGCCACAGCCGGGCCACTGCTCACGAAACTCTCGAGCGACCCATAGGGTTGGCCATCGGGGCCGTTCAGAAACAACTGGATGTTGTGGAGCGAGGGATCGACGGTGCAGGCGATGAACTGGTCACCTTCAAAGGTGATCGGCTCACACAGGCCGGGCAGCGTCGCCGCGCCGGCTGGCGAGGCGATGGTCGCGAGCGGCAGCATCGCGAACCCGATGATCAGATCGACGAAGCGCATTGGCATCAAACCGGCTCCAAGTCTCCCCTTGCTTGTGCCATCTCCGATGCCACCCGTCATCCGTAACCAACCCCGTAGCGGCACGCCGCCAGGGCCGGGCGCCCAGGATGGAGACGGAATTCATCGGTAGAACCCGCGAGACGCTTGGCGGGAAAGTCGTTTTCCGGCATCCTAGCGGGATGGATACAGCAGCTGGTTCGGATCGGGCACTCGCGCAGCAATTGACCATCGTCAATCGCAAGGGGCTGCACGCCCGTGCGTCGGCGCGGTTCGTGCGCACCGCCGAATGCTTCGAGGCCGAGATCAAGGTGGTGCGCGACGGCCAGGCGGTGAACGGCAACTCCATCATGGGGCTGATGATGCTGGGCGCCGGGCCGGGCTCGACCATCCTGGTGCAGGCCACCGGCAAGCAGGCGCGCGAAGCGCTCGATGCCATTACCACGCTGGTCAATAACGGCTTCGACGAAGATTCCGACGGCGCCGCCTAGCCGGGCCGGGCTTTCGAACCGGACGCCCTGCAACTTTTCCTGAAGCGCGGGCGGCGGTTATCTCTCGCTCACCAACTGCTCCTATGTTCGGAACGGCAGCGACGATCTGCCGTTGCAACTGGGAACGGAGCACTCTGGATGCGCAGGACACTCGGTATCGTCGGCGGGCTGGCGCTCGGGCTCTGCCTCAGCCAGTTCCCCGAATATGCGCAGCAATATACCCAGCGGCTCGGCGGCGCGGTCGACGAGTTGCGCATCATCACCAACGAGTTCGAGCTTGCCGCCAAACAAGCCGGCCTGACGCTCGAGCAGGCGATCGACCGCTACTCCAAGACCGGCGACAGCTTCATCGCGGCGCGCGGCGAGTCGATGGCGCGGACGTTCTCGCGCTATCAGCAGCTGTCGGCGACCTTGGCCGAAGTGCGCGGCGCGACCGGCTGGGAGCGGTTCGCGCGGCTGCCGGAATATTTCGACACCGAGATCGGCCGGCGGACCCTCGACGATTACAAGCCGGCGGTGCCGGTGACGGCCGAGGGGCTGAGCTACGCGGCGGCTGGGTTCGGCGTGGGCTATGTGACGCTCTCGGCCATCGTCGGGGTGCTGATGCTGCCGTTCCGGCGCCGGCGGGTCCGCTATGCCGAACGCAGGTCGTAGGCGCCCTGCCGCGCAAGAGACATAAAGCTTTCTTTATATCCCCGGTTGATAGCGCCCGCGGCCTTCAGTATAAGGCCCCAACACCAGCGATATGACGGAGACAGGGCCGATGGCCAGCAACAACGACTACGTGGTCCGCGACATCGGGCTCGCCGAGTATGGCCGCAAGGAAATCGGCATGGCCGAGATCGAAATGCCGGGCCTGATGGCGATCCGCGAGGAATATGCGGCCAAGCAGCCCTTGAAGGGCGCCCGCATCGCCGGCTCGCTGCACATGACCATCCAGACCGCGGTGCTGATCGAGACGCTGAAAGCGCTCGGCGCCGAAGTGCGCTGGGTCAGCTGCAACATCTTCTCGACCCAGGATCATGCGGCCGCCGCCATCGCCGCCGCCGGCATCTCGGTGTTCGCCAAGAAGGGCGAGTCGCTGGAAGAGTACTGGGATTACACCGACCGCATGATGGAATGGCCGGGCGGCCAGACCCCCAACATGATCCTCGATGATGGCGGCGACGCCACCATGCTGGTGCTGACCGGCGCCAAGGCCGAGACCGACCCGTCGGTGCTCGACAACCCGCACTCCGAGGAAGAGGAAATCTTCTTCGCCCTGATCAAGAAGCGGCTGGCCCAGGATCCGAAATTCTACTCCAAGATCCGCGCCAACATCCGCGGCGTCTCCGAAGAGACCACCACGGGCGTGATGCGGCTCTACCAGCTGCAGCAGAAGGGCGAGCTGCCGTTCCCGGCGATCAACGTCAACGACAGCGTCACCAAGTCGAAGTTCGACAACAAGTACGGCACGCGTGAATCGCTGGTCGACGCCATCCGCCGCGGCACCGACGTGATGCTGGCCGGCAAGGTGGCGATCGTGTGCGGCTATGGCGATGTCGGCAAGGGTTCGGCCCAGTCGCTGCGCGGCGCCGGCGCCCGCGTGCTGGTCACCGAAGTCGATCCGATCTGCGCCCTGCAGGCGGCCATGGACGGCTATGAAGTGGTGACCCTCGAGGATGCGGCGCACCGCGCCGACATCGTCGTCACCGCCACCGGGAACAAGGACGTCGTCAGCCTCGACGACATCCGCAACCTCAAGGACATGGCGATCGTCTGCAACATCGGCCATTTCGACAACGAGATCCAGGTTGCGGAACTCCGCAACTTCAAGTGGACCAACGTCAAGCCGCAGGTCGATATCGTCGAGATGGCGCCGGGCAAGCGCATCGTGCTGCTGTCGGAAGGGCGCCTGGTCAACCTCGGCAACGCCACGGGCCACCCGAGCTTCGTGATGAGCGCCTCGTTCGCCAACCAGACGCTGGCGCAGATCGAGCTGTGGACCAATGGCGACACCCTCACCAAGGCCGTGCACGTGTTGCCCAAGCACCTCGACGAGAAGGTGGCCGAACTCCACCTCGCCAAGCTCGGCGCCAAGCTGACCAAGCTCAGCAAATCGCAGGCCGACTATATCGGCGTCAGCGAGACCGGCCCGTTCAAGTCCGAGCAGTACCGCTACTGATCGGCGGCAGCCGCGAATTCCGAAGGGCGCCCGGTGGGCGCCCTTTTTTATGTCCGGTGTCTGGGGCTCCACCCCACCCAGCTCCGCTAAGCCCGCTACGCGGGCAAGCTGCGCTGCCCTCCCCATCAAGGGGAGGGAGACCTCACTGCAAGGCTTCGGTTCTATCGTCTCCCTCCCCCTGGTGGGGAGCCGGACGAGGCCTGCGGCCCTCGCCGGGCGGTAGCGCAGCTAGGCAAAGCCGTAGCGAAGCTGGGTGGGGGTGGCCCCGCACGCCGCACCCGGCAAAATAATCCGCCCAAATCAGGGTCGCGTTAACGAAGCGTTCACTGTTCGGACCGGGGTCAACACCCATTCTCGGACCATTCCCCGCTGTTCACATACAATTAGACTCTTTTTGCGCGATTCCGCGCCCGGTAATGTCTGGTGATTCGGCGGTTACGGGTTTTGGCCAGCCGAAGGCGCGGCGAATCAATGGGGCTCGGCGCGGCGGCAGTGCGGAGTTCGTCGTCCGGGTCGGGCGGCGATGAGCAGCATAATCGGTTAGGGGCAGTATATGGCGCCGGATAGGGTCCGGAACGATTGGGGATTCGCAGGTCTGTCAGCGAGTCTGGTCACCCTTGTGAGTGCCTCACCCGCCCTGGCCCAGGGCATCACCGCCAATAATGTGATGGGCGCTGCGCCCGTCGCCATCGCGCTCGGCGCCGGCGCCTTCGCGCTGATCGCCATGGCGCTGGTGCGCCGCATGCTGCGCGACAACCGGCTGGCGCAGCAGCGCTCTTCCGATCAGATCGCCGGCCTCAGGGCGCGGGTCGATGAATACGAGGCGCTGCTGTCGGGCGGCCGCGAGATCATCGTCCTGTGGGCCAATGCCGGCGAAGGCCCGCGCTTTCTCGGCCAGGCTTCGGCCCTGCTGCCGCCCGGCCGGCGGGCCGAGGCCGTACTGGATTTCGCCTCGTGGCTCGGCGAGGTCGATGCCGACCGCATCGCTCGCGCCATCGAGAACCTCAGGGTCGGCGGCCGCGGCTTCGAGCTCACCCTCAAGGCCAGCGACGGCCGCACCGTGCGGGCCTCGGGCTCGCTGCTGGGCAATGGCGCGGCATTGCGGCTGCGGCCCGCGGCAGCGCAGCCGACCGCCGAGCTGCCCCCGGCCATCCCCGCGCCGGCGCAACCCGCCACCGACCACGCGACGGCCCGCACCGTGCTGGCCAGCCTCGGCAAACCGGCCTTCCTGCGCGACGGCGCCGGCCGCCTGATCTTTGCCAACGCCGCCTACCACGACCTGGCGCGAGCGCTGGGGCGCCGGACCAGCGAGAGCCAGCCTGCCGAACTGGTCGACCACGGCCTGCTGCAGCGCAACCGCGCCGTACTCGGCGACGCACGCAAGCCGCAGAGCACCATGGTGACGCTGGGCGAGGTCGGCGATTTCGAAGTCGTTGATTTCCCGGTCAATGGCGGCTCCGCCGGCTATCTGCATGCGCGGCAGGACGCGGCGCCGCGTGACCCCGGGCTGTCGCACCTGAGCGCCATCATCGACGCGCTGGCGACGCCGATCGCCATCTTCAATCCCAATCGCGAACTGGTGCAGTTCAACCGTGCCTATTGCGCGATGTGGGATATCGATCCGAACTGGCTGAAGCTCGGCATGGACGAGCGCGCCATCCTCGACAAGCTCAGGACCGACGGCAAGCTGCCGAACGAGCCCGACTATCAGGGCTGGCGCACCCGGCACCTCACCTCGTACCAGCTGCGCGTGCCCAAGGAACTCGAGCCCTGGCACCTGCCGGATGGCCGCACCGTGCAGGTGATCGCCGCGCCGGCCGGCCCCAAGGGCGGGGTGATCTACGTCTTCGAGGACATCACCGACCAGCTCAATCTGAAGAGCCAGCACAAGGTGGTGCTGGATGTGCAGCGCTCGACGCTGAACGCGCTGAGCGAAGCGGTGGCGGTGTTCGGCACCAATGGCCGGCTGACGCTCAGCAACCCAAAACTCTCGACGGTGTGGAAGCTGCCGGCGAACCTCTTCACCGAGACGCCGCATATCGACCAGATCGCCGAGGCCGCGGCACGGGCGCTGCCCGAGGACGGGGCAACGATCTGGCGCGATCTCAAGCGCTCGATCATCGACCTCAACCCGACCCGCTCCGACCGGCAGGGCCGCATCACCCGCGCCGACGGCAAGCTGATCGATTATGCCATCGTGCGGCTGCCCGACGGGCAGACCATGATGACCTTCCTCGATGTCACCGAGAGCGCCAACTACCAGCGGGTGCTGAAGGAGCGCAACGACGCGCTGATCACCGCCGACCGGCTGAAAGATGCGTTCGTGCAGAACGTCTCGTACGAACTGCGCTCGCCGCTCACCAACATCATCGGCTTCGCCGACCTGCTCGCTTCGGGCGCGGCGGGCGAGCTCAACGACAAGCAGCACAGCTATACCGACTTCATCCGTGCCTCGAGCGCGACGCTGGGCGTGCTGATCGACAACATCCTCGACCTCGCGACGGTGGATGCCGGAATCGCCGAACTGCAGCCCGAGCCGCAGGACATCGCTACGCTGGTCGACAAGGCCCGCGCCGGCCTCGCCGCCACCTTCCCCGATATCGACGGAGAGCCTTCGCTCAACCTCAAGGTGGTGATCGAGCCCGACCTGCCGCCCTTCATCGCCGACGGCACGCGCATCGTGAACGTGCTCTACAACCTGATGTCGAACGCCGCGCGCTTCTCCGAGCCGGGCGGCGAGGTGCGGCTGACGGTCAGCGGCCGCACCGGGCGCATCCAGTTCGTGGTCGAGGACGAAGGCGCACCGATGAGCGAGGAAATGCGCGTCGCGCTGCTCGATCGCAACGAGGCGCTGGCCGGCCCGGTCCGCCAGCGCGGCGCCGGCCTCGGCCTCTCGATCGTCCGCGCCTTCGTCAACATGCATGGCGGCACCATCGCAGTGGAGCGGCGCGAGCCGCGCGGCACCCGCGTGGTGGTCAGCCTCCCGAGCGACGCGGCAATGGCCGGCGCCGCCGAGTAGGGCTTTGCGTCCGCCGCCATCCTCGGCTATCCGAGATCGATGAGCGCCCAGACCCTGTTCCTTGCCGATGACGATGCGACCGCCGAGCTCGGCCGCCGCCTCGCAGCATTGCTGCGCCCCGGCGACCTGGTACTGCTGGAAGGCGACCTGGGCGCCGGCAAGACCGCGCTGGCCCGCAGCGTGATCCGCACGCTCTGCGGCGACGCCGCACTCGACGTGCCCTCCCCGAGCTTTGCCCTGGTGCAGCCCTACGAGGCCAATGGCCACCCGGTGCTGCATGCCGACCTCTATCGGATCGGCAGTCCGCGCGAGGTCGACGAACTCGGCCTGTTCGACCGCGCCGACGCCATCGTCCTCGTCGAATGGCCGGAGCGGTCGGACGAGGTGGTGCAGCAAGCGACGGTTCGCGTCTCACTCACGGTTCCGCCAGGTGGCGACGGGCGAGTGGTGACGGTTGAGTTCGTAGACGGACGCACCCTTTAGCCGCTATCCGACTTGGCCCGGATGCTCGCCCAACGACGGTGTCACCCCGGCGAAGGCCGGGGCCCATCCTGAGGTGCTTCGGCGGAGCACAGGATACACACAACGCCGCTCTCTTTGACCGCTCTCCAACGTCGACCGTCAGTTTTGCCGCGATATCTCGGCTCAGTTTCGGCATCCCAAGATGGGCCCCGGCCTTCGCCGGGGTGACACGGTGGGGAGGCAGGCTTGGGTGCCACCCGAGCCGATTTGGGCAACCCACGCCGCTGGACTTCCCGCGCCTCACCGAGTCAAATCGCCGACCATGCGCCGCGACTCGCTTTTCACCATCGCGCCCCACGCGCCTTTTCTCGCGACGCTCGCCGAGCGGGTGCTCGATGGCACGCTGCTGGGGGACTGGCGGCGCGAGGGGCCGTTCTGGGTGAGCGACGTCACCATCATCCTCCCTACCCGTCGCGCCCGGTTCGTCCTGGCCGAGGCATTTGCGGCGCGCCTCGGGGGCACGGCGCTGCTGCCTGATATCCGTACCTTCGGCGGCGAAGTGGCGGACGAGGAGCCGTTCCTGCCGCCGTTCGATGCGCCGGCGAGCAAACCCTCCGCCACGCTGCTCGAGCGGCGGCTGACGCTGTCGCATCTGGTGCGGCTGTTCGCCGAACGGGCCGAGAGCTTTGCGACGCCTCCCAACCCGGCCGAGATCTTCTGGCTCGCCGACTCGCTGGGCGAGGTGATCGACGATTTCACCATTGCCGGGATCGCCCCCGAAAAACTCAAGCAGCTGGTGCCCGAGGAGCTGGCGGAAAACTGGCAGAAGGTGCTGGAATTCCTCGACGTGGCGCTGACGGCCTGGCCGGCGATCCTTGCAGAACGCGGACGCATCGATGCCGCAACGGCCCGCAACGAGCGGTTGCTGCGACAGGCTGGCGCCGCCGGCTTCGTCTATGGCGAGCGCCCGGTCATCGCCGCAGGCTCCACCGGCTCGATCCCCGCCACCGCCGCTCTGCTCAAGGCGGTCGCGGCATTGCCGCGCGGCGTGGTGGTGCTGCCGGGGCTCGACACCTCGTTCACGTCAGACCGCCATGATCGGATGATCACTGGCGAGACCACCCAGGGCCATCCGCAATACGGCCTGATGAAGCTGTTGCGCAGCCTCGAGGCCGGCGTCGGCGAGGTGGTGGAACTGGGCGGCGAAACGCCCCGCACCGCGCTGGTGCAGGCCTCCCTGGCGCCGGCCAGCGAAACGCCGGCCTGGCCGATGCTGCGCGCCGATATTCCGGTGAGCCGGGCGCTCGAGGGCGTCAGCATCCTTGCCGCCCGCAATGCCGATGTCGAGGCGCGCGCGATCGCGCTCGCCGCCCGCGCCACCCTGGCCGAGGGCAAGACCGTCGGCATCGTGGCGCGCGACCAGACCCTGGCGCGGCGCATCTCGGCCGAACTCAACCGCCACGGCGTGGTGGTCGACGACGCGGCGGGAACGCCGCTGTTCCAGTCGGCCGCCGGGCGGTTGGCGCGGCAGGTGCTTGCCGTTGCCACCGACGATTACGCACCGGTCGACATCATCTCGCTGCTGCGCAACGCCGCCGTATCGCTGGGCCTCGATCGGTTCATCGTCCGCAAGCTCACCGATCACCTCGACCTGCGCTTTCGCTCGGAGCGGCCGGGCTCCGGCATTGCCGGGTTGCGCGGCCTCTCCGACCGCGAGGAACTGCCTCAGCTGCTCGACCGGCTCGAAGCAGCGATGGCACCGATCGTGGCGCTCAAGCCGCGCGAGCGGATCACCGCGCCCGAGCTGGCTTCGGCGCTGCTGATGACGCTCGAGGCGCTGATCGCCGAGGCCGACCTGCCGGGGATGACCGAGCTGCGCCGCTGGGCCACCGAACTGGTGGCGCTCGACCAGGGCGGTACGGCATTTGCGCCGTTCGATCTCGAGGCGGTGCTCGAGGCGCTGCTCACCGGTACGAAGACGCAGAACCCGGTGCCGGCGCGCGACGACATCCACATCTGGGGCGAGCTCGAGGCCCGCCTGATGAACCCCGACCTGATGATCCTCGCCGGCATGAACGAGGATATCTGGCCGCCGGTCGCCGACCCAGGCCCCTGGCTCAGCCGCGGCATGCGGATCGGCATCGGGCTCGAACCGCCGGAGCGCCGGCAGGGCCAGGCGGCGCACGACTTCGTCATGGCCGTGGGCAATGCCGAGGTGATCATCGCCTATGCCGAGCGCATCGGCACCTCGCCGGCGCTGCCCTCGCCGCTGCTGCAGCGGCTCTACGCCTTCATCGGCGAGGCCGAGGCCAAGGTGCTGCGAGCGCGAGGGGCACGCTGGCTGGCCCAGGCCGATGCCATCGACCATGCTGGTGTGCCGCGCCCGGCCGAGCGCCCGGCGCCCAATCCGCCGGCCGGCGATCGGCCGCGGCGCCTGTCGATCACCGAGATCGAGCCATTGATGCGCTCGCCCTACGATATCTACGCCCGGCATGTGCTGGGGCTGAAGCGGATCGAACCGCTCGGCACCGAACCCAGCGCCCGTGAACGCGGCACCATGATCCACGGCGTGTTCGAGCAGTTCGTCGAGGCCGGTCTCGATCTCGAACTGCCCGAAGCGCTGCCTGAGATGATGGAGATGGCGCGCGATGCCTTTGCCGGGCTCGACGCGATCAAGGAACGCCGCGACATCTGGCTCAAGCGCTTCGAACGCGCGGCGCGGCAGTTTCTCGATTATGAGCGGCGACGCGATGCCGAGATCCTCGAACGCCACGCCGAGACCAAGGGCGAGTGGCTGTTTCCGGAGCTCGACAACTTCATTCTGGTCGGCAAGGCCGACCGGCTCGACGTGAAGCGCGACGGCACGCTCGAGATCATCGACTTCAAGACCGGCGGCGTGCCGCAACCCAAGGACATGACGGCGTTCGACGCGCCGCAATTGCTGCTGGAAGCGGCGATGGCGCGCGCCGGGGTGTTCCCCGGCCTCGCGCCACGCGACAGCTCGGCGCTGACTTACATCAAGATCGGCCTCGGGCCGGCGGCGTTCCAGATCAAGCCGTTCAAGCTCTTGAAGGGCATGGGCCTGATGGACGCCGTGGATGAGATCGAGCGCCGCCTCCAGCGGCATGTCGATGCTTTCCTGCTGCATGATGACCTGCCGATGGCGGCGCGGATCCGGCCACGGGTGGAGACGGGCCGGAAATCCTACCCGGGTCCCTACGACCACCTGGCGCGCACCGACGAGTGGACGCTGACCGCCGGAGTGGATGACCCATGAGCCGCCGCCTTCTGAGCCCGATGCCGCAGCAGATCGTTGCGGCGCAGCGCGACGCCTCAGACCCCGAGCGGAGCGTCTGGGTGACGGCCAATGCCGGCTCGGGCAAAACCTATGTGCTGACCGCCCGGGTGCTGCGGCTGCTGCTCAGCGGCGCCAAGCCCGAGGAGATCCTCTGCCTCACCTATACCAAGGCGGCGGCCGCCGAGATGCGCGGGCGCGTGGCCGAGCGGCTGGGGCAATGGGCGCTCGAAAGCGAAGACGAACTAATCAAGGACCTGACCGCGCTGAGCGGCGTGCCGCCGACGCCGGCAATGCGGCTGCGGGCCCGCTCGCTGTTCGCGCGGGCGCTCGAAGCACCGGGCGGCCTGCGCATCCAGACCATCCACGCGTTTTGCGAGAGCGTGCTGCACCGCTTCCCGCGCGAGGCCGGGGTGCCGTTCGATTTCAGCGTACTCGAAGAACACCAGCGCGACAGCATGCTGCTGGAAGCGCGCGAGACGGTGCTCGCGGCCGGCCTGCGCGGCAGCGGCGAAGCGGCGGCGGTGGAAACGCTGTTCGGCCTGCTCAGCGATTTCCAGATCGAGACCGCCATCCTCGAGGCGCTCAACCAGCAGCGCACGCTGCGGCCGGTGCTGGCGCGGCGCCAGGCCGCCAAACGCGAACTGCTGAAGCTGGTGGGCAATGTCGGCAGCATCGACGAGGTGATGGCCGAGATCAGCTCGGGCTACGGCCTCAGCGCTGACGACCATGCACAGATCTTTGCACTGATCCCCCCCGATCCCTATGGCACCGACTTCGTCGATCGGCTCGGCCAGATCGACCCGGCGAGACCCGACCCCGACGACCTCCTCGACGCCTTCCTGACGCAAGCCGATCGCACGGCACGCAAGACGCTGATCAAGAAGGCGACGGCCGTGCTGATCCCCGAGGTCGCGGCGCGCCTCGTCGCCGAGGGGCAGCGGCTCGAGCAAGCGTACCAGAAGCTGGTGAGCGCCGAGCTGGTGGCGCGCAGCGAGGCGATGCTCGACGTGGTGGCGGCGATCTCGGCGTATTACGAGAAGCAGAAGCGGGCCCGCTCGCTGCTCGATTTCGACGACCTGATCGAAAAGCTGGCGGCGCTGCTGCGCGACGAAGAGCAGGGCAACTGGGTGCGCTACAAGCTCGATGCGGGGCTGAGCCATATCCTGGTCGACGAGGGGCAGGACACCAACCCGCTGCAATGGCAGGTGGTGGGGGCGCTGATCGACGACTTCTTCTTCGGTGACAGCGCCGCCGACCGACCGCGCACGCTGTTCGCGGTGGGCGACCAAAAGCAATCGATCTTCTCGTTCCAGGGGGCCGACCCGAAGGTGTTCGTCGAGGCCGGACGGCAATATGCCTTCAGCGCCCGCGCCGCGCATTTCGAGATCACCCCGGTGCCGCTGCGCTACAGTTTCCGCACGTTGCCCAACGTCCTCAACGCCGTCGACGAGGTATTCAAGCGCGCCGATCTCAGGGATGGGGCGCTCGAGGCGACGGGCGTCGCGCATTCGACCGCCCGCGCCGATGCCGGTGGGACCGTGACGCTGTGGCCGCCGATCAAGGACCAGGCGGAGGAGACGGACCCGACGAACTGGCCGACCGAGCCGCCCGAGATCCAGACGCAGAGCGCGCAGCGCCAGGTGGCGGAAAAGATCGCCCGGGAGATCAAGGGCTGGATCGACCTGAAGCGCCCGTTGGGGCCGCGCGGCAAGGCGGTGAGCGCCGACGACGTGCTGATCCTGGTGCAGGTGCGCAGCGTGCTGTTCCACGAGATCATCCGGGCGCTGATCCGCGCCGGGGTGCCGACGCCGGGCGCCGACCGCCTGGCGGTCACCACCCATATCGGCGTGCTCGACATGATGGCGCTGGGCGATGTGCTGAGTAATCCCGCCGACGACCTGCAACTGGCGGCGCTGCTGCGCTCGCCGCTGTTCGACGTCAGCGAGGACGAGCTTCTCGCCGTGGCGCAGCCGCGCGGCGACAAGCGGTTGTGGCGGCCCATCCAGGGCTCCGACATCCCCGCCGTGAAGGCGGCATACGAGCAGCTCTATGGCTGGCGCAACCGGCTGGATTTCGAGCGGCCGTTCAACTTCTACGCCGATGTGCTCTATGCCGGCGGCGGCCTCAGGCAAATGCGCGGCCGCTTCGGCTCGGAGATCGACGATGTGATGGCCGAGTTTCTCGACCTGGCGCTGTCGCACGAGCAATCGCCGCAACCTTCGCTGCTGGGCTTTCTGGCGGAGCTTCGCTCGCGCGAGGTGACGATCAAGCGCGAGCTGGCCGAAGGCGGCGCCGGGGTGCGGGTGATGACGGTGCATGGCGCCAAGGGGCTCGAGGCGCCGATCGTCATCCTGGCCGACGCGGCCAGCACCGAGCGCGGCCGCGACCGGCGCAGCGTCTATCTCAGGGCCGAGCCGCCGCTGTTCGTGCATGCCTCCTCGGCGGCAACGCATGCTCCGGCCACCACCGGCTTCAAGGACGAAGCCGACGGCGACCAGCTCAGGGAATATTGGCGCAAGCTCTATGTGGCGATGACCCGGGCCGAAGACGAACTCTATGTCACCGGCTACCTGACCAAGCAGGGCAAGGTCGATGGCAGCTGGTACGAGGCGATCGAACAGGGACTCGGGCCGCTGAGCGAAAGCCTCACCGATGCCGACGGCAACACCGCCGCGCTGGTCTACCCTCGGGACCGACCCGCGCCGGCGCGACTGAAGCCGGTCGAAGTGCCGGCCGATTTCGGCGGCATGGCGCTCGACTTCAAGCCGCTGCCGGAACGCAAGCCGCGCAAGGTGCTCAGGCCATCGAGCGTCGAGGCGCCCTCCGATCCGGACCGGACCCTCGGAACGCGGCTCGAGCAAGGGCTCGACCCCGTGACGGCGCGGCTCGCCGGCACGGCGCTGCACGCGCTGCTGCAGCATCTGGCCAAGGTCGCCCCGGCCGAGCGGCCGGCAGTCGCGGCGCGCGCCCTGCCGCAATTGCTGCCCGAAGCGCCGGAGCAGCACCAGGTGCTGCAGACCAAAGCGCTGTCGATCCTGTCGCGCCCCGAGCTGGCGCCCCTGTTCGCCGAGGCCAGCCGGGCCGAAGTGCCGTTCCTCGCCACCGCCCTGCACAAGGGCGAGACGGTGACCATTGCCGGGCGGATCGACCGGATCGTCAGCACGCCCGAAGGCGTGCTGCTGGTCGACTTCAAGTCGGATGCCGACCCGGTGATGGAACCGGCACGGGTGAAACCCGGTTATCTCACCCAGCTCGGGCTCTATGCGCTTGTTGCAAAGCAGCTTTTCCCGGGACAGAGGATAGAAGCCGCGATCCTCTGGACTGGGTTGGAATCGCTGCTAAAATTGCCCGACGCTGCTTTGGCGGAAGCGGCGCGGGGGTTCACCATCCGGTGACGTTCGTTGAAGTCACACTGGACTCTACCTAGCTTTTGGATCACACAGACCGCCGCTTTCAACCCAAAAGGCAAAATCAATGACAACCCACGTTTCCGACGCCAATTTTGGCGAGGAAGTCCTGTCCTCGAAAGAGCCCGTGCTCGTAGATTTCTGGGCCGAGTGGTGTGGCCCGTGTCGCGCCATCTCGCCGGTCCTCGAAGAGCTCTCCGCTGAGCTCCAGGGCAAGGTGAAGATCGTCAAGCTCAACGTCGACGACAACCCGAACACCACCGTCAAGTACGGCGTCCGCTCGATCCCGACGATGATCCTGTTCAAGGGCGGCGAAGCCGCCGACATGAAGATCGGCGCGGGCACCCCGAAGGCCGGCCTCGCCAAGTGGCTCGAGAGCCACGCTGCCTGACAGGCGCGTCACTCGCTGCTTATAGAAAACGCCGCTGGGTCCACCCCGGCGGCGTTTCTCTTTTTGGGGGGACTGACGATGCGTCCACTTTTCGCCGCTGTCATCCCCGCGCGCTGAGTTATCGCAGTGTCCAACGGCTGGCTCGGTGGCCGCTACCCCTCACCCGTCTCGGCCTAACGGCCGATCCACCCTCTCCCCGACGGGGAGAGGAACAGGGTGGTCACCGCGCTATCCGGATTCTTCTCCCCGTCGGGGGAGAAGGTGGCGCGTAGCGCCGGATGAGGGGAAAGTCACGATCGCTGCGGCGCCGATACCGTGGTTGGGGGAGCTTCGAGGGCAACGTTCCCGCGATGCGTCACGCGACGCAAACCTATCCCTTTCCACTCCGCCCGACTCCCTGTAGCTTCCATCGTCAATCGACGATGGAGACGATCATGGGTACGCGCGTCAACGACCAGAACTTCGAAGCCGAAGTGCTGAACTCAAGCAAGCCCGTGCTGGTCGATTTCTGGGCCGAGTGGTGCCCGCCCTGCAAGGCGATGGACCCGATCCTCGATGACCTCGCGACCGAGCTCGCCGCCAAGGTGAAGATCGTCAAGCTCGACGTCGACGCCAACCCTTCGACGGTGGTGAAGTACAACGTGCGCGCCATGCCGACGCTGATCGTGTTCAAGGACGGCGAGCCGGTGGATTTCAAGGTCGGCGCCGGCCAATCGCGCGTGCAGCTGATCAAGTGGCTGGATCAGTTCGCAGCCTGATTTTGCTGACGATTTTCCGGTGCGATCGGGCATAGTCTCTGGTCTCGCACCGGAGGATTGCATGCGTTTCGACCACCTCGCCAAAGCCCCGTTCAATCTCGATGCCGAGGCGCTTGCCTGGGTGCGTGAGCGCTTTGCGGCACTGACGCCGGACGACAAGCTCCGCCAGCTGTTCACGCTGCTGTCGCGCGGCATGGATGCGGCCGAGATTGCGCGAATCCGCGCCTTCCGGCCGGGCGGCATTACCCGGCATGCCGGCCCCGATGTGGCTGCAGAACGTGCCCTGTTCGCCGATCTCAACGCTGCGGCGCCGGTGCCGATGCTGATCTCGGCTGACCTCGAAGGCAGCCGGATGAGTCTCGCGGCCGGGGCCGAGATGCCCAACCCGCTGGCGCTGGCGGCGATCGACGATGTCGCGGTCACCGCCGAAGTCAGCCGGATCATGGCCGAGGAGGCCCGGGCGATCGGGATCAACTGGAGCTTTACTCCGGTTCTCGACATCAACGCCGCGTTCCGCAGCGCCATCGTCGCGACCCGCGGTTTCGGCTCGGATGTCGCTACGGTCGAAAAGCACGCCATCACCCAGATGCGGGTGTTCCAGCAGCACGGCGTCGCCTCGGCGATCAAGCACTGGCCGGGCGAAGGTTTTGACGATCGCGACCAGCACCTCGTCACCACCATCAGCCCGCTGTCGATGGACGAGTGGGAGCAAAGTTTCGGCCGGCTGTATCGCGGCGCCATCGCCGCCGGGGCACTGTCGGTGATGTCGGCGCATATCGCGCTGCCGGCGTTCGTGCGTGCCCTCGATCCCGATGCCGGTCTCGAAGCGTTCCGGCCGGCTTCGGTCAGCCGCCTGCTGAACGAGGAACTGCTGCGCAACCGGCTCGGCTTCAACGGCCTGATCGTCTCGGATGCCACCCCGATGGCCGGGCTCGGCGCCTGGGGCAAGCGCAGCGACACACTGCCGGAACTGCTGAGCGCCGGCTGCGACGTGATCCTCTTTTCCGACGATTACGAGCAGGACCTCGCTTTTCTCGAAGCGGCGCTGGCGGACGGCCGCCTCAGCTGGCAGCGGATCGACGAGGCGGTGATCCGTCAGCTCGGCCTCAAGGCCGCTGTGGGCCTCCATAAGCCCGCCACCGGCGGCGCCATCGCCAACCCAGAGAACCGGGCCTATGCCGACGCTGTGGCGCGGCGGGCGCCGACGCTGGTCAAGGACACGCAGAACCTGCTGCCGCTCGACCCCAAAAAGCACAAACGGGTGCTGGTGATCTCGGGCGGCATCGTCTTCCCGTTCCTGCCGCATCCCCTGCCCTTCGCCCTGCCCGAGATGCTGCGCCAGCGCGGCTTCGAGGTGACCGTGCATGAGGCCGCGACCGAGGTGAGCCCCGCGAAATTCGACCTGGTGCTCTACCTGTTCGGCGACGAGACGCTGTTGACCCGCGGCCGGATCTTTCTCGACTGGCTGGGACTTACCGGCCACTTCGGCAAAGCCATGCAGCGCCACTGGCACGACATCCCGACGGCGATGATCTCGTTCGGCTACCCCTACATGCTCTACGACGCACCGCGGGTGCCGACCTATATCAACGCCTATTCGACCACCGAAACCATGCAGCGCGCCGTGCTCGAGGCGCTGCTCGGCAACGTGCCCTGGAACCTGAAGTCGCCGGTCGACCCGTTCTGCGGGTTGGAGGATGCGAAGTATTGAGAGGCACACGCAGTGCCTGTGAGGGCGCTCGCCGATAGAGACGACCCCCTCCCATCCTCCCCCGTAAAGGGGGAGGTGCCCCGCCGGTGCGTTTAGCACCATCGAAGACAGAGCCTCGACTCTTCACCTCCCCCTTTACGGGGGAGGCCGGGAGGGGGCCGTCTCTATCAGTCAGGCACGCTACCGCGCCAAAAGCTGGCCGCTATCACGTCGGCGGCGTGCCGTTCTGGTGCAGCACGTGCCCTGCGAGGTACAGCGAACCGGCAAACACCACCCGCGCCGGGTGCCCAAGCTTGGCGGCGTCGGCGAGGGCATTGAGGATCGAGCTCGATTCCACCGCGTCGAACCCGCCTTCGCGCGCCTGCTCCACGATGGTGGCGGCAGGGTGTGCATTGGGTTCGCCCGGAATGCTCAGCGCGAACACCTTTTCGATCATCCCGGCGAACGGCGCGAGGAAATCGGCGGGCTTGCGGGTGTTCATCAGCCCCATGATCAACACCAGCGGCAGCGGCCGCCGCGCCTGCATTTCACCGAGCGCCAATGCCAGCGCTGCGGCGCCATGCGCATTATGCCCACCATCGAGCCAGAGTTCGGAGCCGGGGGGCAAGAACTGCAGCAGGGTGCCGGTGACTGGCTGCAACCGCGCCGGCCAGTTCACCTCGCGCAGGCCTTTGGCGATGTCGGCTTCGCTCACCGGCAGGCCGAAATGCCGCGCCGCGGCGATCGCCAGCGCCGCATTGTCGAACTGGTGCGGGCCGGCCAATGCCGGCGGCGGCAGGTCGAGCAGGCCCTGCTCGTCCTGGTAGACCAGCCGGCCATCTTCGGCGCGACCATCGAAATCCTCGCCGGCGATCAACGGGGTCACCCCCAGCCGTGCCGCCTCGCGCACCAGCACGGCCCGGCCCTCATCGCGCTGCCGGCCGAACACCGCCTTGGCGCCGCGCTTCAGGATGCCGGCCTTCTCCCAGGCGATCTTGTCGAGGCTGTTGCCGAGGAAATTCTGGTGGTCGTAATCGACCGGGGTGATGACGGTGCCAAGCGGTTTTGCCACCACATTGGAGGCGTCGAAGCGCCCGCCCATGCCGGTTTCGAGCAGCAGGTAATCGGCCTTCACTTCGGAGAACAGCTTCAGCGCCGCCGCGGTGGTGATCTCGAAAAAGGTGATCGGCTCGCCGCCATTGGCCTGTTCGCAGAATTCCAGCGCCTGGTTCAGCTTACGTGACGAAACCAGCTTGCCCGCCAGCCGGATGCGCTCGTTGAAGCGCACCAGATGCGGCGAGGTCATCACGTGTACCTTCTTGCCCGAGGCTTCGAGGAAGGCGCGGAGATAGGCGAGCGTCGAGCCCTTGCCGTTGGTGCCGGCGACATGGATCACCGGCGGCAGGTGATCCTGCGGGTTGCCGATCCGCTCGAGCAGGCGCAACTCGCGATCGAGCTTAAGGTCGATAAGCTTCGGATGCAGCTTGAGCAGCCGCTTGAGGATAGCGTCGGTGCGGGACACGGGAACCAGATTCTCGAACAGGAGCATGGCGCGCTTCTAGAGTATTTCTCCGTTTCTTTGAATCGGCGAAATACTCCTGCCTTCTGATTTGGTCGCGCTTTCGAACCGGAAAAGTCTGCAACTTTTCCTGAAAGCGCTCTGGCACCCGGTTCTCACGTGATGCAGAGGAGCAGCCCTACTCGGCGTGCGCCGCCTCGGGCATACCCACCAGGTCATCGCCGGCATTGGCGGCGACGGGTGTCGCGAGCCGCGCCGGAGCGGTTTCGCTCAACTCTTCACGCTGCGGCGACTTGGTGAGGATGCCGACCAGCGAGCCGATGGTCTCGCGCAGGTTGTGCCGGTGCACCACCATGTCGATCATGCCGTGCTCGTAGAGATATTCCGAGCGCTGGAACCCCTTGGGCAGCTTCTCGCGGATGGTCTGCTCGATGACGCGTGGCCCGGCAAAGCCGATCAGCGCGCCAGGCTCGGCGAGATGCACGTCGCCCAGCATGGCGTAGGACGCGGTGACGCCGCCGGTGGTGGGGTTGGTGAACACCACGATGAACGGCAGCCCGGCTTCGCGCAGGCGCAGCACCGCCACGGTGGTGCGCGGCATCTGCATCAGCGACAGCACGCCTTCCTGCATGCGGGCGCCGCCCGACGAGACGAAGAGGATGAACGGCGTGTGCCGGCTCGCGGCCGTCTCGAGCCCGGTGACGATGGCGGAACCCGCGGCCATGCCGAGCGAGCCGCCCATGAAATCGAAATCCTGCACGCCCACCGTGACCGGCTGGCCGAACAGTTCGCCGGTGCCGACGGTGACGGCGTCCTCGGTGCCGGTTTTCAACCGGCTCTCCTTCAGGCGGTCGGCATAGCGCTTACTGTCGCGGAACTTCAGCGGATCATGCGGCACGGCGGGCAGCGGCACGGTGTCGTACTTGCCCTCGTCGAGGAAGGTCGAAAGCCGATCCGAGGCCTTGATCTTCATGTGGTAGCCGGAATTGGGCACCACCCACATGTTGGCTTCGAGGTCGCGGTAGAACACCATCTCGCCCGACTCCGGATCCTTGACCCAGAGGTTTTCCGATCCGGTATCCTTCGGCTTGAGGAAGGAGCGGATGCGGGGACGGACGACGTTGTTGATCCAGTTCATTGCCTAGCCTGTTCGCGGTCCAAGTGCGCGCCCAGCGGCGCTGCCATGGCCCTATATGGTGATTGTGGCAGATATTATCAGCTTCAGGGGGTGTGGTTAAGGGCCCGCAGGCGACGGTGCAACCAGATTTGACGCCGTCCGGACGGGGTTCAACACGATGCGCTTGACCGGTCAGGGTGGGCAGTGTGTGTTGCTGGCGGGGGGCCTTGAGGAGAAAAGCCGTGCAACGCACGACATTGTTTCAACGGGCCATTTTCGCCGCCTCGGCGGCTCTTGCGACGCTGATTGCCGGACCGGCGCTGGCCTGTTCCGACCTGCCGAATATCTGTTCGATGAACGCCCAGCACCATCAGAACATGGTGGATATGTCGGCGAGCTATGCCTATGGCGACTACTACGGTGAAGAGGACTATTACGGCGACGACTACTACGACAGCGGCTATTACAGCGGCGACATCGACTACTCCGCCTATGCAGAGGACCCGGGCCGGTCGCTGAGCAACGAGGCGGCGAGCTTTGCCAGCGCGGTGAGCGCACAACAGGCCGCGCTCGAGGAAAAGCTGAAGGACCCGGGATTCCGCAAGGCCTATGAGCGCTACAGCAATGGCGGGTGGGACTACTTCCAGGACAGTGCCGGAGCAGCTCCGGGCGAGTATTGCGCTGCCTTCTACTGGCGGGGCGACGGCATGGTGCGGCTTTCCGGACCGGGCGGCGAGTATCAGGGCGCGTTGATCACCTTCTGGGGCCCGAACATTCCGACGCCCAAGGACGTCAAGACCATCAGCGTGACGCTCGATCAGGCCGATGGCGCCCCGCAGAAGGTCAAGGCCTTCAACTACCACCTGGCCGGGGATGCCTGGGGCGCGATCGCCCTCGCCGTGCCGAGCATCGAAGCAGCGTTGCAGGGCATGGAAGACACGCAGAGCTTCAAGCTGTCCGTCGGCAACAAGCAGGTTGCCGAGGTCGAGTGGCGGGGTGGACTCAAGGCCAAGAGCAAGCTCGAAAGCTGCCTGCGCCGAGGCTGAAAGGGGCCGGGGCGGCGGCCGATCAGGCCGCTGCCTTCGCCCGCTTGACGCCACCGGCGAGGCCGGCAACGAGGGTGGTGACGGCGCCCACCGTGCCGGCTGTCGCCTTGCCCTGATCGAGCGAGCCGAGCACGGCGTTGCAGATGGCGGTGCCGACGGCGATGCCATCGGAATCGCGGCCGAAGGTGGCCGCATCGTCGGCGGTCTTGATGCCGAACCCCACCACCACCGGCAGGTCGGTGTGCCCCTTGATCCGCTGCACCGCGGTGCCGACCGCGGCGGTTGCCTTGATCGTGCCGCCGGTGATGCCGTTCATCGAGACGTAGTAGACGAAGCCCGAGGTGTTGTTGAGCACTGCCGGCAAGCGCGCATCGTCGGTTGTCGGGGTGGCGAGGCGGATGAAATTCAGGCCGGCCCTGAGCGCCGGAAGGCAGAGCTCTTCATCCTCTTCGGGCGGCAGGTCGACGACGATCAGCCCGTCGACCCCGGCTGCCTTGGCAGCGGCAAGAAAGGCGTCGACGCCGAAAATGTAGATCGGGTTGTAGTAGCCCATCAGCACGACGGGGGTCGCGTTGTCGAGCTTGCGGAAAGCTTCGACCATGCCCAGCGTCTTCTTCATCGTCTGGCCCGCCGCGAGGGCGCGCTGCCCGGCGGCCTGGACGCCCGGGCCATCGGCCATCGGGTCGGAGAACGGCATGCCGAGCTCGATGATATCGGCGCCGGCGGCCGGCAGAGCGTTGAGAATGGCCTGCGCGGTGGCAAGGTCGGGATCGCCCGCCATGGTGTAGGTGACGAGCGCCGGACGGCCCTCGGCGGCGCATTTCGCAAAACGGGCGGGGATGCGGGTGGTCATCAGCTGTTCATCCCCAGATAGCGGCCGACACTCTCGACATCCTTGTCGCCGCGGCCGGAGAGGCAGAGCACGATGGTTTCGTCCTTCTGCATGGTCGGGGCGACCTTCATGAGCTGCGCCAGACCATGGGCGCTTTCCAGCGCCGGGATGATGCCTTCGAGCTTGGTACAGAGCTGGAAGGCCTCGAGCGCTTCCTTGTCGGTGATCGGTGCGTAGGTGACGCGCCTGGTGTCGTGCAGGTAGGAATGCTCGGGACCGACGCCCGGATAGTCGAGGCCGGCCGAAATCGAGTGGCCTTCGAGGATCTGGCCGTCGGCATCCTGCAACAGGTAGGTGCGGTTGCCGTGCAGCACGCCGGGGCGGCCGCCGGTCATCGAGGCGGCGTGGCCGTTCTCGACCTCGATGCCATGGCCGCCGGCTTCGGCGCCGTAGAGCTTCACCGAGGGATCGTCGAGAAAGGCATGGAAGGTGCCGATGGCGTTGGAGCCGCCACCGACGCAAGCGACGACCGCGTCGGGCAGCCTGCCGGTCTCGGCCTGCATCTGCGCCTTGATCTCTTCGCCGATCACCGACTGGAAGTTGCGCACCATCTCCGGATAGGGATGCGGGCCTGCCGCCGTGCCGATCAGGTAATAGGTGGTCTCGACATTGGTGACCCAGTCGCGCAGCGCCTCGTTCATGGCATCCTTGAGGGTGCCGGCGCCGGCGGTGACCGGGCGAACCTCGGCGCCCAGCATCTTCATGCGGAGCACGTTGGGATATTGCCGCTCGACGTCGGTGGCGCCCATGAACACCACGCAGGGCAGATCGAACTTGGCGCAGACCGTCGCCGTCGCCACGCCATGCTGGCCGGCGCCGGTCTCGGCGATGATGCGGGTCTTGCCCATGCGCTTGGCCAGGAGGATCTGGCCCAGCGTGTTGTTGATCTTGTGCGAGCCGGTGTGGTTCAGCTCTTCGCGCTTGAAATAGACCCTGGCGCCGCCCAGTTGCTCGGTCAGCCGCTCGGCAAAATAGAGCGGCGACGGGCGGCCGACATAGTGGGTGGCGAGGTGCTTGATCTCAGCCTGGAACTCAGGGTCGGCCTGCGCCGCGCGATAGGCCTTCTCGAGATCGAGGATCAGCGGCATCAGCGTTTCGGCGACGAAACGGCCGCCATAGAGCCCAAAGCGACCCTGTTCGTCGGGGCCGTTGCGAAGGGAATTGGCCCCGGTCGCGGTCACTGCTGAACTCCTACCCGTGTGCGGCTCGCGCCTTGTCGATGAAAGCCCGGATCAGCGCCGCGTCCTTGACGCCGGGCGCGGTTTCGACGCCGGAGGAGACATCGACGGCCATCGGTCGAACGGCCCGGATTGCCTCGCCCACCGTCTCGGGCGTGAGGCCCCCGGAAAGCATGAATGGAAGGCTGGGGTCAAGCGCCTTGAGCAGGCTCCAGTCGAACGGCACGCCGTGTCCGCCGGTGCGGTCGGCTCCCTTGGGCGCCTTGGCGTCGAGCAGGATCCGGTCGGCGATGTCGACGAAGTCGGCGACATGCGCCACGTCCTCGGCGGTGCTGATGCCGATGGCTTTCATGATGGCGATGCCGGCCTCGTCGCGGATCGCCTCGACGCGATGCGGGGTTTCCGGGCCGTGCAGCTGGATCCAGTCGGGCGACAGGGCCGCGATTTCCATGACCGAGGAGTTGTCCGGATTGACCAGGACGACGCAGGTCTCGATGCGGCCACGCGCCGCCGAGATCAGCTCCTGCAGCGTTTCGAGATCGACATGCCGGGGGCTGCGCTCGAAATGCATGAAGCCGACCACATCGGCGCCGGCGTCGATGGCGGCATCAAGCAGTGCCGGGGTCCTGATGCCGCAGATCTTGACGATGAGGGGGTCGGACATGTGCCTTGGATCAGTTGGGAACGAAATCTTCGGCGCCCAGCGCCGGCGGCTCGGGCGAGCGGCGGGCAACCTCGAGCTCGCGGTGCAAGCGTTCGGTCTCGCGCTTGAAATGGCGCTCGTCGCGGCGGTGCGCTCCCTGGGCGAACCAGGTGGCGACGCCACCCAGCAGCACGCCGACCAGCAGCACAGCGAACAGCACGAGGAACAGCGGCACGCCGACGCCGGGTGAGCTCAGGGCTTCGACCGGGGCGAAGGGGTTGAAATTCACCACCACCAGCTGGCGGTTGGCCAGGGCGAACACGATCAGCACCGCGCAAAGCGGCACCAGCACGAACCAGCCGACAATGCGTCTAATCATCGGAAACGCCAGACATCATCCCGCGCGATTGATCCGCTCACGGATTTCCTTGCCGGCCTTGAACTGCGGCACGTACTTCTCGCCCACATCGACGGTTTCGCCGGTCCGGGGGTTGCGACCGACCCGCGCCGGCCGGTTCTTGACCGAGAAGGCGCCGAAGCCGCGCAATTCGACGCGGTCGCCACGGGCCATCGCATCGCCCACCTCATCGAGGATGGCGTTCACGATGTTCTCGATATCGCGCTGAAACAGATGCGGATTTTCGTCGGACAGTCGCTGCACGAGCTCGGACTTGATCATACCGCCCCCCGGCGCACTCCACGGGTCGATGGGGTTCACATCGATGGGTTAGCCTGCCAAAGCGAGACCAAACCGTCAAGGGACATCGCCCCACCAACGCTCGAGCGCATTACTTCGGCCGCGCTCTGGCCAAGCCAGCGGGTGACCCCGAACCAACCTTCGGCCGGCAACGGAAAGTAATCGACGACGGGCAGATCGGCGGCGATGGATTTGTCGCTCTCGAGCCAAGTAATGGCTTCAGCTTCGCCACCGATCGCATCGATCAGTTTGGTTTCGACGCCCTGGCGGCCGGTGATGATGCGACCATCCGCCAAAGCCAGGGTCTGGGGCCGCGGAATGCCGCGCCGCTCGGCGACGATATCGACGAACCACTCGAACGAATCGTTGACCAGCGCCTGAAGCGAGGCGCGCACTTCGCCCTGCATCGGCTCGTTGATGTCGGGCTCGGCCTTGAGCGGGCCGGTCTGCACCTTGTCGAAATTGACCCCGATGGTGTCCAGCAGCTTGCCGGCATCGACGTGCTGGTAGAGCACGCCGATCGAGCCGACGATCGACAGCCGGCGCGCGAAGATGCGATCGCTGGCGATGGCGGTCATGTAGGCGGCGGAGGCCCCCAGTTCGCTGATCACCGCGACCACCGGCTTTTTGGCGCGCAACGCCGCGAGCGCCTCGTAGAGCTCCTCACCGCCGGCGGTCGTGCCGCCCGGGGAATTGATGGCGACGATCACGGCCTTCACCGCATCGTCCTCGGCCAGCTTGTCGAGGATCTTGAGGCGGGCCGGGTCGGTCATGATGGTGCCGGTGATGCTGACGCGCGCGATGCGATCGCCCGGACCACCCTGCTCCATGGCAAAGCGACCGATAATGGCCAGCACGGCGGCAGCGAGCGCCAGGAAAAACAGCACCCGCCACAGCCGGCGCGAACGGCGCAGCCGGGCATTGGCGGGGATCAGGTGCGCGCTATCGCCGGAGCTGTCGGTCATCGGGGCCTCTTGCAGGATTGGGGGAGGTAACCCGCCGGTGGCGGCAAATGCAAGGCGGGGCTGGGTCGTTTCGCGACGATCGATGGCCTCGCTTGCAGGCGCCGCGCCGCCCGCTCGCCGTGTCAGACAGCCTACACCTTCAGCCGCTGCCGCTCGGTCTTGATGAAGCCGGCGAGGTGATCGGCTTCGAACAGGGTCAGGGCCCTGCCCTGCCGCAGCAGGCGATCACGCTCGGTGCGGCCCAATGCGGCCTCGAGGCTGGCGGAAAGCCGATTGCGCTGCATTTCCTCGGTGGCCTGGCGGCCATCGATCCAGCCTTCGAAGCTCTTGTCGGTGAAGCCGACGAGGAGCGCCGCCACGTCGAAGGCGCCCCGGGTGGTGAGGAGCTCGGCGGCATTCTGCAGCAGGCACCAGTGCCACTGGCCACCGTCGCGCGGCACGATCTCGGCCGCTTCGTAGAGCGGCGCCACGGCGCCATCGAAATCGCCCAGCGTCATGCGGTAGGCGGCGTTGTTGTTGAGATGAAAGCCGAGCTGCAGGCTGCGGCCGGCGGCACGGAGCTCCGGCATGATCTGATCGGAGAGCGACAGGGCGCGGACCGTGTCGCCGCCCTTGTGCAGCATTTCGGCGAGGTTCATCACCGAGCGGAAGCGGCCCTTGGGGTTGCCGACATCGAGATGCATGGCAAGACCGGCCTCGGCGCGGGCCAGCCCCGACCGGGTGTCGCCGCGGGTCCAGGCCTGGGTGCCGATGGCCACCAGCGCCCAGGATTTGACCTTGCTGGGCGGCATATCGGCGATCAGCGTTTCGAGTTCGGCGACCAGCGGCTCGGCATCGCCCTGATGATGAAAGAAGATAGTGATCCAGGCGGTCAGCACCAGCGCCTGGGTGTAGCGCAACCGGTCGTCGCTCTCCCGGAACCAGGCCAAAGCCGGCTCGAGCCCCTGATAGGCGCGGACATCCATGGCGTTGTAGCGGCCGATCTCGCCCAGGGCCAGCTGCAGCCGCGCTGCGGTTTCGGGCGGCACGGCACCGACCAGCGACATGCCGGCCTCGATGGTGGCGAGCCCTTCGGCGCCCAGTTGCTCCTCCATGAAATAGCGGTAGGAGCCGGCAGCGAGCTCGACATAGGTCGGCCAGTCGGCGCGGGTCTTGGTCCAGGCGAGGGCGGCGCGGAGGTTATCGCCGTCCGGGCGGTAAATCTGGTCCCAGCGCTCGTCGGGCAGCGCCTCCCAGCGCAGCACGCTGTCGGAGAAGAGATCACGGATATAGGCGGCGTGCCGATCGCGGGTGGTGACGTCCTCGCCGGCCTCGGCCAGCTTGTCGAGGGCGAAGTGGCGGGTGGAATCGAGCAGCCGGTAGCGGGCCCGGTCCTGCCCGTCACGCACGACGAGCGAACGGCGCACCAGTTCGGCGACTCGCGTTTCGGCCCCCTCGCCGGCCACGGCGTTGACGGCGGGGATGGAGAAGCTGCCCTGGAACACGCCGAGCGCCCGCAGGGTGCGCTGGTCGTCGGGCTCGAGCAGGTCGTAGCTCCAGGCGAGCGAGGCGGCGAGGGAGCGGTGGCGCGGCAGCGCCGGATCCCAGTCGGCCTCGAGGCTCGCCAGTCGCTGCTCGAGCTGCCGGTCGACGGTCTCGATGCCGACGGTGGCGGCGCGCGCCGCAGCCATCTTCAGCGCCAGCGCCACGCCGTCGAGGCGGCGGCAGAGCCGGGCGACGATCGGCAGCTCATCGGCGGAGAGCTTTTCCCCGAACGCTTCGTAGCAATAGGCGAGGAACTGCGCCGACGCGGCATCGGCCAGTTCGCCCTCGCCGGTGACGGCAAAGGGCAAGAGCTTGAAGACGTGCTCGTCGGGCAAAGCAAGCGGCACCTGCGAGGTGGCAAGGATGCGGATATCGGGCACTTCGGCGAGCAGGGTCCGGATGACCCGCGCCGCGGCACCGCGCACATGCTCGCAATTGTCGAAGATCAGCACCGCTGCGGTGGGCCGCAAATACTCGACGATCGACTCGAGCGAACGGCTGCCGGCCCGGAACGGCACGGCGAGGGTCTGGATCAGCACGCTCTCGATGAACTCGCCGCTGCCGAGCGAAGCGAGATCGACCATCCACACGCCGCCATCGACCGGGCCGAGCGTTTCGGCCACCGCGACGGCCAGCGTGGTCTTGCCGACACCGCCCGGGCCGAGGATGCTGACCAGCCGGTGCTGGTCGAGCAGGCGTGCCACCGCCTCGATCTCAGTTTCGCGCGCCACGCAGTCGCTGCGATAGCGCCCCAGATTGCCGTCGGCACCGGCGAGCGGCCGCAGCGGCTCCACGTCCTCAACCGGTTCGGGGCCGACATACCTGTAGCCGCGACCATGCACGGTGGCGATGAAGCCGGGACCGAGCGCCTTGCGCAGCGCCGACATGTGGACCTGCAGGGTGTTCTCCTCGACCACCACGCCGGGCCACACCGCATCGAACAGGGTGGATTTGTCGAGCAACTGGTTGGGCTCGGCCAGCAGTGCCTCGAGCAGGTCGAAGGAGCGCCCCGACAGCTCGATCGGCCCGTCGGGGCCGATGAGCTCGCGCTCGCGCAGCCGGATCCGGTAATCGCCAAAGCGTTTTTCCATTGCGCCACCATAGCTGATTCAGGCCGATCAGGACTGCTTCAGAACTCTTCAGGATTGCCCCAAGGACTGCCGCGCCGCTCGGAGCGATGATCAGTGCATCAGATCCGAGGAGACCGACAAATGCTGTACCAGCCCAAGCGCCGCAACCCCGCCGCAGCCCTCGCCCGGCACGTTCTCGTCGCCCTCGCCGGCGTATTCGGCGGTCTCGGCCGCAGTGCCGCCGACAGCGCCTATCTCGACGGCATGCGCGGCAGCGAACTCGAAGATCTGGGCCTCCGGCGGGTCGACGACGGCAGCTACCGGACGTTCAAGTAGCGGTCGCAAGCCAGCTCACTCGAGCTTGCGCACCATGTAGCGGGCGTCTTCTTCGTAGCTGAGCAGCTTGCCGTAGAGCTCGGGGACGTCGGTGATTTCAAAGCCATGGCGTTCCCAGAACGGGATCGAGCCGTTGACGGCAACCAGCGTCATGGTGGGATAACCCTCGACGCTGGCGTGCTTGACCAGCGCCTCGACGATCCTGGAAGCGGCCCCCACCCGACGGGTGACCGGCAAGAGGCAGAGATCGTGCAGATAATAGGTGTCCGGCTCGGCCGGCAGCGCTTTCAGCAACGTGTTGAGCGGCGGCAGTGTGCCGTAGAGCCAGGGATGGCTCAGCACATAGCCGGCCGGCTTGTCGCCGATCTCGAGCAGATAGCAGCCATTGCGGTAGAGCTTCAGGCGCTCGGCGAGCACCTCGGGGGTTTCGAAGAAATCGACATGCACGGTGTCGGCGATGCCCTGCACGGCCGGCAGGTCATAGCTGGTCATGGCGCGCCAGGCGACATCCTTCAGAAGCATAAGTTCCCCCAAACAAAGGGCCCGCACCTGTTGGTGCGAGCCCCTTAGATGCAGATCCGCGGGGTGCGAAACACCCCGCGGAAAAGCTTACTTCTCGTCGCGGCCCTTGAGGGCGGCGCCCAGGATGTCGCCGAGCGAAGCGCCCGAGTCCGACGAACCATAGGCGGCCACAGCTTCCTTCTCCTCGGCGATTTCAAGCGCCTTGATGGAGAGCTGGATGCGCTGGGTCTTGCGATCGTACTGGGTGACGCGCGCGTCGACCTTCTCGCCCTTGGAGAAACGCTCCGGACGCTGGTCGTTGCGGTCACGCGACAGATCGGCGCGACGGATGAAGGCGGTCATCTCGGTGTCGTTGATGCGCACTTCGATGCCGCCATCGTTGACCTCGGTCACCGTGCCGGTCACCACGGAACCCTTGCGGATGCCGTCGCCGCCGGCATCGGCCACTTCGCCGACCGCCAGCTGCTTGATGCCGAGCGAGATACGCTCCTTCTCGACGTCGACGTCGAGCACCTTGGCCTGGACGATGTCACCGCGGTTGTAGGCCTCGAGGGCCTGCTCACCCGGCTTCTGCCAGTCGAGGTCGGAGAGGTGGACCATGCCGTCGACATCGCCATCGAGACCAATGAACAGACCGAACTCGGTCTTGTTCTTGACCTCGCCCTCGACAACGGTACCCGAGGGGTACTTGTCGGCGAAGGTTTCCCAGGGGTTCGCAAGCGTCTGCTTGAGGCCCAGCGAGATACGGCGCTTCTCGGGATCGACCTCGAGCACCATCACTTCGACTTCCTGCGAGGTCGAAACGATCTTGCCCGGGTGGACGTTCTTCTTGGTCCAGCTCATCTCGGAGACGTGGATCAGGCCTTCGATGCCCGGCTCCAGCTCGACGAACGCACCGTAGTCGGTGATGTTGGTCACGCGGCCGGTGAACTTGGCGCCGACCGGATACTTGGCGGCAATGCCATCCCACGGATCGGCCTGCAGCTGCTTCATGCCCAGCGAGATACGGTGGCTCTCGTGGTTGATGCGGACGATCTGCACCTTGATGGTCTCGCCGATCGACAGCACTTCGGACGGGTGATTGACCCGGCGCCAGGCGATGTCGGTGACGTGCAGCAGACCATCGATACCGCCGAGGTCGACGAACGCACCGTAATCGGTGATGTTCTTGACCACGCCGTCGACGACCTGGCCTTCCTCGAGCTGCTGAACGATCTCGGAACGCTGCTCAGCGCGGCTCTCTTCGAGGATGGCACGACGCGACACGACGATATTGCCGCGGCGCTTGTCCATCTTCAGGATCTGGAACGGCTGCGGCACATTCATCAGCGGGCCGATGTCGCGGATCGGGCGGATGTCCACCTGCGAGCGCGGCAGGAAGGCAACGGCGCCTTCGAGGTCGACGGTGAAGCCGCCCTTGACCTGGTTGAAGATGATGCCTTCGACGCGCTGGTTGGCGTTGTACATCTCTTCGAGCTTGACCCAGCTCTCTTCGCGGCGAGCCTTCTCGCGCGACAGCACGGCCTCGCCGACGGCGTTCTCGACGCGGTCGACATAGACTTCGACGAGCGAACCCACCTTGATGGTGCCGTCACGGCCGGCGGCGCCGAACTCCTTGAGCGCGATGCGCCCTTCGGTCTTCAGGCCGACGTCGATGATGGCGAGATCCTTCTCGATCGCCACGACGGTGCCCTTGACCACGGTCCCTTCCAGCGGCTCGTTCTCGAGGAACGAGTCCAGCAGCAGGGATTCGAAATCTTCCTTGGTAACAGTTTGAACTGCCAAACGACTTCTCCAATGCGCCCGGTGGCTTGAGGTTGAAAGGCCCGGTTGCCAATCGCCATGAACAGGCGATCCGGTGCGCTGGCGCGCGAGCCATGTAGGGTCAGGATTGGTTTCCGCTGCCGGCTCTTGGAACATGCCGGGGGACGAAAGCCGCAAGGTTTGGTTTTGAAGCCTAGAGCTTCGCCTTGCGCGCCATGACCCCGTCGACAATGGCGACGGCTGCGCGGAGTGCGGCCTCTATATCCAAGAGCGTGGTGTCCAGCAAGTGGGCATCGGCTGCCGGATAGAAGCCGCCATTGGGGTTGGCCATGTCTCTGGCGTCCCGCTGCTCTATCTGGTGATAGAGGGCGTAACGATCAACCACCTGGCCGCGCGCCTCGAACTGGCGGGCCCGGCGCTCCATGCGCGCCTTGCTGTCCGCCTGGATGAACAGCTTCACATCGGCATCGGGCGCGATCTTGGTGCCGATGTCGCGGCCATCGAGCACGGCGCCACCGGGCTGGGTGGCGAACTGGCGCTGGAAATCGAACAGGGCGGCGCGCACCTCGGCGATCACCGCGACCTTGCTGGCGAGCGCGCCCGCTTCGGCCGAAGACAGCACCGCCGGGTCGAGATGGGCGGTGTCGACGGCGCGTGCGGCGGCGATGGCCCGCGCCTCGAACTCGGGCGCGTTTTCATGGGCGGCGACGGCGCGGCCGACGGCACGATAGAGCAGGCCGGTATCGAGGTGCGGCAAGCCATAATGCCGGGCCAGACCAGCCGCCAGCGTGCCCTTGCCGGATGCCGCCGGCCCATCCACCGCGATGATCATTGCCCCTCCGCTGCCCCACTCTGGCGGGCCCTCCGTATCATGGTGGCCGGGCGAGGTGCCAGCATGGCGCCACGCTACCCCCAGAGATCGCTCGAGGCGGGCTGCACTTTCGGTTTGACAGGGCGAAACTTTCACCCTAACCGGACGTTTCCCTGCGGGTGGCCCCGCCTTTCTACACGAGGAAGCAATTGGCCAACGACGAACGCGGTACGAAACGGGAAGACCCCGATACCGGCAAGAAGTTCTACGACCTGAATAAGGATCCGATCGTCTCGCCTTACACCGGCAAGTCCTATCCGCGCTCCTATTTCGAACAGAACGCCGTTGCAGCGGTGCGCGCCAAGGCCGCAGCCGAACGCGACGACGAGGATGACGAGGAAGAGATCGAGACCGAGGAAGCGGCCGAACCCGGCGCGCCCGAGATCGTCTCGCTCGAGGATGCCGACGCCGAAGAAGCCGGCGCCGATGACGGTGAAGAGATTCCCGATGTCGAGGACGTCGAAGACGTCGAAGATATCGGCGACGACGACAGCGACGTGTTCCTCGAAGAGGATGAAGACGAGGACGAAAACCTCGACTTCGACGTCGGCGGCGGCGGAGACGAGCGCTAAGCTCGGCCGCCTCGGCGCGGGCAAGAGGCACAAAAGTCCAGAACTTTTACCTCCCGCGCAGCCCCCACGAAATACCGCTTGCATGCGAGGGGTGACGTGGGTAGATAGCACCGCGCTTCGACGGGAAACCGCCGCGGCGCATACCCAAAGGCACGATATGATCGTGCCACCGGATGTGATCCACGGATCGTTGATGGGGCCATAGCTCAGTTGGGAGAGCGCTTGCATGGCATGCAAGAGGTCGTCGGTTCGATTCCGATTGGCTCCACCAAATCTCCTCCGCGCCTGCGGAGAGCCCGAGCCGAGCGCTCAGGGCAACTGTCGGGGCTGAATGCCCTATTCCTTACCGTACATCGCGCACTGCCTGGCACCGGCGGAAGCATCGACGCACTGCCGATCGACAGGCCGATTGCAGTTGCACCGGTCGCGGGGCAGCGATGCCGCATTATGCCGAACGGCCCCTCCCCGGGGCCGCACACCTGACATACCGATTTCCCTGATCACGGACGCAAAAAGGCGAGGAGCCGGGACGTGCTCCTCGCCTTACGGCCTGCGGCTGTCGGGAGGATCAGCTCGCGGCGATAGCGGTGGCCTGGTTGACCTTGCCGTTGAGGGTATAGGTGATCGCGACGTTCTCACCGGCCTTCAGCTTCGAGAAGTCGCACTTGGGCGCGAACTGGTAGACCGCCTTGTCGGCAAGCGTCACGGTACAGGCTTTGCTGTCCATGGACTGGATGGCGCCCTTGGCGGTGGACGGGGCGGCGAGCGCGACCGACGAGATACCGACGGAGGCAACCAGCATCAGGGGGATGAGAAACTTGCGCATTGACGATCTCCTTGTTCGTCCGGTTCACCGCGTCATCGTTTTGGAA
>MKVB01000004.1:164584-173854 GCA_001899085.1 Devosia sp. 66-14 | reverse complement strand
ACACCTGACATACCGATATCCCTGATCCCGGACGCAAAAAGGCGAGGAGCCGGGACGTGCACCTCGCCTTACGGCCTGCGGCTGTCAGGAGGATCAGCTCGCGGCGATAGCGGTGGCCTGGTTGACCTTGCAGTTGAGGGTATAGGTGATCGCGACGTTCTCACCGGCCTTCAGCTTCGAAAAATCGCACTTGGGCGCGAACTGGTAGACCGCCTTGTCGCCGAGCGTCACGGTGCAGGCCTTGCTGTCCATGGACCGGATCGACCCGTGGGCAATGCTGGGTGCCGCGAGCGCTGCCGAGGATGCACCCACGGAAGCGACCAGCATCAAGGGAATGAGGAACTTGCGCATAACGATCTCCATGTCGTCAGATTAGCCACGTTGGCTGAGCAGGTGGCGGCCGGTGCGTGGTGCAGCGGCGCGGCGAAATCTGCTGTCGACCGATTGCCCCGCCCTTTCCTGAAGCTTACTTATTCGTAAGCCGACAGGAGCGTCGCGCCGGTGTAGGTTGGGCACAGGCGCCGGATCCTCCCCCAGGCATCGCGCCGTCGTCTCAAGAGGTTACACGGTGAAGGTCGTTGTCGCAGAAGACGACCGGACGTCGTCCGATTTCATCCGCAAGGGCCTGGCCCAGCAGGGGCACAGCGTCGAATCGGTATTCGATGGGCGCGATGCGCTGACCTTCTGCCTCTACAATAATTGCGATGTGCTGGTGCTCGATCGGATGATGCCGGGCATGGACGGGTTGTCGGTGGCCAAGGCGCTCCGCGCCTCGGGCCGCACCATGCCGATCCTGTTCCTCACCTCGATGGGCGACGTCGAAGACCGGGTCGAGGGGCTGATGGCGGGCGGCGACGACTACCTGGTCAAGCCGTTCCACTTCTCCGAACTGATGGCGCGGCTGACCGTCCTGGCGCGGCGGCCGCAGGCCGCGGAGGTGTCTACGCGGCTCAGCGTGCACGATCTCGAACTGGACCTGATGGCCCATACCGCGACGCGCGCCGGGACCCGCATCGAGCTGCAGGCCAAGGAGTTCGCGATCCTCGCGCTCCTGATGCGCAATGCCGGCCGGATCGTCACCAAGACGATGCTGCTCGAACAGGTGTGGGACTTCAATTTCGACCCGCAGACCACGGTGGTCGAAACCCATATGAGCCGGCTGAGGACCAAGGTGGACAAGCCGTTCGAGGTGGCGCTGATCCATACCACGCGCAATACCGGCTACTCGATACATGCACCGCGTCAGTAGCATCCTCGCGGGTGCCGCATTCCGTTCGGCGCTGATGTCGCTGCTGCTGTTCCTCGCGGTGTTCTTCGTCGCCGGCGTGGTGATCGTCAGCCAGACCCGCAGCGAGGCGGAAACCGAAATCCGCGCGCTGGTGAGCAACGAGTTCGAGCTGTTCCGCGACGCCGCAGGCAACGAGAGCGATCTCAAGCAGCTGGTGGACAGTTCGGCCGAGTCGGCCGGCCCGCGCTTTTTCGTGGTCGCGCTCTATAAGCCCGACGGCACGCTGCTGGCCGGCGATGATTTTCTGCGGCCGGCGAAACTGGGCTGGAGCACCGTCGAATCGGCGATCAACGCCACCACCCCGTCGGAACAATATCTGGCGCTGACCGAGGAGATCGGCGGCAATCGGGTGACCTTCGGACGGACGCTGTATTTCGTCGAGGTCGGTTCGGCCGCCCTGTGGCGAGCGCTGATGCTGGCCAGCATCGTGGTCGGGATCGGTGCCCTGGCCATCGGATATTTCGCGAGCCACGGCGTTTCGGCCAAGCTCGACCGCATGGCGGCGACCCTCGAGCGGGTGGCGCGCGGCGACAGTCGGATACGGCTGCCGGTCGGCCGCTCCAACGATCAGGTGGATCGGGTCTCAGCGCAGATGAATGCGCATCTCGACCGGCTGAGCGACCTGGTGGGCACCATGCGCAATACCGTGATCTCGATCGCCCACGACCTCAAGTCGCCACTCAGCCGGGCCTATATCCTGCTGCAGGAGGCCGAGGAGGCGCCAGACGAGATCGAGCGGGCCAAGCTGCTGGAAGAAGCGCAGGCGGAGATCGAGCGGCTCAACGGCATCTTCGATACGGTGCTGAGGATTTCGCGGATCGAATCCTCGGACGACCAGTCGGGCTTTGCCTCGTTCTCGGCGCAGGAACTGGTGAGCGAAACGCTGCAGACCTTCGAGCCGGTGGTGGAGGAGGCCAACCAGATCCTGGTGGCGGCGCCAACCAGCAGCGACGCCACCATCGTGGGCGACCGGCGGATGGTGGTGCAGTTGCTGGTGAACCTCATCACCAATGCCTCGCGCTACAGCCCGCCCGGCGCACGGATCGAACTGGGGACGGGCCTGGAGGATCGCCATCCGATCCTCGTGGTCGCCGATAACGGCCCGGGCATTCCCGCCGACCACCGCCAGGCGGTGTTCGAACCATTCCTGCGGCTCAACCCGGAGCGGGACGAAAAGGGTTCCGGCCTGGGGTTGGCGCTGGTGCAGGCCATCGCCACGCGGCATCGGGCGACGGTGCGGCTCGAGGATAATCAGCCCGGCTTGCGGGTGGTGGTCCGGTTTCCGGCCATTGAGCCCGCCGGCTGACGCCTCCGGTCCGGCCGGGCGCCGGCGACAGATCCAGCTTGAGAATTTGTAAGCTTGGCGACAAGGCGAGGCAAAGCCGGGCCGCCATAACCACCAGTGCCGATGCAAAGACGCACCGACCGCCGGCGCCCCCCTGCCGACGTGCATCTCACGCGGAGTATCCCAAAATGAACAAGCTCTCGAACCTCTCTGTCCTCGCGCTCGTCGCCATTGCTGCGGCCGGTCCGGCATTTGCCGCAACGCCGAAATTCACCAACGGCGCCCCCGGCACCGCAATGAGCGTCGATGATTTTGCCAGCCAGCTGGGCAGCTTCAACGCCAAGGACGTCACCGACCTGCTCGATGCCAAGAGCGTCACTGTCTACAACTACAACACCGCCTGGACCGACAAGGCCGGCAAGGCAGTGAACCTGTTGACCGACGATTCGCAGAGCATCGGGCTGCTGCGCGAAGCGCTCAACAAGAACCCCGCGGCGGTGAAGCTGCTGGCCGAGAACAAGATCAAGGTCGACCAGGTGGTCGACATCACCAATATCGGCGGCAACGTGCAGCTCTACATCCAGTAAATCGCCCTTGCGGGCGCCGCCCCGGCGGCGCCCGCAATCTTGGTACGTGCCGGCAGGCCCCTCATCCGCCGCCGGTACATCGCCCTCCCTGTCGCGAAAGCCGCTCGCGATCCCCCCGTTAATGCTTCCCAGAGTCGTTGCCGCTATCGTTTCCCTGACGATGCAGCGGAGCGGATCGGCAATTGACGGTACTGGCGCGGTTTGGGCTCGCGATCCTCCTCGTCGGGGCAGTGTTCGCCGCCGGACAGTTCGGCGCCTTCAAGTCACTCGATCGGCTGACGGAAGATATCCGGTTCCAGCTGACCAGCCGCCCGGCGAGCGGCCAGGTGGTGTTCGTCGACATCGACAGCGCCAGCCTGGCGCAGGTCGGCGTCTGGCCGTGGCCGCGCCAGGTCTACGCCGAACTGCTCGATCGGCTGATGGCGCTCGGCGCCGCGGATGTCGCCTTCGACATCGATTTCTCCGCCCGGTCGACCCCAGAGGGTGACGCGGCGCTGGCGGCGGCGCTCGAGGCGGCGGGCGGCTACGCCTATCTCGCGGCCTTCGAGCAGGTGGACGGCGCGACCGGCACGCGGCGGCTCAGCCTGCCGATCGACAGCTTCGCGGCGCATGCGACAGCGGTATCGGTCAATGTGCTCGCGGCGCGCGACGGCCTCGTCGATCGGTTTGCCGCCGCAACCAGCGGAGAGGTCAGCGTCCCGGCGCTGCCGGTAGCGCTCTACGGCAAGCCCGCCCCCGGCGGCGACATCCATATCGATTACGGCATCGATCTCAGGGGTATCGACCGCATCCCGGTAGCCGACCTGCTGGCCGGCACGGTGGCCGCGCCGCGCGTCGCCGATCGGCAGGTGGTGATCGGGGCGAGCGCCATCGAGTTGCGCGACATTTTCTCGGTGCCCCGCTACGGCATGCTGCCCGGACCGCTGGTGCAGATCGCCGGGCTCGAAACGCTGAAGGCCGGGCGGGTGCTGACCCCGCTGGAAGATTGGCCGGGACTGGTCGCCGCCGCCCTTCTCGCCCTCGTCCTCAGTGGAGGTCTGCGGGTCCGCACCGCCACCGGCATCGTCATTGCCGCCGTGATGTTCGCCGAGATCGCCGCGCTGCTGCTGCAGTGGCAATACGGCCTGGTGCTGCGCACGGCGGGCTTCGAGATCGCCGCGCTGCTGCTGCTGGGCCAGCGCATCGTGCTGGCGCTGATCGGCGAGTATGCCGAGCGGCGCCGGGCCGAGGCGCGACTGCTGTACCTGGCGCGCCATGATGCGGCGACCGATGCACTGTCGCGCGGCGGCCTCCTCGAGCATATGGCGGGCAAGCCGGTGCCCGCGGTGATGCTGGTGGGCATCCGGAGGATGGACCTAGTGCGCGGGGCGCTGGGGCAGCCGGTGGCCGAACTGGCACTCAGGGCCATCGCCAGGCGGTTGCAGGCGCTGGAGCTGGGGGGTGTCGGTCTGATCGATCGCGACGTGTTCGCCATCGCGCTCGACAAGGCGCCGACGGAAGCCCGTTTCAAGCGGCTCGACTGGGGCCTGCGCGCGGCGCTGCGGCCGGCGATCGTGGTCGAAGGGCACAAGGTGCATGTCGACGTGGCGCTGGCGGTCGACAGCGCTGCGGCAGGCGTTTCGCCGGCCCAGATGTTGCAACGCGCCGAACTGGCGCTGCGGGTCGGATCGCCAGACCTCGGCGTCAGCGCGTTCGACGCCGGCATGGAGACCGGGGTCGACCGGCGGCGCCGCATCGATGCGGAACTGCGCCAGGCGATCGAGCGCGGCGAGCTGACGGTGGTGTTCCAGCCGCAGACCAGCCTGGCGCATGGGGAACTGGTCGGGGTGGAGGCGCTGGTGCGCTGGCACAGTCCGGTGTTGGGGCCGGTGTCGCCGGCCGATTTCATCCCGCTGGCCGAGGAAACCGGGCTGATCGTGCCGCTTGGTGCGTTCGTGCTGGCAGAAGCCTGCAAGGCGGCGGCAGCATGGAGATGGAACGGCCGGCTGGCGGTCAATGTGTCGGCGGCGCAGATCCGGCTCGATGACATCGGCGAACGGGTTGCCGATGTCCTGGTGGAGACCGGCTTCGCGGCGAGCCGCCTCGACCTCGAGATCACCGAAAGCGTGCTGGTCGAAACGCCGGAGCGGCTCAGCCAGATGTTCGCCGATCTCAGGCAACTGGGTGTCGGCATCGCCATCGACGATTTCGGCACCGGCTATTCGTCGCTCAGCTATCTGAGCGGGCTCGAGTTCGACAAGCTGAAGATCGACCAGAGCTTCGTGCGCACGCTCGAGGCCGGCACGGCCAACGCCGCGATCGTCCAGACCATTGTCGATCTGGCGCGGCGGCTCGGCAAGACCACGGTGGCCGAGGGCATCGAAACCGAAACGCAGCGCCAGTTGCTCGCCGAGATGGGCTGCGACATTGGCCAGGGCTACCTGATCGGCCGACCGGCGCCGGCAGCCGAGATCGCCGCACGCATCGACGCGCAGCGTGCGGCGGTGGCGTGAGGCTCGCTCTCCCTCCTGGAAGGCAATCGCATGTGGCTTTGTGCACCATACTCTCGGTGCTCCTCCACCGTGAAACGGGGGAGGGGGACCGCCGAAGGCGGTGGAGGGGGCGGCGGGAAGCACCGGTTTGTGGGGCCGCCCCCTCCACCAGCTTCGCTGGTCCCCCTCCCCCGCTTCGCGGTGGAGGACCACCGCGAGGCCGGTGACTGTCCATATGCGATAGCCCTGCCCCCTTACCGAGGGAGGCGATCGCTTGGCTCGCGGCGTTATTGCCCGGTAAGTCTAGAGCAGCCCACCGAGGCCAAGGCTGACGCCCGCGCCGCCGACATTGACCGACACACCGCTGCCGCCGCCGATGCTGACGCCGACATTGGTGCCGCCGACATCCACGCCGACCGAGGCGCCGCCCCCGCCGACTTCGGCACCGACACCGACGCCAACCGGCGTGCTCACCCCGACAGTGACACCGCTCGTGCCGACCCCGACGCCGGCATTGGTACCGGCGACGCCGACGCCGACCGTAGCGTTGACACCGGCGGCCGGGCCGGAGATCACCTGGCCATCTGGGCCGACGATCTGAGCCGAACCGGCGCCGCGGCCGGTGACGGCGATCTCGCCGGCAGCCGTGACGGTAATCCGCTGTCCGGCGGGCACCAGCACATGCGCGCCGCTCCTGACGTCGCTCACTTCGACCTGGCCGCGGGTGACCTTCACCGACGCTTCGCTCTTGCCGGACTTGACGATGAAATGCGTGCCCTTGACCACGGCGGCGAGGAACGGCGTCTCGACGGCGAAGTGCTGGACATTGCGCACCTCGGCCTCGATCTCGACGGTGCCGAAGTGCTGCTTGACCGTGGTGAAGCGCTTGCCGGTCCGGTCCTTGATCTGGATCTGGGTATTGCCGCCGAGGCTGATCACCTCGGCGTCGCGCTTGAGGTCGACGCGACCATTGCCCAGGGTGCGAATGACCCGGTCATCGGGCACCACATCGCCGCGCTGCAGCTTGGCCCAGTCGCCTCCCACCAGCTGCAGCACCTGGCCGCGCAGTTTCACCGCGACCCAGTCATCGGCCAAGCTCGCCGAAGCGAGGGTGAAGCTCATCGCAACGACGAGCAGCAGCAGCGTCAACATCCTGTCAAGCATGGGGGCCTCCTGCCCGATCGCATCACATGCGAGCCATAGGGCGGGCGGCTGGTGGCCGATTCCTTAACGAGACCTCTGTTGTGATGCAGGTGACGCTCACACCTTGGGTAAGCGTAAACGCGTATATGCGGCGATCGCGATAATTGCGCGCATTCTGACTGCGCCACGCCCACGGAGGGATGCCGCCCCCTCGACAGGCCGCGCCATACCGCCTATATCGCGCGCCCCGCTGCCGGTTTACCCGGTGCAGCTTTCGGCACAGCTCTGGAGCATTGAATGGCGCGAACCCATTGCGGCATGGATTTCGGCACTTCCAACTCCACCCTGGCGGCGGCCGGTGGCAACCTGCCGCCGCGGCTGTTGCCGCTCGAGGACGGCAAGCCGACCATCCCCTCGGCGATCTTCTTTTCGTTCGAGGAGGACCGCACGTTTTTCGGCCGGCAGGCGGTGAGCGAATATGTCACCGGCGCCGATGGGCGACTGATGCGTTCGATCAAGAGCGTGCTGGGCACGTCGCTGTTCAACGACACCACGCGGGTGAAGCGCGAGGCGCTGAAGTTCTCCGAGATTCTCGGCCGCTTCATCGCCGAACTGAAGCGTCGTTCGGAAGCCTCGCTCGGCCACGAGATCGAAGACATCGTCTGCGGGCGCCCGGTGCGTTTCGTCGATGACGACGACAAGGCCGATGCCGAGGCGCAGCGCCAGCTCGAAGGCGCCGTGCAGGCGCAGGGGTTCCGGCATATCGAGTTCCAGTTCGAGCCGATCGCGGCGGCGCTCGACTACGAACAGCAGGTCAAAGGCGAAGAACTGGGGCTGGTCGCCGATATCGGCGGCGGCACCTCGGACTTCACTGTCATCCGGCTGTCGCCGGAGCGGGCGCGGCGGGCCGACCGCAAGTCCGATATTCTCGCAACGGCGGGCGTCCACATCGGCGGCACCGATTTCGACCGCCTGCTGTCGCTGAAGAAGGTGATGCCGCTGATGGGCTATGGCACCGAGACGGCGGACGGCAAGCGCCCGCTGCCCTCGGCGCCCTATTACGATCTCGCCACCTGGCACCGGATCAACCGGCTCTACAATCAGAAGACGCTGCTCGAACTGCATTCGACCTGCCAGGAAGCGCGCTTCCCCAATCTCGTCGCCATGCTGATCGCGCTGGTGGAGGACCGCCAGGGGCATCGGCTGGCCGGCCGGGTCGAAGAGGCCAAGATCGCGCTCAGCGAGGCGCCGCAGACCGCGTTTCGCTTCATGACGCGTGACGTGAAGCTGGAAGCGCCGATCAGCGTCGAGGAACTCGATGCGGCGCTCGACAACGCCACCGCATCGATCGCCGCGGCGATCGGCAGGACCCTGACCGCCGGCGGCGTGCCGGGCAGCCGCATCGACACGCTGATCCTCACCGGCGGTTCGACCCGCGTGCCGGCAGTCGGCAACATGCTCAGAGCCCTGTTCCCAGCGGCCAGGGCGGTCGAGACCGATGCCTTCGGCAGCGTCGGGCTCGGCCTCGCCCTCGATGCGGTTCGCCGGTTCAGCTAGCCTTCAGCTTCCCCTCGCTACCCCTTGGCGTGCGACTTGTTCGACGCGAGATCGAACCGGAAAAGTTTCAGAACTTTTCCTGATCTCGCTCTGCACCCGAGGGGGATTTTCGATGCTGCTGCCGATCCGTTCGCTGCTGACGGGGCTGTTTGCCCTGCTGCTGTTCGCAACGCCGCTCCTGGCCGCCGAAAAGGCGATCATCATTCTCGACGGCTCCGGCTCGATGTGGGCGCAGATCGAAGGCAAGGCCCGCATCGAAATCGCCCGCGAGACGCTGAGCAAGGTGCTGGCGGGGGTACCCGACGAGCTCGAGCTCGGCTTCATGAGCTATGGCCACCGCGAGAAGGGCTCGTGCGACGACATCGAACTGCTGGTGCCGCCGGGTGCTGGAACCGTCGCGGCGATCAGCAAGGCTGCGGCGGGGATTACGCCCAAGGGCAAGACGCCGATCTCGGCTGCGGTGAAGCTCGCCGCCGAAGAACTGAAATATACCGAGGACAAGGCGACGGTGATCCTGATCACCGACGGGCTCGAGACCTGTGAGGCCGATCCCTGCGCGCTCGCCTCGACGCTCGAGAGCCAGGGGGTCGATTTCACCACCCATGTGGTCGGCTTCGGGCTCACCGACGAGGAGGGCAAGCAAGTCGCCTGCCTCGCCGAGAATACCGGCGGCAAGTACATCGCGGCGGGCGACGAGACAGCGCTGACCGAAGCGCTGAAGACCACCGTGGCAGAGGTAGCCGCACCGGCGGCCCCGGAGCCGGCGCCGGAACCCACCCCCGCAGCAGCGGAGTTCAATCTCGTTCCGCAGGTGGTGATTGCCGAAGGCGACACAACGATCGCTTCCGACGCCGATATCGTCTGGGAAATTCACAAGGCCAATGCCGATGGCAGCCAGGGCGAGTACGTCGCCACCGAGTATGGCCCCAACTACAAGGG
>MKVB01000004.1:100552-164554 GCA_001899085.1 Devosia sp. 66-14 | reverse complement strand
CCGTATTTCGTGCTCAATGCCGGCGAGCTGACGATCCGGCCGCTGCCGAGCCCCGGCGTCGATCCCGACAGCAATGCCGCGGTGTTCACCGAATTCCCCAATGGCGAGAGCACCACCAGCTATGGCGAGACCAGGATCTGGGTGCCGGCGGGTGAAACCAAGGTGCAGGTGACGATCGGCACCGGCGTGGCCAACCAGGCTATCGCGGTGAAAGCCGGCGAGCTGTTAGCCCGGGACATCGTCGTCGGGGTCGGCGTCGCGGCGGTCAACGCCTTCTATGTCGAGGGCATGAAGGTCGAGGACAGCAACCTGTTCGAGGAAATCCTCGAGGCCAAGAAAGACATCCAGGGCAAGCGCAAGTCGCTCACCTACAATTACGGTCCGGACCACAATTTCGAGCTGCCGCCGGGGGACTATGTGCTGGTTTCGACGGTGGGCGGCGCGACGCTGGAAACGCCGTTCAGCATTGTGGCGGGCGAGCGGACCGAGGTCAGCGCCATCCTTGGGGCCGGCGTCGTGGCGATCACGGCGCCCGGGACCGACAAGGTCGAGGTGTTCGGCGCCAAGGCGGACATCCAGGGCAACCGCAAATCGTTCAGCTACGGCTTCGGCGGGGCACTGCAAACCACGCTGACGGCCGGTGACTACGTGGTCGTCGCGTCGCCCGCCGAGGGCGAACCCAGAGAAACCAGCATCAGCGTGGTGGCCGGCGAACGGCTGGAGGTCACGGTCGAGTAGGCGCGGCGGCCGGTCGGCTCAGTTTACCGGCAGCCGTTACCTAAAACACAACGATCGCCGCCTATGCTTCCGCCAAGGCACGATTGGCGGAAGCGGTTTCTTGGACGACTTCTGGCATGCATTGGTGGCGAATTTCGCCGTGGTCGGCACGGTGTTCGCCCTGTGGACGCTGGCGCAGGAATGGCTGCACCGGCACCGCCGGCCGGTGCGGCAGTTCGCGCTGGGCACCTTCATGGGCCTCAGCGCCATGGCGACGATCGTGTTCGCGGTGGAGGGCCAACCCGGCGTACTGCTCGACCTGCGCTCGGCGCCGCTGGCGATTGCCGGGCTATTCGGCGGCCCGCTGGCGGCAGTCATCGCCGCAGTGCTCACCGGCAGCTACCGCATCGCGGTGGGCGGCGCCGGCATGGTGCATGGGCTGATCTCGATCGGCATCGTCGCGCTCATCGGGGTGATCGTCCACCTGGTGCTCAACGGGCGCACGCCGAGGGCGGTGCACATCATCGGCGTCGCGGCGGCGATCGCGCTGGTGTCGCTGCTGACCACCCTGACGGTGCCGGCGCTCACCGAGGCGCTCAAGGCCATGGCGGCGCCGGCCGCCGCCCTGATCTTCGTTGCGACACTGCTTGCCGGCTTCGTGGTGACGCGCGGCGAAGCGCGCTCGGCGGAACGCGACCTGATGAGCGCGGCGCTGACCCGGTCGCCCGAATATTTCTACATCAAGGACCGCTCCAGCCGGTTCGTCGCGGCCAACCTGCACGTGGCACAGAACGCCGGTTACGACCGGCCAGAACAGCTGCTCGGCAAGACCGACTTCGACCTCACCGACAAGGCGCGGGCCGAGCAGTTGCTGCAGGAGGAGCAGGAGATCATGCGCACCGGGCGGCCCATGCTCGCCCGCAAGGAGCGCTTGGTCGATGCCGGTGGTCGCGAACGCTGGTACCTCACCTCCAAGGTGGCGTTGCACAATGCCGATGGTGAGCCGATCGGCATTGCCGGTACGACGCGCGACATCACCGAACAGCAGCGGCTCGAGGCGGCGCTGACCGACAGCCGGAACCTGCTGAGCTATGCCGTGCACGAGATGTCGGACGGCCTCGCGATGTTCGATCGCAACGGCTACCTGGTTTACTGCAACGAGCGCTACCGCAGCCTGTTTCCGCTCACCGGCACTGTCCGGAAGCCCGGCGCGCACATTCGCGACATCCTGGTGCGGGTGGTCGAGACGGGCGAGCAACTGAACCTGGGCGACCCGGAAGTCTGGCTGCAGGTGGTCGCCGGCTCGCTCAGCAAGCATTCCGAGGAGCAGGTCAACCTGTTCGACGGCCGCTGGCTGCTGATCAAGACGCGCCCGACCGACGAGGGCGCGGCGATGGTGGTGATTTCGGACATCACCACGGTCAAGCAGGCCGAGGGCGAGCTGCGCAGCCTCACCACCGAATTGAAGCTGCTGGCCGAGACGGACGGGCTGACCGGGCTGATGAACCGGCGCTCGTTCGATGTGCGCCTCGCCGAGGAGCTCGAGCGCAGCCAGGTGGAGAGACGGGCGTTCAGCCTGGTGATGTTCGACGTCGACTGGTTCAAATCCTACAACGACACGCTCGGCCACCCGGCCGGCGACGAGTGCCTCAGGGTGGTCGGCCGTTGCCTGAGGATGGCGCTCCTGCGCCACGGCGATCTTGCCGCCCGCTATGGCGGGGAAGAGTTCGTCGCCATCCTGCCCAATACCGACGAGGACAGTGCGTTCGTCGTCGCCGACCGGGTGCGGGCGGCGCTTGCCGAGCTGGGCCTGCCGCACCCGGCGACGCTCAACCGCATCGTCACACTGAGCGCCGGCGTCGCCAGTTATGCGGCCGACGAGGCGCGGCGCAGCGCCGGGCAGTTGCTGTCGCGGGCCGACGAGGCGCTCTACGACGCAAAGGCGGGCGGGCGAAACCGGGTGATCGGGTGGACACCGCGCGACAAGGCGCGTGTCTCGCCCTGAAGCGGCTTCAGGGCGGAAGTGTGCGACCTTGGCGCGCGGCCTCAGGCGGCGCGCTCGCGCGAGAATTCCGAGGCCGTGACGTAGATATCGACCAGCTTGCGGGCCCGATCCATGGCAATGCCGCGTCCCTCGCGCAGCAACGCTGTCGCCTTGGTTGGAAGCACTGCGCCGGTCCCCGGCTCGAGCAGAATGGCATGCCATTGGGCAGCACGCGTCACGCGGATCGTGTAGCCGCGATAGCTATCGTCCAATGCGTAGTCCCCCGCGTAGTTGTACGACGTGCTAATGCGACGCTGCACCCGGGGTTCCCGTGGCTCAACGGTGCCGCGATCACAACTGCCGCGCGGTGTGGATTGTGTGGAGAACGGGAATCGTGATCGGCGTCGCCACGATTAGGAAGAAATCCTGATCGCCGGGCCGCGAGCCGGCAGCACGGCGATGACTGCCCGGTTCATCGCGGCTTCAGCGGCGCCGGCGCAGTCTCCCACTGACCATTGAGGGAGAACGCCAATGTTCAGATCATTCATGCTCGGCGCCGCGCTGGCGGCTGGATTGGCGCTGCCTGCGGCGGCCGCAGAAGTCGAGCTCGAGGCCGCCGAAAGCGGGCAGATCGAGTTCGTCATGCCCTCGGGCAATATCGGCTGCATCGTCACCCCGGAAGGGGGTACCGACGTCTATGAGCCGGAGGACGGCGGTCCCGAGATCATGTGCGACCGGGTCGAGCCGGACTATGTCCGCGTGGTGCTCGGCACCGATACGGCCGAAGAACTCGACGAGGTCGGCGACTCCAGTTGCTGCGGGGCCGAACAGGTGCTGCATTATGGCGAGTGGGCGTCGGTCGAAGGCTTCGTCTGCTACTCCAAAAGAACCGGCCTCACCTGCACGACCGAGGACGAGGCGCACGGCTTCCAGATGGCGCGTTCCGGTATCGAAACCTGGTGAAGCGCCCTACAGAAAATCGTCGCGGCGCGGCGTGAAGCTGTCGATCAGCTTGCCGGCTTCGAGCGCCTTGACCCCGTGCACCAGCCCTGACGGCACGATATAGGCGCCACCCTTGCCGATGGTCTGGGTGACGCCGTCGATGGTCACCTCGAACACCCCCTCGGCGACGTAGCTGGTCTGCAGATGCGGGTGCGAGTGGAGCGCGCCGATGCCGCCCGCCTCGAAGGTGAACTCGACCAGCATCAGTTCGGGCAGGTCGAGGATGACGCGGCGGGACGAGCCATCCAGCTCGGTATGCTTGCCGTCGCCGGGTTGCGCAAAGAGGGGGGACATTCTGTCTCTCACAGTTTGTAGGCTTGCTTGACCAGGTTGTAGGCCAGATCTTTGGCCACTTCGTGGGCTTCATCCTCGTCGAGCCGGTGCTCGGTGACGAGGCGGGCGAGGAAAGCGCAATCGACGCGACGGGCGACGTCGTGGCGCGCCGGGATCGAGGGAAAGGCCCGGGTGTCGTCGTTGAAGCCGACCGTGTTGTAAAAGCCCGCCGTTTCGGTGGCCGTCTCGCGGAAACGCCGCATCCCCTCCGGGCTGTCGTGGAACCACCAGGGCGGGCCGAGCTTCAGCGACGGATAGACGCCGGCCAGCGGCGCCAGCTCGCGGGCATAGACGCTCTCGTCGAGGGTGAACAGGATGATCGAGAGCCTGGGGTCGGTGCCCACGGCATCGAGCAGCGGCTTCAGCGCGCCGACATAGTCGGTGCGGGTCGGGATATCGAAACCCTTGTCGCGACCAAACTTCTGCAGCATCGCAGGCGAATGGTTGCGCCAGGCGCCGGGGTGGATCTGCAGCACCAGCCCGTCGTCGATCGACATGCGGGCCATCTCGGTCAGCATCTGGGCACGGAACAAGGCGTGCTCCCGGGGCTCGGCCTTGCCGGTCCGCACCCTGTCGTAGAGCTGGCCGGCTTCCTTGGGCAGGAGATTGGCCGTCTCGGCAGTCGGGTGGCCGTGGTCGGACGAGGTGGCGCCGAACGCCTTGAAATAGGCACGGCGCTTGCGGTGCGCCTCGAGGTAGCCGTTCCAGTGGCCGGTATCCTCGCCGGTGATCTCACCCAGCTTGTCGAGATTGGCGGCAAAGCCGGCGAAATCCGGATCGACCACCGAATCGGGCCGATAGGCCGGGACCACCCGCCCCTTCCAGCCGCTATCACGGATCATCCGGTGCCATTTGAGATCATCGAGCGCCGCGTCGGTGGTCGAGATCACCTCGAGGTTGAAGCGCTCGAACAGGGCGCGTGGACGGTAGTCGTCGCGCCCGAGCCGCTCGGCGATCTGATCGTAGATGGCGTCGGCATTCGCCTCGCCCAGCCGCTCAGTGACCCCGAACAGGGTGGCGAAGGTATGGTCCAGCCAGGACCGGGTCGGGGTGCCGCGGAACAGGTAATAGTTCTTGGCGAACAGCCGCCAGATCTTCCGGCCGTCGGTCTCGACCGCCGAGCCATCGGTGGTCGGGACGCCCAGGTCCTCGAGGCGGATGCCGCGCGAAAACAGCATGCGGAAAACGTAGTGATCGGGGACGATCAGCAGTTGCGCCGGATCGGGGAATTTTTCGTTCTCGGCGTACCAGCGCGGCTCGGTGTGGCCGTGCGGCGAGACCAAAGGCAGATCCTTGATCCCGGCATAGAGCGCCTGCGCCAGGCCACGCGCCTTGGGCTCGGCAGTGAACAGCCGGTTGTCATCGAGCAAAGTCATGGTCAGCAGGTCCTCCGAACCACTTGGTTACTTAGCGCGAGCGCCGATGTCAAAGCCGCGGGCTTGATCCGTTTGGCCCGGGCTGCGATGGGTCGCTTGGGAGGACCAGCAATGAGCGGGATTATCGAACGGATCGAGCGTGAGAGCGGCGTCGAGGGGCTGGCGGAGATTCTCGCCGACCGGCTCAATCCATCGGACCTGCAGTCGCTGCTGATCGAGGTCACCCGCCGCCGCGCCGGCAAGCGCAACCCAGCCGAACTGCTGAAGGATTTTGCCACCAGCCGCTTCTTCGGCGTGGCGCGGCCGGACCGGGCAGCGCTGCTGGCCTGGGAGCAGCTGGCGCTGAGCTTGGGCGAGGCACGGTTCGAGCCGGTCGAATTGTCGCCGGTGACGCCGCTCGGCGCCTGCTCGGTGGTGGCGAGCGTGGACCAGGACTGGTCGATCGGCACGACGCGGCGAGGCGAGGTGGTGTCCGACCCGACCAATGTCCTGGCGCTCGAGGCGGCCCGGCTGCGCCAGGCCGGCAGCGGCGACGTACACCTGATGACCAGCCACCGGGTGGTGCGGCCGCAGAACTATGGCGACGGCAAGATGCTGGCGCATTTCCGGCTCTTCGCCCTGGTCAGCAGCGGTCGCGACCGCGGCGGCTATGGCTTCGAGGCCGAGGCACTGGGACGACAGGTCGGGTTGCTGCTCGAAGCGTTCGGGCAGTTTCTGCCGCAAGGCACGGCGCTGCGGCTCGGCTACACGCGGACGACGGCGCCCAATGCAGATGCGCGGCTCGAGGCGCTGCGCAGTGTCGCGCAGGCGAACGGCGCGGAGCTGTTCGAGGAGGTCGGCCGCGCGGCGGCCGGCAGCTACTATGCCGGCTTCTGCTTCCACATCTTTGCCGGTGACCTCCAACTCGCCGATGGCGGCGTGGTCGACTGGGGCGCCAGGCTCACCGGCAACGGCAAGGAGCGCATGGTGATCGCGGGCTGTGGCGTGGAGCGGTTGCTGGCGCTCAGGGCGTGAGGCGCAATCGAACTGAACTGCCCCTCACCCCGGCCCTCTCCCCGGCGGGGAGAGGGGGCGTTGTGGCACCGCCCGTTCAACTCGCGTCCCCTCTCCCCGCTGGGGAGAGGGTTAGGGTGAGGGGCAGGGATGCATCGGTGGCGTAGCTCCCCTAAGCCGCCCGCGCCACCGCCTGGCCGCGCAGGTCGCGCAGCCAGAGCTGGCCGCAGGCGGCGTCGATGCGGTTGCCCTGGGTGTCGCGCACCACCACCGGGATACCGGCGCGTTCGAGCCCGGCACGGAACTGCATCAGCCTCAGATCGGAGATTCGGCCGAAGCCGAGCCCATCGACTTCATTCCAGCGCATCAGGTTGAGCCGTGCCGGTTCGTTGCGGAACATGCCGGTGAGCCGCCGAAGATCGGCGTCGCTGTCATTGATGCCGGGGAGCAGCAGGTAGACGAAGGTGGCGACGCGGTTGTGCCGGCGGGCCCAACTCAGCGCGCCGCCGACCACATCGGCGATGGCGTGCTTGCGGGCGCCGGGGATCAGCCGGCTACGCGTCTCGTCGGTGGTGGCGTGGAGCGAAATGGTGAGGTTGAGCCCCAGGTGCTCCTCGCGAAGCGCCTTCAGCCCCTTGGGGATGCCGATGGTCGAGACGGTGATGCCGGTGGTGGGCCAATCCAGCCCGCGCCGATCGCGGAGGATACGGATCGCCGCCAGCACGTTGTCGTAATTGTTGAGCGGTTCGCCAATGCCCATGAAGACGATGCGGTTCACCTTTGACCCGAGCCGCACCACCTGCTCGACGATCTCGCCCGGCGAGAGGTTACGCTTCAACCCGGCCTGCCCCGAGGCGCAGAACTGACAGGCAAAGGCGCAGCCGACCTGCGACGAGATGCAGGCGGTGAAGCCGTCGCGCCGGCGGATCAGCACGGATTCGACGGCATAGCCGTCACGCAGGCCAAACAGGTGCTTTTCGGAGCTGCCGCCTAGTTGCCGATCGCGCCGGGTCAGGGCGCGCGGGGCGATGTCGTGCGCGGCAGCCCAGCGGCGGAGCGGTTTGGGCAGGTCTTCGTGCGGCGAAAACAGCTCGCGATAGCTCAGGCGCGGACCGGCCACGGCGCTGTTGAGCGCATCGAAGGCGGCGAAGCTGAGGTCGAGGGCGAATGGCGCGGGCTGCATGCGACATTTATAACTTACACGTTGGTTATAAATCAAGATGACGTATTGATAGAGACGGCCCCCTCCCGGCCTCCCCCATGAAGGGGGAGGTGAAGAGTCGAGGCTCTTGCTTCGATAGTGCCCAATGAACCGGTGGGCACCTCCCCCTTTATGGGGGAGGCCGGGAGGGGGCCGTCTCTATCAGTCGGCGCCCTGCTCCAGCCGCTCGCCCGGATAGAGCCGCGCGATCAGCTTCCGCGTCTCGTCTTCGGTGTAGCCGGCGAGCGTCCCCTGCGGCTCGACCAGCCACAGCATGCAGGCGCCCTGGATCACCATCTGGATCAGCGCCGCCGACTCTGCCCGGTCAGGCGTTTCCGGGAGGCGCTCAAAGATGGCGCCCCGCACCAGCTGGTTGCGTTCACGGGCCAGCGCGTTCAGCCCGGGGTCGTTGACGTCGCCCCAGGCGAGCAGCAGGTAGCCGGCAAAGCCTTCGCCCGACCCCATGCCGCTGATCAGGTCACGCAGCATGGCCCAGAGCGGGATCAGCCCCTGCTCCCGCGGCGCGGCCGCGAAATAGTCGCGCACCTCCTGGGTCGAGCGTTCCAGGGTCTTGAGATGCAATGTGCGCTTGTCGGTGAAGCGCTGGATCAGCGCGGCGCGACTCAGCCCCACCGCTTCGGCGACATCGGAAAGCGTGAAGCGCTCGGGCCCGAGCCGCAGCATGACGGCATGGGTGGCATCGAGGACCTGATCGTCGGAAACGAGTTTGGGGCGTGGCATGGCCCATTGATAACCGCCGCGGCGGTTATCAGGAAGTGATCCCGTAGCGCCGCGCCATCTTGCTGATATTGGTGACCACCCGACTCCTGAGCTCGGGCGGGCCCAGCACCTCGACATCGTCGCCGATCTTGGTGAACTCGTGGCTGGCCCAGCCGACCTCTTCGATCGGCACCTCGAGCTCGCACCAGCCATCGGCATCGGGGGTGATGCTCAGGGCTTCGACGGCACGGCGCACCGTGTCGCTCAGGTCCTTGAGCTTGCGCAGCCCGGTGGCGGTGGCGCGCACATGGGCGGTGCCGACATAGATCTCGCGCTCGAACTGCTTGGTGGCTTCCTGCCAGTACGAGGGCAGGTCGAAATCCTTGGGCCGGGTAAACGTCTGGCCGGTGGGGCCGAGCGCCTGGATCTGCGACAGCCGATAGGTGCGGCTATGGCCATCGCGCTGTGCCACCACGTACCAGACGCCGCCCTTCAAGACGAGGCCGAGCGGTTCGATCACCCGATCCTTCACGTCTTTCCAGCTCTCGTAACGGATGGCGATGCGGGTTTCGCTCCACACCGCCTCGGCAACGAGCTTCAGGAATTCCGGCTTGTGGCCGGGCTGGAACCAGCCGCGCGGATCGAGATGAAAGCGCGAACTCATCCGCCGGGCCTCGACCTGCCAATCGGATGGCAGCGCCGCAAGCAGCTTCAGCTCGGCCTGCGCCGCCTCCTCGCCGAGGCCCAGTTCGCCGGCGGGACCGGGCAGGCCGGAAAAGAACAGCGCCCGGGCTTCCGGCGCGGTGAGCCCGTTGAGGCGGGTCTTCCAGCCATCGAGCAGGGCGAAGCCGCCATTGCGGCCGGTTTCGGCATAGACGGGCACGCCCGCCGCGCTCAACTGGTCGATGTCGCGATAGACGGTGCGGACCGAGACCTCGAGCTCCTCGGCCAGCGACTCGGCACTGGTCCGCCCCCGGGTCTGGAGGATCATCAGAATGGTGAGGAGGCGACTGGCACGCATAAATCTTCTCTACACCAGCAACCCTGACAGCGGGTGTCAGTCTTAGCGGCATAGAGTCGTTTCTTGAAGATGTGAGGGAGACGCGAAATGGCTTTCGAGCAGGTAAAGAGCGAACAGGCCCGCGACGCGGCGGAGCTGCGGCAGGCAGTGGCCAACATCAACGTATGGCGCGCCGACCTGCCGGCGCGCGGCTTTGGCGCATGGTTCCGCACGCTGGTGCTCAGGCGCTATGCCAACGCCATGCTGAAGCGCACCCTCAGCCGCCCCCGCCGCACCCATCTCGACCAGCTGTCGCCGCATCTGCTGAGGGATATCGGGCTGCCGCCGGATGTGCGGTAGAGGGGTGGGTATCGAGGTATGGTCGGCATCGAGTTTCCAAGATACCCCCTCCCCTGTCCCCTCCCCGCAAGGGGGAGGGAGACGCCGACACCACGATCAGAGCGGGACGACGACTAGCGAACGCAGGTCACCCCCCCCTTGCGGGGGAGGGACAGGGTGGGGGGTCTCTTCCCGCGCCGGCCTTTAGGCTAGACCTTGGAGTTACGCCGTCTGCCGGTCGAACTGGCCGTTCTTCATGAAGCGCCAGAGGTAGCTCGGCAGGATCGCGTCCATGGCGGTCGGTGCGATGTCGAAGGCAGCGAGGGTGCGCTTTTCGTGCTTGGCGGCGTCCGACACCACATTGTCGGCCTGCAGCTGGTCGACCTGATCGCTGGTGAGCAGCGGCGAAGGCAAGAGCGACAGCGGCAATGCGAGGAGCTTTGCCGGCCCGGCGGGCAGCGGCAGCAGCAGGTTGGTGCGGGCGGTGTCAGTCAGCACCCGCGCCACCAGCTCCTTGTGGGTCGCAACCTCGGGGCCGCCGATTTCATAGATCTTGCCCCCCTTCACCTGACCTTCGGCGGCGCGGCAGATCGCCTCGGCGACGTCGCCGACATAGATCGGCTGCAGGCGCGACTTCGCGCCGATCACCGGCAGCACCGGCAGCATGCGGGCGAGCATGCCATAGCGGTTGAAGAAGCCGTCACCGGGCCCGAAGACGATCGAGGGGCGGATCACCACCGCAGACGGGAAGGCGGCGAGCACTTCGGTCTCGCCCAGCGCCTTGGAGCGGGCGTAGCCGCTCGGCGCCTGCGTGTCGGCGCCCAGCGCCGAGACATGCACCAGTGCGTTGGCGCCGAGCGCCTTGGCCGCCTCGGCGACGTTCCTGGCGCCCATCGCATGGACGGCGCGGAAACGCTGCTTGCCGCTCTCGTGGCCGATGCCGACGAGGTTGATGACGATGGAGGACCCGCGGATGGCGCGCTCGACCGATTCGCGGTTGCGGATATTGGCCTGGATCGGCATCACCTGCCCGACCGCGCCGAGCGGGCGGACGTGGCCGGCGAGATCGGGGCGGCGCACCGCGACGCGGATGCGATAGCCGCGACGGGCCAGGAGCTGCACCACCTGGGTCCCGATGAAACCGGCGCCGCCGAAAATGGTGACCAGGTTCGAGGTGGATTCCATGGCGCAAGCGGCTCCTGGCAAGGCAATCGGACTAGGGTTTCGCCGCTTCTAGCCTGCACGCCCCGACGTGTCGAGTGGAGCAACTGTGGTCGGGCAAGAAAGCGAGTTGACAGCCCCCTCCCAGTCACCTAGTGAACGGCGCCCATCGGATTGCCCTGGTGGCGGAATTGGTAGACGCGCACGGTTCAGGTCCGTGTGTCGAAAGACGTGGAAGTTCGAGTCTTCTCCAGGGCACCAATGGTTACGCAAAGGCCTCCCCACCGGGGAGGCCTTTTGTTTTCTGGTTGGTGATGATCGACGCGGTGCAGGCCTTGAGCATCGAATGCCCGCCATAAGGTCATCTCGAGGCGCACAAACGTCCACGGCCCCTCTCAATCTTCTGACCGTGGGGTGCCAAGCGTCGGCACCGCTCGTGAGCCTATGCCCTGGGAGCACTACTCGACCTGCCTCGGATTCCCTCGTAACTCGGCTACAAAATCTAGGCCTGAGATCGGAGAGAGCCAATCACAGTCTCGCTGCAGGGCGTCGTGACGTGGCCATAATGGAGACATCGGCCGTCAACGAGTGACCGGTTTCGCGATCATAACGGTCGGTCGCCAGCTACAGGTACGTAGATAGCGCCGCCTACGTCGCCAAAGCGGTAGGAAAGTGATTGTACGAATGAAAACGCGTCGCACAACGACCACGATCGAAGCGAATGGCACATCGATACGTTCAACGAAATTCATCAAGCGAACAAGCCAACACGAACAAAGCGAAACGAACAAAACACGTTTATCGCATATCGATCTACTAAACAGGAATGGTTGACAACACCACGATACGTGCGCATAACGTCAGGCGCAGCACATTGCAGCATATTGCAGCAAAGTGCGGCACATCGCAGTAAGGTGCATCAAAAGCGCTTTGTGCGAGTTCAGTGAGTGGACGAGCGAAAAACTCAGTCGCACAACCTGAAAAAGAAACAGACCGAAATGGCTTGGAATCCACTCGGTCTGAATCTTGGTCAGGGTTAGTTCCGGCCCTTTTGGAAGGGGCGTCGGGATCGGGCTTCAGGGCAAGCTGCTGCTTCGATCCGACATCGTTACTATCCGATTACACCGGCATAGCCAAGCCCCCGCGTGGGGGGGCGTTGCCGCTTTCCCTCCAGTTCGCAATTAATGCCGAGCCTTAAACATCGGGCAGCTCGCGGCCGCAACAAGCAGCGCTGAACCCTAGGGGTATCGAGTGACGCACGTGCACACCCGTTACCCCGGCTTCAGCTGCTGCATCTATCGCGGCTCGACCGGTCGCCGCCTTACCGATGAACACATCCTTTCGTATGGGCTTTGCCGGCAGCACGTCATCGAGAATGCGAGCTGAGACGACTGCTTGAGGGATCACCAGCGACTCGATCGAGCGTCGCCTAGGCGACCGCGCCCTCTAATTTTCGGTCGCCACAACGAAGACCCCGACCCTTCAGCAGCGGTACCTACGGGCACCGCCGGCGGCCGGAGCTCTACCCCCGCTGCGCCTCGGCCTGCGCCACAATATCGAGCCCAACCAGGTCGCTCCATGCCCCGAGCAACTGCCTGGTCACCGGCCCTACCTGCCCGTCGCCAACCGGCAAGCCGTTGAACTTCGTCGCCGGCATGATGCAGTACGGCGTCGAGGTGAAGAACATCTCGTCGGCCGTCGCGAGGTCGTAGGGCAGCAGCGAGGTTTCCTCGGTCGGGATGCCCAGGCCCTGCGCCAGCTCCAGCGCCGTGGCGCGGCTGACGCCGGCGAGGCAGTTAACGGTCGAGGGGGTGCGGAGCACGCCTTTGGTGACGCAGAAGATGTTGCCGCCCTTGTTCTCGGCGACGTGGCCATCGAGGTCGAGGATGACGCTCTGGGCCTGGGGGTCGACGAGTTTGGCTTCCATCTCGGCGAGCGTATAAGCGAGGCGGCTGCGGTTCTTGATGCGGGGGTCGAGCGACTGGCTCGGCACCATGCGGCTCATCGGCGTGACGCCGTGGCAGCCCTTCGAGTAGAAATCGACCCAAGGCAAGAGGTTCATCGGCTGGGTGAAGATCATCACCGTGGCGGCGCCCAGTTGCTTGGTCGGATCGGCGCCGGCGACCGACAGGCCGCGCGAGATGTTGTGGACGATCCAGGCGTCTTCGTGCGGGGCGTAGTTGGGGCGGTTGGCCTCGAACACCTCGAGCGTTACCCGCTTCATCTCGGCGGGGCTCATCTGCGGATCGATCCGCGTCAGCTTCAGCGACTGGTAGAGCCGCTCGATATGCTCGTCGAGTTTGAACGGCACGTGGCGAAAGGTGCGGGTCGATTCCGTCATCGTATCGCCCAGCATGATGGCGCTGTCGAAGATGGAGATCCGCGCTTCGTGCTCGGGCACCAGCTCGCCCGAGATGTAGACCAGTCGCGTCATGACGTGCCTCACACGCTGAGAACGATGGGAGCCGGGAGTTCGAAGACGATGCCGTCGGCCGCCGGGCCGGCAGCGGAGCGCCACATCATCATCCCCACTTCGGCCGGTCGATCGAGCACGGTGAGGCCGGCATGCCAGACATTGCGATGGATGCACACGGCATCTTCAGGGCCGGCGAGGAAGGCGCGGATATTGGCGAGGTCGGGCGTCCCGTCACTGAGTGTCGGGGCAAACAGCACGATCCAGCGGCCGACCGTTAACGGCACGAAGGTCTGGGTCGAGTGCGGATGGCGCTCGAGGAAAGTGATGCTGATCGCCTGAGGATCGACCGGCTGCGGGCAGAGCACGGCGAAAGCGTGCTGGCCGGGCACATCGCCCGGCTCCAGCACCTCGGGGATGGTGGTGAACTTGCCGCCCTCGGCACGGACCAGTGTGGCGAAGGGAGCGAGATCGGCGGCGGCGAGCGGCGGAAGGGACATGCGAAGATCTCAGTTGAGCCGGGTGAAACCGCTATGGGCGACGGGGCCCTTGAGCAATGCCTTGACGTCGCGGCCATCCTCGCATTCGCGGATGGTGCTGAAGATCGGCTCGAGCGCCGCGAAATAGCCGTCGACGATCTCAGGAGTGTGCTCGGTGCAGGTGTAGACGCTGGTGGCGGCAAGGTAGCCGGCCGCCAGCATTTCCTGGGTGACCAGAGTCTTGTAGGCGAGCCCGTTGGCCGATTTGATGCTGAAGCCGGTGAGCGCCGGAACGCCCGCGGTGGCAAGCGGCAGCCCGTATTTCTGGCCCAGCGCCTGCCAGCGCGCGGTGATGGCGCGGCCGGTCTCGGTGATCTTCTGCCAGGACTGCTCCTTCTCCATGACGTCGAGGGTGGCGAGCGCCGCCACCGAACCGATGCGCTCGGTCCAGAAGGTCGAGGAAATGAAGGTGTTCTGCGCCGCTTCCATGATGTCGCGCTTGCCGATGACGCCGGTGACGGCATAGCCGTTGCCAAGCGCCTTGCCGAACACCGCCATATCGGGGTCGACGCCATAGACCTTGTGCAACCCGCCGAAAGCCTGGCGGAAACCTGAGGTGCACTCGTCGAAGATCAGGATGATGTTGTGCTGGTCGGCGAGCTTCCTGACGCTGACGAGGAAGCCCGGGTCGGGGTCGTAGTTGCGCGACACTTCCATCTTGATGACGCCGATCTCTTCCCTGCGGATCAGCGCCTCGAGCTCGTCGAGCTTGTTGTAGTTGAAGGTGAACACCGAGCCGCGCAGCGACTTGGGCACGCCATTGGGGCTGAGCCCCGGCAACAGGTGCCCGGCGAGCTTGCTCTCGTCGCCCAGGTTCGAGGCGAGATACCAGTCGTGCCAGCCGTGATAGCCGCAGAGCGCCACGCCATCCTTGCCCGAAGCGGCGCGGGCGATGCGGATGGCGATGGCGTTGGCCTCGCCACCCGAGCGGGCGAAACGCGCCATGTCGGCCCAGGGGTGCAGGTCGATCAGGCGCTGTGCGAGCTCGACTTCCTCGGGGGCATTGAGCGTCGCCATGTTGCCAAGATCAACGGTTCGCTTGACGGCGTCATCGACTTCCGGCCGGCCATAGCCGAGCGTGTTGCAACCGATGCCCATGATCGACATGTCGATATATTCGCGCCCGTCGAGATCCCAGACGCGACAGCCGGCGGCCTTGGAAAAATAGGCCGGCCATTGTTCGGGGAGGAACATTTCGGGGCGCTTCGACAGCAACATGTTGCCGCCAGGTATGACGGTCTTCGCCGTCTTCCAGAGGTCCTGCCCCTTGCCCATTCCGTCTCCCCCCTTGGCATGCAAACGCAAGCATTGACGCAATGCTATATTGTTATGAGAATAACCTAGTAGCCGTCAAGGAAGAGCCTGATACGCCATGCAGAAAATCTGGCGCAAGGAAGCCGGGGCGCGGATCGAGGGCAGCCGCGATCTCGATCATTCCAAGGTCCAGGCGCCGTGCATCGTCAAGGCGCCGGCAGGCGGCTATCGGCTGTTCTACACGGCGGTCGGACCAGGCAAGCCGTTCGCCGATTGCCAGGGCTATATCCTCAGCGCGGTATCGCGAGACGGGCTGCGGTTCGAACCGGAGCCAGGCATCCGCGTGGCGCCCGATCCGGCGCTGCCGCACATGGCGCTGCGGGTGCTGGCGCCGAGCCTGACGCAGCTGCCGGATGGTCGCTGGCGGATGTATTTCGAGGGACGCGGCCGGGCGGACCGGCTGACGGTGATCGGCAGCGCCATCTCGGACGATCAGGTCAGTTGGACGGTGGAGCCGGGGATTCGGCTCGATGGCGGCTTCGGCGCGCCGCGCTTCCTGCCGCTCGGCGGCGGCGTCGGACGGCTATACGTGTTTCGGGCAGAATACGCCGATGGCAAACGGGTCGGCACGCCGGTGGTGAGCGCGATCACCTCAAACGGGCTGAGCTTCGAGATGGAGCCTGGATACCGGCTGCGCGACCGGACCGATGGGCTCGACAGCGCCGGGATCACCGCGGCCGAGGTGATCGCGCCGCACGCATCGGGGGCGCCGTGGACGATGCTCTACTCGGCCTGGCAGGATCTGCCACCGGGCGCCGTGGCGCCGGTGCATCCGAGCCTCGATGCTGACGCGGTGGCGAACGGGATGAGCGCCGATTTCGCCGCGGCCTCGATCGCTGCCGACATGTCGGGCTATCGCTCGCGCATTCTCGTGGCGGAGTCAGGGGATGGGCTCAACTGGCACCGCAGCGGCATTGCGGTTGAGGGCGATGGCTATGGCGGGGGCGATATCGACGCGGTGCATGCCGAGGACATGTCGCTGATCGACCTCGGCGACGGGCGGTACCGGATGTACTACGCCTGCTGCGATGCGCATGGGGTGTGGCGCGTGGCGAGCGCGGTGAGTGGGTAGGGGGAATATCCAGAGGCAATCTGAACTTCCCCTCACCCCGCCCCTCTCCCCGGCGGGGAGAGGGGACGATAGGAGCACCGCCTGCGCCACAACGCCCCCTCTCCCCGCTGGGGAGAGGGGCGGGGTGAGGGGCAGTGCCATCACGGGAACTAGCCCGGCAGCCACTCCGGGAACTCCGCCGCCAGTCGCTTCCGATAGGCCTCGAACACCGCATCTCCCACGGTCTCGTACGGCGGCAGCAATCGCAGCGGGAAATCCGGTTCGCTGAGTTTCAGGATGGTCTTGTCATAGGCGCCGTCGACAAAACTGCCGCCGGCGCTGTCGAGCAGGGCGTGCAGCACGCCGCAGAGTTCGCGGTAGAGCGCCGCAAAGCGCGGCCAGTCGCTGTCAGCGCCGGCATTGAGATATTCGAAAGCCCGCGCCGGGTTGCTCGACGAGATCGAGGTCAGGAGCCCGCATTCCCCCAGGGGCGCGCCGATATAGTAGCCCTGCTCGGTGAGGAAGTGGAGCAGTTGCGGCGCGTGCTGCATCAGGCCGGAGATCATGAACGGATCGCCGCCGCCATATTTGGTGGCGACGAGATTGGGGTGGGCTTCGGCGAGTTCGGCATAGAGCCGCGGCGAGACCAGCCGGCCCGAGCGCATCAGGTTGTAGTGGAGGAATTTCGCCTCGGGGAAACCACCGCAGAGCTCGGCGAAGACTCGGCGCAGCTCGGTGTCTGACACCACCGACCAGTTGGGCAGCGAAATCTGAAAGGTGTCGATGCCGAGCGTCCGGCAATGCTCGATGCGCTCGAGCATGGTGGCGAGCGACTGGCTGACGATGCCGACCATCGGCGCGGCGCCGCCGGCCTCGCGCATGGTCTCGGCAAAGATCGCCGCGACGCGGCGGAACATGCCGTCGGTGACGGCATAGCCCTCCCCGGCGGTACCGAAGATGTAGAGATCGGGCAGCCCCGCGGCGACCAGGTTACGGATGGTGCGGCGGAACAGCGGCTCATCGAGCGCACCATCATCGCGCCAGGGCAGGCAGACCGTGCCGAGCACGGTGCGTGGGTAGCGGCTCATTTGGCGAAGTCGATCTGCACGCGATCGACCTCGACATAGCCCTGGGCAATGCTGGAGGGCCAGATCGGGTAGTCGCGCCCTGCCCGCAGCCGGTGCGGATCGCCGCCGATCTCGCCCATCGGCCTCGGCTTAACCGGGAACATGATGATGTGGATGTTGACGTTCACGTTGGCGAGGATGTCGAGCAGCGGTTTCTCGCCATAGGTGTCGATGCGATCGTGGCGCGAGCCGATGCTGGTCCACTGGCTCGGGTCCGGCACGGCGGTGACGGTGGTCTCGGTCCAGTCAGCGCTCACCGCAAAGGTCTGGCCGGTCAGCACCCAGCCCGAGGTGAGACCGTCCTTCGAGCCCTGGATCAGCAGCGACAATTTGGTGCCGGCCGCTTCGAGCTCGCCGCGGGTGCGCATGGTGATTTTCGCGTTGGTGAAGTCGGTGGGAAACTTGCCGCCGGTGAAGCGGTTGGGGCCCGAGACCTCGCGCACCGACTCGCCGGAGGGGCCGTGGGTGACCATGCACATCAGCAACTGCAGGTAACCGCCGCCGGGCGGCGCGTGGTTGTAGTCAACCCACCAGGGGCCCTGGCAGCGGACGGCGCCGTTCCGGATCGGCAGCGCGGCAGGCGGGGCGAAATTGTCGACCACGCGCATCCAACCGCCCGGCCCGTCATCGAAATCCTCGACATACGACGTCATGGCAACCCGCCCCTTGCTCACAATATTATCTTATCATTATAACATCTGGAGCGATGTCAAGGGAACGATCGGGGGGATCGAGTTGGCGACCAAGCATGCGATCATTGTCGGCGCGGGAGTTACCGGTCTTTCGACCGCCTACCACCTGAAACGGATGGGCTATGACGCCGTCACCGTGCTGGAAAAGGACAGCGTCGGCGCCGGCTCGAGCAGTCGCGCCGCCGGCATCTCCACCGGGCTCCTCTGGTCCAGGACTGGGGTGCTGGCCCGCAAGACGGCGCTCAGGTTCTTCCGGCAGTTCAGCTCGGAATTCGACGGCTACACCTTCCACAACGAGCATGGGTGCCTGGGGCTGTTCAGCCCCGAGCTGTGGCCGGCGCGCGAGGCGCTGCTGCCGCTCTATGACGAATATGACGTGCCCTATCAGATCCTTTCGCCCAAGGAGATGCGGCGGCGCTGGCCGCAGCTCAACCCCAGGGCCGATCAGATCGGGCTGCTCGACCCCTTGGGCGGCTACAGCGAGCCGGACGCCTATCTGCCGGCGCTGACCGCCCGGGTGAAGGCGCTCGGCGTCAGGCTGATCGAGAACTGCACGGTCGAGGAGCTGCTGACCGCGGGCGACCGGGTGACCGGAGTGCGGACCGCCACCGAGGTGCTCGAGGCCGATGCGGTGGTGGTCACCAACTATGCGTGGATCCTGCCGCTGCTGGCCACGGCTGGTATCGCCATTCCGGCCAAGACCTTCGTCCACCAGCGCTATGTGTCGAAGCCGCTCGGTGCGCAGCTCCAGATCCCGCCAGTCAATGCCGACCCCTATCTCGGCTATGTTCGTCCGGCGGACGGCAACCGCGTGCTGATCGGAGCGGAGACGCCGGATCGCGACGACTGGAAGGTGCGCGATTTCGGCTTCCAGCTCACCGCCATCGAAGACGACCCGCAGGTACTGCCCGATGTGCTCGCGCGGTTCGGCGATTTCGTTCCGGCATTGGCGGATGCCGAATGGGAAACCCGCAAGGTGGGGCTTCTGTCATTCTCGATGGACGGCGAACCGATCGTCGGGCCGTTTGGCGGGGTCGAGAACCTCTATGCCGGCGTGTGCTTCCATTCGGGCGGCTTCAGCTACAACCCGGCGTCAGGCTTCTACCTCGCCGAGTTCGTGGCCAGGGGCAAAACCTCGATCGATCTCACCGCCTTCTCGCCCGACCGGTTCTCGGCGGCGGATACGGCCGACTCCCTCGCTTCCACCGTGCCGCAGCGCAACGCTGCCCGCCGGCGCCACTAGAGAGTGTGATGATGCGCGATCTCGACCCGACCGACCTCGACCGGCAGATCTGGGAGGACGAGCTTGCCGATTTCGTCCCTCAGAAAGTGTTCGACGTCCATACCCATATCTATCGCTGGGCCTTCGATCTCGACCCGAACCGGCTGACCGGCCCCTTCGCCGACAGCATCGGCGCCTATTTCCCGGAGGTGACCTGGGAACTGGCCGACGAGGTGGATGCGACGCTGTTCCCGGGGCGGCAGATCGAGCGGCTGTCCTTCCCGTTCCCCTTCCCCAACCCGTGCGACTTCGAGGGCTCCAACACCTATGTCGCCGCCGAGGTGGCGAAGGGTGGCGGCAGTTCGCGTGGGCTGATGCTGGTGCATCCAGGGATGAGCGCGGCGGCGGTTGAGGCCGAGATCCGGCGCACCGGGCTGATCGGGCTCAAGCCTTATCGCTTCTACGCCGCCGACCCGGTGCAATGCCGCATCACCGACATGCTGCCGGAGCACCAGATCGCGGTGGCCGACCGGCTGGGGCTGATCATCATGATGCACCTGGGCAAACGCGACGCCATCGCCGACCCGGAGAACATCGACGACATGGTGCGGCTCAGCGAAAAGTATCCCGGCGCCAAATGGGTGCTGGCGCATTGCGCCCGCAGCTACTCGGCCTGGGCGATCGAGAAGGCGGCGGCCCGGCTCAGGGGGTTGCCGAATGTCTGGTACGACACCTCGACGGTGTGCGATTCCGATGCGCTCGACGCGCTCTATGCCGGCGTCGGGGTGGAGCGGGTGATGTATGGCTCGGACGACATGATCGGGCCGATGCGCGGCAAATACATCACCTATGGCCGGGCCTGGGCGTACCTGTCGCCGACCAACCATTCGATGGGGTTGAGCCATTGCGACGGGCGGATGACCTATATCCGCTACGAGCAGTTGCGCGCCATGAAGCGCGGAGCGCGGCAGATCGGGCTGAGCCCGGCGCAGCGGGACGCGCTGTTCTATGGCACGGCGCGGGGGTTGGTGGATTCGGTGCGGCTGTAAAGGCGAGCTCTCCTGATCCTCCCCCGCGGGGCGGGGGAGGGGAACCGCCCGAAGGGTGGTGGAGGGGAACCGCCCGAAGGGTGGTGGAGGGGGCGGCAAGAGTCGCCGTGAGTCTAGCTCCCCCCTCCACCAGCTTCGCTGGTCCCCCTCCCCCGCCACGCGGGGGAGGATGGCCGCGCCGCCGGCGCCCCTACTTCACCAGATCATTCGACTCGATATTGTGTGCCCCCAGCTGCGTCACGTCGGTCTCGCCCATCAGTCCCAGCGCGCTGTCGGCCTCCGCCCTGATGATGTCGATCACGCGGGTGACGCCGGCTTCACCGGCGACGCCGAGGCCGTAGAGGGTGGGGCGGCCGATGAACACGGCGCGGGCGCCGAGCGCCACGGCTTTCAGCATGTCGTGGCCGGAGCGGACGCCGCTATCGAGGTAGATTTCGCATTGCCCGCCGACCGCATCGACGATGCGCGGCAGCACGCGGATGGTCGAGGGGGCGCCGTCGAGCTGGCGGCCGCCATGGTTGGAGACGATGATGGCATCGGCGCCATGGGCCACTGCGGCGCGGGCATCGTCGGCGTGCAGAATCCCCTTCACCACCAGCGGGCCGCCGAAGCGGCGCTTGATCCAGATGAGATCCTGCCAGTTGAGCGTCAGGTCGTCCTGCTGCGACATCCACTGCGCCAGCTCGGCGACACTGTTGGCGCCGGGGACATGGCCGGCGAAGTTGCCGAAACTGCGCCGTGGCGTGCCGAGCATGGCCAATGACCAGGCCGGCTTCAGCGCCAGTTCGGCGACGAATTTCGGGGTGAATTTCAGGGGCACGGTGAGGCCGTTCCGCACATCCTTGTGACGCTGGCCGTAGTGCTGGCAATCCATGGTGACGACGAGGGCGGCGCAGTTGGCGGCGCGCGCCCGGTCGATCAGCCGCTCGGTGAAGGCCCGATCCTTGCGCACATAGAGCTGGAACCAGAATGGGCGATCGGTGGCCGCGGCAACGTCCTCGATCGAGCAGATCGAGACGGTGGAGAGGGTGAACGGGATACCGGCCTCAGCGGCGGCGCGGGCCGCCTTGATCTCGCCGTCCGCCACCTGCATGCCGGCGGCGCCGGTTGGGGCGAGGCCGAGCGGCAGCGATACCGGCTGGCCGAGCATGGTGGTCGAAAGGCTGCGGCTGGAGATATCGCGGCCGACGCGCTGCTCGAGGCGAATGTGGGTGAAATCGGAACTGTTCTCCCGGTAGCTCTGCTCGGTGTAGGCGCCCGAGTCGGCATACTGGAAGAACATTTTCGGGACGCGGCGCTCGGCCACGCGCTTGAAGTCGTCGACGGTCAGCAACCGATCGAGACGCATGTCGTGTTACTCTCCCGAGACGAACCAGCGCATGTCGTAGCGATGGGTGCTGCGATCGAAGGCGAGGGTGTGCGGATCGCAGCGCCAGCGCTCGACCTGGCCATCGGTGCGCGCCACCAGCCAGCAGAAATCCCAGCCGCCACTCTCATAACGCAACGGGATGGCCGGCTTGATGCGCACGGCCGGATGGGTACCGGTGATGAAGAGCTTCTGCTCGGTGTAGTAGTAGCAGGAGCCGCAGTGGATGAAGGCTTCGTGCTCCGGCGCGGTCTCGCCCGGTGGCACCAGCCCGACGCCGAACTTGCTGATTGCTACCTTGACCGGCGCGCCGCGCAGGAACGCTTCGTTCAGCGCCTCGACCGAGCCGGAGATCGGCCGCCCCGTGTGATCGTGCGACAGCACCTCGCGCCAGCGGTCGTTGACCATGAAGCGGTAGCTGTCGAAATCGTAGACGAAGTTGCTCGAGGGCGCGTTGGTGCCGGCGTCGAAACTGTCGAACTGGTGGTAGCGCGGCATGTCGGACATGTCGTCGAGCGGCGAAGCCCCGCGTGTTCCGGTCGGCGGCTGGCCGTCGAGATAGGGGCGGGCGATCGCCTGGGTGCCGTCCTGGTTGTAGAGAAAGAACGACATCGAGGGACGCGGGCCGAAACCCTCGGGCAGTTCCACCGGCATGCGCAGCGTCATGATGCCGGCGGCCCAGCGATCATCGAGCAGCCAGGTCTGGCGGAACTCGGCGACCTCCTCGATCAGCTCGTTGCTCGAAGATTTGGTGTCGATGTGTTCGTTGTGGCGGAACGCCGTGCCGATGCGGAGATCGGCACCGCGCCGAATGGCGTCCACCAGGTCGGTAGTGCTGCCGCTTCGGACCGAGCGGTCACTATTCAGCGTCAGCACCGTACGAAGCGTTCCCCCCATCGCTTCGCTCCCTCTCAGAGCGCGTCGAGGAAGGCGACGCCCTTGAGCTTGCGCTCGTCGCGCAGCCCGCGGAACTCGGCCTTCAGCTTGTCGTCGGCCGCCTGGTCGATGAAGCCGCCCAGCGGTTTGCGGACATAGCCGGCGTCGCACCCCATCCAGGCCATGGCGCGCTTGATCGAGGGTATGCCGCCGCGACCGAGCGAGAAGAAGATCACGGCATTGCCGATCTCCTGCAGGCGCTTGGCCTCCTTGAGGTCGCCGGCCGCGACCGCATCGCGCAGCGCCATCCAGATCTCGGGCATCGAGTTGTAGAACGAGCCGATAATGCCGTCGGCGCCGAAGCTCAGGCCCGACATGGCCATCTCGTCGGCGCCGGAATAGACGATGAAATCCTGCCCGATCTCTTCCTTGATCCGGATGATGTCGTGATGGGTGGTGGCGGTGTACTTGACCCCGGCGACGCCATCGATACTCGAGAGCCGCTTGATCATGTCGAAGCCGAGCGCCGCCATCGGCACGTTATAGGCAATCATCGGCAGCTTGGTCGATCTGGTGATGTCGGCGTAGTAGCCGTGGATCTGGTCGGCGGAAAACCCCCAGTAGATCGGCGGCACCGAGGAGATGGCGTCGACGCCGGTTCGCTCGGCATGCTGGGCCAGGTCGATCGAGTGGAAGGTGCTGATGGCACCGATATGGGCGATCACCGGGACGCGGCCACGGTTCTCCTGCATGGTCACTTCGACGACGCGCTTGCGCTCCTCGGGCGACATCAGGAAGGACTCGCCGGTCGAGCCGGTGATGTAGAGCCCCTCGACCTTGCGCTCGATGAGGAAGTTGACGACGGCGCGCAAGCGCTTCTCGTCGAGCTTCTCGTCTTCGTCGAACGGGGTCACCATCGCCGGAAGAACGCCGGTGATGGATTTGATGTCGAAGGCGGGCATTTGGGGCTCCGTTGGGGGCTGGCGCCGGGCGATCAGGCCGCGGCTTCTTGAGCGTCGATGAGGTGGCAGGCGGCGTAGTGATCGTCGCGACCGTCGATGGAATAGCGCTTGAGGGTCGGGACCGTGGTCTTGCAGACATCCTGGCGGAAGCGGCAGCGCGGGTGGAACGGACAGCCGGACGGCGGATTGACCGGGCTCGGCACATCGCCCTCGAGCACGACGCGATTGCTCTTCCGATCGAGGTCGGCGACCGGAATGGCCGAGAGCAGCGCCTGCGTGTAGGGGTGGAGCTTGCGCTCGAACAGATCCTCGGAGCGGCAGAGCTCGACGATCCGGCCCAGATACATCACCGCGACGCGGTCGCAGATGAACTCGGTGACGCTGAGATCGTGGGTGATGAACACGTAGGTGAGGTTGCGCTCGCGCTTCAGCCGCATCAGCAGCTCCAGCACCTGGGCGCGGATCGACACATCGAGCGCGCTCACCGCCTCGTCGCAGACGATCAGCTCCGGGTTGACGCTCAGTGCTCGGGCGATGCCGATGCGCTGGCGCTGGCCGCCCGAGAACTCGTGCGGGTAGCGGTCCATGTACTCGCGGCGCATGTTCACCGCCTCGAGCAGGTCGCCGATGATCTTGCGGCGCTCCTCGCGGGTCTTCACCCCGTATTTGGTGAGCGGATCTTCGAGCGAGCCGAAGATGGTGAAAGCCGGGTTGAGCGAGGAATGCGGATCCTGGAAGACGATCTGCAGGCGCTTGCGATAGGCGTGCAGTTCCTTGTCGCTGAGCTTGGTGAGGTCCGCGGTATCTTCAGCGCCCGTATAGGTGATCTCGCCTTCGGTGGCGCGCACCAGCTGCAGGATGGTCTTGCCGAGCGTGGTCTTGCCGCAGCCGCTCTCGCCGACGAGGCCGAGCACTTCGCCGCGATAGATGTCGAGATCGACGCCATCGACTGCCTTCACCTGCGCCACGGTGCGGCGCAGCACCCCGGCCTTGACCGGGAAATGCGCCTTGACGCCCTTGAGGCTCAGGATGACGTCATCAGGTTCCCGCTGCGCTTCAGTTGCGGACGCCATTGGCGAACTCCTCGTGGCGCACGCACCTGACGCGATGCGTGGGGGACAGGTGGGTTTCGGCCGGCAGGGCAAGCTCGCAGGCATCGAGCTTGTAGACGCAGCGATCGGCAAACTGGCAGCCCGTTGGCCGGTTGAACGGATCAGGGGTCGACCCCGGAATGGCGCGGATATCCTGGTTCTTGCCGCGGCCCAGCACCGGCACGGAATCGAGCAGCGCCCAGGTATAGGGGTGGCTGGGCCGGCGCAGCACCTCGTCGACGGTGCCGGCCTCGACGATGTTGCCCATGTACATGACGGCAACATCGTCGGCGAGTTCGGCCACCACGCCCATGTCGTGGGTAATCAGCATGATGGCGGTGCCGTGGTCGCGCTTCAGCGTCGCCATCAGCTCGAAGATCTGCGCCTGGATGGTGACGTCGAGCGCCGTGGTCGGCTCGTCGGCAATCAGGATTTTCGGGTTGCAGGCCATGGCCATGGCGATCATGGCGCGCTGGCGCATGCCGCCCGAGAACTGGTGCGGGAACTGCTCGACCCGCCGCTCGGGCGCCGGAATGCCCATCGAGCGCAGCAGGTCGATGGCTTTGTCCATGAGCTGCCGGCCGCGCATCGCGGTGTGGTAGCGGAGGTTCTCGACGATCTGGAAGCCGATGGTGAAGACCGGGTTCAGCGCCGTCATCGGATCCTGGAAGATCATGGCGATCTCGGAGCCACGGATCGAGCGCATGGCCCTGCCGTTGCGCGCGAGCGTATCGAGCCGGATGTCGCCGCGTTCCGAGTGATAGACGATCTCGCCTTCCTCGATGCGCGACAGCGTCGGCAGCAACTGCATGATCGCCGAGGCGGTCACGGATTTGCCGCAGCCGCTCTCGCCGACGATGCAGAGGGTCTTGCCCTTCCGGATCTCGAACGAGACGCCGTTCACCGCCTTGTTGCAGCGCTTGTTGGTGTAAAAGAAGGTCTTCAGGTCACGCACGCTGAGCGCGACGTCATCGACCGGCAGCTGAGTGGTAGTGGTCATCTGGGTCAGCCCTGCTGCGTCGGGTCGGTGGCGTCGCGGAGGCCGTCGCCGATGAAATTGACGCTGAGGACGAAGAGCGAAATCGTCGTGCCCACCGGCAGCCAGATCCACCAGTTGTTCTGCAGCACGCCGAGGTCCTGCGCGACATTGAGGATGTTGCCCCAGGTGGCGATGTTCATCGGCACGCCGAGGCCGAGGAAGCTGAGACCCGCTTCGGCGAGGATGAAGGCGGCGGTCGACAGCGTGATGTTGACCATGATGGGCCCAAGCGCATTGGGCAGGATGTGCTTGAAGCAGATCAGCGGCACGGAGAGCCCGAAGCTCCGCAGCGCCTGCACATACTCCTCCTCGCGCAGCGACAGCATGCTGGCGCGGGCCAGGCGATAGATGCCGCACCAGCCGCCGAGGATGAAGATGATCATGATGTTGCTGAGCGACTGGCCGAGGATCGAGACCAGCATCAGCACCAGGATCAGCTCGGGGAAGGCCATGATGATTTCGGAGATGCGCATGCAGACGGCATCGAACCAGCCGCCGACATAGCCGGCGTAGCAGCCGATGATCACTCCGATAATGGCCGAGACCACGGCGCTGCCGAGCCCGACGAGAATGGAGATGCGGCCGCCATAGAGCACGCGGGCAAACACGTCGCGCCCGGTCTTGTCGGTGCCGAACCAATGCTCCCAGGAGGGTGGCTGCAGCATGGCGCGCAGGTTGATCTTGGTCGGGTCCCACGGCGTCAGCAGCGGCGCGAAGATCGCGGCGAGGAGGATGATGGAAAACACCACCAGCCCGATCACCGCCAGTCGGTTGCTCATGAACTTGCGGACCAGCCGGCTGCCGGTCGGATGCTTCAGGCGGCCGGCTTCCTCGAGGGCGCGGATACGATCGAAGCGACGGTCGAAACGGGTGCGGCGGCGCGGGATATCGGCAAGGGCCATGGCTAGTTCCCCAACCGGACGCGTGGATCGATGATGGCGGTGAGCACGTCGATGACCACGCTGACCACCAGCACCGTGACCACCGAGATCAGCGCGATGGCCATCACCACCGGATAATCCTGGTTGCGCACCGAGAGGACGAACAGGCTGCCGACGCCGGGCCACTGGAACACCTGCTCGACGATCACCGAGCCGCCGATCAGCGCCGGCAGGCGGAAGCCGATCAGCACGACCACGGGAGTGAGCGCGACGCGAAAGCCGTGCAGCAGGTTGACCCGCCATTCGGGCAGGCCCTTGGAGCGGGCGGTCTTGATGAAATCCTTGTTCAGCGCGTCGAGCATGGCGGCGCGCGCATAGCGCATGACACCCGCCGTCATCATGATCGACAGCACCAGCGCCGGCATCACCAGGTGCGGCAGCCGATCCCAGAAGGTGACGTATTGCGGCATCGAGCGGCCGCCGACCGGGAGCCAGCCGAGGTTCAGCGCGAACACGGTGATGGCGACGAGGCCGAAGAAGAATTCAGGGATGGAAACACCGACCATGCCGACCACGGTCAACGTGTTGTCGGTGGCGGTGCCGCGGCGGAGCGCGCTGATGATGCCGAGGATCGAGCCGAAAACGGTCGAGAGCACCAGCGCCACGGCAGCGAGTTCCAGCGTCGCGGGCAGGCGCCGCGCCAACAGGTCGGAGATCGGCACGCCACCGGTGAGGGTGTAGCCGAAATTGCCCTGCAACAGCCCCCCGAGCCAGATGAAATAGCGAACGAACAGCGGCTGGTTGAGGCCGAGCGCCTCGCGCAACTCTTCGAGACGTTCGGGATTGGCGCCCGACATCTGCTCGGGGCTCAGCATGAAGGACACGGCGTCGCCGGGGGTCGCGTCGAGACCGACATAGACCAGGAAACTGATGGCGACGGCCATCGGGATCATGATCAGAACGCGCCTGATGACGTAGGCTAGCACGCGGCTGTTTCCTTAACTCGGCTGGGAAGTGAAAGAGGGAGGATGCCGCGACCAGGTCGCGGCATCCGGAGCTGACGGATCACGCCTTACTTGTCGTAAGTGTTGATCCACATCATGCGGGTGTAGGGGATATCCATCGGCGTCAGCTTCATGTGCGGCATCTCTTCGAGCGCCTTCACGTCGCTGGTCACCTTGGTGATGGCGAAGTCGATGCGGTTGGCCGCAGCGTTCTTGACCATGTTGACGTCGCCGTCGGCGCTGGCGAAGGCCACCACCTGGTCGATCTTGGGCTTGCCGAGGAAGTAATCGTCGAACGGCAGCAGCGAGGCGTAGTCACCGAAGGCGACGGTATCGACCTTGAACGGGCCGGAACCGACCGGCTTCTGCCAGAAGGCATTCTGCTGCAGCACGGTCGGATCGGTGCCCTCGAAGTACTTCTTGGGCAGCGGCGCGAACTGGCTGAGCGAGATCAGGACGTTCGGGTCGAGCGTCGCGAACTTCAGTGTGATGGTGTTGCCTTCGGTCGAAATGCCCGAGATGTGCTCGGCTTTCTTGGCCACATAGTCGGCCGCGCCTTCCAGCGAGTTGAGGGTCTTGCCCACCACGCCGTGCAGGTTCGGCACGAACAGCGCCGCCTCGAAGCTCCAGGTGACGTCGTCGACGGTGATCGGCTCGCCATCGTGCCATTTGATGTTGTCGCGCAGCGTCAGCGTCACGGTCTTGCCGTCATCGCTGATGGTGTAGGTCTCGGCGAGGTCGCCGCCGGCAACGCCGGTCATGGTCGGGTTGGCGAACAGCAGGCGATCGAAGACGAAGCGGTTGCCGACCCACAGGCCCAGATTGGCCCACGGATGCTCGAAGTAATCGACCGGCGCGCCGTTGGTGTAGAACACGTGCTTGCCGGATGCGTCAGCTTCGACCGTCCAGTTCTGGATGTCCCAGTTGTAGTTGAACTGCTCGTTGCCATAGGGGGCGCCGTTGCGGTTCAGCCGGTCGCTCTCCACCGTGTAGAGCTTCTGGTAGTAGAGCGGGATGGTGTAGACGTTGTCGTTCATCAGCTTTTCGATGGCGAAGAAGGCTTCCTTCTGCTTCTGCGGATCGGTGCTGGCATTGGTCGCGGCGATCGCAGCATCCATCTCGGGGGTGCCCGGGAACTGGTCGGAGCTGGCTTTGCCGGTGGCGTAGTCGTTGTAGTATTCCTGCATGACGATGGCAGCGCGGGCGCCATAGCCGAGATCCCAGGAGACCAGCGACTTGTCGGTCGGGTTGGGCGGGATGGCGCCGAGCGTCTTGGCGACGTCGCCGGTCAAGAGGCGGGCATTCATGTTGACGCCGACATCGGCGAAATAGGCCTGCAGCGCCTGCATCAGGTTGGCGGTGATCTGGTCGTCATAATAGTAGACCATCTCGAGCGTACGGTTGGAATCCCAGCCGGCTTCCTTCAGCAGTTCGCGGGCCTTGTCCGGGTCGTAGTCGTAGGGGTTCAGGTCCGGGTTCTTGAACGGGCCGTTGGGGAGCATGCCGACCGCCTTGATGGCGTTGCCATCGAAGATGGTGTCGATGATGGTCTGCATGTCGATGGCATAGGCCAGGGCCTGGCGGACGCGCACGTCCGAAAGCGGATTGTTGTTGGTGGCCTGCGCGGCAGCGGTGCCGATCGCCGAGGTCGACATGAGCAGCGCCATGCCAAGTGCCAGCAATTTCTTCATGTGAATGGGTTCCCTGTTTAACTCACGGATAGTGATCCACGATCTCTCGTGGACCCCGACGGCGCCGGCCTTCCTTCTCATCCCTCCGAGTTGGAAACGGCCGCACGTGGTTCAGTGCCGACAAGCGCTTCGGTGCCGATAAGGGCTTCAGTGCCGGTAAGGGCCTGGCGCATGTAGGTGGCGTAGTTGCGCGACAGGTGGACGGTCAGCACCCTGACCGCCTCCTGCTCGTCGCGGGCGACAAGCGCGGTGACGATGGCGCGGTGCTCGTCATTGCTGCGCCGATTATGGGTGGCGACATCGACCGGCGCCTCGCGGCGGCGCATCAGGCGATCGACGAACGCATCGTGCAGGGCGACGAAAATCGGGTTGCCCGGCACCTCGGCAATGGTGCGATGGAAACGCAGGTCCGCCTCGCGGAACTGCGGGTAGCTGCCGATGGCGCGCTCGCAGGCCTCGATGGCGGCCAGCATCTTGCCCAGCTGCGCCTGCGTGGCGAACTGCGCGGCATAGCGCACGAGGCTCATTTCGAGAAAGAAGCGGGCCTGCTCCAGATGCGCATTGCCCTCGCTGCCGCGAAAGAAGAACCGGGCCGCCTCGGCCGCGCCGGCCATGGCCTGGGCCAGCGTCGGAGTGACCACACGGGGACGGAAGCCTTTGCGCTGCTCGATCAGCTTCATGCCCTCGAGCATGGTGATGGCCTCGCGCACCACGGTACGCCCGACAGCGAAGCGCTCACACAGGTCGCGCTCAGACGGGATCATCTCGCCGGAGCGGATCGCACCGGAATGAATCTGCTCGGCCAGCGCCTGCGCGATCTCCGCAGCTTCGGTCGCCATGTCTGTGGTTCCCCTGCCCCTCATCACTTTAGGGAACCATAGCCCGTCATATGGTGTCAAACTTTTATGTTTTGGTCGACCAAACTGGGCCTGACGCTGTGAGCAACGGGGCGGAAACGGGCGATGCGGGCGATCGACGCAAGTGCGGAACGAGGCGCAGCGAGCGCGCACACGATCGACGGTATCGTCCCGCTGAGTCACCAATTTCCCCCTGGTGGCCTGCATATGTCATTAACATAACAACATATCAGTTTGGGGTGGTCAAGCGACGGGCGCGACTCGGGCGAATAGGTCCGTCAGGCGGAACGCGGGGCGGATTTGCGGGGGTTTTTGGGTGAGGTGAATCGCTGGGAGCGAGCGGCGCGGTTGATACGCTGACGCGCCTATGCACCGGCCGTCATCCCGACGAAAGTCGGGACCCAGTGCACTGGCGGTTGCCCAAATGCGATCGCGCCGACCCTGCTGTGATGGTCGGCGCGGCCATTGCTTACCCGCACTCCGAGCAGTGGGTCCCGACTTTCGTCGGGATGACGGCCGGTGGGGTTAGCGAGTGTCAGGGCTGAAGGGCAGACATCAGCGCCTAAACGCTCAGCTTGCTGATGTCGTACTTGTCGGCCGAGCCGGTGGGGCGCCAGCCGATGACCTGTTTGGCGTGCGAGGTGTCGCGCCAGCGCCGCTGGTTCTCGGAGATGGCGTCGAAGATGTCGAAGCGGACGCTCTCGGGCGCATCGAGGCACTTGTCGACCATCTGCACAGCATCCGCCTGCGACAGGTAGCCGGGGTAATGACGGATCAGCTCGGGCTGGTCGCTCGGCAGCACGGCGCCGAGCCGGATGCAGATTACCGACATGCCGTAGCGATCGGAGAACAGCCGGCCGGTATTCTCGCCGAACAGCTTGCCGACGCCATAGAAGCTGTCAGGGCGCGGCGGATCCCTGTAATCGAGCAGTTTTTCCCCTGGCGGCAGGGCCTGCAGCTGGTTGGCGGCAAGCTTGCCGTAGGGCGAGCCCTCATACCATTCGTAGCCGCACATGGTGCTGCCGGTGCTCATGAACACCACGCGCTTCACCCCCGCCTCCTGGGCGGCGCGGAACATGTTCAGCGTGCCGCCGATGGTGTTCTGCATCACTTTGTCCCAGTCGTCGTACTCGTGCGTCTCGGCTGCCAGGTGCAGCACCATATCCATGCCCTGGGAGGCCTTGCGGATGGCCGAGGGGTCGGCGATTTCGGCCTGGGTGTGAACGATGCCGGGTACGACGCGCCGGCTCAACCCACTGAACTCGTACTTGTCGGAGAGGTCGCGGATGACGAGGCCGCCAATCAGACCGCTGGCGCCGGTCACGAGGACCTTTGGTTTTGTAGCCATTCGAATGCATCCCCCTGCATTGATCGTTAAATATACCGTTAGCATGATAACATGCTTTTCTTGGAGTCAAGCCAGTAGAACAATGCGTTCAACTGCGGTTCGTCTGGCGAAACTGCCACATCGCGGATCATGATGCGGGCTCAACGGCTTTCGACTTTTTGCGCAGCCGATCACGCGCGGCTCCGATTGACAGCACCAAATATGCCGTTAGCATAACAACATACTTGGTTATCGCGTGAGGGGGCGTCGTCGGGTGAAGCGAGTGCTTATCGTGGGGAGCGGCGGCATCGGCCGGCGTCACCTCAAGGGCTACAGCCTGACCGGGCGTGCCCAGCTCGCCATCGTCGAACCGGATGCGGGGCGCCGCGACGAAGCCAAGCAGCTGTTCGGCATCACCGAGACCTATAGCGATATCGGCGAAGCCGACCTCAGGAGTTTCGACCTGGCGGTGATCTGCGCGCCGGCTAATTTCCATGTCGCGCTGATGCGGCGCTGCGCCGAGGCCGGGCTCAACTTCCTCGTCGAAAAGCCGCTCTCGGTGACGATGAACGAAGTCGACGAAACGCTGGCGCTGGTCAACTCGAAGAACCTCGTGGCGCGCGTGGGTTATGTGCGCCGCGTCGCCGACGAAGTGGTGACGCTGCGCCGAGAGATCCTCGAAGGCAGGATCGGCACGCTGCGGCTCGCCTATCTCAACTCTTCACAGGAATTCCCGAAATACCGGCCGGATTTCCAGCGCACCTATTACGCCCGGCCCGAAATGGGCGGCGGGGCCATCCTCGACGCGGCGAGCCACCTGTTCGATATGCTGATCTGGCTGATGGGCAAGCCCACCGATGTCAGCTGCCTGTTCGATCGGCTGGTGCTCGTGGGCACCAACACCGAGGACACCTGCCTCGTTTCCATCCGTTTCGAAAGCGGAGCGATGGCGAACGTCACCATCAACCAGTTCCAGAAGCCCAATATCGCGCGCTTCGAGTTCATCGGCACCAGGGGCAACCTGATGCTCGAGCATTCGACGCTGAAATTCGCCGATGACGACAGCGGCAAGTGGCAGAACGAGCGCGACTTCATGGATGGGCTGGTGCCGACCGAGGCGCACCAGGCGCGCTTCCGCATGCAGGCCGACGCGATGCTCGATGCGATCGAAGGGAAGCCCTGCTGGCTGGCGACGCTCGACGACGCGCGCGACAACCTGCGGGTGGCGCTCGCCGCCAAGCAATCCTGGCTCGAAAAGCGGATCGTGAGTCTCTGATGCCTGGTTTTGACGGCAAGACCATCCTGATGGCAGGCGGCGCGGGTTACCTGGCGCTGCCGGTGAGCAAGCTGCTGGCACAACAAGGTGCCAATGTGGTGCTGGCCGACATCAATCCGGAACGGCTGGCGGCCGGCGCGGCCGAACTCAAGGCGCTCGGCGGCGGCGTGCTGGCGCTGCCGCTCGATATCGGCGACGAGGACTCGATCCTTGCCGCGGTGCGCGGCGCGGCACAGGAATTCGGCAAGCTCGATGGGGTGGTGAACGCCACCTTCGGCTCGACCGGCAAGCGCTTCGAGGACCTGACGGCAGCGGATTTCGACCGCACCAACCGGCTGAACCTCACGGGCAGCTTCCTCCTCGCCCGCGAGGCGGCCAAGCATATGGGGCCCGGCGCCTCGATGGTGCTCTATGCCTCGATGTATGGCGTGGTGGCGCCGAACCCGGCGAACTACCCGGGCGACATGGCGCCAAACCCGATCGAGTACGGGGCCGGCAAGGCCGGAACGATCCAGATGGTGCGCTACATGGCCGGCCATTTCGGCCCGGCCGGCATCCGGGTCAACGCTGTGGCGCCCGGCCCCTATCCGCATCAGGCGACGCAGGACAATGCCGAGTTCATGGAGAACCTGTCGCGCCAGACCATGCTCGGCCGGATCGGTCGGCAGGACGAGATGGCCGGGCCGACGGCGTTCCTGCTGAGCGATGCGGCCAGCTACATCACCGGACACTGCCTCAATGTCGATGGCGGCTGGACCGCCTGGTAGGGATATCTGAATGAGCGTTCTGCCGATCACCCGGGATGAAATCCGCCTCGCCATGCTGGGCATGGTGGAGGGCAACGGGCACCCCTATTCCTGGAGCATCATCATCAATGGCAGCTACGACGCCAAGGCGCTCGCGGCCTGCCCCTACCCGGTGATCAAGGACTATATCGCCAAGCAACCTCCAGGCTCGCTCGGCATCCCCGGCGCCAAGGTCACGCATGTGTGGACCGACGACCCCGCCGATGCCGTGCAGGTGGCCGCCGTCGCCCATATCCCCAATATTGCGGCGCGCGCCGAAGATGTGATCGGCGAGGTCGACGCGGTGCTGGTCGCCACCGACAAGGGTTTTGAGCATGTCGAGCGGGCGCGGCCGTTCATCGAGGCGGGCATCCCGGTGTTCATCGACAAGCCGCTTTGCGACAACCGACTGGACCTCGCGACGTTCTCGAAATGGGTGGCCGAGGGCAAGCCGCTGATCAGCTCGTCGGCGATGCGCTTCGCCAAGGAATATGCGCCCTACCACCGCGCCACGCACGCGCTCGGGCAGTTGCGCCATGTCAGCGCCACCATGGCGAAGTCGTGGGAAGCCTATGGCATCCATGCGCTGGAAACGGTCTACCCGATCACCGGGCCGGGCTATGTCTCGGTGCAGAATATCGGCGACGCCAATTCCAACATCGTCCACCTGCGCCACCGCGACGGCATCGACGTGCTGTTGCAGGTGACCAAGGACATGGGCGGCGGTTTCGGCATGGTGACGCTGGCCGGCACTGCCGCCGGGCTGCAGCTCAAGTTCACCGACACTTATCACGCGTTCCGCACCCAGCTCGTCGGCTTCGTCGATTACCTCCGCACCGGCAAGCCGCCGGTGCCATGGGAGGAGACGCGCGAACTGATGCAGCTGGTGATCGCTGGCATCGAAAGCCGCGAACAGGGCGGACGCCGGGTTTTCCTCAGCGAGATGGACTGAACATGCAGGTACTGGAAAGCTTCTCGCTAACGGGCAAGGTCGCCGTGGTCACCGGCGGCGCCGGGCTCTACGGCCGGCAGATCGTCGCGGCCCTGGCCGAGGCCGGGGCGCAGACCTTCATCGCGGCGCGCGACGTCAGCAAGCTCGAAGCGGTGGCGGCGGAAGAGCGGGCGCGGGGCTACGACGTCACGGCGCTGCCGCTCGACCTGTCGTCGGACGAGTCCATCGAGGCGCTGCACCGCGAGGTGATCGCCCGGGGCGGCCGCTGCGACGTTTTGGTCAACAATGCGGTGACCCGTTCGGCGCTCGACGGCTGGGCCCACGATCTCGACGCGTTCGACAAGAGCCTCCGCGTCAACGCCTCGGCGCTGTTCAAGATCACCGAGCTGTTCGGCCGCAACATGCGGGCGCAGAAATCCGGCTCGATCATCAATATCGGCTCGATGATGGGCATGGTCGGGGTCGAGATGGCCAACTACGAGGGCACCGACATGACGCCCAACCCGTCGCCGATCTACCACTACGAGAAGGGCGGCATGCTCAACTTCACCCGCTGGGCGGCGAGCATCCTCGGCGCCGACAATGTGCGCGTGAACTGCCTGTCGCCGGGCGGCTTCTTCAACAACCAGCCGGCGCCGTTCGTCAAAGCCTACAGCGCCCGTACGCAGCTGGGCCGCATGGCCAACGATACCGATTTGAAGGGCGTCATCGTGTTTCTGGCGTCGGACGCCTCGGCCTATGTCACCGGCACCAACATCCCCATCGATGGCGGCTACACCGCCAAATAACCCCTCCGGAGGAACTCATCTTGTCCCAGACGCAGCCCTACGCCGCGACGCCCCCGACGCGCTTCCGCATGCGGCCGAGCCGCGTGCTGCGCACCATCCGCGAGGGCAAGGTGGCCCGCGTATTGAAGCTCAACATCGCCGACGCCAAGATCGCCGAGATTTTCGCGGCGGCGCAGCCCGATGCGCTGTGGCTGTGCATGGAGCACACCTCGGCGACCTGGGAGCAGGTGGAGCACCAGATCCGCGCTGCCAAGCTCTATGACGTCGACACGTTGCTGCGCGTGTCGCGTGGCAGCTACAGCGACTATATCCGCGGCTATGAGATGGATGCGACCGGCCTGATCGTGCCGCACGTCATGAACGCCGACGACGCCCGCAAGGTGCGCGACATCACCAAGTTCGCGCCGCTCGGCAAGCGCGCCGTCGATGGCGGCAATAACGATGCCCAGTTCACCCGCGTCGGCTTCCTCGATTACCTCAAGACCGCCAATGAGGAGCGCTTCGCCTGCTACCAGATCGAGGATCCCGAGGCGATGGAGCACCTCGAGGCAATCGCCGAGATGGACGGCGTCGACTGCCTGTTCTTCGGCCCGGGCGACTATTCGGTGGCAAGCGGCATTCCTGGCCAGATCCAGCACGACGAGATCAAGGCGGTGCGCAAGCGCATTGCGCAGGTGGCGCGCAAATACGGCAAGATCGCCGCCACGGTGACCAATCGCGACCTGATCGGCGAGTATGTCGACATGGGGTACAATTTGCTGTCCGTCGGCGCCGACGTGATCGCGCTGGCGAACTATGCCGATGAGTCGATGGTGGCGTTTGACAAGGCGCTGGGCTGAGACTCACCGGCGACCACCACCTTACCTTCTCCCCTTGCGGGATAAGGTGGCGCGTAGCGCCGGATGAGGGGTACGCGCAACGAAGTGTAGCGCGCTCCGAGCGAAGCGAGGAGCGATCCAGTACGCGGAGAGATACCCCTCATCCGCCCTTCGGGCACCTTCTCCCTCAAGGGGAGAAGGCACTGACTGAGAAATCAGCGCTTACTTACGGATGAAACGTCGCCGGCATGCTCATGACCTGCTTGCCCGGCTTCCGGTCTTCGAGATTGGCGTAGATATCGGCCAGCACCTGCTGCATCCAGGCGGCGGAATCGACATTGAAGCTCGGGCCGTCATTGTCGAGCGAGTAGCGATAGGCGCGGGTGGGCTTGGTGGCCTTGGCGGCGATGACCGGCACCCAGCTGTGATGCATGTAGCCGCAGACGATGTCTGGCTTGTAGCTCTTCAATACCGCTTCGAGCTCGGCCGTGTCGCTCTGGCCGGTCTCCTGGTTCACCGAGATGATGCGCAGTTCCTGCTCGGTCCTGGTCGAGGCATGGGCACGCTTGATGCTGGCGAGGCGGGAGGCCTGCTCGCTCGAAGTGATGGTGGTGTTGAGGTAGAGATACTTCAGCTTCTTGCCATCGTTGACCCGGAACATCTCCATGAAGGCCGGCTCGAAATCGATGCGGTAGGCGTGGTAGGGCAGATCCTCGATGACGAGGTCCATGATCGCCACCTGCGCCGAAGTCTCGGGCAACTTGTCGATCTCGGTTTCCGGCGTAATGCCGGCGAGCACCACCACATCGAGCGCGTCCCACACGTGGGTCGGCATCGACTTGTGGGTGAAGCTGCCCAGGATGAATTCGTGGCCATCGGAGACCACGGCCTTTTCCAGCGCCACCACCAGCTTGGTGTAGAACTCGTTGTTGAAGATGCCGCCGCCGACGATGTCGCGGTTGTAGAAGAAGCCGATACGGTGATGCGCCTCGGTCCACGGCGTCTCGACAAGGAAGGAGCCCTTGCCGACCTGGCGACGGATGATCCCCTCGGCCTCGAGGTCCTTCAGCGTCTTGATCACGGTGATCAGCGAGAATTCGCAGAACTTCACGATCTCGTTCTGCGACTCTATCTTGTCTCCGGCCTTCAGCCCGTTGGTTTTCCAGCGCCGGAACAGCATATCCCTGAGCTGCAAGTGGCGTGGCGACAGATCGATACTCAAGCCAGGACTTCCCGTGACAGGTGATTGCCGAAGATTGCTTCGGCGACATATAGCACCACGCCCGCCCTGCCGATCACAGAGGCGCGCCGCGGCGTCATGTTTCCCCTTGAATTCGCATGTTAGGTGGTTATCATGACAATATACTACGAGCATGGATTCTGCAAGTGAAGCAAAGATGGCGTAACGCCACGCTGGTGACCCCGGGCGGAGAAATCGGGCAGGATCTGTTGATCGAGAACGGCCGGTTCACCGGCATCATAGGCCGAGACGACGCCACCGGCGCCAACTGGCAGGATGTCGACGCCAGCGGCAAGCTGCTGTTCCCCGGCATTATCGACCTCTTGCAGCACGGCATGGACGTCTACCTCTACAACGACACCGTGCCCGGCTGCGTGTCCGACAACTCGACGCTGCTGCTGTCGCGCGGCGTCACCGGGTTCCTGCCGTCGATCAGTTGCCTGCCGCCCGAGAACATGGAACCGACGCTCACGCGCCTCGCCGCCGAGATCGAGAAAGCCGCCGGGGCGCGCGCCATCGGCATCCACAGCGAGGGCCCGGTCTTCGCCTCGCCCGGTGCGCACAACCCGCGCAATTTGCAAAAGCCGAGCGTCGAGCTCGCCGAACGCATGCTGGCCGCCAGCAACGGCCGGCTGAAGGCGGTGACGCTGGCACCGGAACTGCCGGGCGCCGAAGCCTTCATCAAGCGGCTGAAGGCCGACGGGGTCAGCATCCATCTCGGCCATAGCCAGGCGGTACCGGACGACGTGGCGCGTTACGCCTCGTGGGGCATCGATGCGGTGACCCATATGTACAACGTGATGCGCCAACCCGAGCCGGGCAATATGGGGCTCCACATCCTGTCGCTCACCGATGCGCTGATGGCCGAAGCGGGCCTCGCCCTGGGGTTGATCTGCGACGGCATCCATGTCTCGCCCAAGCTGATGAAAATCCTGGCGCAACTGCCGGTCGAGCGGGTGTTCCTCGAGACCGACGCCAACAAATATGCCGGCGCCGAGGAGATGGAATTCGAGTTCTATCCCGGGCAATGGGTGCGCAGCGCGCGCGGCAAGGCCGTGGTCGATCGCAATGGCGGGCTCTGCGGCTCGTCGCTGACGCCGGACGAGGCAATGCGGAACTACGTGCAGCTGGTCGGCGCCGACCTTACCCGTACCGCCCATGCCACCAGCCTCGTGCCGGCTCGGGTGCTGGGGATGGAAAAAGACATCGGCTCGATCGAAGTGGGCAAGCTCGCCGACTTCGCGGTGCTCGAGCCGACAACGCTCGAGGTCGAGGCGACGGTGGTGGGCGGCGAGACGCTGTTCAGGCGCGCCGCCTGACCGAATTGGCGCAGCGGCTCAGGGGGGATGGCCAATGCAAATCATCGCATCAGGACTCCTGGGCAAGGCGGAGCCGGGGACGGCACGCGCCAACCTGACCTTTCCATCGGTCACCGCGCTGGCGGACGGCTCGCTGCTGGCAACGCTCAGGGCCGGCGACGAGAAGGATTCGCCCAAGGAGCGGATCGCCTTCTACCGCTCCGCTGATAACGGGCTCACCTGGTCGGCGCCGACATACCCGTTCGAGCCGCCCGCGGTGCGCGGCACCGGGGGCACGCTGAAGCTCTGCTACATCACCGAGCTCGCGCCCAACCGACTGCTGGCCGCGGCGATGTGGGTCGATCGCACGACGTATCCCGGCAAGCCTCTTTTCAACGCCGAGACCGAGGGCTGCCTGCCCATGGTGATCCTCCTCGCCGACTCCGATGACAACGGCGCGAGCTGGAGCGGCTGGCGCGAGGTGCCGATGCCCGAAGAGATTGGTCCCGCCAGCCTCACCAGCCCGCTGATGCGGCTCCGCGATGGACGGCTGGCGATGAGCATCGAGACCAACAAGAGCTATCTCGATGCTTCGAAATGGCTGCAGCGGGCCGTGTTCTTTCACTCGGCCGACGAGGGCCGGAGCTGGAGCGCACCGGTGACGGTGGCCGAGGACCCGACAGGCCAGATCTTCAATTGGGACCTCCGCTGCGCCGTGGCGCCGGATGGCCGGGTCGGCTCGTTCGCCTGGACCTACGACACGGCGACCGCGAGCTATCTCAACATCCACCGCCGGATCAGCGCCGATGGTGGGGCGAGCTGGAGCGCGCCCCAGGATCTCGGCTTCGCCGACCAGGCGGCGCGGCCGGCCGTGCTGGCCGATGGCCGGGTGGTGCTGGCCTGGGTCGACCGCTTCGGGTCGCAATCGATCCGTGCCCGGCTGGCACAGAGCATCGACGCGCCGTTCACGGCCGCGAGCGAAGTCGAAGTCTATGCGCACGCCAAGGCGCAGGCGGCGAGCAGCGATACCGGCGACATGCTGGCCAGCATGGATGTGTGGAGCTTTGGCCTGCCCTCGGCGACGGCACTGCCCGATGGGGACGTGCTGGTAGTGTATTATGCGGGGGAGCCCGCGGCGCTGGATGTGCGGTGGGCGAAGCTCAGAGTTTAGGCCGCGATCCTTCCGCACCCTCGATCGCAGAGCAATCGCATCTGGCGTGAGGATAGCTTGGTGCGGAAAGGGTACCCCCCACCCTGTCCCTCCCCCGCAAGGGGGGAGGAGACGCCAACACTGATGCCGGTGTTTTGGTCTCCCTCCCCCTTGCGGGGAGGGGACAGGGGTGGGGGTGCTCTTCCCGCACCGGCCCGTCGGCCGCGTTGGAGCCCCTACCCCGCCAGCACCGGCCGCATGGCCAGCGCCAGCAGAATCAGCAGCGCGCGGTGCGGCTGTTCGATGTCCCGCGTACCATCCATCAGCTTGAGCACGATGCCGGCTTCGGGGTGACCGCTGCGTTCGATATAGGGGCGGAGGTCCTGCAGCGCGCGGAAGGCAGTGCCGGTGCTGCCCGAGCTCAGTGCCGCGGCGGCCTGCAGCAACAGGCGCGAGTGCTCCGCATTGGAGCGCTTGCGGAGGTCATCGCTCAACCGGCCGAACAGGCCGGGAAGCCGATAGCCCAGCACCTTTTCCTCATGCCGCCACTCGCGCGAAAAGCTCTCTTCCCAGTCGAGGATCTTGGCCAGCGCCAGCAGCACCACCTTGCTGCGCGGCTCACCCACCATGCTCTGGGCATCGCCGGCCAGTTCGCGGTAGACCTGCAGCAGGCCGTCGACGCTCTGGCTGTCGCGGAACTTGCCGAGCGCCGAGACCGCCGCCAGCCGGGCGTCGATCTCGGGATCCTCAGCCAGCATCTTTCGAATGCGCGGCAGTTGCTTCAGGTCCCGGATATCGCCGAGCGTGCGGGCGGCACGCGCCCGGAGCAGCGGGTTGGGGCTGTCGAGGAAACGGGCGATAACCTCGCCGCTTTGCGTCGCCTTGATGCGACCGAGCGAGTTGAGCGCTGCATATTGCAGCTCCACCAGCCCATCATAGGCGAGCATCGATTCGAGCGCCCGCACCACTGCGGGGCTCGGCGGCAGGTGGCCGAGCGACTGGATGGCTTCGTGCCGAACGTCGAAGCTCGGATCGCTCAATGCAGCGATCAGCTCTTCCTTCACCAGCGCGCTGCGGGTCTTGCCGAAACCATAGGCGAGGTCGCGGCGACGCTCCTCGGAGGTGAGCGCGCCGTAGCGGTGGATGCCCCAGAGCGCGCTGAGCGGCCGCCCGCGACCGAACTGGCCGAGGAAATCGCGCACCCCGGTCGCCCCCTCCTCTTTCAGCAGCGCGAAGGTGATGGCGGAGACCACCACCATCACGGCGCTGAGCGCAAACAGGGTCTCGAAATTGCCGAGCGTCACGCCGGAGACGACGATTGTGTTGCTGGCGAGCAGTTCGAGCAGCCAGCCGGCGAGGAAGGCAGCACCGCCGCCGATCAGGCCATCGGTCATGTAGGCGAGCGTCATGTAGCTCTCCTTCTTGGCCGGCGGCACGTAGTTCAGCATGTAGATGCCCCCCACCGAGATGGCGCTCTGGAACAGCATGCCGAAGACGAAGAAGATCGCCCCGACGATGAAGATGGTGCCGGGCGTATCCCTGGTGACGAACATCAGAGCGATCAGCATCGCCACCTGCAGCGCCTGCAACGTGATGCGGATGGCGCGGGTGCCATAGCGATCGACGAACCAGCCCGCGGCAACGCTGCCCAATGCGGCACCGACCGGAATGAACGCCGCCATCAGGACGATCTGGCCCGAGGAGATGCCGAGCCGCTCGCGGAAGAACAACAGGATGAACAGGTTGATGACGGTGTAGACGAGAAACTGCGTGCCAGACGAGACGAGGTAGAGCAGAAAGTTGCCGTCGCGCAGCGGCACCCGCATGGCGCGGATGGCGTCGAAGCCGCGCGCCGAGCCGGGTCGCGGCTTGCCGCCGCCGAGCCCGAACAGCGTCGACGCCGCGATGACGCCCAGCAGCAACCCGATGGCGAAGACCGGAAAGAAGCGCTCGATGCCGTGCTGGCCATCGAGCCAGAGCTGCACCAGGACCGAGCCGACCAAAGCCACCGGCAGGTAGGCGACGGCGATGCCGCCGGTCAGCCGGCCGCGGATGAAGCTCGGCATATATTCCTGCGACCAGGGCCAGATCGCCGTCTCCGCCAGGGTGCGGAAGATCGAAAAACCGAGCATGGCCGCGAACAGCACCCAGAACACCATGTCCGGATTGCCCTGGAACAGCGGCGCCACCAGGATCAGCGACAGGCAGAGATAGCGGGTGAGCGAGGCGTAACCGGCCACCCGGCGATGGCCGAAGGCCATGACGATGGGCAGGAACACCACGGCGATCACCTGCACGAACGGCATGATGCCGCCGATCAGCCCGATGCGATCCTTGGGCACGCCGAGCTCGGCGGCGAACAGCGCCAATGGCGAGGTGACGGTGCAGAGCAGCGCCGCGGCGGTGATGATGTTGAAGGCGTAGAGATAGGGGATGCGTCGGATCTTGTCGAAATCCGACTGTTCCTCGAACTCGGCCGTAGCCGCGCCCATGCCTTCTACCCGCGACACGATACGATCCCCCTCGCCCGACTTGCACTCGGATCAGGCTGGCGCTTCGTTGAACGCCATCCGATCCAGTTCCTTGTTTGGTCGCACTCTCGAACCGGAAAAGTCTGCAACCTTTCCTGATCACGCTCCAGTCAGAGCGCGATCCGATAGCCCTTGATCACATACTGGCCCTGCTCGAAACTCCAGCAGGCAGCGTAGATTTCCCCGTTCTGCAGACGCAGCAGCGAGGGCTGGCCGAACTTCAGGCTGCCGAACTGCTTCTTGATGTCGGCGGAGTCGCTGCCCATCGCGGCATCGGCGAAGAGGTTCAGATCCTCCTCGACCTTCATGCCGCTGCCGCCCAGGTCGATGCGACGGACGATCAGCCCGACCGGCGCCTCGCGGTGCGAATGGATGGTGAGCACCTTGCCGCCGCCCAGCGACAAGAGGTTCGAGGCCTGGCCCTTGATGCCGGTATTGATGGCCGGCCCGAAACTCTCGCCACCATCGTGCGAGATGGCGATGTGGTTGGCGAGGTTGGCGCCGGCGGCATTGTCATAGGCCCAGAAGATCACTGCGACGCGGCCGTCGCCGAGATCGGCGATGCGGCTTTCCCAGGTCGAAACGTTGCCCAGAGGGGAACGATAGAACTCGGAGAGCTTGCGCCAGCTCTTGCCGTTGTCGTCGCTGGCGATGATCCAGCCGGCATGGCCGTCCTTGCCGAGATGGAACGGCGCGGTGGCGGCGATGATGCGACCCGAGGCGAGCTGGATGGCCGGACCGGACAGCTCGAGCGGCTGGCCCTCGATGTCGAAATACTCGGGAACGCTCCAGCTGCGACCGCCGTCGGTGGAGGTGCTGGTCTTGTTGCGGAGGGTCAGCAACTTGAAGGTATCGGGGTCGACCACCGGGGTGAGCGGGGTCGGGCGGACGAAGACATAGCCGGTGGCAAGCAGCGAACCATCGCTGAGCAGCAGCGGCTTGAAGCTCTCGGACTCCTCCGGCCGCACCTCATGGTCGCTAAGGCGGACCGGGGCGGACCAGGTCCGGCCATTGTCGGCGCTGCGGCTCACATGGGCGCGAGCGTCGGCAGCATCGAAGGCCTGGCCGATGGTGAAGATGGCGCAGAGCTCGCCATCTGCCAGCTGCACGATGCCCGGGAAAGTCGCCTGACGGCTGACCAGCAGCGGGTCAGGGTTGGCGTAGATGGTGATTTCTTCAAGACGCTGCATCAAAAACTCCGGTCAGGCGAAAGGATTGGACCAGTGGCGGTACTGGCCGGGGGTCTTGCCGCGCCGTTTGCGAAAGGCGGCGGCGAGGGTAGCGGCGTGGCCGTAGCCGACTTCTGCGGCGATGGTCGCCAGCGACTTGTCGGTCGAAACCAGCAGCTCTTCGCTGCGCGTCAGGCGCAGTTCCCGCAGATGCTCGCCAGCCGAGGTGTGCCGGGCCTTCCTGTGCATGGCGCGCAGCGCGCTCTCGGAGATACCCAGCAGAGCCGCGACGTCGGCCAGAGTGCGCATGCGATGGAGGTTCTGCCCGGCCTGGGTCCAGGCGATGGTCAACCGGTCCTCGTCGGCAGTCGTTGCTGCCGGCGCGCTGCCGCGCTCGAAGCCATCGAGCAGCGACAGCAGCAGGCGCTTGCGCCGCGGCAGCTCGTCGGGACGATCGCGACGGGCGAGATGCATGGCAAGGCGGATGAGGTTCTGCAGGTGCAGCGCCTCGTCGGGGTTGGGCAGTGCGTAGCCGGGGCCCGTGGGCTCTCCCGTCATGGTGAAGTGGCAGATCGAGGCGGTCGCGAACGCGCCGAGCGTCATACCCCGAAACTGGGTGTCCGGCAGGATCAGCACGCCCGCCGGCGCCATCAGCTCGAGCTTCGCTCCGAGCTCGGGAAAGTCGATGGCGACACGCCCCTCGTGCACCCAGAACAGATCGTGGAAGGGCCATTGCACGGGTCCGATCGGCATGCGGCGGTTGATCCGACCGAAGCGGTGGTCGCGCAGCTCGAGCTGATCGGTGTCACAGGACATGACGCCCCACCAGTGCCGCCGGACCGCGGCAATCGGATTTCCTAACGGCGTGCCGATCCTCGCCAATGACGGCGAGGCGGCGTTGGCCTTTCATCTGACAAGGCCCTACCGGCCCTGAGGAGAGGAACGCCCGATGAGTGCTGCAATGAGCATTCCGCATAGCCAGCTGAAACGAGATTTCGACCGCGACGGCTTCATCGCTTTCCGGCCGCTGTTCGATGCCGCACGCATGGCCGAGATCAACCGCGAACTGGACCGGTTCCTGATCGAGTGCGTGCCGAAAATGAGTGAGACCGAGGTCTATTACGAGGACAAGGCGAACCGCTCGACGGTCAAGCAGATGATGTACCTCGAAAAATATGACAGCTACTTCAAGACGCTGCTTTCGGACGGGGTGATCAAGGAGCTGGCCGAGACGGTGCTTGGCGAAGACGCAGTCGCCCAGAACATGGAGTATTTCAACAAGCCCCCCGGCATCGGCAAGCAGACCCCGCCGCACCAGGACGGCTATTATTTCAAGATCGCGCCGCCCAAGGCGATCACCGGCTGGCTGGCGCTGGAGCCGGTCGACGATGAGAACGGGTGCCTGCAATATGTGCGCGGCTCGCACGCCTTCGAAGGCTGGCGTCCGCATGGGCGCTCCGAGATCCTCGGCTTCTCGCAGGGGATCACCGATTTCGGGACCGAGCACGACGTCGCCAACACGGTGGCGCAGCCGGGCCCGGCCGGCATGCTGCTGATGCACGACTGCAAGACGGTGCACTGGGCGAGCCCGAACCGCTCGCCGACCCGCTCGCGCCGCGCTTTGGGCTTTGTGTATTTCGGGGTAAGCGCCAGGGCGGACGAGGAAATGAAGCGAGCGTACCAGGCCAAGCTCGACGCCGACCTCAAGGCCGCCAACAAGATCTGACGGTTCGACCGGGTGGTGCGGCCTGTGCCGTGCCATCCGCTCCGTCCTCCCGGCGCGCTCCTCGATCCCCAACGCTTGCCCGGTCGCGCCTTACGCCCGACCGCCCCTCGGCGCCGCATTGGCGCAGAGTATGTTACTATAATAACATGGTTAGACGGTCAAACGGCGCTGGATCGGTTCATGGATGAGCTCCGCATGCGAGCGTCGAACTGACCCACGATGATTACTCACTCACCGGCTGTCATCCCTGCGAAAGCAGGGACCCATTCATCCACCTGCGCGGGCTGTGAGTTGGGTCCCTGCTTTCGCAGGGATGACACCGAGTTTGGGTGTGGCGCGGTGGCAATGTCGCCGATGGCCTCAAAGCGCTAGCTAGATATCGAAGCCCGGCGCGAACCTGAGCTCGCCCCGCGGCGGCGGACCGGACAGCACCAGCCGCTGGACCAGGCGGCGATCGAGATCGCCATAGGCCAGCAGGCCATCGCTCTCGAAGCCGCTGCGGCCGTAGATTTCAGGGTTGCCGATCAGCGCCACGCCGGCACCGCCCTGTTGGCGCAGCAGTTCCAGCCCTCGAGCGATCAGCGCCTTGCCGATGCCCTGGCGCTGCCGATCGGCGCGGACCGAGATCGGACCGAGCCCGAACCAGCCGGCATGCACGCCATCGATGGTGACCGGCGAGAAGGCGATGTGCCCGACAATGACGCCATCGTCCTCGGCAACCAGCGACAGCGTCAGGTCGCCGGAGGCGCGCAGCGCCCGGATGATCGGTGCTTCGGTGCCGCTGCTGAACGGCATCGGCTCGAACGCCACGCGGGTCAGCTCATGGATCGCCAGATCGTCCGCAGGCCGTTCGCCTCTGATCTTCACGCACGCCTCGAGAGGTTGGGGAGACCGATATTTCCCGCTGCGCGCTAATCACGCAATCCCCATCCGTTCGGACGGGGTCCCTCCCCCACTCAGCTATGTTACGGATATCGGTCCACCGGTTCGCCCGGGGGGTCATTGCTTGAAAGGACAATAAGTGAAGCTCGAATCCATCGCGCTCCATCATGGCTACAAGGCGGAGGAAACCACCAAGGCGGCGGCGGTCCCGATCTACCAGACCACGTCGTACACGTTCGACAACACCCAGCACGGCGCGGACCTGTTCAACCTCGCGGTCCCCGGCAATATCTATACCCGCATCATGAACCCGACGACGGCGGTGCTGGAGCAGCGCGTCGCCGAGATGGAGGGCGGCATCGCGGGCCTCTGCGTCGCGTCGGGCATGGCGGCCATCACCTATTCGATCCAGGCGATCGCCGGCGTCGGCGACAACATCGTGTCGATCAGCCAGCTCTATGGCGGCACCTACAACCTGTTCATGCACTCGTTCCCGCGCCAGGGCATCGAGGTGCGGATGGCCGACCAGGGCGATTTCGAAGGACTGGAAAAGCTCATCGACAAGAACACCAAGGCGGTGTTCTGCGAGTCGATCGGCAACCCGGCCGGCAATGTCGTCGACATCCAGCGGCTGGCGGAAATCGCGCATCGGCACGGCGTGCCGGTGATCGTCGACAACACGGTGGCGACGCCGTACCTGTGCAAGCCGTTCGAGTTCGGCGCCGACATCGTGGTGCACGCGCTCACCAAATATATCGGCGGGCACGGCAATTCGATCGGCGGCATCATCGTCGATTCCGGCAAGTTCGACTGGAAGGCCAACAAGGAGCGCTTCCCGATCCTCAACGAGCCCGATCCGTCCTATCACGGCGTGGTCTATACCGAGGCGCTGGGGCCGGCCGCCTATATCGGGCGCTGCCGCGTGGTGCCGCTGCGCAATACCGGCGCGGCCTTGTCGCCGCACAACGCCTTCCTGTTCCTCACAGGGCTCGAGACGCTCGGGCTGAGGATGGAGCGCCATTGCGAGAACGCTGAGAAACTCGCGGCCTGGCTGAAAAAGCACCCCAAGATCAACTGGGTGAACTATGCCCAGCTGCCGGACAGCAAGTACAACGCCACGGCAAAGAAGATCACCAAGGGCAAGGCTTCGGGCATCATCAGCTTCGGCATCAAGGGCGGCGCCGTTGCCGGCTCGCAGTTCATCGATGCGCTGCAGATGATCCTCCGGCTCGTCAATATCGGTGACGCCAAGTCGCTGGCCTGCCACCCGGCCTCGACCACCCACCGCCAGCTCGGGCCCGAGGAACTGGCCAAGGCCGGCGTCTCGGAAGACCTGGTGCGCATCTCGGTGGGCATCGAGCACATTGACGACATCATCGCCGATGTCGAGCAGGCGCTCGCAAAGGTCGCCTGAGCACACCATATCTCCGCCGGCGCATCGATGCGCCGGCGGCTCCGAAAGGCCATGACGTGACCGTTCCCGAAGGCCCGCGCCTCCACCCTACCGGCCGGTTGATCCCCGCCGACCTCGATGACGCCATGGTGACCGCAGTGGTCGAGGCGTTCTACGGTAAGGCGCGGCGGGACGAGGTGATCGGACCGGTATTCAACCGGGTGATCCCGGAAGCCGAGTGGCCGGCGCACTTGAAGACCATCGCCGATTTCTGGAGCTCGATGCTGCTCGGCAGCGGCCGCTACTATGGCCGCCCGATGCCCAAGCACATCGCCATCCCGGAACTCTCGGACCGGCACTTCGCGCGCTGGCTGAAGCTGTTCCGCGAGACGGCGGAGGAACTCTGCCCACCCGATGTCGCGGCGCTGTTCGTCGAACGGGCCGAGCGCATCGGCTATAATTTCCGGCTGCGCATCGCGCAGTTCCGCGGCGAGAACCTCGAAGCGGTGAAGCCGATCCGGGCCGGCGACGAGGCACCCGAGCGGGCGTGATGCCTACGAGCTCGCAGCAAACTCCACCAGCCATGCTGAGGCACCGCCCGGCCGAGGCGATAAAGACAAAAACGCCCCGCGCTTTCGGCGCGGGGCTCAATCTCAACAGTCTGCTCCGCCTCAAGCGCCAAAAAAGGTGGAAGGCAGGATGCCAATCAGGGTGCTGAACGAGCGTACCAGCTCGAGCGGTACGTTGGTTCCGGTGAGGCTGCCGGAGGCCTCGACCTTCATTGGCGTGGTGATCTTCTCGCCGTCGACGGTGACAGTGACGTTGTTGGAGTTCTTCATGATGATGCTGCCGGTGATGCCGTCGACCGAAGCGAACAGATCGGCGTTCTCGTCGGTGGTGGCGAACAGTGCATCGTCGCCCACCAGTTCGGTGGAGGGCAGCGTCAGGGTCAGGTCGTATTGGGTCTGGCCCTCGACGCCGGGCGTGTCGGTGAACGGCATATTGCCCTTCAGCTCGTAGACCTTACCGTTGCAGTCGGCGGACAGCGACATGAACCAGGAATAGGTCTGATAGGCGAAGACCATGTTCCCCGACCAGGTGCAGCCCTTGTCGGAGGGCAGGCCAGCCGAAGGGATGAACAGCCGGTTGAGATCGACGGTGTCGACGGCACTGTTGATCGGGCCGGAGTTGTCGCCGGTGATCTTCTTCAGCACCGACTGGGTGAGACCGGCGGCACCGCTCGAGGAGAGCTCGGGCTTCAGGTTCAGCGAACCGCCGAACTGCTTGGTATCGGGCGCCACCTTGCCGACGGCGAGGTAGTTGATCGAAAGCGTCCGCGCGTCGGTGCTGCCATCGGCGGTGACGGTATACTGGCCCAGGTACTGGGTACGCGGCAGCGCCTGCTTGTTGGACGGATTGATGATCGAGCCGTTGCCGCCGATGGCGCAGGCCTTGTCGTTGCGCACGATCAACAGCTCGGTGCGGCCGGCGGTGCAGTCGACGGTGATGTTGGTCACCACCTGGGCGTCGGAAAGCGTAACGGCGAAATGATCCTGCTTGGCGGTATCTTTCAGCGTCGGCATGTCGGCAATGGTGGCAAAATTGACCACCGCAGGGGGCGGCGTCTGCGCCGTAGCGCTGGCGAGCAGGCCAAGTGTTGCAAAGCCGGCAAGTGCAATTCGTTTCATGGCAATTCTCCCTACGATCTCACAGGGGGCTTGGAGCCGAACGCGAGGCCGGCGGAGCCCCAAGCCCGCCGCGGCGTCTGATCATCAACAAGTGATCAATAACACTTGAATGCCCGATGAATAGTGCCGTCAGCTGCTTCCGGCTCGCGCTCAGAAGAACGGCAACGGACCGACGCCCGGGTCGACCGGAATGTAGTGGGTGAGCATTCCCGCCTCCTGCCGCCAATGGTGCAGCAGCAGGGCGGGCGGCTCGACATGGGAGGCGGGCTCAGCTCCGGACGCCAGACGGAGCGCGATGGCGGTGGTGGTACTCGGCGCGATGTGCAGCAGACTGCCGCCGAAGCGCAACGAGACGTGACGATGGACGTGCCCGCACAGCACACGCTCCACCGCCGGGTAGCGGGCGACGATGCCGGCCAGCCGATCGCCGTTGAAGCAGCGATAGGCGTCGATGAAGCCGATGCCGGTTTCCACCGGCGGCTGGTGCAGCATGATGAGCGTCGGCCGATGCGGATCGGCGGCAAGGGTGGCCTCCAGCCAAGCGACCGTCGCCTCATCGACATCACCATGGTGGTGGCCGGGCACGCTGATGTCGAGGCCGATGACTCGCAGCGGGCCCCGGGTGCGGGCAAAGTGCAGCGGGCCCGTCGCCGGCAGGTAGCCAAAGTCGGCAAAAGCGGCGCGAAAGGCCTCGCGCTCGTCGTGATTGCCGGGGATGGCGAGCAGCGGTTGTCTGATGCCGGCCAGCAGATGGCGCGCCAGCCGATACTCGTCAGGCGTGGCGTGCTCGGTAACGTCGCCGGTCAGCAAGACCAGGTCGGGGGCCGGATCGAGCGCAGCGAGGCGCCCAAGGGCGGCCTCGAACATGGCGTTGGAATCGACCAGCCCCTGATAGAGCGTACCGGGCGCGCACAGGTGCGGATCGGAGAGCTGGGCGATCAGCACCGATCGCTCAGCCCTTGACGAAATCGAACAGCACCCGGCGCAGCTCCGGCACGTCTTCGGCTTCGAGCGCCGCGGTAAGAGCGGCGAGCGCGGCCGTGAGGTCCGGGGCCTGCCGCCCGCTGCGCGGCGCGCGGAGGATCTTCGGCTGGTCGGTGCGGACGGCGTTGGCCGGGTCGAAGAACAGCTCTTCGGTCAGCTTCTCGCCGGGACGGGCGCCGGTTTCGAGGATGGCGATATCCCCGGAGGGGTTCTCGGCCGACTTCACCGACAGTCCGGCCAGGCGGATCATGTTCTCGGCGAGATCGCGGATGCGGACCGGCTGCCCCATTTCGAGCAGGAAGATATCGCCGCCCTCGGCCATGGCGCCGGCCTGGACGATCAGTTCGGCGGCTTCGTGGATCGACATGAAATAGCGCGTCATGCGGCTGTCGGTGAGGGTCACCGGACCGCCGGCGGCAATCTGCTCGCGAAACAGCGGTACCACCGAGCCATTGGAGCCGAGCACGTTGCCGAAGCGCACCGAGCAATAGCGCAGGCCGCTGCCCTTGCCGTAATGGCGGACGATCAGCTCGGCCCAGCGCTTGGTGGCGCCCATGACGCTGGAGGGGCGCACCGCCTTGTCGGAGGAGATCAGCACGAAGCGGGTAACGCCGGCGGCGACTGCCGCCTCCACCAGCACGCGGGTGCCGACGACGTTGTTGCGCACGCCCTCGAGCGGATTGGCCTCGACCAGTGGCACGTGCTTGTGCGCCGCGGCGTGAAAGACCACCTCGATACCCTGCTCGCTGAGGGTGCGACGCACCAGCGCCGCATCGGCGACCGAGCCGAGAACCGGAACGATCTCCACGTCGGCCCGGGTCCGCAGGTGGCGGTCGATCTCATAGAGAGCGAACTCGTTGGCCTCGAGCAAAACCAGCTTGCGGGGGGCGCGCTCGACGATGAGGCGGGTGAGTTCCGAGCCGATGGAGCCGCCGGCGCCGGTGACGAGGATCGCCCGGTCGGCGAGGATTTCGCGCATCAGCCCGGGGTCCGCCGGCACGGCCGAGCGGCCCAGCAGGTCGTCGATATCGATCTCGCGCAGCTGGCTGATCAGGTACTTGCCCGAGACCAGGTCGGTGATCGCCGGCAGCGCCCGGATCTTGATCGGGTGGTGGCTGAGTTCGGCGACGATCTGGGCGCGGCGGGTCGCATCGGCGGAGGGAATCGAGAGGATCACCTCGCTGACGCCGCGATTACGGATCAGTTCGCCCAGCTTGCCCGGCGGATCGACGCGGATGCCGGCGACATCGCGGCCCCACAGGTTCCGGTCGTCATCGAGAAAGGCGACGACGTAGCTGGCGCGGTGGGCTCGCAGCGCTTCGGCCAGCTGCGTGCCGGCCGAGCCGGCGCCATAGATCACCACGCCGCCGCCGCGGCCGACCTGACGCTCGGGCAGCCAGAGCAGCGCCTTGGCGAGAAAGCGCGAGCCGGCCACCACCACGGTGCCGAAGATGAAATAGAACAGCGGCACGGTGCGCGGGAAGATCGCCAGCCGAGTGGCCTCGGCGAGGAACAGCGCGAACACCCAGAGCAGCGTGGCCAGCATCATCGCCTGGATGATGGTCCACAGCGCGCGCTCCGGCAGGTAGCGGATCACGGCGCGATAGAGCCCGAGGCGGACGAACACCGGAACGGCGAGAAGCGGCGCCAGGAGCATCAGCAGCAGATGCGCGTCGGTGGGCGTGAAGGTGCCGCCGAGGCGGATGGTGAAGCTGAGCCACAGCACGCCGAGCAGCGCGAGAGTATCGAAGCCGATCAGGATGGCCTGCTTCCAGCGGCGCGGCAAACCGCTCAGCCCGTCGCGGAGCTTACTCAACGTCATCGATAGAAAACCCAACCGCAGCGAGCCGCGTGGCCTGCCGCCCCGACGTTTTGTAACGATGCCAGCCGGTCTTTCCAACGCCTTTATGCTATGGCATCACAGCGCAAATCGCCGAACCAGGATTTCGAGATGACGATCAGACTGCACCGGGGCGACCTGCCCGACCTCTCGCGTTATGGCCGGGAGGTGGCGATCGACACCGAAACCATGGGGCTCGATCCGCGCCGCGACCGGCTCTGCGTGGTGCAGCTCTCGCCCGGCGACGGCAGCGCCGACGTGGTGCAGATCCCGCAGGATCTGAAGGAAGCGCCGAACCTCACCAAGCTGTTGAGCGACCCCGCGGTCACCAAGATCTTCCACTATGCGCGCTTCGACATGGCGGTGCTGAAGCACCGCTTCGGCATCGTCACCGGCCCGGTCTACTGCACCAAGATCGCTTCGAAGCTGGTGCGCACCTATACCGACCGGCACGGCCTCAAGGACCTGGCGCGCGAACTGCTCAACATCGACATGTCCAAGCAGCAGCAGAGCTCGGACTGGGGCGCCGAGAAGATTTCCGAAGCGCAGCTCGACTATGCCGCGTCGGACGTTCTCTACCTGCACGACCTGAAGCGTCACCTCGACCGGATGCTGCGCCGCGAAGGGCGAACCGAACTGGCCCAGGCCTGCTTCGAGTTCCTCAAGCACCGGATCGATCTCGACCTGATGGGCTGGGACGAGACCGACATCTTCGCCCATAGCTGATGGTGTCGCTGGCCGCCCCGCTGGACGATCGCGCCGCGCTGTACCGGCGACTGATGCGGCGCAACCGGCTGGTCGGGCTGTTGCGCTGGCTGGTGCCGGCGGCGGGCGTCCTGCTGTTCGCCGGGCTGCTGGTGATGATCGTGGTCGACAATCTCGGCCAGCGCTTCGGCTATTCCAACATCCGCATCGATCGCGACAATCTGGTGGTGGAAACGCCGCGGCTCACTTCGACCGGCGATGACGGCACGCTCTACGCGCTGTCGGCCCGCGCCGCCAAGGTGGCGCCGACGCAGACCGACGTGATCGACATGGAAGACGCCATCTTCACCATGACGCCGACAACCGGGGCGGCGATGCAGGCAGAGGCGGCGGCCGCGCAATTCCAGACCAACGACCAGTTGCTGAACGTGCCGGGCGTGGCCCGCGTCACCAGCACCGAAGGGCTCGACGGCACGCTCGAGGGTGTGTTCGCCGACCTGATGAACTGGCGGCTGGTGGCGAGCGGCAATGTCGACATCACCATGCCGGGCGGCTCGCACATCGTCTCCGACGGCATGACCTATGATCGCGGGACCGGCATCTACACCTTCAAGAACGCCAGGGTGACACTGGGCGCGACCCCGGGGGAAACGGAATGAAGCAGCTTATCGCCGTCATCGTGGCCATGATGGCGCTGTCCTTATCGGCGCAGGCGGCCGAGCCGGTGAACGTATCGGCAGACGACTTCACCATCGACCAGGGCAACAACAACGCCACCTTCACCGGCAACGTGGTGATCACCCGCACCGGGCTGCAGCTATGGGCCGACAAGGTGGTGGTGATCTATGGGAGCGGCGGGCAGAGCGATATAGACAGCCTCACCGCCACCGGCCATGTGCGGATCAAGACCGACAGCCAGGACGCCACCGGTGCCCAGGCGACGTTCGATCCCGACACGCTGATCCTCAAGCTCAGCGGCAATGTCACGGTGGTCAATGCGCAGGGCAAGCTCAACGGGCCGGAGCTCACCATCAACCTCAAGACCAACAACTCGGTGTTCAAGGGCAATAAAGGGGGCCGGGTCACCGGCGTCTTCACCCCGCAATGAGCGAGGCGGAGACAACGACGGCCAGGACCCCGGTCGACCAGACCGGCTGGCTGGTGGCGCACGGGCTCAACAAGAGCTTCGGCAAGCGTACGGTGGTCGAGAATGTCAGCCTGGCGGTGCGGCGCGGCGAAGCGGTAGGCCTGCTCGGCCCGAACGGCGCCGGCAAGACCACGGTCTTCACCATGATCATGGGGCTGGTGAAACCGGACAAGGGCAAGATCCTGGTCGATGGGCGGCCGATCACCAACCTGCCGTTGTTCCAGCGCGGCCGGCTCGGCATCGGCTACCTGCCGCAGGAGAGCTCGATCTTTCGCGGCCTCAGCGTCGAAGGCAATATCCTCGCTGTGCTCGAGGGACATGTGCCTCGCAAGGCCGACCGGATGGCACGCCTCAACGAATTGCTGGCCGAGTTCGGCATCGCCCATATCGCCAAGTCCAATGCCCTGGCGCTGTCAGGGGGCGAACGGCGGCGGGTCGAGATCGCCCGGGCGGTCGCCACTGACCCGCTGTTCATGCTGCTCGACGAACCGTTCGCCGGTGTCGACCCGATCGCGGTGAGCGAGGTGAAGATGCTGGTCAAGCACCTGACGCGCCGCGGCATCGGCGTCTTGATCACCGACCATTCGGTGCGCGAGACCCTGTCGCTGGTCGATCGTGCCTATGTCATCCATGAAGGCCACGTGATGATCCAGGGCAAGCCGGACGTCATCGCCGCCGACCCCGAGGCGCGACGCGTGTACCTGGGCGACACGTTCGAGGTTTAGTAACGTCGCGACGAAGCGTCGCCACGCTTAACCATTCTTGGCACGGTTCTTGCCCTTGCGGCGCCAATCATGCATGGATGGCGCCGGAAGCCTCACTTTGTTTGCCGCGCTTTCGGACCGGGAAGGTCTAGGACTTTCCTGAAAGCGCGCCAGTGCCTCGGGGAAACGCGCCTATGGCCCTGTCGCCACGGCTTGAGGTTCGTCAGAGCCAGGGCCTGACGCTCACGCCGCAACTGATGCAGTCGATCCGGCTGCTGCAGCTCAGCCACCTCGAGCTCAACAGCTTCGTCGAGGCGGAGCTGCTGCGCAACCCGCTGCTCGAGCGCGAGGACGGCGCCGAGCCGGCCGACGAGCCCACCGAGGCGCCCGAACGTCCAGCCGAGCTCAACGCCGCCGAGGATACGGTCGACTATTCCGAACGCATCCAGTCGGCCGACTCGATTGCCAATGGCTACGACACCGAGGTCGAGAACGTCTTTCCGGACCAATCCGCACCGGAGCGGCAGACCGACTCGACGCAGTGGAACGAGCGCAGTGGCGGTGGCGACGGCGAGGCGGCCGATATCGACCAGTTCGTTGCGGCCCGTCCGACGCTGGCCGATCACCTCGCGGCGCAGGCCGGCCTGATCATCAACGACCCCGGCGAGCGGCTGATCGCACAGTTCCTGATCGACAGCGTGAACGAGGCAGGCTACCTGGCGGTTGAGCTCGAAACCGTGGCAGAGCAGCTCGGCGCCCCCGTCGGGACGATCGAGGCGGTGCTCGGGAAACTGCAGGGGTGCGATCCGGTCGGCGTGTTCGCCCGCGATGTGCGCGAGTGCCTGGCGCTGCAACTGCGCGAGAACGATCGGCTCGACCCGCTGATGCTGCGCCTGCTCGACAACCTCGAGCTGATCGCCCAGCACGACCTCAATGCCCTGGCGCGGGTCGTGGGAGCCGATCGCGAGGATCTGCTCGACATGCTGGCCGAGCTGCGCCAGCTCGACCCCAGGCCCGGCCGTGCCTTCGAGGCGGGCCCGGTGGAATCGGTGGTGCCAGACGTGTTCGTGCGGCCCGGCCCGGGCGGCGAGTGGCAGATCGAGCTCAATGCCGATGTGCTGCCGCGCGTGCTGGTCAACCGCACCTATTATGCCTCGGTGACCAAGAAGACCCGCGACACGGCGGAGAAGAGTTTTCTCACCGATTGCCTCGCCACGGCCAACTGGCTGGCCAAGAGCCTCGACCAGCGCGCCCAGACCATTCTGAAGGTCACCGCCGAGATCGTGAAGCAGCAGGACGGGTTCCTCGTACACGGCATCACCCACCTCAAGCCGATGACCCTCAAGGCGGTCGCCGACGCCATCGAGATGCACGAGTCGACAGTGAGCCGCGTCACCTCGAACAAGTACGTGTCGACGCCGCGCGGACTGTTCGAGATGAAGTACTTCTTCACCACGGCGCTCGGCTCCTCGACCGGCGAAGGCGACCACTCGGCCGAAGCCGTGCGTCACCGCATCCGGCAGATCATCGATGCCGAGCAGCCGTCGGACATCCTGTCGGACGACACCATCGCCGAGATGCTGCAGAAGGAGCGGGGGATCGAAGTGGCGCGCCGCACCGTGGCAAAATATCGCGAGGGGATGAACATCCCGTCCTCGGTGATCCGGCGGCGCCAGAAGCGCGCCGTCGCGGCGGCGGCACGATAGCCCCTCGGCGCAGCGGCTGTCGACACCTCGCATTTGAACCCAATGCCGATCCGCGCATTGCCCCTCGGATAGGGGCGGTCTAGACTCCCCCTACCGGGGTGACCACATCTCTTGGTGGCGGCCGCTCCGGCCCGACCAGACCAAAGAGAAAGAGGACCTCCATGACACTGCGCGTCTCAGGAAAGAACATGGATGTCGGCGATGCGCTGCGTATCAAGGCGCAGGGCCATTTCGACACGGTGGTGAAGAAGTATTTCGACGGCAACTATACCGGCCACCTTACCCTTGAACCCGAGGGCTCGGGCTTCAACGCCCAGTGCCTCGTGCACCTCGACTCGGGCGCCGTGCTGCAGTCGAGCTCATATGGCGGGGACGCCCTGTCGGCCTACCAGGGCATGGCGGACACCATCGAAAAGCGGCTGCGCCGCTATAACCGCAAGCTCAAGGCGCACCGCCGCGGCAATGGCAGCGCCGAGGAAGCGCCGTCCTATGTGCTCGCCGCGCCGGGCGATGACGATGAATTGATGGAGGACTACTCACCCCCGGTGATCGCCGAGGCGACCTCCAGCCTGAGGCAGATGTCTGTGGGCGAAGCGGTGATGCAGCTTGATCTGACCCAGGCGGAAGTGGTCGTATTCCGGCATGCTGGACATGGTGGCCTAAATGTGGTCTACCGCCGCGCCGACGGCAATATTGGCTGGATCGATCCAGCCCTCAGGCCGAACTAGGGCTCCGGAAAAGCTTGGTCTTTCCGCATCCACGATGGGAACTTCTTGATGGAATTGGCTGACATCCTCTCGGAGGACTCGGTGATTGTTTGCTCAGGGATCAAGACCAAACTGGACGTGCTGCAGCGGCTGTCCGAGCGGGCAGCCAAGATCTCGGGCCAGGATACGGCGACCATCTTCGAAGCCGTCAACGATCGCGAACAGCTGGGCTCGACCGGGCTCGGCAACGGCATCGCCATCCCGCACGGCAAGTTTGCCGGCCTCGGCGCGGTGACGGCGGTGTTCGCCAAGCTGGAAGCCCCGGTGGAGTTCGAAGCGGTGGACGATCAGCCGGTCGACCTGGTGATGCTGCTGCTCGCTCCCATGGGCGCGGGCGCCGACCATCTCAAGGCACTGGCCCGGGTGGCGCGGATACTGCGCACCGAAGCCGTGGTGGCGCGGCTGCGCCGCTCGGAGGATGCGAGCGAACTCTACGGCATCCTGACCCAGCCGCTCGAAAACACCCGAGCCGCCTGAGTTCAGATCACTGTCATCGCGAGGGCCTTCTCCCAACCGGGAGGAGGCCCTTGTCGTTCGCGACCTGACCCGGCCTCAGTGCAGCGTCACGATGCCGAACGACTTGTCGCTCAGCCACTCCTCGACGGCTTCCTCGCTGTCGCCGACCATCAACGGCGAGCCGTCGGCCGAGACCACGATGTGGAAGTCGGAGTCTTCGCTGAATTCGCTGTCGGGCAGGATCGGCCCCATATCCGCGCCCTTGACATGCTTGACATAAACCACCGCGTTGCCGCCGAGCGCCATGAACTGGGCCGGGGTCAGATTCCGCAGGGGATTGTCGATGGGGTGTTCTCTGTTCTCTTGCACTTCATGTTCCCCTTTCTAGGCAGAACGGATCTCGATACGGCGGGCGATCTTTTCGGCTCTCGGACGGACAACTGTGATGATCAGCATGCCGTTCCGTAGCATCGCGTCTTTGACCACCATGCCATCGGCGAGGAGGAAGTTTCGCTGGAACTGCCGCGCGGCAATGCCGCGATGCAGATATTCCCGGTTGGCGTCGTCCCGCTGCCGGCCTCTCACCAGCAACTGGTTGTCCTCCACTGAGACCTCGAGGTCGGGCTGGCCGAACCCCGCGACAGCAATGGAGATCACAAAGGTCTCCGCGCCCTCTTGATCGAGCGAACGCTCGATATTGTAGGGCGGGTAGCCATCGGCGGCTTTGCTCAACCGATCGATGCGTTCCTCGAACGCGTCGAAGCCGAGCAGGAAGGGCGCCGAAAACATGGAGACGCGCGACATCCGATCGTCCTTGTTCCAAGCAACGGTGTGGAGCGGCCCGAGTTTCAGTGGCGCCGTTCCATGCCCGTGATATGGGTTTGGGCCCCTTCCCAATCAAGACCGCCGCCCGGCGTGGAGCAGCACTTTGACCGACAGAACGGTGGCGGTGGTGATCCCCGCTTACAAGGCCGAAAGCTTTATCGAAGAGGCGGTCCGCAGCGTGCTCGAGCAGACCCACGCCGACTGGCAAGCCTGGGTCATCACCGATGACGGCGAGGACTACGAGGAGGTGCTGGGGCGCGCCGGCCTGGTCGACCAGCGCTTCCGTTTCCTCAGCTCCGGCCGGGTCGGCGCCGGCGCGTCGCGGGCCCGCAACTTGGCGCTCGACCGCATCGAGACGCCGTATGTGGCGATCCTCGATGCCGACGACCGGATGAAGCCGCGAAAACTCGAGCTGGCGGTGGCAGCGCTGGTCGAGCAGCCGATCGTCGCCTCCGCCCTCGATGTGATGAACGACCACTACAAGCGGCTGCGCCTCGTGGGAAACGGCCCGGACCGGGTGCTGACGCCGGGCGCCTACAAGTTCGTCAACCTGTCGATGGACTCGATGATCGTCTGGGATCGGCGGCGCTGTGACGCCCGCTACGATCTGGAACTCAGCAACATGACGGACCTCGAGCTGCTGATGCAGCTGTGGCGCACCGCCGGCAGCGTCCATCAGCTCGGCACGCCGCAGCACGACTACGTCAAGGTTTCGACTTCGATGAGCAACGGCGCCGGCTTTACCGAGAAGATGATCGCCTCGAAAAAGGCCCTGCTGCGACGCCTGGAGACCGGCCATTACCGCTTCGCGGCACCCGGCACGGCAGAAGGCCTGATCGCCTTTCTCGGCCTGTCGCTAGCCGCCGAGGCCGCCTATCCCATGGCGCTTGAAGAAACGCCCGGCCTGCTGTTCGAGGATCACCTCGAACCAATGCTCAGGGCATACGAGGCGCAGGTGAAGCTGGACTGAGCCGCTTCACCGACGGGCCGCGCCGACGGCGCGTCGCCACAGTGTTTCCAGCCGCGCCAGGTTGAGGCCGATATAGGCGGCGAGGATGAGGCGGCGCGGCAAGTCCAGGGTACTGTTCCACACCTCGCGTATGCCGGCGCGCCGCAGGGCGCGCCACTGAGCGCGACTGAATGCCCAGTTCCGGCTGAGGCTGGTCTTCTGGAAGTACTTGCGGCAGAGCGTTTCGGGCACCCGGACAAAGGGGCCGAGCAGCGAAAGGTGCAGCAGCCACGTCCAGTCGGCGGAAAATTCGCCCTGTGCATTCGGCTTTATCCCACCAACGCGCTGGAATGCCCATGAGCGAAACAGCCCGCGATTGGGGATCCACCAGTCGGTCGCCTGCCCCCCCATCACCAAGCCGCGCGACAACGCTCCCCGGCTATTGGACAAGGCTTCGAACGTTTTGGTTTCCTGCCGCCCGTCAGGGTGGAACAAGACCATATCCGTGTAGGCCAGAACCGCATCGGGGGTATCTCGAAGCGCTTCGACCAACTTCTCTATGTAGGTCGGCTCGATGGCATCGTCGTGGAACGCAAAGAACATCAACTCGCCGGAGGCGTTGGCCATCAGATCATTGCAATTGCGCAGCCATCCAAGATTGGTGTCGCGACGCAGGATCCGCACGTCAGTACGACGAGCAGCGAAGGCCGAGACGATACTCAGCGTGTCATCGGTGGAGCAGTCCTCCCCGATCAGAATCTCGAGATTCGGCCAGGTCTGCGCGGCGAGGCTCTCAAGGGTGCGATCGATGAAAGCCGCCGAGTTGTAGCAGGGAATGAGCGCCGTGACCTTGGGAAACCAGAGCTCATCCGTGGTGATTGAAGCCCCCTGCACGCTGCTAGTCTCCAGAGATTTCTGCGGCCAGTTGCTCGGCCATCCACGGCGCTGTCGAATACTTGCCTGTATCGACGGAGTAATAGTTACCTTCCCGTTGCACACCGAAGCGATCACGTCGGTGAATGCTTGCCGCGGGATCGTCGACTGATCCCTTGGCCTGGGCGAAGACGAAGCCGCCCCTTACCTTGATATCTTCGGCCGCCTCGAACACTGCGTCGATACCGGGCAGCAAACTGCCCAGCTGAGCTCGTACCGCCCCGACGAACTGTGCCGTGGCCGCTGCGTCCAACGGCTCGGGTCGCTCGAGGGTGATGCCACCGCCTTGCCTCACCATGCCGACGGGGTACCAGGACATGTAGAAGTCGCGTCCATTGTAGTTCTTGACGTCGCCGAAGCCTCCGACGGTGATCAGAGCACTGCGCAGGGCCACAGGCCGTGTCGTCCGCATGAAGAGGCAATAGCGAAAGCGGTGGGACCACCCAGGCGCAGGCGTGATGCCTGCCGTCAGGTCCACGGCAAGGCGACCTTCCCACAGCGCATTGACGACCACATCAAACGGCTCGCAGGTGCCATCGCCGGCAACCACATGCCATCTCCCATAAGGGTCGGCCGCCGGCTTTGCGTCGGTGACCATCGTCTCCAGCCGCAAGGTGACGCGGGCCTGGCTGCGCAGCGCGGCGGCCAGGCTGTCGGCGACCCACTGCGTGTTGATCGACCGTTCGGGAACTTCGAGCGCGGCGACCACCTCATCGGCGCCGCTGATCTCGCGGCATTCGCTCGGCGAGAGCCTCCGCGTCCGGGCGGCGGAAACGTCGACCAGGTACTCTCGCGCCAAGGGATGTTCGCGCAGCAATTCGTCGATGCGGCTGAATGTCCGCTCCAGCGTGACGGGATCGACCACGGAGTTGCGATGGACGAGGTAGATGTCATCGCCGGAGGTGGTGTGCGGCCTGAGGTCGGCGCCCAGCAGCTCGGAAAGCACGCGCCCGAAGCTCAAGCTGCCGGGCAGGATATGTCGGGCCGTCCTGAGGCTATCGTCTGCCCCGTAGAGGTACCCCAGATGGATCTTGCCCTCGTTCCAGCGGCTGGCGCAGGCGACGGGCTCGCTCTCCTTGTCGAACACGGTCACGTCGTGACCGCGCCGGGCAAGCAGCAGCGCCAGGCACGAGCCAAGTATGCCGGCGCCGAGTACGGCGATGCGTTTGACGGTCACTAGGCGGGATCCTTGGAGTAGTCGTCAACGTCGTAAGTGGTGTCGCACAGAACCAGCAGACTCGCCCGATCGCCACGATAGGTCTGACTGGCCCAGACCGGGGGCTCGACAAGAATAGCACGCAGCCCATCATCGAGGGTCAGCCGTTCGATGCTTCCGTGATAGCGAAGCTCGATGTCGATACTACCGGACAACCGCACCAGCAGTTGGCGGCCTCGGAGGTGGCCATGACCGCCGCGCCGGGCACCATCCGGCGCCTCGACGATGAAGCACCGGACGGCAGCAAAGCCGTGCCGGTCGAACGCCATCGTGGTGAGAACGCCGCGTTCGTCGGCATGCGAGCCTGGGGGCAGCTCAACAACCTTACCCCCAAACCAGGCCCGCTCCATGTGGCTTACTTCAGCGCCGCTTCGACATCGCGCAGATAGGGCACGGCGGGTTGGGCGCCCGGCTTCAGGACTGCCAGGCTGGCCGCCAGTGCCGCTCGCCGCATGGCGGCTTCCAGGTCCAGCCCGCGATCGAGGCCGGCGGCGAGATAGCCGCAGAAGGTATCGCCGGCGCCGACGGTATCGACCGGATCGACCTTCATGGCGGGAACCTTGAGGCTGCCGGTCGGCGTGGCGGCGCGGGCGCCGTCGGGGCCGAGAGTGACGATCACCGTCTGGTTCTGCGATCTGGCCCAGTCGGTCATCGCCGCATCGAGCTTGTCGATGCCGGCGCCGGTCAGGAGCTCGAACTCGGTTTCGTTGGCGATGACGATCGAAGCCTGTTCCGCCACCGCCCTGGTGGTCTTCAGGAACGGTGCGGTGTTGAGGATCGAGACGACGCCCTGGGCCTTGGCCAGTTCGAGCGCCCGCTCGGTCGACGCCTGCGGGATCTCCTGCTGCAGCATCAGCACCGAGCCGATACCGAGTCCCTTGAGCGCCGCGTCGGCGTCGGCCGGGCCCATGGTGCCGTTGGCGCCGGGGAGGATGGCGATGACGTTCTCGCCCGCCTCGTCGACGAAGATCATGGCGATGCCGGTGGCGCCTTCGACGATGCGCACCTGGCTGAGATCCACACCGTCGGCACGCAGCAGCTTCAGCGCCTCATCGGCGAAACTGTCGGTGCCGGCGGCGGCGAACATCCGGACCTCGGCCCCGGCGCGGCGGGCCGCCAGCGCCTGGTTGGCGCCCTTGCCGCCGGCGGCCATCGAGAACTGGTCCCCGGGCACGGTCTCGCCGGGCTTGGGGATGCGGCTGACGGTGCCGATCAGATCGAGATTGGTGGAGCCGAGGACAGTGATCAATTGAGGACCTTGGGAATGGTGTTCCAGTTGCGCATGGTAGCGACTGCGCCCTTCTCCAACTGCCGGTCGAACTTGTCCAGCCCCGGACCGTGCCGGCCGTCAGGCTGACGGTACCCGACGAGGTAGATTTCGCGCTCGGTGACCCGCACGACATCGTAGTTGTCGGCAATGCCGGTATAGCGCGCGCCCTCAGGCAAGGGCTTGTCGAACAGCATGACGTAGCGGTGGAAATTGCCCTCGTCGGGGTAAGCCGCGAAGGGTCTTGCCGCCAGCATGGCCTCGATCTCGGGCCCCGAACGCATCACCGCCTCCGAGAACCAGCCCCAGCGCTTCTCGATCGCCGCTTCCAGTTCCGCCTTGGGATCGTGCGGACACTCGAAACGCACATTGCCGCTGGCGAGAACGGTCTTGATGCCGGAATAGCCGAGCTCCTCGCAGAGCGCCTTGAGCTCGGCCATCTTCATCTGGCGCTTGCCGACATTGACGGCGCGCAGGAACGCCACCCAGACGCTCACTTCTGCTTACCCTGGGGATAGATGGTCTCGCCGCGCTTCAGCATGTCGACGAAGCTCTCGATCTTCTTTTTGCGACCGGCCTCGGTTTTCATGTTGTGGGTACGGAAGGCGATGGCGAAGCGGTTCTGCTCGCTGAGCCGGCCGAGCATGTCGAGGGCCGCCGGCTCGGCCTCGATCGCCGCCATGAGGTCGTCGGGAATCTTCATGTCCTTGCCGGCGCCATAGGCCCTGTCCCAGCGACCATCGGCCTTGGCGGCCTCGACATGCTTCATGCCGTGCTCGGTCATCCTGCCGGACTTGATCAGCCGCGCGACGTTGTCGACGTTGATCTTGCTCCAGATGCTCTTTCTGCCGCGGCGGGTGTAGCGCTGCAGGAAGCTCTTGTCGTCGAAGCCCTTGCGAACCGCGTCGATCCAGCCCCAGCAGAGGATCACGTCGATCGCCTCCTTGGCGGTGATCGATGGCAGGCCGGAGCCGACCTTGTGGATCTTGATCCACACCTCGTCCCACGCGTCGCTGTCGTGGTGCTCCGCCAGCCAATCGTAGAAGGACTGCTCGTCCTTGAACTCGAGCACCTTGTCGGGGTCGACGTAAACCGGCGCCATCAATCGGGCTCGCGTTCGATGATCTTCAGCAATGCCGGCTCGAGCCGCTCGTCATTGGGCAGTTGCAGGCCGAAGGTGCCGGCCAGCAACTCGCGCAGCTCGGCGACCGAACCGATCAACCGCCCCTCGCTGGGTGCGCCGATGGTGTGGATGTTCAGCTTGCGGTTGAACAGCGCGACGCGGCGGGTCTTCTCGACCCGGGCGACCAGGAGGGTCTGGGTAAAGAACGGCGAGGACGCCGCGGCTTCATTCAGCGCCAGCAGTTCGTCCATGCTGCGTTCGGGACGCTCGAAGCTGTAGAGCGCCCGCCACTCGCCCTCGATCTCGATATCGACCTGCCAGGTGCCATCGGCTTCGAGCAGCCGAAAGGTATCGAGC
>MKVB01000004.1:84245-100539 GCA_001899085.1 Devosia sp. 66-14 | reverse complement strand
CGCCGAACCCGACATCGGCGAGATAGGTGACGCCGGCGACCTCGACGGTCAGCACCAGGTGGCGCAGCGGCGGCTCCTCGCCCTCGGCCAGCCCCCACAGCACGCGGGCGCCATGCATCTTCACCTCGAAATCGAGCTCCTCCAGCATCGCCTTGAACAGCAGGTTGTGTTCGAAGCAATAGCCGCCGCGCCGATCGAACAGCAGCTTCTGCTGCAGGTTGGCGAGGTCGAGCCGGACCGGCGCGCCCATCAGCGGATCGAGGTTTTCGTAAGGGATCGCCGCCGGGTGCAGCTGATGCAACTGGTTCAGTGTCTCCAGCGAGGGAGCGATCGAACCGGCAAAGCCGATGCGCTCGAACCAGGCATCGATATTGGCCTTTGATGCCACGGACATCCCCACCGCTGATTCCGGGAGGGTCATAATGATGAGCCGAACGGGATTTGTCACCCTGTCCTGGAAGCACCTGCCCCGATGGGGAGGTGGGGCAGTGCAGGTGCCCTGCTCACGGGGTCATCCGTAGGCAGTCGTCCGCTGGCGGCGCCGGCCTGCCTTCTCCCGCGAGTGGAGAAGGCACCTCGCTACAACGCCAGCGTCGGGGGAGGCAGAGAGCTCAGCCGGTGACGATCACCCGGGTGCCGGTGGGCACGCGGCTGTAGAGGTCGATGATGTCCTGGTTGATCAGGCGGATGCAGCCCGACGACACCGACTGGCCGATGGTGTAGGGCTCGAGCGTGCCGTGCAGGCGGAAATGCGTGTCCTTGCCGTTGCGGTAAAGATAAAGGGCGCGCGGGCCGAGCGGGTTCTTCAGCCCGCCTTCCATGCCGGCAGCCACCGGACCGTAGCGCTCGGGCTGGGTCTTGATCATGTTGGCGGTGGGGGTCCAGCGCGGCCATTCGGCCTTGCGGGCGATCACCGCGCTGCCGCGGAAATTGAGCCCCTCTTCGCGCCCGACGCCGACGCCGTAACGGATGGCGCGGCCACCCGGCTGCACCAGGTAGAGGAAGCGCTCGGTGGTGTTGACGACGATGGTGCCGGGCTTCTCGCCGCCGGCATAATCGACATCCTGGCGCCAGAACTGCTGCGGGATCTTGCGGATATCGATGCCGGGGACCGGGAACGGCTCATCGGTCTTCATCGAATAGTAGCTGGCCCATGGCTCATCGACCTGGATCACGTTGGTCCGCGCATTGAGGTCGCGCTTGCCGGTGGAGGAACAGGCACTGAGCGCCAGGGCGGCGCTTCCGATCAGGAACAGGCGGCGGGTGGTCAAAACAGGTCTCGCAACAAGAGTGGCAATATCGAGGTGTCTACCAGCAAAAAGCCACGGCACTTGTCGAGTGCATTGCGGTCACACTTGCCAGCCAATGCCGATCACGGCGGCGTGTGCGCGACTTCGGACCGGTCCAAGCGACGCCGGATAGGTCGCAGAGGCTGCTTGACTTTGCCGAACTGTCACATAATGTGAAACCGGTTTCACTCGGCGGGAGGGCACGTGCGGCTCGATCTCACCATTCTCATCCCGCATCTCGGCTTTCTGGCCGAGGGAGCGCTATTGACGCTCGAAGCCTGCGCCCTGGCGCTGCTGGGCAGCGTCATCCTGGGGATGCTGGTCGCCATCGCGCGCACCTCGTCGAACAAGTGGATCGGCCGGCTGGCCTTCCTCTATGTCGATTTGTTCCGCAACATCCCGTTCATCGTGCAGCTGTTCTTCTTCTATTACGGCCTGCCCGAGATCGGCATCTATATCGACGCTTTCACCACTGGCGTGGTGGCGCTGTCGATCGCCGGCGGCGCCTACGCGTCCGATGCGATCCGCGCCGGCATCCTCGCCATCGATAACGGCATCCTCGAAGCCGCCGAGGTCAGCGGACTGTCGAAGCGCGTGACCTTTACCCGCATCGTGTTGCCGATCGCGCTGCGCACGTCGGTGCGACCGCTCGGCTCGGTGCTGATCAACATGATCCTCACCTCGTCGATCCTTTCCACCATCACGCTCAACGAGCTGACCGGGCAGGCCAAGATCGTCGCCTCCGACACGTTCCGGCCGTTCGAGGTTTATGTGGTGCTGCTGGTGGTCTATGCGGCGCTGACTTACCTGGTCTCGCTCGGGATCACCCTGCTGCACCGCCGCCTCAACCGCGACCTTCAGGAACAGGTGAGCTGATGCGTTACGCCGAGTTCACCCCCTTCGACATCGTATTGCTGCTGCAGGGCCTCGGGGTCACCGTCGGGCTGTTCCTCGTCACCTCGCTGATCGGGGTGTTCATCGGCGTGCTGTGGGGCATCGTGCGGTTCTACCGCGTGCCGGTGCTGATGCAGGTCATCACCTTCGTCGCCGAGATCCTCAAGAACTCGCCGGTGCTGGTGCAGCTGTTCCTGGTGTTCTTCGGCTTTCCGGCGTTCTTCCACGTCAACGTGACGCCGGTGCAGGCGGCGATCGTGACGCTCTCGGCCAATACGGCAGCGTTCGTCTACGTCATCGCGGTGTCGTCGATCGAATCCATTGGCCGCGACCAGATCGAAGCCGCCCGGGTGTTCGGGCTCAGCCGCTGGCAGGTGCTGCGCCATGTGATCGCGCCGCAGGCCGCCGCCTTCTCGATCGGACCGCTGACGGCGCTGCTGGTCAACCAGCTGCAGGTCACCTCGCTGATCTCGGTGATCGGCGTGCTCGACCTCGCCAAGATCGGCGCGACGCTCAACCTGAGGACGCTGAAGCCGTTCATCGTGTGGACGGCGGTCGGCATTCTCTACTACCTCGCCGCCAAGGCGGTCGCCTCGCTGGGCGCCTGGGCCGAAAAACGTCTGCGGGCGCACAGCGCCTTCCGGGGCCTTTAGAGCATGCTGAAAGTCGAAAACGTCAAAAAGGCCTTTGGCCCGGTCACCGTCCTCGATGGCGTGAACCTCACGGTGAACCCTGGCGAAGTGGTGTCGATCCTCGGCTCCTCGGGCTCGGGTAAATCGACGCTGATCCGCTGCATCAACGGGCTCGAAAAGCTCAATGCCGGCAAGATCACAGTCGACGATTTCGATGTGTCGAAGCCCAGGGAACTGGCCGAGGCGCGCAAGCGCAGCGGCACGGTGTTCCAGCTGTTCAACCTCTACCCGCACATGACGGCGCTGCAGAACATCACGCTGGCGCCGATCGAGGTGCTGAAGCGGCCCAGGGCGGAAGCTGAAGCCGAGGGTCGGGCCCTGCTCGCCCAGGTAGGCCTCGGCGATCGCGCCGACGCCTACCCGGCGCAGCTGTCGGGCGGGCAGCGGCAGCGTGTCGGCATCTGCCGGGCGCTGGCGATGAAGCCGCGCTACCTGCTGCTCGACGAAGTGACCAGCGCGCTCGACCCCGAGATGACGGCCGAAGTGCTCGATATCCTCGCCAGGCTCGCCAAGGACGGCACCACCATGGTGTTCGTGACGCATGAGATCGAGTTCGCGCGGCAGATCTCCAACCGCATCGTCTTTCTCGAAAAGGGCGTGCTGCTGGTCGACCTGCCGACCGAAAAATTCTTCGCCGACGATGGCGGCCTCGCGCAGCCGCGCGTCGCGCAGTTTCTCTCCAAGATGCGGAAAGACTGACCACCATGTTGTTCATCGCCAATGCGGAAGGCTGGCCCGGCATCCCGACGACCGTCGAGATGCTGCGTGCGGGCAGCGACGGCCTGACGGCCATGGTTGCCGGCATCTCGAAGGTCGAGGCCGAGACCAAGGTACGCAGCGTCGGCCATGGCGGCTGGCCCAACATGCTGGGGGTGATGGAGTGCGATGCTGCAGTGATGGACGGCACGACGCGCGCAGTCGGCAGCGTCGGCGCGGTCCCCGATACCATTCCGGTGGCCCGCCTCGCCCATGAGGTGATGAAGCGGCTGCCGCATGTCATGCTGACCGGCGCAGGGGCGCGCCGCTTTGCCACTGAAACCGGTTTCTCGGTTGACGACGTGCTGCTCGAGGATTCGAAGCGGGTCTGGTGGGAACGGCTCGAAAAGGAAATGACGCCGGAACAGAAGGCGGCCTTCCCAGACACCCCGCTGGCGCCGCTGCTCAAGACCATCACCGACCCCGAGCGGGTGCGCGACACCACGGTCTATCTCAGCGCCGACGCAACCCGCGGCATCCATGCCGCGACCTCGACCTCGGGCTGGGCCTGGAAATATCCGGGCCGGCTCGGCGACAGCCCGATCCCCGGCGCCGGCTTTTACGCCGACAGCCGCTATGGCGCCGCCGCGTGCACCCATACCGGCGAGATGACGATGCGCTGCGCCACCAGCCGCACCATCGTGCTCGCGATGAAGCTCGGCTATTCGCTGAGCGATGCGGTCAAGCTCGCGGTCGACGAGCTCAACGAACTCACCGAGGGGTTCCTTGGCGGGGTGGTGATCCACGCCGTCGACGCCAAGGGGAACCACGAGGTGGTGAACTTCAGGTGCCAGGGCGAGATTCGCTACTGGCTCTGGGACGACTCGATGCCGGAAGCAGAACTCCGCGCAGCGAAGACTATCTGACAAGGAGAGGAACCAACCCATGAAGCGTATTCTGACTGCTGTTGCCGCGCTGGCGCTCGTCGCCACCACGGCCGTCCCAGCCTTTGCCGGCATGCTCGACGACATCCGCGGCCGCAACGTGGTGCGCATCGGCGTATCGCTCGGCGGTGAGCCGATCGGCTTCCGCGACGAGCAGAACAACCCGGTGGGCTACGACGTCGACGTCGCCAACATGATCGCCCAGAAGCTCGGCGTGCCGGTGGAATTCACCGACGTGTCGGGTGACGCCCGCATCTCGATGCTGGTCTCGGGCCAGCTCGACATCGTGGTCGCCAACACCTCGGCGACGCTCGAGCGCGCCAAGTCGGTGAACTTCACCATTCCGTACAACCGCGCGGGCCTGCGCATCATCGTCCAGGCCGACTCGGGCATCACCGACCTCGCCGGCCTTGCCGGCAAGAAGATCGTGGTCGGTCGCGGCACCACCGGCGAGACGTTCATCAAGACCGCCGTGCCGACCGCCGAGCTGGTCTATGTCGACCAGTTCGCGCCTGATGGCGTGCTGCAGCTGCAGCAGAAGCGCGTCGACGCGGCGATCGAAGATTCGTCGCTGCTCGACTACCTCGCCACCAAGAACCCGAGCCTCGTGACCATCCCGGGCCTCTACTCGAACGATCCGATCGGCATTGCCGTCGCCAAGGGCGATCCGGAATTCGTGCGCTGGCTCGACATGTTCGTGTCCGATTACATCCAGTCGGGCGCCTACTCCGCCAACTACAAGAAGTGGTGGGGCGAGACCGCCAACCCGCCGGCGCTGAACGCGCTCTGGTAAGAAACTGGCCAGGGCGGCGTTCTCCCTTTGCCACCGCCCCGCGCCGACTGCCGGGCCGTCCCCCAAGGCGGCCCGGAACCTTTTGTGGGGGGTGGTGGCTTCGATATCGCCCGCCCGCCCGCCGGCTCCTAGCTGGTCTTCCTCGGCACAAACCGCGTCGGGATGGTCACCGGCGCCTGGCCGGGGGTGAAGGCGGTGGGATCGGCGAGAAAGCGCACCATCTGGCGCACGTAGTCGGCCTTGTCGTAGCCGATGGACGAGATCGGGTAGGCATCGAAATCGGTCAGCGACAGGTTGTCGAAGCCATAGAGCCGGAAGCGGGTCGGACGATTGCCCGGGAAATCCTCACGACAGACATCGAGAATGCCCATCGCCATGGCGTCGGAGGTGCAGAACACCGCGTCGGGGCAATCGAAGCCAACCACCGCCGGCGCCGCCGCATGCCCGCTCTGATAGGAATAATCGCCTTGCACGGTCTGCACGAGCTCGATGCCATGCCTGTCGAATGCGGCGATGTAGGAAGCGATGCGCGCCTCTTCGACCAGCGAGGAGGCGCGGCCGGTGACCAGCGCCGCGGTCTTCACGCCATGCTGCGCCGCGTCGGCAACCGCCTGGCCGATGCCCATCGCCTCGTCCGGGATCACCGTCGGCGACAGCTCGTCGTGCCGGCCATTGAGCATCACCACGAGGTCGGAGCGGAACATCCGGCGCACCGTCTCGGCATCGGCAAAGTCGGAAAACACCAGGGCCGCGTCGACGTGATAGGCGACGCCCTGGCGCAGGAACTCCTCCACCTTGCCGACCGAGCCGACGCGGATGAGGATTACCTGCTTGCCGATCGCCTGGGTCTCGGCGAGCAACTGGTCGAACAGGTCGAGGTCGCTCAGGTCGTGGATGTGGTTGACCACCACCGCGATCAGGTTGACCGTCTTGGTGGTGAGGCTCTGCGCCAGGAGGTTGACGCGATAGCCGAGTTCGGCGGCCGCCTGCAGCACCCGCTCGCGCTTTTCCGCCGAGACCGGCCGCTTTTCCGACGACAGCGCCCGCGACGCGACGGCGCGGGAGACGCCGGCGAGCGCCGCGACATCGTCGATCGTGGGGGTCGCCTGTTGCCGGGCCTGTTCAACCATTATCCGTCATCGCACCTTTCGCGCGGGCCGAGTCGGCGGCGCGCACCGAAGGTAGATGCCCGCTCCTTAGAAAGCACTCAACAGCGATGATTATCTGCATCGATATTGGCGGTTCCGGGATCAAGGCGGCGCTGGCGTCCAGCCCGTCCGCGCTCACGCCGCTGGGCCGGGTGCCAACGCCGCTCGACGCGTTCGGCGCCTTCGTTGCCGCCATCCGTGACATCGCCGGCACGGCCGACGCTCCGGCCGATACACCGATCGCCATCTCGATCACCGGCGTGGTCGATCCGGCCGACGGCAGCATCACCTGCGCCAATATCCCCTGCATCGATGGCCGACGGCTCTCGGCCGACCTTGTGGCAGAGCTCGGCCGCCCGGTGTTCGTCGCCAATGATGCAGACTGTTTCGCGCTGGCCGAAGCCAGCGAGGGAGCCGGTCGCGGCCACCGTATCGTCTTCGGCGCCATCCTCGGCACCGGGGTCGGCGGCGGCATCGTCATCGACGGCCGCATCGTCACCGGCGCCGGCGGCTTTGCCGGCGAATGGGGGCATGGGCCGGTGGCCGCCACCTCGGCGGGCGACCCGCCCGTCGCCATTCCGCGCTTTGCCTGCGGCTGCGGCCAGGCGGGCTGCGTCGACACGGTGGGCGCGGCGCGCGGCATGGAGCGGCTGCACAAGCACCTCCACGGCGTCGAACTGCCCAGCACCGCCATCGTCGACGCCTGGCGCGCCGGCGATGCCAGGGCGGCGCGCACCATCGAGGTGCAGATCGACCTGCTCGCCGGGCCTCTGGCCCTGGTGGTCAATGTCCTCGGCGCCAGCATCGTGCCGGTGGGCGGGGGGCTCGGCAAAGTGCCGGAATTCATCGCGCTGCTCGATGCGGCGGTGCGGCAGCGGATCCTGCGCCGGCTCGCCACGCCGCTGGTGGTGCCCGCGCGACTCACGCTAGAGCCCGGCCTCGTCGGGGCCGCCATCCTCGGTTTTGTGGAGAACGCCGCGTGACCAACCGCCTGCTCGAAGTCTGCGTCGCTGATCCGCAGAGCCTCGTTGCCGCCATTGCCGGCGGCGGCGACCGGATCGAACTCTGCTCGGGGCTCGAACTGGGCGGGCTGACGCCCTCGGCTGGCCTGATGCGACTTGCCGCGGCCGCGCCGGTTCCGGTCTACGCCATCGTCCGGCCGCGCAGCGGCGACTTCGTCTGCGACGACGCCGATGTGGACGCCATGCTCGGCGATATCGACGCCATCCGCGCCGCCGGTCTCGCCGGCGTGGTGCTGGGCGCCTCGCGTCCAAACGGCGAACTCGACCTCAAGGTACTGGCCCGGCTGCGCGACCAGGCCGAGGGACTTGGTTCGACCCTCCACCGCGCCATCGACCTGGTGCCGGATTTCGCCGAGGCGACGGAGGCGGCTATCGCGCTGCAGTTCGAGCGCATCCTCACCTCGGGCGGCGTGCATGTGGCGCTCGACGGGATCGACAATATCGCCACGGCGGTGAGCACCGCCCGCGGCCGGATCAAGATCATGGCCGGCTCGGGGCTTACGCCCGCCAATGTCGGCGCGCTGCTCGCCGCAGTGCCGGTCGACGAAGTGCACAGTTCCTGCGCGTCAGCGGGGCCCGCAGGCAGCGCCCCGGCGGTGCGGCTGGGTTTTGCGGCAGAGACCCGGCGGCGGACGGACGCTGCCGTGGTGCGGGCGTTCAAGGCGGCGATGGCGGGTTAGGTTCGCCCACCGCCAGGCGGCTTTGGAAGCGCTGGTTGGCTATCAGCCTCAGCCGAACAGCAAAATCCCCCACAGCCCGATCGCGCCGACGAAGATGCGCCAGTAGGCGAATACGGCGAAGCCGTTCTTCGAAATGAAATCGAGCAGGTAACGCACGACGAAGAACGCGGTGACGAAGGCGGCGGCAAAACCGATGATCACCGCGGCGCCGAGTTCGGCGGTGATGAAATCGCGGCTCTTGTAGAGATCGTAGGCGAACGCCCCGCCCATGATCGGCATGGCGATGAAGAAGGTGAACTCTGCCGCCGAGCGCTTGTCGGTGCCGAGCAGCAGCGCACCGACGATGGTCGAGCCCGAGCGCGACACCCCGGGGATCAGCGCCAGCACCTGGAACAGCCCGATATAGAGGCAGAGCAGCGGCGGATAGTTGTAGATATCGGTGTATTTCGGGGTGAGCTTCAGCTGGTCGACATAGAGCAGGATGATGCCGCCGACGATCAGCGAGACGCAGAACACCACCGGCGTCTCATAGATCACTGTCTTGATGAAATCATGCAGCAGCACGCCGGCGATTGCCGCCGGAAACGAGGCCAGCACGACACCGAGGATGAAGCGCAGAGCTCCCGGTTTCCGGGCGATTGCGTCCCTGGCGATGCCGAGCAGGCGCTGGAAATACACCACGACGATGGCGAGGATGGCGCCGAGCTGGATCAGCACCTCGAACACCCGGCCGGGGCTGTTGAAGCCGAGGAAGTGCCCGGCGAGCAGGATATGGGCGGTCGAGGAGACCGGTAGGAATTCGGTAATCCCCTCGATAATCCCCAGGATCAGCGGCACAAAAAGACCTTGATCGGCGTTCATCTGATCCCCTAACTCATCCCACCAGAAGGGCGGCATGCGAGGCATCTAGCGCGATTTGCCCGCCCCCGCCAAGGATCGGCAAGGATCGTTCTCCGGTATGCCAAGGTTGCTGCAGCACAGGCTCGACCCCTCCTCCCGCCTCGCCAGGCTGATGTTCGCCGAATACGGCGTGAGCATCGATCTCGAGGACATCAAACCGTGGACGCGTGATCCCCGGCTGCTCGAGATCAACCCGGCGGGCACGGTGCCCATCCTCGTCGAGAACGGCGAACCGCCGGTGGTCGGCACGCTGGCGGTGATCCACGCGATCGAGGATCGCTACGTGCCCGCGGCAGTCGACGGCTTGTTTCCCGCACATGCGGCGCTGCGCAACGAAATGTGGCGGCTGCTCGAATGGGTGCTGGTCAAGCTCAACGACGAAGTGACGCGCTACATCCTCGAAGAAAAGATCGTCAAACGCGACCAGCGCGGCATGACGCCGGAGCCGGGAGTGCTGCGGGTCGCCAAGGCGAACCTTGCCGAGCACCTGCACTATTTCAACTGGCTGTTCGCCACCCGGCACTGGATGGCCGGCGATGACATGACGCTGGCCGATTTCGCGCTCGCGGCGCACCTTTCGAGCCTCGACTACCTGGGCGATGTGCAATGGGGCAGTTCGGACGAAACCCGGCAGTGGTACGCCCGGATCAAATCCCGCCCAGCCTTCCGCACCCTGCTCAACGATCGCGTCGTCGGCATGCCGGCCGCCGCGGGATATGCCGATCTCGATTTCTGACCTCGCCGCCGGACGTGCTACACCGCGCGGCGTGACAGAGACAAAGCTCCTCGCCGAACTCAGGCAACGCGCCAAGGCCCTCGGCTTCGAGGCGTTCGGCGTGGCGCGCGCCGATGCACGACCGGACCTGCCCGAGAAACTCGATACCGCCCTGGCGCGGGACTGGCACGGCGAGATGGCCTGGATGGCGGAGACGGCGCAGCGGCGCGGCGCGCCCGAGGCGCTGTGGCCGGAAGCCCGCTCGGTGATCATGGTGGGGATGAATTACGGGCCGGAGACCGACCCGATGGCCGACCTGCAGCACCGCTCGGCGGGCAATATCTCGGTCTATGCCCGCAACCGCGACTATCACGACATCATCAAGGGCAAGCTCAAGGAGCTGGCCGGACTGCTGAACCGGCGCACCGGGGCTGAGGTGAAGGTGTTCGTCGACACCGCCCCGGTGATGGAAAAGCCGCTGGGCGAGGCCGCCGGCATTGGCTGGCAGGGCAAGCACACGGTGCTGGTCAGCCGCGAGCATGGCTCGTGGCTGTTCCTCGGCGCCATCTTCACCTCAGCCGAGCTGCCGGCCAGCGCGCCGCATGCCGAAAGCTGCGGCAGCTGCAGGCGCTGCCTCGATATCTGCCCCACCAACGCCTTCCCCGCGCCGTTCCAGCTCGATGCGCGACGCTGCCTCAGCTACCTCAACATCGAGCATCCCGGACCGATCCCGCTGGAGTTCCGCGCGCCGATGGGCAACCGCATCTATGGCTGCGACGATTGCCTCGCGGTCTGCCCGTGGAACAAGTTCGCCTCCGAGACGCACGAGCTGAAACTGAGGGCCCGCGACGAGCTCAAGTCCCCAGCGCTCGCCGATCTGGTGCAGCTCGACGATTCCGGCTTCCGCACGCTGTTCGCCGGCTCGCCGATCAAGCGGATCGGCCACGCCCGGTTCCTGCGGAACGTCCTCATCGCTATCGGCAATTCGGCCGACGAAACGCTGGTTCCACTGGCCGAGGCCCGCCTGCGCGACGCCGAGCCGTTGATCCGCGGTGCGGCGATATGGGCGGTGCGCCGGCTTGTGACGAAAGCGCGCGCGGATGCACTGGCGCTTGCGTTTTTGCCCGATGAAGGCGACATCAGCGTCCAGGCAGAGTGGAGCGCGGTCGTCCAGCCGGCGCGCGCAAACTAGAGTTCTATCTGAGATGCGCCTGTTCTTCTTCGGCATGGGTTATTCCTCGCGCGCCACCGCCCGCGCCCTGCACTTGCTGGCCGACCCGCAAATTCCGGTGGCCGGTACCACCCGCAGCGCCGAAGCCGCCGAGTCGGAGGCCGACTCGGCCTACCGCATCCACGTCTTCGATGGTGAAGCGCCGGGCACGACGCTCAGCGAAGACCTGCGGGCGGCGACCCATGTGATCCTCTCGATCCCGCCGGACGAACGCGGCGACGCAGCGCTGAACCTGCATCGCGCCGATCTCGATGCGGCGCCGAACCTCGAGTGGATCGGCTACTTCTCCACCGTCGGCGTGTATGGCGATTTCGGCGGCGAGTGGATCGACGAGGAAGCGCCGACACGGCCGCTGAACGTGCGCTCGAAGCAGCGGGTCGAGGCCGAGCAGGCGTGGCGCGACTACGCCAGACAACGTGGCGTGCCGCTGTTCATCGTGCGGCTGGCCGGCATTTACGGGCCCGGCCGCTCGGCCTTCGACAAGCTGCGCGAGGGCACCGCCCGCCGCATCGTCAAGCCGAACCAGGTGTTCAACCGCATCCACGTCGCCGATATCGGCCGCATCACGGCGCGCGCCGCGCTCAGCGATCTCGAGGGCACCTACAACCTCGCCGATACCGAGCCGGCGCCGCCGCAGGATCTCGTCACCTATGCCGCCCATGTCATGGGAATCGAGCCGCCGGCCGAGGTGCCGTTCGAGACCGCCGAGATGACGCCGATGGCGCGCAGCTTTTATTCCGACAACAAGCGCGTCTCATCCAAGAAGGTGCTGGCGGCGCTCGGCGCCGACCTGCTCTATCCGACGTACCGCGAAGGTCTCGACGCCATCTGGAAAGGCCGGCAATGAGCACTCCCCAGCCCGCGACGCCGCCGCAACGCGTGGTGCTCGACGGCCATTACGTGCGGCTCGTACCGCTGAGCATGGCGCATGCGGCGGACCTGTACGAGGCCTCGAACGTCCCCGACGGCGATGTCCGGTTCGCCTATCTCGGCGACTATGCGCCCAAGTCACAGGCCGATACCGAGGCGTTTATCCAGAGCGTGCTCGGCAAGGCCGACCCGATGCTCTTCGCCGTCATCGACAAATCGACCGGCAAGGCCGGCGGCCGGCAGGCACTGATGCGCATTGTGCCGGAGCATGGGGTGATCGAGATTGGCTCGATCTACTGGGGGCCGGCGATCGCCCGCACCCCGCGTGCCACCGAAGCGCTGTATCTGTTCGCCCGCCACATCTTCGAAACGCTCGGCTATCGTCGCTTCGAATGGAAATGCAACGACCGGAACGAACCGAGCAAGCGCGCTGCGAAGCGCTTCGGCTTCACTTACGAGGGCCTGTTCCGGCAGCACATGATCGCCAAGGGCGAGAATCGCGACACCGCCTGGTTCTCGATGCTCGACAGCGAGTGGCCGGAGCGGAAAGCGACGTTCGAGCGCTGGCTCGAGCCCTCGAACTTCGACGCAAGCGGGCAGCAGAAAACACCGCTGCGGTTCGACTGACTGTGAAACACGGCGACCGCCACCGGCGTCATTCCCGAGCAGGCGGGAACCCAGTGGGATGGTCGAGCTATCTCGAGTGCTGAGAGATCCCCTGAGTCCCCGCCTGCGCGGGGATGACATCGTGGAGGGGGACAATATCGGCTAGCCCGGCAGACTATCCCCCGGAAAGCTACGGCCGGCATAGACTTCGAAGGTCAGCCAGCCGGCCGCGATGGCAGGGTCGCCAAGCATCAGGGCGCGGGTGTCATCGAGGCTGGTGGTGAACAGGCCCAATCCAGCCATTTCCGTGTCGCTTGCCAGCGGCACCACCACGGCGAGCTGGCCGGCGGCGCGCAACGCGAAATTGCGGCGGCCGTGCTCCCAGATGACGCTGCGGTCACCATCGGCGCGGTAGTTCGGCCCCTTCTTCAGGACGACGACGCTGTAGGGACGCGACTTGCCCAGCATCTCGCGCATGAAGTCGTCGGTGATCTCGGTCATGGCTCGGGCTCCCTCGCTGCCCCGGGGAGATTGCCGCGCCGAGCTTCAGAGCGCCAGTGTCAGCTGCTCGGGCGGCACGGTGATCTCGCGCTCCACCGCCGCCTTCAGCAAGTCGAGATCCTCGGGCCGGCTGAGGCGATGGTCGCCATCGGGGATGAGGGTGAAGGTCACCGGGTCGGTGAGCAGATGCTGCACCAGCCGCATGGCGTGCTCGCGCGGCACGTCGGGATCCTTGCCGCCCTGCAGGATGGTCACCGGCGCACCCACATCGATGCCGCGGCCGAACATCAGATGATGCTGGTTGCCATCCTCGATCAGTCTCGCCGTATAGGGATAGGGCGCATCGGAATATTTCGACGGCCGCTGCACGACGCCGTCGCGCTTCAGGGCGGCCTGCTCGGCCTTGGTCATGCGCTTGGTCATCAGCTCGGCGGTCGCATCCACCGCGGGGGCGATCAGCACCAGGGCCTTGACCCGGGTGCCCTCGCCGCGCCGCCGCAGCTCGCGGGCCAGCAGCAGCGCCAGCCAGCCGCCGAGCGAAGAGCCGACGATCACCTGCGGCCCCGAGGTGGTCGCAAACACCGCGAGCGATTCCTCGAGCCAGCGGCTCACCGTGCCATCGAGGAAATCGCCGCCCGACAGGCCATTGCCGGAGTGATCGAAGCGGGTGACGGCGAGACCTTTTTCCGCGCCGAACGCATCGAGCGCCGTCGCCTTGGTCCCCCCCATGTCGGAGCGGTAGCCGTTGAGCCAGAAAATGCCCGGAGATCGCCCTGGCCGGCGCAGCATGGCGATGCGCCGCGCGGCATCGCCCTCGCCCACGTCCAGGTACTCAAGCGCGGCTTCCACGTTCACCGACTCCATCCGTTATGTCCGGCCTTTTGCCTTGCGTTAGCCTTCGCGGCAACAGTTTGTCATCAAACCGCAAGTGGCTGCTGTTTCTTGTCTGTTCCGGTGTTGACTTATGGCCGACGCAGCACGATTTTAGCCGCGATCTCCTGCCGCTCCGGTAACAATTGAAGGATCGCCTCCCATTCGTCGTCCCATGAGACCCGTCGCGCCCCAGAAAGATGGGCCGCAATCTAACGAAGATATCTCCTCCCCCGATGTCCAGCTGATCGATGGCGAAGGCGCCAACCGTGGCGTCGTACGGACGCGCGAGGCATTGGCCGAGGCGCAGGAGCAGGGACTCGATCTCGTCATCATCTCCCCGAACTCGGTCCCGCCCGTCGCCAAGATGCTCGATCTCGGCCGCTTCAAATATGCTGCCCAGAAGAAGGCAGCCGAAGCGCGCAAGAAGCAGAAGGTGATCGAGGTCAAGGAAATCCAGCTGCGTCCGAATATCGACACGCACGATTACGAGACCAAGATGAAGGCGGTGCACCGCTTCCTCGAGGACGGGGACCGGGTGAAGGTCACCATGCGCTTCCGCGGCCGCGAAATGGCGCACCAGGAGCTGGGTATGCAGCTGCTGGTCAAGGTGCAGGCCGAGCTCGAGGACAAGGCGAAGGTCGAATCCTCGCCGCGCTCCGAAGGCCGCCAGATGGTGATGGTGCTGGCGCCGAAATAAGGCGACGGCAGATGTGAGTTGAACAAGGGCGGCCCGCGGGTCGCCCTTTGTTTTTGGGGATTGAGCCGAAACAGACGGCCCCCTCCCGGCCTCCCCCATGAAGGGGAGGTGAAGAGTCGAGGCTCGGTCTTCGATCGCGCCTGACGCGCCGGCCGGCACCTCCCCCTTCATGGGGGAGGATGGGAGGGGGGCCGTCTCTATCAGTCAGCGCCCCGCCGCCCCACCAGCCCAGCCAGCGCCACCAGCAGCCAGCCGACGATCAGACCGCCGCCGCCGAGCGGCGCGGCCAGGGGAAACAGCGCGCCACCGAGCAACGAGCGGGCCGCGAGATCGCCGGCAAACAGCACCAACCCGAGCAGCAGCACCATGCCGGCGGCGATCGCCAGCCGGCTCGCCGCCATGAGGCTCAGCCCGATCAGCACCGGCGCATGCAGCAACAGGAAGTTGGCGGCGATACCGAGATTGTCGTCGCCGGCATGGCTGGCGCGCGCTGCCGCAGCAACGCCGAGCGCCCCGCAGAGGCCGGCGGCGGCCAGCAGCAGGCGCGGCGCGAGAGTGGGGTTCGGCATCAGATGCTCCAGACAGATCACGGACGTTTCGGCTTAGCGCGCCGAATGGCGGCGATGCTAGAGGACGACGGCAGGAGCGCAAACGACAAAGGGACGCCCGAAGGCGTCCCTTGCTTGCGATGTCGATCGCTTTGAGCGGAGGCTTACGCCGCCAGCTTCAGCCAGGTCGGGGCGATGGCGGTGCCCTGCCCGAGGCCATAGCCGAAGCGGATGTTCAGCATGCCGACCGGCTCGACCAGACGGGCCCCGTCGAGGCCGCCGACCTTTTCGACCGCAAAGCCCGAGGCCTTGACCAGTTCGGCGACCGCATCGACGGCGGCAGCGTCGTTACCGGCGAGGAACACCGGGACGTTCTGGGTAGCGCTGGCCGGGGTGTCGAACAAGCTGGCGAAGATGGTGTTGTAACCCTTGACGAACTTGGCCGACGGCGCCGCCGCCTGCAGTTCCTCAGCCGCCGAGGTGGTGTGGCCGATGGCGAGGCCCGAGAAATCCGCCTTCACCGGATTGGAGATATCGACGACGATCTTGCCGCTCAGCGGCAGCTTGCCGGCGAGCTCCAGCGCCGCGCCATAGGGCAGCGCCAGGATGACGATGTCGGCGGCCAGCACAGCGCCCTGGTAGTCGGTGACATCGGCGCCGACGGAGCCGGCGAATTCCTTGGCGGCGGCCGGGTTGGAGGCGCCGAGCACCAGCTGGGTCTTGCCGGCGAGACGCTTGGCGAGGCCCTTGCCCATGTTGCCGAGACCGAGAATTGCGGTGGTGGTCATTTGGAGAAACTCCCTGCTGCGATTGCGATGACGCTTATCTACGCCCTGCCTTCGAGGTATAGAATTGCCGCCAACTGCGCTTCACTGTTGCGCTGGAGTATCGAATGGCCGAACTCACCAACCTCGAAACCTTTGTGGCGGCGGTGAAGGCCGGCAGCTTTGCCGGCGCGGCGCGACTGCTCGGCATCTCACCCGCCATGGTCGGGCGGCGCATCCAGGCGCTGGAAGAGGACCATGGCGCCCGGCTGATCGAGCGCACCACGCGGGCGCAGCGACTGACCGAACTGGGCGAGAGTTTCTTTGCCCAGGCCGAGACCGTGCTCGAGGCGGTGGCCGAGCTGGACGATCTCACCCGGACCGAACCGGGAAAGCTCTCGGGGCGCATCCGGGCCACCGGCCCGGCGACG
>MKVB01000004.1:0-84230 GCA_001899085.1 Devosia sp. 66-14 | reverse complement strand
ATCCCGCCGTGACGGTGGAACTCAGCCTCAACGACCGCCGCGCCGACCTGATCGCCGAGGGTTTCGACGTCGCCATCCGGGTGGGCGAATTACAGGCGTCGACGATGATTGCGCGGCGGATCGGCACCTACCGCTTCCGCTGCGTCGCTGCGCCCGCCTATGCCGCCCAGTTCGGACTGCCGGCGACGCCGGACGAGTTGCGACAGCACCGCTGCATCCTCAATCTCAACATGAGCCCGCGCAATCGCTGGCCTTTCATCGGCCCGGGCGGCGCCTCGGTGATCGCCGAGGTCGAGGGCGGGCTGCAGATCGATAATGGCGAGGCGCAGCTGGCGGCAGCGCTGGAGGGCGCCGGCATCGTCTACCTGCCGGTCGACCTGGTCACCGAACCGCTGCGGGCCGGCCGGCTGGTCGAGGTGCTACCGCACTGGCAGCGCATGACGCTGCCGATCCACCTGGTCTATCCGTCACGCCGGCTGGTGCCGCGCCGGCTGAGCGCCTTCATGGAGGCGATCGCCACCGGCCTCAAGGACACCACGTCCTGACAATTACTGTTCTCGCCGCGCGATTAACTGCAATTGGTAACCACAAGAGCACACCAGCCGTCGCAATACTGGCTGGGCGCAGCGCATTATCGTAAAATGCCATCATGAGTGTGGCAACCAGTACCGTATCGGCGTCCGACTACCTGCGCGATATTCTCGCCCGCGAGACGGTGCGGCCCGAAGCGATGGGCGCTGCGGCGCGCATCGACGGCAAGATCGCCGCGCTGTGCCATGCCTGGGGCAGCCGCGATATCGTCGATGTCACGCCCGGCGGCGGCTTCGAGAAGTCGATGGCCAATCGCAGCGGTGTCAGCCTCGATTACGTGGTGTGGATCCACGCCCGGGCCGACCGCCGCATTCCCGAACTCTACGAGTCGATGTTCTCGGCATTCCAGCGGCTCGGCCTCGCGCCCGTCCGGCGCAACGTGACGCTGGCGCTCAACCTGGGGACCATGGTCGTCGACCTGCTGCCGGCCAAACGGCTGTCGATGATCTCCGACATCCACGAGATCTATTCCACCCGCCGCGGCATTGCCCTCACCACGAACCTCCATCAGCACGTGCTCGACAGCCACGATGCGGGCTGGCAGGAGGAAGTGCGGGTGCTGAAGCTCTGGCGCGACCAGAACGGGCTGGACTTCCCCTCCTACTACCTCGAACTCGCCACTCAGGCTGCGCTGCGACGCCGCCCTGCCGGGGCACTTGCCGACAATGTCTGGGCGGCGCTCGGCTTTTTCGAGCGCCTGCTGGTGCCGCGCGCCATGCTCGACCCGGCGAACGCCGCCAATGTCGTGTCGGACGAGCTGACCGCGGCGCAGAAGCGTTCGATCGCGCTGGCCGCCGCGGCGGCGCGCAGCGGCCGGCCGTGGTCGGAGATCGTGCGGTAACATCGCCCGCCGCGGGCGCAGCAACGCTGCCTTAAGTCACAACACGCTATGATCACCGCTCACCTCCCGGGGAGGGGACCCGTGTTCGACCACAAGGAAACGCTGTTCCACGTCGCCAGCCAGCTGACCCGCCGGCTCGCCAACCAGCTGCGCGAGACGCTGGAGCCGTTCGGGCTGCATCCGGCGCAGTTCACCGCGCTCAGCGAGATTGCCGAGCGCGAGGGGCTGACGCAGGCGGAGCTCGTCGGCCGCCTCGACCTCGAGCAGCCGGGCGTGGCCCGCACGCTTGGCGGCCTCGAGGCGGACGGCTGGATCGAGAAGGCCTCGATCGGCAAGGGCCGGGCTCAGGGGCTCTATCTGAGCGCCAAGGCCAAGGCGGTACTGCCCGATGCCGCCGCCGCCGCCGCCCGCGCCGATCGCCAGGCGCTGGCAAGCCTGTCGAAGACCGAGGCGGCGCATCTGATCGACGGGCTCAGCGAGCTCGCCGCCGCCAACCGGAGCTAGCGGTCCGCAGCGATCGGCGCCACCGGCTCGGCCTCGGCGAACGGCTTGGGCAGCAATACGAATGCCGCCAGCGCCAGCAGCCAGATGGCGCCGCGCAACTGGGCCTTGCTGATCCTGGGCAGTGGGCGGTGCGCCGGCCGGGGCGCAAACAGATCGGTCATCTCACGCTCCCGGAGCTGCGCCTGCAGCCAGGCACTTGCAGCCGATCACTGCAGAGCGATATTACGCGCCGATGACAGCGGCACCGACTCCCCTTGCGTCATCCCCGCTTTCCCCCTATACACCCGCCTTCTCGACGGGCCGCCCGGCCAAAAGGCATGCCGTGGCGATCCCGAATGCAGGCTCTCGAGCCGCCTCTAACCAGGACAGCAAAATGCCAAAGATGAAGACCAAATCGGGCGCCAAGAAGCGCTTCAAGATGACCGCGACCGGCCGCGTCAAGGCTGGCGTCGCGGGCAAACGGCACCGGCTGATGAGCCACGACGCCGACTACATCCGCTCGCATCGGGGGACCAAGATCCTCAAGAAGGGCGATGAAAGTCTGGTCAAGTGGTACATGCCGTATAACCGTTAAGGAGCGCCGATAGATGTCACGCGTTAAAAGAGGCGTTACCGCCCACGCCCGCCACAAGAAGGTTCTTAAGGCCGCTTCCGGTTTTTACGGTCGCCGCAAGAACACCATCCGCACCGCGAAGGCCGCCGTCGACAAGGCCGGCCAGTACGCGTACCGCGATCGCCGGGTCAAGAAGCGCAACTTCCGCGCCCTGTGGATCCAGCGCATCAACGCCGCCGTGCGCGACCACGGCCTGACCTACGGTCGATTTATCGACGGCCTCAGCAAGGCTGAGATCGCCGTCGACCGCAAGGTGCTCTCCGATCTCGCGATCACCGAGCCCGCAGCGTTCGCCGTGCTGGTTGAGCAGGCCAAGAAGGCTCTGGGGTATCTCGGCAAGATCGAGACGACCACCCACGAGCGCATCAGCGCCTAACCAGCCCTCGCCTTTTCTGAGGCCCTAAGCTAAGCCTTGCGCCGCCCCGTAACCGGGGATGGCGCGGGGCTTTTGTTTTTGGTCCCGACGCCGCCCACAACACGGTGTCACCCCGGCGAAGGCCGGGGCCCATCCTGAGATCTCAAGATGGATACCGGCCTTCGCCGGTATGACAGCGATGTGAGCGGCAACGAAGCGAACGATAAATGGAACACCACATGTCTCTCGACGCTCAGATCGCCACCCTCCGCGCCGAAATCGGCGCCGCCGTCGCGGCCGCCAGCGATGCAGGCGCCATCGAAGCCGTCCGCGTCGCGGCGCTCGGCAAGAAGGGTTCGGTCTCGGCCCTGCTCGCGACGCTTGGCGGCATCGCGCCGGACGAGCGCAAGTCCGCCGGCGCCGCCATCAACGGGCTGAAGACCGAAGTCACGGCGCTGATCGAAGCCCGCGCCGCTGAACTCGGCGAAGCCGCGCTCGATGCCCGCCTCGCCGCCGAGCGGGTCGACGTAACCCTGCCGGTCCGGCCCTCGCCCACCGCCGAGGGCCGCATCCATCCGGTCAGCCAGGTGATCGACGAGATCACCGCGATCTTTTCCGACATGGGGTTCTCGATCGCCGAAGGGCCAGATATCGAGACCGACTGGTACAATTTCACCGCGCTCAACTTCCCCGAGGGGCACCCGGCGCGCGAGATGCACGACACCTTCTTCATGGCGCCGTCGCCGGATGGGGTAAAGCGGGTGCTCCGCACCCACACCTCGCCGGTGCAGATCCGCACCATGCTGAAGGGCAACGAGAAGCCGGCGGCGCCCTACCTGACGCCGGCGATCGATCCGCCGATCCGCGTGGTGATGCCGGGGCGGACCTATCGGCACGATTCCGACCAGACGCATACGCCGATGTTCCACCAGGTCGAGGGCCTCGTCATCGACAAGTCCAGCCATATCGGCCAGTTGCGCTGGGTGCTGGAGGAGTTCCTCAAGGCCTTCTTCGAGGTCGACAACGTGACGCTCCGCTTCCGGCCGAGCTTCTTCCCATTCACCGAGCCGTCGATGGAAGTCGACGTCCAGTGCGACCGCTCGGGCGCCGAGGTGAAGATCGGCGAAGGCAAGGATTGGCTGGAGATTCTCGGCTGCGGCATGGTGCACCCGAACGTCTTGCGCAATTGCGGGCTCGATCCCGATGTCTACCAGGGCTTTGCCTGGGGCATGGGCATCGATCGCATCGCCATGCTCAAATACGGCATGAATGACCTGCGCGCCTTCTTCGACGCCGACAAGCGCTGGCTCGATCACTACGGCTTCCGGCCGCTCGACCTGCCGACGCTGTTCGGGGGGCTCAGCAGCTGATGGCTGCCCTCCCGCCGCGATACACCGATGCCGTTTGCTTCTCGTTCGGCGACAGCCCGGAGCTGGCCGACGAGTTGCTGGCGCTGGTGCTTGCCGGCGCCAAGACGGCAACCTGCGGCGCGGTTCGCGACTACGGCCCGGGCAAGGAAGCCATGCCGGAGGTCGGACGCCGCGACGTGGTGCTCGACGGCGCCGGCAAACCCGCTGCCGTGATCGAGACGGTCTCGCTCGATATCCGTCGGTTTGCCGACGTGCCCGAAGCCTTCGCGCTGGCCGAAGGCGAGGGTGACTTCGCCGCCTGGCGTGCCGGCCATGTCGCCTATTTCGGGCGCAATGGCGGCTGGTCGGAGGATCTCGAACTGGTGTGCGAGCGGTTCAAGCTGATTGAGGAACTGCCCCGATGAGCCTCCAGCCACCCATCGCACCGGGGCAATCCGAGCTCTGCACGTTCGTCGTCACCGACATCGAGTCCGACGGGCACAATCCGCTCGAAAGCTCGATGCTGAGCTTTGCCTCGGTGGCGGTCGATATCTCGGGCCAGGTGCTCGACGAGTTCGAAGCGGTGCTGACGCCGCGCACTGACCGGCAGCCCGACCCCAACACCATGGCGTGGTGGGAGACGCAGCCGGACGCCTGGAAGCACGCGACCGAGAACCCGGAGGATCCGGCATCGGTGATGCCGCGCTATGCCGACTGGGTGGAAACGCTGCCCGGCTTTCGCGTCTTCGCCGCGGCGCCGATGATCTTCGATGGGTTGTGGATGGACCACTACCTCTCGGTGTTCGCCGGCACGCGCGTGATGGGCGGGCCATACAAGAGCCGGCAGATTTTCCGCGGCGGCGGCGTCTGCCTCTACACCATGGCCGGCACGCTGCGCGGCGCCGAGTACACCAAGTGGGGCATGCAGCGCGTGCCGCCGGCCTGGTACGGCCATATCGAACACACCCACCGCGCCATCGACGACGCGCGCGGTTTTGCCAATGTCCTCGCCAAACTCTTCGAGATCAGCGGGCAACTGCCCCGGATCGAAGCGACCGAAAGCATCTACAAATGAAGTTCACTCTCGACTGGCTGAAAGAACATCTCGACACCGCCGCCTCGGCCGAGGAGATCGGCAAGGCGCTGACCATGGTCGGGCTCGAGGTGGAAGAAATCGTCGATCCCGCCGAGAAGCTCAGGCCGTTCGTGGTCGCCCATGTGGTGGAAGCCAAGCCCCATCCCAATTCGGATCACCTCAACCTCTGCAAGGTCGATGCCGGAACCGGCACGCTGATCGACGTGGTGTGCGGCGCGCCCAACGCACGCACCGGTATGAAGTCGGTGTTCGCCTTCCCCGACACCTACATCCCGGGCAAGGATTTCACCCTGAAGGCGGGTGTGGTGATCCGCGGCGCACCATCGAACGGCATGCTCTGCTCGGCCGCCGAGCTCGAACTGTCGAACGACCATGACGGCATCATCGAGCTGCCGCAGGACGCACCGATCGGCATGGCATATGTCGACTACGCCAAGCTCGGCAACACGGTGATCGACATCTCGATCACTCCCAATCGCGGTGATGCCACCGGCGTCTATGGCGTGGCGCGCGACCTTGCGGCCTTCGGCACGGGCACCCTCAAGGCCACCGACATGTCGCCGGTGCCCTCCAAGGGACCGAGCCCGATCCCGCCGCTGCCGCATCAGTTCGCCGCCGGCGAGCCCAAGGCGATCCGCAAGTTCGCCGGCCGCTATTTCAAGGGCATCAAGAACGGCCCGTCGCCCGATTGGCTGCAGCAGCGGCTGCGCGCCGTCGGGCTTCGCCCGATCAATGCCGTGGTCGATATCACCAACCTGGTGTCGCTCGGCTGGGGCCGGCCGCTGCATGCCTATGACGCCGACAAGATCGTCGGCCAGGCGGTGCTGCGCAATGCCAGGGCGGGTGAAGCATTCGACGCGCTCGACAACAAGCTTTACGCGCTCGACGCGACCATGACGGTGATCGCCGACGACCAGGGGCCGCTCTGCCTCGGCGGCGTGATGGGCGGCATCCGCTCGGGCACCACCGAAGCGACGGTGAACGTGCTGATGGAATGCGCCAGCTGGGACCCTGACCTGATCGCGCAGACCGGCCGCAAGACCGGCATCGTCTCGGATGCCCGCTACCGGCTGGAGCGCTCGGTCGATCCGGCGCTGACCGAACCCGGCCTAGAGCTCGCCACCCGGCTGATGCTGGAATTGGTGGGCGGCGAAGCGATGGAGCCGGTGATCTCGGGCGAGGACGTGTTCCCCAATACGGTGGTCGAGTTCCCGCTGAGCGAAGTCGAGCGCCTCACCGGCCTCGAGACGTCGGCGACGGAAATCGAAGCCATCCTGGGGCGGCTCGGCTTCAAGCTCGAAGGGGCCGGGCTGACCCGCAAGGTGCACGTGCCGTCCTGGCGCCCCGATATCACCATGAAGGCTGACCTCGCCGAGGAAGTGATGCGCATGGTGGGCGTCGACAACGTTCCGGTCGATCCGCTGCCGCGGCTCAATCACGTAGCGCCGCGCATGCTCACCACACTGCAGAACCGCCGCCGCCTCGCCCGCCGGACGTTGGCGGCGCGTGGGCTCGATGAAGCGGTGACCTGGTCGTTCATTCCGGCAGCGGAAGCGCAGCGCTTCGGCGGCGGCGCGGCCGAGCTGAAGCTCGCCAACCCGATCGCCTCCGAGCTCACCGACATGCGGCCCTCACTGCTGCCGGGACTGCTCGGCGCAGCCCAGCGCAACACCAACCGTGGCTTGAGCGAACTGAAACTGTTCGAAGTCGGCCAGGTGTTCCACTCGGTGCAGCCCGAGGGCCAGCGCACCTATGCCTCGGGCATCCGGCTAGGCGGCTCGCGCCACTGGCAGGCCGGCGCCGGCAAGGTGTCGGTGTTCGATGCCAAAGCCGATATCGCGGCGCTGCTCGACGCTATGGGGCACGACATCGACAAGCTGCAGCTGGTGGCGGAGCCAGCTTCGTGGAGCCATCCGGGTCGCGGCGGGCGCATCCAGCTCGGCCCCAAGCTGACGATCGGCTGGTTCGGCGAGATCCATCCGAACGAACTCGAGGCCTTCGACCTGAGCGGCCCGGTGGCGGCGTTCGAGCTCGACCTCGACGCGATCCCCGAACCGCGGAAGAAGCCGACCCGCTCGAAGCCGGCGCTCAAGCTCAGCGACCTGATGCCGTTGAGCCGCGACTTCGCCTTCGTCGTCGACCGCTCGGTGCCGGCGGCGACGATCCTGCGCGCGGCCAAGAACGCCGACAAAACGCTGATCACGGAAGTGTCGGTGTTCGACGTGTTCGAGGGCAAGGGTATCGCCGAAGACAAGAAGTCGGTCGGCATCGCCGTGACGCTGCAGCCCAGCGACAAGACGCTGACCGACGAAGAGATCGAGGCGGTCGCGGCGAGCGTCGTCGCGGCGGTGAGCAAGGCGACGGGCGGCGTGCTCAGGACCTGAGGCGGGCCATGACGGCTGAGGGCAAACGCGAGACGCTCGGCGAAACGGCCCCCGAAGGGGTGCCGGTCGCCGACTTGCCGCTGGCCCCGCTCAGCCCTGCCGCCGCCAGCGAGGCGTTGCTGCGTCGCGCCATGCTGGTGGTGGCGATCGGCCTCAGCTGCATCCTCGGCTATCTCACCACCTACGCGCTGCTGGCGCTGTCGCTGGCGGTGTTTGCTTTCTTCGCGGTGCGGCGCTCGACCGTGAAGATCGGCTTCGACCTGCCGGCGAAACTGTTCCTCGGCGGCTTCACGCTGTTGTTCATCAGCGCCGTGGTGACGATGCGGCAGCCATCCGACCTGCTGCTGACGCTCAACTTCTCGGCCATGCTGCTCTATGCGCCGCTGGCGCTGCTGTTCCGGCGCGCCGCAGCGCCGGTCAACAGCCGCAAGCTCGCCGATTTCGCGCTGTTCGGCACGGCGGCTGGGCTGCTGATGGCGCTCTACTTCAACTATGTCGAGGGGATGCAGCGGGCCGGGCTCGGCTCACCGATCACCGATCCGATCCGGCTTTCCAACACCGCCCTGCTGCTCGGCTTCTTCGCCATGATCGGCGCCGCCGCGGCCACCGGCCGGCAGCGCTTCATTTACCTGCTCGGCCCGCTGATGGCGCTGGCAGTGATCTTCGCCTCGGGTTCGCGCGCCGCCCTCGTGGCGTTCCCGGTACTGCTGTTCGTCGCGGCGCTGCTGCTCGTGCGGCACAAGCTGCTGGCCGTGGCGGTGAGCGTCGCCGTGCTCGCCGCGTTCGGCATCGTCGCCTATGTCGCCGACCTCGCCGGCGCCCGCTCGTCGTCGATGTTCGATATTCTCAGTCGGCTGGCCGGCGGCGACAACCCGGCGGACCTGGGCACCACCATCCGCTTCATCCTCTACCGCGCCGGCGCCGAGGCGTTCGCCGATGCGCCGCTGTTCGGGCATGGCTGGGGGCAGCTGATGACGGCGATCATCCCCTACCTGGCGGTCTACGAACTGGTGCATGCCCAGCTGCCGCATCTGCACAATGACGCGCTGAACTTCGCCGTCGCCTCGGGCCTGTTCGGGCTCGCGGTCTACCTGCTGCTGCTGGCGCTGCCGGTGATCAGCTGCGTGTTCAGCCCGCGCGACAGCCAGTACCGCACCCGGCTCTACGGCTGCAGCCTGCTCTCGGTCAGCTACCTGGTGCTGGGGCTGCCCGACACCATGCTGAGCTTTCCGCTGCACAACACGCTGTACGTGGTGCTGACGGCGGTGCTGCTGAACTATTGCCGGGATGAGCGGGCTTAGGGCCCCGGCAGCGATCGCATAAGTGGATAGCTCGGTGCGGGAAGATACCCCCCACCCTGTCCCTCCCCCGCCTAGCGGACGCGGTAGCGCCGCAAGGGGGAGGAGACCAAAACACTGACGCTTGTGTGAGCGTCTCCTCCCCCTTGCGGGGAGGGGACAGGGGTGGGGGTGCTCTGTCCGCACCGGCCCATCGTATGCGATTGCCCTGGACTTACCGCCCCGGGCGGCTGTCGATCAGGCCGCCCTTGGCGGCAACGTCGATGGCCGCGATCTCCTCGGCCGAGAGCTCGAGATTGTCGAGCACGCCGAGGCAATCCTTGAGCTGTTCGAGATTGCGGATGCCGATCAGCGCCGAGGTCACCTCTTTCCTGCGCAGCACCCAGGCCAGCGCCAGCTGCACCATGGTCTGCTTGCGGGCCCGGGCGATCTCGCCGAGCTTGTCCACCGCCTCGAGAATGCGCGGCTCCAGCCGGTTGGCCGAGAGCGAATAGTTCTCCGAGGCGCGGGTACCGCTCAGGTCGCCCTTCAGCGTGTTGTACTTGCCCGAAAGGATGCCCTGCTGCAGCGGCGAGAAGGCGATGATGCCGACGCCCAGTTCGTCGCAGGCGGCCATGGTGCCGTCTTCCTCGATCCAGCGATTGAGGATCGAGTAGTTCGGCTGGTGGATCAGGCAGGGCACGCCCATGTCCTTGAGGATACGCACTGCCTCGCGCGTCTGCTTTTCCGGGTACATCGAAATGCCGACATAGAGCGCCTTGCCCTGGCGGTGCAGCTGCGCCAGCGCGCCCATGGTCTCCTCGAGCGGGGTCTCGGGGTCGTAGCGGTGCGAATAGAAGATGTCGAAATACTCGAGCCCCATGCGTTTGAGGCTCTGGTCGGCCGAGGCGATGATGTACTTGCGCGAGCCGCGATCGCCGTAGGGTCCTTCCCACATGGTCCAGCCGGCCTTGGACGAGATGATCATCTCATCGCGATAGGGGCGGAAATCGCGCGCCATCACGTCACCGAACAGTTCCTCGGCGGCGCCCGGCGGGGGGCCGTAATTGTTGGCGAGGTCGAAATGGGTGACGCCCTTGTCGAAGGCGTAGCTCAGCATCTCGAAGGCGCTGGGATAGTCGCGGGTGCCGCCGAAATTCTGCCACAGCCCCAGGCTGATCACCGGCAGCTTCAGCCCGGAACGCCCGGTGTAGCGATACTGCATGCCGCCGCCATAGCGAGCGTCGCTGGCCCGATAGGTCATTTCATCCTCCAAGATGCTGTAATTGCCCGTCACGGTTCGCGGATGCTACACCCGCCCGCAATGATCGAGCCTCAAGAAACCACCGCCAATCTGTCCGAACGCCTGAACCGTTTCAAGGTGCTGGCGCTCTACAAGTTTGCCGATTTCAAAGATTGTGCGGCGCTGCAGCCGGAGCTGGCGCTGTTCTGCTGCGCCCGCGGCATCCGTGGCACCTTCATCCTGGCGCCTGAGGGGATCAACGGCACGGTCGCCGGCGCGCCCGAGGCGATCGACGAGCTGATGGCCTGGTTCGAGACGGCGCCGCTGTGGGCCGGCCGGCTTGCCGGCGCCGAAGCGAAATTCTCGTCCGCCGCCGAGATGCCGTTCCTCAGGATGAAGGTCCGGCTGAAGCCCGAGATCGTGACGCTCCGCGCCCCCGAAGCCGACCCGAGCAAGCTCAGCGGCACCTATGTCGAGGCCGGCGACTGGAACCGGCTGATCAGCCGCAACGACGTGACGCTGATCGATACCCGCAACGACTACGAGGTGAAGCTCGGCACGTTCAGCAATGCCCGCGATCCCAAGACGCAGAGCTTTACCGAGTTCAAGGATTACGTGGCGAGGCTCGATCCGGCCCAGCATCCGAAGGTCGCGATGTTCTGCACCGGCGGCATTCGCTGCGAGAAGGCCTCGGCCTATATGCTCCAGCAGGGGTTCAAGGAGGTGTTCCACCTCAAGGGCGGCATCCTCAAATATCTCGAAACGGTCCCCGAAGCCGAGAGCCGCTTCAACGGCGAGTGCTTCGTGTTCGATGAGCGCGTCTCGGTGGTGCATGGCTTGGCGGAGGGTGAGGCCGTGCTGTGCCGCGGCTGCCGCAACCCGATGCGCCCCGACGAGGCGGTCGGTTCGCTTTGCCGGGAGTGCGCCGAAGCGGCGCCAGCCGGGGCCAGCGAGCGCGAACGGCAGATGGAACTGGCCCGGGCGCGGGGCGAGGCGCACCTGGGCGACGACGCGGCAGCGGCGGCGGCCCGCAACAAGGCAGCGAAGCTGGCGCGGCGGCAGGCATCTCAGAAGGCCCCCTCACCCGGACCGCTACGCGGTCCGACCTCTCCCCCCAGGGAGAGGTGACACAGACAGCGAGATTGTACCCCTTTCACCTCTCCCTTGGGGGAGAGGTCGGCGCGCAGCGCCGGGTGAGGGGGCCTTATGCCCGTCCATATTGGTCAGTCTTGCTGACATATTTGTGTTGACATTCGTCGATCGCCGTTATCAGCATGTCCAATGCAAGATGCCTCGTCCGAGGCCTCACGGTGCAATTTCGATAAGCGTCGCCTATCATGGACCTCGACCAGATCAGAACCTTCGACCGGATCGCGCAGGACCTGAGCTTCACCAAAGCGGCGGCCAAGCTCAACGTCACGCAGGCGACGGTGTCGATGCGGATGCGGGCGCTCGAGGACCTGCTGGGCGTGCCGCTGTTCCATCGCGGCCGCAACATCGCGCTCACCGACCAGGGCATGACCTTCCTGCCCTATGCGCGCCGTATCCTGCAGGCCGCGCAGGAGGCCAAGGAGGCGCTGCGCCGGGTGGAGCGCGGTCGCGTCTCGATCGGTTCGCTGCGCAGCCTCGTCTCGCCGCTGGTCACCGAGTCGCTGCTGCGCTTCCAGGCCAAATATCCCTCCGTCGATGTGGTGATCCACGAGGGTCGGCAGAGCCAGATCGCCGCCATGCTGCGCGAACGCGATATCGAGCTGGGGATCCTGTGCTGGCCCAATCTTGATCCGCTGGTCACCGACCTCGTGCCGCTCCTCGTGCTGCGCGAGCGGGTGCCGATGGTGACGACGCCGCAGATCGCGGCAGAACTCGGGCTCGAACCCAGGATCGAGGATGTGCTGAAGCGCGTGCCGCGGCTGATCTCGATCAACTGGTGGCAGGTCTACCCCGACGCGGCGCTGGCGCTGTTCCGCCGCGCCCCGGTCTCGGTGGAGCTGCCCACCGGCCCGGCGCGGCGGATCGCCATCCGGGGCGAAGGCGTCGGCTTCTTCGTCTATTCGGCCGTGGCCGACGATATCGCCGCCGGCCGCCTTACCGAGATCACCCCGGTCGACGTCGATCCGGTGCATCGCGACATCGCCATGGTGGTGCGCAATGCGGCAGTGCTCGATCGCGAAATGCTCAGGGATTTCGCCACCGAGATCGCCGAGGAGTGCCGGAAGAACGGCACCATCCTCGAAACCACCTTGTTGCCGCCGACCGCGGCAAACGCCGCTTAGGGCTGCTGCGTCAGCTGAACCCTGCCTCGCGCACCGCCTCGATATAGCTGCGGCTGACCGGCAGGCGGCGGCCGTCGGTGAGTTCGAGCATCGGCTTGCCCTCGAGGCGGACGAGGCGCCGGATGGCGCTGAGCGCCACCCAGTGCGTGCGGTGAATCTGCAGGCCCGGCACGCCGGTGGTTTCGCCGATGGCATCGCCGAGCCGGATCAGCACCAGCCCCTTGCCGCGTTCGGTGACCACTTCGACATAGTGATCGGCCACCGACAGCGAGACCAGCCTGCCACGCTGCGGCGGCGGCAGGCGTTCGACGATCGCTGGCGGCCCCGGCGGGGTTGCAGCCGGCAGCGGCTGGGCGGCGGCCTGCCGGAGCGAGGCGTCGACGATTTCGAGCATCGCCATTACGCAGAGGCCGATCAGCGTGCATTGCAGGTAGAGCACGGGCAGCTCGTTGGGCAGCCGGCCCAAAGCCACCAGATCGACGGCGCAAACGGCGATGGTCACCGGCGCCCCGGCAATGGCCCCGAAGACCAGCACGCGGGCCCAACTCGACCTGATCCGTTGGCCGAGGCCGAAACTGCGCGAGACCAGCCGAGCGACGGCATAGGCCAGGCCATAGGAGCAGACGACGATCGCCGCCCAGTAGGCGAGGCGCTGCACCAGGCTCATGCTGTCCAGGGTGCCGAACGGACCGACCAGGCCCAGCAGCAGCACGACCACCAGCATCGCCCCGAGCACGCGCCGGTCGGTCAGGTGCGCCCGTATTTCACGAAGCGCGAAATGCAGCGGCTGGCGTTCCACGAATTTCCCGGACGTTCGGCGCAGTCGAGATTGCGGCCTAGAGCTAAGCGGATGATCTCGGCCTGGCAAGTCACCGCACCCCGCCGTGACCCACCCCTTACGAGGTTCACATGTCCCCTCTCAGCATCCTCACCCACACGCCGCTCTGGGTCTGGCCGGTCCTGGCGCTGATCATCGGCATCGGCCTGAAGCGCACCCAGGATCGTACCGTCAGCGCACCGCGACTGGTGCTGATGCCGCTCATCATCCTCGGCCTCGCCGGCTGGAACCTCGCGGCACTCGGCGGATCACTGACGGCGATGGCCGGGCTCGGTATCGGCATCGTCGTGGGCACCAGCGCCGGCCTCACCCTCGAAAGCCGCGCCGGCACCACGCAGGTGAGCCGCGGCGTCGTCCACCTCAAGGGCGACTGGATCTCGCTGCTGGTGCTGCTGGCGATCTTTGCGATGCGCTACGCCACCACGGTGGTGTCGATAACGGCGCCGGCGATCGGTACGAGCGACGCCTGCCACTTCGTCACCGCGCTGCTCTCGGGCTTCTTCGCCTTCCTCACGCTCAGCCGCACCGGCCTCCGCCTGCGTGTCGCCTATGCGTGAGCGGCGAATCTGTCCGTCTTGCCCGCGCCGCGCCGCTCGGCTTTAGTCCCCCGCATGGGCGAACAGCGCGACTTGCAGCACGAATTCTACGACATGCTGATGGAGAGCCAGTATTGGCTCCCCGAGACCATGGTGGCGTATCAGCGCAGCCAACTGGCCCAGCTGCTGCGGCACGCCCGCGCCAATGTGCCGTTCTACGAGCGACGACTGGACCCGGTGTTCACGCCATCGGGGGATATCGATTGGGACCGATGGGAGGAAATCCCGATCGTCACCCGGCACGATATGAGTGCCCACCGCGCCGCCATGCTGGCGGTGGCCGTGCCGCGAGGACATGGCCAGGCCAGCACCGTCGCGAGTTCGGGTTCGACAGGCGAGCCGGTGCAGATCACCAGCAACCGGCTCACCTTCCTCACCAGCAACGCCAATCGCTGGCGGGCGCAGCGCTGGCACGATCTGGATTGGTCGGCCGCGTATACCGCGCGCATTGGCTCCGACCCCCGCTCGGTTTACCCGCAAGGGTTCCTGCGCGGGCGTTGGGGGCCATCGTGGGACGCGGCCGCCCAGCGCGGGCAGGCGTTCGAACTGCACAGCGATGCCACGATGCAGGAGAACCTGGAGTTCATCGGACGCACCGGCTCGCGCTACTACTCCACCGGCCCCAAGACCTTGCACGTGCTGGCGCTTGAAGCGGAGCGGCTCGGCATCGATCTGCAGCTTCACTATGTGCTGGCCCAGGGCGGCCACATGGATGACGAGGACAAGGCTGTGTGCCGGCGGGTGTTCGGAGCCCGGTCGCTCGAACTCTACAGCTCCAAGGAGGGCGGTCCACTCGCCTATCCCTGCGCCCACGGCACCGGCATGCATATCAACGCCGAAAGCGTGCTGGTGGAAATCGTCGATGACGCCGGCCGCGCGGTGGCCCCGGGCGTCAGCGGCCGCGTCATCGTCACCCCGTTCGTCAGCACGGCCCAGCCGCTCATCCGCTACGAGCAGGGCGACATTGCCCGCTTCGGCCCGCCCTGTTCATGCGGACGCCACCTGCCGGTGCTGGCAGCAATCGAGGGGCGATCCATCGCCATCTTCAGCCATCCCGATGGCCGGCAGGTGGCGACCATGCTGGGGAGCGGCGCGCGCACGGCGCTCAATTGCAGCTTCTGGCAGATCGCCCAGGTCGGGCCGCTGCAGTTCGAAGTCCGCTATGTGCCGCGCGACGGGTCGGTCGCAGCCGACGAGGCCACCGCCAGGGCGGAATTCCACGCCGCCTTCTTTGCGGATGCTGAGGTCCGCTTCGTGCCGATGCACGAGATCCCGCTGACCGCAGCGGGCAAGTATGTCGAATACATAAACGAATGGGCGCGGTCAGCGCCGCGCCCATAAGACAACCTCTCAGAAGTGCCGGCCGATCAGGTGACGTCGGGAACGCACATCCACTCGCCATCGACGAACTGCCAGGACTCGTTCTCGGAGGGGCACGCCTCGTCCGGCGGGCCGCCGGGACCGACCTGCTCGGTGAGCAGATCCCCCGCAGCGCTGAACAGGTCCAGTGCACGGTTCGGCGGATCGTCCTGGCGGTGGCGATCGATGAGGCTCTTGCCCGAGTCGCCGAGGTAGCCCTTGATGCCGACGCGGAAGCTGTAGGCGCCGGTGTCGTAAGCGCGCACCTCGCCGACGCCCGAGAGCGGGAAGCCGAGGCCGCTGAACTGATACTCGGTGGCAAGCTTCAGCGATTCACGCCCGAGGATCGACGCGCCGCCCAGGCTGATGCGCCAATCGTCGGTCGGGTACCAGGCGACATCGCCGATGGCGAAGAAGCCGTTCTCGTTGGGCGTCAGGACGTCGTCATAGTCGATCGCGGCCCAGCCGGCCCAGCCCTCGAGGCTGATGCGGTCGAGATAGAGTTCGGCCTCGGGACCGACGGCGGCGAGGCGGGCACCATCGGCGACGACCACGCCGGCGGTGACGCCGAGCAGATAGGAAGACGGGTCGCGGGTGAAGGCGTGCACCGCACCACCGAACGCCCAGTTGCCATCGATACTGCCGATCGAGACGTCGCCCTGAACGCCGAAGCGCTCGCCGATCGGCACCGACAGCGAGCCGGCGGCCCGGAAGGTGGCGCTATCGGGATCGGTAATGCCGCCGAAATCAATTTCCAGCTTGCCGTTGATGCCCGAAACCGCGGGCAGCACCAGGTCGACATACTGCTCGGCGATCGGCTCCGGCGACAGGATCAGGTCGGCGGCCGTCGCGGCGTAGCCGAAAGAAATGGAAAACACGCTGGCCAGCAGCGCTGCTTTGGTCACACGCAATATTGACATGGCCCGCCCTCAACAACTGGGCGAAAGACTTGCACTGCGGCAGAACTCTGGCAAGCCGAGGGCAACTTCTACCGGGAGATTTGAACCGCTGCGTTGCCGAATTGCTGCACGAGCGCAAGCGCATAGCGGCCTATCCAAGGCCCCGGCGGACAGCTAAAACGGGCGCGTTGCAAGGGATTGTACATGGCCGAACGGAGCTTCGATTTCATCATCTGCGGCGGCGGCTCGGCGGCGTCGGTGGCGGCGATGCGGCTGGTCCGGGAGTTCGGCTATTCGGTGCTGATCATCGAGCGCGGACCGCGCTCGACCAACCGGATCATGGCGATGCCGGCCGGCTACATGAAGTACCTGGCCGAGGACACGTTCCTCGAAATGCACAAGACGGTGCCGCAGCCGCAACTGGGCGGGCGAGCGCCGATCGTGCCGGTGGCGAAGGCCTTGGGCGGCGGCAGTGCCGTCAACGCCATGGTCTATATGCGTGGCCAGAAGGAAGACTATGACGGCTGGGCGGCCGGGCTCGGCAACACCGAAGAGTGGAGTTATGCGGATATGCTCAAGCATTTCCGCGGGCTCGAGCGCAACACGCGGTTCAACGACCAGTATCACGGCATATCGGGCAATCTCAGGGTCTCCGACCCCGGCCACATCTCCGACACCACCGAGGACTTTCTGCTCGCGGCGCAGGGACTGGGGCATCGCTACAACCCCGATTTCAACGGCGAGCGGCAGAGCGGGGTGGGCATCATGCAGCACACCTATGGCCAGTGGGGCCGCTACAAGGAACGCTCGGACGGCAAGAAGGCCTTTCTCGATCCGCTGCGGCGTGACCGGCGGCTGACCATCGTCACCGGGGCCCGGGTCGACCGCATCATCATCGAGAACGGGCGGGCCGTCGGCGTCGCCTATAGCCGCGACGGCGATCCGCACGAGGCGCGGGCCGGGCGCGAGGTGCTGGTGGCGGCAGGCACCTATAACTCGGCCAAGCTGATGATGCTGAGCGGCATCGGGCCGGCCGACCATCTCGACGATTTCCAGATTCCGGTGCTGGCCGACCTGCCCGGCGTCGGCTCGAACCTCATGGACCATCACGAGGTCCCGGTGATCGCCACCACCAAGGGCAGATCGGGCTATTTCGGCCAGGACAAGGGCTGGCCGATGCTCCGCAATGGCCTGCAATACCTGCTGTTCAACTCGGGCCCGGTCACCACTACCGGCATCGAGGCCTGCCTGTTCTACGATCCCGATGGCGGCGAGCGGCCGACCATCCAGCTTTACTGCGCCCCGATCGTCTACCAGGATCGCGACGTATCGAAAGCCAAGCCGACCTGGGGTGTCACCTTCACCTCGTGCCTGCTCAGGCCAAAGGCGCGCGGCACGGTGCGGCTGCGCTCGGCCGATCCGGCGGCGCAACCGGTGGTGGACTGCAATTTCTTCGGCGACCCGGAAGACCTGCGGCTCACCCTCGCCTCGATGCGCCACGCGCGCCGGCTGCTCGAGACCGAGCCGTTCCTATCGAAGATCAAGGAAGAAATCCTGCCGGGCAAGGACGTGACCGATCTCGCCGGCATGACGCGTTTTGCGCAGGAGACAGTCAAGACCAACTATCACCCCTCGGGCTCGTTGAAGATGGGGCGCGAAGACGATCCGATGGCGGTGGTCGATGCGCGGCTCAGGGTGCGCGGCATCGAGGGCCTGCGGGTCATCGACTGCTCCATCATTCCGGCCATTCCGTCGGCCAATACCAATGCCGCCGCCATGGCCATCGGTTCGAAGGCAGCGACGCTGATCGCCGAGGACCATCGATGATCGAGACGATCGACCTGCCCGAGATGATCGCCATCGGCGTTCTGGTCGAGGCGCCCTGGAACGAGCTGCCCAGGGCCGTGCCTGCCGCCTGGACCCGGCTGTTCGAGACCGATACCGGCGCCACTTCGTTTCTCGAAGTGTCGCTGTCGCGCGAGGGCGGGGTCTATCGCGAACTGGTCGGCTATCTCGCCGCAAAAAAGACCGAGGTGCCCGACGGCATGACCCGGATCGTCATCCCGGCGCAGCGCTACCTCCGGCTGCACCATGACGGCCCGCTGGCCGATATCGCCGGCGGGTTCGAAAAGCTCTACGCACATGCCGCGGTGGCGGGGTTGAAAGCCACCGATTACAAGCTCGATTTCGGCTATGCGCCCGGCCTCGCGGCGGGACGGCACGAGCTCCACGTAGCGCTCGAGCCCGAGCCGCTGCGCATCGGCTGAACCACACCAGCTTCCTAGGGGCCCGCTCCATGTACCAGCCACCAGCCTTTCGCGAGACCGACCTCGAAACGCAGCAGGCGTTTATCGCCGCGCATCCGCTCGGGCTGCTGATCTCGGCCGGCGACGGGCTGCTGGCCAACCCGATTCCGTTCCTGCTCTACCGCGACGCAGGACCGCTAGGGACGCTGCGCTGCCACATGTCGCGGGCCAACCCGCAATGGAAAGCGCTGGGCTGGAGCCCTGACGCGCTGGTGGTGTTCCAGGGGACCGAGCACTACATCACGCCCAGCTGGTACCCGCAGAAGGCGGTCGACGGCAAAGTGGTGCCGACCTGGAACTATGCGATCGTCCAGGTGCGGGGGACGGCCCGGATCATCGACGATGCGGCGTGGCTGCATGCCAATGTCTCGGCGCTGACCGACCGGCACGAGGGCAGCCGGCAGAAGCCGTGGGCGGTTTCCGATGCGCCCGACGCCTTCATCGCCAGCCAGCTCAAGGGCATTGTCGGCATCGAGATCGAAATCGCCGCCATCGACGCCAAGTTCAAGGCGAGCCAGAACCGCCCGGAGCTCGACCGGGTGGGCGTTGCGCACGGGCTGGCGTCGGAAACCGACGCCGAAGCGGCGGCGATGCGCGAGCTGGTGAAGGCGCGCGGCGGCATCTAGCCGCGCTTGTGGATCGCTGCCGGCACCTCCATCTACGGCCGTTCGCAACGTGAGCCCCACCCGATGAGCCTTCCCGCGCGCCGCCGGGCGCTGATGCTGGTCAATCCCAATGCGCGGCGCGGCACCGAAAGCCTCGATCCGATCGTCGCCCGGCTGGATGCCGGCGGCATCGACGTGGTGATCGAGCGGTTCAGCTCGCCGGGAGAAGTGGCGGCCGACATCGTCAGGCGCCGGCACGAGGCCGATCTCGCCATCGTCTGCGGCGGCGACGGCACCATCAACGCGGCCGCCAATGGCGTGGTCGCAGCGGGGCTGCCGATGGGCATCCTGCCGATGGGCACCGCCAACGACCTTGCCCGCACCCTCGAAATCCCGACGCAGCTCGACCTCGCCGCCGACATCATCGTCGCCGGCAACCAGCGCCGGGTCGACCTCGGCGACGTCAACGGCCACCCGTTCTTCAATGTCGCGACCATCGGGCTGGGCGCCGATCTCGCCATGGGACTGACGGCCGAGACCAAGCGGCGCTGGGGCCGGCTCGGCTATGCCATCGGCGCGCTCAAGGTGCTGCTGCAGGCCCGGCCGTTCAGCGCCACGATCATCAACCGCGAGGGGACCTCGCACGTCAAAACCTACCAGATCGCGGTGGGTAACGGCCGGCACTATGGCGGCGGCACGGTGATCGAGCAGGATGCCAGCATCGAGGACGGCACGCTCGACCTCTACAGCCTCGAGATCGACAATGTCTGGAAGCTGGCGCTGATGCTGCGCGCCTTCCGTTCCGGCACGCACGGCGCCTGGGAAGAAGTGCGCACGGCCCGGGCGGTCGAGTTCGACATCCGCACGCGCAAGCCGCGCCCGGTCAATCTCGATGGCGACATCGTCACCCAGACCCCGGCGCATTTCCGCATTCGCCCCGGGGCCATCACCGTGTTCGCACCACCGGCGGCGTAACAGGAGCAGTTGATCCTCGCCGAGCGGGCGCCCAGGCGGGAGCAGTTCCGCCGCCCGGCGGACGGTGCTATCATGGCCCTGCCGGCGCGCGACTGGCGCCGGCGTTCATGACCGGAGGCTGCCTATGCAGGGTATCCGCCACGAAAACGTCGATCACGGCCTCGAAACCCAGCACGAACTGCATCTGTTGCCATGGCCATTCCTGGTCGGGCTGTTCGCCGTCCTGGTGCTGGTGGTGTTCTTCGTCGTCGCCAACTGAACGGCGGTCATAACCGGCGGCCCGGGATGAGAGGCTGCCGCAGGATCATGAACGCTTCGATCGAAGCGTGTGTGTTTTTGAGCATTGTCGACAGCCAAAAGGCCCCCTCACCCGGTCCTTCGGACCGACCTCTCCCCCAGGGAGAGGTGCGCTGTGGCGAGATCGTGCCCATGCACCACCTCTCCCTGGGGGGAGAGGTCGCCGCGAGGCGGCGGGTGAGGGGGCCTTTCTCGGCGCTCTAGGCGCTGCCGATGATGATCCCCGCGGCAAACACCAGCGCTCCGCCCAGCACCACCTGCAAGGCGGCGCGCCAGAACGGGGTCTGCATGTAGCGGTTCTGGATGAAGGCGATGGCCCAGAGCTCGATCACCACCACGGCAGCGGCGACGCCGGTCGCGGTCCAGAAATGCGGGATCAGATAGGGCAGCGCGTGCCCGAGGCCGCCCAGCGCCGTCATCGCGCCGGTGACCACGCCGCGGATCAGCGGCGAGCCGCGGCCGGTGAGCTTGCCGTCATCGGCCGCGGCTTCGGTAAAGCCCATCGAGATGCCGGCGCCCACCGCGGCGGCGAGGCCGACGAGGAAGGTCGACCAGGTATTGCCGGTGGCGAAGGCGGCGGCAAAGACCGGCGCCAGGGTCGACACCGAGCCGTCCATCAGCCCGGCGAGACCGGGCTGCACATAGGTCAAAAGAAACTGCCGGTGCTCCTCGCTCTTTTCGGCGGCCCGCTCCTCGGCGCCGAGCACCTGCTCTTCGAGCTTGCCGGCGAGATTGGCATGCTCGCGCTCTTCCACGGCGAGATCGCCGAGCAGCTTTCGCACCTCGACATCGGTGGCCCGCCCCGCCGCCTCGGTATAGAAACGCGACGCCGCCGCCTCCATCTCGAAGGCCATCTGGCGCACCGCCTCCAGACTCATGGTCTCCATCAGCCAGACGGGCTTGCGCTCGAGGAAGCCGCGCACATGCTCGCGCCGGATCGGCACGAGGCGCGAGCCGAACTTTTCGACATAGAGGTCGAGCAGCCGGCGGCGATGCCCGTCTTCCTCGACCGCCATCCCCTCGAACACTTTTGCGGTGGCCGGGTAGCGCGAAGCGAAGCGCTCGGCGATCTCGGCATAGATGGCGCCATCTTCCTCTTCGGCGGCGACCGCCAGGGACAGGATCTCGCGCTCGTCGAGAGACCGGAAATCCCGCCGGTGCGGGTGAAGAAGACGTGCAAACATAGCGCTCTAGCCATTCAGTTTAGAATTATTCTAAACATTGGCGAGGGGTTCGACAACCCCCGGTCATGCCTTTCGCTGATGTCGAGCAAAGGCCGAACCTTGTTCGAGGTTCGCTAGGCTCGCGCCGCCGGAACGCCAGCGGCGGAAGCCGGCCAAAATCCATAATCGGAGGAAGACCATGTTTTTGCGATTGAGCCTCGCCCTCGGCCTCGTTGCGGCCGGCACCCTCGGCGCTTCGGCGCAGACCGCCACTGAAAGCTGGCGCCTGGGTGGGCTGAAAATGCCGGAATCGGTGATCTTCGACAAAGCCAACGACCGGCTGATCGTCGGCAACATGGCAACGTTCGGGCCTGATGGCGGCGCCGATGGCTACCTGTCGATCGTCTCGCCCGACGGCAAGCTGGTCACCGAGCAGTGGACCAGCGGCCTCACCGACCCCAAGGGCATGGCGATCGTCGGCGACAGCCTGTTCGTTGCCGACAGCAACGGGTTGGTCGAGATCAAGCTGGCGGACGGCTCGATCGTCACCACCCACGCGCTCGAGGGCGCGATGTTCCCCAATGACGTCACCAGCGATGGCGCCGATGTCTATGTCAGCGACCTCATGGGCTCGGCGATCTACAAGCTCTCGGGCGGCGCAGTGGAGAAGTGGCTCGCGGACGAGAAACTCGCCACCCCCAATGGCCTGTTCATCGACGGCAAGACCCTGATCGTCGGCTCGATGGGCACCGGCATGAAACCCGACTTCAGCTTCGACAGCAAAGGCGGGCTGCAGGCAGTGGACCTGGGCACCAAGGCCATCACCCCGCTCAGCGGCGCCATGGGCGTCGCCCTCACCGACGGCGTCGCCCGGCTCGGCGACAGCCTGGTGTTCGACGACAATCCGGCCGGCACCATTCTCACCTATGCCGACGACAAGGTGACGACGCTCACGACACTGGCGCCGGGCGCGGCGGACCTGTGGGTCGAGGGCAAGGTGGTGTATGTGCCGCTGACGCAGACCGGGGAACTGGTGGCGCTGACGGTGGAGTGAGGCTGACCTCGCTGATGGGCTGGTGCGGGAAACGCACCCCCCACCCTGTCCCTCCCCCGCAAGGGGGGAGGAGACCGAAACACTGGCGCTGGTGATGGCGTCTCCCTCCCCCTTGCGGGGAGGGGACAGGGGTGGGGGTGCTCTTTCCGCACCAGCCTATCCGCCGTCTCGGCGCCCCTTACCCCTCGCCCCTACCTCTCCCTCCGCTTCACCTGCGCCACGTAGCCCTCGGCCGAATCCGGCACTTCGGCGCGCAGCCATTCGCGGAACAGCCGGACCTTTTTCGCTTCGCGGCGGCCTTCGACGACGATCAGCCAATAGCCGAGTTCGCTTTCCACCGAGGTGGCGAAGGGGCGGACCAGGCGGCCGTCGCTGACCGCGTCGGCCGACATCATATCCACCGCCATCAGCACGCCCTGCTCCGAGATTGCCGCATCGAAGGCCAGGGCCGGATCGTCATAGCGGGGACCGGTGAGCTCGAACGGCTGGCTCCCGGTCGCGGCAAACCAGGGCTCCCAGGGCAGCATCGAGGCGGTGTCGCGGATCAGCGGCACATGCGCGAGGTCGGCGGGGCTCTCCAGCAGCCGCGCCAGCGGCGGCGCCGCGACCGGGCTGTAGCGGGCGCCGCCGATCAGCTCGGCCTTCAGCCCCGGCCAGTTGCCGCGGCCGAAGCGGATGCCGAAATCGATGTCGGAATGGACGAGGTCGATCATGGTGCCTGTCACCACCAGCCGCACCTCGATTTCGGGGTGCAGCTTGTTGAACTTGGCGATGCGCCAGATCAGCCAGCGCGAGGCGAAAACGCTGCCGACGGTGAGGGTCAACACGTTCTCGTTGCCGGGCCTGAGGCCACTCACCGCCTCGGCGAGGGCGGCAAAGCCACCGCTCAGCTGTGGCAGGATCTGGCGCAGCACCGCGGTTGGCCGCAACCCCTGTGGGGTGCGTTCGAACAGTTCGAGCCCCAGCCGCTCCTCAGCCCGCCTGAGATGCTGGCTGACCGCCCCCGGCGTTACGCCAAGCTCCTCGGCGGCCGGGGCGAGGGCGCCGCGTCGCGCCACGATCTCGATGGCGCGGATGGCGTTGAGCGGAATGGGAAACGGGCTCGGCATATAGATTTTCTATACCCGCATGAAACTCTTGTCGATTGGCGCGAGCAGCCCGACCGCCCATATTGGGGCATACACCAGACCCAAGGAGGGCTTCAAAATGTACAAACTGTTCAACGAATTGCGCCTCTGGCTGGCGCGGCTGTTCGAAATCGACGGCGATGAGACGAGCCATGATCCGCTCAGCAACATGAGCGCGCGCGAGCTGGCGGACCTGCCGGTACATCATCCGCAGTTCGATCGCTGCATCGGGGCCTGAGCCTGGTTCAAGCAACCGGCCGTGCCACCCCGCCCCCTCGCCCCTTTGGGGAGAGGGCGGCGAAGAGGCCGAAGGCCTCATCATGGGGTGAGGGGCGCCAAGCGCGCCGAGGTCGATATCTGCTTCTCGCACGCACTGCCGGTGTGCTTGGCTACCCCTCACCCTAGCCCTCTCCCCAAAGGGCGAGGGGACGCTAGGGGCACCGTCGTGCGATCTTACGGCAAAACACCCGTGCGATAGAGCGTCACCCGCAGCCCGCCATGCAGCACCGGCGCGCCGTTGGGCAGGAATGGCAGGGCCGTGGCGCGGGCGAGGCCGATTTCGGTGGTGAGCAGCCCGACGCGCCAGCCTGAAAAACGTTCGCGCAGCACGCTGCCGAGGCTGCGATAGAGCGGCCCGAGCGAGGCGCCTTCGCCGATGCGCGCACCGAAGGGCGGGTTGACGATGACGAGGCCCGGCGGCCCTGCCGGGCGTTCGAGCTCACCTACCGGCAGTTGCCGGAACTCGGTGAGTTCGGTAACGCCGGCGCGCTCGGCATTGGCTTTGCTCATCGCGATGGCCCCGGCATCGCGATCGCTGCCATAGAACCGCACCGTCGGCTGGCGGCGGGCGACGGAGCGCAGCGCTTCCCAGCCGGCACGATCGAACGTCGCCAGCTGCTCGAAGGCGAAGCTGCGCGAGCGGCCGGCCTGCAGGCCGGCGGCGATCTCGGCCGCCTCGATGACAAAGGTGCCCGAGCCGCACATCGGGTCGAGCACCGGCTCGTCGCCGGTAAAGCCACACTGGCTGAGGAACAGCGCCGCCATGGTCTCGCGCATCGGGGCGCGGTTCACTGCTTCCTTGTGGCCGCGCTTGTGCAGCAGCTCGCCCGAGGTATCGACGCTGATGGTGACCAGGTCGTCCTCGATCCGCGCCATGACGGTCAGCGGCGCCTTGTCGGCGATGGGAGCGCCCAGGGCCTCGCGGATGGCGGTGGCGACGCGCTGGGCGGCGGCGCCGGCGTGATAGATTTTCGATTTGCGACAAGTGGCTTCTACCGACACCGCCACATCGGGCCGGAGGATCGCCGCCCAGGGGAGTTTTCGCGCCCGCTTGTCGAGCTGCGCCAGGTGCATGGCGCGAAAGCTGGCAAAGCGGGCCAGCACCCGGCTGGCGCCGCGCAGCTCGAGATTGGCGCGCCAGACATCGAGCCAGTGGCCGGTGATGGTGACCCCGCCCTCCACCTGCCTGACGTTGGAAAATCCCAGTGCTGCCGCTTCGGCCCGCAGGGCGGCCTCGAGCCCGGGGGTGGCGACGAGGAAGATCTCGAACGGCGCGGCCGGATCGAAGGCAGGCGGCTGGGCATCGGGGAGGTGCGACATGCGGCTGCTCTAGAGCATTTCCAGCACACAGGCCAGTTCACGGGCGCGCTCGACCGCAGCGCCTGACGCTATTCGCAGATGCGCGCCGTACAGGTCTTGCCGTGGCAGCCGAGGTCGACATGCAGGTGGTCGCGGTGCAGCGCGTTGGCCTCGGGGCCGAGCACGGTGGTGAAATGCGCGCAGGCCGCATCATGGGCGAAGCGCAGCAGCCGCCCCTCCGATGACAGCGCATCGCTCCAGCCCTGCTCCACGGTGACGAACCGGCCGTCCTCGAGCTTGAAGCCGACCACGTCGAGGGCATCAGCAAAGGCGTGGAAGCTGAGGTTGCCGTCGCTGCCATTGTTGACGTTGCGGCACATATAGGAGGTGCCGACCACCACTTCGGCGATTTCGGTATTGTCGCGGGCCTTGAGGTAGCTATCGACGGATTCGATCCAGGCCGGCAGCGCCGAGGCGACGCCGCAATCGGTTTCGACGCCGCCGGAAATCGGCACCATGCGGCCATTGGCCAGCACCCCGGTGACCGATAGCGGCGATTGGGTGCCGCAGAACTTTTCCTCGATCGGCGGCAGCGCCTTGGCTTCCACCTTGCCGAGCAGCACGGCGGGACAGGCGGTCTGGTAGATGCGCGGTGGCGCAGTCGGCTCCGTCGGCTCGGCGGTGTGTTCGTCCGGCGGCAGCGGCGGGCCGATCGGATCGGACGGGGCGGGTGCTTCGGCCGGTGTGTCGGGCGTCTCGACCGGTTGCGGCGCCGGTGGCGCCGGCCGATGGCGGGGCAGCTGCACGGCCGGCGCGGAGGACAGCTCGGCCGGCCGCGGCTTGGGCAGCGGCACGGTCGCGTCGCCGCTTTCCTGCGCCAGGGCGGCAAAGCTCATGGTCGCGAAAAGGCAGGCAAGGATGAAACGCATGCCTCCCGAACGCGGCGACCCCGCCTCAGGTTGCGCGGTCGATGCGGAGGGTGAAGCAGTTATTGGTGGCCGAGCGCATGTGCACATAGGCGACGTCGGGGCGTTCGAGGATCGCCGCCGCGGCAGCCTCGATGCCGTCATTGCCCACCACGATGCCGGTGCCGTAGACGATCCGGTCGTCGGCGCCGTAGCCGCGGAGAATGCGGCCGCTGCGACCGCGCTGCTCGCGCTCGGGCAGGCCGGCGGCGGGCGCATAGGCCGGGCAGGTCTCGGCATGGAGGAAGATCGGCCCGAGCTCGGCATATGGCTGCGGCGCCGGGAACGGGCGATAGGCGAGAACGAGGTAGGGCTCGCCCGCCGCGACATTTTCGAGGCAGTGCCGGCACGGCACGCCATCGCCATCGGAGGTGCGCCGCTCCGGTCGCTGGCCGTTGGCATCAGGCGCCCCGGCGCGATAGGCGGCGGCGAGTTCGGAGGGCATTCCGGAGTAGAGCAGAGTCATGGGGGGTCTCCTGTGTTGGGGAGACATTGCCGAGGCTGGCCGGGGGAAGCGACCCGGTTTTAGCGGGGGAGGGCGAAGCCATTGTGCCCTCCAGGGCCCCCTCTCTTGCAAAATCTAAGGCTTAGCCAGACGGCTAGCGGAGACTTCCATTCGCTAGATCGTTTCACCAATGACCGGAGCCACACTCGGTGTCATCCCTGCGAAAGCAGGGACCCATTTCACCGCCCGTGCCAGCCGATAGTTGGGTCCCTGCTTTCGCAGGGATGACAGCCGGTGGGTGGGTCCAAGGCCTAGCCATACCGACGCAGCTCAATCGTGAAATGCTCCAGTCGGGACTCTCCCCCTTGGCGGGGGAGAAAACGAAAACTTGGGCTTAGCGCAGCTAAGTCCTTAGTTTTCGCAAGAGAGGGGGTCTTGGGAGCCACCGGGGCTTTGTAGCTGAGCCCCCTCACCCACCCGGCTTCTGCCACTCCATCAGCACGAAATACGGCACGCGCCGGTGCCGTTCGATAGCGGCTGGGGCGGCGTCTGCGGTGGGCATCGGTTCGAGGAAGCTCCGCAGCTGCAGCCCTGCGCCGAGAAACAGCGACATGTAGCGGCTCAGCGGCCGGTGCCAGTTATGGATGCGGATGCTGCGCCACTCTACCCAATCGGCCCGCTCGGTCATGTAGTGGTCGATGCTGAACTGCGGCCGGCCATCGGCGCCGTCGTGCCAGCCGAGCGGCTGGCCGGCGGTGTTGAAGCTGGTGAGGTTGGCGACCAGCAAGGTGCCGCCCGGCTTCAGCACCCGCACCATTTCGGGGATGGCGGCGTCGATATCGGGGATGTCGATCAGCGTCAGGTAGCTGACCACCAGGTCGAACGATGCATCGGGAAATTCCAGCGCTTCGGCGCGGCCGTGCCGATAGTCGCCCTCGGGATCGCGCTGCCGCGCCACCGCGAGCAGCGCCGCGGTCGGATCGATCCCCACGGTCGCAATGCCGCGCGCCCGCAGCATGCGGCAGAACCGGCCCTCGCCGCAGCCGACATCGAGCGCGGTGGCAAAGCCGCGGCCGGTGACGCGCTCCAGCATGGGCGGATCGAGCACGAACCGGCGGCCGAAATCGCCCTCATCGCCCTGGTCGGTGATCCAGGCCGCCGCCGACTCGTCCCAACCGTTGCCCATCCTGCTGCCTCCCCGCGCCACGGGCCCGGGGGTAGTACAGGCGCGGCCGACAGGCAATGCCGGGGCGCTTCAAGTCGGCCGGCGGAACTCCATGATCCAGTTGGTTTCCCAGCTCACCCCGCCATCGTAGGAGAAGGCCTGGCTCCAGCGTGGCGTTTCGGTGTCGGTACCGCTCCAGTCGAACAGCACCTTGACCGGGCGGTCGCCATCCATGTCGTCGCCGGCAAAGCTGCCGCGGCCGCCCTCGAAGCGGCCGAACACCGGCGGCTCCAGCACGCCCTTGGCCGAATTGATCCAGTAGATCGCCCACTGGTCGCGCTCGGGATTGTAGATCCTGAGCGTCATGCCCTTGAACCCCTTGGTGGGGAAGTCGCTCTCGTCCACCGACACCATGCCGCCCAGCATCAGCTGCGCCGTCTCGTAGGACGTGAACACGTCCCACTCGGTCGCTCCGACGCCGCGCGCCTTGAGCCGCCGGTTGGTGACCACCCAATCGCCATGGTTGAACGCAAAGCCGCGCCGTGTCTCGCTATCCATCTGAGCCTCCCGACGCTATGAGGCGTCGCGGCAGTGATAGCGCACTCCCCTGTCATCTGATGTCAGGCTTTGTCGGGTCGCGGCGACGATCGCCGCAATGGCTACGCATCTGCTGCTGTTAACCGCAGATAAACCATCTTTGCCGGGCCACCCGGCTCTGGTATCAGCGGCCCATGTCCGTACCGCTCGACCATATTCGCAACTTCTCCATCGTCGCCCATATCGACCATGGCAAATCGACGCTCGCCGATCGGCTGATCCAGCTCACGGGCGGCCTCGAGCTGCGCGAGATGAAGGAGCAGGTGCTCGACTCGATGGATATCGAGCGCGAGCGCGGCATCACCATCAAGGCGCAGACCGTCCGGTTGAGCTACAAGCACACCGATGGCGAGACCTATATCCTCAACCTGATCGACACGCCCGGCCATGTCGACTTCGCCTATGAAGTCAGCCGCTCGCTGGCCGCCGTCGAGGGTTCGCTCCTGGTGGTCGATGCCAGCCAGGGCGTCGAGGCGCAGACCCTCGCCAATGTCTATCACGCCATGGATGCCAACCATGAGCTGGTGACGGTGCTCAACAAGATCGACCTGCCCGCAGCGGACATTCCGCGCGTCAAACAGCAGATCGAGGACGTGATCGGCATCGATGCCTCGGACGCGGTGGAGATTTCCGCCAAGTCTGGCCTCAACATCGACAAGGTGCTGGAAGCCATCGTCGAGCGCCTGCCGGCACCGAAGGGCGACATCAACGCGCCGCTGAAGGCGCTGCTGGTCGACAGCTGGTACGACACCTATCTGGGCGTCGTGGTCCTCATCCGCGTCATCGACGGCACGGTGAAGAAGGGCCAGAAGATCCGGATGATGAACGCCAACGCGGCGTACGAGCTCGACCGCGTCGGCGTGTTCACCCCGAAGCTGGTCGATATCGGCGAACTCGGCCCCGGCGAGATCGGCTTTTTCACCGCCTCGATCAAGGAAGTGGCCGATACCAATGTCGGCGACACCATCACCGACGATCGCCGCCCGACGGCCACCGCGTTCCCCGGCTTCCGCCCGGCGCAGCCGGTGGTGTTCTGCGGCCTGTTCCCGGTCGACGCCTCGGATTTCGAGGAGCTGCGCGCCGCCATGGGCAAGCTGCGGCTCAACGATGCGAGCTTCAGCTACGAAATGGAAACCTCGGCCGCGCTCGGCTTCGGCTTCCGCTGCGGCTTCCTCGGGCTGTTGCACCTCGAAATCATCCAGGAACGGCTGAGCCGCGAGTTCAACCTCGACCTGATCGCCACCGCGCCGAGCGTGGTCTACGAAGTGCACCTCACCAATGGCGAGACGCTGCAGTTGCACAACCCGGCCGACCTGCCGGACGTGGTGCGCATCGACCACATCAGCGAGCCGTGGATCAAGGCCACCATCCTCACCCCCGACGAGTATCTCGGCTCGATCCTGAAACTCTGCCAGGATCGGCGCGGCATCCAGCGCAACATGACCTATGTCGGCAACCGCGCCATGGTCGAGTACGACCTGCCGCTCAACGAGGTGGTGTTCGATTTCTACGATCGGCTGAAGTCGATCTCGAAGGGCTATGCCAGCTTCGACTATACGCTCGCCGATTACCGCGAGGGCGACCTGGTGAAGCTGTCGATCCTGGTCAATGCCGAGCCGGTCGACGCGCTCAGTATGCTGGTGCACCGCAACGTCGCCGAAACGCGTGGCCGCATCATGTGCGAAAAGCTCAAGGACCTGATCCCGCCGCACCTGTTCGTGATCCCGATCCAGGCCGCCATCGGCGGCAAGATCATCGCCCGCGAAACCGTGCGCGCCATGCGCAAGGACGTGACGGCGAAGTGCTATGGCGGCGACGCCACGCGTAAGCGCAAGCTGCTCGAGAAGCAGAAGGCGGGCAAGAAAAAGATGCGCCAGTTCGGGAGTGTGGAGATTCCGCAGGAGGCGTTTATCAAGGCGCTGAAGATGGGGGATGAGTGAGGGGGCATTGGGACCAAAGCCAGCGCGGTACCGAATACCGTCGTTGTAGCCGCCGATTGGCCGGATTGGGCCGGCACGAAGCAAATACTGCTACCTGTGCAAATCTGAAATAGTCTGGGAATCATTCCACTCTGTCCTCGTCTACAATCAATTGCCGCGCTAGCTTCGCTCAACGATTGAGACCGGCAAGGTGACCGGCGCAACTTCGATGGATACGCCCGTCCCCAATGCAACCCTTCAATGGCCTCGCTGTTGTGCACGGAGGAAGTCTCAATAGCCAGATCGTCGCTCGTCTAGCTGGACGCCATCTCAGTAGCGGGCAACGCTCTGATGCGTGACTACTTTCTCCATCACCTGACTGACCGCGAGTTCGAACAGCTCGTGGCTTTGATTTGCACTCGATGGTTTGGTGAAGGACTTACGCCATTTGCCGAAGGCGTTGACGGCGGACGCGACGCGCGTTTCTTCGGCACTGCCCGCACCTATCCCAGCACAACGGCCCCATGGCATGGTCATATCGTCGTGCAGGCGAAGCACACCGCGACGCCCTCGGCTTCCTGCTCGGACAGCGACTTCAAGGCCTACTTTGACGAGGGCAAAAAGAGCGAGGTCCCAAAGGTCGAGCGCCTGATCAAGGAAGGTATCCTCGACTGCTACATCGTGTTTGCGAACCGCAAGCTCACGGCGGGGGCAGATGAGAAGATCTTGAAGAAGCTGCGTAGCCTTCCAATAGGGGATTGCGCCATCGTTGGCCTCGAGAGAATCAATCAGTTCCTACGAGAGAATCCCGATGTTGCACGCACCCTTCCTACTCGCGAGTTCCTACGGCCGTTCGAATTCGAGCCCGACGACATGGTGGAGGTCATCACCGCTGTCCACGGTGCGATCCAAATGGACGGCTCCCGCTTTTCCAGCGCGAGCGACTTCGAGTCGGTCAACAAGAAGAAGGTCAAGAACGGCGTCAATCGGATGTCAGATGCCTTTTACAAGGACGTGATCGTCAACACCTACATGCCGCTCTTCGGAAAGCTTAAGGCCTTTCTTGAGAACGAGCGCAACCGTGCCTATCGGGACATCTATCACGATGTGGCTGATGAACTGCGGCAGAAGATCATCCTGTTTCGCGATCGCTTTGACCGATTTGAAGAGGTAATCACGTTCCTGTACGAGGAAGTGAGGACCAAAAGGCCAGAACTGAAGGGCAAGCGCCGCTATGTCACCTTTCTGCTCTGCTACATGTATGACGACTGTGACATCGGCGAGCGGGAGAACATGCCATGATTACCCCGCAGAAGCATATGAATCTCGACGTGTCCGTTCTCCGGGTGTCTTCCCTCGCTCTTCGTGAGGTGCGACGTCGTCGGGTCATGGAATTTCAGTCCCTTCGGTCGAAGATTGTTCGGCTCGTCGGGTCTGACGCCGACCTTGTGTTCTTGCCGGCCCTAAGCTTGCTCTACTTGCTCGGGAGGCTGGAATACCATCCTAAGAACGACTCCCTGGAATATCGGGAGCATTAGAATGCAGATCAGCCGCATCTATTCGAACCGCATCGATCAGTTCTCGCCGATAGATTTCAACGCGCGTGATCAGGCCGACATCCTGAACGTGGTCTACGGCGCCGTCACCGACCTTAAGGATGACAAGAAGGATTCCCACAATCTGGGGAAAACCACGCTGGTTCATCTAATCGACTTCATGTTTTTGAAGGACATCTCGGGAACAAAGCACTTCCTTGAGACCCACGCCGATCGCTTCCTGCGCTTCACGTTCTTCATCGAAATCGCGTTGAACTCAGGTGACTACCTAACAATCCGGCGGTCTGTAGAGAACAACACACAGATCTCCCTTACGAGGCATGGAGACAAGGGGCAGAACCTGGAGAATTTGCCCAAGGAGGCCTGGGACCATCCAGATGTCAACCTTACTGCCGCGCGAGAACTGGTGGACGGCATCCTAAACCTGACGGTCATTAAGCCATACACTTACCGGATGGCACTGTCGTACTTCCTCCGGACGCAGGACGACTACAACGACGTGCTGCAGCTCCAGAAATTCTCGATCGGTTCGCATGTTAGCTGGAAGCCGTTTGTGATGACGCTTCTAGGTTTTGACGAGAGACCAATTAAGAGAAAATACGACCTCGACGCAAAGATCGAGAAGATGGAGGACGAAAGGACAAAGAAGCAGGGAGAGCTACAGGTCGAGGAGAGTGATCTTCTTCGCTTGGACGCAGAGATACAGAATTTGAATGCGCAGCTCGTCGAAACTGAGGCGCAACTTGATCGCTTTGAGTTCAGCGCCGAAGAACGACGCCTGATGCACGAGCTGGTCGATGTGATTGAGGCACGGATCTCGGAGATCAACGAGCAGCTTTACAACATACGTATCGACCTCAGAAATATCGATGCGTCCCTGGCGTCCAAAATGGATTTTGATCTCGCGCAAGTTCAGGAGATTTTCGCCGAGAGTGAAATCCACTTCCAAGGACAGCTCAAGAAATCCTACGAAGACCTCGTCGCGTTCAACCGCGAGATAACGGTCGAGAGAAATCGAACCTTGCGATCGCGGCGTAAGGAATTGGAAGCCGATCAGGAGCAACTGCGCTCAGAGCGCGCCATAGAGGACGCGAAGCGCCAAGAATATCAGAGCATCTTGCGGGGGTCGGTCACCTTAGAAAAGTTCAAGGCACTCCAGAGAAACCTCGCCGACCAACGCGCCGAGTTGACCTACTTGGAAGGTCAGCGAGATCGGTTGAGCGCGATCGCCGACCTAGAGAGCGAGATCAGCGCCCTAAAGCGCGACCGTAGCCTGGTCGTCGATGAGATCAAGGCTATCGTGTCGCGAGGTACAGCTGCCCGACAGAAGATTGCCGAAAACTTCAACGCGTTCTGTAGGCGCGTCCTCGACCATGAGGGACTCTTTTATGTCCGACAGAATGCAACAGGGAATGTTGAATTCCCCGTCGAACTCAAGGAACGAGGCTCAGCAAAGGCGTCCCGCCAGTCGGAGGGCAAGAGCTACAAGCAACTACTTTGCGCCCTCTTCGATCTTTCGATCCTGAAGGCTTACGAGGACGCTGCGTTCTACCATTTTGTCTATCACGATGGCATCCTAGAGGGTTTGGACGATCGTAAGAAGCGCCTCTTCTTGGAGGTAGTCCACGACGTTATTCGCACAGGAAAGACCCAGTACATACTCTCGGTGATTGACGCGGATGTGCCCCGAGACGCCGACGGCAAGCGCATAGAATTCTCATCTGATGAGATTGTCTTGCGCCTCAACGACAGTGGGGATGACGGTCGGTTGTTCAAGATGGCCGAGTTCTGACGTCTACAACGGGGCAAGCGACGATCGTCAGAGCGCCAGTATCTTAGCTACTCGCTTCTGCCTGTTGCCGTGCCTCGACCTCCGGTTGGGAGGCGCCTATACACAAGCTGCCAGCACCCTCTCCGCGCCCGAAGCAGGCACACCCCTACCCCCGCACCGCCGCAGTATCGTTCTGCGCCGCCCAGCTACTCACATCCCGCTGGCTCAGGGCCGTTGCCATCAGCTCGGGAACAGATCTGGCGTGCAGGCAAACACCGGCGCCCCAAGCGCGGCGAAGTGTTGGGCGATGGTGGGGTCGTAGCCTGGGCGGCCAGCGTCGTTGAGGGCCAGCAGGACGATCAGGTTGACGCCGCTATCCACCACCTGCGCCGCGCGAGCCAGTAGTTGCTCTTTGTCGCCGCCCTCGTAGTGGTCGGTGACCAGGATCAGTTGGGTCTTGCCGGGTCGGCGGATCTGCCCCTGGCAGTGGGTGGGGGCGCGCGGTTGATGTCGGTGCCCAACTGCACGCCGAACAGCGCATCGACCCGATCGCGGAACTGCCAGGTCATCGGCCACCACGGTGTCTAACACCGCTAGCTTGGTCGCTATCCGTCTCCGACGATCTCGCGATGCACGATGCATGCCGGACGAGGAACACGTCGCTCCCCTCCGTCAGGTAGCGGGAGGCGCCAAAAATCTTCGTCACTATGTTAAAGATACTAGACATAACGTACAGAATACTCGATATGACACCCAGCAAACTGTGCATGGAGCGCGTCACATGGCCTTCCGCGAGAAGACTGCCTGGATCGCCGTCGTCACCACGCTGGTGGTGTGGGGCTACTATTTTTCCGAGGTCTGGCGCGGCGTTGGGGCGCGGGCGCTCGATGGGCAGGCGCTGTGGACGCTGTTCCTCATCTGCATGGGCATCACGGTGGTGCTGCTGCTTGGGCTGAACCTCTTCGCCTCGCGGCGGCGGCTCAAGGATTTTGGCGCCGGCCCGGACGAGCTGGAAAAGCAGCTGGAGGGCAGCGCGGCCCGGATCGCCAAGCCGCTGTTCGAGTGGGCAGTGCTCGGGATCTCGGCGGCGGCGCTGCTCTGGGGCCGGGAGTTTGCGGCGGGTTTTCCGGCCGACCCGGTCGGGAGCTTTGCCATCGTCATGGCCAACGCGCTGTTGCTGGCCGCCGTCGCCACCAATGTGCTGGCCGAGATCATCGTCATCATCCGCTTCCGGGTGCTGGGCTGATGGCCGCGCCGCCGATTTCCAACACTATCCGCCGGCTGCGTTTCGACCATGACGAGATGACGCAGCAGGAACTGGCCGATCGCATCGGCATGACCCGGCAGACCATCGCCGCCATCGAGCAGAACAAATACTCGCCGTCGCTGGAGGCGGCGTTCCGCATCGCCGAAGTGTTCGGCGTGCCGATCGGCGAGGTCTTCCAGTGGAAGGCCCAGCCGCCCAAGGGCTGACGGCCGAGCCTGAACCAACCCTCGAGACTGCCCCCCCGCGCCCCTTGAAGGAGGATGCCATGAGAGCTGCTGTCTACAAGAAATACGGCCCCCCCGACGTCGTTTCGATCGTGGAGGTGCCCAAGCCCGTGCCGGGCGAGCGCGACCTGCTCGTCCGGATGGTGGCAAGTTCGGTCACCTCGGGCGATGCGCGGATGCGGGCCTTCAATCTGCCAAAGCCGTTCGCGATCCCCGGGCGGCTGGTGCTCGGCATCTTCGGGCCGCGCAAGCAGGTGCTGGGCGTCGAGTTCGCCGGGACGGTCGAGGCGGTCGGCAGGGCAGTGACCAGGTCCAAGCCGGGCGACCGGGTGTTCGGCATCGACGTCTTTGGCTGCCACGCCGAGTACAAGCTGGTGCGCGAGGACGAGTGCGTCGCGCTGATGCCGGCGGACCTCGCCTTCGAGGAGGCGGCAGGCGTGCCATTCGGCGGCGTCACGGCGCTGGACTTTTTCAACCGCGCCGGGATCCGGCCGGGGCAGAAGGTGCTGGTCAACGGGGCCTCGGGCTGCGTCGGCGCCTACGCCGTGCAACTGGCCAGGTACTTCGGCGCCGAGGTCACCGGGGTCTGCAGCGCGGGCAATGCCGGGCTGGTGCGCGCGCTCGGGGCTGACCGGGTGATCGACTATGCAACGACGGATTTCGCGAGCGAGCACGCGGTCTACGACCTGGTGATGGATACGGTCGGGAACGCCCCCTTCGCCCGATGCGAACCGGTCCTCGCGCCGACCGGGGCGCTGCTGGCGGTGCTGGCCGCGCCCGAAGACATGTTCCGTCGGCCCAAAGGCGGCCGGCGCATTATCGGCGGCACATCGGCGGAGCGGCCCGAGGACCTGCAACTGCTGGCCGACCTGCTGGCAGCCGGGACGATCAAGCCGGTGATCGACCGCGTCTATCGGTTCGAAGAAATCCGGGAGGCCTATGGCTATGTCGACAGCGGCCGCAAGCGCGGTGCCGTGGTGCTGGCAATCCAGCACCTCGCCGCGCAATAGGGCTGCCTATGGAGGCCAATGGCGGAAGTTTCGGCCGCGCCGGCGCCGGCCTCCGCTGCCCCGTCAGTGCCCCGGATGCATCGCGTCGCTGAGGTACATGCAGGTCAGCATGGTGAACACATAGGCCTGGATCACCGCCATCAGCAGCTCCAGCGCCGTCAGCCCGACGGTCATTGCCAGCGGCGCGATGGTGGCTGCCATGCCGAGCGGGCCGAGGCTCGAGAGGTCGACGATGAAGCCGGCGAAGACTTTCAGCGTGATGTGTCCGGCCAGCATCACCGCGAACAGGCGGACCGAGTGGCTCACCGGGCGGGAGAGGTAAGAGATGATTTCGATCGGCACGATCAGCGGCGCGAGATAGACCGGCACGCCGCTCGGCATGAAGATCTTGAGGAACCGGACGCCATTGCGCCAGAGGCCGTAGACGGTGACCACGGCGAAGACCAGGAGGCCCAGTGCGCCAGTGACGACGATCTGCGCGGTGACCGTGAAGGCGAACGGGAACATGCCGATCATGTTGGCGACGAGGATGAAACTGAACAGCGAGAACACCAGCGGGAAGAACCGCATGCCCTCGCGGCCGATGGCGCCCACCACCAGGTTCTCGATCGCCTGATAGAGCAGCTCGGCGACGAGCTGCATCCGCCCCGGCACCAGCTGTCGCCGGCGACCCGCAAAGATCATGAAGCCGGCGCCCATCGCCCCCGTCAGCAGCATATAGGCGGCGGCGTTGGTGAGGCTCAGATCCACTGCGCCGAGCGGCGGCAGCGGGAAGATCGGTTCGACGACGAACTGGTGGACGGGATCGGCCATGGTGGTCCTTGCTGGTTGTGAGATCAGGTGTCGAAATGCCGGCCCACCAGCCAGGCGGCGAGGCCGCTGGCGGAGGGCAGGACGGCGGTGAGGAGCGCTGCTGCCTGTGCATCGAGCGGCCCAAGGGCGGCGACGAGACAGGCGAGCACATAGCCGGCGAGGCAGCCGAGCAGCGCGCAGAGGTTGGGAAGCGTGGTGGGCATGAGCGCCCTCCTGGTCAGGAGGGGTCGTCCCCGGTGGCCCGATGCTCCGGCAGGTCGTCCTGCCGGCGGGCGGGTTGAATCAGGTGACGAAGAGCAGCACGCCGAACACGGCGAACAGCGTCAGGTGGAGGGTGCCCTGGAGGGCCGAGGCGCGCTGGCCGAGGAAGGTCAGCGTGGTGAGCCCGACGGTCAGCAGCAGCAGCACCGTTTCGCTCGGCGTCACCCCCATCACCACTCGCTTGCCGGTCAGCAGCCCGACGATCAGCACCGCCGGCACGGTGAGCCCCACGGTCGAAACGAACGCCCCGAGGCAGAGGTTGATCGAGCGCTGCAGCTGGTTATCGAGCGCCGCCTTGATGGCGGTGATCGATTCCGGGGTGAAGAAGATGATGGCGATCAGCACGCCACCCAGCGCCAGCGGCGCCCCGACCGCCGCGATGCCGAAATCGATGACCAGCGCCAGGTCGTGCGCGAGCAGCACGATGGGCAGCATCAGCGCCACCAGCAGCACCGAGTGAATGACAACGCCACGCCGATCGACCGGCGCGCGTTCGGTCGGCGTGCCGCCATTGTCGAGCGGAATGGTCAGCGAACCGAGATCGGGCTGGATGAAGTAGCGCCGATAGGCGCGCGTCTGCATCAGGAGGAACGCCGCGTAGAGCACGATGGTGAGAAGCGCGAAGGCCACCGCCTGCGCCGGCAGGAACGTGCCATCGCCGCTGCTGAGCGTGTTGGGGAGGATCAGTCCGATGCCACCGAGCAGCAGGGTCATCGAGATATAGGCGAGCGCGCCCTGCGAATTGTATTCCTGCTCGCCGAAGCGCCGGCCGCCGAGCAGCAGGCAGATGCCCATCACCAGGTTGAGGATGATCATCATCACCGCAAAGATCGAGTCGCGGCCGATGGTGGGGTTCTCGCCGGGCCCGAGCAGCACCGCGGCGATCAGGATCACCTCGATCGAGACGATCGAGAGCGTCAGGATCAGCGTGCCATAGGGCTCGCCCAGCCGATGCGCCAGGTAATCGGCTTCGTGCACCACGCCGAAGGCGGCAACGAGGATGGTGGCAAAGATCACGACGAAGCAGATGACGGCGACCACCGCGTCGATCGGCGCATGCAGCCAGGTGGGGCCGCCGAGCATGAACACCACCACCACGCCCCAGGCGATGGCGAGGGTGATCAGCGTTCGCGGCGGCAGATGACGGCTGAGGGGAGCTTTGGCATTCGTGGACGGAGACATGGGTCGATACCTCCGGGGCCGTCCCCGATCGATAAACCCGCGCATCAAGGCCGTCCAGGATGCGTCACCGCGCGATGCGGCATGGGGCTATGTAGCGCAGGGGGGCATGTGATGCAATTGGGGTGCAAGGAGACGCCGCGCCCCTCCCTCCCCCTTGCGGGGCAGCTTGCGCATATGGCGGCAACACGCACCTCTTGCCTTCTCCCCTTGTGGGAGAAGGCAATCCAACTACTGTCAGTGCTCCATATGCGATTGCCCTGCCCGCCAGGGGGAGGAGACTGGACCACAAGCGTCAGTGAGGGCGTCTCCCTCCCCCTTGCGGGGAGGGGACAGGGGTGGGGGTACTCTTCCCGCACCGGTTGGTCGGTCGCGCTGCAGCCATACGCGATGCCCAACGCTAGATCAGCCCGTTGCGGTAGCGGAAGCGGTAGAGGCCGCGCAACCGCACCGGCCGGCCGCGGTTGGCGAGCAGGCGCACTACGGCCTGGGCCGTCGCAGGCGGCAGGTCGTCGAGGATGCGCAGGCACTGGTGCTCGAGATAGACGCCGCGGCCCAAGAGATCCTTCTTGACGATCGGCGCCTTCAATACGCGGTAGAACAGCCCGAAGCCGTAATGCGCCTGGTTGCTGTTCATGAAGCTCGCCATCAGCTGGTCGATGAGGCTGTCGCGCAGGCCCGGCGAGTCCGGCCCGCCGACCGCTTCCCGGCCTCGGATGCGCGAGGGGAGGTAGCGCCAGAGCCCCGCCAGCTCGCTTGCCGGCAGCTGCTGCAGCGCGCTCGCCAGCCGCTGCGCCGAGTAGACGACGTCGAGCCGGTGCCCGCGGCTCTTGATCAGCGTCGTCAGCCGGATCTCGCCCCGCAGGATCGCATGCGGCCGCAAGCTGTAGGCGCGGTAGCGCCGCCAGAACCGGCGCACCGCGGGGTCCGCCAGCACATCGGCCGAGTGGGCGAAGGTGAAGGCCCCCAGATGGTGCCGTGTCTCGTGGTTCTCGAACGCCCCCAGCATGCCGGCCGTCGACATCAGCAGCGCCGCGATCAGCCGGTCGAGCTCGGGACCATCGAGATAGATCACGCTGTCGTTGAAGTAGAGCAGCCGGTCGGGAACGAGCCCCTCGCGCTCGAGCAGCAGTGTCGCGGCTCGGTAGGCGCCGAAATCGCGGCCGATATTGCGGCGCACCAGCACGCGATGGGCATCGGCCCGCAGCCGCTCGAGCTGCTCGGGCCGCGGTTGCCCGTTGCAGACGAGGATGACGTTCACCCCCTGCCGCGCCAGCGCCGCAACGAGCTCGGCGACGCCATCGTCCAATCCGAACTTGGCGTATTTCACCACGATTGCGTAGGTGTCGCCGCGGGCCGGCGCGACGATCTCGTCGACGACAAATCGGGGGCGCTCATCGGCGAGAAGGCCGGGCCACTCCCACAGTTTCACCACCCACACATAGACCGTCAGCACGATCCGGTTGGCGACAAGGGCAATGAGCCGCGCAATCCTCACAGTCGTCACCATATCGAATCAGCGTTTGTCCGGGGGAGCCGGCGCGAGCCTAGCCCGGCGACCACCGGAGGCGAGGCGCAGCAGCGCCTCGATCGGCAATTTCAGAAAATCTTCAGATTCCGGGGCTGATGGATCGGCCGTTGCGAAACCCGATCCGCGCCCGACGGCCGGGACGCGTCGGGGTGTCCGGCGCCGCTCAAGCGTCCCCCGCGACTTTCACCCCGGGTTCACCTAAGCTTTGCCAGTTTGCCGCCCCAAACCGCCGGAGCCTGCCGATGTCCACGCTCGCTGCCCTCGCCGTGTCCCTGCCGCTCGAAACGCTGAAACCGGGTGACCGGCTCACCACCGAAGGCAGCTATTCGGGGCGGCTCTACCTGCTCGAAGCGGGCCGGCTCGCCGTGTCGCGCGATGGCGTGGCGATCGCCACCATCGACGAACCGTGGGCGATCGTCGGCGAGATGGCGGTGCTGCTCGGCACGCCGCACAGCGCCACGGTCACAGCGGAGACGGAAGCGCGGGTACGGGTGATCGACGAAGCGCTCGACGTGCTGCAGCAAAACCCCGATTTCGCTCTCCACATCGCCACCCTCGCCTGCGCCCGCCTCAACGCCACCTCGGCCCTGCTGGTCGACCTCCGCCACGCCGCCACCGGCAAGAAGCAGGAACAGGCCCTGATGAGCCGAATCCTTACGGCGATGCTGGCGACACCGAAGGTGACGGGACGGGCGGGGAAGTGGGCGGATCACGAGTAGGGTTTGTCGTGCGCCGGTGGGCCCACTCACGGTTGAAGGCTAACCATCGGTGCGTCGCATGTCCGTCAGTTTAGCGGCGCCGCGGCTTCCATGACCGCGCGCTGGTATAGCGCCAGCATATCGCCAGATTCCCAGCGACCTTCCTGTATGCGGTCAACGATCACGTTAGCCTGTCGGAGGGTGTTGCGGAATGTTCTGTTGGGAGCAGTAACTACCATATGGCCATAATCGACAATTCTTCTGGAAACCAAATATTGCTGCCATTGCCAGCCTTGCTGAGCTATCAGCACGCTGGCCATGTGCAGCCCAACATCCCAACTCATCGAGACCAGCTCATTCGTTGATATCGATTCAACATGCGCCGAACTTCCGACGGCCCGCATCAGCCAGTCGGACACGACTTCCAGCGATTCAACTGTCGCCGCGCCGGTCCATCCTCCGAAGCCGGGCGTATTCGAAACTGCTGCGTTGAGCAGTTTCATCCTGTCCGGCATCACCCCAGTGAACCACTCGCGGTAGATGATGAGTTCATTCGCAGGGAGTTCGTTAATGGGCCCGGTGAACGGCAGGCGCCAGACTTCATAGTTCACTTTCGATGACCTCGGGGCCACGCCGTTTCGCCTGGTATCCGTCGATCTGCTGTTTGATCCGCATTCGGCTCTCGATCTCTTGTTGCACAGGGCGGCCGGGACGACGATGACATTAGCGAAATGCCATGCGGGCGTGAGCCGACAATCGACCGAGGCTCCTGTTCCTCAGTGCGATCATTTTCGTCACAATCGACCTACGATTGCCATGGACGGAGTGAGGCAGATGCCCGGCGCGTTAGCAATTCTGATCAGCGACACCGGCGGCGTCGTGGTTGGGCCCGCCGAGTATGTGCACCACGGTTGCATTGGCAGCAGTGGCGCCTTCGTCGTCCGCGCGACCGCGGACTTTGGCCCGTTGCGAAGCGGACGCCTCTATATCTTCTCCTACGCGGGCGCGGAAGAAACCGACAATGCGATAGCTGAGCGGCTGCCGGTGACCTACCTGTATCTCGAGGGAGGTGGTGCCCGATGCAAGCAACCCCATGGGGTTCGCTCAAGTCGGCGAGCCCCTTGAGAGTCCGGACCGAGAGATCGTCGCAACGCTGTACGCTACCAAGCAAGCGGCGGTCCGCGACGCCGAGGTGCTATCACGCAGAGCAGGGTTACCTTGGAAAGAAGTGCGATAGCGATCACGCGGTGGTGTCGGCCACCATTGTCGGAAGGGCCGTCAACGAGCGTCACGCGTAACCTGCGCTTATAGATACCGCCTGATGATCTGCCGTGTCCGTTGATTTGCCCACCTCGCGCTGCACGCCTCCTGCATAAGTGGCACCAACTCCGCTCGCTCCGGCTCCGTCAGGAATGGGAGCCAAGCCGCGGCCTTCTCGGACCAGTAAGCCGATTGTGCGGTCAAGGCAGAAGCAACGAGCTTCCCGTAAGGAAACCTGGCGGCCGCGCTTGAACCAGAGATCCGCGAAAGGTCGCGCGATACGTCCTCGAATGTCCGTTCGAGCAGCAACCACACCCGGAAGAAATCCGCGACGACATCCAGGTGATACGAGTTCAACCCGTGGCTGACGGTCCAGTGCCCTGCAGCGTCGACGCCGACGAAGACGCCGGAGGGTAGCAGCAACTGCGGTTGTCCGTGCTCTCTCGTCGCCATGCCGGGTCAGCCGGACACCAGGGCATTGCTTCGTGCGCCTCGGCTATGAAATCCTGATCTTAGTCGTTGCGTGCCCAAACGCCATGCCGCCTTCCATTGTCATACACATGCACCACGCTAAGTTCGGGCCAACAAAGTAGTGGTGCTGCGGAATATCAAATATCACAGCAAGGATCTTCTGGAAGGCGTCAACGGACCCTTCGATGGCGCCGTCTGTTGCGCTGTCGCCAACATATGTCACGCTACCGCTCAGGCCAAACCGCAAGCACATACCATCAAAGAAGGCTGAAAACCGAAACGAATGAAGATCTGGGTTGGGTTCGTACTCTTCGATTGATCCGGGCACGCCACTCCAATCAATCTTTGATCCTGAATATGGGTATGTCTTCATCACTGATAGAAATATCTGCCTAGATGATTCAGCGAATGGAAACTGCTCATCATCCCGCTGGACGTCAGGGCCAATCGGAGTTCATCGTCAATGTTGTTCATGGCCACTCCTTTGAAACCGCCCTGTCGGGCTGGCCCAGCATCGCCTTATCCCCTTTTTGAAGGCGAGCGCAGCCTTCTCGTTTTTGCAAAGGGCGCCATGTCTCTCGTCGAACTCGCCCCAAGCCAACCTTCCCGTCGGCCGATTTCATTTCCGACCGGCTTGAGCCCTTGGGGGCGCACTGGTGTTTTCGCGGGTGCGTTAGTCATGCCGCAGAACAGTCACGAAAAACGGCTGAGACCGCTGGCGGGCCGAAGCCGATGAAACGGAGAACTACACCTACGCTATAGCCCTCTAAAATCGAAGCGCGAGCAAATGTCCGAAGTTGGTGAATTGCAGGTTGTCTGCTTGTCGTCGGGGCCTTCTGAACGCACCAAGCTTGTCGCCGGCGACGTTCCCGGCGCTCTGTTTCCGAGCTTGACCTTCAACATGACTTCAAGGTTAGGTTTCGGTTCTCAGTCATGCCGGAACCGTCCCCATGCCCAAGCGCATCATTCATGTGGTCACCAATATCGCACACTACGACGACCCTGATGAGCCAACCGGCCTGTGGCTGTCTGAACTGACCCACGCCTGGGACCATTTCGAGGCGCAGGGCTACGAGCAGGTCATCGTCAGTCCGAAGGGGGGCCTCTCACCGCTTGAACCACGCGCCCTCAAATGGCCACTGCTCGACGCTTCGGCCAAGGCGTGGCTGAACGATCCTCAGCGTATGGCCTTGCTTGCCCAGACCAAGCGGTGCGACGAGATCGAGCCGAGCGAGTTCGACGCGATCTACTTCACAGGTGGCCATGCCGTGATGTGGGATTTTCCCGATGACCCGGGTTTGCAGGCGCTGACCCGCACTATCTGGGAGCAGGGCGGCGTCGTCGCCTCGGTGTGCCATGGCTATTGCGGCCTTCTCAACGTCACCTTGTCGGACGGCACAAGGCTGGTGGCCGGGAAAGATGTTACCGGCTTTGCTTGGTCTGAGGAAGTAGTAGCCGGTGTCTCGCGCAAGGTGCCCTACAATGCCGAAGCGGAAATGAAAGAGCGCGGTGCACACTACAGGAAAGCGCTGCTGCCCTTCCTGCCCTATGCCCGTGTCGACGGGCGGCTGATCACCGGCCAGAATCCGTTCTCGGCCAAGCTGACAGCGGAAAAGATCGTCGCCGCACTCGAAGCTAAGCCTTCTGCTCGCTGATCTAGGGAAGGTCGGGCACTTCATCGGCATCCTGTGACCCGAGCAGCATGCGTGACAGCACCCTCCGGGCATTGTCGGCGCAGGTCATGTCGTCCGGCTTGCTCTCGATATCGCTGAGCAACGCCTGCAATTGCGCCTTGCTCTCTGCCAACCGCGCCTGCAGGGCGGCAATATCGGCCAGCTTGCGGCGCAGAGTAGTCACCAGCGCGGCGTGGTCCCATTTTTCGAGATTGGCTGGCAACAAGGTGCGGATTTCATCGAGACTGAACCCGGCTTGTTGCGCGGTGTCGATCAGCTCCAACACCAGTTGCGCGTCCTTGGGATAGTGCCGGTAGCCGTTAGGCATCCGGTCCACCATCGGCAAAAGCCCGAGGCTCTCATAAAACCGGATACGCGATGCCGTCAGTCCTGTGCGCCGTGCCAGTTCGCCGATCTTCATGTCTCTGCCTCGAAGCGTCTTGACCTTCAACTTAACTTAAAGGTTATTGATCATCCGTTCAATGGCGCCGGGCCCTGGTTCGGACCAACTGGAGCAGTGCAAATGCAGACAATTCTCGGCGCTTCCGGGCAGATCGGGCAGGAATTGGCCCGCGCGCTCAAGCGCGACTTTGCCAACGACATCCGCCTCGTCAGCCGAAACCCCCGCAAGGTGAACGACACCGATCATCTGCAGCAGGCGAATTTGCTCGATCCGGCTCAGACCATGAGCGCGGTCGAAGGTTCCGACATCGTCTACCTCACCGCTGGCCTTCCGATGGACACAAAGCTCTGGGTCGAGCAATGGCCGGTCATGATGCGCAATGTCATCGACGCCTGCGCCGCGCATGGCGCGAAGCTCGTCTTTTTCGACAACACCTACATGTATCCCCAGACCGCCGAGCCGCAGACCGAAAGCATGCGCTTCGAGCCCAATGGCGAAAAGGGCCGCGTCCGTGCCGCCATCGCCAACGACCTGCTGGGGGCCATGGCGCAAGGCCGTGTCACCGCCATGATCTCCCGGGCGCCGGAATTCTACGGTCCGGGCAAGACGCAGAGCATCACCAACAGCGCCATTCTGGAGCCTTTGCGCGACGGCAAGGCCGCCCGCGTCTTCCTGCGCGACGACACGCTGCGCAGCCTCATCTTCACGCCGGACGCCAGCCGCGCCATGGCCCTCTTGGGCAACACACAAGATGCTTATGGCCAGACCTGGCATCTTCCATGCGACGACAATCGTCTGACCTATCGCGGCTTCATCACCCTAGCGGCGCGAACCTTCGGAACAAAGCCGCGTTACACGGTTCTCAAGCGCTGGCAGTTGCGGTTGGCAGGTCTTTTCAGCGCGGCCGCTAGGGATGCTGCTGAACTCCTCCCGCGGTATGCGCAGGACAACATCTTCGTGTCCGACAAGTTCAAGATGCGGTTTCCGGACTTTCGGGTAACGTCGTTCGACGAGGGGCTGGCACAACTCAAGAACGCGTAATGCCGCACGGCAGCTTTCAAGCACTACTCATCCAAAGCTGAACGCCTGCAAAAGGGCCGCTCGCTGCCGTCGCTAATCTTCAAGATATATCGGGCTGTAGCGTAGAATCGGCGGTCTTCTATACCGCTCGGTGGGTGTGCGGTGATCGGCGGCAATATCGCACTACAGAGGGCAATCGGCGGTGTTTGGCGGAGAGAAAGGGATTCGAACCCTTGAGACGGTTCCCCGCCTACACACTTTCCAGGCGTGCGCCTTCGACCACTCGGCCATCTCTCCGCATGCAGCGGGCCGGGCGGGCCCGGGTCTGCGTGTCCGGGGCCAGAGCCTGCCGGAGCGGGCGCAATATACTCATCGACGTCGTGTCCGCAAGGCACATAACGCGGGCCGGACGATCTCATCGTCCGGATTGATCGGGGGTGCGGCCCAGACTCGTCTTGTCTCTGGCGCAAACCGCGTGGCAAAAGGGACGAAGCAGCCGGCGGAGCACTCGGGACCCGTCGGCGCATCCCGGACGCGACGGACCTCGATGCGGCTTTTTCTCAGGCTTTTGGGCACCTGGCTCCTCGGCGTGGCGCTGATCCTGCTGATCATCGACGGCACCCGCTCGCTCGGCGCCAACCAGCTGCTCTTCACCTCGCTGAGCGACAACTGGACCTGGCTCAATGCCGAGAGCCTCGCAGTGGTGCGCGCGTTCCTCGCCGGGCGGTTCTTCGGCATGGTGCTGGAGCCGGTGTCGGAAGCGATCCTCGCCATGCCGGGCTGGGCCGTGCTGGCCGTGCCGGGGGTGTTGCTCGCCTGGGCCGGGCGCTCACGCAAGACGCGGCTGTTCGTCCGGCACGACCAGATCTGAAGAGGCGCCGCGCTTGACCCTCCATAACCGTGACGGCTTTACCGGTTTCGTCACCACGCTGCCGGCGGTGACGCTGCACGAACAATGGGAAGCGCTGGTCGCCAAGGTCGGCGGCAAGGTGTTCTGCCTCCTCGGCGACAGCTCCGGTGACCTGGTGTTCAAGGTCGGCGAGATCGCCTTTGACGGGCTGACCGAGCTCGACGGCATCACGCAGGCCGCCTATTTCGCCAAACGGCAATGGGTGCGGGTGGCGCCCGGGGCGCTCGAAGCGGCGCTCACCGAGGGCTATATCCGCGAGGCGCACCGGCTGATCGCCGACAAGCTGACGCGCAAGCTCAGGGCTGAACTGGGGCTCTGAAGCGCCTCGCGATCGGTCCGGCCCCTACACGTTGACGAAGCCGTTCAGGCCTTCTTAACTATGGCGACAAGCCATGAGGGGGCGAGGATGGTTGCGGGACTGCTTTATGTCGTCGGGCTGATTGCGGTGCTGGTGACGCTGGTGGTGGCCGGCGTGCATGCGCCGGCTCAGATCGACATGATCAACGCCGCGCTCGATGCGCCCGGCGGCGACCTGCTCGGCGCGCTGATCGAGGCGGCGCGGCTGATGCAGTGGGCGGTTATGCCGTTCGTCGGCGGGCTGGTGCTGATGGGGCTGGGGCGCATCGTCATGCTGCTGGGCGCCATCAACCGGGCGCTGCGCGGCGCCGCCTGAAACGAAAACGGGCGGCCCCGAGGGACCGCCCGATCGAACAGCATAAAGGCGGATCAGGCGCGCGGCTGCGGCACGATGCGCAGGTACGGCTTCAGCGTCTTCCAGCCTTCTGGGTATTTTTCGCGCGCTGCTTCGTCGGAAACGGCGGGCACGATGATCACGTCTTCGCCCGACTTCCAGTTCACCGGCGTCGCCACCTGGTGCTTGGCGGTGAGCTGCAGGCTGTCGATGACGCGCAGGATCTCATCGAAATTGCGGCCGGTGGAGGCCGGATACTCGATCTTGAGCTTCACCTTCTTGTCCGGCCCGATGACGAGTACCGAACGCACGGTCAGCGAGTTGTCGGCGTTGGGGTGGATCATGTCGTACTTGCGCGCGACCTCCCCCTCGACATCGGAGATCAGCGGGAAGTTGAGCGTCGCGCCCTGCGTCTCGGCAATATCGGCAGCCCAGCCGGCATGGTTCTCGAGCTTGTCGACGCTGAGGCCCAGCACCTTGACGCCGCGCTTGTCGAACTCGGGCTTCAGCTTGGCGGTGTAGCCGAGCTCGGTGGTGCAGACCGGGGTGAAATTCTTGGGATGCGAGAACAGCACGGCCCAGCTGCCGTCGATGTAATCGTGGAAGCGGATGCGACCTTCGGTGGTCTCCGCCTCGAAATCGGGGGCGGTATCGCCGATGAGAATTGCCATGATGAACTCCTTGATGCGGGGTCGTTGCCACTTCTGGCGTGTACCGCGCGCAAATATCGAACGCGGGCCAGTCGATTGCGACTGCGCGGCATGAAATCTTTTTGTGTTTTGCCGTCAAGGCGGAACAACCGCTTCCGCGCCGACGCGGCTCGGCAGCAAATCGGCATCGGGAGCGCCGCGATGAAAGCTGCACGGCCCTGAGGCGCGCGAACTCCGACCGACGAGGCCGGCAGTGCTGCAGGTGGGGCGAACCCCCGCGTAGGTTCAGATGAGGCCGCTGGCGGCGGCGCGTTCGAGCGCCACGACGAGGGCCATTGGCGGGGTCAGCGCCAGGGCGAGGGCGAGCGGCTGGCTGAGCCTCGCGACCCGGGCGATGAGGAAGATCACGACGATGAACAGCAGCGATGCGGCAATGATCGCCGTGCCCTGCTGCAATGGTGGCAACCAGCCGAACATGATCGCGCCTCCCGAACCCGCTTCACGGGGCATCGCGGGAGCCTGCGCGCCCAGAGCTTGCCCGCGCGTTGCCTCGATTGATCGGGCTTGAATCGAGTTTGAACGATGTAGGTGGCCTGAACAGCCCCTCGCCCGCCCCTCAGAGAAGGGACGCACCGGCGGTGCGGCATCGCCTCCCTCCCCTCGAGGGGGAGGGAGGCGGGGGCCGCGCGCTAGATGCCGCCGGCGGCGGTGCCGGCGGCCGGTGCCGGTGCCGCGGCGGCAGCCGAGCCCTTGGGCGGGCCGTTGGTCCAGGTGACGTCGAGGCCGGCCAACGGCACCACAGACAGCGACATCTTGCCCGAGCCCTGCTGCAGTTCGCGCGAGTGCGCGAGATAGACCAGCGAGTTGTTCTCGGCGTCGTAGATGCGCGAGACGCGCAGGCTCTTCCAGATCAGCGAGCGGGCCTGCTGGAAAATCTCCTCGCCGCCCTTGTTGGTGTTGATGTTGCCGATGGTGATCGGGCCGGCGGCGGTGCAATCCACCGCGGAATAGGACGGATCCTCGAACCAGTTGCCCTGCTGCAGGCGATCGATCAGCGACCGGTTGAAATAGGCGACATGGCAGATGACGCCCTTCACCTCCGGATCGGCGACCGCCTCGACATTTATGTCGTTGCCGGTCCAGTCGACCCCGACACTGCCCACATTGGTGCCGTTATTGTTGCCGCAGGCGGCGAGCGCGCCGGTGAGGACGAGGGCGAAGCCGAGTGAAGCGAGGCGCTTGAGCATGCTCATGGGTCCAGGGGTTCGGGTTACGGACGGCCGTGATGTGGGGACCTTGCCGCCTCCACGCAACGGCCCGGCGCTGCAATAGTTGCGGAGGGCCCTTGCAGCTCAGGAGTGTCCGTGCTTCGCGGCCGGGCCATGCGGACGATCGATGTGACCGAGATCGCGGTCCGGATCGATCCGGTCGCGCACCAGTTGCTTCAACTGCTTGGCATCGGGGAAGCCGCCGTCGCGCTTGCGCTCCCAGATCAGCACACCATCGAGGTGGATCTCGAAAATGCCGCCCGTGCCCGGCAACAGCGAAACCTCGCCCATTTCGAGGCCGAAGGTGGAAAGCACCTCCTGCGCCATCCAGGCGGCCCGCAGCAGCCAGTTGCACTGGGTGCAATAGGTGATGGCGAGCCTGGGCTTTTCGGTCATATCTGCGGATCCCCCCAGGAGGAAAAGACGTTGGTCGGCAACACCAGGACATCGTCCTGCTCGACCTCGCGGCTCTTCAACGCCACCAGTTGCGCCGTCGTGGTGTTGACGCGCTGCGCCAGCAGCCTGGCGATCTGCAGCAGCCAGGACGGATGCGCTTCCAGCACGGTCAGCGCGTTCTCGATGACGTAGAGCTGCACATCGGTGATGGTGCGCACGGTCGCCGAGTGCGGCCGTTCGAGCAGCACGCTCATCTCGCCGAAAATGGCGCCGGGCTGCTTGATGGTGGAGACGTACTTGCCGTCGCGCAGCACTTCCACTTCGCCTTCCTTGAGCACCATTATGCTGCCGCGGGCCTCGCCGCCCTGCACGATCAGGTCGGTCCCGGCCGGGAAGAAATCGAACTTCAGCCAGCTCTCCGTCGCTTCAGCCGCCACCTGCGTCTCTCCCGCTATTCGAGCAGTGCAAAGATCTTGTCGAACATATCCTGGTCCTCGCGGACCTTGGCCTGCCGCCGCATATCGACCAGCAACGCCGTGGTCTTGTGCAGCCGGGCGGCCAGCAGTCTGGCGATGTGCCGCGCCGCAGCCGGATGGGCGGCGAGAAACGCGTCGGCATCGTCGGCCACGTGCACCTCGGCGCCGTTGCGGGTGCGCACGGTCGCCGAGTGCGGCAGGTCGAGCAGCGCCGACATGTCGCCGATCACCGAACCGGGATCGCCGATCGCCGCCACCGTGCTGCCGTCGCGCACCACTTCGAGGTCGCCGGACTTGAGGATGTAGAGCTTGCCGGTCCGCGCCCCTTCGCTCACCAGCACCGAGCGCGGCCCCAGCACATGTACCGGCAGCGTCGCCGCCGCCACGAGGATCTGCTCCATCACTTCGCCTTGCAACCCGAACCGCACCTCTGCATGGGCCGGATGGTAGCCGAGCTTTGCGAGGATGCGAAGTCACTCGGCGCGCGCCGATGCGATTGTGCCGGCAGCGCCCGGGGCGTATGGAGGCCGTCGCGCCGGCCACCGCCGGCAGCGATCCGCACCTCCCGTCCCCGGCCACCGCCGGGCCCGACCCTCGGAGAAACATTATGACGACTTCCGTACTCGGCCGCCCGGCCGAGATGCCGCTCGAGCCGGCCAGCGCCGTGCTCGACCGGGTGCCGAACCCCCATCCCGATATCGACTACCTGATCCGCTTCACCGTGCCCGAATTCACTGCGCTCTGCCCGATCACCGGGCAGCCCGATTTCGCGCATCTGGTCATCGACTATGTCGCCGACCAGTGGATGATCGAGAGCAAGTCGCTGAAGCTGTTCATGTTCTCGTATCGCAACCACGGCGCCTTCCACGAGGCGACGACGGTGGAGATCGGCAAGCGCCTCATCGAGGCACTGGCGCCGCGCTGGCTCAGGATCGGCGGCTACTGGTACCCGCGCGGCGGCATACCGATCGACGTGTTCTGGCAGACCGGCGCGGCGCCGGCGAACCTGTGGCTGCCCGACCAGGGCGTTTCCGCCTATCGCGGGCGGGGCTGAGGTACACCGGCGCTGCAGCTCTCCTCCCCCTTGAGGGGAGGGGCTGGGGGTGGGGGGTGGTGAGGGACGCTCGCTGCTGACTGCACCACGCCCACCCTCAATCCCTCCCCTCAAGGGGGAGGGAAGCGACGACTGGACCATGCGGGGGCCGTTGTAGCCTTGAGCGCCGGGCGAGCGTTCCACTATGGTCGGCCCAGACGAGCGGGAGTCGGAACAGGTGAGTCGTGACATGAGCAGCGGGCGGCGGCCCCGCTACCAGCTGCTCGATCTCCTGCGCGGCCTGGCGATCATCGCCATGGTGGTCTTCCACATCGCCTGGGACCTCTATTATTTCGGCTACTCGGATGTCGACGTCACCACGGTGCTCGGCTGGGTGGTGTTCCAGAAATCGATCCTCTCGAGCTTCCTGCTGCTGGTGGGCGCCGGGCTGGTGCTGGCGCATGGCAGGGGCATCCGCTGGAACATGTTCTGGCGGCGCTTCGGCATCCTGGTGGGGTGCGCGCTGCTGGTGACGGCCGGCACCTACTGGATGTTCCCGGACTTCTTCGTGTTCTTCGGCGTGCTGCATGCCATCGCGCTGTTCTCGCTCATGGGATTGGCCTTTCTCAGGTTGCCGCCCTGGCTGCTCGTGGTCATCGGCGTCGCGGTGATCGCCGCCAACTTCCTCTACAACGACCCGATGTTCTCGAGCCGCGAGCTGGGCTGGATCGGCTTCTGGCCGAGCTCGCCGCCGACCAGCGACGTGGTGCCGATCTTCCCGTGGTTCGGAGTGGTGCTGCTGGGGATGGCCGCCATGCGGCTGATCCTCAACTCGCCGCTGGGCGAAGATCTCGGACAGTTCCGCAGCGAAGAGCCGCTGGCCCGCGGCCTCGCCTGGATGGGGCGCTGGAGCCTGCCGATCTATGTGCTGCACCAGCCGCTGATCATCGGCGTGCTGTGGGGCCTGACGCAGCTGCAGGCTCCGGTGCTCAGCCCGGCAGTGCTCAGCCAGTCGCAGGATTTCGTCAAGAGCTGCACCACGGCCTGCCTCGGCACCGGCTCGGACCTCGCCCGCTGCGACCGCTATTGCGGCTGCGCGGTCGAGCAGGTCGAAACCGGCAACCTCTGGGAAGCCGTGGCCGCGACCAACCCGACGCTGGAGCAGAACACGCAGCTCAGGGCCATCGCCCAGCTCTGTACGGCGATGGCGGACAATCCCGACGCCGGTGCCGAGCCGACCCCCGCCCCTGTTCCCTCCCCCTGAAGCGGGGGGCAATCGCATATGGACAGTCACCGGCCTCTCGGTGGTCCTCCACCGCATAGCGGGGGAGGAGCAACGAGAGTACGGTGCACAAAGCCATATGCGATTGCCCTGACCTGAAGCGGGAGGCAGACCCTCCGGGAGCCCACAGCTCCCGGACGATCGGTCAGCCCTGCTCCTTGTGCCCGCCGAAGCCGAGCCGCATGGCGGAGAGCAGTTTTTCGGCGAAGTTGTGCTCCTGGCGGGAGCGGAAGCGGGTGAACAAGGCGGCGGTCAGCACCTCGGCCGGCACCGCCTCCTCGATCGCCGCCTCCACCGTCCAGCGGCCTTCGCCGGAATCGGCGACGTGACCCGAAAACGCCTCGAGCCTCGGATCCTTGGCGAGGGCGATGGCCGAGAGGTCGAGCAGCCAGGAGGTCACCACCGAGCCGCGGCGCCACACTTCGGCGATGTCGGCAACGTTGAGCTCGAAGCGCTCGCCCGGCGGCAGCACCTCGGCATTCTTGCTTTCGAGGATGTTGAAGCCCTCGGCATAGGCCTGCATCATGCCGTACTCGATGCCGTTATGGACCATCTTGACGAAGTGGCCGGCGCCGGCCGGCCCGGCATGGATGTAGCCCTGTTCGGCGCGCGGATCGAGACCGGCGCGCCCCGGCGTCTCCTCGATCTCGCCCTTGCCGGGGGCAAGCGCGGCAAAGATCGGATCGAGATGGTCGACCGCGGCCTTGTCGCCGCCGATCATCAGGCAATAGCCGCGCTCGAGGCCCCAGACCCCGCCAGAGGTGCCGACATCGACATAACGGATGCCGGTCTTCAGCAGGTCGGCGGCGCGGCGGATATCGTCCTTGTAGTAGGTATTGCCGCCATCGATCAGGATGTCATTGGGCGCAACGCAGGAGGCCAGATGCGCGATGGTGCCCTCGGTGATCTTGCCGGCCGGCAGCATCACCCAGATGGCGCGCGGGCTTTCGGTCAAGGCGGCGACCAGAGCCTCGAGCGTTTCGGCCGGCCGGGCGCCTTCGGCGCCGAGCGCCGCGCGGGCATTGGCGTCGATATCGTACACGGCGACATCGTGGCCGGCCCGCATCAGCCGTTTGGCGATATTGCCCCCCATGCGGCCTAACCCGACAATACCGATCTGCATGATGCACACTCCACTGTAGCGACAGACGCGGGGGGTGTTATACGCGACATCGAGACAACGGGGGCAGCCCTGGATGAGGAGGAACAACTATGCGGGTAGTGATTACCGGGGGCGCCGGAAACCTGGGCAGCAAGCTGAGGGAGCACCTGGAGACGGCCGACTGGGTGGAGGAGATCGTCGCCATCGACGTCGCCTCGTTCAGCGCCGGCAAGAAGACGCGGGTGGTGGTTGCCGACCTCGCAGATCCCTATGACGAGCGCTGGCGCAAGGAAGCGCAGGCCGCCGACGGCATCGTCCACTACGCCTCGGCCAACCCGGCGCCCAATTCGAGCTGGGCCGAATCGGCGGCGTCATTCGACATGACCGCCAACCTGCTCGAGCAGGCGGGCGGCGGCACAAAACCCTGCCGGTTCATCTTCGCCTCGTCCAACCACGCCATGGGTGGCTACAAGGACGCACCGCTGCCGGCCGACGGCAAGCTGAGGATGTCGACGCCGCAGATCAGCGGCACCCGCTACTATGACGACGGCTACAAGTGGGGCTCGGCCTATGGCGCCACCAAGGCGCTGGGCGAGCGCGTCTGCGCCGCCCGGGCGGCGGCCACCAATGGCCGGATCACCGCCATCTCGACCCGCATCGGCTGGTGCCAGCGCGGCGAGAACCTGGCGCGCACCATTGCCGGCAGCGGCGGTGGCGACCGCGGCGAGACCGACGAGGCGGTGATCAAGCGCAATGCGCTGTGGTACCGCAACATGTGGCTGTCGAACGGCGACCATAACCGGCTGATGGTGGCGGCGCTGCGCGCCGATGCCAGCAAATGGCCCGGGCCGGCAATCGTCGTCTCCGGTATGTCGAACAATACCGGCATGGCCTGGGACCTCGAAGAGGCGCGCCAGTGGATCGGCTATGTGCCGCAGGACAACCTGTGGGCCGACCTCAAGGCGGCGGGTCTCGAGTAAGGCCCCCAATTGCGCCTCCGCTTCGGTCGGCCGGCCATCATTCGCACCATCGACACGCCGTGGGTGCCACGGCGTGCGCTGGGCGAAGTGCCGGAAGCAGCACTGGAGGCGCTGACGCTGGCGATCGAGGCGCTTGAAGAGGCCGGTGCGCGCCCCTGGGTGACGTATGGCACGCTGCTGGGGATGGTGCCGGAAGGCCGGCTGCTGCCCCATGACGACGACATCGACCTGGCGGTGAGCAGCGGCGCCGACGCCGCCGGCATCGCCACCGCAATGACGGCGCGCGGCTTTGTGGCCAACAGCGAAGAGCGCGACGCCCGGGGTGTCACCAAGCAGAAGTTCGAGCGGGGGGCGATCCTCGTCGAACTGTTCTTCGTCCGGCAGGCCGGCAGATGGTGGACCGATCTGTCCCGCGCCGGCGATTACTCGGTGCTGTACTCGACCCACCCGCCGGTCGAAATCGTCCGCCGGCGCCATGGCGGGCTGGAGCTGCCGGTTCCGGCGGCGACCGAGGCCTACCTGGCGCATTGCTATGGCCCCGACTGGCGACGGCCGGTCACCGTGTGGAGCTGGTTCCTGTCGCCGCCCAATGTCGAGCTCTGGCTGCACTGGCGCGACGTCTACTGGTTCTATCGGCAGCGGCGCCGCTTCCTGAAACGGCTGGCCAAAGCCTGAGCCGGCGTGCCGCGGCCGCACTCCGGCGTTGCGTTCCGTGCCGGGGGCAAGTAATGCGGCTGGTATGGTGGCGCGCCCGGCGTGTCGCTCCGATATTCAGAGGGACAGCATGAACTTTGCCGATATCTATGCCCGCGTGGTTGCCTGGGTCGGGGCCGGGGCGATCCTGGCGCGCAGCTTCAACGAGCCGAAGCGCAATCCGATCTACGGCAGCACTCCCGACATCCCCGAGGCGCGGCCGCAGGCCATTCCGACGCTGAAGATGCCGACGGCGCGCGGCTGGTCCGGCGATCACAAGCCGACCGCGGCAGCGGGTCTCAAGGTGAACGCCTTTGCCAGGGGCCTCAAGCACCCGCGCTGGATGCACGTGCTGCCCAATGGCGACGTGCTGGTGGCCGAGGCGCTGAGCACGCCGGGCGGCATCAAGACACCGTTCGACTATGCGATCTTCACCACCATGCGGCGCGCCGCCGCCGTCGGCCAGAGCCCCAACCGCATCACGCTGCTGCGCGATGCCGATGGCGACGGCGTCGCCGAGCAGCAGCACACGCTGCTCGAGGGGCTCAACCAGCCATTCGGCATGCAGCTGATCGGCGAGACGCTTTATGTCGGCAACACCGATGGGGTCTATGCCTACCCGTTCAAGGTCGGCGAGACGCGGATCACCGCGAGCGGCAAGAAGCTGATGTCGACCAAGCCGGGCGGCCACTGGACGCGGAGCCTGATCGCCAGCAAGGACCAGAGCAAGCTCTATGTCGGGGTCGGCTCGCTCAGCAATATCGGCGATTCCGGCATGGCGGCCGAAGAGGGACGCGCCTGCATTTTCGAGCTCGATCTCGCGACCGGCAAGAGCCGCATCTTCGCCGGCGGGTTGCGCAACCCGGTGGGCCTGGCGTTCGAACCTACCACAGGAGAGCTCTACACCGTGGTCAACGAGCGCGACGGGATCGGCGACGAGACGCCGCCCGATTACCTCACCTCGGTCAAGGATGGCGGCTTTTACGGCTGGCCCTATTCGTATTGGGGCAAGATCGTCGACGACCGGGTGCCGCAGGATCCGGCCAAGGTCGCGACCGCCATTGCACCGGATTTCGCGTTGGGCGGCCACACCGCATCGCTGGGGCTCTGCTGGCTGCCGGAGGGGACCCTCCCCGGCTTCGGCGACGGCATGGCCATCGGCCAGCACGGCTCGTGGAACCGCTCGACGCTGTCGGGCTACAAGCTCGCCTTCGTCTCGTTCGCCAACGGCAAGCCCGAAGGGCTGCCGCGCGAAATCCTCACCGGGTTCCTGTCGCCCGACGAGAAGGACTCCTATGGCCGCCCGGTCGGCGTGGTGATCGCGAGGGATGGCGCAGTGCTGATGGCCGACGACGTCGGCGACGTGATCTGGCGGGTTACCGGGGCTTGAGACTCTCGGCCGATCCCAAGCGCACCGGCCTGTAGCCCCACCCCCTAGCCTCCTCGATCAAGAGGGAGGTGTCGGGCCGGTGGATTGGCCAGGTCGTGGCGCAAAAACTGAACGGCACCTCCCCCCTTGTGGGGGAGGTTGGGAGGGGGGCGGCTATAGGCACAAACCTCCGAACTCCTCACCGGAGTCATGATCTCTGCCCATCCCCCACGCATGACGCCCACATCACGCAGTTACCCGTAGTTTGGCCTGGCGCGAACTGATGGGGGCCACACCATGCGAATTTCTGCGCTGCTTCTCCTCGCCGTTGCGAGCCTCGCAGGCGGGGCTGCGACCGCAGCCGACCTGATCGTCGATGATCCCGAAGCGATCGCCGCGGCGGCCGATTATGACTGGTCCGGCGCCTATGCCGGCCTGTTCGGCGGCGGCGGCAACAGCGAGGTCACGCTGAGCGAACCCAGCGGCCTCGCCGATCCGCTCGACCTGGCCGCCGACGGCTGGCTCGCCGGCGTGCGGGCCGGCTTCAACGCCCAGGCAGGGGTGCTGGTGTTCGGCGCCGAGGCGGACCTCGCCAAGACCTGGATCGGCGGCAACGGTTCGGCCAGCGACGGCCTCAACAGCCTCGACTACAGCTACGACGTCGATTGGCTGGGCACCGTCACCGGCCGCGTCGGCTATGCCGCCGATACGCTGCTGCTCTATGCCAAGGGCGGGCTCGCCGCCGGCGGAGTGCGCTCGACCCTCACCCCCACGGCGCCATTGCCGGCGCCGCCGCCGAGTTCCGCCGATGCTGTCGCCACCGGGTGGACGGTGGGGCTGGGCACCGAATTCGCCTTCAGCGAGAACGCCACGGCCGGGATCGAATACGACTTCGTCGCGCTCGGTTCCGAACTCGACTATGCCGGCGGCAGCCTCGAGGCGAAGCAGGACCTGCACATCGTCAGGCTCGGGGTCAATTACGGGTTCTGAGCGGCGGCCTGGTATGCCGCATCGAGCTCGGCCAGCACCGAGCGCCGCGGCGGCGAGGCGCCGAGATGCAGATGGCGAAGCTCGGCCATGAAGGCCTCCCACATCTCAGGCCCACCCTCGGCCAGCGCCCTGGCGCGCGCTGAAAGCTGCGGGGTGGCTGGCAGAAACCGGGCGCCCCAGGCCCCCAGTTGCGCCATCACCGGCACGAGGGCGATCGCCATTTCGGTCAGGTTGTAGATGGTGCGCTGCTTGTGCGCCGGGTCGGCCGCGGCGGTCACCAGCCCCTCCTCCATCAGCCGCTTCAGCCGGCTGGCGAGGATGTTGGTGGCGATGCCCTCGAGCGAGTTGCCGTGCAGCTCGCCATAGGTGCGGAAATTGCCGAACATGATGTCGCGCAACACCACGAGGCTCCAGCGATCACCGAGCACTTCGACCGACAGGTTGATGGGGCATCCGGATCGGCGATCCACTGGCAGGGCTCCTGAAACTGAGCTGATGTTCTGCTTGCAGTTTACAAGCAGTTTGGAGCTGGGTATACAACTTGCAACTTGCAAGTGGTATGGCGATGGTGTCGCAGCGGGTATTTTTGCGTCGCGCTGTCGAATGTCGCCGTCACCGCTCGTCTAGAAGGCAGGACATCCGAGGGACGGAACATGAGTAAGCACTATGGTTGGGTCGTGGTCGCCGCCGGGGCGCTGATCACCTGTGTGGCGATGGGCGCCATGTTCGCCCTGCCGGTCTACCTGCAGCCGATGGCGGAAGAGACCGGCTGGTCGCGCGCCGGCATCTCGGCGGCCATGACCGTGGGCTTCATCGTCATGGGCATTGCCGGCTTCGCCTGGGGCACGCTCAGCGACCGCATCGGAGCGCGGCCGGTGGTGCTGATCGCCTCGGTGCTGCTCGGCGCCGGCCTGATCCTCGGCAGCCAGGCCAGCGACATCCTGATGTTCCAGTTTGCCTATGGCGGGCTGGTGGGCGCGGCCGGCGGCGCGTTCTTCGCACCGATCATTTCGGCGACGCTGGGCTGGTTCGACAAGAACCGCAGCCTCGCGGTGTCGCTGGTGTCAATCGGTGGCGGCATCGCGCCGATGGTGATCACGCCGTTCGCCAGCCTGCTGATCCAGACCTATGGCTGGCGCAGCGCCATGCTGAGCATCGCCATCGGCGCGCTGGTGGTGATCATTCCGGCGGCGCTGCTGATCCGGCGCGCACCCACGGTGGTCGAGGCGGCGCCGGCCGCGGCAAGCCAAGCCACGCCACGCCAGGCGTCGTCCGGCTGGTCGGCGCTGCGCACGCCGCAGTTCATCGTCTTGGCGACGGTGTTCTTCCTGTGCTGCGCTGCCCATTCCGGCCCGATCTTCCACACCGTGAGCTACGCCATGATCTGCGGCGCCTCGGCGCTGGCGGCGGCGAGCATCTACAGCGTCGAAGGCCTTGCCGGGCTGTTCGGCCGGGTGATCTTCGGCGTCCTCGCCGACCGGCTCGGGGTCAGGCGGGTGATCGTCGCCGGGCTGGCCCTGCAGGCGGTGGGCATCTACGTCTACATCTACGTCAGCGAACTGCCGCAGTTCTACCTGCTGGCAGCAGTGCTCGGGCTCGCCTATGGCGGGGTGATGCCGCTCTACTCGGTGCTGGCGCGAGACTATTTCAGCCCCAGGGTGATGGGCACGGTGCTGGGCGGCATGGCGATGACCTCGAGCATCGGCATGGCCTTCGGCCCGGTCGGCGGCGGCTGGCTCTACGATACGTTCGGCACCTATCACTGGCTCTACATCGCTTCGGCCGGCATCGGCCTTGCCGCGGCGGCCCTCGCCCTCGCTTTCCCGGCGGCGAAGAAGGATGTCGACGAAGACCAGGCACCGGGGCAGCCGGTGGCCGCCTGAGGTCTCTGCGCCCCTCCCCCTCAAGGGGCGGGGCGCGAGCACCGGCATCACGGCGACAAGGCTGCAGCCCTTTAGGGCTCGCGCAGGAACCCGGCGGAGCGCCGCGACAGCACCCCGAAAATGGTGGCCGCACCGATCAGGCCGGTGATGACGATGGCGCCCAGATCGACCGCGGCCAGCGTCGAGGCATCGAGCGCGAACTCGACATCGAGCAGCACCATGGTCAGGATCCACGCCAGGCCGATGCCGAGCGGCGTCGCCAGCACGGCGGCAAACCCGGCCAGCAGCACGTAGTGCAGCACCGAGACCGACAGCACGTCGAAACGCTTGGCCCCCAGCACCTTGTTGATCACCGCATCGGCCTGGCGCTGCCGGCGGCCGGTGGCGAGGCTGCCGATCAGCACCAGGAGGCCGTTGCCGACCGCAAGCCCGCCGACCAGCGAGGCAGCCAGCGACAATTGGCTCAGCGCCTGGGTGATCTGCTCGAGCGTTGCACCGATGGCGATGAAGCGCACGTCGGGCAGCGCGGTGGCGAGGTCGCGCTCCACCGCCTCTTCGCGCCCGGCGGCGGCGGTGACCGCACCGAGCAGCGTGGAAGGATAGGACTCGAGCACGCCGGGCGAGAAGGTGGCGAGGAAATCGATGCCGCCCTGCCAGGAATAATCGCGGAAATTGGCGACCTCGGCGGTGATGCTGTCGCCGAAAATGACGAAGGACAGCTTGTCGCCGATATTGATGCCGAGCCCCGACCTGAGGCTCTGGTGCAGGGATACCAGTGGCGGGCCCTGATAGTCGGCGGGCCACCACTGGCCGGCGACGAGCTTGGAGGTGGCCGGCAGCAGCAGCCGGTAGGTCAGCGGGATTTCGCCGGAGAGAAAGAACGATGCTTCGGGTCCGCGCGGCTGTAGCTGCTCGACCGGAGTGCTGTTGAGCGCGCTGATGGCGCCGCGCAGCATGGGCGTCGCGGCAAAGGCCGTCACGTCGCCGCCCTGATCCTTCATCGCCTGGAGCGAGGCCACCTCGTCGGGAAACAGGTCGGAGGCGACCAGCGTCGGGGCGTCGAATACCGAAGCGCCCAGATACTCGTTGCGCAGGTTGACCTGCAGCACCAGCACCACCACCAGCATGGCGAGCGCCAACCCGACGGAAACCACGACCGAAGCGGCGTTGGAGCCGGGGCTGGAAATGTTGCGCAGCGCATAGCGCAGCACGCGGTTGCCGGGCTCGGGGGCGCGCCTGAGGGCGCGGCGGGCGAGGAAGATGCCGAACTGGAACAGCACCACCGACAGCACGCTGACGATGGAGAACGCCGCCACCAGCATGGTGTCGCCGGTCATGATGACGGCGAGCCACAGGAACAGCGCCGCCGCCAGCACCAGCGGCACGATGCGCGACGAAAACAGCAGCGCGCCCCAGTCGATCGGCGGCGCGGCGAGCCCCTTGGAGCGGAACAGCGTCACCGGGCTGATGGTCTGGGCCTGCTGCAGCGGCAGGTAGGAGAAAGCGAAGGCGATGAGGAAGCCGACGCCGGCGGCGACCAGCAGCGGCTGCACATGCAGCATCGGCGCCAGCTCGACCCCCACTGCCCGGCCGATGACCGGCAGCGCCAGCAGCGCGGTGCCGGCGCCGATGACCAGCCCGATACCGACGCCGATCGTCGCCAGCGCCGCGATCTGCGAGAAGAAGTGCACGAAGATGCGGGCCCGGCCGGCGCCCATGCTGCGCAGCACGGCGATGACATTGGCGCGCTCGGCCACATAGGCCGAGATGCTGGTCCAGACACTGACCCCGCCGATCAACAGCGAAGCGAGCCCGACGATCACCAGGAAGCGCATGAACAGGTCGTAGTAGCGCACCATCGGCCCCAGCCCTTCGCGCGCCGAGCGCACGGTCCAGCTGGGGTCGGCCAGCGCGGCCTCGAGCGCCGCCTTGCCGGTGTCGGCATCGCCCTCGGCCAGCACCACCTTGTAGCGAAAGAAGGTGCCGAGGCCGGGGAGCGGCGACGTGCGGTCGGACAAAACGGCGAGCGCTTCAGTGGTGATCACCGCCGGCAGGCCAAGGCGGAAGCCCCTGACGGCGGCGTCGGGCAGGCTGGTGAGCGCACCGCGCGCCTCGAACTCGGTGCCGGCGATCTCGAGCGTATCGCCGACCTTGATGCCGAGCTGATCGAGCATCAGCGGGTTGACCAGCGCGCCGAACCGGCCGTCGCGATATGACAGGAAGCCGAAGGGGGTCTCGCCCGCCGGCAACTGCGGACTGCCGACCGCACCGAGCAGCGGGTAGGTATCGCCCACCGAGATCAGGTCGACAAAGGCGCTGTTGGCGCCCACCTCGGCCCGCACATTGGTGTCGACGACATAGGAGACGCGGCCAAAGCGCGAGATCAGCGCCAGCTCCTCGGCGGTCGCCTGCCGGTCGGCGCGCGACAGTTCGACATCGCCTCCCATCAGCACGGCGGCGTTGTCCTGGACGGCCTGGCGAATACTGGCGCCCACCGAGCTGACGCCGGAGATCAGCGCGGTGCCGACGGCGAGGCAGATGATGAGCAAGCCGAAGCGGCGAAGATCGCCGCGCATGTCGAGCAAGCCGATGCGGATCGCCGCAAGCACGGCACGCATCAGGCCGTCACCGAACGGGTTTCGACCAGTTCGCCCGATGTCATGGTGAACACGCGGTCGGCTCGCGCCGCCAGCGACGGGTCGTGGGTGATCAGCACCACTGCGGTGCCCTGCTTGCGGGCCAGCTCGAACATCAGCTCGACCACCACCGCGCCGGTCTCCTGATCGAGGTTGCCGGTCGGCTCATCGGCCAGCAGCAGCCTGGGCTTGGCGATCATGGCACGCGCCAGGCCGACGCGCTGCTGTTCGCCACCCGACAGGGCGGCCGGGCGATGGTCCAGCCGGCTGCCCAGCCCGACGGCTTCGAGCGCCGCGGCGGCGGCCTCGCGCGTCTGCGCCAGCGACAGGTCGGGCGAGGCGATCTCGAGCGCCAGGCCGACATTGTCGAGCGCCGTCAGCGAGGGGATCAGGTGAAAGCTCTGGAACACGATGCCGAGGTTGTGGCGGCGGAACACCGCGAGGTCATCCTCGCTCAGCCCCGACAGGTCCTGTCCGGCAACGATGACGGTGCCGGAGGTCGCGCGCTCCAGCCCGGCGAGCAGCATCAGCAACGAGGTCTTGCCGCTGCCGGACGGGCCGACGATCGCCGCCACCTCCGACGCTTCGACCCGCAATGACACGTTCCTGAGGATGTGAAGAGGCTGTGAAGCGACCTCAAGAGTGTAGGTAACGCCTGTGGCGTCGACCACCGGCTGTGTTGCCGGATTGCGCATGCCAGGGGCTTGGTCTTGACTGAGGGCCATTTGAGACTTGCGATGAACCACGAACCAAAAGAATGTGCGGGCCGAGCTTGCTTTTTTTGCTCTGCGGCATGATCTCTGGCATCGCCGGGCGGGCAAGTCAAAATGGAACCGGGCGGTATACCCGCTCGATTACCGATTTCTGCGTTGATGAACGCGTGGCGCCGCTGGAGGGCGTTGGAGACATGAGACAGCACTTGCAGGCCGCTATGGCCGTAGCCGCCATGACGCTGTCGGGACTGGCGACGCCGGCTTTTGCCGACCCCGTCAGTGTCCTGAACTCGTATGTCGGTGACTGGAAAGGGTCGGGCTCACTGGTGGGGGGGCAGAAGCCGGAGCCGTTCCGCTGCCGGCTCGGGATCTCGAAAGGGAACCTCAACAAGATCAATTACGCCGGTCGCTGCACCCTGATCGACATGAACCTGTCGGTCAGCGGCACCATCGCCTACGACGACAAAGCGCAGCGCTATCAGGCGGCAATGAGCTCAAATGCCGGCTTTACCGGCGTGGCGGTCGGTCAGATCAAGGGCGACACGATCAATTTCGACCTGCGCGAGAAGCAGAAGGACCGCGGTGGCAACGACGTGCGGATCGGTTCGCGCATTCTGTTGCAGAACAACGCCATCACCGTCGATTTCGAGGTCGAGTTCAACAATTCGGGCCAGGTGCTGACCGCCTCGGTGCCGTTCGCGCGCTAGGCTGCCGCCCACGCCACACTCGTCTCGGCCAAACCACTGAAAACGCGACGCTTTTGATCTGGATCAAAGCGTCGCGTGTTGTCTCGTGGTGCTCTCGCTGCCGTCAAAGCAGAGAGCACCGACATGCCCCCAGAAGCCGTCATCGTCGTCACCGCCGTGGTCATCGCCTTTTGTGTGCTGATGGGCACGCTGGCCTGGGTGCTGTGGTACACGCGGGATACGCCGCGCCCCGCCCCCCGGGACTGAATGCCGCGTGCGACAAACCTCACCATGCACCACCGCGCCAGAGCGTGTATGGCTCTTGGGCGATGGGCGAGCGTCTGGACATCCACAACTCCGAGACCCCCGTGCTGTGCCGCAGCTGCGAGGCGCGCCACCGAGGCATGTGCGGCGTTCTCAAGCCCGATGAGCTGGTCGAGCTGGCGCGCCACACCCACAAGGTGCGCCACGAGCATGGCGACGAGCTGATCGGCGACAGCACCGAAATCCGCTCCTACGCCAATGTGATGCGCGGCGTGGTCAAGCTCAGCAAGGTGCTCGAAGACGGCCGCCAGCAACTGGTCGGGCTGCAGTTCGCGCCGGATTTCCTCGGCCGGCTGTTCGGGCGCGAAAGCGTGCTGACCGCCGAGGCCGCCTCCACGGTGGACCTGTGCGTGATCCCGGTGCCGGCGCTCGAACGGATGATCGCCACCACGCCGGCGCTCGAACACCGCCTGATGCAGCAGACGCTGCGCGAGCTGGATGAGGCGCGCGAGTGGATGGTGACGCTGGGCCGGAAGACGGCGCAGGAAAAGGTCGCGAGCTTTCTCTTTCTCATCGCCATGCATGCCGACCCTGCCGCCGAGGTGAACGGCCATATCGGCTTCGAGCTGCCGCTCAGCCGCTCCGACATCGCCGATTTTCTCGGGCTGACCATCGAAACGGTGTCGCGGCAGCTGACCAAGCTGCGCCAATCGGGCACCATCAGCATCACCAATAACCGCAGCGTAGAGGTCCCCGACCTCGACGCCCTGCAGGCGCTCTGCGGCTGACCCTGGTCGGCTACGACCGCTCCCCGCGGCGCCCCTCTGCCGTCAGCTCGAACAACGGCACCAGCAGCTGGCGCTCGAACGCCACGTGCCGGCGCAGGCTTTCGAAAAAGCCCCGCAGCATGAAGCCGGCGGCGTCGGGCGCGAGGTTCGGCCGGCTCTCGCCGTAGGAGCGCAGCATGTCCTCGACATCTTCGGCGTAGCAGCCATCGACCTGGTGCTCGAGGCGCAGCCGGTCGATGGTTTCGACGATATCGGGCAGCACGGCGCCCCAGCCGAGCAGCGCCGGAAACAGCACCTGTTCCTCGTGCTGGCGGATGCGATGCAGCATTGGCGCCAGGGCGCGCCCGAGGATCAGGCACTCGGCGCGATCGAGGTCATGCGGCAAACGATCGGCGACGCTTTCCAGCAGGTCGCAGAGCAGCAGCAGCGCCTGATGATCGAGGGCGACCTGATGGACGGTGGCCGGATCAGGCCGGGGCATGGGCGCGCTCGGCAATGCGGCCGGCCCGGAGCTCGAGCACCCGGTCGAAGCTCGCCGGGACGACCGCGTGGGTGATGACGATGGCGGTCCGGCCGTGGGTCAGGGCCGGCAGTTCGGCGAGGAGAGCCGACTCGGCGTCGAAGTCGAGGCCGCTGGTCGGCTCGTCGAAAACGATCAAGTCCGCCTGGGACAAAAGGGTACGCGCGAGGCAGATGCGCCGCGCCTGCCCGGCCGAGAGGGTGCGTCCGGCCTCGCCGACGACGGCATCGAGCTGCCCCGGCAGCGCTTTGACGAAGTCGGCCAGTTGCACGGCCTCGAGCACCTGCCACAGGGCGGCGTCGTCGGCGCCGTCGCGGCCGATGCGCAGATTGGCGCGCACGGTGTCGAGAAACACCGGCGCATCCTGGGTCATCAGGGCGATCCGGCGGCGCAACTCGGCGCCGACCACATGGCGCAGATCGGCGCCGTTGAGCCGCACCACACCGGCATCGGGGTCGACGAGCCGCAGCAGCAACTGCGCGATGGTCGACTTGCCGGCGCCGCTCGGCCCGGTGATGGCCACGCACTCGCCGCTGCGGATGGCGAGGCTCAGCGCATCGATGACCGGGTGCGCCGGATCGTAGCCGAAGCGCACGGCCTCGAGGCGGATCTCGCCACCCGGAGGGACCGGCAGCGCCGCGGCCGGCTCGGCGATGCCGGGGGCGCTGGTCGCGATGGCCTGCAACCGGTCGGCGGCGGCGGCGGCGCCGGCAAGCCGGGTGGCGCTCCGCACCAGCATGGCCGAGGCCTCGAAGCTGGCAATGATGGCCAGCAGCAGCCCGGCCAGCAGCGGTCCGTCGATCTGCTGCGCCTCCAGCGCCACGAAACCCACCAGCAGCGCGCCGACCAGCGCCCCGCCTGCCAGTATCTGCACCATGGCGCCCGCCAATGCGGCATTGCGACCGAGGCGCCGGCGGGCTGCCGACAGGCGCCGTGCGGCGGTATCGGAGCTGGCGACGGCGGCGTCGCGGGCGCCGAACAGCACCAGATCCTGATGTCCGTCGATACCGTCGAGCACCGCCTGCCGCAGCGCCGCACCGGCCGCGACCACCTCGGCCCCGGCGCGACGCGACGCCAGCACCAACCCCACCGGCACCAGCAGCACCGCAGAAAAGAACAGCACCGCGTAGATCACCGCCGCACCGGGCAGCAGCAGCGCCAGCACCACGGTCATCGCCGCGCCGGCCAGCACCGCGGTGCTGATCGGCCCGAGCGCCACGAGGAACAGCGTGTCGAGCGCTTCGACATCGGCGAGCAGCCGGCTCACCAGGTCGCCACGACCGAAGCGGCGCGCCAGCGGCACCAGCGGGAACAGCCGGGCGAACAGCCAGGCCCTGAGATCGGAAAGCAGCCGCAACGTCATGTCGTGGCCGCTCAGCTTTTCGCCATAGCGAGCCAGGATGCGGATGAAGGACAGGCCGCGCACCCCAGCCGACGGCGCGAAGATGTTGAAGACCGAACCGAGCGTGCTGAGCGCCGCGGCGGTGAGGAACCAACCGGACAGCCCGAGCAGCCCGATGCCGGCCGCCAGCGTCACCAGCGAGAGCAGCAGGGTCAGCAGCATGGCGCCCTTCAATCGGGCAAACAGCGGGGCAAAGGCGAGAATGGCTTTCATGCGGCCCCCACGTTCCGAACCAGCGCCGGCTTGGGCGCGGGCAGCAGCTTGCCGCCGGCGATGCGGAACACCTTGCCCATGCGGGCGGCCACGGCATGCGAATGGGTGGCGACAAGCAGCGTACGCCCCCTCGCGAACTCGGCGAGGCCGTCGAGCACCAGCGCTTCGGTGGCGCTGTCGAGATGTGCAGTCGGCTCGTCCAGCACCACCAGGCCGGGGTTGCGCAGATAGATGCGGGCCAGCGCGATGCGCTGGATCTCTCCCCCCGAGAGGCCGAGCCCATCCTCTCCCAATGGCGTCGCGAGGCCCTGCGGCAGTGCGTCGGCGAAATCGACGACGCGGGCCTGCTGGGCCGCGCGCCGCACGGCGGCATGGTCGGCATCGCGACGGCCGAGCCGGATGTTGTCGGCGATGCTGCCGGCAAATAGTCGCGGCCGCTGCCCCAGCATGGCGAGGCGTTCACGCAGATCGGGTTCGGCGATTTCACCCAGCAGGCGGCCATCGAGGCGGATTTCGCCGGCAAATGTCCGCAGTCCCGCGATCGCCTCCAGCAAGGTCGACTTGCCGATGCCGCTGGCGCCCAGGATGGCCAGCTGCGCACCGGGCTCGAGCAGCAGATCGAGGGCATCGACGACCGGGCGCCCGGCCGGGTCGTGGAGCGCCACGCCGCGCAGTTCGACGAGAGCCGGTCCCGCTGCGACGGTCGCGCCGGCCGGCCGGGTCGATGGCGTCGCGGCCATCGGCAAGGCGTCGAGTTCCTGCTCGATCGCGGCCACTGCCGCCTTGGCCGAGGCGCGATCGTGATAATGCGCGGCAAGCAGGCGCAGCGGCTGGTAGACCTCCGGCGCCATCAGCAGGCAGAACATGCCGGCGGCCAGCGTCAGTTCGGTGCCACGGACATTGACCAGATCGAGGAAGGTGAGGCCGACATAGAGCGCCACGCCGGCGACGCCGAGCGCGGCGAAGAACTCGAGCACGGCCGAACTGAGAAAGGCGATGCGCATCACCCGCATGGTGCGGACCCGCAGCTCTTCCGAGGCGAGCCGGACGCGCGCCGTCTCGGCTTCGTCCTGGCCGAACAGTTTCAGCGTCACGAGGCCGCGCAAGCGATCGGCAAAGCGGCCGCTGAGACGGTTCAGCGCGGCGGCCTGCGAGCGGCTTGCCGCCTCGGCACCCCAGCCGACCAGCGCCATGAACACCGGAATCAGCGGCGCCGAGATCAGGAACAGCAGCCCCACGATCCAGTCGACCGAAAAGGCGATCGCGGCGAAGGCGATGGGCAGGATGGCGGCCTGCACCATGGCGGGCAGGTAACGGGTGAAGTAGCCATCCATCGCCTCGACCTGCTCGAGCACCGTGCTCGACAGGCCGCCCGAGCTTTTCGAGGCCGTCCATACCGGTGGACGCCCCAGCAGTTCGCCGACCAGCGTGGCGCGCAGCCGCCGCTTGATCGCCTCGCCGAACCCGACGGCCGCCACTTCGCCGAACGCGCCGAGCCCGATGCGAATCAGCAGGATGGCGGCGAGCAGCAGCACATCGGGCCACAGTGCCGCGACGGCGGCGCCTTCGACGATGGCCCGGTGCAGCAACGAGGCCAGCACCAGCGCCTGCGTCACCAGCAGGGCGCCGGCCAGCAAGGGCAGGCCCAGTACCGCGGCAAGCAACGGCCGATCGGCCATGGCCAGCCGGTTCAGCCAGCGCCCCTGTGCAGCGATTTTTGCCTTGTCGTCCATCGGCCTGCCATGTGGAGAAGGTCTGCCAACTTGGCTTATAGTCATGCGGCATTGCCTTGATCTGGATCAAGGCGAGGCGACGCGAATGCAGCTACTGCGGCAAGCATGCCGGCTGGTCATTGCGGATCTTGGCCGGACAACACGAGGCATCCCCATGGTCGATCCCATCGTCGTCGATCTGTCGCGCATCCAGTTCGCCGCGACAGCGATGTACCACTTCCTGTTCGTGCCCCTGACGCTGGGCCTGTCCTTCGTGATGGCCATCATGGAGAGCGTCTACGTGATGACCGGACGGGTCGTCTGGCGCAAGGCGACGCTGTTCTGGGGCGTGCTGTTCGGCATCAACTTCGCCATGGGCGTCGCCACCGGCGTGGTGATGGAATTCCAGTTCGGCATGAACTGGAGCTATTACAGCCACTATGTCGGCGACGTGTTCGGGGCGCCGCTGGCGATGGAAGGGCTGATGGCCTTCTTCCTCGAGGCGACGCTGGTCGGATTGTTCTTCTTCGGCTGGGACCGGCTGAAGCCGGTGGCGCACCTGGCGGTCACCTGGCTGGTGGCGCTGGGCGCCAATTTCTCGGCGCTGTGGATCCTCATCGCCAATGGCTGGATGCAGAACCCGGTCGGGGCGGCGTTCAACCCCGACACCATGCGCATGGAAGTCACCGACTTCATGGCGGTGCTGTTCAACCCGGTGGCGCAGGCGAAGTTCGTCCACACCGTATCGGCCGGCTATGTCTGCGGCGCCATCTTCGTTCTGGCGGTGAGCGCGATCTTCCTGCTCAGCGGCAAGCATGTGGAGCTGGCGAAGCGCTCGATCGTGGTTGCAGCCAGTTTCGGCCTCGCTTCGGCGCTCAGCGTGGTCGTGCTGGGCGACGAGTCGGGCTATGTGGCGACCGAGCACCAGAAGATGAAGATCGCCGCGATGGAGGCGATGTACCACACCGAGCCGGCGCCCGCCGCGCTCACCCTGTTCGCCATTCCGGGCAGCGACGGGCGGCCGGCCTTCGAGGTGAAGTTCCCCTGGGTGCTGGGCCTCATCACCACGCGCTCGCTCGATCGCGACCTGCCGGGGATCACCGAACTCACCGAGCACGCCGCGCTGCGCATCACCAACGGCGTCGAGGCCTACAAGGCGCTCAACGCGCTGCAGGCAAACCGCGACGATGCGGTGGCGCGGGTGGCGTTCGAGGCCGCCAAGGCCGACCTCGGCTATGCGCTGCTGCTCAAGAAGTACCGGCCGGATGTCGAAAACGCCACCGGCGAGGAGATCGCCCAGGCGGCGCTCGATACGGTGCCCGACGTGTGGCCGCTGTTCTGGAGCTTCCGCGTCATGGTCGGTGCCGGCTTCTTCTTCATCGGCTTCTTCGCGCTGTGGTTCTGGAAAGCCTCGACGCACCGGATCGAGAAGCCACGCTGGCTGCTCTGGGTCGCGGTGGCCGCCCTGCCGCTGCCGTGGATCGCCATCGAAGCGGGGTGGTTCATCGCCGAGTACGGCCGGCAACCCTGGGTGGTGGAGGGCGTGTTGCCCACCTTCTACGCCGCCTCGGGGCTCAACTTCTGGGACCTGGTGATCTCGCTGACATTCTTCATGGTGCTCTACACGGCGCTGCTCATCGTCATGGTCTGGCTGATGGTCCGCACCATCAAGCATGGCCCATCCGACAAGCTGAACTTCGATCAGTCGGTCGAGCCGGTTGAAGCCGCCGCGATCGCCCCCGCCAAGTAAGGAACAGCCCGATGAGCACCATTCCTCTCGACTATGAAACGCTGCGCATCCTGTGGTGGGCCCTGCTCGGCATCCTCCTGATCGGTTTTGCCGTCATGGGCGGACGCGACCTCGGCGTCGGCACGCTGCTGCCCTTCGTCGCCAAGACCGACGAAGAGCGGCGCGTGCTGATCAACCTCGTCGGCCCGACTTGGGAGGGCAACCAGGTGTGGCTGATCCTGGGCGGCGGTGCCATCTTTGCCGCCTGGCCGCAGCTCTATGCGGTCAGCTTCTCGGGCTTTTACATCGCGATGATCGCCATCCTGCTGGCGCTGATCATCCGGCCGGTGGGGTTCAAGTTCCGCGGCAAGGTGAACAACCCACGCTGGCGCGCCACCTGGGATGCGGCGCTGTTCATCGGCGGCTTCCTGCCGTCGCTGATCTTCGGCGTCGCAGTCGGCAATGTCTTTCTCGGCGCGCCGTTCCAGCTCGATGTGACCCAGCGCGTCAGCTATAGCGGCAATTTCTTCGGTCTCCTGACGCCGTTCGCCCTGCTTGCCGGGCTGGTCAGCCTGTCGATGATCGTGACGCAGGGTGCGACGGTGATCGCCGGCCGCACCGATGGCGCCATCGCCGAGCGGGCGCGCAAATATGGCCGCTGGTCGGCTCTGGCCACCATCGTACTGTTCGTCCTGGGCGGAGCGCTGACGCTCTACGTGCTGGAGGGCTACCAACTGGTCGGCCCGGCCCAGACCATCGCCCCATCGAATCCGCTGGGCAAACAAGTGGTGCGCGCAGTCGGCGCCTGGGGCGGCAACTACGGCGCGATGCCGTGGACCATGGCGCTGCCGATCCTTGCGGTATTCGGCAGCCTGGTCGCGTGGTGGGCGCTGGGCGCCCGGGTCCGGCTGGTGGCGCTGCTCGGCTCGAGCCTCGCCATCTTCGGCATCATCGCCACGGCTGGGCTGGCGCTGTTCCCGTTCCTGTTGCCCTCGTCGGTCGACCCGCAGTCGAGCCTCACGGTGTGGGACGCCTCGTCGAGCCAGCTGACGCTGTTCGTGATGCTGTGCGCGGCGATCGTCTTCCTGCCGATCATCCTGGTCTACACCGCCTGGGTATTCCGCGTGATGCGCGGCCCGGTGACGACCGAGAGCCTGAGCAAGAACCCCAACGCATACTGACCCGGGAGACTCTCCGATGTGGTATTTTTCATGGATCCTCGGCGTCGGCCTCGCCTGCAGCTTCGGCATCCTCAACGCCATGTGGTTCGAGTTCCGCGAGGACGCGCTGAAGTCGAAGGCCCAGCCCGACGACAATCGTCCGGCCACCTGACAGGGCGTCCCGCTCTGTGGCATTGTCGCCTCGCAGCAGCAGGGCGGGGGCACGGTGGGCGCGGACCGGGACGACAGACTGGCGGCGTCGACGATCAGCCGGCGCATGGTGCTCGGCGGCCTCGCGGCGCTGCCGATCGCTGCCTGTACGTCGATCAGCCCGCAGGCGCTCAACAGCCTCGGCAGCAAGGTCGATAAGGCGAAGGTCGATTTCCCGCTGCTGCATCAGCAGGCGCGTCGCGCCGACGACGCGCGCGGCACCGAGGCAGAAATCCGCGCCAAGTGGCCGAACACCACCAAGGTGGGGCAGATCCCGGCGGTCGGGGTGCGGTATTTCATCGAGCAGGATCACGGGCGGAAGACCCAGTACCTGTCGATGCCGGGCTCGCTCAACCTCACCGACTGGCTCGAAGATTTCGACATCTTCCTCAAGCCGGAGGCGCGACACGGTATCCCGCTGCACCGCGGCTTCGAGGACGCGGCGCTGGCGGTCCGTGCCGAAGTCGGGCCGGAGCTCGACAAGAGTTACCGGACCTACCTGAGCGGGCACTCGATGGGCGGCGGCGTGGCCGCGGTGTTGGCGCTCTATCTCAGGGACGACGGCTACAACCTCATCCGCGCCACCACCTTCGGGCAACCGCGCGTGACCAATGCGGTCGGCGCGCAACAACTCGCCGGCCTGCCGATCACCCGCGTCGTCAATGCCGACGACTTCGTCTCGATGGTGCCGACCTTCCCATTCGAGCAGTTCGGCGAGGAGGTGATCCTCCATCCGGGTAGGGATTTCGTCTACCTGACGCACCAGGATGCCAATGCCATCTCGATCGGCGAGATCTGGCGCGAGAGCCACGGGCTGAGCATCGCCAACCACGCGTCGGAACTCTACGTGGCGCGGCTGGCGCAGAAGCTGAAGGGCGCGCAGGCCGTGCCGTATCTGGCGCGGCTGACATAGGCTCGCCGAGCGAGCACCACTTAAGGCGTCGGCGCATCCATCTGCAGCAGACCGTCATGCTTCAGCTCGGCCCACAGGTCCGCTGGAATCTCCACCCGCATGCTCTCGACGTTGCGGCGCGGGTGATCAGGGTGGAAGGCGCCGGGGATCACCGAGGCGACCAGCGGGTGATGCAGGGTGAACTGCAGCGCTGCAGCGGCGAGCGGCACGCCGTGCCGTTCGCACACCGCCTTCATGCGGCCGATCCGCTCCAACTGCTCGGCATTGGCGATCTGGTAGTTGTAGCGGGCGCCGGGCACCGGCCCGGTGGCGAGAATGCCCGAGGCGAAGACGCCGCCGATGATCACCCCGACCCCGCGCGCCGCGCAGAGCGGGAACTCGACATCGAGCACCGGCTGCTCGGCCAGGGTGTAGGGCAACGCGACGAGGAAGAAATCGAGCTCGAAGCGCTCGAGAAAGCGCGGGATGGTGCCCATGCGGTTGACGCCGGCGCCGATGGCCTTGATCAGCCCGGCCGCCTTCAATTCCTCCAGCGCCCGCATGCCGCCGCCGGCATCGAGTTCGTCGAGATGCCGGCTGACCAGTTCCTCGCTGCCGAGATTGGCGAGGTCGAGATCGTGGATCACCAGCACGTCGACGCGGTTGCGCCTGAGCCGCTGCAGGCTGTCCTCGTAGCTGCGCAGCACCCCGGCATAGCTGTAGTCGTGCCGGTGCTGGAACTGCAGCCCGTTGGGCCAGCTGCGTTCGCTCGCCGCGAAGGCGGCGACGTCAGCGGGCGCGAACAGCACCCGGCCGACCTTGGTCGAAACAATCGCCTCGCCGGGCGGTCGAAGGAACAAGCCGCGCCCGATACGGTGTTCGCTGAGCCCCCGGCCGTACCAGGGCGAGGTGTCGTAGAAGCGCACCCCGGCATCCCACGCCGCATCGAGCGTGGCGTCGGCCTGGCTCTCGGCGATGACGTCGAAGATGTTGCCCAGCGACGCGCCGCCCAACCCGAGCCGGGGCAGCTCGAGGCTGGTCCGGCCGAGCCGCCTGAGCGCGAACGGATCCATCTCAGGCGCCGAAGGCGACCGGCGTCGGAACGATCGTCGCCAGGAGCTCGTCGATCTCGCGCTGGGTGATGGGATCGACCGCCGTGGTCGGGGAACGGACCAGGGCATGGCGGATGACGCCGCGCCGCACCAGCAGCTGCTTGTGGATGGCGTAGAAGATGTCGCCGCCCTGGTTGCCCAGCCGGTTCACCGCCATGATCGTCGCATCGAAGCGCTGGCGCGCCGCCGCTGCATCGCCGCGCTGGAAGGCATCCCACACCGCAACGAAATCGGCGGGCTGGCTGCAGAACGGCATGGTGCCGTGCGCGCCGCGCCGCAGCTCTTCGATGAAGTAGCTGCCGCCGGCGCCGCCGAAGATGGTCAACCGGTCGCCGACCGCATCGGCCATGGCCTGAACCTTGCCGGTCACCGGCTGGGTTTCGACCTTGATGTATCTGACGTTCGGGCAGGCGTCGGCGATGCGCAGCGCCAGAGCCGGCGAGATCGGCCCCTGCGGCACATCCTGCAGGATGATCGGGATGCCGACCGCCGCATCGATGGCGCGGTAATAATCGAAAATCTCTTCAGAGCTCACCGGCATGAAGGAGGGCGGGATCACCATCAACGCATCGGCGCCGGCCGCCTCGGCTGCCTTCGAATAGAACACCGCAAGGTCGGTGCCGGCAGCGCCGGAATTGATGATCACCGGCACGCGGCCGTTCACCGCCGCGACCGTGACGCGCGTGATCTGGGCGCGCTCGGCCTCGTTGAACTTGAACACCTCGCTGCCCAGCGCCACGCCGAGGCCATGCACGCCCGCTGCGACGTTGAACTCGATCAGGCGCGCGAGGCTCTCCTCATCGATGCTGCCGTCGCCGTGAAACGGCGTGACGAGGATGGGCACGACGCCCCTGATAGCGGCCGAATTCATGGGCAATAGCTCTCTTTAGCGATTTTCGAAGTTGAACATTTCCTCGACCGGGCGCTGCACCGGCGAGTAGTCGGAATTGGTTTCCATGTAGGGCGCCATCATCTCCCACCAGCGCCAGGTCAGCTCGCTGATCGGCGTATCGGGATCGGGCGCGGTATCGCGCTCCATGTAGGCGAAGAGATTGAGCCCGTTGCGGTAGATCGAGAAGCTGCGCACACCATCGCGCTTCATGGCCTCGAGCATCTCCGGCCAGATCTCGTCGTGCTTCAGCTTGTAGATCGCCTCGTTGCCGGGCTTCAGCTTCATCATCCAGGCGATACGGACCATCAGTTGGGCACTCCAATAGAGACTGGCGAGGGTGGCAAAGGCCCCCTCACCCGGATCGCGGTGCGATCCGACCTCTCCCCCCAGGGAGAGGTGGTGCTGCGGCGAGATCGTGCCCCCACGTCACCTCTCCCTGGGGGGAGAGGTCGGCGCGCAGCGCCGGGTGAGGGGGCCTTTGCCATCTTCGCGACCATCACCCCGCCAGCCGTTCTGCCTTGGACGCCGCGGCCGGCGGCCATTCGCCGGCATAGCCGAGCCGCCGGCTCACATGTTCGCAGGCGTCCCACAGCAGGGCGACGACGGGCATGACGTTGTCGCCGCCGGGCTTTTTCACCGACGGGCCGGTGACGCTCATGGCGCCGACCGAATGGCCGGAGCGATCGAGCAGCGGCACCGCCACGCAATAGACGCCCATCACCACTTCCTGATCGTCGATCGAATAGAAGCGGTCGCGGATGCGGTCGATCTCCTCGCGCAGTTTGACTGCGTCGGTGATGGTGTGGCTGGTGAGCGCCGGCAGCGGATGGGTGTAGACCTCTTCGCGCCGTGCCTCGGGCATATAGGACAGCATGGCCTTGCCGGCGCCGCCGCAGTTGAGCGGGCCGCGCGAGCCGATGCGCATATCGAGCTGCATGCCTTCGTTGCCGCGCACCTTGTCGATACAGACGCCGAACATGCCGCTCAGCGCATTGATGTTGACCGTCTCGCGGGTCGCCTCGGCGATCTGCTCGGCGAACGGCCGGCAGAGCCGCGGCAGGTCGATGCGTTCGAGCTGCAGGCCGGTGATCTCGAGCAGGCGGAAGCTCAACTCCCATTCGCCGGAAGGGGTGCGATCGACCACCCCTTCCTCGGCGAGGTCGAGCAGCATCCGGTGCACCGAGCCGAGCGGCAGCTGCAATTGCTGCGCGACGGCGCGGACGCCCAGCGGACCCTTGCGGGCCAGCAGATCCATGGCCTGGACGGACCGGGTGATGCTCGACATCTAGGTGGTCAGCTCCTCGATACGGCGCAAACACGCCGGCTTCGCAGTCAGATCTCCCTCCCCCTTGCGGGGAGGGAACAGGGGGTGGGGGCGACAAGCCCGGTGGCCTTCGGCTGGCCCGCCGCAGACATGATCACCAGTGCGTCTTCTTGGTCGTCGCGTTCGGCTCGATCAGGTTGTCGTCGATATAGTCCCACTCGATTTCGTAGCCCATGCCGGGCCCCTTGGGCATGTGCACGTAGCCCTCGGAATCGATCTTATCGACAGTGTTCTTGAGGTAGGGGTGCGGCGCGTCGTAATCGACGCCCGGTGCAAGCAGGCCCTTCTCGTAATACTCGGAGGTATCCTCGGAGGTGGCGCCGATCACCTGCAGGTTGCCCCAGCCGGCCATGTGCATCTCGCAGCGCAAGCCATAGGCTTCAGCAACGATTGCGGTCTTGCGGGCGCCGGTAATGCCGCCGCGCACCACGTCGATGCGGCTCATGTCGCCGGCGCCGCGCAGGATCCACTCGGCCCGGGAGAACACGCCACCGGCAATGATCTCGGGCGACAGGATCGGAATCTGCAGTTCCCGGCTCAGCCGCACATAGCTCTCGGTGCGGTATTCCGGCATCGGGTGCTCGTACCAGTAGAAGTTGAGCTTTTCGAGCTCGCGGCCGACCTGGATCGCCTCCTCCATGGTCATGTAGGTGCCCCAGGGGTCGAACATCAGCACGTAGTCCGGCCCCACCGCCTCGCGCACCAGGTGGCAGGTCTCGATATCGGCCTTGATGTTGGACGGACGGCCGGGGGTCGGCTGGCCGGTCTCGGGGTTCCAGAAATAGTGCGGGTGGATCTTGTAGGCGATGTAGCCCTCATTCTTGCAGGCCAGCGCATGCTCGGCATAGACGTGCGGCTTGCCGATATTGGGATAGGTCGAGGCATAGGCCTTCACCTTCTCGCGGCCGGCGCCGCCCATCAGCTTATAGACCGGCAGGTTGGCGAAGCGGCCGGCGAGGTCCCACAGCGCATTGTCGATCACCGAAGCGACGTTCTCCTGGACGTTGGCGACCCACATCCACTTCCAGATCATTTCGCGGTCCATCGGGTCCTGGCCGACGAGCAGGTCCTTGATGCGCCACAAGATCTGCTGCTGGTCGACGACGTTGAGACCCTCGTTGTCGCCATGCGAGCCGCCGCCGAAATAATGCCCGACCACCCCCTCATCGGTGTGGATGGTCAGCACCGTCTGCATCATCTGCGTGTTGGGCAGAGGCAGCGCGTGCCCGACATCCCAGCGGTCGGCATAGGTGCGGAACGTCTTGATGGTGATGTCCGAGATCTTCACGGCGAACTATCCTTGGGTCGATGATTTCTGGGATCAGGTGATAACTGGTTATTATTCGTAGGCGTCGCCGCCGCGCAGGCGGTCGAGCAAGACTGCGGCAAGCAGCAGCAGGCCGACAATGATGTTTACGTAGTAGGGGCTGATGGCCTTGAGATCGAGAATGTTGGAAACCCCGGCGACGGCCAGGAGACCGAGCGCGCCGCCGATCGGATTGCCGACACCGCCACGCAGGATCGAGTAGCCGCCGATCATCAGCGCCGCGTAGACCTGGAACTCGAGGCCGACGCCGGTGGCGCGCGCCGCACTGCCGAGCTGCGCCGCATAGACGATGCCGCCGAGCCCGGCGCCGAAGGACGAGAGCAGCAGCGCGGCGACGCGCACCTTCCTGACCGAGATGCCGGCGCGCGCCGCCGCCTTGTCGTCGCCGCCCACCGCCTGCACGTGCCGGCCGATACGGGTCTTGGTGACGATCAGCGCGGCAATGGCGGTCAAAAGGATGGCGAGGAGGAAGAACAGCGGCAGGCCGAACAGCGTGGTGCTGACCAGGTTGAAGATGTCGATATTGAAGGCAAAGATGGCGCCCTGCGAGCCGAGCAGCACCCAGGCGATGCCACGCAGGGCCACCAGCATGCCGAGCGTCGCTGCGATCGGCTCGGCGCCGAAGCCAACAATGGCGATGGCGTTGATGCTGCCGAAGCAGAGGCAGGCGACGAGCGTCACCGCCGCGGCGCTCGCCGGATCCCAGCCGAGCGAGATCAGCAGCGCGAACAGTGCCGAAGAGAAACCGACCATCGAGCCGATCGACAGGTCGACGACCCCCGACAGCAGCGCCATGCCGGAGAAGGCGCCGACGATCAGCGGCACGATCAGGAAGGTGCCCATGATCGAGATGTTGCCGAACGAGAGGAATTTCGGCCCGACCCAGAACCAGCCCACCGCTACCACGGCAATGAAGGTGAAGCTGATCGAGGCGACCGAACCGGTCAGCAGCTCGCGCCAGGGGTGATGCGGCGCCGGCGGCAGGGTGGACGCGGCGGTATCGGTCATGGCGTTCCCTTTCTCGCGCGGAAGCCGTCGATGGCGACCGCGATGACGAGGATCAGGCCCTGGAAGATCGACTGGGTGTCGGAGCTGAGCCCGAAGAACACCAGCGAAGTGGGGATGGTCGAAAGGAAGCCGACGCTCAGCAGCAGCATCCAGAAATTGCCGCGTCCGCCGGCCAGCGAAATGCCGGCGAGGATCACCGCGGCGATGATGTTGAGCTGCATGGTATTGCCGGAGCCGGGGTTGAACGGCCCGGCAGTCGCCGCAAACAGCACGGCGGCAAAACCGACAAAGCCGCCGGCGGCGATGAAGATGGCGAAGCGGGTCGCCTTAAGTGAAATGCCGCGCGCCTTGGCGGCGGCGCGATTGCCGCCGACGGCGGTGGCGCGGCGGCCATAGCGGGTGCGCGGCAACAGGAACCCGACCACCAGCACCAGCGCCAGCATCGGCCAGAAAATCGCCGGCAGGCCGAGGAAACTGGCGCGCCCGAACTGGTAGATGTCGGAGTTGAGCGGCACTTCGGCGAGCTGGAAGACGAGGAACAAAGCGGCGAGGCCGATGAAATTGGTGGCCAGCGTCACGATGACCGGGTTGAGCCGCGCAAAGACGATGATCGCGGCATTGCAGGCGCCCCAGGCCATGCCGGTGAGGATGGCACCGACGATCACCACTGCGAGCGGCATGCCGGCTTCCGACAGGCGCACCGCCACGAGGCTGGCGCTGATCATGCCCGCCGGCTGGCTCAGGTCGATGAAGCCGCCCGAGATGGCGACCAGCCCCTGCCCGATCGCCAGCACGCCGACGATCGACATGGTGAAGGCAATGGCGAGCACCGTCTGCTGCGACAGGAAATCGGGACGATAAAGGCCGGTGGCGGCGATCAGCAGCAGCCAGACGGCAAGCAGCATGATGCCGGTGCCCCAGCCACCGAAACGAGCCCGAAGCGGGATGGCCGGCGGCGCGGTCTCGATGGCTTGGTTGAGGGACATCGGCGGTGGTTCCGAGGGTGTTGCAGTTCAGACGACATGGGGAGCAGTGGCGCGTATCGCCCCACCCCACCCAGTTTCGCTAGGCCCTCGCGGCCGCGAGAGCCAAGCTTCACTACCCTCCCCATCCAGGGGAGGGAGACCATGAGCGAGGACTGTGCCGCCGCCTCTCCCTCCCCCTTGTGGGGAGGGTAGCGTCGCTAAGGGCCAACGGCCCTGTAGCAAAGCTAGGGTGGGGGTGAGGCAGCGCGCACCGTCCTGCCAGGGTTCAACTCACTTGTTCGGGCAGAACAGCTCGTACTCGGTGGTCCCAGCCGGGGCGGCGAGCAGTTGGGCGACGCGCTCCGGCATGTCGGGCACGGACTTGGCCTGCTCGGCCGACACCGGGCACGGCTGCACCTTCGATGCCGGATCGCCCGCATCGGCCTTGAGCGGCGGCACGTTGCCGGCGGCGATCGGGCCGATCACGTCCTTGATGGCGTAAACGGCATAGCCCTCGAGGAAGTAGAACACCGAGCCGGCGAGATGCGGGTTGACGTTGTCGCCGGTGATGAAGGCGCCATCCTGGCCCCAGCCCACCACTTCGTCGGCGCGGCCGAGCTGTTCGGCGGCATTGATCAGCGACAGCACGCCGCCATCGTTGAGGCCGACGACGGCCATCTTCTTGGCATCGGGATGCGCGGCGAGCAGGTCGCGGGCCGCCGGCAGGCCGACCGCGGCGTCGCCCTGGCTCTCAAAGCTGACCCACTTGGCCTCGGGGATGTCGGGGCAGATATTCTTGAGGCCGGTGCGCATGCCGCCGGTGCGCCACTCGTTGACGATGCCCGCCGCCGCGCCCTCCGCCGAGATCACCAGATCCGGCTCGCAGTTCCACTTTTCCTTGATCAGCTTGCCCAGCTGCTCGCCACCGGCGATGCCGGCACCGAGATTGTCGATGCCGACGAAGTACATGCCGGGATCGGCGATATCGTAGGTGACGATCGGGATGTTGGCCTGCTTCATCACGGCCGAAATGGCCGGGTTGGACGAGGGCTGGCCGTTGAACTGGATGACCGCGTCGACACCTTCCTGGACGAAGATCTGCGCGTTCTTCAGCGCCGTCGCCGGGTCGTTGTTGTTGGAAAGCTCGACGTAATCCCAGCCGTTCTTTTCGGCGAGCGCCCGGGCGACATCGCCCTGCGCCTTCATCCACTCGCAGCAGGTGTTGCCACCCACGGCCATGCCGAGCTTGAACTTGTCCTGGGCTTCCGCGACACCGGCAATGCCGATGAGCGCGGGAACCGAAAGCGCCATGGCGGCGAAGGCACGTACTGAGTTGCGCAAGATAGGTCTCCTCCCTTTGCGAAAATAGTCTCGCGTGCTCCGAGGCTTTGCCTCAGGCCGCTGCCTGGGCGGCGCGCGCTTCGGGCGAGTCGCCCGGAATGGCGCCGGTGATCAAACCGACGATCTCGTTGACCTCGGTCTCCTTGACGGTGCGGGTGGCGATCGAGCGGCCCAGCCGCATCACGGTGATACGGTCGGCAACGCTCATCAGCTGCTGCATGTTGTGGCTGACGATGATCACCGAGACATCGTGCTGGCGCAGGTCGCGGATCACCTCGAGCACCTGGCCGGTCTCGCGCACCCCGAGCGCCGCGGTCGGCTCGTCGAGAATGACGATGCGGCGGCCCCAGAGCAGCGCCCGGGCGATGGCGAGGCACTGGCGCTGGCCGCCCGACATGCCCTTCACCGAAACGTTGATCGAGGGGATCTTCACCTTGAGCATGTCGAGCACCTCGCGGGCCCGCTCACGCATCCGGCGGTCGTCGACGAGGTTGAACAGCCGAGCCAGCGGGTGCTTCGAAAGCTCTTCGCGACCGAGATAGACGTTCTGGTAGGCCGACATGGTGTCGACCAGCGCCAGGTCCTGGTAGACCGTCTCGATCCCGGCATCCATGGCGTCCTGGGCGCGCTTCAGCGCCACGGGCCTGCCATCGATGACGATGTCGCCGCCGGACGGTGTGACGATGCCCGAGAGGATCTTCAGCAGCGTCGACTTGCCGGCCCCGTTGTCGCCGACCAGCCCCACCACTTCGCGCGGCCTCAGGCTCAAAGACGCATCGGCGAGCGCCACCACGGCACCGAAATGGCGCGAGATGTTGCGTGCCTCAAGGACAGGCGAGAGCGCCTCGTCACTCATGAGCTTCCTCCCGATCGCCCGTCGTGCGTTCCGCATCTGGAACGAGCGTTTCATATTAGGGACAGCTAAGCGCCGCGCCCGGTTGTTGTCAACGGGGCGTCGCGTTCGACTTCAGAATGAGAAATCAGTCGCGCAGGGTCCGATCCAGCTGGCGCAGCAGCGCTCCGACGCCGCCTCCGCCGGCGGGCGCCGCCGGGTAGCGGGCAAGCAAAGCGCGAACCGTCGGCGTCGCCAACTGCCGCATGGTCGTGAGGTGGCGCGCCACGGCGGCGGGATCGCCAGGCGCAGCCAGCTCGACCGCGCGGGTCGCATGTGCTGCCGCCCCAAGGATGTGCCTGACCTGTGTCGCCTTGGCCAGGGGATGAAGATAGGCGGCCCCTGCTGCCGCCGACGCCGCCCGGGCCGCGTCGGCCGCCGCCGCTGAGCCGGCCTCTCGCGCAGCCCGCAATGCGCCCCACGCGGTGTCGCGCAGCAGCTTGCCGCGCGCGCCGCCGGCCGCGAACGCCTCGGCTGCAGCAAGCGCCGCTTGCGGTCTGGTGTCCTCGGGATGCAGGGCTACGAAGATCTGCAGCACGGTTTGCGCACATTGTCCGGCATAGGCGACGACCGCTCGGAGCTCGCCCATGTCCAGCGTAATCGGGTCGGTCATTCCGGCGGCCGAGGTCAGGTGGTGAGCACGCGGTGCAGGACGCCCTGCAGGTGCCGATCGAGCCCATCGCAGGCGGCATCGACATCACCGGCCTTCAGGGCATCGACAATGACCAGATGCTCCTCCATCGAGGTCACGGTGTTGGCCGGGCCCACGGCATTGAGGTTGTGCAGCCGCAGCAGATACATCTTCTGGGTCAGGCGCGCATAGTTGACGGTGATCTGGTCGTTCTCGAACGCCGCAACGAAGGTATCGTGGAATTTCCGCTCGAGCAGCTTCACCGGCACGCGGTAGCGCTCCATGTCGTTGGTCTGGCGGACGAAATCGATGATCCCGACATGTTCGGCGCGCATCGCGTCGATCCAGGCCGGGGTGACGGTCTGGGCGAACTTGCGCAACCCCTCGCGCTCGAGCAGGCCGCGGAACTGAAAGCAGTTCCCGACGAATTTCACATCCGGATAGAAGATGGTGATGCCGACCTTGCGGCGAACGGTGATCAACCCTTCGGCCTCGAGCAAGGTGGTCGTTTCGCGCATCGGCGACAGCGACAGGCCGAGAACCTTGCACAGTTCATCCTGCGTCAGGGTCTGGCCCAGCTTCAGCTTGCCGACGATGAGAGCGTCAAAGAACGCGGCGTAGCCGGCATTCTCGATTTCACCCCTCATCCTTTTCTCCTAGCCAATGGCAGATTGACAGTGGTTCGAGCCACATTATACGCTCTTAATAGCGCTAATAAATATATTTAAAAGCCGGCGCTGCGAGAAAACTGTGAGCGGCCGGGCCGTTGGGCCCTCCTGCTCCGACTCAATCGGGACCCCGCGGGGAGGCGGCCTGACCCACCGAACGCTGATCGCCTTGGCGGTCAGTCCGGCATCGTCCGCATCGCCAAGCCGCAAACGAGCTCATCTTGGAGGAGAGCCCATGACCAAGACATCCGATACCCAGAAGCCGACCGGCTGGTCGCGCCGCCGCGTGCTGACGACTGCCGCCAGCGGCCTGGCGCTCGCCGCCGCCAGCAGCTTTCCGATGCCCGCCATCGCACAGGGCAAGAAGCTTACCTACTGGGGCGGCCTGATCTTCTCGGACGACGCCAACAAGCTGCTCAGCGACACCATCACCGCCTGGGGCGCCGCCAACGGCATCGCCACCGAAGTGGTGATGATCAACCAGAACGAGACCACCCAGAAGGTCTCGGCGGCGGTGTCGTCCAACACCATGCCGGATGCCCTCGACATGGGCCTCGGCCTCGCCCGGCTGCTGGCCCGGCAGAGCCAGTTCTCCGACCTCGGGGATCTCTACAAGAAGATCGGCGAGGCGCAGGGCGGCTGGTTCCCTGGCCCCGACACGGCGACGGACCTGACGGCCGATGGCGGCATTGCCCGCGTCGGCATCCCGTTCGGGGTCAATGGCAACCTGCTGCTCCGGCGCAAGGACCTGCTCGAGCCGGCTGGCTTCACCGAAGCGCCCAAGACCTGGGACGAACTGGTGACGCAGGCGGAAGCCATCAACAAGGCGCCGGTCTCCGGCCTCGGCCTCGCCCTCTCCAATGTCGGCGATGCCAACCTGCAGGTCGCGGTGCTGCAGTCGTTCGGCGGCCGCATCGCCGACGATGCCGGCAAGAAGGTGACGCTCGACACGCCCGAGACGCGGCTGTGGCTCACCTGGCTGAAAAACGCCTGGGACAAGAAGCTGTTCTCGCCCGGCAACACCACCTGGGACGGCGCCGGCGACAACCAGGCGTATCTGTCGGGCCAGGCCGGCTTCATCGCCAATACCGGGTCGGTCGGTATCGCCGCCAAGAAGGACGACCCGGAGCTGTTCGAAGCGAGCGCCTTCTCGCCGCTGCCGGGCGGCCCCAAGGGCATCATCTCGCCGATCGACGTGCAGGTCCGGGCCATCACCAAGGCGAGCCCGGTGCAGGACGAGGCCAAGGCTCTGCTCGAACACCTGTCCTCGCCGGAGTTCATGAACGCCTATTTCAACGTGGCGATCTACGGCCCGGTGCTGGCCAACCAGGAAAAGCTGCAGGCGTTCGATGGCACCAATACCATCCTCGTCGGCCTGCTCGGCCTCGCCAAGAACGGCACGGCGCCGGCTTACCCGGATGTCAACAACGCCGCCTTCGCCGATTTCGGGTCCAACTTCCTGATCCCCAAGCTGGCCCAACGCGTGGTGGTGGATGGCTGGGACTTCGACAAAGCGATCGCCGAAGCGCAGACCCAGGGCCAGGCGATCTACGACAAGTACTGATCACCAGTTCCTCCCTGCCGCGGATGGTTCCTCCCTGGGAGCCATCCGCGGGTGTTTTTTGGAAGCGTGACGCCTTGAATGACCTGAGTGCCTGGCTGGCCCAAGAGCTTCGACCATGACTGTATCAACGCAAGACCCTCCGCGCCGCCGGTTCGGCAGCGGGTTCAAGCTGAAGCTGTTCGCCTATGCGCTGGTGGCGCCGGTGGTGCTGCTGATCCTGGGGCTGGTCGCCTACCCGTTCCTGTTCGCCATCTGGGTGTCGTTCACCGACATGGTGATCGGCAGCGCCGGCAACTTCGTCGGCTTC
>MKVB01000003.1:527976-568384 GCA_001899085.1 Devosia sp. 66-14 | reverse complement strand
CGGTGTTGAGCGCCGCGCCCTTCCTGAGGTTGTCGCTCACCACCCAGAGGCTCAGCCCGTTCTCGACCGTCACGTCCTCGCGGATGCGGCTCACATAGGTGTCATACTCGCCCGCTGCTTCCACCGGCGTGGCGTAGCCGCCGGCCTCGCGCTTGTCGATCACCGAGATCCCCGGCGCCTCGCGCAGAGCCTCGCGTGCTTCGTCGGCCGAGATCGGATTGGCGAACTCGAGGTTCACCGCCTCGGAATGGCCGACGAACACCGGCACGCGCACGCAGGTGGCGGTGAGCTTGATCTTGGGGTCGAGGATCTTCTTGGTCTCGGCCACCATCTTCCACTCTTCCTTGGTGTAGCCATCCTCCATGAACACATCGATGTGCGGGATGACGTTGAAGGCGATCTGCTTGGAAAACTTCCTGGGCTCGGGCTTGTCGTTGACGAACACGCCCTTGGTCTGGTCCCAAAGCTCGTCGACGCCATCCTTGCCGGCGCCGGAAACGGACTGGTAGGTCGCCACCACCACGCGCTTGATCGTCGCGAGGTCATGCAGCGGCTTCAGCGCCACCACCAGTTGGGCGGTCGAGCAGTTCGGGTTGGCGATGATGTTCTTGCGGTCGTTCTTCGCCATGTACTCGTCGAGCACATGCGCGTTGACCTCCGGCACCACCAGCGGCACGTCGGCGTGGTAACGCCAGAAGCTCGAATTATCGACCACGATGCAACCGGTCTTGCCGATCTTTTCGCCATACTCCTTGGCGATGGCCGAGCCGGCGCTCATCAGCGCGAAATCGACGCCCGTGAAGTCGAAATGCTCGAGGTTCTGCACCTTGAGCCGCTTGTCGCCAAAACTGATCTCCTGGCCCTGCGAGCGGGCCGAGGCCAGTGCGATCACTTCCGAGGCGGGAAACTTCCGCTCGGCGAGGATGTTGAGCATTTCCCGGCCCACATTGCCTGTGGCCCCGACGACGGCGACGCGATAACCCATTTTGGAAAGTCCTCTTTGCCTTCATTTCCCCCGCGCAGGACCGGCTCGGTCCGCGGCACATGGCATCCGGCCGCTCCCCGGCGGGAGTTGCCCGGGGATCGGCTCAGGGGGTTTTGGTGGTTTTGGTCGCCGAGACAACGACACCACGAAGACCCGTGGTCTCCGCTTTGGTCATTGTGATGTGGTGGGTCTTGCGCATCCCGCAACCCGATCCTCTTGTCCGGCGCCGCGTTTCTACGCCGAAATCGCAAATAGTCAATCACCTATAGGAGATCGCCTACGCCTATCCTCCCCCGCGTGGCGGGGGAGGGGGACCATGCGCAGCATGGTGGAGGGGGCGGCCAAACCCACGGACATCCTTCGATCTATCCGCTGGTTCCGGCTGCGAGTTGGATCCCTGCTTTCGCAGGGATGACATCGAGTTTAGCTGCTGCAACTGGCTCCCCCTTGCATCGCCCGCGGAAAACCGCCATCCCCACCCCATGCAACATTATGACGTGATCATCCTCGGCGCCGGCGCCGCCGGCCTCATGACCGGCATCGAAGCCGGCAAGCGCGGCCGCTCGGTGCTGGTGCTCGACCATGCCAAGAACGCCGGCGAGAAGATCCGCATCTCCGGCGGCGGGCGCTGCAACTTCACCAACATCAACGCCACGGTGAAAGCCGGCCGCGACCGCTTCCTCTCCAGCAACCCGCGCTATGCCTTCTCGGCCCTCTCCCGCTACACGCCGGAGCATTTCATCGCGCTGGTCGATCAATACGCCATCCCGTTCCACGAAAAGACTCTGGGCCAGCTGTTCTGCGACGGCTCGAGCCAGCAGATCGTCAACCTGCTGCTCAGCGAGCTGAAAAAGGCGCGCGGCACCCTGCTGCTCGACACCGGGATCGACAGCGTCAGCCACGCCGATGGCAGCTTCACCGTGATGACGGCGAGCGAGACGCTGATCGGAAAATCGCTGGTCGTCGCCACCGGCGGCAAGTCGATCCCCAAGATGGGCGCCACCGGCCTGGCCTATCAGCTTGCCACCCAGTTCGGCCTGAAGGTCACCGAGACCCGCCCGGCCCTGGTGCCGTTGACCTTCGAGCCGCGCATCCTCGAACGCCTCGCCCCGCTCTCGGGCATCGCCGTCGATCCCACCCGCATTTCGGTCGGCAAGAAGAGCTTCGACGAGGCCATGCTCTTCACCCATCGCGGCCTCAGCGGACCGGCGATCCTCCAGATCTCGAGCTACTGGCGCGAGGGCGACGCCATCGTCATCGACCTGTTCCCCAAGGGCGACCTCGGGGGCATCCTGCGCGAGGCGCGCAGTGCCACGCCCAAGCTGCAGCTGCAGACGGTGCTGTCGCAGCACCTCGCCAAGCGCCTCGCCCAGATGCTGGCCGAAGAGATCGGCATCACCACCATGCTTGGCGACATGAGCGACAAGAGCTTTCAAAAGATCGAGGACTCGCTTCGCCGCTGGACCATCAAGCCCACCGGCTCGGAAGGCTACCGCACCGCCGAAGTGACACTGGGCGGCATCGACACCGACGGCCTCGACTCGACCACCATGGAGGCGCGCTCGGTCCCGGGGCTCTACTTCATCGGCGAAGCCGTCGACGTCACCGGCTGGCTCGGCGGCTACAATTTCCAGTGGGCCTGGGCCTCCGGCTGGGCCGCGGGACAGGTCGCTTGAACCTTGTCGCCCACGTCGAAATCCCGGTGCGCGAGCTCGAGCGCGCCATGGCTTTCTACAGCGCCCTGTTCGGCATCGGCTTCGGCCAGATCGTCGAGCTGCACGCCAGCCGCATGGCCTGGTTCCCGTTCGCCCCCGGAGCCGATGGCGCCAGCGGCGCGCTTGCCGAGGGCGAGGTCTATGTCCCGACCACCGACGGCGCCATCGTCTACTTCGCCGTCGAGGACATCGACGCCGCCCTTGCCCGCGCCGGAAGGCTTGGCAGCACCATCCTGTTCCCCAAGACTTCGATCAGTGCGACCGGCTTCGTCGCCGAGATCACCGACTCCGAAGGCAATCGCCTCGCGCTCCAGTCACGGTGATCATCGCTGCTGCCGCCGGGCTCGGGTGATCAGTCGGGTTCCGCTTCCGCGAAGGTGATCCGGTTGCCCACCGGGTCGATGACCGTACATTCGAGCCCGCCCCATTCCGGCCGCTCCAGCCCCGGCCGGTTGTTCTTGTAGCGTTTGGCCACGAGTTCGGCCTGCAGCGCTGCCACTCCGGTGCAGTTGACCCGCACGTGTACCCCGGGCGAGCCATCGCCATGGTGCTCCGAAACATGCAGCACGATGCCATCGCGGCTGAGCTGCATGTAGAGCGGCAGCCCCGGCTCGAACCGATGCTCCCAATCCACCGCGAACCCCAGCCAGTCGACGTAGAACTCCCGCGCCTTCGCCTCATCGAACGAGCGCAGGATCGGCACCGTCTGCAGATAGTTGAGCGTCATCGTGTCCCCTCTTTCTCGCGGAAGTCATATGGCAGCGACGCTGTCCATCCGCTACCAATGGGTCAAATCGAGGGAGAACATCATGGCAGACAAGAAGATTCGCTGGGGCATCCTCAGCACCGCCAATATCGGGCTGAAGAAGGTTACCCCGGCGATCATGAAGTCGCCGCTGAGCGAGGTGGTCGCCGTCGCCTCGCGAGACGTGGCGAAAGCCGAAGCCTACATCGCCGAGCTGGGCCTCACCGGCAAGGCCAGGGCGCATGGCAGCTACGAAGCGCTGTTCGCCGATCCGAATGTCGACGCCATCTACAACCCGCTGCCCAACCACCTGCACGTGCCGATGACGCTGGCGGCGGCGAAGGCCGGCAAGCACGTGCTGTGTGAAAAGCCGATCGCGCTCAACGCCAGCGAAGCCGAGCAGCTCCGCCAGTTGCCCAAGGATATCGTCTTCTACGAAGCCTTCATGGTCCGCTGGCACCCTCAATGGCAGCGCGCCCGCGAGATTGCCCGCTCGGGCGAACTGGGCGAACTGCGCGCCGTTCGTGGCGTCTTCACCTATTTCCTCACCGACCCCACCAATGTGCGCAACCAGGCCGATATCGGCGGCGGCGGCATCTACGATATCGGCTGCTACCCGATCACCGGCTCACGCTTCCTGTTCGACGCCGAGCCGAAGCGCGCGGTGTCGCTGGTCGACCGCGATCCCGTGATGCAGACCGACCGCCTCGCCTCGGTGATCCTCGATTTCGGCGGCGGCAGGCAGGCGAGCTTCGTCTGCTCCACCCAGTCGGTCGGCCACCAGTCGCTCGAACTGATCGGCACCAAGGGCCGGGTCGAACTGGTGATCCCGTTCAATGCTCCGGCCGATACCGCCACCGCCATCATCATCGACAACGGCTATTCGCCGGACGGCCATTTGAGCCGCCGCGAAATCATTCCGCCCTCAGACCAGTACACCGAACAGGCCAACGCCTTCTGTCGCGCCATCCTCGACAACAAGCCGCTCGAATGGGGCGTCGAGGACGCCATCAAGTCGATGAAGGTCATCGACGCGGTGTTCGAAAGCGAGAAGACCGGCGCCTGGGCCAACGTCTAGGCTCGATCTATCCAGGACGTCTCCCTCCCCCTTGCGGGGAGGGGACAGCGGTGGGGTGCGTCTCCCGCTCCGGCTGAACTGCAAGCTCGTTGCCCTACCGCCGCACCTCCGGCCCCACCAGCCGCTCGACCAGCAGGCGGATCCCCGGCCCCACCTCGCCCGGGTCCCGCGCCTTCCGCTTGATCCCCCAGGCGGCATCGAGCAGCAGCCGGGTCAGCAGTTCGGGTTGTCCGACCCCCGCCCTCCGCAGTTCCTCGGCCACCATCGCGTCGATCGCGTCTTCGGTCGCCCGCACCTCGGGCCGCACCTTCTCGTGCTCGTCATAGAGCTCGTCGGCATGCGGCGATTCCCCCAGCAGCCGGTCGATCGCCTCGTATTTCGCCGACAGCGCCGCCGCCAGCCGAGCCACCACCGTCCCCTCGCCGCGCAGCGCCGCGACGAACTGCTGGTGCAGCTCGGCTATCAACCCGGCGACGATCGCCTCAAACACCGCATTCTTGTCGGGGAAGTATTTGTAGAGCGTCGGCTTGGCGACCCGCGCCTCGGCCGCAATCGCCTCCATCGAGGTAGCACGCAACCCCTGTCGCAGCATCAGCCGCCGCGCTCCGGAAAGGATCTGCTCCTGCCTGTCGATTTCCGCCACGCTGATTTTTCCTTCGTCTCTATCTTGAACGAAATGAACGATATTCGTACATATCGTTCATTCACACGGAGGGATACCCCAAATGTTCGACCAGCCTGACCGCGTCCTCGTCACCGGCATTTCCGGCTTTCTCGGCGGCCACGTCGCCCTGCAACTGCTCGCGCAAGGCTATACCGTCCGTGGTTCGGTGCGCAGCCTCGAAAGGGCCGAAAAAGTGAGGAAAACCCTCGCCGCCCACGGCGCCGACACCACGCGGCTCGAGTTCGTCGCCCTCGACCTGCTCGCCGACGCGGGCTGGGCCGAAGCGATGTCCGGTGTGCGCTACCTGCAGCACGTCGCTTCGCCCTTTGTGCTCGAAATGCCCAAGGACAGGAACGACCTGATCCGCCCGGCCGTCGAAGGCACCCGACGTGCCGTCACTGCCGCCTTCACCGCCGGCGTCGAGCGCGTCGTCGTCACCTCCTCGATCGCCGCCATCGCTTATGGCCACGACGATTACAGCCGCACCTTCACCACCGCCGACTGGACCAATACCGACAGTCCCAAAGTCAGCGCCTACGCCGAATCCAAGCTTCGTGCCGAGCGCGAAGCCTGGGCCGTCGCCCAGAGTTTCGGCGCCCGCGACCGCCTCGCCACCATCAATCCAGGGGCCATCCTCGGCCCGCTGCTCGATGACGATGTCGGCACCTCCGGCCTCCTGGTGCAGCGGCTGCTCAACGGCTCGATCCCCGCGGCGCCGAAGATGAACTTCTCCATCATCGACGTCCGCGATGTCGCCGCTGCTCAGGTTGCGGCCATGACCAGCCCGAGCGCCGGGGGCAAGCGTCACATCCTCGCCGACCGCGAGATGAGCCTGTTCGAACTCGGCACCGCGCTCCGCGCCGCCCTCCCCGAAGCCGCGGCCCGGGTCCCGCGCTTCGAGATGCCCAACTGGATCGTCCGTCTGATCGGCCTGTTCGATCCGCAGATCGGCTCCAACACCGCGGAACTGGGCCATGTCAGGCGTGTCGACGGCAATAGCGGCCGGCTGCTGCTCGCCCGCCCCACCATCCCCGCTCCCGACGCCGCCGTCGCCACCGCCCGGAGCCTCGTCGCCCGGCGTCTCGTCGCCTGAAAAAAGGACTGGTCCTCGACGCCGGGATTGGCTAATAAGCGCGCCATCGAAGCGGGGCTGTAGCTCAGTTGGGAGAGCGCATCGTTCGCAATGATGAGGCCAGCGGTTCGATTCCGCTCAGCTCCACCACTTCGATTTCCCCCTCCATACCGATGCTCCACTAGCTCGCCGTCGCAGGCATTGTTGCGACCGCGCTGCGCCTGGCTCTCTCGGACGCTACACCGCCACGCACGACTCGCGGATCTGCAAACGCGGCGGGATGCGGATCACCTCCGGCGCCGCATCGTCGCCGGCGATCCGCGCCATGAGGCGCTCGGAGGCGCGGGCGCTGATCGTGGCGATATCCTGATGCAGCGAGGTGATGCTCGGCGCCCAGCCCTCGGCCGGATGGAAACCGTCGAAACTGATAACCGACACGTCGTGCGGCACCGAGAGCCCGATATTCTTGAGCCCGGCCATGGTGCCGAGCAATTGCGCGATATTGATGCAGGCGATCGCGGTCGGCGGCGCGCCGATGTTCATCAGTTGCTGTACCGCCGTGAAGGCGTGGTCGAACTTGTAGCAGGAGCGCCGCACCAGATCGTCGCGCACTGAGACACCCGCTGCCGCCATGGTCTGGCAGAAACCATCGAAGCGCTCGTCCGACGGCGAAATCCCCGGGCGCCCGACGAGAAACGCGATGTCGCGATGCCCCAGCGTCAACAGGTGCCGGGTGACGAGCTGGGCCCCCAGGTGATTGTCGTCGGCCACCGCGTCGAAGCGGCTGCCGGGGATCACCCGGTCGACGAGCACCGCCGGCGTGCGGATCGCCGCAGCGAGCCGCACGGCATAGTCGGGGCCGTGGCTGGTCGGGGCGACGATGAGGCCGGCCACCCGGTGGGCGGAGAACAGTTCGATCTCGCGGAACTCGCGCTCCGGATCATCTTCGTTACTGGCGAACAGCATGTTGTAGCCGCGCCCCGACAGGGCCGACTGCATCGCCTTGGCGAGGTGCGCGGCCCAGGGCGTGGCAATATCGGGCACGATCAGGCCCACCGTATCGGAAACCCCACGGCGGAGATTTCGCGCCACCGGATCGGGATGGTAGCCCGCCGCCTCCACCGCCGCCCAGACCCGCGCCCGGAGCTCCTCGCTGACCGGCGCGGTGCCGTTGAGCGTGGCCGACACCGTGGTGATGGACACATTGGCGATGCGCGCGACGTCGCGAATTGTGGGCATGCGGCACTCCGAACCTTGCTCCTTCAACCCCACACAAAACGTTTCGTCAACGCTGGGCTGCCCTATGCCAGCAGGAATCCGTGCGATTGCGGGCCCGCTCGATCGTCACCTTCGACCTAAGGGGACTTGCACATCGGTCTGGTCGAGGCTAGACACAAAACGTTACGCGTTCAAGGAATCGATATTCCACTGAACAATACGCCGGATACGACTGACAGATCGCGTAACGTTTTGTGCCGCCGAACCGGGCGGTTGGGAGGGAAGCTCATGAGACTGAAATCACTGGCCATAGCGGGCCTTGCCGCCGCGCTGATGGCAAGCACCTTCGGCGCCACTGCCGAGGAGGTGCTGCGACTGCGCATGAATGGCGACATCAACTCGGTCGATCCGATCGCCACGACCAATTTCACCATCCGCAACAGCGCCTACCTGATCTACGACACGCTGTTCGCGCTCGATGCCGATTTCCAGGTACAGCCGCAGATGGCCGAGAGCGTCGCCATCTCGGATGACCAGCTGACCTACACCATCACCCTGCGCGACGGGCTGAAGTTCCACGATGGCGCCGCCGTCACCGCCGCCGACGCCGTGGCCTCGCTCGAGCGCTGGGGCAAGGTCGATGGGCTGGGCAAGATCCTGTTCTCCAAGCACGAGTCGCTGACTGCCAGCGACGACAAGACCATCGTGCTCAAGATGAAGGAGCCCTGGGCTCAGGTGTTGCCGGCGCTGGGCAAGATCTCATCCAACGTGCCGTTCATCATGCCGGCCCGCCTCGCCGCCAACGATCCGACCACGCCGGTGACCGAAGCCATCGGCTCGGGACCCTTCCGCATGGTGGCCGAGGAATGGGTGCCGGGCAGCGTCGCGGTCTACGAGAAATTCGCCGATTACGTGCCGCGCTCGGAGCCCGCCAGCATGGCGGCCGGCGGCAAGGTCGCCAAATTCGACCGCATCGAAATCCGCTACATCCCCGACTCGTCGCAGGCCGTGGACGCCCTGCTCAACGGTGAGATCGACTGGATCGAAGACGTCGCCGCCGACCTGATCCCGCTGTTCGAAGGCAGCGAAACTGCCTATGTCTTTGCCAACCCGCAGGCCGGCAACAGCCTGCAACTGGTGGTCAACCACCTGAACCCGCCCTTCGACAACCCGAAGGTGCGTGAGGCGCTGCAATGGGCGCTCGAGCCGACGCCGTTCATGCAGGCCATCTTCGGCGAGCAGACCCAGCTCTACCAGGTCTGCGTCGCCATCTTCTTCTGCGGCTCGCCATACGAGAGCACGGTCAATACCGACCGCATCATGACCCGCGATCCGGCCAAGGCGAAGGCCCTGCTGGCCGAAGCCGGCTATGACGGCACCCCGGTGTTCCTGCCGCACGTCACCGATATCCCGTTCCACGACCATGCTTACTCGGTGCTCAAGCCCATGCTCGAGGAAGCCGGTTTCGTAGTGGACGAGCAGATGACCGACTGGGCCTCCGTATCGACCCGCCGCGCCAGCAAAGAGCCCGTAGACAAAGGCGGCTGGAACCTGTTCTTCACCGGCTGGGGCTATGTCGACCAGTCCAACCCGATGACCAACGTCTATGTCGCCGGCGCCGGCCTCGACGGCTGGTTCGGCTGGGCCGATTCGGCCGAACTGCGCGAACTGCGCACCAGGTTCGCCGCGACCTCCGACCCGGTCGAGCAGAAGGCGCTGGCCGATGAGATGCAGAGCGTCGCCTATGACCTCGTGCCGTTCGTGCCGCTTGGCCAGGCGTCGCTCGCCCAGGGCGTCGCGTCCAACCTCGAAGGCTTCATCGACAGCCCGGTGCCGTTCTTCTGGAACGTGAGCCGCAAGCAGTAAGCTGGCTCTCAGCCGCCCGGACCGGTTCCGGGCGGCAACTGCCAGGGAGGTCGTTCGTGTTCGCCTATCTTGCTGGCCGGGTGCTCTCGGCCATCCCCATTCTGCTGCTGGTCGCCATTTTCATCTTTTCGCTGGTCAACCTGACGCCGGGCGATCCAGCCTTGCTGATTGCCGGCGACAACGCCACGCCGGCGCAGGTGGAGCAGATCCGCGAGCGCCTGCACCTCAACGAGCCGCTGCCGGCGCGCTTCGCCATCTGGGCGGGCAACGCGCTGCAGCTCGATCTCGGCACCTCGATCTATTCCGGCCAGCCGGTAACGAAACTGATTGCCCAGCGCATCGAGCCGACCTTCGTCCTCGCGGCGGTGACCATCATCATCACCGTGCTGCTGGCCGTACCGCTCGGCGTCATCGCCGCCTGGAAGGCCAACAGCTGGATCGATCGCGCCATCATGGGCTTTGCGGTGCTCGGCTTTTCGGTGCCGGTTTTCGTCATCGGCTACCTGCTCGCCTATGTGTTTTCGGTGAACCTCAAGTGGTTTCCGGTTCAGGGCTACAGCCCGCTCGCCGATGGGCCGCTCGACACGCTGCGCAGCGTGCTGCTGCCGGCGGTGGCCCTGGCCATGGTCTTCGCCGCGCTGATTGCCCGCGTCACCCGCGCCGCCATGCTGGAAGTGCTCACCGAGAACCATATCCGCACAGCGCGCGCCAAGGGACTGGCGACGCCACGCATCCTGATCGTCCACGCGCTCAAGAACGCCGGTGTGCCGGTGGTGACGGTCATCGGCATCGGCATCGCCACCCTGGTCGGCGGCGTGGTGGTGACGGAATCGGTGTTCAACATTCCCGGCATCGGCCGCCTCACCGTCGATGCCATTACCCGGCGCGACTATCCGATCGTCCAGGGGGTGATCCTGTTCTTCGCCGCCGTGCTGATCGTCATCAACATCCTGGTCGACATGAGCTACGCCCTGCTCGACCCCCGCGTGCGGGGCTAGCGCCATGAGCCTCACCGAAGCTGCCCACCCGGCTCCCACCGCCGCCCTGTCGCGTGCACTGAACTATGCCCGCCGCAATCCCGCGACGACGATCTGCTGCGCGCTGCTGCTCGGCTTCGTGCTGATTGCCATTTTCGCGCCATTGCTTGCCGGCGATCCGTTGAGGATCGACCCGGCGCAGCGCCTCAAACCTCCGAGCGACACCGCGATCTGGGGCCGCGACCACCTCGGCCGCGACGTCTATGCCCGCGCCGTCTACGGCACGCGGGTATCGATGCTGGTCGGCTTCTCGGTCGCTGTCCTCGTGACCATCCTCGGCGTCGCCATCGGCATCTATGCCGGCCTGAGCCATATCGGCGGCGCCGTGGTGATGCGCCTGACTGACGCGATGATGGCAATCCCGGCGGTCCTCCTCGCCATCGCCTTCGCCTCGCTCATGAATGCCGGGCTGCTGACGGTGATCATCGCCATCACCATTCCCGAGGTGCCCCGCATGGTGCGGCTGGTGCGCTCGGTGGTGCTGGGCGTGCGGCAGCAACTGCATGTCACCGCCGCCATCTCGATCGGCACCTCAGGCCTGCCGCTGGTCTGGCGCCACATCCTCCCCAACACGCTGGGGCCGGTACTGGTGCAGGCGACCTATGCCTGCGCCTCGGCGATCATCGCTTCGGCCGTCCTCAGCTTTCTCGGCGTCGGGCTGTCGCCGGAGGTGCCGAGCTGGGGCGGCATGATGGCCGACGCGCGCCAGCAGTTCCGCATCCACCCGGTGCTGATGCTCTATCCCGGCGTGCTGCTGTCGCTGCTGGTGCTGGCGGTCAACATTCTCGGCGACCGGTTGAGCGACGCGCTCGACCCGCGCAAGGCGCGGAGGTCGAGCCTGTGAACACTGTCGTCGACGTCGAAAACCTGAGCCTCGAGTTCCGCAACGGCGAGCAGCGCGTCCATGCGCTCGATCAGGTGTCGTTCTCGGTGGCGCGCGGCGAGACGCTGAGCCTGGTCGGGGAAAGCGGCTGCGGCAAAAGCGTGACCGCCATGGCCATCATGGGGCTGCTGCCCAAGGCCAGCGCCCGCATCACCTCGGGCCACGTCCGCATGGCCGGCACCGATCTGATCGGCTTGCCGGAACGGCAGTTGCAGCAGATCCGCGGCAACCGCATCGGCATGGTGTTCCAGGACCCGATGACCTCGCTGAACCCCGTCCACACCATCGGCATGCAGATTGCCGAGGCGGCGCGACGGCACAGGCAGTTGAGCCACGCCGAGGCGATGCAGCGAGCCCGCCGGATGCTGGACCTGGTTCGCATTCCCGACGCCGGCAACCGGCTGACCGCCTACCCGCATGAATTGTCGGGCGGCCAGCGGCAGCGCGTGATGATCGCCATGGCGCTGGTCTGCGATCCCCAGTTGCTGATCGCCGACGAGCCGACCACGGCGCTCGACGTAACGGTGCAGGCGCAGATTCTCGAACTGATCGCCGACCTCAAGGCCGAACTGGGCATGAGCGTGCTGCTGATCACCCACGATCTCGGGGTGGTGGCCTCGACCGCCGATCGGATGATGGTGATGTATGCCGGTCGCATCGTCGAGGAAGGCCCGGTGGAGCGCATCTTCGCCCGGCCGTCGCATGGCTACACCGCCGCCCTGCTCCGCTCCCTGCCCGGCCACGGCACCGGCCGCCGCGGCACGCTCACCGAGATCGCCGGCACGGTCCCGCGACTCGATCGACCGATCGCAGGTTGCGCCTATGCCCCGCGCTGCGGTTTTGCCGAACCCGGATGCAGCGCATCGCTGCCACCGGCTCCAGAGGTGGAGGACGGCCACCGTTCAGCCTGTATCCGCGAGGCGGCGGTGTTCGACGCCATGCGTGACAGTCCCATCGTGAGGAGCTGGAGATGAGCGCGTTGCTGAGTCTCAGCCATGTCGGCAAGGACTATCCGCTGACGAAGCGCGGCCCGTTCCAACCCCGCCGCACGCTGCGCGCCGTCGACGACGTCTCGCTCGAGGTGGCCAAAGGCGAAACCCTGGGTCTCGTCGGTGAAAGCGGCTGCGGCAAGTCCTCGCTCGCCCGCCTCATCATGCAGCTGGAAGCCCCCAGCCGCGGCAGCGTTTCGCTCGACGGCGCCGACCTCGCCAAGCTGGGCAAGTCGGCGCTGAAGCGGGCCCGCCGCGATTTCCAGATCATCTTCCAGGATCCCTACGCCTCGCTGAACCCGCGCATGAAAGCGCGCGCCATCATCGCCGAGGCGCTGCACAATTATCGCCTGGGGACGCCCGCCGAGATCGCAGCGCGCGTGGAGGAACTGGCGCAGCAGGTGGGGCTTGGCGCGCACCTGCTCGACCGCTTCCCACACGAACTGTCGGGCGGCCAGTGCCAGCGCATCGGCATTGCCCGCGCCATCGCTCTGAAGCCGCGGCTGATCGTGGCCGACGAGGCCGTCTCGGCGCTCGACGTGTCGATCCAGGCGCAGATCCTCAACCTGATCATCCGGCTGCAGTCGGAACTGGGACTGACCCTGATCTTCGTCTCGCACGACATGTCGGTGATCGCCCATGTCGCCGACCGAGTGGCAGTGATGTATCTGGGCCGCATTGTCGAGCTGGGCGACACCGAGACGGTATTCTCCCGCGCCATCCATCCCTACACCCGCACCCTCCTGGCGGCGGTGCCGACGCCCACGCCCGCCGCCCGTGGCAAGCGGAGCGCCCCGGCCGGCGAGATGCCCAGCCCGCTGTCGCCGCCGTCGGGTTGTCATTTCCGCACCCGCTGTGCCCACGCCACGGCGCTGTGTGCCGACGAGGTGCCGGCGCTGCGCGAGGTCGGCGGCCGCGCTGTCGCCTGCCATCACGCCGAAGCCCTTTACCAGCCTAAAGACGCATCCGAGGTCGTACATGTCTGAGCCGCTCGTTCTTCTCCCCGGGCTGCAATCCGACCATCGATCCTGGGTCAACCAGACCCGCTATTTCGAGGGGCTGCGGCCGGTGCTCGTGCCGCAGCGGCACCAGCATTGCGACACGATCGGCGCCATGGCGGAGCGCGTGCTGGAGCAATTGCCGCCGCGCTTCCACCTCGCGGCCTGGTCGATGGGCGGCTACATCGCCTTCCAGCTGCTGCCGCAACTCGCCGGCCGCCTGCTGAGCCTGACGCTGATCTCGACGTCAGCCCGGCCGGAAGACCCGGCCAGCACGGCGCGACGCATGGAAATCCTCGAGCTGGCGGAACGCCAGGGCATGGCGATTGCCAACCCCAGGACGATGTCGCAGGCCTGTCTCGATTTCGAAGCCATCCATCCAGATATCCGCGCCGGGCTGCGCGATGCCTCGGTGGAACTGGGTTTCGAAGCCTACCGGGGCCAGCAGCATGCGATCATCAACCGCCCGGACTCCCGGCCCCTGCTGCAGCTGATCGACTGCCCGACGCTGGTGATCGTGGGCGACAGCGACAGCGTGACCCCGCCTGAATGCGCCCGCGAGATCCACCAGGGCGTGCCGGGCTCGCGCCTCGTCATGGTCGAGCAATGCGGCCATTGCGCGCCACTCGAGTACCCCGGGCTGGTCAACGACCTGCTGGACGAGTGGTGCCGCTCCCATGACCACTCGGCGAGGCCGGTACCGCAGGCTCAGATGCACTAGGTGGGTCACCCACCAGCGGTCCTTGCCGAGCCGCCGCTGTCGCGAGTAACCCGCCGCGTCGCGGCAGGCCGGCTACTTGAGCCCCTTTTCGCTGATGCTCTTGTCGGTGCGGACCACCGGGCCCTCGAGCAGCGGTGTCGCGAGGTCCGCCGCAGCACCGAGCGTCGTGCCGGTGCGCACCACATACTGGTTGTTGCAGTCGCCGCCGACCTTGCGCGGCGGGGTGACGACCGTCCAGCCGCCGGTGGAGCTGGGCGGAATTTCGTTGCCCCAGCGGTCGATGCACATCCACTCGCCGTCCTTGGTCACGTAGATGGTGCCACTCTGGAAGGCCATGGCATGGCCGGTGAGCACGGTAATGGCGATGGCGGAAAGCGCGATGACAGCGGCACGACGCATGGCAATTCTCCCGGACTAAACTATTGATTGGATGTAGATATCCTGAGCGCGGGCGGCTGAACCGCAACTGAATGTATCCACCGGGTTTCCGTCAGCTTCGCGCACCCCGTTGACAATGCGGCACGCATCGCGCTGATATGTGGGATCGATCTCATGTCGAGTTCCCATGGCGACGATTACCGATGTGTCGAAGCGGGCCGGCGTTTCCCGATCCACCGTGTCGCGGTTGATCGCCGGCAACGGCTATGTCTCGGACGAGGCCCGCAAGGCTGTCGAGGCGGCCATCCAGGAACTCGGCTATCGCCCCAATACCATGGCGAGGGGCCTGCGTTCCAACCGTTCCGACATTATCGGCGGCGTCGTCGTCAACGTCTCCAGCCCGTTCTATGCGCAGATGATCGGCGGCATGCAGGAAACGGCGCGCAGCGCCGGCAAGAGCATCATCGTGGCCTCCGGCTACGCCGACCGCGAAGAAGAGGCGCGCGCCATCATCGAGCTGCTCGATCGCGCCTGCGACGGGTTGATCCTCTACCTCGAGAACGCCCTGCGCGACGACGTGCTGGAGATCGTCGCCCGCTCGAAGACGCCCGTCGTCACCGTCGGGGGCAACGAATGCCCGCCGGCCCGCGCCCGGGTCACCATCGACAATGCCTCGGGCGCTGCCGCCGGCATGCGGCTGCTGCTCGACAAGGGACATCGCCAGATCGCCTATCTGTCGGGCGGCACCATCTACCGCGATACCCATGAACGGCTCAGCGGCATCGACGCGGCTTTGGCCGGCTTCGGTCTCTCCCGCAACGACATTCACGTCGAGCACGGCAGTTTCTCCGAGACCTTCGGCCATGAGGCGACCGCGCGCCTGCTGATCGAGCGGCCGGATATCACCGCCATCTTCGCCGGCGACGACGACGTCGCGGCCGGTGCGCTGCTGGCGCTGAAAGCCGCCGGCAAGCTCGTCCCCGAGGACGTCTCGCTGCTCGGCTTCGACGACAATTTCCACGCCCGCCACCTGACCCCCGGCCTCACCACGGTGCGCCAGCCGGTGGACGAGGCCGGGCGCGTCGCCACGCGGCTGCTGCTCGCCATCCTCGACGGCGAGCCGGTGGCCCCCGTCATCACCATCCCCACCGAACTGATCCTGCGCCACAGCATCGGCCCGGTCCGGGGCCTTTCGCCGACGTCGCGCCATGTTGCGCCGGCGCTGACTGCCAGCTGACCAAAGCCGGATCTGGCAAGGTCCCGCGACCTTTCCCGATCTCGCGACTGACCCGACTACGCCTCAGGAGCTATTCGACTGCAAACGGCCGATCGATATGGGATCGATCTCACAGGGAGAGACAAAGCCATGCACCGACTGCGTTTACTGACCCTTCTTGCCACGACGGCTCTCGCCGGCGCTGCCCTCGCGACCACCGCCGAGGCCGAGGTGATCATTCGCATCGCCCCGGTTCATACCGACGCGCATGTAGCGAACTACAACCCCTACAACCTCACCGGTCCGCACGCCTATGTGCAGGATTTCGCCTATGAGCCGTTGTGGATCGACAATGTCTGGCACCCGGACAACGACTTCCCGGCCCTCGCAGCCTCCTACGAAGTCGGCGCCGACCTGAAGAGCGTCACCTACCACCTGCGTGAGGGCGTCAAGTGGTCCGACGGCGAGCCGTTCACCGCCGCCGACGTGGTGTTCACCTTCAACTACGCCAAGGCACACCTCGATTTCCCCGTCGGCTACGACATCTACAGCGCCGAAAAGGATACCGGTTCGATCGTCGACGTGGTGGCGGTCGACGACCACACCGTCCGCTTCGAGCTGAAAAACGCCGACTCGCTGGCGCGGCTCAATATCGGCCCGGTCTTTCCGCTGCCCGAGCACATCTGGAAGGATGTCGCCGACCCGGTGAACTACGCCAACCCCAAAGTGGTGGCGACGGGTCCCTTCACCGAGGTGCGCGACTTCTCGCGCAACGCCTTCAAGCTCTGCAAGAACCCGCTCTACCGTGACGCCGCCGAGGTGAAGATCGACTGCATCGAATACCCGCAGTTGAGCGACAACCTGCAGGTCATTGCCGCCATCACCAATGGCGATCTCGACTGGGCCACCGACGGCATCACCGATCCAGAGATCACCTACGCATCCAAGAGTCCCGACAACCACTACTGGCTGCCGCCCGATGCCGGCACGAACCTCCAGCTCAACACCACCAAGGCGCCGTTCAACAACCTCGAGTTCAGGAAGGCCATGTCGATGGCCATCGACCGCGGCACGCTGGTCGATATCGCCACGTTCGGGCTCACCACGCCGGCCGAATATCCGATCGGCGAGGGCATGTTCTACAAGGACTGGATCGATACCGCGGCGCTGGCGCCTTACCAGTACCTGATGGAGTACAACCCGGACGCGGCCAAGAAAGTGCTCGATGACGCCGGCTTCATCGACAAGGATGGCGACGGCTGGCGCGACAACCCCGACGGCACGCCGATCGCCTTCAAGATGGCGGTGCCGGCCGGCTGGGACGACTGGGTCAACACGCTGCAGACCGTCTCGGAGAACCTCCAGGACATCGGCATCAACGGCGCAATGGAGACGCCCGAGGAAGGCGCCTGGTTCGACAACATCCCGACCGGCAATTTCGACGTCTACATCATGTGGACGAACCTGAGCTCGACCCCCTGGTTCACCTACTATTCGATGTTCAATCCGCGCTCGATGGTGCCCGGCACGCTCAACGAGCAGGCCATGCACCAGATGAAGATCCCGGGCATCGAGGCCGATCTCGCCGCCATCAGCGCCACCGCGGACGTCGCCGTGCAGAAAGAGAAGATCACCTCCGTCATGAAGCAGGTGGCCGAGAACCTGCCGGTGATCACGCTGTTCTCCAATCCCGCCTGGTACGAGTATTCGACCCGCAACTTCACCGGCTGGCCCGACGAGTCCAACGCCTGGGCCCGCCCCAACAACCCCGCCGGCATCCACGAACGGGTGAAGGTGCTGCTGAGCCTGACGCCGGTGGCGAAGTAGGCTCGGAACGGCGGCCCTCACCCGCCGCGGGGGGAACGGGCGGTGCAACACGCGTCCCTCTCCCCGCCGGGGAGGGGGCCAGGGTGAGGGGCAGGACAGCAAACGATGGCATTCCTTCTACGCAGGCTAGGCTTCTATTTCGGGGCGTTCTTCGTCGCGATCACCCTCAACTTCCTGATCCCCCGGCTGATGCCGGGCGATCCGGCGACCCGCATCCTGTTGTCGCTGCGCGGCAAGCTCCGGCCCGACCAGATCGATGCCATCCGCAAGACCTATGGCTTCGAGGGCTCGCTGTGGGACCAGTACCTGCAATATCTGTGGCGGCTCGCGCATTTCGATTTCGGCACTTCGACCGTCAACTTCCCCGAGCCGACGGCGAGCCTGTTGTTCTACGCCGCCGGCTGGACGCTGTTCCTCGTCGGCGCCGCCACCGCGCTGTCCTTCGGCATCGGCATCACCATGGGCATCTGGTCGGCGTGGCGGCGCGGCGGCTTTTTCGACACCTTCTTCACCCCGATCAACGTGATGCTCAACGCCTTCACCCCGGCCGTCGTGGCGCTGCTGCTCTGGTACGCCTTCACCATGCAGTGGGCGATCTTCCCGCTCGGCCGCGCCCACGAGATGAACCTCACCCCCGGCTTCAACCTCGAGACCGTGCTGAGCATCGCCTGGCATGCCGTGCTGCCGGTCGCCTCGATCGTCATTGTCAGCTTCGGCGCCTGGCACCTGGGCATGCGCAACACCATGATCAACCTGCTCAACGAGGATTTCGTGCTCCTCGCCAAGGCCAAGGGCCTCTCCGATCGCCGCATTCGCAACCGCTACGTGGCGCGCAACGCCATCCTGCCGCAGATCACCTCGCTGGCTCTGTCGATCGGCTACGTGCTGGGCGGCGCCTTCATCACCGAGGTGGTGTTCAACTATCCCGGGCTCGGCAAGTTCACCCTCAATGCCATCCAGACCCGCGACTATTCCTTCATCCAGGCGCAATTGATCCTGCTCACCATGAGCGTCCTCGTCGCCAACCTCGCTTCCGACGTCCTCAACGTCATCCTCGACCCGCGTCTGCGGTCACTGGGGAGGGCATGATGATGGCTCTGCGCAACCTAACCCCCACCCTTGATCGCTCCCCACAAGGCCGGGCGATCACACATAGAAACACGGCCGATAGGTCGGTGCGGGAAGAATCCCCCCACCCCTGTCCCCTCCCCGCAAGGGGGAGGGAGACGCTCTCACCGGCGCTAGTGTTTTGGTCTCCTCTCCCCTTGCGGGGGAGGGACAGGGTGGGGGGTGCTCTTTCCGCACCGGCAGGAGTGGCCGTCAAATGACCGACATCCTCCCCGCCATCGTCAGCGCCGCCCCGCGGGCCGAACTCACCGCGCCGACCCAGCGCGAGCTGATGGCCGAACTCGGGGTCAGGCCGCGCTCGCGCCTCCTCGCGCGTCTCCCCGGCTGGGCCCAGCTCTTCGTCACCAACAAGAAGGGCATGGTCGGGCTCGCCATCCTCGCCATCTTCGTCATCCTCGCTTTGCTGGCGCCGCTGATCACCCCCTACGATCCCTATCGGCGCGCCGGCAAACCCCATGTGCAACCGGGCGTCGAGCACTTTCTCGGCACCTCGCGCCAGGGCAAGGACAATTTCAGCCAGTTGCTCGAAGGTAGCCGCGCCAGCCTCACCGTCGGCTTCATCGCTGGTTTCTCCGCCACCCTGATCGGCCTCGCGGTCGGCATCTCCGCCGGCTATTTCGGCGGCAAGACCGACGAGGTGCTGACCTTCTTCGTCAATGTCTCGCTGGTGCTGCCGGCGCTGCCGCTGATCATCGTCCTCGCCAGCTTCATCGAGGAGGCGTCGCCGACCGTAATCGGCCTCGTGCTTGCCTTGACCGGCTGGGGCTGGAGCGCGCGCACCATCCGCACCCAGACCCTGGCGCTCAAAAGCCGCGAGTTCGTGCTCGCCGCAGAACTGATGGGCGAGAAGAAATGGCGGATCATCGTGCGTGAGATCTTGCCCAATATGAGCTCGTTCGTGGTCGGCGGCTTCGTGCTGGCCACCATTTACGGCATTCTCGCCGAGGCGGCGCTCGAGTTCATCGGGCTGGGCAGCCCCAACTCGGTGACCTGGGGCACCATGCTGTACTGGGCCATGCGGGCGCAGGCCCTGCAGACCGGCGCCTGGTTCGAAATCTGGCCGCCGGCCATCGCCATCATGCTGACCGGCGCAGCGCTCGTCATGGTCAACTTCGCCGTCGACGAGATCACCAACCCGCAGCTCGCCGCCACCCGCCGCATCGGCCCGATCCGCCGCTTCCTCCGCCGCCGCAACCGGAGTGTGGATTTTGTCTGACGCACCCCTGATCGAGGTCCGTAACCTCACCGTCGACTATGTCGGCGCCAACTCCGTGTCGCGTGCCGTCAACGGCATCGACTTCGACATCCGCCCCGGCGAAGCCTTCGGGCTCGCCGGGGAGAGCGGCTGCGGCAAATCCACTGTCGCCTTTGCGCTCGCCCGCCTCACGCGCCTGCCCGGCCTCGTTTCCGGCGGCGCCGTCCGCTTCATGGGTGAGGATGTGCTGAGCTTTTCCGCCGAGCGGTTGCGCCGCTACCGCTGGAGCGAGGTCAGCTTCGTCTTCCAGTCGGCGATGAATGCCCTGAACCCGGTGATCAAGGTGTCCGAGCAGATCGAGGACGCCATTCTCGCGCATCGCCCCAGGGCCAGCCGCGCCGAGACTCTCGCCCGGGCCGCCGAATTGTTCGAGTTGGTCGGCATCAGTCCGCGCCGCCTCGATGACTATCCACATCAGTTCTCCGGTGGCATGCGCCAGCGCATCTGCATCGCCATGGCGCTGGCCCTCGAGCCCAGGCTGATCATCATGGATGAGCCCACCACCGCGCTCGATGTAGTGGTGCAGCGCGACATCATCGAACAGATCTGCGAGCTCAAGGCCCGCTTCGGCTTCTCGGTGCTGTTCATCACCCACGACCTCGGGCTGATGATCGAGTTCTGCGACCGCATCGGCGTGATGTATGCCGGCGAACTGGTGGAGGTGGCGCCGGCCAGCGCCATCCTCACCGCCCCGCAGCACCCCTATACCAGGGCGCTCGGCCGTTCCTTCCCGCCGCTCAGCGGGCCGCGCTTCCGCCTCGAGGGGATTGCCGGCTCGCCCCCCAGCCTCAGCGCCCTGCCCGAGGGTTGCCGCTTTTCGCCCCGTTGTGGCGAAGCCATCCCGGTCTGCGTGCGGCTGGCGCCCGAACTCCGCCCCACTCCAGCCACGGGAGGAGAAGCGGCATGTCACTTGCTGCAATGACCCCACCTGCCGCCTCCGAGCCCGTCCTCGAGATGCGCGATGTCGACATGCGCTTCGTGCTCGGCGGCCTCGTCGGCAAGCACACCACGCTGCGCGCCCTTTCGGGCATCTCACTCAAGCTCACCCCCGGTCGCGCTTTGGCCCTGGTCGGGGAATCCGGCTCGGGCAAATCCACCTGCGCCCGCATGCTGGCGCGGGTCTACGAGCCGGCCTCCGGCGAGATCAGCTTCCGCGGCACCGACGTGGCGACGCTCACCGGCAAGGCGCTCACCGACTACCGCGCCCAGGTGCAGATGATCTTCCAGGATCCGTTCGGCTCGCTGAACCCGACCCAGACCATCGGCTATATCCTCGAGCGGCCGCTCCGCCTCCACCGCCCCGGGTTGAACGGTGCCGAGGTGCGGGCCGAAAGCGAGGCGCTGCTTGCCCAGGTCGGCCTCGTGCCCGCGGCCGAGTTCCTGAAGCGGCGGCCGCATGAACTGTCGGGCGGCCAGCGCCAGCGCGTTGCCATCGCCCGCGCCCTGTCGGTGAACCCCACCGTGTTGCTGGCCGACGAGCCGACCTCGATGCTCGACGTCTCGGTTCGGCTGGGGATTCTCAACCTGCTCGAGGACCTGAAGCGCGAGAAGAACCTCGCTGCGCTCTACATCACCCACGACATCGCCACTGCCCGCTATTTCGCCGAGGAGACCGCGGTGATGTATGCCGGTCATCTGGTCGAGCAGGGCCCGAGCCAGGCGATCACCGATCAGCCGCGGCACCCCTACACCCAGTTGCTCATCGCCGCGGTGCCCAACCCGAAGAACAAGATCACCGGCGCAGCGGTGCGCCGTGCCGCGGACATCCCGCTCTGGACCGCCGAAAGCCGTGGCTGTCCGTTTGCCCCGCGCTGCCCGCGCGCCACCGATATCTGCCGCGAGATCATGCCCGACCCCACCCTGGTCGGCGACGGCCACACCGCCCGCTGCCACCACCTCTGAGTTGCCACCTTCTCTCTCCGGACCTCCAAATGAACCAGCTCCTGGCGATCAACGCCCAGTATCCCGCGCTGTTTTCGAGCCGCGCCATCGCCACCAACCAGGTCGGCTACGAGACCCTGGGCCCGAAATTCGCCGTGCTGGCCCTTGGTGATGGTCCCGATTTCACCATGCTCCGCCTGCGCGACGCTGCCACGGGCGCAGTAGTCTTCGAGACGACGCCCGGACGCGCTGCCGGCGTCGACAGCTGGAAGACCCAGCGCTGGCAGAGCGCCGAGTTCACCGGCTTCACCGGCACGGGCCGCTTCGTTCTGGAGGCTGTCGATGCCGGCGGCGCCCGGCTCGTCTCCGCGCCATTCGAGATCGCCGGGAAACTTTATGCAGAGCGCTTTCCCGCTGCGCTGCTCGGTTATTTTCACAGCCAGCGGACCCAGGAACCCTATCTGGGCGCCGACCGCGCCGTGCCGTTCATCGGCAGCAAGCGCGACACCCCTGCCGACGTGCATGGCGGCTGGTACGACGCCTCGGGCGATGTGTCGAAATATCTGAGCCACCTCAGCTACGCCAATTTCATGAACCCGCAGCAGACCCCGCTGGTGGTCTGGTCGCTCAGTAAGGCCGCCGTCTGCCCGCACATCGATGCGAACCTGCACGCCGCCTTCCGCGCCGAAGCGCTGTGGGGCGCCGATTTCCTGGTGCGCATGTGCGACCCCCAGGGCATGTTCTACATGACCGTGTTCGACCGCTGGTCGGGCGACACGGCGCAGCGCGAGATCTGCTCCTATTCGACCCAGCAGGGGCATAAGCACGACACCTGGGAAGCCGGCTATCGCCAGGGCGGCGGCATGGCCATCGCCGCCCTCGCCCGCGCCGCCCGGCTGAAGCAGGACGGTGAGTTCACCGCCGCTGAGTACCTGGCGACCGCCGAGCGCGCCTTTGCCCACCTCGAAGTGCACAACCGCGAGTACCTCGACGACGGCAAGGAAAACATCATCGACGATTACTGCGCGCTGCTCGCCGCCACCGAGCTCAGCCGCTCGACCCATAAGCCCGAATATCTGGCGAAAGCCGGCGAACGCGCCGCGCGGCTCATCGACCGGTTGACCAGCGGCCATGGCTATGACGGCTGGTGGCGCGCCGATAACGGCACCCGGCCGTTCTTCCACGCCTCCGACGAGGGCCTGCCGATCGCCGCTTTGGTGGATTACCTCGTCATCGCTCCCGAGGCCGATCGGACCCGGGTCGCCGCCGCGCTCGGCAAGGTGGTCCGCCACCTCACCGCCATCACTGCCGAGGTGGAAAATCCCTTCGCCTATCCGCGCCAGTTGGTGAAGCGGAGCGACGGCACGATCGCCACCCAGTTCTTCTACCCGCACGGCAATGACAGCGGCTACTGGTGGCAGGGCGAGAACGCCCGGCTCGGCAGCCTCGCCTATGCACTGCGCCGCGCCATGCCGCATGTCGACGCCGAGACGGCCGAACTTGCACGCGTGCAGTCGCAGCGGGCGCTGGACTGGATACTCGGTCTCAACCCCTACCACGCGTGCATGTTGCAGGGCTTCGGCAGCAACTGGGCGATCTATGGGCCGGCCAAGTTCCCCAATGCCGATGGCGGCATCTGCAACGGCATCACCTCATCGCTCTCGGACGAGAGCGATATCGGCTTCTGCGAGACCGAGGACCCGTTCCAGTCCTGGCGCTGGAGCGAGCAATGGTTGCCGCACGCCGCGTGGTTCCTCCTCGCGATGACCGAGTACTAGAGTGTCCGATCCTGACCTCATCCCGGCGAGGGTGCAGCTGCGCCCCGCCGCACCCTCGTTCACCTTCCGTCACGGCTGCGGCACCGCCGGAACCCGAAAGCCGCGCCATGGGTTAGTCCTTGCCAGGCCTTTCCATTGAACGGCAGCGGCGGCACACTATGTGCTCTGAATAGCAGCGAAACTCGGCCAGCCCATGCCCGCTCCCGTCGTCGACGCCAAAGGCGTCAATCTGCATCTGAAAAACGGCGGCGCGTCGCTGCACATCCTCCGCGATGTCGATCTCAGCCTCGCCCCCGGCGAGGTGACGGCGATCGTCGGCCCGTCCGGCAGTGGCAAGACCTCGCTGCTGATGGTGCTCTCGGGCCTCGAACAGGCAAGCTCCGGCGCGATCAGTGTCGCCGGCACCGACATTGCCGGGCTCAATGAGGACCAGCTCGCCATCTTTCGGCGCAACGCGCTCGGCATCCTGTTCCAGAACTTCCATCTCGTTCCGTCGCTGACGGCGCTCGAGAACGTCGCCCTCACCCTCGAGATCGCCGAACCGTCACTCCCCTGGTCCGAGATCCAGAGCCGCGCCGCTGCTGCGCTGGGCGATGTCGGCCTCGCCGGCCGCCTCACCCACCTGCCGAGCGCTCTTTCCGGCGGTGAGCAGCAGCGCGTCGGCCTCGCTCGCGCCATCGTCGGCCAGCCAAAACTGCTGCTGGCGGACGAACCGACCGGCAATCTCGACCAGGAAACCGGCGCCCACGTCATCGAGCTGATGTTCGGCATCGCCCGCGAGCGCGGCACGGCCATCCTGCTGATCACGCACGACCCCACGCTTGCCGCCAAGGCCGACCGACAGCTGCGCATGAACGAAGGCCGACTCAGCGAGCGGGTGCCGGCGTGAGTGCCGCTGCCGCGACCCTGCGCGGCTGGCTGCGGGTCGCGCTGAAGGACCTGCGCGGCGACCTCCGCCGCTTCACCATCCTTCTCGCCTGCCTGGCGCTCGGCGTCGGCACCATCACCGTGGTCGGCTCGGTCGGCGCCGCGCTGCAATCGGCGCTGCTCAGCGACGCCCGCACCCTGCTGGGCGGCGATATCGAGGCACAGCTCTCCTATCGCGCCGCCAACGCCGAGGAGCGGCAGGCCTTCGAGCGGCTGGGCAAGCTGGGCGAAGTCATCGAGGTGATGGGGCGCGCCGATGCAGGCGAGGCCTCCAGCTTCCTCGCCATCCGCGCCGTCGACGCCAATTACCCGCTGATCGGCAGCGTGACCGTCAAGGATGCAGACACCCCGCTGCCCGAACTCCTCGCGCCCCGAGGCGATGGCAGCTTCGGCCTCGTCGCCGATCAGTTGCTGCTCGACCGGCTGGGCCTGAAGCTCGGCGACAAGGTCACCATCAGCGGCGCCAGTTTCACCCTCGCCGGCGTCATCGGCACCGAACCCGACCGCATCACTGCCGGGTTGCAGTTCGGCTTGCCGGTGCTGATGTCGGTCGACGCGCTCAATGCCACCGGCATCCTCGCCCCCGGCGTCCTCGCCAGCTACCGCTACAAGATCCTGCTCGATGGCACCGATCCCGATGCCGCCATGCAGTCGATCGAGACCAGCTTCCCCAAGGCCGGATGGAAAGTCACCGGCCCCAAGGACGCCACCGCCGACCTGTCGCGCTTCTTCGACATGTTCGCCCGCTTCCTCACCATCGTGGGGCTCTCTTCGCTGCTGGTGGGCGGGCTTGGGGTGTCCAACGCGATTTCCGCCTATGTCACCGAGCGCCAGCGCTCCATCGCCACCATGAAGGCGCTGGGCGCCACCGGCGCGCGCATCCTGGTGCATTTCCTCACCCAGGTGATGCTGCTGACCTTCACCGGCATCGTCCTGGGCCTGCTGCTCGGCACGCTCCTCACCATGGTGATGCTGCCCATCCTTGGCGGCCTGCTCGGCCTCGCGCTGCCGCCGGTGGTCGATCTCGTGACACTGTGGACCGCTGCCGGTTTCGGCGCCCTCACCGGTTTCGCCTTTGGTTACCTGCCGCTGCGTCGCGCCGAGAAACTGAAGCCCGCATTGCTGTTCCGCTCCGCCGGCTCGGCCATCGAAGGCGGGCTCGATTGGCGCGACCTGCTGAAGCCGGGGCTGTGGCTGCCGCTCGGCGCCGCTGCGGCCGGTATCTACGCTCTGGCGGCCTTCACCACCGGCCGCCCGCTGCTGGTGCTGTGGTACGCCATCGGCATCCTCGGCGCCTTCATCGTGCTCCGCGGCGCCGCCTGGCTGCTGCAGCGCGGCCTGAAACTGGTGCCGCCGCTCCGCAACGCCGCGCTCCGCAATGCCATCAAGTCGATCTGGCGCCCGGGCGCGCCGGCGCCGGTGGTCATCCTGTCGCTCGGGCTTGGCCTCGCTTTGCTGCTGCTGATCGCCCTGATCGATGGAAACCTGCGCCATCAGCTGGCCCGCGAGTCGATCCCCAACGCCCCCAGCTTCGTCTTCATGGATCTGTTCGACGACGAGGTGGAAGCGCTCAAGCAGTTCTCGGTCGGCGACAAATCGGTCGAGAGCTTCGCCTCGCTGCCCATGGTCACCGGTTCGATCGAGGCGATCAACGACACCCCGATCGCCGAGCTCAACCGCAAGCCGCCGTCCGAGTTCGCCTTCGTGCTCGAAGGCGATATTCCGCTCTCTGCCTCCGACACCCTGCCCGATCAATCCACCGTCACCGAAGGCAGCTGGTGGCCGCCCAACTTCATCGGCCCGCCGGAGGTTTCGGTGTTCCAGCGGCTCAAGGAGCCGCTCGGGCTGAAGCTGGGTGACATCCTGACCTTCCGCATCTTCGGCGAAGAGGTGAAGGTGAAGATCGGCAGCTTCCGCGATTACGCCTGGCGCTCGGGCAGCGTGAATTTCGGCTTCGTGCTGTCGCCCAACGCCCTGTCGGATTTCCCGCTGAGCTATCTTGGCCTGCTCAAGGCCGTGCCGGGCGACGAGACCGCCGTGCAGCAGCGTCTGGTCGCCCAGTTCCCCGACCTGCTGTTCCTGCCGGTGGGCGAAGCGCTCGAGACCTTTGCCGCCATCCTCGCCAACGTCACCACGGCGGTCGAGGTGATCGGCGGCCTCGCGGTGGTCAGCGGCGTGCTGGTGCTCGCCGGCGCCATGGCGGCCGGCCGCAAGCAGCGTGAGTCCGACGCGGTGGTGATGAAGGTGCTGGGAGCGACGCGCGGCGACGTGGTGCGCGCCTACCTGGTCGAGTATGGCTTGCTCGGCCTTCTCGCCGCGGTGTTGGCGGCGCTGCTCGGTCTGGTCGGCACCTGGGCCTTCGTCGAGTTCGTGCTGGAGATCGACTTCTGGGCCGATGCGGCTTTGCTCGTCTGGGTCGCCATCGGCACCATTGCCCTCGCCATTGTCGTCGGCATGCTCACCACCTGGTCGGCGCTCTCCACCCGGCCGGCGAGCTTCCTGCGCGAGGAGTGATGGGTTAGCGTCGAGGGGAACGGAGACCCCGATGCGCCGATTGCTCCTGGCCCTCAGCCTGCTGCTCGTCCCCATGGCGCATGCCGCCGAACCGCAGATCGACGAAGTTCGCGCTGCCTGGGATGCGTGTTCGAAGCTGCTCGATGCCGCGCCCGACGACTGGACCGGCTGGCGCCGGAATTTCGACGGCGGCTATGCCGACCATTTCGAGTTCCACGATGGTGGCGACAGCGCTGCCTCGGTGCTGGTGCAGACCTGGCTGATCGACGCCATCGCCACCCAGACCGACACCTCCTGCTTCCGCCCCGACGGCAGCCTTGCCTTCATCTATTCCGAGATGGTCTCACCCAATATGGCCGCCGGCGCGACGGGCCCCGCCATCACCCGCGAGGGCCGGCTGTATTTCGCCCCCGACGGCCACCTGTTGCGGCTGCTGAAACGCATCACCGAGGCAGGCCAGCCGGTGGCGCCGATCGACAACGACAAATACCAGCTCGCTCGCGGCTGCGGCCTCACCGCCCCGCACGCCACCGTGGACGATGTGCGCTCCCACCTGATCGCCGAACTCGGCGACATCGAAGGCACGCGGGGGAAATATGTGCCGGAGCCGCTGGATTGGTGCGGAATGGAAGTGGAGTAGCCGAGGGGCCCGCGCCGATCCGACGAGGTAGCCCTAGTCCGGCTGCCCGCCCACCTTGGTCACCGCCGCCGACCCTGCCTCGATCCCCCGCCGCAAGCTGGTCTCGAGGTCGACGCCCCTCAGTTCCGCCGAAACGAACGCCGCGGCGAATGCGTCGCCTGCCCCGGTGGTATCGACCACGTTGACCACCGGCGCCGGCAGCTTCAGCTTGACGCCTACCGCATCGCCCACCGCTGCGCCGCCGGCCCCGAGCTTGACCACCACTTGCCGGTAGTTCCCTCCGAGCACTCGCATCTGCGTCTCGAGATCGGTGCTGCCCGACAAGGCGACCGCCTCGTCGGCATTGGCGAACAGCGTGGAGAATCCTCTGGTCCACTCGAGGAACCTGTCGGCCCCGACTTCCTCGACGAAACCGACCGAGGCGGCATCCACCCCCACCGCAATGCCGCGCGACTGCGCTTCGCCGGCCATCCAGCGCGCCGCATGACGAGGCTTTTCCGCGAACAGCGAATAGCCCGACACCAGCACGTAGCGGGTCTCCTCGAGCAGCCAGACCGGCATATCGGAATGCTGGAGATCGAGGTTTGCCCCCCTATCGGTGAGAAAGCTCCGCTCCCCGTTAGGATCGACGATGATGACCAGAATGCCCGACGGCTTCAGGGGGTCGGCGATCAGCACCGGGTCGACGTGGAAGCCGCGCAGATAGGCCTCGAGATGCGGTTTGTCGCGCGCCCCGACGCGGGCAACGAAGCTGACCGGGGTACCCATCGAACCCAGCCACACCGCCTGGTTGGCGCCCGAGCCGCCCGGACGCTGGGTAATCTGGGCGCGCCGGTCCGAGCCGCGCACCAGCGGCCCTTCGGGGAGCACGATGACGTCGGTCATCACATCGCCGATGACGATGACCCGGCCGGCGCTGTCGCTCATTTATTGAGTTTCGCCAGCGCCACCGCGATCTCGGACGCCACCCGCGCGTTGTTTTCGACCAGCGCAATATTGGCGACGAGGCTCTTGCCGTCGGTCAGCTCGAAGATGCGCTTCAACAGGAACGGCGTCAGGTCCTTGCGGCTCACCCCCTCCTTCTCGGCGCCCTTGATCGCCTCGTTGATCCGACCCTCGATCATATCCTTGTCGAGCGCCGCGCTTTCGGGGATCGGGTTGGCGACCAGTACGCCGCCCAGGCCGAGCGCGAACTGCAGCGCGATCACCTTGGCCGCGTCCTTGCCGCTTTCCACCCGATGGTCGACCTTGCCGCCCGACTGGCGGGCCCAGAACGCCGGGAAATCCGCAGTCTGGAAGCCCAGCACCGGCACGCCCTTGCTTTCCAGCACTTCGAGAGTCTTGGGAATATCGAGGATCGACTTGGCCCCGGCGCATACCACCGCCACCTGGGTGCGGCCGAGCTCGTCGAGATCGGCCGAGATATCGAAGGTGGTCTCGGCGCCGCGATGCACGCCGCCGATGCCGCCGGTGGCGAATACCTGGATGCCCGCGGCTTCCGCCGCCATCATCGTCGTCGCCACGGTGGTGCCCGCCACTTCGCCCGATGCCAGCAGCGCCGCCACGTCGCGACGCGACGCCTTGGCGGCCTTGCCGCCGGTCTGCGCCAGCCGCTCGAGATCCTTGGCGGTGACGCCGACCTTGAACTTGCCGTCCATGATGGCGATCGTTGCCGGCACCGCGCCGTGCTTTTCGATCACCGCCTCGACGTTCCGCGCCATCTCCAGATTCTGCGGGTACGGCATGCCATGCGTGATGATGGTGGATTCGAGCGCCACCACCGGCTGCCCGGCGTCGAGCGCCTTCTTCACGGCCGGCGAGATGGACAGATGCTTCTTGAGGCTCACAGGAGCGCCTTTCGGTACGATGTTTGCCCTCACTTGAACCGAAAACGGCCCGAGTTCAACTCCCCGGCTTTGCTGTCGCGCCAGGCGCCTGTGGCGGGGCGTCGCATCCCCGCGTCGCCGCCTTTTGCGCGCCGTCGCCGCAGTCCCAAAACCCTTGCCCGCTGTCGGATTTCCCACTAGGTTTCGGCCGGCTGGAAGGCACGTCGCTAGGGGTCACGTCACTGCTTACGGTTATTGTTGATCCGGAGCCTCCGCCGGATCGATGGGCGCCCGGATCCGGGCACATTGCGAACCCGAGTTTTCCCGGCGCGACGCCCGCGCTGCTTGGCCTACCCTCCCGCGCACCTGCTCACCGACATCTCACGTTCAGCAGCCGTCGCCAGCCGCACCACCTCATTTCGTCCGACCATTTGTCGGGCATCCGCCAACCGGCGCCTTCTCGGGCGTCCGGCCATCCATCATGCGCCGTCGGCCACCCGCGGCGTGGGACTGCAAGGAGATAACAACAAATGCATAAGCCGATGCTGATCGCCCTGGGGACGCTGCTGCTGGCAGCGCCGGCCCTGGCCCAGGAGAAGGTCGTCAACGTCTACAACTGGTCCGACTACATCGCCGAAGACACCATCGCCAATTTCGAAGCCGAGACCGGCATCAAGGTGAACTACGACGTCTACGACAATAACGAGATCGTCGATGCCAAGCTGCTCGCCGGCAATTCCGGCTACGACATCGTCGTGCCCTCAGGCAGCTTCCTCGAGCGCCAGATCAAGGCCGGCCTGATCCTGCCGCTCGACAAGTCGAAGCTGACAAACCTCGGCAATCTCGACCCCGCCGTCATGGCGACCGCCGCCTCGCAGGATCCGGACAACGCCCATGGCGTGCCCTACATGATCAACACCATCGGGCTCGGTTACAACGTCGCCAAGGTGAAGGCGGCGCTCGGTGACGCGGCTCCGCTCGACAGCTGGGACCTGTTGTTCAAGCCCGAAGTCGTCGCCAAGCTCAAGGATTGCGGCGTCGCCGTGCTCGACAGTCCGTCCGAAGTAATGGGCATCGCGCTGCACTATCTCGGCCTCGATCCGAACTCCGAGAACGAGGAAGACCTCGCCAAGGCGGAGGCGCTGATGACCAGCATCAAGCCGTCGATCCGCTACTTCCACTCCAGTCAGTACATCGACGACCTGGGCAATGGCGAAATCTGCCTGGCGCTCGGCTACTCGGGCGACATCTTCATCGCCGCCGATGCCGCCAAGCAGGCCGCCCAGGGCAACGAGATCACTTATCTGATCCCCAAGGAAGGCGCTGCGACGCTGTTCGACTTCCTCGCCATTCCGGTCGACGCTCCGCATCCGGATAATGCCCTGAAGTTCATCAACTACATCCTCGAGCCCAAGGTCGTGGCGGCGATCACCAACTACGTGTTCTACGCCAACCCGAACGTGCCGGCGCTGGAGTTCGTGAACGAGGACGTGAAGTCGAATCCGGGCATCTACCCGCCGGCCGAGACCATCGCCAAGGCCTTCGTGATGAAGGCGCATTCGCCTGAGTTCGAAGAAGTCTTGACCCGGACCTGGACCCGCATCAAAACCGGTCTGTAATCTCCTCTCAGGGGGCAGTGCGACACTGCCCCCTTCAGTCTTTTTCCAGGTGCCGAATGGCCAAGAAGCCGCAGCTCGCCATCGACACGCGCCCCTGGCGCGATCCGTCGGCCAAGCCGTTTGTGCGCATCCGCAATGTCTCCAAGAAATTTGGCGACGTCTCGGCTGTGCACGAGGTGTCGCTCGACATCTACAAGTCGGAGCTGTTCTGCCTGCTCGGCGGCTCTGGCTCCGGCAAGTCGACGCTGCTGCGCATGCTCGCCGGCTTCGAGCAGCCGACCTCGGGCACCATCGAGATCGACGGCCAGGACATGACCGAGGTGCCGCCCTACCACCGGCCGGTCAACATGATGTTCCAGTCCTATGCGCTGTTCCCGCATATGAATGTCGAGCAGAACATCGCCTACGGCCTGAAGCGCGATAACATGCCGCGCGGCGAGATCGCCGACCGCGTCGCCGAACTGCTGAGCCTAGTCAAGCTGCAGGACTATGGCCGACGTCGCCCGCACCAGCTGTCGGGCGGCCAGCGCCAGCGCGTCGCCCTTGCCCGTTCGCTGGCCAAGCGTCCCAAGCTGCTGCTGCTCGACGAACCGCTCGGCGCACTCGACAAGAAGCTGCGCGAGGAAACCCAGTTCGAGCTGGTCAAGATCCAGGAATCGCTCGGCGTCACCTTCATCGTCGTTACCCACGACCAGGAAGAGGCGATGACTCTTGCCACCCGCATCGGGGTGATGAACCAGGGCGAGATCGCCATGATCGGCGAGCCGCACGACATCTACGAATTTCCCAATTCGCGCTTTGTCGCCAGCTTCATCGGCTCGGCCAACATGGTCGAGGGCATCGTCACCGAGGACGAGCCGGACCATGTGCGCATCCGTTCGCCCGAACTGGGCTGCGACATCTATGTCGGCCACGGCGTCGACTGCGCCCCCGACCAGATCCTGTGGTGGGCCATCCGCCCCGAGAAGATGGAACTGAGCCGCGACAAGCCCGAGGCGCTGAACGACGCCAACGTCACCCGCGGCGTGGTCGAGGAGATCGGTTACCTGGGCGACATGAGCGTCTATCAGGTGCTGCTCGAAAGCGGCAAACGCATCCGCGTCAGCCAGACCAACACCATGCGCGGCAACCCCGACGCCATCACCTGGGAAGAACAGGTCTATGTCACCTGGGGCCCGAGCTCCGGTTCGGTGCTGACGGTATGACCCTCACCGGCAACCAGTTGCCGCCGCCGCGCCGCCTCCGCCCCTGGAGCGGGCTGGAGCGCCGGCTGCGCGATGTCGGGATTTCCGGCCGCACCCTGGTGATCGCCGCGCCGGCTCTCTGGCTGACCGTCTTCTTCATCATCCCGCTCTTCGTGGTGTTCGGCATTTCGCTGGCCACCAAGCAGTTCGGCCGCCCGCCTTACTCGCCGCTGCTGACCACCGAAGGCGGCACGGTGCAGCTGACCCTGCATCTGTCCAACTACCTCAAGCTCTTCACCGATCCGCTCTATGTCGCGGCCTATCTGAGCTCGATCCGCATCGCCGGGATCGCCACGGTGATCACCCTCTTCATCGGCTACCCGATGGCCTATGCCATCGCCCGCGCCCCCGACAAATGGCGCAATATCCTGTTGATGCTGGTGATCCTGCCGTTCTGGACCTCGTTCCTCCTGCGCGTCTACGCCCTCTCGGGCTTCATGCGCGGCAACGGCGTGATCAACCAGGTGCTGGCGGTGTTCGGCATCGAGCCGCTGGTGATGATGCAGACCGATTTCGCCGTCTATGTCGGCATCGTCTACACCTACCTGCCCTTCATGATCCTGCCGCTCTACACCACGCTGGTGAAGCTCGACACCTCGCTGCTCGAGGCTTCGGCCGATCTCGGCTCGCGCCCCTGGCAGACCTTCCTGTCGGTCACCCTGCCGCTGTCGCTGCCCGGCATCATTGCCGGCTCCATGCTGGTGTTCATTCCGGCAATCGGCGAGTTCGTCATCCCCTCGCTGCTCGGCGGGCCGCAGACGCTGATGATCGGCCGCGTGCTGTGGGACGAGTTCTTCGGCGCCACCAACTGGCCACGGGCCGCCGCGGTCGCGGTCGCCATGCTGGTCGTCGTCGTCATTCCCATCCTGTTGCTGCAGAAGGCGCAGGATGCCGTGGTCGAGAAGGACCGGTAGATGCGGCGCGGCTGGTTCCTCCCCATTGCGGCAACCCTCGGCTTTGCCTTCCTCTATCTGCCGATCATTTCGCTGGTGGTGTTCTCGTTCAACGAGAGCCGCCTGGTGACGGTGTGGTCGGGGTTTTCCACCAAGTGGTATGGTGAACTGTTCGCCGACCAGCAGATGCTGGGCGCCGCCTGGCTGAGCCTGAGGATCGCCTTCTTTTCCGCCAGCTTCGCCCTGGTCCTGGGGACGCTGTGCGCCGTGGCGCTGGTGCGCTTCAAGCGCTTCCGCGGCCGCACCGTGCTGGCCGGCGCTGTCTCGGCGCCGCTGGTGATGCCCGACGTGATCACCGGCCTCGCCCTGCTGCTGCTGTTCGTCGCCATGGAATCGACGCTCGGCTGGCCCGCCGGCCGCGGCATCGTCACCATCATCATCGCCCACACCACCTTCTGCATGGCCTATATCACCGTGGTGGTGCAGTCGCGCCTCTCCGACCTCGACCTCAGCCTCGAGGAGGCGGCGATGGACCTTGGCGCCACCCCGTTCCGGGTGTTCTTCGATGTCACCCTGCCGATCATCGCCCCGGCCCTGATCTCGGGCTGGCTGCTCGGCTTCACCCTGTCGCTCGACGATCTGGTGATCGCCAGCTTCGTCTCCGGCCCGGGCTCGTCCACCCTGCCCATGGTGATCTTCAGTAAGATCAAGCTGGGTGTTTCGCCCGACGTCAACGCGCTCGCCACCATCATCATCGGCGTCGTCGCCCTCGGCGTCGTCGCCGCCACGATCATCGGCCTGCGCGGCGGCAAGCAGAAGCGGGCCTGAGCCCGCTGGCGCTATCCCGGTTTCGTCCTTGTGCCTGCTTGCACCCGCGGGCGCGCAGGTCTATGTGAGCCTCTGTCGGTCGAGCAATCGGCCGGCGAGTTCTCAGGGCGGGGTGCAATTCCCCACCGGCGGTAGATGGGCGAACGCCCAAAGCCCGCGAGCGCCTTGTGGCAAGCGGAGCTTGGTCAGGAAAAGTTGCATACTTTTCCGGTTCGACCGAGCGACCACTCAAGCCACAGGGGTCAGCAGATCCGGTGTGACTCCGGAGCCGACGGTATAGTCCGGATGAAAGAGAACGGGATTTACGCTGGCTCTGCCGGCGCGGCCCCTCATTGTCGAGGGTTTCCGCGTCGTCGTTCCCCATCGCGATTCCCCGTAACCCTGAGGAAACAGGCTACGGAAAGGATCGTTTGATGAGCCAGGTTTCCTCGACTGCCAAGTCTTCTGCCGCCACTGCCGGCGCCACCTTCATGCTGGTTGCCGCCTTCGCCTTTGCCGGCTCCAATGTGCTGCAATCGGTGCTGCCGACCCCGCTCGAATATGGCGGCTTCGGCATGGCTTCGACCGGCATGGTGTTCTGGCAATACCTGATCGCCGGGGTGCTCAGCCTGCCGCTGATCCTGCGCATCGGCATCGACAAGCTGCGCACCAGCCACAAGCTGGCGCACGAAGTCCGCGCCTTCGTCTCCGCGCTCGGCGCGCATGTCTTCGTCTACGGCTTCGCCTCCGGCGTACCGATCTGGCAGATGGTGACGCTGCTGGCCGCCGGTCCGCTGTTCATTATCCTCGGCTCCACCCTGTTCCTCGGCGAGCGCCCCTCCGCTGCCCGTCTCGTCGCAGCGCTGGTCGGCTTTGCCGGCGCCATCATCGTCTCCGGAGTCGGCAGCGAGGGCCTCGGCTGGCACACCCTGATCCCGATCGCCGCCGCGGCGCTCTGGGCCACCACGGACGTCTTGACCAAGTACCTGACGCTCAAGGGCGAGAGCCCCGAGACGCTGACCATCTCGCTGCTGGTGCTCGTCACCCCCAACCACCTGTTGATCCTCCTGGTGGTCAATGCGCTCGGCTGGCTGGCGCCTGCCGTGGTGCCGGCCGGCCTCGCCACCGGTTTCCCATTCGCCCTGCCGAGCGGCACCGGCCTGTGGCTGCTGTTGCTGCTCGGCGTGCTGACCGGCGTCGCGCAGTACCTGATGGCTTTCGCCTACAAGGCCGCTGACGCCACCTACCTGCAGCCCTTCGCCGACCTCAAGGTGCCGCTCAGCGCCCTCGTCGGCTGGGTCGCGCTCGGCCAGGTGCCCTCGGTCTGGTTCTGGCCCGGTGCCGGCCTGATCGTCGCCGCCTCGGTCTTCATCTACTGGGTCGAAAGCCGCAACCGCACCCCGACCCTCGCCACCGCCTGAGGCCGCTGCACGCCCTCAGGCTCCCGGGGCCGCCGTGACTGCGGCCCCGGGGACTCGATCCCGCGGTCGGACGTTCCGCCCCCGGTTACACCGCCACCCAGCGCGCCTCGCGATGCGACTGCGCCATCGCATGCACCGCCCGCTCGATCTCGAGCCCCTTGTCGAACCCGACGATCTGCGCCGCGGCATCGCCGCCGATCGCCTTCAGCAGTTCGTGGCACTCGATGATCTTGAGCTCATTGAACCCCAGCCCATGCCCCGGCGCCGGAATGAACCGGTCATAGGGCGCATGCACCGGCGCGGTCAGGATGGTGCGAAACCCCTGCTCGGCCGCCGGCGCGCTCGCCTCGAACAGCTGGAACTCGTTCATCCGTTCCTGGTCGTAGGCAATCGTGCCCTTCGAACCGAACACCTGCATGGCGATCCGCCCCTTCCGCCCCCAGGCCGACCGGTCGAGCGCCATCATCCCGGACGCGCCGTTCCTGAGCTCCAGCAGCACCGAGGCGATATCCCAGGTCTCCACCGCGCGCCGCCCGCCATCCCGGCTCGGTCGATCGGCATAGGGCATGGCGAGCTGCGCCATCACTCGCGTCACCCCACCGAACAGGAACTGCATCAGGCTCAGCGGGTGCACGCCGAAATCATCGAGCGCGCCATAGCCGGAGGACGCCTCGCTCTTCCAGTAGAACAGCGCTTCGGGGTCGGCCATGAAGTCTTCGTCCATCTCGAAGCGGACATGGTTCACGGTGCCGATGGCGCCCGCCTCGAGCAGGGTCCTGATGTGCCGGATCACCGGGTTCTGGATGTAGTTGTAGCCGAGCGCCGTGACCTTGCCCGAGGCGCTGGCTGCGGCGGCCATCCGCTCGGCTTCGGCAAACCCCACCGCCATCGGCTTTTCGCACCAGACATGCTTGCCGGCTTCGAGCGCCGCGATCGCCATCTCGGCGTGGAAGGCGTTCGGCGTCGTCACCGACACCACCTCGACCTCCGGGTCGGCGATCAGCGCCCGCCAGTCCGAGGTGGATTTCTCGAACCCGAACTCTTCGGCCCGCCGCGCCGCCAGCTCCGGCGACACCTCCGCCAGATGCACCAGCCTGGGCTTCGGCCCGTCCCCGAACACCGGCTTCACGCCGTTCCAGGCCAGCGCATGGCATTTGCCCATATACCCCGTGCCGATCAGGCCGACGCCGATGGTCATTGTTGTTGATCCTCCTAAGCGAAATCGCGGACAGTCGAAAGGCAGCCCCCGCGCCAGTCTAGTCGCGGCCTCGTCGGCCCGCTCTGAAAAACGCCCGGAGCCTGATAGAGCCCCGGGCGCCAGTCGCTCTGGAGGAGAGCCCGCCTGTCCCCTTGCTGGTTAGCCGCACCGGCGTCGTCCACCGCCGCGGCCCGGTCCAGCTGGGTGGAACGACTTGTTCCGGACGGCCTATTGATGGAATGTTTATTCCATTCTAGGGTAGATCGTCAAGCGGACGCCTCCCACCCGGGAGCGTGGATAACCCTGCCGGGGCCGGCGGAAGTCATGGACTTCGGCCGTGGTTCTGTTGGATTTTGCCCGCTTCGCGGGATGTTGGCGCAAGACGCATATCGAGGCCGGAATGGACGACGGAGACATCAAGCTGGACGACGCCGTGCCGCGGGACTTTCCCGCGTTGCGCGCGCTGATCGCCGCCCGCGCCCCGACACTGCCGCGCCGCCTGACCCAGGTAGCGAGCTTTGCCCTCGACAACCCCGATGACATCGCCTTCGGCACTGCCGCCAGTGTCGCGCAGCGCTCGGGCGTGCAGCCCTCGACCCTCGTCCGCTTCAGCCAGGCGCTCGGCTATCAGGGCTTCTCCGACCTGCAGGAAGTCTTTCGCGCCCGGCTGCGCGATCGGGTCCCGAGCTACGAGGAGCGGCTGAAGCAGCTGCGCGAACATGGCGGCTCCAGTAAGAGCGGGCTGCTGCTGCAGGGTTTTGCCGATGCCGCCGAGCGCTCGGTTGCCGACCTCAGGCTCAAGCTCGCCCCCGAGGCGCTCGATACCGCGGTCGAGATCCTCGCCAAGGCGGAGACGATCTACCTGGTCGGCCTCCGCCGCTCGTTCCCCATCACCAGCTACATGGCCTACGCCATGGGCAAGCTGGGGATCCGCAACCTGCTTGTCGATGGCATTGCCGGGTTGGGGGCCGAGCAGATCGGCTTCATCTCGCCACGCGATGCGGTGCTGGCGATCAGCTTCACCCCCTATGCCAGCGAGACGGTGAGCCTCGTGCACGCGGCCAAGGCGCGGCACGCCAAGGTGGTATCGATCACCGACTCGATCTTTTCGCCCATCGCGCCGACCGCCGACACCTGGCTGGAAATCGTCGAGGCCGATTTCGAAGGTTTCCGCTCGATGGCGGCGACCATGGCGCTGGCCATGACCTTGACCGTCGCGGTCGCGAGCCGGCGCGGCGAGAAGTAGATCGCGCCTGCCCCTCACCTGTCTCGCCAAGCGAGGCGTCCGGCCGCGAGGGGCAGGTTCCACTCAGCTCTTCTTGACCGGATACCCCGTTGCGAGCCCGCCGCCACCGGCGCCGACCACGGTCTGCTCGAACTCGACGCAGGAGCCGGTCATCGGCGCCGATTCCGCGCCGCCGAGGAAGGCGATGAGCCGCGCCACGTCGTCGGGCTTGATCAGCTTGCCGAACGGCCGCGACGCCTCCGCCTTCTCCAGCCAGTCGTCCGCCGCGTCGTGGAAGGTCTTGAGCGTCACGTGCTCGCCCGGCGTATCGGCCCAGCCCAGGATAATGCCGTTGACCCGGATGCGCATCAGGTTGACGGCGTTGGCGGTGTTCTTGGTCAGCGTCATCAGCGCGCCCTTCGATGCGCTGTAGGCGGCGAGATTGGGCGAGCCGATATAGGCGTTGACCGACAGGATGTTGACGATCGTTCCCTCGATCTTTTCGCGCTGCATCACCTTGATGGCGTCCTGCATCAGGAAGAACGGCGCCCGCACATTGATGGCGAACATCCGGTCGTAGAGCGCGAGATCGGTGTCGAGAATAGTGCCGCGATCGGTGAGACCGGCAATGTTGGCGAGCACGTCGACCCGCCCGAACGCCTGGTCGGCGGCGGGAATGATCTTGGCCACCGCGGCGGGGTCGGCAAGATCCGCCGCAACGAAAATCGCCTTGGTGCCGGCGTCGTTCAGTGATTTCGCCACCGCTTCGCCCTTGTCGGCCTGCCGGTCGACCAGCACCAGGCCGGCGGCGCCACGCTGCGCCAGGAGCCGCGCCGTCGCCTCGCCGATCCCCTGCGCGGCCCCCGTGACAACGGCAATCTTGCCGGCAAACTGGGCGGAGGCACTCTCGGTCATGTCAGGACTCAAATGGAAGTAAGGAAAGCGGCCCGGACACTAGGGATTTGGGGGGCGTAAGCCAAGCCCCCTCATGCTGGCCGCGGCGCTACAGGATCACCGCCGGCTGCGGTTCGTGCACGATCAGCGTGGCGCCGGGAAGCACCTTGGCATGCGCCCGGCGCGCCGCGATCTCGCAGGCACTGGCACACACGCCTTTGACGACGAACTGCCGGCCACGCGCCAGATTGGTGTCGACATGGCGCTGCCACACATCCGTGATCCCGCCATTGCCGGAAAGCACGCACGGATCGCTGTTGCAGACGGGCGGCCAATAGCTGGCATCGCCGATCATTTCCCGCACCGTCACGACATTGCCGGCGCTGCATCCCGAAACGGCAACCAGCATCGCGAGGCATGCGGCACGCCACGGCGCAGGCAAGGTCAGGTGGACAGTCAGCATCGCCTGTGCCCCCTGTGCGCAGCCCGCTAACCATCCGATGTTCTCCTATCGGAGACGCCCGTCAAGCGGCGCGGAAACTATCCACAGGCCCGTCCACCAGATAACCCGCGTGGCAGCCGACCAGGGTCAGCCGACCCTGACCGCTTGCCCGGTCTGCGAACTCTTCGTCGCCGCTTCCGCCAGCTTCTGCGCCATGAGCCCGTCATGCCCTGACGGGGTCGGCGTGCTGCCCTTGGCCATCGCGTCGATGAAGCTGTTCACCTCGGCGGTGTAGGCGGCGACATAGCGGTCGATGAAGAAGTTCTGGATCACATCCTGGGTGAACCCGGCGCTGTCGGCGCGCTCGAGCGTCGTCATATGGACGTTGCCGGCGCGCAGCATGCCCCTGCTGCCATGCACCTCGACCCGCTGGTCGTAGCCGTAGCTGGCGCGGCGCGAGTTGGTGATCACCGCGATCTTGCCCGAAGCGGTCTGCATCTGCACCGCCGCGGTATCGACATCTCCGGCCACCCCGATGGCCTTATCGACCAGCGCACTGCCCAGCGCGTGCACCGAGACGAAATCCTCGCCGACGAGGAACCGCGCCATGTCGAAATCGTGGATCATCATGTCGCGATAGAGCCCGCCCGAGCGCTCGATATAGCTCACCGGCGGCGGCGCCGGGTCGCGCGAGATGATGGTGACGATCTCGACATCGCCGATCTCGCCGCCCTTGATCCGCTGCTGCACCGCGGCGAAGTTCGGATCGAACCGGCGGTTGAAGCCGATCATCAACGGCACGCCGGCCTTCTCCACCACCGGCAGGCAGGCTTCGATCCGCTCGACCGACAGCGATACCGGCTTTTCGCACAGGATCGCCTTGCCGGCCCGCGCCGCCTGCTCGATCAGGTCGGCATGCGTGTCGGTGGGCGTGGCGATAAGGATGGCGTCGACGTCGGAGCTCAGAATCTCGTCGATCGCCGCCACCTTCGCGCCGACCGAGGCGGCGAGCGATGCGGCGGCGTCAGAGATGGCGTCCGCGACAAAGGCGACGCTGGCCCGGCTGGAATTGGCGATCGTCCCCGCGTGCACCTTGCCGATGCGCCCCGCCCCCAGAATGCCAAACCTGACCACGGGATCGTCTCCTTGCTGCGCGCTCCGCGGAGCGTCTGTTCCTGTTGGATCGTCATGGAACGTTCATTCCGAAAACAGTGACTTCGGAATTGACGTTTCATTCGCGCGAGGGATACAACGGCCGCTGAAAGCTGTCCAGTCAGACCACGCGGGGGAGATCATGCCGGAGGCCAAGCTCGATGTCATCACC
>MKVB01000003.1:485960-527964 GCA_001899085.1 Devosia sp. 66-14 | reverse complement strand
GGTCGGCGGCTGCCCCGCCAATATCGCCGTCGGCACCGCCCGGCTCGGCCTGAAATCGGCGCTGATCACCCGGGTCGGCGCCGAGCAGATGGGCGGCTTCATCAAGGAGCAGCTCAGCCGCGAAGGCGTCGACATTTCAGGCATCGCCACCGACGACCAGCGGTTGACCGCCCTGGTGTTGCTCGCCGTCGAGGCCGAAGGCGTCTCGCCGATGATCTTCGTTCGCACCGACTGCGCTGACATGGCGCTCGACGAAGCCGATATCGACGAGGCGTTCATCGGCTCGGCCAGCGCCATCGTCGTCACCGGCACGCATTTTTCCACCCCCAATGCCGAGGCAGCGCAGCTCAAGGCGATCCGCATCGCCAAGGCGGCGGGCCGCAAAGTGGTGTTCGATATCGACTATCGGCCCAACCTCTGGGGCCTTGCCGGCCATGCCGCCGGGTTCGAGCGCTATGTGAAATCCGACTATGTCTCGGCCAAGATGCGACCGGTGCTGAGGGATTGCGACCTGATCGTCGGCACCGAGGAAGAGGTGCTGGTGGCGGCCGGCGAGAGCGACCTGCTCGAGGCCCTGAAGGCGATCCGCGCCATGACCGACGCCACCGTGGTGCTGAAGCGCGGCGCCAAGGGCTGCATCGTCTATGACGGGGCGATCGGCGACGATCTCGAACAGGGCATTGTCGGCCAGGGCTTTCCCATCGAGATCTACAACGTGCTGGGCGCCGGCGACGCCTTCATGAGCGGCTTCCTGCGCGGCTGGCTGAAAGGCGAGAGCCACCAGACCAGCGCCACCTGGGCCAATGCCTGCGGCGCCTTCGCCGTCTCCCGCCTGCTCTGCGCCCCGGAATATCCGAGCTGGACCGAGCTCGACCACTTCCTCAATCACGGCAGCAAGTTCAAAGCCCTGCGCAAGGACGAGGACCTCAACCACCTGCACTGGGCGACGACGCGCCGCCAGTCCTGGCCGCGTCTCACTGCCTTCGCCATCGATCATCGGAAGCAAATCGAGGACATTGCCGGCGACAAGGCCGACCGCATCCCCGCCTTCAAGGCGCTGGCGGTCAAGGCGGCCGCACGGGTGGCCGATGGCCGCCCCGGCTTCGGCATGCTGCTCGACGACAAATGGGGCCGCGACGCCCTGTTCGAAGTGCCGAAGAGCTTCTGGATCGCCCGGCCGGTGGAACTGCCCGGCTCGATCCCGCTGGAGTTCGAGTTTTCGCAGGATATCGGCAGCCGGCTGGTGGAATGGCCGGTGGATCATGCGCTGAAAGTGCTGTGCTTCTGGCACCCGGACGACCCCAGGGGCATCAATGCCGGCCAACTCGACAAGCTGCGGACCGCCCACGACGCCTGCCGCAAGGTCGGGCGCGACATCCTGATCGAGATCATCCCCTCCAAGGTCGGGCCGATCGACGACAGCACCACCGCCCGGGCCCTCGCCCAGCTTTATGCCGCCGGGCTGAAGCCGGATTGGTGGAAGCTCGAATCGCAGCCGAGCGCCGCCGCCTGGGCTGCCGTCGATGAGGTGATCGAAGCCAACGACCCGTTCTGCCGCGGCGTCGTGCTGCTCGGCCTCGATGCGCCGCAGGACGAACTGGCCCGCGGCTTTGCCATCGCCAAGTCAGCGCGCACCGTGCGCGGCTTCGCCGTCGGCCGCACCATATTTGGCGAAGCCGCCAAGGCGTGGTTTGCTGGCACCATGACGGATGACGAAGCGGTTACCGACATGGCCTCGCGGTTTGCGGCGCTGGTCGGGATCTGGGGGGACTGATGGGGGCCAAACCCCTCCCCCGTCCCGGCTTCGCCGGTCCACCCTCTCCCCGACGGGGAGAGGAACACCGACTGCACAGTCGTCGCTCTGTTCTTCTCCCCGTCGGGGAGAAGGTGGCGCATAGCGCCGGATGAGGGGTTCGCGCCACCGCGCGTGAGGAGGAAAGCAAATGACCAACAAGACCATCCGCCTCACCATGGCGCAGGCGCTGGCAAAATTCATGACGCGGCAGATGACCATCGTCGACGGCAAAACGGTGCCGATCTTCGGCGGGGTGTTCGCCATCTTCGGGCATGGCAATGTCGCCGGCTTCGGCGAGGCGCTCTACCAGGTGCGCGAGGAGCTGCCGACCTATCGCGCCCATAACGAGCAGGGCATGGCGCACGCAGCGATCGCCTTCGCCAAGGCGAGTTTCCGTCGCCGCTTCATGGCCGCCACCTCCTCGATCGGGCCGGGCGCCACCAATATGGTGACCGCCGCAGCGCTGGCGCACGTGAACCGCCTGCCGGTGCTGCTGCTGCCCGGCGACGTGTTCGCCAACCGCGCCCCCGATCCCGTGCTGCAGCAGGTCGAGAGCTTTGGTGACGGCACGGTCAGCGCCAATGACGTGTTCCGCCCGGTCAGCCGCTACTTCGACCGTATCACCCGGCCCGAGCAGATCATCCCCGCACTTAACCGCGCCATGCAGGTGCTGACCGACCCCGCCGAATGCGGCCCGGTGACTCTCAGCCTCTGCCAGGACGTGCAGACCGAAGCCTATGACTATCCCGAAGCCTTCTTCGCCGAGCGGGTATGGACGCCGCGCCGGCCGATGCCGGATGCCAACGAGCTCGATGCGGCGGTGGCGGCGATCAGGGCGGCGGAAAAGCCTGTCATCATCGCCGGCGGCGGCGTGCTCTACTCCGAGGCGGCCGAAGGGCTGCGCGCCTTTGCCGAGCGCCACGGCGTACCGGTGATGGAAACCAATGCCGGCAAGTCGAGCCTGCCGCACGATCACCCTCTGAACATGGGCTCGGTCGGCGTCACCGGCTCGTCGGCCTCGAACCTTCTGGCCGAGCAGGCAGACCTGGTGCTGGCAGTCGGCTCGCGCCTGCAGGACTTCACCACCGGCTCGTGGGCGCTGTTCAAGGCCGACAATGTCAGGATCATCGGGCTGAACACGCAGGTGTTCGACGCCTACAAGCATCGCGCCATGCCGCTGATCGCCGACGCCAAAGTCGGGCTCGACCTGCTCGATGGCAAACTCGGGCCCTGGCACGCCAGCGACGCGTGGCAGGCGACCGCCAGGGCGGCAAAGGCCAGATGGCTGGTTTCGGCCAAGGCGGTGACCGACCCGACCAACGCGCTGCCATCGGATGCGCAGGTGATCGGCGCGGTGCACCGGGCCCGCGGCTCCGGGGCAACGCTGGTCTGCGCTTCGGGCGGCTTGCCGGGCGAGCTGCACAAGCTCTGGCCGGCAGGTGCGCCGGGCAGCTACCACATGGAGTACGGCTACTCCACCATGGGCTACGAGATCGCCGGTGGCTTGGGGGTGAAGCTCGCCAAGCCGCATGACGATGTCATCGTCATGCTCGGCGACGGCAGCTACATGATGATGAACTCCGAGATCGCCACCTCGGTGATGCTGGGCAGGAAGCTGACCATCGTGGTGCTCGACAACCGTGGCTTCGGCTGCATCAACCGGCTGCAGATGGCGACCGGCGGCGCCAACTTCAACAACCTGCTGAAGGACACCTTCCACGAAACCCTGCCCGAGATCGACTTCGCCGCCCACGCGGCCGCGATGGGCGCCTGGGTGCGCAAGGCCGCCTCGATCGCCGAGCTCGAAAGCGCCCTCGCCGAAGCCGACAAGGTCGAGCGTACCACCGTGCTGGTGATCGACACCGACCCGCTGATCTCCACCGAGGCCGGCGGCCACTGGTGGGATGTCGCGGTGCCGGAAGTTTCGGTACGGCCTCAGGTCAACGCCGCGCGCAAAGAGTATGAGGAAGCGCTGAAGGGGCAGCGGCTGTAACCCCTCATCCGGCGCTACGCGCCACCTTCTCCCCGACGGGGAGAAGAACACGAACGGCCGGTGAGCCACCACTGTTCCTCTCCCCGTCGGGGAGAGGGTGGATCGCGCGTAGCGCGAGACGGGTGAGGGGTTGCGGGCACCGATCTTGGAGCGAGAATGCTGAAAGCCAAACTGGGCATGTCCCCCATCGCGTGGTGGAACGACGATCTGCCGGAGCTGAGCGATGATGTGTCGCTGGAAGAGTGCCTGCGCCAGTCGCGCTCGGCCGGCTTTACCGGCATGGAAAAGGGGCGGCGCTTCCCCGACGATCCCGCCATCATGCTGCCCATCCTCAAGGCCGCGGATGTGACGCTGTGCGGCGGCTGGTTCTCCGGCACGCTGGTCAACGAGGACATGGCCGCCAACCAGCAGCGCATCGCGCCGATGATCGAGCTGTTCAAGGCGGTCGATGCCCCTTGCATCGTCTATGGCGAGGTCGGTCGCTCGATCCAGGGCGATCGGACGAAGCCGCTGGCCACCAAGCCGAAACTCTCGGACGACGAGATGCAGGCCTATGCCAGAAAGCTGACCGCGTTCGGCGAGTGGTGCGCCGCAGAGGGCATGCCCTTGAGCTACCACCACCATATGGCCGCCGTGGTCGAGACCGAGCCCGAGCTCGACGCCTTCATGCGCCATTCCGGCCCCGGCATTCCGCTGCTGCTTGATGCCGGGCACCTGGCCTTTGCCGGCGGCGACGTGCTGCGCGCCATCGACAACCACCACGCCCGCATCAGCCATGTGCATGTGAAGGATATCCGCCGCGCCGTGGTCGACGGGCTCGACCGCAGCCGGCAGAGCTTCCTCGATGCGGTGGCGCTCGGCGCCTTCACCGTGCCTGGCGACGGCTCGCTGGATTTCGCCGCGATCGTGCAGAAGCTCGCCGACTACGGCTACGAGGGCTGGTTCGTGGTCGAGGCCGAGCAGGACCCCAGGGCCAACCCGCCGCTTCGCATGGCCCAGGTGGGGCACCAGGAGCTGATGCGGGTAATGACGCTGGCCGGCTACACCGTGGAAACGCAGGGCTTCCCCAACCGCTGAGCCGAGAAAAGTCTCGCAACTTTTCCCCAAAGCGCTCTAGGTTCGGAGCTTTCGGAGGATCGGCGTGACGGACGACAACAAGCAAGACAAACAGCCCGGCCTGCTGACGCTGCCCTGGTTCAAGCCGCTGTACCGGCGGGTGATCCTGATCGCCATCATCGTCGGCTGGGCCGCCTGGGAGTGGTTCTACACCCATGACGGCTTCTGGCAGCTGATTACCCTGGGCGCGCTCGGCTACGCGGTCTGGATGTTCTTCATCAATTTCGAGAACGAGCTGAAGAAGCACGACGATGCCAAACCTAAAAGCTAGGCCCGCGGCGGAACAGGGCCACGTCCACCACATCACGCCGCAATCGGCCGGCTGGACCTATGTCGGCTTCGACCTGCACAAGCTGCCCAATGCCGGGGATGTGGCGCATGGCGGCGGCGGCGACCGTGAAGTCTGCATCGTGCTGATCTCGGGCCGCGCCAAGGTGAGCATCGACGATCAGGATTTTCTGGTCGGCGGCCGCATGAGCCCCTTCGAGGGCCCTGGCTATTCGGTCTATGCGCCCGCCGGCGCCAACTGGCGGATCGAGGCGTTGACGCCGCTCGAAGTCGCCGTGTGCTCGGCGCCGGGTGTGCGCGGCGCGCGGCCACCACGGGTGATCGGCCCAGACGATGTCGAAAAACTGACCCGCGGCACGGGCACCAATACCCGTTACCCCACCAACATCCTGCCCGAGACCGCTCCCGCGGATTCGCTGCTGGTGGTCGAAGTGATCACTCCCGGCGGCCACACCTCGAGTTACCCGCCGCACCGCCACGACGAGGACGACCTGCCCCGGCAGAGTTTTCTCGAGGAGACCTATTATCACCGGTTTAGTAAGCCGCAGGGGTTCGGCTTCCAGCGCGTCTACACCGACGATCGCTCGCTCGACGAAACCATGCTGATCGAGGACGGCGACGTGGTGATGGTACCGCGCGGTTATCACCCGGTGGCGGCGGTGGCCGGCTACGACATCTACTATCTCAACGTCATGGCCGGGCCGAAGCGGACGTGGAAGTTCTACAACGCGCCCGAGCATGAGTGGATGATCGGGTAACACATCAGCGTGCCGATAGGCTGGCTCGGGAAGAGTACCCCCACCCCTGTCCCCTCCCCGCAAGGGGGAGGGAGACGCTCTCAGAACCGACCGTGTTTGCGGGACGAAGGTTTGTGAGCGCAGGTCACCTCCCCCTGGACGGGGGAGGGACAGGGTGGGGGTGAGCCACACGCACCGGCTGTCGTAAACCCTGCGTCGCGCAGCCAGTTGACCCTATGCACTAATAAGTGCATCGCTCCGCGACTTTGTTTTCGGAGCCCGACATGTCGTCCAATTTCGTCCTCACCCTCTCCTGTGCCGATCGGCCGGGGATCGTTGCCGCGGTGACCACGGAACTGGCGGGCCTCGGTTGCAACATCGCCGAATCCAACCAGTTCTGGGACAAGGAGACCGGCCAATTCTTCATGCGGCTGGCCTTCACCACGCCCGACGGGGTTGATCGCGATGCGCTGGAACGCGGCCTGAAGCCGGCGATCGAACGTTTCGGCATGCGCACCACGCTGGTCGACGAGGCCAAAAAGAAGAAGATCCTGGTGATGGTCAGTAAGTTCGACCACACCTTGTTGCACCTGCTGTACCAGATCCGCGTCGGCTGGCTCGATGCCGAGGTGGTAGCGATCGTCTCCAACCACGAGGACAGCCGCAAGACCGCCGACTACGAGGGTATACCCTTCCACCTGCTGCCGGTCGGCAAGGACACCAAGGCCGCGCAGGAAGAGCAGGTCATCGCCCTGTTCAAGGAGACCGGCGCCGACCTCGTGGTGCTGGCTCGCTACATGCAGATCCTCAGCGACAAGTTCGCCACCCGGCTCTACGGGCAGATCATCAACATCCACCACTCGTTCCTGCCCAGCTTCAAGGGCGCCAAGCCGTACCACCAGGCACACGAGCGCGGCGTCAAGATCATTGGCGCCACCGCCCATTACGTGACGCCGGAGCTCGACGAGGGCCCGATCATCGAGCAGGAAACCGCGCGGGTCACCCATGCGCTGAGCCCCGACGACCTGGTGGCCGCCGGGCGCGATGTCGAGAGCCGGGTGCTGGCCCGGGCGGTCAAGCTCCACCTGGAAAACCGGGTGATGCTGAACGGCAAGAAGACGGTAGTGTTCGGCTAGGCCGCGCAGGCAGCCTCAGCCGGCGGCTTACGCCGCCTTGGCGAGCGCTGCCTTGTTGGCTACCAGCCAGCTCTCGAGGCTCTGCGGCTCGGCGCCGGTGAGCGCCTGGTAGTCGCCGGTGACGTCACCGAGCCGGCCGTTGGCGATATGCGTTTCGGCTGAGGCCAGCACTGCCGCGACCGGCGCCGGAAGACCCGCGCCGATCATGCCCTGTTCGAGATCGGGAACGCTGACCGGGATGGCGGCGATCTCGCCGCCGAGCGCGCTGCCGATCAACGCGGCCAGTTCGGGAACGGTATAGGCCTTGGCGCCGCCCAGGGTCAGCGCCGACTTGCCGTTGCCGCCATTGGCGAGGGCGGTAGCGGCGGCGCGAGCCAGATCGCTGCGCGCGATATAGGCGATGCGGCCATCGCCGCTGGCGTTGAACCACTGGCCCGACTGCAGCAGCTGCGGAATGCTGTGGTTGAGGTTCTCGAAATACCAGTTGTTGCGCAGCACCGTCCAACCCGGCAGCCGGCTCGCCGCCAGCGCGTCTTCGGTTTTGGCATGGTCGTGAACGATCAGCAGTTCGGGGGCAACCGGATTGGGGATCGAGGTGTAGAGCACGTGCTGCACCCCCGCCGCGACGGCCGCGTCGATCGCCGCCTGATGCTCCACGAGGCGCGTGCCGACCGAGGTCGTGCTGATCAGCAGCAACCGGTCGGCGCCCTTGAATGCGGCTGCCAGCGTTTCCGGCTTGGCGAAATCGGCGGCCCGGACCGTGATGCCGCGGGCGGCATAGGCATCAAGATTGGCGGGATCGCGGGTGGCGGCAATGATGCGGGAGGGCTCGACCTTGAGGGTATCGAGCAGATGATCGAGCACGAGGCGTCCGAGCTGGCCGCTGGCGCCGGTGACGAGCAGGGTGGGAGGGGTAGTCATGGCGGAGTCTCCTAACGGGTTGTCTCTTTTTGAGACTACGTATAGATTAGGAACTACCTCAGCCGCCGCAAGACGGCAGTTTCAACGCCCCTGGTTACCCCGAAGGAACCACCCATGCCGGCAGGCCCGATTGCTCCCCCCATTGCTCCATTGACCCAGATGATGGCCGAATACTCGGACCCTTCGCAGTGCCCGGTCCGCAATGTGCTCGATCAGCTCGGCGACAAGTGGAGCGTGCTGATCATCACGGCGCTGGCCCACCGTCCCTACCGCTTCGGCGAACTGAAGCGCGAGATCAGCGACATTTCGCAGCGCATGCTGACCCAGACGCTGCGCGACCTGCAGGCCGACGGGCTGATCGAACGCACCGTGTTCCCGACCACCCCGCCCAGCGTCGAGTACAAGCTGTCGCCGATGGGCCGCAGTTTCCTCGTGCCGCTCTCTGCCATGGTCGACTGGGCCTTCGAGCACTTCCCGGCAATCCGCGAGGCGCGGCAGGAATTCGCCAAGGCAGCGTGACAACAGCGTCTGCCAGTGCGCTTGGCCACCCCCACCCTTGACCCCACAAGGGGGAGGGAGACGCGTAAACCGAGACCGATCAGCTATCGCCTCCCTCCCCCTTGTGGGGAGGGAATGAGGGTAGGGGTGGCCACAAGCGCCGGACCGGGTTAGCAACAGGCACCTGTTGCCAGAGACCACCCGTGTCCTCCCCCTTCACCGACCGCCGCCTCGTCATCGCCATCGCGCTGTTCTGCTGTTTCCTGTGGGGGAGCGCAGTGCCGGCGGTGAAGATCGGTTATGGGCTGTTCGCCATCGCCCCCTCCGACACGCCCTCGCTGATGCTGTTCGCCGGGGCGCGTTTCTTTCTCGCCGGGGTGATGCTGCTGGGCTATTCGACCCTCACCCGAAAGCCGATCGTCCAGCCGCCGCGCCGGCTTGGCCAGCTGGGGCTGCTCGGGCTCGTCAGCACCGCCGGGCAGTATCTGTTCTACTATATCGGGCTTGCCCATTCGACCGGCGTGAAGGTCTCGATCATCACCTCGACCAGCACCTTCTTTTCGGTGCTGATCGCGCATTTCCTCTACGCCAACGACAAGCTGACACCGCGCCGTACGCTGGGCTGCCTCCTCGGCTTTGCCGGGGTGGTGGCGGTCAACCTCGCGGCGGGCGGCATCGACCTGCATGTGAGCCTGCTTGGTGAAGGCTTCATCGTCATCGCCGCGCTGCTGTTCGCGGTGGGCGGCGTCTACGGCAAGGGCCTGAGCGCCGACATGGATGCGGCCGTGATGACCGGCTGGCAGTTGCTGCTGGGCGGGGCAATCCTGGGTCTTGCCGGCCTGGTGCTGGGCGGCAGCTTCGGCGCATTCGGCCTCGAGGCGGCGCTGCTGCTGGCTTATCTCGCGGCGTTGTCCGCCGCGGCATTCGCGCTGTGGAGCGTGCTGCTCAAGCACAACCCGGTGGGCTCGGTCTCCATCTTCATCTGTGCCATCCCGATCTTCGGCGTGCTGCTTGCCGGACTGTTCCTCGGCGAGAGCATCTTCGAATGGAAGAACCTCGTCGCGTTGGTGCTGGTGAGCGTCGGCATCTGGATGGTGACCGCCACCCGGCGGGCAGTATGACCCGAACGGCGGTATTTTCCCGATCGGCATAGCGGGCTGTTTACCGGCAAGGGCTAGGTGAAGGTCCATTTGCCGGACTGCTGCCGATGCACCTCATGCTCATTCCGCCGATCCTGCTGGCCGCGTTCGCCGCGACGCTGGGAGGCCTGTGGCTGCTCGACCGGCGTCGGCTGCATCTGTTGCCGCTGGCGGGGGCCTTTGCCGGCTTCGGCGCCGCGATTCTGGTGCAGGTGCTGGAACTGCCGCCGCAATCGGCCTTCAGTTCGGTGGTCTCGGCTCACCTCTACGCCGCCGGCGCGGCGCTGTTGGCGCTCGGCATCACCTGGCGCTCCGGTCGTCGCGGCATCCCGCCGCCGCTGCTGTTGCTGCCGGTGGTGATGGTCGCAACCCTGGCGTGGTTCAGCTATGTCGACGACCGGTTGCTGATCCGCATCTACGTGCTCAATTTCGGCCTCGGCCTGATTCTCCTCGCCGGCGCCTGGCATGCCCGGCGCCTTGCCGATGGCAGCCTCGCCGAGCGCGCCCTGATCTGGCTGCTGCTCGCCCTGGCGCTGCATTTCTTCCCGCGCACCCTGCTGACGGCAGGCAATATCGGCAGCCGCATCTCCGATCCCGCCAGTTTTGGCCGCACCGATTTCTGGGTGCTGACCATGTATGCCGGCGCCGTGTTCGGCGTCGTCATCGGTATTGCCCTCGTCCTCGTCACCGCTGCCGACCTGATGGCCGGCCTGCAGCGCGAGCGCGATACCGATGCCCTCACCGGCACGCTCAACCGGCGCGGCCTCGACACGCGCGCTGCCGAACTGCTGGAACAGCCGGCGCAGCGCCCGATCGCCCTGGTCGCCTGCGATATCGACCACTTCAAGGCGATCAACGACCAGTTCGGCCACCATGCCGGCGACCTGGTGTTGGAGCGGATCGGCATGTTGCTGCGCACCAGCTGTCGCGCCACCGACCTCGTCGCCCGCATCGGCGGCGAAGAGTTCGTCGTGGTGCTGCCCAACAGCACTGCGGAAGAAGGGTTCGAGCTGGCCGAGCGGCTGCGCCGTCTGGTCGCCGAAACCGACGTGAGCCGCGGCCCGCCGGTCACCTGCAGCTTCGGCGTCGCCCAGTTGCACGATCTCGATCGTGATATCTGGGCCGGCCTGCAACGGGCCGACCGCCAGCTCTATGCCGCCAAGCATGCCGGGCGAAACCGCACCATTGTCGAGGCGCTCGATGCCGCGCCGCTTCCATCGGGAACACTATTGGCGCTGGGCGGCGCGCCGCGCCTCGTTGCCCCGGCGCTCAACCGCCGCCAGAGCTAGAATCGTCGCCTCAACCCTGTGGGAACACCCGCCAGCGCTTGGGGCGGAAGGCGATACGGCTCTTCTCGCCGGCCGGGTGGTCGAACGGCAGGTCGATCTCCACCCGTTCGGGCAGGCCACCGATCTCGAGCTCGACGCGGCGCGTGCCGCCGACGCGGCGCGAAGCCACAACGACGCCGGCAAGCGCCGCGCCGTCATCGACCAGTTCCACGTCATGCGGCCGGAAGAACAGCTTGGCCGCCCCCGCCGCATCATTGGGCGCCGGCAACCCGATGGCCCGGCCGCCGACCCACAGCTCGTGGTTTTCGACCGATACCGGGATCGAGCTCGACTCGCCGATGAACGAGAATACGAACGGCGAGTTCGGGCGATCATAGACATCGTCGGGGGTACCGACCTGTTCGATCTTGCCCTGGCTCATCACCACCAGCCGATCGGCCAGCTCCAGCGCTTCCTCCTGGTCGTGCGTCACGAACACCGTGGTGTGGCCGGTGCGATCATGGATCTCGCGCAACCACTTCCTGAGCTCCTTGCGCACCTGCGCATCGAGAGCGCCGAACGGCTCGTCGAGCAGCAGCACGCGCGGCTCGATGGCCAGCGCCCGCGCCAGCGCCACACGCTGCCGCTGACCGCCGGAAAGCTGCTGCGGGAAGCGCTTTTCCAGCCCGCCCAGTTGCACCAGTTCGAGCAGTTCCATCGCCCGGCGACGGATCTCGGCCTTGGGCGGGCGGGTCGCGCGCGGCCGCACCTTCAGCCCGAACGAGATATTGTCGAGCACCGTCATGTTGCGGAACAGCGCGTAGGCCTGGAACACGAAGCCGACATTGCGCTCCTGCACCGTCTTGGACGACGCATCCTCGTCGCCGAAGAAGATCCGGCCGGCCGTGGGCATTTCGAGCCCCGCGATCAGCCGCAGCAGCGTGGTCTTGCCCGAGCCCGACGGCCCCAGCAGCGCGATCAGTTCGCTCGACTTGACCTCGAGCGACACGTCGTTGAGCGCGGGGTAATGCGAGAATTCCTTGCGGACGGTGTCGACGCGGATATCCAAACTGGGAGGCCCTTTCAGTTCTTCTGCTCAGTCGCGCTCGGGGAAAACTCAGGACGCTCTCCCCGGAAGACGCTCCTAATGTCGGCGAGTCCCCGCCAGTTCGTCTCCGAAGCGGTACTCGAGGATGGTTTTGAACACCAGCGTCACCAGTGCCAGCATGGCGAGCAGCGAGGCGATGGCGAAGGCGGCGGTGAAATTGTACTCGTTGTAGAGGATTTCGATGTCGAGCGGCATGGTCGTGGTCTTGCCGCGGATATGGCCGGAAACCACCGACACCGCCCCGAACTCGCCCATGGCGCGGGCGTTGCAGAGCAGCACGCCATAGAGCAGCCCCCACTTGATATTGGGCAGCGTCACCCGGGTGAAGGTCTGCCAGCCGGTGGCGCCGAGCGACAGGGCGGCTTCCTCATCGGTATTGCCCTGGTCCTGCATCAGCGGGATCAGTTCGCGCGCGATGAACGGGAAGGTGACGAACACCGTCGCCAGCACGATACCCGGCACCGCGAAGATGATCTCGATATTATAGGCCTTGAGCAGCGGATGGAGCATGCTCTGCGCCCCGAACAGCAGCACATAGACCATGCCCGACACCACCGGCGACACCGAGAACGGCAGGTCGATCAGCGTGGTCAGAAAGCTCTTGCCCCAGAACTCGTACTTGGCGACGCACCAGGCGGCGGCGACGCCGAACACCAGGTTGAGCGGCACCGCGATCACCGCCACCAGCAGGGTCAGGATGATCGCCTGCTGCGACTGCCGATCGGCGAAGGCGGCGAAATAGGTGTCGGCGCCTTTCCGGAAAGCCTCGGTGAACACCAGCACCAGCGGCAGTACCAGCACGAAGGCCATGAAGGCGACGGCAATGCCGATCAGCAGGCGCCGCACCCAGACCCGTTCCGTGGTCGGGCGGGTGTGGTCGGTGGGCAGGATCACCCGCCGGCTGTCATAGACGACTTCCGGTTCAAACATTGCCGAACCTCCGGCGCGCCCAGGCCTGGATCAGGTTGATCACCAGCAGCATGACGAAGGCGATGATCAGCATGATGCCGGCGATCACCGCCGCACCCGCCTGGTCGAACTCCTCCAGCTTGATGACGATCAGCACCGGGGCGATCTCTGAGATGTTGGGCAGGTTACCGGCGATGAAGATCACCGAGCCGTACTCGCCGACGGCACGGGCGAAGGCCAGAGCAAAGCCGGTCAGCAGCGCCGGCGTCAGCCGCGGCAGGATCACGCTGGTGATGGTCTGCCAGCGATTGGCGCCCAGCGTCGCGGCAGCCTCCTCGAGTTCCTGCTCGAACTCTTCGAGCACCGGCTGCACCGTGCGCACGACGAACGGCAGGCCGATGAAGATCAGCGCGATGACGATGCCGGTGGGGGTGTAGGCGATCTTGAAGTTGAGCGAGAATTCGCTGAGCCCGAACGGCAGCCAGGTCTGGCCGTGCCACCACTGCCACAGCGGCCCCTTGTCCGAGAACAGCGAGCCCACCCAGCCCTTGGGGGCATAGAGCGTCGAAAGCGCAATGCCCGCCACCGCCGTCGGCAGCGCGAACGGCAGGTCGACTATGGCATCGAGCAGCCGTCGGCCGGGGAACTTGTAGCGCACCAGCACCCAGGCGACGATGATGCCGAACACCACATTGACCAGCGCCGCGATCAGCGACGAGCCGAAGCTCACCTCCAGCGCCTTCAGCGTGCGCGGCGAGGTGGCGATCCTGATGATCTGCTCGATCGGGGTGGTCGCCGCCTTGAGGAACAGGCCGGCGATCGGGATCAGCACGATCAGGCTGAGATAGAGGATGGTATAACCGAACGTCAGCCCGAACCCCGGTATGACGCTGGGCTTCACAAAGCTCCACCCCGCTCGCGCGGGGTGGGATGGGTTCCGGGCGGCGCCGTTCGGCGCCCCAGCCGCTGCATTACTGCGCAGGGGTGTAGACCTGGTCAAAGATGCCCCCGTCCCCGAAATGCTTGGGCTGCGCCGTCTTCCAGCCGCCGAAAAGCGGATCATCAATAGAGATCAGATCGATCTTTGGGAAGGCTTCGACCAGCGCCTGGTCGGTGACGACGGACGGGTCGGACGGGCGATAGTGGTTCTTGGCCGCCAGCGTCTGACCCTCGGGGGAGTAGAGATATTCGATATAGGCCTTGGCGAGATCGGCGGTGCCATGCGCCTCGACATTCTTGTCGACGATGGCCACCGGCGGCTCGGCGAGGATCGACGACGGGGGATAGACCACGTCGAAATTATCGGCGCCGAATTCGTCGAGCACCAGGAATGCCTCGTTCTCCCAGGCCAGCAGCACGTCGCCCAGCTCCTTCTGCGCGAAGGTCACGGTCGAGCCGCGAGCCCCGGTATCGAGCACCGGCACATGCGCATAGAGCTGCTTGATGAAGTCGATGTCCTTGGCCTCGTCGCCGCCGAACGTCTTGTTGGCATAGGCCCACGCGGCGAGGTAGTTCCAGCGCGCGCCGCCCGAGGTCTTGGGGTTGGGCGTGATCACCTCGACGCCATCCTTGATCAGGTCGCCCCAATCGTTGATCGCCTTGGGGTTGCCCTTGCGCACCAGGAACACGATGGTCGAGGTGTAAGGCGTCGAGTTGTTGGGGAACTCGGAGCGCCAGTTGGCGTCGATCAGCCCGGATTTGTCGACGATGGCGTTGATGTCGCCTTCGAGCGCCAGGGTGACGACATCGGCGCTGAGCCCGTCGATCACCGCCTGGGCCTGCTTGCCCGAGCCGCCATGGCTCTGCTCGATGGTGACGTTGCCGCCGGTGGTGTCCTTCCAGTGCTTGGCGAACGCCTCGTTGAACTGCACATAGAGCTCGCGTGTCGGATCGTATGACACGTTGAGCAGCGTCTGGTCCTGGGCGCGGGCAGTGACGGCGCCGGTGAAGGCGAGCGCCACGGCGAGGCCGCCAAGCGCGAGAATTCTGGCCGTTCTCTTCATCATGTCCTCCTGGTGAAGATCAACTACCGTAACTCTACCTGGTCAGTCGGCATTCTCAAGGAAGCCGCAGGTCGTGGTGGTCCAGCCAAGCGGAAAAGCTTTCTCCGGGAAGGCTAGCAGCAGCACCACCGTTGCGCAAACCTCGATTCCACCCCTGTGGATGAGCATGGCTTTGCGCAAGATGAAACCGTGTTCAGCCGCGAGCGACAGGGTAAAACGCGAGGGGGAGCGGGTGGGTTGCAGGGGTGCTGAGAAGCGGCGCCACCCACCTGCCGTCATCCCGACGAAAGTCGGGACCCACTGCTCGATGGCTCAATCACATGCCATCCCCGCCGGTCTTTCACGGCAGGGTCGGCCAGTCAGGTGGTCTTGGAAGGAGCGGTGCACTGGGTCCCGGCTTTCGCCGGGATGACGGCCGGTGAGTGGGGAGGGACGGAGGTAACCTTCCGCGCCTACACCAGCACGTCGTTGGCGACCACGGCGTCGGCCAGCGTGGTGCGGTCGAGCACTTCGCGGGTGGCAATGGTGACGCGGGCGAAGACGTGGCGGATCTCGCAGCTCGATTCTTCGGCGCAGTCGACGCAGCGGCGATAGGCGATCTTGGAAAGACAGGGCAGCGGCGCGATCGGCCCGTCGATCAATCGCAGCACTTCACCGAACGTCACCTGCTCGGGGGCGCGCAGCAGCACGTAGCCGCCGAGCCGGCCGCGGCGGCTCATCACGATGCCGGCGCGCTTGAGCTCCAAGAGGATCTGCTCGAGGAACTTCTTGGGGATCGCCTGGCCACGCGAAATCTCCGAGATCATCAGCGACTCGCCGGCCGGAATCTTGGTCAGGGCCACCAGCGCCCTCAGCGCGTATTTTGCCTTCTGCGAAATCATCGCGGGCGGAATCCGGAACGGCCGCCAGCCGGCCGTTACATCTGGCTATAGCGTTGTCGGCGTGAACAAACCATTGCGCACCGGCATGGCCGTCACGCCTTCTCTTCCTCGGGCACCGGCGGCGGCACCTCCGGGTTGAACGGCACGCCGGGTGTAGTGGCCGGCTTGTCGGGCCGCGCGACCACCGGCTGAACCGCGGGCGCCGCTCCCACTATCGGATCGGGTCTCGCCACGTCGGCGGCCTGCACCACGGGAACGTCGAACGCCTCCAGCTCGGCAATGTCCTCGGCGTCGGCTGCGCTGTCATCCGGCTCCGCCATTGCTTCCGTCGCGGCATCCGGTTCCTCGCCATAGGCCGAAACCACTGCCGGCGGCTCGGCCGGACCGCTGTCGACGTGCTGCACCTCAACCTGCGCCGCCTCGATCGCCTCGGCAAGCAGGTTCGGATCGGCCGGCAGCCTCGTGGCGCCGGCCGCAGCCAGCGGCGCGAGCACCGACTCGACCGCATCGGCGGCGGTGATTTCGGCCACGGCCTTGCTGTCGCGATTGATCACGTCGACCATGCCGAGGCCGATCTCGCGCTCGCCCAGGATCACCACGTTGGCGCCGAGCGCCTTGAGGTGCGTCTCTTCCTCATCGGAATGAGCCCGCGCCACGATCAGCACCTGCGGGTTCTGCTTGCGCGCCTGCTCCACCGCCTGGCCGGCTTCGAAGGCGTTGGGAATGGCGATCACCACGCCGGACGCCCCGGCAACGTTGGCGAGCGTCAGCACCTTCGACGCAGCGGCATTCCCGACCACCACCTCGATGCCCCGGGCCCGCGCCGCATTGGCCCGGCCTTCCGCATCCTCGACCACGAGGAACGGGGTCCTGGCTTCCAGCAGGGCTTCGCCCACCACCGAGCCGACGCGGCCGAAACCGACGATGATGACATGGCCCGATTGCCCGGTGGGCACCTGCGTCGGCTCGGCTTCGAGAGGCATCTCGGGCACTGCCACGCGCGGCGCGCTCGCCACCAGGTCAGGCTCGGTGCGCTCGACCGGCCCGCCGGCAAAGGCTTCGGCCGGTCGGCCGAAACGCGTTTCCAGCGTCGGGCGCAGCAGGTCGAGCACGAAGAAGATCACCGGGTTGAGGATGATCGAGATGATCGAGCCGGCGAGGATCAGGTCACGCCCTTCCACCGGCAGGATCCCGAGCCCGACGCCGAGCGCCGCGAGGATGAACGAGAACTCGCCGATCTGTGCGAGGCTGGCCGAGATGGTCAGCGCCGTTCCCACCGGGCGCTTGAACGCCACCACGATCAGAAACGCCAGCACCGACTTGCCGAAGATGATGATGAACACCGTCGCCAGCACCGGCAGCGGATCGGTGACAAGGATCATCGGATCGAACAGCATGCCCACGGCAACGAAGAACAGCACCGCGAAGGCGTCGCGCAGCGGCAGGCTCTCCTGCGCGGCGCGATGGCTGAGCTCGCTCTCCGACAGGATCATGCCGGCAAAGAACGCCCCCAGCGCCAGCGACACGCCGAACAGATAGGCGGCGCCGGCCGCGACGCCGAGCGCGATGGCGAGCACCGCAAGCCGGAACAGTTCGCGGCTGCCGGTATGGGCGGTGTAGTGGAGAATGAACGGGATCACCCGCCGCCCCACCACCAGCATGAAGCCGACAAAGGCGGCGAGCTTGACCAGCGTCACCGCCAGGATGCCGAACAGGTCGAGATGGATGCCGAAGATGTTCTCGACGAAATCGACGAACGGATCGTGCAGCGCCGCGCCCTCGACCCCGTTGATCGAGGCAATGGCCGGGATCAGCACCAGGGCCAGCACCATGGCGAGGTCCTCGACGATCAGCCAGCCGACCGCTATGCGGCCGCGCTCGCTGTCGACCATGTGCCGGTCCTGCAGCGCTTTGAGCAGCACCACGGTCGAGGCGACCGACAGCGCCAGGCCGAAGATCAGTCCGGCGCCGATCCCCCAGCCGAGCAAGGTCGCGAGCCCCAGCCCCATGATGGTGGCACCGCCGATCTGCACGATCGCGCCCGGAATGGCGACGGCCCGGACGCTGAGCAGATCCTTGAGCGAGAAATGCAGCCCCACCCCGAACATCAGGAGGATCACGCCGATCTCGCTGAGCTCGTTGGCGAGCTCGGCATCGGCGACGAAACCGGGGGTGAACGGCCCGACCAGCACGCCGGCCACCAGGTACCCGACCAGCGGCGGCATGCGGAACCGGTTGGCGATCGCGCCGAGGATGAACGCCAGCACCAGACCCGCAACGATCGTCGAGATCAGGGGCGTACTGTGCGGCATCGGCGAAACCTCCGGCGGGAATTACCCTGCAGCTGGTTGAAAACGGTGAGAGCTCCGAAGATGGGGCATCCTTGGTCCCTCTGCAACCAATGGAACCGGGAAAACTGCGGCAAAATCATGTGTATGCCGCCGATCGGGGCCCGACTTTCGTCGACAGCGGGCGTGGCGACCTGCGCCGGCCGCACCGGGCGGCCGTTCAGCCGGCCATCACCAGCTTGATCTCGCCGAACTGCGGCGCCCCGGCGATCGCCGCCGGCACCTCGTCGAGGCGGATGGTGCGGGTGATCAGCCGGTCGAGCGACAGCGCCTCGACCGCGATCAGTTCGGCGGCGCGCGGATGGGTCAGCGGGTTGAGCCAGGCGCTTTCGAGCCGCAGCTCCTTGGTGAGCAGCTCGAATGGCGCCAGCGCCACCTGTTCGCCTTCCGGCACCACCCCGAACAGCACCACCGTGCCGCCCCGCCGCGCCACCGCGATCGACTGCCGCACCGTCTCGCCGACGCCGGCGCACTCGAACACCACGTCGGCGCCGCGGGGCAGGATGGCTCCGATCGCCGCGACCGGATCGGCGCCGGCATCGACCGCGTGATGCGCGCCGAGCTCCAGCGCCAGCGCCCGACGCGGCGCCTGCCGGGTGGACAGCACCACGGTGCCCGCGCCGGCCAGCCGCGCCAGCTCGACCATCAGCAGGCCGATCACCCCGCCGCCCAGGATCACCACCGAGGCGCCGGTCGGGATACGCGCCACGTCGATGGCATGCAGGCAGCACGAGACCGGTTCGCAGAACGCTCCGTGCAGCCGATCGAGCCCCGCCGGCAGCGCCACCGCCTGCCCCGCCGGCACCAGCACGTATTCGGCAAAGCCGCCGTCGCGATGCACGCCGATGGCGCTGAGGCCGGCGCAGAGATTGGGCCGGCCGGCGAGGCAGGGCTCGCACCCGCCGCAGGAAATGTTCGGGTCGCCGGTAACGCGGGTGCCGATCGCAAAGCCGTCGACCGCGGCCCCCGCCTCCTCGACGATGCCGGAGAACTCGTGCCCGAGCGTCACCGGCTTGGCCGTGGGGAATTCGCCGCGGAACATGTGGCGGTCCGAGCCGCAGAGGCCGCACGCCTCGACCCGCACCAGCAGGTCGTGTGGCCCCGGTACCGGCCGCGGCACCTCCTCGAGGATCATCCGTCCCGGCGCATGTAGCCGCGCTGCCTGCATCTCGCTGCCCTCCCGACGATCATCATGGAACAAGCCGTCCCGCCGGCAAAGCCCCGGAGCCGGGTCTCCGTTCCGGCGGGCATCGCCACACGTGGTTGCCCGCCTTTGGCGAGCACTGCCCCGGGGACACCGGTGCAGGTCAGATCATGACCCGATCGATCTTTTCGGCGAGCCTGACGTCCTTTTCGGTCAGCCCGCCGGCCGCGTGGGTGGTGAGCGTGATCCGCACCTTGTTGTAGACGTTCGACCATTCGGGATGGTGGTCCATCTTCTCGGCCGCCAACGCCACGCGGGTCATGAACGAGAAGGCTTCGGAAAAGCTCTTGAACTTGAAGTCGTGGCTGATCGCGTCGGCCTGCGGATCGTAGATCCAGCCGTTGAGCTTCAACAAGGCGGCTTCACGCGCGGCGGGCTCGAGCTTTTCGACCATAATGTCTTTCCTCATGTGCAATGAGTCGGGAGACTGCGGCCGCATAACGCCCGATCCGTGGCAAAGTGCCCGGCGTCCTGCCACGGACGCCGGACATCGGTGCGGCAGTCAGGCCGCCAGCGCCGCGGCATCGCCCGGCACGATGCGTGACACCCGCGCCCGTTCCACCCCACCGGCATCGACATAGCCGATACGGCCCGGCTCGGCATCGATCTGCCAGCCGGCGCTCGGCCCATCGGTCCAGTCGACGTGATAGCCGGTATCGGTGATCCGCCACTTTCCGGTGCGGCGCGTGCCGTCGGGCAGCGCCATATGGGCGTCATCGGCGGTGCGATAGTAGATCGCCGCCTCCTGGCCGGGCGCCATCTCGAGGTAATGCGTGCTGCCGATCAGCAGCACGCCGAGCGTGTTTCGATCCGTGATGATCATCTGTGCATCCTTTGTGAGCCCGCTGGCGACCGGCGACCTGCCGTGCTAGTCAAGCAGCTTGACGATCTATCGCCGAGAAGACATTTGGTCAAGCAGCTTGACGACATCGACCTGAGCAGCATCGATCACATCGGCCTGGCGCTCTGGCGCGCCGCGCATCAATGGCGCAGCCGCATGCGGAACGAGCTGGCGGCGCGCGGCTATCCCTGGCACCAGAGCGCCGCCGGTGACGTGCTGGCCCATCTGGGCCCTTCGGGCATTTCGCAGGCCGTGCTGACCGAGCGCATGGGCCTCAGCAAGCAGGCCGTACAGCAACTGGTCGATCAGCTGGAGGCGCAGGGAGTGGTCGAGCGCGTGCCCGATCCGGAAGACGGTCGCGCCAAGCGGATCGTGCTCACCCAATTGGGGCTCGCCGACTTCGCCGAACGCAACCGGGTGAAACGCGCCATCGAACAACAATACCGCGACAAGCTCGGGCCGGAGGCGTTCGAGGCCTTGCAGGCGGCGCTGGCGAAGCTGGCCGAGTGAGCGTCATGTCGGGCCGTTCCGCAGCGGGCAGCCGCCCACCGGGCGATTGCCATCGATCGGGCCAACCAAACATAAACCATTCCGAGCGTTTGGGGCGTCGGAACCGCGTGCCGGACGGCGCTTGGCTGTCGCCGCACACTGCCCTGAAAGCAGGCATTAACGCCTCGCCGGGCAAGATCATCACACCTTGGTGAGGTCTATGTTCGAGCCAGCGCACAAGTCACTGCCGCCTGTCGATTATGTTTCGATGATCCGGTCGCTTTACGCGGACCGGCGCGTCATGATGCTTGGCGCGCTGTCGTCGGCGCTTGTCGCTGCCGTGGCCGGCATCGAAGGCAACTCATGGGTGCTGCTCGCCATCGCCATCGGCTTCGTGCTGGTCGGGGTGGCGCGCGACATCGACATGCGCGCCTTCGAACGCGCCGACCTGACCGACGAGGACGTGCCCACCGCTACCCGCTGGGAGCTGCGCGCCACCATTGGCGCCGCCGCCATCGCGGCGCTCTACGGCTTCTGGATGAGCTACAGCTTCCTCGTGGTGAACACCCCGTTCGCCGAGATGAGCTCGCTCTCGGTCACCGTCGCGGTGATGATCGGCGTTGCCGGGCGCAATTTCGCCATCGACCGGCTGGTCACCAGCCAGGTGGCGCTGATGGGCACCGGCATGGCCGTCGGCATGCTGTTCGACGGCGCCATCCACACGGCCGCGCTGAGCGTGGTGCTGATCGCCTTCGTGGTATCGCTGCGCAAGGTATCGGCCAATATCCGCGCCATCCTGCTGCGTGCCGTGCACGGTCGCATCGAGGCTACGCGCCTCGCCTCCGAACTCGATACGGCGCTCGAAACCATGCAGCATGGCCTGTGCATGCTCGACGAGAACGGCCTCATCGCCGTCGCCAACGATCGCGCCGAGCTGGTGTTCTCGAGCTTCATGCCCGGCAACTGGGCCGGCCGGCCGTTCGCCGCGATGATCTCGGCGTCCGCCGCGCGCGGCACCATTCCGCAGCGCTCGGCCAGCCAGTTGATGGATACGGTCGACGCCGGCGACGGCGGCAAGGTGGTGCTTCGCCTGTCCGACGGCCAGTTCTACGAAGTCACCGTGTCGTCGCGGCTCGACAAGACCGTGCTGCTGTTCGAAGACATCACCGAGCGCGTCAAAGCCGAAGAGCGCATCAACTACATGGCGCATTACGACACCCTGACCGGGCTGCCGAACCGCGCCTACTTCACCGAGCAGGTCGAGGCCGATCTCGAGCGCCGGCGCCACCACGGCGACAAGCGCCCCAACGACATGGCCATGCTGATGATCGTCGACATCGACGACTTCAAGCATGTCAACGACACCATGGGTCACCTGATCGGCGACCGCGTGCTGATCGAAACGTCGGAACGGCTGACCCGCGTGCTCGGCCGTGACAGCCTCGTCGCCCGCCTGGGTGGCGATGAATACGTGGTCTATCGCTCCGGCGGCGTGCAGCTGGGCGACACCGTCACCGACCCCGAGGCAATTCTCGGCGGCTTCCGCGGCCCGTTCGAGGTCGAAGGCGAAGTGTTCTCGGTCAACGTCTCGGTCGGCGTGGTGACGCTGACCGACGGCAGCGACGATCTCGACGCGCTGATGACCAAGGCAGACCTGGCGCTCTACAAGGCCAAGGCGCTCGGCAAGGGCCGCAGCCAGGTGTTCCACGACGAGATGGACACCGACTACCGCTACCGCCAGCGGCTGAAGGCCGAGCTGAAGCAGACGGTGGCCGATGGCGCCCTGTCGCTGGTTTTCCAGCCGATCGTCGACCTGCAGAGCAAGCGCGTGGTGAGCTGCGAGGCCCTGGCGCGCTGGCACCACCCGGAACTGGGTTCGATCCCGCCCTCGCTGTTCATTCCGATCGCCGAGGAAACCGGCCTCATCTCCGAGATCAGCCGCTGGGTGCTGGCGACCGCCACGGCCGAATGCCGCAACTGGCCCGAGGAAGTCTCGGTGTCGGTCAACATCTCGGCCCGCGACTTCCGCAATGCCGACGTCGCAGGCATGGTGAAGACGGCGCTCTCGAGTTCGGGCCTCGCCCCGCACCGGCTCGAGATCGAGGTCACCGAGACCGCGGTCATCGAGGAACGCGCCGCTGCCACCAAGATCCTCGCCAAGCTCGCCAAGCAGGGCATCGGCATCGCGCTCGACGATTTCGGCACCGGCTACTCGTCGCTGAGCTACCTGCAGGCCCTGCCCTTCACCAAGCTGAAGATCGACCGCAGCTTCGTCATGGACATTGCCGAGAACCCGCGCTCGCTGAAGCTGCTTTCGAACGTCGCCCAGCTCGGCAAGGACATCAACCTGACCGTCACCGCCGAGGGCGTCGAGACCGAGGAACAGCTCAACCTGATCGCCGAGCACTCCAAGGTCGACCAGATCCAGGGCTACCTGTTCGGCGTGCCGCTGCCGCGTCGCGAAGTGGCCGAGCTGATCGCCCGCATGGCGGCGCGCGCCACCCTCGAGCGGGTGGTGACCGTCGGGACGGCAAACCGCAAACGTGGTTAAGAAAACCTAACGCTTTCTGGAATCAGCATGATTCTGAACTGCGCAAGCTCCGTTGCGGGCTTATGCGTAAGAGGCGCGGCGCCCGTGCGCATTTCGCAATTTTATTATGGCTAATGAAAGGTTAAACTCCTCTCGAAAGTTGCGGAGTTCCCTATGCGTTCGGACGTGGAAGGTTCGGCAGCGACGTCAGCTGCTCCGGTGTCTCGCTTCGCCGGCACGCTCATGGAGATACTCGACCGCGTCGAATATTCCCGTGTACGCATGGACGTCACCGACAATCCGATCTATCGGTTGCGCTACGAAGCTTATCGTCGCGAAGAATCCGTGCCGTTCAACGATGCCGGTATAGTTGTCGATGACCTCGACACTGCACCAAACGGCATGAGTTTTGGTGTTCACATCGACGGAGAACTGGTCAGCTCTATCCGGCTGCACCATGTGAGCGCCAAACATCCTTTCGGTCCGTCGATGAAAAGCTGCCCCGATGTACTGGGGCCGCTGCTCGCACGCGGCGAAACCTTCATCGATCCTTCGCGCTTCACTGCCGATTACGAAGCCTCGCTCGCCTACCCGGCGCTGCCGTTCCTGACCCTCAGGATCGCGGTGATGGCGTCGCTGTTCTTCAAGGCCGACGCCTGCCTGGCGCTGGTCAGGCCAGAACATACGGCGTTCTACCGTCGCGTGTTCGGCTCGGAGGAAATGTCGGACGTGCGGGTCTACCCCGGCCTCGCCTTCCCGGTCGCCCTCTACGGCGCCTACGTCAACACCAAACTGCCGGCAACGCTCAGGCGTTACCCGTTCTTCATGTCGACCGAGGAAGAGCGCGAGAAGCTGTTCGCCCGTGCCATGGACGAGCACTTCGAAGCCCCGCAGCGCGCCAGCTCGCGCCTCGCCTATGAGCGGGCACTGCTGGAATCGCAGTTCGGCGGCCAGGCGGCGGAGTAACCTCCGAGGCTCACCCGAAACCACCGGCGTCATTCCCGCGAAGGCGGGAACCTAGTGGGATGTCTCCAAGCCGGTTACGTGGAAAGATCGCACTGGGTTCCCGCCTTCGCGGGAATGACGCCGGCGTGTGGTGCAGCATGGGGGCGCGCGGCCCCCACGCATTCGCCCCTCGTCCTCAGGTCTCCGGGATCCACACCACCATCGAACCCTGCCCGCGATTGGCCCACAGATAGTAGGGCAGCGCGGTCAGCGTTGCCGGGGCCTGCCTGGGTGGGCTGGTGCGGTAGAGCGGCGTGAACTCGGCTTCGTCCACGGCCTCGCCGCCGGCCGTCAGCTGGATGATCCCGTCGAACAGGTTCGACGGCTTGACGGCGATCTCGCTCTGCCGCGGCAGCTTGAAGCGCTGCACCGTGCCGCCAGGATTGTCGGCCTCCTCGAGGCAGTAGACCAGCGGGCCGCGGGTCAGCGCCACCCGGCCGACATCCATCACAACATGCGGATTGGCATAGACCCGTTCCACCGGCATCGGCAGCTCGAGGCTGATCCTGTCGCCCTTCTTCCAGGTGCGACGGATCGTGGCATAGCCGTTGTCAGGGCTGAGCTGCACCGCCTCGCCATTGACCCTCGCCGTCGCCCCGTTGCACCAGCCAGGGATGCGGAGCTTGACGTCGAACGCCTTTTCCGCCGCCGGATCGATCTCGATGGCGATGTCGCCCGACCACGGATAGTTCGAGACCTCGCGCACCGCCACTTCGGTCCCGCCGACATCGAGCTGGCTCGAGATGCCGCCATAAAGGTGGAAGGCGATGCCGTCGGGTGCGGTGGAGACGAAGTAGCCGCCGACCGAGGCGACCAGCCGGCTGACATTCATCGTGCAGCACGGGCAGGTATGCCAGTCCCAGCGGGTCGGCGTGCCGTTGCTCTCGAGCGGGTTCATGTAGAAATAGTGCTCGCCGTCGCGGCTGAGGCCCGAGAGCGCGCCGTTGTAGAGCGCCCGCTCCAGCACATCGGCATATTTGCCGTCGAGATCGAGATGCAGCATGCGCTGCGCCCAGAAGATCAGCGCCACCGAGGCGCAGGTCTCGGCATAGGCGGTCTGGTTCGGCAGGTCGAAATCGAAGGTGAAGCCCTCGTTATGCGCCGACGGCCCGAGGCCCGCCGTCACATACATCTTGGTCTCCATCACGTCCTTCCACAGCGTCTCGCACGCCGCCTTGAGGCCGGCATCGTTGAGCTCGACCGCAAGGTCGGCCATCGCGGTGTACATGTACATGGCGCGCACCGCGTGCCCGACCACCTTGTCCTGCGTCCGCACCGGCTTGTGCGACTGGCTGTATTCGTAGGTGCCCTGCACGTAGCGCTGCCACTCCCAGCCCTTCTTCTCGCGCTCCTCGCGTTCGACGTCGAAATAGTGCGGGTTGGGGTTGCCGCGCTCGTTGATGAAATAGGCGGCGAGATCGAGGTGCTTTTTCTCCTTGGTCAGGTGATAGAGCTTGATCAGCGCCAGCTCGATCTCCTGGTGCCCGCAATAGCCGCGCTTCTGCCCCGGCCCGGTGCCGAAATTCTGCCGGATGTGTTCGACGTAGCGCTCCATGATGTCGAGCCAGCGCCGCCGGCCGGTGGTCTCGTAATAGGCGATGGCGCCTTCCAGCATATGGCCGGCATTGTAGAGCTCGTGGTTGTCGCGCATGTTCGACCAGCGCTTCTCCGGCTCACGCCCCAGATACCAGCAGTTGAGATAGCCGTCCGGCGCCTGCGCCTTCTCGAAATCGTCGACGATCGCCTCGATCTTGTCCTCGATATCGGCGTCGCGCTTGTGGCTCAGCGCATAGGCCGCCGCCTCGATCCACTTGCCGATGTCGGAATCCCAGAACACCTGCACGGTAAAGCCGTTGGCATGGCGCGGGAAGCGCAGCGGCGGCGGCGGATTGGGCAGCTTCAGCGAATTGAGATAGCCGTACTCGACGAGCTTCTTGTGCTGGCTGGGAATGGTGCGGGCGAGCACGGTGTCGAGCCGCTCCTTCCAGAAGTCGCCCTCGAGGCGGACATCGACGAAACGCACCGGATGATACTGGCTCATTGCAACTCCTCTTGGCCCCGCCGCCGAGCAAGCGGCCGGGTGACTGAATTCAGCTCTGTCCGGCGGTCGACGCGCGCACCACCAGGGTGCATGGCAGCCGGCGGATGCCCCGCACCTTCTCGCCACCGATCATCTCGATCAGCAGCCGTCCGGCCTCGTGCCCGAGCGCCGAAAGATTCATGTCGACACTGGTGAGCGGCGGCCGCGCCGCCTCGGTCATCACCTCCCAGTTGTCGAAGCCGACCACCGCCACCTCACCGGGCACCGCGATGCCGCGCTCGCGTAGTGCGTCCACCACGCCGCGGGCGATCAGGTCGTTGCCGCAGAAGATGGCATCGGGCCGGTCGGCCTTGCCGTCGACCAGCGCCGCGACCGCTTCGCGCCCCCAGGCCTCGGTCCACTTTCCCGACAGATAGAGTTCGGGATGCGCCGGAAGCTCCAGCCCGGCGAGCGCCGACAGATAGCCGCGATGCCTCAGCTGCACCGCCTCGAAGTGCTCGGGCCCGGTGACATGGGCGATCCGCCGCTTGCCGAGCTCGCCCAGGTGCCGGACCGCCAGCCGCGCCCCGTCCTCATCGTCGGGCAAGAGGCAGAGCGCGTCGCGCTCGTCGGCCTGCGAAAACACATAGATCACCGGCAGGCCCGCCGGCAGCGGTCCGACCGGCGGACGCTTGTCGGCGCGGCGGGCGGTGACCACCAGCCCGTCGATGCGCTTGCCCAGCAACTGGTCGAGATGCTGCCGCTCGCGCTCCGGGTCGTCCGTGGCGTTGCACATGAACACCGCAATGCCCTGGTCGGCGAACTCCTCCTCCAGCGCCTGGAAGATCGGCAGGGTGAAGCGGCCGAAGGAGTCGGTGGAGATGATCCCCACCGTCATCGACCGGGTGCGATGCAGGCTCTGCGCCATGTCGTTGGGGCGGTAGCCGATCTCGCGCGCCACCGCCGTGACCTTGTCGCGCGTCTCCTGCCGCAGCCGGCCGTTCGAGTTCAGCGCTTTCGACGCCGTGCCGATCGACACGCCGGCAATCCGCGCCACATCGCGGATGGTCGGGCTGTGCCGGCCGGTTCGGTCGTTGGGAGGAACGGGAGGAGCGTCGCTCATGCAGGGACCGTCAGCCTTTCACCGCGCCGGACATGAAGCCGCGTACATAGTAGCGTTGCAACAGCAGGAACAGGATGATGCAGGGCAGCGCCATCACCACGACGCCTGCCTCGGTAGCGCCGTAGTTGATCACCCCCATGGTCTGCTGGCGCAGGTTGGCCACTGCCACGGGCAGTGGCTGCTTGGTGGGGTCGGTCAACAGGATCAGCGGCGCGAAGAAATCGTTCCACGCCGCGAGGAAGGCGAACAGGCCGACCGTCACCAGCCCCGGCGTCACCGATGGCAGCATGATCCGCCACAGCACGCCAAAACTGCTGCAGCCGTCGATCTGCGCCGATTCCTCCAGCTCGCGCGGGATCGCCTCGAACGAGATGCGCATCATGTAGGTGGCGAAGGGCAGCTGGAACATGGCGATCATCAGCGCCACGCCGACCAGCGAGTTGGAGAGCCCCACCGCATTGAGCAGCACATAGAGCGGGATCAGCAGCGTGGCGTAAGGCACCATCAGGATCGACAGCGTCAACAGGAACAGCGCGTCCTTGCCCCAGAACTTGAAGCGGGCGAAGGCGTAGCCGCCCAGCGTCGAGATGATCAGGGTTATGGCCACGGTGAGGATCGAGATCACCGCGCTGTTGGCCGCCACCGTCGGCAGCCCGGCGCCGAAATCGAACATCGTCTGGTAATTGCCCCAGCCGAAGCCCTCGCTCTGGGCCGTGCCGGCCTGCGGGCTGACCGACGCGTAAAAGCTCCAGACCAGCGGGAACAGGAAGATGATGGCGAGCCCACCGGTCAGCACGTAGTACGGGGTGCGGCCCAGCGCGGATTCTGGTTTGCCGGCAATCATGGTCAGTCTCGCTCCGATCCGCGCAGGAAGCGGAACTGCAATATGTTGATCAGCACCAGCACGATCAGCACCAGGATCGACAGCGCCGCGGCGGTGCCCAGGTTCTGGCGCTGGAACGCTTCGCGATAGATCACCTGCACGGCGGTCACCGTGGTGTTGTCGGGCGCGCCCTTGGTCAGGATGAAGAACTGGTCGAAGGCCAGCAGCGATCCGGTGACGCACAGGATCGTCGCCAGCGACAGCGAGGGGCGAAGCAGCGGCAGCGTGATGTGGCGGAAGTTCTGCCAGCTGGACGCACCATCGAGCGAGGCCGCCTCGTACAGATCGTCCGGAATGCCCTGCAGCCCCACCGTCAGCACCAGCATGTAGAACCCGGCGAATTTCCACACCACCAGGAACGTCGTCGACAGCAGCGCCGCCAGCGAGGTGCCGAGGAAGGCGATCGGGTTGTCGATCAGTCCCAGGGCTTCGAGCGGCGGGCTGATCGGGCCGATGGCGGGGGAGTAGAACCCGTAGGCGAGGAGCGACGCGGCCGCCAGCCCGAGCGACACCGGCAACAGGAACACCGTCCTGAGGAACGCCGACCAGCGGGTGACCGTCTGCACCAGCAGCGCCAGCCCCAGACCGAGCCCGAGCAGCATCACCGTGACCAGCACCGTGTACTGCACGGTGAACCAGACCGACGGCCAGAACAGCGGGTTGCGCCAGATCGAGATGTAGTTCTTGGGGAAGTTGATCCCTTCATCGCCGGTGAGCAGGCCGTATTTGCTCAGCGACATCTTCGCCACCAGCACCAGCGGGGTGAGGAAGAACACCACGATGAACACCAGCGTGGGGATCGTGTAGGCAAATCCGGTCAACTGGCGGCGCAGGTTGATGCGGGAGCGCCGGACCGGTCGGTCGGCCGGATTGACCTCAGAGATCGACGTTGCAGTCACGATAGGTCCTCGCCTCAGAGGTGTCGGCCCGATGCCAGAGGCGCCGGGCCGACCCTTTGCGTCAAGTTACTGGGTCAGCGAGTCGTTGATCGCGTCGTTATTGGCGTCGAGATTGGCGCCATCGCCGAACACCGCATCACGGAACAGCACGATCCACGGCCCCTGCGGGTCGTTGAAGGTGGCGCCGAAATTCTTGGCGAGCGGCGTCTGGCCGTTGGCCCCGACGGTGTTGAACAGCTTCACGCGCGGATCGGTGATGTACTTGTTGTCGGCAAGATCGGTGCGGGTGAGCACGTTGCCGTTCTTGGCCACCACCTCGACCTGGGCCTCTTCGCTCTGTACCCAGGCGATGAAGTTCCACGCCGCATCGGCCTTCGTGCTGTCGCGCGAGATACCGATATCGTCGCCGCCGATGAAGGTGGAGGTCCCGCCCTTGAGGCCGGCGATCGGCGCGACGCCGATATCGGCATCCTCGAGCCCCGTCCCCACCAGACCGGAGATCTGGGTCGCCGGCATCGGCTGCACGCCGATGACGCCCTTGGGGAAGAACGAGGTCCAGGTCGGCCCGGCTTCGTCCTTGCTTTCCGGCATCATCATGGTGCCGTCGGCCACGAGCTCGCGGAAGATCTTGTAGATGGCCTTCCACTCGTCGCTGTTCAGATGCGACTCGGTGCCTTCGGGATTCATCACCGTCTCGCCGTCGGCCCAGGCGATCGGGAACCAGGTGAAGACGTTGCAGCCGCCGCAATTGCCGCCGAAATAGGTGCCGTGAATATCGCCGCCGAGCTTGGCGACGGCACGGGCCTGGTCGGCGAATTCCTGCAGCGTCGTCGGCCCCTTCTCAGGGTCGAGGCCGGCCTGCTTGTAGAGCTTCTTGTTCCACATCCACACCGACAGGTCGGCAATGAACGGCATGCCGTATTTCTTGCCCTCCCAGGTGCCGACATTGATGCCGGCGGGCGCCACCTTGTCGATATCGGGCATGGCGTCGATGCGAGCCGTGATGTCCTGGAACAGCCCCGCCGAGGTCCAGTTCGGCATGAACACCACGTCGGCCGAGAACAGGTCCGGCAGGCCGTTGGCAGCTGCCGCCGCGCCGATCTTGGTCTGGTAGTCGTCGGTCACCACGTAGGTCGCCGTGACCTGGTTCTTGTGCGTAGCATTGTAAGCCTGCACCAGCTGGTCGACGCGAACCTGCGTCGCAGCGCGGGTCCACAGCGTCAGCTGGGTGCCGTCATCCACGCCGAGCGGATCGGCGGCCAGCGCCGTTCCCGGCGCAGTCAGCATCAGCGCGGCAAGCGCCATCTGCCACAGTCTTGGCATTCTCATCAGTTCCCTCCCATTTGCCGATGCCGTCCTCCGGTCCTGCAACGCAGGGTCCTCCCGGGAACAGCGACGAAAAAGCCCTTGCTGCACTTCGCCACCCGCATTTCATCGGCAGGTTGGCTCAGGAAAAGCTTTTCTCATTGTTAGGTCGCACGTTTTCCGGTCCCGTGCAAGAGCGAAGGAAAAGCTTTTCGCAGCCGCCGCGACCCTGCTGCAGGAGGCGCGCCTCGGCGCCGTTCAGTGGCTGATCCCGAGCTCTTTCAGCTCCGCCACCCAGTCGACGACATTGGCCACGGCGTGCGCGTCGGAGAGGAATTCCTCGGCCAGTTCGGCCAGCCGCAGCGCCGACGAATAGAGCATCACCAGGTCGCGGTTGACCTTGACCCTTGCCAGTTCCTCATAGCGATCGATGATCCTGAGCGTCAGGTCGGCCGAGATCCAGTTGGAATAGCTGAGGTCGCGGTGGCGCGAGCCGAAGCCGGAATCGGCGAAGTCGAACACCCCGTTGAGCATGCCGGTCTCATGGTCGAACGCCATGTTCCAGCCATGCCCGTCGAAATAGCCATAGACCAACTCGTCGCCGGTGATGGTGAGCTTGCGGTACGCCGCCATGGTGCGCTTGACGAACCCCTTGTAGCCGCGCGGCAACTTGGGCTCGGCGCGCATGCTGATCTCGTCGGGGCTCATCCACGGGTCGACCCCGGTGGCGCCAACCGCCTGCATGCGGTTGAGCGGCAGGGCGTGCAACTCGGCATAGAGCTGTGCCATGCGCGTCGCCAACGCGTTGCGCCGGCCGTCGTCGAGTTCGAGATATTGCGGTTTTTCCAGAGACGAACCGGGCAGCTTCAGGTGCTGTGAGAACGGCACCGGGCCTTCATGCAGCACCATCTGCGGCAGCGGCATGGTGACCCGCGGCTTGAGAAACGCCAGCAGCGCCACCTCGCGACGCAACCGCGCCTCGGCATCCGCATTCCGGGCAAACTTGAAAATCCAGCCGTCGCATTCGAGCGCCACGCTGTCCCAGCCGTCGCCGAGGGTGACGAAATTGCCGCCCGCAAACTGCGGCAGCGTTCCGATGACGAGCGCGCGTAGTCGCGCGATCTCCGCCGCCGGCACCCCCTCCATCGTCACGACTCCCCATCAAGCAGGGCCGAATCTAGACGAGGCCGAGCGAAAGTCCAATCAAGCCGGATGCAGTTCCCGCACCATCTGCTTGGCGCGGCGCGGCGCCTTGGCATGGTGCTTGGCGCGGTTGGGCTGCACCCGCCGGTGCATCGGCAGGCGGACGCCGAGGGCATCGGCGACGGTCTTTTCCAGCAGGCGATCGAGTTCTGCCTTGTGCATGATGACGTCTCCTTGGCCGCACGAGATTGTCCCCCGTGCATTTGGGTGAAGAAACGTCCCTGCCCCGCATCGAGTTGCCTCGGCATCGTTCAGATTCCGGTGATCGGCTGCGCGTCAAGCTCCGTTAACGGTTCCGGCGGATAGTGTGCGGACCGGAATATCAAGCGTCACCGGCTGTACTCGATGTGTTTCCGCCAGCGCAGCGGAGGGGCAACATGCGGTCCATTGGCCTGGCAGCGATCCTGCTCGGCATATTGATTCTTCTGTTTCCGTTCTATCGCCACTGGGTGCCGTATATCCGCATCACCACCGAGGACAGCCGCCTGCTGGGCGGTCTGCTGCTCGCCGTGGGCGCCCTCACGCTGGCAGTGTTCCGCAACCGTTAGCGGGCGACGGGCCTGCCGGGCGGACAACTAGGTCTTGGGTGGTTTCGGTTCGGTTTCCAGCTCCGGTGAGACCACCAGCCGATCATGGGCGAATGCCTCAGCGAACATGGCTTCGACGCTCTGCAGCCGTTTCGGCGGCGCCAGCAGGGCCGCTGTCGGCTCGCCGGCAGGCGCCGCGGGTTCCGGCGGGACCGCCGGCTTCGGCGGCGACGCCGCCACGACGCTGAGCGCCGGCCGCGCCGGGGCCGGCTTGGCCTCAGGCTCGGGCTTTGCCGCTTCAGGCTTTGGCTCGGGCTTGATGTCCGCCACGACATTCACTGGCGCTTTGGCGGCAACCGCCGGCTCGACCGCGCCGGGCCGGGTTTCGGGCAGGCCCGCCGTGGGCGGCTTTGCCGGCGATGTAGCCGCCACCACGAGCGCCGGCCGCACCGGCGCGGGCTTGGCCGCAGCTTCGGCCTTTGCTGCTTCAGGCTTTGGCTCTGGCTTGGCGTCCGTCACGATTTTCGCCGGCGTTTTGGCGGCAACCGCCGGCTCGGCCGCGTCGGGTCGCGTTTCGGGCAGGCTCGCCGAGGGCGGCTTTGCCGGCGATGCGGCCGCCACGACGAGCGCCGGCCGCACCGGCGCCGGCTTGGCCGCAAGTTTCGCCGCAGCGATGGGCTTGGCGGCCACCAGGGCCTTGACTTCCGGTTTTGCCGTCACCGGCTTCATGGTGTCGGGTCGCGGTGCCAACCGCTTCGCCAGGACCGGTTTTGCCAGCACCGCCGACGGAGCCGCGGCAGCCGCCGCCGCCCCTCCCCGCCCGCGGCGCAATCGTCGACCCAGCCGCCAGTGCTCCAGCGTCACATAGCCGACCAGCAGCATCAGACTGCCGGCGACGCCGACCCCCAGCCCGACCAGCAGCCACACCAGCGCGTCGTAACTCATCGGGGGCTCCTGTTCCGGCGTTTCGTCGGGCGCACCATGCCGGATTTGTGGCCTCGCCTGCAACGCCATCCCCGCCTGCCGCGAAACAGCCGTGCCCGATCCCGCGCACGAGGTGGCTAGAGCTTTGATCTGATCGCGCTTTCGCGGCGGAAAAGTCTGCACCTTTTATCGAAAGCACTTTAACCTCTGTGCCACGCCATGCCGCCCGAGACCTTCATGCTGCAACCCCGAACGCGCCCGCTGCTGCCCGACGTCGTCCGCTCCGCCCTGCGGCGCGCCATCATCGAGGGCGAGTTCCCACCCGGCTCGAAACTGCCCAACGAGGATGCGTTGTGCGCCCGCTTTTCGGTGAGCCGCATCACGCTGCGCGAAGCGGTGCGCGGCCTGATCGAGGATGGCTATGTCGTCCGCCGCCAGGGCTCGGGGACCTACGTCACCGAAGGCCCCCGGCTGCGCAACTCGCTCGACACCAATTTCAGCTACACCGAGTATCTGGAGAGCACCGGCGTGGTCGTCACCCGGCAGGTGCTGGATGCGAGGCGCCTGCCGGCCGACGAGACGGTCGCCACCGCACTCAACCTCGCCTCCGGCGCCGACGTCGTGGTGGTGCGCCGTGTCCGCAGCGCCGATGGCAAGCCAGCGATCTATTCCGTCGACAGCCTGCCCACCGACATCGCCGATGCCGGCCGCGACCTCGCAGCATTCGGCACGTCACTCTACAAACTGCTGGCCGACCGCGGCCACACGGTCGACCATGCCCGCGCCGCGCTGGCCCCGGTCATCGCCGACGCCGAACTGAGCGCCCTGCTCGGCGTCGCAATCGGCACGCCGCTGCAGCACCTGCGCCAGGTCGATCACGATGCCTCGGGCCGCCCGGTGATGCTGTCGCTGGAGTGGCACGTCCCCGAGGTGATCGAGCTCAGGGTCTATCGCCGTGGCCCCGGCCCGCAGGCACGGGGCTGAGACGCAGCTCGAGGGCGCCAGGTCGTTTCGCCCATGACCTGAACCATACTCGGTGGTGGGTTCAGGACCGGGCCAGCCGACCCGGCCCAATCGTGAAATGTCCTAGCCGGCCGGCTTCAGCCGGTGGTCCAGCACTTCGCCCGCCTCTTCCAGCACCAGGTAGCCGATCGAGGTCATCAGCGAGTTGATGGTCTTCATCGCGCGCAGGGTCTCGAGATGGAGGTTGGAGGTGGCGAGGCTCGCCTCGGTGCCGTCCTTCAGCCGCTGCAGGTGCTGGCGCTGGCTCGCCGCCACCGCTTCACGCATCCGGGTCTTTTCCACCACCAGGCGGCGCGCCTGCTGCAGGTCGCGGCTGACCAGCACGTTGCGCGCCAGTTGCATGTTCTCCACCACCTGGCTGTGCAGCTCGGCGAGCTCGCGCCAACCGGTAGGCGAGAAGGCGAGCCGCTGCTCCCGTCGCACCTCGGCCAGGCGCAGCAGCGTCTTGGTGATGGCATCGCCGACATATTCGAGGTTCACCGCGATCGCCGCCAGATCCTGTCCACGCCGTGCGCTGTCGCTGTCGCCGCCGAACGACACGCGCGCCAGGTAGAGCTTGATGTCGCTCTGCGCCTGGTCGATGGCTGCCTCCATCAGCCGCGCCTGCCGGATCTTGTCGGCATCGCCGGCCTTGTAGATCTCCATGATCGGCTCGAACATCCGGCCGACGATTTCGGCCATGCGCAGCAGTTCGCGAGTCGTCGAGGCCAGCGCCATGCCCGGATCCCCCACCGCCGCCTCGTCGAGGCAGCTGGGCGGCACGCCGATGGCGGCGACCGGATCGCTGGCCGCCGGGGCGCGGATAGCGCGCTCCATCAGCCGCGCCACCGCCCCGGTGAGCGGCAGGCCCGCGATCAGCAGCGCGACATTGAAGATGAGATGCAGCCCGACGATCTGCTGGGCCGGAGCAAAACCGGCAAAGACCGCGCCGCCGCCCAGCAGCAGGACAGCCAGCGCCAGCACGGCGCCCGCGACGCGCGTCAACAGGTTTCCGGCCATCAGCCGCCGGGCTTCGATGCCGGCGGCGCGGGTCAGCACGAACGGACCGATCGCGGTGCCGATATTGGCCCCGAGCAGCAGCGGTGCCGCCACTTCGAAGGGCAGCACGCCATGCTGGGCCAGCACCACGAGGAACAGGATCGTCGCCACCGACGAATGGAACAGCCAGGCGATCGTCGCCCCGGCCAGCAGTGCCGTCAGCGGTTCGTTGACGAGATAGCCGATCAGCGCCGGCAGGAAGGCGCTGTCGCGCAGCGGCGCCGTCGCCTCGCTGAGCAGCTGCAGCGACACAAAGATCAACCCGAGCCCCACCAGCGCGCGCCCGCTCTGCCGCACCCGGCGCGACTTGCCCTTGAAGAACAGCAACCCGCCGCCGAGCAGCAGCAAGGGCGGCAACAGGCTGAGATCGAGGCTGAGGATCAGCACCACCAGCGCCGAGCCGAAATTGGCGCCGAGCACGATCGCGAGTCCTGTCGCCAGCGCGAACATGCCGCGCGACGCAAAGGCTGCCGCCAGCATTCCGGCAGCGGTCGAACTCTGCAGCACCAGCCCGAGGCCGGTGCCGACGGCCGCGCTGCGGACCGCCCCATTGGTGGCGCGCAGCAGCGCCGTGATCTCGGGCCGCCAGCCGCGCTCGGTTCCGGTGTGCACCATGTGCACGGCCCACAGCATCAGCGCCACGGCGCCGGCGACATGCAGAACGAACAGATAGGCAGTCACGAACGAGCCCTTTCAACCAGCACGGAGCGGAAAACAGCGAACATATCGGCCTGCAACGATAAGCCGGTTCGCCGCGTTCGTCATGAAGCCGCGCAAAGGCGCGGATAATGAGGCGGCGCGCCTCGCGCCGCGTCCTCCGGGAGAAAGCGTCATGAGCACGGTGAAATACGAAGTGGTCGAGCACGATGGCGGCTGGGCCTACAAGGTGGGCGACGTGCTCTCCGAGCCGTTCCGCACCCATGCTGCGGCGCGCGAAGCGGCCGAAGCCGCGGCCCGTCGTCAGCGCGTAGCCGGCACCACCGACGGCATCGAGTACGAGGATGCCCGCGGCGTCTGGCACCAGGAAATCGCCGAAGGCACCGACCGGCCCGACACCGAGGTCAAGGACGACTAACGGCGGCCATCGCGCCCTCGCACTCCTGCGTCCCTGCGCTACTGCGCCAGCTTTCCCCTCAGCTCGTCCAGCTCGAGGATGCAGCGATCGATCTCGGATTTGAGCGTCCGCCGCTCGGCGACGCTCATCGCATTCTTGCTGCCCGGCCGGCTCTGCCCCACGATATCGCGCAGCGTGGCGATTTCGCGCTTCAGTTTGGCAATTTCGCTGCTCGCTTGCATCGGGCGCTCTCCGTGGTCGGGTCTTGTCGCCCGATCACGCCATCACCGCAAGCCGCTTTGGCACGCGATTGGCCAGGCCAACACCGCCAGCTGATGTTCCGAGACTAGGAAGGGTGGTGCCGCATGCCGGATTCGAACCAGCGACCCCCTCATTACGAATGAGATGCTCTACCGACTGAGCTAATGCGGCCTGATCGGCGCGTGCGATGCGCCGATGCGGGGTCTAATACAAGCGACGCCGGTCACACGCAAGTGCGCTCGACGCGATGCGACGGGTCTTATGCCTCCGGCAGGGCCAGCGGCCCGCCCTGCGGCTTTTCCGGCTCGGCCGGAGCCGCCGGAGCGCTTTCCGGCAGCGCCGGCGTGGTGGCGCTGGTCCGCGTGGCGACGGCGCTGGTCGGCACCCGCCACTCGAACGCGTCGAGCTTGCCAGTGACCGGCGACAGCGGCTCCCACTCCTCGGCGGTGATGCCGTCGGCGGTCCAGACCGGATCCCGCGGTGCCCGCACCGCGCGGTTGAGCCAGTCGCGGGCCTTGCCCTTGTCGCCCGATTGGCCGTCCTCGATCTCCGCCATCAGCAGGCACACTGCCTGCGAGGGGTTGGCATTGGAGTAGCCGGCCAGCGCCTGCCGTGCCCCGACCCAGTCGAAGGCATCGATCGAGGCCCGCGCCAGCACCAGCGCGCTGGCCTTGTTCGGCGGCGGCGTATCGATCAGTTCCCGGATGCGCTTCAGCCGGTCGACCGAGGAAACGCCGGGCACCGAATTGGCGAACAGCGTCGCGATGTCGGGGTGCGAGGTGGCGCGCCACACCCGGCGCAACAGGCTCATCGCCCGCCGCGCTTCGTTGCGGTTGGAATAGATGCGCGCCGCGATCAGCGCCGCCGGCACGAAATCCGGCACCAGCTTGAGGGCGGCGAGCGCATGCTCGAGCGCCGCATGCGGGTCGGTGCCTTCGGCGAGCTGCGCCCGCGCCGTCTCGACCACCGCCTGGCGGCGGCGCTTGCGGGTCTTTTCCTCGCGCGTCACCGCCTGTTCGTCGGCAATCATCCGGTGAGCGTCGTCCCAGCGCCCGTTGCGGGTCAAGTCGTCGAACACTGCCTCGCGCGCCCATGGCGCCTGCGGCGAGATGTCGATGGCCTTCTGCGCGAAGGTCAGCGCCGCATCGGGCCGGCCCTGCTGGCGTGCCTGGTCGTAGAGACCCGACAAGGCGGCCAGCGCCGTCTTGCGGTTGGTGATCAACGCCCGGTAGTGCTCGCGCGCCGAATGCATGTCGCCCAGCGCCAGGTCGGCACGGGCTTCGAGCAGTTGCGCCGCGGCATTGCGCGGCAGGTTGCCGCGCGCCTCGCGCGCCAGCTGCCGGGCCCGGTTGGCGTCCCCCGCCTGCAGCGCGATGAAACCGTCCGACAGCGCCATATAGCCGGCATCCTTGCGCCGCTCGCGCGATTGCCGCGCGATGTAGTAAGGCGCCGCGATGATGCGCTTGACGATGCCCCAGACGAGGATGATCAGCACCACGCCGGCCACCGCGAGGAAGGCGGCGACGCCCAGCCGCGGCTGCATGCGGAAATCGAGGAACTCGATGGTGAGCGTCCCCGGCAACCCGATCAGCCAGGCGATACCGGCCGTGACCAGCAGGCTGACGATCAGCCAGTAAGCGAGACGGATCACGGCGTCGCCTCCGCCGTCGGCGCCAGCGCCCGCCCGCGCAGTGCGGTGACGAAGTCTTCGGCGGCCGCGAGCTTGGCGATATCGGCTCCGGCAGTGCCGGCGCCGGCCTGCATGGCCGGGGGCAGTTGTGCCAGCAGTTCCGCCGCTGCCTTGAAATCGTGCCGTCCGACCGCGGCTTCGAGCCGCGACACGATCGCCTCGGGGGTATCGCCCGCCACCTCGCCCACCGGCCGCAGGGCCAGGAGGCCCTTCATCCATTCGAGCGCGTCTTCACCCATGTCGCCGGTGCTGACGGCGGCCCGGCCGGCCAGCACGTTCGGCACGGCGGCAGTGAACTGCGCCACCACCGCATCGGGCCGCGGCAGGCCTTCGGCGGCCGCCGCCTCGACCGGCCCCGGCACGCTGAGGTCCGGCAGCAGCGTCTTCAACCCGGTGAGTTCGGCGGCGAAGGGCCGGCCGTTGGCAATGGCGGTTTCGAGTCCCGATACCATCAGCGGCAGTCGCACCGCCGGCCCGATATCGGCGCCGTCCAGCGTCTGATTCTGTGTCGAAATGGCAGTCTGGGTCGCCGAGACATCGCCCTTGAGACCGCTGACCGCGCTGTCGGTCGCCGCCACCCGCTGGTCGAGTGCCGTCAGCTGGGTGCGAAGCTCCGCAATCCCGGCCTCGATGCTGCTGATGGTCTGGGCGAGCGCCGCCGCATCGGCCGACGAGGCGCCGGCGCCGATCGCCGTGACCCGGTCCTCCAGCCCCTTGAGCTGGGTTTCGAGCGGCGCGAGGTCGACCGGCGCGGCTGCCGCCGGCACGGCAGCGATGGCCTGGCGCACTTCGGTCAGCCCGCCATCGAGCTGCGCGATGGTCGCGTCGAGGCTCACTTGGGTGCGTTTGCTTTGCTCTTCGATGGCGCTGAGCCGCGTCTCGATCTCGTTCAGGCTGCTGTCGGTGGCATCGAGCCGCACTGCCGGATCGGCGATCACCGGTCGCTGGTTCGGCAGCGGCAGCCAGTTGCCCAATCCGTAGACCAGCCCCGCACCGAGCAGGGCGCCGGCGACCGCGGCGATCGAGATGGCGCTCCACGGCATGGCAAGTCGCGCCTGCGGTCGCGGCGGCGGCGCGGGACGCACCGGCTCTTCCGCGGCAGGCGCGGCCTCGGCCGCGGGCTCTTTCGCAGCGTCGCTCGCCTTGCCGCTGGCCGGGCTCGCGGCAGCCGGCTTGTCGGCCTCGCGCGCCGTCAGCTCGATGACCGGCGGCTTGACGGGTCCCGACTTGCGTTCAGCCATGCGGCAGTTCCTTGCTTGTTCCGGTCATCATGGGTTTTGGTCGCGCGCAAACGACAAGGCAAGTCCCATCATCGCCTCCTCGCTGGGGTGGTCCGAGAGTCCGACCCGCACGAAATGGGCATCGAGCAGCGGCGCGGCAACCGCTTCGGACAGGCAAAGTACGCCCAGACGGGCTCGCGTCGGCCTGTCGAGGCCGCGCTCCATCAGCCGCACGAAGGTCTGCGCGGTGCGCCTGGAATAGAACAGGGCCGCCTCGATCTCTGCGGCGTTGAGCCGTTCGATCAGCCCGTCGGGCGGCACGGTCACCGGGTTCATGGCATAGACTTCGGCGGTGATCACCATGCGGCCGAACGGCGCCAGCGATTTGCCCAGATCCGCCGACATGTCGCGCGCGGCCGGGTAGAAAAGCGGCCCGGACAGCGGTGCATGCGCCAGCAGCTCGACCAGATCGGCAAACGCGCCGTCGGCGCTGGTTACCTCTGTAAAACCCATGTCTCGCGCCATCGCCGCGGTGCGATTGCCGACCGAAAAGACCGGCAGCCCCCGGTAACGCTCGAGCACGCCACGCTCGTCGAGCGCACGCAGCGCATTGGCGCTGGTCAGCACCAGGGCGCCAAACCCCTTGGGCTCGGGCAGGCTCACCTCGAGCGTCTGGTGCGTGAGCAGCGGACACGGCACCCCCTCGATCCCGAGCGCACCAAGCCGTGCGGCGGTATCGCTCGCGTCGGGGTCTGGCCGGGTCACGAGCATTTTCAAGTCGAGCCTATCCTTTGAACTGGCGCTGGAACTCCGGCCCTGCCTGTTCCAACAACCTCGCACCCAGTTGCGTTCCGAGTTTGGCGGCGTCGGCCGCCACGCCTTCAGCCGATCCGCGATAGAACTCGCGGCCATCGGGGCTGAGGATTTCGGCGGTCAACCTGCACGAAACCCCATTCAATTCGGTAAACGCACCGATCGGGGTTCGACACGAACCGTCAAGAGTGGCGAGCAGCGCGCGTTCGGCTGCGATGCCGGTGGCGGTCGGCACGTGGTTCAGCGCGGCAACCAGTTCGGCGGTGCGACGGTCGGCCTCGCGGATCTCGATGCCGATGGCGCCCTGCGCCGGAGCGGGCAGGAACGCGAGGGGATCGAGATAGGCGGTGATCCTGTCCTGCTTGCCGAGCCGGTTGAGCCCAGCCACCGCCAGGAGGGTCGCATCGGCCACCCCGGCCTGCAGCTTGTTGAGCCGCGTATCGACATTGCCGCGGAACTGCACCACTTCGAGGTCGGGCCGGACCCGCAGCATCTGCGCGGCGCGGCGGATCGACGACGAGCCGAGCTTCGCCCCCTCGGGCAGGGCATCGACACCGCCATAGTGCAGCGACACGAAGGCATCGCGCACATCCTCGCGCTCGAGGAACGCCGCCAGCACCATGCCATCGGGCAGGAACGACGCCAGGTCCTTGCTGGAATGGACGCCCAGGTCGATCTCGTCGCCGGCCAGCGCCGCCTCGATCTCGCGCGAGAACAGTCCCTTGCCGCCCGCTTCGCTCAGCGGGCGGTCGGTCAGCCTGTCGCCGCTGGTGGTGATGACACGGATCTCGATGCGGTCTGGCGATACGCCATGCGCCTCGGCCAACAGCCGTTGCGTCAGCTGCGCCTGGGCCAGCGCCAGCATGGAGCCCCGGGTTCCGATGCGGAGGAACGGCGCCGATTGCATTTCAGTTCATACCTATTGTAGGCCAAAGCCGGGCTGGGCTTACCCCTTGGAGAGGGTGCGGACAAGTTTGATGAGAGTGCTCGGCATCGAAACCAGCTGCGACGAAACCGCCGCCTCTATCGTAGAGCGCGACGCCGACGGTCGCGCGACCATTCTTTCCAACATCGTGCGCAGCCAGCTCGAGGAGCACGCGCCCTATGGCGGCGTGGTGCCGGAACTGGCGGCCCGCGCCCATGTCAGCCATCTCGACCACATCATCGAACGCGCCGCAGCAAGCGCCGGGATCAGGCTCAGCGAGGTCGATGCCGTCGCCGCCACCGCCGGCCCCGGGCTGATCGGCGGAGTGCTGGTCGGGCTCACCACCGCCAAGGCCATCGCCGCAGCGTTGGGCAAGCCCCTGATCGCGGTCAACCACCTCGAGGCGCATGCGCTGACCGCCCGGCTGACCGACGGCATCGCCTTTCCTTACCTGATGCTGCTGGTCTCGGGCGGGCACAGCCAGTTCGTGCTGGTGCGCGGCGTGGGCGACTACCAGCGCTGGGGCACCACCATCGACGACGCGCTGGGCGAGGCCTTCGACAAGGTGGCCAAGCTCCTCGGCCTCGGCAATCCGGGCGGTCCGGAAGTCGAGAAGCTGGCCAGCCAAGGCGATCCGCGTCGCTTCAACTTCCCCAAGCCCCTGCTCAAGGAAGACCGGCTCGATTTCTCGTTCTCGGGCCTGAAGACCGCCGTACGCCTCGCCGCCGAGCAGCAGGCGCCGCTTACCGACCAGGATGTCGCCGATATCTGCGCCAGCTTCCAGCGCACCGTGGCCGAGATCGTCTCGGTGCGCGCCCGCTCGGCACTTCAGAGATACGCCGCAGAGCTGCCCGGGCAGCCGCTGCGGCTGGTGGTCGCCGGCGGGG
>MKVB01000003.1:425544-485943 GCA_001899085.1 Devosia sp. 66-14 | reverse complement strand
ATCATCCCGCCGATTCCGCTCTGCACCGACAATGGCGCGATGGTCGCCTGGGCGGGGGCCGAACGGCTGGCGCTCGGCGCCACCGACCCGCTCGACGTCGCCGCGAAGGCCCGCTGGCCGCTCGACAGCGCCGATATGGGGCTGAGCCATGGCGTTTGACCGCGTCGCCGTCGTCGGCGCCGGCGCCTGGGGCACCGCGCTGGCGCAGGTCGCGGCCATCGCCGGCCACGCCGTCACCCTGGTCGGCCGTGACCCCAGGGCGATCGACGACATCAACCGCAACCACCGCAACAGCGCGCATCTGGGCAACCAGCTGCTGTCGGATCGCGTCACCGGGGCTCTGACCCTGCCCGATGTCGAGCTCGTCATCCTCGCCGTGCCGGCACAGGCGAGCCGTGCCGCGCTCACGCCGATCGCCGCGGCGCTCGCCCACCTGCCGGTGGTCCTCACCGCCAAAGGCCTCGAGCACCTGACGCTCCAGCGGCAGAGTGAAATCCTGGCCGAGGTCTCGCCCACCGCCATCCCCTACGTGCTGAGCGGCCCGAGCTTCGCCGCCGACGTGGCGGCCGGCCGGCCCACCGCCGTCACGCTCGCCGGCGACGATCCGGAACAGACCTCGGCCGTGGCCGCTGCCCTGGCCGGACCGACCTTCCGGCTCTATGCGGCCGACGATCGGCTCGGCGTCGAACTGGCCGGCGCGCTGAAGAATGTCTACGCCGTCGGCTGCGGCGCTGTGGACGGCGCCGGCCTCGGCGCCTCGGCTCGCGCGGCGCTTCTCGCCCGCGCCTTCGCCGAGCTGACCCGGCTGGTGGTGCGGATGGGCGGCAGCGCCTCGACCCTTACCGGGCTCGCCGGGCTCGGCGACCTGACGCTGAGCTGCACCTCGACGCAGTCCCGCAACTATCGCTACGGTGTCAGCCTCGGCCGGGGCGAAGCGGCCGGCGGCGAGCTCGCCGAGGGCGTGCTGACCGCACCGGTGGCAAAGGCCCTCGCCGACCAAGTGCGCATCGACGCCCCGCTGATCGATGCGGTAAACCTGCTGATCGAGGGCAACACCTCGATCACCGATATCGTCGCCGGCCTCATGTCGCGGCCGCTCAAGAGGGAAGAAGACTGATGCCGTTCTACTCGATCATCGCCACCGACAAGCCCAACGGCCTCGAGCACCGCATGGCGGTCCGCCCCGAGCACCTCAAGCACCTCGACAATCTGGGCGACAAGCTGGTGATCGCGGGCCCGTTCCAGACCGAGGAAGGCAAGGCCACCGGCAGCTTCATGGTCATCGAGGCCCCGGACCTCGCCGCTGCGACCAGCCTTTACGAACAGGACCCGTTCATCAAGCAGGGCGTGTTCGAGAGCTACAAGATCAGCCGCTGGTCGCTGACCATCAACAAGAGTGCGGGACGCTGACCCATGGCCTACTGGCTGATGAAATCCGAGCCGGACGTCAATTCCTACGACGACGTAGTGAACCGCGGCGTTCCCGAAGAGTGGCACAGCGTGCGCAACTACACTGCGCGCAACAACATGAAGGCGATGCAGCTCGGCGACGAGGCGTTCTTCTACCACTCCAACATCGGCAAGGAGATCGTCGGCATCATCAAGGTGGTGGCGCTGGCGCACCCCGATTCCACCGCCGAGCCGAACGACAAGGGCAAGATCGTCTGGGAGTGCGTCGACGTACTGCCGGTAAAAAAACTGCCAAAGCCGGTGACGCTCGAGACCATCAAGAAGACCCCCGAGCTCGCCAACATGGCGCTGGTGAAGCTGTCGCGGCTATCGGTCGGCCCGGTGACCGACGCCGAATGGAAGCTGATCTGCAAGATGGGCGGGCTCTGAGCCGCTGAAAACAGCTGGTGGGACGCCTCGCCCCACCTCCTCAACGCCGGCAAATGACTTTACTCTCCCATCGCCGCAGCCGCGGCTTTTTGGGGGAGAGATCATGCATTTCGACGTCAACTGGCTGGCCATCATCGTCGCCACCATCGCCGGCTTCGCGGTCGGCGCCGGCTGGTACACCGCCCTGGGCAAGCAGTGGATGGCCGCGCTCGGCAAGACCCGCGAACAACTCGGCACCGGGCCGGCGCCCTTCGTCATCGGCTTCATCACCGAGCTGGTGATGGCCTATTTCATGGCCGTGGTCATCCAGGCGCTGTTCGGCAGCGTCACGGTCTGGAACGGCATTCTCGCCGGCGCCCACATGTGGGTGGGCTTCGTCATCACCACGATGATCCTGAACCACCGCTACCAGGGCGCACCGTGGAAGCTGACGCTGATCGACGGCGGGCACCTGCTGCTCGTGCTGGTGGTCCAGGGCATCGTCATCGGCCTGTTCGGTGGCGGCGCGGTGCCGGCGGCCTAGCTAGCTTGCGAACGGATTGACGATCCGCAGCCGGCCGGCGATCAGCTGGCCGTGCTGCATGTCTTCGGAATAGAGGGTGGTGCAGTCAGCCTCGAGGGCCGATGCGAGGATCGTCGCGTCGTAAACGTGGAAAGCATGATGCTCTGCGAGGCCCAGTGCCAGTCGGTGCGTCTCCACGGTTAGCGGATGAACCTGCAGCAGGCTGCAGAGCAAATCCTCCACCTCGGAAATTTCGCCCCACTCCATGTGCATCTTCGAGCGCGCGACGTTTGCAAACTCGTTGAGCACCTGAACGCTGATCGTTCCGCCTGCCTCCACGATCTCGGCAGCCCGGCCAAAATGCGCCGAGTCCTGAACGGCGAAATAGACGAGGATGTTGGTGTCGAGGAAGCTAGCGCCTGGCATTCGCTGCTTCGCGATCAAACCGGTAGTCCGCCGGCAGCCGTCCCTTGAGCAGCTCCCTCAGCCGGTCGATGCGTTCGCGCCGCGAGGCAAGGCGGAGCAGTTCGATCCCGTTGGTGTCGGAAGGCTGAAGGTCAACCTCATCACCCTCCTTGAGGCCGAGTCTGCTGGCCACGTCCGTAGGGATGCGGATCGCGAGGCTGTTTCCCCATTTCGAGACCTTCATACGATCCGCTCCATGATATACATCGACCCGCTCCATGATATACATCGACGTCACGTATATCATATCGAAGCGGCGAGATCAAAAGTCCGCCGTCAGGCCCTTGATTTCCCAGTCGCCGTAGCGGGCCGGATCGAGCCCGCCGCGGCCGCCTTTCTCGCGTTTGCCCGCGGCGGCCTTCTCGTCGATTTCAGCGCGACGCGCGGCGGCTTCGTCGAGCGCCCGCTGCGCGGCGGGGCTGAGCGGGGGCCTGGCTTGTGGGGTTTGGTCCATCGGATTACCGTTTCGACAGGGTCCTTGTGGGGAACCCCACGCCAACCCATGTACTTTCCAGTTCAGACGCTCACGAGGTACAAGACTTAACGGCAATGCTCAACTTCATCCGCACTTCAGTCCTGCTCGCTGTCCTCACTGCCATCTTCATGGCGGTCGGCTACTTCGTCGGCGGCACCGGCGGCATGTGGATCGCCTTCATCATCGCCGCGTTGACTAACCTCTTCGCCTACTGGAACTCCGACAAGATGGTGCTGCGCATGCAGAACGCCGTCGAAGTCGACCCCCGCACCCAGCCCGACCTGTACCATACCGTCGAGGCGCTGGCGCAGCGTGCCGGCATCCCGATGCCGAAGCTCTACGTCATCAACACCGAGCAGCCCAACGCCTTCGCCACCGGCCGCAACCCGCAGAATGCCGCAGTTGCCGTGTCGGCGGGCCTGCTGCGCTATCTCGAGCCGCGCGAAGTCGCGGCGGTCGTGGCGCACGAGCTGGCCCATATCCGCAGCCGCGACACCCTGACCATGACGATGACCGCCACCATCGCCGGCGCCATCTCGATGCTGGCGCAGTTCGGCCTGTTTTTCGGCGGCGGCAATTCGCGCGACAACCCGCTCGGCCCGATCGGCGTGCTGATCGCGGTGATCGTCGCCCCCATCGCTGCGGCCCTGGTGCAGATGGCGGTGAGCCGCACCCGCGAATACGAAGCCGACAAGGACGGCGCCGACATTTCCGGCGACCCGCTGGCGCTCGCGTCGGCCCTCAGCAAGATCAGCCAGCTGGCGCAGCGCACGGTGAACGTGCCCGCAGAGCGCAACCCGGCGCAGGCCCACATGTACATCTTCAACCCGCTCAACGGGCAGCGCATGGACAACCTGTTCTCGACCCACCCCAACGTCGAGAACCGCATCGCCCAGCTGCAGCGGATCGCCGGCGAAATGCAGGTCGATCGCACCGGCCGTCGGCCGGCGCCGCAGCCCGCGGCCGGCGACACTGTCCCCCGCAATACCGGCGGCGGATGGCGCGTCCCCTCGACAGGCTCGAGCGAGAATGGCAATAGCTCGCGCGGACCCTGGGGCTGAGCCAGTTGAAGAAACAGAAACACCCGCCTGGACTGAAGCTGAGGCTGCTCGCAGCCGACCGGCTCGATCAGGTACTCAAGGGGGCGAACTTCGCCCCCTTTTCGCACGCCGAGATCGAGGATGGCCGCGACCGCGCGCTCGCCAACAAGCTGGTGACGGTGGCGCTGCGCCGCCATGGCCAGCTCAATCTGATGATCGCCCGATTTCTCGACCGTGGCATCCCGAAGAAATCCGGGCCATTCGAGGCGATCCTGCGGCTGAGCCTCGCCCACCTGGTGTTCCTGCCCGAACTGGGCGACCACAGCGCCATCTTCCTCGCGGTGGAAGCCTGCAAGCGCGACACCCGCAGCCAGCACCTCAGCAAGCTGATGAACGCTGTGCTGCGCCGCGCCCAGGGCGAGGCGCACGCGCTGCGCCACCTGCCATATCAGGCGCTGTTCCCCGAAACCCTCGGCCCGCTCTGGCGCGACAGCTATGGCGAGGCGGCGCTCGAGGACTTTGCCGACGCCCTGCTCGACGGCGCGCCGCTCGATCTGACCCTCAGGTCTGCCGAGCCCGAACTGACGGAAGCCCTAGGCGCTGCACCCGTATTCGCCGACACCGTCCGCATCGACGAGCGCGACCGCCCGGTTGAAGCGCTGCCCGGCTTCGAGGCCGGTCGCTGGTGGGTGCAGGACGCCGCCGCCGCCATTCCGGCGCGACTGCTCAAGCTCTCGCCCGGCGCCCCCGTCCTCGATCTCTGCGCCGCCCCCGGCGGCAAGACTGCGCAGCTGGTCAATGCCGGCTATGCCGTCACCGCCATCGACAACGAGCCCGACCGCGTCGCCCGCATGACGCAGAATTTCGCCCGTCTCGCCATGGCGCCCGAGATCGTCACCGCCGATGCGCTGAACTGGGAGCCTGCCCGGACGTTCGGCGGCATCCTGCTCGACGCCCCCTGCTCGGCGACCGGCACGTTTCGCCGCCACCCCGAGGTGATCTGGCATCGCGGCGCTGCCGACATTGCCGGCCGCGTCGCCCTTCAGCGCCGGTTCATCGAGCGCGCGCTAGGGTGGCTCAATCCCGGCGGCGTACTGGTCTATTGCGTCTGCTCGCTGGAACCCGGCGAAGGCGAGGAGCAGGCCCGTTGGCTCGCCGCCCGCGACGACGTCGTGGCCGATCCGGTCGGCGCCGACGAACTGCCCGGTCTCCCCGAGGCCATCACCCCGGAAGGGTTCGTCCGCACCCACCCCGGTATGTTGGTTCCTGGGGATAAGGGCGGCACGCTCGATGGGTTCTTCGTTGCGCGCTTCCGGCGCCGCTAGGATAGTGTCACCGGCCCTTGGCAAGTCGTCCGCGCGGGCCTATCAGAGCCCGCCGGCCAAACGTATGTGAGGACGTAGACTTGGCACATTCGCTGCGTTTCCTCGCACGCCGCACATTGCTGTCCGCGGCTGATCATGTCGTCACCAATCCGCTGATCCGCTGGACCTGGACCGGCCCGAGCAATGACGACCTGATGGGCGCGCTCGCCGAGTTCCGCCCCACCGATCGCGAAACCATCCTCGAGATGATGCAGGGACGCTATTTGCTGGCGTCCAAGCTCGTCGACACCCACGGTGTGTCGCCGTTCTCGCTCGAGGTCGATCATGACGACTGGCAGGACGACCTGCAGGCCTTTGCCTGGCTCAGGCATTTCCGCGATGCCCGCACCGACGAGGAGCGGCGCTTCGCGCGCACCCTGACGCTCGACTGGATCGGCCGCGAGGGCCAGTTCAGCCGCGACAGCTGGAACCCGGCGCTGACCGCCCGCCGGGTCCTCAACTGGCTGCGTCATTACAATATCCTGGTCGAAGGGGCAGCGCCGGAACAGGTGCAGCAGATCGCCCGCTCGCTCGCCACCCAGATCTCGTCGCTGAAACTGCGCGCCATGCTCGCCACCGACCCGGTGGATGCGCTGCTGGTCGCCATTGCCCTGGTCGGCGTGGCGCTCTGCTCCGACCGGCCCAATGCCGAGGTCGAGGCGCGGGTCCGCCATGTGCTGAACCTGGTCGACAACCAGATCGACGAAGACGGGCTGCACCGCACCCGCTCGGCCAAGATCCAGATCCAGCTGCTGATCGAGCTGATCACCATCAAGCTGGCGCTGCGCCGCGATCACGAGCAGGCCTCGCGCGATCTCGAGGAACTGACCGAGAGCATGCATCGGGCGCTCGACGCCATTTCGCTCGGCACGGGCGAGCCGGCCTATTTCAACGGCACCGGCCAGATGCCGCACGACCTGATCGTCGCCATCCAGGCGCAGAGCGCCGCCCGCGCCCGCCAGACCGGCACCGCCGGCGGCTACGGCCGGCTGATCGCCGGCCGCTCCATCGTCGTCGCCGATTCGGGCCTCGTCGCCGACCCGGAATTCACCGCCCACGCCCATGCCAGCGCCATGGCCTTCGAGTTCAGCCACGGCCGCGACCTGGTGGTCTGCAATTGCGGGCCGGCGCCGTCCGACTATGACGACGCCTTGCTGTTCCGCCAGGGCATTGCCCATTCCGCGCCCACCATCAACGCCTTGTCGGCAGCGGCGATCGCGCCGTCCGGCCCGCTGGCCGGGCGCCTGCTGCCGCTTGGCCGGCCCAGCGAGATCGAGGCGCGCAGCGCCGACGATACCCTGGTCATCACCTCGCATGGCTATGCCGAACGGTTCGGGGTGACGCTCGAACGCCACCTGACGCTGCTCGCCGAGGGCAAGACCCTGGTGGGGCAGGACCGCTTCGTGCGCCACCGCAGCCGCGTTTCCGGCGCCGCTGCCATCCGCTTCCACCTCGCCCACCAGACCGAGGTGCAGCTCACCGACGACATGGTGCGGCTCCGCCTCAACTCGGGCGCGGTATGGACCTTCCTGTGGGAAGGCGCCGAGATGCGGGTCGAGGACAGCGTGCGCCAATCCGCCTATTTCGGCTTCCACCGCACCAAGCAACTGGTGCTCGACACGCTGGTTTCCGATGCCAGCGAAGTCAGCTGGATCTTTACCCTCGAAGAGAACTGACCCAATACCTTCCCAAGGTCAGTCGTTTCTGCAATAAGGCCCGCGTTCGCGCGACTGGCGAGAAGAGATGGGCCACCATCGGGGAACGCGAACGACAGCTGCCGCTCGCCTGGGCCCCCTTAACCCGTGACGGAGCCCCCATGTCCAACGCCATCGTTCCCATCAAGCGCGCCCTGCTCAGTGTCTTCGACAAGACCGGGATGGCCGATTTTGCCAAGGGATTGGCGGGGCTCGGGGTCGAGCTGGTCTCGACCGGCGGCACCTCCAAGCTCATCGCTTCGACGGGCGCCGCGGTGCGGGACATCTCGGATCTGACGGGCTTTCCCGAGATGATGGATGGCCGGGTGAAGACGCTGCACCCCAAGGTGCATGGCGGCCTCTTGTCGGTGCGTGACAACCCCACCCACCAGGCCTCGATGGACGAGCACCAGATCGGCGCCATCGACCTGGTGGTGGTCAACCTCTACCCGTTCGAGGAAACCATCGCCAAAGGCGCCTCCTACGACGAGACCATCGAGAACATCGATATCGGCGGTCCGGCAATGATCCGCTCCGCCGCCAAGAACCACGCCTATGTCACCGTCATCGTCGACCCCGCCGACTATGACACCGTGCTCGAGCACATCCGCACTTCCGGCGGCGTGCCCTACGATCTGCGCCAGCGCCTCGCCGCCAGGGCCTATGCGCGCACCGCGGCCTATGACTCGGTGATCTCCGGCTGGTTTGCCAAAACCCTCGACTACGCCGAAATGCCGTACCGCTCGTTTGCCGGCCGGCTGAAGGAAGTGATGCGCTACGGCGAAAACCCGCACCAGTGGGCCGCCTTCTACACCACCGGCGAACAGCGCCCCGGCGTCGCCACTGCCCGCCAGGTGCAGGGCAAGGCGCTGAGCTACAACAACCTCAACGACACCGATGCCGCCTTCGAGCTGGTGTCGGAGTTCGATCCGGCGGTGCCGGCCGTCGCCATCATCAAGCACGCCAACCCCTGCGGCTTTGCCATCGGCAAGACGCTGATCGAAGCCTACCAGCTGGCCCACCGCACCGACCCGGTTTCGGCCTTTGGCGGCATCGTGGCGCTGAACCAGACCATTGACGGGCCGACCGCCACCGAGATCGTCAAGGTGTTCACCGAGGTGATCGTCGCCCCCGACGCCACCGAGGAAGCGATCAGGATCATCGCGGCCAAGAAGAACTTGCGCCTCTTGCTCACCGGCGCCCTCGCCGACCCCAAGGCCCCGGGCCTGACGGTGAAATCGCTGGCCGGTGGCCTCTTGGTCCAGGGCCGCGACGACCGCAATGTCGACGACACCGAGTTCAAGGTGGTGACCAGAAAGCAGCCGACCGAAGCCGAGCTGCGCGACCTGAAGATCGCCATGAAGGTCGCCAAGCACGTCAAGTCGAACGCCATCATCTACGTCAAGGACGGCGCCACCGTCGGCATCGGCGCCGGCCAGATGAGCCGCCTCGACTCAAGCCGCGTCGCCCACCGCAAGGCCATCGACGCCGCCGAAGCGGCCGGTATCGAGGGCGCCCTGACCGCCAACTCGGTGGTCGCCTCGGACGCCTTCTTCCCCTTCCCCGACGGCATGCTGGCAGCGGTCGAAGCGGGCGCCACCGCGGTGATCCAGCCCGGCGGCTCGATGAACGACCAGGCGGTGATCGACGCAGCGGACGCCGCCGGCATCGCCATGATCATGACCGGCATGCGCCATTTCCGGCACTAGTCGAGCCCCAAAACCTCCGGCGCGCAGTCCTCGCGCGCCGCAGCCCGGCTCAGCCGCTCGGCGGCAAGTTCGACGAAGGCCTTGACCGCCGGCGACAGGTGCCGACTCGAGGGGTAGAGCGCATAGACCCCGCCCACCGCCGACGCATAGTCGGGCAGAACGCGTTGCAGCCGGCCGTCGGCAATGGCCGGCGCCGCCGCCGAGGCCGGCAACTGCGCGATGCCAAAACCCTTGAGCACCGCTGCCGTAGCGATCTCCATGGTGTTTGCGGCGATGCGCCCGCTGACCGCAACCGTCTCGGTCCCATCGGGTCCTTCCAGCACCCACAGCGCCCCGGCGATTGCCGACCCGGCAATGATGCATTCATGTGCCCTGAGATCGGCGGGCAGTTTTGGCTCTCCCCGCCTCGCGAGATATTCCGGGTTGGCGCACAATACCTTGTGCGACGCCCCGAGCTTGCGCGCCACCAGCGTCGAATCGCTGAGTGCCCCGGTGCGGAAGGCGATATCGATGCCGGCTTCGACGAGGTTGAGGCGATCGTCGGTGAGCAGCAGCTCGACGCTGGCCTTGGGGTAGGTTGTGAGAAATTCGAACACTGTCTGCGTCAGGAAGAATCCGGCGAAGCCAACCGGAGCCGAAACGCGAATAGTGCCTGAGGGTTCTGCCCGCGCCTCGGCCAGTTGCTCGTTGGCCGCCTCTATGCTGCGCAACGCCGCACTGCTCTGCTCGTAGTAGACCCGCCCGACATCGGTGGGCCTCAGGCTGCGGGTCGTCCGATGCAGCAACCGTACCCCGACCTGCCGCTCGAGTTCGGCGACCCGGCGGCTGACGCTGGTCTTGGGCAGCCCGAGCAGCCGGGCCGCACCGGTGAAACTGCCGGCCTCGACCACCCGAGCAAAGATTGCGACGTCGTTCAGGTCGATCATTGTAGCTACCGACGGTACGATGTTTCCTGATTATAGCTCGTTGTCGCTCAATAGGTCAGTACCGAAATCTCCGAGACCAAACTCGGAGATCGAAATGACAGCCAGCAAGACTATCCTCGTCACCGGCGCCACCGGCCAGCAAGGCGGCTCTGTCGCCCGCGCTTTGCTCGGCAAGGGTCACGTGGTGCGCGCCCTGACCCGCAACCCAGGCACCGAGGCCGCGAGCCACCTCGCCGCGGCCGGAGCCGAGATCGTTGCCGGCGATTTCAGCGACCCGGCCTCGGTCGAGCGTGCCGCACGGGGCGCCGATGCGATGTTCGTCGTCACCAGCTTCTGGGGCAACGGCCTTGAGGTGGAAACGGCGCAGGGTATCGCCGCGGTACAAGCAGCCAAGGCGGCTGGTGTCGGGCACCTGGTGTTCTCCTCGGTCGCCGACGCCAACAAGGCAACCGGCATCCCGCATTTCGAGAGCAAGTATCGCGTCGAGCAGGCGATCGCTGATCTCGGCATCCCCCACACCATCGTCGCGCCCGTGGCCTTCATGGAAAACGTGGTGGCGCCATGGGGTATCGAAGCCCTGCGCAACGGCGTCTATGCCTTCGGACTGCCGGCCCAGCGTAGCAACCAGCTGATCGCCGTCGCCGATATCGGCGCCTTCGTTGCTGCGGTGATCGAACGCGGGGCCTCGGTGTTCGGCCAACGCTTCGACATCGCCGGCGACCAGCTCTCCGGCACCGACCAGGCCGCGATCCTCGCGCGCGCCACCGGCCGCCCGGTCCACTACCAGGAGATTCCTCTCGCTGCGGCGCGGCAGCAGGACCCCGAGAGCGCCATCATGTTCGAATGGTTCGACCGTGTCGGCTACGACGTCGACATTGCGTCGCTGCACCGGGCCTTTCCCGAGGTCCGCTGGCACGCCTTCGACGCCTGGGCGCGCGATTTCGACTGGTCGGTCCTCGCTCCGCCGTCACAAGCAGCCAACGGTTGAGCTTAAGCGCTCCTTGCCAGATCCCCGAGCAGGCCGGCTGCGACCGATAGCCGTGACACCGTCATCTCGCCCTCGGTTAAACCCTGCACCGCGTCGGCCACCCGGGCGATCGCCTCGGGATGGCTCGCGCGCCAGGCCTTGAGCCGGGTATCGACCGCGCCGCCGCCGCTTGCCAGCGCGTCCGCCGTGAGGTCGCGCTGGGCTCGCAACAGGTTGGCGAGCGCCCGGTCGAGCGCCATGCGGTCGAACTTGTCGGCGAGCACGATGGCGTTGCCCTGTTCGATCACCCGCCCGAGCTTGAACGTGTCGAGCACATCGAAGAAGGCGATGGCACTATCCGCCACCGGTGTGCGCGTCCGCTCGGCTACCAGCACGATATCGGTACCCAGCGACAGCACCGGCAGTTCGGCAAAGCGCCGCGCCATGTCGCGGCCGACCCCCGCCGCTTCGAGCCGAGCCGTGCGCTCGCCGATGCTCGCCTCGAGATAAGGCCCGAGCAGCCCGCCGATCATCGCCCGCACCTGGGCGATGCCATCCTGGTAGCGATCGACCAACGGCCGCAGTCCATGGTCGAACCGCCCGTTCCGCAGGAACCACAGCGTCTCGCGCTTCAGCAGCGCCTGTACTTCGGCATAGAGCATCAGTTGGGTCTTGCCCGGCGCGCCGCCGTCGAGCCCGTCGATATCGCGATTGAGCTCGGGTGTGCCGTAAACGTCGCGCGCCGCCGCATACGCCGCCGCCACCTGTCCGGCATCGGCGCTGGAGGCCGCCATCATCTCGTTGACGAAACCCGGTCCGCCACGGTTGATCATGGCGTTACTGAGCACGGTGGCGATCACCTCGCGGCGCAGCCGATGGTTGGTGACCGTGTCCTCGAAGGTCTCGATCAGTCGGTCGGGGAAATAGCGGTAGAGTTCGCGCCCCAGATAGGGGTCATCCGGCACGCCGGTCTCGAGCAGCTCGGCATTGGCGACATTCTTAGCATAGGCGAGCAGCACCGCCAGTTCCGGCCGGGTCAGCCCCTTGCCGCCCTGGGCCCGATGCCGCAGGGCCGCGTTGTCAGGCAGGAACTCCACCGCCCGATGCAGTTCTCCCGAGGCCTCCAGCGCCTCGATCAGCGCCACATGCTCGGGGAACGCCGCGAGCCCCCGCGCCTCCTCGACGCTCAGCGCCAGGGTCTGCAGGTAGTTGTTCTTCAAACACAGCGCCGCCACCTCGTCGGTCATCGAGGCGAGGAACTCGTTGCGCACCTGCGTGGTCAGTTGCCCGGTGCGGGTCAGCGCGCCGAGGGCGATCTTGATGTTCACCTCGAGGTCGGACGAGTTCACCCCGGCCGAGTTGTCGATGGCATCGGTGTTGATCCGCCCGCCCTGCAGCGCGTACTCGACCCGGCCGAGCTGCGTCACGCCCAGATTGGCGCCCTCGCCCACCACCAGCGCCCGGATCTCGGCACCGGCGACGCGCACCGCATCGTTCGCCTTGTCGCCGGCCTGCGCCTCGGTCTCGCTGCTCGACCGCACATAGGTGCCGATGCCGCCGAACCAGAGCAGGTCGACCTGCGCCTTGAGGATGGCGCGGATCACATCATTGGGGCTCACCGCCTCGGAGTTGAGCCCCAGCGCCTTCCGCGCCTCGGCGAACAGCGGCACCGTCTTGAGGCTGCGCGAGTAGACCCCGCCGCCCTTGCTCAGCAGCTCCGGATTGTAGTCCTGCCAGCTCGAGCGCGGCAGCTCGAACAGCCGCTGCCGTTCGGCGAGGCTCACGGCAGCATCCGGGTCGGGATCGATGAAGATGTCGCGATGGTCGAACGCCGCGATCAGCCGCGTCTCAGCCGACAGCAGCATGGCATTGCCGAACACGTCACCGCTCATGTCGCCGACCCCGGCGACGGTGAACGGCGTCGTCTGGATGTCGCGGTCGAGCTCGCGGAAATGCCGCTTCACCGCCTCCCAGCCGCCGCGTGCCGTGATCCCCATCTTCTTGTGGTCGTAGCCGGCCGAGCCGCCCGAGGCGAAGGCGTCGCCGAGCCAGAAGTCCCGATCCACCGCAATGGCGTTGGCGGTGTCGGAAAAGCTCGCCGTGCCCTTGTCGGCGGCGACCACCAGATACGGGTCGTCGCCATCGCGCCGCAGCACGTCGGGCGGCGGCACCACGGTATCGACCTCGAGGTTGTCGGTGACGTCGAGCAGCGTCGAAACGAAAATCTTGTAGCAGACCGTCCCCTCGCGCTGTTGGGTCTCGCGGTCGGCCCCGATCGGCGTCTGCTTGGGGACGAACGCACCCTTGGCACCCACCGGAACGATGATCGCATTCTTCACCTGCTGCGCCTTCACCAGCCCCAGCACCTCGGTGCGGAAATCTTCCGGTCGGTCCGACCAGCGCAAGCCGCCGCGGGCGATCGGCCCGAAGCGCAGGTGCAGGCCCTCGACGCGAGGGGAATAGACGAAGATTTCGCGATAGGGCTTGGGCTCCGGCAGCGCTTCGACCTTGGCGCAGTCGAACTTCAACGCCAGCGCCGGCCGCCGCGCTCCCGACTGGTCGCGCTGGTAGGCATTGGTGCGCACCACCGCTTCGGTCAGGTTGAGATAGCGCCGAAGGATCCGATCCTCGTCGAGCGAGGTGGTCGCCTCCACCGCCGCGGCGATGACCTCCCGCGCCTCGGCGGTGACCCGCTTGCGGTCACCGACGAAATGCGGGTCGTTCTCGGCGTGGAACAGGGTCACCAGCGCCGCCGACACATCGGCATGCCGCGCCATCACCGAATTGAGATAGTCGCGCGAATACGGGATCCCGACCTGCTTGAGGTAGCGCGTCAGCGCCCGCAGCACCTCGACGTCGTCCCAGCCGAGCCCTGCCTTCAGCGTCAGCTGGTTGAGCCCGTCGCTCTCGGCCTCGCGGCGCCACACCGCAAGGATAGCGGTCTCGATCTTCTCGCCCAGCGCCCGATCGTCGAGGTCGAGCCCGTCATCGGCCTCGAGCAGCATGTCATGCACATAGGTTTCGGCGCCGTGCCGCGGCTTGACCGTGAACGTGTCCTCGTCGATCACCCGGAAACCGAAATTCTCCAGCATCGGCACCCGGTCGCTCAGCGCGATCGGGCTGCCCTGGTGGTAGACTTTCAGCCCCATGGCGCTGCGGCCCTCGCGGGCCCCGAGCCTGAGGGCGATCGCCCGCTCGTCCGGCAGCAGCCGGATCACCGCGATATCGCCGAGCGCCGCCTCGGCCGAATGCACCGCCTGGTAGTCTCCGGGGAAAGCTTCGAGGTAGTCGGCGATGGCGGCCGCATCCGGCGCCGCCGCCACCAGCCGGTCGCCGAAGGTGCGGATCCGCTCCGCCACCCCCTGCTCGAGCTCATCGCGATCCGGCGTCGGCGTCACGCCGCCATTGCGGCCGATGATGAAATGCACCCGGACCAGCTCGCCTTCCGGAAAGCTCGGGTAGAACGCCGAAACGCGCCCCTCATAGACTTCGGCGAGATAGCTGCCGATCACCGCCCGGGTGTCCGAATCGTAGCGGTCGCGCGGCACGAACACGAGCACCGAGACGAAATTGTCGAAGCGGTCGATGCGGCTCAGCACCCGCACCCGTGGCCGATCGACCAGGCTCGCGATGATGCTGGCGAACTCGCTCAGCTGCGGCTCGGAAATCTGGAACAGTTCGTCGCGCGGAAAGGTGTCGAGCGCGTTCATCAGCGCCTTGCCGGCATGGCTTTGCGGGTCCTGCCCGGCCTGGCGCAGCACCTCGGTGATCTTCTTGCGGATCAGCGGCACATCGGTATTGGGCGCCGCCAGCGACATCGAGGTGAACAGGCCCAGGATACGCAGCTCGCCCGAGGTCGCGCCCTCGCGGTCGTAGAGCTTGACCCCGACATAATCCATGTAGGCGCGCCAGTGCACGCGCGAGCGGATATTGGCCTTGGTGACCATGATCGGCGCCGCCTCGACGAGGAAGGCGGCGTGCTGCTCCGTCATCTCGACATAGCTGGGGCCCGAGCGCAGGAACAGCACGTTGGGGTCCTCGAGGATGCCCAGTCCGCTGTCGCTGACCGGCACCAGCCGCGCCGTCGTGCCTTCGGTCGCATTGGCCGGCTCGAGCCGATATTCGCGCATGCCCAGAAAGGTGAAATTGTGCTCGGCCAGCCAGCCGAGGAAATGCATCGCCTCGGCCACCTGCGCCGGCGGCGCCTTGGGGGCATGGGCGTGCCAGTCGGCCATGGCTTTCTTGATCCGCGCCAGCATCGGCCGCCAGCCGGCGACGGCTCGGCCGACATCGGTCAGCGTATCGTCGATCTCGCCCTTCAGCGCCTCGCGCAGCACGATATCGGCAAGCGGATCGATCTCGATGTGAAGGAAGCTCTCGAGCCGGCTCCCCGGTGTCGGCACGTCGAGCACCCGATAGGTCGCCGGATCGAACTGCAGCACCGGGTGGCTGATGAAGCGGATCACCCCGCCGCGCGCCCGGATCGCCGCCAGGACGCTGTCGACGATGAACGGCATGTCGGCGGAGAACACTTCGACGATCTCGAGCGAACCCGGCTGCTCGGGCGGCACCACATAGACATTGTGGCTCGCCAGCTCGCGCTTGCCCAACCGGCCGTAGGATTTGCGGAACGTCGCCTCCAGCGCGTCGGCGGGTTGCGTGGCGAGATCTTCGGGATCGGTCGCCTCAGCCACCGCCCTGAGGAACCGCGCGAAGCTCGGTTCCGACGACTGGTAGCCCTCTGCCCGCGCGATCAGTACCGCACGCGTGTCGACAGCCGCCGCCTCATTCATCGCCTGACTCCCCGTCCCCCAGCGGCGGAACTCTGCGTCCGGCCGCATCTGTTGTCGAGTGGCCACAACACAGGAGGATGACGGTAAGACCTTGTGAGCATCCCGCTGCCATAGTCGGCCACCTGCTCCTCGACGGCCCGCCATGTCCAACGCTCCCTCCGACCTTCGCGCCCTGCTGCGCACCGGCCTCAGCCGGTCGCTGGCATCGCTGCTGATCAAGGTCGCGACGGCCGGGCTGACCTACCTGATGTACGTGGTGCTTTCGCGCACCATGGGCGCCGCCGAGTACGGCTACTTCGCCTTCGGGCTCAGCCTCGCGACCGTGCTCGCCATCGGCGCCTCGATGGGCCAGCAGACGGCAATCCTGCGCTACTGGCCCGAAGCGGACGTCGCCGGACGTCATGACAAGGCGGTATCGGCGATCCGCTCGGGCGGTGCGCTGACGCTGATTGCCGGTCTCGTTCTCACTGCGCTCGGCATCGGCGGCGCGGCGGCGACCGGTCTGCTCGGTGGCGCAAGCTGGCATCTCTATGCCGGCGCGGCGCTGATCCTGCCCATGGCCTTCGCAGAGTACTGGTCCTCGGCGCTCCGGGCGCAGGGCTCGGTGTGGACGGCGCTGGCGCCGCGCGACATCCTGTGGCGCGTCCTCACCCCGCTCGCCATCGTCGCCCTGTTCGCGCTCGGCGCGCCACTGACCGGCTGGCAGGCGCTGCTGCTGACCGCCCTGCTGCTGGCGGTGGCGCTGCTGCTGCAATATGCCCTCGCCCGCCTGCGGCGCTACGAGATCGCGCCGGGCTTCACGACGCTCCGCCCCTATTGGCGCGAGCACGGCACGGCGAGCCGCTGGTTCCTCATCGGCACGGTGATCGATTCCGCCGCGCTCAACATGGACACCATCTTCATCGGCCTGCTGGTGACCGCCGAGGCGGCCGGCATCTACTTCAACGCCTTCCGCACCGCCGGACTGCTGACCCTGTTCATGTTCGCCATTACCCTCGTCGTCGCGCCGATGGTGTCGCGCCACTACCACGCGGGCGAAATGAAACAGGCGCAGGCGATCACGGCTTTGTGCGCCTGGGCCGGTTTCGCTTTCTCGCTCGCGGTGTTCCTCGGCTACCTGATCTTCGGCAATCAGATTCTGGCGCTGTTCGGCGATCACTCCACCGCCGGCTACTGGGTGCTGATCCTGCTCAGCGTCGGGCTGTTGTTCGACGCCGCCACCGGTCCCTCGCGCATCGTCATGATGATGACCGGCCACGAGCGCGATTACGTGCGCATCTGGGGCGCCATCATGCTGGCGGGGCTGCTCGTCGAACTGATGGTGATCCCGGTTTTCGGGCTCGTCGGCGCCGCCGCCGTCAACGCCCTGTCGCGTGCCGTGGCGCAGCTCGCCATCGCCCGCTGGAATCGCCGCCATATCGGTATCGACACCACGCTGCTCGGTGCTTTCCGGGTCCGCGGCCTCGCCGATGCGCCCGCCCGCATGGCCCCCTTGTAATCTCCACGCCCTCCGCCAACCTTGACCTGACACGCGAGCGGGGCTTAGAACCCCCCGTTACTCCTTAACCCCCGAGTGGAACCTCCAGCAAAAATGGCCGGCAGAACTCTGTACGATAAGATCTGGGACGATCACCTTGTTTCCAACAACGAGGATGGGACCAGCCTTATTTACATTGATCGCCACCTGGTCCACGAGGTGACGAGCCCGCAGGCCTTCGAGGGCTTGCGCATGAACGGCCGCAAGGTTCGGGCGCCCGAGCGCACCCTGGCCGTGGTCGACCACAACGTCCCCACCACCGACCGTTCGCTGCCCAATCCCGACCCGGAAAGCGCCATCCAGATCGCCGCGCTGGCCGAGAACACCAGGGATTTCGGCATCGAGTATTACGATCCCTTCGACAAGCGTCAGGGCATCGTGCACATCGTCGGCCCCGAGCAGGGCTTTACCCTGCCCGGCATGACCATCGTCTGCGGCGACAGCCACACCTCGACGCATGGCGCGTTCGGCGCCCTGGCACACGGCATCGGCACGTCGGAAGTCGAGCACGTGCTCGCCACCCAGACGCTGATCCAGCAGAAGGCCAAGAACATGCTGGTGCGTGTCGATGGCCAGCTGCCTGAAGGCGTCACCGCCAAGGACATCATCCTCGCCATCATCGGCGAGATCGGCACGGCCGGCGGCACCGGCCACGTCATCGAGTTCGCCGGCGAAGCCATCCGCGCGCTGTCGATGGAAGGCCGCATGACGGTCTGCAACATGACCATCGAGGGCGGCGCCCGCGCCGGCCTGATTGCGCCCGATGAAAAGACCTTCGAATACGTCAAGGACCGCCCGCGCGCGCCGAAAGGCGCCGCCTACGACCATGCCGTCGAGTACTGGAAGACCCTCTATTCCGACGCCGATGCCCACTACGACAAGGTGGTGATCCTCGACGCCGCCAAGTTGCCGCCGATCGTTTCCTGGGGCTCGAGCCCCGAGGACGTGATTTCGGTCAACGGCGTCGTCCCCAACCCCGACGACATCCAGGATGCCAACAAGCGCGCCAGCAAGTGGCGGGCGCTGGAATATATGGGCCTCGAGCCGGGCACCCGGATCACCGACATCACCGTCGAGCGCGTTTTCCTCGGCTCGTGCACCAATGGCCGCATCGAGGATCTGCGCGCTGCCGCCAAGGTGGTGGCTGGCCGGAAAGTTGCCGCTGGCGTCAACGCCATGGTGGTTCCGGGCTCGGGCCTCGTCAAGGAACAGGCGGAAGCCGAAGGTCTCGACAAGATCTTCAAGGATGCCGGTTTCGAGTGGCGCGAGCCGGGCTGCTCGATGTGCCTCGCCATGAACCCCGACAAGCTGAAGCCGCACGAGCGCTGCGCTTCGACCTCGAACCGCAACTTCGAGGGCCGTCAGGGCTTCAAGGGCCGCACCCACCTGGTCTCGCCCGCCATGGCGGCAGCCGCGGCGGTCACCGGCCACTTCGTCGATATCCGCGAGTGGCAGTAGGCCCCAACGCCTGGACGGAGCGCGCAGCTCCGTCCCTCGACGATTTCGAACAGATCGCGGCAGCGGCTTTCGAGGCGCTGCCGCCCGAGTTCAAGGCGCTGGCCGGCAACATCCCCTGTGTCGTGGCTGAATTCCCCGATGCGGAGACGATCCGCGAGATGGAACTCGACAGCGAGTTCGACATCCTCGGGCTGTTCCGCGGCATCGGCCTGCCACAGGGCGGCGCCACGCCGCAAACCGGACAACTGCCCAACCAGGTCTGGCTCTACCGCCGTCCCATCCTCGACTACTGGGCCGAAAGCGAAACCGGCGAAACCCTGGGGGAGATCATCACCCACGTGCTGGTGCACGAGATCGGCCACCATTTCGGCTTTTCCGACGATGACATGGAAGCCATCGAGGCGGCAGCGGAACAAGAGGGCTGAAGCGCTCAGGCAGTGCGCGCTGAGCGGAACATGTTCCGCCTCAGTCCCGCTGGTTGCCGTCCCGCGGCACGAACTCGTAATAATCGTCGAGCACGCCCGGTCGCTCGTCCTCGACCAGTAACCCGTATTTGAGCCGGTCGAACTCCTCGAACCATTCGTCCCAACCGACCAGGTCGAGCCCGCCCGGACGATCATTGTACTGCGCCTCGCCCGAGTTGAGCGCCTGTTGGTCGAAGAGGATCCTCAGCACCAGCGGAGCATTGAGGCTCGTGGCGCGATCTTCCATCGCCGGGTTGCCCGAGCGCGCCGCCGCCCAGAGCCGGATATCCTCGTGCTTGGTGAGGACCTGCGTCATTTCGATGCCTTTCTGGTCGTGTCGGAGGCCATGAGCTTAGAGCGCTTTGAGCCGAAGGTGCAGACTTTTCACTGCCAGGGCGCCGCGGCACAGGCTCCAGCGGGGAGAACTGTCCTAGCTTAAGTGGTTGTGGCCGCACCTGGTTCCAAGTGCAGTGCGGCGCGCCCTCGCCGGGATTGTGACAGCGCGCTTCCGCGCTGTGCCTTTCCCGTTAACCAGTTCTTTCGGCGCCGCCCTTACTGTCGTTCCATCATCAGGGACGCGATTTGCAGGGCATGGCCGGAGCGGGCTTCATCCTCGCCATCAACCTTTTCATTGCCGCGCTGTTTGCGCTGGCGTTCTTCCTGGTTGGCGTGTCCAACCGGGCCGACAAGGTCGCACCCTACTTCGCGCTCGCTTACGTGTTCGGCATCGTCTACATCGCGTCCGAATTCATCCTGCCGCGGCACGATTACCCGCAATTTGCCTACACCGCCGGCTTCACCGCCTTCCTCGGCGCCGTGACCTCGGTCACCCTCGGCGTCGCCCGCCGCTACGCTCGTCCCCTGCCCTGGCTCGGCGTCGGCGCCATCATCGCCATCTCGGTGCTGGCCAACTGGTTCGGTTACGCCCTGCCGCACGACACGGTCGAGCGCAACCTGGTGTACCAGGCGCCCTATGCGTTGATGCAGGCCTGCGCCGCGGCGATCATCATCGCATCGCGCCGCCGCCAGCCGATCGATATCGGGCTGGTGGCGCTGTTCGTGTTGAGCGCCGTCCAGTTTCTCTCCAAGCCCTTCGCCGCAGTGCTGCTGGGCGGGTCGGGCGACAGTTCGGCGACCTATCTCGCCACCACCTACGCGCTCTATTCGCAATCGCTCGGCGCCATCCTGCAGGTCGCTACCGGCCTGCTCATGCTGATGCTGCTGGTGCGGGACATGCTGGTGGAGATCACCGCCCGCTCGGAAACCGATCCGCTGTCGCTGGTCTACAATCGTCGCGGTTTCGAGGAGCGCGCCGCTCCGGGCTTGCAGAACCCCGCTGTACCCGCCGCTTTGGTGCTGGCGGATCTCGATGCCTTCAAGGCGGTCAACGACAATTACGGCCACGACATCGGCGATCAGGTGATCATCGCCTTCGCCACGCTGCTGCGGGACACGGCGCCGCCGCGCGCCGTGGTCGGGCGTATGGGCGGCGAGGAGTTTGCCGTGTTCATCCCCGGCGCCAACCTCGCTGTCGCCCGCCTGCTGGCCGAAACGCTGCGCGCCAGCTTCTCGAGCCTCAGCGTGCCGGGCCTGCCGCCCTTCATACGCTGCACTGCCAGCTTCGGAGTTGCCGAACGCCTCGATGCCGAGGGCCTGTCCGGACTTCGGCGCCGCGCTGATGCGGCGCTTTATACGGCCAAGCGCGATGGTCGCGATCGGGTTGCCTCGGCGGGCGATCCGTTGGCCGATGCCATGCCGGCACATCCGCTGGCCGGCACGACACTCGCCCGATCGGCTTAGCGATCGGAGCCCGCGGTGGCCCGAAACTCAATGCGAACCGCCAGGCGGTGCTAGTTCAGCTCACGCCGCTCGATGAACTCGAACGCCGTCTGGTCGCCGACCCGTAGCGCCAGCTGCTGCCGATCGAGTTCCGCCAGCCACGCCGTCCACGAGCACGGGCTCATCCCGTCGTCCTGGCTCGGCGTCTCGGTGGGGCTCATGCGCCTCGAAAAGTTGAGCTCCAGCCGCGAGCGCATCGAGCCGGTCGGATCGGGGACGCGGCGCAATGCCGGCCGGCCGTTTCGCGCCGTCACCCAGTCCTGGATGTCACGATGTTCTACGAGCGTATGGGTGTTCATCTTGGCCTCCCCTCAGATGCCGTTGCATGGGTTTCAAACGTCCCTCCGAACGCAGAGTTCCCATTACGGAGGGCAGCATCGGCGCGCATTGTGACGCAGGTGCGAGGCTCACGGATTGTTCAGTGAACATCGCCAGGGGGCGATGTTTCGGCGGCGCCTATTTGCGCAGCTTGCGCAGCAGTTTTTCTACCCGGGCCCGCTTGGCCGGCGCTTCGATCGCAGCCACCCGGCCCTCGAGCAGACTGGTGAACCCTGCGCGGTGTGCGGCGTCGATCACCGGCAGCGCCTGCTCGGCATACATCGGGAACTGGTTGGGCGCCGCAGCGCCCAGCCGCTCCAGCAGCACCGGCAATGCCTCGGCGCCGTGACCGGCCGCCGCCAGCTTGACGAGGATCGCCACGGCCTTGTCCTTGGCGATCACCGAGCCCTTGTCGGCCGCCGCGAGGATCGCCGGCAACTCGGCCAGCACCGCCTCGGGCTGCAGCGACGTGATCGTCTCGATCGCCTGCAGCGCACCCCACACATTGCGGTTGTTCTTGCCGCCGAGCAGGGTCAGGAACGCCGCCGCATGCGGCGCCACCAGCTCCGGCTTTCGCGCCCCCAGCTCGTACAGCACCTTGATGGCATCGTTGGAGACGGCGGTCGGACCGGCCGACAGCGCGCCGGCCAGTTCGGCGATGGCCGCGGCGTCGGGCTTGCTTGCCAGCGCCTCGGCCAGTTCGACATTGGGCTGCTCGTCGTTGCGCCCGAGCGCCGAAGCGAGCTTGCCCAGAACGCTCATGCGCCGATCGCGGTGTCGAGCGCCAGGGTGATCATCTCCCTGAGCGACGATTGCCGGTCCTCGGCGCTGAGTTCGGCGTGGGTGATCAGGCAATCGGTCATCGTGCAGATGGCCAGTGCCTGGCGATCGAACCGCGCCGCCAGCGTGTAGAGCGCCGCTGCTTCCATTTCGACCCCGAGGATGCCGTGCGCCGGCAGCCGGCCATAGCCGGCGAGGCCGGGCTCGATGTGGTAGAAGATATCGGACGAGAGCATGTTGCCCACGTGGTAGCGCATGCCCGCCTTCTCGGCCCGCTCGACGCTGTCGCGCAGCAGCGCGAAATCGGCGATCGGCGCGAAGTTGAACGGGGTGAAGGCGTCGCGGACGATCGCCGAATCCGTCGTCGCCCCCTGCGCGATGATCAGGTCACGCACCTTCACCTTGGCATTGAGCCCGCCGCAGGTGCCGACCCGGATCAGCTTCTTGAGGCCGTAGACGTTGATCAGCTCATGCACATAGATCGACAGCGATGCCTGCCCCATGCCGGTCGCCTGCACCGAGACGGGCTTGCCCTTCCAGCTGCCGGTGTAACCGAGGCAGTTGCGCACCGAGTTCACCAGCTTGGCATCCTCGAAGAAATTTTCGGCGATCCATTTGGCGCGCAACGGGTCGCCGGGCAGCAGCACGGCTTCGGCATAGTCACCGGGCTTGGCGTGGTTGTGCGGGGTCATTTCGCTTGTCCTCGAGGTATTGTCCACTCGTTCAGAGCAATGCCATTGCGGTGCCGGGTTGACAACCGCATCCGGCTCGACAATATTCACCCATAAGGATGAATATAAGATGCCAGCGACCGAAACCCTGCTCGATCACACGCTGATCGCGCTCGCCGACCCGACGCGACGCGCCATCCTGAGGCGGCTGGCACAGGGGGAGGCGCGGGTAACCGAGCTGGCCGCGCCCTTTGCCATCTCGCTCAATTCGGTCAGCAAGCACATCAGGCTGCTGGAACGGGCCGAGCTCATCAGCCGCCGCAGGGTCGGACGGGAACATATCCTCAGCTTCCGCCCTGAACCGCTGCGTGCCGCCCGTCAGTGGATCGAGCGGCAGGAACGATTCTGGGCAGCGGGACTCGAAGCATTGGACGCTGTGCTCACCGCCGAGCAGGACAAGGAAGATTGAAAACAATGGCCGATAAGATCCAAGCCAAGGTCACCCACCGGTTCAAAGCGAGCCCGGAGCAGGTTTACGACGCCTTTATCGATCCCGCCAAGGTAAGGCTCTGGCAACTGGCCTGGCTGCAACAGGCCGGCCTGGAAGGCGAACTGACCGCCTGCGAGATCGACCCGGTCGTCGGCGGCAAGTTCCTGTTTGCCGATATGCGGGATACCGGCGAGGCCCGACACTGGGGCACCTACAAGACGCTGGACCGGCCGACCAGGATTGCTTTCACTTGGATCACCGATCCCAGCGAAGAGGCTGATCCCTCGTTGGTGACCATAATCATCGCCCCCGAGCCGGGCGGCACGGGAGCCATCGTCACGCTCTACAACGAAATGGACGCGCAATGGGCGGACTGGATCGCCCAGACCGAGAAAGGCTGGATCTCGATGCTGCTCGGGATCGATGCGGTACTGATTGCTGAACGCTAAGTCTTGACCATGTCATCACGCAGGTCCATTTACCCTGCGATAATGGAGCCTCACATGGTCGCGAAAATCTTCATCGACGGCGAAGCCGGTACCACGGGTCTGCAGATCCGCGAGCGCCTCGCCGGTCGCCGCGACCTCGAGGTGATCTCCATCGCGCACGACAAGCGCAAGGATCTCGACGAGCGCAAGCGCCTCTTGAATCTCGCCGACGTCGCCATCCTCTGCCTGCCCGACGACGCGGCCAAGGAAAGCGTGTCGCTGATCGAGAACGACACCACCAAGGTGATCGACGCTTCGACCGCACATCGCATCGCCGAGGGCTGGGCCTATGGCTTTGCCGAGATGGACAAGGCGCAGTCCGCTGCCATCGCCGACGCCAAACGGGTCGGCAATCCCGGCTGCTGGCCGCAGGGTGCCATCGCCACGCTCCGGCCCCTGGTCGAGGCGGGCCTCGTGCCGGCCGACTTCCCGGTCACCGTCAACGGCATCTCCGGTTATTCCGGCGGCGGCCGCACCATGATTGAAGACTATGAGGCAAAGGGCGAAGATGCCAATGAGTTCGCGCTCTATGGCCTCACCTTCAAGCACAAGCACCTGCCCGAGCTGCAGAAATACGCCAGGCTCCAGCACACCCCGCTGTTCCAGCCCGCCGTCGGCAACTTCCGGCAGGGGATGATCACGGCCGTGCCGCTGCAGCTGTGGACGCTTGCCAAGGTGCCGACCGGCGCCGAGCTCCATGCCGCCATCGCCGACCATTTTGCGGCGATCCCGCAAAGCTTCGTCGATGTCGCGCCGCTGTCCGACCTCGAGCGTAGCCCCGAGCTCAACCCGGAAATCTACAACGACACCAACCGCATGCGACTGCATGTCTTTGCCAATGATGCGAAGGCCCAGGCGCTGCTGGTTGCGGTCTACGACAATCTGGGCAAGGGCGCATCGGGCGCCGCAGTGCAGAACCTCAACCTGATGCTCGGCGTCGCGGCGGACACCAGCCTCGCGGCTTGACGCCGTCCCGACTGCAGCAGACGGCCCCCTCCCATCCTCCCCCATGAAGGGGGAGGTGCTCCGCCGGTGCGTTGGGCACGATCCAGCCACAAGCTCAACTCTTCACCTCCCCCTTCATGGGGGAGGCCGGGAGGGGGCCGTCTCTCTCAGTTGGGCAAACCCCTAAATCTGCAACCCGCGCAGCAGCTTGGGCCCGTTGCGGTCGAGCCCGGCAGCACGGGCGATCAACAGGTCCTTGACCGGCGGCAGCCGGTCGACCACGCCCATGCCGAAATCGCGCAGCGCCCGCACCGGCGCGACATCGTTCGAGAACAGCCGCACCATGCCGTCGGTTACCATCGCCATCAGCGCGGTGTCGAAGCGGCGCCAGTGCTGGTAACGCTCGAGCACGTCGGCGGCGCCGTGATCCTGGCCGAGCCGGATCGCGTCGATCACCACCTCGGCCAGCGCCGCGACGTCCTTGAGACCGAGGTTCAGTCCCTGCCCGGCCACCGGATGCACCACATGCGCCGCATCGCCGATCAGCGCCAGGCGCGGCGCCACGAAGCTCTTGGCGATCTGCAGACGCAACGGAAACGCCTGCAGCCCCTCCTCCAGCGTCACGGCCCCCAGGCTCGAGCCCATCACCGCCTCGATCTCGGCGGCAATCGCCTCCTGCGGCCAGCCCTTGAGTTCGGCCGCCCGCGCACTGCTCTCGGTCCAGACTAGCGATGAGCGCCGGCCCGGCAGCGGCAGGCTGGCAAACGGGCCTGCCGGCCGGAAATGCTCGTATGCCGTGCCCTCGTGGTCGAGTTCGTGCGTGATGGTGGTGACCAGCCCCGACTGTCGGTAGTCGTGCGAAACCACCTCGATCCCGGCCATCCGCCGGAGCGCCGACTGCGCGCCGTCCGAAGCAATGACCAGCGGCGCCGTGATGGTGCGCCCGTCGGCGAGGCTCAACCGGGCCATGCCGGGATCGGCGGCAAAGCCGGTGATCTCCACCGGCGCAATGATCTCGACGCTTTCGCCCAGCGCCCCGAGCAGGGTTTCGGCCACCAACTGGTTGGGCACCAGATGCGCGAACGGCTCGCCCGGCGCCACGTCGCCCATGAAGCTGAGGAACAGCGGCCGCGAGATGTCGCCGCTGCCCGAATCGGTGATCTTCATCTGCCGGACCGGCTCGGCCCCGATCGCCATCGCCGTCCACACGCCCAGTTCGACGAAGATGCGGCGCACCCCGGCGGCAATGGCCGAGGCGCGCTGGTCCTTGGGCACCGAGAACGGCCGGCGGTCGAGCAGCGCCACGCGCAGGCCCTTCATCGAGCGGGTCAGCGCCACCGCCATGGTGAGGCCCACCGGCCCACCGCCCACGATCACGATGTCAAAGCTGTTGGCCATCAGGAGCACTCCGCGCTGCCGCTATGTCGGCCTTCTCGCCGCGCGGTGCAAGACTCGCCGCGGCACCCAGCACTGCTGCACAAAACATCACCACACAAATCGATTCTGCTCAAATTCTGCGCATAAGACCTGCCTTCATCGGCGCTCTGCCTCGCTGCTGAGCAGAGCGCGACCGTCTTTCCTTAATAGAATCATAAGGTTGGCGATTGCGGCCACAGTTTGGCACGCGACTTGAGTCTGTTTGAGCCGATTGGAGACAGTCCAAACCCACGTATCGAAAGGGGCATCCATGAAGCTGGTGATCGCAATCATCAAACCGTCGCGCCTGGAAGAGGTCCGCCAGGCCCTCAACTCGCTCGACGTGCACGGCATGACCGTGACCGAAGTGAAAGGCTATGGCCGGCAGAAGGGCCATTCCGAAATCTACCGCGGCACCGAGTATGCGGTGCACTTCCTGCCAAAGCTCAAGATCGAGATCGCTGTCGACGACGCCCAGTCCGACGCCATCGTCTCGGCCATCCGCGAGAGTGCCCAGACGGGCCGCATCGGCGACGGCAAGATCTTCGTGCTCGACCTGCTGGCCGTCACCCGTATCCGCACCGGCGAAACCGGCGCGGCCGCGCTCTGATGCCGCTACCCTCTGGAGAAACACCAATGACAGACTTGAAGATGTCAAAAGTCCTGGGAGCTGCGGCGCTGGCCTCGCTGGCTCTCGCCCTGCCCGCCTTCGCCCAGGATGCCGCGGCGCCGGTGGCTGAAGCCGCCGCCGAAGTCACCCCCATCATCGACAAGGGCGACACCGCCTGGATGCTGGTCTCGACCATGGTCGTCTTCGTGATGATCGTGCCGGGCCTCGCCCTGTTCTATGGCGGCCTGGTGCGCGCCAAGAACGTGCTCTCGATCCTCAGCCAGGTGCTGGGTGGCGTCGCCATGATCGCCCTGCTCTGGGTGGCCTATGGCTACTCGCTCGCCTTCGGCGGTTCCGAAGGCGGCCTGTCTGCCGTCATCGGCGATTTCTCCAAGCTGTTCCTTTCCGGTGTGACGATCGAATCGACCGCCGCCACCTTCTCGGCCGGCTTCCAGCTGCCCGAACTGGTGTTCGTGGTGTTCCAGCTCACCTTTGCCTGCATCACCTCCACCCTCATCGTCGGCGGCATCGCCGAGCGCATGAAGTTCGGCGCCGTGATGCTGTTCCTCGCCATCTGGTTCACCTTCTCCTACCTGCCGATCGCCCACATGGTCTGGGCCGGCACCGGCTACCTGTTCAACCTGGGCGCTTATGACTTCGCCGGCGGCACCGTGGTGCACATCAACTCCGGTGTGGCCGCCCTCATCGCCGCCATCGTCCTCGGCCCGCGCACCGGCTTCCTCAAGGAACCGATCCCGCCGCACAACCTGACCTTCGTCTTCATCGGCGCGGGCCTGCTCTGGTTCGGCTGGTTCGGCTTCAATGCCGGCTCGAACCTCGAAGCCAACGGCCTCACCGCCCAGGCTTTCCTCAACACCATCACGGCGCCGGCCGCAGCGGCCCTCGCCTGGGGCCTGGCTGAGAAGTTCACCCGCGGCCATGCCTCGCTGCTCGGCTTTGCTTCGGGTGCCGTTGCCGGTCTCGTCGCCATCACCCCGGCCGCCGGTTTCGCCGGCACCATCGGGGCGATCGTTCTCGGCGCCATTGCCGGCGTGGTCTGCCTGTGGGCCGTCGTGACGCTGAAGCCGATGTTCAAATACGACGACTCGCTCGACGTGTTCGGCATCCATGGCGTTGGCGGCATCGTCGGCGCCCTGGGCACCGCCTTCGTCGCCAACCCCTCGTTCGGCGGCTACCCGCTGGCCGACTACGATATGTGGGGCCAGTTCATCAAGCAGCTGACCGGCGTCGGGATCGCCATCGTCTGGTCGGCCGTGGTGGCCCTCATCGCGATGTTCATCGTCAAGGCAGTGTTCGGCGGCGCCCGCGTCACCGAGTCGGCCGAAAGCGATGGCCTCGACCTCTCCAGCCATGGCGAGCGCGCCTATAACTAGGCCGGAGCGTCGTCAGGACGCGACCGCCTAGCCGACGCGAGCGGAGACCTCCTCCCCTTCGCCCGCGTCCACCTCCGGAGAGCCGGGTTGCGGCTCGGCTCTCCGACCCCGGAAACCGGGCTGCCGCCCGGATTTCCACCCGCTGATCGCGGCGTGCAGCTCACGTACCTCTTGGCCCGCCACAGAGGCTTCCCACTCGCAAACCGCGTGGGCTGCACACCCCGGTCAACGGCTCCGGGCCCGGCGACGGGCCGATTCTCGCCCCGCCAGGCGACATCGCCCCTGCTCACTTTGTGGGCAGAGCCGGACCGCTGGCCGCCCAAATCTTGAGCACTTCGCCACGCGCGAAGCCATCGGGTTTTGCCCCTCCGCATAAGCCACTGAAACCGCTTCACTCTTTCTGCCCGGCCGACTGGCACGCGGCTTGATTGCCATGCCCCCGAATTGACCCGGATGCGAGCCGGGTTTGCTTGGGAGGCTTCAATGGCTGAGTCCGCTGGGCTCGACGTATTCTTTGTGCTGGTCGGCGCGATCCTGGTGTTCGCCATGCATGGCGGTTTCGCCTTTCTCGAACTGGGGACGGTGCGCGGCAAGAACCAGGTCAATGCGCTGGTCAAGATCCTGGTCGACTTCGCCTTCTCGACCCTGGCCTATTTCGTCATCGGCTATTCCATCGCCTATGGCGTCACCTTCTTCCACAATGCCGCAACGCTTTCGGGCGGCGGCGCCGGCTTCGCCCCGCAGGGCTTCAGCCTGGTGAAGTTCTTCTTCCTCGCCACCTTTGCCGCGGCAGTGCCGGCGATCATTTCGGGCGGCATCGCCGAGCGGGCGAAGTTCTGGCCGCAGGTGATCGCCGCTGCCGTCATCGTCGGGCTGATCTACCCGTTCTCCGAGGGCATCGTCTGGAACGCCAATTACGGCATCCAGGCCTGGCTCGAAGCCAGCTTCGGCGCCCGCTTCCACGATTTTGCCGGCTCGATCCAGGTGCATGCGCTCGGCGGCTGGCTGGCGCTGGCCGCGGTGCTGCGCATGGGCGCTCGCGTCGGCCGCTACGGTCCGAACGGCCGCCCCTTCGCCCCCTCCTCGATCCCATGGCTGGCGCTCGGCACCTGGCTGCTCTGCATCGGCTGGTTCGGCTTCAACGTCATGTCGGCCCAGTCGGTCGCTGGCGTTTCCGGGCTCGTCGCCATCAACTCGCTGATGGCGATGGTCGGAGGCATCATCGCCGCCGTGGTGATCGGCCGCAACGACCCGGGCTTCACCCATAACGGCGCGCTGGCCGGCCTCGTCGCCGTCTGCGCCGGCTCCGACCTCTACCACCCGCTGGCGGCGCTCGCCGTCGGCGCGGTGGCCGGCGTCATCTTCGTCAAGGGTTTCAGCTGGACCCAGGAAAGGCTCAAGGTCGACGACGTGCTCGGCGTCTGGCCGCTGCATGGCCTCTGCGGCCTGTGGGGCGGCATTGCCGCCGGCATCTTCGGGCTCGAGGCGCTGGGCGGCATGGGCGGCGTCTCCTTCGTCACCCAGCTGGTGGGCTCGTTCGCTGTCTCGGCCTACGCCTTCGCCGCCGGTTACCTGCTCTATTGGCTGTCCAACCGCGTCGCTCCGGTCCGCCTCAGCGATGAACAGCAGCGCCGCGGCGCCGACCTCTCGATCCACTCGATCGGGGCCGAACCCGAGTTCTGAGCCGGGAACAGCTCCTTCCGCCGGGCGTTATGTCCGCTGGAAGGAGATTTCCCATGTCTCTCAAGGACAAGGCCAAGTTCATCGATTTTCCGGCGATCGCCCTGATCGTCGCCATCATCTTCGTGCCCGTCGCGGTGGCGCTGGCGATCTAGCGGCTCCGCAGAACAGCAGGCCAGCATGGTGGTGGGGCCCAGATCCGGCCCCACCCACCAGCTGGGCGCACCACCATCCGGATCTTTGCGTTCGCCCCGCGCACACTCGGGATTCCCGACCCGCTTGCCGCAATCGAAAAACCTCTTTATGACTGACCTTCTTCGGCCAGCCACAGGGAGGCGCGACATGACGGCATTTCGACCTCGCCTCGCAGGGCTCACCTCGGGATTTCACCGTTAGGTTGCCCGCGGTCCGCCTGAGGACCACTTCCTGCACAGCGCTATCAGGGAAAGTCGCGGACTTTTCCTTCAGGTAGCGGCCTTCGAACCCGCCGGGTTTTCAGGCTCGTTTCCAGTTTTGCTCTTTTCCGGGACCGGATGGCTGCCTCGCGCGGCGTCCGGACGAACGACATGGCTTCTTCCAAGAAAACTCAGCGTGGCCAGGCCTATGGCAAGGTGCTCGGCTTCGCCGCCGGACATTGGCGCCGGCAGCCCCGGCGCGTCGCCCTCATCATGGGGCTGTTCTTCATCGAGACCGTCGCCGACATCCTGACCCCGTTCTTTGCCGGCCGGCTGGTCGAGGCGGTGGCGAGCGGCGCCGCCACCAACGAGATCGCCTGGAACGGCGCGATGACGGCCTTCTTCGTCATCGTCGCGCTCGGCGCCGCTTCGGTGCTGGTGCGCCAGCTCGCTTTCCAGACCATCATCGCCCTCACCCTGCGCATGATGAGCGACATCGCCCAGAACGCCTTCCATCGCGTGCAGCGCTTCTCGTCCGATTGGCACGCCAATTCCTTTGCCGGCTCGACCGTCCGCAAGATCACCCGTGGCATGTGGGCGCTCGACAGCCTCAACGACGTCATCCTGATGGCGCTGCTCCCCTCGCTGGTGATGCTGATCGGCACCACCGTGATGCTCAGCCTGTTCTGGCCGATCATGGGCCTCGTCGTCGGCGTCGGCTCCTTGATCTACATCGCGGTCACCGTCAGCCTCTCGACCCTGTGGGTGGCGCCGGCGGCGAGCCTCGCCAATGCCTGGGATACCCGCATGGGCGGCGCGCTGGCCGACGCGGTGAGCTGCAACATCGTGGTCAAGGGCTTCGGCGCCGAAGACCGCGAGGAGGCCCGCCTGGGCCACGTCGTCGACAAGTGGCGCCGCCGCACCTCGCGCACCTGGAACCGCGGCACGCTCAACGGCACCATCCAGAACACCATGCTGTGGGTGCTGCGCTGCGCCATTATCGGCTCGGGCCTGCTGCTCTGGCAGAGCGGCGCCGCGACGGCGGGTGACGTCACCTTCGTCATCACCACCTTCCTGGTGCTGCAGGGTTACCTGCGCGATATCGGCCAGCACGTGCGCAACCTGCAGCGTGCCGTCAACGATATGGAAGAACTGGTGGCGCTCGACGACCAGAAGCTCGGCATCGAGGACAAGCCCGGCGCCCGGCCCATGCAGGTCAAGCAGGGCGCCATCGATTTCGAGCAGGTCGACTTCCACTATGGCGTCCACCTGAAACCGCTCTATCGTCAGCTCGACGTGCATATCGCGCCCGGCGAGAAGGTCGGCCTTGTCGGTCATTCCGGCTCGGGCAAGACCACCTTCGTCAAGCTGATCCAGCGCCTGCACGACGTGTCCGGTGGCCGCATCGTCATCGACGGCATCGATATCCGCGATGTGCAGCAGGCCTCGCTCCGCCAGCAGATCGCCATCGTGCAGCAGGAGCCGGTGCTGTTCCACCGCTCGCTGGCCGAGAACATCGCCTACGGACGTCCCGGCGCCACCCGTGCCGAAATCGAGGAGGCGGCAAAACTCGCCAATGCGCACGAGTTCATCTCAAAGCTCCCCAAGGGCTATGAGACGCTGGTGGGCGAACGCGGCATCAAGCTCAGTGGTGGCGAACGCCAGCGCGTCGCCATCGCCCGCGCCTTCCTGTCGGATGCACGCGTCCTGATCCTCGACGAGGCGACCTCGAGCCTCGACAGCGAGAGCGAACTGTTGATCCAGCAGGCGATGGAGCGGCTGATGGTCGGCCGCACCACCATCGTCATCGCGCATCGGCTGTCGACGGTGCGGGCCCTCGATCGCCTCCTGGTGTTCGATGGCGGCAAGGTGGTCGAGGAAGGCACGCACGAGCAGCTGGTCAAGCGCGACGGCGGTATTTACCGCCGGCTGTTCGAGCGCCAGGCGCTCGAACTGATCAAGGGGCTCGAGGCAGCCGAGTGACAAACCCAGCCCGGTCCGGTTCGCCGGGCCGGGTCAATGCTCGGGTGTCCACGGCGTCAGCCGCGGGATCCAGCGCCGGACATTGGCCCTGTAGCGCTCGTATTGCCCGCCGAAGCTGCGCTCGAGCGTCGGCTCCTCGTAGCTGATGACGAACAGGTGCACGGTAAGCCAGATCAGCGCGCCATAGGCCAGCACCGGGAGGCTGCCGAACAGCAGGGCCTGCCCGAGGATCAGCGACACCACCGCCACATACATCGGGTTGCGCACGAACCGATAGGAGCCGGTGACCACCAGCGTTTCGGTCGGATAGACCGGCGCGGGAGTGCCGCGGCCCTGCAACGCGAAGCGGCTGAAGGTTTCCGCCAGCAGCACCCCGCCGAGCAGCAGCAGCAGCATGCCAAGCCAGCGCACCGGCTCGAAGCCGCCGAGCGCCGGCCCCACCTGCCAGCCGGAAATCCAGTACGGGATCAGGCCGGCGACGACACCCGGCGCTACGAACAGGAAGATCACCGAGCCGGTGATCGGTCCGATGCGGCTATTGCTGGCCATGAGCTGTTCCCCTTCGGCGGGGAAGCTAGCGCGTCGGTGTTGGCTGTCAAATGGTCGCCGACAGAGACGGCCCCCTCCCATCCTCCCCTTAAGGGCGGAGGTGCCCCGCCGGTGCGTTTTGGCACCATCGAAGACAGAGCCTCGACTCTTCACCTCCCCCGTTATGGGGGAGGCCGGGAGGGGGCCGTCTCTCTCAGTCAGCAAGCCCTTCCAATCCATCGTCAAATGACGATATAAGCCCTCATGGCTTCCCTCCCCCTCTCCATCCTCGACCTCGCGCCGGTCTCCGAAGGCACCTCCACGCCAGACGCGCTCAGGCACATCATCGCCCTCGCCAAACTCGGCGACGAGCTCGGCTTCACTCGGCTCTGGTATGCCGAGCACCACGGCATGCCCTCGATCGCTTCATCCTCGCCGGAGGTGCTGATCGCTACCGCGGCGGCCAACACTTCACGCATCCGCGTCGGCTCGGGCGGCGTCATGCTGCCCAACCATGTGCCGCTGCGCGTCGTCGAGACCTACCGCACTCTCAACGGCCTCAACCCCGGCCGTATCGACCTCGGCATCGGCCGGGCCGGCGGCAGCGATGGCCGCACCCTGCAGGCGCTGCGTTCGGTCGGCGGCGAGTATTTCGCCCAGGAGCTGGCCGAGATGCTGGCCTTCGAGGAAGGCAACTTCGCCCCCGATCACCCCTTCCATCCGGTGATGGTGGTGCCCGAGCGGGTGGAGCTGCCGCCGATCTATCTGCTGGGCTCGAGCGGCGCGAGCGCCCAGGCGGCCGGTCAGCTGGGCGTCGGCTATTCCTTTGCGGCCCATTTCAGCGCCACTCCGGCCGGCCCGGCCTTCGCCGCCTATCGCGCCGCCTTCACCCCGACCGAGGCCTTCCCCCGGCCGCACGCCATCATTGCCGTCTCGGCGCTGGTGGCGCCCACCGACGAGGAAGCGCAGTTCCTCGCCCGCTCGCAGGAACTGATGTGGGCGCTGTTCCACTCGGGCCAGGTACGCAAGCTCGTCTCCCCCGAGGCGGCGGCGGCGCATCAATACACCCCGCACGAAACCCGCATCATCGAGGGCCAGCGCCCGCTCTGGATCGTCGGCTCGCCGTCCACGGTGAAGGCCGCGATCGAGAACAAGGTCGAAGAGTCCGGGGCCGACGAGGTGATGGTCACCACCACCATGTACGACTATGAGCTGCGCCTGCGCTCGTTCCGCCTCCTGGCGGAGGCGTTCGGGCTCTAGGTCAAGGGAACTGCATCACGCCGCGACGGCCTCGCGCTGCAGGGCATGGAGCGCCGCCGGCTGGAACATCAGCTTCACGTAGTTGCGCGCCATCAGCATCTGCTCGGGCAGCACTGTCGGGTCGCCCAGTGACTTGCCCATGATGATGCCGCCATCGATGGCGCAGGCGATGTGGCGCGCCAGGCGCCCGGCATCGATCGGCTCGCGCAGCGGATAGACCACGATGATCGCCTCGATCATGGCGCGAAAGAAGCTGTTCCAGCCCTCGACGATCGAGGTGACCATGCCGCGAACCTCGCGGTTGAACAGCTGGTCCTGGTAGCTCATCGTCGCGACGAGACAGCCCGGATGCCCGCCCGGCATCGCCGCCATGTGCTCGGCGAACAGCGTCAGCCCGATCAGCAGCCGTTGCAGCGGGTCGTCACTGAGCTCGGCCGCCCGTCCGAAAATCTCGTCGAGCAGTTGCTCGAGGCGACCGCGGTAGCGTGACAGCAGCCCGCGGGCGAGCTCGTTCTTGTCGCGGAAATGGTAGAAGAAGCCCGATTTGGTGATCCCGGCTTCGGCGATGATCTCGTCGATCGAAGTGGCGCCAAAACCCTTGGCGAGCACCCCCGCTTCGGCGATGTCGAGGATGCGTTCGCGCGTTTCATTGCCTTTGCGCATGATGGTCCCTCTTCCAATGCTGTACCTGCGGTACGGTTTTCAGGTCGCCCTGCCCCTCGGCAGCGCCCGCCCCGGGCGCCGGAGCCGGTCTACGCCGTTCTGGCTGCTGCGCATTTCCTTCGGCGCGGAAACTGCACCGTGCAGCGGCTATCGCCGGCCTCGCCAAACTGGCACAAGTCATTCTGGACGTAGCGCCGCCATCCGGCGGCAGTTGTTCTGCAATCACGCTCCACGGAGAGTTCTGATGCACTTGCGGCACCGCTCGCTTCCCCAACTCGGCGGCCAGATGTTCGTCACCGATGGCGGCATCGAAACCCATCTGATCTTCAATCAGGGGGAAGACCTGCCCGAAATGTCGGCCTACTTGCTCAACATGAGCGAACGCGGCCGCGACACCATGCGCGAATACTACCGCGCCTACATCCCGATCGCCCGGCAGGCCGGCCAGGGCTTCCTGTTCGACACCAATACCTGGCGTGCCAATCCCGACTGGGGGCTCAAGGTCGGTTATGACGCGGCGGGGTTGCGCGCCGCAAACATGGCGGCGGTTGCCTTCTGCCGGGAGATGCAGGCCGAGTTCGCCGCGGCGGGCGTGCCCTCGATCATCTCCGGCGTGCTGGGCCCGCGGCGCGACGCCTGGCAGTACGACCGGCAGATGACCGTCGAGGAGGCCGAGACCTATCATACGCCGCAGGTGGAGGCATTCGCCGCCGCCAATGCCGACTACGTGACGGCCTACACCCTGACCAATGTGCCGGAGGCGGTGGGCATCGCCCGGGCCGCCCGCCGGTCGGAACTGCCCGTGGTGCTGAGCTTCACTCTCGAAACCGACGGCAACCTGCCAGGCGGCAAGCCGCTCGGCGTCGCGATCGCCGAGGTCGATGGCACCACCGGTGCCTACCCCGCCTACTACATGATCAACTGCGTGCACCCGATCCATTTCGCGTCGACCATCAGCACCGGTGGCGACTGGGTGAGCCGGATCGGCGGGCTGCGGGTCAATGCCTCGATGCTGAGCCATGCCGAGCTCGACAACTCGCCAACGCTCGACATCGGCGATTGGACCGACCTGGCCCAGCGCTATGCCCGCATTCTGCCGATGCTCCCCAACATCCGGGTGATCGGCGGCTGCTGCGGCACGGACCATCGGCATATCAGCGCCATCTGCGACGCCTGCCTGCCCGGCGAACACCACCCCCACTGAACTCGAACCTGCGGGGGCGCAGCAAGGACGACGACCATGACGGCGGTTGAACTGAACGCCCCCCTGCACGACGTGCAGCGGTCCAATGTCGATGCCGGTTTCATCCGGCGGCTGTTTCGCCGCTGGCGCGCGCGCCGCGCCGAACGCGCCACGCTGACCGGGCTCAGCCGCATGCAGCCCTATCTGCTGCGCGACATGGGGATCGAGCCTGGCGACATTTTCGACGCGCTCGACGGCAAGCGCAGTTCGGTGCTGTTCGATCCGCTGCGCATACCCGAGCATCGTTAGCCCCTGACGGCTCGCCAGGCGGCAATGATGGCATCGGCCGACAGGTCGATGTCGGCTTCCGTGGTGGCGCCGGAGGTGACCGAGATCCGCATCACCCAATCGCCGTGCCACGCCGCCCCACCGGCAAAGCACACCCCGCCGGCCTGTACCCCCGCGATCACCGCCTCGGTCAACGCCTTGCGCGTCGCCGCGTCACCGCTGCCGAAATCGACGATCAGCTGATTGATGGTGACCTCGTTCCGGAGGTTGATACCCGGCTCGGCGCCAAGCCGCGCCGCCATCCGTCGCGCCAGCCCGCAATGCCGCTCCACCAGTTCCGCCACGCCCTGCCGGCCCAGGGTCTTCAGCATCGCCCAGACAGGCGTGCCACGCGCCCGGCGCGACAGTTCCGGCACGAACGCCGAAGGCACCCGGTCGGTCGGCGCGATGGTCGGCAGATAGCTCGCCCATTGCGTCATGGCGCGCTGATGCGCCTCGCGGTCGCGCACGATGGCAAAGCCGGAATCGTAGGGCACCTGCAGCCACTTATGTCCGTCGGTCACCCAGGAATCGGCCGCTTCGATCCCTGCCGTCAGGTGGCGAAGCGACGGTGTGGCGCGGGCCCAGAGCCCGAACGCGCCGTCGACATGCACCCAGGCGCCGGACGCGTGTGCCAGCGGGATGAGCTCGTCGAACCGGTCATAGGCGCCGGTATTGATCTGCCCGGCCTGGGCGATGACGATTTTCGGACCGCTCAGCCCCCTCAGCGCCGCCTCGAGCGCCGACACGCTCATCCGACCCTGGTCGTCGGTCGCGATGCGGATCAGCCGGCGATAGCCGAAGCCGATCAGTTGCAGCGCCGAGAACATCGAGGAATGCGCGTCGTCGCCGATCAGCACGTGCACCGGCGGCGCCCCGAACAGCCCGTCGGCATCGGGGTCCCAGCCGGCATCGAGCAGCACCCGGGTTCGCGCCGCGGCGAGCCCAACCGCGCCCGCCACCGTGGCGCCGGTGGTGAAGCCGATCGAGCTCTGGCGCGGCAGGTCGAGGATCTCGAGCAACCAGCGCTCCGCCACCTCTTCCATCGCTGCCGCCGCCGGGGTCGGGGTATGGTAGCCGGCATTCTGCCCCCAGGCGCTGACCAGCCAATCGGCCGCGACGCCCGCCGGATGCGATGCGCCCATCACCCAGCCGAAGAACCGCGGCCCGGTGATCGGCATCAACCCACCCTGGCTGCGCCCGACCAGTTCCTCGAGCACCGCCAGCGGCGCGGCGCCCCGTTCGGGCAGCTGCTCGCTGAGCCGGTCGCGCATTTCGGCATAGCTGTGCTCCGGACGACCGGCATGTTCGTTGAGCGAAGCGCGGTAGTCGACGGCGTGCTCGACGGCACGATTGAGAAGCGTGCGTATGTCGTAAGTCATAATATGACCTCCCCGGTGCGCCGGAGAAATCACAGCGCACCTGAAGCGCAGATGAACGAAGGCCCGGCGCCCCCTCGGGGGCACCGGGCCTTCTCAGATTAGTCCTTCGGCTGCTACGCGGCGAGCTTCTTGAGGATCGCGGCGCCCATCTCTTCAGTCCCGACGGTCTTCCTGTTGTCCTGCGCGATATCGCCGGTGCGCAGGCCATCCGCCAGCACGCTCGATATTGCGGCTTCCAGCCGGTCGGCCAGTGCCACCAGGTTGAACGAGTAGCGCAGCGCCATGGCGAACGAGGCCAGCATGGCGATCGGGTTGGCGACGCCCTTGCCGGCAATGTCCGGTGCCGAGCCATGCACCGGCTCGTACAGCGCCTTGCGCTTGCCGGTCACTGCGTCGGGCGCCCCGAGCGAGGCCGAAGGCAGCATGCCGAGCGAACCGGTCAGCATCGCCGCCGCATCCGACAGGATATCGCCGAACAGGTTGTCGGTGACCATCACGTCGAACTGCTTGGGATTGCGCACCAGCTGCATCGCCGCGTTGTCGGCGAGGATGTGGTGGAACTCGACGTCCGGATAGTCCTTGGCCACCGCCTGGGCGACTTCGTCCCACAGCACACCCGACTTCATCACGTTCTTCTTGTCGGCCGAGTGCACCTTGTTCTTGCGGGTGCGGGCGAGATCCATGGCGACCCGGACGATGCGGTCGATCTCATAGGTTTCGTAGACCTGCGTATCGATGGCGCGCTTCTGCCCGTTGCCGAGGTCGGTAATGGTCTTGGGCTCGCCGAAATACACGCCGCCGGTCAGTTCGCGCACGATCAGAATGTCGAGGCCCTCGACCAGCTCGCGCTTCAGCGACGAGGCGTCGGCCAGTGCCGGATAGCAGATCGCCGGGCGCAGGTTGGCGAACAGCTTCAGATCCTTGCGCAGACGGAGCAGGCCCGCTTCCGGACGCTTCTCGTAGGGCACCTTGTCCCATTTCGGTCCGCCCACCGCGCCGAAGATCACCGCGTCGGCGGCGAGCGCCTTCTGCATGTCCTCTTCCGAGATCGCCTCGCCATGCGCGTCATAGGCGCACCCGCCGACCAGGCCCGAATCGAAGGTGAAGTCCGTCTCGCCCTGGCTGTTGAGCCAGGCGATCACCTTCTCGACCTCCTTCATGATCTCGGTGCCGATGCCGTCGCCGGGGAGAAGGAAGAGTTTCTGGGCCATGGGTGATCCTCGCTTGCAGGATAGTGCTGGCGCGGGACTTATCGCTACTTGCCCCACGCCTGCAAGGCCGACGAACGCCTAGGCGTCCAGTCGGCCCCCGCGGTCAGCGCCTGGAGGTCAGCTGGTGAAGAATGGCTGCGTGCCATGCGCCTCGATGGCGGTGGCGAGCCGCGACAGCGCATGCACATAGGCAGCGGTGCGCATGGTGGTGTTGCGATCCTTTGCGATGTCCCACACCGCGCGTCCCTCACGCTCCATGATGCGCAGCAGCCGGGCGTGGATTTCCTCGACGTCCCAGTAAAACCCCTGCCGGTTCTGCACCCACTCGAAATAGGACACCGTCACCCCGCCGGCATTGGCCAGAATGTCGGGCAGCACGGTAACCCCGCGCGCCTCGAGCAGCTTGTCGGCATCCGGCGTCACCGGACCGTTGGCGAGCTCCAGCAGCACCTTGGCCTTGATCGAGGGGGCATTGTCGACGGTGATCATGTCCTCGAGCGCCGCCGGCACCAGCAGGTCGCACTCCACCTCGATCAGCGCCTCGGCGCCGATCACTTCGGCTCCGAGCTCGGCCGCGAGCTCGCTGACCTGTCGTCCGGCCGCCTTGCCGGCAATCAGCCTGGTCACGTCCAGCCCGTCGGCACGATGGATCGCTCCGGCTGAATCCGACACCGCGACGACCTTGTGTCCGTCGGCCCCGGCGAGCTGGGCATAATACTGCCCGGCATTGCCGAACCCCTGGATGGCGACGCGCATCCCGGCGCCAAGGCCGAGTTCGGTCGCAAGGTGCCGCACCAGGTAGTAGCCGCCGCGCGCCGTCGCGTCGTTGCGCCCGAGCGAGCCACCCAGAGCGATCGGCTTGCCGGTGATCACCGCCGGGCTCAGCTGCCCCACGATCTGGCTGTACTCGTCGGCCATCCAGCCCATGATCATGGCATTGGTGTAGACGTCGGGCGCCGGGATATCGCGGTCCGGCCCGACCACCCGGGCGAAAGCCTGCATATAGGCGCGCGACAGCCGCTCCAGTTCCGACTTCGAGAGCGTGCGCGGATCGACCCGCACCGCCCCCTTGCCGCCACCGTAAGGCAGGTTCATCACCGCGCACTTGAAGGTCATCCAGAACGCCAGCGTCTCCACTTCCTCGATGCTCGAGTCCGGGTGGAAGCGGATGCCGCCCTTGGTCGGTCCGCGCGTGTCGTCATAACGGCAGCGCCAGGCGAGGAACGATTTGCGCGAGCCATCGTCCATGCGGATCATCAGCCGCATCTTGGTGGTTTCGCGCGGATATTTCAGCTTCTCGATGACGTCCGCGTCGATCTTCAGATGGCTGGCAGCCTCGTCGAGGCGAGTGAGGGCGCGGTCGAGCAACGTGTCGTCGGACATGGAGTTTCCTGCTGAAGTCTGGGGTGTGTGGATGCGCAGCCGCTCCGCCCTGCAAGAGCCGGAGACGCGCGGTCGATGGGATGAAGCGGCCGTGCCGGCCGCTGCATGCGGATCAGGGCGGGGGAGACGCCGGGGAGGTCAGGTGCTGCTGCACCACGCGCCGATATCCGCCGCCGCGGCGCTGCAGCCGGGCGAACATGGCAAAGCCGATGCACAGTTCGGCAAGGCTCGAGTCTGGCCGAAGCAGCACGTCCACGTCTTCAGCGTCCGTGGGCACCGAAGCGGGCGGTGACTTCGATCTCGAGCTTCATCTCGGGCCGTGTCAGCCCGCATACCACCATGGTGGCAGCCGGCCGGATGTCGGCGAACACTTCGCCGGCCACCTCGACCAGCGCGTCGTAATGCGCCATGTCGGTGATGTAGTAGCGCACCCGCACCGTATCCTTGATGGTGCCGCCGGCTTCCTCGAGCGCCTGCTGGATGGTGGCGAAGGCGTTGCGCGCCTGCTGGCCGGCATCTTCGGGCATCACCATGGTCTTGTAGTCATACCCGGTGGTGCCCGAGACATAGGCCATGTTGCCGTCGATCACGGCGCGCGAATAGCCGATCTTCTTTTCGAACGGCGAGCCTGAGGAGATGTGGAGGACCATCGCCGCCGCCTCAGAGCCAGGGCCGGTCCTGGCCCATCTTTTTCTCGAACCCTGAAATCGCCGGATCTGCCTTCAGCGTCGTCGCGATGTCGTCGAGCCCTTCGAGCAGCGTCTGCTTGCGCGAGGGATCGATATCGAAGTGGAGCGAACCGCCATCCGGCCCCTTGATCGTCTGGCTTTCGAGGTCGACGCTGATCGTCGCGTTCGAGCCGCGCTCGGCATCGTCCATCAGCAGCGCCAGCTGTTCGGGCGTCACCACGATCGGCAGGATGCCGTTCTTGAAGCAGTTATTGTAGAAGATGTCGGCGAAGCTGGTGGAGATCACGCAGCGCACGCCGAAATCCAGGAGCGCCCAGGGGGCGTGTTCGCGCGACGAGCCGCAGCCGAAATTGTCGCCGGCGACGATGATCTTGGCCTGCCGATAGGCCGGCTTGTTGAGCACGAAGTCGGGGTTCTCCGAACCATCTTCATTGTAGCGCATCTCGGAGAACAGGGCGGTGCCAAGCCCGGTGCGCTTGATGGTCTTGAGGTACTGCTTGGGAATGATCATGTCCGTGTCGATGTTGATGATCGGCAGCGGCGCGGCGACGCCCGTCAGGCTGGTGAACTTTTCCATGGCAATACCCCTTTCGGTGCGGCTGTAATGAAGCAATGGCAGGAGGGAATCAAGTCGTTCGCAGCTGGCGGCGGCTCCCCTCCCCTCAAGGGGGAGGGAAGCGATCGCATCGCGTCCCGTGTCTGTCTTATCGTCAGATCGTGGCGCTAGCCCAGCCGCGGCAGGTTGCGGCCCATGTCGCCCTGCTCGATCTCCCGCGCCTCGTCGAGGCTGAGCATCGGCACGCCCTCGCGGATCGGGAACGCCAGATGCGCCGCCACCGAGATCAGCTCGGTGCCGTCGGCCGAGAGCGTCAGCCGGGTCTTGGTCAGGGGACAGACCAGCATTTCGAGCGTCTTCACGTCCACCACATGGCGGAGATTGGCGGCTGCCTCTGCCGGGCTATCGGCGCTCAATTGAGCGGTGACGCCCGGTCGCCGCCCTTGGCCATCTCGAACTCGGCCATGGCGATCAGCGTCTCGGCGCGGGTTTCGAGCGTATCGGCCTCGAGCAGCGCCTGCTTCTCGGCTGCGCCATAGGGCGAGACCATGGCGCAGAAATTGACCAGGTCCGCCGTGCCGGTCTTTTCGATCTCGTCCCAGTTGAGGTCGAAATTGCCGAACTCGGCATAGTCGCGCATCATCTTGAGAAAGCGCGGGCGATCCACTGCCGCTTCGCCGAACTCGCGGTCGAAATCCGACGCGAACGGATCGGTGGCGATCATGCCGCGCCGGAACGGCGTCATGGTCGGCATTTCCTTGATCAGCTCGAACCGGCACAGCCCCTCGAGGATGACGAAGTAACGCGCCTCCTCGACCTCCTCGAAATGGCTGATTCGCCCCACAGTGCCGATGCGCTGCAGCGGCGCCCGGCCCTTGGGGCTTTCCTCCGAGGTGTCTCGCGGCTGGATAAGCCCGATCAGCCGGTCGCCCTTCAGGGCATGGTCGATCATCTCGACATAGCGCGGCTCGAAAATGTTGAGCGGCCGCCGGGCATAGGGCAGCAGCAGGGCGCCCGTCAGCGGGAACAGCGGCACGCTGGCGGGCAGGTCGGCGGGGGAAGTCGGTCGTTTCAGCACAGGCGCCTCCTGGGCGCAAAAGCCGGGGCCCGGTTTGGGCTCCGGCGCACAAACGGCGTTAGCTGAACAGCAGCGCCGACAGCAGCCGGCGGCCTTTCAGCGTGGCAGGGTCCTTGGGACCCCAGGCTTCGAACAGTTCGAGCAGCTTCTTGCGCGCCCCGTCCTCGTTCCAGGTGCGGTCGCGCCGCATCAGCGCCACCAGCGCTTCGGCGGCCTCGAGGCGCTTGCCCTCGGCATTGTACTTCACCGCGAGGTCGAAGCGCGCCTGATGGTCGTCCGGGTTCCGCTCGAGCTGCGCGGCCAGTTCGTCGGTCTCGCTCAGCTCGGCCGCCTCGCCGAGCAGCTTCAGCGCCGCCAGCGTCGAAGTGTAGTCGTCACCCTTGCGGCCCTCTTCGGGCATGGTGTCGAGCACCGCCTGGGCCTGGTCCGGCTCGCCGGCGGCGAGGAACACCTTGGCCATGCCGACGATCGCCGGAGCATTCTCGGGCTGGTGCTGCAGCACCATGCCATAGATCTGTGCCGCCTGGTTGAGGTCGCCGACGGTCAGCGCTTCACCCGCGGCGGTGAGCGCATTGGCGATTTCTTCCTCGATCGAACCGGCCTGCGGCTGGCCCGCCGGAGCGGCCGAGATCACCTTGTCGGCAAAACGTCGCACCTCGCTCTCGGGGATCGCCCCGAGGAACGCATCGACCGGCCGCCCGCCGGCAAAGGCGAACACGGCGGGAATCGACTGGATGCCGAGCTGGCCGGCGACGCCGGGATTCTCGTCGATATTGATCTTCACCAGCCGGATCTTGCCGGCCTTCTCGTTGATCACCTTTTCGAGGTTGGGCGTCAGCTGGCGGCACGGGCCGCACCACGGCGCCCAGAAATCCACCAGCACCGGAGCTTCCAGCGAGGCATCGATCACGTCGGCCTTGAAGGCCCGATCGGTCGAATCCTTGATCAGGGCGCCCGCGGGAACCGCTGAATTTTGTGAAGCCGGAGTGAGATCGTCGAAGGACATGCTGTGCTTTCCTGCCGCGACGGGCCGCCGAGAGGCCTGTCTTTCCTTGGTTTTCTTGCGCTCCGATGGGTAATGGACGCAAGCTTTTTCACGGCTTTCATGAGACCAGAATTATGGGTTGCAAACCCGCTTTCGATTGGGCATATAGGCGCGCGGTTCGGCGCTGCCAAGTTTCCCACGGGAACGAAGCATCGTAAAGAGCCGATGGAGTGCGGGTGTAGCTCAGGGGTAGAGCATAACCTTGCCAAGGTTAGGGTCGAGGGTTCGAATCCCTTCGCCCGCTCCAATATCTTCCCTTCGCAAGGGGAAGATGACAAAGGCGCCTTCGGGCGCCTTTTTGTTTTTCGGGGCCACGGCTGTTCGCCCGCCGCCCCGCCGCGGCGAAGCCATCCATGCTCCGCCGCGCCCATTGCCTACCACCCGTGCCTAGCGCCCGAGCGCCGCCTGTTCCGCGGTGATCCGATCCATCAGCGGATCGAGTTCCATATTGACCGGCGCGTTCGAGCTGAGCCGCTGCTTGAGGAAGCCGATCGACTCCGCCAGCACCTCGTCGAGATCCTCCGAGCAGGTGAAGTCGCCGGCCACCCGCTTCACCTTGGAGTTGTCGAACAGGGCCGACCAGGTCTTGTCGCCGATCAGCGGCCCTTCCCAGGCCTTGTTGTAGGCGACCAGCGTGTCGGAGGGCACGTGCACGATCTTCGGCGTCAGCCCGACGCCGCGCCCGATCGCCTTGTAGATATCGTCCCAGCTGTAGCCGCGGTCCGAGGTGATGTGAAAGATCTCGCTGAGCGCTCCGTCCTTGCCGAACAGGTGGACGAACGGCACGGCGAAATCCTTCGAGCGCGTCAGCGTCCACGGCGAGGTGCCGTCGCCGGCGACGATCACGGGTTTTCCCTGCTGCATGCGGCGGATGACGATATCGCCCTCGCCCATCATCGTCGGCAGCCCGGTGCGCACCGTGTGGCTCGGCCGGACGATGGTCCATGGCAGGTTCCCGGCCCCGGCCAGGAGCGTCTCACAGGAGATCTTGGCCTGGCTGTAGCCCCAGTAGGGGTTCACCGCCGGGGTCTTCTCGGTGATGACGTAGTGCCGCGCCGGCTTCTCGTACACCGAGGCCGACGAGATGAAGATGTACTGCCGGGTATTGCCGGCGAAGGTGGCGATGTCCTCGGCCATCTGCTCGGGCGTGAACACCATGAACTGCGCCACCACGTCGAACTGCATGGCGCCCAGCTTCCGGTATGACGCCGGGTCCTTCATGTCACCGACGATCGACGTCACTCCGGCCGGCAGCGCCGCGTCGCGTTGCCCGCGGTTGAACACGCTGACCTTGTGCCCCTGCTTGACCGCATACTCGACGCACGGCAGCGAAATCTGCCCGGTGCCCCCAACGAACAGAACGTTGAGACCCATCATATCCTCCTCAATAGTAATGAGTGCAGCTGATCACCTGAAACGTCCGGCTTCAACTCCGCCCTGCGATCAGCACCACGACCGTCACGCAACTGCAAAAAAGAACGCGATTCCGGCGGACGCCGGGAAGGGACAATGCGATTCGCGCAGCTCACTGATTAACGAGGACTTAACAGAAACAGGATTCCGCTTTTTGACCCTTTGGTAAAATGCCACAGCGACTCATCCGAGTCGTTAGCGAGTTGCGCTCGCTTGCGCTATCTCGAAATAGCGTACAAACTCTTGTTGTCCACAGTTAAACAGCGCACGGAGGTAGTCGTTGGATCACGCGATCACACCGATCGGAGACATATTAAGTAAATACCAGCCACCACACGAGCAAGGACCCCCTGGAGCGAGGAGCACCGGCCATGTATGCTCAATGGAATACTTCATCTGACTTTGATCAAAGCGTCGATAGCGCGAGAGTCGCGGCCGATAACAATGATAACGGCCATGAAGACGAGCGTCGCGACACCGAGCCCACCGATCATCCGGCCGATCGGCCGAACGCTCTCAATGGCCTGATCGGTGCCGTGACCAAGTTGGTCGACGGCGTCCTACACAACCTTCCTAGCGCCCTGCTTTGCGTCCTGATCACGCTGGGTGCCGTGGATCCCGCACCTTCGCCCGAAGTGCGCAACGTCGGCATGCCGTACGTATTCGCGAGCGTCAGCCCGCACTAAAATAGCCGCCGCCAGGCACCGCCCTCGTGATGGCTCGGGAGGGCCGGTTGCCATGCGATCGTAGGGTCGCTCCAATCCGGCAGGCAGAGATACGCTTGATCCTTCCCGTCGGCCCTTTGCAGTCTGCGGCTCACGACCGTCTTCCCCCGCGAGGGCACATTGCTCAACGCCCTAGCTTAGTCCCGCTTCACTTTGCGGATCGCCCCGGCCTGCGGGTCGTAGCCGCGTGCCGCGAGCAGGAACGCCACTGCCGCGCAGCCTGCCACCACGCCGAGCGAGACGAGGTTGAGCTGCCCGTACATGGCGAAGCGGATCAGTTCCACCGCGTGGGTGAACGGGTTCACCACGCTCAGCCAGTAGACGATCTCGGCCCCGGATTCCCTGAGCTTCCACAGCGGGTAGAGCGCTGAGGAGAGGAAGAACATCGGGAACACCACGAAGTTCATCATCCCGGCAAAATTCTCGATCTGCGGCGTGTAGACCGAAACCAGGAGTCCGATCGAGCCCAGCATCAGCCCGGCGAGGATGATCGCCGGAATGGCGGTGAGGTAGCCGAAATCCGGCACCCCGTAGCCGACCAGCCGCGCCACGATCAGGAACGCATAGGCCTGCAGCAGCGCCAGGATGGTCGCGCCGGTGATCTTGGCAAACAGCAGGAAGCCACGCGGCAGCGGCGTTACCAGCATCACCCGCATCACCCCGGCTTCGCGGTCATAGACCATCGACAGCGCCGACTGCATGCACTGGAACAGGATGACGATCCCCACCAGCCCGGGCAGGATATATTCCTGATAGGGCGTATAGGTCTGGTAGGGCGGAACGATCGAAACGCCGAGCAGGTCGTGCAGACCCGTGGCGAACACGATGAGCCACAGCGCCGGCCGCACCAGCGCCGACAGCAGCCGTTCGGTCTGGCGGAGGAACTTGGCGATCTCCCGCCAGGTGATGGCATAGACCCCGAGCCACAGGTGCTGTGCGCTTACTGACACTTGTGCTCCGGCTCATCGGTGCCCAGCGTATCGAGCACGTTGGTCTGGTGCAGGAAGCCCTCGAGCGGTGCTTCTGCGATCACCGCGTTGTGGGTCGCCAGCACGATCGGAAACCGCATCTGCCCGTCCCACGGCCGGAAGTTGAGCTGCACGCCCTTGGCGCCATCGATCTTCAACCGGTTGCCGCGAATATAGTCGGCGGTCTTCTGGTACTCGCCGCTGCGCGCCTTGGCATAGGCGGTGACGATCGCCTTGGCGGCGATCCAGGTCGACCAGTCCTGCCCGGTCATCCGGCGCCCGTTGGTCAGCGTCTCGAAGCGCGAGGTGACCTGGGTCGAACCGTCGCGGTCCCAGCTCCACTGCCACTCCGCCGCGACCAGTCCGGTCGAGCCCACCACGAGGCGCGGCAGCTGCGTGTCATAAGGCAGGTAGCGAGAGAACTCGCCCTGGTGGTCGGCGACGAACACCACGTCGTAATCGGCGTTGCCGGTGATCAGCAGCGAGTTGTTTCTCTCGCGGTTCGCCGGATCGGTGGCGAGGGTGAACTCGCGCTCGCCCACGATGTTGAAGCGTTGCCGCTCGGCCGAGGCGCGGAACGCCGCTGCCATTGCCTTGTCGCGCGGTTCGGCCCCCACCAGCATCAGCACCTTGGTCCAGTTGCGGGTGCGCAGCAGCTGCACCATGGCGTCGGACAGCATGCGGTCAGAAGCGGCGGTGTGCAGCAGGTTGGGGTAGCAGCGCTGGCGCAGGTAATCCTCCGGCGCCGTGGCATTGAGCAGCGTCACCGGCCACTCGCGGGTCTGGCCGGCCACCTGGTCCACCAGCTCGGCCGGCAGGTCGAGGATGACGAACTGTTCGCCCGCCTTGACCATCTCGTCGAGCTTGGCGACCAGCGACGCCGCATCGGTCGCTTCCTGGCGATCCAGCACCACCTGCTGGTCCACCGCGTCCGACACCACCTTCATTTCTTCCACACCCATCGTCGCCCCGTCGATCGGGTTGCCGCCCGGCGCGATCTCGATGCGGGTGTAGACGAGGTCGGGGTGATAGCGCGGGTCGTCCTTGAGCCCCAGATAGCCGATCTTGACTTCGGCAGAAAAGGCGGCGCCGCCGAGAAACAGCGCCGCCGCCAGGGGGAGGAGACCGTAGAGCAGGTTCGAACCGACCCGATGCAGCTTAGTCATCGATCACCACCGAATGCGGTACGCGTCCCACCGGCACCGACTGGATCGGCTTCATCGACGCCATGTCGATCACCGTGATGTCGTCGGACAGCCCGTTGGCCACATAGGCCTTGCTCTCATCGCTGGAGAGATCCACCGACCAGGCCCGCTTGCCGACCAGCACATATTGCAGCACGTCGTGCGTCTTGCCGTCGATGATCACCACGTGGTTGGCGCGCCCCAGGCTGAGCAGGATCTTCGAGCCGTCCCTGGTCACCGCCATGCCCACCGGCGTCACGTCTTCCTCGCGGAAGCCGGGCGGCACGAAGATCAGGCTGTCGCCCTTGATCTCGTTGGTGGCCGTATCGATGATGTAGATCTCCGATGACAGCTCGCAGCTGACCCACAGCTCCGTCCCATCCGGGGTCAGGATGAAGCGGCGCGGACGCGTGCCGACGAGGATGTTCTTGGTCACCGCCCCGGTGGTGGTGTCGACCACGTGCACCATGTCGGCGACTTCCGAAGTGACATACGCCGTCTTGCCGTCCGGCATGACCAGAACGCCCTCCGGCTCGGCGCCGGTCGGAATATCCTGGATGGAAACCCGCGTCTCCATGTCGATCGCCTCGAGCCGGGAGTCCTCCTCGTTCGAGACGTAGATCACCTTCTCGTCGGGCGAGAAGGCGAACACTTCGGGCGATGGTCCCGTGGGGATCGAGTCCACCACTTCCAGCGTCGCCACGTCGATCACGTCGATCGCGTCGTCATCGCCGCAGGCGACGTAGAGCAGCTCCTTGGCGGCATTGAAGTGCATGTCGCGCGGCCGGCGCGATGTGGCGATGCGCTTGACCACGGCCAGCGACTGGTCGAGCACCACCACTTCGTTGCCCTTCTCGGTGGACACGAAAATCATCCCCGTGCCCTTGGCGACGGCACGCGGCACCACGCTCGCTGCGAGCAGGGCCGTCGCCGTCGCGACGAATGTCCGTCGGGTGAACCTCATTTGACGATGAACTTCCCCTTCAGCCCGCGGTTCTCGTAGCCCGGCACATAGATGTCATACTCGCCCGGACGGATCGGCACGAAGGTGATGTTGAAGGTGCCCGCATCGTCGAACTCCACCGAGTAGAGACCATAGCTCTTCACTTCGAGGTCGTTGACGACAATCTGGTTGATCCACGAATTGCGGAACAGCTCGGGCGCCACCACGGCGATCTCCTCGTTGCCGTCCGAGGTGATGTCGAGCTTGTAGTACTTGCCGGTCTCGAGCTCCCACACCTCCTGGCTGAACTTGAGGTCGACGGTGTTGATCTCGAGTTTCAGGTCGGTGCCGTTCGCCGCGAGATTGCCTTCGGCATGCGCCACTCCGGCCAGCATCAGCACAGCGGTCGCGGCAGCAAAAATGGTCTTCATAATAGTGGCCCCCATAGGCAGTTTCGATCAGCATTATCGCAATTTACAATCTGCTGTCCCGCCGCGCGCCAGCAACCCGCCAGCCTCAATACATGATATAGCCAAGCCCAATGATCCCGGGTGCTAGCGCTGCACTCACCAACGATATCGACGCGTTCCGCGGGAGGAACCATGCCCAAGATAATTCAGGCCGTGCTGCTGGGTGCAGCCCTGGTGTTCGGCGCCGTCTCCGGCGCCTTCGCCCAGCACGGCGAGCCGGAGAAACTGTCGCTCGGCGTGCAGGCGACCGGCACCGTGAAATGGGAGCTCGCCGCCATGCAGGCGCTCGAGCTCGACAAGAAGCATCACCTGAAGCTCGACATCCGTGACGTCGCCGACAGCAAGGCCGGGCAGATCGCCCTGCAGGCCAAGCAGGTCGACGTCATCCTGTCCGATTTCGTCTGGGTCTCGATCCAGCGCCACCAGGGCAACATGGTCACCATGGTGCCGCACTCGCTGACCGTCGGCGGGCTGATGGTCGATCCGGCCGCCGGCATTGCCAGCGTCGCCGATCTCAAGGGCAAGACCCTCGCCGTCTCCGGCAGCCCGGTGGACAAGAGCTACGTCATCCTCGCCGCCGAGTACAACAAGCTGACCGGCGGCAACCTGACCGAAGATGCCGAGGCCAAGTTCGGCGCGCCGCCGCTGGTCAACGAGCTGCTCACCGGCGGCCAGGCCCAGGCCGCGCTCAACCTGTGGAACTGGAACTCCCGCGCCAAGCTGGCGGGAAAGACCGAACTGATCTCGGGCGCCGCCATGCTCGCCGATCTCGGCGTCTCCGAAACCCCGCCGCTGCTCGGCTGGGCCTTTTTCGACGAGACCGGTCGCACCAAGAAAGCCGCGATCAAGGGGTTCCTCGACGCCAGCTTCGAGACCAAGAACGCCCTGCTCACCGACGATGCGCTCTGGGACAAGATCCGCGACGTGATGAATGTCGGCGATGACGACGCGCTGTTCACCCAGCTGCGCGACGACTACCGTGCCGGCATCATCACGAAGTACTCTGCGTCCAACATGAAGCCGGCCGAAGAATCCTTCGCCGTCATGGCCAAGTTCGGTGGTCCGGACGTGGTCGGCGACTCGACCGAGCTGGCCGACGGCACCTTCTGGAAAGGCTATCGCAAATAGCCGTTGAACTGCGCGACGGCAGGACCGCAGCCGTAACTTCGGACAGGCAGCAGCAGCGCCCGGCGAGGCGAGGGTTTCCCCTCGAGCTGGTCAGCCTGCTGCTGCTTCTGGCTGTGTGGCAGGTCCTTGCCATGCTGTTCCCGTCGCGTCTGTTCCCCACCCCCGTCGATGTCGGCGTGCATGTCTGGACCCTGGCCAGCTCGGGCAAGTTGCTGCCCGATCTGGGCAAGACCCTCACCCGCGCCAGCATCGCCTTCGTCGTCGCCATGGCGCTCGGCACCGCCATCGGCATCGCGCTGGGCCGCTCGCGGGTCGCCGACCGGCTGTTCTCGGCCTGGGTGGTGGTGGGGCTCAACGTTCCCGCCATCGTCATCGCCATCGTGCTCTATATCTGGCTGGGCCTCACCGAGTTCGCGCTGATCCTCGCCGTGGTGCTCAACAAGCTGCCGCTGGTCATCGCCACCATCCGCGAGGGCGTCCGCAGCTTCGATCCCGCCTATGACGATCTCGGCCGCGCCTTCCGCATGCCGTTCCTGCGCCAGCTGCGGCTGATCTCGGTGCCGCAGCTGATGCCGTTCGTGCTCGCCGCCGCCCGCACCGGGCTGAGCCTGATCTGGAAGATTGTCCTGGTCTTCGAGGTGCTGGGCTCCGACGGCGGCGTCGGCTTCCGCATTTCGGTGTTCTTCCAGTTCTTCGACATCAAGGGCATCTTTGCCTACACCACGGCCTTCATCCTGGTGGTCTTCGTGTTCGAGTACCTGATCCTGCGTCCGCTCGAACGCCGGGTGCTCAGATGGCGGCAACCGCGATGACCGGTCCCCGTCTCGATATCGCCATCGACGGCAAGCGCTTCGATTTCCTGCCCGAACCGCTGCTCGAGCGCTTCGATCTGGTGGTCGAACCTTCCTCGGTGGTGGCGCTTGTCGGTCCCTCCGGCGTCGGCAAATCCACGCTTTTGCGCATGGTGGGCGGCATCGACACGCTGTTCTCCGGCACTGTCAGCGTCGACGGCGTTGCCGCCGCTGCCGCGCCACCCGCCGGCTTCGTCTTTCAGGACGCGCGGCTGCTGCCCTGGCTGACGGCGCTGGACAATATCCGCGCCGTGCGCCCCCAGACCACCGAACAGGACGCCGCCGAGATGCTGCGCCGCGTCGGGCTTGCCGGCTTCGAGCACTATTTCCCGCATGAGCTGTCGGGCGGCATGCAGCGCCGCGTCGCGCTGGCCCGCGCCTTCTCGGTCAACCCGCGCCTGCTGCTGCTCGACGAGCCCTTCGTTTCGCTCGATCGCACCCTGGTGCAGGAGATGGAGCAGGTGCTGTTCGCGCTGATCGCCGCCAGCCGCCCCACCGTGCTGCTCGTCACCCACCTGCCCGAGGATGCCGCCATGCTGGCCGACCGCGCCATCGTGCTGAGCGGTCGCCCTGCCCGCATCGCTGCCGATTACCGCTTCGAAACCCCGCGCGGCGAACGCAGCCGCACCGAGCGGGAAGCCATCGCCAACCGGATCGCCGCTTCGGTCGGCGCACGGGAGCCCGCCCAGCCATGACCGATCCCGTCCTCGCGCTGCGCGACATCCGCAAATCCTACGGCAGCAACGAGGCGTTGAAGGGCATCTCGCTCGACATCGCTCCGGGCGAGATCGTCGGCCTGCTCGGCCCCAACGGCGCCGGCAAGTCGACGCTGTTCCAGATCTGCTCGGGCCTGTTCTCGCCCGATGGTGGTACCGTCCGGCTGTTCGGCATCGACTACAAGGACCAGGCGTCGGAAATCCTGAAGCGCCTCGGTGTGGTGTTCCAGTCGCGCTCGCTCGACCTCGACATGAGCGTGCGCGCCAACCTCAAGTTCCACGGCAATCTGTTCGGTCTCTCCGGCAAGCTGCTGAACGAGCGGATCGACGCCGCCGCGGCGTTCTTCGCCGTCACCGAGCTGATCGACAAGCCGGTCCGCACGCTCTCGGGCGGCAACCAGCGCCGTATCGAGATCGTCCGCGCCACCCTCAACATGCCGTCGCTGTTGCTGATGGACGAGCCATCGGTCGGGCTCGATCCCACCACCCGAAAACTGCTCGGCCAGCACATCCGCGGGCTGCGCGAGACGCACCAGACTTCGATCCTGTGGGCCACGCACCTCGTCGAGGAAGTCGAGCAGGCCGACCGCATCGCCCTGATCGTCGCCGGCCGGATCATCCGCATCGGCACGCCCGCCGAGATCATCGCCGCGGCAGGAACCGAGACGCTGGGGGATGCCTATATCGCGCTGACCGGCGTGAAGCCGGCGGCAAGTGCTTCAGCGGATTAGACAAAGACCGAGTGCAAGAGATACCCCCACCCCTGTCCCCTTGCATCGGTGTTGGTGGGGCGAAGGCAATCGCCGCAGGGTCTCCTCCCCCCTTTGCGGGGGAGGGACAGGGTGGGGGGTGCACTTCCACCACCGGCCCGTCAGATCGCAGGCCACCAGAACCCTAGCGATAGTTCCGCGGATCGGTCTTCCGGAATTCCCACGGCGCATCGATCTTGGCGCCCGGCTGGAACACCCCGATCTGGGCGGCCTTGGCTTCCTCTTCCTGGGCCACGTAATCGTCACCCTGCTCGAGGAAGGCGCGCGCCATGCCGAGTCGCACCAGCTCGGCCCCGATATCCTTGCCCGCCGAGGTGCACACCCCGTAGCGCCGGTTGAACTTGTCCGGCTCGCCGGGCGTGAGCGTGCAGCTCGCCTCGCCCGAACCGATCAGCTCGCCGAGCGCCTGGCGCGCCGCGCCGTAGCAATCCCACAACAGCTCGCCGACATAGCATTTCTGCGGCCGTTCCGGCGCATCGACGGCCCACAGGATCACCCGCTGCTTGTCCACCATGATGATGTCGGCATCGACGACCTTGGCCGCCCCGCTCACCACGTCTTGCGCCACGGCGCCGGACACCGCCAGTGTCAGCGCCAGCGCGGCGAGGCCTAGTTTCATGCGCATCATTGGGTCCCCTGCACCCGCCCGTCCGGCAGGATGTTGCGTGTGAACGTGGTGTCGGCAAACTGCTCGAGCTTCAGCTTGGCACGGGTGAAGCGATTGTCGCTCAGCGTCGCGCCGGCGAAATTCGCATTGTTGAGTTCGGCGCCATAGAAGTCGGTCAACGAGATCGTGGCGTCCTTGAAGCTTGCCCCCGGCGCGCTCACCTCGAGGAACCCGGCGCTGGTGATGGTGGTGCCGTCGAACTTGCTGCGGCCCACGCTGGCCTTTTCGAGGTTGGTGCGCTCCATCGAGGCGTCGGTGAGATTGGCGTTGTTGAGCCGCACCTCTTTCATCACCGCCCAATCGAGATCCGCGCCACTGAGGTCGGCGCCGGTCAGCCGGGCATGCTGCATGCGGGTCGCCGACAGGTCGGCCTTGGCCAACTTGGCCCCCGACAACTGCGCCTCGTAGAACATCGCGTCCTTGAAATGCCCGCCGCTCAGATCGGCACTGCCCAGGTCCGCGAGGTTGAAGTTCGCGCCCTCCGCCAGGACATTGGACAGGTTGGCACCCTTGAGGTTGGCGCGGTGGAAGGTCGTCCCGCTGAGGTTCGCTCCCGAAAGATCGACGCCCGCGAGGTTTGCCTTCTTGAAGCTCTGGTTCGAAAGATCGCAGCCGCGGCACTCGGTGCGCGCCCCGCTCTTGAGGTCCTCTGCCGGCCCGGCAAACGCCGAGCCCGGCAGCAGCACCAGCAGCGCCAACAACGCCATCCTCATTTACGTCTTCCTCTCCCGCCCTAGCGGACCGGCCTGGTGTCCGGTTCGTACGGCTTCTGCACCACTTCGAGCCGCGTCGCCGACTGGAAGTAGTTCTTGTTGATCGTCTGGGTCTCGAGGTTGATCGAGGTCTGGCCCTTCTTGCGGAAATAGGTGGCTTCGAGCCGCATCCGCGCATCGCCCTCCGGGCTGTCCGCCGTGCAGATCTCGTGCACGAAAATCTTGCCGACCGGCAGCTGCCCGTCGGTCGGCGGCAGGTTTTCGCAAGCTTGCGCCCAGCGGCCGTAGCGCGACTTTAGGTTGCGCGACAGCGTCATTGCCACCCGCCGCTCCCGATCCGCGGCGCGTTCGTCGGTCACGATGCGGATGCCGCGGACAATCCCCTCGGCATCGATCAGCACCGAGAACACCACCGGATGGGCATAGATCGAGGTGCCGCCCTGCATGACCCGATATTCCGCCTCCAGCGCCTTGGCGATGTAGTCGGCCTCGTCGTCATTGGTGAAAAACACCTCGTGCAGCCCGGTCGGCTCGGCCGGGCACCTGGCGAACTCCGCGAAATCCTTGAGCGGCGTCGATGGCGGCCCGCCATTGGTGCCGCAGGCGATCTCGGCCACTTCCTCGGGCGGGATCTGGCTGATCGGCTCGCCGAACTTGATGTCCCAGATCGTATATTTGGGCACCAGGTTGACGTCGAACTGCGCAAGCGCCGGCGGCATGGCCGCCAACGCGCCGACGAGGCCCAGGCAGAACGGCAGCAGGCGCAGCTGCATGGCTTACTTCTTCAGGAACGCGCAGGACTTTTCGGCCGAGGCGCCGAAATAGAACGCGCAATCCTCGTAGGTCGCCTTGGGTTTCCCCTGGATGTGGGTCTGGATGTAGGCCACGAGGCTGATGATATCTTCCTTCTTCAGCGCCTTGCCCTTGTGGGGCATCTGGCCGGCTTCGAAATCGGCCGCCTTCATGCCGTAGCAGCGATCGTCCTTGTAGGCCTGCGGATCGTGGTACGGCATCGGCGTGCCGGGAATGCCGCAGCTGATGATCTCGATGAAGCCCTGCGCATCGAGGCCCGACTCGCGCAGCAGCGCCGCATTGCCTTCCGAACGCGGGTTCTTGCCCAACCCGTTGCCGTCCCAGCCGTGGCAGGAGACGCAGTTGCCGCCGCGGCTGCCATAGACCACCACGCCGCGGTTGATATCAGCGCCGGCAAGCAGCGGGTCGAGTTCGGCGGTCGCGGCATCGGCGGCGGGCGCCTCCGCCGGAGCGGCGGTCTCCGCGGCCGGAGCGTTGGCCGGCGGCTGCGCCGCGTTGAGCGCCAACGGAGTGACCGCGATGAGGCTGGCGGCCATCAGCAGCGCCAGGGATTTGCGGTTGAGGAGCGACATCTCGGGAACTCTTCTTTCTTCAATGAGCTGTGCCGGGCGGTAGGAACCGCCCGGCATCGTTAGGTTGGATATCGTTCTGCCGTCAGAGCGCGAACACGTAGAGCACGTTGGCCGCCGGACGGTTGGCGAGTTCAGGGTATCCGAAGGTGGTGACGGCGCTGCCGCCGGCCGCGATCGCGATATACTCCTTGTCTCCGACCTTGAAGGCGATCGGCGGGGCGCTGAACGTGCCGCCCACGTTGATCGACCACTTCTGCTCCAGGGTCTTGGCGTCATAGGCGCCGAAGGTGCCGTCCATCTCGCCGGTCCACACCAGGCCCGGAGTGGTCATCACGCCGGCATAGTTGGGATACGGACGCTCGATCTTGGCGACCTGCTTGCCGGTGGTGACGTCGAACGCGAAGATCGCGCCCGTCTGGGCACCCGAAGCTGCCGCCGCGCCGCCGGCGAAGGTGGTGGCGCCCGGCGCCACGTCTTCCGGCGACTTCTGCTCGACGGTCAGGTCGGAGCAGCCTTCAATGCCGGCGCCGTAGGCGATGTTGGAGACCGAATCGACCGCCGGAGGCCAGAAGTTCATGCCGCCCTGGATGTTCGGGCAGGTGTTCACCGTCTCGCCGCCACGACGCATGGTGCCGTTGGCATAGACCTGGAGCGGCTTGGACGCATCGTACTCAACCGGCTTGCCGGTCTTGGGGTCGATGCCCTTGGTCCAGTTCAGCTTCGACACATAGGGGTTGGCCGCGATGAACGAACCATTGGTGCGGTCGAGCGTGTAGAAGATGCCGTTGCGGCCGAAATGCGCCAGCACCTTGCGGTCTTCGCCGTCGACCTTGGCATCGACGAGCAGCTGGGCGCCGACTTCGTCATAGTCCATGTAGTCGCCCGGGGTGTACTGGAAGTGCCACTTCAGCTCGCCGGTATCGGCGTCGAGCGCCACGGTCGAGTTGGAGTAGAGGTTGTCGCCCGGACGATATTCGGGATCGTACATCGGCACCGGGTTGCCCGTGCCCCAGTACGTGATGTTGCTGGCTTCGTCGTACGAGCCGGTCACCCAGGCCGCCGCGCCGCCGGTCTTCCAGCAATCGGGATTGCCCGACTGGTCGCACAGCCAGGTTTCGGAGCCGGGCTGGCCGGGCTCGGGAACCGTGTAGAAACGCCAGACTTCCTCGCCGGTCTTGGCGTCGAGCGCCGCAACCCAGCCGCGGGTCGCCCAGTCGCCATAGGACTGGCCAACGAGGATCTTGTCCTTCACCACCAGCGGGGCGTTGGTGAAGCCTTCGCCCGGCTCCTTGCCGACCTGCTGGTCCCACACCACGTCGCCGGTCTCGTCGTCGAACGCCATGACGCGACCGTCATTGAGGACGGTGATCACCAGGTTGTCGATCAGCGCCAGGCCACGCGAGGCGAGCAGGATGCCGCGGCTCGGATCCTTGTCGATGCCGGTGTCGCCGATCCAGACGGTCTTGCCCTGCTTGCCGTCCGAAGCGTCGATCTTGTAGGGCGTGCCCCACGGATCGGAGATGTAGAGGAAGCCGTCCTTGGCGAGCGGCGTTGCCTCCATCGAGCCGGCGCCGAACCCGGCCGGCTCCGAGCCGCCGATCGGCACGGCAAAGGCGAGCTTCAGACCCGAGACGTTCTCGGGGGTGATTTCGCTGAGCGGCGAGTAGCGGTGCGCATCATAGGTGCGGTGCACCATCAGCCAGTTGCCGGCCTCCGCTTCGCTGCCTGCGGCGGAAAGCCGCTCGGCGGTCACATCGGCGCCGAGGGCAATCCCCGGCAGGACCAGCATGCTGCCCGCCAACATGGCGGACATCAGGTGTTTCAGGTGCATTCGTCTCCCCCTTCAGGATCGTTCTTGTTGGCACTCTGGCGCCACATAAGACCGATGCGCGGGGAAGTTTGCCTATGTCATCTATTGGTAATTCTGCTGCACCCCGGCGACCACGCGTCCGCCTGCCGGTTCCTTGTCGTGCCGCGCCCGTTCCGGGGTCGGCAGTTCCAGGACGCTGTCGGCCGGCACGTTCTGGGCGTACTCGTGCCGGCAGAAGTCGGTCAGCCGCTTGAAGATGTTGGCATAGCCCGGCAGCGTCATCAGGTGCTTGGGCATGGCGAGGACGATCGAACGATCCATGCCGCCAAGCGTGTAGATCCTGATCCGCGAGCGCACCGAATTGGGCAGGCTGGGCACCAGCGACAGCGGCACATGCGTCGTCGCGAGGCCCTCCGACACGATGTCGGTCGCTGCCACGTAGGTCATTGCCGAGAAGGCCGGCGTCGCATAGGGCAGGTTCGAGCGATACCAGGCATCCGACACCGGCCGCATCGGCACATTGGCGCTGATCTCGACATAGCGGGTGAGCGAATGGTCGAGCTGGTTGGTCTTGACGCCCTTGGTCAGGGCCTTCTCCAGCATCCCCAGCGGTAGCTCCGCCGGCACCAGCAGCACCATCGGGTCGCGGAACAGCAGCGCCGTGGCGAAGCTCGAGCGGTCCTCGGCCAGCGCGTCGTCGTTGACGATCACGCAGTTGAGCTGATGCAGCCTGAGCTGCTCCACCAGCTCGCTGCTGGTGGTCGAATAGCTCACTTCGAACTTGGCGAACCCCTGCTCCTCGCTGGCGATCCGCGCCGCCGCCGAGAGGAACCGTCCGCGCAGGGTCGGGCTGAGCCCGATCCGCAGGAACACCCGGCTGTCGACATAGCGCTTCTCGTGCTCATCGATCGCCTGGTCGAATTTCCTGAGCACCTCGTCGGAAAACTTGAACCAGTATTCGCCGGAAGGGGTCAGGCTGACCGTGCCGGTGCGGTTGCGGTTGATCAGCTGCGTGCCCAGCCGCTCCTCGAGCTTGGCCAGCTGCTGGCTGATCGAAGGCTGGCTCAGTCCGACGCGCCGCGACGCCTTGGTGATCGATCCTGCGATCACCACGGCGCGGAAGATCTGCATCTGCTTGAGGGTGATATCCATTGTGGCCCTGAAATGGTGGGCGCTTATGTCATCACAATACGACACATTCGATAAGGCAATATAAGGTCGCATACCCCCCATTTGCGGGGTAAACGAAAACGCCCTCCCCGTTTCCGGAGAGGGCGTTGATAACGCTGTCAAATTCGGCTTACTGCGCCGCGGGTGCCGCCGGAGCGGCGCCATCGGCCGGCGCTGCCGGGGCGGTCGAGAAAGTCTGCAGGTAAGCCACCAGGTTGTCGAGGTCGGCCTGCTCCTTGAGCCCCGGGAAGCTCATCTTGGTGCCCTTCACGAAGTCCTTGGGCTTGGTGAGGAACTGGTGCAGCGTCTCGGACGACCAGACCAGGCCACCGGTACCCGCCTCGGTCATCGCCTTGGAATAGTTGAAGTCCGGCGCCGTGCCGGCCACCCGGCCGAACAGCTCGTTCAACTCGGGGCCGACCTTGTTCTTGGCGCCTTCGCCGACGGCGTGGCAGGACGCGCACTTCTTGAACACATTGGCGCCGGCCGCCGCATCACCTTGGGCAAAGGCCGATCCTGCCAACAGGGCCGACATCACCAAACCAAGAGCCAGAACTTTCATTCGTATTCCTCCAAACAGCCGCCGCAAGGCCGGGCGGGCTCAGTCACATGGGCAATCTCTGGCGGCGCACAAGGTTGCAAGTCAAGCGACGGCACGTCGCAGGGTAGAGCGCGCCAGCCACCTGCAGCCACGGCTTCCGGGCCGCTGGCATGCAGCTTGCTTGACGTCCGAGATTGGCCAGGACGCGCGCTCGCCGCGCCGCTGGCCTATCCTACCAGCTTCCCACCGCAGCGGGAACCGGTGAAGGCGGTCACGAGTGCCGGCTCCGCAGCCGGCGGATTCCCACAAACACCAGCAACACCACCACCGGCGCCGATACCGCCAGCATCTCGCCCTTGGTGAACGGCAGCACCTCGTGCAGCCCCTCGAAGATGTAGCCCAGGATCCCGAGCGCATAATACGAGATGGCGATGATCGACAGCCCCTCGACCGTCAGCTGCAGCCGGTACTGGCTGCGGCCGGTCTGGCTGATCGCATCGAGCACCGAGCGGTTCTGCGTCTGGATCGACAGGGTGATCCGCGCGTCGAGCAGCTCGATCGAACGGCGCACCTTGTCGGTCAGGGCGCTGAGCCGCTTTTCCATCGCCTTGCAGGTGGCGAGCGCCGGCTGCACCCGATTGTTGAGGAAGCGCTCGATGGTGGTGAATTCGCCGATCGCGTGTTCGCGCAACCGGGTCAACCGCTCCGCCAGCACGTCGCCATAAGCCTGGGTCGCCGCGAAGCGGAAGCTGGTCTCCTCGACTGTGCGGCTGATGTCGACGCTGAGCTTGTGCAGCGCCTCGAGCGACAGCTGGTGGTCCTCGGCGGTGTCGCCGCCCTCGCCCACCCGCTGCATGATTCCGGCCAGCTGCTGCTCGTAGTTCGATACCCGCCCGCCGGTCTCACGCGCCAGCGGCAGCCCGATCAACGCCATTGTCCGGTAGGTCTCGATCTCCAGCAGCCGCCGGACGATCACCCCGATCCGCAACGCGCCGCTCCGTCCCGCCGCGACCTCGAAGCGGGTGAAGCCATCTTCGTCGAGGTGGAAATCGGTCGCCGCCTGGGCCCCGTCATCGAAGATCGACGAGTAGCAGAGGCTGAGCGGATTGAAGCCGGCGAGCGCCGCCTCGGCGATCGTTTCGGTCGGCATCACGTCGATGCGGGTGGCGAACACCAGCAGCAGCTTGTCGTGCAGCTCGAGCCCGATCCCCGCCGGCCGCGCGTCCCAATCGTCCGCCGGCCCGCTCCAGGTCATGGTGGCGAACTCGTTGTGCAGTTCCCATGTCACCTGCCGTCCGTCGCGGCCGAAGGCCAGTTGCCGCGCCCAGGCCGGCCCTTCTTCCACCACTCCGGCCACCGCGGCCATCTGCGCATGCAGCGCCCTGAGGTCGGCGCCGC
>MKVB01000003.1:396808-425512 GCA_001899085.1 Devosia sp. 66-14 | reverse complement strand
ATCTGTGCTCGCGCCACTCCGTCACTGCCCGTTACCTCTCAACTGCCCCGGCGGATCGCCTGCCCGTGCCCGCACCAGCGTGAACGCTGCCGCGCGCCGCAGCAATCGCCACTTTGTCGCGCTCCGCCCTCGAGGCGGCGAGCCCTGCCGCCTCGACAAGGGCATGCCGGGCCGGGCGCCCGGAGCCTGTCCGGGGGGTCGCGCCGCGTGTCAGCCGCCTCGGACGTTGGCATTTCCAATGCGATGCATAGGCAGAGGCGATTGGCCGACCATGCTAGCGGTGGCGGCAACCTGATGAATGCGCTCACCGTCCCGGACGAGGCGAGCCGACCGGGTCTGGAGGAACGGTTTTGGACGACGTGAAGTCCGCGGTCATCGGACCGCCTGTCGCGAGGCGCGACTATACTCCCGTATTGCGTTGGCTGATCGTCACCGTACTGGTGGCGATCGGGCTGCTGACCCTGTGGCAACTGGGCTTTCTCGGCTCGGTGCTCGAGTCCGACCACACGCGCATTTCACTGCTGATCTTCGCCATCTTCGTCATCACCAGCCTGCACTGCCTGGTGCAGGCCATCGACGTCAGCCGCGAACTGATCGCCGCCCGCCAGGCGCGCACCGCCATCGAAGCGGAAGGGAGCTCCGGCTTCCGCCTCGCCGGCAGCAATGTACTGACCGGCGCCGGCACGCTGCTCGCGCCCGGCGTGCTCACCACCCATGTCGGCAACCTGGTCAGGAAGGCCGAGATCCGTGGGCAGGGCCGGCTCGACCAGACCCTGTTGCTGCGTTCGGTCGCCGACAAGCTGCGCAGCCGCGAAAAGATCGGCCTGTTCGTCTCCGAGGGCCTGCTCCGCCTGGCGCTGCTCGGGACCGCCATCGGCTTCATCCTGATGCTGATCCCGATCGCCGGCCTCAGCTCGTTCGATGCCGATACGCTGCGCGGCGCATTGAGCGGCATGACCGGCGGCATGGCGGTGGCGCTCAACGTCACGGTCGCCGGCATCGGTACCGCGCTGATCCTCAAGTTCCAGTATTTCCAACTCGACGGCGCCATTGGCGAGCTGTTCTCCAGCATCGCCGAAGTGTCCGAAATCTACGTCGTTCCGGCCATCGAGCGGAGCCACGATGGACGGGCCTAGCCTCTTCACCGGCGCCGAGGGGGACGACGGTACGTTCGTCCCGTTCACCGACATCCTGTTCAACGTGCTGCTCGGCTTCACCATGATGGTGTTCGTCGCCTTCGCGCTGATCCGGCCGGATGCCAAGTCGGGCATTATCGACACCAACGCCGAGTTCATCATCACCACCACCTGGCCCGATGATAACGACGACGACATCGATACTTACGTGCAGGACCCGACCGGCAACGTGGTGTGGTACCACTCGATGCAGAAGGGCTTCGTCACCCTCGATCGCGACGATCGCGGCAACTATCTCGACGAAGTCACCGTCAACGGCGTCACCCACCACATCGCCCTGAACCAGGAGACCGTGTCGATCCGCGGCATCCTCCCCGGCGACTACGTCGTCAACATCTACCACTTCACCAACCCCTCCGCTGCCGCGGTGCCGGTGACGGTCAAGGTGGAAAAGATCAATCCCAAGCTGTCGGTGGTCTATTACGACACCCTCGTGCTCGACCACAAAGGCGACGAGAAGACCGTCGTCCGCTTCACCCTCGACAAGGAGGGTGCGGTCAGCAACATCAACACCGTGCCGGTCTCGCTGATCCAGGCGGTGCGCAAATGAACCCGCTGGTGATCGTCGGCGCCGTCGCGCTGTTTCTGGTTCTGGCGCTGCTGCTGCTCAGCCTCAACCTCACCTCGCTATGGCGGTGGTGGATCAAGGCCGGCGCCATCGTGGTGACGCTCGGCGCCGTCATCGTGCTGTATTTCACCATGACCGGGCTGATCGGCTGGGCCAGCCCGGGCGACATGCCCAAGCGTTTCAGCCTGCTGGCCACCCGCATCGTCGAGCCCGACAAGCTCGGCAACCTGCCCGGCGCCATCTACCTGTGGATCGAGGAAGTCGACGACCGGCAGATCGTCATCAGCCCGCCGCGCGCCTTCCAGGTGCCCTACAAGGTCGAGATCGCCACCGAAGTCGCTTCGGCGCAGCAGCAGATCGAGGCCGGCGGCAAGGTGCTCGGCCAGTTCGCCGCCACCGGGAACGAGCAGGCCAATGCCGCGCAGACCGCCCAGCAGCAGGGCCAGGGCGCCATCAGCACCGACGGCGACGCCAATCGCACGGCCAGCGGCGGCGGCGAGGGCGGCGGAAACATCGGCGACCCCGGCGCCCTCAGCTTCTCCCAGATGCCGCCCGTTGACCTGCCCGACAAGGCCGCCGTCATCCAGATGACGCAGTGATCCTCCCCGCCGGGGAGGACCCAGCCCAGGCCTTTGCTGCAGGCAGTAGCCGCGCCTAGGCCTTGCTCAACGCGTCGGCCGCATAGGTCAACGCATGCTCGACGGCGCGGATCTCCACCACCAACGGCGCCACCTTCGGGTCGGACTCCCAGGCCGAGAAGCCGCGCTGCTTGGCCAGTTCGGTCAGATCCGTTGCCCGCTGCCCGACGATTCCCGCCGCCGTCCGTGCTTCGCCCAGCGCATCGGCGCGCACCGAGTCGGGTGTTTGCGGGTTGTTGGCGAGGCTCTGCAATCGCTTGGCATTGATCTTCCATTGCCGTGCGAACTCTTCCGCCCGCTTGAGACGGAACGAGATCACCGTGTCGCTGAGTGCTGCCTCTCCCATGCCCCCACCATTGATTCGGGTCCGCGATTAGTCAATTTGGCGCGCGCAATTTGATCGCCAGATGGCGCTGGGCGCAGGTTCAGGAAAACTTTCGGGACTTTCCGGCCCGGATGCGCCGCAACCGCCGGTCAGGCCAGCGGCTTGAGGTCGGCGAGCAGCGTCGGCACCAGTTCGCTCACCGTCGGATGGACATGCATGGTCCGAATGATGGTGTCGACCGTGACGCCTGCCGCCATCGCCTCGAGCAGCGACTGCATCACCTCGTCGCCCTCGATCCCCAGCAATGACACGCCCAGGATCTGCCGGGTTTCGGCATCGGCGAACACCTTCATGAACCCCAGGTTCTCCGCCCGCTCGTTGGCCCGGCTGACCCGCGTCATTGGCCGCACAGCCACCAGCGCCTTCCTGCCCGAGGCGCGCACCTCCGCCTCGTTCATCCCGGCTCGCCCCAGCGGCGGATCGATATAGAGCGCATAGGCCGGCACCCGTTCGCTCACCTTGCGGTCGGCGCCATCGAGCAGGTTCTGCGAGACGATCTCGAAGTCGTTGTAGGAGGTGTGGGTGAAGGCGCCGCGGCCGTTCACATCGCCCAGCGCATAGATATGCGGCTGGTTGGTCCTGAGCCGGTCGTCGACTGCGATATAGCCGTCGGCATCGAGCGCCACGCCGGCCTTGTCCAGCTCGAGATCCTCGACATTGGGCACCCGTCCCACCGCCAGCAGCAGGTGGCTTCCCTCCACGCGCCCGCGTCCGCCGCCATAGCTGACCGCGACACCGTCGCCCTGCCGCTCCGCCGCCATGCAGCTCGCATCGGTGATCACCCGGATGCCCTCGCCCTCGAGAATGTCCCGTATCGTCGCCGAGACCTCCTCGTCTTCCTTGGCCGCCAGCCGCGGTCCGCGCGCCAGCACCGTTACCTCGGCCCCGAACCGCCGATACATCTGCGCGAACTCGAGCCCGATATACGATCCGCCCACGATCAGCAGGTGCCTCGGCAGCACATCGAGTTCGAGGATCGAGCTGTTGGTGAGATACGGCACTCCGGCCGCCCAGTCCGGCACCACCGGCCGCGCGCCGGTATTGAGGAAGAACTGCTTGCCCTCCAGCACCTCGCCGTTCACCGTCACTGCATTGGGAGAGACGAACGCCGCCGAGCCGCGGCACACCGTCAGGTTCTCAGTTGCCTCCATCCAGTCGTCGAGCCCCTGGCGCGAGGCCAGCACCAGCTTGTCCTTGCGCGCCTTCACCGCCGCCATGTCGACGCGCACCGGCCCGGTGGTAACGCCGAAATCCGCAGCGCGCCGCGCCAGCCACGCCACGCGCGCGCTCGCCACCAGCGTCTTGGTCGGCTGGCATCCGTCGTTGACGCAGGTGCCGCCCATATGCCGCCGCTCGATCAGCGCCACGCTCTGCCCGGCCGCCGCCAGCCGCGCCGCGAGGAACGGCCCGGCCTGCCCGCCTCCGATGACGATGGCGTCGAACGATCGGCTCATGGCAGACACTCCCCGCAGCTTTCGAGGTCCGGACCTTAGCCGCCCGGCCACGATCGGGGAACTGCGCTGCCGCGAGCGTCGTTCATAGCTCGCCTGCGCCAACGGCCCTTCGCCTCGAAGCCGCACGCTGCTAGGCTGATCTGGTCTGTAATCAGGGTTGGCGCGCCATCCCGGTCGCGCCCCATGGCTCGGGGGAATGACAATTGCCCGCCAAAACGAAATCGGCCGACTCCGCTCAGATGGTCAGCGAAGACGCCATTCGCCAGCGCGCCTATTTCATGTGGGAAGCCGACGGACGTCCGGACGGCAAGCACGACCACTACTGGTCGCTGGCGCACCAGGAAGCCACCAGGGCTTTTGCCGAAGCGACGGCCAATGGCGTCGCCAAAGCCGGCAAGGGCAAGAGCCCCGGCGCTATCCCCGCTGCGGTGAAATCGAAGCCGCCCAAGGAGGCCAAGCCGGTAAAAGCCAAGGCCGAGGCAAAGCCGGCCAAGAAGGCCGCCACCAAGCCGCGCGCCGCGACGGTATCGGCCAAGAAGCCGAAATAGCGCGCCACCGGCCTGGCTGGCAGTCGTCGTCTCCCTCCCCCCGGGGCGACCTCTTGTCGTCCCCAGGCGGCGGGGCAATCGCATATGCACCGCACTCTCAGTGCTCCTCCACCGTGAAACGGGGGAGGGGGACCGCCGAAGGCGGTGGAGGGGGCGGCGGGAAGCGCCGGTGTTTGGGGCCGCCCCCTCCACCAGCTTCGCTGGTCCCCCTCCCCCGCTGCGCGGTGGAGGACCACGGAGAGCCTGGTGGCTTTCATGTGCGATTGCCCCTCCCCGTATGGGGAGGGACCAGCGGCAGCGCTAGGCTCGGTGATCAGTCCTTCGCCGCGACGGCGATGATCTCGACCTTCAGCGACGGATGCGCCAGCCGGGCTTCGATGCAGGCGCGCGCCGGCGGGTTGGCCGGATCGATCCAGGCGTCATAGACGCTGTTCATCGCGGCAAAGTCGCCGATATTGTTGAGGATCACCTGGCAGAACAGCACCTTGGACTTGTTGCTGCCCGCCTCGGCCAGCAGCTTGTCGATCGTCGCCAGCACTTCCTGGGTCTGCTTCTCGATCGTGCCGTCATAGTCGGTCGCGACCTGCCCGGCGAGATAGACGGTGTTGCCGTGAACCACGGACATGCTCATGCGCTTGCCGGGCTGGTGACGGGTGATGCTCATCGAATGCTCCTCAAAAGATTGGCGGAGCCTCTGTAGCGGCTGTGTCCGGTGGGAGGAAGCACAACTTCCGCCGCACCTTGCGCCGGGCTCAGGCCTCCGGCCCGGCCCAGCCCGGCAGGTACGATGCCTGCGGGGTATGCGCCAGTTGCAGCGCCGCCGCCACGGCCGCACCGAAATCCCGCCCCAGCGTGGCGACGCCGATATGTCGCCGCAGGTAATCGGCCCACAGGAACTCCGCGTACGGCATGCTGTCCTTGGCGTAGCCGCCGGCACGCCGCAGCTCCCCGGCCAGCGAACGATAGGGATCGTCGCCCAGCTCCGCGATATGCTTGGGGATCGCCCCATAGGGCTGCCGGCGGCCCTGTGCATCGAACGGGTGCAGCCAGTTCCGGTTATCCATGAAGGTGCGGAACGCCGGGCGTTCCAGGGCACTCAGGTCCGCCACGATGTTGACCAGCACATGCGCCACCCCCTCCTCGTGCAGCGCGCGCGCCAGGTGATGGTTGTCGATCAGCCACGGATGCCCGCGCGGGCCGAGCACCACCGGGATCATGTGCCGGCCGAGGAAATCCGGCTCGTCGGCCAGGGTTCGGGCCCGCCACTCGGCCCGCTTGCGGGCCACCTCCCGATAGCCCACGGTCATCTGGGTCGGCCGCAGCGCGGCGATGGCGAAGGGGTGCAGCAGGGGTTCGATGCTACGCGGCATTGGGCTTCTCCGTGCCAGCGGCGGCCCGGGCGGCGGCCACCGCGTCGTCGACGCTGTAGCTGGCGCGTCCGGCCAGATCCGCGGCGTCGGCGGCAACCAGCAGATCGCGCACCCCGTCTCGCACCCGCGCCAGCAGCAGGGTCAGCCCCGCGGCCCGCATCCGGGCGTCGAACTCGATCAGCGCCTCTGCCGCCGTGCTGTCGAGATCGAAGCTCTCTTCGAGACTGACGATCACCACGCGCGCCTCCGAGTCGGCGGCCTGCCGCCGCGCGATCAACCCCAGCACATTTTCGGCATTGGCGAAGAACAGCGGCACCATTGGACGCCAGATGGCTATTCCCGGCGGGCTTACCGCATCAGGATGGCGCGCCAGATCGACGAAATCATGGCTGCCGGCCAGCCGGCCGAGGCGGACGATGTTTGGCGTCGCCAGCCGGCCCAGCAACGCCGCGAGCGACAGCACGATGGCGAACACCATGCCGTTCAGCACGCCGAACAGCATCACCCCGGCCGCGGCGCCCAGCGCCACATACTGGTCTCGCCCCAGCCGCCACAGCCGCAGCAATGGCGCGGGATCGAGCGCGTGGGTCAGCGCCGCGATCACCACTGCCGCCAGCACCGGCTGCGGCAGCAGCGCCACCAGCGGCGCCGCGACGAGGATCAGCAGCCCCAGCCCGATCGCCGCGATCGCCGCTGTGGCCCGGCTCGTCGCGCCCGCCGCCTCGCTTGCCGAACCGGCCGAGAACCCGGCGCCCACCGGCATGCCCTGCACCAGTGCCGCCGCCGCATTGGCGAGCCCCAACGCCCCGAGTTCGCGATTGGGCTCGATCGCATCGCCATGCCGCAGCGCCAGAGCCCGCATCGTCCCCCAGCTCTCGGCAAACAGGATCAGCACCAGTGGCAGCACCAGCTCGACCAGCTGCAATACGCTCGACCATGCGAGCGTCTGCAGCGCCGGCCAGCCCGGCGTCAGGTCGATGGCCCCGACCACCGCCACGCCACGCTGCTCGAGCCCCAGCAGCGCCGAGGCCGCGATGCCCGCGACCAGAACGATGAAGGCACCGGGCAGCGCCGGCACCCGGCGCAGCCACAGCAATGCCAGCAGCGCCGCGACGCCGGTGATGACACTGCTCGCGTGCCAGCGCGGCAGGCTGCTGACCAGCCCCCAGCTGAGCTGAACCAGGTCCGGTGCCGGCGCCTCGACGCCCACCACCGCCGGCAACTGCCTGAGGATGATCGTCACCGCCAGCCCGAAGGCGAACCCGCGCAGCACCGGCCGCGAGACGAAACCCGTCAGCCCGCCCAGCCGCGCCAGCGCCGCAACGAGGAAGCAGAGCCCCACCAGTCCCACCGTCAGCGTCGCCAGCAGCGCCTTCTGCGCCGCATCCCCCGGCAACACGGCAAGTGCGGCCGCGAGGATTGCCGCCGATGACGAGGTCGGCGAGACGATGGCGAACCGGCTGCGGCCGACCCAGGCATAGACCAGGCACCCGGCAATGGCGGCGAAGATGGCGCGTTGTGGCGGCAGCCCGGCGATCCCGGCATAGGCCACTGCCTCGGGCAGCATCAGGCCCGCCACCGACAGCCCGGCAATAAGGTCGCCCTTGCGCATGCCCTCAGCCTAGCTTGCCTGCCGGGCCGGTGACAGTGGCGACAACTGCGTGGAGCCTGGCGCCCGCGTCAGGCTGCGACGCAATCGGCGATGAACGCGGCCAGCAGCGCGTTGAATGCCTCGGGATGGCTGACCTGCGGCATGTGGCCGGCGCCGACAATGCGGAATGGCTGTCCGCGCCACAGCCGGCGATAGGGCGCCGCCTCGATGAAGCCGAGATTGACGATCTGATCGACGCTGCCGTTCACCACTGCGATCGGCATGTCGAGACGCTCGACCAGTTGCCGCTGATCGGCGGCCGCCTCGTTCAGCAAGGCCCCGACCACCGTGGTGCGGGAGCGCCCGTCGGTCCGCGCCACAGCGGCCAGCAGGGCCTGTATGGCGGCGGCGTCGCCCACCTGCTGCCGCAGCACGAACTGCTCCGCGTCGTATGCGCTCAGTTCCGCCTTTCCCGACAGCAGCACCACCGGGTCTTCGGCCCAGGCCTTGCCGATACTCGCCTCGGTCTTGGCAAAGGGCGGCGCCCCGGCCAGCAGCAGTCCCCGCGCCCTGGGCGACTGCGCCGCCAGTTCGAGCCCGATATGCCCGCCCAGCGACAACCCGACCACCACCATCGGCCCCAGCTCGAGCGTCGTAACCAGCTCGGCAAGGTAGCCGGCGTGGCCGGCCAGCGTATAGTCGCGTCCTGGTTCGGCAGCGTCTTCCGATCCCCCATGCCCAAGCAGATCCGGCACCACTACGCGATACCGCGGCGACAGTTCTTCCACCTGCCGCGCAAACACCTCCTTGTGTCCGGAGTTTCCATGCAGCAACAGCACGGCAGCTTCGCCGCTCCCGGCATCGATAGTCTCTATGACGCCGGCGCGTGTCTTGAGTCTTGAAACATTCATGCACCAGCTCCGCAGAATATACTCTCTTTTTCCGGATGAATGTGAACACTGCTCTTGACCAATGAGTCAAATGATCGATTGTCAGCAACGCCGGTCCCGGTGAAATGGGGTATCCCGTTGCTCGATGTCGCTGAAGACAGCTATGGCGCGCTGGTCCGTCTTGTCTATTCGGCCGGGCTCGACCGCCTCAAGTGGTCGGAGGTCCTCGCCGATCTTTCCAGCCTGATCGGCCGGTCATGGATTGCGCTGCACGGGCACGACATCAGCCGCAACGTCAATCTGGGTTTCCTGACCCATAATTACGCTCCCGAGCACCACTCGTCCTACCTGCAGCATTTCGCCGATCGCAACCCATGGAACAACCGCGCGGCGCGCGTACCGGTCGGTGCGGTGATCCCCTCGCGCCAACTGCTCGACCCGGGCGTTCTGCGGCGCACCGAGTTCTACAACGACTGGATCCGGCCGCAGGAAGACATCGGCACCGGCGCCGGGGTCACCCTGTTCCGCGATCATGCGCGCTTCCTGCGCCTGTCCTGCAATATCCGCTTCCGCGACCTCGAAAGCATCGAAGCCCGGCTGCTCGGCCTGCTCGAGGCGATCGGCCCGCATCTGCAGGCCTCGTTTCAGCTGTCACGCCGTCTCGCCGGCGCCCGCGTCGGCCAGCATTACCAGGACGCCCTGCAGCTGATCCCCGAGGCGATCCTGCTGCTCGACCATACCGGCCGCATCACCTTTGCCAATGCTCGAGCCGAGCGGCTGCTGCGTGGACCGAACGCCGTCGCGACCGCTGACCGTCGCATCGCCCTTTCGGACCGTTCGGCACAGCAGGCGCTCGAGCGCACCCTGGCGGCGATTCTGCAGGGGACCGTCGGGCCCGGGGGGCCGATCCGCTTCCACGCCGGCATGTCCCCGCTGGTCGCCGAGCTTTTCCCCTTCATTTCCGAGGCGGCGCCGATCCGGCCGCCGCTATTGCTGCTGCTCGACGGCCTGCCCACCGCCATGCTGATCCTCCGGCGACCGACTTCGCCGCTCGGCAACGGGCTGCAGGTGGCGGCGGCGCGCCATGGCTGGTCGCCCACCGAAACGGCCCTCTGCGGACATCTGCTGGCAGGCGGTTCGATCCGCAGCTTCGCCGAACACCGCGGCGTCAGCATCCACACAGTCCGCAACCAGATGCGCAGTGTGCTCGAGAAGGCCGGCGTCCGGCGGCAATCCGCGCTGGTCGCCCTGGTCGCCAGCCTGGGCCGCTCCCCGGAACTGGATTAGCGCATTTGTGTCATGCGGGTCGCCGCGCGATCTGCTGTCGTGGTGCCGTCCATTTGGGCACGACGAAACCATGCAACACCTGCCGGCCCTCGCTCTCTCCCTTCTGCTGGCCCTGTCGATTCCCATGGGGGCCGCGTTCCCCGCGCAGCTCTCGATTATCCCGATCGACAGGCCCGAGGGCCGGCAGTCCTACCTGGAACTCAGCGGCGATATCGAGGTCGGCGACTGGTGGAAGTTCGCCAAGCTGCTCAGGCAGAACCCCTCGACATCGGGCGTGCTGCTGCGCTCCGAGGGCGGTTCCGCCGACGATGGCCTCGCCATCGCCAAGCATGTCTACGAGAACCGCCTCGACACCATGGTCACCGATGCCTGCCATTCGGTCTGCGCCATCATCTTCCTCGCCGGCAGGCAGCGCTACCTCACCGTCGACGCGCGCCTCAGCGTCCACAGCGCCTATAAGGAGCTCGCCGGCTGGGTGGTGGAAGATCATCTCGCCAACGGCACCGTCGCCTGGTTCATCGGCCACATGGGCTACCCACTGGCGGTGGCGCGGCTCTGGGTCTCGACCGCCAGCGACCAGATGGCGCCGATCACCCTCGAAATGAACGACAAGCTGAAACTGGGCTTCACCGTCATCAAGTGATCTCGAGTCCGGCCAGCCGGTCGGCATCGGCCAGCACCTCGATCTCGGTCACCCGGTCGCCGTTGACGGTGAAACGCAGCACGCGGAACGGCGCCCCATCGCGCAGCACCACCACCGCTGCCTCGCCGTCGACCAGCGCCAGCTCGGCCTCCGGCATGAAACCGACGAGCGCCCGGCGCGCCACGATCTCGGCGCCGCTTGACTGCAGCGCCATGCCGGCCGGCACCGCGCTGGCATCGGCCCGCAGCACCACTTGCGGGTCGAGCACGGCCAGGAGGGCCGCGAGATCGCCGCTCCGCGACGCCCGCAGATAGGCCTCGACCACGCTGCGATGCCGTTCGCGGCTCGGTTCGAACCCGGCGCTGCCGCCCTTCACCCGCCGCCGCGCCCGGCTCGCCAGCTGCCGCGCCGCATCGGTGGAACGCCCGACGATCGGCGCGATTTCCTCGAACGGCAGGTCGAACATATCATGCAGCACGAAGGCGACGCGCTCGGGCGGCGGCAGTGTCTCGAGCACCACCAGCAGCGCTACCCCGAGCGAGTCGGCCGTTGCCAGCTCCTGCTCCGGATCGGCGCGCTCTGCCAGCGTCTCCGCCGCCGGCTGGTCCAGTGGTTCCTCGCGCCGCGATCGGCGCGAGCGCAGCATGTCGAGGCAGACCCGCGCCACCACGGTGGTCAGCCAGCCCGACAGATTGTCCACCCCGCTGGTGTCAGCCCGGCTGAGCCGCAGCCAGGCCTCCTGCACCGCGTCCTCGGCCTCGCTGCTCGAACCCAGCATCCGGTAGGCGACGCGCCGCAGGCGCCCGCGATCGGCCTCGAACCGGCCGGCCAGGATTTTCTCGTCGCTCATCGTCACATTCCTCGCTCACGCTCCGTCATAGCACTGACGAACGGCAGCGGCCGGGTGTGACAGCCCGAGCCGAAAAATCCCCCGTCCGCACTCGAACCGGAGCACTCGAAATGCAATCGCGCATGACCAACCCCGCCTTCACCGTCCCCGGCGCCATGTCGGCCCTGCAGGCCATCAGCCAGGCCGCCCAGGCCAACCCGGACGTTTCGCACCAGCTGCACGCCCTGGTGCATCTGCGCGCCAGCCAGATCAACGGCTGCAGCGTCTGCGTCGATATGCATGCCGCCGACCTCAGGAAACTCGGCGACACCGACCGCCGCATCATCGCCGTTTCGGCCTGGCGCGAAGCCCCGTGGTTCACTACCGCGGAGCGTGCCGCGCTGGCGCTCACCGAAGCGGTTACCCGGCTCAGCGATCGGGCCGACCCGGTGCCCGACGCCATCTGGGACGAGGCCCGCGCGCATTTCGACGAACCGGCACTCGCCTCGCTGGTCCTGTCGATCGGCATGATCAACATCTGGAATCGGCTCAACGCCGCCACCCGCCAGATCGCCGGCGCCTGGAAAGCTGCCGCCTGACCCCAAGGGCTGATGAGCCGGGGGGAGCGCCTCGCCCCGGCTAACTTCCGGCCAGCAGCTTTGCCGCCAGCGTCTGCAGCGGCGCCGGGTGCAGCGCCGCCGGCGGGCTGTAGGGATTGGAGAAGCCGAAGATCAGGAACAGGATGGCGCCGGTATAGGCGCTGAACAGCCCCAGCAGCACCAGGTTGTGCCGCTCGGGCGCGTAGATGTAGTGCCCGAAGGCGATCAGCACGACACCCGACAGCGCCGCGATCCAGAAGAAATGCGCCACCGAGGTGATCGCTTCCGCCTCCCGCATGTCGCGCGACGCCGAGATGGCGTGCAGGCTGGCGAGCATGTGGTCGCGCAGGCTCACCTGCCGCGGGGTTTGCGGCATCAGGTCGAGCACCTGTTCATAGGCCGTCGCCCAGGCGGCCCAGGCGGCGTCGCTGAGGCCGCGCCCGGCTCCCAGTTGCGTCCATTCGGTGTCGATCACCACCTTGAGGTACTCGCGCATGTTCTCCTGCACCGGCCGCAACAGCGCCGGATCGTAACGCGCCGCGTCGTTGAACACGTCGGCAATGGCGCTCGCCTCGGCGGCGGTCTGGGTTTCGAGCCGCTGGTACGAGGTCATTTCCTGGGCGAACACCAGCGCGATGATCAGCCCGTGCAGCGCGGCGATCCGGGTCACCATGGTCCCGGCCATTTCCTTGTGCCGCTCATAGGGCCCGCGCCCCGCGAACCAGCGGGCCAGCATGTAGCTGCCCAGCGACAGGGTCACCGTGGCGATCACGAACAACAGCCCGAACGCCGTATCGGTTAGGGTCTCCACCTGCCGCCTCGCATCATTCCGCCGCGCTCCCTGCTAGCAAACTTGCGGCTGCCAGTCCAAATCGACCACCGCCATCCGGCGTCTCCTTCCGACCGTCACGACACGCCCCGCTAAGACTGACACCCGCTGTCAGGGTTGCTGGTGTAGACAAGATCCATGCGTGCCAGTCGTCTCCTCGCTCATTCTGATGATCCGAGGTCTCGGCTGGCAAGCTTGCCCCCGCCGCCCAGGCAACCACCTGCATCGGGCGGCGGTTTCCGTTGACGCCGATATGCGTTACCCATTCGTCCCCAACCCCCGGATTCCCCATGAGTCCCTTCCACCAGATCCTCGGCAACAACCTCGTTGCCAACGTCACCAACTTCACCGTCTGGTTCGCGCTGACCTTCTGGGTTTATCTCGAGACCCATTCGGTGTTCGCCACCGGCATGATCGCCGGCATCTATCTGGTGTTCACCGCCGCCTTCGGCATCTGGTTCGGCTCGATCGTCGACCACAATTCCAAGAAGCTGGCGATGCTGGGCTCGAGCGTCGTCTCGGGGATCTTCTATGCCCTGGCGCTGGCCGTGCTGCTGCTTGCGCCGCCCGAGAGCTTCACCAACCCCTACAACGCCTTCCTCTGGTTCTTCGTCTTCCTCGTCATGCTCGGCGTCATTGCCGGCAACATCCGCTCGATCGCGCTGCCTACCCTCGTCACCGTGCTGATCCCCGAGGATCGCCGCGACAAGGCCAATGGTCTCGTCGGCATGGTCAGCGGCATCGGCTTTCTCACCACCTCGGTGCTGTCGGGCTTCCTCGTCGCCTTCGGCGGCATGCTGGCGGTGATGCTGCTGGCGCTGGTCTGCACCGGCCTCGCCTTCCTCCACCTGAGCCTTGTGACGATCGACGAAGGGCGCGCCGCGCCCGACCCCGAGACGCCGGCCGAGCCAAAGCGCGTCGACCTCAAGGGCACCATCAAGGTGATTGCCGGCGTGCCCGGGCTGTTCGCGCTGATCCTGTTCGCCACGTTCAACAACTTCCTCGGCGGCATCTTCATGGCGCTGCTCGATGCCTATGGCCTGTCGCTGGTCTCGGTGGAGATCTGGGGGCTGCTGTTCGGCGTGCTCTCCACCGCCTTCATCATCTCGGGCCTGATCATCGCCAAGACCGGGCTGGGCAAGAAGCCGCTCCGCACCCTGTTGCTGGTCAACCTGGTCTCCTGGTCGGTGTGCTGCGTGTTCACCGCGCAGTCCTCGATCTGGCTCTTGGCGGGAGGCATGTTCGTCTGGATGCTGCTCGGCCCCTATGCCGAAGCCGCCGAACACACCACGCTGCAGAAGGTGGTGCCGCCGGAGCGGCAGGGCCGCGTCTTCGGCTTCGCCCAGTCGGTCGAGCAGGCCGCCTCGCCGCTCACCGCCTTCCTCATCGGCCCGCTCGCCGAGTTCGTGTTCATCCCGTTCATGACCGTGGGGTTGGGCGCCGAGCTCATCGGCGGCTGGTTCGGTACCGGGCCGGCGCGCGGCATTGCCCTGGTCTTCACGCTTGCCGGTATCCTCGGCGTCGTGATCACCCTCCTCGCCTTCCGCTCCAAATACTATCGCCAGCTTTCCGCTACCTATGCAGGTGGACCCGACCCCGCGCCGGCCCAGTAGCCGCTCTCAGAGGAACCGACATCACCATGTCCACGCCCGCCTCCACTCGCGTCATCGACCGCCTGAAGACCCGGTACAGTTTTCAGATCTCGGTCGATACCGACAACCTGCCGTTGGGGCTGACGGTCGCCGAGGCGGCTCTCGCCGCTGGCGTCGACCTGGTTGAAATGGGCACCCCGCTGCTGAAGACCGAAGGGGTCAAGCACGTCGTTCCGGCTTTCCGCGCCCGCTTCCCCGAGGCCCTGCTGCTCGCCGACATGAAGACCATGGACGGCGGCAGCTTCGAAGCCCGCTCGGTGTTCGAAGGTGGCGGCAACATCATCGATTTCCTGGCCATTGCGGGCGTACCCAGCGCCAAGGGCATCTGCGGTGTGCGTGACGAGTACCGCCGCGCCAACCCCGAAGTCCCGCGCCTGGTGTTCGCCGATATCCTGCTGCCGCATCAGGGCCCGGCCGACACCGCCATCGAGGTGGCCTTGCGCATGCTCGATGCCGGCGTCGACGGCATCGGCGCACATCTCCAGCTCGATGCCCGCCGCGCCGACCCCAGCCTGTTCCATTCGAGCTACCTCGCCGACGTGGTCGGCGCCGTGCACCACCGCGTCGGCGCCGTCGCCTCGGTGCAGGTGGTCGGCGGCCTCTATCTCGAACAGGCCATCGCCCTGGCCAAGACAGGTCTGCGCGCCTTCGTCATCAGCGGCAATCTGGGCCTCCCCGACGCCCAGGCGCGCTACGCTAACCCGCCCGCCGAGATCAGCGAGCACATCGCCGCCTTCATCGCCGGCGTCTCCAAGGCCTGAGCCGCGCCGTGAGCAAGCGCATGTCCAAAACCCTCGCCGCCGAGATCGCCACCCGCACCCTCGAGGTGATCAACCCCGCCAACCGAACCGTCGCGCTGGCCGCGACGCTGCGGCGCCACGGCTTCGAACCCAACGCCGCCGGGCTACCGGCTGCGCCGGCCGACCGTACCGAGCTGACCGCCTGGCTGCTCGCCACCTACGCACCGCGCGACTAAGTGGCGGAGCCAGTCATCCGATAGGCGGATGCCGGTGTCATCCGGCATCCGCCAGGTCGATCAGCGTTCGCGATTCTTGCGCCACGGCGCATTGGCTTCCCAATCGCCCGCCATGATGCAGCCGAACGGGATCACCTCGTCGACCACCTCGGCGAGCCCGAAGCTCTCGATCTGCCGGCGCACCGCGGCGGCGTTCTTGTAGGCGCTGGGCAGTTCCGAGATATCGGTCGTGCCCATGAAGAAGCGCGCGTCGATCCCCGCCGTTTCCGCGGCAAATATCTCGGCATCGGTGCGGCCGGCCTGCATCCGCTTGTGCTGGGTGCGCGAGAAGTTGCGCCCGGCGCCATGCGGGGAGAAGCCGAGCCCGTGCGGGGCATTCTTGCCGCGCACGATCAGCACCGGCTCCGCCATGTTGAGCGGAATCAGCGTCAGCTCGGTAGCGTCGTCGGCCCAGTTGTCGAAGGCCGGCGTCGCGCCCTTGCCGTGGTAGAACAGCCCATCGGTCTTCCGGAAGACGAAGTTGTGCTCGTTCCAGAACCGATCGGCCACCTTGGCCGACAGCGCCTCGGCCGCCGCGTCGTGGATGGCAAGGTGGTTGGCCTTGGTCCAGGCACGGATCAGCTGCAGTGCTTCCCAATAAATGTCGCCATCCGGGCTGTCGGCCGGAATCCAGGCGTTCTGCTGCAGCGTCTCGGGCGACAGTTCGCGCCGGTGCTGTTCGGCCAGCTTCATCCCCTTCGAGTAGAGCCGAGCCCCCGGCGCACGCGAACCGTGATGGGTCACCAGCGCCGTTTCGCCGGTCGATTTCAGCGTTCCGACATAGGCGAAGTGGTTGCCGTCGCCCTGCGTGCCGAAATGCTCGATCGCCGGGCTGATGATGTCCTTCAGCAGCCGGTTGTTGTCGAAGCGTGCCAGCAGCTCCGGCGCCGGCTTCCACTGCTGGCCGCGCGGCCGCCCACCCGGGCCGAAATGCGTCGCCGCCTGCACGGTGTCGAGCAGGTCGAGCGGCTTCACCCCCGGAAAGATCGAGATGGCCATCGAGCAGCAGATATCGGCCGAGTGCATGCCGGGATGGATCGCCTCGGACGCCACCACGCCGCCGACCGGAATGGTCCCCAGCGGGCCGGCCGGGCAGGCATCGGGCATGATGGCCCCGGCCTTGATCACCGGGGTGCGCATCAAGGCGTTCATGCTTGAGGTCACCGCCGCGACATTGGCGAGTTCATCGGCATTGTCGGCCTCGATATTGGCAAAGAACGGCACCGTGCCGGGGGCGTGCAGCGGCACGCTGGGCGCCCCCGGCACGGTGCCGGGGGCGTGCAGCGGCACGCTGGGCGCTGGCTGGAAGCTCAGCGCCACGGCGAAAGCCTCTGCCTGGGTTCCGCCCTGTTCCAGCACGACATTGGCCGCGGCCAGCGCCTCGCCGAACCACTTGCCCTGCCGCAGCCCGGCATCGATCAAATCCTGTCCGCTCAAAATCTCGGTCATTTCTTGTTCTTCCTGGTGAGGGATGGCCGGATTGCCACCCGCATGCTGCCCGCCGGACGACGAGCTGGTGTCGAGACGTCTATTCCGCCACCTCCCTGGGGAGGGAAGGACTTGAACCTTCAACCCCTTCACGGGGGCCCACCCCCAGAGGGGTGGGTGCGTTTACCTGTAGTCCCGAACGGCATTCGTCCGGCGTACGAGTGGGCGACCAGTGGGTGCGAGACGTTACTGCCTCATGGGGGACAGAGTACTGCCCCGAGAAGCAGCGCGGATTCGAACCGCCTTTCACCGGTGTAGTCCCGCAGGCATTCGCCCGTAGTATGGCCCCGACGACGAGGGGTGAGTGAACATCTGCTCTATCCGCTGAGCTACGGGTCTGCCTTTGACCCGGCGGGAATCGAACCCGCGACCTGTAGTTCCGCTCGCATTCGTCGGGTGAGAACGCAGCCGCGGCGACGAGAGTGGTGAAACTAGGAGAGTCCCGCCCGTGCCAGAGAGCGTCTGCAAATCGAGGAGTCGAACCTCGAAGATCATCCCCACTATGGTGCTGTAGTTCCAGCCGGCATTCGCCGCGGCCTATGGTTGTTCCCTTGTTCAGTCATGACGACGAGGTTTGGTGAAACGTCTTGCCCGGTTGCCCGGGCATCCTGCTCTATCCGCTGAGCTACGGGTCCACACGGCGGACCCGACGGGATTCGAACCCGCGACCTGGAGGTTAACAGCCTGTAGTTCCACCGGCATTCGTCATGTCTGTTCCGTCCTCCCCGGCAGCCCATTCCGCCGGGGAGCAATCTGCTTAGAGCTCGGTCGCCTCGATCAGCTCGACCCAGTGGTCCTTCCCGCCCGCTTGCACGAACGAGCCGATCAGCTCGAACACCCGGTCGGAGAAGCCTCCGACATTGAGGATGTCATCGCGCCCCACCACCTGCGAGGTGGTGCTGGGCTGGATGTCGATGCACACCAGCTTCGCGTCCGGGTTCCAGCTTTTCAGCCGCTCCCAGTCGATCAGCATCGATGTGCCTCGCCGCTGCGCCGGACCGGCATCCACCCAGGACTCGTTGTCCGAAATGAACACCACCAGGTCGACCTTGGCCTTTTCGTCGATCAGTTGCCGCAGCGGGGCCGTGCAGTTCGTCCCGCCACCGCCGATCGCCGCCAGCTTGGTCGCGTTGGTCATCACCGAGTCCCGCGCGTTGAGGCGGATATCCACCACCCGCTGCTCGAACGGCAGCACGCGCGTTGCCGGATTGCGCCGAAGGAACGCCGCCGCCACCAGGGCGGCCACGTCGATGCAGCGCACCGCCGAGGTTGCCCCCGGCCGGTAGCCCGTCACCGGCGAGGCCATCGAACCCGAAACGTCCGGGCAGACGACCACGCGGCCGGCCACTTCGGGGACGTTCTCGAGCGCGATTTCCATCGCATCCTGCAGCGCGTTGCGCACCAGCTCGGGCACCCGCGCCTCTGCTGCCGCGAACGACACCATCAGCTGGTACGGGAACACCTTGGCGCGACGCACCGCCGACGGGTCGGCAAGGCGCCTGGCCAGCTTTTCGGTAAACCCTTCCACCTCGAACACGCCGTGGCGCGCAAAGGTGTTGAGGTTCTGCCGCAGCATCTGCCAGCCGGCCTGCTCGGCGATCTCCACCCAGTGCGCCGCGGTCAGCTCCAGTGCGGTCAGCATCTGGAACGGCACCGCCGGCACCGGCCGGGACGGATCACGCTTGAAGGCTTCGAACGCCACCACCAGCTCGGGCAGCGCCAGCACATCGTGCGGCTTGCCGATCAGGTAGCCATAGAGCGCCCGCCGCGCCGCCGAAGCAGGCTTTGGGTGCACCATCCGGATCACGTCGGCCAGCGAGGGGGCATTCCCCACGGCAGCCCGCATGATCTCGACGTCGCTCGCCGTCTCCAGCCATTCCTGCACGTAGCGCTTCGGCCGCGAGCCGAGCGACTTCCGCCCGGTAACGCCCGATCGCATCACCTGCACGAAATTGCGCAGCAGCTTGCCGTTCTTGACGATGCGCGGGAAAGCGCGGTTGAACGCGTCGCCCGGCAGCATCGACAGCACCGCCAGCAGTAAGGCCGGCATATCCTTCATGTAGCCGGCTTCGGCCGCATGCACCGCCACCTTGGCGAGGAATTCGGGCTCGACCTGGAAGGCCAGGTCCAGCACCGCTGCAAGCTGCTCCTCCGCCTCGGCGTAGAAGGTCGCGTTGAAAGTCCCCGTCGCCGCCAGTTGCGCCAGGGCCTGCCGCGGCGTCAGCCGATAGGCCGGCGCCCCTGCATGGTTGGTCGCATCCGGACGAGGGAGCAGCTTGCCTTTGGTCGCTGCAAACACGGATTTGTTTGCCATCGGTCTCATCCTTCATCGTTCACGCCATCTACATTGCAGGGGGCGTGCCAGACTGCGGATTTCGGGCGACAGCGCGGCGGAAAATCCTGTAAACCGTTGAAAATACTTATGTAAAAATCCTGCCGGAAGAGCTGATCGTTCGCGCTGCAGATTGCAGTGCCACCGAAGCTCTGATAGCAACATATCCAAGCTTATACGGTGGGATAACATGCGACGTCGCGTAGCCATCGGGGTGATCGGCACCACCCTCGATACCGGCAAGACCGAGGATCGCTGGCAGAAGTGGCGCCCGACGGTGGCGCTGTGCCAGCAGCCGGGGCTGTTCATCGATCGGCTGGAACTCCTGGTCGACAACCATGCCACGGTGCTCGCCGACCGGGTTACCCGCGATATCGAGGAGGTGTCGCCGGCCACCGAAGTGCGCCGGCACAGCTTCAACCTCCGCGACCCGTGGGATTTTTCCGAGGTCTACACGGCGCTGCGCGATTTCGCCGACGGCTATAGCTTCGATCCCGAGCGCGAGGATTACCTGGTCAACATCACCACCGGCACGCATGTGGTGCAGATCTGCTGGTTCCTGTTGACCGAGGCGCGCTTCATTCCGGGCCGGCTGTTGCAACTGTCGCCGCCGCGCCGCAAGGATGCCGAGGAGCCGGTGAGCTATGCCGGTCGCCACGCCATCATCGATCTCGATCTGTCACGCTACGATGCGATCGCCACGCGTTTCGCTGCCGATCGGCACGAGGCGACTTCGTTCCTGAAATCGGGCATCGCCACGCGCAACGCCGCCTTCAATGGCATGATCGACGAAATCGAGAAGGTGGCAATCCGCTCGCGCGCCCCGGTGCTGCTCACCGGGCCGACCGGCGCCGGCAAATCGCAGCTGGCGCGCCGGATCTTCGAGCTCAAGCAGGTGCAGCGCCAGGTCAGCGGCGCCTTCGTCGAGGTCAACTGTGCGACGCTGCGCGGCGACCAGGCGATGTCGAGCCTGTTCGGACATGTCCGCGGCGCCTTTACCGGCGCCCAGTCGGAGCGCGCCGGGCTGATGAAGAGCGCTGATAACGGCGTGCTGTTTCTCGATGAGATCGGCGAACTCGGCCTCGACGAGCAGGCCATGTGCCTGCGCGCCATCGAGGAAAAACGCTTCCTGCCGATGGGCTCGGACAAGGATGTCGCCTCCGATTTCCAGCTGATCGCCGGCACCAACCGCGACCTTTCGGTCAGCGTGCGCGAGGGGCATTTCCGCGAGGATCTGTTCGCTCGCCTCAACCTGTGGACCTTCGAGCTGCCGCCGCTGCGCGAGCGCCGGGAAGATATCGAGCCCAATCTCGAGTTCGAGTTGCGTCGCTTCACCGAGCGCGAGGGCCGCAACGCCACCTTCAATCGCGAAGCGCGCGAACGCTACCTTCGCTTCGCCTCCGCCCCCGAAGCCCGCTGGACCGCCAATTTCCGCGACCTTTCGGCGTCCGTCACCCGTATGGCGACGCTTGCGCCGGAGGGCAGGATCAACGAGGCGATCGTCGCGGCGGAGATCGACCGCCTGCTGCAGCGCTGGACACCCGGCGACACCGACGCCGACGACGTGCTGCTGCGTGCCGTCCTGGGCGATCGACTGAGCCAATGCGACCCCTTCGACCGTGTGCAGCTGGCCGAGGTCATCCGGGTCTGCCGAACCAGCCGCTCGGCCAGCGAGGCCGGACGGACGCTGTTCGCGGTGTCGCGGCTGAACAAGGCCAGCGCCAACGACGCCGATCGCCTGCGCAAGTATCTGGCCCGGTTCGGCACCAGCTTTGATGAGGCCCGCGCCTGACGCGAGCTCTGCCGCAGCAGACCGACCATCTCAGTCGTCGTCCGGCTCGCCCGCCCGCAGCACAAGCGCGAGCGGCCTCATTCGCTACACGTTCAACGCCGGCGGACGGCGTGAACCCACAGATCGCGTGGACGGCTTTGTTTGACGGCTCGCAACGCACGCCACGTGCGGGTAAATCAGGTCCAGGCAGCAGCAGCGCATGGAGACCAGCATGACCGCGATCGACGAAGCGAGGCTTCTGGCCAGCCGCCACCAGGTGCTGCGCGAGGCAATCGACCCGCGCCTCCCGGGCCTCTATCGCGGCAAGGTGCGCGACAATTACGATCTGCCGGATGGCCGCCGCATCCTCGTCACCTCCGACCGCCTGTCGGCCTTCGACCGGGTGCTGTGCGACGTTCCGTTCAAGGGCCAGGTGCTGAACGGCATCGCCCGCTGGGCCTTCGAAGCGACCGCCGATATCTGCCCCAACCACGTGCTCGACACTCCCGACCCGAACATCGTCGTTGGCCGGCGCCTCGACATCCTGCCGGTAGAGATCGTGGTGCGCGGCTACCTCGCGGGCACCACCGGCACCTCGATCCTCACCATGTATCGTGCCGGACGCCGTGAGATGTACGGGCAGACCCTGCCCGATGGCCTCGCCGACAACCAGGCGCTCGCCACCCCGATCATCACCCCCACCAGCAAGGCCGCCGACGGGGCGCATGACGAGCCGCTCACCGCAGCCGAGATTATCGGGCGCGGCTTGTTGAGCGAGGCGCTGTGGCAGGAGGTGAGCAGGAAGGCATTGGCCCTGTTCGCCCGCGGGCAGCAGCTGGCCGCCGAGCGCGGCCTGATCCTCGCCGACACCAAGTATGAGTTCGGGCTCGACTCCGAGGGCACCCTCCGCCTTGCCGACGAGATCCACACACCCGATTCGAGCCGCTACTGGCGGGCCGACACCTACTCGGAGCGCCTCGCGGCCGGGCAGCGACCGCAGAGCTTCGACAAGGACGTGATCCGCGAATGGGTCGCCGCGCGCTGCGATCCCTATCGCGACACGGTGCCGGAAATCCCGGAGGAGCTGATCTGGAAGACCGCGCTGACCTATGTCGAGGCCTATGAGCGGATCACCGGACGCGCCTTCGAGCCGCCACCGCCCGCCCCACCGGTGCATCGGCGGGTGATGGCGGCGCTGGCGGGCTTCCACCAGCGCTGACGCTCTCTGCAAGCGTTCTCCATGAGAGCGAACCCGTCGAAAGCTCGCTGGCGCGAGCCGACGTCCCAGGTGGTCCTTGTGTCGGCACTGGGGATTTCGGCATAGTCTTCTGCTTGGCGCCGATCGAGCAGGCAGGTCGCCATGGGGCTCTGGGTGGGAACTCTTCCTTCGCTTACCGGACTTGCGGTCGTCGCGCTGTTTTTGGTCGCCTCCGGTACCGCGGCCGACGAACTCAAGACCGTTACGTCCGTTGACGGCAAGTGCGAGAAGCTCATCCTGCCCGAACAGGACCGGTCGACCGAGTGCGATGGCAAGATGCTCCAGACGACCTATGCATCCGGCCGGTCCGGCTTCTACGTCAGCATCGCCGGCGGCGCTGTGACCTTTTCGGGCATGACCCAGTCGCAGCCCGACGATGCGGTCCAACTGCAGAGTGTCGACCGGGTCTTCCTCAATTTCGGCACCGACAAGACCCGGCCTGTCGCCAGGCCCGTCACTGGCAGCTGCGGCTATGCCAATCTGTTCGCCGGCGGTTCGACTGTGAACTGCACGGCCATCGACGAGAGCGGCGGCGCCTACCTGCTGCAGTTCACCACCGATGGCGTGACGCCGCGCATCAGCAAACTCGGGGCAGAAGAGCAGGCGGACCCGGCTTTGCAGACACTGGATGGCTATTTCGCTGTCGGCCCCTGGGAAGGCTACGCATACCATGGCGGCCAGCTCGCTTATGAAACCGGCTGCCTGATGTCCACCGTGGTCGATGACAACTGGGGCATCTTCGCCCACGCCGGCGACGAGTTCTTTGCTCTGTCGATCTTCAACGAGAACTGGCACTTCCCGCCCGATGCCAAGGTCAGGGCGAGATCGCTGAGGTCGAGGGCACGCCGTTTCACGCGATTTCGGGTCACCATCACACCCGGGTCTTGCTGAGCGTGAGCAGCCTGCGGTTCGAGGGTTCTACCGCCGACCTTCCGTCGCCCGAGGCCGCGGCGGGCGCCTATGTCGTTCTTGCATCCAAGCAGACCGAGCAGGCCGCCAAGTCATCCCGGAATATCATCGAGGGCCAGATGACGGCCTATCTGGCGGGTCGGCCACTGCAGATCCGCGACTTCGACAATGGCACGCTCGGCACCTGGTATCGGGTCGTGCTGCCGCTCGAGAACCTGCAGGAAGCGACGAAGGCTTGTTCGGCCTTCGTCGCGCACGGTATCGACTGCATCCCGGTGGCGAGCGCCCGCTGACGCGACTTACATCGTGATGCCGCCATCCACCACGAAGTTCGACCCCGTCGCATAGGCGCTTTCGTCGCTCGCCAGGTATACCAGCAGGTGCGCCATCTCCTCGGGCTGCGCCATGCGGCCCATCGGCTGGCGCGCAACGAACGTCTTCCACACCTCGTCGTGATCGCCCAGCGCGTGCGCCCGCTCGTGCAGCGACGGCGAGTCGACGCTGCCGGGGCAGATGGTGTTGGCCCGGATGCCGTTCTTCATGTAGTCGAACGCCACCGACTTGGTGAAGCCGATCACCGCCGCCTTGGACGACATGTAGCCGACCCGGTTCGGCACCCCCTTCATCGACGAGGCGACCGACGCCACGTTGATGATATTGGCGCCGCCCTGCGCGATGAAGGCCGGCAGGAAGGCCTGCGTCAGGACGAACATCGGCGTGACGTTGATGTCGAAGCTGAGCTGCCACTCTTCCAGCGTCGTGGTTCCCAGCATCCCCTGATGCACCCAGCCGGCGCCGTTATAGAGCACGTTGACGCCCTTGTGCCGCGCCGCCGCTTCGCGCAGCGCCAGGTGATCGGTGACATCGAGCGCATAGGTCTCGTGCCCCGCCGAAATCGCCTTGAGCTCCTCGCCCTTGCGCGCGATCCCCTCGGCATCGCGATCGGTGGCGATCACTCGCGCCCCCTCGCGCGCGAACGCCGTGGCGGCCGCGCCGCCAATGCCCGCTGCCGCCGCGGTCATGAAGATGGTTTTCCCCTCGAGCCGTCCCATTTTCTCCCTTTCCGTCCAGTTGCTTCAGCGACCAAAGCCGTACGGCCCGGTCGTTGTCCCATTCCATCCGTGTGGTACCATACCAGGGCCAGCGAGGGGACCCGCACTATGGATGACTTGACCTGGGAAGCATTGCTTCCTCCGATCTTTGCGTCCGCCGGCATCGATGCCGGCGGAACACTGGAGATCGCCCCGCTGACCGGCGGCGTTTCCTCCGATATTGTGCGTATTCGCCTCCCCGACGGTCAGCAATACTGTGCCAAGCGCGCCCTCGGTAAGCTCAAGGTGGCCACCGACTGGCAGGCGCCGCTCGAGCGCAACCAGTACGAAGTGGCCTGGCTGCGCCGCGCTAACGCCATCGTCCCGGGCGCCGCGCCCGAAGTGATCGGCGAGGACCGGACGCACGGCATCGCGCTGCTCGAATACCTACCGGCCGAGGATTACACGCTGTGGAAGGCCGAACTGCTGGCCGGCCGCGCCGATCCCTCGGTCGCCACCGCGGTCGCCGAGGCGCTGGGCCGCATCCACGCCGCGACGCTCGACGACAAGACGGCCGCCGCCGAGTTCCCCACCGATCATCTCATCGATGCGTTGCGGCTCGATCCCTATCTGCGCTTCACCGCCGCCCGCCACCCGGCGCTGAGCGAGCGGATCCTCGCCGTGCTGGCGACCACGGCGAGCACCAGGCTGGCGCTGGTACATGGCGACGTCAGCCCCAAGAACATCCTCATTTCGAGGCGCGACGGCCACCCGGTGCTGCTCGATGCCGAATGCGCCTGGTATGGCGATCCCGCCTTCGATGCCGCGTTCTGCATCAACCACCTGGTGCTGAAATCCATCCACCTGCCGGCGCTGCGCGACGAATTGCTCGACGAGGCCGCCAGTTTCGCCACGACCTGGCTCGGGCATTTCCCGGCGGAGTTGCGCGCCGCTACCGAGGCGCGCGTCGCAGCCCTCTTGCCGTGCCTCATGCTGGCGCGCGTCGATGGCAAATCGCCGGTCGAGTATCTGAGCGAGGCCCATCGCCAAATGGTGCGCGACCGGGCCATTCCCCATATCCGACGCCCGCCCGCCAGCCTCGCCGAGCTGCTCGGCAGTCTCCGTTCATCGCAAGGTAGATAACTCGTTATGTCAGCTATCAGGACCATCCTTGGCCGCCAGGTCTGGGACTCGCGCGGCCGCCCCACCGTCGAGGTCGAAGTCACCCTCGAAAGCGGCGCCACCGGCCGCGCCATCGCTCCGTCCGGAGCCTCCACCGGCAGCCGGGAAGCGCTCGACCGGCGCGATGGCGGCAAGCGGCTGGGCGGCTACGGCGTCAACGCTGCGCTGACGGCCGTCAACGGCGAGATCCGGAGCCGCTTGAGCGGCCTCGACGCCATCGACCAGGCCGGCATCGACCGGGCGATGATCGCCCTCGACGGCACCCCGCAAAAGACCCGGCTGGGCGGCAACGCCATTGTCGCCACTTCCTCTGCCGTCGCCTGGGCGGCAGCCGCCGAGCAGCGCATGCCGCTGTGGCGACACCTGCGGCGGCTGAGCGACCTCGATCCGGATGCGCAGCACATCCCGGCCCCGATGATCCAGATCTTCGGCGGCGGCCGTCATGCCGGCAATCGCATCGACATCCAAGATTACCTCATCCTCGCCGTCGGGGCCCGGAGCTTTGCCGAGGCCACCGAGCAGATCGCCGAGGTCTATATGGCCGCCAGCCGGGCCATGGTCCAGCAGGGCAAGCTCAACGGCGTCGCCGACGAGGGGGGCGTCTGGCCCGATTTCACCGCCAATGAAGAGGGGCTCGAACTGCTCACCCGCGCCATCGAGTCCGCCGGTCTGCGTCCCGGCGCCGATATCGGTATCGCGCTCGATGTCGCCGCCACCTCGTTCTACGCCGATGGCGCCTACCGCCTGGCGCTGGAGGGCAGGAACCTGTCGACGCTCGAGATGATCGAACTGCTGCAATCCTGGGTCGCCGCTTATCCGATCGTCTCGCTCGAAGACCCCCTCGCCGAGGACGACGACGCCGGCTTTGCCGAGATCACCCGACGCCTCGGCAAGTCCATCCAGATCGTCGGCGACGATTACTTGACCAGCTCAGAGTCCCGTGTTGCCCTTGCCGCAGAACAGGGATGCTGCAATTCGGTGTTGCTCAAATCGAATCAGTGCGGCACCCTTACCGAACTGATCGACGCAAGCACGCGCGCCCGCTCCGTCGGCTGGAATACCATCCAGTCCGGCCGCTCCGGCGAAAGTGAAGATGTGACGCTCAGTCACCTGGCCGTCGGCTTGATGTCCGACCAGATCAAGGTCGGCTCGATGACGCGCTCGGAACGGACTGCAAAGTGGAACGAGGTAATCCGCATTGAGGGTTACTACGTAGCGCCTCGCTACTGGCGCTTTACCATTCCACCGCTGTAGTCGAATGAAGGGCAGTTTGGGGGAGTCAGTTGGGGGACGCAGACAGACGCAGTGGCGCGGGCCGGCCGGTTCGCGTTGAAGATGTGGCACGCGTCGCCGGTGTCTCGCCGATTACCGTTTCACGCGCCCTCTCCTACCCCGACAAGGTCAAGGAAGAGACGCGGGCCCGCATTCTCGAGGCCGTCGCCCAGACCGGCTATGTCGTCAACCGCTTCGCCTCCTCGCTCCGCTCCGGCCGATCCAACGTCATCACCGTCTTCGTCTCGAGCCTGCTGAACCCGCATTTCGCCACCTCGGTGCAGGGCATCGTCGATGCCGTCGAGGGCAGCGGCTATCACCTGATGTTCGCCCAGACCGGCTATTCGGAAATGCTCGAGATCGACGTGGTCGAATCGGTGCTGCCCTTCCGGCCGGCCGGCGTCGTCTTCACCGGCGTCGTCAGGGCCGACAAGACCCGATCGGCGCTGCAGAAGCTCGGCATTCCGGTCATGGAGATGTGGGGCAACCGGCCCGACCCGATCGACATGCTGGTCGGCTCCTCCGCCTTCGACGCCGGCCGCCTGATGGCGAACATTTCGGCGAGCGCGGCTTCCGCCACGTCGCCTATTGCGGCCACACCATCGAGCGCACGGCGCAGCGTATCGAGGGTTTCCGCACCGGGCTGGCGCAGCACAAGCTGGAGCTCGAACTGATCCACCCCATGGACGGCACGCGCAGCTTTGCCGACGGCGTCGCCGCGCTCGACAGCATCCTCGACGCCATGCCGGATTGCGACGCCATCTTCTTCGGCACCGACGTGCTGGCCGCCGGCGCCATGACCCGGGCGCTCGATCGGGACATCGACGTGCCCGGCCGGGTCGCCATTGCCGGCTATGGCGACCTCGAGTTCACCCAGCATGTCCGCCCCTCGCTGACCTCGCTGCAGGTTTCGAGCTACGAGATGGGCCGCGAAGCCGGCCGCATGCTGATCAAGCGGCTGAATGGCGAGTCGATCGCCAACCCGATCGTGCTGCAGCCGATCAGCCTAGAGGTCCGCGACAGCACCCGCCGCTGATCCCCGGGGGCCATTGCAACCCGACATCCCGATCTCTATCATTGGCTCCGGTACGATCCTCCCTCAATCGAAGGAATGCCTGCCCAGTCCGCCGGGATTGGGCTATGGATCGTCGGGAAGCTGTTGATTTGAGGAGATCACTATGAGTTCGGGTAAAGGCGAGACCAACAAGGGCAAGAAGCTCCGGTCGCGCGCCTGGTTCGATAATCCGGAAAACCCGGACATGACTGCGCTCTACCTCGAGCGCTATCTCAACTACGGCATTTCGCGCGAAGAGCTGCAGTCGGGCAAGCCGATCATCGGTATCGCCCAGACCGGCTCCGACATTTCGCCCTGCAACCGCCACCACCTCGAGCTCGCCAAGCGCGTCCGCGACGGCATCCGCGATGCCGGCGGTATCGTCATGGAATTCCCGGTCCACCCGATCCAGGAAACCGGCAAGCGTCCGACCGCCGGCCTCGACCGCAACCTCGCCTATCTCAGCCTCGTCGAAGTGCTGTACGGCTACCCGCTCGACGGCGTGGTGCTGACCATCGGCTGCGACAAGACCACCCCGGCAATGCTGATGGGCGCCGCCACCGTCAACATTCCGGCTATTGCGCTGTCGGTCGGCCCGATGCTCAACGGCTGGTTCCGCGGCGAGCGCACCGGCTCGGGCACCATCGTGTGGAAGGCGCGCCAGATGATGGCCGCCGGTGAGATCGGCTATGAGCAGTTCATCGAGCTGGTGGCGTCGTCCGCTCCCTCGACCGGCTACTGCAACACCATGGGCACCGCCTCGACCATGAACTCGCTGGCCGAGTCGCTCGGCATGCAGCTGCCCGGTTCCGCCGCCATCCCGGCGCCCTATCGCGACCGCCAGGAAATGGCCTGGCGCACCGGCATGCGCATCGTCGAGATGGTGCACGAGGACCTCAAGCCCTCCGACATC
>MKVB01000003.1:330091-396800 GCA_001899085.1 Devosia sp. 66-14 | reverse complement strand
TCCACCAACGCCCCCATCCACATCAACGCCATTGCCCGCCATATCGGCGTCGAGCTCAACATCGACGACTGGCAGACGCATGGCCACAAGGTGCCGCTGCTGGTCAACATGCAGCCGGCCGGCGAATACCTGGGCGAGGATTACTACCATGCCGGCGGCGTACCGGCGGTGGTCAACGAGCTGATGAAGCAGGGCCTCATCCGTGAGAACGCCCCCACCGTCAACGGCAAGACCATCGGCGAGAACTGCCGTTCGACCACCATCCAGGACGACAAGGTGATCCGGCCGTTCACCAACCCGATGAAGGCCGAAGCCGGCTTCCTGGTGCTGCGCGGCAACCTGTTCGACAACGCCATCATGAAGACCTCGGTAATCTCCGAGGAATTCCGCCTGCGCTACCTCAACAACCCCAACGACATGGGCGCCTTCGAAGGCAAAGCCGTGGTGTTCGACGGCCCGGAGGATTACCACCACCGCATCGACGATCCGTCGCTGGCGATCGACGAGCACACCCTGCTGTTCATGCGCGGCGCCGGCCCGATCGGCTATCCGGGCGCCGCCGAAGTGGTGAACATGCGGCCGCCCGATTACCTGATCAAGAAGGGCATCACCTCGCTCGCCTGCATCGGCGATGGCCGCCAGTCCGGTACCTCGGGCTCGCCCTCCATCCTCAATGCCTCGCCGGAAGCGGCGGCCGGCGGCAACCTCGCCATCCTCAAGACCGGCGACCGGGTGCGTATCGACCTCAACAAGGGCGAAGCCGACATTCTCATCTCCGATGAGGAGATCGAGCAGCGTCGCGCCGAACTGCATGCGGCCGGCGGCTACAAGTATCCGGCACACCAGACCCCCTGGCAGGAAATCCAGCGCGGTATCGTCGACCAGCTCGGCGCCGGCGGTGTGTTGAAGAACGCCGTCAACTACCAGCGACTGGCGCAGACCGCCGGGCTGCCTCGCGACAACCACTGATCAAATCCAAAGGGGCCAATCGAGATTGGCCCCTTTCTTCTTGCGCCGCTCGCGCCAATGGGCCAACAAGCCGCCGCAATGTTTGACGAACAAGTTATGGTCAGCGCACTATCGAGGGCGCTTGAGGCGGGTGAGGGCTCGATGTCTGATATTCTGGACTACTGCAAAGGGCGGGAGGCGCAGACCTTCAAGCCTGGGCAGGTATTGATCCACGAGGGCGGCCAGGATGGTCAGCTCTTCGTGCTGATCGACGGCCAGGTCGAAGTGCTGCGCAAGGACACCCAGGTCAGCTATATCGACGAGCCCGGCTCGATCTTCGGCGAGATGGCCGTGCTGCTCGACATGCCCTCCAGCGCCACCGTCAAGGCGCTGTCCGTCGTCAAGGCCTACGCCATCGACGACGCCATCAGCTTTCTCGGCGGCCAGCCCGAGATCGCGCTCTATGTCGCGACCCTCCTGGCGCGGCGGCTCTATTACACCACCTCGTATCTGGTCGACCTGCAGCAGCAGTCCGAAGGCAAGCGCGAAGACCTCGACCTGGTCGACAAGATACTCGCCCAGTTGGTGGAAAAGCCCAACGAGGCCAAGCACGCCAAGGGCACGCGGAAGTAGTGCCGCCGCCGGCTATACCAGCCCCTTGCTCGCCAGCACCGCATAGATGATCGCCGCATAGGTCAGCTGGTGGGTGATCTGGTCGAGCCCATGCAGGCTCCAGAACCGCCGGGGCTGGGTGTCCACATGCACGCCGCGCGAATAGTGGATCTTGGAGTAGTCGAGCAGGTAGTGGACCACGAACTCCGCCACCACGATCCCCGCCAGCCACGGCAACGGCGTGCCGGCCAGCAACAGCACCAGCGCCGTCAGCGCCGCATGCACACCGGCATGCGCGTAGCCGCCGGTCTTGCGGAAATCGCCCTTGCCCCCCAGCATCCACCCCGGCTGCAGAAAATAGTCGGCGATGTAGTGCTTGAGCTCCAGCCCGATGAACAGCAGAAAAAACAGCCCGACCATTCGGTCTTATCCTTAGGAGGCGGTGCCCGAAGGCCATCCCGCGCCGTTTCCATCGGGTACCGATGCTTGCAAGACCTGTCGTTTGAGGCAAGCACAGAGTTTGCTCCTGTGCTAACTTCGCATGGGCGCCATTCAGCCGGCGTTCATGGGCGGCGTGGCAGGTGCTCCGCGCCGGACGTCTGTCCGACTGGAGGTTTTCGATGCTGAAGCTGTTCGCCTCGATTGTCCTGCTGCTTGTCGGCGCGTCCCCGGCCCTCGCCGCCTCCGGCTCCGGTACGGCGCTCGGCGTCGATCAGTCTGCCCGTCTCCAGGACAAGCAGGGCGCCAAGACGCTGGTCGTCGGTTCCGATGTGTTCATCGGCGACCGTGTCGTGACCGACGCCAAGGGACTGGTGCAGATCCGTTTTTCCGACAGGACCAAGCTGGTGGTCGGGCCGCGATCCTCGCTGGTCATCGAAGATTACCTGCTGCGCGACGATGGCTCGGGCGGCAAGTTTGCCATCAACGCCCTGAGCGGCACCTTCCGCTTCATCACCGGCGGCGCGCCCAAGGATCGCTACCAGATCACCACCCCAACCGGTACCATCGGCGTGCGCGGCACCGCCTTCGACCTCAACGTCCACCCCGACCACTTCTCGCTGCTGCTGTTCCACGGCGCCGTGGAGATGTGCAACAAGGCCGGCAAATGCGTCACCGTCGATGATTTCTGCGATGTCGGCATGGCCGATCTCAGCAACGCGCGGCTGCTGGGCAATACCGACAGCTTCGTCGGCGCCGAGCGCACCTCGATGCGCGGCATGTTCCCATACGCGGTCTCGGAGTCGGATCTGCTCGGCACCTTCTGGGTGGCCCAGGCCCGCGAGTGTCTGAACCGCGCCGTGGTGCCCAACAGCACAGATGCCGGGGGCGGCAGCACCGACAGCCCGCCGCCCAATCGGGGCGGCAACGACAATGGCGGCCCGGTAACTCATATTCCCTGATATCCGGAGCCCCGTCGTCCCGATGCTGCGACGCCTGCTGCCTATCCTCGCCGGCCTCGTCGTCGTGGTGCTGCTCACCTTGCTGCGTATCGCCGATCCTTTCCCGGTGCAGGCGCTGCGCGAGATCGCTTTCGATTTCTACCAGCGCCTGCATCCCCGTCCGCAGGCGGAGTTCCCGGTCCGGGTCATCGATATCGACGAAGCGGCGCTGGCCGAATTCGGCCAGTGGCCCTGGCCGCGCGACCGGCTCGCCACCCTCACGGACCGGCTCACCGAACTGGGCGCCGCCGCCATCGGCTTCGACGTGCTGTTTCCCGAGATCGATCGCATGTCGCCGAGCCGCATCGCCGCAGGTCTTCCCGGCGTCGACGCGGCCACCCTCCCCGATTACGACGCGATCTTTGCCGCCTCGCTGTCGCGGGCGCCCACCATCCTCGGCTTCTCACGCACCCCGAACGGCAAGCCGATGACCGGCGGCCCCAAGGGCGGCTTCGCCATTTCCGGGCCCGACCCGAGCGAGCGCATCCCGTTCCTCACCGGCGCCGCCGCCCCGATCCCGCAGCTGCGCGACGCGGCGCCCGGCCTCGCCGTCCTCAGCCTCAACGCCGAACTCTCGGCCGGCGCAGTGCGTCGGCTGCCGATGATCTGGACCAATGGCTCCGAGCTGTTTCCGACCCTTTCGATCGAGGCGCTGCGCCTCGCCATGGGCATCAGCACCATCGTGGTGTTCGGCGATACCGCGGCCGAGGGCTATGTCGACAGCCTGCGGCTCGGCGACTTCACCGTGCCGCTGACCTCCGAGGGCGACCTCTGGCTCTATTACAGCCGACCCGATCCGGCGTTGATGGTTTCGGCCGCCGACCTGCTCGGCCCCAACTACCAGCAGCTGGCCGACCGCATCGCCGGCAATATCGTGCTGATCGGCACCTCCGCTTCCGGCCTGCTCGATCTCCACAACACCACGCTGGGCGACAACGTCGCCGGCGTCACCATCCACGCCCAGGCCATCGAGCAGATCCTTTCGGGCACCTATCTCAACCGCCCCGACTGGGTGGGGGGGCTCGAGATCGTCGGCTTCCTGGCGCTCGGCGCGCTGCTGGTGGTGGTCGTGTTGCTGCTGGGACCGGTCGCCGGGCTTGCCGCCGGCGCCCTGTCGCTGGCCGGCGCCATCGGCTTTTCCTGGTGGATGTTCGTTGCCAACGGCATCATGCTCGATCCGGGCTTTCCGCTCATCGCCCTGACCCTGCTCTATCTGGCGCTGGTGTTCTTCCGCTTCCTCACCACCGAGCGCGCCAAAAAACAGATCCGCCGCGCCTTCGGCTACTACGTCGCGCCCTCGCTGCTCAGCGAGATCGAGCGGAACGGCGATCGGCTGAAGCTCGGCGGCGACGTGCGCCGCATCACCGTGCTGTTTTCCGATATGCGCGGCTTCACCTCACTGAGCGAGAAGCTCGAGCCGAGGCGCATCCTCACCATCCTCAACACCCTGTTCGGGGCGCTTGGTCACGAGATCATCGGCCGCATGGGCACCATCGACAAGTTCATCGGCGACGCCATCATGGCGTTCTGGAACGCCCCCGTCGACGTGCCCGACCATGAGCGCAAAGCGCTGCGCGCCGCGCTCGGCATGCGTCAGAAGCTCGCCGAGCTGAACCAGGGCGACGCCTTTCATCTCAAGGCCGACAAGGCCGCGGTGGCAGAACTCGGCATCGGCATCGGCATTTCCACCGGCGAGGCCCTGGTGGGCAATATGGGTCTCGAAACCCGCTTCGACTATTCCGCCCTCGGCGACACCGTAAACGTCGCGAGCCGTGTCGAAAGCGCCTGCAAGGAGGTGGGCTACGACATCCTGGTGGCCGACCCGGTCCGCCTCATCGTCTCCGATTTCGCCTTCCTCGAAGCCGGCGCCCTGGCGCTGAAGGGCAAGGCCGAACGCGTCGTCATCTACCTCCTGGTCGGCGACGCGGCATTGGCCAAGTCCGGCGCCTTCAGCCTGTTGAAAGCCACCCATGCCGAAGCCCTCGAGGCGCTGCGCACCGGCCGCGATACCAGCGGCGCCATCGCCGAATGCCTGGCGCTTTCGGCCAAGCTGGAGCCCGGGCTCAGGAAGTTCTACGAGCAGCTGCCCAGCCGCCGCATGGATTTCGTTTCGACCGAAACCGTGGTGCCGATCACCCCGGCGGCGTAGCTCCCCTCACTCCCCCGCATAGGCCTCGCGCATTTCCTCGATCTCGCCCAGCGCCTCATAGAGCGGCCGCCAGTCATCGCGCTCGGCGATCGGCGCCCACAGCGCCTCCATCTCGTCGATCAGCATGGTCCGCGGCACGTCGCGCTTGAAATACGGATGGTCGAGATTGGCGTTCGCCGCGGCCGGATGCGCGGTGAGCAGCCCGGAGAGCGTCTCGAAGGCCGAGCCGCGATAGGCGTCGGCCGCCGGGCTGCGCATCGCCCGCGCCCCGTCACCGCCGCGCCAGTCGAAGAAGAACTGCTCGAACGGCATCTGCGTCTCGCGCAGGAAGTTGAACACCTCCTGCACCAGGAGCGCTTCTTCTTCGACGCCGAGCGAGGCAACGCCCAGCCGCTCCAGCACCGCCGACCACACCGAGCGCTGGAACGCCGGCCAGAACCGGTTGAGCGCCGCCTCGAGCTCGGCATGCTCGCCCAGCGGCAGCAGCACCTCGGCCAGCCGCGTCAGGTTCCAGGCCAGGGTGTCGGGTTGCTTGCCGAACGCATAGAGCCCCCACTCATCGAAATAGGCCGCGGTGAACGCCGGATCATAGGTCGGCAGGAACCGCCACGGCCCGTAGTCGAAGCTCTCGCCGGTAATGTTGATGTTGTCGGTGTTGAGCACGCCGTGCACGAACCCCGCCGCAATCCAGCGCGCCCCGGTCTCGGCGACACGCTCGCTCACCGCCCCGAGGAACTTCGCCGCCCGCCCGTTGTCCCCTTCGACCCACAGGTCCGGGTAATAGGCGCGCACCGAATGGTCGAGCAGCCCCCTGAGCCGCTCGTCTTCCTTCAGATAGCTCAGCCGCTGGAACGAGCCGATGCGCGTATGCCCATGCGACAGCCGCACCAGCACCGACGATCGGGTCGGCGACGGTTCGTCGCCGCGCTCGAGTTCCTCGCCGGTTTCGATCAGCGACAGCGATTTCGAGGTGTTCACCTGCAGGGCCTCGAGCATGGCCGTCGCCAGCACCTCGCGCACCCCGCCTTTCAGCGTCAGCCGCCCGTCTCCGGCCCGCGACCACGGCGTCCGCCCCGACCCTTTGGTGCCGAGGTCCATCAGCCGGCCGTCGTTGAGATCCTCGAGCTGGGCATAGAGAAAGCCGCGTCCATCCCCCAGGTCAGGATTGTAGGTCTGGAACTGGTGCCCGTGATAGCGCAGCGCCAGCGGCTCCGGGAACGAGCCGGGCAACGGCTCGAACCTGCCGAAATAGCCCACCCACTCTTCGTCCGTCAGCCCCTCGAGCCCCACCGAACTCGCCGCCCGCTGGTTGCGGTAGCGCAGGATATGCTGGGGGAACGAGGCCGCCCGAACCTTGTCGAAATAGCCCTCGCCAAGCTCGGCATGGGTGGTGCGGGGTTTGAACGGATGGGTCATAGGCTGTGGCTCACCGCCGAAACACCCCGACCACCTCGACATGCGTCGAGAATGCGAACTGATCCACCGGCACCACGCTTTCCAGCCGATACCCACCGGCGATCAGGATCGCCGCATCGCGTGCAAACGTCTTCGGTTCGCACGATACCGCGACGACGGTCTTCACGGTGCTCCGCGCCAGCTCCTTGGCCTGCGCTTCGGCGCCGGCCCGCGGCGGATCGAACACCACGGCATCGAACGGGTTCAGCTCGATCGGCGCCAGCGGGTCGCGGAACAGGTCGCGCACTTTCGCCTCGACCGGCTTCAGCCCCTGCACGTGGTTGAAACCCTTCACCAGCGCCGCGATGCCCGGTCGGTCGCTGTCCGCCGCGAACACCCGCGCGCCCTCCGCGAGCCGCAGCGTGAACGGCCCGACCCCGGAGAACAGGTCGGCTACGGCCTTCACCTTGCCGACACCTTCACTGACCAGCCGCGCCAGCGTCTCTTCCGCCGCCGCCGTCGCCTGCAGGAAGCTCGCCGGCGGGATTTCCACCAGGGCCTTGCCCATCTTGATCGCCGGCGGCCGCGCCATGTAGACCGCATCGCCGTTGAAGGTCAGCCGCGCCAGTTTCTGCGCCCTCGCGAACTCCGCCAGCGCCACCGGCTTCAGCTTCCGTTCCGACCTGATGCTAAGGTCGATGCCGGTGTCGCTGAGCGTGAAGCTCACATCGCAATCGCCGGCCAGCGGCTGCAGCGCCCGGGCGATCCGCGGTGCGTGCTTGGACAATGTCGGCACCAGGATCGGGCAGGCGTCGATATCGAGCACTTCGTGGCTCTTGGCCCGCATATAGCCGGCGCCGGTCTTGCGCACATGCAGCGTCGCCCGGCGCCGCCCCGCCCCCGTCGCGTCGATCAGCGGCTGCACCACCGTCTCGACCTCGGCATGGGCGAGCGCCGTAACCACCAATCCACGCTTGAACGCCGCGTAGCTCGCTCGATTCATGTGCTGCAGCGAGCACCCGCCGCAGGCCCCGAAATACGGACTGATCGGCTCCGCCCGCTCGGCGCTCGGCGCGATGATCCGGAGCAGCGTTCCCCGCTCGCCCTCGCGCGCGATCTCCACCCGCTCGCCCGGCAGCGTGAACGGCACGAACACCCGCTCGCCGCCGATCTCGGCGATCCCGTCGCCGTGCTGTCCGATACTGTCGATGAGAACTTCTGTCATGAGGAACGCACTAACAGGCAAGCGCGGCTTTGGCACGCGTTTCCCGACTGATGGAGACGGCCCCCTCCCATCCTCCCCCTCTAATAGGGGGCTGAAAGTCGAGGCTTTCGCCTCGATCGTGCCGAACACACAGGTGAGGCACCTCCCCCTTTATGGGGGAGGATGGGAGGGGGCCGTCTGCTGCGGTCCTTGCACCACCCCGGTGCCTCAATTCACCGGCTGGCTCACCATCTCCAGCAGGCTCGCGATCGACACGAACGGGATCCCCATCCGCTCGCTCAGCCCCGTGGCGCAGGTCGAGACCGTCGACAGCCCGATCTCGCATCCTTCGGGGATCTGCGCCTTGGCGAAGCGGGTCGCGTGGGCGTTGAGCTCGGGCACGTAGAGCCCCTTGTCGCCGGCATAGCCGCAGCAGGTGATGGCATCGAGCACCACGACCTTCTGCGCGATCACCGCCGCCAGCGCTTCGATGGCGCCCTGTTCCTTCAAGCGCTGCGCCGAGCAGTTGTGATGCACCGCCACCGCCGGCAATGGCCTGGTGATGGTCAGCCGCGGCAGGATTTCCTTGATGAGGAATTCCGCCGAGTCCATCACCGCCGCCTCGCCGGGATGCTCGCGCATATGCTTGGCGCAGGTCGAGGCATCGGTGACCACCGGCAGCGCCCCGGCTTTGCTGAGGCCATCGAGCTCCCGTCGCGTCGCGCCGCCGACCCGCTCGGCTTCCGCGGGAAACCCCTTGGACAGGAACGGCTGCCCGCAGCACTGCCCCTCGAGCTTTTCCGGCACCACCGGATCGAACCCGGCGCGCCGCATCAGCGCGATCATCGCATCGGTGGTCGGCAGCAGCCCGTTCTCGCGCGTCGGCGCGCCGAACATCCGCGTCGCGCAGGACGGGAAGTAGACCACCTGCCCATTGGGCGCATTGGTTGCAGCCATTGGCTTGGGCGCGCCCGGCCCCGGGCGCAACGCCGGCGAGACCCGCGGCACGGCTTTCGGCGCCAGCGCATGCATGGCGCCCGCCACCGCGTCGACCACGCCATTGCCGACGATCCGGCGTCCCAGCGCCTGCGCCCCGACCCCCAGCTTCATGCCGGTCTCGAGTGCCGCAGTGTGCCCGCCGACCCAGTGCGCCACGCTGCGATCGCCATCCGAGCGCCGCCGGCCGCGCTCACCGATCACCATGGTGCCGGTTTCAATGCCCACCGGGCAGCGCAGCGAACAGAGGTTGCACGCCGCGCAGGTGTCGAGCCCCACATACTGGAAGCCCTCGTCCATGGCCTTGAGCCGCTCCGGGTCCTCCCCGGTCTGGCGCAGCCGCGCCCGTTCGCGCGTCACCGCGATGCGCTGGCGCGGGCTGAGCGTCATGTGATGGCTCGGGCAGGCCGGCTCGCAGAAGCCGCATTCGATGCAGAGGTCGACGATCTCGTCGGCCAGCGGCATCAGCTTGAGGTTCTTGATGTGGATATCGGGATCTGGGTTGAGCAGCACGCCCGGATTGAGCAGCCCTTCCGGATCGAACAGGCGCTTGATCTCATGCATGATGAGATAGGCCTTGGTGCCCCACTCCGCCTCGACGAACGGCGCGATGGCGCGCCCGGTGCCGTGCTCGGCCTTCAGCGAGCCGCCATAGCGCACCGACACCAGCTCGGACAGTTCCTTCGAGAAATGGTCGAACTTCACCGCCGCCTGCGGATCCATGAAGCTGTCGCTCATCTGGAAATGCAGGTTGCCGGCCAGCGCGTGCCCGAAGATGATGGCGTCCTCATAGCCGCAATCGTCGAGCAGCTTGCGCATATCGATGACGAAATCGGCCAGCCGGTCGATCGGCGCCGCCACGTCTTCGGTCAGCATCGAGGTGCCCTTCGGACGCGCCGCGCCACCAGTGGCGAAGAAGCCCTTCCGCACGTCCCACAGCCCGTGCGAAACCTCCTCGTCGGCCGAAAAAGTGATGTCCGTCGCGCCCTCCGAGGCGAGGATCGCCGAAGCCTTGGCCGTCTCGGCGTCGAGGGTCGCCTGGTCCGGCGCCGTCACGTCGATCAGGATCACCGGCGAGGTCTCGGTGAAGAACTTCACATAGGGCTGGATCGCCGGCAGGTGCTCGACGGTCGCCAGGGCCCGCCGCTCGATATATTCGGCCGCCGTGACGCCGGTCGTCACCTGCACCCCGCCATTGGCGAGCTTCGAGATGGCGCGCGCGCACGAATAGGGATCGGGGAACGGGATCAGCCCGGTCACTTTGTAGGGGTGCTCGGGAATGGTGTTGTAGGTCACCTCGGAGACGAAGCCGAGCGTGCCTTCCGAACCGACGATCAGGTGGATCAGGATGTCGATCGGATCGTGGAAGTCGAGCAGCGCGTTGATCGAATAGCCGACTGTGTTCTTGATCCGGTACTTCCTGCGGATCAGCTCGACCAGCGCCGGGTCGGCCGAGACCTTCTTGTGCAGCGCGACCAGCTCGGCGAGAAGATGCGCATGCGACACGCGGAACGCCGCCACCGAGTCCGGGTCACCGGAATCGAGCACCGTGCCGTCGACCAGCATCACCCGCAGCCGGTGCATGGTGTGATAGGTGTTGTAGGCGACGCCGCAGCACATGCCCGACGAGTTGTTGTTCACCACGCCGCCGATCTTGCAGGTGGCCTGGCTCGCCGGGTCGGGCCCGAGCTTGGCACCGAACGGCTTCAACGCCTTGTTGGCATTGGCGACGATCACCGCGGGGCCCAGCGTCACCCGCTGGCCTGCCTCATGAATCTCGAGCTTCTTCCAGCCGTCACCCAGGACCGCGAGCACCCCGTCGGTGATTGCCTGGCCGGACAGCGACGTCCCCGCCGCACGGAAGGTCAGCGGCAGCTTTTCGGCCCGCGCCGCATCGATCACCGCCCGCACCTCGTCCTCGGTGTTGACGATCACCACCACCGCCGGGATCAGCCGGTAGGAACTGGCGTCGCCCGAATAGGCGTAGGTCATTACCGGGTCGGTCATGATCCGGTCCTTGCGGATCAGATCCTTCAGCCGCGCCACCACGCCTTGCGTCGCCGCAGCCCGGTCCACCCCGATCGGGGCCATCTCGTTCACGTCACTATCCGCCCTTTATTGCGGCTGACATGCTAGAGCCATTCGACGCCAATGCACAGTCACACCATAGTCGCGCGTTGTTTGCCGGTGTCGTCGCCCCGAGACAATCGCATATGGCTGCAACACCCACCGCCTTGCCTTCTCCCCTTGCGGGAGAAGGTGCCCGAAGGGCGGATGAGGGGTCCGCGCAACGAAGTGTAGCGCGCTCCGAGCGAAGCGAGGAGCGATCCAGTACGCGGAGAGATACCCCTCATCCGGCCTTCGGCCACCTTCTCCCGCAAGGGGAGAAGGTACATCGCTGAACCACCCGCGTCCCGTGATGTGGAAGGCCTGAGAGCATCACCCCACCAGGTCGAGCTTGTCCACCGGCGGCCCGGGGAAAGTCGAGTACCCGGTGACCACTCCGCCGCCCAGCAGCTCGTCCACCGCCCGCGCCGCCTGGTCGATGGCCGAGTGGGCATAGGCATAGGCGCCCGAATCGGAATTGGCGATGGCGATCCGGCCCCAACCCTTGCGGGCCGCTGCGATCGGCAACGGCCCATCCGGCCAGAACGCATCCCAGGGTCGCATGTATTCGAGCGCGTAGCCGTGGCTCCAGCGGTTGCAGGTGATCGCCTCGATGTCGCGCGCCGCATCGAAGCTGGTACCGGCGAGCGCCCGGCTCAGCATGTCGCGGATATGCCGCTCCATGTCCTCGAAGCTGATGCTGGTCAGCAACTGCCGGCCGGCCTGCGCCTGCTGGCGCGCCGACATCCCGGTTTCGCCTGTCACCACCACTTTGCTCAGGTGCAGCACGATCGGATCGTCGGGCGTGTCGGCGAATTTGTAGTCGCCGACCGACACCGGGAAATCCATCGACACGCCATCGAAGAACAGCCCCGGGGCGTCAAACCCTGAAATTCCGGCTTCCTTGAAGGCGCGCCAGTTGTTGAGCAGCACGTTGGTGTAGATCAGCGGCACCTTGATCTGGTCGTTGAGCGCCGTGACCTGCTCGGCCGGGATCTCGTTCGTCAGGTACGGGATCACCCGGTGCCAGCACGCCAGCACCACCTGCCGGGCGCTGACCGTCCTGAGCTTGCCGTCTTCGACGTAGCTCACCGTGACGCTCTCGGCCGAGGCGGGATCGCCCTCATGCGCCACCTTCACCACGCTGGCATTGAGCCGCAGCCGCGTGTCGTTGGCGGCATCGTCGAGCGCTGTGTAGTCGAGCTTGCCCGACACCAGCTCCTCCATGCTCGAGCCGGCCAGCGCCGCTGGAATGAGCTTGCGCACCAGCGCCCGCGCCACCCCGGCATTGCCGTCGGGGAAGTGGTAGATATAGGGGTCGGGGTCGGTGAGCGCGAGCCGGCCGGAGGGGCTCATCGTCTTGTAGGGCCGTTCGCCAAGGTCCATGCCGGAAAAGCCGGGATTCCAGTTGCCCCAGGCATCGAGCGCCGTCGTTCCCTCGATGCCGATACCGAAATAGGCGGCCGTCGATTCCTTGAAATAGGTGACGAGCTGCGGATCGTAGCCGCAGATGCCGGTGAGGAAATCGGCGTAGGTCGTCTCGCTCAACTGCTTGAGCTTTTCCTCGCGCGTCTTGCCCGCGAGATAGTCCCGGGGCGCATCGATCAGTTCGATCAGGTCGGCCTTGGCCTTGTCGTTGAGCGGCGTCAGCGGCACCCAGTCGGCTGCCGCTTCGGCTTCCGGCACGAACTTGTCCTCGCCGAACACTTCCTTCGGGAAGAACACCGCGCTGCCGAGGCCGCGCGCGTCGTCCCAGTCCTTGTCGTAATAGCTGTCGAACTTTTCCAGTTCGATCCCGACGTCCTCGAGCAGCCCGTGCACCGCCTCGGAGAAATAGCTCGGCGTCTGCAGCGACTGGCTGCCGCCATAGCCGATCACCGTGCGCCCGGCCGAAGTCACATATTCGTTGCGCCGCGCGTGCCCGCCGAAATCGTCGTTGTTCTCGACGATTAGCACCTTGCCCGGCTTGTGCTTCTGGTAGAACTGCGCCGCCGCGAGCCCGGAAATGCCGCCGCCCACCACCACGAGGTCGTAGCTTTCGCCCGTCGCTTCCGGCGCCCCGGCGCTCGACCAGAAGGTACCGTCGCGCAACGCGTGTCCGACGTTCATCGCGCCATCGGCGTGGCCGCGCAGGGTCTTCAAGGCCGGCGGATAGCTCTCGGTCAGCGCCGCCTGCGCCGCGCCGACGCCGAGCTGCGAGATCGCCACCCCGCCGATCGTCAGCGCCACGCCGTTGAGAAAATCGCGCCGGCTGATCGCCCGGTCCATGCCGAGCCGCCGGTCCCGCTCCGACCACGTTGTCATGATAAAAAACTCCCGCCTGCCCGGAGAAAGCATCCGGCCAGACGGGAGCTCTTGTCAATCATTCGTCAGGGTCAGGGCGGGCCTGTCGGGCTTTAGCCCAGGTCGACTTCGGTGGCGTCTTCCTCAAGGCCCTCGCGGATTTCCTGCGCCGCACGGCGCAGGATTTCCGCCACCCGGCGGTCCTCTTCGGGGTCGCGGCGGATCGCTTCCTTGATCGCCTTCTTCAGCGCCTTGCGGGCGTCGTTCACCTCCGGCGCCACGTCGTCGAGATCACGGTCGGGACGGCCGTGGTATCGCGCATGGTCGTGGTGCTCATGGTGCTCCGGTCGCTCGGGCCGTTCGGGATGCTCCGGATGCGGCGGCGCACCGTCGCGATCACCGAACCAGCCGCGCCGGCCAAACTCCCGCCCCATGCCGCGAAATCGCTCGCGGAACTGCTCTGCCTCCCCCGGCGTGAACGGAAAGTCCTGGCTCGCCATGCGTTGCCTGAGGTGCTCCATGCCGGAGCCGGCCTTGGCAAGGAAATCGAGCGTCGACTGGATCGCCTCGCGATTGTCGCTGAGATGCGCCCGGCCCTCGTCGGTGATGGTATAGAGCTTCTTGTTGCCCTCGGCGGCCGAGGTCACGTAGCCCGCCTCCTCGAGATAGGTCAGCGCCGGATAGACGATGCCCGGGCTCGGCGAATAGAAGCCTTTCGAATGCTCCTCGATGGCCTTGATCAGGTCGTAGCCGTGTCGCGGCTGCTGTTCGATCAGGAACAGCGCGACCAGCCGCAGATCGCCCGAGGCGAGCATCCGCCCGATGCGGAAATTGCCGCCGAAGCCGCCCCATTCACCGGGATTGATATTGGCTTCGAAGTTCCCGAATTTGCGGAACCCGCGTCGCGCCATGGCTTCCATGCGCCGCCAGTTCCGGTCCCACCTATGGTCGTGATCATGCATATCACATCTCCAAGATATATCTTACGATAGCCGGAAGATATGCCTCGGCCACTGGAGCTTCAAGATAGCTCACAAGATATATCTTAGGTCAGCGGTTCTGACGGATAGACGCGGAGCAGCCCCAACCACGGTGTCACCCCGGCGCAGGCCGGGGCCCATCCCGAAGTGGCGCGGTTCAGCGCCGGAGCCGAGCCATCTCAGTATGGATCCCGGCCTGCGCCGGGATGACATCGAGTTTGTGGCTAGCTGATCGCCTTCACATAACGCTCCGCCGAAGCCGCTACCCGCGCCTTGGCGTCGTGCGTCATCACCCGGTCCCACCAACCGGCATAGATGCGATCATAGGCGAACGGCTCCACCGTGCCGACGATGCGGTTCACCTCGCGCGCCGGCAGCGGGATCAGGTTGGGGTAGGAATACATGAAGCTCACCCAGCGCGTGTCCGGCACCACCATGATGGTGTCGCCGGTCATCAGCACGCCCTTGCCGTCCTCGGCGCTCCAGTGCAGCGCCGTCGAGCCCGTGAAGTGCCCGCCGCAACGCACCAGCGTCACCCCCTGCCCGAGCTCCAGTGTCTCGCCGCTCCAGTAGTTCACCCGCTCCGACGGCCGCATCACGTATGGCCGGTTGGCCTCGTGGATATGGATCGGCACGCCGCCCAGCGCCTCCGACCAGTCGACCATCGAGGAATAGAAATGCGGATGCGAGATCGCCATCGCCCGCACCCCGCCCAGTTCCTTGATCCGGGCGACGGCCTCGTCGGTCACCAGCGGCGTACAATCCCACAGGATGCCGCCATCAGGCTGCCGGATCAGCAGCATGCGCTGCCCGATGGCGATCGACGGCGTCGCGCCGATCCCCACCAGGCCCGGTTCCTGGTCCTTGAACTCGATCGAGTGCTTCTGCTGCAGCTCGCTCAGCGTCGTCCAGCGTTGCCCGGCGGCCGTCACATATTGCCGCTCGTCATCGCAGATGGCGCAGCGCGCCGGCGGCGCCTCCGACGGGGCATGGCCGACGCCACAGGTGACGCAGATGAAGGATTGCATCGGAACTCTCCGGTCGTAGTGGTGCTGCCGGAGTGATTGATAGCGGAGTCGGATGCTCGTGTAAGGCCCCCTCACCCGGCGCTACGCGCCGACCTCTCCCCCAAGGGAGAGGTGACCGGGTGGCAAGATCGTGCCGCAGGCTTCACCTCTCCCTTGGGAGAGAGGTCGGATCGCGCAGCGATCCGGGTGAGGGGGCCTTGTTTGGCCAGCCCTACTGCGCCACCAGCCCCTTCCACACCTCGAGCTCGTCCAGCGTCTCGCCGGCGCCGGCCAGCGCGAACTGGTAGATGTCGAAGCTGCCCACCATCACCCCGTAATAGCCCGGACGCTCGCGCGCCTCGTGCTTGAGCCTGAGGATCAGGTCGCGGTCGCAGGCCGAGAGATCGGCCCTGAGGTTCGCGTCGCGCGCCTGGCGCACGGCGAAATCGAACGGCTCCCAGCCCCAGATGTCACACTTCCAGGGGTTGCCGGCATAGTCCTTGAACTCGATGCCCCAGTAGAGCCCGGCGCCGAGCGGATGCGGCTCGACATAGTCGTTGAGGAAGCTCGCCTTGTGCAGCTGCAGCCCGGCCCGATCGAACTGGATGGCGATGTCGGCGGCAAGCCCGGCCCATTCGGCCCAGCGCTCCGCCTCGCATGGCATGTGGATGTCGATATCGCGCCACACCATCAGGTCGTAACCGGCGCTGCCGGTCACCACTGCTTCGCCGAAGCGCGCATTGAGCAGTTCGAGCAGGCCGGTTTCGACCAGCACGGTGCGGGCTTCCGCCCTCAGTTCCGCGGCGAGGTGCCGCCTCTCTTCCGCGTCCTGAAGAGCTGCGTCCATTCCACTTACCCCATGGCGAGATCTTCGATCTCGCGTGCATAAATACCGGAATACGGGGCATCCCAGACCCCGGAATCAAAAGCCCGGCTCGTGAGCCGGGCTGAACTCTAGCCGCACTCGTGCCCAAACTGTGGCACGGTGCAAACCTTCAACCGATTACTCGGCTTTGGGCTCGGTCGCAGCGGCGGCCTCGGCGGCAGCAGCAGCGGCGGCCTCGGCGGCGTCCTTCTCGGCGAGCTCCTTGGCCAGCGCCTCGGCGGCGGCGATCTTCTCGGCCTCGCGGGCGTTCTTGGCCTCGAGAGCGGCTTCGCGCTCGCCGGCTTCGATCTTCTTGGTGCGGGCGCCCTGGTTCTCGAAAATACGGGCGGCCTTGCCGCGGCGATCGCGCAGGTAATAGAGCTTGGCGCGACGGACCTTACCGCGCTTGATCACTTCGACGCGATCGATATTGGGGCTGAGCACCGGGAACACGCGTTCCACGCCTTCGCCGTACGAAATCTTGCGCACGGTGAAGCTTTCCATGATGCCGGTGCCGGAGCGGGCGATGACCACGCCCTCATAGGCCTGCAGGCGTTCCTTGTCGCCTTCGCGGATCTTCACCCACACCTTGACGGTATCGCCGTGGGTAAATTCAGGATGGGCGCCCTTGGCGAGCAGCTTGTCGTGCTGCTCCTGATTGAGCTGTTCGATGATCTTGGACATCTGATGTTCCGTTCGTCTTTTTCAAAGGAGCGTTTCGCCGGCTCTCGCCGACCGCCCGGTCTTGGTTGCACGGATTTTTATGCATTATTGGCCGAGCCGAAGCTCAGGCGAGCGGGGCTATAAATGAAGAACGCCCGCGAGTCTAGCGCTCGCGGGCGTTCGATGTCAGTTCCGTGTCGCTCGCCGGGACGAGCGTAGGGTCAGAGCCAGCCGGCCAGCACGCCGAGACCGCCCAGCGCGAACACGCCGCCGGCCACCTGGGCAACCGTCCGGCCATATTTGCCGACGAGCCTGGTCACGCCCATTGCCGCCGCGATGCCCGCCGCATGCAGCAGCGCCGTTGCGACGATGAAGCCCGCCGCATACTCGAGGCCCGAGGCATCGACCGGCATTTCGGCGCCATGCGCGTGGCCGTGAAAGATCGCGAACACCCCGACCAGTGCCGAAGCGGCGACGACCGGCATCGGCCGGCCCAGCGCTGCGGCAGCGCCGATCACCACGCTCGACAGCGCGATCCCCAATTCGACGAACGGCACCTCGATCTGCCCGACGCCGAGCAGGAAGCCCACCCCCATCATGGCAACGAAGCTCAGCGGCACCAGCCACAGCGCCTTGCCGCCCAGGACGTAGGCGAACACCCCCACCGCCACCATGGCGAGGATGTGGTCGATCCCGCCGACCGGATGCATGAAACCATGCAGGAATCCCGAGGTGTCGCCGTGCCCGGTATGGGCAAAGGCCGCCGTCGGAACGGCGATGAGCAGAAGGGCCAGAAGCGCGCGCATAACTATCTCCATCTCGGGACCCACCGTCCCGTAGCGTTTTCATGTTCGATGGTCCCGGTTTGGGTCACCACCGGACGGCCGGTCTCCTGGCTCCGGGCACCCCTCGCTCTACCTTCCCAGTCGCAAACCAGTGGCACGCTGAGTGAGAGTCAGGCCCGATACAGTCGCGGGGGCGGCGCCGGCATCGGCCAATGGCCTACCGGCTTCCCGTTTCACGCGGCCCTCTCCGGCCGCGCACCGTCGCCCTATCTCTGTCAGGTTCCACTGGTGAGTTCAATCGCCCGCCCGCGCATTTGCCGCATGACGCGGCCGCCCCTGCTGCGCTAAAGGGGACACTCGTCCAACGGGGTCGCTGCCGGTGCTCGACGCACGAAACATCGGAGAAGAGTTGCTGCGCGCGCTTGTCGTGCTGGCGCTGATTTTCCTCAGTTTCGCGCACACCCCCGTGGTCGCGGCCGAGGCCGGTCCCGCGACCCTCACCGCCGCGCTCGACATGAGCTATTGCGGCGACATGCCGGATGATCCGAGGGCCCACGCCCCCTGTCACGCCTGCCGCATCGGCGGTGGCGCCGAACTGCCGCCTCCCTGCGCCATCGCCATCCCGGTGGTCGTCCTGGCGGATGTCGCCTATGGCGCGCTGCCGGCCCTGCTGCTGCCGGCCGAGCCCCTCGGCACCGCCACGGCCCGCGGACCACCTCTGCCCGTCTGATCGATCGAACCCGATTATCGATTTGCCGCGCGCCCGATTGGCCGCGGCCAACAGACGAGAGTCAGATGCACACCATGTTCCGTATCGCCGCCCTGGCGGCTTCCACCCTCCTGCTCGCCGGCCCCGCCCTGGCGCCTGCCGCCTTCGCCTCCACCCTGGTCGCGGCGGCCGCCACTGGCGCGCATGGCGCCGCCGCCCAGCTGGTCACCATCGGCAATCTCGAGATCAGCGGCGGCTTTTCCCGTGCCACCCTCCCCAATGCCCCGGTCGGCGGCGGCTATGTCACCATCACCAACAAGGGCAGCGAGGCCGATCGACTTGTCGGCGCAGCCTCGCCGGTCGGCGGCGTCACCCAGATTCACGAGATGAAGATGGAGGGCGACCTGATGAAGATGAACGAGGTGCCCGACGGGGTCGAGATTCCCCCGGGTGCGACCGTCACGCTGAAGCCCGGCGGGCTCCACATCATGTTCATGCAGCTCACCGGGCCGCTGGTCGAGGGCACCAGCATTCCGCTGACCCTCACTTTCGAGAAGGCCGGCAGCGTCGAGGTGCAGCTCAGCGTCGAGAGCCCGGCCGCCAAGGGACCGGCCGAAGACCATTCGGCGCATGGCGGCTGACATGAGCGGTTTGACCTCGCGACTGCGCCTCGCGCTGTGGGGCCTGGTCGGCGTGGCGGCAGTGGCGGCGACGCTGCTGTTTTTCGTCACGCGGCCCGCTCCGGACAGCGGCGGCATCGGCGGCGGCAGCTATGCCCTGGTCGATCAACGCGGCAACCCGGTGGACCAGTCCATGCTGGTCGGCCAGCCCTCGCTGCTGTTCTTCGGCTACACCCATTGCCCCGACGTCTGCCCCACCACCATGGGCGAGATGGCGGGCTGGTTCGCCGACCTCGGTGACGAGGCCAAGACCCTCAAGGCCTTCTTCGTCACCGTCGATCCCGAACGCGATACGCCCGAAATCCTCGATGGCTATGTCAGCTGGGTCTCCGACCGGGTGACCGGCGTCACCGGCAAGCCCGAGGAGATCGCCAAGATGGTCAAGGCCTGGAAGGTACTGGGCGAGAAGGTGCCGGGGCAAGGTTCGGACTACACCATGAACCACACCGCCTCGGTGTTCCTCGTCAACGCCCAGGGCGGCTTCGAAGGCACCATCGCCTATGAGGAGGCGACCCCGGTCGCCCTCGGCAAGATCAGGAAGCTGCTCGGCAAGTCGGCCTGATCACTTCAGCAAGTCCGGCCGGCGCGCCTGCGTGAGCTGTTCGCTCTGGGCGCGCCGCCACTTCGCCACCTTGCCGTGGTCGCCCGAGGTCAGCACCTCGGGGATCTCGCGCCCCTCGAACAGCGGCGGCCGGGTATATTGCGGGTATTCCAGCAGCCCGTTCTCAAAGCTCTCATCGGCATGGCTTTCGGCAGCGCCCAGGACACCCGGGAGCAACCGCACCACGGCCTCCAGCAGCACCATGGCCGCGACTTCGCCACCGGCCAGTACATAGTCGCCGATCGAGATTTCCTCGAGCGCCCTGGCCTCGATCACCCGCTGGTCGATCCCCTCGAACCGCCCGCAGACGATCACCGCGCCGGGGCCGGCTGCGAGTTCGCGCACCCGGGCCTGGGTCAGCGGCTTGCCGCGCGGCGACATCAGCAGGCGCGGCCGAGGGTCGCCTTCCGGCGATACGGTATCGATCGCCCTGGCGAGGATGTCGGGCTTCAGCACCATCCCGGCGCCGCCGCCCGATGGGGTATCGTCCACCGTCCGGTGCCGGTCGGTCGCGAAATCCCTCAGCTGCGTGGTCTCGAGGCGCCATCGCCCCTCGGCCATGCCGCGACCGATCACCGAGGCGCCGAGCGGCCCGGGAAACAGTTCTGGAAACAGCGTGATGATCGAAGCCGAAAAGCTCAATCGGGTTCTTCTTCGCCCGGCTCCGCCTCGATCGGCGGATCGATCAGCAGGTAGCCGTCGGCGATCCGCACTTCCGGCACCACGGCCTTCGAGAACGGATAGAGATAGGTGTCGCCCGAGCGGGGATCGCGAATTTCGAGCAGGTCGCCGGCGCCGAAATTCGGCACCGCCATCACCTCGCCGATCTCCGAGCCGTCGACCAGCCGGGCTTTCAGCCCGATCAGGTCGGCGTGATAGAAATCGTCGTCGTCATCGGTATCGGGCAGCAGCGCGCGATCGACATAGAGCTCGACCCCGTTCAGCTTTTCCGCCGCATTGCGGTCGTTGACCCCCTCGAGCCGCGCCACCAGTACATTGGTGGTGGTGCGGGCCGCGAGGATCCTGATCGTGAGGCCGGGCTTGTTGGTCGAAAGCGGGCCATAGGAAGCTAGCGCCAGCGGGTCCTCGGTGAAGGACTGGATGCGCACTTCGCCCTTGATCCCATGGGCCGCACCGATGCGGCCCATGAGGAGCTTGTTGTCGCCCGCTTGCGCCACGGCTTACTCGGACGCGGCGGCTTCAGCGGCGGGGGCGGCGTCGGCAGCGGCCTTGTCGGCGATCGCCTTGGCCTTGGCTTCGGCGCGCTCGGTCGCCTTCTTGCCCGGCACGGCCTTCTCGGGGTTGTTGCGCGCTTCGCGCTTCAACAGGCCCGCGGCGTCGAAGAAGCGCGCCACGCGGTCGGTCGGCTGGGCGCCGACGCTCAGCCAATGCTGCACGCGCTCGGTCACCAGGGTGACGCGCTTGTCCTTGTCGGCGAGCTTGGGATCGTAGTTGCCGATCTTCTCGATGAAGCGGCCGTCGCGCGGCGAACGGGCGTCGGCGACGACGACGTGGTAGTAGGGGCGCTTCTTGGTGCCGGCGCGGGCAAGGCGGAGTTTCAGCGACATTCTTCAGTCCTTCGTATGATCAGTCGTTAGCGGATATTCTGGTTACTTCTTCTTCGGCACGAAGCCGCCGCCGAGGCCGGGCAGGCCAGGGAAGCGCGACGCGCCGCCAAGCCCGGGGAGCCCCGAGCCGGATTTGAGCAGCTGGCCGACATCGGTCGGCAGCTTGTTTTCGGTGAGTTGCTTGGGCGCCGCCGGCTGCTGCGGAATGGCCGCCGGGTCGATCCCCATGCGCCGCGCCAGCTGCTCGAGTTCCTTGGGGTCCATGCTCGAGGGATCCGGCATGTTGCCCAGCCCCGGCATCATGCCGCCCATCTTGCCGCCGAACATGCCGGCGAGCGAACCCATGCCGCCCTTCGACACCTTCTTCATCATGTCCGCCATCTGGCGGTGCTGCTTCATCAGCTTGTTGACGTCTTCGACCTTGGTGCCCGAACCATTGGCGATGCGGATGCGCCGCTTGGCGTTCAGCAGGTCCGGGTTCGCCCGCTCCGCCTTGGTCATCGAATTGATGACGGCGATCTGCCGGTCGAACACCTTCTCGTCGATATTGGCGCCGGCCATCGCCTTCTTCATCTGGCCCATGCCCGGCATCATGTTCATGAGCGAACCCATGCCGCCCATCTTCTTCATCTGCAACAGCTGGCCGCGCAGATCCTCGAGGTCGAAGACGCCCTTCTTGAGCTTCTTGGCCATCTTGGCCGCGTCTTCGGCCGTGACATTCTGTGCCGCCTTCTCGACCAGGCTGACGATGTCGCCCATGCCGAGGATTCGGTCGGCGATGCGCGAGGGATGGAAATCCTCGAGCGCATCCATCTTTTCGCCGGTACCGATCAGCTTGATCGGCTTGCCGGTCGCCGCCCGCATCGACAGCGCCGCGCCGCCACGGCCATCGCCGTCGACACGGGTCAGCACGATACCGGTGATATCGACGCGCTGGTCGAACGAGCGCGCCAGGTTCACCGCATCCTGGCCGGTCAGCGAGTCGGCGACGAGCAGGATTTCATGCGGATCGGTGGCAGCCTTCACCGCTGCCGTTTCTTCCATCAGCTCTTCGTCGATATGGGTGCGACCCGCCGTATCGAGGATCAGCACGTCATAGCCGCCGAGCTTGCCCTCGCGCTGCGCGCGCCTGGCGATGTCGACCGGCTTCTCGTTGAGCTGGATCGGCAGCGTATCGACGCCGATCTGTTCGCCGAGTACGCGCAGCTGCTCTTTCGCCGCCGGGCGGCGATCGTCGAGCGAAGCCATCAGGACCTTCTTGCCCTGCCGCTCCTTCATGCGCTTGGCGAGCTTGGCGGACAGAGTGGTCTTGCCGGCGCCCTGCAGGCCGACCATCAGCATGGTCATCGGCGGGGTGGTCGAGAAGTCGATCGGCACCTGCGTCTCGCCGAGCACCTTGACCAGCTCGTCATGGACGATCTTGACCACCTGCTGGCCCGGCGTCACCGAGCGGGTGACCTCGGTGCCGACGGCGCGCTCGCGCACCTGCTCGACGAAGGCCTTCACCACCTCGAGGGAAACGTCGGCCTCGAGCAGCGCCCGGCGCACTTCGCGCAGCGCTGCATCGACGTCGCTCTCGTTGAGAGCGCCGCGGCCCCGAAGGCCCTCGAAGATTTTCCCAAGCCGGTCGCTAAGGCTTTCGAACATTTTTGTTCCTTTGGTTCCGCTGCAGCACTGCCCCGGACCCCGAGATAGGTAGTCTTGGTCGTCTCTGCCAACCGAAGCCGGCGCCATCCCGCGCAAACGCCAAACCCACCCGAGGGCGCATCGCGCTGTCGGGTGTTCGCCTCCGGGATCTCTTTATACCTTTGCGGGTCCCGGTCGGCAGTCAGGCGTTCGAACCTGATGAATGGTCGCGGTCGATAGAGGGGAAATGCGGCCGAGTCAAGGAAAGCCGCCCGGCGCGGCTATTTACAGCACGGGGCGCGGCGCGCGAGGGTAGCCACGGGAACCGTGGGGGCTCGCATGCATATCCGTCTGCTGTTGCTGAGCCTGGTGGCGATCATCGTGCCGGTTTCGATGGCCAGCGCGCGGATCATCACACCGTCCACTCCCGACGAGTTCAAGCTGCTGATCGCCGACTTCACCACCATGCTCTACGACAGCCATGGCACGCAGGTGGAATATAATGCGGCCAACGGCAAGACCTACCTGTGGTATCCGGGCAATCCCGAGATCGTCCGCGGCCAGTGGAAGCTGAAGCGCAACGGCAAGTCCGTCGATATCTGCTTCAAGTATCCTGCCGGCGCGACCACCGGACGCGTGGCGGGGGATTGGCAGTGCCAGGGCGTCCAGCCCTACCTGGACGGTGCCCGCCAACGCTCTCCGGGCGATGGGTTGAGACTGTCCAAGACCAAGGCCGCACCCTTCGTGCTGAAGCGCGAAAAGACGTCGATTCCCGCATTGGCGCAGCAGCTCTTCGCCGCAGGCAGGCGGTAAGCTCAGCCGATCCGCTCGGCCCGCACCGCGACTATCCCCTGTTCCAGCTCGGTGTCGACGCGAAAGCCGACGCCCGCGAGCGCTGCGGCAGCCGCCATCGCGAAGCGGTCTGCCGTGCGGATCGTCGGCGCCTCCAGGACCAGCACCAGCCGGCCGCCCGGCTTGATCACATCGCCGAACTTCCTCGCCCAGCCGCGATCCTCGTGGCGCGGAAAATCGACATTCACCGCGAGAGCCGCATCCAGCGCGCCGAGATCGAGCGTCTCGAAATCGCTCTCGAACGCCGTCAGCCGGCCGGCCCCCGCGTTTCGCTTGATGCACGCCGCGACCATCTTCTCCGAGCGGTCGACCGCCACCACATCGGCGCCCGCCGCCAGCACCAATCCGGTGGCGATGCCATGCCCGCAGCCCACCTCCAGCACGGCTTCACCGGGCTTCGGTGCCAGCAGTTCCACCGCCCAGCGATGACGTCTCGCGATTGCCGCCAAGCGACTCCCCCCTTCGTGCCCGCCCAGCACTAGCGTGGCCGAAGGTGACCTGAACATGGCCGTTGCCCGCTTTCCCCAGCGACGCTAGATTTGCGCCGGGTCCGCAGTTCACCCAGGCGTCGCCGCCCCATCCGGGGAGCTAAACCTGCTTCATCTTCGTGAGATGCACTTGTCTCCCGTGCCCCTCGCAAGCCGGCGACCGCGAGCCTTCCTCCGGGAAGTTCGGCACGACGAGGATGAGTTGTGATGACCAGAACCGCTGTCCCCCTTCGGGTGGATGACCTCTCGCCCTTCGCCAAGACGCTCCGCCAGGCCCTGACCCAGCACGCGGGCGTACCGACCCATGTCGAGCTGTTGAACCTCATTGCCAGGGCGGCGGGCTTTTCGAACTACCAGCACCTGCGCGCCGATGCCGGCACCGCCGGCCGCCTCGTAGCAGCCGCGGCGCCCACGCCGCCGGCCGATCTTCGCCAGGTGGAGAAGGCAGCGCGCTATTTCGACGATGGCGGCGTGCTGCAGAGCTGGCCGGCGCGCTTCAACCTGCAACTGCTTTGCCTGTGGGTGCTGTGGTCGCGGCTGCCGCCCGATACCAGCTATACCGAGCGCGAGATCAGCGACCTGTTGCGCGACTGGCACGAGTTCGGCGACCCCGCCCTGCTCCGCCGCGCCATGTTCGAGGCCAAGCTGGTCGACCGCACTGTCGATGGCCGCGACTACCACCGCATCGAACAGGCGCCGCCGGCCGAGCTGAAGCCGCTGCTCGCCCACCTCGCCGAGCGTCTCAAAGCTGGGTGATCGTTCCGCTGATCGGCTGCTTGCCGTCCGACATCACGTCGACCTGGAAGATCACGCTGCCGGACTTGCGGCCCGCCGCCATGGCGGCGGGTTTGAGCTCGACCGCCTGGTGGAGCGGCGCTACGGCGCCCTTCACTACCAGATCGGCCTTCTCCGGACCGGCCAGCTCGGCGCCCGGCGCCATGACCAGCTCGAGCTGGTAGGTCCCGGCAGGCAGCACCGCAAAGCTGAAGCCGCCATCGGGGCCCATGCGGGCGCTGGCGAAACCACCGGGGTTCTTGCCGAGCTTGACATCGACACCCTTCAACGGCGCGCCGGCCAGGGCGGCCGTTGCCAGCAATGTAGCGACGAGGGCTGTAACCAGTGACGTATGACGGACGTTCATCACGACCTCCTGTGGCCCTGACACCAGCCACGCTGCACCGCAATGGCGGCGGATTTCCGGCCTGGCAGCCCCAGCACGGCTACACGATTGCGCGACGCGGGTACCGCTGATCGGCCGCGTCACCCCCGCCACTGGCAATTTCGTGCTACTTCCGCCATATACAGCCTCAACTGAGACCCAGCAGGTCACGCCCATGTCCACGGCCCCATTCCTCAAGATGAACGGGCTCGGCAACGAGATCATCGTCGCCGATATGCGCGGCCGTGCCGATCGCGTCACCCCGGCGGCCGCCGTCGCCATCAATGCCGACCCGGCCACCCGCTACGATCAGATCATGGCCATCCATGATCCGCGCACCCCGGGCACTGCCCATTACATCGAGATCATCAACTCCGACGGCTCGCTGGCCCAGGCCTGCGGCAATGGCATGCGCTGCGTCGTCCAGGCGCTGAGCGCCGAAACCGGACAGAAGCATTTCGTCTTCGAAACCCTGGCCGGCATCCTCACGGGCGACGAGCACCCGGACGGCTCGATCACCGTCGACATGGGCAAGCCGCGTTTCGGCTGGGAAGACATCCCACTGGCCGAGGAATTCTACGACACCACCGGCATCGAGCTGCAGATCGGGCCGATCGATGCGCCGATCCTCCACACTCCGTCGGTCGCCTCGATGGGCAACCCGCACGCCACCTTCTGGGTCGAGGACGATGTGTGGAACTACGCGCTCGACCGCTTCGGCCCGCTGCTCGAGAACCATCCGATCTTTCCCGAGCGCGCCAATATCTCGATCGCCCAGGTGGTGGCGCCTGACCATATCGTCCTCAGGACCTGGGAACGCGGCGCCGGCCTGACCCGGGCGTGCGGCACAGCCGCCTGCGCGGCGCTGGTCAACGGCGCCCGCACCCATCGCACCGGCCGCAAGGCCACCGTCACCCTTCCCGGCGGCGACCTGGTGATCGAGTGGCGCGCCGACGACCACGTGCTGCTCACCGGCCCGGCCGAGTTCGAGTTTTCCGGCACCTTCGAGCCGTTCACCGGCAGCTGGCGGCGCGACCAGGACTCCAGCCAGATCTCGACCGGTCAGGTCTCGGCCTGATGTCGATTGAAACGCTGACCTTCGGCTGTCGCCTCAACGCCTATGAAGGCGAAATCATGAAGGCCGAGGCGGAAAAGGCCGGGCTCGACAACACCATCATCATCAACACCTGCGCCGTGACCTCGGAAGCAGTGCGGCAGGCCAAACAGGCTATCCGCAAGGCCAAGCGCGACAACCCCGAGCGCCGCATCATCGTCACCGGCTGCGCCGCCCAGACCGAGGCCCGCAGCTTCGGCGACATGGCCGAAGTCGACCTTGTCATCGGCAATGCCGACAAGCTGAAGGCGGAGAGCTATGCCCCCATAGCATTCGGCGTGCCGCTCAATGACAAGGTGCAGGTCAACGACATCATGAGCGTGCGCGAGACCGCCGCGCACCTGATCGAGGGCATGGATGGCCGGGCCCGCGCCTTCGTCCAGGTGCAGAACGGCTGCGATCACCGCTGCACCTTCTGCATCATTCCGTTCGGCCGCGGGCCGTCGCGCTCGGTGCCGATGGGCCTCGTGGTCGAGCAGATCAAAAAGCTGGTCGGCAACGGCTACCGTGAAGTGGTGCTCACCGGCGTCGACATCACCTCCTATGGCCCGGACCTGCCGGGCACCCCGACGCTGGGCAAGCTGACCCAGCAGATCCTCCGTCACGTGCCGGACCTGCCGCGGCTGCGCATCTCCTCGATCGACTCGATCGAAGCCGACCCGGCCTTCTATGACGCCATAGCGTCCGACCGCCGGCTGATGCCGCACCTGCACCTCAGCCTGCAGTCGGGCGATGACATGATCCTGAAGCGCATGAAGCGCCGCCACTCGCGCGCCGAAGCGCTCGAGGTGGTCAACAAGCTCCGCTCGCTCCGCCCCGACATCGTCTTCGGCGCCGACATCATCGCCGGCTTCCCCACCGAAACCGACGAGATGTTCGAGAACTCGCTGAGTTTCGTCACTGAAGCCGATCTCACTTACCTGCACGTCTTCCCCTATAGCCCGCGCCCCGGCACTCCTGCCGCGCGCATGCCGCAGGTCGATGGCCGCGTTGCCAGGGAGCGCGCCGCGCGCCTGCGCGCCGTCGGCGAAACCCAGTACGAGAAGCTGGCCCTGTCGCGCATCGGCATGGTCGAGAACGTGCTGATCGAGAAGGACGGCATCGGCCGGCAGGAACAGTTCGTCACCTGTTCGCTACCGGGTCACCTCCCGGGAGAAATCGTGCCCGCCCGTATTACCCATTTCGCCAATGGCAACCTCGTCGGCGAAGCACTGAGGTCCGCAGCCTGATGGCCGAGCAAAAGAAAAAGGGTTTCTTCCAGCGCCTGTTCGGCGGCGGCGACAAGCCCGCGCCGCCCCCGCCGCCCGAGCACAGCGTCGCCGAAGACCTCGAAGCCGACATCGTTCTCGACGAGGTCGTCGAAGCCGCCCCGCTGGTACTGCCGCCGGACCAGGAAGTCGCCCTCGAAGAGGCGATGCACGAGGCCGGCATGCTGGTGACGCCCGACGCGCCGCCGCCCGACGAGCAGCCACCCGAAGCGCTGGAGCCTTCGCCGGCCGCGCCCGAGTCGCAGCCGCCGATCAGCAGCGAGGAAATCCTCGCCGACGAGTTCATCGTCGAGGCCGTACCGGAAATCCTGCCGCCCGATCAGGAACTTGCCCTGGTCGAGGCGATGCACGACGCCGGCCTTCAAGTTACGCCCGAAGCACCGCCGGCCCCACCCGAGCCGCCGGCTCCGCCCGAACCACCCGCCGCACCCGAGCCGTCCGTCGAAGACGAACTCGTCGCCGACATCATCCTCGACGACATCGTCGAGGCCGCCCCACTCGTCCTGCCGCCCGATCAGGAGATCGCGCTCGAGGAAGCGCTGCACGATGAGGGCCGGACCATCGAGGGCCCGCCAGCCGACACCGGGTCCGAGCCGCCGGCTGGCCCGCCCGAGGCCACACCGGCCTATATCGAGGACGTCGAAGAGCAGCAGGCGCCCGAGCCCGCGCCGGTGCTCCCGGTCCCGACCCCTGTGGCTCCTGCCGAGCCGCCGAAAAAGCAGAACTGGCTGCAGCGTCTTGCCTCCGGGCTGAAGCGTTCCTCCGACCAGCTGACCGGCTCGATCGCCGCCGTCTTCACCAAGAAGCGGCTCGATCAGGCGATGCTCGACGACCTCGAGGATATCCTGATCCAGTCCGATTTCGGCGTCGACATGGCGACCGACGTCACCGAGGCGCTGCGGCGCGATCGGTTCGATCGCGACATCTCGTCCGACGAAGTGCGCGATGTGCTCGCCACCGAAATCGTCAAGGTGCTCGAGCCGGTGGCCCGGCCGCTGGTCATCGATAGCGCCGCCAAGCCCTACGTCATCCTGATGGTCGGGGTGAACGGCACCGGCAAGACCACCACCATCGGCAAGCTCGCAAGCCTCTATGGGGCCGAGGGCAAGAAGGTGATGCTCGCCGCGGGCGATACTTTCCGCGCCGCCGCCATCGAGCAGCTGCAGGTCTGGGGCGATCGCACCGGCGCCCCGGTGGTCAAGAAGCCCGCCGGCTCCGACGCTTCCGGCCTGGCGTACGAAGCAGTCGAGCGCGCCAAGGCGGAAGGCGCCGACATTCTGATCATCGATACGGCCGGCCGCCTGCAGAACCGCGATGAGCTGATGAGCGAGCTCGAAAAGATCATCCGCGTCATCAAGAAGGTCGAACCGTCGGCCCCGCATGCGACGCTGCTGACGCTCGACGCGACCACCGGCCAGAACGCCCTTAATCAGGTCGAAATCTTCGGCAAACGTGCCGGCGTCACCGGCCTGGTGATGACCAAGCTCGACGGCACGGCCCGCGGCGGCATCCTTGTCGCCATCGCCCGCAAGTTCGCCCTGCCGGTGCATTTCATCGGTGTCGGCGAAGGCGTCGACAACCTAGAGGCGTTCGCCGCGCGCGACTTCGCCGCCGCGATCGCGAGGACCGCACAATGACTGAAGAGACCAAATCGGCCGACATCAACTGGGTGGAACTGAAGCCGCAGATCATCAAGATCGTGCTGGAGCTGGGCCCGCTGCTGGTCTTCTTCTTCACCAACGCCAACTACGACATCTTCACCGCTACCGCCTGGTTCATGGGCGCCATGGTGGTGTCGCTGGTGCTGAGCTGGCTGCTGCTCAAGAAGGTCGCCATCATGCCGCTGGTGACCGGCGTCGTGGTGCTGATCTTCGGCACGCTGACCCTCGTCCTCAAGGACGACACCTTCATCAAGATGAAGCCGACCATCGTCAACAGCCTGTTCGGCCTGACCCTGCTCGGCGGCCTGTTCTTCGGTCAGTCGCTGCTGAAATACGTCTTCGGCGAAGTCTACAAGCTGAAGCCCGAGGGGTGGCGCAAGCTCACCATAAACTGGGGCCTGTTCTTCATCTTCCTCGCCGTCGCCAACGAAGTGGTGTGGCGCCTGTTCGACACCGATTTCTGGGTGGCGTTCAAGGTCTGGGCGATCATGCCGATCACTGTCGTGTTCTCGATGCTGCAGCTGCCGCTGCTGTCCAAATACGCACCGGATCCGAAAGAGCCCATCGAGGTTATCCCCCCGATGGACCCGCTTCCCTGATCAGCATGGTCTGACGGCCGGCAAAAGCCCCTCGCCGCCGGCGACGGGCCCTGCTGCCGGCAACGGACTAGTGCTTCAGCAACTCGTCCTTGCTGACGTTCAGCATCAGCCCTTCACCCGACACCGAGTCGATCTGGTCCGGCATCACGTAGCGATCCGCCGCGAACAGCCCGTCGGCATCGATCCTGACGAAGCCTTGCTGCACCAGCCGGGCGCGCACCTCTTCGGGCACATTGTCGTCGGTGAAGGCCCGCGCGATCACATCGACCAGCGAGTCGTCGTCGCGCCTCGCCGAGGGGCCGCTGGCCTCCACTTCCGGGGTCTCCGGATCATCGTCGCCGAACTGCACCCACTCGACCTTGCCGATCTCGTGATGTTCACGATCGAACACGCGCATGCCCTGTTCGACGAAACGCAGGCTGGGACTGGTTTGCATGATGTTTCTCCTCATCTTCCGATGGAGGGAGAATGTCCGGTGGTTGACGGAGGTTCCCGGCCTCAGCCGGCCCTGGCCTTCTCGATGGCCGGGATCAGTTCTTTTTCCAGCGATTGGGGCGAGATCGGCCCGACATGCTTGAAGGTGATCACCCCCGCGGCGTTGACGACGAAGGTCTCCGGCACGCCGTAGACACCCCAGTCGATCGATACCCGGTTGTCGGTATCGCCGCCGATCCGCTGGTATGGGTTGCCCAGTTCGGTAAGGAAGGCCACGGCGTTCTCGGGCGCATCCTTCTGGTTGATGCCGAAAATGCGCACCCCGGTCTCCGCCTTGAGCCGTTCGAGCAGCGGGTGCTCCTCGCGGCACGGGATGCACCAGCTGGCGAACACGTTGACCACCGTCACCTCGCCCTTGAGCGAGGCGGTGTCGAACCCCTCGACTCCGGTGCCGGCGACCGCCGGCAGGGTGAAGCTCGGCGCCGGCTTGTTGATCAGCACCGAGCGCACGAGGCTGGGATCACGGTCCATGTTCAGCGCGAACACGGCGACCAGCCCGACCAGCAGCACCAGCGGCAGAACTGCGAGAAGGACACGCTTCAAGTGTTGGATCCTGCCGACCGCCGCCGGATCCCGGCCTTGTCGAGTTCGGCCAGTCGCTGCTTCACCCGCCGGGCGTCCCAGGCGACATAGCCGATCAGCGCCAGCGTCAGCACCCCGACGCCGGCATAGGCCCAGACGATGAATTCGAGATGTGCGCCCTCGGCGATCACTTGGCGGCTCCCTGCAAGGCGGCCTGCCGGCTCAGCGTCTCGGCCCGGCGGCGCAAAATCTCGGTCCGCATCCGCACCACCTGCAGCAGCGCGAACAGCAGCGTGAAGGCCAGCATCATCACCAGCAGCGGTGTCAGGATCGAAGCCGGCATCTTCGGCCCGGAGGCAGTGAACACGCTCGCCGGCTGGTGCAGGGTGTTCCACCAGTCGACCGAGAACTTGATCACCGGGATGTTCAGCGCCCCGACCAGCGTCACGATGGCGACGATCCGCCCCGCCTTGAGCTGGTCGTCGAAGGCCCGCCACAGCGCGATGATGCCCAGATAGATCAGCAGCAGCACCAGCGTGGAGGTCATGCGCCCGTCCCACTCCCAGAACGTGCCCCAGGTCGGCCGGCCCCACAGCGAACCGGTATAGAGCGCCAGCGCGGTGAACACCGCGCCGAGCGGCGCCGCCGCCTTGTTGGCCACGTCGGCCAGCGGATGCCGCCAGACCAGGGTGCCGAGCGCCGAAACCGCCATCACGCCATAGACCAGCTGGCTCAGCCAGGCATTCGGCACGTGCACGTACATGACGCGCACCATGTCGCCCATCTGGTAGTCCTCGGGCGAGTTGAAGAAGGCGAACCACAGCCCGATGGCAAAGCTGAGCAGGGTGGCGATGGCCAGAGGCCAGACCAGATAGCGCGACCAGGCGAGGAACTGCCCCGGATGCGCCAGGCGGCTGAACCAGTTGGGTTGTTTGACGGTATCGACGGACATGGACTTCGCTCTATTCCCCAGCCACGCGCAAGGCAAGCGCGGCCGCGAAGGGTGAGAAGGCCGTCACCACGAGGCTCAAGGCAATGAGGAACAATGTCGCGCCACTGCCGGCGAGCGGATCCAGCATCCCGACCCCGAAGATCATCACCGGAATCGACAGCGGCAGGATCAGCACCGGCGCGATCAGCCCGCCGCGCCGGAGCCCCACGGTCACCGCAGCCCCCAGCGCGCCGAAGCTCACCAGCGCCGGTGTGCCGATCAGCAGCGCCAGCACGGTCTGTCCCCACTGCGCCCACGACATCGAGAGCAGCAAGGCCAGCACCGGCGTCGCCAGCAGCAGCGGCAGCGCCGTCACCAGCCAATGGGCAATCACTTTTGCGGCAACCACCGCTTCGAGCGGCAGGTTGGCGTGACGCAACAGGGTCAGCGAGCCGTCCTCATCGTCATTGCGGAACAGCCGGTCGAGCCCGAGCAGCATGGAGAGGAACGCCGCGATCCAGACGATCGCCGGCGCCAGCCGGGTCAGTTGCGGCCGATCCGGCCCGATGGCGAACGGCACGATCACCGCCACCATGACGAAGAACAGCACCAGCGTCAGCGCCTCGCCGCCGGCGCGGAACGCCAGCTTGAGATCGCGCCCGATCAGTGCCCGGAACGCGGTCACGACACACCTCCCAGGAGCAGCGTTTCCACGCCCGCCGGATCGGCCAGCCGCAGGTCGTGATGCGTTGCGATCACCGCGATGCCGCCGCGCGCCCGGTGCGCGTCGATCAGTTGTCCCAGCAGCGCCTCGCCCTCGGCGTCGAGCGCCGCGCTCGGCTCGTCGAGCAGCCAGATCGGCCGCGCGCTGACCAGCAGCCGCGCCAGCGCCAGCCGCCGCAACTGCCCCGATGACAGATAGCCCGCTTCCAGCACGCCCAGCCCACCGATCCCCACGGCGTCGAGCGCCGCCTCGAGCCCGAGTCCGGTGGCGCCGTTCATCGCTTGCCAGAATTTCAGGTTCTCGCGGACCGTGAGCCGGCCCTTCAGCCCGCTCTGGTAGTTGACGAGGTGCAGCTCGGTCGGCTCCGCGCCCTCGATGCGCCCGCTATCGGCACGCACGATTCCGGCGACCGCCAGCAGCAATGTCGACTTCCCCACCCCGTTCGGTCCGCGCAGCAGCAACACCCCGCCGGGTGCGAGCTCGAACTGGAGATCGGCGAACAGCAGCCGCTCGCCGCGCCGCACGCTGAGGCCACGGACGCTGAGATGCGGTTGAAAAGCCTCGGAAACGGGCATCGGCTGGTTCATGGCCGCCATGCCTAATGAACCCAAGTCACCACTGGCAAGCGTCATGTAGTTTCTCTATAAGCCAGCCGTAGATTGGAATGCTTCCAGTCAGACGACCTCTGCCCCCGGTCTCCCGGGCCTTTTACGGTCCGGCGTCAGGACCGGGCGGCGCCTTGCAACACCAGCGCGTGAAGGCGACACCCGTGACCTCGAAATCCCTCGACAGCTTCAAGTCCAGAACCACGATCACCGTCGGGGACAAGACCTACAGCTATTTCTCCATTCCGCTGGCGGAAAAGAATGGTCTGAAAGGTGTCTCGCAGCTGCCGCACTCGATGAAGGTGGTGCTGGAGAACCTGCTGCGCTTCGAGGACGGCGTCACCGTCACCCGCGCCGACATCGAGGCTGTCGCCGACTGGCTGCGGACCCGCATTTCCGAGCACGAGATCTCCTACCGTCCGGCCCGCGTGCTGATGCAGGATTTCACCGGCGTCCCCGCCGTGGTCGATCTCGCCGCCATGCGTGACGCCACCGCCAAGCTCGGCGCTGATCCGCAGAAGATCAACCCGCTGGTGCCGGTTGACCTGGTCATCGATCACTCGGTGATGGTCGACTCGTTCGGTACCCCGCTCAGCTTCCTGCAGAACGTCGACCTCGAATACGAGCGCAACGGCGAGCGCTACGAGTTCCTGCGCTGGGGCCAGAAAGCCTTCGACAACTTCCGCGTCGTGCCGCCCGGCACCGGCATCTGCCACCAGGTGAACCTCGAATACCTGGCCCAGACCGTCTGGACCCGCCAGGACGAGACGTCGGGCGAGCTCTATGCCTATCCCGACACGCTCGTCGGCACCGACAGCCACACCACCATGGTCAACGGCCTCGCCGTGCTCGGCTGGGGCGTCGGCGGCATCGAGGCCGAGGCCGCCATGCTCGGCCAGCCTATCACCATGCTGATCCCCGAAGTCATCGGCTTCAAGCTGACCGGCAAGATCAACGAAGGCATCACCGCCACCGACCTGGTGCTCACCGTCACCGAAATGCTGCGCAAGAAGGGCGTGGTCGGCAAGTTCGTCGAGTTCTACGGCCCGGGCCTCGACTATCTGTCGCTCGAAGATCAGGCGACCATCGCCAACATGGCCCCCGAGTACGGCGCCACCTGCGGCTTCTTCCCGGTCGATGCCGACACCCTGACCTATCTCGAGACCTCCGGCCGCGACGCCGACCGGGTCGCGCTGGTGAAGGCCTATTCCGAGGCCCAGGGCATGTACCGCACCACCGAGAGCCCCGATCCGCTGTTCACCGACAGCCTCTCGCTCGACCTCACCACGGTCGTCCCCTCGCTCTCCGGCCCCAAGCGCCCGCAGGACCGTGTCTCGCTGGTCGATGCCGCGCCGAAATTCGCCGAGGCGATGAAGGATCTCGCCGGCGGCCGCAAGGAGCGCACCGCGCTGCCCGAGTCGAAGGGCGAGAGCCGCTTCGTCGATGAGGGCGCCACCGGCGTCGACGACATTCCCGAGGAGGCATCGCTGCCGGTTCGCGGCGAGCAATACGGCCTCAATGACGGCCACGTGGTGATCGCCGCCATCACCTCGTGCACCAACACCTCGAACCCGAACGTGCTGATCGCCGCCGGCCTCGTCGCCCGCAAGGCGCGCGCCAAGGGCCTGACCTCGAAGCCGTGGGTCAAGACCTCGCTGGCGCCCGGCTCGCAGGTGGTGACCGACTATCTGAACGCCGCCGGCCTGTCGGCCGATCTCGACGCGCTCGGCTTCAACCTCGTCGGCTATGGCTGCACCACCTGTATCGGCAATTCCGGCCCGCTGCCGGAAGCCATCTCGGAGTGCATCAACGCCAACGACCTGGTCGCGGCCTCGGTGCTCTCGGGCAACCGCAACTTCGAGGGCCGGGTGAACCCCGACGTGCGCGCCAACTACCTGGCCTCGCCGCCGCTGGTCGTTGCCTATGCCATCGCCGGCACGATGCACAAGAACCTCGCCACCGATCCGCTCGGCACCGGTTCGGATGGCAAACCCGTCTACCTCAAGGACATCTGGCCGACCAACCAGGAGATCGCCGACATCGTTCGCACGGTGATCACCCCAAAAATGTTCCTCGGGCGCTACTCCGACGTGTTCAAGGGCGACGAGAACTGGCAGGCCATCGCTGTCGACGGCGGCGAGACCTATCGCTGGAACTCCAGCTCCACCTATGTGCAGAACCCGCCCTATTTCGAGGGCCTGACCATGGAGCCGGCCCCGGTCACCGACATCCAGGAAGCGCGCGTCCTCAGCCTCTTCCTCGACTCGATCACCACCGACCACATCTCGCCGGCCGGCTCGTTCAAGGCCGGCACCCCGGCCGGCAAATACCTGGTCGAGCGCCAGGTGGCGCCCAAGGATTTCAACTCCTACGGCGCCCGTCGCGGCAACCACGAAGTGATGATGCGCGGCACCTTCGCCAATATCCGCATCAAGAACCAGATGGTGCCGGGCGTCGAAGGCGGCTTCACCAAGGGCCCGACCGGCGAAGTCATGCCGATGTATGACGCCGCCATGGCCTACCAGAAGTCCAACACCCCGCTGGTGATCTTCGCCGGCAAGGAATACGGCACCGGCTCGTCGCGTGACTGGGCCGCCAAGGGCACCCGCCTGCTCGGCGTCCGCGCCGTCATCGCCCAGAGCTTCGAGCGCATCCACCGCTCCAACCTCATCGGCATGGGCGTCCTGCCGCTGCAGTTCGCCGAGGGCGAGAGCTGGCAGACCCTGAAGCTCGACGGCACCGAGACGGTCTCGATCGAGGGCCTCACCACGCTGACCCCGCGCTCCACCGTCAAGGTGAAGATCGTCCGCGCCGACGGCCGCATCGAGGAAATCTCGACCCGCTGCCGCATCGATACGGTCAACGAGCTCGAGTACTACCAGCACGGCGGCATCCTGCACTACGTGCTGCGCAACCTCGTCGCGGCGTAGGTAGCGCGGTAGACCTCACCTCCGGCGGCTCAGTCGGCGGCCCTCTCCCGCTCGCGGGGGAGGGGGGGACCGCCGTGAGGCGGTGGGAGGGGGGGTGCCCCACGCACGGAAGGTGGGCGGACTGGGCGGAGGCCGGTGTTTGTGGCACCCCCCTCCCACCAGCCTGCCGGCTGGTTCCCCCTCCCCCGCAAGCGGGAGAGGGCCGCCGACTGCGCCATCCGTTCTCTCTTTTCCCCATCACGCAAAGTCGCGCCGATTTGACTCGCGCGGGACACCCCGCCTGCCTACAAACGTCGCCATGCTTTCTCGTGCGTTATTTTGCGGCGTCTCCCTTTCGCTTGCCTTGATGTCTTCCGCCCTCGCGGGCGAGATCAAGCTTGCGCCCAAGGCCGTGCTCGAACTGTTCACCTCGCAGGGATGCGCCTCTTGCCCCAAGGCCGACGCCATGCTCACCGAGATGAGCAGGCGCCCCGATGTGCTCGCCCTCGCCTACCATGTCGACTACTGGGACTATATCGGCTGGGAAGACACGTTCGGCACCAAGGAGAATTCCGACCGCCAGGGGGACTACGCCGAGAGCTGGGGCTCGTCCCGCATCTTCACCCCGCAGCTGGTGGTCAACGGCAAGGGCGGCCTCGTCGGCTCCAAGCGCGATGCCGTCACCAAGGCATTGGGCGGCGCCTCGCTGCCGCTTGACGTGAAGCTGGTGGAAGCCGCCGGCGACATGCTGCAGATTTCGGTTCCCGGCAAGCCGGGCCAGTCCGATGCGATGATCTGGCTGGTCACTTTCCTCGATCATGCCGACGTAACCATCGAGCGCGGCGAGAACGAGGGCAAGAAGGTCGCCTATACCCAGATCGTCACCGGGCGCCAGGTGCTGGGCATGTGGAAGGCCGATGCCGGCGCCGAGCTGACGCTGCCGCTTTCCGAAGTGCTGACCGGCCGCTCCAATGGCGCCGTCATCCTGATCCAGGCGGATCGCGGCGGCCTGCCCGGCCCGATCCTCGGCGCCGCCAGCTTCACCCGCTGATCACCACTCCCGCTCGCCCGACCCCATAACAAAACTCCCGCCAGCTTGCGCAGGCGGGAGGAGAATGACTGTGCATGTAAGAGGCGGCCGGCAAACGAGCATCGTGGTTTGGGGGCTCGGTCAGCCCGCTTGCCGGCCACTGGAGGCAATGGTGATAAGATGCCGGGTCAATCTGGCGCCAACTGGGAGGGATTGTGACCGAAATAGGGATTCTGCATTAACCTTTGCGGCGGCCGGCGGCGGCCTCGCGTCATGCCCGATCCGATGCATCCGAGCGGCTTGCCAAGCGTTGCGAATGACGCGATCATGACAACGAGGTGACGAGGCCGAGGTATGGTGGACGAACCCGAGCAGTCTGGATCAGCGCTCCTCATCGATTTCACGGCGGCGAGCCCCGGCGCCGGCGAGCTCCAGCCGGCCAACCACAACCGTTTCGTGCCCGCGGTCACTTTTGACCGCAAGGAACTGCAGACCATCCTCAACCTCTATGGTCGCAAGGTCGTCAGCGGCGAGTGGCGCGACTATGCCCTCGACTTCCTGCGGGACCGTGCCCTGTTTTCGATCTACAAGCGCGCCTCCGAGCGGCCGCTCTATGTGGTCGAGAAGAACCCCAGGCTTCGCCTCAAGCAGGGCCAGTACATGGTGGTGAGCCAGGAGGGCCGCGTGCTGAAGCGCGGCCACGACCTCACCACGGTGCTGCGCGTGCTGGAACTCGCTCTCGTCAAATGATCGCCGTCCGCCCGGCTGTGCCGGCCGATGCCGAGGCGATGAGCGCCGTGCTCACCGCCTCGATCCGCGAGCTCTGCACCGCCGACCACCGCGATGATCCCGAGATCCTTGCCGGCTGGCTCCGCAACAAGACGCCCCAGATGGTGGCCAGGATGTTCGATCGGCCGGGAGCCGCTCTGCTCGTCGCCGAGCGCGACGGCGAGATCGCCGCCGTCGGCTGCCTGAACGGACCCGATGAGATCGGTCTCAACTACGTCGCCCCGGGTCACCGCTTCCACGGCGTCAGCAAGGCCCTGCTCGCCGCGCTGGAGGATCGCATCCGCCTGTCCGGCGCCGACGTCGCCAGGCTGACCAGCACCGGCACCGCCCACCGCTTTTATCTCGCCAATGGCTGGCACGATGCCGGCCCGGCGGAAGCGGACCGCGGCATGCTCTGCTACCCCATGGAAAAGCGGCTCCGGTAAGAAGGCCCCGCGCGCCTACCGGTCTTCACCGCGCCGCTGCTTCCGCCGCACATACCAGTAGGCGATGGCGAAGGAGCCTGTGAGGACGATCACCGTTACGATGAGTGAACTAGGTAGGTCCTTGGTCAGCAGGTCCGTCGCGAACGGCCAGCTGTCGAGCCGGCTGTCGGGGTAAGCAGCGATCGCCTCACTGTCTGGGTTCACCATTCGCACCGCGCCTTGCGGCCTCGCTCACAGCGCCTTCTGCAAATGCACGATATCGAGCCAGCGGTCGAACTTGTACCCCACCGCCTCGTAGCGTCCGACATGCCGGAAGCCGGCCTTTTCGTGCAGCCGCACCGAGTTGGCGCGCTCCGCCGTGATCACTGCGATCATCTGCTTGAACCCGGCGGCGCGGCTCTGGACTATCAGTTCGTCGAGCAGCCGCCCGCCGATCCCCTGCCCCACTGCATCCTGTCGCAGGTAGATCGAGTCCTCGCAGGTGAAGCGGTAGGCGGCGCGCGGCCGGTAGAACGAGGCATAGGCATAACCGAGCACCGTGCCGGCGCGCTCGGCGACGATCAGCGGGTGCCCCAGCGCCTTGAGCTTCCCGAAGCGCTCCGCCATCTCCGTCTCCGCCGGAACCTCGGTCTCGAAGGTGATCACCGTTTCCTCGACATAGGGTCGATAGATCGCGGTGATGTCCGGCACGTCGGACCAGGCGAAAGGGCGGAAGACGACATCGGACATCGGGAACTCGGGATAAACGAAAGGGCCGCGATCTTGATAGATCGCGGCCCCCGAAACTTCCAATCAGACTTGCTGATTCCTTCTATCAGTCACGCTTTCGAACCTGAAAGCGCCCGGCGATTATTCGCGGTTACCGAACAGGCGGAGCAGCATCATGAACAGGTTGATGAAGTCGAGGTAGAGCGACAGGGCGCCCATCACGGCGGTCTTCTGCAGCACCTCGGCCCCGTGGCCCTCGTCGTAGCTCTCCTTGATCCGCTGCGTATCGTAGGCGGTGAGGCCGACGAAGATCAGCACGCCGATCGCCGAGATGGCGAAGTCGAGCATGCTCGAAGCGAGGAAGATGTTGACGATCGAGGCGATGATCAGGCCGATCAGGCCCATGATCAGGAAGTTGCCGATGCTCGTGAGGTCACGCTTGGTGGTGTAGCCGTACAGGCTCATCGCACCGAACGTCGCCGCCGAGATGAAGAACACCTTGGCGATCGAGGCATCGGTATAGACCATGAAGATCGAGCTGAGGCTGAGGCCCATGACGGCCGCAAACACCCAGAACAGCAGCTGCGCGGTGGCGCCGGAAAGCCGGTTGATGCCGAAGCTCAGCACCAGCACGAAGGCCAGCGGCGCAAACATGATGACCCACTGCAGCGGCGAGGCGTAGATCAACGAGCCCCACTGGGTGACCAGCGTGCCGTTGGCCAGCTGGCCCACTGCCTGCGTCGGATCGGTAGTGGTGGACCACGCATGAGCGAAGTAGGCGACGACACCCGTCACCACCAGGCCGATGCCCATGTAGTTGTAGACCTTCAGCATATAGCTGCGCAGGCCCTCATCGATGGCCGCGGCGGTTCCGGCCCGCTGAGCGGCGATAGTCGGACGGTCGAATTCAGCCATGACGAATAAATCCCTTTCCTGGCGACGTGACGGGCGCTCCTCCGAGCCTCTGCCGTCGATCACACAATATGAGGGCACACCTCGGACAATACAAGACTGCGGAACCTTACCTTAACGTTCCGTAATGTCGCAGTTCTTCAACGGCTTATCCGTCGCTCTTCGCCTCACGAGGCAAACCGTCCGGCGATGCACGCCGGCTGTCTTGCGGCAGCCATCCTGCGTCGCTACGTTTCACCTGTAGATGAGCCCGAATCACCCGGCTCACCGCGGCAAAGGGAGGGTCGAATGCCCAGGCTCTTTACCGGAATCGAGGTCCCGCCCGAGGTGGGGCTGGCGCTCTCGCTGAAGCGGGGCGGCCTGTTCGGCGCCCGCTGGATCGACACCGAGAACTATCACATTACCTTGCGCTTCATCGGCGACGTCGATCACCATGTGGCGAGCGAAGTGACCGATATGCTGGATCGGCTGGCCGACAGCGAGGCCTTCACCGTCAAGCTCGATCATCTCGGCTCGTTCGGCGGCAACACCCCGCGGGCGCTGTTCGCCGGCTGCTCCAGCAATGCCGCCCTGCTCCGCCTGCAAGCTGCGCAGGAACGCGTGCTGCAGCGCTGCGGGCTGGCCCCGGAAGGCCGGAAATTCGTACCGCACGTGGCCCTGGCCCGTCTGCGCGGCGTATCGGCCGAGGAGGTGGCGCGCTTCATCGCCTTCTCCGGCCGCTTCGAGCCGCTGGAGTTCAAGGTCGGCCGTTTCGTGCTGTTTTCCTCGCGCGATTCCGTCGGCGGCGGCCCCTACCTGGTCGAGCAGAGCTACCCACTGGCCGCGTGAGGCGAAGGCGGGCGTTAACGCTTCCTTCACCATGCAGGCCCAAACAGGATTTTCGGCGATTTGGGACGTCAAATTGCCGACAAGATTGCCGCTAAGGTCACGACTTAATTCAAATTCGCGGCCGGTTTGAGACCTTGGTAACCATGCCATGGCAGGATGCTCAGGTGCTGGTTGCGCAACTTCGGACAAGGATGTTCGGGCGATGACATCATCTCGTTTGGCGCTGGCTGGTCTGCTGGCTGCAGGTTTCTGCCTCGGCTTGGCAACCGCGCCGGCCTCGGCGCAGGAAATCAAGCAGCTGGGCACGTTCAAGGCGTGGACCGCCTGGACCGGTACGGACGCCAATGGCGCCATGTGCTACATTTCCGCCTCGCCCGACGACTGGAGCCCCAAGGAAGTCAACGGCAGCCCGGTCCGGCGCAGCCCGATCCATTTCCTGGTGATCAACCGGAAGGGCCTGGGCACCAAGAACGAAGTCCAGACCCAGGTCGGCTATCCGTTCCACCCCACCAATTCCAGCGTCACCGCCACCATCGACGGCAAGACCTTCCCGATGGTCACCGAAGGCGAGGCCGCCTGGCTCGCCGTCGAGGCCGACGAGGCGACCTTCGTCGAGGCGTTGAAGGCCGGCACCAAGCTGACCGTCAACGGCACCTCGCAGAAGGGCAACAAGATGGTCGACAATTACAGCCTGTCCGGCGTCACCGCCGCCCTGGGCGAGATCGGCAAGGCCTGTAACTGACGCCGGTTTCACGCTCGCCGTGAAACCGCGCACCCTTGCAGAACGTTCGGCGATTGAACCCAGCCGGCATTGCCTGCTACCAACCGCCGAACCCTCGAGGTCCCCGCCCATGAAACTCCGCGCTCTTGCAGCTATCGCCACGGTGCTCGTACCGGCATTGTCGGGAGCCGCCATGGCGCAGTCCGTGAAGCTGCTCGGCGAGTTTCGCGACTGGACGGCCTATACCGCGACGGAGTCGACCGGCCCGGTCTGCTTTGCGCTGAGCAAGCCCACCGAGGTCACGCCCAGCCCGGACGATTTCACCGAAGCCTGGCTCTATCTGACCAATCGTCCGTCCGAGAGCGTACGGAACGAACTGAACCTCGTCGCCGGCTTCATGTTCGCCCCCGACACCACGGCGACTGCCACCATCAGCGGCCAGAATTTCGAGCTGTTCACCGACAAGGACGCCGCCTGGCTGCTCGACCCCAACCAGAACGACAACCTTGCCTCGGCGCTGCGCGCCGGCTCGACCGTCGTGATCGAGGGCACCAGCGACAAGGGCATCCGCATCACCGAGACCTTCTCGCTGTCGGGCGCCACCGCCGCCAGCCGCGCCATCGAAGGCTGCACCGGCTGATTGATCGGCTCAGCCTGAGCACGCCGCCGCTCATCCCGCGCAAGCCAGCCTCCCACCCCCGTGTTTTGCGCAAACTTTGCGACTATGTTACAGGCCGCGCCCTGAAGGAGCGTGGTTAGAACTTTCCGGTTCGACCGCGCGACCACCAACATGCGCACGCTGAGAGAGCCGCCCGCACCATGAGTATCGCCCTCGACCTCGATCATCACGCCCATGCCGACCGACCGAAATCCGGGCGGACGTCGCTGGTCGGCCTGATGAAACCCGAGCTGCGCGACACGCTGATGGGCATCGGCCTCGACGAGCGCGAGGCCAAGATGCGCGCCAGCCAGCTGTGGAACTGGATCTACCACAACGGCGTCACCGATTTCGACCGGATGACCAACATCCAGAAGGGGTTCCGCCAGAAGCTCGCCGACACCTTCCTGCTCGATCGGCCCGAGATCGTCACCGAACAGATCTCGATCGACGGCACCCGCAAGTGGCTGTTCCGCTTTCGCGACCCCAAGAACCCGCTGCTCCCCCCGGTCGAGGTCGAGACCGTCTATATCCCCGAGGAAGACCGCGGCACCCTCTGCGTCTCTTCCCAGGTCGGCTGCACCCTCACCTGTTCGTTCTGCCACACCGGCACGCAGAAGCTGGTGCGCAACCTCACCGCGGGCGAGATCCTCGGCCAGGTCCTGATGGCACGCGAGCGGCTGGGCGATTTCCCCGGCGGCGTGCGCCCCAATGACGGCGGCCTCGTGCCGGCGCCGCGCGGCTCCGGCGGCTCCGAGGGCGACAGCCGCGCCATCACCAATGTGGTGATGATGGGCATGGGCGAGCCGCTCTACAATTACGACAACGTCAAGCAGGCGCTGCTGATCGCTTCAGACGAGGCCGGCATCTCGCTGTCGAAGCGCCGCATTACCCTCTCGACCTCCGGCGTCGTGCCGTTCATCGAGCCGACCGGCCGCGAGATCGGCGTCATGCTGGCGATCTCGCTGCACGCGGTGCGCGACGAGCTGCGCGACATGCTGGTGCCGATCAACAAGAAGTATCCGCTCAAGGAGCTGATCCAGGCCTGCCGCGATTACCCGGGCCTCTCCAATGCCCGCCGCATCACCTTCGAATACGTGATGCTCAAGGACATCAACGATTCCGACGCCGACGCCCGCGAACTGGTGCGTCTGCTCGCTGGCATCCCTGCCAAGATCAATCTGATCCCGTTCAACCCCTGGCCGGGCACCAACTATGATTGCTCAAGCTCGTCGCGCATCGAGCGGTTTGCCGACATCGTCAACAATGCCGGCTATGCCAGCCCGGTCCGCACCCCGCGCGGCCGCGACATCTTCGCCGCCTGCGGGCAGCTGAAGAGCGAGACCGAGCGGCTGAGCAAGAAGGAGCGCGACGCGCTCACCGCCTGAGGACGGCGGACGACAACCGGTTGACGCGCTGCGGCGCGACAACCCACGGCGCGGTGCCCTTCGGCACGTCTGATCCGGCCTCTGCTGGTGACGCCTCCCTGCATCGGAGACCAGCCATGTCCATCCAGATCAAACGCATGCAACCGGGCGACGAACTCGCCTTCGCCGAGATCGCGCCCGAGGTGTTCGACGAGCCCATCCAGCCCGAGCGTCTCCGAGACTACCTGCTGGAACCCGGTCACCTGATGCTGCTGGCCTTCGACGGCGGGTTGGTGGTCGGGCAATGCGCCGCGGTGATCCACCGCCACCCCGACAAGCTCACCGAGCTCTATATCGACGAGGTCGGCACCGCCTCGACCCATCGGCGCCAGGGCATCGCCACCCGCCTGGTCGAAGCGATGTTCGCCTGGGGGCGTGAACTGGGCTGTCGCGAGGCCTGGCTCGGCACCGAACTCGACAATCTCGAGGCCAACGGGCTCTACAGAAAGCTCGGCGGCAAGGGCGGGCAGATGGCCTACTACGAGTTCGAGCTTTAGGACGGCAGTCCGACGGGACCTTGCAGTCGCCGCCTCCCTCCCCCTTGAGGGGAGCAGAAACCCTCATTCCTCCCCGCGCAGCCATTCCAGCTTGTGCCGCCCCTGCCCGGGATCGCCCAGCAGCTGCGCCAGCGCCGGCAGCAGGATGCGCAGCTCCCCTTCCAGCGTGAACGGCGGGTTGACGAGGATCATCCCCGAGCCGTGCAGTCGCGGCGGGTTCGAGGCCGGCCGGATGCTGAGCTCGGCCCGGAGCATTCTCTGGATGCCGGTATCGCGCAGCGCCGAGATGAAATCATGCACGGCGCGCGTGTCCTTCAGCGGATACCACAGCGCATAGACGCCGGTGGCGAACTTGCCATGCGCCTTCACCAGCCCGTCGACCAGCCGCTCGAACTCGCCGCGCTCCTCGAAGGGCGGGTCGACCAGCACCAGGCCGCGTTTTTCCTTGGGCGGCACATGGGCGTTGAGCGACAGCCAGCCATCGAGATGGATCACCCGCACCTGGACATCGCCTTCGAACAGCGTGCCGAGCCGCTTGGCATATTCGGGGTGCAGTTCCAACGCCGACAGCCGATCCTGCGGCCGAAACAGCTTTCGGACCAGCAAGGGCGAGCCCGGATAGGTCTCGAGCTTGTCGCCCGGGTTCAGCTCGGCGATCACCTTGAGATAGGGCTCGGCCAGCGCCTGGGCCTTTTGCGGCAAGCCGCCCTGCAGCAGGTTGCCGATGCCCTCGGCCCATTCCGGCGAGCGCCTGGCGATTTCCCCGGTCAGATCATATTTGCCGATGCCCGCATGGGTATCGATCACCCGGAACGCCGCATCCTTCTTCTTCAGGTATTCGACCAGCCGGGTGACGATGAGATGCTTCATCACATCGGCGAAGTTTCCGGCATGGAAGGCGTGGGAATAGTTCATGCGGAGCGTTTCCAGAAAAAGTGCGCAACGGCCTGCCGTCGCTGAAGCATAGGCTAGTGCCGCGCCTGTGCGGTGAGAATGGTTGCAGCGAACGCCGTGAAGATCGCGGCAAAGCTCCAGTTGAGCGCCCGCTCCACCCATTTGCTGCGCCGGAACGCATCGGCGAGTTTCTCGGCGGCGAAGACGATCAGCACGCCGAGCGGGATCGACAGCACCACGAACTGCGCCCCGAGGAACAACAGCTTCCCGGCTGCCGCCGGATCGTGGGCTTCGACGAACTGCGGCAGGAAGGTCACGAAGAACAGCACCACCTTGGGGTTGAGCAGGTTGATGCCGAGCCCGGTGGCATAGCTCTGCCACAGCGTCGGGACTTTCTTGGCCGCCTCGGTGAGCCGCAACCCACCGCCATGGGCGATCGCCTGCCAGGCGAGCCAGATCAGGTAGACGGCGCCGGCGATCTTCAGCGCCATGAACAAGGGCGGCGCGGCGAGGATCAGCACCGAGATCCCGAACGCCACCAGCGTCGTGTGCACCATGATGCCGGTCATCGCCCCGAACATCGCGGCCAGCCCATGCGCCCGGCCGTAATTGATGGCGCGGCTCATCTGCAGCGCCATATCGGGCCCGGGGGTGATCATCAGCACGAAGGTTGCGACAGCAAAGCCGAGCAGCACCGGCAGGTCGGGGACGAAACTTGGCATGGCGCTTTCCAACGAGGTTGGCTGTTGCCTATCATCTCCAGAGGTTGGGGCCAACGGGGGCGGGCCGAGGCATGGCGTTCTGGGAACCGCGATCGACGGCGCTGACCATCAGGCGCATTCTGAAGGTCAACCACGCCGGCGAGTTCGGCGCCATCCGCATCTACAATGCCCAGCTCGCCCTCGCCCGACATCTCTACCCCGACATCGTGCCGGCGCTGACCGAAATGCGGGATGACGAGATCGAACACTGCCGCCTGTTCGTCGAGGCCATGCCGGCGCGCGGGGCCCGACCCTGCCGGGTCATGGCCTTCTGGAGTCTCGGCGGCTACGTCCTGGGTTTTGTGACCGCCCTGTTGGGACGCAACATGATCTGGGTCTGCACCGAAGCCGTCGAGGCGACCGTGCACCGGCACCTCGAAGATCAGATCGCCTTCCTGCGCGACCGCGACAGGCCGCTGCACGACCTGATCGGCTCGATTCAGGCCCAGGAACTTGCGCACCTGCAACACGCCGTGGACCACCAGCCGCGACAAGGCCTGCTGCGCGCGGCGACCCTGCCGCTCATTGGTCTCGTCACCGAATCGCTGATCTGGCTATCCACCTGGGGCGACACCGGCAGCATGCGCCGCGAGCTCGCGCGCTAGCCCGCTTGCCAGCCCCATCGCTGCCGCGGCACAAAGGGGCATGTCCATGTCGCTGATCCAGCCGATCGATGCCGGCGACCTGCCGCGGGTCGCGGCGCTCGCCCATCGCATCTGGCCCGAAGCCTTTGCCGGCATCCTGCCGGCCGACCGCATTCCCGGTATGCTGGCCGAGATCTATGCGCTCGAGACCCTGGAGGCCGATATCGCCGAACGCGGACACCAATACTGGCTCGCCACCCATGATGGGCGCGATGTCGGCTTCGCTTCGGCCTACCGCGCCGATGGCCGGGTCTGGATCAAGAAGCTCTATCTGCTGGCTGAAACCCGGGGGCTGGGGCTCGGCAAGGCGCTGATCGCCACCGCCCGCACCCATTTCGGCGCCGAACTGCCCGTTGCGCTCTATGTCAACGACGGCAACGCCGCCGCCATCGCCTTTTACCGCTCGCAGGGTTTCGAGGTGGAACGGCACGTGCCGGTGCAGATGGGGCCGTACCGGTTCAGCGACTATGTGATGCTGAAGCCGGCTTGAACTGCGGAGTTGAACCGCCGGCCCGGCGCCCTCGCAGGCCAAGTCTGGCAAGAAGTAGTTGCCCGGCTCGCACCCAATGTGGCGCGACCTCTCTTCTCTCACGTACCACGATGCGTGTTATTGCGTGTCCGACCGGTAGGCATTCCTTGCCGGTCAGCGCGTCTGTCTCAAGCTGATTTGCGCACTAACGCCTAGCAGCCCCGATATTTAGCACTCGTTAACCATGAAATACTGACACTGACCGCATGTTCTCATGCGTATCAGGAGTAAGTTCCATGCGTTTATTTGGTATCGCCGCCGGCCTGCTGATCGCCGGCGTGCTGCCCGTCGCCGCCGCCCCAAGCGCCAATGTCGACTTCAGCGGCACCGTCGCCGCCACTTGCTCCATCACCGCCAGCACCAATGGCACGATGAAGCTGAACCCCTCGACCGGCACCACGCTCGGTTCGGAAGAGGCGGGCGGTACCCGTGGCAGCGTCACCGTACTGTCGATCGGGGCCTCCACCCTCACCATCGGTGCGCCCTCGCTCACCTCCACGCCCCCGGTCGGCTACGTCACCGGCACGCAGACGATCGAGGTCTCCTATAGCGGCGCTCCGTCCTCGGGGCTCAGCGGCGTCAGCCACGCTTACACCTCCAGCCAGACCACCCAGCCGCTCGGCACGATTGGCGCCTCGGACCTCTACATCAACAACCGCATCGTCAATCCCAGCGGTTTCCCGCCGGACACCTACACAACCAGAACAGTGGTCACATGCGCTCAGCCCTAAGCCGCCTAGGCGGCGGCATCCTGGCGGCGGCGGCGTTGTCCGTACCGTTGCCCGGCTATGCCTGTTCGATCAATCTGACATCGGCGGGCACGCTGCGCCCGTCCGACGATAACAAGACGCTGGGCTCCGAGGTCAAAGGCAACACGCCGGGGACAGTGACCAGCATCCTCTCGCTTCTGGACGGTACGGCAACGATCGAAGTCTCCTCGCCGACGCGTATCCAGACGCCCGGAGGCTACAACGCCTCCGCCGAGACGCTGCAGGTTGCCTACAACGCCGCTGCGGTGCTCGGGCTCTTTCCCGGCGCCAGCCAGTCCTACACCAGTTCGACCACCAGCTTTCAGGCGACCGGCGTTCTCGCCGGCCTGAGCTTCAGCATCACGCTGCACAACCGCATCCTCAATCCCAACGGTTTTGCGCCCGGCACCTACACAACAAGGACCGTCGTCACATGCCATCCCTGAAGCTCGCGAGCCTGATCCTTGCTGTTGCCGCCACGCTTGCCGTCGTCGCTCCTGCCGCCGCGCAGTCGCTTTCGCCGCTCGAGAAAACCGGCGTGACGCCCTCCGACCGGAAGGCGTTCAAGCTGACGGTCGGCAACCCCTACCAGTCCCGCATGACCTTCGTCATGGTGCCGCTGGCGCCCGACTACCAGACGCCGATCGAGGGCGTCACCGTCCGGCCCGCCGAGCTCACCATGGCCCCCCAGTTCTCCCGCCAGGTCATCGTGACCTTCGATATCGATCCAAAGAAGAAGGAGCGGACAATTGCGCTCTGTGTCATGCCTAAAGCGCTCGATGGCCCAATTCTGCCGCGTGTCTGCGGTCGTTACACTGGCCGCATGGCCGGCAATGGCGGCTGACGGGCTGCTGCTTCCGCCACCGCCGGTTGGGCCCGGCGGCGAGGACTCCATCACCACGTCCGAGGGGGTGCGCTGCAGCCAGTCGATCAACTCGTCCGGCGGCTATCTCGACCTCGGCATTGCCGGCGGCGATCTCTCCAGCGCCTACAGCAATGACAGTTATGGCAACAAGGATAGCGGCGCGCCGCAGAGCGCCGTCGGCTACGCCCGCATCATCATTCCGCTTGGCGAAGCACCGACCCGCCTCAACTGCGCACGCCTCTACGAACTCGAAATCCAGAAGCTCAAGGCGGAAATAGAGATGCTCAAGGTCGGGCTCGAATAGTGAACGCGCCGCTTAAAACGATGTTAACTGCCATTCGCTAGCGTTTGAGGTTGATTGTGGGGATTTGAGGGGCCTGACCAGAAGTGAAGGCACTGCCGGCTGATTCCGTTCATAAGGCCGCCGATGCTTTGCTGCTTGATGCAGCGCTGCAGTCGGTTCCCTACGGCTTCTGCGTCTGGTCACCCCAGTTCAAGCTGGTGATGTTCAACCAGCACTATCTCGACATTTACGGCTTCTCGGCCCGGCGCGTCCGCAAGGGCATGACGCTGGAAGCCGTGGTGAAGCTCTCCTCCGAGATGGGCAACCACCCCGACCAGTCCCCGGCCGAGTTCCTTGCCGCCTACAAGCGCGAGTTGCTCGGCAACCGCGGCGGGGCTCGCGCCAAGGTGCGCGAGCGCGTCGCCGGCGACCGCTGGCTGGAAACCGCGCACGTCTATTCGCCGGGCCTGGGCTGGGTCGTCACCCATGAGGACGTCACCGAGGAGATCGCCTCCTCCGAGATCATCCAGAAGCGCAAGCGCGAACTCGAACGCCAGAACATCCGGCTCGATGCGGCGGTCAACAACATCTCCCAGGGCCTCTGCATGTACGACCCCAAGGGTCGCCTGGTGATCTGCAACCAGCCCTATCAGCGCATCTACAACCTGCCCGAGCACCTGCTGAAGCCCGGCACGCTGCTCGATGATATCCTCGGCCATCTGTTTGACGAGGGCATGCAGGCCGGCGCCAACCGTGACGACTACATCCGCTGGCGTCGCGATGTGATCGCCCGCGGCCAGTACGGCAAGAACATCCACGAACTCAACGGCCGCACCATCATGATGCAGCACCATCCGATGAAGGATGGCGGCTGGGTCACCACGCACGAGGACATCACCGAGCAGCGCCAGCAGGAAGAGCGCATCCGCCACCTCGCCCGGCACGACGCGCTGACCCAGCTGCCCAACCGCGTGCAGTTCCTCGAGGAGATGGCGGCGGCCGAGCCCGGCCTCACCCGCGGCGAACACATCGCGGTGCTCTGCATCGACCTCGATCACTTCAAGTCGGTCAACGACACGCTCGGCCATTCGCTTGGCGACAAGCTGCTGCAGCAGGTATCGGCGCGCCTCTGGGGCGCGACCCGCGAGAGCGACCTGCTGGCCCGCCTGGGCGGCGACGAGTTCGCGCTGCTGCTGCGCATGATCGACAACCCGGCGGAAGCCGCCACCATTGCCGAGCGCATCGTCAAGGCGATGACCAACCCCTTCACCATCGACGGCCACCAGCTGGTGATCGGCGCATCGGTGGGCATCGCCATGGCGCCGCAGGATGGCGAGACCTCGGAAATCCTGATGAAGAACGCCGACCTGGCGCTCTACAAGGCCAAGAACGAGGGCCGCTCGACCTACCACTTCTTCGAATCCGGCATGGATGCGGCGATCCAGAAGCGCCGCGCCATCGAAGCCGGCCTGCGCCTGGCGCTCGCCAAGAGCGAATTGCGGCTGGTGTTCCAGCCGCTGGTCGGCCTCAAGGAGAACCGCATCACCTGCCTCGAGGCGCTGCTGCGCTGGGATACGCCCGATCGCGGCACCATCTCGCCGGCCGAGTTCATTCCCATCGCCGAGGAGACCGGGCTGATCGTGCAGATCGGCGAGTGGGTGCTGCGCGAGGCCTGCCGTACCGCCACGAGCTGGCCGGCCGATGTGCGCGTGGCCGTCAACCTCTCGCCGGTGCAGTTCAAGAACAAGCGACTGTTCGAGACGGTCGAGGCGGCGCTGCGCGACTCCGGCCTGCCGCCCACCCGGCTCGAACTGGAGATCACCGAATCGCTGCTGCTCTCGGACAACGAGCCCACGCTCAGGACGCTGCACAAACTGCGCGCCCTCGGCGTCCGGATCTCGATGGACGATTTCGGCACCGGCTACTCGTCGCTCAGCTACCTGCGCAGCTTCCCCTTCGACAAGATCAAGATCGACCGCTCGTTCATGCGCGATCTGAAGTCGAAGGGCGACAGCCTCGCCATCATCAAGGCGGTGATCGGACTTGGCCAGTCGCTCGGCATGTCGACCACCGCCGAGGGCATCGAGACCGAGGAACAGCTCGCCGCGGTGCGCGACCAGGGCTGCAACGAGGTGCAGGGCTTCCTGTTCTCGCCGCCGGTGGGGGCGCAGGCCGTCGCCGATATGCTGGCCGAGGAAGGCCAGAAGCGGCCCAGGCTGCGCCGGGTGTCGTGACCCCCACGGTTTTCGAGCGGCCCTGCTCACGCGCCGGCGCCCCGCGGCAACTGACTGATGTAGCGCCGACTTACCGGCGCTGATCAGAGGACCACGCCATGCCGTTCCGCCCATCGGAAACCTGCCTTGTCTGCCATTCCGCCGATCTCGACCGCACCGCCCGGTTCTATCGCGAGGCCTTCGATATCGACTTCGAGAAACGGGGAAGCGGCCGCGACGCCTTCCTGTTCGCCCGCCTCAGCCCGGATTTCTCGATCAGCTTCAACCAGGGCCAGCCCGAGCCGGGCAAGAGCCCGATCATCACCTTCACCCTGGCCGAGGGCGGGATCGCCGACGCCGTCGCGGCACTCGCGGCCAATGGCGCGACGATCGTCGCGCCGGTCAGTCCGGCCCCCGATGGACATGGTGCGGTACTGCTCGATCCCGATCGGCACCGACTCGGACTTTATCAGCCGGCAACCAAACCGGTGTCGCATCGCTGACAGCCACCGAGCAGCTATTGCTAGTGCCGCACGGCCTTGGCACCTTCCCTGGCGGAGGACCTGACCGTGCGGCGATCGACCTATGAGCAGTTGCTGGTGACGGCGCGGCGGCATTCCCGTCGCGCCGACGAGGCCGATGACCTGGTGCAGGATGCGCTGCTCGAAGCGGTCAAGGCCGGGCGCACCGACTTCGAAACCGGCCTCACCATCCGCTGGCTTGGCGGCGTCATCCGCAACAAGGCGCGGCTGGCGGCGCGCGGCGCCGGCCGGCGTCGCCTGCGCGAAACGGCGTGGCAGGACCAGCCGCCGGCCGGCGCCGCCGAGGACGAGACCCCGGTCGGCGTGCTGCTCGCCGGCTTGCCGCCATCGCTCAAATCGGTCGCCGCGCTGGCGCTCACCGGACACGACCGGCGCGAGATCGCCTACCTGCTGCGGCTGGACGACGTGACGCTGCGGCAACGCATCTCGACCCTGGGCAAGCGCCTTCGGACCGCCGGCCTGCCGGTGCCCGAGGGTCTGCCGGGTCTTGGCCTCAATCTCGCCTATGGCCGCATCCGCGACGCCCTGCTGCCGGCGCTGCTGCGCGAAGGCGGCGTGTTTGCCAGCCACGACCCGGACGGACACCTGTTCATCATCCGGCGCACCCCGGATCGGTGAGCGCCCCGGGCGCGCCCGATTTTTTCGGTGGCTTGCTCACATTCCGCCCGGCGGCGGCAACAATGAACGTAACCAGCCCATCAGGAGCCAGATCATGATTCCCAAGCCGCACCGCGCCAGCATCGTCTACTACGTCGCCGACATCGCCCGCACCGAACGGTTCTACAACGAGACCCTCGGCATCGCCCTCGCCCGCATGGAAGGGGCGGAGCCGTTCTGGCTGCAGGGCCAGCTCGACCAGGGTCTCGAGATCATCTTTTTCGAGATGGAAGGCACCCGCGGCAGTTCGCCGTCGCTGATCTTCGACCTCGCCGAAGGCGGCATCGACGACGTGGTGGCGGCCCTCGTGGCGCATGGCGTCACTATCGTCACTCCGGTCAGCGAGGCGCCGGGCGGCTGGAGCGCCGACTTTCTGGATCCGGACGGCTTTGGTCTTGGCCTCTACCAGTCGGCGGACAAGCCGCGATCGCTGAAGGGCTGAGCCCCGAAGGGGTCGCCCCAGCCGGGCGACCCTGCCGGTTTCACCCTTCGGATGCCTGGAGCACCCCGAGCAGGGCCTCGAGTTGCGCCGCCCCATCGGTACCGAGCCGCCGGAGGAGCTCATCCTGGGCGCCTTGCCAGATCGGCACCGCCCGGCGCAGCGTCGCTTCTCCGGCTGCGGTCAGGCTGAGCCGCGCCTCGCGCAGGTCATCGCCCGGCCGGATCGCCACCAGGCCGGCGCGCTGCAGCACCCGCACGTTGCGCCCCAGCGTCGAGCGATCGAGCTCGACGCGTTCGGCCAGCTTCGTCAGCGACACCGGCGAGTGTTGCGAAAGAGTCCGGAGCAGCGAGAACTGCGCCAGGCTGATCCCGACGGGCTCGAGCACGGCATCATAGCGTGCCGTCAGGCTGCGGCTCGCCGCGCGAACCGCCATGCAGATACAGGTGTCGGGCATTGATGAGGGTATATACCCTCAATTGCACATAGGGCAATTCTCGAGCTGTGCCCGGCCGCGGCGTATCGGCCCGCAGGCCAGCCATTCGGCGATTTGTCTTGAGAATGTGACCCTTGTCCGATATGGGGCGCCACTAAATCTCCAGAACATCCGATCGGCCGCCCCTCATGTCTTTGCGTAACATCGCAATCATTGCTCACGTTGACCATGGCAAGACCACCATGATCGACGTCCTGCTCAAGCAGTCCGGCTCCTTCCGCGACAACCAGCGCGTCGAAGAGCGCGCCATGGACAGCAATGATCTCGAGCGCGAGCGCGGCATCACCATCCTGGCCAAGGTGACGTCGCTGGTCTGGAAGGACACCCGCATCAACATCGTCGACACGCCCGGCCACGCCGACTTCGGCGGCGAGGTGGAGCGCATCCTATCGATGGTGGATGGCGTGGTGATCCTCGTCGACGCCGCCGAAGGTCCGATGCCGCAGACCAAGTTCGTGCTCGGCAAGGCCTTGGCCCAGGGTCTCCGTCCGATCGTCGCGATCAACAAGATCGATCGTCCCGACGAGCGTCACCTCGAAGTGCTGGAAGAGATCTTCGATCTGTTCATCGCCCTCGACGCCACCCCCGAGCAGCTCGATTTCCCGGTGCTCTACGGCGCCGCCAAGCTCGGCTGGATGTCGGACAAGCCGGAAGGCCCCAAGGACTCGCTGGCCCCGCTGCTCGACAAGGTGCTCGAATACGTGCCCGAGCCGAAGGTGGAAGAAGGCCCGTTCCGCATGCTCGTCACCACCATCGAGCGCAACCCCTTCCTCGGCCGCATCCTCACCGGCCGCATCACCTCCGGAACGGTCAAGGCCGGTGACCCGATCCACTCACTCGCCCGCGACGGCAAGATCGTCGAAAAGGGCCGCGTCTCGAAGGTGCTGGCTTTCCGTGGCCTCGAGCGCACCCCGATCGATCTCGCCGAAGCCGGCGACATCGTCGCCATTGCCGGCCTCGAAACTTCGACCGTGGCCGATACGCTGGTCAACCCGTCGGTGACCGTGCCGCTGCCGTCCAAACCGATCGATCCGCCGACCCTGTCGGTCACCTTCCGCATCAATGACGGCCCGCTGGCCGGCCGCGAAGGCGACAAGGTGCAGTCGCGCGTCATCCGCGAGCGCCTGCTGCGCGAGGCGGAAGGCAACGTCGCCATCCGCGTCACCGAAGGCGACGACAACGATTCGTTCGATGTCGCCGGCCGCGGCGAGTTGCAGCTCGCGGTGCTGATCGAAAACATGCGCCGCGAAGGTTTTGAGCTCACCATCGGCCGCCCCAAGGTGGTGATCCGCGAGGAGAACGGCGAAAAGCTCGAGCCGATCGAGGAAGTGATCATCGACGTCGATGACGAGCATACCGGCGTCGTCGTGCAGAAGCTCACCGAGCGCAAGGGCGACCTGGTCGACATGCGCCCCTCGGGCGTCGGCCGCTCGCGGCTGCGCTTCTACGTGCCGACCCGCTCGCTGATCGGCTACCAGCCGGAACTGCTGTCGGACACCCGCGGCACCGCCATCTTCAACCGGCTGTTCCACGGCTATCAGCCGTTCAAGGGCGCGCTGCCCGGCCGCCGCACCGGCGTCCTGATCTCCAACGGCACCGGCCAGGCCGTGACCTATGCGCTGTGGAACCTCGAAGAGCGCGGCCCGATCATGATCGATGCCGGCGTCGACATCTACGAGGGCATGATCATCGGCGAGCACTCGCGCGAGAACGATCTCGAGGTGAATGCGCTGAAGGGCAAGCAGCTGACCAACATCCGCACGACGTCGAAGGATGAAGCGGTCCGCCTGACCCCGCCCAAGAAGCTCACCCTCGAGCAGTCGCTCGGCTACATCGCCGACGACGAGTATGTCGAGGTCACCCCCAAGAGCATCCGCCTGCGCAAGATCTGGCTCGACCCCAACGATCGCAAGCGCATGATGCGCGCCGCCAAGGCGAGCTGATCATACGGCCGGACCCTCAGGTCCGGCCGCCAATATTGCCCCGTCATTGCAACCTGCTACAGATCTTCCGGGGTTTTGGGGGATCACCGGCATGTTTACGCGGACGGCAGGACTCGCTGCGCTGGCGCTTGTTGCAATCCTGGCCTCGGTTTCGGCGGCCGAGGCAAAGGTTCGGCTGAAGCCGATCACCTGCCCAGTGGCCAAGGCGGTCGAGAGCTTCCGGATCACCGGCGCCAAAGGCGAACTCGAAGGCGTCCGCTCCGAGTATCAGTGGCTGGCGGCCAACCGCCCCGGCTGGAAGCGCACCGAACAGGCGCTCGTCTTCAAGGACAGCAAGGCTTACGACCTGCTGACCATCGTCAAGGGTCATAAGAAGCAGGTGATCTGCTTCGACATCACCGGCTTTTTTGGTAAGCGGGACTTCTGACAAAACATCTGCGACTGGAGCACCATGGCCACCTGGATCACTGAGATCATCACCGACCTCGGCTATGTCGGGATCGCCCTGCTGATGCTGCTCGAGGCGGTGTTCCCGCCAATACCGTCCGAACTGATCGTGCCGTTCGCCGGTTTCGCCGCCGGCCAGGGTCAGCTCAACGTCTTCGGCGTGATCCTCGCCGCCACCATCGGCTCGCTCGTCGGCATGCTGCCCTGGTATTTCGCCGGCCGCCTGTTCGGCCTCGAGCGGGTGAAGTGGCTCGCCGACCGCATCGGCCGCTGGTTCGCCTTCAATGCCGACGAGATCGATTATGCGGCGCGTCTGTTCGAGCGCTGGGGCAAGCCCATTGTCCTCGTCGGCCGGTTGTTCCCCATCCTTCGTACCCTGATCTCGGTGCCCGCCGGCCTTGCCCGGATGAACTTTCCGACCTTCGCGCTGTTCTCGGCCATCGGCATGCTGATCTGGAACAGCGTGCTGGTCGGCGCCGGCTACCTGCTGCACGAGCATTATCACCTGGTCGAAGCCTGGCTCGACCCGCTGTCCTGGGTGGTGCTCATCGCCGTGGTCGGCCTCTACATCTTCCGTCTCTTCACCTGGCGGCCGAGCCGCCAGAACTAGAAGGCATCGACAGCTCAAACGGTTGCTGCGTCGGCGCGTTGTTCGATCAGGTGGCCCAAGGTCGCGCTGGACGAGCGCGTGCCGATGCGGCTCACTGCCTTTGAGCGATGCCCGACCGGCATCGAAGGTCGAGGAGACGCCCATGAACAAGTTCGTATCGGCGATGCTGTTCGCCGCCCTGACGCTGCCCGTCGTCGCCCAGGCCGGCGAGACGGCGGTGATGATCGAGGGAAGCCAGCGCACCATTCCCACCACCATCACGTTGCCGGACGGCCCCGGGCCGTTCCCCTTCGTGGTGATGTATCACGGCACCGGCTCGAACCGGCACGAGGCCGGCAACGGCTATGACCTGCTGGCGCCCAAGCTGGCGGAAGCCGGCATCGCCAGTGCCCGCTTCGATTTTGCCGGCAACGGCGACAGCACCGCCGACTACAAGGACTACACCTTCTCGAGCGGCATTACCGACGGCGAGGACGTCATCGCCCATATGCGCGGTCTCCCCGAGATCGACGATGCGCGGCTGGGCGTCGTCGGCTGGAGCCAGGGCGGCACCATCGCCATGCTGACCGCTGCCCGCGAGGGCGACGTCAAGAGCGTCGTCACCTGGGCCGGCGCGCTCGACATGCGCAACGCCTTCAGCGAACTCTATGCCGAGGCGGAAAAGAACGGCTTTGCCGTGATGACGTTCGACTGGCGGCCTTCGCTCAACCTGTCGCTCGAATGGTTCAACGAGGCGCGCAGCACCGACGTCGCCGCCGAGCTCGCCAACTACAAGGGCGCCATCCTGGCCATTGCCGGCGACAAGGATACCGTGGTTCCGCCCGAGACCACCGACGCGATCGTCGCGGCCGCGGGCGGCACCGACAAGCTCAAGAGCATCATCGCGGGCGCCGACCACACCTTCAATATCTTCTCGGGCGACATGTCGGCCTTCGACAAGCTGATCGCCGAGACGGTCGAACGGTTCAAGTCGACCCTCTGACGAGATGCGCGGGGGGGTGGCCGGCGCGGCCATCCCGTTTTGGTGGCGGTCACCCGATCGGTGCCGACCGCCACCAACCGACTGGCGCACTTGCTGATTCCGTCGGTCGATACTAGATAGCGAGCCACAACAGAGCGGAGCGGGCGATGCGGGTACTCCTTGAGGTCATTCTGATGGCCCTTGAGATCTACAAATGGGTGATGGTGATCATGATCGTCATGAGTTGGCTCATCGCCTTCAATGTCGTCAACACCAGGAACCAGTTCGTTGATCAGGTGTGGAGGATGCTGCTGTCGGTCACCGAGCCGGTGCTGCGCCCAATTCGCCAGTTCCTCCCCCGCATGCAGCTCGATCTCTCGCCGATCATCCTGTTCTTCGCGATCTACATCGTTCAGGAAGTGATCAAGAGGTACATTTATCCCAACGTTTTCTAGCCTCAGCGCCATGCTGCCGGCTGGCTACGAGGTCTCGACCGATCCCGCGCGGATCGACCTCGACTACGTGCATCGCTACCTGAGCCAGGCGAGCTACTGGGCCGGCGCCATCCCGCGTGAGGTCGTCGCCCGCTCGGTGGCGAACGCCCTGAGCTTCGGGCTCTACGCGGCCGATGGCGCGCAGGTCGGCTTCGCCCGGGTGGTGACGGACCGCGCCACCTTCGCCTGGTTGGCCGATGTCTTCATCGATCCCGACCGCCAGGGCCTCGGCCTCGGCAAGGGCCTGATGGATGCAGTCGTCGCCCACCCCGACCTGCAGGGCCTGCGCCGCTTCATGCTGGCGACCGCCGACGCGCACGGCCTCTATGAGCGTTACGGCTTCAAGACCATCGACAATCCGGACCGGCTGATGGCGATCATCCGCACCGACCTCTACCCGCGCCCGTGAAGCCGGCCTTCGAGCTGCGGCCCGGCGGCGTCCGCCTCCATATCCGCGCCACGCCCAATGCCGGGCTCGACCGGATCGACGGCTTCGAAACCCGTGATGACGGCGCCGCCGTGCTGCGGGTCCGCGTCTCCGCGGTGCCCGACAAGGGCAAGGCCAATGCCGCGCTGATCGCACTCCTCGCCAGGACGCTCGGTGTGCCGAAATCGGCGATCACCCTCGTCGCCGGCGAGACGGCCCGGTTCAAGACCCTTGAGATTGCCGGCGACCCGGCCACGCTGGCCGACGCCCTCGCGCACCTCGGCTGATTGCCGCGCCGGCACCCCGGCAATCGCATCGTTGCAAATCCATTGCGCCCCCTGCGGCGATTTGGCACAAGTTTGGCACGCGATCGTCGGGGGGCGAGGAGGAGCGGTTCGCCGCTGCAACTACGGAGCGTTCCCCGGTGACGTCACACCGAGGGAACATTCGTTATGACTCTATTGCTATGGGCGATCGTAGTATGCGGTCTGCTCTCCATCGTATACGGCGTCGTCACGACGCAAGGCCTGCTCAGGGCCGATGCGGGTTCGGCCCGCATGCAGGAGATTTCCGCCGCCGTGCGTGAAGGCGCCTCCGCCTATCTCCGCCGCCAGTACACCACCATCGGCATCGTCGGCGTGGTCATCTTCATCCTCGCTTTCATCCTGCTCGGCGCCTATGCGGCGGTGGGCTTTGCCATCGGCGCCATCCTTTCGGGCGCCGCCGGCTTTATCGGCATGAACGTCTCGGTCCGCGCCAATGTGCGCGTCGCCCAGGCAGCGACCAAGTCGCTGGCCGGCGGCCTCGACCTCGCCTTCAAGTCCGGCGCGGTCACCGGCCTGCTGGTTGCGGGTCTCGGCCTCCTCGGCGTCACCCTCTATTTCATCGTGCTCACCCAGTTCCTCGGCATCGAGCCGACCAGCCGTACCGTCATCGACTCGTTGGTGGCACTCGGCTTCGGCGCCTCGCTGATCTCGATCTTCGCCCGTCTCGGCGGCGGCATCTTCACCAAGGGTGCCGATGTCGGCGGCGACATGGTGGGCAAGGTCGAAGCCGGCATCCCCGAGGATGATCCGCGCAACCCGGCCACCATTGCCGACAATGTCGGCGACAATGTCGGCGATTGCGCCGGCATGGCCGCCGACCTGTTCGAGACCTATGTGGTGACCGCCGTCGCCACCATGGTGCTGGCGGCGATCGTCCTTCCGGACGCGTTCAAGCTCGCCGGCATGGTGCTGCCGCTGGCCATCGGCGGCGCCTGCGTCGTCACCTCGATCATCGGCACCTATTTCGTCAAGCTGGGCGGCGACAACAACATCATGAACGCCCTCTACAAGGGCCTCATCGCCACGGGCGTGCTCTCGCTCATCGTGCTGCTGCCGACCCTGATGTGGGTGTTCGGCGGGCTCGACGTGCAGCTCGGCCTCGAAGGCGGCAAGCAGTTCACCCCGTGGAACCTGTTCTGGTGCGGTGTCGCCGGCCTCGTCATCACCGGGCTGATCATCGTCATCACCGAATACTACACCGGCACCAACAAGCGCCCGGTCAACTCGATTGCTGAGGCATCGGTGACGGGCCATGGCACCAACGTCATCCAGGGCCTCGCGGTTTCCCTGGAATCGACCGCCCTGCCGGCCATCGTCATCATCGTCGGCATCATCGTCACCTACAACCTCGCGGGCCTGTTCGGCATCGCCTTCGCAGTCACCACCATGCTGGCGCTGGCCGGCATGATCGTCGCGCTCGACGCCTTCGGTCCGGTGACCGACAACGCCGGCGGCATTGCCGAAATGGCCGGCCTCGACAAGGAAGTGCGCCACAACACCGACGCGCTCGATGCTGTCGGCAACACCACCAAGGCCGTCACCAAGGGCTATGCCATCGGTTCGGCCGGCCTCGGCGCCCTGGTGCTGTTCGCCGCCTATACCCAGGACCTGCAGTTCTTCTCGCAGAACGCCCCGGAAGGTTCGTTCTTTGCCGGGCTCGGGCCGCTCACCTTCTCGCTCGCCGATCCCTATGTGGTGGTGGGCCTCCTGTTCGGTGGTCTGCTGCCCTTCCTCTTCGGCGGCATGTCGATGACGGCCGTGGGCCGCGCTGCCCAGTCGGTGGTGGTGGAAGTCCGCCGCCAGTTCAAGGAAAAGCCGGGCATCATGGCCGGCACCGAGAAGCCCGACTACGGCAGGGCCGTCGACATGCTGACCAAGGCGGCGATCAAGGAAATGATCGTCCCATCGCTGCTGCCGGTGCTGTCGCCGATCATCGTCTTCATCGCGATCTACTGGATCGCCGGCACCGCTGCGGCCTTCTCGGCTCTCGGCGCCATGCTGATGGGCGTGATCGTCACGGGCCTGTTCGTCGCCATCTCGATGACGGCGGGCGGTGGCGCCTGGGACAACGCCAAGAAGAGCTTTGAAGACGGCTTCACTGACAGCCACGGCGTCAAGCACTACAAGGGTTCCGACGCCCACAAGGCCTCGGTCACCGGCGACACCGTCGGCGACCCCTACAAGGACACCGCCGGCCCGGCGGTGAACCCGATGATCAAGATCACCAATATCGTGGCGCTGTTGCTGCTGGCGGTGTTGGCCCACATGACCGGCGGGGCGTAAGGCCCGCCAACCAACCATCGTGCAGCAATTGAAGGGCCCGGGGGATCACCCCGGGCCCTTCGACTTCAAGGGGCTGCAGCGGAGATCTCGGCCAGCCGCGCCACCAGCCGGTCGCGCTCGAGTGTCAGCCCTTTGTAGTCGAGCTCGGCAGCCCCGAGCGCCGTGAGTTGAGCCACCAGCGAGCCGGCGATCCGCGCCGCGTCCGGGTGCTGCTCCAGCCGCGCCAGCGGGTCGACATGGATGCGGATGGCGAACAGGATATCGCCGCTCACCGGCAGTTTCCGCACGGTTTGCCGTTCTACCCTCAGAAACACGTTTGCCGCCCGCTCGCCTGCCCCGAAACGCCGTACGCCGGGGTCGGCCGTCTCGGGGTGATGCAGCCGGTCATCCCCATAGAGCGACCAGTTCCAGCGGATCATCGGCATTTCGGGCCGCGCGTTGTCGAACATCCGCTCGATCAGCTGTGCATTCCGCGTCCCGGCGCCAAATCCGGGCACCGGTCCATGGACCTCTTGCAACGGTCGACCGAACTTCTCCACCAGCGACCACGACGAGGGAAAGCAGAGCGAAGCGGCCGCGAGGCGCCAGCCCGCCTCGCCGCGACGCATCAGCACCAGGTCTTCCTGCACCAGGCTTGCCGCCACCCGCAGCGGCGCCTCACTTGGCACGCCCAGGGCAACACGCTTGCCGGCGGGTACGATCTCGACCTCGTCACCGATCCGCCGATAGTGCTGGGGGAACAGGGTTGTGAGGTGCTCCACCAGCAGCGCCAGCAGCTCGGCCTGCGCCGGCTCGGTTCCTGCCTCGGCGACGAACACCGATCCCGCGTGCGCCGTACTCACCCTCTCCTTCTCGGCGAGGTCTGCCACCAGTCGGCCGTCGACCTCGATCCAGTCGGCAAGCGGAAGCGGCTTCACGCCGATCTGGAAGAGCTTTGCGGACCCGTCATAGGGCGTGTGGAGAGCAACGGTCATGCCGCGACATTGGCGATCGCCGGCCATTGCCGCAAGGGCAGCTGCTGTGCCTGCTCCACCTCCGATCGTCTCTTTAGCGTTCGGCCCCGCCGGTCGACTTGCGCTCTGCCAGCGCCTTGCTCTCGCGCTTCAGCGGTCGACCCACCGGGCAGACTTCCTGGGCAAAGCCGTTCAGCGTGTTGGTCAGGTTGTTGGGGATCAGCGAGTAGTGGATGAACTGGCCGCGTCGCTCCTTGGCGATCAGGCCGGCGACCTCCAGCACGCTCAGGTGCTGCGAGATCGAGGGTTTCGACATGTTGAAGCGTGCCGCGATCTCACCCGCCGTCAGCGACGCATGCGCCAGATAGGCCAGAATCCGCCGGCGCGGCGCCGAAGCGAGCGCCTCGAAGACACGCTGAAACGCGCCGTCCGGACTGACTACTTCTTCGACGGCGCTGGATAGCTCCGCATCGACCTTGTCTGGCATCGTCTCGTTCATGCGCCTCGTCCATCATTTAGGTAATTAGCCTATTGCCTAATCAAATAGGCACTGCTAAGCATTTCGGCAATTAGTTCATCGCCTAAATACATAACCCGCGCAAGGCTGAAACGCCATGACGATGACCAATTCGACGCATGCCCTCTCAACCGGCCGAATGTATGCCGAGCCATTGAGCGACGCCGTCGCCGGGGCCGTACGCTGGGCGCCGCACAAATCCCTCTGGACCCTGTCGCTGACCGGCATCGCCCTGGTCTTCGCGCCGCTGACCTTCAGCCTCGACGCACTGCTGCTGTTCCTCGCCACTACCGCGGTCACCATCTGCGCCGGCCACTCGGTGGGCATGCACCGGCTGCTAATCCATCGCTCGTTCAAGACCCACATCGTCGTCGAGCATGTGCTGGTCTACCTCGGAACCCTGGTCGGCATGGCCGGCCCGTTCGGCATGATCTACGCCCATGACATCCGAGACTGGGCGCAGCGGCAGACCGACTGCCACCCACTCTACGCCCATCGCCGGAGCTTCTTCATCGACGCCTGGTGGCAGATGCACTGCATCGTGGCGCTGGACCATCCGCCACGCTTCACCATCGAACCAAGCACGGCCAATGACCGCTTCTACCGCTTTCTCGAACGCACCTGGATGCTGCAGCAATTGCCCTGGGCGCTGCTGTTCTTCGCGCTCGGCGGCTGGGGCTGGCTGGTGTGGGGAATCGCGGTACGGGTCGCAGTCTCACTCACCGGTCACTGGGTGGTTGGCCACTTCGCCCATCGGCGCGGCCACCAGGGCTGGGCGGTCGATGGTGTCGCCGTGCAGGGTTACAATCTGCCGGCCGTCGGCCTGATCACCTTCGGCGAGGCCTTCCACGGCAATCACCACGCCTTTCCGGAGTCGGCACGGCTCGGGCTTGAACGCGGGCAGATCGACCTCGGATGGTGGTTCATCCGCACGCTGATGGCACTGCGGCTGGCAACCGAGATCCGCTTGCCGGAAAACACCACCCCGCGCGATGGCCTGCGGCGTCTCGCCGGGGCCGATTGCGGTCGGCGGTGCGCCGGTTGCCCCCTTGGCGCAAACGCGGCACCGGGCCGGTAGCGCCGGTTCCCTTACGTCACCTCCGGCCGGCCCCGTCCCGTCACGCTATCGACCTGCTCCAGGGCCGGCCGCACCTCAATGCTGGCGACCCGCATGATCGGGCTGGTTTTCGCCAGGGCGATCGCCTCATCGATATTCTCGGCCTCGATCAGGAAGAACCCACCCAGGTGCTCCTTGGCCTCGGCGAACGGCCCGTCGGTGCTGGAGAATTTTCCCGCTCGCTGCCGCACCGTTACCGCCGCCTGTGGGTCTTGCAGTGGTTGGGCGAGGATCAGCTTGCCGCTGTCGCGCAAACCCCAGTCGAAGGCGATCGAGTCGTCGGCCAGCTGCCGACCTTCGGCTTCGCTCAGCGCGCCGATGGCGGCGCTGTCGATATAGACGAGACACACGAACTTCATGGCGAGGCACCTCCTGTTGCGAGGCTAGTCGAACTGCGGCGGGGGGATTCGACATTCCAGGTAGGTAGCGGCTCTAGCGCCCCCTCTCCCCGCGGCGCTACGCGTCCGCTAGGGGGAGAGGGTCGGGGTGAGGGGGCCTTGCCCCAAACACCGAGCCCGAGGCAGGCCCCCTCACCCGACGCTTCGCGTCGACCTCTCCCCCAAGGGAGAGGTACCCGAGAGCTGGGCTCTAGCGCCGCAGCTGTTCCCGGAACCCGCGCATCCCCACCAGCTCCAGCCCGAGTTCGGCATAGATCCGCTCCACCGCGCCCGAACGAAAAATCTCGTACTCGGCGAGCCGCAGTGGTGCATCGTCCGAGATCATGGCGATGTCGCCCGGCTTGGTGAAATGGAAGGCGCCCCAGTTGAGCCCCGGCTTGGCGCTGTCGAGAATGCCGCGATAATCCGCCACCGTCGGGCTGAGATTGGGGAACGGCGTCGATACCACGCCGTCGAACAGCGGATTGCCGCGCGCCGCCGCCTTGGCCCAGGCGCGGTCGAGCGCCAGCGACGGCTCCACCCACGCATCCTGCGGCCCCGGTAGGAAGATCGGCAGAGCGTAGTCGGCGCCGAGCTGCTCGTAGAGCTCGACGAATTCCGGCAGCCACACCGTCCCCATATGCGCGTCGAGATGCGTCACGTCGATGCCGGCGGCCAGCGCCGCATCGATCTGCGCCCTGAGTTCGGCCTCCACCGCCGTGAGGTCGGCGCCCTGCGTCTCCGCCACCCGGCGCGGCATGAACCCTTCGGCGTCGCACATGCCGTTATCTGCGGTGCCGGTCATCGGGCGCCAGCGGAAGCGATCGAACTCTGCGGTCAGCGTCAGGTGCACGCCGATATCGAGTTCGGGGTTTTCACGCGCCAGCTGCGCCATATGCGGGAACCACGGGCACGGCACCATCACCGAGCCGCAGGTCACCACGCCCTGCTCGCAGAGCTCGAGGAACGCCATATTGGCGCTCCAGCTCGCCCCCAGATCATCGTGGTGCACCACCACCTGCCGCGAAGCCTGCATCGAATCGTCTCCCTCGTTTCCGCAGACTATGTAGCAGCCCGTTGCCGAAGCGAGGGAGGGGACTCAGCCGGCCGCCTGCATCGGTTCGCCCTGCCGGTAGGGATTCTGGATCTTGTTGCCGGCGCTCTGACCGCCATCGATCGGCACCACCGCGCCGGTGACGAAGCTCGCGCCCTCCGAGCAGAGCCAGCTCACGACGCTTGCCACCTCGTCGGCCCGCCCGATCCGCCGCATCGGCGTCGACAACCCGGCTTGTCGTTGCGCTTCTGGCCCCGCCGCCTCGAGATGGTGGGTAAGGATCGGGCCCGGCGCCACCACGTTCACCCTGATGCCGCGATCGGCATAATCGAGCGCCGCGACCTTGCTGAGCCCGATGATCCCGGCCTTGCCCGAAACATAGGCGCCCAGTCCCGATACGCCGATCACCCCGGCCAGCGACGCCATGTTGACGATTGCCCCGCCGCCGCTCGCGAGCAGCGCCGGGATTTCGTGTCGCATGCCGATAAACGTGCCGCGCACATTGGTGCGGATGCCGCGATCGAAGCCGTCGAGATCGAGCTCGGCCAGCGGCGCCGGCCGCGGCCCGTCGGTCGCGTTGTTGAAGGCGATATCGAGCCGCCCGAACGCCGCGAGCCCCGCCGCCACCGCCTGCTGCATCGCCGCGTCGGCGGCTACGTCCGCCACCACGGCGATGGCCCGGCCGCCGGCCTGGCGGATGCCCTCGGCCAGCGCCTCGGTCGGCTCCGCCGACCGCGCCACCAGCACCACCGCCGCCCCCTCGCGCGCCAGCAGTTCGGCTGTCGCCGCACCGATCCCCTTGCTGGCCCCGGCGATCAGCGCCACCTTGCCGTCATGCCGTCCGCTCATCGTCATACTCCATTATTTGTTGAGCAACAAATATGGTACTACTCAAAATATATGCAAGGGACCAGCTCGTGCTAGGCTGCACCCCATGAAACCGCCCGCCGATGAACTGGCCGCCGACACCTGGCGGCTGATGTTCGATTTCTTCATCAGCTCCAACCCGCAGCGCTCCGAGAGCCTGCAGCGGCGCGGCCTGACGCCCAACGATTCGCGCATCCTCAACAGCCTCGACAGCGTGGGACGTCCGATCGGCGAGCTGGCGCGGCAGTTCAACAGCGACCCGTCCAACACCACCTGGGTGGTCGATCGGCTGGAACAGGCCGGCTATGTCGAGCGCCGCCCCTCGCCCACCGACCGGCGGGTGAAGCTCGTGGCGCTCACCCCGCTCGGCCTCGAAACCCAGACGGCATTGCTTGCCGAGTTCCGCGTGCCGCCACCCGGCCTCGCCGCCCTCAGCCCCGACGAGCTCGAAACGCTGCACCGCATCTTTTCAAAGCTCAGCCCATCAACACCCGACAGGTGACCTCATGCGCATCATCGTCATCGGCGGCAGCGGCCGCACCGGCATCCTGATCGTCGAGAAACTGGTGGCTGCCGGCCACTCGGTCGTCGCCACCATCCGCAACCCTCGGCACATGGCCGAGACCGTGAAGCGCGGCGCCGAGACCATCGTGCTCGATCTCGACAAGTCGCCGCTGGCGGAGTTCACCAACACCATGAAAGGGGCCGACGCCGTGGTGTTCGCCGCGGGCTCGGCCGCCGGCGAAGGCAGTGCGCTCGATCGCATCGGCACCCGCCGCACCGTGCATGCCGCCGAGAACGCCGGGGTGAAGCGTTATGTCTCGATCTCCTCGATCGGCGCCAGCACCGGACTCTCCACCCGCTCGATGAACGACGAGATGAAGGATTATTACAAACAGAAGCGCGCCGCCGCGAAGTTCATCCACGCCTCCAGCCTCGATTGGACCATCCTCGAGCCGGGCGAACTCACAGATGGCGACGGCACCGGCAAGGTGCTGCTGAGCCTTGAGGCGATCAACGAGGCATCGGTGCCGCGCGGGGACGTTGCCGCGGTCGTCGTGGCGCTGCTCGACGAGCCCCGGTCGATCGGCAAGGCGCTGCAGCTCACCCGCGGCACGCAGACCATTGCCACGGCCCTGAAGGCGGCCCTCAGCTGATGGCGCACCAGATCGGCCCGCGGCTCGGCTCCGGCAAGATGGCCGAGGCCTTCCACTATGGTGACCATGTCCTCAAGCTCTACCGGGATCCCTCGAGCCGTTCGGTTGCCTTCGGCGAAGCCGCCATCCTTGCCATTGTCGGGGAACACGGCCTGCCGACGCCGGC
>MKVB01000003.1:239042-330078 GCA_001899085.1 Devosia sp. 66-14 | reverse complement strand
GCCCGGCCAGCCGCTGGCGAGCCTCGCCACCGCCGATCCGGCGCTGCTTCCCGCCGCGCTCGAGGCCATGGTGTCGCTCCACCTCGCCGTCCACGCCCGCACCGAAGTCCGGCTGTCGCCACTGAAGCCGCGCCTCGCCGAGCGGCTGCGGCAGGCGCCGGACCTTGATGCTGCGCTGCGCGAAGCCCTGCTCGCCCGGCTGGCCGAACTGCCCGCTGGCACCCGCCTCTGCCACGGCGATTTCCACCCCTTCAACATCATCGGCCCACCTGGGGCGGCGATGATCGTCGACTGGCCCGACGCCACGTCCGGTCCGCCTGCCGCCGACGTCGCCCGCTCCTATGTGCTGATGCGCCACGGCGCCGGCCACGAGCTGGCCGACGCCTATCTCGAACGCTACCTGGCGGCGAGCCAGCTGGCCGAGGCCGATATCCGCGCGTGGCTGCCAATCATCGCCGCGGCACGATTGGCGGAGAACGTGCCGGAGGAGAATGAACGGCTGCTGGCGCTGGCGTGGGGGTGACCTCACTGGCGCGCCGCTTGACAAGCCCGACGCCTTGTTCGCTTTATGTTCTCGTTTGCGCCACCAGGAGTCCCGGATGGAGCCGGCCGCCACCATCCTCCACGCCGATCTCGATGCCTTCTACGCCTCGGTCGAGCAGCTGCTGAACCCGGAACTGCGCGGCAAGCCGATCGCCGTCGGCGGCGGCGTGGTGCTGGCTGCCTCCTACGAAGCCAAGGCCTTCGGTGTGCATGGCGGCATGTCCGGCTGGGCGGCCAAGGAACTCTGCCCCGAGCTGATCTTCACCGGCGGCCATTTCGACGACTACCAGCGGCTGGGCGACGCGGCGATCGACATTCTTGGTGACTACACGCCGCTGGTCGAGCGCATCTCGATCGACGAAGCTTTTGCCGATGTAGCCGGCTGCGAGCACCTGTTCGGCACCCCCGAGACCATTGCCCGCACCATCCGAAGGCGTGTCCGCGCCGAGCTGGGCCTGCCCATTTCGGTCGGCGTCGCCCGCACCAAGCATCTCGCCAAGATCGCCTCGCAGGTGGCCAAGCCCGATGGCCTCGTCGTCGTCGATCCGTCACGCGAGCTGGAATTCCTGCATCCGCTGCCGGTCGGGCTGATGTGGGGCGTCGGCCCGGTCACCGAGGGCAAACTCGAGGACGAGGGTATCCTCACCATCGGCCAGCTCGCCGAGCAACGCACCGAATGGGTGCAGCGCATCCTCGGCCATGCCGCTGGCGAAAAACTCAGCGCCCTCAGCTGGAACCGCGACCCGCGCGGCATCGTCACCAACCAGCGCGCCCGCTCCGCCGGAGCCCAGTCGGCGCTCGGCAAGAAGCCGTTCATCGAGCGCATCTACCGCCCGACCCTGCACCATCTCGCCGATCGCATCGCCTCGCGGCTCAGGGTGAAATCCTGGCACGGCCACACCATCACGGCGCGCGTCCGCTTCCGCGACATGCGCGCCGTCACCCGCTCGATCACCATCGATCAGCCGATCTCCGCCACCGTCAGCCTCGCCGAAATCGCCGAGGATCTGGTGCGCGTGGTGCAGGCCGACCACCCCGACGAGCGCACCATCACGCTGCTTGCCATCTCGGTGGCGCAGCTCGAGCGCGATCCGCTGGTGCAGCTCGAACTGCCGCTCGGCCTCGTCGACGAGGCCCGTCGCCCCGGCACCCGCCGAGGCGCCTCGCGCCTGGTCGCCGATCGCGCCATGGATGCCGTCCGCACCCGCTTCGGCCGCGAGGCGATCGGCTATGCCTCGGCGACACTGGAGCTCGATCGCTCCGTTCCCGACGCCTTTCGCGGGTTGGCGGAAAAACCGCTGTAGGGCTTGGGCATTGTGGTTGAGCTCGGCCTGGCCCACCCACCGGGTGTCATCCCGGGTGAATGCTTGATCCGTAAGCCTGTCAAACCTTGCGATAGATCAGCTTCATCACCCCGCTGTTGAACCTTTCGCTGTCGATCAGCTCGATATCGAAGCGCTGCTCCAGGTTGTCGAGCAGCCGCCGGCCCTTGCCTAGGACGATCGGGTGGATCAGCCAGTGATACTCGTCGACGAGGCCGAGATTGGTGAGCTGCTGGACGATCGTGGCGCTGCCATAGGTGAGGATGTCGCCACCCGCCCGCGCTTTGAACGCGTTGACCTTCTCGGCATCGAGCTCGCGCCACAGCTCCGAGGTCGGCCAGTTCGCCGCCTGCAGGTTGTGCGAGATCACCACCTTGTAGAGCGCGTTGATCCGTTTGGCATAGGTCTTTTCCCACGCCGCCGCATTGGGGTTGGCTGGAACGGTCGGCCAGTACTGCGCGAAATCCTGATACGTGCCCTTACCGAGCAACAGGCTGCTGGCGCCGTTAACCAGCCCGATTTCGTAACTCGACAGCTGGTCGTCACCGCGGATCCAGTCCATCTCGCCCATCGGTCCGGCGATGAAGCCGTCGAGGCTGATCCAATGCGTGCTGATGAGCTTGTTCATCCGTCATCTCCTACGTAATCAACAGGATTGTTAATCAACATAGTTGTTGAATACGAGATGTCGCTCGCCCTGTCAAGCGATGCGCTACAGCCGCATTTCCGCCATCCGTGCCTGCGAGCCATCTGGACCGGGTTCTGGGGGGATTTCGGTGCGCAGACTGCTGATCGTTTTGGCGCTCGTGCTGGCAGGTGCCGTGACGGCCACCTTGGCCTATGCGCCCTACCTGCCGCAGCTGGTTGCCGAGGGCGTGCCGCCGCTCACCTGGCCGGCCCCTGGCCACTTCGCCACGATCGAAGGGGCAGAGACGCCACGCGACCTCCGTATCGTCGAAGCCGCCACCTCCCGGCCGCTGTCGCCCGATCTCGCGGCAGCATTCAGCGACAAGGGCGGCAAGGCCCTCCTCGTGGCCCACGCCGGCCGGCTCGAACTCGAGCGCTATGCGCCCGGTGCCGATGCTCAAACCCGCTTCAACTCGTTCTCCATGGCCAAGAGCCTGGTCGGCGCCCTGGTCTATAGGGCACTGGCCGAAGGCAAGCTCACCAATCTCGATCAGACGCTCGGCGAGCTGCTGCCCGACGACCGTGGCCTTGCCGGCGTCACCCTGCGCTCGCTGCTGCTGATGCGCAGCGGCATTGCTTTCGACCGCGGCGAAGGCAAGGCCGGTGCGGTGAGCGGCGACAAGACCGTCGACACCTCCGCCAACCCGTTCGGCCCGCTGGCCCGGCTGCATTTCCTTGGGCTCGGCGCCATCGAAGGCGGGCTCATCTCCGATACAGGTACGGCGCCCGCCTTCAGCTACCAGAACGTCAACACGGCACTTTTGGGCGAGGTGCTCGAAACCACTTATCAGCGCCGACTCGAGGACCTGCTCTCCGAAAAGCTCTGGCGCCCGGCCGGCGCCACGACCGCCGCCTGGCGGCAACCCGCAGCCGGCAGTCCGGTCTCGGCCTATTGCTGCATCTACGCCACGGCGCGCGACTGGATCCGCGTCGGCCAATACCTCGTCGAGAACGGGACTCCGGAGGCGCCGTTCCTGCCCATTCCGCTGTGGCGGGAGTTCCTCGGCCTCGACGTGACCTACGCCGAGCGCCTGCCCGACCACTATGGACAGCATGTCCGCCAGAACGTGCTCGACCGCGCCGGTGAGGCGCTGCAGGGGCCGTTCAGCTATTTCATGGGTCAGGGCGGCCAGGTGCTCTACCTGCTGCCCGAGCAGCAGCTGGTGGTCTATCGTGCCGGCGAGACGGTGCAACTGCTGCACTCGACGCTGTATGGCGCCTGGAACAGCATTTCGCAGTAGGAGTGCCGCCACCACAGCGTGCGAGGCCGGTGACTGTAGCTTGGGGCACCCTGAGTTACCCCATCCACCCCCGAGTGGGGATGATCAATGCCAATGGGACGACCGGAGATCAAAGTCTAAACCCCGCGCAAAGCCGCCATCACCCGATCTGCCATGTTGGCGCAACGTGCCCCGTCGAACGGATAGAGCTCGGCGAACGAGCCGCGCAACTGCTGCTCCAGCACCAGCCGCAGCATGCGTCGGGCCCGGTGCAGGCGGGTTTTCACCGTCTCGGGTTTCAGCTTCAGATGCTCGGCCGTTTCCTCGGTGCTGAGCCCTTCGACGTCGCGCAGCACGAACACGGTGCGAAACCCCTCGGGCAGGTCGTCGATGGCCGCTTCCAGCAGTTGGCGCATTTCCGATCGGGCGGCCTCCATTTCGGCGGGGAGTGGGGCGAGCGACAGCGGGAACAGCGAGACCAGGCCGGCGTCGGCGCTCACCGCCTGGTCGAGCGCTTCGAGTTCGCTGCTGGCCTTGCGGCGCCTGAGCCGCGACACTGCTTCGTTGAGGGCGATTCGGGTCAGCCAGGTGGAAAAGCTCGCCTCGCCGCGAAAGCTCGCGAGTGCGGTGAAGGCCTTTACATAGGTCTGCTGCACCACGTCTTCGGCTTCGCCGTCATTGCGCAGCACGCTGCGCGCGGCGCGGAACAGCCGCTGGTTGTTGCGCTCGATCAGCAGGCGAATGGCGGTCTCGTTGCCTTGCCGCGCCAGCTCCACCAGTTCCGCCTCGCCGAGGCCGGCCAGTTCCCTTCGGGGTCTCAGTGCTGTCGGCATCGCCATCCTCCGTCGCCCGGTTGGACGACTGTTCGGCGGAAAAGGTTCCCAAACCAGCATAAGCGACAAAGGGCCGGAGCACCGCTCCAGCCCTTTGAAATTGTCCGGCCAGCACCCACATAGCGCAACGCCTCAGTTTCTACATATGGGTCACAAGGGGCTTGCTTCAAGCCCCCCACCTTGCGCTAACACCACCGCCATGCGCGCTGACGATCTGGTCCCTCGTCGCGCCCCGACATTGACTTTCACCTCATCAACGCTTAATCCGCCGCTTAACTATTTTTGCGGCGAACGCTGTCGATTTCGCCACCGGTCGCTCGTCGTATCGGTGACAGCTCAGGAGATTTCTCGATGACCCCGCCGGTAATTGCCGCCCCGTTGCAGGGGCGCTATGCGCCCCGCGGGCTGGCCACCGCCACCCCGTCCGTGCCATTGACGCACCCCGTTTTTGAACCCTTCCACCGCAAGGCAGGCCGCAAATGACCTCCGAAACGATGACCGACATGCCGTCGACTGCCGCTGCCGCGCCGGTCGATTCCTCCACCGCGGCGCGCAACCGGCTGGTGATCGCGCTGCTGCTCGTCTCCACCTTCGTGGTGTTTCTCAACGAAACCATCATGAGCGTGGCGATCCAGCCGCTGATGACCGACCTGGGCGTCACCGCCAGCGCGGCGCAGTGGCTGACCACGGCGTTCCTGCTCACCATGGCCGTGGTGATTCCGATCACCGGCTTCCTCTTGCAGCGCATCAACACCCGGCCGATCTACATGCTCGCCATGGCGATCTTCTCGGTCGGCACGCTGATCTGCGCCGTTTCGCCGGGACTCGAGCTCCTGGTGTTCGGCCGCGTCATCCAGGCCGTCGGCACCGCCATCATGATGCCGCTGCTGATGACCACGGTGATGACGCTGGTGCCGCCCGAATCGCGCGGCAAGACCATGGGCAACATCTCGATCGTCATGTCGGTGGCGCCCGCCATCGGCCCGACCATCGGTGGTTTCATCCTCACCCATTTCGACTGGCGCTTCATGTTCATCCTGGTGCTGCCGATCGCTTTGGCCGCACTGGCGCTCGGCGCCTGGCGGATGAAGAACGTCTCGACCCCGCGCTCGACCCCGCTCGACCTGATCTCGGTCGTCCTGTCGGTGCTGGCCTTCGGCGGCATCGTCTATGGCCTGTCGAGCTTTGGCGAAGCGGCGTCTGCCGCCGGCGAGCACGGCATGTCGCCGTGGATTCCGCTCGGTGTCGGCCTCGTCACCATGGTGCTGTTCGTCTGGCGCCAGCTGACGCTGCAGGACAGGGCGCTGCTCGACCTGCGCACCTTTGCCATCACTAACTACACCCTGTCGGTGGTGATGATGGCGATCGCCATGATGGCGCTGTTCGGCGTCATCATCCTGTTGCCGCTGTTCCTGCAGAACGTCATCAAGCTCGATCCGCTGCAGATCGGCATGATGCTGCTGCCGGGCAGCCTGATGATGGGCCTGCTCGGCCCGATCGTTGGCCGGCTCTACGACAAGTGGGGCACCACGCGCCTGCTCGTGCCGGGCTCGATCGTCGTCAGCGCCGTGCTCTGGGGCCTCACTTTGGTCGATCAGAACACCTCGATCTGGGTGATCCTCGCCGGCCATATCGCGCTCTGCATCGGCCTCGCCATCATGTTCACGCCGCTGTTCACCGCCTCGCTGAGCTCGCTGCCGATGCAGCTCTACTCGCATGGCTCGGCCATTCTCGGTTCGGTCCAGCAGGTGGCGGGTGCGGCCGGCGTGGCGCTGTTCATCGCGCTGATGACCATCCAGTCGGCGGCGCTGACGGCAGCCGGCACCGAGCCGGTGAGCGCGCTGGCCGCCGGCATCCGCACCGGTTTCATGACCGGGGCGATCATCTCGCTGTTCGCCATCGTCGCAGCCTTCTTCGTCAAGAAGCCGCCGGCGAACCCCGAAATGGCGGGCATGGGCGGGCACTAACCTGCTAATGCTTCACGTGAATCACTGACTGCCTCGGGCGCCGGACACCCTCCGGCGCCCGATTTCTTTTGTGCCACTGTCGAAATGGCCGCGCCCCGCCCGACATTGTTTTGAGAACAATGAGGGAGTTTTAGCGATGACCGAGATCACCCAGCTGATGGATGGAATCCTGCTCGGGGAGTGCCCGCGCTGGCATGATAACAAGCTCTGGTTCGCCGACTGGGTCGGCCAGAAGCTCTACAGCATCGACACCGATGGCCGCTCAGCCATCGAGGCGGAAGTGGCCTCGCTCCCATTCTCGTTCGACTGGCTGCCCGATGGCCGGATGCTGCTGGTGCACGCCGCCGACAACGAACTGAAGCTGCGCCAGCCGGACGGCAGCTTTGCCCGCTTCGCCGACCTCTCCGGTCTGTCGGAGCGCGGCTGCAACGAGATCACCGTCCACCCCAGTGGCCATATCTACGTCAACAATGTCGATTTCGACTTTCCGGGCGGCGAGTTCCGCCCCGGCTTCATCGCCCTGGTGTCGCCCGACGGCAGCAGCCGCAAGGTCGCCGAAGGCCTCGCCTTCCCCAATGGCATGGCGATCCTCGCCGACGGCAAGACGCTGGTCTGCGCCGAATCGTTCAACGGCAACCTCACTGCCTTCGACATCGGAGAAGACGGCAGCCTCTCCAACCGCCGGCTCTGGGCCAATGTCGGGCAATACGGTAATGACGGCATCTGCGCCGATGCCGAAGGCGCCATCTGGACCTCCACCGGCCCCACCGTGCTGCGCATCCGCGATGGCGGCGAGATCGTCGAAAAGTTCGAGCTCGACCGCATGTGCTTCGCCGTGATGCTGGGCGGCCGCGACGGCAGGACGCTCTACATGGTCGCCAACGAGTGGACCGGCAGCGTCGACATCAGCAGCCCTACCGGTCGCGTGTTCAGCACCCGCGTCGCCGTCCCGCACGCCGGCTACCCCTGAGCCAGCCGCTCGAATGCGCTTGGCCGCGGCGGCGCAGCGAGCGCCGCGGCAATCGCCTCGGCGCTCTGTTGCGGCGTCATCACCGAGCTGTCGACCTCGAGGTCATAGATCCCCGGTTGGTGCACCGCCTGCTGCCAGCGCTGCACCGGTTCCGGCACCCCGTCGCCCCCGACGTAGAACCCACCCTGCGCGTCGGCATTGCGCCGCGCCATGATCACCTCGATCGGGCAACGCACGCCGACGAACAGCACCGGCAGGCCGTGGAGACGTCGCGCCGAAGCCGCCAGGATCCCGAGCGGCCGCGAGTACCAGTCATGGTGTCCGACATCGACCACCACATCCTCGCCGGCGCCGGCCCGTTCGGCGATCTCGCCGTAGAGCTCGCCATAGAGCCGCACCACCGCCGGCTCGAGGTCCGGCCGCTCGCCGCCGGGCCGCAGTCCGATCCCCGGCAACAGGTCCTTGGGCAACGCGGCGTTCATCCGGTCGACGCCGATGCTCACCCATCGCCCCGGCAGCCGGGCCACCACGGCCTCGGCGATCGAGCTCTTTCCCGCCCGCGGCGTACCATTGAGAATGACGATCCGCCCGCTCATTGCTGCCCTCGCATGCGTTGAAAAAGAGAAAGGCGCTCAACCCGTTAGGGGAGCGCCTTTCATTGGCTGGGACCAAGTCGCCGGGAGGGACAGCGCCCCGATCCAACCGTTGACCGATATATGTGAACCCGGTTTCACGGTTTCAAGGGGTGCCTATCGCATCCGGCGCCGCAAGGTGAACCACCACAACACCACGAGCCCGACGGCAACCACGATGAGCCCGATATAGAGCCATTGCGATTGCCCTGACATGGCGCTGCCGGCCAGCATGTTCGAGCCCTGCAAGGTCCAGAGCCCGCCCAGCAGCACCAGCACCACGCCGACGATCGTTCCGAAGATCTTCATCACCATCCTCCACCTGAACCGGGGAAGACTGGGCCCGGCGGCTCCGGTCCGCAAGCCGATGCCGCCGAAATGAAGGGCTCACTCGATCCGTTGGCCCGGCTGGCTGTAGCCGCCCTGGTGCAGCGTCACGCTTGCCGCCTTGCCGTCGGCGCCGAGCGTAAAGCTGAGCTGCGCGTCGACCACCTTGTAGAAGAATGTCGTCTCGTTCTCGGCGAACACCGGCAGCTTCTCCTGTCCGGTGGCCTGCACGAACAGCCCATCGCCTTCGCGCGTCACCTCCAGCACGAAGGCCGGGGTCAGCGCATATTTCCCGACATAGCGATCGAGCAGCGCCGGATCGATTTCCGCTGCCTGCCGCAGCTTTGGCAGCGCCGCGAGCGGCAGGTTCTCGGCAAGGATATGGAAGCCGATATCCTCGATCCCCACTGTGCTCGCCATGTTGGACAGCACCACCACGCCCTTGCGGCTCTGCCGATCATAGCCGGCAAAGGCGTTGTAGCCGCCGGTCATGCCGTTGTGCCAGACGATCTCGCCCTTGGGGTGGGTCAGCGTGAACCAGCCCATCCCCACCTTGCCGCCGCTCGGATCGGACGGGCGGGTGCGCGCGAGCATGAGCGCGAACGCCGGATCGAGCGGCGAGGCGACGGCCCCGCTCGCCGCGGCGATGAACTTGCTGATATCGGCGACCGTCGAGCGCAGGGCGCCCGCCCCGGCAAAGACATCGAGATCCCAGTTGCTGGTCGGGGTGCGCGCCGCGTCGTGGCCGCTCGCCAGCCGCTCCCTGAGCTCGGGCGTCGTGGTCAACGCCGTCTCGGTCATCCCCAGCGGCTTGAAGATCCGTTCCTCGAGCAGGCTCGCATAGGCCTTGCCGCTGACCTGCTCGACCGCCTGCACCACCAGCGCCAGGCCGATATTGGAGTATTCGAACTCCGTGCCGATATCGCGCGGCAGCTGGTAGCTCGCGAGGAATGCCCGGAGCGCTTGGGCGCCATACCCGGCATAGGGATTGGCGGGATTGCCGGCGCCGAGATCTGGCGGTACCGGCGGCAGGCCCGAGGAATGCGTCACGAGGTCGAAGGCAGTGATCTGCCGGCCGCCGCGCTCGGGCAGCACCGTGCCCTGGGGCAGGTAGTTCACGATCGGCGCATCGAGGTCGATCTTGCCGGCCAGCACCTGCTCGGCGAGCAGCACATTGGTGAACAGCTTGGTGACCGAACCGATCTCGAACACCGTATGTTCGTTGATCTGCCGGTCATCGCCGAGTGCCGGATGGCCATGGGAGACGAAGCGCGGCACGCCGTCTTCGATCACCGCGACGGCGATGCCGACATTCTGCTCGGCCGTATCGATGCGCTCGACCAGGATCTGTTCGATCGCCGCGCTGCTGGGATTGGCCGGGCCTTCCGCCAGGGCAGCTGATGGCAGCAGGGTGGCGGCGAGTGCGGTCAGTACGGCTTTCATCCGGTCCTCCAAGGTGAGCCCCCGATATGGGACTCACAGTTGGAGAGACAAGCATTGCGCCAGGATTACCTGACCGAGCCCGTGGCCGAGCTTACTTCTCGGCCTTGGCGCGCTCGATCGATTCGAGGATCACCTTGCGGGCGTCCTCGACGCCGCCGAGCTTTTCGATCTTGGCCCACTTGCCGGGCTCCAGATCCTTGTAGTGAGTGAAGAAGTGCTTCACCCGCTCGAGCTGGATCGGCTGCATGTCGGTGATGTCGTTGATCCCGTCATACATCTTGGTGAGCTTCGACACCGGCACGGCGAGGATCTTCTCGTCCTTGCCGCCATCGTCTTCCATGAACAGGACGCCGAACGGCCGGCAGCGCACCACGGCGCCCGGCACCAGCGGTCGCGAGTTCATCACGATCACATCGAGCGGGTCGCCATCGCCGCACAGCGTATGCGGCACGAAGCCGTAATTGCCCGGATAGCGCATCGGCGTGTAGAGGAAGCGATCGACGAACAGCGCCCCCGAAGCCTTGTCGATCTCGTACTTGATCGGCTCGCCGCCCAGCGGCACCTCGATGATCACATTGAGGTCGTCGGGGGGATTCTTGCCGATCGGGATCGCGTCGATGTTCATTGGGTCTGCCTTACCGTGTAATTCGGCGGGTTGTGGCCCATCCGGGGCCATGATTGCAAGGCATACGAATGCGCGGGTGGCATGCAGCCTTAAGGAGGATTTGCCGTGATGGGACGGGTTTTCACCAGTGCGCTTTATGTCGCCATCGGGCTTTGGCTCACCGCACCCGTCGTCGCGCAGCAGATCGAATCGAGCGAAACCGGGCTCGACCTCAACATCGATTGCACGGTGATGCAGTCCGATGATTTCGGCTCCACCTGGGCCTGCACCGGCCTCAAGGGCATGCCGGTGATGGTTTCCGAGAGCGACCTCAGGATGGCCGTCTCCTACGGCCTCAACTCCACCAGCGAGAAAGCGGCCAAGCAGCGCCTGCCGCCGCCCAACCGGCTGGGCGACAAGATCGAATGGCGCGTCTCCAACGCCGATGGCTACTGGAAGCCGTTTGCCTCGATCCTGCGCTTTTTCACCAAGGGCGAAGGCGGCAAGCCGGACGGCGAAGTCCTGGTGGTGACCCGGATCAACCCCGGCGCCACCTGCCACATCGCCTATGTCGATGCGCTGGCCAACCCGGACGCCGAAGCTTTGGCGCGAAAAGCCGCCGATGACAAAGCCAAGGATTTCGACTGCGAGACGGGCGAGCCGGAATATGTGGGGAAGTTCGAGGCGTGGAAGCGCTGAGCGGCGCTCACCCACGGTGTCACCCCGGCGAAGGCCTATGGGCGACAAGTGTGGTCGCCCCATCCACCGGCTGTCATCCCTGCGAAAGCAGGGACCCAATTATCCACTTGTGCGGACTGTTAGTTGGGTCCCTGCTTTCGCAGGGATGACACCGAGCGGGGCACTGCTTGGTGACATCCTGAGATATTCCGGTTCAGCGCCGAGCGTTGGGCCGAGCTACAACCGCACGGCCGTGCCGGACACCGAGACCATCAGCATCGAGCCGGACTGGCCGACCACTTCATAGTCGATATCGACCCCGACCACCGCATCCGCCCCCAGCCGTTGCGCTTCGGCCTTGAGCTCGTCGAACGCCGCGTTGCGGGCGTCGCGCAGCGCCCCTTCATAGGCCCCGGCCCGGCCGCCGACGATGTCGCGGATCCCGGCGAACAGATCCTTGAAGATGTTGGCGCCGACGATCACCTCGCCGGTGACGATGCCCAGATAGTCGCGGATCGGCCGTCCTTCGAGCGTCGGAGTGGTCGAGATGATGATCATCGGCTCAGGCCCGCGCCATCTGGTTGCGCAGCACCGTTCGATCGCGCGACGACACCCCGATCAGCTCGGCGATGCGCCACACCATATTGTCCTCGAGCTCGTGGTTGCGCTTGTCGGCAAACACCACCTGCCACATCATCCGGATGATCTCGAGCTTTTCGCCGTCATCGAGCGAACTGAGTGCCGAGGTGAAACGGTAGAAATCCACGGATTCCTGGTCGCGCTTGGTCGCCTCGACGATCAGCTTGCGCACCTCGTCCTCGCCGAGCCCGTAATAGTCCATCAGCGTGCCCTCGAGCGCCTGCCGTTCGGCCTCGCTGATCTGCCCGTCGATCGCCGCCAGGTGCACCAGCAATGCCGCTACCGCCAGTTTCGGCTCCATGCTGAGCACGGTGGCGTCGGGTCTCTGGAAGATGGAGCGCAGCGCATCGAACATGGGAGGAGTCCTTGGGAGAGTGGAGCAAAACATAAGCAGTCCTGACCCATCGCGAAAGGGCCGCCATGCCGCAGCGCGAGGATGTGAGCGGGACGTGTCCGGATTCATCCGGCTTGACTCTCCACCGGACTCTGGTGTTCCCTATTTGTTCTAATTACTGACAACAGGGAGGCTCAGATGCCGGGCCTCGCACGCCACGATCTCGATGCCTTACGACTGAAAATTGCCGCCCTGGAGAAGCGCCCGCTGCTGGCCGAAGGCGCGGCAATGCTGGCCCAGCGGCTGGGACAGGCTGCCAATGATAAAGGCGAGACTGCCGATCCGCTCGAGCTGCTCGCTGCCCCCAATGGCCTGCTGCACGAAGTGTTTGCCGATGAGCAGCGCCAGAGCGCCGCGGCGCTCGGCTTCACCTTCGGGCTGGCCCGGCAGTTGCTGACCACACAGCGGCAGGCAGTGCTCTACCTGCAGCTCATGGGGGAAAGCCAGGAGCTGGGGCTGCCCTACGGCGCCGGGCTCACGCAGTTCGGCATCGATCCGGCGCGGCTGGTGATCGGCCGGATCGACAACATGACCGAGCTGCTCTGGGCCATGGAGGAAGCCATTGCCTGCCGGGCGGTGGCCGGAGTGATCGCCGACCTCGCCAGCCACCCCAAGGCACTGGATTTTACCGTATCGCGCCGGCTGAGCCTGCGCGCCGCCGCTGCCGGCACCTCGGCTTTCCTCGTCCGCTATGGCCGGGGACGCGAGGCGAGCGCGGCCAAGCTGCGCTGGCGCATCTCGCCGGCCATGAGCGGGGAGGTGCCGTTCGACCCGCGTGCCCCCGGAATTCCTCGCTTCCAGGTCGAAATCGAAAAGGGCCGGCTCGGCGACAAGACGCAGCGCGCCGAAGGCAAGACCATGCTTGTGGACTGGACAGAAAATGGTTTCGTTTCAGTCGAACCCAGACGCCGCACCGCAACTGCTGTTCAGCGAACGGCGCCGCCATCTCGCCCTGTCGCTGCCCCGCTGGGCCACCGATTGTCTCAAGCGGGCTGATCCGGCACTGGGCGCTTCGGCGCGCCCGCTGGCCCTGTGGGAAAAGCAGAAGGGCGCGATGCGGCTCGCCGCCGTGGATGCGGTGGCGGCGAAAGCCAACCTGATCTCCGGGCAGAACCTGTCGGATGCGCGGGCGCTGGTGCCGGAACTCGAAGTGCGCGAGATCGACCGGGTTTACCTCGAGCAGGTCTTCGCCGATTTTGCCGACTGGCATTCCAATGCCAGCCCGATCGTCGCCGTGCACACGGCGACAGCGCCCTATGGCGACCTCATCCTCGACATTACCGGGGTCTCCCACCTGTTCGGCGGCGAACAGCGAATGCTCGAGCTGCTGGTCAGCCGGCTGCGCGGCCTGGGCTTTACCGTCTCGGGCGCCATCGCCGACACCGTAGGAGCGGCCTGGGCCCTGGCGCATTTCGCCACCGGCAGCATCGTCCCCAGCGGCGAGACCGAAGCGGCGCTCGCCCCCCTGCCGATCGTCGGCCTGCGGCTCGAAGAAGCGCAGGTTGCCGGGCTCAACCAGATGGGGCTCAAGAGCATCGGCCAGCTCTATGGCCGGGACCGGCGGGCGCTGCAGGCGCGCTTCGGCGAAACGCTGATTCTGCGGCTCGACCAGGCGCTGGGGCGCATCGAGGAGCGGATCACCCCGCGCCTGCCGATTGCCGAGTATTATGCCGAGCGCCGCTTCGCCGAGCCCATCGGCTACATGGACGACGTGCTGATGACGGCGCGCGATCTCGCCATCCAGCTCGGCCTCAGGCTCCAAGCCGAGGGCGTGGGGGCCCAGACCTTCCACCTCCTGCTCTACCGGGTCGACCACAAGGTGATGAACCTCACCATCAATGCAGGCCGGGCGACCCGCGACCCCAATCACATCGCCCAGCTGTTCGTGCACCGCTCGGAGCGGCTTGAGGGCGAGTACGATGCCGGCTTCGGCATCGACATGATCCGGCTGGCCGCCAGTTCGCTGGCGCAAGTGCAGAGCACCCAGCTCGGCGCGTTCGAAGTCGCGGATGGGGCGCAGGATCTCGACCGGCTCTATGATCGGATGACCAGCCGGCTCGGCCCCCTGGCGCTCACCCGGTCGAAATTCGTCAACACCCATATCCCGGAGCGGGCCGCCAAACTCGAGCCGGTGATCGCCCAGACCGAGGACGATCCGGAGGCGCTGCCCGATCCGGAACTGCGACGGCCGCTCCGCTTGCTGCCCAGTCCCGAGCCGATCAACGTGATGGCGGAGGTGCCGCATGGCCCGCCGATGCGGATCATCTGGCGCCGCATCGCCTACCGCATCCTCAAGGCCTCGGGTCCCGAACGGATCGAAGCCGAATGGTGGCGCTCGGGCAAGAACCTCGAGGTGCTGGAGCGACCGGAGCGGGGCAGCAAGAAACGGGACCCGCGTGACGATCCCAAAACCGACAAGCCCAAACCCAAAGAGCCGGAGCACGTCTCTACGCTCGCCGCGTTCGATCCGCTGACCACCGTCCGCGACTATTACATCATCGAGGATGATGGCGGCCGGCGCTTCTGGATCTTCCGCATCGGGCTCTATGGCGCTGCCGAAGCACCGCGCTGGTTCCTGCACGGGTTCTTCGCATGACCCGCCCCAGCTATGCCGAACTGATGGTGACGTCGAACTTCTCGTTCCTGAGAAGCGGCTCGCATCCCGAGGAGCTGGTTTCCGCGGCCATCGCCCTGGGGCTGGATGGCGTCGGCATCTGCGATCGCAACAGCTTTGCCGGGGTGGTGCGGGGCTACGTGGCGCACCGCGACCTCAAGCACAAGGCGCCCGATTTCCGCTACGTCGTCGGCGTCCGGCTCTGCTTTGCCGACGACACTCCCGACATCGTCGCCTATCCCTCGGACCGCGAGGCCTATGGCCGGCTCTGCCGCATGCTGAGCCGCGGCAACCTTCGCGAGGAGAGCGAGAAGGGCAAGTGCGTGCTCCATTTCGCCGACCTCGAAGAGTTCATCGCCGGCCAGCTGCTGATCCTCCATTGCGACGAGACGCGTTGGGAGCACTCGGCCGCAACGCTCGACCGACTGGCCCAGCTCAGCCCCGGCAATGTCTGGCTGGCCGCCGCGACGACCTTCAAGGGCACCGACCGGGCGCGGCTCAACCGGCTGGCCGCGATGGCGGCAACCGCCGGTGTGCCGCTGCTGGCGGTCAATGACGTGCTCTACCACGAGCCCAACCGCAAGATCGTCCAGGACGTGGTGACCTGCATCCGCGAGCACCTGACGCTGGAAACCGCCGGCCGCCGGCTGCAGCAGAACGCCGAGCGGCACCTGAAGCCGGCAAGCGAGATGACCCGGCTGTTCGCCGAACATCCCGATGCGATCGCCGAGACGCAGGTGCTGCTGGGTCGCATCGGCTTCAGCCTCGACCAGCTGAAATACAATTATCCGACCGAAACCATCGGCAATGGCGAGACCGCCCAGGAGACACTGGAGCGGCTCACCTGGGCCGGAGCGCATTGGCGCTATCCTGCCGGCATCCCCGAAAGCATCAAGCAGAGCCTGTGGAGCGAACTCTGTCTCATCGCCTACAAGGGCTACGCTTCCTACTTCCTCACCGTCGAGGACGTGGTGCGCTATGCCCGCCATGAGCTGAAAATCCTCTGCCAGGGCCGCGGCTCGGCCGCCAATTCGGCGGTCTGCTATTGCCTGGGCGTGACCGAGGTCGACCCCACCAAGGTCACACTGGTGTTCGGCCGCTTCCTCTCAACCGAGCGCGACGAGCCACCCGATATCGACGTCGATTTCGAGCATGAGCGGCGCGAAGAGGTGATGCAGTACGTTTACCAGAAATATGGTGGTGAGCGGACGGGCCTGACCGCCACCGTCATCTCCTACCGTTCCAAGAGCGCCATCCGCGAAACCGCCAAGGTATTCGGCATTTCCGACGACACCATCGGCGCGCTCAACCAGCTGCATTGGGGCTGGGGCAATGCCGCCGATCTCAAGGGCATCAGGATGCTGGGGCTCGATCCTGACGATCCGACCCTGACGCAGATGTTCAACGTCGTGCCGGTGCTGAAATCCTTCCCCCGCCACCTCAGCCAGCATGTCGGCGGCTTCGTCATCACCCGCGACTCGCTCGAAAGCCTGGTGCCGATTTCGAAGACGGCGATGGAGAGCCGCACCATCGTCGAGTGGGACAAGGACGATATCGACGCGCTGGGCATCCTCAAGGTCGACATCCTGGCGCTCGGCATGCTCACTTGCCTCCGCCGTTCGTTCGAGCTGCTGCACCAGCACTATGAGCGCGACGTCACGCTGCCGCAGCTGATGGCCGAGGAAACCCAGCCCGCAGTGAAGGCGCCGGTCTACCGGATGACCCACCGGGCCGACACCATCGGGGTGTTCCAGATCGAGAGCCGGGCCCAGATGTCGATGCTGCCGCGGCTGCAGCCCGAGGAATTCTACGACCTCGTCATCGAAGTCGCGATCGTCCGCCCCGGCCCGATCCAGGGCGGCATGGTGCATCCCTACCTGAAGCGTCGGCAGAAACTCGAGCCAGTTGAGTCGCTATCGCCAGAGCTGGATGCCGTGCTCCATCGCACCAAAGGCATCCCGCTGTTCCAGGAACAGGCGATGCAGATCGCCATCGTCGCCGCCGGCTTCACCCCGGGTGAAGCCGACAAACTGCGGCGCGCCATGGCCACGTTCCGCCGCAATGGCACCATCCATACCCTCAAGGACCGGTTTCTGAGCGGCATGAAGAAAAATGGATATCCTGACGATTTCGCCCAGCGCTGCTTCGCCCAGATCGAGGGGTTTGGCGATTACGGTTTTCCGGAAAGCCACGCCGCCTCGTTCGCGCTGCTGGTCTATGCCTCGTGCTGGATGAAGTGCCACTACCCCGACGTCTTCGCCTGCGCCCTGCTCAACAGCCAGCCGATGGGGTTTTACTCGCCGGCGCAGATCGTTCGTGATGCCGTCGAGCACGGGGTCGAGCTGCGGGGCGCCGACGTCAACCGCTCGGACTGGCTGCATGTGCTGGAAGATGGGACTCCGGCGCGCGAACGGCTCGCCAAGCAGCATGCCGAAATGCGTGACGATATCCTGTCGACCAAGGCAATCCGGCTGGGGCTCCGCCAGGTGATCGGGCTGAAGCAGGATCATGCCAACCTGATCGTCGCCCGCCGCGAGAATGGCTATGCCTCGATCCGCGACCTCTGGGTGCGCACGGGCATCCCGGTGGCGACGCTGGAGAAGCTGGCCGAGGCCGACGCGTTTGGTTCGATGGGGCTCAACCGGCGCGAGGCGCTCTGGGTGGTCCGCGGGCTCAATGGCGTGGCAGGGGCAGAGCAGCTGCCGCTGTTCGCGATCTCGAAGAAGGTGTCGAAACCCGATGATGCCGAAACCGACCTGCCGGTGATGGCTCCCGGAGAGTCGGTGGTGCACGACTACCGCACGCTGTCGCTGTCGCTCAAAGGGCACCCGGTCGGGTTCCTCCGCCCCGAGCTCGACCGACGCGGCACGCTGCGCTGCGCCGACCTGATCGACAGACCGAACGGCGCCATCGTCGAAGCCGCCGGCCTGGTGCTGGTGCGCCAGCAGCCGGGCACGGCGAGCGGGGTGATCTTCATGACGCTGGAGGATGAAACCGGCATCGCCAACATCATCGTGTGGAACAAGACCTTCGACAAAAACCGCCGCGTCGTCTTGAGCTCACGCCTCCTCGCGGTGCGCGGGCAGCTGCAGCGCGAAGGGCTCGTCACTCACCTCGTCTCGCGCAGCTTCACCGATTTCACCCCCAGCCTGCTCGACCTGGCGCAAGGCCTCGACATCGGCAATGCCGTATTGGCGCATGGCGACGAAGGGCGGAGCGGCCCGCAACCCGGCCGCGACGAAGGCGAGCGCCGCCGCCGCGAACAGCTCGACCGCGAGGCGTATGCTGCGTTGCCGTCGGGGCGGAATTTTCACTAGCTTTCAGGATGGGCCGAGGCCGCGGTGCCTGTGGCCACCCCCCACCCTTGATCCCTCCCCACAAGGGGGAGGGAGACGCATTCTGCAGCTTCGGCTCCATCATCTCCCTCCCCTTGATGGGGAGGGTAGCGCAGCTAAGCCGCGCCAGCGGCCTGGCGTAGCTGGGTGGGGTGGGGAGGCACCACTCAGAGGCCGCAATCCAGCCTATGCCCCAAAAGCAAAAGGCCGCCCTCGCGGACGGCCCCCTGCAGCTTTCGGCGATGGCTCCGCCTCAGCTGTCCATCTTGGCGCCCGACACCACCGCATGCAGGTCGATCAGCCCGACCATGCGGCTTTCATGCGTCACGATGCCATTGAGCAGTTCGGTATCGATCGAGTTGCCCTCGGGCACGTTGTGAATGTCGGTCTTGGCGACGGTCAGGATATCGGACACCGCGTCGACCAGGATTCCCACCCATTTCTCGCCGACGCTCATCACCACCACGACGTGGTTCTTGGTCGGCGAGGTCACGCCTTCGCCGAAGCGGGCGCGCAGATCGAAGATCGGCACGATCGTACCGCGCAGGTTAATCACCCCGCGCACGAACTCACGCGTGTTCGGCAGCGGCGTCGCGCCGTTCCAGGCGCGAATCTCGCGCACCGTGGTGATCTCCACGCCGTAGGTCTGCTCGCCGATCGAGAAGGCGATCAACTGCATCGAGTTGGCGCCGGCAACGCTGGCGCCCGAGGACATGTCATCCTTGAATGCGAGAGCTTCCATCTGGTCTTCTGCCTTTCCTGCCGGCCTCCTGGCCGGCGTCAGTTGTGTCTCTGTGCGCCGCCTAGGCAGCGCTCTTGTGAGCCGTGGTGGTGGATTTCAGACCCTGCACGTCGACGATCAGCGCCACGTTGCCATCGCCGAGGATGGTGCCGCCGGCAATGCCTTCGATCGACTGGAAGTTCTCCTCCAGCGATTTGATCACCACCTGCTGCTGACCGATGATGTCATCGACGATCACCGCCACCTTCACCCCGCCTTCGGCCTCGCACAGCACCACGAAACGGTTGTCTCGCTCGACCTCTGTGGTCATCTCGAAGCGCGAGGCGAGGTCCACCACCTGCACATATTCGCCGCGCACCTGCAGCACCTGCGCGCCGGTCGGCATGCGCGAGAAATTGGCCCGGGCGCACTGTATTGTTTCGACGATTGAACTCAGCGGGATGACGTAGGGGCTGCCCGCCACCTTCACCAGCATGACGTCGAGCACCGCCAGCGTCAGCGGCAGGCGCAGCGTCATCCGCGTGCCCCTGCCGGTCCAGCTCTTCACATGCACCGAGCCGCCGATCTTCTTGATGTTCGACAGCACCACGTCCATGCCGACGCCGCGTCCCGAGATATCGGAGATCTCGGAGGCAGTGGAGAAGCCCGGCGCGAAGATCAGCTGGTCGATCTGTTCGTCGCTCAGTGCCTGCTCCGGCCCGACCACGCCGCGATCGCGCGCCACCTGCAGCACCCGCTCGCGGTTGATGCCGCCGCCATCATCTTCCACCGCGATAAGGATATTGCCGCCCGCCTGTTCGGCGGAGAGCCGGATCGCGCCGCTTTCCGACTTGCCGGCTGCGAGCCGCTTTTCCGGACTCTCGATGCCATGGTCGGCCGAGTTGCGGATCATGTGGGTCAGCGGGTCGGAAAGCTGCTCGATGATCGTCTTGTCGATCTCGGTGTTCTCGCCGATCGTCTCGAGTCGGATCTTCTTGCCGGTCTTGCTGGCCAGTTCGCGCACCAGCCGCGGCATGCGGGAAAACACCGTCTTCACCGGCTGGGCGCGGATCGACATCACCGAATCCTGCAGGCCGCGCGTCGTCTGCGCCAGCACTTCGAGCCCTCGCACCAGTTCCTGGTAGCGGGCCCGCAGCGTCTCATCCATCTGCTGGGTGAGCATCGACTGGGTGATCACCAGTTCGCCCACCATGTTGACCACCCGGTCGATCTTGTCGAGATCGACGCGGATCGACTGCACGCCGTTGCGACGATCCTCGACGCCGGAACGCCGATCGTTCTCGCCGTCGAACTCCTCGGCCGGCGCCGCCTGCTTCAGCGGCGGCGGCAGCACCGGGGGCGCCGCCTTCAGCGCCGGCTTCATGCTCTCGGCCAATGCCTCGAAGCTGATGAGTTGCGCGCTCGAGGCGTCCTCGGCGACGGCAAGCGGCTCGGGCTGGGCTTCGTCGGCCATCAACTGGGCGAATGACGGCATCGCCTCGATCTCGGCATCGAGCGCCGCCTCGGCCACCGGCGCCTCGCCGCGGGTGATCGTCAGGTCGCAGTTGCCCTCGACGAACTCGAATACCTCGGCGATCGTCGCCTCGGTCGCGGTGTCGGACCGGAGCGCGATCTCCCAGCTGCAATAGACCCCGAACGGCTCGAAATCGGCGAGCGCCGGAATCTCGTCGAGCACCGCCCGCACCTTGATGTCGCCCAGCGTTCCCAGCTCGCGCAACAGCAGCAGCGGATCGTTGGCGCGCGCGTAAAGCTCGGAATGCGGCGTGAAGCGGATGGTCCAGTGCCCGGCTTCCGGCGCCAGCGGCGGCGCCTCGAACGCATCGTCGAGGATCGCGAGGCTCAGCGGCGCCTCGGCCATCGCGTCGTCCTCGGCGCCCGCAATTGTCACCATAACCGGCACGAAATCGATGTCGAACTCTTCCATCGGCTCGCCGACCATGTCGGGGTCGCCCGAAGTCAGCGTATCGAACTGCAGCTTTTCCTCGGCGCCGTAGCCGGCCTCGAGTTCGGCGCCGTCCTTGGCCGCCGCGACGAAGTCGGCGACGATGTCATTGGCCCGGATGCACAGCGCCACCACCGGCTCGCTGAGTTCCACCCGGCCGTCGCGCACATGATCGAGCAGCGTCTCGTAGGCATGCGCAAAACCGACCAGCCCCGAAAAGCCGAAGGCCCCGCCGCCGCCCTTGATCGAGTGGATGGCGCGGAACACCGCGTTCAGCCGATTGCTCGAATGGTCGCCCTCTTCGATGGCGGCGAACTGCTCTTCCAGTTCGAGCAGCAGCTCCGAGCACTCGTCGAAATAGGTGGCCTTGAAGTCGTCGAGGTCGCTCATGGACTAGTCACGAACCCTTCTGGGTTGCCGGGAAGGCGAGGCAGGCTGTCTGGGAGCTCAGTGCACCACGCGGTGGATCACCGAGATCAGTTTCTCCGGGTCGAACGGCTTGACGATCCAGCCGGTGCCGCCGGCGGCGCGGCCCTGATCGCGCTTGTCCTGGCTGGTTTCGGTGGTGAGGATCAGGATCGGCAGGGAATTGTGCATGCCCGAGGCGCGGACGTTCCGGATGAACTCGATCCCGTCCATGACCGGCATGTTGATGTCGGTGATCACCACATCGACGCTCTCGTTCTTGAGCACGTCGAGGCCTTTCTGGCCGTCCTCGGCCTGCAGCACCTCGAAGCCGGCATTGCTGAGCGTATGGTGCAGCATGGCGAGAATGGTTCGGGAATCGTCGACCGTCAGTACACGCATGAATTACCCTTCCATGATCGCGGCGAACGGGGCCCCGAGCCCCAGCCGCGAAACAGCCAGCCGAAACGCCTCGGAGGGCGCGCTGACCGAAAATGCGAAATTGTTGCGACGGGCGGTCTCGGCGGCACTCAGCAGCATGAACAGCGCATTGGTCGCCACCCGTTCGATCGCCGCCCCCGAGACCGTAACCGGTCCGGATTCGATGGCGTCGACCAGCTCGTCGCGAATAGGATCGAGCGCGTCGAGATCGACGATCGCCGGCAAGGCGATAGTTCTGCTGCGTGCCTGAGCCATTACTTTGGCTGCCCCCGTGGACTTCTGCCCGGCGCCAGCATCCGATGGAACGGTTTAGGAAGTGCTAAATTCGGGCGCTTTCGGCGGGCTCAGCCGGCGCCGATGACGGCCAGCAGCGAGCTTCGATCGACCCCTTCCAAAGACCTCGGCCGCCAGTCCGGCCGCTGGTCCTTGTCGACCAGCACCGCCCGCACCCCCTCGGCAAAGTCCGGCAGCCTCGACAGCAGGCGCGCCAGCCGCAGATCGGCCGCCAGCACCTCGGTGATATCGGCCATCCGTCGCGCCGCATGCAGGCTTTCGGCAATGGCGACAAGGCTGGTCGGCGAGCGCAGCGCCAGCTGCGCCAGCTGCGGTTCGCGCCCGGCCGTGCCGACGATTGCGGCAACATCGGTCCAGTCGAGCCCTGCATGCCGATCGGCCGCCGCGCACAGCACTGCCTCGCCCACCGGCGCCATCTCGGCCTGCATCAGAGCGCCGAGCGCCGCCTCGATCCGCGTCGCCCCCGCTGCCGCGGCGATCCCCGCCCGCACCGCGTCGTATCGCGCCGGGTCGATGGCGCAGTCGGTCAGACCGAGCGCCAGTGCATCGGCGGCCCCGACCGGCACGCCGGTCATGGCAAAGGCCAGTGCCCGGTGCACCGGGGCCTTGGCCAGAATGAAGTTCACCCCCACGTCGCAGGTGAAGCCGATCGCCGCCTCGGGCATGGCGAAGCGCGCCTCGGTGGTGGTGAACCGAAAGGCGCAATGGCCGGCAATGCCAATGCCGCCACCCATCACGATGCCATGGGTCAGCGCCACCAGGGGCTTGGGATAGCGCGCGATGATGCCGTTCATCCGGTACTCGGCGGCAAAGAACGCGTCGGCCTGTTCCGCCCGCCCCGCCAGCACGCTGCTGCGCACCGCCCGCACGTCGCCGCCCGAACAGAAGCCGCGCGGCCCCCGCCCCTCGAACAGCACCAGCCGGATTTCATGGTCATCGGCCCATTGCTCGAGCGCCCGGGTGATGCCGTCGATCATTTCGAGGCTCAGCGCGTTGATCGCCTCGGGTCGGTTGAGGGCGATGATCCCGAGGTTTGCCTCGCGAATCACATCGAGCTGGCCAGTCATCTCTCAGGTTCCCATGTGGCGACGCCAGTGGTAGAGCACCGCGCATGAAGGCCATCAACCCCCCGACCCCGCTCACCAATGTGCACCTGACCGGCATCGCGCGCGACCTCAAGGCGCGGGCCGATTCCGGCAGGCCGATCCGCATCGGCGTCATCGGTTCGGGCGAGATGGGGACCGACCTGGTGACCCAGGGCGGGTTGATGCGCGGCATCGAAGTGGCGGCGATCGCCACCCGTCGTCCGCACACCGCGCGCGCCGCCATGGCCATCGCCTATGGCGACGACGCCCATGCCGTCGAAGCCGATACCGAAAGCAAGGTCACCGCCGCCATCGAGGCGGGCAAGATGGCCGTCACCTCGGCCGAAACGCTGGTCAAGAACCCGCTGATCGACGTGGTGATCGATGCCACCGGCAAGCCTGGCGTCGCGGCGGACTATTGTCTGACCGCGATGGAACACGGCAAGCACCTCGTGATGATGAACGTCGAGGCCGACGTCACCATCGGCCCTTATCTGAAGCGCGAGGCCGACCGCCTCGGCGTGATCTATTCGGTCGGCGCCGGCGACGAACCCTCGAGCTGCATGGAGCTGATCGAATTCGCCTCGGCGCTCGGCTACCGGATCGTTTCGGCCGGCAAGGGCAAGAACAACCCGCTCAATCACGACGCGGTTCCCGACGATTATCGCGAGGAAGCGATCCGCCGGAACATGAACCCGCGCATGCTGGTGGAGTTCGTCGATGGCAGTAAGACCATGGTGGAGATGGCCTGCATTGCCAACGCCACCGGGCTGGTACCGGATGTGCCGGGCATGCATGGGCCCAAGGCCGACCGCGACGAGATGGTCAAGGTGCTGATTCCCAAGGCGGATGGCGGCATCCTCGACAAGAAGGGCGTCGTCGATTTCACCATCGGCAAGGGCGTGGCGCCGGGCGTCTTCGTCATCGTCGAAGCCGAACACCCCCGCATCATCGAGCGCATGGACGACCTGCATGTCGGCAAGGGCCCGTATTATGCGTTCTTCCGCCCCTACCACCTGACGTCGCTGGAAGTTCCGCTGACCGCAGCGCGCATCATGCTCTACGGCAGGCCCGACATGGTGCCGATGCCCACGCCCGTCGCCGAGGTCTGCGCCGTCGCCAAGCGCGACCTGGCGGCAGGCGAGACCTTCGATGCCATCGGCGAAACCTGCTACCGCAGCTTCATCCTCACCGTCGAGGATGCCCGCCGCCAGCACGCCGTGCCGGTCGGCCTGCTCGAAGGCGGCAAGGTCACCGCGCCGGTGAAGAAAGGCCAGCTCCTCACCACCGCCAACGCCCTGCCCGACCAGAGCACCCGCCTCTACGCGCTGCGCCAGCGCCAGGACCAGATGTTCGGGCTCACGGCTTAGGCCTTGCACCGGCCGTGCCTTCGCGCCCCCCTCGACCCTCCTGGGAGAGGGCCGGGGTGAGGGGCGCCAAGCCCGCTGGAATTAGGGTCGAGTACCAGACAGCGACCAGCCTGGCCGGTGTGCTTGGCTACCCCTCACCCTAACCCTCTCCCCGGAGGGACGAGGGGACGCGGAGGCACCCTTGGTGCGCCTCTGTCAGCTGCCGCGAATCGCGATCTTGCCCTGCCGGCCCTTCTCATTGCTGGCTTCGGCCGCGTCGGCAGCCTGCTCCAGCGAAAACACCTCGGCGATCGGCAGCTTCAGTTCGCCCCGCGCCGCCTTGCCGACGAACTCGACGATCGCTCCCCTGATCTGCTCGGGCGAGTGGAAACTCGAGGGCTTGGCCGCCCAGAACCCTTTCACCACCGCCCGCTTGAACAGGAGGTTATCGGCGCTGATCTGCATCGGCCGGCCGCTCAGCGCCCCGAACGAGATCAGCCAGCCCTCTTCGCCGACGAGGTCCAGCAGTTCGTCCGACGCCCGGCCGGCCACCGAATCCAGCGCCCGGCGGATCGGCGCGCCGCCGGTGATCGCCCGGGCCCGCTGTTGCCAGTCCTCATGTTCGCTCGAGACGGCATCGCCGATGCCCTCGGCCAGCAGCTCGGCAACCGCCGCCTCGCGCCGCACGATGTTGAGCACCCGTACGCCGCGCTCGGCCGCCAGCTTGGCGATGATCTTGCCGACCGCGCCGTTCGCCGCGTTCTGCACGATCCACTCGCCGGCCTCGACCTGCAGCTCGCCGAGCAGCCGCCAGGCGCTCAGCGGCATCGAAACCAGCTGGCACGCCGTCGCGTCGTCTATGCCGTCCGGCAGCGGCACCAGCGACTGCGCGCCGGCCAGGTAGTATTCCGCCCAAGCGCCGCTTGCCCCGCCGGTCACCCGCTGCCCGAGCTTGAGGTTGGTCACGCCCTCACCGAGCTTGTCGACCACCCCGAGGGCTTCGGTGCCGGGCACATGCGGCAGCGGCGGCTTGTAGCCGTAATGGCCGGTGACGATCATCAGGTCGTGGTTGTGGATCGGCGACAGCACCAGCTTCACCCGCACCTGGCCCGGGCCGGGTTCCGGCAGCGGCCGCTCCTCTAGCTTCAGCACTTTCCTCGGGCTGCCGAATTCCTCAAACACCACGGCTTTCATCGCATCACTCCATTTGTGTGCCCGTCAGATAGGCAATGGCGGGCCATGCGACTAGTCCAGCGTCTGCCGATAGCGCAGCATGGCGATCACCGCGATGACCACGAGGATCGCCAGCAGCGCCCAGAGCTCGCCGGTCACATCCGCCACCTCGCCGCCCTTCAGCATGACCTTGCGCACCACGCGCAGGAAGTGGGTCGCCGGCACCGCCTGCCCGATGAACTGCGCCCAGCCGGGCATGCCGGCGAACGGGAACATGAACCCGGAGAGCAGGATCGAGGGCAGGATGGTGAAAAAGCTCAGCTGCATCGCCTGCATCTGGCTTTTGGCCGCCGTGGAGATCAGGAACCCCAGCGCCAGGTTCACCACGATGAACAGGTTGAAGCCGAGGAAGAACGCCCAGACGCTGCCCTCGAACGGCACCCCGAAGACGAGGCTGGCCGCCGCGAGGAACACCGCGGTCTGCACGTAGCCGACGAACACATAGGGCAGGATCTTGCCCAGCATCACCTCGAGCGGCTTCACCGGCGTGGCGATCAGCATCTCCATGGTGCCCCGCTCGGTTTCCTTGACGATCGCCACCGCGGTGATCATCACCATGGTCATCGACAGGATGATCGCCAGCAGCCCCGGCACGATATTGGTGGAGGTCTTGCCCTCCGGGTTGTACTCGCGGTGCACCACCATCGAGAACGGCGCCGAGCCCGCCTGCTGCGCCAGCGGTCCGGTCAGCGTCTCGGCAATGGCGACGTTGACGATGCCCGACAGCGCCGCCACCGCGCCGCCCGTCGCCGACGGGTCGGAGGCGTCGGCGGCCACCAGGATCTCCGGCTTGTTGCCGCGCACCACGTCGCGTTCGAAATCGGCCGGGATCACTACGACGAAGTTGGCGGTACCGCGGCGCAGCGCTTCCTCGCCCTCGCCGACGCCGCTCACCGCCCCCTTGAAGGCGAAGTAGGACGAGTTCTGCATGCCTGCGATCACCGCCCGGCTCAGCGGCCCGTTATCGCCCATCTCCACCAGGGTCGGCAGGTTCCGCGGATCGGCGTTGATGGCAAAGCCGAACAGGAACAGCTGGATGATCGGCAAGCCGATCATCATGCCGAAGGTGATGCGGTCGCGCCGCATCTGGATGAATTCCTTGTAGAGCACGGCGCCGAAGCGCCTGAGCGAGAAGCCGAGGGTCATGCCGCGACCGTCCCCGGTGCACTGCCACCGCCATCGCCGGCGAAGTTGTCGCGCGCGCCGGTCATCAGGTAGATGAACGCCTCCTCGAGCCCGGCCACCTGCAAGCTCCAGCGATGCGTGCCTTCGGCCTTGAGCCGCTCGACCGTTGCCTCGAGCGTCGGCTTGTCGGTGCCCGACACGTGCAGCACGGTGCCGAACCGCGCCACCTGCACCACGCCCGGCTCCTTGAGCAGCCGGTCCTCGAGCCCGGCGAGGTCAGGCCCTTCGACGCGCCAGGTCTCGAGCCCCACCATTTCCGGGATCTTGGCCGAAGGCCCGTCGATCAGCTTCTTGCCATAGGCGATGTAGGTGATGAAGTCGCACTGCACCGCCTCGTCCATGTAATGGGTCGAGACCAGCACGGTGACGCCCAGCGCCGAAAGCCGCCGGATTTCATCCCAGAAGTCGCGCCGCGCCTTGGGATCGACCCCCGCGGTGGGCTCGTCGAGCAGCAGGAGCTTGGGCTCGTGCAGCAGACATGCCGCCAGCGCCAGCCGCTGCTTCCAGCCGCCCGACAACGAGCCGGCCAGCTGCTTTTGCCGGTCGGCAAGGCCCAGATCGGCAAGGGCCTGGTCGACCCGCTGCTTCCTGCGGTCGAGCCGATACATCCGCGCCACGAAATCGAGGTTCTCGCGGATCGACAGGTCCTCGTAATACGAGAACTTCTGCGTCATGTAGCCGACCTGCTCCTTGATCTGCTCGGCCTGTTTGCGCACGTCGAAACCGAGGCAGGTCCCTTCGCCTTCATCCGGCGTCAGCAGCCCGCACAGCATCCGGATGGTGGTGGTCTTGCCCGAGCCGTTCGGTCCGAGAAAGCCGTAGATCGCCCCCTTCGGCACCTGGATGTCGAAATGGTCGACCACGCGCTTGGGCCCGAAATTCTTGGTCAGGCCATGCACGTCGATGACCAGCGGCTCGCTCACGGCTGCCGCTCCACCGTCACCGGCTGGCCGGGGTGGAGGCTCGCGCCATCCAGCGTCGCCTCGATCAGGTAGCTCAGCCGCTGCCGCTCGTCGCGCGAGTAGATCACCGGCGGGGTGAACTGCGGATCCGAGGCAAAAAAGCTGATGCTGGCGCTGAGCCCGTCCGGGCAGCCATCGCAGCTCACCGCCAGCTTGTCGCCCATGGCAAAGCTGGCCCGCGCCGCCTCCGGCACGTAGAACTTCACCTTCAGCGCACCCTCCGGCAGGATCGACACTACCGGCGTTCCCGCCGCGACGATCTCGCCGGCATCGAAGAATACCCGCTCGATCCGCCCTGCCGCGGGCGCCGTGATGGTCCGGTCGGCGAGATCGGCATTGGCCTTCTCGGCATCGGCCTGCGCTGCGGTGAGATTGGCCTCCGCCTGCACCTGCTGCTCGCTGCGGGCCGGCAGTTCGGCGACCTTGAGCTGCGCTTCGAGCTGGCGCACCGCCGCTTCGGCACTGGCGAGCGTCGCCCGATCCTGGTCGAGCTTGGATTGCGGCACCAGCCCCTGCGCGAACAGCTTGTCGCTGCGCGTCGCGCTGTCCTGGGCGAGGCTCATATCCGCCTGGGCCTTCTGCAGGCTCGCCTGGATGACGTCGAGTTCATCGGCCCGGCTGCCGGTGGTGAGGTTCTTCAGCCCGGCTTCCGCCGCCGCCACCCGCGCCTCGGAGCCCTGCAGCAGGGCCACCTGCTGTTCGGAGCGCAGCCTGAACAGCAGGTCGCCGGCCAGCACCGTGTCTCCCTCGCGCACCGATATGGTCTCGAGTGGCCCGGCGGTGCTCGCCGAAGCGTAGACATAGCGTGCCTCGACATAGCCGTTGTAGTGCGGCGGCTCGGTGGCGCCGAACCCCGGGATCACCAGGGCCACAAGCCCGACCAGCCAGGCGAGAAAACCGTCCATCATCGTCTCCTCAGCTGCTCGACCACTGCTTGGCGCTCGGCGGCGCGCTCAGCCCGTCGAACAGGATGCTCAGGTGGTTTTCGACCAGCTTGTCCATGTGCAGCCCGCCCTCGGGCATGATGCCGAAGAGCTCGGCCATCGCCACGTGCAGCATCAGCGGCCCGATGATCGAGCGAATGGTGAGGCTGGGATCCACCGGCCTGAGATAGCCCTGCTCGATGCCGCGCCGGATCAGCCCTTCGACGGCCGGAATGACCCGATCCAGCACCTCGCGCCGGTACATCTCCGCGAGCCCGGGAAAGCCCATCGCTTCGCGAAAGATCAGCTTTGGCATCGCCATCACCTTGGGATCGCTGATCCGCCCGGCCAGCATGGTCAGCACCATGTTGAGCACGATGCGGGGATCGCCCTCGTAGTCGTGCAGCGCCGTCAGCGCCGAATCGGCGATCGGCAGGATCGCCCGCCGGACCAGCCCCTCGAGCAGCGCTTCCTTGGACGGGAAGTAGAGATAGACCGTGCCCTTGCTCAGCCCGGCGCGCCTGGCGATGTCCTCGACGCGCGTCGCAGCGAAGCCCTTGTCGATGAACAGCTCCAGCGCTGCATCGAGCACTTCGTCCGGCCGCGCCTCGGCCCGCCGGCGAAACTTCGGTCCTCGCTCTGCAACGGTTTTGTTCATCACTGGTTAGCCTTACTGACTGCGCGGTCAGTAAACTAATAACTGACTGGTCAGTCATTTTCAAGAGGCTGGGCGCCCACGATGGACTGCTGCCGGCGCCGGCGACGGTCGCGCCCCCCAACTTTCGGCTAACCGGCCATGCTCACGTTGACATCACGTAGGCCAAACGACCCCTGTCCTAAGGTGTATCTGTCCCCGTGCGGCGGACCCCCCAAGCGCGGCCGGTCGCTGAAACCTCCTCAGCAACCGGCCGCGGCTGGTCCACCAAACCGACGGCCCTCTCCGAACGCCCCCGAAAACGGGGAGGGCCCCTTCGGACCTTTCCGTCTTTGATAGGATGCATCCCCGACCGGCTGGTATCCAGGCGAATGCCGGGACACCGCTGCTCGGACGGTTGGTCGAGCCCGAACCGCGCCGCCTGAGGTTAGATCTTGTCACAACGGGAGAGGGCGAATGGTGAGCAAAGCCACGGCGCCAGCGCTCTCCCAGTTAGCACCGGATTAACCCTAACCCCCTAGGATCAACCTCCGATCGGCGCGCCGTCTGCCGCCGGTCCAGCGTTCAGTTTGTAGAGTGTACCAGACGATGCCGGCACAGCACCTGCTCGAAGACGCCCGTCGAGAGACCGCCCCCGCCATAGCCATCCGCATTCCCGTTCGCCTGATGGGTGCGATCATCCTGGGGGTGGTGGCCCTCGTCCTGGTGTCCCTCGCCACCTGGTCGGTTGATGACCCCAGCCTCTCTTACGCTTCGGGCGAGCCGGCCCGGAACTGGCTCGGCTTCCCCGGCGCGGTCATCGCCGACATGGCGTTCCAGGTGTTTGGCCTCGGCATCCTGACCCTGCTGGTACCGCCCTCGCTCTGGGGCTGGGGGTTGATTCGGCATCGAGTCGCGACCCGCATGGGCCTGCGGCTTGCTGCCTGGGTCGCCGCGAGCGTACTGAGCTGCGGTCTGTTTGCCTTCATCATCGCGCCCGAGAGCTGGCCCTTGCCCACCGGGCTGGGCGGCCTCGTCGGCCAGAGCTTCACCAATCTGGCGGTGCTCGCCACCGGCGCCTCGCCGCAGCCGGTCACCGCCGTGCTGTTCGCCATCATCATCGCCGCTCCCACCCTGGCGCTGTTCTGGATCGCCATGGGCCTGGGCAAGGTTACCCTGCCCGAGCTGCCCAAGGGCAAGGCAAAGGCCAAGCCGGCCGGCGCCAAGGGCGCCGCCGCCGCTGCGCCGGTCGATGACGACGAGCCCGAACGCGATTCGATTTTCGACGTGATCCTCGGCTATGCCGTGCATCTGGGTTTCTCGGCCCGCTCGGCAGTGCGCCGGGCCCGGGCCGGCATCGCCCAGCGCCGGGCTGCCGAGGCCGAAGCCGAGGCCTGGCGCGGCGAAGCCGTGGAGCCGAGCCTCAACGCCAACGCGGCGTCCGCACCTGCTGTCCGCGCCGAACCTGCGCTCACCGTCGAGCGCCGCTCGATCGTCGCGGCACATGACGAGCCGCCTTTCGACGACTATCCGCCCGAGCCGGACGAAGAACCCGACATGCCGCGCTGGGAGATGCAGACCCCGCTGCGCGGCCCGATGGCCGCCTCGCGCAGCCCCGCCCCGATGCCGCACGTTCCCGCCGCGCATCAGGCCGCGCCGGTGGTTTCGCCGCGCGTTGCCGCTCCGGCGCCCCGGCCGCAACCCGGCATGCGCGCCGCCCGTGAAGCCCAGGGCTCGTTCCTTGACGAACCGCATGGCTTCGAGCTGCCCGAGCTGAACCTGCTGACCCCGCCCAAGCACAAGGGCGCCAGCCCCGAGCACGCTCCCGAGCGCCTCGAAGCCATGGCCCGCAAGCTCGAATCCGTGCTCGCCGATTTCGGCGTCAAGGGCGACATCATCAATGTCCGCCCCGGCCCGGTCGTCACGCTGTACGAACTCGAACCCGCCCCCGGCATCAAGTCGTCCCGCGTCATTTCGCTGGCCGATGACATCGCCCGCTCGATGAGCGCTATCTCGGTGCGCGTCGCCGTGGTCCCCGGCCGCAACGCCATCGGTATCGAGCTGCCCAACGAGGTGCGCGAGACGGTGTACCTGCGCGAAATGCTGGCCTCGTCCGACTTCGAGAAGATGAAGGGCAAGCTGCCGATCTGCCTGGGCAAGACCATCGGCGGCGAACCGATCATCGCCGACCTCGCCCGCATGCCGCACCTGCTCATCGCCGGTACCACCGGCTCGGGTAAGTCGGTCGGTATCAACACCTTCATCCTCAGCCTGCTCTACCAGATGACCCCGGAGCAGTGCCGGCTGATCATGATCGATCCCAAGATGCTGGAACTCTCGATCTATGACGGCATCCCGCACCTGCTGACTCCAGTCGTTACGGACCCGTCAAAAGCTGTCGTCGCCCTCAAATGGGCCGTCCGCGAGATGGAAGACCGCTATCGCAAGATGTCGAAGATCGGTGTGCGCAACATCGACGGCTTCAACCAGCGCGTCAGTGAGAGCAAGGCCAAGGGCGAGGTGATCACCCGCACCGTGCAGACCGGCTTCGACCGCGAGACCGGCGAGGCGATCTTCGAGAGTGAGGAGTTCAACCTCGAGCCGCTGCCGTTCATCGTCATCATCATCGACGAAATGGCCGACCTGATGATGGTCGCCGGCAAGGAGATCGAAGGCTCGGTGCAGCGCCTGGCGCAGATGGCCCGTGCCGCCGGCATCCACGTCATCACCGCCACGCAGCGTCCCTCGGTCGACGTCATCACCGGCACCATCAAGGCCAACTTCCCCACCCGTATCTCGTTCATGGTGACATCCAAGATCGACAGCCGCACCATCCTCGGCGAACAGGGCGCCGAGCAGCTGCTCGGCAACGGCGACATGCTCTACATGGCCGGCGGCGGCCGCATCCGGCGCCTGCACGGCCCGTTCGTCGCCGACAGCGAAGTGGAGGCCGTGGTCAATCACCTGAAGTCGCAGGGTGCACCTGACTACCTCGATGCCATCGTCGCCGACGAGGACGAGATGGACGAGGGCGGCGCGTCCGCCGCCGGCGGCGGCGACGATTACGGCGGCTCGGGCGACGAGCTCTACGACAAGGCCGTCAACGTGGTGCTGACCGACAAGAAGGTGTCGACCTCCTACATCCAGCGCCGCCTGGCGGTTGGCTACAACAAGGCTGCCACGCTCATCGAGCGCATGGAAAAGGAAGGCGTCATCTCCTCCCCCAACCACGCCGGCAAGCGCGAAATCCTCGTCGGCAACAACGCCGACGGCTACTGACGCAATCCTCCGCCGGCTTGGCGGGCGGAGCTATCGCATGTGCCGACAACGCAGCTGAAAAGCCGGCGCGGGAAGATACCCCCACCTCTGTCCCCTCCCCGCAACGGGGAGGGAGACGCCAACTCCGACATTGGTGTTTTGGTCTCCTCCCCCCTTGCGGGGGAGGGACAGGTGGGGGGTGCCCTTTCCGCACCGAACGACCCGCGATTACCTTAGCCCTAATGTCGGGCCGAACCCGGGGGGCTGGACATAATATTAGCAGAACCTTATATAAGCGCCACCTGATACAGGAGGACGCGACAATGCCTTTCGATCTCACCGCCCATGTCAACGCCATGTCCCGCTCGGTGCGCAACCTCGAGCGCGACGGCAAACCCGCCAAGGCGGTGGTCGCCAGCTGTGTCTACGACACTGACCTCGCCGATCTCTGGGATGCGCTCACCAACGCCGATCGGCTGCGTCGCTGGTTCTCCCCGGTCAGCGGCGAACTCAGGCTCGGCGGCCGCTTCCAGGTCGAAAACAATGCCGGCGGCACCATCACCGAATGCGAGCCGCAGCGAAAGATCGCCGCCACCTGGGAATTCGGCGGCGGCATCAGCTGGATCATCGTCCGGCTCGCCGCCGAAGGCGACCGGGCCCGCCTCGAGCTCGAGCACATTGCATTCATCGACCCGCATTGGGATATGTTCGGCCCCGGCGCTGTCGGCGTCGGCTGGGATCTCGGCTTCATGGGGCTCGCCCGGCACCTGGCCGAGCCTGGCGCCGATCTGCCGCAGGAAGCGGTGGCCGGCTGGCACGAGCAGCCCGAGGCCAAGATCTTCATCCGTACCGCCAGCGATGGTTGGGGCGCTGCCGCGATCGCGGCCGGTGAGAACCGTCAGCAGGCATTGACGGCCGCCGAGGCGACGCGGCAGTTCTACACCGGCGAGGCCGCGCCCCCGGAGATGTGATGCACGCGTTCGACGTTCTCGGCGATCCAGTCCGCCGCCGCATTCTCGAGCTGCTCGCCGAGCGCGAGCACGCCTCGGGCGAGGTGGTGGAGGTGATCGGCGCGGAGTTCGGCATCAGCCAGGCCGGGGTCAGCCAGCATTTGAAGGTGCTGCGCGAGTCCGGCTTCGCCACGGTGCGCCCCGAGGGCACGCGGCGGGTCTATCGGCTCGACGCCACGCCGCTGCGCGACATCGACGACTGGCTGGAGCGCTTCCGCGGCTTCTGGACCCAAAAGCTTGCTGCACTCGCCACAGAGATCGCCCGCGGCAAGAAGGATCGCTAAGGATCACACCGAGCCGTGATCAGGAACTTTCCAGCTGTTGCCGCAATTCCTATCTACAGGCATGCTCCAGCACGGTGCTTCCGGGCGGGACTTGCGGTCCCGGCGGTTCGGGAACGCCAGATCAAAGACCTGGAGCCAGCTGACGTTTCGCCGAAACGGTGAGCGGCTCCAGACCATCAAGGGAACGTCACCAGGATGATCCGTCGCAGCTTCCTCGCCTTCGCCGCTCTGCTCGCCGCCTTCCCCGCGCTTGCGCAGGAACAGGGCGCCGCCGCGCCGCGGGCCCTTACCGACGCCGAGCGCGACCTGATCACCCGGATCAACCAGCACAACTCGCAGATCAAGACCATGGTCGGCCGGTTCCTGCAGATCGACACCCGCGGCCAGCGCATCGAGGGGACCTTCTTCCTCGAGCGGCCGGGCAAGATCCTGTTCCGCTACAATCCCCCCTCCTATGAGCAGATCGTCTCGGTCGGACGCGGCTTCTACGTCGTCGACCGCAAGGAGAAGACCCAGTACGCCTATCCGCAGGACAAGGTGCCGCTGCGCCAGTTCCTCGATTCCAACATCGACCTGTTCAAGGCCAACATCGTCGCCGTGGCCCAGTCCGATGACTATTTCTCCGTCACCCTGCAGGACGACACCCCCAAGGGCGTGGTCCGCGTCGCCCTGGTATTCGATACCGAGAGCCTCGAGATGAAGCAGTGGACGCTTACCGAGCCCTCCGGCGCCGAGCTCACCTTCTCGCTCTACGATGTCGAAAAGGACGTGACGATTCCCAAGTCGTACTTCTACATCGACCCGACGTTCCGCGCGAAGTCCGCACCGCCCGACGCCTGAGCGTCGAGCGCCGTTTCCGGCTTTACGCTCCCTGCCCTGCTCTGCATAAGAGGCGCCTCTCTCAAACCGAGGCGCCTTTTTCCATGCCGACGAGCTTTGCCACCTGGAACATCAACTCGGTTCGCCTGCGGCTGCCGATCGTGCTGGATTTCCTGCGCCAGTACGACCCTGACGTGCTGTGCCTGCAGGAGATCAAGTGCCTCAATGACCAGTTCCCGCGCAACGAGTTCACCGCTGCCGGCTATCCGCACCATGCCGTGCACGGCCAGAAGGGCTATCACGGCGTCGCCATCGTCTCGAAGCACCCGCTGACCGACATCTCCTCCCGGGTCTTCTGCGAGATCGAAGAGAGCCGGCACGTCTCGGCGCTGGTCGGCTTCGGTCCCGGCTCGAGCACCGGCCCGGTGACGGTCCACAATTTCTACATTCCGGCCGGCGGCGATCTCGCCGACCCCGAACTCAACCCCAAGTTCAAGCACAAGCTCGGTTTTCTGAGTGAACTCAAGACCTGGTTCGGCGAGGACCATTTCAGGGAACGCCAGCTGATCTGCGGCGACTTCAACATCGCCCCGCTGGAACATGACGTATGGAGCCACAAGCAGCTGCTCGACGTGGTCAGCCACACGCCCATCGAGACCGAGGCGCTCAACGCCCTGCTCGCCGGCGGGCACGGCTGGGTCGACATCGTGCGCAAGTATTTCCCGGCCGAGGAAAAGCTCTACTCGTGGTGGAGCTACCGCGCCAAGGATTGGCAGGCCACCAACAAGGGTCGCCGCCTCGACCACATCTGGACCACGGCCGATATCGCCGCGCACACCGCGGGTGCCGAGATCGTCAAGCCGGCCCGCGGCTGGAGCGACAAGCCCTCCGACCACGTCCCGGTCATCGCGCGTTTCGCCTGAGACCCGCCGGCAACAGGAGCATCCAATGTCCCGCCAACTCGTCAGCTCCGGCTCCTACCTCGAACCGGTGATCGGCTTTTCCCGCGCCGTCCGCGTCGGCAACATCGTGGTGGTCGGCGGCACCGCGCCGATCAGGGCGGAAGGCGGCACCGCCGCGGTCGGCGACGTCTGCGGCCAGACCAGGCGCTGCCTCGAGATCATCGCCAAGGCCCTCGCCGATGCCGGCTCGAGCCTCGAGCACGTGACCCGCACCCGCATCATTCTGACCGACATCGGCCTGTGGAAAGATGCCGCCCGCGCCCACGCCGAAGCCTTCGCCACCATCCGCCCGGTGACCACGCTGATGCAGGTCACCGCCTTCGTCGACCCCGACTGGCTGGTCGAGATCGAAGCCGAGGCGGTGATTCCGGACTGATTCACGTGGAACAGAGGGGGCCGTCACTCCGGCTAAGCACGGGATTTCGGCACACCACCGCCGTCATTCCCGCGCCGGCGGGAACCTGGTGGGGTGCTGCCGCACCCGCTGAGGCTGAGAGATCGCACTGGGTCCCCGCCTTCGCGGGGATGACACCGAGGTTGAGCGCCTTACCCCTTGCTGAAGCGTCCGCGCGAGCCTTCGATGGCCCCGAGATAGCTGGACAGTTCACGCCGGATGCGGTCGGCGGCGCGGCCCGCCAGGTCCGGATACTGGTTCGCCAGCTTCATGAAGGCGGTCCGCGGCACGAACAGCGTTTCGACCGCATCGATCGCCTTGATCGTTACCGGTCGCGGTTTGGCGATGACCAGCGCCATCGCCCCCAGCACTGCGCCGACCTCGTGGATCAGAAATGGGTTGTTCTCGGCCCCGTCCTGCGTGCTGGACACCGTGCCGGAGACCAGCACGTGCGCCCCTTCAGGCTGGTCGCCCGACGCATAGATGACGCTGCCCGGCCGGAATTTCTTCCGTTCCGAGGCGAACGCAAGCAATCGCCGCTGCTCGGCGTCGCAGATTTCGAAGAAATCCGCACGTCCCAGAATCGTCGCCGCGTCGTCGAGTTGCATCCCGCCCTATTCCCGGACCGCTGGCCACATTCCGGACGCCTCAGCGCCCGCTTGTGCCGCGGCCCTCGATATAGAGCATTTCTTGCCGCTGTCAGGAATCCCTTTTGCCGCGTCAGCCCACGCGGCAAAAGTTATGCACTGCCTGTCCTCGGGCCTCGACGTTACGGCACCAGCCGGTAGCCGCCGTCTTCCGTCACCAGGAGCCGCGCATTGGAGGGGTCGCGCTCGATCTTCTGGCGCAGCCGGTAGATGTGGGTTTCGAGCGTGTGCGTGGTGACCCGGTTGTTGTAGCCCCACACTTCCTTGAGCAGGATCTCGCGGGTGATGGTCTTGGGACCCTGGCGGTACAGATACTTGAGGATCGAGGTTTCCTTGTCGGTCAGCCGCACCTTGGCCCCGTCAGGCGCTTCGAGCAGCTTGGCTGCCGGCTGGAAGCTGTAGGGCCCGATGGTGAACACCACGTCCTCGCTCTGGTCGTGCTGGCGCAGCGAGGCGCGAATGCGCGCCAGCAGCACCGAGAACCGGAACGGCTTGGTGACGTAGTCGTTGGCGCCCGACTCGAGCCCCAGGATCTCGTCGGAATCGCTGTCCTGCGCGGTCAGCATGATGATCGGGCTCTTGAACCCTTCGCGCCGCAGGATCTTGACCGCCTCGCGGCCGTCCATGTCGGGCAGGCCGACATCGAGCAGCATCAGGTCGACATGCGCACCCCGGACCTTGCCCAGCGCATCCGACGCCGACTCCGCCTCCACCAGATCGAATTCGCGATAGTGCGTCAGCTGATCGATCAAGGTCTTCCGGAGGTCGGCATCGTCGTCGACAATCAGAATGCGCCGTCTGTTCATGTTGGTACCCCAAGCCATTGGCTTCAAACTGGTGAGTTATTGCCGGGCCCTGCGACCCGCCAATCAAAACGACGTGAAACCGCCGTAAGACGAGAAACGTGATTTGACACCGTTTAGTTTCATCGCCGCCTCACTCTTTATCGACGCCATCCTGACGGGAAGCTGACAATTCGCTGACAGCGACAACGAGCCAGCACCAGGTCGCGGCAGATCCGGCGGGCGCCCCGACCGCACCGGCGTCGCCGGCAACGGTTCGCTGCGATTGACAGCCTCGCCGCCGGCGCCTATGAAAGGGTCGGTTTAACGTAAAACCAAGCTCTCGCGCAGATCGGTCACTCAGAATCGACGCGCGGCATCACGAGCTTCAAGGTTTAACGCAAAACCTGGGAGGATTGCAGCTTTGGCACGGGCCACCATCAAGGATATCGCGCTTGCCGCGAACGTCTCGCCGATGACGGTTTCCAACGTCATCAATGGGCGTCGCGCCAAGGCGTCCGACGAGACGGTCGAACGCATCATGGCGGCGGTCAAGACGCTCGGCTACCGCCCCAACATGAGTGCCCGCAGCCTCGTTTCCAACGCCTCGCGCATGGTCGGGGTGATCATCCCGTTCACCGAGAACCAGAACCAGCTGCTGCTCGACAACCCCTTCTATGCCGAGATGATCTCCGGCATCGAAAGCGCGCTGCGCGCCAACGGCTACTACATGATGCTGTCGGGCGTCGGGGAGGGCAACGCCCAGCTCGACACGTTGTCGCACTGGAACATGGACGCCCTGATCGTCCTCGGCGTCTACCGCGAGGCCCTGTACCAGCGGCTGCGCGAACTTGCCCTGCCGACCCTGCTGATCGACAGCTATATCGACGATCCGAGCTTCTACCGCCTCGGCGTCGATGACGAAGCCGCCGCTTACCAGGCGACGCGATACCTGATCGGCAAGTGCCACGCGGACATCGCGCTGGTCACCGGCGTGATCCGCACCGACGGCGTCATCGAGCGCCGCGTCGATGGCTACAAGCGGGCGCTCATCGAAGCCGGCATCGGCTTCGATCCGAGCCGCATCCTTTCCGGCTCCGTCACCTTCGACTGGGGCGCCAAGGCCGCCGAGCAGCTTGTGGCGCTGCGCGGCGCCACCGCCGCCTTCTGCACCGCCGACCTCATCGCGGCGGGCCTGCTGGCCGGGCTCCATCGGCTCGGCAGGCGCATCCCCGAGGATTATTCGGTGATGGGGTTCGATAACCTCTCGATCTCGCGCATGGTCTACCCCGCGCTGACCACCGTCGATCAGTCGATCCTCGGCAAAGGCCAGCTCGCCGGCCGGCTGATCAGCGCCATCCTCAACAAGACCGACGCCCCGCGCGACAGCTTTGTCGACGTCGCTATCGTCGAACGCGACAGCGTCGGCCAGCGAGGGACGAGATGAGCGCCGCGCAATGCAGCTTCGCCGCTCCCCTCCCCCTTGAGGGGAGGGGGTGGGGGTGGGGGTCCATCAGTAGGTCACCGCACCACCCCCTCCCTCAATCCCTCCCCTCAAGGGGGAGGGAGGCGAGAACTGCCAGACCGGTGTCAGTTGGCGGGAGCCCTACATGAGCCCCGCCGCCGGCCGCTCCAAGTACCTCGCGCTCGCCGTGCTGCTGCTGCCCAGCCTCGCCGGCATGGTGGTGTTCCTGATGGCGCCGGTGCTGTCCTCGCTGGTGCTCAGCTTCTCGCAGTGGGACCTGATCGGCGAAATCCACTGGGTCGGCATCGACAACTACCTCACTGCGCTTGCCGATCCGGCGGTGCTCGGGGCGCTGCGCAACACCCTGACCTTCATCCTCGGCTACCTGCCCTCGGTGGTGATCATCGCGCTCGGCCTCGCCTTGCTGCTCAACCGCCGCATCCGCGGGCGCGTGGTCTTCAGGGCGATCTACTTCGTGCCGGTCGTCACCTCCTGGGTCGCGGTCTCGCTGATCTGGAAATGGCTGCTCAACCCGCAATACGGGCTGATCAATTTCGCGCTCGGCGCCATCGGCATCAAAGGCCCCGGCTGGCTGTTCGACCCGGCCTGGGCGATGACCGGCGTCATCCTCACCTCGGTCTGGAAGGATATCGGCTTCGTCACGGTGATCTATCTCGCCGGCCTGCAGGATATCCCCGAGCCGCTCTACGAAGCGGCGGCCCTAGACGGCGCCACACCCTGGCAACGCTTCTGGGCCATCACCTTCCCGATGCTGGCGCCGACCACCTTCTTCGTCACCACCATCTCGCTGATCTCGTCGTTCCAGGTGTTCGACCAGGTCTGGATCATGACCCAGGGCGGCCCGGCCGGCGCCACCTCGGTGATGGTCGAGCTGATCTACAAGAACGCCTTCAGCTACTACAAGATGGGCTACGCCTCGGCCATCTCCTGGGTGCTGTTCGCCCTGATCTTCGCGGTCACCATCGCGCAGAACCTGTTGCAGAAGAAACTGGATCGGTCCGATGGCTGAGCCGGTGTTCCTTGCTGGCCAAGACGGCCCCCTCCCGGCCTCCCCCATGAAGGGGGAGGTGCCTGCCAGTGCACTTGGCACGATCGAAGACAGAGCCTCGACTCTTCACCTCCCCCTTCATGGGGGAGGCCGGGAGGGGGCCGTCTCTATCAGTATGCGCAAGCGGCCTCCGCTTCGCGCGACCGACCTCGCCACCTATGCCATCCTGATCGCCGGCGCGGTGGTCATGCTGTTGCCCTTCGCCTGGATGGTCTCCACCTCGCTGAAGACCGCCGGAGCGACCTTCGTCACTCCGCCCAACTGGGTGCCCGACCCGGCAACCCTCGACAATTACACCAAGGTGTTCGACAGCGCCCCGGTCGGCCTGTTCCTGTTCAATTCGATTGTCGTCTCGGTCACCTCGACCGCCCTGATGGTGCTGTTCTGCGCCATGAGCGGCTACGCCTTCGCGCGCATCGAATTCCGCGGCCGCACCGTGCTGTTCTACGCCTATCTGGCGACGCTGATGATCCCGCAGCAGGTGACCCTTACCCCGCTCTTCATCATCATGAACTGGCTCGGCTGGACCAATTCCTACCAGGCGCTGATCCTGCCTTCGAGCTTCGGCGCCTTCGGCACGTTCCTGCTTCGACAGTTCTTCCTGCGACTGCCGAGGGAGATCGAGGAAGCCGCCTTCATCGATGGCGCCGGCTACATCAGGATCTTCTTCACCATCGCCATCCACCTGGCGCGGCCGGCGCTCGCCACCCTCGCGGTGTTTGCCTTCATGGCCAGCTGGAACAGTTTCCTGTGGCCGCTGATCATCACCACCGACACCTCGATGATGACCCTGCCGCTGGGCCTCAGCGCGCTACAGGGCCGCTGGACCACCGACTGGAACGTGCTGATGGCCGGCGCGGTGATCGCCACGCTGCCGATCATCGCCGTCTACGTCTTCGCCCAGCGCTTCATCATCAAGGGCCTGTCCCACACCGGGCTCAAGTAACCAACCAACGGTCTCAAGGAGGAGAAAAGACCATGCTGCGTAGAACTTTCACCGGGCTGCTGCTTGCCACCGCCCTCATCACCACCCCGGCGCTCGCCGAAGACGTGACCATCAAGTACATGACCTTCTCGGCCGCGCCGAACTACCTGAAGGAACTCGACGCCACCATCGCCGCTTTCGAGGCCGAGCATCCCGGCATCAAGGTCACCTACGAGACCGCCGCCTGGGACGCCTATTTCACCAAGCTGCAGACCCTCGTTGCCGCCAAGCAGGCCCCCGACGCCTTCGAGCTCAACTTCGAGAACTTTGTCACCTATGCGGAAAAGGGGGCGCTCACCGACCTCACCCCGCTGATATCAGCCGATACCGGCTTTTCGACCTCGGTCTACAACCCGACGGCGCTCGCGGCTTTCGCCGAGGGCGGCAAGCAGTACGGCCTGGTCGAGAGCTTCTCCAACGTCGTGCTGTTCTACAACAAGGACCTGTTCGACGCCGCCGGCGTCGCCTACCCGACCGCCCACTGGACCTGGACGGACGAGCTTGCCGCAGCCCAGAAGCTGACCGATCCGGCCAAGGGTGTGTGGGGCGATTTCGCCCCGATCCAGTTCTGGGAATTCTACAAGACCATCGCCCAGAATGGCGGCTCGATCCTGTCGCCCGACAAGAAGACCGTCACCATCGACTCGCCTGAGAACATCGAGACGCTGTCCTGGATGATCGACAAGGTGTCGACCTACAAGGTCACCCCGTCAGATGTCGAAATGGCCGGCCAATCCTCCGAGGATCTGTTCAAGGCCGGCAAGATCGCCATGCTCCGCACCGGCATCTGGCTGCTCGGCGACTTTGCCGCCAACGCCAAGTTCAACTGGGACATCGCGCTGGAGCCGGGCAAGACCAACAAGGCGCACCACTTCTTCGCCAACGGCGTCGCTGTTTCGGCCAACAGCGCCCACTCGGCCGAAGCCTATCAGTGGATCAAGTTCCTGACCTCATCCAAGGCCGCCGTCGACCTCCGCATCGCCGCCGGCTGGGAACTCCCCGCCGTGTCCGATCCGGCCGCCGTACAGGGTTATCTCGACCAGCCGGTCCCCGAGAGCCGCGAAGTGGTGTTCCAGGCGCTCGATACCGCAGTGGTCCCGCCGGTGGTCGGCAACTGGAATCAGCTGACCGACGCCGTGGGCAAGGAACTCGAAGCCGCCAAGCTCGGCCAGAAGACCCCGGAACAGGCGCTGAAGGATGCCAAGGCAGCGATCGAGGGGCTGCTGTAAGGCGCATCGAGCTTGTGGCCACCCCCACCCTCATTCCCTCCCCACAAGGGGGAGGGAGGCGATGGCTGGACGGCCTCAGTTCTTGCGTCTCCCTCCCCCTTGTGGGGAGGGATCAAGGGTGGGGGTGGCCACAAACACCGGCACTCCCGTCACCCAGTTTGCCTCCCAAAGGGCAAGGCCGGGAGCCACCGGGCTCTCGGCCACTACCACCTGAACCGGCCTATCGCACCCCTCCCCCTTGAGGGGAGGGGATAGGGGGTGGGGGTGGCGCAGTCAGCACCGGGGATCGCCTCACCACCCCCAGCCCCTCCCCTCAAGGGGGAGGGGTGCCAGACCGGAACCAGCCATGACAACCGACGCTCGCGAACCCGCCCTCGCCACCCGCCACCCCTGGTTCCTCGAGCTCTATGCAGAACTGCTGCGCGACCCCGCGGCAGCCGCGCCACAGATTGCCGCCCGCCTCGCCGACGCCGATCCCAGCGATCCGGTCGAAGCCGCGCTCGCCCTCTACCTCGCCGCGCTCACCGGCGACCTCGCGCTGCTCAGTTCCTCAACGGCCACCGCGCTCCGCACCTCGATCACCACGCGCCTCGAGCGCGAGCTCTCGCCTAACCAGAACCAGGCCACCGACACCTGGGTGGTCGCCCTCTGGGCGGCGGCTTTGCGCGAAACCAACCACTTGTCGCGCGACGAGAGCACCACCCGTCTCGTCGGCCGGGTGAAGAACCACGTCTATGCCAACCATGTGCGGCTCGGCGCGCTGATGTCGTCCTCCGACAGGGCGTCGCTCGAGTTCGACGTGCTGCTCGCCGCGGTACCGTTCGGGCTGTTCGACTGCGAGGACCTGGTACTGGTCGATGCGGTCCGCACCCTCACCAGCGCCGAGCGCCTCGCGAGCGCCACCCCGGCCGATCGCCAGCTGCTGGCCTGGTACTACGCCGAGCAGGGCAGCTACGCCAAAAGCCGAAAACTGCTGGTCGACACCCCGACCCCCATTGTCGCACAACGCCTCAAGACCCTCGGCCAGCTCGAAACCCGCTTCATCCGCCATGCCCCCGAGGGCAACGGCAATCGCTACGAGCCGCTGCTCGAAGAACGCTTCCCCAAACTCGTCACCGACACTGACGAGGTCATCGTCCGGGCCCAGGCCTCGCCGCTCTCGGCCGCCGAACCGCTGGAACTCGTGGTCGGCAGAACCGCCATTGCCGGCAGCTTTCGAGGTGACTGCTGGGAGTTCGCCCTGCCCCGCACTCCGGCCGGATCGGAGGTGGCATATCGCATCCGCTTTGCGGCCCATCCCGAGGTGGTCGTGGGACCGTTTGCCTACGAGACGCTTCGGCGCCGCCGGGCGGGCAGCGACCCGGCCTCTATCGGCGTTTCGAACGGGCGGATCGAAATCACCCCGGGCACGGGCGACACCACGCTCCCCCTGCAACTGGGCCCGGCGACCCTCACCGATGTCTCCTGGCTCGAGGCGCGAGACGGCAGCATCCGCGAGATTTCCGCCACCCTCAGCCATCCGCCCTGCGGCTGGTACGGCTTTGGCGAGCGCTACAACGCGCTCAATCAGGCCGGCAATCGCGTCGACCAGTTCGTCTACAATCAGTACAAGGAACAGGGGCTGAGGACCTATATGCCGATGCCGGTCGGCTATACCGACGCCGGCTTCGGGCTCCATCTCGCCACCGATTCCTATTCCTGGTTCGACCTCGCCGCTCCCGAGGAGACGCGCTTCGGCGTCGAAGCCGATAGGCTGACCATCGACCTGCTTTCGGGTTCCGTCGCCGAGCAGGTCAGCCAGTTCATGGCGCTGACCGGCGATCCCGAACCCGTCCCCGCCTGGGCCCTCGGCCCCTGGATGTCCTCCAACAACTGGGACAGCGAGGCGGAAGTGCGAAAGCAGGTCGCACTCACCCTCGAGCACGATATCCCCGCCACCGTCCTCGTCATCGAGGCCTGGTCCGACGAAGCTACCTTCTACATCTTCAATGACGCCCAGTACGCCGAAAAGCCTGGCGCCGAAGCCTTCAGTTACGCGGACTTCTCATTTCCCGGGTGGGGCCGCTGGCCAAATCCCAAGGGCCTGGCCGAGCACCTGCACGACAACCACTTGCGGCTGATCCTGTGGCAGATCCCCATCATCAAGCAGTCGGCGGCGCTGAAGCACCTGCAGAAGCGCAATGACGAAAACCACTTCTTCGCCGAAGGATTTGGCGTGCAGCACCCGGACGGGACGCCGCTCCGGCTGCCCGAAGGCTGGTTCAAGGACAGCCTGCTGCTGGATTTCAGCAACCCCGCCGGTCGCGACTGGTGGTTTTCGAAGCGCCAGTATCTGATCGACGAGCTCGGCGTCGACGGCTTCAAGACCGATGGCGGCGAGATGGTCTGGGGCAAGGACCTGGTTTTCGCCGATGGCCGCACCGGGCTCGAGCATCGCAACGCCTACCCGCGCGAGTACATCTCGGCCTATTACCGCTTCGCCCAGCAGAATGGCGGCATCTGCTTCTCGCGTGCCGGCTATACCGGCGCCCAGACCTTCCCGGCCCATTGGGCCGGCGACGAGCGTTCGACCTGGGACGCGTTCAAGCGCTCGATCCTCGCCGGCCTATCGGCCGGCATGTCGGGGGTGATCTTCTGGGGCTGGGACCTCGGGGGCTTCTCGGGCGAAGTGCCGAGCGCCGAGCTCTATGTACGTTCGGCGGCCATGGCGTGCTTTTGCCCGATCATGCAGTACCACGCCGAGAGCAAGGCCGAGTTCAACCAGGACCGCACCCCCTGGAACATCGCCGAGCGCTCCGGCGATGAGCGGGCCCTGACCGGCTAGCGCTTCTATGCCAACCTGCGCATGTCGCTGATGCCCTACCTCCGGCGCGAGGCGGCCTGGTGTGTCGCCGAAAAACAGCCGCTGCTGCGCGCCATGCTGCTGGACTTTCAGGACGACAGCCGGGCAGCGCCGCTCTGGGACCAGTACATGTTCGGCCGCGACCTGCTCGTCGCTCCGATCATTCGTGAAGGCGAGGTCGCGCGGCAGGTCTATCTCCCCGAGGGACGCTGGTGGCACCTGTTCCACAACCGCTGGTATGAGGGCGGCGAGACCCACCGGGTCGACGCTCCCTTCGAGGAGATCCCGGTCTTTCTCCGCGCCGGCGCCGTCTTGCCGCTCGCCTTCCACCAGGCGGCCCGGCTGGGCGCCGCGATGCCGTCCGACATCGATGCCGCCGCGATCTCGGTCCTCCTCGTCGCCGGCCTCGAGCATGGCGCGCCACTCACCCAGGACGGCCTCGAGATCGAGCTGTCCGGCGACGTCGTGCGCGTAATCTCCAAACGCACGCGCCCGATAATGCTGGTCTTCACCGACCCTCCGGTCCGGCTGGAGCTGAACGGCACGGATCAGCTCGCCTCGACGCTCGAGCTTGCCGGTGCCGAACTGACGATGTTCGACCTGCCGGCGATTTGATCCCTGGGCGAAACGGGCCCAAAACACCGCGGTAATATGGCGTCACATTATTCTTGGTGGCGTTCGGCGACGCAGCTACCGGCGCAGCGGATCGGCACTCAGCAGCCGCCGCACCAGGGCCGGTTGACTATGCGCGCCGGTCTTGTCGAAGGCGCGCTGCAGGTGGGTGCGCGCCGTGTTGATGCTGATCTTGAGCAGGTCCGCTGCTACCGCAAGCTCGCGACCCTCGACGATCAAGGCGGCCACACGCGCTTGCCCAGGCGAAAGTCCGTAGACGGCCTGCGCCCGCGCGATCCGGCGTGCCACGGTTTCAGCATCGTCGAACGACACCATCACCTTGCCGTCTTCCAACTGCACCCAGCAGAACAGCGGCACCGAGAAATCGTCGTCCCCAAGCGGCACCGCCCAATCCTGCTTGCCGGATACGTTCAGCGGCACCTGGCTGCCCAGTTCGCTGAACGCCAGCCGCAGCGCCTCGCGCAGGGCGGGCCGGCTGCTGCGCTGTCGCGTCTGAAGACGCCCGGCAGACACCACCAGGCCTGCATGCTCGCGGATGCGCTCCTCGGCCAGCTGGTTCATCCACAAAACCCGCGACGCCGCGTCCACCTCGATGAGCGGACAGCCCGAGTGAACAGCGACGCTCTGCATTACCGAGAGACAGGCGATCTTCCAGGCGCCGGCGTCGCGATGCACCACCTTGAGCAGCCGCTTCACGTCGGTGGCGTCATCGAGACCGAGCTGGTCATAGGTGACCCAGCCCATGTCGCCGTTGACGACGATGTTGATGCGCTCCCACCGCACGCGGCCCTCGAAGGCGTTCGGCTCGGGGTGCCGCGCCATGACGTTGCGGATATGCGCCGCAATCACCTCCCAGCCCTCGTCCACGCTGACCCCGACGGAAGCAAAGGCATGCAGGCGCCGGCTCTGTGGTGAATGCACCCAACAGTCGGCCAGCGCGTCGAAGTCCCGCCGCAGCCAGGCATCCGTCTCCGTCCGGATCATCCTGAGGATCGCAGCTTTATCAGCTTCGTCGTCGACCATCCCCGCGACCTCCGGTGCTCCTCCAGCATAGCATGGGTCAGAACACATGGGCGCCAACCAGAAGTACCAGCACGGCCCCGGCCAGCGTGGCCAGCGACGTCGCCAGATCTCTCGGAAGGCGAGGCCGTCCCATCCGCTCATAATAGAGCTGCTCTTCCCGGGCACTCATCGGCTGCTGCGGCGACCGTTCGACGAGCTTGCCTGCAGCCAGACTGAAGATGTCCATTCGTGCCTCCGTCGCCTGAATGGCAGGCAGCGTGGCACCAGGCCGTGGCTCGGGCTGTCATCTGCGCGGATGACATGCAGCAGTCTGCCGCCGTCCGGTGATCACAGCCTTGGGCCGACACCTTGGGCGAAAACCCGAGCATAGCGTTGCTATGACGCCATAGCAGCTGCGCCCGAGCGAAGGCGCGCTACGAAAACATCTGCCGATCCTTGATGCGCCGGGCATCGGTATAGTCCCGGACCCACCACGCATCCTGGCCGGCGGCCGGCGGCAGTTTCAGCTTCAGCTCGGTGCCGGCAGCCTTGGCTTCCTTCTGGGCGATACGGAAATGGTAGTGGTCGAACATCCTGAGCGCCTCGACCATGTAGGACACGGCGATCCGCCGGTCGCGCGCCAGGATCAGGTTCTCGCCATTGGTCTGGTCGGCGGCGATCGAGAAGTTGTAGGAGCCGAGATAGACGCGGGCGGTCGGCTTGTCGAAGTCGATCACCACGAACTTGTGGTGCATGCGGTTACCGCCACCGCCGACCGGCTCCGCCCTGAACGGCGCCGGGGTCTTGCCCTTCAGCAGCGCGGTCGGAAACACTGCCGGCGGATTGCCGTCCGGCTTCTGCACATCGAGCCCGCCGACCTTCTTGTCCGAAATGCCGTAGACGAAGCGCTTGGCGTTGTCGCGGACCCGTCCGACCGCATCGCGGATCACCCCCGGCGTCTGCCACAGGAAGGCCAGCGAGAACAGCAGGCTTGATTTGGTGCTGTCGATATCGTCGGCGATCCGGCCGAGCTGGGCGTTGCCCGGTGCGTGCGGCGAGAACGTCGCCTTGACGTCGACGCCGGCGATTCCAAGATCGCGCCATTCGGCCGACCGGCTGGTGGCGAACCCCGCCTCCGTCCAGAAATCCTCGAAGGCCTCTCGGAACACCTGCACCGGCGCCGGGCCGGCAAAGATCATGGCGTTGTTCGACTGCACATAGAAGCCGCGCCAGCTGAAATTGGTCGACCCGCCGATGGCCTTCTTCACATGGTCGCCGTCGACCACGATCATCTTGTTGTGCTGAAGCTTGCCCATGCTCTGCCGCTTGACGTTGGCGGCCCCCGCCGAGGCTGTGAGGATGGCGGCTGACTGGCTCTCGCCCGAGTGGGCGTCACCGTGGTCGCCATCGTCGTCGATGATGATCTTGAGTCGGTTGCCCAGTTGCCGGAGCTTGTCGACGAACCCTTTTTCGCTCAGGTCGTAGGCCACGACGAATACCTTGGCCGTCGGATCGGCGATCGCTTCGTCGAGCGTCTCATAGATGGCGTGTCGCGCCTCGAACCCCATCCAGTTGAGCGCATCCCGGGTTTTCGGATGCGTCGGCGTGAAGGTCAGGCCGTCGTCGGCGTTCTCGGGCAGCAGGGTCGAGATCGGCCCATGCTTCTCATAGCGGTCGACAAAGGCCTGCGACGAGACGAAGCCGCGGGTGTAGGCGACGTTCAGCACGCCCGGATAGGTGTCGCGTCTGAGCTCGATATCAGCGGTCTGCGGCGCGCCGTAGCTCAGTTGCCCGCCTTCATCCATGAAGACCGGCGTCACCATGTAGGTGTAGGCGCCGGGAATCTCCGCCGTGAACGGGAAGTGCACCCACCGGAACTTCTGGATCGGCGACAGCCGCGACGACAGAGTGTTGGGGTTCAGCGCCCCATCCGGCCCTGGAAAAGCGATACGGTTGTGTACCGCGAGGAACCGCGTGCCGCCAGGCACCCGATACTCGATGGCGAAACCAACGAAATCGTTGGGGGGCTGCCCGTTGCGCCAGTTCATCGCCAGCAGCGCCATCCCATCGCCGCGGTGCACCTTCAGCGTGAACGGCGCCGCTGCGTTCTTCCCCTTGACCTGAAACTCTCCAGCCATTCGATTGCCCCCAAGCACAAGTGAACGGCCGCCACCATGGCGGACGCACCTCCAGGACGAAGACGTGTGAAACAAAAGTATCGGTAGAGGTGTTCAGGTTATCACGAAGTCGTTTCGACGAGAAGTGCCGTCACAAAAGCTTACGCCTGAACCGCACGAGGCGACGGCAAAGTATTTATCGGAAAACTATTGTGACTCGTCAGCTAGATCGATGACATTATGGCGTCATAGCAGATACGTCAGGGCTGTGCCTGGCGCGGCAACGCTGCCAGAATGGCACCGAGCGTCGCAAGGTCCAGCCCTTGTCGCGCGGCGGTGCCGGCGATGATTGCCACGAGGAACGGCCGGCTGGCGACGATATGCTCGATGGCGCCGGCGCCGAGGGCCGCGAGCGTTGCCTCGCGTCCGGCAGCCTCATCGAGCACCGCCAGACCATCGGCAAGCCGCAGGCACTGCGCCAGCGGCGTCGTGCTCTCGATCCCGGTGCGGTGGTCATGCGCCGCGATCGCCGCCAGGGCCTCGGGCGGCAGGCGGCCCTGCAGCCAGTCCGCCGCCAGCACGCCATGCCGGCTCCAGTCGCCGTCGACGGCGAAATAGTCGAGATCATGCACCAGCCCGACGAGTCGCCACAGCCCGGCATCGGCGCCGAGCTCGACCGCCAGGTGCTGCAGCAGCAGGCCGACGAAGCGCGAATGCGCGGCCCTCGGGGTGGCGCCCAGCCGTTCGGCCACCAGCTGCTCCGCCTCGGCGAGGCTGAGCCGGCCGGCACTCACCCCCGGTGCCCGAACAGCGCGCTGCCGACCCGCACATGGGTCGCGCCCATGGCGATCGCCGTCTCGAAATCGCTGCTCATCCCCATCGACAGCTTTTCGACCCCGGCATCGCGAGCCAGCGACGCTAGATGCGCGAAATACGGCCCGGCCGGGTCGCCCTCGGGCGGAATGCACATCAGCCCGATGACATCGAGACCATGGAGGTCCTTGCATCGGCCGACAAAGGCGGCTGCGTCCGACGGCGCGATGCCCGCTTTCTGTTCCTCGAGCCCGATATTGACCTGCACGAACACCTGCAGGCGCCGGCCTGCCCGCTTCATCTCCTCGGCGAGGATACCCGCCAGCTTGTCGCGGTCGACGGTCTGGATCACATCGAACAGCGCCACCGCCTCGCGCGCCTTGTTGGTCTGCAGCGGGCCGATCAGGTGCAATTCTATGCCATCATAGGATGCCCGCAGCTCGGGCCATTTCTCCTTGGCTTCCTGCACCCGGTTCTCACCGAACACCCTTTGGCCAGCGTCAAGAAACGGCCGGATTGCTGCGGCATCGAAGGTCTTGGAGACAGCGACCAGTTCCACCCGATCCGGCGGCGGGCCGAAACGCTGGTGTGCCCGCTCGATCCGGGCGCGGATGATTTCGAGACTTTCCGGGGCGTTCTGCATGGCCCTCTCTGTTGACCGGTTAACGGAATTCTGATGAAGGTCCGGTAGCCAAAAACCCTAGTGAACGCAACGTAATCCGCGGCTTTAAGGACTTCCCGAAGTGACTGGTAGAACGACCGAGCGCTACAATCCGCGTGTCGAAGAGCCACGCTGGCAGAAGGCCTGGGAGGACAACAAGTCCTTCGAGGTCAAACACGACGATAGCCGCAAGCCCTACTACGTGCTCGAGATGTTCCCCTACCCCTCGGGGCGCATCCACATGGGCCACGTGCGCAACTATACCATGGGCGACGTGCTGGCGCGCTATATGCGTGCGACGGGCCGCAACGTGCTGCATCCGATGGGCTGGGACGCCTTCGGCCTGCCGGCCGAGAACGCCGCCATGCAGAACAAGGTCCACCCCAAGAGCTGGACTTACGCCAACATCGCCGCGATGCGGAAGCAGCTGAAGTCGATCGGGCTCGGCATCGACTGGAGTCGCGAGTTCGCCACCTGCGACGTCGAATACTATTCCAAGCAGCAGAAGCTGTTCCTCGACTTCCTGCGCGAGGGCCTCGTCACCCGCAAGAAATCCAAGGTCAACTGGGACCCCGTCGACATGACCGTGCTCGCCAACGAGCAGGTGGTCGATGGCCGCGGCTGGCGCTCCGGTGCCGTTGTGGAACAGCGTGAACTCAACCAGTGGGCCTTCAAGGTCTCCGATTTCGCCGAGGAGTTGCTGGAGGCGCTCGACACCCTCGACCACTGGCCCGAGAAGGTGCGCGTCATGCAGCGCAACTGGATCGGCAAGTCCGAGGGCCTGCGGCTGCTGTTCGAGCTGACCGAGCAATGGCAGAAGTTCACCTCCGTCGAGGTGTTCACCACCCGCCCGGATACCATCTTCGGCGCCTCGTTCATCGCCATTTCGGCTGATCATCCGCTGGCCCAGAGCCTCGCTGACAATCCGGAGATCGCGGCCTTCATCGCCGAGACCCGCCGTCACGGCACCGCCACCGAGACCATCGACAAGGCGGAAAAACTCGGCATCTTCACCGGGCTGCACGTGAAACACCCGGTGAAGCCCGGCGCCACGCTGCCGGTCTACATCGCCAATTTCGTGCTGATGGACTATGGCACCGGCGCCATTTTCGGCTGCCCCGCGCATGACCAGCGCGACCTCGACTTCGCCCGCCGCTACGACTTGCCGGTGCTCCCGGTCGTGCTGCCCGAAGGCGCCGATCCGGCGACGTTCGAAGTCGATTCCGAGGCGTATAACGGCCCCGGCCGCATCTACCACTCCGAGTTCCTCGACGGCCTCGAGATCGATGCCGCCAAGAAGGCGATCGCCGGACATTTCGCCGAGCGGACCGTCGACAATCTGCCGCAGGGCAAGGTCGAGGTGAACTATCGCCTGCGCGACTGGGGCGTGTCGCGCCAGCGCTACTGGGGCTGCCCGATCCCGGTGATCCATTGCGAGAACTGCGGCGTCGTGCCGGTGCCCGACAAAGACCTGCCGGTCGTCCTCCCCGAGGACGTGAGCTTCGATCGGCCGGGCAACCCGCTCGATCACCATCCGAGCTGGAAGCATGTCGACTGCCCGAAATGCGGTGGGCCGGCGACGCGCGAGACCGACACCATGGACACGTTCGTCGACAGTTCCTGGTACTTCGCCCGCTTCACCGATCCGCATGCCGCGACCCCGACGGTGCCCGGCATCGCCAACACCTGGCTGCCGGTCGACCAGTATATCGGCGGCGTTGAGCACGCGATCCTGCACCTGCTCTATTCGCGCTTCTTCACCCGCGCCATGAAGCAGACCGGCCACCTCAACATCGAGGAGCCGTTCAAGGGCCTGTTCACCCAGGGCATGGTGGTGCACGAGACCTACCAGCTGGGTACCGGTCCGAACGGCGAGTGGGTGTCGCCGGCCGACATCCGGATCGATCAGGTCGACGGTGAACGTCGCGCCGTGATGCGGCAGACCGGCGAGGCCGTCGCCATCGGCTCGATCGAAAAGATGAGCAAATCCAAGAAGAACGTCGTCGACCCCGACGAGATCGTTTCGACTTATGGCGCCGACACCGCCCGCTGGTTCATGCTGTCCGACTCCCCGCCCGAGCGCGACGTGCAGTGGACCGAGGCCGGCATCGAAGGCGCCAGCCGCTTCCTGCAGCGCGTCTGGAAGCTGGTCGGCGACTTCCTCGACCTCGAAGACGATATCGCCGCGCGTCTCAAGGGCGACGGCGATGCCGGCGTGCTCGAGCTCCGCCGGGTGGTCCATCGGACCGTCGCCAATGTCGGCGGCGAGATCGAAGGGCTGCGCTTCAACCGCGCCGTCGCGCAGATCTACGAGCTGTCGAACGCCATCGCCAAGTTCTCCCAGTCGGTGGCATCCGGCATTTCCCCGGCCCAACGCGACGCCTTCCGCGAGGCAGTGGAGCGCCTGGTGCAGCTCGTCGCGCCGATGATGCCGCATCTGGCCGAAACCTGCTGGTCGGCGCTCGGTAAGACGGGCCTGGTCGTCGACGCCCCCTGGCCGGTGGCTGACCAGTCGTTGCTGGTTGAAACCACCGTGGTGCTGCCGGTGCAGGTCAATGGCAAGCGCCGCGGCGAGATCACCGTGCCGGTCGGCGCCGCCCGGGAGCTGGTTGAGAAAGAAGTCTTGTCACTCGATGCGGTTGCCCGCATGCTGGATGGCAAGCCCCCCAAGAAGCTGGTCATCGTCCCCGACAGGATCGTCAATGTGGTTGTCTAGAGCGCGATCAGCCCGGTCCAGGCCTTTGTTCCGTTACGCCTTTGTGGCGCTGAGCCTGCTCGGCGCCACGGCGCTGGCGGGCTGCACCGGGCTCACCCCGGTCTATGGCGAGCGTGGTATCGGCACCGAGCGGCACCCGCTGAACTATGCCAAGCCCAACAGCCGCGCCGAACAGGTGATCTACCAGGAACTGGCGCTGCGCTTCGGCAAGGCCACCGACCCGGCCAGCCCCACGGTTCGGATCACCACCTCGAACGCCACGCGCAAGCTCACCCGCTCGAACGTCACGCGGCCCTCGGAGCAGCGCGAAGCGACGGTCACCGCCCGCATCGAGCTGGTCGCTGCCGACGGCTCGATCATCCTGTCGACCAGCCGCTCGGCTGCGGCGCTCTACACCACCGACAGCCAGGCGCTGGCCGCGTCGGAGGCCCAGCGCGAAGCGATCGAGCGCGCCGCACGCGAACTGGCCGAGACGGTTCGGCTGACCCTGCTCGGCGCTCTCGTTCAGTCGGCCGGCTGATGGGCGCGCTGAAGGCGCACGAGGTTTCCCGCTTCGTCGATCGACCCGACCTCGAAGCCGGCATCATCCTCGCCTACGGTCCGGACACCGGCCTGGTGCGCGAAACCGGCCAGCGCCTCGCCCGCCGCTATGCCGGCAATGATGCCGACAGCATGAACCTGGTGGTGCTCGACGGCGCCGAACTGGACGCCGACCCGTCGCGGCTGGCCGTCGAAGCCAAGACCACCTCGCTGTTCGGCGATCGCCGCGTCATCCGGGTGCGCGGCGCCGGCAAATCACTGGTGATGCCGCTCACCGAGCTGCGCGACGATCCCGGTTCCATCATCATTCTCGAAGCCGGCAACCTCACGCCCAAGGACCCGCTGCGCGCCCTGGTCGAGGCCGCACGGTTGGGCCGCGCCCTGCCCTGCTACCCCGACAACGACGAATCGCTCGGCCGGTTGATCTCCGAAACCTTCTCCAAGGCCGGCATCCGTGCCGACCAGGACACCGTCGCAGCGATCCGCGACAGCCTCGGCAATGATCGTGAAATCAGCCGCCGGGAACTCGAAAAACTGGTGCTGTTTGCGTCCGGCAGCAAGTTGCTGACCCGCGAGGACGTGCTGACGCTCTGCGCCGACAACGCCGCGCTGGTGCTCGATGAAGTCGTCGACGCCACCGGCACCGGCCACGCCGCCGACCTCGATACGGCGCTGGAGCGAGCCATCGCCCAGAGCGTCAACTCCCAGCAGATCCTGGCCAGCGCTCTTGGTCACTTCACCACCTTGCGCCGCTGGCGCGTCGAGGTGGATGCCGGCAAGTCGCCGGGGGCCGTGCTCGATAGCGCCCGGCCCAAACCGCATTTCTCGCGCCGCTCCTCGATCGAGCGCCAGCTTCGCCTCTGGACCGACGACGCGCTCAGCGCCGCCCTCGACCGTCTGCAACTCGCTGTCGCCGACAGCCGCAAACGCTATGGACTGGCCGATACTCTGAGCCGTCGAGCGCTGCTTGCCGTTTGCACGATGGCCGCAGAACGTTAGGGACATCAACGACTTAGTGCCATAGTTCCACGTGAAACACCCTCCTTGGCGAAGGGTGGAGCGGAAATCCTGTGCGCTTGGCGCCCCTCACCCCGCCCTCTCCCCAGAGGGGCGAGGGGGCGGTTGGCTCAACGGCAGTGCCACACGCGTCCCCTCGCCCCTTTGGGGAGAGGGTTAGGGTGAGGCGCGCCAAGGGCACAGGCGCTGCTGTCAGAAGCACCGGCAGAGATGTCTCTTCGCGCCGACAAAAAAGGGCGCTGAACGCGCCCTCTTCCACTTGCCGCAAGGCAGCGTGCCAACGCTCCACGTGAAACACCGGCCCGGCGCTACACCCCGTAACCGGTCAGCTTCATGCAGATACCGTCGAGCTGTTCGAGCGTCCGATAGCGGATCTCGAGCCGGCCACCCTGATCCTTGTGGTCGATCGCCACGTGCAGGCCGAGCACATCCGAGAGCCGCTTCTCGAGCGCGGCAGTATCGGCATCTTTTTGCTCCGGCGCCGCTGCCGGCCGTTTTTTCGGGGCGTTGATCTCGCGTTGCGTCATCGCTTCAGCTTCGCGCACCGAAAGCCCGCCGCCCACGATGCGTTTGGCCAGCGCCACCGGATCGTCGGCCGTGATCAGCGTGCGCGCATGGCCCGCCGTCAACTCGCCGCTCGCCAGCATGCCGCGGACATCGTCCGGCAGCTTCAGCAGCCGCAGCGTATTGGCGACATGCGAGCGCGACTTGCCGATCACCTGGGCCAGGTCGTTCTGGGTGTAGTCGAACTGCTCGATCAGCTGGCCGTAGCCCATGGCTTCCTCGAGCGGGTTGAGGTCGACGCGCTGGACGTTCTCGATGATCGCGAGTTCGAGCGCCTCCTTGTCGTCGACGTCACGGATGATCACCGGCACGTCGTTGAGGCCAGCCCGCTGCGAAGCGCGCCAGCGGCGCTCGCCGGCGATGATCTCGAACTGGTTCGGATCATTGGTCGGCCGCACCAGCAGAGGCTGCATCACGCCCTTCTCGCGGATCGAGCTGGTCAGTTCCTCCAACTGATCCGGGTCGAAGTCGCGACGCGGGTTGGCGCGGTTGGCAATCAGGAAGTCGACCGGCAGGCGCTTCGAGCTGCTGCCATCAGCCAGGCGCGCCCCTTCCATCGTCGCCATATCGCCGATCAGCGCCGCGAGGCCACGCCCGAGCCGTGATGGTTTCTCGTTCATTCCAACTTCCTTATGCGGCCATGAGCTGGCGCTCACGCCGGATCACTTCGGTAGCAAGGCGCAGGTAAGCCTGGCTGCCGGCACATTTGAGGTCATAGAGCAGCGCCGGCTTACCATAGGATGGCGCCTCGGACAGCCGGACATTGCGCGGTATTACCGTGTCGTAGACCAGCGACCCCATCTCCGAACGGACGTCGGCCAGGACCTGTTCGCTGAGATTGTTGCGGCGATCGAACATCGTCATCACAACACCCTGTATCGACAGTCGCGGATTCAGGGTGGTACGAATTTGTTCAATGGTTTGAAGCAGTTGGCTCATACCCTCGAGCGCAAAGAACTCGCACTGCAGAGGCACCAACACGGCGTCGGCAGCGACCAGCGCGTTGATGGTGAGGAGGTTGAGCGACGGGGGGCAGTCGATCAGCACATAGCTGACCGCCTGGCCGTTAATGGTCAGGTCGCTCATCGCCCGGAAAGCATCGCGCAACCGGAAGGCACGGTCAGCCTGCTGGGCGATGGTGAGCTCGACGCCGAGCAGATCGAGCGTCGACGGCACGATGGCGACGTTCGGCACGCTGGTCATAACTGCCGCGGCGGCCACTTTGGCATCGCCCATCAGCAGGTCGTAGCTCGAGACGTCACGGTCGACGCGCGAAATGCCGAGGCCCGTCGAGGCGTTACCCTGCGGATCGAGATCGACGATCAGCACGCGCTCGCCGATGGCAGCGAGCGCCGTAGCCAGGTTGATCGCGGTAGTGGTCTTGCCGACCCCACCCTTCTGATTGGCGAGGGTCAGGATTCGAGGAGCCAAGGCACGGCCTCCGAGCGTTTCCGCTAACGAGTTGATTTCCGTCGCAAATTGCTGATCTCCAGCAATACGCCGGCCTCGTCGGTGGCGCTCTTGGTTATTACCACGTCAAAGTCCCACGCCAAACGACTTTCCTCGACCTCCACAGCGTGATCCCGGCCCTTATGCAGGATCGCGCGGGTTTCCGGCCCAAAGAAGGGGTGGATAAGTTCGAGCAGCAACGGCAGCGCGGCGAGCGCCCTCGAGGTGATCACGTCGAAGCTGGCGCCGTCACCGAGTGTTTCACGTGAATCAAAGTCGTCGGTGCGTCCGGCGTGGACAGCGGCCGGCAGCCCGAGCTCCCGGATGACCTGGCGCAGAAAGGCGACCTTCTTGCCGATCGGTTCAACGAGGGTGAAGCGCGCCGGCCCGCCCTTGAGGGCGATGGCCAGAGGCAGCGCTGGCAGTCCACCGCCGGAGCCCACGTCGAGAAACAGCGTGTCGCTCGGGCGGAACAGCGGCAGGATCTGGAGCGAATCGACGACATGTCGCGACCACAGGGCATTCTCTGTTTCACGTGAAACAAGATTCTGCACCGCGTTCCATTTCTTCAGCAGCGCAGCAAACGATTCCAGGTCGCGGCGTACTGCCGCCTCCGGCCGGGCAAACCCGTCAGAGTAGGGCGAGAGCTCGCCCATCAGCCCGCCTGACGCAAACTGCCGCGCCGAACCACCGACAGGATGAGCGTGATCGCGGCCGGCGTCACGCCATCGATCGCCTGCGCCTGGGCAATGGTCGCCGGCCGGTGCTGCCCGAGCTTCTGTCGCAGCTCCATCGACAATCCAGGAAGCGCGGCGTAGTCGAGCCAATCAGGAATCTCGCGGCTCTCATCGCGCTTCATCGCCGCAATGTCAGCCTGCTGGCGCTGCAGATAGACGGCGTACTGCGCATCGACCGTCAACTGGTCGAGGATGGCAGGGGCAATCTCGGCGATCTCCGGCCAGAGCGGCACCAGATGCGCTCCCTCGACGTCCGGATAGGACAGCAGCTCGAAGGCGCTACGCTCGTGGCCATCGGCATTTACCGCCAGACCCGCCTTGCGCGCCGCAGTCGGTGTCGTCCGCAATCGATCGAGCGTCGCCCGCCCGGCGCTCAGGGCTGCCGAACGCGCCTCGAACTGCTGCAGCCTCACCTCGCCGACGAGCCCGGCAGCGGCAGCGATCCGGGTCAGTCGCTGATCGGCATTGTCGCTGCGCAGATGCAGCCGGAACTCGGCCCGCGACGTGAACATCCGATAGGGTTCGCTGACGCCGCGCGTCACCAGGTCGTCGACCATCACGCCGAGATAGCTCTCGGTTCGCGACAGCTGCAGCGTCGCGGCACCCTTCGCGGCCAGGCCGGCATTGGCCCCCGCATAGAGGCCCTGCGCGGCCGCTTCTTCATAGCCCGTAGTGCCGTTGATCTGCCCGGCGAGGTACAGCCCGGGCAGCCGCCGCAACTCGAGCGTCGGTCGAAGCTCGCGCGGATCGACATAGTCGTACTCGATCGCGTAACCCGGTCGAATGATCCGGACATTCTCGAGCCCTGGCATCGACTTGAGGAACGCCTCCTGCACCTCGGCCGGCAACGAGGTGGACAAACCGTTCGGATAGATCGTGTTGTCGTCCAACCCCTCAGGCTCGAGAAAGATCTGATGGCTGTCCCGGTCGGCGAAGCGGACCACCTTGTCCTCGATCGACGGACAGTAACGCGGGCCGCGACTCTTGATCCGCCCCGAGTACATCGCCGAGCGGTGCAGGTTCTCCGAGATGATCCGATGCGTATCGGACGTCGTGCGGGTGATATAGCAGCTGATCTGCCGTGTAGTGATCGCGCTGGTCAGCGCCGAGAATGGCTCGGGCGGATCATCGCCGCGCTGCTCCTCGAGACCCGAGAAATCAATGGATGTCGCATCGAGCCGCGCCGGCGTTCCGGTCTTCAGCCGGCCCAGCGTCAGACCCAGCGCCTCGAGCCGCGTCGACAGCCCGAGCACTGGCTTCTCGCCCACCCGGCCGGCCGGCACTGTTTCCTCGCCCCGGTGGATCAGCCCACGAAGGAACGTCCCGGTGGTCAGCACCACGGCCTTTGCCGCGAAGCGACGCCCGTCGAGCAGCACCGCGCCCGCGATCCGGCCATCGGTGACGATCAGGTCATCGACCTCGCCTTCGATCACCGTGAGGTTGGGCTGGGCGAGGATCGCCGCCTGCATGGCCTGCCGGTAAAGCTTGCGATCCGCCTGTGCCCGAGGCCCGCGAACCGCGGCGCCCTTACGGCGGTTCAGCACCCGGAACTGGATGCCTGCCGCGTCGGCGACTCGGCCCATCAGCCCGTCCATGGCGTCGATCTCGCGCACCAGATGGCCCTTGCCCAGGCCGCCGATCGCCGGGTTGCAGCTCATTTCGCCGATGGTGGCGAACTTGTGGGTGATCAGCGCCGTGGGCACACCGAGACGCGCCGCGGCTGCCGCTGCCTCACTGCCTGCGTGACCACCACCTACAACAATGACGCCGAAATCGCTCATCTCTGGGAGATCCTTTGGAGCGCGGGTCTAGTCCAATGTTTCACGTGAATCAACGCCCGAACCTCTACCGCAATGTTCCACGTGAATCATTTGCCGATGCAGAAGGCGCTGAACAACCGGTCCAGCACCGATTCGGCATCCATCCTCCCCAGCAGTCTTTCGAGCGCAAAAGAGGCTTGGCGCAGGTCCTCCGCCGCTAGCTCCGAGCTCCCAAGATGATCCGCTACCTGCTGCAGGCTGATCGCCGCCGCCTCCAGGGCTTCACGATCCCGTTCATAGCTGACCAGCAGTTCCGATGCCTGGACCGAACCGGCACCCGACGCTTCGTAGAGCTGGTCAAGCAAGGCATCGATGCCGGCACCGGTGTTCACCGATACGGTGAGGTCGGCGCCCGGCACAACGCCAAGATCGCTCTTTGTGCCGACGACGATCACCGGCGCCCGCCGGTCGGTCTCTGCTCCGAGATCCGGCTCATCTCCAGCGGGCTCGACGTCAGGGGCCCGCAGCCACAGCACCTGGTCGGCGCTGAGGATGGCCTGCCTGGCCCTTTCTACGCCGATCGCCTCGGCTTTCGAGGTCGTGTCGCGGATCCCGGCGCTGTCCACCAGGATGACCAGCTGCCCCCGGATATCGAGCGGCACTTCCTTGAGGTCGCGCGTCGTGCCCGGCTCATCGGAGACGATCGCCACATCGGAGCGCGACAGGGCGTTCAACAGGCTCGACTTGCCGGCATTGGGCGGCCCGGCCAGCACCACCCGAAAGCCGCTGCGGAGAATCCGCCCCTGGCCGCGTGTCGCCAGCACCGCTGCGACAGCATCGCGCAACGCCGCGACCTCGGCGCCAAAACCAGCGGGAAGTGCCCCGACATCCCCTTCGTCCGAGAAGTCGATCTGCGCCTCGATCTCGGCCCTCAGATCCAGCAGTTGCTCGCGCCAGCCTTCGACCTGCCGGGTCAGTCCGCCTTCCATCCGCGCGTAGGCGAGGGCGCGCTGGTTCTCGGTCTCGGCCTCGATCAGATCGCCGAGGCCCTGAGCCTCCACCAAATCGAGCTTGCCGTTCTCGAAGGCGCGTCGGGTGAACTCTCCGGCCTCGGCCAGCCTGATGCCTGGTTGTGAACTGAGTTTGCGGAGCAGGACCCGCACCACCGCCGGCGAGCCATGCACCTGCAGTTCGGCACAATCCTCGCCGGTAAAGCTCTGCGGTCCCGGCATCCAGGCGACGAGACCACGGTCAAGCGTCTCTCCGGCGATCCGGATATCGGCCAGCTTCAGCTGGCGCGGGGCGGGCAGGGCGCCGAGCATCTCGCTCAACACCGGTCCGGCCTGCGGGCCCGACAGTCGAATGACCGCCACGCCCGAGGGAACGGCGCCGGAGGAGAGGGCGACGATGGTGTCGTCGTCGCGCATCAAAGCTCGATCTTAGGTGTTCATCGAGTCGAAGAAATCGGAGTTCGTCTTGGTCTGACGGATCTTGTCCATCAGGAACTCCATGGCGTCGACCGTGCCCATCGGGTTGAGGATGCGGCGCAGCACGTACATCTTCCTCAAGATATCCGGCTCGACCAGCAGCTCTTCCTTGCGGGTGCCAGACTTGGTGACATCCATCGCCGGGAACACCCGCTTGTCCGAGACCTTGCGATCGAGGACGATTTCCGAGTTACCCGTGCCCTTGAACTCTTCGAAGATCACTTCATCCATGCGGCTGCCGGTATCGATCAGCGCCGTCGAGATGATGGTGAGCGAGCCGCCGTCTTCGATGTTGCGGGCGGCACCGAAGAACCGCTTGGGGCGCTGCAGTGCGTTGGCGTCCACACCGCCGGTCAGCACCTTGCCCGAGCTCGGCACCACGGTGTTGTAGGCACGGCCGAGGCGGGTGATCGAATCGAGCAGGATCACCACATCGCGCTTGTGTTCGACGAGGCGTTTCGCCTTCTCGATCACCATCTCGGCGACCTGGACGTGGCGCGACGCCGGCTCGTCGAAGGTCGAGGAGATCACCTCGCCGCGCACCGAGCGCTGCATGTCGGTGACTTCCTCCGGCCGCTCGTCGATCAGCAGCACGATCAGGTAGCACTCGGGATGATTGATAGCGATCGACTGTGCAATATTCTGCAACAGTACGGTCTTACCAGTACGCGGCGGCGCAACAATAAGGGCACGCTGACCTTTGCCGAGCGGCGCCACCAGATCCATGATCCGGGCGCTCTTGTCCTTGACCGTCGGGTCCGGCAGCTCGAGGCGCAGCCGCTCATCGGGGTAGAGCGGCGTCAGGTTGTCGAAATTGATCTTGTGGCGGACCTTCTCGGGGTCCTCGAAATTGATGGTGTTGACCTTCAGCAGCGCGAAGTAGCGCTCGCCTTCCTTGGGAGACCGGATCTGGCCTTCGACCGTGTCGCCGGTCCGCAGCGAGAAGCGGCGGATCTGCGAGGGGGAGACGTAGATGTCGTCGGGGCCGGGCAGGTAGTTGGCGTCCGGCGAGCGCAGGAAGCCGAAGCCATCCGGCAGCACCTCGACCACCCCTTCGCCGGTGATGTCGACTTCGCGCGCCGCCAGCTCCTTGAGGATGGCGAACATCAGTTCCTGCTTACGCATGGTCGAGGCATTCTCGACCTCGTAAGTCTCGGCGAATTCAAGCAATTCGGCAGGCGTCTTGGCCTTGAGCTCGCTGAGCTTCATATTTTCCATTGCGCGGAAGACCCTTGGGCAATCGTAAGTGGCGGGGATGTACGGAGAGGGGGGTTCGCCCGGAAAGCGCCGGGGAGGCGCCCATCGATCAGGCAATGCGCTTCAGATAGCTAAAACCTTCGCCACATTCAAGCGGAATGCGGATTCACGTGGAACACCAGAGCTCGGTCTCGCGCTCAGAACGGCTTCACCACCACCGCGATGACGATGACGATGGCGATCACGAACGGCACTTCGTTGATCATGCGGAAGAACTTCGCGGGCCGGGTGTTCCGGTCGTTGGCGAAGTCCCGCAGCACCCGGCCGTAAAAGCCGTGGATGCCGCTCAGCACGATCACCATCAGCGCTTTGAGCCACATCCAGCCCTGCGAGAAATCGACGATACCGAACCCGAAGGCCAGCCACAGCCCGAACACCCAGGTGGCGATCATCGCCGGCGTGGTGATGCCGCGATAAAGCCGGCGCTCCATCACCTTGAAGGTTTCCGACTGCACTGACCCCTTCTCGGCATCGGCGTGGTAGACGAACAGCCGCGGCAGATAGAGCATCCCGGCCATCCAGGCGATCACCGACAGGATGTGCAGCGCCTTGACCCATTCCATTCCGTCAGGCTCCCCGCGCCACTGCGATCAGCCGTTGGACATGGCCGATCGGCGTTTCCGGCACGATCCCGTGCCCCAGATTGAAGATATGCGGCCGGTCGCGGAAGCCTGCAACGATCTCGCGCACCCGATTGTCCATCTGCTCGCCGCCGGCCAGCAGACGCAGCGGGTCGAGGTTGCCCTGCACGCCGAGCCCCGCCGGCAGCTCGGCGGCAAAGCCGAGCGGCGTCGCATAGTCGAGCCCCAGTACGTTCACCCCGGTGGCCTTCGCGTAGGCCGGCAGGTTGCCGGCCGCGCCCCGCGGAAAGCCGATCACCGGTGCTCCCGGAATAAGCTTCCTCAGCCCTTCGACGATCCGTCGGTTCGGCTCGATCACCCAGTTGCGGAACGCCACCTCATCGAGATTCAGCGCCCAGCTCTCGAACAGCTGCACCACGTCGGCGCCGGCCCGCAGCTGCGCCGCGAGGTAACCGATGCTGGCTTCGACGAGGATATCGATGAGCCGCGCAAAGGCCTCGGGCTGGGTCAGCGCGAAGACGCGCGCCGCGGCCTGATCGGACGAACCGCGCCCCCCGATCATGTAGGTGGCAACGGTCCAGGGCGAACCACAAAAGCCGATCAGCGTCTTTTCGGGGCCAAGCCCGGCACGAACCCGGCGAACGGTCTCGATGATGGGGCCTAGCTTTTCCAAAGCCCCTTGGGAATCCAGCGCCGAGACCGTGTCGCTGGTCACGGGCACCAGGATCGGGCCTTCACCGGCCTCGAAGCGAACCTCCTGGCCGAGCCCATCGGGGATCACCAGAATGTCGGAGAAGAGGATTGCCGCATCGAGGTCGAACCGCCTGAGCGGTTGCAGCGTTACTTCCGCAGCCAGTTCGGGGTTGTAGCAGAGCTCGAGGAAGCTGCCGGCCCTGGCGCGAAGCTCGCGGTACTCGGGCAGGTAGCGGCCGGCCTGCCGCATGATCCAGATCGGCAGCCGCTGCTGGCGCCGTCCGAGCACCGTCTCGAGCAGTGGTTTCACCACCAGCGTCTCGGTCATCGCCCAACCAACCAGAAAGAATCTAGATTCTTAATCATCATTATCATGGCGGTGTTTTGCAGGAATTCCGCTTTGCCCACAACGACAGACGCGGCGACAGAAGCGCGCGGCCGACCCCTCGGATGGAGGCTGTGAATCATCGTCTGTGAACGAAAGCCGCCGCGCCCGGAGTCGCCCCGTTCACTAAGTCTTAACCATGTCACAATCGCTAACGAACCGTTAACGAGCCTGTTGATGACGGGGCGCCATCCGCAACCGTTTATCCCCATAGCTCACATTAAGCTTTTGTTAACGGTCCGCCCGGGCCGGGCTGTTGAAGGATTCCGTCCCAGCGGGGAGAACCCGGCCCGCTGATCGGCCGGCGGGTTTTTCCACTGCCAGCGCTCTTGAGCCAACAAGGACAGTGTGGAAAACCGACGGCATGCTGATCCTTGCTTCCCAGAGCGCGACGCGAAAGGCCCTGCTGGCCGGGGCCGGGCTTCGATTCGAGACGAGTCCAGCACAAATCGACGAGCGTCGCCTCGAGGCCGAAGTGCTGGGGAAAGGCGGCGATGCGCCGGCAGTGGCGCGCCGGCTGGCCGAAGCCAAGGCCCTTTCGGTGTCCCTCGCGAGACGAGGCGTCGTCATCGGCGCCGATCAGGTGCTTGCCGTCGAGGGCGAGCTTCTGCACAAGCCTGGGAACCTGATCGCCGCCGCCGCCCAGCTCGATCGGTTGGCCGGGCGCACGCATTTCCTCCACGCCGGCCTGGCGCTGGCCGAAGCCGGGCAGCTATTGTGGTCGGGCACGTCGAGCGCCAGTCTCACCATGCGGCGCTTCGGCGCTGCGGAACGCGATCAGGTGCTGGCGCTCGAAGGCGCCGCTGTGCTGGCTTCGGTCGGCGCCTACCGCCTCGAGGGCCCCTCTATCCAGCTGTTCGAGCGGATCGACGGCGACTATTTCACCATTCTTGGGCTGCCGCTGTTGCCACTGCTGGAGGCCTTGCGTCAGCATGCGCCAGCAACTCTCACTCAGTGATTCACGTGAAAAAAGCCTTCGTCATCGGCCACCCGATCAAGCATTCCCGCTCGCCGCTGATCCATGGCAGCTGGCTGGCCGAGCACGGCATCGACGGCAGCTACGAGGCGATCGATGTCGCCCCCGATGCCTTGCCCGCCTTCATCGAGCGGTTGCGGCAGGGCGAGTTCGTCGGCGGCAATGTCACCATCCCGCACAAGGAAGCAGTGTTCGCCCTCTGCGACAGCGTCGATCCGCTGGCGCGGACCATCGGCGCGGCCAATACCCTGGTGCGCCAGCCCGATGGCCGAATCCATGGGTTCAACACCGACTATATGGGCTTTCTCGGCAATCTCGACCAGAACGCGCCAGGCTGGGCTGCGGGTCTCGGGCGAGCCGTCGTGCTCGGCGCGGGCGGTGCGGCGCGAGCCATCCTCGTGGCGCTGCGCGAGCAGGGGGTGCCCGAGATCGTGCTGCTGAACCGCACACCGGAAAAGGCCGCGGCGTTGGCGCGGGAGATCGGCGGCCCGTTCATTGCCGGCGGTCTCACCGATTACGCCGATTACGCCGCGGGCGCCGGCCTCCTGGTCAACACCACTTCGATCGGTATGCACGACACCCGCTTCGAGGCCCTCGATCTCGGGTTGCTGCCCGGCACCGCCTTGGTCACCGATATCGTCTACGTGCCGCTGACCACCCCGCTGCTCGCCGACGCCCGGGCCCTCGGGCTTCGCACGGTCGATGGTCTGGGCATGCTGCTGCATCAGGCGGTTCCGGGCTTTGCGGCCTGGTTCGGAGTGCGCCCGGAAGTCACTTCGGCGCTGCGGGCAAAGGTCGAGGCGACGCTCTGATGCTGAAGCTGGGTCTCACCGGTTCGATCGCCACGGGCAAGTCCACCGTGCTCAAGGCCTTCGCTGATCTCGGGATACCGACCTTTTCCTCCGACGAGGCGGTGCACGAACTCTATCGCGGGGCTGCGGTGGCGCCGGTCGAGGCGGCGTTTCCCGGTGTTGCCGTCGGCGGCATCATCGATCGCGACAAGCTCAGCCGCCAGCTGATCGGGCACCCGGGGCGCCTGCAACAGCTCGAGGCGATCGTCCATCCGCTGGTGCGGGCGCGGATCCGGGATTTTCTCTCGGACGCGGCGGTCGTCGGGGAACCGATGGCGGTGGTCGACATCCCGCTATTGTTCGAGAACGGCGTCGATTGGGGCCTCGACGCCATTATCGTCACCGTCGTCGATGCGGCCGAGCAGCGCCGACGCGCCTTGGCCCGACCGGGGATGACGGTGGAAAAGCTTGAGGCCATCCTTGCCCGACAGCTGCCGCAAGCTGAAAAGGTGAAACGCGCCACCTACATAATCGACACCTCGGACACCATCGAAGCGACCCGCGAAGCGGTTGCCAGGCTGGTGCAGAGGCTGCGTCAAGAAGCTCAGGCCAGATGACCCGCGAGATCGTCCTCGACACTGAAACCACCGGCCTCTCCCCGGTGAGCGGCGACCGCATCGTCGAGATCGGCTGCGTCGAGCTGATCAATCACATCCCGACCGGCCGGCACTTCCACATCTACCTCAACCCGGAACGCGATGTGCCGGACGAGGCGTTCCGGGTGCATGGGCTGTCCACCGAGTTCCTGCGCGACAAGCCGCTGTTTCGCGCCGAGGTGGACGCGTTCCTGGAGTTCATCGGCGACGGCACGCTGGTGATCCACAACGCACCCTTCGACATGGGCTTTCTCAACTACGAGCTCGAAAAGCTCGGCCGGCCCAGCCTGACCAATGAGGTCATCGACACCGTGATGGTGGCGCGCGAGCGTCATCCGGGCGCTCGCGTCAGCCTCGATGCGCTGTGCAAGCATTACGGCATCGACAATTCCAAGCGCGTGCTGCACGGCGCTTTGCTCGACAGCGAGATCCTCGCCGACGTCTATCTGGAACTGATCGGGGGGCGGCAGGTGGCGCTGGCGCTGGTCGCCGAAACGCATGTCGAGGCCGGTATCAGTGTCACCATCGCACCGGCGCGGCAGCGGCCGATGCCACTGCCGTCACGGTTGAGCGATATCGAGTTCGCCGCGCATCTGAAGCTGGTCGGCACGTTGGGCGCCGACGCGCTGTGGTCCAACTATCCCACCGAGCTGGTGGCGGCCGAGTAGGCCGCGTCAGTTGGGCTGCGTATTGGCGGCCTGTTGCGCCTGCAGGTTACGCACGTTCTGGATGTAGAGCGCCTGGAAATCCACCGGCTCCATCATCAGCGGCGGGAAGCCGCCGAGCTGGACGATGGTCGCCAGCACATGGCGGGCGAACGGGAAGATCATCCGCGGGCACTCGACCATCAGCAGGGCCGGCAATTGCTGCTCGGGCACGTTCTTGACCCGGAACACGCCGCCATAGACCAGCTCGACATTGAACAGCACGGTCTTGTCGCGTTCGGCCTTGGCGTTGAGGCTGATTTCCACCGCGTAGAGGTCGTCGGCCTGCTTCTTGACGCCGACATTGATGCCGACGGTGAAATTGGGGTTGGGGCCGCCGAGCATGACCGAGCCCGGTGCACCCGGGTTCTCGAAGCTCAGGTCGCGGGTATACTGCCCAACAAGGCTGTAGCTGGGCGCCGTAGCGGCGTTCGCGGGTGCGGCCTCGGGCGGGGTCTGGTCAGCCATAGTCGAAAATTCCTCGAGCTTTCGGTGGCGCGCTGGCTAGCACCTTTGGCCCCGAGCCACAAGCATTGCCGGCCTCAGCGCGGCCGCCACTCATCGGAATCGAGGTCGATCGTGCCGTCGTCGACACGCCGCTGGGTGAAGCCGGGTCCGGGGGCGGGGCCGCTGCTGGTGGTCACCACCGTGACCCGCGACCGCAGGAAGGCGTAGAGCGCCGAACGAACCGGCGGGATCAGCAACAGGATTCCGATGAGGTCGGAAAAATAGCCGGGCAGCAGCAGCAGCAGTCCGGCAAGCCCGACCATCATCGCATCGGCGATCGACCGCGCCGGCAACTCGCCGCTGCCGACGGTCGAGCGCAGCTCGTTGAGCAGCGACAGGCCCCGGGTGCGGATCACCAATGCGCCCAACAGGGCGGACAGCACCACGCCGGCCAGCGTCGGCCATAGCCCGATGGCATTGCCGATCACCACGAAGCAGGCGATCTCGATCAGCGGCAGCAGAAGGAAGAACAGGAACAACAGGCGGCCCAATGGGTAACCCTTTCGAAAGCGCTGCGTCATAAAGGCCTCGGCGGCCCCCTCAGCCAAACGTGAACTGGTTTCCGGCTGAGCGTTTCCCTATATATAGGGCACATTCCTGGCTCCGCGAGCCGGGCGCCCCCCTTTCTCTGGCGCGAGTAGCACGTCTGATGGATGAATTCTTCGATATCCCCACGCTCATCGTCATTGGTCTGGCGATCGTCGTGCTGTTCCGCCTGCGTCAGGTGCTGGGCACCCGCACGGGTCGCGAGCGCACGCCCTTGCAGCGCCAGCGCGAGGCGGCGCCGGCAAAGGCAGGGGACGAGAACGTCGTGCCGATGCGGCCACGCCCGGCCCCGGAGACCGATGAGGACCTGGCGCGCGCTGCCCGCAAGCTCGAGGCCGAGATCACCCAGTTTGCCCATGGCGACGACAAGGTGGCCGCCGGGCTCAAGGCGATCGCCGATGCCGATGGCAGTTTCTCGCCCAAGAGCTTCCTCGAAGGCGCCAAGTCCGCCTATGAGATGATCGTCACCGCCTTCGCCGCCGGCGACCGCCAGACGCTGAAGAACCTGCTCGAGAAGGACGTCTATGACGGCTTCGAGCGGGTCATCAAGGACCGCGAGGCGGCCGGCCACAAGGTCGATTTCACCTTTGTCGGCCTGCCCAAGATCGAGATCTCGGATGCCGAGCTCGACAAGCGCGCCGCCAACGTCACCATCCGCTTCCACGCCGAGGTGGTCTCGGCCACCCGCGACAAGGATGGCAACCTGCTCGAAGGCAATGCCGACCAGGTCACCAATATCGCCGACGAGTGGACCTTTGCGCGCAACCCCAAGTCGCGCGATCCGAACTGGAAGCTCGTCGCGACCAGCCAGCTCGAATAGCAGGCCGCGCTCGGGGGCGATGCGATGGCCAAGCGCCGGTCGGATGGAAAGGGCCAGCTCCCCGACTGGCACCTTTGGCTCGAAGTGTCGCAGACAGTTTCGCCGTTGCGGCCGCCTCGTCCGCAAGGGGTCCTCGTCAATCTCGAGTCCGAGCCGCTGCCGATCCCGGCGCCGCCTGTTCCCAAACCCCACCGTCTGCTGCCTGCTATGGCGCCATACAAATCCGACGGACGGCCGGGTCGCAAGGCACCGCGTCCGGGGATCGAACCCAACCTGAAGCAGCGCCTGCAGCGCGGCCGCGAAGAGATCGACGGCACCATCGACCTGCACGGCATGCGCCAGGTCGAGGCCCATGCGGCGCTCACCCGCTTCATTCACGCCCGTTCGGCGCGCGGCGACCGCACTTTGCTGGTGATCACCGGCAAGGGCCTGAAGAAGCTCGGCGACGATGCGGCGGTGATCGTCGAGCGCGGCGTGCTGCGGGCCATGCTGCCGATGTGGCTGTCCGAGCCCAACCTCGCGCCGCTGGTCGCCGGCTGGGATACGGCGGCACAGGGGCATGGCGGCGACGGGGCCTTCTATGTGCGTCTCAGGCGGGAGCGGGACTACCGATGACACCACTGGGCCTCAAACTGCGGGCCATGCGCGAAGAGCGTGGCGTGACCCTCAAGGACATGGCCAGGGCGCTGCGCGTGTCCAGTGCCTATCTCAGCGCGCTCGAGCATGGCCGTCGCGGCAAGCCGACCTTCGCGCTGCTGCAGAAGATCATCGCCTATTTCAACGTCATCTGGGACGACGCCGAGGAGTTGCAGCGCCTCGCCGAGATGAGCGACCCCAAAATCACCATCGATACCGCCGGCATGGCGCCCGAAGCGACCGAGCTCGCCAACCGCCTGGCGCGCGATATCGGCCGGCTGGCGCCCGAGGACCTGGGCTTTCTCAGCAATGAAGTGGCGCGTCGGCTGAAATAGTGCCGCGGTTTTGCGTAACCGCAAGTACGCAGCACCATTGTTGTTGCATAAATGTCGCGATAGCCCCGTACCGCAAGTTACGCCTACAATGATGCTTGCTCCGCCAAAGCAACAGGCCTAAACGCCCGCTCCCGGCAACGCGCCGGTGACTGGCAAAGGGTCGAGTTCCTCAAAATCTCGCCTGGCACGGGCCGCGCTGCGCCCTCGTGTACCGCCGGTGACCGGAGCCGGGACGCGCATGTGGCTCAGTCAGGCAGAGCGCCGGAGCGATCCGGAGGTCGTGGGTTCGATTCCCATCATGTGCTCCACTGATGTAGCTCAGACGGGTAGAGCATCGGACTGATAATCCGACGGTCGAGGGTTCAACTCCCTCCATCACGGTCCTCCAACGGGGCCGCCAGCTCAGGGTGCTGGTTACTGAGACTAAGGGTTCTGGGGTCGGTCCTGCGGGCCGACCATGGCGACGGGGCGGCTTCGGCTTTCTCGCCTGCCAGGTCGGAACCGCCCTTCGAGGGGTGCCCCGGCACCGGCTGAAGGATGAACATGGTTCTGGCCCGGCCCGCGCAGCTGCTTGCGCCACGGCTTCGCCATTTCCATCGACATCCCGCTCGCCGGCCTGCTCGCTACCCGCGTCGGTCGGCCGCCCCGGAACTCTCTGCAATTCCACCGGCGCCGCGTGGTGCGGCATCGGGGATCAACGGGGCAATGGCGCCCCAGCACGTGAAGGACGAGCTCAGGTCATGACCTAGAGACGTATCAGGAGGACGACCATGGTGACTGAAATTCTGGATCGGCTGCTTGGCATCAAGCGCCTGATCGTCAAGGAAAACCAGCGCGTCGTAGCGCTGTACAAGGGCAAGTTCCGTGGGATCCTCTCCCCGGGCGAGCATCGGCTGCGGGCTGACCGCGGCCGCCTCGAGATCGAATGGCACGATCTCGCTCGGCCGGAATTCGTCTCTCAGTACGACAAGGTGCTGTTCCGCGCGCATGGCGACGTGGTGGCTCGGCACCTGACCGAGTTCCGCGCCGGCGCCGACGAGGTGCTGGTGATCTCGAGGGATCAGCGGCTCCATGCCGTGCTGAAGCAGTCCGAGCGGGCGGTTTACTGGACCGACGCCGGTGCCTGGACGGCCGAGCGCTTCGCCATCGGCGAGGATCTTGCCGTGCCGGCGACATTGGGCAAGCGCCTGCTTTCCCTCGTCCAGCTCGGCGCGGTGCATGGCTTTGCCGTCAGCGAGGGCCAGGTTGGTCTGCTGTTCGTCGACGGCGCCTATGTGCGCCTGCTCGAGGCGGGGACTCACCTGTTCTGGGCCGTGGCCCAGAAGCCGACCGTCAAGCTGGTGGACCTGCGCCGACAGTCGCTTGACGTGGCGGGCCAGGAGATCCTGACCCGCGACCGCGTCACGCTGCGGGTGAACCTCGCGGCTGAGTACCAGGTGGTGGATGCGGTAAAGGCCGCGACCACCGTCAAGGACTACGCCGATGCGCTCTACCGGGCCGTGCAGTTTGCGTTCCGCAAGTCGCTCGGCGCCAAGACACTCGACGAGATCCTTGCCGACAAGGTGACCGCCGAGGCCGAGGCGGTGGAGCGGGTGCGCACCGACATGGCGGCGATCGGTCTCTCGGTCGGCGAGATCGCGGTCAAGGACGTGGTGCTGCCGGGTGAAATGCGCGACATCCTCAACAAGGTTGTCGCGGCCGAGAAGGAAGCCGAGGCGAACGTCATCCGCCGGCGTGAGGAAACGAACGCGACGCGTTCGCTGCTCAACACCGCGCGGGTGATGGCCGAGAACCCGGTCATGCTGCGGCTCAAGGAGCTCGAGGCCTTGTCGGAGATTGCCGGCAAGGTCGAGCGCCTGACCGTCCATAACGGCACGGCGGGCCTGATGAACGACCTCGTCAGGCTCCGCGACGAATGACAAGCCGGTCGCCGGGGGGAAACTCCCGGCGACAGAGTTTGCCGCGCCCGACCCGCTGCGCTATCTGAAGCCGGTGCGGGGCCCAGGCAAGGGAGGCGCGGCACGCCCGATGGGCCGACGAAGCGAACTCGACTGCGACCTCGAAACCGAACGCTTCCATCTGCGCCGCTTTGGGCGTCTGCGGACATTCCTGCTGACGCGGCGCTGGCGGCGCGACCCCGAGCTGCTCGAGGGGTTGTTCCTGTCGCCGCGTCCGTATTCGCTGCTGCAGTGGTGGTTTCGCGGGCCCCGGCCGAACGGTCGTACGCGCTTCGCTCATGCCATCGTCAGCAAAGCCGGCGGCGAGATCATCGGCCTGCACCTGGTGGTGCGCCTCCGCGACGGGCTGGCCTATTGCCATGTGGCGGTGCACGATCGGGCGTGGTGGGGGCGCGGCGTCGTGGTCGAGGTGCGGGCCCGGCTGCTCAGTCACTTTTTCGCCCATGGCACCGAGCGCTTCGTCGCAACGATCGATGCCCGCAATGCGCCCTCCATCTTCAACTATCGCCGGCTCGGCTTTCGGGCTACGGGAAATGGCACCACCCACGACCGCGATCCGTCGACCGGCCAGGGCCGGCCTGCGGTAGAGCTGGAGCTGCGGCGCGAAGATTGGACCGGCCTGGCACAGGGAGATCGTCATGACCGCTGAGTTACGTGCTGCTGCCCTCGTGGCCGAGGCCCTCGACATCCAGGGGACGGTCTCCGTCACCGATGACATGAACAGCCTCGCCGCCTGGTCAAGCCTCGCACATGCGCGGCTGGTGCTCGAGGTGGAGGCTGAACTGGGTCGCCAGCTCACCGGTGAAGAAGTCGCCGGCATCACTTCGGTGGCGGCGGTGGCGGGGCTGCTGACGCCGGGGACGGCGGGCCGGTCTGCGCCCGACCTTCGACCGTGAAGAAGGCACTTTTCATCTGCAGCCGCAGGCAATTGACGGATTCACGTGGAACATCGTCGGCGGGTGGACAGTTCGGCTGAACCGGCCTAAGCGCTACGCCCTGATATTCTGACTACTGCGGACAAGTTTCATGCTGCGCCGGTTCTTTGCCTATTACGCACCCTACAAGCACCTGTTCTTTCTCGATTTCGGCTGCGCGGTGCTCGCCGGCATCCTCGAGCTGGGCTTCCCGCTGGCGGTAAAACTCTTCGTCGACGACCTGCTGCCGGGGCAGAACTGGGGGCTGATCGCCGCAACGGCGGCGCTGCTGCTGGGGGTGTTCGCGCTCAACACCGTGCTCTCCGCCGTCGTCAACTACTGGGGCCATGCGCTCGGCATTTCGATCGAGACCGATATGCGCCGGCAGGCCTTCGACCACATCCAGAAGTTGAGCTTCCGCTATTTCGACAACAACAAGACCGGCCAGCTGATCACCCACGTCACCAAGGATCTGGAAGAGGTGGGGGAGGTGGCCCATCACGGCCCGGAGGACCTGTTCATCGCGGTGATGACCTTCGTCGGTGCCTTCATCCTGATGTTCACCGTGCATTGGCAACTGGCCCTCATCACCACCATCATCGTGCCGCTGATGACCTGGCTGGTGAGCAAGTACGGCTCGCGCATGACCTCCACCTGGCAGCAGCTGTTCCGGCAGGTCGGCGACTTCAACACCCGCGTGCAGGAGAGCGTCGGCGGCATCCGCGTGGTGAAGGCTTTCGCCAACGAGGACTATGAGCGCGGCCTGTTCGCCAAGAACAACGAGGGCTACCGCGCCACCAAGCTCAGCGCCTATGCCATCATGACCGCCTCGATTGCGCTGAGCTATTTCAGCACCCGCTTCGTACAGCTGGTGGTGATGGTTGCCGGCACCTGGTTCGTCATCGCCGGGGAGCTGAGCTATGGCGGCTTCGTCAGCTTCCTTCTCCTGGTCAACGTCTTCTTCCGCCCGATCGACAAGATCACTTCGGTGCTCGAGAGCTACCCCAAGGGCATTGCCGGCTTCCGCCGCTTCACCACGTTGATCGACACCGAACCCGATACTGCCGATCGGCCCGGCGCCAAAGCGGTGGCGAGCCTCCGCGGCGACATCGTCTACAAGGACGTGAGCTTTGCCTATTCGGGGGATCCGGCATCAAAGGACAAGGTGCTCGAGGGGCTCAACCTCAGCATCAAAGCCGGCGAGACCGTTGCCTTTGTCGGCCCCTCGGGCGCCGGCAAGACCACCATCTGCTCGCTGCTGCCGCGCTTCTACGACGTCACCGCCGGGGCGATCACCATCGACGGCATCGATATCCGCGACATGACCCAGGCCTCGCTCCGCGGCCAGATCGGCATCGTGCAGCAGGATGTGTTCCTGTTCGGCTCGACCATCCGCGAGAACGTCGCCTATGGCCGTCTCGGCGCCAGCGACGCCGAGATCATGGATGCGCTGCGCCGCGCCGCGCTCGACGAGTTCGTGCTGTCCTTGCCCGATGGACTCGATACGCCGACCGGAGAACGCGGGGTCAAGCTGTCGGGGGGCCAGAAGCAACGCCTCGCCATCGCCCGCATCTTCCTTAAGAACCCGCCGATCCTCATTCTCGACGAGGCCACCTCGGCGCTCGACACCGCCACCGAGTATGCCATCCAGCAGGCGCTCGCCGCGCTGTCGGAAGGGCGCACGACGCTGGTGGTGGCGCACCGGCTGGCCACCATCCGCAATGCCGACCGCATCGTCGTGGTGAGCAGCGAGGGCATCGTCGAGCAGGGCACCCACACCGAGCTGCTCGGCCGGAACGGCGCCTATGCCCGATTGCACGGCGCCCAGTTTGGGCAGCTGGCTAATCCTTGACCGGGATCCGCTTGCGCTGTCGACCTCCCTCCCCCTTGAGGGGAGGGGAGCAGAGAGAGCGCAGGTATGTCGCTAAAGCTCAGCGCCCCAGAAATCCCCTGAGCCGCTTTACCCCCTCCCGGAGCTTTTCCGGGTCCACCGCGTGGCACCAGCGCAGCCACCCGTCGCCTTCCGGGCCGAAGGCGCCGCCGGGTGCGAGACCGAGCCCGGCCTCCTCGACCAGGCGCTTGGCCAGCGCCAGCGTGTCGGCAAACCCCTCGATGCGGAAGAATACATACATCGCGCCGCCGGCATCGGGGACGCTGACGCCGGCAATGCGGCTCAATTCTTCGACCAGCAGGGTCCGCGACGCCGTGAGCTCGGCCCGGAGCTTGGCGACCGTCGGTTCGCCCGCGCTCAGCGCCGCCGCAGCTGCCCGCTGCACCGGCTCGAGGATGCACGAGGTGTTGTACTCGATGACCTTGGTGAGATCGTTCGACAGCGTTTCCGGTGCCGCCAGCCAGCCGACGCGCCAGCCGGTCATCGACCAGGCCTTGGAGAAGCTGTTGACCGATATGATGCGGTCGCCTGCCTCATAGCGGCGGAGAAACGACGGCGCCGAACGGCGCCTGGGATCATGCACCAGCCGCTCGTAGACATCGTCGCTCAGCACCCAGATGCCGTTTTTGCGACAATGCGCCAGCACCGCGTCGACTTCGGTTTCCTCGATGGTCCAGCCGGTAGGGTTGTTCGGCGAGTTGATGATGGCGAGCCTTGTGTCCGGGGTCAGCGCCGCGAGCAGGCGGTCGAGATCGAGCGACCACCGGCCATTCCGGATCGTCAGCGGCACTCGCGTCACCTCGGCGCCGAGAATTCTCGGGATCTCGACGATATTGGGCCAGAGCGGCGTCACGGCCACCACCCGGTCGCCGGGTGACAGCACCATCTGCGCCGCGATCATCAGCCCCGAGACCCCCGACCCGACTGCGGCGACACGCCCCGGCGCCACCGCTGTCGCGTGCAGGTCGCTCAGATAGCCGGCTATGGCCTCACGCAGGTAAGGCCGGCCGAGATTCTGCGAGTAGAAGGTTTCGCCTTGCTCCAGTGACGCCATCGCCGCCTCGCGGATGAAGCGCGGCGTTGGCTGGTCGGACTCGCCGAACCAGAACGGCAGCACGTCGGTGCGTCCCATCCCGGCATTGGCGACGTCGCGGATCAGCGAGGATTGCAGCGACTGGACGTCAGCGCGCGCCAGGACGGCGGGGATCGGCGAGCTGGTCGTGGCGACGGTCAAAGGCGAGGCTCCAACAGAAAAGGCCGGGAACGGATCCCGGCCTTGGTACTGTATCGATGTGCGGCGGGCTAGAGCACGAACCGGCTGAGGTCGGTGTCGGCCGCCATCTTGCCGATCCGCTCATCGACATACCCCTTGTCGATGCGGATGGTCTCGCCGGCCTTGTCGGGCGCATCGAAGGAGATGTCCTCGACCAGCCGCTCGAGAATGGTGGAGAGCCGGCGGGCGCCGATATTCTCGACCGTCGAGTTGACATGCACCGCCGCGTCGGCAATCGCCTCGATCGCGTCGGCGGTGAAATCGAGGGTCAGCCCCTCGGTCTTCATCAGCGCCACATACTGCTTGATCAGGCTCGCATCGGTGTCGTTGAGGATGCCGATCAGGTCCTGCCGGGTCAGCGCCTTGAGTTCGACGCGGATCGGCAGGCGGCCCTGCAGCTCGGGCAGCAGGTCCGAGGGCTTGGCCACATGGAAGGCGCCCGAGGCGATGAACAGGATGTGGTCGGTCTTCACCGGGCCGTACTTGGTCGAAACCGTGGTGCCTTCGATCAGCGGCAGCAGGTCGCGCTGTACGCCTTCACGGCTGACGCCACCGCCATAGCCGCCTTCGCGGTTCACGATCTTGTCGATCTCGTCGATGAAGGCGATGCCGTGGTTTTCGACCAGGTCGACCGCTTCCTTGTTGAGCTGGTCCTGGTCGAGCAGCTTGTCGGCTTCCTCGGCGAGCAGCGGCTGGTGCGCGTCCTTCACCTTGACCTTGCGCTTCACCCCGCGGCCGCCAAAGGCCTTGCCCAGCATGTCCTGGATATTGATCACGCCGATATTGGCGCCCGGCATGCCGGGGATGTCGAAGCCGCCGGGATTGCCGGTCGGCTGCATCTCGATCTCGATTTCCTTGTCGTCGAGCTCGTTGGTGCGGAGCTTGTGGCGGAAGCTGTCGCGGGTCGAGGGCGAGGCGGACGAGCCGACCAGCGCGTCGAGCACCCGCTCTTCGGCATTGTGATGTGCCTGCGCCTGGACCTCGGCGCGCTTCTTGTCGCGCAGCAGCGAGATGCCGGCTTCGACCAGATCGCGCACGATCTGCTCGACGTCGCGGCCGACATAGCCGACCTCGGTGAACTTGGTGGCCTCGACCTTGATGAACGGCGCCTGGGCGAGCTTGGCCAGCCGCCGGCTGATCTCGGTCTTGCCGACACCGGTGGGCCCGATCATCAGGATGTTTTTGGGGGTCACCTCGGCGCGCAGATCGTCCGGCAGCTGCTGCCGGCGCCAGCGGTTGCGCAGCGCCACGGCGACGGCGCGCTTGGCGTCATGCTGGCCGACAATGTAGCGATCGAGCTCGGAGACGATCTCGCGCGGGGAGAAATTGCTGTCACTCATAATCCGTCACTTTCCGCTGCCCTCGTCGAGGCGCAGCACCATGAGATAGTCATCGTAGAAGACGCCATCGACCTTGAGGCCACGCGGGTCTTCACCATAGGTCACAAAGCCGTGCCGCTCGTAGAGCCGGCGCGCCCTGTCATTGTCCTGCGTCACCGCCAGGTGCAGCTGCAGCACGTGCTGGCGGGCTTCGGCGATCACCGCGGCGATCAGCAGGTCGGCGCCGCCGCGGCCGCGTGAGCCGGGGCTGACATAGACCCCGACCAGATGCCCGCGATGTGTCGATTTCTGCATCGCCTCGCGATAGAAGCCGGCAGTGCCGACCAGGGCGTCGGCGTCGAACAGGCCGAACACGAAACCCTTGCCGAGCCGATCGACCCAGGCCGAAGCCGGCTTGTCGATCTCCTCGGCAAGGCTCGAGCCGAACGAGGCGGGCGAGTCCTGCAGCCCTTCGATCCGAAGGCTGCGATAGGCCTCCGCATCGGAGGCGACGAGCCGCCGCGCCGCAAAACTCACTTGTCGGTCTCGATCGCTTCGAGCGTCACGTTCTCGTTGGTGTAGATGCACACCTCGGCGGCGATCTTCATCGCCTTGCGGGCGATCTCCTCGGCATCGAGATCGGTGTTCTCGCTCAGCGCCAGCGCCGCCGAATAGGCGTAGTTGCCGCCTGAGCCGATGGCGATGGTCGAGTGGTCGGGGGTGAGCACGTCACCAGTGCCGGTCAGCACCAGCGTCACGTCCTTGTCGGCGACGATCATCATCGCCTCGAGCCGGCGCAGGTAGCGGTCGGTGCGCCAATCCTTGGCCAGCTCGACCGAAGCGCGCATCAGCTGGTCCGGATACTGGATCAGCTTGGCTTCGAGCCGCTCGAACAGCGTGAAGGCGTCGGCAGTGGCGCCGGCAAAGCCGCCGATCACCTTGCCATCGGCAAGGCGCCGGACTTTCTTGGCGGTATGCTTCATCACGGTGTTGCCGACCGAGACCTGTCCGTCACCGGCCACCACCACCTTGTTGCCCTTGCGCACGGCGACGATGGTCGTGCCGTGCCAGCCGGGAAACGCGTTGTCGTTGGACATCTTGGGAAAAACTCCAGAACTGTTCTGCCATATTTAGGGGCGGACCCGTCGAATGCAAACCGGGCTAGCCGGTTGGGTAGTTTCCTGAAGGTTACCAAGGTCGGCCGCGACCACCGGTGCTGTGGCCACCCCCACCCAGCTTCGCTACGGCTTTGCCTAGCTGCGCTACCCTCCCCACAAGGGGGAGAGATCAAGGGTGGGGGTGGCCACGCGCTCGGGCTGTTGCTGGAGCAAGCCATCGCCCTTCACCGCATCTTCACCCCTCTGGCGCTATCTGCTACAGCCGCCGCGCCACGCCAGGGACTGCCAGGATGACGACCAAGATGCGCACCGCCGAGATCAAGCGAAAGACCAACGAGACCGACATCCAGGTCTCGGTGAACCTCGACGGCTCGGGCAAGCACGACATGCAGACCGGCATCGGCTTTCTCGATCACATGCTGGATCAGCTTTCCAAGCACTCGCTGATCGACATGACGGTGCGGGCCAAGGGTGATCTGCATATCGATTTCCACCACACTGCCGAGGATGTCGGCATTGCGCTCGGCGAAGCGGTGAAACAGGCGCTCGGCAACAAGAAGGGCATCCGCCGCTACGCCTCGTCCGATCTGCCGATGGATGGCACGCTGACCCGCGTCGCCCTCGACGTCTCGGGTCGGCCATTCCTCGTCTGGAAGGTGGAGTTCACTCGCGACAAGGTGGGCGAGATGGATACCGAACTGTTCCGTGAGTGGTTCCAGGCCTTCGCCATGAATGCCGGCATCACGCTGCACGTCGAAACCTTTTACGGCGACAATAACCACCATATCGCCGAGAGCGCCTTCAAGGCGCTGGCCCGGGCCCTGCGCTCGGCCGTGGAGATCGATCCGCGTGCCGCCGATGCGATCCCCTCGACCAAGGGCACGCTGTAGTCCTTAGGGCTTCGGCCGGCCCTCGTCGTCGGTGTCCATCCCGAGCAGCGGCATCACGTCTACGGCGTGGCACGGGAAGATGCTCATATGCGGGTGGCCCTCGAACATCCTGGCCGCCGCTGCCAGTGACGGCGCTCGCACCACCACGAACGCCGTCAGCTCGTTGACCGCCGCGGCGGTCCCCGCGTCGGTCACCTGCAGGGTCTTGCCCAGCGGCCCGCCCATATAGACGATCGCTTCCTTGTGCTTTTCGTCCCAGGCCTCGAGGGCCGGGAGGCCGACCGCGTCCCTGGCACGCCGTTCCTCGTCGGAAAGAGCGCGCCACGCCTGCCATTTCGGCCCGGCCTTGTTGCTGTAAAACACCGCCAGATAGGTACCGTCTGCCATCGCGAAGCCGAGCCTCATGCGACAAGGAACCGGCCGCGGGGGGCGGCCGGTTCAAAAGCTGTCACGACGACTTGCGAAGTGCAAGCGGTCAGCTGAAGCCGTGCGTCGCGCCTGCGCTGATCACGGCAATGGTGAAAGCCGCCATCAGGACGAGCAAACCGACGGCGAGCCAGCCGATGAAAATCCCCTGGCTCGGTTTGGAGCCCATTGTTCCATCGCCGTGCGGGTCGGGTGAATCATGCGTCATAGAGCTCTCCTCGAAGCCTGTTGAACCAACGGCATGGCGGGCGGCCGGTTCCCTCATCTTCCAACCGTGCGGGTTTTGCTCTAAGGCGAACCCGCAACCACGCCGACCCAACGAGGATAACCGTGACCCTCTATTCCGTCTACGAGCGCCCGAACGATGTGCCCACTGCGGTGGCCGATCGCTTCTCCTGGTCCGCAGCCCTGCTGCCGCCAGTACATGCGCTGGTCCACGGGCTGTGGTTGCTGCTGCTGCTCTGGGTCGTCGGCACGCTGGCCATCGCGGCGCTCGGCGTGGTGGTCGGCGGCGAGGCGGCGTTCTGGCTCTACCTGCTGTTTGCCACCCTGATCGGCTTTGAGGCGGCGAGCTTCCGCCGGGTGAAGACGGCGAAGCGCGGTGGTCTGTATCGTACCGAGATCGTCGCTGCCGGTGAGGACCTGGCCCTGGTCGATTATTTGAAGCAGCAGACCCGATGAGCACCGTCACCATTATCGACTACGGCTCGGGCAACCTGCGCTCGGCCGCCAAGGCCTTCGAGCGTGCCGCGCGGGAAGCCGGAACCGACGACCAGATCCTCGTCACCGACGACGTCGAGGCGGTGCGCCGCGCCGACCGCATCGTCTTGCCGGGCGTCGGCGCCTTCGCCGACTGCCGCGCCGGCCTCGACGCCGTGACCGGCATGGTCGAGGTGCTCGAGGAACGGGTGATCCGGGGCGGCGTGCCGTTCCTCGGCATCTGCGTCGGCATGCAGCTGATGGCGACCGAGGGCCGCGAAAAGACCATCACCAAGGGTCTCGGCTGGATCCCCGGAGCGGTGGTGAGGCTGGCGCCGAAAGGCGACCTCAAGGTGCCGCATATGGGCTGGAACACCCTGAGCTTTCACCGCGCCCACCCGCTGCTGTCAGGCATTCCCGACGGCCCGGCCGGGCTGCATGCCTATTTCGTCCACTCCTATCACCTGGCGGTGGACCGCCCGGAGACCCTGGTCGCAAGCGCCGACTACGGCCAAGCGGTCACCGCCATTGTCGGCCGCGACAACATGCTGGGCACCCAGTTCCATCCGGAAAAAAGCCAGATGCTCGGGCTGACCCTGATCCGCAACTTTTTGGGGTGGAAGCCATGAGCCTCGGGCCCGCGGCGCACTCGGAGTTTTCCGCATGATCCTCTTCCCTGCCATCGACCTGAAGGATGGCCAGTGTGTACGCCTGAAGCTGGGCGACATGCAGCAGGCGACCGTGTTCAACGACGATCCGGCCGCGCAGGCCAGATCGTTCGAGGACCAGGGGTTCGAATACCTGCATGTGGTTGATCTCAACGGCGCCTTCGCCGGCCGCAGCGTCAATGGCGACGCCGTGCAGGCCATCCTCGACGCGGTGAGCTTCCCGGTGCAGCTGGGGGGCGGCATCCGTTCGATCGCCCATATCGAGGAGTGGCTCGACCGCGGCCTCGCTCGCGTCATCCTCGGCACCATCGCGGTACGCGATCCGGCGCTGGTCCGTGAAGCGGCGCGCCTGTTCCCCGGGCAGGTGGCGGTCGGCATCGACGCGCGCGGCGGCAAGGTGGCGGTGGAAGGCTGGGCCGAGACCTCCGAACTCACCGCGATCGAGCTCGGGCAGCGTTTCGAGGGGGCAGGGGTCGCGGCGATCATCTACACCGATATCGATCGTGACGGGGTGCTCAAGGGCATCAACTGGCCCTCGACGCTGGAGCTGGCCGAAGCGGTGTCGATCCCGGTGATCGCTTCGGGCGGGCTGGCCTCGATGGACGACATCCGCACCATGACCGAACCGCGCTACCAGATCCTCGAGGGCGCCATTTCCGGCCGGGCGCTCTATGACGGGCGCATTGATTCACGTGAAGCAATGGCGCTGCTGAAAGGGCGATCCGGCTGATGGCCGAGCTCCGGAACAAGCCGGTCCTGGTCGAGCGCGTCCGCCTCTGGTGGTATCCCATCGCGCTGCTGCCCATATTGGCGCTGTTCTATGCCGGCTTCACCGGCATCCTCCCCACCCTGTTCGGCCTCGTCGGACTGTTTGCATTCTTTTTCTGGGTGTTCTCCTTCGGCTTCGCCATCTATGCGAAGCTGCGACGTCCGCCCTCGGATCCACGCCAATGAGCTTGAAGACCCGCATCATTCCCTGCCTCGACGTCAAAGACGGCCGCGTCGTCAAAGGCGTGCAGTTCGTCGACCTGATCGATGCCGGCGATCCGGTGGAAGCGGCCATCGCCTACAACGCCGCCGGCGCCGATGAACTGACCTTCCTCGACATCACCGCGAGCCACGAGAACCGCGACACCATTTTCGACGTGGTGGCGCGCACCGCCGAGCATTGCTTCATGCCGGTGACGGTCGGCGGCGGCATCAGGAAGCTCGAGGATATCCGAAAGCTCCTGCTCGCCGGCGCCGACAAGGTGTCGATCAACTCGGCTGCCGTGACCGATCCCGATTTCATCGCCCGCGCCGCCGACAAGTTCGGCGACCAGTGCATCGTCGTCTCGGTCGATGCCCGCCGGCGGCAGATCCAGGCGCCGGGTCAGCAGAACATGGACGAGTGGGAGATCTACACCCATGGCGGGCGCAATCCGACCGGGCTCGACGCGGTGGAGTTCGCCGCCAGAATGGTCGAACGCGGCGCCGGCGAGTTGCTGGTCACCTCGATGGATCGCGACGGCACCAAGTCGGGCTTTGACCTCAAGCTGACCCGCGCCGTTGCCGATGCGGTGCATGTGCCGGTGGTCGCCTCGGGCGGCGTCGGCTCGCTCGATGATCTGGTCGATGGAGTGAAGCAGGGGCACGCCTCGGCAGTGCTCGCCGCTTCGATCTTCCACTTCGGCACCTACACGGTGGGCGAGGCCAAGGACTATATGGAGCGTCACGGCATTCCGATGCGGCGCGACAGCAATGCGGGAGAGATTTGATGAGCTTCAGCCTCGAGGACCTGGATAAGCGCATCGCTGCCCGCGCTGGCGCCTCGCCCGATGAAAGCTACACGGCAAAGCTCCTCGCTGGCGGCGTCGAGCGCTGTGCCAAGAAGTTCGGCGAGGAAGCCGCCGAGATCATCATCGCCTCGGTCACCAAGGACCGGAAGGGCACCGAAGGCGAAGCCTCCGACGTGATCTACCACCTGCTGGTGCTGCTGCGCGCCGCCGGCGTGCCGCTCAGTGACGTGATGGCGCAGCTCGAGCGCCGCACCGCGCAGTCGGGCCTCGAAGAGAAGGCATCGCGCGGGAAGGCCCAATCTTGATGAGTGACCGGCTGATGGGCGTCAAGAAGCTCGAGCTCGCGCCGTACCACTATTTCAGCAAGGCCGAGTGGAGCGGCTTCCGCGCCGATGAGCCGATGACGCTCGACGCCGCCGACGTCAAGCGCCTGCGTGCCCTCACCGACCCGATCTCGTTCACCGAGGCCGAGGAAATCTACCTGCCGCTGAGCCGGCTGATCTCGCTCTATGTCGAGGCGACGCAGCAACTGCATCGCGCCTCGACCAAGTTCCTCGGCGCCGATGGCCGCAAGGTGCCCTACATCATCGGCGTCGCCGGCTCAGTGGCGGTTGGCAAGTCCACCACCTCGCGCATCCTCAAGGCGCTGCTCAGCCGCTGGCCGAGCTCGCCCAAGGTCGACCTCGTCACCACCGATGGTTTCCTTTATTCGAACGCCCGGCTCGACGAGTTGCAGCTCGCCGACCGCAAGGGCTTTCCCGAAAGCTACGATCGCGGCGCGCTGATCCGCTTCCTTTCCGACATCAAGTCGGGCAAGCCGGATGTGAAGGTGCCGGTCTACTCGCACCTCGTCTACGACGTCATCGATGGCGAGTTCATCACCATCGACCGGCCGGACATCCTGATCGTCGAGGGGCTCAACATCCTGCAGCCGGGCGAGCTGCCGAAATCCGGCAAGCCCATCCTCTTCGCCTCCGACTTCCTCGATTTCTCGATCTTCATCGATGCCGACGAGAACGACCTGACCACCTGGTTCATGGAGCGTTTCCGGCGCCTGCGCGAGACTGCCTTCGCCGACCCCAAGAGCTTCTTCCACCGCTTCACCAAGATGAGCACCGAAGAAGCCGAAGCCTTCGGCATGTGGGCCTGGAAGGAGATCAACCTTCCGAACCTGCGCGACAACATCCAGCCGACCCGAAGCCGTGCCGACCTGGTGCTGACCAAGGGCTCGAGCCACGCGATCGAGCGGGTGGCATTGCGGAAGGTTTAGTGGGGGGGCTGCCCCTCACCCTAGCCCTCTCCCCAGGGGGGCGAGGGGACCCACTTTGCACCGGCAGTGCCACAACGCCCCCTCGCCCCTCTGGGGAGAGGGCCGGGGTGAGGGGCGCCAAGCGTGCCGGCCGATCCCTAAATCCCGATGCTCTTCTCGGCTGCCAGCGCCTTGAGATCCGCCACCGGCCGGGCGCCGATATGCGAAATCACCTCACTCGCGGCGAGGCAGCCGGCCTGCAGTGCGGTGCGGAAGTCGCGTTCCCGTGCGATCGCGAGCAGGAACCCGGAGGCGAACAGGTCGCCGGCGCCGGTGACGTCGACCACCTCCTTCACCGCGTAAGCCGGAACGGTAATGATCTCGCCCTGGTGCACCACCATGGCCCCGTCGGCGCCCATGGTGATCGCCGCCAGTTCGGCATCCTTGGCGATCGCCTGCACCGCGCCGTGCAGGTCCGTCTGGTACAGCGACTTCAGTTCTTCGACATTGCCGAACACGATGTCCATGGTCTTGGAGCGGATCAGGTCGAGGAACTCGTCGCGGTAGCGATTGACGCAGAACGGGTCGGAGAGCGTGAACGAGGCGGCGCGTTCATGCTTGTGGGCGTAATGCGCCGCCATCACGAAGGCCTTCTTCGCCTCGGTCGGATCCCACAGGAAGCCTTCCATATAGGTGACGGTGGCGCCGCCGATCTCGTCTTCCTTGATGTCGGCGGTGGTCAGCTGGTGGCAGGCACCCAGATAGGTGTTCATCGTCCGCTCGCCGTCCGACGACAACAGGATCATCGAGCGCGCGGTGGCGGGGCCATTGCTGAGCCGCGACACGCCGTAATGCACGCCGATGCGCTGGAGGTCGTCGGCGAACACATCGCCCAGCTCGTCGTCGGCCACCTTGCCGACGAACGAGGCGCGACCGCCGAGCGAGGCGACGCCGGCGGCGGTGTTGGCCGAGCTGCCGCCCGAGATCTGGCGCTTTTCCGCCGGCATGCGCTCGTAGAGGTAGGCCGACCGGTCGGCATCGACCAGGTGCATGATGCCTTCCGACAGCCCCTCGCGTTCGAGGAAGCCGGGATCGATGGGCGCTATGACGTCGACGATGGCATTGCCGATGGTGAGTACGTCGAACCGGGCCTCGGCCATCGGCGATCCTTCGATGAATGGGTAATCGAGCCGCGCCGGAAATAGAGGAGATTGCGCTCGCGCGCAACGTCAACCTCAGGCGGAGCGCGGGTTTCCGAACCGCCGGGCCTGCCGGCGGGTCAGTTTGCGGATCAGCGGCTCGGCATTGGCGGCGGAAACGCCGAGCAGTTGCTCGTCGAGCAGCAGCATCGACAATCCATGGACGAACGCCCAGGCGCTGATCGCCGCCTCGCCTGGCGCCTCGGGATCCTGCCGAGCCGCGGCGACAGCCAGGCTTTCGTAGGCGGCGTCGGCGGCGCGGCGCAGCTCCTTGTCCTCGAACTTGCCCAGTTCGGACGAGAACATCAGCCTGTAGAGCCGCGGATACCGCAGCGCGAACTGCACATAGGCCTCGGCCATGGCGCCGAACTGCTCCTCGGCGGGAACGTCCGCCTTGGCCTTGTCGATCGCTTCGAGGAACAGCGCAAAGCCTGCCGCCGCCACCGCCTGGATCAGGGCCTGCTTGTCGCGAAAGTGGCGGTACGGCGCCGCTGCGGAGACGCCCCCCCGCCGCGCCAGCTCGCGCATCCCCAGCGCTTCGGTGCCGCCTTCGAGCAGCAGTTCCAGCGCCGCCTCGACCAATGCGCGACGCAGGTCGCCATGATGGTAGCGGTCATGGGGCTCAGATGTTGACATTGCTCACATGCGGGATTATCTCGATGAGAACAGTGTTAACATGCTGCCTCGCATGGGTCGAGGCGCCTTTCGTCTTACCGGGAGCGACATGATGACCGACCTGATCCTCGCCATTGCCCACCATCTTGCCGTGTTCACCCTGGTGGCGATCTTCGCCGCCGAGTTCGCCCTGTTACGCCCGGGGATCGAGGCGAGGCGCCTCGCCCAGCTCGGCAGCCTCGATCGCGCCTATGGCGCAATGGCCATGCTGGCCATCGTCGTCGGCATTGTCAGGGTGATCTTCGGTTCGGCCGGTTGGGAGTACTATGTCGGCAACTGGGTGTTCTGGGCCAAGATGATCGCCTTTCTCGGCGTCGGCCTCGCCTCGATCCAGCCGACGGTGGCGATCCTGCGCTGGCGCAAGGCAGCGACGGCGGATGCCGGGTTCAGCCCGCCGCCGGCCGAAATATCGGCGTCCCGTCGCTTTCTCTATCTGCAGGCAGCGCTTCTGGTGTTCATCCCGAGTTTCGCCGCGGCGATGGCGCGCGGGTATGGGGTCTAGCGCCGATCGCCAAGGGGGCGCTAGTTCCCCTTCGGCGCCGGCGTTTTCGGCTCGAACCGGCACCACTCGCGGATGACGCAGCGCCAGCAATCGGGCTTACGGGCCTTGCAGATGTAGCGGCCATGCAGGATCAGCCAGTGGTGCGCGTGCAGCAGGTACTGGTCCGGCACGACTTTCAACAGGCTGGTCTCGACTTCGAGCGGCGTCTTGCCAGGCGCCAGCCCGGTGCGGTTGGCAACCCGGAACAGGTGGGTGTCGACCGCGATGGTCGGCTGCTTGAAGGCGATGTTGAGCACCACGTTCGCCGTCTTCCGCCCGACGCCCGGCAGGCTCTCCAGCGCCTCGCGGGTCTCCGGCACCTTGGAATCGAATTTCTCGATCAGCTGCTGGCTCAGCGCAAAGACGTTCTTGGCCTTGTTCCGGAACAGCCCGATGGTCTTGATCTTGTCCTCGATCTCGGCAACGCCGAGCGCCGCCATCTTCTCGGGCGTATCCGCCAACTGGAACAGCAACTTCGTCGCCTTGTTCACGCCGGCATCGGTCGCCTGGGCCGACAGCACCACCGCGACCAGGAGGGTGAAGGGGTTCACGTAGTCGAGTTCGCCCTTCGGTTCGGGCTCCGCTGCCGCAAAAGCGCCGAAAATGGCTTCGACATCTGCTTTCGGCAGTCGCTTCACTTTTTGCTGCGCCATTTCCGTCATCCTGATTCTGAGCCTATAGTGATGCCCAAGATGACGACCCAAACGCAAGCGAGGCCGCTTTTCGCGGCAAAGCTGACGCCCCATCGATCGCTGGGACGCAAGGGTTTTCGCGTCGTCATCGTGCTGGTGGCGGTGCTCGCCACCATTCCCGGCATCATTTTCTTTTCGATGGGCGCCTGGCCGATCGTCGGTTTCCTTGGCCTCGACCTGGCGCTGATCTGGTGGGCGATGCGGGCGAGCCAGCGCGACGGCAAGCGCTATGAGGAAGTGACGCTCTGGCCCGACCAGCTCGAACTGAAGCAGGTCGACGGCACCGGCAAGGAGACCCTGAGCCGGTTCAACCCCTATTTCGTCAAGCTCGTGGTCGACCGCGACTACAACGAGCGGACGGTCGCGCTGCATCTGAGGACCCGCGACCGTGACATCATGCTCGGCCAGTTCCTCAACCAGGACGAGAAGTCGAGCTTCGCCAAGGCCTTCGGCACCGCGCTGAAACGGGCGCGGGTCTGAACGTCCGGCCGCTTCAGGCCCGACCCCTCCAGTCTACCAGTGTCATCCGCTGCACCGTCAAAACCGGGTCGCAACGGTGGCGCGGCGTGACTATGTTCTGCCCACCATGAGCAAGCACGAAACCATCATCGCCAATTCGGACTACGAGACCGTCCAGGCAGCCATCGCCTATCTGAGCGAGACGCTGCCCGACGAAACCGATCTGCCGCGTTTTGCCCGTGCGCTCGGGCTGACCGAGCGGCAGCTGACCGACCTGTTCCGCCGCTGGTGCGGGCTGAGCCCGAAGAGCTTTGCCCAGGCGGTGGCGCTCGACCACGCCAAAAAGCTCCTTGCCGACCAGCAGAGCGTGCTCGACACCACCTATGAGGTCGGACTGTCCTCGACCTCCCGGCTGCACGACCTGTTCGTCACTTATGAGGCGATGCCGCCCGGGGCCTTCCGCGCCCGCGGCGAAGGCCTCGACATGATCTGGGGTGCCGCGCCGTCACCCTTCGGCACGGCGGTGCTCACCATGACCGAGTATGGGCTGAGCGGCATCGGCTTTGCCGACGAGAACATGTCGGTTGAGGAAGCCTTCGAGGATCTCGCCAACCGTTGGCCCAATGCCCGCTTCCGTCGTGATGACAAGGCGGTGGCGCCGATCGCCGCCCGGGTGTTCGACCCGACGCGCTGGGACCCCGAACAGCCGGTGCGCGTCGTGCTGATCGGTACCGACTTCGAGGTACAGGTCTGGGAGACCCTGCTGAAGATCCCGGTGGGCAAGGCTACCACCTATCAGCGGGTGGCCAACCATATCGGCCGCCCTACTGCCGCGCGGGCGGTGGGCGCCGCCGTCGGCAAGAACCCGATCAGCTTCGTCGTGCCGTGCCACCGGGTTGTCGGCACCAGCGGCGCCCTCACCGGCTACCACTGGGGCGTGCCGCGCAAACGGGCGATCCTGGGCTGGGAGTCGGGGGTCGCGGGGGCGTGACCTGACTGCAGCAGACGGCCCCCTCCCGGCCTCCCCCATAAAGGGGGAGGTGAAGAGTCGAGGCTCGGTCTTCGATCGTGCCAAGTGAACCGGCAGGACACCTCCCCCTTTATGGGGGAGGATGGGAGGGGGCCGTCTCTCTCAGTCAGGCAATCGTTAGATCTCGACCTTCTCCGCCAGCTTCCCGTCCGCGCCGATCTTGTAAATCACCGGCTCGCCGGTCGCGATCTCGCGCTTCAGGATCTCGTCGGGCGTCAGGTTCTCGATCGCCATGACGATCGAACGCAGCGAATTGCCGTGCGCGGCGACCAGCACGGTCTTGCCGGCCTTCAGCAGCGGCACGATCTCGGCGTCATAATAGGGCAGGGTGCGGGCCGCCGTGTCCTTGAGGCTTTCGCCGCCCGGCGGCGGCACGTCGAACGAGCGGCGCCAGATCAGCACCTGCTCCTCGCCCCACTTGGCCCGCGCATCGTCCTTGTTAAGGCCGCTGAGATCGCCATAGTCACGCTCGTTCAGCAATTTCGAGCGGGTGATCGTCACCTCGGTGATATCAAGTTCCTCGAGGATCAGGTCGAGCGTGTGCTGGGCCCGGCGCAGCGCCGAAGTGAAATAGACATCTGGCGTGTAGCCGGCTTGCTTGAGCTTTTTGCCGGTGTTGCGCGCTTCCCCGATGCCCTGCTCGGTGAGGTCGGGGTTGCGCCAGCCGGTAAACAGGTTCTTGAGGTTCCAGTCGCTCTGGCCGTGGCGAACGAGGATCAGCGTTCCGGTCATCGAAAAATCCCTGTCAGTTGAAGCCGAGCACGTCGGCCATGGAATAAAGACCCGGCTGTTGGCCGCGGGCCCACAGCGCCGCGCGCACTGCGCCGTCGGCAAACAGCGCCCGGTTGTCGGCGATATGGTTCAGCTCGATCCGCTCGCTCGGACCGGCGAGGATCACCCGGTGCTCGCCGATGACATTGCCGCCGCGCAGCGTCGCAAAGCCGATGCTGCCCTCCTCGCGCGGCCCGGTATGGCCGTCGCGAACCCGCACCGAGTGGGTCTTCAGGTCTAGGTTGCGCCCGCGCGCGGCTGCCTCGCCGAGCATCAGCGCCGTGCCCGACGGGGCGTCGACCTTCTTGTTGTGGTGCATCTCGAGGATTTCGATATCGAAGCCCGGCAGCGCCGCAGCCGCCTGCCGCACCAGGCCCAGCAACAGGTTGAGCCCGAGCGAGAAATTGCCGGCCTTGACGATGCGGGCCGTCGCAGCCGCCGCACCGATTGCCGCGTCGTCTTCCTCGCTGCACCCGGTGGTGCCGATGATGTGGATCAGCCCGCGGCTGCCGGCTTGTTTCGCCAGCGCCACCGAATTGGCCGGTGCGCTGAAATCGATGATCGCCTCGGCGATATCGAGGGCCGCAGCCACGTCGTCGGTGATCGAAACCCCGAGCGCCTCGACACCCGCCAGTTCGCCTGCGTCCTTGCCGATGGCCGGCGCGCCGGCACGGTCGAAGGCGGATACGACAGTAATCCCCGGGGTTGCGGCGATGGCGCGGATATTGGCTGCGCCCATCTTGCCGCCTGCGCCGGCGATGGCGACCTTGAGGTCAGACATGCTTGCTCCTACCGAACCTGTGCGACGCCTATAGCCCAGCCGGCGCGGTCATGCCAGCCGGGTGCCGCCGGCCATCTCCGCGAGGATCGCCTGCGCGGCGCTCAGCGGATGCGCCGCCGCGGTGATCGGCCGGCCCACCACCAGGTGGGTGGCGCCGGCGGCCAGCGCCTCGGCCGGGCCGGTCACCCGCTTCTGGTCGCCATGCGCGCTGCCGGCCGGGCGGATGCCAGGGGTGACGATGGCGAGCTTCTCGCCCACGATGGCCCGCACCATCTCGGCCTCATGCGGCGAGCTGACCAGACCGCCAATGCCGGCGTCGCGCGCCTGCTGGGCCCTGAGCGCCACGAGCCCCGCCGTGTCGCGGGCGAAGCCGGCCTCGGCGAGGTCGGCGTCGTCCATCGAGGTCAGCACCGACACCCCGAGCACACAGAGCTCCGAGCCGGCCGCGCCGCGCACGGCCGCGCGCATGCATTGCGGATAGGCATGCACCGTGACCATGGTGGCCCCGGTCCTCGCGATCGCCGCGACACCTTTTTCGACGGTATTGTCGATATCGAGCATCTTCAGATCGAAGAACACCCGCTTGCCGGCGGCCAGCAGCGCCTTGCCCAGGTTGAGGCCGTCGCCGCCATAGAACAGCTGGTAACCGATCTTGTAGAAGTCGACCGCATCGCCCAGTTGCGCGATCAAGCGTTCCGCCTCGTCTCGGGTGTCGAGATCGAGTGCGACGATCAGTGTGCCTGCCATCAGATGTCTCCGGATTTTCCGGTCAGTGCCATAGCCGGGCGAATCGGGCAAGCAGAAATGCCCGCTTGCGCGCGATGCTATGCCGCCATAGCGTCCGCGCAACACGATGGAATCATAGATCAATCATGCAGCAGCAGGCGCTTTCCGCCATTGTCGCCTGGGTGCGGCTCGAGCGTGCCACCGAAGCCTTCCACGCCGACCTGAAGAAGCGCTTCGGCATTACCGGACTGCAGCTTGCCGTGCTCCGCATCTGCGCCGAACGCCCGCAACTGCCGCTCGCCGCCTTGCGCAAGGCCTTGGTGATGCACCCCGCAACGCTCGGACAATCGATCGACGAGTTGCGCCGCATGGACCTGGTGACGGTCAGGACCGATCCGCGCGACCGGCGCGCCCGGCTGGTCGGGCTGACCGAGGCGGGGACGGCGT
>MKVB01000003.1:93177-239034 GCA_001899085.1 Devosia sp. 66-14 | reverse complement strand
GGCCCGCCTCGACCGGCTGAAACTGGCGCTCGAAGATGCGGTGGAGCTGTTTGGACTGGGCGAGTGGACGCCGGGGCGGAAGGACGGGGCTTAGGGTGCGTAGTGGCTTCTGAGGAGCCACCGGCGGCGCGATGATTGCCTTCTCCCGCAAGGGGAGAAGGCGGTCGCTGCACCGCCATACCTCCCTCCAGGCACGGACGGCCCTAAAGCCCCTCGATCCCCTCAGGCAGCGCCTCCATCGGGATCCAGTCGGTCATGAGCTTCCGGTCGCTGAGCCGCACCACGAAGACATTGCCGCCGCCCGGGTGGCCGATGCGCCGCTGGTCCTCGGAGCGGGCGATCTTCAGCCCGCCGAGATGGCACTTCAGCAATGTCCCCACCGCGCCATGCCCGGTGAAGCCGATCGGCTTGGTCGCATCGTGCCCCGCCAGCACCTCGTTGAAGGCGCCGACCACCCGGTGTTGCGCGTCGCGCGCCGTCTCCCAGCCTTCCGCCGACTCATCGGGGTGGGCGAACATCGCATCGGCCAGCGCCTCGAAGCGGGCCGAGGGAACAAAACCGGTACTGCGGCGGTCGTTCTCATCGAACTTATCCCCGCTGTCCACAGGCGCGCCGCAACCTGCGGCGAGAACCGCCGCAAGCTCGAGAGCCTTGGTTTCCGTGCTCGAAACCAATCGGGTCAGCCCTTGGACAAGGACATGGTTCGCAAAACGTTCTGCTCGCGCCCGGCCTACGCTGGACAGCCCCCAGCGGGGCGTCGCCACATTGGGGTCGATCACCACTTCCGGGTGGGTGACATAGAGCGCGTACATCAGATGCCGCCGCGCGAAAAATGCGTCAGCTCGCGCACCATCTGGCCGACCTTCCACTTGATGTTGGCTTCGTTCGGCGCGCCGCTCTCGTCGAGTACGTCCGGGTAGGGCCCGAGCCCGAGCAGCGTCGGCACCACCAGGGCGCCGATCTTGCTCAAGGAGTCACGCAGGTGCGACAGCGCGAAGATGGTCGCGTACTTGCCGTCGCTGATCCCGCCAATGCCGAATACCGCATGCTTGAACGGGTTCGGCTTTTCGCGGCTGACCCAGGAGATCAGGTTGGCGATCAGCGGCGTTACCCCGCCATTATACTCGGGGCTGATGATCAGCACGATGTCGTGGCTACGGAACATGTCCGCCAGGCGCTTCGCCGCCTCCGGCGTCTCGCCGGCATCCTCGATATCCTGGTTGAAGATCGGCATCTCGAACTCGCGCAGGTCGAGATCGGTGACGATCACCCCGGCTTCGCTGAGCTTGGCCGACATGTGCCGGCGCAAGGGTTCGTTGATCGAGTCCTTGCGCAGCGAACCACAGATGGTGATGGCGGTCTTGGGGGGAGGAGTGTCGAGGGTCATGCGCTAGAGCTAGCCGATCTGCGCTACGCCGCAAAGGCCCCCTCACCCGCCGCTTCGCGGCGACCTCTCCCCCCAAGGGAGAGGTGAAGCTGTGGCCCGATCCTGCCCCACGACCACCTCTCCCTGGGGGAGAGGTCGCCGCGAAGCGCCGGGTGAGGGGGCCTTTTCGTGCCGCCTAAGCCCAGCTTGGTCGCCGCCCTAGTTCTCGAACAGGCTCTTCAGCTTGACGAAGAACCCTTCCGACGTCGGCGAGTTCTCCCGCGTCGATTCGCGTTCGAACTCTTCCAGCAGCTCGCGCTGGCGCTTCGAAAGGCTCTGCGGCGTCTCGACGTCGAGCTGCACGTAGAGATCGCCGAAATCTTTGGAGCGCAGCACCGGCATGCCCTTGCCCTTGAGGCGGACACGCTGGCCGGGCTGGGTGCCAGACGAGACTTTCACCCGGGCCCGCGCCGCGTCGAGCGTTGGCACCTCGAACTCGCCGCCCAGCGCCGCCGTGGTCATGGCGATCGGCACGCGGGCATAGAGATCGGCGCCGTCGCGTTGGAACAGGTCGTGCGGCTTGATCGAGATGAAGATGTAGAGGTCGCCCGGCGGTCCACCGCGTAAGCCTGCCTCGCCTTCATTGGCGAGCCGGATGCGGGTGCCGTCCTCGATGCCCTTGGGGATATCGACGCTGAGCGTCCGGTTCTGTTGCCGGCGACCCTGGCCGCCGCAATCGGTGCAGGGCTGTTCGAGGATCTGGCCGCGGCCATTACAGATCGGGCAGGTCCGCTCGATGGTGAAGAAGCCCTGGGCGGCGCGGACCTTGCCCTGGCCATTGCAATGCCGGCAGGTCGACATGCCGGTGCCCGGCTTGGCGCCGGAGCCTTCGCAGGTGTCGCAGGTGGCGAGCGTCGGTACGTCGATATCGACGGTGCGGCCCGCAAATGCCTCTTCGAGGCTGATCTCGAGATTGTAGCGCAGGTCCGAGCCGCGCAGCCGGGACTGGCCGCCGCGGCCGCGCCCGCCCATGAAGTCGCCGAAGATATCCTCGAAGATGTCGGACATCGACGAGGTGAACTCTGGCCCGAATCCGGCCGGCCCGCGTCCGCCATTCTCGAACGCCGCATGGCCGAAGCGGTCATAGGCGGCGCGCTTCTGCGGGTCCTTCAGCGTGTCGTAGGCCTCGCTGATTTCCTTGAACTTGTGTTCGGCTTCGGCATTGCCCGGGTTGCGGTCCGGGTGGAACTGCATCGCAAGCTTGCGGTAGGCGCCTTTCAGCACCGCTTCGTCGGCGCCTTTGGGCACCCCGAGCACTTCATAAAAATCGCGTTTCGCCAATCGGCCTTGTCCTTGGTTGCCTGCGCCCCGCATCAGGCATTCGGCCTAGATAAGTACTCTGGTGCCAGACGGCAACACTATCGAGCCTCGGAGGCCGACGTACGTGCCCGGTGTGACTTTTCCACCAGTCGCTGGCATTCGCCCGAGTTCAGGCGCCGAAGGCCGAGGCGAGGTTGCGGCCGAGCTGGCCCTGCGCGAACATCGCCTTGTTGACGATGCGGTAGAGCCCGAAGAAGCCGTGTGTCACGCCCTCGTAGGTCGTCATGTCGACCCAGACCCCCGACCGGCGCAGCGCATCGGCCAGCGCCTCGCCTTCCGAGCGCAGTGGATCGGCCTCGGCGAGGATGATGGTCGCCGGCGGCAATCCTGCGAGGTCGACGCGACCGGCAATGTTCATGCGGGCGTCGTGCGCATCGTCCTTCGTGCGGAACAGCTTGCGCGCCGCCCATTCCAGCGTCGCGGTGGAGTAAGGGAAGGTACCGGCATTCTGGACATGCGAGGGCAGGTCGAACAGCATCGCCGTCATCGGCGTCACGAGGCCCAGATGGATGGGCGCCCGCGCCTCTTCCGCCCGCGCCCTGAGCGCCACGTTGACGGCGAGGTTGCCGCCCGAGCCTTCGCCGACGATGGCGACGCGCCGGGCATCGCCGCCCAGTGACTCGGCGTGCTCAAGCAGCCAGGTCCATGCCGCGTAGGCGTCCTCATGCGCCGCCGGGAAGCGGTGCTCCGGCGCCTGCCGATAATGTGCCGAAACCACCACCGCCCCGGTGCGGGCGGCCAGCGCGCGCGGCGTCGCGTCGTAATGGTCGACATCGCCGAGCACGAAGCCGCCGCCATGCAGGAACAGGATCATCGGTCTGAGGCCGGTGACGATGTCGTTCTGCGGCACGTAGATGCGGGCGCGGATCTCGTCGGTGGGGCCGGAGATCAGGCGCATCTCCATGCCGATGCCCATATCGTCGACCTGGTCGCGCAGGATGCGGCGCAGCGCCATGTCGAGCGTCGGGAGCGCCCGCGCCTCCGGCGCGCGGCACTCTTCGATGCGCTTGCCGCCCATCGCCTGCAGCACGTTGAGGACGTGGCTCATATCGGCGTCGAGCCGCTCCACCGGCGCGGCATCCGCTGCATGGAGATCGCCGTTCTCGGCGAAACTCCGCACCTCAACCGATGACATAGATAGTCCTTTCGAAGTCCGCCCTCAGCATCCGGTCCCTGGCCCTGGGTATCGGCTGCTGCCTTCGGGCATCCGCTGCTGACGGTCAATGCCCACTTCAATCTGGCCAACATCGGTGGCGGATGTGAAGACATTTGGGCGGGGGTGCGGCAGCAATGCGGAAAAATACCAGGTCCCGGAACAATTCCGGAGCCATTGATTTTGCGGGTGATTCACGTGAAACGGAAGTGGATGGCCGACCCTATACAAGCTGTTCGCGGCTGATGCCGTGCGCCGCGAGCTTGGCCGCGGCCTTGGCAACCGCGTCGGCGGGAAACTTGTCCGCGTGACGGATAACGATCGCTTCCCCCGTCAGATCCGGCCGACCGTGTTCCACGAGAACTGCGAAGCCATCGGTCGTGGCCGGGTCCACAGCCCAGTCCACCAGGCATTGGATGGCGCCTGCCCGCTTGTGCTTCTGCCGCGTTCGCAGCAACCGCGTGGTCCGTCCGTTTTCCTCGGTCTTGACCTCTTCGGCGTAGCTGACCGCTGTCCAGAACTCTCGCTCCAGCGCGTCCTCAAACGGCAACCCGGCCAGCTCGGCGATCCGCATGTGGATCTCGAATGCATAGTCGTGATGCCCGAGCCGGCGGGCGTTGAACAGGAGCTTCCGGAGCTTGTCCGGTTCGGTGAACTTGCTGAGATCTGGGAACATCCATATCCCTAGCACATCGGCAAACAGAAAGGCCCGGCAATCGCCGGGCCTTTCCAATTCAGTTACGCGATGGGCCGGAGGCGACCATCCGTCGTCCTCAAGGGGCGTCTTGTCGGCCTCAGGCCGACCGCTTGTCGTCCTTGACCTCTTCGAACTCGGCATCGACGACATCGTCGTCGGCCGGCTGTTCGCCGCCTGCGGCCTTCGCCTCGGCTTCGGCCTGGCTCTGCTTGTACATCGCCTCACCCAGCTTCATCGAAGCTTCCGCCAGCGTCGCGGATTTCTCCTTGATCGCCTCGGCGTCATCGCCTTCCAGCACGCCCTTGAGGTCGGCGATCGCCGTCTCGATGGCGGCCTTCTCTTCGGCGGTGACCTTGTCGCCATAGTCCTTCAGCGACTTCTCGGTCGAGTGGATCAGCGATTCGCCCTGGTTCTTGGCTTCCACCGCTTCACGCTTCTTCTTGTCGGCGTCGGCGTTCTGCTCGGCTTCCTTGACCATGCGCTCGATATCGGCATCCGACAGACCACCCGAGGCCTGGATGCGGATCTGCTGCTCCTTGCCGGTGCCCTTGTCCTTGGCCGAGACGTTGACGATGCCGTTGGCGTCGATGTCGAACGTGACTTCGATCTGCGGCACGCCGCGCGGCGCCGGAGGAATGCCGGCGAGGTCGAAATTGCCGAGCAGCTTGTTGTTCGCCGCCATCTCGCGCTCGCCCTGGAACACGCGGATGGTCACCGCGTTCTGGTTGTCCTCGGCAGTCGAGAAGGTCTGGCTCTTCTTGGTCGGGATCGTGGTGTTGCGGTCGATTAGGCGGGTGAACACGCCGCCCAGCGTCTCGATGCCCAGCGACAGCGGGGTCACGTCGAGCAGCAGCACGTCCTTGACGTCGCCCTGCAGCACGCCGGCCTGGATGGCGGCGCCCATGGCAACCACTTCATCCGGGTTGACGCCCTTGTGCGGCTCCTTGCCGAACAGTTGCTTCACCACTTCCTGGACCTTGGGCATGCGGCTCATGCCGCCGACCAGCACCACTTCGTCGATCTGCGCTGCCGAAACACCGGCATCCTTGAGCGCCTGCCGGCACGGATCGACGGTCTTCTGGATCAGGTCGTCGACGAGGCTCTCGAGCTTGGAGCGGGTGAGCTTCAGCGTCAGGTGCTTCGGGCCCGAAGCATCGGCGGTGATGAACGGCAGGTTGATTTCGGTCTGGGTCGAGCTCGAGAGCTCGATCTTGGCCTTCTCAGCCGCTTCCTTCAGCCGCTGCAGCGCCAGCTTGTCGCTCCTGAGGTCGATGCCCTGGTCCTTCTTGAACTCGGCCGCCAGGTAATCGACCAGACGCATGTCGAAATCTTCGCCGCCGAGGAAGGTGTCGCCATTGGTCGACTTCACCTCGAACACGCCGTCGCCGATCTCGAGCACGGAAATATCGAAGGTACCGCCGCCCAGGTCATAGACCGCGATGGTGCCGGTGTTCTTCTTGTCGAGGCCATAGGCCAGCGCTGCCGCCGTCGGCTCGTTGATGATGCGGAGCACTTCAAGCCCCGCGATCTTGCCGGCGTCCTTGGTGGCCTGACGCTGCGAATCGTTGAAATAGGCCGGGACGGTGATCACCGCCTGGGTGACGCTCTCGCCCAGATACGATTCGGCGGTTTCCTTCATCTTGGTCAGGATCATCGCCGAGACTTCCGAGGGAGAGTACTTCTTGCTCTCGACCTCGACCCAGGCATCGCCGTTGTCGGCGTTGACGATCTTGAAGGGCACCAGGCCCTTGTCCTTTTCGACCATCGGGTCGTTGTAGCGCCGACCGATCAGGCGCTTGACTGCGAACAGCGTGCCTTCCGGGTTGGTGACGGCCTGGCGCTTGGCCGGCTGGCCGACGAGGCGCTCGCCGTCCTTGGTGAATGCGACCATGGAGGGCGTGGTGCGCGCGCCTTCCGCGTTCTCGATGACCTTGGGCGCCGCGCCGTCCATGACGGCGACGCAGCTGTTGGTCGTACCGAGGTCGATTCCGATGACTTTACCCATAACCTACTGCCTCTTTCCTGGCGAACCCGGATGAAACCCCATCCGGCAGTTCCTGGTCCCTCGCGGGTGTCCGGGTTCCCGTGTTGAAATTGACCCGTCGCCGGGCCTTGAGCGCTATATAGGAGGGGGCTTTTGGGGGTGCAAGCGCAGTCCGGGCACAATGTCACGAAACCACGAGCCTGATTTACCGGCCCCGGCAGCGTGGACAACTGTCGCCGCGGCGATCGTGATTGACCATGGTCCACCGATTTTCCATAGTCATCGCAAGTGCTTGCACCATTCGGTCGGCGCGATGAGGGGCGAAATGATCAGAACCTTGCTGCTGGCGGGCGGCCTGGCCGCCGTCGTTACTTCCACGGCAATTGCCGGCGGTGACCTGCCGAAGCGGGCCGACAAGGCGCTCTATTGCGGACATGTCTATCTCGAGGCGGCGCGGGCCATCTCGGCAGGCGGCGATCCGGCCGCGGCTCGCGTGATCCGCGCCTATGGCAAGGAGTGGCTGAGTTACTCCTATGGCCTCGCCGTCGGGTACTCGCGGCGTGAAGTCAACGCGCTGAAGCCCGCCTATGAGAAGCAGGCCAAGGCCGACGTCGCTGCCAAGCGCTACCGCTACAAGGACTGCGGCTCAAAGAGCAACCTGAACTAGGGCGGTCGGATCGAGGGCAGCACCCCGGCGCCGCCCTCGGACTCAGGTCGCGTCGGTGAGCGTATACTCGCCCAGTTCGCACAGATCGACTGCCGGTTCGATGAACTCGGAATCGTCCTCGAGCACGAATTTCATATCGTAGACGCACTGCTCGCGGCCGTCGCCGATGGTGACTTCGATATAGTTGCCGGCCGGCAGGTATTTGTCGGCGAACACGTCTTCTTCCCAGCTGTCGACATCGGCCGGCGAGGTGAACAGGCTCTTGACCGCATAGGACGAGTTGTTGGTCAGCGTGAAGGTCAGGTCTTCGGCCAAGGCGGCGCCTGGCAGCGCCAGCAGCAGCAGGGCGGCGGCGCCACCCACGATCGACAGTTTCAAGTTAGGCCCCCGAAAGGCGGGATCGGCACGCTCGAGGGAAGTCCAGTTCGATCCCGCGATCACCGAAACCCCGGCACCCGGAAGCGGCGCCGGCTTTCGCTTAGCATTTTAGTCGATTATGCCTCAAAGGCTGCCGGTCGGCTTGGTTAGAGAAATCTCACCAGCCGGCGCCGGACGCGGGAGCGGCGCCGACCCGGCTTGTCGTTGCCGCCCCGGTTATGGTCTAAGAAGCGCTCGTCGCCGGCTTGGGGAATACGACTATCCTGGGGAACACGACCATGCTGAGGTTCCTTGTCATCGCCCCGTCGATCGCGGCCCTGACCCTGCTGCCGCTTGCCGTGCTGGCGCAGGAAGTGCCGGCCGAGGCGCAGATGGACATGTGGTGCGGCACCGCCTTCGAGCTGATGACCCGCGACGCCCCGGCCGACGCCACGCCGGAAAAGCTCGCTTCGGCCAAGGTCTATGCCGATGGCGGCCAGTTGCTGTTGCAGCGGGCCATCCCGATTTACCTCGAGGCCGGCTATACCGACGAGGCGCTGGCCGACTACCGCGGCGACCTCGAAGCGTCCATCGGCCGTGTCGTCAACGGCTCGACCCGTGCTACCGATGACGCCGCCTATTCATTTCAGGATTGTTCGGCCCTGATCGGCCAATGAGATAGACAAGACCAGCATGGCCCTCACGCCCCGTTCCGACGACCTCTTCCTCGTGGTCGACCTGCAATATGATTTCCTCCCCGGCGGTAAACTCGCCGTCGCCGGCGGCGACGAGATCATCATCCCGATCAACCGGCTGGGTCGACGTTTCGAGAATGTCGGCATGACCCAGGACTGGCACCCGCGCGGCCATATCTCGTTCGCCTCGAGCCATGCCGGCGCCAAGCCGTTCGAGATCATGGAGCTGCCTTACGGGCCGCAGGTGCTGTGGCCGGATCACTGCGTCTGGGATACGCACGGCGCCGAGTTCTCGGCCGAGATCGAGCTGCCCCACACCCAGCTGGTGATCCGCAAGGGCTACCACGAGGTGGTCGATTCCTACTCCGGCTTCCAGGAGGCCGACCGCAAGACCAAGACCGGGCTCGAGGGCTATCTGCGCGAACGCAAATTCAAGCGGCTGTTCATCGCTGGTCTTGCCACCGATTTCTGCGTCAACTGGACGGCAGTCGATTCGGCCCGCGCCGGGTTCGAGACTTACGTGATCGAGGACGCCTGCCGCGCCATCGATACGTCCGGCTCGCTGGCGCAAGCCTGGGCCGACATGAACGCCGTCGGCGTCAAGCGAATCGTCGCCGGGGATATCGGTTGAGGAACAGATGCGTAGGGTCGTTGCCGGGGCGCTGCTGATCGGATTGCTGGCCGCACCTGCCGCAGCGGGGCAGCCGTCCTCGGCTGCCGACCGGCTGCTCTGGTGCGGCAGCGCCTTCTACTGGCTCTCCACCGATGCCTACGATTCCGGCAACGACGCCGAGGGCGACCAGTACGGCGCCTGGTCCGACGACCTTGCCGCCCGCGCCGACATGATGCTCGAGGCCGAGGGCAACGACGACGCGGCCATCACCGAACTGCGTGATGCCTATGACAGCCGCGTCGTCGACGAGATGGGCAAGCCGGGCGCCAAGTACGACGTCACCACCTGCCCCGACCTGGTGACGGCCAACTAGCGAACGGTTTCTCTGCTCCGCCACCCGCGCAACGCCGACAGGCTGGCGAGGCCCAGCCCCAGTTCGACCGCGCTCGACAGCAGCGTCGCTCGCCGGCAGCTAGGCGACGGTGCAGATGCAGACCTGGCGGTGGCTTTCCGCGGCCAGCGGGTTGCCGTCGAAATCCCCGAACCGCTCGGTCAGCTGCAGGCCGCCCGCTTCCAGCAGCAGCGGCAGCTCCTGCGGATAGATCTGGCGCAGCTCCAGCGGCGTGTGGCGGAAATCCCTGTGCCCGGTGCTGGACCAGTACCAGTCGGTCCGCATCACCTGGGTGATCGGATCGTAGGCGATCGTCTCTTCGATGGTGATCTCGCCGAGGCGCGGATGCGTGAACACTCCGAGCAGCTGACGTTCGCCGGCCGGCAGGCTGAGCAGCCGGGCGCTCGGCACGAATATGTCGAACAGCAGCCGGCCACCGGGGGCGAGGTGCTGGCGGATCGTCGAGAAGGCGCGGGCGAAGTCGGCGCGGCTATGCAGGTGCATCAGCGAGTTGGCGGCGATGACGATGGCGTCGAAATGCCGCCCGAGCACGAAATCCCGCATGTCGAGCGCGACGAATTCCGCCGATACGCCGCGTTCGGCAACCGCGGCGCGCGCCCGCGTCAGCATCGGTTCGGCGAGATCGCCGCCGATCACCAGCGCTCCGCTCTCGGCCAGCGGCGCGGTGAAGCGGCCGGAGCCGCAGGCAAGTTCCAGCACCCGCCGGCCCGGCCCGCCCGCCGTCTCGACATAGAAGCGCTCCATCGCCGCATCTGCCGGCGCCACGAGGTCATAGAGATCGGCATCGTCGTAGAGGCTGGCCATCGCGGTCTCCATAAGGGGCAAAAGAAAAAGGGCGCCGGAGCGCCCTTTTGACATTCACCGAGAGGTGAAATCAGACGCTCTTGTCGATCGTGCCTTCGGCCGGGGCGCCGGTGGCGCCGCCGCCCTTGGCCACGCCGACCATGGCCGGGCGCAGCACGCGGTCGCCGATGGCGAAGCCGGCCTGCACCACCTGCACCACGGTACCTTCCGGGCGCGACGGATCGGGAACCTCGAACATTGCCTGGTGCTTGTGCGGATCGAACTTCTGGCCTTCCGCCTCGATCGGCTTGACGCCGTGCTTGGCGAGCAGCCGCTGCATCTCGCGCTCGGTCATCTCGATGCCTTCGATCAGCGACTTGGTGGTCGTATCCGAGCTGTCGCGCGCTTCGGCCGGCAGCACCATCAGGGCGCGGCTCAGCGAATCGGTGGCGGTCAGCATGTCGCGGGCAAAGCCGGCAATGGCGTAGGACCGGGTATCGGCGATTTCGCGTTCGTTGCGTTTACGCAGGTTTTCCATCTCGGCGATGGTGCGCAGCAGCTTGTCGCGCAGGTCGCCGTTCTCGGCCTTCAGGGCCTCGATCGGATCGGGCGTCGCTGCCGGCTCGGCGGTCTGCTGCTCTTGGTTGATATCCGTGGCCTCGGTCGCGGTGGCGGCCTTGTCGTCCTCGGGCTTGTTCGTATCGTCGTTCATTGGGACCTTGGAATGTGTCGCTGATCGCGTTTGCCCCGCATATCGGCCAACGAGCGATAAGATTCAAGCCTCGGAAAGGTTCCCGACCGCTCGCCTCAGCCTTTGCGGGCCATCATCGCCGAGACCACGTTGGCAGTGTAGTCCACCACCGGCACGATGCGGGCATAGTTGAGCCGGGTCGGCCCGATCACCCCAAGCACGCCGACCACCTTCTGGTTGGCGTCCTTGTAGGGGCTGAGGATCACCGACGAGCCGGACAGCGAGAACAGCTTGTTCTCCGAGCCGATGAAGATCTTCACCCCCTGCGCCGTCTCGGTATCGCCGAGCAGCTCGATCAGCCCGTCGCGGCTTTCCAGTTCGTCGAACAGCTGCTTGACCCGGCTCAGTTCTTCCGACGCCATGGTGTCGTTGATCAGGTTGGCCCGACCCCGCACGATCACCGTCGGGGGCGAGGCGGTGCCCGATCCGGAAAGCGTCGCCAGCCCGGCCTCGACCAGCTTGTGCGTGAGTTCGTCGAGCTCGTGCACCGTGGCATCGCGTTGCGCCTGCAGGGTCTTGCGCGTCTCGGTCAGTGTCTTGCCCACGGCGAAATGCGCCAGGTAGTTCGAAGCCTGGGTCAGGGCGCTCGCCGTCAGCCCCGGCGGCAGCGGCAGCACCCGGTTTTCCACCGAGCCGTCCTCGCCCACCAGCACCACCATGGCCCGTTCCGCATCGAGCCGGATGAACTCGATGTGCTTGAGCACCAGGTCGGATTTCTGCGCGATCACCACGCCCGCGCCATGGCTGAGCCCGCTGAGCAGCTGGCTCGCCTCGGTCAAGAGGTCCTCGACCTGCCCATGCACCGCCGGACCCTGGATCTGCTTGGCAATCGCCGCCTTCTCGTCCTCGTTGACCGCGCCGATCTCCAGCATGGCATCGACGAAGAACCTGAGGCCCTGCTGCGTCGGCAGCCGGCCGGCCGAGGTGTGCGGCGAAGCGATCAGCCCGAGATCTTCGAGATCGGCCATCACGTTGCGCACCGAAGCGGGGCTGAGGCCGACGCTCAGCATCCGCGCCAGGTCGCGCGAGGCCACCGGGGTGCCGGTGTCGAGATAGCGTTCCACCAGCTTGCGGAAGATGTCCTGGCTGCGGGCGTTGAGCACCGCCAGCACGTCTTCGGGAGCTTTTGTGCGATCTGCCATGTTCACCATTTAGGCGGAAAGGCCTGTGCCGCCAAGTTGCCGCTGCTTGTTCGAGGGGACGGTCAGGGTTAAGAGGCGGTTAACAGCTTTTCCAAGAACGAGTGATTTGATCATATGCGGCCCTCCGGACGCCAGCCAGACCAGATGCGGGCCGTGACGCTCGAACGCAACGTCGCTCCCAAGGCGGAGGGCAGTTGCTTCGTCACCTTCGGCTCGACCAAGGTGTTCGTCACGGCCTCGGTCGAAACCACGCTTCCCTCGTGGCGCCGCAGCTCCGGCATGGGCTGGGTCACCGCCGAATACGGCATGCTGCCGCGCGCCACCGGATCGCGCACCAAGCGCGAGGCGGCACAAGGCAAGCAGAGCGGCCGCACGCAGGAGATCCAGCGCCTGATCGGCCGTTCGCTGCGCGCCGTGGTCGACATGCAGGCGCTGGGCGAGAACCAGATCACGCTCGATTGCGACGTGCTGGAAGCCGATGGCGGCACCCGCACCGCCTCGATCACCGGGGCCTATGTGGCGCTGGCCGATGCCATCAAGTGGCTGGAAGCCCGGGGCCTCACCAAGGGCCCGGTGCTGCGCGATTCGGTCGCTGCCATTTCCTGCGGCATCTATCGCGGCACCCCGGTGCTCGACCTCGACTATCTCGAGGATGTCGAGGCCCATACCGATGCCAATTTCGTCATGACCGGCACCGGCAAGTTCGTCGAGATCCAGGGCACCGCCGAACAGGTGCCGTTCAGTCGCGATGAGCTCGACAGCCTGATGAAACTGGCAGAGCAGGGCATTGGCGAATTGACCACCATGCAGAAGGCGGCACTGGCATGAGCTCGAAAATCGGCAACGGCTTTCGGATGACAGTCATGCCCCAGGGAAAGACCGGCTGATGACGCACAAGCTCACATTGCGGCGCGGCGACCGGCTGGTGCTGGCGACCCACAATGCGGGCAAGCTCGCCGAGTTCAAGGAACTCCTGGCGCCGTTCGGGCTCGACCTGGTGTCGGCCGGCGAACTGGGCCTGCCGGAGCCCGAGGAAACCGGCACCACTTTCATCGAGAACGCCCGCATCAAGGCGCACGCTGCCGCGGCCGCGGCGAACAACGTCGCGCTGGCCGACGACTCCGGCCTGTCGGTCAACGCGATCGGCGGCAAGCCGGGCGTCTACACCGCCGATTGGGCCGGCTCCAGCGCCCATGGCGGTCGCGACTACATGGTCGGCATGCGCCGCGTCGAGGACGCCTTGCAGGGCGTCGGCGCCAGCACCCCGGGCGAGCGCCGCGGCAGTTTCAACGCCACGCTCTGCCTCGCTCATCCCGATGGCCGCGAAGTGATCTACGAGGGCAAGGCCGAGGGCACGCTGGTCTGGCCGCCGCGCGGTGACAAGGGGTTTGGCTTCGATCCGGTGTTCATGCCCGACGGCTACGACATCACCTTCGGTGAGATGCCATCCGAGGCCAAGCACTCCTGGGCCCCCGGCAAGGTGGGCCTGAGCCACCGCGCCCGCGCCTTCGCCAAATTCGTCGACGATGCATTGGGAGGCGGCGTTGAGCACTGAAACGTTCGGTCACAACTCCGTCGATCCGCGCTCCAACGGCCTGTTCGGCGTCTACGTGCATTGGCCGTTCTGCGCTGCCAAGTGCCCGTACTGCGATTTCAACTCGCACGTGCACCGCGGCGAGTTCGATGAGCAGACCTACGTTGAATCCTATGCCGCCGAGCTGGCGCATTTCGCCAAACAGACCCCCGGGCGCACCGTGCAGTCGATCTTTTTCGGCGGCGGCACTCCGTCGTTGATGGATCCGCGCTCGGTCGAGGGCATCCTGAACGCCATCTCGAAGCACTGGGTCATCGATCCGCGCGCCGAGATCACCCTCGAGGCCAACCCGACCTCGGTCGAAGCGGAGCGGTTCCGCGGCTATCGTTCGGCCGGCGTGAACCGCGTTTCGCTTGGCGTGCAGTCGCTGCGCGAGGGGCCGCTGGCCGAACTCGGCCGCCGGCATACCGTCGATGAAGCCGTCGCCGCGGTGCGGCTGGCGCAGTCGATCTTCCCGCGCTCCAGCTTCGACCTGATCTATTCGCGCCCGCGCCAGACGCTCGACGAATGGCAGGACGAACTGACCGAGGCGCTGTGGCTGGCCGAAGCCGGGCACGTCTCGCTCTACCAGCTCACCATCGAGATGGGCACGCGCTATTACGATCTGTTCCGCGCCGGCAAGCTGAAGATGCCCGACGAGGACCTGAGCGCCGATTTCTACGAGATGACGCAGGAGCTGACCCAGAACGCGGGTCTGCCGGCCTACGAGATTTCCAACCACGCCCGCCCCGGCCAGGAAAGCCGCCACAACCTGATCTACTGGCGCTATGGCGAGTATGTCGGCGTCGGCCCCGGGGCCCATGGGCGGCTGCTGATCAATAACCAGCGCCACGCCACGGCGACCGAGAAAATGCCGTTCGACTGGCAGAAGCGCGTGCAATCGCGCGGCCACGGCATGGTCACCGACGACATCCTCACCTGGGAGGAAGAGGGCGACGAACTGCTGGTGATGGGGCTGCGGCTGCGCGAGGGCATCGACCCGCGCCGCTTCCACAAGATCTCCGGCCGCGCCATCTCCGAGCGCCAGATCAACGAGCTCCGCTCGATCGGCTTTGTCGAAACCCTGCCCAACGGCTTCATCCGCGTCACCGACAAGGGCTGGCCGGTGCTGGATGCCGTGGTCGCGGATCTGGCAGCCTGAGTCGATGTAGCAGTCGGCGTCCCTCTCCCGCTTGCGGGGGAGGGGGCACCGACCGACAGGCTGGTGGGAGGGGGGCGCCACAAACACCGGCCTATGCCACATCCGCCTACCGCCCGTGCGTGGGGTACCCCCATCCCACCACGCTTTCGCGTGCTCCCCCTCCCCCGTAACGGGAGAGGGAATCCCGACTGCCAATACTGGTCTTAGGCCCGAAGCCGCGTCACCGTTGGTGCCGGCTGCTCGGAGTGGAACAGCGTGCTCACCGATTCCCCGCTATTGATCCGGCGCATCGCTTCGGCCAGCGCCGGGGCGATCGACAGCACCGTCAGCTTGGGATGGCGCCGCGCCTCGCTGATCGGCAGCGTGTCGGTGCAGACGATCTCCAGCACGTCCGGTTCTGCCGCCAGCCGAGCGATCGCGTTGCTGGCGAAAATGCCGTGCGTACAGGCGATGCGGACCGAGCGTGCGCCATGCTGCCTCAGGTGCCGCAGCAGTTCGACCATCGAGCCGCCGCTGGCGATCTCGTCGTCCAGCACGATCACGTCGCGCCCCTCGACTTCGCCGATGATCGCGGTGATCCGCACTTCGCTGTCGCTGATCCGCTCCTTGGCGCCCGCCGCCACCGGCACGCCGAGGCGCTTGGCGAATGCCGCCGCATTCTTGGCGTTGCCGAGATCCGGCGACACCACCACGGCGTTGCTGGTGTCATAGCGCTGGAAATACTCGGCGAGCTCGCCCAAGGCATGCAGGTGATCGACCGGCACGCTGAAAAAGCCATGCACCTGCGGCGAATGCAGCGTCATCGTCAGCACCCGGTTGGCGCCGGCGGTCAGCAACAGGTCGGCAACCATGCGCCCGCCGATCGAGATGCGCGGCGCATCCTTCTTGTCCGAGCGGGCATAGGCATAATGCGGGATCACCGCGGTGATCCGGGCCGCCGAAGCGCCGCGCGCCGCGTCGAGCATCAGCAGCAGTTCGACCAGATGATCCTGCACCGGCGCACTCAGCGTCTGGATCAGGAACACGTCCTGCTCGCGGCAATTGGCTTGCAGCTGCACTTCGATGCAGTCGTTGGAGAAGCGCTTTACCCGCGTCGGCAGCAGCGGAACGTTGAGTTCGGCGCAGATCCGGGCCGCGAGTTCGGGATGAGAGCTACCACTGAAGATGGCAATCTGGCTCATCGCGGGGCACCTCGCTATGTCGGGATCGAGGCCGGCAGCTTATGGCAAAACCCCGCCGCCGCAGCAAGTCGGATACGACGCGATCAGCGCGGCGGCGGCTGCCAGCCAAAGCGCCGCCGGGCGCGCGCCACCAGCCCGTTGCGGTCGATCCAGGCGGCATAGCCGGCATAGTCGGAATCTTCGCGCAGGTGCTGCTCTTCGGTGACCGAGCGCAGCCAGTAGAGCAAGGTGAAGGCCAGCGGCACCAGTAGCTGCGACGGCCCGAGTGCGATCCCGGCGGCCGGCATGAACACGAAGGTGATGATCCAGGCATTGGCCGTGTGCGCGAAATAGGCCGGGTGCTTCATCAGGCGGTAGGGGCCGTGGCTGATCAGCCCGCGATTGGTGAGGTTGCAGAAGCGCAGCCCGAAACAGACCGTGGCCCACACGTAAAGGCCCAGCAGCACCAGCATCGCCGCGGCGCCCGCAAGCAGCAGCGGATTGCCGGTCAGCAGTCGCGGCCAGCTGATCTCTTCGAGCACCACGGCTTCGAACGCCGGCCAGTGCGACATCACCGGCCCGTAGCAGACGAGGCAGACCAGCCAGCCGCTGAACCGCGTCTGGGTCGAGCGGATGGTCGGCAACAGGCTGTTCGACGCCATCAGGTAGCCGCTGAGCCCGAAGCTCAGGTCGATGGTGTAGGCGAAGGTCACCGCCAGCCCGAGCCAGGCGATCGGCGCGTCCAGCGGGTTGGCGAGCGCAAGGGTCAGCAGCGCGTAGAGGCTGCCGGCATAGAGCGGAATGAAGAACGCCTTCAGCGCCCAGAGGCGAGCCGGGGCTGCGAGGGCACGCAGCCGGGTGCGATCGAACGGCAGCAGGGCGCGACCAAGCTCTGCCGGAAAGCCGCCGGCAACCCGGCCGTTGCGGCGCGCTTCGAGGCCGAGCCGTACGACGAACGCCGGGGCGATCACCACCCAGGCCAGCAGCCAGACGATCAGGTCGGCGTGCTGGCCGTGCACCAGGAGGAACGGCGCGGTGGCAATGAGGAAGCCCGCGAGCCAGGTCAGAGGGGTGCTGCCGCTGCGTTCGCCACCTGCGCCGGCGGGCACCCGCCGCAACTCGCACCAGAGCATCGGCAGCGCGGTGGCGAGCAGCACGATCCAGGTCGCGAGCAGCACCGGCGGCCGCAGCGCCATCACCACCAGCCAGGCGAGGGTCAGCGCGGCCAGCCCGATGAACCCGTCGCTCGCCGGCACCACCGAGGCGGGCCGCGGGTCCGCCGCGGCGCGCGGCGCCTGCTGCGACAGCAGATCGGCGGCCGGTTGGGGGTGGGCATGGGTCATGATGCCAGCTTAGGACAGCACCGGTTCAGAGAGGCTTAAGCGTCCCGGCGGCTTGCTGTACGTCCCTCATCACGATGCATTGCGCTCCGTTTCGTAAACCGCTTTACTAAAGCGTTGCACTCCCCCGGATGAGCCCTTGATGCACCTGCCCGACGACCTGATCCTCAACGCCGAGGACGAAGTTTCCATTCGCCAGCATCTCACCCTGGTGGCGCTGGCCAAGCGCCCGGCGGATCTGGTGATCGAGGTCGGCAGGCTGCTTTCGGTGCATTCGCGACATTGGCTGGAAGACCAGGAGATCGTCGTCTCCGGCCGCCGCATCGCCTTTGTCGGCCCGCGCGGCAGCTACCGCGGCGAGGTGAAGGCGCGCGTCAGCTATCCCAATCTCAGCGCCGTGCCTGGCTTCGGCGAGGTGCACAAGCACATCGAATCGACCCACATCACTCCCGAGTTCGAGGCGGCTCTGGTGCTGCCGCGCGGCAATACCTGGACCTGTGAGGCGAGCCACGAGTTTGCTAACGTCAACGGCCCGAAGAACCAGGAGTTCTGGCAGAAATCCAGGCTTGCCGGCTCGCCGTTGAAGATCTTCATCCAGCCCGGTTCGGCCGTACCGCCCAGCGCCTGGGAAGAGTCGGGTGGCTATTACGGCTACGAGGAACAGCGCGAGTTCCTGGCCCACGACATGGGGACTGTCAGCCTCGACGAGGTGATGGACTGGCCGTCGGTGTGGAACCCCGAGAACCCCGGCTATATCCGCATGTGGGGAATGATCGGCGCCACCATGGAGATGCGCGGCGTGGTCGAGGGGCACGGCTCCGGGCTGATCGATCCACATGATCTGTCGGCTTTCGCCGCCGCCGGCATCTCGTCCGACCATGAGGTCTGGGCGCTCGAGGAAGCCTGGGAGCGGCTGAGCCATGGCATCTTCACCGAGCTCCGCCCGTTCTCCTATGACGTCATACTTCCCGGCCTGATCGAGCGGCTGACCGACTGGTCGAACATCGCCTTCACCACCGATGACCGGTCGGCCTCCGAAACGCTGGAAAAGGGCGCCGCCGACTACAACGTGCGGCACGCCATCGAATATGGCCTCGCGCCGGAGATCGCCATCCAGTGCGCCACCATCAACCCGGCCCGCCACATGCGCATCGACCAGTGGGTCGGCTCGATCTCGCCGGGACGCTATGCCGACATAGTATTGCTCGACGACGTCAAGACGCTGTCGATCCGGCACGTCTATGCCGATGGCCGGCTGGTGTCGGACGGCAAGCAGTTCCTCGGCCCGCTGGCCCCCATCGACTGGCCGGACTGGGCTCGAAAGACCATGCATATCGGCCGGGTCCTCAGCGCCGACGATTTCGCCATCAAGGCCGAGCCGGGCCGTCACACCATGCAGGCGGCGGTGCTGCGGCCCTTCCACTGGAACGAGGATTACCTGGTCGAGGCCCTGCCGGTGGTCGATGGCCTGGTGCAGCGCGACACCGGTCGGCTGATCACCAAATGGGCGCTGGTCGATCGCTATCGCGGCGACGGCGCGGTGGCCAGGATGTTCTGGACCGGCTGCGGCCCGGCCGACCCCGACACCGCGCTCGCTTCCTCGGTGGCGCATGACAGCCACAATGTCTGGTGCATCGGCTCCTCCGACGCCGCCATGGCCAAGGCGGTGAACCGGCTGCAGGAGATCGATGGCGGCTGGGTGCTGGTGCACCGGGGCGAGGTGGTCGCCGAGATGCGCTTCGAGATCGGCGGGCTGATGACCGCGCGCTCGGCCGAGGCGTTCGATACCGACATGCAGGTCTTTTATCGTGCAGCCGAACAGGTCGAGTGGATGTACAAGCCTTCGGCGCTGAACCTCTGGAAACCCGGCTTCCCCGAGTTCCTGAAGTTTGCGACGCTGACCTGCTCGCCCTGGCGCTGGGTGCTGGTGGCGCCGAGCGAGCTGGCGCCCGAGGGCTTCGTCAACGTGCAGACCGGTGAGCAGCACAAGGTGGTCTGGTGAGCGGGCTGCGCGGGCGCAGCATCCGCGGCACCTTCATTCACGCGCCGGTCCGCGGCGCGTTCGAAGTGTTGCGCGATGCAGTGATCACCGTCGGCGCTGACGGTACCATCGCCAGCGTTGCGTCTGCGGCCGATGGCGTGCCGGCGGGAACGCTCGAGCTGCCGGCCGGACAATTGGTGTTGCCGGGCTTCGTCGATCTCCACATCCACGCGCCGCAATACCCCCAGCTCGGCATGGCGCTCGATGTGCCGCTGGAGGTCTGGCTGGGCAAATACACCTTCCCGCTCGAGGCACGGTACGCCGACCTCGAGTTCGCCCGCGTGCACTACGAGACGCTGGTCGCCGATCTCCTCGCTTCGGGCACCACCACGGCGCTCTACTTCGCCACCGTGCACCGGCAGGCCACCGAACTGCTGGCAGAAATCTGCCTCACTGCGGGTCAGCGGGCCCTGGTCGGCAAAGTGGTGATGGATGATCCGGCAAGTTGCCCGGATGACTATCGCGATGCCTCGGCGGAGGTGGCAGTCGCCGATACCCGCGCGGTCATCGACCATATCCGGGCGTTGCCGAACAATGATCGGGTGCTGCCGGTGATCACGCCGCGCTTTGTGCCGTCCTGCACCGATGCGGCGCTCGCCGGCCTCGGCGCCCTGGCGGCGGAGTGCGATTGCCACGTCCAGACCCATTGTTCGGAAAGCGACTGGGCCCATGGCTATGCGCTGGAGCGTTACGGCAAAACCGACACCGCAGCGCTCGCCGGCTTCGGCCTCGTCGGACGCAAGACCGTGCTGGCCCATTCGGTGTTCCTCACCGATGACGACATGGCGACCATCCGGAGCGCCGGGGCAGGGGTAGCGCATTGCGCGCTCTCCAACATGTACTTTGGCAACGCGGTGTTCCCGCTGCGCCGCGCCCTCGAGAAGGGCCTCCATGTCGGGCTCGGTACCGACATTTCCGGCGGACCGTCCGGCTCGATGCTGGAGGCCTGCCGCGCCACCGCCCAAGCGTCCCGGATGCTCGAGGACGGCGTCGATGCGACGGATTCACGTGAAACGCGGGGCGTCCCCAACTCGCGTATCGACATGCTCACCGCCTTCCACCTCGCCACCGCAGGCGGTGGGGTGGCGCTCGATCTGCCTGTCGGCGTGTTCCGGCCGGGCTATCATTTCGATGCGCTGCTCATCGATCCGGTCGCGGAGGCAGGGACGGTCCGGCTGTTCGGGGCCGACCCGGCTGAACGGCTCGAGCAAATCCTCTACACTGCCAGCCGACCCAACATCGCCGCCACCTTTGTCGGCGGCGACCTGGTCAGCGGGGCTGCCCCGCAAGCCGGCCATTCCCCTCACTGACGTCATCTGAACGAGCCATCATGCCCAAATCCGTCTACCTCGCCGGCCCGGAAGTCTTTCTGCCCAATGCCCGCGAAATCCTCGACAAGAAGATTGCACTGACCCGTGAGGCGGGGCTGGTGCCGGTGTCGCCCGGCGACCTCGAGTTCCCACCCACCAACAGCAAGTGGGAGCTGGGCCTGGCGATCAGCGCCATCGACGAGAAGCTGATGCACTCGGCCGACGCGATCATCGCCAACCTGACGCCGTTTCGCGGCATCGCGGCCGATACCGGCACCTGCTTCGAGCTCGGCTTCATGTGCGCCCAGGGCAAGCCGGCCTTCGCTTACACCAACGTCAAGGCCGATCACGGCGTCCGCACCCGCGCTCATTTCAACGGCGAGTGGTACGCCGACGCCGAGGGCAAGCCGCGCGGCCCCGATCACATCCTGATCGAGGATCTGGGCTTCATCGACAACCTGATGCTGCATGGCGGCGTGGTCAACCGCGGCGGCGCCGTCGTGGTCGGCGACGCACCGATCGGGCAGGAACTGACCGACATGACGGCGTTCGGGCGCGTGCTGGCGCTGGCGGTGGAGATGCTGGGGTAGGGGCGAGGGCGCAGTCAGGCCTTCTCCCCTTGTGGGAGAAGGTGCCCGAAGGGCGGATGAGGGGTTCTCTCCACGCGCTCAGTCGCTCGTCGCTTGCGCTCCGAGCGCGCTACACTTCGTTACGCGGACCCCTCATCCGGCGCTTCGCGCCACCTTCTCCCACAAGGGGAGAAGGCAAGAGGGTGATTGCCGACTAGATTGGCGAGGGTGGGCACGAAGCCCGCGGCCTCAGGCGTCCGGATGCTGGAACACCAGCGTGGCGTTGGTGCCGCCGAAGCCAAAACTGTTCGAGAGCGCGATGCCGATATCGACGTTGTCGCGGCGCTGCCTGAGGATCGGCATGTCCGCGAACACCGGGTCGAGTTCCTCGATATTGGCGCTTTCGCACAGGAACCGCTCGCGCATCATCAGGATGCAGTAGATCGATTCCTGCACGCCCGTGGCGCCGAGCGAGTGGCCGGTGAGCGATTTGGTGGCCGAGATCGGCGGGCAGCCCTCGCCATTGCCGAACACCGTGCGGATCGCTTCCATTTCCTTCAGGTCGCCGACCGGCGTCGACGTGGCGTGCGGGTTGATATAGTCGACCTTGCCCTTCACCGTGGACAGCGCCTGCTGCATGCAGCGGATGGCGCCTTCGCCCGAGGGGGCGACCATGTCGTAGCCGTCCGAAGTCGCGCCATAGCCGACCAGTTCGGCGTAGATCGTCGCGCCGCGCGCCTTGGCGTGCTCGTATTCCTCCAGCACCAGCACGCCGGCGCCGCCAGCGATGACGAAGCCGTCGCGTTTGCTGTCATAGGCGCGCGAGGCTTTTTCCGGCGTGGCGTTGAAGTCGGTGGACATGGCGCCCATCGCGTCGAACAGGTTCGAAAGCGACCAGTCGAGATCCTCGTGGCCGCCGGCGAACACGATGTCCTGCTTGCCCCACTGGATCTGCTCGTAGCCGGCGCCGATGCAGTGCTTCGACGTCGCGCAGGCCGAGCTGATGGTGTAGTTGACGCCCTTGATGCCGAAGGGCGTGGCGAGCGTCGCCGAAGCGGTCGAACTCATCGCCTTGGGCACAGCCAGTGGCCCGATGCGCTTGGGGCCCTTCTCGCGGGTGACGTCGGCCGCTTCCACCACGGTGCGGGTGGAGGGCCCGCCCGAGCCCATGATGATGCCGGTGCGCGGGTTCTGGATGTCCTTTTCCTCGAGCCCGGCGTTGGCGATCGCCTCCTGCATGGCGATGTAGTTCCAGGCGGCGCCTTTGCCCATGAAGCGGGTGGTGCGCCGGTCGAGCACCTCGAACGGATCGAGCTTGGGCGCGCCATGCACCTGGCAGCGGAAGTTGAGGTCGGCATAGTCCTGGGCAAAGACGATGCCGGGCTTCGCCTCCCTGAGGCTCACGACCACTTCATCGAGATTGTTTCCGATAGAGGAGACGATCCCCATGCCGGTGACGACAACGCGCCTCATACTGCCTCCTCTATGGCCGCGGATCAGCTCCGGCGGCGGGCATAACTTAAGTGAACAGGCCTACGCGCAGGCCGGACATCTCGTAGATGATCTGGCCGTCGGCCTTCACCCAGCCGTCGGCGATGCCGAGCACCAGCTTGGACTTCATCACCCGCTTCAGGTCGATGCCATACTCGACGAGTTTGACATCATTGGTGATCTGGCCGGAAAATTTCACCTCGCCGCAGCCGAGCGCCCGTCCCTTGCCGGGCGAACCGTCCCAGCACAGGTAGAAGCCGAGCATCTGCCACACCGCGTCGACGCCCAGGCACCCGGGCATTACCGGATCGCCGATGAAGTGGCACTGGAAGAACCACAGGCTGGGGTCCACATCGAGTTCGGCGCGCACCAGGCCCTTGCCATGCGCGCCGCCTTCGCGGCTGATCTCGGTGATGCGGTTGAACATCAGCATCGGCGGGGCCGGCAACTGGGCATAGCCCTTGCCGAAGAGCTCGCCCTTCCCGCTCAGGATCAGGTCGTCGTAGCCGTAGGCGTTCTTCCGATCCGTCATAGGCCGGCTTTCTCCGTCGGTCAGTTGAGACCGTTACTAGAGAGCGGGGGGCGGAGGGTCAAGCGGGCCCAGGGGCTGACCGTCGCGACCCACCGTCGCGTCCCTGTCGCCGCGACCGACCGGCGCTTGTGCATGGCGGGCGTGAAAGTTATAAGCTCCAAGCTGATACGCCTATGTTGCCAAGGACCAGATGACCGACCGCAGCCTTACCGCCCGGACCGTTCCGTCTCGCCGACCGTGCCTGACGGCCGTGTTGCGTATGGCGGGCCTGCGACCGACGCGTCAGCGTGTCGCCCTTGCCGAGCTGCTGTTCGGGGGCGCCCATCGTCATGTCAGCGCCGAGCAGTTGCACGCCGAGGCCGCCTCGGCCCGCGTCAACGTCTCGCTCGCCACCATCTACAACAGCCTGCACCAGTTCCGCGAAGCCGGGCTGCTGCGCGAAGTGGCGGTGGATGCGTCGCGGTCCTATTTCGACACCGACACCTCCGACCATCATCACTTCTATCTCGAGGACGAGCAGCGGGTGATCGATATCCCGGCGTCCTCCATCGTCATCCAGAACCTGCCCGAGCCGCCGCGCGGCATGGACATCACGCATGTCGACGTGGTGGTGCGGGTGCGGAAGGCTCGGAGCTAGGCTCGCCGACAATCAGGCCGGTGGGGTACCCGCGCGCCGGATTGCGCGGACTCCGCCCTCAGTCGAAGGTTTCGTCCTTGTAGACGCCCCACAGGTCGTCCTGGTGCAGGAAGCCGTCGAAGCTCTGCGGTCCGCCGGTCACCGGATGGGTGGTGGCCACCACCTTGCACCATTTGCCGTCGCATTCCTTGATGTCGACGCGGAAGCTCGGCGTCAGCCAGGCGCGCACGCCGGCATCGTCGTTGGGGTCGCGGCGCAGCGCCACCGGTTCCGTACTGGCCGGTGCCACGAGGCCGGCCCGCTTGCCCTGCAGCAGGTTCTGGTGCAGCCAACCTTCCGAGCCGTCGACGTCGCGAATCTTCCGCCAGGTGTCGAACTCCTGGATGATTTCCACTGGCGTGCCGGCCTTCACGTAGACCCAGGCGACATCGTAACGGGTGCCCGGGCCGACGCGCACGTTGATCGGGTTGGAGCGCGTGGTGACGAAACGCGGCAGCGGCAGGCCGCTCGGGCCTTCGGCCGCCAGCGCTGCGACCGGCATGCCGGTGCCCGCGAGGGTGAGAACGACGAGACTGGCGGCGCGCAGAATCGGTAGAATCTGCCGCCCGATGGAGCGCCTCGGAAGGAGCATGGAGCTGACTTTTCCGAACATGACTTTGCAGGGGTGTGCTTTTTTCCTACACTTATGCAAAAGACCTTAATGGTCGCTGAAAGCGCCGCCTTTGACCCTCAGCCGACCCAAGATTTTCGTGACGCGACGCCTGCCCGAGCAGATCGAGGCGCGCATGGCGACGCTGTTCGATACCACCTCGAAGCCGGTCGACGGCGCATTGAGCCCCGATGCCATCATCGAGGGCGTGCAGGGCAAGGACGTACTGGTCACCTCGATCAACGATCGGATCGACGCCGAACTCATCGCCCGGCTGCCCCCGGAGCTGAAGCTGATCGCCCAGTTCGGCAACGGTTTCGACAATATCGACATCGAAGCCGCTTATGCCGCCGGGCTCACCGTCACCAACACCCCCTCGGTGCTCACCGAGGACACTGCCGACATGGCGGTGATGCTGATGCTGGCGCTGCCGCGTCGGCTGGTGGAAGGGGCCCATGTGCTGCCGACCACCGGCGAATGGCCGGGCTGGTCGCCGACCTGGATGCTGGGGCGGCGGCTGCGCGGCAAGGCGCTCGGCATCGTCGGCATGGGCCGGATCGGCACTGCCGTCGCCAACCGGGCGCGCAGCTTCGGGCTCAATATCCACTATTTCTCGCGCCACCGCCGTCCGCCGCAGATCGAGGAAGCACTGGGTGCGACCTACTGGGAATCACTGGACGACATGGTCGGCGAGGTCGATATCGTCTCGCTGCACACGCCGCTGAGCCGCTCGACCCACCACATCCTCAATGCCGAACGGTTGGCCCGGATGCGGCAGGATGCCTTCGTGGTCAACGTATCGCGGCCCGAGCTGGTCGACGAAGCGGCGCTGATCACCGAGATCGAAACCGGACACTTGTCCGGTGCCGCCCTCGACGTGTTCGAGAGCCGAAACGGCATCGACCCGCGGCTTTTGCAGCTGGCGCGCGACAATCGCGTGGTGCTGACCGCCCACATGGCCTCGGCGACGCTCGAGGCGCGGCTCGAGATGGGCGAGACGGTGATCGTCAACATCCGCGCCTTCATCGACGGCGCACAACCGCCGCACCGGGTCCTGCCGGAGGGGCGGAGCAAGCTGGCGCGGGGCTAGGGCCAGCCCCCGGCCTCTTTGCTACCGCTTCCCCCTCAGGCAGGCTATCGCACATAGGGAGCACCGGCAGTAGTCGGAATGCCTTCTCCCCTTGGGGGAGAAGGTGGCCGAAGGCCGGATGGGGGGTATCTCTCCGCGTACTCAGTCGCCCGTCGCTACGCTCCGGTCGCGCTACACTTCGTTGCGCGGACCCCTCATCCGGCGCTACGCGCCACCTTCTCCCACAAGGGGAGAAGGCAAGAGGCGCCCGTCGCCGACATAAGCGATCGCCCTGCCCCTCAGGGGGAGGGGAGCGAAAGCTCCCTCAATCTCCCCTCCAGGAACCGCTGTTCCGCCGCCTGGTGGGTGAGTTCCAGCGCCGCCACATAGGCGGCGCGCGCTTCCTCGTTCCGGCCCAGCCGCCGCAGCAGGTCGGCGCGCGCGGCGTGGAGGTAGCGGAACTCGCCGAGCACGCCGCCCTGACGGATGGCGTCGATCTCGGCGAGCCCGATCTCCGGTCCGTCCCGCATGGCGATGGCGACGGCGCGGTTGAGGCTGACGATCGGCGAGGCATCGGCGCGCAGTAGCAGGTCGTAGAGCCTGACGATTTCGCCCCAGTTGGTGGCTTGAGGCGCGGCGGCAACGGCATGCTGGGCGGCAATCGCCGCCTCGATGCCGTAGGCGGTGAGCTCGCGGCCCGCCATCAGCCGGCCGACCAGCGCAACGCCCTCGGCAATCTCCGCCCGGTCCCATAGCCGCCGGTCCTGGTCGGCGATCAGCACCACGTCGCCCGCCGCATCGGTGCGGGCATCGCGGCGCGAATGCTGCAACAGCATCAGCGCCAGCAGCCCCTCGACCTCGGCGTCCGGATCGGCCAGCAACGCGATCAGCAACCGCGCCAGGCGGATCGCCTCGGCGCAGAGGTCGGCGCGCAGCAGGCTGTCGCCATGGCTGGCGGCATAACCCTCGTTGAAGATCAGGTAGATGGTGCGCAACACGGCGTCGAGCCGTTCGGCAAGGTCCTGTGGTTCGGGCACCTCGTAGGGCAGTTCGAGGTCGCGGATGCGGTTCTTGGCCCTGACGATGCGCTGCGCGATGGTGGTGGGCCTCGCAAGAAAGGCCGCGGCGATCTCCTCGGTCGTGAGCCCGCAGGTCTCGCGCAGGGTCATGGCGATGCGCGCGTCGGCCGGCACCTCCGGATGGCAGCACACGAAGATCAGCCTGAGCTGGTCGTCGGCGATGGTTTCGGCTTCGGGCGGCATCTGCGCCTCCTCTTCGAGCGCCAGCTCGGCGGCCACCACGTCGAAGCGGGCCTTGCGGCGTATCCGGTCGATGGCCTTGAAGCGCCCGGCCGAAACCAGCCAGGCCCGCGGGTTGGCTGGTATCCCCTGGCGCGGCCATTGCTCGGCGGCGGCGAGGAAGGCATCGTTGAGCGCCTCTTCGGCGCGGTCAAAATCCCTCAGCAGCCGGATCAGCGTCGCCAGCACCCGCCGCGATTCGGTGCGCCAGACCGCTTCGATGCTGGCCTGCGAGGTCACGATGCGGTTGCCTCGTCGTGCCGCGGGATCTGGTAAACCGGCCGCACCTCGATGGTGCCGTGCCTCGCCAGCGGAATACCGGCCGCGATGCGGATGGCGTCGTTGAGGTCGCGCGCCTCGATCAGGATGAAGCCGCCCAGCTGTTCCTTGGTTTCGAGGAACGGGCCGTCGGTGGCCGAGATCCTGCCGTCGCGCACCCGCACCAGCACCGCCGTCTCGGGCGGCTGCAGCGCCTGCGCCCGGACCAGGTTGCCGCTCGCCGCCAATTCGGTATCGTAGCCGAGCGAGTTGATGTCGAGCTCGCGCTTTTCGGCCTCGCTGAGGCGGCTGAACACATCCTTGTCGTCGAAATGGACGAGGCAGAGGTAGAGCATTGGTCGTTCTCCGGTAGGGTCTCGCAAGCTAATCGAACGCCGCCCGCAGGTTTCGACACGCCCCCGCCGAAACTGAGCCAGATTTTTCCGCCGCTGTCGAACCGGCGCCGCCAAGGCGGCATTTTAGCGACTTTGGTGTCGCCGTCTTCACCAGGTCGCTTCACCGCGCGCTAAGCGCTTCCCCCGATGACACAGCGCAACTCTGCCGATCTTTGGCATCATGGCGTTTGATCCAGATGCCCGGGGGCTTTCCGAGCCATGTTTGCCGGCCTCAACCATGTGAATGAGCAGACGCCGCTGCCCGTGCGCGTCCGCTCGCGCATGCTGTCGCTGGCGACCGTCGCCCTGGTGGTGACGCTGGTGGTGACGGCGATCATCGGCTTCATCAATGTCAGCACGCAGCAGCGCGCCATGACCGAACTGCGTGCCCATGGCGACAAGCTGCGCGCCATGCACCAGGCCCTGAACGATGCCGATGCCGACGCCATGCATGTGCTCACCGGGGAAGCCGGTGCGTTGCGCAGCTACCTGCCACAGGCCGAACGACTGACCGCCGCCGCCGCGGCGATCTCCGATGACGTGGCACCCGTCGCCGTGCCGTCGGCAGCCGAACCGAAGCCGCTGCGCGAGCTGGTGGCCGGGCTGGTCGCCAGCTGGAACGAGGCGATCGATCTCGCCTCCGCCAACAACGGCCAGGCCGGGCTCGATCTGCTCGCGGCGCGCCGCACCGGCGAAACGGTCGCCGGTATCGGCACCGCGATCGGCAAGGTGCTCGCGGAAACCGACGAGCTGCTGCGCATGCACGACGAGCGCATCCAGGCCGGCACCATGCTGGTGCTGTTGATGCAGGTGGGGGCGGGGATCCTCGCGATACTCGGGCTGCTCTATGCCTTCCGCTCATCGGTCACCGAGGCCGATGGCCGCGCTACCGCAGTGGAGACGGCGGAAAAGGCGCGCCAGCAGGTGGCGCGGCTGTTCGAGATGGCCGATGTGCTGCAGAGCGCTTCGGACCACGCCGACGCCAATGCCGTGCTGAAGGCGACGGCGGTGGAACTGGTGCCCGGCTTCTCCGGCGCGCTCTACGTGTTCAACAATTCGCGCGACCGGCTGGTGCTGTCGACCACATGGGCCCGCGCCGAGAACGATGCGCTGCCCGAGACCATCAACCCCAATGCCTGCTGGGCGCTGAAGCGCGGCAAGCCGCACCTCAATCGTGGCGATTCGACCAAGCTGTGCTGCGCCCACCATGTGGGCAGCGAAACCTCGCTGGAAATTCCGATGATCGCCCGCGGCGAGATTGTCGGGCTGCTGCAGCTGTTCGCCTCGGGGATCAGCGCCGTGGAACGGCTCGAGCACATCACCGATCTGGGCTCGGCGCTGGCCGACGGCATGAGCCTGGCGCTCGCCAACATGGCGCTGCGTGAAAAGCTCCGGAACCAGGCGCTGCGCGATCCGCTGACCGGGCTCTACAACCGCCGCTACATGGAAGATTGCCTGCAGCGCTTCGTGCGGCTGGCCGAGCGCGAAAACCGCGAGATCTCGTTGATCATGGTCGATCTCGACCACTTCAAGCGGCTCAACGACGAGCATGGCCACAGTTTCGGCGACCAGGTGCTGCGCGACGCCGCCCTGACCCTCACCGGGTCGCTGCGCGAGACCGACATCGTCTGCCGCTTCGGCGGCGAGGAACTGGTGGTGATCCTGCCCGATTGCCCACTGGAGCGCGCAGCCGACAAGGCGGAACTGCTGCGCCTCAGGATCGAGGAACTCAGCAGCACCCATGGCGCCGATATCTCGGCCTCGTTCGGCGTGGCCTCGGTGCCGCACACCTCGCAGAGCGTCACCGACCTGCTGCAGGCTGCCGACCAGGCGCTCTACAAGGCCAAGCAGGGCGGCCGCAACCAGGTCGCCAAGGCGCCGCTGCGTCCCTACCGGGCGGACCGGTTGAGCGACGAGCTGGCAGCGATCGAGGAATTTCCGCGAGCCGCGGCGGAGTAGCGCCCGGCGATTCGCCGGGTCTTACGGCAGCAGGTAATTCGGTTTCGTCCGCAGCAGTTCAATCTGCAGCTGCTGCTGCAGCATCTTCTGCTGCTGCAAGTCGCGCTGCAGTCTCGAGAGCGTGGCGTCGAGCTCGCTGCGGATGGCCCGATCCTGAGCCGATTGCGTCAGCTCGTCCTGCAGGCACAGGGTGCGTTTCAGGTCGTTCCCCTGGTAGCCGTCCTTGGCCACGTCCGGCACGGGGCCGCAATAGGCCTCTGCCCCCGAGCTGAGGGCAATGACGGCGGCGGTGGCGAGCAGGATACGCATCACCTAAATCTGGGGGCGGAGGCCGGCAGGATCAAGTCACGATCGCGCGCTTGGTGCGCCGGTGCTGCGGCGAAAGACGAGTTCGAGCGGCAGGCTCTCGCGATGCACCCCACCGTCGTGCTCGAGAATGGTCTTGACCGCCCGACGGCCGATCTCGGCGATCGGCTGGACCACCGTGGTCAGCGGTGGGCTGGCGGTTGCCGCCTCGGGGACGCCGTCGAAACCGACGACAGAGATGTCCAGGGGCACGCTGATGCCGCGCTCGGCCAGCATGTCCAGCGCGAACATCGCCACCCGGTCCGACATGGCGAGGATGGCGGTGGGGCGCTGCGGGCCGGAAAGAATGTGCTCAAGCCCCCGCCTGACGCTTTCGGCGGTGCTGCGGGTTTCATAGATCGGGATCGTCTCTCGATCGACACCGTAGAGCGCCAGCTCCTCGAAATAGCCATAGGCGCGGTCGCGGGCGGTGGAATAGGTGGCGGCTGCGATCTCGGCGCCGCTGACCGGTCCCTCGTGCGTTTCGTCGAACTCGATGGCGAGGATGCCGAAACGGCGGTGGCCCAGCTGCGCCAGGTGCCGGGCTGCCATCTGCGCCCCGGCATAGTCGTCGACGCCGATGGCCGAAATGGTCTCGTCGGGCTTGCCCAGCGCCAGCGCCACGAACGGCAACTGCCGCTCGCGGGTCAGCTCCACCAGCTTTTCGCCGTTCTCGATGCACAGCAGCACGAAGCCGTCGACCAGGGCGCTCTGGATATTCCAGGCCAGCCGCTCGCTGTTGCGGGCCGAAACCAGCGCCAGCCCGGCGCCGCGCTGGTCGCAGGCTTCCGAAATGCCCTGCATCAGCACGCGGGCGAACGGATCCTCGAAGAAGTAGGAAAGCGGCTCGGCTGTCGCCACGCCAATGGCGTTGGATTTGCCGGCGCGCAGCAGCCGGCCGCGCGGGTCGGGGCCGGCATAGCCCAGTTCGCGGGCGGTCTGATGCACCCGCTCGCGCACTTCCGGCCGCACCAGGTCGGGCCGGCTGAAGACGTTCGATGCCGTGCCCTGCGACACCCCCGCAGCCTTTGCCACATCGCTCAAGCGCACCAGATCGCGTGCCATCCGTACCTTTCCGGTTTCAGCGGCCCCGTCCGCCATGCGGCATCCTAGCCAACTCGCCGAGATATAGCACGCTTTTGTATCGGTTCAAATTCCGCTTGACTCACGCATCCTCCGGCCTATGATTGAACCGATTCAAGCGGTCATGCGTTGATAGATTGAATCGGTTCAAGTCGAAAGGAGACTTGTGATGATCCCCGCCAGCTATCTCTACAAGCAAGCCTATGATCAGCACTGGGGCGAAGACTTCGCCCGCAGCACCGGCGAAGCGCCATGGGAGGCGGCGCCGAACGCCGGTCTATGGGAAAAGCCCGCATTGTGGCGCGCCATCGCCGGCATGGCCGCCCGGCTGTTCGGCCATGACCGTCGGTCGGGCGCCGACGAGACTGAAGCTTCGGGGCGCACCGGTCCCGAAGCCACCGCCCGCCGGTCGGCGTTTCCAGCCTAGGATCGCTCGACGGTCGGGCTGTCTAGCGCTGCTCCGGCCAGGCGCCGTTGTCCCGCTGCGCCTTCTCCCGGTCCAGCGCCTCGCCCGATACCTCGTCATGGATGAAATCCTCGACCTCGGAAACGCGGCGCACTTCCACTTCTTCGCCTTCGCTCCACATCGGGATCTTCTTCACCCAGCCGATCGCTTCCTCCAGCGAATCGGCCTTGATGATCCAGAAGCCGCCGATCAGCTCCTTGGCTTCGGTGAACGGGCCATCCTTGACCACCAGCTTGCCGCCCTGCATGGCCACCTTGGCGCCGCTCTTGCTGGGCTGCAGCCCCTCGCCGGCCAGCAGCACGCCGGCTTCGATCATTTCCTGGTTCAGCTTGCCCATCGCGGCAAGCAGTTCGGAACTGGGCGGCGGCGACGGTTCCTTGCCTTTGACGATGATCATGTAGCGCATGGTGCGTCTCCTCGCTGCGTGCCCAAAGCACGAAAATCGAGCAGAGCTTGGCCCAAAACAAAAGGCCCGGTCAAACCGGGCCTTGCATCCGAACGGCAGTAGCGCCCGGGTCAGGCGACGGCGGGGACCACCATGCCGTCCTGCAGCGCCATCAGCCGCTGCTCCATGCGGTCGGCCATCGCGCCTTCATAGCGGCTGTTGCGGAAGCCGGTGATGATGGCGACGATCTCGCGGCGACGGGCTTCGTAATGCGCCAACGGTTCGTCGTAGAAGCGCTCGACCTTGATGGCGGGCCAGATCTCGTCGGACATCGGAGCTTCCTCGTCACTTCCAATAGCAGCGATGAGGCTAAGCCAGCGAAATTAGACAGGGTTGAGCGCCTGGTTAGAATTTGGAGAGAGCGGGCCCGGGTTTGCTCTCCATCATGTAGCCGACGCCGCGCACCGTCTGGATCAGCGACGGCGAGCCCTCGCTGTCGATCTTGGCGCGCAGGTATCGCACATAGACATCGACGATCTTGGTGCCCGGATCGTAGCCATACTCCCAGACGCTGTTCAGCAGCCGCTGCCGGCTCACCACCTTGTCGGGGTTGCTCATCAGATAGCGCAGCAGGTCGAACTCGCGCACCGTGAGGCTGATCGGCTCGCCGTCGCGGCTGACCCGGCGCGACTGTGGATCGAGCCTCAGCGGCCCGATGGCGAGCTGGCTCTCGTGGTCGATCTCGCTGCGCCGCCGGCGCAGCGCCACGAGCCGGGCCAGCAGCTCATCGAAGGCGAACGGCTTGGTCAGGTAGTCGTCGGCACCGCCCTTCAGGCCTTCGATCTTGTCGGCGAGGCTGTCCTTGGCGGTCAGCATCAGGATCATCGCCGGCCGCCGCTCTTCGCGCAGCAGCCGGGTGATCTCCAGGCCGTCGACATAGGGCAGCATGCGGTCGAGGATGATCAGCTCGAAATCGTCCTGCCTTGCTCGTTCCAGCCCGTCGCGGCCGTCGTTCTCGACGCTCACCTGATAGCCCTCGGCGGCGAGCCCGCGCTCGAGGAACGAGGCGATGCGCCGGTCGTCCTCGACTACCAGAACCTTCATCGCGATCCTCCCCTGGCCAGCGGCAGCTCGATGGTCAGCACCGCACCGCCGCTTTCGCCGTTGTCGAGCCGGATGCTGCCGCCATGCCGCTCGACGATGTCCTTGGCAATGGCGAGGCCGATCCCCAGCCCCTGGTTCTCCAGTTCGCCCTCGCCGTGCCCGCGGTAGAACCGCTCGAATACCCGTGGCTTGTCGTCCTCGCCGATGCCCGGTCCCTGGTCGGCGATCGCCACCGTCGCCGTCGCGGCAACGCGGCGGGTGCCCATGGTGATGCGGCTGCCCGGCGGCGAGTGCTTCACCGCATTGTCGAGCCCGATCATCAGCGCCTGCTTGAGCCGGCGGAAATCGGCATCGACATGCGCGCCGGCGTCGCCGAGCTCGGTAATCACGCTGACTTCGCGGGGCTCGGCCAGCACCTGCGCTTCCTCCGCCGCAGCGGCGACGATCTCGTCGAGCCGGACATTGGCGGGCAGGTGCTGCTGGCTTTCCGCATCGGTGCGGGCAAAGGCGATCAGATCGTCGAGCAGGCCGGACATGTCGACCGATTGGCCGCGGATCCGCTCCAGCGACTGGCGCAGCTCGTCGACCCCCGGCTGGCCGCGCAGCGCCACATCGGCCTCGCCGCGCAACACCGTGAGCGGGGTGCGCAGCTCATGGCTGACATCGGCGAGGAACTGCGTGCGGCGCACGTCCACGGCGCGCAGCCGCGCATTGGCGTCGCGCAGTTCGGCGGTACGCGTGTCGATCTCGGCTTCGAGCCGCTCGCCCGAGCGGCGCACCGCCCGGTAGAGCAGCATGCCGAGCAGGCTCAGCACCGCCAGCGATACCAGCGCCAGGATGCCCGCGACGACGAGGATCGTGCCCTGCGTCTGCTGCACCTGTTTCAGCTCGGCGGCGACCTCGTTGCGTTCCTCGGCCAGCGCCCGGTCGATCAGCGGCTGCAGCTCGTTGGCGAGGCGGAAGGCGACATCGCGTCCGTAGAGCTGGGTGGCCTCGGTGCTGTTGCCGTCGCGGGCGGCAGCCAGCGCCCGCGTCGCCGACGCATCGATGGCGTGGTAGAGCTCGATCATCCGCCGCACGTCCTCGAGCTGGGTCAGCTCGGGCACCACCTCGGCAATGCCGCCCAACGTCGTCAGTTCGTCTCGGGTGGCGCGGCTGAGGCGGGCAAAGGTGCGCTCCATGTCGATGCGCGCCCGTTGCACGGCCGGCATCTCGGCGCGGCCCAGCAGCAGCACGCTGGCCACCTGCTTGGCATAGGCATTGGCGCGACCGTCGAGCTCGGCGATGACCTCGAAGCGCCGGTGCACGGCGTCGATCCGCTGCACGAAGCGATCGGCGAGCCACAGCCCGTAGGCCATCACCCCGGCCATGGCGACGATCGACAACAGGCTTGCCAGCGCCAGTCCCACAATGCGCCAGCGCACCGTCACCCGATCATGCCTCCCATCAGCGTCGCGCTATGTCTAGTGCGCTGGCGGCGTGGATGAAAGGCCGAGGGTGCAATGCTGCGCATTGGTGGTGAGGCGAGGCGCCCCCACTCAGCAACGCTAGCTCGCTTCGCTCACAAGCTTTGCTGCCCTCCCCACAAGGGGGAGGGAGACGATAGAGCCGAAATGCTGGTGTGAGGGTCTCCCTCCTCCCCCTTGTGGGGAGGGATCAAGGGTGGGGGTGACCAGAGCCACGATGCGGGCCGGCAGACCTCAGAAGCGCCGCGGCGCTTCCGGCTTGTTGCCCATGATCTCTTCGATCTTGGCCAGCACGTCCGGCGTCATCTTCGCTTTCGAGTCGAGCGCCTTGAGGTTGTCCTTCAGCTGGCTGAGTTTCGAAGCCCCCAGGATCACCGTCGAAACGTTCGGGTTGGCGTTGCACCAGAGCAGCGCCAGGTGATGGATGGGGAGCCCCACTTCATCGGCGAGCTTGGCCAGCTTTTTCACCTTCGCCAGTTCGTCGCGGCCCTTGTCGCTGTCGAGCCGCGCCTTCAGCCACTCGTAGCCGGGCAGGTTCATCCGGCTGTCGGCGGGGATGCCGTCATTGTACTTGCCGGTCAGGATGCCCGAGGCGAGCGGCGACCAGATCGTCGTGCCCAGCCCGAACAGGCTGTAGAGCGGCAGGAACTCAGCCTCGACCTTTTCGCGACGGAACAGGTTGTATTCCGGCTGTTCCATGCTCGGCGGCGTCAGGTGCTCCTGGCGCGCCACGGCATAGGCTTCGGTCAGCTGCTGCGCCGACCATTCCGAGGTGCCCCAGTACAGCACCTTGCCCTGGGTGATGAGGTTGTGCATCGCCCGCACCGTCTCTTCGATCGGCGTATCGATATCGGGGCGGTGGCAGAAATAGAGGTCGAGATACTCGACCTGCAGGCGCTTCAGCGCTGCATGCGCGGCGTCGGTGACGTGCTTGGCGCTCAGGCCCTTCTGGGTCGGCTTGGCGCCACCCCAGAACACTTTCGACGACACCGCATAGCTGTCGCGGCTCCAGTTCAGCGCCTTGAGCGCCTCGCCCATGACGATCTCGGCATTGCCCTGCTCGTAGCCTTCGGCGTTGTCGAAGAAGTTGATGCCGTTGTCGTAGGCGTAACCCATGATCGACTGGGCGGCGTCTTCGCCGACCTGCTTGCCGAAGGTCACCCAGGCGCCAAACGAAAACTCACTGACCTTGAGGCCAGCCTTACCGAGGCGGCGGTATTCCATGCTGCGATGTCCGTGGTTGGGAGTCGGAAAGGAGAGACCGGCAAACTATCGTCGGTTGCCGATGGATACAACCGGGCCATGACGGTTTGTCGACGGGGCCACATCGCCACAACCAGACCCTGCCGTCCCACCGGCGTCATCCCGCGCAGGCGGGGAGCCCGTGCGATCCCTCAACCTCCACCTGCGCCGCCGCATCCCGCCGGGTTCCCGTCTTCGCAGCAATGACAATCGGTTTGAGGTCACCGACGCGGCTTCAATCACTGAAGCGTTGACTTAAGCATTGTGCTCGATTACTTAAGCTGCACCTTAAGTGAAAGGAACCGCCATGTCCGCCACCGACAAGCGCGCCACCGCCCGTGAATGGACCGGCCTTGCCGTTCTCGCGCTGCCCACGCTGCTGATTTCCATCGACGTCTCGGTCATTCTGCTTGCGCTCCCCCGGATCAGCGAAACGCTCGGCGCCGACAGCGCCCAGCAGCTGTGGATCATGGATATCTACGGCTTCCTGCTCGCCGGCTTCCTCATCACCATGGGGACCATCGGCGATCGCATCGGCCGCCGGAAGCTCCTGATGATCGGTGGCGCCGCCTTCGCCGCCGCCTCGGTGCTCGCCGCCTTCTCGACCAGCGCCACCATGCTGATCGCGGCGCGCGGCCTGCTCGGCATCGCCGGCGCGACGCTCTCGCCGTCGATCCTGGCGCTCATCACCAACATGTTCCACGACGAGCGGCAGCGCGGCTTCGCCATCTCGATCTGGCTCACCTGCTTCATGGGCGGCATGCTGCTCGGCCCGCTGGTCGGCGGCGTCATGCTCGAGCATTTCTGGTGGGGCGCTCCATTCCTGCTCGGCGTGCCGGTGATGCTGCTGCTGCTGGTCACCGCCCCGGCGCTGCTGCCCGAATACAAGGCGCCGCAGGCCGGCCGGCTCGACCTCCTGAGCGTCGTGCTGTCGCTCGGCGCCATTCTGCCCATGGTTTATGGGCTGAAAGAGCTGGCCAAGGGCGACGTCTCGCTGGCCCCCTTCGGCGCCATCGGTTTCGGCCTGCTGCTGGCCATCGTCTTCATCCGTCGCCAGGTGACGCTGGCGCATCCGCTGGTCGACCTGAAATTGTTCCGGAACGGCGCCTTCACCGCGGTGATCGGAGCGATGTTCCTCATCACCGTCACCGGCGCCATCATGGTGCTGACGGCGCAGTATTTTCAGCTCGTCGCCGGCCTCTCGCCGCTCTGGGCCGGCCTCTGCGGCCTGCCGGCGATCCTGCTGATGATCGTCGCCTTCATGCTGGCGCCAAAGCTCGCGCAGACCATCCGCCCCGGCCGGCTCATCGCCTCCGGCATGGGCGTCGCCATCATCGGGCTGCTGATCGTCCTGTTTTTCATCGAGAGCTATGGCGTGCCCGCGGTGATCGTCGGCTTCGCGCTGTTCAACCTCGGCTGTGCGCCGATGGTGACGCTCGGCACCGGCATCATGATGGGCTTTGTCGCCCCGGAACGGGCCGGCGCCGCCGCCGCGCTGCAGGAAACGTCGTCCGAGTTCGGCTTCTCGCTCGGCATCGCCGCCCTCGGCAGCCTCGGCACGCTGGTCTATCGCGGCATGCTCTCCGGCAACCTGCCGGCCGGGCTGACTGAAGCACAGACCCATGCCGCCACCGAAACGCTGGCCGGCGCCGTCAGCGTCGCCGCCGGCCTCTCCGATGGCGCGCCGCTGCTTACGGCCGCCGGCACCGCGTTCACCGCGGCCCTGCAACTGGTGGTCGCCGTCGAAGCCGGCGTGCTGCTGCTCGTCGCCATCGTCGCCCTTACGGCGCTCCGCGGCGTCAAACCTCTCGGCGCCGGAGCCGGCGCCCATCCCACTCCGCCTCAGGCGGAAACCGAAGACCGTCTGGCTGCTGCCCAGTGACGGTCCGGCCGGCGGTGGGACAAGCGCTGGGTACGTGACCCCCGCCGCCGGCTACTCCTCTACTTTGGGCTGCCTTGTTCAGGACGCTCATTGCCGCCAAGCTGGACCAAAGGAGTTCGGCATGCGGTTCATCATCTACGGCGTCGGCGCCATCGGCGGCACCTTTGCAGCGTCCCTCGCCACGGCCGGCCATGACGTGGTCGGCATTGCCCGCGGCGAGATGCTGGCGGCCATCCGGAACAATGGCGGGCTCCCCTTCCGCCCCCCCCCCGACGCCCAACTGGTCAGCTTCCCGGTGGTAGGCGCCCCCGCCGAAATCGCGTTCCAGCCCGACGACGTCATCCTCCTCACCATGAAGGGCCAGCACACTGCTCCGGCGCTCGAGGAGCTGCGGGCCGCGGATGTCACGACAGAGGCGGTGGTCTGTGCCCAGAACGGCGTCAACAACGAGCGGCTGGCGCTACGGCTGTTCCCAACCGTCTACGCCATGACGGTGATGCTGCCGGCGGACTACGTCACCCCGGGCGAAGTGATCTGCTACGGCACGCCAAAGCGCGGGCTCATCGACCTCGGCCGCTACCCGCATGGGCTCGACGAAAATGTCGCGGCGATCGCCGCCGCCTTCGACAGCGCCGGCTTTGCCGCCTTCCCGCTGCAGCAGGTGATGCGCTCCAAATACGGCAAGCTGCGCGACAATCTCGGCAATGTGGTCGAGGCGGCGCTCGGCCACGGCAGCCGTTCCGGCCCGCTGATGGATGCGATCCAGGCCGAGGCGGAGAGGGTCTATGCAGCCGCCGGGATCGACTGGGTCGCGGTCGGCAATGCCGATCCGCGCCGCAAGGGCCTGATGGAGATGGGCGCCGTCGCCGGCATTACCCGCACCGGCGGCTCCTCGATCCAGAGCCTCAAGCGCGGCACCGGCACCATCGAGACCGACTACCTCAACGGCGAGATCGTGTTGCTCGGCCGGCTGCATGGCGTGCCGACCCCGCTCAACGCCGGGCTGGTCGCGATCGGCCACGAACTGGTGGCCAGGGGCGCCAAGCCCGGCAGCATGAGCGAGGCGGAGCTGCGGACGCGGCTGGGCACGTGATCTCAGGTTCGGTCGTCTGCGTCGAAGGCGATTTCGAACCGAAGCGTTTTCACAAAGGGCGAAGCGACCAAGGCATCGCGATAGTCCGGGTACTTGAAGACCCCTTGTGAGAACCGATCGAAGAACTCTTCAACCTCTCGTCGAGGCAGATCATAGCAGTCGATCTGGATGACGACGTGCTGCCCATGTGATTGAGGAAATCGCTCGGCGAGCTGGCCATCCAAGGCCGCCTCAACGCAGCCATACATGCGATCCTGCAGCCGACTGAGGTGGCCATCGAGTGGCGGCGCCCAGGGGCCTTGTTCAACGAGCACCATTCGCCATTCATCAGGAGCCGGCCCCTGCACGACAAACTCGACAAGGGTGGTTTTCGTGTCTCCCATTCCCGTCGGCCCGTACTTTTAGAACAGCACCACGCTGCGAATACTTTCGCCGTGGTGCATCAGCTCGAACCCCTGGTTGATGTCTTCGAGCCTCAGCGTGTGGGTAATCATCGGGTCGATCTCGAGCTTGCCGCTCATGTACCAGTCGACGATTTTCGGCACGTCGGTGCGGCCGCGGGCGCCGCCGAAGGCGGTGCCCATCCAGGTGCGGCCGGTGACCAGCTGGAACGGGCGGGTGGAGATTTCCTGGCCGGCGCCGGCGACCCCGATCACCACCGATTTGCCCCAGCCGCGATGGCTCGCTTCCAGCGCCTGCCGCATGACCGTGGTGTTGCCGGTGCAATCGAAGGTGTAGTCGGCGCCGCCGATCTGGTCGGCTCCGCGCTTGGTGAGGTTGACGAGGTGCGGGACGACATCGCCCTCGATCTCCCGTGGGTTGACGAAATGCGTCATGCCGAAGCGCTCGCCCCAGGCCCGCTTGTCGTTGTTGACATCGACGCCGATGATCATGTCGGCGCCGGCGAGCTTCAGTCCCTGCACCACGTTGAGCCCGATACCGCCGAGCCCGAACACCACAGCGGTGGCGCCGGCTTCCACTTTGGCGGTGTTCAGCACCGCGCCCACCCCGGTGGTGACGCCGCAGCCGATATAGAACACCTTGTCGAAAGGTGCCTTGGGATCGATCTTGGCCAGTGCGATCTCGGGCAGGACGGTGTGGTTCGAGAAGGTCGAGCAGCCCATATAGTGATAGATGGTCTGGCCCTTGTACGAAAAGCGCGAGGTGCCGTCCGGCATCAGTCCCTTGCCCTGCGTGGCGCGGATCGCCGTGCAGAGATTGGTCTTGCGGCTCAGGCAGCTCGGGCACTCCCGGCATTCGGGGGTGTAGAGCGGGATGACATGATCCCCCGGCTTGAGGCTGGTGACGCCGGCGCCGACTTCCAGCACCACGCCTGCACCCTCATGGCCGAGGATCGCCGGGAACAGCCCTTCGGGATCGGCGCCCGACAGCGTGAAGGCGTCGGTGTGGCAGATACCCGTGGCCTTGATCTCGACCAGCACTTCGCCTGCCTTCGGACCCTCAAGATCGAGCTCGACGATCTCCAGCGGCTTGCCTGCCGCGAATGCCACTGCCGCGCGTGTCTTCATCAGTCCTGCTCCGGTACGAATCTCGTGTCGCACCATACCCGCAGCCGGCGGTAAGCACAGTCCGGACGCATCACCTTGCGTTCACCGGCCATCGGCGCTATATGAGCGCCAACAACATCTCTGGCTCTAAGCGAGAGTGGGGTGCCGACCGGGCCCCCGCTCTTTTTGTTTTCCTAGGCCTCATCGAACATCATGACCTTCGACCTGACTGAGAAAAGATACATCAAGGAGACCGGCCTCGAGCAGCGGATCGCCCGCATCGTCGAGCCCGTCGCCAACGATCTCGGCTACAGCCTCGTGCGTGTGAAGATGACGCAGGAGAACGGCCTGACGCTGCAGATCATGGCCGAGGACGGCAATGGCCGCTTCAACATCACCGACTGCGAGCGGCTGAGCAAAGACGTCTCGCCGGTGCTCGACGTCGAGGATCCGATCGACCGCGAGTATCATCTCGAGGTTTCGTCTCCCGGCATCGACCGGCCGCTGGTCCGCGCCCGCGATTTCGCTGCCTATATCGGCCACGAGGCCAAGGTCGAACTGTCAGACCTGCTCGATGGCCGCCGCCGCTTCCGCGGCCTGATCAAGGCGGTCGATGGCGACCATGTCGTCATCAGCCTGCCGGACGTGCCCAAGGGTACCGAGCCGGATTTCCGCCTGCCGCTGGCTCTCCTGGCCGAAGCCAAGCTGGTGATGACCGACAAGCTGATGAACCTGGCCCAGGTCGACCAGGAAGAATTCCCCATCGACGACGATGCAGAGATCGAGACCGTCGAACTGTCCGACGACCCGGAGGCCGATACGGCCGAGGACACGGCGGACCACTCAAAAATCCCTACCGAATCCGAATCCGAAGAAGACGCTTCCACTGAGGAGACACACTAAATGGCCGTTAGCGCGAACCGCTTGGAACTGCTCCAGATCGCTGATGCCGTCGCCCGCGAGAAGTCGATCGATCGCATGATCGTCATCGAGTCGATGCAGGACGCGATCGAGAAGGCGGCCAAGACCCGCTACGGCGCCGAGACCAATGTCCGCGCCGAGATCAATCCCAAGACCGGCGAGCTGCGCCTGTGGCGGCTGCTCGAGGTGGTCGAGGCGGTCGAGGAGCCCGGGCGCCAGATCGAGCTCAAATACGCCAAGCAGAAAAACGACGCCGCCAAGCTCGGCGATTTCCTCACCGAGCCGCTGCCGCCGATCGAGTTCGGCCGCATCGCCGCCCAGTCGGCCAAGCAGGTGATCGTGCAGAAGGTGCGCGATGCCGAGCGCGACCGCATGTATGAAGAGTACATCAACCGCGTCGGCGAGATCGTCAACGGCACGGTCAAGCGCGTCGAGTACGGCAACGTCATCGTCGATCTCGGCCGCGGCGAAGCCATCATCCGCCGCGATGAACTGATCCCGCGCGAACTCTATCGCTACGGCGACCGCGTCCGCGCCTATATCTACGACGTGCGGCGCGAACAGCGCGGCCCGCAGATCTTCCTCTCCCGCACCCATCCGCAGTTCATGGCCAAGCTGTTCATGCAGGAAGTGCCGGAGATCTACGACGGCATCATCACCATCCGCTCGATTGCCCGCGATCCGGGCAGCCGTGCCAAGATCGCCGTGACCTCGTCGGATTCCTCGATCGACCCGGTCGGCGCCTGCGTCGGTATGCGCGGTTCGCGCGTCCAGGCGGTGGTCGCGGAACTGCAGGGTGAAAAGATCGACATCATCCCGTGGACCGAATCGATCGCCGACCTCGTCGTTTCGGCGCTGCAGCCGGCCGATGTGGCCAAGGTCGTGCTCGACGAGCAGGCCGAGCGCATTGAAGTGGTGGTGCCCGATGAGCAGCTCAGCCTCGCCATCGGCCGTCGCGGCCAGAACGTGCGCCTCGCTTCGCAGCTGATCGGCTGGGATATCGACATCCTCACCGAGGCCGAAGAGTCCGAGCGCCGCCAGAAGGAATTCACCGAGCGCTCTGCTTTGTTCATGCAGGCCCTTGATGTTGACGAGATGGTTGCCCAACTACTGGCTTCCGAAGGCTTCTCCTCGGTCGAGGAGCTCGCCTATATCGATGCTTCGGAAATCGCTTCGATCCAGGGTTTTGACGAAGAGACCGCGGCGGAAATCCAGCAGCGCGCCTCCGACTATCTGGCGGCGATCGAGAAGGCCAATGACGACGAGCGCATCAAGCTCGGCGTCGAGGACGAGCTCTACGAAATCCCCGGCCTGAACGCGGCGATGCTCGTCGCGCTGGGCAAGGAAGACATCAAGAGCGTCGAGGACTTTGCCGGTTGCGCCGCCGACGATCTGGTGGGCTGGACCGAACGCAAGGACGGCGAGACCAAGCGGTTCGAGGGCACCTTCAAGGACTTCCCGGTGAGCCGTGAAGAAGCCGAGGAGATGATCCTGCAGGCCCGCCTGCGCGCCGGCTGGATCACCGAAGCCGATCTCGCCGTGGCCGATGAGGCCGCCGAGCTGGAAGAAGGGGCGCCCGCGTAATCGGGCGATCTGAGCCCGGTGCCGCGTCGCGAGGAAACTGAAAGGCAATGCGCCCTCACCCGTGAGGTGAAGCCGATTGCCGAACTGATCCGCTTCGCCGTCTCACCCGACGGCGAGGTGGTGCCAGATACCGACGGCAAGGCCGAAGGGCGTGGCGTGTGGATCAGCCTGGGCCTCAAGACGGTGGCCGAGGCGCAAAAGAAGAAGGCCTTCGCCAAAAGCCTCAAGGCCGAGGTGAAGGTGCCCGACGATCTCGCCGGGTTGACCCGGCGCCGGCTGGAGGAGCGACTGCTCAGTTCGCTCTCCCTGGCGCGCAAGGCGGGGCAGCTGGTGACCGGTTCGACCAAGGTCAAGGCGGCGATCGAAGCGGGTGACGTCGTAGGCCTCTTCACCGCGACCGATGCGGCCGAGGATGGCAGGAACAAGCTCCTGGGTTCGCTCAAGGGGTACACGAAGGCGGCCGAAGAGGCGGGTTTTGAGCCCGTCTTAACTCCGCATTTCGAATTGCTCGATTCCGGCCAAATGGGTTTGGCACTCGGGATCGAAAATGTGATACATGCTGCGCTCATCAAGGGGGGCGCGGCCCAGGCGGCAGTGCAACGAGCCGACAGGCTGGCTCGTTACATTGCCAACTAGATGGGTTATTTGAGCGGCGCGAGCGACAGCTACGCCGCCCCCTGAGCCCGACAATCGGACGTGTTCAGAGAGCGCGGCGACGCGCTTTCGCGGGCAGGTTTCGTGAAGGAAGACGCGAGTTACATGGCTGATAACGACGACAAGCGCGAAGATTCTGGTGCCGGCGGCAAGAAGACGCTGTCATTGAAGGGAGGCCCCAGCGTGGGGGCGCGCCCCAATGTGGCACGTTCGTCGCGGAACACTGTGGTCGTCGAGAAGCGCACCCGCTTCGTGCCGCCGGGCTCGCCCGGCGCCCACACTCCACATACGCCGCACACCCCGCGTCCGCCGCAGGGCGGTGGTGGCGGCGCTCCGTCCCAGGGTTCGGGTCGCCCCGCTTCGTCGGGTGCGCCGTCGGGCAATCGCCCCTACGGCTCCAACCAGGGTCGGCCGCCGCTCCGTTCGGGTTCCGGCCCGCGTCCCGGCGGTGGCCTGAGCGCCACCGAAGCCGACGCCCGGGCTCGCGCCCTGCGTGAGGCCGCCGGCCGCCAGGCCGAGGACGAGGCCCGCGCCCGCGCCGAAGAAGCCCGCCGCATCGAGGAAGATGCGCGTCGTCGGGCGCTCCGCGAGGAAGCGCAGCGCGCCGAGGAAGCCAAGCAGTTGGCCGCCGAGGGCGAGCGTGCTCTCGAGGCCGTGTCGGAAATCTCCACCGTGTCGCGTGAGCCGCGCGTTTCGCCGGCCCGTCGCGCCGCTGCAACGCCCGGCGCTCGTCCGGCCGCTCCGGGGGCCGACCTGCCGCCGACGCCGCCGTCCGAGGCGGATGGCCGCAAGACCCGCACCGCTCCGGCGGCGCGTCCGCTGGTCAATGCCACCGAGCTCGAGAACGCCCGTCGTGGCGGCGCTGCCCGCGTCGCGACGCCGGAACGTCCGACCCGTCGGGCCGGCGAGGAAGCCTTCGCCCGTGGCCGCCTGACCGTCACCAATGCCGGCTCCGAGTCCGATCGCGACAAGGGGCCGTCGCTGGCCGCCATGCGCCGCCGTCGCGACAAGAAGATGGGCCGCAACCAGCAGCAGGCGCCCAAGCTCAGCCGTGAAGTGACCATTCCCGAGGCGATCACCGTCCAGGAACTGGCCAACCGCATGTCCGAGCGTGCCGTTGACGTGATCAAGATCCTGATGGCCCAGGGCCAGATGGTGAAGATCACCGACGTCATCGACAGCGATACCGCCGAACTGATCGCCACCGAACTCGGCCACACCGTCAAGCGCGTCTCCGACGCCGACGTGGAAGAGGGGCTGTACGATATCCCGGCCGACGACAAGGCCGAGGACCTGACCACCCGTGCGCCGGTGGTGACCATCATGGGTCACGTCGACCACGGCAAGACCTCGCTGCTCGACGCCATCCGCGAGACCAACGTGGTCTCCGGTGAAGCCGGCGGCATCACCCAGCACATCGGTGCCTATCAGGTCGAAAAGAACGGCCAGAAGATCACCTTCCTCGACACCCCGGGCCACGAGGCGTTCACCGCCATGCGTGCCCGCGGCGCCCAGGCCACCGATATCGCGGTGCTGGTGGTGGCGGCCGACGACGGCGTCATGCCGCAGACAATCGAATCCATCCGCCACGCCAAGGCGGCCGGGGTTCCGATCATTGTCGCCATCAACAAGATGGACAAGCCCAGTGCCAATCCGCAGCGCGTTCGCACCGAACTGCTGCAGCACGAGGTGTTCGTCGAATCGATGGGCGGTGACGTGCTCGACGTGGAAGTCTCGGCGGTCACCAAGGCCGGCCTCGACAAGCTGCTCGAAACCATCCTGCTTCAGGCCGAAGTGCTCGAGCTCAAGGTGGCCCGCGATGGGCGCGCCGAGGGTCTGGTCATCGAAGCCAAGCTCGATCGCGGCCGCGGTGCGGTGGCGACGGTGCTGGTGCAGCGCGGCACGCTCTCGATCGGCGACATCGTCGTCGCCGGCACCGAGTTCGCCCGCGTCCGCGCCCTGATCAACGACAAGGGCGAGCAGGTGAAGGAAGCCGGCCCGTCCATTCCGGTGGAAGTGCTGGGCTTTACCGGCGTGCCCTCGGCAGGCGACCGCTTCTCGGTGGTCGAGACCGAAGCGCGAGCCCGTGAAGTCACCGAGTACCGTCAGCGCCTGATCCGCGAGAAGACCGCGGGCGGCGGCGCCACCAGCCTCGAGCAGATGATGAATCAGCTCAAGGCTTCGGGCATCGCCAAGTTCCCGCTGATCATCAAGGGTGACGTGCAGGGCTCGGTCGAAGCGATCAACGCCTCGCTCAACAAGCTCTCGACCGACGAAGTGTCGGCGCAGATCCTGATGTCGGGCGTCGGTGCCATCACCGAATCCGACGTGACGCTGGCTTCGGCTTCGAACGCCATCATCATCGGCTTCAACGTCCGCGCCAACAAGCAGGCCTCCGACCTCGCCACCCGCGAGGGCATCGAAATCCGCTACTACAACATCATCTACGACCTCGTGGATGACGTGAAGGCGGCGATGTCGGGTCTGCTCAAGCCGGAACGCCGCGAGACCTTCATCGGCTACGCCGAGATCCTCGAAGTGTTCTCGATCACCAAGGTCGGCAAGGTCGCCGGCTGCCGCGTGACCGAAGGCATCGTCGAGCGTGGCGCCGGCGTGCGCCTCTTGCGCGACAACGTCGTGATCCACGAAGGCAAGCTCAAGACGCTCAAGCGCTTCAAGGACGAAGTCAAGGAAGTGCCGGTCGGCCAGGAATGCGGCATGGCCTTCGAGAACTACGAAGACATCCGCGCCGGCGACGTCATCGAATGCTTCCGCGTGGAGCAGGTCACGCGGTCGCTGTAAGCGTGGGCGACAAGCCATCAGAGAGAGCGCCAGGCGGAAGCCCGGCGCTCTCTTTTCTTTTGGCGGGCATCTACCAGGGGCGAGGCGAGCGCTTCGCTCCCCCTTGAGGGGAGGGATCGAGGGAGGGGGTGGTGTCAGCACCGAGACCGCCTCACCACCCCCACCCCCAGCCCCTCCCCTCAAGGGGGAGGGGAGCACAGCATCCGAGCAGGTTGAGAATGACCGAACCACTCCTCACCCTCACCTACACCCTGACCACCGCCGACGCGCTGCCTTACGAAGCCCTGCCGCGCGAACTGATCGGCTGGCGCAAGTGGCTGCTGCTGGTCTGGCTCGCGGTCGCGGGCGGGCTGGTGGCGTTCCTGCCGGTGGAGTGGATCGGGCCGGAATGGGGCTGGCGCTTCTGGCTCGCGGCCCTGGTGCTGGTCGGCCTCGCCTATGGAGTGGCCACCCTGGTGATGACGCTCGCGACACATCGCCGGGCCCGGCGCCGCGTTCCGGCGCCCATGGTCGTAACGCTGCAGCAATGGGGCGACCACCTTGCCGTGACCACGGCCGAGCGGCAGTTGTTCATCGCCTACGAGACCATCGCCGATGTCGCCATCGGCAAGGCGCATGTCTTCATTACGGCGCCGCCCGAGGCGCTGATCGTCCCACTCTCGGCGTTCACCGACCGCGACGAGATGGTGGCGTTCGGCGAGGATGTCGACCGGCTGTCGCGCGAAGCTGTCCCCTGACTATCGCTAAGAACCTGCCCGAATTGCTGGTTTCCCCAAACCGCGCCGCACCTTAGATTTGTTCTCTTGTTTCAGGGTGATTTTGATGCGTGGCGTTGGCGGCAGGGTCGGTGGCGGGGGACGTGGGGCGAATGGCCCGGATATCCCGGATGCCTTGCCCTTCGACAAGGGCGAGCGGCTCAAGACCTTTCGCCACCTCGGCCGGCTGTTCGCCCAGATGTGGCGCACCAGTCCCTGGCTGATGAGCCTCAGCATCGGGCTACGGCTGATCGTCGCCATCCAGCCGCCGCTGGTGCTGCTGCTCACCAAGCTGATCATCGACGAAGTGGTGCACCAGACCGGGCTCGCCAGTCCCGGCCCCGAGCTCAACGACTGGCTGGAGAGCGGCCGGCTGACCTATCTCGCGCTGCTGCTTGGGGCGGAGTTCGTGCTGGTGTTCGCCCGCGACGCCTTCAATCGCGCCATCAACGTGGTCGACAACATCCTCGGCGAAAGCCACTCCAATGCCGTCAGCCTCGAGCTGATGGAGCATGCCGCCAAGCTCGACCTGAAGCACTTCGAACAGTCCGAATATCAGGATCGGCTGGAGCGGGCGCGCCGCCAGGCCTCGAGCCGCTCGACCGTCATCTCCCAGGTCTTCGGCCAGGCGCAGGCGATGATCACCGCCATCGCGCTCGCCGCCGGCCTCTTCGTCTATGCGCCGCTGCTCATCGGTCTGCTGGCGCTGGCGCTGATCCCGGCCGTATGGGGCGAGTTCCGCTTCAACCGGCTGGCCTACTGGATCTCGCACAACCGCTCGCCCGAGCGGCGGCAGCTCGAATATCTGCGCCAGATCGGCGCCAGCGCCGACAGCGCCAAGGAGATCAAGCTGTTCGGCCTCGGCGAGTTTCTTTCCGGCCGCTTCAGGGGGTTGTCCGACCAGATCCTGATCGAGAACCGGAACCTGTCGATCAGGCGGGCGCTGCAGACCGGGCTCCTCGCCTCGATCTCGACCCTCACCTACTACGCCGCCTACGCCTATATCGTCTGGCGCACCCTGCATGGCGAGTTCTCCATCGGCACGCTGGTGTTCCTGTCGGGCAGCTTCTCGCAGCTCAATGGCTACCTGCAGCAGATCCTGATCGGCTTCACCCAGATCGCCGGGCAGTCGCTCTATCTCGACGACCTGTTCAGCTTCTTCGAGATCAAGCCGACCATCCTCGACCCAAAACACCCGAAAGCCTTTCCGCTGCCGGTCCGGCAGGGGCTGGTGTTCGAAAATGTCGGCTTCCGCTATCCGGGCTCGGAAAACTGGGCGGTGCGCAACCTGAGCTTCACCGTGCCCGCCGGCGAGACCCTGGCGCTGGTGGGCGAGAACGGCGCCGGCAAGACCACCATCGTCAAGCTGATGACCAGGCTCTACGACCCCGACGAGGGCCGCATCACGCTTGACGGCATCGACCTGAAAGAATTCTCCACCGCCGACCTCCGCACTCATATCGGCGTCATCTTCCAGGATTTCCTGCGCTACAGCTTTTCCGCCTCGGACAATATCGGGGTCGGCCGTATCGAGGTGGCGGCTGACCGCGAGCGCATCGTTTCGGCGGCCGAGCAGAGCCTCGCCGACCCGGTGATCCGAAAGCTCCCGGCCGGCTACGACCAGATGCTCGGCCGCACCTTCCTGAAGGGCCAGGACCTGTCCGGCGGCGAGTGGCAGAAGATCGCCATTGCCCGCGCCTATATGCGCAACGCCGAGATCATCATCCTCGACGAGCCGACCGCGGCGCTCGATGCGCGCGCCGAGGCGGAAGTCTTCACCCGCTTCAAGAACCTCGCCGAAGGCACCACGGCGGTGCTGATCTCGCACCGCTTCTCCACCGTCCGCATGGCCGACCGCATCGTCGTGCTGGCCGACGGCAAGGTCGAAGAGCAGGGCACGCATGCCGAACTGATGGCGAATGGCGGGCGGTATGCGGAGCTGTTCGAGCTGCAGGCGGCTGGGTATCGGTAGGGTCTCACCCGAGTGCCCGCCACCCCTCATCCGGCGCTACGCGCCACCTTCTCCCCGACGGGGAGAAGAATCCTGAGAGGCTGGTGATGGGCACCATTCCTCTCCCCGTCGGGGAGAGGGTGGATCGGCCGAAGGCCGAGACGGGTGAGGGGTTTCACACTCAAATGGGTGCAGGCGCCATTACCGCCCCACCGGCAACTCCGGCACCGGCAGCTCAAACTCCGCCCGCTCGGTGAAGATCGCGTCGATCAGCCCCCAGTCACGCGCTTCCTCGGGCGACATGTAGCGGTCTCGGTCCAGCGTGCGCTCGACCTCTTCGATCGTCCGCCCACAGTGCTTGGCATAGATGCGGTTGATCCGCGCCTTCACCTTCTGGCTCTCCTCGGCATGGATCAGCACGTCGGTGACCTTGCCCTGCGCCCCGCCCGAGGGCTGGTGTACGAGGATCGAGGCATTGGGCAGCGCCATGCGCCGCCCCGGCGCACCGCCGGCCAGCAGGAACGAGCCCATCGAATAGGCGGTGCCCATGCAGAGCGTCGACACCGGCGATTTGATGAACTGCATGGTGTCGTAAATGGCGAGGCCAGCCGTCACCACCCCGCCGGGCGAATTGATGTAGAGCGAAATCTCCTTGCCCGGGTTCTCGGACTCGAGGAACAGCAGCTGGGCGCAGATCAGCGCTGCCATCTGATCCTCGACCTCGCCATTGACGAAAATGATCCGCTCGCGCAGCAGCCGCGAGAAGATATCGAATGAACGCTCCCCGCGGCTCGACTGTTCGATGACCATAGGGACGAGCTGCATCATGTCGCGCATCGGCGACCTCCTTCAGAACCGTACTGAGTTGGGATGCGCGGGCGCTAGGCGGCGCGCAGCATCATGATATTGGCGTTGGCCGGGATCGGCACCCGCATCGGCGCCGCCACCCGGTCATGCACCAGCCGTAGCCAGGTGCCGCCGGTGGATGTCGGTGACAGGGTGAAGGTCACCAGCTCCGCCGCGTCATCGGCGCCCTCGCGCCAGCTGAGCGTCAGCCGCCGCGGCGGCTCGGCCTCGACCACCTCGGCGGCATAGTGCTCGCCATCGGCCTTCGGCGTCAGCCAGCTGTCGCGGAATTCGGGGATCGACAGCGCCCGCCACACCTTGTCGGGCGCTTCGTCGAGCGTGCATTCCACCATCACCCGCTCGGGCAAGTCTACCGGCTCGCTCATTGGTCCATCTCCTTGAGGAAATCACGCAGCCGGCCCAGCCGCTCCGGCCAGAACGCCTGGTAGCGGGCCAGCCAGTCGGTCAGCGGCGCCATGCCGTCGGGGTTCACCGCGTAGTGCACATGCCGCCCCTCGCGCCGTTCGTTGATCAGCCCGGCCGCCCGCAGCACCGCGAGATGTTGCGACAGGGCCGGCTGGCTGATGTCGAATCCCTGGCGCAACGCGGTGGCGTTCAGTTCGCCCGCCGCCAGCCGCTCCAGCATGGCCCGGCGATTGGGGTCGGCCAGCGCCTTGAAGATATCTGCTTCCATGCCCAACACATAAGCCAATACTTATGAGTCGCGCAAGCCCGCTCGACTCCCGGGCCGCGCGCGCATAGGTTCCGCCCGCTTCGTCGGGAGGATGTCGATGCGGACCCTGTTGCTTGCCCTGGCCCTGTTGGCCATCTCGCCCAGCATTGCCGAGGAGACGCCGACGCTCGGCCGCGACGGCGTGAACCTCAGCTTTTCGGCGCTGGGGCATCGCTTCGTACTGCCGACGCCCGACTGGTTGGCACCGGCCCAGCGGCTGTCGCCGGATCTGCTGCCCCTGCTCGAATCGAACACCTATGGCGATGCCACCCAGGCCTTCGTCGAATTCTTTCCCAAGGGCCAGTCGGTCGACGACTGGACCACCACTTACGCCGCGCGGCTGACCCTGCAGCCGGGTCGCAGCCTCGACGATTACCGGCGCGCCACGATGTATGGTTACTCGCAGATCTGCAAGGAGGAGGCGCTCGGCTTCTTCAACTTCGGCGAAGAGACCGACACCTTCTTCCCAGCCCTCGGGATGGCCTGCGGCGCCTACAAGGACAACGGCAAGCTGCGCGGGCTGGGCGAGGTGATGGTGGCGGTGTTCAGGAAGACCGATACCGGCATCGCCATGATCTACCAGGAATGGAAGGGCAGGGCGTTCGACCCGTCGGACCCGACGACCTGGCCGGTGGACACCAAAGCCTTCCAGGCGCGGGCGAAGGAACTGCAGGACGTGGTGGCGTTGGAGAAGGTGGCGGACTGACTGAAGCAGACGGCCCCCTCCCATCCTCCCCCATAAAGGGGGAGGTGCCCGCCGGTTCATTTGGCATGATCGAAGACAGAGCCTCCGACTCTTCACCTCCCCCTTTATGGGGGAGGCCGGGAGGGGGCCGTCTCTATCGGTTTAGCGCTACCCCCGCGCAGCCAACGCCGCCCCCGTGAGGCTCCCCTTCGCGCTCTTCAGCCCCGTCGGGGTTCCCTCGAACACCACGCTGCCGCCCTCGTTGCCGGCGCCCGGTCCGAGGTCGATGACCCAGTCGGCGCGGCTGATCACGTCGAGATTGTGCTCGATGACGATCACCGTCGAGCCGGCATCGACCAGTCGGTCGAACAGCCCGATCAGCGTGTCGACGTCGTTCATGTGGAGCCCGGTGGTGGGCTCGTCCAGCACGTAGATATTGCCCGACTTGCCCAGCTCCGCCGCGAGCTTCAGCCGCTGCCGTTCGCCGCCCGACAGCGTTGAGAGCGGCTGGCCCAGCGTCAGGTAGCCGAGCCCGACATCGTCGAGCCCTTTGAGGATCTTGGCGATGGCAGGTTCGGTGAAGAACTCGGTCGCCTCGGTGACGCTCATTTCGTAGACGTCGCTGATCGCCTTGCCACGCAGCTTGTGCTGCAGCACCTCGTCGGTGAAGCGCTTGCCCTCGCAGGTCTCGCAGACGCTGGCCACCGGGTCCATGTGCGCGAGGTCGGTATAGGTGACGCCCAGCCCCTTGCAGTCGGGGCAGGCGCCTTTCGAGTTGGCCGAGAACAGCGCCGCGTCGACGCCGTTGGCCTTGGCGAAGGTCTTGCGGACCGTGTCGAGAATGCCGGTATAGGTTGCGGTGTTGGAGCGCGACGAGCCGCGGTTGAGGTTCTGGTCGATAATCACCGTGTCCGGGTAGGCAGCCGGCAGCGAACCCTGGATCAGCGAACTCTTGCCCGCCCCGGCGACGCCGGTGACCACGGTCAGCACTCCCGCGGGGATCGACACCGACACATCGCGCAGGTTGTTGGTCCTGGCGTGGGCGATCTTCAGCTGGCCCTTGGCCTTGCGGCCTTCGGTCTTGATCGGCTGGTGCTTCTTCATGTGGTTGCCGGTCAGCGTGCCGGACTTGAGCAGCCCGTCGAAATCGCCTTCGTAGACGATCTCGCCGCCCTTCGAACCGGCGAAGGGGCCCATGTCGACCACGTGGTCGGCGATGGCGATCATGTCGGGCTTGTGCTCGACGATCAGCACCGTGTTGCCCTTGTCGCGCAACTGCTGCATCAGCCCGGCCAGCGGGCCGACATCATGCGGGTGGAGCCCGACGCTCGGCTCGTCGAACACATAGGTGATGTCGGTCAAGGACGAACCGAGATGGCGCACCATCTTCACCCGCTGGCTTTCGCCGCCCGATAGCGTCGAGCTCTCGCGATCGAGGCTCAGATAGCCCAGCCCGATGGTGACGAGGTTCTCGAGCCGCGCCGCCAGGGCCGCGATCATCGGTTTGATGGCCGGTGCCTCGATCGAGCGCACGAACGGCGCGAGGTCGGAAACCTGCATCGCCGAGCATTCGGCAATCGACTTGCCGTTGACCTTGCTGGCCAGCGCCGCCGCGTTGAGCCGGGCGCCGCCGCAGGCCGGGCAGGTGGCGCGGGTGAAGATCTTGTCGTACTCGACCCGCACATGCGGCTGCAGGTTCTCGGGGTCTTTCGAGCCCAGCCCCTTCTTCAGCTTGGCCACCACGCCCTCATAGGTGAGGCCGATCTTGCCGACCTTGATCTTGCGGCCATCGTCGAGGGTCAGGAGGTTCTCCCGCTCCTCGGCGGTGAACTTCGAGACCGGCTTGTCCATGTCGAACAGGCCGGAATTGGCGTAGATTTCCCACCACCAGCTGTCGACCGCAAAATCCTTGGGCAGCAGCGCGCCCTGGTTGAGCGATTTCGACTCGTCGATCACCGCGCTCATGTCCATCGCCGCGACCTGTCCGATGCCTTCGCAGTCGGGGCACATGCCGCGCGGATCGTTGTAGGAATAAAGCCCGGGCGCCCCGAGCTTCGGCTCGGCGGCGCGCGAGAAAATCACCCGCAGCATCTGCGCCGCATCGGTGACGGTGGCGACGGTGGAGCGCGAATTGCCCCCCAGCCGCTGCTGGTCGACGATGATGGCGGCCGAGATATTCTCCAGCTCGTCGGCGTCGGGCTGGCCGTAATGCGGCATGAACTGCTGCACGAACGCCGGATAGGTCTCGTTGATCAGCCGCTGGCTTTCCGCCGCGATGGTGCCGAACACCAGCGAGGACTTGCCCGACCCGGAAACCCCGGTGAACACCGTGATCTTCCGCTTCGGGATGTCGAGCGACACGTTCTTGAGGTTGTTCTCCCGCGCCCCGCGGATCTTGATCGAGCCGTACATGCGAACCCTCTTTCGTACTTTACCAGTTAGTTAAATAATGTTCCGAGGAAAGGCAAGCCCCGCCGATCGTCGTGACATCCCGATCAGCGCAACTGCTCGAGCACCGCGAATTCCTCATAGACGCGCTGCCGCTCGGCGTCGGAAAGCGGCAGCGCCCTGAGCCGGCGGTGCAGGTCGGTCGCCACCTGGTGCTGACCCATGGCGATTGCCAGTTCGATGCGCGAAGCGAGCGCTCGCGCGTCGCTGTCGCCGGGGATCGTGCCGGTGAGGACGGGGATGGTAATACCCTGGTTCATCGCTGTGACCTCGATTCTGGAAGGAGAATCCGGACGCCCGCCGGCGTCCGGAAGCTGTCAGAGGCTCGCCTTGCGGATCGCCTTGGCGCCGACGCTGAGCCCGACCACCGCGGTGCCGAGCGCCACCAGCACGCCCCACAGCACCGTGGTGCTGAGCAGTTCGCCGGTAAACAGCGCCCGCTCGGCTTCGATCAGGTAGGTCAGCGGGTTGAACCGGCTGGCGATATAGAGCCAGCCCGGGCCGTTCTCGATCGGCAGCAGCACCCCGCCGAGCAGCATCAGCGGCAGCGCCACCGACTGGCTCACCATGTAGAACAGCGACGTGTTGTGCCGCGCCGCGATGGCCAGCGCATAGGAGAGCGCCGCCACCCCGGCGCCGAACAGCGCCAGCAGCGCCAGCCCGAACAGCATCTGGATCGGATGGAGCGCCAGCCCGAACGGCCAGGCGAGGAGGATCAGCGCCAAAGCCTGCAGCGCCAGCGGGAACATTTCCTTCAGCGAGCGGCCGAAGATCAGCGCCGGCCGGCTCATCGGCGTGGAGAGAAAGCGCTCCAGCACCCCGCTCATCAGTTCCTCGGTGAGGCTCCAGCCGACCATCGCGGTGCCGAACAGCGTCAGCATCACGATCATCCCCGGCACGAACCACTGCAGTGCCTCGGCGGTGGAGCCGCCGACATTGAGCAGCGGCACGAAGAACGCCAGGTAGAGCACCGGCTGCACCAGCCCGAAGGCCATCCACGACGGATCGGCGAGAGTGGGTTTCATCTCGCGGGTGAACGAGGTGGCGACGTCTCGGAAGAAGGTCATGGGTGAGTCTCCTTGATCATAGGGAGAAGGGGCAGCCACCAGCCTGCTTTCTCCCCTTGCGGGCAGCGGGCGAGGGCGTTCGCCCTCGCCGCGAGGTGGCGCGTAGCGCCGGATGAGGGATACGCAGCCAGGGGCTGCGCGATCGGAGCAGAGCGACGAGCGGTGCTGGCCGCGGAGAGATACCCCTCATCCGGCCTTCGGCCACCTTCTCCCGCAAGGGGAGAAGGCAAGAACGCCCGCCCTCTGATCGGTGCGAACGGCCCTTTCATGCTGCGGTCTCCCTGAGCGAGCGGCCGGTCAGACCGAGGAACACATCGTCCAGCGTCGGCCGGCGGACATTGGCGGCGAGAACGCGCGCCCCGCGCTGATCGAGCGCCCGGATGAACTCCGGCAGCACCGCTTCGCCGCCCTTCACCGTGACTCCGACGCGGGCCCCGTCGCGGCTGATCTCGCGGGCCTCGGGCAGGTTGGCGGCGAGTTCGGCGGCAAGCCCCGCATTGTCCGCATCGATGCTGATGCGGTCGCCGGCGAGGTTGGCCTTCAAGCGCTCCGGCGTGTCGTTGGCGATGATCTGGCCGTTGTCCATGATCATCACCCGTTCGGCCATCGAGTCCGCCTCGTCGAGATAGTGGGTGGTGAGAAAGATCGTCATCCCGGTCGACTTCCTCAGCTTGACGATGTGTTCCCACAGGTTTGCGCGGCTATGCGGGTCGAGCCCGGTGGAAGGCTCGTCGAGGAACAGCACTTTGGGGCTGTGCATCAGCCCGAGCGCGATATCGACGCGCCGCTTCTGCCCACCCGAGAGACTCATGCCGGTGCGCTTTTCGAGCCCGGTGAGCTCCAGCATGCCGATCAGTTCGTCGGCGCGCCGGGCCGACTCGGCCTTGCTCATCCGCTGCGCCGCGCCCTGTGTCAGCAACTCGTCGCGCAGCTTGTTGTAGCCGCCGGCCCCAGCGCCCTGGCCGACATAGCCGATGCGGCGGCGCACCGCGTTGGCCTCGCGCAGCACATCGTGGCCGGCGACGCTCGCCGCGCCGGCGGTCGGCGGCAGCAACGTCGTCAGCATGCGCACACTGGTGGATTTGCCGGCGCCATTGGGGCCGAGAAACGCCACCAGCTCGCCTTCGGCCACATCGAGGTCGAGGCCGCGTACCGCCTCCACCACACCTTCCTTGGTCTTGAAGCTGCGCTTCAGGCCGCGGGCATGGATCATTGCTTCACTCCTCATCTCGCTTCACTTTGGACAGTCCCTGCGGGACAGTGACTTCGGGACAAATCTATCCGGCCCTGCTGACATGACGTGTCAGCAGGCTGGTTTTCGACACGCGCGCCGGATGTCCGAAGGGATATCTCGACTTTCGCGGGGCGCAGATATAACGTTGTGCAGTGTACGAGGTTTGGATAGCTCCAATCCTGTACACTGTAAAGAGTTATTTTAGGGAGGCCGGATGGCCGAGGAAATCACCGGTCGGGGCGATCCGATCCGGACGCTGGAACTGATGTGGGGCAAGGCCCCGGCCCCGAGGCGCGGCCCGCGGTCGCGGGTCAGCGTCGCCGATCTGGTTGCGGCCGCCGTGGCCATTGCCGATGCCGAGGGGATCGATGCGGTCTCCACCCGGCGGGTCGCCGAGGCCGTAGGCATCTCCCCGATGAGCTTTTACACTCACATTCCCGACAAGGCGGTGCTGCTCGACCTGATGCTCGATGCCGTCGCCACCGGGCAGGCGGGCGAAGTGACGCCGGAGTTCCATCCGGCCAACTGGCGGGCCAACGTTACCCTGGTGGCGCGCAGCTTTCGCCGCTTCTACCTCGCGCACCCCTGGGCGCTGGAGATCGGCACCCATCGGCCGGTGCTCGGACCCAACACCATCCGGGCCTACGACAATTTCCTCAGCGTCTTCGACGGGCTCGGGCTCGGTGAAGTCGAGATGGATTTCTGCGTCATCCTCGTCGCCAACTATGTGCACGGCGCGGTGCGCGACGTGGTGCGCGCCAAAATGGTCAAGGCGCAGACCGGGATGAGCGACGACGAATGGTGGTACCGCATCGAGCCTTTCCTCCAGACCATGGATTTCTCGCCTTATCCGGTGGCGAGCCGGGTGGGCGCGGTGGTCGGCGAGCTCTATGGGCTGGGCAACCCCGACCTGGCTTTCGATTTCGGGCTGGAGCGCATCCTCGACGGGCTCGAGCGGCTGCTCGAGGGCAAGGCCGCCACCACGCCGGTGCCGGCAGCCGGGGACTGCCGTTGACGCGAGCGTCCAGAGCGCCTAACTCGATCCGATGAAACGCGACACCCACAAGCCCACCGGTCCCAGCCAGCGCATGCTGCGCGTCGGCGAACTGGTGCGCCATGCTCTTTCCGGCGTCTTCGCCCGCGGCGAGATCGAGGATCCACTGCTTCAGGGCAAGGTCATCACCGTCCCCGAAGTGCGCATGACGCCCGACCTGAAGCTGGCCAACGCCTATATCATGCCGCTCGGCGGCGAGGGCGCCGAGGAGATCGTCGCGGCGCTCAACCGCCACCATCGCTTCATCCGTGGCCGCGTGGCGCCCGAACTCGATCTGAAGTTCGCGCCCGACCTGCGCTTTTTCGTCGACAACACCTTCGACGAGTTCGGCAAGATCGACGCCCTGCTGCGCTCCGATCGCGTGCAGCGCGATATCCTGAAGGATGAGGACGAAGCTTGACCACCGAGAAGCGCCAGAAGCGCGACGTCTCCGGTTGGTTGGTTCTCGACAAGCCCTATGACATGACCTCCACCCAGGCGGTGGGCAAGCTCCGTTGGCTGCTCGGCGCCAAGAAGGCCGGCCATGCCGGAACGCTGGACCCGCTGGCGACCGGCATCCTGCCGATCGCCCTGGGCGAGGCGACCAAGACCGTGCCCGCCGTGCAGGACGGCACCAAGGTCTACCGCTTCGCCATCAAGTGGGGCGAGGAAACCACCACCGACGACGCCGAGGGGGAAGTCAGCGCCCGCTCGGATCTGCGTCCATCGCAGGCCGAAATTCTTGCCGCGCTTCCAGGCTTCACCGGCGAGATCATGCAGACGCCGCCGGCCTTCTCGGCCATCAAGGTCGATGGTGAGCGCGCCTATGACTTGGCGCGCGCCGGTGAGACGGTCGAGCTCGCGGCACGGCCCGTCTATATCGAGGCGCTCCGCCTCATCGAGCATCTGGGCGAGATCAGCCGCCTGGAAATGACCTGCGAGAAGGGCACCTATGTGCGCGCCTTGGCGCGCGATCTCGCCCGCCAACTGGGGACGCGCGGCCACGTGGTCGAACTGCGCCGCACCGCGGTCGGCCCGTTCAGCGAGGCGCGGGCGGTGACGCTGGAGATGCTGGAAGCGGCGGCCGATCGCGACGCCCTGCTGCTGCCGATCTCGGCCGGGTTGGCGCTGCTGCCCGAGATTCGGCTCACCCCCGATCAGGTCAGTGCCATTCGGCATGGCAATCCGGTGCTGCTTGGCGGCGCCGCGGCGCCGATCGCGCTCGACAGCGCCTGGGCCAGCAGCGCCGGCGTCGCCGTGGCGCTCGGCCGGGTCGAAGCCGGCATGTTCAAGTCGCACCGGGTAATCGCCTGAAAAATTCTGCCTGGCTCTGGAACCAATGGCTGGGCGCGGCGTTGTCGTGCACTGACGTGTGCAGGGGTTTGGGTTGAGTTTCGCCGGGGTGCTTTATGGCTGACGGGCCCGGCCCGGCTGACAATACGGCTGTTGCGCGGCGTCGCAGACCGACCGCTCGCCCGATAGCGGTCTATCTGTTCGTTCTGGCGCTGGTTGCGCTCGTCCCCGCTTTCATCTTTTCCGCCATCCTGCTGCAGCGCAACAACGAAGCGCAGGAGCGCGTCGTCGAGACGCTGATCACCGGCAACGCCCGGTCCATCGTCCAGGCAGTGGATCGCGAGATCAACGCCAACATCACGACGCTGCGTGTCCTCGCCACCACGCCGCCGCTGACCCCGGCGGATTATCCCGAGTTCCACGCCCGGGTCAGCGTCGCGCTCGAGAATACCGGCTCGTTCGTCTACCTGATCCACCCCGACATGACGTCGGATCTGTCCACCCGCGTCCCGCTCTCGGAACAGGCCAGCAACTCGATCGGCGATACCGACACCGCGCAGCGTGCTTTCGATACGCGCGACGTGACGGTGTCCGACGCCGTGTTCGGACGGCTCTCCCAGCAATGGGTGGTCAACATCCTGCAGCCGATCTTTCCGGCCAACCAGCAGCCGCTGATCCTCGGTTTCAGCCGCACCGCCAGCCAGCTGTCTATGGCCCTGCTGGCGAGCCGGATGCCCGAGGGCTGGCACGTGGCGCTGGTCGACAGGAAGGGCGTGGTCATCGCCGCCGCCGATCAGGGCGGCAATACCGGCGACGCCTTCAACCTCCTGCCGGTGACCGACCTGGGCACCACCGGCGGCTGGCGGGCGCTGACCATCGAGGGCACCGACTACCTGGTGGTGTCGCAGCGCTCCACCCTGACCGGCTGGTCGCTGGTCGCCTGGGCCGATCGCGACGTGGTGGCCAAGCCGCTCGCCGACGCCTTCTGGTCGCTGCTCGCCGGTGGTGTGCTGCTGGCGGCGCTGGTGGTGTTGGTGGTCTATGGCGTCAGCCTGCAGATCGGCCGTTCCGTGCACGGGCTCGAGGCCGATGCCAAGCGGCTCGGCGCCGGCCAGCCGGTCGAGGCGCGGCCGTTCCCCATCGAGGAGATCGAGACGGTGTCCGCGGCGCTCGGCGATGCCTCGCGGCGCCGCCAGGCCGCCGAAACCGAAGTCCGCTTCCTGATGCGCGAGCTGGCGCATCGGAGCAAGAACCAGATGACAGTGATCGCCGCGATGGCCAAGCAGACCGCCCGCGGCGCCGACACGGTGCCCGAGTTCGTCTCGAGCTTCGAGCGCCGCATCTTCGGGCTCGCCCGCTCCACCGACCTGCTGCTGGCGCACGGCGTCGCCGGTGTCGACCTGCGGGAGTTGCTGGTCAGCCAGATCGATCCGTTCTGCCCGGTCGACGGCGAGCGCGTGGTGGTCGATGGTCCCTCCTTGCGGCTCAACGCCCAGGCCGGTCAGATCCTCGGCATGGCGGCGCACGAACTGGCGACCAATGCGGTCAAGTACGGCGCCTTCGCCAAGGAAGGCGGCCGGCTGGAGCTGACCTGGAAACGGGTCGGCGATGCCGTGAGCTTTCTCTGGCACGAAAGCGGCAATGCGCCCGCCGAAACCGCGCCGCGTCGCGGCTTTGGCACCACCGTGCTCGAGAACATGGTCGGCCGCTCGCTCAACGGCGAGGTCAAGCGCGAGGTGCACGAGCACGGCATCGCGTGGCGGTTCACCATTCCGCTCAGTTCACTCGACCCCTCCGACACCCTCAACGGCGTCGCCGAGAAGCCTGAACCCGACAAATAACTGGCATTCGGCGCCCCTTTCCCCTATAGAGCGCGCGAGTTCCGGCCCGGCCGGCGCTTATTCATGGCTCCACCTGGACGACATCCCGGGCGGCAGCGTCCCGATGATCCTCTGTTTGAAAGGACCTTTCCGATGTCGATTACCGCAGAGCGGAAGACTGCGCTCATCAAGGACTACGCCACCAAGAAGGACGACACCGGCTCGCCGGAAGTCCAGGTCGCGATCCTCTCCGAACGCATCGCCAATCTCACCGAACACTTCAAGCTGCACGGCAAGGACAACCATTCGCGCCGTGGCCTGCTGAAGATGGTTTCGACGCGCCGCCGTCTCCTCGACTACGTCAAGAAGTCGGACGAAGCGCGCTACAAGGCGCTGATCGAACGTCTGGGCCTGCGCCGCTAAGGCTGGGCTGCGACTATGACTTGGACCCACGAGGCACGCCTCGCGGGTCCACCCCGGCAGACCTGCCGGTTATTTGCGTAGGCTGACGAACTACGCGGAGCATGGCGAGATCATCGGCCGCTCACGGTGCCGGACGGGCACCTCCCTGTTTCAGGAAATTGAGCGGCTCATCGTCTTGTCCATGTTCCGCCCCTCCCGACCGGAGGGTGTCAGCGCGGAACCGTGCCGATTTTGGGCCGTAGTCGCACATGGGGTGCGACGCGCGGCTGGCACACCGGATGAGTTCGCGGGGTGGCTACGCCTCCGCGTTCCCGCTCATTCCGGCAGAATGGAAAGACAACGATATGCCCATCAACTTCGACTACCACAAAGTTGAGCTGAACTGGGGCGGCCAGCCCCTCACCCTTGAGACCGGCAAGATCGCCCGCCAGGCCGACGGCGCCGTGCTCGCCACGCTCGGCGAGACCGTGGTCCTTGCCACCGTCGTTTCGGCCAAGTCGCCGAAGCCGGGTCAGGACTTCTTCCCGCTGACCGTCAACTACCAGGAAAAGTACTTCGCCGCGGGCAAGATCCCGGGCGGCTACTTCAAGCGCGAAGGGCGCCCGACCGAAGCCGAGACGCTGACCTCGCGCCTGATCGATCGCCCGATCCGCCCGCTCTTCCCCGATGGCTACAAGAACGAGACCCAGGTCATCGTCACCGTTCTGCAGCACGACATGGAGAACAACCCGGACGTGCTCTCGATGGTCGCGGCCTCCGCCGCGCTGACCATTTCGGGCGTGCCGTTCATGGGCCCGATCGGCGCCGCCCGCGTCGGCTACATTGATGGCGAATACGTCCTCAACCTCGCCGTCGACCGTCGCGCCGAATCCAAGCTCGATCTGGTCATGGCCGGCACCCAGGACGCCGTGCTGATGGTGGAATCGGAGGCCCAGGAGCTGTCCGAGGAGATCATGCTCGGCGCCGTGATGTTCGGTCACGAAGCCTCGCGCAAGGTCATCGACGCCATCATCAAGCTGGCTGAGCTGGCCGCCAAGGAGCCGCGTGATTTCACCGCTCCGGACTATTCGGCGCTCGAAGCCGACGTGCTCAAGGTGGCCGAGGCCGACCTGCGCGCCGCCTACAAGATCACCGACAAGGCACAGCGCTACGCTGCGGTCGACGCCGCCAACGCCAAGGTCAAGGCGCATTACGCGTCGCAGATCGAAGCCGGCACCGTCTCGGCCGAGGATCTGGGCGAAGTCGTCCACAACCTCCAGGCCAAGATCGTCCGCTGGAACATCCTCGACACCAAGTCGCGTATCGATGGCCGTGACCTGACGACCGTTCGTCCGATCGTCGCCGAAGTCGGCGTCCTGCCCCGCACCCACGGTTCGGCGCTGTTCACCCGCGGTGAGACCCAGGCCCTCGTCGTTGCCACGCTCGGCACCGGCGACGACGAGCAGTTCGTCGACAGCCTCGAAGGCACCGGCAAGGTGAACTTCATGCTGCACTACAACTTCCCGCCCTACTCGGTCGGTGAAGCTGGCCGCATGGGCTCGCCCGGCCGTCGCGAGATCGGCCACGGCAAGCTCGCCTGGCGCGCCATCAACCCGATCCGCCCCAAGGCGGAAGAGTTCCCCTACACCATCCGCGTCGTCTCCGAGATCACCGAGTCGAACGGCTCGTCCTCGATGGCGACCGTCTGCGGCACCTCGCTGGCGCTGATGGATGCGGGCGTGCCGATGAAGAAGCCGGTGGCGGGTATCGCCATGGGCCTGATCCTCGAAGGCGACCGCTACGCGGTGCTCTCCGACATCCTGGGTGACGAAGATCACCTCGGCGACATGGACTTCAAGGTTGCGGGTACCGCCGACGGCGTTACCTCGCTGCAGATGGACATCAAGATCGCCGGCATCACCGAGGAGATCATGAAGGTCGCCCTCGAGCAGGCCAAGGGCGGTCGCGAGCACATCCTGGGCGAGATGGCCAAGGCGCTCGACACTTCGCGCTCCAGCGTCGGCGAGTTCGCGCCGCGCATCGAGACCATCACCATCCCGACCGACAAGATCCGCGAAGTGATCGGCACCGGCGGCAAGGTGATCCGCGAGATCGTCGAGAAGACCGGCGCCAAGATCGACATCAACGACGATGGCACCGTGAAGGTCTCGTCCTCGGACGGCGCCTCGATCGATGCGGCCATCAAGTGGATCAAGTCGATCACCGATGAAGCCGAAGTCGGCGCCATCTACCAGGGCACCGTGGTCAAGACCGCCGATTTCGGCGCGTTCGTGAACTTCTTCGGCGCCAAGGACGGCCTCGTGCACATCTCCCAGCTCGCCGCCCAGCGCGTCGGCAAGACCACCGATGTCGTCAAGGAAGGCGACAAGGTGTGGGTGAAGCTGCTCGGCTTCGACGAGCGCGGCAAGGTCCGCCTCTCGATGAAGGTCGTCGATCAGGCCACCGGCAAGGAAATCGCCGAGGAAGCCGCCGAGTAATCGGCAGCACTCGTCGCATCGAAAAAGGCCCGGGAGCGATCCCGGGCCTTGTTTTTGTGCCATCCAGCGCGGGGGGATCGCAGCCGGCGTGGGGATAGCTCGGCGCGTACAGAGCACCCCCACCCTGTCCCTCCCCCGCAAGGGGGGAGGAGACCAAAACACTGGCGTATGAGTTGGCGTCTCCCTCCCCCTTGCGGGGAGGGGACAGGGGTGGGGGTACTCTTCCCGCACCGGCTTGCCGGCTGCATCGTCATTTCCGCCGCAGGTCTAAGCCGCCGCCGGACGCATGCCGCGGAACATCGCGATGGTCGTCACCGCCGCGATGAAGACGATCGCCGCGCCCAGCAGCGAGGTCACCAGCATGGCATCGGCATAGGCGACGCGGGCGGCTTCCAGCAATGCCACGCCCCCCTCAGGCAGCGCCTCCGCGGCGCTGTGGGCCCCGCCGATGCCGCGCAGCGCCATCGCCACCGCTTCACCCGACAGGCCCTCAGGCAGGGCCTCGCCGAGGCTGCCGCGATAGAGCACCGTGAGGATGCTGCCAAGCAGTGCGATGCCGAGCGCCCCACCGAACTCCGAGCTCGTCTCGTTGAGCCCGGAGGCAGCGCCGGCCCGCTCCGGCGGGGCCGAGCCCATCACCAGGTCGGCGGCGATGGTCGCCACCGGGGCGAGCCCGATCGACAACACGGTGTCGGCGGCGATCAGCGTGATCAGGTCGCGCGACGGTGCAGTGAGCCCGATGACCAGCAGCGCCAGCGCGGCGACGGTCAGCCCCAGCGCCAGCACATAGGCCGGGCGCATCCGGTTCAGCAGCACCGGGGTGAGCAGCGAGCCGGCAACAAAGCCGAGGCCCACCGGCAGGCTCCACAGCCCCGCTTCGAATGGCGTGAGCCCCAGCACCAGCTGCATGTACTGCGCCACCACGAGGAACATGCCGAACAGTGCAAAGAAGCCAAACACGTTGATGCCGAGTGCGGCACTGAACGCCGGGCGGGTGAACAGGCTCAGGTCGAGCAGCGGGTGCGCCAGCCGCAACTGCCGCCAGGCGAAGATCAGACCTATGCCCAGTCCCAGTATGATGGCACCGATGCTGACCGGCAGCCCGCCGCCCTCGGCCAGCGACTTGATGCCGTAGATGATCGACAGCACGGCGGCCATCGACAGGACTGCGCTGGGAATATCCAGCCGGCCGGCCTGCGGATCCTTGTACTCGGGCAGGAGCCGCGGTGCGACCAGCAGCAAGAGCACCATGATCGGCACGGCGACGAGGAACACCGAGCCCCACCAGAAATAGTTGAGCAGCACGCCGCCCACCACCGGCCCGATCGCCCCACCGGTCGAAAAGCTCGCCACCCATACGCTGATGGCGATGGTCCGCTCGCGATCGTCGCGGAACATGTTGGTGATCAGCGACAGGGTCGAAGGCGCCAGCGTCGCCCCGGCTATGCCGAGCAGCGCCCGGGCGATGATCAGGGTCTCGGCCGTGGGGGCGAATGCCGCGAGAATCGAGGTCAGCCCGAACGCCACGGCGCCGATCAGCAGCAGCTTTCGCCGCCCGATGCGGTCGCCCAGCGTGCCCATGGTGAGGAGCGAGCCGGCAACGAAGAAGCCGTAGATGTCGACGATCCACAGCAGCTGTGCCGCGCTGGGATTGAGCGATGCCGTCAGCGACGGTACAGCGAGATTGAGGACCGTCAGGTCCATGGCATAGAGGATGCAGGGCAGGGCGATGACCGCGAGCCCGATCCATTCCCGGCGCGTGGCCCGCGTGGCGGTGATGCCTGACATGCGGCGTTCCTTTCGATCGTTCATCATTGCCACGATGCTACGACCCTAAGGCTGCCAACTGCTGTCAGGCTATGCCGCCATGGCTTGGCCACCAAGCCTGGCAGCTTTGCTGAGCCTGGGCAGCCTTGGCGCCGCCCGGGACGGCATTGGCGTGGACGTCGAGCCATCCCATATCATGGGGCATGACGACCTCCCCCGATGCTTCGCCTGCCGCCGTCTGGACGATCCTCACATCGTGGCCGCGCGGCTATTTCACCGCGCGGTACGAGGGCCGGCGCTACGGCGTGAGCAACACGGCCCATGCCAACGGCCAGAGCTTCAAGCTCTACGCCGAGCAGCTTGGTGGCGCCGACCGCATCAGTCTCAATATTTATCGTCCGCCCAGCAGCGCCGAGCCGGCGCTGAAACCGTGCGAGATGCCGATCGACAAGGTGACGGCTTTCGTCGTCGGTGCAGTGCTCGAGTAACTCGGCCCTGACTGCCCGGTCAGTGGCGGACTGGCGCGTTGCGTAACAGGCCTTCGACGAGGCGCCGATACGCCGCCGTAGCCCGCCGCGAGATGCCCACCGGGTCCTCTGCGTTGGCGATCCACTGCGCCGCGTAGCAGGAGGCGCCGGTGATCATGCGGGCCGTGGCTTCACAGTCGACATCGGCGATCACGCCGCTTTCCAGCAGCCCTTCGAGGCTCTGCCGCATCGCCGTGATGCAACCATTGGCGCTCGGCCAGGAGGAGGGGTCGCCCAGCACCGCCGGCCCGTCGCGCAGCATGATGCGCTGGATTTCCGGCTCGAGCGCCATCTCGATATAGCCGATGCCTTCCTCGACGAAACTCTCCCAGGCGTTCGGCGCCCTCAAGGCGCGGGCCTTGAGTCGCGCCGTCATCTCGCTGTCGATCTCGGCCACCACGGCCTCGAACAGCCCGCGCTTGTCGCCGAAATGGTGGTAGAGCGCGCCGCGCGTCAGCCCGACATCGGAGGTGAAGTGATCCATCGAGGCATCGGCATAGCCGACCTCCGCAAACGCCTTGCGGCCCGCCGCCATCAGCTTGGCGCGGGTTTCGACGATCATTTCGCTGCGGGTTCTCTGAGCCATGTTCTGCCTGTCTTCACATACGTTACGTATGCCAATTGACATACGTCGCGTATGTTACTAGATCTTTCGCATACGCCGCGTATGTAAACCATGTAGTCCGCGGCTCACCAAATGTCGAGGGATCGTCATGCCGAATCCATATGTAGAGATCTTCCGGGCGCCCGGCGCCAAGGGCTTTGCCGCCGCCGGCTTCGTCGCCCGCATGCCGATGGCGATGGCGCCGATCGGTATCGTCGCCATGCTGTCGCAGACGCATGGCGAGTTCTGGCTCGCCGGCGCCGTTTCCGCCACCTATGCCTTCGCCAACGCGTTGTTTGCGCCGCAGATCTCTCGCGTCGTCGACCGGCTGGGTCAGTCGCGGGTGCTGATCCCGACCACGCTCATTGCCGTCGCGGCCTTCGCCGTGCTGATGCTGGCAGCCGCTCAGCACTGGCCGATCTGGACGCTGTTCGCCGCGGCGCTTGCCGCAGCCGTGATGCCGAGCTTCCCGGCGATGATCCGGGCGCGCTGGAGCGAACTGTTCCGTGACCGGCCCGAGCTCAACACCGCCTTCGCCTTCGAGTCGTCTGCCGATGAGCTGGTCTACATTGCCGGAGCGTCGCTGTCGGTGGGGCTGGCCGTGGCGTTGTTCCCCGAGGCCGGTCTGCTGGCAAGCACGCTGTTTCTGGCGCTCGGCGGCCTCAGCTTCATCGCCCAGCGGGGCACCGAGCCGCAGCCCAGCAGCGGCGCCGGCGGCAGCGGGCAGTCGGCGATCCGGCAGCGGCCGGTGCAGATCATCACCCTCGCCCTCGTCTTTGTCGGCGCCATCTTCGCCACCGCCGAAGTGAGCGCCGTGGCCATCACCGAGCAACTGGGGGAACCGGGTGCCGCCAGCCTCGTCATCGGCGTCTATGCCGTGGGGTCGTTCGTCGTCGGCCTGATTGTCGGCGCGTTGAACCTGAAGCTGGCGCTGGAAAAGCAGCTGGCGATCGCGCTGGCCGTCATCGCCATCACTGCCTGGCCACTGCTGTTCGTCGACAATGTGCCGATGCTGGCGCTCGCCGTGTTCATGAGCGGCATCGCCATCTCGCCGACCTTCATCACCGCCTTCGGCCTGATCGAGCGGCGGGTGCCGGCGGCCATGCTCACCGAGGGCATCACCTGGGTGATGACCGGGATCGGCATCGGCATGGCGCTCGGCTCGTTCGTCACCGGCTGGGTGGTGGACACCTATGGCGCGAGCCACGGCTTCATCGTCTCGGTGGTGGCAGGGGCGTTGGCGCTGCTGACGGTGCTGCTGGGGCAGCGGACGCTGGCCGGGCGAGGCAGCCCTATCCGGGCATCGGCGGAACCGCAGCCGGCTGAATGAGCTGCAGGAATGGAAAGGGCCCGGCCACAGCGCCGGGCCCTTTATTTCTTGGAGGTCGCCGAAGTGCTGCGCGGGCCGTCCGCCCGGCGTCAGGGCTTCTCCCAGGTCAGCGCCTCGGCTTTGGCGCCAAGCCCGCCCAGTGCCGCCTTGAGATCGGCCACCATCGGGTCCGGCCCGCACAGATAGAAGTTCTGGCTGATGTCGTGCACGTGGCGCTTGAGGAAGGCTTCATCGATCCGCTCGTGCAGCACGCCCTTGGCGCCCGGCTCGTCGGTGACGGTCCAGGTGACCTCGAGCCCATCCATCGCTTCGAACTCCTCGCGCAGGATGATGTCTTCGGCCTTGCGGTTCGAGGCGATCAGCCGATGCCCGGCCAACTGGCCGTCCTTGTGCAACTGCCGAAGCATGGCGATGAACGGAGTGACCCCGGCGCCGCCGGCGATGAAGGTGCCCGGGCCCTTGTAGGTAATGGTGCCCCAGGGGTCGCGCAGCAGCAGCTTCTGGCCGGGGCCATAGCCAAACAGCCGCTCGGTCATGCCGTCGCCGCCGGTGTTGAAATAGCTCTTGATGGTGAACTCGAGATAGTCCCAGTCATTGAGCGCGGTGAAGGTGAAGGGGTGGCGCTTGTCGCGCCAGCCATCCTCGTCCAGCGACAGCTCAGTGGCCTGGCCGGGCTCGAACCGGTAGCCGGCCGGCTTTTCCAGCACGTAGCGGCGCACATTATGCGTAACTTGCTGAATATTTAGGATTCTCACGGTTTGGTGCACGACACGTCTCCTTGCTGCTCTGAGACGCTGAAAATGCGCCGTCGGTTCCCATAAAACCACGGTCGCCCGACCGGCAAAACCACCCGCAAAGCCAGTGTCCAGCAATGGTTTCCTTTAGGCAACCAACCTCCCTCGAGGAAGGTGGGTTTCTCATATGATGGTGGCATTCCCTCGTGTAACCCTCTGCACCCATTATCGAATTTCAAGAGGCCGAGGTGCAGATTTAGCGACTTGCGAAGCGGCCCGCGGAGTCCGATCTCCCTGTTGTCCAGAAAACGAAAGGGACGTGAAAATGAAAACTTCAGCTCTTGGCCTTGCCGCTCTGCTCCTCGTCGGCGGCCTCTCGGTTCCGGCTTTTGCCGCCTCCGAGGATTCCAGCTTCGACTCCGATTTCCTCGTGACGCAGCTGCAGCACAAGGGGATCAACGCTACTGACGTGTACGAGAACGCCGACGGCGTGATCCGTGCAGTGGTGAAGCAGGCCGACGGTTCGTCGATCTTCCAGTACTTCTACAAGGACACTCTGAAGCCGGTGCAGAGCTCCGCTCAGGGCAACACCCGCGTGCTGAGCAAGATCGATACCGGCGTCAAGAAGGCCCCGGTCTATGACAAGTCGCTGCTCGTCGACGATTTCTTCGACTGATGGCGATCCCCCGAGCCGGCGGGCTACGTGCCTGCCGGCTCGCTGATCCCTCAGGCGGGCGCCGCCCGCCTGGGATCAACGCCCGGTGCTGATCCGCAGCACCGGAGGCTCGGGTTGGTCGGCATCGCGCGCGTCGAACTGCTGCCGCGCTTCCAGCACCCGATGCCAGTGGCGTGATGCGAAGGTCTCGAACGCCTCGAATGCCTTCAGCGCCTCCGTGCCGAGCTCGGTGAGCGCATAATCGACCCGCGGCGGAATGGTGGCATAGCTGGTGCGCGTGACGAAACCGTCGCGTTCCAGCGCCCTGAGGCTGGCGGTCAGCGCCTTCTGCGAGATGGTGCCGATCTCGCGCTGCAGCTCCGAGAAGCGCAGGGTTTCGTGCCTCAGGTGCAGCACGACCGTCGGCGTCCACTTGCTGTTGCGGGTGGTCAGGAGTTCGTCGATCACCGCCTGATTGATCGGCGAACGGTTCGGCTCACGCATGCGCCAACTCCACATATAGAATTGTGGCCAGCCGTTACCGGCCGACGCGAGATCCCCTCGGTCGCATATCGTTCATGAAGCGGCATTTTCCAGAGGCCAGCGGCACATTTCAATGGCCGGTTGCCTAAACGTTCCATTAATTTGCCGTAACGCGGCGCGGCTCAGCGGCGCGTGAACGTCAGGTAGAAGCTGATGTTCCGGCCCGCAGCCCGGGCTTTTTCCTCGTACCGCGTCGGCTCCCAGCCGGCATAGGGCTCGTGCCAGATCCGCGGCTGCTCCGGCGCGAACAGGAAGTCGGGCGCGCGCAGGATGTGCGCCAGCGTCCAGTTCGCGTAATCCTCGATATCGGTGGCGAAGCGGAACGGCGCACCCGGCTTCAGCGTGCGTCCGAGTTCGCTCAGCGTCAGCGGCGAGATGAAGCGGCGCTTGTGGTGCCGGGTCTTCGGCCATGGATCGGGATAGAGCAGCCACGCCCCATCGAGACTGGCATCGGGCAGCTTCTGCAGCAGCTTCAGTGCATCATCGGTGAACAGCCGGATATTGCCGAGCTCATCCTCGTCGATCTGCTGCAGCAGTTTGGCGATGCCGCCGGAAAACACTTCGCAGCCGATATAGCCGGTCTCGCGATGACGGCCGGCCTCGAGCGACAGATGCTCGCCTCCGCCATAACCGATCTCGATCTCGCGCTTTGTCGCTTCCGGAAACAGCACCGCCGGGTCGAGCATCTCGTCGCCCAGCGCGATCTCCAGCTCAGGCAGCAACTCCCTGAACAGCTGATCCTGCCCCTTGTGCAGGCGTTTGCCGGACCGGCGGCCGAAAAACGCGCGTGGCTCGCCGTCGACATTGAGGGGATGGTGGGGTTTGGAGGTCATAGCAGTCCCACTAGCACGGCGTTCCCACACCGGCTGCCAAAAACAGAGATCCCCGCTTTCGCGGGGATGACTTGCTTGCATTGAACGGCCTCCTCGGTGGAGGCGAAGGTTCAGGCGGCGGCTTTCACCGCGGCTTTCAGCGCCGGCACCAGGTCGGTCTTTTCCCAGCTGAACGAGCCGTCGCGGCCGGGCTTGCGACCGAAATGCCCATAGGCCGACGTCTTGGCGTAGATCGGCTTGTTGAGGTCGAGATGGGTGCGGATGCCGCGCGGCGAGAGGTCGAACACCTCGCTCAGCACCGTCTCGAGCTTATCCTCGGCCACCTTGCCGGTGCCGTGCAGGTCGACATAGATCGACAGCGGCTTGGCGACGCCAATGGCGTAGCTCAGCTGGATGGTGGCGCGATCGGCGAGGCCGGCGGCGACGACGTTCTTGGCGAGGTAGCGTGCCGCATAGGCGGCCGATCGGTCGACCTTGGTCGGGTCCTTGCCCGAGAAGGCGCCGCCACCATGCGGCGCCGCGCCGCCATAGGTGTCGACGATGATCTTGCGGCCGGTAAGGCCGGCATCGCCATCGGGGCCGCCGACCACGAACTTGCCGGTCGGGTTGACGTGCCAGACGGTGTCCTTGGAGATCCAGCCCTCGGGCAGCGAGGCGCGCACATAGGGTTCGACGATCTTGCGCACATCGTCCGAGCTGAGGCTCGCATCGACATGCTGGGTCGAGACGACGATCTGGGTGACGCCAACCGGTTTGCCGTTCTCGTAGCGAATGGTGACCTGGCTCTTGGCATCGGGGCCGAGCTTGATCGCGGCGCCTTCACCGGCCTTGCGGGCAATGGTCAGCGCCTCGAGGATCTTGTGCGCGTAGTAGATCGGGGCAGGCAGCAGTTCCGGGGTTTCGCGGCTGGCATAACCGAACATGATGCCCTGGTCGCCGGCGCCGACATCCTTGTTCCCGGATTCATCGACACCCTGCGCGATATCGGCCGACTGGCCATGCAGCAGCACGTCGATCTTGGCGGTCTTCCAGTGGAACCCCGACTGCTCGTAGCCGATCGCCTTGATCGCTTTGCGCGCCGTCGACTTGAACTTGGCCGGATTGACCACCGGGTTGCCGGCGGCGTCGAGCAGGACCTTGCCGTCCTTGCCCTTCTTCAGCAGCGTCTCGGGAACGCGCACTTCGCCGGCAATGACCACCCGATTGGTGGTGGCCAGCGTTTCACAGGCGATGCGCACCTTGGCCGGATCCATGCCGGCTTTCTTGGCTTCGCGGAACACCAGATCGACGATCTCGTCGGAGATCCGGTCGCACACCTTATCCGGATGTCCCTCCGAAACCGATTCCGAGGTGAAGAGATAGGAAGACCGAGCCAAGGCGAAACCCCCGAAAAATGGTCAAAAAGTGCGTAAATCGCACAGTTGGGCGCTGTTTTGCCACCGAGGCAGGTCGCGGTCAAGTGATATAAAGGAAGCTTTATGTCCCCGTGGGGCGCTGTTGCAGAAAATTCATGCGATGCGGCGAGGACGCCGGGCGGCGATAAACGAGCCGGCAATGCCCAGAACCACCGCGATCCAGAACGGCAGATCGCCCAGCCGGTTGAACAGCGTGCCCCCGGGCACCGGCGCCGACGGCACCACATCGAGGACCCCGACCTGCTCCTCGGCCAGTTTCCCCACCACCCGGCCCAGCGGGTCGACGCTCAGCGTGACCCCGGTATTGGCGGCGCGCAGCATCGGCAGCCCGGTTTCGACGGCCCGCATCCGGGCGTGATGGGCATGCTGCGCCGGGCCGATCGAACCCATGAACCAGGCGTCGTTGGTGACGTTGAGGATGAACTGCGCTTCGGCAGGGTCGCCGATATCGCCGGGGAACACCGCTTCGTAGCAGACCAGCGCCAGGAATGGCGGCGTCCCTGGCGGCGTCATCAGCCGACGACCGTCACCGGCTGCCCAGCCATTGGTGCCGGGCACGAACTGGTTGATGCCGAACAGCCGCCAGAAGCTCTGGAACGGCAGGTACTCGCCGAACGGCACCAGGTGCGATTTGTCGTAGCTCGCCACCACCTCGCCATTGGTGTCGATGGCGAGGATGGAATTGTAGCCCGGGTTATCGGGGATCGGCAGCCCGTCATCGCCGAGCGGCTCGCGCGGCGCGCCGGTGAGCAGCAGCGTCGTATCGGGCAGCATGCGGGCGATGCGCGCGATGCCATCGGGATAGTTGGTGAGGAAGAACGGAAACACCGATTCCGGCCACACCAGCTGGGTGATGCCGCCGAGGCCGGGGTCGCTGGGCGTGAGCTTGCTTTCCGAGAGCGTGATCAACTGGTTGATGATCGCGTCGGGGTCGGCCACCGACCAGTCGGCATGCTCGAGGATCATCGGCTGCACCAGGCGGACCTTCATGTCGGTGCGCGCGGTGAGCGCGGTGTTGGTGAGCCGCCAGTTGCCATAGCCGACCTGCGCCGCGATCACCGCGACGGCGAGAAACAGCGGGATCAGCCGACGCACCAGGCCGCGCTGGTCGGCCGGCCAGATCAGCGCCGGGGTCATGGCGATCAACGCCGCAATGAAGGTGAGCCCGTAGCTGCCGACCACCGAGGCGAGCTGCAGCATCTCGTCATTGGCGGTGAGCGCATAGCCGATGAGGTCGAACGGGAAACCGGTGAACAGGTGTCCGCGGCCCCATTCGGCCAGCGCCAGGAAGCTGGCGAGGGTGACGATGCGGAACGCGCCGCCCGACCAGACGAGATGCGCCAACGCGCTGCCCAGACCCCAGAACACCGAGAGAATGGCCGCCAGCCCGACAATGGCGAACGGCATCAGGACGAGGAAGAAGCCGCCCTCCTGCAGGAACGCCGCCCCGAGCCAGTGCAGCGCCACGGTGAAGTAGCCGAGCCCGAAACCGAAGCCGATCTGGAAGGCCGGGCCGATCAGCCGGCGCCAGCCCCGGCGATGTTCGGCGCCGTCGAGGGCCCAGACCCACACCGGGAGCGCGAGAAACAGCGCCGGCAACAGGAAGAACGGCGGCACCGACGCTGCCGCGATCGCCCCGGCCACCAGCACGATCAGGAAGCGGCGCCAGCCGTGGCTCAGCATCACGGTCTCGGCCAGGGAGGTCATGTGGCGCTCGAATCACGGGGCATGTGGCAAGGTCGCGAGGTGGGCGTGCCGGGTCAAGTCGGCAACGCGCCGGTCGGCGACGTTAGCGCAACCGTGATCAAGCGGACGGCATGGCAGGTGCCGCAGCATCTGCGTCGACAGCACAAGGGAGACGACGGAACGACCATGCCGAGCAACTGGAACCGGGCTACCCCCGAAGCGGCAGGCTTTGCCGCCAATCTCGAGCGCAAGCTGGCCGCTGGCTTCGAATCGGGGCTGCTGCTGCCCATCCATGCGCTGCTGGTCGCCCGCACCGGCAAGCTGGTGCTGGAGCAGTATTTCGAGGGCGAGGACGAGACCTGGGGCGATACGCTCGGTCGGGTGCAGTTCGGGCCCGAGGTGCTGCACGACCTGCGCTCGGTGACCAAGAGCATCGTCGGGCTGCTCTACGGCATCGCGCTCGAGCGTGGCCTGGTGCCGCCGCTGCAGGCGCCGGTGATCGACGGCTTCCCGGAATACCCCGACCTCGTCGCCGATCCCGAGCGGCGCAAGGTGACGGTGGCCCACACCCTGACCATGACCATGGGCATGGAGTGGGACGAGAACAAACCCTATACCGACCCAACCAATTCCGAGATTGCCATGGAGATGGCTGCGGATCGCTACCGCTTCATCCTCGATCGGCCGATCATCGGCGCGCCCGGTGAGAAGTGGGTCTATTCCGGCGGGGCGGTGGCGCTGATCGGCGCGCTGATCGAACGTGGCTCCGGCCGGAAACTCCCCGACTTTGCCCGCGAGGTGCTGTTCGCGCCGCTCGGCATCACCGATTTCTACTGGCTCGCCGGCAGCGACGGCGTCGCTTCGCCGGCTTCCGGCCTGCGCCTCACGGCGCCCGACCTCCTGCGGATCGGCGCCATGCTGGTCGATGGCGGCCGGCACGAGGGGCGCCAGGTGGTGCCGGAGGCCTGGATCGAAGCCTCGTGGACACCGGCCATCCAGACCTGGGACGGGCTGGGCTATGGCCACCTTTGGTACATTCACGAAGCCCCGGCGCCCGGCTACGCCAAGCCGCTCCGCTGGATCGCCGCCTTCGGCAATGGCGGCCAGCGCCTGTGGCTGGCGCCCGAAGCCGGCCTCGCCTGCGTCATCTATGCCGGCGACTACAACCTGTTCGATCGCTGGGTCACCCCGGCCCGCATCTGGCGCGAGATCGTGGTTGGGAACGTCGTGCGGGCCTGAGGCCCGGCACTCCCTTCTCCCCTCGGGGGAGAGGGGCGAAACCTATTCCGCCGCCGGTGCCTGGCTATCCTCGGGCGCCTTGGCCACCGGTGGCTTCGGCGGTCTTGGCTTGGGCTGCTTCAGCCGCTTGATCTTGACGCGTTTGACCTGGCGGCTGTCGGCCTGCAGGATCTCGAACTCAAAACCCTTGATGCCGTTGACGTGCTCGCCCTTGGCCGGGACGTGGCCGGCCAGTTCGAACACCAGGCCGCCCAGCGTATCCACCTCGTCGGCATGGCTGCCGGGGTCGAAATCGGGGCCGATCACCTCCTGCACTTCCTCGAGCTCGGCGCGGGCCGAGGCGATGAAGACGTTGGAGTTGACCTTGCGCACCAGCGCCACGTCGTCGTCGTGTTCGTCCTCGATCTCGCCGACCACCGCTTCGAGCAGATCCTCGATGGTGACGAGGCCATCGGTGCCGCCATACTCGTCGATGACCACGGCCATGTGCACGCGTTTCAGCTGCATCTGCTGCAGCAGGTCGCCCACCGGCATCAGCGGCGGCACGAACAGCACCTGGCGCACCAGGTCAAGTTTTTCGAGCTTCGAACGGAGCGGCGTCGAGACCAGCTTCACCGGCACGCTGGCTTCGGGGTCGCTCACCGGCTCGGTGATCCGGCGCAGCGCATCCTTGACGTGGATGAAGCCGATAATGTTGTCGAGGCTGTCGGAATAGACCGGCATGCGCGAATGGCCGACCTGGCGGAAGCGGGTCACCAGCACGCCCAGCGTCTCCGAGGTGTCGATCGCCTCGATGTCGGCGCGCGGGATCATCACGTCCTCGACCCGCTTCTCGGCGAGATCGAGCACATTCTTCAGAATCGTGCGTTCGGACTGGGTGAAGTCGGCGGTGCCGCCGTTATTCTCGCTCTCCAGCGCCACCTCGAGATCGTCGCGCAGCGACACGGTGCGCATGGCAATGAGGCCGCGCAGGCGGTTCCAGAGTTTCTGCCCCCACGTAGCCGTGGGGGCGGGACTAGAAGGAGGCTCGTTGTTGGACTTGGCTTGCGCCGGCTTCTTGGGCGGCGCGGACGGACTGTCGGAGTCGTTCATCGGGTATGGCCGCGGGCGGCCTTCAATTTATCGGAGGGTGTAATTTAGCTGTCGGCGTAGGGATCGGCAATGCCGAGGCGTGCGAGGATCTCGGTTTCGAGTCCCTCCATCTCCTCGGCATCCTCGTCCTCGATATGGTCGTAGCCCAGCAGGTGCAGGAAGCCGTGCACCACCAGGTGGGTAAAGTGTGCCTCGAGGGTAATGCCCATCTCTTCGGCCTCCCTCTCCACCGTCTCGCGCGCCAGCGTGATGTCGCCGAGCAGCCCCGAAACCGGCGCGAACGGCTCGATCTGCGGGAAGCTCAGCACGTTGGTGGATTTGTCGAAACCGCGCCATTGCCGGTTGAGTTCACGCTGCTCGGCATCGTCGGTGAGGACGACCGATAGCTCGGTCACGCCGACGATTTCGGCTTCCGACTGCTTCAGCGCTTCGCGAATGGCAGCGTCTGCCACGGCCTCGAGGCTGTCGGGCCAGCCCTCCGCGTTGACCGCGAAGGCGATTGATAATGGGGCTTGCATCAGGCCTTCGTGTTGTTCTCGGCCAGCCGGCGCGCGGTGTCGGCCTCGTAGGCGCGAACAATCCGGCCCACCAGCGCGTGGCGTACCACGTCCTTGTCGTTGAAGCGCGAGATATGCACGCCCTCGACCCCATCGAGCAGGTGCACGGCCTCGATCAGCCCGGATTTCTCGCCGCGCGGCAGGTCGACCTGGGTCGGATCGCCGGTGACGATCATCTTGGAATTCTCGCCGAGCCGGGTCAGGAACATCTTCATCTGCATCGAGGTGGTGTTCTGCGCCTCGTCGAGGATCACCACGGCATTGGCGAGGGTACGGCCGCGCATGAAGGCGAGCGGCGCCACTTCGATGATGCCCGAGGTGATGCAGCGTTCCACATGCTCGGGCCGCATCATGTCGTAGAGTGCATCATAGAGCGGCCGCAGATACGGATCGACCTTGTCCTTCATGTCGCCCGGCAGGAACCCCAGCCGTTCGCCCGCTTCGACGGCCGGACGGGACAGGATGATGCGGTTGATGTCGCCGCGTTCCAGCAGCGTCGCGGCGTGAGCGACGGCGAGATAGGTCTTGCCGGTACCGGCCGGGCCGACGCCGAACACCAGTTCCGAGCGGTCCATGGCGCGCATATAGGCGTCCTGCGCCGGGGTGCGCGCGACGATGGTGGCCTTGCGGGTCGCGATCTGCGCCATGCGCACTCTGCCCTTCTTCTCGAGCGTCGGCAGGCTCAGCTGGCTGTCCTCGGTCTCGATCATGCGGATGACGCCGTCGACCGTCGACACCTCGATCTGCTGGCCCTCTTCGAGCTGCTCGTACAGCGACTCGAGCACGCGGCGCGCCTGGTCGACCGAGGTGGCGCCGCCCTTCAGCATCACGTGATTGCCGCGCGGCGTTGCCTGCACGCTGAGGCGCTGCTCGATCAAAGCCAGGTGCTGGTCGAAATCGCCGTAGAGTTGCGCGGCGAGCTTGTTGTCTTCGAAGGCGAGTTCAAGCTGGGAGGACGGGCCGTGGTCGGTAGACGGGGGCAAATGCCTGCTCAAATCTCTGGGGCTCCACTTTGATGGTCACCCGGGCGGAAAGTCTGCGACTTTTCCTGACCAGGCTCCGACAGTGCGGCCTCAGATATGGGCCGCGATGGCTTGAGACTCAATAACGCTAGCAGGATTCGGTTCCCCGACTGTGACAATCTTGCCGATGAGGGAATTATTCCGGGCCTCGACGATCTCGACCGGAATGATCTGGCCGATCAATCGGGTAGGGCCGTCCATGTGCACGGCCTGCAGGTATGGCGAGCGCCCGCCGATCTGGCCGGGCTGACGCCCCGGCTTCTCGATCAAGACTGGCAGCGTGCGGCCGACCACCGAGCGGTGGAAGGCGTGCATCTGGGCGTTGATCTGGTCGTTGAGGCGCTTGAGGCGTTCGGTCTTTTTGGCTTCGGCGACCTGGTTCTCCATCGTCGCGCCCGGGGTGCCGGGGCGGATCGAGTATTTGAAAGTGTAGGCAGAGGCGTAGCCCACATCCCGGACGACCTGCATCGTCTCCTCGAAATCGGCGTCGGTCTCGCCCGGAAAGCCGACGATGAAATCGCCGGACATCGCCATGTCCGGCCGCACCGCTATGATGCGCTCGATGACGCGCATGTATTCGGCACGGCTGTGCCGGCGGTTCATCGCCTTGAGGATGCGGTCCGAGCCGGCCTGGATAGGCAGATGCAGGTAGGGCATCAGCGCCTCGAGGTCGCGATGCGCCTCGAGCAGCTCGTCGGTCATGTCGAGCGGATGCGAGGTGGTGTAGCGGATACGGGCAATGCCGGGGATCTCGGCCAACCGCGCACAGAGCTCGCCCAGCCCGACGCTGCGGCCGCGGCCATCGAGTCCGTGATAGGCGTTGACGTTCTGGCCCAACAGGGTGAGCTCGCGCACCCCTGCTTCGGCGAGGTTCCGCGCCTCGCGCAGCACCTGCTCCACCGGGCGCGACACTTCGCTGCCGCGGGTATAGGGCACCACGCAGAACGAACAGAACTTGTCGCAGCCTTCCTGCACGGTGAGGAACGCCGTGAGCCCGCGCGCCAGCGTGACTTCCTTTTTTGCCGCCGGCAGGTGCTCGAACTTGTCTTCCTCGGGGAAGTCGGTGTCGACCACCTTGGCGCCGTTATGGGCACGGGCGATCAGTTCGGGCAGGCGGTGGTAGGATTGCGGCCCGAACACCAGGTCGACCGCCGGCGCCCGGCGGACGATCTCGTCGCCTTCGGCCTGCGCCACGCAACCGGCAACGCCAATCATCAGGTCCTGGCCCTGGGCGCGCCGCTCCTCGCGCAACTCGCGCAGCCGCCCCAGTTCCGAGAACACCTTTTCCGAGGCTTTCTCGCGGATGTGGCAGGTATTGAGCACGACGAGGTCGGCATCTTCCATCACCTGCACCGGCTCGTAACCGTGCGGCGCCAGGGCATCGGCCATGCGGTCGGAATCGTAGACGTTCATCTGGCACCCGTAGGTCTTGATGAACAGCTTCTTGGGCGTGTGCTCGGTCATGGCCGGCTGAATACAACTTCGAGCGCGGAAAGCCAAGGAAGGGCCGGCGCGCGTGGCCACCGGGTTGTCAGCAAGCACGCCCCGTTGCACGGTCATGTCAGGAGAAACCACCATGACCAACAACCTCGATACTCTCGCGCTGCATGGCGGCGATGGCGCCCGTGTCGTCGGCGCGCCGCTGGCGCCGGCCCCGGTGCTGTCGACCACCTATTTCACCCACCCCGACGCGGTCGGCTTTTCCGCCTCGGACCTCAAGGCCGATGCGCCGCATTTCTACACCCGCTGGAGCAACCCGACGCTGGAGCTGCTGGAACAGCGCCTGGCGCTGCTGGAGGGCGGCGAGGCCGCCCTGAGCTTCGGCTCGGGCATGGCGGCGATATCAGGGCTGTTCGCGGGCCTGCTGAAGGCCGGCGACCACCTGGTGCTGTCCGACGTCTGCTATGCCGGCGTCGCCGAGTATGCCGGGCACGCTCTGCCGCGGCAGGGGGTCGAGGTGTCGTTCGCCGACAGCTCCAATCCCGAAGCCGTGGCGGCGGCGCTGCGGCCCAACACCCGCCTGGTGCACATCGAAACGCCCGCCAACCCGATCCTCAAGCTCACCGACATCGCCGCCATTGCCGCCATCGCCCATGCCGGCGGCGCTGAACTGTCGGTGGATTCGACCATCGCCACGCCGGTCGGCACCAACCCGCTCGCGCTCGGTGCCGACTATGTCTGCCACTCGCTGACCAAGTATCTGTGCGGCCACGGCGATGCGCTGGGCGGCGTGGTGATCGGCCGGGCCGAGCCCATTGCCCGCCTGCGCAAGGATGTACTGATCCATCACGGCGCGGTGCTGTCGCCGTTCTCGGCCTACCTGATCCTGCGCGGCATCGAGACGTTGGGCCTCAGGATGGAAAAGCACCAGGCCAATGCCCGGGCGCTGGCCGAATGGCTGGAACGCCACCCCAAGGTGCGCCGCGTGCTGTGGCCGGGGCTCGCGAGCCACGAACAGGCGGCACTGGCGCGCCGGCAGATGCGCAATTTCTCCGGGCTGCTGAGCTTCTCGGTGAATTCGGACAGCGCCGGCATGGCCCGCCAGCTGGCCGAACGGCTCGAACTCGTGAGCTATGCAGTGTCGCTGGGCAAGACCAAGTCGCTCTGCTTCTACATCCCGACCGAGGACATCCTCCGCTCCTCCTTCCGGCTCGCCGATGACCGCAGCTATCGCGACTGGACCGGCGAGGGGGCGTTCCGCATCTCGGTTGGGATCGAGGACGCCGACGCCATCATCGCCGATTTCGAGCGGGCCCTGCGATGAGCGGCTCGCTCAAGGAGATCGTCTTTGACTGCAGCCGGGCCGCGCCGCTGGCGCGCTTCTGGGCGCAGGTGATCGAGGGCTACGCGGTGCGGGCCTATGACGACGAGGAGATCGCGCGGCTGGCGGCGCTCGGCCTCACTCCCGAAACCGATCCGGTGGTGATGGTGGACGGCCCCGGCCCGACCCTCTGCTTCCACGAGATCGAGCGCGGCCGCGTGCAGGGCCGCATCCACCTCGATGTCAGAGTGGCCGACCGGCCGGCCGAGCGCACCCGGCTGATTGCTCTGGGCGCCAGCGTGCTGCGCGAAGCCCACGGCTACACCGTCATGGCGGACCCGGAAGGCAACCACTTCTGTCTGGTCGACTAGCCTTAGGCTGAAGCCTGCTCCGCCGCGACCGGCAGCGGCGTGCCGCGGTTGAGCGCCACCAGCATGCGGCGGACCTCGGTCTCGGTCTGCCTGGCCAGCTCCTTGCGGTTGGCGCCCGAACTCAACGGCCGCGGCGTGCCGAAGGCGAGGGTGACCTCGCGGGTGCCGCCGGTCAGGATTTCCTTGATGTTCTGCTTCACCGACTTGGATTTGATCCAGGCGATGAACGAGCGATCGGTGCGGCCGACCGGCAGGCCCTGCAGCTTGGTATAGGCGATGGTCAGCGGCTGGATCATCACCTCGCCGGCCCCCGCTTCCTCCATCGCATGCTGCGCGGCGCCGATCAGCGCCGAGCGGAACGGCAGCACATGTGTGCCCAGGTCCGACTGCCCCTCGGCGAACAGCAGCACTGCCCCGCCGGAGGCCATACGCTTGCCCATCTCCTCGCTCACCCGCTTGGCGTCGCTGCGCTTCTTGCGATCGACATAGAGCGTGCGCTGCAGCGAGGCCATGAAGCCGACGAAGAACCACTTCTGGATCTCGGACTTGGCGACGAAGGTGACGTCCGCCTTCGAGCCCACCGCGATGATGTCGGTCCATGAGACGTGGTTGGAGACGATCAGCGTGGCGCGATCGTGCGACGGCGCGCCGATCACCTTCACCTTCATGCCGAGGAACGTGCAGCCGAACCAGTGGAACATCCGCGGGATGCCGTTCCAGCTGATCCCCAGCCGGCTCACCACGAACTGCAGCGGCACGAAGACGATCAGGAACGGGATGTAGCAGAAGATGAAGAACAGGATGCGCAGGATCATTTCTTGTTCTCGTCCGCCTTGAGCGGCACAGCATAGAGCTCGAGGCGATGGTCGACCAGCCGATAGCCCAGCCGCTTGGCGATCACTTCCTGGATGGCTTCGATTTCTTCATTGCGGAACTCGATCACCTTGCCCGAGCGGATGTCGATCAGGTGGTCATGGTGCTCGTCCGGGATCAGCTCGAACCGGGCTCGGCCGTCCTTGAAGTCATGCTTGGTGACCAGCCCGGCTTCCTCGAACAGGTTGAGCGTGCGGTAGACGGTGGAGAGCGAGATGCGCGCATCGATGGCCGAAGCGCGCCGGTACAGCTCCTCGACATCGGGATGGTCCACCGCCTGCTCGATCACCTGTGCGATGACCCGACGCTGGTCGGTCATCCGCATGCCCTTCTGGGCGCATTGCTCTTCGAGAGTTTGAATGCCGGGTTTGCTCATCGGGCGTCCCCCGTTACGAAAATGGCCTGGCCGCGCGCTGGCACCGGAAAGGTCTGCCCCCTCTCCGGATCACGCTGCACATTCGGGTTAGCCAAGATCGCGGGCCATGACAATAGCGGTAGCCGGCGTGCCGTCGGGGCGCGGATAATAGCCCTTGCGCTCGCCGACCCTGGTGAAGCCGAACTTGCCGTAGAGTTTCAACGCCGCGACGTTGTCGGCGGCCACTTCGAGCAGCATGCGCTTGGCCGGGCTCATCCGCACCGCCTCGAACAGGGCCCGCATCAGCAGCGCGCCGACTCCCTTGTTCCGCCACTTGCGATCGACGGCGATGCTGATCAGCTCGACCTCCTCACCCAGGTGCCGCAGCATGGCGAAGCCGGCAATGCGCCGCCGGCTGTCGCAGGCGACATAGATCGGGGTGCCTTCGCCCGCCACATAGGCGGCGAACTCCTCACGCGTCCAGCCGCGATAGAACCCTTCGGCGTGGAGCCGGGCGATGATTTCGGCATCGCTGCCGCGTGCCGGTTCGATGTGCAGCGTGGTCGGCGACAGCCAGAAATTCATTGTCCGACCCCCGGACCCAGCCTCGCGACACGGAACTTCTCCTGCGGTTTGGCATCGGCATCGCGGATATAGGCCGCCTCGGGCGGGTATTGCGCCGGGTCGGCGGTGGCCGCGAAGCGGGCAAGCGCCGCGATATCGACCAGCGGCGAGGTGACCACCTCGGCGCCCGGCGGCACCCGGCGACGCGCCTCGTCCATCGGCAGCACCTGCGGCTCGCCGACCGGAATAGCCGGGCCGCTGAACAACTGGAAATAGGCTTCGTCGCGCCGCGCATCGAGCAGCACCGCGGTGGCATCGCAGCGGCTGCCGAGCGACAAAGCCAGCAGCGACGGCACGCCGATCACCGGAATGCCGAGCGCCAGGGCCAGCCCGCGCGCCGCGCTGAGCCCGATGCGGAGCCCCGTGAACGAGCCGGGGCCGGTGGTGACGGCAATGCGGGTCAGGTCCTTGTAGGCGGTGCCGTTGCGCGCCAGCAGCGCGTCGATCGCCGGGAAGATCCGCTCGGCCTGCCCCTGCGCCATGTCTTCGACCAGCGTGTCGGCGTGATCGCCCACGAGCAGCGCCAGTTGCAGGCGTGGCGCGGCGGTATCGATGGCGAGGAGGACGCTGGACATGTGCGAGAGATAGGGGTTCGACGGTGGGTTGTCACGGGGGCCGTCTCTATCGGCGACCCCAAAACAAATCGCCCGGCACAGGGCCGGGCGATTCCGAATTCCAGTTCTGCAGCGGTCAGACCTGCTGCACGGCCTCGACGCCCGGCACGAAATGCCGGAGCAGGTTCTCGATGCCGCTTTTCAGCGTCGCGGTCGAGGACGGGCAGCCCGAGCAGGCGCCCTGCATATGGAGGAACACGGTGCCCTCTTTGAAGCCCTTGAAGGTGATGTCGCCGCCATCCATGGCGACGGCGGGCCTGACGCGGGTGGCGAGCAGTTCCTTAATCACTTCGACCGTCTCGGCGTCGCCTTCTTCGAAGAACTCTTCGCCGGTCACGACTTCGGCCGTGCCGTCAGCAAGCACCGGCTTGCCGGAGAGGAAGTGCTCCATGATCACGCCGAGGATCGCCGGCTTGATGTGGCTCCACTCCGCGCTGTCCTTGGTCACCGAGATGAAATCCGAGCCGAGGAACACGCCCTCGACACCGGGCACCTCGAACAGCGCTGCGGCCAGCGGCGAGATGACGGCCGATTCGGCCTGCCGGAAGTCGCGCGGCTCACCCACCAGCACATCGCGGCCGGGCAGGAATTTCAGGGTCGCCGGATTCGGCGTCGCTTCGGTCTGGATGAACATCTGAAGGTTCGGACTCGTGTTAGAACAATTCCAAACTAGTGTTTTGAAGCCCGAAATGCAAGGGTCTGGCCGGCATCCATCACGTCACCGCGACGATCTGCTCATCGGTCATGGTGCCGGGGATGATGGTGACGATCACCGGCAGCGCCGCCTGGCCGGCACGCGTCGAGAAGGCGCTGACCAGGGGACCGGGGCCCTCCTTGCCGGTGGCGGCAGCGAGCACCAGGATGGCGATGCCGGGGTCCTCGGCCACCAGCCGTTCGATCTCGCTGACCACATCGCCCTCGCGGATCACCGTCTCGGTGCGGATGCCCTCGCCGATCTGGCCGATGCGGGCGCGTTTGCTGTCGAGCAGCCGCTCGGCCTCCTCGCGGGCTTCGGCGCGCATCACTTCCTCTACGCCGAGGAACTGGGTGAAATCCTGGCTGTCGATCACCCAGAGCAGCACCACCGTACCGCCGGTGCGCTTCACCCGGTTGGCCGCGAAGGTGATGGCGCGATCGGCTTCCTTGCTCTCGTCGATAACCACGAGAAACTTGCGTTTATATTCGCTCATGCTGTCAGCCAAAGCGCCGCACCTTCAGCCAGAGCGCTTTCAGGAAAGTTGTGAGACTTCCGTTCGAAAGCGCGACCAAGTCAAAGCATCAAAGATGCGGCATTGTTCCAAATGCGCGGCAGCGCCGCAAGCGGGGCCAAGAAAGCCGCAGGCAATCAACGCACGAAGCCGACGATCCTGCGCACATCGTCCATGATCGGCACCGCAATGGCGCGGGCCCGGTCGGCGTTGCGCCGGAGGATCTGGTCCATCTCGCCCTTGTCGGCGACGAGCCGCTTCATTTCGGTGGCGATCGGCGCCAGCACCGCAACGGCAAGATCGGCCAGTGCCGGCTTGAACTTGCCCCAGCCCTGGCCGCCGAACTCGCCCAGCACCGCGTCGACCGATTGGTCGGACAGCGACGCATAGACGGCGACGAGGTTTTCGGCCTCGGCCCGGCCGGCCAGTCCTGCCGCTTCGCTCGGCAGCGCATCGGCGTCGGTGGTGGCGCGCTTGATCTTCTTACTGATCGTGTCGGCGTCATCCATCATGTAGATGGTCGACATGTCCGAAGCGTCGGATTTCGACATCTTCTTCTTGCCGTCCTTCAGCGACATGACCCGCATCGCCGGGCCGGTGGACAGCGTCTCGGTCAACGGGAAGAAGTCGTCCTTCACCCCCAACCCTTTGATCTGCTTCTTGAAATCGTAGTTGAATTTCTTGGCGATATCGCGCGTCAGCTCGAGATGCTGGCGCTGGTCGTCGCCCACCGGTACGGCCGTCGCCTTGTAGAGCAGGATGTCGGCCGCCATCAGCGAGGGATAGGCGAACAGCCCCAGCGACACCGCCTCGGAGTTCTCGCCGCCTTCGGCTCCGGCCTTGTCCTTGAACTGGGTCATGCGCGTCATCCAGCCGACGCGCGCCACGCAGTTGAAGATCCAGGCGAGTTCGGCGTGCTCGACGACCTGGCTCTGGTTGAAGATGATCGACTTGTTCGGGTCGAGGCCGGCGGCGATGTAGGCCGCGGCGATCTCATAGGTCCAGCGCCGCAAGTCCTCGGGGTCCTGCCACACCGTGATCGCGTGCATGTCGACGACGCAGTAGATCGTCTCGTGCGTTTCCTGCAGCGGCACGAAGCGCCGGATGGCGCCCAAATAGTTGCCGAGATGCAGGTCGCCGGACGGCTTGATGCCGGAAAAGACGCGCGGGGTGAAAGCCATGACAGATATTCCAGTGTGAGGCTGGGCTTATCGCCGATCAGCGCCCCCGCGCGCAAGCCGTCTACCACGCCAATACGATCTTGCCCTTCTCGCCGCCTGCCGCCAGCTTGAACGCCTCGGCATAGTCGTCGGCGCTCATCCGTCGCGTAATGACCTTCCTGACGTCGAGCCCCGACTCGAGCATCGCCAGCATCTTGTGCCAGGTCTCGAACATCTCGCGCCCGTAGATGCCGCGCAGCGTGATCATGCGGAACACGATCTTGCCGAGGTCGAAAATGAACGGCCGGGCCGGCACGCCGAGCAGCGCAATGCGCCCGCCCATCACCATGTGGTCGATCATCTGGTCGAGCGCCGCCGGCGCGCCACTCATCTCGAGCCCGACATCAAAGCCTTCCTTCATGCCCAGCTTGTTCATCACGGCGCGGAGGTCCTCGGTTGCGACATTGACCGGCACCACGTCGGTGACTTCGGTGGCGAGCCGGAGCCGCTCGGGGTTGACGTCGGTGATCACCACATGGCGCGCCCCGACATGCCGGGCGACCGCCGCACCCATGATGCCGATCGGCCCCGCGCCGGTCACCAGCACGTCCTCGCCGACAATGTCGAAGGCCAGCGCCGTGTGCACGGCATTCCCCAGCGGATCGAGGATGGCCCCCAGCTCGTCGTCGATCGCGTCGGGCAGCGGGATGATGTTGAAGGCCGGAATCCTGACGAACTCGGCGAAGGCGCCGGGGAGGTTCACGCCGATCCCCTTGGTATCGGGGTCGAGGTGGAACTTGCCGGCCCGCGAGGCCCGGCTCTTCATCCCCACGACATGGCCTTCGCCGGAGACCCGCTGGCCCACCTTGAGGTTCCTCACCTCGGCGCCGATGGCGGCGATCTCGCCCGAATACTCGTGGCCGGTGACCAGCGGCACCGGTACGGTCTTCTTGGCCCAGTCGTCCCAGTTGTAGATATGGATGTCGGTGCCGCAGATACCGGTCTTGTGCACCTTGACCAGCACATCCTCGGGGCCGATTTCGGGGATCGGCCGCTCTTCCATCCAGATGCCCGGCTCGGATTTGGCTTTGACCAGGGCGCGCATCAGATCACTCCCACTTCTTTACCCGCCTCGGCAAAGGCGCCGATGGCGAAGTCGATATCGGCCGCCGACAGGGCGGCCGACATCTGCGTGCGGATGCGGGCTTTGCCCTTGGGCACCACGGGAAAGAAAAACCCGGCGACATAGACGCCGCGCCTGTCGAGGGCAGCAGCAAGCTTCTGCGCCAGCGTCGCCTCGCCCAGCATTACCGGGATGATCGGGGTCTCGCCGGGGAGGAGATCGAAACCGAACTCACCCATGCGCTGGCGGAACGTCCGCGTATTGTCCGCGAGCTTCTGCCGGAGGTCGTCCGCAGCTCGGGCGATCTCGATCGCCTTGAGCGACCCGGCGGTGACCGCCGGGGCGAGGGCGTTGGAAAACAGGTAGGGCCGCGCCCGCTGGCGCAGCAGGTCGATCACCGCCTGCGGGCCGGTGATGAAGCCGCCCATGGCGCCGCCCAGCGTCTTGCCGAAGGTGCCGGTGATGATGTCGGGCTCGGCGCCGGTCAGCGCCCCGGTGCCGCGCCCCTCGGGGCCGAGATGGCCGGTGGCGTGGCAATCGTCGACCGCAATTATGGCGCCATACTTGTCCGCCAGCGCACGGATCTCCGGGAGTTTGGCGATATAGCCATCCATCGAGAACACCCCGTCGGTGACGATCAGCCGGAAGCGGGCCTTGTCGGCGACCGCCTGCTGCAGCTGGGTCTCGAGATCGTCCATGTCCGAGGTCTGGAAGCGGTAGCGCTTGGCTTTGCTCAGCCGCACTCCGTCGATGATCGAGGCGTGGTTGAGGCTGTCGGAGATGATCGCGTCGTCTTCGGTCAAGAGCGTCTCGAACAGCGCGCCATTGGCATCGAAACAGGCGGCAAACAGGATCGCGTCATCCTTTTTGAGATAACGCGCTATGGCGGCCTCCAGCTCACGGTGCAGGTCGAGCGTGCCGCAGATGAAGCGGACCGAGGCCATGCCGAAGCCATACTGCTCGAGCGCCGCGGTGGCGGCGTCGGCGATCGCTGGGTGGTCGGCGAGGCCGAGATAGTTATTGGCGCAGAGGTTGACCATCTGCCTCGGCCCGCCGGCTCCCGCGACGGTCACCTGGCCGCCCTGCGGCGAGGTGATCTGGCGCTCGCGCTTCATCAGGCCCTGCGCCTCGATGTCGGCCAGCACGGTCCTGAGATGATCGAGATATCCGGTCTGCATGGTCATTCCTCCGATATGGAGGAAATTCCGCTATAACGGACGAATAGTCAAGTGAGCGCGGAATTTCCGCTTGGCAGCCATAGGGTAGTTGGCGATAAAGGCAGCATGGCAAGCACCGAAGCCCCCGATATCGGCCCGATCATCCAGCGCGAACGCAAGGCCCGGCACCTGACGCTGGAGCGGCTGGCGGCGCTTTCGGGTGTGTCGCGCTCGATGCTGAGCCAGATCGAGCGTGGCGAATCCAACCCCACCTTCGCGGTGCTGTGGGGGCTGACCCAGGCGCTGAAGATCGACCTCGCCGACCTGATCGCCGGCGGCGTGGCGCATCGGCGTGCCGCGCCCGTCGATGTGGTAACGGTGCCGTTGACGCCGGAGATCAATAGTCCCGAGGGGCACTGGCGCTTGCGTATTCTCAGCCCGACCAGCATGGCCGGCCGGGTCGAGTGGTACGAGGTCGAGATCGCCCCGGGCAGCCGGCTGCACAGCGCCCCGCACGCCGCCGGCACTTACGAGCACCTGACGGCGCAGACTGACGGGTTGCGGGTGAAAACGGCTTTGGGCGAGCAGCTGCTGGGCGCCGGCGAAACGGCCCGCTACCGGGCCGATGTCGAGCACGAGATCGCCAATGACGGCCAGGCGCCGGCACGGGCGCTGATGGTGGTGGTGTACGAGTAGGCCGCACATCTCGAGCGTGTGGCCACCCCCACCCTTGCTCCCTCCCCACAAGGGGGAGGGAGACGCTTGAACCGAGACCGTGCAGCTCCTCCCTCCCCCTTGTGGGGAGGGCTGCAGAGCTTGTGAGCGAAGCGAGCTAGCGGCGCTGGGTGGGGGTGGCCAGATGCGCCGGCCGCTCAGCCCTTCCGCCGCCGCAACCGACGCAACAGCCCGCCCAGCCGCTGCACCCCGGTGAGGTGCGCCAGCGCGAAATACAGCCCCGCGCCGAAGACGCAGAGCGCCAATAGCGCCAGCGCCTGCGCCGGGAAGAAGTACCCGGGATCGAACACCGGCCCGAGCAGCAGCACGAGGCCATAGAGCGCCCCCGACATCACCAGTGTCAGCAAGGCGATCATACCCTCCTGCCGCCATTCGGCCCCGCTGATGGCGAAATGGCCGCGCCGGGCGAGGAAGATGGCGAGCAGCACGACGTTCGCCCAGGCGGCGATCGAGGTGGCGAGCGCGATGCCGACATGCTTCAGCGTCGGAAACAGCACCAGCGACAGGACGATATTGATCACCAGCGAGACGAAGGCGAACCAGGTCGGGGTCTTGGTGTCCTTGCGCGAGAAGAACCCCGGCTGCAGCACGCGGATCAACACGAAGGCCGGCAGGCCTGCTGCGAAGGCGATGAGGGCCTGCGAGACGTTGACGCTGTCGGTCGGCCCGAAGGCGCCGCGTTCGAACAGCACCCGCACCACCGGCAGAGCCAGCGCGATCAGCGCCCCGGCCGCCGGCATCGACAGCAGCATGGACAGGAACAGCGACTGGCTCTGGCTCTGCCGGGCCTCGAGGTCGCGTCCGGCGCTGAGATGCCGGCTGAGCTCGGGCAGCAGCACCGTGCCGATGGCGATGCCGATAATGCCGAGCGGCAGCTGGTACAGCCGGTCGGCATTGTAGATGATCGACATCACCTCGTCGGCGCCCGAGGCGATGATGGTGCCCACGAAGATGTTGATCTGGGTGATGCCGCCCGCGATGATCGCCGGCACCGCGAGGATCCAGAAGCGCCGCACTTCCGCATCGAAGCGCGGCAGCCTGAGCTTCGGCACGAAGCCGGCGCGCCGGATCGCCCAGTAGACCAGCACCAGTTGCGCGATGCCGCCCAGCATGGTCGCGATCGCCACCCAAAAGGCGGTGTCCGGCGCCTCGAGGGTCAGAATCGCCAGCGGGATCAGCGCCCCGATATTGACGATGTTGAGCACGATCGGCGCGAAGGCGGCGGCAAAGAACCGCCCCAGGCTGTTGAGGATCGCCGCATAGGCCGCCATCAGCGACATGCAGGCCAGATAGGGGAACATGATCCGGGTGAGGAACACCGTGAGATCGAACTTCTCGGGGTCGCCGACAAAGCCCGGCACGAACAGCACCATGATCTGCGGCGTGAAGATCTCGACCAGGATGGTGACGATGAGGATCGCCGCCACCAGCCAGCTCATGATCCGGCCGGCCAGTTCCTTGGCCCCCTCATTGCCCTCGGTCTCGAGCGCGCCCGAGAACATCGGCACGAACGCTGTGTTGAACGCCCCCTCGGCGAACAGCCGTCGGAACAGGTTTGGAAAGCGGAAGGCCGCGTTGAACGCATCGGACACCGGCGAGATGCCAAGCACCGCCGCCATCAGCGCGTCGCGGGCAAAGCCGAAGACACGCGAGACGAGGGTCAACCCGCCGACCGAAAGGAAATTGCGGTAGAGGCTCAACGATAGGCGCGCCGAAGCGGCGGCTCCTTCGCCTTCTCCCCTTGTGGGAGAAGGTGGCCGACAGGCCGGATGAGGGGTACGCAGCCAGGGGCTGCGCGATTGGAGCGAAGCGACGAGCGACGAGTGCGCTGAGAGAAACCCCTCATCCGCCCTTCGGGCACCTTCTCCCACAAGGGGAGAAGGCCATGGAGCCGCGAACCTTCGCGATCACCCATTGGCCACCTTGGCCGCCTTCTCGTCGACGCCCTGGAACACCGCGAGCAGCGCGTCGTGGATCTTCTTCTGGCGCGACTTGGATTCGATCTTATGGCCGGTGAGGTCGGTGACGTAGAACACGTCGACGGCCTTTTCGCCGTAGGTGCCGATATGGGCCGAGCCGATGGTGAGGTTGAGGTCGGAGATCTGCCGGGTGAGCTGGTGCAACAGGCCGGTGCGGTCGAGGCCCATCACCTCGATGACGGTGAATTTCTCCGAGATGGTGTTCGAAACCGCCACTTGCGCCGGCAGTGTGAATGGCTTCAGGCGCCTGTTGTGGCGGCTTTCCTTGCCCAGGTCGATCAGCACCTGGCGCTTGCCCTGCAGCAGCTGCTTCACCGTATCGATGATGCGGGTGGCGCGGACCTTTTCGTCCTCGTCCGAAGTGAATGAGCGGCGCAGCCGGAAGGTATCGACCGCCCGGCCGTCACGCGTGCCGAAGATCTGCGCCCCGATGATCGAGGCGTCGGCCATGGTGCAGGCACCGGCGATCAGCGACAAGAGCCGCGGATGGTCCGGGGTGTAGAAGCTGACTTCGGTGATCCCCTCGAACGATTTCACCCGGATCGAGCCGGCGAACATCTGCCCGGCCTGATCGGCGGCGCGGATCATCCGGGCGTGCTCGACCTGCAGCTCGGGCTCGGCGCGCAGCCAGTAATGGTCGTAGTGGCGGCCGACATAGGTATCGACTTCCGCCGCCGGCCAGGCGGCGAGCGCGCCGCGCAGCACGGTCTTTGCCGCCTCGATGCGGTCGCGCTGGGTGACCTGGCTGTGGCCGCCCGACAGCAGCGGTTCGGTGGCATAGTAGAGCGCGCGCAGCAGCGAGCCCTTCCAGCCGGTCCACACCCCGGGGCCCACCGCGCGGATGTCGCAGGCGGTGAGGATCATCAACAGCGCCAGCCGCTGCGGTGACTGCACCACATCGGCGAACGAGCGGGCCGTTTCCGGATCCTGGATATCGCGGCTCTGGGCGATCTCGCTCATCAACAGGTGATGTTCGACCAGCCAGGAGACGGTGTCGGTCTCGGCCGGATCGAGCCCGAGGCGCGGGCAGAATTTCCGCGCGATCCGGGCCCCGGCGATCGAGTGATCCTCCGGCCGGCCCTTGGCGATGTCGTGCAGGAACAGCGCCACGTAGAGCAGCCGCGTGTCGTTGAGATGCGGCAGCAGCTCATGCGTCAGCGGCAGCTGTTCGCGTAAGCCGCCATTGGCGATGTCGGCCATCACCCCGACGGCGCGGATCAGGTGCTCGTCCACCGTGTAGTGATGGTACATGTTGAACTGCATCAGCGCGACGATCTTGCCGAATTCCGGCACGAAGCGGCCGAGCACGCCGGCTTCGTTCATCTGCCTGAGGATGCGCTCGACATAGGTCGGCGCGGTCAGGATCTCGAGGAACCAGGCATTGGCCTGCCGGTCGTTGCGCAGATCGTGGCCGATCAGCTTGAACGAGCGACGGATCAGCTTGATCGCGTCGGGGTGGAGGTGCGCGTCGTGCCGGCCGGCGAGCATGAACCCCTTGATCAGGTTGCGCGGGTCCTTCTGGAACACGTCCGGCCCGGCGACGTTCAGGCGGCCGCCCTCGAGGACAAAATCGGTCTCGCCCTTGATCGCCACCTTGCCGCGTTTGAACGGCGCCAGCACCCGCCCGACCATGTCGAGCGGCTTGGCGTGGTCGAATTCCAGCGACGTGCAGAAGATGCGGGTCAGGTCGCCCACATCCTTGGCCACGAGGAAGTAGCGCTTCATGAAGCGCTCGACCCCCAGCATGCCGGCGCGGTCATTATAGCCGAGCCGCGCGGCGAGGTCGGGTTGTACGTCGAAGGTCAGCTTCTCGTCGGCCCGCCCGGTGAGGAAGTGGAGGTTGCAGCGGATCGCCCAGAGGAAATCCTCGGCGCGCTGGAACAACCGGTATTCCTCGGCGCTCAATACGCCCTTGCCCACCAGTTCGGCGCTGGATTTGACCCGGTAGAAATACTTGCCGATCCAGAACAGCGCGTGCAGGTCCCTGAGACCCCCCTTGCCGTCCTTGATGTTGGGCTCGACCACGTAGCGGGTATTGCCCATCTGCCGGTGCCGTTCGTCGCGCTCGGCCATCTTGGCGGCGATGAACTCCGGGCCGGTCTTGGGCATGATCTCGGTTTCGAACCGATGCACCAGCTCGTCGAACAGTTTGCGGTCGCCGGTCAGGTAGCGCGCTTCCAGCGTCGCCGTGCGCACCGTCATGTCGGAGCGCGCCATGCGGATGCAGTCGTCGACGGAGCGGACGGCATGGCCGACCTTCTGGCCGAGGTCCCATAGCATGTAGAGGATATACTCGGTGATCTGCTCGCCCCACGGCGTCTGTTTGTAGGGCAGGATGAAGAGCAGATCGATGTCGGAGCCCGGCGCCAGCGTGCCCCGGCCATAGCCGCCGACCGCGGCGATCGAGATCATCTCGGCGCCCGAGGGGTTGTCGACCGGGTAGACATCGCGCACCGCGAAATGATGTACCGCACGGATGATCTCGTCTTCGGCGGCGCTGAGATTCATGGCGCAGCGCGTGCCCTTGCCGGTGGCCATGAGCTCCGCCTCGGCGCCGGTGCGGGCATCGGCGAGAACGGAGCGGACATGCTGGAGGACGATGCTGCGGGTGGCGGCGGACTTGGGGTCCTGCCCGGCGACGAGGCGCCTTATGTCGCCGAGGATGGTCTCGGCCGAAGTAAGCTGGAAGGCCGGTTTTCGCGGTCGGGCGTCAGTTTCGGCGAGCTGCATCGCGGATTTTCTTAAGCTCGTAGATCAGGTCGATGGCCGCGCGGGGCGTAAGGTCGTCGGGGCGCACCTGATCGAGCATGTCATGGATGGGATTAACGGCCGCCTTCGGGGTGGGCGGTTGATGCGCAAAGAGCGGCAGATCGTCTAGCACGACGGCTTTTCCGCCGGAAGAGCGCTGTTCGAGCACGCCCAGCACCTGGCGGGCGCGCGCCAGCACGGATTCGGGCAGGCCGGCGAGCTTGGCCACCTGGATGCCGTAGCTGCGATCGGCGGCGCCGTCGGCCACTTCGTGCAGGAACACCACTTCCCCCTCCCACTCGCGCACCTTCATGGTGTGGTTGGAAACGCGCGTCAGGGTCTTCGAAAGCGCCGTCATCTCATGGAAGTGCGTCGCGAACAGGGCGCGGCAGCCGGTCTGGTCGTGCAGCGCCTCGACCGCCGCCCAGGCGATCGACAGCCCATCGAAGGTGGCGGTGCCGCGGCCGATCTCGTCGAGGATCACCAGCGAACGCTGCGTCGCCCGGTTGAGGATGGCGGCGGTCTCGACCATCTCGACCATGAAGGTGGAACGGCCACCGCCGATATCGTCCGAGGCGCCGACGCGCGAGAACACCCGGTCGACCACCCCGATATGCGCAGCCGACGCCGGCACATAGCTGCCCATTTGCGCCAGGATGGCGATCAGCGCGTTCTGGCGCAGGAAGGTGGATTTACCGCCCATGTTGGGGCCGGTGACCAGCCACAGCGCCCCGCCGGTGAGGTCGCAGCCATTCTCGACGAACACCTCGTGCTGCGCCCGCACATTGGATTCGACCACCGGATGCCGGCCGCCTTCGATATAGAGGGCGAGGCTGTCATCGATGGTCGGGCGGCAGAAATTGCGGGTCATCGCCAGTTGCGCCAGCGCCGCGGCGACATCGAGTTCGGCCAGTGCATCGGCAATGGCGCGCAGCCGGCTATTCTCGGCGGCGACGGCATCGGTGAGCCGGGTGAAGATCACGGCTTCGATGGCGAGTGCGGCGTCATGCGCCTTGGCGATGCGGCCCTCGAGCTCGGCCAACTCCGCCGTGGTGAAGCGCATGGCATTGGCCATGGTCTGGCGGTGAATGAAGGTGTCGCGGTGCGGCGCTTCCAGCAGCTTGCCGCCATGGCCGGCCGGCACCTCGACGAAATAGCCGAGCACGCCGTTATGGCGGATCTTCAGCGACCGGACGTCCGTTTCCTCGATCAGCCGCGCCTGCAGCGCCGCCACCACGGCGCGGGTTTCCGATGCCAGCGCCCGCTCGGCGTCGAGCGGCGCGTCATAGCCGCGCTTGACGAAGCCGCCGTCGCGGGCGAGCAGCGGCGGCTCGTCATCGATGGCGGCCACCAGTTCTGCGGCCAGTGCCGCCGGCGCATCGGCGAGCCGGGCGGCGATCGTTTTGAGTTCGGCCGGCGGACGGTCGAGCGTGGCGAGACGGTCGGCGAGCGCGATCGCGGCGGCGATGGCGCCGCCGGTGGCGCGGAGGTCGCGCGGGCCGCCGCGACCCAGCGCCAGCCGGGTCAGCGCCCGGGTGAGATCGGGCACCGATTTGAGGTCGCTGCGCAGCCGCTGGGTCAGGAGGCCATCGCTGACGAGGCATTCGACCGCATCGAGCCGCGCGTTGATCTGGTTGGCATCGCAGAGCGGCGCCGCCAGCCGCCGGGCGAGGAGGCGCGAACCGGGCGGCGTGACCGCCAGGTCGATCTCGTGGCGGAGCGAGCCCTTTTCCTGGCCACGCTGGGTTTCCAGCAGTTCGAGCGACACTCGCGTTGCGGCGTCGATCGCCATATGGGCGCTGAGCCGTTCGGCGGCCGGCGGACGCAGCGCCACCGGTACGCCCTTCTGGCTGTCCCTCACATAGTCGAGCAGCGCCCCGAGCGCCGCGCGGCCGGCGCGCGAATAGGCGGTGGGGTCGACCTCGCCATCGGGGAAAGCGGCGCCGATCCGCTTGCTCGCCAGTTCGCTGTCGAAAGCGCCGCTGTCGAGCGACACCAGTGCCGCATCGGGCAACGGGATTTTGGCGCTGGAGATCGTGGCGAGTGTAGCTTCGGTGAGCAGCAGCTCGGCCGGCGCGATGCGGGCCAGCTCATCGCCCAGCGCCAGCGCCGACACATCGAGCACCGCGGTCTCGCCGGTCGAAACATCCGCCCAGGCGAGGGCGAAGTCGGTCTCGCCGTGTCGTACCATCGAAAGCGCTGCGAGGTAAGCCGAGCCGCGGGTCGGCAGCAGGTCGTCCTCGGTGATGGTGCCGCGCGTGACGAGGCGCACCACGTCGCGCTTCACCGGGGATTTCGAGCCGCGCTTCTTGGCTTCCGCCGGATCTTCCACCTGCTCGCAGATGGCGACGCGGTGACCCAGCCCGATCAGCTTCTTGAGGTAGTCCTGCGCCGCGTGGATCGGCACCCCGCACATCGGGATGTCGGCCCCCTGGTGCTTGCCGCGCTTGGTGAGGACGATGCCGAGCGCCTGGCTGGCGATCTCGGCGTCCTCGAAGAACATCTCGTAGAAATCGCCCATCCGGTAGAACAGCAGGTACCCCGGATTGACCGCCTTGATCTCGAGGAACTGCGACATCATCGGCGTGATGGGCGCGCTCTCTGGGGCATTGGGGGCGGAATAGGGCGCTTGGTCCATCGGCTCGGCAGCAAAGACAGGGAGGCCGGGACGTTAGGGGGTTTGCGGAGAGCGGGCAACTGAGTCGCGCCGGGTTTCCCCCAAGGCCCCCTCACCCGCCGCTACGCGGCGACCTCTCCCCCCAGGGAGAGGTGAAGTATGGGCGAGATCGTGCCAGCGCACCACCTCTCCCTTGGGGGAGAGGTCGGCCCAAAGGGCCGGGTGAGGGGGCCTTCAGCTGCTAGTAGCGATCGCTCGGATCCCGCACCGGCCGATAGACAAAATCCGAAAACACCGCCGGCTTTGCCGTGCCGTTCAGATCCGATGCCGCCATGCCGACGAACGCCCCGGTAAAGCTGCCATGCTCGGCATGGCCGCCGCATTCGTCCGAGAGGATCGAGGCGTCGAGCGTACCGCCCACCGGCTGCCAGTTGCCGGCGGCCCTCGCATCGCCGGCCGCGTAGAAGAATTGCAGTTTCGGCCCGCGGATCTCGATCTTCAACCGCACCGGACCGTCCTGCGGCAGCGGCACCGGCGCCGCCGGGTAGCTGAGTTTGCCATCCGGGTGGCTGGCGAGCGAACTCATGATCAACAGCTCGCGCTTGCCGTCCGAATGCGCCGTGACGGTGAGGTAGTGGAAGTTATAGCGACCATAATAACCCGTTATCCCCGCAAACTGCCGCTCATCCACCGGCGCGAAGTCGAGCGTCACCTCGGCATCGTAGGAGAAATGCGTCTGCCGGCGCGCCACCAGCGCCTGCTCGAACCAGCTGCCGATCGACTCGCGGCCGAACAGCGTCAGCCGGTTGTCGGCGACGTTGAAGATACGCTCCGTCTCGGGGGTGCGAAGCCACTGAAAGTCCGGGTGCAGCCTATCGAACTGGTAGCGCTGCTCGGCCCAGTAGCCGCTATCGTCGCGAGCTCCCGGGATTTCCACTTCGAGCGACGGAACGGGACCGTTCTTCACCCATAGCCAGTCGTCGGCGCCCCAGTAGGCTTCCTGGATGCCGGTCTCGCGGCCGAGCACGCAGCGACGCTTCTGCGTCGTCGGGCGACCCATCAGGTGCACCAGGAAGGTCTTGCCGTCCGCCGTCTCGACGATGTCGCCATGCCCGGCCCGCTGCACCGGGTTGAGCGGCGCATCCTTGGCGGTGAGGATGTGCTTTTGCGGATGGGTCTCGTACGGCCCGTCGATCTGGCGCGAGCGGGCGAAGGTGACGGCATGATCGTAGCCGGTGCCGCCCTCGGCGGTCAGCAGGTAATACCAGGGCCGCCCGTCCTTGCCAGGGCGCTTGTAGAGATGCGGGCCTTCGACCAGCTTCAGGTCGGTTCCCTGGTAGATGTTCCTGATCGGCCCGACGAGCTTTCGCTGTGCGTGGTCGTATTCCTGGAGCGCGATGCCGGCGAACAGCAGCGGCCGGGTCCTATGGTCCCACAGCATGTTGACGAACCACTTCCTGCCGTCGTCGTCATGGAACAGCGACGGGTCGAACCCCGAGGAATTCATGTAGACCGGGTCGGACCAGGGCCCTTCGATCGAGGGCGCGGTGACGAGGTAGTTATGCGCGTCCTTGAACGAGCCGTCCTTGCGCTTCACGTCGGTGTAGATGAGGAAGAACTGCTCGCCGTCATGGCTGAGGCAGGGCGCCCACACCCCGCACGAATCCGGATCGCCGCGCATGTCGAGCTGCGATTTGCGGCTCAGCGGCCGGGTCACCAGCTCCCAGTTGGCGAGATCCCTGGAGTGATGGATCTGCACCCCCGGGTACCACTCGAAGGTGGAGGTGGCGATGTAATAGTCGTCCCCGACGCGCAGGATCGACGGGTCGGGGTTGAAGCCGGGGAGGATGGGGTTGCGGATGGTGGGCATGCTTACACTCGATGTCTCAGTCGGGATCACCTCCCCCTTTGAGGGGGGAGGTAGCGAAGCTTGGCCAGAGGCCTGGCGCAGCTGGGTGGGGGTGTGCGGTGGGCACGGAGCGCGGGGCTCCCCCCACCCTGGCTTTGCCAGGTCGCTGGCGCTCCCGGCGGCGCCACCCTCCCCGCGAGGGGGAGGGTGAAGAGGTGCCTCACACGAACCGGTTGACCAGGTTCTCGAGATATTCCTGCTGGCCGGAGCGCGGCTCGGGGTTGATGTTGTCGGCTTCCACCCATTGGGCGATTTGCTCGAGCGTGCGTTCGCCTTTCAGCATCGCGGCGGCACCTTTCTCGTTCCAACCGGCGTAGCGGACGTCCTGCGCCTTGTCGAAAGTCCCGTCCTCGATCATCGCCGCGGCCGCCTTGAGGCCGCGCGCCAGCACGTCGAGGCCACCGATATGGCCATAGAGCAGGTCGGCCGGTTCGATCGACTGGCGCCGCACCTTGGCGTCGAAGTTGAAGCCGCCCTTGCCCAGCCCGCCGGCCTTGAGGATCTGGTAGAAGGCCAGCGCCATTTCGCCCGGATTGTTGGGGAACTGGTCGGTGTCCCAGCCCGATTGCAGGTCGTTGCGGTTGGCATCGACCGAGCCGAGGATGCCGAGCCCGCCGGCAACCGCCAGCTCATGTTCGAAGCTGTGGCCGGCGAGGAAGGCATGGCCGACTTCGATGTTGACCTTGACCTCCTTCTCGAGGCCGTAGGTCTTGAGGAACCCGTAGACCGTCGCGACGTCGTAATCGTACTGGTGCTTGGTCGGCTCCTGCGGCTTGGGCTCGATCAAGAGCTGCCCCTTGAAGCCGATCTTCCTGGCGTGTTCGATCACCAGCGACAGGAAGCGCGCCGCCTGATCCTGTTCCTGCTTGATACGGGTGTTGAGCAGCGTCTCGTAACCCTCGCGGCCACCCCACAGCACATAGTTGGCGCCACCCAGCTCATGGGTGATCTCCAGCATTTCCTTCACCTGCCCGGCGGCATAGGCAAACACATAAGGGTCGGGATTGGTGGCGGCACCCGCCATGTAACGGCGGTTGGAGAAGAGGTTTGCCGTGCCCCACAGCAGCCTGGTGCGCGAGCTCTGCATCTTCTTGGCGAAGATATCGGTGATGGTCCTGAGGTTCTTGTTGCTCTCCTTGAGCGTCGCGCCCTCGGGAGCGACATCCGCGTCGTGGAAGCAGAAGAACGGCGCGTCGAGCAGGTCGAACAGTTCGAAGGCGACATCCGCCTTGATCTTGGCGCCCTCCAGACCCTTGTCGTACCAGGGCCGGTCGAAAGTACGGCCGCCGAACGGGTCGCCGCCTTCCCAGGCGAAGGTGTGCCAGTAGGCAACGGCCGGCCGGATGTGATCTTCCATCCGCTTGCCCATCACCAGTTCGTCCTTGTTGTAGAACCGGTAGGCGAGCGGGTTGCTGGACGTGGGTCCCTCGAACTTGACGGGCTTCAGTCCCTTGAAGAAATCGGTCACTTACGGGCCTCCTCGATGGCGGGGTAAAGGGCGCGATAGCGCGCATATTGTTCCGAATAGGCAGATTTGAGCGCCGGCTCGGGTTTGATCACCCGCTTGATCGCCGGCATGGTCATGATCTCAGAGGGGTCGGCGCCTTCCGCGGCGCAGAGGCCGAGCCGGGCGACGCCCAGCGCGCCGCCGAAATCGCCGTCCTCGGGCAGCGCGATCTCGGTCTCGAGATTGGTGGCGATGAGCCTGAGCCACAGGTTGGATTTCGAACCGCCGCCGACAGCGAGCAGCTGGCCCATCTCGGTGCCGGCGTCCTTCAGCACCCGCTGGCAGTCGCGGAAGGCGAAGGCAACGCCTTCCATCACCGCCTGGGCGAGGAGGGCCGGATCGGTGGAATGGCTGAGGCCGGTAAGGCTGCCGCGCGCCGCTGCATTGTTGTGCGGCGTGCGCTCACCCGACAGGTAGGGCAGGAAAATCTCCTCGCCCGGTCCCTTGAATCCGGCCTCGGCGGCGCCGGCGAGTTTCGCCGGGTCCTGGCCGGTGATCTTGGCCAGCCAGTTGAGGCTGTCGGTGGCCGAGAGGATCACCCCCATCTGGTGCCAGGTATTGGGAATGGCATGGCAGAAGGCGTGTACGGCGCCCCTGGTGTTGGGGCGGAAGCGGTCGTTGGAGACGAACAGCACGCCGGAGGTGCCGAGCGACACGAAACCTTCGCCCGGCTGGATGGCGCCGATGCCGCAGGCCGCGGCCGCATTGTCGCCGGCGCCGCCCGCGACCACCACCTCGCCCGACATGCCCCAGCGCGTGACGAACTCGCGCTTGAGCCCGGCGGACGGGGCGGAGCCCTCGACCAGCCGCGGCATGTGCGAACGGTTGAGGCCGGTGAGCGCCAGGAGCTCATCCGACCACTCGCGCTTGCCGACATCGAGCCACAGCGTGCCCGAGGCGTCCGACATCTCCTCGATATGCTCGCCGGTCAGCAGCAGGCGGATATAGGCCTTGGGCAGCAGCACCTTGGCGATCCTGGCGTAGATCTCCGGCTCGTGCTTCCTCACCCAGGCGATCTTGGGCGCGGTGAAGCCGGGCATGGCGATATTGCCGGCAATGTCACGCAGAGCCGGCCGTGCCGCTTCCATCTCGGCGCACTCGGCGGCCGAGCGTCCGTCGTTCCACAGGATGCACGGGCGCAGCACCTGGTCGTTCTTGTCGAGCAGCGTCGCGCCGTGCATATGGCCCGAAAGCCCGATGCCGCGGACCTTGGCCATCTCGGCGGGGTGCGCCCTGGACAGTTTGTCGATCGCTTCGAGCGTGGCATTCCACCAGTCGGCCGGATTCTGCTCCGACCAGCCCGGATGCGGGCGCGTGGGTTCGACCGCCTTGGCCGTCGCCTCGCCAAGCGGTTGCCCGGCCCGGTTGATGAGCAGCGCCTTGACGCCGGACGTGCCGATATCGATGCCGAGATAGGTCATGAGGCACGTACCTCAAGGCCGCGCAGACAGATCATGCCGTAGTCCTCCCGGGGCGTTACTGTGATGGATCACCCTCTGGGCAGATTGTCGCGCAGATACAGCCCGATTTCAATGGGGGCCGGTCGTCGCTCCGCATCCTGCCCCAGCGCCACGGCACGGGCCACGGCGAGCGCCGCGGCGATCTCGCCATCCGGGTTCTGGTCGATCACCACGTCGATGGCGCCGCTGGCGAGCCCGGCGCGGGTGGCATCGGTCAATTCGTGCGCCACGACGCGCACCTTGCCGGTCTTGCCGGTGCGCTCGAGCGCCCTGAGCAGGCCGGCATAACCGCCGCCCATGTTGTAGATGCCGGTCAGCGGGTGCTTGAGCAGTTCGATCGCGGCGGCCTCGGTCTTCATGTCATCGTCGAACCCTTCGAGCGGGCCGACGATTTCGTGCCCGGGGAACTCGGCGCGCAGCACCGCCTCGAAGCCCTCGCGACGCTGGTGGTGGTCGGCAAGACTCAGCGAGCCGGCGATGAGACCGATCCCACCTGCCGGGCAGAAGCGCCCGATCAGCGAGGCGGCGGTGCGTCCGGCCGCGACATTGTCGATGCCGACGAAATGCCGGCGGGCGGAAGCGGGAAGATCGGAGACCAGTGTCACCACGGCAATGCCGCGGCGCGACGCCTGGTCGATGGCGCGGCGCACCTTGTCGTCCTCGGTGGCGACGACCACGGCGCAATCGCAGCTCTTGGGGTCGAGCCCTGCCAGCGCGCCGGCCAATGCCGCAGCGTCGAAGGCGTGCACCAGCTTGGTGGTGATCGAGATACGCTCGCCTTTGGTGGTGCGGGCGCGCCGGGCGATGGCGTCGACCAGCCCGTGCATGAACTCGTTGCGGCCATCTGGAATGAGGAAGGTGACGCCCAGGTCGCGAGCGCGGGCCAAGAGCGATGCCGACAGGTCGCGGCGGAAGTCGAGCGCCTTGATCGCTTCGGCCACCTTGTCGGCGGTTTCGGTGCGCACTCCGGGGCGGCCGTTGAGGACGCGATCGACCGTAGCCAGCGACACGCCTGCTTCGCGCGCCACGTCGTGCACGGTGGCGCGGCGCTTCACTTCGTCCATCTCCTCCCCCTCTCCGGCTTCCGCTTCTTGCCGATTGCGGCTATCAACCCGTCGCACGAAAGAGGAGATAACGGCAATGAGCGTCGCGGTGGAAGAGTTCGGCAGCTTCAATGGCAAGCGGGTCGAGCAGTTCAAGCTTCGGAGCGACACCGGCGTCGAAGTCGACATCATCTCGTGGGGCGTGCTGGTGCGCGACTGGCGCGTGCCGGTCGCCGGTGGCCTCCGCTCGGTGGTGCTGGGCTACAACCAGTTCGACAGCTATCCCGCCCATTCGCCGTATTTCGGCTCGCTTGCCGGTCGCGTCGCCAACCGCATCAGGGATGCGAGATTCACCCTCGATGGCGAGACCTACCAGCTGAGGAGCAACTTCGTCACCCATACCCTGCATGGCGGGCCCGAAGGCATCGGCCGCCTGGTGTGGGACGGCGAGGCGGACAGCGCCAACAACGCGGTGCGCTTCACCCTTGATTCGCCCGATGGCGCGATGGGCTTTCCCGGCAACGTGAAGTTCACTGCCACCTACACCCTCACCGGCAACCGGTTGCGGCTCGACCTGAGCGCCAAGGCCGACCGCCGCACCCCGATCAACGTGGTGCAGCACCAGTATTTCAACCTCGGCACCGGCTCCGACGTGCTCGACCACAACTACAAGATCGATGCCGCGGCCTATACCGAGCTCGGTGGCCCGCTGATCCCGACCGGCGCCATCCTGCCGGTCGATGGCACCATCTGGGATTTCCGCCAGGGTCGCACCATGCGCGACGCCCAGGGCAAGCCGATCGACTATGACGGCAATGTGGTGCTCAACACCGACCGTCGCTTCGAGGATCCGGTGGCGGTGGTAACCGGCCCGGACAAGCTCCTGACGCTCAAGCTCTACACCGACCGGCCGGGACTGCAGGTCTACAACTCGGTGACCACCGACGTCTCCGCCGAGGGCAAGCATTACGGCAACCATTGCGGTTTCTGCCTCGAAGACCAGGACCTGCCCGATGCGGTGAACCACCCGCACTTCCCCTCGATCATCTACGGGCCGGATCGCGACTACAGCCACCGCGTCGATATCGAGATCGCCTGATGGCAGCCTACGTCGCCCTGATCCGCGCGATCGGCCCGGTGACGCATGCCAAAATGAAGATGGCGGCGCTGCGCGAGGCCTGCGCCGCCGCCGGGCTGGACGACGTTTCGACGGTCGGCAATACCGGCAACATCGTCCTCCGTTCGAGCCAGACCCTGGCCGCGGTCAGGAAACTCGTCCAGGGCGCGGTCGATGGTTTCGGGCTCGGGCCGGCCAACGAGGTGTTCGTTGTCAGGCCGAAGGACATGGCGGCGGTGGTCGAGGCCAACCCGTTTCCCGAGGTGGCGGCCGAGCGGCCGCACGAGCTCGGTGTCTGCTCCTTCCACAAGGCGCCGGACTGGACGCCGCTTGCGGGTTGGGACGGGCCGGAGCTCGTGGCGATGGTCGGCGCGCAACTGATCGTCGCCTATCCCAAGGGTATCAGCACGACCAAACTCAACATCGAGAAACGCCTCGGCGCCCGCATGACGCAGCGCAACTGGACGGTATTCGCCGGCCTTGCCGCGAAGGGCGCGGCGCTGGCGAAAACCTGAGCCCCGACTGCTGACAGCATCTGGCAGCAGGCATCATGCACCAGTCTCCGCGTACCCAATGTGGAGACCACTGCATGCCCTCTTTCACCATCGCCATTGCCGACCGCGAAGTCGAAGACCTCAAGAGCCGCCTGCAACATGCCCGCTTTCCCGATGAGCTCGAGGATGCCGGCTGGGATTACGGCACCAGCCTGTCCTTCCTGCGCCGCTTCCTTGCCTACTGGGGCAATGAATTCGACTGGCGGGCGGCCGAAACGCGACTCAACGCCTATCCGCAGTTCACCGCGACGGTCGGTGGCGAGACGGTGCATTTCGTCCACGTGCGCGGCAAGGGCGCCAACCCGGTGCCCGTGCTGCTGGCCAATGGCTGGCCGAGCAATTTCGTCGAGCTGCTGCCGCTGGTCGACCGGCTGACCGCCCAGATCGACGGTTTGTCGTTCGATGTGATCATCCCGTCGCTGCCCGGCTACGGCTTTTCCAGCCGGCCGAGGAAGAAGGGCATGAATCTGACGCAGATCGGGCATCTCTGGGCCGAACTCATGCAGCAACTGGGCTATTTCCGCTTCCTCGTGTCGGGCTCGGACCTCGGCGGCGGCGCCGTGCTGGGGCTGGTGCGTCACCACCCGGAGCGCCTGCTCGGCGCCCATTACTGCAACGTGTTTTCAGGCTATCCGCGGCCGCCTGAGCTCACTGCGGAGGAAGTCGAGTACTTCAAGCGGGTCGACTACTCCGGTTTCGTCGAAGGCGCCTACGCGCTGCTCCAGGGCACCAAGCCGACCTCGCTGGCCGTGGGGCTCAACGACTCGCCCGCCGGGCTTGCGGCGTGGATCATCGAGAAGTTCCATCACTGGGGCGATACCGGTGGCGATGTCGAGAGCGTCTTCCCGTTCGAGACGCTGGCGACGCTGCTCTCGGTCTACTGGTTCACCGAAACGATCGGTTCCTCGGTCCGGCTGTACAAGGAGGCCTTCGCCGACCAGGAACTGCTCGCGCCCATGCCCGCGCACGGCGTGTTGCAAGGCGTGCTGGTGCCTGCCGAAAGCGACCTGCCCGCGCCGCGCGCCTGGGGCGAGCGGAACCTACAGAATCTCATCCATTGGAACGAGGCGCGGCAGGGCGGGCACTTCCCGGCGCTGGAAGTCCCCGACCTGCTGGCCGGTGACATACGGGCGTTCCACCGTGAGATTGCCGCACGCGGCTAAAGGCTGACTGAGAGAGACGGCCCCCTCCCGGCCTCCCCCATGATGGGAAGGTGAAGGTCGAGGCTCTGTCTGCGATCGTGCCAACTGAACCAGCAGGGCACCTCCCCCTTCATGGGGGACTTCGAACCGTCCCGAAGGGCAAATCGCTCCAGTGGAGCGATTTGAGGCGAGAAGGCCATGAGAGCTATGCTCGAATGGCTGGGGAGGGGGCCGTCTGTGTGAGTTTAGCGACTTCCTTTGCGGCCTGCTCCACCACGGCGACGTCGGTCCGGTAGAACCAGAAGCGGCCGCGCTTCTCCAGCACCAGCAGGCCGGATTTCCGCAGCACCTTGAGATGCTCGGAGACGGTCGCCAGCGACAGTTCCGAGCGCGCGGCGAGGTCGCCCGCCGCCTTCGCCTCGTCCTTGCAGGCCGCCACGAAAGCCCGCCGATCGGGATGCGACAGGGCCCGCAGCACTTCGTCGAGTTCGAACCTGTCGATATCAGTCAGCCCTGGATCAGGGTGAGCAGGTTCCCCGCCGGGTCGCGCACCTGTGCCTTCTTCACCCAGCCATTGTCGAGGACCGGCATGGCGATGGCGCCGCCCTGGGCTTCGGCGGCTTCCAGCGCCTTGCCGAGGTCGGGCACCACGACGCCGAGGGTGAGCGAGGCGGTTTCCGCCTCGACCAGTGCCCCATCCGGTCCGCCCTCGGGCGTCGCGACCATGCCGTAACCTGGCCCGCGTGGCGTCACCTGCCAGCCGAGCACGCCGGCATAGAAGCGCTGCAGCGCGCCGAAATCCGGGCCGGCAATGTCGAAATGGCCGATGCCGTTGAGGCTGTGGGGCTTGCCGCTCATCGCGATCTCCTGTCTCCACCGTCACAATATTTCGGGAAATCACGAAATGTCAATCGCTGCTGACAGCCTCTGGCAGCAGTGGCTCCGCATGGTGCGACGGGCTAGAACGAGGGCTCTGGGAGATGATTGCTTGGACAAGACCGAACGCCTGTTTTCCGTCATGGACGCGCTGCGCCGTCACCGCCGCCCGGTCACCGCGGCGGCGCTGGCCGAGGAACAGGGCGTCTCCGTGCGCACGCTCTATCGCGATGTGCAGACGCTCATCGGGCTGGGCGCGCCGATCGATGGCGAGGCCGGGGTGGGCTACATGCTGAGACCCGGGTTCTTCTTGCCGCCGCTGATGTTCACGCCCGAGGAACTGGAGGCGCTGGTGCTGGGCGGCCGCTGGGTCGAGGCGCAGCCTGATGCCGGCCTCGCCGGTGCGGCCAAGAACGCCCTGGCCAAGATCGCCACCGCCTCGCCCGATGATCTGCGCGACCGCATCAAGGATACGGGGCTCTGGCCGGTGCTGATGCGCGGGCCGCAGGAGCCGACCCCGGTGCTCGGGTTGGTGCGCGCCGCGATGCGCAACGAGAAAGCCCTGCATATCGGCTATGCCGACGAGAGCGGCAGGCAGTCCGAGCGCGATATCTGGCCGGTGCAGCTCGCCTATTACGAGGGCAAGCAGATCGTCGCGGGCTGGTGCTGCATGCGCGAGGCCTTCCGCAATTTCCGCACCGACCGCATCGTCTCGGCCGCCGAGACGGAGCAGCGCTACGGCCGCCGCCGTCTGCAACTGGCCAGGGAATGGCGTGAGGAATGGGCTCGCCAGCACCCGAATTGGGCGAGCGAGGCGGGCGGCAACTGAGGTCGCTCTACCGGTCGAGGCAGACTGCTCCTGCCACGCCCTGTCAGCAGGCGGGGCGCATGCTCTCCTCCAGACGTCGGTCATCATGATGCGGCGCCTTCGTTTCCCACGAACCGGAGCAGACCAATGAGCATCACCCCATTCAAGGTCGAGGTTTCCGACGACGCGATCGCCGACCTCAAGGAGCGCCTGACCATGGCGCGCTGGCCGCATGCGACGACCACCGACTGGAGCCGCGGCCAGCCGGTCGGCTTCATCAGGGAACTGGCGGACCAGTGGCTGAACCGGTTCGACTGGCGCGCCTGGGAGACGAGGCTCAACGCCTACCCGCAGTTCCTCACTGAGATCGATGGGCAGACCATTCATTTCCTGCACATCAGGTCGAAGGAGCCCGGCGCCTTGCCGCTGATCCTCACCCATGGCTGGCCCTCGAGCGTCATCGAGTTCTTCGAGGTGATCGGGCCGCTGAGCGATCCGCGCGCGCATGGGCTCGACCCGGCCCAGGCCTTCGACCTCGTCATCCCCTCGCTCCCCGGCTACGGCTGGTCGACGCCGCTGGCGTCCCCTGGCTGGGATACCGCGAGGGTGGCCCGGACCTGGGATACGCTGATGCGGCGGCTCGGTTACACCCGCTACGGCGCGCAGGGTGGCGATATCGGCTCGCTCGTCGGCAAGGAACTCGGCATCCTGGCGCCGGAGGGGCTCGTCGGCACCCACCTGCAGCAGATATTCGCCTTCCCGACCGGCGCTCCCGGCGAGATGGAAAAGCTCACCCCGTTCGAGAAGGAGGGTTTCGCCAACCTCGACAAGTTCTCGGGCTACAATGGCTACCAGGACATCCAGTCCAAGCGTCCGGGCACCCTCGGCTATGGCCTCGTCGATTCGCCCGTCGGCCAGCTGGCCTGGAACACCGAGCTGTTCTTCGGCTTCGAGGGTGAGGGCGTGCCCTATGTCGACCGCGACCGCTACCTGGCGCATGTGTCGATCTACTGGTTCACCGCATCGGGCGGCTCGGCCGGCAATATCTACCTCGAGGACGTGCGTTCCGGCTCGGGCTATCGCGAGGCGCGGAACGTGACGCCGACCGGCGTCGCCGTGTTCCCCTGGGATTTCCGTTCGGTCCGCAGTTTCGCCGAGCGGGCCAACAACATCGTGCACTGGACCGAGATGCCGAGGGGCGGTCACTTTGCGGCAACCGACGCGCCGGACCTGCTGATCGACGACATCAGGGCGTTCTTTGGCGGGCTGACCCCGGGCGCGCCTCGCCCGTGACTTCGCTCGCCCGTCGTGAGGGGGGCTGGCTCGGCCCCTCTCCTATTGCCTCAGCACGGCGGCCAGCCGGTCGATGTTCTCGTCATTGGAGCGGCTGACCAGTTCGCGGGCGGCACGCTGCGCCTCGGCGCTTTCGAAGCTGATGCCGAGCGAGAACAGTGTCTTGCCGCCCGGCGCCGGCCGGAAGTTCAAGGTGAAACGCTTGCCGGAATTGTGGTCGTACTCGACGCGCATATCGGGTTCGATCACCGTGAAGCGGGCCTCGTTCTCGTGGTCGCGGCCATCCGGGCCGTGCAGCGTGTGACGCCACACGCCGCCGACCTGGAACTGGAATTCGTGAATGGTGTCGGCAAACCCCTTGGGTCCCCACCAGCGCGCCAGCACCTGCGGATCGGCAAAGGCTGCAAATACCGCTGCAGGCGCAGCGTTCAGCACTCGACTGGTGACGATGTCGAAGCGGTGGTCGTGTGCTGCTGCAAGATCGTCCATGGCAAAGCCTCACTTAAGTGAAGGCTTTAGTAAATGGCGAGCGCCATGGCGTCAACGCCTGTCGCTAGCGAAGGTCCCAAAGCCCGAGGCAGAGCGTCGCCAGCGCCACCAGATGCACGACGGCAATCAGTGCGGTTGCGCCGATGAAGCTTCGCTTGCTGGTCTTGTGGCGCAGCAACTGTTGCGCCACGAGGCCGCCGGCAATGCCGCCGATGGCGTCGACAATGTGCAATGAGGTTTCACGAACCCGCCAGCGTCCTGCCTCCGCCGCCCGCTTGTCGAACCAGTATGTCACGATGCTGACCACGCCCAGCGCCAGGTAGGCGACCGGCAGCCAGAACGGGGCGCTGCCCAGCACCCAGGCGGCCGTTGCCAGCAGCACGATGATCGCGGCGACGGCGAGCGGCAGCCCGCTCGGCGAGCTTCGCGCCACCGGCGCACCGCGCTTGTTCGCCTCGCGGTTCAGCGGGTTGGCGCCGGCGATCCTGACCTCCCTGGCCGCCGGCCGCCCGTCGGTGCCGCGGCCAGGCGCAAAGGAAACCCGGTCCCCGACGCGCGGTCGCGTGGCGATGCGTCCGATATCGCTGATATGCACGAAGCGCCGCTCACCATCGTCGCTGGCGATGAAGCCGAAGCCGCGTGCATCGTTCCACTGCACCAGCTCGCCGTTCTGCCTTGACATCGCTACGCGCCGAGCTCGGCTTCGCTCCAACCGAGCGTCGCCATATCGGCCACCCGGTCGCGGAAATCGCTGGCCGTGAGGAACTCGTCGAGCTGCGGTGGCCGCACCGAACTGCCCGCCAGCATCGCATGCACCTGCCCGCGATGGTGCGTCTGGTGCATGAACAGATGCAGCAGCAGGTCGTCGGTGCGCTCGATCTGGATGCGGCCGGTACGGTGCACCCGGGTTTCGGCCATGAGGCGCGCATCGGTGAGGTCCGTGCAGAAGGCGAGGAGGCGCTCGTCCACTGCGAACTGCGCCGCCGCCAGCGGCGTGATCGCATCGAACGGCTCCTCGGGGTCCCAGGCCTTCGGCCCGAGCGTGCCGCCCTCCAGCGCATCGACATAGAACCAGTCGACGGTGAGGATGTGGTTGAGCGTCATCTTCAGAGACGGAAAAAAGCTGACGCGCCGCGCTTCGAACTCGCCGGGCTGCAGCATCAGGCAGGCGGTGAGCAGCCGGTGGTTGGCGAGGCGGTTGTTCTGCGCGAGCTTGCGCATGATGCGGGCGGCGACGGTCATCGGATCCTCTGGAACTGTCGGCGGTACTGGCGTGGCGTCATCTGCTTTGCCGCCTTGAACTGGCGGTTGAAATTGGCGAGCGAGTCATAGCCCACATCAGCTGCGATATGGGCGATAGGTCGCGTCGTGCCCGACAGCAGCGCACAGGCCTCTCCCAGCCTGAGCCGGGTGATGTAGACCGAGACCGGGCTGCGCACATGCCGCACGAACATGCGGTGCAGGCCCGAGGGCGAGAGCGCCGCGACGTCGGCCAATGCGTCGAGCGTCAGTGGCTCCATGTAGCGGGCATGGATGAGGTCGAGCACGCGATCGAGGCGGGCGCGATCGGCGGAAAGCTGCGGGACCGCAGCGATGGGGCTGGCCAGCGCGGTGGCGGCGCTGTCCTCGGCGAGCCGGCGCAGGATGTCGATCAGCAGCGTCAGGCGGTCGCCTGGCGGGCGAGCGAACAGCTCGTCGATCATCGGGCGGACTGCCGCCGCGCCCGCATCGGAAAAGCTGAGGCCGCGCTGCGCCCGCGACAGCAGGTCGGCAACGTCACGGAGTTCGGCCAGCAACGTGGTCAGCCCGGCCGCCCAGTCGGGATGGATCCACATCACCCGCGCCACATGTGGGAGAGCGGCATCGCGTTTGGCGCGGCTGGCCCAGGTATGCGGCAGGTTGGGGCCGATCAGCACCAGGTCGCCATCGCCATACTCCCCGATATGGTCGCCGATGAAGCGCTGGCCGACCGAGTTGAGCGTCAGCGTCAGTTCGAACTCGGGATGGTGGTGCCACTGAAAGGGGATGGCGTCATCGAGCCGGCGATCGAGCCAGGCCCATGAAGCGCCGTCCGGCGGCGTCACCTTTTCCAGAAGTGGCTTCATCGCGCTGGCTGATACTCACAGACGCCAGAATAGTATCAGTATTGGCTGAAGCACGGCAACATGGCTCGACCGCGCCGGCCTAGCCTCAACCCATCGAAGCGATCCCCGAGGGGGAGGAACAGGTGGAGGCGGTTTATGTCGATGGCACAGGGTCTGGCACGAGAGGGCATGTCGGCTGGGATCAAGCGGGACTCCCATCCCACCACCCAGAAAGTCACCACGCAGCTCAAGGACATCAGCAAGCGGCTGCCGCTGCGAGTGCTGAGCGAGGCGGATTTCAAGCACTGGCAGCAACGCGGCTACGTGATTGTTCGCAATGCAGTCGACGCGGCTCATGTCGAGCGGCTCAAGGCCTTGCTCTGGGAGTTTGAGGAGAAGGACCCCAACGATCCCGCCACCTGGTATACGCCGCAGCGGCGCGACCACATCATGAAGGAGCTCAACGGCACCGGTATGGTGGAGATCTACAACCACCAGTACCTGTGGGATAATCGCCAGCAGCAGCGGGTCTACGACGCCTTTGTCGATATCTGGGATATCGAGGAACTGTGGGTGTCGATCGACCGCGCCAACCTCAACCCACCCAAAAAGGTCCCGGGCCCAAACCAGAACGGCTTCATCCACTGGGACAGCGATACCTCGCTCGACCCCTTGCCGATCGGCGTGCAGGGCGTGCTGAGCCTGGTCAGGCAGGATGGCGACATCGGCGGCTTCCAGTGCATTCCCGAGCTGTTCTACGATTTCGACAACTGGGTGAAGACCCAGCCGGCCGATCGCGATCCGATGCATCCCGACACCACCGGGCTGACCATCACCAATATCGAGATGGAGCCGGGCGACCTGATGATCTTCAACACCCTCCTGGCGCATGGGGTGCGGCCCAACCACTCGATCAACTCGGGCAACCGGGTGCGCATGGCGCAGTACATCTCGATGTTTCCCGCCAACGAGGACGATGTGATCGAGCGGGCTGAGCGCGTGCGGCTGTGGCGCGAGCTCGACCACCCCAGGCGCGACGCCTTCCCCGGTGATCCGCGCGAGTGGGAGAAAAAGCACGCCACCACCGCAAAGCTCACCGAGCTGGGCGAGAAACTGCTCGGCCTGCGCAGCTGGGGCTGAGCCAGCGACGACAGGAACGACGAGGCGGCAGCGACTGCCGCCTCGCGACGCTCAGGCCTTGCCGAGCCGGCGCCGGGCCTCGGCGGCAATCTCGGCATTGGTGTAGGCGTGACCGCCCAGCCCCCAGCCGCCATCAGGCGTTTCGGCGATCAGCACCCAGGTGCGCGCGGCGAGCCCGGGATTGCCGGCGGCCGCCACCACGATCTCGGTCAGCTCCCGCGTCACCCCCAGCTTCTTTTCGCGATCGAGGATGCCCACCGGCGTCAGCACATTCACCCGGATATGGTTGCTGTCGCCATTGGCGTCACCGAAGGCATCCGCCGGCAGCTCGTGGATGAAGGCCGCCGTGTTGTCGGTGAACATGTCGATCAGCGGCACCTGCTCCCATTTCATCATCGCGGCGGTCAGCGCCTTCACCAGTCCCGGCTTGTCGGCAAAAGTCCCGGCCCCGGCCGTCACATCGATCATCGGCATGGCTCGTCTCCACAATTATGACGGTCGTCATAGCGATCGTCGATATGCCATATGATGATCGTCATAGTCAAACGGAATGGCGATGCAGAAGGACAGCAAGACGCGAATGATCGAGAGCGCGGCGGCGTTGATCGCGGCCCGCGGGGTCAATGCCTCCTCGTTCTCCGAAGTGCTGGAAGCGAGCGGCGCGCCGCGCGGGTCGATCTATCATCACTTTCCGGAAGGCAAGTCGCAGCTTGCCGCCGCGGCGGTGCGCTGGACCTCGGAGCGGGTGCTGGCCTTTCAGCGCGCCTATGATGGGAGCACGCCGCAGGGAGTGCTCGAGCGCTTTATCGGCATGTGGCGCAACGTGGTGCTGCGCTCGCATGGCGCCTCGGGCTGCGTCGTCGCCGGCGTGGCGATCGACAGCGTCGCCGACGATGTCGAGCTGCTGCAACTGGTCCGAAGCACCTTCCGCGACTGGCTGGCGCTGCTGACCGCGCAACTTCAAGCCACCGGGTTGCCCCCCGACCGTGCCGCCTCGGTGGCGCTGATGACGCTGGCCGGCATGGAGGGAGCGCTGATCCTCTGTCGTGCCGAAGGCGGTGTGGCTCCGCTCGACCAGGTGGCGTCGGAGCTGCTGCAGCTGGTCCAAACGTGAGGCCGGCGGCTGTGTGCCGCCGGCCCCGGGGTCACCGCCTCAACGGCAGCCGGCCAGGCTGACCAGGGCGTTGACGAGCAGCGGCGTGGCGGCGGTTTCACCCCAGCTCTTGTTGTTGGGCGCGCCATTGGTCAGCACATCGCGCACCAGCCCGGCATCGAGCCCCATCGGCTTGGAACAGGTGACATAAGGCTTGCCCTTGGCGTCGGTGGCGTTGAGCAGCACTCCCGCCGACTCGCCCACTCCGCCGAGATAGGCGTAAAGCAGCTGTCCGGCCTGCTTGTCGGTGCCGGCGCGATCGAGCATCTCCATCACCTGGGCGACCGAGATCTGCCCTTTCGAGGTGCTTGGTGTGGCGGCGATCGCTGGTGCCGCTGCCGCGATCAGCAGCAGGGCGATGAGGGAGGAACGGATACGAGGCATGGAAAGCTCCTGTTGAAAAGCGAACGGCGAGCTTGTTACACAGCGATTTCTTATTGTGCAACGATAATTTGTTATCGTATAAATGACATACTGATGCAAAGGAGCCCGAGATGACCACAGCCGTTTCCGACGCCACCCGCCGCCAGCGGATAGCGACGCTGAGCCAGGTGACGCGAGTGGCCGCCCTGGTCATCGCCGTGGCGCTGCCATTGGCCGGTCTGACCTACTGGGGGTTTGCGCCGGCGGCGACGCTGGCCGCAGCCGCGCCGGTGCCGGCGGCGTGGCTGGCCGAGTTCGGGCTGGGCCAGCGCCTGCTCGCCACCTTGCTGGCCGTGCTGCCGGTCTTGCCGCTCAGCTGGGGGCTGCTGCGGCTGGCCTCGGCACTCGAGGCCTTCCGGCAGGGTCGGGCATTCGGGCTCGTCGCCGCCACCGGCATGCGCGATTTCGCCATCGGGGTGTTCGCCTGCACGCTGCTCAAGCTGATCTCGGGCGCGCTGGTGAGCGTGGTGCTGAGCTGGAACGCCCCTGCCGGGCAGAAGCAGCTGGCCATCTCGGTGAGTTCGGACATGCTGCTGATGCTGATCGTCGGTGCCGTGCTGACGCTGGTCGGCTGGGCGCTGACCGAAGCCGCCGCCATCGCCGAAGAAAATGCGCAGTTCATCTGATGCCGATCAAGGTCAACCTCGCCGTGCTGCTGGCCGAACGCGGCGTCAAATCCAAGGATCTGGCGGAATTCGTCGGCATCACCGAAGCCAACCTGTCGCTGCTGCGCCAGGGCAAGGTGAAGGGCATGCGCTTCGATACGCTGGAAGCGATCTGCATCTATCTCAAATGCGAGCCGGGCGACCTGCTGAAGTTCGTACCCGGCGATGCCGAGGCGCCGTAACGGTTTGCCTTCGGCGCCGAACTCGGGAATGCTCCGCCCCGAGGAGACATCCATGAAACTGCTGCACACCACGCTCGGGCCGAAGCGGGCCGACGAGCTCGGCATGATCCTGCCGCATGAACATGTGTTCGTCGATCTGCGTACCCCCGATCAGCCCGGCTATGCCGAGGCCGATCCGGCCGAGGTGGTGCGGGTCATGCGCCCTCAGATCGAGGCGATCAAGGCGCGCGGCGTCACCGCGCTGGTCGAATGCTCGACCGGCGGCGTCGGCCTCCGCGTCGATATCGACCTCGCCGTCAGCCAGGCCACCGGCCTGCCGATCGTTGTCCCCACCGGCAACTACCGCGAGCCGTGGATCCCTGACTGGGTCCGCGAGGCGAGTGAGGCCGACCTCGAGGCGCAGATGTTCCGCGATCTCGCCGAGGGCGTCGGCGATACCGGCGTGAAGGCGGCCTGGATCAAGCTCTCCGCCGGCGATGACGGCATCACGCCGCTCGAGGCCAAAATCCTCCGCGCCGCGGCGCGGGCGGCGCAGCGCACCGGCGCGGTGATCGGCAGCCACACCATCAAGGGCCGGGTGGTCATGGACCAGCTCGACATCATCGAGGCCGAGGGCTATCGCGCCGACCGCTTCATTTCGATCCATACCCAGGAGGAGAAGGATTTCGGCCTCAACATCGCCGTGGCGCAGCGCGGCGCCTGGATCGAGTACGACCATGTCGGTCGCGCCCCGGACGCGGCGGTGAGCGAACTCATCCTCCGGGCGCTCGACGCCGATCTCGGCTCGCAACTGCTGCTGAGCCATGATCGCGGCTGGTACGATCCGGCCATCCCCGGTGGCGGCGTCCCGACGCCCTATACGCATCTGAGCGATGTCATGCTGCCGCTGCTGCGCACCAGGGGCGTCGATGAGGCAGTGATCCGGCAACTCACGGTCAGCAACCCATTCGAGGCGTATGCCCGCTGAGAAGCGGGATTTTGTGAATGCCAGCATAGCGTTGCCGGGTCTTGTCCGGCGCGCCGGGCAGCGCTAGAATTTCGTTAGGATCATACCTATCGAGGTTCCGCGATGAGCGCCGGGCCAAAGTCCTATTTTACATCCATCCTCAAAGACGCAGGCATCGAACTGGGCGGCAGCCGGCCCTTCGATGTCACCGTGCACGACGACCGCCTGTGGGGCCGTGCCCTCAGCCACGGGACGCTCGGTTTCGGCGAAGCCTATATGGACGGCTGGTTCGACACCGAGGCGCTCGACCAGTTCATCTACAGGCTGCTGGAATACGACATCTACGCGCATCTGAAGCCAGATATCGGGCTGGCGCTGAGTTTCGTGCGCGGCAAGCTGCTCAACCTGCAACGCACCCGCGTCACCGAGGTGGGCGAGCGGCACTACGACATCGGCAATGATCTCTATGCCGCCATGCTCGACAAGCGGATGATCTACTCGTGCGGCTACTGGGCCGAGGCGACGACGCTCGACGCCGCGCAGGAAGCCAAGCTCGACCTGATCTGCAGGAAAGTCGGGCTCCAGCCGGGGATGAAGATCCTCGATATCGGCTCGGGCTGGGGCGGGTTCCTGAAATTCGCCGCCGAGCGCTATGGCGTCGAGGGGGTGGGCATCACCATCTCGAGGGAACAGGCGGCCTTCGCCGAGGCGACCAAAGGCAACCTGCCGATCGAGACGCGGCTGATGGACTACATGGCGCTCGACGGCCAGTTCGACCGGGTGATCTCGATCGGCATGTTCGAGCATGTCGGCTACAAGAACTACGAGGCCTATCTGAGGAAGGTCCGCTCCCTGCTCACGCCCGACGGGTTGTTCCTGCTCCACACCATCGGCAACAATTTCTCCTCCACCCACGGCGACCCGTGGACCGAGAAATACATCTTCCCCAACGGCATGCTGCCCTCGATCAGGCAGATCGCCACCGCCAGCGAGCGGCTGTTCGTGATGGAGGACTGGCACAATTTCGGCGCCGACTACGACAGGACGCTGATGGCCTGGTGGGCCAATTTCGACGCCGCCTGGCCCACGCTGCGCGACAAGTATGGCGATCGCTTCTGGCGCATGTGGCGGTTCTACCTGCAGGTGTTCGCCGCCATGTTCCGCGCCCGCAACATCCACTTGTGGCAGTTGGTGCTGAGCCCCGGCGGCGTGCGCGGCGGCTATCGGCGCATCTCGTAGAACGGCTAGAAGGCGGTGGCCAACTCCCCCCGGGGGAAACCCAATGCCGCCTGTCCTTCAGTCTCGGAACCTGACCATGCGGCCGGCGACTGCCGCCGACGTGGAGCGGCGCCTCGCCATCGGCGCCGAACCCGACGAGAACCTTCGGCTCTATGGCGTCCAGCCGGATGGGGCGGCCTTTGGCCGCGAGGATGCCGAGCGCTGGGCCCGCGGGCTGCTGGCGCATCCCCATGCCTGGATCATCGAGGGCGGCTCGCTGCTCGGCACCATCCGGCTCGATCGGGTCGACCTGGCCGAGAAGCGTGCCTCGCTCGCCATCGGCCTGCTGCGGCAGCAAGATCAGGGCCGCGGTCTTGGCACCGAGGCGGTCCGCCGGGTGCTCGCCTATGGCTTCGACGAGCTTGGTCTGCACCGCGTCTCGGCGCGCGTCCTCGCCGACAATGTCAGGGCCATCCGCTGCTACGAGAAGTGCGGCTTCGTGCGCGAAGGCCGTGAGCGCGAGACGGCGTTCCTCGACGGCACCTGGCACGACGACCTGATCATGGGCGTGCTCAGCCACGAATTCCGCAGGGAGTAGCGCCCCGCATAGCTGGCCGTTCCGCGGACCAGAGCTCAGCACTTGGCGGCGGCGGTACCGATGCCGGCAACCCACCCGGCGATTGCTGTCGCGATGTCGTCGAGGTGCGAGGTTCCATCCGGGCTGCGCATGCCGTGATCGAGGGCCGGAAACTCCCAGTAGGTCAGGTTGCATTTGCCGGCCGCCGCGAAACGGTCGGCCGTGGCGCGGGCCGCCGCCACCGGCGAGGACGTGTCGAGGCCGCCCTGGATGATGAGGAAGGGCGAGCCGCTGTTCAGCATGTAGTCGGCCGGGATCCGATCGAGGATATCGGCCCAGAAGCGATGTGACGAGCCGGCGAACAGCGCGGTGCCCTGCGGGTCGGCGCGGGCTGCCGCAAAGCCTGCCTCGACCGTCGCGTGGCCTTCGGCCGGCACGGTGCTCAGCACCATCTCGGCGAATGGAATACCGGTGGCCGAGGACAGCAGGATCGTCGCGGCCGGCCGGGTCTCCTCGGCCAGCATGGCGACCGCAAGTCCACCCTCCGAGCCGCCGAACAGCACCAGCGGGATATCCCCCGCCGATCTCAGGTCGGCCAGCACCGCGACATAATCGGCAACCCGCTGCTTCACCGTGTGGCCGGCGTGGAAGGCGGGCGGGCAGTCGGTGAAGCCGTCGGCGATCGCCGCATCGGACGCAATGCCGTACTTCTCGACCATCACCGCCAGGTGGTGCGGAAACGCCTGCCGCACGGCGTTGAGGTTGGCATTGCCAGCGGTCGGCTGGCAGCCCGAGCCCTGGGCGAGGACCAGCACGCCATCGATCGGGCCCGACGGAGTATCGACCGAGTAGGCGATGGTGCTGCCGTCGGTGCGGGGCAACTGGCGATGCTCGGTCCGGGCGAGCGCCGGGGTGGCGGCAAGCGCCGCAAGGGTGACAGCGATGAGGAGGCGCATCAGTGGGCTCTGAGGTGGCGGTGTAGCAGCAGGAACGGCGCGATGGTGAGAAGCGCATAAACGGCCAGGACATCGGGCGTCGGACTTCGGAGGCTGACGGCAACGGCATCGGCGCCAATGCTCAGTTCGAGCGCTGCGGCGGCAATGAGCGTGGCGAGCATGCCGGCCAACGGCCAGCCGGCTCCCGCCCGACGCCGCAGCGCACTCCTCCCGATGCTCCAGGCAATACCCAGCGGCGCCACCAGCAGCAGCGGATCGACGATGGCGGTCGCGGGGGTCCCGAAGCCGTGCCGGGCTGCGGCAACCACCAGGGCGGCCAGCCCGGCGACGACAGCGAGTTCGGCGACCAGCGGCAGCGCCAGCCAGGCGAAAGCCGGTAGCCGGCTGGGCAGCGAACGCAGCCCCGGCTGCGCCAGCATCGAAGCGGCCAGCAGGTCCGGATCGCCCAGGCGCTGGCGCGCCGCGGCGCGGGCCTGTTCGGGCGGCAGCCCGGCGGCGGCCAGTTCCGCCGTCAGGTCTTCGAGATGCTCGTCGAGCTCGGCGGCATACCGGGCGACGCGTGCTGGCGAAATACCGCCACGCAGCAGCCGTTCGCTGAGGCCGGCGATCGGGTCACGCATGGCCGGGCTCCCCCAATACGCCGCCAATGGCGGCTGTCAGGCGCCGCCAGGTATCGGCGAGATCGGCGAGACGCGCCGTGCCGCGGTCGGTCAGCGCGTAATAGATGCGGCTGCGCCCGTTCACCGTCCGGCGTTCGGCCGACAGCGCCCCCTCGCGTTCCAGCATATGCAGCACCGGATAGACCACGCCTTCGGCCAGCACGACATGCTCGCCGGTTGCGTCGCGGATCGCCTGCACCAGCTCGTAGCCATACATCCGCCGGCCCTTGAGGCACTGCAGGATCAGCAGCTCGGGCACGCCGTTGAGAAAAGCCGGGTTCTTCGAACTCACCATGGATCAATACCTAGCGTTGCTAGGTAACGTATATCTGGCGGCAATAGGTATGGCAACCCGGGTGGGCCGGGGGGTTGCCTAGACGCCCGACAGGAAGTCCCTGGCCGGTCGGTCCCAGGCGGCAGCCACATGCAGACCAAGTCGGCGCAGACCGTTCGCCACGATGCGATAGCCGAGCGCGTAGCCGCCATAGCGGGGGATGTCGCGCTCTTCCGATCCGATGAACCACGCAGCGTGGCCATAGTCGGTGCTGTCGAACAGCGGCCGCGCCCGCTCGAGCATCTTGGCAAGTCCGGCGTCATCGACCGTCGTGCCATAGAACGGCGCATGGCCCCGAAACAGGCCTTCGACGTGCATCGCAAGACCCTCGGAAACCAGCGCCTCACCCAGCGTCGCCCCATAACCTGGGCCTCGCCACCGCACGCAGTGCAGCATTTCATGGGCAATCATCGGCACCAGCTCGCGGTCGAGGCTGCTGCCAAACTGGGGATGTGCGGGGTTGCAGTAGATGTAGAGAATGTCGGCGGCAGGCGAGTAGCCGCCAACCCCGGTCTCGGCGATGGTGAGAGCGGGAAGCTCCTGCATGACCACGTCCACATCTCCGACAGGCAGCAAACGCGGAACGCGAGCCCGCGCCACCCTGAAGCCGCGCTTCAGGCTGCGCCGATACGGCCGTAGCCGTCGCGCCGCATCGAGGATGTGAAGTTCGATCATGCCTGACCTGAAAGCACCCGACAGGCGAGGTCAATCAAATCCTCATTCTCGCCGAGCACGTCGCGGCGCGTCGGCTGGTAGATGCGATCGGCGAAGACCCCCAGGCCTTCCAGCGGCAGCCCGTCATTGGGGCCGACGCGCATCGAGCGGCGCATGGCGATCTCGATGTCGATATTGGACGGCAGTTCGGTCACCTCGGTGCCACCGGACTCGGCGACGAACTGGCGCAGCAGACGCTGGCTCCAGACATTGGCGCCGCCTGCGCCGGTCACCGGATCGACGCCGATGACATAGGCAAGGCCATTGTCCTGCATGCCGGCGACGAAGAAATCGGTGGTGCTGTAGCACAGGGCATCGATGATCAGCACCACCTTGCCGGGATAGATGCCGTTCAGCGCCGGATCGCCAGGGTCGGTAAGCGGAAAGCCTTGGGTGAAGATTTCGCCGGTCTCCAGCTGCATATCGAGCGAGCGCTTCCATTTGAGAAACATCGGCAGATCGCCGAGTGGACGCACCGCCGGAGTGTTGCGGAAGCTCACCGGCTGGGGCGTGGTCTTGCCCTTGGTGAACAGAGCGAACAGGCCTTCGCCGGCCGGGATGGTGCCGCCGGGGTTGGAGCGGATGTCGATGATCAGGCCCCGCTGCGGCAACTGACCCAGCACCCTCGCGAAATCGGCGACGAATGCGGCGGGGTCGGGAACATCGAACGAGAAGATGCGGATATAGCCGAACTCGCCGGCATCGTTCTTGACCGTCTGGAACCGGACGCTGTCGGTGATGGTCGAGGTCTGCCCGGTGCCGCCGCGCCGCGAGAACAGGTCGTACCAGGTGTTGTTGATGATCAGCGTGTTGCGGTCGACGCCCTGGAACATCGCCATGCCGCCCGATGAAGTGACATTGGCGCTGGCGGCGGAGCTGTTGCCCGGCGGCATGTAGACCCGCCAGGGGATGGTGGCGCTGTGGTAGATGCCGTCGGGCGTCAGGTAGGTGAGGGTTACCCAGTCTTCGGTGGGCGGAAGCATGTAGCCCAGCGGCCGGACGGTCAGCGATCGCATCGTCGTGGCAATGCGCGCGAACGGATTGGCGCCTTCGCTTTCCCAGCTCAGGGCCTCGATGAAGCGGCCAACCGACATGCCGTTCCAATGGGTGATTTCGACCCCGACGCTGAAACTCGGCTCACCGACATCGGCCATCAGCTTGCTGACCACGAGCCGGCGACGGCCGGCTTCGTAATAACTCTCGGCAGCAAACGGCAGGTAGGCCACCATGTCGCGCCAGGGGCTGGGCAGTCGCAGCGCCGTGTGCCGGTCGCGCAACCGCTTCAGGATGCCGAAAATACGGCGGAAGAAATCGCCATCCGACTGGATGAAGCGCACTTCGTCGACCAGCAGGCTGGCTTCCTGCACCGGGTCGATGCCGAGCGAGCTGCGCTTGAGCGGCAGGTGGACGTAGTAGTCCTCGAGCAGCGTCGCCAGCTGCCGGACCACCAGCAGGCGCTGGTCTGCCGTCATGCCGCTCGAAATGTCGCGAACCGAGGCCAGCAGCGGCGAGACCTGCACAAAGCTGTTCGCCTCGGACTGCGTGTTGACTATCGCCATCGTTCTTCCTCGCCTTCAGGCAGGCGTGCCCAACATGAACTCGCCGACCGACCCCTCCTCGAAGTTGCTGATCTCGGTCAGCCGCGCGAAGCGGGCCGCATCGCCGAGGCCGAGGCCGCAGCCGGCCAGGTTCATCGCCGTCGCGACCAGGTAGAAGGTCTGGTAGAGCACGCCCGCGTTCTTCAGTTGCGCCGCATAGGCCATGCCGGAATACTTCCACGACACGCGGTGGAAGCGGCTGGCAATGGTGATCAGCACCTGGGGCCGGCATTGCCGTGCCGACGACACCCAGGCGTCATCGAGCAGGGCCTCGGTATCCTCGTTGGGGCGCCGCACCAGGCTCAGCGTATGGCCCTCCGGATCGTAATAGTAGAAACCGCGCTCGAGCCCGGCGCAGGCATTGATGGTGAGATAGAGCTCGAACTCGTAGCTGGCGCCGCCATTGGGGTAGGGGCGCGAGGTGAACTCGCCGATCTCGGTGTTGAAGCGGTGACGGACCCGCGCCGTGCGGAACAGGAACTCGGCGATCTGCGCCAGGCTGATCGGGCGGGAGAAATCCATGGCCCTGATCGAGCGCCGAAACTCCAGCACCGTGGTGAAGGGCGGGTCGCGGGCGGCGACGGCGGCGAGATCGAATTTCGGCAGCGCGATCGCCCGCTCGCGCCAGGGGTTGGGCTTCACCGCCGGATGCGGGTCGAGCCGTCCGCGGAAACGGAAGCTGGCGCCCATTGGATAGCTGTGCCGGCCCTGGCGGCTGCGCATGTGAAAAGCAAGATCATGCGGCTCCCACTGCAGCAGCTCGGGTTGCGCATCTTCCTCGCTCAGCCCCTCGGCGTCGCAGCGGGTGATCACGCCCGCCGACCACAGCAGGGCAAGCATTTCGAGCAGCTCTTTCGAGGTGCTGCGCCAGCGCAGCTCCGCCAGCATTTCGGCGGCCGTTCGTGGCACGGCCAGCGCAACGAGCACCGCCGCGACCCGCGGCTTCAGGATGCGGGTGATGACCGGTATGCGCGGAGTCTCGATCAGGGTGCCGCCACTGTCGTCGACATGCAGCTGGGCGAAGCGCGAAACCTTCCAGCGATCGGTCGGCATGCCGACGCCGAGCTTGAGCACCTCGCCGGCGACTGCCGGTTCGATCTCGAGCTCGGGATCGCCGGCGGGCCAGCCGAGCGCCAGGCCGCAATTCGCCCACAGGCGCTGCACAAAGGCATAGAGCTGCGGCAGCGTATCCTCGAACTCCGCCTCGAGCTCGGCGAGCAGCAGCGGACCGTTGCCCAGCCGCTGCCAGAGCGGCTGAACGGCCGGGCCGATCGCCTGCTCGATGCTGAGCCGCGCGCTGGCCCGGGTCTCGAGCCGGCGAAGCGCAATCCCTCGGCTTGGCGCGCCGCCGTTCACAGGAACATCGGAATCGGATTGAGCTCCGCTTCCGCCAGGGGTTGCTGCAGAAGGCCCATCTGGACAGGTACGTCATAGAGCCGACCCGGCGCGAAGCGGGCCCAGAAGTGACGCAACCCCGGTACCACCATCTTGACCACCGGCAGTCCGACGTCGGGGCGGGTCTGATCGAGCATCAGCACCTCGTGGCCGCGCCCCTCGAGCTTGTCGACCAGCCCCCGCAGCAGGGTGCCGACCCCGCCTTCGGGCATCGGCACCGCCTCGTCGGGGCGGAATGGGGCGCTGCCTTCCGCCGGCAGCAGGTAGGGCTGGTTGTCGATGGTGGCATTCTGCCACCAGTTCAGCGCATCGACATCGCCCAGCGCATAATGGGTGGTGCCATCCGGATTGGTGCCGAGCAGCGCCGGAATGAACTGGTTTAGCTCGGTCATGGCGCGATTGATGGCGATCCGGGTGTCGAGATGGGCGCCAAAACCCATCATGATATCCTCGGTCGGGCCGCGGAAGCGGCGGCTGATCGCGACGAAGGCCGGAATGCCCAGGTCCGAGGTAATGTTGAGCACCCAGAAATCGCGCGACTGCGAGTAGTAGAACGCCCGCATCTCGGAAATGTAGCCGTCGTCATAGGCGTCGAGATCGATCGCCCGGTAGCGCAGCCTGTTGTACCACCAGATGGCGACGGCATCGCGCTCGACCAGCTCCAGCAACCCCTGCAGCATCGCGTCTTCCAGCGTGGTTCCTGCCGCGCAGCCGTTGGAATCGGCCCAGCAGTAGAACTGCTCCGGCCGCGAGGGGTAGTTGTAGTAGAGATAGCTGGTCGGCAGATAGCGCTGGCGGCCCCTGGTCAGCGACCATAGCGGGGTCCATTCCAGCACGTCATCCTCGCGGAACGGCAGCGGCACGACCTGGAAGCGGCTGTTCCGCGCCAGCCAGGCCTCGCGGTTCTCGAACTGGCTGGCGCTGTAGAGCATGGCGTCGCGCGGATCGAGCGCCAGCTCGCCCAGGCCGGCAAGCGAGCCGGTGATCCGCGGCTCGTCGCCGCGATAGACCCCGCTATAGCGCTCGAGTGCTTCGCACAGGGCGCTGGTGCGGGCCTGCGCATCGGTGCGGCCTTTGCCCGAGCTCTGGGTGCGCAGGCCATCCTTGAGGAAATACAGCTGGTCGCTCTTCAGCGCGAAATTGTGCCCCGCGACATAGGTCCGGATCGGACCGGCGCCGTGCCAGATCGACGGGGTGACGGCTTTCACCACCCCGCTGAGCGAGGAAATATGGTGCTCGAAGCGGGCAAAGGTCTGTTCGGGCGGTTCCGAGCGCAGTCCGCCCTGGGTATCGACCGGGGCGAGGAAGTCGCGGATATCGACGCGCTGGCCTGCCGTCGAGCCAAGCGCCGGATCGCCGCAATCGGGGCATTGCGGGCGTTTGACGATCTGGTGGAAGCTGAACGAGAAGTTGATCAGGTCGGCGACCAGCACGCGTGACTCGAGTTCCGCGTTGCGCCCGGTGACCAGCCAGCGGACCAACTGGGTGACCAGCATAGAGTAGGCCTGGTGCTCGGCGATGCCGACGCGGGCCCTGACGATCGGGAAGGGTCCAGACTTGCCGCTCTTGCGCTCGACGAAGCTTTCGACTTCGCGGTTGCCGCGCAGCCGGCTTTCGAGGCAACGCCAGCAGGCCGTCTGGCCGGGCAGCACCAGCGGCCCGATCCACAATTGCAGGCCGACCGGCTTGACCAGCAGCAGCGGCACGCCCCGGGCGAGGCATTGGCGGTTCAGTTCCGCCAGCTCCGGCCGCAGGTAGTCGTCGACCACGGCGATCTGCACGCTTCCCGCCGCTTCGACGCGAATGCCGAAGGCGCGCAGCGCGTGGATCAGCGGCGTCGCATCGACGGGGCCGATGGTGCTCACGGCGATGCTGTGGCTCGACAGGATCGAGGCTGCGATGCGGGTGTCGACGTTCAGTTCCGACCAGAAGGCGGCGAACACCGCCGGCATACCCGGGTCGGATTCCACCAGATGGCCGGCCTGGTTCAGCAGGTTCAGCGCCTGCGAGACGTCGTTGGGCTGAAGCGTCGGCCAGGCTGCCGCGACGATTTCCTCCGATGAGCGGACGCCATCGATCAACGGCACGACCCGGGCCATGGATGGCCCTTCGAGGACGAAACTGTCCCGCTCGGCGAGCAGGAAGACCGCGTCGTCCACCGGCTCGATGTGGTATTTGTCCTTGAACTTCGGACGGTGCACCTGGGACCCCCTGGGTAAGTGACCAGCTTGTCGCCACGTCGCCGGCTCTGCAGCGCGCCCCTAGCCGAGCAGCGCCGGCGTCGTTGGCTTCAGCGTCAGCTGCCGCTCGCCATGGTGCCCCAGCTGGCTGAAGTCGTATCGCCGCCCCCACCGCCGCCGACGCAGCCGCAGAAGGTCGCAAACGAGCCGAGCGTAGCGCCGCTATTGGTGTTCTGCTGCAGCGCCACGTCACCGCCGCCGCAGCCGAATGTGCCCCCCGTGCCGGCGGTACCGGCGGTACCGCAGAAGCTGCCGGCGCTGCCCAGCGTCGCCGCAGTGCCCCAGCAGTTGAACGAACGGCCCATGGCAGTCGCCGCGCTCGCGCCCGAAAGCTGGGTGGAGCTGGCCCCGCCACCCACCGTGCCGGCGGAGGCGCCGCCCATGGCGGCCATCTCGTTGGTGAGGGCACTGCCGAAGCAGCCGACCGTGCCGGCACTGCCGGCGGTGCCGCAGACCGAGCCGAACGAGGCGGCGGTGCCGATGCTGCCGAGGCAGTTGAAGCTGCGACCGGCGCTGCTTGCGCTGAAGCCGCCACCACCGAGACCGCCAGTGTTGGCTGCTGCCATCTGGTTGGTCAGCCCACCACCGCTGCCGAAGGTGCCGCCGGTACCGGCCGTGCCCGCCGTGCCGCAGAAGCTGCCGGCGCTGCCCAGCGTCGCCGCAGTGCCCCAGCAGTTGAACGAACGGCCCATCGCGGTTCCCGCACTGGCGCTGCCGCCGGTTGCGCCCGAGAGCTGGGTGGAACTGCCGCCACCCATGGTGCCCATGGACGCGCCGCCCATCGCCATTTCATTGGTGACCGCGCTGCCGAAACAGCCGACCGTGCCGGCGCTGCCGGCCGTACCGCAGACCGATCCGAACGAGGCGGCGGTGCCGATGCTGCCGAGGCAGTTGAAGTTGCGGCCGGCGCTGGTGGCGCCAAACCCGCCGCCACCTCCACCGAGGCCGGCGCTATTGGCCGCCATCTGGTTGGTCAGCCCGCCGCCGCTGCCGAACGTGCCACCCGTGCCGGCGGTGCCCGCTGTGCCGCAGAAACTGCCGGCGCTGCCCAGCGTTGCCGCGGTGCCCCAGCAGTTGAATGAACGTCCCATTGCAGTTCCCGCGCTGGCCGTGCCGCCAGTCGCGCCTGAAAGTTGAGTCGACATCGCTCCACCTCCCATTGTGGCCATGGATCCGCCGCAGGCAGACATGCCGCCTCCGGCCATCATTGCGTCTTCGGCGACCGCGCTGCCGAAGCACCCTACCGTTCCGGCACTGCCGGCCGTGCCGCAGAGCGAGCCGAACGACGCCGCCGTTCCAATCGAGCCGCGACAGTTGAAGCCTTGATTGAGTTCGGCGCCGGCCCCGCCGCTCTGTGTGCGTTGCCCGGATGATCCGCTGGCCTGGGTGGCGATCGGGCCGCAGGGCATGGTGGCGCAGCGTGCCGTCGAGCAGACCATGGTGGCGATCCCTCCGGGGGAGGCGCCCTGGGCGCCGGAGCCGCCGATGGTGCTGAAGGCGGACGGCTGGGCGGCGGCCGGGGCCCAGCAGGGCAACTGGCAGGCCTGCGTGGCGCAGTTACCGGTGCAGGGGTCGGAGCAGAAGCACATCGACCGCCCGGCGTCGCTCGGCTCGGACGCCTGCTGCTGGGTCGATTGCAGCTCAACCGCCGCCACCGCCGATTGCAGATGGTCCTTCACGAAAGCGGCCAGCGCCTTCTCGTCGAGGTCGCTGACGCCTTGCTCGGCGAACACCGCTGCCGGGTCCTTGGTGACACGGGCCTTGTAAGCGGCTTCAACTGCGGCGCGAGCAACAACCCGCGCCCATGCGACCTTGAATTCGGGGGTATCAAGCAACGCCATGTCACTGTCCTCTAGTAGCAGGAGTATTCCGCGCGAGGTCTGGTAGTGAGATAAAGCGTAGGTACACTACACGCACTTCTACTGAGCGACAATTGCAACGGATCATTTTTATCGATCTGCACGACAGCTTGTTGCATTTGATAGTGATAATCATTGTATTTACTGCATGTTAGAGGCAGCAGAATCGTAGCGGTCGCGGTGCATGATCGTTGGCTGCAAGCCACCGGAGCTGAACGAACAGACTGAGCCCGTTACCCAGGCGACGTTGCATCCTGAACGCAGCGATTGGCCGACCTCAGGCCCTGTGGGGCGTGCACCGGGGATCCCACGGCGACGTGGGGCCGCGCCGCCCGAGCGGGATTGGCGACGGCGGTGACTGCAATGATCGCCGGGCCTCGGGCCCGGGCTAGGCCAGCGCCAGATTCAGCCGGTAGCTCAACGCTTCGGCGAGGTGCGGGCGGGCCACCTTGTCGGCGCCGGCGAGGTCCGCGAGGGTGCGCGCCACCTTCAGCACGCGGTGATAGGCGCGGGCCGAGAGGTTGAAGCGCTCGGAGGCCTGCAGCAGCAGGGTCTGGCTCTCCTTGTCGGGGTCGACCAGCTTTTCGATCAGCGATGGCCCGGCGGCGGCATTGGTGAAGATGTCGGGATGGCCGGCATCCGCATAGCGCTGGCGTTGTCGCTCACGGGCCGCCTCGACCCGTATTGCGACCGCCGCCGAAGGTTCGGCCGTGGCTGGCCCGATCATGTCGGCAGCCGAAACGGCAGGCACGTCGATCCTCAGATCGATGCGATCGAGGAACGGACCGGACACCCGACCCTGGTAGTCGAGCACGCAGCGGTCGCCGCGCTTGCAGACATGCCCGGGCGTTCCGGCGAGGCCGCATTTGCAGGGGTTCATCGCCGCGACCAGCTGGAAGCGGGCGGGAAAGCTGACATGCGCATTGGCGCGGGCGATCACCGTCTCCCCTGCTTCGAGCGGCTGGCGCAGGCTGTCGAGCACCGAGGGCGAGAACTCCGGCAGTTCGTCGAGAAACAGTACGCCATTATGGGCGAGGCTGGCTTCGCCCGGCCTCACCTTCAGGCCACCGCCGACCAGCGCCGCCATCGAGGCCGAATGATGCGGCGCGCGGAACGGCCGGCGGTCGCTGAGCGCCCCGCCGGCCAGTTCGCCGGCAATCGACTGGATCATCGACACGTCGAGCAGCTCGCGCGGGTTGAGCGGCGGCAGGATCGACGGCAGCCGCGCCGCCAGCATCGATTTGCCGGCGCCCGGCGGCCCGACCATCAGGAGGTTATGGCCGCCAGCCGCCGCAACCTCCAGCGCGCGTCGCGCCACGTGCTGTCCCCGCACGTCGCTGAGATCGGGCAGTCCCGCAGGCTCAGCCCGCCGCCGCGCCACCGGCCGGCTGCAGATCTGGAAGCCACCCAGGTGGTTGACCAATGCCAGGAGCGTCTGCGGCGCGACGATCTCGAGGTCGTCGCCGGCCCATGCCGCCTCCGGCCCGGACGCCTCGGCGCAGATAATGCCCATGTCGCGCGACAACGCCGCAATGGCCGCCGGCAGCACGCCGGCGGTTGGCGCCAGCCGGCCGTCGAGCCCGAGTTCGCCCAGCGCCAGGTAACCTTCGAGCGCATCGGACGGAATGGCGCCGATCGCCGCCATCAGCCCAAGCGCGATCGGCAGGTCGTAATGGCTGCCTTCCTTTGGCAGGTCCGCCGGCGCCAGGTTCACCGTGATCCGCTTGGGCGGCAGGCTGAGGCCAGAGGCGTAGAGCGCGGCGCGCACCCGCTCGCTCGATTCCTTCACCGCCTTGTCGGGCAGGCCGACGAGAAAGAACTTCGGCATGCCGGGCGCAATCTGCACCTGCACTTCGACCGGCACCGCCTCGATCCCCTGAAACGCCACCGTGGCGACCTGAGTGACCATTCCCCGCCCCCAATATCCGCGCGGCACGCTAGCAGGAGGTTCGCGGATCAGGCAAGAACAATTAGGGAACGAAACTATAAACGACAGTCTTGTTCGCGCCACGAAACGCCTTAGCCAAGCCCCATGCTGATGCGGTCGGCGGTGGCCAGCGCGGTGGCGCGCACCAGTTGCTCGTATTCTGCATCGCGGCCGGCGAGGAACGGGATGCTGACGGCGGCGACCACGTCGCCGGAACGATCGCGGATCGGTGCGGCGTAGGAATTGACCGCAGCCGTGAACTCCCCCGGGTCGCACGCCCAGCCCTGTTGCCGCACGCGCGACAGTTCCTCCTCGAGCGCTTCCGGCTCGAAGATGGTGCGTTCGTTGTACTGGGTCAGCGGCCGGGAATAGATGCGCTGGCGTTCGGCCTCAGGCAGGAAGGCGAACAGCGCCTTGCTGCTGCCGCCGGCATGGATCGGCAACTGCTCGCCGACCCGGGCATGCAGCGCGTGCTGCTTGGTGCCACCGGCAACCGCGACCACCAGCACATGACCGCGATCGTAGATCGAGATCTTCGCCGTCTCCCCCAGGGAGCGCGCCACGAAGTCGAGATGCGGCTGCGCCACCTTGGCGACGCGCCCTCCGGACGGCATCCCGACACCGTCGGCCAGCGACAGCAGGCGGCTGCCCAGCACGTAATCGGAATTCTCCAGCTGGCGCACCAGGCCGTGCGCTGTCAGCGAGTTGAGGATGCGGTAGACCGTCGAGCGCGTCACCCCCGACTGCTCGACCAGGCGCTTCAGGCCCAACCCGTTCGGCGCCCGCTCCAGTTGCTGGAGAATGGCCATCATCCGCTCGATCGCCGGATTGCGGTTCTGCGCCTCGATCTCAGACCCACGCATGGCTTGACATCCTGTCCATTTGGTCGTCACGGTTATCATCTGATACCGCGAGTTTCAAATAAGAAACCACGGTGTTGAACGGTTCCAGTTCTTCGGGGAGGGGCCCAGTGACCGATCATCCAATCTCGCGCGCCGTTGGCGACGTGGGCGTACTCTTGGCGCCACGGCAGAACGACCGATGACCGTCACCAAACCAGGACCTGCCGGCGCGGGCACGCGCCGGCGTGGATTGTCGTCGCGCGACAACCTGCTGTTGCTGCTGCTGGCGCTGCCCGGCATTGCCTGGTTCTTGGTGTTCGCCTACGGCCCGATGGTCGGCCTGGTGGTGGCCTTCAAGGCCTTCAACATCCGCGACGGCATTTTCGGCAGCCCGTGGAACGGCCTCGCCAATTTCCGCTATTTCCTGACGAGCGGCGACGCGGCGACGATCGTCTTCAACACGGTGTTCCTCAATGCGCTGTTTCTCGGCGCCTCGCTGTTCGCCGGCCTCGTCCTGGCGCTGATGCTCAACGAGATCCGCGGCGGCCCGTATCGCCGCTTCATGCAGTCGGTGATCTTCTTTCCCTATTTCGTTTCGCCCATCGTCATTTCGATCATGCTGCAGGTGATCCTCTCGGGGGTCGGCGGGCGCGGTGGCCTCGTCAACAACCTGCTGAGCGTCGTCGATCTGCCGCAGGTCAGCTGGTACACCGAGCCCGGCGCCTGGCCGTGGATCCTCACCATCGTCAAGGTCTGGCAGCTGGGCGGCTACACCTCGGTGATCTTTCTCGCCGCCATCACCTCGATCTCCGAGGAGGTCTACGAGGCGGCGGCGCTCGATGGGGCGAGCCGCTGGCGCATGGCGCTGTCGATCACCGTGCCGCTGCTGCTGCCGACCTTCGCGGTGCTGGTGGTGCTCGGCGTCGGCCGCATGTTCTTCGGTGATTTCGCCACCATCTACGCCATCGTCCAGGACAATGGCGTGCTGTTCCCGACCACCGACGTCATCGACACCTACGTCTTCCGCTCGCTGCGGATGATCGGCGACTTCGGCACCACGGCGGCGATCGGGCTGTTCCAGTCGGTCGTCGGCTTCGTCTTCGTGGCTGCGGCGGTGCTGGTGCAGCGCCGCTTTCAGAAAGAGAGCAGCATCCTGTGAGTGCCCTCGACCAGCACAGCGCGGTCACTGGTGATGCGCCGAACGCGGGCACGCAGCGCCAGCCCGTCCGCAAGGCGACCCGACGCCGCGTCGAGCCGTTCGCGGCGGTCAGTTACGTCACCGTCACGCTGTTCGGGCTGTTCTGCCTCGTGCCGCTCTGGATGATCGTCGCCGGCTCCCTGACCGATGAGTCGGTGCTGGGCCTCAACGGTTACAGCCTGTTCCCCGAGCCGTTCTCGCTTCGGGCCTACGAGTTGCTGTTCACCGGGCAATCGCTGCTCAACGGCTATGTCGCCTCGCTGTTCATCACTATCGTCGGCACGATCCTGTCGATCTCGTGCACGGCCGCGATCGCCTGGGTGATCGCTCGGCGGCTGCCGTTCATCAGCCGCCCACTGACCATTTTTGCCTATGTGCCGATGCTGTTCAACGGCGGCCTGGTGCCCTTCTACCTGCTGGTGACGCAGGTGCTGAGTCTCACCAACAGCTGGTTCGCGATGATCCTGCCGTTGATGCTGGCGCCGTTCCTGATCTTCGTGACGGTGAGCTTCTTCCGGCAGATGCCCGAGGAGATTCTCGACGCAGCCCGCATCGATGGCGCCGGGGAGTTGCGCATCTTCTTCCAGATCGTGCTGCCGCTGTCCAAGCCGATTCTGGCGGTGCTCGGGCTGTTCTACGCGGTCACCTACTGGAACGAGTGGTTCACCGGCCTGTTGTTCCTGTCGGACCCCGACAAGTTCCCGCTGCAGCTGATCCTGCAGAACCTCATCTCCAACGTCACCAATGCGGCGAGCCTGCCGAGCTCGGCCGGGGCCGCGATGGCGCCCGTCTACCAGTTGCGCTTCGCCATGACGGTACTCACCGTCGGCCCCATTCTGCTCGCTTACCCGTTCGCGCAACGCTTCTTCGTCAAGGGCATCACCCTTGGCGCCACAAAGGGGTGACGACGGCAGGCCCGCACGTCGCCCAAATGAGGAGGAGACTACCAACATGAGACTCTCGCGCAGACACTTCATGGCCCTCAGCGGGGCGGCAGGCATGGCCACCGCTTTCTCGGGCCTCTCGCCGGCCTTCGGTGCCAGTTCCGGCACCTCGGTGGCGCTCTTGCCGTCGCAGGCGCCGACCGGCTGGAAGACCGTGCTCGACAAGGCCAATGCCAAGCTCATGGAGGAGCATGGCTTCACCTTCGATGCGCAGTTCATCACCTGGAGTAACTCCCAGCAGCAGTCGCTGCTGAAGTTCACCGCGGGCGCCCAGTTCGATACGGCGCTGCAGGCGCTGTGGCTCAACATGGCCCAGCTGCAGCAGAGCGGCGCGCTTGCCGACCTGACCGGACAGATCGACAAATGGCCGAACCTCAAAAAGCAGATCGCGCCCAAGCTGATCGAGGCCAACTCCTGGGGCGGCAAGCTGTGGGGCATTCCGCAGGTCAACAGCGCCGGACGCATCCAGCATTTCGGCATCCGGCAGGATCTGGCCGAAAAGCTCGGCTTCCCCGAGATCAATGACTTCCAGACGCTCGAGCGCTTCTTCTATGCCGTGAAGGAAAAGGAATCGGGGGTGACGCCGTTCGCCCTCGCGTCGCAGACCGGCTGGCAGACGGCGGTGGCGACCCCCACCGGCATGTTCAACGAGTACTCGTGGGAAAATCCCTACACTATGCAGTACTCGCTGGCCGGGTCCGGGCTGCGCTTCTACTTCGACAAGGATGCCGCCACCACCGGTTCGTCGCGGCCGATCCCCTGGTGGGACGATGCCGGCACCGTCGAGGCGCTGCGCAAGATCCGCAAGTATTACCAGGACGGCATCATCAACGCCGACGGGCTCAACGTCGACCAGGCGACGATCGAAAGCCAGTTCGGTGCCGGTCGCTTCGCCGGCCTCTGGTCGATCACCGATGGCCTGCAGTCCAACCGGCTCGCCGGTCTGAAGAAGGCGGTTCCGACGGCGGCGCTTGGGCAGGTCCTGCCGTTCGGCGGGCCGCTGGGCAGCGTCAAACCGGTGCAGACCTTCCAGGCCGACAACATGATCGTGGTCAATGCCAATGGCGGCGATGTCGACCGCGCCATGGCGCTGCAGGACTGGTTCTCGGTGCAGGAGAACCACGATCTGGTCGGCCTTGGCATCGAGGGCACGGACTGGAAGGCGGTGGGCGACCGCGGCTTCGAGCAGCTCAGCACCTACAGCTTCCCCAGCTACGCCATTCTGTGGCGGGCCGGGCTCGAGCGCCTCACCTCGTCGATGACCGAATCCGAAAAGAAGGCGTTCGGCTGGGCCCAGGACTACGACAACTTCACCCTCGACACCTTCGCCTCGTTCATCGCCGACGTGACCCCGGTCAAGGAAGCCGCGGCGCAGATGAACAACGTGATGACGCAATACGCCAACCCGTTGTTCTACGGCGTCGGCGACGTCGATGCCGGTCTCGACAAGCTGAAGAAGGCCGCCGACGCGGCCGGGCTCGATGTGATCATGACCGAGCTGGCCAAGCAGGGCGACGCCTATCTCAAGGCGCGCGCCTCGTAAGCTGGCGACGACAGCAACGTCCATCGTGGAGGGCGCCCGTGGCGCCCTCTACATCTGGAAGGCGACTGGCATGGTCCCGTTCGCACAGGCCGTGAAACCGATGCTGCAGCGCGTCACGCCCGAAACGCGATACCTTCTCGCGCCATAGCCCGCTGCACGGCGGGCCGCTCCAGTGTCAGCTGCGCCAGCCTGGTCCAGCCGGGATAACGCTCTCTCATCGGGAACCCGATCGACGCCCCCCAGCGGTAGAGCACCAGCAGGAACGGGTCGACGATCGAGAAACGCTCTCCGACGCTCCAGCTGCGGGTGTCGGCCAGAGCCCGCTCGATCTCGGCATGCGCCGCTTCGATGACCTTGGTTCCTTGCACCGCCAGGGCCGTTGCGTGCGAGGGGGCCGGATCGAACCGCTCAGGCCGCCAGATCAGCCCATAGCCGACGCTGTGCACCCAGCCGCTGAGCCAGGCGAGCCATTCGGCGATTCGCGCCTCAAGCAGGGGGTTCCCCGTCTGGGCCAGCCCATGTTCCGGGTAGCGGCTGGCCAGGTAACGAAGGATGGCCGGCAGTTCGGTGAGCACTTTGGCTTCGCCCGGGATGCGCAGCGCCGGTACCCGGCCCTTCGGATTTATCGAGAGGTAGGGCTCGCGCTGCGTGTCGCGATTGGCGACCGACACCGCGAAGAGCTCGAACTCGGCGCCAACCTCTTCGAGAATGATATGAACAGCCATCGAGCAGGCGCCCGGTGAGTGGAATAGCTGGTACATCGGGTGAATGTCCTGGGCGCCATGGCGCTGCTTGCGTTGCGATCGCCCGCAAGCTCGATGAACCCGCATGCGAGCTCAAACGATAGTTTTTCCAGCGCAGCCATTAGTGATACTAATGTCAGATGGTTGGAAGACGGCTCCCCAGCATCCAGACGATGCGCGCGCTCGAAGCGGCGGTGCGGCTGCGTTGCTTTACCAAGGCGGCGGACGAGCTTGCTCTGTCCCAGGGGGCGGTGAGCCAGCATATCAGGGCGCTTGAACAGCGCATCGGACACCCGCTTTTCGTCCGCACGCCTAAAGGCGTTGAACCCAGCGCGATGTCTCAGGCGCTCGCCTTGCAGGTTCGCCAGGGCCTGACCGTTCTCGACCGGGCCTTCGATCAGGTGGCGGCACGGCCCGCGCGCCGCGGCGCGACGGCCGCACGCGAGCGGCTGGTCATCAGCACCCTTCCGGCCTTCGCCGCAAAATGGCTCATGCCGCGGTTCGATGAATTCGCCCGCCGCTATCCCGAGATCGAGCTCGAGGTTCAGACATCCGGCGCGCTCGCCCGGCTGGATGCCAGCGATGGCGTCGATGCCGCCATCCGCTATGGCGGCGGCGCCTGGCCGGGCCTGAAAGCCGAGTATCTGATGGACGAGGTGGTGTTTCCCGTCGTCAGTCCGGACTATCGCGACGGCAGGCTGCCGCTGCTGCCGTCGGACCTCGCTACCTCAGTGCTGCTGCGCCAGTCGGCGCAGCCGTGGACCCCCTGGTTCCAGGCCGCCAGACTGGCGTTCGTCGAGCCACAGTCCGGCGTGCTGTTCTCCGACACCTTGCTGGCGATGCAGGCCGCCATTGCCGGGCAGGGTATCCTCCTGGCCCGCCGTTCCTTCATTCAGGACGAACTGCGGTCCGGCAGGTTGCTCCGCTTGTGGGCCGACGAGGTCATCGACGTGCACGCGCACTACCTGGTCTGGCCGGCCTCCAGCGATCGTCTCGATGCAATCGGCAAGCTGCGCGCCTGGCTGCTCGATGAGGTCGCCCGTTGGCTGTCCGAACTCGAGACGCGCTGAGAGGCATCGACCGGCCCGACCTCATTGCCGACTGAAAGGCACCGTCGTCGTCAGCGTTTGTCCCGAGCGATTGAGTTCAACGGTGAAGTCGACAACAATCTGCTTCCCGCTGAGTTGGAGAACCGAGTCGATCTTGACCGGCGTACCGACCCGGTCGCTCTGCTTCTCGCTCAGTTTGAAGGTAATGCTGCTGCCCTGCTTTGATCCCACCGCGGCAGCGGAGAGGCCGACATTGGAACGCATGGTCGCTTCATAACGGTTCGCCTCGTCGTTGAACGAGATGGTGCCCGAGACGGACAGGTTCATATTCACCAGGCTGCAGCGCCCGGCATAGTTGATCTTGATCAGTCTGCCCTGCGTCACCATCAGCCGGCAGTTGAACGCCTCCGGCTGGTCTCCACCACGCAGCACACCGCTACCGCTCCAGCCCCCGATATAGGTGCGCAGCAAAGCAGTTTCCGCTTCGCCGGCATGGCCTGGCGCCGCAGACAGCCCGGACGACACGACCGCCACCAGTATCGCCTTCGCAATAAAACGCATCGCGATCCTCCCAAACAACCAAATATCGAGTGCGCCAGAACGACAAGATACAGCAAGCATGCGGTGGAGTCTGCCGCAAGTGACGCGAAATACCGAAGATGGGGACTGGGTTATTTGATGATCGTGGGCCGATGTCCCCGGCGGTGCGCATGCGATACAAGCTGCTCACGCGTCACTGGCCTGCTGTGCGCCGTTGTCGCTGCCGAAACGCCCGCCCGGCATTGGACTGCAGCGCTTCTCCGGGCCCGGTGAGCCAGCCCGTCAGGGGCCCCCATAGCGTGTTGGACATCCGCTTGTCGTCCGTACGCGCGCGCCTGTTGAGCCCAGATGCCCGGTGGCCGAAACTATGTCTGGCCGAGCAAAGCCGCCGTCGCTCACATCTGGACGTGCTTTCGGATCAGCCCCGGCGCAAAGTAGGCGACGATCTCCGAGCCGTAGATCACCAGCGCGAACCCCGCACCGAAAGCGAACGAACCAACCGCCGTCAGCGGGTCGAGACCCCATGGCCGGGTGCGGGACAGCACCGTCGCGCCGTTCTTGCCGATGCTGCGCAGCAGCCGGATTGCGCCACCCAGCGGGCTGGCATGGAGCCACCCCAGCGGCCGCCGGCGGCGCCAGTAGACATTGTCGTGGCCCTGACAGACGGCGCGGATAAGTGCGTGCCGCAGCCCGTCGGGTGCCGGATGGCTGACCGCGGCGTCGGCGGCCCGCCAGATCGTGATGCCGTCGGCCTCGAGCCGGCGCGCCAGTTCGATACACTGCCCCCGATAGCTGTCCGCGTGGCCGAAACGGTGGCGCTCCAGCACCTCGCGCCTGAAGGCGACGTTGTTGGCATAGAAATGCCCGGCCCGGGTGACGCCGGCCTGTCCGGGGTTGGGCTCGAAGAACCAGAAACCCGAGAACAGACGGTCGAGCAGCTTGTCCTGCGCCAGATAGGTGTGACCGCCGACCACCTGCACGTCGGGCCGGTCGATCGCGTCGAGCATGTAGCCAAGCCAGCCGGCATCGGGGACGACATCGCTGTCGAGGAAGACGACCACTTCGGCACCTGTCGATGCGGCACCCAGGTCCTTCTGTTCGAAATAGTGCAGCCCCGGCGCCGCCACATAGCGGACCTCACCCGGCCAGTTGGCCGGGTCGAGCTCGTCCTCGACGGTCAAGCGCGGCACCGCAATGTCGATCTCGCCCGGATCGTAGGCAACCAGCAGTTCGAAGCGCGTATTGTGCGTGCGCGCATAGGCTCTTGCCTGCTCGCCGAGCGTCGACAGCATCTGGCGTGCGCGCCCCACATCCGACAGCAGCGCGTTTTCCCACTCGATCACGATGGAAACAGTTGACGGCATTGGGCCCCCCGACCGATTGCGGCCGGAGGCTATCCACAGGTTGGATCAAAATCCAGTACCCGCGTTAACCATGCTGGAATAACAAAGGGTTAGCGCAAGGTTTCGTTAAGCGGCCCATGTTGATTCAAAGGCTTCCGATCTCCGCTCGAAAGCCAGACGTCCAGCATGCTTGCCGCCGCCCGTCCCGCCTTTCCGTTCGCCAAATCCCTGCTGCTGGTCGGGCTCGTCCTGCTGCTCGCCGCCTGCGGGCGGTCGCCCACCCAGGACTATCGTGGCATTCCCGGCGACAACGATCCGCATGATGGCGTGCGTCGGGCCTGGGGCCTGCCGATCCAGGGCATCGACGTGGCGCGCTACCAGGGGCGGATCGACTTCAACGCCGCCCGTGGCGGCGGCGTGCATTTCGTCTTCATCAAGTCGACCGAAGGCAAGGACTACATCGACCCCAATTTCTACGACAACTGGCGCGGTGCGCAGGCTGCCGGCATCGCGCGCGGCGCCTACCATTTCATGACCTGGTGCAGCCTCGCCTCGCAGCAGGCGGCCTGGTTCAAGAAGATGGTGCCCAACGATCCCGATGCGCTGCCGCCGGTGCTCGATCTCGAGTGGAACAATCATTCGAGCTGCAAGAACAAGTTCAACCGCACCGACGTGCTGGAAAAGGTCCGCGTCATGCTGGCCGAAATGGAGCGGCACACCGGCAAGGTGCCGATCATCTATACCGACATGAACTTCTATCGCGACATCCTCGCCGGCGAGCACTTCGACTCCTCGTTCTGGCTGCGCTCGACCGCCGCCGAGCCGCACACCAGGTATGGCGATCGTCCTTGGATGTTCTGGCAATGGACGCAGACCGGCACCATGTCGGGCATTCGTACCGAGGTCGATCGCAATGCTTTCTACGGCACCGAGGGCGACTGGGTGACGTTCCTGCTCACCGGGTGCGATCCGCGGACCGTCGATCGGCTGGGCCCGCAGGGCCGCTGCCAGAGCCACAAGTAGCGGAAGGAGCGCTTTCAGGAACGGCCCGTCCTCGCAAAGGCGGCGATTACCGGCTTTTTCCGGTTCGAAAGCGCGACAAATCAAGGACTCGAGCCGGGCGGTGATCTTGTCAGGATTCTGCCTTGGTTCTAGCCTGATGTAGTGATTGCCGGAGTTGCTGCCGGCCAACAATGGAAGGGGATGCCGATGGCCAAAGGTCAGATCAGATCCAACAAGGAAGCCAAGAAGCCCAAGAAGGAAAAGCCGAAAGTGCTGGCCACCGCCGGGATGACCCCGACCACCGCCGCACCGGCCAAGAAGAAGTAACCGGGCGACTTGCACGTGAATTCTGGTGAAGGCCGTGGCATGCGCCGCGGCCTTTGTCTTCAGCCTGCGAGCCCGGTGATCAGGCCGCTGGATTTCAGCCCATCGAGCAGGAATTGCACCGCGAGCGCCGCGAGCAGCACGCCGACGACGCGGCTCACCACGGCGAGGCCGGTAATGCCGAGCAGTCGCTGGATCGGGATGGCGACCAGCATCACCACGTAGCAGAGCAGCAGGATCGCCAAGAGCGCCAGCACCACCACGACCCATTCGAGGTTGAAGCCGCCTGAGCCGGTGGTGAGCAGGATCACCGCGCTGATCGCACCGGGGCCGGCCAGCAGCGGTGTCGCCAGCGGAAACACCGAGATGTCGGCGCGGCTCTGTGCTTCGTTTTCTTCCTCGGGGGTGGTGCCGGTGCCGCCCGAATGGCGGGCGAACACCATGTCGATCGAGATCAACAGCAGGAGGATGCCGCCGGCGATGCGCAAGGCCGGCAGCGTGATGCCGAACAGCTTGAGCAGCACCTCGCCGAATACTGCGAAAAAGAGGAGGATCACCGCCGCGATCACCGTGCCGCGCAGCGCCATGGCGCGCCGCTCGGCCTGGGTATTCTTCTGCGTCAGCGCCGCATAGACGACCAGCAGGTCCGCCGGCCCGAGGGTGGCGAAGAACGTGGTCAGCGCAAGCAGGAACGTGTCGATCGGCATGGCCGGACAATGGCTGAGCCCGCGCCGAAAGGCGAGAGCCCGCAGTGGATTTCGCTGAGGCGACGCCGGCCTCCGCAAATCAGCCGCAAAGCCGCCGGACTGACTCGCTTGCCGCCATGACCATCACCCTCGACGACAGCCCGATCGAAGAGTCGCCTTCACCGCGATCGGCGTGGGGTACGGCAGCGTCGATCGTATTTCACACAGCGCTGCTCGGCCTGCTGTTGCTTGGGCCGGACAAGGACGCTGCAAGACCGTTGCCGCCACCTTCGATCGCCGTCGAGCTGATGACGGCGGCGCAGTTTGCCGCTCTCACCGCACCGCAACAGGCGCCACCGGCAGCGCCGCCTGCCGCCACGCCGGCAGCCGAGGCGTCGCCCGATACGAGCCCTGCCAAGCCTGCGGCGAAGGCCGCGCCCGGCGCCACCGTCAGAGCCACCGAGTTCTTCGCGGGCAGCCTGCTGGCTGAGCCCGAGAGCGCCAAACTCCGGGCCGCGATGACGACGCTCGATGGCAGCGAGCGGCTGGTGCAACTCTGCAGCATCGAGGCGATCGAGCAGATCCGTCGCGCCCGGCCGGAGTTCGATCCCGATACCGTCGTTGCCTATGCCATGGCCGACATGGCGACACGCGACGGTGCACTGATCGCCGATGGCGGCGCTTTCCGCAGCCGGCGCGAATGGTACGAAGTGAAGTTCACCTGCCGCGCTGCCGCGGATTATTCGGCCGTCGAGCGTTTCGAGTTTTCGGTCGGCAGCTTCATCCCGCATGAGCAGTGGGAGGAGCACTACCTCACTGCCGCCGAGAGCGACGAGTGATCAGGGACGCTGCCCAGGATTGTCGCGACCACTTGATGACCTGCTCGAACAGCGCGGCTACCGCTCGACCAGGCTCTCCAGCACTTTGTCGACGAGGACATTGATGCTGTTTGGGTCGCTGGAGGTCGAGAACGCCGCCACGCTGAGGCCCAGAGCCGGGCAGCGCACCGCCTTGGCGGTGGCGCCGGGCCAGCGCCCGCCGTGGATGAGCAGCGGGTGGCCGCGTAACTCGCGCAACCCAACTCCCCAGCCATAGTCGGTCAGTATTCCATCGGGCAGCCGGCCGGGTTGCAGGACCAGCGCCTCGAGGCCGAGCGTGTCGCGGTTCTGATGGTCGAGCCAATCGGCGAAGGCGGCCGAGGTGGTCCAGATGCCGCCATCACCCAGTGACAGCGGCAGGATATCGCCCATGCCGGCAAGTTGGGGGAAGTCCGGCGTGGTGGTGAAGTCGAGGTCGGCCAGGCCTAGCGGATCGAACAGTTCGGTCCGCACGAAGCTGCCGAACGACTGCCCGGAAACCCGTTCCATGATGGCTTCGAGGCAGATGTAGCCCGCGTTGGAATAGCGATAGACGGTGCCCGGAGCCGTAACGAGGTCAGGGCTCTCCTGCAGGCGCTGCAACGCCAGCAGACTGGTCCAGTGCCCCGGCCCGGCCATGCAATCCGGTTCGAGCATGCCACCGAGGTGGTGCAACAGGTGCCGGCTGGTCACCTGGTTCCGCCACGACGGCAGATCGAGGAGGAAGCTTCCGATCGGGGCGTCCACATCCAGCATGCCGCGCCGCACCAGCACGGCAATCGCCGCCGCCGTCACTTGCTTACTCAGGCTGGCCGCATACAGGCGGTCGCCCACGGCGCAGTCCTGCAGCCAGTCGATCCCGCCGCCCGGACTGCGCACGGACACAGCAACGGTCTGACTTTCGAGTCCGGCCGCTGCGACGTCGGCTTGGCGGATCATTTCCGCCGTTTTTCGATCGCGTCCCAGATCAGCACCGCGATATCCGGCCCGCCAAAGCGCTTGATCTCGCGGATGCCCGTCGGCGAGGTGACGTTGATCTCGGTGAGGTAGTCGCCGATCACATCGATGCCGACGAAGATCATGTCACGCTCTTTCAGCGCCGGCCCGATGGTGGCGCAGATCTCGCGCTCGCGTTCGGTGAGCGGCGACAGTTCCGGGCGGCCGCCCACATGCATGTTGGAGCGCGCCTCGCCCTCGGCCGGAATGCGGTTGAGCCCGGCCACCGGTTCGCCGTCGACGAGGATGATGCGCTTGTCGCCCTTCCTGACGTCGGGCAGATATTTCTGCACCATGAACGGCTCGCGAAAGCTCTGCTCGAACAGTTCGATCAGCGAGTTGAGGTTCTGGTCGGTCTCCTGGATCAGGAACACCCCGGCACCGCCATTGCCGTAGAGCGGCTTGACGATGATGTTGCCATGCTCCTTGCGGAAGGCGTGGATCAGCCCGCGATCGCGCGTCACCAGCGTCGGCGGCATCAGCTCGGGGAACTCGGTGACGAGGATCTTTTCCGGCGCGTTGCGCACCGCCGCCGGCGGGTTCACCACGAAAGTTTTCGGGTGGATGCGCTCAAGGAGGTGGCTGAGCGTGATGTAGTTCATGTCGAACGGCGGGTCCTGCCGCATCAGCACCACGTCGTAACTGGCGAGGTCGACGCGGGCGAACGCGCCCAGCGCGTAATGCTCGCCCTTCGGCTTGTCGAACAGGGTGATCGGCGCGACCTCGGCCGAGACGTGGTTGTCGCGCAGCGCCAGCGTCTGCGGCACGTAATAGTCGACCTTGTGCTTGCGCGCCTGTGCCTCGAGCATCAGCGCGAAGGTCGAATCCCCCTTGGGATTGATCGAAGCGATGGGGTCCATCTGCACGGCAATTTTGAGGGACATGAAGCGGTCCTAGCTGGCGTCGAAAGCGCCTTTGACATGGCGCGGCCAGGTGCCGGGCGCAAGGAAAATCACGTCGAAGCGGAGCGGCGTTTCGGCGAGGGTGGGGTGGCGCGCAACATAGTACTGCGCGGCGCGCGCAATGCGGCTGGTATTGACCGCCTCGAGCGCCACGGCCTCTTCGCTGCGGTGCTGGCGCGCCTTCACTTCGACGAAGGCCGTGGTGCCCAGGCGTCGGGCGACGAGGTCGATCTCGCCCACCGGCGTCTTCACCCGCGTCGCAACGATGCGGTAGCCCTTGAGCCGCAGGTACCAGGCCGCCAGCGTCTCGCCGCGCCGGCCGTAGAGCTCGGCGCCGAGCCGACTCTTGCGGGTCTGGTTATTCCCCGGCCTACTCTTTGGCTTTCCTGGCCAGGGCGGCATCGTAGACCTCCTTGCGCTTGAGGCCGAAGCGGGTCGTGATCTCGTCGACGGCAGCGCGCAGCGGCCCGGCCGCCAGCGCCTCGTCGAGCGCCGCCTGCCAGTCGGCGGCATCGACCACAACTCCCTCGGCGCCGCCGACCAGGACCACCGCTTCGCCCTTGGTCTCACGATCCCCGAACTGCGCCGCGAGCGCGCTGAGCATGCCGCGTTCGACCCGCTCGAAACGCTTGGTGAGTTCGAGCGCCACCGCCGCGGGCCGATCGCCCAAGGCCTCCGCCATCGCCGCAAGTGTGTCGCCGAGCCGGCGCGGCGATTCGTAGAACACCAGCGTGTCGGCGCGCGCCTTGAGCGCCGCCAGCGCATTGGCCCGCGCACCGGGCTTGGCGGGGAGGAACCCGACAAAGCCGAACGCATCGGTGGGGAGGCCCGCACTGGCCAGTGCCGCCAGCAGTGCCGAGGCGCCGGGATTGGCGAATACCGGCAGGTTGGCCTCGCGCACCGCGCGAACCAGCGGAAAGCCGGGGTCGGACAGCAGCGGCGTGCCGGCATCGGAAATCTGCGCGATGGCGCGGCCGGCTTCGATCGAGGCGATGACCTCGCCGATGCGGGCCCGCTCGTTGTGCTCGTGCAGCGATTTGCGCGGGGTGCGGATGCCGTAGTGATCGAGCAGCGTGGCCGAGTGACGGGTGTCTTCGCACAGGATCAGCTCGGCGGCCGCCAGCGTCTCGAGCGCCCTGAGCGTGATGTCCTTGAGGTTGCCGATCGGGGTGGCGACCACATAGAGCCCCGCCGCCAGCGGCGGCGCCGGAAACTCGGTCCCGGCAATGAAGTAGCTCTTCGGCCGCTCGTCCACGCTACCCCCAAATGTTAAGCCGAAGTTAAGCTCGGTCTTTATGAGCCGGGCTCGATTCTGTATAGACCAGCGCTGGAGTGGCGCGCCTCGTGCGCCACAGTGCGAGACTCAGTGAAGGTTGGGCAAGTGAGAATTGCGGGTGGCGCGGGCGTGCTGACTGGGCTCAGGTTTGCGGGGCTCGGGCTTGCCGCGGCGGCGCTGCTGTCGGCCTGCTCGGCCGGCAATTTCTCCTTCGGCCCGGGTGGCGGCGGCACCAGCAATGGCGCGTCACAGCCCCTCACCAGCGGCAAGAGCTTCGGCAAGGGGCCGGTGCGCGTCGCCTTGCTGCTGCCGTTGTCGGGCGATCCCAATCTGGCCGGCGTCGGCACCTCGATGGCCAATGCTTCGGAACTGGCAATCAAGTTCGTCGAGACCAACCCGAATATCGGCGAGAACATCACCGTGCTGCTCAAGGACACCGGGGCAACCACCGGTGGCGCGACGCAGGCGGCGCAGCAGGCGCTGGGTGAGGGCGCCAGCCTCATTCTCGGGCCATTGCGCGCCGACCAGGTCACGGCCGTGGGGCAGGTGGCCAAGGCCGCTGGCGTGCCGGTGATCGGCTTCTCGAACAACTCGGGCGCCGCCTCGCCGGGCGTCTATCTGCTCAACATCCTGCCCGAGAGCGAAGTGAAGCGCTCCATGGGCTATGCCAAGAAGCTCGGCAAGAAGGCCTTTGCCGGGGTTTTCCCGACCACCGATTTCGGCCGCATCCAGGAAGGCGCCTTCCGCCAGGCGTCTGCGGATCTGGGGCTCAACGCCCGCGCTGTCTACAATTTCTCCTCGGAAGCCGAGGCGCGCAACGTCGTCACCCAACTGGTGCCGATGCTGCAGGCCGGGCAGGTCGACGCACTGTTCATCCCCGACCGGGCGACGGCGCCCAGCTTTGCCAACCTCCTCAACGAGGCCGGTATCCCGCCGGGCAAGGTGCAACTGATCGGCTCGGCCGACTGGGACGGCGACCCCTCGATCCTCAACACCACGACGCTGGCTGGAGCGATCTTCCCTGCCATCGACGATACCGGATATAACGCGTTATTGCAGGAGTACCAGGCCAAGTACGGTTCGGCGCCGCACAAGTTCGCTACCATCGCCTATACAGCGACCATCCTCGCCAATGCCGGATCGCTCGCCAACGGCACGCCGAAATATGACCGTGCTCAGCTGACCCTGCCGGCCGGCTTCAACGGCCGCGATGGCGTGTTCCGCTTCCTGCCCGACGGGCGGAGCGAATATGCGCTGGTGATCAAGCAGGTCTCGATAGGCGCCGCCAGCGTCGCCGAGGGGCCGAAGCTTTAGTTGCATCTGGCTCGGTGCCTGCAGTCGGCGCCGAAAGCCCTCAGCAGTAGACGCTCTTGCCCAGCGCCACGCAGCTGCCGTCCTCGGTGGTCAGCAGGCTTCCGCCGTCGAACGGAATGATCGTCACGAACGAGCCGGCCGAGACGGGCGCACTCGCCACCCACTTGCGGCCGCTCCAGTACCACAGGCCCGCGTCGGGAGACGGCTTGGGCTCCTTGATGATGCCGGGATACTGGATGTGCGGACTGGCGAGGCCGTCGGTCGAATACACCCCGCTGGCGGTCTCCATCACGTTGACGAAGGTGGTGCGGCCATAGCCGATCTTGCGGACCACGGTTTCCTTGACCGGCTCCACCGACACACCCGGCTGCACATAATAGCTCCAGCGCATCAGCCGATCCGGGTCGAAGGCCGGCGGCCAGATCTCGTTGGGCGTGCTGAGCAGGGTCCGCATCGGCTCCTCCTCGGCCACTGCACGCGGCAGCACGTTCGGCAACGACAGCAGAACTGCCGCGCCAAGCCCGAGTGCTCCCCCAAGCATGATCGCCTTCGTCGCGTCCATGGCCGTTCTCCGGTCGGTTTGTTAACCAACCATCAACCATGACGCCCAAAGGCGTGTCAAAATGGAACAGCGATTAAGGTAAATTTAACCAGTGCATTCGGCGCGGGACGATCACGGAAGCGCTGCGGCGAGCTTTTCCACCACCTCGACGAAGCGGTCATAGGCCTCGCGTGTCGGCCACGGCCGGATCAGCTTCTCGAACGGTTCGAACTCGAACACCGGGAAGCTCGGCTCGCCGAAATAACGGCGTGCCTCCTCAGCGTCGAACCCGGCCAGGTGGGTGGCTTCGAGGAAGGCCGCTTCGCGATCGGCGCGCTTGATCTGCTTCTGCAGCGCGGCCGGTGGCGTCGCCGGCAGCGAGAAGCGCAGATACACCGCGCCGAGCAGCCGGTTCTCGACTTCCTTGTAGTTGCCGCCCATCGCCGCCTTGAACGGCGAGATGATGTCGCCCATCACATATTCGGGCGCGTCGTGCAGCACCGCGTAGAGCAGGGCGCGCGGGTCGGCATCGCGGTTCAGCGCACGATAGAGTTCGAGCACCAGCACCGAGTGCTGCGCCACCGAGAACGGATAGTCGCCGGTGGTCTGGCCGTTCCAGCGGGCCACGCGGGCCAGACCATGCGCGATATCGCTCAGTTCGACATCGAGCGGCGAGGGGTCGAGGATATCGAGCCGCCTGCCCGACAGCATACGCTGCCACGCCCGCTCCTTGCCACGCGCCATGCAATCCCCCGGTGTTTGAGGCCGAGGAAGCTAGTCCTCAGGGGTTGATTCGCCAAACCCGGTTTGGTGCAGAGGCACGCCTGCTAGGTGGCGGACGTCGCGTTGGCGCGCCTCGCATCGATGCTCCAGGGGCCGGGCCCGGCAAGGAACAGGTAAAGGAAGATGAAGCAGTAGAGGATCGCCGCCACGCCGAAATTATTGTTCGGGAACGGGCTCATCGGGAAGTGGAACCCCCAATAGGCAACGGCCATGAAGCCGCAGAGCACGAAGGCCACCGGCCGGGTCATCCAGCCGACAAGGATGAAGAGTCCGCCCACCAGCTCCAGCCATCCAGCCACCGTCATCAGCGTCGCCAGCTCGGGTGGGGAGCCCGGCGGGGGTGGTGGGAAGTTGAACAGCACGGCCAGCCCCGCATGGACGAACAGCAGGCCGGTGACGATCCGCAGGATCGCCAGCCCATACGGCGCGTAGCCGGAAAATCGATCAAACATCGGAACTCCTCCTCGCAAATGACATGGTCCGTAGCAGCGACCGGCTATGCGTCCCGATCCGGGACTATTCATAACGCAGTCGTTCTATAACCAAATAGTTATAGAGCGGACGTGAAGGTGTCAAGTGCGAGGGGCCGCCGACTCGGGCGAGCCATCAGTCCTCGTTCGTCGCCTCACCGAACTGGTAGCCGGCATAGGGCGGCAGCGTCACCGTTACCGGCTTGCCGCCGACGCTGACCGCGGCAGGATCGGTGATGCGGTCGAGCCGGACAATCGCCACGGCGCGGCCATCGACCACCTCGCCGATCGGTCCCGCATCGCGGCCACCGGCGACCACCGGAGTGCCGGCGGGTGCGTCGATGCCCGAGACGATCACCGGACGGCGGCGGGCGGTGCCGCGGTGCTTCATCCGGCTCACCACTTCCTGGCCGATATAGCAGCCCTTGATGAAGTCGATGCCGTCGAGCAGGTCGAGCCCGATATCGTGGGCGAAATTCTGGTCGATGCCGAAATCCGGTCCCTGTTCGGGGATGCCGGCGCTGATCCGATGCGCGGCAAACCTGTCATCGGGCGCCAGCCAGCCGGTAGTGGCGGTCTTTTCGGCGATGACCCGCTCACCCAGCCCGCGTGGATCGGCATGCGCGATCCCCTCGGCCCAGCCGTCAAAGCTCCAGCCTACCGCATGGGTTTGCCTCAGGTCGTCGATCTGCACCTGGGCCCGCAGCCGATAGAGCTTCATTTTCTTGAGGAACGCATCGGCGACGGAGACGTCGACATCCAGCCAGAAGGCCTCCTCGGCCCAGCCGCTCAGCCCCTCGGCCTGCACCTTGCCCTGCGGCGACAGCAAAGCCCACCACACGGCGGGGCCGGGCTCGGCCAGCAATCGCCCGGTCACCACGTCGAACAGCAGCTTCTGCGCCTCGGGACCGGAAAACCGGAAGGCGGCACGGGACGGACGGAGGATTGTGGGCATGGGATGGTTCCGCTACACCCGCCGAAAGGCAGGCGGACTAGAGACATGGCGCAGTACGAGACGATCTTCAAGAACGGCACGGTGGTGAACCATGACGGGGTGCACCAGACCGACATCGCGGTGAACGACGGGCGCATCGTGGCGCTGGGCGATCTGGGCGCCGCGGCGGCGGGCAATGTGGTCGACTGCACGGGCCTGCATGTTCTGCC
>MKVB01000003.1:40328-93115 GCA_001899085.1 Devosia sp. 66-14 | reverse complement strand
CGACGCGCGACACCTTCGAGGAAAAGATCCGCCTCGGCACCCGCCGCATGCATTGCGACTTCGCCTTCTATATCGGCGGCACCCACGACAACGTGGCCGAACTGCCTGAACTCGAGCGGTTGCCGGGCTGTGCCGGGGTGAAGGTGTTCATGGGCTCATCCACCGGCTCGTTGCTGGTGCCCGACGATGATGGGGTCGAGGCGATCCTCGGCGCCATCTCGCGCCGCGCTGCCTTCCATTCCGAGGACGAGTACCGGCTGGAGGAGCGGAAGCCCTTGCGCGTCCCCGGCGACCCGTCCTCTCACCCGGTCTGGCGTGACCCGGAAGCCGCGATGCTGTCGACTCGCCGGCTGGTGGCGCTGGCAAGAAAGACCGGCAAGCGCGTCCACATCCTCCACATCTCGACGGCCGAGGAGATGGTGTTTCTGGCCGCGCACAAGGATGTGGCGAGTGTCGAAGTGACGCCGCACCACCTGACGCTGGACGAGACGGCCTATACCCGTCTTGGCACCTATGCGCAGATGAACCCGCCGGTGCGCGACAAGGCGCACCGCGACGGCATCTGGGCCGGTGTCGCCAACGGCGTCGCCGACGTGCTCGGCTCCGATCACGCGCCGCACACCCGCGAGGAGAAGGACCATCCCTATCCGCAATCGCATTCGGGGATGACCGGCGTCCAGACGCTGGTGCCGATCATGCTCGACCACGTCAATGCCGGGCGGATGAGTCTCGAGCGCTTTGTCGATATGTCGAGCCACGGCCCCAACCGGTTGTTCGGCATCGCCAACAAGGGACGCATCGCCGTGGGCTACGATGCCGACCTGACGGTGGTGGATCTGAAGCGGCGCGAAACCATCACCAACGCCTGGGTGAAAAGCCGCGCCGGCTGGACGCCCTATGACGGGGTGACGGTCACCGGCTGGCCGGTCGGCACCATCGTGCGCGGCAACACCGTGATGTGGCAGGGCGACCTGGTGACGCCGAGCATCGGCCAGCCGATGCGGTTCCTGGAAGCGCTGTAGGCGGGCGTGTCGTCGGCTCGGCAAGGATACTCTGGCAGATCGCCTACTCCTCGCCACCCCACCGGCGTCATCCCCGCGAAGGCGGGGACCCAGTACGATCGATCAACCTCAACTGGTGGCGCAGCATCCCACTAGGTTCCCGCCTTCGCGGGAATGACGACAGTGGACCTGGGTTTTCCCGGTGAGGCAAACAACCCGAACAGCGCTATTGCAGCGAGCGGCTGAGGCTGTATTCGCCGGCCTGAATGCGGTCGGGCAAGGTGGCGATCAGCTCGGCGATCGCCGTTTCCCCGTGGTGCTCGACCAGCGAGGTGATGGCGGCGAACAGCGAGGCATGCGCCAGCGCCTCGGTGGCGATGCCGTCGTCTTCGGCGGTGTTCCAGGCCTCGGCAATATACTCGAGCGCCACCTGCCGCTCTTCGCGCTCCGCCTCGGCGAGACGCTCGATGCTGCCGTTGTCGCCCTTGAGGGTTTTGGAGAGTTTCATGCCATCGCCCCTAGCACGGTCGGACGGGCGGCGCGCCCCATCCGTCTCCAAAAGGTTAATATGCACTCTGCAATTATTGTTAACCCGGCGAAAGCGCGCTGGCGGGCGGCCTTACTCGGCGTAACGCGAGTGGATATCGCGCGCCGTCTTCTCGGCCTCGATCAGCAGCCGCGACATCGCCTGTTCCGCCGAGACCGTGCACACCCGGTAAAGCCGCGCATAGGCCTCGTAGCCCGAGTTGAAGGCGCCGGCCAGCCGCTGCTTGCGATCGTCGTCGGGTTCGTCGAGCGCGATCAGGTCGGCCATCTCGCCGCGCCAGTCGGAGCCGGCGTTCGGCTTGCACAGCGGATCGAGGAAATACAGGCTCCCGAGAATTTCGGAGAGCCGCTCCATCTCGGCCTGGTAGGGCGGATCGATGGCGCGCGCCGGCCCGGCCGCGAGCAGCAGGGCAATCAGAGCGAAGCGAAGCGGGCGGAGGCGCATGCCTGATCCTTAAGTGAAACGCTCTGCTGCCTCAACTGCGATCGAAGACCCGAAAGGCGCCGGCCACCACCTCGCCGAGGTCCGGCGTGGTGTGCATGCCGCCGATCTCGTCGGCGCGCACCCAGCGCCAGTCGCTGACCTCGTCGGAGGCGACGATCTCGCCTTCGAACGCTTCGGTGGCATAGACCTGCAGCACGAACCGGCCCTCGCCGAGCAACATCCGCCGGATCGGGTGCAGCCGCCACACGCTGAGCCCAACCTCTTCCCTGATCTCGCGCTCGGCTGCCTGCTCGGGTGTCTCGCCCGGCTCGAGCCGGCCGCCGGGCAGGCTCCACATGCCGAAATACGGTTTTCGGGCCCGCTGGATCAGCAGCACCTTGTCGCGATCGATCAGGGCGACGCTGGCGGCATTGGGGGGCTGTCGGAGTTCGGGCATAAGCCGATGATTGTGGTTTGTCCTCGCCGCGGCAAGTGCCTAACTAGGGGGTGAAGAGAGGCCTCGAGAATGTGCGGACGTTTCGCCACCACCCTGCCGCCGGAGATGATGGTCGAGCTGTTCAACCTGCTCAACCAGATCGACTTTCCGCCACGCTACAACATCACCCCGACGCAGCCGATCGCGGTGGTGTGGGAGCAGTCCGGCCGCCGCACCATCCAGCTGGTGCGCTGGGGGTTTGTGCCGAACTGGGTGAAGGATCCGCGTGAATTCTCGCTGCTGATCAACGCCCGGGCCGAGACCATGGCCGACAAGCCCTCGTTCCGTGACGCGGTGCGCCACTCGCGCTGCATCGTGCCGGCCTCGGGCTACTACGAGTGGATGAAGGGGCCGGACGGCAAGCGCCAGCCCTACTACATCACCATGGAGGACGATTCCCCCATGATCTTCGCCGGGCTCTATTCGAACTGGGCAGGCCCGAACGGCGAGGAGATCGACACCGCCTGCATTGTCACCGTCGAGCCCAACCTCGAGATCAGCTCGGTCTATGACCGGATGCCGGCCATGCTGACCGGCGATGCCGTCGACATGTGGCTCAATACCCGCGACTTCGACGTCAGGGCCGCAACGCAGCTGGCTCTGCCGCTGCCGCAGGGCAAATTGAAATATCACCCGGTGAGCAAGGCGGTGGGCCGCGCCGATGCCGATGGGCCGGAACTGATCCGCCCGATCACTCCCGAACAGGCGGAGGCCGAAGCCGCGCCGACCAAGCCGAAAAAGAAGGTTGCGGCCGGCGGTGGGCAGCTCGACTTGTTCTAGAGCGGGCTGTTTCCTGGTGTACGTCCGGAGCTTGCAGGTGGCCGCGCCTTCCAACCGGCGTCAGATCAGCGGCGTGAACAGGTTGCGGTGCACCGGCAGCCCGACGCGTTCGAGATAGGCCACCACCCCATCGATCAGTCCGTCGCTGAGCGACATGATCCCGTCAGGTGTCTCGACCAGCGGCTGGAACGCCGCATTGGCATAGATCTCGTGGGCCAGCGTCCGGCTTTCGACCAGCGGGTTGCCGCGCAGCTGTGCCGGGTAGAAATCCGGGTCGAGGTAGTTCTCGCGCCAGCCCCGCCGCGAGGCGTGCAGCCAGTTGATCAGCTCGCCCCGACGCTCCATCAGGGTTGCCTCGGTCACCACGGCGAGATTGTTGGGCAGCGGTGCGCCATGCTCGAAGAGCAGCGTTGCATGGGGTTCGACCCCGGCGAGCCGCAGGCGGTATTGCGGATCGACGACGAAATCGACCAGGCCGGCAATGCGTCTCTCGATCAGCGGCTGCGGATCGTGCGTGTAGGGCACGATCGTCACGTCGGCGGGTTCGAGCCCGGCATGATCAAGCAGCTCCTCGACCATGGCGCGGTTCATCTCCGGCACCGAAAGCGTCCGCCCCTTGAGTTCGCCTAAGCTCTGCACCGGATCGTCGGCCCGGCTGACGATGCCGAGCGGGCTCTTCTGGAACTGTGCTCCGATGATGCAGAGGCGGGCGCCGCTGTCGCGGACCGTCGCCGCCACCGATTCCGGCGCGCTGAGGGCAATGTCGGCAGTGCCGTCGAGCAGCTTGCGCTCGGGTGTGAGGCCGGCATGCCCTGCAAGGTGCACCACCTCCAGCCCCGCGGCGCGATAGAAGCCTTCCGCCGCCGCGACGAAATAGCCGATGAACTCGGAATCGTTGATCCACGACTGCTGGATGACGAGTTTTCCCACCAGACACCTCCTCCTGCGCCAGCTCGGGCCGCGTTCGATTCCCGCTTGACGGTCGACATGAAACGTTTAACTAATATCGCTCAGGACCTCAAGCGGGGATCGTAGCGAGGTCTCGGGAGAGTGCCGGCCCGCCGGCATCAACAGGGGAATACGTCATGTGGAAAGTTGCCGTCGCCGCAGCGTCTGTTCTGATCGCTGTATCGTCCAACGCCTTGGCCAGGGAACCGGTCACGCTGTGGTTCTGGGGCGCGCCGCCCAACCTGCAGGAAGCCTTTCAGAAGGTACTGGTCGAGCCGTTCAATGCATCGCAGGACCAGTACGAACTGCAGATGGACTACAATAACGACGTGGACAACAACGTCCGCGTCTCGGTGCTGGCCGGCGAGGGGCCGGACCTCGTCTACACCTCCGGTCCGTCCTATATCGCGCCGCTCGCCAAAGCCGGCGTGCTCGAGCCGCTCGAGGGCTATGCCGAAAAGTTCGGCTGGAACGACAAGCTGCTGAAGCCGGTGCTCGATACCTGCCAGCAGCTCGGCCACCTCTACTGCATGCCGCCGTCGCTGATCTCGGACGGCATGTTCTACAATAAGGCGCTGCTCGCCGAAAAAGGCTGGGCCGTGCCCAAGACCCTCGAGGAAGTCGAGACCATCATGAAGGCGGCCCAGGCCGACGGGCTCTACGCCTCGGTCACCGGCAACAAGGGCTGGCAGCCGGTCAACGAGAACTACGCCTCGATCTTCATCAACAACATCGTCGGACCGACGAAGTTCTACGACATCCTGTCGACCGGCAAGGGCTGGGACTCGCCCGAGATGCAGAAGGCCATCGAGGAGTCGGCGCGCTGGTTCAAGGCCGGCTATCTCGGCGGCAAGGACTATTTCTCGCTCAACTTCGACGAGTCGATTTCGCTGGTGAGCCAGAAGAAGTCGCCCTTCTTCTTCGCCCCTTCGATCGGCTTCCAGTGGGCCACCAACTACTTCAAGGATGCCACGGCCGATGATTTCGGCTTCGCGCCGATCCCGCAGCTCGATGCCAGCCAGCCCTACCCGATTTACGATATGGGCGTGGCCTTCACCCTGTCGATCAACGCCAAGTCGAAGGTGAAGGACGGCGCGGCCATGGTGCTCGACCGCATCTTCTCGCCTGAGTTCGCCGCCGAGATGGCCAAGGTCTGGCCGGGCTACTGGGGCATTCCGCTCAAGCAGTTCCCGACCGATCCAGAGGCGACCGGTCTCACCAAGTCCTTCCTCGAGGCCATGGCCGACATGACCTCGGCCGTCGACAAGGGCACCTTCGGCTTCAAGATCGGCACCTTCTTCCCGCCCGCCACCAGCCAGGTGATGTTCGAGGACATCGAGAGCGTCTGGCTCGACAAGATGAGCGCCGCCGACATGCTGAAGAAGGCCGAGACCACCTACGCCGACGAGAAGGCGCAGGGCCTGGTGCAGGAACTCCCCAAGCCGTCCCTCTAGTTGGCTTGGCTCAGACGCGGACGGCCATCCTCCCAGGTCGTCCGCGTCCCCCCTTCCGGCCTGCGGCGCCGGGAGATCGATGATCAAGAGGTCTGTTGTGGAACTGTCCAATCCGATGCGCGAGCAGGTGCTTGCCACGCCTGGCGCGCTGCTCAAGGGCTTTGACGCGCTGGAGCTGAATGCCCGGCTCGCCGTCGAAACGCCCGATATCTATCGCACCCGGCGCGTGGTGCTCACCGGCAGCGGCGATTCCTGGTTCGCCGCCAAGGCCGCCGAGCTGTCCTTCTGGATCGACGCCGAGGTTGCCGCCGAGGTGCGCCCGCCGCTCGAGGCGGGGCGCTACCAGTCGCAGCATTTTCCGCGCCGCGAGCTCGAAAACACCTTGCTGGTGGCGCTCTCCAATTCCGGTGCTGCGGCGCGCGTCGCCGAAGCGGCGACGCTGTGGCGCGGCGCCGGCGCCAAAGTGCTGGCCGTCACCAAAAACGAGGCTGGCCGGCTCGCCGGCATTGCCGATCGCAAGCTGCTGCTGCCGGTGCCCGAGCTGCCGAACGCGCCTGGAGTCGGGCCGTATCTGTTCGCCGTCCTCGCGCTTGAACTGCTCGCCATCCGGTTCGGCGAAGTGAAGCTGGCGATCACCATGGACGAGGCGCAGGCCTTGCGCGCCGAACTCAAGTCGCTGCTGGCAAGGCTGGAGAATGTGGTCGCCGACCTCGACGCGCCGGCGCTTGAGGTGGCCGCCACCATCTCCGGCAGGCAGCTGGTGGAATTCGTCGGCGGCGGGCCCAGCTTTGCCGTCGCCGAGTACGGCGCCGCCAAACTGCTCGAAGCCGCGGGGCGCCACGCGCTGGCGCGCGACCTCGAGGAGTGGACACACCTCAATTACTTCGACAACGCGCCCTCCAAGATCGGCACGGTGCTGGTAGTGCCGGCCAACAGCCCGACGCAGGGTCGGGCGGTCGAGCTGATCGCCTATATGCATAAGCTCGGGCGCAGCCTCGTGGTGGTTGGCGGCGGCGAGGCGGCCGACCTGGCGCAGCGCCTCGGCCATGCCGTCCTCGCCGTTCCGGCGATCGCCGAACGCTGGTCGCCGCTTTTCACCAGCATCGCCCCGGCGCTGCTCGCCGCCCATCTCAGCGCGCTTGACGGCGCCGAGTACGGCCGCGGCGGCAACCCGCCATGGGACGACAGCCGGACCGCCGCCACCGTGCAGCAGAGCGCCATCTGGGAGCCGGGCAAATGAGCCTTTCCAACCACAAGCTCTCGACCGTGGCGAACGCGGCCTATGAGATCACCGCCACCGTGCGCGAGGCGGTTGCCGCTTCCGGCATCCGCGACGGGCTGTGCGTGGTGTTCGTCCCGCACACCACGGCCGGCCTGTCGATCAGCTCGTTCTGGGACCCCAAGGGGCTCGAAGACGTGCACGACGACATCAACCGCCTGGTGCCGACGCGCATCGACTTCAAGCACCAGTTCGACACCCCGCAGGATGCTGCCGGGCACGTCAAATCGGTGCTTGTCGGGGTCAGCCTGACCCTGATCATCGTCGACGGGGCGCCCCTGCTCGGCCACTCGCAGGGCATCTTCTTCAACGAGTTCGACGGGCCGCGGCAGCGCCAGTTCTTCGTGAAGTGCCATGGCTGAAGCTGCCGACATCATCGTCGGCGCGGTCCTCATGGACAATATCGTCTATGCCGACGGCAGCCGCCGCGACGACATCCCGGGCGGCGCCGGCCTTTATGCGCTGGCCGGGGCGGCGCTGTTCGGCGACGATGCGGTACTGGTTACCGGCACCGGCCGCGACCTGCCGCAGACTTTCGGCCCCTGGCTCGATCGCAATGGCCTGACGACACGTGGCCTGCGCTTCGCCGACGACCACGCGCCGCGCAACATCATGCGCTACATCGACGAGCGCACCCGCACCGAGGCGCCGGTCTATGGCGCCGACCATTTCCGCCGGATCGAGCCGACGGCCGCCGACATCGCCAGGGTGATCGCGGGCGCCCGCAGCCTCTTCATCTTCCGCAATCTCGACCCGGCGTTCTGGGCCGAAACCCTGCCGCTGCTCGCCGCCCATCGCCCGCTGACCATGTGGGAAATCGCGCTCGACGCGTGCCTGCCCGAGAACCTCGCTCGGATCGAGCAACTGGCCCGCCAGCTCGATGCGCTGTCGATCAACCTCGAGGAGGCGGCGCTGATCTATGGGGCTGCCGAGGAAGCGATGCTGATCGCCCGGCTCGCTGCCATCGGCACCGGCACGGTGTTCCTCCGAGCCGGGGCGCGTGGCAGCTTCGTCATCACCCGCGGGGCGACCCGCTTCGTGCCCAGCCTGCCGGTTGCGCCGATCGACGTCACCGGCGGCGGCAATGCCTATGGCGGCGCCGCCCTCGTGGGGCTGGCGCAGGGCCTCGACCCGGTGCGGGCCGGCACCATGGGCACCGTCGCCGCACGCCTTGCCATTTCGCAATACGGACCGCCCGAAGCGGGATCCGCGACGACGCGCGCCGCGGCTGCGGCCCTCGTCGCCGAACTCACGACTATGCTGGAGCAGACCGCATGAAGAAGATCCTGATCGATACCGACCCGGGGATGGACGACACCCTGGCGATCATCCTGGCGATCAAATCCAGGGCGGTGCAACTGCTCGGCATTTCCTCGGTGGCGGGAAACTACCCCATCGAGGTGACGACGAGGAACGCGCTCAAGACCGTCGAACTGCTCAAGCGGACCGACATTCCGGTGGCGCGCGGCATGCAGAAGCCGCTGGCGCGGCCTTTGGCCAAGGATCCGTTCTCGCACGGCTCCGACGGCCAGGCCGAAACCCACCTGCCCGAGCCGACGACGAAGCCGAGCGGCAAGCACGGCGTCGATCAGATCATCGACATGGTGCGGGCCAATCCCGGCGAGGTGACGGTCATTACCCTGGGGCCGCTGACCAACCTCGCGATGGCCTTCATGAAGGAGCCGGACATCGTTCCCCTGGTCAAGGAGGTGGTGGCGATCGCCGGCTCCTTCGGGCTCAACAAATATGCTTTCGCCAACGCCACCGGCGACACGCCGCAGAGCGAATGGAACGTCTTCGTCGATCCCGAGGCGGCGCGGCTGGTGTTCGAGTCCGGTGTGCCGGTGCGGGCCGTCGGGCTCGATGTCGCAACGCATTTCGACATCAACTTCACCGAGGAGCAGCTGGCGACGCTGAAGGCCTCGGCCCGTCCCGAAGCCAATATCGTCGAGAAGATGGTGCGGTTCGTCCAGGGCCGGGGGTTCGAATCCTATTGCGTGCTGATCGACTCGATGGCCGTTGCAGCGGTGATCGACGAGAGCCTGATCGGCACCACCCGGGCGCGGGTCGGGGTCGAGACCAAGGGCGAGCTGACCCTGGGGCAGACGGTGGCCGATTTCCGCCACCATCACGGCTGGGCCCACCTGCCCGAGATCGAGGTCGCCTCGAGCGCCGACTATCGGCGCTTCCTCGACCTGGTGATGACCCTGGTGCTGGAGTAAGCGATGGACCGCGCGACCGAAGAAAAGATCTATGCCGGCGTCCTGGGCAAGATCCTCGGCGTCTATCATGGCAGGCCGGTCGAGGGCTGGTCGTATGAGCGGATCATCGAGACGCATGGCGAGGTGGATTACTTCGTCAATGGCAAGATGAACCTGCCGATCATGCTGCCCGACGACGACATCTCGGGCACCTTCGCCTTCTTCCGGGCGCTCGAGGACAATGGCTACCCCAAGCACCTCGACCCGCACACCGTCGGCAAGACCTGGCTCAACTACATCATCGAGGAAAAGACCATCCTGTGGTGGGGCGGCCTCGGGCGCTCCACCGAGCACACGGCATTCCTGCATCTCAAGAACGGCATCAAGGCACCGCTCACCGGTTCGCACCAGCTCAACGGTCCGTGGATTCCGGCGCAGATCGGCGCCCAGATCTTCATGGACGCCTTTGCGCTGGCCAACCCCGACGATCCGGATCGGGCGGCGCAGATGGTGCGCGCCGCCGCCTCCGTCAGCCATGACGGCGTGGCGCTCGATGCGGCCGTGCTGCTCGGCACCATGGAGGCGATGGCGTTCTCGGAGCGGAACGTCGACAAGCTGCTCGATGCCGGCCTCGGATATGTCAGCAACAACCAGCTGCTGAGCGTCGTTGACCAGCTCCGCAACCAGTGCGCCAAGACCGACGACTGGCATGAGGTGCGCGCCTGGATCGCCGGCAACCACGGCTACGCCCATTATGACGGGCCGTGCCACATGATCCCCAACCACGCCATCGTGCTGATGGCCCTGATGATGGCCGGCGATGATTTCGGCCGCTCGCTGAAGATCGCCACCACTGCCGGTTGGGACACCGACTGCAATGCCGGCAATGTCGGCTGCCTCAACGGCGTGCGGCTCGGGCTTGCCGCCCTCGACCAGGGCCCCGACCTGCGCGGCCCGGTCAGCGACTTCATGTATGTGGTCACCGCCGACGGCGCCGCCGGCATCACCGACGCGGTGCAGCAGACCCGCGGCATCGTCGCGGCGGCCAATGCGCTCAACGATGAGCCGGCTCCTGCGGCCCGTCCGAAATACGGTTTCGACTACCCCGGTGCGACGCAGGGCTTTGCGCTCTGCCCGCGCCATGTCGGCCGGCAGGCGGCGCTGCGGCTCGGCAATGCCGGCGCCGGGCTGGCGGTCGAGCTCAGCGGGCTGTCGCTCGGCGTCACCGGCTCGGTGTCGACCCCGGTGTTCGTCGAGCCGTTTGCGGCGCAGTCGAGCTTCGCCATGGTGGCGAGCCCGACGCTCTATCCGGGGCAGACCGTGACGGCTGTCATCGATCGGCCGGCCGGGGTCAAGGCGCGTCTCTACGCCCTGATCTACGACCGCGACGATGCCATCCAGCGCATCGAGGGCGAATGGTCCGATGCGGGGACGCTGACCTGGCTGGTGCCCGACACCAACGGTCTGCCGCTCTACCGGCTGGGAATCGAGTTCGGCTCGGACGGCCGCTTCGACGGCTCCGTGACGGTGAAATCGGTCGACTGGTCGGGCGCGCCGGTCGCCTTTGAAACCAAGGGCATGCTGGTCAAATCGATCTGGAACCTCACCCCGTTCTGGACTCGCGCCTGGGTGAGCTCGGCCAGGCACTTCGCGCCGGATTTCAAATACACGCTGTGCTTTTCGCACCCGCATGAGAACGGTGTCGCCACCACCGGCAGCCGCGACTGGGACAATTACTCGGTTGCCAGCTCCCTCGACTACTCGATCAATGACGGCGCTGGCCTGGTGGCCCGGGCTCGTGGTCACCGCCGCTATTATGCCGGCATGCTGCGCGGCCGCGAGGCGCTGATCATAAGGCGTTATGACGATGAGGTTGAGGTGCTGTCGCGCGTTCCGGTAGAGGTCGGCGCCGAAGGCAAGCGCGACCTCAAGCTGACCGTATCAGGTGACCGGCTGAGCCTCGTGGTCGATGGCCGCCCGGCCGGCGAGGCCACCGACGCCACCTTCAGCAGCGGCAGCGCCGGCTTCATCGTCGAGAAGGGGACCATCGTCGCCGATGGTTTCCTCGTCCACGCCGTGCACTAGTCAGGGCGCGCCAGTATCCCTGGAGCCGACGCCTGGCGCCGGCTTCCCCTGTTCCGAGGAGTTACCCCATGTCCCGCGACGAGGTGGCGCGCCGCGCCGCCCTAAAGCAGATCCACGAGCGCTACGCCTACTGGAACAACGTCCCGCATCGCGGCCTGATGGTGGAAGGTCGCCCGGCGATGACCCGCATCGACCCCGACAAGGTCGGCGACTTCGTGCTGGTGACGGTGCGCGACCCACTGATCGCCTATGCCGGCGATCCGACCGCCCATATCGGACAGTACCTCGAGGGAGCCGAACTGATCGGGGAATCCGGCATGTTCACCTCGATATCGGGCACCTATGAGGGCGCGAAGATCACCGTCGTTTCGGGTGGCAGCGGCTCGTCCGAGGCCGAACTGCTGCTCTATGATTTCATGGAGTTCTCCAACGCCCACACCTATCTGCGCGTCGGCGGCTCGGGCGGCGTCGGCACCGATGTGAAGCCGGGCGACATCGTGGTGTCCTCGGGTGTAGTGCGCGAGGAAGGCATGACCCGCGCCTATGTCGATCGCGCCTTCCCGGCCACCAGCCATTATGAAGTGGTGGCCGCCATGGCGCAGGCAGCCGACGAGCTCGGCGCCGACTACCATGTCGGCGTCACCCTGTCGGTCGACAGCGATTTCGCCGGCGTCGGCCGGCCCGGCGTCGGCGGCTACCTGCAGCCCTGGAACATCGAAATGCTGGCGACCTATAACCGCGCCGGCGTGCTCAACGGCGACCGGGAATCGGCGGCGGTGGTGACGCTCGCCGCGCTCTACGGCTTCCGCGGCGGTTCGGTGTGTTCGGTGGCCGACAATGTCATCACCAATGCCGAGTTCAGCCACGGCGCGGGGCACGCCAAGGCGATCGACGTGGCGCTCAAGGGCTGCGCCCTGCTCGACCGCATGGACAAGAAGCGCGCTGCCGCCGGCAAGAAATACTGGCTGCCTTCGATGGGGTGCTGAGCGCGCTCTAGCTGCGGCCGATCTTGCGCCAGCCCCAGGAAACCGGTGCTTCGGCGACGCTCTGGCGCTTGATCAGCTCGACCCCGACCTTGAAGTGGCGCACCGCGCGGCTCGGCTCGGCGATCCGGTCGAGCAGCAGGGTGAGCGCCACGGCCGCCATCTCCGAGACCGGCTGGCGCACTGTCGTCAGTTCCGGCTCGACGATCGAGGCCCAGGGGATGTCGTCGAAGCCGACGACCGACAGCTCGGTCGGGACCTGGATGCCGAGCTGGCGGGCGGCGCGCAGCACGCCGACCGCGATCAGGTCGTTGCCGCACATCACCGCGCTGACGTCCCGGCGCTCGAGGGCAGCGCGGATGCGTTCGGGCAGGTCGATGGCGAACGGCGCCTTTTCCTCCCACATCACCGTGGCATGCCCTGCCAGCGCCTCGATGAAACCGAGCCGCCGGTCGTCCTTGCTGGGGAGCACGCTCGCCGCCGTCAGCATGCCGATACGGGTATGCCCCATTTCCACCAGGTGCCGCGCCAGGTACTGGCCGCCCTCGTAGTCCTTGGTGGTGACGTTGTCGACGCTGAGGCTGGGTGTGCCGATCACCACGATGGGCACCGAATAGTCCGAGCTGACGACCTCGTCGGGCCCCGCCGTCTGACACCAGACCACGCCCTCGACGCCATGCTGTTCGAGGCGCCGGATGCCCTGCACCTCCTCGTCGACATGGCCCGAGGTGTCGATCAGCACCACGGTATAGCCGGCCTGCCGCGCGGCGCGCTCGAAGCTCTGCGCCAGGGCCGGGTAATAGGGGTTGTTGAGGTCGGGAAGCACCAGGCCCAGCGTCATGCTCTTGCCGGTGCGCACCGCCTGCGCCGAGCGGTTCGGGCGGTAGCCGAGCTGCTGCGCCACTTCGCGCACCCGGGCGCGCACTTCCTCGCCGATCGTGCCGCCGCCGTTGAGCGCATACGACACCGCCGCGATGGAGACCTTGGCCTCCCGCGCCACGTCACGGATCGTCGCGGACTTTCTCATTGTCGGCGGGCGCCCCATTTCCTGCCCCCAGCCAGTCCTAGAGTCGTTCGCCGGCCTTGTCGAACAGGAAAAGCCGGTCGGTCTCGAGCGTGAACCTCAGGGCCTCGCCCGGCCGGAGCCCGCTCAACCGCCGTTGCTCGATAGTCACCGGCGCGCCGCCCTCGGCATGGGCATAGACATAGGAGACGCTGCCCAGCTGCTCGACCACCTGCACGGTGCCGGCAAAGCCGCCATCCGCCGCAAGTTCCGAATGCTCCGGCCGGAAGCCGAGGGTCACCTCGTCGCCGGGGCGGGTGGTGTTGCGCCGCAGCGGCACGGTCAGGACCGCCTGGCCCAGCGTCGGCGCGGCGATCGTCGCCTTGCCGTCCGCCACCGACGAGACGGTCGCGGCAATGAAGTTCATCTTGGGCGAGCCGATAAAGCCGGCCACGAACAGGTTGTCGGGGTTCTCGTAGAGGTCGATCGGCCGCCCGACCTGCTCGATCCGGCCGGCGCGCAGCACCACGATCTTGTCGGCCAGCGTCATCGCCTCGACCTGGTCGTGCGTCACATAGATCATGGTGGCGCCCAGCCGCTGATGCAGCGCCGCGATCTCGAGCCGCATCTGCACGCGCAGCTCCGCGTCGAGGTTGGAGAGCGGCTCGTCGAACAGGAAGATCTTCGGGCTCTTGACGATGGCGCGGCCGATGGCGACGCGCTGACGCTGGCCGCCGCTGAGCGCCTTGGGTTTGCGCTTCAGATAGGGTTCGAGCTGCAGCACCCGCGCCGCTTCGAGCACCCGCTGCTGCCGTTCCGGCCTGGGCACATGCGCGATCTTGAGGCCGAAGCCGATATTGTCCTCGACGCTCATATGCGGATAGAGCGCGTAGGACTGGAACACCATGGCGACGCCGCGCTCGAGCGGCAGCATCCCGGTGACGTCGCGTCCGTCGATGGCGATGCTTCCTTCGGTGATGTTTTCGAGCCCTGCCAGCATGCGCAGCAAGGTCGACTTGCCGCAGCCGGAAGGGCCGACAAACACCACGAACTCGCCGTGCTCGACGTCGAGGTCGACGGACTTGATGATCTCGGCCTCGCCGAAATTCTTGCGGACGGATCTGAGCGTCAGGCCAGCCATGGTCAGTCTCCGATCCGGCGAACGCTGAGCCCGAGTGCCGGCACCGTGCCGCCCTCGATCAGGAAGCCGGCGCCGCCAGATGGGTAGGACGCATCGACCGCCTCGACGATCGGCTTGCCATTGATCGTGAGGCTGATCCGGTCGCCCACGGCGCTGACCTCGAACCGCTGCCGGCTGTTCGGCACAAAGTCGAACGGCACCGAGGCGAGGATGTCGAGCTGGTCGTCCCGGCGGCGCACGATCGACGCCTTGCCGTCATGCACCACACCCGCATAGTAGCGGCGGTGGCCGCGGGCGCGCACCACAAGTCCCGTCATCTCGTGCAGCTCGATCACCAGTTCGGAGGCGATGGCATAGTCGCTCCAGTCGCGCGTGCCGAAGGTGATCACGCCGTTACTGTCCGGATGCGACAGGGTGAAGGTGTTGTAGATGTCGGTCGCCCAGTGCTTGGCCGACGACACGAACTGCTTGGTCCAGAACGTCGTGGTATCCCAGGGCGTGAGCCGCGGCGTCAGCTCCTTCGAGCTTCCGAAGGTCAGGTTTTCCGGAGCGCCGGTCCAGTCGAGCGAGATGATGGCGATCCGGCCCGACAGGCGGTGTTCGGCCGAGAGTTCGAGACCAAGCCGATGGATCGGCCGCCCACCCGTATCGGGCACCTTGAAGGCGACCGGGTTGTCGCCCTGCGCGATCTCGATCCACGCGCCGTCGAGCCGGGCCAGCTGATCGGTCTCGTCGAAATAGTGGATGAAGAAGCGCGCCTTCGGGTTGACCGCTTCGAAGCCGCGGATGGTGCCGGTGACGGTCTGCGTGGCATAGAGCGTCGGGCTGGCGATCACCTCGAAATACGAGGTGTCCGACACGCCGCGCGGCTTGGGATCGATGAAGGTGGGCACCGAAACCGCCCCGGTCACCCCCGCTGCCAAGCCCTCGAAGCTGAGCTCCAGCCCGTTGGCCGCACTTGACGTATTGAGGTTGCCGACACTGGTGATCGCCTGGCGTCCCTGGTGCAGCGGACAGCGGGCAAAGCCCTGCACGGCGCCCGGAAACTCGAAGGCGAAGCGGCTTGCCGGGGCGGCGTAGCTTTCGCCCCTGAGCTGCGCAGCGCTGCGCAGCACGCGGCGGGTCTCGATCACCGCATCGGTGACGCATTCGCCGCCATCGGCGCCCACCACATACATCAGGTCCGCCACCGGTCCGCGAAAGTCCGGGCCGGTCTCGAGGCCCGCGAGCCCGAGGCGGATGCCGTTCAAGGCGCCGAGGTTGCCGGCGTTGCAATCGGTGTCCCAGCCCGAGGAGACGGCAATCTTCAGCCCCTTCTGGAAGTCGTCGCCACCCAGGAGGAACGAGGCGATCAGCAGCGCATGGTTGGGCACCATCGGACAATTGCCCGGGTAGCGTTCATAGCCGTGGTTGGCGCCCAACCAGTGCCGCACGGCGCGCCAGTCGTCGCCTGCCTTGGCGCATTGTTCGCGCACGTCGGCGATGACACCGTTGAGTTCGTTGCTCCGCGAGTAGCGAAGGCCGAGGTCGAGCAGCTTGTCGATATCGCGCTCGTCATAGGCCGCCGCCTGCATGGCTGCGAGCAGGCAGGCCGCTTCCACCGCCACGCCGTCATGGCTGACCGAGCCGGCGGCGCGGGCCATGGCTGCTGCCCGGTCGGGATCGGACGGGTTCACCATCGACCAGGTGTCGATGAAGATCTCGGCGCCGATCTGCTCGGCCATGCCCTTGCCGTTCATGGCGATCGAACCGCTGGCCGGGGCCGCGATGCCGTGCTTGAGCCGGAGATAGGCGGTGTGCTCGGTCGAGCGGCCGAGACCGCCCCACCAGAGCACCGTCTTGTCTTCGACGATGTAGTTGAGCCAGGTGTCGCCGATCGCCTTGGCGGAGATGTCGGCGGGAAAGCCGTTATCCTCGAGCGCCCGATAGAACAGGAACGTGCCCGAGATATCGTCGTCGGGGACGATCAGCGGCCAGTTCACCCGGTGGTTCACATAGTCTTCGACTTCACCGAAGGTGTCGCGGATGGCCTCGTAGGTCCAGCCTTCGACGGCACGCCCGAGATAGACGCCGATCAGCTTGCCGAGGACGCCGGCATAGGTCCTTTCGGCGACGGCGGTGAGCGGGGTGGGGGAGACACGGACGTTCATGGACTATCCTTTGACGGCGCCGGAGGTCATGCCGGAGATGAAGAAGCGCTGCAGCAGCAGGAAGAAGACGATGATCGGGGCGACCAGGATGAAGGCGCCGGCCATCAGCGCGCCCTGGTCGGTGGCGTAGGTGCCGTTCATCGACAGGTAGCCCAGCGTCATGGTGATGTTGGATCGCCCCTTCTGGAAGGTCGAGGTGATCAGGAACTCGTTCCAGGAGTTGAGGAACACGATGATCGCCACGGTGATCAGGCCCGGGCGCATCAGCGGCAGGATCACGTGCAGAAACGTCTGCAGCGGATTGGCCCCATCCATGAACGCGGCATCGTCGACATCCTGCGGGATCGAAATGACGTAGGCACGCAACAGGAAGATCGAGATCGGCAGGTTGATGGCGGCGAGGATCAGCGACGTCGCAGCGAAATTCCCCACGATCCCCAGCTTGGCGTAGACGAAGTAGAGCGGGAACAGGAACAGCTGGATCGGCACCGTCGTCGCGCACAAGAAGTAGATGGTGATCAGTTGCCAGCCGGGGATCTTGCGCCGCGCCAGGGCGAAGGCGGCGAGCGATGCAAAGGCGAGCGTGATCAGCGTCGTGGTGCCGCTCAGCAGCAGGGAGTTGACGATGCCGATCGAGAACTTGCCGCCGTTCCAGGCTCGGGCGAAGTTGTCGAGGCTGAGGCTCTCGGGCAGGCTCAGCGGGTTGGCGACGATCGCCGTATGCGGCTTGAAGGCGTTGAGCGCCACCAGCGCCAGCGGCAGCAGCGCCACCAGCACCGCGCCGATGAGGAAAACGTTGGCGAGCGTACGGGAGAGGGGGGATGCGCTGGTCTGCATGTCAGGCCTCGAGGCTCGCGCGGCTCATGCGCACATAGACGATCGATGCGATGAGCCCGAAAAAGCTCATCACCAGGGCCACCGCCGCGGCCTTGCCGACCTGGAAGCTGGTGAAGGCGAACTTGTAGGCATAGGTCGAGAGCATCTCGGTGGCGCGCGCCGGCCCGCCCTGGGTGATCAGGTAGATGTAGTCGAAGGTGAGGAACGAGAAGATCGTGACCAGCACCAGCATCAGCCCCAGCGTGGGCAGGATGTTCGGCAGCGTCACGTTCCAGAACACCTGCCAGCCATTGGCGCCCTCGAGAAACGCCGCTTCGAGTTGCTCTTCCGGCGTCTGCCGCATGGCGGCGAAGAACACCACCGTCAGGTAGCCCCAGAAGTGCCAGATATCGACGCCGGCCACCGCATAGAGGGCGGTCGAGGGCTCGGTCAGCGGGCTCGACAGCGGGATGAAGTTCTTGGAGACGAACCCCAGGAGCCCCGAGACCGGCGACAGGATGATGTTCTGCCAGATCACCGCGTTCGCCACCGGGGCGAGCACATAGGGCAGGAGGAAGATTACCTGGTAGACAGCACCGGATTTGCGCCGGCTCAGCAGCAGCGATGCCGCAACGAGCGCAATGGCCATCGGGATGGTCAGAAAGATCAGCGCCCACTGGATATTGTTGGTGATCGCCGCCCAGAACACGTTGTCGGCGAATAGCGCCTCAAAGTTGTCGAGCCCGACGAACGCAGGAGCGGAGACGCCGTCCCAGCGCGAGAACGACGCGCCGAAGGTCAGCAGCGCCGGCAGCAGCACGATGGCCACACTGAGCAGCAAGGCCGGCGTGACGAACAGCACGTGATAGGCTCTCTGTGACAACGGCTTCAATGTCCGCGACCCTCCGTTGTCAATTAGTGAAACGTTTAATGTGGCGATGTCAAGTGAGCTTCCTCGATCTATTCTAACTCATGCCGGTGCTGCGGCGCTTGCAGGAAAATGCCGGGCTTTGCCGCTGCGGACGGATCTGCGGATCAAGGCGTGACCGGCGCTAGAACAGCTCGAAATAGCCCAGTGCGTCGCCGATCGCTTCCTCCTCGTAGCCGAGATGGCTGAGCAGCACGCGTTCGAGGGCGCGGTAGATTTCGAGCGTATCGGCAAAGCGGCTGGGGCCGGGCTCCAGTGCCAGCTCGCCGAGCGCATCGATCAGGCGGATCAGCAGTTCGTGCACCACCACATGCTCGGCGCGCAGCCGGTCGGCGATCGCCTTGAAGCCGGCGCCCTGCGCGGCGATAGCCGGAAAGATCGCTTCGTCCTCGATCGAATGGTGCACGTTGACGATATTGCAGTGCTGGCCGCAGAGGTTCCCGAAGCGCCGGTAGTTGGCCACCATGGCGAGGCCGGCGGCCTCGTCGGTGGCGGCTTTGGCGCCGACCTCGCCGGCCGCGGCCCGTTCGATCAGCACGGCAAGCGTCTTCATGTTGGCGCGCAGGTGATCGTGCACCTCCCTGAGGTGCAACCCGGGGGCGCGCTGCGCCTCGGTCAGGCCTTCGAGCTTGATGGGCGCGGGCCGGGTGGCGTCGTCGAGAAATCCGATATCGAGCAGCATCCCCGTCAGATGGGACGATGAAGTCGACCCGTCAACAAGGCACCTCGGAGTGACCGCTCACAGCACCTTGCCGGGGTTGAGGATGCCGTTGGGGTCGAGGGCTGCCTTGATCGCCTGCATCATCTCGAGCGCCACCGGATCCTTCACCTGCCGCAGCAACCCCGACTTCAGCTGCCCGATGCCGTGCTCGGCCGACACCGACCCGCCGAGCTTCCGCACCACGGCGTAGATTGCCGCGTTGGCATCGGCCTCACGCGCCATGAACGCCTTCGGGTCGGCGCCGGCAGGCTGGCTGAAGTTGAAATGGATATTGCCGTCGCCCATGTGGCCGAACGGGCAGGGGCGCACGCCGGGAATGGCGCGCTCCACCGCGGCGCTGCCCTCGGCGATCAGCTCCGGCACAGCACCGATCGGCACCGAGACATCGTGCTTGATCGAGGCGCCTTCCTTCGATTGCACCTCGCTCATCTGTTCGCGCGCCGCCCACATCAGGCCGCGATCGGCCTCCGACTCGGCGACCACGGCATCGGCGACGAGGCCCGAACCCAGCGCTTCTTCGAGCGCCGCCTGCAGCGCCCCGGGCGCGCCACCCTTCATCCGGTTCACTTCGGCAAGCACATACCAGGGCGAGAGGCTGGCCGTCGGGTCGCGCGGCAGCAGCCCGTATTTCAGCTGCAGCTCGATGCCGAACCGGTTCATCAGCTCGAACGCGGTGAGCCGCGAACCGGCCCGTTCGCGCAGCAGGTAGAACAGTTTGAGCGCCACGCCGGGATCGGCCACATTGATCAGCGCCGTCTCCTGCGCTTCAGGGATCGGGAACAGCTTGACCGTCGCCGCGGTGATGAACCCGAGCGTGCCTTCGGCGCCCACCAGCAGGTCCTTCAGGTCGTAGCCGGTATTGTCCTTCTTCAGCGCGTTGAGCCCGTTATAGAGCCGACCATCCGCCAGCACGGCCTCGACCCCCAGCGTCAACTCCCTGGCATTGCCATAGGCCAGCACCTGCACGCCGCCGGCATTGGAGCTGAGGACGCCGCCGATCCGCGCCGAACCCTGTGAGGCGAGCCACAGCGGGAAGATCGCACCGGCCGCTTCCGCCACCTGGTGCGCCTCTTCGAGGATCAGTCCGGCTTCCACCGTCATGTGCCCGGCCGCCGCGTTCACCTCGCGCACCCGGTTGATGCGGGAGAGGTTGACGATCACTTCGTTGCCGCTGAGCGGCACCTGCCCGCCGACCAGTCCGGTATTGCCGCTCTGCGGCACCAGCGGCACCCGGTGCTGGTTGGCCCAGCGGCAGATCGCCTGCAGGGCTCCCACGCTCCCCGGCAGCGCCACCGCCACTGCCGGTGCATGGAAGCGTTTGCGCGGCTCGGTGAGGTAGCTCGTCATCTCCCGGATATCGGTGAGCAGCGCGCCGTCATCGCCGACCAAGGGCTTCAGGGCACGGACGATGTCTTTGGGTGTGAGCGTGGTCATGGCGGGGGAAGATAGCCCCGGGCGGGCTTGGCGCAAGGGCGAACTTGCCCGCGCCAAGCCCCTATGCGACAAGCGGCGCCAACGAGACATTCCATACGGGAGCAAGACGATGGCGCAGGGTCTGATGGCCGGCAAGAAGGGCCTGATCATGGGCGTGGCGAACAACCGTTCGATCGCCTGGGGCATCGCCAAGGCCCTTGCCGACCAGGGTGCCGAGATCGCCTTTTCCTACCAGGGCGAGGCGCTGAAGAAGCGCGTCGAGCCGCTCGCCGCCGAAATCGGCGTCACCACGCTGGTCGAGTGCGACGTGTCGAACGATGCTGCGATGGACGAGACCTTCCGGGTGCTCAAGGACAAGTGGGGGACGATGGATTTCCTCGTCCACGCCATCGGCTTCTCCAACAAGGAAGAGCTCGAGGGCCGCTACATCAACACCAGTGCCGAGAATTTCGCGCTGACCATGAACATCTCGGTCTACTCGTTCACCGCCGTGGCCAAGCGCGCCGAGGCGATGCTGAACCCCGGTGGTTCGCTGCTGACCCTGACCTATTACGGCGCCGAGAAATACGTGCCGAACTACAACGTCATGGGCGTCGCCAAGGCGGCGCTCGAGGCCTCGGTGCGCTACCTGGCACATGACCTCGGCCCGCAGAACATCCGCGTCAACGCCATCTCGGCCGGCGCCATCAAGACGCTCGCCGCCTCCGGTATTTCGGGCCTTCGCACCATGCTGCATTTCCAGGAGAAGGCGGCGCCGCTGAAGCGCAACGTCACCCAGGAAGAAGTCGGTTCGGCCGCGCTGTACCTGCTCAGCGACCTCGCCTCCGGCGTCACCGGCCAGGTGCAGTATGTCGATTGCGGCTTCAACATCATCGGCATGCATGTCGATGACGAAGCAGCAGCGACGCCCACCGCCTGATCTGTCCAGGGCTGCCGCGAGGCAGCCCTTTCTGTTTCCGAGCTCGAGACATGACCATCGACTGGCCCGAACTTTATTTCATCCGGCACGGCGAAACCGACTGGAACGCCGAGGGGCGGTACCAGGGGTCGAAGGATATCCCGCTCAACGACATCGGTCGCGGCCAGGCCGATCTCAACGGCAAGCTGCTGGTCCAGATCCTCGAGCGCGCCCGACGCAGCCCGACCGATTTCAGCTGGCATGCCTCGCCGCTCGGCCGCACCCGCGAAACCATGCAGCGGGTGCGCTCGGCCTTTGCCGCGCCCCTGCCCGAGGTAGCCTTCGACCAGCGGCTGGTCGAAGTGTCGTTCGGCATCTACGAGGGCCGGCTGCATACCGAGCTGAGCTCGGGCGAGATGGCGATCGCCGGCGAGCGCGATGCCAGCTTCTGGGATTTCCGTCCGCCCTCGGGCGAGAGTTATGAGGATGTGGCGCAGCGCGTGCAGAGCTTTGCCTCCGACACGCTCAGGGGGCCCGCCATCATCGTGGCGCATGGAGGGATTCTGAGGATCCTCCGCCGCCTGATCGAGGATTTTCCGGCCGAGCGCGCGGTGAACTGGTTCCCGCCGCAGGATTCGGTGGTGCATTTCATCGACGGCAAGAGCGTCGTCTACCCTGCCGGTCATAGCTGGGACGATTGAGAGCGGGCGGATGTCGACTGCATTCGCCACCATCATCCACGATACCGAAGGCAAGCTCGTCGCGCCGATCCGTGCTGCCGCGCCGGCGCTGCGGCGGATCTTCTCCGGCTTTGCCGCCAGCCTGACCGAAGCCACCGAGCCACGCATCGCCACCGTGCTGCGCGAGACGCTCGGCGCCCGCGTCGCCTCGCATCCAACCGGCGAAGCGATCATCGGGCTGGCACGGCGTAACGCCGTGGCGCTGGCGCTCGAAGGCGACGCGGACCGCGTGCTCTATTCCGACATGGATCACGTGCTGCGCTGGATCGATGCCGAGCCGGCCGAGATGCATGCGGTGCTCGCGGCGCAGCCGGAAGCCCAGCTCCTCATTATCGGCCGCACCGCGGAAGCGATGGCGGCGGTGCCGCGGCGGCTGCGCGATACCGAGACACCGGTTAACCGCGCCTACGAGCTGTTGACCGGACGCGCCGCCGACCTGCTGTTCGCGGTCCGCCGTATCGACCGGGCAGCGGCCGGCGACATCGTTACCCATAGCCGCGTCGACACTATCGCCAACGATGTCGAATGGCCGCTCCTCGCCGAGCAACGCGGCCATCGCGTCGGCTATGCGGCGGCGCACGGGCTCACCTACCGGACCATCGACCAATACGGGGCGGCTGCCGACAGCTACGACCATGATCCGCTGCAGTGGATTCGCCGCATCGAGATGGCCGGCGACATGGCACGGGCGATGCGGCCCTACCTGCGTCCGTCGGATGAGCGATGATGGACGACATTTCGATCCGTCCGTGGCTGGAAACGGACTCTGCCGTCGAGCTGACCGAGTTGCTGCACCGCGCCTATGCCCGCCTTGCCGCGATGAACCTGCGCTTCTGGGCGACGCACCAGAGTGCCGAGGTGACCGAGCAGCGTATCGCATCGGGCGAGTGCTTCGTCGCCGTTGCAGACGGAGCGATCTGCGGCACCATCCTGTTCCGCAATGCGTCCCGCACCAGCGGCAGCCCCTGGTATGATCGGCCGGATGTCGCCTCGTTCGGCCAGTTCGCGGTCGAGCCTGGCTTGCAGAGCCACGGCCTCGGTCGCCGGCTCGTCGCGCATGTCGAAGCGCGCGCCGCCGCCTCAGGCGCGCGGGAACTAGCGCTAGATACCGCGGAGCCGGCGACGCATCTCATCGAGTGGTACACCCGCCTCGGCTACCGCTTCATCGAACACGCCCAGTGGCAACACACCAACTATCGCAGCATCGTGCTGAGCAAGACGCTTGGCTCCCGCCCGGCTGAGTGACGCGAGCTCCTGTCCGATTGTAACTCCCGAGCAGATGGCCTATGTCTTGGCATATGCCAAGGAGGCGCCAATGTCTCAATCCCGCACGGTCAGCCTGTTCCGGAACGGCCGAAACCAGGCGGTCCGGATACCGGTTGAGTTTGAGCTCCCCGGCGACGAAGCGACGATCCGCAAGGAAGGTAACCTGCTGATCATCGAGGCCAAGGCGAAGAAACGAGGCTTGCTGGAAGTCTTGCACGAGATGCAGCCCCAGGCACCGGAAGATGCATTCCCTGAAATTGACGACGACCACCTTCCCGCGCGGGAAGTCGATCTGTGAGCCACCTGGTGATGCTCGACACCAACACCGTGTCGGGGCTTGTCAGAAACCCTCACGGCAGGTTGCTGGAGCAGATCGCCAGCGTTGGTGAGAACCGGATCTGCGTCAGTGCCATCGCGGCCGCCGAACTGCGCTATGGGATACGGAAGAAGGGCTCGGTGAAACTGGAGAGAGACATCGAGGCCGTTCTGGCAACGCTGGACATCCTTCCATTCGAGCCTCCCGCCGACGCCTTCTACGGTCAGATACGTCACACACTGACGTCGGCCGGCACGCCGATCGGTCCGGTCGATTACTTCATCGCCGCCCACGCGCTATCGCTCGGCCTGACCCTGGTCACCGCCAACACTGGTGAGTTCTCGCGGGTGCCGGGACTGAAGGTCGAGAACTGGCTCGATTGACCGTCTCGCCGAGTGCCCCTGGAGCGCTTTCAGGAAAAGTTGCCGACTTTTCCGGTTCGAAAGCGCGACAAAATCAAAGATCTGGAGCGTTTCGCCGTTTCAATGAAACGGTGAAATGCTCTAGAACCGCCGCAGTCCTCGGGGCACCCTCATGAGCTTCAATACCTTCGGTCACCTGTTCCGTTTCACCACCTGGGGCGAAAGCCATGGGCCGGCATTGGGCGTGGTGGTCGATGGCTGCCCGCCCGGGCTGCCGATCTCGGCCGAGGCGATCCAGCGCGATCTCGATCGCCGCAAGCCCGGCCAGTCGCGCTTCACCACGCAACGCCGCGAGGACGACCAGGTACGCATTCTCTCGGGCGCCTTCGAGGATGAGCGCGACGGGCAGCTGAAGACCACCGGCACGCCGATCTCGCTGATGATCGAGAACACCGACCAGCGCTCCAAGGACTATTCCGAGATCAAGGACAAGTACCGTCCCGGCCACGCCGATTTCACCTACCATCAGAAATACGGCATCCGCGACTACAAGGGCTCGGGTCGTGCGTCGGCGCGCGAAACCGCGGCGCGGGTCGCCGCCGGGGCGGTGGCGCGCCTGGTGATCCCGGATGTCACGGTGCGCGCCAGCCTGGTGCAGATCGGTCCGCACAAGATCGATTATGCGCGCTTCGACTGGGCCCAGGTGGATCAGAACCCCTTCTTCTGCGCCGATCCGGTCGCTGCCAAGGAGTGGGAAGTCTATCTCGACGGTATCCGCAAGGCCGGCAACTCGGTCGGTGCGGTGATCGAAGTGGTGGCCGAAGGCGTGCCGCCCGGCTGGGGCGCGCCGATCTACGGCAAGCTCAGCGCCGACCTTGCCTCGGCGATGATGTCGATCAATGCGGTGAAGGCGGTGGAGATCGGCGCCGGCTTCGAGGCGGCCGAACTCACCGGTACCGAAAATGCCGACGAGATGCGGGCCGGCAATGCCGGGCCGTACTTCACCTCGAACAAGGCGGGCGGTATCCTGGGCGGCATCTCCAATGGCGATCCGATCGTCTGCCGCTTCGCGGTCAAGCCGACCTCGTCGATCATCACGCCGCGCCAGACGGTGACCACGCATAACGAAAACACCGAAGTCATCACCAAGGGGCGGCACGACCCCTGTGTCGGCATCCGCGCCGTGCCGATCGGCGAGGCGATGATGGCGGTGGTGCTGGCCGACCATTTCCTGCGCCACCGCGGCCAGACCGGACGCGAAGGCGGCATCGGCTACTGACGCCTCTCGCCGCCGATCCGTATCGGCCGCAGCCTTCTGCGGACGCTGCTTACAATCGAGAAAATTGTCGGCGGCAAGCACGCGCTTGTGCGCATTGACGGTCGCCCGGCACTTTGGCTTTCTGCTGCAACAAGCCGTAAGTCATTGCCAGTGCACGGATTTTCGTAAGGGTAAGTGCTGGACGACTACGCGGTCGCACTGAGACAGCCGAGGGATCGTCCGATGTTCGAGCATTGCCGCGCCTTTGTGATTGCCGCCAACGCCGTCGAAACGCGCGCCCTGGAACTGACCGCGCACAGTCTCGGCTTTGGCGAGGTGGCCAGCCGACTGGGCGGTTCGGGCGCGACGCTGTCGCGCGCCGTCATCACCTATTTTTTCGTCGACTATCGGCTGGCTGACGACGAGCTGCTCGATGTCATCGACGCGGTGCGCGAGGAGCGCAGCGCGCGCCTCTGCTATTCGCCGGTGATCCTGTTCACCGACGACTGTCCCTACTCGACCATGCTGAAATATGTCCGCTTCGGCTTCGACGATGTGGTCGGCCTGCCGCAGAGCCGCGACGTGCTGGCCGAGCGGCTGGCGGAACAGCTGGACAGCGAGCTGGTCTATGTCGAGGCCAAGGACTATCTGGGCCCGGACCGCCGCCGCCTGGACTCCGGGGCCGAACTCAGGGTCGGCATCTCGTCGCATACCCGCGTGACCTTTGTGCGCGACGCGCGGCACGGCATCAGGGTGCTGCGGCGCGAAGAGCGCGGCCATCGCTTCCGCGCGCGGCCCGATCCCGGCACGCATTTCATGCCGAAACTGTTCGGCCACCGCGCGGTCTAGCTACTGCGCCGGAAGCCCGCGACGATCTCCCGATTGCCGTCGCCCCCGGCAATCGGCGAGCCGATGGCGAAGCGCTGGGCCCACCCCGCTTCCGCCAGATGGGCGGTGACCCGCAACACCGCCTCGGCCACGGCGGCATCGTCGGTGACGATGCCGCCTTTCCCGATCTTCTCGCGTCCGACTTCGAACTGCGGCTTGATCAGGATTACGGCCTCGGCCGTCGGAGTTGCCAGCGCCAGGGCCGGATCGATCACCTTGAGGATCGAGACGAAACTGACATCGGAGACGATCAGTTCGATCGGCTCGGGGATCAGCTCCACCGTCAGGTCGCGCCCGTTGACGCCCTCGAGCGAGATCACCCGCGGATCGGCCTTCACCCGCTCATGCAACTGGTCGTGGCCGACATCGACGGCGTAGACCCGCTTCGCGCCGCGTTCCAGCAGCACCTGGGTGAAGCCGCCGGTCGAGGCCCCGAGATCGAGGCAGGTCCGCCCGGCCGGATCGATGGCCCCGGCATCGAGGCCCGCCAGCAGCTTCAGCGCCGCGCGCGACACATAGCTGGCGGCCGGATCGTCGAGGCCGATCACGTCGTCGGGGCCGACCTGCTGATTGGGTTTGCGCGCCACGGCGCCATTCACCACCACCGTGCCGCGCAGCACGGCGTCCCGCGCCCTGGCCCGGCTCGGCAGCAGGCCGCGCTGCTCCAGCGCCTGGTCGAGACGGATGCGTTCGCTCACGAGCCCATGAGCTTCCGGATCTTGCCGACCGCCGCGTCGGTGGGCTCGCCATAGGCGATGGTGCCTTCGAAGCTGCCGTTCTTGTTGATCAGGAACACCGAGGCGGTGTGGTTGACCAGATAGAACCCGTCGGCATCCGGCTCGGTGGTTTCCGATGCGGCGCCGAACGAGGCCTTGGCTGCCGTGGTCTCGGCGTCGTCGCCGACGAGGCCGATGGTGCCGGGAAACGCGCTCAGATAGTCGGCGAGCACTTCCTTGGTGTCGCGCTTGGGATCGACGGTGACGAAGATGGTGCGCAACTGATCGGCGTTGAGCCCCAGCTGCTGTTTCCACGCCGCCGATTCCGCCAGCGTCGTCGGGCAGACATCGGGGCAGTGGGTGTAGCCGAAGAATACCAGGCTGGGCGTGCCCTTGAGATTGGCCTCGGTGAAGGTGCCGCCCAGCGTCGATTGCAGCGCGAACGGCTTGCCCGTCACCGCCAGTGGCGCGGTCGGCGGCCGGAAGAAGAACAGCACCGTGGCGCCGAGCGCCGCCACGACGACCAGCGTCCACAGGATGATGCGAAAGCGCGACAGCGCCACGGAGTTGGTTTCGGCCATGCCCTTGCCCAGATAGTTGGCGTCTTGAGTTGCGCCTTATAGCGCCGGGCGAACAATTCTGGCGCGCGGCATTGTCGCGCGCTCACCGATGTTTGAAGCGCTCGACCTTACTGCGGGTCGAGCGGCTCGGTGCCGGTGGGTTGGCCATTGCGCAGGGTGATCTTTTCGATCCGCATCTCGGCCTGCTTCAGCAGCGCTTCGCAATGCGCCTTCAGCGCCTCGCCGCGCTCATAGATGGCGATAGACTCGGCTAGAGGCGCCTGGCCGCTTTCGAGCTTGCCGACAATGCCCTCGAGTTCACGCAGCGCCGCCTCGAAGCTCATCAGCTTGATGTCGTCGGCGGGAGCGGGGGAATCGGCCATGTCAGTTCCTCGATGAGGTTCGTTGCTAGCTTGCGGCCATCAACATTTCAACATGCGCGGCAGCGCCGGTGGCGAGGCCGTGCCGGTCGTAGCCACCTTCCAGCATCGAAACCAGCCGCCCTTCGCACACCCGCTCGGCCACCTCCACCAGCCTCTCGGTGACCCAGGCAAAATCCTCGGGGTGCCAGTTGAGCCCGGCCAGCGGGTCGCGATAGTCGGCATCGAAGCCGGCCGAGACCATGAGGAAATCCGGCCGGAATGCTGCCAGCGCCGGCAGGATGCGATCGCTGTAGGCGGCGCGCATCTCGGCCCCGCCGCTGCCGGCGGCGAGCGCTGCATTGCAGATATTGCCCACGCCGGTGAAGCTCGGCGCGCCGGTGCCCGGATAGAGCGGCATCTGGTGGCTCGAGGCGTAGAACACCGTCGGATCGTCCTTGAAGATATCCTCGGTGCCGTTGCCATGGTGCACGTCGAAATCGACGATCGCCACGCGCTCGGCGCCGAACTTGCGCTGCGCCTCGCGCGCCACCACGGCGATCGAATTGATCAGGCAGAACCCCATCGGCCGGTCGATCTCCGCGTGGTGACCGGGCGGGCGTACGGCACAGAAGGCGTTGCGCACTTCGCCCAGCGCCACCGCCTCGAGCGCCGCAAGCCCGCCGCCCAGCGCCGTAGCGGCTGCCTCCAGCGAGTGCGAGGAGATGAAGGTGTCCTCGTCGATCTGGCCGATCCCCTCGGCCGGGCGGGCCCGGGTGAGGATGCCCAGATAATTGGCGTCATGCACCAGTTCGGCCAGCGTCAGGTCGGCCGACGGCGCCTCACGCCGGATCAGCCGGTCAAAACGGTCGGCACTCAGTGCCTCCTCGACCGCCCGGATCCGGTCGGGCCGTTCGGGGTGTCCGGTCGGGGTGGCGTGGCTGGCAAAATTGGGTTGTGAGACGAGGAGAGTGGCCATGGGCTCGGGAGTTGTCGCTGCCCGGATAGCTTGACGTTGTGCTCACGAGCTTGTCAAACCTCGCGGCATGGCCAGCGCCGTTCATTCTTCAGCCGATCTGCTCGAACTCGCGGCGCGATTGCGTGCCGGCGAGCTCGTCGCCTTCCCCACCGAGACCGTCTATGGCCTCGGTGCCGACGCCACCAGTTCGGATGCGGTGCTGAAGATCTACGAGACCAAGGGGCGGCCGCGCTTCAACCCGTTGATCGTCCACGTTGCCGACCTCGCCATGGCCGAGCGCTTCGTGAGCTTCACCCCAATGGCCCGCAGGTTGGCGGAATTCTGGCCCGGCCCCCTGACCCTGGTACTGCCCAGGCGCCCGGAAGCCGGGCTGTCGGACCTGGTGACCGCAGGTCTCGATACGGTCGGGATCCGCATTCCGGCTCATCCGCTGGCCCTCGCCCTGATCCGCGAGACCGGCCGGCCGCTGGCGGCGCCCTCGGCCAATCGGTCCGGCAAACTGTCGCCGACGACGGCCGCGCAGGTCGAACGCTCCTTCAACGGTGCCGTGCCGGTGCTCGAAGGCGGTGCTTCCGAGGCGGGAGTCGAGTCGACCATTCTGGCGGTGGAGGGCGACCTGGTGACGCAGCTGCGTGCCGGCGCCCTGCCGCGCGACGAGATCGAGGCCAAGCTCGGCCGGCCCGTGGTGGTGGCAAAACACGATGCGGCCATCGCCGCGCCCGGCATGCTGGCGAGCCACTATGCGCCCAACGCCACCCTGCGGCTCGATGCCGAGCACGCCGAGCCGGGCGAAACCTGGCTCGGCTTCGGTCCGGGTCCCGATGGCGCCAACCTGTCGCCCAGCGGCGACCTGCGCGAGGCCGCGCGCAACCTGTTCGCGATGCTGCACCGGCTGGACGAAGGGGCGACGCGGATTGCCGTGGCGCCGATCCCGCGCCAGGGCCTCGGCGAGGCGATCAACGATCGGCTGAAACGGGCCGCCGCGCCGCGCCCGCAATCGTGATCGGTGCTCGGCTGAGTCCTGTTATCATACCAACTAAGTGTTAATGCCTATCTGGGCGGAATGCTGCCATGCGCCGCGATCCCGCTCCCCCATCTGCCCGCGACGAGATCGGACTGGCCGAACTGGTCAGTGCCCTGAGTCATGCGCTCGACATTACCGAGGGCCAGCCGGTTGGACACGGGGTGCGCTGCTGCTGGATCGGCATGCAACTGGGCAAAGCGCTCGGCTTCGACACGGCGACACTCGGCGATCTCTACTATGCGCTGCTGCTCAAGGATGTCGGCTGCAGCTCGAACGCCGCCCGCATCTGTCAGCTCTACCTGGCGGACGATCTGAGCTTCAAGCATGGCTTCAAGCAGGTCGACTCGGCGTTGCCGGAGATCCTGCGTTTCGTCTTCGCCCATACCGGCCTCAAGGCCGGGCTTGCCGCGCGGTTCCGCTCGATCGTCCACATCGCCATGCATGGCGGCGAGATCGCGCGCGAACTGATCGAAACCCGCTGCACCCGCGGCGCGGAGATCGCCCGGCAGATGCGGTTCTCGGAAGCGGTCGCCGAAGCCATCCTCGACCTCGATGAGCACTGGGACGGCAACGGCAAACCCCTGGGGAGGCAGGGCAGCGAGATCTCGCCGCTGGCCCGCATCGCGCTCTTGGCGCAGGTGGTCGACGTGTTCTTCATGAGCTCGGGGCCCGAGGCGGCGATGCGTGAGGTGGAGCGCCGGAGCGGGATCTGGTTCGATCCGGCCTCTGCCGCAGCGTTTCTCGATATTGCACGCGACGCGCAGTTCTGGACCACGCTGGCGGCCCCGGATCTCGAACAGTGGGTGATCGCGCTCGAACCGCAGAAGCGCTCGATCGAGGTCGATGACGACTATCTCGACGACATCGCCGCGGCCTTCGCCAAAGTCGTGGATGCCAAGAGCCCCTATACCAGCGGTCACAGCGACCGGGTGGCGCTGTTCGCCGACCTGATCGCGGAGCAGTTCGGCTTTTCGGACGAGCGTCGACGCTGGCTGAAACGGGCCGCGCTGCTGCACGATATCGGCAAGCTGGGCGTCTCGAACCAGATCCTCGACAAGCCGGGCAAACCCGACGCCGACGAATGGGAGGCGATACGCCGCCACCCGGCCCTCGGCGAGACCATCCTCGGGCGGATCACCTCGTTCGCCGAACTGGCACGCGTCGCCGGCGCCCATCATGAGCGGCTGGATGGCAAGGGCTATCCACGCGGGCTGGATGCCGCCGCGATCGACCTCGAAACGCGCATCGTCACCACCGCCGACGTCTTCGACGCACTGACCGCCGAACGCCCCTATCGCGCCGCCATGTCGGTGTCGCAGGCCTTCGCCATCATGGATGCCGATGCCGGCACCGCGATCGATCCCGGTTGTCTCGCGGCTCTCAAGCGCGCCATGCTGGAAGTCGAGGCCGTCGCGGCCTAGCGCGCTTCGGGGAAGCCTGCGGTCGCAGCGCCCTAGTTGTCCCGCACCTTGTACGGCTTCTGGTCGCGCCAGAACCGCATCAGGCTTTCGAGGTCCGGATCGGCCTGTTCGGGCAGAACCACCCGCAGCGTGGCATAGAGATCTCCCGCGCCATGGAGGCCCTTGCCCTTGAGACGCAGCGCCTTGGCGGTGTTGACCGAGGCGGGCAGGTTCAGCTCGGCCGAGCCGTCGAGGGTGGGGACACGCACCTTGCCGCCCAGCACCGCCTCATAGAGCGTGATCGGCACATCGACCCGCAGGTCCGCGCCGTCGCGCCGGAACTGCTTGTGGCGCTCGAACTTCACCGTGACGATGGCATCGCCCGGCGGGCCGCCCATCGGCGAGGGATGGCCCTGGCCCTTGAGCCGGATCTGCTGGCCTTCCTCGACCTTTTCGGGAAGCTTGACGTTCAGCACCTTGCCGGTCGGCATGCGCAGCGGCACGCTCTGGGCGGCATGGGCTTCCTCGAGCGTTACCGTGACGGTGGCGTTGATGTCTTCACCACCCATGCCGCTGGCGCGACCGCCCTGAAAGCCGCCGCTCGATGCGCCCGTGAATGGGTCCCAGCTCTGGCTGCCGCCGGCGCCGCGGGTCGGGCCGCGTTGCTGGCCGCCAAAGCCGGACATGAACTCCTTGAGGATGTCCTCGGCCGAAAAACCGCCGGCGCCCGCGCCGGCACCCGGGCGCGCACCGCCGCCGGCGCCGCGGCCGAAGCCGGCAAAGCGGGGGCTGCCGTCGGCGTCGATTTCGCCGCGGTCATAGCTGGCCCGCTTTTCCTTGTCGGACAGGAAGTCATAGGCCGACGACACCTCGGCGAACTTCGCGTGGGCCTTCGGATCGTCCTGGTTCTGGTCGGGGTGATGCGCCTTGGCGAGCTTGCGATAGGCGGACTTGAGGTCTTTTTCAGTGACGGACCTCGGCACCCCGAGCACGGTATACGGGTCGCGCATGGGTTCCTTCAATTCGGGGCGGGTTGGGATTTGCTTTCGCGGCCCGCGCCATCCTATATGGCCATGCGCTCCGGGCTTGTCCAGACTGGCGCGTCACGAGGGTAAAACCATGCCGGCAACCACACTTACCGAGCGGCTGTTCGACGACTCCGACACCGCGCCGATCGATCCCTGCTCGCTGTTCGAGGAGTGGTTCACCGCGGCGCAGGAAAGTGAGCCGAACGACCCGCACGCCATGGCGCTGGCCAGCGTCGATGCCGATGGCATGCCGGATGTGCGCATGGTGCTGCTCAACCAGCGCGACGCGCGCGGCTTCTGCTTCTTCACCAATTTCGAGAGCGACAAGGGCCGCGAGTTGCTGGCCCACCCCAAGGCCGCCTTCGTCATGCACTGGAAGACGCTGCGCCGGCAGATCCGGGTCCGTGGCCCGGTGGAAGTGGTCGCCGACAAGGAAGCCGACGCCTATTTCGCGACCCGCGCCTGGGTCAGCCAGATCGGCGCCCATGCCAGCAAGCAGTCGCGGCCGCTGGCCAACCGCTATACCCTGCTCGAGCGCGTCGAAACCCTGAAGAAGAGTTTTGGCGAAGACGAGCCGGTGAACCGGCCGACCTACTGGTCAGGGTTCCGGATCATTCCCCAGGCCATGGAGTTCTGGAAGGACGGCGCCAATCGGCTGCACGATCGCGTCCGCTTTACCCGCACTCTGCCCGATGGCGCGTGGACCCGGCAGCGGCTCTATCCGTAAATCCTGAGGCGGGCGACGGTCTGGCGCTTGCCAATAACATCGCCGTCATCGCAACATGCCGCTGCCCGGGGGGATGGTGGCGTGGCAAGCATTACGACAATGTTCGGTGACGTGCGGCTCAGTCGCGTCCCGGCCAAGTTCAGCGGTACGCGCGCCGAACTGTTCTGGCGGCTGGTCGGCGGCTATCTGCTGATGGTCCCCACCCTGGGGCTCTATCGCTTCTGGGTGACGACGATGAAGCGCCAGTTCTACTGGCACCACACCAGCATTGACGGCGACGCTCTGGAATATACCGGCACGCCGGTACAGCTGCTGATCGGCTTTCTGATCGCGCTGGCGGTCTTCCTGCCGCTCTACATCGCCTTCTTCTATCTCTCGACCCAGGTCGGGACCGTGGTGGTGGTCGGCTACGGCGTCGTCGCCGCCCTGTTCTGGTTCCTGTTCGGCTATGCCAGCTATCGCGGGCGCGATTTTCGGTTGTCGCGCACCCTGTGGCGCGGCATTCGCTTCGACCAGAAGGGCAATGCCTGGGCCTACGCGACCCGGCAATTTCTCTGGTCGCTGCTGGTCGTCGTCACTGCCGGGCTGGCATACCCGTTCATGTCGGCCGATCTCTGGCGCTACCGCTACACCAACACCTGGTACGGCGACCGCCAGTTCAGCTTCACCGGAAGCTGGCGCACCATCGCCGGCCCGTTCTACCGCGCCTACGCCACGGTCGCGATCCTCGTCGGCGCCGCGCTGGGCGTCGGGTTCCTCACCGAGGGGCGGGCGCTGGCACTGGTGCCGCTCCTCGCTATCATCCTGGGTTTCGGTGGCTTCTTCTACTATCGCGCCCGCGAGGCCAGCCGCATGTTCTCCGAGGTCCGCCTGGGCACCGCGGGCCTCCGCGTCGAAATCAAGGCGCGGGCTCTGGCCATCCAGTTCGCCGCCTATTCCGGTATGCTGCTGGTGGGGTTCATCATCGTCGGCCTCGTCGGCTTCCTCGTTAGCCTGGTGGTGCAGGGCCAGTTCGATTTCTCCTCTCTGGCCGGTATCGCCCGGGCCGGTTGGATCGGCGTGGCGCTGGCGCTCGGCGGCTACCTGGTGAGCCTCGCAACGCTGGGGCTGATGGCCGAGGTGTATCTCGACTGCGGCTACTGGATGCTGGTCGCTCGCGGCGCCACCATCACCGGCATCGAGAGCCTCACCAGTGTCCGGGCCGGCGAAGAGGACAAGGCGTTGGCGGGCGAGGGCCTCGCCGATGCGCTCAATGTGGGGTCGTTCTGATGGAGCCGGTCGGGCGCTACTATGACGGCGTCGTTGCGGCTCGCCGCTTCGTCACCTTCGCGCTGACGCGCGATGCCACACCGGCCGAACTCGTCATCGCCGATCGCGACACCCGCGAAGAGATCGATCGCTGGCCGGTCGACACCCTGTTCGAGGTGACGGGGCTGGGCGACGAATTGCGGCTGGGCGCTGCCGACCGCCCCTATGGCGCGCGGCTCAGGGTGCCGGCCGGCGAGTGGAGCGTGGCATTGCGCGATGCGCTCCCCGGCCTCGGCCGGCGCTCGCAACTCCAGCGCGGGCAGCAGCGCCGTATCCTCGGCGGTGCGGTGGCGGCGCTCGCTTCGGTGATCGCCGCTTATGTGTTCGGCGTTCCGCTGCTGGCCGACGGGGTGACCCGCCTGGTGCCGCCGGCATGGGAGACGCGCCTCGGCGACGGCGCGCGCCTGCAGATCGAGGGCATGCTGAGCAACGGCCTCGGCTTCCGCTCCTGCCAGGACCAGTTCGCTGCCGGCAATATTGCCATCGAGCGTTTCGCCGCCGACGTGATGGCCGAGACCGGCTCGCCTTTCGCCCCCAGGGTGATGGTGGTGCGCTCGCCGCTCACCAATGCCTTCGCCCTGCCGGGTGGCCAAGTGTACTATTTCTCCGGCCTGCTCGAGCGGACCGAGACCGCCGACGAGTTCGCCGGCGTGCTCGCCCATGAGCTCGGCCATGTCGTCCACCGGCACGGCATGGAGATGCTGATCGAGAGCTCGGCCACCGGCCTGCTGGTCGGCTTCGTGCTCGGCGACATGACCAACCTGTCGGTCGCCGCCGCGGCCGGCGCCACGCTGATCGACAGCCGCTTTTCCCGCGATGCCGAGCGCGAGGCTGACGAGTTCGCCGCCGCCGCCGGCAACCGTCTCGGCTTCTCGCCGCTGGCGCTGGCCGATCTGCTCGAACGGGTCGCGGCCGACGACACCATGACCCGCACGCTGGCGCTGCTCAACACCCATCCGCTGACCGACGAGCGCCGCGCTGCGCTCGAGGCCGTCGAGGTTGCGCCCGCCACCATGCGTCCCGCCTTCTCGGCGGCCGAATGGCAGGCGATCAAGTCGATGTGCTAGGCACATCCACGTGATGGGTTAGCTTGGCGCCCTCAACAACTTTCTTCCGCGGGGCTTTGCACGAAGCGGCGCGCCGTGCTTATCCCTAAGCGTTACTGCAGTTCCGGCCGGCACGATGCGCATTCTCATCCGCACCTCGAAATGGGCAATCTGGGCCCGGCGCTTCGGTAGCCTGGCGCTACCGCTCACCATCATCCCGGTGCTGCTGCACCGCGAGCAGCTGATCACCAGTGCCGATTTCGTCGTTGTCGAGGCGGTGGCGGCCGCCGTGGCGGCGCTGGCGGTGTTCCTGGCGCTCGGCGCCTTCGGCCGCTTGTGGATGACTGGCGACCAGGGCTGGAGCAAGGCCGGCTGGGGCCTGTTCTTCGGCATCGTCTGCCTCTTGCCGTTCGCCTATCTCGGCTACCAGGCGACGCAGTACCCGATGCTCAACGAGGTGACGACGGATGTCGCCGACCCGCTGCCGCTGATCTCGCCGGTCCGCGTGGCCCCCACCAGCGCCGCGTTGCGGGCCGAGATCGAGACGATCTTTCCCAACGCCCAGACCCGCAGCTACCCGATCGATGCCACCGAGATGTTCAGCATCGTCGAGGATCTGGTGGATGCACGCGGCTGGGACGTGCGCACCCGCCGGGCGCCGCCGACGGCGCTCGATACCGGCCAGATCAACGCCATCGCCGTGACCCTGTTCGGCTGGCGCGACGAGGTGGCGGTGCGGGTCACCGGCACGGCTCAGGGCGCGACCATCGACATGCGCTCGGTACCGCTCAGCGGCTTCCACGATTTCGGCGAGAACGGCAAACGGGTCGAGGAATTCCTCCTGGCGCTCGACCAGAAGATCACCCTGACCCTGCGCGACGCTCCGCAGGCGGCCGCAGCCGCCGACACCGAGGCCCCGCCACCGCCCGCCGACGACGCCGAGTAGGGCTGGGGCGGGGCGCCGGCAGCGCCCTGCGCGCTAGGCCCGCAACGGGAACATCGTGGTCCCGAACGGACCGTTGGTCACCCCGATCAGGCCGCGGTTGGCCAGGTACTCGACATGCGCCTTGAGCGTCATCAGCGCCGCTGCCTGCAGCGCCAGCGGCAATTGCGGGTAGATCGGCGCCAGGAGTTGCCGGATCTTCCGGGCGCCGGCTTCGACCGCCGCGACCACCTGGCGATTGCGCTCCTGCCGGTGCGCCAGCAGCGCCCGTGCATAGTCGGGACCATCCTCGATGCTGCCGCCATGCGCCGGTACATAATGGGCGTAGCCGAGGCCGATCACCTTCTCGAGCGAGGTGAGGTAATCCGCCATCGAGCCATCCGGCACCGACACCAGGGTCGAGTTCCAGCCCATGATATGGTCGCCGGTCAGCAGCCAGGGCGTGCCGGCGAGCCCGAAGCAGAGGTGGTTGGCGCAATGGCCCGGCGTCGCGATCACCTCGAGCATCACGCCGTCGATCCTCAGGTGCTCGCCGTCCTTCAGCACCCGGTCCGGCACCAGGTGCCAGTCGCTCTCGCGGCCCACCGCGTTGATCTCGAACAGCCGGCGCTGCCGGCTCAGCCGATGCTTGCCGCCCGACCAGACCGGGGCGCCGGTCGCCGCCTTCAGCCTGGGCACCAGGGCGGAGTGGTCGAGATGGGTGTGGCTGAGGATGATCGCCTCCACCTCGCGTCCGGCAATGGCATCCAGCAGCGCGGCGAGATGCGCGCCGTCGTCGGGGCCGGGGTCGATCACCGCCACCCGATCATGGCCGACGATGAAGCTGTTGGTGCCCTTGAAGGTATAGGGGCCGGCATTGGGGGCGGTGACGCGGACAAGCCCGTCTGTAACGGCCACCGGCCGTCCGGTTTGTGCGTCGAACGTCGTGTTGAAGCTCAGCGCCGGCATCTGGCCAGCCATTGCGCTCTCCCAGGCGAGCGACTAGTAATCGGCGCTAGCAATGCTCCTCAAATTGAAGGATTGGCAATGGCCTTGACGCTCACCACGCCGAATACCGTTCTCGGCGTGCTCTCGCCCAAGTCGCAGTCGGCGCGCCTCGTCACAAATCTGCTCACGGTGGTGCTCGGCTCGCTGGTGCTGGCGCTGTCGGCCAGGATCTCCGTGCCGGTGATGCCGATCCCGGTGACGCTGCAGACCATGGCGGTTGCGGCCCTCGCCGCCGGCTTCGGCTGGCGCATCGGCGTCGCCACCGTGGCGCTCTACATCATCCAGGGCCTCTCCGGCTTGCCGGTCTTCGCCACCGGCGGCGGCCTCGACTACATCATGCGCCCGTCGTTCGGCTTCATCCTCGGCTACCTGCCGATGGCCTACATCATCGGCCGGGCCGCCGATCTGGGCGCGTCGCGCCGCATCGTGCTGCTGTTCGGCGCCATGCTGCTGGCCGACGCCGTGCTGTTTGCTTTCGGCTTCACCTGGCTGCTGGTGGTGGCCAACGTCATCGTCCAGTCGGGCGCGACGCTGCCGGGCTGGCTCGACGCCGCCAACCTCATCGGCACGGCCTGGAACGGCGCCGTCGCTCCGTTCATCGTGTGGGACGTGCTGAAAATGGCCTTCGCGGCGCTCAGCGTGGTGGGGATCTGGAAGCTGCTGCCCAAGCGCGGCTGATCCTTCCCTGAAATTGGCAAAGGGCCGGTCGATTGACCGGCCCTTTCTTTTTGGGGCGCCGGACTGGCGCTATCGCCGCGCCTTCCGGTGCAAGGGCCGCATCACGGTCGGCCTAGTTGGTGAACACCGCCAGCGAACCGTCGGCCGCGACGCCGACCGCAATCACATTCTCGGCTGCCGTGTTGTTGGCTTCGAGCCAGGCGCTGAGCGCCACATTGGAGGCCAGCGCCACCTGCAGGTCGTTGATCTCGTCGGCATTGCTGCTGAGCGCCAGGTCGAACGCCGTGGCGTTCTCGGCATTGATCCAGCCGCCCACGTCATAGGTGGTCCCGTCGATCTCGGTCAGGTTGGAAAGGCTGGTTTCGCTCCAGTGGCTGGTTTCGATCAGTCCGATCACCGCGCCCAGTTCATCACTGGATGTTAAGGACAGAGCGGCAGAGCCATTGGCGGAGAGGCCGGCCTCCGTGCTATCAATGGCGCTCAGGTGGTCCTGTCCGAGACTGGCCGTAGCGTCGACCCCGGTGGCAACGCCGACCGACAGGCCGCCTTCGCCGGATGTTGCCGATGCGTTGCCGCCGAGTGAGACGCCTAGGCCGATGTCGAGCGCCAGGGCAGGCGCGCTGAGAATGCACAGACCGGCGAAAGCTGCGGCAAGGGTTAGAGTTTTCATGCTGATGGCTCCGTTGCAGTTGCGTCGAAGAGCCTGGGAGATTCGGCCTGACACGTTCATGAGATCGTTGTCAGGCAATGGTCAGGGTCGGGAATGTAATCTGCGGCGCATGCTCCCCATCACACCGAATCACCGTTTCTGGCTCGCCCTCACCTGCCTTGCGGGGTTGTTGAGCCCGTCGGCTGCCATGGCGCAGGTCGGGCTTGGCCTCGATCTGGGTGGTCTGGGCAGTGTCGATGTCGGCATTGGCGGCGACCAGGGCGTGGGCGTCGATGTCGACCTCGGGGGCGACCAGGGCGGGCTCGGCGTCGATCTCGATATCGGCGGCTCTGGCGGCGGTAATGGCGGGCTTGGCCTCGAGACCGCCGGCAAGCCGCTCGGTCAGAAGGCGGCGCTGCAGGCGGTGCGCAGCGGCAAAGCGCTGCCGATGGAAGAGATCATGCTGCGCGCCAAGCTGCTGACGGACGGCGAGATCATCGACGCCCAGTTAGTGTCGCTGCAAGATGTGCTGCTGTATGAGATCAAGGCGCTGGGTAAATCCGGCGACGTGAGCGAACTGTATTTCCTGGCCCAGACGGGTGAATATCTCGATCTGAACTGAGTTTCACATGCGGGTACTGGTTGCCGAAGACGATCGCCGGATCGCCGAAGCCCTCGCCGCGGCCTTGCAGGCGGCTGGCTTCGTGGCCGAGGTCGAGTCCGACGGCGAAGAGGCCTGGTACCGCGGTGACACCGAAGAGTTCGACGCCATCATCCTTGACCTGGGCCTGCCGACCCTCGATGGTCTCACCGTGCTCAAGCGCTGGCGCAAGGCCGGCCGCACCGGGCCGGTGCTGATCCTGACGGCGCGCGGCCACTGGGAAGAGCGCGTCGAAGGCATCGAGGCCGGCGCCGACGACTACGTGGTCAAGCCCTTCCGGGTCGAGGAGGTGGTGGCCCGCATCCGCGCCATCGTGCGCCGTTCCGGTGGCTTTGCCTCGTCGCGGGTGGAGATCGACGATCTGGTGCTCGATACCCGCGCCATGCAGGTGACGCGCGACGGCATCCCGATCAGCCTCAGCCCGCAGGAATACCGCTTGTTCGCCTATCTGGCGCACCAGCGCGGCCGCGTGGTGTCGCAGATGGAGATCACCGAGCATCTCTACGCGCAGGATTTCGAGCGCGAGTCCAATTCCATCGAAGTGCTGGTCGGCCGGGTCCGCCGGCGCCTCGGCACCGACATCATCAAGACCCGTCGCGGCTTCGGTTACTACATGGGGACGCTCGAGGAATGAATCCGCGCTCGCTGCGCCTGCGCCTCCTGGGTGGCGCGGCGCTGTGGATCATCCTCGCACTGCTGATCGCCGGCTTCGCCATCGGCTGGATGTTCACCGGCAATGTCGAGCGCTCGATGCGCGACGGGCTGAGCGCCAGCCTGAACCGGCTGGTGGCGCAGATCGATCCCTTGGCGGAAGAACCGGTGCCTGGCGACGCGCTGCCCGACCCGCGCTATGCCATCCCGCTATCGGGCATGTACTGGCAGGTCGAGACGGCAGCCACCGATGATTCCTGGCGCTCCCGCTCGCTGGGCGACCACGTCCTCGATACCGGCGCGGCCGTCGCGCCGGGTGGCGCCGAGCGTTTCGGCACGCTCGCCGGACCGGGCGCGCAACCGCTCTCCGCCATGGTCCGCGAGGTGAGTTTCTCGTCCGATGCCGGCCCCCGCGTGTTCCGGGTCACCCTGGCCGAGGATCGGGCCCTGCTCGACGAGTCGATCCGCCGCTTCGGCGGCGACCTGATGCTGGCCCTGGCGGTGCTCGGGCTGGCGCTGATCCTGGCGGCATGGCTGCAGGTGCAGCTTGGCTTGAAACCCCTCGAGCACCTGCGCGAAGGCATCGGCGCCGTCCGCCGCGGCGAGGCGCAGAAGCTGCCGCCGCGCTATCCCGCCGAAGTGTTGCCGCTGGTGGGCGAGGTCAATGAACTGCTGAGCCAGCAGCAGAAATCCATGGAGTTCGCCCGGGCCCGCGCCGCCGACCTGGCGCATGGGCTGAAGACCCCGCTCTCGGTGCTGCGCAACCTGGCCGCCCATATGCAGACCAAAGGTGATGCCGAAGCGGGCGAGCAGGTCGACCAGATCGTCGGCGAAATGGACGACCGCGTCGAATACCAGTTGCGCCTGTCGCGGCTGCGCATGCGCACCCGGGCGCACCAGCTCAGCGCCTCGCTCAACGAAACCGTGGACCGGACCATCGCGGTGCTGAGCCGCACCCAGGAGGGCGAGGAACTCGACTGGCAGGTCGACCTGGCTCCCGGACTGATGGTCGATATCGACCGGCACGACCTGATGGAGCTGGTCGGCGTCATTCTCGAGAACGCCGCCAAATGGGGCAAGTCGCAGGTGCGCGTCGTCGGTCGCGCCGATGGCGGCTTTGCCGAGATCACCATCTCCGACGATGGTCCGGGGCTCACCGAAGAGCAGATCGCCCGGCTCGGGGTGCGCGGCCAGCGCCATGACGAGAGCCGCCGCGGTTCGGGCCTCGGCCTCGCCATCGCCCTCGAAGTGGTGGCCCTCAACGCCGGCACCGTCCATTTCGCCCGTGCCGCCGAAGGTGGCCTCGCCGCCACGGTCCGCTTGCCGCTGGCCTGACGGGCTGGGCGCGCAACAGCCCGCTCCGGCGATCAGGGTTAACCCTGTCTTTCCCATCTCCTTCGAAGTCGCCGAGCTTTGGAACGAAGCCGTGAGCCTTTTCGCGTACATCGATACCGGCCGGCCGAATGCCGGCTTCGCCACCAGTCTGGCCGCACAGCGAGGAATTCGTGCTCCGGCGTACTCAAAAGATCGCTCTCAAGGATGACAGCGAGACCAACGAAGCCCTTCGTCCCGAGCTGCCGCGCACCGCGGCGCTGAAGGCCGACCCGGAAGTGCTCGACAAGGTGCTGGCCGAGGTCACCTGGACACCGCCGCCGACCCGCACCGAACGTCGCAATCTCGATGCCTGGCGCAACGAGGCCCTGCAGACCGTGGTGACCCATGATCGCCGCAAGGGCGATCGCCGTCAGCCCGCGCCGCCGCCGCCCCGGCTCGGCTGGCGCTGGAAGATTCCGCCGTCCCGCCTGGCGCTGCTGGCCGTGGCGCTCGTCGCCGGCGGCCTTGCCGCCTACCTGACCACCCAGACCAATCAGCCGGTGGCGCAGCCCGTCACCGAGACGGTGACCCAGGTGGTGCAGGAAGCCCGGGTGCAGGTGCTCGCCGCCAAGGCCAGTATCGGCCTTGGGCAGCGACTGACGCCGGAATCGGTTGAATGGGTCGATTGGCCCGAGGGCGCAGTGCGCCCCGAATATATCACCACCACTGCCAAGCCTGATGCCATCACCGAGATGAACGGTGCGGTGGCCCGTTTCGAGTTCTTCCCCGGCGAGCCGATCCGCGCCGACAAGCTGGCGCTCGGCGCCGATGGCTATCTGTCGGCAGTGCTCGACAGCGGCACGCGCGGCGTCTCGGTGACGGTCTCCGCGTCCTCGGCCTCAGGCGGCTTCATCGTCCCCAACGATCGCGTCGATGTGGTGCTGACCCGCAGTCCCGGCGGCGAAGGCGGCCAGCAGGTGTCCGACACCATCCTTCGCAATGTCCGGGTGCTGGCCATCAATACCCGGCTGGGCGAGACCGGCACCACCGGCGCCGCCGCCGACCCCGAAAATCCGCGCGCCGAGATCTTCGCCAACGAAGCCATCGCCACGCTGCAGCTCGATCCCGGCCAGTCCGAGGTGATCATCAATGCGGCGATCCTGGGCCGGCTGACCCTGGTGCTGCGGCCCTTCGTCGACAGCGCCGAAACGGCGTCGGCGGAGACGCGCAGCGCCAACCAGGCGATCCGCATTTCCAGCCCGTTCTGGGCCAAATAGCCGGCCGGGCACCTGCCGATCCGGCGCCCGATCCGCACTGCCGTTAAATCGCCGTTGACCCGGTCCTGCTAGAACTTTCCCGGTTGCTTGAGAACGTTAGCACACATGTACAAGATGTCCGCGAACCGGGGCTTTGGCAGAATGCTGCTGTCCCAGTCACTTAGAGCGCTCACCGGAAGCGCTGCAGGCTCCGCCTCCAGGGCGCGGCCGAATCTCAGCCTGTTCAGGACGCTGCTGGCAGCGATGCTGTTCGGTGTCACGCTGCTCGGCGCGGGGCTCGCGCCGGCGCTGGCCCAGACGGTGAACTACGACCTGAAAACCACCTCGGTGATGCGCATCAAGCTGCCCGTGTCGCAGGCGGTCACCGTCGTCATCTCCGACGCCGTGGGCAAGATCGTTTCGGCCGACCCGCTGATCGCCGACGCCCAACCGATCACCGACAAGTCGCTCTATCTGGTGGGCAAGGCCTTCGGCACCACCACGGTGAACCTGTTTTCCGCCGACGGCGCGCCGGTCGGCCTGCTTGCGGTCGAGGTCGGGGCCGATACCGCCGATATCGCCCGTTCGATCCGCGCCGCGGTTCCCAACTCGAACGTCAAGGTCAGCACCGTCAACGGCCGGGTGAAGCTGGGCGGCAGCGTCAGCGACGCCGTCACCATGCAGAAGGTGCTCGATATCGTCGCCCAATATGGCAGTCCCGCCGTCATCAACACCATGACGTTGAGCGGCGGCCAGCAGGTCAATCTCGAGGTCCGCATCCTCGAAGCGCAGCGCGACGCCGGTCGCGAGCTTGGCGTGCAGTGGGGCGGCAGCATCGGCGGCGTCAGCACCTCGATCAAGGGCGGCCCGTCGAACCCGGTGAGCAGCTCGTTCGCCACCTTCGTCACCAACATCATTTCGACCGGCGGCGGCATCAATCTCAGCGCCACCATCAACGCGCTCGAGGGCAAGCACCTGGTGCGCACCCTGGCCGAGCCGAACCTCACCACGCTGTCGGGCGTCAGCGCCAGTTTCCTCGCCGGCGGCCAGGTGCCGATCCGTACCAACGACCAGAACGGCAACGCCACGCTCAGCTATCGCGATTTCGGCGTGCGTCTGGTGTTCCAGCCGGTGGTGCTCGATGGCGACCGCATCCAGATTCACCTGACCCCGGAGGTCAGCGGCATCAATGGCTTCACCACCTCCGGCGACCCGGTGTTCAACACCCGCAACCTCGACGCGACGGTGGAACTGCGCGATGGCCAGAGCTTCTCGGTGGCGGGCTTGCTGCAGAGCAACACCAACCTCAACCAGAACCAGCTGCCCTGGCTCGGCGACGTACCGATCCTGGGCTCGCTGTTCAAATCCTCCGGCTTCCAGAAGCATGACACCGAACTGGTGGTGATCGTCACCCCGCGCCTGGTGCAGCCGAGCGTTCCCGGTCAGGTCGCCGCCACCCCGCTCGATGCCACCCAACCCGCCAACGATCTCGAGTTCTTCGCGCTCGGCCAGATGGAAGTGACGCCCAAGATGCTCAAGCGCTTCGAAACCGGCAACGGCGTCATTGGTCCCTATGGCTACATCATCGACCTCAGGAGCGGCAGTTGAGCGCGCGCCTCATGCTGACGGCCGGCCGGGCCGCGGCTCTCGTCGCCGTCGCTCTGGCGCTCAGCGGCTGTGCCTACGATTATCGGCAGCGCACCGATCGGGTCGGCTATAGCGCTGGTGACGCAGTGAGGGCCAACCTCGCGCGCGAGACCACCAACCCGAGCCGCGGCTCGATGTACTCGACTGGCGGCCTCGGGCAGAACGGCCCGGTCACCGGCGGCGGCGCCGCCCCGGCGCCGTAGCCATACGCTTCACCGGGGGTACCAGACTTACCTCACCCACGGTTGAGCCGATGGCTCGGTGGCCAACCCCCTCACCCGTCTCGCGCTTCGCGCGATCCACCCTCTCCCCGACGGGGTCCGGTGAAGGCCCAACGGCCTTCACCGTGGGAATAGAGGTGGCCGCCGCGCGCTCCGTATTCTTCTCCCCGTCGGGGAGAAGGTGGCGCGTAGCGCCGGATGAGGGGTGAGCCACGGTGCTGCAGTAGTCACTGTTCACAATACGCGCCGTGGGAAGCTTGTAAGGCCCCCGCCATTGATGTTCCGGCGTTCGCCTCAGGCGCGGGAATCGGCCGCAGCGCGCTGCAGGATCTGGATGTTGTTGGCGACCACCAGGTTGTCCGGCTCGAGCTTCTGCGCCTTGCGGAAGTTCTTCAGTGCCTCGGTCAGGTTGCCGCGCAGCATGTAGGAATAGCCCACATTGTTGAAGTACTGCGCCGTGCCGCCGGTCATCTGGTAGAGCGAGGCGTAGACCCGGTCGGACAGGTCGAACCGGCCCAGCCGGTCATAGGAGGCGCTGAGCCCGACATACCCCTCGGCCCGGTTCGGTGCCAGTTCGACGGCGCGTTTGTAGAACGCCGCCGAGTAGCCGAAATTGTCGTTGCGGAAATGCGCCCGCGCCTCGGTCAGCGCGCCGTCCGCCGTATAGGTCTCGATGTTGGAGATCTCGGCGACCGCCAGCTTGTTGCTGCCGAAGGCGCTCATCCCGGCCGAGCTGCAGCCGCTCAGCGGCAGCGCCACGATGGCCAGTGCCAGCAGGCCATGACGAACCGGCAGCCCCAAATGGAACCGCTGACGAAACAACCTGCCCAACCGGCGATTCATGCCTCAATGCCCCCATCGAGAGGTCCGCTTCTGCGAACCTTGTCTATGTGGCGCAAAGCTAGGCGCGACAGGGATACCGCTTGGTAAATGCGGCGTCCCCCAAGCAAACTAGGCTTAACGGGATGTTTACGGCACCGTCCGGGCCTCAGCGGCGGGTCGCCTCGGCACTGGAACCGCGGGCGACCACCAGGCATCTGAGCACCCGGCGCTCGTCCGCGCTGCCCTTTGCCTGCACCAGCTGATCCAGCATGTCGGCGCCTTGCCATCCCAGATCATAGTAGGGCAGAGCTACGGTCGTCAGTTCGGGCTTGAGCCCGAGCGACACCGTCCTGAAATCGTCGAAGCCGACAATGGTGATGTCATCGGGCACGCGCAGGCCGAGGGAGAGGGCGGCGAGATAGGCCTGCAGCGCCATTTCATCATTGCCGCAGACCAGCGCCGTCGGCCGGCTGGGCGAGGAGAGGATGTCCAGTGCCTCCCGGTAGACATAGTTGGTCTCGCGACCGATCGGCCCTTCCATTCCGAGGCGGATGACGAGGTCGGCCTCCGCTATGCCGGCCGCCTGCGTTGCCGCGAGGAATGCATCGAGCCGTTGATTGGCCCCCAGCAGCAGCGGGTTCAGCCTGATATAGCCGATCCGGCGATGGCCGAGCGCGAGCAGGTGCTCGGTGAGGTCGCGGGAGCCGCCATAATCGTCGGGCTCGATCGATGGATAGGTGTAGCCGTCTGCGGCATGCGAGTTGACCAGCACGGTGGGTATCGAGACGTCACCTGCCGCGGGCGCGACGACGCGGTGGTACATCGCGACGTGCAGGACGCCATCGATGCGATGCGCCTTGAAGGTGCGCCACACATTGGCCTCGCGCTCCGGGTCGCCGTCGGTGTTGGCTAAGAGCACCGTGCGGCCATTGGCGCTGGCCCAATCCTGCACGCCCCTGACGATGTCGCCGGAATAGGGCGTGGTCGAAATGAAGTCGGTGACGATGCCGATGGTGTTGGAGCGGTTGGAGCGGATGCTGCGGGCGGCCAGGTTGGGGATGTATCCCAGGTCGGCGATCGCCAGCTTCACCTTCTCGATCGTATCGGCCGTGACATTGGGCTCGCCATTGACCACCCGCGAGACGGTCTTGTCGGACACGCCGGCCACACGCGCGACATCCTTGATGCTGACCATTCGCTCTCCTTGCCGCTCACCTCGCGGACACTAGCGAGACAAGTTCGCTGCCGCAACCGACGACGTCGACATATGCAATGTCGACGTCGACATTTTGATTGACGACGTCGACATCCAAAAGTATGGTCCGACTTGCAGCGGGCCGAGTTCCCGCCGCCAACGACATGAGGAGGAGACATGAACAAGACGCTGTTGTGCACGGTGGCCGCGCTTTGCCTGGCCACGTCCGCTGCCAATGCAGAAGCCATTACGGTGCTGGTCGAAGGCGGGGGCCATTCGCTGCAGCAGGCGGCTGCCGACGCGTTCACCAAGGAGACCGGCATCGAGGTCAACTTCGTCGAGGTGCCGTATCAGGGCGTCTACGACAAGCTGACGGCCGAGATCGCTTCGGGCAGCTCGAACTACGACGTGGTGACCATCGACGTGGTCTGGAATGCGGCCTTCGCGTCGCATGTCGAGGACCTCAGCGACCTGTTCACCGATGCGGTGAAGGCCGACATCCCGCCGGCCCTGGTCGCGGACGCCAATGTCGGCGGCAAGATGATGGGCATGCCGGCCTGGGCCAATGCCGAGATCGTCTTCTACCGCAAGGACCTGTGGGAAGATCCGGCCAACCAAGCCGCCTTCAAGCAGCAATATGGCTACGACCTCGCCCCGCCGGCCACCTGGCAGCAGTGGCGCGACATGGCCAAGTTCTTCACCAAGGACGGCATGTTCGGCACCGACGTCATCGGCGCGACCTCGGAAGAGTGGATGGCCGAAGTGCTGCAGGCCGGCTCGCCCGGCGTGATCCTCGATGCCGATGGCAAGGTGATCCTCGACAACCAGGCCCATATCGACGCGCTGGAGTTCTACCGGGCGCCGCTCTGCGAGGACAAGTCCGTGCCGGACAATGCGCTCGAGATCAACTGGGGCGAGGCGCAGAACCTGTTCTACCAGGGCCAGACGGCGATGATGAAGTTCTGGGCCCACGCCTACAAGATGACGCCGGAGGACAGCAAGGTCGCCGGCAAGGTCGGGGTGGCGCCGATGATCGGCGGCAGTGCCGGCGTCGCCGGGATTCCGGGCCCCTGGTACAACGTGATCCCCTCGACCTCGCAGCACAAGGACGCGGCGCGGCAGTTCATTGCCTACCAGATTGCGCATAATGCTCTCGGCATCGAGGCCCCGCTGGGGCTCGCCGCCACCAACTCGGCCTATGCGAGCTACATGGGCAAGCCCGGCTACGAGCATTTCGGCCCGCTGCTGGAGACGCTGTCGGCGCCGGCCACAAGGGGTCGGCCGCTCAACGAGCACTATCAGGAGATCGTCGACGAGGCGGTGATGCCGGCCTTCCAGGGCGCGCTGGAGTGCGAAGACAACGTGGCCAGCCTGCTGCAGGATGCGGCCGCCACGGCCCGGGACATCCTGGGTCAGTAAGCCCGCTGAAGTCCGGGGCGGCGGTACGCCGCCTCGGCGTTCACGTGCATAACCGGGGAGGAAGCCATGACCGAACGCAGGTTCGTGCTGCTTATGCTGCTGCCTGCCGTGCTGTTCCTGGGGTTCATGGTTGCCTACCCGGTCGCACTGCTCGTCTACAACTCGTTCTTCGACGTCAAACTGATCGATCCGGCGAGCCGCGTCTGGGTGGGGCTGGCGAACTATGCCGAGGTGCTCACCTCAAAGCGGATGCTCGAGTCCGCCATCCGGACGCTGAAATACTCGGCCTTCGCCCTCAGCTTCGAGCTGCTGTTCGGCTTCGGCGCGGCGCTGCTGTTTTCGGCCATCGCCAAGCACTCGCACTGGCACCGCACCATTTTCGCCTTGCCGCTGATGATCTCCCCGATTGTCGCGGGCCTGTTGTGGCGGTTCCTGCTGGTCGGCAATATCGGCATCCTCAACTACGGGCTGGCGGCGCTCGGCATCATCCATGACCCGGGCGCCATCAAGTGGCTCAGCGACACCGATATCGTCATCTACTCGGTCGCCGTCGCCGATATCTGGCTGACCACCTCGTTCGTTGCGCTGGTCAGCTATGCCGGCCTGATGAACATCCCCAAGGACCTGTTCGAGGCGGCGCGCATTGATGGCGCCAGCGCCATCAAGCGGTTCTGGTATGTCACCCTGCCGATGATGCGACCGGTGCTGGCGGTGGTGGTGATCGTGCGCGGCATCGATGCGCTCAAGACCTTCGACCTGATCTGGATCCAGACCCAGGGCGGCCCGCGCCAGTCCAGCGAAGTGCTGTCGATGAACATCTACCAGCGCATGGTGCGCTATGGCGATCTCGGCCAGGCGTCAGCCTCGGCGACGCTGTTTCTCGTCTTCATGATTGCCCTCGCGGGCCTCGCCTACTGGAAGATCTGGAGGACCGATCGTGGCTGACCGCACCCCACAGGATGCCGGCAAGCTGGTGATCAACGCGGTCGCCCTGCTGCTGGTGCTGTCCTACGCGCTGCCTTACGTCTACCTGGTCTCGACTGCGTTGAAGCCAGCGGTCGATGTGCAGCAGATCCCGCCCTCGTTCTTCCCCAACCGGGTTTCGTTCGAGAATTTCGGCATGGTGATCAGCACGGCGGGCCTGCCGCAGGCCTTCATGAATTCGGCGATCGTCGCCATCCTGACGACGCTGCTGTCACTGCTGATCGCGGTTCCGGCGGCATATGTCTCGGCGCTCTATCGCCGGCGCATCACCGTCCTGTTCCTGCTGTTCGCGCTCATCACCCGCATGGTGCCGGCGGTGTCGCTGGGCGTGCCGCTGTTTCAGATCCTCAAATCACTGGGGCTGCTCGACACCACGATCGGGCTGGTGCTGGCGCACACATCAACCGCCGTGCCGCTGGCGCTGCTGTTGATGGCGGCCTTCTTCGAAGGCATGCCGAAAGAGCTGGAGGAAGCGGCGCGTATCGATGGCTGCAGCCGCTTCGGGGCGTTCTGGCGCATCATGCTGCCCCTGGCGCCTGGCGGCCTCGCCGTCACGGCGCTGTTCAGTTTCATCGCCAGCTGGAACGAGTTCCTGTTCGCCCTGCTGCTGACCTCCGAGAACAGCAAGACGGCGCCGATCTTCATTGCCGAGTTCAACTCGGTCTATGGCCTCGCCTGGGGCCCGATGACCGCGGCGGCGGTGCTCTACTCGCTGCCGGTCATTCTCGTCACCCTGATCCTGCAGAGGCAGATCGTCGGCGGGCTGACCTTCGGCGCCGTCAAAGGCTGAAGCGATGCGTGCTCCCATCAGTACTGAATTGTCCGAACCAGAGGCCGCTATGCCCAGCTCCAATGTCTACGACGTCACCGCATGGCCGGCCGGCAATCCGCACGACGATATCGGTGCGGTGATCAACGACATCATTGCCGATATCAAGCATCGACAACGGGTCGCCGACGTCAACGATGGCGGCAAGCCCGGCGCGCTGATCTACATCCCGCCGGGCGATTACCGGCTGAAGACGCAGGTGGCAATCGACATCAGCTTTCTCCGGATCGCCGGATCCGGGCACGGCTTCACCTCATCGAGCATCCGCTTCAACACGCCGCCGCAAGAGCTGCGGCAGTGGCACGAAGTCTGGCCCGGCGGCAGCCGGGTGCTGGTCGAGCTTGCTGCGCCGGCCGGCGCAACCGCCGAGGCGGGCGCCGCATTTCTGGTAAAGCGATCGGGCAACCCGCGCATCAGCTCGGTCGAGTTCGCCGATTTCTGCATCGACGGGCTGCACTTTTCCGGCGCGCCGGATGACGACGCCGAGAACACCTACCGGAACGGGAAGACCGGCATCCATGTCGCGAGCGCCAACGACTCGCTTCGCATCACCGGCATGGGGCTGGTCTATCTCGAGCACGGCATCGTTTCGCATCATGCCGACGCCTCCGCCATCGAAGGCAACTTCATCGCCGAATGCGGCAACTGCATCGAGCTCCGGGGCATGGGTCAGGCGTCGCGTATCGCCAACAACCTGATCGGGGCGGGTTACGACGGGCATTCGATCTATGCCGAGAATTTCGGCGGCCTGCTGGTGTCGGGGAACAACGTCTTCCCTCGCGGCAAGAGCAGCATCGCCCTCTCCGGCGTCGTCAGGTCATCGATCTCGGGCAACCGGCTGCACTCGTTCTATCCCGGAATGCTGGTGTTCTCCGGCAATTGCTCGGAGAACCTCGTGGCCTCCAATCATTTCTTCCGCGACCGCGAGCCATGGGCGCCGATGACCCGCTACGACAACGGGCTCGACGACCAGTTCGGGCTCTTGCACCTCAACGGCGACAACAACTCGGTGATGGCGAACCACATCTCGGAGTCGATCGATACCCGCTACCTCAAGCCCGCCGACGAGAAGCCGGTCATCATCCGCATCGTCTCGGGCAGGGGCAACTACGTGGCCAACAACCACATCGTCGCGACGACCGAGAGTTCACAGGCGAGCGACGCGCCGAGCAGCGACTGTTTCGCCACGCAGGTCGAGGCGATCCTCGCCACGAGGAACCTGACGGCGCTCGAGGTGATTGCGGTCAAGGTCGAGGCGGGCGCCAGTCACAACACGGTGCTGGACTCGGGCAGCGATGCCGAGGTGCTGATGGACCGGTCGGTGAACGCCTTTCGCGGTACGCCGGTGCCGGGGCAGATGGCGTCTTGATCGGGACCGTCAACCTTGCCGCCGGCTATGTGCTCGAGTTCTGGGCGCGCGGGCCGGGCTTCCTCCGCATCACGCAGGGCGGCGCACTGCTCTGGCAGGTTCCGGCGCTTTCCGATCACGTCGATTTCTTCACCTATCGACAGGCGCAGCCCGGCGACATCGCGGTGGAGTGGGACAACTCCGAGGCCATGCTGTTCGCCTATGGCTACGATCCGGCGACAGTGGCGGAGACCGGCATCACCATCTGGGAGTTCAGCGCCGACGGCCTGACGCTTGCCACCGGGCCGGAGATCGATGCCTGGATGAGGGCCGATCCGGCGCGGCCGGTGATGCATTTCTCGCCGATCCGGCAGTGGATGAACGATCCCAACGGGCTCTGCAAAATCGGCGCCACCTGGCACATGTTCTACCAGTTCCACCCTGCCGGCACCGAATGGGGGCCGATGCACTGGGGCCATGCCACCAGCACCGACCTGTTCACCTGGGTCCACCAGCCGGTCTTTCTGCACCCGGACCAGAACCGCTGGCGGCTGGGCGCCACCGGCGGCGCCTTCTCGGGCAGCGCCTTCGAAGACCGCGACGGCAGTCGCATGTTCTTTTACACCGAGCGCTTGCCGGCCTATGACCTGTTCAGCGGCTATACCGAGATCCAGAAACTGGCGCGACCCGATCCGGGTCTCCTCCATGCCGCCAGCACTGAAACGGTCATCGACACGCGCCCGGAAGGTGACGGGGTGGCGCATGATTTTCGCGATCCCAAGGTGTGGTGGGATGAAGCAGCCGGGGCCTATCGCATGGTGCTCGGCGCGGCGCTCCACGGCGACCCGGCCGTGCTGCTCTACGGCTCGGTTGATCTTCGCCGCTGGACCTATCTGGGCCCGATCTTTCGGGCGCCGGCGCAATACCGGGAGCGTGGCGCCCGGGCGGTCGAATGTCCCGACTTTTTCCAGCTCGGCGGCAAGTGGGTGATGGTGATGAGCTTCGTCGGCTACACCGAGCCGGCAAGCGGCCGCCACAACCTGCTGTTCGCGTTGATCGGAGAGTTCAGGGACGACAGGTTCATCCCCGAAACGGGTGACCTGCAGCTATTGGATTTCGGCACCGACTTCTATGCCATGCAGAGCTTTGCCGCCGCGGGGCGCCGGCTTGCCGTGGCGTGGCTGTTCAATTGGGAAGACCGCAAACCCGCCGGCTCGCCCTATTCGGGCGAGATGTCGCTGCCGCGCGAGCTCCGGCTGGATCACACGGGACGGCTTTGCATGCTGCCGGTCGCCGAACTGGATGCTGCCTGGCCCACCACGGCCGTGCCCGGCATGCCGGACGGAAGCTTTGCGCTCGCCGATCTGCCATTCGAACTCGCACTGGCCGGCGACCTCGACGGCACGCGCATCGTCGCCACGCAAAAGGGCGCGCCCGCCTTCGAGCTGCTGGTTACCGACGGCCGCCTCGCGGTTCGGTTGCCCCAGGATGATGGCGCGATCGTCTACGAAGCGCCGCTTACCTCGGCGGCGGACCTCCGCATCTTGCATGACCGCGGCATCATCGAGGTGTTTGCCGGCCATGGGGCAATCTGCGGGACGCGGCGCAACTACACCAACGTCGCGCCCGACAAAGTCGTCGTCACTTCCGCCGCGCGCTTCGGCATGGCCGCGCGACGAGCGGCAGCAGCCGGATGAGCGGGCTGCTACACCCGCTTGGTTGACAGCACATCGAAGGTCCGCTCGATCGTCGCCACGGCGCGGTCGTAGTCGGCCAGTGCCAGCGCGGCGATCAGGGCGTCGATGATGGCGAGCTGGGCGATGCGGCTGGTCATCGCCTCGGTGCGGAACTGGGTTTCCCGGGCCAGCGTGTTGAGCACGATATCGGCATGGCTGAGGATCGGCGACTTGCCGAAATT
>MKVB01000003.1:1862-40319 GCA_001899085.1 Devosia sp. 66-14 | reverse complement strand
GTCGAGCCCGAATGCGAGATGGTGAGCACCGCCACATCGGGGGTGCAAAGCGCCGCGGTGATCGCCTGCACGTGGCTGTCGACGGTGGCGCGCGAGTTGATGCCGATGCGCAGGAGCCGGTAATTGGCGTCCTCGGCGATGGTCGCGGCGCTGCCGATGCCGAACACTTCGACCCGGCTCGCCTTGCGGATGGCGGCGACGGCCCGGCTCAGTTGGCCGAGATCAAGCGCCTTCTGGGTGTCGTGCAGGGCCTGCAGGTCCGAGCGGAAGATCTTCTCGACCGCCGTGGCGAGGTCATCATCCGGCTCAAGATCCTCGTGGATGAACTGCACCGGCTGCACCAGGTCGCGGGCGATGGCGATCTTGACCTGCTGGAAGCCGCGGGCCCCGAGCTGCTGGCAGAGGCTGATGACACTGCCTTCGCTGGAGCCGGAGCGCTCCGCCACTTCCGTCACCGACATGTGGACGACGTCCGAGGCATTGGCGGTGATGAAGTCGGCGATGCGACCGGCGGTGGGCGGCAGGTTGGTCCTGAGCGCCGCGATGCGGTCGAGGATGCCGGAGAGCTGGCCCGGCTCGCTGCGGTCGGTGCTCATGCGGGGATGAGCTCGCGCAGCGCCTCATTCAATCCACCGGGCATTGCCTGCCAGAACGTCATGCCGAGCGCCCGGGCGCCGGCGCCGTCAGTCAGGGGATTGTCGCCGATCATCACACCCTCTTCCGGCTCGATGCCGAGCCGCTCGCACCCCAACCGGAACAGCGCCGGCTCGGGCTTGCCGATCACCGTATGCGGCACCGGACCGGCACAGGCAAGGACGGCCGCTGCCAGGGCGCCGGCTTCTGGCACCGGCTGGCCGCTGGGGCCGGGATGGGTGGTGTCGGGGCAGGCAACGACCAGCTCGGCGCCGCTGGCCATCGCCTCGGCGGCGGCGGCGAGCTTGCCGTAGTTGAAGCGCCGGTCGCGCGCCACCAGCACCACGTCGGTCTCGGGCTGGTCGACATCGAGGCCCAGCCGCCGCGCATAGGCGCGGAGCGGGGTCGAGCCGAGCACCATCACCCGGGCGCGCGGCTGGCGCCGGGCGATGCTTTCGAGGGCGCAGGTGCCGGCGAGGATGATGCGGTCGGCCGGTATGGCGATGCCGAGGTCGGCGAAGCGGCTCACCAGCTGCAGCGGGGTATGCTCGGAATCGTTGGAGACAATGGCGAAGCGGCCCTCGAGCCGGCTCAGCAGCTCGCGGGCTCCCGGCAGCAGGTGCCGGCCGCTCATCAATGTGCCGTCGAGGTCGATGAGGTAGCCGCGTGCGGAATGCACATTGGGCAGCAAGGCGAGAACTCCTGATTTGCATGCCGAATCTGGACTGAGCTTGTCTCAGTGTCAAGCTTCAGAAACACTGAGAAAGTTTCATGAGACTGTCACACAGCAGCGCTATCGGTTGGTCCGCAACGAGAGGGCCGAGCCATGAAGATCGCGATCATCACCGACATCCATCACGGCCCGCAGTCGCACACCAAGGAGCCCGGTTGGGACGCGCTGCAGGTGATGCGCGACTGCATCTGGCATGCCGGGGAACAGGGTGCGGACCTCCTGCTCGACCTCGGCGACCGCATCTCCGACACCACTCGCGAAGCCGACCGGCAGGTGGCCGCGGAAGTCGCCGCCACCTTTGCGACGTTCAACGGTCCGCGCTACCACGTGCTCGGCAACCACGACGTCGCCACTATGAGCATCGCCGACAACGAGGAAATCCTCGGCCAGTCGATGCAGAGCGCGGTGGTGGATCTGGGCGAGGCCCGCCTGATCCTGTGGCAGCCGGGCGTCAAGATCGAGTGGCCGACGGGGTTCCCGCACGCCGCGGCGAACCTCGACTGGCTGGTCGAGACGCTGAGCGCTGACACGAAGCCCGCCATCATTGCCACCCACGTGCCGCTCTGGGGGCACCTGCAGACCGGCAACTACTATTTCGAGCGCAACCCGCAATTCGCCACTTATCCGGACCACGTGACGGTGCGCGAGGCGGTCGAGGCGACCGGCAATGCGGCGCTCTGGCTTTCGGGTCACGTGCACTGGAACACCGTCACCAACGTGCGCGGCCTGCCGCACATCACCGTGCAGTCGGTGAGCGAGCGGTTCACCACTTTCCCCTACGGCGCGGCTGCCTTCGCCATGCTCGAGATCGCCGATGGCAGCTTCTCGCTCGAGGTGCATGGCCGCGACCCGTTCGCCGTTTCGATGCCGTTCCGCCGCTCCGGCGAGCGGCCGTGGATGCCGGCGCTGGCGCCGTTCACCGCGCGCGAGGTGGCAGCCGAGCGGGAGGCGGAACGTGCTTGATTTCCTCACCCGGCGCACGCTCGGCTCGCTCGCGACGCTGATCGTCGTGGTGGTGGCGGTGTTCTTTGCCACCCGCCTCTCCGGCAACGCCATGGATTACATGCTGCCGCCGGGGATCGACGCCGAAACCAAGGCGGCAATGGTGCGGCATTTCGGGCTCGACCAGCCGCTCCTCGAACAGTTCTGGCGCTATGTCACGGGCCTGTTCAGCGGCGATGTCGGCATCAGCCTGTTCGAGCGCCGCTCGGTGGTGACGATCTATGCCGAGCGCCTGCCCAATACCGTGATGCTGTTCAGCTATGCGCTGGTGCTTTCGGTCGTGCTCGGCGTGCCCTTGGGGATCGCCGCGGCGCTCAACCGCCGTAACCCGCTTGGTGGAGCGATCATGGCGGTGGCCTTTGTCGGCTATGCCACGCCGAACTTCGTCCTCGCCATCGTGATGATCCTGATCTTCTCGTTCAACCTCCACTGGTTGCCGAGCTCGGGCGACGCGACGCCGCTGCATTTCCTGATGCCGTCGATCGTCCTCGCGGCGCCGATGCTGGCCGAGATCGTTCGCTTCACCCGCAACGCGCTGCTCGACGTGCTGAGCCAGGATTACCTGCGCACCGCCCGCGCCAAAGGGCTGCCGGAGTGGTTGGTGATCGTCAAGCATGCGCTGCGCAATGCAGCGATCCCGGTGGTCACCATTATCGGGCTGCAGGTGGCCGGCATGGTGGCCCGCTGCGTCCTCGTCGAGGCGGTGTTTGCCACCAAGGGCATCGGTGACCTCGTGGTGTTCGCCACCATGCAGCGCGATTACCCGGTGCTGCAGTTCGGGGTGATCCTCATCGCCGCCCTGGTGGTGGTCGTCTCGCTGGTCGTCGACCTGCTCTACGCCGCCATCGATCCTCGCGTGAAGGTGACAGCATGACCGACCTTGCCGCTCCCCTGCCGGGCCTGGCGCCGGCTCCCAACACCCGCAACAAGGCGCGCGCCGGCCGGCGCGGCCAGGGCACGCTCGCCATGCTGTGGCGCAAGGCCGGCTGGTTGATGCGCCTCTATATCGGGCTGTTCGTCCTGATCCTGCTCGTGGCGCTGTTCGCGCCGCTGCTGGCGCCATACGACCCGAACGCCCAGACGCTGCTGGCGCGCCTCCGCCCGCCGGTCGGCTTCGATCGCGCCATGCCGGCGCATCCGCTCGGCACCGACCAGCTCGGCCGCGACATGCTCTCGCGCACCCTCTACGGGTTGCAGCTGACCATGCTGATCGCGCTGCTCGGCAGCCTCATTTCCATGCTGCTCGGCACGGCGCTCGGCGTCATCGCCGGTTATGTTCGGGGGCCGCTCGGCGCGCTGATCATGGCGCTGGTCGATATCCAGATCGCCGTGCCGTTCACCCTGATCGCGCTCCTCGTCATCGCGATTTTCGGCAACTCGCTGCCGGTACTGATCACGGTCATCGGCGTCGCCGGCTGGGAGGCTTATGCCCGGGTGGTGCGGGCCCAGGTGCTGACGGTGTCGCGCATGCCGTTCGTCGAGGCGACCATCGCCGCCGGCGCCACCCACTCGCGCATTCTTTTCAGGCACATCCTGCCCAATATCGTCTCGCCCATCATCGTGATGTGGACGATGACCTTCTCGGCACTGATCCTGCTCGAAAGCTCGATGTCGTTCCTCGGGCTCGGGGTGCAGCCGCCCACCGCCACGCTCGGCTCCATGGTCGGCCTCGGTCGCGACTATCTCGCCTCGAGCCCGTGGATCGCCGTCGTTCCATCGCTTGCCATCATGTTCGTCTCGCTGCTGGTCCTCCTGATCGGCGACTGGCTGCGCGACGCGCTGGACGTCAAGCTCAAGTAACCGGGCACAACCCCGGCAACCCGGCCGTCGCGGTCTCCCTTCCCGCGCCGGCCCGTCACCACCCCCGCGCGTCAGTCCTCTGTCCGATCATCGATCGGCCGGCCGGGAGGGCGCATGTCAAAGAACAGGATGCTGTCATGCACAAGACCCTGCTTATCGCCCTCGCCACCACCACCATGCTGGTGGCCCCAAGCCACGCGCTCGACCTCAAGGTCGCGGTGCAGAACCTGCCGGCCACGCTCGATCCCGGCAAGGATCACTCCAACACCGGCTCGCAGATCTACTACAACGCCTTCGATCCGCTGATCGAGAAGGACTACGCCGCCGACAAGGTCACCTTCAAACCGGGTATCGCCACCGAGTGGAAGCAGGTCGAGCCGACCGTCTTCGAGGTGAAGCTGCGCGATGGGGTCAAGTTCCACAACGGCGCCACCGTGACGGCCGAAGACGTGGTGTTCTCGTTCGAGCGCATCATCAACGAAGCGACCCCCGAGTTCGGTTCGGTCAAGAAGCAGTTCTTCAACAATTTCGAGAAAGTGGAGGCGGTCGACGCCACGACCGTGCGCTTCACCACCTTCAAGCCCGAACCGCTGTTCGAGACCCTGCTCAACACCTCGGAAGGCTCGATCGTCCCCAAGGCCTATATCGCCGGCCTCTCCGGTGACCCCGCAGTGGTCGAGCCCTCGGACTTCGACGCCTTCGGCCTCGCCCCGGTCGGCACCGGCCCCTATTCGATCCAGAACTTCCAGCCGGGCGAAGGCCTGACCTATGTGAAGTTCGCCGACTACTGGGGCGACATGGCGCCGCTTGACAGCGCCGAGCTCCGCCGCATCCCCGAGATGGCGACCCGCATTACCGCGCTCGCCAATGGCGAAGTCGACCTCATCACCAATGTGCCGCCCGATCAGCTGGCGACCATCGAAGCCAACCCGAACCTCAAGGTCGAGGGCGCGGTGACGCCGCTGTTCCACGTGGTGTTCTTCAACACCGAAAACCCGAAGATGGCCGACAAACGCGTCCGCCAGGCGCTCAGCATGGCGATCGATCGGAACCTCCTCAACGAAGCGCTGTGGCTGGGCAAGGCCGTGGTGCCCTCGACCCATACCTACCCGCAATATGGCGAGCTCTACATGCCGGAGCTCAATACCTTCGAGTACAATCCGGAAAAGGCCAAGGAGCTGCTGAAGGAAGCCGGCTTCGAGGGCCAGACCGTCCGCTACGACACCGACCCGGTCTACTACACCAACGGGCTGCTCGCCGCGCAGGCGATCAAGGAGATGTGGGCCGCCGTCGGCGTCACCATGGACCTCAAGGTCGATCCCAAGTGGACCGGCGACGACAAGGACATGGAATCGCGCAACTGGTCGAACCCGATGTACTTCGCCGACCCGGCGGGCTCATTCGGCACCATGTGGAGCCCGACCGGCGCCCGCATCACCGGCGGTTCGTGGAAGCCGAACGAGGCCTATACCGAGATGTGGGAGCGCTTCCGCTACTCGACCGACATCGCGACCCGCAAGGCCGCCTATGCCGAGATCATGGCCTATGTGAAGGATGAGGCGCCGGTCCTGGTGCTGTACCAGCCGTATGAATCCTACGGCATGACCAAGAGCCTCGAGTGGAAGCCGCTGCCGGGCCACATCCCCTATGTGCTGGATTTCCGTGCCGGCGCCGTCGCCTTCAACGACTGATGCCCCCGCCGGCGGGGAGCGATCCCCGCCGGCTTCTCCCGAGAGCGCACTGCACTCTCGGTGCTCCTCCACCGTGAAACGGGGGAGGGGGACCGCCGAAGGCGGTGGAGGGGGCGGCTGGATGCGCCGGTGTTTGTGGTCGCCCCCTCCACCAGCTTCGCTGGTCCCCCTCCCCCGCCCCGTGGGGGAGGATCACGGAGAGCTCCCTGGCTCTTCATCTGCAATCTACGGAGCCCACGATGAGCAACACCGCCATCCTCGACGTCGACAGCCTCAAGGTCGTGTTCGAAACCGACAATGGCCCGGTGGTGGCCGTCGACGGGCTGAGCTTCGAGATCCGCTCGGGCGAATGCGTCGCAGTGGTGGGCGAATCCGGCTCGGGCAAGTCGGTGACGGCGATGTCGATCCTAGGGCTCGGCAAGTACTCCGGCGGCCGCATTGCCGAAGGCGCCATCCGCTTCCGCCGCAAGGATGCCAAAGTGGTCGACCTCGCAGCGGCTGACGAAGGCGTGCTGCGCACCATCCGCGGCAACGAGATCGCCATGGTGTTCCAGGAGCCGATGACCTCGCTGAACCCGGTCTTCACCGTCGGCGAGCAGATCGCCGAGGTGATCCGCCTGCACCAGAAGGCCGACGCCGCCGAGGCGGCGCGCCAGGCGGTGGAACTGCTGAAGCGGGTGCGCATCCCGGAGCCGGAGCGGCGTTTCACCCAATATCCGCATGAGCTGTCGGGCGGCATGCGCCAGCGCGTGGTGATTGCCATCGCGCTCGCCTGCTCGCCGCGCCTGCTGATCGCCGACGAGCCGACCACGGCGCTCGACGTGACCATCCAGGCGCAGATCCTCGAACTGGTGCGCTCGCTCGCCGCCGAGGGCGACATGGCGGTGCTGTTCATCACCCACGACATGGGCGTGGTCGCCGAAATGGCCGACCGCGTGGTGGTGATGCGGCATGGCAAAAAGGTCGAGGAGGCGGCGACGCGCGAACTCTTCGCCCAGCCGCGCGAGGCCTATACCAGGCAATTGCTCGCCGCCGTGCCGCGGCTCGGCTCGATGCAGGGGGCCAGCCGGCCGGCCAGGTTCGGTGAGGCGCTGACGCACGATGCGCCCCCGACGCATCGGCCACTGCTCGAGGTGAAGCACCTCGTCACGCGCTTTCCGGTGAAGAAGGGCGTGCTGCAGCGCCACGTCGCCAATGTGCATGCGGTGGATGACGTGTCGTTCGCGATCGGCGCCGGCGAGACGCTGGCGCTGGTCGGCGAATCCGGCTGCGGCAAGTCGACCACCGGCCGTTCGGTGCTGCGGCTGGTCGAGCCGAAATCGGGCAGCGTGACGCTCGAGGGCGACGAACTCACCCGCCTCTCGGGCGACGCGTTGCGGAAGAAGCGTCGCGACATGCAGATCATCTTCCAGGATCCCTACGCGGCGCTCGATCCGAGGCTCACCGCCTTCGAGCAGGTCGCCGAACCGCTGGTGATCCATGGCGTCGAAGCGGGCTCCGCACTGCGCGACCGGGTGGTCGGGCTGATCCGGCGCGTCGGGCTTTCAGACGAACAGCTCGAACGCTATCCGCATGAGTTCTCGGGCGGCCAGCGCCAGCGGCTCTGCATCGCCCGCGCCCTCACCCTGTCGCCCAAGCTGATCGTTGCCGATGAGCCGGTGTCGGCGCTCGACGTCTCCATCCAGGCGCAGGTGGTCAACCTGATGATCGAGCTGCAGCAGGAGCTGGGGCTGAGCTACCTGTTCATTTCACATGACATGGCGGTGGTGGAGCGGGTCAGCCATCGCGTCGCGGTGATGCATATGGGCCGGATCGTCGAAATGGGCCCGCGCAACGCGGTGTTTGGCGATCCGCGCCATCCCTATACGCGCACCCTGCTCGCCGCCGTGCCCAATCCCGATCCGACCGCGTCGCGGCGCCCGCTGCCGCCGGCCGGCCTGCTGCCTTCGCCGATCTACCCGGTCGGCCACGACCCGGCGCCGCCGCGCTATGACGAGGTCGGGGCCAACCATTTCGTTCTCGCTGCCTGATATCTCTCGGAGACCACTATGCTTTCGGCTTTTTCCGCCCCCGGCCGCTTCTGGAAGGGAAATCTCCATACCCATTCGAACCGCTCGGACGGTGCACTCGAGCCGGCCGAGGTCTGCCGCCGCTACCGCGAGGCGGGCTATGATTTCCTCTGCCTCTCCGATCACTTCCTCTCCCAGTACAGCTTCCCGCTGACCGACACCCGCGAGTACCGCACCGAGGGTTTCACCACGCTAATCGGCGCCGAGCTGCATGCACCGGCAACGCATCTGGGCGATCTCTGGCACATCCTCGCGGTCGGCCTGCCGCATGACTTCGCCGCGACGCCGGAGGGCGAGGACGGGCCGGCACTGGCGCGTCGCGCCGCTGCCGCCGGCGCCTTTGTCGGCATTGCCCACCCGCAATGGTATGGGCTCGATTTCACCGACGGGCTGGCGCTCGACGCGGCGCATGCGGTCGAGATCTACAACCACACCTGCGAGATGCTGTCGGCCCGGCCGGATGGCGTGGCGCTGTTCGACGACTTGATGACTCGCGGCCGGCAGCTCACCGGCTTTGCCTCCGACGACGCGCATTTCCATGCGAACGATAGTTTTGGCGGCTGGGTGCAGGTGAAGGCCGAAACGCTGGAACCCGAAGCGCTGCTCGCCGCACTGAAGGCCGGCAACTACTACGCCAGTACCGGGCCGGAGATCGTCTCGATCGAGCGCGACGGCGACAGGCTCAGCGTCGCTGCCTCGCCGGTGCGCAGCATCGTCCTCGCCGGCCCCGGCGCCAGATCGGCGGTGGTGCATGGCGAGGCCATCACCGAGGCCGAACTCGATCTTTCCCGCTTTGCCGGCGGCTGGTGCCGCGTCGTCGTCACCGACAGCAACGGCAAGCGCGCCTGGGCGCAGCCTTTCGCGGTGTAGGCCTTACGGCAGCGGCGCGCGCGACGTGCTGCTGCGTTCGATCAGCACGGGAAGCAGCGGGTCTGCTTCCTGTGGCGGCTCGCCATTGATCCGCACCATCAGCGCCTCGATGCAGCGGCGCCCGAGCTTGGTGAAATCCTGGCGCATGGTGGTGAGCGGCGGAATGCAGTAGGCGGCCTCGGGCACATCGTCGAAGCCGACGACGCTGAAATCGCGCGGCACGACGCGGCCGGCTTCGTGGAGCGCCAGCAGCAGGCCCTGCGCAATCCGGTCATTGGCGCAATAGGCGGCGGTGAAGCGCGGGTCGGCCAGCACCTGTTTGCCGCCGAGGTAACCGCTCTCGGCCGTCCAGTCGCAGACGAACGGATCGGCTGCCACCAGATGCGCCGCCCCCAGCGCCTTGCGCCAGCCGTGGATGCGCGATTCCGACACGGTGAAGCCCGCCGGCCCCGCCAGATGGGCGATCCATTTGTGCCCCAGTTCGATCAGGTGTTGTGTCGCGGCGCGCGAGCCTTCGACCGAGTCGTACATGATCGAGGTATGCTCGCCGGTATCCACTGAACTCAGCGTCACCACCGGCACGTTGTCGAAACTGAGAAAGGCGGCGCTGGCCGAGACGTCCTGCGGCGAGATCATCACGATGCCCTCGACCGATTGCCCGACCAGCCGCGCCAGCGCCTCCGCGATGGTTTCCCGGTTGGACTCGCGCAGGCTGACGATGCTGACCCCATAGCCTTCCTCGCTCGCCGCCTGTTCGACGCCGAACAGGGCCGATGCGGGGCCGAAGCTCAGATAGTCCGACGCTACCACGCCGATGGTGCGCGAGCGGCTGGTGGCGAGCGTCCGCGCTGCCATGTTCGGCCGGTAATCGAGGCTGGCGATCGCCTTCAGCACCCGCTCGCGCGTGTCCGGTTTGATGAAGGCGTAGTCGTTGAGCACCCGCGATACGGTCTGCTGCGAAACCTGCGCCAAGCGTGCCACATCGGCCATGGTGGGCGAGGTGCCCTTGCGTGACTGTCGAACCAATGGCGTACCTTTCGTTAGCGTAAACAATAGGGGTGACGATCGGATGGCGCAAGCGCCGAGAGTGATAGCGATCCAATGGAACAGGCGCTTTTCCATCATCCTGATGGATGAGAGTGTCCATCCTTGACAACAGGATTGTTTGCGCAAACAATTTGGCCAACGAGACGAAACCGTCCGTAGGGAGAGCAGCGCAGTGCAAGACGAGTCGGCCTATCGCATCGGCGATCGCATCCTGTTCGGGGCGGCCTACTACCCCGAATACCAGCCGGTCGAGCGGATGGCCGAGGATTTCCGGCTGATGCGCGAGGCGGGTTTCAACCTGATCCGGGTCGGCGAATCCGTCTGGTCGACCTGGGAACCGCGCGACGGCGAATTCGAGCTCGAATGGCTGTTGCCGGTGCTCGACGCGGCGCACGCCCACGGCATCTCCGTCGTGCTGGGCACCCCGACCTATGCCGTGCCGCCCTGGCTGATGCTCAAGCATCCGGAAATCGCGGCGGAGTCGCGCACCGGCGTGCGCGTGCCGTGGGGGGCGCGGCAGGAGACGGATACCTCGCACCCGGTGTTCCTCGACTACGCCGAGCGGATCATCCGCAAGGTGGTGGGGCGCTATGCCGATCATCCGGCTGTGGTCGGCTTCCAGGTCGACAACGAGCCTGGCCATCAGGTGCCGCACAACGCCCATGTCTTCGCGCGCTTCAAGCAGTGGCTGATGGCCAAGTACAATGGCGTCGAGGCGATCAACCAGGCGTGGAATCTGACCCACTGGGCGCATCGGCTCAACGACATCGACGAGCTCTGGATCCCCGACGGCAACCACGTGCCGCAATATGATCTCGACTGGCGTCGCTTCCACGCGCTGCAGACCACCGAGTATATCGCCTGGCAGGTGGCGATCGTGCGTGAGTATGCGAGCCCCGACCAGTTCATCACCACCTGTATCGATCCGATGCGCGCCGCGGTCGATGACCGCGGCATCGGCGCCGCCTGTGACGTCATCGCCTCCAACCAGTACATCGCCACCCAGGACCAGCTGGGTCCCGAGACGCCGGGCGACTATGCCTTCCCGCCCTCGGGCAGCTGGGCCCCGTTCTTCATTTCCGACCGCACCTGGGCCATCGGCCAGCGCCGCTTCATGGTCACCGAGACCAATGCCACCAGCATCGGTTTTCCCTGGTTCAACCACCCCATGTATGACGGGCAGTGGCGACAGGTCGGCTGGGCGATGATCGCCCGCGGTGCCCGCGCCGTGGAGTACTGGCACTGGCACACCATGCACGGCTCGTGGGAGACGTTCTGGGGCGGGGTGCTGCCGCATAGTTTCGTGCCCGGTCGGGTCTATGGCCAGGTGGCCGAGCTCGGACGTGAGATCAGGAACGCCGGCGCGGCGGTCGAGGGCATCGTGCCCGACGCCAATGTCGGGCTGATCTTCTCGATGCCCAATCGCTGGGCCTTCGAATACCATCCGCCCATGCAGGACCCGGCGGCGCTGCCGGAAAAGCAGGGTCCGGCCGATCGTGCCGCCTATGAGCGGATCGTCTACCGCTTCTATGGCGGTCTCGATCGCGCCGGCCACCAGGTGCGGGTATTACATGCCGCCGATTTCGAGCTCGCTGACCCGGTGCGGCTGGCGCGCGAGCTGCCGACCCTCGTCGTGCCGGCGCTCTATCTCGCCTCCGACCGGCTGGTGGCCAACCTCGTCGCCTACGCCGATGCCGGCGGGCACCTGGTGGTGGGCATCCGCACCGGCTATGCCGACGAGATCGGCCGCCCCAAGCTCGACCGCCAGCCGGCCGGCCTCGCCGCCGCGGCCGGCGTCTGGTACGACGAGTTCTCCAACCTCGTGAGCCCGCTTGCCGTCACCGGCCAGTTGCGCGGCACGGCGCGGAGCCTCGTCGAGGGCCTCATCGTCGACGGCGCCGAGGTCATCGCCAGCTACGAACACCCGCATTTCGGCCGCTGGCCGGCGGCCACCAGCCGGGCCTTCGGCGCCGGCCGTATCACCTATGTCGGGGCCTTCCCCGATCTCGATCTGGCCCAGTCGCTCGGCGAGTGGCTGCAGCCGAAGCACCCCTGGCAGGCACAACTGGTGCCCGGCGCGCTGGCCGTGCACGGCGCCACCAACCGCGCCGGCGAGCGGCTGTGGTTCGTCCACAATTTCGGCTGGGAGCCACGGACGGTGACGCCACCGATGCCGGTGACGGATGTGCTCACCGGCGAGGCGGTTGGAGAACTGGCGCTCAAGGCCTGGGACGTGCGCGTGCTGCGCGAGGTCGCGGCGTGATGGGAGCGGTTTGCACTGTCTCTGCTCCCCTCCCCCTTGAGGGGAGGGGCGGGGGGTGGGGGTGGTTCCGTGATCACCGATGGACCCCCACCCCCAACCCCTCCCCTCAAGGCGGAGGGGAGCAGAAGAGAAGTCTCTGGCGAACCGACTTGCCTTCCCAAGGGCGAGCACCCCAATGACCCGCCTTTCCGCCAAGACCCGCGCCACGCCCACCGCTTATCTGTTCCTCACCCCGTTCATCGTGGTGTTCGCCATCTCGATCGTCGTGCCGCTCGGCTACGCCCTGTGGATCAGCTTTTTCAGAAAGCAGATGATCGGCGGCACCGTCTTCGTCGGCTTCGGCAACTACCTGAGGGCTTTGGGTGACGCGCTGCTGCATGACGCGGTGCTGCGGGTGATCGTCTTCCTGCTGCTGCAGGTGCCGATCATGCTGGGCATCGCCATGTTCGTGGCGCTCGCCATCGACTCGGGGCGGCTTGCCGGCAGCCGCATCGTCCGGATCGGGCTGTTCCTGCCCTATGCCGTGCCGGCGGTCGTCGCGGCGCTGATGTGGGGCTACATCTTCGGCAGCCAGTTCGGGCTCGCCGGCCAGCTGTTCGGCAGCCTCGGCCTGCCGACCCCGGATTTCCTCGGGCCGAACCTGATGCTCGCCAGCGTCGGCAACGTCGTGACCTGGTCGTTCGTCGGCTACAACATGCTGATCTTCTACGCCGCGCTGCGTTCGATCCCCACCGACATCTACGAAGCCGCGGCGATCGACGGCGCCAATGAATGGCACAAGGCCTGGTTCATCAAGCTGCCGGCGCTCCGGCCGGCGCTGGTGCTGGCCGTGATCTTCTCGGTGATCGGCAGCCTGCAGCTGTTCAACGAGCCCTCGATCCTCGGCCAGCTCCGCCCCAGCGTCGTCACCACCAGCTGGACGCCGAACCTCTACGCCTACAACCTGAGCTTCACCGGCGGGCAGACCAACTACGCCGCGGCCGTGGCGATGCTGCTCGGCGGCTTCACCGTCGTCGTCGCCTATGTGGTGCAGCTCGGTGCGATGAAGCGGGGGCGCCTGCTGTGAACAGCCTCGCCGCATCGCCCGCTCCGGTTCATCGGTCGTCGGGGCTTCGCCCGCGCAAGTCGCCGGTGCTGACCATCATCCTCTGGATGCTGCTCGCTTATTTCATGCTGCCGCTGTGCTGGCTGGCGGTGAACGCCACCAAGTCCAATGTCGATCTGTTCGGCACCTTCGGCCTGGCCTTTGCCCCGAGCTTTGCGCTGTTCGACAATATCGGCCAGCTCTTCGCCTTTCAGGGCGGCATCTATCTGCGCTGGTTCGCCAACACCATTCTTTATGCCGTGGTGGGCGCCGGTGGCGCGGCGCTGATCGCGGCGATGGGCGGCTATGCGCTGGCAAAGTTCGACTTCCATGGCCGCAAGGCCGTGCTCGCCATCGTCCTCGGCGCCACCGCCGTGCCGGGCACCGCGCTGGCTGTCCCCACCTACATGCTGTTCACCCGGTGGGGGCTGATCAATACCGAGCTGGCAGTGATCATCCCGGCGCTGGTCAGCCCGTTCGGGCTGTTCCTGATGCTGGTCTATGCGCAGGATGCCGTACCCGACTCGATGATCGAGGCGGCGCGTATCGACGGCGCCGGCGAAGCCCGCATTTTCTGGACCATCGCGCTGCCGCTGATGGCGCCGGGCTTCGTCACCGTGCTGCTGTTCCAGCTGGTCGCCACCTGGAACAACTATTTCCTGCCGCTGATCGTGCTCAACCAGTCCGACAAGTTCCCGCTCACCGTCGGGCTGTCGCTGTGGAACAAGCTGGCCAATGCCGGCGGTGTGAACCTCGCCCAACCACTCTATCCGCTGGTCATCACCGGCTCGCTGCTCGCGGTGCTGCCGCTGCTCGTCGCCTTCGTGTTCCTGCAGAAATACTGGCAGTCGGGCATCGCCGCCGGCGGGGTGAAGGAATGAGCGGCGAAACCAATTCGGTGTCTCGCGACACCGCAACCAGGGCGCGGAGGATGCGCCACAAAGGGAGAAGACCATGACTCGTATTCTGAAGGGGCTGGCCGCCAGTGTCGCGGCGGCTGCATTTTTCGTCACCGGCGCCATCGCTCAGGAGCCGGTCGAGATCACCTTCTGGACCTGGCTGCCCAACATCCAGACCTCGATCGACAAGTTCGAGGCCAGCCATCCCAACATCAAGGTGAAAGTGGAAAATGTCGGCGTCGGCACCGACCAGTACACCAAGATCCAGAACGCCGTGGATGCCGGTTCGGGCGGCCCCGACGTCGCGCACATGACCTATGACGCGATCCCGAATTTCGCGCTGACCGGCGCTCTCGCCGACGTCACCCAGTTCGGCGGTGCGGCCGTCAAGGACCTGTTCCTCCCCGGTGTGCTCGGTCTGGTCGAGATCAATGGCGGCGTCTACGGCGTGCCGCAGGATTTCGGCCCGGGCGTGATGTACTACCGCAAGGACGTGTTCGACGCGGCGGGCGTCGAAGTGCCCAGGACCTGGGCGGAGTATGCGGCGGCGGCCGAGGCGATCAAGGCCAAGAACCCCGACCACTACATCACCTATCTCGACCCGAGCCTCGTCGATGCCGCCTATATGGGGCTGTGGCAGCTTGCGGCCGGGCCGTGGAGCATTGCCGACGGCACCAACGTGACGCTCGACCTGCAGTCGGAAAAGGCCAGGCAGTGGGCCGACTACTGGACGGACCTCAATGCCAAGGGCCTGACCATCGAGTCGGTGCAGGGCTCGGACGAGTGGTTCAAGCAACTGGGTGCCGGCCAGATCGCCACCTGGGTGGTGGGCGCCTGGGGCCTGCAGGCGCTGACCGGCGTACTGCCCGACAACAAGGACCTGTGGCGGGTCGCGCCGCAGCCGGTGTGGAACGAAGGCGATGTCGGCACCAGCCAGTTCGGCGGCTCGGGCACCGTGGTGCTGGCGCAGTCGCAGAAGAAGGAAGCGGCTGTCGAGTTCGCCCTGTGGCTGAACGGCAGCCCGGAAGGCGTCGCCACGCTGAAGGACGATCAGGGCCTGCTGCCGACCACCAACGCGGCCTGGGAGGATCCGGGTTTCATCGATGAGGAGATCGAATATCTGGGCGGCCAGAAGGCCCGCCAGATCTTCGCCGAATCGGCCAGGAACTCGGTGGTCGGCTGGACCTGGCTGCCGTTCCAACCCTACGTGTCGAGCGTCTATCGCGACACCGTGGGCCAGGCGATCTCCGGCAAGACCAGCGTGTTCGAGGGCTTCAAGGCCTGGCAGGACCGCATCGCCCAGTATGCCGGCGAGCAGGGCTTCACCGTCACCACCAAATAGGGCCAACCGCCCTGGCGCCGCGCTCTCCCGGGCGCGGCGCCCTCCCAACCCTGTTCCCGACATTCCCAGGACTTTTGCCGTGGCGAAACTTCAGTTCCCGGCCGGATTCGATTTCGGCGTTGCGACCAGTGCGTTCCAGATCGAGGGAGCGTGGAACGAGGACGGCAAGGGACCCTCGATCTGGGACACCTTCGGCCACACCCCTGGCAAGGTGCACCTCGATATCCCCGGCGACCGCGGGGCCGACCACTACCATCGGGTGAAACAGGACGTGGCGTTGATGCGCGACATCGGGGTCACCAGCTACCGTTTCTCGCTCAGCTGGTCGCGGTTGCTGCCACAGGGACGCGGACCGGTGAACCAGGCCGGCGTCGACTTCTACTCGCGCCTCATCGATGAACTGCTGACGGCCGGCATCCAGCCCAATGTCACGCTCTATCACTGGGACCTGCCGCAGGCGCTCGAGGACGAAGGCGGCTGGATCAACCGCGACGTCATCGGCGCCTTTGCCGACTATGCCGAGCTGGCCTTCGCCAGCTATGGCGACCGCGTCCGCCGCTGGGCCACCCTGAACGAGCCGATCTCGATCTGGGTCGGCTATGCGATGGGGGTGTTCGCCCCCGGCCGCACCGACGAGAAGACCGCCCGGCAGGCCCTGCATCATGCGCTGGTTTCACACGGCATGGGCGTCGAGGCGTTTCGTGCTTCTGGCCGGCCGGGCGATATCGGCGCGGTCTTCGACATCTGGCAACGGCACCCGGCCACCGACAAGTCGGAGGACCGCGCCGTCGCCGACCGCGACGAGGACGATGGCTTCCGTTTCTTTCTCGATCCGGTGCTCAAGGGAGACTATTCCGAGCGCATTCGTCGCCGCCTCACCGAGCGCGGCACCATGCCTGAGATCCGCGACGGCGATCTCAAGCTCATCAGCACGCCGATCGACTATCTGGGCCTCAACGTCTATTCGCGCGTCGTGGTCAGCGCCGAGCACTACAACCCGCGCTGGTGGGTGGCCGACGACAAGCACCCCGGCGGCAACTTCCTCGACAACGGCATGGAGTATTACCCCAAGGCCGTCTACGACGCGGTGTTCATGGCCAAAGAGCAATATGGCTGGCAGGGCCCGATCTTCATCACCGAGAACGGCGCCGCCGACGGCCCCAACGTAACCGACCCGCTCGATGACCAGGAGCGGATCAACTACGTCGCCGGCTTCCTCGAGTGGATCCACAAGGCCATCGAAGACGGTGCCGACGTGCGCGGCTACTACCTGTGGTCGCTGATGGACAATTACGAATGGGCCGCCGGCTACAGCCAGAAATTCGGCATCGTCCACCTGGACACCGGGACGATGGCGCGAACGCCGAAAGCCTCGGCGAAGTGGTATGCCGAGGTGATCAGGCGGAGGGGGCTTTAGGGTTCATCCGCCGCACTGACGGAAGAAAATCGCGAAGCCGAGCCCAAGTCTCAATGCGGCCCGGTCGGCAGCTCCTGCGTCGTGCCGCACGGGCCGCCATCCATGTTGGTGGCGATATCCTGCTTCGCGCCGTCGAAACTCAGCGCCTCGTAATAGTGGCTCATCTCCACGGTGCTGGCCGGCACATAGTGGAAGATCAGCGAACGGCGGAAGCGGTCGGCGCTGGTGTTCGGGGTCGAGCCGTGGATGACGCTGCCATTGAAGAACAGCACGTCGCCGGCCTTGAGTTCCATCATTTCAGGGGCGAGGCCCGGCGGCGGCTCCACATGTTCGGTCGTGAAGAACAGCGCCGGGTCGGCCTTTTCGGGGCACGCCACTTCGAGCGTCGCGGTTTGCGGCACGCACATCATGCCGCCATTGCCGGCATCCGCATCATCGACGGCTATCCAGGCGGCCATGCAGGTGCCCGGCTTCACCCGCAGGTAGAAATTGTCCTGGTGCAGGTCCTGTCCGCGGGCTCCCGGCGGCTTGAAGTAGAACATCGACTGGCAGGCGTACGGATCTTCGCCGAACAGCTCGGCGAGGATCGGCTTCAGCCGCGGGTCGCGCATGTAGCGCATGGCCAGCGGCCCGACCGGTTTATCCTGGTGCTTGTGCGGGTGCATCATGCGCGGATAGCGCAGCAGCGGGTCGTTCGATCTCGCCGGCGCCCCCTCCCGCGCTTTGGGCACATCCGACAGGCCGGGCACCGGGCCGTCCTTGGCCATCTCCATGAACGTGCCACGGATCTCCTCGATCTCTGCGGCGCTGAACAGTCCGCGGATCGCGAGGAACCCATCGCGGTAGAACTGCTGCTTCTGCTCGGTGGTCAAGCTCATCGATTTCCTCCTCGATGCTCATGACGCTACTCCGCACCCGCCGCTTCGCCCATCGCACATCCTGCCGATCGCATGTACTATCCTGCTATGGCTGAGAGCGACGAGTTCCCGCACCGGCCGGTCCTGCAGCTGCTGACCGGCCACTTCCATGAGACATCGGGCTATCGGGCCTATCGGCCGCGTGGCAGCGACGACTGGCTGCTGATCCACACCATCGGCGGCACCGGCCGCTTCGGCCACCCGGACGGCGAATTGCTGGCGCGGCCCGGCGATTGGGTGCTGCTCCGCCCCGGCACGCTGCACGACTACGCCGTCGCCGCGTCGGATACGCGCTGGGAATTGCTGTGGGCGCATTTCCAGCCGCGGCCCGATTGGCTGGCCTGGCTCGACTGGCCCGAGGTAGCGCCCGGATTGCTGCTGTTGCAGCTCTCCGATCCGGCCGTGGCCGGCCGCTTCCATACCGTGCACCGGCTGTTTCACAGCGATCTGCGCCGCCACGAAGCCTTCGCCATGAACGCGCTCGAAGCGCTGTTTCTCGAGTGCGATCGGCTGAACCCCGAGGCGGCCAGCGCCCGCTCCGATCCGCGCGTCCGCCGCGCCGTGAGCTATCTCGAGCGCCACCTTGCCGACAAGGTGGCGCTGGCCGACGTCGCCGCCGCCGTCGGGCTGTCGGAGTCGCGTCTCGCCCATATTTTCCGCGCCGAGATGGGGCAGACCGTGCAGCACTACCTGGAGGCGCGCCGCATGCAACGCGCCGGCGAGTTGCTGCAGCGCACCGGCTTTCCGGTCCAGCAGGTCGCCGCGGTCACCGGCTTCGAAAGCCCGTTCTATTTCAGCCGGCGGTTCAAGCGCTGGACCGGCCAGAGCCCGCTCGCCTACCGTCTCGCGAGCCAGCCCGGATGAGCGCGCCTGGTCGAACTGCACCGTTTCAGTCACTGGGCTCGATGTTGAACCTTCCGCACGGCGTCATCCCCGCGAAGGCGGGGAACCAGTGGGATCTCTCGGCCTCAGCGGGTGACGCAGCATCCCACTAGGTTCCCGCCTGCGCGGGAATGACGTCGGTGAGTTGCGCCGCCACTTTTGAGCGCGACAAACCAGAGCATCATTTCGCCCGCAGCACTGCGGCACAGGCCTTCGGCAGGTCCGCCAGGGTCAGCGGCGGGGCCGGCGGTTTGGTGCTCGGCTTGTACGGTTCGTCGGTGAACCAGTAGTCGAGTTCGGCGCCGCAGCCATCTCCGGCCGGAATCGCGTCCTGGTCGACACACGAGGTCGCCCCCGCCGGGCAGCTCAAGCGAACATGAAAGTGGTCGTCATGCCCATACCAGGGACGCACCTTGTTGAGGAAGCTCCGATCCCGCCAGGTGACCGCACACAGCGCCTTCTTGATCCCCGGCGCCACGAAGATACGGGCGACGCCGGGCAGCGATGCCGCGCGGTAGATCAGCAGGCGCTCGGCCTCGCCGAACCGCTTGGGATCGATCTCGCGCGTACCCTTCTTGAGCACCGACTGCGCCGAAAGGCTTTCGCGCTCGTCGGCGCTGAGCTGGTGGTTCGGCATCGGCTGCAGCCAGACGTCGACGTCGAGCCCGATCTGGTGCGATGCGTGGCCACTGGCCATCGGCCCGCCGCGCGCTTGCCCCATGTCGCCCACCATGATGCCGCGCCAGCCATCCTGCGTCGCCGATTGCGCCAGCGCCGCGATATAGCCGACGAGTTCGGCGCTGCCCCAGCGCCGATCGCGCGACAGCCGCATTGCCTGCCAGCCGGGACCGTCGGTCGGCAACTGCACCGCGCCGGCAATGCAGCCCTTGGCGTAGCTGCCGACCGGCATCTCCGCGCCGCTGCTGGGTTGGTGCACGGCGCCGAACAGGTCGCGCGCCGGCTGCGCCTCGGCCGTCGAAGCCAGCGTCGCCAGGGCGATGATCGCCAGGCTGAGCATGCGGAACAATGCCATCTTTACGCCTTCGCGAATCAGGAGTCCGCGTCGGGCGGCCGACGCGCTGGTGCCGGCGAGGCTAGCACCGTGATTTCGGCATGACGATGAAAACTGCCTATAGCGGCAGGTAGCCGGTGAAGCCGGCGATCTTCCATACGGCGTTCTCCCGCTTGAGATGGAACACCGAACGCCAGCCCAGCAGCATGTCCTCGCCCGTCAGGCGCCGAATGCGGCCTTCGATGTGCTTATGCGCCAACGCTGCGTCGCCCTCGATATCGAGCCGCGCGATCGACTGGCATCGGAACCAGGCGGGGCGCAGCGGTTCGGCGAAGTCGGCGGGGTTCCAGCGCGCGGCGATGGCGGCGTCGCGATACAGAGCGACATTCGGGTAGGCCGGGCGCCAGCTGGCCGGGTCGAGCGACAGCCCGGCATCGATGCCGAGAAAGCCGGTCTCGACATAGTCGGCAGCGACCAGCGACCAGTCGCTGCTGAGGAAGAAATCGCTGTCGCGCCTGACCAGCATCTCCCAGATGGCGAAGCGGTCGGCATCGTCTGCGGTGAAGGGATTGGTCTCGGTCATTGCGGCTGAATGTCCAGCGGCAGGGGGAAGTGCGGTTCGGGCAGGGTCCCGCCCATCGACTCCGAGATGCGGCGTGCGGCGCGGTAAAGCATGATGGCGGCATCATCGAAGGGAACGATGATCTGCTGGCTGGTGAGGAACGGCATGGTCAGTGCCGCAATCGAGATGCCGGCGGTGTTGATGATCGGGAAGCTGAGGTCGGTCACCCCCTGCACCATCTCGCCTTCGATCCGCTCGTAGCCGCGTCCGGCAATCGTCGTGATCCGGCCGCGGTAGCGCCTCGCCTGCTCGGGCGGCAGTAGCGCCTCCGACTGGCCGATGATCCAGGCCTGTACCGGGGCGGGCTGGAAAGCGATGATGGTGCGCCCTGAAGTGCCGCGGATGGCCGGGCTGGCGGCGCCGACGCGCAGCCGGATGGCGATCGGCGCCGGGCTGTCGACCTGGGCGATGATGCGCTGGTTCAGCCCATCGAGCACCGCCATGTGGATGGCCTGCGACGTTTCGAGCGCCAGAGCGTTCATGATCGGCTGCGCCGCGTCGACGACGCGCCGGAACGGCGGGAACAGCGTGGCGAGACCGTAAAGCTGTGTCGACAGCACCAGCGCTTCTTCGCCGGGCGGCCGGATCAGATAGCCACGCCGCTCCAGCGCCATGACCATGCGATAGACTTCCGACAGCGAGCGGCCGAGGCGCTGGGCGATCTGGCTCGGCGTCACCGGCACCGTCAGGGTCGCCAGCAGTTCGAGCACGTCGAGGCCCTTTTCCAGCGCCGGGGCGGTGTACTCCGCCTTGGGAACCGGCTTGCGGCGCTTGCGGGTGCCCTTTTCGGCTGCGGCCGGGGCACTTTTATCAGCTACTGCCATGCTCCCCTCGCTCGATGCCTGCGGCGCCGATGTCCACTAACATCGCTCCCGCCGGCTCGCCACCATGGGCGCGAGCCGAGGCACAGGAAATCTGGACTGATCCAGGGATCTGTACCGACCCTCTCAGTCGTCGCTTCCCTCCCCCCTGAGGGGAGGGATTGAGGGAGGGGTGGTCCGGTGATCACCGATGGACCCCCACCCCCCACCCCTCCTAGCGGACGCGTAGCGCCGCGGGGGGAGGGGAGCACGAAACGCCCTACTCCCAAAGCAGCAGCCAGCCGGCTCCCGGACAATCGAACAGGTGATCGACGCCGGTGGGAACCCCATTGGCCAAGGGCAGCGCCTTGACCGTCGAGGAGTCCCAGCCGGCAACCAGCACGTGACTTTCGGTGGCGAGCAGGTGCTGCGGCCACTGCGCCTCGCTGTCCAGTTCCGACACCAGCACCGGCGTGGCGCCGGAGACCTCGAAGGTCGAGATGGTGTCGAGGCTGCGATTGGCGAAATAGACGTGCCGACCATCCGGCGCACGCTGGATGTCGCCGGGATAGTTGCGACTCCAGCGGGTCTTGCCGGGGCCGGATTGCCGGGTGCTGCGCAGGTTGGCCCAGCTCGATGCGGGCTCGCCGAGGCGGCCGACCACCAGGTTCGAGCCGAGCTCACCGCTGACCGCGAGGCGCCCGTCGGCCAGCACCACGGCGTGGCGCGGGCCGGTATTGGCGGGCACTGACGTTGCCCGGACCTGGGTCAGCGCGTCGGTGCCGGGCTTCGTGAGATCGAGGCTGAACTCGCGGACGAGGTCGGCGCCGAGATCGATGACGACGAGCGTCTCGCCGATGAAGAACACCTGGTGCGGATGGGCGTCGTCCTGCCGTTCGAGTTCCGGACCGCCGCCGCTGAGCTTCAGCTGCACGATCGGGCCATCGAAGCTGCCGTCGGCGGCCAGCCGCTGCAGCCCCAGCGTGCTGGTGGTGTAATTGGTGACGATCAGCAGGCGACCGCTCGGATCGACGGTGAGATGACAGGGCTCGGCCCCGTCGCTCGATTTCTCACCGAGTGTCACGGCGCTATCGCCCGCGATCCGCCAGGCATGGATTTCGCCCTCGAGGCCGACGCGCGAGGTGCCGTAGACCACCGGCAGGCTGGGGTGACGCGCCAGGCTCGAGAGCTGGTTGACCCGGGCGAGCGTCTTGCCCCGCCACGTGCCGTCCTGCTGCACCCAGCGGGTCAGCCCGTGCAGTTCGAACACGCCGCGTGATGCGACCAGCAGCGACTGCCCCTCAGCAAGTCTGAACTCCGACATCATTCCCCCCAGACAGAAAACCTACTCTGATGCGCCGGGACCGAAACCGTCCCAATGCGCGACGATTTCACCGCGTTCGACCACACTGGCCCGCCGCAGCATGGCGAAGGCCATGCAGACATGGTTCGGCACGATCTCGAGCCGCGTCCCTACTGGTAGCGGCATCGGCGCGCCCTGGCCATGCCAGCGCAGCCAGCCATGTTCTTCCGACATCTTCTCGATCACCCAGCCCGGGGCGTTGACGATCAGCCCCATGCCGGGGAACTCGTCGCGATGCGCCGAGGCCGGCACCAGATCGGTGCTCAGCGATTTCGAACCGGCGTCGATACAGGCGCGCTCGGGGTCCGGGTGGCTGACCACCGTGGCGATGACGCGGATGGCGGTGGTGTCCAGGCCGGCATTGCCCAGCGCGATCTGGCCGACATCGTTGAAGGCATAGATGCCGGGACGGATCTGCGTCACGCCCGGCACATGCGCCACTTCGCGGGCCGAAGCGGAAGCCCCGAGCGAGACGATCGGCAGCGGCACGCCGCGGGCGCGGATGGCGGTGGCGACGCCCACCATGAATTCCCCGGCCGCCTTGGCGCGGCTCGCGAGGTCCGGATGATCCTTCGCGCCGTAGGTGGTGCCTTCATGGGTATAGATGCCGACGAGTTCGACGCCGACAACGGCATGAATGGCCGCCGCCACATCCGGCGCCTTGTCGGCGGCGACGCCTTCGCGGCCGAGCCCGGAATCGATCGCCAGCATCATCCGCGCCGTGGCGCCGGCGGCGGCGAACACCGCGCCGATGCTGGCGGCGGCCGCCTCGCTGTCGGTGGCAAGCGTCAGGTCGACCCGCCGCGACAGGGCGAGGGCCCGTTCGGCCTTGTCCTTGCCGACGATCGGGTTGGCGACGAACAGCCGCTTCACCCCGGCCGCCGCGAAGGCTTCGGCCTCGCCGAGCTTGGCGACACACAGGCCATCGGCGCCATGCGCCACCTGGCGCAGCCCGATCTCGGCCATGCGGTGGGTCTTGGCGTGCGGGAACAGTTCGACCTCGGCCGAGCGGGCGATCGCCGCCATCTCGTCGAGATTGCCGTCCAGCACGCCGAGATCGAGCACCAGCCCGGGGGTGGAGACCGGCAGCTCGGCCCAGCTCGGGCCACGGGCGTCGTTGGCGATGGAGATTGCGGTTGCAGCCATGCTCAGGCTCCCAGCGTCAGCGTCCGGCCGGCGCGATGGCCGGTGACGCGGTTGTTTTCGACGGCGAACTGGCCATTGACCAGCACATGCACGATGCCGGTCGCAGCCTGGCGCGGGTGCTCATAGGTGGCGTTGGCCTTCACATTGGCCGCGTCGAACACCACCAGGTCGGCCTTGGCGCCGGCGGCGATGCGGCCGCGATCCATCAGCCGCAGCCGGTTGGCGGCCGAGCTGGTCATGTGGCGCACGCATTCTTCCAGCGTCAGCACTTTCTCCTCGCGCACATAGGTCTCGAGCATGCGCGGGAAAGTGCCCCAGGAGCGCGGATGCGGCCGATCGCCGACCAGGATGCCGTCACTGCCGACGGTGTGTTCCTCGCGCTGCATCAGGGTGCGGACATGCTCCTCGATGCCGATGAAGAACACGCAAGGGGCGGCGCGCTCGGTGGCGATCAGCACGTCGAGCGCCAGCTCGGCCGGCGAGGTGTTGAGCTTGCGCGCCGCGTCGGCGAGGTTGCCCTCCATCATCCATTCCATCTCGGGCGCCCCGGGGAGGCCCGCGAGGTAGACGCTCGACCAGTTGACGGTGAGGCCCTGATGGCCATCCGAGCCGATGACGTCGAGCGCCTCGATGATGCGCTTGCGCGTCTCCGGGTCCTTGAGCCGCGCCATCTGCTCGTCGCCGCTGCCCGACAGCGCCCAGCTCGGCAGCTGCGACAGCAGCGTCGTCATGCCGGCAAGGTAGGGATAGGCGTCGAAGCTCAAATCGACGCCATCGGCGATGGCCTCGTCGAACATCTTGAGCAGCTGCGGCAGCTTTCCCTTGTTGGCCTCGAAGCTCAGATGCGTGTGCGCGAGGTGCAGCGCCACGCCGGAGCGGCGGGCGATCTCGAAGCACTCGGCGTAGCCGCCCAGCGCATCGGTGCCGTAATTGCGGTGATGCGGGCAGTAGAAGCCGCCATACTCGGCCACCACTTCGCACAGCGCCACCAGCTCGTCGGTGTCGGAATACATCGCCGGCACATAGGTTAGCCCGGTGGAGAGGCCGACGCCGCCTTCTTCGAGCGCGGTGCGCAGCAGCGCCTTCATCTGGTCGAGCTCATCTGGTGTGGCGAGCCGCGCCGCATTGCCCATCACCAGCATGCGCAGGTTCCCGTGCGGCACCAGGTAGGCGCAGTTGACCGCGACGTTGCCGTCGAGCCGCTTCAGGTATTCGGCGACGCTGCGCCAGTTCCAGTCGAAGCCCGGCGGGTCGTCGTTCCAGCCCTTGATCTGGCTGCGCAGCTCGATGAGCGTCGCATCGTCGATCGGGGCATAGCTGAGGCCATCCTGGCCGAGCACTTCGGTGGTGACGCCCTGGCTGAGTTTTGAGGTGTGGTCGGGGTTCACCAGCACCTGCAGGTCGGAATGGGTGTGCATGTCGATGAAGCCCGGCGCGATGCAGAGGCCATCGATGGCGACGCTGCGGTCGGCCTCGGGGCGTCTGGCGCCCTTGAAAATGCCGGCGATGCGGTCGCCGATCACCAGCACGTCACCACGCACGAGCGCATTGCCGAGGCCGTCGACGACAAGGCCGCCGGTAAACAGGGTGGAGGTGCTCATAGGGTCTCGACTTGCAGTTTCTGGTTGGTCTTGGCGCTGAGATAGATGGCGTCGGTAACGGCGACGACATGCGCCGCGAGCCGCGCCGTCAGGCCGGCCGGCGCCGGGGCGCCGAAGGCGCAGGCGATCAGGGCCTTGGTCGGGGCGCCGGGGTCGTAAACGCCGGAGGCCTCCGGGGCTCCATACTCGACCACCTCGCCACTGGCGCGAACGAGGCGCAGCGTGTCGGCCACCGAGTCGGCCCAGAGCTGGCCCTTGTCGCCGTAGAGCGCCATGTGCCACTGGGGGCGGGCGAGGTAGGGGTGGGTCGAGGCGGCGCTGATCGCCGCCGAGCCGCCACCGGTGAACTCGGCATTGACTGACGTGTGGAGGTCGATGTCGCTCGCGGGCGGGAAGGTGCTGGCGTTGAGCGCAACGATCGGCTCGCCCACCAGCCATTCGACCATCCCCAGCTCGTGCGACATGGTCACCGCCGCCGAGCCGCCGCCCGAGATCGCCTTGTCGGTATAGGTCGCGGTATTCGACTCCGCCTTGCCGCCCCAGCCGCCATCGGTGCTGCCCGAAAGCAGCGCCCGGGTGTTGACCGCGAGGTGCATCGTCAGGTGCTCGATCCTGCCGATCTCGCCCGCTTCGATCAGCTTGCGGCTCAGTGCAAAGATCGGCGCCGCCGGCCAGCCGAAGCCGACCAGCAGCGCCTTGCCCAAGCGCTCTGCAGTATCGCGCATCCGGCGGGCAGCACCGGCGCTGAGCGCAAAGGGCTTTTCGACGAGGACATGCGCACCGGCTTCCAGCGCCGCGATCACCTGTTCCTCGTGTGCGACCGGCGGGCTCGAGACCACGACGATGTCGGGGCGGAGCGCCAGGGCATCACGCCAGTCGGCAAAGTGCCGGGTCTCGAACTGCCGGCCAAGCATGGCCGCCATCTCGGCGTTCGGGCTCGATATCGCCACGAGGTCGACGCGGTTGTCGGCCTTGAGCGCCGGCAGGTGGCTCGATTGCGACCAGGCGCCGGCGCTCAGCACTACCGCTTTGATGGTCGCACTCATTTGCCCACTCCGGCAGTAAGGGCGCCAACCACGTGACGCTGGAAGATCAGGACCAGCACGGTCGGCGGCAGCATCGACATGACAGTGGCGGCTGCAAGCGCGTTCCAGTTGAACTGCTGCACCGACTGGAAGCCGGCGAGCAGCGGCGGCACGGTCAGCTGGTTGGTGAGCACCAGGGCGTAGAAGAACTCGCTCCACGCTTCGAGGAAGATCAACACGCCCGCCGCGACGAGGCCCGGCCGGGCGATCGGCACGATGATGATCCACAGCGTCTGCAAGCGGGTAGCGCCGTCGATCTTGGCCGCCTCCTCGATCTCGCGCGGCAGCTGATCGAAGTAGTTCTTGAGGATCATGATGGCCAGCGGCAGCGTGAACACGTTGTAGCTGATCACCAGCGCCCACGGGGTGTTGAGCACCCCGATGACCCGGAAAGCCACGAAGAACGGCCCGATGATGGCGATCGCCGGCACGATGCGGGTGGCGATCACCGACAGCTCGAAGGCGCGCGCGCCGCGGAACGGATAGCGCGACAGCCCGTAGGCGGCGGCACCGGCAATGAAGAGGTTCAGCACCACCAGCACTGAACTGACGAGCAGGCTCTGACCGATCGCCGGCACGAGCCGGGTGCCCATGTCGGTGCTGCCGATGCCCTTGCCGCCGGTATTGCCGAACAGCACTGCGAAATAGTTGTCGAAGGTGATGCTGGACGGCACCAGCGGGAAGGGTTTGATGCCCAGTTGCGATGGGGTGATCAGGCTCGAGACCACCAGGTACCAGACCGGCAGCAGGATCCAGACTGCGAAGACCAGCACGCCAAGATAGATGGCGATGCTGGTGGCGGGGCTGCGGCGCCGGCCGCGCTCGAAGGCGGAGGAGGCCATCAGTGCATCTCCCTGCGATAGAACAGCCGGACGATGGTCAGCCCGCCGATCAGCGCCACGACGCCGAGGATGACGGCGAGCGCCGAACCGAGCCCGATATTGGTGTTCACGAACAGCTGCCGGTAGATCAAGACGCTCAGCACCTGCGTGGTGTCGCCCGGCCCGCCCTGCGTCATGGCGAACACCACGTCGAACTGCAGGAAGGCGTAGATCACGTTGAACACCGTGACGGTGATCAGCACCGGCCTGAGCCAGGGCAGCGTGATGTTGGAAAAGCGCTGCCACCAGTTGGCGCCGTCGAGTTGCGCCGCCTCGTTGAGTTCCTCGGGCAGCGTCTGCAACCCGGCGAGCAGCAGGATGCCGGCAAAGCTCGCCTGCCGCCATACCGCGGCGAGCACGGTGATCGGCAGCGCGGTGTTCGGGTCGGAGAGGAACGGATGATAGTCGCTGGTCAACCCCAGCATCATCAGCACGGCGTTGAGCCCGCCGACGCTGCCATCGGCAAACCATTTCCACAGGATGCCGATGACCAGCCACGGCGTTGCCCATGGAATGATCAGGAGGGCGCGCGCCAGGCCGCGGCCGATGAAGCGCTGATTGAGCAGCATCGCCATCGCCAGCCCGATCACTGTCGACAGGACCACGAAGCCGATGGCGAAGGTCAGCGTCACCTGCGCCGAGCGCCAGAACACCGGGCTGGAGAAGATGATGGTGAAGTTCTCGATGCCGACGAACGGCCCGAAGCTCGAGCCGCTCGCCGGCACGTCGTGCAGGCTGTAGACCACGGTGAGCAGGGTTGGCAGGGCCAGCAGCACGATCAGGATGATCATGGCTGGGGCCACGAGCTTCAGCCCGAATGCGCGATCGGCTTTCGGTCCGAGTAGGTCAGTTGCTCCCGCCATGGGCTCCCGTGTCCTGTTGCTTGGTATTCAGTTGAGTTCGGGCTAGCCGCAGCTTCGGCTCAAGCGTCCCCTCTCCCTTTTGGGGGAGAGGGTCAGGGTGAGGGGGCCTTGCTGCAAACACTGAGCTTGGGAAAGGCCCCCTCACCCGGCCCTTCGGGCCGACCTCTCCCCCAAAGGGAGAGGTGAGACTAGAGCGTCCGGCCGCCCTGTGCGCCCTTGGCGGCAGCGGTCAGATCTTCGACGGTCTTTGCCGGGGTGGCCTGGCCGAGCAGTAGCGCATGGACGATGTCGCCGACCTTGGCCTGGAAATCCGGGTACCAGGGCAGGGTGCGGGCCGGCACGACGTTCGACTTGCTGGCGAACGTGTCGGACAGCATCGCCAGATCGTAATAGTCGGGGAACGAGGCGATCACCTCGGGGTCGGTGAAGAACCCGGCATAGGGAGCGGCGAGGCCGGCGGCCTTGGCCCACTGGTTGAACACCTTGAACTTCCCGTCCGTGTCCTTCCAGCCGTAGTACTTCATCAGCTCCCAGGTCGCGAGGCGCTCGTCGTCGCTGTCGGACTGGCCCATCTGCAGCACTTCGCCGATCTGCAGCGTCGACGGGCCGGCGGCGGCCGACTTGACGTTGGCCGATTGCGGGCCTTCGAGCGAGCGGATCGAGGTCAGGAAGTAGTGGTGCAGCACGTAGAAGGCGGCGTTGCCCTGCGCCATCTCGTTGCTGAGCTTGCCCGGATCGTCGGTCAAGAGCGACTTGGGCGCGAGCCCTTCCTGGTACATCGTCTGCCACCACTCGAACACCCCGACGGTCTTGGGGTCGTCGGCGAACACCGGCTGGCCGGCATCGTCGAAGGCGGTGATCTGCTCGTTGAGCAGGTAGGTGTGGAGGTATTCCTCGCAGAATTCCTTCACCCAGTAGGCGACATAGGGCGAGGCGACGGTCGACTGCAGCGACTTCGAGGCGTCGTAGATTTCCTTCAGCGTCGTCGGCACCGCGAGGCCGGCATCGGCGAGGAACTTCTCGTTATAGTGCAGCATGTGCACGGCCGAGAAATACGGGGCGCTGATGATGTCGCCGGCGGCATTGACGTGGCGGCCGCGGGCGCTCTCGAACATGTCGGCGATCATCTCGTCGACGCCGGGCAGGCCGTTCAGCGTCTTGGCCCAGCCCTCGTTGACGAACTTCTGCGAGTTGTAGGCGAAGTTGTAATAGAGGTCGATCTTGTCGCCGCCGCGCAGGCGGGTCTGCAGCGCCGGGGTGTAACCGAGGTTCGGGATCACCGCGACATTGACCGCCGGGTTGCCCGCCGCGGTCCATTCGCCGACCAGCGACTTGATGGTGTCGGGCTGGAAGTCCCAGGCCAGCATATCGAGCGTACCCGAGTAAGCGGCCTTGGCAGTGCCGGTCATCAGACCCGGCAGGAGGCTGGCGGCCAGCGCCGAGGCGCCGCCGGCCTTGAGGAAGGAGCGGCGGTTCAGCGAACCGAGGCCCCGGGTGGCGTTAGTGATCGTCATAGCTTTCCCTCCTTGACGAACTGCATCGACGAGACGTCGCGAACGACGCCGTTTCCTGCAACCGGAGCTGCAGGCCTTCCCGGTCCGGCCCAACGGACCCGGCATTTTCGACATTCTCAGCCGAGCCGTTCAGCCCGGTCGATCGGTGGCGAGGCGCTTCCCCGTGTCTCGCCGCCTGTCGTCAGATCGCAACGTTATGACGGCTGCAATCATATATCAATACGACTTTTCGCATATGAAAAGTCTGACCTCAACGCAGCGTTTTCATAACGATTTCAGCGGTTTCGAGCGTCCGATCGATATCGGCATCGGTATGCGCGGCGCTGATGTGGTTGCGCTTGATCGGCATGGGCAGCATGAAGATGCCGCGCTCGCACATGCCCTGGCGGAAAGCGAGATCACGCGCCGTGTCGTTGGCGAGCAGGTCCTCGTAGCGCTCGACCTTGCCGCTCATGAAATACGGGGTGAACACCGAGCCGAAGCCGGCCGACACCATCTCGATGCCGAGCCGGCCGGCGATTTCCGCGAGGCCCGTGCGCATCCGGTCGCCCAGCCGGAAGGTGCGCTCGTAGATGCTGCCGTCCTCGAGCGCCGCGATGGTGGCGAGCGCCGCGGCCGAGCCGACCGGATGGCCGTTATAGGTACCACCGACGAACACCTTGCCGCCCGGCGCGGTGGAGAACTGCAGCATCAGTTCGCGCTTCCCCGCGATGATGGCGCAGGGGTAGCCGTTGGCGATGGCCTTGGCGAAGGTGCTGATATCGGGCTTCACCCCGAGCACCGACTGGTAGCCGCCCAGCCCATGGCGGAAGCCGGTGATCACCTCGTCGAACACCAGCACGATGCCGTGCTGGTCGCAGAGCCGTCGCAGCCCCTCGACGAAATCCTGCCGCGGCAGCACGCAGCCGATATTGTGCGGGATCGCTTCCATGAAGATGGCGGCGATCTGGCCCGGGTGATCGAGGATCGCCTGCTCGGTGGCCGCGAGGTCGTTGAACGGCACGATGATGGTGTTGTCGATGGCGTCGGCGAGCTGGCCGGCGCTGCCCGGATCTTTCTTGCCGATCTTGTCGGCAGGGCTCGCGATATTCATCAAGAGGTAGTCGTGCCAGCCGTGGAACGTGCCCTGGAACTTGATCAGCTTCTCGCGCCCGGTGACGCCGCGCGCCAGCCGCACCGCCATGTAGGTGGCTTCCGAGCCCGAGGAGAAGGCGAGCGCCAGCTCGGCCGAAGGCACGTGCTGCACCACCTTTTCGGCGAGCATGATCTCCTGCTCGGTGATGCCGACGCCGACCATGTCCGGGCCGCTCAGCGCATTGGCGACGGCGGCATTCACCGCGGGGTCGTTATGGCCTAGGACGATCGGGCCGAAGGCGGCGTGGTAGTCGAGATAGGTGTTGCCGTCGACGTCGCGGATATAGGCGCCCTCGGCCCATTCCCAGGCATAGGGCTGGCTCAGCCGCCGCGTCGCGGAGTTGACGCCGCCGGGGATGACCTTGGTGGCGCGTTCGGTGAGGCTTTTGGACTTCTCGATATGCATAGGAACTAAGACTCTTAGGAAAGGCCGAGCAGCGTCAGGCTGTCGCGGTGGATGATCTGTTCGATCTTGTCGGCGGGGACGCGCGGCAACGCCGTGCCCTCGACGATGGCGTTGACGGTGCGCAGCGCATGCAGCGTCTCGGCCGGGGTGGTGATCGGGTAGTCCGAGGCGAACAGCAGCTTGTCGAGCACGTTCCACTCGGTAGCTTTGATCATCCCCTCGTAGAAGGTGTAGGGCCGGTAGAGCAGGCCCGAGACATCGGCATAGACATTGGGGTGCTTGCGGATCACCACCGCGGTATCGACAGTCCAGGGGTGGCCCATATGGGCCATGATGATCTTGAGGTTGGGGTAGCGCATGGCGATCTCGTCGACCACCAGCGGATGGGCGTACTTGATCGGCGCCGTGCGTACCGGCGAGGTGCCGATGTGGAACAGGATCGGCAGCCCGTGCCGCTCGGCCTCACGATAGATCGCCAGCGCCCGGCTCTCCAGCGGCTCGAACACCTGGTAATTGGCGCCCATCTTGATGCCCTTGAGGCCAAGGTCGGTGCGCGAACGCTCGATCTCCTCGAGCGCTTTCGGGTCATGCGGATGCACCGACATGAAGCCGATCAGCCGGTCGGGATGCGCCAGCGCGAAGGCCGAGGTGGCATCGTTGACGCCCACTGCCACGTCGCCCGGCTCGTTGAAGCCGTTGACCCCACCGGTGATTTCGCCCGGCGCCCAGGCGACGCCGAAGACGATCGACTTGTCGGCCGGCTGCTGCGCCTCGAGGAAATCGTTCCAGCTATAGACCGAATCCACCGAGCGGTCGGGCCGCCAGGTGTGGTGCAGGCGCCGGTTCTCCGGCGGCACGGCATGGCGGAACTGCGGCGTATGCGAGTGGACGTCGATGATCATGGAGTGGTGACCTTTTGGGGAGCGCCGAGTTCTTGCGAGATGGCCCGGGCGCAGGCTTCGACGGCCTTGGCGAGGTCGCCGAGGCCATCCTGGGTGACGCGGGTGGTGGGGCCGGAAATGCTGACGGCGGCGACGACGGCGCCGGAATGGTCGCGGATCGGCGCCGCGACGCAGCGCAGCCCCTGCTCGATTTCCTCGTCGTCGATGGCATAGCCGCGCGCCCGGATCTCGACGATCTGTTCGGCGAGGCGACCGGGGTCGGTGATGGTGTGCGGGGTGTGCGGCTCGAACCGCATGCGCGCCATTAGCAGCTGGCGCACCGGCTCGTCCTGGAAGGCCAGCAGCGCCTTGCCGACGCCGCTGCAATGCAGCGGATCGAGAAAGCCGATGAAGCTCGCCATGCGCATCGAGCGCGAGGCGTCGAGCTTGTCGACGCACAGCGCGTTGTCGTCGCTGAGGATCGACAGGTGCACCGTTTCCCCGGTGCTGGCGACGAGGCTCTCGAGATGTGGACGCGCCGAACGGCGGAGGTCCAGCTCGCCCATCGCCCGTGCCCCGATCACCAGCGCCAGCATGCCCAGCCGATAGGTCTGGCTCTGCTCGTCCCGATCCAGCACGCGCCGCGCCGTCAGCGTCGCGAGAATGCGGAACACCGTGCTCTTGGGGAGGCCGGTATCGGCGACGATGCCGTCCACCGTCAGCGCGCCGTTGCTGGCCGCCACCGCCGCCAGAATGTCGACTGCCCGATCCACCGATCGAATGGCGTAGCGATCTTCCGAAGAATTCACTAGATGAACTCACAGTTTGGATAGTGAACTATCACACACTGGAATCCGGCCCGACGTCAAGCGGGCGCCTTGCTGCTGCTATCGGCTCCAGCGGCTCCCGGAGCCCGCGTCCTGGCACTATCGGGCACACATAGACAGAACAGCACGAACCGATTCGGCTTGTTTTGCATCGCGGAGAGCCCAGCCGCAGCTTATCAGTATGCTTGACAGTAACAGTCCGGGCGGAAGATATACCGAAACGGTTCGGTCAATCGCGCGATGTCAGATTGCGCGGCCGATGGTCCAGCATCCGGAGGAACGATGGATACCGCCTACCAACTCTACACCTCGCGCAAGGCGTTGCCGCTCACCGGCCAGTTCGCATTTCTGAAAGGCGTGGGTTACGACCATATCGAGCTGTGGCCGGGGGCCTATCTCGACGATCCGCACAGCTTCCGGCGCGCCATGGATGATGCGGGGCTGGATGCGCCCAGCGTTATGATCCCGGACCCGACCGAAAAGGACGATATCGACGGCTTCATCGAGCTGGCGCACCTGCTGGGAGCGAGGATGATTGTCCGGCCCGGTCTCACCCCGGAGCGCCGTCCCGCCGACCAGGATGGCTGGAAGCGCCTTGCGACCCGTCTGTCCGACGATGCCCTCAAGGCCGAACGGGCGGGGCTCGGGTTCGCCTGGCACAACCACGACTTCGAGTTCGTCGCGCTGGCCGACGGCGCCCGGCCCATAGACCTGCTGATGGCGCATTCCGATCCGCTGGTCCGGCTCGAGCTCGATTGCGGCTGGGTGTTCCAGGCCGGCGGGGATATCGAGACCGAGCTCAGGCGCTTCGCCGACCGGATCGTGGCGATCCACGCCAAGGACGCGGCGCCGCTCGGTACCACCGCCGAAGACGGCTGGACCGCTCTCGGTGATGGCGTGATCGACTGGGTCGGCCTGCTGCCGGCGATCAATGCCACCGGCGCCGGGCTCGCGATCGTCGAGCACGATGAGCCGGCTGACTGGCAATATGTCGCGAAGCGCTCCTTTGAAACGCTGTCCCGGCTGTTCGGCGCGGCGCGCTAAGCTCGCGCGGGCGGCGGCGCGCTGCTGCTGCCCGCGACGAATTTCGGGGTGAAGATCCGCTCCCGCGGCGCTATCGCCTCGTGCGGCGCGTTTACGCGGTCCATCAGGAACGCCGTGGCGGCGTGGGCGATCTCGGCGATGGGCTGCACCACCACCGTCAGTTGCGGATGAATGACGCTGGCCCACGGCACGGTGTCGATCGACGCCAGTGAGATGTCGTCCGGGCACTTGAAATTGAGGTCGTTGATCGCCTGCAGGGCGCCGAGCGCCATCAGCACATTGGCGGCAATGATCGCGGTGGGGCGGTCCGGGCGGGTCAGCAGCCGCATCGCCTGGTCATAGGCGACCTGTCCGTCATACTGGCCGTCGACGATCAGCGTTTCGTCCGGCTCCACTCCGCCGGCCGCCAGGGTTTCCCTGAACCCCTGCTTGCGACGTTCCGAGGTCCATAGTCCGGTGGTCCCGGCGATGTGGCCGATGCGGCGGTGGCCGAGGCGGAGCAGTTGCGAGGTCAGCATGGCCATGGCGAGTTCGTTGTCGATACCGACGAAATCGGTCTGCAATCCCTCGAGCTTCTGGTCGATCACCACCAGCGGCGTTTTCAGTTCGGCCAGGAATTTCACGTGTTCAGCGGTCGTCACATAGGGTGACAGGATGATCCCGCCCACTCGCTGGCTGCACAATACGTCGATGGTCGCCCGTTCACGCTCCAGATCCATGCGGGTTTCCGACAGCGTCACCAGGTGGTGGTGCTGCTGCGCCGTCTCCTCGATGCCGGCCATCAGGTCGCCGAACCATGGGTTCTGCATCGAGCCGATGACCACCCCGATCAGTTTCGATCGGCCCGCTTTCAGGCTCTGGGCCACAGGGTTGGGGGTGTAGCCGACGGCTTCGGCGGCGTCGGTAATGCGCTTGAGCGTCTCCGGCGTCACCTGCGTGCCGTCCTTCAGCGCCACCGACACGGTGGAGATGGAGACCTTCGCCATTTTCGCGACATCGCGGATAGTTGCCATGCTGCCGAACCGTTTCTGTAGGCCTGTCGAGATGCAGGATAGCTGCCGCCCCCGCCAGTCGCAACAGATAGCGTCCGATATTCAGCGTCATACGGTGTCGAGGTCCCTCGCTCCGTCTTCGACAGGTGCTTGACTCCGAAGCGATCTTGCAGAATAACCGAACCGGTTCGGTAATCGTCATTGACGATCATCGATTGAGAGGACGAACCGGGCCACGAACCGGTTCTGCGATTCAGAGAGAGCCGAACGGGCCCCGGTTTTCGGGGAACGGCGAAGCCTTGGCCGTTATCGGCCGGCTGCCGCCGGGTTTCAGATACGCAACTGCTCACAGGGAGGAACCTGAGCATGAACGACAAAGCGGTCTTCGCGCAGCCGATGAGGCGGCGAACTTTCCTCGGCGGCACGGCGGCGGCGGCCGCCGCGCTGAGCCTGGGGATCAACAAGTCCTGGGCCCAGTCCGGCGAGCGGATCAAGTTCTGGGACATGGTGTGGGGCACGGGGCAGAGCTACACCGATGCCGCCAAGGGCATCGCCGATTCCTATGTCGCGGCCGATGGGCTGCTCAATGTCGAGTACCAGTCGATCCCTTGGGCGAGCTGGTACCAGACCTTCACCGCCGCCGGCGCTGCCAACACCACGCCGGCGGTCAGCTCCGGCGCCGCCTACCTGCCGTTCTACTTCATGGAAGAAGGCAAGATGGCGCCGGCCGACGACCTGCTGGCGAGCCTCGACAAGGCGGGCAAGAACGACTTTCTGCCTGGCCTGATCGACGCGCTGCGCACCAAGGATGGCCTCGCCGCGGTGCCGTGGTCGATCGATCTGCGCGTGCTGTGGTACCGCAAGTCGATCCTCGAGCAGGCGGGCGCTGACGTGCCGACCGACTGGCAGAGCTTCATCAAGACCGGTGAGGCGCTCGCCAAGGCCGGCCATGTCGGCTTCGCCACCTCGGGCTATGGCTTCCACGGCATCGCCTCGGTGCTGCTCAACAATGCCGGCGGCCTGTTCAATGAAGCCGGCGAGCCCGACTGCGTCACCGACCGCAATATCGAGGGTCTCGATTTCCTGCATGAGCTGGTCGCCAAGCAGATCATCGATCCCTATGCCATCGGCTACGACTATTCCGCCAACGTGGTGCCCGACTGGGCCAGCGGCCATATCGCCATGGGCTTCGAGCAGGTGGGACTACCCGGCAAGATGCCGGCTGAAACCGCGGCGGACCTGGTCGTCGCCTCCCCGCTCACCAGCGTCAGCGGCAACAAGGGCGCGGCCTACTGGATCAATCCGCTGATGATGTTCAAGACCACTGCCTCGCAGCAGTCGTCCGAAGCCTTCCTCGCCCATTATCTCGACAACCTGCATCTGTTCTGGGAGCAGGGGCTGAACTCCGACCTGCCGGTGAACAAGAGCATCACCGACCTGCCGCTGTTCCAGAACGACCCGAACCTCGCCCGCTCGATCAACGAGTGGCAGCCAGTCGGCAAGACCATCGCCGCCCGCGCCAAGTACCCGTTCGGCGCCCTCAACGCGGTCGATGGCGGTTCCGCCATGATCAACATGCTGCAGAAGGTCCTGCAGGGCGAAAGCAATTCGCGGGCGCTGCTCGAGGAATTGCAGGTGGGCCTCGTCAAGGTCCTCAATCCCTGATCCCACCATCCAGCCGGCGACCGAAACCAATGACTTATCAACTCGCGGTGCATCGACGCACCCCTCGTCTCGGCCGCCGGCTGACCCTGACCGGACTGGCGCTGCCGGCGCTGCTCCTGATGGTGGTCGTGAACGCCTATCCACTGGTGTTCGCGGCCATCCAGTCGGTGCATAGCGGCAGCCTCATCACGCCCGGCCCGTTTGTCGGCCTGCGCAACTTCGCCGATGTCCTCGGTGATCCGGGCTTCTGGAAGGCTGCGGGCTTCACGCTGATCTTCACCGCCAGCGCAGTGTTCGGCAGTTGGGCCCTCGGCTTCGCGCTGGCCATCCTGCTCAAGCCGCAGTTCCCCGGCCGGGGCGCCTTCAAGGTGCTGCTGCTCTTGCCGTGGATCGTCCCGATCGTGGTGACGGCGATGAGCTGGAACTGGCTGCTCGCCGGGCGTGAGAGCCTGTTGCCGAGCCTGGCGCGCGCGCTGGGCATGGGCAACGTCATGTTCCTCGGCAACCCGACCCTCGCCATGATCACGGTGTGCGTGTTCAAGGTCTGGATCAGCTACCCCTTCATGATGATGATGTGCGCGGCGGCGCTGGAAAGCGTCGAAGCCAGCATCTACGAGGCCTCCGCCATCGATGGCGCCAGCAAGTGGCAGCAGTTCTTCCACATCGTGCTGCCGGTCACCGCCCGCTCCACCTACATCAGCTGGATCCTGATGGCGGTGTTCAGCATCAATGACTTCCCCACCATCTACCTGCTGACCCGCGGCGGCCCGCTCGAAGCGACGAGCTCGCTGATCGTCCTCGCCTACAAGACCACCTTCCTCGATTTCCTGCCGGGCAACGGCATCGCCATCGCCTTCTTCATGACTGCGGTGATGATCGCGCTTTCCGTTGTGCTGCTGCGCCAGATCCGAAAGGCGAGCCTGCAATGAGCGAGTCCGGCAGCCTCCATCGGCCGAGCGCCACCCCGCACCCCTGGGCGCGCACGACAATCGCCGCGATCATCACCCTGGTCCTGCTGTCGCCCATCCTCGTGGTGTTCTGGCTGGCGCTCCGCGCACCGGTCGCCTGGCAGCAGGCCGGCCCGACCCTGGGCACCTTCTGGTACGTGCTGACTGAAACCAAGGTACTGCACTGGCTGGGCAACAGCCTGCTGGTCAGCCTCATCTCGACGGTATGCTCCGTCCTCGTCGCCGCTCCGGCGGGCTATGTGCTGTCGCGCGGCCGGGGCGGCGCGACATCGGCCTTCTCGCTGTTCATCTTCGTGCTGCAGAGCCTGCCGGCGGTCGCCTTCGTCATTCCGCTCTTCATCATGTTCGCCAACCTGGGGTTGGCAGACACGCTGACCGGCGTCTCCATCGTCTATGTCGCCTCGTCCATCGCCGTGGGCTGCTGGATGATGACCGCCTATTTCGACACACTGCCGGTGACACTCGAGGAGGCGGCCTGGATCGACGGGGCCTCGCTGTTCGGCGGCTTCGTGCGCATCATCCTGCCCAATTCGCTGCCCGGCATCCTCTCGACGGCGCTGTTTGCGTTCCTCCACTCGTGGAACGACTACCTCGTCGCCTCCGTGTTCCTGCGCTCCGAGAGCGCCTTCACCATGCCGATCGGGCTGCAGACCTTCTTCCAGCAGAACCTCGCCGACTGGGGGCCGGTAATGGCCTGTGCGGTGATCATGCTCGCCCCGCCGGTGATCGTGTTCGCGGTTCTCAATCGCTATTTCAGCATTGGCGGTATCGGCGGCTCGCTCGCCGGACGCTGATCCCTTTGGAGTTGACTGACATGAATACGGCGCTGCTGCTTGCCGTAGTGGCTCTTATCATCCCTGCCGATCGCGACGGAGGCGCGCTGGAGTTCGGGGCTCCGGCCTATCTCGAGCGGCATTTCCGGGCCGTCCCGGAGGATGCCGCGGCGATCGCCGCCGGCCTTGCCGGCCTGCCCGAGAGCTTCGTCATACTCTCGCCGGCAGCGC
>MKVB01000003.1:0-1833 GCA_001899085.1 Devosia sp. 66-14 | reverse complement strand
GGCAATCCGGACGCGGCGTCGTGGCGGATGCTGGGTTATCGGCACGGCTTGCCGGAGGGCCCGACCGGTCCCGCCGCGACCGAGGGCAAGCCGCCCGCTCCGGTCCCCGCCGAGCTGGATTTCGACGTGGTGATCGTCGGCGCCGGCGCTGGCGGCGGCGTCGCCGCGGCCGTGCTCGCCGAAAGCGGCAAGACGGTACTGCTGCTCGAGCGCGGTCTCGACCGCGACTATGCCGACAGCGGTCACCGCGACCATCTGCGCAACCACCGCATGTCGCTCTATGGCCACAATACCGGCCCCGAGCTCGAGGGCAATCCGCGGGTCTTCGTCGACCTCGACGGCAGCCGCAACGTGGTGCGGCCGCACGAGCCGAACTATCACAACCTGGCCTCTGCCGTCGGCAGCGGCACCCTGGTCTATGGCGCCCAGGCCTGGCGCTTTCATCGCGACGACTTTCGTATGGCGAGCCTTTACGGGGTGCCTGAGGGCTCATCGCTGGTCGATTGGCCGATCAGCTACGACGACCTCGAACCCTATTACGAACGGGCCGAGTGGCAGATCGGCGTCGCCGGCGCAGGCGCCAGCAACCGACACGAGGGCCGTCGCGCCCGCGACTACCCGATGCCGCCGCTGCCCGAGGAGCCGACGACGCGGGTGCTGCGCCTTGGCGCTGCGCAACTGGGCATCGACACGACGCGGGTGCCGCTCGCCATCAACAGCGTACCGCGCGACGGTCGCCCCGCCTGCATGGCGTGCGGCACCTGCGTCGGCTTCACCTGTCCCAGCGACGGCAAGAACGGCACCCAGAACACCACCATCAAGCGCGCGCTGACCACCGGCCGGTGCACGTTGCTGACCGGCACCATGGTGCAGCGCGTGATCTCAGACGGACGGGGCAAGGTCTCCGGCGTCGCCTTCACCGATGCTCTCGGTCAGCGCCACGTCGCGCGTGGCCGCATCGTCGTGCTCTCGGCCGGCGCCATCGAAACGCCGCGCCTGCTGCTCAACTCCGCCACCGACCGGGAGCCCCTCGGGTTGGGCAATAACCAGGATCTCGTCGGCCGGAACCTGCAGGGCCACTATTACCCCGGCGCCTATGGCCTGTTCGACGAGGTGGTGCACAGTTCGCGCGGACCGGGGGTGACCATTGCGACCACGGCCTTCAGCCATGGCAATGCGGGGGTCATCGGCGGCGGCATGCTGGCCGACGATTTCGTGCGCCCGCCGATCCTGTTCTTCAAGCAGTTCCTGCCGCCCGACCTGCCGCATTGGGGGCAGCCGGCCAAGGACTTCATGCGCGACAACTTCAATCGCGTCATGCGGATCATCGGTCCGGTGCATGAGATTCCCTCTCCCGACGCGCGGGTGCGCATCGCCCCGGAGGTCCGGGATCGCTGGGGCATGCCGGTTGCCATGCTGTCGGGCAGCGTGCATCCCGAAACCATCCGGACCGCCACCTACATGCACCAGCGGGCCACCGAGTGGATGCAGGCCGCCGGGGCGGTGCGCACCTGGGGCAGCGCCCCGACGCCCGCCCTCTCGGGCAGCCACCATCAGGCCGGCACCTGCCGGATGGGGCTCGATCCAAGCCAGTCGGTAACCGACACCCATGGCCGGGTCTGGGGGCACGACAACCTGTTTGTCTGCGATGGCTCGCTGCACCCGACCAATGGCGGTTTCAACCCGGTGCTGACCATCCTGGCCCTGGCCTTCCGCACCGCCGAGCACATCGCGTCACTCGACTGAGCCGACGTCACTCCACACCACACAACCGGGACGACACACCATGAAGACCATCAAGGGGCCGGCGATTTTCCTGGCCCAGTTCGCGGG
>MKVB01000002.1:847166-916329 GCA_001899085.1 Devosia sp. 66-14 | reverse complement strand
ACAAACCATGGCAAACCGCTTGACCAGCAACACAGTCGCTCCCCCATCAAGGGGGAGGTGGCACCGAGTTTAGGGCCGGATTCTGCGAACAGACGCCAGCCGGTCCTCTGAGAGCAGCACACAATGCTCGTGGCCGCCTCCCCCCATTTGCCCGACAGGCGGAGGGCTGGCTGCTTCGCGCCCACAATCTAGAACCGGGCGAACCGTTGCTCCACCTTCCGGGCAAACCGTTCCCGCGCTGCGGGCGAGATGTCGTGGATGGAGTGCTGCGCCAGATAGAGGTGCTTCACGCCGAGGCCGCCGCAGGTGGCCTTCAAGCCGCGCAGCAGCACCTTTCTCGCCGGATCCTGCATCAGCAGCCTGTTGTAGAACCAGGGCGCGCCGCAGGTGGTGACCACTCCCATCCGTTTGAGGTTCCGCAGCGCCGGCTTGATGAGCCCGCCATCCGGCGGCTGGTCGAAGGCGACGCCCGGGCGCCAGACGCGATCGAAATAGCCCTTGAGGATCGCCGGCATGCCCAGCCACCAGGTGGGAAAGCAGAAGATGCAGGCATCGGCCCATTTCAGCGCGTCGATATAGACCTTCAGCTCCTCGGGCGGCGGCTCTGGCGCCTCGTGCCCGTGCCATTCCTCCGCCCGCATCACCGGGTCGAACTGCATGGCGTAGAGGTCGAAATCGATGACCTCGTCGCCCCTGGCCTTGAGCGTGTGCAGGATCCGCTGATGCAGCGACGCAGTGTAGCTGTCGGCTGCCGGATGCGCATAGACGACGTTGACCTTCATGGTGAGCCCCCTCACGCCCATCCGATTATGCCGACCTGTTATGGCAGCCGGCGCGAAACCCCCGCAAGCGCCGCCATCACTATGGGTCGGCCTCTTTGGCGGCTCTTGCCATGGGCGGGGCAGATGGGCGAACAAGAACGCCGGGATCGTCGGGCCGAGGAGCCAGCACGCGTGGCGCCAATATCGCTGATCAATGTCATCGAGGCAGTGCGGTGAGTATCGCGGTCCGGCAGCTGCTGGCGGCCGAAGCCGCGGCATACCGCGACATCCGGCTCGAGATGCTGCAGGTCAACCCCGAAGCCTTTGGCTCGACTTACGAGGCCGAGAGCGGCCGGTCGGTGGCGCAGTTCGCCGACTCGCTGGCGCGCAGTTTCGTTGCCGGCGGCTTCGTCGATGGCCAGCTGGCGGGCGTCGCCGGGTTCTATGCGCTCGAGGGCCCCAAGGTCTCCCACCGCGGCAACATCTGGGGCGTCTATGTGCGCGGCGCGCTGCGCGGACGGGGCGTCGGACATGCGGTGCTCTCGGAGGTTCTGCGGCACGCCGGCACGCGGGTAACCCAGGTGCACCTGCAGGTCGTCACCGAAAACGCCGCCGCCCGCGCGCTCTATGAGCGGCTGGGCTTTACCACCTATGGCACCGAGCCGCGGGCGCTGAAGGTCGGCGATCGCTACTATGACGAGCACCTGATGGCGCTGCAGCTAGGCTGACGGAAACAGTGCCGGCGCCGCGCCGGCCATGGCTCAGGCGAACAGCGCTTCGGCACTCGCGACGACCGCAATCGAGCGCTGCGGATGCGCGAGGTTGGCCAGCGCGTGATTGTGGTGCCGGATTATGGTCTCCGCCGGGATGATCGCGTCGCCTGTCGTATGGGCATTGGCAGCCAGCAGCACGTCGAAACCTCGGCTCAGCGCCGCCCGGCAGGTGGCATCGACACAGAACTCCGTCTGCGCTCCGCTGACCACCAGCGCGGTGACGCCGAGGCGGTCGAGATCCTGCTGCAAACTCGTATCGAGGAAGCCGTCCGAGGCCGTTTTCTCGATGATGAGGTCACCGGGCCGCGGCGCCACGCGCGGGTGGATCGCCCAGCCCGGCTCGCCCCGCATCATCGGCCTGAAACTCCGATGGTTGTGCTGAAGGAAGACCACCGGAGCACCGGCAGCCCGCGCGCGGGCCAGGAGGGCAGCGATGTTGGCCAGCACCTCGTCCGCCCGCCATGCGCCGTCCATGAGGGCAACCTGCACGTCGATGATGAGCAGCGCAGTTCTGGACATGTCGGCCTCGGCTAAGTCGCGCGAGGCACCATCTGCTCCTCGGCCACCGTCCGCAATGGGCTGCTTCGGGTGTGTCGTCGCCGGCGGAGGGACGTGCTAGAACGGCGGCGCGGCATCAGGGGGCTCGGCATGGGCGATAACCTTGACGTGGTGGTAATCGGGGCCGGCTGGGCCGGGCTCAGCGTCAGCCGGGGGCTGCAGGCGGCGGGCATCCCCCACTTGGTGCTCGAACGCGGGCGAATAGGCGAAACCTGGCGCGCGCAGCGGTGGGACAGCTTTCACTTCAACATCCCGCGCGTGCTGACCGTGATGCCCGGTGACCGCTATGACGGCAGCGATCCCGAGGGGGCGATGAGCCGGGACGAGTTCGTCGCCTTGCTGGAGGATTACGCGGCGCGGCATGGCCTGCCCGTCCATCCCGGCGAGGCGGTGATCGAAGTGACATCCGACGCCACCGGCTTCTATCTCGTGCGCACGGCGAACCGGACGCTCGGGGCGCGGCACATCGTCGTCGCCAGCGGCAGCCTCAATCGGCCGAAGCGCCCGGCATTGGCCCGAGAGATCTCCGGCCCGGCGCAGATCGATGCCTCCGACTATCGCTCGGCGGCGGCGCTCGGGCCGGGCAGCGTGCTCGTCGTGGGCAGCGGCCAGTCCGGCGGGCAGATCGCCAGGGACCTCATCGACGCCGGCCGCGGCGTTTTCCTCTCGACCGGCAGGGTCGGGCGCCTGCCCCGCCGCTATCGCGGCCGCGATCTGACCCTGTGGCTGGTCGAGGGCGGCATGCTGGAAGTGCCGCGCGAGGCGTTCGTGCAGCCCTCGGGCGCGGTGCCGGCCCGCCCCCTGCAGGGGGCAACCGAGACGCTCAGCCTGCAATCGCTGAGCGCCCTGGGCGTCGTGCTGCTGGGTCGGTTGAACGGCGCCGACGGCATGGTGCTGACATTCTCCGACGATGTCGCCGAGAACATCCGTTTCGCCGACGAGGCGTCGGCGGCCCTGCGCCTGAAGGTCGACGACTATATCGCGCGCGCCGGCATCGCGGCGCCGGCCGCGACGGACGATCCGGCCGAGGTGGTGGCCGCGAGGCTGCCATCGCCGCCGCTCACCGCACTGGACCTCGCGGCCCGCGGCATCGGCATCGGCACGACCAGCGGCCTCTATTTCCCCGGCCTCGACTTTGCCTCCACCCGCAAGTCGGGGACGATTCTCGCAGCCGCCGATGAAACGCGCCGGATAGTCTCGCACATCCTCGCGCGGCTGGGGGCGTGACGCTGGTTGCCGCCGGCGGAACCAGGCTGAGCAGGTTGGCGTCGCCCCGCTGATCGGCAGTGCGGGTGCCCTGCATCTCTGGCTGCGGCACCGCCGCCGGCAGTCAAGACGAGCTGCGGCTGTGCGCTGCCGGCAGTTGCGCAACTCACAGTCCTTCCAGGAGCCGGGACGCGGGGATGCTACCCGCGTCGCACCAGCAGTTACCTGCCGCGGGCCGCCTCGCGAACGAGCGCCCGTTCGCGTCCCCCCAGCTCAACCTCTGCGCCGGAAAATCGAGCGCCGCCGGCACGGCTCCGGCGGCCGACGACGGTCGGCGTTCAAACATTGCCACAACAATGTTCTGCAACGCTCCCGAAGTTCTTCCGCCCTCCGGTGGCTAACAACCGCAAATCACCTCCCGCCCCGCTTTCCCGTCCATCCAGTAGATGAGGTTCGCAGTGTCGCCGATCGCCGCCATTCGACTGATCTTCTTTCTGGATGGACTGATCATCGCCAAGTGGCTGCCGCACCTGCCCGATATCCAGGCGAAGCTGGGGCTGGATATCGGCCAGCTCGGGCTGGCGCTGGCGGCGTTGCCGCTGGGCATCATGGCGTCGCTGCCGCTGGTGGGCACTTTCGTCATCGCCCGCCTCTCCGAACGCGGCGCCATCCGCCTGACCTTCGCCTGGCTGGCGTTCACCTCCATCCTGCCCGGGCTCGCCTGGGACCTGCCGAGCTTCGCCGTCGCCTTGTTCTTCTTCGGCTCGGGCATTGCCGGGGTCGAAGTCGCGATGAACGCCACCGCCGATGCCGTCGAGACGCGGTTGCAGAAGCGCATCATGTCGAGCTGCCACGGGCTGTGGAGCGTCGGCAACCTCGCCGGCGCGGCCCTCGGCAGCCTGGCGCTGTCGTTTCAGCTCGAGGCCAGCCTCACCCTGCCCGTCGCCGCGCCGCTGCTGCTGGCGCTGGCCTGGTTCTCGACCGGCCAGCTGGCGCGCAACCCGCTCTCGTCGGCGCCCGGACCGGCGCTCGCCTTGCCCGATCTGCCGCTGCTGCTGCTTTGCCTGTTGCCGTTCTCTGCCTGCGTGCTCGAAGGGGCGATGGCGGATTGGGCCGCGGTCTATCTCAGGTCCGAACATGGGGCGCAGGCGGCGCTCACCGGCGCCGGGTTCGGCATCTTCGCGGCGATCATGGCGGGCACCCGGCTGACCGGCGACCGGCTGATCGATCGTCTCGGGCCGGTGTTTCTCGCGCGCTGCTGCGGGGTTTCGGGCCTGTTAGGGCTGACGGTGCTCTGGGCGGCGCCCAATGTCTGGACGGCGCTGCTGGGCTTTGCGCTGATGGGCTTTGCGGCGTCGCTGATCTTCCCGATCTCGGTGACGGCCGCCGCGCGCCAGCCCGGCCGCTCCCCGGCCATGAACATCGCCGCGCTGTCGTTGATCTGCTTTTCCGGCTACGTCATCGGCCCGCCGGTCGTCGGCTTCATCGCCGGGCTGGTGGGCCTGCGCACCGCCCTCGCCTGCCTGATCCCCTTCGCGATCGGCGTGCTGCTATTGGCTCCCCGGGTCCAGCCGAAGCTGGCGGCGCAACCGACCTGAACCGCGACGACGACATATTCTCGCCGAGGTTCCGGCGCGCCCACCACGCCTGAAGGACGGGTTCTCCTCGGAAAACCGCAATGGAGCTCAGGGCTGCCGGCAGAAGATGAAATCGCGGTCCTCGGTAGCGCCGACAGGGAAGCTGTATTCACCGACTTTCTGGAAGCCATAAGCTTGATAGAGCCGTTGCGCTCTCTGGTTCTCGCTCCAGACGCCGACCCATTGCGGTGCGTTTGCATACCGATCCGCGAAGTGCTTCAGGGCCATCTGCATCAGCTGGTTGCCCAGGCCGTTGCCCTGGTGGCTCTTGAGCACGTAGATGCGCTTGATCTCCCCATGCTCCGGGGCGCATCGCGGGTGCGGCAAGTGGCCCGGCACACACTCGAGATATGCGGCAGGCTGGCCGTCGTCCCCCAGCACCATCCGCCAGAAATTGGACGGAGCGAGTATCTCGGCTGTCACCGCCTCAGGTGAATATGCATGCTCGAGATAGGCGGCCAGGTCCCTCGCAGGATAGAGATGTCCAAATGTCTCCGTGAACGTGGCCTGCATCAGCTGTCGCAGGCGCGGAACATCGTCGAGATCTGGAACGACGGTCTGCATGCCATTCCCTCCTCCGGTCGGCGAGGCGAGTGAACACCCGGCGGAGCTGCCGGTCCAGCATCGTCGCAGGTGTGACAACTCCCGCTGTCGAATGTTCCGGTTTGGACCAAAGACGGTCGCTCTCCGCATGCTACGCCGCACCGCCGCCGCTCACCGGCTTGACTCGATATATGCACCATCATACATATGCACCATGATGCAAGAGAGCGTATTCCAGATCCTCTCCGACCCGACGCGGTTTCGCATTGTCGAGGCGCTGGCGGGTGGTGAGCAGGCGGTGGGCGAGCTGGTTCGTGCCGTCGATATCGATCAGTCCGGGGTGTCGCGGCACCTCCGCATCCTCGGCGAAGCCGGCTTCGTCACCATGCGGCCCGATGGCGCGAGGCGGCTCTATTCGCTCAGGGCCGAGCCGTTCCGGGCGATCGACACGTGGATCGCGAGCTACCGGAAGCTCTGGGAGAACCGGCTCGATCGCTTCGACGCGGCGCTGGCGCGTCGGCGTAAACCAGCCGATGGCGAGGAACCGAAATGAAGGCTCTCGCAACCGAACTGGGGGCCGCCACCATCAGCTTCGAGCGGGTCTATGACGCCGCGATCGAGGATGTCTGGGCCCTGTGGACCACCAGGGAGGGGCTCGAGGCATGGTTCGCGCCCGAAGGCATGCGCTTCGAGGTCTCGGTGCTCGAACTGTGGGTCGGCGGCAGCTTCGATCACGTGATGACCGCGGTGGGGCCCGAGCAGGTCGCCTATCTGACCAATCTCGGCCGGCCGACCACGGCCTGGGTGAGCGGCCGCTTCCTCGAGGTCGAGCCGCAGCAAAGGCTGCGCATCCGCTTCGATATCGATTTCGTCCCCGGCGTCGAGTCCTACCCCTACGACATGCTGGTCGAGCTCTCCGTCGAGGCCGGGCGCGTCCGCATGGTGCTGACGGCAGATCGGCACCCCGACCCCGAAATGACGCGCGGCGCTGTGCTGGCGCTCAACACCCAGCTGGACCGGTTCGAGCGGGCCCTCGCGGCGCGCGCCACCAAGGAGCAACAGACCTGATGCGACCCCTGATCTATTCCATCAACGTGACGCTCGATGGGTGCGTCCACCACAACGCCATTCCGTCCGAGCCGGCGCTGCAGGAGGCGACGCTGCGCGCGACGCACCTGCACGCCACCCAGACCATCAGCCGGGTGGACGCGCTGCTGTTCGGCCGCGTCACCTACGGCATGATGGAGGGCGCCTGGCGGCTGGCGACGCGCACCTCGAAGCCGCCCGAGTGGACCGACCCGTTCGCCCGCACCATCGACGCGATGCCCAAATACGTCGTCTCCAGCACGCTCGGCCAGGTGGATTGGAACGCCGAACTGATCAGCGGCAACCTCGAGGCGGCGGTCACGGCGCTGAAGCAGCAGCCCGGCAAGGGCCTGCTCACCGGCGGCGTGCAGCTGCCGCTGGCGCTGGCCGAACTGGGCCTGATCGACGAGTACGAGTTCGTGGTGCAGCCCCGGCTTGCCGGCCACGGCCCCACCCTGTTCGCCGGGCTCTCGAAATATGTCGAGCTCAAGCCCATCGACCGCAAGGACCTCACCTCCGGCGCCATCGTGCTGCGCTATGAGCCGAGGCGATAACGCGGGGAGACAGGCGTCGGCTGAGCCTCATTCCTCTCCCAGTGTGTGGCGCGCCCGGCTCACCTTGAACGCCGTGCTGCTTCGAGGCTCGAGGTAGTAATAGATGTCGGTGTCAGGGTTGTCCCTGGCATGGGCCTCCCAGGACGTCCGCTCGCCGATCTCGGCAACGGCGGCGGCATGGGTCGGAAAGGCGAAGACGCTGAAAACGACCGTCTCCCAATAGACGTCGTCCAACTGGCGGGAAGCAGAAAGTGACCAGGCCTCATCGGAACGGAACAGCGGTTCACACCGGAGGAAGTCGCTGTAGTCTTTGAGTTCCGCCACGTGCGCTTTGCCCAGCAGCGCCACGGGAAAGCCGGCATCCTCAAGGTGTTGCAGCACGTCGCCACTCCGCACCACTGAGCACGATTGAGCTGCGACGGTCAGCGCGGAGACGACGAGGACGGCAAGCCATGCCGACGCCAAGTGTTTCAATCCAGCCCCCCGTGCAGTCTCGAGGCCAGTGAGGGGCCGGAGCTGGCCGGTGTCAACTGGTCACCCATGACCATCGCGAACCGGCGGGCAAAGTAACGACACCATCGGTCGCCAGTACACTTCAGGCGAGACAATCGCGCCCCGAACTGTCAAATAAAGACCTTTGGGCCGGATTGATGTTTCTGTCTATTGCCACCACCCACCAGCCGGCGACCGATCTCGGCTATCTCCTGATGAAGCATCCCGGACGCGTGCACGAGACCGAGCACGCCTTCGGTCGGTCCTATGTGCTGTTTCCTGAAGCCGGCGCCGAGCGCTGCGAGGCGGTGCTGCTGCTCGAGGTCGACCCGATCGAGCTGGTGCGGGGGCGCGGCCAGACCGAGGGCCTGCTCGACCAGTATGTCAACGATCGTCCGTATGCCGCGTCGTCGCTGCTCAGCGTGGCGCTCAACCGGGTGTTTCGCACCGCCATGGCGGGCACCTCGCGCGAGCGCCAGCCGCTCGCCGACAGCGCCATTCCGCTCGAAATCACCGTCCGCCCGCTGCCGGCGCAGGGTGGCGCCGAGCTGGTGGAGCGGCTGTTCGCGCCGCTCGGCTGGCAGGTCACGGCCGCAGCGCTGCCGACGCCGGCCGGCACGCCCTCCCGCTATGTGGCGCTGACCATCGCCGGCACCCTGCGGCTCGCCGACGCCCTGTCGCATCTCTATGTGCTGATCCCGGTGCTCGATTCCGACAAGCATTACTGGGTCGGCGACGACGAGGTGGAAAAGCTGCTGGCCAAGGGCGGTGCCTGGCTGTCGGCCCACCCCGAACGCGATACCATCGCCCGCCGCTATCTCAAGGACCGGCGCAAGCTCTACCGGGCGGCGCTCGATCGCCTCGCCGCCGCCGAACCGGAAGCCGAGATCGAGGACGAGGCGCCGCTGCAGCCCGAGGCGATCGTCGAGGCCCGGCTCAACACCCACGATCTCCGCCTCGATCGCGCCGCCGAAATCATCCGCCAGAGCGGCGCCACCTCGGTTGCCGATCTCGGCTGTGGTGAAGGCAAGTTGCTGCGCCGGCTGCTGAAGCTCCCGGCGCTCGGCCGGATTCTCGGCGTCGATGTCTCGATGCAGTCGCTGCGGCGCGCTTCGGAAAACCTCAAGCTCGGCCTGCCCGGCGGCCCCAAGGCGGACCGCGTCAGCCTGCTGCAGGGCGCCCTCACCTACCGCGATCCCCGCTGGGCCGGCACTGACGCGGCCGCCCTGGTCGAGGTGATCGAGCATATCGAGCCCGACCGCCTGCCGGCGGTCGAGGCGGTGGTCTTCGGCAGCGCCGGTTTCCGCACCATTGTCGTCACCACCCCGAACGCCGATTACAACGTGCTGTTCGATGGGCTCAGCGCCGGCGCCTTCCGCCACTCCGACCACCGCTTCGAATGGACCCGCGCCCAGTTCCGCGACTGGGCCGAGGCGGTGGCGGCCCGCCATGGCTACAGCCTCGAGATCGAAGGCGTCGGCGAGCCCCACGCCGAGCATGGCGCCCTCACCCAGCTCGCGGTGTTTCGCAGATGAGCGTGCTCGATATCCCCGATTTCAGCCTCGTCGTGCTGATCGGCGCCACCGGTTCGGGCAAATCCACCTTCGCCTCGCGCTGGTTCCTGCCCACCGAGATCGTCTCGTCCGATCACAGCCGCGCCCTCGTCGCCGACGACGAGACCGACCAGTCGGCAACCGCCGACGCCTTCGACCTGGTCGAGGCCATTGCCGGCAAACGGTTGAAGAACCGCCGGCTCGCCGTTATCGACGCCACCAATGTCCGCGCCGCCGATCGCCGGCGCTGGGTCGAACTGGCGCGGCGCTACCACGCCCTGCCCGTCGCCATCGTCGTCGACCCCGGCGCCGATATCTGCATCGAGCGCAACCGCGCCCGGCCCAACCGCGATTTCGGCCCGGCCGTGCCGCAGCGCATGGTGCAGGAAATCCGCCGCGGCTTCACCGGCCTGCAGCGCGAGGGGTTTCGCCAGGTCTGGCGGCTGAGTTCGGTCGCCGAGATCGACGCCGCCAGCATCGATCGCCGCCCGCTCTGGACCGACCAGCGGCAGGACCAGGGCCCGTTCGACATTATCGGCGATGTGCATGGCTGCGCCGACGAGCTGCGCCTGCTGCTTGAGCGGCTCGGCTACCGCATCGACGGCTCGCCCGAGGCGCCGCAGGTCATCGCGCCGCAGAGCCGCAAGCTGGTCTTCGTCGGCGACCTCGTCGATCGCGGCCCCGATACGCCGGGCGTGCTGCGTCTCGTCATGGCGGCGCTGCGCGACGGGGTCGGCTATTGCGTCCAGGGCAACCACGACCAGAAGCTCAGCCGCTGGCTCGCTGGCCGCGACGTCAAGGTGGCGCACGGGCTGGAACAGTCGATCGAGCAGTTCGGCCGCGAAACGCCAGAATTCCGCAATGAGGCGCGACGCTTCCTCGATGAGCTGCGCAGCCATTACTGGCTCGCCGGCGGCCGCCTCGCCGTCGCCCATGCCGGTCTCAAGGAGGAGCTGATCGGCCGCGGTTCGGGCGCCGTGCGCGAGTTCGCGCTTTATGGCGAAACCAGCGGCGAAATCGACGCTTTCGGCCTCCCCGTCCGCCTCGACTGGGCCGCCGAGTATCGCGGCAAGACCACGGTGGTCTATGGCCACACCCCGGTGCCCGAGGCCGAGTGGGTCAACAACACCATCGACATCGACACCGGCTGCGTGTTCGGCGGCAAGCTCACGGCGCTCCGCTGGCCCGAGCGCGAGCTGGTCGCCGTGCCCGCCGCGCGCGTCTATGCCGAGCCGGCGCGGCCGTTCCTCGCCGCCGCCGACGCCCTCACCGGCCAGGCCGAAGCCGACCGGATGCTCGACTATGCCGATGTCGGCGGCCGGCGTTTCGTCGATACCGAGCTGATGCGCCGGGTCGTGGTGGCCGAGGAGAACGCCGCCGCGGCGCTCGAGGTGATGAGCCGTTTCGCCATCGCCCCGCAATGGCTGGTCTACCTGCCGCCCACCATGTCGCCGGTCGAAACCAGCACCGCCGCCGGCTATCTCGAACGCCCCGAACAGGCCTTCGCCTATTTCCGCGAGCGCGGCCAGGCGAGCGTCATGCTCGAGGAAAAGCACATGGGCTCGCGCGCCGTGATCGCGCTATGCCGCGACGATCAGGTCGCCCGCCGCCGCTTCGGCGTCATCGGCGACGAGGCCGGCCAGATCTGGACCCGCACCGGTCGCGCCTTCTTCGCCCCGGCGGTACGCGACGCCGTGCTGGCCCGCCTCCGGCAGGCCGCCGATGCGGCGGGCCTATGGGACGAACTGGGCACCGACTGGCTGCTGCTCGACGCCGAGATCATGCCCTGGTCGGCGAAGGCCTCGAGCCTCATCGCCGGCCAGTACGAACCGGTTGCGACAGCGGCGGTCGACAGCCTCAGCGCTGCCACGGCGGCCATCGCGGCGGCCAGCGCGCATGGCGTCGACACGGGCGGGCTCGAAGCGCGCTTCGCCCAGCGCCTCGATCGCGCCATCCGCTACGGCAAGGCCTGGGCCCCCTATGCCTGGCCGGTCGACGGCATCGACGATCTCGAGGTCGCGCCCTTCCACCTGCTCGCCAGCGAAGGCGCCGTCCATTTCGGACGCGACCATCGCTGGCACATGGCGCTGGCCGATCGGCTGGCCGAAGCGGGCAGCGGCCTCCTCACGCGCACCCGCACCCTGGAAGTGGCGCTGGCCGATGACAGCTCCAGCGCTGCGGGCTGCCAATGGTGGGAAGAGCTGGTCGCCGCCGGCGGCGAGGGCATGGTGGTGAAGCCGCTCGATTTCACCGCCCGCGGCGCCAAGGGCCTGCTGCAGCCGGCGCTGAAGGTGCGGGGCCCCGAATATCTGCGCATCATCTACGGCCCCGAATACGACCTGCCCGAACATCTGGAACGCCTGCGCAAACGCGGCCTCGGCCGAAAGCGCGCGCTCGCCCTCAAGGAGTTCGCCCTGGGCCACGAAGCCCTCCGCCGCTTCACCGCCGGCGCCCCGCTCCGCCAGGTCCACGAATGCGTCTTCGCGCTCCTCGCGCTGGAAAGCGAACCGGTCGACCCGCGGCTGTGACATCCTTTCGAACCAGCGTCCGCTTCGCACCGGAAGCGGACGCTGGAGATACTTCATTCAGAGCTCTGGCCCCAGACTGTAACCCCGCGGTTGGGAAGCGTATCGATGCCGTACACCATGAAGATGAGCCACGGGCACGGGCGAGTAGTGGTCGGGCAGTTGGTCGACGACGCGAAATCCTGGCAGGTGTGGCAGGTCTATCCCGGCGGAGAAACCCGCCGCGTCGACTTCCGGGACGGCTGGCGTATCCCCGATCCATCCGAGCTTTGTACCGAGGTTCGAATGCTCAACTCGCTGAGGAGTGTCTGCGTCTTCAGCTGCCGGATACGGTTTGCAGTGTCGCAACAGGTTAAGGATGCAATCGAGTCTGCTGAGCCCGGCGTGCATCAGTTCGCCCTTCTCAAGGTGACCCCGCACAAAGACCAGGTCATCGGAACGAATTACTTCATGCTGAACGTCTGCAATCGTCTTCGGGCGATTGACGGCGACAGGTCCTCAGTGCCGTTCAGTTTGCATGACGGCGGAACTCGCAAGGGATACTCCCTGTCTGGACTGCCGGGCACGCAGTTCGTGGTCCGCCACGAAGCCGTATCTGGCAAGGCGGTGTGGATGGACGAGGAGTCGCTGGAACACTTCGTAAGCGACGAACTGCGGGACGTGATCACTTCGCACGGCGCCCGAAATCTCGAGTTCGTCAGAGTGGCGGAAAACTGAGGTCGGGTAGAGTGTCGGCCTTCGGGGCAACGGCAGGCGGGCGCGGACAGCGCATCACGCGAACCGGTCGATCCGCGGCTGTGATGGGCGCGGGGGCGGCGCCTCAACCGGCGAACTCCGCGTCCATCGCGGCCCCGTCATAATCGAGAAGCCACGCGTTGAACTTGCGGTAGAGCGGCAGCAGCGCCAGCCGATCGGGCCCGGCGACATCCATTCCCCGGTCATCATAGGCGGTCAGAACAAGCCGCTTCTGCAGGTCGGCGATATGTATCCTGCTGATCCAGCGGGCCTTGGGCCCGATCGCCATCTCCCTGGCAATACTGGCCCAGAGCAGCGCAGCCAGTGCTACGTCGTCTTTTGCGAATGGCGCAGCATAGCAGTACCGAAAGACGTCCTCGCCAAACTGGGCGATATGCTCTTCGTCGTTCAACCCACCTTGCTCGCCGGCCCGAACGGATGCCGAAACCCCATGTGCTGCAACTGCCGCAGCGCGCTCCATTGCCGCCTGGTCGCGCGCGGCCCGCCATAGATCGAAACGAAGGCGCAGAGCGTTTCCGAGCCCGAGAACAACTCGGCAGCCACCGCCCTCGCTCGATCGAGCGCCTCGAGGAAGCGGACCGGCCCCATATCGAGATCACCGCCCAGTTCGAACCAAAGTCCAAACGCGGCCTCATAGAACATGGCATCGGGAAAACCCTGCCACCCGAACCCTGCCTGCACCGCTTCTATCGCATCAACTGCCATCGCACCCGCCCTCCTCGCCGTGACCGTGGTTCCCTTGCACCAATAGCGGACCCAAGTTAGTCAAGGTTGCCGCCGGGTGCCGCGGCGGTTCGAGGCACTTGCGGCGGCCTCACCGTTTGGCTCGGAAGCCCTTTTTCTTCGAGACTGCGCGAACCCAATCTGTGAGCTTCTTGTCGGCTCCCAGCGCATTCGCCGCCTCGATCCAGTCCGTTTCCAGGGCACAGTCTGCTGTGCGAGGGACTTGGGTTGAATCAACCAGAGCATCAAGGGCTTCATTCACTACATCTGCCGACCCGGTCTTGATGGCCTGGCGCATCATGTTGCCCGCGGCATAGTTCACAAGCGACTGTTCACTCATTGCCTGGGCAAGCGCCGCCTTGGCATGCGCAAGTCCCTGCAAGGGTTTTCCGACATCAGTCAGGGTGTTTGAAAGTGCCAGGAGCGAGAAAATGTCCTGAACCTCTTCATGGGCTGCAACCGCGATGCGCTCTGCCGCCGTGACGTGACCTGTGATCAGGCATTCGGTGACCGCCCCTTGGTACAAACTGAGTCGTGAAAAGTCCTCGCGTTCCTGATCGAGCGCGCCAATCAAAAGTGCGGCACTCTCTGGAGCATCTGCGCCAAAAAGCGAGACGACGTTCTGCCGAAACTTGGCGGCGTGTCGTAACAACGTCCTGATCTCGCTTCTGTCCAAGGCAATTTCCTCGCAACGGTAGACAGAGTAGCCGTTCGGCCAAGTGCCCACCACCCTACTCACCGGCGAGAATACCGACGGGCGAAGTCGGAGAGAGCGGTGCGGCTGGCATAGGATTCGCCGGTTTTGGCAGCCCGATCGCACACGCGGCGAACCGGTGGACCCGCGGCTGTGATGGACGCGCGGGGCCACCTTGCTCGCAAGTCCGGGAGTTGCATGTTTTAGAAGAGACGTCCGCTTCGCGCCAGAAGCGGACGCCCATGCGCCCCAGCATTATCCGGGCCCCTTCTGGCCATTGGCAGTAAGTCCCTCGCGAGCGAAAATGTTCTTGCTCATCCCCACCGAAAGCCCACAATCGTCATGGCAGGCTGAACCATGAGCGAAGTCACGCCGCCAGAGCCGACGCTCCCCGAGCCGCCAAGGCGTACCCCATGGGCCGTCTGGGGCACGATGGCTTCAGCAATGCTGCATGTTGGGGTGCTGGCGTTCTTGCTCTGGCAGCCGCCGCCTGACAGCGCCGAAGCCGCACCACCGCCGGCCATCGACGTGGAACTGGTGCCGCCGCCCGAGGCGATCAGCGCCAGCGAGCCGCCTGCGGAGGAGCCAAAGGAGGAGGCTTCGGCGGCGACCTTGCCGCCGGCCAAGACGCCCCCAGCCGAACCGCCACCGGCAGAGCAAGCAACTGCTCCAGCTAAATCGGCGGCAAAGCCGTCTCCGCCCGAACCGCCATCCGAAACGGCAGCCGCAAAGACCGTATCCAAGGCCCCCGCCACCGCAGCATCGGAGCCGGTGCGGAGTTCGGATACCGCCTCAGCAGAGGTGGCGCCGATACCCCTGTCGCGTCCCAAAGTGAGGGGGCTGGCCGCCCCAACCAGCGTGCCGGACGGGGCTGTTACCGCACTCACGGCCGACACTGGCGAGATGGCGGAAGGAACAGCTCCGCCGGCTCCGTTGGCGGAGCCCGATGTCGCGACCCTTGAGCTAGGCGCGCGGCGCAGCGCCAAACGCTTCTATCTCGAGGCGATGCTGAGTGTTCCCAGCATGGCGCGGGCGCGCGCGATGCTCGAAACGCTGCCGCCCGACAAGCGGCTGGCGCAAACCTGCAACATTGAGGCCCTGGCCCAGATCGGCAATGCCGGGGAACGCTTCACGCCCGACGTGGTGATGGCGGAAGCCTATGCCAGGTCGGAGATGACGGGCACACACCTCGCGGCGAGCGGCGCGATCTTCCGCTCCGGAGAAAGGTGGTATGGCCTCGCTTTCGACTGCACGCTCAGCGACGACCTTACGAGTGTCACTGCATTTTCCTATCGTCTCGGCACCGACGTGACGGATGCGGTGCTTGCGCGGCTGAGCAAGACCTAGCCGGAGCGGCACACGCCGGGCTCCGGCACGCCGCCGCGCGATCGCGTCCGGTACAGCATCCGAACCCGAGCTCGCCGCATCGTGGCAACGGATGAACTTTGCGCGCCGACGGCTGTCTCAGGTCGTAAGTGACCGCTTCGGGCCAACACCGGCCATTCACCGCGGTCCTCGGCACCAACACGAACCGCCGCCCATCGAACAGCAAAGCCGGCGCGGGCAGCGCGCCCGCACCGGCCCCTGCCCTAAAGCACCGTGCGTTCGGCGCTTCTCTGATCATCGACCGCCAGATGGTCCTGGTAGAGCCCCTGCCTGGCGGTGCGGCGCCAGGGCCGCGCCGGGTTCAGGGGGTCGGTCGAGATTTCCGCCACCGTCAGCATCGGGGTGAGGCCGGCGACGGCGCGGGCCACCCAGGTGCCGTTGGGGGCGACGATGCCGGCCGGTGCTTCGGTGCTGTGCTGGGCGTGCACGGCGAAGCTGGTCCAGAAGCTGTTGCTGGCGGCGTGCCCGGCGATCTCGGCGGCGAACGGGCCGCCGCCGGTGGTCGAGAACAGCACGCAATCGACGTTGAGCTTTTCATATTCGATGAACAGCTCGGGGTAGTGCGCCTCCATGCCGAGCGTGCAGCCGAAGCGCATGTGATCGACCTCGAAGGTCACCGGCACCGACCCCGGCGTGTACATGAAGGAGAGCTTGGTGTTGGAGAGCATCCGCTCGTCATAGCGGGTGACCAATTCCCCCTGGTCGGAGATCACGTAGAGGCTGCTATGCGGGCGGCGCGCCGTCAGCCGGTGCGGTGCGCCGATCACCACCCACAGGCCCAGCTCGCGCGCCGACCGGCATACCGCCGCGATTTCTTCGCGCAGCAGATCCCAGTTGCAGCGCGTCCAGTCGGCCGGGCCGACGCTCTCAGGCCCGAGCGATGAGACGAGCCGCTTGTCGGGCGAGCACATCGAGCCCTCCGAGAACTGGAGGATCCGCGCCCCTGCCCGCCGCGCCTCTTGCATCAGCGCCCGCGCCTCGGCTCCCGCGGCGCGCAGCTCTGCGGCATTGGCCGGGTCGAGCCGGCCGGTGCTCTGGGCCACCGCCAGTCGAATGGAATTGGGCGCACCTCCGCTATCGGGGCCCTTGCCGAGATGGCGCAGCGCGCTGGTATAGGACTCGCCGGTTTTGGCAGCGCGCTCGCGCACGCGGCGCTTGAAATTGTGGTTCTGTGTCATGTCATCCTCGCGCGTGGACGTCGTTCCCCAGCAACAGGCGTCCGCGCGATCGGGACATAACGATGAACCCGAGACCAGATGTCCCTTTGCCTCCGTTGCAGACCATGCTGGGGCTGGTCAGGGAGGTTCGGCGTCAGGCCACGCCACGTTCAGGATGGTGGCGGGCCAGGCGATTCGTCAATGTGGGCGGGAGCGCGTCAGCGCTTCGCGGCAGGTCTTCGGCCTCTGCGGTCCTCTGCGCGTCCGCCGCGCCAGGAGCCGATCAACGAAGCTCCCGCCGGCCGTGAACTGGAGCTGACCGAGTCAGGTCCCCTCCTGCCTCACTGCCCGGACGCCGGCAGCTGGAATTGCTGCAGTTCCTGGATCTTCTGCATCAGCACCAACTCGTTCGGCGTTGGATTTTTCATGATCTCGTTGAGCCGCTGCGCTTCCATCAACGCGCTGTCGACCGTCCACTCGGTCAGCTGCGTCTGGTCCAGCACGAAGCCGCCATCGAGGCTCCCCGACAGGTTGGGCGACCACCGCGCCACCGCGTTGAATTCCGGCACCTCGCCATTGGGCCAACTCCTCAGCGTCTCGAGGGTGGTTCCGGCCCGGTAGTCATCGAGCAGGCCGAGGGCCTCCGGCTGGGTCAGGACCTGCCGCGTCAGGAAGAGTTCGCGATAGGCGGCCGCGCTGGCTTCGATATTGTCGATCGAGGTGGTGACCGGCCCATCCGCGGTCACGTCGAACGCAGCCCCACCGGTCGTCTTCAGGGTGCGGGCCACAGCCACGAACTTCGACAGCGCCGCTGCTCGCAGGATATCATCGTTGAAATCAATCATCTGAGGGGGCGCGGCCGGCGTCTCCCATGAGAGATCGCAGATCTGGTGCCCGAACGAGACCCTGCAGGTCCGCACCGGCTGCTTGTCCGTCTGCAGCGTCCAGTGCGGACCAAACGTGGCGACCGCCCAGTACATCAGATCCGCCTTCCAGTCCTCGACCCCCATGGATCGCGCCGCATAATAGAAGGTTCGGTGGGTCGCCTCCTCGGTGCGGACCTGCCTTTCGCAATAGAAGTCATGGACGAAGGCCGCCCACACATACTCGCCGCCGAACGGATGGCCGATCACCGGCCAGAACGGCCAGGGAATGGACGCGCCGTCCGACGGAAAGTCCGTCGGCACCGGCCAGTCGAGGCCATTGGGATCGATATAGGTGATCGGTGCGGTCGTGACGTACTTGAACTCGCCGTCCACCGTCATCCAGGTTCCGCCGCCCTTCTCGATGAACTCGCCGACATTGTCCGCTGCCAATGCCGGGCTCGAGATGCAGAGCGCCATCACGGCCGTCGCCAATCTGCTTCGCATAATCCCCCCTTGCCGTGACTTCTTCCGGCCAACTGGCCAAAACTGGCACCCGGCAGCCAAGAACCACAGCAATCGCATCGCCTTACTGCCCCGCAGCAGTGCCTGACAGCTGATGGTGCGTATATTATTTCAGCAGATCCCTTGTTGTACTTCAATACCTGCGCTAGGAATTTCGCCCAATCAGAACAACGATGCAGATGCAGATACGGCACAACACGATATAAGTAACAACTTGAGCAAGGAGGGCGTCGTGCCAATCGTCATGGCCGTGGATGAGGTTACCGTTCGGATTGCTGGAGGTGTTCGGTCAACAATATCAATACTTGCAACGGGTAAGGTGCCAACGACCGGTTGGAGTGCCGCAAGCCTGGCCAGAAGAGCTTCCGCCGCCGCGCCGCCCGATGGCATCCTCGCGTTCGATTTCAGCGCCAACGCCCCGGCCGCCTCAAGCCTGATTCTGCAGGTCATCACCCCGATTAACGCCCATCTCGAGCTGGCCGATGTCGACATCGCCAACTTCTGGGCCCCGGGTGTGCGGCTGGTCGGCATCCGGGTCGCCGCCGCCAACAACGCCAAGACCGTCGAGATCGTGCCGCACGACGAGGCCATCGAGCTCAGCCGGAAAAGCTCGCCGAGGGCGGTGGCAACCGTGGTGCCCGATACGCCTGCGGCACTGAGCTTCGAAGCCGACATCAAACCGATGTTCCGCCCGCGCGACGTGAACGCCATGCGGGCCGCCGCCGGCTTCGACCTGCACAACTACGACGACGTCAAATCGAGGGCCGCGCTGATTTCGGAGCGGCTGAAGGACGATATGCCTTGCGACGGGCTGTGGCCCCCCGAGGACATCAAGAAGTTCGACGACTGGATCGCTGCACAGATGCCCGCCTGATCGCGCGCTTCGGCGCAAGGGAGAACGACCATGACGTGGAATGTTGGCCTCGCCTCTGCCATTGCAACCTGCCTCGCGCTCGCCTTGACCGGCACCCATGTCAGTGCCCAGGCAGTCCTTTCCGCCGCCCCTCCCGAGATCGCCGCAGACCCGGAAGGGCGTCTCGCGATCGGGCGCGGCGCCGATTACGTGCCCGATCCCACCGATCCGGCGATCCTCGCTGCCGACCTCGCGTCCTCGATGCAGAAGCGACGTGATTTCGGCTGGGCGGTGGTCGAGAAGATGCTGGCGCCGCAGACCATCACCCTGCTCGACGGCGCGACCTCGGTGGAGGTGCCGCTATGGCAGACCTGGTATGAGGGCGGCAGCAAGAGCGAGGTCGCGCCGCTGCTCGGCCTTTACTTCAGCAAGCTGAAGCCGGTTCTCGCCGCCAATCCCAGCGCCGATGTCGGCCCGGTGATTGCCGAGACGATGCAGGCCTTCTCCGAAAAGAACCTCAGCGACACCCTGACCGACGACAGCCTGTCCCAGGAGTTGCTGCAGTTCCGCGACACCGGCATGCAGGGACTGTCGGACCGGCTGGGCCGCGGCTTCACCAGCTTCAGTCCGTCATTCGTCGAGCACGTGCTGCACGAGGCCCGCGGCATCGACGAGTGCGGGCGAACGGCAGCGGCCGCCGATCCGCCGCCGAGTGCGGATCAGTTCTCCAACTGCATCAGCGAGTTCCCCCGCTCCGCGGTGATGGTCAAGACCTCCTGGGCGAAGCTGCAGAACGGTATCCCCGAGCACGATACCAGCGGACCGGCGCTCACCGACATGTTCAGGATCGGCACCTGGCCCGCCGGCACCAGGCGGACGCCGACGCAGGACCAGATCTATACCAACTTCACCACCAGCAACGTCGCCTACGGGCTGCGCAGCATCCACTTCGTCACCAAGGATGTGCGCGAGTGGGTGTGGGTGTCGCTGTGGTGGGATCCGAACGCCGCCACCGAGGATTTCGGCAGCGATCAGCCCGCGAGCCTCGCCAACTTCAACAACGGCGTGTGGAAGAACTACAAGCTTTGCGTCAGCTCGGCCTTCGCCGAAGCCGATCCCACCCCCTGGTCCAGCTACGAGCCGGGCAAGCCCGGCCTCGCCGCATCGCTGAAGGCGGTCTATGACGCGATCCAGGCGGAGATCGACAGCGGCTCGCAATCGGACCCTGCGGCGCTGGCGCTGCTGTTCGACCCGGTGCCGACGCCGATAGAGCTGCCCCATGCCCTCACGCCGGCCGCCGCCCCCTACGACCACCAGACCTCCTGGTGCAGCAACCCCAATGTCGAAACCCACCCCGGCAACGGCCGGACCAGTTGCATCGGCTGCCACCAGTTCCCCATGACGCGGAACGAGGAGCGCAACGATCCGGTCACCCAGTTCGGGCACGCCATTGTCGGCGATTTCCCGCAGTTCGGCCGGGCGCAGTACCGCAAGAACTTTCCCGCCGAGTTCGCCTGGAGCTTCGAGTTCGAATTCCAGGGCGACATCGTCGAAAAGAAGCAGGAGACCGGCTTCCAGTGGCCTCCGGCTTGATGTCGCGGGTTGGGGGCTGAGGTGCGGGTTCCAGTCGTTCTCAGCACGCCGGCTGTGCCGGCCCTGCGCGACGTGTTCGAAATGCAGCGCCAGGGCTTCTCCCCGGACGCGCTCGCCAGCGTGCTGTCTCGGCTGCCGACCAGCGAGCGCTTCCGCATCGATCCGCGGCAGCTGCCATTCCCGACGCAGCAGCAGGGCGCCGAGCGGGTCTTCGTGCCCTCCGACGAGGCCAATGCCTACCTGATGGCGGGGACCCTCGAGGTTGACAGCATCGAGCGTGTCCCCGACCGGATCGATGGACAGCAGGTCTTTGCCGACGCCATCCTCGATATCTGCCTCAGCTGCTTCGACAGCCCCGCCATAGGCGCCCGGGCCGATGTCGAGGCACAGCTGGGCGTCGCCACCCTGCGGGCATCCGGTCTCGATGGCTCAGGGGTCGCCATAGCCATCGTCGATACCGGGATCAACCTCGATTGGCTGGAGCAGCGCCTGGGGTTCCGACCGAGCCTCGATCGCAGCCTGTCCTGGACCCCACCCGGGGTGAATTTCGAGCCCGGCCACTACCCGGTGGGCCACGGCACGATGTGTGCGTATTCCGCCCTGATCGCGGCGCCGAACGCCACGCTGATCGATATTCCCGCCATGCTGGGCAACCCGTCGGGCGGCGCGGCGATCGGGCGCCGCGTGAGCCAGGTGTTTGCCGCCATGTCGCCGCTGATCGCGGCGTGGACGATCGCCTTCACCCCATCCGGCGACCGCCCCTACAAGAGCCTCGTCATCAGCAACAGCTGGGCCATGTTCAATCCGGGGATGGATTTCCTCGTCGGTCACCCCGGCCGTTACGCCGACAACCCCAATCACTTCTTCACCGCGATGCTCACCGCCCTCGCCGGCAACGCCGTCGATCTGGTGTTCGCCGCCGGCAATTGTGGCGATGATTGTCCGCATCCCCGGTGCGAGGGCAACGTCCAGCACGCCATCGCCGGCGCCAATGCCAGCGCCGCCGTGCTGACCGTGGCGGGCTGTGACGTATCCGGGGCGCGGGTGGGATACTCATCGAAAGGCCCCGGCATCCCCGGGATGGCCGGCGAGAAACCCGACCTCGCCGCCTATACGCACTTCCTCGGTTCGGAGGCGCTGGGCGCCGGGGTGCCCGACAAGGGGACGTCGACATCCTGCCCGGTTGCCGCCGGCTGCATCGCGGCCCTCAGAACGGCGTTGCCGGCGGCAGGCTTTCCCTCCGCCGAGCTGAACCGGGTGCTGCGTGAGACGGCGCGGTTGGCGGGCGGCTGGCACCCCGATGTCGGCTACGGCCTGCTCGACGCTGTTGCTGCCGCCCGCCGTCTCGCCCTGATCCCGTGAAGCCGCGGAGCGACCGGCACCGTCAGCCTGCTGCCGACGGCGCCGTTCGAGCTATTAGCCCCCGAGCTTGCCCTCAGTCCCATAAACCTCGAGCGCCCGCTCGCGCGTCAGGTACCCGTCGCGGATGTCGCGGGCGATGGCGTCGCTGCTGCGGGCCTTGGGCTCGCCATAGCCGCCGCCATTGGCGGTGACGATGCGGATCACGTCGCCGGTGTTGACCACCACATTGGTGGCGAACGAGTAGCGCTCGTTGCGGCCGTCGGTGCGGCGCAGCTCGACATAGTTGAGCGAGCCGTCGAGGCCGCCGCCGACGCCCCAGGGCGGCATGGTGGAGCGGGTATAGCCGAGCGACAGGAAGTTGTTGTCGCCGCGCACCCGATAATGCACCTCGATGCCCTTGCCGCCGCGCCACTGCCCCTCGCCGCCCGGCTCGGCATTGAGCGCCACCTGGTCGACGAACATGCCGTAGCGGGCTTCGGCGATCTCGGCCGGGCAGTTGAAGGTTTCGCCGTGAAAGCCCGAGAACTGCCCCGAATTGCCGTCATTGCCGTCCCAGCCGCCCCAGCCGCCGACCTGCGGCTCGACGATGGTGTAGTGCCGCCCGGTATCGGGGTGCTTGCCGCCCATCACCGTGCCGCAGATCGAGGCAAAATTGCCGGCCGGCACGATGCCGCCGAAATGGTGGGCCAGCGCCCTGAGCGTCATGTCGAACAGCCGGATTTCGACTTCCGAATAATAGCCCAGCGCCCCCGGCTCGACGACGTGGAAGATCGTGCCCGGCTCGGTGATCACCTCGAGCGGGCGGAAGCAGCCACCATTGCCCGGCCCGTCCGGATCGGTGAAATCCTTGAAGGCCAGCTGCAGCGCGATTTCGGAACCCTCGCGCGACGAGTTCTTCGAGCCCGCCTGTTTCGGGTTACCGCGGAGGTCGACGGTGAACTTTTCCGGCGTAATGACGAGGCGGATATTGTGCACCGCGCCATCGTCCTGCGTTTCGGAATAATCATAGGTGCCGGCCGGCATCAGCTTCAGTGCCGCCAGCGCCCGGCGCTCGCCCAGGTCCATATAGTCGGCGACGGCGGCGAGATAGGTGTCGGCGCCGTATTTGGCCAGCAGCTCCTGCACCCGGCGCTCGCCGATGCGCAGCCCCGCAATGCCGGCCCAGAGGTCCCCCTTGAGGAAATCGGGCAGCCGGGTGTTGACGTAGAGGATGTCGAACACCGCCTGGTTGGGAACGCCCTGGTCGAACAGCTTGATCGCCGGGATGCGTACCCCTTCCTGGAAGATTTCGGTGGCATCGGCCGACATCGAGCCCGGCACGTTCCCGCCCACATCGTTCCAGTGCGCGATATTGGCGACCCAGGCGACGATGCGGTCGCCGGCGAACACCGGCGCGGCCAGTACCATGTCGTTGAGGTGCGTCACCCCGCCATAATAGGGGTCGTTCGAGGCATAGAGATCGCCCGGCCGGACGCTCTCCAGCGGGAACTTCTTGAGGATGCCTTTGACCGCCTTGTCGAGCACCCCGATGAAGGCCGGAATGCCGGCGCCGGCCGCCGCGATATCGCCGACCGGGTCGAGGATCGACGAGGAGAGGTCGAGCACTTCGTAGATGATGGCCGACATCGAGGCCTTGCGCTGCGCCACGAACATTTCGTCGGCGATCGCTTCGAGCGCGTTCTGGATGATGTCGAAGGTGACGGGGTCGTGCTTGCTCATGTCGCTCAGCCCTGGATGGCGATGTGGATGTTGCCGTAGTCGTCGATGCTGACGCGGTTGCCCGGCTGGATCACCACCGTGGTGCCCGGGTCCTCGATCACCGCCGGGCCGGCAAAGCTCATGTCGGGCTCGAGTTTCGCACCGTCATAGATGGTGGCTTCGTGGATGCCCTCGGTGGCGTAATCGACCTCGCGGCGGCCCTTGATCGCCTGCTCGAGGCCGGCGCCGGTCTTTTCGAGCCTGGTGATCTCGAGCTTGCCCACCTCTGATGCCGCCACCAGGTGCAGTCCGATGATCTCCACCCCGGCATCGAGCCGATAGGTATATTCGCGCTCATAGGCATCGTGGAAATTGGCGATCAGCTCGGCCATCGAGGCCGGGCTCGGCTCGCCCGCCGGCAGCGGCACTTCCACCGCGAATTCCTGGTTCTGGTAGCGCACCCGCACCAGCCCCTTGATGCTCACCTTGTCGGCCGGCACGTTCCCGCGCACGAAATCGGCGATGGCGCGCTCGCGCGTCGCCGTGAGCAGCCGCGACAGGCTCTCGTGATCGTCGGCATCCATCAGCTGGGTGACGAAGTAATCGCGCCGCAGGTCGCTCATCAGCATGCCCCAGGCCGAGAACACCGAGGCGCCGCGCGGCACCACGACCTTCTTGACCCCCAGCTCCTTGCCGAGCTCGGCGCCATGCATCGGGCCGCCGCCGCCGAACACCACCATGGTGAAATCGCGCGGATCGTAGCCGCGGTTCACCGAGACCAGCTTCAGCGCATTGACCATGTTCGAATTGGCGATGCGCACGATGCCGCGCGCCACTTCGATATTGCTCATCCCGAGCTTGCCGCCGAGTTCGGCGAGCGCCCCGTTCGCCGCCGCCATGTCGGCGATGACATTGCCGCCGACGAAGTAATCCTTGTTGATGCGGCCGAGCGCCAGGTTGGCGTCGGTGGTGGTGGCATTGCTGCCACCCCGGCCATAGGCGGCCGGCCCCGGCACGGCGCCCGCCGAACGCGGCCCGACATGCAGCTTGTCGAACTCGTCGACCCAGGCGATCGAGCCGCCGCCATTGCCGATCTCGACCAGGTCGACCACCGGCACCATGATCGGATAGCCGGCGGACTTGCGGTCGCGCTCGATCCAGTAATCGGTCTTGATGGTGACCTGCCCGCCCTTGATCAGCGAGCACTTGGCCGTCGTGCCGCCGATATCGAGCGCCAGCACGTCCGGCTCGCCGATGATCCGGCCGAGCTCGGCCGCTCCCCAGAAGCCCGAGGCGGGGCCCGATTCCACCATGGTGATCGGCGTCTGCTTGATCGATTCCACCGCGTCGACGCCGCAGTTGGACTGCATCACATAGAGCCCGCCGGCATAGCCCTTGTCGCGGAGGCCCGTTTCGAGCCGCTCGAGATAGCGCTGCGCCGCCGGCTGCACATAGGCCGAGAGGATGGTGGTCGAGGTGCGCTCGTACTCGCGCCACTCGCGGGTGATCTGGTGCGAGGCGACGGCGACCACATCCGGCCACAGCCGGCGCAGCTCCGCCAGCGCCGCCTCTTCATGCGACGGGTTGGCATAGGCGTGGATGAAGCAGATGGCGACCGCCGTGACGCCGTCGGCGCGGAAATCGGCGACGATCTGCGCCAGCCCCGAGAGATCCAGCGGCACCTGCTCGTTGCCGTGGAAATCGATGCGGCCGGCGAGCTCGCGGCGGAGGTACCGCGCCACGAACGGCTCGGGCTTCTTGTACTTGAGGTTGAAGAAATCCGGGCGGTTGCCGCGGCCGATCTCCAGGACGTCGCGGAACCCGCGGGTGGTGATCAGGCCGACCTTGGCGCCCTTGCGCTCGGTCAGCGAGTTGATCACCACGGTGGTGCCGTGGGCGAGGAAATCGAGGCTCTCGAGTTCGACCCCGGCCTTGGCGAGGACGTCGAGCACGCCCTTCTCGAAATCGGGCGGCGTGGTATCCGACTTTTCGGTGCGGACGCTCTGCGCGCCGCTCCGCGTATCGGTTTCGAAATACACCAGGTCGGTGAACGTGCCGCCGACATCGGTGGCGACGCGGGTAATCTTGTCGGACATCTCAGTCTCTCGTTTGCGCGCCGCGGCCGCTTGCCGATGGCGCCATATTCCGGGGGTGGCAGGCGTTCATCGCTTGTTGCCGGTCGCGGCGAGCGCGACGGCCAGCACGATGATCACGCCGGTGGTCAGGTCCTTGAAGAACGGGTTGACGTTGAGGATGTTGAAGCCGTTGCCGATCAGCGCCATCAGCAGCACGCCGGCCATCGAGCGCCAGATCGCGCCGGCCCCGCCCATGATCGAGGTGCCGCCCAGGATCACCGCGGCGATCGCTTCGAACTCGTAGCCGGTGCCGGCCTGCGGCTCGCCCATCGAGAGCCGCGACACGGTGATCACCCCGGCAAGCCCGGCGGCGCCGCCCGACAGCGCAAAGGTGATGATCTTGACGAGGTTCGTGCGGATGCCCGAGAGCAGCGCCGCTTCCTCGTTGCCGCCCACCGCGAAGATGGCGCGGCCCAGCGTCGTGCGGTTGAGGATGAACATCATCAGCACCATGAAGGCCAGCATCACCAGCACGGCGACATTGACCAGGTCGAGCTTGGCGCGGCCGAGCCAGGCGAATTCCTCGACCCGCACCGGGATCAGCTTGCCGTTGGTGATGAGGATGGCCATGCCGCGATAGACGAGGCTGGTGGCCAGCGTCACGAGGAACGAGTGGACGTTGAACGCGGTGATGATGATGCCGTTGATCGAGCCGAGCAGCAGCCCGATGAGCGGCGCCGCGATGATGGCGACCAGCGGGTCGACATTGACCGCGAGGTAGGCCGCGCTCACCGAGGCGACGCCGAATATGGCGCCGGTCGAGAGGTCGAACCCGCCGCCGATGATCACCAGGGTCAGCGCGCAGGCGATGATGAACAGCGGCGTCGACTGGTTGAGGATGTTGAACAGGTTCCGCGGCGTCAGGAATGACGGCGAGAGCAGCGTCAGCGCCACCAGCATCACCGCGATGATGATGAGCACGCCATACTGGCGCACGAAATCGCCGAAATCGAAACGCCGCGCGGCGGGGGTCTTGGTGAGGGTGGTGTCGGCCATCAGCTGGCAGCCTCCTGGCGATTGCGTTGGCTGTTCTGTTCAAGAAAGACGCGGGTGAGCGCCGCTTCCACCGTCAGGGCGGCGGCGGGCTCTTCGGCGAAGATCCGGCCCTCGCTCAATAGGTAGCAGCGGTGGGAGAGGTTGATGACTTCCTCGAGCTCGGAGGAGATCAGCAGCACGCCGACGCCCTGCCGCGCCATCTCGACGATGAAATCGTGGATGCGGCGGCGGGCTCCGATATCGACGCCGCGCGAGGGCTCGTCGAGGATCAGCAGCTTGGGCCTCGCCACCGCCCATTTGGACAACAGCACCTTCTGCTGGTTGCCGCCCGAATAGCGCGCCACCCGACCATCGACCGCTCCCGGCACGATGCCGAAATGGCCGATCATGTCGCGCGTCTGCCTGACCTCGGCGCCGCGGTTGAGGATGCCGAAACGGCTGATCCGGCCGAGCGTGCCGAGGCTGATATTGAAGCGGGTGGGCTGGGTCAGCACCAGGCCCTGCTTGCGTCGGTCCTCGGGCACCAGCGCCACTCCCGCGCCGATCGCGTCGTGGACGGAAAAGCGCCCCCGCACCGGCGCCCCCTCGATCAGGTATTCGCCGCCGGTGATCCGGTCGGCCCCGAACATGGCGCGCGCCACCTCGGTGCGGCCCGAGCCGACGAGGCCCACCAGCCCGACGATCTCGCCGGGGCGGATGACGAGGGAAATGCCGGAAAGCCCGGTGCCGGTGCTGACGCCGCGCAGCTCCGCCACCGGACGCTGCGTCTCGGCGGGGGCGGCAGGCAGCGCCGGCCAGAGGATTTCGGCGGCCTGCCCGAGCATGGCATCGACCAGGCTCTGCTTGGTCTCGCCCGCCATCGGCGAGGTGCGCACCACCTTGCCGTCGCGCATGATGGTGACATTGTCGCAATTGGCGAGGATGTGGTCGAGGAAGTGGCTGACATAGATGACGGTCTTGCCCTGCCCCTTGAGCCGCCGGATCACTTCGTGCAGCCGGTCGGCCTCGTCCTCGGTCAGCGACGAGGTCGGCTCGTCCATGATGATGACCTGCGCCTCGCGGGCGATGGCGCGCATGATCTCGACCTTCTGGCGCTCGGCGATGCGCAGGCTCGCCACCTTGGCGAGCGGGTCGATGCCGAAATCGCAGGCCTCTTCCAGCGCCGCGAAGCGGGCGGCGTCGCCGCCGACCAGGATGCCGGCGCGCTGGCTCTCGCGGCCGAGAAAGACGTTCTGCACCACGTTCAGCTCGGGCGCCAGCTGCAGCTCCTGGTGGATCATGGCGACGCCCAGCGCCAGCGCGTCGCGCGGCGAAAAGCGCGCCACCCGGGTGCCGAGGATTTCGACCTCGCCTTCGTCGGGCGTGTAATAGCCGCCGATGATCTTGCCGAGGCTGGATTTGCCGGCGCCGTTCTCGCCCACCAGGGCATGCACGGTTCCCGCGGCGATCTCGACGTCGATATTCTCGAGGATGCGCGTCCCGCCAAAGCTCTTGGCGACGCCCCGCACCCGGACGGCGATGGTTGGACTGGTCATGGGCATCCCGCTCGTGCAGCGCTCAGGGGAAAAGTCGTGCGGCTTTTCCGGTTCGAAAGCGCGACCAAATCAACAGCGCTTTCAGGATGCCGGGGGCGCGAGGCCCCCGACACATGGATGGTGGCGGCGATCAGCCTTCCCACTCCGCCTTGAAATCCGGATGGGCGTCGAGCCAGGCCTTGTCGACGATCATCGGGTTGGAGGCCTTGGTGGCCGGGTCGATCCAGTTCTCGACCGTCTCGCCCTTCTTGGCGCGGATCAGCGCATCGGCGGCATAGAAGCCTTCCGAGTACGGGTAGCCCGAGAGCGTTGCGTCGAACACGCCCGCCTTGATCTTGTCGACGGTGATCTGGTTGAGCCCGCCGCCGATCATGTAGATCGGCTCGACCGGGATGCCGGCATCGTTGAGCGCGATCTCGACACCGAGCAGATGCTGGTCGGCGTTGGAGAGCACCGCGTCGATCTTGGGGTTGGCCTGGATGATGTCCTGGAACGCGGTCAGCGACGCATCCGGGCTGTAATTGCCTTCGCCGGTGGCGACGACCTTGATGTTGGCGTGCTGCGACAGCACGGTCTCGAAGCTCTTGTAGCGCAGGTTGTCGAACGGGAACTGCAGCTGGCCGATCATGATGACGACGTTGCAGGGATCCTTGTCGGCGCAGAACTTCACCACTTCCTCGGCCTGCGCCGTGGCGCCGTCGACCGGGTTGGAGGCGACGGTGGTGGTGAGGCCGGGGACCTGCGGGGTCATCACCGTCAGTTCCGGGCCGACCGGGAACAGCGTCGAGGCGACGAGCAGGCCTTCCTTGGTCGCTTCCTCGAGCGCGGTGGCGATGCCGACCGTGTCATTGGGGGCGATGATGATGCCGTCGAAGCGGCCGCCGGCAATGATGTCTTCGACCTGCTTGTACTGGGTGGCGGCGTTGAACTCGCCGTCGAAGATCTCGACTTCGACCCCGCCGGCCTTTTCGGCGGCGGCCTTCACGCCCTGCCAGGTCGCATCATTGTAGCCGTTCTGGCTCGATGCGGCGAGGAAGGCCAGGCGGATCGGTTCCTGGGCCATGGCGGTGGCGGGGATGAGGGCCGAGGCCATCAGCGCCGCTGCGAAAATCTTGTGCTTCATCGTGTTCTCCTGTGGGTCCCTGTGTGTAGTGCCGGGTCCGTAGGCTCGGACCACCTGTTGCGCCGACCGCCGGAGCGGGCGGCGAAAGCCTCACCCCTCCATGACCGCGGCGCTGCCGCCGCCGCTGCGGCCGTGGAAGTTGGCGCCTTCCGACCGCATCTGGTCGAGCAAGAGGAAGGCGAGTGTCGCCACCGGCTGCCAGGCAAGTGCGGCTTCGACCTTGTCGGCCGTGTAGTGCCCCTTCTCGTGCAGCAGGTTGAGCGTGCCGATCACCCTGCCGTCGGCGACCGCCGGCAGGTTCATGTTGGATTCAAAGCCCAGCGCCTGGATTTTCTGCCAATCGAAGAACACCCGCTGGATGCCCTCGATGCTGGTCGAGGCGTAGGGCTCGCAGCGCTCGATCACCGTCTCGAAATAGAGGTTGCGATCGAGCCGCTTGAAGTTGCCGGTCGGATAGGCCGCCGCGTCGTCGGTCCACACCCGGCGCGAGCGCATGGCGTCGAGGTCGTAGACCGACGCCGTGGTGAGGCGCGAGCCGACCGCCGCATGGAGGCCGGCGCGGCAATAGGCGAACACCGCGATGGCGGCATCGGCGCCGCGCGCCAGCCGGTGGGCATGCGCGAGATCGGGGCTCACTGGCGCCTCCGGTCATGCTTGATGGCGCCGTCCTTGACGACGAGCTTGAGGTGCTGCTCGGGCCGGCCGAGCTTGGTGATATCGGCGAATGGATCGGCGTCGAAGGCGACGAGATTGGCCCGCGCCCCCGCCGCCATCGTGCCGATCTCGCCTTCCATGCGGCAGAGCCTGGCCCCTGCTGTCCACATCCCGTCGAGGATCTCGGCGGGCGTCAGCACCTGGGCGAGCAGTTCGAATTCGAGCCCGCCATATTTGCGCAGCTGGCCGAGGAGATCCGTGCCGAAAGCCATCGGCAGCCCGGCATCGCGCATCACCCTGAGCGAGTTGCGCCCGCCATCGCGCACGATGTCGATCTTGGCCTGTTCGGCGACGCCGAAGCCGAGCTGAGCGCCCTCGAGCTTCAACCCCTCATAGGCCGCCAGCGTCGGCACCGCGACGCAGCCCGCCTCGGCGGCCATGGCGGCGGTCTCTTCGCCGATCAGGTTGCAGTGCTCGAGCGATTTGACGCCCAGCTTCACGCAGCGGCGGATCGAGGCGTCGGAATAGACATGCGCCGACACATAGGTGTTGAAGTTGGCCGCTTCCTCGACCATGGCGCGGATCTCGTCGTCGGAATATTGCAGCCCGTCGATCGGATCGTTCGGCGAGGCGACGCCGCCATTGGCCATCACCTTGATGAAGCGGGCGCCTTCCTTGATCATCTTGCGGCAGGCGCGGCGCACCTCGTCGACCCCGTCGACCAGAACGCCCATATTGCCCAGCCGCCAGCCCAGCGCGTCGGGCCGGATATCGGTGCGCTGGCGCAGGTCGGTGTGGCCGCCGGTCATCGACAGGCCCTTGCCGCAGATGACGAGGTCGGGCCCCTCGACCAGCCCGTCGGCCACGCCGCGCACCAGCCCGAGATCGGCGCCGCCCAGATCGCGCACCGTGGTGAAACCGGCCGCGAGCAGCCCGCTCATCACCTGCGCCGCGCGCAAGGCCGCAAGGCTGTCGGGAGCGATGGCATTGGCCCAGAGGTCGAGCGACCAGGCGACGACATGGAAGTGGCAATCGATGAAGCCCGGCATCAGCGTCAGGCCACCGAGGTCGATCACCTCGCTCCCCGGCTCCGGCGCGATGCCGGTGCCGACGATGCGGCCGTCGCGGACCGCAACGCTGGTCGGCGCGCCGAGCGCCTGGCGCTCGAGATCGACCAGCCGCGCATTGGTGAAGCTCAGCGCGGCGCTCATCGGCCGATCACCGCTCTGCGCAATGACGCGGCTGCCGGCCGCTCGGGTGAGATCTGCTTGGGGTCGGTAAGGCGCATCCGGGTCCTGCTTGCGACGCTTTGATGTCAGTATGAGCGAATATTTAGTTTGTCGACAAGATGGATTCTGAGCCCGATCGTGCCGAAACTTTGGGCGTCATGCCGCTTTGAGGCCGCACCAGTTGGCGACGAAACGGGCAATCACCTCGGTGGTGGTGGCGAGGCTGGCCAGTTCCACCGCCTCGGACGGCGCGTGCATGCCGCGGGCATTGCCGCCGTAGCAAAGCGCCGGAATGCCGTAATAGAGGTCGTAGAAGCGGGTATCGCTGGTCGCCGTCAGGCACAGCGGTTCGAGCGGCTGGCCCAGCACCTCGGCATGGATATCGGCGAGCAGCGCCTCGGCCGCGGTGCCGGGGGCAAAGACATGCCCATCGGCCTGGAAGCCGATCCAGCTCAGCGCCGGCATCTCGGCTTCGAGCGCCGCGGCGCAGCGGCGCACCGCCTCGGTAACGCGCTCGCGCACCTGCGCCAGGCTGTGTCCCGGCAGCACCGACAGCCGGCATTCGAGTTCGCACCACGAGGGGACCGAGCCCAGCCAGTCGCCGCCCCGGATCTTGCCGGGGTTGAACTTCACCGGGTCGGCGATGGCGCCGAAATAGGGATGCGTGACCGCCTCGGCATTGATCTCGGCCGTCAGCCCCTTCAGCGCCTCGATATAGGCCGTGGCCGCGAGAATGGCGTGCGAGCCGGTGGAAGCGCTGGCCAGCACATGCCCCGGCCGGCCGAGGATGCGCAGCCGGAACCACACCGAACCCAGTTCGGCGCGGATGATCCGGTGCCCCATGCTTTCGGGAATGAACGCCGCATCGGCGCGATAGCCGCGCGCCAGCGTCGAGAGCGCGCCATTGCCGGTGCACTCTTCCTCGCTCACCGTCTCGATATGCACCCGCGAGCCGGGCACATAGCCCAGCCGGCGCAGCGCATCGAGCGCGAACACCATGGCCGAAACGCCTGCCTTCATGTCGCCGGTGCCGCGCCCGTGCATCCAGCCGTCGCGGATTTCAGGCTTGAACGGATCCTGCGACCAGAGTTCGGCGGCGCCGGGCGGCACCACGTCGATATGGCCCTGGAGGATCAGGCTCTTGCCCACCGGCGCCTCGACCTCGTGCGTCGCCACCACCTGCACCGCCCTGGAATAGTCGGCGTCGACCACCGGCGAAAAGCCCGGCAGGCCGGCAATATCCACTTCGTCGATGGTGTAGCGGTCGACCGCCCAGCCGCGCGAAGCGAACTCGCCGGCCAGCCAATCCTGGCATTCGGCCTCGTTGCCGCGCGTGCTGTCAAAGGCGGCGAGTTGCGCCAGCCATTGGGTCTGGCGGGCAAATCCCTCGGCCACCGCCGCACGCAACGCCATCGGATCGATCGTCATGCCAGTCCCCTGCTCCCAGCCCCCGCACCCCGGCCATTGCTTCCCAGGCGGAGGACTGGATTTCTCCTGTCGACAAACTGTCGGCTGAACCCTATAGGGAGATGGTAACGAAGCGCAATACGCTTTGATGAACCGTTTGATTTGCCCTTAGCCGCTGGAGCTGACCTTATGGACAAGAGCCCGTTCACCGGGTGCATCCCCGCCCTGATGACCCCCTGCCGCGCCGACCGGACGCCGGATTTCGATGCGCTGGTGCGCAAGGCCAAGGAGCTGATCGGGCTCGGCATGTCGGGTGTGGTCTATTGCGGCTCGATGGGAGATTGGCCGCTGCTCACCGATGCCGAGCGCATGCAGGGGGTCGAGCGGCTGGTCGAGGCCGGCATCCCGGTGATCGTCGGTACCGGCGCGGTCAACACCAAGGCCGCCGTGGCCCATGCCGCCCATGCCCAGAAGGTCGGCGCCGCCGGCCTGATGCTGATCCCGCGCGTGCTCTCCCGCGGCTCGTCAGCCGCTGCCCAGCACGCCCATTTCAAGGCCCTGCTGGCCGCCGCGCCGGAACTGCCGGCGGTGATCTACAACAGCCCCTATTACGGCTTCGCCACCCGCGCCGACCTGTTCTTCGCGCTGCGCGCCGAGCACAAGAACCTCGTCGGTTTCAAGGAGTTCGGCGGCGAGAACGACCTCTCCTACGCCGCCGAGCACATCACCTCGGCCGATCCCGACCTGACGCTGATGGTGGGTGTGGATACCGCGGTCTATCACGGCTTCATCCAGTGCGGCGCCGCCGGCGCCATCACCGGCATCGGCAACTGCCTGCCGCGCGAAGTGCTGCACCTGGTCGAACTCTGCGTCAAAGGCCAGCAAGGCGACCCGGTGGCCCGCCGCCGCGCCAGGGAGCTCGAGGAAGCGCTGATCACCCTCTCGACCTGGGATGCCGGCCCCGACCTGGTGCTGTTCTTCAAGTACCTGCTCGTGCTCAACGGCGAGAAGGAATACGAGCTGCACTTCAACGAGACCGACGCGCTGAGCCCGGCGCAGCGGCGCTTCGCCGAACAATCGCTCAAGCGCTTCCGCACCTGGTACGCCGCCTGGTCCGAGGCGGCGTAAGCGGGGGCGCCCAAGGCATAGAAAACGCAGGCGGCGGCCCCTCTGCCGATGGGAGGGGGCGGTCGAGCCATCGTGCCCTCCAGCCCCCCTCTCTTGCAAAATCTAAGGCTTAGCCAAACGGCTAAACCTAAGATTTTGCTTTCTCCCCCGCCAAGGGGGAGATGAGCGGTGGCTTCCATTCGCTAGGGAGCATCAGTCGGGACTCTCCCCCTTGGCGGGGGAGAAAGCGAAAACTTGGGCTTAGCGCAGCTAAGTCCTTAGTTTTCGCAAGAGAGGGGGTCTGGGAGCCACCCAGGCTTGCCCCTCACCGCTCCTGCAGCGCCAGATCGATCCGGCTCGTCGTGTCGCGCGCCATATAGGCCTGGATCTGCCGCACGATCTGGGCGGCATGCGTGGCCGCCAGCGCGTCGGCGCGGTCGGCGTCGCCGGCCTCGATCGCGGCGACCATGTCGGCATGCTCGTCGACATACTGGCGCGGCAGGTCATCGTCGAACGAGTAATAGAACACCCGCATCACCCGCCGCCCTTCATCGAGCAGACGGGCGAACAGCTGGGTGAAATAGACATTGCCGCCCGCCTCGGCCACCGCGACATGGAAATCGCGGTTGATCGCGATCATCCCCATGGCATCGTGGCGCCGCACCGCATCGGCATAGGCCGCCTCGAACGCCCGGATGCGCACCAGGTGCTCGGGCCGCCGATGCACTGCCGCGGCACGGGTGGTGACCCGGTACATCAGCGTCAGCGCCTCGAAATAGACCGGCAGGTTGAGGAAATCGATCGGCGCCACAATGGTGTTGCGGTTGGGCAGCGTCGTCAGCAGCCCCTCCGCTGCGAGCCGCACCATGGCCTCGCGGATCGGGGTGCGCGACAGGTCGAACTCCTCCGAGAGCCGCATTTCATCGAGCGGACTGCCGGGCGGCAGGCTGAGATCGAGGATCGACTGCCGCAGCTTCTCGTAGACTTTCTGCACGCCATGGCCGCGCTTGCGCACGGGGCCTGCCTCGGCAGTCGGCTGCGGCTTGCTCGCCATTTGCTGAACCTCGATTCTGCTGGGCATGTCGCAACAGGCTCATATAAAAAGTAGAGCCCGATTGCCAGACGCTCGAAACTGCTGGCGATTACTTCCGAACCAGCTGTTATCCCGTCGAGCCAGGCGACGACGCGCTGGCTTCTTCGATAGATCGGGCGCGCCGTTGCATGCCCTGTTCTGCGCCGGAGCCCGATCCGGCTGCACGCATCTGCACTGCATTGCGCGCTGCTGCGAAAAGACCGCGCGACATGCCGGCCGCCCCTCGGGCCAGCCCGGCAGTCACGCCGCCTGAAGCCGGTAGCGTTGCGAGTTCAGCGCCGTCGCCACTGCGCCGACCGCCCCGTCCGGGTCGAGCCCGCCGACCTCGAGCGCGTGCGGCTCGAAGCGCCCCAGGTCAGCGAACTGGGCATGCAGTTCCGCCACCACCACCGGGTCGCTGAGCGTCGTGCCGCCACGCTCCAGGCAGCGCCGGATCGCTTCTTGGCGCGAGGTGCGCAGCACCACGTAATGCGCCGGCACCGCCAGCCCGGCGAATGCCTCGACGAACCACGGCCCGACCACGCCATCGACGACGACGAAATAGCCTCCGAGCGCATAGCGCTCAGCCGCTGCGGCGGCGACCGCCATCACCGTGCGGTTCTGCGCCGCCGCCTCGGGCAGCCAGGGCTCGACATGGCCATGCTTGATGAACGCCCAGAAATCATCGGTATGGAGGTGCACTTTCGGGCTGCCGGAGAGCGCTGCGATGCGCGCCGCAGCCGTCGACTTCCCCGACCCGGGCGAGCCCGACAACACCACGATCTGCCGCCCCTCGAACTGCATCCCGCCCCTCCCGCTGCTGGCGCGGCTTAAGTCCCATGTTTCGGCGGCCATGGCGAGAGCGCCCGCCGGCGAGGCACCGTGGCGGCGCGTGTCAGCTGGATTACAGGATAGAGGTGCTAAGCCGATGTTCGAACCGGCGTCTATGCAGTGTCCTCGCGTCCTGCGTCCAAACTAGGTGCCGGTTCACCGCTCACCCCTCCAGTGTGGTCGGTCTCGCAGCGGGCGAGGAGCAACAGTGGCCCGCCCCCACCCGCTCCTCGCCCGTTTCGCGCCTCTGCCGTTGGAATGCCCTGATGCTGATGCGATGGTTGCCGATCGTTGACAAGGTGAGCCGCTGGCGGGTGGACTGCCAAGGCGATGATCGCCGCCCCGAGGCCTGCGCACCGCCGGGCCGTGAACCTGAGGCGACCAGGCCCGGAGATGAGATACGGTCGTGATGCCACCGATCCGCAAGCTGACCTGCCTGACACTGGTGATGGCCCTCCTGGCGGCTGTCGGCACGGCCACGCCTGCAGCCGCAAGAAACCCCGCTGCGGCGAGCAACTCCAGCGGCAATTCCGGCAATTCCGAGAAAAGCCAGCCCCCAGGCCAGGCAAAGAAGGACACGCCACCTCCCGGACAAGCCAGGAAGGACCGATTGCCCGACACCGACGTCGATGCGGCTATCGTCCTGCCACAGGTTTCTTCCAATGCGGCACTCTCGCTTGCCGAACTGCGCGTGGCTGTCGCGAGGCTGTCCAAGGGCCGCCTGCTCGATGTCGAGATGGTACGCATCGGGAAAAAGTGGGCCTATGATGTGACTGTGCTCGAGGCCGGAAACGTGACGCGTCACGTGCTTGTCGACGCCCAGACCGGCCGCGCGGTGGAGCGGTGACGTGAGGATACTCATCGCCGAAGACGATCAGCGCATCGCCGAACCACTCTCGACGACGCTTCAGCACGCCGGCTTTCTGGTCGATGTGGAGGCGGATGGCGAAGTTGCCTGGCATCGGGGCGACACCGAGAATTTCGACACCATCATCCTCGATCTCGGACTGCCAAACCTCGACGGTCTCAGCATCCTGAAACGGTGGCGTGGCTCGGACCGGCGTTCACCCGTCCTGGTCCTGACGGCGCGTGGGCGCTGGGAGGAAAAGGTCGAGGCCATCGAAGCGGGCGCCGACGACTATGTGGTCAAGCCGTTCCAGATGGAAGAAGTGCTGGCGCGGGTGCGGGCCATCGTGCGCCGCGCCAACGGGCTCGCCTCCTCGCGTATTGCGTTCAAGGGCTTCATCCTCGACAGCCGCCTGTTGCAGGTCAGCCGCGCGGGAGTACCGATCGAACTGACGCCGCTGGAACTGCGCCTCCTCATGCACCTGCTGCATCACCGCAACCAGGTGGTGTCGCAGTTGCAGCTGACCGATCACCTGTACGACCAGGCGGTGGACCGAGATCCGAACGCCGTCGAACAGCTGGTGGCCCGGCTGCGCAAGCGCCTTGGCGTCGACGTCATCGAGACCCGGCGCGGCTTCGGCTACGTGATCACCGAGGACACTGCTTGAAACCGCGCTCGCTGCGCCTGCGGCTGGTGCTTGCCGCCACCATGTGGAGCCTGCTCACCCTGGGCGCCGCGAGCGCCGTGATCACCCTGATCTTTGGCGAGACGGTACGGCGCGACCAGCTCGAGGACCTGGGCGCCAGCCTCGATGTGCTTACCGCCGAGCTTGCCCGGACCATGCCGAACCCCGACGACGCGCTCTACGATCCGCGCTATCGCACCCCTGCCGGCGGGCTCTACTACCAGGTGGACGTGCCGGGGACGGAGGAAAGCCTGCGCTCGCGGTCGCTCTGGGACACCAGGCTGGCCCTGCCGGCCCCGCCACGGGGCGAAGACCTGCTGACCACGGCAGCCGGGCCGGAGAGCCAGTCCCTCGCGCTGCTGGTCCGCGACGTCGAGCTGGCCGGCCAGGGCGTTGCGCCGCGCCGGCTGCGCATCGCCGTCGGCGAAGACCTGACCGTGCGTGGTCACAGCGTCATGGAATTCGGTTCGAGTATTGCCATCGCCATGGCCATCGTCGCGGCCCTGTTATTCGTCGCCGTACTGCTGATCGTGCAGTTTGGACTGCGGCCGGTTCGTGCCATCGAGCGCGGCATCGAACAGATCCGGGCCGGCCGGGTGGAGCGCCTCGATGAACGGGTCCCGGCCGAATTCGGCACGTTGGTCAGAGAGGTCAATTCGCTGCTCGACGTGCATGAGCGCGGGGTGCAGCTGTCGCGCGAGCGGGCCGATGACCTGGCGCACGGCCTCAAGACGCCCCTGGCGGTGATGCGCGCGACGGCCGAGCGCCTGCGCCAGGCCGGCGACGATTCCAATTCCTCCGCCCTCGAGCTGCTCAGCGAGGAGATGGCGGCGCGCATCGATTACCAGTTGCGCCTCACCCATCTGCGCATCCGCAGCGACAATCTCGGCTTCGGTACGGCCGTGGACCAGGCGCTGCTTCGCAGCGTCGCGGTGATCCGCAAGACCGGCCGGGGGGCAGATCTGTTCTGGCACCTCAGCGCCGACAAGGTATCGGCCAATATCGACGCCCACGACCTGATGGAGCTGGTCGGCGTGCTGCTGGAGAACGCGGCCAAATGGGCGAGATCCGAGGTGGTGGTGAGCTGCGGGCCGCATGACGGCATGGCGCGCTTCATGGTGACGGACGATGGGCCCGGGCTGCTCGAGGGGCAGATCGAACAGCTCGGCATTCGCGGCAAGCGCCTCGATGAGCACCGATCGGGCAATGGCTTCGGCATCGCCATCGCCAAGGAGGTTGTCCGGCTCAACTCGGGAACCGTGGCCTTCGAGAAGGCTGCGGCCGGAGGGCTCAGCGTCGTGGTCCTGCTGCCGATCGCCAGTCAAACTTGACAAACCGCTGACACCGCCCAACAACCAATCTAAAGCATTGTTTTTGCATGTCTTTTTTGGAACCAACGGAGCGCCTGCACATTTCTTGGTGACAGTTCATCAGGAGACAGACAGATGGCTACGATAATCGAGAATGGCGGCGGCGGTGGCGGCATGGGAGCTGGCCTTATTGCCGGCATTGTCCTGGTCGCGGTGCTGGTCATCGGGTTCTTCGTCTTCGTCAACAACACCGGTGGGTCGCGCACTGTCGACATCGATGTGCCCAAGGTGAGCGTGGACGTGGTCCCCGACGGTCAGTAGGCGGCGAGCCCGCATCCTGTCCGTACCGACATCCCCCGCATCTCGAATCCCCACGCTGCACCTGGACCCCACCATGGCCCGTTCCCTCGTACTCGGTCTGCTTTACTTCGCCTGCCTGGGGGCATGGACCTTGGCATACCTGATCTAGCCTCGGCCGGAGGGGACAAGCGCCCCTCAGGCCGCGAGCACCGGTTGGCGAAGGCCGTCTCATCGTCCAACCGACTACCAGTAAACCGGCCCACAGAGGTCGGAGGACGCCCCGGTCCGCAACCCGGGCTCGTCCCTGGGCAGCGGGCAATTCGCCTGCTGCCCACCCGTTGCGGCAAGAAAGGAAACGAAAATGAAGGCCCTGGCCCTCGCACCACTGGTGCTGCTCGGTTGCCTTGCCATCACCCCGGCGCAAGCTGCCGAGGCAACCTCTTCCGTGAACGTTCGCTCCGGCCCCGGGGCTTCGTACCGGGTCGTCGATCGGCTGTTTCGAGGCGAGGACGTCAACGTCCGTCGCTGCCGCTCCAACGGCTGGTGCTACATCACGCACCCCGGGCCCGATGGCTGGGTCTCGGCGCGCTATCTCGTCTCGAACAACGTCGATGACGAGTATCTGGGCAACCGACGCGCCCGGCCGAATATCAACTTCAGCATCATCATCGGCGGCGGTGGCTTTGGCGGCGGTCCGGGCGGCGGCCAGGGTCCCGGCGGCGGCCAGGGTCCCGGCGGCGGCCATAGCCCTGGAACCGGCAGCGGCCCTGACACCGACCTCGTCTGCCTCGTGACCTTCTTTGACGAGAGCGACGTCGCAGCCGGCGCCGATGCCAACGTCGAAAGCGCCAGGGTCATGCCCAGATCCGAAGCCGAAGCACGCGACCGCCCCAACGATCGCAGGGCGATCTTCGACTACGGCACCAACCGCCAGACGCGCGAAACCTGCGCCTATCTGGATGCGCTCAACCCGTGACCGACAGATCGGGCGGAGCCGATCTGCTCCGCTCGACGCCCGATCGGTACCGTTCTGTCCCGATCGTCGTGGAGGGTTCGCTCAGCGAACCCGCGAGGCGCCCGAACCGGACGTCATCGATGCCAGGTCGCCGGCCGGCCCAATGACCGGCTGCGTCATCTCGCACAAGGAGAAGAACAATGAGGAACACCCTCACTGCAATCGCCCTCACCACCATGTTGCTGGCCGCGCCCGCCTTGGCCGAAAGCAGCAAGGCCAACCCGAACGCGCCCGGCCAGGATCGCACTTGCCTCGTGACCACCGGCACGGCCGGCAGCTGGAACGACAGCGATATCGTCGCGACCAAATGGCTGCCGCGCAAGGCTGCCGAAGCACAGGCTGCCAAGGATCCGACCAAACTGCGGGTCTTCGATTATTCCAATGACCCGCTCGTCCTCAACAAGACGTATGCTTCAGCCGAAGAGCTTTGCAACAAGCACTTCGTGAAGTAGTCAACCAGTGCGGTGGCCCGCTGCGGCCACCGCACGCAAACGAGTTCAGTCAATGCCGGCAATGCGTCTATCCGAGCGCCCGCTGACCCGAAGAGCCATCTTCGAGACGGTGGCGACATTCGCCCTTGTCGTCGCGCTGCTCTATCTGGGCGCCGGAATTCTCGTGCCTCTGGTGCTGGCGATATTGCTGGCCTTTGCCCTGAGCCCGCTGGTGTCGCTGCTGAGCCGCAGGCTCCACCTGCCCGATGCCATCGCGGTGATCGTCAGTGTCGTTGCCGCGCTCCTCACCCTGGGCCTGTTCGCCTACCTCGCCGGCACGCAGCTGATCCATATCGGCGCCGAACTCCCCGCCTACCAGTCCACCATCGCCAAGAAGCTCGGCGACCTGCAGCAGCAGATCGAGGGCGGCGGCTTCCTCGATGGCCTCACCGGTGCGATCGGCTCGCTGACCGAGCAGTTGAGCGCCCCGGAAAACGGCCCGTTGCAGCGGCCGCCCGGCAGCCCCATACCGGTGACCATCGCCAACGAGGTCGGCAATCCGCTGGGCGTGGTGAGCACCCTGATGGGCACGCTGGCCGGCCCTTTGGCCACCACCGCCATCGTCGTCATCTTCCTGATCTTCCTGCTCTTGGGGCGGGGCGAGCTGCAGGAGCGGTTCATCCGCCTCGTCAGCCGCGGCGGCTACAGCACCACCAACCTCGCCATGAGCGACGCCAGCCAGCGGGTCGGGCGTTACCTGCAGCTGCAGTTCTTCATCAATGTCGGCTACGGCACGCTGTTCGGTCTCGGTCTGCTGCTCATCGGGGTCCCCGGAGCGATCCTCTGGGGCCTGATGATCATGCTGTTCCGCTACATCCCCTTCGTGGGCGGGCTGCTGGTCGCCTGCATCCCGTTCCTCCTCGCCTTCGCCGTCGATTCCGGCTGGGGCATGCTGATCTGGACGGTGGTGCTGTTCCTCGCGATCGATCTCACCACCGCCAACGTGGTCGAGCCGCGCGTCTATGGCACCAGCACCGGCGTCTCGCCGATCGCCATCCTGCTCTCGGCCATGTTCTGGGCGACGCTGTGGGGCCCGGTCGGGCTTATCCTCGCGACGCCGATGACGGTGTGCCTCGTGGTGATCGGCCGCTACATCCCGCAATTCCAGGTGCTCGAAACCCTGCTGGGCAGCGAACCGGTGCTCGAACCGCCGGAGCGGCTCTATCAGCGCATGCTCAAGGGCAATGTCGAGGAGGCCATCGAGATCTCCGAGGAGATCGTCGAGGCGAGCGGCCTGGAGACCTTCCAGGAAACCATCCTGCTGCCGGCGCTGCGCCTTGCCAGCAACGAGTTGTCCGATACCCCCGAGGCGCTGGCGCAGCGTCGCGTGCTGGCCACCAGCATCGACGCAGTGATCGATGAGCTGGGCGAGGCCGAAGCGCTCGACGGCCCCGCGGTCGTCCTGATCGGCGGGCGCACCGAAATTGACGGCAGCGCGGCCCGCGTCGTCGCCCAGCGGCTGGCGGCGCGCGGCATCGCATCGCGCGTGCTGCCGCCGATGGCGATCCGCCAGGAGAGCATCGGCCGGGTCGATATCGACGGCGCCGAGGTGGTTTGCCTGTTCTATTTCGGCGCCGACATCAAGGCGCAGGCACGCTATGTCTCGCGCCGCCTCAGGTTCATCCGGCCCGGGCTGAAGGTGATCGTCTGCCAGCTCGCGGCGGATGGAGCCGCCGCCTCTGCCGAAAGCCTGCGGGCCGACGGCGTGACGCACGGCTTCGAGGATACGCTCGAGGAGATCGACGCCCATCTCGACCTCGCCACCGCGACGGCCAAGCTGGCCGGCCGCCAACCCTTCCTCGGGGCGGGACGCGGCGACGACGAGCTGGGGCGGGCCCTCGTCGCCATCGCCGAAGCCATGGGCGTGCCGCTCGCTACCATCAACCTGCTCGCCGACGAGCGGCATCGCGATGACGAGGGCGCCTACGCGCTGACCGAACTCATCACCGAGCGCAAGGCGCCGCTGGTGATCCCGCCCGGCATCGAGGGCGAGACGCTCTCCGACAACCCATACCTGCAGGCCAACGGCGTCGATTTCTACGCCGGCGTGCCGCTGACGCTGGAGAGCGGCGTGACGGTCGGTGCGCTGGTCATCCTCGACTATGAGGAACACCCGTTCGCCGAGGCGGACCTGGCGCGGCTGCAACAGATGGCCGCCGATCTCGTCGCACGCTTCGGCGACGTGCCGCCGGCGCCGGACACCGGCGGCGCCTGAGGGGGCAGGACCTGCCACGTTGGCAGCGGCCCTGCCCCGGCCTTCGTCACCAGGAGCGCCGCTCCCAGAGCTCGAGCGCGTCGGCGCCGGCCGGAAAGCGCAACTGGCCGCTGCTGTCCTCTACGGCCCGCCACACCGCTTCGGCCACGTCGCTCTCTTTGGTGGTCACGGCAGGGCGGGCGCCGAACGCCGCCATGGCGTGGGCCGCATAAGCCGGCGGCACCTGCGCGGCGAAGTCGAAGGCCGAGTTCTGCGCAAAGCGGGTGCCGAGCCCGAGGCCGGGTTCCACCAGCTTGACCCTGACACCGAACGGCGCCAGTTCCGGCACCAGTGCCGCCGACAGCCCTTCGATCGCCATCTTGCTCGCGGTGTAGGGCGCCGAGAACGGGAAGGCGCCCAGCGTCGCCGAGGAGGTGACGTTCACCACCACCCCGCTGCCCCGCTCGCGCATCTTGGGCAGCACCGCCTGGATCATCGCCATCACCCCGAACGTGTTGGTCTCGAAGATGCGGCGGATCTCGCCGAGCGGCGCGATCTCGAAGGCGCCGCCCATGCCGACCCCGGCATTGTTGACCAGCGCATCGATCGGGCCCGCCGCCGCCACGCAGGCGGCAATGCTGGCGGCGTCGGTGACCTCGAGCGGCAGCACGCGCATGCGGCTCGACTCCGGCAGGATGCCCGGCTGCGGCGTCCGCATCGTCGCGATGACGTTCCAGCCCAGGTCGTGAAAGTGGCGGGCGATCTCGTGGCCATAGCCCGAGGACGCGCCGGTGATGAGAATGCTGTTCATGGGAAAAATCCTTCAGTTGCAGGGGTTCAGGATGCGGCCGAGCCAGGCGCTGCGCGTCTCGCGGGCGACGAGTGACAGGCGCGCCGCGGGGAACAGCGCGTCGAAACCGTGAAAGCCGCCCGGCCAGACATGCAGCTCCGCCGTGCCGCCCACCGCCCAGATGCGGCTCGCAAAGGCTGCGTCTTCGTCGCGGAACAGTTCGGCCCAGCCGGTATCGATGAAGCTGGGCGGCAGCCCGCCGAGATCGGCCGCCAGCGCCGGCGACGCATAGGGCGAAACCGCCGTGGCGGTGCCGAGCAGCGCCTCCCAGCCGAAGCTGTTGGCGGCACGCGTCCAGGTCGCCGGGCCCTCGGCATATTGCCGGCTCGAGACGCTGTCATTGCGGTGGTCGAGCATCGGGCAGATCAGTACCTGCGCCGCAATCGCCGGGCCGCCGCGGTCGCGCGCCATCAGCACCATGCCGGCGGTGAGACCGCCGCCGGCGCTGATCCCGGCGACGATCAGCCGCGTCGGGTCGATGCCGAGCTCGGTGGCGTGTCCGGCAATCCATGCGAGACCGCTGTAACAATCCTCGACCGGCGTGATGCCCTGCGCCTCGGGCGCCAGCCGATAGTCGAGCGTCACCACCACGGCGCCGAAGCGCTCGAGCCAGTCGAGCGGAATATCGAGATTGGCGAAGCGGTCGCCCATCACCATGCCGCCGCCATGCAGCCAGTAGATGCAGGGCGCCGCCTCTGCCCCGCGCCCGGCCGGGCGGAACAGCGAGAGCGGCAGGGTGGCGCCATCGGCGGCGGCGATGCTCAGCTCGCGTCGTTCGATCGCGCGCCCCTCGATAAAGGCTTCGGCCGGCACCTTGTATTGGCGCAGCAGCGGCAGGCTCTCGGCATCGAGGGCCGGCGCCGCCGGCAATTGCGCCAGCAGCCGGGCCAGTTCGGGATCGAGTGCGGGACGGTCCATGGGGATCTCCTTGGGACAAGGCGATGCCGCGACGCCGGCTGGCGTGTGAGAGGCGTCGCGGGGGATTGGAAGGTGGGGGGCCTAGAGGATGGCTTTGCCGCCCAGCGGCACTTCGTCGGCATAGGCGCTGTCGCGCACCAGCGGGCCGAACTCGGCGGTATAGGCCCTGGCGACGTCACTGGCGAAAAAGTCGGCATGCGCTTCGGCGCTGCGCCAGCCCTCGGTGACGAAGACCAGGTCGGGATTGCTGGCCGAGCGGCCGATCAGGAAGACGAGGCAGTCGTCATGCCCGAGCGACGGAGCGCGTTCGAGCAGCGCCACGAGTGCATCGCCCTGCCCCGGCTGGGCGGTCATGGTGGCATGAAAGCCGTGCGTTATGGTCATTTCCGGTGTCCCTTCGCTGCCGTGAGCCCAGTGCTCGGCGGCATCGACACCAAAGCATTTCCTACGCCTCGGGCGGTATCACAGGACTACCGACGACTTGCACGATCCTACCACAAACGAGAGAATCGTTTGAGTAAGTCCCGCGCCGGTGCTAGTCAGGCTTCATGCCGATCGATGAACTCAATGCGCTGATCGCCCGCCATGCCCGGCCCGATGCGTCGACGCCGGTCGAGGGCGTGCTGCTCGCCGAACACAACGCCTCGATCGAGGAACACTCGACCACCGGCACGGTGATGGCGCTGATCGCCCAGGGCGAGAAGCGCCTGGCGCTGGGCGACCGGCTCTATCGCTATGGTAGGGGCCAGTATCTGGTCGCCTCGATCGACCTGCCGATCACCGGCCAGTTCGTCGGCGCCAGCCCGGAACAGCCGGCGCGCGGCTTCGGCCTGGTGCTGCACCCGCCCAGCATCGCCGAGCTGTTGCTGGAAGCCGGCTCGCAGAGCCTCGAGCGGCCCGGTGGCGCGCCCTCCGGGCTGATCGTCTCCGATGCTCCCACCGAACTGCTCGATGCCGTGCTGCGGCTGCTGCGGCTGTTCGACCGGCCGCGCGACCTGGCCGTGCTGGCGCCGCTGCTGAAGCGCGAAATCCTGTGGTGGCTGATCGTCGGCGAACAGGGCGCCACGGTGCGCCAGCTCGGCCTCGCCGACAGCCATCTCAGCCACATCGCCCGCGCCGTGCGCTGGATCCGCGAGCACCATGCCAGCGCCTTCCGGGTCGAGGATGTGGCGGAGATCTGCGGCATGAGCCCCTCGGCCTTCTACCGCAATTTCCAGGCGGTGACGGCGATGAGCCCGATCCAGTTCCAGAAGCAGATTCGCCTGCAGCAGGCCCGCCTGCACCTCGCCGCCTCCCCCGACGACGTCGCTGGCGTCGGCTTCCGCGTCGGCTATGACAGCCCCTCGCAGTTCAGCCGCGAATACCGCCGCCAGTTCGGCGCCCCACCCAGCCAGGACGCCCAACGCCTGCGCGGCGAGGCAAGGGGTGTGGTGTCGCTGGTGTAGGGCGGCAGAGTCACGGAGCCTGCAGTCGGCGGCCCTCCCCCGCAAGCGGGAGAGGGCCGCCGACTGCCCCCCTTTACGCTCGCGGCTCGAGGCCCTCGACCGCCCGCCCGATCCCCTCCAGCGCCAGCTCGATCTCCGCCTCCGAAATCGTCAGCGGCGGTGAGAAGCCGATCGCGTCATCACCCTTGGTGGTGGTGGAAACCCCCTGCGCCAGCAGCGCGGCGAGGAGGCGGCCCTCGTCGGCTGGCGGCTGCGTCAGTTCCAGCGCCAGCAGCAAGCCCCTGCCCCGCACGCCGCGCAGCCACGGGCTGGCCGAAACGCGGGCACGGACCAGTTGCTCAAGCGCGGCGGCACGCGCCGGCAGGCCGTCGCGGAGGATGATCGATACCGTGGTGAGCGCCGCCCTGGTGGTCAGCGGGTTCTTTTCATGCGTGTAGTGGCCGAGCGCCAGTTCCGGCGCCACATCGAACCTGACATCGGCGAGCACCGCGGCGATCGGCAGCTGGCCGCCGCCCAAAGCCTTCCCCAGCACCACCATATCCGGCCGCACGTCGAAATGCTGGAAGGCGAAGAATTTCCCGGTCTTGCCGAGGCCCGAGGGGATTTCGTCGAAGATCAGCGCCGTGCCGGCGGCATCGCAGAGCCGGCGCACTTCGGGCCAGAGCTCGGGTGGCGGCACGTGGCAGTTGGAGCGGATCGGTTCGGCGATCAGCGCCGCGACGCCGCCGGGCGTGCTGACCAGCGCCCGCTCGATATCGTGCAGCATCGCCGCCGCGCCGTGCTTCCAGTAGGGCCGCACATGCACCCGGTCCGCCAGGAAACTGCCGAGCCGCGCATCGGGGACGGCGCGCGACAGCCCGAAGGCGCCGAAGCCGTGGCCGTGATAGGCGCCTTCGAGCGAGATGGTGGCGCTGCGGCCGGTGGCGACGCGGGCGAGCTTGATCGCCACTTCGATGGCGTCCGACCCGCCGGTGGTGAACAGCACCTTGGCGGCGCCGCCCGGCCATTGCGCCGTCAGCAGCTCCGCCAGGGCGGTCGCCGGCTCGTTGGCATAGCGCCGCGGCGAAAAGGTCAGCACATCGAGCTGCGCCTTCAGCGCGGCGATGAGTTCGGGGTTGGCGTGCCCGATATGGTGCGTGGTGTTGCCGTGCAGATCGAGATAGCGGCGGCCGTCGAGATCTTCGATCCAGCTGCCCGACACGCTCTTGAGCCCGGCGAGGCACGGGCTCGACCCATGCTGGTGGAAGAACACCTTGGCGTCGCGCGCGACCAGCTCGGCGCTCGCGGAGATTTCGCTGTCCATCAGAATGTCGCTCCTGCGCCCATCACCGTCAGTTCCTGCCGGCGTCCGTTCGATGTTGCCGGCATCCCCTGGGCGCGGCGGGTCTGCCGCTCGACCCAGACCACGACCCCCATGGCGAGCGCCGACACCGCCAGGAGGCCAACGCTCTTGGCCGCCGCATAACCGTAGTTCGAGGCGCTCGCCGCGCTGAAGATGGCGACCGAGGCGAGGTCGATATTGCCGGAAACGAGGAAGATGATCGACGACAGCGTCGTCAGCCCGTCGATGAAGACGTAGAGGATGCCGAGCAGCGCCGCGATGCGCAGCATCGGCAGCGTCACTTCCCAGAACCGGCGCAGCATCCCGGCGCCGAGATTTTCTGCCGCCTCGTCGACCGATTGGTCGATGCGCTGCAGCGCGGCGCGGGCTGCCAGCACCCCGACATAGAGATTGCCGAACATGATGTTGATGATGATGATCGCCTCGGTGCCGCTAAGCGACAGCCACTTGATGCCGAACGGCGCATTGAAGGCGATGATGTAGCCGACCCCGAAAATGATGCCGGGGAGGATCGCCGGGATCAGCGCCTCGAAGGCGATGATATCGCCCCAGGGGCGGCGCATCCGCTCGGCGACATAGCCGATGGCGAGCGCCAGGAGCCCGCCGAGCGGCGCGGCGATGGCGGCGACCCGCACGCTGTTCCACACCTCGTCGAGCCCGCCGTCGCGCGAGCCATAGCCGGTGCCCTCCATGCCGGCGCCCAGCCCTTCGGGGGTGAAATAGGCGAGGGTGAAGGTCCAGTCGATACCCCAGATCTTCGTCACCGAGCCGAGCGCCATGACGATGTAGATGGCGAGGATCATGACGCAGAAGAAGCCGGCGAGGCTGGTGAGCGCGATGCGCACCGGCAGCGGCTGGCGATGTTCGGCGGGCGTCCCGGCATCGTTGCTGACATAGCGCTTGCGCCGGCCGATCTGCTCGAGCGCCAGATAGAGCAGCAGCGAGGGGATGATCAGCCACAGGCATATGGCGGAAGCGAGCGGGGTGTTCTGGAAGCTGGTGATCTCGTTGTAGATCACCCCCGCCAGCACCGGCGTATCGCGCCCCAGGATCATCGGGTTGCCGAAATCGGTGAGGCTCTGGATGAACACCAGCACCATGGCGCGCTTCAGCCCCGGCCAGCTCAGCGGCAGGGTGACGTTGCTGAACAGCTTGAGCCGCCCTGCCCCCAGCATCAGCGCCGCCTCCTCGAGCCGCCCATCCTGCCGCCGCATCGCATTGTCGAGGACGATGAGCGTGGTGGGCAGGAACGACAGGGTCTGGGCGATGATGATGCCGAGCGGTCCATAGACGTTGAAACTGTCGGCGCTGGAAATCCCCAGCGTCTGCTCGAACAGCGTGTAGGTGATGAGGCCGCGCCGGCCGAACAGCATGGTGGTGGCGGTGGCCACCATGATCGGCGGCGCCACCAGCGGCAGCAGCAGGATATTGCGGGTCAGCACCGGCCGGGCGATGCCGCCGCGATTGAGGCCATAGGCGATGGCATAGCCGATGCTCACCGTGGTGAGCACCGAGATCAGCGCCAGGGTGACGCTGTTGACGGCCGCTTTGCGCAGATACGTGTCGGCGAATACCGCGGCGTAATTGTCGAGCCCGTAGCGCTCCTGCTTGGCGGCGCGCAGCCGGTCGAAATCCTCTGACGACAGCTGGTCGCGCACCGCAAAGGCGAGCGCGATGCGCTTGTGCAGCATGATGTGGGCGACGGGAAACGCCGCCTCCACCGCCGCGAGCTGGGCCGGCTGCAGCGCCGACAGCGCCGCCTCGATTGCCGTCTGCTGGTGCTCGAACGGCGCAGCCACGTCCCACCCCGGCGCCAGCCCGGCGAGATCATAGGCCACCGCCATGGCGGCCACCCGCTCGGCCAGCGTCGCCTGCGCGACCCAGCGCGCCGTGGCGGCGTCGCGCTCGGCCTCCGGCATGAGCTGCAGCGCCTCCTCGGTGATTTCGGCGAGGCGCCAATCCGGCAGGCGGCCGGAATTGTCAAAACTCTTCAGCAGCACCAGCCCGACCGGCACCACGATGAACACCAGCAGCAGCGCCGCAACGAGGCTCGCCGCAATGATGCCGGGCAGCCGGCGCAAGGGGATGCCGCGAACAGGCATGCTCACGCTGCCGCCTCGGGCGCCAGCGGCACCACATGGGCATAGTCGGCGACGATGGAAACGCGACCCGACGGCATGGCGCTCGCCGTCGACGCCTCTTCGACGATCAGCTCGAGCCCGTCATCGCACCTGACCGTCAGCCGACGCGCCGCGCCGAGGAAAGTGGAGCCGGTAATCACCCCGCTCATGCCGCCCGGCGCGCCGGCCGCAGCGAGCCGCAGATGCTCGGGGCGTACCAGCACATCCAGCCTGTCGCCGGGGCGGGCGCCGGTCATGCCGATCGGCCACAGCGCGCCGTGGATCGAGAGCCCAGCCGCCTCCACCGTGCCGCGCAGCAGGTTCGAGGTGCCGATGAACTCGGCGACGAAGCGCGAGCGCGGCCGGTGGTAGATTTCGCCCGGGCTGCCGACCTGCTCGATCCGTCCGGCGCGCATCACCGCGACACGGTCGGACAGCGCCAGCGCCTCCTCCTGGTCATGCGTGACATAGAGCGCGGTCATTCCCAGCCGATCGACGAGACCGCGGAGTTCGGTCCGGAGCTTGGCCCGGATGCGCGCATCGAGCGCCGACATCGGCTCGTCGAGCAACAGGATTTCCGGTTCCGCCGCCAGCGCCCGGGCGAGCGCCACGCGTTGCTGCTGGCCGCCGCTCAGCTCGTGCGGATAACGATCGAGCAGCCGGTCGATCTCGACGATCGCCGCCAGTTCCGCCACCCGCTGCGCCACCTCGCGACGCGGGCGCCCGGCCATGCGCGGGGCAAAGCCGATATTCTGCGCCGCCGTCTTGGTCGGGAACAGCGCATAGGACTGGAACACAAAGCCCATGCGCCGGCTGGCCGAGGGTGCGTGGGTGACGTCGGTATCGCCGCGCCAGATGCGGCCGCCATCGGGGGTGGCAAAGCCGGCGATCATCCTGAGCAGCGTGGTCTTGCCGCAGCCGGAATCGCCGAGCAGCGTAACGAACTCGCCCCTGTCGATCGCGAGGTCGACCGCATCGACCGCCAGCATCGCGCCGAACCGCTTGCTGACCCCTGCAACCCGAAGGTGCGGGCTGCCGATTGAGTGCGGCCCGCCCGGCAGGGCGGACCGCATCACGGCCTCGTTTGCGGCCACGTGCAGCATCAGTTGGTGACGAACTTGCCGGCCCACTCCTTGCGGAAGGCCTCGATATCGACCGGGCGGCGCATCGCCCAGATCGTCACCTCATCGAGATTGACGAGGCCATGGCCCGGCACCGCGGTGGCGCCGACCAGCCCGCCGAGGATCTTGGCCGCGTCTTCACCGGCCATCCAATCGAGGAACAGCTTGGCTTCTTCCGGGTGCTGCGCCCCGGCCACCAGCCCGCCGCCTTCGCTGGTATTGGGGGTGATCCGCCCGAACACCACATCGACCGGCCGGCCGGCCGACTGCGTGGCATAGCAGGTGGTGTCGTAGCTGAGCCCGATCGTCACTTCGCCGGTACCGGCGAGCTGCGCGCCGCCCGAACCGCCATCGGAATACTGATAGACGTTCTCGTGCAGGTTCTCGACGAAGGGCCAGCCGAAGGCATCGACAAAGGTCGAGAGGATGGTCGAGCCGGTGCCCGACTGCATCGGCGAGGGCATCGAGATCTCGTTCTTGTAGACCGGCTTGATCAGGTCTTCCCAGGTGGTCGGCATCGGCAGCTTCTTGTCGGCCAGCCGGTCGCGGTTGACCACCATGCACATCGTGGTGGCGAAGTAGCGGGTGTAGAAATTGTCCGGGTCGCGGAAATCGTCGCGGATCACCGTGCTCTGCGCCGCATAAGGCTCGAACACGCCGGCATTCTTCAGCTGCTCGAGCGCCACGTTGTTGACGAGATAGACGACATCGGCCTGCGGGTTGCCCATTTCGGCGATGGCGCGTTCGGTGATCGGCCCGGTCGAGCCCGAAACCACCTGCACCTTGATATCGGGATGCGCCGCCTGGAAGGCCGAGCTGAGCGCAGCCCCGACATCTTCCGACGCATCATACAGCACGAGGTCGCGGGCGTTGGCGCCGGCGCTCAGCAGCAGGCTGATCGCGGCGGCGGTGGTGAAGAGAATTTGGCGCATTCCTGTCTCCTTGGATTGCCCTGCCCTCTGGGTTCGAGTGTGCGGCAGTTGCGGAACCGTTATAAGTTTGCTGTATGGAGACCATGTGCGATTTAAGTGACACTTATTTGACGCTGGAGCCCAGATGAACCTCGCCCAGTTGCGCGCCTTCCACGCGGTGGCCAAGCAGGGGACCTTTTCCGCGGCGGCGCAGCTGCTCAATGTCAGCCAGCCCGCCATCACCCAGCACGTTCGGGCGCTCGAGGAAGCGATGGGCGGCCGGCTGTTCCATCGCCGCGGCACCGGCGTCGAGCTGACCGCCGACGGTACGGCGCTGCTGCCGCATGTGCACCAGATCATCAAGGGACTGGAGGATGTGTCGGCCCGGCTCGAGAATGGCCGGCAGGTGCGCAGCGGCCACCTCGCGATCGGGCTCTGCGGCCCGCACGTGGCGCTGCCGTTGATCCGGCGCTTTCGCGCCACCCATCCGGGGGTGCTGATCGAAACGCGCATGCACAATTCCAGCGCCCTGCTCGACCTGGTGGCGCAGATGCGGGTCGATCTCGCCATCGTCACCCTGACCGCGCCGATCAACGACCTGGTCTGCCACCGCCTGGTCGACCAGCACGTCGTGCTGGTGCTGCCGGCCGACCATCCCTGGGCGGACCGCGACAGCGTCGATATCGCCGAACTCGCGGGCCAGCCCTTCGTCACCCGCGAGCACGGCTCGATGACCCAGCAGATCTTCGAACAGGCGCTCGCCGCCCGCGGCGTCGAAATCGACCGCCAGCTGGTGCTGGCGAGCCGCGAAGCGGTGAAGGAAGCCGTCGCCGCCGGCATCGGCCTCGGCATCGTGCTCGACAAGGAACGGGGCCATGACAGCCGGCTCCGCGGCATCCCACTTACCGGCGGCGATGTGGCAGCGGCGGAATACCTGGTGGCCCACCCGGAGGTGAGCGACCTCGGCGCCATCAGAGAGTTTATTGCGCTGGCGGGGTTTTAGGGGCGGTCCACCAGCCCTCGACTATCCTCCCCCGCGTGGCGGGGGAGGGGAACCAGCGAAGCTGGTGGAGGGGGGAGCCAGACTCACGGCGACTCTTGCCGCCCCCTCCACCGCCTTCGGCGGTCCCCCTCCCCCGCCACGCGGGGGAGGATCACCGAGAGGCCGGCGCCTGCCCCAGCAGCGCCCGTGCGCCCGCATACAACCCTTCGCTCGGCCCCACCGGCACCGCCTCGATCCCGACATAGCCCGCATAGCCCGCCTGCAGCAGCCAGCGCAGTTCCTTGGCCCAATCGTGGCTGCCTGCCCCGAACTCGTGCCGCCCCGGGATGTCGGCAGCCTGGATGTGGCCGACCAGCGCCATGTTGCCGTCGACCGCCCAGCCGAGCGGCTCGCCATTGAGGATGGCGTGGTAGCGGTCATAGAGGAAACGGAGGTTCGGCCGGGCCAGGCGGCGCAGCAGCTCGAGGGCGCTTTCGCTGTCCTGCAGCAGCGCATTGGGCCCTTCGAACTCCCGGTTCACCACTTCGACCAGCAGCTCGAACGGCAGGTCGGCAACCGCATCGGAGGCCCGCAGCAGCGCTTCCCCGGCGACGGCCAGTTGATCCTCGAGGGGCACGCCGGCGCGGCGGTCTCCCGCCAGCACCACCAGCTTCGGGCAGCCGAGCTCCACCGCCACCTGCGCCGTCTCAGCCACCCGCCGGGTGAATTCGGCATGCGCGGCCGGGTCGGCGAGCTGGCACTTGTCGCGCCAATCCTCGACGCAGAGCGTTTCGAGCCGGGTCCCGGTGTCGCGCAGCGCTCGACCGAGTTCGGCAAGCGGCTTATCCCGCCAGTCCCAGATTTCCACCGCCGGGAAGCCTGCCGCGGCCGCGGCCCGCACCCGCTCGGGGAACGGGCGCTCGGCTTCGGCGAAAGCCAGCTCGATCGAGATGGAAAAATCGATCACTTCCGGCGCACCGCTTCGACCACCGTCCGGCCGGCCTTCAGCGCCGCCACCGGATCGCTCGCCGCATCGAGTTCGAGCAGCACGGTGTCTTTGCCCGGAGTCGCGAGCATCGCCTCCGACCAGGCATTCCAATCGACGATGCCGGCACCGAAATCGGCCATGTAGCGCTGCTGCTGGCTGTAGATGGAGTGGTCGATCGTGAGGTCGGCTTCGATCTTGCCCACCGCATCCTTCCAGTGCGCGAGGATGATGCGCTGGTCGTGCTGGCGCGCCACCCGCACGGGATCGCCGCCGCCCAGCGTGATGTGGCAGCTATCGGGGCAGAGCCAGACATAGCGCGGGTCGGTATAGGCCATGAACAGCGCAATATCGCGCTCGTACCACAATGCGCTGTTGGATTCGGTGTGGAGCGCCAGCTTGATGCCGGCACCCTCGATCGCCTCGCCTACCGCATGGGCGATGCCGGCCATCTGACCCATGAACGCCTGGTCGATGAACATCGGCGGCCGCACGCCGCGAGTCTTCCGCATCGGCAGCCCGGTGACGAGGATCTCGCCGCCCGCCTCGGCGATGAACGCGGCGCGCCGTTCGGCGTCGGCGACGATGGCGCCGAGATCGGGCGTGCCGCTCCAGGCCGGCGCATCGGCCATGAAGGCGCTGACCACCGCGAGGCCGCGCCCTTCGAGCTCGGCCCGGAACGCCTTGGCGCTGCCGAAGGCTTTCAGCACATTGTCGATACTGCCCGGCGCGAAGGTCAGTTCGAGCCCGCTGACGCCGGCTTCGCCCAGCGCGTCGAGCACCGTGCTCCAGAACCTGTCGAGATTGGCCGCCGCCCAGCTCCCGAGCTCGGCCTCGCTTTCGAGGCCCCAGAACCGGGGATGGTAGAAGGTGATGATGTCGGTCGCGAGCCGGCTGGCCATGGACTTATCTCCGCTGGATGAAATGATCTGAGGGGGTGTGGGCGTTACTTGAGCCCGGTCACGGCGACGCCGCGCACGAAGTATTTCTGCAGGAACAGGAACAGGATCAGCACCGGCAGCAGCACCACGATGGCGCCGGCGAGCAGCAGGCCATAGTCGATCGAGCGCGCCGCCTGGCTGGCGACCGCGAGGCCTACCGGCAGGGTGTAGGTGCCCTGGTCCTGCGCCACGATCAGCGGCCAGAGGAAGTAGTTCCACGAGTTGAGGAAGGTGATGATGGCGACCGTGGCGATCGCCGGCCCGACCAGCGGCAGGAAGATGCCGAAAAAGATCCGGAACTCGCCGGCGCCGTCGAGCCGGGCGGCTTCCAGCAGCTCGTCGGGCACCGAATCCGCGAACTGGCGCATGATGAACACCGCGATCGGCATCACCGCGATCGGCAGGATGATGCCGGCCAGCGTGTTGACCAGCCCGAACTGCACGATGATGAAGAATTGCGGCACGAACAGCGCGATATAGGGGATCATCATCGCCGCGAGGATGCAGCCGAACACCAGCTTGCTGCCCTTGAACGGCAGCTTTGCCAGCGCATAGCCGGCGAGCGAGCTGAACAAGACGTTCGAGGCGACGGTGAACGCCGAAACGATCAGCGAATTGCCCATATAGGTGCCGAACTGGCGGCGCTCGAACAGCTCGGCGAAATTGGCGAGGTTGGAGAAATCCTGCGGCAGCCAGGCCCCCGGCGCCGCCATGATCTCGCCCTGCGTCTTGAAGGCGCCGAACAGCACCCAGACGAAGGGCAGCAGCACGATGACTGCCACCAGCGTCAGCGCGGCATAGAGCAGCGCGGTGCGCAACCGGTGCTTGCCGCTCATCGCCAGGCCCTCAGCATACGCAGCTGCAGGATGCCGAGCAGCACCACGATCGCCAGCATGACGTAGGAACCGGCCATCGCCGCGGCGATATTGCCGTGCCCGAATTGCTCGTAGACCCACAGCGCCACCGACTTGGTGGCGCTGAGCGGCCCGCCTTTGGTGAGCAGGTAAGGCTCATCGAAGATGTTCATGTAGGAGACCGTCATCAGCACGCTGACCAAGACGGTCGCCGGCTTCAACAGCGGCAGCGTCATCGACAGGAACCGCCGCCAGGCCGAAGCGCCATCGATCGCCGCCGCCTCGTAGACATCCTCGGGAATGGCCTGGAGCCCGGCGAGAAACAGCACCATGCAGGTGCCGACATTGCGCCACGTGGTGAGGAGGATCACCGTGCCGATCGCCATGTTGGGGTCGCCCAGCCAGTTCGGACCAAGCAGCCCGAGCTCTGCGAGGAAGGTGTTGACCGGCCCCTTCAGGGTGAAGGCGTATTGCCAGATCACCGCCGCGGCGACGATGTTGGTGATGACGGGCAGGTAGAAGGCCGAGCGATAGACGGCGCGGAGCCGCCGGATGCCGCTGTTCAGGGCGAGTGCCAGCACCAGCCCGATCGCCATGGTGAGGGGCACTCCGATGACGATGAAGATGCCGGTGGTGCCGAGCGACTTGAGGAACCCGGCATTGGTCAGCACCCGGGCGAAAGTGTCGAGGAAGGTGAAATCCACCTCGAGCGGGCGCCGGATATCGGCCACGCCCATGTCGGTGAAGCTGTAGACCAGCGCCACCAGCGCCGGGATGGCGGTGAAGACCAGGAAGATCGCGAGGAACGGCGCGACGAACAGCCAGGCCGTGGCAGTCTGCCACGACGATCCCCGCCTTGTGCCCACATTGGCCAACAGAATTCTCCGAGACGGAATGGCGTTAGATTCTTGAGCTCCCCTCCCCCTTGAGGGGAGGGGTGGGGGGTGGGGGTGGTGCGGTTATCACCGATGGACCCCCACCCCCAGCCCCTCCCCTCAAGGGGGAGGGGAGCACCCCTTCAGCGAAAGCCGCCTCAGTTGCCGACCCCGGCCCCCTCCGCGAATGCCTGCACGTCGTCGAGCACCTGCTTGGCCGTGGCCTGGCCGCGGGCCACCAGTTCCATCTGCTGGCCGAGATAGGTGCCGACCTGGTTCCAGGTCGAAACCTGCGGCACGTCGACGGCGGTCTGCAGTGCCTCGCGCTGGGCGTTGAGCAACCCGTTGCCGGCAATCGCCGGATCATCCCAGGCCGCCTTTACCGCCGGCAGGCTGCCAAAATACTTGTACCAGCCGACCTGCGTTTCGGGCTGGCTCAGGTAACGCACCAGCTTCCAGGCGGCGGTTTGGTTCTTGCCGTCCTTCAGCACCGCGAGGCTGCCCGAGCCGAGCGCCGAGACGCTCCCGGCGGGGCCGGCCGGCATGATTGCGGTGGCGAGGTTGGCGTTCACCCAGTCGCGTCCATTGGCATCCACCAGCCACTGTTCGAACCACGGCCCGATATCCTTGCCGGCGATCTCGTTGGAGGTGAACCACGGCACGGTATCGAGGAATTTCGGACCGTCAGGCGAGGCGAGGCCTTCCTTGAAGAACGAGCCCCAATAGTCGAGCGCTGCGACATTGGCGTCCGAGTTGATGGTCCACTGCGTGCCGTCGGCGCTGAGGAAGCCGCCGCCGTTCTGGTGCACATATTCGTTGAGGCCCTGGGCATTGTAGATATCGTAGCCGATATCCATGCCGAGCCCCCAGGTGGCGCCCTGCCCCTGCATCGCCTTGGCGAAGGCCTTCATCTCGTCCCAGGTCTTGGGTGCCGCCAGCCCGGCCTTGTCGGCGAGATCCTTGCGATACTGGAACATGGTGGCGTAGGCATCCATCGGCACGCCGTAGGCGACGCCGCCCTTGACGCTGGTGGCATAGGCGCCGGGGAAGAAATCTTCCGCCTTGACCAGCCCCTCGGGCACCGGCGCGAAGGCCCCGGTGGCCATCAGGCTGGCCTGGCTCTGCGAATAGAGCCGCACCAGGTCGGGCACCGTGCCGGCGGCGATCGCGGTCAACAGCTTCGCATCGAACTGGTCGGACGGGATCTGGGTGATCTCGACCTTGAGCTCGGGGTTGGCCTTCTCGAAATCGGCGAGGAAGCTCGGCAGCTTCTCGCCTTCGGCACCGCCGATCCACACCTGCAGCACTCCGCTCGCCGGAGCATCGTCAATGGTCTCTGCATGAACAGTGGCGGCAAGGCCGAGCGACACGGCCAACGCGGAGGCGCCGACAAGGACCGCCCTCCGGGCTACGCGATTGGTGGACATCATACCTGTTTCCCCGAGCTGGTGATGAGTAGGCGTCTTGAGTCCCTGGGCGCCGCTAGACGTCTTCCCTCGAGACACCGGTTAGGCTTGGCAATCGATTGCCATGACGCTATTGGTTGCATATGCTGATTTTGTACGCAAGCGGGATTTATGCACATGAGATGGGCAGTTCAGAGCGCCAGCGGGCCGGACGCTAAGCCATTGGCGCGGATGAATTAGTTGTCGGGGTGAAGCAGGTTGATCGCAACAGCCTGCAACACGCACCGGCTTGCCTTCTCCCCTTGCGGGAGAAGGTGGCGCGCAGCGCCGGATGAGGGGCACGCGCAACGAAGTGTAGCGCGCTCCGAGCGAAGCGAGGAGTGACCCAGTACGCGGAGAGATACCCCTCATCCGCCCTTCGGGCACCTTCTCCCGCAAGGGGAGAAGGCGCTCGCACCACCGCCGGCGTCACAACCGGCTCACCTTTAGAACGGAGCAATTCTCACCATGGCTGATGCCACCTACGACGCGCTGATCATCGGTTCGGGCGCTTCAGGGATGTTTGCGGCGGCGGAGCTGACGGCGCAGGGGCTGAAGGTGCTGCAACTCGAGGCCGGCCCGGCGATCGGCCCCGGCGATTTCGATGCCGCCAACCGTCCGCGCCAGACCGATATCAACCTCTGGCAACGCGCCAAGGCGACGCTGAGCGGCCAGGGCGTGCAGGCCCGTGCCGCGTTCTTCGATGGCCGCATGCGGCATCTGTTCGTCAACGACCTCAAGCACCCCTACTCTACGCCGAAGGACGCGCCCTTCGTCTGGATCCGGGCCCGCCAGGCCGGCGGGCGGACCCATACGTTCGGGCGCGTGCTGCTGCGCTGGACCGACGACGATTTCAAGGTCGCGAGCCGCACCGGCAAGGGCGTCGACTGGCCCATCGACTATGCAGAACTCGCCCCGTTCTACGAGGAGGTCGAGCGCTCGCTCGAGCTCTATGGCCAGCCCGACAACGTCCCCACCCTGCCCGACAGCCTCTATGCGCATCGGGCCGAGCTGACCGGGCCCGAGCAGCAGTTCAAGGCGGCGGTGGAAGCCAGGTGGCCCGAGCGCAAGGTGGTGACCTGGCGCTATATCGGCCCCGAGCCGACCCGCGTGCTACGCCCCTTGCGCGAGGCCATCGCCTCGGGCCGGCTCGACATCCGCTACAACACCATCGCCCGAAAAGTGCTGACCGACGCGAGCGGCGAACGCGCCACCGGCGTCGAAGCGATCGACACGGTGACCGGCAAGGTGCAGGTGCTGAGCGCCCGCGCCGTGGTGCTCTGCGCCTCACCGATCGAAAGCATCCGGCTGCTGCTCAACTCCGCTTCCGACCGGCACCCCCAGGGGCTCGGCAACAGCTCCGGCCTGCTCGGGCGCTATTTCGTCGACCAGTTGCCCTGCGTCGCGGCCGGCAGCTTCCCCGCCGCCAAAGGCTGGTCGACCGCCGACACAGCGCCGGCCGATCCGTTCTACGGCCCCTCGGGCGGCGTCTACCTGCCGCGCTTTGTCGGCAAGGACGGCGCGGCGAGCAATGACTTCGCCTACCAGGGCTCGATCGGCCGCAGCCGCACCGCGCCCGACAGCCCGGCCCGGCTGAGCTTTTTCGGCTATGGCGTGATGGCGCCCGACCCCGACAACCGCGTCACCCTCAACCCGCGCCGCAAGGATGCCTGGGGCATGCCGATCGCCCATATCCGGGTGAAGATCGGCCGCGAAGACCAGGCGACGCTCGAGCGCGAACTCGCCGCGCTGGTCGAAACCGTCACCGGCGCCGGCGGCGAACTCGAATATGTCGGCTCGCCCCTGGGGCTCCGGGAAATGGGCCGCGGCGCCTACCCCGACGCCGACCCGCTGAGCCGGCTGGCCTTCCGCGCCCTGTTCAAGAAGACCATGGTGATGGGCGCCGCCATCCACGAGGCCGGCGGGGCGCGCATGGGCGAAGCCAGGACGGACTCGGTGCTCGACCGCCACAACCGCAGCTGGGACGTGCCCAACCTCCTCGTCACCGACGCCAGCGCCTTCCCCGGCGGCGGCGTCTCGGGCACGACGCTGACCATCATGGCGATGACGGTGCGGGCGTGTCGGCAGTTGGCGAAGGAGTTGCGGGGGTAAGGGGCGGAGGCAATCTCCGATGTCCGAGGCGATCGCTCCCCTCCCCCTTGAGGGGAGGGGTGGGGGGTGGGGGTCCATCGGTGATCACCGCACCACCCCCACCCCCGGCCCCTCCCCTCAAGGGGGAGGGGAGCAGCAAGCCCACCCCTAGACGCTCACAAGCCTCTGCTGCTACGTGACAATCCCGCTTCAAGCGGGCTCAGGACCGAGAACCGATGGCGAAGCGGACGGAGATACGGACGGCAGGGCCCTCGATCGCCGATGTGGCGCGCGAAGCCGGCGTCGCGACATCGACGGTGAGCCGCGCCCTGACCATGCCGGGCCGCATTGCCGAGCCGACCCGGCTCAAGGTCGAGGCCGCGGCCAAGAAGCTCGGCTATACCGGCGGCAACCAGACGGCGCGGAACCTGCGCATCGGCACCGCCCGGACCATCATGATCGTCTTGCCCGAAGAGCTCTATGTCGGCGCCTCGCAGACCGTCACCGAAGTGCTGCGGGCGACCGGCAGCGGGCTCAGCGAGCGCGGCTTTTCGCTGCTCATCGCCAACGTCTCGCGCGAGGCCGATGCCGACGAGCACATCCTCGCGGTGGCGCTGGGCGGCACGGTGTCGGGCGTGCTGCTGATGGCGACCAACATCCCCGAAGTCGCCGGGCGCAGCCTCGACGATCTCGGCCTGCCCATGGTGTCGCTGCATTTCGACCTGAGCGGCAAGAACATTCCCAGCGTCATCAGCAACGATCACGAAGCGATCGGCGACGCCGCGAGGCAACTGGTGGAACTCGGCCACCGGCGCTTTCTCTATGTGCGCGGCCGGCTCGACAACTATCACGAGATCGAACGGCTGCGCGGCGTCCGCGACGCGCTGGCGGCGAGCGGCCTGCCCGAAACCGCGCTCAGCCTCAGCCAGGGCGATTTCAACTTCTCAGGCGGCATCGCCGCCGGCCACGACTTCCTCGGCCGCGCCGCCGCCGACCGCCCCACCGCGGTGATCTGCGCCAATGACGACACCGCCATCGGCTTCATCAAGACCGTGCTCGATGCCGGCCTCGCGGTGCCCGGCGATGTCTCGGTGATCGGCTTCGACGGCGCCGCCGTCGGCCCGTTCATGACCCCCTCGCTCTCGACGGTGCAGCAGGACACCGCCGAACTCGGCCGCCGCGCCGCCGAACTCATCACCGACATCGTGCTGGGCGAGCACACCAGCAACACCCAGCGCTTCGAAATCCCCTGCACCATCATGCTCCGCGACAGCGTCCGCGCCTGCTGACGCCGGCGGAGCGTGCATCTCGGTCGACAACTTTTCGTCAACACTATAAGTCTCACCGTCGTCGGTTCTCCGACGGCGTGGGAGGCACTTTGACCACAGCACTTCTTGCGACGAGCCGCTGATGGCAAGCAACCCGGCCGCATCGCCAGGCAAATACTGGGGACAGCAGCATGTCGGCCCGATCCCCGGCATCGCTCTCATCCACCCGTACCTGCCCTCCGGCGCCGCCAAGAACCGCGAACGCCTGCGCGAAAGCCTGGCGTTGGGCTACCTGCTGGGGGCGCTGCGCAGCCATGGCTTCGACGCTCTCGCGGTCAATGCCGAACGCGAAGAGCTCGGCCCCGCCGAAGTGGTGGCGCGGGTCGCGCGCCACGGTGCGCCGCGCCTCGTCGGCATTTCGGTGAACTCGCAGCGGGCCTATGCCGCCGCGCGGGAGGTCGCCAGCGGCCTCAAGACGAACGACAGTTCGACCTTTATCGTGCTTGGCGGTGTCTTTGCTTCCGCTGCGGCCAGTGAAATCCTGCTCGAGTGCGCGGCGATCGACGCCGTGGCGATGGGAGAAGGCGAAGGCATCATCGTCGACCTGGCCCACGGCCTCGTCAGCGGCGCAGCGCCCGAGACCGTAGCCGGTCTGACCGTCAGGGGCGCCGACGGCCCCTTCGCCACCGCGGCACGGCCGCGACTGGACGATCTCGACCTGCTGCCGCCGCCGGCGCGACCCGATCTCGACGGTGCCGACGAGGCATCGTTGCAGGGCGCCTCGGCCTATGTCGTCTCGTCGCGCGGCTGCTACGCCGCCTGCTCGTTCTGCTCCATTCACCAGATCTACGGCAACCGACTGGTGCGTCGGCGCAGCCCGCAGAACGTGGTCGCCGAGATCACCGACCTGGTGCGACGCTACGGCATCACCCGCATGTCGTTTGTCGATGATCTCTTCGTCGAGCCCTCGCGCCGCGGCGAACGCTGGGTGCACGAGTTCTGCGACCTGATGATCGAGGCCGGTGTGCCGGTGCAGTTCTATGCCGAGATGCGCGCCGACAGCGTCACCGAGGGCTTGGTCGGGCACATGCGGCAGGCCGGCCTGAGTCGCGTCTTCATCGGCCTCGAAGCGGGAGCGCCCGGCGTGCTCGAGCGCTTCAACAAGGGCACGACGGTCGCCGACAACGAGGCCGCCCTGGCGACGCTGCGGAGCTTCTTCGAGCCGAACGCCATCGAGTTCGGCTACATCATGTTCGAGCCCGACCTGACGATCGATGAGTTGCAGCAGCAGTTCGATTATGTGGTCGGCACCGGGCTGTGCAAGACCACGCACCTGCAGAACCGCATGAACGTCTATTGGGGCACCCCGGAGTTCGACCGCCTGCGCACTGCCGGTCGGCTGGCCGCTGCCCCGCTCAGCGAGCGCTGGAACTACGAGTTCACCGACCCTCGGGTTCATCAGGTCGAACGCCAGTTCCGGCTCTTCCAGAAAGCCTACGACGCCGGCTCGGGGGCGCGCGTCTCGGCGGTTCGGCGCCGCCTGACCCGCACGCAGCACCGGCTCGAGGATGGCGCCGAGGTGGAGCGCTCCGACCTGGTCCGCCAGGTCATCAAGCGCCTGAACCACGCCGAGCGCGCACTCTGGATTGCCCAGTTCAGGCAGGCCCTCGCCGCAGCCACCGGCGCCGACTTCGCTGCAAGCGAAGACCTCGAAGGGCGGCTGCTGACAGACTGTTCCTGGCAGGAGGCGCTGGCTGCCCAGCTGGAAGCGGGCCTGGGCAGATGGAGCTCAGGCGGCGGGAGCATCGCGCTGGCGCTTCCCGGCTGGACGATCCGGGTGAAGCCGTCTTTTGTCGGCTTCGACCGCTACGACAACAGTGTCGAGGTGCTGCGGAGCACCGACGCAGCCTAGGCTGTCGTCCGCAATCCCAGTATCTCGGCGATGGCCGTCGCGGCCTCGGCTACGGAAAGCGAGGTCGTCTCGACCACGGCAACCCCCGCCCTGTCGGCGATCCGCCGATACTCGTCGAGGTAGAAGCGGTGATAGTCGAGATCACCGATTTCTTCGCCGCGCTGGCGCAGCCGCTCGATGGTGGTCGGCAGATCGGCCCAGCAGACCACGGTTTTCGGGCGCTCCCAAGCCTTCATGTAACGCTCCGGCAGCACGGTCGCCATGGTCAGCCAATGCCGATCGAAGATCAGGCGCCCCGGTACCCGGCTCACCGCCCGCACGGCAAACCGCGCTGCCCTGTCGGCCTCGGCAAAGTGCCTGTTGCCCCACAGATGGGCGATGTAATCGCCCAGCCCGGCGCTGAACGGCTTCACCACGCTCCCATACCCCCTGGCGGCGAGCGCCGCCGCAACCGAGGATTTTCCGCTTCCGTCGTGACCATCGAGTGCGATGGCGCGCCCGGCCACGAGCAAGCTGTCAGTCATCGGCCGAACCCTCGAGCAAATCCAGAAACTCGGTCCAACGCCTTATGATCGTTGGCCCGTCCCTCCCCTGCCGCCACAGGTCCTTGTCGAGATCCACGCCAGTCCGCTTGGCCCGCATGCAGTCCGGCGACACCTCGCCGAAAATCTTCCTGCCGTCGGCGGTGATGAAAAAGCAGATATCGAGGATGCTGATGCCACAGCGCGACAATCGCCTGTCGAGCGCCCGAAACGCCGCCAATGCCGTCTGCGAGGCGACCTCGCAGTCGATGAAGCGGTCGGCCAGGGCGATGGGCAGACATTCGTCGCGCTCGGGCAGCGGATTTCGCCAATCGAAGCGGACATAAGGCTCGTGCCGCTGGTCCTGGAGGACGCGCCCACCATCGCGGGTCAGGAAGCCATCCATGCCTTTGTAGATGTGCTTGGGCGTTCCGACATGGGCGGCCTTGACGATGACCTCGATGGGAGGGGCCGCCACCCGCTCGCTGACGTAATAGTCGGCCCCCACATGGATGATGGTGGTTTCGATGCCCTGCCGGCGAAGGCTGTCCCATAGCAGCTCGCTTATCCTGAGACGGAGCGCTTCGGTGCCGGGAATGCTGTCGGCCCGATTTGCCTTGTAGGAAAACAGCGTCGGCTTCAGCTGGATGGCAACGTTCCCGTCCGGCAGCAGCCGTACGACCTTGGACTCTCCCTCCACCAGCACAGGCAGGGTGTCGAGCGTGGCGCCAAGTCGCTCATACGCCGCAGCCCCGGACCTGTTTGCCGCGCTCAAATTTCCCGCCCCGCTTTGCTCGCACCGTCTCCTCTGGATATTGCAAACATGGCCGCAATTGCTTCAAGTAGAAACATTCGCCGTGCACAGGATCGGAAGTGTTGCGCCGCAGGACAGTCATGACCGGCGGTTCTGCTGGGATCGCTGCGCACACCGGCGCGATGGCAGTGCGGGGAGACGAGGATGGAGCACACCCACGGGATCAATCGACGCCACTTCTGCATCCTGTGCGCAGCGCAGGCGATAATCGGCTTCGCCCATAGCTCGACCCACGCCGGCGAAGCCGCGGGCGCCCTCGGCATCCGCCTGCCGGATAGTCCGGCAGCCCGCGAAGCGCTGCAGCTCGCGACACAGCAAATGCCACCTTCGCTTCTCAACCATTGCATCAGGACATTCGTCTGGGCCAGTTGGGCGGCAGACCGCGCCGGCTGGTCCTACGATGCCGAAGTGGCGTTCGTTGCCGCCGTGCTGCACGATATCGGGCTGCTGCAGCCCTACGAGGTGGCGGGCCACAGCTTCGAGGCGGCCGGCGGCGACTTTGCGCGCGGCTGGGCGCTGGCGCGGCCGGCGCTGGCGGCGCGCGCCGGGGATATCGGGCAGGCGATCGCACTGCACACCACCCCGGGCACGGCGCTCAACCCCATCCGGGAGATCGCCATGGTGCAGGTCGGCGCCGGAGTCGATCTGTTCGGCTACAAGCCCTACGATGAGCTGACCCCGGCTCAGATCGAAGCGGTGCTGACCGAACGGCCGCGGCTCGGCTTCAACACCGGGTTTCGCAGCCTCGCCGCGGGCCACGTAACCCGCCATGGCGAGCCGGCCGGCGAGAACAACTGGCTGGTCGGATTCCTTGACGGAAGCAGCGATGACGGGCCGATCGGCCCCTGGCCCGAATAGCCGGCGGCGATCACTCCACCGCCCGCACCTCGGCGAGCCGCCGCTTCGAATAATCGTCGTCCCAGCACACCGCGGCTTCCCAGGCGGCCGAGGCCTGGGCGGCGATGTCGTGGAACGCGGCATCGAGCCCGGCGGCATTATGCGGCAGCACCAGGTCGAGATCGGACACATCGACATGCGACTCGTCCCAGTCGATCAGCGCCACACGTTCCGCCGTGACGCGGATATTGCGCGGGTTGGGGTCGCCATGCACGACGCTGGTCGGGCGGCCGATCAGCCGGGCCCAGGCGGCCCGGCAGCGCGCGACGCCCTCGGCCGGCATGGCGTCGAGGTTGATCCGCGTGCCATGCGTCGCGACGATCAGCTCGCCCGACGCTTTCCAGCCCGGCCGCTGCGGCCAGCCCGTCGTCAGCCGGTGCAGCCGGCGCAGTGTCTCGGCCACCCGGCGCCAGTCGGCTTCCGTCTCCGGCGGGCCGCCCTCCACATAGCTCATCAGCATCAGGCCATCGGCGAACAGCCGGCCATCGCGCGTCGGGATCGGCACCGGCACGGCGAGGCCGTTGCGGCCGAGATGCTGCAGCAGCCCGGCCTCCCAGCCCAGGTCGGCATCGCTGCGCCGCCCCTGCCGGCCCACTGCCACGGCCCCGCCGATGCGCACGCTCCACACATCATTGGCGACCCCGCCAGAGAGCCGTTCGATCCGCTCGACGTCATCGCCCCATAGCTGCAGCGCGTCCCATCCCACTGCCGTCACCCTCATCCGAACCCGGTCGCCGGCCTCAATAGAGCAGTGACGCCCCCGCGACAACGCGAGCCGCAGGCGCCCTACCCGCCGAGGGCCGCTCCGATGAACCGGATCGCGTCGGCCTGCCGCGCAGCCGCGTGCTGGTCGGCATGGCCGGCGCCGGCGATGGACCGGAACTGGTGCGGGATCGACAGGTCGAGCATCAGTCGATGCAGGTGGCTGGCGCCATCGTGCAGGTTGAACTCGTCGGCATCACCGCAATCGAAGTAGATTCTCGGCCCCGCCGCGCGCAGCGCTGCCGCATTGCCGCGCACGATGCCATGCACGCTGGCGGCGGTGTAGCCGGCTGACCGCATTGCCTCGTTGAGCTTACCGAGCACGGACGGTCGATTGCGCTCGGGAACTTCGTCGGGGCGCTCCGCCGGAAATATCGTCGGGCAGAGCGCGGCCACCGCCTGAAATGCCCGAGGGTGGCGCAGCGCCATCTTCAACGCGCCATAACCACCCATGGAGAAGCCGAGCACCGCCGACTGCTGCGCCAGCCGATGGCGTTCGCCCAGATGGCGCGGCAGTTCCTCCGCGACCAAGGTTTCCCAGGAGGGTCCGCCGGGATAATCGATGTAAAACCCGCCCTCGGTGGGGGTCGAGGCCGTGACGACGAGCGCCGCAGGCAACTGGCCTGCAGCCCAGGCGGCCTCATAGGCCGGACGGGACCGCTCCAGCGAGGCAGCCGATGACATCGCGCCATGCAGATGCAGGATCAGCGGGAGCGGCTGGTCGGGATCTGCATCCACCGGCAGCAGAGTGTTGTATTCGACCTCCGCCGCAACGGCGTGGGCGAAAAAGCGAGACGAGGCGAGGTTGGCGACAAGCGCGGACATGGATGATTTCCCTGGTGATATGTGCCGATGAATCGCCCGGCGCGCGCCCGGGACAGCAGGGCGCGTACGCAGCAGGCCGTATCGAAGGGACAACTGTCCGTACCAGGGACCAGAAGCCGGCAGATCGGAAGAACTCCGATCGCCGCGGTTGTAGTCGAAGCGACCTGCTTGTCAAATAGGACCAGAGGTCCGGCCGCAACCGCCGTCCGCGGCAGTCCCGGTGCTGGACCCGTACTCAGTCGTTGGCGGCGGTGGGCGGGGGACCGCCGGCCTGGTCGATGGACCTGTCCCGTGCCGCCAGTTGCTCCTCGAGCGCGCGGAACCAGTATTCCTTCTCGCTGCCCAGCGGCCGGCCGTCTCGCTCCCACAGCAGATACGCCGCCTGGCGCACGCTCTGCTCGAAGTTGAGATCCACGAACTTGTCGGTGTCCTGGTACATGGCGTGCTCCTTTTGCAGGGAGAACGCGCTACGGCGGGTAGTGATCCCTCAGGCTGGCCGAAGGGGTAGCGAAAAGTCGGCGTCTGGGGACGCCGACCCACGCCATCAAGCACGGCCCTGCCCCGCGGCAGGGCCGGCATCGCCTAGAACGCTTCGGCCAGTTTCAGCTGGCAGGCCTGCGCCAGGTCGGTGTTCGGCTTGTCGGCGCCGAGCGGGGTGGCCCAGCCGGCTTTTTCGACGATGCCCTTGCGCGCATAGGTGGTGGCGCCCTTGAGTTCGGTCAGCACCGTAGCGGCATCGGCGGCACCGGCGCGATCGACACAATAGGGGATGAGCGCCGAGGCGACGGCAGCGTTGGAGGCCTTCTTCGCCATATCCTGTGCCGATCCGCCGGTGACCCAGCCTCCCCAGCTGAAGCCCACGATGGCAAGGGCGATGGCGCCTGCACCCGCGCCCATCAGGCCGGGTTTCAACCAAGTCGGGATCTGCATTTGAAGTGTCCGATCATCGTCAGACGAGCGCGCGGAATGCGCGCAAGTGGACGAGACTAGCACGGGTGCATGGCCCCGTCCGGGCGAATGCATGAGATCGGGAACTATTGCGGCTCGCCGTCGCGGCGCAGCGCGGCATCGAGCTCGCTGCGCGTCACCGGCACGGCCTCGACGGCGCCCGCCTCGGTGAGCAGGATCGTCATGCTCAGCCGGAAGGCCGGCCAGGAGACATCCAGCGCCTCGCGCTCGGTGACCAGGTCGAAGGTCCCCGGCGGGTGCGGACGATCGAGACCTGGCAGCATGAACGGATGGCGGAAGGTGATCTGTTCGGTGGAGGCCATGTCCGGGCTCATCTGGTAGCTCCCTTTATTGCGGTTCCATCGCCCCGAGCAAGGCGTCGATGCCGATGGTAGCGAAGTTGGAAAACGTGTCCGACACCGCGTAGGGAAGGATGATCCTTGGGCCGTGCCGGATGGCGCCGCAGGTATAGACCACGTTGGGCACATAGCCCTCGCGCTGCTGGGGATCGGGGTGCACCAGCGGCTCGCGCGAGCGGGCGATGACCTTTGATGGATCACGCTTGTCGAGCAGCGCCGCGCCGATGGCGTAGCGGCGGACCGGGCCGACGCCGTGGGTGAACAGCAGCCACCCCTCGTCGAGTTCGATCGGCGAACCACAATTGCCAATCTGCACGAACTCCCAGGGCCATTCCGGCCTGAGGATCGGCTGGCCGCCATCCCAGCTGTGGAGGTCGTCGGAATAGATGAGATAGAGGTTCTCGTTGTCCTGCCGGCCGATCATGGCGTAGCGGCCATCGAGTTTGCGTGGGAACAGCGCCATGCCCTTGTTGCGGGCGGCGCTGCCGCCCAAGGGGCGCATCCGGAAGCTTACGAAATCGTCGGTCTGCAGCAATTCGGAGCGGATCGAACGACCGTCATAGGCGGTGTAGGTGGCATAATAGGTGTGGCTGTCACCATCTTCGAAGCGGACGAAACGGGCGTCCTCGATGCCGTTCGATTGCCAGCCGGTGACCGGAAAGATCACCCGCTCGCTGATATCCTCATCGGGTTTGAACGTCAGATCGACCGGCGCGTCGCCCGGCCAGGGGACGAGCCCGCTCGCCCGCGGCATGGCGGCGAGACGCGCCGTCGGATCGACGCTGACGCTGCCATCCCTGGTGATGCTGCCGGCGCGGAAGGTCAGCGACGAGACGTGCCCTTCGCCGACGGCGCGAAGGCTCAGCACGAACCGTAGCCCACCCGGTGGCGCCAGCGATTGATCAGGATGTACCACTATACTCGGGTTGAACAGTGCCGAGGCTTCGAAGGAATATTCGTGCACGAAGTAGGAGCCGACGAGCCGCCGTTGCACCTCGGTGAACGGCAAATGCTCCGTCAACGCCTCTTCCATCTCCTGAGCCCGCGCTTCGAACGTGGCGAGCAGGTTCCGATGTCGTCCCGCGAAATTCTCCAGCACTGAAGCGAGCTGCCGCTCGGCAGTTGCAGCATCGAGCGCCAGCACCCGGTCGACGATGTGGTTCGCCCGCGTCTTGTCGGTCGGCTTCAGATCCTTGGGCTCGGTGGCCGGCCGGAATGGCCGGACGATCACCCGGGCCGGATCAGGGCGCAGGTAGAGGGCCTGCCGGTTTAGGAATGTCGCTGGCGACAAGACGGCCTCGGAACTGCTGATGGGAAGACCTCTGCATATCGCGCCAAGCGCCGGACAGCGCCTGCGTGTGGGGTTGGGTGGTTCCGGCCCGCTCGAAGCGCTGCATGTCGGAAAGGCTGAGCAGATATGAGACGACCGACTCGCCGCCGCAGTTCTGGTTGGCTCGATCGGGATGGAGCCCATCGCGACAGGCGCCGGTCTCGGCATCGATCAGCGCGAGGCCCAGATCGTTCTGGCCGAGGAACCAGGAAAAGGCGAGCGAAGCCGCCGCCCGCCACGCGGCATTGCCGGTGAGCGACCAGGCCGCATAGCACGCCGCGATGGTGGCAGCCGCCTCCACCGGTTGCTGGTCGAAGGACTTTGGCGGCAGCCGCAGATCGGCAAACCCGGCGGTACCGACCGGCCGGAACAGGCCGGCGGGGCTGGTTTGCCGCGGCATCAGCCAGGCGAGTGTGCG
>MKVB01000002.1:745323-847121 GCA_001899085.1 Devosia sp. 66-14 | reverse complement strand
GCCTCGAACCAGACCCAGCCTGTCGTTTCGACCTGTCGCAACAGTTCCACCAGCCGGGAGGCGAGGCGCAGCCGCAATTGCATCGCGAAATCGTCGTCGGGGCGGATCTGGCAATAGCCGATCAGGCCGAGCAGCGTGAAGGCCCAGGCCCGTGGCGAGGCAAACCCTTCGACCGCCGGCAGGGCCGCGGCAAACAGCTCGGCTGCCCAGCCGCGGCGGGCGGCGCTGACGTCGTCGCGCGCCGCAATGCCAAGCGCCCAGAGCGTCCGGCCATGGCTATCCTCCGACCCCTGCTCCTCGAGCCAGCGCCGATCGAACGACATGAAGTTGCGGAAGCGCCTGCTGTCGCGGTTGAAGGCGTACTGCACGAACGAGGCATAGGTCGCCGTCATCGTCTCCGGCAGCCGATAGGCCTGGTTGAGGTTGAGCGCGCTCGCCAGCAACAGGCCTCGCGCATTGTCGTCGACGCAATAGCCATGCGCCCGGTCGGGTACCGAATGGATGGCATGCTGGTAAAGCCCGGTATCGTCGGTCATCACCCTGAGGTGTCCCAGCTCCAGGGTCGGCAGGCGCGGCTCGTCGTCGGACGGAGCGACGAGGTGCAGCCGGGCCGATTGGCGGCGCGGCTGCGGTGCGTGTATGGCCTCAAAACTCATCACATAGCGATCGGCGACCCGCTCCCAGGTCATTGATCGGCTGGTCGCGTAGGCACGCCGACGCATCGCCTGCCGCCTCGGCTCGTCGTTCAGCAGCGCGCTGATCCCGGCGCCGATGGCCGTTGCATCGCCGAACGGCACCAGGCACCCACGGCCTTTGTCGAGCAGTTCCAGCGCATGCCAATAGGGCGTCGATACCACCGCCCGGCCGAGCCCGAAACTATAGGCCAGCGTTCCCGAGGTCATCTGCGCCTCGTTGAGATAGGGCGTGACATAGACGTCGCACATCGAGATGTGGTCGAGCAGCGACGGTCGGTCGACGAACCGGTCGAGAAACACCACGTGCTCGGCAACGCCGAGTCTTGTGGCGCGGGCGACAAGGCTGTCGCGATAGGCCTCGCCCTGCTCGCGCACCAAGGTCGGGTGAGTGGCGCCGAGCACTACATACACTGCGTCCGGCCGCGCCGCGAGCACGGTCGGCATGGCGTCGATCATCACCTCGATCCCCTTGTTGGGGGAGAGCAGGCCAAATGTCAGGATCACCGTCCGACCCGCAAAGCCGAGCCGAGCCTTGGCAGCCTCCGGCTCGACGAAGGCCACATCGGGGATGCCATGCGGAATGACCTCGATCTGGGCCTCACTCGCGCCGTAAATGCCGACCAGCAGTTCGCGCCCCTTGTCGGCCATCACCACAACCCGGGCCGAGAGCGCCAGGATCTGCTCAAGCACATGACGCTGCGCGGCGTTGGGCTCGGCGAGGACGGTGTGGAGCGTCGTTACCACCGGTACCCGCAACCGCTCGAGCAGGGTAAGGACGTAGCCCCCCGCCTCGCCGCCGAAAATGCCGAACTCGTGCTGCAGCGACACGACGTCGAAGCCGCCCGAGTTGATGAAATCGGCGGCCGCGGCATAGTCGGCAAACTCCTCCTGCCGCACCTCCAGGCCGACCGCCGGTGGGTAGTCGTAATGTAGCCCGGCATCGGTCATGGCGATGATCGAGGTCTCGATCGCAGGCGTTCGGCCGGCCAGCGCCCGCTGCAGATCAGTGGTGAAGGTGGCGATGCCGCAGCGGCGCGGCAGCGAATTGCCGATGAAGGCAACGCGGTGGATCGGCTTCATGAGCGGATGCCCCATGGCCGTGCCGGTGCATCCCGCTTCTTGATCTGCCGCCCCAGCCCCAGTTCGGGGAACCGCTCCGCCATCACCTCCATCGGGATACCGTTGCGACCCACCAGCAGGTTGGGCACGGGCGCACTGCCGACATAGGCAAGCAAGCCGCAGGCCCCGCGCTCACCTGTGCGCACCGTTGTACGATGGCCCTCGAGGAATATCGCCTCGCCCGCCGCGACCTGGGAGAGATCGAAAGCCGCCTCGCCTTCGAGGATCAGCAACCAGGTCTCGCTGCCCGCATCGATCTCCCAATGCGAGTTGGGCACCAGCTCGATATTCTCAAGGACGAAATAGGCGCTCTGCGCCATGACGGTGCGCGCCTCCGACAGCCGCACCGGAGCGGACTGGACGATGGCAGGGCCGGCAACGGCCGACCCCACTGCGCCATCGAGGTGAAGCTCGCGCTGCCTTCCGTAGTCGAACATCCGAAACGTTGCGTCGCTGCGCTGCTGGATCTCGGCCAGCACCAGCCCGCCGCCGATGGCATGAATGGTGCCGGCCGGCACCAGCAACCCCTCCCCCACCGCGACATCCTGCCAATGCAGCAGTTCGACGATCGAGCCATCCTCGATGGCAGCGCGCAGTTGCGGCCGCGTCAGCTCTCGCTTCAGGCCAAGCGCCACACCGGCGCCCTTGTCGGCCGCCAGCACGTACCAAGCTTCGGTCTTTCCATGCGGCAGGCCAATGGAGTGGGCGAAATTGTTGTTCGGGTGGACCTGAACCGACAGCGGTTCGTCGGTAAACAGCAGCTTGAGCAGCAGCGCCGGCTCGGGCGCCAACTTGTCGGCGCGCTGGAACCAGAGCTCGCCGACCGCGGCGCCATCGTGGCCCAGTTCGCTCCACGGGCGCAGATCGGTCTTGCCCCAGGGCTTGCGGACCACCCTGACGGATGCAAGTTCCATAGTCATGGTCGTCTCCTGAGCCAAATCGGGTTGTGGTGTCGGGGCCGATGAGCGGCGCGCCCCGCGAGCGCTTTACGGAACGTTTCGGCGTTTCGGTGAAACGGCGAAGCGATCTAGCTGGTTTTTCTGGTTCCAGGCGAAGCTGCCGGGGCGGCCCGCTCGAGCAGCCCCCCGCCGGCCGCGGCCTTGGGGGCGAGCTTCAGCTGTTTGGGCTTTTTGGCTTCGCGATTGCCGTGTTTCTGGCCCTTTGCCATAGCGGGCTCCTTCTGCACCAAAGTGCGTTTGACGTGGATCGGAGTGGCGAGACGATCAGGCGAATGCCTGTTTGCCGGCGCGGCGCGCCGGAGCAGATTGCATGGTGAGGCAGGAGCGGCGTCGGCGATCGGACCTACCCGTGACGCAACCTTGCCCTGCACCTCAATCTCCAGGAAGACTTGAGGCAATCTAGTCCGATAACGTCCGCATGAAATCATGCGGCATCGATCACCAGATCAGATCGGACATCGGCAAGCTCCCCACTCATGCGCCATTGCCGACGTTATGTCCAACCAATTCCGCCGAGAGCCTAAATATCAAAAAATACTTTTTGAACATGAGGTTCGTCGGACTATATCGAGGATATCATCTTAAGTTTATTTTTGGTCAGTTGCCTTGTTTCAATCCACTGCGACGGCCATATAGGGTCAACCAGCCGTCGTCGGCTCCGATCATCCGGTCCGCTGGCTGTCTGATCCCCTTGGTTGCGCGCGTTGCCGCTGGGCGTCCGCATCGTCATGCCCGCCAGACGCCAGCGCTGCACGAGGAGGTTCGTCATGACCACGATGTATTTCGTCCAGGGGTTTCGAGCCAAAGGACGCAAGCTCGATGCCGATCCGCCACAGCCGGCAAGAAGCGCCGAGGCGGCCATAGTGGCCGCCGAACGCATGGGCCCAACGAGAGCCGGGGTCTGGGCCTATTCGGCCAATATCGACCAGGAAACCGATACCTACGACGAACCGCAGCTGCTGTTTAGCACCGGCACGCTGCCGCCGGGACTGCTGGGCGACTGACCGCGGGTGCCCTTGAACCAGGCGTCTTCGACACACCAGTCCTGAGGAGGATGAACAATGGGCAACGAACAAACCAAGCGGGTTCTCGTCCTCGAAGACGACCCCGAGACCGGAGCGTTGATCGAGACCAGCCTGGCCGGAGCCGGCTACATCGTACACTTGGCCGAGGCGGTTCCCGGTGCCCTGCATCTGATCGACGACCTCGCCTTCGATGCGGCGGTGCTCGACTACTGCATCGGCACCAATACCGCCCTTCAGGTAGCCCAGTCGCTGCGCACCCGCCTCATCCCTTTCGTCTTCTGCACCGCAGACGACGACCTTCCAGTGGAATTCGAGGATGTGCCGGTGCTTGGCAAACCCTTCGCACCCGAGGATCTGATCGGCGTGGTCCGCAGCGTCTTCGGACCGCCCCGTCTCACGCAACCCGCCATCGGCCAGTAGTCGGCCGAACCACCAAGCAAGGATACCACCATGACCGACGACGCCAACGATCCCAAGCAGCAACAGCAATACACCGCGGGGTTTCTCGCCAATTCCTTCGGCCTGACGCTGAAGCAGGCCCGCGAGATTCTCGACAAGGCGAACGGACTGCGCGACACCGCCGCCGAGATGGCGCGCGTACTGCGCTACCGGCAGCCCTGACCGGCGCCCCCGCGATCGAACCTGTCGAGAGCGGCAGACTGTCCACCACCCACCAGGGAGTGCCCGTGCCGGAAAAGAAACTGCGCCAGGCCAATGCCAGAGCCGCCGCCACGAAGTATGCGCCGCGGCCCGATGGCTCGACGCTTACCTATGGCCTCATCGCGGTCTCGCTGCTGGCCCTGGGGCTTGCCCTCTATGGCGGCTTTTATGCGGTCGATATGTTCAACCAGCCGATCCCGCTGGTGCTGGCGGGGCTCGGTGCCTTCGGCTTCGGCGCAGCGCTCCGATTCCGGCGCCAGCGCCGTCACACCGTGGCTTACGAGGCCGAGTATGCGCTGCGCGACGGCGTGAAGGCGGCAGGACCGGTCGAAGCCTCCTCCATGCCGCGAGTGCCGGTCGAGGCGCGATGATCCCGGCGCTGCGCCGGTCTCGCTACGGCCAGAGCAGCTGCTTCCGCCAGTGGCCGTCGGACCGCTCGTAGCGCAGCCGCACGTGCCGGCGATCGTTGCGGCCCTGCCAGAACTCGACGCTGCTCGCGGCGACGACATAGAGCGTCCAGCTGTCCGACACCGGCGCCGGCTCGTGCTGCTGCTGCCGCAGCGCCACCTCATAGGGAGCCGCGAGTGCGCCGATATGCTCGAGCGGCCGGCTCTGGCGGCCGAGCGAGGCGATGGCGCGGGCAGTGGCCGAACGGGCGAGGAAATCGGCGGCCGAGCGCTGGCGCGGCGCCGGACTGGCGGTGCCGCGAACCCGGACCTGCTGGCCGAGCCGCGGCCAGTAGAAGGTCAGCGCCACCCGCGGGTTCGCCGCAAGCTGGCGTCCCTTGGGGCTCTGCGCGTCCGAGGCGAAGCACCAGCCCGCCGCGTCCACATCCTTGAGGATCAGGATGCGCGCATCGGGCTGCCCCTCGGCGTCGACGCTCGACAGCGTCATCGCATGCGGCTCGCGCAGGCCCGCATCGATGGCAAAGCCGAGCCAGTCGAGAAACAGGCTGTGCGGCTCGGTCGGCGTCGCCTCGGTATCGAACGGCCAGAGCGGGCCGGCGAGGCTGGGAAGGCGCGCCAGCCGCCGGCGCGTCGTCTCGATGGTGGTTCCCGACATGCTCATATCCCTCAGCGTTGCGTGGTGCCGAGGCCCGCCGGACGCCCGACGATCAGCCGGAGCGAGCCATCGAACTCCGGCGTGCGGCGCAGCTGGCCATAGCGCCGGTCCCAGCTGCCATCGGCGAGGTCGCGCCCGAGCGTCGTGACGAAGCGCTCGGCCACGGCCGGCGCAACAAAATTCCAGGCCGAGTTGGCGAGGCGCGCGCCGGGCTCGAGCAGCCGCTCGGGGCGCCCGTAATAGGCCTCGCCGAACCCATCGACGCAATCGAGCGGGATCGGCACCGGGATGATCTCGACCACCCCACCCAGCCCCGTGGCGATCGCCGCCAGCGGCGGGTAGCGCCGCGCCTCGACCGCAATGGCTTCGGGCGCATAGTGGTTGAGCCAGAAGCTATCGAGCGCCTCCGGGTCGCAGCTGAGGATGACGACCGGGCCGCGCGTCACCCGCCGCAACTCGGCGAGCCCGGCGCCGAGATCCTGCCATTGGTGCACGGTGAAGGTGGCCATGGCCGCGTCGAACGCGAGATCGGGAAACGGCAGCTGCTCGGCCGTCGCATCGATGGCCCGCGGCAGGTGCGCCGGACGCTGTGCCCGCATCGCCGCCGACGGCTCGACGGCCGTCACCTCCCGGTCCAACGGCTCGTAGGAGCCGGCCCCGGCCCCGACATTGAGCACGCTCCGCGCCGTGCCGAGCGCGGCGTCGATGGCCGCCGCAATGCGCGGCTCGGGCCGCCGGTACCTGCTGTAGCCGATGCCGATCCGCCCGTAATCGACGTCACCGGCGCTGCCATCCACGCTGCGCTCTTCCATTGCTGCCTCTGTTCGCTTGAGTGACAATCGCTTCTGTCGGCGGCGAAGAAACACGCTGGCAGCGAAGGGGAAAAGCGATAAGTTCGAACAGTCTTTGTTCGGAAAACTCACATGGCGCGCCGCATCCCGTCGCTCAATGCCCTCAGGGCCTTCGAGGCCGCTGGCCGGCATGGCCGGATGACGTTGGCCGCCACCGAGCTGAACGTCACCCACAGCGCCATCAGCCGCCAGGTGCAGCATCTCGAAGCCTTGCTGGGCGTGGCGCTGTTCGAGGGGCCGCGCAACCGGCTGGAGCTGACCGGCGCCGGCACGCAACTGCTGGCCGGGCTCGGCACCGCCTTCGACCTGATCGACCAGTCGGTGCGCGCCGTCGCCGACAGCGAGGACGGGCCGCTCGACGTCTCCTGCCCCGGCACCTTCACCATGCGCTGGCTGATCCCCCGGCTCTACCGCTTTCGCGAGCTCCACCCGGCGATCGACGTGCGGCTCAGCGCCTCGAGCCAGCCGGTCGATTTCGAGCGGGACGGCTTCGATGTTGCCATCCGGGCAGGCGCCGGCCCGTGGCCCGAGCAAGCCGAGATGGTGGCGCTGTTTGCCGAAGCGACCGGCCCGGTGCTGGCGCCGGCGCTGGCGGCTGCGGCCGGCACCGATTTTTCCGGGCTGACGCTGCTCCATTCACGCACCCGCCGCCATGCGTGGCGGCAATGGAGCGAACGCTCGGGAGTTGCGATCGACGCGCGCGGCGGCAACGAGTACGAGCATTTCTATTTCATGCTGGAAGCCGCCTCGTCCGGGCTCGGCGTCTGCATCGCGCCCTGGCCGCTGGTGGCCGACGACATCCGCTCGGGCCGCCTCGTGGCCCCGGCCGGCTTCATCGCCAGCGGCCAGCACTATGTGGCGCTGCGCCGGCCCCGCCGGCAGCGCAAATCGGCGGCATTCTGCGCCTGGCTGGCCGAGGAAGCGCGATTGTTCGGCGGGGCGCAATAATTCTCCCCCAGGGAGGAGGACCAACTGGGGGAAGGGGAGCCAGAACCGCCGACTCTGGCCGCCCCCTCCACCACCCTTCGGGCGGTCCCCCTCCCCCGCCCCGCGGGGGAGGATCACGGCGGGGCCGGTTCGCCCCTACCCCTGCCCCATCGCGCCGCCGCACATAGGGGTGGAGATCGCGGGCGGGCATCGCTATGTTTTTGCCGACCTATGAGCCCCGTCGGGGCCAGCCGAGACCGAGAGCCATGCAGCAGACTTTTCCCGTGACCCGCACCGAAGCCGAGTGGCGCGCCCGGCTGACCCCCGAGCAGTTCGAGATCATGCGCGAGCATGGCACCGAGGCGCCGGGCAGTTGCGCCCTGCTGCTGGAAAAGCGCCCCGGCACCTTCTCCTGCGCCGGCTGCGATACGCCGCTGTTCGAGGGCAAGGTGAAATATGAGAGCGGCACCGGCTGGCCGAGCTTCAACGAGCCGCTCGCCGGCGCGGTCGAAACCTCGTCCGACCGGAGCTACGGCATGGTCCGTACCGAGGTGCATTGCGCCACCTGCGGCTCGCACCTGGGCCATGTCTTCAACGACGGCCCGCCGCCGACCTTCCTGCGCTACTGCATCAACGGCATCGCCATGAACTTCACCCCGGCTGCGTAGCCCGCAACCGCCCTGAGGGGTCGAGAGCGAAATGCAGCACGCCGTTCTGTCGCCCGATGCGCTGGGGCCGACCGTCTGCGTCGGCGAGATCCTGGTCGAGATCGTTGCCACCAGCATCGGCGAGGGGTTTCGCACGGCGCAGCCGCTGGTCGGACCCTATCCGAGCGGCGCGCCGGCGATCTTCATCGATCAATGCGGGCGGCTGGGTGGCCGTGCCGCGATGATCGGCGCCGTCGGCGACGACGATTTCGGCCGGCTGAACCTCGAGCGGCTGCGCGCCGACGGAGTCGATATATCGGCCATTGCCATCGACGGCACGCTGCCGACCGGCAGCGCCTTCGTGCGCTACCGTGCCGATGGCAACCGGGATTTCGTCTACAATATCGCGACCTCCGCGGCGGCGCGGTTCGGCTGGAGCGAGGCGGTCGAGGCGCTGGTGCAGCAGGCCGGGCACCTCCATGTGATGGGCACCGCGCTCTCCATGCCGAGCGCCCGCGAGGTGATCGAACGGGCCGTGCCGATCATCAGGCAACGCGGCGGCACGCTGTCGGTCGATCCGAACCTGCGCAAGGAATTGCGGCTCGACGCTGCGGTCGAACGCCAGTTCGCCGAACTGGTGGCCGGCGCCGACCTGCTGCTGCCGAGCGGCGACGAACTGGAGCGCGCGGCCGGCGTCACCGGCGAGGCGGCGGCGCTGCGGCGCCTGTTCGAGCGCGGCGTCAAGGAGATCGTGCTGAAGCGCGGCGCGGCGGGCGCCAGCTGTTTCGGCCGGGACGGCTCGCGCATCGATGCGGCCGCGTTCATGGTGGACGAGCTCGACCCCACCGGCGCCGGCGACTGTTTCGGCGGCGCCTATGTCGCCTGCCGCCGCCTCGGGCTGGGGCGCGAGACGGCGCTGACCTATGCCGCAGCTGCCGGGGCCCGCAACGTCACCATCCGCGGCCCGATGGAAGGCGCCGGCACCCGGGCCGAGCTCGATGCGTTCATCGCGACAACGCCGCGGCGGTGAGCGGGCGGTCCAGCTGGATCGCTTCACCAATGAACGGAAGAACGACACTTGGTGTCATCCCTGCGAAAGCAGGGACCCAACTGACAGCTGGTGCCGGCGGTAAAATGGGTCCCTGCTTTCGCAGGGATGACAGCCGGTGGGTGGGTCCAAGGCCTGGCCATACCGAGCCCCCCGCCGTGGGCTTGGACGCCCCCTCCACCGCCTGCGGCGGTCCCCCTCCCCCGCCCCGCGGGGGAGGATCAGGGAGAGGCCGGTGATTCAACCGACAGCCGCCATCCCCTCGGCGCGCTGCTCGATCGGCAGCAACAGCGTCAGCCTGGTCCCCTCGGGCCCCGACTCCACCGTCAGCCTGGCCTTGATGGCGCTGGCGCGGCGCGCCTGGTTGGCGAGGCCGCGGCCGCTGCGCGGGGCGGCGGGATCGAAGCCTTTGCCATTGTCGCTGACGCCGATGACGATGTCGCCGCCGACCACGCTGGTGCTGACCGTCGCCTCGGTGGCGTCGGCATGCTTGATGATGTTGGTGAAGGCCTCCTGCAGGACCCTCAGGATATGGAGCGCGTGGCGCTGGTCGAGCCAGACCAGCGGCGGTACGTCGTGCACATCCCAATGCAGTTTGATGCCGGTGCTTTCGAGCCGCGGCTGCAGCCGGAAGCGCAGTGTGCCGAGCAGCAGCAGCAGGTCAGTTTCGACCGGCTCCATCGAGTCGATGGTGAGCTTCAGGTCGTCGATGCAGCCCTGGAGGATCTGCGTGAGTTCGGCCTCGTCGAGCCGGCCGCGCTCCACCATGCGCAAGGCGCCCAGCAGCGACGAGCCGAGCCCATCATGCATGTCTTCGGTGAGCCGCTGGCGTTCGTGGTGCAGCAGCTCGCGCTGCTCGATCTCGCGCACCCGCTCATGGCTGGCGACCAGCTCGGCCTCGCGGGCCTGCAACCGCTCGGCCAGCACGATATTGGAGCGCTCGACTTCATCCACTGCTTTGAGATAATGCGCCAGGACGGTGTGAAAGAAGGCAAAGACCAGGGCGATCTGCACGAAGGGCAGGATGAAATAACCCTCGATGCTGATCAGGTTGTTCTGCAGCATCAGGTCGTTGATGCCCAGATACGCGGTGAGCAGCACCCACACCGCCAGCACCAGCCCTTCCATCGACTGGCGGCGCCAGGCGGCGCGGATCGCCGAGATCCCCACCAAGTTGCAGACGACGAACGCCGCCGCGTAGGCAAAAGGCGCGGTGAGCGTGGGGTCGAGCGCCCCCTCGAACAGCGGCAGGGTGACGAGCCCCAGCACCAGGGTGGCGCCGCCGACGATCGTGGTGATCCACGAGGCCCTGAGGTGCAGCACGGTGATGAGGAACAGATGCGAGAGCGCCACCATCCACATGGTGGAGTTGACGGTCAGCCAGCCGAACCACGCATCGCTCAGCGGCAGCTGCTCGAGCCCCAGGTGGTTGTGGAGGCCGCGGATGAAGGTGGCCGCCGACATCAGGAAGAACAGCAGGTAGAGCCGCTCCTGGCGCCGGCGGAACCAGACGAGGAGCGAGAACACGCCGCTGGCGAGGAAGGCGGCGCTGGTCAGGTAGGAGAGTTCGGCCTGGAACAGGTTGCGCACCATATAGGCGGGCCCGACCTCATCGAAATTGCCCACCCACAGGCTCGACAGCGCCCCGCCGATCCCCCTCAGATGCTGCAGGCGGATGACGATCGCATTGATCGGCGCCGCCCCCTCGGTGACGTCGAACGCAATGCGCAACGGCCGGTTCGAGCCGTTCCACTGCAGGTTCGCATGCGACTGGTACTGCAGGGCGCCGTTGACATAGACGGCGATGGTGCCATCGGATTTCCAGCGCGGAATATAGAGATAGCCCTTGTCGGCCGGCGACACGGCCTGCGGCAGCACCACGCGATACCAGGTGAGCTGGGTGTCGGGCGCAGCGGCGCTGTCATGCTGCGACAAAGCGAGCCTGGGGATCGCCGCATTGGGCAGCGCCACGTGGCTCCAATCCTCCGGCATGGCGCGGTAGACGAGCGTCGCCGGCGGCGCCTGGTAGCCGACAGTGCTTTCGACCGAGAGCTCCGCCTCGGTGATGTGAAGGCCGCTCGGCTGGGCGACGAGGTGCAGCACCACCGCGATGGCAATGATGATGCCGAGCGCGGTGAGATAGCGCGCCAGCAGCTTATAGAAGGCCATGGCTGCGCGCCTCGAAGATCGCCTCGGCCTTCGACGAAACCTCGAGCTTCTGGTAGATGCGGCGGACGAAGGTCATCACCGTGTTGCGCGTCACCCCCATCAGTTCGGCGATCTCGTCATAGCTGAAGCCCTTGGTGATCAGCTCGAGCGCCTGCTTTTCGCGTGGCGACAGCAATGGTTGCGCCGGCGCCTCTACCGGCCTGAACCGCAACAGGATTTTCCTCGCGATGCGCGGGCTGATCGGGCTGCCGCCCGAATGCAGGGTGCGGATATCGTCGGCCATCCGGCTCGCCGAACTGTCCTTCAGCAGATAGCCCGCCGCCCCCGCCTCGATCGAGGGAATGACATGCCGGTCGTCGGCGAAGGTGGTCGAGACCATGATGCCGCACTCGGGCCAGGCGCCGTGCGCGGCCCGGATCACTTCGATACCCGAGCCATCGGGCAGCCCCAGATCGACAACCAGGATATCGGCCGGCGCACCGGCGAGCAGCGCCATCGCCTGGGCGACGTTCTCGGCTGCCGCATGCAGCACCATATCCTCGGCCGCCTCGACCGCGGCAACGAAGCTGCTGCGGAACGACGCATCGTCCTCGACGATCGTCACCTTGAGGGGCACCGACCCTGTCGTCACGAATTCCCCCCTGCCAGACCCGGCGCCCTGATCTAGCACGGCGCCACGACGTGCTTGTCGCTATTTCTAGCGATATGTGAGGTGCCGCCCGCGCTCAATAGTGCCCCCTGCCCCGCGGTGGCTCCGAGTCCCCCCGCGCGGCGACGTATGGACGGGGGAATAGCCATGCACTGCCACACCCAAGCCGCTCGCGCGCCACGCCTTGCGACGCTCGCCGCCACTCTGCTGACGGCGACCGCACTGAGCGCCTTCGGCGCCAGCCCCACCTTGGCGCAGACCGCCAGCTGGGCGGGCGGTGTATCGGACGATTGGTTCACCGTCGGCAACTGGCTGGGCGCGCCTCCCGACAATACTCGCGACGTGGTGATCAATGGCCCCACCACGGCGGTGATTGCCGGCGGCGGCAGCGGCAGCACCGGCAACCTGAGCATCGGCGACGGCGCCGAGGGCGCCTTGCGCATCGAGGATGGCGAACTGAACGCCTATATCGCCGCCATCGGCAAAGCCGGCGGCACCGGCAAGCTCTCTGTGGTCGGGTCTGCCGCCAGCTTCGAATCCCAGCTCGCCATCAGCCTCGGACAGGGCGGCACCGGCGAACTCGAAATCCTCGAGGGCGGCACGGTGGGGAGCCAGCAGGGCGTCATCGGGGCAGAGGCCGGCTCCGAGGGTATTGTGACCATCGATGGCGCCGGCTCCAACTGGAGCACCTGGCTCGAGGGCGCCGGCATGCTTGTCGGCTATTTCGGCAAGGGCACCGTCACGGTCCAGAATGGCGGCTCGGTCAACACCAATGGCACGTGGATCGGTTACGCGTACGGCTCGGAGGGCGCGCTGACCGTCACCGGAACCGACTCGCGCTACATCGACGAAGGCGACATGTATGTCGGCGGCCTTGGCGGCGGCACCGGTACGCTGGACGTCAGTGATGGCGCCTATGTCGAAATCTTCAACTCGCTCTATGTCGGCTATGGCGGCAAGGGCACCGCCACCGTGGATGGGACGGACACCCAGTTGCTGGCGCATGGCGGTGTCGTCATCACCGACAATGGGACGTTCACCGTCAGCGGCGGCGCCACCGTCGAAAGCGGCGGCGGCTACATCGACGCCAGCAGCGCTGCCGAGGACGCCGCAAGCGCGACGGTCACCGGCGCGGGCTCCAGCTGGGTGATGGATTCCCAACTGATGATCGGGCTCGAGGGCAAGGGTTCCCTGCTGGTCACCGATGGCGGAACGGTGGAAACCACCCAGATCTCGCTCGGCAGCCGCGCCGGCGCCAACGGCACGCTCACCATCTCGGAAGGCGGCCAGGTCGTCACCGACTACGTGATGATGGCCGAGGAAGCCGGCTCCACCGCCAGCCTGCGGCTCGAGAGTGGCGGCCAGCTCAGCGCCCAGCAGGTGCAGCGCTATGACGGCGCCGGCACCGTGGCCTTCGATGGCGGCACGCTCAAGCTCACCGCCGACCAGTATTTCGGTCTGTTCGCCGGGTTTCAGACCGGCGACGTCACGCTCGAGGCGGGTGGCGGCACCATCGATACCGGCACCTACGCGGTGTACATGGATATCGGCCTCGTCGGCGAGGGCGGCTTCACCAAACAGGGCGCCGGCACGCTGCATCTGTATGGCGCCAGCACCTATGAGGGCCCGACGCTGATCGGCGCCGGCACGCTCAGGGCGCGCGAATCCGGCGTGCTGTCGGCCGCCAGCGCCTATGAGGTGGCGGCCGGCGCGACGCTGCGGATCGACAACAACAAGACCCAGACCATTGGCAGCCTTGCCGGCGCCGGCACAGTGCAGCTCGGCAACCCGCCCACCACCAACGCGCCCGCCGGCGGCAGCGCGCAGCTGACGCTGGGCGGTAACGACGCCTCGACCAACTTCAGCGGCGTGCTGGCGGGCAAGGGCCAGCTGATCAAGACCGGCACCGGCACGTTGACCTTGAGTGGGGTCAATACCTTTACCGGCGCCACCACGGTGAGCGGCGGCGGGCTCAACGTGCTCGGGACGCTCCTGTCGAACGTGACGGCCGAGAGCGGCACCCGGCTGGGCGGCACCGGCACCTATGGCGCGATCAGCGTCGGCGACGGCGCCGTGCTGGCGCCAGGCACCTCGATCGGCGCGCTGACCACTGGCGCGCTGACCCTCAATGCCGGTTCGATCTACGAGATCGAGCTCAGCGATGGCGGCAACACGGCCGGGGTGCACAACGACATCACCCATGTCACCGGCACGGCGACGATCGAAGCGGGAACAACGATCCGCGTGCTCGCCGGCAACGGCACCGATACCGGCCGCACCTATACCCCGGGCCTCGTCTACACCATCATCGACACCACCGCGCCCGGCGACCTCACCGTCGCGGCGCCGCCCGAGATCATCGACAACTTCGCCTATCTCAACTTCACCGGTTCGCATGACGGGCAGAATTTCTACCTGACCTCGAGCCTCGAAGCGGTGAGCTTCTGCCTCGAGGGCAGCACCGCCAACCAGTGCGCCGCGGGCGACGCGCTGTTCGCGCTCGGCGCCGGCAATGCCGGGTTCGACCTGTTCCAGGGCCTCAGCGAGGCCGACGCCCCGGCTGCCCTCGACGCCATCTCGGGCGAGGCGCATGCCTCGATGCAGCAGGTGCTGGAGCAGAGCTTTGCGGCGCTCGGCCAGACCGTCAACCGCCGCACCGCGGCGGGGCTGGCGGGCGCCGGTGCGGCGGCCGGCCCGCTGGGCTATGCGGCGGCGCCCGGCAATTCCGGCATCGGCGCCATCGACGATGCCACCCTCGGCGGCGCGACTCCGGGCACGGCGCGGCCGTGGCTCGGTGCGCTCGGCAGCTATGGCAAGCTCAACGGTGACGGCAACGCGGCGGCGATCGAGTGGAGCACCGGCGGGCTGGCGCTGGGCTATGAGAACGAGGTCAATCTCGGTGGCGGCAGCGGCTTCGGCGGCGTGGCTTTGGGCTACCAGCACGGCCAGGGGATCGTCACCGCCCGCAACTCCGAAACTGCATTCGACAGCCTCTCGGCCGCCGCCTATGGCGGCTGGAGCGATGGCGCCACGACGCTGGTCGGATCGCTCTCGGTCGGCACCGCCCATGTCGCCACCGACCGCACCATCGCGGTGGGCGGCAGCAGCAGCGTCGCCCATGCCGATTACTGGGCGCAATCGGCCAACCTGCAACTCGAGGCATCGCATGCGTTCGAGCTGGGTGGCGGGCTGAGCCTAGCGCCGCTCGGCACCCTCTCTGTCGGCTGGCTCGGCCGGCCCGGCTTCACCGAAACCGGCGCCGACGCCTTCAGCCTCACCGCCGAGGCCAGGGACGATGTCTCCGCCGCGGCGGGTCTGGGGCTCGCGGTTGGCCAGCAGGTGGCGCTGGAAGCCGGCACCCTCGCCCTCGAGGCGCGCGCCCTCTACGAAGCGAGCCTCACCGACGCCGACACCACCGAAGCGTTCAGCTTTGCCGGCGGCACCGGCCCCTTCAGCATCAGCGGCGCCCCCGCCGACGCCAACTGGGTCCGCCTCGGCGCCGGGTTCGCCTTCGAGCTGCCCAACGGCCTGTCGCTCGGCGCCAACTATGACGGGCGCCTCTCGGCCAACGGCCAGTCGCACCAGGCCAGCGCCTCGCTCGGGGGGAGTTTTTAGGGGACAGTCGGCACAACTGCCGGCTCCTCGATCGCGCTCTGCCGGCGCCCCCCAGGAGATCGGAGGGGGCGCCGGCTGCGCTTATCGCGGAGCTCAGCCCGCGACGGTACCGTCGGTCGGCGCCGGTGCGATCATGCTGGAGCGGTCATGGCGACCACCACGCCCGCGGTCGTCGCCGCGGCCACGCTGGTGATCGTCGCCGCGACCGGCACGGGCGCCGCCGCGATCATCGCCGCGCCGATCGTGGTCGCCGCGATGCGGGCCGACCAGCGGCTGCAGCACGGCCTTCTGGGCGTCGGTGAGGCTGTTGTAGAGCGCCTCGAAGCTGGGCAGTACCGCGTTGAGCGCATCGAGCCGGGCCGTCTCGCGCGCCTGGCGGTTCTTCAGCTGGGTCAGTGCATCCGGCGGGGTGGCCGGAGTTGCCGTGGCCGGCTGCAGCTTGGCGCAGCTTTCGGCGAAGCTGGTCTGCGCCGTCAGGGCCGCGGTGCGGTAGGCATCGAACAGCGGCTGCTGCTCGGCCGTGAGCGCCAGCTTGGTGGCGATGTCGGCGAGCCGGGTTTCCAGCTGCGTCGCACCATCGGTGCTGCAGATCACGCCGGCAATGCCGCCGCGCTGGCCCGCGTCGCGGTGCTCGCCCGGACGCTTGCCGCGGGGGCCGCCATCGGCGCGCATGCCGCCATTATCGTCGGGCTGCGCCACGCTCGGAGCGGCGGGCGCCGCCGGAGCGGACTGGGCATAGGCGCCGGGCGCCAGCGCGGTGAGGCCCATGAGGCCGGCGAGCGCCGTGGTGACAAGGAAGCGGGTCGACGTGTTCATGATGGTCTTTCCTCTGCGGATCGCGGCGGGGTCGCTGCGAAGTGACGGCAACCAACCAGCCCCAGCTGTCGGCGACCTTGCAGCAGCGCAGATTTTTCGTAAGGCTGGCGACAGGTTGGCGGGCTAGACCGGCCGGCCAAAGGGGCCTGTCGCGTGCGCATTCTGCTGATTGAGGACGACTATGTGCTCGGCGAGGCGATCCGCGACCATGTGCGCGCCGATGGCCACGGCGTCGACTGGATGCAGCGCCTCGACGATGCCCGCGCCGCGCTCGACACGGTGGAATATGGCCTGATCCTGCTCGACCTGAGCCTGCCCGACGGCCGCGGCCTCGATCTGCTGAAACAGCTCCGCCGCGCGGGCAACCCGGTGCCGGTGATCGTCACCACGGCGCAGGACCAGGTGGCGATCCGCATCGAGGGGCTCAATGCCGGGGCCGACGATTACCTGGTCAAGCCGTTCGATCTCGACGAGCTGAGCGCCCGTGTCTCGGCGGTGGCGCGGCGCTATGCCGGCCTCGCCCAGCCGCAGCTGCGGCTGGGCGAGGCCAGCGTCAACCTCGCCACCCGCACGATCACCCTGGGCGACAAGCCGATCGGCGTCACGGCGCGCGAGTGGGCGGTGCTGGAACGCCTGCTGAGCCGGCGCGGCGGCATCGTCACCAAGGCCGAGATCGAGGATTCGCTCTATCCGTTCGGCGCCGAGATCGAAGGCAATGCCGTCGAGGTCTATGTCAGCCGGTTGCGCAAGAAACTGGGCCAGAGCGTCATCACCACGGTGCGCGGCATGGGCTACAGGATCGAGCCATGAAGCGCCGCTCGATTGCCGTGCGGCTGGCGGTGTGGCTCAGCATCGCCATGCTGGTGTTCTGGCTCGGCGGCGCCGCGATCTCGACCGTGGTGCTGCGCAACGAGCTGGAGCAGGCCTTCGACGAGACGCTGCGCCAGAGCGCCTTCCGCCTGCTGCCGCTTGCCAACCGCGATGTCGGCGACGCCTCGCGCGGCCGCGATCCGGTGCCGCGGCTGGGGCGCGAGGACGACAATCGCGGCCCCGGCAAGCGCGAGGACCGCCTGCTGTCGCGCGGCAAGGAGATTGCCCCGCAGAGCGAATCCTTCACCTACGTGGTGTTCGACCGCTACGGCGTGGTGCAGTTGCGCGCCGAGGACGCCCCCACGGCGCTGCCGGTGCTGCCGGCGGCGGACGGGTTGTTGTTCGTCGACGGGCATCGCGCCTTCAAATCCACCGACCGGCGCACCGGTACGGGCATCCTCGTGCTCGAAACCAGCAACGCCCGCGACGAGGCGCTATGGGGGGCGATCGCCGGACTGCTCTGGCCGCTGGCGGCGCTGCTGCCACTGGTCGGGCTCGGCATCTGGCAGGCGGTGCGGGTGGCGCTGCAGCCGGTCAAGCGGCTCAGCCGCGACGTGGCGCAGCGCAGCGGCACCAACCTCACCCCGCTCGACGATGACGACCAGCCGGCCGAACTGGCGCCGATCGCCCGCGAGATCGAGGGGTTGCTGGGCCGGCTGCGCGCCGCCATGGAGGCCGAACGCACTTTTGCGGCAAGCAGCGCGCATGAGCTGAGGACGCCGATTGCCGGGGCGCTGGCGCAGACGCAGCGATTGGCCCGCGAACTGGGCGACCATGTCGCGGCGCCGCGGCTGAAGGAAGTGGAGCATGCGCTGCGCGGCCTCTCCGACCTTTCCGAAAAGCTGCTGCAGCTGTCGCGGCTCGAAGCCGGTTTCGCACGCTCCGAGGAGGTGGTCGACCTCGCGCCGGTGCTCGAGCTGGTGCTCCGCGATTTCGAGGCGCAATCGGCCACTCGAGGCCGGGTCTATCTCGAGCGGCACCCGGGCGCGCAGCTCAGGCAGCGGATCAACCCCGATGCGTTCGCCATCGCGCTGCGCAACCTGATCCAGAACGCCCTGATCCACGGCGCCCCGCAGGGGCCGGTGCTGGTGGAGGTCGGGCCTGGCGCCACGGTGACGGTGCGCAACCACGGCCCGATCGTAACTCCCGATGTGCTGGCGCGGCTGACCGAGCGTTTTGCCCGCGGCGCGACGCGGGCCGGCGGCACCGGGCTGGGCCTGGCGGTGGTCGCCACCATCATGCAGCAGGTCGGCGGCCAGCTGTTGCTCCGCTCCCCGGTGACCGGCTGGTCCGACGGGTTCGAGGCAAGTCTCAGGTTCCCCGGCGCCTGATGGGCCGCGCATCACGGCGCTGAACCGCTGGGTGGCGTGACAAGGCGACGAACTGCAAATACCAATATTGTATTGGAGGGGGGACAATCATGAATCCAGCATATCTGGGCGGCCTCGTCATCGGCGCGACGATCGGCTCACTCATCATCGGCGGCCTGCTTGGCTGGGCGATCCACAAGATCACGCGGCTCGACTACGCCATAGCCGATGGGATCGGCACGCTGGTGCTGCCGATCATCATCGTCTTCGCCAACCCCTCCAACAGGCTGGATCCGTTGACCACCTGGCTGGTCTATGGCGCCGCAGCGCTGATCGCCTATTTCATCCTCAGGCTGTTGCGCCGCTGGATGCAGAGGCCTCGCCGCGCCAAGACGGAATAGCCCACCGAGCCAGTCGCGCGCGGGACGGTCAGCCGCCCTGATCCAGCATGTGATCGGCGACGCTGTAGCTGTGGCTCGCCTGGTAGGCGTTGCGGCCGCGGTTCATATGCGTGAGGTTGAAGCGACGAATGGCGCGCAGCAGGTGCGGGCTGGCGAGCATTTTGTGCAGCGACGCGGCGCCGCGCACCTTGATGCCGAACATGTCGGCGCCATTGGGAAAGAACCAGCCGACATCTTCCGGCGCAAGGGCCCCCTGCTCCACCAGGTGCTCGTCCAGCTGCTCCGGGGTGACCGAGCCGTCGCTGGTGAAATCGGAGAGATGCAGGATGAACCGCCCGCGCACCCCATCGCCATCGGCATAGAGAGTGAAGAGCTCCATCCAGCTGGCATTGACCCGCACCAGCGGCTTGTCGGAGGTGGAGGGCAGGCAGGACACCGACCACCAGTACCGCTCGGTGCGGCGCGGCATCGGGAGACAGTCGCGGCCATAAATGCCGAGCAGTTCCAGCACCTCCCTCGCCTGCGGGAGGGCACGCAGCTTGTGGTAGCGCGGCAGGTACCTGAACCGCACCTCGGTGGATTCGACCCGTTCGCCGGCATCGGGCAACTCGCTGCCGCTCTCGAGCCAGCCCTGCTGCTGTTCGAGGCCGAGGAACTGGCGCAGGCCAGTAGTCCCGGCGCCCGTCGCTTTTCGTGTCTTTTGCGCTTCCATCATCGCCACCTGAATCTCTCGCGGGCGCAAGGTCAAGCGGAGGTCCACCGATTCATAGGGGGAAGCAGGAATGGCGGCACGCAACAGTTGGTACCGGGAACATAGCGGGAATGGCCCGACGTAATACGACTTTCCCGCGAGGAACGTTCTGAGAACTGCGCCGCTCGCGCAGCATAGCCGCATCGGGAGCGGCAAAGCCGAGAGTTGAGCGCAGCGCATTGGCGGCAGGAACGACGCGACATACCACCCCGACACCATCGATCGTTCAAATGACTGCTGACAATCAGCATCGACAACCCCGTAATAGTCGCGCCGCCATGTTCTACCGCGCCGATACTTTGGCAGCATGCCCCAATGGCGAGTTGGTGCGATGCGCCAGTAGGCCTGTCGCCGGAATTGCTGTAGCAGCGGCTTTGGCGACCACGGAGACACACCGCGATGGATGATCTGCTGGCAATTCAGGCGCGGCTACAGGCGGAGGCCGACGAGGTGGTCCGCGCCCTCGATCTCGTCGCCCAGTTGCAGGAGCTCGGTCAGCCCACCCGGGTGGGCAGCTCGGCGCTGGGCCTGATGGTCCGCCGCGACATCGACATCACCGTGAGCTGCGAGAGGCTCGACGCCGCGACGCTCGGCGCCTTCGCCCAGTTGGGCGCCCGGCTGGTGCTGCGCACCGACCTGGTGGTGACGGTACGCTTCCGCAACGACAGCGGCCGCTGGAACGCCGAGCCGCAGAACTACCCCGACGGTCTCTATCTGGGCCTATCGGTGCGCACCGCCGCCGGCGCCGACTGGACCTTCGACATCTGGCTGGTCGACCAACCCGACCGCCAACCTGACCTGGTGCATCTCCGCACCCTGCTGCCGCGGCTGACCGATGCGGATCGGGGCATGATTCTCGCCATCAAGCATGTGCTGGCGGCCGGTGACCCGGCGGAGCAGAAGATCCCGAGCGCGCTGGTGTACGAGGCGGTGATGGATCATGGGGTGCGAGACGTGGAGGGGTTTCGGGCGTGGCATGCGGGCCGGGCGGGGTAAGGCGCGGGAAGTCGTCCGCCAGAGAAGGCGAGAAACGGCCGCTAAGCCAGGCCGAGCGCTTGCAGCCTGTAACCCATAGCCTCTTCCGAAACCTGGAATTTCTTTGCTAGCAACGTAATGTCGCCGGCGTATTCGCCATGATACTTGCGGACCAGATCCTTAGGCATGAGCACGCGTGAAGCAAAACGATTGGCCTCCACCTCATGCTCGCGAGTGATGTTCTGGTTGTTGAAATTCCCGATATCGAGGCTACGGTATGCCTTGGTATCGTCCACGCCGCGCGCGATCAAATTCCTGTGCAAGAGAAAATGCGCCAGCTCATGGGCGGTAGTAAAGCGCCGGCGGTAGTAGTGGTCATTCTTGTTCACCGAGATTCTGAACCTGTTGGGCTCAATGCACTCGATCTGACCAGCAATCAGGGGGTGCAGATCCGCCTTGCGTACAAGCTCAACACCGAGATCTTCAACGAGACCTTCAATGTTCACCGGCGCATCGGCCGTATGCTTACCAACAATTTCCTGAGCCGTTGCCATCTAAGGCTCTTTACCTCCATCCATCGCACTAGCGATCTCGTCCGCGAAATCGCTGGTCCCATCTTCTGTAGCCAGGCCGGCTTTAGCGAGATCTGCGTTGGCGCGTAGCGCCAAGGCGACCAAGCTAGGATTTTTCTTGATGTACTCATCAAGAATCATCGGCAACCGCTCACGCACTTCGTCCGTCGCGCGCTGGTCAACCACACCCCGGTAGAACCAGAAACCCATGATGGCTGTCACCGCCACCAGCACGCTGATAACGGCTAACGCAAGCGTCAAAACGTCAAGACGCCCAATCTGGTTCGCGACGTTTAGCGCATCGGCGCCGCCTGTCGCGACTACGTCTTCATATAGGGTGGCATCTACAAAATTGTAGTCGCCGACCAAAACAGCAATGAACACAAATGCCGTTACATGCAAAGCAACAAAGAATGGGACCCACCCGCCGCTCATGTGAAAGGGCCTCTGTTGACGCTAGCCCGATCTTCATGCCCGGGCCTTAAGATCGCTTTACACCGCGACTGATTGATTCGGCATCGCGCTCATTCTGTGGCATGCCGTCGCTTGTAAGGCTTGCGCGTCTTACCGCTGGCTCAGCCTCGTTGATTTGGCTCGCTGCCCCTAGGAGGGTATGCCATGGATGAAACGCTCGCCCCCGAACTGTTGGGCGCCTCATGGCCCTTCATGAGGTAAATGTGTCACTTACTGTTGGTCGCGCGTCGATAGCCTGGAATACACTGACCGGCTCCGCATTCAGCCTCTACAAGCTACTGTCCCAACTAGACGAAGAGGCGCGAAAGCCACCTTCTTCGCCGTTGCCTCGGACCGATCGCAGCGCGACATGGTAACAAATCTCGTTCAACTAAGGGCAGGAAAGACCCCGGCCGGTCGGAGAATCCTGACGCTGCTTGGAAAGGCCAATGGCATCGCTGGGAGGCGGAACGACGTCCTGCACGTAGTGTTCAGTGACGCCCTCGACCCGCTCACGGTCAGCCAGCTTCACGAGCGCGGACACCTTAAGGGGAAGAGCGGCCAAGAGCTCGTTGACGCGATCAACACTCTGTCTATTGACGCCCTCGATCTGGCAACTGATTTGATCCAGGCCGGCAGGGAACTGCTTCAATCTGGTTTCCAGAACAGCGTGACCTGGCCACTTCCCTCTTCGGAACGTCCTCCGCGAACAGCGGAAGAATTGGCCAGTCGCGGCGAGTTCGGTCTCCTAGTCGATCCGCCCTCCGTGAAGCCATCTGAATAAGATAGCCGATCGCGGGGCGATCATCCCGCCTCGATGGCGGCGAGGTTGCGAGTGCTGAGCGCAGGCGACGCCAGGGACGCCCCGTTGGTGCAACCCTATTCGCCACAGCCCACGGCAACCTGTGGTGAGCGCAAACCCAATAGTTGCACCCTCACCGCAATCACGCTAGCTTCAGCATCAGGCAGCGAGCTTTCGCCGCCTCTATGTGGGTCGTTCCGCGCAGGGACCGCTTCGGCGGGTTGCCTCCGGGCCCACGGTGACGGGAAAGCCGACAGGCGTTGCCCGTTCACCGCGTGTTGTTTGCTCGTCTCCTTTCACCAGCTTCGCTGCCCCCGCACCGGCCGGTGGGCGCTTGTGGGCGACTAACCACTGGCAGACGGCCCCCTCCCATCCTCCCCCATAAAGGGGGAGGTGCCGCGCCTGTGCGTCTGGCACGATCGGAGACAGAGCCTCGACTCTTCACCTCCCCCTTCATGGGGGAGGCCGGGAGGGGCCGTCTCCATCAGTCGGGCGAGTCTGAGGAATCCCCATGCCTCGTGTCGGCAACAAGCCCAGCACCAGCCCAATGTCCGACCCGGACCCAACCTGGCCGCGAAACGCGCCGGATGATCCTGTCCAGACCCCGCTCGATTTCCTGCTCGCCATCATGCGCAACCCCGAGATCCCGCGCAGTGAGCGGGTGGATGCCGCCAACAAGGCGGCGCCGTATCTGCATTCCAAGCACGCTACCGTCGACCATCGTTCATCCGATGGCAGCATGCGGCCGACCATTATCTTCGAGGGGATACCCAGGGATGCCCGCAGCGAACAGCGCGACGAAGCGAGCGACAAGTAGCGCCGGACATCCCGAGGCCTTGCGCATTGCGCTGCACCCCAAGCAGTGGGTGGCGTTCGGGTCGGCGGCGACCGAGGTGCTTTATGGCGGGGCGGCGGGGGGCGGCAAGTCGCATCTGATGCGGCAGGCGGCGATCAGTTGGTGCGCCGAGATCCCTGGCCTGCAGGTCTACCTGTTTCGCCGCATCCGCGAGGATCTGAGCAAGAACCATATGGAGGGCCCGTCGGGCTTTCGCGCACTGCTGGCCGGCTGGGTGGACTGCGGGTTCGTCGTAATCGTCGAGGACGAGATCCGCTTCTGGAACGGATCGAAGATCTATCTCTGCCACTGCAAGGACGAGAAGGACCGCTTCAAGTACCAGGGCGCCGAGATCCACGTGCTGCTGATCGACGAGCTGACCCATTTCACCGAGGTGATCTATCGGTTCCTGCGCAACCGCGTGCGAATGACCGGCATTGCGGTGCCCGAGAAATATCGCGGGCGGTTCCCGCGTATTCTGTGCGGCGCCAACCCCGGCGGGGTCGGGCACCAGTTCGTCAAGACGACCTTCATCGATGCGGCGCCGCCGCTCGCCATCCAGCGCACCACGGCGGCCGAGGGCGGCATGCTGCGCCAGTTCATCCCCGCGCGGCTCGAGGATAACCCGACGCTCACCACCGAGGACCCGACCTATGAGGCGCGGCTCGAGGGGCTGGGCAGCGCTGCCCTGGTCAACGCCATGCGCCATGGCGACTGGGACATTATCGATGGCGCCTTCTTCGACTGCTGGCAGACGCGCCTGCATGTCATCGAGCCCTTCGCCATCCCAGCGGATTGGGCGAAGTTCCGCTCCGGCGACTGGGGCAGCGCCCGGCCGTTCTCCTTCGGCTGGTGGGCGATCGTCGGCGACGACACGAGGCACCCGGTAAGCGGCGTGCTGCTGCCGCGCGGCGCGCTGCTCCGCTACCGCGAATGGTATGGGTGCGAGCCGGGAAAACCCAACAAGGGGCTGAAGCTCACCGCCGAACAGGTGGGCAAGGGCCTCGCGCAACGCGAGACCGAAACCGTGGGGCTCGGCGTGCTCGACCCGGCGGCCTTTGCCGAAGATGGCGGGCCCTCGATCGCGAGCCGCATCACGCTCGGCTCAGGCGACAAGCGGATCTTTTTTCGCGGCGCCGACAACAAGCGGGTGTCGCAGCGCGGCGCCATGGGCGGCTGGGACATGCTGCGCCAGCGGTTCGTCGGCACGACGCTCGATGAAGACGGCAAGCCCAACCCCGAGGGGCGGCCGATGATCTATTGCTTTTCGACCTGCCGCGACTCGATCCGCACCATCCCCATGCTGCAGCACGACCCGGCGCGGCCCGAAGATCTCGACACCGACATGGAAGACCACGCCGCCGACGACTGGCGCTATGCCGCGATGTCGCGCCCCTGGGTGCGGACGAAGCCGGCGGCTGAGCCGCGCCGGCACCGATCGGGCTATGCACCTCAGAGTGGCGGCGCGACGCCGGGCGATTGGCAGAGTTATTGAGGCGAAGTCGCCGAAGAAGGGGTGGGTTCGATCTTATCCCCACCCACCGGGTGTCATCCCTGCGAAAGCAGGGTCCCATTTCACGGTCTGCGCCAGCTGATGCTTGGGTCCCTGCTTTCGCAGGGATGACATCGTGGGTGGGGCGATCGATGTGCATCAACGCATGCGCGCAGTGATCCAGGAGTTCCGATGAGCGATTTGCCCAACACCGCGGCTGCGCCAGTTGCGCCCCCTGCCCCACCCGCTCCGCCCCCGCCCGGCAGGTCCCTGACGCGGCTGAAGCAGGATTACCTGAGTTATCTCGACGGCAAGCGTGCCGAGATCGACGAGCAGCAGGAAGCGCGGCGCTATTACCACGGCGCGCACTGGACGGCGAAGCAGATCAAGACGCTGAACCAGCGCAAGCAACCCGTGGTCACCTACAACCGCATGGCGCGCAAGATCAATGCGGTCGTCGGCCTGCTCGAACGCCAGCGCCAGGACCCCAAGGGCTATGCCCGCACGCCCAAGCATGAAGATGGCGCGGAGGTGGCGACCGCAGTGCTGCGCTATGTGCTCGACGAGCAGCGCTGGCAGGAAAAATCCCCCATTGCCGGACTCAACGGCGCGGTCGACGGCATTGGCGGGCTCGAGCTGACGCTGGAGGCCGGCGACCGGGGCGATACCGAGATCGGTTTCGAAGTGGTCGACCCCGCGGGGTTCTTCTACGACCCGACCTCGACCCGCGCCGATTTCACCGATGCGGGCTATATGGGGATCGGCAAATGGGCCGATGCCAGCGAACTGCTCGCCGCCTTTCCCGACAAGGCGAAGGAGATCGAGGCCTCGGTCGATCTCGGCTCGGAGCTCACCAGCAACCCCGACAGCGACAATAAATGGGTGATGGGCGACGAGCACCATCGCCGTGTGCGGGTGATCGACCACTGGTACAAGCGCGGCAACCAGTGGTGCTTCGCCATCTATACCGGCGCCGCCATCCTCGCCGAAGGCGAGAGTTACCTGCGCGACGAGAAGCGCCGCACCATTTCGAAGTATGTGATGTTCTCGGCCAATGTCGATCACGACGGCGACCGCTACGGTTTCTTCCGCAACATGAAATCGGCGCAGGACGAGATCAACCAGCGCCGCTCCAAGGGCCTGCACACCAGCCAGTCGCGCCGCATCGTCATCCGCGACGGCCAGGGGCTGGAGCCCGAGAAGATCCGGGCCGAACTGGCCCGCCCCGATGGCGTGGTGGTGGTGCCGGTGGGCGCCGAGCTGCCGCAATTCGACGACGCGGCGCGCGGCGCCGAGCTTGGCGCCAATCTGGGCTTTCTCGAGGAAGCCAAGCAGGAGATCGAGAATTACGGCTTCAACCCCGCCCTGATCGGCGCCGGCGTGCAGGACATGTCCGGCCGCGCCATCGCGCTGCAGCAGCAGGCCGGCATTGCCGAACTCGGCCCGTATCTGCTCGGCTATCGCGGCTGGAAGCAGCGGGTTTACCGGGCGATCTGGAATGCGGTGCAGAGCCTGTGGACGGCCGAACGCTGGATCCGCGTCACCGATGACGAGGGCCTGGGCAACTGGCTCTCGGTCAACCGGCTGGCCATCGACCCCGCGACGGGCATGCCGACGATCACCAATGCGCTCGGCTCGCTCGATGTCGACATCATCCTCGATGAAGGGCCGGACACCGTGACCATGCAGGCCGACACCAACGACTCGGTGCGCCAGGCGCTGCAAGCCGTCGGCCCGCTGCTGCAACCGGCGGTCGCCGCGGCGGCGCTGGAAGTGCTGATCGAGACCTCCTCGATGCCGGCGTCCGCCAAAAAGAAGTTCCGTGACGCGACCCGGCAGCGGCCGCAGCCGCCCAACCCGATGGAACAGCAGGCCGCGATGCTGCAGCAGCAGGCCGCCATGCTGGAGCTGCAGGGCAAGGCGCTCGACAACCGCAAGACCGAAGCCGAGACAGCCAAGCTGATGGCCGAAGCCAGCGATATCGGCGCCGAGCGCGCGGCCGAAGAGCTGGAGCAGCGGATCGATGCGGTGGAGCGGCAGGACGAATTGCTGTCCCGCCGTGAAGAACAGGACGCCTGGCGCACCAACCGCCAGCTGGAGCTGGCCGGGCGCGCGCTGCAGTTGCGGGCCGCAGAGGTGCGGGCGGGTGGCGCCTTCTCTCCCCTTGGGACCGCGGCGCCTTATCTTGGTGGTGACTGAGAGAGACGGCCCCCTCCCGGCCTCCCCCATAAAGGGGGAGGTGAAGAGTCGAGGCTCTGTCTTCGATCGTGCCAGACGCTCGATGCGGCACCTCCCCCTTTATGGGGGAGGATGGGAGGGGGCCGTCTGCTTCAGTCGGTACGCCCCATCACCCATCTCGACGATCACGCTTGCGGCCCCACCCCACCCTTGATCCCTCCCCATCAAGGGGAGGGAGACCAGACTGAGAGTTTCGGTTCCATCGCTTAACCCTCCCCTTGTGGTCAGCGGACGATGGCGGAGCCCTCGCCGCGAGGTAGCGCAGCTCAGGCTGGAGGCCTGTAGCGAAGCTGGGTGGGGCGGCCCCACCAGCCCCACACACCAACAGTTTCCGTCCGCGCCACGATACGGCGCAACGGGTCGCCGGCGCCCTCCTGCCGGTATCGCTGCACTCTCCGCGACAGTGAGGGTCACGCCAATCGGACGCGATAGTCCGGGAGACACGAAATGAACGACGACACCAACGGCTACGGGACGAGCGAGAGCTCGCCCGGGACCGACGATACCGCCTTGTTCAACGCCACGGTCGCAGGTGATGCGCCCGTTGCCGAGGCCCTGGCGGAACCCGTCATCGCGCCGGCTGCCGAACCGCGGCCCGAACCGGCCATTCCCCCTGCCCGGCTCCGCGAGGAAGCGGATGCGCGGCGGGCGGCCGAGCGGGACCGGGACGAGCTGAAGCATCGGCTCTATCGGCTCGAAGCCCAGTTGCAGCAGCCCCAGCCGCAGGCAGCGGCGCGGCCTGCCGAGTTCTGGGACAACCCCGATGAATGGGGCCGATCGCTGGTCACCCCGATCCACGAACAGCTGTTCCAGCAGCGGCAGGGCGTTTCCCGTCTGCTGGCGGAAGAAAAGCATGGGTCGGATACGGTACGGGCTGCCTATAACGCGCTCGGGCAGGCCATGCAGGCCGACCCGGCGGTGCAGACCGATTACCTCAGGATCATGCGCTCGAACCACCCCTATGGCGAGCTCGTCACCTGGCACAAGAAGCGTCAGGCGTTCGATGAGATCGGCAGCGACCCCGCCGCCTATCGCAACCGCGTACTCGACGAGGCGATGCGGGACCCCGAAGTCCAGCAGCGTTTCCTCGCCCAGCTGCGCGGTGGGGCCCGACACACCTTCGAAACTCCCCGTCGTTCAGCCGTGCCGCATATCCCCTCGCTGCAAGGCATCGGCACTGCCGCCGGCCCCGCATCCGCGGCCGGCGACGCCTCCGATGCCGAGCTGTTCTCGGCAACCACCCGCCGGCGACGCTGAACGCGCTTCAGCCGGCTGAGCATCAGGACCACCAACCATGGCTCTTTCTCCCAACCACCCCAATAATGAAGTGATCAAGTTCCGCCAGGATGTCGCCTATGACTTCCTGCGCTCGTCGCGCTTCGACCCCTATATGGGCGACGATTCCACCTCGGTGATCGTGCGCATGTCGGACCTCGAAGCCGACGGCAAGGAGATCCGCGTGCCGCTCGTCACCCAGCTTTCGGGCGATGGCGTCGGCGCGGGGACGCTGCGCGGCAACGAAGAGCAGATCGACAGCTACGGCATGCCGCTCTGGGCCGACTGGGCCCGAAACGCCGTGGCCAACAACCGGGCGCAGAACAAGGAGAGCTCGTTCTCGGTGCGCTCCACCGCCCGCAGCCTGTTGCGCGGCTGGTCCAAGCGGATCGTCCGCGACGACCTGGTCGATGCGCTGCTGTCGATCCCCACTTCGGCGATGCAGGCCGGCCGCTTCGGCAACCCGGGCAACCGCGTCAACGGCATCAAGTGGTCGGCGGCCACCGCCGGCAACAAGAATGCCTGGGTCACCGCCAACCCCGACCGCGTGGTGTTCGGCTCGGCGCTTTCCAACTACTCGACCACCTTCGCCACCGCCGTGGGCAATGTCGATGCGACCAACGACAAGATGTCGGCGGCGGTCGGCAGCCTGATGAAGGACCAGGCCAAGCAGACCGGCGTCGACCCCAACAACCCCGGCATCTATAACGGCCGGCCCAAGATCAGCCCCTATATGGAGGCCGAAGGCGACCAGGAGTGGTTCGTCTGCTTCGTCGGCGCCCGCGGCTTTCGTGATCTGAAGGCCGACCCGGTGATGACCGCCGCCAACCGCGACGCCCGCAACCGCGAAGGGGGCGACCCGACCAAGGCCAACCCGCTCTTTACCGGCGGGGCGCTGGTCTATGACGGGGTGATCTATGTCGAGATCCCCGAGATCACCCAGCGCCTGCTGCTGAAGGGCGCCGGCGCCGCGGGGATCGATGTCGAGCCGGTGTTCCTCTGCGGCCAGGGCGCGCTCGCCTATGCGCTCGGCCAGATGCCGCGCCCGACCACGCTCGAGGATGGCGACTACGACTTCGTCACCGGCATGGGCATCGAAGCCCAGTACGGCGTCGGCAAGATCGCCAAGGCCCCGCTGGCGGCGGGCGCGTCGGCGACGATCGGCAGCCTCGTCGACTGGGGCGTGGTGACCGGGTTCGTCGCGGGGGTGGGGAACTCGTAAGCGAGGGCTTTGCCCTCGCCCGCACCGCCCTCTCCGCCATCCTCCCCCGCGTGGCGGGGTCACGGATGAGCGCCACAGGCGCTCACCGTTGGGGGACCGCCGTAGGCGGTGGAGGGGGCGGCCAGACTCTCAGTCGTTCGTCGCGTTCGCTCCGATCGCACAACCTTCGGTTGCGATACCCCTCATCCGCCCTTCGGGCACCTCGCGGCGAGGGCTTCGCGCCCTCGTCCGCTTCCCGCAAGGGGAGAAGGCAAACCGTGCACAACCGCAGGCTTTGACTGCCCCCTCCACCCCCCTTCGGGTGGTCCCCCTCCCCCGCCCCGCGGGGGAGGATCAACGCACCGCCGGTGCCTTCCCCCATTCCCCCTCACAAAAGGAGATCGGCCATGGCTGATCGTAACGCCTATAGCCAGCCGCAGGTTGGCAACCAGGGCTTTGCCCGCACCATGAAGTGCCTCGGCGCCGATGTGGCGCTGGCGACCGGTGACCTCGCGCTCAACAAGACCGTGGGCCTCTTCGTCGTGCCGCGCGGCTTCGTCCTCACCGGTATCTCGGTGGTGGTGCCCGACCTCGACAGCAACGGCTCGCCGCTGCTCACCTTCGCCATCGGCGATGCCGGCGACGATGACCGGTTCATCGCCACCGGCGCCACCACCGCCCAGGCCGGCGGCACCAACACGACGCTGGCGGCGACCGGGCTCAACTACGAATTCGCCGCCGACACCGAGATCGTCTGGCGGACCGTCGCCGCGGCGGCCACGGCCGTCGCCGGCACCATCCAGCCGCGCTTTTTCGGCTACATGAAGTAGCCCTGATATGGCGACGGTCACTTACCACGCGCCCCTGGGCGACAGCGAAGTGGTGAGCCTTCAGGGGCTGCGCTTCTTCGACGGCGAACCGCGCCAGCTCGACGATGCCGAGCACCCGGCCCTGCTCGCCAAGCTGGCAACCAACCCGCATTTCGCGCTCGAGGGTGCGGTGCTCACCGTGCTCGATGAAACCGATCCGCCGGCGATCGGCCTTCGCGCCATCCACAATGGCGGCGGGCGGTTCATCATCGTCCGCGGCGACCGCGACCAGAAGGTGAAGGACGGCCTCAACAAGGCCGAAGCCCACGCCTTCAACGCCCTCTCCGAAGCGGAGAAGCAGGCGTTTGTGGGTTAGGCTGGGCTCGGCCCTGCTTCCCTCCCCCCGGGGCGCTACCGCGCCCCTAGGAGGGGAGGGATTGAGGGTGGGGGTGGTTCAGTCAGCACCGTGCCCGCCTCACCACCCCCACCCCCCGCCCCTCCCCTCAAGGGGGAGGGGAGCTTTCCCCACCCCCGGAGCACCCCATGCCCAAAACCCGTCACGACCTCGTCAACCGCGCGCTGGCCGAACTCGGCGTGGTCGGCGCCGGGCAGACCGCTTCGGCCGAGGATTTCGATGAGATCGACAAGGCCGTCGCCCCGGTCATGAGCGATCTCGCCACCCGCGATATCTGGGTGTGGGGCGACCCCGATGCCTATGACGACGATGCCTTCGACCACCTCGCGGTGCTGCTCGCCAATGCCCGGGCCCGCGCCTTCGGGGCGCCGCCCGACGAGCAGAAGCGGCTCCTCGCCGAACAGCGGCTGCGTGGCCTGAAGCCGACCATCCTCTCCGGCCGCACCCAGGAAATCGAGTATTTCTGATGCCCCCGATCAGCTGGCCTACCGGCACCGCGCCGGGCGTGAACCCCACCGAAACCGGCGGCCGGCTGATCAATGCCATCGCCGAGCGCGCGCCCGCGGGCTCGCGCAGCGAGATCGTCTGGCGCCGCGTCGCCGGGCTGATCGCCCGCTTCACCACCACGCAGACCGCCATTCGCGGCGCGCTGCTGGTGGGCTCGGTGCTCTATGTCGTCTCCGGCAACCGGGTCTATTCGATCACCTCGAGCTATGTGGTGACCGAGCTCACCGGCACGGTAGGCGGCAGCGGCCCCGTCACCATGGCGCGCAACATGAAGGCGCCGGTGCCCGACGTGCTGATCGTCCATTCGGGCGGCATGTCGCAGATCAACATCTCGGGCGCCTCTGTCGCCGTGTTCAGCGATGGCGACCTGCCCTCGGTCAATTCGATCTGCTGGGTCGATGGCTATTTCATCGTCACCGCCGAGAGCGGTCTCGCCTACCAGTCGGGGCTCAACGACACGACATTCGCCTCGGTCGACCGCACCACGGCCGAAGCCGACCCCGACGGGCTCTACCGCGCCATCGCCTCGGGCAGCGACCTGATCCTGATGGGCACCGCCTCGCTCGAATTCTATGCCAATGCCGGCAACCCCACCGCCTTCGCCTTCAACCGCTCGGTGGTGGTGCCGATCGGGCTCAAGGCCCCCTATGCGGTGGCCGGGTTCGAGCCGGGCTTTGCCGACACGGTGATCTTCGTTGCCAACGACAACACCGTGCGAAGGCTCCAGGGCTATGAGCCGGCGCCGATTTCGGGGCCTGACCTCAACCGGCTGATCGAAGCGGTGACCAACCCAGCCGAGCTCGTCGCCTGGGTCTACCAGGCGGCCGGGCACGCCTATTGGGTGCTGAGCGGGCCGGGCTGGACCTGGGTCTACGACGTTTCGACCGGCAGCTGGCACGAGCGCCAGAGCTATGGTTTTCCCGATTGGCGCTGCCGCTACGGCGTCGCCGCCTGGAGCAAGTGGTTCACCTTCGACCTCGAAAGCGGCACGGCGTTCGAGCTGAGTTCGACCGCCCGCCGCGACGGCGCGCGCCCGCTGGTCTGGACGCTCCGCTCCAACCAGGCGCACCGCTTTCCCGGCCGCGCCGTGATCCACAAGGCGAGCTTCGATTTCGAAACCGGCATCGGCCTCGATGCCGGCATTTCGCCGATCGAAACCGACCCGGTGGTGCGGATCCGCTGGTCCGACGATGGCGGCCGCAACTGGGGCAATCCGCTGACCCGGAAGCTCGGCACGCAAGGTGAAGACCTGCCCATCGACATCAACAATGCCGGCCTCACCGGCCGCAAGGGCCGGATCTGGGAGATGAGCATTTCCGACCCCATCGAGATCGCATTTTTCGGCGGCGCCATGGATATCGAGGAGCGCGCCGCATGAGCACCTCGGACAGCCTCAGGCCGATCCCGCATCCGAGCGCCCGGCTGGTCGGCGCCGACGGGACGATCACAAAACCCTGGTATGACTGGCTGAACCAACTGGCGGAAAAGCTCGCCGAGCTGACCCCGCTCGAAGGCGCCGCAACCTACGATCCGCCGAGCCTCGCCGATGGCGCCGGCACCACGACGACGGTGACCGTCCCCGGCGCAGCGCTCGGCGATTTCGCCACGGCGGCGTTCTCGCTGCCGACGGCCGGCATCACCATCACCGCCTGGGTGAGCGCCCAGAACATTGTCTCCGTCCGCTTACAGAACGAGAGCGGCGGCCCCCTCGACATCGCCGGCGGCAGGCTCGCCGCGCGCGTGCAGAAATAGGAGCCTCGTATGGCTGACATCTTCGAAACCATCGGCGACTGGCTGGGGCTCAACAAGGGCCAGGCCACGCAGAAGGCCGCCGAGCAGAACCGCGGCGTCATCGACCAGTTGGCCAAGACCGGCCGGCCGATCATCGAGGGCATCCAGGGCGTCACCGGCGATTACCTCGATCTGGGGAAACTAGGCGCCGACCGCTATGCCGACGCCATGGGCCTCAACGGCGCCGACGGCTACTCCCGGGCCGAGGCGGCGTTCCGCGCCGGACCGGGTTACCAGTTCGCGCTCGACCAGGGGCTCGATGCGGTGGCTCGCAAGGGCTCCGCCATGGGCCGGCTCGACTCAGGCAATACCGATCTCGACCTCATGCGCTATGCCACCGGCTATGCCGACCAGGCCTGGGGCAACTGGACGAACGGGCTTTCCAACTACAACAACATGTACAGCGCGGGCGTCGACCGCGATGTTGCCGCCCGCGGCGGCGGCCTCGATTTCGAGAGCGGCCTCGCCTCGGGCTACATGGGCGCCAATAACCAGGTCGCCGCCGGCAAGGAAGCCGGCCAGGGCGCCATGCTCGACGCGCTGGGCACCATAGTCGGCATCGGCGGCCGGATAGCCGGCGGCGGCGCGTTCGGCGGCTATGGCGGGTTCGGCGGCAGCTCGGTCAACCCCACCACCCGTATGCCCGCAAGCTACTAGGAGCCCCAAGATGGCACTGACCTACCCCGAATACGCTGCCCTGCAGCCGTCGCAGACCAAGGTTACCGACCTGCTCAACCTGTGGGACCAGGGCGTCGCCCAAGGGAAAGCCGATCGCTACGAGCGCGAAGCGCCGCAGCAGTTCGCCAACGCTGCAGCTCCGCTGTCGCAGTTCGGGCTGACGACGCCGCCCGATCAGTTGAAGGCGCTGTTCGCCAACCCGGAGACGCGGCCGTTCGCCGTACAGATGGTGCAGGAGGCGACGCAGCGTCGGGCCGATGCCTATGCCTCGTCGGGTCAGCCCGAGGAAACGGCGCGGACGCCGCAACCCACTGCATCGACCTCTTACTACACACCCTACCCCTTGCCGCGCGAAGCGCGGCCAATACTGCCGGCCCGGCCCGCCATTGGCACGATCGAAGGTGGCTACCGTTTCGCAGGCGGCGATCCGTCCAACTCTGCCAACTGGGAGAAACTATGATGGCTGGTCCTTGGGAGAACTACGGCCCCCACGTCGCAGAGCCCGCGGTGCCGCCGGTGGGATTGAAGCCCGGCACGCAGGGCTACCTTGACTGGGCGATCGAACAGTCGAAGGCGGGCAGGACCCTGCCGAAGCTGTCGTTTGAGGAGATGGTGCCTCCAGGGGCAACGCTCGTGCCAGGGTGGGAGACACCAGGTGCGGGCGAGCCGCTCAACGTTGGTCCGCTGTCAATCCCGCCGGGCATCCCAGACATGATCCGTTCGCTCTATCCTTTCGAGCGGAACGTTAAGACCGGCCAGTACAGACCGGCTATTCCCAAGGTCCTTCCCGCGATAATCGATAGTGCGATCGATACATTTACCCTGCCGGGTAATGTATTGCAGGGCGAGGAGGAACTGGATCCGAGATACGGTCTTTCCGGTGTCAGCCCGGAGCTGACCGGGCGTATTCTCAACTTTTCGGGATCTGTCGGCACCGGCCCGATGCCCAAGCTGCGCCCCAATGAACTACCGCGGCTTCGTCAAGAGATCGCGACCAAGGAAGCCGACAGCTTCGGTATCCCCCTGACGTCCGGGCAAGCGTCAGGCGACCTGAACCAGTTGCGGTCCGAGCAGCTGCTACGACAAGCTGACGCTTCACAGCCTCTGATGCGGACGTTCGACGATCGTCAGACTGAGGCGATTGGCGCCGCCACAGGCACAATAGGCAAGGAGTTTGGTGGCACAGCCGACGATCTGGCGGGCACGGTCACCACCGGGTTGCAGAACAAGACCAGGCTGGCGAAGGAAGGCGCCGATACCTCCTTCGAGGTCGCCCAGGACGGCAAGCTTAAGGTCCGCCTCGCGGCGGTGAAAGCGCTGCCCGACTTCGTCAAGCAGCGCCTCTCGGGCGTAGTGGTCAACGATACCCTTACGCCTGCAGCCGCGGCTGCGCTCCGGGAGATCGAGGGAGCAACCCTTGTCCCGTCTGACCGTCGTTCCCCCCTGCAGTGGTCAGAGCTCGAGAAGGTTCGGCGGAAGCTGGCTGGGCTTTCGGGCGCCGGCCCTGATGATATCACTGCCACTCGTGGCGTGAAGCAGGCCTTCGACGATTGGCTGAGCGACGCAGTTGACCAGCAACTGTTCAGCGGCGACGAGGCGGCGCTGCAGTCACTCAAGGCCGCCAAGGCGGAGACACACCAGTATCTCAGCCTCACCAATCCGAAGGAAGGTGATGCCGCCGGAGCAACCATTGCCAAGATGCAACAAGGCGACGCTACGGCCGAACAGGTCGCGAACTGGCTCTACGGCGCCGATGTGGTGTCGCCGGGCCTCGCTGCGACCGAGGTCGCCAAACGGCTGAAGGGGGTGTTCGGCCCATCGAGCGAGGAGTGGAAGACCATTCGCGCCGCAGCCTGGAACAAGCTGGTCAACGACCCGGCGACTGGCGAACTACGCCCCTCGGCAACTCTAGTAAAACGCCTCGATGCCTTCATCAGCAGCAAGGACTCCTCTTTGGCAGGCACCCTGTTCAGTGAGGAGGAGCGCAACCGGATGAAGGCGCTGGCGGCGGTTCTCAGGAGAATCGATCTCCCAGTCGCTGCACGACACCCTTCCCGCTCGGTGTTCGCGCTCGGCGACACCGCCAGGCAGACTCTGGCCGCGTTTGTCGCCGCCGCGGGATTTTCACTTGCAGGTGCCGCAGGATTGGCGACGGCGATAGCCATGCCGATTTTTGGCCGGGCAGCGCGTCAGGCCGAAGCACGGGCCGCGATCGCCAACCGCCCAAAGCCTTTGCCGGACGCTATGCTCCATGCTCCGAGTCTTGCAGCAAGGGCCGCGGCCATAACAGCGAACGACGACGACCCCTTGGATCTCCGCCGCCTCGCCCAACAGATTGTTGAGCCCGAGGCCAACAACGATTTCGTCGATGCCCTAGCCACTCTCGGCATCAAGTACGACCCGAACGCTACTCCCGAGTACAAGCGCTCGCCACTTCCTCGGTTCCCACCGCCCGATGTGCACCTACCTCAGCCCAAGCCTAAGCCCCTATTTCAGTTGCATGCCTGATGCGACTTCTGTCCAAGGCATCGTGCAAGACGATCGAGACGATGGCGGGCGCAGTACCGTCCCCGGTGACCACGACACTGGAAAGACGACGGCCCGCCCGCAGTGTGTCATGGGGCGGCGTGCTGACCAGGACGGCGAGATTCACCAAATCATATCCCGGATGCGATCGGGGTCCTTGCGCCAATACTGGCCTGGCTCAAGATCCAGGGATCAGATCGCCGACAACAAACGGAAGAAAAAATACGCAAACACGGCCAACTCGATCACAGACATCATGAATATCTTCATGTTGGCGTGAAAATCGAATGATTCGACTATATTTGTGATTTTCAGATTTTCATCCTCGCTAATGATCCAGTTCGGATCGACAATTCTCTGCAATGCGATAGTCCTCTCACCGATCTGCTTCGACAGTCGATGGAAGAACAGCTGTTGGTAGTGCAATACCTGCGCTACCGCGGCGTAGAGTATTCCGGCGATGCAGACGATCAATACGTCAGTGCGATCTGTAACTCGCTCGAGGACGTACCAAAAGGCGAGGGGGAAGATCAGACTGGTCCCAATGGCCCACAAGTACGAGAAAACCAAACCCGACGTCGTTCGCTCCATGCAACCATCTCCCCGATAGGTGTGGGCGAACATACCGGCGAGTTGGCCCTTTTGACAGGACTGGCTAACCCAGAGCGCTTCATCCTCTTACGTTGCGGAGCCACACTGCGAGAGAGACACCCAGACCGCCGCCGACAAGGGCGCCCGCAATCACTCGCCCCTCCGATGAGAAGACGCCCCGGAACGCATACAGGGTCACCCCGAGGGCGAGCGCCACAAGCACCCCCAGGAAGCCGAAGAGTGGTCGGTTCGGGATGTACAGCAGCGGTCGCCGCATGGCCCATTGCGCCATGACCACCTGGCCCCCGACGAAAAAGCCCAGCATTGCTGAGACCTGCGCAAGCCCGTCCTGATCCTCAAAATCCCCGCGGTAGATAAACGTCGCCACCAAAGCCAGCGCCGCAGCGACGGCAAAAATCTACGAGATGTGCGGCCCGTCGGATTGGCGCATCATATCCACCATCAGGTCAGATGACTTGTAGCGGTCAGGCCTCGTGTCAACGTCCACGCGACGCGCCACAGGAGGCGGCCTCCAGTGCTTTCTTGCGACCCGAACGACGGTCCAAGGGGTCACGCCAATTAGCAGCACCAGCAGCGGGTTCAGCTTCACCTGGGAACCGGCCACCAATGCAAACATCCCGATCACGACCGCGATCACATACGCGCTTTCCCAGAACATGGTTTCGCCGCGCGTCAGCACCGCACGCTCTCGCTCAGACATTCATTCCCCTTGGAAACACCCGGGGCGCTGAGCGCCTCGTGATACCGTCACCATCGGCGGGGCCCTTTTCCGCCGAGGGACCGCTCGAACAGGCGGTCGCCCAGCCAGTTCTTCACGCTCCCCGCAGCCCAGCCCCAGAAGAAGGCCACCGCGGCAGCCGATGCCGGGGACTGAAGCAGCGCATTGTCGGATTTCGGCATATTGAGCGTCGGGCCGAGAAACACCAGCACGCCCGCCACACCGCCGGCGACGGCTCCCCACAACAGCGGGTTCGTTCTCTTGGTCCCTGGCTTGGGCTGCTGGTCTGGATCAGTCATCGTTCCCCCGTTTCGCTATTGCCGAACACGGCATAAACCTCGGCCCGCACGTATCGCATCACCGTATGGCTCAGCTCGTCGTTTCGTTGAGCTTGCCGCAGGGCAGATACATGAACCAGACGGCGATCTCCTTGAGCCAGCCGCCGCGCCGGACTTTCGCCTCCGCCCAGCTGTCGACGCCCAGACACCAGTCGAGATGCGCCCCCGACATGCCGAAGCGCTCCGACGCGACCAGGTACAGCGCCGCAACGACTTCCGCGCAATCCTGCGGCGGCGCGCAATAACCTTCGTCGACCGCAAGCTTCTGCATCGAGGCGTGGCCCATTCCGACTGTCCAGGTAAACAAGCCGTAGCCGCCCCCAAGCACGATCGCCAGCAACAGCACATTGCCGGTCCGCGCGACCACCAAGACGCCGTCTTGACACTCCCCATATCAGTCACAGCGCCCTCCCCCAGAGCTGAGTCCCCGCAGGACTGAATGCACGGGCAGTTGTGGCGCGTCCATCCCTCCCCCGGAGACTTCCCCATGGCAGCCATCTGGCCCGGCTCGCGGGTGCCCAATTTCGGCATCGGCGATCAACTGTATTTCTACGACACCGCCACCTCGACGCCGCAGGTGGTCTATGCCGATGGCGCGCTGAGCGTGGCGCATGATCAGCCGATCCTTGCCGATGCGCGTGGTATGTTCCCGGTGATCTACCTGAGCCCGGCCCCGGGCAGCTATCGGCAGAAGCTCACCGACGCCAATGGCGTTTTGATCTTCGACGACGACGATATCGATGTGCCGCAATCGGCCGATTACGAGCCGCCCGACCCCGGCGTCACCGATCCGACGCTGCTGGTCACCACCGGCATGCGCATCGGCTATTATGGCACGGCGGCGCCGGCCGGCTGGGTGCGCTGCAACGGCCGGACGCTGGGCTCGCCCACCTCGGGCGCCACCGAGCGCGCCAATGCCGATTGCCAGGCGCTGTTCCTCCACCTGTGGACCGCCGACGCCACGCTCGGCGTCAGCGGCGGGCGCGGCGCTTCGGCAGCGGGCGATTGGGCCGCCAACAAGACCATCGCCCTGCCCGACTATCGCGACCGCATCGCCATCGGCCTTGGCGGCATGGGCAATGCCGATATCAACCTGATCCCCGATGCGACGGTGGATGGCGGCGAAACCAACACCACGCTCGGCGCCACGGTGGGCAGCGCCGCGCAGACCCTCACCGCGGCGCAGATCCCCGCGCACCAGCACGCCAAGGGCACCATGAAGATGCCCAACCACGGGCATCCGACCTTCCTCTCATCGCGCAACGACAGCGGCGTCTCGTCCCAGACCACCGGCGGCATGGTGCTGACCACCTTCGGCCAGGGGTCCTACCCCGCCCACACCGGTTCGGCGGGACAATCCACCGGCCAGCAGGTCGGCGGTTCGGGCGAGATCGACATCGTGGGCTCGACCGCCGACACCGGCGGCGGCGGCGCGCACCCCAACGTCCAGCCCTCGCTGTTCGAACTCGTGATCATCAAGCTCTGAGGCCCGGGATGTACGAGCTGCAGTTCTTCGCCACCGACGATGCCGACTGGGCGCAACGGGTGGACCTGATCGACGACACCACCAACCAGCCGCTCGACACGGCCGGCGTGCTGTTCGAGCTCGAGGTCAGCGACCATGGCGCGCGCCGGCTGTTCGCCACCACCGCCGATGGCAGCATTGCCATCCCCGAAACCGGCACCATCCAGTGGCGCTTCACCACCGCCCAGCTGGGCGCGCTCGATATCCGCAACACCTACAAGGTCGGCTGCCGGATGACCAACGGCACCGGCACCACGCAGCTGTTCACCGGCACGCTGGCTTTCGTCGGAGGCGGGTTCGGCAGATGAGCGACACCATCACCCCGCGCCTCCGGATCAAGGCCCAGCCCGAGGTGGCGGTGCGCGCCAAGGCGGTGCCGCCGCCAAAGGTGCGGCTGCGCGTCCTGCCGACGCTGCTGCCGCTGGAGATCGAACTCAGGAACACCGGCGCCATGGTGCAGTGGCGCTATCTCGGGCAGGCCTGGCAGGACCTGATCGCGATCGACGCCATCAACGCCTCGGTCGCGGTGGGCACCGTCACCACCCTGCCCCCAGGCTCGCCCGCAACCGTGGTGAATGTCGGCACGGCCGAGGACATGGTGCTGAACTTCGGCATCCCCTCGGGCCTCCAGGGCATCCAGGGCGAGGCCGCCACGGTTGCCGTGGGGAGCGTGACGACCGTCGGCCCCGGCGTGCCGGCCGAGGTGACCAATATCGGCACCCCCAACGATGCGGTGTTCGATTTCGACATCCCGCAGGGCGCCGCGGCGACCGTCGCCGTCGGCACCGTCAGCACGCTGGCGCCGGGAATGCCGGCAAGCGTCGTCAATGTCGGCAGCTCGGGCGCCGCCGTGCTGAATTTCGGCCTCCCGCGCGGCGCCCCCGGGCTGCTGGCCTCGGTGGTGGCGGGCGCCAACGTCACCGTCGACAGTACCGACCCGGCCAACCCGATCGTCGCCGCCGCCGGCAATGTCGGCGGCCCGGCAAGCGCCGTGGACAACCGCGTCGCGACTTTCAACGGCACCACCGGCAAGCTGCTCAAGGACAGCGGCGTCATCCTCGGCAATGTCGCCTCGCGCAATATCGGCGCCACCGCCGGCACCGCCGCGGCCGGCGACGACACGCGCTTCGAGACGGTGCCGAACGATTATGTGAGCAACGCCAAGCTGGCCAACATGGCGAACGCCACGGTGAAAGGCCGCAACACGGCGGGGACCGGCGACCCCGAGGACGTGACGATGAGCCAGCTCAAGGCCCTGCTGGCGCTGGCGGCGACGGACATCGTCTCCGGCATATTTGCCGACGCGCGGCTGCCGACGCGGCTTGGCACGCTGTCCAAGACCGTCACGGACTGGAACAACGCCGTCGAGAATGGCTGGTACATGGCTTCGGGCCTCGGTGGCGCCAACGCGCCCCTCGGCTCCAACAACTGGTTTTATGGCGAAGTCGTCAACCATCAGGGCACCGGCTGGTGCACCCAGACACTGTACGACTTCGCTGGTGGCGCCGCCATCGTGCCGGTTTGGCGGCGCGCCCAGCAGAACGGCACCTGGGGCCAATGGTATCGCCTGCGCGAGGAGGGCTTCCTCGCCACGCGGGCCGTTGCCGGCACGACTGACACGCTGACCTATGCCGATATGGGCGGTAGCGTCGAGTTCCAGAACGGTTCGGCGACCACGTGCACCGTGCCGCCAAACAGCTCGGCACCATTCCCGGTCGATACCATCATCAACCTGTTTCAATACGGGGCCGGCCAGGTGACGGTGGCGGCGGGCGCAGGCGTGACCATTCGCTCGGCCGGGTCGCGGCTGAAGCTGACGGGGCAGTATTCCGCCGCGTCTCTGCGCAAGCGCGCGACCGACGAATGGTGGCTGTTCGGGGACATCGCGACATGATGATTCCGGCAGGCATGTTTGTTGGGCGCGGAGATCCATACTTTTCTAACGTGCACCTACTCTTGCATGGAGATGGTGCTAACGCTTCCACGACCATGGCCGACAGCTCAGCGTTTGGGCGAACTCTAGCGAGATTCGGAGACACGAAGCTCAGCACCGCACAATTCAAGTGGGGCGGGTCCTCTATCCTATTTGACGGCTCCGGCGACTACCTGACCTGTGATGGCCAGATACCGGCGAATGGCACCAATGATGTCACCTACGAAGTGTGGGCCCGATTGAATGCCTTGGGAACCTTCCAGTGCCTGTTCGACTCCCGGCCTGTGGGGGGAGGGACCTCACCAAATCCTTTCATGGGCACAGCGGGCACTTCAAACACAATCCGTGTGTCTATCAGTGGCGCAAACAGGTGGACCTATGTGGTCGCAGCGTCCACCTGGTACCACTTCGCGCTGACGCGCGCGGGTGGCATCTGGCGCTTCTTCGTCAACGGAGTTGCTCAGGGTTCCTCGTATTCGGACGTCGGGAACATGACCAGCACCGCATTCTCGGTGGGCACTCACGTGGATGAGCGGACTGCTGCAGGCGCACGTTTCAATGGTTGGTTGGATGACCTGCGCATTACGCTTGGTGTCGCTCGCTACACTGTGAACTTCACACCGCCCTCGGACGCATTCCCAAACGCCTAAGCACCACTCCCCAGAGTCGCACACCGGGCCTGACCCAGTTCCAGATGGCCATACAAGCAAGGTCCAGCCGACGTGCAGCCTGCGTGCCCGGTCGGATGCCGATTGATCGCCTGATCTGTCTCGCAACCATGAAGGGGACGAGACCGACGTATCTGAAGCGGCGCCTTCCCATCATCGGCCAGTTCCTCGGTTCCCTAGGACATTCATACCTCACCCAACAACCGACTGTGAAGGCGGACTCCCACGCATTGGCAAACCGTTGCCCACGGCGAGTGTCATGAGGCCCCTTGAGACCGCAATACACGGCTCTCAGCCACGCCATCAGGCCAGTCCCACTGATCATCCCCCTGTGAAGACTAGCAAATATCTGCTGCGCAGTGCTTGACGGCACGTCGGCAACTGAGACACCAAGGAGCCAGCGTAAGCGATCGGCGGGGGGCCACACCAGCCGAGGGCCGCCTGAACGTGCGTCAGATCTACCTCTACGACCGAACCTTTCGGTCGGTGACCGACAACACCCGAACACCTCACATCACCATCGCACCGGCCAACACCACGGTGACGGGCCCGATGGTCTCCTGCCTGATGGTCACGCATGGTGAGCTTGCCCGGGTGCAGCTCTCCATCGAACAGTTCAAGTGCCAGACCTACGCCCCGCGCGAGCTGGTGATCATCTGCGATCAGGTGACCGATGCGCTCGAGGCGCTGGTCGATGAAGCCGGCGACGGCGTTCGCCTGGTGTCGGCGGTTCCCGACGTCACCCTGGGAGAGCTGCGGAACCTCAGCGTCGTCGCGGCGCATGGCGACCTCGTTTGCCAATGGGATGACGACGACCTCTATGGTCCCGACCGCATCGCGCATGGCGTCGGCGCCCTGCTGCAGGTTGGCGCCGATGCACTGTTCCTGCGCCAATGGTTCATGTGGTGCCCGTCGCAGCGGGTTCTCGCCCTGTCCCGCTCGCGGATCTGGGAGGGCTCGATGATCGCCCGCAAGAGCGCCATCGCGCCCTATCCGGCACTGCGCCGCGAGGAGGACACCAGGATGGTGGACGCCATGGTGGCTAGATCATCGATCGCGCTGCTCGATGATCCGCTCTCCTACTGCTACTGCATTCACGGGCAGAACACCTCTCCTGACGAGCACATGCAAAAGCTCATCGACACCGCGAAGCCGCGGTTCGACTATGCCGAAGCGGTCGCCGCCTTTACCTCCAACTTCGCATTCGCGAGCCACCCTGCGCTGAAGAGCGGTGAGGCCGACGGCATCATCGGCTCGGCCAGCCGCAAGGGCATCCGGCGTGCGGCACGCCGGCTGAAGCTCTATACGACCTTCAGCCCGCTCATTCGGCGGTTGAGGGGCACTTAGCCCACGCAACATCTGCCGGGCTTTACCTGCCTCGATGAGGTGCTCCTTGCCTTGGCTCAGGCCACCGCCATCGGCGGCCTTGTCACCGGCCACGCCATGAACTCGGTCATCCCGCTGAGTTGGTGGTTGCGCTCGGTGCTGGACCGACCCACGGCGTTATCCCCGCGCAGGCGGGGACCCAGTGGGATCTCTGAAGCTCAGCAGGTGCCGCAGCATCCCACTGGGTTCCCGCCTGCGCGGGAATGACGTCGGTGATGGGCTGAGGCAGGGTGCTTGGCCAGATCCGCGTCGAGCCGCCCGCCCGGCGCTGCATCTCGATGGCGAAACGCTCCGACGCGCTGCGCGCCGCCGAACCTGTTCCGCTTGTCTCGGCGCTGACATCCGCCAGGGCGGAGCCACTGCGCCCCACGTGATGCGCCGCCCTACGACCTGAACGCCGATTGCCCACGCCGGCCGGCGCGCCCGGGCTTCTGCCGGTCGTCGTCAAATCCGCCGCGCACCTTCCTGCCCCTTGAACCTCGGAGACTCCCCATGTCCCCCAACGTGCCACCCGGCGCGGCGATGCTGCTCGACTTCATTGCCAAGCTCGAAACCAACCGCCAGGGCCAGGCGGCCTATGAGACCATTATCGGCTACCGCAACGAGAAGCCCGGCGCGTTGCCCCGGCCGATCACCGAGATGACGCTCGAGGAACTGCTGGCCGAGCAGAAGCGCTGGGTCAGGAACCTCAAGGCGCCGAGCGGCGCCGCCGGCCGCTACCAGATCATCCGCCCCACCCTGCTGAGCCTCATCGCCGAGCTGGGCGTGCCGCTCTCGGCCCGGTTCACGCCCGACCTGCAGGACCGCTTCGGCTTCGCCCTGCTCAAGCGGCGCGGCTGGACCCAGTTCGCCGCCAATGGCCTGCCGCTGCGCCAGTTCGGCGACCGGCTGGCGCGCGAATGGGCCAGCTGGCCCGTGCTGGCGCCGCAGCAGGGCGCGCATCGCCAGGTCCAGCGTGGCGAAAGCTACTATGCCGGCGACGGCATCAACGCCTCGCTGACCAGGGCCGCCACTGCCGAGGCCATGCTGGCCGAAGTGCTGAACGAGCTGAACCGCCCGGCCCAGCCGGCGCCCGCTCCCGCTCCGGCGCCCACGCCACCCGCCCCGGCCCCGCGGCGCGGCATCGTCGGCTGGGTCCTCTTCTGGGGTCTCGTCGCCGCCGGCCTCGTGGTCGGCGCCTTCACCATCCCGCTCCCGTTCTGAGGAAACCGAAAATGACCGCCTTGTTCTCCTCCGTCGCCCTGCAATGGTGGCTCCGCCGGCTCTGGGATTGGGGCGGCATGCTCGCCGGCTGGCTCAGTGGCCTCCTGGCGCTCTACGGCATGATGCCCGCCGAAATGCAGGCGACGCTGCTCGCCATTCTCGGCGGCCGCTGGGGCGATGTCAGCCTAGCCGCGGCCGGCGGCTTCGTCGTCTGGGGCCTCACCCAGTGGCGATCCTATGTCGCGACGGTGAAACCGCAGATCGTCACCGAGGACGGCAGGCAGGCGGAGCTGCGCGAACTGCCGCGCGGCACGGCCAACGCCGTGCAGGAATTCGCCCGCACCGCCATGCTCGGCCGCGGCGACACGCTGATCGGCAAGCTGCTGAAGCTGAAGCTGGGGCAAGGTCGATGACCGGCCCGCGCTTCGATTTCACCATCAACCTGGGCCACGTCATCACCTTTGGCGGGCTGCTGGTGACCATGGCCGTCGGCTGGTCGAGCTTCGATGGTCGGCTGCGCGCCGTGGAGCGCACGCTGGAAACAGCCACCGCGACGCTGGTCGAACAGGTGCGCCAGGGCGCGCAACTGGCAGCGGTCAGCGACCGCGTCGCCCGCCTCGAACGGCTCGCCGAAGGGCGACAATGACCCATTGCTGCCGGCTCGACCGCGGCCGTCACCCTCGAGGTGGCGGCCGTTTTGCTTTTGGCCCCGCCGGCCTGCCCGGCTGAGCGGGCGCCCGGCAAGTCGACAGTTGCGAACGCTTCCGAGAACGACTTGCAAGTACTTGATATTGCTTGACATTCGTCGCAAACAGCAGCTATCCGACATGCAACGCCGAAGCACGGCGGGACGAACCACGACCTCACCACCGCGATGACGGAACGCCCGGGATTGCTCTCGGGCGATGCCTGTCTTTTGAACGAGAGCCCGGCCATGTCACCAGTCGCCATCCTGCTCCTTTCGGCGAGCATGTCCGTCGATGCGTTCGCGGTGGCCGTCGGCCGTGGGGCCACGATCGCGCGCCCGCGGCTGGCCGAAGCCTTCCGCACTGCCCTGGTCTTCGGCATCGTCGAGACCATCACGCCCTTTGCCGGCTGGCTTGCCGGTCTTGTTGCGAATGACTGGGTGGCCAGCTACGACCACTGGATCGCCTTCGGCCTGCTCGCCGGCGTGGGCCTGCACATGATCCACGGCGCATTGCGGGCCGACGGCTCCGATGCACCGCGGGAGAACGCCGGCGCCTCCTTGCTGGTTCTGCTTGCGACAGCCTTCGGCACCAGCCTCGATGCCCTTGCCGTCGGGCTCTCCCTGGCCCTTATCGACCTTGACCTGGCAGGCATTCTCGCCGTCAGCGCCGGCGTCGGCATCACCACGTTCTGCTTTGCGCTGGCCGGCATGTATCTGGGCGGGATCATCGGCCAGCGCTTCGGCCGGATCGCCGAAGTCGCGGCCGGCCTCGTCCTGTGCGCGATCGGCGGCACCATCCTGTTCGAACATCTCGCGGGATAGGCATGAGCATCGAAAGGATCGGAAAATGCCAAGAGTGATTGCGTCAGTGGCGCTCGCGCTGCTCTCGACCATCTCGGCGTATGGCGAGGACATCGAGCTTTTGGCCAAGGCGCCGGTGCAGCTGAGCGGGGCCGGCTCGATCGTCGCCATCCTGAGCATCGCGTCGGAATTTCCCGGCGGTGCGCCCAACCCGCTGGGGATCAGCCTTTACTGCGCCAGGGATTCCCGCAGCACGCTCTATACGGCGCTGCCCAACCCCGCGCTCTCCGGCGAGCACAAGATGGGCGCCGCCCAGCTGCTCGGCAGCAGCGACACGGTTCTGGGAGCCGGTGAATTCCGGAGCGAACTCCACGGCGCCGGCGCCTACTCCCTTTCGGTGTGGTTCGACGATGCCAAACCGCTGGCTGAAGCAATCGCCGCGATGCAGCGAGGCGAACTCGTCACCCTTCGCCTCACCGATCACGATGGCGCCAATACGAGCCGGATCTCCATCTCGGGGCCCTCGCTGAACGGCAACCAGGAGATCGCCAGCGCCGCGGCCAGTTGCGCCTTCGATACGCTGTGACGGCGGAGCTGGCGCGCACCAGAGGGCGGCGTCTCCCCCCGCCCGCCCCCGCCGCCCATGCAGATCGTCGGCAACTGACTGTACTGCGCCCGCATTGGCGATGGCGGCGGAGTCCACCGCCGGCGCTCGCAAGCTTCTCGAAGAGTTCGTTGCCGGCTGAGGCGACCGGAGCGAAATGAACGCGACGCGCCGACACAAACATTGCGACCGCAAATTCCAGAGGCTGCTGGCCGCCAACCGGCGCCGGGGCCGCGAACACTTCACGGCACGAATCGGCGGACTCCCCCCTCCGCCGCGGGGCGCCGAACAACTTTCCGTCTAGTTGCCGGAAGTCCGATCACGAAATGACAAATTATCGAGTCGTTTCAACACGTTAGTTAACCATTGCGCTTGCCTCTGGCGGCTCGGCCCGGCACCTTTCCAGCGCTCTGCCAAGCGTCCACAAACGATCGGCGGAGCGGGCGGACGCTGCGGGGCAACTCGCGGCGTCCGTTTCCGTGCGGAATCGAGGTGGGAAACGCCACCGCTTCCTATGCGTCGTCGCTTAATCGTGTAACTGTGCGCCCGCCGGTTCCAGGAGGAGCCGCGCTTGGGGGAAATCCGAGGCATGGTGGTTCTGGCTGACCCACCGCATGTTCGCATCGCCGCCGAGGCGGCCTACGCCCGCGCCATGGAGGCGCTGGCGGCGGATCTGGCTACTTATCTGGCCTCGGCCGAGCACTATCCCGCCGAGAATGGCCGCCAGGCCGTGGTGCTGTTTCTCGAGCGCCTGGCCGAGCTGCCGCTGCAGCCCTTCATCGAGGGCTTCGCGCTCACCGGCGAGGAGGCGGACCAGGCCATGAGCCTGGCGCTGGATTGCATCGGCCAATCGGTGCAGCTGATCCACGCCGCCGCCCTCGTCCGCCCCTGATCCAGCACCCGAGGCCGATCGGTGTCCCGACTTCTCAAAGCGCTGACCATCTGCATTTTCATCACCGACGGGGCGATCGGCGCCGAACCGCCGGTGCTGATCTCGCTGCCTGACCAGACGAGCGGCGAGCCGGCCCATCCCGCCGGCAAGAAATGGCGCCTGTTCGCCACTTTCCACGACAGCCCGCGCAACCTGATCATCGGCACCGCGCGCGTCGACCATCTGCTCAAGGATGGCTACCTGGTGTCGCAGCGCCCGCTCGAAGACCTGATCAAGCAGCGCAAGCCCAACAGCTGGGGCCGCCAGGGCTAGCCGCCCCGGCGCCGGCGTATCGTGGCATGACAGGCGGCCGCCATCAGGGGGGCGGCCGCCTGCCGCCCGGATCAGAAGTGGAAATTCGCCCCGGCCTTGATCACGCTGGTGTCAAAGCCGACATCGAGCGTGAACGGGGCGGGATCGGTGAAGCTGTAGAGCTTGGTCTCGAACTTGCTGTAGGCATATTCGAGCTTCAGCGACAGGCTGTCGCTGACCATCGCCTCGACGCCGACGCCGGCGGTCCAGCCGCTATGCAGCTCGTTGAACTCCTCGAGGAACGAGCCGCCCGTGGTGTCGGCGACGACCACGCCCGCCGTGCCGTAAAGCAGCACGCTGTCGATAGCGACGCCCAGCCGGGCCCTGAGGTCGCCCATCCAGTTGATGTCGCGCGGCAGGTGGTCCGGCGGGCCGGCGGTGCTGAGATTGGTCCAGTCGAGATTGCCTTCGACGCCGAGCACCAGCGGGCCGGTCTGCACGTTGTAGCCCGCCTGCACTCCGGCCACCCAGCCATCGAGCTCGTCCTCGTAGGGCGGCAGGAGCGGCGTCGCCCAGCTCGAGGTCACCAGCCCCGAGCCATGGCCGACCCCGAAGCCGGCATAGAACCCGCTCCAGTCCGTAGCGGCCACACTCTCCGCCACCGGCGGGGTGACCACCAGGTCGGCTGCATGGGCAGCGCCCGTAATCGCAAGCGTAGTGACCGCGGCAATCGCCGCTTTGCTGAGCATATTCATTGCAGTATCCCCCAATACAGTATGGCTCGATTCCTAGCCGGGCTCGACGTCGGCTGTCCAGCCGTCGCGACAATGGAACCAACCGCTTTCACGCTCATTGATGCGGCAAGGCGAAGCGCCCGCAAGAACGCGAAGCCTCGATCTTCAGGCCCTGGCTCCTATCGGCGCCGGGGCCTTTTTGCTGCAGCCCCGAATGCTGCTGCAGGGGCCCCCGATCGTGGGTTCGTCACGGCAGGGCATGTGGCGGCATCGGCGCTCGGCCTGCGGCCCGGCGACGATCGCGCCGGCGCTTCCGCCAGGCCGCTGCCAGGCCCTCCAGCAACGTGATGTCGAACGGGGTCAGCAGCTCGTCCCAGACCTCGGCATTGCCGGTCCAGTCGCCCACCGCCCCTGCCGCGGGCTCGGCCACAAGGTGAAAGGCGAGGCGCGGGTTATAGCGCGAAACCGCTGCCCTCAGTTCGGCGACCACCTCCCCCGCCACGGGCCGGCTGAACACCAGCAATAGCGGCCCGCGACCGCCGAGCAGCGCCCGGGTCTTGCGGCAGAGATGCTCGTGCCGGGCCCGCGCCGCCGGATAGCAGGCGTCGAGCTGCCCCGGGCTGAGGTCCCTGGGGAACTCGTGCTGATGCGAGGTGCCGTAGCGCGCGTTCCACACCACCCCGGCTCTCACCACCAGGTCGGCGCGCTCGAACAGACCGGCAAAATCCTGGCGCAGGTAGCAATGGATCGCTTCGACCGGGGTGACCTGCCAGTCGAACACCCCGCTCGGGCTGGCGTCCGCGAAGACGCGGTGCAAGTGATACTTGCCGCGGCAGTTCGGCCCCAGACTTATCGCCGCGCGGACCCTTTGCATGGCATCGAGCCTGACATGGCACGTCCCGCTCCGCAATCAGGAGCGGGCGCCATCGAACAGCCGCCCTGGCCCGCTTCGTCATCGGCGATGGCCCGGGTGCCTCAGCCGGCGACGGTCAGCGCCACGCGCGTCGCGATGCTGGTGACGAACATCACCAGCCCGACATAGCCGAACAGCGGGTCGGCATCCTCACGGCCGAGCAACGGCACGTCCCTGGGCAGCCCCCATTTCACCATGATCGCCGCGCCGCTTATGTTGAACGCGATCAGTAGCCATGGAACAACGTCCACCATATCCCCCAAATATGGAAACCCGCGCCGTTACCGGCGCACATCCGCCCTCCGAAAGCTAGGCCGCCGTTTCGATGCCGGCGGGCTTCGGCACGGCGCCGACCGTGCTGGCGATCACCGATGCCAGGTCCTCCTGGCTGAACGGCTTGGCCAGCCGCGGCAGCGCCGCCGCCCGTCGGTCCGACAGCTCGGCATAGCCCGTCGCGACGATGATCGGCAGTTCCGGCCAGGTGATGCGCACCGCCTCGGCCAGTTCCGCCCCGGTCATCTGCGGCATGCCCTGGTCGGTGATCAGGAGGTCGACCGGCTGCTGCCCGAGCACTGCGAGCGCCGCCGCGCCGGAATGGGCCTCCATCACGGTATGGCCGAGCTCTTCCAGCATCGCCACGGTGTTGAGCAGCACCAGCGCATCGTCATCCACCGCCAGTACCCGCAGGCCCTGCCGTGCATCGACCGGCGGCTCGGCGGCCACCGCCGCTTCGCCCTCGTCGAGCGTCACCGGCAGCCAGATCGCCGCCGTCGTGCCGCGGCCCGGCGCACTCGCCAGTTCGAGAAAGCCGCCCGACTGTTCGACGAGGCCGTGCACCATGGACAGGCCGAGCCCGGTGCCCTTGCCGACGCCCTTGGTAGTGAAAAACGGCTCGGTCGCCTTGGCCAGCGTCGCTTCGTCCATGCCTTCTCCTTCGTCGACCACTCTCAGCACCACATAATTCCCCGGCCGATCGGCCCTGGCCTCGTGCCGCGCCGCGATCCGGATGGCGCCGCCATCCGGCATGGCGTCGCGCGCGTTGACCACCAGGTTGAGGATGGCGGTCTCCAGTTGCGCCGTGTCGGTGCGGACCGCCGGCAGATCGTCGGGAAATTCACTCGTCACGAGGATAGTCGGGCCCAGCGAGCGATCCAGCAGGTCGGTCATGCCCGCCACCGTGGACTTGAGATCGACCGGCCCCATCTTCAGTTCCTGCCGCCGCGCGAAGGCCAGCATGCGCTGGGTCAGCACGGCGCCGCGGCGCGCCCCCTTGAGGGCGTTCTCGACGAATGGGGTGATCGCCGGGTCGGCCGTCATCCGCCGCTGCACGATTTCGAGGCTGCCGATCACCGCCATCAGCAGGTTGTTGAAATCATGCGCCACCCCACCGGTGAGCTGGCCGATCGATTCCATCTTCTGCGATTGGAACAGCGCCTCGCGGGCGCGCTCCAGGTTCTGCTGCGCCTCGTGGCGCTCGGTCAGGTCGCGCGTGATCTTGGCGAAGCCGACCAGCTTGCCGCCGGGATCGAGGATGCGGTCGATCACCACATGGGCCCAGAACCGGCTGCCATCCTTGCGGATGCGCCAGCCTTCGTCCTCGAAGCGTCCCTCGTCGGCGGCGCGCCGAAGATTGGTGGCCGGCTGGCCCACCGCCCGGTCGGCGTCGGTGTAGAACAGCTCGAAATTCCTGCCGATGATCTCGCGCGGCTGATAGCCCTTGAAGCGCTGCGCCCCCAGATTCCAGTTGGTGACGATCCCGGTGGGATCGAGCATGTAGATGGCGTAGTCGCTGATCGCTTCCACCAGCAGACGGTAGCGTCCATCATCGCTGAGCGATGCGTCGAAATTGTCCGAGTTGTGCATTCCCCACCCCAAGGCCCGCCCGAAAGGGTCGCGCCCATCGGGCGTAACTCGCGAGCACGGTTTTGGTTGCCGCGAAACTTCGCCGGGCTACGCGCTCCCGCGCCGACGCTGGCGTCGCCACCACGCCCCCCGTTATCATATACCGATGGCGGTCCCCTAACGCGGCCCTAACACGGCGCCCGCTAGCATCGGACCGCTGGAGGTGCCGGGCTTGCGCGTGTTGGTGGTTGAAGATGAGCGGCAGCTGGCGGATTCGATCGCCGCAGGTCTGCGGCTCCACGCCATGGCGGTGGATGTCGCCTATGACGGGGCGGCCGGGCTCGATCGCGCCCTGGTCAACGATTATGACGTGCTGGTGCTCGACCGCGATATTCCGCTGGTCTCGGGCGACGAGGTCTGTGCCGTGCTGGTCGAGACCCAGTCGCCCACCCGCATCCTGATGCTCACCGCCGCCACCGCCGTGGCGCAGCGAGTGGCCGGGCTCGGGCTCGGCGCCGACGATTACCTCACCAAGCCCTTCGCCTTTGCCGAGCTTGTGGCCCGCGTGCAGGCGCTGGCGCGCCGGGCCCGGCCGGCCATTCCGCCAGTGCTCGAACGCTCCGGCCTTCGCCTGGACGTGCACCGCCGCATCGTGCTGCGCGGCGGCCAGCCGGTGGAACTGTCGAAAAAGGAGTTCGCCGTGCTCGAGGAGCTGCTGCGCGCCGATGGCGGCGTCGTCTCGGCCGAGCAGCTGCTCGAGAAGGCCTGGGACGAGCAGATCGATCCGTTCTCGGGCGTGGTGCGCTTCACCATGATGAACCTGCGCCGGAAACTCGGCGAGCCGCAGCTGATCGAAACCGTACAGGGCGTGGGGTATCGGCTCCAATGAAGCGCCTGCTGACGCTGCTCGGCTTTCCCTGGACCATCCGCACCCGGCTGAGCCTGCTCTATGCCGGCGCCTTCTTCGTCGCCGGGGTGGCGCTGATCGTCGCCGTCTACCTCTATCTGGGCGTGGTGCTGGATCGGCAGTTCAGCATCCGGCTGGTCAACGATGCCGCCCCCACTGCCGAGGGGCAGCTGGGCGCGCCGGGCGTGCTGCCGCCGCGCGACCTGATGGACCAGGCCGACCGCGTCAGCGTGCTGGTCCGCCAGGCTCGGCTCAACACCCTCGACACCATGCTGATGGTGTCGCTGGCGCTGGTCGGCTTTCTCACCATCCTGGCCGGCGTCATCGGCTGGCTGGTGGCGGGCCAGGCGCTGCGGCCGCTGCGCGATATCACGGCCACGGCCCGGCGCGTCGCCGATCGCAGTCTCCACGAGCGGATCGCCCTCGCCGGCCCCAATGACGAGATCAAGGATCTCGCCGATACCCTCGATGCCATGCTGGAGCGGCTCGACCGCTCCTTCGACAGCCAGCGCCGCTTCATCGCCAATGCCAGCCATGAGCTGCGCACCCCGCTCACCATCACCCGCACCCTGATCGAAGTGGCGCTGCTCGAGGCGGCGGACAATGACAAGCTGCGCCAGCTCGGCACGACGCTGCTCGCCGTCAACCAGCGCCACGAAAAGCTGACCGACGGGCTGCTGACCCTGGCCGGCAGCGAGCAGCGGGCGGCCGAGCTTCACCCGGTCGAACTGGGCGAGATTGCCCGCCATGTGGCGGCCGAACTCACCCCCATCGCCGATCGGGTGGCTGTCAGGCTCGGCACCGCGTTCGGCCCCGGCACGATCATGGGCGATGCCTTCCTCATCGAGCGATTGCTCCAGAACCTCATCGAGAACGCCATCCAGTACAATATTCCTGAGAACGGCTGGGTGAGCGTCCACACCGCGCCGAGCGGGAACAGCGTCGAACTGGTTGTCGAAAACACCGGCCCCATCGTGCCGGCCCACGAAGTGCCGGGCCTGTTCGAACCATTCCGCCGCCTCGCCGCCACCGATCGCCTCGCCGGCGCCACCCGCTCGCCCATCGCCCGCGGCGCCGGCCTCGGCCTCTCGATCGTCCGCTCCGTCGCCCACACCCATGGCGGCGAGGTCGAAGCCATGCCACGCGAGGGCGGCGGGCTCACGGTGCGGGTACGGTTTCCGGCGGCGTAGCTCCAGGCTTCGGCCACATGCTGAACGCGCAGTGGTGGACTGAGACAAGCTTCTAACACCCACCTAATGCCGCATCTCGTACTGCCGTCTCACCCAACGACGGAGACGCGACGATGCTCACCCAGACTTTCCTCCCCCTCCTCACCGCCGGCCTGTTGCTGGTTGCGCCGGTGGCCGCCCTGGCGCAGCAGCCGGCCGACACCGACGATGCCGCCCTCGCCTACAGCAAGTGCATGCGCGACAACGGCTATGCCGAGTTCCCCGATCCGACGCCGGGCGAAGGCATGCGCTTCCTCGTCATCCCTGGCAGCGCCGCCCGCTTCGACAAGGCCGCGACCGCCTGCCGCGCGCTGGCGCCGGCCGGCCTTGGCGAGGACGGCGTCACCCCCGAACAGCTCGATGGGCTGCTCCAACTCGCCCAGTGCGTGCGCGAGCATGGCGTGCCGAGCTTTCCCGATCCTGCTGCCGATGGCCGCTTCGACGTGAGCAAGGTCAGCGCCGGCCCGGACGATCCCAGGCTCAAGGCGGCGATGACCGCCTGCCGCGAGCTGGGTCGCGGCGCCCGGATCATGATCGGCGGATGATCAAGCTCCGCCCCATCCTTTCCGGCGGCGCCATTGCGGTGGCCGCCGGGGCCGTCGCGATTGCGGGCTTCGTCTGGTTGCAGCCGGCACCTCCAGCGGCCGCACCGACCCTGGCGCCCATCGCGACGGCCGAGGTCACCCTGGGCGCGCTGGTCGACAGCAAGACCGTCACCGGCACGCTCGGCTACAGCGAGCTCACTGCATTGCGCCCGACGCTGGCGGGCGCCTCGGCCATGGTGACGGCGCTGGCCCCGGTCGGCGCCATCGTGACGCGTGGCGAGCCGCTTTACCGGCTCGACGGCCAGCCGGCCATCCTGTTCTACGGCAGCGCTCCGCAGCACCGCACGCTCCGCTTCGATGCAGGCGCTGCCGCCCCGGTATGGGTCGAGCTCGAACAGAGCGAGGCCGCCCTGGCTGCGGCGGACCTCACGGTGGAACTCGAAACCCGGCGCCGCGCCGATGCCGAAGTGCGCCGCGCCGAGCTCGAGGCACGGCGCGCCGACGCCGGCTCGAGCACCCCTGCCCTCCCCGAATTCGTCGAACTGAACAGCGCGGTGACGCTCGCCGCGGCCAAGCTTGCGCGGGTGAAGCAGCTCTCGGCCGCCGAGCTGACGCCGAGCGCCGGGATCGCCGCCGCCGAGACCGAACTCGCCCGGGCCCGCGCTGCGCTCGCCGCCGCCATCCGCTCCCTCACCCGCGACCTCGCTTCCGCAGGGCTCGACGCCGTCACGGCCCGCGTCGCCATTGCCGACGCCACGGTGAAGCGCGATGCGCTGGGCGAGACTCACAGGGCGCTGCTCGCCCGGGCCGACGACGACGCCGATATCGTGCAGCTGGCCGATAACCTCGCCGCCCTCGGCTATACCGGACCGCTCGCCGAGCAGGTTCGGGCCTGGCAGGGCGCCTCCGGCCTGCCGGTCACCGGCAGTGTCGGGGTCAGCCAGCTGGTGATCTCGGAGGGGCCGGTGCATGTCGCCGCGCATGACGCCGCGATCGGCGAAACCCTGCTCGCCGCCTCGGCCGAACGCAGCTCGATCCTCGACTATTCGTCGACCACCAAGCTGGTGACGGTACCGCTCGCCGTCGCCGACCAGGCGCTGGCCGCGGTGGGGCGAGCCGTCACCATCACGCTGCCTGATGATCGCCGGGTGGCGGGCACCATCTCCGAGGTCGGCTCGGTGGTGCAGGACGGCAATATCGAGGTCACGGTGACGATCGCCGACCAGGCGGCGCTCGAGGGGCTCGAAGTCGCCTCGGTCGATGTCGATTTCGTCAGCGAGCGCCGCGACGGCGTGCTCTCGGTGCCGGTCGCGGCGCTGCTGGCGCGCCCCGAGGGCGGCTTTGCGGTCGAGCGTGTCGATAGTGCCGGGACGCGGCTCGTCCCGGTCGAGACCGGGCTGTTCGCCGCCGGCCGCGTCGAGGTCGGCGGCGACGGCATCGCCGCCGGCGACCGGGTCAGCGTGCCCGGATGAGCCAGCCGATCGTCTCACTCGAAAACGTCAGCCGCGCCTTTCCCGGCGGCGTCTTTGCCTTGCGCGATGTCAGCCTCGAGATCGCGCGCGGCGAACTGGTTGCCATTGTCGGGCCGTCCGGCTCGGGCAAATCCACCATGCTCAACATCATCGGCACGCTCGATCGCGCCAGCGCCGGCACCGTGGCGATCGACGGGCTGGCCGTCGAAGCGCTGAACGACAGCCAGCTCTCGGCCCTGCGTGCGCGTCGCATCGGCTTCGTGTTCCAACATTTCCACCTGTCACCCGGCGTCTCGGCGCTCGACAATGTCGCCGACGGCCTGCTCTACACCGGCACCGCGCTCGGCGAACGGCGCGAGCGGGCGGCAGCCGCGCTGGCCGAGGTCGGGCTGGCGCATCGGCTCGAGCATCGTCCACACCAGCTCTCGGGCGGCGAGAAGCAACGCACCGCCATCGCCCGCGCCCTGGCGCGCCGGCCGCTGCTGCTGCTGGCCGACGAGCCCACCGGCGCGCTCGACAGCACATCGGGCGAAGGCGTGGTGCAGCTGCTGCTCGGGCTCCACCGCGCCGGCACCGCCGTGGTGGTGATCACCCATGATCGCGATCTCGCCGCCCGCTTCGACCGGCAGGCGGCGATGCGCGACGGGCGACTGGTCGAAGACCTCAGGCGAGCCGAACCATGAGCCCGCTGCAGCCGGCCAGGCTGCTTCCCATCGATATCCTCCGCCTCGCCGCCTATGGGCTCAAGGCCCGGCCGCTGCGGGTCGTGCTCTCGGCGCTGGGCATCGCCATCGGCATTGCCGCCATGATCGCGGTGGTCGGCATTTCCACCTCGAGCCGCGCCCAGCTGAACCAGTTGCTGCAAGAGCTCGGCACCAACCTCCTGAGCGCCAGCCCTGGCACCTCGCTGTTCGGCGAAGCCGCGACCATGCCGCCCGAATCCGTCGCCATGCTCGGCCGCATCCCCGAGGTCGAACGAGTGAGCGCCATCGGCGCCCTGGCCGATGCGAGGATCTATCGCAGCAACCGCATCCCGGCGAGCCAGTCCGGCGGCCTCGCCGTCTATGCGGCGCGGCTCGACCTGCTCGAAACCCTAGGCGCCACGGTCGCTGCCGGCGCCTGGCTGAACGAAGCCACGGCGCGCTACCCCGCGGTGGTGCTCGGGGCCCGCGCCGCCACCCGGCTCGGCATCGGCCGCGGGCTGATCGGCCAGCCGGTCTGGCTGGGTGGCCGCTGGTTCACCGTGGTCGGCATCCTCGCGCCGGTGTCGCTGGTGCCCATGCTCGATCTCAGCGTCCTGATCGGCTGGCCGGCCGGCGAGCGCTATCTCGATTTCGACGGCGACATCACCACGCTCTATGTCCGCGCCGCGCCCGCCGCAGTGGAAACCGTGCGCGGCATCCTCGCTCCCACCGCCAACCCCGAAGCGCCCAACGAAGTCGACATATCGCGCCCCTCCGATGCGCTGGCCGCCGAGGCCGCCGCCGACCTCGCCTTCACCGGGCTGTTGCTCGGGCTCGGCGCGGTGGCGCTGCTGGTGGGCGGCATCGGCGTCGCCAACACCATGGTGATCGGCGTGCTGGAGCGACGCGCCGAGATCGGCCTCCGCCGCTCGCAGGGAGCGACGCGCGGCCATATCCGCCTGCAGTTCCTGGGCGAGGCGCTGCTGCTGTCGCTGCTCGGCGGCGGCTGCGGCGTCGTCATCGGCGCGCTGGTGACCATGGGCTATGCGCGGCTGCAGGGCTGGCCGGTCGATATCCCGGCCTGGGTGCCGCTCGGCGGCATGGCCGCAACGCTGCTGATCGGCGCGGTTGCCGGACTCTACCCGGCCATCCGCGCCGCCCGCCTGGCCCCGACGGAAGCACTGAGCGCCGGCTGATGCGGGCTACCGGCAGCGACGAGATGGCCCACCAATTCGCCTCCCCACCGCGTGTCATCCCTGCGAAAGCAGGGACCCAGCTATCCACCTGCGCGGGCTGCGAGCTGGGTCCCTGCTTTCGCAGGGATGACATCGCGGATGGGGCAACTGCTACGGGTCAGCCGTTGCCCCGTCTCTGGAACTCCCCTCACAGCATGTCGTCGAGCGTCCAGTGGTTGGCCCAGCGGGCGTCGATCTCGTCGGTGACGTTCTGGTAGCGGATATCGGTGGAGAGCCGGATGCGGCCCTCGCGGTCCTCGTTCATCGTCGAAGCGTGGATCATGTAGGGGCTGTGCAGCATCACGTCGCCCGCCTCGTAATCGGCCACCAGCCAGCGGGCATCGAACTTGTCAGCCATGTCGGGCAGGTCTTTGCTGACATAGCCGCCATCGGTCATGTTCTTGTTGTAGGCGTTGATCCGCTCTTCGGGCGACAGCGTGGCGTTGAGCGCCCGGAACTCGGCCTCCATCTTCACCCCCAGGGCGTGCGAGCCCTCGAGATAGACCAGCCCGCCCATTTCCACCGGCACATCGCCGATCGGGATCCAGGCGGTGACGATCCGGTCGGTGCCGCCGCGCAGATAGACCAGGTCGTAATGCGCCGGCGTCACCTGCGGCGTTGCCGGCAGGGTGTAGCGCATGATCTTGCGCTTATGCAGGTAGCTCAGCCCCTCCAGCAGCTCGTCCATGAACTGCCACAGCCGCGGGTGCATGCAGAACGCCTCGTAACGGGCCGAACGGACGAACTCCATCAGCCGCCGGTTGGCCAGTTCCTTGTCGCCGGCGCTGCCGCTCGCCGTGCCCGCCAGCGGGTCGGCGACGAACCCTGCCGCATTGAGATGCCCGAACACCTGGGCGCGAAACCCCCGCACCTCGTCGGGCGGCAGAAACCCCTTGAGCCAGACATAGCCGTGTTCGCGCAGCCGCTGCCGGATCGTCGCCACTGGCGCGTCGCCCGGCGTCGGCTGCAGCCAGCCCATGCGGTTCGGCGTGGTGGCAAGCCGCTTGCCGGCCGCCTGCAACTGGGGCAGCGGAGCGGCGGAAGCCGCGGCGGTCAGGGCCGGTTTGGGCATTTCGATCAATCATCCCTGGTGTTTGCGGGTCAGCATCAATGTGTGAAAGATAGCCAGCAGAAGGCCCGCCGCACCATGGATGGATCGGCCTGCTGGAGGTTTCGCTCATGGCTGAGCTCAAATCGGTGGGGATCTACCGGACGGCGCGCCAGCCCGCCCCGCTCTCGGTGCTGGGCTACGGCACCCACACCATCACCACCTGGCTGGCCGACCGCCGGCTCGACAGCCATGCCGCGGTGCTGGTGCAGGAAGGGGCCGGCATGCTGCTCAGCGCCCGCGCCGGCCGCCTCGAGCTCACCGCCCCGGCCCTGTTCTGGCTGTTCCCCGGCGAGCAGCATGCCTATGGCCCGGCGCCCGGCACCGCCTGGCAGGAGCGCTGGGTGCTGTTCGGCGGCAGCCTCTGCAGCTATTTCGTCGATGGCGGGCTCATCGATCCGGCGCGACCGCTGGTGGCGCTCAGCGAGCTGACCCCGGTCGCCAGCCTGTTCGGCGCCATCCATTCCGCCATCGTCGACGAAACCCCGCTCGGCCCCGCCGCCGGCGGGGTGGCGCTGCACCGGCTTGCCGTCGAAGTGGCGCGCCAGCAGCGCCCCGCGGCCGTACCGGCCGATGGCCCCGATGCCGATGTGCTGGCGGCGACGCTGCGCGCACGGGCGTTCGAGCCCATCGATTTCGCTGCCTTCGCCGACGAGTTCGGCATGTCGCCGGCAACGCTGCGCCGGCGCTTCGTCTCGCGCTTCGGCGTCGCCCCCAAGGCGATGCAGCTCGATATCCGGCTCGATCGGGCCAAGGCGCTGCTCGCCGCGTCCGACGACAGCATCGAACAGATCGCCGAGCGCGTCGGCTTCACCGATTCCTACTACTTCTCCCGCGTCTTCCGGTTGCGCGAAGGCCGCAGCCCCAGCGAATTCCGGCTGCGCAACCGCCGCCGATAAGTCCATGCAATCCCCCAGCCACTATGTGGTCCCCTCATGGGCGCCGAGTTAGGCGCCGGTACGCCAACCGACGCTCCGCAAGTGCCCCAAACTCGGTGTCATCCCTGCGAAAGCAGGGACCCAACTTGCAGCCCGCGCAAATGGATGGATGGGTCCCTGCTTTCGCAGGGATGACACCCGGTGGGGTGGGGCACGACCATAGCTCAGCACCTATGCGCGAAAGCGTGACCCATCTCGCCGCCGGTGCCAGCTGACGGGCGGGGCGAGCCCGGCACCTCCCATGGCGCCCGCTCGCACCCCCCGGCTGATCGAAATCTCCAGCCCTGCGTTTCCTCCATTCACCATCGCCCCAAAGCTCCGTAGCGTTGGGGCTCATCTCGGGTTGGTTGGATGATCGAAATGTCGAGCGCGGCGGGCCTCGGCAGCGACCGGCACCGCCATGCCCGGGCGACGGCACGAGCAACGTGCCTCAAGGAGGAGCAGACAATGACGCGCAAACTTGCGGCCCTGGGCCGTATCGCCTTCATGCTGGGCGTCTCGACCGTGGCGGCCGAGGCCCAGATGCTGGAGCCGACAACACCGCCCGACCCGCCGAAATTCGATGCCCAGGGCACGCCGAACTTCGTCGGCGTCAAGGACATGTTCGAGTTCCGGGCCCTGCCCGAGTATCACGAGCCGGCCTGGGTGACGGAAACGTTCGTCAAGACCGGCCGGCTGCCGCCGGTGGCCGAACGGCTGCCGAAAGAGCCGCTGGTCTACAAGGCCGCCAACATGCCCGACGGCATCGGCGTCTATGGCGACGTGATGCGCCACGTCATCGGCGGCCGCCCGGAAGGCTGGAACTACATGGCCGGCCAGTCGCAGGGCTGGGGCGGCACCGATATCGGCACCATGGAGTGCCTCACCCGCACCGGTCCGCTGTTCCAGGTGAAGGCAGAGGAGCTGGAGCCGCTGCCCAACCTCGCGAAATCCTGGGAATGGAGCGCGGACGGCCACAAGCTGACCATGCACCTGGTCGAGGGCGCCCGATGGTCGGACGGCGTGCCGTTCACCTCCGAGGATGTGATGTTCTACTGGGAGGACAATGTCGTCGACCCCAACGTCACCCCGCTCACCGGCACCTCACCGGAGACCTTCGGCGAGGGCACGACGCTCAGGGCCATCGACGATTACACCATCGAATGGACGTTCAGGGACGCCTTCCCCAAGCAGTATCTCTATCAGATGGCTTATGGCGATTTCTGCCCCGGCCCGTCGCATATCTTCAAGCCGCTGCACCCGAAATACTCGTCCAACACCTATGATCAGTACAAGAACGCCATCAAGCCGGAATACCTCAACATTCCGGTCATGGGGGCCTGGGTGCCGGCCGAGTATCGGGCCGACGATATCATCGTCATGCTGCGCAACCCCTATTTCTGGAAGGTCGACGAGGCCGGCAACCAGCTGCCCTACCTCAACGAGGTGCACTACCGGCTCTCGACCTGGGCCGACCGCGACGTGCAGGCAGTGGCCGGCACCGGCGACAACTCGGCGATGGAACAGCCGGAAAACTATGTCGAGGCGCTGAAGCGCGCCGCCGATCCCAACGCGCCGTCGCGCCTGCAATTCGGCGCCCGCACCATCGGCTACACGCTTTATCCCAACCTCTCGGGCAATGGCTGGGGCGAGCCCGACAGCCGCCGCCAGGCGGTGCGCGAACTCAACCGCAACTTCGATTTCCGCAAGGGCGTCACCACGGCGCTCGACCGGCAAGCGATCGGCGACGCGCTGGTGAAGGGGCCGTTCACCGCCATCTATCCGGGCGGCCTCTATGCCGGCACCACCTTCTACGACAAGGCATCGACCGTCTATTACCCCTACTCGGCCGAGACCGCGGCGGCCTATTTCAAAGAGGCCGGCCTCAGCGACACCGATGGCGACGGCATGCTGAACTTCCCGGCCGATCAGGAAGGCGGGCGCAACGTCGAGATCACCATCCTCGCCAATGCCGACTACCAGACCGACAAGAACCTCGCCGAAGCGGTGATCGCGCAGCTCGAGCGGGCCGGCATCCGGGTGGTCGCCAACTTCATGACCGGCACCCAGTTCAACGCCGCGCAGGGCTCGGGACAGTTCGACTGGGTGGTGATCCGCAACACCTCCGAACTTGTGGCGGTGGTGCAGAACACCATGTCGCTGGCCCCCACCGGCCCGCGCATCGCCGCCCAGCACCAGGCCGGCCCCGACGGCAGCATGGACCTCTTGCCGTTCGAAACCGAAATGGTCGAGCTGGTGAAGGCCTTCACCATCACCGACGACGCGGCAGAGCGCATCGAGCTGATGCGGCGCTACCAGAGGCTTTACACCGAGAACGTCTACGGCATCGGGCTGACCCAGTACCCGGGCGCCGAGATCATCAACAAGCGCTTCGCCAACGTGCCGGCAGGCGTGCCGATCTTCATGTTCAACTGGGACGTCGACAACATGATGCGCGAGCGGCTGTTCGTGCCGACCGACAGGCAGCCGGGCTACGAGCTCCACCCCGAGGCGCTGCCCGGCGCCCCCGGCATCGGCAACGGCCCGATCAGCTAGGTTCCTCCCGGGGCGGGGATCGCCACGATCGCCAGATCGCCTCGCCCGAGGTCTGCAAGGGGACGGTTCGCCGTCCCCTTGTTTGTTTCTGCGCTGCGGCGAGGCATGGCCTATGGGGTGGCTCCCAAGACCCCCTCTCTTGCGAAAACTAAGGACTTAGCTGCGCTAAGCCCAAGTTTTCGCTTTCTCCCCCGCCAAGGGGGAGAGTCCCGACTGACACTCCGATGCAGATGGAAGCCACCGATCATCTCCCCCTTGGCGGGGGAGAAAGCAAAATCTTAGGTTTAGCCGTCTGGCTAAGCCTTAGATTTTGCAAGAGAGGGGGTCTTGGAGGGCACGATCTGTCCCGCCCCCTCCACCACTCCGCGCTGAGGACCAGCGGGGAGCCCTCATTCCCTGCAAGTCATTGCAAATGCAATGAACATTCCCCCCGCCGCGATTCTCTGCAATTCTATGGCTGGCGCCGCGACGGATTGTCGGTAAATTCGCCGGCGGGGCTCGGGGGGACGGGGGCATTTTCGTCGACCGCCGGGCGAAAACACGAGAGTGAAGATGGCTCACAAGCACAATATTCTGACTGTTGCGCTGCTGGCCGTGATGGCGATGGTCGTCACGCCGGTGCTGGCGCAGGAAAAGACGCCCAACGATCCCAGGCTGTTCACGCCGGGCAAGCTCACCGTCTCGACCTCCGAGCCGAGCTATCCGCCATGGGTGCTCGACAACAACCCGGAAGCCGGCGAGGGCTTTGAAGCGGCGCTGGTCTACGCGCTAGCCGCCGAACTCGGCTTCAAGAAGGAAGACGTGGTGTGGGTCGACGTGACCTTCGACGGCGCCATCGCGCCGGGCCCGAAGGCCTATGATTTCTCGATCCAGCAGATCTCGGTGACGCCGGAGCGCGCCAAGGTGGCGACCTTCTCCGATGTCTACTACCAGTCCGACAAGGCGGTGATCGCGCTCCCGACTTCGACCGTCGCCAGCGCCAAGAGCTTCGCCGACCTCAAGGCCGCCCGCTGGGGCGTAGCGGTGGGCACCACCGATTTCGACTACGTGACCCACGTGCTCGGCATCGACAATGCCGCCGTCTATGACGACCAGGCCGGTGTGTTCCAGGCGCTGCAGGGCGGCCAGATCGACGCGACCGTCGCGGCGCTGCCGACGGCGCTCTACGCCACCTGCTGCCAGGTCCCCGAGGCCAAGATCACCGCGATCCTGCCCAAGGACCCCAAGGACGAGGGCCTCGGCCTGCTGTTCGCCTACGAGAACCCGATCGTGCCGTGGATCAACGAAGGCCTCGCCGCGCTCAAGTCCAAGGGCGTGATCGACGAGCTGGCCAAGAAGTACCTGATCGCCGATCCGAGCATTCCCGAGATCACGCAATGACACGACGACCCGGCAAAGGACGCCGGCAGATCGCTCTCAAGGACCGGCTCGCGCCGGTCCTTATTAGTTTGGTCAGCGTCGTGGTGGTGTTCGGCGCCATCGCTTTTTTCGTCGGCTCGGCCGAACAATGGCCGCGCATCCAGAACCAGTTTTTCTCCGTCGAAGCGATGCTCGAAGCTGCGCCTGGCGTTGCTCGCGGCTTCCTCGTCTCCTTGCAGATCTGGCTGATCAGCCTCGTCTGCATCGGCATCTGGGCGCTGGTGCTGGCGATTTTCCGTGCCATGAGCGGCCCCTGGTTCGCGCCGCTCCGCGTCTTCGCCATCGTCTATGTCGATCTGTTCCGCGGCCTGCCGGCGCTGCTGCTGGTGCTGTTGTTCGGCTTCGGCATTCCGGCGCTCAACCTGCCGGGCCTGCCCAAGGAAGGGCTGTTCTGGGGCGGCGTGGCGCTGATTCTCAGCTATTCGGCCTATGCCACCGAAGTCTATCGCTCGGGCATCGAGGCGGTGCACGAGGGCCAGGGCATGGCGGCCAAGGCGCTCGGCCTCACCCAGTGGCAGACCCTGCGCTACGCCATCCTGCCGCAGGCGCTGCGCAACGTCGTGCCGGCCATGCTCAACCTCGTCGTGGCGCTGCAGAAGGATGTGGCCCTGCTCTCGGTGCTGGGCGTGCGCGATGCGGTGCGCGAAGCGCAGATCTACACGGCCCGCACCTTCAACTATTCCTCGCTCGTCGTCGCCGCGATCCTGTTCCTGCTCGCCACCATTCCTTTGGCGCGCCTGACCGATCACCTGCAGCGCCGCGACCGTCAGCGCCGTCTCCAGGGTGCCAAATGAACCGCATCGAGATCGAACAGCTCACCAAGTTCTATGGCGAACGCCAGGTGCTGGACGCGGTGGATCTGAACATCGCGCCGCACGAAGTGGTGTGCCTGATCGGCGCTTCCGGCTCCGGCAAATCGACGCTGCTCCGCTGCATCAACGGGCTCACCGAGTTCGATGAAGGCACCGTCAGGCTCGACGGCGTCGATATCTACGACGAGAGCTTTGGCCGCACCGGGCTCTACAAGCGCGTCGGCATCGTCTTCCAGGCCTATAACCTGTTCCCGCATATGAGCGTGCTCGAGAACATCACGCTGGCCCCGATCCGCGTGCATGGCCGCGACCGCCGCGAGGCCGAGGCCGCCGGACTGAAGCTGCTCCAACTGTTCGGGCTCGGCCAATATGCCCGCGCCTATCCCGAACAGCTCTCGGGCGGCCAGCAGCAGCGCGTCGCCATCGTCCGCTCGCTCGCCACCGAACCCGACGTGCTGCTGCTCGACGAGGTGACGGCGGCGCTCGACCCCGAACTGATCGGCGAAGTGCTGAAGATCATCCGCGATCTGAAGACCAGCGGCATGACCATGGTGATCGTCACCCACGAAATGGGCTTCGCCCGCGACGTCGCCGACCGCGTCTGCTTCCTCGACGGCGGCCGCATCGTCGAACAGGGCGAACCGCACCGGCTGTTCTCGAAACCGGAAAACCCCAGGACGCAGAAGTTCCTCGAGCGGATTATCGCGGCGGGGCGACTGGAGGCGTCGGTTTAGTGCGGTTGCGCGGGCAAGCCCCATCCCCGCACAACCCACCGGCTGTCATCCCTGCGAAAGCAGGGACCCATTTATCAGCCGGTGCGAGGGGTGAGTTGGGTCCCTGCTTTCGCAGGGATGACATCCAGTAGGGGAGCTCTCGGTGCACAGCACCTATTTCGTCTACCTGCTCGCATCCGGGCGTAACGGGACGCTTTACGCCGGCGTCACCAACGACCTGATGCGCCGTGTCGCTGAGCACCGCGAGCACATCGCAGCAGGGTTCACCAGCAAGTACGACGTGACCCGGCTGGTGTGGTTCGAACCGCACGACTCCATCGAGGCTGCGATTACCAGAGAAAAGCAGATCAAGAAGTGGAAGCGCGCCTGGAAGATCGAGCTGTTCCGGGAGCTGAACCCCGATTGGGACGATCTGTTTCCAGCGCTAGGCAAAGGCATCTGGTAGGCACAACGCCGCCCACCCACAGGGTGTCATCCCTGCGAAAGCAGGGACCCAGATATCAGCTGGCGCGGGCGGTGAATTGGGTCCCTGCTTTCGCAGGGATGACACCGAGTTCTGGGCGAGCATTGTGGTCGCTGATCGTACACCCGCCGCCGTACCCTACCCATTCGCCGCCAGATAATCCTCCACCAGCGCCACCCAGTACTTCGCCGCCGGCGCAATCACCGCGTCGTTGAAATCGTACTTCGGGCTGTGCAGATCGGCGCTCGCCCCGTTGCCGACGAACAGATAGCTCCCCTTCTGCTTTTGCAGCATGAAGGCAAAGTCCTCGCTGACCAGCAGCGGCTTCAGCGCCCCGACCTTCGCCTCACCGAAATGCCGGATCGCCACCTGCCGGGCAAACTCGGTCTCGTCATGGTGGTTATGGAGCGCCGGAAAGCCCGGCGGATGCACCACCTCGGCGACGGCGCCAAAGCTCGCCGCCTGCGCCTCGGCCAACAGCTTGATCCGCTCTCGCACCCGATCGCGCACCGGCTCGGTGAAGGCGCGGGTATTGAGCTGCAGCTCGACGCTGTCCGGGATGACGTTGGGCATCGAGCCGCCATGCATCATCCCGATGGTGACCACTGCCGTTTCGAGGGGGTCGATATTGCGCGAAACGATCGTTTGCAGCGCCAGCACCAGCGACGAAGCCGCGACGATCGGATCGACCGCCTCATGCGGCATGGCGCCGTGCCCGCCCTTGCCCTTGATGGTGATGATGATCCAGTCGACCGCCGCCATCGCCGGCCCGTCGATGAAACGGAACTCGCCCTCCGGCACCCCCGGCCAGTTATGCATGCCGAACAGCGCATCGACGGGGAAGCGCTCGAACAGCCCGTCCTCGATCATCTCTACCGCGCCGCCGACTTCCTCGGCCGGCTGGAAGATCAGCCGCACCGTGCCGGAGAAGTTGCGTTTCTCGGCGAGCTCCCTGGCCGCGGCGAGGAGGATGGTGGTGTGCCCGTCATGCCCGCAGGCATGCATCACGCCCGGATTGGCGCTGGCATAGGGTAAGCCGGTCGCTTCGCCGATCGGCAGCGCGTCCATATCGGCGCGGAGCCCGATGATGCGCTCCCCTGCCCCGGCGGTGAGGCTCGCCACCACGCCGGCGCCGCCAATGCCGGTCGCCACCTCAAACCCCCAGCCGGTGAGCAGTTCGGCGACCAGCGCGCTGGTGGCGAATTCCGCGCGGCTCAGCTCCGGTGCGGCGTGCAGCCGGCGGCGCAGGGCGATGAAATCGGCAATGTCGTTCGGGGCGGTAAGGGGCGGAGTGACTTTCATGGCGAGCGCCTGTATCGCAGACTTCCGACCCCGATAGAACAGGTCTCCTTTAGCGTCATGCACCACCCCCTGCTCGATCTGCTGACCGGCGCCGCCGAGGGCCGCTTCCCTGATGTCGATGGCGCCGTCACCGTGCTGCCGCCGCTGGCCGGCGGCTGGGAATGTTCGGTGGCATTTACCGGCCATGCGGTGGTCGCCACGGCGCGCTCCGCCGACGAGGTGCTGGGCCAGGGGCCCGATGGCTATGGCGGCTCGATGGCGCCCGATTTCCTGCGCTGGCTCGCCGGCCCCAAGGGCTTTGTCGGGGTCATCGACGTGATGCTCTATGCGCGTGGCACCGGCGCCTCCACCCTGCCGCTCCGCACCGACGCCGACGACCACCCGCGGGTGCAATATGCGCGGCAATATCGCTCCGACGTGCGCGTCTATGGCGATGAGCGCGGCCTCGTCACCATCGGCGCCGGCCTTGCCGGGCGTCGCGAGCTGAGTGTCGAAGCCGACACCCATAATCGCGGCTTCGGCACCGCTCTCATCAAGGAGGCTGTCGGCCTCGTACCTGTCGGTGAACTGCTGTTCGCCGCGGTCTCCCCCGGCAATGCCCGCTCGCTCCGCGCCTTCCTCAGCCTCGGCTTCACCCCGATCGGCAGCGAAGCGCTGATCCGGCCGGCCTGAGGCGGCGGATCGCCCCTCAGCCGCCCTTGCCTGCGTGCGACGCCTTCGTGCTCAAATCCGGTCTCGCCTTTCTGCCGCCGGTCCTGGTTCTGGCGGTCGCCGCATCAGTCGGACGCAGGGTCACCGCATAGTCCCGTTCCCGGCCCAGGGCCCTCAGCACCGCCGCTGGCTCGTTCTTTATGACCGTCAGCAGGACGCGGGAGGGAGCATCGATGGCGAAACGCTTCTGTTCCCAATCGCGGATGCGGCCGACCGTGAAGCCGAAAGCCTCGGCAAACTTGGGCTGGCTCAAGCCCAGGCTGGTCCGAATACCCTTCAGATCTATTTCGTCGGGGATATGGGTGACGAAGCCTTCACGGTCACCGTCGACATAATCGATAGCGGCCTCCATCCCGGCTGCGATCTTGTCAAACGCGCTCTTGCTCATTTGCCTGGCTTCTCCTGCTTCGACTTTCGGTAGCGGTCGGCCAACGTCCTCGACATGGCCTTCAACGCGTTCCGCTCGTCCTTCGACAAATTGTCCTTCTCGTTCTTCCCGAACACCGTGATCAGGAAGACCGGCAGCTCTTCGTCGTAGTAGTACGACACCACCCGGAAGCCACCGCGTTTGCCCATGCCGGGCTTGGCGAAACGGAACTTCCGGAAGCCACCCGTGCCCTCCATCAGGTCCCCGATCTCCGGGTTCCTGGAAATGGCATTGACCACCTCGGCGCGAACGTCACCCGACATGCCGGCGTCTTTGGCAGCCGCAAGATACGGTGGGGTTTCGACGACGGAGTGCACAAGGAGAATATACGGGATGCCCGTATCTCGTGTCAATCACAAGATACGGGCATCCCGTACACCTCGGTTTCTCACCGCCCGCCGAACGCTCCCGTGGTCAGCCCCGCGATGAAGGCGCGGTTGCCGAACACGAACACCAGCAGCACCGGAACGATGGCGATGACGCTGCCGGTCATCAGCAGCGGCCAATCGGTATTGTACTGGCCCTGCAGCGTCGCCAGCGCCACGATCGCCACCTGCATGTCGGGCTTGGTGGTGGTGATCAGCGGCCAGAGGAAATTGTTCCACTGCGCGACGAAGGTGAAGATGGCGAGCGCCCCGAGCGCAGGCTTGGCCAGCGGCAGGACGATGGTGAGGTAGATCTGGGCATGCGAGGCGCCGTCGATCCGCGCCGCTTCCAGCAGCTCCGCCGGGATCGACTTGAGATACTGGCGCAACAGGAACGTGCCGAAGCTCGAGAACGCATAGGGCAGGATCAGCCCCTGGTAGGTATCGATCCAGCCCAGCGTCTTGATCAGGATGAAATTGGGGATCAGCGTTACCTGCGAGGGCACCATCAGCGCCGCGAGGTAGATCAGGAACAGCGCTTCGCGGCCGCGGAACCGCAAGCAGGCAAAGGCATAGGCGGCCATCGAGCAGGTGATCAGTTGCAACAGCGTCACCAGCACCGAGACCACGAGGCTGTTGGCCATCGCCCGGCCGAACGGGATGGTGGTGAAGATGCGGACATAGTTCTCCACCTGCGGGTCGGCGGTGAACAAGGTCGGCGGGAACTGGAACACGTCCGCCGCCGGCTTGAACGAGGTGGCGATCATCCAGACGAACGGCCCGCTCATCAGCAGCGCGCCGATCAGCAACACCACGAACAGCACCCAGTCGGTGGCGGTCTTACCCATAATGCACCCAGCGGCGCTGCAGCTTGTATTGAACCAGCGTGAAGATGAGGACGATCAGGAACAGCACCATCGCCGCCGCACTGGCATAGCCCATCTGATAGAACTGAAAGCCGTTCTGGTAGATGTAGTAGACCAGCGTATTGGTGGCGTTGGCCGGGCCCGCCTTCGTCATCACCAGCACCAGTTCGAACACCTGGAAGCTGCCGATGATCGAGATCACCAGGACGAAGAAGGTGGTGGGCGACAGCAGCGGCAGCGTGATGTGCCAGAACCGGTCCCAGCCGGTGGCGCCATCGAGCGCGGCGGCATCATGCACGTCCTTGCCGATATTCTGCAGGCCCGCGAGGAACAGCACCATCGCATAGCCGAGATTCTGCCAGATCGAAACGATGATGATGGCGGGCATGGCCCAGCGGGTCGAGCCCATCCACTTGGGCAGGTCGGTGACCCCGGCCAGGCTCAGCCCGGCATTGATCAGTCCGAAATTGGAGTTGAACAGCCAGGCCCAGACCAGGGCCGCGGCGATCGTGCTGGTGACCACCGGCAGGAAATACACCACGCGGAAAAACGTCTGCCCCTTGAGGCCGCGGTTGAGCGCCAGCGCACAGGCCAGCGCCAGGGCGATCTGCACCGGCACCGAGACGAGGACGAAATAGCCGGTATTGCCCAGCACCTTGGCGAAGATCTCGTCATGCGCCAGGCCGATATAATTGCCCAGGCCCACCCAGGTCACCTCGTTGAAGAGGTTCCACTGGGTGAACGAGATGAAGAAGGCCGAGATCACCGGAATGGCGGTGAAGATGGCGAACAGCACCAGGCTCGGCGCGAGGAACAGCCAGGCGGCCCGCTCCTCGGCGCGCGCCACCCGCGTCAGCCTGACCCGACTTCGGGCCACTACTTGTCGATCCCGTAGATGTAAGCGGCGTTGCGGTAGAAGATCCGATCCTGGTCGTCGGCGCTGAGCCCCATGGTGTCGAAGGCGGCCTTCCAGCGCTCGATGTCGCCCTTCACCCGGCGAAGGTCCGAATCCGAGCCGTAGACGAGCTTGCGCGGCGAGATTTCCTTGCCGATATAGCCGCCCTCGACGATGTGGTTATGCACCACGTCGCCGCCGCTGATGTCGAAATAGAGCCGCGGCCGCCAGCGCGCCACGGCGCTGGCGGTGCGGTAATCCGGCCAGCCCAGATGCGCCCCGATGATGAACAGCTCGGGGAAATAGAACGCGATGGTGTCGAGATAGATCGGCTGCATGCGGGCGCTGGAATAGCCGTAGCGCTCGCGCTTGATGCCGCGCGACAACCGGGTGACCAGCGCCTCCTCGTCGGCGCCTTCGGGGATGGCCTTCCAGGCATCCTCCTTGCCGCCTTCGAGATAATCGACCGGACCGCCCAGGATGCCGGTATGGAACAGGATGCGGAGCCCGCGCGCCTGCGCCGCCTCGTAGAACGGGTAATAGGCCGGATCGTCGTAATTGCGCGACACGCCTGAAATCTTGATGCCGTGAAAGCCGCGCTGGTAAAAATCCTCGACCAGCGTCACCGGGTCCTTGTCGAGTTCGAGCCGGCCGAGCGCCACGATCAGGTCGGGTCGCCGCTCCAGCGCGCCGGCCAGCGCATCATTGCCGCGGCCGGGATTGGCGAGCAGCGCAACCTTCTCGATCCCCGCTTCCTCGCAGGTATCGGACAGCGCCTCGAGAAAGCCGATCTCGGCGCCGCGCGAGAACAGCTTGTCCCAGAAGCCGTAGTGAACGTGTGCATCGAAGACGCGCATGGGTCAGATCCGTTGCTAGAGCAATCAATGGCTTCAGGCGTTTCGTCGAAACGCTCCGGAAAATGGCCGGGGCGCGAGCGTCCCGGCCGGCAGAGTGGCCTGCCACGTGCTACTTGGCGAGTTCGGCGTTGACCTTGTCCTTGATGCCGCCGAGCGCGTCGGCCGCCGTGCTTTCGCCGTTCCACACCAGGTCCAGCGCCGGCTGGATATAGAGGTTGGAGAGGTCGACGAAGCGCGGGAACTGCGGGAACTGCTCGCCCACCTCGGCTTCCCTGAGGAACACGTCACCGAACGGCGCCTTGAACGCGGCCCGCACCGTCTCGTTGCCGGTCATCGCCGGCACCGCTGCCGCCTTGGCGCCGGCAAAGATCGACTGGCCCTCGGGCCCGGCGAGATATTGCAGGAACGCCCAGGCCGCTTCCGGGTTCTTGCTGTTGGCGTTGATGGCAAAGCCGGCGCCGCCGGTGCGGTTCGAATGGATGCCGGTCGGCCCGGCCGGCAGGTTCGCCACCGCCCACTTGAACGGCACATCGGCAAAGGTGCCCAGCCGCGACGGGTTGGTGATCACCATCGCCGCCTGCCCGCTCGAGAACAGCTGCGCGGTGCCGCCGGCCTGCTCGGCCTCGAGGAAGTTCGGCATCACCTTATCCTTGTTGATCAGGTCGCCGATATACTGGATGGCTTCCACCGCCGCGGGCTCGGCCAACAGGAACGTCGTCGGCTTCAGCGGATCGTCGAACACCTTGCCGCCGTTCTGCTGCACCCAGGTCGCCCAATCGTTGGATTCGAGCGCCAGGCCGTAGCGGGTGATGCGTCCACCTTCATTGGTGGTGAGTTTGATCGCCGCATCACGGAGGTCCGCCCATTTCCAGTCGGCGTTCGGATAGGCGACGCCGGCCGCGTCGAACGCGTCGGAATTGTAGTAGAGGGCGCTCGGCGCGCTGTCGCGCGGGATCGAATAGAGCTTGCCCTCGTAGCTATGGGTAAGGAGCGAGCTCGGCACATACTCGTCGATCGGGAAGCCGCTCGCCTTGATCAGGTCGTCGAGCGGCGCCAGCGCGCCGCGCGAGGCATAGCTCGGCACATTGGTGATGAAGAACACGTCGGGGCCGGCGCCGGCGGCGAGCTGGGCATCGAGCCGGGTGAAATAGCCCGACCAGGGAGCGTGCTGGATCTCGATCTTCACATCGGGATGGGCCGCCTGATACTTCGAGACGATTTCCTCGAATGGCGGCAGTTCCGGCGGATCGCCCCAATATCCAAAAGTAATCGTCGACTGCGCCAGCGCAGGCGAAACCAACCCTAAAGCAGCGACGGCGTAGGCAAGCCACTTCTTCGTCATCTCGGACTCCCTTGTCTGTGGTCTGTGTTATTCTCTACAAATCCTATAGACAATCACTACTAAGATAGCGCCGGGCTTACGAGGCTGTTTCGAGAAACATCTTTCCCCTGCCCTGCTCCCCGGCGAATTTTTTGAGCGCGCTCAGCGTCGGCGCCGCCAGGACACCGTAATCGGTGACCGACAGCGAACCGGCGAGCACGGCCAGTTCCGCTGCCTCCTCGGTGCAGCGCCCCGAGCAGAGCCCATAGAGGAACCCGCCATTGAAGGTGTCGCCGGCCCCGGTGGTGTCCTTGACCGGCACCTGGGGCGCCGCGACCTTGATCCAGCGGCCCCGGTCCGAGACCAGCGCCCCGTCGGCGCCGCGCTTGATGGCGACGATCGGCACCAGCTCGGCGAGCATCGCCGCGGCCTTTTTGGGGTGCTGCATGCCGGTGAGCGCCATCGCCTCGTCCTCGTTGGGCGAGAACACGTCGAGCAGGCTGAGGAACTCGCGCACCCCCGGGGTCTCGAGGGTGAAGTCGCCGCCGCGGCAATCGGCAAACAGCTTGGCGCCGCCGGCTTTCGCCTCGCGCATGAAGGCGAGCCAGGCCGGCTCGAAGCGGAAGGTCTGCAGCAGCCAGGTGGGGTGGACCTGGTCGAGCGTGCCCGCCGGCGGTGGCACGATCGCGCCGTCGCCATAGGTCAGGAAACCCCGGTCGCCGCCGCTCGAAAACACCGAGGTGACGCGACGCAGCGGTGCGTCGAGCCGGTTGAACAGCATCGGGCTCAGCCCGTCGCGGGCCGCCTGCTCCAGCACCAGGGCGCTGAACAGGTCGGTGCCGAAATCTGCCGCCCAGTGGATATCGAGCCCAAGCCTGGTCAGCGCCAGGGCGATGTTGTAGGTGCCGCCGGGCAGCACCGCGAGGTCGCGCGCCACCAGTTCGGCCCCGAGCCTGGGCGGCCCGGGCAGATCGGCAAAGATCAGATCGCAGTAATATTCACCGGTGAGCAGCACATCGGCCGAGCGCATCACGACCACTCCCCGACATGGCCGGCATGGGCGGCGAGGAACTTGTCGACCAGCGGCTCGGCCCGCGAATAGGAGAGCACCAGCGGGTGCGCCACCAGCGCTTCCGCCGCCAGCGCCCGGCTCCGCTCGGCCACCGCCTGAACCGTCAGGCGCTCATAATGCTTCACCGAGTTGACCAGGTATCCCTGGGCATCGGGCATGGTGCCGACCGGCTGCGGCCGGATGCCGTGATGGTCGACCACGCAGCTCACTTCGACCACGTCGCTGTCGCGCAAACCCGCGATGGCGCCGTCATTGGGCACGTTCAGCCCGGTGCGGATCGGCGCACCGCCCTGCAGCGCCTCGATCAGGTCGAGCGCCACCCCGGCATAGCCTTCGCCGTCATGCGTATCGGCCGCCGCGGCCACCGGCTCGGCATCGTCATGCGTATGCTGCATGTAGCTCGCACTGCGCTCGCGCTCATAGGCGAAATAGATATCGAGCGCCTGTGCGGGGTCGGCTAGCAGCTCGGCTTGGCGCAAGCGTGGCAGGAGCTTCTGGTTGAGGGCGCGGATCTCCTCGCCGCGGGTCGGCCCGGCCGCACCCGCCGCCACAGCCTCGTCGGCATAATAGTAGTAATAGAGATACTCGTTGAGCCACATGCCGTGCCGGCGCACCACATGCGGCGCGAACACCCGCTGCACCGTGCCGGCGAGAAAATGGTCGTCGGCCAGCGCATCGGGCAGCACGTCGCGCCCCGCCACTTCGGCGCGACGGGTGAACGACAGATGGTTGAGCCCGAATACCTCGGCCCGCACCGCCCGCTCGGGCAGCCGCAGCCATTTCGCGATGGCGCTTTGCGCCCCGTTCGCGCTGTCGCAGATGCCGACGCTGCGCGTGTAGCCGGCGTCGCGCAGCGCCTGGGTGACCAGCCCCGCCGGGTTGGTGAAATTGAACAGCCACGCCTCGGGGCTGACCCGTCGCAGCGTTTCGGCATAGGCAAGGATGGTCGGGATGCTGCGCAGCGCCATGGCGAAACCGGCAGCTCCGGTGGTCTCCTGCCCCAGCACCCCATGCGACAGCGCAATGCGCTCATCGGCGATGCGGCCATCAATGCCGCCCGGGCGCACCGTGGTCACCACATAGCTGGCGCCGACAAAGGCGGTTTCGGCATCGGTGGTGGTGGAAATCTCCACCGCGCCGCCGGCGCGTCGCGCCAGCTCGGCGGCCAGCGCGCCGATCAGTTCGAGCTGCGCCGCATCGACATCCATCAGGCAGATCTGGGTGAGCCCGGTCCGGGCGGCGCGGCGCAGCGCCGAGTCGACGAATAGCGGGGCCCGCAGCCCTCCCCCTCCGACAACGACCAGCTTCACCCCGGCGCCCCCTTCATTCCCGCAACTGATCATATCCAGTCATAATAGGTAGGCAAGATGGAATCGTACGGCTAAGTTTGATCGGCGGGCGCGGCGCCCGCTTCCAAAGCGCAATCAGTTCGGTTACCCCAAAGCCATGGCCAACGGCGTGACGCGCGACGATCCCCTACCGCTCTACAAGCAGGTGAAGGAACGCCTGCTGCGGGCGCTCGACGACGGCACCATCCCGCCCCGCGCCAAGCTCGCCTCGGAACGCGAACTGGTCGAGCTCTACGGCGTCAGCCGCATCACCATCCGCCAGGCAATGACCGAGCTGGTGCTCGAGGGCCACCTGCGCAGCCACCCCGGCAAGGGGTTCTATCCCACCGGCCGCCCCAAGGGCGTCTATGAGCTCGAGCTGCTGCGCAGCTTCACCGCCACGGCCGTGGCGCATGGCCGCCGCCCCGGCAGCCGGCTGCTGACCGCGGCGCAGCTCGAGGCGCCCGAAGACGTGGCGCGGGCGCTGCAGCTGAGCCCCGGCGCCACAGTGATCTCGCTGCGCCGCCTCCGCCTCATCGACGACCAGCCGGTGGCCATCGCGCATGACTGGATGCCCGCGGCGATCGTGCCCGATATCCTCGAGCTCGACTGGACGATACCGAACAGCTCGCTCTATGCCGAGCTCGCCGGGCGCTATGGCTTGCTGCCGCAGCGCGGCCACACCATCCTCTCGGCCCGGTTGGCCGACGAAGAGGAAAGCCGGTTGCTGGAACTGCCGCCGCCGGCAGCGGTGCTGGGGGTCGAGCAGATGGCCTTCGACGGCGACGAGCGCCCGCTCAACCTCACCCGCTCCACCCACCACCCCACCCGCTACCCGCTGCGCCTCGACCAGGACTCACGCACCAGCCGCGCGCGGTAGATTTCACCGGCCTCTCCGCCATCCTCCCCCGCGTGGCGGGGGAGGACCACGGAGAGGTCGGTGGGGGTGACACTCCTCCCCCACCCCCATGTGCACAAATGTCCTCGCGACAGGATTGAACGCGCGCCGTAGCAGATCGCGCTATGACGCAAGGAAATGACGGGGGCTCGACCCTCCGTGTCCTGCCAAGGGGAGCGATGTGCACATGGATCGTGCAGCCTATTTCCGTTATGCCGGCGAGAACGCCCGCAATGTCGTGTTTCCGCTCGGCGGCATCGGCGCCGGTTCCATCGGTATCGGCGGCGACGGGCGGCTGCGTGACTGGGAAATCTACAACCGCCCCAGCAAGGGCAGCGTCAACGGTTTCTCGCATTTCGCCGTCAGGGCCGAACGCGACGGCAAGGTGCTCGATACCCGCGTGCTGCATGGCCCGTTCCAGGGCTCGCTCACCGGCGATCACCTGGGCAAGCACTTCAACTCCTTCGGCTTCGGCGTCCGCCGCGAGCATATGGCGGGCTTCCCCAGCTTCGAGAGCTGCACCCTTTCCGGTCCCTACCCGGTGGCGACCCTCGATTTCGCCGACCAGCGCTTCCCCGGCACGGTGAAGCTCGAGGCCTTCAGCCCCTACCTGCCGATGGAGAGCCGGCTCTCCTCGATGCCGGTGGCGCAGTTCGAGTTCACCCTCGAAAACACCACCGATGCCGCCATCGACTACACCCTGTTCGGCTGCCTCGGCTTCGAGTTCCGCGACCAGTCGGTGGTCACCGTCAGCACTGCCGATGGCCGCACCACGCTCTCGGGCCGCTCCACCTCGGATCGGAAGTCGATCCATTACAGCGAGCTCGCCATTTCCAGCGACGCCGCCGAGACCAGCTACCAGCGCCATTTCTTCCGCGGCAGCTGGTTCGATGCGCTCGAGGTCTACTGGCAGGATATCAGCCGCCCCGGCCGGCTGAAGGATCGCTTCTACGACAACGGCACCGAGCGGCGCGCCCTGTCGAGCGGCGCGCTGGCCGAGCACTCGACGCTGGCCTGCCATCTCTCCATTCCCGCGGGCGAAAGCCGCACGGTGCGCGTCGCCATCGCCTGGTATGTGCCCAATGCCAGCAAATACTGGGTGTCGAGCAGCGCCCTGATCGGGGAGCCCAAGGACATTCCCAGCGTCTGGAAGAACTATTACGCCACCCAGTGGTCGGGCGCCGAGGCGGTGCTGGCCGAAAGCTTCGCCGAGTGGGAGCAGCTCGCCGGCCAGACCCGCCGCCTCAAGGCCGAACTGCTTGCCTCCACCCTGCCCGATGCGGTGCTCGACGCCGTCTCGGCCAACCTCTCGATCGTCAAGACCGCCACGGTGCTGCGCCTAGAGGATGGCACCTTCTACGGCTGGGAAGGCTGCCACCCCGATGCCGGCTCCTGCGAGGGCAGTTGCACCCATGTGTGGAACTACCAGCAGGTGCTGCCCTTCCTGTTCCCCGATCTCGAGCGCTCGATGCGCGAGGCCGATTTCACCTACAACCAGCGCCCCGGCTCGGGCGGCATGACCTTCCGCCTGTCGCTGCCGCTCGGCATCGGCACTTCCGATTTCCGCCCCTGCGTCGATGGCCAGTTCGGCAACGTGCTGAAGGCCTATCGCGACTGGAAGCTCACCGGCGATCTCGCCTGGCTCAAGCAGATCTGGCCGCACGTCAAGGCCGCCATCGCCTATGCCTGGCACCCCGACAACTACGACAAATGGGACCCCGAGAAATCCGGCGTGCTCACCGGCCGCCAGCACCACACGCTCGACATGGAACTTTTCGGGCCCAACTCGTGGCTGAACGGCTTCTACCTCGCGGCGCTCCATGCCGGCTCCGAGATGGCCCGCGCCGTCGGCGAAGCCGATACCGCCGCCGAATATGCAGAGATCTACGCCCGCGGCCGCCAGTGGACGCATGAGCACCTGTTCAACGGCAGCTATTTCGTCCAGCAGGTCGATCTTGCCGACAAGGCCCAGCTCGCCCCTTACGAGGTCGATCGCGGTCACTTCGTCCGCGGCTCGATCTACGATCTCTACTGGTCCGACGAGCATGGCGAGGTGAAGTACCAGATCGGCGAAGGCTGCGAGATCGACCAGGTGCTGGCGCAGTGGCATGCCGGCCTCTACGGCCTCGGCGACATCTTCGAGCCCGAGCAGTTCGCCTCGGCGGTCCGCGCCATCTACCAGCACAACTTCAAGCGCCGGCTCGGTGACGAGGCCAACCCCTGCCGCGTCTTCGGGCTCGAGAACGAGGCCGGCACGCTGATGTGCGCCTGGCCGGCGGGCGCCGAGCGCCCGGCCATCCCGGTGCCCTACAGCCAGGAGACCATGCACGGCTTCGAATATGCCTTCGGCAGCCAGCTGATGATGATCGGCGAGCTCGACAAGGGCATCGAGGTGTTCGCCGCGGTGCGCGACCGCTATCGCGGTCACAACCGCAACCCGTTCAACGAGATCGAGTGCGGCTCCAACTATGCCCGCTCGATGGCGAGCTATGCCGCCGTGCTGGTGCTCTCGGGCTTCGCATTCGACCTCAGCGCGGGCCGCATCGCCTTCGCCCCCAAGCTGATGAGCGGCGGTCGCTTCCGCTCGCTGTGGTCGACCGGCACCGCCTGGGGCAGCGTCGCCATCGATGATGGCGAGGCCCGCCTCACCGTCATCGGCGGCACCCTCGACGTCGCCGAGATCTCCATCTGCGGCGTGGCCTTCAAGGCCGACGCCACCGACCATTTCGGCGGCAAACCCGAGCGGCGCGACAACCGCTCGATCTTCAACCCCGGCATGGGCCTGATGCTCCGCCATGCGGGGATCGCCGTCAGCAACCAACCGGACATCGCCAGCCTGTAGAGCGTTTTCAGGAAAAGTCGCAGGCTTTTCCGGTTCGAAAGCGCGACAAAATCAAAGCCTCAGCGCCAACAGGGAGGACCCTATGCGCACCCGATTGACCCTCAGCGTCATGGCGCTCGCCATGGCCGCATCGCCCGCGCTCGCCCAGCCGGCGGCCGATATCACCGCCAAGCTCACCATCTTCCAGCCGGTCAACCAGCAGATGATCGACTCGACCGACAAGGCGATCGCCCGCTTCAAGTTGAAATACCCCAACGTCACCATCGAGCCGCAATTCGTGCCGCAGCCCTCCTGGGGCGAGTACAACACCTCGTTCATCAACCAGGTGGCGACGGGCGCCGCGCCCGACATCATGTTCTCGGCCATCGAGGGCTTTGCCGAGACCGCCAATCGTGGCCTGTTGCGCGATCTGGGCCCGCTCATCGATGCCGACCCGACCGCCAAGGCGGTGCTCGACGAGCTCGACCCGAACCTGCTCGACGGGATGCGCACCCGTTCCACCGGACAGCTGAACTTCTTCCCCACCGAGTGGAACAACATCGTCGTCTATTACAACAAGGACATGTTCGATAAGGCCGGCGTCGCCTACCCCGCCGACGATTGGACCTGGGCCGATTTCCGCGAGACGGCGAAGAAACTGACCATTGCCGATGCCAATGGCAACGTCACCCAGTACGGCTATTTCGTGCCCGGCTTCAATTTCGGTCTCACCCCGTGGTTCCTCACCAACGAGGCGAGCGTGCTCGATGCGGACTGGAAGCAGTCGGCGGTCGCGACCGACAATTTCCGCGAGTCGCTGCAGTTCCTCCATGACCTGATCAATGTCGACAAATCCGCGCCGGCCTTCGAATCCGGCGTCGGCGACAGCAAGTTCGTCGCCGGCCAGGTGGCGATGTTCTCGGCCGGCCACTGGCCGATCCCCGAGATCCGCGCCAGCGGCCTGACCAATGTCGGGGTGCAGATCATGCCGGTGAACAAGGTCAAGACCACGGTGTTCGGCATTGGCGGCCTCGCCGTCACCAGCGCCTCGCAGAATCCCGAGCTCGCCTGGGAGTTCGTCAAGGAAATGACGGGCAAGGAGTTCCAGACCGAGCTCGCCGATTCCGAGCGCTCCATCCCGTCCTGGCGCAGCCTCGCCACCACCGACAAGTACCTGTCATTCCCCGACAATGCGGCGATCTTCTATGGCTCGGCCGCCACGGCGAAGCCCGTCGCCTCGCCGCCCAACTTCGCCCAGGTCGAGGAAATGACCATGCGGCATGTCGGGGCCTACCTCAACAATAACGAGGACCTCGACACCACCATCAGCGGCCTCGACAGCGAATTGTCGCGCGCCATGAAGCGCGCCTACAACTGACGATGCCCGGGAGCGCCCGACCGGGCGCTCCCTCCCGCCACCGGGGAGGACACCATGGCAACCCTCAGGCAACGCGAGACGCTGGCGGCTTACGGCTTCCTGGCGCCTGCCTACCTCATCTACCTGCTGTTCCTGGCCATTCCGCTGGTCGCCTCGCTCCTGCTCTCGGTGCTCGAGGTCGACCGGCTGACGCTCGCCACCAAGTTCGTCGGCTGGTCGAATTTCGACTGGGTGCTGACCGATCCGCGCTTCTGGAAGACCTTCGGCAACACCTTCTATTTCATCGCCCTCGCGGTCGTGGGCAATGTCGGCCTCGGGCTGGGGCTCGCCGTGCTGCTCGACCGCAACATCCCGGGTCCGCTGCTCTATCTGTTCCGGCTCGCCTATTTCCTGCCGGTGCTGGTGTCGCTCGCCTTCGTCTCGTTCATCTGGCGCTTCATGTTCTCGTTCGACCTGGGCGCCATCAACTACTACATCCGCATGCTCGGCCTGCCGGCGATCGGCTGGCTGACCGACAAGAACGTCGCCATGCTGTCGATCGTCATCATAGACGTGTGGAAGAATGTCGGCTTCTTCGTCATCATCCTGCTCGCGGCGCTGCAGGGCGTACCGCGCAACCTGATGGAAGCCGCCCGCATCGACGGCGCCTCGCCCTTCACGACGCTCAGACGCATCAAGCTGCCCTATATCGCCCCGGTGATCCTGTTCTGCGTCACCTACGCCACTATTGGCGGCCTCCAGGTCTTCGATTCCATCAAGATCATCACCGATGGCGGGCCGGGCGATTCCACCCGCTCGGTGGTGATGTACATGTTCTCCGAGGCCTTCAGCGCCGGCGAGCTGGGCACCGGCGCCGCCTCCGCCCTGACCCTCCTCATCGTCATCGCCATCGTCACCGCCATCCAGCTGACGCTCGGCCGTCGCTTCGCCGGGAGATAGCCATGAGTATTGCCCAAGCCAACGTCACCGCCCGAGTCTACTCGGCCACCCGGGTGATCGACTGGCGCAACCTGCCGGTGATGCTCGTCCTCGGCATCGGCGCGGTGTTCATGCTGCTGCCGTTCCTGTGGATGTTCGCCACCAGCATGCGGCCGGCCAGCGAAGCCTACCAGCTGCCGCCGAGCTTCCTGCCGAGCCGGCTCAACTTCGATGCCTATGCGGCGGTGCTGAACTCGCCGCTGCCGTTCCTGCGCATGTATCTCAACAGCTTCATCGTCGCGGCGGCCACCACCATCGGCGTGGTGGTGAGCAGCGCCATGGCCGCTTTCGCCTTCTCGCGCCTGCGCTTCCCCGGCAGCTCGCTGCTGTTCGGCCTGCTGCTGGTCGGGCTGATGGTGCCGAGCGCCCTGGTGGTGATCCCGCTGTTTTACGGCATGGCCGCGGCGGGGCTGCTGGACAGCTTGTGGTCGCTGATCCTGCCCGGGCTCGCCTCGCCGCTCGCCATCTTCATGATGCGCCAGTTCATGGAGGGCCAGCCGCGCGAATATGAAGAGGCCGCCTTCATCGACGGGGCCAGCTACTGGACCATCTTCTGGCGCATCTCGCTGCCGCAGATGGGCCCGCCGATCGCAGCGCTGTCGATCATCGTCTTCACCTCGAGCTGGAACAACTTCCTGTTGCCGCTGATCTTCGTCAGGAAGTTCGACGTCATGACCCTGCCGGTCGGCCTGCTCGGCCTGTCGGATTCCTTCGGCGCCCTGTCGCTGTCGGTTATCATGGCCGCCGTGACCATGTGCGTGCTGCCCTTGCTCGTGGTGTTTCTCGTCGCCCAGCGCTTCATCGTCGAGAGCATCGCCAGCACCGGCATCAAGCGGTAAGCGGTAAGCGGAGACCAGACCACTATGCTCGGATCGCAGATCCTCGATCTCAACACCTCGATCAGCGGCGCCGATATCGGCGTGCCCGAGATCAAGACGTTCGGCTTTGCTACCTTCCAGAAGGCCATGGCGACCACCGACAGCTGGACGTCGCATGGCGGGCCGGAACTGGTCTTCGTCATCGAAGGCGAGGCCTGCTGGGAGCTCGAGGACGAGGCGCTGGTGCCGGTCTCGGGCGGCCAGTTCGCGCTGTTTCCGGCAGGCAAGAAGCACCGCATCGTCAACGGCCTCTATCCGCCCAGCCACTCGTTCTGGATCGTCATGGCCAGCGCCGGCAACGTCGCCGATCCGGCGCTCCTGACCCGCGAGGGGTTCCGCGACTTCCAGAACTATCTCGGCCGCCGCGGGCTGACCCATGACATCGAGGCGCGCTGCATGGATGCCATCGGCGAGTTGCACCGCCTGGTCAGCGATCCGCGCATCTATACCGGCTCGAGCCTCCTCATCGCCGAAATGCGGGCCGCCCTCCATACCGTCCTGATCGAGGCCTGGAAGGCCCAGGACAAGAAGCTCGCCGACCGCGACAACAGCGCGCTGATCGACGATTTCCTCGAGGTGCTGCATTCCGACCCCGACGCCGAGCTCAATATCGGCGAGGTGGCGACCCGGCTCGGCTTCTCGCGCAGCTACCTGCACAACCGCTTCCGCAAGGAAGTCGGCATGTCGCCCAGCGATTACGCCCAGCGCCTCAGGATCAAGCGCTGCTGCACCCGGCTCGCCACCACCAGCGAGCCGGTGACCGATATCGCCGTCGAGTTCGGCTTCGGCAGCTCGCAGTACTTCTCGCGCGTGTTCAAGAAATATCTCGGCACCACACCAACCGAATACCGCCAGCAAATGGCGATCAGGGAGCACTGACATGGCCACGCTCGCCCTTCGCGATGTAAGAAAATCCTTCGGCAAGCACGAGGTGATCCACGGCGTCAGTCTCGACGTGCAGGATGGCGAGTTCGTCGTCTTTGTCGGCCCCTCCGGCTGCGGCAAATCCACCATGCTCAGGATGATCGCCGGGCTCGAGACCATCACCGAGGGCCAGCTGCTGATCGACGGCGCGCTGATGAACGAGGAGACGCCGACCCGGCGCGGCATCGCCATGGTGTTCCAGAGCTACGCGCTCTACCCCAACATGACCGTCTACCAGAACATGGCCTTCGGCCTCGAACAGGCAAAGCTGCCCAAGGCGAAGATCCGCGAACTGGTGCTGGAAGCGGCGCGCACGCTGAAGATCGAGCCGCTGCTGCAGCGCCGCCCCGGCCAGCTCTCGGGCGGACAGAGCCAGCGTGTCGCCATCGGCCGCTCGATCGTGCGCAACCCGCGCATCTTCCTGTTCGACGAGCCGCTCAGCAATCTCGATGCGGAACTGCGCGTCCACATGCGAGTGGAGATCGCCAACCTCCACAAGCGCATGGGCCGCACGACCATCTACGTGACGCACGACCAGGTCGAGGCGATGACGCTGGCCGACACCATCGTGGTGTTCAACGAAGGCCGCATCGAGCAGGTCGGCACGCCTTTGGAGCTCTACAACAAGCCGGCCAACCGGTTCGTCGCCGGCTTTCTCGGTTCACCCAAGATGAACTTCCTTCCCGGCCGGGTGGCCGACGGGTCGGTCGTCGAAGTCCCCGGCGGCCGCCTGCCGCTGCCGCAGCCGGCGCGGCACGGCGACAGCATCGAGATCGGCATCCGCCCCGAACATCTCGAAGTGGTCGCGCCCGAGGGCGCCACGGCGCGGGCCCGGGTACAGTTCACCGAGCAGCTCGGCGGCGAAACCTTCCTCTATTGCGATGTCGGCGAAACCGCCGAGCCCTCCCGCATCGTCATCAAGCGCCCCGGCCAGCAGCGCTTCGGCGACAACGAAGTGATCGGCCTCGCCATGCAGCCCTCCGACATCTACTGCTTCGACAGCAAGACCGGCATGTCGCTGGCGGGGTGACTGCACCAGCTGGCGCAGAGCAGATCGGTGCGGGAAGAGCACCCCCCACCCTGTCCCTGCCCCGCAAGGGGGAGGAGACCAGAACACTGACGCTGGTGTGAGCGTCTCCCTCCCCCTTGCGGGGCAGTGACAGGGGTGGGGGTATTCTTCCGGCACCGGCTCGGCGGTCGCGCCCGCCCCACCCATCCGCCGATCACGCAAGCCCCGCCGCCTCGACGATCGGCGCCACCGCCGCCGTGAGCCCGTCCGGCTCCAGCCCCGTCACCACCACGCCCAACAGCACTGCGCCGATGCCGGCCGCCCGGAGCCCAGCCATATCACTGGCCGTGAAGCGCTTCTGGCTCGGGGCGATCACCGGCCGGTCCGCTTGCGTGGCGATCTCGGCGAACCGGGCGAGGTCGGCATCGTTCAGCGGCTGGCCATATTCGGCAAAGCGACCGATCGAGGCCTCGACCATGGCGCCGGGAATGGCGCGGATCGCCTCGATATCGGCCGCCCCGCTGTCGCTGTCGAGCGCCAGGATCGGCTTCAGCCGCGATTGCAGCAGCTGCGGCTGCACATGCTTCAGGTAGATGTTCCAGCCTTCGACGCCGTAATCGGCCAGCGCCTCGAGTTCATCGAGGCTCGGCTGGGTTTCCTGCCCGCTCATGACAAGCATGGGTTTGCCGAGCTTCGCCAACGCTTCGATGAAGCCCCGCTCCTCGGCAAAGCTGCCGAACGTCGTGCCGCTGGCCCGGTGCCAGGCGTTGAGGTGGAACTTGAGCCCGAACGCCCCGGCATCGACAGCCGCCTTGGCGAGCTCGAGATCATGCCGGCCCAGCGACACCAGCACCGGCAATTGTCCGGCGCGCATTGCAGCTTCGATCATCGCCTCACCCCTTGAGTCCGGTATGGGCCAATCCCCCGATGCGCTTGCGCATCGGTCACCCCTTGAGTCCGGTGTGAGCCAACCCCTCGATGAACTGGCGCTGGGCGAAGATGAACACCACCAGCACCGGCAGCGCCGTGAGCGTCGCGGCCGCCAGCTGGGTGTTCCACATCGGCCCCTGGTAGACATCGACATACTGGGTCAGCGCCTGCGGCAGGGTGAAATTGGCAGGTGTGGTGAGGAACACGATCGGCTCGAGATAGAGGTTCCAGGAGTGGAGGAAGGTGAAGATGGCGACTGCTGCCAGCGCCGGCTTCGCCAGCGGCAGCGCGATCTGCCAGAAGATACCGAAGCGGCTCAGCCCATCGACGCGCGCCGCCTCTTCCAGCTCCACCGGCAGCGCGATGAAGAACTGCCGCATCACGAAGGTGGCGAAAACGCTGGGCGCGCCGAAGATCGGCACCAGGATCAGTGGCCAGTGGGTGTTCACCAGCCCCCATTTGAGGAACATCTGGAACAGCGGCACGATAGTGACTTCCGAGGGGATCAAGAGCCCCAGCAGCACCACCATGAAGATCAGGTTGGCGCCCGGAAACCTGATCCGCGCGAAGGCGTAGCCGGCCATCGACGACACCGCCATGGTGCCCGCCGTGACGATCGCCGCGATGTAGCACGAGTTCCAGTATTGCTGCGCGAAGGGCTGCAGCCTGAACACCTCCGAGTAGGTCGACCAGTCGAAGCGCGACGGGATCAGCTCGGGCGGAAAGGCGAAGATGTCCGAGATCGGCTTCACCGAGCTCGTCACCATCCACCAGGTCGGAAAGACGAACGGGACGGCGAGGACGCAGAGCAGCCCATAGAGCGCGACGCGGGCCCGCGGCGACAGGCCGCCCGGGGTGAGGTCAGTTTTCATAGAAGACGATCCGTTTGCGCATCTGCCACTGCGCGAAGGTGAGCACCGCGACGATCAGGAACAGGAGGATCGAGATGGTGGCGCCGTAGCCGAAGCGGTGGAACTGGAAGGCCTGCTGGTAGAGATAGTAGACCAGCACCGTGGTCGACATGCCCGGCCCGCCCTGCGTCAGCACCGCGATCTGCGCGAACACCTGGAGCGAGCCGACGATGGTGATGATCATGGTGAGCAGGATCGTCGGCGAGATCAGCGGCACGGTGATCGCGTGGAACTGGGTGAAGCGGCTGGCGCCATCGACCCGCGCCGCCTCGTAGAGCTCGCGCGGCACCCCCTGCAGCGCCGCGAGAAACAGCACCATGTTGAGCCCGACATTCTTGAACACCTGCACCACGATCACCGAGGCCATGGCGGTGGGCGGCGAGCGCAGCCAGTTGGGTCCCGTGATGCCGATCAGCTGCAGCACCCCGTTGATCCCGCCATGGGCCTGCAACAGGAAGCCCCAGACGATGGTCCAGGCGACCAGCGACACCACCACCGGCGAAAAGAAGATGGTGCGGAACACTGTGATGCCCCTCAGCTTCTGGTTGACGAGGATCGCCAGGAGCAGCGCCAGCGACAGGTTGAACACCACCAGCCCCGCCGAAAAGATCGCCGTCGCGCCGAGCACTTCGCCGAGCGCCGGATCGGCGGCGAGCTTTTGGTAATTCGCATCGCCGACGAAGCGGAAGGTGCCGGCCAGGACGTTCCATTCATGCAGCGAGTACCAGACCACCAACCCGAGCGGGATGAGGACGAACAGCACGATGCCGACGAGCTGCGGCGCGATGAACAAATAGCCCACCAGACTATCCCGCCGCTCCATGGTCCAGAACGGCCGCTTGCGCGATCGGTCAGCGGTGAGGGTGGCAGTGGGCATTGAGTAGTTTCCTCGAAGACACGGGCTCGCGCCCCTCATCCGGCGCTACGCGCCACCTCCGGGCGAGGGCTACGCCCTCGTCCCGCGACCCCGACGGGGAGAAGAATTCGGAGAGCGCAGCGATCGCCTCTTTCCTCTCCCCGTCGGGGAGAGGGTGGATCGGCCGAAGGCCGAGACGGGTGAGGGGTGAGCCACCGAAGTGGCCCACCATTCATCACAGCATCGGCTGGATCCGGTCGCACACCGATTTCAGCACCGCCGGCACGTCGGCCTCCGGCACCCACAGCGCGTCGAGCGCGGCGCGAGCCGTCTGCTGGATTTCGGCGAACCCGGCATGGCCCGGCTTCACCTTGCCGGTGGCGATGCCCTTGATCACCACGTTCTCGATCTGGGTCGCCGAGAGCAGCGGGTTGGCGGCGCCGAGCACTTCGGCGTTGAGCAGGCTCGAGCGCGGCGGCGGGAAGAACGCCGCCAGTTTCTTGGCATTGTCGGGGCTGGTGAAGAAGGCGAGGAAATCGGCCGCCACTTCAGGGTTCTTGCCCGAGGCGAAGACGCCGATGCCGGCCTGCCCGATCACCGCATATTCGCCCGCCGGGCCCGACGGCAGCGGCACCAGGTCCCAGCTGAACGGGTTTTCCTTGGGCAAGAGCGAGGCGCGGGAGATCTGCGTGATGGTCATCGCCGCGTCGCCGGCGAAGAAATCGGCGGTGACGCCCGGCCCGGGGATCGCCTTGTCGGTGAAGATCGCCTTGTGGATGAAGCTCATCGCATCGACCATCGGCTGCTCGGTGAACGTGCAGGTCTTGCCGTCGGCGCTCCACGGCGCGGCGCCCCAGCCGTTCCAGATCGAGGCCAGGTTGTCCCACACCTTGTAGTCGAAATCGCGGACGATCAGCCCCTGCTTGCCCGAAGCGGCGACGGCAGTGTTGATCGCCTCGGCCTTGTCCCAGATCCACTCCCCCTTGGCGATCAGCTCTGCCGGAGTCTCCTGCCCGGCGGCCTTGATCACGTCATTGTTGACGAACATGCCGAACGGCGAGGTGGAGAACGGATAGGCGTAGATCTCGCCGCCGGCCGTCCACAGCGCCAATGCGCTCTCGGTGACATCGGCGAGGTTGTAGTCGGGCGCCGCCTCGAACGTCGCCTTGAGCGGTGCCAGCGCGCCCGAGCTGACGAAATCGCCCGCCGTGGTCTCGAGGATCCAGGCGAGATCGGGGGCATTGCCACCGGCGATCTGGGTGGTCAGCGTCGTGGTGTAGCCGTCAAACGGCAGCGAGTCGAAGCTTACCTTCACGTCCGGGTGCTGCGCCGTGTAGGCGGCGCCGATCTCGTTGAACAGTTTCAGGTGCGCCTCGTTGGCGCTCCAGATCGCCATCCGGATATCCACCGCCAGCGCCGGCACGGCAGCCATCGGGATGGCAATGCCGGCGGCGAGCGCCGCCAGCTTCAGGTTGAGCAGTTTCATGGTTTCCTCCTTGTCGTACTCGGTTCGTCGTTGAGTGGTCGCCGTTTTCCGGTCTTTTTCAGTAGCCCCTGACGTCGGGCCAGCGGGTCTCGATGCCCTCGGCATAAAGCCCGGCCTGGAAGTCCGAGAGCAGTGCATCGTCGGCCTGCACCTGGTGCGGCGTGACGCCGTGGTTCAGGCAATAGGCGGCAAGCAGCCCCGCCACTTCGCCGATGTTCCACTCCACCGGATGCAGCCGGTAGCAGCCATTGGTGATGTGGGTGGTGCCGATGGTCTTGCCGGCCGGGATCAGGTTGCTGACCCGCTCCGGCAGCAGCGCGCCGAGCGGGATCTCGAACGGGCACGAGGCCACGTCGATATAGTTGTCGCCGCCGGTCGAGGGGTGGAGGTCAATGCGGTACATGCCGATGCCGACGCTGTCGCGATAGTTCACCGCGCCGCGCTCGCCGCGCACCTCGTAGGAGAGATCCTGCTCGACGACGGTGGTCACCGCCCTGATGCGGCGGCTCTCGCGGATATAGGGCGCCATGGCGAGGCCATGGTTGGTGCCGGTGATGTCGCCGCGCAGCCGCAGGCCCGGGAACCCCTGCCCGCCATCTTCGCGCGGCGCTTCGGTCTGCAGCCAGTAGAACACCGAATAGGCGAGGTCGGCCGCGTCGCGGATGCGCTCCTCGTACACCGCCTCGGGCACGTCGATGATCGGGTGCTCGAAATAGTCGAGCATCGGCCAGTTCACGAGGCAGATATCCGAGGCGTAGGCGCCAGCAACGAAATTGCGCCGCGCCGCGATGCGCCGGAACGTCCAGAGGTTCCCGTCGCCGGGGTTCTTGCGCTGGTCGGCATCGACCAGGGTCGGGTCGTCATCCGGGTTGGGGGTGAAGCTGCGCACCGTGGTTTCGAGCGTGCGCGGATGCGGCGCGACGAAGCCGATCAGCGGCCCGCCCCAGAAGCTCGGGGTATAGGCGCGCCACTTGTCGTAATTGCGCGGCTTGTCGCCCACCTGGTTGCCGTCGACATGGTCGATGGCAAAGCAGATCGACACCGCCTGCGAGTTGGTCGGCTGCGCCTCCGCCGGCGCCGACGGCTCGCCGGTGTCGCGCTGGCTCTCGAAGCCAGTGACATATTCGGTGCCGGTCATCGGGAGCAGATCACCGAGTTCGGTGGCCTCGATGATGTATTTGCCGGTAACGACGATGCTCTCGCCGCTGTCGCGATGCCTGAGCGTCACCGCCCGCACCCGGTCGCCATCGACTTCGGCGGAGATCGGCTTATAGGGCTGCAGCACAGTCAGCTTGCCACCGCCGCGATACGGCATCAGCATCGCTTCCATCACCGCCAGCCCGACGCGCGGCTCGTGGCAGAGCCGCGACACGAACCCGGCGCCGGGGTTGAGATCGCCCCAGGCCCGGCTCTTTTCGGTCAGCGGGTAGTGGTCGCGATAATATTGCCGGATGCCGTTGCGCAGCGCCCGGTAGGAGCGCGTGATGCCGAACTGCTCGACCCAGCTATGCTCGTCGGGCGGCACGGCCTGGCTGGTCATCTGCCCGCCCAGCCAGTCGAACTCCTCCGTCATCACCACGCTGCGGCCCGACCGCAGGGCGCCGAGCGCCGCCGCCACGCCGCCGAGGCCGCCACCGATGATCGCGATATCTGCCGAGTATTCTTTCACTTCAGATCCATTTGTCTTGTCGCGGCGAAGTCGGCTGAAAAGTCTCTCGACTTCTCAGTTCGCCGCTTGTGTCTGTTGAATGGCGCCGAGGGTTTCGCCCTCGACCGGCTCGCACGGCAGCACCACCTGCTCGCCGGCCGAGCCGGCTTCGATCCGCTCGCACAGCATCTGCGTGGCGCGCCGCGCCATTTCCTCGCGCGGCACCGAAAAGGTGGTGAAACGGGTGCCCGACTGCATCGGCCTCAGATGGCTGCCGAGCACCACGATCGAGAGGTCGCCCGGCACCGCCAGGTTCTGCGAGCGCGCCGCCGCATCGACGATCACCGCGTCGGCCATTTCGGTGAAGAACACCACCGTGGCGCCCGATTGGCGGATCGCCTCGAGCATCGGCAGCGCCCTGCCCCCGACCTCGGCGATATGCAGCGCCAGCTCGGCGCGCGGCGCCAGTTTGGCGTCCGCCTCCCCGATAGCCGAGGCGAAACCGTTCCACCGGTCGACCGAGGATTCGGCGCCCTTGCTGGGGCCGACATAGGCGAGCCTGGTGTGGCCCTTGGCCCTGGCGCGGCGCACCATCTCGGCGGTCGCCGCGACATAGTCGGCCCCGACATAGGGCACCGGCGCGCCAGCCGGGCCGCCAATGGGATCACGGCGGCCGACGGCGACGAACGGGTAGTCGCCGGCCACCAGGCGCTTCAGCTCGGCGCGATCGAACTCGCGCCCGAGGATCACGCAGCCATCGGCCAGTCGCAGCCTGTTGTTCTCGTCGAAAATCTTGCGCTTGCCGCGATTGGCCGGCGCCCCGGTGAGCAGCAGCAGGTCATAGCCCAGCGTCTGCGCCGTCTCTTCGATGCCGAACAGGAACGGCGCGAAGAAATCGGCCTGGGCGCTCGGAAACGCCGGCTCGTAGGTGAACACGCCGAGGATGCGGTTGAGCCCCTTGGCCATACGCCGGGCGATCGGATCGGCGACATAGCCGGTCTCCCTGATCGCCTTCTGCACCCGCTCGCGCGTCTCGTCGGGAATGCGCCCCGCCGCCGCCTTGGCGTCGTTCAGCACCAGCGACACCGTCGCCTGGCTCACCCCGGCAATCCGCGCAATATCCCGCTGCGTCAGCCGCCCGCCCTTCACCAAACCCGCCGCCCTCCTCGAGGCTCGTCTGCTAATACGCATTAACAGCTAATGCGTATTAGCGGACTCTTCGGCGGAGAGTCAACGGCTTTGCGGTAGGCAAGGACTATCAGGTTGGGCTCCCCTCCCCCTTGAGGGGAGGGAGGCGGGCAGGTGATTGTGGCCACATCTCGCAAAAAACCCGATGCCCACCTCCCCCTTGATGGGGAGGCAAGCGAAGCTTGGGAGCGTCAGCGACCTAGCGTAGCTCGGAGGGGGTGCGCGGCAGGCGTGATGCTGCCGACCCCATCACGTCTTCGGCAAACCCGGCGGGTTGGTGCGCGATTCCGGCAGCTTTTCCGCCTCGAGGCCCCAGCGGGTCAGCGCCTCGAGATATTTGCCATTGGCGATCAGCCCGTTGATGGCGGCGGTCAGTGCGTCGGCGAGGCCGGCGCCCTTCTTGGTGGCGACCGCAATCTCCGCGGTCAGCGGCCAGCCGCCATTGACGATGCCGACGAGCCGGGTGCTGCCGCTCACCACCGAGCGATAGGCCAGCTGAGCGTTGGGGTTGAACTCGACATCGGCCCGGCCCGATTGCAGCGCCAGCTGCGCAGCGGCGGTATCGTCATAATACTGGAACTCGGCGGCCGGCAGGCCGGCGGCGACATTCTGCTTGTCCCACTCGACGACGATCTTTTCCTGGTTGGTGCCGGCGCCGACGATCACCTTCAACCCGGCAATGTCCTTGGGCTCCTTGATCTCGGTGATCTTGCTCTCGTTGGGCACGTAGAAGCCGAGCACGTCGAGGCGATAGGACGAGAAGTCGAACTTCTCCTTGCGCGCCTCGGTGACGGTGACGTTGGAAATCACCGCATCATACTTGCCGGACTCGAGCCCGAGCGGCCAATCCGGCCAGGCCACCGGCACCAGCTCGAGCTTCAGCCCGAGCGCATCGGCGATGATCGACGCGGTATCTTCCTCGGCCCCCACCGGAGTGCTGGAATCGGTGGCGTAGGTCGAAAGCGGCGGATCGCCGACGGTCAGCGCCACGGTGAAGACGCCCGCCTTTACCGGCTTGAAGTCCGGCGAGATCTTGGCGATCGCCTCCGGATTGGCTTCCGCCTTGGGGCGGGCAGCCTGTTCGGGCGTGAGGTCGAAGCCGCCTTCGGCAAAGGCCAGGCTCGAAGCGGAGAACAGCAGGCCGGCGGCGAGAAGGCCGACGGCTGCCTTGCGGATGAGGGTCATTTTGACGCCTTTCTTGGATCCGATTGGGTGCGAAGAGGCTGGGCGCGCCCGGTGGATCCCGCGGGCGACGCTATGCGTCCGGCGCTTCGCACTGTCGCCGGCGTGTTTCAGAAGGGTGGAGGTGGGGACATTTCACCGTTTCAAGCGAAACGGCGAAAATGCCCCGAGCTCAGTATTTCGGCAGGCCCGGCGGGTTGGTCCTCGCCGTCTTCACCGCCTCGGGCGTTAGGTGCCAGCGCTCCAGCGTTCTGGCGTAGCTGCCATCGGCGATCACCGCGTTCAGCGCCTCGGTCAGCACCGGCGCGAGCCCGCTGTCCCGGCGCGTGGTGATGCCGACCTCGGTGGTGTTGGGCCAGCCGGCATTGACCGTGCCGACCTGGTGGATCGCCCCGGTCTTCAGCGCCTGGTAGGTGAAGACCGAGTTGACGTTGAAGATCGCGTCGACCCGGCCCGACTGGATGGCGAGCAAGGCGGCCGGCGTATCCTCGTAGTAGAGGATGTCGCTCGCAGCGAGCCCGGCGGCGACGTTCTCCTTGCTCCACTCGTTGATGATCCGGTCCTGGATGGTGCCCGAGCTGGTGGCGATCTTCAGCCCGGCCACATCCTTGGGCTCCTTCAGCGATTTGATCGGACTGTCGGTGACGACGAAGAAGCCGTGCAGCCCCTGCCGATAAGTCGAGAAATCGAACTTGAGCTTGCGCTCCTCGGTGACCCCGACATTGGAGATCACCGCGTCATACTTGCCCGAGGTGAGCCCGAGCGGCCAGTCGGCCCAGGCCACCGGCACCAGGTTGAGCTGCAGCCCCAGCTTTTCGGCGACCAGCGACGCGATGTCGGGGTCGGCGCCCACCACGGTGGCCGCGTCGGTGGCGTAGGTGCCGAGCGGCGGCTCGCCAGCCGCGGCCACCGCCACGGTAAAGCTGCCGGGCACCGCCCAGGTGAACGCGGCCGGCAGTTTCGCCGCCAGTGCCGGGTCGGCCACCACATGGATGCGGCCGGGCTGCTCGGGGCTGAGATCGAAGATGTCTTCGGCGGCGTAGGCTCCGCCGAGGCCGGCGGCGACGAGGCCACCGGCAAGCAACAGGGAAGAAATACGCATCTCGTTACCTTTCGGGGATTTGGCACTGATCGCGCCCATCCACCGTGTCACCCCGGCGAAGGCCGGGGCCCATCCTGAGATGTCGCGGTGAGCTGAGACGCTGGACGACCGTCGCTGACGGATGGTGTCGGCAGGTGTTTGAGGTACCGAGCGGGCAGTGAGCCGCCGAGAACCCTCAGGATGGGCCCCGGCCTTCGCCGGGGTGACACCGTGGGCGAGGAAACTTTTGGGTGTCATGATCACAAGACCTTGGCCAGGAACTCGGCCGTCCGGTGGTGTGAGGGGGAGTTGAAGACGCGCTCGGGCGCGCCGGCTTCGACGATCCGGCCGTTCTCCATGAACACGATCTTGTCGGCGACCTCGCGGGCGAAGCCGATCTCGTGCGTGACGATCACCATCGTGGTGCCCGACTGGGCCAGCTCCTTGATGGTATCGAGCACTTCGCCCACCAGCTCCGGGTCGAGCGCCGAAGTCGGCTCGTCGAACAGCAGCACCTTGGGCTTGAGCGCCAGGGCGCGGGCGATGGCGACGCGCTGCTGCTGACCACCCGACAGGTGCCGCGGATAGGCTTCGGCCTTGTCGCTGAGCCCCACCCGGTCGAGCAGGTCGAGCGCCAGGCTCACGGCCTCGTCATGCGCCAGGCCCTGGATGGCGATCGGCGCCTCGATGATGTTCTCCACCGCCGTCAGATGCGGGAACAGGTTGAAGTTCTGGAACACCATGCCGATCCCGGCGCGGCGCTTGCGGATCGCCGGGTCCTTCAGCTCGTAGAGCAGCTCGCCACGCTGTTCGAAGGCGATGATCTCGCCATCGATCGAGACGAACCCGGCATCCGGCCGCTCCAGATGGTTGATGGTGCGCAGCAGCGTCGACTTGCCGGCGCCCGATGGCCCGATAATGGCGGTGACCTCGCCCGGCTCGATCGCGAGGCTGACCCCGTCCAGCGCCTTGAAGTCGCCAAAGCGCTTGGTGACGCGGCGGATATCGATGCGGCCCACGTCATGACTGTGCCGGTCGAAGGCGGCGAGCGGCGCCCGCTGCGTCACCGGGGTGGCACGCGCCGCGGCAATCGCCCTGGCGGTGCGGCCGGGGCCGAACAGCCGGCCGAACAGCGGCGCCTGCACTTCGCGCGTCGCCCCCTTGGCGAAATAGCGCTCGATGCCGAACTGCACGATCGACAACAGGCTCATGATGATGAGGTACCAGACCGTCGCCACCATCAGCAGCGGGATGACCTCGAGGTTCCGCTTGTAGATCACCTGCACGGTGTAGAAGAGCTCGGGCAGCGCCAGCACGTAGACGATCGAGGTGGCCTTGGCGAGGCCGATGATCTCGTTGAAGCCCGAGGGAATGATGGCGCGCATCGCCTGCGGCAGGATGATGCGCAGCGACTGCCGGCGCCACGAGAGCCCGAGCGCCGCCGCCGCTTCCTGCTGGCCCTGGTCGATCGACAGGATGCCGCCGCGGATGATCTCGGCCGAGAACGCCGCCTGGTTGAGGCTGAGCCCGATCACCGCCACCGCGAAGACGCTCAGCACCGAGGTGGTGCCGTACTGGGCGAACAGGATATCGGTGAACGGCACCCCGATATCGACCGTCGGGTAGAGGTAGCCGATATTGTTGAGCACCAGCAGCAAGACGATCAGCGGGATCGAGCGCAACAGCCAGATATAGGCCCAGGAGAGCCCCGACAGCAGCTTCGATTTCGACACCCTCGCGAAGGCCAGGAGCCCACCGATGAAGAAGCCGACAATGGTGGCCAGCAGCGTCAGCCACAGCGTGCGCCCCAGCCCGACCAGCACCGCGGGGTCGAAGAAGAACTGTGCGAAGACACCCCAGCCCCAGCGCTGATTGGTGAGGATCGAGTGCAGCGACACCGCGATCAGCAGCGCCGCCACCACGGTTCCCGCCACCCGCCAGGGGTGTTTGGCCGGGATCACGCGATAGCCGCTGGGGTCGGCGCGGCGCGAGACATCGAGGTCGGGGGCCGCGGAACTCACATCGGTCGTTGCCATGAGTGGTGCCTTCATTTCCTGATCATTTTATATAGTCTATCAAAATAATAGACTTATGAGTTTCACAGTCAAAGCACCGGCATCTGGAGTTCCGGCGCCGGAGAGTTTTGTTTGCCCACCGGGCTCATGGCAGGCGGACTATCTGTGCTCGGCGGTGGTGGGGCGTGGAGCCGCCCTCGCTTTCGCATTGGCACCGGGATGGATCGGCGCGGGAAGAACACCCCCCACCCTGTCCCTCCCCGCAAGGGGGGAGGAGACCAGAACACTGGCGCTAGTGAGGGCGTCTCCCTCCCCCTTGCGGGGAGGGGACAGGGGTGGGGGTACTCTTTCCGTACCGGCTCGTCGACCGCGTACCGGCCGGAGCTTGTGGCACCGTCTCGGCCACAACCTCGATCTGCACCTCCCCCCTTGTGGGGGAGGATGGGAGGGGGCCGTCTGTCTCAGTCAGCACCAACGAACTGAAACGCCCGCTCATCCGGCAAGCTGGCGCTCGCGCGCTGCCTTCCAGCCGCCTTCGGGCGGTGTCACCAGGGTCGGCACATAGCCGAGCGGCGGGGCGACGAGATATTTCTCGAACGGCAGCGCCCCGTAGATCTCCGGGTCGGCATCGAGTTCGAACAGCGGCGTGTAGCCCGCGGCGAGGTAGAGGTCGCGCGCTTCCGGCTGCCGGAACCCGGTGGTGAGATAGAGCCGGACATAGCCCTGCTGGAAGGCCTGCTGCTCCAGTTCGGACACCACGCGCCGGGCCAGTCCCTGGCGACGATGGTTCTCGTCGGTCCAGATCCGCTTGAGCTCGGCGGTCTGGTGATCGAAGCGCTTGAAGGCGCCACCGGCGATGGGAAAGCCGTCGCGCAGCAGCAACAGGAAATTGCCGTCGGGCGGCGCGAACAGTTCGGCCGGATAACGGTTCATCTCCTTGTCGGCGCTCTCGCCGAAATACTCGCCATAGCGCCGGTCGTATTCGGCGGTCAGCTGGGTCACCAGCGGTTCCGCCAGAGGATGGTCGGGGGTGGTGTAGTAGAAATAGTCGCTCATGCCGCTGCCGCCTCCGCGTTGGCGCTCAGAAACTCCTCGACCAGCTCCACCCAGTAGCGGGCGGCGATGGGGAGGATCTCGTCGTTGAAATCATAGTGTGGACTGTGGAGGTCGGCGCTCGGCCCATTGCCGACGAACAGGTAGGCGCCCGGCCGCTGCTCCAGCATGAAGGCGAAATCCTCGCTGGCGGTGATCGGCGGCAGCGTGCCGACCTTGCCCTGCCCCAGCCGCCGTTCCGCCACGCCGCGGGCGAAGGCGTTTTCGGCCGCATGGTTGACCAGCACCGGATAGCCGCGCGGCGCCGAGACTTTGGCGGTGGCGCCGAAGCTCAGCGCATGCGCCTCGGCCAGCGCCGCGATCCGCTGCTTGATCCGCTCGCGCACCGAGGCGGAAAAGGCGCGGACGGTGAGCCGCAGCTCGACGCTGTCGGGAATGACATTGGGCACGTTGCCGCCATGGATCGCCCCGACCGTCACCACCGCCGCCTCCAGCGGATCGATATTGCGCGAGACGATCGTCTGCAGCGCCATGATCAGCGATGCGGCCGCGACCACCGGATCGATCGCCTCATGCGGCCGCGCCCCATGGCCGCCCTTGCCGCTGATGGTGATGACCACCATGTCGACCGAGGCCATGGCCGGCCCGTCGATGAAGCGGAACTCGCCGGCCGGCACCCCCGGCCAGTTGTGCAGCCCGAACACCGCATCGACCGGAAAGCGCTCGAACAAGCCATCCTCGATCATCTTGCGGGCGCCGCCGCCATTCTCCTCGGCCGGCTGGAAGATCAGCCGCACGGTGCCCGAGAAATTGCGCGTCGCGGCAATCTGCTTGCCCGCCGCGAGTAGGATCGCGGTGTGCCCGTCATGCCCGCAGGCATGCATCACGCCGGGCGTCCGGCTGGCATAGGCGAGGCCTGTCGCCTCGGTGATCGGCAGCCCATCCATGTCGGCGCGAATACCGATGGTCCGCGCTCCCGGCCCGCGTCTCAGCGTCCCTACCACGCCGGTGCCGCCGATGCCGGTCGCCACCTCGTAACCCCAGCCATCGAGGAGTTCGGCGACCAACGCGCTGGTCTTTTTCTCCTCATAGGCCAGCTCCGGTTCGCTGTGCAGCCGACGCCGCAGCGCCACGAACTCGGCGGTGTCGGCTGCGCCGCTGCTCATTCGGCCGCTCCGGCCTTGGCCGCCGCCACGTCGGCGAAGCGGCTCACCGGGCGCGGCAGTTCGAGATGCTCGCGCAGTGTGGCGCCGATCAGCTCGCGCGAGTGGTAGCCGCGCCGCTCGAGGATCGGCAGCACCTCTGCCTCGAAGTCGTCGAGGCCCTGGGTGATGACCTGGAAGCCGAGCACGAACCCATCGGCCGCCCCCTGCTCCACCCACTCGATCAGCTTGCCCGCCACCACGTCCGGCGTGCCGATGAAATCGTTGCGCGGCGTGGTGTTTTCCAGCGCCACCTCGCGCAGCGTCTGGTTCTTCTCCTTGGCGATGCGCTTGATCCGGTCCGTGCCGGAGCGGAACTGGTTCTTGCCCAGTTCCCCCAGCTCGGGGAACGGCGCATCGAGGTCGTACTGGGTGAAATCGTGATGGTCGAAGAAGCGGCCGATATAGCGCAGCGCCTCGGTGACGCTGACCAGGTCGCGGATTTCGCGGTACTTGCGCTCTGCCTCCTCGGCGGTCGAGCCGACGATCGGCGAGATGCCGGGGAACACCTTGAGGTCGTCGGCGCGCCGGCCATGCGCCACCGCGCTGGCCTTGAGCTTCTGCGTCAGTTCCCGGTTCTCGGGGATCGAGGCGCCATTGGCGAACACCGCGTCGGCGTGCCGGCCGGCCAGCGCAATGCCATCGTCCGAGCCGCCGGCCTGGAACAGCACCGGCTGGCCCTGCGGCGAACGCTCGAGGTTGAGCGGGCCTTCGACGCTGTGGAACTGCCCCTTGTAGTTGACCCGATGGAGCTTCGAGAAATCGGCGTATTGCCCGGTCTCGCGGTTGCGCACGAACGCATCGTCGTCCCAGCTGTCCCACAACCCCTTGACCACGTCGATATGCTCGCCGGCGATCTGGTAGCGCAGCGCATGCTCGGGGTGCTTGTCGCGGCTGTAATTCTTGGCCGAGCCCTCGAGCGGCGAGGTCACGGCGTTCCAGCCGCCCCGCCCCTTGCTGATCGCATCGACCGAGCCGAACTGCCGCGCCACGGTGAACGGGTCGGAGTACGACGTGGAGAGCGTGCCGACGAGGCCGATCCGCTCGGTGACCGCGGCGAGCGCCGAGAGGATGGCGATCGGCTCGAACCGGTTGAGGAAATGCGGGATCGACACTTCGTTGATGTAGAGCCCGTCGGCGATGAAGGCGAAGGCGATGCCGGCCGCCTCGGCCTGCTTCGCGGTCCGCACGTAATAGTCGAAATTGACGCTGGCATCGGCCGGAACGCTTGGGTGCTTCCAGGCATTCATGTGCCCGCCCGGGCCCTGCAGCATGATGCCGAATGGGATGCGCTTGCTCATCTTGGAGTTTCCTTGGCTGGATCAGGCGGGAATGGCGACACGGCCGGCGGCGGCATAGGCCGCGGCCAGCAGCTCGACCGCTTCGAGCCGGCTGTCGCCCTGGTTGAACAGGTCGACGATGAACTCGGCGATGCCGAGCCGGTCGCTCAGCCGGTCGAGCTCGTTCAGCAGGTCGCGCGGCGCACCGGTGACAATGCTGGGGGTCGCGGGCTCGGTCCGGTAGTCGGCGACCCCGGCCTGGCGCGCGAACTCCCTCGCCTGCTCTTCGCTGCCGACGGTCACGCTCTGCCGCCCGGCAATATGGAGCTTCAGCGGCCGGAACTTGTCGCCCTGCGCCCTGGCCTCGTTGCCGTCACGGGTGAGGATGGCTGCAACCGCCACCACCGGCGGACGGCCGGTAAGCTGGCGATAACGCTCGACCGAGGCGGCGAGCAGCGCCTCGTCGCCATTGAGATGCCGGGCGAAGACGAACCCCCAACCCCGCCCGGCCGCCAGCTCGCCGCTGTCGACGCTGGCCCCCAGCAGGAAGCGCTCCGGCGCGGCTGCCGGCGCCGGCGTCGCCTTGGCTCGGTCATTCCCCTGCGTCCCGTCTAGGAACGTCGTGAGGTCGCCGAGCAGGCGATCGAAATCGAGCGTCCTCCCCGCCTCGCGCTCGCTCTGCAATGCCTTGGTGGAGAACGGCAGGCCGCCGGGCGCCTTGCCGACGCCGAGGTCGACCCGCCCCGGCGCGATGGCGGCGAGCGTGTTGAAACTTTCGGCCACCTTGTAGGGGCTGTAATGCTGCAGCATCACGCCGCCCGATCCGATGCGGATGCGCCGCGTGCCGGCCAGCAGCCAGGCGATCACCAGTTCCGGCGCGGAACTGGCGAGTTCGGCGGTATCGTGGTGCTCAGCCACCCAGAAGCGGTGAAAGCCCCGCCGCTCGGCGGCCTGCGCCAGCGCCAGCGTGCGCTGCAGCGCCTCATGGGCGGTTTCGCCTTTGGCGATCGGGCTCTTGTCGAGCAGGCTCAGTCTGTAGCTCATGGCGAGGGCCTCACGGATGGATGACGGGGATGCCGTGGCGCTCGGCGAGCGTCGCGAGAATGGCGCTGGCGCCGGCGGCGAAGGCATGGCCATTGGCGATGCCGGTGGCCGAAGCGCTGGTCTCGCCGGCCGGTAGCACCAGCACCGGCAGGGCCTGGTTGGCCTCGCCGATCGCCGCGATCACCGCCTGCCGCGGGCGCGGGAAGCCGATCCGTTCGATCGTCAGCTTGTCGCGCACCTCGGGGTGGTGGCCCAGCACGCCCTCGACCAGGGCGCCGTGCCGGCAGAAGAAGGTCTGCCCCGGATAGGCGGCATCCTCGAAGCTCGCTTCGAGCAGGTAGAGCGTGGCCTTTTCGCGTGCCGGCACCATGGTCTCCATTAGTCTAGTAATTCTATGGACAATAGAGATACATACGCGCCAAAGCGAGGCGCCGGAGGCACAGAACTTTGCCTTCTGGGCGCATGCTGGGAAAAACTATGTCCTTTGCGGCGCTGGACGAGCCGAACGGCTTTCCCTCTGCTTGGGACGCACAATGAGAGGCAGGAATGCAGCAGCACATTGCAGTCATCGGCGGCGGGATCGGCGGCCTGTCGCTCGCCTGGGCGCTGGTCAGGCGCGGCGCCCGCGTCTCGCTCTACGAGCAGGGGCCGATCCCCAATCCGATCGGCTCGTCCTTCGACGAGCACCGCATCACCCGGCATACCTATGGCGGGCTCAGCGGCTATGGCGCGCTGATGCCGCATGCCTTCCGCACCTATGAGGCGCTGTGGCGCGACCTCGGCGAGACCCACTATCTGCCGACCAACCTGCTCTATGTCGCCCGCCGCGCCTCCGACTGGTACGCCGCGACCTCCGGCGAGCTCGACGCCATGGGCATCGCGCACCGGTCGGTCTCGTCGGCGGAGATCGCCGCCCGCCTGCCGATGCTGCGCCCCGACGGCATCACCGAGGCATTCGAAGCCGAGGGCGCCGGCATGCTGTTCGCGAGCCGCATCGTCACTGCCCTGGCGCGGTGGCTCGACGAGGCCGGGGTGGCGCTCCACCCGCATAGCCGGGTGAGCGATGTCGATGCCGAAGCCGGCCGCTTCACCGTCAACGGCGAGCGCCGCTCGGCCGATATGGTCGCCATCGCCGCCGGCGCCTGGCTGCCGGCCATCTACCCCGCGGCGCGGCCTCGCCTCACCCCGTCGCGCCAGGTGATGCTGTATCTCGAGCCGCCCGCCGAGCTCGCCGCCGCCTGGGCCGCAGCGCCGGTGCTGGTCGACCAGGGCCTCACCCATGGCGGCTACATCCTGCCGCCGCGCGGCGGCACCCGGCTGAAGCTCGGCGACCATGTCTTCACCCGGCGCGGCGACGGCTCGGACGACCGCATCGCGACCGCCGAAGATGTGGCGGTGGTCACCACCGCGGCCGGCGAGATCTTCGCCGGCTTCGAGCGCTACCGGCTGCTCGAGGCCAAGGTCTGCTACTACACCGTCACCGACGACGAACGCTTCGTGGTCGAACCGATCGGGACCAAGGGCTGGCTGCTCAGCGCCTGCTCCGGCCACGGCTTCAAGCTGGGCCCGCTGATTGCCTCAGGGCTCGCCGATGCGATTGTCGGCAAGCGCGATGCGGCAGAAGTGACGGCCTGGGCGGCGGGGAAGGGTTAGCGGCACCCACTGAAACCGGCAGTCGGCGTCCCTCTCCCCTGAGGGGGAGAGGGTAGTGCAGCTGGACCGATAGGTCCGCAGCGAAACTAGGGTGAGGGGTTCAGCTTCTCAGCGAGCGCCTATTGCGTCGCTGCCCCCTGCAAGCCCCCCACCCTCGATGTCATCCCTGCGAAAGCAGGGACCCATTCATCAGCTGGCGCGGGCGGTGAGTTGGGTCCCTGCTTTCGCAGGGATGACAGCTGGTGGGTAGGTCCAGGGCCGAGCCCGAGCACCAGGTTGGCGCAACCTAATCGCTGGCCAGCCCCCTACCCCGCCGCCACCTGGCTCGCGCCATGAAACCCCACGGTGAACTCGTTCGACACCGTCTCCGACAGCGTCCGTCGCCGCGTGTCGATCCCCAGCGCCGGGAACAGCAGTTCCGCCACCCGGTAGGCTTCCTCGAGATGCGGGTAGCCCGAGCCGATCACCAGCTCGATGCCGGCCTCCTGGTATTCGCGGAGCCGCTCCGCCACCTGCTCGGGGGTGCCGACCAGCGCCGTGCCGGCGCCGTTGCGCACCAGCCCGAGCCCGGCCCAGAGGTTCGGCGCCACCACCAGGTTGCCGCGCCCGTTCTGGATCAGCTCGGACATTCGGCGCTGCCCCACCGAATCCATCTGCTTCAGGAACCGCGCCTGCGCCACGGCGATCTGTTCGTCGGAGACTTTCGAGATCAGCCGGTCGGCTGCTGTCCAGGCCTCGGCCTCGGTCTCACGCACGATGAAATGCAGCCGGATGCCGAAGCGCAGGGTCCGGCCCTTCGCCGCGGCGCGCCGGCGCACCGCGGCGATCTTTTCGGCCACCTGCGCCGGCGGTTCGCCCCAGGTGAGGT
>MKVB01000002.1:737617-745292 GCA_001899085.1 Devosia sp. 66-14 | reverse complement strand
GCGGGCGCTGCACCGGCGGCTGGTCGAGCCGCCCCGCCTCGATGCGATAATGCTTGCCTTCAAAACTCACCGTCTCGCCTGCCAGCAGGCCGCGCAGAATGGTGAGATATTCGCCGGCCTGCGCATAGCGCTCGTCATGCGGCAGGAACACGCCGTCGCCGGCGAGTTCCACCGGATTGCCGCCCACCACCACATTGAGCAGCAACCGCCCGTTGCTCAGCCGGTCGAGCGCCGAGACCTGCCGGGCGGTGAAGCTGGGCAATGTCACGCCGGGTCGCACTGCCACGAGGAACTTGAGCCGTTCGGTGGCGGTGGCGAGGCCCGTGGCGATGATCCAGCCTTCCTCGCAGTTCTGCCCGGTCGGCAGCAGCACCCCTTCATAGCCCAGCCTATCGGCGGCCTGCGCGATCTGCCGGAAATATGGAAAGTCCGGCTGCCGCTCGCCGGTGCTGGAGCCGAGGTAACTGCCATCGCCATGCGTCGGGATGAACCAGAAGAACCGGATGGGGTCGGGCATCGATATCGCTCCTTCGTCTTGGGGGATGGGCTGACGCCTCAACCGTGCAGTCGTCGCTTCCCTCCCCCTTGAGGGGAGGGACTGAGGGAGGGGGTGGCGCAGTGATCACCGATGGACCCCCACCCCCAGCCCCTCCCCTCAAGGGGGAGGGGGGGCCCATCGAATGAAATGCGTATCAGGCCTGGGTCAGCACCCGGTCGAGCCCGGAGAGCAGCCGGTAGGCGCCGTGCCAGTAGAGCAGCGGCTCGGCTTCGGTCCTGAGCGTCACGCTGTTGACCCGCCCGATCAGGATGGCATGCGAGTGCCGCTCGATCGCCTCGTCGAGCCGGCAGTCGATGCTCACCAGCGCATCGGCAAGCCCCAGCGCCCCGGAAGGCTGCTCCTGCCAGTGCGCCCCTTCATAGCGCGCCACACCCTTGGCCCCGCCGCGCCCGGCAAAGCGGTCGGCGACATGCGATTGGTCGTGCGCGAGCAGGTTCACGCAGAAGCCGCCATGTTCCCGAACGATCGGCCACGACGAGGACTCGCGGTTGAGGCAGACCAGCAGCGCCGGCGGCTCCATCGAGAACGACGACACCGAAGTGGCGGTGAAGCCGGTGCGCGCCTCGCCGGTGCCGGTGGTGATCACCGCCACCGCGCCGGCCAGGTGCCGCATGGCGCCGCGAAACGCCGCGATCTGCGCTTCGGTGATCGGGGCCTCGGCAAGCTGGGGATCCACGCTGCGGCTGCGCAACTCGACAACGGACATGGGCATGCTCCTAGTGGTGGCCCGACCAGCGGACGAAGAGACGTTCGACGAGCCGCAGCAGGGCTTCGAAGGCGAAGGCCAGCGCCGAAATCACGAAGATGCCGACGATGACGATATCGGTGACGAGGAACTGCGCTGCCGACTGGATCATGAAGCCCAGCCCGCGCGAGGCGGCGACCAGTTCGGCGGCGACCAGCGTCGACCACCCCGCCCCCAGCGCGATCCGGATGCCGGTGAGGATCGAGGGGATGGCGCTGGGCAGTTGCACATGCAGCAGCACCGCCAGCCGGCCGGCGCCGAACGAGCGCGCCGCGTTGACCTGGCTCTCCGAGGCCGAGCGCACGCCGGCCGCCGTCGAGATGGCGATCGGCGCCAGCATGGCAAGGGCGATGACCAGCACCTTGCTGCCCTCTCCGATGCCGAACCAGATGATGATCAGCGGCAGGTAGGCGAGCGGCGGCAGCGGCCGGATGAACTCGACCAGCGGGTCGAGAATGCCGCGCCCCACCGGGCTGGTGGCGATGGCGAGCCCCACCGGCACGGCGACGAGGATCGAGAAGGCCAGCGCCGAAAACACCCGGCCGAGGCTGGCGGCGGCATGCTCGAACAGCGTGCCGTCGACGTAACCGGCGCCGACCAGCCGCCCGACCGCCGCCAGCACCTTGGCCGGATGCGGCAGGAACACCGGCGACACCCAGCCGAAGCTGGACGCCGCGAGCCACAGCGCCAGCAACCCCGCCGCGGTGAGCAGCGTCGCGACCAGCGGCGACAGCCGCACCGGCCGCGGTGCAGGCGCCGCAACCGGCGCCACCCCGATGACCTCTTCGCCCGCGCTCATGCCGTCATGGCCTCGTCGGCATGGATGGCGGCGATCAGCGCCTCGCGCGCCGCGATGAACTCGGGCGCCGCCTTCAGCGCCCGGGCCGGCTCGCCGGCCAGGTAGCGGCGCGAGAAGTCGAAATGGCGGTCGGCGACGATGCGGCCCGGATCGGGCGCCAGCACCACCACGCGGGTGCCGAGGAACAGCGCCTCCTCGACGCTGTGGGTGATCAGCAGCACCCCGGTGCCGCTCGTCTGCCACACGGCGAGCAGCAGCTCCTGCATGCGCTCGCGGGTCATCGCGTCGAGCGCCCCGAGCGGCTCGTCGAGCAGCAGGAAATCCGGCTTTGCCGCCAGCGCCCGGGCAATGCCGACGCGCTGCCGCTGGCCACCCGACAGCTCCCAGATGGCGCGGTCGGTTTCCGCGACGAGCCCCACCTGGCGCAGCAGTTCGGCGGCCCTCGCCCGGCGCTCGTCGCGGCCCACGCCGGCGAGCCGCAGCGGGAACGCGACATTGTCGCGGGCGCTGAGCCAGGGATAGAGCGCGTCATCCTGGAACACCACGGCCCGGTCGGCGCCCGGCCCGCTGATCGGCCGGCCACCGCGCTCGACCCGCCCCTCGGAGGGCGCGACGAACCCCGCCGCGAGGTTCAGCAGCGAGGTCTTGCCCGAGCCCGAGCGGCCGATGACGGCGACGAACTCGCCGGGCGCCAGCGCCAGCGACACCCGCTGCAACACCCGCGTCGTGGTGAGCGCGCCGAACCCCTGTCGGTGCGCATAGCTCAGCGAGACATTGGTGAGACGCAGCTCGGTCATGTCAGGGGTTCCGTTTCAAGGCCACCCGCCATCGCACAGGGGTGGCGACGGCGGGCGCGAGGGCGATGGAAGGAGAGCACCATCGCCCGGTTGGCTCACTCGGCTGCGGCGGCCGCGGCGAAGCTGGGGTTCACATAGGCCGAGTAGTCGGCCAGCGGCGCCGCGATCTTGCCCTGCTCGGCGAGGAAGGCGGCGGTGTCGGCAATCGCCTTCACCGTGGCGCCGCCCAGGTAGTTCGGCCCGGCCTGCTCGCCGAGCGCGGGGAACACATAGCCCTTGAGCAGCGCCGGCACGTCCGCCGCATTGGCGCCGGTGAGCTTGGCGATATCGGCGGCTTCGGGCGAGTCCGGCCCCCAGGCCGCGGGGTCGGCGAGATAGGCGGCATAGGCGTCGCCGGTCACCTTGACGAAGGCCTTGACCACGTCGGGGTTGGCGGCGGCGAAGTCCTTGCGCACGATCCACGCATCGAAGGTCGGCCCGCCCCATTCGGCGACATCGGTCGAGTCGGCGAGCACCGTGCCGCCGCCCGCCTTGATCTGCTGCAGCACCGGATCCCACACATAGGCGCCGTCGATATCGCCGCGTTCCCAGGCCGCCGCGATTTCCTGCGGGCGGAGGTTGAGGATCTGCACCGAGGCCGGATCGACCTGCCAGTGCTTGAGCGCAGTGAGCAGCGAGTAATGCGCGGTGGAAACGAACGGCGTCGCGATCTTCTTGCCGGCGAGGTCGGCCGGCTTGTCGACGCCCTTCATCGCCAGCGCCTCGGCTTCGGCAATATTGCCCACCACATAGATCGCCTCGATCGGCAGTTCCTGGCTGGCCGCCGCGGTCAGCGGCGACGAGCCGACATAGCCGATATCGATCGCCCCCGAAGCGATGGCTGCCACCACGTCGGCACCGCCGCCGAACTGGTTCCAGCTGATCGTGGCGCCGGTGGCCTTCTCGTAAGCGCCCTCGGCCTGCGGCACCCGGCTCGGCTCGACTATCTGCTGCCAGCCGATCCGGAGCTCCACCGCTCCTGCCCCGCTGGTTGCCAAGGTGGCGCCCGTCAGCACCGCGGCCAGAATGAACCTGTTGAACATCATCGGTCTTTCTTGATTGGGGCCCTGCCCGTTGTCCGTCTCCCTAAAATTTATCTAGTCTATAATATTAGTCGAGATTGCTGCTTGCGAAGCGCGGCCCAAGCGGAGAACAGAATTCCCCGATCGGCGGCCGTCGCAACATGACACCAGTGCGTGGCCCCCCGCCTCGCCCACTCACCCCCGATAGCGCAGCGCCTCGACGAAGGCGGTGAAGGCCGGGGAGGGTTGCCGGCGGTTGGGGTAGTAGAGGTGATAGCCCTGCCAGGTGATCGACCAGTCGGCCAGCACCTCCACCAGGGCGCCGCTCTGAAGATGCGGCCGGCTCATGAACTCGGGCACGAAGGCGAGCCCGTGGCCATCGAGCGCCGCGTCCAGCACCGGCAGGATACTGTTGAAGGTCAGCTGCCCCTCCACCCGCACGTTGAGATCGCGGCCATCCTTGCGAAACTCCCACGCATAGAGCGTCCCCGCGGTGGTGAGGCGCAGGTTGATTCAGCGGTGGTTGGTGAGATCGTGCGGCGTCTCGGGGGCCGCGCGGCGCTCGAAATAGTCGGGCGTCGCCACCACGGTGAAGCGCCAGTCGGGGCCGATGCGCACCGCGATCATGTCCTTGGACAGCGCCTCGCCCAACCGCACGCCCGCATCGAAGCGGCGCTCGACGATATTGGTGAAGCCGTTCTCGATGGCCAGTTCGACGCTGATGTCGGGATAGGCCGCGAGGAACGGCTTAAGCATCGGGCGGAACACCGCATCCACCACCGAATCCCCGCACGAAATCCGGAGCTGCCCGGCCGGCCGGTCGCGCAGCTCGCTGAGCGCCGCCACCTCGGCCTCGATCATGTCGAAATGCGGCCCCACCGAGCGCAGCAGCCGCTCGCCCGCCTCGGTGCAGGCGACATTGCGCGTCGTCCGCGCCAGCAGCCGCAACCCCAGCCGCTCCTCGAGCCCGCGCACCGTGTGGCTCAGCGCCGACGGCGTCACCCCCAGCCGCAGCGCCGCCCGGGTAAAACTCTGTTCGCGCGCCACCGCGAGGAAGGCCTGCAATTCGTCGATACGGCTTCGGGGCATTGCTGAATGAAGCTCACAACCACATGAAGATTACCCAGTCTAATCGCCGGGGTCGGCTTTCGCTAGATTGAGGCTCAGCTCATCAAACGCGACTTGAAAGGGAAATGGCCATGGAGATCTTCCGTGCCGGCAGCCGGCCATCCGGCAAGGGCCCGACCGATTGGTTCACCGGCGTGGTCCGCATCGACCCGCTGTTCAACCCCACGGCTCCCGAGCGCGTCCAGGGCGCCAGCGTCAGCTTCGAGCCCGGCGCCCGCACCAACTGGCACACCCACCCGCTCGGCCAGACCCTGCTCGTCACCCAGGGCGTCGGGCGCGCCCAGCGCTGGGGCGGCCCGATCGAGGAGATCCGGCCGGGCGACGTCATCTGGTTCGCGCCTGGCGAGAAGCACTGGCACGGCGCCGCTCCCACCACCGCCATGACCCATATCGCGCTGCAGGAAGTGCAGCTCGACCAGGGTGGCGTCGGCAAGGTCGTCGACTGGCTCGAGCCGGTCAGCGACAGCCAGTACGCCACCGTCAAGCCATAACGGCGCCGCCCTCCCCGGCGTCTTCAAGGATAGACCACATGCTTGCCACCATCATGCACGCCGCCGGCGACGTGCGCATCGAAACCGTTCCCGACGCCACCCTGGTCGAGCCCACCGACGCGCTGGTGCGCGTCGTCAGCGCCTGCATCTGCGGCAGCGACCTGTGGCCCTACAACCTGAGGCCGGCCGACGCGCCGCCGCAATCGATGGGACACGAGGCCATCGGCATCGTCGAGGCGATCGGCGCCGATGTGCAGCGGCTCAAGCCCGGCGACTTCGTCATCATGCCCTTCGCCCATGCCGATGGCAGCTGCGCCTTCTGCCGCGAAGGCCTGCCGACCTCCTGCGTGCATGTCGGCTTCTTCGGCAATCGCGGCCTCAACGGCGCACAGGCCGAAGCGCTGCGCATTCCCTTTGCCGACGGCACGCTCTACCCGCTCGACACGACGGCGCGGAACCTGGTTGGCGATGCCGGCCTGCTGGCTTCGCTCCTCACCCTCTCGGACGTGATGGGCACCGGCCACCATGCCGCCCGCGTCGCCCGCGTCACCCCCGGCGTCACCGCCGCGGTGATCGGCGATGGGGCGGTGGGCCTCTGCGGGGTGATCGCCGCGAAGCGCCTCGGCGCCGAGCGCATCATCCTGCTGGGCCGGCACGACGACCGTATCGCGCTGGCCCGCGAGTTCGGCGCCACCGATATCGTGCGCGAGCGCGGCGAAGCCGGCATTGCCCGGGTGCGCGAGCTCACCGGCGGCTTCGGCGCCCATGCGATCCTCGAATGCGTCGGCACCGGCGACGCCATGGCCACCGCCATCGGCATCGCCCGGCCGGGTGGCGCCATCGGCCGCGTCGGGGTGCCGCACTACGAGGCGATACCGCTCGCCGGCCCGGCCTTCTATAGCAATATCACCGTCGGCGGCGGTCCGGCTCCGGTCAGGACCTATATCGACGAATTGCTGCCCGACATCCTCGAGGGCCGCATCCAGCCCGGGCGGGTGTTCGACCAGGTGACCGACCTCGCCGGCGTCCCGCAGGGCTACCGCGACATGAACGAACGCAGAGCCATCAAGGTGATGGTGCGGCCGTAAGGCCGGCAAGGAGAAGACAATATGCTGAAGCGCAAACTCGGCCAGGGTTTCGAGGTCTCGGCCCTCTCGCTGGGCGCCATGGGATATGGCAATGCCCGCGACATTCCCGATCGCCCTCAGATGATCGCCCTGCTCCGCCAGGCCGTCGATCTCGGCATGGATTTCTTCGATACCGCCGAGGTCTACGGCCCATGGACCAATGAGCTGATGGTGGGCGAAGCCTTTGCCGGCATGCGCGACAAGGTGAAACTCGCCACCAAGTTCGGCTGGGATATCGACCAGGTCACCGGCGCGCATCGCGGCGGCGTCAACAGCCGTCCCGAGCAGATCCGCAGCGCCGTCGAAGGCAGCCTCAAGCGGCTCGGCACCGACTATATCGACCTTTGTTACCAGCACCGCGTCGACCCCGAAGTGCCGATGGAAGAGGTCGCCGGCGTGGTGCAGCAGCTCATTGCCGAAGGCAAGGTGCTGCATTTCGGGCTTTCCGAAGCTGGCGCCGCCTCGATCCGCCGCGCCCATGCGGTGCAGCCGGTGACGGCGCTGCAGAGCGAATACTCGCTGTGGACGCGCGACCCGGAGGCGGAGATCCTCCCCACGCTCGAGGAACTGGGCATCGGCCTCGTACCGTTCAGCCCGCTCGGCAAGGGCTTTCTCACCGGCACCATTACCGCTGACACCGAGCTCGCCGCCGGCGATTTCCGCAGCCAGGTGCCGCGCTTTGCCGCCGAGGCGCGTGCCGCCAACCTGGCGCTGGTCGAGCTGATCCGCGGCGTCGGCGCCCGCCATGGCGCCAGCCCCGCCCAGGTAGCGCTGGCCTGGCTGTTGGCGCAGAAACCCTGGATCGTGCCGCTGTTCGGCACCCGCCGGCTCGAACGCTTCGAGGAGAATATCGGCGCGCTGCAGCTTCAGCTGACCTCCGCCGACCTCGCCGAAATCGAAACCGCCGCCGCCGCCATCCCGATCCAGGGCGAACGCTACCCCGAAGCGGTGCTGAAGCGCTCGGGGCT
>MKVB01000002.1:732634-737492 GCA_001899085.1 Devosia sp. 66-14 | reverse complement strand
ACCACCTGCCACACCGCCAATGCCGGCAGGACCGCCTCGGCGAAATCGCCGTCGGCCCGCACCGCCACATCGGTGAGCCGGCCGCCGGCATCCGGGTCGGCGACCCGCACCCGCGGGGGCCGCGTGCCCGAGAGGCGGAAGCGCAGCGTGCCGGCCCCGACCTCGCCCGGCGCCGCGCGCGCCGCGTCCCACAGCGTGTCGCTCTGTGCGGTGAGGTTGATCAGGTGGACGATCACCTGGTCGCCATTGGCGACGATCCGCCGCCACACCGTGCCCGCCGCGGCGGTCTCGCTGAGCCCGGCCCCGGCATAGCTGACATCGAGCTCGTTATTGTAGGGGCCGGCATAGGCATTGGTGACGTCGGTCAGCTCGGGCGGCATCAGCAGCGCGTCGTGGACGACGAGGAAATCGTACCAGCGCTTCAGCAGCGCCGCGGTGGACGCCGCCATCACATGGTTGCGCACGTAATAGGGGTCGCATAGCAGCCGGTCGGCCTCGCCCGCCAGCAGCTGCGTGCCGCCATGCGAAAACAGCGTCGCCATGGTCAGCGCCGTGGCGCGGTCCGCCGCTTCTGCCGGCGCCGTATCGTAGATGTGCTGGTAGGCCGCCAGCACCACCGGCTTGTCGCCGCCGAAGCCGCGCGCCCGGGTGACGGTGTCGGCGAGGTGCTGCAGCGTCAGCTGCGGCGCCCAGGGCTCGATATAGACCGCATCCTGCCGGCTGGCGGCGCTGCGGCGGGTGGGAAAGTCGTTGACGTTGTTGAACACCAGGTGCGCCGCGGGCAGCGCCTCGCGCACCGCGTCGATCAGCGTCACGAACGAGGCTCCCACATCCACCGCCACGCCGTCGGCGCGCTGCGCCCGCCGCGGATAGCCATACTGGTCGAGGTGATAGCCGTCGAAGCCGAGCGCCGCCGTCGATGCCGCGAGGTCGGCGGTGAAGTGCCTGAGCCAGTCGGGCGCCGCCGGATCGAGGATGAACAGAAAATCGCCCAGCCCGTAAGGCGTGCCCGTGGCCGTGACCAGCGCCTGGTGCTGCCAGCGGTCCCATTCCTTGGGCCCCACCGCATAGACCGCGGCATAGCCCAGCGCACGCGAGCCCGCCTGCTGCACCGCGCCGACCAGGGCGCGCACCGTCGCCAGCGCGATCGGCTGGTCCAGTGCATCGCGATAGCTCTCGCCACCACCCATCAGGTCAGCGTGCCGATAGGCCCAGTCATAGAACTGCACGCCCGTCAGATGCAGGCGCCGCACCATATCGACGACCCCGCCGATATCCTTGTCCGGCGCGTAGCTGGCGACGAACCCGTAGCGCAGCCGCCGGCGCGGCTCCGCCGCCACCTCCACCGCGGTGCCGAGGCCATCGAGTTCCACCCCATAGCCGCCTTCGGCCAGCGCCGGCAGCAGCAGGTCGCCGCCGCGCCAGTCGATCTCGGCGACCAGTTCGCCGAGATGAAAGACGCGCGCCGGCCCGGCCGCCACTGCGCCGCGCACTTCGATGGCAATCGGCTCGTGCGGGCGGAACGAGGCGCGGCGCGGCAGCAGCTCGCGCGATGAGTGGGGTGACATGAAAAGCTATCCCTTGACGGAGCCGGCGGTGAGGCCCTGAACGAAGTGCCGCTGGAAGGTGAGGAACACCGCGATGACAGGCAGGATGGCGATGATCGAGGCGGCGAACACCAGCCCCCATTGCGTGCCCTTGGGCCCCTGCAGCAGCGCCACGGCGATCGGCAGCGTCTGGTTTTCCGGCGTGGTGATGATGGTGAGCGCCCAGGCGAACTCGTCCCAGGTGGCGAGGAAGGTGAAGATGGTGGCGGTGGCGAGCGCCGGCCGGGCCAGCGGCAGCGCCAGGTTCCAGAACCGCCGCCAGTGCCCGGCGCCGTCGATCTGCATCGCCTGGTCGAGCTCGCCCGGCAGCGCCTCGAAGAAGCCGCGCAGCAGGAAGGTGTTGAGCGCCAGGTTCCCCGCCACATAGAAGATGATCAGGCCGACCAGGCTGTCCAGCACGCCGAAGAACTTCGCCAGGACGAATTGCGGCACGATCAGCATCATCGCCGGGATCATCAGCCCGATGAGCAGCAGGCGGAACATCAGCTCGCGACCGGGAAAGCGGTAGCGCGCGAAGCCATAGGCCATCATGGCGCTTAGCAGCACGGCAAGCGTCGTCGATACCACCGCGACGATCAGCGAGTTGGCGAAATAGTGCCCGAAATCGCCGCGCAGCAGGATGCGCTCATAGTTGGAAAGCGTTGCCGGGTCGGGGATGAACTGCGGCGGCAGCTTCAGCACATATTGCTGGCCCTTGAAGCTGGTCGAAAGCATGTAGAGAAACGGCGTCACCATCAGCAGCGCGCCGAAAGCGAGGGTGACGAGCCTGAAACTCTGCGCCGGACCGGGCAGTCTGCGCGCGCTCATCGCGTCGCCTCCGGGTTGCGGAACAGCTTGAGCTGGATCGCCGACAGGCTGAACACGATCAGCGTCAGGATCACCGCCAGCGCCGAGCCATAGCCGAAATCGAGGAACTCGAAGGCCTGCCGGTACATATAGGTGAGCAGCACTTCGGTGGCGCCGCCCGGCCCGCCATTGGTCATCACCAGCACCGAGGCGAAGACGTTGAAGCCGCCGATCACCAGCATGATGGTGACGAAGATCATCGCCGGCCAGATCGCCGGCAGGGTGACGGCGCCGAAGCGCTGCCGGCGGTTGGCGCCATCGATGACGGCGGCTTCCTCCAATTCCTTGGGCACCCCCTGGAGCGCCGCGAGGAAGATCATCATCGACCAGCCGATGCCCTTCCACACCCCTAGCGCGCAGATGGCGACCAGCGCCGTCCAGCGCTCGGCCAGCCAGGAGATCTTGTCGGTGGCGCCCAGCAGGTCGTCGAGGGCGAAGTTGATCAGCCCGCGATCGGCGAACAGGTATTTGAACAGCAGCGACACCACCACCCAGCTGGTCACCACCGGCAGGTAATAGAGCACGCGAAACAGCGGCTGCGCCGGACCCTTGTCCTTGAGCAGCAGCGCCACGCCGAGCCCCAGCGCGATCTGTGGCGGCACCGTGAAGGCCATGTAGATGCCGCTGTTGGAAAGCGCCAGCCAGAAGCGCGGGTCGTTGAAGGCCCTGACATAATTGTCGAGCCCGAGGAATGTGCTGGCGGCGCCGGCGACGAGCTTCCAGTCGAAAAAGCTCATCTGGATGGCCTGCAGCATCGGGTAGACGATGCACACGAGGAACAACAGGAACCCCGGCGCGATGAACAGCGCCGGCGGCAGGTAGGTCCGCCACAGCTTCATTGCCCCTCCCGCCTGCCGCGACACCCCGGAGGAGTGCCGCGCCAGCGTCGGGCCGGAGCCATCGCGGACCAGTTCCGTCATCAGAGCGCGCCGCTCAGCAGCGGGTCGATCTGCGCGGCGGCCTTGGTCAGCGCCTCCTCGACGCTGATCTTGCCCTCGAAGGCCGGCACCAGCTCGGCATTGAGGATGCCGTCGACCTTGGACGAGCCGGGGATGGCGAGCCGCGATTTGGCGGTCTTCAGCTGCTCGGCGAAGGGCGCGAGGAACGGCAGGATCTCCGCCTGCTTGTCGGCGAAGGCGGGGATCACCGTCATCTGGCCGGTCCTGGCCATCTCGATCTGGAACTGTTCGGACTGGGTGAAGCGGATGAATTCGAGCGCCGCCTCCTGGTGCTTGGAAGCGGTGGTGAGCACGATATCCTCGCCGCCCACCACGCTGATCGAACCGCCGGGCCCCGCGGGCACCGGCGCATAGACCGGGGTGAAATCCGGGTACTGCTCGGCCCAGATGCCGGCCATCCACGGACCATCGAGGATGGTGGCATAGTTCTCCGCCGGCAGCCCGTCCGAGGTGCCGACGGCGCCCTGGTTGCCGATGATCAGGTTGGGGATCTGCCCGGCCGTATAGAGGTCGACCAGCATCTGCACCGCGGCGACGCTTTCGGGGCTGGTGAGATAACCCGTGGCCTTGCTCAGCTCGGGATCGGTGACATTGCCGCCGCCCGACCAGATCCAGGGAAACAGGTTCCAGCCGCCCAGGCCGCCATCGGCGAACACCTGGATATCGGTGCCCTTGAGCTTGTCGGACAGCGCCTTCAACTCATCGAACGTGGCGGGCGGTGCGCTGACCCCGGCCTTGTCGAGCGCCGCCTGGTTGACCACCAGCACGCGCGTATTGGTGTCGAGCGGCAGCCCGTAATACTTGCCCTTGTAGAGGTTGGTGGCGAGCGTGCCCGGATAGGTCGCATCGGCCAGCGCCTTGAAATCCGGCATCGCGTCGGACAGCGCCACCAAGACGCCCAGGTCGGCGAATTGCGGCACCCAGCCGAGATCGGCGCGCACCAGGTCAGGCAGTTCGCCCCCCGCCGCGCTGGTGGTCAGCTTCTGCAGCAGCGAGTCGTAGGGCACGTCGACATACTTGATCTTGATGCCGGGATGGGCCGCCTCGAAGGCGGGGATCAGCGTCGCGTTCAGCGCGTCCTGCTGGGTCGAGTTGCCGCCATTGCCGTACGATCCCCAGAAGGTGACGGTGACGTCCTCGGCGAGCGCCGGGAGCGCTGCGAACAGCGCCGCGCCGGCGACCAGAGACAGCAACGCGCCGCGGCGCGTCGGGTGATAGGCCATGATGTTTCCTCCTCAGCGGCGAGCCTTGGCCGGCTCGTTCGAATTGTTTTATGGTGGAAATAATTCGGCTGTCAACGGCGATGAACGGCATCTGTTCTGACCTTATTTGTTCCTTGGCAAAACAAATATGATGCGCTAATCGGAGCGTTCGAGGAGAGCAGCAGATGCGCATCACCACCCCCAGATGGACGCCCGGCAACGGCGCGACGCGCGCCGTGGCGCT
>MKVB01000002.1:638601-732605 GCA_001899085.1 Devosia sp. 66-14 | reverse complement strand
CTCGCTCACCCGCCTCTCCACCCCGCTGCTCGAATCCGGCCTGTTGGTCGAGGCGGGCGAGCAGGTCGACGGCAAGGTCGGCCGGCCGCAGCAATTGCTCGACGTGGTTCCCGCCTCGCGCCGTTTCATCGGCATGAAGCTGATGGCCGACGAAGTGGTGGGCGTCACCACCGACCTCAGGGCCAATGTGCTCGCCAGCCAATCGCGCCGCCTCACCGACCGCTCGCCCGACGCGGTAGCCGATATCGTCGCCGACCTCGCCCGCGCGCTCGCCGCCGGCACGCCCGAGGTGATGGCGCTCGGCATCGGCATTGGCGGCTTTCTGGGCGAGCAGGGCCAGGTGCTCAGCGCTCCCTTCCTCGGCTGGCAGGACGTGCCCCTCGGCCTGATGATCGAGACCCGCACCGGCATCCCCACCATGGTGGAGAACGACCTCGTCGCCTTCACTGAATACGAGCACTGGTTCGGCGCCGGCCGCGGCCTCGATCGCTTCGCCGTGGTGACGCTGGGCGCCGGCGTCGGCTATGGCCTGGTGATCCACGACGAGATCGTCCGCAACGACGAGTTCGGCATCGGCCTGGTCGGGCACTGGCCGCTCGACCCGTTCGGCCCGGTCTGCTCGGAAGGCCATCGCGGCTGCGCCAAGGCCGTGCTCACCGACACCGCCATCACCCATGCCGTGTCGCAGGCCATCGGCCGCCCGGTCAGCTACCCCGAAGCGCTCGACCTCGCCGCTTCGGGCGAGCCCGCCGCCCGCCGCGTCGTCGACGATGCCGGGCGCGGCCTCGGCCGGCTGCTCGCCGCCATCGCCAACCTCACCATGCCCGAAACCGTGGTGCTGGGCGGCGAAGGCGTGCGCCTCGCCGAAGTCGCCGCCGCCGCCATCGATACCGGCCTCCGCGCCGACCGCGACCCCCGCACCCGCCCGATCCCGCTCACCATCCGCTCCGGCGAGAACATCGAATGGTGCCGGGGCGCCGCCGTCGTCGCCATCCAGACCTTCGTCCTCGGCCGCCGCACGGCGGAGACATGAGGGGCGCGCCACCGCCCAACACCCCCCGAACTGCATAGCCCGAGGATCACCGCCATGACCGAACCCAGCACCCGCTGGTGGCAGACCGCCACCGTCTACCAGATCTATCCGCGCAGCTTTGCCGACAGCAATGGCGACGGCATCGGCGACATCCCCGGCATCATTTCGAAGCTCGATTACCTGGCGCGGCTCGGCATCGGCGTCATCTGGCTGTCGCCGGTCTTCGCCTCGCCGATGGACGACAACGGCTACGACATCTCCGACTACGAGGCTATCGCCCCGGAATTCGGCACGCTCGCCGATTTCGACCGGCTGATCGCCGAGGCAAAAGCGCGCGGCATCGGCATCCTGCTCGACCTCGTGGTCAACCACACCTCGGACGAGCATCGCTGGTTCGTCGACGCCCGCGTCTCGCGCACCAGCCGCTATCGCGATTACTATGTCTGGCGCGATCCGGCCGCCGATGGCGGCCCGCCCACCGACCTGCAATCGACCTTCGGCGGCCCGGCCTGGACGCTCGATCCGGCGACCGGCCAATACTACCTGCACCAGTTCTCGCGCCGGCAGCCCGACCTCAACTGGGAGAACCCCGAGCTCCGCGCCGCCATCTACCAGATGATGAACTGGTGGCTCGCCCGCGGCATCGCCGGCTTTCGCATGGACGTGATCAACCTCATCGCCAAGGATGTCGATCGCGGCATCACTGCCGATGGCCCGAAGCTGCACGACTATATCCAGGAGATGAACCGCGCCAGCTTCGGCAATTCCGAGGCGCTGACCGTCGGCGAATCCTGGACCGCGACGCCCGAGGGCGCCCTGCTCTATTCCGGCCGCGACCGACACGAGCTTTCCATGGTGTTCCAGTTCGAGCACGTCATGGCGCAGTGGCACGAGACCTGGGGCAAGTGGCAGCCGAAACCCTTCGACCTGGTCAGGCTCAAATCGGTGCTGAGCCGCTGGCAATATGCCCTCACCGACGATGGCTGGAACTCGCTGTTCTGGGGCAATCACGACCTGCCGCGCGCCGTCTCCAAATATGGCGATGACGGCCGCTATCGAGTGCAGTCGGCCAAGATGCTGGCCATCGCGCTGCATTTCCTCAAGGGCACGCCCTATGTCTATCAGGGCGAGGAACTGGGGATGACCAATGTGCCGTTCACCAGGATGAACCAGTTCCGCGATATCGAAACCCTCAACATGCACCGGCTGCACCGCGATGCCGGCCTGCCGGAAGCCGATTTCATCGCCGGGGCCAATGCCAATGGCCGCGACAATGCCCGCACCCCGATGCAGTGGACCGCCGGCCCCGAGGCCGGCTTCACCACCGGCACGCCATGGATCGAGGTCAACCCCAACCATGTCGCGATCAACGCCGAAGCCGCCCTCGCCGACGAGAACTCGGTGTTCGCCACCTATCGGAAGCTGATCGCGCTGCGCCGGCAGCTACCGGTCATGGTCCACGGCCGCTACGAGGCCCATCTCGAGGACCACCCGCAGGTCATGGCCTATTCGCGCGTCCTGCCCGATGCCCGCATCAACGTCATCGCCAACTTCTCCGCCGATACCGTCACGGTGACGATCCCGCCCGCCATGCGCGGCACCGGCACCGCGCTGGTCGGCAACGGCGCGCCGGTGACGACGCTGGGCGAAGAGCTGCAACTGGCGCCGTACCAGGCATTTGCCGTGCTGGTGGAGATGGGAGCGGGCTGACGCCGACGGCATCGGCCAGCCGGCCGGCACTCGTTCGTTTGTTTCGGATGTTTCGAATATTGCGCTTGATCGTTGGGGTGCTATGTTAGGAGCATTATAGGAGATCAGAATGAGTGGGCTGCTGGAACGACCGACTATGCCCTCGGCCGATGATGCCGAACTGGCAGCCGAGGCCAGCCGTCAGCTCTCCCGCGTAAGGCGGGAGGGAGCAGAACTTCGCGTCCAGATCGATGGCGGAGAGACGCTACGGTTGCCCAAGTCAGTCAGCAATTTGCTGTACCTTCTCTTGACCGAGATGGCCCAGGGCAACGCGGTAACTCTGATCCCAATTCATGCCGAGCTGACGACGCAGGAAGCAGCGGACTATCTGAACGTCTCCCGCCCTTACCTCATTCGGCTGCTTAAGGAAGGCAAGGTGAAGTTCAGCATGGTCGGAACGCACCGCCGCGTGAAGTTCAGCGACCTTGAGGCTTATCGCAAGGCCTCGGAGGAAGAGCGCCAGCGAGTGATGGAGGAACTGGCAGCTCAGGCTCAGGACTTGGGGATGGGCTATTAGGAGGTCGAGCTACACCGTCATCCTTGACGCCTGTGTTCTCTACCCAGCCCCGCTGCGCGATTTCCTCATTGAACTCGCGGCAGGCAACCTGTTTCGGGCCAAATGGACCGACCGCATCCATGACGAGTGGACCAGCAACCTCCTCGCCGCCCGCCCGGATCTGCCTGCTGAGCAGATCAGCCGCACGCGCGAGCTGATGAACAGAGCCGTGCCGGATTGCCTGGTCGAAGGGTACGAGGACCTTATTGCCGGGCTGCGGCTCCCGGACGAGGACGACAGGCACGTCCTGGCGGCAGCCATAAAGTCGGGAAGCGATGCCATCGTGACCTTCAATCTGAGGGATTTCCCCAAGCGAACGCTGGAAAAGCTCGACATCGAGCCGATGCATCCCGACGACTTCCTGTTTCATCAGCTCGGGTTGAACACTGCCAGCGTGCTGGTCGCGGCCCAGCGGTGCCGCGCTCGCCTCAAGCATCCCCCGAGAACGGCAACTGAATATCTCGACACGCTGGAGCGGCAGGGACTGACGAAAACCGTCGCCGAACTTCGCGAGTACGCCACGGTCATCTAGGACACATCAGGCCGGTGAGCGAAGCGAGCTAGCATAGCTCGGAGGGGTGCGCGGAGCTGCCAAGCGCGCCGTCACGCCCCACCAGCTCCGTCGGCACTCACGTCGCCCGCACGCCCTTGCCCAGGTCGGACAGCGTCAGTTCGCGGCGGACTGCCTCCACCCCGAACAGCTCGGCGTGCAGCCGGTGCAGCGCTTCGCCCAGCGCGCCGATCAGCGTGGCGCGGTCGGCCAGCGCGCTGGCTTCCACCACCGGCGGCTCGCGCATCAGGCGGGGCAGCAGGCCGCGCACCCGCTCGACGATCTCAGGCCTGAGCCCGATGCTGCCGCCGAAGACGATCAGGTCGGCATCGATCACCGCATGCACAGCGCCGATCGCCAGCGCCAGCAGCCGGGCGGTTTCGTCGATGGCGGCGACCGCTGCCGCCTCGCCGCGCTCATAGGCGGCGAGGATTTCGGCCACCGCGAAGCCGGCGCCGCCGCCATAGGCCTCGTAGCGCCGCTGCAGCGCATCGACATTGGCCGCCGTTTCGAAGGTGCCCGAGGCGAAGCCGGAAGGGTCGAACGGATTGCCGCCGAGCGGCAGGTAGGCGATTTCGCCGGCCGCGCCGCGTCCGCCCCGCAACAGCTTGCCGTCGGCGACGATCCCCATGCCGACGCCGCGCCCGACGCCGAAATAGGCGAAGTTACGGGCCCCGCGGGCCACCCCCTGCCACAGTTCGCCCAGCGCCGAGAGCTTGACGCCGTTCTCGATGCTCAAGGGCACGCCGATCTCCGAGCGCAACTCCTCGACCACGTTGATATCGCCCAGATGCGGAATGGAGGGTGCGATGTCGATATGCCCGGAAACCGGGTCAACCACACCGGGGCTGCCCACCACCGCCACCTTCACCCGGTCGCGCGTCACCCCGATCCGGTCGGTCAGTTCGCGGTAGAGCACGCCGATCTGGCGCACCACGCTGGTGCCGCCGCGCGGGTCGGTGGCCGCGGCGATCTCGCCCACCACGTCGCCGCGGATATTGGCGATGGCGATCTGCGCGATCTCGCCCTCGAGCCGGATGCCCAGCACATAGGCCGACCCGGCCTTCAGTTCATAGGTCGGGGCGCTGCGGCCGATCTTGCCCTGCATCTTGCCCGAGACTTCGAGCCAGCCCTCGCGCTCGAGCTCCAGCACCACCTGCGTGGTGGTCTGGCGCGACAGCCCGGTGAACTTGGCCAGCATGGCCCGCGAAGTCGGGCCATTGAGCAGGATCGTTTCCATGATGGCGCGGACCGACAGCTGCCGCGCCACCGGCGGCAGCTGGCTGGGACGAACAGGGGCCTGGTCGCTGTCCGCGCTCACGATGCCGGTCAGCGCTCCAGCCGGGCGAGCAGGCTCGAAGTATCCCAGCGCTTGCCGCCCATCGCCTGCACTTCGGCATAGAACTGATCGACCAGCGCAGTGAGCGGGAGCTTGGCGCCATTGGCGCGCCCCTCTTCGAGCACGATACCGAGGTCCTTGCGCATCCAGTCGACGGCGAAGCCGAAATCGAACTTGCCGGCATTCATGGTCTTGTAGCGGTTTTCCATCTGCCAGGACTGCGCCGCGCCCTTGCTGATGACATCGATCACCGCCTCGATATCCATGCCGGATTGCTTGCCGAAATGGATGGCCTCGGCGAGGCCCTGCACCACCCCGGCAATGCAGATCTGGTTCATCATCTTGGCGAGCTGGCCGGCGCCCGGTTCGCCGAGCAGCCGCGCCGCCTTGGCAAAGCTCATGATCACCGGCTGGGCGATCTCGAAGGTCGGCTGGTCGCCGCCGACCATCACCGTCAGCTGGCCATTCTCGGCCCCGGCCTGCCCGCCCGAGACCGGCGCATCGAGGAAGCCGAAACCGGCGGCGGTTGCCGCTGCGTGGAGCTCGCGCGCGATGCCGGCCGAGGCGGTGGTGTGGTCGACGAACACCGCGCCCTTGGCCATCGCCTGGAAGGCGCCGGCCTCGCCCAGCGTTACCTCACGCAGGTCGTCGTCATTGCCGACGCAGGCGAAGACGATGTCCTGGCCCTGGGCCGCCTCGGCCGGCGTCTTCGCCTGCGTGCCGCCCTGCTCCGACACCCATTTTTCGGCCTTGGCCGTGGTGCGGTTATAGACGGTTACGTCGTGCCCTTTGGCCTTCAGATGCCGGGCCATCGGATAGCCCATGACGCCGAGCCCCAGGAAAGCTGCCTTGACCATGATATTCCTCTCTAGACGGTGGTTTCAGTGTAGCGGGCGCGCTGCTGCATGCGCGGTCGGCGCGGATCGGGATAGGGCACGGCGGAGATCAGTGCCTGCGTATACGGATGGCTGGGCGACGTACAGATGGTCTGCGCGTCGCCCACCTCGACCACCCGGCCGCGCCGCATCACCGCGACCCGATCGCAGAAATAGCGGATCACCCCGATATCGTGGCTGATGAAGATGAAGCTCAGCCCCAGCCGCGCCCTCAGTTCGATCAGCAGATCGAGGATCTGGCTGCGAATGGAAACATCGAGCGCCGAGGTCGGCTCGTCCGCGATCAGCACCTTGGGGTCGAGCGCCAGCGCCCGGGCAATGCCGATGCGCTGCCGCTGCCCGCCGGAAAAGGCATGCGGATAACGAGCCATCATCCCTGCATCGAGCCCGACCAGCTCCAGTAGCTCGGTGACCCGGGTATTGATCTCGGCCGCCGAACCGCGCCGGTTGATCAGCAGCGGCTCGCCGACGATCTGGCGCACCGTCATCCGCGGATTGAGCGAAGCGAACGGATCCTGGAAGATGAAGCGGATCTCGCTGTAGAGGTTGCGCAAGCCGGCCTTGTCGAGCCCGCGCACCTTGACCGCCGGCGCGCCGGGCGGCGAGTAGACCACCTCGCCATCGGTCGGCTCGACTGTCCTGAGGATCAGCCGGCCCAGGGTGGTTTTACCCGAGCCGCTCTCGCCGACGATCCCCAGCGTCTCGCCGGCCCTGAGTTCGAGGCTCACGTCGTCGACGGCGCGCAGCGTGCCCTTGGCCTTGCCGCCGAACGCCCCGATGCCGAGCTGGTAGGTCTTGCCCAGGTTGCGCACCGTGAGGATCGGCCCGGCCCCGGCGACGGGCAGTGGCCGTTCCGCCGGCTGCTCGAGCTTCAGCGTCGCGGCCAGCAGCCGCTGCGTATAGGGATGGGTGGCGCCATGGAAGATCTGGTCCACCGGCCCGGCCTCGACCACCTGCCCGCGATACATCACCGCCACGTCGTCGACCGTCTCCGCCACCACGCCCATGTCATGGGTGATGAGGATCATCGCCATGCCGCGCTCGCGCTGGATGCGCCCGATCAGGTCGAGCACCTCGGCCTGCGTGGTGACGTCGAGCGCCGTGGTCGGCTCGTCGGCGATCAGCACGCGCGGGTTGCAGGCCAGCGCCATGGCGATCATCGCCCGCTGCCGCATGCCGCCCGAGAACTCGTAGGCATAGCGGTCGATGGCCTGTTCCGGATTGGGAATTTCCACCTGTCCGAGCAGCTCGATGGTGCGGGCGCGCGCCGCCTTGCGATCGAGCTTCAGATGCAGCTCCAGCACCTCCATCACCTGGGCGCCGATGGTGTGCACCGGCGACAGCGAGCTCATCGGCTCCTGGAAGATCATCGAGATATCGGCGCCGCGAATGGCGCGGATCGCCTCGCCGCGCCGCGGCAACTGCGCGATGTCGATCTCGCCGAGCCGGATCGAGCCGCCGGTGATCCGCCCAGGCGGATCGACCAGCTGCATCAGGGCGCGGGCGGTCACGGATTTGCCCGAGCCGCTTTCCCCCACGATGCCCAGCGTGCGGCCGGCCCTCAAATCGAAGCTGACGCTGTCGACAGCGCGAAAACTGCCCTGCCGCTGGGCGAAATCCACCGTGAGGTCGCGGACCGAAAGGACGATATCGGGTTCAGTTGTCATAGGGGTCCGCCGCGTCTCGAAGCCCATCCCCGAGGAAGTTGAAGCTCAGCACCGCCACCATCACGAACAGGGCCGGCCAGAACAGCAGCCACGGCGCGCTGGTGATGGCGCGCAGGTTCTGGGCGTCCTGCAACAGCACGCCCCAACTCACCACCGGCGGCTTCAGCCCGACGCCGAGGAAGGAGAGCGAGGTCTCGGCGATGATCATCGCCGGCACCGCCAGGGTCACCATGGCGAGGATGTGGCTGGTCATCGAGGGCAGCATCTGGCGGAAGATGATCCGCATCTCGCCGGCCCCGTCGAGCCGCGCCGCGGTGACGAAATCCTCGTTGCGCAGCGAGAAGAAGCGGCCGCGTACCTCACGCGCCAGCGACGTCCAGCCGAGCAGCGAGACGATGGCGGTGACGGTGAAATACACATCGATCGGCCCCCAGGTCAGCGGGATCGCCGCGGCCAGCCCCATCCACAAGGGGATGGTGGGCATGGCGCTGATCACCTCGATCAGCCGCTGGATGACGCTGTCGAGCCAGCCGCCGTAATAGCCGGAGATACCGCCGAAGAAGACGCCGAGGACCAGCGAGATCACCACCCCGACCAGCCCGATCGACATCGAGATGCGGGTGCCGTGGATCAGCCGGCTCAGCACGTCGCGTCCCAGCCGGTCGCTGCCGAGCAGGTACACCACCTCCTTGGGGTCGGTGGCCCCGATCAGGTGGATATCGGCATCGATCAGCCCGAACAGCTTGTAAGGCTGGCCGGTAACGAACAGCCCGAGCGGGATCAGCTTGTCCGGGTTAGCGGTAAAGGTCCGGCGCATCGCTTCGGTGTCGACGGTGATGTCATAGCCCGAAGCGTGGAGGTTGAACGTCCAGCCGCCATCGGGGGTCGGCGCGAACAGGTTGATCCCCTGCGGCGGCGCATAGGTATATTGCGGCCGCGTCGTCTCGGGGCTGTAGGGCGCGAGGAACTCGGCGAAGATGCCGGTGAGGTAGAGCAGCACCACCACGACCAGCGACACCACCGCCAGCTTGTGGCGGCTGAACCGCCAGGCCATCAGCCGCCATTGGCCCGCCGTGGCGGCCGAACTGCCCGCTCGCGCGATGATCGGCGGCGGCAGCGACAGTTCCTCGTCTGACATCGCGCCGCTCATTGCTGGTACCTGACGCGTGGATCGAGCACCGCCAGCAGGATGTCCGAGATCAGCATGCCGACCAGCGTCAGCACGCTCATGATCAGGATGAAGGCGCCGGCGAGGTACATGTCCTGGCTGACCAGGGCGCGCAGCAGCAGCGGGCCGGCCATCGGCAGGTTGAGCACGATCGCCGTGATGGTGACCCCCGAGATCAGCGAGGGCAGCACCCAGCCGATGGTGGAAACGAACGGGTTGAGCGCCAGGCGCACCGGGTAGCGCATGATCAGCGTGAACTCCGACAGCCCCTTGGCGCGGGCGGTGACGACATAGGGCTTCGAAAGCTCATCGGAGAGATTGGCGCGCATCACCCGGATCAGCGCCGCGGTCGACGAGATGGCGATCACCACCACCGGGATCCACAGGTGCTGCAACAGGTCGATGAACTTGGCGAGGCTCCACGGCGCCTGCTCGTATTCGGGCGAGAACAGCCCGCCGACATTGAGCCCGAACCAGGTGAAGCTGATATACATGAGCCCCAGCGCCAGGATGAAGGTCGGCACCGCGAGCCCGACAAAGCCGAGAAAGGTGAAGACGTAGTCGCCGATCGAGTAGCGGCGCACCGCCGAGTAGATGCCGATCGGAATGGCCAGCGCCCAGATCAGCACCAGGCTCAGCGCCGACACGAAAATCGTCACCCCCATGCGGTCCCACAGCAGCCGGCTCACCGGCTGGCCCCAGTCGAACGACCAGCCGAAATCGCCGCGCAGGATGATGTTGGAGATCCAGTTCCAGTACTGCACGTAGAACGGCTGATCGAGCCCGTAGAGCGCGGTAAGCCGGTCGATCGAGGCCTGGTCCAGCGATTGCCCGGAATCGGCGATCGCCGAGGTCAGCGAGGTCAGGAAATCGCCCGGCGGCAGCTGGATGATCAGGAATGACACCAGCGACATGCCGAACAGCGTCGGGATCATGTAGGCGAGGCGCTTGAGGATATAGAGCAGCATCGCGTCAGGGCCCGAACTCGACCAGCACCACCTCGTTGGTGTGGATCTCGGGCAGGTCGACATGCAGCCGCCCGGCCTGGAGACTGGTGGCCGGCACCAACCCCGACACCAGCAGCCGCGCCGTGGCCGTCGTGGCGCCCGGCGGCAGGGCGACGGACACCGACTGGCCGCGCAGCGGAATGGTTTCGCGGATCGGGCCCTTCATCATCATCGGGTTGGTGAGGTTCACGAGGTGCACCGAAATCTGGCCTGCGCCGTCGCGGGTGGCAATGTCGACAATGCCCGGACCTGCCGATTGCACCCGCGCCGGGACGCCGAGCGCCCAGCGGAAGGCGTTGTCGAGCAGGCGCGAATGGTCGGCATTGGTCACTTCCCAGAAGATCTCGCCGACATTCCAGGGGAAATACACCACCCTGCCCTTGCCGACCCGCCGGGCCAGCACGGCCGGCTCCACTGCCGGCGCGCGCACATAGATTTCCTCCATCGGGAGATCGGGGAAATGCGGCACGAAGCGGAATGGCACCTCCGCCTCGCCCTCGAGCCGGAGCGGAATGCGGCGGGTGCCGCCCATGATGCGGCTGGCGCCGTCAAACCCCTGGAGGATCGGATGTTCGGCGCCCTCGAGCGCGATATAGGTGTTCTTGACCGGCCCCTCGGTCGGCCCGGCAACGCTGGCGCCGAACAGCCGCGACAGCCCGAAATCGGCGCGCTGCACCCCGTGCTCGTCATAGAGCGAGGTTTCGAAGCTGGTGACCAGCCCGCCGCCGCGTTCGACATAGCGGGTGAGCATGTCGCACTGCGCTTGGGAAAGGAACGCCGCATTGGCAACGGCAATCAGCCGGTAGCGATCGAGCGCTTCATCGGTCATCACCAGGTCGGAGAGCAGGTCGAACGGCATCCGCGCTTCGACCAGCGCATGGTAGAAGCCGAGCTCGTGCCCCTCGGCATTGTCGCGGTCGTCGGAATGCCAGGTCCGGAGCGTCGTGCTGGGATCGAGCAGCGCGATCTCGGCGGTCGGCGCGAGTTTTGACAGCACCGGCTCGAGCTCGGCATGGAGGCTATAGGTTTCGACGATCGGCGGCAGCCAGCGGTTGTCGTGCACCTTGGCGTTGAACTTGGTGAACCAGGGCCGCAAGCCATGCGCCATGCCGTCGATCATCCACATGCGGATTTCCTCGGGCGATTGCACGGAATCCTTCCAGCGCCACTTCTCTTCCACCGAGGTCGAGGTGACCAGCCCGATCGGCTTGTCGCCCATCACGCCGCGCATCCGCTTGCCGTCGCGCCCGGCCGACCAGATCGGCACCACCCCGGTGCGGCCCTGGTGATCGACGAACAGGATCGGGCAATAGCGCTTCACCTCGTCGAGGGCGAAGTCGAGCATCGACGAGTTGCCGATGTTGGGAATGAACCGGCCATGCGGGCGCTCCGAGGCGACGATGCCGTTCCAGTGCCCGACGAGCTCGGTGAGCACATCGCGCGACCAGCCCAGCCAGGCCTGCCAGGTCGGATCGAACGGGTCGCGCCGGCGCGGCAGTTCGCGGCCGGTCTTCGAGCGGAAATCGGTGCTGCAATGCGCGCAGTAGCAGACGCCATGGCCGGACCAGCGATTGGCAAAGATGGCGTCGATATCGTAGCCGGCGGCGATCTCGCGGATCACCTCGCTCATGAACTCGCGGTTATAGCCGCCCCAGGCGCAGGTGACATAGGCATCGGGGAACGACCAGTGCTTCCTGAGCTCGCCCTCGGCGGTGACCGAAATCCATTCGGGATGCGCTGCCGCCACGTCGGCATGCACCGCATGCGGGTCGACGCGGGCGACCACATGCATGTTGCGCTGCCGCGCGCCCTTGACCAGATCGCCGAACGGGTCGCTGTCGCCGATAAAGCGGCTGACATAGTGCAGCGGGATCTTGCTCGGGTAGTAGGCGACATAGCCGCCGGCCGACAGGCAGGTGGCGTTCGACTGGGTCTCGTCGAATACGCCAAGCCAGAAATCGAGGTCGTAGTTCCCCGGGTCGTCCTCGACCAGGGTGAGCTGCGTCCAGCGCGTCGCGCCTTCATACCAGGTTGGAGACCTGAGACCGCTCAGGGCCTCGGCTGTGCTGTTCATCGCTGATTCCGGTAGGATCGGTTTTGCATTGGGCTGCATCGGCATAGTGTTCAGGCTCGGTCTGGACCGACCCACCGGCTGTCATCCCTGCGAAAGCAGGGACCCAACGCGCAGCCAGCGCTGGCAGATAGATGGGTCCCTGCTTTCGCAGGGATGACATCGAGGGTGGTTCGGGTCATCGGTGAATGCTCAATGCGCGGGAGAAAAGGACCGGGGAGCTGTCAGGCGTCCCCGGTCAGGAGGTCGGGAAGCCTCTAGGCTCCCCGACCAGGCCGGGTCAGGCCTTGAAATACTGCTCGGGATTGGTCGGCGCCGGGGTCGGGTAGCCGAACGAGTTCGGCATCTTCTCCGGCACGTTGTGGAAGTCGTTGCGCACGATGCCATAGGCGTCGTTGGGCACCTTGATCCCGATGCAGTAGAACTGGTCGGCGGCGATCTCGAGGATCTGCTTGAACGCGTCGACGCGTTTGGCGTCGTCGACCGTGCTCTTCACGACGTCATAGAGCTTGAGCGCATCCTGCACCTGGGCCGGCGGCTCGACGGCATTGGGCGCCGTCTTGTCGTTGTACCAGATCTGCCAGCCCATGGCGTAGAAGGCGTTGCCGCTATAGGGCACGAAGTAGCGCGGATCGAGCATCGCGGCGAGGCCGATGCCGCCGCCGAAGCGGTTGGTGGTGGCATCGTAATCCATGTTCTGGCGGATGCGCACTTCCCACAGCGAGCGATCGATCAGCTTGAGCTGGCCGTCAATGCCGACCGCCTTCAGCATCGGCATCATCAGCTGCATCATGTCGACCATTTCGAGCCGGTTCTGGTCCTGCTCGAAAATGATGGTGATGCGCCGGCCGGAACTGTCGAGGCGATAGCCATCGGCATCCTTGTTCGGCGCTGCCTTGTCGAGCGCCTCATTGGCCTTGGCGAGGTCGAACTCGGTAAACTGCTTGGCCAGCCGCTCGTTGTAGAGCGGATCGCCCTCGGCAATGGCCGGCTGCGAGGCCGAGCCGATACCGACGAACACCGAGTCGATCAGCGCCTGCCGGTCGATGGCATGCGACAGCCCGATGCGGAAATCCTTGTTGGCATAGAGCTCGGCCTTCACCTTGTCCGGGTGGGTCATGTTGAGGCAGATCGCCATCTCGTTGGGCTGCGTCGACAGCGTCGTATAGAAGCCGTAGCCGCCACGCTCCTTGCCGTCGAACAGCACCGACTTGTTGGTCGGGGTGCCGATATACTGGTCGAGCAGGTCGATCTCGCCCTGCAGGCACTTGAGCAGCAGCACCTGCGCATCGGCGACCAGCACGTAGTCGATGGTGTCGAGATAGGGCAGCTGGTTGCCTGCCGTGTCGACCTTGAAATAGTAGGGGTTGCGCTCGGCGATGGCGTGCTCGGTGCTCTCGCCCGGCGCCACCTTCATCTTCCAGGGATGGAGGACGGGGATTTCGCTGTTGGTGAAGAAGTCGTCCTCGAGCGCCGCGCCGGATTTCTTCTGGAACAGCTGCACCCAGCCCGACAGGCCCTGCTCGGTCGCCAGCTTGTCGGCATCCGGATTGTACTTGGGCAGGAACTGGCTGAGATAGTGCTTGGGAAAGCGCGTGGTCTGGTCGCTATCGGCCCAGGCGAGCAGCAGCAGGAACAGCCCGTTCGAACTCTTGAAGCTGACCTTGAAGGTGACGTCGTCGATCTTGGTGAACACCGCCTTGTCTTCGCCGACGATCAGGTGGTCCTGGTTGGTCACCTCGATATCGGGGTTCGAGAACACGTCCTCATACCAGAACATCACGTCGTCGGTGGTATAGGGCTGCCCGTCCGACCACTTGTGGCCTTCGCGCAGCTTGAAGGTGAACTCGGTCGCGGCGTCGTTGGCGACGACGGATTCGGCGACATTGGGGATCACCCCGGTCCATTCCGGGTTGTAGCGCATCAGCGGCTCATAGGCCTGGTAGCGGAACAGCATCGACAGCGAGCCGCCGCCGACAATGGTCGACCGCCAGGTGCCGCCATACTTGCCCACTTCCTTGAGCGGGGTCACCACCATCGGGTTCTTGGGCAGGCGATCGGCCAGCGGCGGCAGCGTTCCCGCATCGGCCAGCGCCTTCAGCATCGGCGCCTCGCCGATCGCCGCGGCGAGCGCCGGGCCGAGCCCGGTTGCGGCGGCAGCCAGCGTCGCCAAGGACGACGTGACGAACAGTCTCCTGGATAGCTTGATCATCTCTAACATGTTCCCCTGATTGCAGCGCGCGGAGCCCCTTGCTCCCGCCCGAAACTGGCCGCCCTGTCGGCCCTGCCCGCCTCAACACCCCCGAGGCAGGCCTGAGCTGAACGGTAGCGCCAACGCCTACTTTGTCAAGGCCCATGACAAATACACGACGAAAGTTGCACTCGGGCCACCGATTGAGGCTTATCAGCTGCGCCAATATGAGATTATGGTCATGGGCGCTGACAAAGGTGGGGCAGAGCGTCCGGCAACATTGCTGACAATCATCTATTTTCCGCTTGACCGGTCCGAACCGGTACCGCATCGTGGATAATGTCGACATTATGCAGGCTGGAGGGGTCCGTGGAGCAGGTGACGATCTTTCGCGAACCGGGGAAATTCGCCGGCTGGCCGGCCAATTACGGCATGTGGGCTTGGGGCGATGAACTGGTCGTCGGCTTCACCGTCTCGACCTTCAACGCCAATTCCGGCTTCCACGCCCGCGACCGCTCACAACCCACCACCACCACCATGGCGCGCAGCCTCGATGGCGGCCGCACCTGGACTTATGGCCCGTTCCCCGGGCGGCTGCCCGGCGGCCGGGCGCTGTCGGCCGACGAGCACATGGTCAAGGGTCTGAAGCTCGAAGAGGTGATGGATGGCCCGGAGGGTCCGACCACCCTCACCGAAAAGATCGACTTCACCCACCCCGATTTCGCCTTCATGGCCGCCCGCACCGGGCTCGAGCCGGGCGTCCAGTCGTTCTTCTACTTTTCCTACGATCGGGCGAAGAGCTGGCAGGGCCCGTTCAAGTGGCCGCAATTCGTCTGGGCCGGCGTTGCCGCCCGCACCGACTATGTGGTGGTGAACAAGGACCACCTGATCGTCTTTCTCACCGCCAACAAGTTCGACGGCGAGGAAGGCCGGGTGTTCTCGGCCGAAACGCTGGATGGCGGGTTGAGCTGGAAGTTCCTCAGTTGGATCGGCGAGGAACTCTGGGGCAAGGACCACGGCATCATGCCCGCCAGCCTCAAGCTGGCCAATGGCGATATCCTCGTCGTGGTGCGCGCCGGGCATGGCCACGACTACACCATGGAAACCTACCGATCCCGCGACCTGGGCCGCACCTGGGGACCGATGCAGGTCGCCACCGCCTTCAAGGACAACGCGAGGGATCATCTCGGAAATCCCGGCACGCTCAACCAGCTGGCCGACGGCCGCGTGGTGATGACCTACGGCAACCGCGACGCCCCCTACACCATCGATGCCAAGGTTTCGGCCGACAATGGCGAAACCTGGGGTCCCACCATCGTGCTGCGCAGCGGCGGCGGCAGCCATGACCTGGGCTATCCGCGCACCGTCGCGACCGCCGACGGCACGCTGGTCACCGCCTATTACTTCAACGAGGACGCCAAAACCGAGCGCTTCATCGGCGCCACCCGCTGGCGGCCGTGAACATGTCGCTGCCAAAGCAATTGAGCCACCGGCCTCTCCATAATCCTCCCCCGCGTGGCAGGGCATACGGCACCAACGCAACCGACAAGCCGGTGCGGGAAGAGTACCCCCACCCCTGTCCCCTCCCCGCAAGGGGGAGGGAGACCAGAACACTGACGCCGGTGTTAGCGTCTCCTCCCCCCCGCGGCGCTACCGCGTCCGCTAGGCGGGGGAGGGACAGGGTGGGGGGTGCGTTTCCCGCACCGAACTGTCCCCCCGCAAAGTGCGATAGCTCCACGCGGGGGAGGATCTCGGAAAGTCCCCTGCCCGCCGCACCCGTCACCTCGGCTTGTGCATCGATTTTATTGCTGACAATATACCCTCAGCAGGGGCTTGCTCCCGGCTCTATGGAGGACGCGCCGTGGAGCAGGTAACCGTCTATTCAGAACCGGGGCGCTTCGCGGGCTGGCCTGCCAATTACGGCATGTGGGCCTGGGGCGACGAGCTGGTCGTCGGCTTCGTCACCTGCCATTACGAGCGCGATGCCGAGTTCCACGCCCGCGACGAGAACTATCCGGCGCTGACCCATCAGGCCCGTTCGCTCGATGGCGGGCGCAACTGGCAGGTGATCCCCTTCCCCGGCAGGACGCCGGGTGGCCGTGGCCTGTCGGCCGACGAGCACATGGCGGCAGGCCTCAGGCTCGGCGAGCTGCTCGACGGCCCGGAAGGGCCGAAACCGCAGACCGAGGCGGTGGATTTCACCCATCCCGATTTCGCCCTGATGTGCGCCCGCGACGGGCTCGAGCCGGGCTGCCGCAGCTTCTACTACCTGTCGCTCGATCGGGCGAAGAGCTGGCAGGGCCCCTTCGCCTTCCCGCAATTCGTCTGGGCCGGGGTCGCCGCCCGCACCGATTACCTGGTGCTGGGCCAGCACCACCTGATCGTTTTCCTCACCGCCAACAAGGCGGATGGCGTCGAAGGTCGGGTGTTCTCGGCCGAAACCCGTGACGGCGGCCTGAGCTGGAAGTTTCTGAGCTGGATCGGCGAGGAACTGCCCGATCTCGACCACGGCATCATGCCGGCGAGCCTGAGGCTCGAGGACGGCACCATTCTCGTCGCCACTCGCGCCGGGCACGGCCAGGATTACACCGTCGAGATCTACCGCTCGACCGACGAGGGCAAGAGCTGGGAGGGCCCGAGCCTTGCCACCGCCTTCCGCGATCGCCATGCCAACCACCTCGGCAACCCGGCGACGTTGAACCTCCTGCCCGATGGCCGCATCGCGCTGACCTACGGCAATCGCGACGCGCCCTACACCATCGACGCGCGCCTCTCGTCGGATGGTGGCCGCAGTTGGAGCGCCGCGCGGCATTTGCGGCGCAACGGCGGCAATCACGATCTCGGCTACCCGCGCACCGTCGCCAACGCGGCCGGCGAGCTGGTCACCGCCTATTACTTCAACGAGGCGCTCGGCGAGCGCTTCATCGGCGCCACCATCTGGGCGCCCTGACGCGATTACGGGCCTGCCATGGGGCAGGCCGGAAAGGAGATCGGACCGCGCCATAGCCGCAACGGAGCCTGCTGCCGAGGGGGCGGACAGGCGTTCCGGGACATGGCCAGCCCGAGGGGACTTCGGAAGAAGTCAGGAAAGGGGAAGCGTTATGACACTCATCACAATCGGGGGATGGAGCCGGCGCCTTGTCGGCACTGCCGCCCTCGCGACTTTGTTGCTTTCGACCACGGCTTTCGGGGCAGCCGCATTCCAACAGTCTCCCATGCTCGACGCGGGTGTTGCCGATGGCAGCCTGCCCCCGGTCGAGCAGCGCCTGCCGCCCGAGCCGCTGGTGATCACGCCGGTCTCCGAGGTCGGCAGCTATGGCGGCACCGCCCGCGCCATGCGCTCGTCGACCGAAGAGTTCGGCGATGCCACCTCGGTGGTGGGGATCGAGTCGCTGACCCGGCTCAACGCCGAGGACGGCGCGACGATCGAACCCAACCTCGCTCAGTCCTGGGAGTGGTCGAACGACGACAAGACCCTCACCATGACGCTCCGCAAGGGGCTGAAATGGTCCGACGGCGAACCCTTCACCACCGCCGACATCGCCTTCTGGTGGGATGACGTCATCAACAATACCGAGCTGACCCCGACCATGCCGGGCGACTGGATGTCGGGCGGCGAGCCGATGAAGCTGACGGTGGTCGACGCCGAGACCTTCAAGCTGGACTTCAAGGAACCGAACCGGCTGCTTGAACTCTTGATCGCTCGCGACGGCTATCAGGGCCAGATCTTCCTGCCGGCGCATTTCTTGAAGCAGTTCCACCCCAAATATGCCGATCCGACGAAGCTCGCCGAAATGGCGAAAGCCGCCGGCTACGCCACCTGGGCGGAGCTGTTCGCGCAGAAGGCGCTGAGCGACGACGTGTTCGGCGTCGCCAATTTCGACAGCCCGGTGATCCGCGCCTTCAAGCCGGCCTCGACCAATGGCAGCCACCTGATCCTCGAGCGCAACCCCTACTATTTCAAGGTCGATACAGCCGGCAACCAGCTGCCCTATATCGACAAGGTCGATGTCGACCTGGTGCAGAACCCCGAGGTCTATACGCTCAAGGCCTCCTCGGGCGAGGCCGACCTGGCGCTCGAAAACACCACCATCACGCAGATGCCGGTGTTTCTCGAGAATGCCGAGAAGGGCGGCTACCGCGTGCTCGAATACAGCGCCGGCTTCACCAACATCGCCAACATGATGCTGAACCAGACCGTTGCCGATCCGGACAAGCGCGCCCTGTTCCAGGACATCCGGTTCAGGAAGGCGCTCGAGATCGCCATCAACCGCGACGAGATCAACGAACTGGTCTTCTTCGGGCTCGGCACGCCGATGCAGAACTCGATCCTGCCGATCGGCGGGCGCTGCTGGGATGAAGCCGTTTCCAAGACCAACACCCAGTTCGATCCCGACGGCGCCAAGGCGCTGCTCGATGAAATCGGCATGAAGATGGATGGCGACTGGCGCACCCTGCCCAACGGCAAGCCGTTCAAGTTCACCCTCACCTACTGGCCCGGCGAAGGCGGCGATGCCAAGCGCAAGATCGTCCAGCTGACCCAGACCTATTTCCGCAATATCGGCCTCAACTTCGATGTACGCGAGGTCGAGCGCAGCCTCTATTTCGAGTTCACCACCTCCAACCAGCACGATATGGGCCTGTGGCACGCCGACAGCGCCACCGATCCGCTCTGGGTCACGGGCCCCAAGATCATCCCGGTGCGCCAGCGCCACGGCGCCTTCGCCACGCTCTGGGCCACCTGGTTCGAGACCCATGGCGAGAAGGGCGAAGAGCCTCCCCAGGATATGAAGGATGCCGTCGCCGCCTGGCAGAAGGCCAAGGCAGTCGGCACCCCCGAGGCACTGGTCGAAGGCTGCAAGGCGGTGGTCAAGGCCAATGCTCAGGGCGCCTGGACCATCGGCACCGTCGGCGCCTTCCCGCAGCCGCTGATCGTCTCCAACGCCATGCGCAATATCCCCGAAAAGGGCATGGCGTCATGGGACTGGGGCTATATGGCGCGCTACCATCCCGAGCAGTTCTATCTCGCTCAGTAGTTCTTCCTGCCAACTAGAGGGGGGCGAGTTGCCCCCCGACTTTCTGCCGGGGCGGTGCGATGTGGGGTTTCATACTGAGACGGCTCGTCTGGATGGTGCCGACGCTGATCGTCATTTCGATCATCTCGTTCATCATCATCCAGCTGCCGCCCGGCGACTACCTGAGCTCCTACATCGCGCGGCTCGAGGCGCTCGGCACCACCGTCGACCAGGCGACCATCGATGCGCTGCGCCTGCGCTACGGCCTCGATGACCCGATCTGGGTGCAGTATTTCAAGTGGCTGGGCAACATCATCTTCAACGGCAATTTCGGCTACTCGTTCGAGTGGCGCCTGCCGGTCAGCCAGCTGATCGTCGAGCGGCTGCCCACCACCTTCCTCGTCGCCACCTGCTCGCTGCTGTTTGCCTGGAGCGTGGCCCTGCCGATCGGCATCTTCTCGGCGGTGAAGCAATATTCCTGGGGGGATTACGTCTTCACCGTGCTCGGCTTTCTCGGCCTCGGCATCCCCAATTTCATGCTGGCCCTGACCTTCCTCTACGTCTCCAACCGCTATTTCGGCCTGTCGATCGGCGGGCTGTTTTCGCCCAACTACATCAACGCGCCGTGGAGCCTCGACAAGTTCATCGACCTCCTCAGCCACCTGTGGATCCCGGTGGTCATCGTCGGCACCGCCGGCACCGCCGGGCTGATCCGCATCACCCGCGCCAACGTGCTCGATGAGCTCAGGAAGCCCTATGTCGAGACGGCGCGGGCCAAGGGCCTCCACCCGATGCTGCTGATCCTCAAATACCCGGTGCGCATCGCGCTCAACCCCTTCGTCTCCTCGATGGGCTTCATCCTGCCCGGCATGATCTCGGGCGAGGTGATCGTCTCGATCGTCCTGAACCTGCCCACCACCGGGCCGCTGCTCTACGCCGCGCTCCTCAGCCAGGATACCTATCTCGCCGGCGCGTTCGTGCTGATGCTGGCGGTGCTCACGGTCATCGGCGTCCTCATCTCCGATATCCTGCTGGCCTGGCTCGATCCCCGGATCCGGCTGTCATGAGCGTCGACGCCAAGCCCATGCCGGCAACCAGGGAACTGGTCCACGCCACGCCGGTCGAATCCCCGCTGACCCTGATGTGGTACAAGTTCCGCGCCCACCGGCTGGCGGTCTGGAGCATCTGGGTGATCGCGGCGCTCTATCTGACCGCGATCTTCGCCAACTGGATTGCGCCGTTCGACCCCGAAACCCGCACCGGCCTGCCCTTCTCGCCGCCGAGCTGGCCCACGGTGATGGTCGATGGCGCATTCGTCTGGCCACCGGTGGCCTTCGGCGTGTCGCAGCAGCTCGACCGCAAGACCTTCAAGCGCGTCTATGCCATCGACACCACGCAGCGTTATCCGGTGCAGCTGTTCATAACAGGCGACCGGCACAGCTGGTTCGGCCTGTTCCCCTCCGACATGCATGTGATCGGCGTCGACAAGGGCGGCGCCTTCTTCCTGATGGGTACCGACAGTCTTGGGCGCGACGTGTTCTCGCGCATGGTCTATGGCTCGCGCATCTCGCTGTCGATCGGCCTCGTCGGCGTCGCCATCAGCCTGGTGCTGGGCGTCATCCTCGGCGGCATCTCGGGCTATTTCGGCGGCTGGGTCGATCTCGCCGTGCAGCGGCTGATCGAGATCATCCAGTGTTTTCCCTCGATCCCCCTATGGATGGCACTGGCGGCGGCGCTGCCGCATGACTGGACCACCATCCAGGTATATTTCGGCATCACCGTCATCCTGTCGCTGGTCGGCTGGACCGACCTGGCGCGCGTCGTCCGCGGCCGCTTCCTGTCGCTGCGCGAGGAGGATTTCGTCATGGCCGCCCGGCTCGCCGGGGCCAGCGAAGCGCGCATCATCAGAAAGCACCTGCTGCCCAGCTTCATGAGCCACATCATCGCCTCGGTGACGCTGTCGATCCCTTCGATGATCCTCGCAGAGACGGCGCTGAGCTTTCTCGGCATCGGCCTCACCCCGCCGGCGCTGAGCTGGGGCGTGCTGCTGCAGGATGCGCAGAACGTCAACACCCTCGCCACCGCCCCCTGGCTGCTGCTGCCCGGCGCGCTGGTGATCGTCACCGTGCTCGCCTTCAACTTCCTCGGCGATGGCCTCCGCGATGCGGCCGACCCCTTCTCGCGGGAGAGCTTCAAATGACGCCCGGACCGATCATCTCCATTCGCGGTCTCGAGGTCGGGGCGCTGAGCCGCCACGGCATGCTGCGCCCCCTGCGCGGCATCGACCTCGACCTGCCGCACGCCGCCACCACCGGCCTCGTCGGCGAAAGCGGCTGCGGCAAGTCGATGACGGCGCGGGCCCTGCTCAACATCACGCCGTCGCCGATGCGGATCACCGCCGGCTCGATCACCCTCGATGACGGCAAGACCCCGCCCGTCGACCTTGCGGCGCTCGACCCCGACGGCGCCCCGATGCGCGCCATTCGCGGCCGCCGGCTGGCGATGATCTTCCAGGAACCGATGACCGCCTTCTCCCCGGTCCACACCATCGGCAACCAGATCGCCGAAATGCTGCTGATCCACGAAAAGCTCGACAAGCGCGCCGCGCGGGAACGCTCGATCGAGATGCTCGACCTGGTCGGCATGCCCAATGCCCGGCAGCGCTTCGACGCCCATCCGTTCAACCTGTCGGGCGGCATGCGACAGCGCGCCATGATCGCCATGGCGCTGGCCTGCAAGCCCGAAGTGCTGGTGGCGGACGAGCCGACCACCGCTCTCGATGTCACCATCCAGGCGCAGATCCTCGAACTGCTGCAACGCCTGCAGCAGGAGCTGGGGATGACGGTGCTGCTGATCACCCATGATCTGGGCGTCGTGGCCCGCACCACAAGCCGCGTCGCCGTGATGTATCTCGGGCAGGTGGTCGAAGAGACCACCACCGAGTCGCTGTTCGATAACCCGAAGCACCCTTACACCCAGGGGCTGCTCGGCTCGGTGCCGCGGCTCGGCAGCCGGCGCGGCAGGCGCGAACGACTGCCGGCGATGCGCGGCTCGGTGCCGCCGGCGCTGGCCGAGCTGCCCGGCTGCGCCTTCCATCCGCGTTGCCCCAAGGCGGTTGCCGGGCTTTGCGACGTGGTGAAACCGCGGATGGCCGAGGTGGCGCCCGGGCACCGGGCCCGCTGCCTGCTCTATCCTGAAGTGCTGGCGGCTTCGGCCGCGCTGGAGGCCGCATGAGCGAACCGCTGCTCGAGATCCGCGGGCTGAGCAAGCGCTTCCCCATCCATTCCGGGCTGTCGCGCCGCGTCACCGGCGAAGTGCGGGCCATCGACGGCGTCGACCTGACCATCATGCGCGGCGAAACGCTCGGCCTTGTCGGGGAAAGCGGCTGCGGCAAATCCACGACCGGCCGCGCCATCCTCCGCGCCATCGAGCCCACCGAGGGCGAGATCCTGTTCCACGATCGCGCCGGCACTGTCGACGTCGCAAAGCTGGGCCGCGACGAGCTCAAGCGCGTCCGGCGCCGCATGCAGATGGTGTTCCAGGATCCCTATGCCTCGCTCAACCCGCGCATGAATGTCGAGGCGCTTATCGCCGAGCCGCTGATCTGCCTCGAGCACCTCACGCACAGGCAGCGCCGCGACCGGGTGGTCGAACTGCTCGAGCTGGTGGGGCTCAATGCCAGCTACCTGCTGCGCTACCCGCACACCTTTTCCGGTGGCCAGCGCCAGCGCATCGGCATCGCCCGCGCGCTGGCGCTGGAACCCGATTTCGTCGTCTGCGACGAGGCGGTATCGGCCCTCGATGTGTCGGTGCAGGCGCAGGTGCTGAACCTGTTGAGCGACATCCAGGAGCGGCTGGGCACCACCTACCTGTTCATCTCGCACGATCTCGGCGTCATCGAACACCAGTGCGACCGGGTGGCGGTGATGTATCTGGGCCGGATCGTCGAGTTCGCCGAAACCGAAGCGCTGCTCCGCACCCCGAAGATGCCCTATGTCGAAGCCCTGCTCTCGGCCGTCCCCGAACCCGACCCGCATGTCCGGCGCGAGCGGGTGGCGATCCGCGGCGAAGTCGCCGACCCCGCCAACCGGCCGTCCGGCTGCCCGTTCCATCCGCGCTGTCCGTATGCCCAGGAGGTGTGCAAGAGCACGGTCCCGGCCCTGCGGCAGGTCGAGGGGGCATCAGGGGCGCATCTGGCGGCATGCCACTTTGCCGAGGCGCTGAGTTTGCGTGGGGTGGCTTAGGGTAGCGCCGGCCTCTCCCTGATCCTCCCCCGCGGGGCGGGGGAGGGGGACCAGCGAAGCTGGTGGAGGGGGGAGCACAACCAACCGTCGACTCTTGCCGCCCTCTCCACCACCCTTCGGGCGGTCCCCCTCCCCCGCCCCGCGGGGGAGGATCAGGAGAGGCCGGCGCCTCGAGCCCTAAACCCGCTTCAGATCCGCGATCGTCTTCCGGATCACCGCCTCGACCCGCGCCCGCTCCTCGCCTTCCAGCGGCAGCCGCGGGGGGCGGATATGCTCCGGCGCGCCATAGACCAGGTGCTCGGCGAACTTGATGTACTGCACCAGCTTGACGTCGGTATCGAGGTGGAAGGCCGGGGTCATCAGCCGGTACAGCGGCAGCGCCGCCTTGAAGTCCCCAGCCTTGGCGGCGTTGAACAATTTCACGCATTCGTCCGGCCAGGCATTGGTCATGCCCGAGACCCAGCCGACCACCCCCAGCGCCACGCTTTCGAGGATCAGGTCGTCGACGCCGCAGAAGATATCGAAGCGGTCGCCGAAGGCATTGTAGAGATCGGTGACGCGGCGGATATCGCCGGTCTCTTCCTTCACCGCCACGATCTCCGGCACGCCCGCCAGCCCTTCGAGCGTCGGTACGTCGACATCGACCTTATAGGCGATGGGATTGTTGTAGATCATGATCGGCAGCCCGCCGGTCGCCACCGCCTTGTACCAGGCGATGGTCTCGCGCCGGTCGGTACGATAGGCGAGGCTGGGGAACACCATCAGCCCCTCGGCCCCGAGCTTGCGATAGTTCTTCGCCGCGGCAATGGCGTCGGCGGTGGAGAGCTCTGCGAGCCCCGACAGCAGCGGCACCTTGCCGGCCACCGCTTCTTTCGCCGCCGGCACCACCCTGTCCTTTTCGGCCTGGGTCAGCGCGGCATTCTCGCCCAGCATCGGCAGCACGATGACGCCGCTGACGCCGCCCTTCACCAGCCGCTCGATGCTCACCTGCATGGACTTGAGATCGAGCTCGCCGCTCGCCGTCATCTTGGTGGTGGCCGCAGGGAACACGCCGCTCCAGGTCATCTCTCGCCTCAAACTTCTCTTGGGGAAGGCCGGACCTCTCGTCCGCCGTATGTCGAATGTATACATTCCTCATTTCGGCGTTGCAAGGCGTGGGATGGCTCGTGTAACAGCGAGTCTGGGCCTTGAGCGCCAGCTGGAGAGACGGGACATGCCGACAGGCCTGCTCGACAAGACCACCATCAGCATCCAGGTGGCGCAGGAACTGCGCCGGCGCATCCTCGCCGGCCACTATCCGCAAGGCGTCAAGCTGCAGCAGGAGCAGATCGCCGCCGAGCTCGGCGTCAGCCGCAGCCCGGTGCGCGAGGCGCTCGGCCAGCTGGAGGCCGAGGGGCTGGTGGTGCTGACCCCGCAGAAAGGCGCCCAGGTCTCACCCATCTCACGCGCCGAGATCGCCGAACTGTTCGAGCTGCGCCTGCTGGTCGAGCCGCATCTGTTGGCGTTGGCGATCCCCGAGATGACCGAGGCCGACCTCAACAAGGCCACCTCCATCATCTCGGAAATGGCCGATATCAGCCTCGACGGCTGGGGCGACGCCAACTGGCGGCTGCACGAGGTGCTCTACGCCCCGGCCGGCCGCCCCGGCATGCTGAAGCTCTTGCGCCGCACCCACGAAACCATCGGCCGCTACATCCGCATGCAGGTGATGGCCACCAACGGCCGCGCCGATGCGCATCGCGAGCACAAACTGATCCTCGATGCCTGCCGGAAACGCGATGTGACGAAGGCCGTCGGGTTGTTGCGGCAGCACATCGAGGACGCCGGGCGGATGCTGCAGCCGGCGGGGTAGTCGCTCGGAGCTCGCGCTGGAGCGACGATACGTTGTGTCGCGAAGCATCGGCCTCTCGGTGACTGCCTTCTCCCCTTGTGGGAGAAGGTGCCCGAAGGGCGGATGAGGGGTATCGCAACCGAAGGTTGCGCGATCGGAGCGAAGCGACGAGCGGCAGTGTGCGCGGAGAGAACCCCTCATCCGGCCTTCGGCCACCTCGCGGCGAGGGCTTCGCCCTCGTCCGCTGACCACAAGGGGAGAAGGCCACAACCTCTCGCACCTCAGCGTGGCTCCGGAGAACTAGTGCCGATACCCCGGCTCGCTCACATCCAGCTGCCGCTTGATGCTCTCGAGGTGCAGCCGGCCCGATTCCGCGTCGCCCTCGCGCATCTGCCGGGCTGCCGCCGCGGCGATCTCCGGTCGCACCGGCCTGATCTCGCGGCCGGTCGACATGGCGAGCACCTGCACTTCCGAGGCCCGTTCGAGGTAGTAGAGATCGTCCCACGCCTCGGCGATGGTCCGGCCGCACACCATCACGCCATGGTGCTTCATGAACACGATGTCGGCGTCGCCGATGGCGGCGGCGATGCGCTCGCCTTCGCTGGCATCGAGCGCGAGGCCGTTATAGTCGCGGTCGACCGCCGTACGGCCATAGAACTTCAGCGCCGTCTGGCCGGCAAAGATCAGCGGCTCGCCCTCGGTCATCGACAGGGCCGTGGCATAGGGCATGTGGGTATGGAACGCGGCGCGGGCGCGGGGCAGGCGCTTGTGCACCTGGGCATGGATGTAGAAGGCCGTCGCCTCGGGCACCCCATCGCCGTCGATGACGTTGCCATGATAGTCGCAGATCAGCAGCGATGACGCCGTCACCTCGGCAAAGGCGCGGCCATAGGGGTTGACGAGGAACAGTTCGTCATGGCCCGGCACCACCGCCGAGAAGTGGTTGCAGATCCCCTCGTGCATGCCCAGCCGCGCCGCCATGCGGAAGCACGCGGCGAGGTCGACGCGCGCCTCGCGGACATCGGGACCATGCAGATCCGGCGCATTGCTGCGCGGCACGGCGGCGGTGGCAAGTTGCGGCTTGCCGTCGAGCGCATGGGCCACGTGTCGTCTCCCCTCAGGCGCGCTTGAGATCGACGACATTGCCCGCCGGCGGCGCCGCGGCGAGGCTGCGCCACGGCTCGGGCAGGCCCGCATCCCAGGCGCGGAAATCGGCGACGATGTGCTGGCGTTCGATCATGGCGATGTCGGGCATTGGCGGGATCACCCGGCGCCATTCGGCATCGCCGAGCCAATCGGCCACCACGGCCTTGGCCGAGGGAATGAACGGCCGCCGCGACAGGATGGCGTCGCCGGCAAAGATCATCGGCAGCAGCGCCCGCCGGTCGAAGGCGGTCGGCGCATCCAGCATCGCCCGCATCAGCCGCGGCATCACATTGGCAAGGCCGCAAATGGTGCCGCGCGCCCCCGCCGCGATCAGCTCGGGCAGGTGGATCTCGCTGCCGGTGAAGATCGACAGGTGCGAGAAGCGCCGCACCAGGTCCATGGTGAAATCGAGGTCGCCGCCGGAATCCTTCACCCCGGCGATCATCCCCGGATAGCGCTCGTCGAGCCGCCGCACCACCTGCGCGGTGATCGGCACGCCGCAGATATCGGGGAAGTGGTAGAGGTAGAGCCTCAGCGCCGAGAGCGCCACCCGGTCGATCACCGCCGAAAAGAAGCGGAACGTCGCGTCCTCGGTGATGCCGCCGCGATAGACGCAGGGCGGCATCAGCAGCACGCCATGCACCCCCTGCTCCGTCGCATGGCGCGCCAGCGCCACCACGTCGGGGATCGACAGCGCGCCGATCGACACCACCAGCCGCCCGGCCGGGATGCCCGCGGCAATCACCGTCTCGAGCGTGCGCATCCGGTCCTCGGTGGAGAACTCCGCCCCCTCGCCGGTGGTGCCGAACAGCGTGATGCCGTCGCAACCGGCCGCCAGCAGCGCCTCCATGCGGGCGACCAAGCGTTCCGTATCGGGGTGAAAATCCCTGGTCAGAGGGGTCGCGATGGCGACCGCAAGGCACCGGGTCTTTGGCAGACCATCCACTCTAACCTCTTGAGATAACGGCATTTCGTGGCTCGAATGGCCAGCTTCAGGATGCCCGCCATCTTCAAGATTAATTGCCGATTGTCAACATTGTGCTTGACGCATCCCCTGCCCTGTTGAAGCATCGAAACTGCAAAAGGGAGCCGCAGAGGGCGCTTCGGCGTGCGGCTCGAGCAGGGAGAACAATCATGACGCTAACCGTTCCGAAATTCGGGCGCCGCACGCTGCTGGCTGGCGCCGCACTTGTCGTGACGTCCCTCGCGATGGCCGGGCCGGCCTTCGCCGAGGCCAAGGTGCTCCGTATCTCCACCCCGGGCGCCGAGAACGAGATCCAGTCCAAGGCGCTCGTGGTGTTCAAGGACGAGCTGGAAAAGGCGCTGCCCGGCGGCTTCGACGTGCAGATCCACTACAACGGCACGCTGTTCGCCCAGGGCACAGAGATCGAGGCGATGCAGCGCGGCAATCTCGAGGTCGGGATGATCTCGCCGCAGGATGTCGCGGCGCTGATCCCCGAATACTCGATCTTCACCAATGGCTACCTGATGCGCGATGCCAAGCATCTCGACGCGGTCTATGACGGCGACGTCGGCGCCGAATACAAGGCCAAGGTGGGGGCCGATCTTGGGCTCGAAATCATCCGCAGCCAGTATCTCGGCTCGCGCCAGCTGGTGCTGGTGAAGCCGCGCGAGGTGAAGACCCCGGCCGATCTCGCCGGCCTCAAGCTCCGCATGCCGGGTTCCGAAACCTGGCAGTTCCTCGGCAATGCGCTGGGCGGCGCCGCCACGCCGCTGGCCTTCGAGGAAATCTACCTGGCGCTGCAGACCGGCACCATTGACGGCTTCGAGAACCCCCTGGCCGACGTGATCGCCAACAAGTTCTACGAGGTCACCAAGGAAGTGGTGCTGACCGACCATATGGTCTCCAACACCTTCTTTGCCATAGCCAAGCCCTATTGGGACGGGCTGAGCGACGAGCAGAAAAAGGCCATCGAGACCGCCGAGGCGGCGGCCAAGGCCTTCAACGACGACGCCGTGCTGGCCGCCGAGGCCGATGCGGTGAAGTTCCTCGAGGGCCAGGGCCTGACCGTGGTCACCCCCGATGTCGCCGCGTTCCGCGACCAGGTGCAGAAGAAGTTCCTCGAGAGCGACTTCGCCAAGACCTGGCCGGCCGGCCTGCTCGATCGCATCAACGCCGCCGGCGCCTGATCCGTGCTCGCCCGGCTCCAGACCCTGTGGACGCAGGTCGCCGAAGGCGTGGCGGCATTGAGCTTTGCCGTCATGTTCTTCGCCTTCATCGTCCAGGTCATCTCGCGCTACGTCTTCAACGCGCCGGTGGCCTGGACGCTGGAGCTCTGCGCCATCGCCTATGTCTGGGTGGTGTTCTGGAGTTGCGGCATCCTGGTGCCGGAGCGGCAGCAGATCGTCTTCGACGTCATCTACAACTGGTTCAAGCCGGGGCCGCGGCGCTGGCTTGCCATCTTCAACACCGCCTGCCTCGGCCTCGCCTTCCTCGCGGCCCTGCCCGGCGTCATCGACTACCTACTGTTCCTGGGCCGGCGCACCACCATGCTGCTGCATGTGCGGATGGACCTGGTCTATTCGTGTTTTGCCATCTTCCTCATCGCTGTCGTCGTCGGCGCGGCCATCCGCATCCGGCGGCTATTGGGCGCCGAGTGGCAGAAATCTCTTTGAGCACCGCTGAGACATGAGCTTTTCCGCCTGGGCGATGTTCGTCCTGTTCTTCCTGTGGTCGTTCCTCGGCATGCCGATCGGCCATGCCATGCTGGCGAGCGGCATCGTCTACCTGCTGCTGACCCAGCAGGATATCGCGCTGGTCGCCACCCAGAGCCTCAACGGCCTCTATGGCAGCTTCGTGCTGCTCTCGGTGCCGCTGTTCATCCTCGCCGCCGAGATCATGAATGCCGGCGGGCTCACCGAGAAGATGTATGGCGTCGCCAACATGCTGGTCGGCCGCTTCAAGGGCGGCCTTGCCCATGTGAACATCCTCGCCTCGGTGATTTTTTCCGGCATGAGCGGCTCGGCCCTCGCCGACGCGGCCGGCCCCGGCAAGCTCGAGGTCGATGCCATGGTGAAGGCCGGCTACAAGCCGGGCTTTGCCGCGGCGCTGAGCTCCACTTCGGCGATCATCGGGCCGATCATCCCGCCATCGATCCCCATGGTGCTCTACGGCGTCGTCGCCAACACCTCGATCGGCTACCTGTTCATGGGCGGTGTCATCCCCGGCCTGCTGCTCGCCGGCGCCCAGTCGGCCATCGTCACGGTGATGGCGCGCTACAAGGATTTCCCGGTCGAGCCGGTGCCGAAATTCCGCGAGGCGGCGCAGACCGTGTTCAAGGCCATCCCGGTGCTGTTCCTGCCGGTGATCCTGCTCGGCGGCATCTATTCGGGCGCCGTCACCCCCACCGAGGCCGCTGCCGTCGCCGCCTTCTGCGCCCTGCTGCTGGCCTTTTTCCTCTACCGCTCGCTGACGCTCAAGGCGTTCTACCGGGTGCTGGTCGACAGCTCGAAAGCCACCGCCATCGTTGCCGTCACCATTGCCGGCGCGCTGGTGATGAACTGGGTGGTGGCGGCCGAGCAGATCCCCGAGGCGATGGGCCAGTGGATGGTCAGCCTCGATCTCAGCCCCGTGCTGTTCATGTTCGTGGTGACGGTGCTGTTCCTCATCCTCGGCGCCTTCCTCGATACGCTGCTGATGCTGCTGATCATCATCCCCATCCTGATGCCGACGGTGATCGCGCTCGGCATCGACCCGGTGCATTTCGGCGTCGTCTCGGTGGTGAACCTGATGATCGGTCTGGTCACCCCGCCGATGGGCGAGCTGGTGTTCCTGATCGCCGGTGTCTCCGGCATCAAGGTTGCCGACATCACCAAGGAGCTCTGGCCGTTCCTGATCGTCTTGATCGGCCTGCTCTTCGTGCTCGCCTATGTCCCCCAAATCACGCTCTGGCTGCCCGAAATGGCGGGCTACAAAGTCCAGGGCAATTTTATGCGTTGACCACCTGAGGAACCTCGCCATGCCCGGCATGAAAGATCTCGTCAAAGGCACCGACCGCTACCGCAACTTCATCGGTGGGCAGTGGGTGGAATCGACGCTCAAGGAGTGGATCGAGGTCGAGAACCCGGCCACCGGCCAGGTCATCGCCTCGGTGCCGCGCGGCAATGCCGACGATGCCGATCGCGCCGTCACCGCCGCCTACCAGGCCCAGCCGGCCTGGGAAGCCCTGCCCCCGGCAGCGCGCGGCCAGCTGCTGAAGGACCTCGCCCGCGTCGTGCTCGAAAATCGCGAACGGCTCGCCCGCATGGTGATCGCCGAGCAGGGCAAGCCTTTGCAGGAAGCGCGCGGCGAAATCGAAAGCGCCGCGCTTTACCTGAGCTATGCCGCCGAGGAAGCCCGCCGCATCACCGGCGACATCATCCCCTCCGACAATCCCGACGAACAGATCTGGATCCAGAAGGTGGCGCATGGCGTGGTGATCGCGCTCACCGCCTGGAATTATCCGGCCGCCCTGATGTGCCGCAAGATCGGCCCGGCGCTGATCGCGGGCAATACCGTGGTGGTGAAATCGCATGAGGGCACGCCCACGACGGCTCTGGAAATCGCCCAGCTCGCCGACCAGGTCGGCTTTCCGGCGGGCGTCATCAACATGGTCAGCGGCACCGGCGAAGGTGTCGGCCGGGCGCTGGTCACCCACCCGCTGAGCCGGCTGATCACTCTCACCGGCTCGGTCCGCGCCGGCAAGGACATCTTCCGCAACGCCGCCGACGACCTCAAGATTCTCCGCCTCGAACTGGGCGGCAAGGCGCCCTTCATCGTCGCCGAGGATGCCGATATCGGCGCCGCGGTGCGCGCCGCGGTGCTGTCGCGCTTCGAGAATTGCGGCCAGGTCTGCATCTGCAACGAGCGCATGTATGTGCATGAAAAGATCGCCGACGAATTCCTCGATCGCTTCACCAGCGCGGTGAAGCAATTGAAGGTCGGCGACCCCACCACGCTGGTCGATATCGGGCCCAAATTCTCCCGCCCCGAACTCGACAAGGTCGATCGCATGGTCGAGACGGCGCGCGCCGCCGGCGCCGAGGTGCTGACCGGCGGCCGCCGGCTCACCGAGGGCGAGTTCTCGCGCGGGCATTGGTATGATCCGACGGTGCTGAAGGTGAACGACAACGCCATGCAGATCATGCAGGACGAAGTGTTCGGCCCGGTAGTCCCGGTGATGACCGTCACCGATTTCGACGAGGGCCTGCGGCTCGCCAACGAGAGCCGCTACGGCCTCTCGGCCTATGTCTTCACCAAGGACATGCGCCGCATGATGCGGCTGATCCGCGAACTGAAATTCGGCGAGATCTACGTCAACAAGCCTGGCGGCGACGTGGTCCAGGCCCACCACGCCGGCATCCGCGACAGCGGCATCGGCGGCGAAGACGGCCGCTATGGACTAGATGCCTACTTCCAAAAGAAGACGATCTACGTGAACTATGCCTGATCCCGTCGTGGACGCGGGGTGAACCGCGGGGCAGCGTCAACCCGCGGTTCAAGTCCATGTCCAGGACCAACCACCGGCCTCTCAGCCATCTCCCCCCTTGCGGGGGAGAATGGAATTTCTTGGGCTTAGCCCTTCGCTAAGTCCTAGAAATTCCAAGAGGGGGGACGTTTTGGGCACGATGCTTCCCGCCCCACCCCACCCAGCTTCGCTAGGCCGCTGACGCGGCGAGCTGCGCAACCCTCCCCATCAAGGGGAGGGAGACGATGGAACCGAAAGCTCGCAGTCAGGTCTCCCTCCCCCTTGTGGGGAGGGTAGCGTCGCCGGGAGCGAAGCGACCTGGCAGAGCTAGGGTGGGGGTGAGCCCCCTACTCCGGCACCGCTGCGTATGCCGTATACGCACTCGTCGCCAGCCAGCCGCAATCGACCGGCAGTGTCACCCCGGTGATCGCCCCGGCCGCCTCCGAGCACAGGAACCAGATCGCTTCGCCCACGTCGGCCGGCTGCACGAAGCGCCTGAGCGCGGCTTTCTCGACGATCAGTTTCGGGTCGCGCTGGCCCGAGTCGATGCGCGCCTGCATGGCCGGGGTCAGCACATAACCCGGCGCCACCGCGTTGACCCGCACGCCGCTGGGCCCGAACTCGGCGGCCATGATCTCGGTCAGCATCTTGATCGACGCCTTGCCCATCGCATAGGCCGGCTGGCCCGATGGCCGGTAGGTGGTGAGCGAGCCCATGTTGACGATGGCCCCGCTCCCCGCCGCGCTCATCGCCGCGCCGAAAGCCCGGTTGACCAGCAGTGTGCCGCGCACGTTGATGGCGTGGATGCGGTCGAACTCGGCCATCTCCATCTCGGTGATCCGCACCGCGTTCTGCAGCACCCCGGCCGAGTTCACCACCGCATCGACCTGGCCGCGCCGTTGCAGCACCGCCGCGGCATAGGCTTTGACCGAAGCCTCATCCGCCACATCAAGCGCCTCGTAGGTCGCATCAAGTTCTAAGCATATCTGCTTACCGCGACTCGCGTTTTGGTCGGCGATCTCCACCGTCCAGCCGCCGGCGGCGAAGCGGCGCGCCGTCGCCTCGCCGATGCCGCTTGCCCCGCCGGTGACCACAACCACCTTGCTCATGGCGTCCCCCCATAATCCCTGGCCGCCGCTTCGGGCGTCACCTTGCCGTTGCCGATATCGGCGGCGATGGCGGCACGATCGCGCCGCCGCGGCTCGCCCCAGCCACCGCCGCCCGCCTGCTCGTGCCGGATCACCGTGTCCTTGCCGATCTCCAGCGTCACCTTGGCCGGCAGCACCTCGAAGCCACCACCGCGATCGATCAGGTTGCGCGACGAGGCAGCCGGGCCACCGCCGAACAGCCCATAGGGCGGATGCTCGTGGCGGTCGGCGCGCAGCTGCAGCACGGCGCTGTCGGCCAGCAGCCGATATTGCCGCACCAGCCCGAGCCCGCCGCGAAACTCGCCGGCGCCGCCGGAATCCGGCCGCAGCGCATATTCCTCCATCAGCAGCGGATAGCGCGCCTCGATGGTTTCGATCGGCAGGTTCGACATGTTCTGGCTGGGGTTGGTGATCCCCTCCACCCCGTCCTTGTCGGCCCGCCCGCCCCAGGCGCCGTTGATCATGTCGACGAACACGAACGGCTTGCGCGCCGCGCCGTGATAGCCGCCGATCGCCACCACGGTATTGCCGCCCTCGCCAGCCGCCATCAGCTTTTTCGGCGCGATCTGCGCCAGCGCCCCCATCACCGTATCGACGACGCGATAACCGGTAAGCGCCCGCGCCGCCACCGGCGCCGGCATGCGCGGGTTGAGGATCGAGCCCTCCGGCGCCGTCACCGTGATGCAGCGATAGACCCCGGCATTGTTGGGCACGTCATGGTCGAGCGCGCAGCGTATGGTGAGGTAAGTCGAGGATTTGACGAAGCTCAGCGTCGAGTTGATGGCACCTTTGACCTGCGGCGACGAGCCGGCGAAATCCACCCACAGGTGGTCACCCCTGACCGTGATGCAGCAGACGATAGGGATCGGCGCCGGAGAGAAACCGTCGCCGTCGATATGGTCGGTGAAGCGGTACTCGCCATCCGGCCAGCTGGCGATGGCCTTTCGCGTCAAGGCCTCGCCATAGTCGATCAGCCGGTCGAAATAGCCTTCCAGCGCGTCGCCATGCCGGGCGAACAGCCGCAGCATTTCGCGTTCGCCGATATTGCAGGTGGCGTATTGCGCATCGAGATCGCCCAGCACCAGCTCGGGCAGCCGCACGTTCTTCTCGATGATGGTCAGCAGCGTCCGGTTGGGCTCCCCGCGCTCGTAGAGCTTCATCGGGGCGATGCGCAGCCCCTCCTGGAAGATCTCGGTCGAATCCGAGGCGTTCGAGCCCGGCACCCGGCCGCCGACATCGCAGTGATGCGCGATCACCACGGAAAAGCCGAGCAGCCGCTCGCCGGCGAAGATCGGCTTGAACATGAAGATATCGGGCAGGTGCATGCCGCCGTCATAGGGATCGTTGAGGACGATCACGTCACCCGGAAACAGGTTATCCGCGAACCGCTCGAGCACCACGTCCATTGCATCGGGCACCGCACCAAGATGCAGCGCTACGGTCTTGGCCTGACTCAGGATCCGGCCCTGCCGATCGCAGATGGTCACCGAGTAATCGAGCACGTCGCGCACGATCGGCGAGCGCGCCGTGCGCATCACCGCATAGGCCATGTCGTCGACAATGGTATCGAGCCCCGACTTGATGACCGCGAAGGTGATGGGGTCGATGGCGCTCATTTCAGCGACTCCAGCGTGGCGACGAGGCTGCCGGTGGCGTTCGGCGCGACCTGCGCCCCCGGCGGAATGACGATGGTGGTATCGGGCCCCTCGATGATCACCGGCCCCTCGATCATCCCGCTCACCGCCTCGCGCCTGAGCACCGGCGTCAGCACCGCGCCGTGGCGACCGAAATGCACCTGGCGCGTGCCGGCGCCGCCGCCCCCGTCCTCAGGGGCGGTGGCTTTGAGGTCACGGAAATCCAGCGGCGCCGTGGCCCGTGCATGGGCGTGGAGCCGCAGCGCCACCGCCTCGACCGCGTCGGTGGGCGTATAGCCGTAACTGTCGCGATAGGCAGCGATGAAGGCGGGCCGCAGCGCCGCTGCATCGAACCGCTCGAATGGGATCGACAGCGCCGCATCCTGGCCGTCGAGCCTCAAATCGATCTCGAAGCTAAAGGTGATGGCAGCCGCCTCATAGCCCTCTTCCGTCAGCTGCGTCGCCGCCGCCTGCCGCATCTGGGCCGAAAGCGCCGCCACCTCGGCCGCATCGATGCGATCGAGCCGCCCTTCGAGCGCCCGCAACTCGTGATGCTCGACCATGCCGGCCAGCATCCCCATGGCGGTGAACACCCCCGGCGAGGGCGGGAACAGCACCCTCGTGATGCCGAGCGTCTGCGCCAGGTCCGCCGCATGCACCGGCCCGGAACCGCCAAAGGCGAGGAGCGTCAGCTCGCGCGGGTCGAGCCCGCGCTCCACCGTCACCGCCCGGATGGCCCGCACCATGTTGGCATTGGCGATCTCGCGGATCCCATAGGCGGCGGCCTCGATGGCGAGCCCCAGCGGCTGCGCCAGTTGCCGGTCGATGGCGGCGCGGGCCGCCGGGATGTCGAGCGACAGGCTGCCGCCGGCGAGGCGCGGCGGCAGCAGCCCCAGCACCACATTGGCATCGGTGACCGTCGGCTGCGTACCGCAGCGGCCATAGCAGACCGGCCCGGGCGCCGCCCCGGCCGAGCGCGGCCCGACGGTCAGGAGCCCCGCCGGATCGATGGCGGCGATCGAGCCGGCGCCGTTCCCCACCTCGGCCACGTCGACCGTCGGCACCCGCATCATGTAGCCGCCGGCCTTGATGAAGCGCGATGGCACCGACATGCCGGCGCGGAACTCGTATTCATGCGTGCGCGCCAGCACGCCGCGATGGATCAGCGCCGCCGAGGCGGTGGTGCCGCCCATGTCGAAGGCGACGAGGTTGAGCTCGTTCGTCGCGGCCCCGAGCCGCTCCGCCCCCACCGCGCCCGACGAGCGCCCCGAGGAGATGAAGAACACCGGCTTCTGCTGCGCCACGTTGGCCGAGGAGAGCCCGCCATTGGAGTTGCCGATCAGCAGCGGCGCCGTCACCCCATGGGCCCGCAGCTTCTGTTCCAGCCGGGTCAGATAGCCGCGCAGCGGCGGCAGCACATAGGCATTCACCGCCGTGGTCGAGCTGCGCTCATATTCGCCCGCTTCGGGCAGCACATCCACCGAGGCGGTCACCGCGATATCGGGGAAGGCCGCGGCGAAAGCCGTTGCCGCCTGCCGCTCGTGTACCGGGTTCTTGTGCGAGTTGAGAAAGCAGATGGCGACCGACTCGATCCCCTCGGCGGCAAAGAACCGCCCCGCCTCGAGCACGTCCTCGAGCGCGAGCGGCGTCATCACCGTGCCATCGGCCCGCACCCGCTCGCGCGCCTCCAGCCTGTAGCGGCGCACCACCAGCGGCTCGGGCTTGTCCCAGGTGAGGTCGAACATGCCCGGAGTGCGCAGCCGCCCGATCTCCAGCACATCGCGAAACCCGCGCGTGGTGATCAGCCCGCAGCGCGCCCCCAGCTTCTGCAGCAGCGTATTGGAGCCGACCGTAGTGCCGTGCAGCACCTCGCTCAGCGCCCCGGCGCCGACCTCGGCCGCCGCCAGCACCTCGAGCATGCCGGTGACCAGCGCATCCTCCGGCGCCTCGGGGGTGGAACTCACCTTGGCCGAAAAACTGGCGCCATCGCTGCGCAGCAGCACGAGGTCGGTAAAGGTGCCGCCGATATCGACGCTGAGCCGGGCGCTGTGGGTCATCGGCTACTTGTCGGAGTTGAGTTTGCCGCCATTGGCCCAGTCATGCGGCTCGATATCGTGGAACACGATATCGACCACCTCGGGCCGGCACTTGAGGATGCGCGCCGTCTCGCGCGTCACCACCTCGGCGAACTCGCGCTTCTGTTCGATGCTGCGTCCCTTGAGCAGCTCGACCTTGATCATCGGCATTGGTGTCCTCCTACGGCGTTCTGGTGCGCGTGACGATTGGATGGGTTCGGCCCTCGCCCCACCCGTCTGAGGCCGCGCGCTCGGTTGAGTTTGTCACAAGACGGCACCCCAAACGCGATGTCATCCCGGCGAAGGCCGGGACCCATCCTGAGATGTGGCGGCTCTGGCGCAACTCCCTCGCCACCTCAGGATGGGCCCCGGCCTGCGCCGGGGTGACATCGTGGATGTGGGGGCAACGGGGACCGAGCCGGTACTCATGCTCCGATAAGCCATCCGCCCGCCCCTCACAGCCACGCATTGACATGCCAGGGCGCGAACTCGTCCTCGCCATAGCCCAGCAGCTCGCTCTTGGTCGGCTTGCCCGAGGCGGTGGCGATCATCTCGCGGAACACCAGCTCGCCCATCTCGTCGATGGTCGCCTCGTCATCGAGGATGGCGCCGCAGTTGACGTCCATGTCCTCTTCCATGCGCCGGAACATCGCGGTGTTGGTGGCGAGCTTGATCGAGGGTGACGGCCGGCAGCCGAAACACGAGCCGCGTCCGGTGGTGAAGGCGATGAGGTTGGCGCCGCTCGCCACCTGCCCGGTCGCCGACATCGGGTCGAACCCGGGGGAGTCCATGAAGACGAGGCCCCTGGTGCCCAGCGGCTGCGCGTAGCCGATGACATCGGTGAGGTTGGTGGTGCCGCCCTTGGCCACCGCGCCGAGCGATTTTTCGAGAATGGTGGTGAGCCCGCCCGCCTTGTTGCCGGGCGAAGGGTTGTTGTCGAAACCCTGCGGCTCGTTGCGGGTGTAATCCTCCCACCAGTCGAGGAGGCCGAGCAGCTTTTCGCCCACCTCGCGCGTCACCGCGCGCTCCAGCAGCAGGTTCTCCGCGCCATAGATTTCCGGCGTTTCGGCGAGGATGGCGGTGCCGCCCGCCGCCACCAGCCGGTCGACCGCGGCGCCCAGCGCCGGGTTGGCGGAAATACCGGAGAAACTGTCCGAGCCGCCGCATTGCAGCCCGACGATGATCTCGCTCACCGGCACCGGCTCGCGCTTTGCCTGCGCCGCCCGCTCCAGCATCGCCTCGACCAGTTCGATGCCGCGGCCGATCGAGGTCCGCGTGCCGCCGGTTTCCTGCATCACCAGCTTGTTGAGCTCGTCGCCCAGTTCGAGCTGCTGCTCGTCGATCAGCTGGTCGATCTGGTTGTCCTCGCAGCCCAGCCCCACCAGCAGCACCCCGGCGAAATTCGGGTGCCGGGCATAGCCGCCGAGCGTCCGCCGCAGCATCGCCATCGACATCGAGCCGTCGGCGACGCTACAGCCCGATTTATGCGTCAGCGCAACGACGCCATCGACGCCGGGATAAGGCGCGAGCCGCGCCGGATCGCGGAAATGGTCGGCGATCATCCGCGCCACCAGCGACGAGCAGTTCACCGAGGTGAGGACGCCCACATAGTTGCGCGTCGCCACCCGCCCATCGGCGCGCACGATGCCGTCAAAACTCGGGATCTCCGCCCTGCCCGCCGGCGGCGCGTTGGAAAGCCGGGTGCCGATGGCATGGCCGGCCATCGAGGTCTCGAACCCCAGATTATGGAGGTGCACATGCGCCCCTGCGGCAATCGCCTGCCGCGCCAGCCCGATCGGCTGGCCGAACCGATGCACCGCATCGCCGGGCCGCAGCGCCACCAGCGCCACCTTGTGCCCGAACGGAATCTCGCCGGCCGCGACGCCGGCAAACGGCGCCAGCGCTTCGCCGGCATGGAGGTCGCGCAACGCAATCCCCACCTCGTCCCCGGGCTTCAGCTGCAACACGGCAGCAACCTGACCAGCCATGACCGTCTCTCCTCGAGCGACGAGACAATCACACAAATCGTCGATTGTCAGCAATCAGCAGAAAGAGATGAGGCGGATTTTTGTCTGCCCGGCTGGAGAAACCATCCGCGGCTCAGTGCACCACCGGCGTCATTCCCGCGAAGACGCGAACCTGGGGCATTTCACGGTTGAGCGGCATCGGCATAGCTCGGCCTTGGACCACCCACCGGCTGTCATCCCTGCGAAAGCAGGGACCCAATTATCAGCTGACGCGGGCGGTGAAATGGGTCCCTGCTTTCGCAGGGATGACACCGAGTATGGTTCCGGTCATTGGTGAAACGATCTAGTGGGATGCAGTTGCATCCGCTGAGGCCGAGATATCCTCCATCTCCCCGCCTTCGGTGGCAGTGCCTAGCCCAGCCCCCCCTTTGCCGAAGCAACTCGATAACAGAAGCGCTCCCGCCCCTCAGGAAGCGGTTTCGGCGCGCGGATTTTCTTCGGTGTGGGCGGCGAGCAGCTTCACCTCGGCCTCGTTGTGGCTCTTGGCCAGCGCCTCGGCCAGATCGGGCTGGCGCTCGATCACCGCGCCGATCAGCGCTGCGTGCTCATCGACCAGCGCCGCATAGTCCTTGGGGAAGAACCCCGAATGCACCATGTGGAAGCGCACCTGCTGCATGATGTAGCCATGCTGCTCGGCCAGCCGCCGGTGCTTGGCGATCTCGACGATTTCCTGGTGCAGGCGGAAATCGATATCGGTCACATCCCCGAAGCGCTTGTCCTTCACCGCCCGCGTCAACTCGGCGACGGTGGATTTGAGCCGCTTGTGATCGGCCGCCACGCCGTTCTCGGCCGCTAGCCGCGCCGCCAGCCCCTCGAGCGCCGCCCGCAGCGTATAGAGCTCCCAGGCATCGCGCGGCGAGGTCTCGGACACCTGCCAGCGGGTGAACGCCACCTGCTGCACCAGCCCCTCGCGCGCCAGCTGCGCCAGCGCCGCCCGCACCGTGCCGCGGCTCACCTCGAGTTCCTCGGAAAGCTGCGTCTCGAGCAACCGCCCGCCGGCCGGCAGAATCCCCTCGAGGATATGGGTCCGAATCCCATCGGCCGCCTGCCGATCCAGCAACCGCTTCTCGGACTTCAGGCTAGTCAACTTGGCCATAAGCCCCTCGCGATTGCTGACGATCAACCATCAACCAGCAATTAGCTGATTGGGGGTGATCCGTAAATGGAGGGGCCTCGCCCCCCTACGACGCCAGGCTGATATGCGACGTCGTATCGCGCGCGATGTAGCTCTGGATCTGCCGCACGATCTGGGCGGCGTGTTCGGCGGCCAGCTTGTCGGCGAGCTCGGCATCCCCCGCGGCAACCGCCGCCACCATTGCTTCGTGCTCGTCGACATACTGGCGCGGCAGGGTGTCGTCGAAGCTCTGGTAGTAGAGCCTGAGGATGCGGCGGCCTTCGTCGAGCAGCCGGGTGAACAGCCCGGTGAAATAGCTGTTGCCGCCGGCAGTGGCGATCGCCACGTGGAAATCGCGGTTCGACTGGATCATCTTGAGTGCGTCGCGCTGCGCCACGGCATCGGCATAGGCGGCCTGCAGCGTGCGGATCACCAGCATGTCGCTGTCGCGCCGGTGCACCGCGGCGCCGCGCGTCGTCACCCGGTACATCAGCGTCAGCGCCTCGAAATAGATCGGCAGGCGGACGAAATCGATCGACGAGACGATCGTGCTGCGGTTGGGCAGCGTCGTCACCAGTCCCTCGGCCGAGAGCCGCACCAGCGCCTCGCGGATCGGCGTGCGCGACATCTCGAACTGCTCGGAGAGCCCCACCTCGTCGAGGGGGCTGCCCGGCTCCAGCGTCAGGTCGAGGATCGACTGGCGCAGCTTCTCATAGACGGTCTGCGCCCCTTGCCCGCGCACCCGCACCGGCTCGTCGCCGGCGGGCGTCGCCGCCTTGCCGGCGGCCGGTTTGATCCTTGTCGCCCCGCGCGCTGCAGCCACGACGATTCTCCTGCATTCAAAATCTGTCCGGGCGCTAGAAAGCCGGTTCCATCGGCGATTGCAACGGCTGCTTCCGGCTACGCGGTCTTTGTCGCGCCTAGGCTTCCAGCAGCCATACCAGCATGCCGCCCGGCGCGCGATTGGCCCATAGGTGGTAAGGGATCGCCTTGAAGCGCACCGGTTCCAGCGCCGACGGCGCCGTGCGGTAAAGCGCCCCGCCCCAGCCGGCGTCGCTGGCCTTCACCGCGCTGCCGCTCAGCGTCACCGCGCCACCCAGCAGTCCCGGATCATACGAGGTCTCGATGCCTGCTCCCGGCGCCAGCCGCAGCCGCTGCGGCGCAAAACCGTTATCGACCTCCTCGAGGCAATAGACCACCGGACCGCGCTTCAGCGCCACCCGCCCGGCATCTTCGCTCACCTCCGGGTTGGCATAGAGCCGCTCGACCGGCATGGCGAAGCCGATCCGCACCTCGTCGCCGGCTCGCCACTCGCGCTCGATCGTTGCATAACCCTTATGGATTTCGGCTGGCACGAAGGCCCCGTTGACGCTGAACTTCGCGTCCCGGCACCAGCCCGGCACGCGGAGCCGCAGGGCGAAGCGCTTCGGCGTCACCGGAGCGATGCCGAGCCGGATATCGCCATCCCACGGGTAGCGCGTTTCCTGGCTGAGCCTGACCACCGTCTCGCCCAGCACCGCCTCGCCGGTATTGGCGCCATAGAGGTGCACCGCCAGCTCGTCCGGCTTGGTGGTGTAGAAATAGCTGCCGAGCGACGCGATCAGCCGCGCGATATTGGTAGGGCAGCACGGGCAGTAGTGCCATTTCCAGCGCCGGTTGTCGCCGTGGCTCTCCAGCACGTTCTCGTAGAAATAGTGCTCGCCGTCGCGCGAAATCCCCGACAGCGCGCCGTTGAACAGCACCAGTTCGACATGGTCGGTGAAGCGCCCGTCGAGCTCGATCTGCGCCATGCGATGGCCCCAGAACGCCAGCGCCACCGCGGCGCAGGTCTCGGCATAGGCGGTGACGTTGGGCAGGTCGTATTCCCGGGTGAACCCCTCATTGGCATGCGCCGGCCCCAGCCCGCCGGTGACATAGAGCTGCCGCCCGGTGAGGTTGTCGAACAGCGTGTCGCAGGCGGCGAACAGCGAGAGGTCGCCGGTGGCCGCCGCCACATCCGCCATCGCCGAAAACAGATACATGGCGCGCACCGCATGGCCCACCACCTGGGTCTGCTCGCGCACCGGCATGTGCGCCTGGCTGTAGGAGTAATCCTTGAAGATATAGTCCTTGGGGTCCTTGCCGCGTCGCCGCGCTTCCTCGTCGTAATAGGCGGGCTGCTGCCCGCGCTCGTTGACGAAGAAGCTCGCGAGGTCGAGATGGCGCGGATCGTTGGTGACGCCATGGAGCTTGATCAGCGCGATCTCGATTTCCTCATGCGCGTCGTAGCCGCGCAGTTTCCCCGGCTCGGACCCGAAGGTATCGATGATGTGGTCGACCGCGCGGATCATCACCTCGAGGAAGCGGCGCTTGCCGGTCGCCTCGAAATAGGCGACCGCGCCCTCGAGCAGGTGCCCCATCGAATACATTTCGTGCAGGTCGCGGAGGTTCGTCCAGCGCTTGTCCGGCTCGCGCCGGATGAACCACGAGTTGAGATAGCCATCCGCCAATTGCCCCTTGGCCAGCTGCTCGACGATCGCGTCGATCTTTTCTTCCAGCGCCGGGTTGGGGTGGGCCTTCAGCGTATAGCTGGCCGCTTCGATCCACTTGCCGAAATCGCTGTCGAAGAAGTGCTGCATCGAGAGCCCGCTCGGCTGGATCGGGCGAACCAGCGGCGCCGGCGGCAGGTGGAAGTTGAGCACCTCGAGGAACCCCTCCTCGTCGAGCCGCTGATGCTGCGTCGGCACGGTGACCTTGCGCACCGTCTCGCTCCAGCTCTCCCAGAACCCGCCGCTGAAATCGACCTTGGCGTGGTCGATTGGGGTGTAGCGATCGAGGCTGGGCTTGGCGGGGGCGGACATGGGGTGGGCTTTCTTGGACGGTTACTTCACGAATGATCGAATTATCCGCGGTCGCTCCCCTCCCCCTTGAGGGGAGGGGCGGGGGGTGGGGGTGGTTCTGTGATCACCGATGGACCCCCACCCCCATCCCCTCCCCTCAAGGGGGAGGGGAGCCGATCGGCGCCGTCATCTGCTCAAGCCACACGCGTGCCGTAGCCGACAGCTTCTCCACCAGCGCCGCGCGCACCCGCGCGTGGTAGCCGTCGATCCACGCCACCTCGTCCCGGGTCAGCGCACTCACATCGGCCAGTGCCAGGTCGATCGGCGCCAGGGTCAGCGTCTCGAAGCGCAGGAAGCCCGGCGCTGCGGCGACCGTCTCCACCTGGTTCTCGACCCTGAGCCCGAACTCGCCTTCGCGGTAATAGCCGGGCTCGATCGTCATGATCACGCCGGGCGCGAACTCGTAATTGTTCACCACCTTGCCGAAGCGCTGCGGGTGCTCGTGCACCGAGAGGAAGTGCCCGACGCCGTGCCCGGTGCCATGATCGTAATCGAGCCCCAGGTCCCACAGCGGCCGCCGCGCCAGCGCATCGAGATGGTGGCCGCGCGCCGTCACCGGGAACTGCGCCGTCATCAGCGCCACGAACCCCTTGAGCACCGCGGTATAGGTGCGGCGGACCTCAACGGACACCGGGGCGAAGGCGGTGGTGCGGGTGACGTCGGTGGTGCCGCTCAGATACTGCCCGCCGGAATCGATCAGGTAGACGCCGCTGATGGTGAGCGGCGCATTGGTCGCTTCGCTCGAAGCATAATGGCACATCGCGGCATTGGCCGCCGAAGCCGAGATCGAGCGGAAGCTCGGCTCGACGAAGCCTTCGCCGCGCGCCCGGAACGCCAGCAGCTTGTCCTCGGCTTCGAGCTCGGTGATCGGGTCGCCGGCCATTTCGCGCGCCGCCACATGCTCGTGCAGCCAGCTCAGGAACTCGGTGAGCGCCACGCCGTCACTGACATGCGACGAGCGGAAACCATCGAGTTCGGTACTGTTCTTGATCGCCTTGGCGATGGTGATCGGGCTCGTCTCCGACAATACCGTGCCGCCGGCCCCCTGCACGGCCAGCGCTGCCGCCACCGAGGCAAAGCGCGGATCGACCAGCGCCCGCTTGCCGCCCGAGCGCGCCGCGATGCGCCCGAGCAGGTCGGCCGGCGACCGCGTCGTCACCGCTTCGAGCTCATAGGCTTCGCGATCGTTGGGAAGCTTGCGCTCATCGACGAACCACTCGGTCTCGCCGCTCCGGTCGAGCAGCAGGAACGACTGCGGCAACGGCGTGTACTGGACATCGCTGCCCCGCACGTTGAGCAGCCAGGCGATATTGTCGGGTTGCGTCTCGACCAGGAAATCCGCGCCGAGCTCGGTGAGCCGTGCCCCGATGCGGCGCCGCTTGTCGAGCGCCGCTTCGCCGGCATTGGCAAAGTGCTGGATCCGTCCGGTCGGCGGCGCCGGCTGATCCGGCCAGATCGCATCGATCGGATCGGCCTCGAGCGCCACCAGTTCGCCGTCGGCCTTCTGCATCGCCGCTTTCAGCCGCTCATGCAGATCTGACGGAATCAGCATCGGGTTGAAGCCGATCCGTTGGTTGCGGGGCAGCTTGTCGCCGAGCCAGCGTTCCAGCGGAAAGTCGTAAAAATGCGAGATCTCGAATGCGTCGAGATCGACTTCCTGGCGCACCTGCACCTGGTAGCGGCCATCGACGAAGATCACCGCGCTGTCGGCGGTCACCAGCGCGATGCCGGCCGAACCGGTGAAGCGCGTGAGGTAGCGCAGCCGCTCGTCATGCGGGGCGCAATATTCGCCCTGGTGCGCGTCGAAGCGCGGCACGATCACCCCGTCTATGCCGAGCCCGGCGAGTTCGGCCCTCAGGGCGGCGAGCCGGTTCATCTCAGAAGCCATATTTGGCAAGGTCCGGACGGGACTTCAGCCCGGCCTCGGTGACGGCGCGAACCTGCGCCTCCTCGGCCCCGACCAGGGCGAGGCGCGGCGCGCGGGTGACCGGCGAGGTGCCGCGCACGATCGTCTCCACCAGCTTGATGTTCTGGACGAATTTCGGCCCGATATCCATGTGCAGCAGTGGCAGGAACCAGCGGTAGATTTCCAGCGCTTCGGGGATCCGCCCCTCCTCGACCAGCCGGTAGATGGCGACGGTTTCACGCGGGAAGGCCACGACCAGCCCGGCGATCCAACCGCTGCAGCCCAGGATCAGGCTTTCGAGCGCCAGGTCGTCGACCCCGGTGAGCAGCTGGTAGCGATCGCCCAGGGCGGCCAGCGTCTCGTTGATGCGGCGGGTGTCGCCGGTCGATTCCTTGATGGCGACGAATTTCGGCTCGTCGGCCATTTCGAGGAGCATCTCCTTGCTCACGTCGATGCCATAGGCGATCGGGTTGTTGTAGATGATGATCGGCAGGTTGGAGGCAGCGGCGATGGCCCGGTAATGCGCCACCACTTCGCGATCGTCGGCGAGGTAGCGCATCGCCGGCAGCACCATCAGTCCCTCGATGCCGAGCTTTTCGGCTTCGGCGGCGAGCGCTGCGCCGGCCCGGGTCGAGTCCTCGGCGATGGTGAGCAGAATCGGCTTCCGCCCTGCCGCGGCCTCGATGGCCACCCGGGCGATGGCGAGCTTTTCCTCGCGCGTCAGGCTGCTGGCCTCGCCGAGCGAACCGCAGACGATGACGCCGTCGACCCCGGCGGCGATCTGATAGGCGACATCTGCTTTGACGGCGGCGAGATCGACCTCCTGATCGCTCGTCATCTTGGTGGTGATCGCCGGGAACACGCCGCGGAAATCGCTCTTTCGCATTGTCTTGTCCTTGTCTCGCGGGCAACGGCCGCCATCGTTCGAACACATCCGGGCGTCCGACTTTGCCAGTGTCTTAGGCGCAAAAGTAACTGTCGGCAAGTTGTCGACATTACTATTGACAATCTGCGTACAGGCTGTCGACTATTGCAGTTACGGGAGCGGCTGCCCTCTGCACTCGCTCGCCCATCAAGGAGGGAACCCATGGCGCATACCAACCTGAAACGAGGCGGATTGCTGCCGCGGCTGGCGCTGGCCGGCCTCGTCGCGACCGCCCTGTCGACCGTACCGAGCCTGGCGCAGGACGCCCAGCCGGGCGGCACGCTGCGCATCCTCGGCACCGAGGATCTCGACCATTTCGACCCCACCTCGGCGGCCCTGGTCACCACCAACAATTTCCTGCGCGCCGTATCGCGCCAGCTGATCTCCTACGAGGCCTCGACCGACGAAACGGTCCGCATCACCCCCAAGGGCGATCTCGCCACCGAAGTGCCGCAGCCCACCGATGACGGGCTCACCTACACCTTCAAGCTCCGCCAGGGCGCGCAGTGGAACGCCCCGTCGGGCGCCCGCCAGATCACCTCGGCCGATCTCGAACGCGGCTTCAAGCGCATGTGCAACCCGGCGCTCGGCTCGGCGGCGCTGACCTACTACTCGAGCCTCGTCGCCGGCATGGCCGAGTTCTGCGATGGCTTCAGTAAGGTCGAGCCGACCGTCGAGGCGATGAAGGCCTATATCGAGGGCAACGACATCACCGGCATCGAGACGCCGGATGACGAAACCGTGGTGATCCGGCTGACGCAGCGCGCCGGCGACTTCATCTACATGTTGTCGCTCGCCACCTCTGCTCCGGCACCCGTCGAAGTGCTCGACTACATGCCGGATGGCCCGGATTACCGCAGCAATTTCATCGCCAGCGGCCCCTACACCCCCGGTGCCTACACCCCGGATTCCTCGCTGCAGCTGGTGCGCAACCCGGCCTGGACCGCCGACAGCGATCCGCTGCGCAAGGCCTATGTCGACCAGATCGACATCACCTTCGGGCTCACCGTCGACGCCATCATGCAGCAGCTGCAATCGGGCGACGGCGACATGACCTATGACGTCACCATCCCGCCGGCCATCCTGTCGATGCTGACCGCCCAGGGCGACGACAAGCTGATGACGGTGTCGTCGGGCAACACCAACTTCATCTTCATCAACACCGTCTCGGGCAACAACAATGGCGCGCTCAAGGACCTGAAGGTCCGCCAGGCGCTGAACTACGCCGTCGACAAGGCCGCCATCGTCCAGCAGATGGGCGGGCCGTCGATCGCCAAGCCGGTGAACGGCATTTTCGGCCTCGGGGTGCTCGGCTACCACGAGTTCGACCTCTACCCCTCGGCTGACGCCAAGGGCGACCCGGAAAAGGCCAAGGCGCTGCTCGCCGAAGCCGGCTTCCCCAACGGCATCACGCTGAAAATGCCGTTCCGCAACAAGGGCAACGAGCCGGCGGTGGCGCAGACCATCCAGGCCTCGATGGCCAAGGCCGGCATCACCCTCGAGCTGACCCCGGTGGCCCCCGCCGACTACTACTCGAAGTTCATGACCAACCCTGTGAACACCCAGGAAGGCACCTGGGATATCGCCCCGGTCGGCTGGACTCCGGATTGGGCCGGCGGCTCGGCGCGCTCGGTGTTCCAGCCGCAGTTCAGCTATGACGGCACGCACCAGACCTACAACTACACCGACTACAACAACGACAAGGCCAACGAGCTGGCCCAGCAGGCGATCAACGCCACGACGCCCGAAGAAGTCGGCGCGCTCTGGGCCCAGGTCGACGAGCTGGTCATGGCCGACGCCCCGGTGGTGCCGCTGATCGCCAACCTGATCGTGCTCTACCACGGCGCCGCCGTGCAGAACTTCCAGCCCTACTCGATCGGCGTGCAAGGCGACTGGACCAACGTCTGGCTGCAGCAATAGGCTGAGGCTGACGAGCCGGCGCGGGGATTGCGCGGTGCGCACAGAGTACCCCCCACCCTGTCCCTCCCCCGCAAGGGGGGAAGAGACGCCCACACCGGCGCCAGTGTTTTGGTCTCCCTCCCCCTTGCGGGGAGGGGACAGGGGTGGGGGTACTCTTTCCTCACCGGCTCATCGGCCGCGTTGTCGCCATGTGCGATTTCTCGAGGGTTCGGGGCCGGTACTTAATAGTCGTGCCTTGGACCAGCGCCCTCACTTCGCCGGTCCGCAGTCTGGAGCAGTTGCGTGGCAGTTCTCGAAGCGCGGCATCTGAGCGTCGATATCCCCACCGAGGACGGTGTGATCCACGCGGTGCGCGACGTCTCCTTTGCGCTCGAAGCCGGCGAACTGTTCGGCATTGCCGGCGAGTCCGGCTCGGGCAAGAGCGTCCTCACCCAGGCCATCCTCGGCCTGCTTCCCAATGCGATCGTGTCGGGTGAAGTGCTGTTCGAGGGCCGCAACCTGCTCGGCCTCAAGCCCGCCGAACTGCAATCGATCCGCGGCTCGCGCATCGGCATGATCTTCCAGGATCCGATGTCGAGCCTCCACCCCTATTACACCGTCGGCAGCCAGATCACCGAGATGATCCACGCCCACGAGAAGGTGGAAAAGCCGGTGGCGCGGCGCCGTGCCGTCGACCTCCTCGCCCGCGTCGGTATCGCCGAAGCCGATCGCCGCTTCGATAGTTTCCCGCACCAGTTCTCCGGCGGCATGCGGCAGCGCGTGATGATCGCCATGGCGCTGGTGCTCAACCCGCCGCTGGTCATCGCGGACGAGCCCACCACCGCCCTCGATGTCACCGTGCAGGCGCAGATCGTCGCGCTGCTCGACGAGATGCGGCGCGAACTTGGCACCACCGTGGTGATGATCACCCACGACCTCGGCCTCCTCTCCAGCATCGCCGACCATGTGATGGTGATGTATGCCGGCCGGCGCATGGAACTGGGGCCAAGCGCCCCGCTCTTCGCCGCCCCGGCCCATCCCTACACCGCGGGGCTGCTCGCCTCCTCACCCGCCAATTACGAGGCCGGCGCCGAACTGGTGCCGATCCCTGGCCGGCCGCCCAGCCTGCTCGAAACGCCGGCCGGATGCGTGTTCGCGCCGCGCTGCGCCAGCGCCCTGCCCCGCTGCACCAGCGAGGCGCCGCCGCTGCGGGTGTTCAGCGATGGCTTGCAGTCGCTGTGCTGGCTCGAAGGCCCGCCCGCCGATGCCGCCGCCAGCGTCGCGGCCGTCGCCAAAGCCCCGGCCGCCGACGAGACCGTGGTCAAGGCCGAGGGCGTCCGCCTCACCTATGGCGCTGGAAGTCTCTTCAACCCCGGCGCCGGCTTCGAGGTGCTGAAGGGCATCGATCTCGAACTCCGCCGTGGCGAAACCCTCGGCCTTGTCGGCGAAAGCGGCTGCGGCAAATCCACCTTTGCCCGCGTCCTCGCCGGGCTGATCCCGATGACCTCAGGCAAGGTGGCGCTGCTCGGCCGCGACCTCGGCTCGCTCGACCCGCGCGCCTGGCAGGCGATGCGGCGTGAGGTGCAACTGGTGTTCCAGAACCCGTTCGGCGCGCTCAACCCGCGCCGCCGTGTCGGCGCCATCATCGGCGATCCGTTCCGCATCCACGGCCTCGCCGCGGGCGCCGAACGCAAGCGGGAAGTGCAGCGGCTGATGGAACTGGTCGGGCTCAACCCCGAGCACTACAACCGCTTCCCCTCGGAATTCTCCGGCGGCCAGCGCCAGCGCATCGGCATCGCCCGGGCCCTGGCGCTAAACCCCGCGCTGATCATCTATGACGAGCCGGTCTCGGCCCTCGATGTGTCGATCCAGGCGCAGGTGCTGAACCTGATGCGCTCGCTGCAGCGCGATCTCGACCTCACTTACCTGTTCATCTCGCACGATCTCGCCGTGGTCCGGCATGTCTGCGATCGCATCGCAGTGATGCAGGCCGGCCAGATCGTCGAGCTCGCCGACGCCGAAACGCTCTACCGCACGCCGCAGCACCCCTACACCCAGACCCTGCTCGCCGCCTCGGTCGCCACCCCGCCCCGCCACCCTGCCGCCGGCCGCACGCTGGTCGCCTCGCACGTTCCGGAGGCCGCATGACCGCGCCAGCCGCCATCCCCGTCGTGCAGCGCGGCTCGCTGGCGCTGACGCTGCGCCGGCTCGGGCGTGACCCGGCCATCATCGCCGCGCTGGTCTTCATCGTGCTGGTGGTGATCTTCGCCCTCTCGGCGCCGTGGATTTCGGCGCTGACCGGCCACTCCGCCATCGAGCAGTACCGCGATACCGGCCTCTCCGAGATGGGCCTGCCGGTGGCGCCGAATGCCGAATTCCTGTTCGGCACCGACCATCTCGGCCGCGATGTCCTCGTCCGCCTCGCCTATGGCGCACAGGTCTCGCTCACTGTCGGCGTGCTCGCCGCCGTGGTTGCCGCCCTGATCGGCATCACCGTCGGCATGGTCGCCGGCTATTTCGGCGGCTGGGTCGATACCGTGCTGAGCCGCGCCATGGATCTGGTGATGAGCGTGCCGTTCCTGCTCTGCGCCCTGGCGCTGGTCTCGGTGTTCGGCCCCAGCCTGTCGCTCAGTATCGGCGTCATCGTCTTTTTCAGCTGGACCACCATGGGCCGCGTCATCCGCGGCCAGGTGATGTCGCTGCGCCGGCAGGAATTCGTCGAAGCCAGCCGCTCGCTCGGCGCCGGGCCGCTGTCGATCATGTTCATCGACATCCTGCCCAATCTCAGCGTGCCGATCATCGTCTACACCACCATGATGATCCCGGGCTCCATCGTCTTCGAGGCGACGCTGAGCTTTCTCGGCATGGGCATCGTGCCGCCGGCCCCCAGTTGGGGCGGCATGCTGGCCGATGCCGCCGGCAATTCGCTCTACCTCGTCGCGGCCTGGCTGGTGCTGATCCCGGGCCTCGCGCTGCTCTTCACCACGCTCGCCTTCAACATCCTCGGCGATGGGCTGCGCGACGCGCTCGACCCGCGCGGCCGGCCAGTCAGGAAAGCTGCCAAGGGGAAAGCCAGATGATCCGCTATCTCCTCGGGCGGGTGGCGTTCGGCGCGCTGATCCTTTTGACGCTCAGCATGTTCGTGTTCTTCCTGTTCTTCGTCGCCCCGGGCGATCCGGCCCGCATGGTGGCGGGCGACAAGGCGACCGAGACGCAGCTGATCCAGATCCGCACCAATCTCGGCCTCGACCGGCCGATCCACGAGCAATATCTGAGCTTTCTCGGCAAGGCCGTGACCGGCGATCTCGGCTTTTCCTACCGCAACCAGCAGCCGGTCGCGAAGCTGATCTTCAACCGCCTGCCCGCCACCCTGTCGCTGGTGGTGGGTGGCGTCCTGGTCTGGCTTGCCGTCGGCATCCCCATCGGCATCATGTCGGCCCGCCATCCCGGCGGAGTGCGCGATCGGCTCGGCCAGGGCTTCATCCTCATCGGCCTCAGCTTTCCGACCTTCGTGCTCGGCATGATGTCGCTCTACCTGTTCTATTTCCTGCCCCGGCAATCGGGCTTCATGCTGTTCCCGGCCGGCGGCTTCAAGCCGTTCCTGCCCAACCCGGCGATCTGGGCCTGGCACCTGATCCTCCCCTGGACCACGCTGGCGCTGACCACCGCCGCGGTCTATGCCCGGCTCACCCGCGGCCAGATGCTCGAAGTGATGGGCGAGGATTACATCCGCACCGCCCGCGCCAAGGGGCTTTCGGAGCGAAAGGTGGTGTGGAAGCACGGCATGCGCGCTACCCTCACCCCGCTCGCCACCCAGCTCGGCGCCGATATCGCGCTGCTGCTCGGCGGCGCCATCGTCATCGAACAGGTCTATGGCCTGCAGGGCGTCGGCGCCCTCGCGGTGCAGGCGGTGGCCAACCAGGACCGGCCGATCATCATCGGCGTGGTGCTGCTCGGCGGCCTCTTCATCGTCGTCGCCAACATCATCGTCGACATCGCGTATGTGCTGCTCGACCCGCGCGTGCGGTAGGGGTGTGCAGGAATGTCGTTGAGCACGATCCCGACACACCCACCGGCTGTCATCCCTGCGAAAGCAGGGACCCAACTATCCGCTGGCGTAGGCTGCGAGATGGGTCCCTGCTTTCGCAGGGATGACATCGCGCCCGGCTCGGGTCATCAGTGAAAAAGCTCTGGAGAGGTTCTTCAATGCCCGTCGCCGAATACATCATCCCCGGCATGCTGATCCGCGATCACCTGCTGCCGGTGCCGCTCGATTGGCAGAAGCCCGAGGGTCAGTCGATCGAGCTGTTCCTGCGCGAGGTGGTCGATCCGACCAAGCGCCATGACGACCTGCCGCTATTGGTGTTCCTGCAGGGCGGCCCCGGCGGCAAGTCACCGCGTCCGACCAAGGGCAGCCCGTCCTGGCTGGCCGAGGCGCTGAAGACGCATCGGGTGATCCTGCCCGACCAGCGCGGCACCGGTCGCTCCACCCGCATCGAAGCCGCCACCATGGCGCAGTTCTCCGATGCAGAGGCCGCCGCCGACTATCTCGGCCATTTCCGCGCCGATTCCATCGTCGACGATTTCGAGCACGCCCGCAAAACCCTGTTCGCCGGCAAGCGCTGGGAATCGCTGGGCCAGAGCTATGGCGGCTTCCTCACCCTCACCTATTTGAGCCGTTACCCCGAAGCGCTCGCTGCCTGCTATGTCGCCGGCGGCCTCGCCAGCCTCAAGCCCGATGCCGACGAGGTCTACCGCCGCACCTACCCGCGCGCCGCAGCAAAGAGCCGGCTCTATTACAAGCGCTATCCCGACGACGTCGCCCGCGTCGCCGCTATCGCCGATTTCATCGACGGCAACGAGGTCCGCCTGCCCGATGGCGACCGGCTCACCGTCAAACGGCTGCAGACCATCGGCATTGATCTCGGCATGGCGCCCGGCCACGAGAACGTCCACTGGCTGATCGACGAAGCCTTCTCCGCCCCGGGCCGGCTATCCGACCACTTCCTCGCCAGTGTCATGAGCCTCACCAGCTATGACGGCGGCCCGCTCTTTGCCGCGCTGCAGGAGAGCATTTACGGTCACGGCGCCGGCGCCACCGACTGGGCCGCCGAGCGGGTCCGCGCCGAGCATCCCGAGTTCGATCCGTCGGCCCGTCCGCTGCTGTTCACCGGCGAGATGATGTATCCTTGGATGTTCGAGGAAATCCGCTCGCTCCGCCCGTTCCGCGCCGGCGTCGAGGCGCTGGCGGCGCGACGGAGCTACTCCGCGCTCTACGACCTGCAGCGGCTTGCCGCCAACCAGGTGCCGGTCAGCGCCGTGGTCTATTTCGACGATCTCTATGTCGATGCCGGCCTGTCGCTCGAAACCGCCGCCGCGGTCGGGAACCTCCAGCACTGGGTCACCAACGAATACGAACATGACGGCATCCGTCAGAGCGGCGACGTGTTCAAGCGGCTGGTGGAGATGGTGAAGGAAGCAGGTGGGCCGCTGAAGGCCTAGGCACGACTTGCAGCAGGATTCCTCCCCACCGAGGCGGCAGTCGGGATTTCCTCTCCCGCTTGCGGGGGAGGGGGGACCAGCCGAAAGGCTGGTGGGAGGGGGGTGCCACAAACACCGGCCTCCGCCCAGTCCGCCCATCATTCGTGCGTGGGGCTCCCCCCTCCCACCACGCTTTCGCGTGGTCCCCCTCCTCCGCAAGCGGGAGAGGAATCCTGACTGCGCGCGGCGTGCACAAGATGCCCCTAAATCACCCCGCGTCTGATCGCCTCGGCCACTGCCTGCACGCGGTTGGAGGCGTTGAGCTTGGTGGTGATCTCCTGCACCTTGCGCTTCACGGTGATCTCGGTGAGCGCCATCTCGCTGGCGATGTCCTGCGAACGGCTGCCGTCGGCGAGCAGCCTGAGCATCCTGACCTCCTGCGGGCTGAGCCCGCTGTCGCGCTGGATCTGCTGCGATGCCACGCGCCGATATTCCTCCATCATTGCCGGGATCAGCTCGGCCGACAGCGTGCGCTCGCCGGCATGGATGGCGCGGATCGCCTGCGCCAGCGTCTCGTAGGAATTGGTCTTGAGCAGATACGCATCGGCGCCCGCCTCCAGCGCCCCGACCAGGTACTGCCGGTCGTCATAGGTGGAGAGGATAATGCATTTGGGCGCATCGGCCCGCGCCTTGATCAGCCGCGCCAACTGGATGCCGTCCATGGTGCCGAGCCGGATGTCGATGGTCACCACATCGGGCTTGCGCCGCACCAGCTCCTCCAGCGCATCGTTGGCATTGCCCGCTTCGGCCACCACCTTCATGTCGCCTTCACCCTCCAGCAGGCTCTTCACGCCGCGGCGGAAGATCTCGTGGTCGTCGACGATCATGACCTTAATGCGCTGCTGATCCACCTGGCACCCCGATGATGATGTTGGTCCCCTGCCCTGGGCGGCTGTCGATCGACACCTCGCCGCCCACCGCGTTCGCCCGCTCGCGGATGCCGACGAGGCCCAGCCCCTGTTCGGCCGCATCGAGCGCGAAACCGCAACCATCGTCGCGGATCGACACTTCGAGCCGCGTCGGGGCGAAATCCAGCAGCAGCTCGAGCCGCTCCGCCCCGGCATGGCGGACGGCGTTCTGGCACGCCTCCTGCACGATGCGGTAGACCGCGAGGTCGGCCTCCGGCCCGAGCGCGAACGGCGTGCCGCTGACGCTGATATCGGTGGCGAGCGACACGCTGGCCGGCAGCGACGACAGGTAGTTCTCGAGCGCCGGGATCAGCCCCAGCTCGTCCAGCACCGTCGGCCGCAGGGCATAGATGATCTGCTTCATCTCCTGCAGCGTGGTGTCGAGCATGCGCTGGCACTGCGTCAGCCGCTGGTCGAATTCCGGATCGACCACCCGTCGCCTGAGCGCCTGCAGTTCATAGGTGGAGGCGAGGATCGACTGCGCCACGCTGTCATGCAGGTCATAGGCGATGCGCCGCCGCTCTTCTTCCTGCACGCCCACCAGCCGCCGCAGCAGCGCCTGCAATTCGTGCGCCTTGTGGGCGATCTCGTCGCGCGCATCCTGCAGTTGCGCCGTGCGGCTCGCGACCTTCTGCTCCAGCGCCTCGCTGAGCTCGGTGGCGCGCGCGAACAGCCGCGCGTTGCCGATCGCCACCACGGCCTGGTCGGCAAAGGTACGCACCACCCGGCCATGCTCGGTGCTGTAGAAATCCGGCTCCGGCCAGTCGATGCAGAGCCAGCCGATGCAATCGTCACCCAGCACCAGCGGGGCGCTGCACCACGAGCGCACCTGCCCGGTTCCAGGCTGCCACACCCAGTCGAGCTGGGTGCGGACATCGCCGATGATCAGCGTGCGGTGGTCGCGCAGCACCGGCGCGCTGAGCGGCGCATCCTCGGGCCGGAACACCACGCTGCGCACCAGCGCGTCATCGGGGTAGCCCTTGGCCGCCACCACCCGCATCAGCCCATCCTCGCCCAGCAGCGTCACCCGGCAGCCGCGATGCGGCACCACCCGGCCCAGCTCCTTGAGCACCGCCTCGAGCACATGGCTGGGGTCGAGGCTGGACGAGATGATGCGCGACACGTCGGCCAGCGTGTCGGCGAGTTCGCGCTCCTGCCGCTCGGCCGCGAACAGCCGGTTCTGTTCGATCGCCGGAGCGATCTGGTCGGCAATGGTCTGGAGGAGGATCACGTCGTCACGCCGGAACGCATCGCGCCGGTCGCTCTGGATATCGAGCACCCCGATCACCCGCTGCCCCAGCCGCAGCGGCAGGGCCAGTTCCGAGGCGGTGTTGGGCAGCATGGCGTGCGAGACGAAATGCGTGTCCTGCGTCACGTCGGCCGAAATGCGGATCCTGCCGGTTTCGGCCACCCGCCCGATGATGCCGCGGCCGATGGTTTCGCTGAACCCCGCCGCCATCAGCTGCTCGGCAAACGGCCCGCTCGCATGCACCAGGTCGGTGCTGCCCGCCGCCTCGTCGACCAAAAGCAGCTGGATATGCTCGTAGCCTAGGGAGCGATGGATCAGCCGGGTGATCTCCTCGAACAGTTCCGCCCGGTTGTGGATCGAGGTCACCTGCTGGCCCAGACGGTGCACCAGCGACAGGTGGCTGCGGATGCGCTCGCTCTGCGCCATCAGCGCGCTGGTCTGCAACAGGCCGCTGAGATCGTCGGCCACCAGCCGCACCAGTTCGGTGCGCCGCCGGGCCCCGCGCTCGGCCAGCGGAAAACCGAGCACCACATGGCCTTGCGGCCCTTCGATGCCGGCCAGCACCGCGCCCTCCACGGCATAGCCCTGGCTGGCCGCCCGGTTGATCAGGTGGGTGGGAAAGCTGACCGTTTCCCCCGCGCGCAGCCTCACCTCGCCCAGCTGCCGGTGGATCGACGGCGGAATATCGCCCGATACCAGCACTTCGACGCCGCGTTCCCCGCCCAGGAGCAGCGCCGCCCAGCGGGCGCCGGTGACGCCGATCGCCCGTTCCATCCGTTCGATCAGCTTCTGCCGGTCGGCGATTTCCGGGTCGGTGGTCAACAGGTGCTGCAACCGCAGCGCCTGCATCCCGTCATCGTCGTCGCGGTAGAGCGGGCGGGCGAGCGAGACGCCGGTCTGTACTGGAGTATCGCCCGCCGAAAAACCCATCTGCCCTAAGCCCGTCCGCCGCCTGTTCGAGATCTGCCGGATAGCGCCAGGCCCGCCCCGTCGAGCCGCTCGCCGTGTCCCGCGGGGCCGATAATTCGTCCCCCGTCGAACACAGTCAACCCGCGGCTGATCGTTTTCTGCACACTGCCTAAAAACTGAGCGCCGACATAGGCGCTATGCGGGTTGCGGTATTCGAGGTCCGCCGCCTGCAGCGTGAAGCGACGGTCCGGATCGACCAGCACCAGGTCGGCATCGGCGCCGGCCGACAGGCTGCCCTTTTTGGGGTAGTGGCCGAACAGCCGCGCCGGGTTGGCCGCCGTCATCCGCACCAGGTCGGGCAGCGGCAGCCCGCGCTTGGCCACGCCTTCGGTGAGCAGCGCCGGCAGCGTCGACTGCACGCCGGAAATCCCGCCCCAGGCCTCGAAGATGTCGGCGTCGCCGGCGGTCTTTTCTTCCCGGAGGCAGGGCGAGTGGTCGGAGGTGATCACGTCCACCGCTCCGGCCAGCACCCGGTCCCACAGTGCTTCCCGCTCGGCCGGGGCGCGCAGCGGCGGTGCGCATTTGGCCACCGGCCCCAGCCGTTCGAGATCGGTCTCGTCGAAGAACAGGTAGTGGGCGCAGGTCTCCGACGTCACCGCCACGCCGCGCGCCCTGGCGGCGCTGATCCGGTCGATGCCCTCGGCACACGAGACATGCACGATATGGAGCCGCGCCCCGGTCGCCTCGGCGAGCCCGATGGCCTCGTCGATCGCCGTGAGTTCGGCCGCGATCGGCCGCGCCTCGCCCCACGCCGCCCGATCCGTCCGCCCCGCGGCGCGCAACGCCATCGTCAGCCGGCCGGTCATTTCCTCGTCCTCGGCATGCACCGCGAGGAACGAGCCGAAGCTGGCGATCTGCGCCATGCCCTCGCGCATGATCCGCGCATCGGAGCGCGGAAAATCCGTCGCCGTGACCATGAACGCCTTGAACCCGACGACGCCGCCGGCCTGGAGGTCCGCGAGATCGGCGAGGTTGTCCTCCACCAGCCCGCCCCACAGCGCATAGTCGACATGGCTCACCGCCGCCGCGGCCTGCTTCAGCCGCAATGCCTCGGCGTTGATGGTGGGCGGATGCGCATTGAGCGGCATCTCGACGAAACTGGTGACGCCGCCGGCCGCCGCGGCGCGGCTGCCGGTCTCGAACCCTTCCCAGTGTCCCCGCCCCGGCTCGGAGAAATGCACATGGGCGTCGACCAGCCCGGGCAGCAGCAGCAACCCGCCGGCGTCGATTTCCTCCAGCGCCTCGAGCGGCGGATTGCCCTCCACCAGTTGCGCGATGCGGCCGCCCGTCACCGCGACGCCGCCGAGAAACTCGCGCTCCTCGGTGACGACGCGTCCGTTGCGGATATAGAGATCGAAACCGCTCACCTCAGTCCAATCCGATCAGTCGTGCCGGGTTGGTGGCGGTCATGGTCTGCACTTCCTCCACCGAGAAGCCGAAATACAGCAGCATCGAGATCATCATCCGCATCCCTTCGATCGGCGATGGCAGCACGCGCACCCCGTAATCGGTGGCCAGCACGAACTGCGAAGGCCCGACATCGCGGATGCCCTGCAGCCAGCTCATCGCCCGGCCATGCACGATCGAGCCCATGTCCATCAGCTCGCGCTCGACATAGTAGTGGGTCTGCGGCATCCACGGTCCACCGAAATCGACGGCGCAGGCTTCGAGGAAGAAGCCCTTGCGCGCCACTTCCTTCTGCTGCTCGATGGTCAGCAGCTGGCGCGCCGGGTGCGCCACCAGCACCTTCCTGATCCCGTACTCTTCGGCCAGTTCCACCACCCGCAGCGCCTCGGGTCCCGACACGTGCCCGGTATTGAGATAGACCTCGGGGCGCTCGGCCACCATTTCGAGGATCTGCTTGAGCTCATCCGGCACCGGCCCATCGAGCGGGATGCGCACGGCGCGGCTCAGTTCCTTCTCGGCAAAGCCGGGGATCGCGTCCTTGAACGGCACCAGCTTGCCCTCGACCAGCGTCGATTCCGTCGAGGCCGAGTGATAGGTGCAGTGCGAGCCGAAGCTGATCATCCGGCAGCCATCGCCCAGGTTCAGCGCCGTGCGCACGGCGCGCGGGTTCATGCCGCCATGCGCCGAGTTCATCAGGTATCCGCCATAGGTGCGGAAGTCCTTCATGTAGCGGTTGACCATCCAGGCCGTGCCCGAGGCCCAGCCGAACACGTCGTAGTAGAGGATGGTGCGCATGCCCGCCGCTCGCGCCATCTCCGCCACCTGGATCGGGTCGAAATGCCCCGGGTTGGAGCGCAGCACCGGTCCGGCATGCACATGGCTGTCGATGGCGCCGACCAGCAGCTCCTCGGGCAGTTCCATGGTGCGGTTGTAGAAGGGTTCGTAAGTCGCCATGACGCCCGCTCCCCTCAGACCGGATCGAGGCCGATGAGCCGCGCCGGGTTATGCGCGGTCATGGTGCGGATTTCGTCGGGGGTGAACTCGTAGTCGAGCAGCGTGGTGATCAGCGTGCGCATCCCCTGCACCGGCGTCGAGGCGGCGCGGATGCCGTAATCGGTACCGAGCACGAAATGCTCCGGCCCGACCTCGCGGATGTCTCCCATCCACTGCGTCGCGGTGCGCCTCAGCCGCGGCAGGTCGCCCGAGCGGTCCATGTATTTCTTCTCGACATAATAGTGGGTGCGCGGCGCATGCGGGTAGAGCCAGTCGACCAGGCACCCCTCGAGGAAGAAGCCGCGGCGCGCCGCATCCTTCTGCTGCTCGATGCTGAGCTGCTGGCGCGCCGGATGGGCGATCAGCACCTTGTGGATGCCGAACTCCTCGGCGAGGTCGAGGATGCGCAGCACCTCGGGCCCCGAGACATGGCCGGTGTTGAGATAGACATCCGGGTGGTCGGCCACCATCTGCAGGATCTCGGCCAGATCATCCGAGATCGGCCCCTCCTCCGGAATGCGGATGGCGCGGCTCAGCTCCTCCTTGACGAATTCCGGATAGGCATCCTTGAACGGCACCAGTTGCCCGTCGATGATCGTCGACTCCCGGCTGGCCGAGAAATAGGTGCAGTGCGAGCCGAAGCTGATGAACCGACACCCTTCCTCCATGTAGAGCGCGGTGCGCACCGAGCGGGGGTTGAGCCCGCCATGCGCCGAGTTCATCAGGTAGCCGCCGAAGGTCTTGATCCCCGGCACATGCCGGTTGACCATCCAGGCGGTGCCCGAGGCCCAGCCGAACACATCGTAATAGACGATGGCCCGCATCCCCGCTTCCCGCGCCTCGATGGCCACTTCGAAGGGGTCCTGATGGCCCGGGTTGGAGCGCAGCACCGGGCCGGCATGGACGTGGCTGTCGATGGCGCCGACGAGCAACTCGGATGGCAGTTCCATCGACCGATCGTAGAAGAACTCACTGATAGTCATGATGCCGCTTTCTGATCGACTTGGTTTTGGTTTGGGGTTTCGCCGCTGAGCCAGCAGGCGGCACGGTGGCCGCCGCCGAGCTCGGTCACGGGAGGAGCAGTGTGGCAGCGCTCATGCGCCAGGGGACAGCGGGCGCGCACCGGGCACTCGCCCGGTTTCACCTCGCCGAGCACCAGTTCGCCGCGCATCGCGATGCCGTCGTCCGGTTTTGGGGTGAGGCGCGGCGCCGCGCCCAGCAAGGCGCGCGTATAGGGGTGCGAGGGCGCCGAGAACACCGCGTCGGCCGGCCCTTCCTCGACGATCACGCCCAGATACATCACCATGACGCGGCTCGAGATGTAGCGCACCACCGCCACGTCATGGCTGATGAACAGCATGGCCGTGCCCACCGCCACCTGCAGGTCCTTGAGGGTGCGCAGCACCTGCGCCTGCACCGAAACGTCGAGCGCCGAAGTCGGCTCGTCGAGCACCATGACCTGCGGTTCGCAGGCCAGCGCCCGCATGATGGCGACGCGCTGCCGCTCGCCGCCCGACAGCTGATGCGGATAGCGCTCCAGCGTCTCTTCGCGGAGGCCGACCAGCGTCGCGAGTTCCACGAGCCGGGCCCGCTCGTCCTCGCGCGCCACGGTGCGGAAATTGCGCAGCGCCTCGGTGACGAAGGTCGCGACCGTCATCCGCGGGTTGAGGCAGGTTTCCGGCCGCTGGAAGACGATCTGCACGTTCTTCCTGAAGCGGCGCTTGGCCGCGCCGCTGAGCGCCGAGAAATCGGTGCTATCGACGATGATCTCGCCGGCATCGGCCGATTGCAGCCCGACGACGCAGCGGCCCAGCGTGGTCTTGCCGCAGCCGCTCTCGCCGATCAGCCCGACCACTTCGCCCGGCTGGACATCGAACGAGACGCCGCGCACCCCCACCGGCATGGCGTCCGGCGCCGCCGGATTGTGGAACAGCTTGGTCAGCGTGCGAACGCTGAGGGCCGGAGCGCTCATGCCGCTTCTCCCTCATAGAGCACGCAATGCACCTGGTGCCCGCCGCGCGCGATGGCCGGCGGCAGGCCCGCCTCGCATCGGGCCCTTACATGCGGACAGCGATGCGAGAACCGGCAGCGCACGATATCGTTGCGTCCGCCCCAGACGCTGCCCTCGAGCGGCACCAGTTCATGCGGCTCGTCGACATCCGGCACTGCCGCGATCAGCCCCTTCGTATAGGGGTGGAGCGGCGTGGCGAAGATCGAGCGCAGCGCCCCCTCCTCCACCACCTGTCCGGCATGCATGATGCTGAGGCCCGAGCAATATTCCGACACCAGCGACAGGTTGTGCGCGATGAGGACGATCGCCATGTCGCGCTCCCGGCAGATCCGGGTGAGGAAGCGCAGGAGCTCGCGCTCGGTGGTGACATCGAGCGCCGTGGTCGGCTCGTCGGCGATCAGCAGCGCCGGGTTGCTGGCCATGGCGCAGGCCATGGCGACGCGCTGCGCCTGCCCCCCGCTGATCTGGTGCGGGTATTTTTCACCCAGATCGGCAAAATTGAGCCCCACCAGCCGGAACAGTTCGGTGATCTCTTTCGGCCGGGCCGGTTTCGGCACCTTGCGCTGCGCCAGCACCCGCTCGACCTGCCGTCCGGTGGTGAGGAACGGGCTCAGCGCCCCCTTGGCGTTCTGGAACAGCAGCGACACGCCATGCGAGAGGTTGCCGCGCAGGCCCTTCTGGTCGCTCGCCGGCAGCCGCCGGCCACCGAAGCCGACCTCGCCGCTTCTGACCAGGAGGCCCGGCGCCGCAAGGCCGACGCTCGCCATCATCGAGATCGATTTGCCCGAGCCGCTTTCGCCGACAAGGCCGTAGATCTGCCCGCGCTCCACCGCGAGGTTCATGTTCTCGACGATGCGCCGGGTGACCCCACCGCGCCTGGTATCAATCGAGAGGTTCTGGATTTCGAACAGTTTCTCGCCCATCACTCGCTCCCCCGGCGCGGATCGAGCCGCGCCTCGAGCGCGTCGCCCATCAGGTTGAGGCTGAAGATCGTGGTGGCGAGCACGAGGCCGGGGCAGATGCTCATCCACCAGGCGCCCTGCACCAGGTAGTTGGTGCCTTCGGCCACCATCACCCCGAGGTCCGGCGTCGGCGGCCTGATGCCGATGCCGAGGAACGACAGCACCGCGACATTACCCACCGCCGCGGCGAGGTTGAGGCTGCCATGGATGACGATCGGGTTGACCGTATTGGGGAGCAGATGCCGGAACAGGATCGACATCTCCGAGGCGCCCGAGCAGCGCGCCGCGTCGATATACTCGAGGCTCTTCTTGCTCAGCGCCTGGCCGCGGATCACCCGCGCATAGAGCGGGATATTGATCAGCACCGTGACGATGACGATGCTCTCGACGCCCGGCCCGAGCACCAGCACCAGGATCATCGCGACGAGGATCAGCGGGAAGGACTGGATGATATCGACCAGCCGCATCACCAGGTCGTCGAACCAGCCACCGACATAGCCGCAGATCAGCCCGATCAGGGAGCCGATGACGATGGCGCCGCTCACCCCGACGCCGGCGACGATGAAGTCGATCCGGAGCGAAGTGATGGTGCGCGAGAACACGTCGCGGCCGAAATGATCGGTCCCCAGCCAGTGCGCTGCCGAAGGCGGCAGCAGCACGTCGGGCGTGGTGAGGATCGGGTCGTGGGTGACGAGGAACGGCCCGAAGATTGCCGTCAGCAACAGGATGGCGAGCAGCACCACCCCGACGACGCCCAGCGGGTCGCCGCCAAAGGCGCCGAAATAGAGCTTCCGCCAGCTGCGGCTCGGTCGGGGGCGGGATGCCGTGAGCGGCACGATGCGATCACCTTGCATATTCATGCCGGATCCGGGGGTCGATGAGGGCATAGGAGAGGTCGACAATCAGGTTGGTGACGGCGACGCTGGAGGCGATCAACAGGATGCAGGTCGAAACCGGCGCCATGTCCGAGGTGGTGATGGCGGTGACGGCGTAGCGGCCGATGCCCGGCCAGGCGAACACCGTCTCGACGATGGCGGCGCCGGCCAGCACGTTGGCGACAACGAAGCCGAGCGTCGTGACGATCGGCACCAGCGCGCCGCGGAACGCATCGCCCAGCACCACCTGGCGCGGCCTCAGCCCCAGCGCCCGGCCGAAGGTGACATAGTCCTCGCCCAGCGACTCGCCCATGGCCGAGCGGGTGATCCGCGCCAGCGGCGACACCACGCCCAGCCCCAGCACCAGCGCCGGCAGCATCAGCTGGCGCAGGGCGGCGAAAGCGATATCTGGCTTGCCGGCGAGCAGCGCATCGATGGTGAGGAAGCCGGTGACCGGCGGCGGCGAGATGAACATCGGCGACAGCCGGCCGATTGGCGAGGGCACCAGCCGCCACTGGAAATATAAGAGAAAGATCAGCACCACGCCGAGCCAGAATGCCGGCACCGACTGGATGGCGATATTGACCACCCGCACCAGGTGGTCGGTCGGCTTGCCGCGCCGCACCGCGGCGACCAGCCCGAGCGGAATGCCGACCAGCACGCCGAAGGCGATGCCGAAACTCGCCAGTTCCAGCGTTGCCGGGATGCGCTGCGCCAGGTCTTGCACAACGCTGTTGCCGGTGCCGAAGGAGCGGCCGAACTCGCCGCGAAACACCGATTCCATATAGCGCGCATATTGCACCACCAGCGGCTGATCGAGGCCCATCTGGCGCCGCATCTCGGCGCGCTGCTCGTTGGTGATGTCGGGATAGCGGCTGGTCACCGGATCGGACGGCAAGAGGTATGCCATCGAGAAGGCGACCGCGCTGATGCCGAACAGCACGACGAGCCCGATCGCGAGGCGTCTCAACACGTAAACAAGGATCGGTGGAAGGCGCATCTTGGTCACCGGATGGTCCGAAGAAGCCGCCCCGGCCAGGGGCCGGGACGGCAGGTCACGGGTGGGTCAGGCGCAGGGGCGCAGCCAGGAGAAGGTGATGGTGCCCCAGGGGAACTTGTTGACGTTGCAGATCCGGCTGGAGACCGCGGCGTTCCAGTTCACCTGGTAGAGCGGCGCCGCCAGGTGCTCGCCATTGAGGATGCCGAGCACTTCGGTCTGCAGCTTGCCGTAGGTCTCGGTGTCCTCCTGCGGCACCAGCAGGGCCGCCAGCACATCCTTGTCGAGCGTCGCGTTGGAGAACTGGATGTGGTTGGTGGCGCTGTCGGTGCGATACATCCAGTAGGCCCAGTACATGAAGTCGTTCCACCACGGCCCCATCGAGTGGATCGAGACCTTGAGGTCGCGCTTGCCCCAGGCGATGTCGTCGAAGGCGTTCTGGGTCAGCGGCTTGATCTGCATGTCGAGCCCGATGCCGCGCAGCGCATCCTGGATGATGACGCCGGCCGTCATGTTGCCCGAGCCCTGCACCACCGGCACTTCGAACGACGGCACGTTCCCGGCATACTTGCTCTCCGCCACCAGCTTCTTGGCGGCTTCGACATCGGTGGTGAATTCGGGGTCGGCGACATAGCCCGGCGTGTTGACGCCGACGAGGTTCTGCACCGGGGTACAGAAGCCCTTGCACACCTCGGTCACCAGCCGCTCATAGGGGATCGCCTTGATCACCGCTTCGCGGATTTTCGGATCGTCGAACGGCGGCACGTCGGGCTTCCAGCGCAGCACCGCCACGTCCTGCTGCGAGGGCACCGAGAACACCTTGGTGTTCGGCGATTTCGACAGCACCGAATATTCGTTGGGGGTCATGAAGGCGATATCCGCCTCGCCGCTTTCCATCAGCAGCATGCGGGTCTGCGCATCCGGCACCACCCGGAACATCACCTCAGAATAGAACGGCTTGGCATCGCCCCAGTAGTTCTTGTTGGCGACGGCCGTCAGGTACTCGCCGTTGCGCTGCTCGCCCAGCATGTAGGGCCCCGAGCCCATGGCGTTCTTCTTGATCCACTCGACGCACCAGGTGTCCTCGGCGGTGCGCCCGGCTTCGCAGGCAGCCTTCGACATCACCGTCAGCGACATCGAGGCGAAGTTGCGCAGCGCGTAGCGGCCCAGCCCATCCGGATAGGTGATCTCCAGCGTCTGCGGGTCCACCACCTTCATCTGGTCGACCTTGAAGATGCCGCCGGTCTCGATCTGCGTGGTGCCCCAGCCCATGCGTCCGACCAGCGCCCGCTCGATCGACCAGTAGACATCGTCGGCGGTGACGGGTGAGCCGTCCCAGAACTTGGCGGCCGGGTTGAGGTGGAAGGTCAGCACCTTGTTGTCGGCAGAGATCTCCCACGAGGTGGCGAGCCGCGGCACGATCCTGGTCTGGTCGGCGATGCCGGTGGCCGGATCGATCTCGTAGGTAACGAGCGTATCGAAAAACTCCATCGCCAGCTGGCCGACAAAGGCCGAGGTGTTCTGCGGATCGAGCGTCGCGGGATATTCGTGATGGAGATAGATGAGCCGCGGACCCGAGCCGACCTGGTCGGGGCTGAGCGGCGTGGGCGCGAACTCTGTCTGAGCGATGGCGGGCAGTGCGACGCTCGAGGCAGCGGCAGTCAGCAGCGCCGCGGCAAGCGGCAGAAATCTGCGTTTGGACATACTGATCCTCTCTTCCAAAGGGGGAGGCCAGTTCGTGCCTGGAAGCAGGGAGGAGGTCGCTTCCAGGTCCGATTGGCGACGAGGATCAGCATCAATTCCGGGGTGTCCCCGGACAAGTTCACCTTCGGCGCAAACGCGGATACCAAGGTATCGTTAGCGGCCCGCACTCTGTCGGCGCTATCGGGTCCACCGGCCGTGGCGTGTGGGCCTTCTCCCCTTGTGGGAGAAGGTGGCCGAAGGCCGGATGAGGGGTCCGCGCAACGAAGTGTAGCGCGCTCGGAGCGCAGCGACGGGCGACGGTGTACGCGGAGAGATACCCCTCATCCGCCCTTCGGGCACCTTCTCCCACAAGGGGAGAAGGCAACCACTCTACCGCCGGTGTGTTCCCCGACCTAAACCCCGAGCAGCGCCTTGACCTCCTTGGCCGTGGCCTTCCGCCCATAATCCGCCAGCTGGAAACTCTCGGCGAATTCCCCTGCCCCGGCCATGCCCGGCTGGGTGTACATGAACTCCGGCCAGTATTTGAGGATGAACGCCCGCTCGGCCGCCCAGTCGCCGATCCGGGGTGCTTCGTTGAGGAAGCCGCGCTCGAACGGCGCGAACTCGTAGAACTGCGTCGCATGCGCGGCGCAGGCCTTGAGCTTGGCATCGATCGAAGCGCCGACATCCACCACCACATCGTGCTTGTGCACGTCGATGGCGCCGTAATCGGTCATCTTCAGGCAGATCGGCGCATCGGCCAGCGGCGGCACCTCTGGCACGATATTGCCGTTGGTGCAGAAGCCCGACGCCTCGCGCACGGCCCGGCCGGCCGACCGGTTGTCGAGATGGCCGGGGCAATCGTCATGGAAGGTGATGACGATATCGGCCTGCCAGCGGCGGATCGCCGAGATCACCGCGGTGCGTACCGCGAGGTCGGGCACCAGCTCGCCATCGTGGATATCGAGGATCTCGTAGTCGAGCACTCCGAGATGGCGGGCGGCGGTATAGGCCTCGCGGGCCCGGCGACGCTTCAGCGGTTCGCGATCCATCTGGTAGTGGCCGGCATCGCCATTGGTCAGCGACATGAACTTGACGGCCGCACCCTTGTCGGCGAGGAGCCGCATCGTGCCGCCGGAGTACATTTCCGCTTCGTCGGGATGGGCTTCGACGACCAGAACTTTGAGCGGATAATTCATTTGCGGCTACTCCTTTGAAACGTTGGCGCGCAGCGCTGCGGCTGCCGCCTTGAGGGTCGCGCCACTGCGCGTGACGAACCCTTCGAGTTCGTCGAGGTCTGGGTGCTCCGAGAAATAGTCGTCCGGGGCGATCATCGTGCCCGCGGCGACGCCGTCCTCGAACAGCCGTGACAGGCGGATCAGTTCGAGGATCTCGCCCATCTCGGCATCGGGCTGGCGGGCCTGCCAGTCCGGATCGAACAGCGGGATCTGGTTCTTGTCCGAGCCCCAGACATTCTCGATGGTGAAGTTGGGGAAGCTGCCGGCGGCGAACAGCGCGCCCAGCACCGCCTGCCAATCGATCACCCCGTCGCCGCAGGCCCGCGTCTGTCGCTCCAGCCCGAGCGGGCGGGCGAACAGCACGATGTCGCGCATATGGGTCTTTTTCACATAGGGCGCGACGCGGCGGGTGGCCGCCACCGGGTCCTCGCCGCGCACCACCACATTGGCGAGATCGAGCGTCACCCCCAGCGCATCGGCGCCCACCTGTTCGACCAGCCGCACGATCTCCGCCGTGGTGATCTCTTCATGCGTCTCGACCGCGATGACCGCGCCGCGATCCCGAAGCACCGGCTTCAGTTTCAAGAGGAACTTTCGCGTCGCTTCGAGCTGGTCGGGCCAATCCACATCGGTGCGGTAGCGATCGATGGCATGAAGACCCCAGTCGTGCCGCTGGTAGTTGGCGGTATCGCCCCAGAGCGCCGTGCAGCCGATCGCCGTCGTCGCCTCGATCATCCTCGTCATGCCGAGCAGGTAATCGCCCTTGCCGACATCGCGGACCTCCGGCGCCTCGGGCGTGTTGTAGGGGTTGATCTTGCCCAGCCCCATTTCGAGGGAGAGCCCGAGTTCGTCGGCCCGCTGCTTCACTGCGGCGAGAAAGCCCTGGTCGAGCGTCGGCGAAACGTCGAGCACGGTGCGGAAGAACACCCCGGCATGGCCGAGTTCGGCGCAGCGCTCGATCAGCCCGAGCGGGCCGAGTTCGGCGGCGCGAGGAAATTTCCGCCCATCGATGCCGACGCGGATTTCGGGAATGTCTGTCACTGTCATGATGCGGGAACCGGATTGACGATGGGAGTTTCGAGCCCGAGGCCGCCGGGTACGGCGGCGATGAGCTGGCGCGTATAGGCGTGCTGCGGATTGGCGAGGACGGCCTTGGCCAGCCCTTCTTCGACCAGTTGCCCGCGATGCATCACCGCGATGCGGTCGGCGATATAGCCGGCGCTGACCACGTCATGGGTGATGTAGAGGACGGCGACCCCCTGCTCGTCGCGCAGCCGCGCGATCAGGTTGAGGATGTCGCGCCGGATCGACACGTCGAGCATCGATACCGGCTCGTCCGCCACCAGCAGTTTGGGCGATGCCGCCAGCGCCCGGGCGAGGCCGACGCGCTGGCGCTGGCCGCCCGACAGCTCATGCGGACGGCGGTCGAGATAGCTGGCGGTCGGGGTCAACCCGACTTCGGTGAGCAGCGCCGCCACCCGGCCTTCGACATCGGTCTTGTCGCCCCCGGGCGCCGAGATCACCGCCCGGCGCAGGTGGTGGCCGATCGTGTGCAGCGGGTTCAGCGAGCCATAGACATCCTGGAACACCATCTGCGCGGCGCGCGGCTGATGCGGCCGGCGGCGCGATACCGGCACCGGCGTCCGGCCATCGACCAGCACATCACCCGAACTCGGCCGGGTCAGCCCGGTGACGATCCGCCCAAAGGTCGATTTGCCGCTGCCCGAAGCGCCGACCAGCGCCACGATCTCGCCCGGCGCCAACCGGAACGACACATCGTTGACCGCCACCAGGGCCGAGCGGCCGGTGAGCGGGTTTGTGCCATAGGCCTTGGTGAGATGCGCGGTTTCCAGCACCGGATGCGCCACCGATTTCGGCCGCGCCACCGGCGGGGTCGAGAAATCGACCTTCGGCGTCGCCGTCAGCAGCGCCTTCGAATACGGGTGCTGCTGGTGCTGCCGGAACTCCACTACGGGCGCCGTCTCGACGATCTTGCCGTCTTTCATCACCGCGATGCGGTCGGCCACTTCGAACAATAGCGGCAGGTCGTGGGTGATCAGCAGTACGGCAAAGCCCATCTGCCGCTGCAGCGCCTTCACCGTGACGAAGATTTCCTTCTGCACGATCACATCGAGCGCCGTGGTCGGCTCGTCGAGAATGATCAGCTTCGGCTCGAGCGCCAGCGCCATGGCGATCACCACGCGCTGCCGCTGCCCGCCCGACAGCTCATGCGGGAAGGCCCGCAGGCGTTTGGGGTCGATATCGACCATCTGCAGCAGTTCGGCCGGCGTCCGCCGCACCGCCGCGCCGCCGCGGTCGAGCGCTTCCTTGAGCTGCCACTCGATCCGCTTCACCGGATTGAGCGAGGTCAAGGAGTTCTGCAGCACGATCGAGGCGGTGCGCCAGCGCAGCGCCCGCACGGCATTGTCGTCTCCCGACAGCATGTCGTTGCCGGCAATACGGATCTCGCCGCCGGTGATGATCCCCGGCGCCCGCAGCAGCCGCAGGATCGATTGCGCGATCGTCGACTTGCCGCAGCCGGATTCGCCGGCGAGCCCCATGAACTCGCCCGGCGCGATGCTGAACGACACCCGGTCGACCGCCGGGATGATGCCGGTCTCGCCGGCATAGCCGACGCTGAGATCGACGATATCGAGAGCGGGGATATCAGGCATCGCGCTTCACCGGGGTCATGAGCGTGGCGCTCGGTTTCTTGACGCCGGCCCGGCGCAGCAGCCGATCGGCCCGCAGCCGCGGGTTGCCGATCTCGTCGACCGCATTGTTGATCAGCGCCAGGGAGAAGGCAGTGAGGGCGATCGCCATGCCGGGGACGACGAAGGTCCACCAGGCGCCGCGGATCAGCGCCGAGCTGTTCTGCGCCCAGAACAGCATCGAGCCCCAGGTGATCTGCCCGCCATCGCCGAGCCCGAGGAATTCGAGCGAGGCCTGCGCGGTAATGGCGAAGATCACCTGGTTGACGAAATAGGCGGCAACCACCGAGCCCATATTGGGCAGCAGTTCGACCGCGACGATGCGCCAGCGGCTTTCGCCCACATCCTCGGCGGCAGCGATGAACTCGCGCTCCCTGAGGCTGAGCGCCTGCGAGCGGAACAGGCGCGCCCCGAAGGCCCAGCCGGTAATGGTCAGCACCATGATCATGGTGAGCGGCCCGGGCGGCAGGAACGCCGCCAGCACCACCACCAGCGGCAGGCCGGGGATGACGAGGAAGACATTGGTGACCAGCGTCAGCACGTCATCGACCCAGCCGCGGAAATAGGCGGCGGTGAGCGCCACGACCAATGCCAGCAGCGTGGTCAGCACCGCGATCGAGAAGGCCACCCAGAGGGTGTTCTGCCCGCCATAGAGGAACTGGCTCAACACGTCCTGCCCCTGCCCGGTAGTGCCGAACAGATGGGCCAGCGAGGGCGGCTCGTTGATGCCGCCGGTGGCGCGTTTCGGATTATAGGGCGCCAGCAGCTGCGCCAGCGCGCTGGCGGCGACCAGGGCCCCGAGAATGACCAGCCCGACCGTCACCGGGATCGAACCGAGGAGTTGCCGGCGCGCCTTCGCGCCAAAACTTTCGCTGAGCGACATCTAGGCCTCCCCGCCCGTCCGCACCCGCGGATCGAGCAGCACGTAGAGCGTGTCGACGAGGAAATTCGCCGCCAGCACCGACAGGGTGATGATGAGGAACAGCGCCTGCATCAGCGGGTAATCGACGGCGCTGACGGCGCGCATCAGCGCATAACCGAGGCCGGGATAGGTGAAGACGATCTCGGTCAGCAGTTGCCCCGAGAACACCGCCCCCACCGCAGCGCCGAGCGCCGTGATGTTGGGGAGCAGCGCCGTGCGCACCGCATGCGACAGCAGCACCCGCCGCGGCTTCAGCCCCTTGGCTTCGGCGAGCGTCAGGTAATCCTCGCTCAGCACGCCAATCATGGCGTTGCGCATGTTGAGCGTCCACGGCCCGAGCGACACCAGCACAATGGTGAAGGCCGGCGCGATCAGGTGCAGCAGGATATCGCCGATGCCCTGGAGGTTCAGGGCCGGCGGGTTGACGCTCGAATAGGCGTTGCCCATCGGGAACCAGCCGAGCTTGAAGCAGAAGACGTAGAACAGCAGCAGCGCCAGGAAGAAATACGGGAACGAGCCGAGGAACAGCAGCACCGGCGGCGTCAGCCGGTCGAACCAGCCACCGCGCCGCCACGCCGCGATGGCGCCGAGCACCGAGCCGAGCACGAAACTGAGCAGCACCGAGGTAAGACCCAGGAGGATCGACCAGCCGAAACCCGCGCCGATCACCGCCATCACCGGCGCGGGAAAGTTGGAGAGCGAGCGGCCGAAATCGCCGCGCAGCACATTGCCGAGGTAAGCAACATATTGCTGCAGCAGCGGCTCGTCGGTGAGCCCGTAAGCCGCCTTCAGCGCCGCCAGCGACTCGGCGTTCAGCGAAGTCGAATAGGTGGCGACGATAGTCGACGCCGGATCGCCCGGGGTCAGCCGCGGCAGGAAGAAGTTGACGGTGATGGCGACGAAGGCTGCCAGCACGTAAAACGCCAATCGCTTCGCAATGTAATACATCGACGGGCTCCGGAGAAAGGGAGGCTCCCACCCGCTGAAGGCGGGAGCTCCGGTTATTGCCTGGAGTGCTCACGGTCGGACGGACCAACCACCGGCTGTCATCCCTGCGAAGGCAGGGACCCATTCATCCACCTGCGCCAGCTGCGAGTTGGGTCCCTGCCTTCGCAGGGATGACAGCCGGTGAGAGTGGCGAGAGCCAGTGGCCTCAATCAGACAGTGGAACGCTCCTAAGTAAGCAAGGCAGTTATTCGGCGCGGCGGGCCAGGTGCGGCCAGACCAGCAGCGGACCATTGGTCATCTGCAGGCTGAGCGGCGCATAGGGGTCCTGCTCGTTCGGGAAGCCGGTGAAGCGACGGGTGTTGTAGAGACCCCAATCCGGCTGCTCGTAGAGCGGGATGGCGGGCGCCGCCGCCGAGAACATGCCTTCGAGTTCGGCGATGATCGCCTTCTGCTCGGCCGCATCGGTCGACGCGGCGAACTTGGCCAGCAGTTCATCGACCTTGGGATCGCCATAGCGCTGCTGGTTGTTGGGCGAGGCTTCGCCGACCGGCTTCACCGAAGTGGTCGCCATGTTGTTGCGGTAGAACTCGAACGGCGTCGCCGTGCGCTGCGCGGTGCCGAGCGACAGCTGGAACTGGCCGGTAAAGGTCGAGTTGGTCCAGCTGTCCGCCGTGGTGGTGCGGAGCGTCACGTCGATGCCGATATCCTTCAAATTCTCGGCGACGATCTGGCAGGCCGACACCCAGTCGTTCCAGCCCGAGGGCACGATGATGTCGTATTTCAGCGGCTTGCCGTCCTTGCCGACGCGAATACCGTCGGCGCCCTTGGTGTAGCCGGCCTCGTCGAGCATCTTGTTGGCGGCATCGGGGTCCATGCTGACCCACGAGGCGCCCGCTTCGATCACCTTGGGGTCGAGCCAGTCCTTGAACGGCGCTTCCGGCAGGCCGGTGGCATTGGCGGCAACCGACTTGCCCCACACGCCGGTATTGATCATGCGCTGCCGATCGAGCGCCATGCTCATGGCCTTGCGCACCACGGTATCGCCCAGCGCCCCGTCAGTGGTGTTGGCGAGCAGCAGCACCACCGAGGTGCGCGGCCACCAATAGCCGAAATGCTCGGGATCGAGCGGCACGAAGGTCACATCAGGGTCGGGCACCAGCCCACCCCAGTCGAGATTGCCCGAGAGCGTCGCGGCGCTGACCTGGTCATTGCCGTTGAAACCCTGGACGAACACGCCCTCGATGTTGAGCGGCTGCCAGTAATTGGGGTTCTTGGTCACCTGGTAGCGATCGGTGCCGAAGGCATCGATGGTGGTGAACGGCCCGGTGCCGACCGGATCGGGGTTCTCGAAGGTCACCGGGTCGGCGACATCCTTCCAGACATGCTGGGGCACGATGAACTGGTCGACCAGCGAATAGAGGCCGGGCGTGTAGGTCGACGAGAAGGTGAACTTCACCGTCTTGGCATCCACCGCCTCGACTGCCGACAGATATTGCCCGAAGGCCCCGGCTGCCGGGCCGATCAGGCCCGGGTTGGCCTTCATCAGGTTGAAGGTGAACACCACGTCGTCGGCGCTGAACGGCTGGCCATCCGACCACTTGACGTCGTCGCGCAGCGTCAGCGTCAGGCTCAGCGCATCGGCCGACCATTCATAGGCGGTCGCCAGCCACGGATCGAGCTTGCCGGTGGCATAGTTCTGGATCATCAGCGGCTCGTACATGGTCCGCGTGCTGACCCAGCGCGCCGTCGGCGAGAACGGGTTGAAGGTGCGGGTGAAGCTGTTGCCGCCCTCGGCCACGATCCGCACCAGCTGGTCGAGCGGGACTTCGGCGAGCGCCGGAGCGGTGACGGCAAAGGCGGATACGCTGGCCAGCGCCCCAAGCGCCAGGGCGCGAAGGCTTGTGCGCAAACGTCCGATCAAGCCCGGGGAGGGCTTCTTAGGCACTGAATTGGTATGCATAATCGTCTCCGGGGAATGGGTGCTTCTCATCAAGTGGTCCAATCTCCTCACGGGAGGCCGCGTGCCGCGCTGCCTCCCGTGAACACACGTTCTCGAGCATGCTCGAGCGCGAGTTCTACGGCCCCCGCCCGCACGGCATTGCTGCTCACCGCGGTCGGGACAATCTGTGGAATGGCGATCGGCAGGGTCTTGAGGATGTCGGCGACGCTGTCCGCCAGCGCCCGTCCTCCGGCGCGGCCGATGGCCCCGCCCAACACCACCATCTCCGGGTCGAGAATACCGATCGCGCCGGTCAGCGCCGCGGCGACGCGGTAGCCGAGTTCGGCGAAGAATTTCGGATGCTTGTCGCTGAGCGCCGCCTGGCGGATCGCCTCGACGCTGTCCGGTCCGCGCAACTGGTGCGCGGCCACCAGGGCGTCGATCGCCGGCACGTCGAGCAGCGCTTCGACCAGCGCCATCTTCACCGGCTCACCGGGCCTCGCCATCCGGTCGGGCACCATCGCCCCGCCCAGTTCGCCCGCCGTGCCGGTCGAACCATGCATCAGCCGCCCGCCGATCACCACACCGGCGCCGACGCCGTCGCCCACCCAGAACAGGATGAACGATTGCACGCCATTGGCGGCGCCGCAGGCCATCTCCTCGATGGCGACGAGGTTCACGTCGTTCTCGATCAGCACATGGCGATGCCCGAGCACGCCCTCGAGCGCCTCGGGGATATGGTAGCCCTCCCAGTTGGGGAGCTGCTGGCCCTTGCGGAGGTTCCCTGCCCTGACATCGACGATGCCGGGGAGGCCCACCACCAATTGGTCGATCTCGCGCACCGTGATCCCGGCTTCCCGGGTGACGCTGTCGAGCACCGAGGTCAGCCGCTCATGCGCGTCGTAGCGATCGCCCGGCTCGGCCGCGTGCCGGAAGCTGGCAATGGTGTTGCCGGTGATATCGGAAATGGCGGCATCGATGCCGTGGGAGCCGACATCGATGCCTGCGACGAACCCCGAGCGCGGCTCGAGGCTCCACAAGCCGGCCTTGGGGCCATAAGTGCCGGCTTTTTCTCCGTCACGACGGATGAGATTGGCGGATTCGAGCCGCCGCAGCAGATCCGACATCGCCGGCTTCGACAGCCCGGTAAAGGCTTCGAGCTCCATGCGCGTCAGCGACCCCTCCGAGAGCAGCCGCTGCAACACGGCTTTCTCGTTGAGGTTGCGGAGCAACCTGGGGCTGCCGGATAGGATCTGCATGTCCATCTCAGACCGTCTGGTAACTTTCCTTACAGTCTGATATCGAACCATCCCGAACGTATTGTCAAGCCGCTCTCAACCGCCTCGCTGCCCCTGTGGATGTCCGATGACCGCTGCCCTCCCGATTACCCTGCTTGACCAAAGACTAAGCGCCGGTCGCGAGCTGCTGCGCCGCCATGGCCTCGATGCCATCGTCGCCTTCTCGGCGCCGCGCGGCCTCGCCGCCGCGACCCAGTCGAGCGGCAATATCGGCTGGTTCACCAACTTCACCCCGATGTGGGCGCCCTCCATGCTGGTGATCACCGCCACCGATGCGGTGATCGTTGCTCCCGGCAAGAACGAGGCCCGGTTGTTCACCACCCGGGTCGGCAACCTCTACGCGGTCGAGATCGCCGGCCCGCAGGGCCTCGTCGCTCGTGCCTCGGCCCTCGCCAATGCCGGCCGCTGGCGGGTCGGCGTCGCCGGCGCCGACGAGATGACGGCAAAGCTGGCCGCGACCTTCGCCTCGTCCTTTCCGCGCATGGTGCGGATCGATCCGATCCTCCAGGCCATGCGGCTCGACCGCGATCCCATGGAGACCGCCCTCCACCGCCGCGCCGCCGAAATCTCCGATGCCATGGTCGCCCGCGCCTTCGCCTATGCGGCCCAGCCCCAGGCCACTCCGGCCAGGCTGATGGCCGAGGTCGAGCATGCCGGTCGCGAGCTCGGCGCCGACGTTTCACGCCTCTGGCTCTCCACCGGCCCCGAACCGCCGGTGACCTATTTCGAGATGTTCGAGCTGCCGCCTGCCATTCGACCGGGCGACCGCGTGCAGCTGGGCACCATGGTGTCGTTCGAAGGCTACTTCGCCCAGGGGCTCCGCATCGGCAGCCGCGGCAAGCCGACGCCCGAGCTCAGCGATGCCGCCGCCCGCCTCATCGACATCCAGGACGCCGCGCTCGCCGTCCTCGTCCCCGGCCGTCCGGTGCACGACCTGGTCGACCTGATCGAGGCCCAAATCGACGCCATGTGCCCCTACAGCCGCGACAGCGATCCGTTCCGCTTCCAGTCCTGCCACGGCCTCGGCCTCGACTACAGCGAACCCGGCCTCGCCGAAGCGCTGTCGCCGCGCCGCGACAAATCCCGCGATGCCACCGGGCCGCTGCTCAGGCCCGGCATGGTGTTCGAGATCCACCCCAACTTCACCCTGCCCGCCCTCGGCCATGTCTGCGCGGGCGATGTCGCGCTGGTCACCGAAACCGGCGCCGAATGGCTGACCCGCTTCCCCCGCGGCATCTTCCGGATCGATTAGGAGTTTTGCGATTTGGGGCCGCACCTCAAACCCTGCCCACCCACCGGCGTCATCCCCGCGCAGGCGGGGACCCAGTGGGATCTCTCAGCTGCAGCGATTGCAGCAGCATCCCACTAGGTTCCCGCCTGCGCGGGAATGACGTCCGTGGGCGCTGAGCCGCATGCCAGCCCCGTCCCCAGAGCACTCCAGGAGCCTCCGATGTTCTCACTCATGCGCGGCAGCATTCCCGACGCCGGCAACGACCCGCTCGACGCCATCAGCAAGGCCGCCGCCCTCGGCGCCGCCGAAATCACCTTCTACAGCCTGTTCGAACTGAGCCCGACGCTCGACCCGGCCGTGCTGCGTGAACTCAAGGCCGAAGCCGACAGCCTCGGCCTCGCCATCGCCGCCAGCCTCGACTGGCTCAACCCGCTGCGGCTCGACCGCCACGCCCGTGAAGTGCAACTGGGTGACGGCGACCTCGCCCGCGGTGTCCGACGGTTGCTCGAAACGGGCGCGTCGCTCGGCATGCGCGAGATGTTCTTCACCATCGGCACGCTCGAAGACCGTGCCGGCAACTGGCCCGCCCAGCTCGACGCCGTCGCCGCGCTGCTCACCGGTCTCAAGCCGGTACTGGCCGATCTCGGCATGCGCACGCTGGTCAAGACCCACGAGGAGATCACTTCCTGGGAGTGCCTCGCGCTGGTCGAGCGTGTCGGCGCCGACACGCTCGGCGTCTCCTACGACCCCGCCAATATGCTGGTCCGCCTCGAAGACCCCCTCGCCGCCGCCCGCCGCCTCGCCCCGCACGTCACCCAGGTGCACATCGACGACGCCACCCTGAGCTTCGAAGGCGACGCTGCTCTCCGCCGCCACCTCGCCCCCGTCGGCCAAGGCCTCATCGACTGGCCGAGCCTTCTCGCCCTGCTCCCCACCGCCAGGCCGCTGATCGAACTCCATCGCGGCCAGTTCGCCATCCCGGCCTTCGACCCCGCCTGGCTGGCCAGCCAGCCCTATATCCAGCTCGCCGAATACGCCGCCCTCATCCGCTCGGCCCACCTCAAGCGCGACCAGGCGCCGATCGACCAGAACGACATCACCCTGCGCCTGCCGGCGGCATTGGCGCTCTGCAGGACCTGACGCGGCCACGCCGCGTCAGGTCCGTGGGGACCGCCGCGCCTCGACACCTCAATCATCAAAATGCCCCCAGTTGGCGAAGGCTGCGCCCTGTAGCCGGGTGACGTCCGGGTCTGGCGCCGGCCACTCGGTCTTGCCCTTCGGCAGCGGCAGGTCGCGTGACGAGTGAGAGGGCTGCCAGCCCAGCGTCTGCTCGGGATCGTTGACGTACCAGGCGCGGTCATTGTCCGAAATCGCGAACACCGTGCGATAGCCGAGTTCCGGCGCATCGAGCGCGGTGGTGACGAGGCTCACCAGGTCGTCGCGATCGACATAGAGCTTGAGATCGCGCGTGGTGTTCGGCGGGTTGGCGGCGCAGATCCGCACGCTCATGCAGCCAATGCCGAACTTGTCGTGATAGAGCCGCCCCAGGTTCTCGCCGAACAGCTTGCTGACGGCATAGAGCGTGTCGGGCCGCGGCTCGGCGTGGACATCGAGCGGCACCGCGGTCGCCGGATACATCCCCAGCACATGGTAGGATGAAGCATAGACGACGCGACCGACCCCGGCTTTCCGCGCCGCATCGAAAATGTTGTAGGTGCCGGCAATATTGGCATCGAGGATCTGCTGCCACGGCGCCTCGCTGGACATGCCGCCCAGATGCACCACCGCCGAAATATCCTGCCGCATCAGTTCGTCCACCGCGGCGCGATCGGCAAGGTCGGCGCGCACCACCGTGCCATCGTCGACAGGCTCGACGATATCGGTCGCCAGCACCGCTCTCCCCGCTTCGGCAAACCGCGCCCGAAAATGCGTGCCGAGCCTGCCGGCGGCTCCAGTCAACAGGATTTGCGGCATGATTTTCCTCAGGGGGGCGGAAACACAGGGGCGCCGGCCCGGCCGCGACACGGCGCGGGTCAGGACCCGAGTATAGGAATGCTCCGGCCGGCCGCAAATCTGCTTGGGGCCGCCGCAACACCCGGCACCCGATAAATCATACTTCTTTTCTGTTGGCCAGCCCAGCGGCGTGACGCGGTTGCGTTGACATGGCGCTTTCGAGGGTGATAGCAGAAAGAAATAGTACTAATTTGGCGACGGGAGATGCCGGTGACGTTCGACGAGATCAAATCGAAGATCGGCTCCGGTCTGCTGTCTTTCCCGGTGACCGATTTCGGCGCTGACGGCGAGTTCGACGCCACCTCCTACGCCGGGCGCCTGCAATGGCTCTCGTCCTACGGCGCGGCCGGGCTGTTCGCGGCCGGCGGCACCGGCGAGTTCTTCTCGATCGGCTACGACGAGTATGACGCGGTCATCCGCACCGCGGTCGAGAACAGCGCCGCCGACGTGCCGGTGCTGGCCGGTGTCGGCTACGGCACTCGCATGGCGGTGGATCTGGCGAAGCGCGCCGAGCGGGCCGGCGCCGCCGGCATCCTGGTGCTGCCGCATTACCTGATGTTCGCCGAGGAACAGGGCGTCATCGCCCATATGCAGGCGATCTGCCGGTCGGTCGGCCTCGGCGTCATTTATTATGCCCGCGACAACACCCGGCTTTCTCCCGCCGGGCTCGAGCAACTGGCCGAAAACTGCCCCAACTTCATCGGCTACAAGGACGGCATCGGCGACCTGCAGCTGATGCAGCGCGTCGCGCACCGGCTCGGTGACCGCGTCGTCCATATCGGCGGCCTGCCCACCGCCGAAGTGTTCGCCCAGCCCTATCTCGAGATGGGAGTCACCACCTATTCCTCGGCCGTGTTCAACTTCGTGCCCGAGCTGGCCTTGCGCTTTTACAGCGCCGTGCGGCAGCGCGATACGAAGGTGATCGACGGCCTGATGAAGAGCTTCTACCTGCCGCTGATCGAACTGCGCGACAGGAAGCGCGGCTATGCCGTGTCGATGATCAAGGCCGGCGCCGAGCTGGTCGGCCGCCCGGCCGGCAAGGTCCGCACCCCGCTCACCGAGCTCGACGCCGCCGAGCGCCGGGTGCTCGCGGATCTCATTGCAGCCCACGCCTGACGGCTCTCCCTTATCCTCCCCCGCGTGGCGGGGGAGGATCAAAGGCAAGTGAGCCCCCCTTACGCCCCATACGGGTCCCAGCCATTGGCCTGGAACAGCGCGATGATGTATCCGAAGCAGAAGGCGAACGCCGTTTCCATCGAGTTGTCGGCATCGATATGCGGCACGTGGTCGGGCATGATCATCCCGTCATAGCCGACCTCGTGGTAGATCTTCAGCGCCGCCGGCATGTCCATGTCGCCGGCATCGGGGAACTCCTCGGTGAACGAGTAGCGGCCGCCCTTGATGTTGCGGAAGTGCACGTTGAAGATCTTCTTGCGGCTGCCGAACCAGCGGATCACCTCGCCGATCTCGGACCGCGGGTCTTCCATCCCCTCGGCCACCGTGCCCTGGCAGAAATTGAGCCCGTGATAGGGGCTCTCCGCGGTCTCGACGAACCGCATCAGCCCTTCGACGCTCGACAGCACCCGACTCTCGAAGCCGCGATAGCCCGGCGGCGTCATCGGGTCGTGCGGATGGCAGGCGAGCCGCACCTTGCTGGCCGTCGCCACCGGCACCACGCGCTCGAGGAAATACTCGATGCGCTCCCAGAACTCCTCGGCGCCGACCTTGCCGGCGATCGTCAGGGTGTCGCCATCGGTCGCCTGGTCGGCTCGCCACGTCGAGAGCACCGCCCCGCCCCGCCCGGTTTCCGAGGTGGTGCGCGGAATGCCCAGGACGTTGAAATTATACTTGGCCGCGCCGATCCCGGCCTCCGCCAGCGCCTCGATGATCCTGCAGATGCCGTCGATCTCGCGATCCCGCTCGCCCGGCTTGCCCAGCACGATGCCCGGTGACTGGTGCTGGCGTTCGATGCCCGAGGAGGGGAGCGGCAGCTGCACCATGTCGAGCACCAGGCCGAACTTGTCGACATGCTCGGCATGCCGCATCAGGATGTCGCGATCCCATTGCCAGGGGTCGCCGACCGGATCGATGCAGACGTGCCGGACGCCCAGCTGGGCGAGCTGCCTGAGGTAGCGATCCCCGACCTTGGCGAACTGGTCACCGCCGAGCTGCGTGCCGACATACATTCTTCCCCTCCAAAAATATGACTTCTTGAAAGCAGTATGATAGTTTCCGCGGATCGGCAACCGCGGCCGCGCATCGCCCTCTTCCGCTGCCCGGCCGCGACGCCTATGAATGGCCCCGCAACGACCGACGAACGGCAGCTCAACGCGTAATGTCACCCAGCCCCGCCATGCACCTGACCGACCGGGTCAAGCTCGACCTGCTGCGGCTGATCGAGACCACCGGCCTAGCTCCCGGCGACAAGCTGCCGCCCGCCGATCGGCTCTGCGCGCAGTTTTCCGTGAGCCGCACCGTGGTGCGCGAGGCGATCGCCAGCCTCAAGGCCGAGGGGCGGCTGCGCTCGCTGCGCGGCAGCGGCGTCTATGTCAGCAAGCCTCCCCAGCCCGTTGGCGGCCTGTCCATGCTGATGGCAGCCCCCGAGGAGATCGGCGACGTGCTGGATTTCCTCGAGTTCCGCATCAGCGTCGAGGTCGAGGCGGCGGGGCTCGCCGCGGAGCGCCGGACCGAAACCAACCTTCTGCGCATGGAGCAGGCGATGACCCAGTTCAACCGCCAGCTCGGCGACCACACGCTCGCCACCGACGCCGACCGCGCCTTCCACCGCGCCATCGCCGACGCCACCAACAACCAGCGCTTTCGCCTGTTCGTCGACGAGATGGGCGAGCGGCTGATCCCGCGCCGCGCGCTGGGCGCCAGTTTCTCCGACGACACCAGCAAGTCGGCCTTCCTCGACGTCATCCGCGCCGAGCACCAGCGCATCTTCAACGCCATCAGCGACCGGAAGCCCGACGAGGCTCGCATCGCCATGCGGCAGCACCTCGAAGGCGGCCGCCGCCGCTATCGCGAATGGAGCCTCGCGCAGGAGGATACGGCGCAGTGACCGCCCATCAGATCACCACTGTCGCCGCCGACCGCTGCGATATCGGCGAGAGCCCGGTCTGGGATGGGCGCACCGGTCTGCTCTACTGGGTCGATATCACCCCCGGCACCATCCATCGCATCGACCCGGCCACCGGCACGCGGCAGCGTTGGGAGTTCGGCGAACCGGTGGGTGCACTGGGGCTTTGCCGGTCCGGCAGACTGGTGGTCGCGCTCAAAAGCACGGTGATCCTGTTCGACCCGCGCGATGGCAGCCGGCAGCCGCTCGCCGCCGTCACCCACGCCAAGCCGGCGATGCGGCTCAACGATGGCAAGGTCGGCCCCGATGGCGCCTTCTGGGTCGGCTCGATGGATGCGAGCGGCGAAGCCAACCCCGCCGGCGTGCTCTACCGCGTCGCGCCCGATGGCCGCGTCGGCACCGTCACCGAGGGCTTTCGCATTTCCAACGGCCTTGCCTGGGATGGCGCGGGCACCCGCATGTATCACTCGGACTCGCGCGGCATCTGGGTCGATATCTACGATTTCGATCCGTCGACCGGCGCCGCCAGCAACCGCCGCCGCTGGCTCGAACTCGACGAACTGACCGGCCGCCCCGATGGCGGCGCCTGCGACGTCGATGGCAATTACTGGTCAGGCGGCGCCTCGGCCAGCCGCCTCAACTGCTTCTCGCCTGACGGCAAGCTGCTGAAATGGGTCGAGCTGCCGAACTTCCGCCCCACCATGCCCTGCTTCGGCGGCCCGGATCTGACGACGCTCTATGTCCCGAGCCTCAGCGCCGGGGTGTCGGCGGAGGACCTGGCGAAATGGCCGCTTTGTGGGGCGATGGTGAGCCTTCCGAGTGGGACACGTGGTGTGCCGGTGACGCGGTTCGCGGACTGAGCACTCTTTCTGCTCCCCTCCCCCTTGAGGGGAGGGGTTGGGGGTGGGGGGGTCCATCGGTGATCACTGCACCACCCCCTCCCTCAATCCCTCCCCTCAAGGGGGAGGGAGGCGGCGCCGCACCGCCGGTGGCCATCTCCAACAGCCGCTCCACCCACGTGCATCACTTCGTGCACCCAGACCACATCTGCACATTTTTTCTGCATATCATCCCTCAATGCACACATCTCCATATGCCGTTCCGCGAGTCTGTGCATAATCGGCTCGACCATCATCGAGGGGCCGCGCCTTGCAGATTTCTCCCGTTACCGCCGTGCACCAGGCCCTTGCCGCCCTCGCCGCCTATGACGACCCGGCGACCTTCATTAGCCTCAAGCCTGAAGCCGCGCTGCTGGCCGAAGCCGCCGCGCTCGAGGCCGCCGGCCCCTCAGGCAAGCCGCTCTACGGCCTGATCTTTGCGGTGAAGGACAATATCGACGCGACCGGCCTCCCCACCACCGCCGCCTGCCCCGACTTTGCCTATACCCCTGCCGGCTCCGCCTTCGTCGTGGCACGGCTCGAGGCGGCGGGAGCGATTGTGCTGGGCAAGACCAATCTCGATCAGTTCGCCACCGGCCTCGTCGGCGTGCGCTCGCCCTATGGCGTGCCGCGCAATGTCCAGCGCGCCGACCTGGTGCCGGGTGGCTCGAGCTCGGGCTCGGCCGTGGCGGTCGCCGCCGGCATCGTCCATTTCGCGCTCGGTACCGACACCGCCGGCTCGGGCCGCATCCCGGCCGGCATGAACGGCATCGTCGGGTTGAAGCCGAGCCTCGGGCTGTTCTCGGCCAGCGGCATGGTGCCGGCCTGCCGCACCCTCGACACCATCTCGGTCTTCGCCCGCGACGTCGCCACCGCCTTCCGCGTCACCACGGTCGCCGCCGCCTATGATGCCGCCGACGCCTGGTCGCGCCCGCTGCCAGCGCCGAGTCTTTCCACCGCGCCGCCAAGCCTGCGGGTCGGTGTACCGCACCCGGCGCAGCGCAAATTCTTCGGCGACGCAGCGGCCGAGGCCTCCTACGCCGCCGACCTCGAACGCCTCGCGGCGCTCGGCGCCCAGATCGTCGAGGTGGATTTCGAACCGCTGCACGCCGTGGCCCGGCTGCTCTACGAAGGCCCGTGGGTGGCCGAGCGCTATGCCGCCACCAGAGCGCTGCTCGAGGCGAGCCCGAGTTCCTTCCACCCGGTGACCCGCAAGATCATCGAAGGCGCCCGCGGCCTCACCGCGGTCTCGGTCTTCGAGGCGACCTACAAGCTGATGGATCTGAAGCGCGCCGTAGCGCCGCTCCTCGCCCGGCTCGATTGCCTCGCCGTACCGACGGTGCCGCGCGCCTACACCGTGGCCGAGCTCGCGGCCGACCCGATCACTCTCAACTCCAACCTCGGCAGCTACACCAACTTCGTCAACCTGCTCGATCTCGCTGCCCTGTCGGTGCCGACGGCCGACCGCGCCGACGGCCTGCGCGGCAGCCTGACGCTGATCGGCCGCGCCGGCAGCGACGGCTATCTCGCGGGCATCGGCATGGCGCTGACCGGTGAAGCAACCAGCGCCCCCATCCGCGCGCCGGCCGACCGCATCGAGATCGCCGTGGTCGGCGCCCATCTCTCCGGCCTGCCGCTCAATGGCGAGCTCACCGGCCTCGGCGGCAATTTCCTGCGCACGGCCACCACCACGCCCGACTACCGCCTCTACGCCCTCCCCGGCACCACCCCGCCCAAGCCCGGCCTGCTGCGCGTCGCCGACGGCACCGGCGCGGGCGTCGCCACCGAACTCTGGTCGCTCGACGCCGCGAGCTTCGGCACGTTCGTCGCCAAGATCCCAGCGCCGCTGGGCATCGGCACGCTGCGCCTGGCTGACGGCACCACGGCCAAGGGGTTTTTGGTGGAAGCCGAGGCAGTCAAGGGCGCGCGGGATATTTCGGAGTTCGGCGGCTGGCGGGGTTTTCTGGCGGCAAGCGCTGGATGAGCAGCTCATCCTCCCCCGCGTGGGGGGGGAGGATTACGGCACCGCCGGTGTTTCCCTAAACCCGACTGAACCGCTCATACGCATCGCCGACGATCGCGATGTGCTTGCGCATCGCGGCTTCCGCCTCACCGCGATCCCCGCGCAATATCGCCTCGACGATCAGCCCGTGTTCGGCGTGCGATTGCTGCAGGCGCCCGCGCGCGCCGAACTGCGCTCGGCGGAACGGCTGCAGCCGCTGCCGGGTCGAGATGGTGATCTCGCCGAGATAGGCGTTATGCGCCCCCTCGTAGATCGCGGTGTGGAACGTATCGTTCGCCTCGGCATAGCCGGTGGTGTCGCCGGCCCGGACGATGCCGGCCATCTGCGTGTGCTGCGCATCGAGCGCTTCCCGCTCGGCTGCCGTCATCATCTGGGCGCAGAGCCCGGCGCACAGCGCCTCGAGATAGCCCATCACCTCGAACATGCCGGCGAGCTCGTCGGGCGCGGGCTTTGCCACCAGGGCGCGCGCATGCGGCTTCTGGTCCACCAGCCCGCTCGCCGCCAGCAGCCGCAGGGCATCGCGCACCGGGGTGCGCGATACCGCGAACTCGCTGGCCAGCTGCGTCTCATCGAGCGGCGTGCCGGGTTCCAGCTCGCCGGCAATGATGCGGCTGGCCAGCACGCGGCGAATCTCCTCGCCGGAGGTGCGTTTCAGCATAGTCCCCTCTAATCCCCTGGCGCTTTCTTAAGCGCCGCAGTCAGACCTGCGCGTCGATGACGCTGACATGCGCCGCTGCGACGCGCCAGCCATCCGGCATCCGTATCCACGTCTGCATCTGCCGTCCAACCCTGCCGGGGACGCTGTCATGCGAAAACAGCGTCGCGGCGATCGCGGTGTCCCGCCCATAGGTGGTGATCACCGTCTCGGCGAGCCGCCGGTCGGCCCCGGTGGAACGGCGGAGCAGTCGGAATGCCCGGATCGCTTCGCTGCCATGGAGATTCTCGGCAATGCCGTAGCGCACGGTCAGCGGGCTATCGAGAAACAGCTCGTCGAGCACCGCCACGTCATTGTCGACCAGCGCCGCCTCATAGCGCTCGAACACCGCCGTGACCTCGGCCAGCACTGCCGGATCGTTGATCATCATGCTGCGACCGCTTCCTTGAGCGCCGCCAGCGGCGTCACCCAGCCGACTATGCCGCCCTGCGCCGCGATCATCGTAAGGGTCGCCGCCTTGAACTCCGGAAAGTAACTCTCGGTCGCGTCCTCGATCACCAGGCACTCATAGCCGCGGTCATTGGCCTCGCGCATCGACGTCTGGACGCAGACCTCCGTGGTGACACCCGCAAACACCAGATGGGTGATACGGAGTTCCACCAGCTGCTCCTGCAGGCCGGTGGCCCAGAACATCCCCTTGCCGGGCTTGTCGATCACCAGCTCGCCGTCGAGCGGCGCCAGCGCCTCGACGATCTGGTTGCCCGGCTCGCCTCTCACCAGCAGCCGCCCCATCGCGCCCGCCTCGCCGATCTTGAGGCTCGGGTTGCCGCGGCGGATTTTCGAAGGCGGGCAATCGCTGAGATCGGCCTTATGCGCCTCGCGCGTATGGATCACCGGCCAGCCCTTGTCCCGGAACAGCGCGATCAGCGCCGCCGTCGTCGGAATGATCGCCTCGAGCCGGGCCACATCATTGCCGAGCGAATCCCCAAACCCGCCGCGTTCGATGAAATCGCGCTGCATGTCGATGACGACGAGCGCGGTGTGGTCGGGGTCGAGTGGGTAGGGATAGGGCCGCGAGGGAACCGGGATCATCGACGGATCTCCATGACGAAGGAGCCGCGGCAGGGGATGTGGAGGACGAGGTAGTCGGCGGGGCCGGTGCCGGTGGCCTCCCCCCTCCCGGCCTCGACAGACAATCGCCTGTCGTCGCAACGCGGCTGACGAGCCGGTGCGCACAGAGCACCCCCACCCCTGTCCCCTCCCCGCAAGGGGGAGGGAGACGCCTTCACTGGCGTCGGTGTTTTGGTCTCCTCCCCCCTTGCGGGGGAGGGACAGGGTGGGGGGTACTCTTCCCGCACCGAGCTATCACGACTGTCGCCACCCACGAAAAGTCTGGTGAGGGGGCCCTTCGCCCTGCCATGGACCCAATCGAGGACCCCCTCACCCGGCGCTGCCCACCGCCAGCCTCTGCCCCAAGCATGAGGTTTCGTCTGCCCTGTCGCGGTCGCAGCGTCCATCTCAGTGTCCCGCCATGTGTTGTCCGATGGTGTTCCGGTCGGTGTCCTCGATGCGCGCCACGTAGTTGATCGTGCCGCCACTCATCACCGCCACCCGGTCGGCCAGCTCGAGGATCTCGTCGAGGTCCTCGCTCACCAGCAGCACCGCCGCCCCGCGGTTGCGCTGCTCCATGATCTGGCTGCGGATATCGGCCACCGAGGCGAAATCCAGCCCGAAACAGGGGTTGGCGACGATCAGCACATCGACATCGCCGCTGAGTTCGCGCGCCAGCACCGCCCGCTGCACATTGCCGCCCGAAAGCGTCTCGATCGGTGCATCCGGCCCCTGGGTTTTCACCCGGTACCTGGCGATCAATTCCCTGGCCTTCTCGCGCATCGGCCCGGGCGACATCCACCAGCCGAGTTTTGCCACCGGCGGCTTGTCGAAGGAGCGGAACGCCAGGTTCTCGGCGACGCTCATCCGCGGCACGGTGGCGTTCTTCAGCGGCTCCTCGGGCAGCCCGAACACCTTGTAGCGATCGAACGAGCCGCGCTTGGGCCGGAAGAACTCACCATTGATGTAGATGCCGCCATCCGATAGCGGGCGCTGCCCACTGAGCGCCTCGACCAGCGCCGATTGCCCATTGCCCGAAACCCCGGCAATGCCGACGATCTCGCCGGCCTTGACCTTGAGGTTGACCGATCTGATCGCCGGCAAGCCGTCATTATCCTCGGCGAACAGCCCCGCGAGCTCCAGCCGGTCGGCCCCCTCATTGTGTTTCTTCCGCGCCGCGCGTTCGCGGATCGCCGTGTCGCCGATCATCATGGCGCTCATCTCGGGGACGCTCACCGCCTTGGCGTCGCCGGCCCCGGTGAAGCGACCGCGCCTCAGCACGGTGAAGTGGTCGCAGAACGCCTTCACCTCGCGGAACTTGTGCGAGATCATCAGCACGGTGATCTCCTTGCGGTCCGCCATGCCGCCGAGGAGCCCCAGCATCTCGTCGGCCTCGCCCGGCGTCAGCACCGAGGTCGGCTCGTCGAGGATCATGAAGCGCTGGTCGAGATAGAGCAGCTTCAGGATTTCGAGCTTCTGCTTCTCGCCCGCCGACAGCGACGAGACCGGCGTGTTCATCGGCACGCGGAACGGCATCTCGGCCATGAAGGCGTCGAGGTGCTTCTTCTCTTTCGCCCAGTCGATCACCGCCGGCGCATCGGCACGCGAGATCACCAGGTTCTCCGCCCCGGTGAGGCACGGCACCAGGGTGAACTGCTGGTAGACCATGCCGATGCCGTTGGCCCGCGCGTCCCTGGGCGAGCGGATGGCGACCTCCTGCCCGTCGAGCCGCACCTGCCCTTTGTCGGCGCTGTAAAACCCCATGATGCATTTGACCAGGGTCGACTTGCCGGCGCCGTTTTCGCCGAGCAGCGCATGGAACGAGCCGGCTTCGACCTTGATCGACACATCGTCGAGCGCCACCAGCGGCCCGAACACCTTGGTCATGCCGATGGCTTCGAGCGAAGGCGCGCGACCGGCCATCACAGCACCGCCATCAGGTCGGTCGAGGTGGACACCGCCCCGAACACCCCGCCCTGCATCTTGATCATGTCGATGGCGGCGAGGTGGTTGTCGTACTTGGTGGCGGCGCAGCAATCCTCGAGCAGCACGCATTCAAACCCGCGATCATTGGCCTCGCGCATCGTCGTATGCACGCAGACATCGGTGGTGATGCCCGTGAGCACGATGTTGCGGATGCCCTTGAGCCGCAGGATCAGCTCGAGATCGGTGGAGGCGAACGAGCCCTTTCCCGGCTTGTCGATGATCGCCTCACCCGGCTCCGGCTTGAGTTCGGGGATGATCTCCCAACCCGGCTCGCCGCGCACCAGGATGCGCCCCTGCGGCCCCTGGTCGCCGATGCCGGCGCCGATCCGCTGCGAGCGCCAGCGCTTGTTGGCCGGCAGGTCGGAAAGGTCCGGCTTGTGGCCCTCGCGGGTGTGGATGATCGGATAGCCCTTGGCCCGAAAGGCGGCCATCAGCTTTTTCAGCGGTTCAATGGGAGCCCGGGTCAAAGAGATGTCATAACCCATCGAGTCGACATAGCCGCCCGGCCCGCAGAAATCGGTCTGCATGTCGATGACCACCAGCACCGTGTTGTCGGGCCTCAGGTCGCCGTCATAGGGCCAGGGATAAGGCGTCGAGGCGATGGTCTTGCCGCCGGGCACGGCAGCCGCGTCGATCCGTTCGTCCATGGAACTGCTCATCGTCTCCGGCCTCACTTGGTGATCGACAGTTCGCCCGGCACATCCCGCGCCGAGGCTTTCGAACCGGCGGAAATGATCATGATGATCAGCGTCAGGATGTAGGGGGCGGCGTTGAAGAAGTAGTAGCCCTGCGAAATGCCGATCGATTGCAGCGAGGGCCCCAGCGCCCCGGCGGCGCCGAACAGCAGCGCGGCGAAAATGCACTTGATCGGGTCCCAGCGCGCAAAGATCACCAGCGCCACGGCCATCAGCCCCTGCCCCGAACTCAGCCCCTGGTTCCAGCTGCCCGGGTAGTAGAGCGACAGGAACGCCCCGCCGATCCCGGCGAGGAAGCCGCCCGCCGCGGTGGCGAGGAAGCGCACCAGGTCGACCGATACGCCCATCGCCTTGGCCGAGGCGGCACTGTCGCCGGTCATTCGGACGATCAGCCCCCAGCGGGTGTTCCTGAACGCCCAGAACATGAAGACGGCCAGCGCAATGCCGACAAAGAACAGCGGGTTGACCTGCAGCGCCTGGGCAAGCGCCGGATTACCGGTCCAATCCCCCAGGGGAATGGCGTCGAGCCGCGGCGCCGAGGGCTGGATGAACGGCTTGCCGAAAAAGAAGGCGAGGCCGGTGCCGAAGCTCATCATGGCGATGCCGACGGCGATGTCGTTCACTCGCGGCAGCTTGCAGATATAGCCGTGCAGCGCCCCGAGGCAGAGCCCCGAGCCGCCGGCGGCGAGCACCCCCAGCCAGGCATTGCCGCTGAGATAGCTCACCGCGTAGGCGACCATGGCGCCGAGCACCAGGTTGCCCTCTAGCCCCAAATTGATGCGCCCCGATTTCTCGGTGAGCGTTTCGCCCAGGGCGACGAACATGAACGGCGTCGACACCCTTATGGCGCCGCCGAGCATGGCGATCAGCACAGTGACCAGCGCGTTGTCCATCAGGTCCGCTCCCCCGTTGCCCTGGGCTGGAACAGCTTCAGCCGCCCGTAGAAGGTCTCCGACACCAGGAGCACCACGAACATCATCCCCTGCAGCACCAGGATCGTCGCATCGGGCATGCCCATCCGCCGCTGGATCACCCCGCCGGCCGCCGCCAGCGCCCCGAACAGGATCGCCACCGGGATCACCGCCAGCGGGTTCTGCCGCGCGAGGAAGGCGACGAGAATGCCGGTAAAGCCATAGCCGGCGACCAGCGAGGCATTGGCCTGGCCATGGATCGCCGCCACTTCGAAGAAACCGGCGAGCCCGGCACAGGCGCCGGCAATGGCGCAGCACACCACCATCAGCCAGCCCACCGGCAGGCCCTGCGCCCGCGCCGCCCTGAGGTTGCCGCCGGTCATCCGCGCCGCAAAGCCGAACGTGGTGCGGCTCATCAGCACCCAGAGCAGCAGCGCCAGCACCACGCCGGCTGCAAAGCCCCAGTGCACTTCGGTGCCGGGAATGGCGCCGACCCGGTAGGCATCGCCGATCGGCATGGTCGAGGGCTTGTTGGCCGAGGCCGGATCGCGCAGCGCCCCCTCGACGAAAAAGTTCATGATGGCGATGGCGATATAGCTCATCAGCAGCGAGGCGATGGTCTCGTTGACCCCGCGCGCATATTTGAGCCAGCCGGTGAACCCCACCCACAACCCGCCGCTCACCACCGCGGTCAACGCCATGACGAAGAGCGTCAGCGGCACCGGCACGGCGTTCGAGACCAGCGGGATGGCGATGGCCGCGGCACTGAAGCCGCCCAGCACCAGCGCCCCTTCCCCGCCGATCATGGTGAGCCCGATGCGCGCCGGAATGGCGAAGGCCAGCCCCGTGAGGATCAGCGGCGCGGCGCGCTGCAGCGAATTCTGGATCGAGAACGACGAACCGAAGCCGCCGGTCCAGATCAACTGGTAAAACTGGATCGGGTCCTTGCCGATGGCGAGCAGGAACAGCGCGAACAGCACCGCCGAAACCAGCAGCGCGCCGACGGGAATGCTCACTGCTTCGGCGAGGCGGAGCAGGCCGAGGCTCGGCCCGGCCTTGGCCGGGATGGCGGTACTGTCGGCGGTTTCAGCGGTCATCTTCCCACGCTCCACGCTTCCAAAAAGGCCCCCTCACCCGGGTTGCTGACGCAACCCGACCTCTCCCCCACAGGGAGAGGTGTTCGCGTGGCACGATCGCGCCCATGCATCACCTCTCCCTTGGGGGAGAGGTCGGCGCGCAGCGCCGGGTGAGGGGGCCTTTTTCCAGACATGCCCTGGAGCCCGCTTAGGTAATCGACCCCTGCACGCCCTCGAGCAGCCAGTTCATGCCGTCGAGATACGGGTCGTAATTGTCGTAGTCCTTGTCGACTACGACGTTGCCGGCATTGTCCTTGAGCGTGCCCTTGTAGATCGGGGCGCCGGCGACCAGCGCCGCGATGGCGGCATCGGCTGCGGCGATCGCCTCGGGCGTGGCGCCCGCGCCATAGGGCGTGTTGCGCAGCATGTCGTTATTGTAGCCGCCGACCAGGAAATTGGGCGGGGTTTTGCCGGCGGCGATGTCGTCGGCGTAGGATTTGTAGATCGTCTCCCACTTGTATTCGGCGCCGGTGATGAAGCCCTTGGGCGCCAGCGGCGCCTGGCTGGCATTGTGGCCGGCGGTCTTCACCCCGCGCCCCTCGGCGGTCTCGATCACCACCTTCGGGCTGTCGACATGGCAGGTGATGACTTCACAGCCGGCATCGACCAGCGCGTTGGTGGCTTCCGCCTCGCGCACCGGCAGGCTCCACTCGCCGGTGAAGATCACCTGCACCGTGGCGTTGGGGTTCACTGAGCGCGCCCCGAGCAGCACCGAGTTGATATTGGAAAGCACCGACGGAATGGGCTTGGCCGCCACGAACCCGATCTTGCCGCCAGAGGAGAGCCCGGCCGCCACGCCGTTCACGTAATGCGCCTGGTTCAGGTACGGGAAATAGGAGCCCGCATTGGCCGGGTCCTTGTCCTTGTTCCACAGGGGCGCCGCATGCCGGAAGGTGACGTCGGGATACTTCTTGGCCAGCTCGACCACGAACGGATTGTAATAGCCGAACGAGGTGGCGAGGATCAGGTTGGCGCCATCGAGGTTGATCATCGACTCCATGGACTTGGAGACGGCGTCGGTCTCGGGCACATTCTCTTCTTCAACCACGGTGATGCCGGGCAGTGCCTTCAGCGACTCTACCGATACGGCATGCGCCTGGTTCCAGCCGAAATCGTCCTTCGGTCCGACATAGACGATGCCGAGCACGACATTGGTTTGCGCCCGGGCGATCCCGAATGGCAGCGCCGATGCGGCGAGCCCGGCTGCACCGACCTTGAGCAACCTGCGACGTGAGATAGCGGTTAGTGTCATGACGTCTTCCCCTGGATTGCACCATTGGGCGCCGCCTTGTGGGTCCGGCGCCGGTATCCGTGGAGATCAATGCAATCCATGTGCCAAGCCGGAACGGCGCCGCACCGGCGCCATTCCATCAACGATTCCAGCGCCTTGACTGAAATGACGAGAGAATCCCGCTTGCCCGGCCGGACCATTGAATGCTTAATGTGTCCGCACGCCTTTCATATCTGCCTACTATTTGATCACACGACAGCACGTTGCATACAATACGTTGACCGCCGCTAACCAAGGACCGCTTGCCCATGGCTGACTGGATACCGATTGCCCTCGGCCGCGACGTGCCTGATGGAGTGACCCGGGCGGTGATCGTCGACGGGCGCGAGGTGATGATCTGGCGTGGCGAGGATGGCGTGGCGCATGTCTGGGAGGATCGCTGCCCGCATCGCGGCATGCGGCTGAGCCTCGGCTTCGTGCGTTCCAACGCGCTGAACTGCCTCTACCACGGCTGGCAATATGGCGCCGGCGCCAACTGCCTGCGCATCCCGGCCCACCCGGATCTGACCGTGCCGCCCACCATCCGCGCCAACGCCTATGCCGCGGCCGAGACCGGCGGCATGGTGTGGATGAGCGCCGACGGTGCGAGCCCGGCGCCGCTTCTGCCCGAGGCGACCCCGGTGATCAGCCTCGCCATCGAAGCCGCGCCGGAGCGCGTGCTCGCAGCCCTCGGCAGTTCGACTGCTCACCCCATCGCCGCCCTGCCCGGCGCCGCCGGCCTACTGCAGCTTGGCTGGCACCGCGTGCATGCCGCAAAGACCATGCTGCACGCGACCGGCACCGGCGCCGATATCGCCGCCGCCACGGCACAGCTGCGTGCCCTGCGCCAGAACCTCGAACAGGGAGCCGCCGCATGAGCCTCACCGACGACCGGGCCGCGCTCGACCAATGGTACACGCTCGGCGCGCTCAGGGATTTCCCGGTGGGCGCCGAGACCCCATCGCGCCTGCTCGGGGAGGACCTCACGGTTCGTCGCCTGTCCGATGGCGTCGAGGTCCGCGCCGCCGGCCGCACCCTCCCCGTCCGCACCGATTACGGGCACCTGTGGACCAGTTTCGGCACCCCAGAACATGCGCTGTTCGCGCTGCCCGAAAGCCAGGAGCCCGACCGGCGCTGGATCCATTGCGGCCCGGTGCGCGTCCGCGCTTCCGGCCTGCGGCTGGTCGAGAACTTTCTCGATCTCGCCCACTTCCCCTATGTCCACACCGATATTCTCGGCTCCGAGGCGCATCCGGAGGTGGCGAAATACGAGGTCGAGCAGCGCCGCGATGTCGATGAGCTCTGGGCCACCAAATGCGAGTTCTACCAGCCCAAGGCCGCCGCCGCCTCCGATGAGGGCCAGATCAGCAAGTACATGTACCGCGTGGTCAGCCCCTTCAACGTCATGCTCTACAAGACCCCGCCCACCGCGCCCGACCGCTGGGACGTCATCGCGCTGTTCGTCCAGCCGCTCGATGAGGCGGTCTCGGTGGCGCACGCCTTCATGCTGGTGATCGACGAGACCAGCACCGACGCCGAACTCAGCGCCTTCCAGCAGATGATCTTCGTCCAGGACAAGATCGTGCTCGAGAACCAGCGCCCCTCGCTGCTGCCGCTGCAGCCCGGCCGCGAAACCCCGACCCGCGCCGACCTGAGCTCGGTGCTCTACCGCCGCTGGCTCAAGGAAAAGCAGCTCCGCTTCGGCACCGAGCCAAGAACTGACCTGCAGAGCACGGACCTGCCCAATGCCTAAGCTCTACGACTATGTGCTCTCGGGCAGCTGCTACAAGGTGCGCCTGCTGCTCGGCATGCTGGGCATCGCCCACGAGACCCAGGCCGTCGACTTCTTCCCCGGCCGCGAACACAAGCGGCCGGAATTCCTGGCGCTGAACCCGCTTGGCCAGTTGCCGGTGCTCGAAGACGATGGCCTCGTCCTCCGCGACGCCCAGGCTATCCTCTGCCATCTCGCCAACAAACACGACACTTCGGGGAACTGGCTGCCGCGCGACGACCGCTTCGGGCCGGTGATGCTGTGGCTGAGCTTTGCCGGCGGCGAGCTGATGGCCATCTCCGGCGCCCGGATGATCGCCATGCTCAACTATCCCGGCGACCTCGTGGCCTTGCAGGCCAAAGCCCGCACCGCCCTCCGCCTCCTCGACGACCACCTCGCCGACCGCGCCCAGGCCGGCGGCCTGTGGCTCGTCGGCCCCACCCCGACCATCGCCGACATCGCGACCTTCCCCTACGTCGCGCTGAGCCACGACGCCGGCATCGGCCACGAGGATTATCCGGCGATCAACCTGTGGCAACGCCAGGTGCGCAAGCTGCCGGGCTTTGTGGGGATGCCCGGGGTGCCGGATTATTTCTAGATACTGTGCGCTTGGCGCCCCTCACCCTGGCCCTCTCCCCAGAGGGGCGAGGGGACGACAGACGCGCCGGCAGTGCCACAGCGCCCCCTCTCCCCTCTGGGGAGAGGGTGGGGTGAGGGGCGCCAAGCACGCTGAGCCAAGCCTCAGCCCCGCACCTCAAACCCATTCCCCACCGGCCCCGCCTCGTCCACCGCTTCGATCGTCTCGACCAGCGCCTCGAGCGGCCCCAGCGTGCACGCCATCTCCAGCGCCCCGACCAGCGCCTCCGGCCCGGCCGCCACCAGCGTCACATCAGCGCCACCAGCGCTCACCCAGCCGCGGATATCGAGCCAGCGCGCCCGCTCGGCGACGAACTCGAGATAGCTCGCCACCTCCAGCCGGCCGCGGATCGCATAACGCCGCCGCACCGGCGCGCCGCCTTCGACATCGGTGGAATAGTGCTGGTGCATCGCGCGA
>MKVB01000002.1:586667-638542 GCA_001899085.1 Devosia sp. 66-14 | reverse complement strand
CAGCTTCGCTGGTCCCCCTCCCCCGCCACGCGGGGGAGGATCACCGCGCCACCGGTGCAAAGCGCCCCTACCCCACCCGCGCCGTCGAGCCCCGCTCTACCAGCGTCACCGGCAGCACCAGATCCTCGACCGGCCGGCTGCGATCATCCAGCCGTGAGATCAGCAGGTCCGCGGCGCGGCTGCCGAGATCGGCCAGCGGCTGGCGGATGGTGGTGAGATCGATCAGCGGCCAGCTCGCCCATTGCATGTCGTCGAAGCCGAACACCGAGACATCGCCTGGCGCGCTCATGCCGCTGTCCTTGAGCACGCTCAGCGCCGCGATGGCGACGAGGTCGTTGACGCAGGCGATCATCGTCACCTCGCGCCGGCGGATCGCCTCGACTGCCGCCGGCGGCAGTTGCGGCACCAGGTGGACGTTCACCTCCCACACCAGTTCAACCCGCCCTGCCGCCGCATCGACAAAGCCCTGGCGGCGCTCGAAACTGCTGGTGAGATCCTGAAAACCCGAGAGCATGCCTATGCGGCGATGCCCGAGCGCCATGGCGTGCTCGGCCATCAGTCGGCCGCCCGCATAGTGATCGGCATGCACGCTGTCGAGCCCGGGGAACTTCGCGTCGAGCGAGACGATCGGGAAGATCGGCGGGTCGGCCAGCTTGAATTTGGGGTGCAGCAACGCCACCGCGCCATCGACGCCGTGCTTGGCGAGGGTGCGCACCACCTTTTCCTCGCGCATCGGCGCATTGCCGGAATCGATCACCAGCGTCGCATAGCCATGCGCCTCGGCCCGAAGCTGCACCGCCTGCGCGATTTCCGGGAAGACCGGGCTGGTGAGGGTGGGCAGGATACAGCCGATAATGTTGTTGCGGCCGGTCTTCAGCGCCCGCGCCGCATTGTTGCGCGAGTAGCCCAGTTCCTTCGCCACGCGCCGCACCAGCGCATCAACTTCCGGCGTTACCTTGTTGAGATCGTTGAGAACATAGGACACCGTCGCCGAGGAAACCCCGGCGACTTTCGCCACATCCTTGATGGTCGGGCTCCTGCCCCTCGTCATCTCTGCTCCACGTCCCTGCCGCCATCTGTGGATGAAGTTCGTAGCGCTGCCAAGCGTTTAGCAGACTACGACGAAAACTGTCTTGACTCCCCCTATAGCACCTCGCTTATCTATTTACACGATTAAACGACCTGATCGTTCAGTTTCATCGGATCGCTCTGGAGGAGTTTCCATGCCTAAATCCGTAACCCGCGTGGCGCTGCGCCGCGCTGCCCTCGGGCTGGTCAGCGCCACCGCGCTGCTCGCCGCCACCGCCGCTGGCGCGCTCGCCGCCGACAAGGTGCTGCTCCTGGTCAACGGCGCGCTCGGCGACAAGTCGTTCTTCGACTCGGCCAACAAGGGCATCGAGGAGATCAAGGCCAAGTACGGCGACGAGGTCGAAACCAAGGTGCTCGAGATCGGCGACGATCCGACCGGCTGGGAGCCAGCTTTGCTCGAAGTCTCCGAGCAGGATTGGGACCTGATCATCGGCGGCACCTTCTCGCTCTCGGAAACCCTGGGCGCGGTGGCCGAGCAATACCCGGACAAGAAATACATCCTGTTCGATGCGAGCCTGCCCTTCGAAGGCGGCGCCTACCCCAACGTCTATGCCGTGCAGTACAAGCAGAACGAAGGCTCCTACCTCGGCGGCATCCTCGCCGCGGGCCTGTTGAAGTCGGGGCTGCCGTCTGATGCCGGCACTTCGCTCGGGTTCCTGGGCGGCATGGATATCCCCGTCATCAACGATTTCCTCGTCGGCTATATCGCCGGCGCCCAGTCGGTCACTCCTGACGTCAAGGTGTCGGTCGCCTATGCCGGCTCGTTCACCGATGCGGCCAAGGGCAAGGAACTCGGCCTCGCCCAGTATCGCTCGGGCGTCGCCATCGGCTTCATCGCCGCCTCGCAGGCCGGCCTCGGCCAGGCGGCTGCCGCCAAGGAAACCGGCAAGTTCGTGCTCGGCGTCGATTCCGACCAGGAAGCCATTTTCGCCGAGAGCGATCCGGCCATTGCCAGCCAGGTGGTGAGCTCGGTGCTGAAGAATGTCGATGTCAGCCTCGTCCGTGCTTACGACCTCTACAAGGAAGGCAAGCTCCCCTTCGGTTCGGCCGAAACGGTCGGTCTCGCTGAAGGCGCCGTCGGCATCGTCGAAACCGGCAATTACGAGAAGCTCGCCTCGGCCGAGACCAAGGCCGCCATCGCCGACGCCAAGGCCAAGATCGCCTCGGGTGAGATCGTCGTGCCGACCGCCTTCGGCATGGACACCGCCGCGATCAACGCCATCCGCGACGCCGTCCGTCCGTAAGCGCCGATGAGCAACTCGCCGCACATGGCCGAGGGCCCCATCGTCTCGTTCCGGGGAGTGTCGAAGACCTACCCGAACGGCACCGTGGCCCTCACCGATGCCACCTTCGACATCAGGAGGGGCTCGATCCATGCCATCTGCGGCGAGAACGGCGCCGGCAAATCGACGCTGATGAAGATCCTGTTCGGGCTCGAAAGCCCGAGCGCCGGGCAGGTCCTGATCGATGGCGCCGCGGTCGATACCGCGACGCCTGACTTTGCCGGCAAGCACGGCATCGGCATGGTGCACCAGCATTTCTCGCTGGTCCCCATCCTCACGGTTACCGAGAACATCATCCTCGGCCACGAGCCGCGCTCCTCGATCTTCATCGATCGCCATAAGGCGCGCCGCCAGGTGGTTGAATTGACTCAGCGCTTCGACCTCGCAGTCGATCCCGACGCGCGCACCGATACCCTCTCGGTCGCAGCGCAGCAGAAGGTCGAAATCCTCAAGGCTCTGTCGCGCGATACCCGCCTGCTCATCCTCGACGAGCCGACGGCTGTGCTGTCGCCGCCCGAAATCGAAGAGCTGTTCAACCGCCTGCGCGACCTCTGCGCCGCCGGCATGACCATCCTCTTCATCTCGCACAAGCTGCACGAAGTGCGGGCGCTGGCCGAAACCGTCACCGTGCTGCGCGCCGGCAAGGTGGTGGGCACCACGCCGCTCGCCGAAGTCGACGACACCACAATCACCCGCATGGTGATGGGCCGCGATGTCGACGTGCCGCGCCGTCAGCGCCAACAGACCGACGCGCCTGTGGTGCTCGAACTCGACCGCGTCTCCACCCGCTCGCGCGACCCCGCCGACCGCATCGAGGACATTTCTCTCACCATCCGCGCCGACGAGATCGTCGGCATTGCCGGGGTCGATGGCAGCGGCCAGCGCGGCCTCGTCGGCGTGCTGAGCGGGCTGATGCACCCGGCTATCGGCAGCATCCGCCTCGCGGGCGCCGACATGTCGCGCGCCAGCGCTCCCGACTGGCGCCGGGCCGGCCTCGCCTATCTGCCTGCCGATCGCTACGCCCGCGGCGGCACGGCGTCGCTGAGCCTCGCCGACAACGCCATTGCCGGCACCGATGGCGACAAGGCGCTGCAATGGGGCCCCTTCCTCCGCCGCGGCGCCATTCGCAGGCGCGTGCAGCAGATGATCGCCGATTACGCCGTGCGGGCCGGCGGCACCGGCGAGCGGCTGGACTCATTGTCGGGCGGCAACGCCCAGAAGCTGATTGCGGCGCGCGAGCTCGCCGGTTCACCGAAACTGCTGATCGCCGACCAGCCGACCCGCGGCGTCGATGTCGCCGCCGCTGCCCTGCTGCATGGCCGCATCGACCTCGCCGCCCGCAACGGCGCCGCCGTGCTGCTGATCACCGCCGATCTCGATGAGCTCTTGCGCCTCGCCGACCGGGTGCTGGTGCTGTTCAACGGCAAAGTCGTCGCCGATCTCGAAAACCATGCCGGCCTGACGCCTGCCGCGCTCGGCCCCTACATGCTCGGTCTGGAGACCGCCGCATGACCCGCGCCATCCTTGCCGGCCTCACCGAGTTCGCCCTCACCGCTTTGGTCATCGTGCTGGTGATCCTCGCCGTGCTGGTGCCGCTGGCGCTGTCGCAGCCCGATCCGCTCGAAGTGCTGCGGCTGTTCGTCCTCGGCCCCTTCGGCACCATCCGCCACATGGGCAATATCCTCGAGGCGGCGACGCCCACCATGATGACCGGGCTTGCCGCCACCATCATCTTCCGCGCCGGCATGTTCAATCTGGGCGTCGAGGGCAGCTTCTTTCTCGGCGGCCTCGCTGCCGCGGCCACCGCGGTGCTGCTGCCGCTCACCGGGCTCATTGCAACGCCGGCCGCCATCCTGATCGGCGCGCTGGTCGGCTCCCTCGCCTGTATCGTCCCGGGCTACCTGCGCGTGCGCTTCGGCGCCTCCGAAATGGTCAACTCGCTGGTGCTCAACTTCGCCTTTCTGTTCGCCGGGGTGTACTTCCTCAACTACGTGCTGCGCGACCCCAATGCCGGGGCGCTGATGTCCTACAAACTCCCCAGCGATTTCACCCTCGACCGGCTGCTGCAGGGCACCCGCCTCCATACCGGGGTGATCATCGCCTTCCTCGCCTGCCTCGTCGGCGGCATCTGGCTTTACGGCACCCGCTCGGGCCTCAATGTCCGCATCGTCGGCTCCAGCCCCGGCTTTGCCAGCCATCTCGGCCTCGCTTCCTCCAAGCTGTTGATGCAGGCGCAGATCGCCGGCGGGCTGATCGCCGGCATGGCCGGCGCCATCGAAGTGCTCGGGCTCTATAGCCGCTTCTCCTGGACGTCGCTCCCCGGCCATGGTTGGACCGGCATCACCGTCGCCATCCTGGCGCGCGAGAACCCGTTCCTCGTCATCCCCGCCGCCTTGTTCCTCGCCTACCTGCAGGTCGGCGGCGATATGCTGGCGCGCAACCTCGACGTGCCCTCGGAGATCGTCGGGCTGGTAACGGCTGCCATCATGCTGGCGGTGACCGCCGCCGCCATCTTCCGTCACCCGGCCTTCCTGCGGCTGATCCGCGACATCAAGGGCAAAGAAGCGGGCGAGGAGCAAGGCGCATGATCGAGTTCTTCAGCGCCATCGCCGACCCCGCCGTGTTCGCCACCGTGCTCCGGGTGATGACCCCGCTGCTGCTGGCCGCGCTCGGCGTCCTCATCTCCGATCGCGCCGGCGTGCTGAACATCGGCATGGAAGGCATCATGCTGTCGGGCGCACTGATCGGCGTCCTGGTCAGCGCCGCCACCGCCAACCCGTTCCTCGGGCTGTTTGCCGCGCTCATCGGCGGTGGCCTGCTCGGGGCGCTGATGGCGTTCTTCATCAACGGACTGGGCACCCAGTTCATCATTACGGGCATCGCGTTGAACATGGCGGCACTCGCCGCAACGACGCTGGGCCTGTTCCTCGCCACCGGCGACAAGGGGATGTCGGGCGCGCTGAAAAGCGGCGTGCTGCCCAATATCGACATCCCCTTGCTCGGCGGCGTGCCGATCCTCGGCCCGCTGCTCTCCGGGCACCATATGCTGACCTATCTGGCGATCCTCGCCGTGCCGGCCGTCGCCATCATGCTGGCCCGCACGCCGTTCGGGCTGCACATCCGCGCCGTCGGTTCCGACCCCAAGGCGGCAGCAGCCGCCGGCATCTCGCGCAACCGCGTGCAGCTCTACGCGCTGGCTCTCTCGGGCGTGCTGGGCGGCGCCGCCGGTGCCTATCTTTCAATGGGTTATGTCAGCTGGTTCGCGCAGAACATGACGGCCGGCCGCGGCTTCATTGCGCTCGCCGCCGAAGTGATGGGCATGGGCACCGCCTGGGGCACCTTCGCCGCCGCCGCCGTGCTCGGCATTGCCGAGACCGTCGCCATCACCATGCAGACCAAGGGCCTGCCCAACGAGCTGATGCAGATGATCCCCTACATCGTGCCGGCCGTGATGCTCACCGTTTACGCGGCGCGCCGGCAGGCCAAAGCCCGCAAGATTTCCTGACCACCCCTAGAACCGAAGGTAGCCCATGAAAGCCTGGGAACTGACCCGCGACCTGCTGCGCGACACCATGCCGATCGTCCGCACTGCCGAAGAGCAGACCTGGGACGCCAGCGCCATCATGAATGGCGGCGACATGCTGATGGCGATGTACTGGCAGAGCAACGTGCCCGGCTCCGCCGCGCCCGAATGCCTGATGGCCGGCGCGCTGCAATCGCTCGAGAGCAAGGGCTTCGTCCTCGCCCCCTATGGCGAGCTGCTGCAGCAGGGCCTCGATGCCCTGGCGAAGAAGGACTACGAGACGCTCTACACCATCGACTATCGCCTGCGCGCCATCATGCGCGCCGCCGTGGCCGACCCCAACCACAAGAGCCAGCAGACCCTGCGCTATGCCGATTGGGCCGCCTTCGACGCCGATGTCAGCTGGCCTGCCGATACCGCCGTCGATGTGGCGAGCCCGGACTTCGTCGACCGCACCCGCGCCGCCTGGCTCGGCCAGCTGGTCGGCGCCGCCGCCGGCACCGCGCTCGAAGGCTATACGGCCGAGAACATCGCCAAAGTGTTCGGCCCGATCCGCGATTACGTGCGCGAGCCCAACACCTATAATGACGACATCACCTTCGAGATCGCCTTCCTCGAGGCCTTCGCCGACAAGGGCCACGCCGTCACCGGCGCCGATATCGCCGAGCGCTGGACTGCGCTGATCCCGATGGGCTGGTCGGCCGAGGCCGTGGCGTTGGCCAGCATCCGCCGCGGCCTGTTGCCGCCGCTCACCGGCTCGCTCGACAACCCGTTCGACGAGTGGATCGGCGGCCAGATGCGCGGCACCATCTGCGGCATGGTCGCCCCCGGCCAGGCCCGCGAAGCCGCCCGCCTCGCCTGGATCGACGCCGAAATCTCCGCCGCCGGCAACGGCATCCTCGGCGAAGTGTTCAACGCCGTGCTGGCCGCCCGCGCCTATACCGAGGCCGACAGCAAGGCGCTGCTGGTTTCAACCATCGAGCTGTTCTCGACCCGCACCGAATACGGCGCCGTCCTCGCCTTCGCGCTCGACGCCTGTCGCAATTCCCCGGATTGGCAGACCGCCTGGGCCAAATGCGATGCCGAGTACATCGAGTACAACTGGATCCACGTCTACCCCAACGCCGCCGCACAGGTGGTGGCCCTGTGGTTCGGCAACGGCGATTTCGACCTGACGCTGGAGATCATCTGCGGCATCGGCCACGACGTCGATTGCAACGCCGCCCAGATGCTGTGCGTGCTCGGCATCCAGCAGGGCAGCAGCATCATCGCCGACCGCTGGTCCGCCCCGCTGCTGGTCGACGACATCGTCACCTACATGCGCCGCCCGGCGAAGATCGCGTTTGATGATCTCGTGGGGCAGACGGTCGAGGCGGTAAGGAAGGCAAGAGGATAAGGGTTACGCGGCCTCTCCTCGACGGGGAGGGCCACGCATGAAGCAGGTAGGGTGCGTGGTGAGGACAACGCGCTGGAAGCCGCAATTCCGGAGCGAGACTCAGGATGTGCTAACCGTGGTTAAGAGAGCGCTTGATGAACATTGCCATTGGGGCGCTTGCCAAATGGTGCTCGGAACTAGACATCAGGAGCAATCGATTGACGGTGTTGTCCTGAATGCCGCCGGCAGGCCAAAGAACCGATGCCCGTGCCAGTGACGTCCTCGCTCCGGATTTCTCCGCTGCAGATTTCGCAGATTGGTGAGCTCGGGTGAACTCGGCCGAAAGACTTGCCTCAACATTGGGCTTGGCGCCCCTAGTCGGAAGGCCGGGTAAGTACTTGAGCACTTTCCGCATGAGGCTGGGATATCCCTTGAACGATCCACCGTCGGAGATACCGCAAATCTCCAGACCGTCCCGAGGTATGATGAACTCTGCCTCCTCCATGACGGCCTGAAGTTGGCGCAGGGGCAAAGGACCAGGAATGCCGCGGTGGGCGGCCGCGGTCAGCTCACGCCAACGGTACACACTGTCGGTCGCGATGCATGCGCCAGTAGCTTGAGCGAGGTAGAGGGCGAGCTCGAAATTGGGGGCCATCTTGAACGGGGTGAGTTGGCCGCCATCTTTGCCTCCTTCGAGCGAACCGTCCTGGAGGACCGACAACGGATCGCGCTCTCGCATTTCGTCGAAGCCACGCAGGACCGCGTCGACGGCCTCTTCGTCGAGCTCGGGCGAGTTCCGGCGGACGTGCCTACGTAGCCCATCGCGCGGCATCAGCAACATGCTTCGCCTGTAGTCATCCCTCATCAGGTCCATGAGTCCCGGCTCCTGGTTGGGGTCGACCTTCATGCCCTGGGCCCGGAACTGCGCCATTTCGAGCATTTCGTCACGGAGGTGAAAATCGAAATGGCACGGATCGGGGAACAGCGTGACCAGTCCCCGTTCGACAAGGGGCATAATCGCCATGAAGAGAACCACGGACTTCAGGAATTCCTGTCGGAAGGTCTTTGGGTGATCGAGTGGGCTGAATTCCTTCTTGATAGTGCGGGGGTGGATGAAAGGGTGCTCGATCAGCAGATCGTCAAAATAGAGAGACAGGCCGAGTGCGTTGTTGGAGATAATCGAGGGATGCAGAATGCCGGTATAGAGCGCGCGTGCTTGGCCATCCGGTTTCGGCAGCAAGGCGAGGAGGTTGGTTTCAAGCGGCCATAGCGCGTCATAGAGGGCATAGACGTCCCTGATCTTTTCGTCGGTAACCTCCCGCCGAACAGTTACCCAATCGCGGTCGTCAGCAAGGCCAAGTATTCTGGCAATACCAGCAAACAGCATCATGTTGCGTTCCCGAATGCTCCGCTCCTCCCAACTGGGACGGAGGGCATTGGGTTTCGGTCTGCAGCAGCCGACGAACGGGCGGCCCGAGCCGCAACCACAGAGATCACGGCCTCGCAGGGGCTTTGGCGGCGGTTCCTTCTTCAGGAACTTGCGTTCCTTCTCCGTCAGACCGAAGGCATCCTGGTAGTAGACGTCACCGCTCTCAAAACGGGCGTACATCTCGCCCCCGAAATGCCAAAGTCCGTTTTTGGGTGGGAGAAAGATGGTCCGTAGATTCGCCCACGGTTCGGTCGAGACAGCTTCAGGATAGAGCCACTCTTCCTTGCCGGCTGCGACATACCTCTTGGCGCGAGCCTTGAGTACACGATTAACTCGAATGACCTCTTGGCTAGTCAGCTTGCGCGTCCGGATGAAGGCGTCGGTTCGTGCCATCGAATTGCGGTAGTTCCCGGCGAACGTTCGCTTCTCGATCGGGTTGGCGGAATGGTCCTGAGCATACTCGAGGTTGGTCAAGATCAGGCAAAGGTCCCGATTGAGCGGGAAGATGGTCTGCGAACCTTTAAGGGCGATGGAGGGATCATCCGGATAGGTATTACGGCCGCTTCCGGGTGGGAGCGCGTGATTGTAGATCGTCACCGGGTGATCGGTGACGATGAACTTCACGTCCGCATCCTTCGCCGAAACAATTTCTCGCACACCCTCTGCCCAGATAGAGCAATGCATCATGCGGATGCCTTGCATTTCGAACATCAGCTCGTTCTGTGTTAGACGCGGATACTGCGAGCTTAGCCAGTCGAGTCCCTTGGGGGTCCGGATTTTCTGGATGTCTAGATATTCGAAGAAGGTCGCAAAATGGCGATGCCATTCCCCGACGTCGTCGCCGACGAAAGCGCGGATGGCGTGGGCGCCGCGCGTGTCGATGTCTCCGAACAACTTGCGTTCGATCTCGTCATTCACGGAGGTGCCGAAGAAGGTAGAATAGAGGTCCGTCTGCCGAAACGCCCGGGATGTGGGAGCGTCAAACCTGGACTTTTCAGTGATGACGCGACCGTCGGCCAAGACGTGTTGTGGTGGCGAGAGATCGACGTAGGCAAGAGAGTTTTTGCCCGGCTCAAAGAAGCCTTCCTGATGCCATTGCGGAACATAGTGATTGTTGCGGGTCTTAGACATTGGCGGCAGCATACCTTCACCGCCAGAGTCGGCGCTACAGTAGGGATGCTTCCGGGGAGGAGAGGGCTCCCCCTGCCGACCGTCAGGTCGTCCAAGGGTCCAGGGCCGTGCGTACGGCAGAACATTGCAACAATGCAGGAGAAGGCGTATCTTGTTGGCATGGCGAACATAAAGACCAGATACGGCCAGATCACACGGCAGTCGAAGCAAAAACGACCGCCGGAGGGCCAACAGCCCAAGACGCCGGCTGCGATCGAGGAAGCTCGGCTTGCTCTCAAGATTCGGCAGCGGGCTCGTGCGGACTACCGCACAGTGACGTCGGCCTCCTAGGTCAGCTCAGCAGCGACACCTCGGCGCGGGATCCGGTGGAGACCTGCACGTGTCGCTTATATTCCCATCTCAGCGACAGGCCATCGTCCAACCGTCCGTCGAGCGTCCGCTCCTGTTTAAGGGCGGGTGTGAGTTCGAGCACCATGGCTTCCGCGTTGCGGTGCAACTCTAGTTTCTGAGGGCCGTTCTTCTCGTCCTTCCAGAGCGCGATGCTGCTAGACTGGCCAAACTTACCCAGCCGGTTCTGCCGCGCCATCAGCCCAAATGAGGTGAGGCTCAGCACCGATGTTCCAGGGTCTTCCGCCAACACGGTGGCATAGCGCCCGGGCCAACGCTCGCCAATCTGCGGACCATCCATTAATAGCGCGATCAGAAGGTTTGGACCCACGGCTCTGACCACTGCTTGGCATGGGTCGACGCGCGCCAGATCCTCACAGATCAGCGTCGTGAGGGTGGACTTACCCCGATAGACTAGCAGATCGAGGCTGCGACTGAGGATATCGAGGCGCTCCCACCAGCTCTTGGTCTGATCGAGTCCGGTTAGCCCATAGGATTGCAACTGCGCGCCGTTTAGCTTCCAGCGATGGTGCTTCTCGCGGATTAGGATGAGGTTCTCCCAAGCCGTGATCTTTTCGTCGCGTTCCTTGCCGAGAAGGAAGAAAGGAGCAATTGCGACGAAGTTTCCTTTGCGTCTGTCGGCATCGCTTGAGATGCCGGCAATCAGGAAATCAATCGCCCGATCATTGGCGAGGGCGCGCGCCAGAGCTCGAAAGTTGGTGAAATCAAGGGCCAATTCGGGGAGGACCACCGCGTCGACCCTGGCGCCGGAGGCGCGCGCTGCCCCGATCAGGTTGAGGATGAATTCGACAAGCGCATTCTTCCGTCCCGATGTGGAACCGGCGGGTAGCCAATGCTGCTCCACCTCGAACCATCCCCAATGTCCATCGGCCGCCTCACCAGCCGACCTGAAGGCGTCGTCGTTGATATCGTACGGCAACGGCACCAGTAAGAGCCCCAAATCCTCATGCAGGCGCGCTTCATCGGCCTCGATCACCGGCGCTACCCATCGCGCCCTTACCTGCCCGCGCGGCGGCAGCAGCGCGAGATTGTGAGTTAACGAGCGTAAGGTACAGCCTACCGACGGCGTCCGTGCCTTGGCCTGAACGCAGAGCACGTCCTCGGCGGCGAGCGACAGAGAAAATGGAGCTCGTTGCACACGACGAAACTCCTGGCCAGAGGAGAGGTCGGTCGCCGCGTACTCCTGCATGAAGAATTCGAAGAACGGGTTAGTGGCCTGGAACCCTATGTCGCGACACGCCTCATCGGTGATCATCACGAGATCGAGGCAGATGGTCCACCAGTCGGGTGCCGCGGCCACGTCGTCAATGGGCTCGAACACGGCCGCGTTGCGAAATCCATTAAGCCGCCCCCACATCTGCTCGACCTCAAGTGGCGGAGAGGGAAGACGTGCTCCGGGTTCAATCACGCCATTCCTCCAGGCGAGCCCGATCGCAACGGCGCGATTGCGTTGCTGATCTCCGACAACGATCCGGCGAAAATTGTTAGGCGCGGGCCCTAGCACTTCCGGCGAGATGTGGTGGTAGGCACCAGATCGCTCAACGAGATGGGCGGCGAACGCAAACACATCGGTGGGAAGGCGAGGCAATGAGCCGAGGCTGCTACGCTGCGACATGTCCGGGAACACGCCTCGATAGACTTCCAAGATCGTCGCCAATCATTCCCCCTGCCTCCACTGACCGCCAAGAGTCAGCCCCGTACAATTGTTCACAACAGCGGTGCTCGTGCAAACGTCGAGATCGGTCGAGGTCAGATCTACTTGTCCCGCCAGTCGCTCTCGAAAATATCAGGATGTCTAGAAACCTTGTGAGGACGTTGCACCAAATGTGTCCGTTTTCGGCGCTCAAGCGGAATCGAGCGGCCGGTATGGGCACAAAGCAGCCTGTTGATCGCACAAGGGATGGCCGTTTGAGACAGAACAGACGCGACACGCAAAATGCGGAAACATCCCACCAGTTTCCCGCCTTCGCGGGAATGACTCCCGTGAGAGACTGAAGCAGCCTACCCGATCACATTACTCAGCGTGCCCAGCCGATCCATCGTCAGCACCACCTTGTCGCCCTTGGCCAGCGTCTTGCCGACTTCGGCGGCCGAGCCGCCGCCCACCGTGCCGCTGCCGAAAATCTCGCCGGCGACCAGCATTTCGTTCATCGAGGCATGGGCGATCATCTGGTCGAAGCGCCAGTGCATGGTCGAGGTGCTGGTGTCGCACCAGGGCTGGCCGTTGACGGTCGCCTGCATGCGCAAGGCATAGATGTCGGGGATCTCGTCGGCCGTCACCAGCCAGGGGCCGAACACGTGGCCCTTCTCGAAATCCTTGCCCTTGGCGGGCCCGAGGCCCACCGACATTTCGCGCTGCTGAATCTCGCGGGCGCTGAAGTCGTTATAGATCATGTAGCCGTAGATATGGCTGAGCGCATCGGCGCGCTGGATATTGCTGCCACCCCGCCCGATCACCGCCGCGAACTCGAACTCGAAATCCATGTTGGTGGCGTAGGCCGGCATCGGCACGATATCGCCCTCGCCCCCGACCGCCGAGGGGTTGCCCTTGTAATAGACCGGCAGCTCGTACCACTGCGGCGGGATCTCGCGCCCGAGCTTGGGGTAGATGTTCTTCAAATGCGTCTCGAACGCCATGAAGTCGCGGATCAGCGGCGGGCGCGGCACCGGCGCCAGGAGCTTTACCGCCCCGGGCGCGAATACCAGCGTTGCGCCATCCGGCCCGGTCTCGTCTTTCGCCGTCACCCAGTCGAGGGCCGACTGCGCCGCATCGAGCGCAGTCGTCCCGTTCTGGATGAAGGCCACCATATCCGAGGGGATGGTGGCGGCGGCTAGCCGCGCCGCCCCTTCCCGACTTGCCCCGTTATCCCCCAGCACCGCCCGATAGGCCGATTGCAGGTCGGCATAGCGGCCATCCGGCAGCACGGCGCCGATCCGCGTCAGAGGACCGGTGACAGTGGAGAGTTCGAAGGAAACGAGGCGCATCTCAAACCTCAGGAGATGGCGAGTTCGTAGAGCTCGCGCTCGCGCTTTTCGAGCATCGGGATCACGGTGCCCTCGATGATCGATTTGAAGTGCGGCGTCTCGCGGTGCGCGGCGAGCGCTGCCGCATCGACATAGTGCTCATAGAGCACGATCAGGTTCTCGTTCTCGGTCGACTTCGACACCTGGTAGAACTTGCAGCCCGGCTCGCCGGCTTCCACCAGCGGCTTCATCTTGACGAGTTCGGCCAGCACCTTCGGCACGTTGCCCGGCTTCGTGTGGTACTTGGCGATCAGGACGATCATTGCGGTTCCTTCCCTATGTGTCCGCTGGTCAAATCGTTCAATATACTGAACGATATTCTCGGTATTGAACAATCTAGATGACAGGCGCCGATGTCAACGTAGACGCCAGTCGTATTCCGCACATTCGGCTAGGTATTGCCGCCAAGGCGATGGCTGAGCTTGTCGGCCAGTGCCCGTACCGCGTGGCTGACCTGCGCCCGCGAGGTGTCGTTGACCTCGCCGCGCAACAGCCCGATGGCGATGCCGGCCACCGCGTGGTCGTCGCTGGCGTTGAACACCGGGGCGCCGAAGCACACCATGGCGTCGCGCAACTGCCCGTCGTCGATCGAATAGCCGCGCTCGCGCGTCTCCTCGAGCTCGCGCATCAGCGTCTTGAGATCGGGCACGCTCTGCTTGGTCCACGGCTCCGGCCACTCGTCGCCGAACAGCGCCTCGACTTCCTCGGGCCGCATCGTCGACATCATCGCCTTGCCGGTGGCGGTAAACGGCGCCGGCAGGCGCACGCCGGGCCGGAAGCTGACCCCGAGCGGATCGGTGCCGCGCCGGCAGGCCACATACATCACTTCGCGGCCGGTGAGGATCGAAAGGTTGATCGCCTGTTCCGAGATCAGGTCGGTCGCCTCGGCGATGCGCATGAATTCCTGCGTCAGGTCGCTCTGGCCTTCGAAGGCGTTGGCCCAGCTGAGCACATGCGGGCCCACCGCGAACTGCGACGGCCCCACCCGCATCATCAGGCCGAGATCGACCAGGGTATGGCAAAGCCCATGCACCGTGCTCTTGGGCAGGTCCAGCATGCGCGCCAGCTCCGACACGCCCTTGGGCTTGCCGCCGGTACTGAGCGCATCGAGAATTTTCTTGGTCCGGACCAGCGCGGGGACGGCCTTGCCCCGCTGCTCGGTGTCTTCGATCATCAGCTATCCATTCTCCTTGCCCCGAGTTTAGGCATTAGCGAGCGCCGGGACCAGCGTGCAAGCGATTCAGGACCGGGATCCCGGTGATCGCCGCTGGACCATCACGACCGGTGCGGGAAGAGGACCCCCACCCCTGTCCCCTCCCCGCAAGGGGGAGGGAGACGCCCTCACCGGCGCCGGTGTTCTGGTCTCCTCCCCCCTTGCGGGGGAGGGACAGGGTGGGGGGTGCTCTTCTCGCAACGGCCCATCCACACCACTGACAACTACCGAAAACCCGGCGCCACCTCCTCCATGAAATACGCCATCCCATCCGTCTCCGGGGCATCCATGAACCACAGCATCAGGTGATCGACCCCCTGCCCCCGCAATTCGACGATCCGCACCTTCGCGTCCTCGGCCGTGCCGATGATCCACGGCCCGGTCATCGCCTCGGGCAGCCGGTCGACCCGGCCGGCGACGAAGTCGGTCACCTCCGGCTGCGGCTCGCCCGACCTGGCCTCGACCATCCGTTCGACCAAAGCCGCCACCTTGCGGCGCAGCGACGCCAGGTCCGGCGCGACCAGGATCTGCGTTTCGAAGCTGATCTCCACCTCGGCGCGCGACCGCCCGGCCCTGGCCAGCGACGCATCGAGCAGCGCCAGCCGGCGCTTGAGTTCGCTGAGCGTCACCGGCGTTGAATTCCAGCCATCGGCGATGCGACCGCTGAGCTCGATCACCGGGTCGAACGCCTCGCCCAGCCAGACCGGGATATGCGCCTGTTGTGGCTTGGGCGCCAGTTGCGCCTGCCTGAGCTGATAGAACTTGCCGTCGAAATCGATCGGCTTGTCCGAGGCGTAGAGCGCCTTGATCAGGGTTATTGCCTCTTCGAGCCGTTCGACCCGCGCATCGTGGTTGTCGTCCCAGTCGAGGCCATAGGCCACCTGTTCCGGGCGCCCCATGCCGGCTTCGAAGAAATGGATGAAGCGGCCACCCGATAGCAGGTCGAGCGTCGACATCATCTTGGCGGCGATCTGCGGGGCGCGGAACAGGTTGGCCTGGTGGATCAGCCCCAGTTGTGCCCGGCTGGTGGCGCCGGCGATCATCGCCAGCGTGGTCCAGCCCTCGAGCACCGCCTGCTCGCGCCCCAGCATCAGGTGGTCGCAGACCCAGAGCGAGTCAAAGCCCAGCCGCTCGGCTTCGCGGGCATTGCCGAGCACGTCGACATCCTCGATCCGCGCCACATTGGGCACCCGGAACAACCCGCTGCTCGGCATGGCGAAAGCCGGCACGCAATAGCCCAGCTTGAGCGTCCTCGCCTTGCGGCGGGCAGCGAGGTCGGTCGAGATCATGACTTCACCCCGGCGCGCGGCACCAGGTCGTGCCGGGTGCGATGCCCGGCGAACTTGCGGGCGATCTCGTCGGCGGCCAGCGTCAGGAAGCGCGGACCGCACGGGGCGGTGACCCCGGCAATATGCGGCGTGAGAAACACGTTGTGCATGGTCCTCAGCGGCGAATCCGCCTCGAGCGGCTCGGGGTCGAACACGTCGAGCGAGGCCACCACGTCGCCCCGCACCAGCCGGCGGATCAGCGCCGCCTGGTCGACCACCGCGCCGCGCGACACGTTGACGAACACCGAGCGCGGACGGAGCCGGTTCAGCTCCTTCTCGCCGATCATCCCCTTGGTCTCGGGGGTCAGCGGCACCAGCGAGATCACCACGTCGCACTCCATCACCTGCTCCAGCGAGGTCAGGGTGATGTCGTAAATGTCGGCGAGGACCCGCGGCGCGTAAGGGTCGAAGGCGTAGATATCGGCCTGGAACGGCTGCAGCAGTTCAATCAGCCGGCGGCCGATATAGCCGGCGCCGATCAGCCCGACACTGCGCCCGGTGAGCTCACCGTTGAAACCAGGGTCGGCGACGCGCTCCGCCCATTTCTGGAACAGCACTTCGCCCTCGATCATCCGGCGGAACAGCGCCCCGGCATTGCGGAGCCCGATCATCGCCATGGCCAGCGCCCATTCGGCCACCGGGTAGGACGAGCCATTGGTGGTATCGACCACGGTGACGCCGCGCTCGGCGGCGGCATTGACGTCGATGCGCTGGCTGAAGCGGTCGCCCTCGACCTCGGCGATGAACTTCAAATTCGGCAGCCGGTCGAGAATGGCGCCGGTCAACCGCGGCGAGCCGTGGCAGACGAGGAGCGCATCGAGCTTCTCTGCAAACGCCACCAGCTGGTCGATCGCCGCGGAATTCTCCGGCGGCGCCTCATCCCAGCTCGAGGGTTCATCGCAGAGGTGATGCTCGAAACGCCCGAGGCTGGAGAGCGCCTCGATCGCTTCCTCATCAGCCATCCGTGCAAACGTATCGGCATTGCAGGCGAAGCCGACGCGCAAGGGTCTCGGCAGGTTGTAGATCGTCATAGTGTTGCCTCGTCAGCCAATCCACACGGTCTTGGCGTTGGTGAATTCGGTGATGCCGACCTGCCCGAGCTCGCGGCCATAGCCGGAGGACTTGATGCCGCCGAACGAGATATGGGCGTCCGAGCGCACCATGTCGTTGATGAACACCGCCCCCGCCTCGACCGCCTGCTCCATGCGGCGCGCCCGGTCCTCGTCGCGCGTCCACACCGCCGCGGCCAGCCCGAACTCGGTGCCGTTGGCGATGCGCAGCGCTTCTGCCTCGTCGGCGAACGCAAAGATCGGCGCCACCGGCCCGAACAGCTCCTCGCGCGCCGCGACATTATCGTCGGCCACGTTGGTCAAAACGGTCGGCGCGAAGAAGAAGCCCGGCCCATCGACCGTGCCGCCGGCCAGCGCCACCCGCGCCCCGCCGGCAATGCTGCGGTCGAGCTGGTCCTGCAGCCCGGCGCGAAGGTCGGCGCGCGCCAGCGGCCCCAGCCCATGCGTTTCGTCGAGCGGATCGCCATAGCTCAGCTTGCGGGTGCCCTCGACGAAGGCCTCGGTGAAATCGGCGGCGATCGACTGCTCGACCAGGAAGCGCTTGGCGCAGACGCAGCTCTGCCCCGAATTATTGTGCCGCGCCGCCACCGCCGTCTTCACCGCGGCGTTGAAATCGGCATCGGCGAAAACGATGAACGGGTCGGAGCCGCCCAGTTCCAGCACGGCTTTCTTGCCTGCCGCGCCGGCAAGTCCGGCAATGGTCCGCCCGGCCCGCACGCTGCCGGTGACGGTGACGCTGCGGATGCGGCTGTCGGCGATGAGCTTCCCCACTGTCGGGTGATCGACGCGGAGGTTCACCAGCACGCCATCGGGCATGCCGGCCTCGGTGAACACCTGCTCCAGCGCCTCGGCCGAAGCCGGCACGTTCTCGGCGTGCTTCACCACCGTGGTGTTGCCGGCAAGGAAGGCCGGCGCGAAAAAGCGGATCACCTGCCAGAACGGAAAATTCCACGGCATGATCGCGAGGATCGGTCCCAGCCCCTCGTAGCGCACCCGGCTGCCGCGCGCCGGGCTCTTCACCTCCAGCGGCTCCAGCCAGCCCGGCCCCAGCTCGGCGGTGGTGCGGCAGGTTGCGGCGCATTTCCTGATCTCGCCGCGCGCCTCGTTGATCGGCTTGCCCATCTCCAGCGTCATCAGCCGCGCGAACGCTTCGAGATTGGCTTCGAGCCGATCGGCCAAAGCCAGCAGCAGCCGGGCGCGTTTGGCGATGCCGGCGGCGCGTATGCTGCTCCAGGCGGCGAAGCTGCGCTCGAGCGCGGCTTCGACTTCCGCACCGTCATGCAGGCGATAGCTGCCGAATTGCTCGCCGGTAGCCGGGTTGAGCGAACGGAACATGGTCTCGGGGCGCGCGGGCACGTTCATCAGCTGGTCCTCGTTGGCGCGGCCTGATCGAGCAGCCGCTTGAGTGTGCCGCCCAGGATCGGCGCGAGATCGCCCGCCCCCAGGAAACGGCAATGTACGCGCACGATTTCGAGCGCCTGTTTATAGGTCATGGCCCGGCTGAGCGCCGGAAAGTCCGAACCCCAGCACAGCCGGTCGGCGCCGAACGCGGCATGGAGCCCCTCGGCGATCCACATGGCGCTCGGGTGCGGATAGTCCCAGCCATTGTCGAGCCCCACCGCATAGTGAAAGCCCGAAAGCTTGATGTGGACATTGGGATATTTCGCCAGCGTGGCGATCGTCTCGAGCGCCGAACGCGGGTCGGTCGAACTGATGCCGCCCATATGGTGCAGCAGCACCACCAGATCGGGGGTCTCGGCGCAGATCGCGCCCAGGTCTGCCGCCCAGGCCGGGCCCATGGCGATCGAGGCGATGAGCTTGCGCTCGGCGGCGAGCTTGAAGAACGCCCGCCCCTCGTCGGAGCGGAACCAGCCATCGTTCTCGCCCACATAGTGGGTGAAGCCCTTGATCGGCAGCGTCTCCGCCGCCACCCGCAGCCGCTCCACCGCACCCGGCGTGTGGTACTCCGGCGACCAGGCGCAATCGACATCGGCGAACTGGTGCAGCCGCTTGGGGTAGCGGCGCACCGCCGCTGCCCCATAAGCGTTGTTGTCCGGGTTCTTCTCGATCCGCGCCGAGACGATCACCGCCTCGGCGACGCCGTTCTGATCCATCTCGTGGATCAGGTGCTCCACCGAGCCCTTGGTGGCCTCGTCGGGCACCGGGGGCTCGTAGGGCCAGCGGGCCCAGGCGTGCGTGTGGCTGTCGACGATCACGGGCGCCTACCTGAAGGCCACCGAGCCATCGGTCTTCAGCGAGGTGGGGGGCACCTTGTTGATGACGGGGATGGTCTTCAGCCCCTCATGGTCGAGCTCGACGCCGAGGCCCGGCGTCTCGTTGGGCAGCCAATGGCCGTTGATGACCGGGACGATCGCCTTCACCGCCTTGGTCCAGGGGGCGCGATCCTGCAGCATGTGCTCGGTCACTTCCCAGTTCGGCACGGCAAAGCCGAGCTGCACCTGCGCCGCTGTCGCCACCGGGCCCGAGGGCACGGCGTGCGGGATGATGCCCTGGTGATGCGCCTCGGCCAGCGCGCAGATCTTGCGGGTGCCGGTAATGCCGCCGGCAATGCCGACATCGGGGCGGATATGGTGCACCCCGCCATGCTCGACATACTCGCGGAACTCCCAGATCGAGGTGTTGCGCTCGCCTGCCGCCATCGGCACGCGCGATTTCTGCGACACCTCGCCGAAGCTGAGGACGCTGTCGGGCGGAATCGGGTCTTCGACGAAGAGCGGCCGGAACTGCTCGAACTCGCGGATCGCCGCGATGGATTCCCCCAGCGCCATGTTACGGTGCAGTTCGATGCCGATCTCGACATCCCAGCCCACCACTTCGCGGATCAGCGCCATGCGCTCGACCATGTCCTTCACCTTGGCGCCGAACGCCATCAGGTGGTGCTCGGGCTGGTAGACCATCACCTTGAGCGCGGTATAACCGTCCTCGACGGCGGCCTTGCAGCTCGCCGCCACTTCTTCGGCCGTGCCGTAAGGGATCACCAGCATGGCGCGCACCTTGTCGCGCACCCGGCCGCCCAACAGGTCCCAGACCGGCGCCTGGTAATGCTTGCCCTTGATGTCCCACAGCGCCTGGTCGATCGCCGAGATGGCGCCGCCAATGGCCATGCCGCGCATCGAGTAGGCGCGGTAGAGGCTGAGATTGTGGTACTCGATGCGGAACGGGTCCTCGCCGATCAGCCGCTCGCCAAAGCCCTTGGCCACCGAGGCGGTCGCCTCGGGAAAGCCGAAGAAGGTGGATTCGCCCACGCCTCTGAGCCCGGTATCCGTCGTCACTTCGACGAACATCCAGTTATGCGCGACGTAGGTATCGATACGCTCGATCTTCACTTTGCTTCCTCAGGCAGGGGATAGACGAATAGCGGTGTGCGGCGGGTGGCCGGCGGGCTGATCAGCTCGAGCACGAGGCCGTTGAGCTTTGGGGAGGTGAAATAGACGAAGGCGCCGCTGCCATCGCCGCCGAAGCCGCGGGCCGATTGCAGCCGGGTGAAGCCGGCGGCTTCGAGCTCGGCCACCGCCTGCGCATGGTTTTCCATCACGTGGATGCCGATATGGTTGAGGCCTTCGCCGGAGCTCTGGAGCTGATCGGCAAAGAAGGAAGGGCCGGTGGTGGGCTCGACCAGCTCGAACTGCACCCCGTCCTTCCAGGCCAGGGCATGCTTCAGGCCGAACCGGGCCGGCGCGCCCTTGTAGGTCATGTCCTTCAGGATCTCGGGCGTATATTCCCACGCCGTCCAGGGTCCGATGCCGAGCAGGTCCCACCACTGCCTGGTCGCGGCTTCGAGGTCGCGCACCACGAAGGCGATCTGCTTGGGGCCGAGCTTCTGGACGATCAGCGGCACGGCGGCGAAAGCTGCGTCAGTCATCCTGTCCTCCCTCAGGCGGCGTTCGACTTGGGCAACAGCCCGAGGTCGGCGTCGATGTCGTCCTGATACGTCGAAACCGTGCTCGACAGCACCTCGTCCATCGTCACCGCGCGGCCGGCAAGACCGCTCTCATAGGCGGCGAGCACCGAGGCGACGGCCGTGAGGCCGCCCTCGCCGTCCACTTCCGGCGGCCGGCCTTCCATGATGGCGGCGGCGAAATCGTGGATCTCGATGGCGAGGAGGCCTGAATCCGTCTCGGCCCAGTCGAGCTCGTACGACACTCCGCCATAGAGCTTCTGGGTCAGCGCATCGAGCTGAAAGCCGACCTTGTCGGCCAGCGCCTGCCCGGTGAGGTCGCCCTCGGCGGTATGAAGGATCGGCGCCTTGCCGGTGCGATCGTTGAAGATCTCGAGCGAGCCGCGCTGCCCATGCACCGTGCGCTGGTTGTAGCCCTTGCCCGGGCCCGAAGCGACGAAGGCCATCTGCACCATCAGGCCCGACTGCATGGTGAAGGTCGCGGCGAACGAGTCCTCGCCAGTAGCGGTGATCTCAGCGGGGATTTCGAGGAAGCGCTTCAGATACGCCTCGGTCTGCATCTCCGGCTTTTCCTGCCGGCGGCGGATCGGCTCGGCGATGAAACCCTTGCCGAACGCCGCCTGGAACGGCCCGAAATAATACTGCACGATGTCGGTCAGATGCGCGCCCATGTCGAGCCCGATGGCGCCCTTGTCCTTGAAGTGCCGCCACGGCGTGATGATGATCCGGTCATTGCCGCCGATCATCGTCTGCACCATCAGGTGAACAGGCCCGAGCACGCCGGAATCGATCACCGCCTTGGCGAGGCGATTGGTCGGATCGCGCCGGTAGTTCTCGGCCGTCGCCAGCACCGCGCCGCCGGCCTTCGCCGCCTCGATCAGCGCCTGGCACGAGCGCACCGTCAGCGCCAGCGGCTTCTCGCATAGCACGTGCTTGCCGGCGCGCAGGGCCGGCAGCACCACCGCGAGGTGGCTGAACGCCTCCGTCACCACGTCGAACGCCGCGATCTCCGGGTCGGCCACCGCGTCGTCGATCGCAAGGTGGATCTTCGGCCGGTAGCCGAGCAGCTTCTCGGCCTCGCCGGCGACCCGCTCGGCATTGTCCTGCCGCACGTCGCACACCGCGACGAGCCGGACATTGCTCAGGCCCGAGCGCTGCAGCCGGGCAAAGCCCTGCACATGCCGGCTCCCCATGCCCCCACACCCGACGAGGCAGACTGGTACTGTAGTCACGTCTTAGCTCCCGCTAATAAACCTCGGCCTATTCCTTCAACGAGCCGCCGAGGCCGTTGATGAAATAGCGTTGGCAGAGAATGAAGAAGATGATGATCGGCAGCGTCGACAACAGCACGGCCATCATGGCGATGTTCGGCGGCGTTTGCGAGTATGACTGGCCGAGCCCGGCGAGGGCCAGCGGCAGCACGCGCATTTCCTTTTCCGTCGTCGAGATCAGCGGCCAGGCATACATGTTCCACGCGGTCAGCACCGTCACCGCGACATAGGCGGCGATGGGCGGGCCGGAGAGCGGCAGCACGATCTTGGTGAACACCTGGCCCCAGTTGGCGCCGTCGATCTTGGCCGCATCCAGAATCTCGTTCGGCATCGAGATGTAGAACTGCCGGAAGATGAACACGCCAAAACTGGTCTGCGCAATGATCGGGACGCACAGCCCCATGAAGGTGTCGATCCAGTTGAGGTTGCGGATCAGGATGAAGGTGGGGATCGTCGCGACCTGGCCGGGCACGAACATCGTCAGGATGAACAGTCCCAGCAGGGCGCCGCGCCCCAGGAACTGCATCTTGGCGAGCGCGAAGCCGGTCATCACCACCAGGACGAGTTGCACGATGGTGATGATCGCGGTGAAGATCACCGAGTTCACGATCGCCGTGGGCTCGAGGAAGGCGAGTGCCGCCCAGACGTTCTCCGGATGCCATTCTGTCGGCCACCATGTCGGCGGATAGGCAACCACCTCGCGGCTGGATTTGAACGAGTTGATGATCATCCAGTAGAACGGCGCGGCCATCACCAGACCGAAGAAGATCACCGTCGAGACATGGAGGCGGCGGCGCCAGTGGTGTCCGGCACTCATACTGTGTCTCCGTTGGTGGGGCGCCGGCGCGGCGGGTTGAAGATCAGCGCCAGGATGATGACGATGACGAACAGCACGGTCGACAACGCCGAGGCATAGCCGAGCCGCAACTGGGCGAAGGCCAGGTCGTAGATGTAGACGGCGAGGATATCCGTGGAATTGAGCGGCCCGCCCTTGGTCATCACGAAGGCGATGTCGAAGCTGTCGAAGATGATGCCGCGCAAGGTCAGCACCAGGATCAGCAGCGTCACCGGCATGACGTTCGGCCAGATGATGTGGCGCAGCTTCGCCCATGGCCCGGCCCCGTCGATCTCGGCAGCCTCGAGCAGTTGCGGGTTAACCTGCTGCAGTGCGGCGAGGTAAAGGATGATGCCGAGCGGCAGCCGCAGCCAGACGATCACCAGCGACAGAGCGGGCATCGCCCAGGTGGTATCCTGCAGCCAGTTGGGACCGGAAACGCCGAAGAAGCTGAGCAATTGCGCGATCGGGCCGACGCGCGGATCGTACATGAACTTCCACAGCACGGCCGAAGCGACGAGAGAAATGACGATCGGCAGCAGGTACATCGTGCGAAACACGCTGTAGCCAGGAAAGCTGGTATTGATCAGCACCGCCAGCAAGAACGACAGAAACACCGTCGGCACCACGCCGAGCACCAGCAGATAGACGGTCTTCACCACCGAGTTCACGGCGCGGGCGTCATTCATCAGCGCCAGGTAATTGTCAAAGCCGACGAAGCGTGGCGCGTAGATCAGGTTCCAGTCATAGAGGCTGAGCGCCAACCCCCAGACCAGTGGGATGACCATGAAGACGGTGAACAGGATCACGTTGGGCCCAACGAACAGGGCGGCCCAGAACGGGGAGGCGGTGCGGCTCGATCTGCGGCGCGGCTTGGGTCGCGCCATCGCAGACATGCCGGCCTCGTCGGCGGTGTCGGTCTTGCTCAAGAGGGTCAGTCCCGTTGCGGAAAGGGAGAACCGGCTGCGGGAGGACACAGCCGGTTCACTGGGGCGCTCTCGGGAAAAGTCGTGAGACGTTTCCGGTTCGAGAGCGCGACCAACTAGAAGACTGCCGCCGCCGCTGCAGGCGTGCGACGGCAGGTCTTGCCTGCGATCAGCCGCCGGCCGCCATGACGCGGGCCATGGCCTCGTTGATCACCGTTTCGGCGGCCTTCAGCGCGTCGGCCACCGGCACGTTGTTGAGCACGACCGCCTCTTCCGCCTTGGTGAGCTCGGCATCGACCACCGCCTGCACGTCGGCCGGGATCGAGGTCGGGTTCATGGCGCCGTACTGGATCGCCTCCGCAAAGATGCGGTTGTCGTACGGAGGTCCGGGCAGATCGGTCCAGATCGGGCTGTTGTAGAGTGCCTCGACCGGCGGCACAGTGCCGTAGCCGGCGGCGAGGATCTTCATGCCGCCGTCCTCGGAGTAGAACCAGTTGAGGTAGTCGAAGGCGAGTTCCTTGTTGTTCGCCATACCCGGCGGCGTAATCGCCTGGGCAATCGAGCCCATGCCGGTCTTGCGGACGCCGTTGATGGTGGGCACGAAGGCCACGTCCCAGTCGTCCGTGGTCACGCTGCGGATTAGCGGCGTCAGTGCGCGCACCGACTGCAGCATCGACACGGTGCCGGCGCCGAAGGCCTGGTAGCCGCCGCCGAGCTGGTTCTGCTGCGGCGTCGAAGCGAGCACGCCCGCCTTCACCTGGTCCCAGTACATGGTGAAGACCTTGATCGCGGCCTCGGTCTGCAGCTTGTACATGTTGTTTTCGTCAAGCAGCGTATCGCCGAAGGCTTCGATGCCCGGAACATAAGTGGCGTGCCACGGCACCGACGCGGCGAGGCCGTAGCGGGTGGTGACGCTGCCATTCTTCTGGGTCAGCTGGGTTGCAACCTCGATCTGCTTCTCGAAGGTCCAGGTGTCGTCGGGATAGGGGATACCAGCGTCGTCAAAGTGCTTCTTGTTGTAGTAGAGCACGACGGTGTCGGCGCCGATCGGTAGGCCGAAAATGCCGTCCTTGTTCGGGCCCGAGGTGATCAGGTACTGGTCGAGGAAGGGCTTGGCCAGCGAGTTCAGGCCGATCGGCCCGCCCGAGGTCAGAAACGGCCGCATGTCGGCGGTGACTTCCGCGTTGGCCAGCTGCGTCGCGTAGATATCGGCGAGATAGGTGATATCGGGCAGCTTGTTGGCGAGGCGGCGCGACAGCAGGGCCTGGCGCAGTTCCGCCGACGGGATCACCGAGTACTCGATCTTGACGCCCGGACGGGCCGCCTCGTAGGCGGCAAACACCGGCTTCACGCCGATTTCGGCCCAGTCGAAAACCGCGATCGACAGCGTGCCGCTGGTCGGCTGCGCCATGGCGAGATGGCTGCCCGCGGCAAGCGCGAACGGCGAGGCGGCGAGACCCGCAAGAACAGCACGCCGGCTGGGCGTGAACTGCGTTAGGGTGGTCTTGGACACGTTGCTTTCCTCCCAAGGAACACGAGCGCTTCATCGCTTCCCGGGCATCGGGAGGCGTGATGATCGGTCGGGGACGGGCGAAGCATCGTGCCGGCGACTTATGCGCCTGTCGTTCACTATGCTGAACGCCTATCCATAGGCTGAACGATGACACGCGGAGCGATCCGTGGTCAAGCGGCTGCTGCACGCGTCCGCTTGCTCAAAAAGTCGTAGTGGAAATGGGAACCGACGGTCGGTCGGTATTCAGCCGGGCCGGCAGTCGGCGCCTCTCCGAAGGACAGTACGGGGCGGGAAGAGTACCCCCCACCCTGTCCCTCCCCCGCAAGGGGGGAGGAGACCAAAACACCAGCGCCGGTGGGAGCGTCTCCCTCCCCCTTGCGGGGAGGGGACAGGGGTGGGGGTACTCTTCCCACACCGGCCCGTCGCCCCTGATTGAGGGGCCGCGACTTCGTTACCCCCGCCGAAATGCCTCGGTCGCCATCTGCATGTGCCGCTTCATCTCGCGGAACGCGCCATCGCTGTCCCGCGCCGCGATCCGCCCGACGATCGCCTCGTGCATCTGCTGCACCGCCGCGATCTCCTCGCGGCCCACCCGCAACTGCATGCCGCGCAGCGAGGCTTCCTGCATGGCGGTGCGGATCGATTGCACCATGTGCAGGTAAAGCGGGTTGCCGCCGGCGCGCGCGATGGCGACATGCAGCTCGGCATCGAGCCGGCTGTAGCGCTCCGCTTCGCCAAGCGCCTCCCGCATTTCCCCGACCAGCCGCTGCAGCTCCGCCGCATCCGCCGCGCCATGCCGTGCCGCCGCCAGCGCCGCCGCCTCGCATTCGAGCCCGGTGCGCAGTTCCATCAGGTCGATCAACGAGTTGTCGATGGTCTGCAGGGCGTGGGCGAAGAACACTTCGAGCGAGGCCGGGCTCAATTCCCGCACCACCGCGCCGCGCCCGTTGAAGATCTCGATGATGCCGAGACCGCGCAGGTTCCTCAGCGCCTCGCGCACCACCGGTCGGCTGACGCCCAGCAATTCAGTGAGCTTTGCCTCGGACGGCAGGCTGCTCCCCGGCTGCAGCTGCTCGGCCCGGATATGCTCGAGCAATGCCGCCGAAGCCCGATCTCCAAGCGTGGCATTGTCGAGGCGGCGCAGGGTTGGCGAAAGCGGTTCCATGGCTCGGAGAATAGGTCCGCGCGTCAATACCCGTCAATCTGTCTTACAGCTTGACAGCCTTTCCTTGCCTTCGCTAGCGTCCGGCCAGTTCCTGCCCCAGCGAGTAAACGCATGCCCTCCCCCGACCAAGCCCTGATCGACAGCCTCCGCACCCGTCTCAACACTTCGGTGGTCGGCGACGTGCTCGACACTCTGGGGCTGACCCACCAGTTCCTGCCGCCGCATATCCGCGCCGTGAATCCCGATCACGTCATGGTCGGCCGGGCGATGACCGTGCTCGAGGCCGACGCCGCCTCCGACTACGTCACCCAGGCCCAAAAGACCGACTCCTTCGGACTGATGTTCAAGGCGCTGGATTCGCTCACAACCGGCGAGGTCTACATCTGCACCGGCTCTTCGCCGCGCTACGCGTTGTGGGGCGAACTGATGTCGACCCGCGCCATGAGTCTGGGCGCCACGGGTGCGGTGCTCGATGGCTTCCACCGCGATACCCGCGGCATCAAGGCGCTGGATTTCCCGGTCTTCTCGTCGGGCAGCTACGCGCAGGATCAGCGCCTGCGCGGTCGGGTGATCGATTATCGCTGCCCGATCGAGTTCGACAACGGCGTTCGCGTCGACAATGGCGACGTGGTGTTCGGCGATATCGACGGTGTCGTCATCATCCCGGCTGCCCGCCTTGCCGAAGCGGTGGAGCTGGCGCTCGCCAAGGTGGCCGGCGAGGAGCAGGTCCGCACCCTGATCGAGGCCGGCGGCACCACCGAACAGATCTTCGCCGATACCGGGATCATGTGATGAAGAAACCGCTTCGCTCTGAGGCCTGGTTCGGCGGCACCGGCAAGGATGCCTTCATCCACCGCAGCTGGATGAAGAATTCTGGCCATCCCGAGGATATGTTCGATGGCCGCCCGGTGATCGGCATCTGCAACACCGCCTCCGACCTCACCCCCTGCAACGCGCATTTCCGCCAGCTGGTCGAGCCGATCAAGCGCGGCATCTATGAAGCCGGCGGCTTCCCGGTCGAGTTCCCGGTATTCTCCTGCGGCGAGTCCAACCTCCGCCCCCCCGCCATGATGTTCCGCAACCTCGCCTCGATGGATGTCGAGGAGTCAATCCGCGGCAACCCCATCGATGGCGTCGTGCTGCTCGCCGGCTGCGACAAGACCACCCCATCGCTGGTGATGGGCGCCGCCAGCGTCGACCTGCCCTCGATCGTGCTCAGTGGCGGCGCCATGCTCTCGGGCTGGTTCAAGGGCAAGAAGATCGGCTCGGGCACCGATGTCTGGCGCCTCAGCGAAGACGTGCGCGCCGGCGTCATCTCGATGGACGAGTTCCTCGCCGCCGAGGAATCGATGTCGCGCTCGCCCGGCCACTGCATGACCATGGGCACCGCCTCCACCATGGCCTCGATGGTCGAGGCGCTCGGCCTGTCGCTGCCCGGCAATGCCGCCATCCCCGCCGTCGACGCGCGCCGCGCCCGGCTCGCCCATCTCACTGGCCGCCGCATCGTCGAGATGGTCAACGAGGACCTGAAGCTCTCGAAGATCCTCACCCGCGCCGCTTTCGAGAACGCCGTGAAGGTCAACGGCGCCATCGGCGGCTCGACCAATGCGGTGGTGCACCTGCTCGCCATTGCCGGCCGGGTCGGCGTCGAGTTTTCCCTCGACGACTGGGATCGTTTCGGCCGCGATATCCCGACGCTCGCCAACCTGATGCCCTCGGGCGAGCACCTGATGGAGGATTTCTTCTATGCCGGCGGCATCCCGGCGCTGATGAACCGCATCAGCGCCGCGCTGCGGCTCGAGGCGCTGACCGTCAACGGCAAGACCGTCGGCGACAACATCGCCAATGCCGAAGTCTACCTGCCCGACGTGATCCGCCCGCTCGACCAACCGCTGGTGGCGCATGGCGGCATGGTGGTGCTGCGCGGCAACCTCGCCCCCGATGGCGCGGTGCTAAAGCCTTCGGCGGCCACCCCGGCTTTGCTCGAACATCGCGGCCCCGCCGTGGTGTTCAACGACATCGAGGACTACAAGCACCGCATCGCCGACCCCAACCTTCCGATCACGGCCCAGAGCATCATGGTGCTGCGCAATTGCGGGCCCAAGGGCTACCCAGGCATGGCCGAGGTCGGCAACATGGGCCTGCCCGCCAAGCTCCTCGAGCAAGGGGTGCGCGACATGGTGCGCATCTCCGACGCCCGGATGAGCGGCACCGCCTATGGCACCGTGGTGCTGCACGTGGCGCCGGAAGCCGCCGCCGGCGGACCGCTGGCGCTGGTGCGCGAGGGCGACGAAATCACCCTCTCGGTCAGCCGCCGCGAGCTGACGCTGCACGTCGACGAGGCCGAACTCGCCCGCCGCCGCGCCGAGTGGCAGCCCCCGGTCGCGCTGCAGGAATCCGGCTATCGCGGCCTCTATCGCCGCCACGTCATGCAGGCCGACACCGGCGCCGATTTCGACTTCCTGCTCGGCTGCCGCGGCAGCGAGGTGCCGGAAGAGAGCCACTGATTGTCGATGCCCGACGCCCCACGCTAGAAGGGAACCCCCACCCACGGAGCCCACCCATGAGCACCACCCCGCCGGTCATCCAGCGTTTCATCGACGCCACCAATGCCGGCGACACCGCCGCCTTCCTCGAAGCCTTCACCCCGGATGCCTTCCTCAGCGACTGGGGCCGCGACTTCACCGGCCGCGCCGGCATTGCCAGCTGGAACGAGACCGACAATATCGGCATGCACTCGAAGTTTCGGCTGATCGAGGTCGAGCCCAAAGGGGCCGACGCGTACCGGGTGCGGCTGGCGGTCAGCGGCAATGGCTACAATGGAGAGGGGACCATGGCGTTCACGCTGGTCGGTGGGCGGATTTCACGGTTGGTGATCAGTTAGGGCGGTGCCCGCTGCCCCACCCCCTCCCGGCCTCCCCCCATCAAGGGGGAAGTGTCAGGCCGGTGGATGAAGCTCGATCATGCCACAACCGCAGAACGGCACCTCCCCCCTTGTGGGGGAGGTTGGGAGGGGGGTGGCCACACACACCAGCCCCGTCCCCCCTACCGCACAATCTCATACAACCGCTTCAGCACATGCCGTGACCGCAGATCCTCGGGATCCGCGCGCATCTGGTTCATCGTATAGCTGAACCCCACCTGCTCGCTCGGCCAGCCGCCATGGATCGAGCCGCCGGCCCCGGAATGCCCGAACGCATCGGGCGCCGGCCCGAACCGGCCCTGCGGCGTCTGCAGTGCCCAGCCGACGCCGAAGGCCATGGCTTCGGCGATATAGGGGTCCATGAAGCGGCTCTGCTCGGCCCGCCCCAGGGCGACCGTCTCCGGCTTCAGGATCGTGACCCCATCGATGCTGCCGCCCTGCGCCATCGCGCCATAATAGCGCGCCATCGAACGCGCCGTGGCGATGCCGCCGGCCCCGCCGATCTCGGCCGCGTGGTAGGCGCGGCTGTTCCAGGGGAGATCTGCCGGGAACAGCGGCGGGTTGCCCCAGATCGAAGCGAACACCGGATCGGCCCGCTGCTCGTCGCTGAACGCCTCGTCATAGGGCAGCATGCCCGGCCCGAGCTCGATCCGCCCCACCCGCGGCTCCAGCGCTTCAGGCAGCCCGATATAGGCCTCGAGCCCCAGCGGCCCGGCGATCTCCTCGGCGAAGAACCGGCCCAGCGTCCGCCCGTCGATCCGCCGTACCAGCGCGCCCACCAGCCAGCCAATGGTGACGGCGTGATAGCAGTGATAGGCGTTCGGATCGGACGCCAGCGGTTGCGCCGCCAGCAGCGTCTCCATCCGCTCGTAGTCGATGTAGTCGGCGGCGCCGAGCGGCGTTGATATCCCCGGCAGGCCGGCGGCATGCGAGGTGACATGCCGCACCAGCACCCGGGCTTTGCCGTTCTGAGCAAATTCCGGCCAGTATTTGGCCACCGGCGCGTTGAGGTCGAGCTGACCACGCTCGACCAGCTTCAGCACGCACCCGGCGAACAGCCCCTTGGTGCCCGAATAGATCACCTGCAGCGTATCGGCCTGCCATGGCCGCCCCGGCGCCGCCATGCCGCCCCAGAGGTCGACGACGAGCTTGCCCTTGTGCACCGCCGCGAACGCCGCCCCGACATCGCCACGCACCGTGAAATTGCGCGCAAACTCCTCCGCCACCGCCTCGAAGCCCGGCGCGACGTGTCCCTGTACCGGCGCCGATTGCGATTGGTAGTTCATTGTACTGTCCACCGAATTTGCGTTCACGTGACAAGCCGACAGAGACGGCCCCCTCCCATCCTCCCCCATGAAGGGGGAGGTGCCCCGCTGGTGCATTTGGCACGATCGAAGACAGAGCCTCGCCTCTTCACCTCCCCCTTCATGGGGGAGGCCGGGAGGGGGCCGTCTCTATCGGTATGCCTCAATCCCCATGCCCAACGGCATCGAACGCTTCGCCGCCGGCCATCAGGTTCAGCACCTCTTCGCGGGTCTTCTCGCCGCGCTTGAACTGGCTGGCCACCCGCCCCTGGATCAGCACCGTGAAGCGATCGCCGACCGAGAGCGCGTGCGTCGCGTTATGGGTGATGAACACCAGCGCAATGCCCTGCTCGCGCGCCTGCTTGATCAGGTCGATGACGATCTTGCTTTCCTTCACCCCGAGCGCCGCCGTGGGCTCGTCGAGGATCAGCAGCTTCGCCCCGAAATACAGTGCCCGGGCGATCGCCAGCGCCTGCCGCTCGCCGCCCGACATGGTGCCCACCAGTTGCTCGGCATCGGCGATGCGGCGGATGCCCATCTGCCGGATCTGTTCGAGCGCGATGCGGTTGGCCGTCTGGTGGTCGAGCCGCCGGAACGGCCCCCAGCCCCTGGTCGGTTCGTTCCCGAGAAAGAAGTTGCGCGCCACCGAAATCAGCGGGATCGAGCCCACATCCTGGTGCACTGTGCCGATGCCATGCGCCTGCGCATCGCGTGGCGAGCGAAAGGTCACCGGCTTGCCGTCGAAGGTCAGCGTGCCGATGGTCGGCGGCGTCACCCCCGACATGATCTTGATCAGCGTCGACTTGCCGGCGCCATTGTCGCCGAGCAGGCAATGCACCTCGCCCGGATGGGCTTCGAGGCTGACATCGTTGAGGGCGATATTGTTGCCGAAGGTCCGGGTGACGCCTTCGAGCGTCATGAGCGCAGCCATCAGAGTTTCTTCTTTCCCCGGTTCAGCGCCAGCTCGCGGATCAGGTTGTTGGTGAGCACGGCGATCACCAGCAGCCCGCCGATGAAGGTGGCGAGCCAGTCGGTCGGCCAGCCGGTGTAGAACAGCCCGAGGCTGACGATGCCGTAGATGAAGGTACCGAGCACGATGCCGATCACCGAGCCGAAGCCGCCCGAGAGCAGCACCCCGCCGATCACCGCGGCGATGGCGGTCTGGAACACATAGCCCTGCCCCGAGGCGGCGTTGCCCTGGTTGTACATCACCGCCGACATGATGCCGACAAAGGCCGCCGACACGGCGGTCCAGATGAAGAGGATCAGCTTGACCCGCGCCACCGGCACGCCGGCGCGCCGCGCTGCGTCGGGGTTGCCGCCGGTAGCAAAGATCCAGTTGCCGAACCGGGTCTGCTTCAGCACCCAGGCGGCGAGGATGGCGGCGCCGAGGTACCAGAGCACGGAGACGTTGAACCCCATCCACTTGGAGCCCAGCACCAGCTCCGCCCATCCGGCATCCTTGAGCGAGACGTTGGACGAGCCCGAGATCAGCCGGCTCAGCCCCAGCGCCGTGCCGGCGAGAATGAAGTTCGAGGCCAGCGTCACGATGAAGCTCGGCAGCTTCGTCGCATTGACCAAGAGCGCATTGAAGCAGCCAACCCCGACGCCGAGGCCCAGGGCCATGACGATGGTGAGTTCGACCGGCAACCCGTAGAACCCGGTGCCCAGCGCCACGATGATCGAGGCGGCGCCGACCACCGAACCGGTCGAAAGGTCGAACTCGCCCGAGATCATCAGCAGGCCCACCGGCAGCGCGATGATCCCCAGTTCGGCCGCGGTGTTCAGCCATCCGGCCGTGCCGGGGATCGAGAAGAACCCCGAGGCCCCGCCGACAATGACGAAGAAGCTGTAGATCACCAAAGCGGCGATCAGCGGCCCGATCCAGACGATCCGCAGCAGCCGCTCGGCAAGGCCGAAGCGGCTCTGCGGTTGAGGCGGATCGGCGATGGTGGTTTCCATGGCAGAGGTCATTTCATCAGGTCCGTCGGAGTTCGAAGGCTAGCGCGGATCGTGGAGATGAGGCGAGAGCGCGGCGGCAACGCGGCTGATAAGCCGGCGCGCACAGAGTACCCCCACCCCTGTCCCCTCCCCGCAAGGGGGAGGGAGACGCCAACTCCAGCGCCAGTGTTCTGGTCTCCTCCCCCCTTGCGGGGGAGGGACAGGGTGGGGGGTACTCTGTGCGCACCGAACCATCCCCACGCCACATCCAATCGCCGGTTGGGGCGGGGGCGCGTCCACCTCCCCCGCCCTGCCCGTCAGTTCGCGCCGCGCGAGCCCGGGATGCTCTTGTTCACCGCCAGCACCGCCGCGGCGTTTTCCTGCGTCACCATGTAGGGGCCGACGCTGATCACGCCCGACGGGGCCATCTTGTACTTGTTGTACATCAGCGGGATCATCACGCCGTAATAGCCCTGCAGGAACGGCTGCTGGTCGGAGGCAAAGCTCATCTCGCCGGCGGCCACCGCCTCGAGCACGGCGTTGCCGAGATCCATGGTGCCGAGGTCGACGGCGCGGCCGGTGGCGCGCACCTGCTTCACCGATTCCAGCGCATCGACGCCCACCGCGACGCCCAGCGTCACGATGCCGTCTATGGTCTGGTCCTGCATCAGCATGGCGCTGACGGCGGCCTGCACCTTTTGGCTGTTGCCGATATCTTCGGAGGCGAGGATCACCATCTTGGCCTTGCCGCCGGCCTCGGTGACCGCGTCGATATAGCCCTGGCAGCGCTGCTCCAGCACCGGGTTGGCGGCGATCTGGTTGATGCAGAGGCCGTTCTTGACGCCCTTGCCCACGGCGATTTTGCCGCCCTGGTAGCCCATCTGGTAGCTGTCTTCGCCGATAAAGCCGATGGCGCCCAGCTCCTGGTACTTGGCGCCGCCCGAGTTGATGATGATGACCGGGATGCCCTCGGCCGCCGCCTGCTTGATCAGCGGCTCGGTCGGCTCGGGGAAGAAGTTGCCCACCGCGATGGCCGCGGGTTTGCGGGCGATCGCCGCCTCGAACATCTTGGTATAGACCGGCACGATGTCGTTGAAATCGGCCGGCGCCGTCCACTGCGTCTTGACGCCGTAATCCTTGGTGGCCTGGTCGAAGCCCTGCTGCACCGCGCCCCAGAACGGATCCGAGCTCGGCCCGCCCAGCATGATGATCACGTCTTCCTGCGCCATGGCGGTGACCGGCGCCGCGGCGGCCATGACGGCGGCGAGCGCCAGCGCGCTCAGTTTCCTCAGATTCATTGTGTCCTCCCAATGGCGGCCGCCCGCATCCTCCCGACGCACGCCTGCCGCGAGGCGCTCACTCGCGCCTTCGCCATCACGACTATTATGTATTATGTATGATGTAAAGCGCTCAGCGGAGGTTTCGCATGGCGAGGATGGCGCGCACCTCGCCGGCAAGCGCCTTGCCGAGGATTTCGTGCGACGCCTCATCCATGTGGATGCCGTCAATGCCGGCCCGCACCACCTTGTTGGCATCGAAATGGAAGCACCCGGTGCGGTGCGCCACCTGTTCGAGATAATGCGCATGGTCGCGGCAGCGCTGGTGGCCGATGCCCCAGATCGCCGGCTCCGCCTCCTCGGTGATCGAGGGCGGCGTCACCACCAGCACTTCCGGCGGATGCTCCACCATGGCGAAGTGCCCCTTGATCATCTGGATCAGCGTCAGCGTGCCGCGCGCCGAGTTGTAAGCGGTGATCGACAGCTGGTCCTTGAAGTCGTTGGTGCCCAGCATGACGATCAGCACGTCCATCGGCGCATGCGATTCGAGGATCGGGATCAGCGTGCGCGAGCCGTTCTTGTGCGTGCCCTCGATCGGATCGTCGAACACCGTGGTGCGGCCGCTGAGCCCCTCCTCGACCACCCAGCTGTCCGGCCCGAGCTCGCGCCCCATCACATTGGCCCAGCGCCGCGCCGGCACGATCCGGTCCGGCGTCTGCGCGATATTGGCGAAGGGCGGGCACCCCCAGGTATTGGAGTCGCCGAAGCAGACGATGGTAGGCATGCAGCAGTTCCCTCGAGCCCGCGACGCGGCGGCATTGCCTTGGCGACGCAGCCTGAGGTATAAATCCTACCTAATGAGAATGACAACCGGGTGGATTCGCCATGGCAGGGCGAGCCGGCCCGGCGAAACGCCGTTGGAAAGACCGCTCGCGTGACCGTCTATCGCCGCCCGGATCCGATCCCCCTGCGCCGTTCGGCCGTCGCCTCGACTGGCGGGCTGGCAACCGTCAAGCACGCGCCCGAAGATCTCAACCGGCTGGTGGCCCGCGAGATCTTTCAGGCCATTGCCTCGGGCCATTTCCCGGTCGGCAGCATCCTCCCCAACGAGCACCAGCTCAGCGCCGAGCTCGGCGTCAGTCGCACCGCACTACGCGAAGCGATCAAGGGGCTGGCTTCCAAGGGGCTGGTTGAAACCCGCCGCAAGCGTGGCACCCTGGTGCTCGACCGCAGCCGCTGGGACATGCTGAACCCCGAAGTGATCGCCTGGTCGCGCAAGCTCGGCTCAGCGCGGGTCAGCGAGGAGCTGTGGACCGCCATCGCCAGCACCCAGCCCGCCATGGCCGCCGAAGCCGCCGGCCGCCGCCATGCCGGCCGCGTCGCCGAAGCGGTGCGCAGTCTCGCCGGCGCCGGCACGCCGGAGGCCAAGCGCACCGGCCTCGCCGCCCTGCTGCTCGAGATCGCCAATGCCAGCGGCAACCGCTTCCTCATCTCGTTCACCGCCGCCTGCGTCGGCAGCCTTCTCACCGATGACGTGGCGTTTCTCGACCGGCTCGTCGCAACGATCGACATGGCGGCGCTCGGACGGCTGGCGCCATTGCTCACATCAGGCAACGGCGAAGCCGCCGCCGACCTGCTGCGCCGGGCGCTGGTCCGCGAGACCGTGTCGGCTTAGAGCTACCGGCCTCTCCGAGATCCTCCCCCGCGTGGCGGGGGAGGGGGACCGCCCGAAGGGTGGTGGAGGGGGCGGCAAGAGTCGCTGTGAGTCTGGCTCCCCCCTCCACCAGCTTCGTTGGTTCCCCAACGGTGAGCGCCTGCGGCGCTCATCCGTGACCCGCCGCGCGGGGGAGGATCAAGGAGAGGCCCGTGCTCGGGCAGTGCGCTTCACTCGCAGATGTTCTACTCTCCCGCGAAACGCTTTTGGAGGAGAGCGCATGCTGGCCAAAGCCGAGCTGGTCGATGATCTCGCGCCGTCTGCCTTCGCCGGCATGGATCGCGAGCTCGCGCCGTTCGTGTTTCTGGCGCGCGCCCAGGCCCTCGGCATTCCCGGCGCCCTCGTCACCCTCAGCGCCATCGATGGCGGCGCCCCCAAGGCGCTCGGTACCCATATGGCGGTGCTGGCTGATGGCCGGCATCTCGGCCATGTCTCGGGCGGCTGCGTCGAGCCCGCCATCGCCGCCGAGTTCGCGCCGCTGATCGCAACCGGCGAGGACCAGACCTTCCGTTTCGGCCGCGGTTCGCGCTTCATCGACATCCGCTTTCCCTGTGGCGGTGGCGTCGACCTGATGCTGCACGCGCAGCCGAGGGCCGAGCTGCTGGCCGAAGCCATCGCCCGCTTCGCGCGGCGCGAGGCCTTCGCCATCGCCTTCGACCCGGCACGCTCCACTGCCACCATCACCGACGACCCAGCCGCCACCGGTTGGCGCGATAGCGTCTTCATCCGCCGCTACCAGCCGCGCACCCGGCTGCTGCTGGTCGGCCGTGGCCCGGAATTCGAGGTGATGGCTCGCGTCAGCGCCGCCGCCGAGTTCGACCTGCAGCTCGCCACCCCTGACGAAAGCTCGGTCCACGCCCTCGCCGCGCTCAATGCGCCGATCGAACTGCTGACCACCCCGACGCAGGCGTTCGAACTGCCGATCGACCCGTGGACGGCGACGGTGCTGCTGTTCCACGAACACGAGTGGGAAAACGCCATCCTCGCCCGCGCCGCGGTCGCCGACGGCTTTTATGTCGGGGCGCTGGGCAGCGTCAAAACCCATGGTCTGCGCCGCGCCCGCCTCGGCGCCATGGGCCTGTCGCCAGAAGCCATCGAGCGCATCCACGGCCCGATCGGCCTGATCGACCGGGCCCGTGACCCCGGCATGCTGGCGCTCTCCGTCCTCGCCCAGATCTCGGCCACCCGCGCCCAGCTCGACCGTGGCTGAACGCATCGCCGCTCTGGTCCTCGCCGCCGGCCTCTCGACCCGCTTCGGCGGCGACAAGCTGCTGCACCCCCATGCCGGCAAGCCGCTGGCGGCCCACATCGCCGATACGCTCGCGGCGATGTCGCTGACCTGGCGCATCGCCATCGTGCCACCCGCACCGTCGCCGCGAAGAGAATTGTTTGCCGAACGCGGCTTCGAGCTGGTCACCAACCCCGACCCGCACCACGGGATGGGCGCCTCCCTGGCGCTCGGCGCGCAACGCGCCACCGAGCTCGACGCCGAAGCCCTGCTGGTCTGCCTCGCCGACATGCCCAACATCACCGCCGCGCACCTGATGGCGCTGCTCGCCGCCGGCGAGAACAGCGACGCGGTCGCCACCCGTTTCGACGACACGCGCGGTCCACCCGTGCTCTTTGCCCACCGCCTGTTCTCCGACCTCGCGGCGATCACCGGCGACCAAGGCGCCAAGCACCTGCTCGCCAACGCGGCGCTCGTTGCGGCGCCACCGGGCCTGGCGCGTGATTTCGACACCTCAGCGGATTTCAACCAGCGATGATCGACTTCGACGCCGCCGTCGCCCTTGTCGCCGGCCGGGCAGAAACCCGGCTCAGCGGCATTGACGGTCTCCCGGTTTCCGGCAAATCGACGCTGGCCGGCCGGCTCGAAACCGAGCTCGGCGCGCAGGTCCTCTACCTCGACGATTTCGTCCGCCCGGAAACCGAATGGCGCGGCCGCATCAAAGCTGCCTTTCCGTTCGAGTACATCCGATACGCCGAATTCCTCGCCGCGGCAGAGGCGCTCGCCCACGGCGAAGCCATCCGCATCCCGCTCTACGACTGGAGCACCGGCCGCGTCGGCGACGCGCATCGCGAAATCCGGCCGGAGGGCCTGGTGGTGGTGGAAGGCGTCTCGGCGCTCCACCCCGACCTGGCCCCACTCTACGATCTGCGGCTATGGGTCGAGAGCGACGCGACGACCACGCTGGCGGCGAGCCTCGCCCGCGGCGTCGGCGACTGGGAACGCGAATGGCGGGACGTGTTTATGCCGAGCGTGGCGATCTACCTGGAGACGGAACCGAAGCGACGGGCGGACTATGTCGTTGCTGGGCGGGGCGCGTAGCTCACGGAGCGCGCAGTCTGGTGGCCCTCTCCCGCAGGCGGGAGAGGGCGCCCGACTGCACCATCAGCGCTCCGGCAACCCCGGCAACAGCTTCGCCAGGGTGATCGGAAAGTCCCGCACCCGCACGCCGGTGGCATTGTACACCGCGTTGGCCACCGACCCACCGGTCCCGCCAGCCCCCAGTTCGCCGATCCCCTTCACCCCCAGGTGGTTGGCCTTGTCGTCAAAATCCTCGAGCATGATGGCGTCGATAGCGGGGATGTCGGCATGGGTCGGGATCAGGTATTCGGCGAAATCCCCGTTCACCCAGTGACCATGGCGCGGGTCGAGCACCCCGGCTTCCTGCAGGGCGGCGCTGACGCCCCAGATCATCCCGCCGATCAGCTGCGAGCGCGCCGTCTTGGCGTTGAGGATGCGGCCCGCCGCGAACACCCCGAGCATGCGCCTCAATCGCACTTCGCCGGTATCGATATCGACCCCGACCTCGGCGAACGACGCGCCATAGGTATATTGCGCGTGGGTGCGGTAGTTCGGATCCTCGGAATTATCGAGCGTCCTGCCGGTTTCCTCGATCCCCTCGGGGAAATGCCGGCGTACCTCGGCGAAGATGTCGTTGTAGCCGGTCCCCGCGACGAGGGCGATCCGCGCCCGCAGGGCCGCAGCGGCCCGGTCGGCAGCGACGGTGGTGTTGGCGGCGCCCCATGAGCCGCCGGCGCCATTGCCCTTGGGGTGTTTGGTGTGGGCCAGCTCGACCTTGATCAGGCTCATCGGCACGCCCAGCGCCTCGGCCACCACCTGCGCCACGATGGTATAGGTGCCGGTGCCGATATCGGTCATGTCGGAGCGGACGATCACAAAACCGTCCGGGTCGATCCGCACCAGCACCTCTGCCGATGTCTGGTAGTGCCCGCGCATCGACGAGGCGACGCCGTAACCGACCAGCCAGCGCCCGTCGCGGCGGCTTGCCGGCCGGGTCGGCCGGTCGCGCCAGCCGAACTGCTCGGCCCCTTCGCGCAGGCAATCGGCCAGCCGCCGCCCGCTCAGCGGCAGCCGCTTGTCGGGGTCGATATGGGTGTCGTTGCGCAACCGCAGTTCCACCGGGTCGATCCCGAGCTTCTCCGCCAGCTCGTCCATCGCCGATTCCAGCACCATCAGCCCGGGCAGCTCGCCGGGGCCGCGCACCGGCTCGCCCGGCTGCAGGTCGAGCGCCTGGTGTGCCTGCCGGGTCAGCCGGTTGGGCGAGGCGTAGAGGGCCTTCCCCACCGACGACACCCCTTCGTCCCAGGCGTCGTCGGTGCGCACCTGGATCAGCGCGTCATGGCCGAGTGCGGTGAGCTGACCGTTCGGCGTCGCGGCGAGCCGCACCCGGCTGATCGAGGCCGGCCGGTGCCCGACCAGCGTGAATACCTGTCGCCGGGTCAGCATCAGCTTCACCGGCTGGCCCAGCGCCATCGTCGCGAGCGAAGCCAGCACCGCCTCGCAATGCAGCACGATCTTCGAGCCGAAGCCGCCGCCGACATAGGCGCTGTCGATGCTGATCAAGCTCGGATCGATCCGGAGCGTCTTGCCGAGCCCCGTGGTCAGCTGGTTGACCATCTGCGCGGTGAGATGAAGGTGGAGGTGCCCGTCGCGCCAGTCGGCGATGCACGCATGGAGCTCCATCGGCTGCGAGAAATGGTAGGGCGTGGTGTAGGTCTCCTCCACCGTCACCGGCCCTTCGCGCATCGCCTGGTCGACATCGCCTGCCCGCGACGGCCGCCGCCACTTGAGCTCCGGTCCGAACCCGGCAAGGGCAAACGCCCCCGGCTCGACCTCGTATTCTACCGCGATCAGCCCGGCCGCCGCCCGTGCCTCCTCAAAGCTCTCGGCCACCACGAAGCCGATCGGCTTGCCGTAATAGTCGATCTGGTCGGTCGCCAGCTCCGGCCGCGCCCGATCCATCATGTCGCCTTCGATGCCCTCGGCCGGCCCCTGCTCGGGCGCATTCTCATGCGTCCACACCAGCCGCACCCCCGGCGCCGCCTTGGCGGCCGCGATGTCGATCCGCGCCACCCGGCCCTTGCCGATGCCGGCCCCGAGGATGAAGCCATGGAGCGTCGGCCCGGCCTCCTGCCGCTCGGCCGAATAGGCGGCCCGCCCGGTGACCTTGATCGGCCCGTCGGTGCGGCTGATGCCCTGCCCGATCATGGCCGGACCTCCGTCGCCTGCGCCAGCGTCGCCTTGAGCGTCCGCCGCACCAGGGGCAGTTTGTAGGCATTGTCTGCCGTCGGCGTCGCCCCTTCCAGCGCCAGGTCCGCCGCGAGATCGGCGTCCGCTCCCCCTTCCGCCGCCTCGACGCGCCAGGGTTTTGCCGCCAGCCCGCCAAAGGCCAGCCGAACGATTTCGCCTTCCCGCGCCACCAGCGCCACCGTGACATTGGCGAACGCATAGGAGGCGCGCTCGCGCACTTTGCGGTAGGCGTGCACCCCGCCGACCGGCGCGGGCAGCGTCACCGCGGTGATCAGTTCGCCCGGCTCGAGCGCCGTCTCGATCTCCGGCGTATCCCCCGGCAGCCGGTGAAATTCGGCAATGGGGATCGAGCGCGTCCGCCCGCCCGCGCCCACCGTCTCGACCGTTGCGTCCAGCGCCCGGAGCGCCACGCACATGTCGGAGGGGTGGGTGGCGATACAGGCATCGCTCACCCCGAGCACCGCGAGATTGTGGCTGAGCCCGCCAATGGCAGCACAGCCCGAGCCGGGGCGCCGCTTATTGCAGGGCATGTCGGTATTGTAGAAATACGGGCACCTTGTGCGCTGCATCAGGTTGCCCGCCGTGGTTGCATTGTTGCGCAGCTGCCCCGAAGCGCCCGACACCAGCGCCCGCGCCAGCACCGCATAATCGCGCCGCACCCGCCGGTCAGCCGCGAGATCGGCATTGCGCACCAGCGCCCCGATCCGCAAGCCGCCCGCCGCCGTCGGCTCGATCGTATCGAGCCCCAGCCGGTTGACGTCGATCAGATGCTGCGGCGCTTCGATGCCGAGCTTCATCAGGTCGAGCAGGTTGGTGCCGCCGGCAATGAACCGCGCTCCCGGCCGCGCCGCCGCGGCCTCCACTGCCTCTCCCGGGCTCGCCACCCGCTCATAGCTGAACGGCTTCATGCGCCTTCTCCCAGGTAGTCGCGGATCGCCGCCATGATGTTGGGATAGGCGGCGCAGCGGCAGAGATTGCCGCTCATCCGCTCGCGGATTTCTGCGTCGCTCAACGGGATCGGCGCGTCGAGATCGCCGGTGACGTGGCTCGGCACGCCGGCCCGGATCTCCTCGATCACCGCGAGCGACGAGAGGATCTGCCCCGGCGTGCAGTAGCCGCACTGGAAACCGTCATGCTCGACAAACGCCGCCTGCATCGGATGCAGCGCTTCGGGCGTTCCCAGCCCCTCGATGGTCGAAATCGCGTCGCCCTCGTGCATCACCGCGAGGCTGAGGCAGCTATTGATGCGCCGGCCGTTCACCAGCACCGTGCAGGCCCCGCACTGCCCCTGGTCGCAGCCCTTCTTGGTGCCGGTGAGCGTCAGGTGCTCGCGCAGCGCATCGAGCAGCGTCACCCGCGGATCGAGCGATAGCACATGGGTCTCGCCGTTGACGCTCAGCGTCACCGGCAACCGGGGCGTTGCGGACATGGATTTCCCCCCTCGAGAAAAGCAGGGTGAGCGTAGAACGGTTTTGGGAAAAAGCCAGAGGCGAGAAGCACCGGCCTCTCCGTCATCCTCCCCCGCGTGGCGGGGGAGGGGGACCACCCGCAGGGTGGTGGAGGGGGGAGCCAGAACCTGAGACTATGGCCCCCCCCCCCCCCCCCGCGGGGGAGGATCACCGCACCGCCAGTGCCAACACATTACTCAATGTAGTTTCACAAACATCTATGTTGCAAAACTACAAGCACCGTGTACTTTCGCCGCGCTCGCACGACCGGGGAGGCGCCAATGACCAAGACCAAGATCACCACAACGTCGCGCGGATTGCCGATGTCGAACCTGGGCGGGCCGAGCACCCTGCCCCGTTTCCGCTGGCAGCAGCCCACCATCGACAAGAACACCCCCCCCAACCGCGGCCTCACCGACGAGGAAAACGCCCACGGCTTCAACTGGGGCAAGGATTCGATCCTGCCCTACCGGGTCTACGACGATTACGATCGCTCGCAGGAACCGGGCGAAATGCAGCTGGTGACGCTGGAAAACAGCCGGCTGCGCGTTGCCGTGGCGCCGCAATATGGTGGCCGCCTGATGGAGCTGCACGACAAGCAGCTCGGCCGCGATCTGGTGTTCACCAATCCCGTGTTCCAGCCGGCCAACCTCGCCGCGCTCAACGCCTGGTTCTCCGGCGGTATCGAGTGGAATGGCCTGATCCCCGGCCACACCCCCTTCACCACCGCCCAGGTGTTCGCCGGCATCATCGAGACCGATCGCGGCCCGGTGCTACGGATCTACGAATTCGACCGTATCGTCGAAGCCACCTGGCAGATCGACCTGTTCCTCAACGATGACGACGACCGGCTCTATGTGCATGGCCGCATCGTCAACAATACCGATGCGACCAAGCTCGCCTATTGGTGGACCAATGTCGCGGCGCCGATGAGTAAAGGGATGCGCGTCCTCGCTCCGGCCGATTACTCGATCGAGCATGTGCTGCCCAATAACGAGCTGGCCCGCTTCCCCTTCCCCGATCCCGAGCGTTTCGACGGCTCCTACCCGGACAAGTGGCGCGACTCCACCTCGGTGTTCTTCCGCAAGCCCGATGCCAACAGGCTGTTCATTGCCGGGCTCGATGCCGATGGCGTCGGCTTGGCGCAGACCGCCACCTCGGCGCTCCAGGGCCGGAAGTTCTTCTATTTCGGCACCGGTGCCGGCGGCCAGCAATGGATGGATTACCTGGCCAGGCCCGGTGAGGGCGACTACATCGAAATCCAGAGCGGCATCGCCCCGACGCAGAACCAGCGCTTCGAGCTCGCGCCCAACAGCGAAGTGCACTGGACCGAGGTCTATGGCGCGCTCAGCGTCGATCCGGCCAAGGTGCATGACGCCGACTACCACAAGGCAAGCCGCGCGACCGGCGCCGCGATCGATGCCCGCTTCCCCGCCGCCGAACTCGCCGATGTCGATGCCTTCCTCACGGCAGTGTCGCGCCGGCCTGTAACCAAACGTCTGACCGACGGTTCGCCCTGGGGCGCGCGCCAGGAAAAGCTCACCGGCAAGCCGCTCGCTCCTGGCCTCGATTTCGCCGTGCCGCACCCGACCGATTGCTGGGATGAGCTCGCGACCACCGGCCGCTTCTCCGAGGCGAGCCTCAAGCGCGTGCCGGCCGATTTCGCGGTCTCGCCCATATGGGTGGCGGCGCTGGACAAGAGCCGCGACAAGCAGGGCGAGACCTGGCTCCATGCGCTGCTGCTCGGCATCGCCACGCTCGACAATGGCGATCGCGATGCGGCGCGCGCCCTGTTCGAGCGCTCCATCGCGCAAAAACCCACCTGGCTCGGCCGGCGCCAGCGCGCCCTGGTCACCAGCGACCCCGATGCCGCCGACCGCGACTACCTCGCCGCCTGGGCCAGCGGCGACGCGCCGCCGGCTTTGGCTGCCGAGATCGTCAGCCTGCTGGTCAAGCACGGTCGGCTCGAGCGGCTCCGCGCTTTTGCTTCGGGCCTCCCCGCCTCGGCGCTCACCGACGAGCGCGTCCATCTCGGCCGCGCCATGGTGGCGGCATCGGAGGGCGATCTCGACCTGCTCGAACGCCTGCTCGACCGCCACTTCGCCACGGTGCGCGAAGGCGAGAACCTGCTCGACGAACTGTGGGTGGCGCTGCAGCGCGGTCGCCTGCAGCAGGCGCTGAAACGCGCGCCCTCGCCGGCAGAGCTGGCCGAACGGCTGAAGCAGCATCCGGTGCCGGCGCATCTCAACTTCCGCATGCGGGCTGTCGACGAGGTGAAGTGATGGCGGCTGGCGAGACGGCCCCGACGCTGATCCAGTCGATCTCGCTGGGGCTCGGCGGCTACAACAAGGCGTTCCAGCTGGTGGGCAGCTATCTGCTCGCCTCGCCCGAAGCCTTCATCCGCGAGCCGCTGCAGGAGATCGCCCGCGCCGCCGGGGTAAGCGAGCCCACCGTGCTGCGCTTCTGCCGCCAGTTCGGCTTCAAGGGCCTGCCGGATTTCCGCATCGCGCTCGCCATGTCGCTGGCCCGCGAAGCGCAAGGGGCGTTCATCGATCCCGGCGTCACCGACAAGGCGGTGGTGAACCTTGCCGCCAAGCGCGCCATTGCCCGCTTCGCCCTGTCGCTCGTCGGTGACGATCGCTCGATCATCATCGATTCCGGCTCGACCACCCAGCTCTTCGCCGAGAACCTCAGGGCCGCCAATCCGCTGGTGATCATGACCACCGGGCTGAACATCGCCGAGGCATTTCGCGGCGCCAGCCAGCATACCGTGATGCTGCCGGGCGGCACGGTGCGCTTCGAATCCAACTCGCTCTCGGGCCGCATGGTCGAAAGCACTGTCGGCGGCATGCGCTTCGACACCATTTACCTCGGCGCCGACGCCATCGACCCGGTGCTCGGCCTCTCGACCTTCAACGAGGCCGAAGCGCACCAGAACGCCGCCATGGTCGCGGTGAGCCAGCGGGTGATCGTCCTCGCCGATTCCACCAAGTTCCGCGCTCCGGCCCTGCACCGGATCTGCGAAGCCGACCGTATCCACGCCGTGATCACTGACACTGGCCTTGCCGATGACACCGCCAAGCTGCTCGAACAGCATGGCGTCGCCGTTCACCGGGTCGAGCCGGAAGGAAGCATCTGATGACCGACGCCCTGTTCCCCGCTACCGACCTCGACCGCTGGGCCACCACCCGCGAAATCCGGCGCCAGCCGGCGATCTGGCGCAGCTTCGGCCCACGCCTCGCGAGCATCGCCGCCGAGATCAAAGCCTGGATCGCCGAGCGCCGTCCGGATGAAATCTGGTTCTGCGGCGCCGGCACTTCAGCCTTTGTCGGCGAGACGCTGGCCAGCTACCTCAACACCGCGCCCGGCCCGATCCGCTTCCGCGCCATTCCCTCGACCGACCTGATCGCCGCGCCGCGCAACTACCTGCGCCCCGGCATCAAGCTGCTGGTCGTATCGTTCGGCCGCAGCGGCAACAGTTCCGAGACCATCGGCACGCTCGACTTGCTCGCCGCCCACGCGCCGGAAGCCGATCGCCTGCACATCACCTGCAATGCCAACAGCGCGCTGGCCCGCACCGACAATGCCGGCCCGGGCGAACTGCGCAACATCGTCCTGCCGCCGGAAACCGACGACAGCGGCTTTGCCATGACGTCGAGCTACACCACCATGCTGCTGACGGCGCTCGCCGCGTTCGACCCGGCCCCGCCGGCGCCGGTTGCCGAGCTCATGGTCCGGCTGGCCGATGGCGCCGAGGCGCTGCTGGCAGGGCAGTTGGAGCGGCTGATCGCATTGCCCATGCCCGAGCGCGCCGTGTTCCTCGGCTCCGGCCCGCTCACCGGCTCGTCGCGCGAAAGCGCTCTGAAGGTGCTGGAACTGGCAGCCGGCCAGATCCCCACCTCCTGGGATTCGACCCTCGGTTTCCGCCATGGCCCCAAAGCCATCACCAACGGCAACACCAAGGTGTTCGTGCTGCTGTCGTCCGACCCGCACACCCGTCGCTACGACACCGACCTCGCCACCGAGGTTGCGGCGCAGTTCGGCGCCGATGTGGTGCTGCGGCTCGGCGCCCCCACAGCGGGCGCCGATATTGCGGTGCCCAGCGTCGGCAACGACGCCTGGTCGTCAGTGCTCTACGTCATGGTGGCGCAGCTCTTGTCGGTGATCTGGTCGCACAAGCTTGGGCTGACGGTCGACAACCCCTTCGCCTCAGGCAACCTCACCCGCGTCGTCGCCGGGGTGAAGCTCTACCCGCTCCCCGAAGCGGGCCCGCAGGTGTTCGGCGCCCTCGATGTCGGCGGCACCAAGATCGAAGCGCGGCTGTTCGACAGCAAGCTCGAGGTGCGCGAGCGCCAGCGCTTCCCCACCGCCAAGGGCAGCTATGAAGAGCTGCTCGAGGCGCTGCAGGGCGCCGTCGGCTGGCTCGACCAGGCGAGCGGCACCAAGGTGGCGCTCGGTGTCGGCCTGCCCGGGCTGATCGACCCCGCCACCGGCATCTCGATGACCTCGAATGTGCCGGCCACCGGCCATACCCTCAGCGCCGACCTCTCGGCCCGCATCGGCCGCGCCATTCCGGTTGAGAACGACTGCAAGTGTTTCGCCCTCTCCGAAGCCAATGGCGGCGCCGGCGCCGGCTATCGCACGGTGTTCGGCCTGATCCTCGGCACCGGCGTCGGCGGCGGCGTCACGGTCGATGGGAAGCTCGTGGTCGGCCACAATGGCCTCCCTGGTGAAGTCGGCCATTTCGGCCTGCCGGCCGAGCTGGTGCAGCGGCACAACCTGCCGATCGTCGCTTGCGGCTGCGGCCGCATTGGCTGCTACGAGACCCTGCTCTCCGGCCCCGGCATGGGCCGCATCGCCAAACACCTCACCGGCGAGGATATCGACTCCTCGGCTATCGTTGCCCGCGCCGCCTCGGGCGACGCAACGATGCGCCAGGTGCTCGACATCTGGTTCGATATTCTCGGCGAGCTGATCCACACCATCCAGCTCACCATCGACGCCGATTGCGTGGTGATCGGCGGCGGCCTCTCCAATATCGATGGCCTCGTCACCGAGCTGTCGCGGGTCTTCGCCCCGAAGATGCTGCCGGGGGTGCGCCAGCCGGCCTTCGCCACCGCCCGCTTCGGCGATGCCAGCGGCGTCCGCGGCGCCGCCATGCTGGTGGCGGGAGCGCGCAAATGAGGGAGCTCCGCGATCTCATCGCCCGCAACCGCAACGGCTCGGGCGAGGCCCTGCCCTCGGTCTGCTCGGCCCACCCGGATGTGCTCGCCGCCTCGCTGCTGCTCGCCGACGAGTGGGACGTGCCGCTGTTGATCGAAGCCACCAGCAACCAGGTGAATCAGTTCGGCGGCTATACCGGCATGACCCCGCCGGACTTCATCAGCTTCGTCCGCGGCATTGCCGCGCGCAGCGGTGTCGACGCCGGCCGCGTGCTGTTCGGCGGCGATCACCTGGGCCCGCAGGCCTGGCGCGACCAGCCGGCGACGATCGCCATGGCCAATGCCCGCGACCTCGTCGCCGCCTATGTGAAAGCCGGCTTCACCAAGATCCATCTCGATTGCTCCGAGGGCTGTGCCGGCGAACCGCCGGCGGTCGGCGATGCGCTGAGCGCGGCCCGCGCCGCCGACCTCGCCGCGATCTGCGAAGCTGCGACCGCCGACCCGACATCGCTGAGCTACATGTTCGGCACCGAAGTCCCGCCCCCCGGTGGCGCCCGGGCCGAAGAGGGCCCCATCGGCATCGCCCCCACCGAGCCGGCCAATGCCCGCGCCACCATCGGGGCGCATCGCGACGCCTTCGCGGCGCTCGGGCTGGAACAGACCGCCTGGCAACGCGCCGTCGGCCTCGTCGTCCAGCCGGGCCTGGAATTCGCCCCCGACCACATCCACCGCTTCGACACCACGTCGCCCGACCTGCTGTCGCCGGTGCTCGAAGGCCATGACGGGCTGAGCTTCGAGGCGCACTCCACCGACTACCAGTATCCGGACGTGTTCCCGGCTTTGGCGCAGCGCCACTTCGCCGTGCTGAAGGTCGGCCCCGCTCTCACCTTCGCCTACCGCCAGGCGATCTACGCGCTGGATGGCGTCGCGAGCTGGCTCGCCCCGGACGCGAACCGCCAACCCATCGCCCCGGTGATGGAAGCCCTGATGCTGGAAACCCCCAAAAACTGGGCCAAGCACTATGCCGGCGACGCCGCGACGCTGAAACTGCTCCGCCACTTCAGCTACGCCGACCGCATCCGCTACTACTGGGCCCAGCCCCAGGCGACTGAAGCCGTCGGGCAGTTGCTGGCGGCGCTCGGTCCGAACAAGCCAGTGGCGCCGCTGCTCGAACAGTACTTCGCGCCGGAGGTGATCGCGCGAGCCGAACGGCTCGAGGCCCGCTCGCCCGATTGGGCAAGGGCGCTGATCTACGCCCAGGTGCAGACGGCGCTGGTGCCGTATTTCGCGTGTGTCGGGGTGGCGACTTAGGGGCGTTCGCACCGGAGCCAGAGGCGATCGCCTTCTCCCCTTGCGGGAGAAGGTGCCCGAAGGGCGGATGAGGGGTTCTCTCCGCGTACTGGTCGCTCCTCGCTTCGCTCGGAGCGCGCTACACTTCGTTGCGCGTACCCCTCATCCGGCGCTGCGCGCCACCTTCTCCCGCAAGGGGAGAAGGTGACCCGGTGCGTGATGCGAGAAACCTTTGGCTAACTAATCCCTTCCGGCCCAGCCCCGCACACCAGCGCCCCCACCGACGTCCCCGCCGCATACGCCACCCGCCCGGTCATCAGCGCCGCCACTGCCGCTGCGCCGCTCAGATCCGCGGCGATGCCGAGTTCGAACCACAGCCAGCGGCTGGCTTCCAGCATGTCTTCGTCGCTGAGCAGCACCACGTCGTCGACCACCGAGCGCACCACGTCGAACACCCTTGGGTCAGTCTCGGCGCAGCTCATCGTCGCAATGCGGCTCGTCACCTCCGGCAGGCGCACCACGTGCCCCGCATCGAGCGAGGCCTTGAGCGTCGGCGACCCCGTGGGCTCGATGCCGATGATTTTCACCGCTGGCTTCAGCGCCTTGATCGCCACGCCCATGCCCGACACCAGCCCGCCACCGCCGATGGCGACCAGCACCACGTCGAGATCGGGCACATCGGCGAGCAGCTCCAGCGCCGCCGTCCCCTGCCCGGCCATGACGGCCGCATCGGCGAAGGGGTGGAAATAGGCCGCGCCATTCTTCTCGGCAAAGGCGAGGGCGTGGAGGTTGGTCTCGTTCCACACTTTGCCGACGATCTCGACCGTGGCGCCCCAGCGCTTCAGCTTCTCGACCTTTGCCGCGGTGATGTTCTCCGGCACATAGATCGTCGCCGTCACCCCGGCGAGCTTCGCCGCCCGCGCCACGGCCAGCCCGTGATTGCCACCGGAGGCGGTGACGATGCCGCGCTCGAGCGCCTCGGCCGGCAGCGACAGCAGCTTGTTGGTGGCGCCGCGCGCCTTGAACGAGCCAGTGGCCTGGAGGCTCTCGAGCTTCAGCGACAGCTTTGCCGGCGTCAGTGGCGCGGACAAAGCCCGCGCTTCGATGGTCGGGGTGCGCCTGATATGTGGGGCGATGCGGGTGGCGGCGGCGTTGATGTCGGTAAGGGTGATCATGCGGCAGGCGCCTCATAGGGAGAAGCGACGACGAAGCAGCAATTGCCCGGCCGCACCCGGCCCGGCTGGCGGCGGCCATAAAGGATGCCGCTGGCGCGATAGTGGAGGTCCACCGGCGCGCGGCCCGGATTGGCGAGAAAATGGATGCGGCCGGCCAGTTGCCCGGCCTCGACCTCGGTGCCGAGCTTGTGCAGCGGCTCGTAGACCCCATCATCCTCGGCAATCACATGCGCCTTGGGACCAAGGTCATACAGTCTGGGGTCTGCGGTCACCGGGCTCGCGTAGCGCGCCGGCAGCACCCCCAGATGGGCCAGCACGTTCCGCACGCCACGCCGGCAGAGCGCCAGCGCATCGACCGATACCGTGCCGCCGCCGGCCATCTCGGTGCCGATCACCGTCATCCCCTGCAGGGCCGCCGAAGCGGTGGCGGTGCGCGGATCGCCACGGTTGTCGATCACCACTGCGATCGCCGTGCCGAACGCTTTGGCCGCCGCGACATTCGCCGCATGCTGCTCGGGCGTCGCGCCCGGCTCGATCACCGAACTCGGGATGATGTCGAGCGACGAGCCGCCCGAATGGAGGTCGATGAACACATCGCCCATCGGGAAGATCACGTCGTTCACATAGGCCGCGATCTGCCGTGTCGTGGTGCCCAGTGGATCGCCCGGGAAGGTGCGGTTCATGTTGATTTCGTCGATCGGCGAGGTGCGCCGCGCCGCGTTCACCGCCGGCAGGTTGATCGCCGGAATGAAGATCAGCCGCCCCTGCACATCCGCGGGGTCGAGGTCGCGGATCAGTTCGCCCAGCGTGATCGGCCCCTCATACTCGTCGCCATGGTTGCCGCCTTCGAGGATCACCGTCGGACCCTCCCCGTTCTTGATCACCGCCACCGGCACCGGCACCACGCCCCAGGCATCGTCATGCACCGATAGCGGGATGTGGAAGAACCCGACCTGCTTGCCCGGCTTGTCGAAGTCCACCGTGGCGGTGGCCAGCTTCTGTGAAATGTTGCGGTCCATTTTTTGCTCTTGGTCGTGATTCCAGGGGTTGCCCACAGCCGCGAATGCTCAGGCAAATTTTACAGGTGATAGTTTACGTTCTCTTGTGATAGTCGGTGCGCGGTGCGCTGCGCCGCCCCGGCTCTTGCGCTGCAGCATCGGCTCTGCCACCAGAATGCCGAGGGAGACTGAACGAATGGCCAGAACCGGACGCCCTGCCGCCAGCGCGACAACGCCCGAAAAACCCGTGAAGGCAGCGCGGGCGAAGCCGGCGGTCAAAGCCGCCCAGAAGACCGCCGAAGCCGGAGACAAGCTCGCCTATGGCGTGCCGGCGCTGGAAAAGGGGCTCGACGTGATCGAACTCCTGGCAACGCAGTCGAAGGGCATCACCCAGAGCGAGATCGCCCAGCTGCTCGGCCGTTCGCTGCAGGAGGTCTACCGCGTGGTGATGGCGCTCGAGCGGCGCGGCTACATCCAGCGGCGGCCCGGCGAGGACGGGTTCTTCCTCTCCAACCACCTGCACGTGCTGTCCAACCAGTACCCGCCGATGCGCCGGCTGCTCGATGCGGCGCTGCCGATCATGTACTCGACCTCGATCGCCGCCTATCAGGCGCTGCACATTGCCATTCTCGACCGCCTCGCCATCCGCGTCGTGGCGCAGGTCGATAGCCCCGCCCCGCTCGGCTTCCGCCTGCGTGTCGGCACCCAGAACCCCGCGGCGTCCACCGCCTCGGGCCGCCTGCTGCTGGCCTTCCAGCCGCCGGCGATCCGCGACTGGGTGATGGCCGAGATCGAACGCACCGCGCCCGAAACCGACATGGTGGCGCTGAAGCGCCGGGTCGAAACGCTGCACCGCACCGGCTACGAGATCATCGCCGGCGAGGGCCTGCAGGGCATCACCGACGTGAGCTTCCCCATCCTCGACGCCAATGGCCACGCGCTCGCCGTCCTGACCATGCCGTACCTGCCCTCGAGCAAGGAGCGGGTGTCGCTGGAAACGGCAAGCCGCGCCCAGTTCGAAGCGGCCAAGGCCATTACCCAACTGTTCGACGGCACGCTGATCGAGCCGAAATTCCCGCTGGCTCCGATCAGAGAGAAGCGGCCACCGGCACGGCCGACATAACGATCGTAGACGCAGCACAGAGGCCGGTGCGTGAAGAGTACCCCCTCCCCTGTCCCCTCCCCGCAAGGGGGAGGGAGACGCTCCCGCCAGCGGCAGTGTTTTGGTCTCCTCCCCCCTTGCGGGGGAGGGACAGGGTGGGGGGTACGTTTCCCGCACCGGCCTATCCGCTGTAATGCCCACCCTCACCGCGTCGACTCCCCGACCCGATGCGCAAACACCTCGTCGAGCCATAGCGGCTCGCCGGCATCATCCCCGATCTCGAGGAAAATCTCCGCCATCGAAGCGGTCCAGGCGCGCTGCACCTCCGACGCCGCGGTCGCCGCCGACGCCGCGCGGAACCCGTCGCGCGCCCGCATGCGGCAAACGACGATCTCCGCGTGTCGCCAGATCTGGTAGTCGTAAATCCCGGCCGCATCGATCAGATCAAGGATCTCCGGCCACACCGCGCGGTGCTTTTCGT
>MKVB01000002.1:553850-586658 GCA_001899085.1 Devosia sp. 66-14 | reverse complement strand
GAGCCGTCATTTCACCGCCCCCGCCAGCGCGCCCGACAGGATCTGCCGCTGGAACAGCAAGTAGACGATCATCACCGGCAGCAGCGCAACGATCAAACCGGCGCTGATCAACGGAATCGACACATCATACTGGCCCGAGAGCAGCGCCACACCGACCATCAAAGTGGTCTTGTCCGAGCCGCCCATGATCACCAGCGGCAGCAGCAGGTCGTTCCACATCCAGACGAAGTTGAGGATCGAGAGCGCCGCGATTGCCGGGGTCGAGATCGGCAGCATCATCTGGAACAGGATGCGCAGCTCCCCTGCCCCGTCGATACGCGCCGCCTCGATCAGCTCGTCGGGAATGGCGCGGAAAAATGCCGCCAGCATATAGGTGCTGATCGGCAGCCCGAACGCCGCATAGGAAAAGATCAGCCCTTGGTAGGTGCCGCCGAGCCCCAGGTCGAGAATGGTCTCGTAGAGCGGATAGATCACCACCTGGCTGGGGATCACCAGCATGGCGATGATGAACAGGAAGATCAGGTTGCCGCCCTTGATCCGGAGCTTGGTCACCGCATAGGCGATGAACAAGGCCGCGACCGTCGAGAGCAGCAGCCCGCCGCCGGTGGTGATGATGCTGTTGAACAAGAGCCGCGGCACATCCATCCGGACGAAGGTCTCGGCATAGTTCTCGAAGCTGATGTCGACCGGCAGCCCGAGCGGGTTCTGCGCATAGCCGGTGCGGGTCTTCAGCGAATTGAGGACGGTGAACACCAGCGGATAGAGCGCCACCACCGCCACCACCACGAGGATGAAGGTCACCAGCCATTTGACGATGGTGCGGAGCAGCGGGTTGCTGCCCGGCGCCACCTCATCCGGCACGCTGTCGGAAACGCTGGCGAGGCTCATTTGCTGGCCTTTCCTTCGGCATACATGCGCCGGACCACGAAGGCCGAGACGATGGCGGCGAACACGAACAGCGCCATGCCGATGGCCGCGCCCTTGCCGCGATTGAGGAATTCGAAAGTGGTGGTGAACACCAGGTACTCGGGCAGCATGGTGGCGCTGCCCGGCCCGCCGCGCGTCAGCGCATAGATCAGCGGGAACATCCAGATCAGCATCGACGAGGTGCAGAGCACGGTCCAGTAGCCGATCACCGGCTTCAAGAGCGGCGTGACGATCTCGATCAGCAGCCGCCAGAATCCGGCGCCGTCGAGCCGCGCTGCCTCGATCACCTCGTCGGGCACGGTCGACAGGCCCGAGAGATAGGTGAGCACGCCGAGCCCGAAAAAGCTCCACAGCGCAACGGAGGTCAGCGAGAACAGCGCGCTCGTCGCCCCGTTCAGCCACTCGATGGCGAGCGGCGCGAGCCCGATGAAGATCAGGAAAGCGTTGAGCGGCCCATCGGGCGCGAGGATCTGCCGGAACATGATGCCGACGACGATCGGCGCGATCATGTAGGGCAGGAAATAGATGGCCCGGAACGCCTTCCAGCCTGGCGAGCGCTGGAAGATCAAGAGCGCCAGCACCAGCGGCAGGAAGATCCATACCGGCAGCGTCACGAACACCAGGGCGGCGTTCCTGAACGAAGTGGCGAACACCGGATCCTTGAACATCGAGGCATAGTTGGCGAACCAGGCGAACTTGGGGTCCTCGAAGCCGCGCGTCTGGTAGAGGCTGAGGATGAAGGCGCGGACCAGCGGCACCAGCTTGAAGATCACCGCCAGCGCAATGCCCGGCACCACCAGCGCGATGCCAAGGATCAACTCCGGCCGCATCCGCCGTTTCTTGCGGGTCAGGCCGCTGCTCGATGACTGGTCGATCTGGGTCATGGATTGTCCGAAGGCCTGGAAGAACGGAGCCGGATGAACCGGCTCCGGACGGTCGATGGCGACACCGCAGCTGACGAGCCGGTGCGGGAAGAGTACCCCCACCCCTGTCCTCTCCCCGCAAGGGGGAGGGAGACGCTCACACCGGCGTCAGTGTTTTGGTCTCCTCCCCCGCGGCGCTACCGCGTCCGCTAGGCGGGGGAGGGACAGGGTGGGGGGTGCTCTTTCCGAGCCGAACCGTCCCCTTACTGCGCCTTGCTCGGGCTCTCCTCGAGCGCCGTCTGCATCTGCGCGGTCCAGTCGGCCACGGTGATGGTGCCGAGCGTCACTTCCTGCCAGCCGCGCGCCAGGGCGTCGGCTTCCTGGCCGGAGAGCAGCACGCCGACATGCAGGGTCGGCTTCTTGATGATCTCCTGGATCTGCGCCAGCGCCTGAGACTTCGGCAGCGCGTTCGGATCGACATTCCTGTTGAGCGAGATGCCGCCTGCGACGCTGGCGAGGAGGTTGGCGTTCTCGACGCCGGCGACGAACTTCACGAACTTGAAGCCCGCTTCCTGCTTGGTGCTCCACGGCGTCACGCCGAACACCGAGCTCTCGGTGCCGCTGAAGCTGTGCGCCAGGGGAGCGTCGGCCACCAGTACCGGCCAGCTCATGGCGCCGACATTCTCATCGCCCAGAGCCGCGCCGAACGCCGCCCAGTTCACCGCATCGGCGATGATGGTGGAGGCGAAGGCGGCATTGCCGCTCTGGAAGATATCGGCGCCGTCAGGCAGCATCGAGATCGAGGGCGAGCTCGAGTTGATCCAGCCGCGCGTCGTGCCGATCGAGGCCATGGCTTCGAGGATCGACACCATCTTGGGGTCGGTCCACGGCAGCTTGCCCACCATGATGGCGCGCATGTCGTCTTCGGTGAGGAAGTTGCGGGCGACTTCCGGGAAGTTCCAGTAGGCCGGGAACACCCCGGTCATGCCGTGTGCGAGGCAGGTCTTGCCGATCGCCTTCACCGCGGTACAGGCCGCATCCATCTCGTCCCAGGTCTTGGGCGGGTTGGCCGCGTCGAGCCCGGCTTCCGTCAGCACGGCCTTGTTGTAGTACATCACATTGCCCTGGTAGCCGAACGGCAGGCCGTAGCAGGGCTGGGTGGTGTCGTAGTTGAGGCAGCCGCCCGAATAGGTGATCAGGTCACCGGCCGCGGCGAGCACGTCCTCGGGCAGCTGCACATAGGCGCTGCGCCGATCGAACAGCTCGAGGCCGGCATTGTTCTCCATCACATCGGGGCCGCTCTTGGTCGCGATATAGGGACCCTGGACGCTCGGATAGCGATCGAACGGCACGGTCTCGAGTTCGACCTTCACATCCGGATTGGCCTTCTCGAACGCCGCCACCAGTTGCGCCCAGTAGTCCGGGCCACCCGGCTGCCAGTTGAGCACGCGAATGGTGGTGACATCCTGCGCCAGCGCCGGCGCCATCATGGCCGTCAGCGCCACGGCGCCCGCGACGATGCGCCAACCCTGTCTCGAAACGATGGTCATCTGAATTTCCCTTCCTCTGATGCCCGGCGCCGGGCGGAAGCCCATCACGCCGTTGTCCCCTATGGGCGCCGGGAAAGCGCCCTGCCTCCCCGATCACCCCATCGACACACCCCTCGGACGCGCATCTTCACGTCCCGTGTCAGTGCCGTGACGCTAGCACGACAAGTTTCCAATATGAAAGTGTAATTTCTTATACAAAAGTCTGTCGGGATGGCGATCGGTTAGGGCAGTGCGTGAAGAGCACCCCCACCCCTGTCCCCTCCCCGCAAGGGGGAGGGAGACCCAAACACAGGCGCCGGTATGAGCGTCTCCTTCCCCCTTGCGGGGGAGGGACAGGGTGGGGGGACCTCTTCCCGCACCGCCCCGTCCCACGCTCAGAGCCCTCACACCCCCTCCGGCACCACCCCGCCCTGCCGGCTCGATTTCAGCGCCGCATCGACCAGCGCCATCGTCCTGATGGAATCGTGCACGTCGGTGTCGAGCACCGTGTCTTCCCCGGCGGCGAAGCGCTGCAGGTTCGCCATGACGAAGCCGAAGGCGTCCGGCACCCGCTCGCCGCCGACCAGCGGCACCGCCGTCCACGGCACCCCCACGATGGTCATTTCCAGCGTCTCGGGCACCGGCTTCACGTAGTCGACGAGATAGCCGACGGTGAGATGGGCGCAGCCTGCGGTGCCCTCGACCCGGATCGTCGCTTCGATATGCTCGGGGCCGTAATTGTAGGTGTGGTTGAGCGACAATGCGCAGCGCACTCGATCGCCATAGTCGAGGATGATCGAGGAGCGCGCATCCGCCAACGTCGGATAGCGCGGGTGCTTCACCGCCTTGGCATAGACGCTTTCGGGCTCGCCCAGCAGCGAGCGGATCCAGTCGAGATAGTGGATCGAGTGCAGCGGGATCTCCACTGCATCGAGATGCGGGATGAAGCTCCACAATTCCCACGGCATATAGACCGCCAGCCGCACCTCGACCTCGACGATCTCACCCAGCAGCCCTTTGCGCGCCGCATCGCGGATCGCCAGCATCGAGGGGGTAAAGCGCAGCTGGAAATTGGTCGCGGCAGTAATCGAGCGCTGGTCGATCGCCGCAACGATCTTGCGGGCCGTGGCGAGATCCGGGCCGACCGGCTTCTGCAGCAGGGCCGCGCTGTTTGCCGGCAGCCGATCGACCGTGCCGAGCAGCACCGCCGGCGGCAGCGCCAGGTCGAAGATCCCGTCAGTGCCGCAGGCGGCGATCGCCGCCTCGAGCGTCGGGTGCACCACCTCGACCCCGAAATCCGCAGCCAGGGTCCTGGCGGTCTCCTGGTTCACGTCGAAAATCCCGGCGACCGGCAGGCCCATCTTCCGGTATGCCGGCAGGTGCCCGTCGCGGACGATGCCGCCGGCGCCGATAATGGTGATCGGCCGCGGCCGGCTCGGCATCGGCCAGACCTGCTGCAGGTCGGCAAGGGCGGCGGGGAGGGTCGTCGAGGTCATGAGGTCTCCATCACGCGCTCGCTTGCAGCGCCCCGGAAGAGGCTGGTCTCGAACGCGTCAATTATCACTGGCGATAGTTGATGTTGATATTTGATAGAAGCGCTGCTTAACTCTGTCAAGGATCGCCGCCATGCCGCGGCGGCCCGACGCGACCACCAACGGGAGGATTTTCAGGCAATGGCCATCGACGGCGAGAACGCTCACCCACACGCGGCACGACGGTTGCGCGAAAGCTTCGGCGACAGCCTGCCGAACGTGCGGCTGCAACTCGATCCCGCCCTTGCTGAAGGTGAGTTCGCCATCGCCATGGACGGCGACACGCTCGAGCTGCGCGGCGGTCCGTTCTCGGGCGTCATCTATGGCGTCGAGGAAATCATCCAGCGCTCGGCCGGCAGGCTCGATCTCGCCGCCTGGAGCCGCCCCGTCACCGGCAAGCCCGGCCTCGCCTACCGCACCTTCTGGACCTGGGATCACTCGACGAACTGGGAGCTGTCGCAGATCGGCCAGCAGGAGATCGGCGTCTTCAATCCGTTCCAGAAGCCGCCCGGCGGCTTCCTTGCCGACTACAAACGGCTGGTGGATTTCTGCTCGATCAACCGCATCGGCGGCATCACCGTCTATGGGTTCCTCCGCGACAGCCATGGCGGCATCGAAGCGGCCAAGGAGCTCTGCCGCTACGGCAACGAGCGCGGCGTGCGCATCATCCCCGGCATCGCCATCGGCGCCTATGGCGGGGTCTATTGGGAGGGCAAGCACAAGTACAACCTCTCGACCTGGCTGAAGGCCAACCCGCAGCATGCGGCCAGGATGGAGAAGGATGTCGGCTTCCAGATCGCCGACCTCGCCTTCCCGCTCAACTTCCCGCATTCCGATTACACCGTCAGCGCCTGCCCGAGCGCCCCCGAGGTGATCGAGTGGATGGAGGAGGCCGTCGCCTGGCTGGCCGAGACCTTCGAGATCGGCGGCATCAATATCGAAAGCGGCGACTATGGCGTCTGCGGTTGCGAGCGCTGCGTCGCCCGCCGCGCCAACGACGCCGAAGCCGCCCGCCGCAAGGACGACCACGGCGATTCCTGGTCGCATACCGACATGGCCGAAAACTTCCCGCGGCTTTATCGCGCCGCCAAGGCCAAACGGCCGGACCTCTGGATCTATTGCGAAATGCAGTGGGACAACCTGCTCGATCCGGTCGCGACCGAGGCGCAGCATCGGCTGCCGAAAGGCGCCATCTACCAGCACACCGCCAATCGCAGCTTCTGGAAGCGGCTCCGCACCGAGCTCGCGACCGACTATGTGCAGAACCTCCCCACCCAGCCCAACGTGCTGCGCTGCCAGTTCGCCTGCCAGTGGAACGGCGACGAGCGCACCGAGCGCTATGCCTTCAATGCCAGAACCTTCGCCGACATGTCGGTGCGTGGCCGCGAGCTCGGCATGGAGGGGCTGACGGTCTGGGGCGAGCCGTCGGACTACACTGCTACGGTCGAACTCAGTTACCTCGCCTTCTCACGCTTCGGCTGGAACCCGACGCTCAGCTGGGATGCCTTCGTCGCCGACGAGCTGGCGCCGCGGCTCGGCGGCCGGCAGCAGGCCGAGCGCTTCATCGCCATCGCCGAGGAAGTCGATGCCAACCAGACCCTGCCGGTGGCACGGCTGCAGGAATTGCAGGGCGAAGCGCTCAGGATCATGGCATTGCTGGAGGGTGAGCCGGCGCGGCGCTGGCTGACATTGGGCGAGCAGATCAGCCGCCGCCGTTATATGGGACGCTGACGATCACGATGCGCGATGCCAACGGGCTCTACACCGGGCCGATCATCGACCCACACCACCACCTGTTCGACCGCTCGCTCGACAAGCACCCCTGGCTGCGCGGTGCCAGCGGCGTGCTGGCTCAGAGCTGCCTGCCGGCCGACTACCTGCGCGATACCGCCGGCTACGACATCGTCGGCACCGTGCATGTCGAAGCCGGCTGGCAGCCGGGCGAGCCCTTTGCCGAACTGGCCTGGCTCGATGCGCTCGAAAAACCCGACTGGATGGCGCGCCGCTATGTCGGCAACGCCATCCTCGATGCGCCAGAGACCCCAGCGATCCTCGAGCGCTACGCCGCGCACGGCAAGGTTGTCGGCATCCGCGACATTCTCAGCTGGCACCCTGACCCCACCCGCTCCTTCTCCAGGGAGCGTCACCGGATGAGCAACCCGGCCTGGCAGGCGGGGCTCAGGCATCTCGATGCGCTCGGGCTGTCCTTCGATCTGATGATCTCGCCCTGGCAGGCGGCCGAGGCGTTGGAGCTGGCGCGCGCCTTCCCGAACCTCAGTTTCATCATCAACCATTGCGGCTCGCCCTTCGATCGCACCGACGAGGGCATGGCGCATTGGCGGGCCGGGCTCACCGCCCTCGCCGCCGCGCCGAACGTCGCGATCAAGGTCTCCGACCTCGTCGCCTATGACCCGCACTGGACAATCGACAGCCTCCGCCCGGTGGTGCTCGATTGTCTCGCCGCCTTCGGCACCGAGCGCACCATGCTGGCGAGCGACCATCCGGTGCTCGGCCTCGCCGCCACCTTCGAGCAGGCCTACGGTGCCTTCCAGCTCATCCTCAAGGGGCTTTCCGACGCGGAATCCGAGGCGGTTTTCTGGAAGAATGCCAACCGGCTCTATCGCATTGGGATGTAACGATATATGTATGTCGTGAGCATTCCGATGAGGTGATGTCCGCGATGAGCGGTGACGAGCGGCGGCCGCGGGCGACGATCAAGGATGTGGCGAAAGCCGCCGAGGTTTCGCCGATGACGGTCTCCAACGTCATCAATGGCCGCATGCAGTTCGTCAGCGCCGCCACCAAGAAGCGGGTGGAGCGCGAGATCGAGCGGCTGGGCTACCGCCGCTCGTCCAACGCGCGCAACCTGCGCGTTTCCGAGCAGCGCTCGATCGGCATGGTGATCGTCGACGAATCCCCCGCCTTCCTCGCCGATTTCTTCACCTGCCAGGTGGTGGCGGGGTTGGCCAATGTGCTGAACCACGCCGACTACACCCTCACCATCCAGGGCATGCCGGGGGCCGAGCTGGCGCAATCGATGATCATGCGCAATTTCGAGGTCGCCGGCTTCTGCGCCATGATCTCCGGCCCTAGGCCCGAGCGGCTTGCCGCCATCGCGCGGCTGGCCGATCTCAACCAGCCGGTTGTGGTGTTCCAGCAGGAACTGCCTGGTGCCGGAGCCGAGATCTGCACCGTGCGCCAGGACGACCGGGGCGGCGGCCGGCTGATCGGCGATCACCTGCTGGCTCGCCGGGTGGCCGATATCCTGGTGGTGATCCCGCACCAGCCCTGGCCGGCGGTGGAGAACCGCATTGCCGGCATCCGCGACAGCATCGCCGCGGCCGGCAGCACGGCCGAAGTGGCGGTGCTCGAGGCCGACAGCGAGTCCTTCGCCGACGTGCAGGCGGCCTTTGCCGCCTATCTCGACAACCACGCCCTGCCCGGCGCCGTGGTCGGCGCCAATGACCCGGTGGCGACCGCCGCCATGCTGCTGCTCACCGATCGCGGGGTGCGCGTTCCCGAGGATATCAGGGTCGTCGGCTTCAACGGCTTCGAAGCGCATCGCTATGCCCGCCCGCACATGACCACGGTGCTTTCCCCCGCCTACGCCGTCGGCGAACGCGCCGGCCAAGCCATGCTGGCCCGGCTCAAATCCGGCCGCTTCGAGCAGCCCGACCATGTGCTGCCGGTGGTATTCGACCCGGGGTTCACGACCTGAAGGGCGCGCTGAACTCTCCGCAATCCTCCCCCGCGTGGCGCATCTGACTGCAACGCGACCGACGAACCGGTGCGGGAAGAGTACCCCCACCCCTGCCCCTCCCCGCAAGGGGGAGGGAGACGCTGACACTGACGCCAGTGTTCTGGTCTCCTCCCCCTTTCGGGCAGGGCTATCGAATATGGAAAGCCACCGGCCGTTGTGTGAGTGCCTTCTCCCCTTGTGGGAGAAGGTGGCCGAAGGCCGGATGAGGGGTATCTCTCCGCGTACTGGATCGTTCCTCGCTTCGCTCGGATCGCGCTACACTTCGTTGCGCGTACCCCTCATCCGCCCTTCGGGCACCTTCTCCCACAAGGGGAGAAGGCAAGAGGTGCCTATCGCTCTCAAATGCGATAGCCCTCCCTCCTTGCGGGGGAGGGACAAGGTGGGGGTATCCTTCCCGTACCGACCTCTGCCCTCGGCACCAGCGGGCAACGGCGATGTGCCGCCCCCCAAAAACCCGACCTGTAGACGCTGCTCAAAAACCGTCTTGACTCCCCGATTACATTTAACGTTACATGTACTCAACGCTGCATCTGAGGGCCGACGCAGCGATCACCGGGATGACTGAGATGAGCCACGCCTCCGACGACAGCACGGGCCAGCCGGCGACTGCCTTGCGCAGTGCCGAGTGGTTCGCCCGCGCCGGCAAATACGGCTTCATTCCGCGCAGCTGGATGAAGAGCCAGGGCTTCGTGCCGGAAATGCTCGATGGCCGGCCGGTGATCGGCATCTGCAACACCTGGTCGGAACTGACCAACTGCAATCGGCACCTCCGCGATCTCGCCGAGCATGTGAAGCGCGGCGTGCTGATGGCCGGCGGTTTCCCGCTCGAATTCCCGGTGACCAGCCTCGGCGAGCCGCTGATGCGGCCGACCACCATGATGTTCCGCAACCTCGTCGCCATGGATGTCGAGGAGACCATCCGCGCCAACCCGATCGATGGCGTGGTGCTGCTGGCCGGCTGCGACAAGACCACCCCGGCGCTGCTGATGGGCGCGGCGAGCTGCGACGTGCCCACCATCCTCGTTTCGGGCGGCCCGATGCTCAACGGCCGCTTCAAGGGGCGCACCCTCGGCTCGGGCACCGACATGTTCAAGCTCGACGAGGAACACCGCACCGGCAAGATCTCCAAGGCCGAGCTCGATGCGGCGGAGGCGGCGATGAGCCGTTCGGCCGGCTCGTGCATGACCATGGGCACCGCCTCGACCATGGCCTCGCTGGCCGAAGCCATGGGCATCGGCCTGCCGATGAACGGCTCGATCCCCGCCGTCGACAGCCGCCGCGCCGTGCTGTCCGAACAGGCCGGCATCCGCATTGTCGAGCTGGTGAAGCAGGGCATCACCATCTCGCAGATACTGACGCGAGAAGCCTTCGAGAACGGCGTCAAGGTCAACGGCGCCATTGGCGGTTCCACCAATGCCGTGGTGCACCTCCTGGCGCTGGCCGGCCGGCTCGGCGTCCCCTTCGATCTCGAGGATTGGGATCGGCTCGGTCGCGACATCCCTACCCTCGTCGACCTCAAGCCGTCCGGCCGCTTCCTGATGGAAGAGTTCTTCGATGCCGGCGGTCTGCCGGCGGTGATGGAGCGGCTCAGGCATCGGCTGAAGCTTGATGCCCCGGTCGTCGAGGGCGGCACCATCGGCGAGCGCATCGCCGGCGCCGAGAGCTGGGACGACGAAGTGATCCGCCCGCTCGACCGACCATTGACCCCGGAGGGCGGCATGATGGTGCTCAAGGGCAACCTCGCGCCCGATGGCGCCATCATCAAGCCGTCGGCCGCCTCGCCCCGCCTGATGCAGCATCGCGGCCGGGCGGTGGTGTTCGAAACGGCCGAGGATTTCCGGGCCCGCATCGACGATCCCGATCTCGATGTCGATGCCGACAGCGTGCTGGTGCTGAAGAATGCCGGCCCGCGCGGCTATCCCGGCATGCCCGAGGTCGGCAGCATGGCGCTGCCCAAAAAGCTGCTCGAACAGGGCGTCACCGACATGGTGCGGGTGTCCGATGCGCGGATGAGCGGCACTGCCTTCGGCACGGTGGTGCTGCATGTGGCGCCGGAATCGGCGATCGGCGGCCCGCTGGCTTTGGTCCGCACCGGCGACGTCATCGTGCTCGACACCGCCGCGCGAAAACTCGAGCTCGAAGTCGACGAGGCCGAACTGGCCCGCCGCCGCGCCGCATTCGTGCCGCCCCAGCCGGCCTTCGAGCGCGGCTACGGCAAGCTCTTCATCGATCATGTGCAGCAGGCCGACAAGGGCGTCGATTTCGATTTCCTCGTCGGCGCCAGCGGCACTCCTCCCTCCAAGGTTTCCTTCTAGAAAGGGCGTTACCCCCGTGACCTCCGTGTTTATCCCGCGCCAGAATCCGCCGCTGCCGGAGGGCTGGCAACAGCTCTACTCCGCCGTGCTGAGCGACGCGCTCGATGCCATCGGCATCTGGAACCAGGCGATGTCGCCGAAGATCCGCCCGCTCGACGAGAGCCTGAAACTCTGCGGCCGGGCCCGCACCGGCCAGTATATGGAAGTGCCGTTCGTCGCCGAGGGCACCAATCCCTACGAGCTCGAGATCGCCATCGTCGACGATCTGAAGCCGGGCGACGTGGCGGTGTTTTCCTGCGGCGGGTCCTCGCGCATCGCGCCCTGGGGGAGTCTGCTCTCCACCGCGACCCATGCGCGTGGCGCCGCCGGCTGCATCACCGACGGCTTCGTGCGCGACATTCTGGGCATCCGCGAACTCGCGCTCCCGGTGTTCCATGCCGGCATCGCGCCGCTCGATTCCAAGGGTCGCGGCCAGATCCAGGCCGTCGATGTGCCGGTGATCGTCGATGGCGTGCGCGTCGAGCCGGGCGACCTGGTGTTCGGCGATGCCGACGGCGTCGTCGTGGTGCCGCAGGCGGTCGAGGCCGAAGTGCTGCAGCGCGCCTTCGACAAGGTCAATGGCGAGCACCATTCGATGAACGAGCTGCGCGCCGGCGGTTTCCTGCGCGACGTCTACGCCAAGTACGGGGTGCTCTGATGTCGGCCGGGGGGAACGTCACGCAAGCACGCACCAACCCGGTGGCGAGCTTCTTCAAGATCGAAGGCACCGCCACCGCCCTGGTCTTCGTGGTGCTGATCGTGGTGTTCATGATCACCGCACCGCGCGCCTTTCTCGGCTACCGCGTCTATATGAGCTTCATGGCCTCGGTGCCGCCGCCGCTGATCATCGCCCTGGGGCTGACCCTGGTGGCCACGGCCGGCGAGATGGACCTGAGCTTTCCGTCCGTCGTCGCCTTCGCCAGCTATGTCTTCGCCTTCCTGTTCCAGCAATATGACATGACCTGGCTGGCGCTGATCGCGGCGCTCGCGACCGGCACCGCCATGGGCTTCGTCAACGGCCTCGTCGTCACCAAGCTCGGCATCCCCTCGATGATCGCCACCTTGGCCATGATGTTCCTCTGGGGTGGGCTGCTGACCGTGGTGTCGAACGGCCTGACCGTCGCCATCCCCGCCATCGATGGCACGCTGATCCAGTCGATCATGGTCGGACGCGTCGGCGGTATCGTGCCGATGCAGATGATCTGGGCCATCGGCATCTCGATCTTCGTCTGGCAGCTGCTCAACCGGCACCGCTTCGGCGAGAACATCCTGTTCATCGGCGACAGCATGAAGGTGGCCAAGGTCGTCGGCATCCAGATCGATCGCGAAAAGATCAAGCTGTTCACCCTGATGGGGTTCCTGTCGGCGCTGGCCGGCGTCTTCCTCACCGTCGAGACCACCACCTACTTCAACCAGCAGGGCCAGGGCTATCTGCTCACCGTGATCGCCGCCGTGTTCATCGGCGGAACCTCGATCTTCGGCGGCTCCGGCAAGATCGTCGGCACGGTCTTCGCCTCGCTCATCGTCGCCGTCATCGAGGCCGGTCTCGTCGCCAGCGGCGTGCAGGGCTTCTGGACCCGCTTCTTCATCGGTCTCGTCTTCATCATCTCCGTGGTGATGAACACCGCCATCGAGGACCCCGACAAGGTGCCTCTGATCAAGTCCGTACGCTCGCGCCTGCGGCACTGAAAACTGCCCGGCCGGGGCGAGGGTTAAAGCCCCGGGCGGGACCACAAAATAGGGAAAGGAACAATCATGAAGTCACTATTCAGGGGCCTCGCCGGCCTCGCCATGGGCGCCGCGATGGTCGCGGCCCCGCTCGCGGTCACCGCCCAGGAAGCGGTCGACAGCGGCATGACCATCTACTTCCAGCTCGGCGGCAACCCGGGCGACAGCGCCACGCTCGCCCGCGAGCTGGGCGCCCGCGACGCGGCCCGCATCCTCAAGGTCAACCTGATGGAGCAGCATGCCGGCTGGGACCCGCAGAAGATGCTGGTGCAGGCCAACGAGGCGCTGGCCGCCGCGCCCGACGCCATCGTGGTGATGGGTCACCCCGGCACCGACGCCATGACCTCGTTCATCAACAAGGCGAAGGAAGCCGGCATCGTCGTGGTGGTGAACAACAACGCGCTGCCCGGCACCTCGATGAGCTATTTCGGCCTCGACAATTACGGCGCCGGCAAGAACCTCGCCAATCTCACCATCGAGAAGGGCGGGCTCAAGGAAGGCGACAAGGTCGTGGTCTATGGCGCCTTCATCGAAGGTGCTCCCGGCAATGACGTCGCCAAGGGCACCGTCGAGGTGCTGAGCGAAAAGAAGATCGCCTTCGACGAACTGCAGTGGTCGAACGAAGCGGTGGCCGATCCCTCGCTTTCTGTGCCGGTGCTGGTCGCCTATCTCGAAGCCAACCCCGACACCAAGGCGATCATCGTCCCCGGCCATAGCGGCATCACCGCCGTGCTCGGCAAGGTCCTCGCCGACGCCGGCAAGCAGCCCGGCGAAGTCGTCGCCTCGGGCTTTGATATCTCCGCCGGCGCCATCCAGGGTTTGAAGGACGGCTACATCACCGTGGTGCTCGACCAGCAGCCCTACCTGCAGGGCTTCATGCCGGTGGTCGCTGCCGTGCTCGAGAAGAAATACGGCCTCGCCGGCCTGAACCTCAACACCGGCGGCGGCTCGGTGACCAAGGACAATGTCGAGGCGCTGGAAGCACTGGTGAAAACCGGCATCCGGTAACGTCTTCACCTCTCCCTTTGGGGGAGAGGTCGGCGCGTAGCGCCGCGTGAGGGGGCTTTTCGCGGCTGCCGTGTAGGCGGCAAGGCCCCCTCACCCCAGCCCTCTCCCCCCGGGGCGCTACCGCGTCCCAAAGGGAGAGGGGGCGATGTGGCAGCTTCGGCGGCCATTCAGAACTCCTGATGGGAACACGAAATGACATCCACCCCGATCGTCCGGCTCGAGAACGTTCGCAAGCAGTACGGCAAGGTCGTCAGCCTGAAGGACGTGACGCTCGAGATCGGCGCCAACGAGATCGTCGGGCTGATTGGCGACAACGGCGCCGGCAAATCGACCCTGATCAAGGTGCTGACCGGCGTGGAGCAGCCCTCGAGCGGCACCATATATGTGCGCGGCCAGAAGATCGACGCGGCGAGCTACTCGGTGAAAGAGGCGCACAAGCTCAAGATCGAGACCGTCTACCAGGACTCGTCGCTGGGCGAAAAGCAGCCGCTGTGGCGCAACTTCTTCGTCGGCCGGCCGCTGACCAACCGCTTCGGCTTCATCGACGTGAAGGCCGAAAAGCGCATCGCCAACGAGATCATGCGCTCGACCATCGGTTTTCGCGGCGTCGGCATCGATGTCGAGACCCCGGTGAGCCGGCTGTCGGGCGGCGAGCGCCAGGGCGTCGCCATCGGCCGCGCCATGCATTTCGACAGCGACCTGATCGTGCTCGACGAGCCGACGGTGGCGCTGGCTTTGAAGGAAGTGAACAAGGTGCTGGACTTCATCCGCTCGATCAAGGCGGGCGGCCGCAGTTGCATCTACATCGAACACAACATCCACCATGTGCACGAAGTGTGCGACCGGCTGGTGGTGCTCGACCGCGGCGAGATCGCCCTCGACGCACCGACCTCGTCGATGACCTACACCGAGCTCACCGATTTCCTGATGTCGCTGCACAAGCCGCGCGTCGCCGCCACGAACTGATCGGAACCGCCATGACCGCCCGCGCCTATTGCGACTGCCACGTCAACATCTACAACGAAGAGCACATCCTGCCGCTCTACTGGACGCTGCACGGCCGGGTGCGCAAGGGCGAGCTGGCGCACCAGTCCGACGCGGATTCGCTCTACAAGGCGATGGCGGAGGTGGAAAAGGCCATCATCTTCACCCTGCGCTATGCCGACGCCATCGGCGTCGAGGGCGACGACGAAACCACCGCCGCGGCGGTGAGAAAATACCCCGACAAGTTCGTCGGCTTCGCCTATGTCGATCCGCGCCGTGCCGACTACATGGATATGCTGGTGCACGGCATCGAGGACCTCGGCCTCAAGGGCGTGAAGTTCGGCCCGATCTACAACGGCGTGCACCTTCCCGCCCCGCGGCTCGAGCCGGTCTACGAGTATCTGCAGAAGCGCAACCTGCCCCTGACCATGCACATGGGCACCACCTATGCGCGCAATGCCCCGGTGGAACTGGGCCGAGCTATCCATGTCGAGCCGGTGGCGATGAAATACCCCGACCTGACCATGATCCTCGCCCATCTGGGCCACCCCTGGTACGACGAGGCGATCGTCGTGGCGCGCAAGCAACCCAATGTCTGGCTGGAACAGTCGGCGCTCTTCTACCGGCCCTGGCAGTACTACAACATGCTGGTGCTGGCCGAAGAGTACCGCACCGCCGACAAGATCTTCTTCGGCACCGACTTCCCCTTCGCCGGCGTGGCGGAATCGGCCGACGGGCTGATCAACATCAACAAGCAGGTCGAAGGCACCAACCTGCCGCGCGTCAGCGACGAAACCATCCAGTCGATCCTCTGGTCGAACCCGTTCAAGACCTGGTGGAAGGGCGACAACCCGCTGGGGTGAGTGGCTCTGGCGCGCCTCTCCCGTCTACACAGGGGGGCACCGCATATGAAGAGCCCTGGTGGTGGGGTGAGGCGCCTTCTCCCCTTGCGGGAGAAGGTGCCCGAAGGGCGGATGAGGGGTATCTCTCCGCGCACTGGATCGCTCCTCGCTACGCTCGGATCGCGCTACACTTCGTTTCGCGTACCCCTCATCCGGCGCTGCGCGCCACCTCGCGGCGAGGGCTTCGCCCTCGTCCGCTGACCGCAAGGGGAGAAGGCAAGAGGTGCCTATCGCCCGCATATGCGATAGCCCTGAGACGCTAACTCAGACGCCAGTGTTCTGGTCTCCTCCCCCTTGCGGGGGAGGGACAGGGCGGGGGGTACTCTTTCCGCGCCGCCCTATCCACGCGCCACTTGCGATGGCTCACGCTTTCCAGCCCCTTACTCCTTGAACAGCAATTCCTTGTCGTTCGAGTATTTCACCAGCAGCGGGATGCTGGCGCCGCCGATGGCCGGGCCGAGATGGCCGAAGCTGCCCTCGAGCACCGAGAACGGCTCCGGCCGTTCGCCCAGCACCCTCGCGAGGCGCCGTCGCGTCGCCTTGGCGATCTCCTTGCGCACCCCCGCCGGCATGGCGCCGTCGATCACCAGGTTGTCGACATCGAGCAAAGCTGCGGCGCCCTGCGCCACATAGGCGAGGCCCTCGGCCACCTGTTCGATCCATTCGAGCACGGGACTTCCGAGCTCTCCCCAGTCCTCGGGCGACGACCACAGCCGCTCGGCGGCATCCGGCTCCAGCTTGCCGGCAAGGCTGACCAGCGAGGCCAGTTGCAGCAGCGGCTGCGCCCTGCCCCCGGCGCCCGGCACCTGAATGCTGCCCAGCGCGCCCGCCAGCTTGTTGCGGCCGGGAAACAGGTGGTGGTCGAGCACCAGCCCGCCGCCGATGAAATGGCCGACATAGGCATAGAGGAAATCCGCGCGGCCCACCCCGGTGCCGAACATCAGTTCGGCCCCCGCCGCCACCAGCGCGTCATGGAACAGGTAGACCGGCCAGTCGAACACCCGATCGAGCTCGGCGCGGATATCGATGCGCTTCCACGCATCGAGCCGCCGCGACGCCTCGCTGTCGTCGTTCCAGTTCCACTGGTGGAAAGGCGAGGCGATGCCGAGCCCGGCAATGCGCTCGGCGGCGATCGCCTTGCGCTTGCCGATGCGCGAGATCGCCGCCTTGGCAAAGCTCATCACCTCGTCGGGGGTCGGGGTGTCGAACGCCAGGCGCTCGAACGCGATCACTTCGCCGACGAAATTGACCAGCGTCACATCGGCGCTGCGGTGATCGATCTTGAGCCCGAACGCGTAGGCCGCTTCGGGGTTGAGCGAGTACGGCACCGAGGGTTGCCCGAGCCGCCCGCGCAACGGCTCGCGCCTGAGCAGCAAGCCGCCATCGGCCGCGCGGTTGACGATGGTGGTGATGGTTTGCGGCGCGAGCCCCGTCAGCCGCGTCAGATCGGCCTTCGACAGCTGGCCATGCCGGCGCACCAGCGACACGATCAGCCGCTCGTTATAGACGCGGGTCTCGGCCTGGGTGGTGCCGCCGCTCCGCCCATCGGGGACCTTCTCGACGCTGTAGAAGCTGCTGCCGGTCAAACTCTTGCCAAGCCCCGTAGGTCGGGCGGCTCCGCCATCCGACGCGCTTGCCTAGCAATGCGGCGATGCCGAAGCAACCACTAATTACCTCCACTGGAAAGATGTGGTTGCCATTTGCACGTCGTGCTAAGGCTCTGGCAGTCACGAGGAGGAGCGTCGTGCCACCGGTTCGCACCATACTGTGTTTTGGAGATTCCAACACCTACGGCGCCGTGCCGACGCTGAGCCGCGGCGGCGGCCACCGCTTCGCTCCCGACCGCCGCTGGCCGGGCGTGATGCGCCGCCAGCTCGGCAGCGGCTGGGAGGTGATCGAGGAAGGCCACCCCAGCCGCACCACGGTCCGCGACGATCCGATCGAAGGCGGCCACAAGAACGGGCTCAAGGCGCTGCCGATCCTGCTCGAGTCGCATATGCCGATCGACCTGGTGATCCTGATGCTGGGCACCAACGACCTGAAGCACCGCTTCGCTTCGACCGCCAGCGATATTGCTGATTCCATTGAGATATTGGCGCGGGCGATCCAGCGCAGCGAAGCCGGCCCGGCCGGCGCCGAGCCGGCGCTGATCATCGTCTCGCCGGCCCCGATGCAGGAAGTCGACCGCTTCGCCGAAATGTTCCTCGGCGGCGCCGTGAAATCGCGGCAGCTGAGCAGCTTCATCCGCGATGTGGCCAAGCGCACCGGCGCCACCTTCGTCGATGCGGGTACCCTGGTTGAATCGAGCAGCATCGACGGCATTCACCTCGACAGCGACGCGCACCGCATCCTCGGGCTGGAACTGGCCCGCGTGGTCCAGGCAGTGATGCCGCACTGAGCCGCTTCACCGCGAATAATTACTTCCACTGGAAAAAGTCTTTGACTCGCAGATTGGCCGGTGACTTATTGACCGGGTGGAATGAGGAGGCCCGCGACGAAGGCTCGGGAGAAGCCGGCGCGGGAACCACGACAGTCAGAACCGACAGAGGGAGGTTTCTATGCACATCAACCGCAACACCACCGGCGCGCCGTGGCGCGGCCAGACGCTGGCGGCGCTCCTGGCGCTCGGCCTCCTGGCCGGCAGCACGGCGCTCTCCAGCGCCCAGGACGGCCCGCCGGGCATCACCACACCCACCGCCTTCGCTCCGTTCGACCCGAACGCTCCGGCCTGCAGCGCCCCGCCGGGCCTGAACAAGGTGCTGGCCTTCGCCCAGGACAACGAGCGCGAGTTCATGCAGGGGGTCGATCACGGCCTCGCCGCGGCCGCCAAGGACCGCGGCCTCGAATATCGCCGCGCCGTCGCCAACAACGATGCCGCCAAGATGGTCGAGCAGGTGCAGCTGTTCCTCGCCGGCAAGGTCGGCGGCGTGGTGGCGGCGCCGGTCGATCCGGCCTCGCTGAGCCACAGCCTGCAGGAAATCATGTGGGCCGGCGGCTACGTCGGCACCATCGTGCCGCCGCCCGCCACCTCGCTGCTCAACGCGCCGCAATATGCCACCGGCAAGGCGCTGACCGATGCGGCCGTCGCCTATATCAACGACAAGCTCGGCGGCAAGGCCAACGTGGTGCTGTTGACCCAGGACCAGATCGAGTTCCTGGCGCCACGCTTTGCCGCCATGCGCGACGGGCTGAAGGCGCTGCCCGGCGTCACCATCGTCGCCGACATCACCCCCAACCCGGTGAACAAGGAAGGTGGCTTCGCCACCATGAGCACGATCCTGCAGGCCCACCCCGATGTCGACGTGGTGCTTGGGGCCGATACCGTGGTGCTCGGGGCCCTCGCGGCGCTCGAGGCGGCCGGCAAGGCGCGCCCCGACCAGTTCCTCGGCGGCATCGATGGCGAACCGGAAGCCGTGGCGGCGATCAAGAAGCCCGACAGCCCCTACAAGGCGTCGATCTCGCTGTCCTCGCCGGTCTTCGGCTACGCCATGGGCCAGCACGTCGCCGACTGGCTGGAGGGCAAGTCTATCCCGCAGGCCATGGACATCCTGCCCAGCGCCCTGACCGGCGCCAACCTCGCCCAGTACGAGGCCGACCTCGCCGATCCGGCCGCCGTCTATGCCGATCCGGCGCGGCGCGATGCCTATCTCAGGATGTACGGCAACATCTGCTACGACACCCGCGACCAGTACGTGAACTTCCCCTGGTCGTCCGAGGCGAAGCTGTAAGCCTCCGCACCAACCTCCCGTGCGCCCCAGCGCACGTTTCTCCGGCCGGTCTGGCGCAAGCCGGGCTGGCCGGCTTTCTGCAACCGGGCGATAACAGCATGACCACGGACGATTTCGGCACGGAGCGGCTGGCGATGGCAGCGCAACCGAACTGGCTTTCCTCCCTCCTGCCCGGCACCCGCGCGCCGGGCGAAGCGTCGGGCCGCATCGGGCTCGCCTTGGTGGCAGTGGCGCTTGTCGTGCTGTTTTCGCTGCTGAACGCCTCGTTCCTCACCCCCGAGAATTTCATCGTCATCGGGGTCAACTCCACCTCGGTGCTGATCGCCGTTCTCGGCACCTCGGCCCTGCTGATCGCCGGCTATGTCGACCTGTCGATCGGCAGTATGGTGGCGCTGATCGGCATCATCGTCGCCAAGGTCGCCGTGGCGACGCAGAACCCTGCCCTCGCCGCCGCTACCGGGCTGGGCCTCGGGTTCCTGCTCGGGCTGATCAACGGCATCCTGGTGCGCCGGCTCTCCATCTCGCCGCTGATCGTCACCCTCGCCATGCTGGCGCTTTATGGCGGCCTCGCCTTCGTGGTCAGCAGCACCGCCGTCTACGGCTTCCCCGAGGCGCTCCTCGAACTCGGCCGCGGCAAGCTGTTCGGCGTGCAGTACACCGTGCTGATCGCTGTCGCCGTGTTCATCGTCGGCGCCTTCATCCTCACCCGCACCGTCACGGGCCTGCGCATCTACGCCATCGGCGGCGATCCGCGTGCCGCCGAGCTCTGCGGCGTGCCGGTGGGCAGGATGATCGTCGGGCTCTATGCCGTGAACGGGCTGTTGATCGGGCTGGTCGCGGTGCTGATCGCCGGACGGCTCGGCAGCATCACCCCCACCATCGGCGCCCGCTTCGAACTCGACGTGCTGACGGCGGCGATCCTCGGCGGCGTCGCCTTTTCGGGCGGCGCCGGCCGGCCGCTCGGCATCGCCATCGGCGTCGCCACCATCGGCATTCTCAATGCCGGGCTGATCTTTGTGGGTCTGCAGTCGTGGTGGCAGTCGATCGCCGTCGGCGGCATGCTGCTGCTGGCGCTGGTCGCCGACCAGACCGCCACGGCGCTGCGGCTGCGCCGCGCCAGAACCGCGCCCGCCACCCTGCGCCCGGCCGATGCCCCGGCTGCGGCCGCCGTGCTCGGCGACGCCCCCGCGGCTCCTGCGGGCGCGCCGCAACAGGCAGAGCCCGCCTTCGCCGTCGCCGGGGCGCGAAAATCCTACGGCGCGCTCACCGCGCTCGAGGAGGCGACGTTCAGCGTCGGCAAGGGCGAGATCGTCTGCCTGCTCGGCGATAACGGCGCCGGCAAGTCGACCCTGGTCAAGATCATCTCCGGCGCCATCCGCCCCGATGCCGGCGCGATGCGCCTCGAGGGCCGGCCGGTGCAGTTCAGAAGCCCGCAGGATGCGCGCCAGGCCGGACTGGAGACCGTCTACCAGGACCTGGCGCTCTGCCCGAACCTCTCGATCTCCCACAACATGATGCTGGGCCGCGAACAGACCCGCCGGTGGCTCGGCTTCATCCCGGTGCGCGACGACCGCCAGGCCGCCGAGCAGTGCCGGGCCCGGCTCGCGGCGCTCGGCGTGACGCTGCGCGACGAAAACGTCCTGGTGCGGGCGCTGTCGGGCGGGCAGCGGCAATCCATCGCCATCGCTCGCGCCCTCGGCCAGCACGTCAAGCTGATCTGCCTGGACGAGCCGACGGCGGCGCTCGGCGTCAAGCAGACGGCGCAGGTGGTCGACCTCGTCCGCTCGATCGCGGCGCGTGGCACCGGCGTGATCCTCGTCACCCACGACCTCGCGACAGTGCGCGCGCTGGCCGATCGTATCGTCGTGCTCAGCCTCGGCCGGGTGGTCTATGATGGTCCGTCGCGCCACCTCAGTGCCGACCAGCTGTGGGGCCTGATGGCCGGCCGGGTGCCCGAGCCGACGGCCGGTTGATCGGCTGACACGGCGATGTCGAATTGAGCATCGCGTAATCGACCAATCGGGTACAGGCGCCGTGGTGGCGCCGTTTTTTCCGGAAGGTTCGATCATGCGCAGGCTCTATTACACCCGTAACCTCAACCCGCGTGTCGCCGTGGCCACCGCGCGCTATCTCGAAGCGCCGGTCGAGTATGTACGGATCGAGCCCAAGGGCGCCGACGAGGAGATGATCCGCCCGTTCAATCCCAACACGCTGGCGCCGGTGCTGGTGGAGGATGACGGCAGCAGCCTGTGGGAGACCGACGCGATCACCTGGCGTCTGGCGAGGCTCACCGGTTCGGATTTCTGGCAGCCCGACCGGCTCGACGAGATGCTGCAATGGGTGAGCTGGAGCGCCCATCACTTCACCCGCGCCGGCGGCACCTACACGTTCGAGAACGTCACCATGATCAACGTGCCGGGCTGGACCCGCAACGCCGCGGCGCTCGCCGAGGCCGAAGCCGATCTCGGCCAGCTCGGACCGATCCTCGACGAGGTGCTGTCAGGCCGCGACTGGCTGGTTGGCGGCAAGCTCAGCTACGCCGATTTCCGCGTCGCCACCGCCCTGCCCTTCGCCGCGGCGGCATCGATTCCGCTCGATGGGTACGGTAACATCAGGCGCTGGCACGATCGGCTGAACCAGATCGACGCATGGCGCGAGCCCTTCGCCGGGCTCGCCTGAGCGCCGTTCCAGATGGTAGAATATATCTAATCCGAACAAGCACTTATCGATCACACGACGTAAGTCTTAGACCGTAGTTGGTTGACTCGACCCAGGCGAAGGCGTTCACTATTGGAACGCTGCATTCCACCCATGGAACAAGAAACCGGGGGATGCGGCTCTGAGGAGAGGGAGGCCGGTCAAGCGGCAAGCCGTGCGGTTGAGCACGCACCTGCGATAGCGGGCGCGTGAACGCCGGAGGCATGTCCGACGTCCGGTAGGTGCGAGCGTGAACACGCTGTTCGAGCAATGGATCGACGATACCGCAGCGGTGGCGTCGCGGCATGCCGCATATCCCCCAGGCAGGCAGCCGAGCCGTCCGCTTCGGCGCCGCAGCGCGGGGCGCTAGATGTCGAGCATCAAGCGCGCCATCCAGGTTCTGGATCTGCTTGCCCGCAAAGGTGGGCTCGGGGTGCGCGCCGTGGCCCAGCAGCTGACCCTGCCCGTCGGCTCGGTGCATCGGCTGCTGATCGACCTCGCCGACGAGGGTGTGGTGGAGCGCAACACCGAAGGCGCCTGGCAGCTGTCCTACCGGCTGCTGGCCATCACCGACCTGCAGCTAGACGGCGTCGCCTTTCCCCGGCTGGCCCGGCCATTCTGTGAATCCATCGCCGAAAAGACCAGCGAGACGGTGAACGTCAATGTGCTGAGCGGCGAAGGGTGCGTGTGCATCGACAAGGTGCGCGGCAACGAGAACATGCTGCTCGATTGGCGCATCGGCGCACGCGGGCCGCTTTATTGCGGCGGCAGCGCCAAGGCGATCCTCGCCTTTCTCGGCGAGGCCGACCAGCAGCGCGTGCTCGAGCAGCCGATGACGACCTTCACCCGCTACACCATCACCGATCCGGGCGAGCTCCGTGCCGAGCTCGCCCGGATCAGGAAGCGCGGCTACTCGATCGACAATCAGGAGGTCGTGGTGGGCGTGTTCTGCGTCGGCGTGCCGATCGTCGATCGTCTCGGCCGCCCGGTCGGCGCCATTTCCATTTCCGGCCCCACCCCCAAGGCGCCCGGCGCGGCGATCCAGCCGCAGGTCGATCTCCTGAACGAAGCAGCGAGCACCGTGAGCAAGCGGCTGGGCTATGGCGGCCAGTGGCCGCCGCAGCAGGCCGGCGAGCGCGCGCTGGCCACATCAACAACCTGACTGAGGATATGACGACGATGCGATCCGCATGGGTGATGAAGCTGAAGCCCGGCCAGGAAGCCGAGTACAAGCGCAAGCACGACGAGATCTGGCCCGAGATGGTGGCGCTGCTGAAGAGCCAGGGCGTCTCCAACTACACCATCTACCGCTACGACCTGCTGCTGTTTGCCTATCTCGAAAAGCCCGACAACGCCCCGTCGCAGACCGAGGGCGTCGATCCGGTGGTGCTCAAGTGGTGGGAATGGATGGAACCCCACATGGAGACGCACGAGGACGCGCGGCCGAAAGCCTGGCCGGTCGAAGAAATGTTCCGGCTGGATTGAGGCTCAGATGCTGAAGGTCGTCGATCCGCACATCCACCTGTGGGACCTCTGGACCCGCATCTATCCGCATTTCGAAAAGCCCGGCAAAGGCGGCGCCAATGCCGCGATCTCGCGCAGCTACCTGCTCGAGGAATATCTCGAGGAAGGCGGCGACGAGATCGAGATCACCGGTGCCGTGCATGTCGAGGCCTTCCCCACCGACCCGGTGAAGGAATCCGAGACGCTGCAGGCGGTGGCCGATCGCAGCTCCGTGCCGATCGTCCTGGTGGCGCATGGCGACCTCGCCGCGCCGGATTTCGGCGCCCTGCTCGACCGGCACGCGCAGTTCCCGATCATGCGCGGCATCCGCCAGGTGGTGAACCGCCACGCCGATCCCAAGCTCAACTACATCACCCGCGATCTGATGTATGAGCCGGGCTGGATCGGCGGGCTCAAGGAGCTCGGTCGCCGTGGCCTGAGCTTCGATCTGCAGCTCTACCCGCACCAGATGGCGCAGGCGGCAAAGCTCGCCGGCGAGGCGTCCAACACCCGGATCATCCTCAACCATGCCGGCATGTGGGCCGACCGCGACCTCGCGGGCTGGAAGGCCTGGAAGGCGGGCATGCGCGAACTCGCGGCGCGGCCCAATATCGCGGTCAAGATCAGCGGCCTCGGCATGCTCGACCGCAACTGGACCACCGAAAGCTTCCGCCCGCTGGTGCTGGAGACGCTCGAAATCTTCGGGCCGGAGCGGGCGATGTTCGCGTCGAACTTCCCGGTCGACAAGCTGACCGGCACCTTCCCAACGCTCTGGAAAGCCTTCGCCAAAATCACCGAAGGCGCCTCGGCAGCCGAACGCACCGCGCTGTTCGAGGGCAATGCCCGCAAATTCTACCGCATCCCGGGCTGAGGCCGCCCGATCGCATAAGACGACCAGGAGATTTTGAGTGAAGATCAAGAGTATCGAAGCCTTTGCCATCACCAACCCGATTGCCGGCGGCATCTATGACGAGGGCAAGGACAAGGTCACGGCGCGCCGGCCGCCCTGGACCAAGGACGCCGAAGTCGCCAACCCGATGTCGCGCTACCCGCGCTACAAGGCGCTGCGCTCGAGCTGGAACAACGCCTTCCCGGCGGTCGGCGTCATCGTCACTGCCGATGACGGCTCCTGGGGCTTTGGCGTCACCGGCTACGGCCAGCCCACCATCAGCCTGATCAACGACCATATCGGCCCGCTGCTCTGCGAGGAAAACGCGCTCGCCACCGAGAAGCTGTGGGACATGATGATGCGCATCACGTCGCCCTACTCTTCCTCGGGCCTCGCCTCTTACGCCATCAGCGGCATCGATCTCGCGCTGTGGGACCTCAAGGGCAAGGTGCTGAAGCTGCCCGTATATGAGCTCGCCGGCGGCGCCGCCCGCGACAAGCAGTTCTGCTACGCCACCGGCAACGACACCGACTGGCACATGGAGCTGGGCTTCAAGGCCACCAAGCTCGCCTGCCCCTACGGCACCGCCGATGGGCTCGAAGCGCTCGACAAGAACGAAGCCTTTGTCGGCAAGGCGCGCGAACTGATCGGTCCGCATGTCGAGCTGATGCTCGATTGCTGGATGGCCTTCGACGTCGAGTTCGCCGTGCGCCTCGCCCACCGGCTGAAGCCGTTCAACCTGAAATGGATGGAAGACTGCCTGATCCCCGAGGACCACACCTCGCACAAGGCGCTGCGCGAACGCCTCCCCTGGCAGACCCTGGCCACCGGTGAGCACTGGTACACGCCCTATACCTTCTTCGAGGCGGCCAAGGATCGCGTCGTCGATATCTTCCAGCCCGATATCAACTGGGTCGGCGGCTTCACCGCGGTGCAGAAGATCACCGCCATCGCCGACGCCTCGGGCCTCGAAGTGATCTGCCATGCCGGCATGAACACGCCTTATGGCCAGCACTTCAACTACTCGGCGCCCAACTCGCGCTGGGGCGAATATTTCGTCGGCGGCGCCCCCGGCATCCCGCTCAAGCACACCAACAACTACCCCGGCATGGCCGTCCCCAAGGACGGTTACGTCGTGGTCAGCGACGAACCCGGCTTCGGCCACGGGCTGTCGAAGGACGCCATCGAGAAGATGGCGCTCTGAACCCGAGCTCGCCGGGCGGGGTCGCCCCGGCCCAGCGAGGAGAAACCACACGAGGCGAGGCCCATGCCCCGCCTCGACGAGATCAACGAGTGGCCGGAACCGGCCGGAGGAGGACCATCATGAACCTTAGATCCCTGAGGCAGCACGTGCTCGGCGGCGCCATCGCGCTGCTGGCGGCGCCGCTGCTGGCATCGACTGCCTTTGCGCAGGTGGCCGACATGCCGCGCAACGAGACCCTGGTGCTGACCCCGTGGGGCGACCAGCCGGCGCAGTTCGCCAATACCGAGAACTGGCATCCGTACCTGAGCTCGGTCACCCACCAGCGCGACGTGATGCAGTTCACCGTCAACGAGGCACTGTTCTACACCAACCTCAACGACGGCAAGCTGATCCCGTGGCAGGCCGAGAGCTTCGAGTACGCGCCCGATTTCCTCAGCGCCAAGATCAAGCTGCGTGATGGCATCGAGTGGTCGGATGGCACCAAGTTCACCGCCGACGACGTGAAGTTCACCCTCGAAGCGGTGCGCGATGCACCGCCGGAAATCAACGGCTCGGCCTCGTTCAAGGAGTGGATCAAGGACGTCACCGTCGTCGATCCGCTGAACGTCACCATCAACTTCAACAAGGCCGCGCCGCGCTTCGTACGCGATTTCCTGGCGCTCGGCCACGAGAACCACTACCCGATCCTGCCCAAGCACATCTGGGAAGGTCAGGACATGGCGACCTTCACCAACTACGATCCGGCCAAGGGCTGGCCGGTCGGCACCGGCGCCTACAAGCTGGTCTCGACCACCAACCAGCAGGAAATCTTCGATCGTCGCGACGACTGGTGGGGTGCCAAGGTCGGCTTCCAGGATCTGCCGGCGCCCAAGCGCATCACCCTCGTGCCGGTCTCGAGCGATGACGCGATGGGCCAGCTGCACATCGCCAACCAGATCGATGGCGGCCGCCAGCTGCTGATCGGTACGTTCGAGGCGGCCCGCGCCCAGAACGACAAGCTCACCTCGTGGAACCCGGAAGGCCCGAACTGGGGTGCTCCCGATGGCTGCGACTACTCGCTGGTGTTCAACCAGATGCGTGAGCCGTGGAACGACGTGAACGTGCGCTACGCGATGAACTATGCCATCGACCGCGCCGCCATCAACGACATCGGCTACGAAGGCGGCCAGAAGCCGGTGACCTTCGCCTTCTCCAACTATATGGCCGGCACCTGGCTGGGCGAGGGCAGCCCGCTCAAGGCCGTGCTCGACAAGTACAACCTCGACAATCCCGACCCGGCCAAGGTCGAGGAGTATATGACCAAGGCGGGCTACGCCAAGGACGCCAATGGCCTGTGGGCCAAGGACGGCAAGCCGCTCACCGTGACGGTGCGCACCCCGGCCTTCATCCAGCCGACGCTGGCCCCGCTGACCCAGCAGTTCAAGAATGCCGGGTTCGACGCGGTGCAGGCTCCGGTGGATGACACCTGGCTGCCCGACATCCAGTCCGGCAACTTCGACACCATGATCTTCGTCCATTGCGGCTCGCTGTCCGAACCGCTGGAGACCTTGCAGCACTACCACTCGAAGTTCGCCCGGCCGCTCGGCGAGAACATCCCGAACGCCGTCGCCGCCTCGCGCTACATGAACCCGGAATACGACAAGCTGATCGATGCCATGGACGCTGTCCCGGCCGATACCGATCCGAACTCCGAGTACATGAAGAACGCCGTCGCGGCCCTCGACATCGCCCTGCGCGACCTGCCGCAGATCGACCTGCTCGAGGAATACCACGTGGTGACCTTCAACAACACCTACTGGACCGGCTGGCCCTCCGCCGCCGACCCGTACGTTGCCCCGTACACCCCGTGGGAAGCGTTCAACGTGGTGATCCACAACCTCAAGCCCACCGGCGCGCAGTAAGCGCCGGCAGTGATCGCGCGGATGGCGGCTTGGGCTGCCATCCGCATCTGACTGGCCGCAACGGCTCTTACGGAGACTCAGTAGTGCAGCACCCACCGGTGTCATCCCTGCGAAAGCAGGGACCCAACTCCCCGCCCGCGCCAGCTGATAGCTGGGTCCCTGCTTTCGCAGGGATGACATCGAAGATTTGGCGAGTCCGTGCGTCTACCAGCGGAACGGTGCCCCAATGAGCCGCGAACTCGTCCGCTACCTCCTCACCCGCTTCGGCCAGCTGCTGCTGATCATCTTCGTCGCGGTGAGCATCAATTTCATCATTCCGCGCCTGCTCCCCGGTGACCCGGTGCAGACGGCTCTGGCCCGGCTGCAGGCGACCGGCGGCGCGCAGAATGTCGATATCCAGGCCATCTCGGCCGCCTATCGCGCCAAGTACGGGCTCGATGCGCCGCTGCTCGAGCAATATGCCAACTACTGGCTCGACCTGTTCCGGCTCGATCTCGGCGTGTCCTTCGCCAATTTTCCCGAGAAGGTCTCGACCATGATCGGCAATGCGCTGCCCTGGTCGGTGAGCCTCTTGGCAGTGGCGACGCTCATCGCCTTCGCCACCGGCTCGCTGCTCGGAGCGCGGCTCGCCTGGCCGACGGCCGGGCGGGGGATCAAGGCTTTCGTGCCGTTGATGATGATCCTCACCTCGATCCCGTTCTACCTGCTGGCGATCATCCTCATCTATTTCTTCGCCGTGGTGCTGAAGTGGTTCCCACCCGCCGGCGGCGTCGACACCACCCGCATCATGCGGCTCGACTGGGCCACCACCGAGGACATCCTGAGGCACGCCTTCCTGCCCTGCCTCGCCATCATCCTCGGCAATGTCGGCTTCTGGGCTCTCGGCATGCGCTCCCAGATGGTCTCGGTGCTGGGCGAGGACTACATCACCTTCGCCGAAGCCAAGGGCCTGCACCCGCGCCGCATCTTCGTCTGGTACGGCATGCGCAATGCACTGCTGGCGCAGGTCACCGCGCTGGCGCTGTCGCTCGGCTCGGTGGTTTCCGGCGCCGTGCTGGTCGAGGTGATCTTCAACTATCCGGGGCTCGGTTCGCTGCTTTACGTCGCGATCCGCGGACAGGACTACTTCGTCATCCAGGGCGTGGTGCTGATGCTCATCGTCTCGCTCGCGGTGCTGCTGTTCCTCGTCGACCTCATCTATCCACTGCTTGACCCGAGGATCCGGCGATGAGCCTCCTGACTTCGCTTCGCCGCAACTACCAGCAGGGCCGGATCAGCGGCACGCTGCTGCTCGGGCTCGGCATCCTACTCGCCATCGTGCTGTTCAGCGCCATCGGGCCGATGTTCGTCGATGCGGTCAACGCCCAGGTGGGCGCCGTGCGGCCGCGCCGGCCTCCCGGCCCCGAATATTTCCTCGGCACCGACTCGCAGGGCCGCGACATGTGGACCCTGTTGATCTACGCCACCCCCAATACGCTGAAGATGGGGCTGATTGCCGGCTTCATCGGCGTCGGCGTCGGCACCGCGCTCGGGCTGATCGCCGGCCATTTCGGCGGCATCGTCGACGCCATCATCCGGGTGATCTCGGATGCGCTCTTGACCGTGCCGGCCATCGCCATCCTCGTCATCATCGCCGGCAATATCGACCGCATGAACACGGTGATCATGGCGCTGGTGGTGGCCTCGCTCGGCTGGATGTTCACCACCCGCACGGTGCGCGCCCAGGTGCTCACCATCCGCGAGAAATCCTATGTCGAGGTGGCGCGGGTGAACGGCGAGAGCCAGTGGGAGATCCTGTTCACCGAGATCATGCCCAACCTGATGCCCTATATCGTCGCCAGCTTCGTCGGCACCGTCTCGGGCTCGATCCTCGCCGTGATCGGCCTCGAGGCCCTCGGCCTCGGCGCGCTCGACGAGATGACGCTGGGCAATACCATCTACTGGAGCCAGCAATCCTCCGCGGTGCTGCGCGGCTACTGGTGGTGGTGGGGCCCGCCCATCGTGGTGATCGCCGCGATCTTCATCGGTCTGTTCCTGACTTCGGTCGGCTTCGACCGCTTTGCCAACCCCAAGCTGGCGAGGCGCTGATGTCTGCGATCCAGGATTCCAAACCCATCCTCGTGGTCGAGGATCTGAACGTCCACTACGACACCGGCAAGGGCCCGGCCAAGGCGGTGAACGATGTGTCGTTCTCGCTCCGGCCCGGCGAGCGGCTGGGACTGATCGGCGAGAGCGGTTCGGGCAAGACCACCATGGCGACGGCGCTGATGCGCCTGACCCGGGCGCCCGGCCGCATTGCCGGCGGCTCGGTGAAACTCGACGGCCGCGACATCCTCAAGATGTCGAACAAGGAGTTGCGCGAGACCCGGCTGCGCGACATCGCGCTGATCCCGCAGGGCGCGATGAGCTCGCTCAACCCGGTGATGCGGCTCGAAGAGCAGATGATCGACGCCATCGTCGCCCACAAGCCGGGCATGCGGCGCGCCGAGCTCGATGCCCGGGTGCAGGAACTGTTGAAGAATGTCGGCCTCGCTCCGGAAGTGGCTCGTCGCTACCCGCATGAGCTGTCCGGCGGCATGAAGCAGCGCGCCGCCATGGCCATCGCCACTTCGCTCGCGCCCAAGGTGATCGTCGCGGACGAGCCCACCAGCGCCCTCGACGTGGTGGTGCAGCGCCAGGTGATGCAGACGCTGGGCCGGCTGCAGGATGGGCTCGGCGCCGCCGTCGTCCTCATCGGCCACGACATGGGGCTGATCGCCCAGTTCGCCGATACGGTGGGCGTGATGTATGCGGGCAAGCTCGTCGAGATCGGGCCGGTCCGCCAGATGATCGAGAGCCCCAAGCACCCCTATACCAGGCTCCTCGTCGACAGCCTCCCCGGCATCGAGGTGAAGCGCGAGCTCACCGGCATCCCCGGCCTGCCGCCGCCGCTGGTCGACCTGCCGCCCGGCTGCAGCTTCAACCCGCGCTGCCCGCTCGCCTTCGAGCGCTGCGTGCGCGAGACGCCGCTGCTGCAGCAGGTGGCGCCTGGCCAGAGCGCCGCCTGCCACCTCTATCCCGAGCACGCGGCCTTGCCGCCGCTGCCGCCGATGACACGTGCCCACCAGGAGCTCCGCCCGTGACCGCACTCATTGAAATGCAGGGCGTCACCAAGACCTATGGCGCCTTCACCGCACTCAACGACGTCACCCTGTCGCTGTCCGACACCAGCCCGTCGATGACCGCCGTCGCCGGCGAGAGCGGCAGCGGCAAGACCACTTTGGCGCGGATGATGCTGGGCTTCATCAACCCCTCGCATGGCCAGGTGCTGTACCAGGGCAAGGACGTGGCGAAGATGACCGGCGCCGAGCAGCGGCAGTTCCGCCGCGAGGTGCAGCCGGTATTCCAGGATCCGTTCGACGTCTTCAACCCGTTCTACCGGATCGACCACGTGCTCGAGACCCCGGTAAAGCGCTACAAGCTCGCCGACAGCGAGACCAAGGCCCGCGCCATGATCGAGGACGCGCTGAAGCGCGTCGGCCTCAGGCCGCAGGACACGCTCGGCCGTTTCCCGCACGAGCTGTCGGGCGGCCAGCGCCAGCGCATCATGGTGGCGCGCGCCGTGCTGCTGAGGCCCCGGTTGATCGTCGCCGACGAGCCGGTGTCGATGGTCGATGCGTCGCTGCGCGCCACCATCCTCGATGAGCTGAAGACGCTCAACCGCGAGCTCGGCATCTCGATCGTCTACATCACCCACGACCTGACCACCGCCTTCCAGATCTGCGACAACATCCTGATCCTCTATCGCGGCAACGTCTCCGAGGCCGGCGCGGTGGAGCGGGTGATCGGGGCGCCCAAGCACCCCTACTCGCAATTGCTGGTCTCCTCGATCCCGCTGCCCGACCTTTCCAAGGCCTGGGGCGGTGAGGAGATCCCGGTGTCGGAGGCCGCGGCGGCGCGCGCCAACCCCGGCTGCAAGTTCGCGCCGCGCTGCCCGCATGTCATGGAGATGTGCTGGGACAACCTGCCGCCCAAATACGTTCCCGACAGCGAACGGCTCGCCACCTGCTTCCTCTATCGCGATGCGCCGGTCTCGGCGAGCGACGACGTGGCCTCGGTGTTCCGGCCGCCCAACCATTCGATCACCGCTACTGCACCCTGATTTTCATCCCCAACCGATTGCCCACGACCATGTCCATCAAGCTCACCGACCGGCATCGCGTCGGCTCCACCAGCCTCGAACTGCCGCCCATGGGGTTCGGCGCCGCCCATCTGGGCGGCATGTACCACCGCGTTTCCGGCGAGACCGCGCACGCCACGCTCAAGGCCGCCTGGGATGGCGGCGTCCGCTATTTCGATACCGCCCCGTTCTACGGCCGCGGCCTCAGCGAGCACCGCACCGGCGATTTCCTTATCGACCAGCCGCGTGACCAGTTCCTGTTGACCACCAAGGTCGGCCGCTACTTCCGGCGTCCCACCGACCCCAAAACCTTCGACCGCACCCCCTGGGGCGGCGGGCTGAACATGGAAATCGTCTGGGACTATTCCTATGATGGGGTGATGCGCGCTTATGAGCAGAGCCTGCTCCGGCTCGGCCTCGACAGCGTCGATGCACTGCTGATCCACGACCCCGAAGCCTCGCTCGCCAGCAATCCCGATGGTCCCCGCATAGAGGACATGGTGCGCAGCGGCATCAAGGCGCTGGAGGAGCTGAAGGCCTCGGGCCAGATCAAGGCCATCGGCATGGGGCTCAACGCGGCCCCCTCGCTCATGACCTTTGCCCCGCAGGTGCCGCTCGACTTCTGTATCGTCGCCATGCCCTACACCCTGCTCGACCAGTCGGCGCTCGGCACCGGGCTGAAGCGCTGCCTCGACAACAACATCTCGGTGATCATCGGCGCCCCCTATGCCTCGGGCATCCTCGCCACCGGCCCCGGCCCCAACGCCCGCTACGGCTACGGCATCGCCTCGGACGAAGTGCAGGACAAGGTCCGCCGCATTCAGGCGGTCTGCGCCAGGCACGGCGTTTCGCTGCAGGCCGCGGCACTGCAGTTCCCGCTGGCCCACCCGACGGTGGTCTCGGTCATCCCGGGCGGCGCGCGCCCCGAAGAGGTGACGAGCAATATCGGATACTTGCAGGAGCCGATCCCGGCGGCGTTCTGGAGCGAGCTGAAGACGGCGGGGCTGATCGATGCCGCAGCGCCGGTGCCCAATTAGACCAGCCACCGTACTTTCAGTCGGCGTCCCTCTCCCGCTTGCGGGGGAGGGGGGACCAGCCGACAGGCTGGTGGGAGGGGGGTGCCCCACGCTGTGGCCCCTG
>MKVB01000002.1:526099-553828 GCA_001899085.1 Devosia sp. 66-14 | reverse complement strand
CCTGTCGGCTGGTCCCCCTCCCCCGTAAACGGGAGAGGCACGCCGACTGCCGCTTCAGTGTCAAGCCGACAGCCGCTCCAGCACCACGTCCGCTTCCACCACGAACGGCTTCGGGATCCCCATAAAGTACCCCTGGGCATAATCCACCCCGATGGCTTCGAGCGCGGCCAGCACCTCCGCCGTTTCGACGAACTCCGCCACCGTCCTGATGCCGGTGACATGGCCCAGGTGGTTGATCGTTTCCACCACCGCCCGGTCGGTGCTGTCGCGCAGCATGCCTTTGACGAAACCGCCATCGATCTTCAGGTAATCCACCGGCAGGCGCTTCAGGTAGTGGAACGACGACATGCCGGCGCCGAAATCGTCGAGCGCGAACTTGCAGCCGATGCCCCGCAGCGCGGCGATGAAGGCTGCGGCGCGTTCGAGATTGGCGACGGCGCTGGTCTCGGTGATCTCGAAGCAGATCAGTTGCGGCGGCACGCCGGTGGCGGCGAACTCCGCCTTGAGAAACGGCAGGAAGCTTTCGTCGCCCACGGCCGGGCCGCTGAGGTTGATCGCATAGGTGCGCCGATGCGGCAGCGGCTCGAGCGCGATGCGGTCGGCGATGACGGCCAGCGCATGCCGCACCACCCAGCGGTCGAGCTGCGGCATCAGCCCGAAGCGCTCGGCCGCCGGGATGAACCGGCCCGGACCGATCAGCTCGCCCTGGTCGGCCAGCCGCACCAGGATTTCGCAGTGTTCGCCCTCGGCCTTGGGACCGAGCGGCACGATCTCCTGCGCATAGAGCACGAAGCTGTCGCCATCGAGGGCCCGCTGCAGCCGCTGCACCCAGCCGATATTGCCGGCCATCTCGGCCTGCTCGGCATCGTCGGGCGAGTAGACATGCACGCGGTTGCGGCCCTTCTCCTTGGCCATGTAGCAGGCGATGTCGGCCGCCCTCAGCGCCGTCGCGAGGCTGCCGACGCTGCGGTCGAGGCGGACGAAGCCGATGCTGGCCGAAACGCTGAAATGCTGGTCGTTCCAGACGAATGGCAGCGCGGCCAGCGCGTGGCGCAACTGATGCGCGGTGATCAGCCCCTCGTCGACCGAACCGGTATTGAGCAGCACGCCGAACTCGTCGCCGCCGAGCCGCGCCAGCAGCGCACCGGGCCCCAGGAGGCTCGGCAGGCGCTCGGCCAGCACGCACAGCAACTGGTCGCCCGCGGCGTGCCCGCCGGAATCGTTGACCACCTTGAACTGGTCGAGATCGACGAACAGCAGGGCCGTCGCCGAGCCGTCGGCCAGCGCCTTTTCCACCTCGCGCTCGAAGCTGGCGCGGTTGGGCAGCTTGGTCAGCGCATCATGCGAAGCGCGCCATGACAGCTCGTGTTCGATGGCACGGCGGTGCTTGAGGAAGCTGTTGAGCCGCCACAGCGTCAGCGCCACGAACAGCGCGGCAATGGCGAGGTTGGCGATCAACAGGCTGGTCTGCACAAACCGCGTGCCCTGCCCCAGCGAGTTGGAGAACGCATGGGTCAGCGGCGTCACCCGGTCGTTGATGGCATCGAGCCGCACCGCCCATTCGCGCCGCTGCCATGGCTGTACCAGCGCGGCCCGGGCCATCTCGTCGGCCAGTTCCTCCATCTCGAACAGCGTGCTTTCGGCATTGCGCCAGTCGGCGATGGCGGCGCTCATATAGCTGAACCACGAGAAATTCTCGTACAGCCAGATCAGGCCGGGAATGTCGTCGGGATGGTTGCCGCCGCGACGGAAGCCCTCGGCCGCCGCGACGCGGTCAGGCGGGTTGGCTTCCAGCGCCAGCCGCGCCGCGTGGTCGCCGAGCGGCACGCTCAGCGCCTGCCGGTGCCGCTCGAGATAGCTCGATTGGGTGGTGTCGATATAGCGATTGAGGAAATAGATCGCGTCGTGCTGACCTTTCGACCACATGCTCTCGCCGGTCACGTAGGAGCGCAGCGAGGTCACCATCTGCAGGCTGAAACTCGCGAGGATCGCCTGCGTGACGATGATGGCGATGAACGGCCAGGCAACGGCAACCAGCCGGAGGCTCGACTTCTTGTCGGAGGGCAACGGCCCGCCACGCTTCTGCATGGAACAGCCTGGGGTCAATGACGCGCCAGAAGCCTAGGCAGCCTCGGGTTAACGACTTGCCCCAGTACGAGTGCGTGGAGTCCCGTAGTTTTTATTGATCCGGCGTCAGCACCGCCTTCATGATGTAAGTGTTGTAGGGGCCGAACTGGCTCATCACGAAGTAGAATGCCAGTCCATCCGCCGAAATCCACGATGGGGTCATGTAGGCGCCATAGGCCTGCGCATAGTCCGAACCGCGCGCCAGCACCTGCGGCGCCGACCACGGGCCTTCCGGCCGCTCGGCGAAGCGCAGTTCGATCGCTTCCGACAATTCGTTGAGCGTCGAATACATCCAGCGCCCGATGCCGGGGTTCCAGACCAGCGAGCCTTCGCCGACCCCGGGCCGGATCACTTCGGCCGCCTGGGCCTGGTCGCTGACCCAGCCCGCACCGTCGAAATACTCCCACGCTTTGGTGTCGAGCACCTTGTCGGCCACGACGCGCCCGACCCGCGCCCCGGCAAAGCGTCCGCACGGCGTGCCCACCGCATAGACATACTTGCCGCCCTCGTTGCCGGTGCCCGGCTGCGCCGAGAGCGCCAGCATGTTGAAGCTCGATTTGAAGCTGCCGAACTCGTCCGGCCCAGGGCTCCAGGTCTTGCCGCCGTCGCTCGAGGAAATGAAGCGCGACCAGTTGCAGAGCCACACGCCCCCCATCGAGGAGAAGCCGTTCACCGACATGTAGTGGAGGTAGAGCGTGTCGCCAACCGTCACCATGGCCGTGGGAATCTTGGTCTGCTCCCCCTTGAACGCATCCTGGTGCGCCCCCTTGGCGATCTCCACCGCCTTGCCGTCCTCGCCGGTTACCCAGTCGTCGATGACGATGCCATCCGAGGCATCGAGGTCGGTGGTGAAGGCCAGCACATTGGAGCGCCAGTTCGGCCCGAAGCGGATGCAGGCATTGTCGTTCCAGCCGAAGGTATCGCCGAAGGCGAGCACCACCTTGCCGTCGATCTCCGCCATGGTGCCGAGATCGGTGCCGCAGATGTCCGGCCCCTTCATCGGTGCCGGCGCATTGGGGCCGGTCAGGGCTTTCACCTTTTCCGAGGTGACGCTGTACTCGGCGGCGAAGGCGGGGGTGAGGGCGAGCAGTATGGCGATGACGGCGGCAAAGGCCCCCTCACCCGCCGCTGCGCGGCGACCTCTCCCCCCAGGGAGAGGTGGTGGTGCGGCACCATCGCGCCACAGCGTCACCTCTCCCTGGGGGGAGAGGTCGGCCGAAGGCCGGGTGAGGGGGCCTTTTGTCCAGCGCATCACGAAATCTTCTTCATGTAATCATCGGTCCATGCCCGGCTCGGCTGCAGCGTCAGCCCGTTGGCACCGAACACATGGGTGAAGGCGTCGGCGATCTCGAAGCGCAGCGTGTCGCCGCGATGCGTGGCGAGGATGCCGCGCATGGTGGCCGTGACGGCATCGCCGCCTGCGGTTCTGCCATGCACCACCGTCTCGGCGCCCAGCACTTCGGTCGACACCACCTGGATGCTCAGCGAGCCGTTCGCCGTGGGGATCAGGTGCTCGGGCCGGACGCCGATGGTCACCGCATCGCCGACCGCCACCGCGCCTTCGCGGCGGGCGAGGTTCAGTGCCGGGCCGCCGGCGCCGAGCGCCACGCCGAGGCGCTCCCCGGCTGCAGTGACCTTGCCGGCAAAGAAGTTCATCTGCGGCGCGCCGAGGAAGCCGGCGACGAACTGGTTGCGCGGCCGCGCATAGAGCTCGACCGGCGCACCGGCCTGCTCGATCACGCCCTCGCGCAGCACGACGATCCGGTCGGCCATGGTCATGGCTTCGACCTGGTCGTGCGTCACATAGATCATGGTGGTGCCCAGCCGCTGGTGCAGCGCCGAGATTTCCGAGCGCATCTTCACCCTGAGTTCCGCGTCGAGATTGCTGAGCGGCTCGTCGAACAGGAACACCTTGGGTTCCTTGACGATGGCGCGCCCGATGGCGACGCGCTGGCTCTGCCCGCCTGAGAGCTGGTTCGGCCGGCGCTTCAACAGGTGCTTGATCTGCAGGATCTCCGCCGCCTTGTCGACGCGGGCGGCGATCTCGGGCTTGGCGAGCTTCTGGTTCTCGAGCCCGAAGCGCAGGTTCTCCTCGACGCTCATATGTGGGTAGAGCGCATAGGACTGGAACACCATGGCCATGCCGCGAGCCGACGGCAGCAGGTGGTCGCAGCGCTCCCCATCGAGCCAGATCTCGCCGTCCGAGGTCTCCTCGAGCCCCGAGATCATCCGCAGCAAGGTGGATTTGCCGCAGCCGGAGGGGCCGACGAACACCGTGAAGCTGCCATCCTCGACAGTGAGGTCGATGCCATGGATGACTTCGAGAGTCTGAAAACTCTTCCGAACCTGCTTGAGCTCGAGTTCCGCCATTGTCAGCCTCCCAGTGTCAGGTCTGCGGCATCACCGGCGCCGAGCTTCCGGTCGACACGCAGCGTGGTGCCGGCAAAACGCAGCTCAGCCAGCGCGATGCTGCCATAGCGTACCTCGAAACGGACGCTTGTGCCGGTGCGGCTGACGACGCCCCAGCCCTCGCCCACCGACCAGAACCAGCTGCCGTCGCCCGGCTCCTTGGGGTCGAAGCCGATCTCGCCTTTGGTGAGGTCGTAGCTGAAACCCGACCAGGCGTTGACCAGCGCGAAGCTCGACATCGAGCGGGCATAATAGCTGCCGCATTCGATCTCGTTCCACGGGTTGCGCCGATTGCCGTCATGCCGGGCCCGGGCGGTGCGGACGATCGACAAGCCCTCCTCGGTCAGCCCACGGAAGATCAGGTGCGACGCGAGCATGTATTCGAGCCCGGTCCACACCTCCTCCGAATAGGGCGCCGGCACCGCCGGCTTGGTGGTGCCCTCGGGCCAGGTGGCGATCAGCACGCCGCCTTCATCCTCATAGGCATAGACCCGGCACGGGTTGAAATGCCCCTTGAGGTCGGCGCGATAATTGTGGCGATAGGCCGAGACGAGCGCCGTCTCCACCTTGGCGGGATCGAGGAAGCTGCCGAGCCCGGCGAGGTCGGCGTGCCACTGGCCGAGGATCTGGTCAGTCGCGCAGCCATCGTTGAACTGGTACTTCATTTGGGCGTACTCGTCCGACCAGTAGGTCTCCATGAAGCCGTCGGCGAGCACCCCGACCTTGCCCACCGCATGGTCGAACTTTTCGATCAGCGCCTTGTCGCCGAGGTCGGTCTTCTGGATGAAGTAATCGCCGTTGAACAATTCGGCGTTGAGATAGTCGGCGCCCGCCTGCCCCATCCTGTCGAGCTCGGCGGCAAAGCCTGCATCGCCGGCGGCGCGGCCCATTTCGGCCCCGGCCTTCAGCGCCGCCACATACATGCTGGAGAGCCAGGAGTTGGGCCCGAACAGCTCCATGTCGAGCGTGTGGTGCTGGCGGCCCCACAGGATGCCCGTCCGCTCCGGGTCCCACTGGTCCGGGTTGTCGGCCGACCAGGCATATTCGAGCGCCGCCTTCGCCTTGGGCCAGTAGCGCTTCAGCCACTCGGTATCGCCGGAAATCTTCCAGTCGCGGAAGGTCTTGATGATCGAGCCGAACTGGCCGTCGGCACAGGGGTTCAATGGGAAGAAGGCCGAACCGAGCGGGATGATCTGCCGGAAGGTCAGCCCGCCATTGGGCAGCTGGTTATAGCTGTAGTCGGTCTCGCGCAGCGTGCGCTCGAGCCCGGGGAACAGGTAAGGCAGCGTCTGCTGGTAGTTCCACACATGCGTGCAACTGCCCTCGCAACTGCCCTCATTGGTGAACTGGCCTTCCCAGGCCCAGAGCTCGCCGTTCTCGAGCCGCATCACCGTCGCGGTGCGCAGGATACTCATCGTCCCCTGCACCGCATCGATGATGTCGATCGGCAGCGACGTGCCGAACAGCGTGTCGCGGAACGCGAAGGTCGGCGCCCGCAGCTCGTCCCAGCGCGCGAAGGCTTCGGCAAGGACGGCGCCGGAATTCGCCCACTGGCCGGCATAGTAGTTGCGCCAGGTGCCGGTCTCGCCGTTGAACTGTCCCGGCCGCCAATAGACCTGCCCGACCGGGAAATGCCAGGCGATGGCAAAGCGGAGGGTCCGGCTCTCGCCCGGCGCCACCGTCACCCGGGCCGCGAGCGTGCCGTGCTCGGGCTGGTCGAACATGTTGCGGTTGAGCCGCGGCTTGTCGTAGTGCCGCTCTGGCAGCCGCCCGGCCCGCGCGAACTCGCGCCAGAACAGGTTGAGGTCGTCGAACCACTGGCCGCGGAAATGGTAGTCGAGATGGTCGACATCCTCAGCATCGGTGGCGATCGAGACGTCGCCCGTCTGCCAGTCCGGCAGCTCATCGGCCGCCGTCAGCAGCAGCGATTTCACCCCGGCCGCCTCGGCATAGCCGTGCCGGCCGTTCTGGCAGCCGTGGTTCCCCAGCGTCCCACCGATGGTGTAGTCGATCGGCGTCGTGCCGGTATTGGTCACCTCGATCTCGAACATCGCCGCCGGCAGCGAGGAATCGCGCTCGTTGGTGGGAATGAACGGGCTCCAGGCGGTGAGCTTCACCCGGCCCGGGAACGTCGCGTCATGGAACGCCACCTCGGCTACCGGGAAGGTCCCCGTAAACGTCGTCGCCTCGAAATGCGGCACGCCCGCCAGCGTGTTGCGGTTGGCGCCCCAGCCGAAGCCGTCGAAGAATTTCCGCGTGGTCGGCGAACCGGTGGCCACGCCCTCATAGGGGCCGTTGAGGACGCGGGCATCGAGCAGCTCGCCCCCGGCCTCGGCCTTGATGGCGAAGTGGCTGTAGCCGTTGAAGCTCTGCAGCCCCGGCCGGTTGCGGATCGACCAGTCGACCAGCCGGCCGCTGCCCGAGAGCGCCAGCCCGCCGGCGCCGATGCCGCCGAGCGGGAAGGCGATGTGGCGGGCGCGGTCGGCTTCGTAGATGAAACGCGGATCGGTCTTGGTCATCTGAAAATCCATGGGTCAGGCCCGGATGCCTGAGAACGTGACACCCTCGATCACCATCTTCTGGGCGACGAGGAACAGGAGAACGACGGGGAGGATGGCCATGCTCATGGCGGCCATCACCACCGAGAGGTTGCCCTGGCTCATATAGCCGCGCAGCAGGTCCATCGCGATCGGCAGGGTCATCGCGTCCTGCGAGGTGATCAGCGCCCGTGGCTGGAAATAGGCATTCCACGCCCCGGTGAAGGTGATGATGGCGAGCGCCCCGAGCGCCGGCATCAGCTGCGGCAGCGAGATGCGCCAGAAGATCTTGAAGTAGCCGGCACCATCCATCAGCGCCGCTTCCTCCAGCTCCTTGGGCTGCGAGCGCAGGAACTGGCGCAGCATGAACACCCCGAAGCTGGAGGTCAGCCCCATCAGCACCAGGCCCAGCGGGTTGTTGAGCAGCCCGAGCTTCGCATAGCCCAGGTAGATCGGCAGGATCGTCACCTGTGCCGGGAACATCAGCCCGATCAGCATGACGAAGAACAGGCTATCGCGCCCGGGAAACCTGAGCCGCGCATAGGCGAAGGCGGCGAGCGTGCAGGTGACGAGCTGGCCGATGGTCACCAGCACCGCCACATAGAGGCTGTTCCAGTAGATCTTGAGGAATGGCACCGACGAGGCCAGCACGGTCTGGTAGTTGCTGAGGTCGAAGCTGGGCGGAAAGAAGCTCGGCGGCATCTTGTAGGCTTCGGCCGCCGGCCGGAACGACATCGAGAACAGCCAGAAGAACGGCATCAGCATCAGGATGCCCATCAGGAGCAGCACCGCGATGATGGCGCGGTCGACCCATTTCTTGGCTTCGCGGGTCTGCATCGATCTGGTCTGCATGGCCCTACTCCCGCACCCAACGGCGCGAGCCGATGATCTGGATGATGGTGATGATGAGCACGAGGATCATCATGATGACGCTGACGGCGGCGGCATAGCCGAGCTCGAAGCTGCCGAACGCCTCGTCGACCAGGTAGATCGACAGCGAGCGGGTGGAGTCGCCCGGGCCGCCGCCGGTCAGGATCATGATCGACTCGAACACCTGCAGCGCCCCGATCGAGGCGAACACGATGCAGAAGAACAGCACCGGCGAAATGAACGGCAGCGTGATGCGGCTGAACCGCCGCCAGGCCGAGGCGCCATCCATCGAGGCGGCATCCATGATCGGCCTGGGTACGCCCTGCAGCGCGGCGATCAGGATGATCATGAAGAAGCCGGTGTTCTTCCACACATCCATGATGACGATCGAGGTCATGGCGAATTTCGACGACGACAGCCACGGCACCTGCCCGATGCCGAGCTGGGCCAGGTAGTAATTGATGACGCCGAAATCGACGCTGTAGAAATAGCTCCACACCACCGCCACGAACGCCGCCGAGATGATCACCGGCAGGAAGAAGGCGAGGCGGAAGAAATAGAGCAGGAACTTGGGCATCGCCCGGTTCAGCGCCAGCGCCAGGATCAGCCCGACCGCCACGTTGAAGCTGACCGCGAGGAAGGCGAAGCGCAGCGTGTTCCAGAATATCTCGAGCGAGCGCGGCTCGGTGAGGAAGCGCACATAGTTCTCGAACCCCACCCAGTCGGCGCCGAAGCTGATGTCGTAATAGGTGAAGCTGAGGATGAGGGTGATGGCAACCGGCGCCAGGACGAACGCGGCATAGAGCACCACCGATGGCAGGACGAAGACATAGCCCGCCTGCATCTGCGCCTTGCGGAGGTCGGAGAGTCGTCGCTTCGCCATAACCATCTCGGGCCGGTATAGGAAAACAAGTGCCCGCGCCGCACCCGAGGGTGCGGCGCGGGCAGTCCGGGGGAGGACTACTGGGTGACGCGCTTGATGCGCTCGAACGAGCGGGTCAGCTCCTGGTCCGCCTTGGCGACGGCATCAGGAATGGTCATTTCGTCGGTCATGATGGCGTTGAAGTAACGCATGAAGATCTGGTCGACTTCCTGGAAGTTGGCAGGCGACGGCACCGCATGCGTGGTCGGCAGCGTCTCGTAGTAGAGCGGCGCCGACGGCGGGAACTTGAGGAAGTTCTCGGTTTCGGCCGCCGACTTGCGGCCCGGCACTGCGCCGCCCAGATCACCTTCGGCGACCTGCGTCTCGTAGCTCAGGAGCTCCGTGACCAGGGCTTCGGCGAGCTTGGGGTTCTGCGCCTTGGACGAGATGCCATAGGCGCCGAAGCCGATGACGGTATCGTTGCTGACCTTGCCCGGCTGCACCGCGATATCCATGTCGAGCTTGCTCGCAATGGCGTTCTGCACGATCCAGTGCCCCCTGGAGATCATGGCGATCTGGCCGGCGAAGAACTGGTTCTCGACGCCCTCCTGCCCCGGCACCGGCGAGACCTTCCGGGTGTGGATCAGGTCGTAGAGGAACTGCAGCGTCTCGGCGACCTTGGGGTCCTTCATGTTGGAGCCCGACCAGTCGGCGGTCACCGGCGAGGTGCCGTTGGACAGGAACCACGGCATCAGCCCGAAGAAGAAGGCCGGCACCTCGTAGCCGAACTGGGTGACATTGCCGTTGGCATCGCGCTTGGTCAGCTTTTCGGCAATGGCGGCGAACTCGTCCCACGTCCAGGTCTTGCTGGGCGCTTCGATACCGGCCTCTGCGAACAGGGCGCGGTTGTAGTTCGTCATGATGTTGTTCCAGGTCGAGGGGATGAAATAGGTCTTCCCCTTGTACTTGGTCAGGTCGAACAGCTTGGCGTCGAAATCCGAGAAGTCGCCGGTGGCGATGAAATCGTCGAGCGGGATGAACAGGTCGCGCGCCGCAAAGCTCTGCAGCGTCTCCACCGCCGTGTGGTAGACGTCATACTGCTCGCCGGCATTGTATTGCTGCAGCACGCGCGACACGAAATCGCCCCAGCCGCCACCCACTGCGTCGACGCCGATCTCTACCTCGACATTGGGGTATTTCTGGTTGAAGCGGGCGACTGCATCCTGCGTCGACTTGAGCTGCGCCTCGCCGCCGAAGGTCATCAGCCGCAGCTTGCCGGCTTCATCGGACTGGGCCAGCGCAGGCGCCACCAGCCCCGCCGTGAGCAGCAGAGCCGCCAGTAATTTCTTCATCTCGTCCCTCCTCTGTCCGGCGCTTTGACAAAGCTCCGCCGGTGCCGGGTCGCGGCGTTTTCACCGCGCCCGCGTTGAAAATGTCGTCCGCCCTCCGAAAGCCGCCGCAAAACCGGCGTCCGGCCTCAGGTCGCGATGGTTAAACCATTGCAGATATTCAGTTATCTCTCCCGTAGCGGGGTTGTCCCCGTCTTCTGGTGAGCCAGACCGTAACACCTGTGAATGGATTTGCAAATGCATTCACAAATCCATTTGCATGCGTCTTTCGTTTGGTGCTAGCCGTTGCCGCCATGAGCACGATCTCAAAGGTTGCCGAACGGGCGGGCGTCTCGCGGACCACGGTCTCGCACGTCATCAACCACGCCAATCGGGTGTCGAAACCACTGCGCGAAAAGGTGCAGGCGGCGATCGATGAGCTCGGCTATTCGCCCAATCCGCAGGCCAAGAGCCTCAGGACCGGACGCACCAACCTGATCGCCATGCTGATCCCCGATATCGGCAACCCGTTCTACACCGAGATGGTGAAGGCGGCGCAGGCGGCGCTCGAGGAAGCCGGGCTCGACGCGCTGATCTACAATACCGACGTGCCGGGCGGGAACTGGCAGACGCACGGCCGCGACTACCTGCGCCAGCTCAGCCGCAAGCGCGTCGATGGCCTGCTCGTCGGCGATTTCGCGCTGCACGGCATCACCGAGGAACTGCTCAAGCTCGACACCCCGACGGTGTTCATCGGCCACCTCGCCAACCAGGCCGTCGACAGCGTCAAGATCGACGATTTCGGCGGCGGTTACATGGTGGGCGAGCACCTGGCCCGGCAGGGCCACAAGCACGTGGTGCAGGTGACCGGCCCCGAGCTGTTCGAATCCGCCATGGCCCGCGCCGACGGTTTCGAGCAGGCGCTCAAGGACAACAAGATCCGCTTCAGCAGGAAGCAGCGCTACCTCGGCAGCTACCTGCCGCCCTCCGGCCGCGAGGCGGCGCAGTGGATCGCCACGCTCTCTGGCGACGACCGGCCGAGCGCCGTGTTCGTCGGCAACTACCTGATGGCGATGGGCCTGCTGGCCGAGTTCCACGACCAGGGCGTCCGCGTCCCCAAGGATATCGCCGTCGCCATTTTCGGCGACCTGCCGCAGCTCGAATATGTGAGGCCCAACCTCACCCGAGCCGGCGAGAACCCCGGCGCGCTGGCGAGGCGCGCCGTTGAAATGCTGCTCGACCGCCTCAACGGCAAGTTCGACGGCCCGCCGCGCACCGAGGTCATCCCCTGTGCGCTGCGCATCTTCGAGTCGGCCTAGCCGATCCGAACCAAACCAAGCGCGGCCGTTTCGGGGGAGGTGGCCGCGTCCCGGACGACAACACCAAAGCTCCAGGGAGGAGTGAGATGACCACTACGTCCAACATGCCGTCGGGATGGTCCCGCCGGTCCATCCTCAAGGGCGGCGCCGCGCTCGGCGCTGCCGGCCTCACCATGCCCTTCATGGGCAAGGCGTTCGCCCAGGACAACACGCTCAGCTTCTGGCAGTTCTACGCGCCCGGCGGCGACGTGAAGCCGCAGGTCGACTGGTTCGTCAAGATGGTGGCCGACTGGAACGCCACCCAGTCCGAACAGGTGGCGCTCGAATACGTGGTGGGCTCCGAGTATATCGGCGGCACCAAGCTCGCGACCTCCTTCGCCTCCGGCCAGGGCCCCGACATCTTCATCATCTCGCCCGGCGATTTCCTGCGCTACTATAATGGCGGCGTGCTGCAGGACCTGACCCCGGCGATCGAGGAAGCGGCCCGCGCCGATTTCCCCGAGAGCGTCATTGCCAACCGCATGGTCGACGGCAAGATCTTCGGCGTGCCGATGGAAGTCGAGCCGATGGCCTTCTACTACTCGGTCAAGGCCTTCGAGGAGGCCGGGCTGAACGAGAACGACGTCCCCACCACCTGGGACCAGTTGCTCGAAGTGGGCAAGAAGCTGACCACGGCGGAACGCTACGGCGTGCTGTTCGAGACCAACCCGGGCTACTACCAGAACTTCACCTGGTACCCGTTCATGTGGCAGGGCGGCGGCGAGTTCCAGTCGGCCGAAGGCAAGTCCGCGTTCGACTCCCCGGCAACCGTCCAGGCGCTGAAACTCTGGCAGGATGCGGTCAATTCCGGCGCCGCGCCGCGCCAGATGCTTGGTGGCGGCGGCGGCGACATCGTCGCCAACCTCGGCTCCGGCTACTGCGCCATGCAGAATGTCGGCATCTGGGGCATCTCGGCGATGGACAACAACGCCCCCGATGTTCCCTACGGCATCTTCAAGCTGCCGGTGCCGACGGGCGGCAAATACGTCACCGTCGGTGGCGGCTGGGCCTTCGTCGCCAATTCGAAGGGCAAGAACCCGGAAGCCGCGGCGAAGTTCATCGCCTGGGCGCTGGCCTCGATGGCGCCGGATTCGATCCAGCGCGTGGTCGACTGGTGCACGGTGGCCAAGTCCGACATGCCGCCGCGCAACTCGGCGCTGACGGCCGGCGGCGATGCCTTCAACAAGGGCAATATGGGGATCTTCGGCACCCAGATTCACCCCGGCACCCGGGCCGAACCGCGCGTGCCGCCGGAGGTCTACAAGATCATCTCCGACGCCATCCAGCAGACCCAGCTCGGCGGCGCCGACCCGCAGGCAACGGCCACCGCCGCCAGCCAGCAACTCGACGCCTTCCTCGCGTCCTATAGCGGCGCGCCGATCCTGTAGCACGCCGTACCGCCGCAGATCCTGCAGTGGTCGCATCCCTCCCCCTTGAGGGGAGGGAACGAGGGAGGGGGTGGTGCAGTCAGCACCGAGACCGCCTCACCACCCCCACCCCCAGCCCCTCCCCTCAAGGGGGAGGGGAGCCCCAAACCCGGTGAAGGACCAAGGACAGACCAGTGACCGAGATCACCACCACGGCTGCGAGCGACAGGCCCGCTGCCATCCGGCTCACCACCCGGCAGCGCGAGGCGATTGCCGGCGTGCTGTTCGTCGCGCCCGACGCCATCGGCCTGATGCTGTTCATCGGCCTGCCGATGCTGCTGGCGCTCGGCATCTCGGTGTTCGAGGTCGACGGCTTCGGCGGCTTCAAGTTCGTCGGGCTCGCCAACTATTCGAAGATGTGGATCGACCCGCTGTTCTGGTCGTCGCTGCGCGTCACCGCGCAGTTCACCGTCATGCTGGTGCCGCTGCTCTACGTGACCGGCCTCGGCCTGGCGCTGCTGGTGCAGCGCACCAGCAAGTTCAACACCGTCATGCGCTCGATGTTCTTTGCCCCGCAGATGGTGAGCCTCGTCGTCGTGGCCCTGGTCTGGCAGCTGATGGTGGTCGACAAGCTCGGCGTCCTCACCCGCTTCGCCGCCTCGATCGGCCTGGGCGGCATTTCGTTCCTCGGTGATCCGAACCTTGCGCTGTTCACCGTGACGCTCGCCGCGGTGTGGTTCCTGATGGGCTTTTACATGCTGATCTTCCTGGGCGGCCTGCAGGACATCCCCAAGGAATATTACGAGGCCGCCCGCATCGATGGCGCCGGCGCCACCCAGAGCTTCTGGTTCATCACCCTGCCGCTGCTGCGCCCCACCAGCTTCTTCGTGCTGCTGGTCTCGGCCGTCGCCGCCATCACCGGCGCCCAGGCCTTCGACCTGATCTATGTCATGACGCGCGGCGGCCCCGCCAACTCGACGGCGCTGCTGATCAGCTACATCTACCAGCAGGCCTTCCAGTACTCCGCCTTCGGCTACGCCGCGGCGCTGGCAACGCTGCTGGTCGTACTGCTGATGGCGGTGACGGTGTTCTTCTTCCTCCTCACCCGCGGCGGACGGTTTGATTATGAGTGATTTCGCGACGGCGCTGCGGCCTATCGCATACGGCCGCAACGCCGCTGACAAGCCGGTGCGGGAAACGTACCCCTCCCCTGTCCCCTCCCCGCAAGGGGGAGGGAGACGCAAACTCCGAAGCCAGTGTTCTGGTCTCCTCCCCCCTTGCGGGGGAGGGACAGGGTGGGGGGTGCTCTGTGCGCGCCAAGCTATCCCCACGCCCCGCACTCCGGAGCAACGTCATGAGCACTAACCTCTCCCGTTCGCAGGCGAACGTCGTCAGGCTGGTCTGGATGCTGGTGGCGGCGGTGCTCGCCGTGATGGCGATCTTCCCGCTGCTGTACATGCTGTCGATCGCCTTCAAGGGCCCGACCGAGGTGTTCAAGTCGAACCTGATCCCCGCTAAACCGGTGTTCGACAACTTCGTCTATGTGCTGACCGAGGTGCCGTTCTGGCGCTACCTCATCAACACCTTCGTCATCTCGGCGGTGGTGACGGTGGTGGCCCTGTTCTTCCACACCATGGCCGGCTACGCCCTGGCGCGGCTGCGTTTTCCCGGGCGCGAGGTGGTGTTCCTCGCCATGTTCTCGACCTTCCTCGTGTCGCTGCCGGTGATCATCGTGCCGCTGTTCATCCTGGTGCGTTCGATGGGCATGCTGAACTCCTATGCCGGACTGATCGTCCCGGCGGTCTTCAACGCCTTCGGCATCTTCCTGCTCCGCCAGTACTACCTGTCGCTGCCCAAGGAACTGGAGGAAGCCGCGGTGATCGACGGCGCCGGCTATTGGCGCATCTCCACCAGCGTCATCCTGCCGCTCAGCCGGCCGATCATCGCCGCGCTGGCGATCCTGTTCTTCCTTGCCAACTGGAACTCGTTCCTGTGGCCGCTCACCGTCGCCTCGGACCAGAACCTGTGGGTCGTGCAGGTGGCCATCGCCAACTTCAAGAGCCAGTACGCCGCCAGCTGGAACTACACCATGGCCGCCTCGACCATCGTCGCGGTGCCGATGCTGGTGCTGTTCGTGATCTTCCAGCGCCAGATCATGGACTCGATCAAGACCTCCGGCCTCAAGGGCTGAGACCAACCCCTCCTCTACCAACGGATTTCAACATGACTGCTTTCAACGGCTTAGGCGTCAATCTCTCGAACCTCTACCGGCTGTCCCCGGCCAAGACCCGCTCGATCTCGCCCGAGAATTTTACCGGCGAGAAGGGCAAGGGCGGCATGGCCACCGAAGGCACCGGCGCGGTGCATGCCAAGGGGCTCGGCCCCGATGGCAACGGCCAGGGCTGGAAGGTCTCGCCCTCGATCCGCATCGAGCCGGGCGAGACGCGCGTCCTCGCCGACATCAAGGGCATGGGCGCCATCCAGCAGATCTGGCTGACCACGGCGAACCTGCGCTGGCGCAGCCTGATCATCCGCATGTGGTGGGATGACCAGGAGAACCCCTCGGTCGAAGCGCCGCTCGGCGATTTCTTCTGCATGGGCTGGGGCCAGTTCGCCCAGATCAACTCGCTCGCCGTCTGCGTCAACCCCGGCCGCGCCTTCAACTGCTACTGGGAAATGCCGTTCAGGAAGGCCGCCCGCATCGAGATCGAGAACACCGACCCCGACGATTTCGGCATCATCTACTACCAGGTCAACTACACCCTGACCGAGGTGCCCGAGGACGCCGCCTATTTCCACGCCAAGTTCCGCCGCACCAATCCCCTGCCCTACGGCACCGACTACACCATTCTCGACGGCATCAAAGGGCGCGGCCACTATGTCGGCACCTACATGGCCTGGGGCGTGAACAATTCCGGCTGGTGGGGCGAAGGCGAGATCAAGTTCTTCATGGATGGGGACAAGGAGTTCCCCACCATCTGCGGCACCGGCACCGAGGACTATTTCTGCGGCGCCTACAACTTCGACGGCGGTGTGGTCGATGCCACCATGGACAGCCGCTATCGTGAGTTCTCCACCCCCTATGCCGGCCTGCCGCAGGTGCTGCGTCCCGACGGCACCTATCGCAGCCAGACCCGCTTCGGCATGTATCGCTGGCACCTGAGCGACCCGATCCGCTTCGAAAGCGACCTGAAGGTCACCATCCAGGCGCTGGGCTGGCGCACCGAGAACCGCAACACCCGCCGCTACCTGCCGCTCCAGGACGACATCGCGTCGGTGGCATTCTGGTACCAGACCCTGCCGACTGCCCCGTTCGAGGCACTGCCGGGCCGGGATTATCTCGAGGTGATCTGAGGTCTGCTCCCCTCCCCCTTGAGGGGAGGGGTGGGGGGTGGGGGTCCATCCGTGATCACCGCACCACCCCCACCCTCGTTCCCTCCCCTCAAGGGGGAGGGAGGCGATAGTTGCACTACCTCGGCCACCCCTCTCCCCTGCGGGGAGGGACAGGGGTGGGGGTCAGCCGGCCCCGGCCATCAAGTCGAAAACCGCCTCACCCCAGCGCGTTCAGCAAATTCCCCGACACGTGCCCATCGGGCAGCAGCCCGGCGCGGGTCTGCCAGTCGATCACCGCGGCGCGGGTCTTGGGGCCGATCTCGCCGTCGGGCGTACCGATCGCATAGCCTTTCTTGAGCAGCCGCGCCTGCACTTGCTTGCGCCCATCGGCGTTGAGCGCGGTATCGTTCGGCCACGGCGTCATGAAACCCTTGCCGCCGATGATCCGGTCAGCCAGGTGGCCGACCGCCAGCGCATAGCTGTCGGAATTGTTGTAGCGCTTGATGACGCCGAAATTCGGCAGCACCGCAAACACCGGGCCGTTGCCGCCCATCGGCATGTAGAGCCGCGCCGTATCGCTGTCGCGCGGGAACGGCTTGCCGTTGGCGCGGGCAACGCCCACGCCGCGCCAGTCGCCCAGGCTCGCCGTGACGCCCTGCCAGACATTCTGGTAGTTGAAGTCGCGTGCGAGCTTTACCTCGTAACCCCAGGTTTCCCCTGGCCGCCAACCGAACGACTTCAAGTAGTTTGCGATCGAGGCCTGCGCATCGGGCACCGAGCCCCAGATATCCTTGTGGCCGTCCCCGGTGAAATCGACGGCGTACTTCATGAAGCTCGACGGCATGAACTGCGGCAGGCCCATGGCGCCGGCCCACGAGCCGACCATATTCTTGGCGCGGACGTGCCCGGCCTCGAGAATTTCGAGCGAGGTGATCAGTTCGCTGCCGAAGAAATCGGCGCGATAGCCGCCATAGGCCAGCGTCGCCAGCGCGTGCACGGTGTTGGTGCCGCCGAGGAAGCCGCCGAAATTGGTCTCGATGCCCCAGATGGCAAGGATGATCTCGCCCTGCACGCCATAGCGCTCGCCGACGGCCTTCAGCGTCTTGGCCCATTCGCCGCGCATCTGGTGGCCGGTGCCGATCCGCGTGTCGCTGACCCGCTTGACCACATAATCGGCGGCGGTAGAGACGAATTCGGGCTGCTTCTTGCTGAGGTCGAGCACCGAGCCGATGGGCTTGAAATCGCCCATCGCGATGTCGAACACCCGCTTCGACACGCCCCGCGCCTTGGCCCGCTGCCAGGTCTGATCGACGAAGCCACCGACGCTGGCAAAGGCCGGCGTGAATGCCGACGAAGCGATCAGCGCCGCAGCGCCAATACCGAAACTACGACGGGAAACAGAGAATTCGATCGGCTTGTTGACGCGGTACATGAATACGCCTCTGCACAAGAGGTGAGGCCCGGGTAAAACGCTGGGCCAATCTGCCGGCACAACCAGCCGACGGTTTCTCGTCCATTCTCCGCAACGAAATTAAGATCGCGTTACCTACGTGTTCGCGATCACGTGATTGCGCCGTGGATGGATGACGATCATCGCGCCGTCGGGTTGCAGGAGGGTTGCGCCCGCGCTTCAGCGTTGACACCCGGCGCCAATCTCTGGGATGCCTCACCCCCTTTCATCGCGTCGGAGGAGTGCGATGTCTCGAAGCCTCATCGTGGCCACGCTGCTGCTCGGCCTCGCCGCGCCGGCGCTGGCCGCCGAGCTGCAGCCTACCCTGACCGGCGACGTGAAGATCCATGACCCCACGATCATCGAGGTAGACGGCAAGTTCGTCGCCTTCCAGACCGGGCAGGAAGGCGGGCTCTATCGCGGTGCCATCCGCGCCAAGACCTCGCCTGACGGTATCGCCTGGACCGATGCCGGATCGATCGGCAAGGGCGTGCCGAAATGGGAGCGGAAGGAAATCGGCTACCAGTCGCTCAACATCTGGGCGCCCTCGGTCAGCAGGCATGGCGACACCTGGAACCTCTACTATTCGGTGTCCTCGTTCGGCATCAACACCAGCGCCATCGGGCTGATGACCAACGCCGCGCTCGATCCCGACAAACCCGGCGAAGGCTGGCAGGATCAGGGCCTGGTGCTCAAATCCAACGGCAAGGACAACTGGAACGCCATCGATCCCTGGCGCATCGACCTTAGCGATGGCCGCGCCTTCCTCGCCTATGGCTCGTTCTGGGACGGCATCAAGCTGCGCGAGCTCGACCCGGAAGGCGGCAAGCTCCTCGCCCAGGATACCCCGACCTACGATCTCGCCTCGCGCCAGGGTGCCGGCATCGAGGCCTCGAGCATTCTCGAGCACGACGGCCGCTTCTACCTGTTCGTGTCGTTCGACCAGTGCTGCAAGCAGCTCGACAGCACCTACAACATGCGCGTCGGCCGCGCCGACGCAGTGACCGGTCCCTATCTCGATCGCGACGGCAAGCCGATGCTCCAGGGCGGCGGCACGCTGCTCCAGGGCAAGACCGGCCGTTTCATCGGCCCCGGCGGACAGGAAGCCATCGTCACCTCGAAGGGCGAGATGCTCGCCTACCACTATTACGACGGCGATGACCTGGGGGTATCGAAGCTGCAGTTCTCGCCCATCCGCTGGACCGCCGATGGCTGGCCCGAGCTTGATGCGCTGCCGGAGTAGGTGGATCGGGACACCGGCTCTGCTCCCCTCCCCCTTGAGGGGAGGGGTGGGGGGTGGGGGTCCATCGGTGATCACCGCACCACCCCCACCCCCAGCCCCTCCCCTCAAGGGGGAGGGGAGCTCACGGCCGGTGAGCGGCCAGAGGAACCGAACAACGTGACGAACCCAACCTCCCCCCGCCTCGCCGACCTCGACCTGCTCAAGACCCTGCTGGTCATCGGCATGGTCGGCGCGCACGTCGTCCAGCTCATCACCTTCCGGCCCAGACCGGAGGCGGCGATGTTTGCCGAGTATGCCAACCTCGTGAGCTTTTCGGGCTTCCTGTTCGCCTTCGGCATCGGGCTCGGCCTGCCCAAGCCGGAAGGCCGACGGCGGAGCTTGTGGCGGCAGCTGCGGCCCTCGCTGCTGCTGTTGCTCGCGGTCTATGCCTCATCCTTCGCCTTCGCGCTCCTCGTCGATCGCAAGAAGCTCGACACGCAGCTGATCATCGACGTCGTCACCATGCAGCGGCTGTTCGGCTGGAGCGAGTTCCTCGCCACCTTCTTCATGCTCTCGCTGCTGACGCTGGTGGCGCGCCCTGCCCTGCTCGCCATCGGTCGCAATCCATGGCTGCTGGCCGCCGCGACGCTCGCCTGCCTCGCCACCACCTTCTACAGCACCGGCGCCATCGTCCCGCTGTTGCCGACCCTGGTCAGCCACACCGGCTTTGCCAATTTCCCGCTGCTGGCCTACCTGCCCTGGTTCCTCGTCGGCATCTGGTACGCCAGCCATCCGGTGCGGGCCTGGCACTTCGTGCCGGCGCTGGCGATCACTGGCTACCTCTACTGGGTGACCATCCAGACCGGGCAATTCCCCAACCGCTTCCCGCCCACCATCCTGTGGATCGTCGGCCCGGCCGCGCTGCTGCTGGGCTATCTGGCGCTCTGCCGCTTCATCGCGGCGCGCATCGATGTTCCGAGCCTGCTGCTGACGCCCGGTCGCCACGTGCTGAGCTTCCTGGTGCTCTCCAATATCGGCTTCTTCGCCACCCGCTACCTGATCGGCAAGCCGGTGCGCGCCACACTGATTGCGGCATTGGTGACGCTTGCGGTGCTCGTCGTGCTCTCGGCGGGCTGGTACGCCTGGGAGATGCTGCGGCGGGCTACTCGGCCGCGGCCCGGATCGGCACCGGCCCGATCGACGCCCGGCTGATCAGCGGACACTCGATCTTCCCCCGCCGCGGCGATGCGGCGGGAAGCTGTTCGTCGAGCAGCGTGCCGACCGCCCAGCGCGCCATCTCCTCGTGCGGCAGCACCACGGTCGAGAGCGGCGGGTCCATGTACATGCTGGTGTCTTCGTCGTCGAAGCCGACCACCGACATGTCGTCCGGCACCCGCAAGCCGCGCGCCCGCAGCGCATCATAGGCGCCCACCGCCATGCGGTCGTTGAAGGTGAAGATCGCCGTCGGCGGGTTGGGCATGTCGAGCAGCCGGGCGGTCAGGTCGCGCCCGCCATGGATGGTCCAGCCGCCGCGCATGATCAGGTCCTCGTCGACCGGCACGTCCCACGAGGTCAGCGCCTGCCGATAGCCGCGTTCCCGGTCGTCGGCCGCTTCGATCCAGCTTTCGCCGGCGAGGTGCGCGATGCGGCGATGCCCGGCCTTCAGCAGCGCCTCGGTAGCGGCGTAGCCGCCGGTGACGTCGGCCGGCACCACCGAGGGGTAATAGCGCTTCCGGTCATAGCAGTTGAGCAGCACCGTCGGCACGTCGCGCAGCCGCTCGGGCACGTCGACCGGCCGGGTGACGAGGCTGGCATAGAGCACCCCGATGATCTGGTTGCCGAGCAGCATGTCGAGCGCCAGGCTCTCGAGCTTGGGATCGGAGCGGGTCGAGAAGGTGGCGACCACCACATCCTGCAGCGCCGCTTCCTCGCGCGCCCCCTCGATGAACGGGGTGGCGAACGGCGTGGTGGTGACCTCGTCGAGCAACAGCCCGATCACCCGCGTCTTGTTCTCCGGCACATGGTGCTGCGGCCCCTTGCGGTAACCCAGCGCGTCGGCCGCCTCCAGCACCCGGGCCCGTGTCGCCTCGGCCACCCGGGCATTCGGCACCCGGTTCAGGACAAGCGAAACCGTCGCCTGCGAGACCCCCGCACGCTCACCGATCTCCACCATGGTCGGCCGCTTCGCCACCAATTCCCCCAACACCTTCAACGCGCAGCATTATCAGGCCCGGCGCCCGAAGCGCAACTCGCTTGCTAAACTCATTAGCAAGCGCGCCGCTTGCCAGACTGCCGGAAAGCCGCTAGCCATAGCGAAACTGCTAATAAATATTAGCTCGATGGGAGGACTATATGATCGGCGAGACTACGGCCACCAAGGCTGGCGCAAACGCACGCGAGGAGATCTCGCTCGACGGCGCGTGGCGCTTCCGGCTCGATGGCCATGGCGACTGGCGCAATGCCACTGTCCCCGGCCCCTGGCAGGCCGAATTCGCCGACCTGCGCCATTCCACCGGCAAGGCCATCTACGCCCGCCAGCTGTCGATCCCGGCCGCCTGGCAGGGCCGCGAGATCGCCATCCGCTTCGGCGCGGTGAACTATTTCTCCGAAGTTCGCCTCAATGGCCGCGTGCTCGGCACGCATGAAGGCGGCTATCTCCCCTTCGAGTTCATCATCCCCCAGGGCACGCCGGCCGAGAGCGCGCTGGAAGTGCACGTGACGCTGCCCAGCGGCGACGCCGAGGCCTATCCCGATTACCCGTTCGGCGAGATTCCGCATGGCAAGCAGAGCTGGTACGGCCCGCTCGGCGGCATCTGGCAATCGGTCAGGCTGATCGCGCGCAATGCGCGGCACGTCGCCCACGTGGCGATCGACGCCAACCCCGATACCGGCGAAGTCGCGCTGACCCTGACCCGCTCGGCCGCCGCGGCCGGCGCCACGGTGCGCGCCACGGTGGGCGGCGTTTCCGCCGAGACCACCGGCGCCGCGCTGACCCTCAGGCTCGACGCGCCCGCCCTGTGGTCGACCGAGACGCCCAACCTGCATACGCTGAAGCTCGAACTGCTGGCCGGCGGCGAAGTCGTCGACACCACGACGCACAGCTTCGGCTTCCGCAAGATCGAGACCCGCGACGGCAAGTTCTTCCTCAACGGCCAGCCGCTCTACCTGCGCGGCGCCCTCGACCAGGATTACTATCCGGATGGCATCTGCACCCCGCCATCGCTCGCCTTCCTCGAGGACCAGCTGAAAAAGGCCAAGCACCTGGGCCTCAACCTGCTGCGCGTCCACATCAAGGTGCCCGATCCGCGCTATTACGAAGTCGCCGACCGGCTGGGCGTGCTGATCTGGACCGAGATCCCCAACGTCCAGTATTTCACCGCCGCGGCCGCGCAGCGCATGCGCGACACCATGGCCGGCATCATCGCGCGGGACGGCAACCATCCTTCGATCATCGCCTGGACCATCATCAACGAGGACTGGGGCACGCGGCTGGTCGAGAACGCCGACCACCGCCAGTGGCTCAAGGACACCTATGACTGGCTGAAGCAGAAGGATCCGCGCCGCCTCGTCGTCGACAACTCGGCCTGTATCCCGAACTTCCACGTCAAGACCGACATCAACGACTACCACTATTACCGCTCGGTGCCGGAGCGCCGCGCCGAGTGGGAAAAGCTGACCGAGGAATTCGCCGGCGCCGCCGACTGGACCTGGTCGCCGCATGGCGACGGCGAACGCCGCGGCGACGAGCCGCTGGTGGTATCCGAGTTCGGTGTCTGGGGCCTGCCCCATCCCGACCAGGTCAAGACCCCCGCCGGCGAAGAGCCCTGGTGGGCCGAGACCGGCGGCAACTGGGGCGATGGCGCCGCCTATCCGCACGGCATCCAGAACCGCTTCCAGACCTATCACCTCGACGGCGTGTTCAAGAGCTTCGGCGACTTCATCACCGATGTGCAGTGGTACCAGTTCGCCAATCTCAAATACGAGATCGAGTCGATGCGCGCCCATGCGCCGATCCAGGGCTATGTCATCACCGAGATGACGGACGTCCACTGGGAGGCCAATGGCCTGCTCGACATCAACCGCAACCCGCGCGCCTTCCACGACCGCTTCGCCGAGGTCAACACCGACACGGTGATCGTCCCGCAGCTCGCCCACCACGCCGTCACCTCGGGCGAGAGCCTTGCGCTCAACCTCAAGGTGGCGACCGGCGGCAAGCCGGTGCCGGCTGGCGCCACGCTCAGCTGGTCGGTCGAGGGCGCGAGCGGCAAGCTCGATGTTCCGGCCACCGAAGGCCTCGCGGTTGCCGACCTCGGCGCCACCAGCATCACGCTTGCCGGTGAGGCCCGCGTCGCCAGCATCAAGCTGAAGCTCGAAGCCGGCGGCAAGCTGCTGGCAAAGAACGAGATCCAGGTCTCGGTCTATGCCAGGCGTGCCGCTGGCCCGGCGAAGATCGCCGCGGCCGATGCCAGGCTCGCGGCTTACGCCAGGGGGCTCGGCTATGCGGTGACCTCGGATGCCGCCACCGCCGACCTGGTGCTCACCCATGCGCTTGACGCCGACGATATCGAGGCGATGCGCCACGGCGCCCGCTACCTGGTGCTCGCCGATGGCTCGGTGGAGACGCACCGGAACCTCCGCACCGATCCGCCGCGCGCCGAACCGCCGACCATGCCGGCCTCAAAAGAGCGGGCCCGTCACCTCGGCGCCGAAACCCAGCTCCCCAATATCGGACTGGTGCTGCGCGACGGCACGCTGTGGCGCGGCGACTGGATCGCCAACTTCTCCTGGATCAAGCGCAGCGGTGCCTTTGCCGCCCTGCCCGGCGGCCCGCTGCTCGATGTCTCGTTCGATCGGGTCGTGCCGCACCACGTGCTGACCGGTTTCCGCTCCTGGGAATATGAAGGGCTGATCGATGCCGGCGTGGTCATCGGCTGGATCAACAAGCCGGCCGCCACCATCGCCCGCCGCCGTGTCGGCAAGGGCGGCCTGGTGGTCACCACCTTCCGGCTGACCAACGACGCGCCGGGCGCCGATCCGGTGGCGGCCGCGCTGTTCGACGGCCTCGTCACCACAACGGCAAATCTGGAGGTGGCGAATTAGCGGGTCCACCGGCGGAAACTGAATCAGCTTTTCGGGTTGAGAACACTGAAATCCGCCGACCTGCGGATGCAGTTTCACGCTAACCACCTGAAACTTAAGCTGAATTTTCCGCTTTCTTTTGATACAGGATTGACAATATTGTCAGCCGCAATAGCATCAGCACCGGCTCGCGAGATCCTCAAGGGACGCGCGGGCCGGGGACGCCCCGGGAGGAACACCACTTGGCCGATATCAGGCTCGTAAACGTCAGCAAGCACTTCGGTACTGTGCGCGTCATCGAGGATGTCTCGATGACCATCGGCTCGGGCGAGTTCATGGTGTTCCTCGGCCCGTCGGGCTGCGGCAAGTCCACACTGCTGCGGATGATCGCCGGCCTCGAGGACATCGACGGCGGCGAAATCCATATCGGTGACAGGCGCGTCGACGAGTTGCCGCCCTCCGAACGCGGCGTCGCCATGGTGTTCCAGAACTACGCCCTCTACCCGCACATGACGGTGCGCGAGAACATGTCGTTCGGGCTGCAGAACATCCGCACCCCCAAGGACGAGATCGCCCGGCGCGTCGCCGCCGCCGCCAAGACCCTCGAGCTCGAGCACCTGATCGATCGCAAGCCCGGCCAGCTCTCGGGCGGCCAGCGCCAGCGCGTCGCCATTGGCCGCGCCATCGTTCGCGACCCCAAGGCGTTCCTGTTCGACGAGCCGCTGAGCAACCTCGACGCCGGGCTGCGCGCCCGCACCCGCATCGAATTTGCGCAGCTGCATCAACGCATGAAGACCACCATGATCTTCGTGACGCACGACCAGATCGAAGCCATGACGCTGGCCGATCGCATCGTGGTGATGAACAACAGGAAGATCGAGCAGATCGGCACGCCGATGGAGATCTACAGCCGGCCGGCCTCGCGTTTCGTCGCCGCCTTCGTCGGCTCGCCGTCGATGAACTTCCTGCCCGTGCAGCAGATTTCGGATCGCGACGGCAAGGCGCTGGTCAGGCTCCCCGACAATTCCGAGATCCTCACCGGCATCGCCGCATCGCGCCTGCCCAATGACGGCCAGGTCACCTTCGGCATCCGGCCGGAATCGGTGAGGGTGTCGGCCAACGGCGCGGTGACCGGCAAGGCCGACGTGGTCGAGCGGCTGGGCGAGCGGACCCTCGCCTATGTGCGCCTGTCGGACAATTCGGTGGTCATCGCCGAGGACGAAGGCCAGTCGCGGCTCAATGTCGGCGACCAGGTGAAGCTCGATTTCGATGGCGCGTCGGGACACCTGTTCGACGCGCGCGACGTCGCCTACAGCGCCGGCTGAACCACATCCGTCAAAGGGGAAGACACGCCCTTATGCATCCGAATTCCTGATCCATATCATGAGATAGGTCAGTAATGATGTCCCGAACGGCCACCCACTGCTCAATGCGTAGGGCCACGGGACAGGGACGGTCCGCACCGACCCGCAACACGCCTGCGCATGGAGCTAACCCGATGGGAGGAAATGCAATTATGAAGTCGTTTTTGAAGATGGCGCTGCTGTCGACGGCCCTCTTGGTGCCGTCCGTGGCGCAGGCGCAGGAAGTCGTGACCTGGTGGGACTTCCTGGGCGGCGGTGACGGCGTCCGCATGAAGGCGCTGATCGAAAAGTTCAACGCCGAGAACGCCGGCAAGATCGAGATCCAGGCCACCACGCTGGAATGGGGCACCCCGTTCTACACCAAGGTGCAGACTTCGGCCGCCATCGGCGAAGGCCCCGACGTGATGACCTATCACCTGTCGCGCCTGCCGCTCGGCGTGTCCTCGGGTGCGCTCAGCGAGATCACCCCCGACGAGATCGCCGCTGCCGGCCTGTCGGGCTCCGACTATGCCGAGTCCAACTGGAAGGCCGCCCAGGTCGATGGCAAGCAATACGCCATCCCGTTCGATATCCACTCGATCATCCTCTACTACAACAAGGACATGCTGAAGGCCGCTGGCCTGCTCGGCGATGACGGCCTGCCCAAGGGCCTCGACGGCGTCGACAACTTCAAGGCGGCGCTGCAGAAGCTCAAGGATGGCGGCGCCGAATACGGCGTGTCGATCCACTCGGCCGCCGGCGACAGCCAGTGGCGCATTTTCTACTCGCTGCTCGGCCAGCAGGACGGTCAGTTCCTCGACGCCGACGGCAACTTCCTGTCGGGCGACAACCTCGACAAGGCCGTCAAGGCGACCACCGTGGTTGCCGACTGGGTGAAGGACGGTCTCGCACCGGCCGCCACCGAATATCCCGCCTCGATCGCCCTGTTCACCGGCGGCAAGGCGGCCATGCACATCAACGGTGTGTGGGAAGTCCCGACCATGACCGACCTCAAGGCCAAGGGCGAGCTGTTCGACTGGGGCGCGATCGCCCTGCCGACCTTCTTCGACCACCCGGCCACCTGGGCTGACTCGCACGCCTTCGCCATTCCCAATCGCGTCGGCAATGAAGTCTCGGCCGAGAAGCGCGCCGCCGTCATGCAGGTCATCGCCTGGATGAACAAGAACTCGCTCGCCTGGGCCGATGCCGGCCACATCCCGGCCTATGCTCCGGTCCGCAACAGCGAAGAGTTCAAGACCAAGCAGCCGAACGCCACCTACTCGATCCTGGCCGACACGGCCGTGTTCGACCCCTCGTCGGTGCTCGCCGGCGTCGCTTCCCCGGTCTACGACGCGGCCGGCAACTACCTGATGCCCGCCGTCAACGGCGAGATCGATCCGCAGTCTGCCATGGAGCAGATGCGCGACGACCTGCAGGGCCAGGTGGAATAATCTCCAAACCGGCCGGCACCCCCACCCGGGTGCCGGCCGGACGTCCATTCAGGGGAAGGGAGGCCAGAACCGATGTCAGCCGCAGATACCGCCAACGACGTGCCGCTGCCGGCGCGCAAGAAACGCTTCAACCGCAACGAGGTGCTGGCGGCGCTGATCTTCGTTCTGCCCTTTGTCGTCGTCTACGCCGTACTGTTCATCTACCCGACGCTGCAGATGATCTGGCTGAGCTTCCACAAGGCGCCGCTGATCGGCCCGGGCGAGTTCATCGGCCTCGACAACTACTTCAAGCTGTTCAAGGACCGCCTGTTCGGCGTGGCCTTCTGGAACACCGTCTATTTCGTCGTGCTCACCGTGGTGCCGGCCACCCTGACGGCACTGCTGATCGCCATCGGCGTCAACCGGCTCAAGGGCTGGATGCAGTCGCTGATCCTCGCCTGCTTCTTCATTCCCTACATCCTGCCCGTCTCGGTGGTGTTCCGCGTCTGGGGCTGGATGTTCGACAGCCAGTTCGGCATCCTGCAGCCGCTGATCGCGCTGGTCGCCGGCGACAACGTGCCGGTGTTCCGCACCCTGCCGCTGTTCATGCCCACCGTGGCCTTCATCACCGTGTGGTGGACCATCGGCTTCAACATCCTGTTGTTCATCGCCGGTCTCAGGAACATCTCGCCCGAGATCTACGAGGCGGCGGCGCTCGACGGCACCTCCAAGTGGCGCCAGTTCACCCGCATCACCTGGCCGCTGATCTGGCCGGTGACCGTCCTGGTGCTGACCATCCAGTTGATCGCCCAGTTCAAGATTTTCGACCAGGTCTACCTGTTCGGCAATGGCGGCCGGTCGGACGCCACCATGGGCCTCGTGCAGCTGATCTATCGCAGCGCCTTCCAGAAGAACAATGGCGGCTACGGCGCCACCGTCGCGGTCGTGCTGTTCCTCATCATCGTGGTGTTCTCCGTCCTGCAGTTCCAGATGCTCCGCGCCCGAGGTGAGAAA
>MKVB01000002.1:376944-526053 GCA_001899085.1 Devosia sp. 66-14 | reverse complement strand
GATCGCCACCATCGTCACCGTGCTCGGCGCGATCTTCTGGGCTTTCCCGCTCTACTGGGCGGTGGTGACGACGCTGAAGGTCGAGAACGACATCGTGCAGCCGGGCATCGACCTCTGGCCCCGCCGCTTCACCCTCGACGCCTATACCCACGTGCTGTTCAACACCAAGATCGGCACCTGGTACATCAACTCGCTGGTGACGGCGATTTCGGTGACCGTGCTGGTGGTGATGATGTCGGCGCTCGCCGGCTACGCCATCAGCCAGCTGAAATTCCCCGGCCGGCGCATCCTGTGGTGGATCATCCTCGCCAGCTTCATGATCCCCATCCCGGCGCTGATCGTGAACCACTTCGTGCTGATCAGCCAGTTCAAGCTGTTCAACACCTGGCTCGGCGTGATCCTGCCGCAGCTGGTCTACGGACCGGTCACCGTCATCATCTACAAGCAGTTCTTCGACTCGGTGCCCAAGGAGCTGCGCGAGGCGGCCAAGATCGACAACGCCAACGAATTCCAGATGTTCTTCAAGCTCTATCTGCCGATGAACTGGGGGATCACCACGGCGCTGGCGATCATCACCTTCATCGGCGCCTGGAACCAGTTCCTCTGGCCTTTCCTCGCCGTGACCGACGAGAAGATGATGAACGTCACCGTCGGCATCACCCAGGTCACCGATGCCTTCGGCGTCAAGTATGCCCGTGACCTGGGCAGCGCCATCCTCGCCGGCCTGCCGGTGGCGATCGTCTACCTGATCTTCCAGCGCAAGGTGACCGAGGCGATCATGCTGTCGGCCGGCATCAAGGGCTGATCGCCCATCGGCAACGTCCGCATAACGGGGGCGCCGGCATAGCCGGCGCCTTCTTCGTTTGAGAATGTGATCGCGCCATACCCCCCGGGTTAGGAAGCGCTTAACCCCTCGCTTCGATAACAATGTCATCGGCGGACGGGTTTGCGATGGGTCAGGCAGTTCTCACCGAAGACGCGTTCGAGCCCGCCGCGGACCACCTGCGGCTCGCGGCGCTCGATCGCTACGACGTGCTCGACAGCGGCCGCGAGGAGGCTTTCGATCGCATCGCCCGGCTGATCAGGCTCACCCTGGGCGTCGAGGTCGGCATCGTCTCGCTGATGGATGCGCACCGGCAATGGTACAAGGCGGTCGATGGCTTCTCGACCGATGAAGTGCCGCTGCAGAGCGCCTTCTGCCGGCACCTGCTGGCCGACCCGTCCCCGATCGTGGTGCCCGATGCGACGCTCGACGAGCGCTTCCGCGACAACCCCTATGTCACCGGCAACCCGCATGTGCGCTTCTATGCCGGTGCCCCGCTGACCACCAGCGACGGTTTCCATATCGGCTCGGTCTGCGCCATCGATTCCGCCGTCCGCAATTTCGGACCGCGCGAAAAGGCCATCCTCACCGAACTGGCGCATGTCGCCATGAACGAGCTGGAGCTGCGGCGTCTCGCCTCGACCGACGCGCTGACCGGGGTCTCGAGCCGCCGCGCCTTCAAGGACGAAGCGGGCAAGTTCGTCGCCCTCGCCCGCCGGCACCGCAGCGCCCTCAGTTGCATCGCCTTCGACCTCGACCACTTCAAGTCGGTCAACGACACCTATGGCCATGCCGCCGGCGACCAGGTGCTGTCGGCGGTGTCGCAACTGGTCGGCAACCAGCTGCGCCGCACCGACCTGTTCGGCCGTCTCGGCGGCGAAGAGTTCGCCGTGCTGCTGCCGCACACCGACCAGCACCGCGCTTACGAGGCGGCCGAGAAGCTGCGACTGGCGATCCGCACGCTGAAGATTCCCGGCAGCCACCCGCCCATCGCGGTCAGCGCCAGCCTCGGCATTGCCAGCCTCGATCCGGTGGGCGACGATATCGACAGCCTGCTGCAGAAAGCCGACGAAGCGCTCTATGCCGCCAAGCGCGCCGGCCGCAATCGCAGCGCCGTCTGGCAGCCGGCCGGCGTCGCGCCGCAATCCGAGCGCCGCCGCGTGCTCAAGGCCGGCCGCATCATCTTCATGAACCGCCACGCCGTCACCGACTGCACCGTCCGCTCGCTCTGGGAAAACGGTGCCGAACTGGCGCTGAGCTCGACGCTAGACGTCCCCGACGCCTTCGCGCTGCAGATCCGCTCCGACGGGGTCGAGTGGCCGTGCCAGGTCACCAGTCGCACCGAGCAACGGCTGATCGTCGCCTTCAGCTGAGCCGTCCGACCACCCGAGGATGCGATTTCCAGCCCTGTCGACGGCGATCGCCAGAGACGATGGACGACCTCGCGCCGCCAATGCACGCCGTTGGTACCGATCGCACATTATTCCTGCGGATTGATACACAGCTTGCCGCGGCCGAAAAAACCTCGCACATTCAAAGCGCTTCGAGATGTCGAGCGTTTTTTCGTGCCGGGGGCCCCGTTCGAACTACCATTCCAGCTGTTGACTCACCCCAAATACGCGTCTAACGCTTGAGAATATTGGGAGAAATAGCCGGGCGCTCTGGAGGGAGTTGCCGGCTCTGGTGGGGGAGACGCCAAGCCAATGCCGCAGAGCAAGATCTGACTGTCCGATGGGCGGGACAAGCAAAACGCGAAGCGTAGTGTAGCGGTCGCCTGACCTCAGGCAACCGGTGGACTGCGACGTGCCGCAACTGCCCGATCGGGCGCGACGTGGCAGCGCAAGCTCGTAAGGCCCGGTCGATCTTCCCCGAGGAGGTCGGCGACAATCAGACCTCAACTCAGGCATCGAAGGGATCGCCGGCGCAGGTGGCGCCGGGTCGCTCCGGCAGGGCCAACCTCACCGCTCCCGGGACGTGTTCGCAGGATAACAAGATTATCTTGAGGAGGTGTGGGGCGTAGCCGGGTCGACAGGACCCACAATTCGAATATCGGTCGCCGACAAGGCGACGTTTTGCTTTCGTCGACAGTCAAGGGAGACTCTGTCACATGGTCAAACGTAGAACAATCACAGCGGCACTGCTGGCGCTCGGCGTCATGGCATCGCCGCTGGCAGCGCTGGCGCAAAGCCCGCTCGCTGCCACAGCACCCAAGGAAATCGCTCCGGCGACTCCGCTTCCGGAGGTGCCGCGCAACCAGACCGTCGTGCTCGGCTGGGGCGTCGCACTGTCGTCGCCGATCGGCGTCACCAATCCGTGGGCGCTCCCCGGCTATACCCACCAGGAAGGCAATGCCTTCATGTGGGAGCCGCTGATGTACTTCGCCATCTTCAAGGGCGAGTATGTTCCGTGGCTGGCCGACAGCATGGAATATACCGACGACACCTTTACCGCGCTCGAGATCAAGCTGAACAAGGACGCCAAGTGGTCTGACGGCACTCCCGTCACCTCCAAGGACGTCAAGTTCACCTTCGATGGCCAGCTGAACAATTCCAAGCTGCCCTACAACGCGCACTTCACCCAGTTCGTCTCCTCGACCGATATCGTCGACGACCTGACCGTGAAGGTGAACTTCAAGGCCCCGGCGCCGCGCTTCAAGTTCGAAGTGCTGACCGAAAAGTTCGATACCGGTATCCCGATCGTGCCGGCCGACTGGCTGTCTGCGCAGCCCGACGTCAACATGGCGCCCGGCAGTGTCGACATCCCGCATTCGGGTCCGTACGACCTGAAGGCGTGGAACGCCAACCAGAAGATCTTCGACTACCGTCCGGACTGGTGGGCCGTTAAGGCCGGCCGTATCGCCGAGCCGGCAGTCAAGCGCGTCATCATCGCCAACATCACCGGCGTCTCGATGGACACCGTCGCCCAGCGCGTCGTGAACAACGAGTTCGACTCCGCCCTCGACATGCGTTCCTCGGTTATCGGCAACATCCTTGCCCAGAACCCGGAAATCACCACGCATACCGGTTCGGAATCGCCGTTTGGTTACCTCGACTGGTGGCCGAACTCGCTGTGGATGAACACCCAGCTGGAGCCGTACAACGACCCCAACATCCGTCGTGCGATGAGCCTCGTCATCAACCGCGATGTCATCAACGACATCCTGTATGAAGGCGCTCCGATCGCGACCATCTATCCGTTCCCGCTCTACCCGAACCTGCAGGCCTTTGCCGACTCGCCCGCCGTCAAGGCGCTCGAGGAGCAGTACCAGCCGCGCAAGTTCGACACCGACGAGAGCGCCAAGCTGATGACCGCAGCAGGCTACGCCCTCAACGGCGACGGCCTGTGGGAGAAGGATGGCAAGACCATCGACGCCACCATCCAGGGCTTCGAAGGCATCCACTCCGACATCGTGCCGATCCTGGTCGAAATGCTCCGCCAGGGTGGCTTCGACGCCGCGATCAACTTCGGTCCGGACGCTTACCAGAACATGGCGGACGGCAAGGCCGGCCTCTACATGTTCGGCCACGGCGCATCGCTCTATGACCCGTTCGAGGCCCTGAACCTCTTCCACGGCAAGTACAGCGAAGCCATCGGCACCTCGGCCGGCAACAACCGGTTCTCGCGCTACAAGAACCCCGAGTACGACGAAATCCTCGACTCGATCGCCCCGCTCTCGTCGGACGATCCGAAGTTCCAGGAAGGCGCCGCCAAGGCTCTGGGCATCTACTGGCGCGACACGATCGATATCCCGATCATCCAGTGGCTGCACCGCATCGCCTACAACCAGCACTACTGGAAGAACTGGCCGACCGCCGCGAACCCCGCAATGGGCACCAACGGCGCGTTCTGGGCTCACACTGGCCTGCTGGTCATCACCTCGCTGCAGCCCTCGGGCGCGCAGTAAGCCGACCTCGACATCGGAGTGCGCGTCAGCGCGCACTCCTCCCCTGCGCAGGATCGGGAAAAGCCTGAGACTTTTCCAACGCGATCCCGCGACACGCAACGACCCGGAGCCGGTGTGCGATTCAACGAACGCAATCCTGCTCTAACCCACCGCGCCGGAGATGACCCGAGTGAACTTCAAGCTGATTGCCAAGCGCCTCTCCTTCCTGGTTCTGGTCATCTGGGCCGCATCCACGATCGTTTTCTTCGTTCCCCGCCTCAGCCCCCGCAACGCCATCCGTGAGCGCTTCGCCGAACTGGCGCGCTCCGGCGGCTTTGCACCCGGCGATATCGAAAAGCTCATCGCCAACATGAACCAGCAGTTCGGCCTCGATAAGCCGCTGCTCGAGCAGTACTGGACCTATCTGGGCAACATCGTCCGGATGGATTTCGGCTACTCGCTGAACCGCTATCCCGCGACCGTCACCGACATCATCAGCCAGGCCCTGCCCTGGACCTTCTTCCTGCTGCTGGTGACCACCATTCTCAGCTTCATCATCGGCAACCTGCTGGGCGCCGTCTCGGCCTGGCCCAAGGCGCCGCGCTGGCTGCGTTCGATCGCCACGCCCTTCGTGCTGCTGACCGGCGTCCCGCCGGTGATCATGGGCGTGCTGCTGCTGTTCTTCATCGGCTTCCGTATGAAACTGCTGCCGCTGGGCGGCGCCTATTCGATCGGCGTGGTGCCCAACTGGTCGCTCGACTTCGCGCTCGATCTGCTGAGGCATCAGCTGTTGCCCGGCCTGGCGCTGATCCTCGGTTCGGTCGGCGGCTGGGTGCTGTCGATGCGCGGCATGGGCGTCACCATCCAGGGCGAGGATTATGTGAACTTCGCCGAGCACAAGGGCCTGACCGGCGGCCGCATCTTCCGCGATTACTATCTGAGGAACACGCTGCTGCCGCAGGTCACCGGCCTCGCGCTGGCACTCGGCACGGTCATCACCTCGGCCATCATCGTCGAAGGGCTGTTCGGCCTGCCCGGCCTCGGCACCGTGCTCAACAACGCCATCCGCGCCAACGACTTCCCCGTCATCTACGGCATCGTGCTGTTCATCACGATCGCCATTGCCGTGCTGATGGCGGTGCTGGAGTTCATCTACCCGCTGCTCGACCCGCGCGTGCGTAACCAGTAGGAACCGGACAATTGACCACAATCGTTGCAACTTCGGCGCCCGAAGCGGCGGTCCAGCAGCCCGGAAGATTGACCCTCCTGCTGCGCTACTTCAACCGCAACAAGGGCCTGGCCATCGGCTTGATCATCCTGATCGCCCTGGTGCTGTTCACCGTCATCGGCCTGATGACCATCAACCCCAAGCAGGCCTACCCGCTATCGGTGGCGACCAAGCAGCCGCCGAGCTTGAAATATCCGTTCGGTACCGACTTCTTCGGCCGAAACCTCCTCGCCGCGATGGTTGTCGGCATGTGGCAGACCGCGGTCATCGGCGTCATCGCCGGCGGGCTGGGCACCCTGATCGGCATCGTCCTCGGCTTCACCTCGGCCTATTTCGGCGGCTGGATCGATTCCACCATCCGCACCATCTGCCAGATCCTCACCCCGATCCCGGTGCTGCTGATCCAGGTGGTCGTCGCCGGTTCGCTCGACAAGCGCGACGTCACCATCATCACCATGGCGCTGATCGTGGTGATGCTGGCCTGGATGGGACCGACCCTGGTGATCCGGGCGCAGGTGCTGACCATGAAGGAACGACAATTCGTCTCGGTCGCCAAGCTCTCCGGCGTCAGCGATATCGCCATCATCTTCAAGGAGATCCTGCCCAACCTCCTGCCGTTCATTGCGGCGGCCTTCGTCGGCCAGGTGTTTGCCGCGGTGTTCGCCTCGTTCTACCTCGCGGTGCTCGGCCTCGGCCCGCTGCGTGAGCCGCTGCTCGGCAACATCATCTGGGCGGCACAGCTGCAGGGCGCCTTCTTCAACGGTTGGTGGTGGTGGCCGATCGGACCGTCCATCGCGATGATCCTGATCCTGGGCTCGCTCGCCCTCATCAACATGGGCCTCGACGAACTGGCCAACCCGCGCGTGCGGCGGACGGAGTAATGACTATGAACCTCGCAAGCACCGACACCGCGTCCGGGCGCAATGCCGGCCGGGCGACCGCGGAACCCGTCCTCAGCGTCAACGACCTGGTCGTGACCTACTACACCGACCTGGGGCGCGCCCGCGCCCTCGACAAGGTCAGCTTCACCCTCAAGGCCGGCACCAAGATGGGCATGGTCGGCGAGTCCGGTTCGGGTAAATCCACCCTCGCCCTCGCCATGATGCGCATGATCAAGCCGCCGGGGCGGATCGAAGGCGGCAACGTCTGGGTCGGCGGCACGGACCTGCAGGCGCTGAGCGAAGAGGACATGCGCAAGGCGCGCCTGTCCAAGATCGCCTATATCCCGCAGGGTGCCATGAACTCGCTGAACCCGGTCATGCGGGTCGGCGCGCAGATGGTCGACGCGATCAAGTCGCACCTGCGCGGCGAGAGCGCCAGCGCCATCAACGACCGCTGCGTCTGGGCGCTGAAATCGGTCGATCTCGATCCGAGCGTCTTCCACATGTACCCGCACGAATTGTCGGGCGGCATGAAGCAGCGCGTCTGCATCGCCATCGGTATCCTGCTCCGCCCCGAGGTGATCATCGCCGACGAGCCGACCAGCGCGCTCGACGTGGTGACCCAGCGCCAGGTGATGGAAACCATCGACAAGGTGCAGGACGAGATCAACTCGGCCGTCATCCTGATCGGCCATGACATGGGCCTGATGGCCCAGACCATGGACCATGTGGCGGTGATGTATGCCGGCCGGCTGGTCGAGCTCGCCACCGTCCGCGAGATGTTCACCAGCCCCAAGCACCCCTATTCGCAGGCGCTGATCTCGAGCCTCCCCACCCTCGACAACAAGGGCCAGTTCAAGGGCATCCCGGGCCTTGCGCCCTCGCTGCTCCGGCTGCCCACCGGCTGCGCCTTCCATCCGCGCTGCCCGCTCGCCTCCGACCGCTCGCGCACCGAAAAGCCCAAGGTGAACGTGTTGCCGGGCGGCCAGCTCGTCGCCTGCCATCTCTACGACCAGGGGAATTGAACCCATGTCCAATCTTCTGGAAATCCGCAACGTCACCAAGGTCTACCAGCGCGGCCTGCTGTCCTCGCACGCCAAGATTGCGCTCAAAGAGTACAACCTGACGCTGAAGGAAGACGAGCCGACCATCCTCACCGTCGCCGGCGAGTCCGGCTCGGGCAAGACCACGCTCGCCATGCTGGTGCTGGGCTTCATCACCCCGACCACCGGCGAGATTCTGTATCGCGGCAAGAACATCACGACGCTGCGCGGCGCCGATCGCATGGCCTATCGGCGTGAAGTGCAGGCGGTGTTCCAGGATCCGTTCGCGGTGTTCAACCCGTTCTACACCGTCGACCACCTGCTGACCGTGCCGATCAAGCAGTTCAAGCTGGCCAAATCCGGTCGCGACGCCCGCAACAAGATGGACGAGGCGCTGACCTCGGTGGGCCTGCGCCCCGAGGATGTGCTCGGCCGCTTCCCGCACCAGCTCTCGGGCGGCCAGCGCCAGCGCATCAACGTCGCCCGCGCCCTGCTGCTGAAGCCCAAGCTGCTGATCGCCGACGAGCCGGTGTCGATGGTGGATGCGTCGCTGCGCGCCAACATCCTCGAGTCGCTGAAGAACCTGCATCGCGACCATGGCGTGACCATCATCTACATCACCCATGACCTGACCACCGCCTACCATGTCGCCGACACCATCACGGTGCTCTATCGCGGCGACGTGGTCGAAAAGGGCGACGTCGAGACGGTGATCCGCAATCCGCAGCACGCCTATACCCGGTTGCTGGTCGACTCGATCCCCTGGCCCAACCTCGATCAGAAATGGGGCCAGCACTCGATCCGCTCCAAGGAATCGCAGGCCGAGTTCCACACCGAGGCGCCAACGCCCTAGAACGGTGAAAAAGGCGCGGCGCCGCCCAGGGTCGCGCCCCGCCGACACAGCCATTGCGCCGGCCGTTCGCCGCGGCCGGCACAGTTACGTCCACCGCGGCCCGGTATTCTGCCGCACCAACTTTTGAGATTGCATCGACATGCTAGAGATCGCCGAGGTCATCCCTCCCAAATACTCACCCGTCTGGAAGCTCGCCAAGCAGTGCGGGGTCGATCTGGCAGTTGCCGGCCTGCCCTTCGACAGCCTCGAGGCCAATGAGCGCGTGTCGTCGCTCTCGGCGCTCACGCGCATGAAGGACGAGTACAACAAGGGCGGCTACGAGATCCGCGTCATCGAGGCGCGTCCGCCGCTCAACAAGGCCAAGCGCGGCCTCGAAGGCCGCGACGAGGAGATCGACGTCGTCTGCGAACTCATCACCAACATGGGCAAGCTCGGCATTCCGGTCTGGTGCTACGAGTGGATGACCGATTTCAACTGGGTGCGCACCAACATGGCGTATCCCAGCCGCGGCGGCTCGGTGGTGACGGCGTTCGACGCCAACGATGTGCCCGACAGCATCACCTCCAACCCGCCGGTCTCGGAGGAAAAGCTCTGGGAGACGCTGGAATATTTCCTGCGCCGCGTCCTGCCGGTGGCCGAGAAGGCCGGCGTCAAGCTTTCCATGCACCCCGATGATCCGCCGATCACCCCGATCAAGGGTGTGTCGCGCATCATGCGCACGGTGCCGAATTTCCAGCGCCTCGTCGACATGCTGCCGTCCGACTACAACACCATCACCTTGTGCCAGGGCAACTTCACCCTGATGACCGACGACCTGCCCAAGGTGATCCGCGGCTTCGGCAAGAAGAAGATCAGCTTCGTCCACTTCCGCGATGTCGAGGGCGTGCCGACCAGCTTCCACGAGACCTGGCACGACGCCGGCAAGACCGACATGCTCGCCACCATGCGCGCCTACAAGGACATCGATTTCGACGGCGTGCTGCGCCCCGACCATGTCCCCACCGTCGAGGGCGACAGCAACGAGAATGCCGGCTACTCCGCTTTCGGCCGGCTCTACGCCATCGGCTATATCCGCGGGCTCCACGAAGCCGTCTATTCGAGCTGAGGCACGTCAAAAATGAAGATCGCACTGACCGGTTCATCCGGCGGCGTCGGCCGCGCCATCATCACCGAGGCGCGCAAGCAAGGCCACGACCTGGTCTGCATCGACCGCGTCGCGGCCCCCGAGACCGAGGAAACCAGGGACCTGCATTTCATCCAGGCCGACATGGATGAATATGAAAAGCTCGTCGCCGCCTTTGCCGGCTGCGACGCGTTGATCCACATGGCCGCCATCCCCTCGCCGGGCCGGCACCCCGATCACGTGGTCCACAACAACAATGTGGTGGGCAGCTACAACGCCCTGCAGGCGGCCGTCGAGAACGGCATCATGCGCATCTGCCAGGCCTCGAGCGTCAACGCCATCGGCCACTCCTACAGCCGCGATCCGCATTACGACTACCTGCCGATCGACGAGGAGCACGCCAACTATTCCGAGGAGCCCTACAGCCTTTCGAAATGGATCTGCGAGGCGCAGGCCGATGCCTTCGCGCGCCGCTGGGAGAACATCTCCATTGCCTCGATGCGCTTCCACTGGGTGGTGCCGGAGCGGGAACTCGCGGCCCGCAACTTCACCCCGGACTCGCCCTCGCCCAAAAAGCACCTCTTCGCCTATACCCGCTTCGATGCAGCGGCCCGGGCGTGCCTGTTGAGCCTCGAAGGCAAGTTCAAGGGGCACGAGGCATTCTACATCGTGGCGCCCGACACCACGCTCGACACGCCCAGCCTCGAAGCCGCCGCCAAATACTTCCCCGGTATCCCGATCAAGGGCGACCTCAGCGGTCGCAAGGCGTTCTTCAACTCGTCCAAGGCCGAGCGCATCCTCGGCTGGAAGCACGACCAACAGTAAGGGGTACAGGGCAGCTCACAGGTGGGATCAATACGCGGGTCGTGATCTCCCCAGGCCGCCCACCCACGGGCTGTCATCCCTGCGAAAGCAGGGACCCAACGCGCCGCCCGCGCTAGCTGATGCATGGGTCCCTGCTTTCGCAGGGATGACATCGGTGGGGCGGCGGCCTGGTAGGACTGCAGCCTGGCCAAGCGGACCGAAGCTGGGGTGATCGCGGCGGGTTAGTTTTCGATAACCGCCCACCACGACCCGTCTTCGCGGGCTAACGCCCACAGCACGATGCTGTCGCTACGATCTGCCAACACCACGTCCATTCCTCGGAGGAACGCCATGAGACTTGTCGCAACGTTCGCCCTCGCCGCGCTCATCGCCGGCGCTGCCGCCCCTGCCCTGGCGCAGGGCGCGCCGGACACTGCCGTGACCGGCAGCAAGCAGTTCGAGATGAAAGAGCTGACCAACGGGCTCGAGGGGCCGTGGGAGATCACCTGGGGACCCGATGACTGGCTGTGGGTCACCGAACGCGTCGGCGGCAAGATCACCCGCGTCAACCCGGCCGATGGCACCAAGCAGGTGGCGATCGATATCGAGGAGGTCTCGGCCCCCGGCGGCCAGGATGGCCTGCTCGGCATGGCGCTCGACCCCGGCCTGCTCAAGGATACCGGCAACGATTACGTCTATGCCGCCTATACCTACGTGGACAAGTCGCTGCCCAAGCATGACTGGGTCAAGGACCCGTTCAGCCCCTATGCCAACCTGTTCGCCAAGATCGTCCGCCTGAGCTACGACAAGGCGTCCGGCACGCTGAGCGATCCGCAGGTGATCATCGCCGGCATGCCCGGCCAGAACGACCACAATTCGGGCCGGCTGAAGTTCGGCCCCGACGGCAAGCTCTATTACACCATCGGCGATGGCGGTAAGGGCCAGCTCGGCAACTGGTGCATCCCGATCGAGGCGCAGCGCCTGCCGACCGCCGATGAGCTCTCGGCCAAGAACTGGGTCGCCTACCAGGGCAAGTCGCTGCGGCTGAACCTCGACGGTTCGATCCCCGACGACAACCCCGAGATCGGCGGCGTGAAGAGCCACGTCTTCACCTATGGCCACCGCAACATGCAGGGCATCGACTTCGGGCCCGACGGCACGCTCTATGCGTCCGAACAGGGTCCCAAGACCGATGACGAAGTGAACGTACTGGTCGGCGGCGATAATTACGGCTGGCCGCATGTCGTCGGCTTCAAGGACGACAAGGCCTACCAGATGGCCCGCTGGGACCTCGCCACCACGCCCTGCGCCCAGCTGACCTTCTCCGACATCACCATCGACCCGTCGGTGCCGGTCGAGGACGAGACCAGCTGGCCGGACCAGCAGCACGACCCGCTGGCGACCCTGTTCACCGTCCCCAGCGACTGGGATTTCACCGACCCGGCCTGTGGCGGCATCGACTTCATCTGCTGGCCGACCGTCGCCACCTCGTCGATGCAGGCTTACTTCCCCAAGGCGGGCGAGGGCATTCCCGGGTGGGAGAACTCGCTCCTCGTCACCACGCTGAAGCGCGGCTCGATCTACCGCGTGCCGCTCAGCGCCGACCGCAAATCCGCCGCCGGACCGATCGAGCGCTACTTCCAGTCCGAGAACCGGCTGCGTGACATGGCGCTGAGCCCCGACATGAAGACCATGTACGTGGCGACCGATGTCAGCGGCCTCGTCGGCACCATGAGCGGCGGCGCCGGCACCACCCTCCAGAACCCTGGCGCCATCCTCGTCTATACCTACACCGGCGAAGGCGATGGCGCTGCTGCGGCAACGACCAGCGAGGCCGCCCCGGCTGCCGAGGAAACCGCGGCAGCCGCTACCCCGGCCGGCGCACCGGCGAGCTTCACCGCCGAGCAGGCGGCGCGCGGCAAAACCGCCTACGATGCCAACTGCGTCTCCTGTCACGGCCCGGACCTGATCAGCGCCAATTACGGCCCGCCGCTGGCCGGCCCGTATTTCGAAGGCAAATGGGTCGGCCAGACCGTCGCCGCGCTCTACACCCACGTGCATGACCGCATGCCGCCGTCGCGGCCGGGCGAGTTGGGCGACGAAACCTATGCCGATCTCGTCGCCTACATCCTCTCGGTCAACGGCTTGCCGGCCGGCGACGCCGAGCTGCCGGCAGAGGTGGGCAAACTCGAAGCGATGACCATCGCCAAGTAGGGCCCAGAACGAATGGAGCCGCCCGGCGGATCATCCACCGGACGGCTCTAGTGAGGCCCGGGCACCATCGCAGCGGCGCCTTCCCGTTTGATGAAGCGGTTGCCGCCGAGTCTCATCTAATTTGACGACGATCGCAGGTTGTTGGGTCCCGTTGCGCCAGGGCGGCGGTCCCCTCTTACCTTCTCCCCTTGTGGGAGAAGGTGGCGCGCAGCGCCGGATGAGGGGTCCGCGCAACGAAGTGTAGCGCGCTCGGAGCGTAAGCAACGAGCGACTGGAGTACGCGGAGAGAACCCCTCATCCGGCCTTCGGCCACCTTCTCCCACAAGGGGAGAAGGCACTCCAACTACTGTCGGTGCTCCATATGCGATAGCCCTCCCCCGCAAGCGGGAGAGGGCGCGCCAACTGCACGTCCCGTGCACACCGACAGCGCAGTCAGCACCTGGCCCTAATCCAGAAACACCTTCACCGAGTCCGAGCGTCCCTCGGCGTCCACCACCGACAGCGTCACGAACCCCGGCCCATCCGGCCGCCAGCTGTTCTGGCGGGCAAACGCCGAACGCCCGAACGGGGCGCCATTGGCAAAGAAGGTGAACGGCGGCACGCCGTTGCGCACCTTGACGATCAGCGGCGCCTCGTTGCCCGAGGCGAGCCCCAGGTCGACGTCGACGCCATCGGCCGGATAGGCGATCTGCGGCGCCGCATCGCGCTTCACCTTCTGCTCGTCGGGGTGGCGGAAGCGCCGCAGCGGCAGCGGCAGTTCGGAGTTGGAGGCAAAGATCGTCCCCGGCGGCGCATCGCGCAGCGGCACGGTCTTTTCGGCCAGCCGGTCGAAGGCCTCGAACAGGATCGGCGCCGCCGAGCGGATGCCGGTAATGCCGGGGATCTGCGAGTTGTCGGGCCGGCCGACCCACACCCCGATCACGGTCTTGCCGTCAAAGCCGATGGCCCAGGCATCACGATAGCCATAGGAGGTGCCGGTCTTGTAGGCGATGCGCCCGGCCGAACCGTTGAGCGGCGGCGGCACGTCGGCGAGGATATTGGCGACATACCAGGCGGCGATCGGGTCGAGCACCGGCGCCGGCGTCTCGGTTTCCTCGACCACCGGCTTCACCCCGTCACGCAGCACCACGGGCGTGCCGCCCCGGCCGATCGCGGCATAGATCGACACCAGGTCGCGCAGCGTCACGCCGACCCCGCCGAGCCCTACCGCGAGGCTCGGGGCCGTATCGGCCGGCAGCCGCGCCGCCGCATGCGCCCGCTTGATCCGCGCCACCAGCCGCGCCGGGCCGACCGCGTCGAGCACCACCACGGCGGGGATATTCAGCGACTCGGTCAGCGCCTGCCGGATCGACACCGTGCCACGGTTGAAGCCGTCGAAATTGACCGGCACATAGCCGTTGAACGCCGTCGGCCGGTCCTCGATCAGGCTTTCGGGATGGGCGAGCCCGAGCTCGAACGCCAGCCCGTAAATCAGCGGTTTGAGCGTCGAGCCGGGCGAACGCACCGCCTCGGTCATATCGACATAGCCGGCGCTCTCGGTGTTGAACAAACCGGCCGAGCCGACCGAAGCGAGGATATTGCCGGTCTGCTGGTCGGCGACGACGATCGCCACAGAGAGTTTTGAGCCCAGTTGCGCCGCCCGGTCAGCGCCCAGCCGCTCGAGCTTGCCTTGCAGCGTCCTGTCGATGGTGAGTTCGACCCGCCGCGCATTGGGGTGCGCCTTGACCGCCGCCTCGGCGAGATGCGCCGCGAACATCGGGAACTCGCGCCGCGCCTTGGGCATCGGTTCGAGCTTGGCCGCTTCCGCCTCTTCGGCGCTGATCACCCGGGCGCCGACCATGCGGTCGAGCACCAGGTTGCGCGCCGCCCGCGCTACCTCGACGTCGCGGTCCGGCCGACGGGCTTCCGGCGATTGCGGCAGCGCCACCAGCAGCGCGCATTCCGCCGTGGTGAGCCGCCCCGGCTCCTTGCCGAAATAGGCGAGGCTCGCCGCACGAATGCCCTCGATATTGCCGCCGTAAGGCGCCAGCGTCAGGTAGAGCGTGAGGATGTCGTCCTTGCTGAGCGAGCGCTCCAGCATGTCGGCATGCACCATCTGGCGGAGCTTGCCGGCAATGTTGCGGGTCGGCTCGCCGCCGATCAGCCGCGCCACCTGCATGGTGAGGGTGGAGCCGCCCGAAACGATCCGCCCTGCCCCGGCATATTGCACTGCGGCGCGCAGCATCGAGGGCCAGTCGATGCCCTGGTGTTCGTTGAAATGCTGGTCCTCATAGGCCAGCAGCATGTCGATGAAGCGTCGGTCGACCTCGGCAATGGTCACCGGCAGGCGCCAGCGTCCATTGGCCGTGGTGAAGGGCCTGAGCAGCAGGCCGGCCTTGTCGACCACCGCGGTCGAGACCGGCACCGCCGAGACCACCGGGGTGGGCGGCAGCGTGGCGCGGATGTCGCGCAGCACGGCCAACCCATACTGGCTGCCGACCAGCGCCACGCCGGCCAGCACGATCAGCGTCGCAGTAAAGAGCCCCGGCGCGCGTCGGCGCCGGGGCTCGGGTTTATGTGCCGCCGTGCTCATGGCCCGGTCGTGCCGACCTCGATCTGGCCCGCGTCGGTATTGGCGCGCAGCTCCGGCCGATACATGTCCTCGACCGTGGCGCCCGGCATCACGAAGCGGCCCGGCGAGACGGCACGCACCATATAGGCGGTGGTGACGCTGCTGGCGGCCGAGGTGAAGCGGAACGCGGCGACGAACTGGTCGGTGCGCGATTCCACATGCGCCGGCGTATCGACGGTGAGCCAGCTGAGATCGGCGACGCCCGAGCCCTGCAGCAGGTCGGGGTTCTCGATCTCGAACCCGGCCGGCAGCGGATCGGCCACCACATACTGGCCCGAGCCCAGCTGCGTCGGCTGCGTCGTCAGCACCACCACGAAGCGATCGTTCTGGTGGATGTTGCTGAGGTCGGCCACTTCGCCATTGGGCAGGTGGTAATCCCGCTGGATGGTGAAGCCGTTCGAGCTCGCCGCCGGCGGGGTCGCCGGAATGGCGGTGACCGTCACCTTCATCTCGGTCGGACGGTTGCCGTTATTGACGATCTCCACCGGCTGGCTGTCGAACGCCTCCTGGTCGTAGCGGCGATAGACGGTGCCCTTGAGCGGGTCGCCATCGATCGTCACCGAACCATCGCCGGCCTCGCGGGCCAGCGCCGAGGCAGCCACGAGGGTCCACGCATCCTCCTGGGTGGAGGTCCAGCGGGCCTGGTCGCGCAGCGTTGCGAGCTTGGTCGTCAGCGCCCCGATATCGACACCCGACGGCGTGAACTCGGCGGCGAGTGCGAGCACTCCGGCCGTATCGCGCAGCTGGCTGCCATAGTCGTTACGGTACTTGGCCCGATCCTCGCGTGCCTGAAGGTCCTCGACCGCCGCCTGGAAGGCGGTGGCCGCACGGGTCCGGTCGCCATAAAGGGCGAGCGCGGCGCCGAGCTGGGCCTTGGCGAGGGGCGAGCCGAAGGCGCTGAGGCGCGCCTCGAGATAGTAGCGCAGGTCGCCGATGGCGGCCCGGCCGGCGCGCGCCAGGTCGTAGAGCGCGAAGGCCACGTCCTCGCCGCCGACAGTGAAGTCGGTGGCGTAAGACACCTGGTTGCCGAGGTTGTCGAGCGCCCGGGTCATCGCCAGCTCCGGCACGTCGTAGCCTTCCGCCTTGGCGCGGAGCAGGAACTCGGTGACGTAGGAGTCGAGCCACAGGTCGGTGCCGTCATACGGTCCCCAGAGGCCGAAACCGCCGCTGGAGGTCTGCTTGGCGAGCAGGTTCTTGATCGCGTCCTTGACCCGCTGGGTGATCGCCGCGTCGTCGCCCAGGCCGATCATCGAGGCGACTTCGTTGAGATAGAGCAGCGGCAGGGCCCGGCTCGAGGTCTGCTCGGCGCAGCCATAGGGGTAGCGATCGAGCTGCATCAACAGGCCCGGCACGTCGAGGCGGGCAATCGGGCCCACTGCGAGCGTCAGCTCCCCGGTATGCGGCACCATGTCGGCGAAGAAGCTCTTGTCGAGCGTCTGCTTGGCGCCCACTTCCAGCGGGATCAGCTGGCTGGTGGTCACCGGTGCGCTGGCGGCGCGGACCCCGAGCGTCAGCTCCTTGGTCTGCGTCGTGCCATCGGGCGCAGTGACGATCACCTTGAGCGTCTGATCGCCGATCGCCGTGCCGGTGAGGCTGAGGTTGAGCGCCGTGCGCTCGCCCGTCGGCAGGTCGACCGACGTCTCGGCCGCATCGGTCGAGAGCCCGGTGCCGGTTTCGAGCGCCACCTTGTAGGTGCCCGGCTGGCCGGCGACGTTGTTGACCTCGACCAGGAGCCGCGACGTATCGTCGAGACGCAGGAAGCGCGGCGGGCTCAGGTTCACCACCACCGGATCGCGCACGATCACGTCGGCGGAGCCATGGCCCACGGCGCCGGCGCTCCACGCCATCGCCATCAGCCGCACCGTGCCGTTGAAATCCGGCATGTCGAAGCTGATCGTCGCGGTGCCGTCGGCACCCACTTCGACGATGCCCGAGTGCAGCGCCACCAGCACGGTGGTCGCCGGCGGCGTGCCGAAGCGCGAGGCGCCCTCGTCGCCACCGGTGCGGAACGCGCCGGGCGTGCCCTGCATCGGGTCGATCAGCTGGCCATAGAGGTCGCGCACCTCGACGCCGAGCTGGCGCTGCCCGAAGAACCAGCCATCCGGATCCGGCACCTGGAACTTGGTGAGGTTGAGGATGCCGAGGTCCACTGCCGCAACCGCGACGTAGGCCTTGTCACCCGGCTTGACGTTGGCAAGCTTCACCGTGGTGGTGAAAGCCTGGCGCGGCAGCGCTTCCTTGGGCGCATCGAGGCTCAGGTCGAGCTTCAGGTCGCCCGGCTCGACATCGGCGAAAGCGAGGCCGAGCGCGCGCGCCGGCATCCGCTTGGCTGCGGCGCTGGCCGGGCGATAGAGCATCGCCGTCACATAGGCGCCGGGGCCCCAGTCATCGGTGACTTCGAGCGGCACGGTGGTGCCGCCTTCCGGCACTTCGACCGCCTTCATGTCGATGATGCGGTCGTCGACCACCATCACCAAAGCGGTGCCGGCGAACTGCGGATCGAGCTTCAGGTTGGCCGTTTCGCCCTTGCGATAGGCCGGCTTGTCGAGCGCCACGGACAGGGTGTCCGGCGTGTCGGAACCGGCTTCCGGATAATAGTAGCCGGCATAGAACTCGTAGCTGGTCGAGGTCGCGCCTTCGCCGCTGCTCGAGATTTCGAGCCGGTACTGGCCCCAGCTGACCGCGGCGCCGATAGCGACCGGGCCGGACGCCTGGGCGTCGACCGTGCCATTGGCCACCTCGCGCGTCGTGGTGACGGCTTCCCATTTCCAGGTGCCGCTGTTGCGGTACCACTGGTAGGTGGTCTCCACCCGCGACAGCGACCATTCGAGGCCGGCTTCGTCGACGGTCGCGCCATCGGGCGCCACCGCGATCACGTCGAACGACGCTTCGCTGCCTTCGGCCAGCCCGCTGGCATCGCCAAAGCGCGGCTTCACGCCGATGCGGGTGACGTCGGCCAGCACCGGACGGGTGAGGCTGCGCTCGATGGCGCGGCCATTGCTGTCGACGAGACGCAGGATCAGTTGCGCCTCGAGCGGCCGCGTCGTCGCCTGCGGCGCACTGACCGTGACTTCGGCGGTGACGTTGCCGGATTCGTCGGTGGTGCCGACGACCCCCAGCGGCTCACGCGAGGTTTCGAACGTGTCGTCGAGCCGGCCGAACGTGTAGCCCGGATAGGCCGGCAGCGACGCCACCGGCCGCAGCACCGCATCGGCCTCGACCGCGAGGTCGGGCGCGGTGGCGCCATAGAGGTACTTGGCGGTCACCTCGACCGGCGTCACTGCGTCGGTGGCGATCGGCCCATCGACCGCGCTGATCTCGAAGGCCAGCCGCTCGGGCTCGAAATCCTCGACCAGGAACCCGACAGTGCTCAGCGCCTCGGCCTTGGGATCGGCATAGAGCCGCATGGTCCAGGAGCCGCGCATGGCTTCGGGGTCGAGCGTCACGGCGCTGAAATAGCCGCCGGCGCCGGCGTCGTTGACGAGTTCCGTGCTCGAGATCACCCCGTCCGGACGCTGCACTTCCAGCGTCAGCGGCAGGTCGGTCACCGCCTTGGCGTGCACGTCGCGGAGGATGGCGGTGAGGAACACCGTCTCGCCCGGGCGATAGACGCCACGCTCGGTGGTGGCGAACAGGTCGAGCGGACCCGGCGACGGCCGGCCCTCGACGCCGCGATCGGTGAGATCGAACGCCGCCTTGGAGACGTCGAGGAATGCATAATCCCCGCCATCGGTCTCGGTGGTGATGAGCTGCGGCGCCCGGCCGCCTTCGCCGCGCGACAGGCCCGGCGCGAAATCGGCCCGGCCCTGGGCGTCGGTGGTCGCTTCGCCGAGGATTTCGTTATTGACCGCGACCAGCCTCACCTTGGCGTTGGCCACCGGCTGCGCGCTGGTGAGCGAGCGAACGAAGGCATGCACGCCGTCATCGCCCGAGACCGTGGTCAGCCCCAGATCGGTGACGATGAACCACTGCGTCGCCACTTCCTTCCAGTATTCCTGCTGCACGCCATTGACCTTGGCGGTCACCACATAGGCGCCCGGCTGCAGGTCCTTGATCACTTCGGCGACCGGGATGGCGGTCACCGTCATGGCGTTGGGCGCGCCCTGCGCCAGGTCGACCTGGCCCTCCCAGGTCTTCTCGCCGGTCGAGCTGGCGATGTCCTCGGCCGAATAGCCGTCGAGCGTGCGCTGGAAGATGCCCTGGCGCACCGCGGTGGCGATCGAGCGATCGCCGATCCGGTAGATCACCACGTCGGCGGTCTTGGCGTTCACCGAGGTGATCGGCAGGCCGCCGCCGAGCCCGGCGGGCATCACATAGGCATTGTTGGCAAAGCCGACGAACGGCGCGCGATCGGGCACATAGAGGTCGAGCTCGACATCGGAGCGCAGCTCTTCGCCATTGGCCGAGGGGAGCCCGGCACGCAGCTTGATGTGATAGCGCCGGCCATGCTCGACGCCGGTGATGCAGATCTGGCTCTGTTCGGCTTCGACCGCCACGGTCGGCGCATTGTCGACCACCACATAGCTCGAAAGATCGGTGTTGCCCGAGGGCAGCGAGTCCGAGAACACCGCGCAGATGCGCGGGTTGGCGGCTTCGGCGTCGACCTGGTTGGAGGTGACGCGGAAACCGTGCTCGGCCACCGCCTTTTCGAGCGCCGCCTCACGCGTCGCATCGTCGACCAGCGCGAGGCTGGCGCGGTAGGTGGCGATGGTCTCGCGCCACATTTCACGGCGCGACAGCGACAGGGCGAGCGCGCCCAGCGCATCGGCGCGCTCGGCGACCGTCTCGGACAGCATCAGCGCGTTCATCGCCGCATAGGACGAGTTGACGGCGAGGTCATAGACGCCGTTGCCGGCCGCCGCCTCGATCACCATCCGGGCTTCGCCCTCGCGCGCCAGCTTCAGCCATACCGAGGGGTCGTTCTTGTTGATCGCCAGCGCCTGCCGATACGACACCATCGCCGCCGAGGGGTTCGACTGCGCCGCGGCGGCATCGCCGGCGGCCACCAGGTCGGCATAGCTCACTTCCGGCGGCGGCGGATCGGTCTGCGGCAGGCTGGTCGCCATGTAGCGGGCGGAATCCACCAGGTCCTGCGCCGGGAACGGCAGCTCGCTCAGCCGCGCCTCGACCGTCTCGGCCAGCGGCGGAGTGAAATCGACGCGGCCGGACGTGGCGCCCTTGAACGCCGTCTCGGGGCCGACATCGCCCTTGAGGAAGCACCACTTGGCCTTCTCGTTATAGGTGAAGGCGCGGCAGATCTTGTCGTCGGTACAGGCCGCCGAACAGGCGTCGACACCGACATCCTTCAGCACCGAATAGTCGAACCCGGGCAGGTCCGTGCCGGGCAGCAGCGTGATGTTGCGATCGGCCGCGTGCGCCGGACTGAGGGCAAGGGTTCCGGCCACGACAAGCCACCAGATCGACCGAAAAAGCCGCTGCATTCCCAAACCCCTATCGTCGCTAATACCTGCTCCACCCTATGATGAACGGGGCTGAACGACAAATGAATGACGGGGGTAAGATGCTGGGGATTTGCGGGTTTCCGCTGCGGGCGAATGGCGCGTAGCGAGGGATAGCTCGGTGCGGGAAGCGAACCCCCACCCCTGTCCCCTCCCCGCAAGGGGGAGGGAGACGCCATCACTAACGCCAGTGTTCTGGTCTCCTCCCCCCTTGCGGGGGAGGGACAGGGTGGGGGGTACTCTTCCCGCACCGGCCTGACGGCCGGGTACAGTGCCAAGCTCCCATCTACTCCGCTGCCTCCAGCCGGTTCGCCTCGATGATCCCGCGAATCTCCGCCCGGCACGAACCGCAATTGGTCCCTGCCTTCAGCGCGGCGCCGATCGCCTCGACGCTGTGGCAGCCGCCGCGTGCCGCCTCGGCGATCTGGTTGGCGCCGACCCCGAAGCAGGCGCAGACGATGGGGCCCGGATCCGGTCGGTCTGCCCCGGGGCGGCCGACGAGAATATCCGCCCGTCGCTCCGGCTTGATCGTCTCGCCCAGCAGCGACACCGCCCATTGCCGCGACACCAGCACCGGATCGGGCGACAGATAGAGCGCGAAACTCAGCGCCCCACCCTCGAACAGCGCCAGGCTCTGCCGGCCGCCTGCCCTGTCGGCAATGCTGAGCAGCTCGACAGCTTCTCCCACCCCGAAAGCGCCCCGAGCCCAGTCGCCCCAATCCTCGGGCTCGGCGAGGAAGGCCAGCTCCGCCCGCCAGCCGCCTGAGGTCTCGGCGATCGCCCAGTAGTCCGCGCCGGCCAATTGCGGTCGCATCCGGCTCACCGCAAAACCATAGCGCCGGGCCAGTGCCGGCTCGGCCGCCACCATTGCCGATTTCAGCGCCGGCTGCCCCGATTGCGGGTCGACCTGCCCGCTCACCAGCGTATCGATCCGGCCCTGCGCCGAGAACCGATCGGTCCAGTGCATCGGCACGAACACCGAGCCCCGCTGCTGCCGCTCGGTCACCAGCGCCCGCACCAGCACGCTGCCCTGCCGGTTCTCCAGCCGCACCAGGCTGGCGTGCCGGATGCCCTTTTCCGCGGCATCGTCCGGGTGCAGCTCGGCGAACGGTTCGGCCAGATGCGCCGAGAGCCGCCCCGCCTTGCCGGTGCGCGTCATGGTGTGCCAGTGATCGCGCACCCGGCCGGTATTGAGCACCAGCATCCCCGGCGGCGGCACCAGGGGTGGCGGCGGCACCACCGCAACGAAGCGAGCCCGCGCGTCAGGGGTGAAGAACCTGCCATCGGTGAACATCCGCGCCGTGCTGCGCACCGCCCGCACCGGCCACTGCACCGGCTGCAGCCCGTCATAATCGGCGTGCATCAGGCCCGAGAGGTCGAAATCGCGACTGCCCTCGTTCTCGAACCCGGACAGCGCCGCGTGCTCGGCAAAGATTTCGGCCGGTCGATCATAGGCGAACGCCTCGGCATGCCCCATGCGGCGCGCTACCTGGGTGACGATCCACCAGTCGGGCCTAGCTTCCCCCGGCGCCCTGAGAAATGGCCGCTGCCGTGAGATCCGGCGCTCGGAATTGGTCACCGAGCCGTCCTTTTCGCCCCAGCCCGCCGCCGGCAGCCGCACATGGGCTTCCACCGCCGTGTCGGTTGCGGCATTCATGTCCGACACCACGACGAACGGGCAGGCCCGGATCGCCGCCCGCACCGTGTCGGCCTCCGGCATCGAATCCACCGGGTTGGTCGCCATGATCCACAGCGCCTTGACCTTGCCCGCGGCGATCGCCTCGAACAGCTCCACCGCCTTCAGCCCCGGCTTCTCCGCCACCCGCTCCGTACGCCAGAACCGCTTCATCCGGTCGATGCTGGCAGGCTCGAAATCCATGTGCGCCGCCAGCATATTCGCGAGCCCGCCGACCTCGCGTCCGCCCATTGCATTGGGCTGACCGGTGACGGAGAACGGCCCCATCCCCGGCATGCCGATCCGCCCGGTGGCGAGGTGCACGTTGATGATGGCGTTGACCTTGTCGGTGCCGGTCGCCGACTGGTTCACCCCTTGCGAGTAGACCGTCACCGCCCGCGTCGTCTCGGCGAACCAGTCGTAGAACACCGCGATGTCGCGCAGGCTGAGCCCGGTGGCCTCCGCCACCCGCTCGAGGCTCCAGCTGCGCGCCGCGCCGAGCGCCGCGCCGAACCCGTTGCTGCTCTCGGCGATGAACTCGGCATCGACGGCGTTCCGCTCGGCCAGCGATTTGAGCAGTCCGACAAACAGCGCGGTATCGCCATCCGGCCTGATCGCGAGGTGCAGGTCGGCCTGGTCGGCGGTCGTCGTGCGCCTGGGGTCGATCAGCACGATCCGCATGCCCGGACGCTCGGCCTTGGCCTTGATGATCCGCTGGTACAGCACGGGGTGGCACCAGCTGAGGTTGGAGCCGACGAGGATGATCAGGTCGGCGAGCTCGAGATCCTCGTAGTTGCCCGGCACCGTGTCCGAGCCGAAGGCCCGCTTGTGCCCGGCCACCGACGAGGCCATGCAGAGCCGCGAGTTGGTGTCGATATTGCCCGAGCCGATAAAGCCCTTCATCAGCTTGTTGGCGACGTAATAGTCCTCGGTGAGCAGCTGGCCGGAGCCGTAGATGGCCACCGAGTCCGGCCCATCCTGAGCGATGGTCGTGGCGAAGGTCTTCGCCACGAGGTCGAGCGCCTGGTCCCAGCTCGCCCGCTCGGTGCCGATCTCGGGGTAGAGCAGCCGCCCATCCAGCGACAGCGTCTCACCCAGCGCCGAGCCCTTCGAGCAGAGCCGCCCGAAATTGGCCGGATGCTCGGGATCGCCTGATATCGTCACCGAGCCATCCGGCTGCGGCGTCGCCAGCACCCCGCAGCCGACACCGCAATAGGGGCAGGTGGTGCGGATGGGATCAGGCATCGTGGCTAGAACCCCTCACCCGTCTCGCGCTGCGCGCGATCCACCCTCTCCCCGACGGGGAGAGGAATGCCCGACTGCGGCAGTCGGCGCTCTGTTCTTCTCCCCGTCGGGGAGAAGGTGGCGCGTAGCGCCGGATGAGGGGTGGGAGCCACGAGCCCTACTCCGCCGCCGCCAGCATCGCCACTGCCGCCATGTAGATGCGCCCGTCGATCACGTTGAGCGGCACCGTGCGCACCCGGCCCTCGTCGGCGCCCTGCGCTTCGCCGGTCTCCAGCGAGAACACCCAGTTGTGCAGCGGACAGGTCACCTGCGCGCCATGGACGATCCCCTGGCTCAGTGGCCCGCCCTTGTGCGGACAGCGATCCTCGATGGCATAGAGCTTATCCTCGGCGGTGCGGAACACTGCGATCCTGCCCACCGGCGTAGTCACGCAGCGCGCCCCGCGACGCGGGATCTGCTCGATGCGACCAATCTCGACCCAGTCTTCCATCAGGCTCACTCCGCCGCCTGCGGCACGCCGAATTCCGCCAGCGCGGCGAACTCATGCGCGTCCTTGCCGTTGACCCGCTCCTGCCACGGATCGACCTGGGCGAATTTCTGGCTGAAGACGAACCGGTCGTAGTAGAAGCGGCGCTTCGTGAGGTCGCGGACGATGGCGGCCTGGATCGACTCCATCCCCACCCGCTTCAGCCACTTGTACATGCGCTCGAGATAGCGCCCCTGCTCGCGATAGAGCTGGGTCAGCGCCGCGATGATCTCGATCGCCTCGTCCTCGCTGTCCGCGTGGCAGAGCGGCTCGGTGCCCTTGATGTCGAGGCCGGCGGCGCCGGCAAAGACGATGTCGTAGCCCGAGTCGACGCAGATCACCCCGACGTCCTTGCAGGTCGCCTCGGCGCAGTTTCGCGGGCAGCCCGAGACCGCCATCTTCACCTTGGCCGGGGTCCAGCTGCCCCACATGAACTTTTCGAGCCTGATGCCGAGCCCGGTCGAATCCTGGGTGCCGAACCGGCACCAGTCCGAGCCGACGCAGGTCTTCACCGTCCTCAGCCCCTTGGCATAGGCAGCACCCGAAACCATGCCGGCGGCGTTGAGGTCGGCCCACACGCCGGGCAGGTCCTCCTTCTTCACCCCGAGCAGGTCGATGCGCTGCCCGCCGGTGACCTTGACCGCCGGAATCCGGAACTTGTCCGCAACATCGGCAATGGCGCGCAGCTCGTTCGGGCTGGTCATCCCACCCCACATGCGCGGCACCACCGAGTAGGTGCCATCCTTCTGGATATTGGCGTGCACCCGTTCGTTGATGAAGCGCGACTGCCCGTCATCCTCGTATTCGCCCGGCCAGGTGGCGATCATGTAGTAGTTCAGCGCCGGCCGGCACTTGGCGCAGCCGCACGAGGTCTTCCACTCCAGCTCCTGCATCAGCTGCGGGATCGAGCGCAGCTCCCTCGCGATGATCAGCCGGCGCACATCGTCATGGCCGAGATCGGTGCATTTGCACATCGGCTGCACGGCGGCGGGGTTGTAGCTGTCGCCCAGCGTCAGCAGCAGCAGCTTTTCGACGAGGCCGGTGCACGAACCGCAGCTCGCCGAGGCCTTGGTATGGGCGCGGACATCGTCGAGCGAGGTCAGGCCCTTGGCGGTGATGGCGCCGGTGATCTTCGACTTGCATATGCCGTTGCAGCCGCAGACCTCTGCCTCATCCGGCAAGGCTGCAACGGCCGCCGTAGGGTCCAGCGGAGCACCACCCTGGTAGTTCTGGCCGAAGATCAGCGTGTCGCGCATTTCGCGCGTGTCGACGCTGCGCTTCAGCATGTCGTAGAACCACGGCCCATCCCCGGTATCGCCGTAGAGCACCGTGCCTATGATCCGGTCGTCCTTGAGGATCAGCCGCTTGTAGACGCCGGCCGAGGCGTCGCGCAGCACGATCTCCTCGCGGTCGTCCCCTTCGGCGAAATCCCCCGCCGAGTAGAGATTGACGCCGGTGACCTTGAGCCGGGTCGCCGTGGCCACCGGGGTGAAGGTCGCCTTGTCGTCACCGCAGAGCTGCGCCGCCAGCACATTGGCCATGTCGTAGAGCGGCGCGACGAGGCCGAAAGTCGCTCCGTTCACCTCGACGCATTCCCCCAGGGCATAGATCGAAGCGTCCGAGGTGCGCATCTGCGCGTCGACCACGATGCCGCGATTGACGGCGAGCTCGGCGGTCTTGGCCAGCGCCACGTTCGGCCGGATGCCCACCGCCATCACCACCAGATCTGCCGGGATCGTCGAACCATCGGCGAATTCGACGCCGGTGACGCGCTTGTCGCCGAGGATCTGCCGGGTGTTGGCCGAAGTCATCACCTTGATGCCCCGCGCCTTCATCGATTCCCCCAGGAGGTACCCGGCCGCCGGATCGAGCTGGCGCTCCATCAGCGTCGGCTGCACGTGCACCACGGTGACGTCCATGCCCTGCTCGTTGAGCCCCGCCGCCGCCTCGAGGCCGAGGAGGCCGCCACCGATCACCACCGCCCTGCCCTTCGACTTGGCGGCGATCATCATGGTGTTGACGTCATCGAGGTCGCGGTAGGTGACGACACCGGCCAGGTTCGCCCCCGGCACCGGAATGATGAACGGCACCGAGCCGGTGGCGATCACCAGTCTGTCATAGCTCTCGGTGATGCCATTGACCGAGGAGACGGTCTTGTTGACCCGGTCGATCGTCTCGACCTTGCAGCCCTTGTAGAGCGTGATGCCGTGCTGGATGTACCAGGCGTCGCCATGGATGACGATGTCGTCAAAGCTCTTCTCGCCCGAGAGCACCGGGCTGAGCATGATGCGGTCGTAATTGACCCGCGGCTCGGCGTTGAAGATCACCACCTCGTAGCGATCCGGATCGGTCTCGAACAGCTTCTCCAGCGCCCGCCCGGGCGCCATGCCATTGCCGATGATGACGAGCTTTTCTTTCACTGAACCGTCTCCAGTTGAAACACCGGCCTCTCGTTGCTCCTCCACCGTGAAACGGGGGAGGGGGACCGCCGGAGGCGGTGGAGGGGGCGGCGGGAAGCGCCGGCGTTTGGGGTCGCCCCCTCCACCAGCTTCACTGGTCCCCCCGCGGTGAGGTCGTTTGCCCTCATCCGCCCCCCGCTGCGCGGTGGAGGACCAACGAGAGGCTGGCGGCTTTTCACATGGGTCTCCGTCATCGCCGCCCCCATCATGCCGCCTCCACGAAGCGGTGCCGCTCGTAGAGGAATTTGAGCACCGCCTCGCGGCACTTGAGGTAGGTCCGGTCACCCGCCAGCTCGAGGCGCCGGCGCGGCCGGCCGAGCGGCACCTCCAGCACTTCGCCGATCCGTGCTGCCGGCCCGTTGGTCATCATCACGATGCGGTCGGAAAGCAGCACCGCCTCGTCCACGTCGTGGGTGATCATGATCATGGTGTTGTTGAGCCGCTGATGGATCTCCATCACCGCATCCTGCAGATGCGCCCGGGTCAGCGCGTCGAGCGCCCCGAACGGTTCGTCGAGCAGCAGGATCTTGGGCTCCATGGCCAGCGCCCGGGCAATGCCGACGCGCTGCTTCATGCCGCCTGAGATTTCCGCCGGCCGCTTGTCCCGGGCATGGCCCATCTGCACCAGGTCGAGATTGTGCATGATCCAGGCGTGCCGCTCGGGTTTCGACTTCTTCGCCCCGAACACCTTGCTGACCGCCAGATTGACGTTCTCGTAGACCGTCAGCCAGGGCAGCAGCGAATGGTTCTGGAACACCACCGCCCGTTCCGGTCCGGGCTCCGACACGGTCTTGTCCTCGAGGAAGATGGCGCCCGAAGTGACCTCGGTCAGTCCGGCGATCAGGTTGAGCAAGGTCGACTTGCCGCACCCCGAGTGACCGATGATCGAGATCACCTCACCCTGTTCGATCTCCAGCGAGATGTCCTTGAGCACCTCCGAGGTCACCCCGTTGCGCTCGAAGCTTTTGTCGACGTGATCGATCTTGAGATAGCCAGCCATGGAGCCCCTCCTCAGTTCGCGGCCGTGCCGCGGGTGATGAAGGCGCCGAAGCCGGCAACCAGGCGGTCGAGCATGAAGCCGACCACGCCGATATAGACCAGCGCCACGATGATATCGGGCAGGCGCGACGAGTTCCACGCGTCCCAGATGAAGAAGCCGATGCCGACCCCGCCGGTGAGCATTTCCGCCGCGACGATGGCTAGCCAGCTGAGCCCGATGCCGATCCGCAAACCGGTGAAGATGTACGGCGCCGCTGCCGGCACCATGACCTTGAAGAAAAACTCGATCGGGTTGAGCCTGAGGATCGCCGCGACATTGCGGTAGTCGTTCGGAATGTTGCGGACGCCCACGGCGGTGTTGATGATCACCGGCCATACGGCGGTGATGAAGATCACGAAGATCGCCGAAGGGTGGCTGTCGCGGAACGCCGCCAGCGACAGCGGCAGCCAGGCCAGCGGCGGCACGGTGCGGAGAATCTGGAAGATCGGGTCGAGCCCGCGCATCGCCCATACCGACTGCCCGATGAACGCCCCGACCGCCACACCCACGAGGGCTGCAAGGCCGAAGCCGACCGCGACCCGCTGCAGCGAGGCGAATACCCGCCAGGCGAGCCCGATATCGCCATTGCCATAGTCGAAGAACGGGTTCCAGATAAGTTCACCCGCCTGCTCCCACACCACCGAGGGCGGCGGCAGCGACGACCCCGGGGTCGAACAGGCGATCTGCCAGATCAGCAGCAGCAACAGGACGACCACCAGCGGCGGTATCACCGAGCGCGCGGCGCCCGCAGCCAGCTTGCTGAAGTCGACCCTGCGGTTGCTGGATGGCGCCGGAAAGGCGAACACCTTCGCCTTCTTGCTCGGCACGGCGGTTTCGAACTGGGCCTCGGCACTCATGATCACGGGTCCGTACTGAAAGAGAAAAAAGGTGGCGCCGAGCCGGGGTGAGCCCGGCGCCAATCAGGGGACATCAACCGAGAGCCGTGATGGCGAGGCTCTCGAGATAGGCCGACGGGTTTTCGGGATCGAACACCTTGCCGTCGAAGAAGGTCTCCGGCCCGCGTGAGCTCGACGCCGGGATGTCGGCCGCGGCGACACCGAGCGTCTTGGCGGCGTCGCGCCACAGGTCCTCGCGGTTCACCTGGTCGACCAGCGCCGTCACGTCGGTTTCGGCCGGCAGGTACCCCCAGCGAATATCCTCGGTGAGGAACCATGCATCGTGGCTCTTGAACGGATAGGACGCGTGGTCCTTCCAGAACTTCATCTCGAGCCCGGTGGCGGTGGCGACGCGCCCGTTGCCGTAATTGATGTCGCCCTTCAGCCGCCCCAGCACATCGGCCGGCGGCACGTTGAACCAGCCGCGCTTGCCGAGGATCTGGCTCAGTTCCTCCTTGTTGGCCATGTCGTCGGCCCACTGCGCCGCCTCCATCACCGCCATCAGGATGGCGCGGGTGGCGATGGGGTTCTTCTCGATGAAATCACTGCGGAGCCCCAGCGCCTTTTCCGGGTGGCCCTTCCACAGCTCGCCGGTCGTCGCCGCGGTAAAGCCGATCCCCTGGTTGACCAGTTGCTCGTTCCACGGCTCGCCGACACAGAAGGCGTCCATGTTGCCGACCTTCATGTTCGCCACCATCTGCGGCGGCGGCACGGTGATGGTCGACACCTCGGTATTGGGGTTGATGCCGCCGGCGGCCAGCCAGTAGCGGATCCACAGGTCATGCGTGCCGCCCGGGAAGGTCATCGCCACGGTGACCTCCTTGCCCTCGGCCTTGCGCTTGGCGAACACGTCCTTGAGCGGCGAAGAGTCGAGCCCCACGCCGACATCCTTGTAGGCCTGCGCCACCGAGATCGCCTGGCTGTCGAGGTTGAGCCGCGCCACGATCGACATCGGCAGCGGCACGTTGTTCTGCGTGACCTTGCCGGTCGAGATCAGGTAGGGCATCGGCGTCAGGATATGCGCCCCGTCAATGCCGTTGGCGGCGCCGCCCAGCACCAGGTTGTCGCGCGTCGCGCCCCAGCTGGCCTGCTTCAGCACCTCGACATCGGGCACCCCGTGCTTGGCGAACAGCCCCTTCTCCTTGGCGATGATCAGCGCCGAAGCATCGGTCAGCGCGATGAAGCCCAGCTTGGCGCCGGTGACTTCGGGACCGGCGCCCTGGGCGAAGGCGCCGGACGGCAACAAGGTCCTCGCCGCGACGAGCGTTGCCGCGGCGGCCGTGGTGCCGGCGAGGAACGCCCGGCGGTTGAGGAGGGAGGTGGTGGTCGCTTTGGTCATCAAGTCTCTCCGAATGATGCGATCCGCCGGCGCCCCGAAGTGCCCCTCGGTCCCAGAACGAAAAAGCTGCCAGCAGGAGATGCGCGCTGGTCCGAAGACCAGTGGCGTTCCTGTTGGCAGCCTTGCCTGTCTGGGAGCGCCCACCGTTGGACGCCGGTTGATCGCGATTTCGCGTGTCGGAAAGAGCAATGCACGCGCCGTGCCAGATTGAACGGCGGTGATAAGTGAAGCTATTTCAGATGGTTATGGCTTTGATCGAAAATTGTGCAGGCTAAGACTCTGCCTAATCTGCATTCATTTTCCACATGGATGCATGAATCATGGGCAGATTTTCACTTGCTTGATCAGCAAGCAAAGCCATCAGTCGGCGTACCTCTCCCGCTTGCGGGGGAGGAGGGACCAGCCGAAAGGCTGGTGGGAGGGGGGTGCCGCAGACGCTGGCCCCTGCGCCAGCCGAACACGATAGTTGAGTGGGGCACGACCGAAATGCCGTGCGCGGCCAGCCCACATTCAGCGCGTGGGGCGCCCCCCCCCCCACCACGCTTTCGCGTGGTTCCCCCTCCCCCGCAAGCGGGAGAGGGCCGCCGACTGTTGGCTCAGTGGCTAGTCCTGCTGGCGCCGCCCGATTACCCGCGCTGCGCCGCGATATACGCCTCGATCTGCTCCGGATCGAACCGCACCCCATCGAAGAACCCGTCCGGCCCCATGACCAGCGTCCTCGATGTCGACGCCACCTCGGTCGGCGCCGCCAGCAGTCCCTCGACCTTGCTGTCGGCGAGCGGCATCGGCACCCCGAGCGGGGTCAGCGCCGAGCGATAGACATCCGGCCGAAACGTCATCGCCGCAGCGCGCGCCCGCTCCGGGATGTGCTCGACTTCGCCCCAGCGCACCATCTGGCTGTAGAACCACGCCGCGTGGCTGGTCCACGGGAAGTTCGCCGCCCCGGCATAGGGCACGAAGTGATCCGGCACGCGCGCCGCGACCCCGCCGCCAATGTCGAACTGCCCGCTCAGCGCCGGCAGGATCCGTTCCGCCGGCAGCCCCAGATAATGCGGCGCCGCCATGATATCGGCGATCTCTTGATGGTTGTCCCTCTCGCCGCACCACACTGCGGCGTGGTGCACGGCCCGGATCAGCCCGGCGACGATCTCGCTATTGGCCTCGGCCCAGTGCGCCCGCATGCCGATCACCTTGTCCGGGCTCGAGCGCCAGATCGAGGCCTTCACCGTAGCGATGTGCGCCCCGGCCGTCTTCACCCCGACGGTGTTCCACGGCTCGCCGACGCAATAGCCGTCGATGCCGCCCGACCCCAGCGCCTCGGGCAGCAGCGGCGGCGGCAGCACCACGATCTCGATGTCGCGATCCGGCACGATGCCGCTGGCCATGAGCCAGTAACGCAGCTCGTAATTATGCGACGAGGTCTGGTGCACCACGCCGAAGCGGAGCTTGCGCTCGGCGGCCCGCACCACCTTGGCCAGCGCTGCCCCGACCGGTCCCGCCTCCAATGTCGTCGGCGCTCCTGCATCGGCCATTCGCGCCCTGAGCTCCGCGCTCACCGTCACCCCGTTATTGCCCAGCCCCAGCATCATCGGGGTGATCATCGGCACCGAGAGCGGGTTCAGCCCCAGCGTCGCCGCGATCGGCATCGGCGCCAGCATCTGCGCGAAATCGAAATGCCCCAAAGCCGCGCGATCGCGGATATTGGCCCACGAGCTCTCTTTCACCAGGTGCAGGTCCAGCCCTTCGGCCGCCGCGAAGCCTTTCTCGCGCGCCAGCACCAGCAGCACGCTGTCGAGCAGCGGCAGGAAACCGGCGGAGAGGGCAATGAGCGACATGATTATTCCTCCGGGCCGAGCAGGCTGTCGGCCGTCACCAGGCTCTGGGCGATATCGACGATGCGGCGGTTCTGGTTCATCGCGGTCTTGCGCAGCAGCGCATAGGCAGCCGCCTCGCCCAGCCCGCGCGTGCGGTTGAGGATCGCCTTGGCCTGATCGATGACCTTCCTGTCCTCGAGTTCGCTGCGCGCCTGCTCCAGCTCCCGCGTCAGCCGGGCAAAGGCATTGAAGCGGCTCACCGCCATGTCGAGGATCGGCTTCACGCGCTCCTTCTTCAGCCCGTCGACCACATAGGCCGACACCCCCGCCTCCACCGCCGCCTCGATGGCCGCAGCGTCGGAGCGATCGACGAACATGGCGATCGGCTTCCGCAGCGCCCGGCTCAGGCTGAAGAAGTGTTCCAGCCGGTCCCGATTGGGGTTTTCGAGATCGATCACCACCACGTCGGGCATGTCGCGCTCGATCACCCGCGCTACCTCGTTGATCTCGTTGACCACGGTGACCCTCAAATGCCCGGCCTCGCGCAACCCGTCCTCGATGATCGAGGCACGGATGCGGTTCTCGTCGATCACCAGAATGGCAAGGTCCTGCAGCGGCATGGCGAAGTTATCGACGCGTTCGATCTGCACAATCAAGCGCCGCTTTCGCAACCCTGCCCATCATTTCAGCGCCATTTCTGAATTCCATTTGACTTAATAAATCCGCCGTCACAGTCTCTTCTTAGGATCGGAGTTTGGGGTAGCCACCTCGCCCACCTCCCACTCGATGTCATCCCTGCGAAAGCAGGGACCCAACTCTCCGCTGGCGCGGGCTGTGAAATGGATCCCTGCTTTCGCAGGGATGACATCGGTGGAGGGGCGGACGTAGCGGTCCCAGTTTCGATCCGTTGCCTAGGAGGGACGCCTTGGGCCTCAGGGGGACGAACCAGGAATTCGGACGGCCGTACAACCGGCGCATCGTCCTTGAAGCCATCCGCGCGACCGGCCCGACCACCCGTGGCCGCATTGCGGCGGAGGTCGGCCTCACCGTGCAGACCGTCTCCACCATCATCCGCGAGCTCGAGGAGCAGGGCTATATCCTCTCCAACCGCGAGGAACCGCGCGGCCGCGGCCTGCCGCCGACCACGCTGCGGCTCAACCCCGAGGGCGGTTATGCCATCGGCATCCACCTCACCCCGCTCGGCCTCGATGCCGCACTGATCAACCTGGCCGGCGATGTCATCGGGGCGACCCATCGCGATGTCTCGCATGCCACCCCCGACCGGGCTTTTGCGCTGATCGGCGCCATGCTCGCCGAACTCCGCGCCCTGCGGCCCGATGTGCGCATGCTCGGCGTCGGCCTGGCGCTGCCCGGCCCGTTCGATGTGGACTCGATGAGCTTCGTCGGCCCCACCACCATGGCCGGCTGGGGCAATGTCCGCCTGCGCGAGCGGCTGGCCGAAGTGAGCGGCATGCCCGCCTTCATCGAGGCCGACATGGCTGCCGCCGCCCATGGTGAACGGCTCTATGGCCACGGCGCCGAGTTCGCCGATTTCTACTACCTGTTCTTCGGCGTCGGCCTTGGCGGCATCATGGTGCATGACGGCGCGGCCCTGCGCGGCGCCTGGGGCAATGCCGGCGAGATCGGCCACATGCCCGTGGTGCCCGACGGCGAGCCCTGCCCGTGCGGCAATGCCGGCTGCCTCGAGCGCTACGTGTCGCTCGAAGCCTTCGGCCGCCGCGGCCTCGACGAGGCCGCCTATGCCGACGCCATCCGCCCGCAGCTGCGCGCCGCGCTGATCACCATCGAGAACCTGTTCGACCCCGAGACCGTCATTCTCGGCGGCCTCGCCCCGCCCCCGCTGGCCGCCGAACTGGCGCGCGCCGCCGCCGACCTGCCCAACTCGGTCGCCGCCCGCCGCGACCGCAAGGCGCCGCGGCTGATCATCTCCAATGGCGGCCCGCACACCGTGCTGCGCGGCGCCGCGGCGCTCGCCGTGGCCGGAGTGCTCTCGCCCCGCTTCGGCCAGCTCTTCGCCCCCGGGCACACCCAGCTCAAGGGACTTGCCGCATGACCCGCTTCGAACCCCTGCTCGTCCTCGACGACATCAAGAAGAACTACGGCGCCATCGAAGCGCTGAAGGGCATCAGCTTCACCATCGGCAAGGGCGAGGTGGTGGCGCTGCTCGGCGACAACGGCGCCGGCAAGTCGACCCTCGTCAAGATCATCGCCGGCGGGCTCGAGCCGAGCGGCGGGCGGATGCTGTTCGAGGGCCGCGAGTTCCTCGCCCGCTCGCCCTCCGAGGCCAAGGCCGCCGGCATCGAGACGGTCTACCAGGACCTGTCGCTCGCCACCAATGTCGATGTCGTCGCCAACTTCTTCATGGGCCGCGAACTCACCAGGCGCGTGCTCGGCATGCCGGTGCTCGACGAAAAGGCGATGGAAGCCGTGGTCGCCAAGGCGCTGGCCAGCGCCGGCACCAGAATCCCGTCGCTCCGCACCAAGGTCGAGCACCTGTCGGGCGGCCAGCGCCAGGCCATCGAGCTCAACCGGTTCGTGCACTGGGGCGGCAAACTCGTTCTGCTCGACGAACCCTTCGCGGCGCTCGGGGTCGAGCAGACCCGCCGCGGCCTCGAGATGATCCGCGCCGTCGCCAACCAGGGCATCGGCGTCGTCATCATCACCCACATCATGCAGCAGGCCTTCCAGGTCGCCGACCGGATCGTGGTGATCCGCCAGGGCGTCGTAGCCGGCGATGTTGCAACCAAGGACACGAGCCCCGATGCGGTGGTCAACATGATCACCGGGGAAACCCTGGCCGCTGCCGGAGCGGCTGGCTGAGGGGCAGAACACGCACAATCCGGCACCAAGGAGCGAACGAAAATGAAGCGAATACTTCTATCCCTCCTCGGCGTTCTGGCAGTGGCGCTCGCCCTGCTGACGCCGGCCTTCGCCCAAACCAAAGGCAAGGTCTACTACCTCGTGCCGACCCTGCTCGACGAGTTCCAGACCGGCTCGGTTTCGGCGCTTGAAATGTTCTTGAAGCAGGTCGGCTACGAGATGCAGACGCTGAACGCCGACAACAAGACCGACGTGCAGCAATCGCAGATGAACGACGTCATCGCGCTGAAGCCGGCAGCGATCATCCTCGCCGCCGTCGATTTCAACGCCCTGAAACCCTCGATCGAAGCTGCCATGGCTGCCGGCATCCCGGTGGTCGAATTCGACCGCCAGATCACCTCGACGCCCTCATCTTTCACCTCGGTCGCCGGCACCATAGAGATCGGCCATGTCGCCGCCGATGTGGTCGAGGGGCTGCTGACCAAGAAATACGGCTCGGTGAAGGGCAAGATCCTGCAGGTGCTCGGCGACCCCGGCGACCCCTACACCCTCGATATCCAGAAGGGTTTTGAAGAGAAGATGGCGGCTTACCCCGACGTCAAGATCATCTCGCTGCCCGCCATGCAGTGGGAAGCCAGCAATGCCGGCACCATCGTCTCCGACCAGTTGCTCGCCAACCCCGATATCGACCTGATCTTCAACCACGCCGCCCACCTGTCGGTGGCCGCGGCCGCCTCGCTCGAAGCGGCCGGCAAGAAGCCGGGCGACATCCTGATGCTGTCCTCGAACGGCGCCCCGGTCGGCCTCGACCTGATCCGCAAGGGCTGGATGCAGGCCGAAGTCGAGCAGCCGCTCTACGCCCAGGCCGCCGCCGTCGCCATGTTCATGGACAAGATCGTCAACCACCAGGAGATCAAGGCCGGCGAGTATGACGTGCTCGGCCTGAAGTCGACCCTGACGATCGAAGCCTGGGGCCCCAACATCAAGATTCCGGGCGCCGCGATTACCCTCGAGAACGTCGACAACCCCGCCTTCTGGGGCAACATGAAGCCCCCGACCGAAACCATCAAGTCGGTGGAATAGGCCTGCAAAAGGCAGCAGTCGGGCACCCTCCCCCTCGCGGGGAGGGTAGTGAAGCTGGGAGCGAAGCGACCTAGCGGAACTCGGGTGGGGGGAGCCCCACGCCGGGACCGTGCCGGCCTCGCACCCCACCCAAGCTGCGCTAGCCCGCAAAGCGGCCAAGCTCCGCTACCCTCCCCGTCCAGGGGAGGGTAGCCCGACTGCAACATCAGTTCGAAACCGGACGATCCCAGCATGAACCCCAACACCCGCCGCACTCTCGAGTTCGTCCTCGATAACCTCGTCTGGTTCATGCTGCTGTTCGTGCTGCTGGTGTTCTCACTCTTCGTGCCGAACTATTTCCAGCCCGGCATCTTCGCCAACATCATCGAGGCCTCCTCGGTGCTGGGCGTCATGTCGATCGGCCTCGCGCTGGTGATCATCGCCGGTCACATGGACCTTTCGGTCGAGTCCGTCGCCGCGCTCTCCGCCATGGCGGTCGGCATCGTCTTCTGCTCGGCCGGTATCGGCATGGGTGTGCAGCTGTCGCCCGACTGGCTGGGCGTGCCGGTCTCGCTCATCATCGCGCTCGCCGTCGGCAGCGCCATCGGCGCATTCAATGGCCTGCTCATCGTCAAGCTGAAGATGAACGCCTTCATCGTTACCCTCGCCTCCTACATCTGGGTGCGCGGCGTGGTGCTGGCGCTGTCCGGCGGCCGCTCGGCGCAGGACCTGGCGCCGGCCATCCGCTGGTTCGGGGTGCAGCGCCTGCTCGGGCTGCCGCTGACCGCCTGGATCGCCATCCTCTGCTTCGTGGTGTTCTCGCTGATCATGGCCAAGTCGCGCTTCGGCCGGCACCTGATCATCATCGGCGGCAACCAGAACGCCGCCTTCCGCGCCGGCATCAAGGTCGACCGCATTCTCATCACCTCGTTCGTGCTCGCCGGCGCCATCGCCGCGCTCGCCGGCTGGCTGCTCGCCATCCGCACCTCGGGCGCCACCGCCAATCTGGGCATGGGCCTGCTGTTCAACGCCTTTGCCGCGGTGGTGATCGGTGGCGTCAGTTTGAAGGGCGGGGTCGGCGCCCTGCCCGGCGTCTATGCCGGCGTGCTGCTGCTCTCGGCCATCAACACCGCCATCAACCTGATGGGCCTGCCCGCCACCTCCACCCAGGTGATCCATGGCCTGCTGGTGCTCGCCGCCGTGCTCCTCGACACACTGAAACTTTCGATCAGGCAGAAACTCGCATGAGCAAACGACTTCAGGGCAAGACCGCGCTCATCATCGGCGCGGCGCGCGGCATCGGCAAGGCCATTGCCGTCCGCTTCGCCGAAGAAGGCGCCAACCTCGTCATCGCCGACACCGAACGCGAGGCCGGCACGGCCACCGCCGCCGAGCTCGGCGCGCCCTTCATTTTTACCGATATCTCGAAACTCGCCGATGCCGAGGCCGCCGTCGCCCTGGCGCTCTCGACCTATGGCCGGCTCGATATCCTGGTGCAGAATGCCGGCATCTATCCCTGGCAGTTGCTTGAGCAGACCAGCGTCGACGATTGGGACCGCGTCATGGGGGTGAACCTGCGCGGCAGCTTCATCGCCGCCCGTGCCGCGCTCGCCCCGATGAAGGCGCAGGGCTATGGCCGCATCCTCTTCACCTCCTCGATCACCGGCCCGCATGTCACCAGCCCCGGCCATGGCCATTACTCGGCCACCAAAGCCGGCATCAACGGGCTGATCCGCGCCGCCGCGCTCGAGTTCTCCGGCTACGGCATCACCGTCAACGGGGTCGAACCGGGCAACATCCTCACCGAGGCGGTGCAGCAGCACCGCTCGCCCGAATTCCTCAAGTCGATGGAAGACGCCATCCCGCTCGGCCGCCTCGGCAGCACCCGCGACGTCGCCAACGCCTTCCTGTTCCTCGCCTCGGACGAAGCCAGCTACATCACCGGCACGACGATCGTGGTGGATGGCGGCCAGTTGCTGCCGGAGGGGAACGACTTCAGGATCATGCCGGATCGGGCGTGAGCAGACTGAAGCAGACGGCCCCCTCCCGGCCTCCCCCATGAAGGGGGAGGTGAAGAGTCGAGGCCCTGTCTTCGATCGTGCCGAGTGAACCAGCGGGGCACCTCCCCCTTCATGGGGGAGGATGGGAGGGGGCCGTCTCTATCGGCTCAGCCCCCCTAAAGCCCCGTCACCATAAACGTCGTATGCCGCGGCAGCACCGGGTCCTTCAGCACCTCGAACCCGAGCTTGCGGTAAAAGCTCTGCGCCCCGCGATTCACCGGGCTCACCTGCAGGTGCATCCCCGTCGCGCCGGCGCGCCTGAGTTTCTCCATCACATGCTCCATGCCGCGCCGGCCGATCCCCCGGCCGCGCGCCTCCTCCAGCAGGTCGATATGGCCATGCGCCGGATAGCGGTGCAGCACCTCGGGGTAGACGAATTCCGGGTGATGGATCGCGTGGCGCGCCCAGTCGCTGCCCCGCCATTGGCTCTCATCCGGCCCTGGATCGCTGAGCCGCGCTGCCAGTGGCGGAAACCACTCGGCTCCCATCCTGGCGTAGATGTCTGGCGTGTCCGGCGCCCCGAAGATGTAACCGCAGACCCCGTTCGGCCCGTCGACCACGAAGGCGAAATCCGGTTCGTACACCTGGTACGGCACCGCATAGATCAGCCCCAGCAGATCCGGATCGTCCTCCCGCACCGTCGCGTCCTTGCCGCTGTCACCGGTGCGAAGGCACACCAGGTTGAGCGCCGCGTGGTCGGCGGCCAGCGCGGCCCTCAGCCGATAGCCGCCGCCGAAATCAAGCGCCATGCCGGTAGCGCCCGCTGCCGTCGCGCGGCAGCAGCTCCTGCACCGCCACGGTAAAGCCCTGGCGATAGAAGTTGTAGATCCGGTCCTTGTCGGGGAATTCGGCGCCGCGCGGCGGATCGCCCGCCAGCCAGTCGAGATAGGTGACGAGATGCGTCATCTCCTCGCGCGCTTCCCACAGGTAGGGGTGGAAGGCATAGAACAGGTCGCGGTTCTCGAGCTCGGTCATCCGGTTGAACAACCCGGTGATGCGGTCGCGGAACTGCACCAGTGCCTCGTGCCCGTCCTGCCAGCCGGTATCGCGGACATCGGGCCGCTTCTGGCTCATCAGCCGTCGCGCCGCCTGCAGTAGCCCCTCGACCTGCGGACCACAGCGGAACGGCTGGTAGAACAGCTCGCCCAGGAGCCGGATTTCCTCCACCGTCAGCGTTTCGGTCTGCCCGGTAAAGGCCAGCCGGAACCGCGGCTGCCAGGCCTTCAACGCCACCGCGAAGGCCGATGCCTCGTCGTCCGACCCCGCAGCGAACGCCCCGGTGGTGTGCACCGGCACGAAATTGGCTTCGAACTCGTTGTTGGGGTTGGTGATGATGCCGTCGATCAGCGGCAGGATGTCGGCGTGCCGCCCGCCCAGCGGCCCGGCATAGATGCGGCGGATATCGTAGTCGTTGGCGTGGAAGTTCTCCCAGATCACCGGCTTGCGCCTGAGCACCCGGCCCACTTCGCTGAGGCTCTGGGCGGTGATGGTCTTGGAGACGATGTCCGGCCCGGTCCAGAATACCCCGATCTCGGGGTCGAGCTCCGCCCCGATGGTGTTGAGATAGGCCGAGCCCGGCACGTCGTGGCCGGCGAACGCCCCGCAATATTCGGTCGGGCAGAACAGCACCGCCGCCCCCGGCGCCCGCGCCCGCACATGACGGAAGGCCTCGTTGGCGAAATAGCTCTGCGCCGCGGCAAACGAGGGGAAGGCGCGCTCGTCGGCCGGCATCATGGTGCGCGGAATATCGTCGAACAGCAGCGCGAAATGCGTCACCCCGAGGTCCAGGAGCTGGTCAAGCCGGCGCTTCAGCGCCTCGAGGTCGCTTGCGTCCGAATAGACGACATCGAGACACGGGGCGATGGCCACCATGAAAATGAGCTTCCGCGCGCGTGCCGCGTCGACCAGCTCCTGGAGGGCTGCGGCTTCCGCCGCGTTGTAGAGTTCACGCCAGCGCGCCCGGATCTTGATGTCGTCCTTGGGCCCGTAGACGAAGCTGTTCATGCCGGCATTGGCGATCCAGTCGAGCATCTCGACCCGCTGCGGCTGGCTCCAGGCTCGGCCGTAAAAGCCTTCGATCACCCCGGTGAGGAATGTCGACTGCCCCCGCGTGGCGCCCGTCCCGCGTCGATCCGGCTGATCGAGCAGCACATCCAGCGACCAGCCGGAGAGCCCCGGCGGGGAGGCGATGACGTTGGGAAATTCGTGAACAGTGCCCATCGGTTCAGTCCATAGCTGTTGCAGTCAGGCCGGCGATCACATGGCGTTGCAGGATGAAGTAGAGGATCAGGATCGGTACGGTGGTGATGGTCAGGGCGGCGAACACCAGCGAATAGTCGGTGCTGTGGTAGCCCGAGAACCGCACCAGACCGACCGGCAGGGTGCGCTGCGCATCGTCGGTGATGAACAGCAGGGCGAACAGCAACTCGTTCCACACGCTGATGGTGTTGAGCACCACCATGGTCAGCATGGCCGGCCACACCATCGGCACCGACACGTGCCAGAAGATTTCCCAGGTATTGGCGCCGTCGAGCCGCGCCGCTTCTTCCATGTCGGGCCGGATCGAGATGAAATAGGCCCGCATCAGAAACACCGTGAACGCCAGCTGCCAGGCCGCCCCCGGCAGGATCAGCGCCCAGGGGGTATTGAGCAGGTGCATGTCGCGCAGCTGCGTGAACAGCGCGATGGCGACCGAAGGCGGCGGCAGCAGCAGCCCGATCAAGAGGATCCGGTACATCAGCTTCCGGCCCGGAAACTCCAGCCGGGTGAAGGCGAAGGCGGCGGCGGTGGCGAACAGCACGCACATGCTGACCGCGACCAGCGTCACGAATACCGAGTTGAAGTAGAGCGTGCCGAGCCCGCCCACCTGCCAGGCTTCGATCAGGTTCTCCCAGCGCCACTGCGCCGGCAGCGCGAAGGGCGAACGGAAGATCTCGCGGTTCGATTTGAACGACGAGTAGACCATCCAGATCGCCGGATAGAACATCACCAGGACGATGGCGCCGGCCACCCCGAACTGCAGCCATTCGGCTGTGCTGCGCCGCCGTTCAGTAGCGCGTGACATTGCCGCGCTCCGAGATCTTGAGGTAACCGATCGAGATCAGCGACACCACCAGCGTCAGCACCACCGTGAGCGCCACGCCATAGCCGATCTGGTTCTGGTCGAAAGCCTGCTTGATGATCCAGGTCGCCGGCACTTCCGTCGCCCCGAACGGCTGCCCGTTGGTCATGGTGAAGAACAGGTCGAACCCGGCAAAGCCGCCGGTGACCGCCAGCAGGATGCAGACGATGACGTTCTGCTTCAGCATCGGCAGGGTGATGGCGGTGAACTGCTGCACCCCATTGGCGCCATCGAGCCGCGCCGCTTCGTAAAGGTTGCGCGGAATGCGCCGGAGCGCGGCAAAGAAGATCACCATGTAGAAGCCGGCATATTTCCAGCCCGAGACGATGCAGATGAACAGCAGCGCCGTCTCCGGCTGCGCCAGCCAGGGCTGCGCCCAGTCGCCCAGGCCCACCGACCGCAGCGTCGAGTTGAGCAGCCCCGTGCGGTAATCGAGCACGAACTTCCACAACACGCCCGCCGCCGACATCGACAGCACCACCGGCGCAAAGAACATGCCGCGCATCAGCGAGAAGCCGCGCCGATCGGAGTTGAGCAGCACCGCCATCACCAGCCCGAACGTTACTTCGAAGACGAGCGTCGCGGCGATGTAGAGCACCACATGCACGAACGACATCAGGAACGTCGTGTCGGTCAGCGCCCTGATGAAGTTGGCCAGCCCGGCCCAGCGCGGCGCGCTGAACCCATCCCAGAAGGTGAAGGCGTAATAGACCGACGCGCCCAGCGGCAGCAGTACGAAGGTCGCGAAAAGCAGCATCGCCGGCGCCGCGAACAACAGGTTCGCGGCGCCGGTGCTGATGGGGGCGGAACGGTCTTGCAACGGAGGGCGCCGGCTTACTGCTTGCCCATGGCGGCGAGCGTCTCGTCGAGCCAGACCAGCGCATCCTTGGCGTTCTTTTCACCCGATGCCGCAAACGCGGCAGCCTGGTAGAAAGCCTCGGCGACCGGCACCGGGTACTTGTTGTCCGGCGGCGGCACGATGGCCGAGGCGCTGCTCATCAGCGCCAGCATGGCCTCGGTCTGCTCGTCGAGCTTGGCCTTGTCGCTCACCCCCTGCACCGGGCTCATCTGCCCGCTCTCGGCCCATTTGACCTGGCTCGGTTCCGAGGTGAGGAACTTGAGGAACTTGATCGCCTCGGCCGCGTGCGGCGCGTTCTTGTGCACCACGAGGCCGGTGATCGTGCCGATCACGCTGTTGGCGAGCGGGTGCGCGGGGTCGATGGTCGGCGTGTTGAACTGGCCGTACTCGAAGCCTTCATCGGCGAGGTTGCCGGTTTCCGACACCAGCCACGAGCCGATCGGGTGCATCACCGCACCCTCCTGGAAGAACGTCGCCATTGCCGGATCGGCGCCCAGCGCCTGCATGTCCTTGTTGAACGCACCGACATTGTGCAGGTCGACCAAGAGGTTCAGCGCCTTCTCGAAGGCCGGCGTGTCGAACTTGGCTTCCTGCTTGAACGCCGCGACATACTCGTCCGGCGGCACCACCATTGCGGCGATATGGCCGGCCCAGTTGCCCAGGGGCCAGAACTCGTTATTGCCCTCGACGATCGGCGTTTCGCCCGCATCGGCCAGCGTCTTGGTCAGCGCGACGAACTCGTCCCAGGTCTTGGGCGGCGTCAGGTTGTGCTCGGCGAAGATCTTCTTGTTGTACCAGATGGTGTTGGTCAGATCGAGCGACAGCGGCACCAGATACGGCTTGCCATCGACCATCGTACCGGCGCCATCGGTCCACACCGCCGGCGAGAAACTGTCCTTCCAGCCGTCAGCCGCCATCGCCTCGCTCAGGTCGTAGGCATAGCCGGCCGCGACGTCGCGCTGCACCGGATAGCCGGCCCACTCGAAGAAGATGTCGGGAACTTCATTGCTCTTGAGCTGGGTGATCAGGCCCTGGTTGGAATACTGATCGTCGTCGAAGACGATCTCCTTGATCTTGATGTCGGGGTTGGCCGCTTCGAAATCGGCGATGATCGCATCCAGCGCCGCCCGGCTCGACCCGCCGGTGATCGAATGCGTGAACCGCACCTCGGTCTGAGCCATCGCCGCCGTCGTCAGCAGCAGCACTGCTGTCGCCGCCGTCAGCGCCAATCCCCTGGTCGTCGGCGCCAACCTTTTGGTCGCCAGCGTAAATTTCTTGGCCATGCTCGGTAACACCCCTGTTTGCCCCAAATCCCTCGGCAGCAATCTCCCCTGCCAACTGGTATGTTATTGGTTTAAACCAGTTTGTCCAGCACTCAAAACTCCTGCGACATTCGATGCAATACCCTTGGCAATATGCTTGCAATTTCCAGTCCAAAATCATACCAGTTGCGCAAGAGCAGATACGAACCAGTGGCCGGAGGAGCCTTGGACTTCTACGCAGCGGTACGGGAACGGATGGAGGCGCAGCACGGCCCCTTGGGCGAGCGGCTGCGCAATGCGTTGACCGCTGTGCTCGATTCCGGCGGCATTGCTGCCGGCGGCTCGCTGCCCTCCGAGCGCGAGATGGCCGAGGCGCTCAACGTGTCGCGCTCGACGCTGCGCCAGGGGCTGAAGGAACTGGCCCAGCTCGGCATCGTCACCACCCGGCCGGGCGCCGGCACGGTGGTGGTCGGCCGCATTCCCAAGGCGCTGTCGCGCCTCTCGGGCTTTTCCGAAGACATGCGCCTGCGTGGGCTCGAGCCCGGCTCGCAGGTGCTCGAATGCTCGATCGGCCGGGTCGGCGCCGATGCGGCGTTCCGCACCGGCCTGCCGCTCGGCTCGCCCATCCTGACCCTGGTGCGGCTGCGCCTCGCCGGCGGCGAGCCGATTGCCTATGAGCGCGCCGTGATGCCGGTCGAAGCGGTGGGCGCCGATTACGACGGCACCGGTTCGCTCTATGACCGGATGGACGCCCGCAACGCCCGGCCCCAGCGCGTGCTGCAGAGCCTGCAGGCGACCGAGGCCGACGCCGCACTCGCCGCGCATCTGGGCATCCGCCCCGGCGCCGCGGTGCTGGAAATCACGCAGTTGGGCTACGGCGCCAACGGCAATGTCGTCGAGGACGCCATCAGTTGGTACCGCGGCGACCGCTACAAGTATGTCGGCGAGATCAGGGGTTAGAATGACCATCCCGCGTCAGCGCTACCGCGACCAGGTGGCCTCCATCCTCGACCGTGTGCTCACCGAGCAGCCGGCAGCCTTCGATGCGGCGCGCGACGCGGTGGCGACGGCGCTGGGCGCCGATCACCTGGTCTATGTCGCCGGGTCCGGCCACTCGCACCTCGTCGCCGAGGAAGCCTTCTACCGCGCCGGCGGCATTGCCGCGGCGCAGGCGATCCTCGATCCCGACCTGATGCTGCACCTGGGCGCCGAGCGCTCCACCCTGCTGGAGCGCGAGGAAGGCCGTGCCGCCCGTGCCCTCGCCGACTATCCGGTCGAGCCGGGCGACGTGGTTTTCATCGCCTCCAACTCGGGCCGCAACGCCTACCCGATCGAGATGGCGCTGGCCTGCAAGGCGCGTGGCGCCACCACCATCGCCATCACCTCGCTGCGGCATGCCCGCGCCATCACCTCGCGCCACCAGTCGGGCAAGCTCCTCTACCAGGTGACGGACCTGGTGCTCGACAATGGCGGCGAGTACGGCGACGCCGCGCTCAGCGTCGGCGAGGACATCCGCATGGGGCCCACCTCGACCATTTCGGGGGTGTTCATCCTCAACGCCATTCTCGCCGAGGCCGTCGACCAGCTGTCGCGCCGCGGTGTCACAGTCGATGTCTATCAAAGTGCAAACATGCAGGGCGCCGAAGCCGCTGCAGAGGAAATGATCCGCCGGTGGCAATCGCGGATCAGGGGGCTGTAGGGTCGTCCGGGCAGGCGACTCTACAGCCTCGACTTATCTGGGTCGGTAATAGAATACCGCGAACGCTGCTGACGGGCGGTGTCAGCAGACGGCCTGCAGGGTGGACTGGACGCAACCAGGGAGCCGTCCATGTCCATTGAGCACCTCAACCCCAAGACCCTCCATTCCAACCCGGCCTTCACCCAGGCTATCATCGTGCCGCCAGGCGGCCGCACCCTGCTGGTCGGGGGGCAGAACGCCGTCGATCGGCATGGCCAGCTGGTCGGCAAGGGCGATGTCGTCGCCCAGTCGGCGCAGGCGCTCGCCAACCTCGGGGCGGTGCTCGACGCCGCCGGGGCCAGACTGGAGGACCTCGTGAAAGTGACTGTCGTCATCGACCACACGGCGGATCTGCGCGCCGCGTTCGGCGCCTGGATGAGCTTCTGGGGCGCGCGCGGCAACCCGCCCACGGTCACCGTGCTGCGTGTCGCCGGCCTCGCCAACCCCGATTACCTGATCGAAATCGAGGCCCAGGCGGTGCTGACATGAGCCCGGCGCTCAGGCCATTGCGCAAGCGCGAGGAGATGCCCGACTTCGTTCGCGAAGCGCTCGAGCGCACGGGCCTGCGCGCCGCCTACGACGCCCGCCCGCCCTACCAGCGCAACGACTACCTGCTCTGGATCAACAAGGTGAAACGCGAGTCCACCAAGTACAAGCACCTCGCCCAGATGCTCGAGGAACTGGAGGTCGGCGGCGTGTACATGGGGATGAAGTGGAACGGGTGAGCGGGGGCTCCCGGTGATCCTCCCCCGCGTGGCGGGGGAGGATAGCCGAAAGGTCAGCGCCCACGCCCACGCTTGCAGCCCGCCCCGCATCCCCCTACACCTCCCCGATCAATTCGAGGGGGTAGCCGTGGACTACGCGTTTGCATTCAAGCCGGGTGAGCTCGACCGCGTCGCGCATCTGCGCACCAGCGACGACACCCGCAACGATCCGCGTGCCAGGACGTTGGTGTTCTGGCGCGGCAAGCTGCTCGCCGATGCCGAGGCGCGGCCGGCGGCCGTGCCGCTCGATCACCCTGCCCTCGCCGACAGCCGCGAGGCGCCGCTGTTTGTCGGCCTGACGCCGGACGGCCCGCGCTTCGCCGCCGACCTGCCGCTGTGGTCGCCGCCCGAAGACGCCACCACCATCGGCCAGTTCATCGACCAGACGCAGCAGATTCACCCCGGTTTTCCCGATCTCAAGTTTATGGAAATCCGCGGCCTGATGCCGACGCTTACCCGGCTCGACGGCGAGACCGTCGCCACCGGGCGGGCCTTGATCAGCTGGCATTCGAGCCACCGCTTCTGCGCCAATTGCGGCGCGCCGAGCGCCGTCGAAAGCAGTGGCTGGGTGCGCAAGTGCCCGCAATGCGGTGTGCAGCATTTCCCTCGCACCGACCCGGTGGTGATCATGGCCATCACCCGCGGTGACCTGCTGCTGCTCGGCCGCAGCCCCAGCTGGCCCGAGCGCATGTATTCGCTGCTCGCCGGCTTCGTCGAGCCGGGCGAAACCATCGAGGCGGCGGTGCGCCGCGAGACCCTCGAAGAGAGCGCCATCAAGGTCGGCCCGGTGCGCTACGTCTCCTCGCAGCCCTGGCCGTTCCCGATGTCGCTGATGTTCGGCTGCCAGGGCGATGCGCTGAGCGAGGCGATCACCGTCGATCCGGTCGAGCTGTCCGATGCCCGCTGGGTGACGCGCGCCGAAGTGCTGGAAATCCTCGCCGGCACCCACTCTGAGATCAACCGCCCCCGTCCCGGCGCCATCGCCGGCGCGCTGATCGAAGCCTGGGCCCACGGCAAGCTGCTCGATGCGGAGTATTGGGGGAATTGAGCGGTGTTCCGTGCTGCTGATGGGGCGGTGCGGGAAGAGTACCCCCACCCCTGTCCCCTCCCCGCAAGGGGGAGGGAGACCCTCTCAGCAGCTCCGATGTCCGTGGGACGATGACCTGCAAGCGCAGGTCTCCTCCCCCCTTGCGGGGGAGGGACAGGGTGGGGGGTACTCTTCACACACCGAACTATCCCCGCCACATGCGATTTCCATGAGGGAAGCCCTACCCCGCGCTCCCCACCACCTTCGTCGAAAAATGCACATGCGGGAACAGCTCGGGCACGTGCGAATCCCACACCCCGTGCGCACTGAGCGCCCAGCCGCCGGAATCCTCGGCCGGCTTGGCCGCGCGGTAGGTGTTGAAGCGCGAGAAATCCATCCGCCAGGTGTCGCCGTCGCGCGGCGGCAAGGCGCGGCCATCGGTGGCGAGCCAGCCCATGCTGGCCCAGGGGATGGCGATCTCCGCCGTCCAGCCGCGATCCCTGTCGGCATTGTCATTGAGCGTGCCGTCGATCGCGGCGGCGGCCCTGAGCCCCGGCATGTCCCAGTGGAACAGCCCCAGCCGCGTCCCTCTGGGATGCTTGTCGAACCCCACCCCGTTCCACGGCTTCGCTCCCGGTGCAATGCGCGAGAACTCCGCCGCTTTGCTGAACCCACGCCGCTCATAGGCATCGTCCCAGACGAAGAACGCCTCGTAGATCGTCCCCAGCGCATTGAGCTCCAGCTCGTAATAGGCATCGGCGCCGGCGACGAACAGCTCGATATCGTTCTCGCTCCAGATCAGCGCGTCACGCTCGGTGAGCTTGGCTTCGACGAACGGCTCCTCCACCCAGAAGCCGACATAGAGGTGCGTATCGTCCCACAACACCGCGGCGCGGGTGTCGTGCACGGTCGGCTGCCCGCTGATCAGGTCGACGAAGCGCGGCGAGCGCGGGGCCAGCCGCCAGCTCGCTGCATCGAGCCGACCGTCGATGGCGAGGGGTTCGGCGACGCGGTAGGCGGTATAGTGCACGATCTGCTCTTCGGGCCATGGGAACGGCCAGGTCGGTGCGGTGGTCATCGGGCTGCCTGTCGAAACTATCGGGCGGACACTATGGTCCGCCGTGCCGCGGCGCCAGCTATTCCGGCCGCACCGCGCAGATGGCATAGCGATGCTGCGTCGCCCGGTCGAGAAACTGCGCGATCGGCATATTGCGGCCCTGCGCCCGATGGATCTCTCCCAGCGAGGTGTCGACGATCACCGGCCGGAACCCGGCGCTCTCGAGCAGCCGCACCACTTCGGGCGCCTTGGCGCCGTCGCGGAAATAGATCTGCGACATGATCGATTGGTACTGAGTGCGGAAATCGCCGCGCGGATCGGGCTTGGCCGGACGGAACCGGCTCACCGCCGCGTCGATCCAGCGGCGCAGCTTGCGGAACCAGGTCTGGGTGACGAAGTCGCCATCGACGATCAGCACCCGTCCGCCCGGCTTCAGCAGCTTGAACCAGTGCGCGAAGGCGGCGGCGGGATCGACCAGCGTCCACACCAGGTGCCGGGTGACGATCACATCGTAGCTGGCTTCGTCCTCGCCCGTCGCCTCGGCATCGCGCATCAGGAAGCGGATGGAGGACCCGCGCGTCTTCGATTTCGCCCGCGCCTTGTCGAGCATGGCTTCGGACCAGTCGAGCCCGGTGACCTCGTAGCCGAGGTCATGCATCAGGTGCGACACCACGCCGGTGCCGCAGGCGAGGTCGAGCGCCCGACGGCCTTCGCCCGCGCCGAGGTGCTTCCTGATCAGCCGGTGCCAGGCGCTGCGTTCAGTCTCGGAAAAAATCTCGTGGCCGGGGCTGAGGTCGAAGCTCTCCGCCCGCATCGACCAGTAGTCGCGGATCTCGTCGCGTACCGAGTAATTGGTTCCCGCCGTCATGCACGTCCTCATACCGCTCCCCATGGGGGAGGCTGCCAGTTTGGAATGACTCCAGAAGATAAAACTTGATTTGCGTGATCATGTTTTATACCGGCTGGTCTCGCACCCCAACGAGCGAGATGCAATATGCTTCGCAGAACTTTCTTCGCTGTCGCCATCGCGACGCTCTCGGCGCTTGTCGGCACGGCCGCCGCCGAGGCCCAGGCCTTCACCGTCACCGACGTCGCCGGACGTGAGGTCAGCTTCGACAAGCCGGTCGAGCGCGTCATCCTGGGCGAAGGCCGCCAGATCTATTTCGTTTCGGTGCTCGACACCGAGGACCCGTTCAAGCGGGTGGTGGGCTGGCGCGACGACGTGCGCACCGCCGATCTCGACACCTGGAACGAGTATCTCGCCAAGTTCCCGAAAATGGCCGACATCCCGGTCTTCGGCAACCTGACCGACGGCACCTTCCAGACCGAGCTCGCGGTCAGCCTCAAGCCCGACGTGCTGCTGCTGCCGCTCGAATCCAAGACCCCGGCCGAGGAGTCCAAGCTCTTCGACACGCTCGACTCGATCGGCGTGAAGGTGGTGTTCATCGACTTCCGTCTCGAGGCCTTCAAGAACACCGAAGCCAGCATGAACATCCTGGGCCAGTTGTTCGGCAAGGAGCAGCGCGCCGCCGAGTTCAACGCCTTCCGCAGCGCAGAGATCAAGCGCGTCACAGACGTGATCGAGGCGAAAGAGCCGACCGAACCGCTGGTCTTCCTCGAGCGCGCCCCGGGCTTCTTCGATGAATGCTGCGCCACCTTCGGCGACGAGAATTTCGGCCGCATGGTGAAGCTCGCCGGCGGCCATAACCTCGGCACCGACATCCTGCCGGGCGCCCAGGGCATGGTCAGCGGCGAGCAGATCATTGCCGCCAACCCGGACGTCTACATCTCCACCGGCTCGAACTGGAGCCAGAGCGCCAAGCCCGACGGCATCTGGGTCGGCGTCGGCGCCGGCGCCGACCTCGCCGCCGCCAAGGTGAAGCTCGCCGCCCTGATGGACCGCCCGGCCTTCACCGGCGTCAAGGCCAAGGAGACCGGCAACGTCCACGCCATCTGGCACCAGTTCTACACCAACCCGTTCCAGTTCGTGGCCATCCAGCAGATCGCCAAGTGGCTGCACCCCGAGCTGTTCGCCGACCTCGATCCCGATGCGACCTTCAAGGAGCTGCATGAGCGCTTCCTGCCGATCGCCTACAAGCCCGGCTACTGGGTTTCGTTGAACGACTGATGAGCACCGTGGTCGCACAAGGCGCGGAACTGGCAGGGCACGGTCAATACCGTGCCCTTGCCTATAAGCGCATCCTGATCCTCGCCGGGCTGACCGTTGCACTCGTCGTCAGCTTCGCCGTCGATATCGCCTGGGGGCCGGCCAAGTACGACATCCTCGAGGTCGTCGCCGCCATCCTCAACCCCGCCTCGGCGCCCGACCAGATCCGCGTCGTGGTCTGGGATATCCGCATGCCCGTCGCCGTCATGGCGATCGTTGTCGGCGCCGCGCTTTCGGCCGCCGGCGCGCAGATGCAGACCATCCTCGCCAACCCGCTGGCGAGCCCCTTCACCCTCGGCATTTCCGCCGCCGCCAGCTTCGGCGCCGCTCTCGCCATCGTCATCGGCGTCCCGTTCCTGCCGGTGCCCGCCGGCTATGCCGTGCCGGTCAATGCCTTCCTGATGGCGCTGGTCGCGACGATGTTCATCCACTTCATCTCGCAGGCCCGCGGCGTCACCGTGCAGACAGTGGTGCTGCTCGGCATCGCGCTGGTCTTCACCTTCAACGCGCTGCTGGCGTTCCTGCAATATCTCGCCTCCGAGCAGGCACTCGCCACCGTGGTGTTCTGGACCATGGGCAGCCTCACCAAGGCGACCTGGGAGAAAGTCGGCATCACCGCGCTGGTGGTCGTGGTGGCCCTGCCGCTGTTCGCTCGCCATGCCTGGGCCCTGACCGCGCTGCGGCTGGGCGAGGACAAGGCCGCGAGCTTCGGCGTCAATGTCCGCTACATCCGGCTCGAGACCATGCTGATCGTCGCGCTGCTCGCCTCCATTCCGGTCAGCTTCGTCGGCACCATTGGCTTTATCGGGCTCGTCGGCCCACACATCGCCCGCATGATCCTAGGCGAAGACCAGCGCTTCTTCCTCCCCGGCTCGGTGCTGTGCGGCGCGCTGCTGCTGTCGGTCACCTCGATCGTCTCGAAGTCGATCGTCCCCGGCGTGGTGTTCCCGATCGGCATCATCACCGCGCTGGTCGGCGTGCCCTTCTTCTTCTCGCTCATCATCAGCAACATGAGGAAGTCATGGTAAGCCTCCGGCTCGATGACGTGGCGGCGGGCTATGGCCGCAAGACCGTAGTCAGCGGCGTCACCACCCCCGCCTTCACCGCCGGCGAGATCGTCGCCGTCATCGGCCCCAACGCCGCCGGCAAGTCGACGTTGTTCAAGCGCATCGCCGGCCTGATCCAGGGTGCCGGCACGGTCGAGGTCGCGGATGCGAGACGCGCCGGCCGGGCGCTGAGCTACATGCCGCAGGATACGTCGGCCAATGCCGTGCTCACGGTGTACGAATCCATCCTTCTCGCCCGCAAGCAGGGTTCCGGCTGGGGCGTCGAGGATGGCGACCTCAAGGCCATCGACGCCGTGATCGCAGCGCTCGGCATCAGGCCGATCGCCTTCCGCGACCTGGGCGAGTTGAGCGGCGGCCAGCGCCAGCTGGTGAGCATCGCCCAGTCGCTGGTGCGCGAGCCGGAAATTCTCCTGATGGACGAACCGACGTCGGCCCTCGACCTGCATCGCCAGGTGGAAGTGCTCGGCTTCATGCAGCAGACCGCCCGGGCCCGCGGCATGATCGTGCTGATCGCGCTGCACGACCTCAACCAGGCGCTGCGCTTCGCCGACCAGACAATGGTGATCGTCAATGGCCGGATGATCGCCTGCGGCAAATCCACCGACGTGATCACCGTCGAGCTGCTGCGCGATGTCTATCGCGTCGAGGCCCGCATCGAGACCTGCTCGCGCGGCCTGCCGCACGTCATCGTCGACGGCACGGTCGAGGCGGCGCGCGTCGCGGCTTGATCACCTGCGCCGCGGCCCTGCTGCCCACCCACCGACCTGCGCCTAGCGGCAGCGGTCGAGCAGCTTCTTGATCGCCGCCGACGATCCCTTGGCGCCGAACATGTTGCTGTCGAAGACCTCGAGCCCGCCCCCGGCTTTCGACCGCACATAGGCAACCCGGATCGCAGTGCGGGCCTGCTGCGCTATGCGGGCCCATTGCCGGGCCACCGGGCCGCGCACGATCATCGAACTGCCATCGCTGTGGATCAGCGGAATATCCTGGGCGAAGCTGCTGCCGCCGGCCGCCGAGATGGCCGAGCCTTCCGCGGCATCGGGCGTGATCGCCAGGTTCATCGCGCCCGCCCCGGCCACCTGCCGGTGCGGCGCCCGCACCCAGAAGCCCATGGCCAGGTCGCCGCCGCGGCAGGCGAACTGGAACTGCGCCTCGCCATTGTCGAAATAGGCGATCGGCACGCTCGCGTCCTCATACAGCCATTCCTGGGCGTTCGCCGCTGTCGCCAGCAGCACCATGACGAACGCCGAAAAGAGCTTGAGCATGCACATCCCCTGAAACGCGACGAAGCCCGACGCGGGAACGCTCCGGGCAGCTGGCAGCGTCGCCGGTTCGAACGACGCTGCCCGCATCCTGTGGGGACGAGGTTACCTCACCCTTAAGCGCCGCTCAGGCCGACGCATGAGCGTCGGTGAAAACCGCCAGCTGGGCAGAGAAAGCCCGTCGGAATGCCGGCCGGGCCTCGGCGCGCGCCACATAGGCCAGAAGATTCGGATGGGCGGCCAGCAGCTCCGAGCCCTTCAGCCTGCGAAGCACCCCGACCAGCACCAGGTCGCCGGCGCTGAACGCCCCATCCAGCCACTCGCTGTCGCCAAGTCGGCTGGCGAGCGCCTCCAGCCGGCTCCGGATCCGCTCCTCCACCACCGCCAGGCGTTCCGCGTACCAGGGCTTGTCGCCTTCCAGATACTCGGCCGCCTCGCGATCGAGAATCGGCGGCTCGATGGTGCTGAGCGCCGCAAACATCCAGGTGATGGCGCGGGCCCGCGCGGCTTTGTCCTCGGGCAGCAGGCCGGGATGCTGCTGGGCGATGTGGAGCACGATCGACCCGGACTCGAACAGCCCGACATCGCCCGCCTCATAGGTCGGGATCTGCCCGAAAGGGTGCAGGGCCAGATGCTCCGGCTGCTTCATCTCGGCAAACGACACCAGCCGCACATCATAGGGCTGGCCGACTTCTTCGAGCGCCCAGCGCACCCGCATGTCGCGGGCCTGGCCGGCGCCCTGGTCGGGCGAATCTGCGAAGGCGGTGATGGTCGGGATCATGACAAGCTCCACGCGTTGTGTGGGCAAGCGCTCCGTCCTGCCCTTCGCTGGTTAATCGAACCGCGAGAGCGGGATTCGACAGGCGGGCAGAAGTTTTTTGGCAGCGACCGTCGGTGCGTGGGGCCCCCCCTCCACCGCGCCTTCGCGTGGTCCCCCTCCCCCGCAAGCGGGAGAGGACTCCCGACTGCACCTTTCGGGCACACGGAGCATGCAGTCGGCGAACCTCTCCCGCTTGCGGGGGAGGGGGACCAGCGAAGCTGGTGGAGGGGGGAGCCCCACGCGCCGGCTGAACGAGGGCGTGCGCCGCGCGCTAGTAGCTCCCCGCCGGAGGATACTGGTGTACCCCGCCCTGCCAGTCCGACACGGCATATTCACCCTCGCCCGTCGCCTCGACATTGCTCGCCGCGATCGGCGCCTTGCCGTAGCCGCCGGGAATATCGAGCACATAGGTCGGCTGGCAGAGGCCCGACACCCGGCCGCGCAGGCCGCGAACCAGCGCCTGCCCCTCGGCGATCGACAGCCGGAAATGCGCCGTGCCCGGCGCCAGGTCCGGATGGTGCAGGTAGTAGGGCTTGACCCGCATCTCGACGAAGCTCCGCATCAGCTCGGCCAGCACGTCCGGATCGTCGTTGATGCCGCGCAGCAGCACCGACTGGCTGAGCATCACCACGCCGGCATCGACCAGCCGCCCCGCCCCCGCCCGCGCCGCCGGCGTCAGCTCGCGCGGGTGGTTGGCATGCAGCGCCACATAGGTGGTCTTGCCGCTGGCCTTGAGCGCCGCAATCAGCTTGTCATCGACCCGCTCGGGCTCCACCACCGGCACCCGGCTGTGGAAGCGCACGATCTTCACGTGCGCGATGTCGCGCAACCGCAGCATCATCTCCTCGAGCCGCCGCGCCGACAGCACCAGCGGATCGCCGCCGGTGAGGATCACCTCCCAGATTTCGGGATGAGTGGCGATATAGCCGATCGCGACATCCATCGCCTCGGCCGACAAGGTCCCCAGCCCTTCCGGCCCCACCATCTCGCGGCGGAAACAGAACCGGCAATAGACCGGGCAGACATGCACCGCCTTCAGCAGCACCCGGTCGGGATAGCGATGCACGATCCCCTCGACGGGCGAGTGGGAGAGGTCGCCGATCGGGTCGGCCCGCTCCTCCGGCGTCGTGCTGAGTTCGGCAAGGTCAGGCACGAACTGCCGCGCAATCGGATCGTTCGGGTCATCCCGGTCGATCAGCCCGGCCACGGTGGGGGTTACGGCAATGGCGTATTGCTTCGCCACCGCTTCCGCCTCGCCCAGTCGCCCGGCATCGAGCAGCCCGGCTGCAACCAGGTCCTTCGCCGTCCGCAGCGCACGATCCTGCTTCATCTGTCGCCTCCGACCACCGGCACCCACAGCACATCCTCGATCCGCCGGGCGCCGACCGCCAGCATCACCAGCCGGTCGAACCCCAGCGCCACGCCGCTGGTTTCGTCCATCAGCGGCAGCGCCGCCAGCAGTTCTTCATCGAGCGGATAGGCTTCGCCGTAAAGCCGCTGCTTCTCATCCATCTCGGCGGCAAAACGGCGGCGCTGCTCTGCCGCATCGGTGAGCTCGCCGAAGCCGTTCGCCAGTTCGACCCCGCAGCCATAAAGCTCGAACCGCTCCGTCAGCCGCCGATCGTCGCGGGTCCGCCGCGCCAGCGCCGCTTCGGCCGCCGGGTAGCGATCGAGCACCGTCACCCGCCCTAGCCCCAGGTTAGGTTCGACCTTTTCCACCAGCACCCGGCTGAACAGGTAGGACCAGGTATAGTCCCTGGGAACCTCGAGCCCCACCGCTCGCATCGCAACGGCCAGGGCCTCGGCATCGGTCTCGCCCTCGGCGTCCATCGTCGCCAACAGGTCGATCCCGGCAAAGCGCCGAAACGCCTCGACCACACCCAGCCGCTCGGGCGCGGCGAACGGATCGCATTCCCGATCGCGAAACCTGAGCATCGCGACCCCTGTCGTCTCGGCCGCGAGCCGCAGCAGCGCCACGCAGTCGGCGATCACCGCGTCGTACGGCTCGCCCGCCCGGTACCACTCGAGCATGGTGAACTCTGGGTGATGCAGTGCGCTCCGCTCGCGATTGCGCCAGACATGGCCGAAACTGGCGATCCGCCGCTCGCCCGCCGCGAGGAGCTTCTTCATCGAGAATTCCGGCGAGGTGTGGAGATAAAGCGTCTCGCCCACCCCGTCATTGCCGATCGCCGTGGTGGCAAAGGCATGCAGGTGCGTTTCGTTGCCCGGGCTGCGCTGCAGCCCCGGCGGGTCGACCAACAGAAAATCGCGGCTTGCGAGGTAGTTGCGCACCGCCAGCTCGATCCGGTTGCGCGCCAGCAGCGCCGGGCGCCGGTCGGCATGCACCGAGGGCGTCCACCATGGCGAAACCGGCGGGACTGGTGGGGAGGCGGGCAAGGCTTACGTCTTTCGGCTCGGGACTGGCGGTTTTCGCGGAATTAGGGTATCGGCGGCACCGATACATCAGATTAGCGCGTTCGGCCCGGCCTTTTGCTGCCGCTCTCTAGGCCCTCGCCAACCGTTGAACAAGGAAGAACTAATGGTCAAGGTCATCGCCTCGTCGCTGCGCAAGGGCAACGTCGTGGAACACGACGACGGCAAGCTCTATATCGTGCTGGTCGCCGAGAATATCCATCCCGGCAAGGGCAACTCGGTGACCAAGGTCGACATGCGCCGCATCTCGGACGGCGTGAAGGTTGCCGCCAGCTGGCGCACCGTCGAGATGGTCGAAAAGGCCGACGTCGACGAGCGTGCCTACCAGTTCCTCTACCACGACGGCGAGGGCTACCACTTCATGGAGCCCACCACCTACGAGCAGATCGCCGTCTCCGAAGACGTGGTCAGCGACCAGGCCGCCTACCTCACCGACGGCATGGAAGTCTATATCCGCACCTTCGAGGGCGTGGCGCTCTCGATCGAACTGCCGCAGCGCGTCACCCTCGAGATCGTCGAGACCGAGCCGGTGGTGAAGGGCCAGACCGCCTCTTCCTCGTTCAAGCCGGCGACGCTCAACAACGGCGTCAAGACCATGGTTCCGCCCCATATCGGCGTCGGCACCAAGGTCGTGGTGATGACCGCCGACGGCAGCTACGTCGAACGCGCCAAGGACTGACCTCCGGCCCCGAAGCGGCAAATCGCTCCAGCGGAACGATTTAGGACGCCAGGCCCGGAGAGCGACGCTCGCAGGGCTGGGATGTCGATGCATCTCAGGCTCACACCTAAGGGCGTGGGCCTCACGCGGCCTCCCGGGGATGGCTGTTCGTAGGCTCATGCCCCCTTCGGAGGTTTGGTGAACCAGATCCGTTACGAACCACCGCGGGCGGTGGCGCTGGCCGTGCTGGCTCTGGTCGTTGTGGCCGCAGCCCTGTTGCGCTTTCCGAGCCTCGGCGAACAGGGCCTGTGGCGCGACGAGGCGGCAACCTGGCTGCAGGTCAACGGTTCGCTCGGCGAGGTGATCTCCCGCACCGCGACCGACAATTACCCACCGCTCTACAACCTGCTGGCCTGGGCCTCGGTGCAGCTGTTCGGCGGCGCCGAATGGGTGCTGCGCCTCCCCTCGGCGGCGCTGGGCGTATTGAACGTCGCGCTGCTCTATGGCCTGGGCGCCCGCATCGGCGGGCGTGGCGTCGGCCTGGTTGCGGCAGCGCTGCTGGCACTGTCGGGCTACCACGTCTGGTACTCCCAGGAGGCGCGCATGTACGCGCTGCTGGCGTGTACTGCCACCGCGCATGCCTGGGCCATGGTGCATTTCCTCGATCGGCCGCGCGCCGCACGCGCCCTGCTGCTCGGCCTCAGCGGCATCCCGCTGATCTACGCCCACCCCTATGGCGCGCTGACCTGGATCGGCATCGGTTTTGGCGCGCTCTGCACCATTGTGCTGCGCCGTGACTGGCCCGCCCTGCTGTCGCTGGTGCTGGCCGAGCTGCTGGTCGCCCTGAGCTTCGTGCCCTGGGGCCTGATTCTCATCGGCCGCGCCCAGAGCATCGCAGACCAGGGGTTCTGGATCGGCGAGCCGACCCCCGCCTACATCCTGCTGCAATGGCGCAAGGTCACCAGTGCGATGTTCATCGTGCTGGTGCTGGCGCTGCCGTTCCTGATCTTCCTCCGCCGGCGCAATGGTCCGGGCCCGGCCGCCTGGTCGTTGCCGCTGCTGCTCAGCTGGACCCTGCTGCCGAGCCTGCTCGGCATCATCGCCTCGGTGCTGATCGAGCCGGTGTTTTTCGATCGCTACCTGATCGGCTCGCTGCCGGGCTTTCTGATCCTGTTCGCCTTGGCGCTGCTGATGCCGGCACGGACCAAACGGGGCGTGGCGATCGCCGGGGCCGTCGGACTGCTTGTCGGCCTCGCCACACTGGTATTTGCCAGCCAGGCTGCCCGCGAGGACTGGCGCCCCATCACGACAGAGCTGCGTGCGCTCATGGAGCCGGACGATTGCCTCGCCCTGTCGACACCCTGGGACGAGGTGGTGCTCGATTACTACGCGCCGCAACGCGGCCCTTGCTTCGTCCGCGACCTGAGCCCCGGCTCGACGGCCGGCGTTCCCGCCACCAGTCGGATCATCTACCTCGCAAAGCAGTCCGCCGACGAGGCCGCAGCGGCCATAGCGCCGCTCGCCGGCCTGCGGCCGCTGCAGACCACCCGGGTCGTGAGCAACGGGGTCATCTACATCTTCGGCCCGCGCGCACCCGGCTGAGCGCGCGTCACCCCAGCAGCCGTCCGACCTGTCGCAGGTCTTCGACGAACCGCGCCCGCTCCCGTTCGGCCTCCGCCCGGTCCGGCATGCGCAGCAGGTATGACGGATGCACCGTGGCGAACATGCGGGTGCCGTCGGCCAGCTCGGTGAGCTTGCCGCGTACCGCGCTGAGCGCCGTGCCGCTGCCCGTGAGGCTCGCGACCGCCGTGGCGCCCAGCGCCACGATCAGGCTCGGCTTGACGAATTCCCGCTCGAGATCGAGCCAGAACCGGCACGCCTTCACCTCACCCATGTTGGGGCGCTGGTGCAGCCGCTTCTTGCCGCGCGGCACGAACTTGAAGTGCTTTACCGCGTTGGTGACATAGGCCCGCTCCCGGTCGATCCCCGCCTCGGCCATTGCCGCATCGAACACCTTGCCGGCCGGTCCGACGAACGGCTTGCCCGCCAGATCCTCCTGGTCGCCCGGTTGCTCGCCGACGAACATCACCTCGGCATGAGCGGGGCCCTCACCGAACACCGCCTGCGTCGCCATCTCGTAAAGCGGGCAGCGCCGACACCCCTCGATCGCGTCGCGCGCCGCGCTCAGCGAGCCGATCTCGACCTCGGGCGCCACGTCGTCGGCTTGTCGCTCGGCCTGCCGAACGTGCCGTGATGGCGGGATACTGGCCTGCCGCTCGATCATTTCCGCCTCCGCGGCCCTGGCGCCGCGTATCAGCGAAGGAATGAGTTCGGCCTCGGGCAGGTTGCGCCAGTATTTGACCGGCATCTCCGATTTCATCATCGCCACCTTGAGCCGCGCCGGATTGAAGATCGACGCGAAATAGCTCTTCCATGCTGCCTCCATCGCGTCCTCGGCCGGCACATCGGCCTTGTGCCCGCCCGGTCCGAACTCCAGGCTGTCGCCATCCCAGAACACTGATCGATACGGCGTGACGATCGCCCACATCATGCCGGTGAAGCGCCGGACGAAGAACGGCGCCACCCGCTCCAGCACGTAGTGCTCCGGCTCGAACCAGGCGACGAACCGCTCGAGCCCGGAATCGTCGGCGATCGACTTGAACCGCACGAACGCCTTGAGCTTGTGCGCGTCGCGCCGCACGGCCGCGACCCGCCGGTCGAGCCGGCCGACATCCGGATCCGACCGCGCCTCCATCAGCCCCCTGTCCTTCTGCAGCCGCCACAGCAGCCGATAGAGCAGCGCGAAACGCTCCGGATCGCTGTGGCAGATCCCCGCTTCGGCCCAGTCGATGAACCGTTGCGGCACCACCCCGACCTTGCGCTCGGTGACCTCGGCGAGGGCGCTCTCGGTGACGAACAGATCATGCGGCGCCGAGGGGTCGAGCCACACCACTTCGTCCGGCGGCACCGCATCGAGCAGCAGCCGCCGCGCCGCCGCCCGCCACTGCTCGAAATCGTTGCGAGCGGTGAGCCGCACCGAGCGCATCAGAACAGTTCCAGTTGCCGGGGCGCCGGGGTGAGCTTGCGCCGCAATCCCGCATCGTCGGTCAGCCCGCCCGGCGTCCAGTCGGCGGCCTCGACGAACGGCCTGACCTTGTCGATCGAGCCGGCCATCCGGGCCAGGTCCGCCAGCGTCAGCCGGTGATGCCGGCGCGACGTGACAATGCGGTCGACCACCCGCACTCCCAGCCCCGGCACCCGCAGCAGCGTCTCGCGCGCCGCCCGGTTCACATCCACCGGAAACGCCCCCCGGTGCCGCAGCGCCCAGGCGAGTTTGGGATCGAGCTTCAAATCGAGCAGCCCGTCTGCACCGCCCGAAACGATCTCCTCGACATTGAAGCCGTAGAACCGGATCAGCCAATCCGCCTGGTACAGCCGGTGCTCGCGCAGCAGCGGCGGCGGCGCCAGCGGCAGTTTCGAGCTGGCATCGGGGATCGGCGAGAACGCCGAGTAGTAGACGCGCTTCAGCCCATAGCCCGAATAAAGCGCCGCGCTGCGGCCGAGGATGGTGGCGTCCGTCGCCCGGTCGGCGCCGACGATCATCTGGGTCGATTGCCCGGCCGGCGCCAGCCGGGTCGGCTTGCGCTTGCCTTCGATCTTGCCCTCCGGCCGGCTCTCTTCGCGCTTTGCCTCGATATGCGCCATCGCCGTGCGGATGGCGCTCGGCTTTTTCTCCGGCGCCAGCGCTTCGAGGCTCACGTCGGTGGGCAGCTCGATATTGGTCGACAGCCGGTCGGCATGGAGCCCCGCCTCGGCCAGCAGTTCCGGGGACGCGTTGGGGATGACCTTCAGGTGGATATAGCCGCCGAAACGGTGCGTCTCGCGCAGCGTTCGCGCCACCCGCACCATCTCCTCCATGGTGTAGTCGGGCGAGCGGATGATCCCCGACGACAGGAACAGCCCCTCGATATAGTTGCGCTTGTAGAAATCGAGCGTCAGCCCGACCACTTCCTCCACCGAAAAGCGGGCTCGCGGCACGTTCGAGGACGAACGGTTGACGCAGTAGATGCAGTCATAGACGCAGAAATTGGTCAGCAGCAGCTTCAGCAGCGAGATGCAGCGGCCATCCGGCGCATAGGAATGGCAGATGCCGCTGCCCTCGGTCGAGCCGATGCCGCCGGTTGCGAGGCTCGAGCGTTTCACCGAACCGCTGGAGGCGCAGGAGGCATCGTATTTGGCCGCATCCGAAAGGATCGACAGCTTTCGCTGGAGCGTCAGGCGAGTCATGTGTTCACTTTATGTTCATGCCGAACTCTGGCGCCGAGGCCTTCCGCCGATCAACTCAAAAAGACATGCCTTAGGCCGAAAGTGGAAACGCCTCGAACGACATCGTTCACTATTGCTGGACAATGCGTCGGCGCCGGGCGGCTATCTCGCGGCGGCGCGACCGCCTATCTGGTTGGCAGGCTTTTCATCAGCGCTTCATCAGGAGGTCCACATGACCCTCGAACTCAAAGGCATCCACCACCTCACCGCCATCACCGCCGCGGCACAGCGCAACGTCGAGTTCTACACCCGCACGCTCGGCCTCAGGCTGATCAAGAAGACCGTCAACCAGGACGATGTCAGCGCCTACCACCTGTTCTATGGCGACGCGATCGCCTCACCCGGTGCCGACCTCACCTTCTTCGATTGGCCGGCTGCGCCCAATAAGCGCGGCAACCACGAGGTCTCCCGCACCGGCTTGCGCGTCCATTCCGAAGCCGACCTCGGCTGGTGGAAGGAACACCTTGCCGAAAAGGACATCGCCTCGGGCAATATCAAGGAGCGTGCCGGGCACCTGTCGCTCGACTTCGAGGATTTCGAGGGCCAGCGCTTCCGGCTCATCGCCGACCCGAAATCGGCGCCGGCCCACCCCTGGGCCGAGAGCCCGATCCCGGCCGAGCACCAGATCATCGGCCTGGGGCCGATTACCCTCGCCGTTCCCGATCTCCGCCGCTCCGAGCCGGTGCTCACCAAGGTGATGAACCTGCGCGAGGTCCGTTCCTACCCGGCCCGCGAGAAGCACGGCGAGATCCACGTCTTCGAGATGGGTGAAGGCGGCGCTGCGGCCGAGCTGCACGTCGAGGTGAACCCCGACCTGCCGCAGGCCCGCCAGGGTGCCGGCGGCGTGCACCACGTGGCGTTCCGCACTCCCAACAAGGAGGAGTTCGACGAGTGGGTGAAACGCACCGCTCAGTTCGGCGTCCGCTCCTCGGGCGAGGTCGAGCGCTTCTACTTCAAGTCGCTGTACTTCCGTGAGCCCAACGGCATCCTGTTCGAGATCGCCACCGACGGCCCCGGCTTCACCGCCGACGAACCGCTCGAAACTCTCGGCCAGCGCCTGGCGCTGCCGCCCTTCCTCGAAGGCCGTCGCGCCGAGATCGAAGCGGGACTGAAGCCGCTGTAACAATATAGTTGCCAGATCGAACGCGAAGGATTGCCGACGCACCGGCGCCTCGCTACCTGTGACGCTACCGGGAAGCAGTGTACGGCCTCGTACACTGCTTCATCACGGTACAGCGTCACGGAGTTTCCATGCTGGAACCCAGAAAATGTTTGAATCCGAAGTCTAGCCGGCGTCTCGCACTCGCCGCTATTCCCGTTGCTGGGCTGTTGTTCTTTGGCAGCACCGCCAGCAGCCAGGCCTTCACGCCCGACGTGGCCAAGCAGATCGATCATTTCGTCGAGTGCTTCGGCTGGATGATCACCGCCCCCGCAATGCACAGTGCTAACTGCTCGCCGCCAAACCACGTCTGGCCGCGCGACCCGGACACCGGGTCGGGCGATGGTGGCAAGTCGAGAGTGGACGCCCCGTCCGGTCCCGACGAGGGCGGAGGCGACGACGATGGGAACGAGGATGGAGGCGACGAAGGAGGCGTTATCGTCTAGCTTCGCGTGAACACGGCGGGACATCGTTTGACGTTCAACAGCACCCAACAGTCGAGCGCGGCTCCGACAGCAGCGGGGCCGGGCTCTCTAGCGCCGAAATCGAAGCGGGGTTGAAGCCGCTCGCCTGAACCGAACCGTAAGAAAGCGCGGGTTAGGTTGCGCCTATCCGGCGCGCCGCTCGCGCTTCCAACGGTCTGACGGAATTGCAGGATCAGTCGCTTTCGCTCGGCCAGCCATCCCCCTACCCCAGCCGCGCCGCCATCGAGCTTGGCGGCGCGCTGCTGGCCCTGGCGGTCGCCGGAACGCTGGCGCGTTACCTGATCTTCCTGCTTGTCACCGGTGAAAGCAGCCCTGCCGCTTTCATCGAGGCGGCCTGCGCCTGGGATTGCGGCTGGTACAAGGGCATCATCGCCGATGGTTACGGCGAGCCCGGCAGCTCGGTATACGTCAACCGGGCCTTCTTCCCGCTGTTCCCGGCGCTGGCCGGCGGCCTGCACCAGCTCACCGGCCTCAGCATCGCGGCATCGGGCTTTGCCGCCTCCACCGTCTTCACCCTCGCTGCCGCGCTGGCCGCGCGCCACTGGTTCGGCGCCAATCGCCACGCCTGGTGGCTGTTCGCTTTCTCGCTGTTTCTGGGGCCGTTCTCGGTGTTGCTGGCGACCCTCTACACCGAGGCGCTGTTCATTCTGCTGAGCATTCTGGCGCTGAACGCCATCAACCGGCAACGCTGGCTGGCGGCCGGCTGCTGGGTGGCGCTGCTGTCGGCGACGCGGGTCACCGGCGTGCTGATGGGCCTCGCCATCGTTGCCGGCTTCGTCGTCACGCATCTGGCCGCCCAAGGCAACTTCCGCACGCTCATTCCGGCGGCGCTGCGCACGCCGCGCCTGCTTTTGGGGCTCCTCGTGGCGCCGCTCGGGCTCCTTGGCTACATGGCCTTCCTGGCGCTCGATGTCGGCGATCCGCTGGCCTTCCTGCATGTCCAGTCCTCGTGGAACCGGCATCTGCAATCGCCGCTCGGCACCCTCGTCGCCGCCGTCAGCCGGCTGTGGACCACCGATCTGGCCGAGTTCACCGACGTGGCCGCCCACTGGGCGCTGCTGCTCGGCATCGGACTCACCGCGTTGCTGGCGCGCCGCGGGCGGATACCCGAGGCCGCGTTCTGCGGTGCGCTGATCCTGATCTCGATGATCGCCGGCAGCGGTTCCATGCTGCGCTTCGTCGCCGGCGCGGCGCCGCTCGGAATGCAGCTTTGCGAGCTGCTCGCCGGCCGGCCCGGCCTCCGCTTCGCCGCCTACCCGGTCATCGCCGCCTTGGGCGTTCTTGGCACGATGTCGTGGTTCGCCGGCTCGACGCTGCTCGTCTGAACAGGGTCGAGCGCGGCTCCGACAGCAGCGGGGCCGCGCTCTCTAGCGCCGTGGGGGGCAGCGGCGCTATCGCTTGCGCCTTACCGGCAGTTGCGGTTGCCTTCCGGCGCCGTGCACAACGGCTCCGGCACCAGCGAGCGCGCCATGTCGATCAGCTGCATGAACTCGGCGCGGTAGCCGTTCTCGTCCGCGCCGCGGGCTCCCTGGGCCAGCGCCCGGATGTCGGCCCAGCTCATCTCGCCATAGTTCGAGCCCTTGAGCTTCTGCCCGAAAGCGGCGACCGCCGCGGCGAAGCGCGAGTCCTCTGAGGCTTCCGACAGGCTGGAGACCGCCTGGTCCTTGCCGATGGCCTGCTCGATCAGCTTGCTGGTCTCCTCGTCGGGCAGCTTGTAGCGCATCTTGAGGAAGCCGATCTCGCCATTCCCGCCTGTGGTGGTCGTGTCAGAGCTGTAACGTAGCCGGTCGTTGAGTTCGGCGCCCGAACCGACCGGGGTGATCTCGTAGAGCGCGGTGACCGTGGTGCCCGCCCCGATCTCGCCGGCATCGACCTTGTCGTTGTTGAAATCCTCGCGGTTCAACGCCCGGGTCTCATAGCCGATCAGCCGGTACTCGCTGACCACCGCCGGGTTGAACTCCACCTGGATCTTCACATCCTTGGCGATGGTTTCGAGCGTGCCGCCGGCGTCTTCCACCAGCACCTTCTGGGCTTCCTTGAAGCTGTCGATGTAGCTGGCATTGCCATTGCCGTTCTGCGCCAGCGCCTGCATCGTGTCGTCGCCGAGGTTACCCTGGCCGAAACCGAGCACCGACAGGAACACCCCGCCGTCGCGCTTCGACTTGATGTAGGTCTTGAGGTCTTCCGGATCGTCGATCCCGACATTGAAATCGCCATCGGTGGCAAGGATCACCCGGTTGACTCCATTGGCGACCTTGTTCTGCTCGGCCAGCCGATAGGCGAGTTCGATCCCTTCGGCACCCGCGGTCGAGCCGCCGGCCGAGAGGTTCTCCAGCGCCCCGATGATCTTGGCCTTCTCGGTCGCCTTGGTTGGCTCCAGCACCACCCCGGCGGACCCCGCATAGGCAACGATCGAGATGGTGTCGTTGGCCCCGAGTTGGTCGACCAGCAGGGCAAATGCCCGCTTCAACAGCGGCAGCTTGTCGGGCTCATCCATCGACCCCGACGTGTCGATCAGGAACACCAGGTTCGAAGCCTTGTCCTCGGTGGCTGCGGGGACATAGCCCTTGATGCCGATCTGGACGATCTGCGTCTTGCCGTTCCACGGCGTCGGATAGACCGAGACCGTCGGCTTGAACGGCACCGAAGCGTCTGCCGGCGCCGGGTAGTCATAGTTGAAATAGTTGATCAGCTCCTCGAGCCTCACCGCATCGGGCTCCGGCACCCAGCCTTCGGTCAGCGAGCGGCGCACATAGGCATAGGACGCCGTATCGACATCGATCGAGAAGGTCGAGACCGGGTCGGTCTTCACCACCTTGACCGGCGATTCGGTGAACTTCGAAAACGCGTCGCCGCTGGGCTCGGTCGGCCGCGCCACCATCGCATCGGCGGGCGACGGCGCGGCCATGAACGCTTCGTTCTGGACCACGCCTCCCGGCGCCGCCATCTGCTTGGGCGCCGCCATCCGCAGCTCGGCCATCGGCGCGGCCGGCATAACCGGAGGTGCCGCGTCCATCGCCATGCTGTTCTGCGGGGCGAGCTCGTCGCGCAGCATCGCGTCGGCCTCGCTCTCCGCCGTGGCGGCCGCGAGGTTCGAGGTGCTGGCATCGGCTCCCGCCGCCACTGGAGCCCGCTGCGTGGTGGTGGCGGCCGCGGCCTTGCCGTTGACCTCCTGCTTCAGCTCGTCGACGCGGCCGACTTCCATCGGCGCCGGCTCGGGCTGCGCCACCGGCTTTTCCGCCTCGGCGGTGCTGACCGTGCTCGGCGGCACGCCGACCGGAGTGATCGCGGTGGTGTAGAGCTGATAGCCGAGCGGCAGCAGCAGCAATGCGACAGCTGCGGTGCCGAGGCCGTAAGTGAGGCGGTTATCCATGGTCCAGGTCCCTTTCGCTTTGGCGAAGATGGACCTGAGACGCTGGGTGATCGGATTTCCTTGGGCGGGCTGTTTTGCGTTCGCCTGCTCGGCATCGAAGGCCAGGAGCGCCGCATCGAGCGCGCGGCGGCGCGCCGCCTCCGAGGGAGCCGGGGTCTGCGCCTGCTGCAGCGCCTGGAGCTTGTCGTCGTCGTTCATGTGGTTGCTCATAGGAGCCCCCTCAGGGTCTTTTTGGCTTCGTGGACATGCCAGGAGACGGTCGCCTCCTTGCACCCCATGATCACGCCGGCTTCGGCGTGGCTCATCCCCTCCGCGTAAATCAGCAGCACCGCATCCCGTTGCTGTTCGGGAAGTTTGCGCACTGCATTCCACAGCTCCCGCGAGGTCGCTGCGTCTTCCTGCTCGGGCAGGTATTCGTCCGGCGCCACTTCGGCATAGCGATCGGCGTTGCGCCCCCGCCGGCTGCGCGCCCGCTGCATGTCGCGCACCGCATTGAGGGTAACGCGATAGAGCCAGCTGGTGAACGCCGAGCGCCCGTCGAAGCTCTTCAGCACCGAAGCGAGCTTGATGCACACGTCCTGCGCCACGTCCTCGGCGTCCGACACCTTGCCGCACCATTTGCACGCCGTGCGGAAGATGAAATCGTAGTGCCGTTCGACCAGTTCGCCGAACGCACGCCGATCGCCGCCGACCGCGCGAGCGATCAGCGTTTCATCGGCCACCGGGGCGTCGAGCACCCCGCTATTGATGAATTCAGGCGTCAAGGACCGTAGCACCTGTGTGAGCTTTCAGCCGGTGTTCTAGAACTGAGACGATGAACGCCGGCTGATCCTTGGGGTCGGAGTGAAGATTTTCTCGCGAGGGCGCCTACGACCACCTGCCCACCCCGGTGAGAACGGGCAACCAGTGTCTTCCGCCAACGCTACCCGCGACATCCGTCCGCCTTGCCTTCAGCACGGTACAGGCGTAGGGCACGGCCATGTCCGATGACCCGAAAAAGCCCGACAGCCCGTTCCGCCTCAACCGCCAGCGCATCGTGCTGCTGCTGCTCGGGGCGCTGCTGCTGACCTACATCATCTCGGCGATGCTGGGCGGGCTCGGCAACTACCAGCAGCTCAAGGAATCGGCGACGCAACCTGCGACTGGCGCGGCGGCGAACACTCCATAAGTTACTGACCTTCCCCCACGCCCGCGAATCGCTACACGGTAAGCACCGAGCAGAAGGGGGAACGCATGCCTAGCAAGATAGACTTACAGCAGTGGGTGCTGGCAGCCGTCAAATCCAATGGAGGCAAGGCCACCATTGTTGAGGTCAGCAAATACATATGGGACACCCATGAAGGAGAGTTACGCTCGTCGGGTGATTTATTCTACACTTGGCAGTATGATATGCGCTGGGCGGCTCAAGAGCTCAGGCGCGCTGGCACGTTTGCATCGATCCCGGCTTCGGACAAGCGACATTGGCAGCTTAAGTAGCTAAGCCACCAGCGCCGTCGGCACTGCCTCGGCGATGAAGCCGCCGCCCAGCACTTCGCTGGTCTCGCTCTCATCGGCGTAGAACACGCAGGCCTGTCCCGGCGAAATGCCGTACTCGCCGGCGAACAGCGTGACGAACACTTCGCCATCGGCCATGTGCACGGCGCCCGACTGCGGCGGCCGCGTCGAGCGCACCTTCACCTCGATCGGCATGCCGTTGCCGGCCGCCAGCGAGGCGAGCTCCCGCTCACCCAGCCAGTTCACGTCCCTGAGCTTCACCGTCTTGGTCATCAGCGCTTCGCGCGGGCCGACGATCACCCGTCCGGTGCGATGCTCGAGCTTGACCACATAGAGCGGCTCGCCCGCCGCAACCCCGAGGCCCTTGCGTTGCCCGATGGTGTAATTGACGATCCCCTCGTGCTTGCCCAGCACCCGCCCATCGAGATGGACGATCTCCCCCTCGGCCAGCGCTTCGGGGTGCATCTTGCGGATCACGTCGGCATATTTGCCCTGCGGCACGAAACAGATGTCCTGGCTGTCGTGCTTTTCGGCGATCTCCAGCCCGAACTCGCGCGCCAGTTCGCGCACTGCGGGCTTGGTCATGCCGCCGAGCGGGAAGCGCAGGAAATCCAGCTGCTCTTCGGTGGTGGCGAACAGGAAGTAGCTCTGGTCGCGCGAGTCATCGACCGGCCGATAGAGCCGGCGCTTGCCGTCGACGAGCCTCGACTGCACGTAGTGCCCGGTCGCCAGCACGTCGGCGCCGAGGTCCCTCGCCACTTCCATCAGGTCGACGAACTTGACGCTCTGGTTGCAGGCGATGCACGGCACCGGTGTCTCGCCCTGCCGATAGGCATTGGCGAACGGCTCCATCACCGCATTCTTGAAGCGCTCTTCATAGTCGAGCACGTAATGCGGGATATTGAGCGCCTGCGCCACGCGCCGCGCATCATGGATATCCTGTCCCGCGCAGCAGGCGCCCTTGCGATGCGTCGCTTCGCCATGGTCGTAAAGCTGGAGGGTTACCCCCACCACATCATAGCCCTGGCGGGCCAGCAGCCCGGCAACGACCGAACTATCGACGCCCCCCGACATCGCGACCACGACGCGCGTGTCTTGGGGACGCTTGGGCAGATCAAGCGAATTCAGGTCCATATCTCTCATCCAGAAGGGGTCAAGGTCCGACGGATGCGGCGCGGTATAATCGTTCTGTCCGCCGGTGTCACCTGCCCGAGGAACGCCTGTGCGCCATGCCGGAGGCCCGGGCGCACCCGGCAAATTCTGCCGCAGGCGGCGCGAATCTGCCGCCGCCTTCGCCCCCTCCGCATGGGCAACCCCTTGAAAATGCTCGCCCGCCGATCCGGCACGGCCCTTGCATTGCTCTCACCGGAGCAGTGTGTCTCGCGAGGCGTTCGTGACGGTTACGGTTGGATTTGCACCATCGGCAACGCCCGGCTTGATCAGCGGGACGCCCGGTGCTGCGCAGCAGGAACAGGCGCCGGAAGGCCTGTTCGCCGCCCTGCTGGCCCGCCTCGACGTCAATGCGGCCGCCGCACCGGGCGATGAAATCTCTGCCGGTGAGTTCGGCGCGCTGATCCAGACCCTGCTCGAACAGGCGACCTCGCCGGCCCCCGAACCGCAGACCGAGCTCGAGGACGAGACGGTTGCCAAAGCCGACGAAACTTCCGAGACCGCCTCGATCGACGGCAAGCTCGACCCGCAGGAGACCCAAGGCAAGTCGCTGCTCAAGACGCTCGGCGACGCGCTCATTGCGCTCAGCGATGCACAGCAGGCCGGCAAGCCCGTCGATCCGGCGCTGGAAAAGAAGCTGAGCGAAGCGCTCGACGCGGTCGCGGTCTATCTTGGCGTGTTCACTCCGCCGGCGGCTGTCGATCCCCGCCTCACCGCACTGGCCAACGGCGAGCACGTGCTGCCGACCGCGGCGCCGACGACGCCGCTGCCTGCCGCGCCGGCGCCCGTCGCTGCCCCGATCGCAACGCCACCGGCAACCGGCGCTCAGCCGGCGCCCGAGGGCGAGCCCGCCATCACCGCACCTGCGGCACCCGAAGCGGCGATCCCCGCACCGCAGGTGGCCGCCAACGCCGAGATCGCGCCCGCGGCGACCTTGCCTGCAGCGACATCCGACGCGGCCCCGCCACAGCCGGCGCCCGATGCCCTGCGCCAGCTGGGTCTCGCAATCGGCAAGCTGGTCGACAAGCTCGCCGCCGAGAACCCTGAACTCGCCGGCAAGCTCGCAACACTCGCCGAGAGCTTGAAATCGGGCGCCGGCGAAACCGCCAGAGCCGCTCTGGGGCTCGACGATGCAGCGGCCGAACCCGAGCTCGAACGCATCCTCGCGGCCCTCGGCGCGGCAAGGCCGATCTCGCGGGCCGCCGAAGCCAAACCCTTCACGGCCCCGGCGCTGGCGCTGCCGGAGAGCGTGACCGCGCCCGCGGCCAAAGCCGATCCCGCCGGTGCCGGCCCGGCGCCTGCGCCGCCGCCGGCCTCGGCGCCAGCGCCGAAGCTCGAAGCCGCGGCGCCCGAGATCGCCAAACCGACCGCCGGCTCCGCTGCGGTGCGCCTCGAAAAGCCCGAACCGGCGGAGACGCGGCCCGCCCCGGCCCAGGCCACCCCGCCAGTTGCCGGCGCGACCGACGCCGCCGCTGCCGCCAATACACCGCCCCCGCCGGCCGCGCCGCTGGTCGCCGCCGCCCGCACCATCCATGCCGCCTACCAGGCGCCGCTGCAGCAGGTGAACGTCCCGCAGGTGGCCTTCGAGGTGGTGCGCCAGTTCGAGGCCGGCAACAGCCGGTTCCAGATCCGCCTCGATCCGCCCGAGCTCGGCCGCATCGATGTGAAGCTCGATGTCGACAAATCCGGCACGGTCAATGCGCGCCTGACCGTCGAGCGCCCCGAAACGCTCGACCTGATGCAGCGCGACCAGCGCGCCCTGCAGCAGGCGCTGCAGCAGGCCGGGCTCGATGGCACCAAGACCAACCTCGAATTCTCGCTGCGTCAGAACCCGTTCGCCCAGCAGGGTGGCGCCGGTGACGGCCGCGGCGATCAATCGGCTTTCGGCGGCCGCGGCGATGGCTTTGCCGGCGGCGAAGATGCGGCGGCCGAAACCGCCGCCACCACCTATCGCGGCTCGGCTTCGGCCAGTGGCCTCAACCTGTTCGTCTAGGGCGTCGCCGCCCTGGTCAGTCGTGTCGCGGGACCGAACGAGGAAAGCTCAGAGGGCTTTTCCGGTCCCACCCAAAGGAGGCCCAGATGGCCGTTTCCGGTGTGAATTCCAGCGCGAGCAATGCGCTCAACAACAGCCGGCAGTCGATCGCGCAGAACTTCGACACGTTCCTGCAGTTGCTGACCACCCAGTTGCGGAACCAGAACCCGCTCGATCCGCTCGACACCAACCAGTTCACCCAGCAGCTGGTGCAGTTCACCGGGGTCGAGCAGCAGCTCAAGACCAATGAATTCCTCCAGGCCATGATGACCTCGACGCAGACCGCCAACAACTCGCAGGCGGTGAGCTATGTCGGCAAGGTGGTCACTGCCTCCGGCTCCAAGGCCGAGCTGGTCGATGGCTCCGCTCGCTGGAACTTCGCCGTCGCGGCCAAGGCCAACATCACCGCCACGGTGAAGGATGCCAACGGCAATGTCGTCTACACCAAGTCCGGCACCGTCGATAAAGGCGAAAGCGTCTTCACCTGGGACGGCATCGGCAATGACGGCACCAAGAAGGCCAACGGCACCTACTCGGTCAGCATCGAGGCCCGCGACGTCGCCACCGGCAAGCTGGTCGGCGTCGCCACCGAAATGACCGGTGAGGTGACCGGCGTCGACTTCTCCGGCTCCGAACCGGTGCTGATCGTCGGCACCGCCCGCGTCAACCTCTCGGCCATCCTCTCGGTCAGGGCCAAGACGGCAGCGGATACGCCGCCGGCCGAGGAAAGCGCGACGTAAGCCAGACGGCAGTTCCCGCGAACGCGGAGCATCGGTGAGGTGGAGCGTGGAGGCCCACCCCCACCCAGCTTCACTACGGCTGCGCCTAGCTACGCTACCCTCCCCACAAGGGGGAGGGAGACGAAAGAACCGAAGCATGCAGTCAAGTCTCCCTCCCCTCGATGGGGAGGGTAGCGAAGCTTGCTCGCGTAGCGGGCTTAGCGCAGCTGGGTGGGGTGGAGCTGCACGCTCCATTTCGCGGTGCCCGCCCAACAAACAGACATATTTCTGCAACTTGCGCCGAAGCCTTGCGGGCGGAATCGATCGCGCCCACCTGTGGAAATGTTAATGGCGAGACATCCTGAAAGCCCCGGCTTTTAACGCATTTTAAGTAATGCCTTAGCCGAATTTTAAGTGCGATGAGGCTAGGGTTCGGGATGTGGTCAGGTTGAGTAAGTGAGTACAATGACCGTACAAATGCGTCCGCGTGTAAAGTACGTGATCGGCCCGGATGGAAGTCCGCTGACGATCGCCGATCTACCTCCCAAAGACACTCGTCGTTGGGTTATCCGCCGCAAGGCCGAGGTGGTTGCCGCCGTGCGCGGTGGACTGTTGAGCCTCGAGGAAGCCTGCCAGCGTTACACGCTTTCCGTCGATGAATTCCTCAACTGGCAGGCCGCCATCGACAAGCATGGCCTTGCCGGTCTGCGCACGACCTGGATCCAGCACTACCGCGAAGGCTGAGGCCATCCGGTGCTGACGACCGACCCGCCCGGGACACCCGCGGCGGGTTTTGTCGTTTGTGGCGCCACTCGATTTGCCTCCAACTCCGGCGCAGCGCGCCCTCAGGGCGTCCCCTCGCCCAGATATTTCTGCCCCTCAGGCGTCGCCTTCAGCCGCTCGTAGTGTTCGCTCACCGCGGGCAGTTCCGGCCTGTCGAACGGCGTCGAGAACCAGCGGTGCGAAGAGACGGCGAGGCCGATATCGGCGATCGACAGCCGGCCATTGGCGGCAAAGCCGCCGCCGGCCTGCAATTGCGCCTCGAGGATCCGCATACGCGCCGTCCAGTTGCGGATCGAGTCGGCGATGCGCGTCTCGTCGGTAAAGGCCGGGTGCTTGCGCATCAGCGCATAGACTGCGTAGCCCCATTGGGCGTTGAGCTCTGCCACCTGCCAGGTCAGCCACTGGTCGACCAGCGCCCGCTCCCTGACCGCCACCGGCCACAATCCGCTGCGCCGCGACTCCGACAGGTAGCGCATGATGGCGTTGCTCTCCCACAGGACGAAGCCGTCATCGATGATGACCGGCACCTGCGCATTGGGGTTGAGCTTGAGGAATTCCGGCACTTTGGGGTCCCGATTGGGCATGCCCCACACCTCGAGCGCGTAGCCGATGCCGATCAGGTCGCAGGTCCACATGACCTTGCGCACATTGATCGAGGTCACTCGACCGAGGATTTCCAGCGTCGCCATACCAACCACTCCTTAACCTCACCCGGCAAACGTTGCCGCCTTTTTGCATTCTGCAACGGCCGGTTAATCACTTGTTTACCATCCACTGGGTAATTTTTGCCTATGGGCTCGGTGCGTTTGCGCGCACCCAAGAATAACAAGGGTACGGTCCGCGTGGACGGGTTGCTGCAGTTCTTCAACCGCCTCGGTCTGGCGCGCGTCGCCGCCATGGCCGTTATCGCTGTGCTGATGCTGGGGTTCTTCGGCTTCCTCATCATGCGCGCTTCGACGCCGCCATTGGCGCCGCTCTATTCGGGCCTGTCGCTCGAGGATTCGGCGGCCATCGTCTCCGAACTCCAGACTCAGAACGTCAATTACGAGCTGCGCGGCGAAGGCGATACCATACTGGTGCCGCGCGATCAGATCACGCAAATCCGCATGTCGCTGGCGCAGAACGGCCTGCCCAACAAGGGCCAGGTCGGCTACGAGATTTTCGACCAGCAATCGACCCTGGGCGCCACCAGCTTCGTCCAGAACATCAACAATGTCCGGGCGCTCGAAGGCGAACTGGCCCGCACCATCTCGTCGCTGGCCCGCATCAAGAGCGCCCGTGTCCATCTCGTGCTGCCCGAACGCGCCCTGTTCAGCCGCGAGCAGAAGGACCCCACCGCTTCGATCGTTCTGTCGGTACGCGGTGAACTGTCGGCTGGAGAGATCCGCGCCATCCAGCACCTCGCCGCCTCGGCCATCGAGGGCCTGACCCCGGCCCGCGTTTCGGTGGTCGATGATACCGGGCGCCTGCTCGCCTCCGGCGCCGGCAACGGCCCCGAGGATGTCATTGCCGGCGAGACCGAGGAGCGCACCCTCAACGTCGAGAATCGCCTGCGCGCCCGCGTCGAGGACCTGCTCGCCAATATCGTCGGCTCCGGTCGCGCCCGGGTGCAGGTCTCGGCCGAGCTCGACATGAACCGGCTGAGCAAGACCTCCGAGACCTTCGATCCGAACGGCCAGGTGATCCGCTCGACCCAGACCCGCGACCTCTCCAACTCCGCCCAGAACGGCAATAGCGGTCAGGTCAGCGTCTCCAACGAACTGCCCGGCGCTTCGGCCAGTTCCGGCAGTGGGGCCGCCACCGTCGAGCAGGGCTCGACCACGGAAGAGACCACCAATTTCGAGATTTCCAAGGTCACCGAAACGGCGCTGACCGAGGCCGGCGGCATCAAGCGGCTGTCGATCGCCGTGGTGGTCGACGGCACCTATGTCACCGATGCCAACGGCAACTCGGTCTATACCCCGCGCGCCCAGCCCGAGATCGACCAGATCACCGCACTGGTGAAGTCCGCCATCGGCTTTTCCGACGCGCGCGGCGACCAGGTGCAGGTCGCCAACCTGCAATTCGCCGACCGGCCGGAACTGGCCGCGCAGGGCACCAGCGAGCCTGGTCTGTTCGACTTCACACGCGACGACCTGATGAACGCCGCCGAGATGGCGGTGACGCTGCTGATCGCCCTGGCGCTGGTGTTCTTCGTGCTGCGCCCGCTACTCAAGCGCGTGCTCGCCCCCGAAGCCAAGCCGCTGGCCCTGCCCGCCAGCGCCGAACTGGGCGCCGCCCCCGCCCATCACGGCCCGGGCGAGTTCGGCTCCAACGCCATGGTTTCCTCGCTCCCCAACCTCAATGGCGGTTACGTCGATGAGGACGAGCAGCCGCGCAAGGCGCGGGTTCCCGCCTGGATGAACAGCGCCAAGGCGATGGGCGAGACCCAGGCCAATACCTTGAAGACTGTCGGCGAACTGGTCGACGAGAACCCCAAGCAGGCCGCGCTGATCGTGCGCGACTGGCTGGCGAGCGCCACGTGAGGATGAACTAGATGGCCGCCGCAGCCGCCGCACTCGAGCAGACCACCGACCAGGTGCTGAGTAAGCAACTGGTCGTCGGCGCCAATGCCAGCCAGCGAGCCCTTTCGGGCGACGAAAAGGCCGCCGTGCTGCTCCTGGCGCTCGGGCCGGATTTCGGCAAGCCGATCCTCGAAGAGCTGGACGAGATGGAAATCCGCCAGCTGTCGCGCGCCATGGTGAAGCTCGGGCCGATCACCCCCGACATGCTGGATTCGCTGCTGATCGAGTTCGTCACCCGCGTCTCCTCCAACGGCACCATCGCCGGCAACTCCGACACCACCGAACGCCTGCTGCTGAGCTTCCTGCCGCAGGAGCGCGTCGATTCGATCATGGAAGAGATCCGCGGCCCCGCCGGCCGCAACATGTGGGAGAAGCTCTCGAACGTTCAGGAAGACATTCTCGCCAGCTACCTGAAGAACGAGTACCCGCAAACCATCGCCGTGGTGCTCAGTAAGATCGCCACCGACCATTCGGGCAAGGTGCTGGCCGCCCTGCCCGAGGAGCTGGCGATGGAAGTGGTGCAGCGCATGCTGGCGCTCGATCCGGTGCAGAAGGAAATCCTCGAAAAGATCGAGACCACGCTGCGCACCGAGTTCATGTCGACCCTCAGCCACACCAAGCGCCGCGACAGCCACGAGCAGATGGCCGAGATCTTCAACTCGTTCGACCGCCAGACCGAAGCGCGCTTCATCACCACGCTCGAGGAACGCGATCGCGACGGCGCCGACCGCATCAAGGCGCTGATGTTCACCTTCGAGGACCTGGCGCGGCTGGAAGCCTCGGCGATCCAGACGCTGGTGCAGAAGATGGACAAGAAGGAACTGGCGCTGGCGCTGAAGGGCGCCAACGACACGGTGAAGGAGGTGTTCTTCGCCAACATGTCCGCCCGCGCCGGCAAGATGCTGAAGGACGACATGGAAGCCATGGGTCCGGTGCGCCTCAAGGACGTGGACGAGGCGCAGGGCCGCATGGTCGCCACCGCCAAGGACCTCGCCGCCAAGGGCGAGATCGTCATCACCAAGGGCAAGGCCGATGAGGAGATGATCGGCTGATGAGCGCCGCGCCCGCCAAATTCACCTTCGACCTCGACCTCGGCCGCCGCCAGGAGCGCAACTCGCTGGTCACCGAGACCGCTATGGCCGCGCTGATCGAAGAAGCCCGCCGCGAAGGCCGCGAGGCCGGCCTCGCCGAAGGCGAGCGCACGGCCGTCGCGAGGGCCGCCAAGGCCGAGGCCGCCGCCGCCGAGGCGCTGGCAGTGCGGGTGGCCGCCATGGCCGCCGGCATGGATGATGCGAGAAAGCAGACCATGGCCGAGGCGATCGAACTGTCACTGTCGATCGCGAGGAAACTCGCCGGCGGCCTGATCGCTCGCCAGCCGACGGTGGAGATCGAGCAATTGGTGGCCGAGTGCATGGCGACGCTCGACGGCGTGCCGCACCTCGTCATCCGCTGCGATCCTGCCCTCGCCGACGCCGTCCGCGACATCGCGACATCAAGGATGACCACCTCGGGCTTTACCGGCCGGCTGGTCGTTCTCGGCGACCCCGACATCGCCGTCGGCGACGCTCGGATCGAGTGGGCCGATGGCGGCGTGGTCCGCGACATCCGGAAGCTCAGCGCCGAGATCGACGCCCGCATCGCCGACTATTTCGCCGCACGCGGCATCCGACTTAACGAGGAGACCGAGCAATGAGCACCGGCGATACCGGGGTCACCTTCGAGGAAATGGCGGCCCCCGGCCGCGACGGCTACACCCCGCCCGGCGAGAAGACCGCTGCCGACCTCGAGGCCGTATTCGACGTTCCCGTCCGCATCTCGGTAGTGCTGGGCCGCGCCAAGGTGCCGGTGGCGAACCTGCTCAAGATGGATGTCGGCACTGTGGTCGAGCTCGACCGCCAGGTCGGCGAAGCCGTCGAAATCTACGTCAATGACCGCCTCGTGGCGCGTGGCGAAATCGTCCTCGTCGAGAACCGTCTCGGCGTCACCATGACCGAAATCATCAAGGCAGCCTGACCATGCGGCTTCTTATCGTCGGTGCCCTCGAAGGCCAGCTCACCACCGCCACCAAGCTCGCCATGGATGGCGGCGCCAAGGTGGCCCATGCCCCCTCGATCGAGATCGCGCTCGCCTCGCTGCGCGCCGGCCGCGGCGCCGACCTGCTGCTGGTCGACGTGATGATGGATATTGCCGGGCTGATCGCCGGGCTGGATGGCGAGCGCATCGTCATCCCGGTGGTCGCCTGCGGCACCGAGAGCAACGCCGCCGCCGCGGTGAACGCCATCCGCGCCGGCGCCAAGGAATATATCCCGTTGCCGCCCGACGCCGAGCTGATCGCCGCAGTCATCGCCGCGGTCGCCCGCGAATCCTCCGATTTCCTCTATCGCGACCCGGTGATGGCCCGCGTGGTCAAGCTCGCCGAGCAGGTCGCCCCGTCCGAGGCCTCGGTGCTGATCACCGGCGAGAGCGGCACCGGCAAGGAGGTGATGGCCAAGTACCTCCACTCCCGTTCGAAGCGTGCCTCCCGTGCCTTCATCTCGATCAACTGCGCCGCCATCCCCGAGGCGCTGCTCGAGAGCGAACTGTTCGGCCATGAGAAGGGCGCCTTCACCGGTGCCGTCGCCCGCCGCATCGGCAAGTTCGAGGAAGCCTCGGGCGGCACGCTGCTGCTCGACGAAATTTCCGAGATGGACGTCCGCCTGCAGGCCAAACTCTTGCGCGCCATCCAGGAGCGGCTGATCGACCGCGTCGGCGGCACCAAGCCGGTGCCGGTCGATATCCGCATCATCGCCACCTCCAACCGCAACCTCAATGAAGCGGTGAAGGAGGGCAGCTTCCGCGAAGACCTGCTGTTCCGCCTCAATGTGGTGAACCTCAAGCTTCCGGCGCTGCGCGAACGCCCCGGCGATACCGCCGCGCTGGCCGAGCACTTCGTCGAGAAGTACGCCAAGGCCAACGGCCTCGGTCGTCGGGTGCTCTCCAGCGAAGCCCGCGACGCGCTGCTCCGCGCCCCCTGGCCGGGCAACGTGCGCGAGCTCGAAAACACCCTGCACCGCGCCGTGCTGCTGTCGGGCGGCGAGATCATCGGCCCCGACGCCATCTCGATGCCCGACGGCACCGGCCTCAGCGAAGTCGTCGCCATGGCCTCGGTCGCGACCCAGGCCGCCCAGACCGCCGAGACCATCTCGCGCGCCATGGTCGGCCGCACCGTCGCCGACGTCGAGCGCGACCTGATCCTCGATACCCTCGATCACGTGTTGGGGAACCGCACCCACGCCGCCAACATCCTCGGCATCTCGATCCGCACGCTGCGCAACAAGCTCAATCAGTACGCCGATGAGGGTTTGGCCGTGCCCGGTCCGGGCGAACAGCGGAACTCGGCAGCGTGAGGGCGCAACTGCTGGCAGACGGCCCCCTCCCATCCTCCCCCTTTAAGGGGGAGGTGCCGCATCGAGTGCCTGGCACAATCGCGCCACGACGCCCTTTCTTCACCTCCCCCCTTGTGGGGGAGGCCGGGAGGGGGCCGTCTCTATCAGTAGTCCTCATGTCGGAGCCTACCTGTGGCTGATCTCTCCGCCCCCGGCCCATCCGGCCTGAAGCTGCCGACCTTCTCGATCCAGGGGCTGTGGAAGTCGTTCGGCACGTCCGATATCGGGCTTGCCATCGGCATCATGGGGATCATCGTCGTCCTCATCGTGCCGCTGCCACCGCTGCTGCTCGACCTGTTGCTGGCGATTTCGATCGTCTTCTCGGTGCTGATCCTGATGACGGCGCTGTTCATCCAGACGCCGCTGGAATTCTCGGCCTTTCCAACCGTGCTGCTGATCGCCGCCATGTTGCGATTGGCGCTGAACCTCGCCACCACCCGCCTGATCCTCGCCGAGGGCCATAACGGCACCGATGCCGCCGGTCACGTCATCGAGGCGTTCGGCAATTTCGTGATGCGCGGCAACTTCGTCATCGGCGTCGTCGTCTTCGCCATCCTGATCATCGTCAACTTCATCGTCATCACCAAGGGCTCGGGCCGCATCGCCGAAGTCGCGGCGCGCTTCAACCTCGACGCCATGCCGGGCAAGCAGATGGCGATCGACGCCGACCTCTCGGCCGGCCTGATCGACGAAACCACGGCCAGGAAGCGCCGCGAAAACCTCGAAGCCGAGAGCGCCTTCTTCGGCAACATGGATGGTGCATCGAAGTTCGTGCGCGGCGACGCCATTGCCGGCCTCCTGATCACCTTCATCAACATCATCGCCGGCCTCATCATCGGCATGCTGCAGGAAGGCCTGAGCTTCGCCGAAGCCGGCCACAACTACACCCTGCTCACCGTCGGCGACGGCCTCGTCAGCCAGATCCCGGCGCTGATCGTCTCGACCGCCGCGGGCCTCCTGGTCTCCAAGGCCGGCGTCACCGGTTCGGCCGACAAGGCGCTGGTCGCCCAGTTCACCGGCTATCCCAAGGCGCTCGGCATGTCGGCTGCCGTGATCGGCGCATTGGCGCTGCTGCCGGGCATGCCGATCATCCCGTTCCTGGCGCTCGCCGGCGGTGTCGGCTGGCTCGCCTTCAAGTCGGGCAAGCGCAATGCGGCAACCGCGGATCGGGCCATCGTCGAGGCGGCCATGGCGCAGGCCCAGGCCGGCGGCAGCCCGCTGTCGCAGGAAGCCCCGATTTCCGACAGCCTCAAGATCGACGAGCTCAAGCTCGAACTCGGCTATGGCCTTCTGTCGCTGGTCAAGGAAGACGATACCGGCACCGATCGGCTCACCGAGCAGATCAAGGCCCTGCGCCGGCAGCTCGCCACCGAGCTCGGCTTCATCATGCCGCCGGTCCGCATCCTCGACAACATGCAGCTCGAGCCCAACGACTACAAGGTCAAGATCAAGGAGGTCGATGCCGGCCGCGGCCAGATCTTCGCGCACCAGTTGATGGTGATGGATCCGATGGGCAAGGAGATCAACCTGCCCGGCGTCCACACCACCGAGCCGACCTTCGGGCTGCCCGCCACCTGGATCGAGCCGGCCTTGCGCGATGAAGCCGAGCTCCGCGGCTACTCGATCATCGATCCCTCGACGGTGATCTCGACCCACCTCACCGAAGTGCTGAAGGCCAATGTCTCGGACCTCCTCAGCTACGCCAACGTGCAGTCGCTGCTCGCCGGGCTCACCAAGGACCAGCAGAAACTGGTCGAGGACATCATCCCCAGCCAGATCTCGGTCTCGGGCGTGCAGCGCGTGCTGCAGACCCTGCTGATCGAGCGCATCTCGATCCGCGACCTGCCCACCATTCTCGAAGGCATCGCCGAGATCGCCGGGCCGGGCCGCACCGCCCAGACCATTGCCGAGCATGTGCGTTCGCGCCTCGCCCGCCAGCTCTGCGCCGCCAATCTCGGGCCCGACGGCAACCTGCCGCTGCTTACCCTGTCGCCACAGTGGGAGCGTGATTTCGCCGAGGCGCTGGTCGGCGACGGCAATGACCGCCATCTCGCCATGGCCCCGTCGCGGCTGCAGCAGTTCATCGTCGGCATCCAGCAGGGGTTCGAGAACGCCGCCCAGATGGGCGAAATCCCCGTCCTCATCACCAGCCCCGGCATCCGCCCGCATGTCCGCGCCATCATCGAACGCTTCCGGCCGCAAACCGTGGTCATGAGCCAGAACGAAGTGCACCCGCGGGTACGGCTGAAGACGATCGGGAGTGTTTGAGGACGGAGCGTGGGGGCGCCCCACCCAGCGACGCTAGCTCGCCTCGCTCGCAAGCTTTGCTGCCCTCCCCACAAGGGAGAGGGAGGCGACAGCCGCACGGTCTCGGTTCTCGCGTCTCCCTCCCCCTTGTGGGGAGGGATTAAGGGTGGGGTGGCCCCACGCTCGGTGCTAGCGTTGCCGCAGCGTTTCCCAGACCGCCGCCACCGCCCACCCCAGCCCGAGCATCAGCAGCGGCGTATAGAGCGCGCCCCAGTAGAAGTTGAACGGTTTGCCCACCGCGGCGAACAGCACGACGAACACCACCACCGTCGCCAGCGCCAGCGTGCCCTTCGGCCAGGCCCACAGCCCCAACACGCCGAGCGGCAGCAGCAGCGCCGGCAGCCAGACCGGCCCCAGGCTCCACAGCCCGTTGAAACCGGCGGTCGCGAGGATGAAACCGACACCGCCGAACTGCAGCCAGCCATCGCCATAGGCGCGGTCCATCGGCCCCAGTTGCTGGCTCACCATCCACCAGTGCCAGCCGAAATAGGTGGCATAGGCAGCAAGCCCGAGCCCCCAGAGCCGCACCTCGCTCCAGCGCCGCTGCCGCAGCGCCAGGACGATCGCGACGACCACATAGGGCGCCGCCAGTTCGCGCAGGAAGAGCGCCAGCAGCCCCACCAGGAGGCCGGCGAGCCGCCAGCCATTGCCGTAGGCAGCGACCGAGATCAGGATCAGCGTTCCCGCCGCCACTTCCGAGAACACCACGCTCGCCGGCGCGACGATGCCGCCCAGGCTGATGCCCGCCGCCAGCATCGACAGCACCGCGACCAGCACCCCGCCCTCCTCGCGCAGCATCCGATAGACCAGCAGCAGGCCAACCAGCGCCAGCGCCGCCAGCACCCCCTGCCCGCCGCCGGGCGGCAGCGCCGCCAGCAGCAGCGGCCAGGCCGGGGTGCGCCAGTTGAACACCGAGCGCGTGCCGTAGCCGTCGGCCACCAGCACCTCGTGCGCCGCGGTGTAGTAATCGGCACCGCCGCGCAGCCGCTCGATGATCCGCTGATAACTGACGAGATCGCCCTCCGGCGCCGCCGCCGTCGCGGCCTCGGCCGGCACCACCGGTGCGCGCCCGAGCGCCAGCATCAGCAGCCCTATGAATGCAGCCAGCGTCAGCCCCAGGACGATATAGGCCCGCCATCGCGGCAATTCGTTGAGGCGCGTACGCATCGTCTTCAGCAGGTCCCACGAAACTGGGTGAACAATGCCCGCCCCGCCGTTAATTTTCCGGGATGGCGCGCGGAACCGCGCGGCATCGGGCGGCATTGTTGAGCCGCGTCACTCCCCACGAGCCCCCATGAAGCTCTTCCGCTGCGACCATTGCGGTCACCTGCTCTATTTCGAGAACACCCGCTGCGAGCGCTGCGGGCGCGCGCTCGGCTATGGGCCGCTCACCAACAACCTGTTTTCGCTCGATGGCGGGCCGAGTATCTGGACGGCCCCGGCCGCCGCCAACCGCTCCTTCGTCTATTGCGCCAATGCCGCGCACGGCGCCTGCAACTGGCTGCTGCTGCACGCCCCGGGCGGCGATCCCTATTGCCTCGCGTGCCGGCATAACGGCATGATCCCCGACATCCGGAACCCGGTCGATCTCGGCCGCTGGCAGGTGATCGAACGGGCCAAGAAACGCCTGATCTACTCGCTGCTGCGCCTGCACCTGCCGCTCGCCACCCGCAACGAGGACCCGGTGCATGGCCTGAGCTTCCAGTTCCTGAACGAGGAGATCGCGCCGGCTCCGGTGCTCACCGGGCACGATAGCGGCGTCATCACGCTGGCGTTGAAGGAAGCCGACGACGCGGCGCGCGAATATCGCCGCACCCAGTTCAACGAGCCCTACCGCACGCTGCTCGGCCATTTCCGCCACGAGATCGGCCACTATTACTGGGACCTGCTGGTCGGCGGCCGCCCGGCGCATGAGGAGTTCCGCGCCCTGTTCGGCGACGAGAGCGCCGACTACGCCGGTGCGCTGCAGGCCCACTATGTCGATGGCGCCCCCGCCGGCTGGCAGCAGGCCTACATCTCGGCCTATGCCACCTCGCATCCCTGGGAGGATTTCGCCGAAACCTTCGCGCATTACCTGCACCTCGTCGACACCACCGAGATGGCCGCCTCGTTCGGAGTGAACCTCCGCCCGGCGGTCGACCGGACCGGCGAACTCACCGCCCGGCTCGACTACGATCCCTATGGCAGCGCCGATATCGACGAGCTGATCGAGAACTGGATCCCGCTTGCCTCGCTGATGAACAATCTCAACCGCGCCGTGGGCCAGCATGACGCCTACCCCTTCGTCCTCACCCCCGAGGTGATCGCCAAGCTGGGCTTCATCGCCCGCCTGGTGCGCGAGGCCGGCGCCGTGCAATGGACCGTTCCGGGCCCTGCCGGCCCGATCCCGATCAACGCCCCCGCGGCCTGAACGTCCCCCACGGGGTGGTGGAGGGCGCGGCAATGTGCTCAGTTCCCGCCATGCCCGACATCACGCTTCTCACCGTCCCGGTGTTCTCCACCCTCGCCAACGCCGCCTTCGCGCTGCGCCGCGAGGCCTTCGTCATCGAGCAGCAGATCCCCGAGGCCGAGGAGTTCGATGCCGACGACCTCGCCGCCACCCATGTGGTGGCGATCGGCGCCGGCAATGTCGTGGGCACGCTGCGCCTCATCTGGGGTGCCGAGCACGTCAAGATCGGCCGCGTCGTGGTCTCGCAGTTCTGGCGCGGCCAGGGCATCTCGACCAAACTGCTGCACCACGCCATGGAGCTGGCGCGCGCCAGGGGCGAGACCCGCTTCTATCTCACCGCCCAGCACGACAAGCTCGCCGTCTACGAGAAGCTCGGTTTCGTCGCCTTCGGCGAGCCCTTCGACGATGGCTCCGGCATCCTCCACCTCAAGATGAAGACTTACTGAGGCCTTACCCGATTAACTCAAACTTTACCGGTTAACCCGGCAAACCGGGCGCCGCCGTCAATTCTCCGCTAACTTGCCGGACGTGGGGCGCCTCGCCCCGACAAGACGCTGGGAGGCGTGGAAGGCCGGACCTCGGGAAACGGGGCCGGCCTTTTGTTTTTGCGCAAGTCACCGCGAAAAGCCTGGCCGGGTTCGATCTTGGGCCTCCCAACGGCGTCATCCCCGCGAAGGCGGGGACCCAGTGGATCTCTCAGGCGTAGCTGGTGGGGCGGCATCCCACCAGGTTCCCGCCTTCGCGGGAATGACACCGGTGGTGAACCAGGAGCGCTGCGCCTCGCCTGATGGCATTACGCTGATCCGCCCAGTCTAACCCAGCTTCTTCGCCCAGGCCGAGACCTCGTCGCCGCTGCTCATATCGGCCTGGACGATGCCGTCGATCATGAAGCTCGGCGACACGTGGATGCCGTTCTGGCGCGCATAGCGTGCGTCCCAGCGGGTCGATCTGTCGAGCTGCGGCTCGTCGAACGCCTGCATCAACTTGAGCCCGGTATAGGCTTCGATGCGCCGGATCAGGTCGTTCGGCGTGGCGTCGCGGTTCGGTCCGGTGGCATGCCGTTCGAACTCGAACTCGTCGCGATGCGCGTAGACCGCCTGCAGCACCCGCTTCGCCGCCGCCTTGCCCTCGGGCAGGCTCGCCGCCGCATGGATGGCCCTGACGATCACCGGCGAGAACATGTGCCAGGGCTGCGAATGAAGTCGTATCTTCACCGTCAGCTTGTCCTCGCCCACCTCCTCGAGCAACTGCTCGATCTTGCCGAACGCCTTGCCCGAATAGGGACAGGTGGGCTCGAGAAACAACTCCAGCACCCTGGGGCCATGTCCCCACACCAATGGATCGACCCGGAATTCAGCCACGGCAACACCCTCCTCGCACGCATCGTCAGGCAAGACTGCGGCGCCACGCTACCCTACCCAGCGACGAGGCCTATCGGACATTGGTTGCAGGCCCGGGGGGCGGCGGCGGTGGGTACCGGCCACGCGTCGACCATAGATTTCAATCGGCTCGGAACGGTCGTGCCGTGGTCACGTTGTCCATGCATCGGGCCGTGCGGCACGCCACCGCCAAGCGATGTGCCGCACGGCCTTGTTCATGAACCCACGAACGAGAGAACCATAAATGTTCCGTACCCTTATGACCACCACTGCCATCGTCGCCCTGCTGACTGCAGGCGCCATGGCGCAGGACGCAGCCCCCGCGGCCAGCGACACCCCGGCCACCACGACCGAAGCGCCTGCCGCTCCGCTTGACTCCTCGATCCTCGCTTCAGGCTACTCGGTGACCGACAAGGACAATCTCGCCACCGAGATTATCGGCAAGCAGGTCTACTCCTCCACTGCGACCGATGCCGAGCATATCGGTGACGTCAACAATCTGGTGGTCGGCGAGCGCGGCGAAGTCGCCGCAGTCGTTATCGGCGTCGGCGGCTTTCTTGGCATCGGCGAGAAGAACGTCGCGGTGAACTATTCCGAACTGCAGTGGGTCACCGCCGAAGACGGCACGAAGCGCTTCGTGCTGAACACCACCAAGGAGGCGCTGGAGACTGCGCCGAACTTCGAGACCACCGAGACAGCGGCCGCCCCGGCTGCCGATGCGGGCGCCATGGCCCCCGCCGACCAGCCGGCGGACACGATGGCGCCGGCTGATCAGAGCGCCGCGCCGGCAGCCACCACTGCAGCCGGCCCGATCGATCGAGCCACGCTGACCGACGCGCCCCTCACCGCCGAGGAACTGATCGGCACCAATGCCTACGGACCGGGTGACGAGCACCTGGGCGCCATTGGCGACGTGATCCTCGGCGCCGATGGCAAAGCCGTCGATGCGGTGATCATCGATTTCGGCGGTTTCCTCGGCATCGGCACCAAGCCGGTGGCCGTGGCGGTTGAGAACCTGCGCTTCGCCACCAACACCAATGGCGACAAGTTCCTGTTCCTCAACGTGACGCGCGACCAGCTCGACAAGGCCGTGGCCTACAACAAGGACACCTGGGAGGCCGAGCGCGACACCCAGCTGCTGAAGACCGAAGCCATGCAGTAAATCTGCCGTCGCAAGCACGAAAGGCCCGCTCCGGCGGGCCTTTTTCAAACCTGATGCGAAGCACCTAGCGGCGGATGTGCCGCAGCCGTCCGATCTCGTCGTACTCGGCCTGCTCGGACTTGGCGTCCGCCGCGGCCTCGCGGCCATGCTCGCGCTGATCCAGCAGTTCAACCTTCTTCAGATCTTCCACGGCCTCGGCGAGGGCGTCCTGCGCCGCCTCGAGATTGCCCTTCATGTCGTTGGCGGAAGCCAGCAGGTTGTCCCTGCGGGCGATCGCCGCCTTGGCGAAGGTGGAATAGGCGAAATGCGCGATATCCGAGATGCCGGTCTTCTGCTGCTCGATTTCGATCTGCTGGTCGAGTTCGGCGGCCATCCGCTCGAAATCGGCGATCATCATCTCGATCTGCGTCACCTGCCGGCGCTTCTCGTCGACCTGAAACTTCTTAAGCCGGATCAGGCTCTCGCTGCGCGACTTCATGACTTGTACTCCTTACACCTCAAGTCATTCACTTCACTGACGCAGATTGCTCGCCCACCTTGTCCAGGATTGCTTCCAGCATGACATAGCCGTCGGCAATCGAGGTGCGCTCTTCCCGCTGCTGGCTCAGAAATGCCTCCAGCGCCGGGTTGATCGCGATGGCACGGTCCACGCCTGGATCCGATCCCTTCCGGTAAGCCCCCAGCCGGATCAGTTCCTCCATGTCGGCAAATGTCGACATGAGCTCTCGCGCCTTCTGCAGGGTCGGCCGCACATTGGCCGGCACACACCCAGGCATGGTTCGCGAGATAGACCGGAGCACATTGACCGCCGGATAGCGTCCCCGCTCGGCGATCGAGCGCTCCATCACGATGTGCCCATCGAGAATACCGCGAACGGCGTCCGCAATGGGCTCATTGTGATCGTCACCTTCCACCAAAACGGTAAATAGACCGGTAATGGAGCCCGATTCAGCGAGGCCCGGGCCCGCCCGTTCCAGCAATCTGGGGAGTTCGGTGAAAACCGTCGGCGGATAGCCCTTGGCGGTCGGCGGCTCGCCGATGGCTAGGCCGATCTCGCGCTGCGCCTGGGCAAAGCGAGTGAGGCTGTCCATCATGCACAGCACGCGCTTGCCCTGGTCGCGGAAATACTCGCTCAGGGTCAGCGTCAGGTAGGCCGCCTGGCGCCGCATCAGCGCCGCCTCGTCGGAGGTCGCGACAACCACCACCGCCTGCTGGATGCCGACTTCGCCCAGGTACTCGGTGACGAATTCCTGCACTTCGCGGCCGCGCTCGCCGATCAGCCCGATCACCGCCACATCGACCTGCGCGTTGCGCGCCAGCATGCTCATCAGCACCGACTTGCCGACGCCCGAGCCGGCGAAGATGCCCATGCGCTGACCTTCGCACATGGTGGTGAAGGTGTTGAGGGTGCGCACCCCCATATCCAGCGGATCGCCCACCCGCATGCGCTCATGCGCCGGCAGCGGCACCTGCCGCAACGGATAGGGCGAGGCGCCCGGCAGCAGCGGCCCCTTGCCGTCGATCGGCTGGCCGTCGGCGTTGATCACCCGGCCGAGCCAGCTTTCCGACGGTTGCACCGCCCCGTCGTGCCGCTTGAACAGCGCCCGACAGCCCAGCCGCACCCCGTTCAGCGCCCCGAACGGCAGGCACAGCGCATGGCCGTCACGGAAACCGATGATCTCCGCGCCCAGCACGCCGCCATTGGTGGTTTCGATCTCGACGCGGCCGCCGACGCGCAATTCGCGCACCGGCCCGACCACTTCGATGAGCAGGCCCTGCACGGTTTTGACGCGCCCGAAGACTTCCACGTCCTCGATGGCGTCAATTGCGGCTCTCAGGGACTGCATCGGCCTCTTTCACGCTGCCCGAATCGCTGCCGACCACGGTAACCGAACGTTAAGCAAAAAGCGTTAACCATGGGCCCCTACCCCCACATCCGCCTGGCGTGCCTCGCGCTGCTTTCCAAGCCCTCAAGGGCCCCAAATCCTTGAGTCCGCAGAGTCGATTGTAGAGCTTTCTTAACCTAATTTATTAAGTCCGACAGATGCGATTTCATTAGCATTTTCAACGATTTAACATATCACTAACGGGAGACCCATTGCATCTTGCGGATCAGAATTAAACTTTGTTAACTAATTGCGCTTAGGTTTGGGTCATATCCAGTAGGGTTCGGTTAAGGGTGAACGCGCACGGCGCTTCACCATGGTTCCAGCAGGGAACGGTTTAAGGGGATTGACGGCATGCGTGTACTCTTGATCGAGGACGACAGCGCGACAGCGCAGAGCATCGAGCTGATGCTCAAATCAGAGAGTTTCAACGTATACACGACCGACCTCGGTGAAGAGGGCGTCGACCTAGGCAAGCTCTACGACTACGATATCATCCTGCTCGATCTGAACCTTCCCGACATGTCGGGCTATGAAGTGCTGCGCACCCTGCGCGTGGCCAAGGTGCAGACCCCGATCCTGATCCTTTCGGGTCTTGCCGGCATCGAAGACAAGGTGCGCGGTCTCGGCTTCGGCGCCGACGACTACATGACCAAGCCGTTCCACAAGGATGAGCTGGTCGCCCGCATCCACGCCATCGTTCGCCGGTCCAAGGGCCATGCCCAGTCGGTGATCAACACCGGCGACCTGAGCGTCAACCTCGACACCAAGACCGTTGAAGTCCAGTCGGCCCGCGTGCACCTGACCGGCAAGGAATACCAGATGCTGGAGCTGCTCTCGCTCCGCAAGGGAACCACCCTCACCAAGGAAATGTTCCTCAACCACCTCTATGGCGGCATGGACGAGCCCGAGCTGAAGATCATCGACGTCTTCATCTGCAAGCTCAGGAAGAAGCTTTCGGTCGCCACCGGTGGCAAGAACTACATCGAGACCGTCTGGGGCCGCGGCTACGTGCTGCGCGAGCCCGACGAGAGCGAGAGCTTCGCGGAATCGAGCGTCGCCTGATCTAAGTCCTGCGTTGCGGCAGACCTGGGGAACCCCGTACCAGAAGGTGCGGGGTTTTCGCTATTCAAGGCCGAAATCTTCGCGCAGGCGGCTTAGCTGGTACGGACGCTCCGATAATCGACAGGCCCTTGAGCACCCAGCCGCCCAATGGCAGCCTCAGGCCATGAACGATATCGAGTGGATTGCCCCTGATCCGGCGGCGGTTGTCGCGGCCCTCGCCGGCATCGGCTTCGCCGTCGATCCGACCGAGATCACGCTTCTCGTTCGCGACAATCGCTTCGCGGCGCGTCTGCCCGGCCACTGCATTGCCTGGTTCCCGACCGATCCGCATGGCCGGGAGCGCCTCGCGCGCGAAGCCCGCACCCTCGCCCTCATCGAACGCCATTGCAGCTTCCGCGCGCCACGCCTCATCCACCGGTCGGCGACCGGCTGGCAGCTCCGCGCGGAAGTTCCGGGCACTGCCGACCCGTTCAGTGTCTATCAGCGAGTTCGCGACGACCGGCATTTCGCTGCCGTGCTGGGCGCCGATCTCGGCCGCGTGCTTGCCGACCAACACCTGAGCATTCCTCCGCGCGAACTGGGCGACTGGCTGCTGCCAAGCCCCGCCTGGCCGCTGCCGCCGGCTCAGGTCGCAGCAGACCTGGCGCGCGTCACGGGCGATCGAGCGCTGATCGATGAGGCTATGGCGCTGCTTCACCGATATGAAGCCGCGAAACTGGATCTCGCCGAACCTGTTCTCGCCCATACCGATTTCGGCTTTCACAACATGGTGCTGACAGCGGACGGCGCCGTGCTTGGCGTGTTCGACTACGACGAAGCCTCGCGCGCCGATCGGCACTACGATTTCCGCTACCTGCTGCTGGATGTTCAGGAGGAGGCACTGTTCACCGCTGCCGTGGAAGCCTACGAAGCCGCCGGTGGCCAGCCGATCGATCTCGACCGGGTCCGGCTCTTCAATGCCGCTTCCGCCATCGCCTTCCTCGCCTGGCGCGGCGATGCCGGACCGGACGAGAAGCCGGCCGGCCGCACCCTCGCCGAAGACCTGCGCTGGGTTCACATGGCGCTCGACCGCGCCGGCTAGCCCGCGCGCCGATGTCGCATCGCGCGCCACGACAGGCATGCGCACATTACCCCCATGCGCGCTCGACCATTTCAGCTGCCGCTCACCAGCCTGCTGCGAAAACGCATCGGCCCTGGTGATTTCGTCGACTCCTATGCCGTACCACTCGCCGATCCGGACCTCACTCCGTTGCAACTGGCGGAGCGGCTGACGGTCATGCCGGGCTGGGTCAACGGGCTGCTCTGGCTGCGCAACAGCCTCGTCTCGCCGCTGGGGCTCAAGACCGGCGCCGACCTGCCGCCCGCCACGCCGCATCCGGGCAGCGGTGACTATGTCAGCTTCTTCCGGATCGAGGAGTTGTCGTCCAACGAGGCGATCCTCGGCGAGGACGATCGCCATCTCGATTTCCGCGTCTCGGTGCTCAAGACGGCAGGCCCGCAGCCGCTCGCCGCGATCTCCACCTGGGTGCATCCACACAATCTCGGCGGCCGGCTCTATCTGCTTGGCGTACTGCCCTTCCACAAGCTGATCGTCCGTCGCATGCTCGCCAACGTCGCCGCCTGACCATGTATCCGGCGATGAGCTGGGTGCATCAGCCGCAGTAATTCCGTCGACCGCTTCTGGTTTTGCTTGTTGGTCGCGCCGCGGGTCTACGAAACACCGGCGCTTCGATGTACAACCTCTGCCATGGATGAGGCACAACACAGGTTCGGCCCATTTGTTCTGAAGCCAGGCCGCCAGTTGCAGCGCGACGGCCAGCCGGTGGCGCTTGGTCCGCGGGCGTTGACCATGCTCGAAACCATGCTCGCGGCTGAGGGCGAGGTGGTCACCAAAGCCGAGCTGCTCGAGCGCGTCTGGCCCGGCGTCATCGTCGAGGAAGGCAATATCACGGTCCAGATCGCCGCGTTGCGGCGGGAGCTCGGCAGCCGCCCGGATGGCGGCGAGTGGATCGTCACCGTCCCGCGCGTCGGCTATCGCCTGGTCGCAGCGCCTGCCGCCCAGCCCGAGGCCTCGTCGGCCGAGGCCGAGGGAAAGCCCAGCGTCGCAGTGCTGCCCTTTGTCGACCTCAGCGCCGACGCCACGCGCGACTATTTCGCCGATGGCCTGGTCGAAGACCTGATCACCGCCCTCAGCCGCTTCAAATCCTTTGCCGTGGTCTCGCGTTACTCCTCCTTCGCCTACCGGGATCGCGCCTCCGACGTGCGCCAGGTGGCCCGCGAACTCGGCGTCCGCTACCTGCTCGAGGGCAGCGTGCGGCTTTCCGGCGAGCGGGTCCGGGTCACCGTGCAACTGGTCGACGCGGCCACCGGCACCCACTTGTGGGCCTCGAGCTTCGATGGCGAGATGGGCCAGATCTTCGAGTTCCAAGACACCATCACCGCCTCCGTGGTGGGCCTCGTCGAACCGCAGATCCGCCGCGCCGAGATCGAGCGCACCCGTCGCCGCTGGCCCGAGAACCCGCAGGCCTATGATCATTTCCTGCGTGCCCTGCCCTATTTCGGCTCGCGTGACCCGGCCGACTACCTGACGGCGCTCGATCACCTCGAACGCGCCATCGCGCTGCAGCCGGACTACGCGGCCGCTCTCGCCTATGCCTCGTGGAGCCTGGCCCGCCACGGCACCGTGGCGCTCACCGCACTCGACGCTGCCGGCGCCGCCCGTTGCCTGCAACTGGCCCGCCTGGCGCTGCAGTATGGCGACGACGATCCGCTGGTGCTGGCCATCTGCAGCCACTCCCTGCTGGCCATCGGCCTTATGCCTGCCGAGGGCCTCGCCATGGCCGACCGGGCACTGGCGGCCAATCCGCACAATGTCGTCGTCCAGGTGCTGGGCGGCATCTGCAACATGCTGGCCGGCGATCCGCTCCAGGCCGAGGCCTGCTACCGGCGTGCCTACACCCTGAGCCCCGGCGCTCCCGAAGCCTCCGAGAGCCTCGCCGGCATCGGCTTTTCGCGCTTCTTCATGCGTGACTTCGAGGGCGCCATCGGCTGGCTCGAGCGCTCCCGCGCCACTCTGGCGGATTGGCCGCCCACTTACTGGATGCTCACCGCGGCTTACGCGCATCTGGGCCGGCTCGATGAGGCTCGGATGGTGCTGCAGCGCCTCCTGCAGCTGGCGCCGCATAGCAGCATCGCCGGTTTGCGCACCGTCGGCCGCCGTTCGGACGGCCGGTTCGAGGTGCTGATCGAGGGGCTGCGCAAGGCGGGCCTCAGCTGACCCCCGCGATTTAGCAGGAGTTTTGCAACTACCTAAGGACCAAAAGCGCCCAACGCGTTCAGATTTGCCTCCACAGCGCCCCACCGGCGCCGATGAGGAGGTCGAAATGGACATCTATCTTGCCGCCGCCGCTGACGGCCTGTCGCCCGCGGCCACGGCCCGGAACGACGGGGCGATGCCCCGCGGCGAGGACGCCTATTACGCCCGCTACGCTTCGGGCCCCACCCTGCCGTCATGGGTCGGCCGCCTCTGCGCAGCCATCCGTCACGCCTACCCGGTTGCCGCCGAACGCGCCCGCGTCACGCGCCACGCCTGAACATTGGAGGGAACGAAATGTCGCTTGAGATCATCGGCCCGGGCTTTGGGCGCACCGGCACCAATTCGCTGAAGGTCGCCCTGGAACACCTGGGCTTCGGCCCGGCGCACCATATGTTCGAGGTGCGCGACCATCCTGAGCAACTGCCCGGCTGGCAGGCATTGGCCGATGGCGGTCACCCCCACTGGGAGACGATCTTTAGTGGCTACCGCGCCCAGGTCGACTGGCCCGGCGCCCGCTACTGGCGCGAGCTGGCTGCCCATTACCCCGACGCCAAGGTGATCCTCACGGTGCGCGATGCCGACACCTGGTTCGACAGCGTCCAGGCCACCATCGCCAAGTTCATGGCCGGTCGCGGCAGCTATGACGATCCGCACATCAACGGGGTCGCCGAAATGGCCAACAAGCTGATCGTCGACGGCGTGTTCGACGGCCGGATGTTCGAACGGTCCTACGCCACCCGGCTGTTCAACGCCCATATCGCCGAGGTCGAGGCCAGCATTCCAGCGTCCCGCCTGCTGGTTTTCGACGTCCGCGAGGGTTGGGCGCCGCTCTGCGCCTTCCTCGGCGTCGGCGTGCCGGCCATCTCGTTCCCGCGGCTCAACCCGTCGAAACAGTTCATCAGCGAGGAATGGACGGAAGGGGCCTGACGCTCAGGCGACGCTGGCGCGTTCGGCGGCGCTGACGGTGAACTTGCCCTCGAGATGGTCGCGGTCGAACGGCTTCATCATGTAGTCGTCGACCCCGGCCTTCAGCGCCAGCGCGATCTGCCCGATATCGTTCTCGGTGACCATGTAGACCACGCGCGGCGTGTGGCCGCCGACATAGCCCCGCAGCAGCTTGAGGAATTCGAGCCCGCTCATCACCGGCATCTGCCAGTCGAGCAGAATGGCGTCGGGCATTTCCTGGCGGCACTTGTCGAAGGCTTCCTGCCCGTCCTCGGCCTCGTCGACGATGTAGTCGAGGTCCTCCAGGATGCGGCGCGCGACTTTGCGCACCACGCTGGAATCGTCGACGACGAGGCAGGATTTCATGACGCTATTCTCCGACCCTCAATCAGTGGCAACGACAGGCCGCCTCGGCCCTTGCCACCACTGCGCAACTGCCCTGCCACGCCGACCCGCCGGCCCGATGGCTCGGGCACGGATCGACCGACACTCGTCGCTCGCCCACACTATCCTCCCAAATCTCCCTACGAATGGTTAGCGAAAATTGAACCCTTCTCCGCATCGGGAAAGTTTTTCGCAGCAACGCCGCCTTTGCCTGCTTGCGCGCCAACAGAACTGTCGGCCGCATGGCTGCACAAAACTTGCGCACATCAAACGCCGCTCAGTTGCCGTCCCCCGGGCCACAAGTGCAAATCGCGCAGCGCCGCCATGCTGTTGCGGCACCTCCGGCCGCAACGACATCGGCTTACCGTCTGCCGAACTGCACGCGATTGGAGGCGCCGATGCCGAGTTCTCCGCCCGATTTTCCCGATGAAGTCGAAGATACCGGCTTCGACCAGGTGATCACCGGCACCGATGGCCGGGATACCCTGATCGGCGCCGCCGGCCGCGATCATCTCATCGCCGGCAATTCCGACGACACGCTGGTCGGCATGCAGGGCGAAGATTTCCTCGAGGGCGGCAACGGCAATGACCGCCTGATCGGCGGCACCGGGATCGACCGGCTCGAAGGCGGGGCGGGCGACGACACCTATTTCGTCGGCCACGATACCGGCGACACCATTGTCGACACTGCCGGCTTCGACACCGTCCGCGCCACCACCAGCCAGGATCTGCGCAGCTATACCGGTGTCGAGGCGCTGGATATCGATGCCGGCAGCCGCCGCGGCACCACGGCGGTCGGCACCGATGGCGACAACCTGCTCGATGTCTCGAGCTGGAGCAGTGTCATCGATGCCGGGGCCGGCAACGACACGCTGCTCGGTTCCGACTACGGCCACGACATCTTCATCGGCGGGCTCGGTCGCGACGTCATGGACAGCGGCAACAAGAACCTGGGCCCGCCCTGGTGGGGCCAGGACATGGGCATCGACCGCTTCGATTTCCGCGCCCCCGAGGAAAGCGCCGTCGGGGCCGAGCGCGACGTGATCTACAACTTCCTGCAGTCGACCAGCTTCGGCGGCGACCAGGTGAACCTGGGCGCCATGGATGCCAATACCCAGATCAACGGCAATCAGGCCTTCAGCTTCATCTCCGACGCGGAATTCTCCGGCACGGCCGGAGAGCTGCGCGTCGAATATGTCGACTTCGCCGACGACCGGCTCGACTACAACCTGATCTCTGGCGACGTGAACGGCGACGGCGTTGCCGACTTCGAGATCGAAGTCCACACCCAACTGCTCAACCGCCTGCTGACGGCCGACAACGACATCATCCTGTAGCGGCGCCTGAAATGCCGCGGCCGATCAGGCCGCGACCGCCACCGCCTTGGGCGTCGCCGAGAACTCGAACACGTCGTTCTCGATGCCGATCTTGAGCTCCATCTCGGTCATCCGCGCCAGGATCCCGGTATAGAACGGCTGGATGCCCCGCGCGTCGACCCCACCCTCGGGCGAACCCGACAGCAGGCCCTCGGCGCCCGACGGCATCAGCGTTTTCTGCCGCTTCTCGGGATCCGATTTCGACGTCAGCTTGAACACCTCGGCGCCGGCGGCGCCTTCGATCTTGGCCGTCACCACGCCGCCGCGCGGCACCGCCATGGCGGCGATCAGCAGCATGTTCATGAACAGCTTGGCTTTGTGCTTGGGCAGCAGGATCAGCGGCACCTGCCAGTCGAGATCGGCCTTCTCGATGTCGAAATAGATCCGCGCCACGCGCTCGCACTCGCGCGTGTCGAAATCGGTGCCCGCCGTCGACGACGCGCCAAAGGCCAACCGCGCGAACTCGAGCTTGGCCCGCGCCTGCTTTGCGGCGTTGGCGATCAGCTCCTGCGCCCCGTCGGCCATCGCCGACTGCGTCGGGTCGGCCAGCACTTCGAGCCCGTTCCCGATCGCCCCGACGGGGTTGATCAGGTCATGGCAGACCCGAGAACACAGCATCGCCGCGAGGTCGGTCGCCTTGAGCTCGATGAAATCCGCCATTCTGTGGATCCTTGCCGTCGAATCAATTTGCCGTAGCCTAACCGCAACCCGCCCGCAGCCCTAGGGCCCCCGGGGGACGGCCCAGCCGTCATCCCCACGGCGTGCGGTCCCGCATCAGTGCGCCGCCTCGCCCTCAGGCTCCGCCTCGGCCGCTGCAGCCTTCCCCACCGCATCTGCCATGCTGCCCTCTTCGCCCGTCAGCGTGCCTTTCAGCCTCGCCCAGCCGCCATTGGCCTGCTGCAGCGACGTCTCCTCGCTCTTGAAGAACGCGTCGCGATTGGCCATCGAGTAGAACAGATAGAGCTTCATGCCGGAAATGGCGTAGAGCCGCGGCTTGCCGTCCGACAGGTAGCCGCGGCTGAGGCTGGTGGCGCAGTGCCCGCCGAACTGCGGCGCGTAGATCTCGGGGTTGCGCATGAACACGTCGCGATTGGCCGCCGACGCGAAATACCACGGCACGCCGCCCCACTGGTATTCGTAGTCGGCCAGGCCCTGCACCGGCTCGGGCTCGGTGAAGTAGCTCACCGCATCATAGCCCTCGAGCGCGACGCCGGTCAGCGGGTCGGTGACGATGGCATCGACCAGCGCCGCAGCGCTTACCGGAAGGCTAAGAGCCAGCCACGCACTCACCCATAGCGCGACAAGAAGCCCGGTTATGGTTAAGTTTTGTTTACGCTTTTGCCGCATCATTGCCGCCATGAACGCCTAGCTTGAGATGACCTCAGGCAAGCCGGATGCGCCGAACCTAGCGTCGTCATGGTAAGTACCGCGTAAATGGCCTGCCGCTCGAACTAAGCCCCTCCGGAGTGCCCTCATGCTCGACCGCATGGTCTACCTCATTCTTGCCGCCTTCGTCGCCCTGACCGCGGCCACGCTGGTGCTGACCCCCACCTTCAGCCAGGCGCAGGAAGCCCAGCAGGGTTCGCTCACCGACACCTTCTCCGGCGACGAGCTGGTCGATACCGGCCACCAGTTCTTCGGCTCGGTGGCCCAGGGGCTCGCCTCGCTGGTCGAGCGCGCCGTCAGCCAGTTCGGCCTGCCCAACGCCTATATCCTGGGCGAGGAAGCGGGCGGCGCCATCTTCGCCGGCGCCCGTTACGGCGAGGGCACCATGTATACCCGCAACCAGGGCGAGCATCCGGTGTTCTGGCAGGGCCCGACCGTCGGCCTCGATTTCGGCGGCGACGGCAGCAAGGTCATGATGCTGGTCTACAACCTGAGCTCGGTCTCCGACGTCTATGGCCGCTATCCCGGCGTCGACGGCTCCGCCTACGTCATCGGCGGGCTCGGCATGACGGTGATCAAGTACGGCGACGTGGTGATGGTGCCGATCCGCTCCGGCGTCGGCGCGCGCCTCGGCGTCAATGTCGGCTACCTGAAGTTCACCCAGGAGCCGACCTGGAATCCCTTCTGAGCCGATCGGGCAAGGGCCGCGCTCGCGAGCTGCGGCGTTTCGACTGCAAACGATCTACGCTCATCGTGACCGCGTCCCCGTCTTCCGGTAAGGTTACGGCCCGACAGCGATAGCCGGGGGCGGCCATTGCTGCCAACGTAGCGGGCGCGAACACCCGGGACCGGGCAGTTGCCGGTGGCGGAGTTGAGTTATGGTCATTGAGAATATCATGTATTTCGTGCTCGGCCTGCTGGTGGCCGGGCTTGTGGCGCTGATCGTCATGCCCGCCGTCTGGCGTCGCGCCGTTCGCCTCACCAAGAAGCGCATCGAAGCGGCGACGCCCATGACCATGGCCGAGTTCCGCGCCGACAAGGACCAGCTCCGCGCCGAGTTCGCCCTCTCCACCCGCCGCCTCGAGATGAACGTCGAGGCGCTGCGCCGCCGCCTCTCCGACCAGCTCCGCGATATCAATCGCAAGAAGAACGAACTGGGCGGCATCAAGGGCGAGCGCGACAGCCACCTGCAGGTGGTGCGCGAACTCGAGGAGCGCGAAGCCGAAGCCCGCCGCCGCATTCTCGAACTGGAAAAGGAAGGCGCCGACCTCGCCCAGAAACTGCGCATGCGCGACCGGGAACTGGGCGAGAAATCCAGCCAGCTCGACGCCGCGCGCGAGACCCTGCGCGGCAGCGCGCCGCGCGCCTTCGCCATCGACGGCAAGGCGCTGAGCGGCAACTACAACGCCGATATCGACGAGCTGCTGCAATATCTCGAGGTCGAAAAGAAGCGCTCGGAATTCCTCGAGACGCAGAACCGCACCCTGATCGAGAGCCTCGAGAACTCCGACAAGAGCGCCGCCGAAGCGCGGGCCTCTGCCACCGAGTTCCGCGAGAAGCTGGCCAAGCGCGACGATGCGGTGAGCGACGCCCAGTCCGATCTCGCCGACGCCGAAGCCCGCATTGCCGATGCCGAAAGCCGCGTCTCGACGCTGCTCGCCGAGACCACCAGGCTGGTCGGCGACGGCGAGCAGAAGCGCGACATGCTGCTGGCGGAAAAACTCGGGCTGGAAGAAGAAATGGAAAAGCTCCGCGCCAAGGTGGCGGGCGTCGAAGGCACCGTGATGGCCGATTGGGACAGCGACCGCATCGAGCAGTCGCACCTGCGCGAGCGCCTCAACGACATCGCTTCCGATGTCAGCCGGCTGGTCTATGCGCTCGAAGGCAACGGCCCGATCGACGAGGAAGAAAGCCTCGCCGCCCGCATGCAGAAATTCGTCGACGCCGAAGAAGCCCAGGTCGCCCCGGTCCGCGGACCGAGGGCGAGGAAAGGCGGCGCCCCCGAGGGCCAAGCCGTCTCCGACCGGCTGAAGGCGCTGCGCGAACTGCAGGACGGGAACTGACGCCTAGTATACCGGCTCCGGCAGCTATTCGCTGACCACCGGCACTTCGCGGATCATCTCGCCCGACTTGCCGTCGAAGATGCGCACGCTGGTGATCGGACCGAGCCGGTAGGTGACGGTGATCCGGCCATCGGCCGCCACCGCCGAAACCACTTCGCCGCCGGCCGGGATCTTCAGCGCCGCGATCACGTAGTCGCCGCCTTTGCCGTCGCTCTGCGATGCGCGGTAGACAAGTGCGCCGCCGATGGCGATAAGGCCCACCACCAGTAGCCCCATCGACACCATGAAAGACCTGCGCGCCCGCTTGAGGACGGCCTTGGCTTCCGGCGTCAGCTCCGGGGTGGTTTCGGGTTTGTCTTGAGGATCGCTCATGCAGGATATTTCCGGCGAGGAACAGGAGTGGCAATTGCTGGTCGATGCCGCCGACGCCGGCAGCCGGCTGGATGCCGCACTCGCCCGTGCCGTACCGGTCTTCTCGCGCAACCGGATCAAGGACCTGATACTGGCCGGAAGCGTCACGATCAATGGGCGAGCTGTCACAGAGCCCAAATACAAGCTGCGCGACGGCGAGGAAGTCACGCTTGTGGCCCCCGAGCCGATCGAGGCGGAACCGACGCCGGAGAACATCCCGCTCAACATCCTCTATGAGGACGACCAGCTGATCGTCATCAACAAGCCGGTCGGCATGGTGGTCCATCCGGCGCCAGGCAACTATACCGGGACGCTGGTCAACGCCCTGCTCTACCATTGCGGCGACAGCCTCAAGGGCATTGGCGGGGTCAAGCGCCCAGGGATCGTCCACCGCCTCGACAAGGACACCTCGGGCGTCATGGTCGCCGCCAAGACCGAGCAGGCGCATAATCACCTTGCCGCGCAGTTCGCCGACCACGGCCGTACGGGGCCCCTCCACCGCGCCTACTTCGCCTGGTGCTGGGGCCGCACCCAGCAGGCCTCGGGCACGGTCGAGGCGCCGCTCGGCCGCGATCCGGCCAACCGGCTGAAGCAGGCGGTGCGCCAGGATGGTCGCGAGGCCATCACCCATTACTGGGTCGAGGCCCGTTTCGGCGATGACGGCTGGGACATCACCCGCATCCGCTGCGAGCTCGAAACCGGCAGGACCCACCAGATCCGCGTCCACATGGCCCATATCGGCCACCCGCTGGTTGCCGACATGGTCTACGGCTCCGGCTTCGCCACCAAGGTCAACCGGCTGCCCGATGCCGCGAGGACCGCCGTTGCGGCGCTCGGCCGCCAGGCGCTGCACGCCGCCGAGCTCGGCTTCGAGCACCCGGTGACCGGCGAGGAAATGCAGTTCGAAGCGCCACTGCCGCCCGACCTCGAAGCGCTCGAAGCGGCGATCGAACCGTTCGACCGGGCGTTCGCGCGGTAAGGCGTCTCGTTCGGGAACCAGGGTGCTGGTTGGGCGCCCCTATCTGGGATGGCATTGTGCCTGCCACCCCTCACCCGTCTCGGCCGTTGGCCGATCCACCCTCTCCCCGACGGGGAGAGGAATGGTGCCTCGCACTGGCGCCGGCGGATTCTTCTCCCCGTCGGGTCGCGGGACGAGGGCGTAGCCCTCGCCCGGAGGTGGCCCGAAGGGCCGGATGAGGGGTAAGCCACGATCGCCAAGAGACGATCGGCGACAACTCCGGATCATCGGTAAGCTCCGCCACGCGTCGCCATAGCCAAATGCCCGCCTGTAAGGTTCATGCAACCTTGGCGGCCTACCAACGTTCTCATGCAGGGTCGGTGGGTCTTATCAAGACCGAAATTCGACCTATATAGTTCTGACAGTCAGCCGTGTGCCGGACTGGACACGGCTGCGTATCTGCCCGTGACTGCGGGGGAAAGACGAGGGTGCATTATGGCCCAGACCAATCTGCCAATTCTTTCGGCTGAGGGTGGACTCAGCCGCTATCTCCAGGAAATCCGCAAGTTTCCGATGCTGGAGCCTGACGAGGAATATATGCTCGCCAAGCGCTACAAGGAGCATCAGGATCCGGGCGCTGCCCAGAAGCTCATCACCTCGCATCTGCGTCTCGTGGCCAAGATCGCCATGGGCTATCGCGGCTACGGCTTGCCCATCTCCGAGGTCATCTCGGAAGGCAATGTCGGCCTGATGCATGCGGTCAAGCGCTTCGAGCCGGAAAAGGGCTTCCGCCTCGCGACCTACGCGATGTGGTGGATCCGCGCCGCCATTCAGGAATACGTGCTGCGCTCGTGGTCGCTGGTGAAGATCGGCACCACCGCGGCGCAGAAGCGGCTGTTCTTCAACCTGCGCAAGATCAAGGGGCAGATCGCCGCCCTCGATGACGGCAACCTCCACCCCGACCAGATCAAGCAGATCGCGACGACGCTGCACGTCACCGAAAGCGACGTGGTGTCGATGAACCAGCGCCTCTCGGGCGATGCGTCGCTCAACGCCCCGATGCGCGCCGACGAAGGCGCCTCGGAATGGCAGGATTGGCTGGTCGACGATACCCCGGACCAGGAGACCACCCTCGGCGAGACCGAGGAATTCTCCGAGCGCATGGGCCTGCTCACCAACGCGATGGGCGATCTCAACGAGCGCGAGAAGGCGATCTTCCAGGCCCGCCGCCTGCGCGACGAGCCGGCGACGCTCGAAGAGCTGGCGCAGGAATACAATGTCAGCCGCGAGCGTATCCGGCAGATCGAGGTCCGCGCTTTCGAAAAAGTGCAGGAAGCCGTGCAGAAGGCAGCTCACGCCAAGTCGCGCGAAGCCAGCCTCTGATCGCTTCGATCGAATGAGAAAGGGCCGCCCGGTGGGCGGCCCTTTTCGTTGCCAGAATGGCATCCCACACTCGGTGTCATCTCGGCGTCGGTCGGGATTCATCCTGAGGTGCATCGGCTCAAGCGCCCCCTCTCCCTTTGGGGGAGAGGGTCGGGGTGAGGGGGCCTTGCCGCAAACACCGAGCGCCAGAAAGGCCCCCTCACCCGGCCCTTCGGGCCGACCTCTCCCCCAAAGGGAGAGGTGTCGAGGGGACGACCTTTGAAACTCATCACCCGTTCTGCGGCGGGCCGATCACCGGCACCACTCCGGGGCCCGGTTGCTGCGCCCAGGCGAACTCGCCCTTGCCCCATTTGGCGAAGCGGGCCAGCAGCGCGTCCCGGGCGCGCGTCCCGGCACCGGTCGAGCTCTTCTTGTTCTCGCGGATCAGGTAGGCGAAGGCGAGCCGTTCGCCATCGCGCTCGGCCCAGCCGACAAACCAGCCGGTCTGCCGCCGCGAGTTGAACGTGCCGTCGGCATTGCGCTCGTAATAGGTGCCGGTCTTGCCCGAGACGGTCCATTTGCCGGCCTTGAAGGTCGGCATGATCGCCACCACCGCGGCCTGCGCCGCCGCCGAGGCCGGCAGTTCGCCCGCCAGCATGTGCTGCACGAAGCGCACCTGCTCCGCCGGAGTGATCAGCAGCGACGAGTTGATCCACGACCGGGTGAGGCTGTTATCCTTGCCCGGATCGCCGGAAATGTCGGCATTGCCGTACTCGAAATCGGCGACGTATTTGCCGAACCGCTCGGCGCCCATCGTCGCCACCAGCACCCGCGAGTACCACAGCACGGAATCGCGCAGCCAGGTGGTGGGCGTGGTGGTGACCCGCCAGTCGGGCCGATCGGCCTTGTACTCGGTCTTGTACGGCCAGGCGGGCTCGTCCGCGCCGGTCAGGATCCCGGCATCGAACCCCATCACCGCCAGCGGCACCTTGAAGGTCGAGGCGGGCGAGGTCGGGGTGTCGCAGCCGCCGCCCTCCTGCAACCGCACCGCGCCGCTTGTCGCGTCAACGATCAGCGTACACACCACTTCCGCCCGGCTCGCGGACACCGCCGCAAGGCTCAGCAATACTGCTGCAATCAGAACTTTCACGAATGGCCCCAAGCTCTTAAAGACCGGGGGAATGGACGCTGATCTTGGCGGAATTTCGCCAGAGCGCCGACAAAGTGCCGGATGTGATCAGCGCTTTTCGAGCAGCAGTTTGGCGATCAGCTGCGCCAGGTATTTGCGCGGCAGGATCAGCAGGTATGGGGCGTGCACGCCCTCCTCCGGCACGATGCGGAACGGCCCGGTCAGCGCCTCGTTCGAGGTGCCGGTCCGCACCCCAGGCGCCAGCTTCACCGCATCGAGCGGGTATTTCAGCCCTTCGGAGGTCCAGAACGTCACCGGTGCCAGCGGGTGGATCGAAACCCGCTCCCCCGGATCGACCGAGAACGAGAACGCCCGGGTCAGCGGCAGCGCCACGTCCTCTTCGTCGACCAGCACGATCTTGCGCTTCTGTGCGTACTTGGTCACCGCATCGAGCGCCGCCAGCGTGTGGTCGAAGCGGCGCCCGGTCATGCCGAGCGCCACCGTCACCGGCGCGCGGGTGGAGTAGAGCGCCTTCTCGAAATCGGTGGTTTCCTGCTCGCTGATCTGCATCAGCCGGGTCTTGCCCAGCCACGAGTGCGGGTTCTTCAGCGAATCGAAATCGCCGATGATCAGCTCGGGTTTCAGCCCCGCTTCGACGATCTGGTCGGCGCCGCCATCCGCCCCGACCAGGTGCCCGCCCGAGGCATACAGCTCGCGCAGGAGGTCGAAATCGACCGTCCCGCCGCCAACGATGACCATGAGGTCGTCAAAGACCGCAACGGAAGTCTGGGGGGCACGCGCTTGCACGGAGGGAAAACTCTGTCTATCTGTCAGCTGTCTCGCTGGGGTGTTCCGGATCTTCCGGAGCTGAGAGTTACCCATTGAACCTGAACCAGGTCATGCTGGCGGAGGAAGTTCGAGATGGCAAGGGCGCTGAAGCGCCCGATCCATTGACGTCCCCTTCAATCACATGGCCGCAACCGAAGGGAACGACTATGCGCACGTTCGCACGCTTCGCGTTGGCGGCAGTCATCTGCGCCACCGCCTTGCCTGTCCTCGCCGAGGACAAGCCCACGCTCAACATCTACACCTATGACAGCTTCGCCGCGGAATGGGGCCCCGGCCCGGCCCTGAAGGCCGGGTTCGAGAAGACCTGCGGCTGCACGGTGCAGTTCACCACCTCCGAGGATGCCATCTCGACGCTGCGCAAGGTGCAGCTCGAAGGCGCCTCGACCAAGGCCGACCTGGTCGTCGGCCTCGACACCGCCACCTCCGGCGAAGCCCGCGCCACCGGGCTGTTCGCGCCGCATGGCCTGACCCTCGAGGGTCTGTCCCTGCCGTGGAGCGACGCCGAGTTCGTGCCGTTCGACTATGGCTACTTCGCCTTCGTCTACAACAAGGAGAAGACGCCGAACCCGCCGACCTCGTTCGAGGAGCTCATAGCGCTGCCCGCGAGCTTCAAGATCGTCATCGAGGATCCGCGGTCGTCGACGCCCGGGCTCGGCAATGTCCTGTGGGTCGAGGCCGCCTATGGCGACCGCGCCCCCGAAATCTGGAAGGGCCTGAAGCCGCATATCCTCACCATGACGCGCGGCTGGTCGGAAGCCTATGGCCTGTTCCTCGATGGCCAGGCCGACATGGTGCTGAGCTACACTACCTCGCCCGCCTATCACGCCGTCGCCGAGAACGACGACAAATACGCCTATGCGCCGTTCACCGAAGGCTTCGTGCCGCAGGTCGAAGTCGCAGGGCTGCTGAAGACCGCCAAACAGGTGGAGCTCGGCAAGGCCTTCCTCGCCTATCTCGTCACCCCCGAGGCGCAGAAAGTGATCCCGACCACCAACTGGATGTATCCGGTGATCGACATCGGCGATGCCCTGCCCGCCGCCTTCGGCAAACCGCCCGAGAAGGTGCTGCCGATCGACGAAGCCGAGCTTGCCGCCAACGGCCGGGCCTGGGTGGATGCTGCTCTCGCCGCGCTCCAGTAACCTGGTGCTGCCGCACCGGCCGCTCCGGCTGCTGGCCGGGGCGGCCATTGCTGCCGCCATCGCCGCCCTGGTGGCGCTGGTGCTGCTGGCGATCCTCGCCACCGCGGCGGGCGAACCATCGCGCCAGTCGAGGGTGGATGTCTGGCACCTGGTCGTCATGACCAGCATCCAGGCGGGCCTCACCACCATCCTGTCGCTGCTCGTCGGCACGGCTTTGGCCTGGGCGCTGAACCGGCTGCGCTTTCCCGGCCGCGATCTCGTAGTCGGCCTGTTCGCTTCGGCCATCGTCACTCCCGGGCTGATCGTCGCCTTCGGGCTGCTGGCTGTGTGGGGCCGCGCCGGCTGGATCAACCAGGCGGCGCTCGCCCTGACCGGCCATCCCTTCGAAGTGCCGCTGTTCGGGCTCGCCGGCATCCTCGCCGCGCACGTGATCCTTGATGCCTCGTTTGCCGCCCGCATCCTCCTGGCACGGCTCGACTCCATCCCCGAAAAGCGCCTGAAGACCGGCCAGAGCCTGGGGCTCGGCGCCTGGCAGCGCTTCACGGTGATCGACTGGCCGATGCTGCGCACCACCTTGCCCGGTCTCGCCGCCATCATTTTCCTGCTTGCCTTCACCAGCTTTCCGATCGTGCTGCTGCTCGGCGGCGGTCCGGCCAACCAGACGCTGGAAGTGGCGATCTACGCCGCGGTGCGGCTGGATTTCGACCTCAACGGCGCCGTCACCCTGGCGCTGGTGCAGATCGGCATCTGCTCGGCCGTCATCCTCGCCGCCTCCGCTTTCGCCCCGATCTCCGCCAGCACCGGCGGCTCGACCCCGCCGCGCTGGCGCGACGGCGCCGTGGCGCGGATCGCCCAGTGGGTCGTGCTGGCATTCGGCATTGTCGGCTTCGCGCTGCCGCTGCTCGCCATCCTCATCGACGGCATCGGCCCAGGCATCCTCGATGTGGCGAGTCGCGAGAGTTTCTGGAAAGCCCTCGGCACCAGCCTGGCGCTCGGCTCGGGTTCCGCCATCCTGACGCTTCTGTTGGCGCTCGGCATCGGCATGGGCCGCGCCGCCTCGGGCCGCCCGCTGCTGCGCATCGGCATCGGCGCCCCGGCCTATGCCTATCTCGCGGTGCCCGCCGTGGTGCTGTCGCTGGGTGCCTTCCTGCTGGTGCGCAATGCCGGCTTGCTGCCCGAGACTGCGGGGCCGGTGGTGGTGCTGCTCGCCAATGGCTTGCTGTCGCTGCCCTTCGCGCTGGCGACACTGGCGCCGCCGCTCGATGCCATCGCCGAGCGCCGCGGCCGGCTGATCCGCTCGCTCGGGCTCGGCGGCTGGCGGCAGTTCATGGCCGTCGAGTGGCCGCTGATCGGTCGCGAGGCCGGCGTCGTCCTGGCGCTGAGCTTCTGCTTCTCGCTGGGCGATCTGGGCGTCATCGCCCTGTTCGGCACCGAGGACTTCACCACCCTGCCATTGCTGATGTACCGGGCGCTCGGGGCCTATCGCAGCAACGACGCTGCGGCGATCGCGGCGCTGATGCTGGTCATCACCATCGCCGCCTTCGTGCTGCTGCCAAAACTGGTTGGAAAGCTCACCGATGCTCGAAGCTGAACATTTGCGCTTCACCCACCCCGGCGCCACCAGGCATTTCGACCTGAGCTTTGCGGCGCGGCCGGGCGAAATCACCGCCGTCAGCGGTCAATCCGGCGCCGGCAAGTCGACCCTGCTCGACCTGATCGCCGGCTTCCTCCAGCCGCAGAGCGGCCGGCTGGCGCTGGATGGCCGCGACCTGCTGCCGCTGCCTCCCGAGCAGCGGCCGATCTCCATCCTGTTCCAGTCCGAAACCCTGTTCGAGCATCTGAGCGCCCAGCAGAACCTCGCGCTCGGGCTGCCGCGCGGCGCCACCGAGCAGCAATCGAAGATCGCGGCGGCGCTCAACGAGGTCGGGCTGCCGGGCGTGCTGCGACAGCGCGCCGACACGCTGTCGGGCGGCGAGAAGCAGCGCGTGGCCCTGGCCCGCACCCTGCTGCGCGACCGGCCGGTGCTGCTGCTGGACGAGCCGTTCTCGGCGCTCGACGACGAGACCCGCGGCACCATCCGGACCCTGGTGAAATCGCTCACCGAGCGGCACGGCTGGATCACCATGCTGGTGAGCCACCATGCCGACGACGTCGAAGCACTGGCCGCGCGACGCTACCAGCTGCGCGACGGCATGCTGTTCGAGAGCTAACCGGCTCCCCTATCCTCTCAGGCAAGAAATTGAGGGGTCTCCCGCGCCCGCATCAGCGAGATGCTCAAGCAGGCCGGACCGGAGCTACACTGGCGCTCCGATTCTCCCGGAAGCCACGTCATGTCCGAAGCCAACCCCGCCCGCTCCGCCGAGGGGCGGCAGATGTTCGAGAACCTCCGGCGCGCCGTGCGGCTGAGCGCCCGGTTGAGCGAGATCGGCTTCGACGACCTCGCGGCACTGCGAGCCGCCTTCAGCGAGCTGATCGGCAGCCCGCTGGACGACCGCTTCATGATCATCCCGCCCTTCTCGACCGATTGCGGCCTCAACACCACCATCGGCAGCAACGTCTTCATCAACCAGGGCTGCCACTTCATGGACCTGGGTGGCATCCGGATCGGCGACGACGTGATGATCGGGCCGAAGGTGAACCTCGTTTCAGCCGGTCACCCCACCGACCCGCGAGAGCGCCGCAACGGCATCGTCAAGCGGCCCATCGTCATCGGCAACAATGTCTGGATCGGCGCCGCCGCCACCATCCTGCCCGGCGTCACCATCGGCGACAACGCCGTGGTCGCAGCCGGCGCGGTGGTCAGCCGCGACGTGCCGGCCAGCACCATCGCGGCGGGCGTTCCGGCGCGGGTGCTGAAGCGGCTTTAGAACAGATGGCGAGAGGGGTCAGTGGATCACCGGCTGCGCCACAACATCCCCTCGCCCCTTTGGGGAGAGGGTCAGGGTGAGGGGTAGCCAAGCACACTGGGTGCGCAGCTCACCGCCAGTGCGTCCCCGTAAAGCAAAACGCCCGAGCCAAAGCCCAGGCGTTTCCTAATCTTTTGCCGCGATCAGTTGGCCTGCGCCGCGACCGACTTGGTCCACTCGCCCACCACTTCAGTGAACATCGTCTCTGCCGCGGCATCCTTTTCGAGGGTGATGATGGCGCGCTTGCCGGTGGCATAGATCAGCGCCAGGTCCATCCACTTGCGCGAGATCAGCAGGCTGCTGTTGGCGGCGATGTCCGACGGCGACGCGCTGAGCGCGAACAGGAAGGAGTTGCCGACCACGCGAGCCGAGGCGCCGACCAGCGGGGTGCCCTGCACCAGCTCTTCGTTCTTCAGCAACACACCCGGCAGCCCGGCGATCGAGCCGCCGATAAAGCTGTCGGTCACCCGGAAATTGACTTCCATCAGGTGGCTTGCCGGCAGGCTCGCATCGGAGTTCTTGCGGATCAGCACATCGACGGCCAGGTTGCGCGCCGGGATATTGGCCTTGCCGATCAGCGTCGGCAGGCCCATCTCGTCGGTCCCCTTGCTCCACTCGACCGTGCCGGAGAACGGCACGGCGCCGGTGGTGCCGCTGTCCGAAGCCTCGAGCAGCAGCGACTGGCTGCCGGGGAGGCTGGCCGGATCGACCGAAGCCGCCGCCTGCGTCGCGTCGGTCGCGGTCGCCGGCTGGTCGGTGGTGAGGCGTTCTTCCGGTGCGGCAGGAACCAGCCGGCTCAACGCCGCCGGAGCTTCCGCAGTGGTCTCGGCGCCGAGGCGATCCTCGGTGGCCAGCACGGCGGCCGGTGTGTCGCTCTCGGCCGGGGTGGCGGTGTTGCCAGGGCCGGTTGCCGGCGTCTCGGTGGTGGCGGTTGCCGGCGCCGCGGCGGGTGTCGCCGTCGCCTGCTGGGTGGTGGCCGGGCCACGCCCGAACATCTGGTCGAGATCGATGAAGCCCTCGCGCCAAGCCCAGAAGCCGGCGCCGCCGGCGCCGACCAGCAGCACCGCGAACACGATCAGGAAGATCGTCACGGCGCCGAGGCCGCGACGCTCATCTTCGGCGCGGGCGCGCGGGAAACTAGGTTCCGCATCGCGCTGCTTCTTGCCGCGCGGCTCGCGCGCGTCACGGGCAAAGGCGCTGGCCTTGGCGGCCTTGCCTTCGCGCTGCGGGCGCGCATCGGCCTTCAGCATCGACGGCGCAAAACCATTCTGGCGGGGCGGCTGTTCGTCGGCCTCGTCTTCCTCGAAGGCGCTGTAGGGCACCCCGTTGCCGATCGGCTCTTCGAACTCGGCATCGCCGCGCGCCTCGCGGTCGAGCGTCGCGATGGCGCGATCGATCGCCCCTTGCGGGTCGGCCGGGGCTTCCACTTCGACCTCGCGCACCGCCGACATGGCGGCAGCGATCGGCGGCTCGTTGAACAGCGCCACCGGCTCGGAAATCTGGCGGGCGGCAGCCTGGCCGTTGCGGCCGGTCGACTCGAGGCGCGGCGCGCTCAGTTCGCGGCGCGGCTCGAGCACCGGACCGCGGGCGGCGCCGGCGATCGGCGCGCCGAACGCGGCATTGCCGGTACGGCTCTTGGCGGCCTCGGCGCGCGCCACGATCGAGGGCAGCGGCGAACGGGCGGCAGGCGACTTGGCCGGCAACGGCGAACGGACCGGCGCCTGCTGCACCTCGCCCTCGTCCTCAGCCTCGTCGGACGGCACGGGCGCCGCGAGCTGCGCCGGCTGGCGCTGCGTCGAGGGCACCAGCTTGGGCACCGGCTTGCCCATCGGCTTGGCATCGGGGCGGACGATCGAGCGCGAGCGGTCCGATCCCTCGGTCTGCTCGGCATTGGCGGCGGCGATGATCTCTTCGATCGAACCACCCGGCGGCAGCGGCCGCGGCGGCTCCTTGCCGTTCTGCGGCACGGGCTTGGCCACCGGCTTGGCGACGGCAGCCGGGGCCTTCTTGGCCGGCGGCTCGAAATAGACCGGCGGCGGCGGCGGATTGTCTTCCTTGCCCGAGCCCAGCCCGGCGATCACCGCCTCGCTGGCTTCCTGCTCGACCTGGCGGATGCAATCCTCGAGCTGCAGGCGGTGGGCGGTGATGTCGCGAGCGGCCAGCGGCGGATTGATGGCGCGCAACTGGCCCACGAGAGCGGCGCGCGCCTTCTCGTAGACCGCGCGTCGCGCAGCGCCGTTATTCTCCGGCAGAGCTTCTACCGCCCTACGTAACAGCTCTTTGTAGTCCGCCATCGGCTAAACGACATCCGTAATTTTAGGGGCCTGTTCTATCGAAAAAAACTCAATCTTGGAACGGGTCCTGAACCAGTATGGTGTCCAGCCTTTCCGGGCTGGTGGAGAGCATGGCAACCGGAGCCCCGATCAGCTCTTCGATGTATCTGACGTACTTTACCGCCTGTGCCGGGAGTTCAGACCAGCTTCTCGCCCCTGCCGTCGTCTCCGACCACCCCTCGAGGGTCTCGTAGATCGGCTTAACAGCAGCTTGTGCTCCCATTGAGGCAGGCAAGTAGTCAATTTTTTGACCATTGAGCTCGTAGCCCACACACACTTTGAGCTCTTTGAGGCCGTCAAGAACATCCAGTTTCGTCAGGGCAATGCCGTTTATCCCCGAAGTTCTTACCGTCTGGCGCACCAGCACCGCGTCAAACCAGCCGCAGCGGCGCGGCCGGCCGGTATTGACGCCCACTTCGCGGCCCACGCTCGACAGGTGCCTGCCGATCTCGTCATCGAGCTCGCACGGGAACGGCCCCTCGCCGACGCGGGTGGTATAGGCCTTGGTGATCCCCAGCACATAGCCGATCGCCGTCGGCCCGAGGCCCGAGCCGGCCGAGGCCTGGCCGGCCACGGTGTTGGACGAGGTGACGAACGGATAGGTGCCGTGATCGTTGTCGAGCAGCGCCCCCTGCGCCCCCTCGAACAGGATGCGCGCGCCGGCGCGGCGCTTCTCGTCGAGCAGCCGCCAGACCTGGTCGACATAGGGCAGGATCTTGCCGGCCACCTCGGTCAGCTCGTTGTAGAGCGACTCGGCGGAAAGCTCGGTCAGCCCCATGCCGCGGCGCAGCGCATTGTGGTGCGCCAGCAGCCGCTCGATCTTGGGCATCAGCGTCTCGGGCTCGGCGAGGTCGCATACCCGGATGGCGCGCCGGCCGACCTTGTCCTCATAGGCCGGGCCGATGCCGCGGCGGGTGGTGCCGATCTTCAGGCCGGAATTGCCGCTCTCGCGAATGGCATCGAGCTCACGGTGGAGGCTGAGGATCAGCGGCGCATTATCAGCGATCTTCAGCACTTCGGGGGTGACCTCGATGCCCTGGGCACCGATCTTTTCCACCTCGGCGACGAAGTGGTGCGGATCGACCACCACGCCGTTGCCGATCACGCTCAGCTTGCCGCGCACCACGCCCGAAGGCAGCAGCGCCAGCTTGTAGCTGGTGCCATCGATGACCAGCGTATGACCGGCATTGTGACCGCCCTGGTAGCGCACCACCACATCGGCGCGCTCCGACAGCCAGTCGACGATCTTGCCCTTGCCCTCGTCACCCCACTGGCTGCCGACGACGATCACGTTTGCCATGCGCTTATTGCCCCTCAGGAAGCGGCAGCCCGGCCGGGCGTGCTGCCGGCGGACCGCAAAGATCAGTTTCGTTTCGCTGCAAGCTGACCCGCGCGGCTTCCGGCAAGGAAGTCCGAGGTAGTTGCGGATGTCCTTTAGAGCAGTCCTTCTCAGATGACAAATCCCGTCGCGTCGCACCCTTGGGCGCCGCGCATCGGGAACCGATCGACCAGGCACGGTCTGGCCCTAGCAAACGCGCCTGGTCACACCCATGTTACCGCAACCCAGCGCGCCAACACGAGAACTTGAGGACTGCAATATGCCCCTCTCGACTGCCGCGAACACTTTCCGCCTGCCCGCCGGTTCTGCCGGCCGGGTGATCACTGCAACTGATTCCGACTACGACAAGGCCCGTACCGTCATGTATGGCGGCCACGACAAACGGCCCGCACAGATCGTCCGCGTCGCCGATGCCGCCGATACTGTTACCGCCATCGCCTATGCGCGCGACAACCGGCTCGAACTGGCGGTGCGCAGCGGCGGCCATAGCGCCGCCGGTCATTCCACCACCCATGGCGGCCTCGTCATCGATGTCCGCGATCTCAAGGGCATCGACATCGACGCCGCCAACCGCACCGTGTGGGTCGGCGCCGGCGTCACGGCCGGGGCGCTGACCGAGGCCCTCGCCCCGCACCAGCTGATCGTCGGCTTCGGCGATGCCGGCACCGTCGGCGTCAGCGGCATCACCCTGGGTGGCGGCGTCGGCTACCTGGCGAGAAAGCACGGCCTGTCGATCGACTCCCTGCTCGCCGTCGAACTGGTCACCGCCGATGGCCGGCAATTGCTGGCCGACGAGGCCAACCATCCCGAACTGTTCTGGGCCCTGCGTGGCGGCGGCGGCAATTTCGGCGTCGTCACCAGGCTGAAGTTCCGGCTCCACCCGCTTCCCGCCTTCACCGGCGGCATGCTGGTGCTGCCGGCGACGCCCAAGACCATTGCCGGCTTCGTCGCCGCCGCCAAGGCGGCGCCCGAGGAGCTGTCGGGCATCGCCAACGTCATGCCGGCGCCGCCCATGCCGTTCCTGCCGGCCGAACAGCACGGCAAGCTGGTGATTCTCGCCATGCTGGCCTTCGCCGGTGCGCCGGAGGCGGCCGAGGCGGCGCTGGCGCCGTTCCGGGCGCTCGGCACCCCGCTGGCCGATTTCGTCAAGCCCGGTCCCTATGCCGGCATGTATCCGCCCGAGGACCCCGACTATCACCCCACTGCCGCGGCGCTGAACCTTTTGGTCGAGCGGATCGGCACGCCGGAAGCCGAAACCATCCTCGGCTATCTCGATGAGTCCGATGCCGGCATGCGCGTCTGCCAGATCCGCGTGCTTGGCGGTGCGGTGAGCCGCGTCTCCCCGTCGGCCACCGCCTACGCCCACCGCAAGAGCCCGATCATGATCAATGTCGCGGCGTTCTACGAGGGCGAGGCGGACAAGCCCGACAAGGAGGCCTGGGTCGCCGACTTCGCCCAGGCCCTCAACCAGGGCGACGAGGGCGCCTATGTCAACTTCGTCGCCGACGAGGGCCCCGCCCGCATCCGCGCCGCCTATCCCGGCGACACCTGGGACCGGCTGCGACAGGTGAAACGGGCCTACGACCCCGAAAACCTGTTCCGGCTCAACCAGAACATCCCGCCGGCCTGAGGCGGTTGCGCCGGCCTCCCCTAGATCCTCCCCCGCCACGCGGGGGAGGATCACCGAGAGGTCCCCGCCCCACTCCATTCCTGATCCGGCGCTGAGCGGTGCATTCATTTGCCGTTCAAATCGCCACGCCTAGACGCCGCGCTCTCAACGCAACCTCAGCGAGTTCAAGGGAATGGACAAACGCTTTCCGCTCGAAGACCAGATCGACATGCTGGCCTCGAGCCTGCGCGGCCGGGTGATTTCGGCGCGTGATACGACTTACGACGAGGCGCGCACCGTCGCCCTCGGCAATTTCGACCGGCGCCCGGCGGCGGTGATCCGTGTCGCCAACGTTGCGGACGTGGCGGCAGTGATCAACTTCGCCCGCGCCACCGATCTCGAACTGGCCGTCCGCAGCGGCGGCCACAGCGTCGGCGGCCACAGCGGCACCGAGGGCGGGCTGGTGATCGACCTGCGCGACCTGAACGGCATCGAGATCGACCATGCGGCCAGCACCGTGTGGGCCGGCACCGGGCTCACCTCGGGCGAGGTGACCCGCGCCGTCGAGCAGCACGGGCTGATCGTCGGCTTCGGCGATTCCGGCACGGTGGGCATCGGTGGCCTGACGCTGGGCGGCGGGGTCGGCTACATGGTGCGCAAGCACGGCCTCACCATCGACTCCCTGCTTGCCGCCGAAGTGGTGACCGCCGCCGGTGACATCCTCGTCGTCGATGCGGCCAACCACCCCGACCTGTTCTGGGCGCTGCGCGGCGGCGGCGGCAATTTCGGCGTGGTCACCCGCCTGAAGTTCAAGCTCAACCCGCTGCCCGCCTTCGTCGGTGGCCCGCTGGTGCTGCCCGCCACGGCGGAGAACATCGCGCAGTTCGCCGCCCTGGCCGACGCTGCGCCCGAAGCGCTGTCGACCATCGCCATGGTGATGCCGATCCCGCCGGTGCCGTTCGTGCCGGCCGAGTTCCACGGCTCGCTGGCGCTGATCGGCATGATGGCCTTTTCCGGTCCGCCCGACGCCGCGACCGCGGCCCTGGCGCCGTTCCGCGCCATCGCCACCCCGATCGCCGACCTGGTCGGCCCGGCGCCCTACTCCGCCATGTACGCCATGGACCCGCCGCCCGAAGTGCGCCCGGCCGTCTCGTGCCGCTCGCGCTTCGTCGACAAGGTCAGCGTCGAGACCGCGGCAAAGCTGCTGGCAGCGCTCGAAGCCTGCCCCTCGCCGATGAAGATGGGCCAGATCCGGGTGCTCGGCGGCGCCTTCTCGCGCGTCGCCACCGACGCCACCGCCTTCGCGCACCGCCACGGCAAGGTCATGCTCGGCTTTCTCGCCATGTATGAAGGCGGCGCCGACGTTACCGCGCAGTTCGACCGCTGGGCCACCGGCGCCATCGACAGCGTCAGCGAGAAAAACGCCGTGGCCTATGTCAACTTCCTCGGCCTCGAGGGCGGCGAGGGCCTGCGCGCCGCGTATCCCGGCTCGACCTGGGATCGGCTGCGCCAGATCAAGGCCAAGTACGATCCGGAGAACCTGTTCCGGCTCAACCAGAACATCCCTCCGGCCGCCTGACGGGCTGGCGCGACGCATCGGCTGCGAATAAGTTCGCGCCTCCTTCGGCCGCCATCCCCTGTGGATGGCGGCCGATGTCCGAACCACACGGCCCCGATGACCAACTCCCCTGCCGCGACCGGCAACCGCGCGTTCCACGCCCTGCTGGATCGCCCCTACCTGATCCTCATCCTCACCACGCTGTTCTGGGGCGGCAACGTCGTCGCCGGCAAGCTCGCCGTCGGCCATATCGATGCCCATTCGCTGATGATCCTGCGCTGGACCGGCGCGCTGCTGCTCGTCCTGCCCTTCGCCATCGGGCCGCTGAAGCGCGATTGGCCGGTGATCCGGGCCAGATGGTGGCTCTATCTGTTCTACGGCGCCGTCGGCTTCGCCACGTTCAACGTGCTGGTCTATGTCGCCGCCTATTACACTTCGGGGGTCAACACCTCGCTCGAGCAGGTAGCGGTCAACATCTTCGTCATCATCCTCAATTTCGCGCTGTTCCGCACCCGGGTGCGCGGCCTGCAACTGCTGGGCGTCGTGATCACCATCCTCGGCGTCGCCATCATCGCCACGCATGGCGACCTCAGCCGCATCCTGACGCTGGAAGTGAACCTCGGCGACCTGCTCGTCATCCTCGCCTGCTTCGCTTACGCCATCTATTCGATCGCGCTGCGCTGGCGCCCATCGACGCACTGGACCAGCTTTCTCGTCGCCACCTGCACGGGCGCCATCGTCGCCTCGTTCGCCTACCAGGCAACGCTCGGCAACGGCACCGCGAACCTTCCCGCCAACCTTGCCGCCATCGACATGCAGGGCTGGCTGATCGCCGCCTACACGGTGATCTTCCCCTCGGTGATCTCGCAGCTGCTCTATGTCCGCGGCGTCGAGCTGATCGGCTCCAACCGCGCCAGCCTGTTCGTCAACCTGATCCCGCTATTCGGCACCGTCGGCTCGGTGATCGTCCTGGGCGAAGCGCTGCAGCTCTTCCATGTCATCGCCGCGATCCTCGTGGCAGCCGGCCTGGTGCTGGCGGAATACTCGGCGCGGCGCGCATGAGCGGCATCCTGCTCCGCCCGGCGACGCCGGCCGACTACGACGCCATCGCCGCCATCTGGCACCGGAGCGCCGGCCTGCCCGGCGTCGGCCCGGTGCGTCTGCCGAGCCTCGAACAGCTGCGGGCACGGATAGACGTCGAGATCGAAGCCGGCTGGCTGGTGACGGTGGCCGTAGCCGGCGAGGAGATCATCGGCTTTCTCGCCCTCAAGCCGGAAGCCGCCATCCTCGACCAGCTGTTCATGCATCCTGACGCACGTGGGCTTGGGCTGGGCCTTCTCCTGCTCGATGAAGCCAAGGCGCAGCTGCCTGATGGCTTCACCCTGTTCACCCGCACCGGCAACACGCCGGCCCGCCGCTTCTATGAAAAGCACGGGCTCAGTCACCTGCGCGACGAGCTGCACCCGGTCTTCGGCGATCCGATCGTCTGGTATGGGTGGAAGCAGGGGTAGCCGTCACGGCGCGTGGGGCTCCCCCACCCAGGGTAGGGGTGGGCCGCAAACTGGGTGTGGCGGCGGCGTTCTTCCGTCCTGATCCCTCCCACCCCACCGGCGTCATCCCCGCGCAGGCGGGGACCCGGTGCGATCTCTCCGCGGCCACTGGCGATGCAGCATCCCATTAGGTTCCCGCCTTCGCGGGAATGACGCCGGAGCGAGTTGCAGGCTCGTGGTGCATTTCCCCTACCCCATCGCCGCCAGCAGCGCCGCCGTCTCGGCATCCGCCGGCAGGAACGCCTCGATCACCAGCTCGCTGAGCGTGATCTCGGTCGGGGTGCCGAAGACCGTGGTGGTGGAGATGAAGCTGGCCACGCCGCCGCGCAGTTGCAGCTTCAGCGGCACGAAAACGCCGCCATGCTCGTCGCGCCCCTCGTGGCCGGGGGCGATGCCGGTCAGCTCACGAAGCTCGGTCATCAGATCGGCAATCTCCGGATCGCCGCTTGCTTCCAGCTGGGCGCTGAGACGCCGCAGGATGTCGCGCGACCATTCCTCGAAGTTGAGGATCAGCGGCGCGATGCCCTTTGGATGGAGGCTGGCGCGCAGCACGTTGACCGGCGGCTTCAGCAACTCCGCGTCCGCGACTGCCGCAAACAGCGGCATCGTCGCGTCGTTGCTGGCGACGAGGTTCCAGCGCCGGTCGACGGCCACCGCCGGGTAGGGCTCGTACGCCTTCAGCACGCGCCCGACCGCGGCGCGCGCCGCTTCCATGTCCGGATGGTCCAGCCGGCGCTCCTGGTAGACCGGGGCATAACCCGCCGCCAGCAGCATCAGGTTGCGGATCCGCAGCGGCACCCCCAGCCCCGCGGCGATGCGCAGCACCACCTCGCGGCTCGGGATCGAGCGCCCGCTTTCGATGAAGCTCAGGTGCTTCTGGCTGAGCTCGATCTCCAGCGCCAGGGAGAGCTGGCTGAAGCGCCGGTGCTGGCGCCAGTCGCGGATATAGTCGCCGATGGAACGGTCGGAAGCCGTGGCTTGTGCGTGTGTCATGGCGAGGACCCTACCCGCTCCCGTCGCCGGTTCAATTACCTCTGCGTTAGTTGAGACGAGGAAGCGGGAGGTAGAAATGTGTCGCCGTCACAAACGAAACCCCGACGGAGAAACCGAAATGACCCTCATCCGCTTTGCCCTCGTTGCCGATGCCGCCGCGACTGCCGCCACCGGCGTACTGCTTGCCGTGGGCGGCAGCCTGCTGGCCGATCTCACCGGCCTGCCGGCCAGCGCCACCCTGCCGCTCGGCCTGTTCCTCATCGTCTACGCCGCCTTTGTCGGCTGGGTCGGCATGCAGCGGGAGACGTCGCGCGGCGCCACCATGCTGATCGTCCTCATCAATGCCGCCTGGGTCGTCGGCAGCGTCATCGTGCTGCTGGCCGGCACCTGGGCGCTGACCCTGCTCGGCGTTGCCTTCGTCATCGCCCAGGCCCTCGCCGTGGCAGCGCTCGCCGCCTTGCAATGGGTCGGCCTCGGCCGGGCGCGCGCCCTCGCCTGAAGCTCGACGGACGGCGGACCGCCGGCGCTGCTGACAAGCTCTGTCAGCAGCGCCGGCGCATGGTTCTGGGGCCGGCGAGACCGGCGCCCAGACAACGAGGACGACCCGAAAATGCCCCTGACCCGTCGATCCCTCATCCAGTCCGCCGTCGCCGCTGCCCTCGTGCCGGCGTTCACGGCTGTCGCCCATTCCGCCGCTCGAGGAGAAGCCCCGATGACCACCGCCAAGCCGTTCAAACTCGCTATTGCCGATGCCGACATCGCCGACCTGCGGCATCGCCTGCGCAGCGCCCGCTGGCCGGTCGAAGTCGCCCCCGACACCTGGGAGCGCGGCATCCCGGGCGGCTATCTCCGACAGTTGGCCGAGCGCTGGGTCGCCTTCGACTGGCGCGCCAAGGAGGCTGAGCTCAACCGCTACGACCAGGTGATGCTCGACTTCGAGGGCGCGCAGATCCACGCCTTCCACATCCGCTCCAGGCATGCCGACGCCATGCCGCTGGTGCTCTGCCACGGCTGGCCGAGTTCCGGCATCGAGTACCTGAAACTGGTCGAGCCGCTGACCAATCCGGCCGACCCCAGGGACGCCTTCCACCTCATCATCCCGACCGCGCCCGGCTTCGGCCTCTCCCCTGCCCCGGGCCAGCCCGGCTGGACCGCCGGCAAGACCGCGGCCGCCATCGTCGAGCTGCTGAACCAGTTCGGCTACGATCGCTTCGCCATCCATGGCACCGATATGGGGTCGGACGTTGCGGCCCAGCTCGACGTGCTGACCAATGGCCGGGCCATTGGCCTCCATCTCGGCACCGATCTCGACAGCGTCATCGCCGTCGCCTCGTTCATGGGTGGCGACCTCTCCCAGAACCCTGTTCTCACCGCCGAACAGCGCGAGCGCGCCGACGCCCTCCTCGCCCGGGTCGCCGATCGCAGCGGCTACATCGCCATCCAGTCGACCCGCCCCAAGACGCTCGGCTATGCGCTCAACGATTCCCCGATCGGCCAGCTCGCCTGGATCGCCGAAAAGTTCGCGGCCTGGACCAACCCCGGCAAGGCGACGATCGAGGAGGCCGTCGATATCGACCAGTTCCTCACCAATGTGAGCCTCTACTGGTATGGCGGCGGCGGCTCGGCTTCGGCCAATGCCCTGTGGGAAGCCTTCAAGGCGATGGGTTGGGCGCCGCCCAGCGCCACCCCGCGCGGCGTCGCCGTGTTCAACGCCAGCGACCTGGTCCGTCCGCTGTTCGACCCGCAGCAGCAGATCGCCCACTGGAGCGAGTTCACACAAGGTGGACACTTCCCGGCGATGGAAGAGCCGGAACTGCTGGCCGAAGATCTCAGGACGTTCTTCGTCTCGTTACGCGCCTAGGCCGTTCGCGGCTGAACGAGAGGCCGGGAACGCCCGGCCTCCACCGCTGCCGCAGGCGCTTTCAGTCCTCCGCCGGCTCGCGCCCATCGAAGATCGCTTCGATCGGCGTCTCGAACAGCCAGGCAATGCGAAACGCCAATGGCAGCGAAGGATCGTAGCGTCCGGTCTCGATCGCATTGATCGATTGCCGCGATACCCCGAGTTTGTCGGCCAGCGCCGCCTGGGACCAACCGCGTTCACCGCGCAACTCTCTGATCCGGTTCTTCAGCTTGCGTCACCATAGCGCCGGGTGATGGTCACAGCGGCCACCGCGTAGGTAAGCCAGTAGATCGGGTTGAGCCAGTAGATCGAAAGCGCTGGCGCCTCGACATAGAGCTCCACATAGCCCCAGGCGGTCGCAATCGTCATCACCACGGTCAAACCGACAAACGCCGCCTTGATCTGGATCGACCGCAGGAACTCGTCGATCTCGTTGATGTAGCGCCAATGCGCCCAGAACATTCCGACCAGCAGCGCTGCCGGGACCAGTGCCGCGCCCCCCAGCACGGCTTCCGGCAGGAGTGCGGCATTGCCGGCCAGCTTGAGGCCATAGCTCAATCCCAGGAACAGGACGCCACCTGGAATCAGTACGCTGAAATAGCGGCGCGTCGCCTGCTCGTTCGTCATTCCGGCCTCCATCCTGTAAAGCGTCCTTTACATACCGGGCGCAGCCCGACACTGTCAAGGTCGCTTTACACATCGAGACAAAGCAAAGGGGCCGGCGCAGGACGCCGGCCCCTTTGAACGCGGATGCAGCGATCCTGCGACTTAGCTGAACGCCACGGCCTTGGCCTGGCGCACGCCGGGCAGCGAGGCGATTTCCTTGAGCTGCTCCGCCGTTACCTCGCCGTCGATCGACAGGAGCGCAATCGCGTCGCCGCCCACCTCGGCGCGGCCGAGGTTGAAGTTGGCGATGTTGATGCCGAGGTTGCCCAGGAGCGTGCCGAGCCGGCCGATATGGCCCGGCCGATCCTCGTTGGTGACATAGAGCATCGACGGGGTCAGTTCGGCATCCATGTTGATGCCCTTGACCTGGATGATGCGCGACTTGCCATTGGCGAAGATGGTGCCGGCAATGCCGCGTTCCTGCCGCTCGGTGATCACGGTGAGGCGGATATAGCCTTCATACGCCCCCTGCTGGTCGCGGGTGATGATCTCGACATTGATGCCGCGATCCTTGGCGATCTGCGGCGCCGAGACCATGTTCACTTCCGCCACCTGCGGCTTCAGCACGCCATTCACCGCCGCGGCGGTCATCGGCTTGGTGTTGAGCGCCGCGACATTGCCCTCGTACTCGATGCGGATGCCCTTGATCGAGGTTTCGGTCAGTTGGCCGGCGAACGAGCCGAGCGCTTCGGCAAGCTTCACCCACGGGGTCAGCCGCGGCGCTTCCTCGGCGGTGATCGAGGGGAAGTTCAGCGCGTTGGTGATCTCGCCGGTATTGAGATAGGCCGAAATCTGCTCGGCCACCTGCAGCGCCACGTTCTCCTGCGCTTCGGTGGTCGAAGCGCCCAGATGCGGCGTGGCGATGAAGTTGGCGAGTTCGAACAGCGGGTTGTTCTGCGCCGGCTCCTCGACGAACACGTCGAACGCCGCGCCCGCCACCTTGCCCGATTTCAGCGCCTCGTAGAGCGCCGCTTCATCGACGAGGCCGCCACGGGCGCAGTTGATGATGCGCACGCCGTCCTTCATCTTGGCGATGGCTTCGGCATTGATGATGTTGCGGGTCGCATCGATCAGCGGCGTGTGCAGCGTGATGAAATCGGCGCGCTTCAGCAGCTCGTCGAGCTCTACCTTCTCCACACCGATGGCCTGGGCGCGCTCCGGCGTCAGGAACGGGTCGAACGCCACCACCTTCATCTTGAGGCCCTGCGCCCGGTCGGCGACGATCGAGCCGATATTGCCGGCGCCGATCAGGCCGAGCGTCTTGTTGGTCACCTCGACGCCCATGAAGCGGTTCTTCTCCCACTTCGACGCCTTGGTCGAGGCATCCGCCTCGGGCAGCTGGCGGGCCAGCGCGAACATCATGGCGATGGCATGCTCGGCAGTGGTGATCGAGTTGCCGAACGGGGTGTTCATCACGATGATGCCGGCCTTGGTGGCGGCCGGGATATCGACATTGTCGACGCCGATGCCGGCGCGGCCGATCACCTTCAGGTTCTTGGCGGCGCTGAGGATCTTCTCGGTGACCTTGGTGGCCGAACGGATGGCGAGGCCGTCATACTGGCCGATCACCTCGAACAGCTTGTCCTTGTCCTTGCCCAGATCAGGCAGGTAGTCGACGTCGATATTGTTGTCCTTGAAGATCTGGACTGCGGTCTTCGACAGCTTGTCCGAAACGAGAACCTTGGGCATGTCGCCCTCCATGCTGTTGCGGCTCCGGGCATAACCTCGGACCGCGTGAAACTGTGGGGGAAGTGAGCCGCCCCATCGGGGCGGCTGAAGCATCGCAGCTTTAGGCGGCAGCCTGCTTGAGCGCGGCCTTCTCGGCGGCGAAGGCATAGTCCAGCCACGGGGTCAGCGCCGCGAGGTTGGCGGTGTCGACCGTCGAGCCGGCCCAGATGCGCAGCCCCGTCGGCGCATCGCGGTAGCCGCCGATATCATAGGCGACGCCGGCCTTGTCGAGCCGCGAGACGATCGCCTTGGCAAAGGCCGCCTGCGCGTCGTCGGAAAGCGCGGTGATCGCGGGGTCCTTGATCACCAGGCAGATCGAGGTGTTCGAGCGCTCGGCCTCGTTCCTTGCGAGAAACGCCGCCCAGTCGGACTTCGCCACCCAGTCGGCCAGCACCTTGGCGTTGGCATCGGCACGGGCCTGCATGCCCTTCAAGCCGCCGACGGTCTTGCCCCACTCCATCGCGTCCACCGCATCTTCGATGCACAGCATCGACACGGTGTTGATGGTGGCGCCCTCGAAGATGTCGGCCATGAGCTTGCCGCCCTTGGTCATGCGGAAGATCTTGGGCAGCGGCCAGGCCGGCTTGTAGGTTTCGAGCCGTTCGACCGCGCGGGGCGAAAGGATCAGCACGCCATGCGCCGCTTCACCGCCGAGCGCCTTCTGCCACGAGAAGGTCACCACATCGAGCTTCGAGAAATCGAGGTTCTGCGCGAACGCCGCAGAGGTCGCGTCGCAGATCGTCAGGCCCTTCCGATCATCAGGGATCCAGTCGGCGTTCGGCACCCGCACGCCCGAGGTGGTGCCGTTCCAGGTGAACACCACGTCGTTGTCGAAGTTGACCGTCTTCAGGTCCGGCAGTTCGCCATACGGCGCCTTGAGGACGCGGACATTGTCGAGCTTCAGCTGCTTCTGGACATCGGTGACCCAGCCCTCACCGAACGATTCCCAGGCCAGCATGTCGACGCCGCGCGCCCCGAGCATCGACCACAGCGCCATCTCGACGGCGCCGGTATCGGAAGCGGGCACGATGCCGATCAGGTAGTCGGCCGGCACCTCGAGCAGCTCACGCGTCAGCGCGATGGCCTTCTCGATGCGCTGCTTGGCGGGCTTGGCGCGATGCGAGCGGCCAACCAGCGCGTTGGCAAGCACATCCACCGTCCAGCCAGGACGTTTGGCGCAGGGGCCCGACGAAAAATTGGGGTTAGCCGGTTTCACTGCCGGCGCAGTCAGGGGCATATCAGCCATGGCGACCCTCCCAGGTCGAAAGCCTCACGTTAGGGTGAGGTGTCCTGAGACGGGCAGATACTCCTCATCGACGGAGCGCGTCAAGCGTCCAAAAGTCGGAGGGTGCATCTTCGTCTCCGCCGCATCTTGATAGATGCATGCGCAAGCATATATATTCTGCAACAACAGCCCGCAGGAGGCATGTCATGCAGTTCGGAATCTTCTCGGTCAGCGACGTCACCCGCAACCCGCTCACCGGCGTCACTCCCAGCGAAGCCCAGCGGATCGACGCCATCGGGCAGATCGCGAAGCGAGCTGACGAGGTCGGGCTCGATGTCTTTGCCATCGGCGAACACCACAACCCGCCCTTCTTCTCGTCCTCGCCGACGACGCTGCTCGCCCATATCGCGGCGCGCACGAAGCGCATCATCCTCTCGACCTCGGTGACGCTGATCACCACCAACGATCCGGTGAAGATCGCCGAGGATTACGCCATGCTGCAGCACCTGGCCAAAGGCCGGGTCGACCTGATGCTGGGCCGCGGCAACACCGTGCCGGTCTATCCCTGGTTCGGCCAGGACATCCGCAACGGCGTGGCGCTGGCGCTCGAGAATTACAACCTGCTGCACCAGCTGTGGCGCGACGACGTGGTCGATTGGCAGGGCAAATTCAGAAAGCCCCTGCAAGGCTTTACCGCCATCCCGCGGCCGCTCGACGACGTGCCACCCTTCGTCTGGCACGGCTCGATCCGCACCCCCGAGATCGCCGAGCAGGCGGCCTATTACGGTAACGGCTATTTCGCCAACAACGTGCTGGCGCCCAACTTCCACTTCCTGCCGCTGGTCAATTTCTACCGCGAGCGCTTCGAGCATTATGGCCACGGCACCAAGGAGCAGGCCATTGTCGGCTTGGGTGGGCACGCCTTCATCGCGAAGAACTCGCAGGATGCCTATGCGCACTTCCGGCCGTTCTTCGAGGGCAACCCGATCTACGGCTCGAGCTACGGCCTCGAAGAATATGCCAAGAACACGCCGCTCAGCGTCGGCAGCCCGCAGGAGATCATCGACAAGACGCTGAGCTTCCGCGAGGCCTTCGGCGATTACCAGCGCCAGCTCTGGGTGGTCGACGCCATGGGCCTGCCGCTCGAGGTGGCTCTGGAGCAGGTCGAGCTGCTGGGCACTGAAGTGGTGCCGGTGCTGCGCAAGGAGATGGCGGCGCGCCGCTCGCCCGGCGCTGCCGATGCGCCGACCCATGCGGGCCTCGTCAAGGCCCGGTACGGCGACGCCCCGGTACGGCAGCCGACGCCCAACCCCAACCGCGGCGACAACCTCACCGGTGCTCGTCCTTACCAGGACACCGATCCGGCCGTCGCCGCCAAACTGCCGCTGGTGGGCTGAGCCATGGCCAGCGACACCGGATTGGCCAATGCCGCATGGGAAGCGCTGTTCCGCGCCCAGATGACCATCGCCGCCGAGCTCCACGCCGGCGACGCCTGGGGCGACCTGGTGCCCACCGACTATGGCGTGCTCTACGCTCTGTCGACCGCCAGGACCGGTTTGCGGATGTCCGAGCTCGGCAAGGATATCCTGCTCAGCCAGGCCGGGCTCTCCCGCTCGGTGGCGCGGCTCGAGGCGCGTGGCCTCGTCGATCGCGTCGCTGATCCTGAGGATGCCCGGGCCAGCATTCTCAGCCTGTCAAAGGCCGGCGCGCACCTGCAAAAGCGCGTCGGCGCGCGACACGGCCGCCATGTCGCCGAGGCGATGAGCTGCCGCCTCAGCGACGCCGAACTCACCCAATTGCGCGATCTGTGCGCACGGCTGCTCGCCGCCGCGCCCACGACATCGGAGGTCTAGATGACCAAGCTATCCCACTCCCCAGACCAGCCCATGCGGCTCGTCGTCATCAATGCCGGGGTCAGCGACCCGTCCTCGACCCGCATGCTCGCCGATCGCATCGCCCAGCAGAGCCTCGGTCGCCTTGCGGCGACGGGACACGCCGCCTCGCTTGCCATCATCGATCTGGCGCCGCTGGCGATCGACATCGCCAAGGCCATCGTCGCCGGCTTCCCGGGCGAAAAGCTTCAGGCCGCTATCGATACACTTGCCGGCGCCGATGCCGTCATCGCCGCCACCCCGGTCTACAAGGCCGGGATGAGTGGGCTGTTCAAATCCTTCATCGATCTCGTCGACAACGACCTGATGATCGCCAAACCAGTGATCCTCGCAGCGACGGCCGGCACCGCCCGCCATGCCATGGTGACCGACGAACAGCTGCGTCCGCTTTTTGCGTTTCTCCGCGCCGTCCCCGTCCCCACCTCGATCTTCGCAGCGCCCGAGGATTGGGGCGCGCCCGAGCTCGGCAAGCGCATCGACCGCGCCGCGGCCGAGCTCGCCCAGTTCGTCGCCTCAGGGGTCGGCCGCGCCATCACCAACGCCGCCTGGGACGGCTACCAGCACCAGTTCGCCGGCAACGCCGCCCAGGCCGAACGCTCGGCCGCCGACGTGAACTTCGACACCGACCTGATGCGGCTGGCGGCCGGCGGATCGTCGGCCGGGTGATCCGGCCGGGCCGGCAAGAAGCACCGATGCCGGCTCGCAGGCTAACCGTCCCGCCCGCTCAAGGTCACATAGCCGACAATCAGCGCCAGCAGCGTTTCCCTGAGGCGAGCCTCGACGTCTATGATGGCATGGCTGAGCCGGGGCTCGGCCCGATAGAGCCGCCGCACCGGCTCGTCGGGCGTCGCCATCTGCCACAGCGCCCCGGCCATGCTGGTGGCCGTCGAGACGATACCGATCGCCTGCTCCCGCTCGAGCCCAAGCAGGGGGCCGAGCACGGCGCAGATCGCCCCCACTTCATCGAGGGCAACGAGCTTGAACACCCGCAATTGTTCCACCGACACGTTGCGTTCGAGATGCAGCGGCACATGGGCCAGCAGGTCGCAGAACACCGGGCGGGCAACCAGCGTCTCGGCCAGCAAACCAGCCACCGCCGCAGCATCGTGCTGCGCAACGGCCTGCAACCGCAGGCGCAACGCAGCGGACCACTCGCGCCACGCCTGCCCGGCCAGCACGAGGAAAATCTGCTCCCGCGTCTCGTAATAGCGCAGCAGCGCTGACTTGTGCATGCCGATCTCGGCGGCGATGTCGGTGAGGGTGACGCTGCGCACGCCGCCTTCGGCAGCCAACCGGCGCGCCGCCGCGAGGATATCGCCCTCGCGCTGCGATTTGGCAGCCGCGCTGCGCGCCCGTCGAAATCCTTCCGCCGTCGAACTCATCGCGACTTCTTTCTGCCTCCACACCGCCCGCGTGGGTCCGACGGCTACAGCCTGACTCGCCCAACGAGCCGAGCATAGCCAACATTACGAAACGATGTTGCGTAATTAACAAAACCGTGTTGTGTTACACTCGACGCGACGACCTCTCAGGAAACGTCGTCGGCGCAACCCAACTCGGAGAGCCTCATGTCTTCACCCACGATCGTCATTACCGGCACGGCCAGCGGCTTCGGCCATCTGGCCGTCGGTCGTTTCGGCGATGCTGGCTGGAACGTCGTTGCGACGGTTCGCAAGCCAACCGACCTCGGCATTCATGGCGAGCAGCCCAACGTCCGCACGCTGCTTCTCGATGTCGATGATGAGGCGGCAGGCCTCGGCTTCGGCGAACTGGCGCTGGCCCAGTTCGGCAGGCTCGACGCCCTGATCAACAATGCCGGCTACTACCAGGCGGGGCCGCTCGAGGCGACCACCATGGATCAGGTGCACCGCCAGTTCCAGACCAATGTGTTCGGGCTGATCGCCCTCAACAAGGCGTTCATTCCGATCTTCCGCAAGCAGCGCTCCGGGGTGATCGTGAACGTCAGTTCGATCAGCGCCGACGGCGGCTTTCCGTATACTTCGAACTATCAAGCCTCCAAGGCGGCCGTCGCGGCTCTCACCGAAGGGCTGCACCAGGAACTGGCCGAGTTCAATGTCCAGGCCAAGGCGCTGCATCCGGGCAACCACATGACGAGGATCTTCAGCAAGGTCGATGTCGCCCGAGACATCCCCGACGACTACCTGCCCTCGATGCACCATTTCCAGACGCTCAACGCCGTGCGCTCCGACCCGGCAGGGACCGCCGAGGTGATGTTCGGGATGGTCACCGATGGCGATACCAGGAGAGTGCATTACTATAGCGGGCCCGACGGCCGGGCGATCCCGCGGGTGAAGCAACTATTCGGGCAGGACTGGTATCTCGAGGAACTCAGCGCCCGCAACCGCGGCGCGGCCAGCGCCCTGTGGAACGCCGTGATGCCGGCGCCGGTATCGAGCGGCGCCGGTCCCCGATAGGCTGCAGATGACTGCCGGCGGTTGGGTCGTCCACCGACGCGCCCGCCGGCTACGGAGCGTCGTAACCCGGGGCGAGGTTCTTCTCGAGGAAAAGAAAACGCAGGTCATGGCGCAGCAGCCTGCCAAAGCGCTCGTCCCCGTCTGGAAACGGCTCGGACTCACCGGTCAGGTGGTAGCCGCGCCGCACATACCATGCGATGAGCGTCTCCCGGGCGTCGACCACCGTCAGCCGCACACGCGTGCCGCCCTGGGAAACGATCCATCGTTCGGCGGCAGCCAAGAGGGTCCTGCCGAGGCCGGTATTCTGCCGGTCGGGATCGGTCGCCAGCGATCCCAGGTACCAACTGCGGTTCTTCTCGGGCTCCAGCCACACACAACCAGCGACCTGGCCGTCGGGCTCGACCACCCATTTCATGAACGAGCCCCGCGGCTTCGCCAGCAGGTCGGCCCGGAGCAGGTTCTCGGTGATCCGGTCGCCCGCGATATAGTCCTCACGCGTCCACCCCGCCGAAGCGCCTGCCCCTCGATAGGCGCGGTTCATCAGGGACACGATAGCCGGTACGTCATCATCGACTATGCGCTGCAACATCGTAGCAGTTTCGTCCTACGCCGGTTGGTCGGTGGCGACTGTTCCTAGCAGATCGCACAGGCGACGGCATCGGATGTTCTCCACCCCTGGCGACGCGCTGCACCAGGTCATGCCCAGGCGCGCCTCGCCAGGATCACGCCTGGGCCGCATCACCCTGCGCGGCCCGGGCCGCCTCCTGCCAGGCCTGCCAGGTCTCCAGCCGGGCCGCATACTCGCGGCGCGCCAGTTCGAGATTGGCGGCGCCGAGAAACAGTCGGAGCGGTGGCGTCTCGGCATCTACCAGTTGGAGGATGGTGCCGGCGGTTGCCGCGGGATCGGCAAGCGCCCGACCCGCGCTCATCGCCCGCAGACGCTCGCGCAGGCCGTCATAGGCGGCCAGCGGTTGAGACTGCGACGAGGAGGCGCCCCGCCAATCCGTCGCATAGCCGCCCGGCTCGACCAGCGTGACCTTGATGCCGAACTCCGCCACCTCGGCGGCCAGCGTCTGCAACAAGCCTTCCACCGCCCACTTCGTCGCGTTGTAGACGCCGGCCGTGGGGAAGGTGATCACCCCGGCGAGGCTCGAGGTGGCAAGGATGTGCCCACCCCGCCGCGACCGTAGATGCGGCAACGCTGCCTGCACCACCCAGAGCGTGCCGAACAGGTTGGTGTCGAACTGCGCCCGACTTTCCGCCTCGGAAGCCTCCTCGACCGCGCCGAACAGGCCATAGCCGGCATTCGCCACGACCACGTCGATCGCCCCGAAACGCCGGATGGCGGCATCGAACGCCGCGAACACGGCAGCCCGGTCGGTCACGTCGAAAACGATCGGCTCGACCGCCTCGCCATATCTGCTCGCCAATTCGGCGATGTCATCGGCCCGCCTTGCCGTGACGGCGACCCGATCGCCGCGCTGCAGCGCCGCCTCCGCCCACACGCGCCCGAGGCCCCGGGAGGCACCCGCGATAAACCAGGTCTTGTTTGTCATTGCTCGCACTCCGTTGACTGAGCGCGTGCTTACCGCGTCCGCTCATGTCCGGTTCACGAGATCAGGGCAAAGACTATCGAGAATGCGCCAATCGGTCGTCGCGCGGCTTCACCCGCTCGACGGCGCGGTTGCCTCAGGGGCATCGAAATACCGAGCCGGCGTCGTGCCGAGCAACCGGCGGAACATCGCAATGAAAGCGCTGGTGCTCTCGTAGCCGAGGGCCAACCCGACCTGGGTCACCGACTCGCCGGCGGCCAGGTGCTGCAACGCCAGGCCGACCTGCAGTTGCTGCCGCCAGCGGCCAAACGACATGCCGGTATCGCGTTGGAACAGTCGGGCCAGCGTTCGCTGGCTGGCCCCCACCCTGTCGCCCCACTGCTCAGCGGTCAGGCGTTCCGACGGGGCTTCAAGCATCGCCTCTGCCAGCCGACGCAGGCGGCGGTCCATCGGCATCGGCAGATGCAGCGGCTGTTCCGGCGCGCTCAGCAACTCGTCCACCAGCACCATGGCCAGCCGCTGCTCGCGACCGGCGTCGCCACGATGTTCGGGGCCGGCAAACCGAATGACCAGTTCGCGCAGCAATGGCTGCACGAACAAGACACGGCAATGCCCGCCGAGCGAAGCAACCAACTCGGGCTGGACGTAGAGGCTGGCAACATGGATCGGCCCCGCCGCCCGGGCGAAATGATCGATACCGGACGGGATCCAGATGGCGCAGCGCGGCGGCACCACCCACAAGCCATCCCCGGTCTCGAGCGTGATGAGACCATCGAGCACGTACATCAGCTGCGACTTGCGATGCCGATGGACGTCTGTCTCCCCCCGCCGCAGCGCCAGGCTGACCCCGACGACGGGTCGCGCCACGGTATCGAGCTCGCCTTCGCCCGGCCGCTTTGTCACTTGCCGGCCCCTTCCGCGATCGGGCAGGGTCGAATGGCCAGGGCCGCCGCAGCCCACGTTCCGCTGTCTTCCGCGTCGTCGCGGAAGAACAGGTGCCGCGAGCGGGCCTCGACCTGATGGTCGCAGCCGCGGCACTGGCTCGTCATTCGATCGTGATACTGCTGCATGAGCTTGCTTGCCCGGTCGGCGAGAGCGCCTTCTGCATGAAAGTGAGGGTGTGTCCCTTGGGCAGATCCTGCAGTTCGCCGAAGCTGGCATAGCCGCGCCGCTCATAGAGGCGGCGCGCCTGCGGATTGAGTGTATCCAGCCACGCACCGTGGCAGCCGCGGTGCTGCGCTTCCTTCTCCGGCAGGGCGAGCAGCTCGCTGGCGACGCCCTGGCCGCGCATCGCCTCCGGCACGAACAGCGTGTCGATCATCAACCAGCCGCGCGCGGTAGATCCCGAGAGCCCGCCCACCACTTCGCCCGCCTCGTCCCGGATCAGCAGGGCAAGCGAACGGCGATCGGATGGTCCGAGCTGCGCCCGGTTGAACCCTGCAAGGCCCGCCTCAAGGGCGGCGATGTCGCCATCGGTGGGCGCCTCGGTCAGCTCGATCTGCATGTCGTCTCCAGTTCCGTCGGCCCCGGTCACCCCGTCGACGGCCTTACTAGCAGATGCGGCGAGGGCACCGGGTGATTTCCACAGGGGGAGGCACAGGCGAGTGTAACGGCATTGGCCGAGCGCCCTCCCGGACGCTCGGCCAATCGATCTGAAGCATTGAGGTCAGTTCTTCGCCACGGCCTCGGCTGCCTGCTCGATCAGGTCGCTGACGGCGCCCGGGTTCGAGACGTAGATGGCATGGCTGCCGGGGACTTCCACCACCGTCGAGCCGGCGCGCTGCGACATGAACCGCTGTGCATCGGGCGGGATCATCTTGTCGTCGGTCGCAACCAGATACCAGGTGGCCTTGGCCTTCCAGGCAGGCTCGGTCACTTTACCTTCGAGCGCCGCGACGCCCCACGGCACCTGCGAGTCCGCCATGAAGCTGGCCAGCTCGGGCTTCACATCGGCGGCGAACGAGGCCGCGAACTTGGCCTTGTCGAGCATCAGGAAGCCATCGACCGGCGGCAGGATCGGCGGCACCGGAGCGCCAGGCGCCGGGTTGGCGATGAGGCTCGACACCGACTCGCCGGCATCGGGAGCGAAGGCGGCAATATAGACGACACCGGCAACCTTGGGGTCGGTGCCGGCCTCCGACACCACCACGCCGCCATAAGAGTGGCCGACGAGGATGACCTGGCCGGAGGCGGCAGCGATGGCGCGCTTGGTGACAGCGACATCGTCGGCCAGCGACGTGGTGGGGTTCTGGACGATCGTCACCTCGTAACCGTCGGCCTTGAGCTGGTCGTAGACGCCCTGCCAGCCGGAACCGTCGACAAAGCCGCCATGGACGAGGACGACCGACTTGACCGGATCGGCGGCGGCGGCGAGGCCGGAAGCGCTGACACCGAGGGCGAGGGCTGCGGAAGCGAGGAAGGTCTTGGTGTTGGACATTTTCATTCTCCTGATTGCTGTGTTGGTCAGCTGTGTTGCTGATAGGGGTGAGTGTGCAGCGACCTTCCACAGCCCGCTTTCAGGCGACCTTCAGGGCGGCTTGATTTTGTCTTGAGAACCCATTGAATTTGCGCCTCAACCAGCTGGAGCAGGCGATTTGCCGTATCTCTTCGAGGATTTCGCTCTGGACGGCCAACGGCGCGAGCTCCGGCGCGGCGGCGATCTGGTCGGCGTCGAGCCCCAGGTGTTCGACCTGCTGCAATACATCATCCGCAACCGCGACCGCGTGGTGAGCAAGGACGACCTGATCGAGGCGGTCTGGCAAGGCCGCATTGTCTCCGACGCCACGCTCTCGAGCCGCATCAACGCTGCCCGCACTGCGCTCGGCGACAATGGCGAGGACCAGCGGCTGATCCGCACCGTGCTGCGCAAGGGCATCCGTTTTGTCGGCGATGTCCGGGAACACGCCGAGCCCGACACTCAGCCCATGCCGCTCGATGTGGCGGATCGCCCCTCGATCGCCGTGCTGCCGTTCGACAACATGAGCGGCGATCCCGAGCAGGATTACTTTGCCGACGGCATGGTCGAGGACATCATCACCGGCCTGTCGCGGATCAGTTGGCTGTTCGTCATCGCCCGCAATTCCAGCTTCACCTACAAGGGCCGCGCCGTCGACATCAAGCAGGTCGGCCGCGACCTTGGGGTGCGCTATGTGCTGGAAGGCAGCGTGCGCAAAGCCGGCTCTCGCGTCCGCATCACCGGGCAGTTGATCGATGTGGCCGATGGCAGCCACCTGTGGGCCGAGCGCTACGACCGCGACCTGACCGACGTTTTCGCGCTGCAGGACGAGATCACCATCAGCGTTGTCGCTGCGATCGAGCCGAACCTGCGGCGCGCCGAGATCGAGCGGGTCCGGCGCAAGCGCCCCGACAGCCTGGATGCCTACGACCTGCTGCTGCGCGCCCTGCCCGACGTCTACACCTTCATGCCACAGGGCGCCGCCAAGGGCCTGCCGCTGCTCGACCAGGCGCTGGCGCTCGAACCCGACTATGCGCTGGCCAGAGGCTATGCCAGCTGGGCGCACCAGACGCTGTTCGTGCGGGGCGGCCTGAATCCGGAAAATCGGCTGCAGGCGCTCCAACACGCCCATGCCGCGATCGAGCATGGGTCGGGCGACGCCATGGCGCTGGCGCTCGCCGGCTTCACTATTGGCCTATTGGAACAGAACCGCCGGCTTGCCGACAAGCTGTTCTCGCAGGCGCTGGCTTTGAGCGCCTCATGCTCGTTCGTCTATGCCTTTGGTTGCGTGCCTGTCGCCTATGGCGGCGATGCCGCGCGGGCGATCGCTTGGGGCCAGCTGGCGCTGCGCCTGAGCCCCCTCGATGCGATGAGCTGCGTACCCCAGGGTATTATCGGCTTTTCCAACTTCCTGCTTGGCCATGACGAAGACGCGGTTCAGGCCTGCCAGAGCGCCATCGAGATGAACCCCCGCTTCAGCATTCTGCACCTCTGGCTGGCGGCGCCCCTCGCCCGACTCGGACGGATCGACGAGGCGCGGGCCGCGGCAGCGCGGCTGCTGGCATTGGACCCGGCATTCTCGATCGGACGGTGGTCGGCCGCGGTCGGCATTGCCCCCACCATCATCGACGAGGTCACCGACGCGCTGCGATTGGCCGGCTTGCCGGACTGAATCACCCCCTCAGGGCGACTTGCCGCGCGAGCGCTGTACCCAGGCGATGGCGAGGGCGCGGGCCTGTTCGATTTCGGCCGGGCTCATCCTTGCCGTCAGGGTATCGAGGTCCTTCATGGCGATCGGCAGGCCGTGCTGGGCGGCAAGGCTGGTCCACATATAGGCCATGACATTGTCCTGGGCGACGCCATAGCCGTTCCGGTACATCGCCCCCAACCCATACTGCCCGTAGACATCGCCCTGATTGGCGGCCAGCGAGTACCAGAGCAGCGCCTGCTGGTCGTCCTGCGGCACCCCCTGACCATGGTCGTAGAGCATGGCGAGGTTTGCCTGGGCCGGAGCATAACCCTGGTCGGCCGCCAGCTTGAACCAGCGCGCCGCCGCGACATCGTCGGGCGCGACACCCCTCCCGGTGTGGTAGGAGATGCCGACATTGAACTGGGCCGGGGCGTAGCCCTGCCCGGCGGCCAGTTCGAAAAGCCGCACTGCCTCGGCCTCGTCGCGGGTGACCCCGTGCCCCTCGAAATACATGCTGGCCAGGTTGTACTGCGCCACCGCGTAGCCCTGTTCGGCGGCGAGCCGCACCCATTTCTGCGCCTCGGCAAAATCCTGCGCCACGCCGCTGCCGCGCACGTAGAGCAGCCCCAGGGCCAGTTGCGCATAGGCGTCGCCCTGTTCGGCCGCGAGGCGGAACCACTTCGCCGCCTCGGCATAATCCTGGGGTACGCCCTCGCCCCCCTCCTTGAGCAGGACGCCGAGATTGTAGCGGGCATCGGCCCGCCCCTGCTCCGCCGCGAGCCGATACCACCGCGCCGCTTCGGCGACGTTGCGGGCGCCGCCGAGGCCGGCATCATGCACATGTCCGAGATTGTACTGCGCTTCCGCATCGCCGCTCGCGGCGGCACGCTCGAGCCATTTGAGGCCCTCCGCGACATCCTGCGGCACGCCCTGCCCGGTGGCGTACATGAACCCCACCGCCGCCGCTGCCCGCACGCTGCCGGCGGCCGCGGCCGGCTGCAGTTCGCGCATCGCGGCGGCATAGTCGCTCAGTTGATAGGAGAGCATGCCTTCCGCCTCGCCCGCGGTTGCGCCGCCAACCAAGAGGCCGAGGAGCAGCAGCGATGCGGCGAGCCGTCTGCCCGGAGACATGGCCGCCTCCCGGTCAGTCGCGCGGGTTGAATGGGGCGGCGGGCTCGTCGCGCTCGAGCCGGTAGAAGCCGCCGGCCTCGAGATCGGGCCACTCGCTGCGCGTCCCATCCGGCCAGACCACCGCAACGCTGGTCGCCGTGTCGTCGCCGAGCCCGAAATGCACCCAGCCGAGCTGGCCGCCGGCATGGCCACCACCCACCGTCAGCTCGCGCCGCATCGTGGTGTCGCCGTGCTTCACCTCGATCCAGCTGCCGATCGCATCGACATTGGGGGCGGCCTGCCGGAGCTCGAGCTCGATCCAGTTGCCGCCCTGCTCCATCCCGGTGTTGCGCCAGACCTGGGCGCTGGCCCGGCGGTTCACCACCACCAGGTCGAGCAGCCCGTCCATGTTGAAATCGGCGAGTGCAGCGCCCCGGGCATTGCCGTTATTGGCGATGCCGGCCTTGTCGCCGGCTTCGACGAACTTGCCGTCGGCCCCCTGCAGCAACAGGTTGTCCGGGTCGTGCATGGCGAAATCCGGCATCTGGTCGACATTGCCCTTTGCGACGAACAGGTCGACGAGGCCGTCATTGTTGACGTCGTCGAATTGCGCATGCCAGGCGGTGCTGGGTCTGAGGTCGTCGCCGGTATAGGGCCGGTGCGCGGTCACCCCCTTGGCATAGGCGACATCCTTGTAGTCCGCCTTCGGCCCCGGCGCGGTCAGCGTCTGCAGCTTGTTGTCGGCCATGCTGGTGAGGAAATATTCGGGGTAGCCGTCACCGTCGAGGTCGTAGCTGGCAATCCCCATGCCCCAGATGCGCAGCACCTTCCAGCCATCGGCCGGGGTCAGCAGCTTCGGCGCCTCTCCGGGCAGGATGCGCCACATCTGTTCCTGGCCGCCTTCATAATATTCTCGGTCGTTGGAGACGCGCAGGCTCGGCGTCCCCGACTTGTCCCAGTCGGTGAACAGCATCGAAAGCGCGCAGAAGCTCGGCTTCAACGGCAATGGCGCCGCGAACCTGCCGGCGGCTCCCGGCCGATGCAGCCAGTTATCGGTGCACGACCCCCAGGGCGACAGATCCTCGTTGCGATCGATGTAGTTGCCCACCGCGATCGTCGGCCAGTTGGCCCCCTTCTCGAAGGTCAGCGCCGCCGCCGCGGTCCAGGCGTCGCCGCCGTCAAAGCCCCAGGCCTCGTTGGCCCGCTCGAACCGGCAGGCGCCCAGCCCGCGCATCACCACGTTCTCACCCACCCGCAGCACCAAGAGGTCGGTGATGCCGTCGCTGTCGATATCGGCCGGGTAGAGCCCGCTGACGCTGTCGAGCTCGAGCCCGCTCGGTTGCGGCGCAAAGCTCAGGCTGCCGCCCTTCTTGCTCGTATTGACGTAGAGCTGGGCGTTCGACTCGCCGCCCGGCAGCACGATATCGGCGTAGCCGTCGTCGTTGCAGTCGAACGCCGCAACGCCGCCGCCGACCATGTAAAACCAGTCTCCGTCATAGCTGGTGGTCATGCCCGAGCTCGCGGTCTCGTCAACGAACACCGGCACCACCGGCGTCTGGGCCAGGCCGGGTTGCGCAAGTCCGGACCCGACGACAAGCAGGGCGGCGGCAAAACTGTGCGGAAGGCGCATGGTCCTACTTTCTCGTCTTGAGGGCGATGGTGTAGGCGGCGATGCAGTGGCCCTGCGCCAGCCCATCCTCGATGGCCGAGCGGAAATGAATGCCGCCATAGAGCCGCGAGATCCCCGCCTCCTCGGCCGCCGCGTGGAAGCTGGCGTAGTGGCGCGGGTTCCGGCCGTCCGGCGAGCCGGTCTTGTCCTCGAAGCCATAATCGTCGCCGAAGAACGCCGTCATCACCGCGTCCATGGCGCCCGAAACGGTGCTGTGCCCGCTGGGATATTCGGGGAATGGCGGGGTGTTGAGGATCGGCTCCCATTTGGGATCGATCAGCTTCTTGATGTAGGTGATCGGCCGCACCAGGTCGTAGACATATTTGGCGTGCCAGCAGCCGACGAAGGCGTCGGACATGGCGATCCCCATGCGGGCGAGCAGGTCGACATTCTCGTCGAGCGGCAGGTCGGCGCGCTCCGCCACCTGCAGCGCGATCGACACCCAGTGGCCCGGCGGCGTCATCGACAGCATCGGGTCGTCCGACCAGAAGCGGGCGATCGCCGCCTGTTCGGGAGTGGCGTTCTTGACCGTCTCGTAGACCTCCTCGGCCTCCTTGTAGAAGTCCGAAGCCGGCTCCGTGCTGTAGGTCGGGTTGCCCGGCGTCGGGCAGGTGGCGCCGTCGGGCGTCGCGAAGGTCCGGTTGTTCCCCCATTCGGGCAGCAGCGGCAGCTGCTGCTGGCGGATCAGGTTGGTGGGCACCCATTTGTCGTCGCCCTTGGGCAGGTCGTACTCGTAGGGAAAGCCCATGTTGAGCACCGTGGCGCCGCCATCGCTCTGCGACCAGGCGAAGATCGCCGCCGCCATGGCCTTGCCGAAGGCCTCGCTGCGCTGCACCACGTCCTCGGGCACGCCCTCGACCGCCAGCGCCCGCCACTTGCTCTGCGCCCGGTTGATCGCGCGCTGGCCGGTGGGGCCGGTATTGCCGAAATAGAAGACGATCGCGTCCGACATGGCGGCGCTGATCACCACCGTCTCGTCATAGCTGGCGCCCGCCTCGCGCTGCGGCACCTGGTCGAGCCCGTGCAACTGGCCGACCAGCGATACCAGCTTGTCCGAACCGCCTGCGGCGGCTTCGAATGCCGTGATGCCCAGATAGGCGAAGGAGCGGCTGGCCACCGGCGGCGAATAGGTTGCGGTATGCCGCACCAGTTCGTTCATCAGGGTGTACCAGTCCCTGAGGATGACGCCCGGCTCGGGCCGGCCCTGGGCCAGCGCCCCCAGGCTCGCCGCACACCACAACAATACCGCCGCGCCGAGCGCGGCAATCCGGCGACCACCCATCATTCCCCCCAAAGTTCCGGTCCGCGCGTCTACGCGCTCGACCGTCCTCCTGTGGCTTCTATTTCAACCCGGCAAGTGGCCGCTGGTCAATGCCTCACCCAAAAGTCGGGATTGACGGAAAACTGCGTAATTATCTGCGGGTAGCGGGATGCAGATTGACTTGTAACTACGGCTGATGCAGCGTTGCGCGGCGTACCTCACAGGCAAATCGTCACAAGAAGCTGCGGAACGACGGCGTGGTTTGTCTGGTCAGTGGACGCGTGTGCGCCGGTTCCGCACGGAGTCTGGGAGGGCTCTGCGATGAAGTTCAAGATTCTAACGCTGCTTGCTGGTGCCGTGCTGATCAGCGCCAGTTCGACTGCGGTCATGGCCGCGGGCAAGACTATTGCCGTATCGTGGAAGACTTTCCAGGAAGAGCGCTGGAAGACTGACGAAGCGGCGATCAAGAAAGTGGTCGAGGCCGCCGGCGACACCTACCTGTCGACCGACGCGCAGGGCTCGGCCCAGAAGCAGGCCGCCGATATCGAGAGCCTGATCTCGCAGAAGCCGGACGTGATCCTCGTGGTCGCCTACGACTCCGACGCGATCCTGCCCTCGATCCAGAAGATCAGCGACGCCGGCATCAAGTCGATCGCCTACGACGTGCAGTTCGAGGATCCCAACGCGCTCTACATCACCTTCGACAATGTCGGCGTCGGCCGCATCATGGCGCAGGAAACGCTGAAGGTGAAACCGGAAGGCCGCTACGCCTTCATCAAGGGCGACAAGGGTGACCCGAACGCCACCTTCCTGTTCCAGGGTATGCAGGAAGTTCTCAAGGACGCGCTTGCCAGCGGCAAGGTGAAAAACGTCTGCGAGACCTTCACCGACGGCTGGAAGCCGGACAATGCCCAGAAGAACATGGAGCAGTGCCTGACCTCCACCAATAACGGCGTCGATGCCGTGCTCTCGGAAAACGACGGTATGGCCTCGGGCGTCGTCGCCGCCCTCGAAGCACAGGGCATGGCGGGTTCGGTTCCGGTCACCGGCCAGGACGGCGATCTCGCCGCCATCAACCGGGTGGCACTCGGCACCCAGCTGGTCTCGATCTGGAAGAACTCGATCGACCTCGGCACCACGGCGGCCAACGCGGCGATCGCGCTTGCCGACGGCACCGATGCGACGGCTATTCCAGGCGTCGCCAAGTTCAACGGTGGCAAGAACAAGGTCGAGATGAACGCCATCCTCCTGGCCCCGACGCCGATCACCAAGGACAACATCCAGGTGGCGATCGACGCCGGCCATATCACCAAGGAACAGGCCTGCGCCGGCGTGGCCGCCGGTACGGTCCCGGCCTGTAACTGATCGGTCCGGCTCTATGCTTAGCGGCCGCGTCGCCTTACGGGGTGGCGCGGCCTTCTCGTCGGGTGCGCCTTGCGGGGCGCCCATGGTGAACTGGTTCCGGCGTTGCGAGATCGTCGCCGGATGCGGCCGCAACGATCGGCTGGAGGTGGGGCATGGCTGAACAATCAAGTACCGGTGGCCCCGCGGCCAGCAACGAGGGGCCGATCTCGCGTCTGATCCGCGCGGCCGAGATCGATACGCGCATGCTCGGCATGCTCGCGGCCATGCTGGTGATCTGGGTCGGCTTCGACGTCATCAGCTCGATCCTCAGGCCCGGTGGCGGCGGCCTGTTCGGCGGCTCCTTCCTCACTTCGCGCAATCTGTGGATCCTCCTGGTGCAGACCTCGGTGATCGCGGTGATGACCACCGGCATGGTGCTGGTGATCGTCTTGCGCCAGATCGACCTCAGCGTCGGCTCGATGCTGTCCATCGTGGCGGTGGCCACCGGCGTGCTGCAGGTCTTCGATCTCGGCCCGCTGCTCGGGGTCGGGCACCCGGCGATCTGGATCATCGCGGTGGTGTTCGCCATCCTGCTCGGCGCCGCCATCGGCGCTTTCAACGGCATCCTGATTGCCTATGGACAGATCCCGAGCTTCATCGTCACCCTGGGCGGCCTGATCGCCTTCAGCGGCGCGGCCTTCCTCATCGCCAGCGGCGTCACCGTGGCGCCGATGGACAAGACCTTCAAGCTGATCGGCGGCAACGGTCCGGCGGCCTCCATCGGCCCGCTCTGGAGCTGGGCGCTGGCCGCCATCGCCTGCATCGGCATTGGCGTGGCGATCGTCGCCGGCCGGCGCCGGCGTCTCAAGTTCAGCTTCAAGGCCAAGCCGGTCTGGGCCGAGGTGCTGAGCGTGGTGGTCGGCTGCGCCGCCGTGCTCGGCACCACGGCGGTGGTCAACTCCTATCTCTATCCGCCACGCGTCGCCGAGCGCTTTGCGCTCGACAACAACATTCCCATTCCGCCCGGCGTCGAGGACAAGTCCGGCCTCGCCATCTGCCAGGCCGCCGACAAGGTCGTCTCCTGCGTTGACGGGCTGACCTTCCAGACCGGCTATCCGATCCCGGTGCTGATCATGCTGGCAGTGGGGCTGGTGATGACCTTCGTCGCCCGCCGCACCCGCTTCGGCCGCTACATCTTCGCCACTGGCGGCAACCCGGAAGCTGCCGAACTCGCCGGCATCAACACCAAGCGGCTGACGGTCACGGTGTTCACCCTGATGGGCGCGCTGGTCGGCATCTCGGCCATCATCGCCTCGGCCCGCCTCGATGCCGCGACCACGGCGCTCGGCACGCTCAACGAACTCTACGTCATCGCCGCGGCGGTGATCGGCGGCACCTCGCTGGCCGGCGGCATCGGCACCATCTATGGCGCCATCCTCGGCGCCCTGCTGATGCAATCGCTGCAATCGGGCATGGCGCTGCTCAACGTGGATTCCGCCTACACCAACATCGTGGTCGGCATCGTGCTGGTGCTCGCGGTGTTCGTTGACCAGATCTATCGTCGGCGCGTGAAGTGAGGAGGCAGGCATGAGCACCGAGACCGTCGTCGCCGACAAGGGCGCGCCGCTGGTCGAGATGCATGACATCTCGATCGCCTTCGGCGGCATCAAGGCCGTCGATCACGCCTCCATCGATCTTCATCCAGGCGAGGTGGTGGGCCTGCTCGGCCACAACGGCGCCGGCAAGTCGACGCTGATCAAGGTGCTGTCAGGCGCCTACAAGCGCGACTCGGGCACCATCCGCATCGACGGCAAGGATGCCGACATCTCCAACCCGCGCGACGCCAAGGCCTTCGGCATCGAGACCATCTACCAGACCCTGGCGCTCGCCGATAATGTCGACGCCACGGCCAATCTCTACCTCGGCCGCGAGCTGCGCACCCGCTGGGGCACCCTGGACGACATCGCCATGGAGGCCGAGTGCCGCAAGGTGATGGGCCGGCTCAACCCCAATTTCCGCCGCTTCAAGGAGCCGGTAAAATCGCTGTCGGGCGGCCAGCGCCAATCTGTCGCCATCGCCCGCGCCATCCATTTCAACGCCCGCATCCTGATCATGGACGAGCCGACGGCGGCGCTCGGCCCCCAGGAAACCGCGCAGGTCGGCGAACTGATCAAGCAGCTCAAGGCCCAGGGCATCGGCATCTTCCTGATCAGCCACGACATCCATGACGTGTTCGACCTGGCCGACCGCCTGACGGTGATGAAGAACGGGCGCGTCGTCGGCACCGCCCACGTCAAGGACGTCACCAAGGACGAAGTCCTCGGCATGATCATTCTCGGCAAGGTCCCGCCCGGCGCCACCCCCGGACCGGGCGCCATCGCCTGACCGCGTAACATCCCGCGGCGTCTTAACGGACGGGCCGGCTTGAGCTGGCGCGGACGATCAGCCGGGGTTCGAACAGTTCCACGTCGCCCGATGGCGCCGCTTTGCTGCGGATTTCGGCCAGCAGCTTGTCGATGGCGCGCTGCGCCATCTGTTCCACCGGCGCCGCCACCACGGTGGGCGGCGGGCTCATGATGTTGGCGAAGTCGAAATCGTCGATGCCGACGACGGAAATGTCGGCGGGGACCTTGAGCCCCACCTCCTGCACCGCATTGAGTACCCCCAGCGCCATCATGTTGGAGAGCGCGAAGATGGCGGTCGGCGGATCGGGCTGGCTGAGCAGCCGCAAGGTCGACTCATGCGCAATGGCCTGGTCGAAGCGTCCCTCGATCAGCAGCCGCTGCTCCACCGGGATATCGTGCGCCGCATGGGCGGCAAAATAGCCGCGCATGCGATCCTCGCCGGTGACGATATTGGGCCGGCCGGTGGTGACCGCGATGCGCCGGTGCCCCAACCCGATCAGGTGCTCGGTGGCGAGGCGGCCGGCGGTGACGTTGTCGAGCTTCACCACGTCGTAAGGCAACCCGGTAACGAAGCTGTCGAGCAGCACGGTGGGCACATGGATCTGCTCGCCGAGCCGCGCGCCGTGCTCGGCATCGGAGCGGGTGGGAATGATGATCAGGCCGGCGACGCGCTGCATGCGCATCATCTCGAGGATCTGCCGCTCGCGGTCATAGTCCTCGCTGGTTGAGTAGACCGCATCCATATAGCCCGCCTCGAGGCAGGCCGATTCCACCACCTTGGCCACCTTGGCGAAATGCGGGTTGGTGATATCGGGCAGGATCAGCCCGATCAGCCGCGATTGCCCCATCCTCAGGCTGCGCGCCCCGCCATGCGGCACATAGCCGATTTCGCGCACTGCCGCCTCGACCTTGGCGATCACATCCTCGCTGACCGGGGCCGAGCGGTTGATCGCCGCCGACGCCGTCGAAATCGCCACCCCCGCCAGGCGCGCCACATCCTTGATGGTGGCCAATTCGACCCCCTCCCCCAATCGGCCCTCTTGCCAAGAGCGCGTCAAAATGCACTATACGAAACGTTTCGAGTATGCAAATTGCTGCCGCGAGACTGGGAAGCACCCGTTTCGGCCGTTTGACGAAACCGAGAAACGAAACGTTTCGACCGGAAGACCGGCGAAACGGCAATGCGCTGGGGACGGCGCCAAGGGAGGATATCCAATGCTTAAGCTTTCACGGCGCAGCCTGCTGCTGTCGTCTGCCGCTCTCGCCGCCGGCGCCGGCCTAGGGGTCGGGCGCGCCTTCGCCCAGTCGGATGCCACCGCCACCCTGAAGCTGCAGGGCTTTGGCGGCGAGGCGCAGCTCGCCTCGATCAACAACGCCATCAAGCGTTTCAACGCCAAATACCCCAACGTCACCGTCGAAGTTGAGATGGATGCCATTTCCACCGGCTGGGGCGATTACGTGACCAAGGTGCTGGGACAGTTCAACGCCGGCGCCGCCGCCGATGTCTACGGCACCGCCATCGAGACCTTCCAGGCCTTCTCGTCGCGTGGGCTGTGGCTCGGCCTCAATGATTTCGTCGCCGCCAATACCGGCTTCTCGGATTTCGCGCCGAGCCTGTTCGAGCAAGGTTCCTACAAGGGGGAGATCAACTATGTCCCCATTGGCTGGAACAACATCATGATCAACTACAACCGCGACCTGTTCGACAAGGCCGGCATCGCCTACCCGGCCAACGGCGCCTGGACCTGGGAAGAGTTCCGCGAAGTGGCGAAGAAACTCACCGTCAAGGACGGCTCGGGCAACGTCACCCAGTTCGGCTACGAGGTGCCCAACCAGAACTTCTTCATCCAGCCGTGGTTCTTCTCCAACGGCACCGGCGTGCTCAACGACGACTGGACCGCCTCCAACATGCTCGACCCCAAGGTCGCCGAGTCGCTGCAGTTCCTCTATGACCTGATCCATGTCGACGGCGTCTCGCCCATCCCGGGCAAGGACACCATGGACAACCAGTTCTTCGCCGGCCAGGTCGCCATGATCAGCCGCGGCCACTGGATCGTCGAGAACGCCAAGGCCAACAAGCTCAACATGGATATCGCCAAGGTGCCGTCCAAGGAGAGCGACACCACGGTGATCGGCTTCGGCGGCTACGCCGTCAACAAGACCACTGCCAATGCCGATCTCGCCAAGGCGCTGATCCTCGAGCTGACCAGCGAAGAGACGCAGAAGGAAGAAGGCGAAGGCGGCGGCGGTGTGCCGGGCCGCAAGTCGGCGGCCTCGACCGAAGCCTTCCTCAGCTTCCCGCCCTCGGCGGCGCTCTATTACGAGACCCTGCCGCACACCAAGGCAGTGCCCTCGCCGGCCAACTTCCAGGAAGTCGAGAAGATCTTCATCCGCTACTACACCGCGATGATGTCGGGCGAGACCTCGATCGCCGATGGCGTCAAGCAGGCCGATGCGGAGCTCAACGACTCGTTCGCCCGCCTGAAGCAGCAGATGGGCGGCTGACCGCTCCTCCCCTCCGTTCGGGCCGCGCCACCAGGCGGGCCCGGACGGGATTGCCTTTGCCGACTGAGAGAGACGCCCCCTCCCGGCCGCCCCCATGAAGGGGGAGGGTGAAGAGTCGAGGCTTTGGCACGGTGCTGCCAGACCCTCGCTGCGGCACCTCCCCCTTCATGGGGGAGGATGGGAGGGGTCGTCTGTCGAAGCGAAACTGGTCGAGAAATGCCGACAACCACGCCAATGCATCGTCCGTCCGAACTGGCCCGCGCCCAGGCGCGCACCGGTTACCTGTTCGTGCTGCCCACGGCGGTGCTCTATCTCACCTTCGTGCTGGCGCCGGTGGTGCTGACCTGCATTCTGGCCTTTGCCTATTACGACCCGATGATCGGCTCGCGCTGGGTCGGGTTCGACAATTTCGCCCGCTTCTTATCCAACGGCCGCTCACTGCAGATCCTGTGGAACACGCTGCGCTTCACCTTTTTCGCGGTGACCTTCAACGTCTCGATCGGGCTGATCCTGGCGCTGGCGCTCAACCGGATGATGCCGAGCTGGCTGCTGTATTTCTTCCGGTTGAGCTTCTTTCTCCCGGTGATCATCGCCGCGGCGTTCGTCTCGATCGTCTGGACCTATTTCTACGGCGACGACCTGGGGGTGATTAACTACTTCCTGCGCGTCATCGGGCTGCCCGGCGTGCGCTGGCTGACCGACGCCAACCAGGCCATGACCTCGATCATCATCATGGACGTCTGGAAGAACACCGGCTTCTTCATGATCATCTTCATCGCCGCGCTGCAGGGGGTACCCAAGAACATTCTCGAAGCCGCGGTGATGGACGGCACGCCCGCCTGGCGGCAGTTCTTCCGCATCACCCTGCCCTATATTTCGCCGGTGGTGTTCTTCTGCATCGTCTATGCCTCGATCGGCGCGCTGCAGGTGTTCGAATCCATCGTCATCCTGACCCAGGGCGGCCCCGGCGACTCCACCCGTTCGCTCTCCATCCTTATCGTCGAGGAAGGCTTTGGCAGCTTCCAGATCGGCTATGCCGCCGCCATCTCGGTGGTGATGACGGTGCTGATCCTGATGATCACCGCCGTCCAGCAACTGGTGTCGCGCAAGTGGGTGCAGCAATGAACGCGATGATGCAGACCCGCGCCGCCAAGCGCTGGATCGACTGGGCCATTATCCTCTGCATGGTGATCCTCGCCATCTCGATGCTGCTGCCGTTTCTGTGGCTGTTCTCGATGTCGTTCCGCCCGGTGGCCGACGCCTACAAGATGCCGCCCAGCTTCCTGCCGCCGAGCCTCGATTTCTCCAACTACCTCGCCGTGCTCAACTCCAAGGTGCCGTTCGTCCGCATCTACATGAACTCGGTGCTGATCGCGCTCCTCGTGACGGTGGGCCAGATGGTGACCTGCACGCTCGCCGCCTTCGCCTTCTCGCGGCTCAACTTCCGCGGCCGCGACGCGCTGTTCTTCATCCTCCTGGTCGGACTGATGTTCCCCGCGCAGGTGACCATCCTGCCGATCTATCTGGGCTATGCGCGCGTCGGGCTGCTCAACCAGCCGGTCGGGCTGGCGCTGATGTACCTGACCTCGAGCTTCGGGGTGTTCCTGATGCGCCAGTTCATGCTCAGCCAGCCCAAGGCGCTGGAAGAGGCGGCGCTGATGGATGGCGCCGGCTACCTCAAGATCTTCTGGCGCATCTCGCTGCCGCAGCTGAGGCCCGCGCTCTCGGCGCTCGGCATCATCACCTTCACCCAGACCTGGAACTACTATTTCCAGGCCAAGGTGCTGCTCGGCAAGCAGGACCAGATGACCCTGCCGCTCGCCATGGATGTGCTGCGCGGCTACATGGGCGCCGGCAACCTGTCGGTGGTCATGGCCGCCATGAGCATGTCGATCCTGCCGGTGGTGCTGCTCTTCCTCATTGCCCAGAAATTCGTGATCGAAGGCATCACGATGAGCGGCATCAAGAACTGACGGGCCGATGCGTACCGCGCAAAAGGCCCCCTCACCCGCCGCTTCGCGTCGACCTCTCCCCCTCGGGGCGCTACCGCGTCCCCCAGGGAGAGGTGGGCCTGCGGCACCGAACCAGCCCCACCACCACCTCTCCCTCCGGGGGAGAGGTCGGCCCGCAGGGCCGGGTGAGGGGGCCTTTTTTCAAGACCAAGGACCTCAGGACTATGTGGGACGATCTCGCCACCATTGAGCCGCGCTTTCACTATGCCGGCGAACGCTCCCGCTACATTGCCTTTCCGCTCGGCGGCATCGGCTCGGGCGGGTTGTCGATCTCGGGCAGCGGCCGGCTGGTCGACTGGTCGATCCGCAACAAGCCGGCGCTGCAGGGCTATAACGGCTATTCGCATTTCGCCATCAAGGCCGAAAAGGACGGGGCGCTGCTCGATGCGCGGGTGCTCAACGGGCCCTACGATCTCAACCCCTCCGGCGCGCCGGGCCTGCGCAAGATGTTCGATGGCTTCGGCCATGGCGCCAACCGGCAGACGCTGGCCGGCGTGCCGCATTTCAAGTCGGTCGAATTCTACGGCCGCTTCCCCACCGCCGACCTGGTGTTCGCCGATCCGCATTTCCCCGGCCAGGTCCGGCTGACGGCGCTGTCGCCGTTCATCCCGCACAATGACCGCGACAGCTCGATGCCGGTGGCGATGTTCGAGTTCGAGATCGTCAACCCGACGGCCGATGCGCTCACCTATACGCTGGCCGGCACGCTGGGCAATTACGGTTCGAACAGTGGCCGGCACAGCTTCACCCAGTCGGACGGCATCTCGTCGCTGCACCTTACCTCGACCGATACCAGCCTGCCCGAGACCGACCGCGGCGACCTCACCATCGCCACCGACGCCGAGGATGTCGACCATACCGACCACCACTATCGTGGCCAGTGGTTCGACGACCTGGCGGTGTACTGGAAAGAGTTCGCCCGCCCCGGCCGGCTGCCGACGCGCCACTACGACCAGCCGCGCACCTCGAGGCACATGAGCCTGCAACCCGAGCACGCGACGCTCGGCGCCCGCATCACGGTGCCGGCCGGCGGCCGCAAGCGGGTCCGTTTCGTCATTTCCTGGAGCTTCCCCAAGGGCGATATCTACTGGGCCTTCCGGCCCAAGCCCGATGGCGTGATCCCGGATCGGCCGACCCCGAGCTGGACCAACTACTACGCCACCCAATGGGCGGACTCGACCGCCAGCGCCACCGAGGCGCTCAAACGCTGGGACAACCTCGCCGCTGCTACCGTGGCCTTCCGCGACGGCCTGTTCGGCACCACGCTGCCGGCCGAAGTGAAGGATGCCGCCTCGGCGACCCTGGCGCTGCTCCGCACCGCCACGGTGATCCGGCTCGAGCATGGCGAGCTCTGGGCCTGGGAGGGCCAGCACACCAATGACGGCTCCTGCGAAGGTTCGTGCACCCATGTGTGGAACTACCAGCAGGCGCTGGCGCACCTGTTCCCGGCGATCGAGCGCACCCTGCGCGAGACCGAACTCAGCTACAACATGCTGCCATCGGGCGGCCTGACCTTCCGCCAGAAGCTGCCGCTCGGCTCGAGCTTCGACATTATCGGCCCCTGCGCCGACGGGCATTTCGGCGCCATCATCAAGACCTTCCGCGACTGGAAGCTGTCGGGCGACAGCGATTGGTTGCGTCGCTACTGGCCGCAGGTGAAGCGGGCCATCGAGTATGCCTGGTCAGCGGAAAACCCCGACCGCTGGGATCCCGAACAGACCGGCATCCTTTCGGGCCGCCAGCATCAGACCCTCGACATGGAGCTGTTCGAGCCCAATTCCTGGCTCGCCTCGATGTATGTCGCAGCGCTCCTCGCCACTGCCGAGATGGCGAGGGCGATGGGGGACGGCGCACTGGCCGAAAAAACGGCCCGGCTCGGCAAGGCCGGCGCCGACTACATCAACACCGAGCTCTTCAACGGCCGCTGGTTCATCCAGAAGATCGACCTCGGCGACCAGTCGGTGCTCACCCCGTTCGATGTCGGCCGCGCCGCCGGCGTTCTGGCCGACGGCTTCATGGAGACCTACTGGTCCGACGAGTTCAGCGAGCTGAAGTACCAGATGGGCGAAGGCTGCATCTCCGACCAGATCCTGGGACTGTGGCACGCCGAAGTCGCGGGGCTCGGCGCCTTCCTCGACAAGGCCAAGGTCGGCACGGCGCTCAAATCGGTGCACCGCAACAACTTCAAGCCGAGCCTCGAGCAGCACTTCAATCCCGGCCGCAACTACGCCTATGAGGACGAGGCCGGGCTGTTGATCGCCACCTATCCCGAGGGCATCCGCCAGCCGATGGTCGCGGCGCCCTATGCCGAGGAAGTGTGGACCGGCATCGAATACATGTCGGCCTCGCACATGATCATGCATGGGCTGGTCGACGAGGGCCTGGACGTGGTGCGCGCCGCCCGCGACCGCCATGACGGCAGCCGCCGCAACCCCTGGAACGACATCGAATGCGGCTCCTACTACGCCCGCTCGATGTCGGCCTGGCAGCTGGTCAACGCCTTCTCCGGCCTCTCCGCCGATTTCGTCAGCGGTCGTGTCAGCTTCGCGCCCAAGCTCGCGGGTGACTGCGAGCTGTTCTGGTCGGCCGGCAACGGCTTCGGCCGGCTGAGCCGGAGCAATGGCCGGCTGCGGCTGAGCGTGCTTGGCGGCAGCCTCGCTGCCGAAGAGCTTGCCGTCGATGGCGTGGCCTATGGCGCCATCAGCCTCGGCGCCGGCGAGAGCCTCGAACTCGTGATGGCAGCGTAATGGCCGGTATCCAGCTCAAGTCCGTCCGGAAGAGTTTTCAGGGTTTCGAGGTCATCCACGGTATCGATCTCGAGATCGCCGACGGCTCTTTCACCGTGTTCGTCGGTCCCTCCGGCTGCGGCAAGTCGACATTGCTGCGGATGATGGCAGGCCTCGAGGAAATCACCGCCGGCGAGGTGCATATCGACGGGGTGCGCTGCGACCACCTGCTGCCCGCGGCGCGTGGCTTCGCCATGGTGTTCCAGTCCTATGCGCTCTACCCGCATATGAGCGTCGAGCAGAACCTCAAGTTCGGGCTCGAAAACCAGAAGCTCGCAAAGAGCGAGATCGCGGCACGGGTGAACAAGGCCGCCGGCATCCTGCAGATCGAGCATCTGCTGGCGCGCCGGCCCAGCCAGCTCTCGGGCGGGCAGAGCCAGCGCGTCGCCATCGGCCGCGCCATCGTCAAGGAACCCAAGGCCTTCCTGTTCGACGAACCGCTCAGCAATCTCGATGCCGAACTCAGGGTGAAGATGCGCGGCGAGCTGATCAGCCTGCATCAGCGGTTGGGCTCGACCATGATCTACGTCACCCACGACCAGGTCGAGGCGATGACCATGGCCGACCGCATCGTGGTGCTCAACGAGGGGCAGATCGAGCAGGTGGGCACTCCGGTCGAGCTCTATGCCCGACCCCGCAACCGCTTCGTCGCCGGCTTCCTCGGCGCGCCGCCGATGAACATGCTGGCCGGCACGGTCAGCGGCGGCGGCGTGTTGCTGGAAGGGGGCACCCTGGTGCCGCTGCCCGGCCGAACCGTGCCCCTCGCCGAAGGCGCCCCGGTGACCCTGGGGATCCGACCCGAGCATGTCGAAGTGCGGCCGGGCCCCCTCAAGCTCGCCGTGGCGACCACCGAGGTGCTGGGCTCCGAAACCATCGTCCACGCCACGACTGCCGGCGCCGGCGCCCCCCTCACCGTCGCCCTGCGCGGCATCAGCGGCGTCAAGGCCGGCGACAGCCTCGAGGTCGACCTGCCCGCCGCCTTCATCCACCTGTTCGACGAGGCCGGCACCACGATCGGCGCCACCGAGGACTGGCGTGCTGCCTATCTGAGGTGAGGGGGCGCGAATGGCATGCGGTGCGCCCGGCCGAGGTCCGCTCGCGCCCACCCACCGGCTGTCATCCCTGCGAAAGCAGGGACCCAACTATCAGCTGGCGCGAACTGTGAAATGGGTCCCTGCTTTCGCAGGGATGACACTGAGTTCTGGGGGCTGCCGGGTGACAAAGTGGGCAATGGCGCCGCATCCGAGCAGCGCCTCACCCCTTGGTCGACCCGCCGGCCATGCCGTCGATGAAATGCCGCTGCAGCAGCACGAACAGCATCAGGATCGGCAGCACGATGATCACCGCGGCGGCCATGATCTCACCCCAGTCGCTGGAATACTGCCCGCTGAGCAGGGTGAACGCCACCACCGCGGTCATCTCGCCCTTGGCCTGCAGGAACGTCGAGGCGATGAGGAACTCGTTCCAGCAATAGAGCCCGATGATCAGCGCCACCGTCAGGAGGCCCGGCGAGACGATCGGCAGCATCACGCGCCAGAACAGCCGCCACTGGTTGGTGCCGTCGAGCGCGGCGGCTTCTTCCAGCTCCTTGGGGATGGCGATGAAATAGGTGCGCAGCAGCATGATGGCGAACGGGCTGAACATGGCGCAGTAGATGAACGACACCGCGATCGGGTTGTTGATCCACCCCGCCCGGGCAAAGCCGAAATAGAGCGGGAACAGGAACAGCTGGATCGGCGCCGTGGTGGTGGCGAGGAAATACGCGCTGACCGACTTCCAGCGCTTGATCTTCTGCCGCGCCAGCACGTAGGCGGCGCCCGACGCGGTGGTCAGCACCAGGATGATGGTCATCACCGTGACTTTGGCCGAGTTCAGCATCGTCTCGCCCAGCCGCGCATCGGACCATGCCCGGGTGAAGTTCGACCAGTCGAGTTCGGTGGGCAGGCTGAGCGGACTGGTGATGATCTGCGGCGTCGGCTTGAAGGCGTTGAGCAGCATCAGCAGCAGCGGGCCCAGCGCCAGCACCAGGCCGAGCGTCAGGATCAGGTAGGTCGTGGCGCGCGAGAGGCGGCTGGAAATCATCAATTGGCTCCCTCGCGGGCCTGCAGCCGCACATAGGCGAAGGTGGCAGTGAGGCCGAACAGCGCGATGACCAGCGCCACCGCCGCCGCGCGGCCGAGATCGAACTCGAAAAAGGCGTTGCGGTAGGCCAGCGTCGACAGCACTTCGCTCGAATAGGCCGGCCCGCCCTGGGTGAGGATGTAGACGAAGTCGAACACCAGGAACGACCAGATCACCGTCATCACCATCATCAGCTTGATGGTCGGCGCGATCGCCGGGATCAGGATGTGGCGCATCAGCCCGAAAAAGCCGGCGCCGTCGAGCCGCGCCGCTTCCACCATTTCCTGCGGCACCTGGCGGAGCGCCGCGAGGAAGATCACTGCGAGAAACCCCCACCAGTGCCAGAGGTCGACCGCCGCGATGCCGTAAAGCGCCGTCTCGGTATGAGCCAGGGGGTCCGCCAGTTCGATGCCGAAGCGCTGCAGCAGGCCGAACACCCCGGTATTGGGATTGTAGATCATCCCCTGCCAGACCCGCGCGGTGATCGCCGTCGCCACCACTACGGGCATGAAATAGACGATCTGGAACAGCGTGCGGCCGCGTTTGATGATCAGCAGCAGCGTTGCCGCGAACAAGCCGATGGCGATCGGCACCGTCAGGAAGATCAGCGTCCACTTGATGTTGTTGCCGAGCGCGATCCAGAACACCCGGTCGGCGAACACGGCATTGAAATTGGCCAGCCCCACGAACACCGGCATCGAGAAACCATCCCACTGGCAGAACGCCAGGGCGATGGTGAGCAGCGCCGGGATCAGGATGATCACGACGTTGATCGAGAGCGCGGGGAGAGCAAACAGCCACATGAGGAGTTTCCGGGTAGGGAGTCTCAGTTATCCTCCCCCGCGTGGCGGGGGA
>MKVB01000002.1:313207-376909 GCA_001899085.1 Devosia sp. 66-14 | reverse complement strand
CCCCCCCCGCCACGCGGGGGAGGATGGCGGAGAGGCCGGTGGCTGCCCCCGTCACCTCAAGGCAGCGGCGGCACGCTGCCTTCGGCCAGCTCGCCGGCGAAGATTTCCTGCAGCCCGGCAAGGAACTGCTCGGGCGAGGCCTTGTTGAGCCACAGCTCCTCGACGCCCGAGATGATGTACTGCTCGGACTTGGGCGGCCAGAACGTCCAGGTGGTGTAGCCATAGCTGCCATCGGCGATGGCGTCGGCGATCATCGTCGTCGCCTCCTTGTAGAGCGGGGTCACCTCGCCCTGCATGGTGATGCCGCTCAGGTCGGCCAGCGGCACGTTCCACTCACCCTGCCATTGCGGCACGATCGCGCCGTAGAAGTCGCCGCTGAAGATGTAGTCGATCACCTGGGCTGCCGCATCCGGGTTGGCTGACTTGGCGTTGATCGACAGCGCCGAGCCCACCCCGATCGGGAACAGCGGATAGGGCACGCCCTCGGCCACCGGAATGGAGGTGAAGGCGGCATTGGCGCCGGCCGGCTCGAAGTAATCCTTCACCCACGAGAAGGCCCAGGTGCCCTGCGGCGCCATGCCCGTCTTGCCGGTGACCATGCCGGCGAAGGCGTCGATGGTCGAGGTCGAGAAATAGTCCTTGCCGTAATAGCCCTTGTCGTACCAGGCCTTGAACTTGGTCATCGCCTCGACGAACACCGGATCGGTCCATGGCCGGGTGCCGGCGAGCGCCTCGCGGATGGCGGCCGGGCCGGCCAGCTGGTTGAGCGCCACGGTGAAGAACTGCTCGTTGGCCGGGCGGAACCCGGCATTGCCGGCGACGAACGGCGTCATCCCCTCGGCCAGCATGGTATCGGCCAGGGTTTCCATCTCGGTCACCGTCTTGGGCGCCGTCCAGCCCTTCGCGGCGAAGATGTCGGCATTGTAGAACAGCCCCATCGCCTCGTAGTTCTTGGGGATGGAGTAGAGCACGCCATCGACCTTGCCGAGGCTGAGGAACATCGGGATCAGCCGCTTGTCCCAGCCGAGCTTGGCCGCATAGTCATCGAGCGCCAGCAGCTGGCCGGCCTTGGCCGTGCTGAGCGCCGTCGCCGGACCGTTGGAATTGATGATGTCGGGGCCGCCGCCGGACATCAGCGCCAGGCGCTGCTGGTTCTCCACCGCATTGCCGCGATATTCGAGCTCGAGCGTCACCCCCGGATGGCTGGCGGCGAAACCGCCCACCAGCTTGTCGTCGAGCAGCTTTTGCTGCTCCGGCGTCAGCGCCTCGTACCACCACGAGACGGTCTGGGCCATGGCATGGCCCGGCGCCATGAGGGCGATGGCGGCGAGCGCCACCCCCGAGAGTGAGCGAGTAAGTTTCGTCATGCTGTGTTCCCTGCTGAATTCAACTGTCTGGTGTCGTTCGGCGCGTTCGGCGGCGGGGCCGTCGAGGCGCGGGCGACGATCGAAAACGGCAGGGCGACGGCCTCTCCCGGCCCGTCCACCTCGCCGCGAATACGGGCCAGCAGCCGCTCCCCGGCCAACTGGCCGAACAGCTCCTGACCCAAAGCCACCGTCGTGAGCGACGGGTTGAGGACATCGGTCATCGACAGGTTGTTGAACCCGGTGACCGACATGTCGCGCGGCAGCACGAGGCCGGCCGAATGGCAGGCGCGAATGGCGCCGCAGGCCAGCAGGTCGTCGGCGCACATGATGGCGGTGGGCCGCTCCGCGTCGGCGAGCAGGCGCGCCGCCCCTGCGGCGCCGCCATCGATCGAATAGCTGTCGACGGTAACCACCCGCGGGGCGAGGCCCGCCGCCTCGAGCGCCGCGCTGTAGCCGGCGATACGAGCCCGCTCCGGACCACCCGGCGACGCCATGAAGACGACGCGCCGATGCCCCAGGTCAACGAGGCGCGAGGCCAGCTCGAACGCCACCTGCTGGTTGTCGACGTAGAAATCATCGATGGCGAGCGGACCGCCACGCTTGGGCGCCGACTCGTAGCGCACCACCGGGATGTCTGCCCCCAGCACGCCGCTCAGTTCGCGCGCCGTGGTGACGAAGAACACCCCGACGATGCCGGCGACGCGGCGGTCGAGGCAGAGGCTCAGGCTGCCGCGTTCGGAACTGCCCAGCCCATCGGTGCTGAGCGCGATCACGTCATAGCCAGCCGGCTCCACCACCTTCTGCACGGCGCGGATCAGCGGCGGATAGAACGGGTTGGAAAGGTCCGGCACGATGCAGGCGATCATCATCGTGCGGTTGGTCTTGAGCGCCTGTGCCATGCGGTTGGGCACATAGTTCAGCGCCGCCGCACTCTCGCGGATCCGCTCCTGCACACTGGGGCTGATGCCGACCCCGTCACCCGACAGCACCGACGACACCGCCGCCTGCGACACCCCGGCATGGGTGGCCACATCTTTCTGCGTTGGCTGGCGTTTGGTCGATTTCATCTTGAAACTTGCAGCCTGATACGTATCAGTAGCGATATCAGTATGAAGGATGATCGATCCCGTCAAGCGGGTGTCGATCGAACTGGAAACGAGCCGCATCGTGATCGGAACCACCATGGCCCTGCCCCCCAACACGCTCGAACACATCTATGCCGGCGTGCTCGGCAAACTGATCGGGGTCTATCTCGGACGGCCGTTCGAGAACTGGACCTATCAGCGCATCATGCGCGAGCTGGGGCCCATCACCTATTACGTCAACGAGCAGTTGGGCGCGCAGCTGGTGGTGACCGATGACGACGTCTCGGGCACTTTCAGCTTCGTGCGGGCGCTGGAGGATCACGTCTGCTCGGCCGAGCTGAGCTCTGAGGATATCGGCCGCACCTGGCTCAACTATGTGGTCGAGAACCGCGCCGTGTTCTGGTGGGGCGGCGCCGGCAATTCCACCGAGCACACCGCCTGGCTCAACCTCGCCAAGGGCATTCCGGCGCCCGCCTCCGGCTCGATCGCTACCAACGGCAAGACCGTCGCCGAGCAGATCGGCGCCCAGATCTTCATCGATGGCTGGGCCCTCGTCGCCCCCGGCAACCCTGCCCTCGCCGCCAGACTCGCCCGCGCTGCCGGCAGCGTCAGCCACGACGGCGAAAGCGTCCACGCCGCCGTGCTGTGGGCGGCCATGGAGGCCGAGGCCTTCGTCAGCCGCGATGTCGGGCACCTCATCGACACCGGCCTCTCCTACATTCCCGCCGACTGCCTGATCGCCAAACTGGTGGCCGACATCCGTGGCTGGGTCACCGCCAATGGCGACGACTGGCAGGCCACCCGCCAGCAGATCGAGGACAGCTATGGCTACGACAAGTATGCCGGCGTCTGCCACGTGGTGCCGAACCACGCCCTGATGATCATGGCGCTGCTGCACGCGCCCGACGATTTCAGCCGCGGCCAGATGATCGTCAACACCTCGGGCTGGGACACCGACTGCAATGCCGGCAACCTGGGGTGCCTGCACGGCATCATGCTCGGGCTCGCCGGCCTGGAAGGCGGGCCTGACTGGCGCGGCCCGGTCGCCGATCGGCTCTATCTCTCCACCGCCGATGGCGGGCGCGGGGTCGGCGACGCCGCCGCGGTGACGCTCTGGCTGGCGGGGCTCGCCCACCGACTCGCCGGCTTGCCCGAGCCGCTGCCGCCCAAAGACGGGGCGCAGTTCCATTTCGCCCTGCCCGGTGCGGTCCAGGGTTTCATGGCCGGCGGGTCGCAGCGCGACTGTGCCGATGTCGTGGTCTCCGGCACCGGCTCGGCCCTCGCGGTCGACCTCGTTTCGATGACCTCGGGGCGCTCCGCCTATGTCGGCACGCCCGTCTTCACCCCGCCCGCCATGATCGGCCATAGCTGGTACGAGGTGCTGGCGACGCCGCGCGTCTGGCCGGGGCAAACGCTCGAGGCGAGGATCAGCGCCGAAGCGAACCTCTCGGGCAGCGTCGAAGTGGCGCTGGCCATCCGGCACTATGGCGAGGGCGATACCCTGGTCACCGCCGTCGCGCCGAAAAGCGCCACGCTCGAAGCCGGCGGCAGCGCCACGCTGTCCTGGCGCCTGCCGCAGCTCGACGGCAACCCGATCGCCGAGATCGGTTTCGTCATGTCGGTGCGCGACCAGGCCACCGTCGGCCGTGTCCTCCTCGACTGGATGCGCTGGGACGGCGAGCCCGAGCTGGTGCTGAAGCGCCCGCACAACGAGGGCAGCATGTGGCGCAGCGCCTGGATCAACGGCGCCAGCGTCTTCTCCAAGAACTTCAAGGAGTCGTTCCGCATCTCCGGCAATCGTGGCGAAGGCGTCATCCTCACCGGCACGCGGCAATGGGCAGACTACCGGCTCGACGCCACGCTCAACCTGCATCTGGGGGACTATGGCGCCGTGCTGGTGCGGGCCGAGGGCCTGCGCCGCTACTACGCGGTGCGGCTCGGCCGCAGCGGCACGCTGCAGATCGTGCGCCGCCGCGACGAGATCGAAACGGTGCTCGCCGAAACGCCGCTGCCGATAGCCTTCGAAACCCCGATCGAGCTCCGCATCACCGCCTCGGGCACGCAGCTCACGGTTGAGGCTGCCGGAACGAGGCTGGAAGCCGAGGATGCCACCTATCGCAGCGGCATGATCGGCCTCGCCGTCTTCGAAGGCGCCCTCTCGACGGACCGGATCCACGTCACGCCGGCATAGTCCGTTTCACGATCGGTTGCACCGGACGTGCCGCACCGCCCCCTCGCCCCTCTGGGGAGAGGGCTGGGGTGAGGGGCGCCAAGAACGCCGGCAGCGCCGTCCGATATAGGCAGCCCTTTGCCCGATGCCCTGGGCCCCCCTCACCCTCACCCTGACCCTCTCCCCAGAGGGGCGAGGGGACGCTAGACCACTCGCGGTGCCCATATGGGCGCCAAGCCCCCCTCAATCCCAGCTCAGCGCCCCGCCGTTCTGGTATTCGATCACCCGGGTCTCGAAGAAGTTCTTCTCCTTTTTGAGGTCCATCGCCTCGCTCATCCACGGGAACGGGTTCTCCGTCTCGCCGAACACCGGCGCGAGGCCGAGCTGGGCGCAGCGGCGGTTGGCGATGAAGTGCATGTACTGCTCGCACAGCGCCGCATTGAGCCCGAGAAAGCCCCTCGGCATGGTGTCGCGGCCGTAAGCGGCTTCGAGTTCGGCCGCCTTCCTGATCATTGCTCGCACCTCGGCCTGGAACTCGTCCGTCCAGACATGCGGGTTCTCCGCCTTGATCTGGTTGATCACGTCGATGCCGAAGTTGAGGTGAATGCTCTCGTCGCGCAGGATGTACTGGTACTGCTCGGCAATGCCGACCATCTTGTTGCGCCGGCCCAGCGACAGGATCTGCGCGAAGCCGGTGTAGAACCACATCCCCTCGAAGATCACATAGAAGGCGATGAGGTCGCGCACGAAGGCCCGGTCGGTCTCGGGCGTGCCGGTGGTGAACTCCGGATCGTCGAGATGCTGGGTGAAGTTCAGCGCCCAGGCCGCCTTGTCGGTGATCGAGGGCACTTCGCGATACATGTTGAACAGCTCGCCCTCATCGAGCCCGAGCGATTCCACGATGTACTGGAAGGTGTGGGTGTGCACCGCCTCCTCGAAGGCCTGGCGCAGCAGGTATTGCCGGCATTCCGGGTTGGTCAGGTGCCGGTAGATGGCGAGCACGATATTGTTGGCGACGAGGCTCTCGGAGGCGGCGAAGAAGCCGAGATTGCGCTTCAGTGTATGGCGCTCGTCCTCGGTCAGACCGTCCTTGCTCTTCCACAGCGCGATATCGGCCTGCATCGACACCTCGGTCGGCATCCAGTGGTTGTTGCAGCCGCTCAGGTATTTCTCCCACGCCCATTTGTACTTGAGCGGCAGCAGCTGGTTCACGTCGGCGCGACAGTTGATCATTGCCTTGTCGTCGACCGAAACACGGCCGCCGGCGCGATCGATGCGGGTATCTGGGGCGGGGCTGGGCACGGTTGGCAGGTCTGAAGACCAATCGAGGGACATTCTGGATTTCCTGTAAATGCTGTGGGTGAAACCCCTCACCCGTCTCGGCCTTCGGCCGATCCACCCTCTCCCCGACGGGGAGAGGAACAAGAGGGGGAGCGCTGCACTCTCGGTATTCTTCTCCCCGTCGGGGAGAAGGTGGCGCGTAGCGTCGGATGAGGGGTGGCAAGCTCGGATAGTACGGGCTGATTACTGGCAGGCTTCGCAGTCGGGGTCGTCGATGAGGCAGGCCGGCCCGTCGAGCACAGCCATTTCCAGCGCTGGCTTTTTCGGCGCCTCGACCACCGGCGCGGCCATCGCCACCGGCATCACCGCCACCGCATTGAGCTTGCCATCCGTCCCCTTCAGCGTCGATTTTTCGACATGTGTCGCCGAGCGCGAGCGCAGGTAATAGGTGGTCTTCAGTCCCGCCTTCCAGGCGCCGCGGTAGAGCTGGTCCAGCGCCTTGCCCGAGGGGTTGGCGAGGTAGAGGTTCAGCGATTGCGCCTGGTCGATCCATTTCTGCCGGCGCGAGGCGGCGGCGATCAGCCAGGCCGCATCGAGTTCGAAGGCCGTAGCGTAGATCGCCTTGAGGTCGTCGGGCACCCGGTCGATCTGGCCGACCGAGCCGTCAAAGTATTTGAGGTCCGAGATCATCACCTCGTCCCACAGCCCACGGGCCTTGAGGTCGCGCACCAGCATGGCGTTCACCACGGTGAAATCGCCCGACATGTTCGATTTCACATAGAGGTTCTGGTAGCCCGGCTCGATCGACTGGCTCACCCCGCAGATGTTCGAGATGGTGGCGGTCGGCGCAATCGCCATGGTGTTGGAATTGCGCATCCCCACCGTCTTGACGCGCTGGCGCAGCGTCTCCCAGTCGAGCCGCTGGGTGCGGTCGATGTGGATCTCGCTGCGGGTTATCGCCAGCATTTCGAGGCTGTCGATCGGCAGCACGCCTTTCGACCACAGCGAGCCCTGGAACGAAGCGTAGGCGCCGCGCTCTTCGGCGAGGTTGGTCGATGCCGAGATGGCAAAATAGCTGATGGCTTCCATCGAGCTGTCGGCAAATTCCATCGCCGCATCGGAAGCGTAGGCGATGCCCTGCGCCTGCAGCGCATCGGCAAAGCCCATCAGGCCGAGCCCGACCGGCCGGTGCCTGAGGTTGGACCGGCGCGCCTCCGGGATGGTGTAGAAATTGATGTCGATGACATTGTCGAGCATCCGCATCGCCGTATCGACGGTCCGCCTCAGCCGCTCGAGGTCGAGCCCGCGGTCGGTGACATGCTGCAGCAGGTTGATCGAGCCGAGATTGCACACCGCCACCTCGTCCTTGGAGGTATTGAGGGTGATCTCGGTGCAGAGGTTGGAGGAATGCACCACCCCCACATGCTGCTGCGGCGAGCGGATATTGCACGGGTCCTTGAAGGTCACCCAGGGATGGCCGGTCTCGAACAGCATGGTCAGCATCTTGCGCCACAGATCGAGCGCCCGGACGGTCTTGAACACCGCCATGCCGCCGGCCGCCGCCTTGGCCTCATAGGCTTCGTAGGCGGTCTTGAACGCCGGGCCATAGAGATCGTGCAGGTCCGGCGTCTCGTCGGGTGAGAACAGCGTCCAGTCGGCGCCGGCTTCGACGCGTTCCATGAACAGGTCCGGCACCCAGTTGGCGGTGTTCATGTCGTGGGTGCGACGGCGGTCGTCGCCGGTGTTCTTCCTCAGATCCAGGAATTCCTCGATATCGACATGCCAGGTCTCGAGATAGGCGCAGACCGCGCCCTTGCGCTTGCCGCCCTGGTTGACGGCAATGGCGGTATCGTTGGCGACCTTCAGAAACGGCACCACGCCCTGGCTCTCGCCATTGGTGCCCTTGATATGCGCTCCGAGACCACGCACCGGCGTCCAGTCATTGCCCAGCCCGCCGGAGTATTTGGCCAGCAGCGCATTGTCCTTGATGGCCTTGAAGATACCCTCGAGATCGTCGGCCACCGTGGTGAGGAAACAGCTCGAGAGCTGCGGCCTGAGCGTGCCCGAGTTGAACAGCGTCGGCGTCGAGGCCATGAAATCGAAGCTCGACAACAGGTTGTAGAATTCGATGGCGCGCGCCTCGCGATCGATCTCGCGCACTGCGAGCCCCATGGCCACGCGCATGAAGAATGCCTGCGGCAACTCGAACACCGTGCCGGCGGCATGCAGGAAATAGCGGTCGTAGAGCGTCTGCAGCCCGAGATACTGGAACTGCCGATCGCGCGAAGGCTCCAGGGCCGCGGCGATCCGAGCGATGTCGAAACGCCCCAGCTCCGGGTCGATCAGCTCGAGCCCGATGCCGCGTTCGAGATATCGAGGGAAATACTCGGCATAGCGGGTGGTCATCTCCGCTTCGGTCGCCTGGTCGGGGCGACCGGCGAGAAAGCTCAGCGCCTCGCGCCGGAGCTTGTCGTTGAGCAGCCGCGCCGAGGCGTAGGCATAACCCGGCTCGGTTTCGACCAGCGTACGGGTGGCAAGGATCGGCGCCAGCGCCAGCTCGTCGGTCGAGATGCCGTCATAGAGATTGCGCCGTGTTTCGGTGAGGATGGTTTCGGCGACCACCCCCTCGAGGCCCGCCGAGGCCTCGGCGATGACCGTGGCGAGCCGGGCTTCGTCGAGCGGCGAGCCATCGGCCATGCGGACGGAGGAGGTTGTGGCCGGCGCCACCAGCTTGTCGGCACGCGCCTTGGCATGCTCCTCGCGGTAGAGCACATAGGCGCGGGCGACCCTCTGGTGTTCGCCGCGCATCAGCGCCAGCTCCACCTGGTCCTGCACGTCCTCGATGTGGAACACCCGGCCGTCCTTGGCCCGTCGGGTGAGCGCCACCACGACTTCGCCGGTCAACTGCTCGACGATCTCGTGCACCCGGCGCGACGCGGCCGCCTTGTTGCCCTCGACGGCGAGAAACGCCTTGGTCAGCGCCACGGCAATCTTCGACTGATCGAACGGCACCGTGCCGCCATTGCGCTTGATCAGCGAGAAGCCCGGCTCATGGCCCGGGTGCGGCTCCGACGATGTGACGACCAGCGGACGGCCGGTGTCGGAATGGATGATCTCTAAACTGGACATGTGCCTCAAAATACCCCGTGAGTGGCAGCGGGGTTTTCCGAGGACGCGAAACGACGCCAGGCGCATTTCGCCAGGCGGTTTCGCGGCCAACCGGTGCACCCCGCCCGTGGACGAACTAACCTGTCGTGGCAGGTATCTGGCTGGCCGGCGGCGCCGGCTATCACAGTTGCGGGGGCAGCGCCGGACTGGAGCGATTGCCCGCACCGGCTTCCCTATTATCACCCGTCCTTGCGACCCGGGCGACCACGACACACTAGATGTAGTGTTCCTGTTCGGGATTCGCGTCAATGGGTTGCGACACTAATTTGACGACGTGCACCGCGCTGCGGAGATATAAAGAAATCTTTATGTCTCGATTGACAGCACCGCGCTGCCACGGCAAGTTCGTCTCGTCCATGGTCCCCGCAAGGGGGTAACAGGGAATCCGGTGCGGGATCTGTCCCCAGTCCGGAGCTGCCCCCGCAACTGTAGGCGGTGACGGGCGCTCAACGAGCCACTGGCGACAAGCTGGGAAGGCGAGCGTCTGGACGATCCGCGAGCCAGGAGACCTACCGTGGAAGTGATCGTTCACTTCAGGTCGATCGGGCGGATCGGCGAGAGGACCAAACCATGACGAGCCTTCGTCACCGCTTCCGAATGCGTCGCTGATCCGGCGCCACATGCCGCGTTCTCGCAAGGGGGAGCCACTGGCTTTCTCGAAGCGCCGCTGCGCCGCCCTCACCCCTTTCAGCTTCCCCTGCCCGCGCCACACCGGCGCCGGGCCTGCTTACGCATCGGACAACACCATGACCCGTTCCGCCAATCTCGGCTTTCCCCGCATCGGCCTCCATCGCGAATTGAAGCATGCGCTCGAGGCGTACTGGAAGGGCGCCATCGACGCTGCGGCACTCAATGCCGCCGGCCGGCAATTGCGCGCCCGCCACTGGCAGCTGCAGCGTGCAGCCGGCATCGACGTGATCCCCTCCAACGATTTCTCGTTCTACGACCACGTGCTGGACATGACGGCGACGCTGGGGGCCGCCCCGCCCCGCTTCGCCGGCATCACCGACCCGACGGCGCTCTACTTCGCCATGGCGCGCGGCACCGAGGCGGCGCCGGCGATGGAAATGACCAAGTGGTTCGACACCAACTACCACTACATCGTCCCTGAGCTGCAGGCCGGCCAGAGCTTCCGGCTTGCCACCAGCAAGGTGGTCGACGAATTCCTCGAGGCACGGAGCCTCGGCATCGAGACCCGACCGGTGCTGGTCGGCCCGGTCACCTGGCTGAGCCTCGGCAAATCGAAGGTAGCAGCGCTCGATCCGCTGTCGCTGCTCGACCGCGTGCTGCCGGTCTATGCCGAGCTGCTGGCGACGCTCAAGGCGACCGGCGCCGAGTGGGTGCAGATCGACGAGCCGATCCTGGCGCTCGACCTCACCGCGGCGCAGCGCGCCGCCCTCCGCCGCAGCTACGATCTGCTGCAGGCGGTGGCGCCGCGCATCATGCTCGCCAGCTATTTCGGCGCGCTCGGCGACAATCTCGACCTGGCGGCCGGGCTGCATGTGGCCGGCCTTCATATCGACCTCGTCCGCGCTCCCGAGCAGTTGCCGGCGGTGCTGAAGGCGCTGCCGGCCGACAAGCTGCTCTCGGTCGGGGTGATCGACGGCCGCAACATCTGGCGCGCCGATCTCGACGGGCAACTGGCCCTGGTCAGCGCCGCCTGGGACAGCGTCGGCCCGGACCGGCTGGAAATCGCACCGTCGTGCTCGCTGCTGCACAGCCCCGTCGACCTCGATGCCGAAACCGACCTCGATGCCGAGCTCAAGTCGTGGCTGGCCTTTGCGACGCAGAAGCTGGCGGAAATCTCGGCGCTGACGCTCGCCATGCAAAAGGGGCGCCCGGCCGCCAGACCCGTCTTCGAAGCCAGCGCCGCCGCGGCATTGTCGCATCGGCAGTCGCCGCGCATCCACAAGCCGGCGGTAGCGCTCCGGGCGGCAGCCGACATCCGGCTGGCGCGACCGAGCCCGTTTGCGGTGCGCCGCGAGGCCCAGCAACAGCGCTTCGGGCTTCCCGCCTTCCCCACCACCACCATCGGCTCGTTCCCCCAGACCCCGGAGGTGCGCGAGCGGCGCGCCGCCTTCCGGCACGGCCGCATCGACGCGACCGCCTACCACCGCTTCCTCGAGACCGAGACCGAGCGGGCGGTACGCCTCCAGGAGCAGATCGGCCTCGACGTGCTGGTGCACGGCGAGTTCGAGCGCAGCGACATGGTGGAGTATTTCGGCGAGCAGCTCGACGGCTTCGCCTTCACGGGCAATGGCTGGGTGCAATCCTATGGTTCGCGCTGCGTCAAGCCACCGGTGATCTATGGCGATGTCTCGCGCCCCGCCCCGATGACGGTGCGCTGGTCGGTCTACGCCGCCGCGCTGAGCGACCGGCCGATGAAGGGCATGCTCACCGGCCCCGTCACCATCCTGCAATGGAGCTTCGTCCGCGTCGACCAGCCGCGCGCCGAAACCTGCCGGCAGATTGCGCTGGCCATTCGCGACGAGGTGCTCGATCTCGAAGCGGCCGGCATCGGCATCATCCAGATCGACGAGCCGGCGCTGCGCGAGGGCCTGCCGCTGCGTCGCAGCGACTGGACCGGCTACCTCCGCTGGGCCGTCGACTGCTTCCGCCTCACCGCCTCCGGCGTCGCCGACGACACGCAGGTGCACACCCATATGTGCTATGCCGAGTTCAACGACATCATGGCGGCGATCGCCGAGCTTGACGCCGACGTGATCTCGATCGAGACCTCGCGCTCCGATATGGAGCTGCTCGAAGCCTTCCGCGACTTCAGCTATCCCAACGAGATCGGCCCCGGCATCTGGGATATCCATTCGCCCCGCGTCCCCGGCCAGGGCGACATGGAGGCATTGCTGCTGAAAGCGGCCGAAGCCATTCCGCCGGCCCAACTCTGGGTCAACCCCGATTGCGGCCTGAAGACCCGCGGCTGGCCCGAAGTCGAGGCGGCCTTGCGCAACCTGGTTGAGACGGCGAGGCGGCTCAGGGGATCGGGTGCGCGATGAGGACCTTGCAGCGCCACCCATCGGCGCTGCCCCTCACGGCACCGAGAATTCCGCCTGCAGCTTGCTGAGTTCGAACCGGCTGACCCGGATATCGAGCTCGAGCCGCCAGGTCCCGGCCACCGGTACGGTGAGATCGCCGACGCGCCAGCCTGTGTCGGTGGCAACCGCGGCGCGGCGGATCGGCTCGATGCCGAGGGCTGGAGAGGCGAGCGTGACCGCGACGGCCTGCACGGCCTTCGGCAGTCCCTCGATATCGGTGATGGCGAGGTCGAGCTGGACCGGGCCGGCTTTGCCCGGCCTGATCGCCGCCATCGCCATGGTGGTGGCATCCATCAGATGCAGCAGCACCGGCTCGGCGCTGGCGACCGGGGCAGGCGCCAGCGCCCGCGGCGGCGGCGTGAAGCGCCAGCCTGCCACCAGACCCAGGATCAGCAGCACCAGCCCCGCCTCGGCGGCGATCGACCGGCGCAGCCGGCGCCGTGCGCGGCTGTCGCCTGCCAGCGCCGGGGCGGTCAGCGAACGGCGGTTCCACAGCGCCAGCCCGAACAGCGCCACGAGCAGCACCAGCTTGGCGGCGAGAATGACGCCATAGCCGGTCAGCCATTGCGGCCCCGGCCAGCCCATCTGGATCGTCGCCAGCGTCACCCCGGACAGCAGCAGGGCCGCCACGGCATAGGGAATGCTGCGCGAGAAGCGCGCCAGCGCGGCGTCGGCCGCCACCGAACGGTCACGCAGCAGCAGCCAGAGCGGCAGCAGCGCGCCGATCCACAGCAGCACGCCGCCGGCATGGACGAACACCGCCGGACGGGTCAGCCATTGCGGCGCGGCGGCGCTGGCATGACCGCTGAGCGCCAGCGACAGCGCCGCAAGGCCGGCGGCGAGGAGACCGAGCAGGATGGCGTCGCGCGCCGCCGGCGTCGCCAGCCCTCCCAATGCGGCAAGAAAGGCGACAGCCGCGACGATTGCCGTCGCGCCGTAGCTGGTGGCGAGCCCGGCATTCCAGGCGGCAGCCTCAAACATGGCCGGGAGCGGCATGCCGAGCGCATCGAGCCCCTGCAATCCGAGCGTCATGGGCGCGAGCAGCAACCCGGTCGCGGTGAGGCCGAGGGCGACACGCCTGGCGGTTGGTGGCAGCGGCGCCAGCGCCTGGAACGCCGCGCCGCCGACACCGAAGAACAAGGCCACGAACAGCAGCGCCTTGCCGGTCCAGAGCGCCACCGAGGTGTTGAGGTCGGCGCCCGGCGCCGGGGCGGCCTGGCTGACCTGGCCGATCGAGAACACCACTGCGCCGCCGATCGGGTGTCCATCGGTCGACACCACGCGATAGCTGAGCACATGGGTGCCTGAGGCGAGCGCCTGGGGCAGATCGATGGCGACGCTCTCGCCGCCCGCCGTCTCGTCCAGCAGATCGATCGAGGTGCCGTCGGGTCCGATCAGTGTCACGGCCAGCGGGCTGACCGGTTCGTTGAACTGCAATCGCACCTGCTGCGGCGCTGCAGCCAGCACGGCCCCGTCGACCGGCACTGTCGCCAGCAGTTGCGCATGTGCCAGCGCAGGCTGGGCCGCGCCCAGGGCGAGCAGCACAACCAGCAGCACTGGCAACCAGGAACGACCGAACAGGTGCACACCGTCCTCCGTACAGGCGGCAGGACGCCGAAGTCGCAAGGCCCCGGCGTCCCTTGCGTGGGTCAGTGGCCGGCGGCTTCCGCCGGAACCAGTTCGACGCTCGGCGCCGGCATCTCGGCATTCTCGTCGCCGCTGACGTCGATCCAGGCTTCCTCGCCGCCGACGCATTCCTGGATGGCCGGGAAGTAGAACCGCCCCGGCTGCAGCGTGCCGGCAAACGTGCCGCGGAACGCGAACTCGTCGTACCATTCGTTGGGCAGGTTCCCGTCCTTCCAGACGATCTCCTTGACCCCTTCGGTCAGTTGCGTGCCGTGGTTGTCATAGGGGTTTGCATAGGGCCCGATGACGGTCTCGAGGGTCCAGCCGGCCTTGGGCATCGGCTTCACATTGTAAAAGCCTTCGGGGATCTGCACCCGGACGACATTGGTCGCCGCCGTGCCGCACCCATGCGGCACCCGGACGACGGCCTTGTAGGTCGAGCCGATGGCGGCCTTGGGCGTTTCGAGCGTGACATGCGCGAAGGCAGGAGCGGCGGATGCGAAAGCGGCGACGGCGACGGCCGCGCCCGTGATAAAGCGGATCATGATGATCTCCAGGCAAAAACGAGGTCTGGCAGCGAGCTGCCGGGCTGGAGCGCTTTCGAGAAAGTTGCAGGCTTTCCGGTTCGAAAACGCGACCAGATCAAGGACCCGGAGCATCACACCGTTCAACGAAACGGCGAATGCTCTGGGCTCAGGCCTCAGCTGGAGGGGCTCGGGATTGCCCGCTATGGGCGTGCCGGCTCGCGGATACGCGGCCGGTCGGATCTGTAGCGTGGAACGGGTCGGCCCGGTCGGGCGGCGCGATGCCGAGCACCACAGGAAGGATGGCGGCGAACTCGTGCTTGCCGATCCCGGCGGCAGGACATTTGAGCGCCGCCGGAGCCTGCTTCTCGTCCTTGGCGGCGGCTCCGGCATCGGCACAGATCGACCACGAGCCGACCGTCTCGAAACCAAGTCGCGCCAAGTCGTTCTGCAATCCCGCGGCCTGATGCAGCGGCAGCAGCAGGGTGAGCACATAGAGCGACAGCACCGCCAGCGCGGTGCCGATCTCCCTGATCATGCCTGTCGAACTGCGTTGCATCTTGCCCTCGCCAGCCTGCCTAGCCCGTGCCCGGTGCAGGCGCAAGGACGACGATGTCGCAAGCCCTCCCGGCGTGCGCAGCGCTGGCGCGCCGACACGAGATGAATTATCTACAAAATCCATGAGCACCGCCAAAGACGATCCCGTTTCCGTCCGCATCAGCCGGGCCCTGGCCGAGCGGATCATCGCCGGCGACGTCGAGCCCGGCGCCCGCCTGCGGCAGGACCATATCGCAGAGGAATTCGGCGCCAGCCACGTGCCGGTGCGCGAGGCGTTCCGCCTGCTGGAATCGCAGGGCCTGGTGGTGAGCGAACCGCGCCGCGGCGTTCGCGTGGCCGGCTTCAGCCTCGACGAAGTGCGGGAGGTGGCCGAGATGCGTGCCGCGCTCGAGGTGCTGGCGCTGCGCCAGGCCGGCCCGCATTTGACCAAGGCGCTGCTCGAAGAGGCCGAAGCCATCAGCAAGGCGGGCGACCGGGCCAGCGACGTGCAGGCCTGGGAAGAGGCAAACCGGGCATTTCACCGGCTGATCATCACCCCCTGCGGCATGCCGCGCCTGCTCCGCACCATCGACGACCTGCACAGCGCCAGCGCCCGCTTCCTGTTCTCCGGCTGGCGAGCCGAATGGGAAGCGCCGACCGATCGCGACCACATGGCGATCCTCGCCGCCCTGCGCGCCGGCGAGATCGAAACCGCCACCGCCGTGCTGGCCCGCCACATCCGCTGGAGTGGCCAGGAGCCCCGGAAACCGGCACTGCGCAAGCCTTCCGCAGCGGCCAGACTTTAGCCCTCTTGCAATTCCTCCGCAGCTGTGGACTCCTTTAGCGATAGATAGCGTAGATTATCTATAATTCTTGCAAGGAGCCGCCTCGTGCCCAACGCCGCATCCCCGACATCCGTCTTCAGCCCGCTCGACCTCGACAGCCGCCCCCTCGCCTGGCGGGTCGGCGCCGTGGTGCTCGGCACGCTGTTCCTCGCGCTTTCGTCCTATGTCGAAGTGCCGATGGTGCCGGTCCCGGTGACCATGCAGACCTTTGCCGTGATGCTGGTCGGCGCGCTCTATGGCTGGCGCCTGGGCGCCATCACCATCATCGCCTGGCTCGCCGAGGCGGCCATCGGCCTGCCGGTGCTGTCGGGTGGTGCGGCCGGCGCGCATCACTTCGTCGGCCCCACCGCCGGTTACCTGTTCGCCTTCCCGGTTGCCGGCGCCGTCGTCGGCTGGCTGGCCGAGCGCGGCTGGAACGGCCGCCGCCCGGCGCTGGCCTTCCTCAACATGCTGCTCGGCAATGCGCTCTGCCTCGCGCTCGGAGCGGCCTGGCTGGCCGTGCTGTTCGGCGCCGACGTCGCCTGGACCAGCGGCGTCGCCCCGTTCATCGTCGGCGGCGTGCTGAAATCGGTGCTCGGCGCCGCGTTGCTGGCGCTGCTCGCCCGCGGCAAGTCCCGCACCGCCTGATGACCATCCGGCTGCGCCCGCACCACCTGCTTTGCCTGCTCACCTATGTGGGCAAGGGGTACAGCGCGGCGTTCACCGCCAATTACGACGCCATCGCCGCCCGCATCGGCGATGGCGAGGACGTGCTGATCGTGGCGGGGCCGGATGATATCTGCGCCCCGCTATTGGGTGACGCCGACCCGCACTGCCACCGTGACAGCGTCGTCGAACGCGACCGCCTGGCGCTGCGCGACCTGGGCGAACTGCTGGAAGCGCCGCCAGGGCTGGGCGAACGACTCGCGCTCGAGCCGGCACTGCTTCGCCAGATGCGCGACGCCTTTGCCACGGGCCGCACCCGCGCCGCCTGTGCAGGCTGCGAATGGCATGGACTGTGCACCGGCATCTCGGCCCGCGGCTATGCTGGCACGGTGATCCCGTCGGCCTAGGCGGACGGCGCCGCTAACGGTTCCCCGAAGCGGCAACGCGCCCCAGACGTTCCTAACGCCCGACCAGTACGAAGACGTTCTTGTCGGGCGCTTCCATTACCGCGACATGGCCCGACTCGCTGGCGAAGGGAGTGCGGATCCAGGTGACCTGCGGGTTGGCGCTGAGCGCCTCATGGGCGCCGCGAACATCATCGACCTGAATTTCCACCTCGGTGAAATTCACCTCCGCGTTGTCGCTGAGCACCAGTTCGGAACTGTCGGCGCGCGGGAACTTCAGCCCGATCAGGCTGGATGGGACACCCGAGGCGGAGACCCGCTCGATTCGCCAGGCCTGCTCCAGCCCGAGGCTGACGTAAAAGGCCAGCGAGGCGGCGATGTCGGCGGTGTAGAGGCAGACGCATTCGAGTTTCTGGAACATGTGATCTCTCCCTGACGTCGCCGTTGCTGTCAGGCTTCGCATGAGAACACAAGCAGAACATCGTCACCGCGCCGTCCACCCCCCGTCGATGGCGATCGTCGTCCCGGTGATCGAACGCGCCGCGTCACTCGCGAGGTACGAGGCGAGGCCCGCGATCTCCTCGGCTTCGACGAAGCGCCGCGTCGGTTGCGAGGCGAGCATGATGTCGCGGATCACCGCTTCGCGGCTGAGGCCGTGGACCTTCATCTGGTCGTCGATCTGCTTTTCGACCAGCGGGGTGCGCACATAGCCCGGGCAGATGGCGTTGGCGGTGACCCCGGCTTCGGCAACCTCCAGCGCCACGCTCTTGGTGAGGCCGACAAGCCCGTGTTTGGCGGCGGTATAGGCGGATTTGAACGGCGAAGCGATCAACCCATGCGCCGAGGCGATGTTGATGATGCGGCCCCAGCCGCGCGCGACCATGCCCGGCACCGCGGCCTTGATGCACTCGAACGAGGCGTCGAGGCTGAGCGTGCGAACCAGGTCCCAGTCGGCCCGGGCGAACTCGGCGACCGGCGCCACCTTTTGTGCGCCGGCATTGTTGACCAGCACGTCGAGCCGGCCGTAGCGCGCCACGACGTCGGCCACCAGTTGCTCGCCGGCCCCCGATTGCATGAGGTCGGCGCGGAAGTAATCCGGGGCTGCACGCTCGACGATGTCGTGATAGGCGACGCGGAACCCGTCCGCCGCCAGCCGGGCGGCGATCACCGAGCCGATGCCGCCCAATGCACCGGTCACCAGTGCCGTTTTCTGCTTGCTCATCGCGCTTTGCATCACCCTTCCCTTTCGTTGAACCATGCCATCAGTTCGGCGCCGTTGCGCACCCCGATGGTCTTCATCAGCCGGGCGCGGTGCGCCTCGACGGTACGTCGCGACAACCGCAACTCGGCGGCGATCTCGGCGCTCGTGCGCCCCTGCGCCACCAGCATCAGGATCTGGCGCTGCCGGCCGGTCAGCACGTGCTCGGTCGGCAGGATGCCGCGTTGCATCGGCTCGAAGCAGTAGATCGCTTCGGCAAACGGATCGTCCGGCGTGTTGGAGCGGCCATGCACCCGGCACCACAGCGTGCTGCCATCCTTGCGTCGCATCACCCGCTCGTCGAAATAGATGACGCCGGCCGCCAGATGGCTGCGCCACAACTCGCCCACCCGCACGAAATCGCCGACATCCTGGTAGAGCTGCCGGAAACTCACGCCGATCATCTCGGCGCGGTCATAGCCGAACAGCGCCGCAAACGGCGCGTTGCAGTCCCTGATGATGCGATGGGCGGCGAACACGATGGGCACCGGGATATCGGCGAGCGAATAGCCGAAGCCTGCCGCACTGGGGTCGGCCTTGCCAAGACTGGGAGGGAGGAGGTGCATAGAGTAAAAATACGACTCCTTGTCGAGCGGGCACAAGCACTAGCGTCGCCTCAAAACGGGAGGCTGAAATTCTCTGGCAGATGGACGAGACGCGCCGACGCGCCACCTTGCTGTGGCAGTTCGCCGAGCTGACCAGCGCCGGCCACGGCTCGGCGCCCGACGATTACTGGGGCCTCTATCGCTGGTCGATCACCGAGCGCGGCGCGTTCTGGAGTGCGGTGTGGGATTTCTGCGGCGTCATCGGCGACAAGGGCGAGCGTCTTGTCGCCGATGGCGAGCTGATGCCCGGCGCCCGCTTCCTGCCCGACGCGACGCTGAACTTCGCCGAGAACCTGCTGCGGCTGGCGGGCCCTGCGGACGCCATCGTGTTCCGCGACGAAACCGGCGCTGAGCGGCGCTGGAGCTGGGATGAGCTGCGCGACAGGGTTTCGCGCCTGCAGCAGGCCCTGCTCGGGCTTGGCATCGGCCAGGGCGACCGCGTCGCCGGCATGCTGCCCAACCTGCCCGAGACCGTGGCGATGATGCTGGCGGCCAGTTCGATCGGCGCCGTGTGGTCATCCTGCTCGCCCGATTTCGGACCGCGCGGCGTGCTCGACCGCTTCAGCCAGATTGCCCCGAAACTGTTCGTGACGGTCGACGGCTACCACTATAACGGCAAGCTCATCGATATCGGCGACACCACCGCCGAGGTGGCGGCAGCGCTGGCGCCGGCGACAACGCTGGTGATCGACCTGCTCGGCCGCGCCGCGCAGCACGCCGCGCGCATCCCCGGCGCGCTGACGATGGACGCGTTCCTCGCGCCCTACGCCGCCGGGCCGGTGCGGTTCACGCGGCTGCCGTTCAGCCACCCGCTGTTCATCCTGTTCTCGTCCGGCACCACCGGCAAACCCAAATGCATCGTCCATGGCGCCGGCGGCACGCTGCTGCAGCATCTGAAGGAGCACCGGCTGCACTGCGACGTGCACGAGGGCGATCGGGTGTTCTACTTCACCACCTGCGGCTGGATGATGTGGAACTGGCTCGCCTCGGCGCTGGGCTGCGGGGCGACGCTCTGCCTCTATGACGGCTCGCCGTTCCATCCGGCGCCGACCCAGCTGTTCGACTATGCCGAGGCCGAGCGCTTCACCCTGTTCGGCACCTCGGCGCGCTATCTCGATTCGGTGCGCAAGCTCGGGCTGAAGCCGATCGAGACGCATGACCTCGCATCGGTGCGCGCCATCCTCTCCACCGGCTCACCGCTGGCGCCCGACTGCTTCGATTATGTCTATGCCAACGTGAAGGCGGACGTGCATCTCGCCTCGATCTCGGGCGGCACCGACATCGTCTCGAGCTTCGTGCTCGGCGTGCCGACCCTGCCGGTGTGGCGCGGCGAAATCCAGGCGCCGGGCCTCGGCCTTGCCGTCGAGGTGTACGATGAAGACGGGCAGCCGATGGCCGGGGGCAAGGGTGAACTGGTGTGCCGGGCGCCGTTCCCCTCGATGCCGCTCGGCTTCTGGAACGATCCTGACGGCACACGCTATCGCGCCGCCTACTTCTCGCGCTTCGCTGGTGTGTGGGCCCACGGCGACTATGCCGAGCGGACGGCGCATCACGGCATCATGATCCATGGCCGGTCGGATGCGACGCTGAACCCAGGTGGGGTGCGCATCGGCACCGCCGAGATCTACGCCGTGGTCGAGGAACTGCCGGAAATCGACAGCGCGCTCTGCATCGGCCAGGAGTGGGACAACGACACCCGCGTCGTGCTGTTCGTCAAGCTGGTGCCTGGGGCCATACTGGACGAGCCGCTCCGGCTGCGCATCCGCAACGCCATCCGCAGCGGCGCCAGCCCGCGCCATGTGCCGGCGCGGCTGATCGCCGTGGCCGACTTGCCGCGCACCCGCTCGGGCAAGCTGACCGAGCTGGCGGTGCGCGACGTCGTGCATGGGCGGCCGGTGCGCAATGTCGAGGGGCTGGCCAATCCCGAAGCGCTGAAACTGTTCGAGAACCTGCCGGAGCTCACCACATGACCCGTCCCGTCCACATCGTTGCCGCCCGCCGCACCCCGATCGGCCGCTTCATCGGCGGCCTGGCCGAGCTGAGTTCCAGCGCGCTTGGCGCCATTGCGGTCAGGCAGGTGCTGGCCGACAGCGCCGTCGACCCGGCCACGATCGACGAAGTGATCATCGGCCAGGTGCTGACGGCGGGCGCCGGCATGAACCCGGCGCGGCAGGCGGCGATCGGTGGCGGGTTGCCGATCCACGTGCCGGCCTTCACCGTCAACAAGGTCTGCGGCTCCGGGCTGAAGGCCATTCACCTGGGAACGCAGGCCATCGCCGCCGGCGATGCCGAACTGATCCTTGCCGGCGGACAGGAAAGCATGACGCAGGCGCCACACCTGCTGGCCGGCCGTCGCGCCAGCAAGCTCGGCGACGTCACCGCCACCGACAGCATCATGGTCGACGGGCTGGTCGACGCCTTCAACCACGTCGCCATGGGGATCACCGCCGAAGGGCTGGCAACGAAGTTCGGTCTGTCGCGCGAGGCGCAGGATGGCTTCGCACTGGCCTCGCATCAGAAGGCCGTTGCAGCGGCGGCCGCCGGGCGCTTCGCTGCCGAAATCGCGCCCGTCACCGTCACCGAACGGCGCGAGCAGCGCCTCGTCGTCGCCGACGAGCAGCCACGCGCCGACACCACGCTCGCCGCCCTGGCCAGGCTGAAGCCGGCTTTCGAGCAGGCGGGCACCGTGACCGCCGGCAATGCCGCCAGCCTCAATGATGGCGCGGCGGCAGTGTTGCTGGCCTCCGAGGCACGGGCGATCGAGCTCGGCCTGACCTCGCTCGGCCGCATCGTCTCCACTGCCTCGGCGGCGCTGGAGCCGATGGAAATGGGGCTGGGCGCCGCGACCGCGGCGCAGCGGGCCCTGGACCGGGCGGGCTGGCACTCGTCCGATGTCGACCTGATCGAGCTCAATGAGGCCTTCGCCGCCCAGGCATTGGCCGTGATGGCGGCGATGCATTGGGCGCCCGAGCGGGTCAACGTCAATGGCGGGGCGATTGCCCTCGGCCATCCGATCGGCGCCTCGGGTTGCCGGGTGGTGGTGACGCTGCTGCACGAAATGCAGCGGCGGAACGTCCGGCGCGGCCTCGCCACGCTTTGCATCGGTGGCGGCCAGGGCGTCGCCGTCTGCATCGAACGCTGACGACCCGATAACGGCTGCGGATGCATAGCTTACCGTTCGCTGACACCGGGCATAACGCCGGCGTCACGACGACTTGCCTAGTATCGTCTGCGCATAGGGAATTCGGGTCCTGTGCCCTACTGCTCCCTCCCCACCAAATGGAGGGGGCAGTTTTTCAGACCGCCGGCCCGCAAGGCCGCCGCGATCATGGCGTTGTGATATCCGCCTTGCGACAAAAACCGGCGCCACAGGACGCCGGTCTGCTTTGTCACCTGCCGTGAAGCGTCAGGAAACGACCTTGGTGCGACCGCGAGCTGCAGTCGCTTTCGGCTTGCGGCCGAGGCCGATGGTCTTGGCGAGCCGCGAGCGTGCTTCCGAATAGGTCGGCGCAACCATGGGATAGTCGACCGGCAACCCCCACTTCGCCCGGTATTCTTCCGGCGACATGTCGTACTCGGTTCTGAGATGACGCTTCAGAGACTTGAATTTCTTGCCGTCTTCGAGACAGATCAAGTATTCCGGCGTGATCGATTTCTTCACCGGCACGGCCGGCCGCAGCTCGACGACTGCCTCGGGTTCAATGACGCCGCCGAGACCGCTCAGTGTTGCATGAACCGTCGCGATCAGCTTGGGAATGTCGCTGGCGCTGAGCGCATTGTGACTCACATAAGCGCTGACGATGTCGGCGCTCAGTTCGATCAGTTGGGAACTCCTAGCGTCTGCCATTGCTGCTGCAGCCAGGTTCGATGTTCCTGATTCCATTCGTCCCTCGATATTGTTGCCTAGGTTTCGGGTCCTATATGCGGGACACTGCGGCCCACCCGCCGCGTCTCCTCGCAGTTATTGTGCTAGCGCTTCGCACGCAGGTAGCTTACTTGGATGCGTTATCTAGCCGTTACGTGGCTACGCTTTGCCCTTTACTTCGTCAAGTAAACTTCCACCTCTTTCGTCGGATCAATTGAGCAATGCCGATCACTTCTATGCGTGAAACGGTCACCCTGCAGCTCCTGGGGACCCCGGTCCTCCGCCTGGCGGATGGTTCGGCAGTAAAGTTGCGTCAGAAGGCCTATGCGCTGGCGGCGGTGCTGTATCTCGACTTTTCGAATCGCGCCCGACGCTCGGCACTGGCAGAACGCACCTGGGAAAGCAGCACTGCCGAACAGGCGATGACCAATCTGCGTCAGACCCTGCTGCATACGCGTGAACTCGAAGGTAGATACGGGTTCGACCTGTTCGACGCCGATGCTACCGAGATCGAACTCAATCGCGACGTCATTCTCGATCTGCGCGAGATCGGCCGGATCCGCACTGCCGAAGACGCGGCGGAACTGGAACGCCTGATCGCGCTCTATCGTGGAGAACTGCTGGCCGGCGTCACCGGCGTCGGCAGCGAGTTCGACCAGTGGCTGGCGCTGGAGCGCACCCGCATCGAGAATCAGTTCTCCACCCAGGCGACCGAGGCTGCCCTGCGCATCGGCGGCCGCGGCGCCCACTCGGCGCTGTTCCGCCTGGCCGAGCGCCTGCCCTATTCCGACGTGGTGTGCCGCGCCACCATCGAATTGTTCCGCTCGGAGAACAACGAAAGCGGCGCCCGGGCCGCCTTCGCCGCCTTCCGCAACCGGCTGCGGCACGGCCTCGGCATGGAGCCGGCAACGGAAACCTCCGACCTGTTCGAGCAGGAAAGCGAAGCCACCACGCCGGCGCAGCCGCGGACCGCCGATCAGCGCCGCCCGCTTGCCGATGAGGATCGGGCGCGGTTGAGCTTCGTGCCGCGCGTCGTGCTGCTGCCGCCGCTGCAGGATTTCAAGCAGGCCAGCGTGCCCAAGCATCTGGCGCCGGCGCTGGTCGAGGATGTGACCATCGGGCTGTCGCGGCTGAAATCGGTGTCGGTGATCGCGCCGCACACCGCCTGGCAGCTCGACCCGTTCACTGCGCTCGACGAAGTGCGGGCGCATCAGATCGATTATGCGGTCGAGAGCCGTATCGCGCCGCATTTTGCCACCGATGGGCTGTCGCTCGCCATTCGCCTGGTGCGGGCCGCCGGGCGCGAGATCGTCTGGGCCGACAAGTTCGCCTTCTCGGCGCTGACCGCGCCGGAGCGCTACTGGGACTTCACCAATGGTGTCGCCCGCGCCCTCGCCGAATCCATCGAGACGGCGGAATTGCAGCGCGAGCGCACGCTGCGCGACGCCAATGCCTATTCGCACTACCTGGCCGGCCGCCAGAACCTCAGGACGTTCGATCTGCCCAAGATCCGCCGCGGCCGCAAATCGCTGCGCATTGCCCGCGACATCGAGCCGGAACAGGCCACCATCGAGAGCGCGCTTGCCCGCTCCTACGTGGTGGAATGGGTGCTCCGGTCAGGGTCGGACAAGGCGCTGCTCGACAAGGCGAAACTGCACGCCGAGCGCGCCGTCTCGATCGACCCCAATGACGGCACCGCCTATCGCGAACTGGGCCGCGTGGCGCTGTTCGACCGCGATCTCGACCAGGCGCTTGTCCACATGTCGACCGCTGCCGAACTGGCCCCCAACCATGCCGACATCCTGGCCGATTTCGCCGACACCCTGGCCCACAATTCCAACCACCGCGAGGCGCAGGAAAAGATCTCCGCCGCCATGCGGCTCAACCCCATTCCGCCGGACGAGTACCTGTGGACGCTGGGCGGCATCAACTTCTTCCGCGGGCGTTTCGAGGAAGCGCTGGCCAATCTGAGCCAGATGCGCAACCCCGAACCGGCTTACCGCCTGATGGCCGCCGCCGCGGCCATGGCCGGCCAGATGGAGCTGGCCCGGCGCTATCGGTTGCAAGCACTTAGATTGCAACCGGATTTTACAACCGCTCGTTGGCTATCCCGAGTGCCGCAGCGCGATCCCTCTGATGTCGATCTGTATATAGACGCATTGCACAAGGCCGGTTTCAAGTAGGCCGCAAGGAGATGTACTTATGCGTTACGTTATCATCGGACAGAAAGACTCTGAGCAGTTGCTGGTTGTCGACACCCAGCTGATGACTGTGACTCCCGTTGATCAGGCAACCGTGGTCCCCGCCGAGGTTCGCTCGGCATTGCAGTCGGGCGACGCGCTCGTCGACGGCATCAACATCGCCGTGGCCGCCGGCAACCGCGCGGACGGCAGCGCCGCCTGGTTCTACACCTCCAAGTAAGTCTTGCATTTCGGAGCCCAGCTCCGCCCGGCAGCCGTCAAGGCGCCGGGCGGCCCTCGCAATCCCGCGGCCCTGCTGCGGGATTTGTCGTTGCACTTCGGCGCCCTTGGCATCACCCGGCTGGCCAACCAGACCGGGCTCGATCGCATCGGCATCCCCTGCTACGCGGCGGTGCGGCCGAATTCGGCGACCCTCGCCAGCCACCAGGGCAAAGGCGTGGACGACATTTCGGCGCAGATCTCGGCGGTGATGGAGGCGGCCGAGTATGCAGTCGCCGAGGCGCCCCAGACGCCGCAGCGCACCCTCAGCCTTGCCGACCTGCGTGCCGCGGGCGACGACTGGCTCGACCCCACGCCGCTCTTGCCACGCGGCGCCTCGCTCGATGCAACAACCCCGATCCGCTGGGTCGAGGGCTTTGCGCTGGCGACCGGCGCGCCGGTGCTGGTGCCGTATGATGCGGTGGTGCTCGGCACGCCACCGCGCGACCTCAACGGCCTGTCGCAGTCCAGCAACGGCGTCGCCGCCGGTGTCGAACTCTCCGGCGCCCTGCTGCACGGCCTTTGCGAGCTGGTCGAGCGCGACTCGGTCTGCCTGTGGAGCTACAAATCCGACGCCGCAGCGCAGGGCACGGCCGTTGCCCCCTCAGCCTTCGGCGATGCCGGCATCGATGCGCTCGCCGCGCGGATCGCCCGCGCCGGCTTTCAGCTGCGGCTGTTCGACCAGACGAGCAATATCGGCATCCCGGTGGTCTACGCCGCGCTGTTTCCGGCCGATGGCGCCGACCGGCATTTCGATGTGGCGACCGGAGCCGGCTGCCACCCGATCGCCGCGGTAGCGGCCCGGCGCGCCATCGTCGAGGCGGCGCAGACCCGGATCACCAATATTGCCGGCGCGCGCGACGATATCATCGCCGGCGAATACGACCAGCAACTCGGCCGCAGCATCGCCGTGCTGACCGAGGCGGTGCCCGCCACCCGCCCGGCCCCGCTCGGCCTGCCCGCCGGGACCGCCGAGAGCGAACTGATCGCGGCGCTGCAAGCGGGGCTCGCCCGGGTCGGCCTCGAGCGCATCGTCGCCGTTCCGCTCGGTGGCGCGCAGTTCGGTATCGAGGTGGCGCGCGTCTTCGTGCCCGGGCTCGAAGACCGGCTCACCAATCTCAACTGGCGTCCGGGTTCGCGCGCCACCGCCGCCATGCTGGGGTTCCTGTGAAAGTCCTGTTCGTCGGCCCCTCGCTGTCCGGCCAGCCCTATGATCGGAGCGGCCTCGAGGTGCGGCCGCCGGCGCGGCAGGGCGACCTCCACGCCGCCGTGCGCGACGGCGCCGACGCCATCGGGCTGGTCGACGGCGTGTTCGGCTTCGTGCCCTCGGTCTGGCACAAGGAAATCCTCCATGCCCTCGAGCAGGGCATCCCGGTGCTTGGCGCCGCCTCGATCGGCGCCTTGCGCGCCGGCGAGTGCGCCGCCTTCGGCATGCAGGCCATCGGCCCGATCGCCCAGAGCTATGTCAGCGGCGCCCGCAGCGCCGATGCCGATGTCTGCCTTGCTCACGCCCCCGCCGAACTGGATTTCATGCCGCTGAGCGAGCCGCTGGTCGATGTCGAGGCGACGGTGGCTGCGATGGACATAACGGCAGCCGAAGCGATCGCGCTGCGGCTGGCGGCGCAGTCGATCTACTTCGCCGATCGCACCGTCGAGGCGATCGTCGCCGAAGCCGGATTGCCGCCGGCCTTCGCCGACCGCTATCGCGCCGCGCGCGTCCGCGCCAAGACCGCCGACGCGCTGCTGCTGGTCGAACGGTTGAAAGCCCTGCCGCCGGGTCGCGGACCGGCCCCGGATTGGACCTTCATTGCCTCCGATCCCTGGCGCGGCTACCTCGCCGAACTGGCCGACCGGGCCGCCTGAGCGCCCCAGGCTAGTGGCGCGTGGCGTGCAGCGCCCGCAGTTCCACCGGGTGGATCAGGCGGGCATGCGCCACCGTCACCGAATGCAGCGGGCCCTCGATCCTTTCCTCCCAGAAGGCGAGGAACTTCCTGAGGCTGGGGAACTCCGGGAACACGTCATATTGCTGCCAGAGGAAATCCTGCAGCAGTTCGAGATGGTCGGGCACGCGATAGATGATCTGCGCGGTGGTGAGGCCAAACCCTTCGCTGTCGGTTTGGCGGTTGGTCAGCAGCGGCATCAGGCACCTCCGATGGGCGGGCGACCGGATGAGCATGAGGCGCAGCCGGCCGCATGGCAACAGCGTGTCGCAAATAGTTTAACACTTTCAATATGATAGCAGCGATCTCATGGGAGTGCTGACAGCGCAGCCCAAGCTGTGCAAGGCTGGGGCTCGAGCGGAGACGACGATGCCCAGTCCGGTGCCCGAGACCACTCGCAATTTCCTTGCGGCGCTGCCCGCCGACCAGCGTCACGCGCTTGCGCACCTGCGCGAGGTGATTATTGCCGCAGCGCCCGATGCCGAGGAATATGTCGGCTATGGCATCCCGGCGTTTCGCCAGGACGGCGCGCTGGTATCGTTCGGGGCAACCAGGCACCACTGCGCGCTCTATGTTCAGAGCCCGGCGGTGATGCAGGCGCATGCCGAGGCGCTTGCCGGCCTCGATACCTCCAAGGGCACGGTGCGCTTTGCCGCCGGTGCGCCGCTGCCGGATGAACTGGTCACCCGCCTCGTCAAGGCGCGCCTCGCCGAGAACGCGGCGCGCAAAGCCGCAACGGACGGTGCTCGGCGCTCGCGCGTCGTGGCCCGTTGAAACACTGCGTCTGCGGGTGTTGAATTGTCGCGCCTTCGCTGGAAAGGCTCTGCACTTTTCCTGAAGGCGCTCCTCGAGAGGGAGGTTGCGATGGCGACTATGGTGCGCCTGTCACGCGAACAGATCGACCAGATGTTCGTCGAGATGGACGAAATGGAAAAGAGCCTGAAGGCGATCCACGCCGAGCTGATCGAGGCCAATGTGCCCAAGGCGACGCTCAACCGCTTCGCCCGGATGCACGATCGCTATACTTCCGGCGTCGCTTTCCTGATGAAGCAGCGCGACCTCGGCAAGACCGAAAGCAACTGACGGCGCCGGCTCGCGTTGAGCGGAAACCCGAGGTTTTCGCGAGGCGAGCATGTACCTGCAGGCACTGGCCACCGACTATGACGGAACCATCGCCGACCATGGCGACGTCGCCGGGTCCACCATTGCCGCGTTGGAGCAGGTGCGGGAGAGCGGCCGCAAGCTGATCCTCGTCACCGGCCGGGAATTGCCTGACCTGCAGCGCACCTTCGATCGGCTCGACCTGTTCGATGTCGCCGTAGTGGAAAATGGCGCCCTGCTCTACCTGCCGCAATCGGGCGAGGAGCGGCCGGTCGCGGACCCGCCCTCGGCAGATTTCGTCGCCGCCCTGCAGCGACGGGGCGTTTCGCCGCTCTCGGTGGGCCGCAGCATTGTCGCCACCTGGGAACCGCAGCAGCAGGCGGTGCTGGAGGCCATCGGCGAGCTGAAGCTCGAACTGCAGATCATCTTCAACAAGGGCGCGGTAATGGTGCTGCCCTCCGGCATCAACAAGGCGAGCGGGCTCGCCGCGGCGCTGAAGCTGCTGGAGCTTTCCCCGCACAACGTGGTGGGGATCGGCGATGCCGAGAATGACCACGCCTTCCTAAGGGCCTGCGGCTGCAGCGCGGCAGTCGCTAATGCGCTGCCGGCAGTGAAGGACACCGCCGATTTCGTCACCCGCGGGGCCCGCGGAGCCGGCGTCGAGGAACTGGTTGCCGCGATGCTGGCCGACGATGAAGCGCTGGCGGCCCTGCCGCGCAATCGCGTGCCGCTCGGCAAGGGCCCGGGCGACGAGCTGGTCGATCTCAAGCCCGGCGATGTCCTGCTGATTGCGGGCTCGTCCGGGATCGGCAAGTCGACCCTCGCCACGGCGCTGACCGAGCAGCTCGCCGGCAAGCAGCTGCAATTCGCCATCCTCGACCCGGAAGGCGATTATTCCGAGCTCGAGCAGGCCGTGCAGGTCGGCGAGGAGAAGGTCCCGCCGACCCGCAAGCAGGCCCTCGACCTGCTCGAGGAGCCCGGCACCAGCGTGGTGATCAACACCCTCGGCCTCGAACTGAAGGAACGACCGGGCTTCTTCGCCGAACTGATGCCGGAGCTGTCGAAATACCGGGCCAAGAGCGGACGCCCGCACTGGCTGATCATCGACGAGGCGCATCACCTCCTGCCGGCCGGCCGCGACGGCAAGGCGCTCGCCTTGCCCGACAGCCTGTCGGGCACGGTGCTGATCACCGTGCACCCGGACGCCGTGGCCCCCGATGCCCTCAAGCATGTCACCAAGATCCTGGCGCTTGGCCCCGAGGCCGACAAGGTGATTGCCCAGTTCTGCGCTGCCACCGGCGAGCAGCCCCCGCAGGTTACGGTCCCTGACGATGAGCATGTGCTCTACTGGCATCGCGCCGCCGGCACGCCGCCCAAGCTGGTAACCGTCGAAAAGCCCCGGCAGCAGCATAAGCGGCATATCCGCAAATACGCCGAGGGCGCGCTCACCGACGAGCGCAGCTTTTACTTCCGCGGTCCGGACGGCAAGCTGAACCTCAAGGCGCAGAACCTGATGGTGTTCCTGCAGATCGCCGATGGCGTCGATGACGAGACCTGGGACTTTCACTTCGGTCGCGGCGACTATTCGAACTGGTTCCGTGGCGCCATCCGCGACGATGAGCTGGCCGACGAGGCCAAGGAAATCGAGGCGGAGGCGCCAGGCACGGCCGACAGCCGCAAGCGCATCACCGAAATCGTCACGGCGCGTTACACCCAGCCGGCACGGGCGGAGGCCTAGCGCCTTGAGACAGCTCAGACCTGTCGCGCCTGGGCCGGCGGATAGCCGAACTGCGCCTTGAAGGCGCGGCTGAACGCGGCGTCGGAATCATAGCCGATACGACGCCCGACATCGCTGACCCGGGTATCGGGTCGCTTCATCATTTCATTGGCGAGCAGCAGGCGCCAGCGCGTTTGGTAGTGCAGCGGCGCGGCCCCGATCAGCGTCGCAAAGCGTTCGGCAAAGCTGGAGCGGGACATGCCGGCAATGCCGGCCAGCTCCGCCACGGTACGGCGTCGGAACGGCGCGTCGTGAATGGCCTTCAGCGCCCGGCTGATGCGTATGTCGGCGAGCGCCCCGAGCCAGCCGCGATTTTCCGGTGGCGCGGTACGAACCCAGGTGCGCATCGCCCGGATGACCAGGATGTCGATCAGCCGCGAGATCATCAGCGATGAGCCGGGATGCGGCTCTCGTGCCTCGGCGAGGAGGAAATGCCCGATGCCTTCGACCCAGGCCTCCTCCTCGCTGCGCAACGCCTTCGAGATATGGATCAGCGAGGGCAGCACGGCCAGCATGGTCGGCATGTTGTCGCCCTCGAAGCGAAAAGCGCCGGTAATGAGGTGAGTCCGCGCCCCGTTGCCTCCGAGCCGGATGGCGAGTTGCTCCTCGCGCATCTGCGCCCCCAGCACCTCGCCGATCGGCAGCGGCGGCGCGCCGTCGACCCCGATGGTGTGGCCGCTCCCCTGCGGCAGGACGATCAGGTCGCCGGCCTCGGCGATCACCTGCTTGCCGTCGCTGGCCCGCACCTCGAACCTGCCATCCGACACCACATGGAAATAGGCCGAGCCGGCGTCGAACTGCAGCGCCCAGGGCGCCATCAGCTCGGCCGAGAAAATCAGCTCGCCGCGCAACCGGATCAGCGTCAGCACCTGTGACAAGAGGTCGACGCGCGACGCCATCATCGGGAAAATCGCCTCGGATTCCAGAGCATGAACTCCGGAGGGGCGATCATGGTTGTTCACGGCCTTCGCCTCTATCTCTACGGCATCACTTGGCGAGGAACCTCAACGATCCTCGGCCGAAACGCAAGATCAGATTATTGAAGCTCGGCACCAGCCAGCGGCAGATCGACTTTGCCGATCGTCCAACCTCGCCCAACATCTGGAGATGAAAATGAAGTCCATTCTGTCCGCCGTCGTGTTCAGCGCCGCCGCTGTCGGTGCTGGTGGCGCGGCTCTCGCCCAGGAGCCCGCCAAGAATATCGTCCTGGTGCACGGCGCCTTCGCCGATACTTCGAGCTGGGACAACGTCGCCGGGATCCTTTCGGCAAAAGGCTACCACGTCACCCAGGTCGCCAACCCGCTGACCTCGCTGGCCGACGATGTGGCCGCCACCCGGGCGGCGCTCGACGCCCAGGACGGCCCGACCGTGCTGGTGGGCCATTCCTGGGGCGGCGTGGTGATCGGCGAGGCCGGCGCCGACGAGAAGGTCAAGGCGCTGGTCTATGTGTCGGCTTTCGCGCCGGACAAGGGCGAGACGCTCAACAAGCTGCTGTCGGGCGGCGAGCCAAGCGAGGGGGTCAAGGCGATCCGTCCCAACGCCGAGGGGGGCCTGATCTTCGATCCCGCCCAGTACCCCGCGCTGTTCGCCGGCGACCTGCCGGCGGCGGAAGCCGCGGCCAACGCAGGCACGCAGTTGCCGTCGAACCCGGCGAACTTCGACGCCGTGGCTGAGGTCGCCGCCTGGCACGACAAGCCAAGCTTCTACGTAGTGACCACCGAGGACCTGGTGCTGCCGCCCGACGCCCAGCGCTTCTTTGCCGGCCGCATCGGTGCCACCGTCACCGAGATCGAGGCCAGCCATTCTGGTCTCATCTCGAAGGCCGAGGATGTCGCCAAGGTGATCGAAGCTGCCGCCCAGTGACGAGGGCCGCGACGGCAGCGCCGACCTGCGTTCGGGGCGGTGGCGGGTAGCGCCTCGCCCCGAACGTTGAAATAATGTGCGCAACGGTGTCCCTTTTCGCGCCCCTCATCCGTCGCTCTGGCACCGGTTCGATGAGGCCGGCAACAAGGAGACGAACAATGCGTGTAATGGTGTTGGGCAAGGCGAGCGAAACCGGCGAACGCGGCGCGCCGCCGAGCCAGGAGGCCTTCGAGGCCATGGATCGGTTCACCGAAGAGCTGGTGAAGGCCGGCGTGCTGGTTGCCGGCGCCGGCCTCAAATCCGGTTCCGAAGCCAGGCGGATCATCATCGATGGCGACCATCGCACCGTCATCGACGGACCGTTCGCCGAGACCCGCGAACTGGTCGCCGGCTTTCAGATCTGGGAGGTCAAGGACATGGACGAAGCCATTGCCTGGGCCAGCCGCTACCCCAGCGTCGCGCCCGGCAGGAACGAGATCGAGCTCCGGCCCTTCCTCGAAGCCGCCGACCTCGTCGGGCTGGTGAGCCCGGAAGAACTGGCGACGCCACGCGAGGGCGAGCGCGGCAAGCTCGGCGTCATCTGAGCCGCGAGCGGCTTGCCTTCCCGGCCGCCGAGGCCGAAAACGGGGCATGACCGCACACGATACGCATCGCGCGATCGAGGCCACCTTCCGCATCGAACGGGCGAGGCTGGTCGCGGGCCTGGTCCGGCTGGTGCGGAGCATCGACCGGGCCGAGGAGCTGGCGCAGGATGCGCTGGTGATCGCGCTCGACACCTGGCCGAGGTCCGGTGTCCCCGGCAATCCCGGCGCCTGGCTGATGACAGCGGCGAGGCGCCGCGCCATCGATGCCATCCGGCACGACCGGATGCGGCAGCGCAAGCAGGCCGAGATCGCGCACAGCCTGGACCAGGCGGCCGGCGACGCCGCCGAAGCGATCGAGGCGGGCCTCGGCGATGACCCGGCCGACAACCTGGGCGATGAGCTGCTCGGACTGATCTTTGCCGCCTGTCACCCCATGCTTTCCGCCGATGCGCGCGCGGCGCTGACGCTGCGCGTGGTGGGCGGACTGAGCATCGATGAAATCGCCCGGGCCTTCCTCGCCAATGAGGCCGCCATCGCCAAGCGGATCGTCCGCGCCAAGCAGGCGATCGCCAGGGCCGGGTTGCGCTTCGAAGTGCCGCGCGGCAGCGAGCGGGTCGCCCGCCTGCCCTCGGTGCTCGAGGTCATCTACCTGATCTTCAACGAGGGCTATGCCGCGACCGCCGGCGAGGACCCGATCCGCCCGGGCCTCTGCCTCGAGGCGCAGCGGCTGGGCCGCATCCTTGCCGGACTGCTGCCCGACGACCCCGAGGTTCTCGGCCTGCTGGCCCTGATGGAGTTTCAGGCCTCGCGCCTCGCCGCCCGCCGCGGGGCCGATGGCGCCTTGGTGCCGCTCACAGAGCAGGACCGGACACACTGGGACCAGTTGCTGATCCGGCGTGGCCTCGAGGCGATGGCGCGCATCGAGCTGCTGGGCCCCGGCCCGGGCGGCTGGGGACCCTATGTGCTGCAGGCGGCTCTGGCTGCCTGCCACGCCCGGGCTCGCTCCGCCGCCGAAACCGACTGGCCCCGCATTGCCGGGCTCTACGATGGGCTCCGCCTCGTCATGCCCTCGCCCGTCGTGGCGCTCAATCGCGCCATCGCCCACAGCATGGCCTACGGGCCCGAGACCGGCCTGCAACTGCTCGACCAGCTCGCCGGTGAACCGGTGCTCCGCGACTACGCACCGCTGCCGGCGGCGCGCGGCGACGTCCTGTTCCGCGCCGGCCGCCTCGCCGAGGCACGCACCGAGTTCGAAGCTGCAGCGAGGCTCACGCGCAACGCCGAGGAGGCGGCCTTCCTCCGTGGCCGGGCCCGCGCCTGCGCCGTTTCGGCCCCGTGAATTGCGAACAAACCACGAATAGTGCTTCCTGATCCTCAACTCTATCCGGATCGATTCGCGTGCAGGCTGCCCCGCTTCCCCACTATCTCGACAAGCTCAACCCCGAGCAGCGGCAGGCGGCGGAGCATGTGGGCGGGCCGCTGCTGGTGATTGCCGGCGCCGGCTCGGGCAAGACCAACACCCTGGCGCACCGGGTGGCGCACCTGATCGTCAACGGCGCCGATCCGCGCCGCATCCTGTTGATGACCTTTTCGCGCCGCGCCGCCGGCGAGATGCAGCGCCGGGTCGAGCGCCTGGTGGCGCAGGTGATGGGCCCCAAAGCCGGCATCATCACCGACGCGCTGAGCTGGGCCGGCACCTTCCACGGCATCGGCGCGCGGCTGCTGCGCGAGCATGCCGAGCAGATCGGATTGACGCCGGGGTTCTCGATCCACGATCGCGAGGATTCCGGCGACCTGATCAACATCATCCGCCACGAGATGGGGTTCTCGGAGGCCAAGAAGCGCTTTCCCACCAAGGGCACCTGCCTCGCCATCTATTCGCGCGTGGTGAACGCCCAGGACGATCTCGACGCGGTGCTGAAGCAGGCGTTTCCCTGGGTCGCCATGTGGGGCCCGCAGCTGCGCGAACTGTTCGCTGCCTACGTGGAATCAAAGCAGCGCCAGCAGGTGCTCGATTACGACGACCTGCTGCTCTACTGGGCCGCCATGATGCGCGAGCCGACCATCGCCGAGGACCTGGGCGGCCGTTTCGATCACGTGCTGGTCGACGAGTACCAGGATACCAATCGGCTGCAGTCCTCGATCCTTCTGGCGTTGAAGCCTGATGGAGACGGGCTGACGGTGGTCGGCGACGACGCGCAATCGATCTATTCCTTCCGCGCCGCGACGGTGCGCAACATCCTTGATTTTCCCGGCGCCTTCACCCCGCAGGCCCGGATTGTGACGCTCGACCGCAACTACCGCTCCACCCAGCCGATCCTCGAAGCCGCCAACGCGGTGATCTCCGAGAGCAAGGAGCGTTTCACCAAGAACCTGTGGACCGAACGCGTAGCGACGGAAAAGCCGCGGCTGGTGACGGTTAAGGACGAGCCCAGTCAGGCCCGCTACGTGGTCGAAAGCATCCTCGCCTGCCGCGAGGGCGGCACGGCGCTGAAGCAGCAGGCCGTGCTGTTCCGCACCTCCTCGCATTCGGCCGAACTCGAGATCGAGCTCACCCGGCGCAACATCCCCTTCGTCAAGTTTGGCGGGCTGAAGTTCCTCGACAGCGCCCACGTCAAGGACATGCTGGCGCTGCTGCGCTTTGTCGACAATCCGCGCGACCGCGTCGCCGGCTTCCGCGTGCTGCAGCTGCTGCCGGGCGTCGGCCCGGGTGCGGCCGGCAAGCTGCTCGACCGCATGGCCGACAGCGCCGACCCGCTGCTCGAGCTGTTGCAGGCCCCGCCCCCGCCGCGTGGCTCGGAGGGCTGGCCGGCTCTGCTCGAAGTGGTGGAGCATCTGGGTAAGGGCGGTGGCGGCTGGCCCGCCGAACTGCTGCGGGCCCGCATGTGGTACGAGCCGCTGATGGAGGCGGTGTACGAGGATGCCGAGGTCCGCAAGGAAGATCTCTACCAGCTCGAGCAGATCGCCGCCGGCTACCCGAGCCGCGAGCGCTTCATCACCGAGCTGACGCTCGATCCGCCCGATGCCACCTCGGACCAGGCCGGCGTGCCGTTGCTCGACGAGGATTTTCTGATCCTCTCCACCATCCATTCGGCAAAGGGCCAGGAGTGGAAGAACGTGCATGTGCTGAACGTGGTCGACGGCGCCATCCCGTCCGACCTCGGCACCGGCTCGACGCACGAGCTGGAGGAGGAGCGGCGGCTGCTTTATGTGGCGATGACCCGTGCCCGCGACGAGCTGCATCTGATGGTGCCGCAGCGCTTCTACGTGCACCAGCAGGCATCCTATGGCGACAAGCACGTCTATGCGCAGCGCAGCCGCTTCATCACCCGGGCCATGCTGCCGCTGTTCGACGATATGTTCTGGCCGGCGGTGAAACCGGCCGCCATCAACGGCCTCGCCGCCCCGGCTGCGCCCCGCATCGATGTCGGCGCTGGGCTGCTGGCGATGTGGAAGAAATGAAAGCCTGACATCGCCTGGCAGGTTCATACGGTAGATGTGTCAGCATGAAAAAGCCGCTCAACCTCACCCTGCCGCACGCCCGCCGCATCTGGCTGCACGCCCAGCGCCTCGATAGCCGCGAGCCGTTCGGCGCCGGCCCGGAGGCCACCCGCAAGGCGGTGGAGCAACTGGGCTATGTGCAGATCGATACCATCAACGTCATCGAGCGCGCCCACCACCACATCCTGTTCACCCGCATCCCGAACTATCGCCGCAGCGACCTCGCAGCGGCGCAATCGACCGACAAGTCGCTGTTCGAATACTGGACCCATGCGCTGGCCTATGTGCCGGTGCGCGACCTCCGCTTCTACATCGACGAGATGAAGCAGCATCGGAGCGCGCCGATGCGCTGGTATGCCGATGCCGACCCGAACGACCTGAAGAAGCTGCTGCGCCAGATCAGGAAGGACGGCGCCATCTCCATCCGCGACATCGACACCGACGAGCTGGTGGAAAAGGACCACCCCTGGGGCAGCCGCAAGCCCAGCAAGCGCGTGCTGCAATACGGGTTCTTTTCGGGCGCGCTGACCATTTCAGAGCGCACCGGCATGGTGAAGACCTATGAGCTGATCGATCGGCATTTCGGCAAGCTGCCCAGGGCGGCGACCGCCAGGCAGATCGATGCCTATCTGCTCGACCGCGCCCTGGTCTCGCAGGGGCTGATCAGCGCCCCCTCGGTGATGCACCCTCGGCTCCGCTTCACGCCAGAACTGGGTAAGCTCATCGACACGCGGCTCCGCAGCAAGGCGCTGCGGCCGGTGACCATCGGCGACGACCCGACGCTGCATTACGCGACGCCCGAGGCGCTCGATACGCCCGAACCCGAGGGCCCGCCGCTGGTGCATATCCTCTCCCCGTTCGACCCCCTCGCCATCCAGCGCCGCCGCACCAGCCTGTTCTTCGGCTACGATCACGTATTCGAGGCCTATGTGCCCAAGGCCAGGCGCAAGTTCGGCTACTTCACCCTGCCGGTACTGGCGGGCGACGAGATCGTCGCGGCGCTGGATCTGAAGACCGACCGCGCCGCGGGCAAGGTGCTGATCCAGGCCTGGCACTGGGTGGGCAAAGGCAATGCCGCCGACCACAAGGCGATGCTCGAGGACGAACTGGGTCGGTTCGAACGGTTTCAGCTGGGCGAGTAGGCAGGAAACACCACGAGTTCGGCGCTGGCGCCCCCTCTCCCTTTGGGGGAGAGGGTTGGGGTGAGGGGGCCTTGCCGCAGGCACGGTGCAGAAGGCCCCCTCACCCGGCCCTTCGGGCCGACCTCTCCCCCAAGGGAGAGGTGGCCGGGGCCCTTACCGCGCCCGTACCTTGAGCCCCGTCTGGCTGAGGATCAGCTCGGCCTGCGCCGCCGAGACCACGGCGCCCCTGAAGCGGCCGGCCTGCGCCAGGATCGACAATCCGCCCAGGTCGGCGCCGCGCAGGTCTGCATCCTCGAAGCGTGCCTGATCGATATTGGCCTCGCGGATCGAACAGTTTTCGAAGCTCGCCTCACGGAAATCGCACTTGACCAGATCGGCGGAACTGAGGTCGACGCCGACCAGCTGGTCCTTGCGGAAGTTGAAGCCCGGCAGCTTGGCCGAGACCAGCAGCGTGTTGGTGAAACGCACGCCCATCGACTTGGCTTCGGTCATGTCGCAGCCGGTGAGCTTGCAATCCTCGAACGAACCCGATGACAGCGTCGCGCCGCGAAAGCTCGCATTGTTGAAGTCGGACGCCCGAAACACCGCATCCTCGAGATTGGCGCGCGAAAACAGCGCGAACGCGCCCCGGCAGTTGACGAAGCGCGCCAGCTCCAGTTCGGACTTGCCGAAATCGGTGCGCGCGAGGCTGCAGCGCTCGAACACCCAGCCGGTGAGATCGAGCTCGGCGAGCTTGGTCTCGTCGAGCGTGCAGCCTGCCAGCCGCACCGGCTCGTCGCCCGCCAGCGCGGCGATGTCGGCCCGGGTGAGGGTGCGGTCTTCAATGGTGATGGTGGGAGGATTCATGTCACTCATTATAGCGATTGACAGCGGGGTGGTCGATGAAACGGCGGAAAATGCTGACCCAAAGCAATCACTTACGTCGTTACTGTGGCTTGTGCCTGCGAAAGCTCCGGAGATAATGCCGCCGTCAATCTGGGGCAAATCACCATGCGCATGTTACTTACGGCCGCGGTCACCGCGGTAATTCTTGGCGCGTCGCCAACCTTCGCAGCAATCGAGTATGTCAGGGTCTGCAGCGTGTTCGGTACGGGGTGGTTCTACATCCCCGGCACCGAAACCTGCTACAATCCCGATACCGGCGAAACCAAGAGAAACACCGAGTTCGGCACCATCAGCGGCGAAAGCGAAATGCTCGAGCAGGTTCGCGACGCCAATGAAGGTGTGGCGCTGAGCCTGTCCCTGCCGACCGCGACGGTCGATCCGGGCAAGACCTTCGGCGCTTCGGTGAACTTCGGCACCTTCAACGGAGAAAGCGCCGTTGGTCTCGGCGGAGCCATCCAGGCGCTCGACGGGCTGACCTTTACCGGAGCTGTCGGTTTCGGTCTCAATCGCGGCACCTCGGGTGGTCGGGCCGGCGTCAACTTTTCCTGGTGACGGAAACAGCAACGGCGCCCTTCTGGGCGCCGTTCCGGGTCGGACTGGTGTCGTCCAACAGCTGCTTAGTTGAAGCGGTAGCGGACCGTGCCGCGCAGCTCGTGGATCCAGTTGTTGTCGACCTCGAAATACCCTTCCTGGGCCGGATCGGTCGGCGAGTTGTTGATCTGGTTGATGTAGAGGCCGCGATAGCCGACATCGGCCACCCAGCTGCCCATGTCGTAGCCGACACCGACCATGACGGCGGCTGCGGCGCTGACATTGCCACCGGTGGGGACCGGGACCGGAACGCCCCACGGCGAGTTGGTCTCGGCATGGTTCCACGCCACACCGGCGCCCGCGCCGACATAACCGAAGGCGCCACCCGCACCCGAGGAATAGCTGAAGTCGCCGCCAAGGCCGAAATCGTAATAGATATTGGCCAGCGCGACAGTGGAGCGGAGCATCAGGGTGTAGTCACCGGCGTCGGGTGCCGGACCCGGCTTGGTGATCATCAGGCCCTTGGTCTCGACCGAGTCGATCGTGCCGTCGAAGCGCAGGCCCGTCCCGGTTTCGTAACCGAAGCCGGCGCCCCAGCTATAACCGTAGCCATATTCGACGATCGGATCGATGTCGCTCGGATCCCACGGGTGCTTCACTTCCGGGGCCCAGTGCCAGTTCAGCGCGGCCGAGCCGCGCAGATAGAACGAACCGCCGATGTCGTAGTCGACTTCGGGGATCTGGGGGTATTCGGGCATATCAGCCGCCACCACGGGGCCGACGAGCAGCAGCGCGGTTCCTACCGCGGCCGCTGAAGCGAGATATCTACGCATTTGCAGGGTCCTTGTTGCCACGACGACACCAGTCGAGTGGACCCATCCTGCCTGCCTTTTCTTAAAACCCGCTTAACCCTAACGGGTAACCCTAATATTGGGTGAAGGAGATGCGTTAACGAAGTCTGGGCGTACCCGGTCCATTTACTTGAGCGGCCGCAAGCAGTCTCGCCGCGGCGACAGCCGCGGGACAATCGTCGGTGAGCGGGGCGTCGCCGTCGGGATCTGCTGTCCGGCCTACGCCACTTTCTTGATCGTTGCGGCGATCTCGCTGACGATGGCGGAAACCAGCCCCTCGTCGTCGCTCTCCACCATGACCCGGATCACCGGTTCGGTGCCCGAGGGACGGATCACCAGCCGGCCACCATCGCCGAGCCGCGCCTGGCTTTCCTTGATCGCCTGCTGCACCAGCTTGTGCTCCAGCGGCTTGCCTTCCTTGTAGCGCACCGACTGCAGCAGTTGCGGCACCTTGTCGAAGCGCTTGCAGATCTCCGACACGGCGCGCCCGGCCTGCTTGGCCACCGCCAGCAGCTGCAGGCCGGCGATCAGGCCATCGCCCGTGGTGGTAAAATCGGAGAGGATGATGTGGCCGGATTGCTCGCCGCCGACGTTGAAACCCTTGGCGCGCATCGCTTCGAGCACGTAGCGATCGCCCACCTGGGTGCGCTCGAGACTGAGCCCGATGCCGCCAAGATAGCGCTCGAGCCCCAGGTTGCTCATCACCGTGGCGACGAGGCCACCGCCCTTGAGCTCGCCGCGCGCGTGCCAGGACTGCGCGATGACCGCCATGAACTGGTCGCCATCGACGATCTCGCCCTTCTCGTCGACGATGATCACCCGGTCGGCGTCGCCGTCGAGCGCGATGCCGATATCGGCGCGCAGCTCTTTCACCTTGGCGATCAGCGCCTCGGGCGCGGTCGAGCCGACCTTGTCGTTGATGTTGAAGCCATCCGGCTCGTTGCCGATGACGAACACTTCGGCGCCCAGCTCCCATAGCGCCGTCGGCGCCACCTTGTAGGCAGCGCCGTTGGCACAATCGAGCACCACCCTGAGCCCGCTCAGGTCGATGCCCTTGGGCATGGTGCGCTTGGCATATTCGATGTAGCGCGTCTGGGCCGCCTCATCGCGATGGGCGCGGCCGATATCGCGGCCGACGCTCAGCTGGCCCAGCATGTTGGAATCCATCAGCTGCTCGATGTCGTCCTCGAGCGCGTCGGAAAGCTTGTAGCCGTCGTGCCGGAACAGCTTGATGCCGTTATCGTCGAACGGATTATGCGACGCCGAGATCATCACGCCCAGGTCGGCGCGCAACGAGCGCGTCAGCATGGCCACGGCCGGCGTCGGCATCGGGCCGAGCAGGTAGACGTCCATCCCCACCGCGGTGAAGCCGGCGGTCAGCGCGCTCTCGATCATGTAGCCCGAACGGCGTGTGTCCTTGCCGATGACGACGCGGTTGCGGTGATCGCCGTTGACGAACTTGAGACCCGCCGCCATGCCCACCTTCATGGCCAGTTCGGGCGTCAGTTTCTCGCCGTTCGCCAGCCCGCGAATGCCGTCCGTGCCGAAATATCTGCGCGCCATGAGATGCCCTCGATTGGGATGGCGCCACTCTAGCGCCGAGCCCCAAGCATACGAAATAGATTGGTGCCGTTTCGTTAACCGGCCGATCCGGGCGGATGTTGGGCTGACCTTGCGAATGCCGGCGGCTGTTGCTGCGGCGCCTCGCCGGCTCAACCTGCCCGGCGTTCCAGCGTCATGAAGCGGTAGGTGTTGTTGGCGACAAACAGCTCCGGCGTGCGATACTCCGCCTTCAGCCGCTCGGTGATGCGTTGGCGCTCCTTGGCGTTGACGAACAGGCCGTAGGCGCGTGTCGCCAGCCAGTGCGTGGCGGGCCGCTTGTCGGCGAGGAGTCCATCCAGTTGGCTCACCACCGGCGACAGCACGTCGCGATAGAGCATCCGATCGATCTCGATCGAGGGCGCAGCGAGCGCCGTGACATCCTCATTGCTGGCGATGGCGAACCCCGAAGCCTCCACTGCCCTCAGGAACTCGGTGTAGCGATGGCCGCCGCCGATCGCCCTGCCCCCCTTGAAGCCCTCTGAACGGAAGCAATCGGCAATCACCACCCGTCCGCCCGGCGCCAGCAATTCGCCGAGCTTGGCGAACGAGGCCGCGAGCGGGATGTACTGATAGCTCTCGGAGAACAGGCAGACATCGAACTGCCGGCCCGGGGTAAAATCCTCGAGCCGCGACAGATGCACCGTGGCAGCGCCGTTGAGCGATTCCCTCGCGATGCCGACCTGCACTTCGCTCGGCGTCAGCATCTCCACGCTGTAGCCGAGCGAGGCCAGCCGGCCGGCCATGGCGCCGGTGCCGCCACCGATATCGAGGATGTGCGCCGGCGCCGGCGGCAGCAGCGCCAGGAGCTTGTCGACATAGCGTTCCTGCGCTTGGCGCACCCGCGGGAAGCTCGGCGTCTCGCCTTCGAGCCATAGCCCGTAATGCAGCCACGGCGTATCGGCGAACACCTTCAGCATCCGGGCAAACAGATCGAGGTCGGCGTGCTTTTTCGGCGTCTTCAAGTGGTGGGCTCCTCGGAGCACGTTCAGCAAGTGGTGCAGGTTGTCGGGTTTGAAAGCCCGACCGAACCAAGGGACCTGCAGCGGTTTGCGGCAGCCACGCTCAAAACACAACCCAGAAACAAAAGGGCCGCCCCGAAGAGCGGCCCTGATGTGGATTTCGGGAAACGTCAGCTGCCCGGCTGCGGCTCGGGCGCGGCGCCCGGCTCGGCGTCGGGGCGCTTCTTGCCCGACTTGCCGGCGCTCGGCACGCCGGTCGACTTCACCGGCGGATCGGTGTCGGACGGACGCATCGGCGTCTTGCCCTCCATCAGCCCGCGGATCTCGTCACCGGTCAGCGTCTCGAACTCGATCAGCGCCTGCGCGATGGTGTGCAGGTCATCGATATTATCGCGGATCACCTTCTGCGCCGTCTGGTAGCCGTCCTCGACGAAGCGCTTCACTTCCTCGTCGACCACCTTCTGCGTCTCGTCCGACATGTGCGTGTTACGCTGCATCATCGAGCGGCCGAGGAACACTTCGTCCTGCGCATCGCCGTAGAGCAGCGGCCCGAGCTTGTCGGACATGCCCCACTCGGTCGCCATGGCGCGGGCCAGGCCCGTCGCCATCTTGATGTCGGCGGAAGCGCCCGAGGTCACCTTCTCGTAGCCGAAGATCTCTTCCTCGGCGACACGCCCACCCATGGCGACCGCGAGGTCGGCATAGGCCTTGCGGCGGGTCAGCGACACCTGATCGCGCTCCGGCAGGCGCATCACCATGCCCAGCGCACGACCGCGCGGAATGATGGTGGCCTTATGGATCGGATCGGACGCGTCCATCTTGATGGCGAGAAGCGCATGCCCGGCTTCGTGATAGGCGGTGAGCTTCTTATCTTCCTCGGTCAGGCTGAGGGTGCGGCGCTCGGCACCCATCATCAGCTTGTCCTTGGCATCCTCGAATTCGCTCATCGTGACGAAGCGCTTGTTGCGACGCGCCGCCAGCAGTGCACCTTCGTTGACGAGGTTCATCAGGTCCGCACCGGAGAACCCGGGCGTACCACGGGCCAGCACCTTGAGGTCCACATCGGGAGCCAGCGGCACCTTGCGCACGTGCACCTTGAGGATCTTCTCGCGGCCCTGCACATCCGGGTTCGGCACCACGACCTGGCGGTCGAAGCGGCCCGGACGCAGCAGCGCCGGATCCAGCACGTCGGGGCGGTTGGTGGCGGCGATGAGGATGATACCCTCGTTCGCCTCGAAGCCATCCATCTCGACCAGCAACTGGTTCAGCGTCTGCTCGCGCTCGTCGTTACCACCGCCCAGGCCTGCGCCACGGTGACGGCCGACGGCGTCGATTTCGTCGATGAAGATGATGCAGGGGGCGTTCTTCTTGGCCTGCTCGAACATGTCGCGGACACGCGAAGCGCCCACGCCGACGAACATTTCCACGAAGTCCGAACCCGAGATGGTGAAGAACGGCACATTGGCTTCGCCGGCGACGGCGCGCGCAATAAGCGTCTTACCGGTACCCGGCGGGCCGACCAGCAGCACGCCGCGCGGGATCTTGCCGCCCAGCCGCTGGAACTTGCCCGGGTCACGCAGGAACTCGACGATCTCTTCGAGGTCCTGCTTGGCCTCGTCGACACCGGCGACATCCTCGAAGGTGATCTTGCCCTGCGTCTCGGTCAGCAGCTTGGCGCGCGACTTGCCGAAGCCCATGGCGCCGCCACGGCCCCCACCCTGCATCTGCCGGATGAAGAAGAACCACACGCCGATGATGACGAGGAACGGCAGCCACGAGGTCAGCAGCATGCCCCAGAACGGGCTCGATTCCGGCTGCTGCGCCGTAATCTGCACGCCGCGCTGCTCGAGCCGCGAAATGATGTCGGAGCCTTGCGGCGGCAACACCGTCTGGAACTTGGTGCCGTTGTTCAGCACGCCCGAGACCACGTCGTTGGTGATGGTCACCGACTGAACGCTGCCCGCATCGACGTCGGAAACGAACTGACTATAGCTCTTGTCCGTGGTCGAAATCGACTTGGTCGACGACTGAAAGACCTGAAACAGGCCCATCAGCATGAACAGAATCACCAGCCAGATGGCGAAATTCCGGAAATTGACGTTCATCAATCCTGTCCTGAAGTCCGGCACGGGGAGAGGCCGGAGAGTTGGGGCGAATGTAGGCCTCGCTCCTGGGCCTTACAAGGTAGCGGCGGGCCGAAACTGGTGCGGCGGTTTGGCCGAAAAGTCGAGTGAGCTTGCGCTTTTCCGGTTAATTCCGTGTCACGGAGGTATCGGACCTCATACGGGCGGACCTTACGGCAGATTGACGCGCTGCCTGCCGGCCAGCCTCCCGCACGACGGTGATGGTCGCGCCGTCGCTGCTGATCAGACAACCATGTAAACTTGTCCGCTTCAGGGCTGGTTCCATCCGCAATCGATCGGTCAGCGTTTCGACCGGCGCGAGGTCATGCGGCTTCTGTCCGCCCCCGACCTCGGCCAGCAGCCTCGCCACCACCCGGGTCGCCACCGCGCGCGGCAGCCTGACCAGGGCGGCGCGCGTGATCCGGCCGGAGCCGCTCGCCGGCTCGGCCGTCATCGCCGCGGTCGCCATCTCGGTGAGCGCCAGATCGGCATCGCGCATGCGGTCGGCAAAGCGCGACAGCCGCCGGGCGTCGAGCCCGAGCGCTGCCAGTTGCGGCAACATCTGGCGCCAGCGCACCCGCTCATACCCGGGGTCCAGATTGCCGGGATCCTGCGCCGGCACGAGATCGGACGCGGCGACCAGCCGCCCCAGATCGGCCGGATCGATGCCGAGCAGCGGCCGCACCACTGCCAGCCCGCCGATCTCGGCGAAATAATCCATGCCACGCAGCCCCTCGATGCCCGAGCCGTGCGCCAGCCGCATCAGCACGGTCTCGGCCTGGTCGGCCAGATGATGCGCGGTAACGAGAATTTCAGCGCCATCCGCCGGCATGGCCGCGGCGATCAGACCATAGCGCGCGGTGCGGGCCGCCTGCTGGATGCCGGTCGTGGGCTTGGGCCCCTCCCAGCGCAGCACCCGGGCGGCGAACCCAAGCCGCTGTGCGGCATCGGCGACATAGGCGGCCTCGGCCGCCGCCTCCGGCCGCAGCGCATGATCGACGGAATAGACCACGAAGCGGGCATGCGCCCCATGCCGATCGGCGAACGCCGCTGCCAGCAGCAGCAGCGCCAGGCTGTCGGGCCCGCCGGAAACGGCGAGCCCAAGGCGTCGGAATTCGGCCAGCGGAGCGAAGATCGCCTCGCTGTCGATCACGTCACCGGGCATTTCGCCTTCTGTGCTTCCTCCGCGAGGCGCTGCGTGAACGCCGGGCTGAGCTGCGGATAACGCTGCTTGAGGGTGAAGAAGGTGCGGCAACCCACATCCACCTGATCGGCTCCGACCAACGCCACGCCGAGCTTGAGCATCATGTCGGGCGCACGCTTGCTGTCCTTGTGCTTGGTATAGCCATCGGCCAGGACCTGCGCCGCGTCGGTGAACTGCCCCTGCTGGATCAGCGCCTCGCCCAGCCAGTTGATGGCATCGGGCACCTGCGGATCGGCAGGATAAAGCGCGATGAACTGCTGGAACTGATCGGCAGCAAAGGCATAGTCGCCACGGGTCATGGCGTCATAACCGGCAGCGTATTGGGCATTGGCGTCACCATCCGAAATGGCGCCGCCCCCGCCCAGCGTCAGGTCGAGCGGACGGCCACCGAGCGGATCGTCTCCGTTCATGGTGCCCAGTTGATCGATCCCACCCTTGAGCAGCGGGTCGGCGGAATCCCCCAGGGTGTCCATCGGGGCGCCGTCGCCAAGCGTATCCATCGGGGCGTCGGTTCCGCCATCGGCGAGCGGGGTCGGCTGTTCAGGCTGCGGCACCGTGTCGGTGGCTGCCGGAGCGTTCTGGGCCGGAGTCTGTTGAGCAGGGCTCTGCGGCAGCGTATCGGACGGCGTCACGCCGTCAGTTGGCGCTGCCGCCTGCGGTTTTCCCCCAGCACCGCCTTCCAGCTGCTGGAAGCGGAACTCGTTGTCCTCGGTCTGCTTCTGCAACTGCGTCTGCATCTGGGTGAGCTGGAACTCCAGCCCCTCGACCCGACCGGTGAGCGTGCGGATCAGATCCTCCAGCTCCTGGATGCGCACCAGCAGCTGGGCGCTCGACTGCTGGTTCTGCGCCACATGGATGCGGGTCTCGGCCACCGCCTTGGGCGCCAGCAACGCGGCGCCATCGACCGGCAGCGGGCTGGTCGCGGCGAGCGCCGGCACGGTCAGTACCGAGGCCAGCAGCGCGGCATAGATCGCGGGTCGGCTGCGGGCCGATCCACGAATTGGGGGGAGTTTCACCATCAAAGCTCCGTCGGGTCCGGAAAAGGGTCGGAATGTCGCTCGCGGCCGATTGGCCGCACCACGCTGATTTAGCGTGGCCTTTCGATTAGCGCAGGATTTCGACAAAAAGAAAGCGCCGGGCCCAATTACGTGGCGCCCGGCGCTTATGCCTCCAGTCGAACATGGCTTCGGGGATTACGCGAGAGACACCGCGTGGCCGCGGCCTCCGCCCCGAAGCCCGCTCGAGCCTATTGTACGACCGTCACAGCACGGCGGTTTTGTGACCAGCACGAGATATCGTTGCAAATGGCCACAGGACGTTCCTTGCCGAACGACTTGGTGGTGATGCGGCGCTGGTCGACGCCCTTCGACACCAGGTAGTTCACCACGATCGAACCGCGCCGCGCGCCGAGCGCGATATTGTACTCGCGCGTGCCGCGCTCGTCGGCGTGGCCTTCGATCAGGATGCGGTAATTGGTGTAGCGGTTGAGCCACTGCGCCTGCTTGTCGAGGGTCGCCATGGCGGTGGGGGTGAGGCTCGAGGAGTCGGTCTCGAAGAACACGCGGTCGCCGACGCTCACCAGGAATTCCTGCTGGCTGCCTGGGGCGCCGCCGCCCGGCCCGAGGTTGCCGACGCCGGTACCACCGCCTGCTCCATTGCGTGAACAGGCCGCCACGGCGACCACGAGAACCACCAGCGCGGCAGCACGCAGCACGGCGATAAGGGGCGTTACTGAACGCATCCGGGTTGACTCCTAATCGGAAGGATTTGAGACGCCTTTTTTACCGTTGGTAATCTTAAGGCGGGGTTGTCGTGCTTGGTTAATTGTTGGTCATTCTGGCGCGAATGTGGCCTGAATCCGGGCTTTTCCGCGGTGTTGCGGTGAAGACACGGAATGGTGAGCATCTTTCGATCGATAGATCGGTGCGGCAAAACGAACGCCAGTGTTTTGGTCTCTTCCCCCCTTGCGGGGGAGGGACAGGGTGGGGGGTATCCTTCCCGCACGACCTTCTCCCAGAAACTACGCCCGGAGCGGCGACCAGCTCGGGTCCGAGGCAAAGGTCTCGGTCTTGAGGTTCAGCTCGTTGCGGCCCCAGATGTCGATCGAGTGGAGGCTCGGGCCGGCATCGCCACCCGGCTCGCGGAAGAACCCGATCACGCGGCTGTTTGGCGCCCAGGTCGGGCCTTCCTGCACCTGGCCGGAGGACGACAGGATACGCTCGCCCGAGCCATCGGGCTTCATGATGCCGATGTGGAACTGCCCGCCGGACTGCCTTGTATAGGCGATGAGAGTGCCGTCCGGCGACCAGACCGGGGTCGAATAGCTGCCCTCGCCATACGAGACGCGCTGCGCCCCGCCGCCACCGGCGCCCATGATGTAGAGCTGCGGGCTGCCGCCGCGGTCGCTTTCGAACACGATGCGCGAGCCGTCCGGCGCGTAGCAGGGTGACGTGTCGATCGCCGCCCCGCTGGTCAGCTGGGTCGGGTTGCCGCCGCCGACGCCCGCCTGGTAGATATTGGTGGTGCCGCCATTCGACACCGAGAACACCACCGAGCCGCCATCGGGGGCGAAGCGCGGCGCGAACGACATCGGCGCGCCGTTGATCAGCTTCTTGGAGGCGCCGCCGAGCCCGGCGACGTAAACCTGCGGGTTGCCATCCTCGTAGGAGGTGTAAGCCACGGAGGCGCCGTTGGGCGACAGCCGCGGGGTCAGCGTCAGCGCCTTGCCCGAGCTCAGATACTGCACGTTGAAGCCATCCTGGTCCATGATGGCGAGGCGCTTGACGCGGTTGGCCTTGGGCCCGCTCTCGGCGACATAGAGGATGCGGGTATCGAAATAGCCCGAGCCGCCCGACAGCGAGGCGTAGATCGCGTCCGACACGATATGGGCGATGCGGCGATAGTTCTGCGCATCGGTCTTGTACGACTTGCCGACCACCTGTGCCGACGCCTGGGTATCCCAGACACGCACCTGCGAGGCGACTTCGGCGCCGCGCTCCACCGAGCCCATCACCAAAGCGTCGACCGAGGCCGTACGCCACGAAGCGAAATCCGGTTCGTTGGTAACATCGCCGACGCGGATCGGCAGCGAGGCGGGATCGAGCGGGACAAAGAGCCCGGAGCGCTTCAGGTTGTCGCGCACGATCTGCGCGATCTCGGCGCCGAAGCTCGGGTCCGACGAGGCGAAATCCGGAATGGCGATCGGCAGCGGCGTGAAGTTGCCGCCGGTAACGACGATCTCGACCAGCGCCTGCGACGGAGTGGCGAGCGCGAAGGCACCGCCGGCGAGGCCGAGCTTGAGCGCGTTGCGCCGGGTGATCAGGGTCATCTTCATCTCCAAATCTCCGGTCCGTCACCGCGAGTGACGGACCTGGAAGTCAAAATGTATCGGCGGCGTTGAACGTTACCTTGACGGTATTCCAGCCATTCGCTCCAGCGTACGACTCGGGCGACAGCATGGTGTAACCGTTCCGCCCGCAGTTCTGCACGGCGCGAATGGCGGCACTGCCGGTGATCTGGCCGGTGGCGGCGCCGGTGACCGAAAGGACCTCGGGCCGCCCCTGGACCATCCCCTCGGGCGTCAGCCGCACCTCGACCAGCGCCGTGGCGCCCTCCTCTGCCGAGCCCGGCGGGGGGCTGAAGCAGGCCCGCATCGCGGCAACGAGCCCGGCCATCTCGGACTGGCTCAGCGTCGCCGAACGCCCGTCCTGGCGTCCAAGCGTCGCCTGGCCGCCCGAGCCGGTGGTGGCGCCGCGAGACTGCTCGTTGTTGATCAGGTTGGCCACCTCATCGGCGACTTGCTTGGCCTGATCGGCCTTCGCCTGCTCGACGCGTTTCTTCTCTTCGGCGGCCTTGCGCTTCTTTTCTTCCTCGGCCTTCTTCTTGTCCGCTTCCGCCTTGGCCTTTTCGTCGGCCTGCTTCTGCTTTTCGTCGGCCTGCTGCTTTTTGAACTCGGCGCGCTTCTGCTCGAGTGAAGCGGTGTGCGTCCTCGGTTTGGGCGCGCTGTCGGCCGGATTTGGCGCTTCCGGTGTCGCGACCGGAGTCGGCTCTGGCGGCGTCGGCTCAGCAACGGGTTCGGGGACCGGTTCGGGCTGCGGTTCCACCACCGGACGCGACGCCGGCGTCGGAGGAACGGGCTCCGGCTCCGGCTCGACCACCGGTTCGGCCGCCGCCTCAGGCGCTGGCGCCGTCTGCTCGGTTGGTGCCGGCGTCGGGTCCGGGTTGTTGGCCGGGGTCGGCTGATCCTCTTGGGTGTTGCCTGTCGGCTGTGCCAGTTCGGCCGGCTTCACGTCATCGACCACCGACGGCGCTTCAGTTTCGACCACCGTGCTGTTGAGCGAACCCATCCTGATGTTGGAAAACTCGGAAATCGGCACCAGGTCGACGGCAATCGCCTCGACCGGCTCCGGATTCATCGGTCGCCCCATGCCGATGCCGACGACCGCGAGAACGATCAGTCCGACATGTCCGATGGTGGAAACCGTGAACCCGGTGCGCATCAGCTTACTGGCCCTGCTGCTGCGCGGCCTGTTCCGTGATGAGGCCGATCTTGGCGTAGCCGGCGCCCGACAGCGCACCCATCACCTGCATCACCGAACCGTAATTGGCAGCCAGATCGCCGCGCACATAGATGCGGTCCTCGGTGCCGTTGACGGCAACCGCGGCGACCTGCGTGACGAGGTCGTCGAGCGTCACCGGATTGTCGCCAAGGAAAATCGCCCCCTCGTTGGTGACCGAAATGGTGATCGGCTTCTGTTCGGTATTGAGCTGCTTGGCCTGGGTCTGCGGCAGCTCGATCGGCACGCCGACGGTCATCAGCGGCGCCGCCACCATGAAAATGATCAGCAGCACCAGCATCACGTCGACCATCGGCGTGACGTTGATCTCGCTCATCGGCTTTGAGCCGCCGCCGCGACGCCGGCCACGACGCCGGCCACCGCCTCCGCCGCCGCTGGATACTGCCATTGCCATCAGCGGGCACCCCGCGCTTCGAGCTGTCGGCTGAGGATGGTGGAGAACTCATCGGCGAAGCCTTCGAGCCGGCCGATCAGCTTGTTCGCATCGCCACTCAGCTTGTTGTAGGCGATAACCGCCGGGATGGCGGCGAGCAGGCCGAGCGCGGTGGCGAACAGCGCCTCGGCGATCGGGCCGGCAACCACGCTCAGGTTCGTGCTCGACGCGGCCGAGATGGCGGTGAATGCGTTCATGATGCCCCATACCGTGCCAAAGAGGCCAATGAAGGGCGAGGCGGAACCGACGGTGGCGAGGAAGCCGAGGCGCTTTTCGAGGTTCTCGCTCTCCCGGCTGATCGCCACATCGAGCACCTTGTCGAGCCGGCCCTGCACGCCGACGAACGAGGAGGCGTTCTGCTCGTGGCTGCGTTTCCACTCCTTCATTGCGGCAACGAAGACCGCGCCCAGCCCCATGGCCGGCTTCTCGCTCATCTGCTGATAGAGTTCTTCCAGCGACTGCCCCGACCAGAACACTCGCTCGAAGCGGTTCATCTCCGCCTTGGCGCGGGCATACAGCATCGATTTGTCGACAATGATCGCCCAGCACCAGACCGAGGCGGCCAACAGGCCGATCATCACGGTCTTGACGACGAGGTCGGCCTGCCAGAACAGCGCCCAGATCGAAAGGTCAGCATGCGCAGTGGCCGTGCCAACGGCGTCCATGGCTTCCATGTAAGGGTCCTTCTCAGTCCGGCCCCGACGACCGAAACATGATCGTCGGGTCGATGCGGTCCAAATTTGTCAAATTTAAGAGAAAAGCCCGGAATCCCGGACCTTTGGCAGCGCTGTTCGAGCACTGCCTTACTTATGGTCAAGCAAGTGTTAACAAAGCGATTCCTCGCGTTTGTGTGATCGCGACCGATCGGCGCAGCGCAACCCTCGGGTCCGAGCGGCGTTTCCGTGTTGACCCGCCGGATTGGGAAATTCGGGCGGGACCAATCACAACAACCGAGGGAGAGCTTCCCATGCATCTCAACCTGACACGCACTTTGCTCGCGACCGCCGCGGTACTGGCCTTCTCGGCCATGCCGGCCTACGCCGAAATGCTGAAGTTCAGCGCCGACCTGAAGGGCGCCTCGGAGGTGCCGCCGACCGATTCGGCGGCGACCGGCAAGGTCGAGGCGACCCTCGACACCGACACCAAGGTCTTCACCTGGACCGTCACCTATGAAGGCCTGAGCGGTGACGCGACAGGCGCGCATTTCCACGGCCCGGCGGCTGAGGGCGCCAATGCCGATCCGGTGGTGCCGTTGGCCGACCCGCTGGCGAGCCCGATCAACGGCAACGCCACCCTGACCGACGACCAGGTCACCCAGCTGCAGGGCGGCCAGTGGTACTTCAATCTGCATACGGCGAAGTTCCCCGATGGCGAAATCCGCGGCCAGGTGATGGCTGCTGCGATGTAGGACGCCCCTCGCAGGAACAATCTTGGGCCGTCGGTTCCGTTTGGGACTGGCGGCCCTTTTTTACGCCTTGAGCAGATCCAGCAGCTCGCGCGGCATGCGCGCGGCGCCACCGCTGGTCTTGATCGCGACCACCTGCACCGCGGCCCGCGTGATCTCGGCGCCGTCCCGGCTGATCGATTGCACCAGGTTGAGTCGCGCCGCGGTGAGTGAGGCAACCTCCGTGGTCACCTCCAGCAGGTCGTCGATATGCGCCGCCGCCTTGAAATCGATGGTCATGGTGCGCACCGCGAAGGCGATGCCGTCCTTCACCAGCTCCGAATGATGCACGCCGCGCTCCCTCAGGAACTCGGTGCGCGCCCGCTCGAAGAAATGCAGGTAGGCCGCATGGTAGACATTGCCGGAAAAGTCGGTGTCTTCGTAGTAGACCCGGGCGGTGAAGTGGCTGCTGGTCACGTCTGGCGCTCGATGATGTGCCGGAAACCCGGCGTGGGATCGAGGAGCTGCGCCGGCAGCATCGGCGGCAACAGCGGGAAATCGCCGTAGGCCTCGGCCGTATTGGGCACCCAGCGAAACTCCAGCTCCGACGCACCATCGATGGCGCGATAGCAGATATCGTCGGTGCGGAAGGGAAAGTCGTCGATCAGCTCCACCTCGAAATACCAGCCCACCTCGTGCACCTCGGCGCCCTGGTAGACGAACAGGTTCTCGACGAGAAACCGCAGCGGACCCGGCCGAGTGGCGCAGCCCAGCTCTTCCAGCATCTCGCGCTGCAGCGTTTCAGACGCCGTCTCGCCGAACTCGATTCGGCCGCCGGGCAACGACCAGAACTGCTCGTGCGTGGCGCGATGCAGCAGCACGTGGCCGTCGCGGCGGATGATCGCCACTGCCCGCATCTGAAACAGCGCCCCAGGCAGCCGGAAGCTCAGCATCTGCCGTTCGCTGCTCATTCGCGCGCCTCCGCGAACTGCAGGCCGTGCGCCGCGAGCTCCGCCTTGAGAATGCGCACCGCTTTGGGGCCGACGCCATGCAGCGCCAGCAATTCCCGTTCGCTGCGCGCCGCGAGCTGCTCGAGCGTGGTGACGCCGATAAGCGCGAGGGCGGCAGTTGCTGGCCGACCGATGCGGGGCAGCGCGGTCATTGCTTCCTCGCTCCGCGGGTGAACGCCGGGTTGCTCACTCTCCCTCCGGCTCTTCGAACAGGCTGCCTTGCATGCCGACAAAGCCCTGCGGCACGCTGATGCCCATGTGCTGGAACGCCAGCGCCGTCAGCATGCGTCCGCGCGGCGTGCGCTGGATGAAACCCTGCTGGATCAGGTAGGGCTCGACGATCTCCTCGAGCGCATCACGCGGCTCCGACAGCGCTGCGGCGATGGTCTCGATCCCCACCGGGCCGCCGCCGTAGAAATCGGCGATCACCTTGAGATAGCGCCGGTCGAGCTGGTCGAGCCCGCGTGCATCGACGTCGAGCCGCAGCAGCGCCTTGTCCGCGATGGCCCGGGTGATCTCCTTGGCGCCATCGACCAGCGCGAAATCGGTAACCCGGCGCAGCAGCCGGCCGGCGATGCGCGGCGTGCCGCGCGAGCGGCGCGCCACTTCCATCGCGCCGTCGGGCGCCATGCCGATACCGAGCAGCCGGGCGCCGCGCTCGACGATCTTCACCAGCTCCTCGGGAGTGTAGAAGTTGAGCCGGATCGGGATGCCGAAGCGGTCGCGCAGCGGCGTGGTCAGCAGCCCGGCGCGCGTCGTCGCCCCGACCAGGGTGAACTTGGCGAGGTCGATCCGCACCGAGCGGGCCGCCGGGCCTTCGCCGATGATCAGGTCGAGCTGATAGTCCTCCATCGCCGGGTAGAGAATTTCCTCGATCGCCGGATTGAGCCGGTGGATCTCGTCGATGAACAGCACGTCGCGCTCTTCGAGATTGGTCAGCAGCGCCGCGAGATCACCCGCCTTGGCGATCACCGGACCGGACGTGGCCCGGAACCCGACGCCCAGCTCACGCGCCACGATCTGCGCCAGCGTGGTCTTGCCCAGGCCCGGCGGGCCGACGAACAGCACATGGTCGAGCGCCGCGCCGCGTTGCTTGGCGGCCTGGATGAACACCTCGAGATTGGCCCGCGCCTCGGCCTGCCCGATGAACTCAGAAAAGCCCGACGGGCGGAGCGAAACATCGAGCGGGTCATCGCGACCGGCCTGGGCGGAAGTCAGATCGGTCACTTGAGGAGTTCCGCGACGGATGCCATTTGGTCGATCCGCAGCGCGCGACGATCGAAGGTAGCCGTCCGCATGCAGCCGGCGCCTTCATTTCGTAGCGCAATGAGGGCGTCTGAAAGATCAGCACCCGAGTCTCTTGCGATGCCTATTGCCCGCACGACTTCATCTCTATCCTCAACTGTGAATTGGCGTGCATCAACAAGGTCCTCGAGGGTCCGCAGGACTTCCTTTGCCGGTTGCTGGTAGACGCGCCGCAAGGTCCAGTTGACCTCGACCAGAACAATCACGCCGAGAAACAGGCTTCGATCGTCGGCCTGCCCCAATAGCCGGCTCGCGTGCTCGAATTGCACCTCGTCATCTCTGGTGAGGAATCTGACGAGAATGTTGCTATCAATCCCCAGCACGCCCGCTTCCATATTTCCGGATGCGGTCATTATCTTCGCGTAGGGCCTCACCCATTGCCTCATCCATCTCCTCGATGGACATACTCTTCTCGCCGGGCCGATGCAGTATGCCCGCCAGGTCCATGACACTCTTGTTCTGCGGTCGAAGCACGTAGCGACCGTCCACTTTCTCGAAACTCACTCTGTCGCCCTCCCGCAGATTAAGGTCGTCCCTAACCTCCTTCGGCAGAGTGAGTTGGCCCTTACTTGTAATCGTCGCGGTTGACATGTCGTCACCAAACCGGTTTCCTTACATGAATAAGATAGTAAGGAAATCTACCCCTTGCAAGGCTAGCTGCTCAACTCCTTGAGCCCTAGCCTGATCAGCTTGTCGGTCGGAACCTCGTCGCCTTCGCGGCCGACCACTCGCGCTACCGCGGCCGAAGCCTGGGCGCTCGAGTAGCCCAGATTGGTGAGCGCCGAGACGGCGTCGGCGACATTGCCGGCCGCGACGCCCTCGCCCAGTGCCGCCTGCAGGCCCAGCACACCGGCATCGATCGCGCCCGCCGGGGCCTTGCCCTTGAGCTCGGTGACGATACGGACCGCCAGTTTGGGACCGACGCCGTTGGCGCGGCCGACCATTGCCTTGTCCTGCAGCGCGATGGCGCTGGCGAGTTCCGACGGGGTAAGGACGGAGAGGATGGCGAGCGCCACCCGGCTGCCGACGCCCTGCACCGTCATCAGCGTGGTGAACCAGGCTTTCTCGGCTTCGGTGAAAAACCCGTAGAGCCGGATCATGTCCTCGCGCACGATCATCTCGGTATGGACCACTGCCGCATGGCCGACCTGCGGCAAGGCCGCGAGGGTCTTGGCCGAGCAGAACACCTCGTAAACCACCCCGTTGACGTCGAGATGCGCATGGTCGTCGCCGAAGCCGTCGACCATGCCCTTGAGTTTGCCGATCATGCAGGAACACTCAGCTTGCGAATGGCGCGATGGTGCGCGTGGCAGACGGCGATCGCCAGGGCATCGGCCGCATCGGCGCCCTTGAAGGTCGCCGTCGGCAGCAGGATCTTGATCATCATCTGGATCTGCGCCTTTTCGGCATGGCCGGTGCCGACCACCGATTTCTTGATCAGGTTGGCGGCGTACTCGCCCACCGGCAGCCCGCGCAATGCCGGCGTCATCAGCACCACGCCGCGCGCCTGGCCCAGCTGCAGCGCCGAACGCGCCCCGGCGGAAACAAAGGTCTCTTCCACCGCCGCCTCCTCGGGCGCATAGGCGTCGAGCACCTCGACGATGCCGCGATGCAGCTCGACCAGCCGGTCGGCGAGTGCGCCCTCGACCGGCGGCGTGATGGTGCCGCAGGCGACAAAGCTCAACCGGTTGCCATTGCTCTCGATGATGCCCCAACCGCAACGTCGCAGGCCCGGATCAATCCCGATGATTCGCACTGTTTCCGCCATTTCGAAGCATTAGGTCAGGAACCGGACCCTACCAAGCGCTTTGTGAACGAAACAGAAACACTGCACCGAATTAGCTGCGATCCGTCCCCCCGAATTAATCAGCATTCAAGCATTCATGCTTATGCCGGAATCATTCACTCCGGGGACGCGGGAATGAACAAGTTTGCACTGCCACCTTCCGAGTGGGGCATCGTCTGGCGCCGCACGGCGCTGATCCTCGTCGCTTCGACACTGGCATCCTGGGTCATCTCGAACCTCGTCATGATGTCCCTGAACGAAGGGATGAACGAGGTCGGCACCGTTCTGGCCCTCGGCATGCCCACCGCGCTCGGTGGCCCGATCCTGCTGTTCCTGCAGGTCCGCTCGGCGCAACTGCGCGAGGCCAACCGTCGGCTCGAGCTGCTCGCCTCGACCGACTGGCTGACCGGCTGCCTCAATCGCCGCGCCTTCACCACGCGCGTCAGTTCCAGCCTCGGCCAGATCGAGGGCAATGGCACCCTGCTGGTCATCGACGCCGATCACTTCAAGATGGTCAACGACCGCTTCGGCCATGAGCGCGGCGACGAGGCATTGCAGCTGATTGCCGGCGCCATCCGCGACAATGTGCGCGAAGGCGACCTGGTTGGCCGCATCGGCGGCGAAGAGTTCGGAGTGTTCCTCGAGGATGCCGGGCCGGAAGTCGCCGATCTCGCGGCCGAACGCATCCGGGCCGCGGTCAATGCGGTGTTCGTTACTTCCGAAGGCATCGCGCAGCGGCTCTCGGTCAGCATCGGCGGCGCCGTATGCGCCGGCGATGCAGGTTTTTCCGAACTGTTCCGCATCGCCGATCGGCGCCTGTACGAGGCCAAGCATGCCGGTCGCAACCGAGTCGAACTCGGCAGCTCGGCCGCCCTTGCCGAGATGAGAGTCGCCGCCGGCTGATCGCCCCCGCCCGCGATCGATAAAATCCCGTCCACCGGTTTGAGGCGATCTCAACCCGCCTCGCCTACCGTTCCGGCCCTCTGCACAGCAGTGCTGAAGGGGACGCGTACAGTGGATCTATCGCCCACCGGAAAGGGCCGCGTCTATTTATGGACGGCACTGGGGACGCTCGGCTGCATCGCCGTCGCGCTGCTGGTGGATTCCTTCAACTTTCACAACCTGGACGCTCAGGCGCTGCGCTGGTCGATCGCCATCGACATCCTGCTGCCGATCGGGCTTGCCGCGCCGATCCTCTACTTTCTGCTCAGCAAGCTGCGCGAACTCGCCATCGCGCATGAGCTGCTGCGTCGGCACGCGGCGACCGACACGCTGACCGACCTGCTCAACCGGGGCGCGTTCACCCGCGAGGTCGAAGAAGCGCTCGATGATGCCCGCTTCTCCGAAGACGGCATGCGCGGCACCCTGCTGGTCATCGACGCCGACAACTTCAAGGCGATCAACGACACCTTCGGCCACGAGCAAGGCGATGCGGCGCTGCGCCGGATCGCCGGCGCGATCCGCAGTGTGCTGCGCTCGGCTGACCTGGTCGGACGCATCGGTGGCGAGGAGTTTGCGGTCTATCTGCCCGGCACCACGCAGCTGATCGCCGAGGCGGTGGCCGAACGCTTGCGACTGGCCGTTTACGAGGCGGAGTTCGCGCCGGACGGCAAAACGCACCAGTTGACGGTCAGCGTCGGCGGCGCCGTCTACGACCGTCATCTGCCGTTTGCCGAACTGTTCCGGCTGGCCGACCAGCAGCTCTATGCAGCCAAGCAGAATGGACGCAACCGCATCGCGGTCGCCTCCATCGCGCATTACGACACCCTGCCGGCTGCAGCAGCCTAGTGCCGGACCGACGCCGCCTCAGGCGGCTTCGATCTTGCTCATGTCTTCGTCGGAAATGTCGAAGTTGGCGTAGACGTTCTGCACGTCATCGTCTTCTTCGAGGATGCCGATCAGCTTGAGCAGCGTCGCGCCCTTTTCCGCATCGACCGGCACTTCGTTCTGCGGCTTGAAGATGAACTTGGCCGATTCTGCCTCGCCCAGTACCTTCTCGAGCGCGCCGGCAACTTCGTTCAGCTGCTCGAACGAGGTGTAGATCCAGTGCCCGTCTTCATCGCTTTCGACGTCATCGGCGCCGGCCTCGATCGCCGCTTCCATGACCTTGTCTTCAGAACCCGCGGTCGCCGGATAAAAGATCTCGCCGACGCGATCGAACATGAAGCCGACCGAGTTGGTTTCACCCAGCGCGCCGCCATTCTTTGAGAAGGTCGAGCGCACGTTGGAGGCGGTGCGGTTGCGGTTGTCGGTCAGCGCCTCGACGATGACCGCGACGCCGCCCGGGCCATAGCCCTCGTAGCGGATCTCTTCGTAGTTCTCGCCGTCATTGCCGGCTGCCTTCTTGATGGCGCGCTCGATATTGTCGCGCGGCATCGACTGGGCGCGGGCGTTCTGCACCGCGAGGCGCAGCCGTGCGTTGAACGCCGGGTCGGGCATGCCGAGCTTGGCGGCAACGGTGATTTCACGGGCGAGTTTCGAAAACACCTTCGAGCGAGCCGCGTCGGACTTGCCCTTGCGGTGCATGATATTCTTGGCGTGTGAATGGCCGGCCATGCGGTCACCCCTCGTGTCTGAGGCTGAATTGAATGGGCGGGCTTATAGTCAAATCGTCGCGACCTGTGAAGCGGGCTCAGAACGCCGGCTCCGCCTGCCCCAGCGATCCGCCCACCCTGACCGGGAACAGTTTGGCGACAAGACCGGTCCGCGGATCGGTCTCGATCGCCACCCCACTCAGCGTCGCTTCGCCCTCCGCGGGCGTAAAGCGCCCGGTGGCAATGCCGGTGAGGAAGCGGTTGAGCGGTTCGTCGACCTCGACGCCGATCACCGAGTCATAATCCCCGCACATGCCGGCATCGGCCATCAGCGCCGTGCCGCCTTTGAGAATGCGGTGGTCGGCGGTGGGAATGTGGGTGTGGGTGCCCACCACCAGGCTCACCTTGCCGTCGAGGAAATGTCCCATCGCCTGGATCTCGGAGGTCGCCTCGGTATGAAAATCGAGGATGATCGCGTCGGCCTGCTCACCCAGCGGACAGGCGGCAACCGCCGCCTCCACCGCTCGGAATGGGTCATCCACTGGATCCATGAACACCCGACCCTGGGCGTTGATCACCAGCACGCGATGCCCGGCGCGGCTCTCGTAGAGATTGGCGCCGCGTCCCGGGGTGCCGGGCGCGAGGTTGATCGGCCTGAGCAGCGTCGGTTCACGGGCGATATAAGTCAGCGTGTCGCGCTGATCGAAGGCGTGATCGCCCAGCGTCACCACATCGGCGCCGGCCGCCTTGATCTCGGCGAAGTGTCCCTCGGTGAGGCCGCGCCCATGGCTGGCATTCTCGCCGTTGATCACCACGAAATCGAACTTGTGCTTGTCGACCAGCCCGGCCAGGCGGTCGGAAACGGCATCGCGGCCGGCCTTGCCGACCACGTCGCCCAGAAACAGAACTCTCACGTAACCGGCGCCTTTTTCTCGAAGTTGCGCACGCCATGTTCGGTGACGATGGCGTCGAGCGGCACATCGTGCGCCTCGCGCGGGATCAGGTCCACCTCCTGCAGCGCGAAGGCAAAGCCGATGAGCCGGGGGCGCTTGTCGAGCGTCGCCAGCGTGCGGTCGTAATAGCCGCCGCCATAGCCCAACCGGGTGCCATAGCGGTCGAAACCGAGCAGCGGCATGATGATCACATCGGGCACGGCGCGCGGTGCTTCCTCGGGCGGCGCGAGCGTGCCGAAGCCGGCCTCGTAGAGCGGCGCGCCATCTTCCCAGATCCGCAGCTCGAGCGGCTGCTCATCGCCCAGCACCACCGGCAGGCACACCGGCTGGCCGGCATCCATCAGCCGCGCCACCACGGATTTGACATCCATCTCATCGCGGATCGGCCAGTAGCCGGCAACCACTTCGCCCTTTTCGAGCGGCACGCCCTCGAAGAAATGCGCCGCTGCCGCCCTGGCGGCGTCGCTGCGCAGCGAGGGGTGGAAAGCCGCCCGCTTCTTGTGCGCCTCAGCACGGAGCGCCGCTTTCGCCTCTTCGATCTTTGCGTCGCTCATCGGGCTTTCTGGAGCGGGATCCGGACAAGTGCAGGCTTTGCGGTTTGATCCCGCACCTCGGACAACCGAGAAATTCAGGTGCCGCCCTGGCCGTGGGATACAGATCCTGGGAACCTACTTACGTAGGTGGGCGCCGTATGTCCGAACCCACGGGTCCGGTCAGGTACAGCTCCCTTTAGGATCAGTACGGCCCCAGGGAAATAAGATCCAACACGCACCGGGCAGCACCCTCAATATAGGGTCGCTCAGGCGTCGACGCCAAGCGCTTCTTTCCTTTTCCACCTCGCCCCCTATATCACTCCGGCATCGGCATAAGGGGCGACGCATGGTTTCACAGATCCTCCTGGTGATGATCGCGGCCATCGCCGTCACCATCTTCGCGGAACGCCGCAACATCCAGGCACCGCTCCTGCTGGCGCTGGTCGGCCTAGCCGCCTCGTTCATCCCCGGCCTGCCGCGGCTGGAACTCGAGCCCGAGATCATCCTCACCGTGGTGCTGCCGCCGCTGCTTTTTTCGGCGGCGACCGAGTTCTCGTTCATCAGCTTCATCAGGCGCCTGCCCTCGATCATCAACCTTGGGGTGATCCTGGTGCTGGTGACCACCTTCGTGGTGGGCGGCGTCTCGGCCCTGATCATCCCCGGTTTGACGCTCGCTGCGGCCACCGTGCTCGCCGCCGTGGTGTCGCCGCCCGATGCGGTGACGGCGGTCGCCGTCGGCCGCCAGCTCGGGCTGCCCAGCCGCATGATGACGGTGCTGAAGGGCGAGAGCCTGATCAACGATGCCGCGGCGCTCACCCTGTTTGCCTTCGCCACGGCGACCATCACCGGCCGCCACCTGTTCATCGACAACGGCTTTCTCTACTTCGTCTACGCGGTCGTCGTCGGCATCGTCATCGGCATGGTGATCGGCGCCATCGTCCATCGCACCCGCCTGCGCATGAGCAACGCATCGCTCGTCACCGTGCTCTCCGTGCTGGTGCCGTTCGCCGCCTATCTGGTGGCCGAGGAAGTCGGCGCGTCCGGCGTCCTCGCCGTGGTCGCGGCAGGCTTTTCGCTGGGCCACAATTCCACCGAAGCGGGCTACGCCGCGCGCATCCAGGAGCGGCAGTTCTGGCGCACCGCCGACGCGCTGCTCGAGGCCTTCGTCTTTGCCTATATCGGCCTGCAGATGAAGTTCGTCATCGAGGAGGCCACCGCCACCGGCTTCAGCCTCGTCGAGCTGCTCGGGCTGTCGCTGCTGGTTCTCGTCGCGGTGATCCTCGTCCGCATCGCCTGGGTGTTCGGCACCAGCGTCGTGTCGCGCTGGCAGACCCGCCGGGTGCGGGAGACGCTTGCCCGCATCGAGGCCGGCGAGGAGCCACCGCGCCGCTTCGGTCGACGCAACGGCGGTTTCGAACGCCGCCGGGAACAACTGCGGCAGGGTGGCTTCGACGTCCCCGAGCCGTTCACCTGGCAGGAGAACCTGGTGATCTCGTGGACCGGCATGCGCGGCGTGGTCACCCTCGCCGCCGCCGCCGGTATTCCGCTGACCACGCTCGCCGGCGATGCCTTCCCGAGCCGCGACCTGATCCAGTTCGTCGCTTTCGCCGTCACCATCGGCACGCTGCTGGTGCAGGGCCTCACCCTGCCCTGGCTGATCCGCACCCTCGGCATTTCCGATCCGGCCGAGGACAAGTACCGTGCCGCCCAGCACGCCGTCGCCCGCGACATTGCCGATGCGGCCGGGCGGGCGGCGATCACGGCCTTCCGCGATGGGCAGACCGACCCGAAGGCCCGCGCCGCCGCCGAGCAGATGCTGAAGCGCGCCAGCGTCGAAGATGCCGCCGAGCGCCAGTCGCACACCGAACACGACACCATGGTGCTCGAACTCGGCCGTACTGTGCTCGAGGCGCGCCGCGCCGCCCTGGTTGCCGCCCGCGACGAGCGCAAGCTCGACGACGAGGTGTTGCGCGAGATCATGGAAGAGATCGACCTGCAGCAAGCCGTGCTGGCGAACTGGGAGCCCGGGCGGTTCAGCGGCTGAGCCCGATGCGCACAACACCGATGAGCGCGACAACCCCGCGGTAACGGGTGCCGGCTAGCTTGGGCCCGGAAGGAGACGACCGATCGCCCAGCCCGAGCCGACCGCGAGCGAGAACGCCCAATTGGCCGAAGCGCGCCGTCTCGGCCGCACCGGCGAGCCGGCCGCGGCGCTGGTCGTTGCGCGCCGCCTGGCCGAGGTCTCGACCGACCGCTCCATCCGTCTGGCCGCCCTGCTGCGCGTCGCCTGGCACAGTCTGCAACTGGGCGAGGCCAGCACCGGCCTCGCCGCCGCCGTCGCCGCGCGCCGCCTGGCCGAAGAGCTGGGCGAGGCGGATCGTCGGGCCGCGGCACAGTCGCTCACCGCCTGGCTGCTGCTCGAAGTCGGCCTCACCGATGAAGCCTATCTCGAGGCCGATGCCGCCGTCGCCCTCGCCGAGTCCGATGGCGAGCCGCTCACCCTGGCGCATGCGCTGAACGGCAAGGGCATGGCGCTGCTCTATTCGCAGCACCCGGACCTCGCCGAGCATCACTTCCGCTGGGCGGTGAAGGTGGCGGCCGAGATCGACGACGAGTCGTCGCTGTCGCTGTTCCTGAGCAACCTCGCCTACGCCTTTGCCGATCTCGCCGACGCCCGCGAACGGGCCGGCGACTTCGACGGCGCCGCCGCCCACCGCAACCTCGCCGTCGATCTCGGCACAGCGGCAATCGATACGGCGCGCCGCAGCGGTGATGGCTGGATGTTGCGCCTGGCGCTCACCAACACCGCTGAGTACCTGGGCCTGCAGGGCCAGCTCGCCATGGCGCGCACCCTGTTGGCGCAGTGGCCGGCGACCCCGGGAACGCCCGGCGTGCGCGAGACGGTGCACCACCTCTACACGGATGGCGAGTTGCGCATGCGCGAGGGCGACCTCGATGGCGCGCGGCAGGCCTGCCGCCAGGCCTTCGAACTGGCCGAGGCCACCGGACATACCGACCACCAGATGAACAGCCTCAGGCGCCTCGCCGAGATTGCCGAGAAGGCCGGCGACCTGGCGGCGGCGCTGCACGACTTCAAGCGCTACCACGACACCTATCGCCGCAATGAAGGCGAACAGGCGCGGCGGCGGGCGCAGGCCGCCGAGATCCATTTCGAGAGCCAGCATCACCGCGCCGAGGCGGAGCGGCTGGCCGCCGAAGTGCTGCGCGACCCGCTGACCGGCATCGCCAATCGCCGGGCCCTGGAACAGCAACTGCAGGCGATGACGGATGGGCCGCACAGCATCGCCATCGTCGATATCGATCACTTCAAGGCGATCAACGACACCCACTCGCACATGCTCGGCGACGAAGTGCTGCGGCAGGTGTCGCGCCTGCTCGACGCCGCGCCCGCCACGCTGGCGGCCCGGCTGGGCGGCGAGGAGTTCGCCCTGCTGTTCGCCGGCGATGCCGGCGACGCCGGGGCGATCTGCGAAGCGGTGCGGCGTGGCATCGAAGACCATGACTGGTCGCGGCTCGCACCGGGGCTTGCGGTGACGGTGAGCATCGGTGTCGCCACCGCCAAAGCCGGGGAGCCCGAGGCCGCGCTGGCGCGTGCCGACCGCCGCCTCTACGCCGCGAAATCCGCCGGCCGGAACCGCGTGGTGGCCGATGATGCGGTGAACGAGGCGAGGGCCGCGGGCTGAGAATCCCCGGTTGGCGGCTTGAAGCCTCGGATGCGGCGCGGCATCCTGCCGGCCATGAAGCTCAAGCCCCGGGCTCTGTCCTGGTCTTGCCGGAACCCCGGGGTGCATCCTAGTTTGCCCCCATGCGCGGCAGACACCTGATCGGCCTCGGCCTGGCATTGGCGATCGCGGCTTTGAGCTGCGTGGTCCATGCCGTCGAAACCGACACCGAACCCGCCAAGCCCCGCTCCTGCTATTCCTCCTCGCCCTCGGCCCCGGCCTGGACGGCTGTGTGCATCCGGCAGGAGCAGTTCTTTCGCGACACCTGCGGGGCGATCCAGCTGTTTGCCTGGCGCGAACAGCTGCCGGCGGGGTATTTCGCCCGGCTGATCTGGCAGGAGAGCCGCTTCGATCCGTTCGCGCTGAGCATCGCCGGGGCGCAGGGGATAGCGCAGTTCATTCCCTCGACCGCACGCCTGCGCGGGTTGCGCAACGCCTTCGATCCGAGCGAAGCGCTGGCGAAGTCGGCGGAATACCTGCGCTTCCTGACCG
>MKVB01000002.1:202439-313199 GCA_001899085.1 Devosia sp. 66-14 | reverse complement strand
CGGATATGTGAAGGGTGCCGGCTATTTGCCGGCCGAGACCCGCTTCTATGTCGAAACCATCACCGGCCGCGATCCGGACGCCTGGCTCGCCGAGGTGCCGCCCGACGCCGACTATGCCATCGCCAAGAACCAGCCCTTCATCGAGGCTTGTGTGAAGATGGCCGAGGCCGAACAGGTGCCGAGCCTCGATCGACAGCCGAGCGAATGGAAACCCTGGGGCGTGCTGCTCGCGCAGAACTTCTCCCAGGGCGTCGTCATCCGCCGCTTCGAGCGGGTGCAGGCAAGCTATCCCAAGCTGCTGGGAAACGAGAAATTGATGCTGCTGATGGCGCGCAACCCGAACTTCGGGCCGCGGCTCAGGCATTTCGCCATGATCGGCCGCGACAATCGCGCTGACGCCGATGCGCTCTGCGCCAAACTGCAGGCCGCCGGTGGCGCCTGCATCGTCAGGAAGAACTAGTCAGGTTCCAGCTGCGGCGCCGGTCTCGTCGATGGCGCTCGAAATCGCCTCGATCTTGCGGGCCGCTTCGTTGAGCCGCTTGGCGAAGCGTCGTTCCAGCTCCTCGGCTTCATGCGACAGCGCCTCGCCGGCCTGTGTCAGGCTGGCGACATCCTGCCTGAGTTCGGCGATGCGGCGCTCTGCCTCGGCCAGTTCGTCCAGCACCGCGATGCCGGCCATCACCGTCAACCGGTTGTCGCCGATCTCGCCGAACGTACCCTTGAACTGGTCGATATGCTGGTTGAAGCGGTCGGCGAGGCCGAGCAGATGCTGCTCCTGCCCCTCCTCGCAGGCCATGCGGTATTTGCGGCCGTTGATGTCGACATTGACCTCGGGCATCTCAGCCATTCTCCTTGGCCAGCACTTCGCGCACCGACTCCATGGCGACGACGAGGCGCCGCGCCACTTCGGCCGAGCTGTCGTCGAGGCGCTTGGCCTTGGCGCTGACCTTGTCGAGTTCCTGCGCCAGCCGCTGCCGCTCGCTCACCAGCTTCTGCGTGTCGGATTCGATCCGGCTATGCGCCCGCACCCGGCCGTTGAGGCTGCGCACGCTCGCCTCGAGCCGCGCGAATGCCTTGTCCAGCCGGCTGGCGGCGGCTTCATATCCATCCTCGGCATGCTGCTCGGCCATCCCGACCCCCGTCGCGGAAAAAGGCGATTCCACTTGGCACTATAGCGCAAAGCTGGCGCAACCTGGCAACGCCCCCCTCCGGGAGGCGACATTGACAGGTCAAAGGAACCTGCTAAGCGTCAACGCGCCTCGGCAGGAGGGTTCGAGGCGCCCGGATTTCCGGGCTTCTTTCCCTTAGCCGAGAGCACCCTGATGACCAACTCCGCCCAAGCAAATGAGATGGCCAACGCCATCCGTTCCCTCTCCATGGACGCGGTGGAGAAAGCCAACTCGGGGCACCCCGGCCTGCCCATGGGAGTGGCCGACATCGCCACGGTGCTGTTCACCAAGGTGATGAAGTTCGACCCCAAGAACCCCTGGTGGCCGGATCGCGATCGCTTCATCCTGTCGGCCGGCCACGGCTCGATGCTGCTTTACTCCTCGCTCTATCTCCTCGGCTACGAGGACATGACGATCGACCAGATCAAGCAGTTCCGCCAGCTCGGCTCCAAGACCGCCGGCCATCCGGAATACCATTTCGCTCCGGGCATCGAGACCACCACGGGCCCGCTCGGCCAGGGCATTGCCAACTCGGTCGGCTTTGCCGTCGCCGAGGCCAAGCTCGCCGCCGAGTTCGGATCGGACCTCGTCGACCATTACACCTGGGTGATCGCCGGTGACGGCTGCCTGATGGAAGGCGTCAGCCAGGAAGCGATCTCGCTGGCCGGGCACCTGAAGCTGAACAAGCTGGTGGTGATCTGGGACAACAACAACATCACCATCGACGGCCGCGTTTCCAACGCCGACTCGACCGACCAGATCGCCCGCTTCAAGGCCTGCGGCTGGAACACCATCGAGATCGATGGCCTCGACCAGGCTCAGGTCGAGAAGGCCCTCAACGACGCCAAGAAGTCCAAGGACAAGCCGACCCTGATCGCCGCCAAGACCATTATCGGCTTCGGCGCCCCGACCAAGGCGGACTCGCACGGCGTCCACGGCTCGCCCCTCGGCGCCGCCGAGCTCGCCGGCGCCAAGCAGAAACTGGGCATCGACTACCCGGCCTTCGAGATCCCCAGCCACACGCTCAATGCCTGGCGCGCCGCCGGCACCCGCTCCGAGAACGCCCGCAGCGATTGGGAAGGCCGGCTTGCCGCCGCCAAGCCCGAGCTGCGCGCCGAGTTCGAGCGCCGCATTGCCGGGCAGCTGCCGGCCAACTGGAACGAGACCATCGAGACCTACAAGGCCAAGCTCGTTGCCGACAAGCCGAAGGTCGCAACCCGCAAGTCGAGCCAGATGGCGCTCGAGGTGATCAACAAGATCCTGCCCGAAACCATCGGCGGTTCGGCTGACCTCACCGGTTCCAACCTCACCAACACGCCCGAAACCCTGCCCTTCACCGCCCAGGATCATACCGGCCGCTACATGCGCTACGGCATCCGCGAGCACGAGATGGCGGCGGCGATGAACGGCATCGCGCTGCACAAGGGCCTCATCCCCTATGGGGGCACGTTCCTGGTGTTCACCGACTATGCCCGCCCGGCGATCCGCCTCTCGGCCATCATGAGCCAGAAGGTCATCTACGTGATGACCCACGACTCGATCGGGCTGGGCGAAGACGGCCCGACGCACCAGCCGGTCGAGCACCTGTCGACCCTGCGCGCCATTCCGAACCTCCTGGTGTTCCGCCCTGCCGACGCAGTCGAGACGCTCGAGTGCTGGCAGCTCGCCATCGAAGCCGAGCAGCCCTCGATCCTGGCGCTCAGCCGCCAGAACCTGCCGGCGCTGCGCACCGAAACGGTTGCCGGCAACCCCTCGGCCAAGGGCGCTTACGTCATTGCCGGCGACAAGGATGCCGACGCGGTGATCTTCGCCACCGGCTCGGAAGTCAGCATCGCGGTCCAGAGCCTCGAGCTGTTGAAGGCCCAGGGCATCACCGCCAAGGTGGTCTCGGTGCCCTCGATGGAGCTGTTCAACGCCCAGTCGCAGGAATACCGCGACAGCGTGATCGGCAAGCCCAAGGCCAAGGTGGCGATCGAAGCCGGCATCGAGATGAGCTGGCTGAAGCTGCTCGGCGACAAGGGCCGCTTCATCGGCATGCACTCGTTCGGCGCCAGCGCCCCGGCCGATCAGCTCTACGAGCACTTCGGCATTACGGCGAAAGCCATAGTTGAAGCTGTCATGGCGCAGTTGTAAGACACCGCGCTCTCCTCCCTTCTGAATTCCTCAAGGAGCCATCATGGCTGTACGCGTCGCAATCAATGGCTTTGGCCGCATCGGTCGCAACATCCTGCGCGCCATTGTCGAAAGCGGTCGCAACGACATCCAGGTCGTCGCCGTCAACGACCTGGGCCCGGTTGAAACCAACGCTCACCTCCTGCGCTATGACAGCGTGCACGGCCGTTTCCCCTTTGACGTCAAGGTCGATGGCGATGTGATCACCGCCGGCAACCAGACCTTCAAGGTGACCGCCGTCAAGGATCCGGCGCAGCTGCCGCACAAGGAGCTGGGCGTCGAGATCGTGCTCGAGTGCACCGGCATCTTCACCAGCCGCGACAAGGCTGCCGCGCACCTCACCGCCGGCGCCAGGAAGGTGATCGTTTCGGCCCCGGCCGAGGGTGCCGATCTCACTGTCGTCTACGGCATCAACCACGCCCTGCTCGGCAAGGAGCACGTGGTGATCTCGAACGGCTCGTGCACCACCAACTGCCTCGCTCCGATGGCCAAGGTGATGAACGACCTGGTCGGTATCGAGAAGGGGATGATGACCACCATCCATTCCTATACCGGCGACCAGCCGACCCTCGACACCATGCACAAGGATCTCTACCGCGGCCGCGCCGCGGCGCTGAGCCAGATCCCGACCTCGACCGGCGCCGCCAAGGCGATCGGCCTGGTGCTCCCCGAGCTGAAGGGTAAGCTGGACGGCATCTCGATCCGCGTGCCGACCCCGAACGTCTCGCTGGTCGACCTCAACTTCGTCGCCGGCCGCGATACCACCCCGCAGGAAATCAACGATGCACTGATCGCGGCCTCCAATGGCCCGCTCAAGGGCGTGATGACCTACACCACCCACCCGCTCGTCTCGAGCGACCTGAACCACGATCCGCACTCGGCCACCATCCTGCTCGACCAGACCAAGGTGACCCAGGGCAACTTCGTGACGGTCATGGGCTGGTACGACAACGAGTGGGGCTTCTCCAACCGCATGGCCGACATGACGGCCGTGTTCGCCAAGACGCTCTAGCATGCCCCTCGAGCTCGACCTCCGCTGGCAGCCAGTCGACGAGGTCGGGCTCGAGCATTGCCGTGTCTGGGAGAACGCCGACGGCATCAATGTCCGGAGCGTCTTGATCGGCGAATTCGAAGGCTTCGAGTACGGCGCCCAGTACGACATCCAGCTCGCTGCGGACTGGACCTTCCGCTCGCTCACCGTGCGCCTGCAGGATGGCCGCGTGCTGCGGCTGCTCTCCAACGGGCTCGGCGACTGGACGGTGAACGGCCGGCGCGCGCCGGAACTCGAAGGCTGCGTCGATGTCGACATTTCCGGCACGCCATTCACCAACACCCTGCCGATCCGGCGTTCACGCTTCGACGACGGCGTGCCCCAACAGTTCGCCATGGCCTGGGTGCCGCTCGACAGCCTCGAGCCGTTCCGCGATGGGCAGATCTATACCCGGCTCGACGCCACCCATTACCGCTACCAGGCCGCCGATGGCAGCTTCGAGCAGGTGCTGACAGTGGACGCGGACGGTTTCGTCGTCGACTATCCGACCCTGTTCCGCCGGGTGTGACGGCCGTCATCGGCCCTTAATCTCTCCGTCGCCAAAGCGTTACGTCGGCGCGCTATTGTCCGTGACCAGTTGATCCGGGATCCGGAGATCGGCCGGTGCGTGATATCGAACGGCTTCTCGTCGTTGCCAATGTCGTGGGCAGCCTTGCCCTCGGGGCGCGCCACGACGCGACCTGGTTCCTGATCCCGCTGGCGGCCTTCGGGCTCTATGTGGTGCTGGCCGATCGGGCGCTGCGCCGCCGCATCGGGCCGCGGCACTGGCCGAGCGAGGGCTTTGCCCGCTTCACCTTCAACACCAACCTCTATTTCGCGGCGCGCCATATCGGGCTGGGCGCGCTGCTGTTCGCGCTCTCGGGCACCCTCGCCAGTCTGGTCGGGTTCTGAGCCCGGCTGTTGGCTTTGCCGCAACAGCCCCGCTGTTGCCCTTGCCGCAATCCTTGCTATAGCAGCGGCACCTCTCCCTAGCAGCGGATGCGTCCCATGCCGGCTTTCAAGACCCTCGACGATTTCGACCTTTCGGGTAAGCGCGTGCTGGTGCGTGCCGACCTCAACGTGCCGGTCGCCGATGGCAAGGTGACCGATGCCACCCGCATCGAACGGCTGGTGCCCACCATCCGCGAGATCATCAAGGTCGAGGGCAAGGCCATCATCCTCAGCCATTTCGGCCGCCCCAAGGGCAAGGTCGATCCGGAGTTCTCGCTCGAGCAGGTGGTGCCGGCCGTCGCCGACGAGACCGGCCATCCGGTCGGCTTCATCGCCACCGACTGGACCGATGTGGAAAAGGCGAAGCAGGCGATCGACGAGGCCCCTCCGGGCTCCATCCTGGTGCTCGAGAACACCCGCTTCCATCCCGGTGAAGAAGACAACGACCCGGCGCTCGCCGCACGCATGGCCGAACTCGGCGACATCTTCGTCAACGACGCCTTCTCGGCCGCGCATCGCGCTCATGCTTCGACCGAGGCGATCGCCCACCTGCTGCCATCGGCCGCCGGGCGCGCCATGGAGGCCGAGCTGAAGGCGCTCGAAGCGGGCCTCGGAAACCCCGAACGCCCGGTGATCGCCATCGTGGGCGGCGCCAAGGTATCGACCAAGCTCGACCTGCTGGGCAACCTGATCAAGAAGGTCGACGGCCTGGTGATCGGCGGCGCCATGGCCAACACGTTCCTCCATGCGGGGGGGCTAGGCGTCGGCAAGTCGCTGGCCGAGAAGGATCTGGCGGAGACCGCCAACGACATCCGCGACAAGGCCGAGGCCGCACACTGCGCCATCATCCTGCCGATCGACGCCACCGTCGCCTGGCACTTCGAGGCCAACGCGCCGCACCGCTTCTACGGCGTCGATTCGATGGACCCCGAAGGCATGATCCTCGATGTCGGGCCCGGCTCGATCGAGCGCATCAAGGGCGCCATCGACGAGGCCAAGACCGTCGTCTGGAACGGCCCGCTCGGCGCTTTCGAGATGCAGCCCTTCGACCACGGCACGGTCGAGATCGCGCAATATGTCGCGGCACGCACCAAGGCCGGCAAGGTGGTGTCGGTCGCCGGCGGCGGCGACACCGTCTCCGCCCTCGCCCATGCCGGGGTGAAGGACCAGTTCACCTATGTCTCCACCGCCGGCGGCGCCTTCCTCGAATGGATGGAAGGCAAGCCCCTCCCCGGCGTGGAGGCGTTGAAACGCTAGGCGTTCCGCGCCCCGGCGGGCGCGTCGCTCAACACTTCGTCTGATACCTGAACGTCCAATCGACCGCGATAGAGGTCGTGGGGCATGCTCCGCTCATTGCAAAAACGGAGACCCCCGCCCCATGGCCTCGCTCAATGCAATCGCCAAAAAGCTCGTCGCCAGCGGCAAGGGCATTCTCGCCGCCGATGAATCCGAAGGCACCATCGCCAAGCGCTTCGCGCTGATCGGCCTGCCGGTGACGCTGGAAACCCGCCGCGACTATCGCGAGATGCTGTTCCGCTCCACCACCGCGATGACCGACTACATCTCCGGCGTCATCCTCACCGAGGAGACGCTGGAGCAGAAGGCCAAGGACGGCACGCCGTTCCGCGACCTGTTCACCGCCGCCGACGTGATCCCCGGCATCAAGGTGGATCGCGGCGCCCTGCCGATGCCCGGCAGCAAGGACGAAAAGATCACCGAGGGCCTCGATGGATTGCGCCAGCGGCTGGCGCACTACGCCAAGCTCGGCGCCGGCTTCGCCAAGTGGCGCGGCGTCATCGCCATCACCTCCTACGCCCCCTCCCGCAACGGCATTCGCGCCAACGCCCATGCGCTCGCCCGCTATGCCATGTATTGCCAGGAAGCCGGTATCGTGCCGGTGGTCGAGCCCGAAGTGCTGGCCGATGGCGAGCCGGGCGATCACTCGATCCAGCGCTGCGAGGACGTGACGGGCGAGACGCTCGAGGCGGTGTTCAAGGAATTGCGCCTCGCCGGCGTCGATCTGAGCGGCATGCTGCTGAAACCCAACATGGTCACCCCAGGCCTGCGCTCGCGTGAGCGCGCCAGCGTCGAGGAAGTGGCGCAGCGCACCGTGGAAACGCTCCGCCGCTTCGTGCCGGCTGCGGTGCCGGGCATCGCCTTCCTGTCGGGCGGCCAGTCTGATGAAGAGGCGACGGCGCACCTCTCGGCGATGAACCAGATCGGCGGCCTGCCCTGGGCGCTCACCTTCTCCTACGGCCGGGCGCTGCAAACCTCGGCGCTGGTGACCTGGAACGGCGAGGCGCAGAACGTCAAGGCGGCGCAGGAGGCCTTCACGCACCGCGCCAGGATGAACGCGCTGGCCGCGCTCGGCCAGTACAAGCCCGAACTCGACCTCGCCGCCTGACCTCCGGCGCTCCCCTTCTTCCCGACGACTGGGGCGCCTCGGCGCCCCTTTTCTTTTCGCGCTGGTAACCGCTCGCCCAGCTCCGGCCAGAATCCGGCTCCACATCGGCGGCGGGGCCGCTATAACACCGCCATGTCAGCCGAAATCTTCCTCATCGCTCCCACCGACCAGCCGATCGAGCAGCTCGTTGCCGCGCTGAACGTCACGCTCGATCGCGACGAAGTCGCCGCCCTGCTGCTGCCGCGCGGCAATCTTGCCGAGAACGCCTACAAGGAGCTGGCCAAGCGCATCGTGCCGCTGGCGCAGGCAAAGGGCGCCGCCGTGCTGATCGAGGGCGAGCCCGGTCTGGTGCGCCTTGTCGGTGCGGACGGCCTGCACGTCCCCGGCGGCATCAAGGCAGTCGAGGAAGCGATCGCCGCACTGAAGCCCAGGATGATCGTCGGGGCCGGCGACATCCACTCGCGCGACGACGCCATGCTGAAAGGCGAAGCGGGCGTCGACTACATCCTATTTGGGCCGCTTTCCGGTTCCATATCGGCGCCCGAGCGCGAAATGGCGCAGTGGTGGGCCGAGACGATGGAGATCCCGAGCGTGCTGTCAGACCCCGAGGCCGGCCCCGCCAGCTACGACGCCGGCGACTGCGAGTTCATCGGCCTGCCGTTGACGGTTGCGGAGCCGACGAAATGATGCGCTGCCTGGGGCTGGCGCTGCTGCTTGCGGGCCTGTCGCTGCCGGCGCTGGCGCAGGCCAACCGCACCGATTTCGAAGACCTGCGGCCCAAGGACATGCAGTTCCCCGACAATCTGGGGATGGAAGAGCTGCCGATCGGCCCGGTGCCGGAGGAGTTCCTCAACCAGCCGGCTCCCGATGCCCTCACCATCAGCGACTCGGTGTTCGGCGAAAAGATCGATCCGGCCTATGGCGCCTACCAGCGCGGGTTCTTCCTCACCGCCCTCGACCTGGCCCTGCCCCGCGCCGAAAAGGGCGATCCGCACGCCCAGACGCTGATTGCCGAGATCTATGCCAAGGGCCTTGGCGTGCCCGAGGATTTTGCCGCGGCCGCCAGCTGGTACGGCATGGCGAGCAAGCATGGCGACGCGCTCGCCACCTTCGAGCTGGCGATGCTCTACCAGGATGGTCACGGCGTCGCCAAGGACCGCAAGCACGCCGCCGAGCTGTTCCAGATCGCCGCCGATGCCGGCAACATGGCGGCCAAGTACAATCTGGGCCTGCTGCATGTCGAAGGCATCTACGCCGATCCCAGCCTGACCAAGGCCGCGCAACTGATCGGCGAGGCCGCCAATTCGGGCATTACCGAAGCCCGCTACGATTATGCCGGGATGCTGACCGAAGGCGCCGGCATCGCGCCCGACCCGAAGGCGGCCGCCGAACAGCTGCGCCTCGCCGCCGAGGATGGTCTCGCCGCCGCGCAGGTCGACTACGCCACCGTGCTCTATCTGGGTAAGGGCGTGCCCGTCGATCGTGCTGCCGCCGCCAGCTGGTATGCCCGCGCCGCCGATGGCGGCAACCCGGTGGCGCAGAACCGCTACGCCAAGCTGCTCGCGGCCGGCGAAGGCGTGACCGCCAGTCTCGAGGACGCAGCCATGTACCGCGCGCTGGCGCGCCGACAGGGCCTCAAGGACGCACAACTGGACAAGCTGCTGGCGCCGATCAAGCCCGAGCAGTTGACCCGCGCCGAAGAACGGGCCCGCTTCTGGCCGTCCCGGCCCCCCACCAAGGTGGCGGCCAACACCACGCCGACCCCTGAGACGTCGACGCCGGCCGAGACGCCCTTGAACTGAGCGGCGTTCTCGGGCACATAGCGGCCCTTCCCACGTTTCCGGTTTCTCGCGCGGAGTTTTCCCCATGCGCTCGGCGCTTCTCAACGTCATGGTCCAGGCCGCTACCAAAGCCGGCCGCTCGCTTGCCAAGGATTTCGGCGAGGTCGAGAACCTGCAGGTCTCGGTGAAAGGCCCGGCGGACTTCGTTTCCAATGCCGACAAGCGCGCCGAAGAGATCGTCTTCAACGAGCTGCAGAAGGCCCGCCCGACCTATTCCTTCCTCGGTGAGGAGGGCACCGAGGTGAAAGGCAGCGACGGTCAGCATCGCTGGATCGTCGACCCGCTCGACGGCACCACCAATTTCCTCCATGGCATCCCGATGTTCGCCTGCGCCATCGCGCTCGAGCGCAACAACGAGATCGTCGCCTCGGTGATCTACAACCCGGCGATGGAAGAGCTGTTCACCGCCGAAAAGGGCGGCGGCGCCTGGCTGAACGACCGCAAGCGCCTGCGTGTCGCCAACCGCAAGCACCTGGCCGATGCAGTGGTGGTCACCGGCATCAACTCGCGCGGCCGTGCCCTCGACCTGCTGCAGTTGAAGCAGATGGCGCAGGTCGTTCCGGCGGTTTCCGGCATCCGCCGCACCGGCTCGGCCTCGACCGATCTCGCCTGGCTCGCCGCCGGTCGCTTCGACGGCTACTGGGAAGCCGGTCTCGCCCCCTGGGACGTGGCGCCCGGCCTGCTGATGCTGCGTGAAGCGGGCGGCACGATGACCGACTATGCCGGCACCACCGGCTCGGTCTGGAACGGCCAGGTCATCGCCGGCAACGAGATCATCCAGGGCCAGCTGCTTAAGATCGTCAAAGCGGTCAACTGAGCCGCGGCAGGTGGCGGTGCCGTCACCCTCAGGTCGCATTGTCGGGATTTCATGGGGTTAACCCGCATCGCGGGTTGCCGACCGTTGCGTGGCTTCGCCGAAGCGCACTATTGTCAGGCCGATTTCATTCGAGCATGGGGGCCGCGACATGTCGCAGACTTACGACCCGTATCGCCTGGCGAGCCCCGCGGTCTATCTGGTCAAGATCGTCATCTTCCTGGTGCTGGTGGCGCTCGTCGCCGCCATCCTCGCCAACCAGCTGCTGATCTTCTTCTGGGCCAACCCGTTCATCAACTCGTTGATTCTGTTGACCCTGTTCATCGGCATCATCCTGAGTTTCCGCCAGGTGATCCGGCTGTTCCCGGAGATCAACTGGGTCAACGCCCTGCAGGAGGGCCGCATGCCCGCCGTACAGCCACGGCTGCTGGCGCCGGTGGCGAACCTGCTGCGCGACCGGCTCGGCGAGGCGGTGATCCCCCCCTCTTCGATGCGCTCGATCCTCGATTCCGTCGGCAACCGCCTCGATGAAGCCAAGGATACCTCGCGCTACCTGACCGGCCTCCTGGTCTTCCTCGGCCTGCTCGGCACCTTTTACGGCCTGCTCGAAACCGTCACCCATGTCGCCTCGACCATCCAGGCGCTGGACGCCACGGCCGGCGACACGGCGACCTTGTTCTCCAACCTCAAGGAAGGCCTCGCCGCGCCGCTCGGCGGCATGGGCACCGCCTTCTCGGCGTCGTTGCTCGGCCTCTCCGGTTCGCTGATCCTCGGCTTCCTCGACCTGCAGGCGAGCCAGGCGCAGAACGCCTTCTACACCGACCTCGAAGATTGGATGACCTCGATGACCGAGCTCGACCACCCGGTCACCCAGATGCAGGCGACCGGCCTCGGGGTTTCGGGCGACGAGATGTCGGCGATGCTGGCGCAGTTCGGCACGACGCTGCAGAATTCCGGTTCGTCGCAGAACGCCATCCGCGCCATGGCCGAGCTGGCACGCGGCATCGATGGCCTGGTCAAGCACATCAAGGCCGAGCAGGAAGACCTGCGCGGCCACATCATCCAGCAGGGCGAGACCAACAAGAAGCTGCGCGAGCTGATGGAAGCGATGCTGCGCGAGGGCGAATCCGACCGGCGTCCGAACTAGGCCGGGGATCCTGCCATGGCCATGTCGACCCGATCGCGCCGCTCCCAGGTCACCAATTACTGGCCCGGCTTTGTCGACGCCCTGTCGAGCCTGCTGCTCGTCATCATTTTCCTGCTCTCGCTGTTCATGCTGAGCCAGTTCTTCCTCGGCCAGGAAATCAGCGGCAAGGACACCGCGATGAGCCGGCTCAACGCCCAGATCGCCGAGCTGACCGAACTGCTGCAGCTCGAGAAGGTCAACTCCGGCGATCTTGAATCGACCATTGCGACGCTGACCGCCACGCTCTCGTCCGCCACCACCGAGCGCGATCAGATGGCGGCGCAGCTGGCCGGCGTCGGAGCCGGCAGCGACGGCAAGGACGCAACGATCGCGCAGCTCGAATCCGATCTTACCGCCCAGCAGGACATGTCGCGCGAGGCGACCGCACAGGTGGCGCTGCTCAACCAGCAGTTGGCCGCCTTGCGCACCCAGCTGGCAGCCCTCGAGGCAGCATTGCAGGCCTCGGAAACAACCGAGACGGCCAACCGCACGCAGATCGCCGACCTCGGTCGCCGGCTCAACCTGGCGCTGGCGCAGCGTGTGCAGGATCTCAGCCGCTATCGCTCGGATTTCTTCGGCAAGCTGCGCCAGGTGCTGGAGGGCCGCGCCGATGTGCGCGTCGTCGGCGACCGCTTCGTGTTCCAGTCCGAGGTGCTGTTCGATGCCGGCCAGGCCGCCATCTCGACCGAGGGCCAGACCGAACTCGCCAAGCTCGCCAGCGCCATCAAGGAGCTGCAGACGCAGATTCCCGACGATGTGAACTGGGTGCTGCGCATCGACGGCCATACCGACAAGCGGCCCATCAACACGCCGGAATTCCCCTCCAACTGGGAGCTGTCCGCCGCCCGCGCCATCGCCGTGGCCAAGTATCTGATCACCCAGGGGGTCCCGGCCAACCGCCTGGTGCCCGCCGGCTTCGGCGAATTCTCGCCGATCGATCCAGGCGACAGCGACGAGGCCTACCGCCGCAACCGCCGCATCGAGTTCAAGCTGACCGAGTAAGCCTCCGATCTCTCGGTCATCTCCCCCCTTGCGGGGGAGAATGGAATTTCTTGGGCTTAGCCCTTCGCTAAGCCTTAGAAATTCCAAGAGGGGGGACATGGACGGCACGGTGGCGCAACGTCCCCCCTCTTGCGAAAACTAAGGACTTAGCTGCGCTAAGCCCAAGTTTTCGCTTTCTCCCCCGCAAAGGGGGGAGATGACGACTGAGAGCGCCGCGCCCTACTCGACCGCTTCGCGCTGCAGCTCGGCGCGGAACTGCAGCCTTGCCAGCTCGGCATATTTGCCGCCCTTGCGCACCAGTTGATCATGCGTGCCGTGATCGATCAGGCGGCCCTTCTCAAGCACCAGGATGCGGTCGGCATCGCGGATGGTGGCCAGCCGGTGGGCGATCACCAGCGTGGTGCGGCCGGTCATCAGGCGCTCCAGCGCCACCTGCACCAGGCGCTCGCTTTCCGCGTCGAGCGCTGAAGTCGCCTCGTCGAGCAGCAGGATCGGGGCATCCTTGAGCAGCGCCCGGGCGATCGCCAGCCGCTGCTTCTGCCCGCCCGACAGCATCACCCCACGCTCACCCACGATCGAGTCGTAACCGTTGCTGAGCTCGCTGACATAGTCGTGCACCAGCGCCGCCTTCGACGCCGCCTCGATTTCGGCGAACGTCGCTTCCGGGCGGCCGAAGCGGATATTGTCGGCGATGGTGCCGGCAAAGATCGTCGGTTCCTGCTCGACATAGGCAAAACGCCGGCGAAGCTGCTCGGGATCGACGTCGCGGACATCGAGCCCATCGACGAGGATGCGGCCGCGGCTCACGTCGTAGAAGCGCTGCACCAGCGCGAAGATCGTCGATTTGCCGGCGCCCGAGGCACCCACCAGTGCCACCGTCTCGCCATGCGCGATCGAAAAGTTCAGGTCGGTGATCACCGCCTCGCTGTCGCGCGTCTCGTACGAGAAGCCGACATCCTCGAACGCCACGGTGCCGAGCGGCGGCACCGGCAGCGCCTGCGGGTGCGGCGGCGGCTTGATCGCCGGCTCGGTGTCGAGAATTTCGACCAGCCGCTCGGTGGCGCCGGACACCGTATGGATCAGCCCCATGATCTCCGACAGATTGGTCAGCGCGTTGCTCGCCATCAGCGCGTAGATCATGAACTGCGCCAGCTCGCCCACGGTGACGACGCCGGTAAACACCGCGTTGGCCCCCCACCAGACCAGCACCACCAGCGCCGCGGTGGACAGGAACAGCAACCCGCCGAGCAGCGCGGCGCGCGCCCCGACCCGGCTGACTTCAGCCTCGAACGATTCCTCGGCGCGCGAACCATACAGCCGCGACTGCTCGGGCTCCTGCACGAAGCTCTTGATCGTCTTGCTCGCCCCGAGCGCCTCGGTCGCCATCGCCGACATGTCGGCCAGGGCGTCCTGGGTGCGCCGCGACATCCGCCGCAGCCGGCGGGCGTAGAGCATTACCGGAATGAGAATGGCCGGCCCGACGATGACGATGGTGAGCGCGAGGTAAGGACTGGTGAGGAACATCAGCGTCACGGCGCCGACCAGCGTCACCGCTCCGCGCAGCATGATCGACAGGCTCGTGCCGATGGCGCCGCGGATCGTCGCCACGTCGCCGTTGAGCCGCGAGGTGAGCTCACCCACCCGATGCAGGTCGAAGAACGCCGAGTCGAGCGTCAGCAGGTGGTCGAACACCTTCCGGCGCAGATCGGTGAGGACACGCTCGCCCAGCACCGAGATGAAATAGAACCGGCCGGCGCTGGCCAGCGCCATTACCAGCGCCACGCCGATGGCGATCAACCCATACTGGCCGACCATGGAGAGGTTCTGCTCGACGAACCCCTTGTCGATGATCTTGCCGGCCAGCGACGGGATCACCAGCGATGACAGGGTCGAAACGAGCAGGAACCCGATGGTCAGCGTGACCCGCCAGGGGTATTTCAGCACGAAGGGCATCAGCCGGCGGATCGGCCTCAGGTCCCGCTGGCCGGTCTTCAGGGCTTCGCCCTTGCTGCCGAGCTTGCTGGTCGGGGCTGCCCCGGTAGTACTGCGCGTGGTGCTTTTCAAAGTGCCCCCGATATAGGCAGCCGGCGGGTTTGCCGCAACCGAATTGCCAGCCCCGCGACAACGCGCGGCTTTCGCTTGCACGGGGCCGGGATTTTCTCTATGAACCCGGCCAATCCGTATTGATCGTTTCGTCCGGGCGCCGCGGCGCCCGTTTGATTTGAGGCAGCGCCATGAAGAACGACATCCATCCCGACTACCACATGATCACCGTGGCGATGACCAACGGCACGACCTACCAGACCCGTTCGACCTACGGCAAGGAAGGCGACACGTTGCAGCTCGACATCGACCCCACCACGCACCCGGCCTGGACTGGCGTGCAGGGCAACCTGATGGACCGCGGCGGCCGCGTCACCCGCTTCAAGGACAAGTTCAAGGGCCTCGGCTTCTGAGTCGACGGTACCGACGAATGCAAAAGCCCGGCCATTGCGCCGGGCTTTTTGTTGTTTGCGGTGATGTCAGCTCCCTTCGCAGGAGCCATCGGCGCAGCTCACCACCAGGCAGTGACTTAAGACTCGGTGTCATCCCTGCGAAAGCAGGGACCCAACTCTCAGCCCGCGCCACCTGATGCTTGGGTCCCTGCTTTCGCAGGGATGACACCCGGTGGGTGGGCACTATCGCAGCCAAACGCCTTCTTTGCGATGACGTCCGCCAAGCGGGAAGCTTCGCGATCCGCTGCGCTCACCCCCGGTTCGTCTCATACGCCGTGATCGACGGATCGATTTCCGCCCAGTCGACGCGTGAGCGCATCCAGGCCTGGCGGTTGGGCCTTACCACGCTGGGATCGTCGAGGCTCCCCGCCTTGATGAACACCACGTCGGGATGGAGCGGCGGCAGGGTGTAGAGCGGCGAGCCGCAATCGCCGCAGAAAAACCGCGCCACCGGGCGACCGCTGTCCCCCTCCTTGACGAAGCTCTTGGGAGTGCCCGCGACGATGCGAAATCCGGCGGCGGCAACACGAACGCTGACGCCGAAGGCGCTGCCCGAGACGCGACGGCAATCCGCGCAGTGGCAATAGCCGGCAGCGCCGACCGCGCCGTCGTAAGCGTAGCGAACGGCGCCGCAAAGGCACCCACCTGTCAGCGTTTCGGTCATGGCTCGTCCTCGGTGATTGCGAGGCGATGTTAAGGGCTGCTGCCCTATTCCTTCAACCGACCGAAGGCTGCCTTGAGCCGGGCCAGCTGGTCGGCAATGCCGCCTTCGCTCGCCGGCGCGTAATCTGGCACCCCGCCGCGTTCCAGCTTGTCGAACTGCTGCACCCGGTCGAACAGCCGGTCGCCCTTGGCGATGAACGCCCTGAGCCGCTCCGGCATATCGTCATATCCCGGTCCACCGCGATCGGTCGGGGTGGCGGAGAAACGGACCTTCTCTTTCTCGGTCCGGGCATTTTCGGCAGTGAGCTCGCCTTCGTTCACGGCGCGCTGCAGCAGCAGCCACGAGGCCAGCTGCATCAGCCGTGTGGTGAGACGCATGCTTTCGGTGGCATAGAGGAACGAGGCCTCGCGCGGCAGGCCGCGGCTCTCGCTGCGACCATCGCCGTCGAGATACGAGGCCACTTCCTCGATCAGCACCATGCCCTCGCGGTACAGCATGTCGAACCCGCCGGATGCGACGATGCGGGGCCCGATGGCCACCGGCTTCTGCTTCTGCCTGCTGTCGTCCACACTGCTGCTCGGGTGAAGGGAAATCTCGCGGCCGCGCGGCCGGTCGCCTCTGTTGTGCGCCCACCTGTCTTGCCGTTGGCTTAACGGCTGGAGCGCTTGCGCTGAAGTCCATGGCGCAAAAAGAAAAGAGCCGTCGAAACGGCTCTCGAAAGTTAACAGGGAGGCGTCAAACAGAGGGAGAAACCACTCTGCAAAATCCAGAGAAACTGGATGTGATTTAAGTTAACGGCGATGTGTTAATTCGAGGTTAACGAGACTCGCTTTCTTAACCTTGCCAGTGTGTGACCGGCGCACCGCCGGAACGGCTCAGAGCTTGAACAGCGACTCGGCCTCCGAGCGGGTCTTCTGGCGCGCGGCGATCGCCTGCTGCAGTCGGGCGATTTCGGTGTTCAGCATGGCGATGCGCTCCTCGAGTTCTTCGACCGACATGGTGTCGATCGGCATGCCGACCTCGTGGCCACGGGGCTTTTTGACGGCGTCATCATCGAACATGATCTTCTCCCGGCCTGGTTTTTCCCGAACTTAGGCCCTCCCACCGATCGCTGCCAACCCCGTCCTGCAGCCGCCAAATCGCCGATTGCCAGCGCCGCCCCGTCGGGCCTAGCTAGAGCCATGTCGATCCCGCCCGAAATGACCGCCATCTCCATCACCCAGTTCGGCGGCCCAGAAGTGCTGCAGCCGGTGCGCCTGCCCACCCCGCAGCCGGGCCCCGGCGAGGTGCTGATCCGCGTCGCGGCACCCGGCCTCAACGCGCCCGACCTCGGGCAGCGCCGCGGCACCTACAACCCGCCGCCCGATGCCTCGCCGCTGCCCGGGCTCGAGGTCGGCGGCGAGATCGTCGCTCTCGGCAAGGGCGTACGCGGCTGGTCGCTGGGCGATGAAGTGGCGGCGCTCACCCATGGCGGCGGCTACGCGGAATATGTGGCAGTGGCTGCCGGACAGCTGCTGCCGGTTCCCGTCGGCTGGTCGATGGCCAGCGCTGCCGCCCTGCCCGAGACCTTCTTTACCGTGGAACAGACCCTGGTGATGCGAGCCGGCCTCGCCACCGGCATGCAGGTGCTGATCCATGGCGGTGCCGGAGGCATCGGCGGTGCGGCGATCCAGATCGCGCGCCTCCACGGCGCTTCACCGATCGCCGTGGTCTCGAGCCCCGAGAAGGCTGCCTATGCGCTGCGCCTTGGCGCCGCCGAAACCATCGATCGCTCCGGCGAGGATTTCGTCGCCCGCACCTTGTCGATCACCGGCGGCAAGGGCGCCGACCGCATCGTCGATATCGTCGGGGGCGACACGTTGGAAAAGAACATCCGGGCTTGCGCCCGTTTCGGCCACATCGTCATCGTTTCGACGCTGGCAGGGCCCAGGGCCGAGATCAATGCCAGTCACATTCTGATGAAGCAGCTGACCCTGTCGGGCTCGACCCTGCGGCCACAGACCCGCGAGGTGAAGGCGGCGATCGCCCGCAGCCTGTTGCGCACTGTCTGGCCGGCGCTCGCCGATGGCCGCCTCGTCCATCCCCGGATCCGCGCCCTGCCGCTGGGCGAGGCGGCGCGCGGCCATCGCGAGCTCGAAAAGCCCGACCACTATGGCAAGCTCATCCTGCTCACGCCCTGGGGCGAGGCGATGCAGCAGCGCACGCACAATAGTGACAATCCGATTGAATCGGCCTGAGCCGGCGCGTATATAGGCGCTACTATTCCCCCTCATTAAGAACGACGAGGCGGGGCGGACCGGAAGCTCCCGGCCGCGCCTCAAGGAGATATTGATCATGGCCACGCCCCTGTTGATGCCCAAGGCAACCGCCGTCTGGCTGGTCGACAACACCGCGCTCTCGTTCGAGCAGATCGCCGCCTTCTGTGGATTGCATCCGCTGGAAGTGCAGGGCGTCGCCGACGGCGACGTGGCCAGCGGCATCATGGGCGTGAACCCGTTGCAGAACGGCCAGCTGACGCGCGAGGAGATCGAGAAGGCGGAAGCCGACCCGAACTACCGCATGAAGATCTCGGACCCCAAGGTCCGGGTCGCCGCGCCCAAGCGCAAGGGCCCGCGCTACACGCCGATTTCACGCCGCAACGAACGCCCCAACGCCATCAAGTGGCTGCTGCGCAACCACCCAGAGATGAAGGACGCCCAGATCATGCGTCTGGTTGGCACCACCAAGTCGACCATCGACTCGGTGCGCGAGGGCACGCACTGGAACAATGCCAACATCACCCCGATGGATCCGGTGACCCTCGGCCTTGCCAGCCAGATCGATCTCGACCTGGAAGTGAGCCGGGCCAGCAAGGGTGCCGCGCCGGGCGATATCGCTGAACAGGGCACCATGCTGCTGACCGCCGAGGAGGCGCTGGCCGGCGCCCATGGCCGTGCCGGCATGGACCATGCCGAAGACGAAGAGGGCGCCGAACACCGCCGCCCCGAACGCGAAGAAGAGCTGGACGCCGACTCGGTGTTCGCCAAGCTGAAGTCGCTGAAGACCGACTCCGACGAGTAAGCCAAAGGCCGGGCAGCAGAGATGGAAATCAACCTGCTGCTCGCCATCTTCGTTCTTCTCGCCACAACCGTGCTGCTCGTCCCGCTGTTCAAGTGGGCCGGGCTCGGCACCATCCTCGGTTACCTCGCCGCCGGCGTGCTGATCGGCCCCTATGGGCTGTCGCTGGTTTCCGACACCGAACTCATTCACCAGATCGCTGAATTCGGCATCGTCATGATGCTGTTCCTGATCGGCCTCGAGGTCGACGGCACCGAACTCTGGCGCATGCGCAACAAGGTGCTGGGTCTGGGGCTCACCCAGATGGCGGCGACCAGCGTGGTGGTCGCGCTGCTTGCGCGGGTGATCGGCTTCGGCTGGGCCGATGCCGTGGTGGTCGGCCTGGCGCTGGCGATGAGCTCCACGGCCATCGCCATGCAGTCGGTAGACCAGCGCAATATCACCAAGACCGATACCGGCCGTGCCTCGCTCGCCATCCTCCTGGTGCAGGACGTGGCGGTGATCCCGGTGCTCGCCCTCATTCCGCTGCTCACCGCCATGGGCGGCGGGCCGATCGACGCGATCGGCGAGGACGTGCTGGATGTGGTCGACAATCCGATCGACTGGTGGCTGGCCCTGGTGGTGGTCGGCGCCTTCATCGCCGCCCTGTTCGGCTCGCGCTTCGTCATCCGCCCGCTGATGAGTTGGCTGGCCCGCACCCGGGTGCCCGAGGCCTTCACTGCCTTCGCGCTGGCGCTGGTGATCGGCGCCGCCCTGCTCACCGAGAGCCTCGGCCTGTCCCCGGCGCTCGGCGCCTTCTTCGGCGGTGTGCTGCTCGCCGACAGCGAGTATCGGCACGAACTCGAAAGCAACCTGCAGCCGTTCAAGGGGCTGCTGCTCGGCCTGTTCTTCATCACCGTCGGCATGTCGATCGCCTTCCGCGTGGTGATCGAGAATCCGCTGCTGGTCCTGGCGCTGGTGGTGGCGCTCATCTGCCTCAAGATGCTGGTGCTGTTCGTCCTCGCCACCTTCTTCAGGATGCACGTGGCCGAACGGCTGCTGCTCGCGGTGCTGCTCAGCCAGGCCGGCGAGTTCGCCTTCGTGGTGCTGCAGTTCGCCCGCACCGCCGGCAATCTGTCGGGCCCCGAAGTCGAACTGCTGACCGTGGTGGTCGCCCTGTCGATGGCCGTGACCCCGATCCTCATCTTCCTCTACGACCGGCTGTGGATGCCGCGGCTCAACCGGGCGCCGGACGACGACGCCGACCTGCCGCCCGGCCCCGAGGTGGCAGACCCGCATGACAAGGTGATCGTGCTCGGTTATGGCCGCTTCGGCCAGATCGTCACCCGCCTGCTGCGCGCCCAGGGCTTCGGCATGACGCTGATCGACGATGACCCGGCGCAGATCGAGCTGGTGAAGCGCTTTGGCGTCAAGGTGTTCTACGGCGATGGCGGCCGCATCGAGATCCTGCGCGCCGCCGGCGCCGACCAGGCCAAGATGATCGTCATCGCCGTCGCCGGTGGCGACCGCATCCTTGGCATCGCCGAGCTGATCCGCCGCAACTTTCCCGACGTCATCATCGCCGCGCGCGCCGTCGATCGCTCGCATGCGCACGACCTGATGGCGCTGGGCGTGCATGTCATCGAGCGCGAAACCTTCCGCGCCGCCATCAAGCTGGGCGAACAGGCCCTGGTGGCCCTCGGCCAGGAAGAGGACGAAGCGAGCCGCATCGCCCGGGCCTTCGAACAGCATGACAGCCGCATGCTGCGCGAGAGCTACGCCGTACGCCACGACCAGGCGGCCTATATCGGCTTCGTGCGGCGCTCCACCGAGATGCTGGATGCGGTGATGAAGGCGGATCGGCAGCAATCTGCTGATGATGCCGAAGGCGATATTGACAAGCCGGCGCCGCGGACGTCCGACTAGCGTCCGCAGTTTTCTCTCCGGTTACCCCTTCCCCATGCCCCCCGATCTGTATTTCTGGACCGTAGCCGTCCTCGCGGTCTTCATCGTCGCCCTCAGCAAGTCCGGGCTGGTGGGCAGCCTCGGCATGGTCGCCGTGCCAATGATGTCGCTGGTGATGCCGGCGCGCGATGCCGCCGGCATGCTGCTGCCGCTGCTGCTGGTGATGGACGCCATCGCCATCTGGACCTATCGCAAGGATGCCGACTGGCGCATCCTCAGGATCATGCTGCCCGGCGCGATGGTCGGCACGCTGATCGGCTGGGCGCTATGGAGTTTCGTCAGCGACGCCATGGTGCTGCTGTTCATCGGCATCATCACGCTGCTGTTCATCCTCGACGCGCTGCTGCCGATCCGCAAGAAACTCGAGGGCCTGCCGCCGTCAAAACCCTGGGGCACGTTCTGGGGCGGCTTTGCCGGCTTCACCAGCTTCATCAGCCACCCCGGCGGCCCGCCGTTCCAGATCTACGTGCTGCCGCAGCGGCTGACCCCGGTGATCTACTCGGGCACCACGGCGTTCTTCTTTGCCATCGTCAACACCGCCAAGCTGGTGCCGTACTTCTTCCTCGGTCAGCTCAACGTCGCCAATCTCGAGCGGGCTGCGATCCTCGCACCGCTGGCCGTGGCCGGGGTGATGGTCGGCGTCTGGCTGGTGCGGCGGATTTCGGTGAAGCGGTTCTACCAGCTTACGTATTGGCTGGTGTTCCTGCTGTCGCTGAAACTGATCTATGATGGAGCCGTCGGGGTGTTCATGCCCGGTGCCGCCGCCTGAGGCGCAACAAGAGCAAGAAGATGAGCATCGACTATCGCCTCGACCATATCGCGCTGCTGGTGCGCGACCTCGACGAGACGGCGAAATTCCTCACCGAGGTGCTGCAGATCCGCGAAGTGCCCGATCCGATGGGCGGCACCCATATCCGCTGGTTCGAGTTCGGTAACCGCCAGCGCTTCCACATCCAGGCCGGCGACATCAGTCGTACGCATGTGGAAAAACGCACGCATTTCGCGCTCTCGGCGCCGGATTTCGAGGCCGTGCTCGCACACCTGCGGGCCCTGGGTGCGGCGTTCTCCGACATGCAGGGCAACCCGGGCGCGGTCAACACCCGCCCCGACGGCATGCGGGCGGTGTTTTTGCAGGACCCGAACGGCTACTGGTTCGAGATCAACGATTTCAGGTGAGCGAGTACCGCTCCAACGACTCGCCATTCGCTCGCCCATGAAAAAAAGGCCGCGGCATTTGCCGTGGCCCTCACAACTGCATGGGATGTGTTGGTTATCTCAGGCCTCGCTGAGCATTCGCGTCAGCTCGTCCTTGATCTCCAGTTTCTTCCGCTTAAGTGCCGCGACGTACAAGTCATCGTGGCTGGGGTGGCTCATTTCATCCTCGATCTTCCGGTCCAAATCCCGGTGACGCCGCTCGAGCGATTCGACGTGGCCTTCGGTCGTCATGACAACTCCTCTCCAGCTTTTCGACGCACTGATCGTCACAAAAATTTCACGCGCTGTCGACGTGCAAGACTGCAACACATCGCCGCTGGTGCAAAATCAGGTGCAAATCCGCGAGTGATCGGCTAACCCTTTGGGCACGGGCATTCCGCCTCGCTGAGGGACCTCGTCAACCGCTGCGATGCTGCCGCTCACCAGGGAACAAGAAGCCGCGCTGGGTCTGGAACTGGCTGCAAAACGCCAGGAACATGCCGATCTGGACGCTGCCATCCACACGCTCTCCGCTTCCGGCTATGCCGACCAGATGCTGATTCAGCGCATGAAGAAGCGCAAGCTCACGCTGAAGGATCGCATCGTGCAGCTCGAGAACATCCTGCTCCCCGACATCATCGCCTGACCGCCCTTCGCCGACACACGCCAGGCTCCGCCTCAAGATCGGCGCTAACCATGAGCCGGGTGCGTTGGCGCGACGCGCTCCACATTATCTGGCGAGCATGCTAGAACGCCTGACCGACCGACGGTCGGTCGTCGATTGACGCGTGCGACTGTCCTTGGGAGGGCGGAATGCCGTTTCCTCGAATTGTGAAAACCGCCCCTGCCCGGCGCGACGAGATCCTCGACGCAGCACAGCGGCTTTTCGCCCGCAACGGCTACGATTCGACCTCGGTCACCCAGATCATCGCCACGGTCGGTGTCTCCAAGGGCGCCTTCTATCACCACTTCGAATCGAAGGAAGACCTGGTCGAGGCCCTCGCCTGCCGCTATGCCCGGCAGACCTCGGCATTGGCCGAGGCGGAGCTGGCCGACCCCACGCTCGATGCCTTCTCGAAGCTTGCGGGGTTCCTGGGCACCATCCGCCGCCACAAGACCGAGACCGCGGCGGAGCTGCGCGCCACGTTCGAGCCGATGTTCCGGGCCGAGAACCTGCAGCTGTTCGAGCGCACCCAGCGCGCCGTCGGCGAAGTGGTCCGGCCGATCCTGACGCGGATCATCGTCGAGGGCGTGGCCGAACAGACCTTCGACACGCCCGACCCCGAAGGCGCCGCCGAGACCATCCTGCACCTGATGACCTCCAACCGCGAACTGATCGTCGAACTCTACCAGACCCGCGACCGGCTGCATTTCGAGCGGCTGTCGCAGCGCCTGCTCAGCAAGATGGAGTATCTGGGCACCGTTATCGACCGCATCCTCGGGCTGCCGGAGGGCTCGATCGAGCTGGCCGACCGCAGCGCCCTTGACGCACTGGCCTGTGCCCTGGACCGGCCCCCTACCGCTGCCTGACCGATAGACGACCTTCTGACCGCTTGCGCTCCGCCAACCTCTTGCCTATGGGTGAAAACCTGAGAGCCGCGCCTTCCGGGGGACCTAAGTGCCGACCTCGCCACCCGTCGCCATCATCATGGGCAGCCAGTCCGACTGGCCGAACCTGCGCCATGCCGCCGAGACGCTCGACGCGCTGAAGATCGACTACGAGGCGCGCATCATCTCGGCGCATCGCACCCCTGACCGGATGTACGAGTTCGCCAAGGGCGCCAAGGCCGAAGGCTTCCAGGTGATCATCGCCTCGGCCGGCGGCGCCGCGCATCTTCCCGGCATGGTGGCGGCACTGACCTCCCTGCCGGTGCTCGGCGTGCCGGCGCAGACCGCTGCGCTCGGCGGCGAAGACAGCCTGTTGTCGATCGTTCAGATGCCGCCCGGCATTCCGGTGGGGACGCTCGCCATCGGTCGCGCCGGCGCCATCAACGCGGCGCTCCTCGCTGCCGCCATCCTGGCGCTCTCCGACCCCGAGATTGCTGCGGCGCTCGACGATTTCCGCGCCGACCAGACCGCTTCCATCCCCGAGTTCCCATCCGACGATGTCTGACGCTCTCCCGCTGCCGCAGGGCAGCACCATCGGTATCCTCGGCGGCGGCCAGCTCGGTCGCATGCTGGCGCTCGCCGCCGCCCGGCTGGGCATGAAGACTCACATTTACTGCCCGGACCCGGACAGCCCCGCCTTCGACGTGACGCCGCTGAAGACCGTCGCCGCCTACGACGACGAAGCCGCGCTCGCGGCGTTTGCCGCTGCCGTCGATGTCGTCACCTACGAGTTCGAGAACGTGCCGGCGAAGACCGCGGCCTTTCTCGCCAACCTCAAACCGCTGCGCCCGGGTGCCAGTGCCCTCGCCGTGTCGCAGGACCGGCTGGCCGAAAAGGCCTTCCTCACCATCAACCGGGTTCCGGTCGCGCCGTTCGCCGCCATCACCGACCTCGACCGGCTCGAGGCCGAGCTCGAGGAGATCGGCACCCCGGCGGTGCTGAAAACCACCCGGCTCGGCTACGACGGCAAGGGCCAGCGCATCGTCAACAACATGGAAGACGCTGCCCTCGCCTGGGAACTGCTCTCCCCCAGGCCGCTGGTGCTGGAAGGCTTCATCACCTTCGACAAGGAAATCTCGGTGGTGGTGGCCCGCAACGCACTCGGCGAAGTCGCCGCGTTCGACCCGGCCGAGAATGTCCATCGCGACCACATCCTCAAGACCAGCACAGTGCCCGCCGACATCAGCGCGAAGACCGCCAGGAAGGCCGCGGCGATCGCCGAGCAGATTGCCGTGGCGCTCGACTATGTCGGGGTGCTCGGCGTCGAGTTCTTCGTGCTGCCGGGCGGCAAGCTCCTGGTCAACGAGATCGCCCCTCGCGTGCATAATTCCGGCCACTGGACCGAGGCCGTGGCCATCACCGACCAGTTCGAACAGCATATCCGCGCCGTGCTCAACTGGCCGCTGGGCGACCCGGGTCGCATGGCCGACGTGGTGATGGAGAACCTGATCGGCGACGAAATCACCGCGATTCCGGAACGGCTTGGACCCAGCGTCCGGCCGCATGCCTACGGCAAGGCCGAGTCGCGGCGCGGACGGAAAATGGGTCACATCAACCGCGTTGCGTTGAAAAAGCGCGCAAAATGAGCGATTTCGGGCGCTGGCCGGTGTGGACAAGCCGTTTCGATTGGCCTATATAGCCGCCCACGAATGACCGGTCCTGCCGGTCGGCGCTCCTTTGGGGCGTTCACCTCAAACAGTTCTGACTGATTACGAAGGGCGGTTGCGCTTGCAAGTAGTTGTTCGCGATAACAATGTTGACCAGGCGCTGCGCGCACTGAAGAAGAAGCTCCAGCGCGAAGGCGTCTTCCGCGAGATGAAGCTTCGCAACTACTACGAGAAGCCGTCTGAGAAGAAGGCCCGCCAGAAGGCCGAGGCCGTGCGCCGCGCCCGCAAGCTGGCGCGCAAGCGCGCCCAGCGCGAGGGCGGTCTGCCCGCCCCTGCCGCGGCTGCTCGTCCGGCACGCCCGTAAGAGCGTTCAGATTTGGTTCAGGAACGCCGCCTCAAAAGGGCGGCGTTTTTGTTACGTACCGCCAGAATTCGTCCATACTTGTGCAGTTCATGCGCAACCGAACGAGGCCTTGTGCCGTTGGCGGCAACGGATAGACTCCCGACCCACTTGCGGGTCGACTAACAAACGCGTCAAACATTGGGGACTCCAACATGAAGAAGTTCATCGCTGCGGCCGCTGCGGCCGTCATGCTCATGACCGCCGGCGCCGCCCAGGCCGCCACCCAGGTCAAGGTCGGCGTGCTCACCTGCACCGTCGATCCCGGCATCGGATTCATCATCGGCTCGTCCAAGGACATGACCTGCCGCTTCAAGCGCGACGGCTACAAGACCGAGCGCTACCAGGGCAACATCAAGAAGCTCGGCATCGACATCGGCGTCACCGGCCGCACCGAGATCGTCTGGCTGGTGTTCTCGGCCTCCAGCACCAAGTACGGCAAGGGCTCGCTGGCCGGCACCTATGTCGGCGGTTCGGCCGAAGCCACGCTCGGCGTCGGCCTCGGCGGCAACTGGCTGATCGGCGGCTCGCGCAAGGGCTTCGCCCTGCAGCCGTGGTCGATCCAGGGCCAGACCGGCCTCAACTACTCGGTCGCCTTCTCGGGCCTGACCCTGTACTGAGCCGATCGCTCAGCGCGAAATTTGAACGCCGGTCCCGCGGGGGCCGGCGTTTTTGTTTGGCGCGAAGCGCCGGATGAGGAGAAGCAGTGGGCCTCAGGGCTCAGCGTCCGAGCTTTGCCTCCGCCCGTGCGAAAAACCCCTTCGCCCGCTCCCACAGGCCATGCTCCCACATCTCGGAATGCCCGGCCCCCGGCTCGATCCAGAGTTCGTCCGGGTTCGGCGCCAGCGCATAGACCCGCTCGCCGTGACGGACGCCGATCGTGCTGTCAGCGGTGCCATGCGCCACATAGACCGGCTCCGCCACATTCCTGATCCAGGTGTCGACCGGAAACTGGTCGGCCATCAGCAGTCCGACAGGCAGGAACCAGTAGCGATCCGCGGCAACCGAGACGGCGGAGTCGAACGGCGTCTCGAGCAGCAATGCGTCGGCATCTCTGAGGCTCGCCACATAGGTAGCGGGTCCCGAGCCCAGCGAACGCCCCCACAGGACGATCGGAAAGCCCTTGGCGGCCGCCCAGTCATAGGCGGCGAGCCCATCGGCAAGGATATTGGCCTCGCTCACCTCGCCGGGCGAACCGGGAAAACCGCGATAGTCGAAGGCGAGAAAGCCATAACCATCGGCGACGAACGCCTCGTAACGCTGGTGCTCGCGCGAAAAACTCTGGGCGTTGCCGCGGAAATAGACGATCAGCGGCTTGCCCGCGGTCGGCGGCTGATACCAGCCGGTAACGACAGCACCATCGGCGCTCGGAATGCTCACCTGCTCCGCCTGCGCGAGGCTCGTCTCGCTCAGGGCGAACAGGCGACCGCCGCGGTCGTACTGGAAATCGCGCTGGAAGAAGTACATGGCGCCCAGCACCATGGCATATGCCAGCACCGCAACGATGCCGACCCCGATGGCGATCCGTCCCAGCCGCTTCATCCCATGCCCTCCGTTCGGCAAGGGCATGCCACGACGACGCAGCAATGTCAGCCCTGGGCGGCCTTCATCTTCTCGGGATCGAGCGCGAACTCGAACGCCCGCCCGAACACTTCGGCCGGCTGGCAGCCGGAGACGGCGAACTTGTTGTCGAACACGAAGAACGGCACCCCCTGGATGCCCTGCTGCGCCGCGGCGACGGCCAGCTCGTGGGTGATCGCCAGCTCGCGCGGGTCGCGCACGGCGTCGAGCGCCTCGGTATGGGTGAAGCCGTGCTGGCTGGCAATGCCGGCCAGCACTTCGTCGTCATTGATCAGCTGGTGATCCATGAAATAGGCCCAGGCGATGGCGTTGGCCAGCGCGTGCTGAGTGCCCTTGGCCTTGGCCAACCGCACCAGCGTATGGCCCTTGCGCGTCGGGAACGAGCGTGGCTGCCGGCTGAGATCGAGCGCGATGCCGGTCTTTCTCGCTTCGCCCTCGACCCGCGCCCACATCTCCTTGGGGTCGCGCCCATATTTCTCGCGCAGCATGTCGGCCACCACCACGCCCTCCTCGGGCGTGTTGGGGTCGAGGTAGAAGGGATGGTTCTCTACTTCGACCACCACGTCATCGGGCAGCGCGGCGATCGCCTGGTCGAGCCGTGCCGAGCCGACGAGGCACCACGGGCAGACGGTATCGGTGAACAGGTCGATCTTGACGGTGCGGGGCACGGCAATCCTCATGGGGCTCAATCCGCCACAGATGGCGGCTTAACCCCGGCAACGCAAGAACGCACACCGAGGTAACCTGCACTCCCTGAGCTGCCTGGCTCGCGGTGCGCGATGCCCCGAGGTAACCTGCTGCCCCTGCCTGCCCCGCGTTAGTTGAACGCCATCACCGCACTGATGACGATGCCGGCCATGGCGAGCCGGGTGATCCAGCCCATCAGCCTGGGGCTGATGGTGCCGGGCTTGGCCACGATGCCGACGATCATGGCGATCAGCACCACCACCACCAACCCCATCTTGATGAAGAACCAGACGCTCTGCCCCTCGAACCCGCCATAGCGGACATAGACCATGCCGATGCCGGTAAGCAGCAGCAGACCGAAGGCCAGCCGGGCATTGAGGCTCAGGCGCTTGCCGATACCGCCCAGCAGCGGTCGCGCCTCGGGTGGCGCCGAGGCCATGCGGCTGCCGATCAGCGGCGCGACGATGGTGGTGGAGATGGCCAGCCCGAAGGCGGCGAGGTGAATGATGAGGAGGATGTTGAAGGTGAGATCCATGACTGCCCGGCCCTGTTGCAAGGCAGACTGGATACGACCTCAAGCGAAGTTGAGGTCAATAGGGCTTACCAGACGCGATGCGTGGTGACGGCCAGCCAGATGGCGATGCCGACCAGCACCAGCCCGAAGCCGATGCCGGCGCGGCTGCGGACCCTGTCCGAGGCAAGGAGCGGTTGCAGCGTGCTGGCGAGGAGCACGATGCCCAGATGCACCACGGTGGCCACCGCCACGTAGGCCAGCGTCAGCACCAGCGATTGCGGGCCGGCGGCGGCGCCCGTGACGATGAAGTTGGGCAGCACTGCGATGTAGAACACCGCCGCCTTGGGGTTGAGCAGGTTGGTGACCAGCCCCCGGCCGAAATAGCCGGCGAGATTATGCTGGCCATCCTGCGCTTCCAGTGGCCGCTGCGCCTCGCGATAGCTGTCCCAGGCCAGCCAGACCAGGTAGGCGACGCCGCCCCAGCGCAGCGTCTCGTAGAGCCAGCGCGTCTCGCTGATGAGACTGCCGAGTCCGAAGCCGGCGGCCAGCCCGAGCAGCAGCAGACCGAGCGCCACGCCCCCGACCGCCGCGAGCCCGGCTCGTCGTCCGCGATCGATGGCAAGCACGGCGAGGTAACCCATGTTGGGGCCCGGCGTGAGCTCGATGACCAGGGCGGTCAGCAGGAATGGCAGCAGCGTCTCGATCATCGGCTAGCTGCGGCTGATCCCGACGGCGTCGCGCAGATGCTGAATCTGCGGCGCCGCCGCCTCGGCCCGCACCGTATGCGCGCCGTCAGGCGCGTCCACCTGCTGGCGCAGCGGCTCCGACCGGGTGTCGACCCAATAGAGATTGTGGCTGAACCGTCGTTTGCCGTCGTCGAGGATCGGCACGTTGATGTCCCGGATGCCGGGCCCGAACGATCCAGCCACTGCCCCAGAGATGACGTCGCCGCTGAGGAACCAGCGCGGGTTGAACTCGTCATGGATATTGGTCCAGCGCACGGTGCAGAACACGGCGGCATGATGGGTCACCATCCGCCCGTTCTCCTCGTAGATGAAGCCCTCATCGTCGCCGCGCGGCTCGGGTGGTGAAATCGGCAGCACCCGTTCGTGCTTCATCCGCTCGAAATCCTCCAGCCCCTCGGTGATGAGGAACTGCGCATTGGCGAGCGGCGAGCCGAGCGTGACGAAGTCGCTGATCTTCCAGCCCGACAGGCCGATCGGGTTCCCCCCGGCCGCCGGGGTACTCGGCTTCTGCCGGCGCAGCGCCGAGAACGCCTGCCACTGCAACTGCTGGTAAGTTTCGATATCGGCGGCGGTCCACGCCGCGACGGGCTTGCTGGCAAAGCGCTCCACCGCCTCGATGGCGGCGACGGCATCGGCAGCTGGTGCGTTATCCTTGGTGGGCCCCACACTGTGCCAGAGCAGTTGCAGCAGGTCATAGGCGAGAACCGTGCCGAGCGAGTGGGCTACCACCACGATCCGATCATATTCGGGATCGTCATGCAGCGCCTTGAGCAGCGACAGGCCGCGCTCGCGCAGTGCCTGGCGGCTGCGGACCGTCTCGGTCTGCGCGCTCAGGTAGCTTGCCGCATCGCCGAACAGCGGCAACAGGTCGTTGGCGAACAGGTAGATCACCACCCCCACGATGAGGGCGGCGACGATCACCGGGGTCTGCCAGGAGATGAAACCGACCCCGACAATCAGGGCCAGTAGAATAGCGCCACGCGGGATCGATTTGGCCTGTTCGGTTGCCGGAAAGAACTTCGGCACTACCAGGGTCAGCACCGCGATCGTGATGATGGCGAGGCCGATCAGCGCATCGAGCCGGTCGCGATCCTGGAACGGCGCCAGCCAGTTCGCCTGCAGCAGCTGCGGGATCTCGAGAATGACCCACAGCGTCATCGCCATGGCGACGAGGCACAGCAGCCAGAAGGCCAGCCATGGGCCATACATGCGTCTGGGGACCTGCAGCGGGCTGATCCAGAACAGCCGCTCCAGCCAGCGCCACAGGTTGCGGATCGGCGTATCGGCCAGCAGATCCGCATAATAGAGCTCGAAAAAGTCGGTGCGACGACCACTGTCATGCGGCGGCGTGGTGATCCGCTGCATCTCGTAGAGCCCGCTCTTGTCGTCGGGCACGATCCAGGTGTTCTGCTTGTCGTAGGGTGGATCCGCCGTGACATCGGGGTTGGAGGTCCACAGGGCCGCCACGAAGTCGCGGATCGTGCCCATCGGCCGCTGCTGCCCCTGGCCGTGTACGACCACGACGGCCTGTCGGCTGATCGGCTCGACCGGTTTTGCTGCAGGTCTTCTTGCCATGACTGCCCCCTCAGGTTGCCGGAGATTGCTCTTGCAAGTCCTGAAATGAAGAGCATCGCCCGCGGCGCCGACACTAGTTCAGCACCGCCGATCGCGGAAGCACGTTATTGCCGCGAGAGGGCTTCGATACTCCGGATCATTGTAACCGGAGCTGCGCTGCGCCTGTCTAGCGCTGTTGCCGGGCCGGCAGCCCCGCCTGCTCGAGCAACTGGTCGACGATGACCAAGGCGGCCTCCTCACGCCCTTCGGGGGGCGCCAGCGTCATCGGCACCCTGACCGGTCGCGGCGCGACCTTGAGGTGATGAAAGATGCTCTGCGTCATCTTGAGCTGGCTGCTGAACGGCACCTCCAGGTTGATGCGTGCAAAGCAGCTCACCGCCTCCCCGGTCACCAGCAGGACATGGTTGACCAGCCCGGCCTTCCAGATCGGCAGGTGGTTGCTCGCTCCCTCGACCACCACCGCGCGAGGCTCGAGCGCCAGCAGCCTGCCATAGGCGCTCGCATGCGCATCGGTGGAGAGTGCGGGGGCATCGAGGAAACCGAACGTCGTGGCCTCCATCGCATCGAGCGGAACCCCTACCTCACGCAGCAACTCGACCACGTCGCTGCGCTCCAGCAGGCCCCTGGCATGGTCGTGGTAGAGGTAGCGCACATTACCGAAAGCGCGTGAGCCGATGCGCATCAGCACCGGGCGGCCATAGACCGGGTAGCTCACCATGTAGAGGGGACCGACCACGTCCATCATCCCGAGCGGGGTCAGCGGCGAGGCGCTGGCCAGGCGTTCGGCATCGCCCCCGCACACCTCGCAGCCGCTGCGCCTGACCTGCCCGGCGCCGAACTCCATCGCCTCCTGCAGCAGAAAGCCGCCAAACGGCTTGAAGCCGACTGTCGGACAACCCTGCCGGTTGAGGGACCGAATGAGAGCGGCGGCAATGGTGGTCTTACCGACGTGAGTGTCGGGACCAATGACCCAGAAGATTTCAGGCGACGGCGAATGGGCCGCCATGCCCGCCCCCCTGTCGGTGCGGCGCCGGGATGGCGCCGCGGCGCGTCTAGTGCCCCAATGCCTTGACGATGTCTTCGGTCACCTTTTTGGCGTCGCCGAACAGCATCATGGTGTTGTCGCGGAAGAACAGCTCGTTCTGCACGCCCGCATAGCCGGCCGCCATGCCGCGCTTGATGAACAGCACGGTGCCGGCATCTTCGACGTTCAGCACCGGCATGCCGTAGATCGGCGACGTCTTGTCGGTCTTGGCCGCCGGGTTGGTCACGTCGTTGGCGCCGATGACGAAGGCCACATCGGTCTGGGCGAACTCGGAGTTGATGTCCTCGAGCTCGAACACTTCGTCATAAGGAACGTTCGCTTCGGCCAGCAGCACATTCATGTGGCCCGGCATGCGGCCCGCCACCGGATGGATGGCGTACTTGACCTCGACACCCTCGGCCTTGAGCAGGTCGGCCATCTCGCGCAACGCGTGCTGGGCCTGCGCCACCGCCATACCGTAGCCCGGCACGATGATGACCTTGCCGGCGTTCTTCATCATGAAGGCTGCGTCGTCGGACGAGCCCTGCTTGACCGGCCGCGTCTCTTCTTCACCCGAACCGGCAGCAGCGCTGTCGCCGCCGAAACCGCCCAGGATCACGGAGATGAAGCTGCGGTTCATCGCCTTGCACATGATGTAGCTGAGGATGGCGCCGGACGAACCGACCAGCGCGCCGGTGATGATCAGCGCGGTATTGCCCAGCGTGAAGCCGATGCCTGCCGCCGCCCAGCCCGAATAGGAGTTGAGCATCGAGACGACCACCGGCATGTCGGCGCCGCCGATCGGGATGATCATCAGCCCGCCCAGCACCAGCGCGACGACGGTGATGGCCCAGAACCACAGCGGGTCGACGGTGACCGCGAAGGCCCAGATCAGCACCAGCAGCAGCAGGCCCAGCGCGATGTGGATGATGTGGCGGAACGGCAGGATGATCGGCTTGCCGCTCATGTTGCCGTTGAGCTTGGCGAAGGCGATGACCGAGCCGGTGAAGGTAAAGGCGCCGATGGCGACGCCGAGGCTCATCTCGATCAGCGCCTGGGCGTGGATGTGCCCCACCGTGCCGATGCCGAACGCTTCGGGCGCATAGAGCGCCGCAGCCGCCGCGAACACTGCCGCGAGACCGACCAGCGAGTGGAAGGCGGCGACCAGCTGCGGCATGTCGGTCATCTTGACCTTGCGCGCCAGCACCGCGCCGATGCCGCCACCGATGGCGAGGCCGCCGATGATCAGCACCCAGCTCAGCCAGTCGGAAACCCCCGCCACCAGCAGCGTCGTGACGATGGCGATGGCCATGCCGACCATGCCGAAGGTGTTGCCCTGCCGCGACGAAGCCGGGCTCGACAGCCCGCGCAGCGCCAGAATGAACAGCACACCCGAGACGAGATAGAGAACGGCGGCGAAACTGGCGTCGATCATTTGGTCACCACTGCTGTGGACTGGCGTGCCGCGACAACCAGCCCGATGACGACGACTATCGCGCCGACGAAAAAGCTGGCTCCGGCCAGTGTGAGAAATTCGGCCGCGCCGCTGAGCGAGCTTTTCGCGGTCGCCTGCGACATCAGGAAGTTGCCCAGAGCGATAAAGATCACCGAAAAGGCAATCAGCTTGCCTGACAGCGAGGACAGTGCCCGCCCCGCGAAGAAACGAATGACCAGCAGCGCAGCGAAACTCAGCCCGGTGAGGATCTGGAACGTCGGTGGCAGAAAGGCCGCGGCATCGGCGGATGAAATCATTCCGTGACGGGCTCCATGCTGCCGGCGGGAAACTCCACATCGGCAAAGGCGGGGTAAACTTCCTTGAGCAGGGCAGCCTGCTGCGCATCTTCGGTGCGCACCAGGTACCAGGTCTCGCCATCGAGCAGCCCGAGCGTCGACGAGCTGGCCTTCAGCTTGCCGCCGGCCGCGCCCATGTCCATCACCGTTTCGGTCGGGATCAGTGCATAGGGCGTGCCGTCGGCGGTTTCGAGGAACTCGGCCGCTTCGAGATCCATGCCGAACGAGACGATATTCACGTCCTTCAGCACCTGATCCATCTGCTGCTGCGTCGCTTCGATCAGCTGCTCGGTGGTGACGTTGAAGTTGGCGGCGATCTTGTCGAGCACCTTGGGCGGCACGACATCCATCACCTGCGACATATCGCTGGCCTTCATCGCCGCATCGAAGCTCTCGATGCGGGCGGCGAGGCCTTCGAGCTGCTCGTCGGTGAACTCGGCCGCCAGGACCGGGACAGCGAGGGCGGCAACCAGCGCCGCGGCGGCAATGAAGCGCTTGAACATCAGTGCTTCCCCGCCTTGCCGGCAGGGGCTTCCTTCTTCTTGTACATCGCCAGCATGCGCTGGGTGACGAGGAAGCCGCCGAAGATGTTGACGCTGGCGAGCACCAGCGCGAGGAAGCCGAACAGTTTCGAGACCCAGTTGCTGTCGGCGGCGAGCGGCACGCCAACGGCGAGCAGCGCCCCGACCACGATCACCGACGAGATGGCGTTGGTGACGCTCATCAGCGGCGTGTGCAGCGCCGGGGTGACGCTCCACACCACGTAATAGCCCACCGCAATGGCGAGCACGAAAATCGACAGGCGGAAGACGAACGGGTCGATGGCGCCGCCGGTCGCGGCGCTGACCGCGGCCGTGATGGCGTCTGCGGTGGTTGCAGCGGTCTGTTCCATTTACTTCTTCCCCTTGGCGGTCGAGGCGGCGGATTTGGCAGCCGCGGGCTTGGCCGCTGCCGGCTTTGCCGGGGCCTTTTTCGGTGCCGCGGCCTTGGCGATCGGCGCGACGATCGGCGCGGCCTTCTTCACCTTGCCGCCGATCGGCTTGGCCACCGCGGCCGTCTTGGCGTGCGCCGCCGGGGCGGTCTCGGCCTTCGGGGCGGCCACCCGCTTCGGTGCGGTGGCCTTGCCGGTGGCACCGGTCTTGGCGGGCTCAGCCGCCTTGGCAGCGGGCTTGGCCGGAGCCGGCGCCGCATCGAACTTGATATTGGGGTGGACGATGGCGCCGTCGCGGGTGAGCACGGTGGCCTTCACCAGCTCGTCATCCCAGTTCACCGCCAGCGCCTTTTCCTTCTTGTCGACCAGCGTCTCGAGGAAGGAAACGAGGTTACGCGAATACAGCTGGCTGGCCGACGTGGCGAGCCGGCCGGCGACGTTGGTGAAGCCGATAATGGTCGCGCCATTGGCCGTGGTGACGGTCTTGCCCGGCTGGGTCAGCTCGATATTGCCGCCGCGCTCGGCCGCGAGATCGACCAGCACCGAGCCCGGCGCCATCGATTCGACCATCGCCCTCGACACCAGCTTGGGCGCCGGGCGGCCGGGGATCAGCGCCGTGGTGATGACGATATCCTGCTTGGCGATGTGCCCGGCGACCAGCTCGGCCTGTGCCGCCTGCTCGTCATTGGTCAGTTCGCGCGCATAGCCGCCGCTGCCCGAGGCATCCTTCAGCGCCTCGGTCATGATGAACTTGGCGCCCAGCGATTCCACCTGCTCGCCCGCCGCGGCGCGCACGTCGGTGGCCGTGACCACCGCACCCAGCCGCTTGGCGGTGGCGATCGCCTGGAGACCCGCGACGCCGGCCCCCATGACGAATACCTTGGCCGGCCGGACCGTGCCGGCGGCGGTCATCATCATCGGCATGGCGCGATCGAACGCGCCAGCCGCATCGATCACCGCCTGGTAGCCGGCGAGATTGGCCTGGCTGGAAAGGATATCCATCACCTGCGCGCGGGTGATGCGCGGCATGAATTCCATGGCGACGGCCGTGACCCCAGCCTTGGCGAGCGCGGCGATCTCGGCCTCGTTGCCATAGGGATCCATGGCGCCGATCACCAATGCGCCGGCGGATGCGCCGGCGAGGCTGGCTGCAGCCGGGCGACGCACCGTCAAGACGATATCGGCGCCCTTGATGGTCTGAGCGGCGGCGCCGACGCTGGCGCCCGCCTTGGCATAGTCGGCATCCGGGAAGCGGGCCAGTTCGCCTGCCCCCGCCTCGATGGCAACCTCGGCACCGAGCGCGATCAGCTTGGTGACCGTCTCGGGCGTCGCCGCGACGCGCGTCTCTCCGTCGGCGCGTTCCCGCAACACTGCAATCTTCATGGAAGTCTCCAGAGCGTCAGACGCCGACCGTCTTGGTCACCCGCGTAGAAAAATCCCGCCGTCAGGTGCGGCGGGATCCCATCACCATCACGCCGACGATGAGCACTGGAATGGCCAGCAGCAGCAACGCCCCGATGATCGGCTGATGTGCCTCGATGAAGGCGTAGAGCGACAGCACCACGAACACCATCGACACGATGCCCCACTTCACGAAAGTGATGAAGCCGGCATAGGTCGCCTCATGCTGGGCGTAGTCCATGGCGGGCGGCAGGTCGTGCGTGGCAGCAGCGGCAGGTTTCTTGGCCATCAGGTCCTCAGTCGATTGATCGTCTCTCGGGACACCGATCCCCGGACCATCACGCCGCGTTTGCCACGCGAACGCCGAAGATCAGACCGCCCCACTCCGCCTCTCATACTTCGCGCGGCAGTGCCGCACAAGCACAGCGCGGCGGTTCGCCACGCTGGACCAATTGCCAATCCCCGGCGGTACTCCCGCCTCAGCCTGGCTGCGTTGCTTCCAGCTCGTTGATCAGCCTCTCGATCATCCCCAGGCCGAGCGACCAGAAGCCGGGATCGCGGGCATCGAGCCCGAACGGCGCCAGGAGCTCGGAGTGATGTTTGCTGCCGCCGGCCCTCAGCAGCTCGAAGTAGCGCTCGGCAAAGCCCTCGCTCGACTTCTCGTACTGCGCGTAGAGCGAGTTCACCAGGCAATCGCCGAACGCATAGGCATAGACGTAGAACGGCGAGTGGATGAAGTGCGGGATATAAGCCCAGAAGATGTCGTAGCCCTCATTGAGCTTGATCGCCGGCCCCAGGCTCTCGGCACCCACATCGAGCCAGATCTGGTTGAGATCGGCCGCGGTCAGTTCGCCCTGTTTGCGGCGGGTGTGGACCTCGCGCTCGAAGGTGTAGAACGCGATCTGCCGCACCACGGTGTTGAGCATGTCCTCCACCTTGCTCGACAGCATGGCGAAGCGCTGCGTCGGGTCGGTGGTTTTGGCCAGCATCGAACGGAAGGTCAGCATCTCGCCGAACACCGAGGCGGTTTCGGCCAGCGTCAGCGGCGTCGGCGCCATCAGCGCCCCCTGCCGGCCGGCCAGCACCTGGTGCACGCCGTGCCCCAGCTCATGCGCCAGCGTCATCACGTCGCGTGATTTACCCAGGTAGTTGAGCATCAGGTACGGGTGGGCCGAGGGCACGGTCGGGTGCGCGAAGGCGCCCGGCGACTTGCCGTCCTTGGTCGGCGCGTCGATCCAGCCTTTCGTAAAGAACGGCGTGGCGATCTCGGCCAGCTTCGGCGAGAAGGCGCTGTAAGCCTCCATCACCGTATCCTTGGCCGTCTGCCAGTCGTAGATGCGATCGTCGCTGGTCGGCAGCGGCGCGTTGCGGTCCCAGGCATTGAGCTGCGCCTTGCCGAACCACTTGGCCTTCATCGCGTAATAGCGGTGGCTGAGCCGCGGATAGGCGGCGCGCACCGCGGTCTGCAGCGCATCGACCACTTCGCGCTCCACCGAGTTCTCGAGGTGGCGGCTGTCGGCGATATCCTTGAAGCCGTGCCAGCGGTCGGAAATCTCCTTGTCCTTGGCCAGCACGTTGGTGATGTGGGTGAACAGCTTCTCGTTGCCGTGCAACGTCTTCGACAGGCCGTGGAACGCCGCTTCGCGCTTCACCTCGTCCTTGTCGGACAGGAAGTTGAGCGTCGATTCGAGGTTCAGTTCTTCGCCGTCGATATCGAACTTGAGGCCGGCCATGGTCTCGTCGAACAGCCGGTTCCAGGCGCCGGCGCCGGTCACCGACTTTTCGTGGAACAGCTCTTCGATCTTGTCTTCGAGCTGGTAGGGCTTGGCTTTCCTCAGTTCGGTGAACCACGGGCGGTAGCGACCGAGCGCGGGATCGCCGCTCAGCGCGGCTTCGAGCACCGCTTCATCGATACGGTTGAGCTCGAGCCCGAAAAAGATCAGCCCGGTCGACAGGTCCGTGAGCGCCTGGCTGAGATCGCCGAGGAACTTCACCTTGTCCGCGTCCTGGGTGTTCCGCACGTATTGCAGGAACGCGTAGGAGCCGAGCTTGCCGCTGAGATCGCCCAGCGCTTCATAGCGCTTGATCGCCTCGATCAGCTTACCGCCCTTCGCCAGCGTCTCGAGCTTGCCCTTGAAGTCGGCCTCGAAGCTCTTTGCGTCGGCCTGCGCCGCGGCGAGATCGGCCTTCAGCTCGGGCGAGTCGTTTCCGGCATAGAGATCGTCGAGGTTCCAGGTCGGCATCTCGCCGAGCTGGTTGTGCCCCCGCTGGGCCTGGGCTTCGGGCGCGCGCATCGGTTCGATCTTTAGCAATTCATCACCTCGGTCTCAAAAGCGGCGCGACCTTAGCCAGAGGGCCTGCCGATGGGAAGCCGAAGGCGGCGTGCTCACGCTTAATCGCCTCTTAACCCACCCCCCACATGCTGCTCCAAAACGGCACAGCGCGATTCGCCGCGGCGGCGAAGCGTGCAACTACAAAGTCCTTGGGGGACCATGACGCGCGTTCTGATAGTCGATGACGACCTGGTGCAACTCAGACTCACCTCCGAGGTCGCCAACCGGGCCGGTTTCTCCGCCGTTACGGCCACCAGCGGCAGACAGGCCCTCGAACTGCTCCACGCCGATCCCGGCATCGGGGCCATGGTCCTCGATCTGGTGATGCCCGATCTCGACGGCATGGCCGTCATGGAAGCGATGCGCCGCGATGGGCTTGCAACCCCGGTGATCGTCCAGACCGGGCACTCCTCGCTCGATACCGTCGTCACCGCGATGCGCCAGGGCGCTGCCGATTTCTTCGTCAAGCCGGTCGCCCCGGAACGGCTGATCATGTCGTTGAGGAACGCGCTGAAGCTTGGCGAACTCGAGACCATGGTGCGCACCGACCGCAGCCGGCTCAGCGGCACCATGAGCATCACCGACATCGTCACCCGCGCCCCCAGCATGGACCGGGTGCTGTCACTGTCGGCCAAGGCGGCCAAATCCACCATCCCGGTGCTGATCGAAGGCGAGACCGGCGTCGGCAAGGAACTCATCGCCCGGGTGATCCAGGGGTCGGGCGATCGGGCCGGCAAGCCCTTCGTCACCGTCAACTGCGGCGCCATCCCTGCAAACCTGATCGAGTCGACCCTGTTCGGACACCGCAAGGGCGCCTTCGCCGGCGCCACCTACGACCAGGCGGGCAAGTTCCTCGAGGCCCATGGCGGCACTATCTATCTCGACGAGGTGGGCCAGCTGCCGATGGAAACCCAGAGCAAGCTCCTGCGGGTGATCCAGGATGGCGAGATCGAGCCGGTCGGCGCCGACAAGCCGGTGCGGGTCAATGTGCGGATCATCTCGGCGACCAACCGCCGCCTGCTCAACCTGACCAAGGCCGGCGCCTTCCGCGAGGATCTCTATTACCGGCTCAACGTTTTTCCGCTCTATGTACCGCCGCTGCGCGACCGGATGGAAGACCTGCCGGTCCTCGTCAACCACTTCGTCGCCCGCCTCGCCGCCGAGGCCGGAAAGCGCATCGTCGGCATCTCCGAGCCGGCGCTGACGCTGCTGCGCGGCTACGACTGGCCGGGCAACATCCGGCAGCTCGAAAATGCCGTCTACCGCGCAGTGGTGCTGAGCAGCGCCGCCTATCTCGAAGGCGCCGACTTCCCGCAGATCGTGGCGCTGAGTGCGGGCCGCGCCGAGGCGTTGCGGCTGACCTCGACGGCGCCGGGCCCTTCAGCCCCGGTTCACATCGATGAAGCTATCGCCTCTCTACGCGAGGTTGTGGACAAGGGAGCGGTCGGCGACCGCTTCGTGGCCCAGAGTGGCGAAGTCGCCGCCCTCGCCGATGTCGAGCGCGAACTGATCGTGTTTGCGCTGCGCCACTACGGCTACCGCATGTCGCGGGTCGCCCGGGCGCTCGGCATCGGCAGGTCGACGCTCTATCGCAAACTCCGCGAGTACGGCCTGGACGAGGGCCTGGAGAGCGACGCGGCGGCCTAGGAACCGAGGCGTCAGTTGCACCAAGTCCACAGACCGAACTCACAAACTCGCGAGGAATTGTCAGCGTTAAGTTTTGTGGGCTAAGCAAAATGCATATCTGGGGCAAAAGTGCCGAATCCTCCCCGTCACGCCGCCCCTTGCCAGCCCTCGAGCCGGGCACGGAGTACTTAATGACTATGCTGAAGGCCTTGTTGTTGGCGGGCACTGTGGCGCTCGCATCGCCATTTGCGATCTTCACGCAGGCAGCCTCTGCCCAGGAAACCGTCACCGTCGCCGGCATCGAAACCACCCGCATCGTGATCGCGCCGCCCAAGACCGAGCTGGCGCGGATCATCAAGGCGGGCCTCTCCTCTTCCTATGCGGCGGCCGAGAAGGGCAGCCGCACCTACCAGCAGACGCAGAAGCTCTATTTCTTCTATGGCGCCCGCCACTTCGAGCCGCTCTGGCTGACCAAGGCGGATGACGGCTCCATCGCCTTTTCGCCCAACGCCGAAAAGATCATCCAGGTGTTCAAGGAGTCCGAACTCGAGGGCTTTCGCCCTGCGGATTACCTGACCGCCGATCTCGACGTGGCTGCCGCCGGCACCGACCCGGTGAAGCTCGCGGCGCTCGAAACTGCATTCTCCGCCGCGGCGGTCCGTTACGCCCAGGATGCGTTCGGCGGCCGCATCTCGCCGCTCGAGGTCAACAAGACCTGGACCATCGCGCCCAAGCGCATCAACGAAGCCGAAATGCTGGTGAAGCTCGCCGACAGCAGCGAGCCGGACAAGCTGTTGCTGGCGCTGTCGCCGACCCAGCCTGAGTTCCTCGGGCTGAAGGCGGCGCTGGCCAAGTTCTACGACGGCGCCGTGATGGACGCCGCGATCACCATCCCCGAGGGCAAGCTCCTCAAGCCCGGCATGCAGGATGAGCGTGTCACCCTGCTGCGCCAGCGCCTCGATGTGCCCGAGCCCGATATTCCGGAAACCGCCGGCGAGGCGGTCACCGTCGACATCAACTATGACGAGCCGCTGGTCGCAGCGGTCAAGGCCTTCCAGGAAAACCTTGGCCTCAACGGCGACGGCGTCATCGGGCCGGCAACCATCGCGGCGCTGAATGGCGGTTCCGCCACCACCAAGGAAGACATCGTCGCCAACATGGAACGTTGGCGCTGGGAGCCGAACGACTACGGCGATTTCCAGGTGACGGTGAACATCCCCGAGTTCCGCCTGTGGATCATGAACAAGGACCAGGTCCACTACACCACCCGCGTCGTGGTGGGCACGCCCAAGAACCAGACCGCGGTGTTCAACGACGAGATCGAGCACATCGTCGTCAACCCGTACTGGAACGTGCCGTCCTCGATCGCCACCAACGAGATCAAGCCGCATCTGATCGCCAACCCGGGCTACCTCGCCAGCCAGAACATGGAGATGCTGTCGGGCGGCAAGGTGATCAACGCCTCGGCCATCGACTGGGCGCAGACCAACATCAACAAGTTCCACATCCGGCAGAAGCCTGGCGCCGGCAACGCGCTGGGCCGGGTGAAGTTCCTGTTCCCCAACCAGCACGACATCTATCTGCACGACACGCCATCGAAGTCGCTGTTCTCGCGCTCGTTCCGTGCCTACAGCCATGGCTGCGTGCGGGTCGAGAACCCGATGGATTTCGCCGATGCGCTGCTGAAGCTCGAACCCAACCTGAGCGCCGAGACGCTGACCGCCGCCTTCGGCGATACCGAGCGCTGGTTCAACCTCAAGACCAAGGTGCCGGTGCACATCTCCTACTTCACCCTGCGCGTCGATGCCGACGGCACCATCCGCTCCTATGGCGATGTCTACGGCATGAACCAGCGGTTGAAAGAGCTGCTCGCCGAATAGCAATAAGCCCGCAGAGGGACTAGAAATGCAGGCCGGCGCCCTGGTGACGCCGGCCTCGTGCTATGATGTCGTGCCGCGTTCGCCAGCCAAGCGTTTACGAGTGCTTAGGAATTCGGCCTTGGTTCAGCCGGATTTTCTACCTAGAAACCCGCACGGTAGCCGCCTCACCTGGGTTACCGGGCGTTAGCGTTAATGTATTCTCATCGAACTGGCGCTAGGCTGTCTCGTCTATTGGGTTGCAACGGGTCGTTCGGGGCGTGTCGGGAAAACTGTTGGGGATTTGGCGGGCTGTACCGCGGCTGTTTTTTGCCGCAACGATGGCGTTGACCGTCGTTCTGCCGCCCAGTGTCGCGCCGGTGAGCGCTGCCTTTGGCAGCGGCAATACTGGCGGCGATCGCACGCTCTACCTGCACCACACCCATACCGGCCAGACCGGCAGCTTCACTTTCAAGCGCAACGGCCAGTATGACCAGAAGGTCCTGCGCGAGCTCAATATTTTCCTTGCCGACTGGCGCACCAAAGAACCCACGAAGATGGACCCGGCCCTCTTCGACCTGCTCTGGGAAGTGTATCAGGAAGTCGGCGGCAAGCAGCCCTACAACATCGTTTCGTCCTACCGGTCGCCCAAGACCAACAAGATGCTTGCCTCGAAATCGTCCGGCGTCGCCGACAATTCGCAGCACATGCGCGGCAAGGCGATGGACGTGTTCATCCCCGGGGTGAACCTCTCCAAGCTCCGCGAAACCGCGATGAAGCACCAGGTCGGCGGTGTCGGCTTCTACCCCACCTCGGGCAGCCCATTCGTCCACATGGACACCGGCAACGTGCGGGCCTGGCCGCGCATGACCCGGGCGCAGCTCAAGAAGGTCTTCCCCGACGGGCGGACCCTGCATCTGCCCACCGACGGCAAGCCGCTCTCCAACGAGGGTCGCGCCTATGCGCAGGCGCAGTGGACCAAGTGCCGCACCGTCCCCTGCGATGGCGACGCCATCTACGAGAGCGCCCCGGCGATCATGCTGGCGGACAATGCCGACGCGAGCGACGACACGGCGCCGATCCCGGCGATCCGCCCCCGCACGCTCAATGGCGGTGCGACCATCATGCTGGCCTCGGCCGAGGAGCCGGCGCAGCGCGTCGTGCCGACCTTCGAGGTGGTGGCTCCGGTCCCGGTGTTCCGCCGGTCCGAAGGCGGCATCAATGTCGCCGCCCTGCCCCCGGGGATCGACACCAAGGCCTTCGACGCCGTCGGCGCACCGGTCCCGGCGACCAAGTCGGCCCGCATCCAGCTTGCCACCCGTTCGCCGCTCGGCAACGAAAGCCAGACCGCGGTCGCGGCGCTCGCCGCCATCGACCAGCCACTGCCCAAGCCGCGCGTGCTGATGTCGCCCAAGACCGACGAGATGGTCACCGCCTACGTCGCGACGAGCCCCGATCCGGGCGCCGAGCAGGCGCTGAAGATAATCATCGAGCGTGAGAACGCCGTGGCGCAGGACCTGCCGGCTGCGGGCACGCAAACCCATCAGTTGCCGACCAGGGAGCAGCTGCTCGGCACCGGCAACGTGCAGACCGCCTCGCTCGGCGGCCCTGAAACCTTCTCGTCGCTGAAGGGCATGTTCGACATGACCTTCAATTCGCTGACCGACAACGCGGCGTCCCAGCCGATGCAGCAGGCGCTCGCCGACCTGGCCCTGAGCCGCCAGCCGAACCAGTCGATCGAGCTTCGGCCGATGGACCTGGTGGCGCCCGAGATCGACCACGTCAACGACACCCTGGTGCAGCCGGTGCCGATGAGCACCGCGTTCTGGGCCGAGATGACCGAAGCCGAAGGCTACCTCGAAAAGGGCACCGAGCTCGGGCCGCTCACCGGCCGCGTCGCCTTCCTTCCCGACAATGCCGCAATTCCTGCCTATGACCGTTTCGTGACTGACGGCCTGCAGCTCGTCGCACAACGCTAAAGCGCCGCGCCCGCGGGCGTTGCAATGCCGAACCTGAGCCTCTAAGTCTCTCAGTGAGAGACCGGCCCGTACCGGCGAAGGATCGGTATTTTGGACAAGCCGCAGACACCGCTGCTCGATCGCGTATCGACGCCAGCCGACCTCAAGTCCCTGTCGCGCGATGAGCTGCGCCAAGTTGCCGACGAGCTGCGCGCCGAGGTGATCGACGCCGTGTCGGTGACCGGCGGGCATCTGGGCGCCGGGCTTGGGGTGGTCGAGCTGACCGTCGCCATCCACGCCACCTTCGATACGCCCAATGACCGCCTGATCTGGGATGTCGGCCACCAGGCCTATCCGCACAAGGTGCTGACCGGCCGCCGCGACCGCATCCGCACGCTGCGACAGAAGGACGGGCTCAGCGGCTTCACCCGCCGGGCCGAGAGCGAATACGATCCGTTCGGCGCCGGGCACTCGTCGACCTCGATTTCCGCCGGCCTCGGCATGGCGGTGGCGTCCGACCTCAAGGGCGAGAAGCGCAACGTCATCGCGGTGATCGGCGATGGCGCCATGTCGGCGGGCATGGCCTATGAGGCGATGAACAATGCCGGCGCCATGGACGCGCGGCTGATCGTCATCCTCAACGACAACGACATGTCGATCGCCCCGCCCACCGGGGCGATGCGTTCCTACCTGGCCAAGCTGGTGTCCGGCCCGGTCTATCGCGGCTTCCGCGATACCGCCAAGTCGATCACCGAGAAGATGCCCAAGCTGATTCACGAGACGGCGCGCAAGACCGAGGAGTTCGCCCGCTCGTTCTTCACCGGCGGCACGCTGTTCGAGGAACTCGGCTTCTTCTATGTCGGCCCGATCGACGGCCATAACCTCAACGACCTGCTCGACGTGCTGCAGAACGTGCGCGACGCCGAGTCCGGCCCGATCCTCATCCATGTGGTGACCAAGAAGGGCAAGGGCTATGGCCCGGCCGAGAACTCCGCCGACAAGTACCACGGCGTCAACAAGTTCAACGTCATCACCGGCGCGCAGGCCAAGCCGCAGTCGAACGCCCCGTCCTACACCTCGGTCTTTGCCGGAAGCCTGATCGAGGAGGCGAAGGCCGACGAGCGCGTCGTCGCGGTGACCGCCGCCATGCCCAACGGCACCGGCCTCGACAAGTTCGCCGAACTGTTCCCGACCCGCATCTTCGATGTCGGCATTGCCGAGCAGCACGCCGTGACCTTTGCCGCTGGCATGGCGACCGAGGGGCTGAAGCCGTTCTGCGCCATCTATTCCACCTTCCTGCAGCGTGCCTATGACCAGGTGATCCACGACGTGGCGGTGCAGGGCCTGCCGGTTCGCTTCGCCATCGATCGCGCCGGCTATGTCGGTGCTGACGGCCCGACCCATGCCGGCAACTATGATGCGGCCTATCTCGGTGCCATCCCCGGCATGGTGGTGATGGCCGCCGGCGACGAGGCCGAGCTGCGCCACATGGTGGCGACCGCCGCCGCCTATGACGAGGGCCCGATCGCCTTCCGCTATCCGCGCGGTGATGGGCTCGGGGTCGAACTGCCGCCACGCGGCACCGTGCTGGAAATCGGCAAGGGCCGGATCCTGCGCGAAGGCAAGTCCGTGGCGCTGGTCAATTTCGGCACCCGGCTGGGTGAAGTGATCGCCGCCGGCGAAAAGCTGATGGCCTATGGCCTCAACCCGACCATCGCCGACATGCGGTTCCTGAAACCACTCGACGAGAAGCTGCTCGCCCGGCTCGCCAAGGAGCACGAAGTGCTCATCACCATCGAGGAAGGCGGCATTGGCGGCTTCGGCAGCCACGTCGCGACCTTCCTCGCCAGCCATGGCCTGCTCGACGGCAAGCTGAAATTCCGCCCGCTGATGATCCCCGACCTGTTCACCGAACAGGCCGGCGTCAACGACATGTATGCCGTGGCCGGGCTCGACCGGGCGGGGATCGTGGCGACGACGCTGACGACGCTGGGGATCGATACCGCAGCCGCGCAGCGGACGACGAAGGCTTAGCTTCACAATACTGATAGAGACGGCCCCCTCCCGGCCTCCCCCATAAAGGGGGAGGTGAAGAGTCGAGGCCCTGCCTTCGATCGTGCCAAACACTCGATGCAGCACCTCCCCCTTTATGGGGGAGGATGGGAGGGGGCCGTCTGCTTCGGGTCGCAACCCACAGAGAATCTGTTAGCAAGGGTCCATGCAGGTGGCGATCGACATGGGTGTGGCGCAGGGTGGCGCCGAGGCTAAGCTCGATCTCGAGGAACTCTTGGCCACCCGCTTGCTCGTGCAGGGCAATTCCGGCTCCGGCAAATCCCACCTGCTCCGTCGCCTGCTCGAACAGAGCGCCCCCTGGGTGCAGCAATGCATCGTCGACCCCGAGGGCGATTTCGTCACCCTGGCCGACAAATACGGGCACCTTGTGGTCGACGCCTCGCGTTCGGAAAGCGAACTTACCACCATCGCCGCCCGCGTCCGCCAGCACCGCGTCTCGGTGGTGCTGAGCCTCGAAGGGCTCGATGTCGAGCAGCAGATGCGCTGTGCCGCCGCTTTCCTCGGTGGCCTGTTCGATGCCGATCGCGACTACTGGTATCCGATGCTGGTGGTGGTCGACGAAGCGCAGCTCTTCGCCCCGGCCATTGCCGGCGAAGTCTCCGACGAGGCGCGAAAACTGTCGCTTGGCGCCATGACCAACCTGATGTGCCGCGGCCGCAAGCGCGGCCTCGCTGGGGTCATCGCCACTCAGCGCCTCGCCAAGCTCGCCAAGAACGTCGCCGCCGAGGCGTCGAACTTCCTGATGGGCCGCACCTTCCTCGATATCGACATGGCCCGCGCCGCGGACCTGCTCGGCATGGAGCGGCGGCAGGCCGAAATGTTCCGCGACCTCAACCGCGGCCATTTCGTTGCCCTCGGCCCCGCCATGTCGCGTCGCCCGCTGCCCATGGTGATCGGTCCGGTGGAGACCTCGGCCCGCTCTTCGAGCCCCAAGCTGATGCCGCTGCCCGAAGCGTCGGTCGATACCAGGGACCTGATCTTCGCCCCGGTTCCAGAGGCCGTGCGCCCGGTTCGCCGGCCCCCTCCGCCGCCACCACCCTCGACCAACGATCTGCTCGCGCAACTGGTGCGCACCCAGGTGCCGCAACCCTCGCGCGCCGATGAGCCGGAGGTCGATATCGAGGAGCGCGACCGCGCCGTCGATGATGTGGTCCGCGAACTGCTCGAAGATCGCGACGCGGCCTATCGCTCGGTCGCCGTGCTGTACCAGGATTTCCTCGTTCGCTGCCGCATCCGGCGCGTCCCCGGCGAGGCGCTGGCGCTGCCCGCCTTCCGGAGGAAGCTCGCCGTGGTTCGTGCCGGCGTGGCCGAAGAGACAGCCCAGTCCGAGTCCTGGCAGACGGCGCTGGCGCTCTCGACCCAGCTGTCCGACGACGTGCAAGGCGTGTTCCTGGTGCTGGCCCGCGCCGCTGTCGAAGCCCTGCCCTGCCCCTCGGACGCCACCCTCGCCCGGGCATACGGCACCCATTCGACCGGCCGGGCCAGGCGCCTGCTCACCTATTTCGAGGAACGAGGCCTCCTGGTGGTGCGCATGGATCTGCGCAACCAGCGCATCGTCGCCTTCCCGGACCTCGGCGCCGAAACCGCCCCGGGCAGCCCGGATGCGCCCGATTACGCCGATCGGACCGCCGCCGAGTGACTGCCGACCAGGGGGCTGATGGCGTGCGAGCGTCGAGCTGATCCACCGCGATCGCTTCGCCTGCGCTGCCGGCGGGTGGTGGCAGCCCTGTGCCAGCCCTGTGCCGGGTAAGGTCCTCGGCCTTTTTCTCCGCCGCGACGAAACCGTGTGATTCAAATCTCATCGACTTTCGTCTATTTAGTCTATCATTCCCATAGGGATTATTGAGTGAACGGCCGATCGGGCTACGATCTGGGCACCTTCCGGGCCTGCCTCGGAACCCCAGATTTCACCCGAAAGGATCGGACCCGTGACCCCAATCAGACGCCGCACGCTCGGAGCGCTTGCCGCCCTGCTGCTCGCCGGCACCATCATCAGCCCCGGCTTTGCCCAGGACGCACCGGTCCAGGGCGGCACCCTGATCTACCTCGAGCAGCAGGCGCACACCAACCTCTACCCCCCGGCCGGCGGCTTCTATCCGAACGGCGGCGTGCTCAACCAGATCACTGACAAGCTGACCTACCAGAACCCGGAAACGCTCGAGATCGAGCCGTGGCTGGCCGAGTCGTGGCAGGTCAACGACACCGCCACCGAGTACACCTTCAAGCTGAAACCGGGGATCACCTTCTCGGACGGCACGCCGCTCGACGCCAAGGCGGTCGCGGTAAACTACGACACCTTCGGGCTCGGCAACAAAGAGCTGAAATACCCGGTCTCGGAAGTCATCAACAACTACGACCACGCCGAAGTGGTCGACGATCTCACCGTCAGGTTCCACTTCAAGCATCCCTCGCCGGGGTTCCTCCAGGGCACCGCGGTGATCGGCTCGGGTATCGTTTCGCCGGCCACTCTGGCGCTGCCCTATGATGAACTCGGCGACGCCACCAAGATCATCGGCTCCGGCCCCTTCGTGGTGGCAAGCGAGACGCTCGGCAAGGAACTGAACTTGACGGTTCGCGCCGACTACAACTGGGGTCCGGCAAAGTTCGAGCACCAGGGCCGCGCTTACCTCGACGGCATCAAGTACCTCATCACCCCGGAAGACAGCGTCCGCATCGGCGGCCTGCTCTCCGGCCAGGCCGACATCATCCGGCAGATCCAGGCCTATGACGAGCCGCAGGTCAACGATGCCGGCTTCGAGATCTTCGCGCCCAACACCCGCGGCGTGAACAACTCGATCGCCTTCCGTCCCGACAACCCGCTGGTCGCCGACCTCAAGGTGCGCCAGGCGCTGACCCTGGCCACCAACCGCCAGGAGATCGTCGATACGCTGTTCTCGGCCAACTACCCGGTCGCCACCTCGGTGATCTCGCAGCACGCCGCCGGCTATGTCGATGAGTCCAGCAAACTGGTGTTCGACCAGGACAAGGCCAAAGCGCTGTTTGCCGAAGCCGGCTGGACGCCCGGCGCCGACGGCATCCTCGAAAAGGACGGCAAGAAGCTCGACCTCACCGTCTATGTCTCGCTGCCGCAGCCGCAGAATGAAGGCGTGCTGCAGCTGGTGGCCCAGCAATGGGCGCAGGTCGGGGTGAAGCTCAACGTGCTCGCCGGCGACGCCGGCAGCCGCACCCTCGACCAGCTCGATCCGCTGAAAACCCCGGTCACCGTAGCCATGGTCGGTCGCGCCGACCCCGACGTGATCAAGTCCGGTTTCTATCCCAAGAACCGCGACTGGCTACTGCAGAAGGGTGGCTCGAGCGACAAGGTCCAGGGCTTCGTCGACGACAAGCTGAACGGCCTGCTGGAGGGCCTTGCCTCCGAGACCGACCGCGCCAAGCGCCTCGCCATTGCCGGCGAGATCCAGGGCTACGTGCTCGACCAGGCCTACATCATCCCGTTCTTCGAGGAGCCGCAGGCCTTCGCCACCGCGCCCTACGTGCACGGGCTGGGCTTCGAGGCGGTGGGCCGCCCGAGCTTCTACAACGTCTGGCTCACCCGCTGACCCTTGCTTCCCGGGCGGCAACGCCCGGGACTTTCCCCTCATTCTGGAGCGCCGTCATGTCGCGCTACATCATCGGCCGGATCGGGCAGGCCCTGCTCGTCCTCTGGATCGCCTTCACCGCCTCGTTCCTGTTGCTGCAGGCGCTGCCCGGTGACGCGATCCTGATCAAGTTCCAGAACCCTGAACTGGGCCTCGGCCCGGAACAGATCGCCGCGCTCCGCGACGCCTATGGCGTCGACAGTCCGCTGTGGCAGCAATACCTGCAGGCTCTGGGCAATTTCCTCACCGGCAATTTCGGCTACTCGGTCGTCGGTAGCGTACCGGTTGCCCATGAGCTGTTGGCCAACCTGCCGGCGACGGCGCGGCTCGCGAGCCTCGGCTTCACTCTCGCAGTGCTCATCGCGCTCGGCCTTGCTTTCCTGGCAACGCTCGCCCCCTTCGCCTGGCTCCGCACCGCCATCCAGTCGATCCCGTCGCTGTTCGTGTCGCTGCCGGTGTTCTGGCTCGGCATCATGCTGATCCAGATCTTCTCGTTCCGACTCAGATGGATTTCGGTGATCAACCCCGGCGAGTTCGAGGGGCTGATCCTGCCGGTGATCACCCTCGCCATCCCGATCTCGGCGCCGCTCGCGCAGATCCTGATCCGCAATATCGACGAAGTCTCCACCCAGCCCTTCGTCGCCGTCGCCCGCGCCAAGGGCGCCTCGCCCAGCTGGGTGCTGTGGCGGCATGTGGTGAAGAACGCCCTGCTGCCGACGCTCACCATTGCCGGCATCCTGTTCGGCGAATTGCTGGCCGGCGCGGTGATTACCGAAACGGTGTTCGGCCTCAACGGCATTGGCGGGCTGACGGAACGCTCGGTGCGCTTCCAGGACACCTCGGTGATCCAGGCGATCGTCGTGTTCTCCGCCCTCTCGTTCGTTGCGGTGAACCTCATCGTCGACCTGCTCTACCCCGTTTTCGACCCCCGTCTTCGCCGCCTGAAGGGTGCCCCAGCATGACCAGCATCGGATCCACCGACATCCTCGTCAGTAAGCCGCGCAACGCCTCGAGCAACCCGCTGCTGCAGCGCTTGCGCGGCGTCTCGCCCAGCCTGGTGCTGGCCTGGGGCGTCATCGCTCTGGTGGTGCTGTTCGCGCTGGCGCCCTCGCTGTTCACCAGCTTCAGCCCGGTGCAGGGCGTGCCGGCCGAAAAGCTCAAGGCGCCGAGCCTGCTCCACATCCTCGGCACCGATGCGCTGGGTCGCGACCTCTTCGCCCGCATCGTCTATGGCGCGGTGCACTCGCTGACCGGTGCCTTTGTCGCGGTGCTGGTCGGCCTCGTCGTCGGCACCACGCTGGGGCTGTTCGCCGGTGCCGTCGGTGGGCTGGTCGAAGAGGCGGTGATGCGCCTCGTCGACGTGCTGCTGTCGATCCCCGGCCTGCTGCTGATGCTGTCGATCATCATCCTCCTGGGCTTCGGCACGGTGAATGCGGCGATCGCCGTGGGCATCACCTCGGTCGCCGGCTTCGCCCGCCTGTCGCGCTCCGAAGTGGTGCGGGTGCGGCGCTCCGAGTATGTCGAGGCAGCGTTCGGCAGCGGCGGCACCTTCCTGTCCGTGCTGTGGCGGCATGTGCTGCCCAACTCGCTGACCTCGGTGCTGGCGCTCGCCGCCCTGCAGTTCGGCGGCGCCATCCTCGCCATCTCCACCCTTGGCTTTCTCGGCTATGGCGCACCACCGCCGACACCGGAATGGGGCCTCCTGATCGCTGAAGGCCGCAACTACATCTCGACCGCCTGGTGGCTGACCACCGCCCCGGGTCTCGTCGTCGTGCTGGTCGTGCTGTCGGCCAACCGCATCAGCCAGGCGCTGGGGAAGGTTGGACGATGAGCACACCGCTTCTCTCGGTTGAAAACCTCGCCGTCGCCTATAAGGAAGCCGACCGCTATGCCCGCGTCACCCACGATGTGAGCTTCACCGTCGAGCCCGGCGAGGTGGTGGCGCTGGTCGGCGAGTCCGGTTCGGGCAAGACCACCACCGCCCAGGCGGTGATCGGCCTCCTGCCCGACAACGGCCGCATCGACCATGGCGCCATCCGGCTCAACGGCGAGGATATCTCGCGCTGGACCGGCAAGCGCTTCGACGCCATTCGCGGCCGCCAGATCAGCCTGATCCCGCAGGATCCCACCAGCTCGCTGAACCCGGTGAAGACGGTTGGCGCGCAGGTCGGAGAAATCCTCCGCATCCACGGCGAACGCGACGGCAAGGTGATCGCGGCGCGGGTGATTGAACTGCTGGCCCGCGTCGGCCTGTCCGACCCCGAGCTCCGGGCCCGGCAATACCCGCACGAACTCTCCGGCGGCATGAAACAGCGCGTGCTGATCGCCATCGCCATCGCGCTGAAGCCGCAACTGATCATTGCCGACGAGCCGACCAGCGCGCTCGACGTCACCGTGCAGCGCCGCATCCTCGACCTGATCGATGAGTTGCGCCGCGACACCGGCACCGCGGTGCTGCTGGTGACGCACGATCTCGGCGTTGCCGCCGACCGGGCCGACCGTATCGTCGTGCTGCAGGGCGGTCGCATCCAGGAAGCCGGTGTGGCGCGTGAGCTGCTGGCGGCGCCGCAAAGCGCCTACGCCCGGCAACTGCTCGCCGACGCCCCCTCGCTCTCGGCTGGGACCAGAGGGGAGCGCTCGCCCCACCCGCTGGCTGTCATCCCGGCGAGTGAGGATGCAATCCTGGTCGAAAACCTCGTCCACGACTTCCATGCCGATGGCCGGAAGACCTTCCGCGCCGTCGACGACATCTCCTTCGCGGTCCGCCGCGGCACCACCCATGCCATTGTCGGCGAGTCCGGCTCGGGCAAGACCACCACGGTACGCGACGTCGTCGGTTTCGGCCGCCCCACTTCCGGTCGGATCAGCATCGCCGGCACCGATATTGCCACGCTCACCGGCGAGGCGCTGCGCCAGTTCCGCCAGAAGATCCAGCTGGTCTACCAGAACCCCTTCTCCTCGCTCGATCCGCGCCAGACGGTGTTCTCGATTGTCGAGGAGCCGCTGCGCAATTTCGGCCGGCTCGATGCGGCAGGGCGCGCGAAGAAGGTCAACGCGTTGCTGGAGCGAGTCGGCCTGCCCGAAGCTCTACGCCAGCGCCGGCCGCGCGCCCTCTCAGGCGGGCAGCGGCAGCGCGTCGCCATTGCTCGCGCCCTGGTGCTCGACCCGGAGGTGGTGGTGCTCGACGAGGCGGTATCGGCCCTCGACGTGACCGTGCAGGCGCAGATCCTGAAGCTCCTCGACGAGCTGCAGCGCGAGCGCGGCCTCACCTACCTGTTCGTCTCGCACGACCTCGCCGTGGTGCGGCAGATCTCCGACACCGTGTCGGTGCTGCAGAACGGCAAACAGGTGGAAACCGGGCCGGTCGCCGAGGTCTTCCGCAATCCGCAGAGCCCTTACACACGCGAACTGATCGACGCCATTCCCGGCCAACGGAGCCTCGCCCATGTCTGATACCATACTCCCCAAGCGCCTCGGCTTCTTCACCCGGCTGCTCGACGACACCAGCGCCGGCGAGCGCTACCACAATGCCGCCACCCAGATCGTCCACGCCGAGGCCAATGGCTTCGACAGCGCCTGGGTTGCTCAGCACCATTTCCACCGCGATGAAGGCGGGCTGCCCTCGCCTTTGGTGTTCCTCTCCTACGTGGCGGCGCGCACCACCCGCATCCGGCTCGGGACCGGCATCATCACCCTGCCGCTCGAGAGCGCCATCCGCGCTGCCGAGGATGCGGCGGTGCTCGACCTGTTGTCGGGCGGGCGGCTGGAGCTCGGCACCGGCTCGGGCGGCACCCCGGATTCATTCACGGCCTTCGGCTATGACGTGAAGGACAAGGCCGCCATTTACGAGCGCCATCTCGCAACCTTCCGCACCGCGCTCTCCGGCTCGCCCATCGTCGGCGACGTCAAGCTCTATCCGGCGGCGCCGCACCTGCTCGAGCGCTTCTGGCAGGCCACTTTCTCGGTCGCCGGCGGCATCCGTGCCGGCAAGGCCGGCGATGGCCTGATGCTGTCACGCACCCAGCCCCGCCCGGCCGACGCACCCAAGACCACCCTGCCCGACCTGCAGCACCCGATCATCGACGGCTATTTCGAGCATCTGCCGCGCGAGATCGCGCCGCGCATCGTCGCTTCGCGCACCCTGTTCGTCGCCGACAACCGCGAGGAAGCCCGCCGCTACGCCGCAGTTGGCCTGAAAAAGGCCGCCATCGGTCTCGCCAAAGGCGGCCACCGCTTCGAAAGCGACGATCTCGATGATCTGATTGCCGCCACCGATACGCATGTCGGGACGGTCGACGACGTGCTCGAGACCCTCCATCGCGACACCACGTTGCCACGGGTCACCGACATCGTCTTCCAGGTGCACTCGGTCGATCCGCCGCACGAGCTGGTGCTGCGCTCGATCGAGTTGATCGCCGAAAAAGTCGCGCCCTCCCTCGGCTGGTCCAAGGCCGACAAGCCGCATTCGCCACGCCTGAGCGTGGTGCGCTGAAAACCCCCGAAAGGAACTGAGATGAGCGACAAGAGCAAAGACGTCATCGACCAGCTGGTCGGCGTGCTCCCCGGCAGCGCGCTGGATACGGTGCGTCATGGGCGGCCGACCGCCCGCGACAATGCGCAGAAAAGCTACGAGGCGTTGTTCGCGCCACTCGATGCCAGCACGGTGCTGCTCGAGGAGCGGTTCGCCATCGCCTACTTCGTTGCCGCCCTCCACCAGGACGAAGCCATCGCGGCCTTCTACCGCGAACAGCTGGGGCATCATGACCGGAACGGCCTGATCGGCGCCATCAGTGCCGAGATCCGGCGTGGCACAACGGTAGGCCCCTATGGCCACTATCCCGCCGGCCCACTCAGTGCCGAAGGCAAGCCGGGCCTCGAGTATCAGCCTGACGCGGCAAATCGCCAGGTGCTCGGCCGGCTCGGCGCGGCGCTGGCTCACGCCCATTTCCTGGTCTTCCGGCCGCGCGACGCCAGCCCCGACAAGCTGCAGCAGCTGCTCGATGCCGGCTGGTCGACCACCGATATCGTGACGCTGAGCCAGCTGGTGGCATTCCTCGCCTTCCAGATCCGCGTGGTGATCGGGCTCAGGGCCCTCGCCGCGGCGCAGCAGGCCACCAGCGTCGCCCACGCCTCCACCCCGATCAGCCCCGTCGCTGCAGCCTGAGGCCAGACATGACCGAGAAAGCCATCACCTACGACCTCGCCGACCGTCCGGTCGTCTTCACCCAGGAACAGATCGGCTGGGCCCCCTGGCTCGAGCCACTCGAGGAGTCCGAGCTGACCGAGCGGCATTGGGAAGGGCTGACCGAGGCGTCGCGCGCCAAGTCGCCCTATTTCATGCTGCTGGCCCGCGACCCCGACATCCTCGGCGCCCGCACCCGCACCGACAAGGATATCTTCTACAACCCGGATGCCGGATTGCCCCGCGCCGAGCGCGAGCTGTCGGCCGCGGCGACGTCACGCTCCAATGGCTGCATCTTCTGTGCCTCGGTGCATGCCCGCTTTGCTTCGACCTATTCGAAGCGCGGCCAAGATGTGCAGCGGCTGCTCGATAACGGTGTGGAGGTTGACCTGGGCGACCGCTGGAACACCCTGGTCGCCGCCTCGGTCGCGCTGACCGAAACCCCGTCTGCCTTCGGCACCGAGCAAATCGCCGACCTCAGGGAGGCCGGGCTTGACGATCTCGCGATCGCCGACCTGATCCAGAGCGCGGCGTTCTTCAACTGGGCCAACCGGCTGATGCTGTCGCTGGGCGAGCCGACCCCGGCCGCAGCCTGAGTCTCGGCAAACCGAAGATCAACGGGCCGCCCCGCCGGGCGGCCCTTTTTCTTCCTGCTGCTGAGCGAGCTCGTCCTCGGTCGCAGCCGCCGGCGGCTGCTGGGCCGCCGCCTTTTCCTCTGCGGTCAGCCGTCGTTCGATCGCGTCCTTGGCTCCCATTGCGAATTCCTCGCTCGAATAGGGGCCCCATTCGGCCTGCTGCCCCTCGAGATAGGCATAAAAGTACCATTTGCCGTTGCGCTTCTCCGGCCCAAACGTGCGCTGAGTCATAACTGCTCCTGCGAGCCCCGCAGCAGAACTAGCGGAGTCGCGCGAGCGTTCCATACGCCTCTCGTAGCAGACGCCTGGGCCGCCTCGAAACCGGAGGTTTCGCGCAGCTACGCAGTTCTACCTGTGGTCTGCCAGACGGCTGATTCACCCACCCGACAACCCGCCAGCCGTTCGCAGTAGTGGGTAATCGTCTGTTCACCCGTGACGCCAACTATCGCCGGAACTCAAGTATCCCGGGGCGTTCGTTGCCGGTCGTCGTCAGCACATTACTGAACAATCACGACCTGTCGCTGGTCGCCGTGGCGGCGTTGCTGTGCGCACTTTCGTCTTTTGCCGGGATATCACTACTGCATCATGCGCGCCGCACCGCCGGCGCGATGCAGATGGTGTGGCTGGCGGTGGCGGCCGTCTCGGTCGGGTTCGGCATCTGGGCCACCCACTTCGTCGCCATGCTGGCATTCCATCCCGGCGTCGCCGTGGGGTACGACCTGCCGACGACGCTGGCGTCGCTGTCGCTGGCCATCGTGGTCGTCGGCGGCGGGCTCTGGTTCGCCACCATCGGCACCTCGGCCGGCGACTCGATCCTCGCCGGGGCCGTGGTCGGACTCGGCATCTCCGTCATGCACTATACCGGCATGGCGGCGGTGATCGTCGGCGGCGCCATCGTCTGGGATTTCAACCTCGTCGCCATCTCCATCCTCACCGGCATTACCCTGGGCGCCGCCGCACTCTGGCTGGCCCGGGCCCCGACGCTGCGCGGTCGGGTGGGCGCTCCCGTTCTGCTCACCCTGGCGATCTGCACGATGCATTTCACCGCCATGGGCGCGGCCGGCTTCGCCGATTGCTACCCGATCGTCGCCGAGGGGACGCCGACCTGGCTCTGGCTGGTGCTGTCGCTCGCCTCGAGCATCATTCTGGGCCTCGCCATGGGCGGCACCCTGCTCGACCTCAGGGATCGGCGCCACGGCGCCGAAAGCGCGCGGATGCGCGAGCTGGCCGACGCAGCGGTCGAAGGCATCGTCATCGTCCGGCACGGAACCATCAGCGCCACCAATCGCAGCTTCAGGCAGCTGGTCGGCTCCGAGGCAGACGCCGGTGGGCGCCCCTTGCTCGATTTCCTCGACGCGACGGCATGCGAGGCGCTCGAACGCACTCCCAATGCCACCATCGAGGGGCGGCTCGAGGTCGCCGGCGGCGACATCCCGGTCGAGGCGGTGGCGCACGAGATCGAGTTTCAGGGCGTCCGGCAGCAGGCCATCGCCATCCGCGACGTCTCCACCCGCAAGCAGGCCGAAGAACATATCCGCTTCCTCGCCCACCACGATGCGCTGACCGGACTGCCCAATCGCGTCAGTTTCGGCCGCCGGCTCAACCAGACCATCGAGGACGCCCGCAGCGACGGGCGGAGCTGCAGCGTGCTCTGCCTCGACCTCGATCGCTTCAAGCAGGTCAACGATCTCTACGGCCACGCAGCCGGTGACGCGCTGCTGCGCCGGGTCGGGCTGATCCTGCAGCGCGAGATCGGCGAGATCGGTTATCCGGCGCGGCTGAGCGGCGACGAGTTCGCCGTGGTGCTCAATGCCACCACGAGCCTCGACGCCGCCAACCGGGTGGCGCAGCGCTTGCTGCAGGCCTTTGCCCGCGACGTGCCCGAGACGGAGGAGGACTCCGCGATCTCGGCGTCGATCGGTATTGCCTCCTTCCCCGGCGATGCCCAGAGCGCCGAGCAGCTGATGTCTGCCGCCGACATGGCGCTCTATCGCGCCAAGCAGGATGGCCGGGGCGCCTATCGAATGTTCGAGGCGACGATGAACGACGAGTTGCGCGACCGGCGACTGGTCGCCAACGACCTGGCCGACGCCGCCGACGCGGGGCAGTTGCGCCTCACCTACCAGCCGCAGGTCGACATCGCCTCGGGATCGGTCACCGGCCTCGAAGCACTGATCCGCTGGCACCACCCCGAGCGCGGCGAGATCGCGCCAGGCATCTTCATTCCGATCGCCGAGGAGAATGGGCTGATCCTGCAGATCGGCGAATGGGTGCTGCGGGCGGCCTGCGAGGAAGCGGCCTCCTGGCGGGTGCCGCTCAGCCTCTCGGTCAATGTGTCGGCGGCGCAGATCCACAATCCGTCATTCTCCCGCCTGATCCATCAGGTCCTGGTGCAGACGGGCCTGTCGCCGGCGCGGCTCGAGATCGAGGTGACCGAGACGGCCCTGGTGCGCGACCTGACCCGGGCGGTGACGACGCTCCGGCAGATCCGGGCGCTCGGAGTGCGGGTCGCCATCGACGATTTCGGCACCGGGCACTCGTCGCTCACCCACCTGGGTGCTTTCCCCTTTTCGCGGATCAAGCTCGACCAGTCCTTCGTCAGGACCTTCGACCGCAACCTGCAATCGGCGGCGATCGTCCACGCCGTCATCGAGCTCGGGCGCTATCTCGGCACGCCGGTGGTCGCCGAGGGCGTCGAGCGGCCGGAGGAACTGGCCTTTCTGCGCGCCGAAGGCTGCGAGACGGCGCAGGGCTTCCTGTTCGGCCGCCCGGCGCCGATTGCAGCCTTTGCCGGGCTGCAGCAGCGCCAGGCCGGCTGAGCGGGGCGCATAAGAAAAGGCCGCCCGGTGGGGCGGCCCTGTCATTGCGGCCTAAGCCTCGCGCCTACTCGTCTTCGCTCGGCGCCGCCGCCATGCCCAGGGCGGTCAGGTAGAGCTCGAGCAGGGCTTCCTGCTCCATGCGTTCATTATGGTCCTGCTTGCGGATCGAGACGATCTTGCGCAGCACCTTGGTGTCGAAGCCGTTGCCCTTGGCTTCGGCATACACTTCCTTGATGTCGCCGGCGATTGCCGCCTTTTCTTCCTCGAGCCGTTCGATGCGCTCGATGAAGGCCTTGATCTGGTCCTGGGCGACGCTATCGGATGAGACGGTTGCCATAGTCGAATTCCTCTTCGTTTCGGCCCCCGTTCAACCCGTTCGGCCTCGCCTGTTCAAGCCTATTCGACATCAATCCACATCGCGTGCCGCAGGGGTTTCGTAATTCCGACAAAAGCCGCGTTTACCGGTTGACACCGGGCGGGGCGCTGCGCACAACACGTCGCGCGCTGCAAACGATTTCAGGCATCGAACCCGGGCGGTCCATTGCGCTACATCCTGGCCATCGCTGGTGTGCTCGCCGCCGCGTTCATAGCCGTCACCATCTGGATTTTCCTGCCGCGCGCCGACGCGCCGCTCAGCGCTGCCTCGGCGCAGGCGCAATCGCAGGCGCCCGCCGATCCCGCAGCCTCGGCCGAGACCGGCGAAGGCAGCTTCCGCGTCTGCAACGAAACCGCCAACAAGGTCTCCATCGCCTTCGGCTACCGGGCCGAGAAGGGCTGGCAGTCGGAAGGCTGGTGGGTCGCCGAACCGGATAACTGCGTCACCATCTATCGCGGCAATCTCGAGGCGCGCCGCTACTATTACGTCTATGCCGCCGACGACGTGAGCGGCGGCGCCTGGGACGGCAGCGTCTTCATGTGCACGCGCGACGAGACCTTCACCATCTTCGGTGTTGAGGATTGTCTGGCGCGCGGCTACGAACGAACCGGCTTCTTCGAAGTCGATACCAATAATCGCAGCGACTGGACGTTGCAGCTGACCGATGGCGAAGTCATCAGCGGCGACACCGGCCCGACGGACGAGGCCGTCCCGCTCGAAGGCGACCTGCCGACCGACGGTGGCAACCAGCCCGCCGACGACACTCCTACTGATGAAGGTGCAGATTCCGAATGAGACGCTTGAGACGCGTGAAGATCGTTGCGACCCTGGGCCCTGCGTCCAACGACGAAGCCACGATCGAGAAGCTGGCGCGCGCTGGTGCGGACGTCTTCCGCATCAACATGAGCCACGCCAGCCACGAACTGCTCAAGCAGACCGTCGGCTATATCCGTAATGTCGAGGCGCGGCTGCACCATCCGATCGGCATCCTGGTCGACCTGCAGGGCCCCAAGCTCCGCGTCGGTCGCTTTGCCGAAGGCGCCGTGCAGCTGGTGGCCGGCGCCCGGTTCACCCTCGACAGCTCGGAAGCCCCGGGGACGGCCGAGCGCGTCTACCTGCCGCATCCGGAGATCCTCGAGTCGGTGTCGGTGGGCGATCGCCTGCTGCTCGATGACGGCAAGCTGCAACTCAAGGCCACCAAGGTCGGCGGCGGCCAGGTCGAGACCGAAGTGATCTATGGCGGCAAGCTGAGCGACAAGAAGGGCGTGAGCTTGCCCGATACGCTGCTGCCGATGGGGGCGCTGACCGAGAAGGATCACGCCGACCTGCTGAAGGGCCTCGAGGCGGAAGCCGACTGGATTGCCGTCAGCTTCGTGCAGCGGCCCGAAGACATCATCGATATCCGCAAGATCGTCCAGGGCCGCGCCGGCGTCATGGCCAAGATCGAGAAGCCGCAGGCGGTCGAGCGGCTCGAGGAAATCATCAAGCTGTGCGACGCCTTCATGGTGGCGCGCGGCGATCTGGGTGTCGAGATGCCGCTCGAGCAGGTCCCCGGCCTGCAGAAGCGCATGATCCGCATCGCCCGCCGCTACGGCAAGCCCGTGGTGGTCGCGACCCAGATGCTGGAATCGATGATCACCTCGCCGGTGCCGACCCGCGCCGAGGTCTCGGACGTCTCGATCGCCGTGTTCGAAGGCGCCGATGCGGTGATGCTTTCGGCCGAAAGCGCTTCCGGCCAGTATCCGGTCGAAGCCGTGGCGATGATGAACAAGGTGGCCGTGGCGGTCGAAGGCGACCCGAACTATCGCGGCATCATCCGCGCCCAGGCGGCCGAGCCCGAGGCAACGGCGGCCGACGCCATCTCGGCGGCGACCCGTCAGGTGGCCGAGACGCTCGACCTGGCGGCCATCGTCACCTACACCTCGTCCGGCTCGACCGCGATCCGCGCTGCGCGTGAACGGCCGTCCAAGCCCATCCTGGCGCTGTCGCCGAACCTCAGGACGGTCCGCCGCCTCTCGGTGGTGTGGGGCATTCATTGCGTCGAATCGCCCGATGCGGTGAACCTCGAGGACATGGTCGATCGCGCCTGCGTCATCGCCTACAACGAGGGCCTCGCCCGTCCCGGCGATCGCATCGCCATCACCGCGGGCATTCCGCTGGGGACACCCGGCGCCACCAACATGCTGCGCATCGCCTTCGTCCGCCAGGATGGCGCCGGATCCTCTTGATCCCGCCTGCCTAGGCTATACCTTCTCGATCCCTCCCATCCAGGGGACGCAACAGCGTCCCGCAACGGGGAGGGATTTTCGCTTTCAGTAACGGATTGCCCCTGATGTCCACCGCCCTCGACGCCGCCCTCGCCCATGCCGATGCCCATCTCGACGACAGCGTCGCGCGGCTCAAGACGCTGGTGGCGATCAAGTCGATTTCGACCGATCCGGCCTACGCCGGCGAGGTGAGGAAGGCGGCGGACTGGCTGGCGGCCGATCTCGCGACGCTCGGCTTCGACGCTTCGGTGCGCCCGACGCCGGGCCACCCCATGGTGGTGGCGCACGATCAGGCCGCTGATGGACCGCACGTGCTGTTCTACGCCCATTACGACGTGCAGCCGGTCGATCCGCTGAACCTGTGGGCCACCGACCCGTTCACCGCCACGCTGGTGAAGGGGGACGATGGGGAGACCCGTATCGTCGGGCGTGGCACGTCCGACGACAAGGGGCAGCTCCTGACCTTCGTCGAGGCCTGCCGCGCCTGGAAGGCGGTGAACGGCCCGCTGCCGATCAAGGTGACACTGTTCTTCGAAGGCGAGGAAGAGTCGGGTGGCAAGAGCCTGCCGGGCTTCCTCGAAGCCAACAAGGCCGAGCTCGGCACCGCCGACATCGCGCTGGTCTGCGACACCGACCTGTGGAACCGCGACACCCCGGCTATCGTCACCTCGCTGCGCGGCCTGGTCGGCGAAGAGGTGGTGATCACCTGCGCCAGCCATGACCTGCACTCGGGTATGTACGGCAATGCGGCGCGCAACCCGATCCAGGTGCTGGCCGATATCATCGCCTCGCTGCGCAACCCCGATGGCAGCGTGGCGCTGGAGGGTTTTTACGACGACGTCGCCGAACTCCCCGCCGAGATTGCGGCGCAGTGGAAGCGCCTGCCCTATGACGAGGCGGCCTTCATGCGCGGGGCCGGGCTGACCACGCCCGCCGGCGAACAGGGGCGCTCGGTGCTCGAGCAGACCCGGGCGCGCCCGACCTGCGAGATCAACGGCATCAGCGGCGGCTATACCGGCGATGGCTTCAAGACGGTGATCCCGGCCAAGGCCAGCGCCAAGATCTCGTTCCGCCTGGTCTCGGGCATGGACCCGAAGAAGATCCGGGCGGCGTTCCGCAAGCACGTTACCGACCGGCTGCCGCCCGACGCGACGGCAACCTTCCACGAGCACGGCGGCGCCCCGGCCGTGTCGGTGCCGACCGATGGCCCGTTTGTCGCCAAGGCTGCCACGGCGCTGAAGGATGAGTGGGGCAATGAAGCGGCGCTGATCGGTTCGGGCGGCTCGATCCCGGTGGCCGGCGAGTTCAAGAAGACCCTCGGGCTCGATACGCTGCTGATCGGCTTCGCGCTGGACGACGATCGCATCCACTCCCCCAACGAGAAGTATGATCTGAAGAGCTTCCACAAGGGCATCCGCTCCTGGCTCAGGATCATCTCGGCTTTCGCCGGCTAATCGCCGGCATCCGCCTCCAGCAGCGTCTTCAGCCGGGCGAAGTAGCCGCGAATGCCGATGCACTCGGCGGCGAACTGCTGGTCGCCCACGCCGAGCCGTTGCCGCCAGATCATGGTGAGTTCGCACGCCTCGCCGACCGGCAGCAGCCGCACCGACACCAGGTGTCCGGGGGCGTCGCCTGGCCGGAAGATGCGGTAGTCCAGCACCCCATACAGGTTCGGCTCGGTGAACCGCAGGATCATCGGCCCCTTCTGGAAATCCACCAGCCAGTCGCCGGCGCCGAGGTGGCGCATGTCGGAACTCTGGGCCGGCCCCCAGGACGGAAAGTTCAGGGGATCGACGAGGAAGCGGTAGACCTCGTCAAACGGCTGCTCGATCACGATCGAGATGGCTTCAGAAGACATATCGCCGACTCTGGAGGCGCTATCTCCATGCTAACGGTATCACCGCCCTACGCAATCACCCGTAGTTCACATCTTCGGGGTAAGGCTAACCAAACGAAAAAGGCCCGCTTGCGCGGGCCTTTCAAAACCTGGTCGTGAGCAGCAGCTCAGCCCTGGCGGGCCTTGTAGCGCTTGTCCACCTTGTTGATGATGTACACGCGGCCGCGGCGGCGCACGAGCTTGTTGGCGCGATGGCGACCCATCAGAGCCTTGAGCGAATTGGTGACTTTCATGCCGAACCTCGGAACAGAAATAAAAACAGGCGCCGCGCGCCCTTCGAATTGGGGCCGTGATTAAGGGCAAAACACCCCTCTGTCAACGCCCTTCCGCCGGTTTTCCTGGACCACGGCATGTCTCCCCGAAGGGGTCCCGCTTTCGGGACAAAGCCAGGCGTGAAAACAATGAGCCAGAGCGCATGGAGCACTCTGGAAGTTCGCGACGCGCTTTGGCCGATTAACCGGCCGGCAAGGGGCCGGTGCGACACTGCCGGGATGCAGAAACCCAGCTTTTCCAAGCTCGACGTCCTCGTTGTCGATCCCTCCCCGCACATGGGAGCGCTGATCGGCCAGATGCTGCGTCACCTCAAGGTCCGCCGCATCGATGAGGTGCAGGGCTCAGATGCCGCGGCTGTGCTGCTGCAGAGCCACCGCTTCGGCGCCATCATGCTGAACGATACCCTCGCGCCGATGGACGGCGTGGCCCTGGTCAAGGCGCTGCGCGCCGCATCGGAGGGTCTCAACCGCGACACCCCCGTCATCATGATGTCGGCCAACCCCGATGCCGCCGGCATCGCCGGGGCGCGAGACGCCGGCGTCACCGAGTTCCTGCGCAAGCCCTTCGCCACGCAGCATGTCGAAACCCGGCTGGTCTCGATCATGACGGCGCCCCGGACCTTCATCGAAGCCAAGGCCTTCGTCGGCCCGGATCGTCGCCGCAAGCGCGTCGACTACAAGGGCGGCGAGCGCCGCTCGAGAGGCTGAGCCTTCGCTCTCGGAGCGGCTCAGGCGCCGGGCTTCAGATCCAGTTCCTGCCAGCGAATGCACGCCACGTTGCGACCGCCGGCAATGACTTCGAGCGGCGGCCTCACCTGGGCGCAGCGCTCTTCGGCATAGCGGCACCGCGTCCGGAACGTGCAGCCTGACGGCTGGTTGATCGGCGACGGGATTTCGCCCACCAACCCCTCGATGGTGCGTTGTCGCGCCCGTTTGGGGTCGGGGATCGGCACCGCCGTGAGCAGGGCCCTGGTGTAGGGATGCTTGGGGTCGTCGTAGAGGTCGTCGCCATCGGCGAGCTCGACGATCCGGCCCAGATACAGCACCAGGATGCGATCGGAGACGTGCCGCACCACGCTCAGGTTGTGCGAGATGAAGATCAGCGTCAGCCCGAACTCGTCCTTGAGATCGCTCAGCAGGTTGAGAATCTGCGCCTGGATCGAGACGTCCAGCGCCGACACCGGCTCGTCGCAGACGATCAGCTTGGGCTCGCTGATCAGCGCCCGGGCGATGCCGATGCGCTGCGCCTGCCCGCCCGAGAACTCGTGCGGGTAGCGGTTGATCATCTCGGGCAACAGGCCCACCGCCTCCATGGTGCGCAGCACCCGCTCGCGCCGCTCCTTGGCGTTGACCTCGGGCATCAGGGTGCGCAGCGGATCGGCAATGATCTCTCCCACCGTCATGCGCGGGTTGAGCGAGGCCAGCGGGTCCTGGAAGATGATCTGCAGGTCGCGGCGCTTCTGGCGCATTTCCTCGGCCGGCAGCTTGGTAATGTCCTGCCCCAGCCACAGCACGCGCCCCTCATCGGGGGCCAGCAATTGCAGGATGCAGCGGCCGAGCGTCGACTTGCCGCAACCGCTCTCGCCCACGATCCCCAGCGTTTCACCGCGCTTTACGGTGAAGTTGATGTCCTGCAGGGCGCGCAGCTGGAACGGCCTGGCGAACAGGCCGGCCGAGATGGAGAAGTTCTTCGAGAGGTTCTCGATCTTCAACAGGTCTTCGGTGCGGTCCAGCATTATGCGACCTCCTCGTATTTGAGTTCGCCCTGGTACCAGCAGGCCTTTTCGCGCACGTCCTCCACCGGCAGCAGCGGCGGTCGTTCCTCGAAGCAGCGTTCGAACCGGAAGGCGCAGCGCGGATGGAAGGCGCAGCCGCGCGGCAGGTGCTCGAGACTGGGCGGCAGCCCCTGGATCGGATCGAGCCGCTTGGCGCGCTTGGCCACATGCGGCGTCGAATGCAGCAGCCCCAGCGTATAGGGGTGGCGCGGATCGTAGAACAGCGTGTCGGTGGGCCCCTTCTCGATGCAGCGGCCGCCATACATCACCATCATGCGGTCGGCGACGCCGGCCACCACCCCCAGGTCGTGGGTGATCAGCACCAGGGCGGTGCCGAAATCATTGGTGAGGTTCTTGAACAGGTCGAGCATCTGCGCCTGCACCGTCACGTCGAGCGCCGTGGTCGGCTCGTCCGCGATCAGCACCTTGGGCTTGCAGAGCAGCGCCATGGCGATCATCACGCGTTGCCGCATGCCGCCCGACAATTCGTGCGGATAGGCATTGGCACGCTTTACCGGTTCGGGAATGCCGACCCGCTCGAGCATCTCGATGACGGCGCGGTTGGCTTTGTCCTTGTCATAGCCCTGGTGGCGGACCAGCACTTCGGCGAGCTGCGTCTTGATCTTGAGCGTCGGGTTCAGCGAAGTCATCGGATCCTGGAAGATCATCGCGATGTCCTTGCCGCGATGTGTATCGAGCCGGTCCGGCGCCATGCCGATCAGGTTGACATCGCCGAGCATGGCGCGGCCCGAGGCTTTGCCGTTGCGCGCCAGCAGCCCCATGATGGAGAGAAACGCCTGGCTCTTGCCCGAGCCGCTTTCCCCCACCACAGCGAGCGTCTCACCCTCGGCGAGGGTGAAATCGAGGTCGGAAACCGCCTTCACTTCGGAATCGTGGAGGGCGAACGTTACGTCGAGATCGTCGACGACAAGCACATCGGCCATATCTGTCGGTCCTTGCCTATCGGTCTTTGGGGTCGAGTGCGTCACGCAGGCCATCGCCCAGATAGGACAGGCACAGCAGCATGACGACGAGGATGGCGGCGGGCGTGAACAGCAGCCACGGCAGCGCCTCGGCCACCGGTGCGCCATCCGAGATCAGCGTGCCGAGCGAGGTCTGCGGCTCCTGTACACCAAGCCCGAGATAGGAGAGGAAACTCTCGGTGAGGATGATCTCCGGCACGGTGAGCGTCGCATAGATCACCACCGGACCGGTGAGGTTCGGCACGATATGGCGGAAGATGATGGTGAAGGGCCCTGCCCCACCGGCCTTGGCCGCCTCGATGAACTCGCGTTGCTTGATCGACAGCGTCTGTCCGCGCACGATGCGCGCCATGGTCAGCCATTCGAGGCATCCAATGCCCACGAACAGCAGCACCGGCGAGCGCCCAAAGATCACCACCAGGATGATCACGAACAGGATGTAGGGCAGCGCGTACATGATATCGACGAAGCGCATCATGACCGCGTCGATCTTGCCGCCGAAATAGCCGGCAATGGCGCCATACAGAATGCCGATCACCACCGAGACGACCGTGGCCACGGCCGCCACCAGCAGCGACATCTGCGTGCCCTGCAGCGTGCGGGCCAGCATGTCGCGACCGTTCTGGTCGGTGCCGAAATAGTGGCCCTTGGCCCAGTCGGGTGGCTTGCGGATCGCCGACCAATCGACCTTGTCGTAGGTCCAGGGCAACAGATACGGCCCGACCAGTGCGAACAGCACGATAGCGATGAGCACGAAGATCGAGACCAGTGCGGCCTTGTTGTTGAACAGGCGCCGCAATGCGTCCTGGGTCAGCGAGCGGCCCTTGGGCGCTTCGTTCGCCAGTGCGTTGGCGTAGGCGGTCAGTGCCGCGTCCTTGCCAGTAATGCCGGCCATCAGCGGTACCTCACCTTGGGATCGAGCCAGGCGTAGAGGATGTCCACCAGAAGGTTCAGCGCCAGGATGATGAAAACGTAGAGAATGGTGGTGCCGAGCACGAGGCCGTAGTCGCGGTTCAGTGCGGCGGTGATGAAGTATTTGCCGATGCCGGGCAGCGAGAACACCTGCTCCACCACCAGGGACCCGGTGAGGAGGTAGGAGAGGCCCGGCCCGAGATAGGAGACCACCGGCAGCAGCGCCGGTTTCAGCGCATGCCGGGCGAGGATCAGCCTGGTGCCGAGACCCTTGGATCTGGCGGTGCGCACATAATTGGTGCCCAGCACTTCGATCATCGAGCCGCGCACCAGCCGGGCGACACGCCCGCCATGCGGCAGCGCCAGGATGAACACCGGCAGCACCAGGTGGATGAGCGAGCCGGGCTGATAGCCGCCGACCGGCAGCCAGCCGAGATAGACGCCGAACAGCAGCTGCACCAGGTTCGCCATCAGGAAGTTCGGGATGATGATGCCGACCAGCACGATGGCGACCAGCAGGTAGTCGGGCCACTTGTTCTGGTTCACCGCGGCGACGGCGCCGGCGAGCATGCCGCCGATGGTGCCGACGACGAAGGCGGAAAAGCCCAGCATCAGGGTGAAGGGCAGCCCGATGCCGATGAGGCGCGAGACGTTGAAATCCTTCATCACCATCGAGGGGCCGAAATCGCCCCTGAGCACGCCGCCGATATAGCCGAAGAACTGCATGATCAGCGGTTCGTCCAGATGGTAGTAGGCGCGCAGGTTTCTGAGCTGATCGGGCGGCAGCGCGCGTTCACCGTCGAAGGGACCGCCGGGCGCCAGCCGCAGAATGAAGAAGCAGACCGTAATCGTGAGGAGCACGATCGGAATAGCCGTAAGCACGCGCCTGAGCGCATAACCGAGCATCTTGTGTGTGACCTTTCCCGCCAGCCCGCGGGGCAACGCCGTAAGCCGGCGGCAAATGCTAGTTTGCTAGAAAAGCAAGGAGGTCGCCCGGCGTCTGACGCTCGGGCGACCCCATGGAGCCGGTTATTCCGACTTAGTCATCCAGCGGACACGGTGAATGTCCTTGGCGTTGTCTTCGAAGCCCGTGACCTTGGGCGACACGACGTTCTTGGACACGTACCAGTAGATCGGGATGGCCGCGAAAGCGTCCATGGCGATCTTCTCGGCTTCGTGCATCTGGCCGGCGCGCTTGACCAGGTCCAGCTCGCTCGAGGCTGCGGTCATCAGCTCGTCGAACTTCGGATCGGAATAGCGGCCGTAGTTGTTGCCCCAGTTGATGGTGCCGTCGGTGCCCTTGGTGCCGGTCTTCAGGAGGTCGAGGGTGTTGGAGGCATCATCATAGTCGAGCAGCCAGCCGGCGCGGCCGACGTTGAAGTCACCGGCGCGCAGCGCGTCGTAGTGCACCGCGGTTTCGGCGTTGAACAGTTCGACTTCGACGCCGATCTGCTTCCACATGTCGGTGATGGCCACCGCGATGCGCTTGTGGTTCTCGTTGGTGTTGTAGCGCAGCTGCAGCTTCAGCGGCTTGTCCGGGCCGTAGCCGGCTTCCGTCATCAGCTTCTTGGCTTCCTCGACGCGCTGATCATAGGGCATTTCGGCCCAATCCGGAGCGTAGGGAGTGCCTTCATAATTGCCGGTGCCCGGCGGGACCCAGCCATAGGCCGGCAGTTCGCCGGTGCCCAGCACGTCCGGCCCGATGACGTCACGCAGCACCGAGATCGACAGGGCCTTGCGGATGTTGACGTTGTCCAGCGGCGGCTTGGACTGGTTCAGCACGTAGTAGTAGATGCCCAGGAACGGCGCCACATGGGCCTGGCCCGGGTAGTTGTCCTGCAGGAACTTGTACTGGTCGGCGGGGAAGTCGGTGAGGATATCGAGTTCACCGGCGCGATAGCGGTTGAGCGCCGCGGTCAGGTCCTCGGTATTGTCCCAGCGGATCTCGTCGATCTTGAGGTCGGCCTTGCCGTAATAGGTGTCCGACTTGACGCCGCGCAGATACGAACCCGGCACCCACTCGACGATCTTGTACGGGCCGTTGCCGACGATGTTCGCCGGCTGGGTCCACTGGTCGCCGAACTTCTCGATGATGTCCTTGCGGATCGGGAAGGCGGTGTAGTGCGCGAGCGCATCGAGGAAATACGGGGTAGCCGCTTCGAGCGTGATCTCGAGGGTCTTGTCGTCCACGGCCTTGACGCCGAGCTGGCTGAAGTCGGTGATCTCACCGGCCGCGATCTTGGACGAGTTCTTGATCGGATACTGCAGATACGCGTACTCGGACGCGGTCTTGGGGTCGAACAGGCGCTGGAAGGCGTCGACCCAGTTCTGCGCCGTCACCGGCACATTGTCCGACCACACGGCATCGCCGCGGATCTTGAAGGTATAGACGAGGCCGTCGTCGGAGATGGTCCACGATTCCGCCTGGCCGGCAATCGCCTTGGCCTGCGCGTCCTCGGTCACGAGGCCTTCGAGGTACTCGGAAACGATGCGATTCTCCCAGTCGCCCGAAACCTTGTGCGGGTCGAGCGAACCAGGCTCGCCGCCATTGCCCAGATTGAGCGTCACGGCCAACGCCGCGCTCGACATCATCAGCGCTAACGCGCCGGCGGTTGTCACCGCTTTGAGGACCTGTGTTATTTTCATTGTTGTCCCATCTCCATGAAAGACATTTCCTGACGGGCACGGCAATTAGTACGCCATGCCTCATTTTGGCCGGACTGGTCGGAACCGCCCGATTGGGTACGGACCCTATGGCATCAGGTTTTCGCTGACAAGCCGGACCTTGACGTAAGCGTCAAGAGCCATGCCCCTGTGGAAACGCCAGCATCACGGGAGGTTTATCGAGCCCTCGGACGTCATGCCGCGCGCTCGACCAGCGCCGTCACCCCCATGCCGCCGGCAGTGCAGACGGAGATCAGGGCGCGCTGCTTTTCCGTGCTGTTGAGCAGCTTGGCGGTGAGGCCGAGAATGCGGGCGCCGGTCGCGGCGAAGGGGTGGCCATAGGCGAGGCTCGAGCCCTTGGTGTTGATCTTGTCGGGGTCGATCTCCCCCAGCGGCGTCTCGCGGCCGAGCACGTGGCGGTTGTAGTCGGGATCGCGCCAAGCCTTGAGCGTCGCCAGCACCTGCGCCGCGAATGCCTCATGGATCTCGAACAGGTCGATATCGTCGAAGGTCAGGTTGGAGCGGCGCAGCATCTCGGACGCGGCGATGGTCGGCGCCATCAGCAGCCCCTCGCCATGGGCGAAGTCGTTGGCCGCCACCTGGCCGAGCGTCAGGTAGGCGAGCACCGGCAGGCCGCGCGCCTTCGCCCACTCTTCGCTGGCCAGCAGCACCGAAGCGGCGCCGTCGGTGAGCGGGGTGGAGTTAGCGGCAGTCAAGGTACCCTTGCCCGAACTCTTGTCGAAGGCCGGTTTCATCGTCGCCATCTTCTCGAGGCTGGTATCGGCCCGGACATTATTGTCCTTGAGCACCCCGGCGAACGGCACGATCAGGTCGTCGTGGAAGCCCTCGTCATAGGCGCGGGCGGCGTTCTGGTGGCTCTTCAGCGCCAGCGCATCCTGCTCCTCCCGGGAAATCTCCCACTGTCGGGCCATCAGTTCGCAGTGCTGGCCCATCGACAGACCCGTGCGCGGCTCCTGCGTCGAGGGCGCGATCGGGGTGAGTTCGCCCAGGTTGAAGCCCTTGAACACCTTGAACTTTTCGCCCGTTGTGCGGGCGCGGCTGAGCTCGATCATCCGGTGCTGGAACTTGTCGCCGAATACCACCGGGCTGTCCGACACCGTGTCGGAGCCGGCGGCGATGCCGCTGTCGATCTCGCCGATAGCGATCTTGGCCCCGAGCGCCAGCGCCGCCTGCAGCGAGGTGCCGCAGGCGATCTGCACATTGGTGCCGGGGGTGCGCGGCGACAGGCCGGCATCGAGGCTGGCTTCGCGAGCGAGGTTGAAATCCCGGCTGTGGCTCAGCACGGCGCCGGCCATCACCTCGCCGATCGCTTCGCCCTTGAGGTTGTACTTGTCGACGAGCCCACCGAGCGCCGCACCCAGCATCGAGAGGTTTCCCTCTTCGGCATAGCCGGTATAGGCGCGGGCAAAGGGGATGCGGGCCGAGCCCACGATGGCGACTTTGCGCAACTCGGCCATCTCAGGCTCTCCCGTCCTTGCGGGCCTGCATCGGCCCCCCTAGGAACGGCGCAAAGCCGGTCCCGTAGATGACGCCGATATCGGCGAGATCGGCCGAGGCGACAACCCCTTCGGCCACGGCGATTTCCGTGGCGTCGACCAGCGGCTGCACCAGTTCCCGCCCCAACCCGGCGAGATCCGGATGCGGCGGCACCTCGCCCTTCACCGCCTTGCCGTCGGTCCAGGTATAGAACCCCTGCCCGCTCTTGCGGCCCAGCTTGTTCTCGGCGACGAGCCGGGCGAAATCGCTGGCCGGCGATACCGGGCTGCCCAACTCCTCGGCGACGAACTTGCCGACATCGAGCCCGACCGTATCCATCAGCTCGATCGGCCCCATCGGCATGCCGAAGGCGACGGCCGCGGCATCGATCTGTTCCTTGCTGGCCCCGCCCTCGACCCGCTGCACGGCGGCGAGCATGTAGGGCATCAGCACCCGGTTGACGAGGAAACCGCGCGCCGACTTGACCACCACCGGCGATTTGCCGATGGCGAGCGCAAAGCTGGCGCCGCGCGCAATATCCTCGTCGGAGTTGAAGCTCGAACGGATCACCTCGACCAGCGGCAGCTGCGCCACCGGGTTGAAGAAATGCAGCCCGATCAACCGGTTCGGGTTGGTCAGCCCTTCGGCGATGCGCTCGAGTTCGATCGAGGAGGTGTTGGTCGCGAGGATCGCGTCGGGCCGAGCCCGGAGTTCGGCGTCGATGAACACCTTGTGCTTGATCTCGAGCTTTTCGACCACCGCCTCGATGATCACATCGGCCCGGGCGATGCCCTTGCCGCTGACATCGGCCTCCAGCCGGGCCACGGCGTTGTCGATCTCGGTCTTGGTGCGGAGGCGCTTCTTGAACAGTTTCCTGGCGCGCTCAAGCGCCGGCTTGATGCGCTCCATGTCGAGATCCTGCAGCGTCACGCCCATGCCGCGCAGGGCGCACCAGGCGGCGATGTCGCCGCCCATGACGCCGGCGCCGACCACATGGACACGCCGGAACACCGGCTTGTCCTTGCCGCGCACGCCCTGCTTCTTCAGGCCCTCGGAGAGAAAGAACACCCGGCGCAGGTTTTTCGAGGTGGGGGATTCCATCAGCGGGATGAAGCGCTCGGCCTCCCCCGCCTTCATGGCGCGCCAGTCATTGCCGTGTTCTTCGAACAGGTCGATCAGCGCATAAGGCGCCGGGAAATGCGCCGGGTTGGCCTTCTTCTTCGCCTCTTCGCGCATCTTGTTGGCTATGTAGCCGCGGACCGGGCCGAAAGCGGCGGCCCGCTTGGCGAGCGGCGCCTCGCTGCTCTTTCTGTTCTGCAGCACGGCTTTTCTCGCTTCCCAGCGCAGGGTGTCGCGGTGCCGCACCAGCTTGTCGACCAGCCCCATGCGGCGAGCCTGCCCGGCGCGCAGGAGCTTCCCGGTCAGCATGATCTGCATCGCATCGACCGGGCCGGCTTGCCGGATCGAGCGGCCCGAGCCGCCAAAGCCCGGAAAAATGCCGAGATTGACTTCGGGGAAACCGATGCGTGTCTTGTCGTCGTTGACGGCGATCCGGTATTGGCAGCTGAGCGCCAGCTCCAGCCCACCGCCGAGGCAGAAGCCATGGATGCCGGCGACCATCGGCACCTTGAGCGCCTCGATCCGGTCGAACAGCGCATGCGCCCGGTCGAGCGCCGCCTTCAGCACGCCGGGGTCGGCCATGTCGTCGAACTCGGTGACGTCAGCCCCGGCGATGAAGCCGCTTTCCTTGCCCGACAGCAGCACCACGCCCTTGAGCTCGCCCGACGCCGCCAGTTGCTCGAGCCCCGTAACGATCCCCATCAGCTCCGACAACGTCTCACGGCTCAGCGTGTTCACCGGAGCATCGGGCACATCGATGGTGAGCCAGCCGATCCCCTCGAAATCGAGGTCGAAACTCCAGGCGCGGCTTGACGGCATCTGCGATTGGGCCATTTCCGGCTCCTCGTTCTCTAGAGCGTTTGCGGAAAACGCTCGGGGTGTCTATTCGGCGGCGGCGTCGACGGCTGCCGGCTCGCGACGCAACTGCCTGGAGCCGAGCTCGTCGAAGTCGAAGTCGTCCACCTTGATCACCCGATCGGTGGCCTGGTCGGCGAGCCGCAGCGTTGCCGCCTCGGCTTCGGTCAGCACGCCCGCTTCCACCGCATCGCTGATCGCGTCGCGATCGAGCCGCCGCTCCACCACGCCCTTCTTGATGGCGCGCACGAACTTGGTCTCGATTTCGGCGGCGCCGGTGACCTTGAGCAGAGCGTCTTCGAGGACGCCGGTCGGATCCTTGGGGTCCATCGAGACATAAGTTCCCTTGGTGAGCCGGTCGCGGAAGGCGCCCGGCTGCAGCACCGAACGGGCCAGCCGATAGGTTTCGCGGTCCGAGGCGGGCTTGGCGTGGCGACCCAGGGGGAACACCAGAACCCGCATGAGGTTCCGGAGCGCAAAGTTCGGGAAGTTGGCGAACACCGCCGCAAAGCTCTGCTCCAGCGAGTAGCAGAGGTCGCGGGCGATCGCCTCGACCACCGGGCGATCCTCGGCCAGCCGTCCGTCATCCTCGTAACGCCGGAGCACGGCGGAGAGGAGATAGAGGTCGGAAAGGATATCGGCCATGCGGCCCGAAAGCCGCTGCTTGCGTTTGAGGTCGCCGCCGAGAAACGCCACCGTCCAGTCGCCGCACAGCGCAAAGCTCTGGCTGTAGCGGCTGAGCTGCTTGTACCAATGCGCCATCTCGTGCGTCACCGGACTCGAGGCGAAGGCGCCAAAGCTCACCGCGTGGAGGAAGCTGCCCAACATGTTGCGCAGCATGAAGCCGACATGGCCGGAAAACGCGGTATCGAACGCGGCGATGCCGGCTTTCCGGTCCTGGTTCTGCGCCGCCGAGATTTCGGCATAGAGATAGGGGTGCGCGCGCAGTGCCCCCTGCGCGAAGGTGATCAGCGTGCGCGTCAGGATATTGGCGCCCTCGACGGTGATCGCCACCGGCGTCGTCATGTAGCCCGAGAACAGATAGTTGGTCGGGCCATCCTGCACGGCGCGGCCGCCATGGATGTCCATGGCGTCGTTGAAGGCGAGCCGCATCGCCTCGGTGGTGCGGTACTTGAGCAGCGCCGACAGCACCGAGGGGCGCTGCCCCTCATCGACCATCGAGGCGGTGAGGCCGCGCGACGCTTCGTAGGTATAGGCAAAGCGCACCATGCGGCTCAGCGGCTCGGCCACCCCCTCCATCAATCCGACGGGAATGCCGAACTGCCGGCGGATCCGGGCATAGGCCGAGGTGACCCGCAGCGCGTGCTTGATCGACACCGTGCCGATGGCCGGCAGCGAGATGGCGCGGCCGGTGGCCAGACACTCCATCAGCATGCGCCAGCCCTGCCCGGCATATGCCGTGCCGCCGATCAGGAAATCCATCGGGATGAAGACGTTGCGCCCCTGCGTCGGGCCGTTCATGAAAGCCGAGCGGGCCGGATAGTGCCGGCGACCGATCTTGACGCCCTTGTGCTTGGCCGGGACCAGCGCCAGCGTGATGCCGATATTGTCGACCTCGCCGATCAGGTGCTCCGGGTCATGCAGGTGGAAGGCAAGGCCCAGCAGCGTCGCCACCGGCGCCAGCGTGATGTAGCGCTTGTCCCAACTGAGCTTCACCCCCAGCGTCTTCTTGCCCTCATACATGTCGTAGCAGACGACGCCCACATCGCGCATACCCGCCGCATCCGAGCCGGCATGCGGGCCGGTGAGGGCGAAGCACGGCACTTCCTGGCCTTTGGCGAGGCGGGTGAGATACTTCTTCTTCTGCTCCTCTGTGCCGTATTTCTCGAGCAGTTCGCCCGGGCCGAGCGAGTTGGGCACCATCACGGTAATGCCGGCAGCGATCGAGCGCGACGCGATCTTCGACACCACCTGGCTCTGCGCCTGCGCCGAAAAGCCGAGCCCGCCGTGCTCGCGGCCGATCAGCATGCCGAGAAAGCCCTGCTCCTTGAGATAGGTCCAGACCGCGGGCGGCATGTCGGCGCGGTTGTTGCGCGTGTCCCAGTCGTCGATCATGGCGCAGACTTTTTCGCACGGCCCGTCGAGGAACGCCTGCTCCTCGGTGGACAGCGTCGGCTTGCGCACCCCGAGCAGCTTGCTCCAGTCGGGCCGCCCCGAGAACAGCTCGGCATCCCAGCCGACCGTGCCGGCATCGAGCGCCTCCTGCTCGGTGCGGCTGACGCGCGGCAGGATGGATTTGACGACGCCATAGGCCGGACCGGTGAGCACCAGCTTGCGAACCGGAGTGAGCGCCAGGAGACCAAGAATGACGGCCGGCAGAAGCGCCAGGATCCAGCCCAGCGCATCCGTCATCAGCCAAAGCCCGTTATCGGTCGAGATCCGGGTCAGAGCGCCGATCAGCAGCGCTGCCACCGCCCATTGCCAGAGCGGGGCACGGCGCATCGCCAGCACGGCGAAAGCGACAATCGACAGGATCAGCAGCGCCCAGACCATGCACATCTCTCCTCGACCTGAGCGCCTTCAGGAAAAGCTGTGCAACTTTTCCGGTTTGAAAGCGTGAAAAGTCAAACACCTGGAGCGCTTCGACAAGCCCTCCAGGTCGCGGCGCACCGTCGAATGAGCGAGACGAGCCCTCGCTCAACAACGCGCCCGCTTCGATTCTTGTTGCCGATTGTAGTGCCCGGGCCGGCGCCATCACCACAAAATAGCAGCGGTTGACGTATACGTCAACAAATGGACCTTAACTGCATGTCGCAACGGCAATCGCGTTTCCGTGCCTGTGGCAGCGGGAACGCTGGCCAAGTTACGTCGTTGGTTTGACGCTAACGTCAATTGATGGGATATTTCCCGCTAACGGGCGCCAAAAGCCTGAGGAGGAAAGAAGATGGCCAACACCGCGGCGGGCGCCATGCGCCCGTGGACCGACCACTATCCCGAGGGCATCTCCTGGGACGTGCCGATCAACACCACTCCGGTGCATGAGACGGTTCTTGCCACCTGCGCGCGCACGCCGAATGCCGATGCGCTGGATTTCCTCGGCAAGAAGACCCGCTTCGGCGAACTCGCCCGCCTGATCAACGCCTTTGCCGGCGCACTGCAAAGCGAACTCGGGGTCCGCAAAGGCACCCGCGTCGCGCTGCTGCTGCCCAACACGCCCTTTTACGTCATCGCCTATTACGCCGTGCTGCGGATCGGCGGCATCGTGGTCAACTGCAACCCGCTCTACACGGTCAAGGAACTGAGCCACATCGTCGGCAATTCCGGCGCCGAGCTGATGGTGACGCTCGACCTCAAGCTCCTGTTCGACAAGGCCGAGGAACTGGTCGATGCGGGACACGTCAAGAAGCTGATCGTCTGCCATTTTCCCGACGCCCTGCCGACCGTGAAGAAGCTGCTTTACGGCCTCGCCAAAGCCAAGGACATGAGCAAGCCCGACCAGAGCCGGATCGCCGCCAAGGTGGTGCATTTCAACAAGCTCATCGATCGCAAGCTGACCCCGACCCCGGTATCGATCGATGCGGCGACCGATGTGGCCGTGCAGCAATATACCGGCGGCACCACGGGGCTACCCAAGGGCGCCATGCTCAGCCACGCTAACATCGCCGCCAATCTCAGCCAGATCGACTACTGGGCGCTCGGCCTGTTCAACGCCCCTTCCCGCACCGTCGCGGTGCTGCCGTTCTTCCACATCTTCTCGATGACCGCCTGCCTCAACGTGCCGCTGGCGGCCGGCGGACAGGTGGTGATGCTGCCACGCTTCGAGCTCAAGGCTTTCCTTGATCTGATGAGCCGTACCGGCGCCAATATCCTGCCGGCGGTGCCGACGCTGGTGCAGGCCCTGTCCAAGGCCGGCGACAAGGCCAAGCCGCATCTGGTGTCGGTCGAGGTGACGGTTTCGGGCGGCGCGCCGCTGTCGGACGAAGTGCGCCACAACTGGAGCAAGGTCTCGAGCGCCCTCCTGGCGGAAGGCTATGGGCTGACCGAGGCCTCGCCGGTGGTCTGCTGTGCGGCCTTGCGCGTGCCGAGCAAACCCTTGTCGATCGGCCAGCCGCTGCCCGGCACCGATATCCGCTTCGTCAACATCGAGACCGGCGAAACCGTGCCGCTCGGCGAGCGCGGCGAGCTGCAGGTCAAGGGCCCGCAGGTGATGCTGGGCTATTACGACAACCCGGAGGCGACCAAGGAGGCCTTCATGGACGGCTGGTTGCGCACCGGCGACGTCGGCTACCTCGATCCGGACGGCTACGTCTTTCTCGTCGACCGGATCAAGGACCTGATCATCTGCTCGGGCTTCAACGTCTATCCGCGCACTATCGAGGAAGCGCTGCTGCACCATCCGGCCGTCGAGGAGGCCAACGTCATCGGTGTGCCCGACGAGTATCGCGGCGAGGCGCCGGTGGCGTTCGTCAAGCTGAAGCCCGATCAGCAGATCACCGAAACCGAACTCAAGAAATTCCTTGCCGAAACGCTCAACAAGATCGAGATGCCCAAGGAAATCATCTTCAAGGACCAGTTGCCCAAGACCTTGATCGGCAAGCTGAGCAAGAAGGAGCTGCGCGAGGAATACGCCCAGCGCAAGAACAAGCATGAACCGGCCTGAAACCGAAAACCGCGACCTGTTCGCCATCGCCGACCTCAGCCAGGAGTTCGGTATCTCGACCCGCGCCATCCGCTTCTACGAGGCCAAGGGTCTGCTCAACCCCGAGCGCGTCGGCGGCACCCGCGTGTTCCGCCGCCGCGATCGCGCCCGCCTGATCCTGATTCTGCGCGGCAAGCGGCTCGGCTTCTCGCTGCGCGATATCTCGGACTATCTGAGCCTCTACGACGCGCAATCGCAGACCGCCCAGACCAAGCTTCTGGTCGCCAAGGTGGATGAGCGGCTGGATCTGCTGGAACGGCAGAAGGCGGATCTCGAAACGACGATCGGCGAGCTCAGGGAAATCCGCAAACTGGCGGGGGAACGGGTCGGGGCTTAGGACACCACCGACTTCGCAGTCGAGAGCCAGCCCCCAAGGGCGTCCCCTCTCCCTTGGGGGAGAGGGTCAGGGTGAGGGGGCCGTGCCGCAAACACCGAGCATGGGGAAGGCCCCCTCACCCGAGCCTCCGGCCCGACCTCTCCCCCAAAGGGAGAGGTGAGGAAGCTACCGCTTCCGCGGCTTCACATTCGTCATCAGGTCCGGCTTCTTCGGCCGCTTCCAGCCCTTGGGCGGCTCGACCACCGGGACCTGTGTGCCGAGGCCCATCTCGCCCGGCGGCGGCTGGCGGACAACCGCGCCGCCCTTCAGCGCGGCGATCTCGTCGCGCAGCCGCGCCGCCGTCTCGAAATCCTCACGGGTCACGGCAGCGAGCATTTCGCCTTCGAGCGCGATGATCTTCCTCTCGATGGCGGCGAGCGACATGGCGGCCCCTATGTGGCGGTCAGGAAAACCTGCATTTCTTCGAGCGTTGCGGCCTCGCTGGCCGGCTTGTCCCACCTTATCCGGTTGATGCGGGGGAAGCGAAGCGCGATGCCGGATTTGTGCCGGCCCGATTGCTGTGCGCTGTCGAACGCCACCTCGAACACCAGTTCCTTGGTGACCTCGCGCACCGGGCCGAAGCTGGCGACGGTGTTGTTGCGCACCCATTTGTCGAGATGCTTCAATTCCTCGTCGGTGAAGCCGAAATAGGCTTTGCCGATCGGCACGATCTCGTTGCCCTTCCACACCCCGAACGTATAGTCGGAATAGAACGACGAGCGCTTGCCGTGACCGCGCTGCGCGTACATCAGGATGGCATCGACGACGTTCGGATCGCGCTTCCATTTGTACCACAGGCCCTTCGGCCGTCCCGGCACATAGGGCGCGCTCCTCAGCTTCACCATCACCCCTTCGTGCCCCTGCTCGGCAGCGCCGCGGCGGCGGATCTCGGCGAGATCGTCCCAATCGCGATAGGCAAGCACCGGCGACAGGTCGAGGCGGGTCTGCGGGTGCGTTGCGAACCACGCCTCCAGCCGCTGCCGCCGCTCGCTCCATGCCAGCGCGCGAATATCCTCGTTGCCATCGAACAGCATGTCGTAGACGCGGACGAACCCGGGATAGTCGGCCAGATGCCTGGCCGTCGCCACCTTGCGGTTGAGCCGCTGCTGCAGATCGTTGAACGGCAGCGGTTCGAAATCCGCTCCGACCAGCAATTCGCCGTCGAGCACCGCGTCGCCGAAGACACTCTCCGTCACATCGGGGAAAGCGGCAGCGATATCGTCGCCGGTCCGCGAGAACAGCGACACCCTGCCCTGCGAGGCGATCAGTTGCACCCTTATGCCGTCCCATTTCCACTCGGCGACGAAATCGGCTGGGTCGAGCTTTTCGAGATCCTTGCTCTCGTCGATCGGGTTGGACAGCATCAGCGGATGGAAGCGCGCCGTATGGTCGATGTCCGGTCGATCGGCCTTGCCGCTGAGCCAGGCGAACAGGTCTGCGTAAGGAACGGTGAGACCGTTCCACACTTCCTCGATCTCCTGCAGGTCCTTGCCGCTCATCTCGGCCAAGGCGGTCTTGGCCAGTCGTGCATTGACGCCGATGCGCAGCGCGCCGGTGGCGAATTTCACCAGCGCCCAGCGCTCGTTGATCGACGCCCGGGTCAGCAGCGAGCCGATCAGGCGCGGCAGTTCGGACTTGCTGGTCATGTTGAACAGCTCGACCAGGTCCGATAGCGACGGCAGCGGTTCGGTGCCGCCATGATGCGGCCAGATCAGCGCAATGGTCTCGCCAAGATCCCCGACATAGTCGTAGCTCAGCGCGAACAGATGCGGGTCGACCTCGGCGAGGACGACATCGCGCAGGATCGCCGGCTTGACGTTCTTGAAGCTCAGGGCGCCGGTGAGGATGGCGAGCGCGAAGCCGCGGTCCGGGTCCGGCGTCTCGCGGAAATATTGGGTCAACGCTTCGAGCTTGCGGTTGCGCGACGGGGTGAGCGCCAGCAGCTCCATCAACTGCGCGAAGCGCCTCACTCCTCCAGCTCCCCCTGCGCCTCGGGTTCGCCTTCTTCGCCCTCCTCGAAGGCCTGGATGTTCAGCGGTTCGGCTTCCAGTCCCTGCTGCCGGCAATGGTAGACCAGCGCATCCTCGCGCCCATGCGTCACCCAGACCTTGCCGGCTTTGGTCTCGGCGATGGTCTGGCGCAGCTCGTTCCAGTCGGCGTGATCGGAGATGACCAGCGGCAGTTCGACACCGGATTGCCGGGCTCGCTGCTTGACGCTCATCCAGCCTGAGGCCACGGCGAGCACCGGATCGGGCAGCCGCCGGCTCCAGCGATCCTTGATGGCGGAGGGCGGCGCGATGACGATCTGCCCGGCAAGCTCGGGCTTGCCGGTGCCGAGCGTCGGCCTCAGTTCACCCAGCGGAATGCCGCGGGCGATGTAGAGTTCGCACAGCCGGATCATCGCGCCATGCAGGTAGATCGGCGCATCATAGCCGGCATCGCGCAGCAACGCGATCACCCGCTGCGCCTTGCCCAGCGCGTAGCAGCCGACGACATGCGCCCGATCGGCAAACGCCGCCGCCGAACGCAGCAACCGGGCGATCTCGTCGAGCGGATCGGGGTGCTGGAACACCGGCAGGCCGAACGTCGCCTCGGTGACCAGCAGGTCGCACTCGGCCAGCTCGAACGGTTGCGCCGTCCGGTCCGGCAACCGCTTGTAGTCGCCGGTGACGACGATCCGCTGCCCCCGGTGTTCCATCAGCACCTGCGCCGAGCCGAGGATATGGCCTGCCGGCTTGAGCGTGATGGTGACATCGTCGACCTGCAGCGGCGTGTCGAATTCGAGTGGCTGGAACTGCCGGGCCGAGTCTTCGCCGTAGCGGGCTTTCATGATGGCGATGGTGTCGGGCGTCGCCAGCACCGCGCCGTGTCCTGAGCGGGCATGATCGGCATGACCATGGGTAATGATCGCCCGGGCCCGCGGCACCGGCGGATCGATATAGGCATCGATGGGGCGAACGTAGAGATCGCGATCGAGGAAGGGAGAAGCCATGAACCGAACTACTTCCTTCCACTAGAAATGAGCCATGAAAACCAACGAAGGAACTCTATCCCGGTTGCATTTGACCGAATAGGCTGCGCGCACCAATCAACGGAGCCGATAATGGAGAGCCTGCTCGAACTGGCCGCAGCCCAACCCACGCGCAAGCTGGCGCCGGGCGAAGTACTGATCGCGCAGGGCCGCGAAGGCGGTGACCTGTTCGTGCTCGAAAGCGGGCAGCTCGTCGTCGAGCGCGATGGCGTGGCCATTGCCAGCATCTCGTCACCGAATTCGGTCGTCGGCGAAATGTCGGTGGTGCTGGGCACCCGCAACAGCGCCACGGTCAGGGCCGACGGCCATGCGACGGTGCGCGTCATCATGGATGCGCGCAAATATCTCGAGCAGGACCAGGCGATGACCTTCCGTCTCGCCTGGCTGATGGCGAGCCGGCTCGATGCGACCTCGGCCTACCTGGTGGAACTGAGCAAGCAGCACACCGGCAAGACCGAGCAGAACATGCTCGGCAAGATTCTCTCGGCGCTGCACCTGCAGGCGGAAGACGGCCGCTATGCGACCGTCGCGCGCAACGACATGTTCGGCACCGACGACACCGGTGGCGTGTACAAGGACTAGCTGAGAGCCGGAGGCTGAGGGGCTCGCCGTTGCCCGAGCGGCGCTGCGCCGGGTCAGTCCGGCCCGTAGGCCTCGCCCTCATCCCCAAATACTGCAGCCTTCAGATGACCGGCCACCTCTACCATCTTGGCTATCGCAGCCTCGCTTGGATTGCCAACAGAGACCTTGCCTCGCCGCCAATCGAACAACGCCACTACCCCTTTTGGACCCTGCCACAGGAACAGCCCAGCTACTGGTATGTGAACGCGCTCCCCGCTCGGTGACGTGAGATCGCCGGTTTCCGGGCTGAAGCTGGCGTCGGATCTGGCGAGTTCCAGCCATTCTTCCAGAGAAATGGGGGCGTTCTGCGGTCTTTCGATGTGGAGCGCGTAGGCCATTCAGCTACAGGACCTTCGTTACCTTGAGGAAGCCACCGCGCTCGTCGTTGGCGGCCTTGATGGCGGTCTCCGAGCCCAGCACTACCACCTGGCCCTGCCGGGCGACCTGATCCAGCGCTTCCGCCAGCGCCTTGAAGTCGCGGTTGCTGGCGCCGAGGATTTCGTCGCGGCGCTTCTGGCGCGCCTCCTCGCTGTCGCCGCTCAGCTCCCACACCAGGGAAGTGAAGCCCTTGGCGTCGGGCAGCCGATAGGTATCGACCGAGCCGATGACGCCGATCACCGAACGCACCAGGTCCTGCTCGCCCACCCCGTCTTTGAGGAAGGTCGAGGCCTTGTCATAGACATCAATGGTATCGACCAGGTTGGGGTCGCGATACGAGGTGAAGGCGAACGTGCCGGCGAACGGATCGAGCCCCGACGAGCCGCCATAGGCGCCGCCCTGGACCCGCACCTTGTCCCACAGATACGTGGTGTTGAGGTGCTTGATGGCGACGGCGGTGCCGCCGGTGGGTTCGAACCCGAGCGCCTTGAGGTTGGCGCCCTTGGCCACGTAGTTGACCTGGCCGGGGAACGTCAGCCCCTCCGATTGCGGACCAGGTGCAAACCCCCAGCCTTCGGCTGAGGGCCCCGCGCCCGCCGGCAACGCCGCGATGAAGTTCGCCAGCTCCGGCTTCAGCGCCGCGATGGCAAAACTGTCGGCGGTCACATTGACGATCATCCCTTTGCGGCCGACGAGGAGCGTGCGGATTTCCTCGAGCGCCGCCTGCACCGCCGGCCAGTTGCCGTCGATCTGGGCAGCGAGGTCCTTGAGGAAGAAATAGTGGCTGACGCCGCCAAGCTTCTCGTTCAGCCAATCGGCCTCATTGAACCCGGCGCGCACCCGCATCGAGACGATGCCGTTGCCCATGCCGGCAAGCGAACTCTCGAACCCGGCCTTGCTCTCGAGCACCATCTGGCGAATGCGTTCGCGGTTGTCGAGCCGCGCGTCGGTCAGCACGTCGCGCATGATTGCGAGCATGTCGCCGATGTGATCCGGCGTCGCCTTGCCGCGCAGGAACATCCAGGCCGCCGTGCCCGCGCCGTCGCGCCGCGTCGAGTTCCAGCGGCTGGCGCCGACCCCGCCGGTGGTGCGACCGATGCGCTGGGTCAGCGAGACGAAATCCTCGCTGCCGGTGCCGGTCTGGGTCAGCGCGCGGGTGAACAGTGGCAGATAGGACAGCAGCCGCCCCGGCAGCGCCTTCATGTCGAAGCCGAGGTCGAGATAGACCACGCCGCTGGTCGGCAGGTCGTGAGTGAACAGCGGGACCCCCTCGAGTTCCTCGCGGGCGATCGGGATCGCCTTGTTGGCCCGCGGCAGATCCTCGAGCGTCAGCGTCGGGATTTTTGCCAGTGCCTCGGGCGGATCGACCTCGTTCTGCAGCTCCTTGAGCTGGCGGGTCTGCTCGGCCACCTGGGCGATACCGGCAGGATCAAGCGCCTGCTGCGCAGCATCGAGCCGCGCCCGTTCCTCGGCAGCCTCTTCCGCCGCCTTGTTCGGGTCGGCGGTGAGCAGCACGGTCGAGCGGTGCTTGTTGTCGAGGATGTGGGTCTTGATCAGCGTCTCGAACACCCGCTCGCCGGCAGCGAGCTTGGCTTTGATGGCGCTGAGCGGTGCCTCGAAGCTCAGCGGCTCGAGCGGATCGCCGCCATAGAGCCAGCTGCCCATCGAACGGAACATCAGCGCGATACCGCGCGGGAACGAGCCGGTATTGTTCTCGCGCAATGCGAACTCGGCACTGTTCATCGCCGCTTCGATGGTCTTGGGGTCGATCCCCTCTGCGCTGAGCCGTTCCAGCGTCGCAATGATCAACTGCTCGACCTTGTCGCCGGCATCGTCCTCAATGCCCTTGAGCCCGAAGGTGAAATAGGGCTGGCGGATGCCGTCGGCGAGGCCGGAGCCGGTCAGCCCCTCGCCCAGTCCGGAATCGATCATCGCCTTCCTCAGCGGCGCGGCGGGCGTGCCGACCAGCACCGATTCCAGCACGTTCAGCGCCAGGGAGAGCTCGGGATCGGTCACCTCGTCGAGCATCCAGTTGACCGACACCATGGCGGTCTTCTTGCCGGCCTCGGCTTCACTCGCCGCGTAGGTTTCGTGCAGCGAACGCGGCGCGCTCCAGCGCGGCTGCAGGCCGACCTCCGCCTTGGGGTCGATGCGCTCGAACTGGCTGAAATACTCCTCGAGGATGGCGAGGCGCTGTGCCGGGTCGTCATCGCCGTAGAACACCACCCGCGAGTTGGACGGGTGGTAATACTTCGAATGGAAGTTCTTGAAATACGCGTAGGTGAGATCAGGAATAGCCTTGGGATCGCCGCCCGAGTTCACCCCATAGGTGGTGTCGGGATAGAGCGACAGCTGGCTGACCTTGCCCAGCACCGCGGCGGCCGAGGAATAGGCGCCCTTCATCTCGTTGAACACCACGCCCTTGTAGACCATCGGCCCCTGGGTGGAATCGAGCTCGTAGTGCCAGCCTTCCTGGCGGAAGGTGTCCTCGGAAATCAGCGGGAAATACACCGCGTCGAGATAGACATCGACCAGGTTGTAGAAGTCCTTGAGGTTCTGCGACGCCACCGGATAGGCGGTCTTGTCCGAGAAGGTCATGGCGTTGAGGAAGGTATGGAGCGAGCCCTTCAACAGCTCCACGAACGGCTTCTTGACCGGATATTTGCGGCTGCCGCACAGCACCGAATGTTCGAGGATATGCGCCACCCCGGTCGAATCCTCCGGCGGGGTCTTCAGCGTCACGCCGAACACCTTGTTCTCATCGTCATTGATGAGGCTCAGCACCTCGGCCCCGGTCTGCTTGTGCCGGTACAACCGCGCCAGCGAACTGATCTCGCCGATCTGCTGTTCGCGGACGAGTTCGAAGGCGGGATGCTCGGACATAGAGGTACTCAAGGTGGTGGGAGGGTGAAGCTAACTTAGGCAGCGGCGGCGGTGGATGGAAGGGGGGCTAGGCGGATGGGGAGGTCTTGGCCGGCTGAGAGAGACGGCCCCCTCCCGGCCTCCCCCATGAGGGGGAGGTGAAGAGTCGAGTTTGTGGCTCGATCGTGCCAGATGCACCGACGCGGCACCTCCCCTTCATGGGGGACTTCGAGCCGTCCCGCAGGGCAAATCGCTCCAGTGGAGCGATTTGAGGGGAGAAGGCCATGAGAGCTACGCTCGAATGGCTAAGGAGGGGCCCGTCTCTATCGGTCCTCCACCCTCAAATCCGCCCGCGGATCTCCGGCCGCACCTTCTCCTCGTACCAGCCGCTGAGCTTCTCGGCCAAGGCCGGCTCCACCGGGTCACGCCGCGTCGCGTCGACATTGGCGCGCAACTGGTCCGGCCGCGTCACCCCGGCGATGATCGTCGACACCGCCGGCTGGTCGAGGATCCAGCGCAGCGCGAACTGGCTGAGCGGAATGCTCGCGGGCACCATCTGCTTCAGCTCCGCCGCAAAGCCGACGCCCTTGTCGAACGGCAACCCGGAGAAAGTCTCGCCGACATTGAACTTCTCGCCATTGGCGTTGAAGTTGCGATGGTCGGTCGCGGCAAACTTCGTATCCTTGTTCCACTTGCCCGACAGTAGCCCCGAGGCCAGCGGCAGGCGCACGATGATCCCGACATTGCGTTTGGTGGCGGTCGGGAACACCTCGGTGATGTAATCCTGCCGGAACAGGTTGAAGATGATCTGCAGCGTCGTGCAGCCATCCGATTGCATGGCCAGCAGCGCTTCCTCGACATTCTCGACGCTGGCGCCCCAGTGCCGCATCATCCCCGCATCGCGCAGGTCGTCCATGATGGTGAAGACTTCGCCGTCGCGCAGCACTTCGGTGGGGATGGTGTGGAGCTGCGCCAGGTCCAGCGTCTCGACCCCCAACCGCTTCAAGGAGCCCGCGAGGCTCTCCTTGATGTTCTTCTTGTTGTAGCCGGTCTTGTTCGGGAAGATCTCGCCGTTGCGCCCCAGCTTGGTGGCAACGAACACGCCCTTCTTGTCCTTGAATTCACCGATGCGCCGCTCGGACTGGCCACCACCATAGACGTCGGCGGTATCCCAGAAATTCACCTCTGCGCTGCGGGCGGTCTTGAGGATTTCGGCGGCTGTCTCATCGTTGAGCTGACCGAAGCTTTCGCCCAACTGCCAGGTGCCCAGGCCGATCTCCGAGACTTCGTAGCCGGTCTTGCCGAGTTTGCGTCGTTCCATCAGATCCACTCCCTGTTCACGTGCCTCAGATAGCCGCCCCAACCTCGCCCTGCAAAGTGCTTTCGCCTTTCGGCTTCCTCGCTTTTAGGCGAATGACGGTGTCGGTCTCCGCTATCACCGACTTGCGGTGGGTGATGGCGATGATGGTGGTCTCGGCACTGAGGCCACGCAGCTCTGCCATGATCGTCGCCTCGGTCGCTTCGTCGAGCGCCGAGCTCGCTTCGTCGAGAAACAGGAACTCCGGTTTGTCGTAGAGCGCCCGGGCGATGGCGATGCGCTGCCGCTCGCCCCCCGAGAGCTTCAGCCCGCGTTCGCCGACCGTGGTCTCGAACCCCTCTGGCAGCCCGGTGATGAACTTGTGGATCGAAGCCAGCCGGGTGGCGCGCTCGAGCTTTGCGGCATCGCGCTCGCGCCCCAGCACGATATTGGCAGCCAGCGTGTCGTTGAGCAGCATCACCTCCTGCGGCACCACGCCGATCGCTGCATACCAGCTGGCCCGGCTGACCGTGGCGAGATCGGTGCCGTCGACCGTGATACTCCCCTGTTCCGGCTCCAGCGCCTTCAACGCCAGCTTGAACAGCGTCGACTTGCCCGCGCCGGTTGGGCCGGTGATGAAGGTCAGCCGGCCGCGCTCGGCGATAAAGCTCACATCCTCGACCACCGGCGTATCGCCATAGCGCTGGCCGACATGGGCAAATTCCAGCCGGCCGGGCCCCGCCGGCAGACGCCCGGCGGCATCGGTATCCTCCGGCTCTGCCCACATCCGGGCAAATGGCAGGAAGCCGGAATAGGCGCGCACGATATCGTCGATGGCCGAGCCGATCATCTCGAACGGCTGGTTCAGCTGGATCATCAGCGTGTTGATCAGGACGATGTCGCCGACGCTGAGCTGGCCGGCTTCATAGCGCGGAATCAGCAGCAGGAAGGTCACCGCCAGTTGCACCGCCAACGCCGCGCCGAAGCCGAACGCATAGCTCAGGTGACGAACCGTCCACTGCCGCCAGGCGCCGCGCACTTCACCGGCCTTCCGCGCGAAATTGTCGCCGATCCACTTGTCGCCGTTGAAATAGCGCAACGTTTCCATGGCAGTGATGGCGTTGCCGACAAACGCCGCATTCTCCTGGTCGGCCTCGATGGCCTTGTCGAGGAACGGCCGGGTCCAGCGGTTGGCGAGATAGGTGAAGGTGATGAAGGCCGCGCCGTAGACGAGAACGATGGCAACGATCTCAAGGTTGATCACTGCCCCAAGCACGCCGACACCCAGCACGATGCCGAGTAGCGCCGGCAGGAACACGATGATTCCCAGCTGCACGAAAACGAACAGCGAGCGCTCGCCCTCCGAGCGCGCCTTCTGGATCTCGACCGGGTTGTGCTCGATGAAGAACGACACCCGCTTGTTGAGGATGCGCTCGAAGAAACTGGTGCCGACGATGAAGTTGAGCCCCTGCGCCACGCCCCAGGCCATGTACTGGGTCGCCTGCGACACGGCGCTCGAAGCGCCGCGCAGCACCGCATAGACGACGAACGCCATGACGATGCCGGCGGGCACCAGATTGGAGTTCAGCGAGTCGATCAGCCGCGAGAACAGATAGGGCGTCGCCACCTGGCCGAGCGCCGCCAAGAGCACCATCAGCGCGATGCCACCCAGCGCCAGCCGCGATTCCCGCCAGAACCGGCCGTAAATGGCGCGAACCGGTGCCGCTACCAGTGCCCACTCGTTCGCCATCAGCCCCTCCCCGCTCGCCCGGCGGAGATAGGGGCCGAACGTGGAGATCACAAGGCGAGTGAGGAGGTTGGCGCCAGCGCCTCGCACCCGCTAGACCTGCGAACTGGCGGGGATAAGACGGGACAGGACATCGGCGAACTGCCGGTCATCCAGATCGCCATCTTCGCGCAGCTCCTCGGCATAGGCCTCGAGCCGCCGGCTGTCCGAGGGCGTTTGCCATGCCCGGTATCGGGCCAGAAGCTGGTCGGCGTCGCATTCCAGCCAATGCCGCCCCAGCATCATGCGGCGGCGCGCATTGGCGAGGTAGCTGGGACAGACCAGGCACTCGAACCACAACGCGGCCGCTGACAGGGCGCTCATCTGCCAACGCCTGCGGCGCAGCCAGAGCAGGATGGCGAGTGCGACTATTGCTGCGAGGTGGCAGCCGAGCGCGACGAGGACTGCAAAGTAGAGGCCGCGCGTCGCCGTAAGCAGCGGGGCGACGAAGAACAGCGACAGGAACGCAAACTGTGCCACGAAACCGAGAGGCGCGGCGCTGTGGACGAAGTCGTTGAGCTCGCGCCGTTTCGACGGCGCCTCCGCCCCGTCGCGAAACCATCGCAGCGCCACGGCCGGACGGGTTGGTGCGAACAACGGCAACATGCCGAAGCGTCTCGATCGCGCCTGTCCGCCGAGCCAGGGCAGCACCGGGCGCCAGATCCCCCGCCAGTCCTGTCGCAGGACCATGCTGTCCGGCCGTAACCGGGTGACACAGTCAAAGACGTAAAAGGCCGCGCATAGCAGCCACAGGCTGTAGTCACCGATCAACGCGCTCAACTGCTCTTCTTGCGAAACAGCTTGCGGAAGAAAGTCGTCACGGCGCCGCCGATAGCGGCGAGCCCGGCGACGATGGCGATCCCGAACGTCTTGAGGAAGCCAGACTTGGTGGCGACCGCGGCCGCGCCGCCGGCGATCAGGGCAACAAGGCCGTACTCGGCCAGCTTGTCGCCCTGCTTGTACTCACCGTAGGTCTGTCCTGAGTTGTAGCTGAAGCCAGCAAGCGCAGCATGGAACTCGTTCACGCTCTGGGTCAGCGACTCGGCGTCGGTGACCAGTACCGCAGAGGTCAGCCCGGTCCGTCCCAGCAACCGGGCGGTATAGTTCACCACCTGCTCGTCGGTGCCTTCGACGTGGATCCTGGTGCCCCATTCCAGCCGATGGCTGGTCTCGTCATAGTGCGGCGGGATCGCCCAGTCATCGAGCACCAGCGCGTCGTAGCCAAGCTTGCGGCGCTCTTCCTGGCCAGCCCGATTCTGCTCCTTGAGGGTGGACAGCAGGCTCGCGGCGTCGATTTTGTCGTCGTCCTTCACATGCCCTGAATCCTCGTAGCTGAGGATGGCGAACCATAGCCCGCTCGTCGGCATTATCGTGTGAGCACCATCCCATTCGGGATTGCCGTTGAGTTTCAGGAATTTCTTGCTGTGCTGCGGCCCAAGAAACAGCAGGTCGCCGTCAAGCTTGATTTCCGAGGTTCCGCCAATCTCGCCGACGGCCGGATAGCTCTGCCAAGGCAGCGCCGCCATCTGTTCGTAAAGATCTGGCGCCGTCTCTTGCGCTACCACCGGTAACGGCAAGATCAAGCAAACCGCGACGATGAGATATTTGTACTGCAACAAAATAGCCCCCAAGCCTTCTTGGCAGGACGCTATCTCGAAGTTCGATCGGTGCAAAGCCTCAGCGCAACCTGGGCGTAGCCGTCAGTTCTAGTGTCGTTCCTTCGTCGTCAGGAACTGCAACTTGGGGTAATCGCGCTCGGCGCGGCCCAGCCACCAGGTCGACTGTGCCAGGTAGACCGGGTCGCCATATTTGTCCTCGGCCATTTCCAGCTTGTTGGTGGAAATGAAGCGCGCCAGCTCTGCCTTGTCTTCGGAGACGATCCAGCGCGCCAGCTCGAAATTGATCGACTCGAAGCTGATCGGCACGTTGTATTCGGTCTGGATGCGCGACTGCAGCACTTCGAGCTGGAGCTGGCCGACGACGCCCACGATATAGTCGGCGCCCACCATGCGGCGGAAGATCTGCGCCACACCTTCCTCGGCCAGGTCACTGAGCGCCTTGGCGAGCTGTTTGGCTTTCATCGGATCGGTGAGCCGGACGCGACGGATGATTTCCGGCGCGAAGTTCGGAATGCCTGTCACCTTGATATTGGCACCCTCGGTCAGCGTGTCGCCGACGCTGAGCGCGCCATGATTGGGGATGCCGACAATGTCGCCGGCCACCGCTTCTTCGGCCAGCTCGCGATCATGGCCGAAGAAGAACATCGGGTTACTCACCGCCATGTCCTTGCCGGTGCGTACGTTCTTCAGACGCATGCCGCGCTTGAAGGTGCCCGAGCTGAGTCGCACGAAGGCAATCCGGTCACGATGGTTCTGGTCCATGTTGGCCTGGACCTTGAACACGAAGCCCGAAACCTTGGGGTCATCGGGCGCGATCGGCTTGGGCTCGGCCGGCTGCGGCCGAGGCTCGGGCGCCCAGGCGCCCAGCGCCGCCAGCATTTCCGGAACGGACACCGATTTCAGCGCCGAACCGAAGATCACCGGCGTCAGGTGGCCGGCGAGGTAGATTTCGTGGTCGAACTCGGGAAAGCCGGCGCGCGCCAGTTCGAGATTCTCGAGGCTCGCCATGATCACCGGATCCATGGCGAACTCGTTGTCGCGGGCAAGATCGGCGACATCGGTGAAGCTCTTCCAGACCTGGCCATCGGGCCGCTTCACCACCCCGGCGGTGAGATCGACAATGCCCCGGAAATCGACACCGCCGCCCAGCGGCCAGACCACCGGCGACACATCGAGCGCCAGGGTGGAGGCGATCTCGTCGAGAATCTCGACCGGGTCCTTGCCTTCGCGATCGACCTTGTTGGCGAAGGTGATGATCGGGATGTCGCGCAGCCGGCAGACCTCGAACAGCTTCAGCGTCTGCGCTTCGATGCCCTTGGCGACGTCGATCACCATGATGGCCGCATCGACGGCGGTCAGCGTGCGATAGGTGTCCTCGGAGAAATCCGAGTGGCCGGGCGTATCGAGCAGGTTGAAGGTCAGGCCCAGGTGCTCGAACGTCATCACCGACGAGGTGATCGAGATGCCGCGCTGCCGCTCGATTTCCATCCAGTCCGAGCGGGTGGCGCGCTGGTTGGCGCGGTGCCGCACCTGCCCGGCCTGCTGGATCGCGCCCGATGACGCCAGCAGCTTCTCGGTCAGCGTGGTCTTGCCGGCATCCGGATGCGAGATGATCGCGAAGGTCCGGCGCGACTGGTAGGGCAGCAGTTTTGCGGCAGGCGCCGTGGCAGTCAGGGCGTTCATCGACGGGCTCGAAATGTGGAAGGCCGCTACATAGTCGTGTTGCGCGCCGAATGCAAAAAGAGAACGGCCGCCCCGAGGGACGGCCGTCTGACTTGACTGTGCGGTTGGATCAGAAACGCCAGTTGAGACCGGCGGTGATCTGGTGGGTGGTGAAGCTCGCATCATAGGGCGGAGCCGTGACGCCACCATAGGTCACGTCACCATAGTCCGAGTAGCGGTACAGCATGTCGATCGACAGGTTGTCGGCAACAGCCACCTCGAGACCGGCACCCACGGTCCAACCGACATGCGTCTGGGACTCGTCTACGAGAAAGAAACCATCATCGTAGAAGGCCGAGGTCCCTGCGACCGCGAGACCGGCCGTCAGATAGGGAAGGAACAACCCGCCGTCAAAGCCCAGCTTGCCGCGCAGCGAACCCACCCAGTCGGCCCTGAAGTCGAACTCGACCCCGGGAAAGTCATAGCCGTAGCTGATGTCCGACCAGGCCACGTCGGCCACGACACCTGCGACAATCCCGTCGGTCACCGCGAAATTGTAACCAGCCGTCAGGCCGACCAGCCCGCCGCCCAGACCGTTATCGGGACCTGCCGGGCCATTGTCATCGTAGGTGCCCCACCCGTAGCCGGCAAAAACGCCGACATATGCCCCGGCCCAGTTGCCCGAAACATCGACGACACCGACCTCGGCTGGTTCATCCACAATAAGGTCCGCAGCCTGAACAGCAGGCGCGACAACCAGGCTCGAAATGCCGGCCGCAAGAATTAGAGCAACGCGATTCACGTGATGCCTCCATCAATCGATCTCCGTTCAATACAGCATCGCATCACACAGGATAAGTAGTACGCGCCGCCGCCTGCCATTTTTCTGGCGCAGTTGCGGCGACGCCACAGATATGCCGCGGCGCGAACAAAAAACCACGCTCGCCGAAAGCGACCAAACCGCTCGTCAATCGCTCGCCGCCGAGTCAGAACTTCGGTTGAGATCAGCGGTAAGTCGCTGAAACTCCAGCCAACTTCGCTGTCCTGGGGGCCGTCTGCGAGACGGCAGACGATGCCAGCCGTCGAGAAGCAATTTCATCCCATGTCGCCACGGGGTCCGCGACAACCGTCCCCCGCCGTCAGTGGAGATGGCGGATGCAGGCCATCTCAGCGCGCGACGGTCGAAACCTCGGCAAACAAAAACGGCCGCCCCTCAGGGGCGGCCGCTCGATTCAGTCGATCAGCGAGGCTTAGAACTTGAAGTTCAGGCCGACGGTGACGGCATGCGAGGTCAGGCCGAAATCTTCGTTGCTGTAGGTGGCAGTGCCGTAGTCCGAGTAGCGGTACAGCAGGTCGACCGAGATGTTGTCCGCAACGGCGAACTCGACACCGGCGCCGACGGTCCAGCCGAAATGGGTCTCGTTGATGCCCTCGATCTCGCCGCCGGCAACCGCCAGACCGGCGGTCAGGTACGGCAGGAACGAGCCGCCGTCGAAGCCGAGGCGGCCACGCAGCGAAGCGGTCCAATCGACGGACAGCGGCAGGTTGTCCTGGTTCTCGGCGTTGCTCCAGGCAACGTCGCCCACCACGCCGAGCACGATGCCATCGGCAACGGTGAAGTTGGCGCCGAGGTTCACACCGGCGAGCCAGCCGCTGACATCGTACTCATCCGAGGACTCGTCCTCGAAGGTGCCGCCCAGACCGCCGACGAAAGCGCCGACATACAGGCCGTCCCAGTTGCCGCTTGCCGCCTCGACGACGCCGGCAGCCGGCTGGTCGATGATCAGGTCAGCCGCTTGGGCGCCCGACACGAGGGCGAGCCCGGCAACGCCGGAAAGCAGAGCAATTACAAAGCGATTCATGTGAGTCTCCTAGAAGTCCGGGTCGCTTAGTCGCAAATCTCGATCGAAGCGATAGGAATTACCGGTGTCCCACCGAAAAGTCGCCATGGTGTCACCTGCTCGCCACACATGCGGCCGCGTGCCCCCTGCAACGAGAAAGGGCCGCACAAGGCGGCCCTTTCGAAAGACTTGCCCAAGCTCGGCTTAGAACTTGAAGTTCACGCCGGCGGTGAGCGAATGTGTGGTGAGGCCGAGTTCCGAGCCGCCGTTCAGGTCGTAGGTGGCCTTGCCGTAATCCGAGTAGCGGTACTGCAGGTCGACCGAGATCTGGTCGGTAGCGGCAACTTCCACACCGGCGCCGGCGGTCCAGCCGAAATGCATCTGAGTGCTGTCGGTGCCGCCGCTGCTGGCGGTTGCGCCGGCGAAGGCGAGACCAGCCGTCAGGTAGGGCATGAAGGCGCCGCCGTCGAAGCCGGCGCGGCCACGCAGCGAGCCGTTCCAGTTGATGTCGACGTCCACGCCCGGGACCACGCCACCGTCAAAACCGCCAATGCCGTTCCAGGCCAGGTCACCGGCCGCGCCCAGCACGAAGCCCGGAGCGACGGTGAAGTTGGCGCCCAGGGTCGCGCCGGCGGTCCAGCCGGAGAGATCGAGTTCGCTGGACGAGAGCAGATCGAGCGGAGTGTTGTCGTCCGAGGCGGTGCCCCAGCCATAGCCGACGAAACCGCCGATATAGGCGCCATCCCAGCCACCGCTGCTGCCCATGTCGACGAAGCCCGGCATGGACGGCTGCTGACGCACCAGCAGATCAGCTGCCGAAGCCGCCGAAGCCATGGACAGCACGGCAACGCCCGCCAGGAGAGTAAGAGAGAAACGGTTCATGATGTGCCTCCAAGGTACACGAAGGGAACGGATTACGTGCCCGCATGAATCGAATCCAAGTTGCAAACAATTCCTTTACGCCGCGGTAACCGTCAGGACTTGGTTAACGAATGGTTTGGAGGTCGATCGGCCAAAAGCAAGGGCCGCCCAATGGGCGGCCCTTCCGGATCGAGCAGCAATAACCGGCGTCAGAACGACCAGTTGAGCCCGACGGTGATCTGATGGGTTTTGAACCCCGCATCGAAATCGGCAAAGCCGACATTGTAGGTCTGATCGCCGTAGTCGGAATAACGGTACAGCAGGTCGATCGACAGGTTCTCGGTCGCCGCAAACTCGACGCCGGCGCCGACGGTCCAGCCGACATGGGTACCCGAATCCGACAGACCCGAAATGTTGTTGTGGACGGTGGCGCCAGCGACGGCCAGACCAGCGGTGAGGTACGGCAGGAACGCGCCGCCATCAAAACCCAGACGACCGCGAAGTGAGCCGACCCAGTCGATATTGGCGTCACCAAAGACGTCTTCGAACCCAATATTCGACCAGGCGATGTCACCGACGATGCCAGCCACAATGCCGTCGGTGACGGTGAAATTCGCGCCCAGAGCGACGCCTGCGAGCCAGCCCGAGGTGTCGGCCTCGAAACCCGCAGCTTCCTCGTAGGTGCCTGCACCGTAACCAGCAAATACGCCGATGTAGGGCCCGTCCCAGTTGCCGGAGACGTCGACGACGCCAGCAGCGGGCTCATCAATGATGAGATCAGCGGCATGTGCCGCCGAAGAAATCGCGACCGCCGAAACACCTGCGGCCAGCAGCAGTGCAAACCTAGTCATATCAACCTCCAATACGATGGCTTCACCATCAGGCACCGAGTGTTGCCAAACAAATCACAACCGTCTCGGTTCACCACTGTTTCGCCAAAATATCGCCACTGTTGCGCCGACGACACAATTTCACGGCGCATTGGCGCGCGGCAAAAGAAAAAGGCCGCCCAGCGGACGGCCTCATCTCAGCAGGACAAGTGGTCTCAGAACGACCAGTTCAGGCCCGCAGTAACCGAATGGGTTTCGAAGCCGAGGTCGGGACCGGCGTAGTTCTGCGGCGCCAGATCGGTGTAGCGGTACAGCAGATCGACCGACAGCGCATCGCTGACGGCAAACTCGACGCCGGCTCCGATAGTCCAGCCGACATGCATATTGATGACATCGGGCGGCAGAGCATGGCCCTGGTCAAACGCCAGACCGGCAGTCAGGTAAGGCATGAACGCCCCGCCATTATGACCGAGGCGGCCGCGCAGCGAAGTGGTCTGGGTGAGTTCCACGGCCGCCTCGCAGACACATTCCACCAGCGAGACAAAAAGAAAGGGCCGCCCTGAGGCGACCCTTTCCGATTTCGTGGCTTTCGAAGCAGTCATTGTCCTGAGGGCGACAAGAGGTCGCCTGACGGGACGAGGTGCCTTCGATCAGGCCAGAGGCTGCTCCGAACTAACGGAGACTCCAAGACCCTTCGAAATCGACGATTTCTGATGAGACACTTGGACCACCTCCTTCTGCTGGTTGAACATGACAGCGAAGGTGGGACTGTTTTGCCGATCTTGCAAGGGCAATTGCGCAACAGCTGTGAATGAACGGTGACAGCTCGCCTGAGATCGACAGCGGCCGGCGTCGGCCGGAGGCCGGCTCGGGATGCAAGAAACCCCGCCGCAGCCAAGGGCCACGGCGGGGTTAACAGCGCGACGGATCAGCCGAGGCTGAGCGGCAATCAGAACTTGAAGTTCACGCCGGCCGAGATGGTGTGCGCGGTCAGGTTGAAGTCCGACACGCCGCCATCGAAGGCGTAGGTCTTGCTGCCGTAGTCGCTGTAGCGGTACAGCAGGTCGAGCGAGATATTGTCGGCGACGGCGAACTCGACGCCGGCACCCACCGTCCAACCGATATGGGTCTGGGTGTCGTCAGGCCCGCCACCATCGATACCGACAGTGTTGTTGGCAACCGCCAGACCGGCGGTCAGGTAGGGCAGGAACGCCCCGCCGTCAAAGCCGAGACGGCCGCGAACGCTGGCGAGCCAGTTGATGTTGTACTCGAGCGGGGCGAAGTCGTCGTTAGAACCGCCAATGTCCGCCCAGGCGATGTCGGCGACGAGGCCAGCCACGATCGCTTCGGAAATGGTGAAGTTCGCGCCGGCGGCAACGCCCAGCTGCCAGCCCGAAATGTCATAGTCGGTGCCCGGAGGAGCGAAGACGCCGTCTTCTTCCGTCAGCGTGCCCCAGCCATAGCCGGCAAAGGCGCCCACATAGACGCCATCCCAGTTGCCGCCGGTATTGACGACGCCAACCACGGGCGCGGGCTCGGAAATGATGAGATCGGCCGCCTGGACCGACGAGATGAAGCCCAGGGCGGCGACGCCGGTGAGCAGGGAGATGGCAAGACGGTTCATTGGATGGCCTCCGGAAAATAACCTCTGCAAGATACGCTCGTTTCCCCGAAAGTGAACCCGCTGACGCCAGCAACGCACAGCTTAGCCACGAAGTGTCACCCTCAGGACACACATAAGGCTTAGGTTCTTAATGACGTTGTAAATCTATATTTTGCCGCATTTCAGACACAAGCGTGGCGACGTCGGTCGATGTTGCGCGTTGCAGGGGCCGGATTGTCGAAGTCGCCGGAAAAATCAAACCCCGCCGCGGCTTGCGCCGGGCGGGGCCGATGTGATGACCGTTCAGCCTCGAAAAGGCTGAGGGCGGAAATCAGAAGCGGAAGTTGATACCGGCCGTGACCGCATGCGAGGTCAGGCTGTAGTCGGTCGGAACGTTCAGGTCGTAGGTCTTCTTGCCGAAGTCCGAGTAGCGGTACTGCAGGTCGAGCGACACGTTGTCGGCAACGGCAAACTCGACACCGGCGCCGAGGGTCCAGCCGATATGGGTCTGGGTGTCTTCGATCGGGGTCACGTTGTCGGTGAGCGTGTTGTTCGCGAACGCCAGACCGCCGGTCACGTACGGGAGGAACGCACCGCCGTCGAAGCCGATGCGGCCACGGATGCTACCCTGCCAGTCGGTCTTGGAGGTGAGATCGCCACCGACGAAGTCGCCGCCGAGATCCGACCAGGCGATGTCGGCCACGAGGCCGGCAACGATGGCTTCCGAGACGGTGAAGTTCACGCCGGCGGCAACGCCGACCTGCCAGCCGGTCGGGTCATATTCGGTGCCGGCGGGATCGAAATAGCCGTCTTCGTCGGTCAGGGTGCCCCAGCCATAGCCGGCGAAGGCGCCGAGGAACAGGCCGTCCCAGTTGCCGCCCGAAGTGGAGACAACGCCGACCGCCGGAGCGGGCTCGGAAATGATGAGGTCAGCGGCGAAAGCCGAGGACATCACGGAGACGCCAGCCACACCGGCCAGCAGAGCGATTGCAAAACGATTCATTTAGTCGACTCCTAGAGAGAGGGCCTTCACGTAGCCCGTGTCGGATGGAAAAGCGACCTCACGTGCTAACAAACTGTTCACGCGAGCCCCCTCCGGGAAAGAGTCGTGCCATTCGCGCCACACCTGGTTTTGGGGTGGCAATTTCAAGGCACCATCAAGGAATTTTGATGGAAAATGCACCTGCCCATCATGAGCCGGGGCAGCGTCGCTGATCTCTGAACACTGAGCTGGCCGAGACGCACCCGGGCAGGTCGACCCCGGATAGAAGGGGCCGGACATCTGGCCGTCGAGAACGTTCAGGCGCAGACCCGACAGCGGCAAGGGACTCGCACCACCCACCGCAAAAAGCAAACCCCCGGCAGCCGGTCGGCGCCAGGGGCTCGTTGGATGGTGGGTGTGACAGGGATTGAACCTGTGACCCCCGCCGTGTGAAGGCGATGCTCTCCCGCTGAGCTACACACCCATCCGTTCGGGTCACGACATCGTCTGTCGCGACCAAACTGCGGCGCCGATTTCATCGGCATATTCAAGGACTTCGGGAGTCCTTGCGGCGAGGGATGGTGGGTGTAACAGGGATTGAACCTGTGACCCCTACCATGTCAAGGTAGTGCTCTCCCGCTGAGCTATACACCCATCACTTCACCGTCAACTTCGGGCTGCGCCCGTCGTTGGGAGCGCGGTAGACCATAAAACCCGCTCGCCGGTCAAGGGTCAATTCCGGCTTGGGAAAACTGCCTGTCGGAGGCCCCCGTCAGACCCGGCTCCAGCCTGCGGCGCGCCGCCGCCGGAACCACGCCAGGGACGGGCCGCCCGCGGGATCAGGCCGCCAGCAGGCGTTCGACCTCGTGCACCAGATCCTTGAGATGGAAGGGTTTGCTCAGCACCGAGGCATCCTTGGGGGCTTCGGAGTCGGGGTTCAGCGCCACGGCGGCAAATCCGGTGATGAACATCACCTTGAGGTCGGGATCGAGCTCGGTGGCGCGGCGCGCCAGTTCGATTCCGTCCATCTCCGGCATCACGATGTCACTGAGCAGCAGCGAGAACGGCTCCTCGCGCAGCCGCTCGTAGGCCGACCTGCCATTGTCGAACGAGACCACCTCATAGCCGGCGGTCTTCAGCGCGCGGGTGAGGAACTGGCGCATGTCGTTATCGTCTTCAGCGAGCAGAATGCGCTTCATCATGTCCCCTTGGCGCCCCATCGACGGCGTTCTGCCGCGGAACTCTAATGGGTGATGTTTAATGCAAGTTTTCTCGATCGAGAACCCATGGCAGGTAAGTGTGAACATGCCCCTCTCGGACTTATGGACTTTCCGCCGGGCGCGCGGCAAAGTGCGGGGGTGAGACAGCGCTTCGGCGCTGAAGGGAGACCCGGTGCAGTCCGACTATTGGGACAGGCCAGCATTCGAAACCATCCGGCCCCGCCGGGTGATGGCGCCTCTGGTGTTCAATTCCGCACATTCCGGCCGCGATTACCCCGAGCGCTTCCTCGCCATGACCCGTCTCGACCACCTGTCGATCCGTCAATCCGAGGATGCCTTCGTCGACGAGCTGTTCCAGCGGGCGCCGCATCTGGGCGCGCCGCTGATCCGTGCGCATTTTCCCCGCGCCTATCTCGATGTGAACCGTGAGCCGTGGGAACTCGACCCCACCATGTTCGTCGAGCCGCTGTCGGAGCGCTTCAACACCACCAGCCCGCGCGTCGCTGCGGGGCTCGGCACGCTTGCCCGCGTGGTGGCTGAGAACAAGCCGATCTATAAGGAGCGGCTGACGCTCGACGACGCGCGCATGCGCATCGAGGGCATCTACCAGCCTTACCACGCCACCATGCAGCGCTTGCTGACCGAAGCCTATGGCAGCTTCGGCGTGGCCGTCCTGATCGATTGCCATTCCATGCCGCGGCTGTCGCGCAGCGGCGACCGGCTCGGCCCCGACGTGGTGCTCGGCGATCGCTACGGCACCACCTGCGCACCGATTCTGGCCGATCTCGCCGAGATGGTGTTTGCCGGCGCCGGGCTGCGCGTCGCGCGCAACCGTCCCTATGCGGGCGGTTTCTGCACCCGCACCTATGGCCGGCCGCAGCATGGCGTGCACGCCCTGCAGATCGAACTCAGCCGCCACCTCTATATGAACGAGGTGACGCTCGAGAAGAATGCCGGCTTCGGCGCCATGCGCCAGTTGATCGACCGGCTGGTCGCCACCCTGACGGGGCTCGATTTCGCCATGCTGTCGCCGCCGGCGCCGGTATCGGAGAAGTACGCGGCCGAGTGAGGGAAGCGGAGCACGGCTGGATCGAGTCTGTGCTACGGCTGGCGCATGTCCCTGAAACAAAAAAGCGGGCCGCCGGAGCGGCCCAGTCAAGGGAGGAAACGATGGCGGCCAGAGTGCGTTGCCTAAGTCGAGGCAAGAGGCTCAAGAGCCGCCCATCCATCATGCAATTACTGGCGTGAACTGATTTGCCTCTGTTCACAAGGCAGCCGGAAGTCTTCAACAGACAAACTTGCGCCGTTGTTGCAAAAATGAATCACGATCGTCACAAACTATTCGCACATCTCGGCTGATGCCGACTGCTAGAACACTGGAACAACTCGCAAAATCGCGTCGGGAAGGCTGACATGGAAGATACATCTCTGGGCGGTCTCACCGCCGACCTGGTGCGCCGCACCCTGCTCGACGCCGCCGAGATCGCGGCGGCGGTGACGCTGCCCCGCTTCCGCAAGGATATCGCGGTGGATAACAAGTGGGATGTCGGCTTCGATCCGGTCACCGAGGCCGACCGGCAGGCCGAGCTCGCCATCCGCGAACTGATCGGCAACCGTTTCCCCGATCATGCCATCATCGGCGAGGAATGGGACGATAAGCCCGGCAGCAGCCGCTTCGCCTGGATCATCGACCCGATCGACGGTACCCGGGCGTTCATCACCGGTGTGCCGGTATGGGGGACGCTGGTCGGGCTGACCATCGATGGCAAGGCCGCGGCCGGGCTGATGGCGCAGCCGTTCACCGGCGAGATCTATCTCGGGCTGCCGGGCGAGGCGACCTATCATCGCGGCACCGACCGGGCCGATCTCAACACCTCGCGTGTCACCGAGCTGGCGAGGGCCAAGCTCACCACCACCTCACCGGACCTGTTCGTGCGTCCGGGCCGCGACCTGTCGCGACCGTGGAACGCCATCAACGGCGCGGTGCTCACCACCCGCTACGGGCTCGATTGCTACGGCTATGCGCTGATGGCAGCCGGCCATATCGACCTGGTGGTCGAGGCGGGATTGAAGAATGTCGATATCTGCCCGCTGATCCCGCTGATCGAGAACGCCGGCGGCGTCATCACCACCTGGGATGGCGGCCCGGCCGAACAGGGCGGCAACTGCGTCGCCGCAGCGACGCCCGAGCTGCATGCCGCGGCAATGGCACTGCTGAAGGGGTAGGCAGCCCGGCTAGGCGCTCTGTTCCGTAATAAACGCATCGAACGCCGCAAACACCTGCCCGCGGATCGCGTCGTTCTCGACGAACATCTCGTGCCGGGCGCCCGGGATCACCACGTGACGGCCGGTGCGCATCCTTAGGCCCAGCGTCTCGATCGCGGCGGTCGAGACGATCTCGTCGCGCGCCGCCGCGAGCATCAGCACCGGAATACGCACCGCGCCGGGAAACTCGTCGGTCGCGGCGCCGGCCATCGCGGCAAAGGCCGAAGCGGCCCAACGGAACGTCGGCGCGCCGAGTTCGAGTTCGGGCCGCGCCTTCAATACCTCGACCGACCGGTTGAAGCGCTGGAGGTCCGAGGTCAACGGATTGCCGGCAAAGCTCTGCTCGGTTTGCGCCTTGTCGCCCCGGCGCCCGATCGGCACCCGGGCGAGCCCGAGATTGGCCAGCGTGCCGCATAGCCGCGCCATGCCGGCCATGCTGAACGGCTGGCGATCCAGCCCGACCATCGGCGCCGACACGAAGATGCGCTCGAACATCATGCGATCGCGAATGCCGGCATAAAGCGAGGCGATCCCCCCCATCGAGTGGCCGACCAGATAGTATGGCGCCGGGCAGTCGGGCAGCAGGATCGAGCCGTGGAACGCCCTGAGGTCTTCCCAGTAGTCGTCGAAGCGACGCACATAACCGAGCCGCCTGTTGCCGATCAGCCGCTGGCTGCCACCCTGCCCGCGCCAGTCGAAGGTGGCGACGGCAAAGCCGCGCGACTGAAAGTCGGCGATGGTCTCGAAATACTTCTCGATGAACTCGGTGCGTCCCTGCACCAGGCAGACGGTCCCCTTGGCCGCCCCCTGCCCCTTGGGAAAGGTGGCGTAGCGCAGTTGCACCTTGTCCGGTGTGGTGAAATAGCCGACCCGCGCGCCCTCCGGCACCGGGTTGGACGGCACCACGGCAAGGGTTGGCCCATTGGGGTCGACGATGGCGTTCATAAGCTGCCTTTTGCTTGCTTGACAGACCAGCCACACACACTGCCGTCGTTCCCGCGATGGCGGGAACCTCAGGGGATCTTCGCGAAGGCGAAAACCCCGATGTCTATGGCTGACCCGGCCGACACGTTAGTCCTGTGCATACTGGATTCCCGGCTTCGCGGGAATGACGGGAGCGTAACACGGTCCTCGAAACCGAAAAGCCAGCGCCTCGCTAGAGACACTGGCTTTCCTTGTGATGGCCGCCTTGCGGGGGGCGGGTGAAGGCGGCTCATTCGGTGTGCCCTGCAGCAGACAGTAAGCACAGTCCCGCTTATAGGAGCGGCTGTCTGAACCGCCTTTGATCGCCACATTCATCTTCGGTTCATCGACCTGAACGGGGGTCTTGAACCCTGGCCGATGCTCCCTAAATCATTGCTGTCCGCCGGGAACTCCCGGGGACCGGGAACCCGGGAATGCACGCTTGCCCAATTGGGGAGCGCGCATGGGACACCGAACCAAAGCCACGTTGCTCAAAGGAGAATGTGATCATGGCTAGCTACGATTTTTCCCCCTTCTATCGTTCGACCGTCGGTTTCGACCGCGTCTTCAACCGTCTCGACGCCCTGGTGGGCCAGGAGGCGAAATCCTATCCTCCCTACAATATCGAAAAGACCGGCGAGAACGCCTACCGCATCTCGATCGCCGTCGCCGGCTTTGCCGAGGGCGACATCGCGATTGAGAGCAAGGAGAACAACCTCGTCGTGAAGGGCGCCAAGGCCCAGGAGAGCGAGGACAAGTCTCGCGAGTTCCTGCATCGCGGCATTGCCGAGCGCGCGTTCGAGCTCCGCTTCCAGCTCGCCGACTATGTCGAAGTGGCTGGTGCCAACCTCGAGAACGGCCTGCTCCACATCGAGCTCAAGCGCGAGATTCCGGAGAGCAAGAAGGCTCGCCAGATTCCGATCAGCGCCTCGACCAAGACCATCGAGGACCAGACCGTAAACTAATCCGGCACGAACGACCTGGCGACAATACCAGGCGGTCTGATCGTCAGGTGAACGGAAATGAGGGCGTGGTCCGCGAGGACTGCGCCCTTGTTGTTTGCAGTGCGCCGCTCCGGCGAGGAACCTCCGCGCGGTCCGGGCCGTTTCACCGCGTCCCCTCAACGCGTCATAGGTTCGTGCAAATGAAATCCCCCGAGATCGGCCTCAAGTCCAACACCAAGGCCGAGATGATCGACCTGCTCAATGCCCGCCTCGCCGACGCCATCGACCTGGCGCTGATCACCAAGCAGGCGCACTGGAACCTCAAGGGCCCGACTTTCATCGCCGTGCACGAACTGCTCGACCAGTTGCGCGACGATGTCGATGAGCATGTCGACATCATCGCCGAACGCGTCGCCCAGCTCGACGGCATCGCGCTCGGCACGCTGCAGACCGTGGGCAAGGCCAGCAAGCTCGCCCCCTACCCCACCGACATCCGCAAAGTCACCGACCACCTCGCCGCCCTGGTGGAGCGCTATGCCGCGCTGAGCAAATCCACCCGCGAGGGGATCGATGCGGCCGACGAAGCCGGCGACGCCGACACCGCCGATATTTTCACGGCGTTCTCGCGCAGCCTCGACAAGAACCTCTGGTTCCTGAAAAGCCACCTGGAGTAGGCGTACGTCTCCGCCGGGCCCATCCGTGCATCCCTGGGGGCCCTTCAGTCGCGCGCGGGGCGAAGCCTATGAGCCCTCGCCCTCAGCGGTCTGCTGAGCTTCTCGATCCGCACGCATGAGGCTGAGTGGTTTGAGTGCCATCGCACCAGCGGATGCGACGAGACCCAGTATGACCATTGGCAACGCGGCTACCTCGGCGGCGCAACCGCCGGTGCATTGGGAGTTGAACCCGGACCATATGATACCCGCCCAGACCAGGACGGTGAGCACCGAGAAGAACGCGTAATGACGCCATCGGGTGCTGATGGATATGAGGGTCGCAGGCAGCAGGCTCTGAGCGAAACCCAGAATTGTGTCCAACTGCGCCCCACGAAAAAACTACGGCGAGGATAAGCGGCGGACGTTTCCAAGTCGTTCCGGCGTCCATGTCGAAGCGCCATGACGGACATTACCCACGCCGCGTCCCCGCCCGCGCCATCCCGTCATGCGGTCCCAGTTCGTGCTTGGGGGCATCGAGCCAGGCGCGTCCGAGCTTCTCGAATTCTGCCATCCGCTCGGGGTTGAGCGGGTAGTTCAGCCGATTGCCCGCGCGAGCATGCTCGCCGATGACCAGCAGGTGGACATCCTCGTCACTGTTGTTGAGAAACGAGTGGGCGATGCCGGTGCCGGCGGGAAAAACGGCCGCATCGCCTTCCCCGAGCTGGTGCAGATGCCCATCGATCCAGGCATCGGGCCGGCCCTTGAGCACCAGCACGAACTCATCTTCTGCGCTCTCGGCATGCGGACGCGAGGTGCGCTTGCCGGGGGCGACGATGTCGTAATTGATGCCGATGCGCGTCATCCCCTGGGCCGCCCCCATCCGGCTGCTCTGCCCGCCATGGTTGGTGTGCTTGGGGTTGGCGAACGGGGTGAGGCCCTTGCTGTAATGGGCGATGAAACCGGGCCGACGGGGCGGGGCTGCTCCGTCGTCGCGGCTGCCGGCGCGGGCCTTGCCGTCATGCGGGCCGAGCGGCCGCTTCGGCGCCTCGAGCCAGGCCCCGTTCCACGCCCTGAACTGCGTCATGCGCTCGGGGTTGAGCGGGTAGTAGAGCTGGTTGCCCGGGACCTCGTGCTCGCCGACGATGATCAGGTGCATGTCCTCGTGGCTGTTGTTGAGAAAGCTGTGGGCGATTCCCGTCCCCGCTGGGAAAGCCACTGCATCGCCTGCCTCGAGCGGGTGAAGCGCGCCATCGATCCACACATCCGGCTTGCCGCCATAGACGAAGACGAACTCCTCCTCAAGTTTTTCGGCATGCGGGAACGATGTGCGACTGCCGGGCGGCGCCACTTCGTACTTGATCCCGATATGGGTGAGGCCGTGCCGCCCTCCGATTGGGTGATCGAACCCGCCCATGTCGGCAAAGCCGCCATGATCGATCGGCCTGAGGCCGTCGCGGATGTTCACGATGAACGAGGGTCTGGCTGACATCTCTGGCTCGCGGTAATTTCGCGAGGTGAAACATGCACATCGCGACATCAGGATGTCGATAGGGAGCTCGGTCCGCGGTGTACCGACGGGTTCTTGGTTCCCGCAACTCCTATAGCCACGACAGGCACAAAATGCCCGAAACACGGCTTTGTCAGGCGGCGCTTGGCGCTCAATTCCTACTGTTTGCCTATTCCCTGCCTGTGATCTCCTACGCTGCCGCGATCATAACACGGCAAAAAAGTGTCCCCGGACGCTTGCTCGCAGTTTGGAATTATGCAAATGTAGCCTCGATAGGACAGCACATCTGTCCAATTTCGTGAGCGGCCGGTCTCCCCGGATGCGTTTCACACGCCGATCCGGCTGGCCCGCTTGTCGATAGCGGAAACGGAGGGGTGGGGCCTTATCGAGCCCGTACGAGCGGCCATTTGGATGCAGAGCCGCTCCCCACTAAAAGATTGCGCACTCGGATTCGAGCCGTACACTGAGGTACGACTGGGGGCTGAAGGCGCGTCGAAAGGAACTTGAACACCGGGGCACCCGCCCTGGTCTCGAAGACGACTGCAAAACAGAGGACTTTGCAAATGGCTGAACCACGGAACGGATCGATGTCACATCCCGTCACGGAAACCGCCATTCGCAAAAATGACGGCTACCGAACCGATCTGCCTCGAGGCGTGATGCGGCCTGAGGCCGAGGGCCTCTATGACCCGACGCGCGAGGTCGATGCCTGCGGCGTGGGCTTCATCGTCAACATGAAGAACCAGCCCAGCCAGAAGATCGTGCAGAACGGCCTGGCCATCCTCGAGAACCTCGAGCATCGCGGCGCCGTGGGCGCCGACCCGCTGATGGGCGACGGCGCCGGCATCATGGTGCAGATCCCGCACAAGTTCTTCGTCAAGGAGAGCGCGCGGCTCGGCTTCCATCTGCCCGAGCAGGGTAGGTACGCCGTCGGCTTCATCTTCATGCCGCAGGATGCGGACCTGCGCGCCAAGATGGAGCGCGTCGTCAACAAGGTGATCGAAGACGAAGGCCAGACGGTCATCGGCTGGCGCGACGTACCGTCCGACAACTCGTCGCTGTCGAAGGATCCCGAGATCGTCGCCACCGAGCCCTGCCACCGGCAGGTGATCATCGGCCGTGGCGACGCCATTGCCGATGAAGAGGCGTTCGAGCGCAAGCTCTACATCATCCGCAAGGTGATGTCGGCCAAGATCTACTCGGCCTTCGAAGGCAAGCCGAACGACTTCTACATCGTGTCGATGAGCTGCCGCACCCTGGTCTACAAGGGCATGTTCCTCGCGGCCCAGCTCGGCGCCTACTACAAGGACCTGCACGACGCTGACTTCGAGTCGGCGCTGGCGCTGGTGCACCAGCGCTTCTCGACCAACACCTTCCCGTCCTGGCGGCTGGCGCACCCCTACCGTTTCGTCTGCCACAACGGCGAAATCAACACCGTGCGCGGCAACGTCAACTGGATGGCGGCGCGGCAGGCTTCGGTGTCGTCGCCGCTGTTCGGCGGCGATATCAACAAGCTGTGGCCGATCTCCTATCCCGGCCAGTCCGACACGGCCTGCTTCGACAACGCGCTCGAGTTCCTGATCCGCGGCGGCTACTCGCTGCCGCATGCGGCCATGATGCTGATCCCGGAAGCCTGGGCCGGCAACCCGCTGATGGACGAAGACCGCCGCGCCTTCTACGAGTATCACGCTGCGCTGATGGAGCCGTGGGACGGTCCGGCCGCCATGTGCTTCTCGGACGGCGTCCATATCGGGGCGACGCTCGACCGCAACGGCCTCCGTCCGGCCCGCTACCTCGTCACCGAAGACGATGAAGTGGTGATGAGCTCGGAAGCCGGCGTGCTGCCGATTCCGGCCGAAAAGATCAAGAAGAAGTGGCGCCTGCAGCCGGGCAAGATGCTGCTGATCGATCTGAAGCAGGGCCGCATCGTCTCCGACGAGGAGATCAAGGCCGAGCTCGCCAACGCGCATCCCTACAAGCAGTGGCTGGGCCGTACCCAGATCGTGCTCGAGGAACTGCCGGCCGTGCATTTCGAGCCCAAGACCTCGGATGTGCCGCTGCTCGATCGCCAGCAGGCCTTCGGCTACACCCAGGAAGACCTGAAGCTGATCCTGCCGCCGATGGCTGCCACCGGCCAGGAAGCCGTGGGATCGATGGGCACCGACACGCCGATCTCGGCGCTCTCCAACAAGTCCAAGCTCCTCTATTCCTACTTCAAGCAGAACTTCGCGCAGGTCACCAACCCGCCGATCGACTCGATCCGCGAAGAGCTGGTGATGAGCCTCGTCTCGTTCATCGGGCCGCGGCCGAACGTGCTCGATCTGACCGGCGGCAACAGCCGCCAGCGGCTCGAAGTGCGCCAGCCGATCCTCACCAACGAGGACCTGGAAAAGATCCGCGCCATCGGCGGCATGGAGGACAACCCGTTCCGTTCGAAGACGCTGGACATCACCTATCCGGTGTCGGAAGGCGCCGATGGGATGAAGCGGGCCCTCGACCAGCTGTTCTCGGATGCCGAGATGGCCGTGCACTCGGGCGACAACATCATCATTCTGTCCGATCGCGCCATGAGCCGTGAGCGGGTGGCGATCCCTGCCCTGCTGGCCACCGCCGGCATCCACCACCACCTGATCCGCAAGGGTCTGAGAACCTCGGTGGGCCTCGTGGTGGAAACCGGCGAAGCGCGCGAAATCCACCATTTCTGCGCTCTCGCAGGTTATGGCGCCGAAGCGATCAACCCCTATCTGGCGTTCGAGACGCTGGCCGCCATGCGAGGCGACCTGCCGGGCGAGCTGGATGCGGACGAGATCATCTACCGCTACATCAAGGCGATCGGTAAGGGCATCCTGAAGGTCACCGCCAAGATGGGCATCTCGACCTATCAGTCCTATTGCGGCGCCCAGATCTTCGACGCCGTCGGCCTTTCGACCGACTTCGTCTCGACCTACTTCACCGGCACCGCCACCACCATCGAAGGCGCCGGTCTCAAGGAGATCGCCGAGGAAACCGTGCTGCGGCACCAGGATGCCTTCGGCAACTCCCCGGTGCTCGAGGACGTGCTCGATGTCGGCGGCGACTATGCCTTCCGCCAGCGTGGCGAGGCGCATGTCTGGCGCTCGGAGACGGTCGCCAGCCTGCAGCATGCCGCCCGCGGCAATGCCCGCGACAAGTATCGCGAGTTTTCGAAGCTCGTGAACGAGGTGGAAGACAAGTACGTCACCATCCGCTCGCTGTTCCGCATCAAGAAGGCGGACGAGGAAGGCCGTGCCCCGGTGGCGCTCGACCAGGTCGAGCCGGCGGTCGAGATCGTCAAGCGTTTCTCGACCGGCGCCATGAGCTATGGCTCGATCTCGCTCGAAGCGCATACGACGCTCGCCATCGCCATGAACCGGATCGGCGGCAAGTCGAACACCGGCGAGGGCGGCGAGGAAGTCGATCGCTTCAAGCCGATGCCCAACGGCGACAGCAAGCGCTCGGCCATCAAGCAGATCGCCTCGGGTCGCTTCGGCGTGACGACGGAGTATCTCGTCAACTCCGACATGATGCAGATCAAGATGGCCCAGGGCGCCAAGCCCGGCGAAGGCGGCCAGTTGCCCGGCGACAAGGTGAACGAGACTATCGCCAAGGTCCGTCACTCGACCCCGGGCGTCGGCCTCATCTCGCCGCCGCCGCACCATGACATCTACTCGATCGAGGATCTGGCGCAGCTGATCTTCGACCTGAAGAACGTCAACCCGGACGGCCAGGTCTCGGTGAAGCTCGTCTCCGAAGTCGGCGTCGGCACCGTTGCCGCCGGCGTCGCCAAGGCGCGCGCCGACCATGTCACCATCTCGGGCTACGAGGGCGGCACCGGCGCTTCGCCGCTGACCTCGCTCAAGCATGCCGGCTCGCCCTGGGAAATCGGCCTCGCCGAAACCCAGCAGACCCTGGTCCGCAACCGGCTGCGCAGCCGCATCGCGGTGCAGGTCGATGGCGGCGTGCGCACCGGCCGTGACGTGGTGATCGGCGCCCTGCTCGGCGCCGACGAGTTCGGCCTCGCCACTGCGCCGCTGATCGCGGCCGGCTGCGTGATGATGCGCAAGTGCCACCTCAACACCTGCCCGGTTGGCGTCGCCACCCAGGATCCGGTGCTGCGCGCCCGCTTCACCGGCAAGCCCGAGCACGTCATCAACTACCTGTTCTTCGTCGCCGAGGAAGTGCGCGAGCTGATGGCCGAGATGGGTTACACCCGGTTCGAGGAAATGGTCGGGCAGATGCAGATGCTCGACAAGACCGAAGCCATCGACCACTGGAAGGCCAAGGGCCTCGATTTTTCGAAGCTGTTCCACAAGCCGTTCGCGCCCGAAGGCGTTGGCATCACCCATACCGAAGGCCAGAACCATCCGATCGACAAGGTCCTCGACCGTCGCCTGATCGCCGCGGCGCAACCCGCGCTCGACCACGGCACGCCGGTGAAGATCGTCGAGACGATCACCAGCGTCGACCGCTCGGCCGGCGCCATGCTGGGCGGTGCGGTGGCCAAGCGCTACGGCCATGCCGGCCTCGCCGAAGACACCATCGCGGTGTCGCTGACCGGCACCGCCGGCCAGGCCTTCGGCGCCTGGGCAGCGCGCGGCATCTCGATCGATCTGGTCGGCGAGGCCAATGACTATGTGGGCAAGGGCCTATCCGGCGCACGCCTCGTGGTCCGGCCGCCGGAGGCACGCGGCTATGTGCCCGAGGACTCGATCATCATCGGCAACACCGCGCTCTATGGCGCCATCACCGGTGAATGCTACTTCCGTGGCGTGGCCGGCGAGCGCTTCGCCGTCCGCAACTCCGGCGCCATCGCGGTTGTCGAAGGCACCGGCGACCATGGCTGCGAGTATATGACCGGCGGCGTGGTGGTGGTGCTCGGCCGCACCGGCCGCAACTTCGCGGCCGGCATGTCGGGCGGCGTGGCCTATGTCCTCGACGAGGACGACAGCTTCGAGAGCCGCTGCAACATGTCGATGGTCGAGCTCGAACCGGTGGTGGAAGAGGAGCGTCTCAACGAACGCGACTTCGGCCACCGCAACGACCTCGAAACCATGGGCGTGGTCGAGATCATGCACGACCTGCAGCGTCGCGACGCCGAGCGGCTCTACCAGCTGATCGCGCGACACAAGAGCTTCACCGGCTCGTCGCGCGCCAACCACATCCTGTCGAACTGGGACGAGTACCTGCCCAAGTTCCGCAAGGTCATGCCGATCGAGTACCGCAAGGCGCTCCAGCGCATGGAAAAGGCCCGTGAGGCCGCGCAGCAGGTGGCGGCGGAATGATGAAGCGATATTCCATGCTGGGAGCAGGCGCGTTGTTCGCCTGCTTCTCCGCCCTGTCGCCATCCACCGTTCAGGCCGATGACTTCGTTCTGAAGATCACGGTCAAGTCGGAAAACGGCAAGGTGGCTGAACTGCCGACTTTGCCTGGCGGCAACTACACGCAGTGCCAGAAGGCAAAGAAGAACAACCCGGTAGGCAAGATCATACCGCGGGGGACGCTTGTTAGCCCCGGCGGCAAATCTTACGCGGCGACCATCATTGCCGTGAAGTGCGTACCGACTGTCGGACTGGGAGGCTGAGAATGGGCAAGATCACTGGTTTTCTCGAAATCGATCGCGTCGACCGGGATTACCTCCCCGTTGCCGACCGGCTGAAGAACTATAACGAGTTCACCATCCCGCTGGGCGACAAGGGCACCCGCGACCAGGCGGCGCGCTGCATGGATTGCGGCATTCCGTACTGCCATAACGGCTGCCCGGTGAATAACCAGATCCCGGACTGGAACGACCTCGTCTACAAGGGCGAGTGGCTGAAGGCGCTGAAGAACCTTCATTCCACCAACAACTTCCCCGAGTTCACCGGCCGCATCTGCCCCGCTCCGTGCGAAGCAAGCTGCACGCTGAACATCCCGGACACCCCGGTCAACATCAAGTCGATCGAGTGCGCCATCATCGACAAGGGTTTTGAGGAAGGCTGGGTCACGCCGCAGATCAATCCGAACAAGACCGGCAAGAAGGTTGCCGTCATCGGTTCGGGCCCCGCCGGCATGGCGGCTGCGCAGCAGCTGGCCCGCGCCGGCCACGATGTGCATCTCTACGAGAAGGCCCAGCAGATCGGCGGCCTGATGCGCTACGGCATCCCCAACTTCAAGCTCGACAAGACGCAGATCGATCGCCGCGTCGAGCAGATGGTGGCCGAGGGTGTGACGCTCCACACCGGCGTCAATGTCGGCAAGGACATCACCGCCGACGAACTGGCGAGCCAGTATGACGCCGTCGCCATGTCGGGCGGCG
>MKVB01000002.1:108437-202420 GCA_001899085.1 Devosia sp. 66-14 | reverse complement strand
GCCGATCCCCGGCCGCGAACTCGACGGCATCCATTTCGCCATGGATTTCCTCAGCCAGCAGAACCGCCGCGTCACCGGCGAACCGCTGAACAACGTCACCCCGATCCTCGCCGGCGGCAAGCATGTCGTGGTCATCGGCGGCGGCGACACCGGCTCGGACTGCATCGGCACCTCGAACCGCCAGGGCGCCGCTTCGGTCACCCAGATCGAAATCATGCCCATGCCTCCCGAAAAGGAGAACAAGGCGCTGGTCTGGCCGAACTACCCGGTGAAGTTCCGCATCTCGTCCTCGCAGGAAGAGGGCGTCACCCGCGACTTCGCCGTTGCGACCATCCGCTTCGACGGTGAGAACGGCAAGGTGACGGGCCTGCAATGCGCCCGTGCCGACGAGAAGTTCCAGCCCATCCCGGGCACCGAGTTCGTGCTCAAGGCCGATCTGGTGCTGCTCGCCATGGGCTTCCTCGGCCCGGTGCAGGAGGGCCTGGTGCAGGGCGCCGGCGTCGCCACCGACAAGCGCTCGAACGTCATGGCCGACACGGTGAAGTACCAGACGTCCCGGGAAAAGTTCTTCGCCTGTGGCGACATGCGCCGCGGTCAGTCGCTGGTCGTCTGGGCCATCCGCGAAGGCCGCCAGTGCGCCCGCTCGATCGACGAGTGGCTGATGGGCAAGACCGATCTGCCGCGGTAAGCGGTCACTCTTGAAAATGAAGAAGGGGCGCCACGTGGCGCCCCTTCTTTGCTTTTGTGCGTGGGGCACCAGCCCAGTTGCGCACTCACACCACGTTGATCTCGACCGGGATATTTCCCCGCGTCGCCTTCGAATACGGGCATGTCTGGTGCGCCGCGGCGACCAGTTGTTCGGCGATCTCGCGCTCGAGGCCCGGCAGGCTGACATTGAGCCGGGCCCTGAGGCCGTACTGCTCGCCTTCCATCACCAGATCGACTTCCGCATCCACCGTACGCTCGGCCGGCAGCGTCACCTTGAGCTTGCTGGCGACCGCCCCGATGGCGCCGAGGAAGCACGCCGACCAGCCGGCCGCGAACAGCTGTTCGGGATTGGTGCCGTTGCCGAAGCCCGGCGGCGACAGCGCCACGTCGAGCGCCCCATCCGAGCTGCGCGCCGTGCCGGCACGGCCGCCGATGGTGTGAGTACGGCCGGTATAGAGGATCTTCTCGATCTGGTTCATTCTTCAGGTCTTCCGTTTGTTGACTGATCGGGACTTGGCTGGCCGCGCCGTCGCTCCCATTTAATTATCGCGATAATCATTATGGCGCGACTTGTGTCACAGCTCACCCAGCCGTACAAGCGAAAAATTATCGCGATAATGATTTTGCGAACGGAGACCTCCGATGGCCAAACAGCAGCGTGACGAAACGGCAGGACTCGCCGATTTCATGTGCTTTGCCGTTTACTCGGCCAACCTCGCCTACTCGCGGGTCTACAAGCCGGTGCTCGAAGAGCTGGGTCTCACCTACCCCCAGTACGTGACCATCGTCGCGCTATGGGACGAGGAGCAACTGACGGTCAAAGGCCTGAGCGACAAGCTGTTCCTCGAGCCGAGCACGGTGACGCCGATGCTCAAGCGCCTCGAGATGATGGGTTATGTGACGCGCACCCGCAGCACCGAGGATGAGCGCGTCGTCCATGTCCGGCTGACCGACGCCGGCAGGAAGCTCCGCGACAAGGCGCGCGAGTTGTCGATGATCACCTATAAGGCGACCGGGCTCAGCCCGGACGAGTTCCGCATCCTGCAGCGCGGCATCACCAACCTGCGCAGCAACCTGATGGAAGCGGCGGGCGAGGCGTGAGTGCGCTCGAGCCTGCCCCCCACCGGGTCATCCCCGCGAAGGCGGGGACCCAGTAGGATACCTCAGCCTCAGCGGGTGCCGCAGCATCCCACTAGGTTCCCGCCTTCGCGGGAATGACGCCGGTGGTATGCTGAGATGCCGTGCTTCGGCGGCATTGTAGTGAACAAACGAGCTACCTCGCCCTGGCCGCCTCGAGCAGCCTGGCGATCTCGGCATAGCCCCGCGCTCGCGCATGGGCCAGCGGCGTCACCCCGTCGCCGTCGGCGAGATTGACGTCTGCCCCGCCCTTGATGAGGTCGGCGACGATCTCCTGATAGGTCGGCCCGCCATCGGTGAGGATCACCGCCTCGAGCAGCGCCGTCCAGCCGAGCCCGTTGACGTGGTTGGGGTCGACACCGGCTGCGAGCAGCAACCGCACATTCTCGGGGTGCCCCTTCTCCGCGGCCGGAATCAGCGCCGTACCACCGAAACGGTTGGTGTCCTTGAGGTTGGCGCCGTTTGCGAGCAGCAGCTTCAGGATCTCGATCCGCCCCTCGGCCCCGGCATAGAGGTAGGGGGTATCCTTGATATCGTCCTTGGCGTTGACGTCGGCGCCAGCCTCGATCAGCATCCGCGCCGCCTCGATCGCATCGGCATGGGTCGCCACCAGCAACGCCGTTCGGCCACCGCTGTCGCGAACATCCACGGGCTGCCCGGCCGCCAGCAGCCGGGTCAGCGCAGCAGCGTCGTTGTCACGCGCTGCGGCAAGAAAAGCCTGGTCGTCGGCCATGGCGGGGAATGCTCCTGCGACGAGGGCGAGGCCGGCGAGAACGGCCCGGCGTCTCATTTCGGGCTCGGATTGGCGACCTTGCCGACCCCGAACGCGTCGGCGCGCCCGACCGGCGCCTGGATCATCTGCGTCAGATCGAATCCGACCGTCGCGGCATCGGCCATGTCAGCGGTTACCAGGTCGGCGGCCCGCCGCGGCGTGTTGGTAAGCGAGATCACCGCGCCCGCCACTTCCAGCAGCTTCATCTGCCCCAGCCCCTGGTAGGGCGGCCGCATCATCAGTTGCGCGTCGGTCCCTAGCAGCGGATCGGCGACCTCGATGCCCACCGTGCCACCGCCGCGATAATAGTTCTTGAGGCTCTGGCTCAGGTAGAAGGCCAACTTGTCGGCGCCCGCCGCGGAAAAGTGGATGCCGTCATCCTTGCGCATGCGCACCTGCGTGCCGCTCAGATCCGGGCCGCGCGAGGTATAGCCACCGTCCTCGGTGGCGAACTTCTCGTAGATATCGAGGAACTCGGCGCCGCCGCTGAAGGCCGCCAGCCGCTGGATCTCGTTGACCTGGATCATCGCCTTGCCGAACTTCGGCGCTTCCATCGGCGGCAGGCCAATCCAGATCGTCGGCTTGTTGGCCGCGCGCAGCGCCTTCACCACATTGGTAATGCGCGCCGAATATTCGGCGGTCCATTCCGGCGTCAGCGAACCATAGCTCTGGCCGTTGAGGTTCATCTTCTGGCGATCGTTGATGCCGATCAGGATCACCGCGATATCAAAACTGTTGGCGGCGATCTGCTCGCTGATGGTCTTGGGCCAGTCGAAGAAATCCGGCCGCACGAAGCTCGACGAACCGACGCCCTGGGTGAGAATCGAGATGTTCGGATCCTCGGCATAGAAGCGCTCCAGCGCCTTGCCGACATCGGTCGCCATCGAGTCGCCGAACACGGCGAGGCGCGTCGCGCCGACGGCTTTCTCGATCCTGGGCTTTTCCGGCGGCGGCAACGCCGCCTTTTTCTGCTTCTTCACCACCGGCTTTTCGACCACCGGGGCCTGCTCCTCCGGCTGCTGATCGCCGAACAGCAGGTCCATCAGCGTGCGCCGCTTCTTGCGCGGCGGAATCTGTTCCTGCTGCGCCACGAGGATGCGCCCGTCGTCCACGGCCTGCGTGATCGCCGGCGTCAACGCCTCCGCTTCACGCGCCTGCACGAACATCGGCAGCATATCGGTGAGCACCAGCGCCGCAACGACGAGGCCAATCACCCAGAGCATGAACCGGTTGGGTTTCTTCTGCATGGCAGCCATTTAGCTGACGAACGGCGGTGAATTGAAGACCGCTCGCGATAAATCTATCGGGATCGTCCTACCTGGCTCCCCTCCCCTCCTGGCGGACGCGTAGCGCCGCGGAGGGAGGGAGGCGCCAACCGACAGTCACCGCCCGGCAGCGGCCACCAGTTCCTCATAGCTGTGCAGCGTGATGAAGCCGTCGGCGACTTCGCCTTTCGAGGCCTGGAACTTGGCGTATGCCGCCTGGCTGACCGGCCCGATCCGGCCATCCACCAGCCCCTCGTACAGCCCAAGCTTGATCAGGGCTTCCTGGATCGCGCGGCGCTGCTCGAGATTGGGAAACTCGGTATCCCGCGGCCAGGCCGTGATGTACTCGCCGCGGCCCTGCAACCGGTCTTCGAGATGCGAGATCGCCATCGCGTAGCTGTCGGAGAAATTATAGCCCTTGAGGATGAGATAGTTGTTCGTCATCAGGAATTTCGGGCCCTTCGCCCCCGTCGGGGCGTAGAGGAATACCGGGATCGAGGGGTCGCTGAAGGCTGTGCCGCCGACCCGCTTCACCCCGAGCCCGGTGAAAAACGAGATGGGCCTGAGCTGGTCGCGCGTCGCCAGCAGGTAGTCGAAGCCATCCGGCACGTCGACCTCGTAGCCCCAGTCGAGACCGGGCTTGTAACCAAGGCCGATGATGTAAACGGCGGAGGTCGCGAGCGCGTCGGCAAGCGAGTTCTGCAGGTCGACCGCACCGTCGCCATCGCCGTCCGTGCCATATTTGAGCACGTTGCTCGGGTTGACCTGCAGGTGGCCGATGGCGCCGGCCCAGCTGCCGACCAGCTGGGTGGCGTCGAGCGGTCCGCGCTGCACCAGCAAGAGCGCCGCGATCAGGTCCGCGGTGTCGCCTTCGAGCCGCACCCGCCGCTGATGCACCAGCGTTGCCAGCGATGGGATGATCGGACGGATATACTGCGGATCGCTCAGCACTCGGCCGTAATTGGTCTCGATGCCCCAGATCGAGGCCAGCAGATACGGGTCGACGCCATACTTCTGGCCCGTCGCCGTCAGCAGTGCCTTGTTCTCGGCGATCGCTTCCTTGCCCTTGCCGATGCGCCAGTCGGTGACGCGCTTTTCGATATACTCCCACAAGGGCGTGGTGAACTCGGGCTGCGCCGTCACCAGCGCCGGCACATTCGGATCGGGCTGCAGCCCGTACATCGCCTTGGCGTAGGTTTCGTGGGTGACACCGGCCGCCACCGCCGTCGCTTCGAAGTTCTTGATGAAGGACTCAAAGCTCTCGGTCGGCTGGGCGAAAGCTGCCGAAGTGAGGCCAATAAACGCGACGACGAAGGCGAGGTGACGTTGCATGGCGAATCGCTACCTGTTTCGTGTGGCTAAATAGCGCTCCCAGTTCAGCGCCGCGTCAACGATCTCGGTGAGGTCCTCGTGCGCCGGCTTCCAGCCCAGCACCTGCCGCACCTTGTCGGCCCTGGCGACGATCGACGCCGGATCGCCGGCGCGACGCGGCTCCTCGACCACCTTGAAGTCGACGCCCGAGACCGCCTTCACCGTGCGCACCACGTCGCGCACCGAAAAGCCGCGGCCGTAACCGCAGTTCATCGTGACCGACGCGCCGCCCTTGCGCAGGTAGTCGAGCAGCAGGGCGTGCGCTTCGACCAGGTCGCTGACATGGATATAGTCGCGCACCCCGGTGCCGTCGGGCGTCGGGAAGTCCGTGCCGAAAATCCCCATGCTCGGCCGCTGCCCCAGCGCGGCCTGCGAGGCCACCTTGATCAGGTGCGTGGCGGTCGGCGAGGATTGTCCGCTGCGTTTCCTGGGGTCGGCGCCGGCCACGTTGAAATAGCGCAGCACGCCGTAGGTCAGCGGATGCGCCGCCGCGACATCGGCCAGCATCAGTTCCGTCATCAGCTTGGAGCGGCCATAGGGCGATTCCGGCATCAGCTGGCTGGTCTCGGCCACCGGCTCGAGCCCGGCATTGCCGTAGACCGCGGCGGTCGAGGAGAAGATGAAGTGCTTCACCCCGCCCTTCACCGCCGCTTCGATCAGGTTGCGCGAGGTGGCAGTGTTGTTGGCGTAGTATTTAAGCGGGTCGCTGACCGATTCCGGCACCACGATCGAGCCGGCGAAGTGCACGATCTCGGTGATGCCGTGCGCGGCGATGAGCTTGCCCACCAGCTCCATGTCGCCGGCATTGCCCTCGACGAACGTCGCGCGATGGTCGATGGCCCAATCGAAGCCGGTGGTGAGGTTGTCCAGCACCACCACCGCCTGCCCGGCATCGGCGAGCCGCAGCACCATATGGCTGCCGATATAGCCGGCGCCACCTGTGACCAGAACTGTCATGGTACCCCCTGACACCAGAAATTAATGGCATGGACGCTAATTCGGTAGGTGCTAAGAAACGGCTTATTGCCTTCGCACTGCCTCCCTTGCCGCCTCAGGAGTTGATCCTTGTCCAATCGTGTGCGCACCGCCGTATTCCCGGTCGCCGGTCTCGGCACCCGTTTCCTGCCCGCCACCAAGGCGATGCCCAAGGAAATGCTGACCGTGGTCGACCGGCCGGTGATCCAGTACGCGGTCGATGAGGCGCGCGAAGCGGGGATCGAACATTTCGTCTTCGTCACCGGCCGCAACAAGGGTGTCATCGAGGACCATTTCGATCGCCAGTACGAACTCGAGCACACGCTCGAGATCCGCGGCAAGACCGCGGCACTGCACGAGCTGCAGAAGGACCTGCCTTCGGCCGGCCAGACCAGCTTCACCCGCCAGCAGGAGCCGCTCGGGCTGGGCCACGCCGTCTGGTGTGCCCGCGAGCTGGTGGGCGATCAGCCTTTCGCGCTGCTGCTGCCCGACATGGTGTTCAAGGGCGCCCCCGGCGTGCTGCGCCAGATGATGGATGCCTACGAGACCAGCGGCGGCAACGTCATCGCCGTCGAGGAAGTGCCGATGGAGGATGTCTCGTCCTATGGCGTGGTGGCGCGCGGCGCCGGCCCCGATGAAGGCTTCCGCATCACCGGCATGGTGGAAAAACCGAAGCGCGAAGACGCCCCTTCCAACCTGATCATTTCCGGCCGCTACATTCTGCAGCCGCAGATCTTCTCGCTGATCGCCGACCAGGAGCGCGGCGCCGGCGGCGAGATCCAGCTCACCGACGCCATGCAGACGCTGATGACCCAGCAGCATTTCAGCGGCGTCAAATACAAGGGCCAGTCGTTCGATTGTGGTTCGAAGCTTGGCTTCCTCACCGCCAACGTGGCGTTCGCGCTCGATCGCCCCGATCTCGCCGACGCCTTCCGTAAGGAAATCCGGCACCTGGTGTAGGCGAGCGCGCCGCCCTTACCGATCGTGCCCTCCAAAACCCCCTCTCTTGCAAAATCCAAGGCTTAGCCAAACGGCTAAACCTAAGATTTTGCTTTCTCCCCCGCCAAGGGGGAGATGATCTGTGGCTTCCACTCGCATCGGAGCATCAGTCGGGACTCTCCCCCTTGGCGGGGAAGAAAGCGAAAACTTGGGCTTAGCGCAGCCAAGTCCTTAGTTTTCGCAAGAGAGGGGGTCGCGGCGGCCACAGGGCTTTGCAGCTACGCAGCGACGTCTATCGCCTGTGGAGCGTCACCAGCTCTACCGATGGAACTTCACGCCCACCGTCACCTGGTGCTCGTCGGTGGCCGGAGCCGGCGTCTTCTCGGTCCTGAGGAAGCTGTAATCGGCCGTCAGGTCGGTGCGCTCGTTCAGCAGATAGTCCGCCCCCGCACCGAACCCCCAGCTCTGCTCCTCGCTGTCGATGCCCTGGTAATGCGCCTGGCTCCATTGCGCGTCGGCGCGCAACTTCAGCCAGGGGTTCACCAGGTACTCGACCTGGCCGCTCGCCGCATAGGTCAGCTTGGCGGTTGCGCCGGAGGTGGTGCCCGGCTGCGAGATCGTGGTGGTCAGGGCGCCGGTCAGCGTCAGCGTCTCATCAGGCTTGAACACCGCCCGCGCGCCATAAAGCACGGCCGAGAAGTCGTCGAGCGTCTCATCGATCAGGTCGGTGTAGCCGAGCCCGAGCGAACCCTCGAGTTCCAGCGTCTCGTTGAACCGCGCGTTGAGCCCGGCCCGCCCGGCATAGGTGACGTTGTCGAGCTTCACCAGCAGGCTCGGCGAGGCCACGTCATAGGCCAGATAGTCGGCCTCGGTATCGATGAAGGCGACGAGGCCGGGAATCAGCTCGTAGCCGAGCCGGGCGCCGACGCCGTAAGCCGTGGTGTTCTGGAAGGTGTTGTCCGAGGTCGAGTTGTCGTCATAGACGGTCTCGCCATAGACCTCGCGACCGGCGCTGCCGCGCACCGCGAGGTTGAACGCACCGAGGTCGCGCGACGCGCCGATCTCGCCGTCGCCTGACAGCACCACCGGCGCCGCAGCGACATTGCTGGCATAGTCGGGGCCGCCCGGATCATCCTGCGACGCCTTGAAATTGCCGCGGCCGGTCAGCGTGGTCAGCGCGTCGAGCTTGTACTCGCCCCCCGCCGTGCCGCTGATCGAACCGATGCGGGCGCTGCCCTCGACCTCGTAGGTGAGCTCGCCGCTCAGGCCGACATCATAGCCGCCGCGGATGGTCTGCTGCTTCAGCGTCACGCTCGGCAGCGCGATCAGCTGATAGGTCGGCCCGTTGCCGGTCCCATCGTCGCGCATGCCGCCGCGCAGCCCGAGGCTCCAGTCGATATCGAACGGAGTGTCGGTCTCGTAGGGCGGCGTCGCGGTGCAGTTGGAGCAGTCGATCGCGGGATTGCCGAGGAGGTCGGCATTATTGGTCGCCGAACCGTCGCCGAGTGGCACGAACTCGCCCGCGCCGGCGGGAACGCTGAGCAGCGTCAGCGCCATGGCGCTGACGGCAATGCCGGTTCTCCTCGTTCGCATACGCTGCACCGCCTCGGGCGATAATGGTCAACGAACCCTTGCAGCTTATGGTTAAGGAAGCCTTGTCGGATGGCTTCGGCGTGTCATCTGAAGGCGCCTCAGGCGGCCTCCACCTTCAGCAGCGCCCCGTCGGCCTCGACGATGCGCACGCGCGAGCCGGCGGCGAGGTCAGGCCCCTGCACGCGCCACACGGTATCATCGAGCGCCAGCCGGCCGATGCCGTCGCGGATCGGCTCGTCGAGCACCGCCTCCTGGCCGATGAAGCGATTGGCGCGCTGGTTGAGGAAGGGCCGGTCCGAGGCGACGCCCGGACCGCGGAACTTCAGCCACAGCCCGATGCTGACCAGCGCCAGGGCGCCGAAAATGACGAACTGCAGCGGCCAGAAGATCGTCACGAACAGCGCCAGTACGCCGGTGACCAGCGCCGCGCCGCCGAGCCAGACCAGCACACCGCCCGGCACCACCAGTTCCAGCGCCAGCAGGATCAGCCCGGCTACCACCCAGGACCACGCCCCGTGGGTGGCGATGAAGTCGATAACCTGCACGTCTGCCTCCTATGGCTCGGTTCGGATCAGGTGGTGGACGGCGGGCGACCGCTGGCCGGCCTGGTCGCCGGCTTCTCGGCCCCGAAGGTTTCCTTGGCGATCTCGGCAATACCGCCGATGGCGCCGATCACGCTGGCCGCCTCGACCGGCAGCATCAGCACCTTCTGGTTCGGCGATTTGGCGAGGCTCTCGAGCGCCTTGATGTAGTTGTTGGCGACGAAGTAGTTGATCGCCTGCACGTTGCCCGAGGCGATGGCGTCCGACACCACCTGAGTGGCCTTGGCCTCGGCCTCGGCGGAACGTTCGCGCGCTTCTGCGTCGCGGAATGCTGCTTCGCGCCGACCCTCGGCTTCCAGCACCTGGCTCTGCTTCTGGCCCTCGGCCTGCAGGATCGAGGCCTGCCGCTTGCCCTCGGCTTCGAGGATCAGCGCGCGCTTCTCGCGTTCGGCCTTCATCTGCCGGCCCATCGACTCGACGAGGTCCTTGGGCGGATCGATGTCCTTGATCTCGATGCGGGTGATCTTGAGCCCCCAGGGCTGCACCGCGGCATCCACCACCTTGAGCAGCCGGTGGTTGATCTCGTCGCGGTTGCTCAGCAACTGGTCGAGATCCATCGAGCCCATCACCGTACGGATATTGGTCATGGTGAGGTTCTGCACCGCCAGTTCGAGCTGCGCCACTTCGTACGCCGCCGCCGCCGCATCGAGGATCTGGTAGAAATTGACGCCGTTGACGGTGACCGTGGCGTTGTCGCGGGTGATGACTTCCTGGTGCGGAACGTCGACCACCTGCTCCATCATGTTCATCTTGCGTCCGATGCTGTCGACGAACGGGATGATCAGGTTCAGGCCCGGCTTCAATGTGCGGATGTAGCGGCCGAAGCGCTCGACGGTGAAGTTGTAGCCCTGCGGCACCACCTTGGCGCCGGCGAACAGCACCAGCACCGCCAGCACACCCAGCGCGATCAGCGTCAGGCTCAACCCATCGAGTTCCATGAAGTCCATCGTCTCGTCCCCTTCCACATCCCTGACCCGTCAGGAAATATGTATGTGCCCGGTGGAGTCGGTGCAATGTCGGGGCCCCGAATCCGGTGGGAACACTCGGGTGGCCAAGCCCGTTGAACGACCAGGCCAATCGTTCGCGAGTTGATCCCATGCCCGCCACCCGCCCGATCTGGAAAGGCCAGTTGCGCCTTTCCCTGGTTTCGATCCCGGTCGAGATGTTCACTGCGACCAAGTCCGGCGCCAAGCCGAGCTTTCGGCAGATCCACGAACCGACCGGCAAACCGATCCACTACGAGAAGGTGGTCGATGGCGTCGGCCCGGTCGAAAAGGACCAGATCCGCAAGGGGTTCGAGTACAGCAAGGGCGATTACGTGCTGCTCACCGACGACGAGATCGACGCGGTGAAGCTCGAGACGCGCAAGACCCTCGAGCTGGTGCAGTTCGTCGACGAAGACGAGATCCCGCCGATGTATTTCGACACGCCCTACTACCTCACGCCTGCCGACGAACTCGCCGAAGACGCGTTCCGGGTGGTGCGTGATGCGCTGCGCAAGGCGAAGAAAGTGGGGATCGGACAGCTGGCGCTGCGCGGCAAGGAGTACCTGGTCTCGATCAAGCCCTGCGGCAAGGGCATCCTGCTCGAGACCCTGCACTACGAGGATGAGCTGAAGAAGTCCGACAGTTTCTTCTCCGACATCCCGGCCAAATCCAGCGACGCCGACCTGCTCGACGTGGCGACCGCGCTGATCGAGAAGAAGACCGAGAAGTTCGACCCCAAGGCCTTCAAGGATCACTACCAGGCGGCGCTGCGCGAGCTGATCCAGCGCAAGCTGAAATCCAAGGGCAACAAGATCACCACCGAGGTCGAGGAACCCTCGCGCAGCCCGCGCGGCGACAATGTCGTCGACCTGATGGCGGCGCTGAAGAAGAGCCTCGAAGGCGGCACCGGCAAGCCGGCTGCCAAGCCGCGCAAGGCCCCGGCCAAATCGGCGCCGCGCCGGAAGGCGAGCTGAGATGGCGACCCGCCCCGGCGAACTGCTGAAGGACTATCGGGCAAAGCGCGATTTTTCGCGAACCGCCGAGCCTTCCGGGGCGAAGGCGAAGCGCAAGAGGAAAGGCAAGCCGCTGCGCTTCGTGGTGCAGAAGCATGACGCGACTCGGCTGCATTACGATTTCCGCCTCGAGCTCGACGGCGTGCTGAAAAGCTGGGCCATCACCAGGGGGCCTTCCAGCAACCCGGCCGACAAGCGCCTCGCCGTCCGCGTCGAGGACCATCCGCTCGACTATGGCGACTTCGAGGGCACCATCCCCGAAGGCGAGTATGGCGGCGGTACGGTGATGTTGTGGGACGAAGGCACCTGGGAGCCGGTCGGCGACCCGCATGATGGGCTCGACAGCGGCGACCTCAAGTTCACCCTCAAGGGCAAACGCATGAAGGGCGAGTGGGTGCTGGTCCATATGAAGGGCCGCGACAACCAGACCAGGCACGGCACGCGTGAAAACTGGCTGCTGATCAAGCACCGCGACGACTATTCGACCGACACCGATGGCCTGACCGAGAAGTTCACCACCAGCGTCGAGACCGGCCGCGATCTCCCCGGCATTGCCAAAGGCAACAAGCCGCGGAAGAGCGCCGCAAAGGCCGCGGCGGAACCCGCTGCGAGGGTGTGGACGGGCGGGCAAGCCGTGGCGCTGCCGGATTTCCGCGAACCGCAGCTGGCGACACTGGTCGACGCGGTTCCCGCCGGCGACGACTGGCTGTTCGAGATGAAATATGACGGCTATCGCTGCGTCGCCGCGGTGGCCGGCCCCGAAGTGCGGCTCTTCACCCGCAATGGCAATGACTGGACCCGGCAGTTCCACGACCTGGTCGAGCCGCTTTCCAGGTTGACCAAGGGCTCGGCGCTGCTCGACGGCGAGATCTGCGCCTTCAAGGATGGCCGCTCCGATTTCTCGACCCTCAAGGACGCGCTGTCGAGCGGTGGCCCGCTGGTCTATTTCGCCTTCGACCTGCTCGAGCAGGACGGCGAGAGCCTCGAAAAACTGCCGCTGCTCGAGCGCAAGCAACGGCTGCAAAAGCTGCTCGGCAAGACCCGCGACAATGCGGCGATCCGCTATTCCGAGCACGTGCGCGGGCACGGCGACAAGGTGCTGAAGGCGATGTGCGAAGCGCACCAGGAGGGGGTGATCGCCAAGCTCGCCGATGCCCCCTACCGGCATGAACGCACGCGCAGCTGGCTCAAGATCAAGTGCACCAACCGGCAGGAATTCGTCATCGGCGGCTGGCGGCCCTCCGACAAGCACAAGGGCTTCGCGTCGCTGCTGCTCGGCACCTGGGAAGGCGGCAAGCTGATCTATCGTGGTCGGGTCGGCACCGGCTTCACGCACAAGAGCGCCGCCGAACTGCAGGCCGAGCTCGACCAACGGGCGCGCAAGACCCCACCGTTCGAAACCGTCCCCCGCGATATCGTCCGCCGCGCCCGCTGGGTCGAGCCGGAGCTGGTGGGCGAGATCGACTTCACCGAGTTCACCCCCGATGGCGTGCTGCGCCACCCCTCGTTTGTCGGCCTCAGACAGGACAAGGCGGCGCGCGAGGTGAAACTGGAAACCAAGTCGCCGAAGCCCACGGCGACAAAGCGGAAATCAGCGGCTAAGCTCAAGTCCATGAAGCTCACCGACGACATGGGGATAGCCGTGGCCGAGCGGCTCGGCGTCCGGCTCACCAGCCCCGATCGCGAGGCGCTGCCGGATGGCGGTGTCACCAAAGGCCAGCTCGTCGCCTATTACGATGCCGTCGCCGAGCGCATGCTGCCCCATATCGAAAGGCGCGCCCTCAGCCTCGTGCGGGTGCCGCGCGGCAGCAAGCCCTTCTTCCAGAAACATGATACCGGCGGCTTCCCCGACACCATGAAGCGCGTCGCCATCGAGCTCAAGGAAAGCGACAAACAGGACCATTTCTATGTCGTCGATGTCGCCGGCATTCTCGCCGGAGTGCAGATGTCGACGCTCGAGTTCCACATCTGGGGCAGCCATATCGATACGCTGGAAAAGCCCGACCGCATCATCTTCGACATCGATCCGGACGAGGGCCTCGATTTCAAGGTCACCCGCGAGGCGGCGCTCCACATCCGCGACGTGCTGGGCGAATGGGGGCTCGAGAGCTTCCCCATGGTCACCGGCGGCAAGGGTATTCACGTCATCGCGCCGCTGAAACCGGTGACCGAGTGGCCGTTGGTCAAGCTGTTCTGCCGCACCTTCGCGCAGAAGCTCGAGGACAATGAACCCGACAGCTTCACCGCCAATATCCGCAAGGTGGAGCGCAAGGGCCGGATGTTCGTCGATTACCTGCGCAACGAGCGCGGCGCCACCGCGATTGCCCCGTTCTCGACCCGCGCCCGCCCGGGAGCCCCCTGCGCCGTGCCGGTCGGCTGGGACGAACTCGAAACCCTGAAAGCCGCCAACCTGTTCAAGATCGAGGCCGCAGCGGCGAAAGCGCAAGAAGCCGACCCATGGGTCGGTTACTTCGACCTGACCCAGTCGATCACCAAGGGCATGGTCGAGTCGGTGGCCGGGCCGCTGAAGGATCTGAAGCTCTGACCAGCGGGCACCAAGTGCTCCGACTACCTCACCCACCGGCCGTCATCCCGACGAAAGTCGGGACCCATTGCTCGGACGGCCCGTCTTGGTGGTGACCGCGCCGGTCCAGCACGGCAGGGTCGGAGAGATCGGCGGATATGGGGCAGCCAGTGCACTGGGTCCCGACGTTGGTCGGGATGACGGCCGGTGGTTGGCTGACCGACCGCGGCTAGCGCCGCCTACCCCTACACCCAGCCGGCCAGTTCCTTGCGGATCACGCTTTCCAGCATCGTCATGCCCAGCTCGCTGTCATTGAGGCAGGGGATATAGGCATAGCGCTCGCCGCCGGCATGTTCGAACTGTTCGCGACCGGTGATGGCGATTTCTTCCAGCGTCTCGATGCAATCGACCGAGAAAGCCGGGGCGACGACGGCCACCCGCTTGATCCCCTGGCCCGGCAACGCCATCAGCGTCGCATCGGTATAGGGCTCGAGCCACTTCGTCGGGCCGAACCGGCTCTGGAAGGTGACCTTGAGCTTGTCCTCCGACCAGCCCAGGTGCTCGCGCACCAGCCGCGTCGTCTTCAGGCACTGGCAGTGGTAGGGGTCGCCCGCCTCGAAATACTGCACCGGCATACCGTGGTACGAGGTGAGGATCACGTCGGGGGTGAAATCCAGCGCCGCCACGCCGTCGGCGATGCTCTGCGCCAGCGCCTCGACATAGGCAGGCTCATCGAAATAGGCGGGAAGCGTGCGCACCGCCGGCTGCCAGCGCAGCGTCTTCAGCGCGTCGAACGCCTTGTCGTTGGCCGTGGCCGTGGTGGTTGCCGAATATTGCGGATAGAGCGGCGCGAGGAGAATCTTCTGGCAGCCGGCCGCCTGCAGCGCCTCGATGCCCGACCTGGTCGACGGATTGCCGTAACGCATGGCGAAATCGACGATGACGTTCCTGCCCAGCCGCTCCTGCAGCTTGGTCGCCTGCTTGCGGGTAATGACGCGCAGCGGGCTGTCATTGGCGTCCTTGTCCCAGATGCGGGCATAGTTCTCGCCGCTCTTCTGCGGCCGGGTACTGAGCACCACGCCCTGCAGGATCGGCTGCCACAGCCATTGCGGGGACTCGATCACCCGGGGGTCCGACAGGAATTCGCTGAGATAGCGGCGCACTGCCCAGTAGTCGGTGCCATCGGGAGTGCCCAGGTTGAGCAGCAGCACCCCCACTTTCGGCGCCGCGATCGGGGGGTGTCCGGGGGGAAGTCCGGTTGCCATGGGCTGGCCTGTAGTTTGGAAACGTTCTGTTGGCGCGCAACATAGTCAGCAGCGCCCCGAACACAAGTGCAAGGGTGTCGCGGCGAGCTCAGAAACTGGCGAGCAGCAGCACGGCGCCAAAGGCGAACACCACCAGCGCGCCGGCAAGCTCTGCCCACCACACCAGGCGGCTGCCGAGCCTGCCTTCAGCACCGAGATACCGGGTGGCGAACCCCTTCGCCCCCACTGCCAGCACTGCCAGCACCGAGACGGTGATCGCCGTGCCGAGCCCCATCAGGAACACCGCGGCGATGCCCGCCGCGAGGATGCCCTGGCTCAGCGCGAACACCAGCACCACCAGCGCCCCCGAGCAGGGCCGAAGCCCGACGCCGAGCACCACGCCGAGCTGTTCGCGCCAATCGCCACTGGTCTGCTCCGGCGTCACCATATGGTGGTGGCCGTGAGCATGGTCGCCGTGCTGATGGCCGTGATCGTGCCCGTCATGGTCGCCGTGGTCGTGCCCGTAATGCGCATCGCCAGGCACCCGCCCGTAGGCGTCGAGCCGCGGGCCATCCGCCGGCTGCAGGCCGGTGCGGAAGTTGAAGCTCGGGCCACGCACGTTCAGCAGCGCATGCGTGGGGGCCTCGTCGGCATGCAGGTGCTGGTGCGCCTTGGCCGTCAGGTCGGGCCCATGGTCGTGCGCATGGCCCCAGCCGAAGAGCTTCCGCGCGATCAGCCACAGGCCGAGCAGCGCCACGAGGCCGTAGGACGCCTTCTCGATCCAGCCGACGGCCGTGCCCATCGCGACGCTCGACAGCCCGAGAATGGCAGCGGCGACGCCGACAAACACCACCGCGACCAGCGACTGCATCATCGCGGCGGCAAAACTGAGCCCGATGCCGCGCCGCACCTGCCGCTCGTTGGCGAGCATGTAGGAGCCGATCACCACCTTGCCGTGTCCGGGCCCCGCGGCATGGAACACGCCATAGAGGAAACTCAGGCCGCCCAGCACCCAGAACGCCGTGTAATCGCTCTTCAGCTTGCCCAGCGCCGCGGTCAGCGCCTGGTAGAAGTCCGACTGCATCTGCGACACCCAGCCCAGGAACCCGGTCTTGGGCAGCACGAAACCCGCCTCGGGGGGCGGGCCGCCGAACGGCAAAGCCGGCTTGGCTTCCGCCACCTGGGTCACCGCCTCGAGCGCCGTCGCCGCCTCCCTGGGCGGCGCAGCCGCGGCGCAATCGAGCACGATCGCGCCTTGCGAACCGCGCACCGCCGCCTCGAGATCGGGCGGCAGCTGCGTCACGTCGGGCGACAGGTCGAACAGCCGCGCCTGCAGGTCCGGCGACAGTTCGCGCGGCGGTTCCATATGCAGCACGCAGCCCGCGGGGGCATTGACCAGGGTCACGTCGGCCGGGGCGTGGAAGGTGATCGCCACATAATATTCGGGATCGGCAATGGCGATCTCGAGCTTGTCCTTGATCCGGTACGGCGTCTTGGGCGCGATATCGAAACTGAGGGTCGAGCGGTTGTCGGCGAAGACGAACTTCGCCCCTCCCACCTCGGTAAAGGGCAATGAGGCGGTGGTCGCGCCGCTCGCCGTGTACTCGCCGGCAGAGGTGTAGAAATTGTACTCGCCCAGCCCCTTGATGTTCTCGTCGGCGAGCTCCTGCATCTCCTCGGACGAGGTAATGCCGTCATTATTGGTGTCGAGCCCCTGGATCTGCCAGACCGAGAACGCTTCATCGAAGGTCCAGGCGTTTCTGATCTCGGTCAGTTCGCCCGCATCGTTGAAGACGATCGTCGCCTTGGCGTCGATGAAGATATGGGGGTGAGCCTCAGCCGCGCCGACAAGACCGAGTGTGGCGGAAAAAGCCAGCGCCAGCTTGCGCAACAAACCCCTCATCGACGCCCCGTGCCCTGCCGTTCGCCGCCTCAGCTGAACGACGAAATGATCCTGGTCTACTTCACCGGGTTGTCGGCGAACCAGGCGACCAGATGGTCGATCAGCGCGCGAACCTTGCCGGCAAGGTGCCGCCGATGCGGATAGACGGCCATCAGGCTCGGGCCCTCGGGCATCCTGTCCTCGAGCACGCGAACCAGCCGCCCCTCGGCGATCAGCGGGTCAGCGAGGTAGGTCGGCAATACGGCGAACCCAAGGCCGGCGAGCGCCGCCTGCAGCGCGGCCACCGGAGAATTTACCCGTGCCGGGCCCGAGACATGCACCGAGACCGGCAGCCCGTTCTCGATGAAGCGCCACGAGCTGTGCGAAGGCATGTTGGTGTCGAGCACGCAGGGCATGTTGCGCAGCGCCTCGCCCGAGGTTGGCGTACCGACCCGCTTGACGAGGCTCGGGGCGGCGCAGATCACGTGGCGCATGTCGCTGATCTTGCGTGCGATCAGCGAGGAATCCGTCATTGTCGAGATGCGCAGCGCCACGTCGACGCTCTCCTCGACCAGATCGACATAGCGATCCTCGAGCCGGAGATCGACCGACATCAGCGGGTTCCTGGCGATGAAGGCGAAGATCGCCGGCGCCAGCGTCGTCTCGCCCAGGTTGCGCGGCGCCGACACCCGCACCAGTCCGCGTGGTTCGGCGGTCTGGTCCGAGATCGTCGCATCGAGGTCGTCGAGCTGCTGCAGCAGCTGGCTCGCCTCGCGGTAATAGGCCTCGCCGGCCTCGGTCAGGCTGAGCTTGCGGGTGGTCCGGTTCATCAACCGCACCCCGAGATAATCCTCGAGGTCGGTGACATACTTGGACAGCAGCGCCTTGGAGCGGCCGTGCTGCCGCGCCGCCGAAGAAAAGCCCCCGGCATCGAACACCTGCACGAAGGCCCGGATGCGGGCGAGGTCCTGGCTCATGCGTTTCCGACCTGAAGCATGTAAACTGGCCGCGTTACAGTCGAACACCGCCTCCGCCACGCATAAGTCATCTCAAAAGCCTGAACAATGCCGCCCCTTGGTCTCCGTGAGATTAACGATAGGATGGGTCCCATGTCGCTCGAACCCACCTTCAAGTCTATCTATCCACCCATGACCAAACCCGAAGCCCGCTCAACGCTTTACCGGCTGATCGAAGCCGGCCAGCTGGCCCACAAGGCGCTGCTGGTGCCGTTGCTCGACCGCGGGCTGGAGGCGGGCGACGACGCGGTGATCTTCGTGCTGCATGCCGAACTGGGGGCCAGCGAGGCGGCCCTCGCCGAGCATCTGGGGCTGGAGCCCGAAGCGCTGCAGCCCCGGCTGCAACGGCTGATCGAGCGGGACATCGTGGCGCGCCAGGCCATCGGCCCCGATCTGACCGAGGGCCTCGCCCTCACCGAACGCGGCGCCCGCATCCGCGAAGTGCTGGCCGCCAACTGGGAACAGCTCGAGGAAGCTCTGTTCGCGGATCTGGACGCCAAGAAGCGCAAGGGGCTGAGCAAGGCGCTGAAGCGCTTCGTGGAGTTGTTACGGTTGGCTTGAGCGCTGACTGAGAGAGAGACGGCCCCCTCCCATCCTCCCCCACAAGGGGGGAGGTGAAGGGTCGAGGCTCTGTCCACGATCGTGCCAGGTGAACCAGCGGGCACCTCCCCCCTTGTGGGGGAGGATGGGAGGGGGCCGTCTCTCTCAGTCGGCGCCACTCACCCCGCCACCCGGCCAACCCGCCGATCCAGCATCATCACCGCCGTTATCACCACGAAGGCGAACACCACCATGCCGCCGGCGAGGATATGGGCTTTGTCCCATTCCAGCCGCTCGACGAAATCGTAGATCGCCATCGACACCAGCTTGGTCTTGCCCGGGATGTTGCCGCCGATCATCAGCACCACGCCGAACTCGCCGACCGTGTGCGCAAAGGTCAGGATGGCGCCGGTGAGATAGCCGGCGCGCGACAGCGGCACCACGACGCGGAAGAACGTCTTCCACCGCCCTGCCCCGAGCGTCGCCGCCGCTTCCAGCGGTTCGTCGCCCAGCGCTTCGAACGCGGTGCGCAACGGTTGCACCATGAACGGCAGCGAGTAGAGCACCGAGGCGATGATCAGCCCCTCGAACGAGAAGGCCAGCGTGCGCGCGCCCCAGAGCGGCGCCAAGAGCCCGCCCGGCCCGTTGGGGCCGAATGCCAGCAGCAGGTAGAAGCCGAGCACCGTCGGCGGCAGCACCAGCGGCAGCGACACCACTGCCGCCACCGCCGGTTGCAGCGGCGATCGTGTCCGGCATAGCCACCAGGCAATCGGCGTGCCGACCACGAGGAGGATCAGCGTGACGATCAGCGCCAGTGTCAGCGTCAGCCCGACCGGCTGTACGATCTCACTGGCGCTCAGCATGGAAAGTCCCTCACTGGCCCGAGCCGACCTCGTAGCCGTATTTCTCGATGATGGCGCGCGCTTCGTCGCTCTTCAAGAATTCGAGGAATGCTGCCGCGGCCGGATCGGCCTCGCCCGGCTTCAGCAGCACCGCATCCTGCAGGATCGGCGTGTAGTCCTCGGCCGGAACGCGCCAGACCTGCGGCGCCGGCTTGTCGATCACCTGGCTCAGCGCCACGAAGCCGAGTTCGGCATTGGCGCTGTCGATGAACTGCAGCGCCTGGCTGATATTCTCGCCGGTGACGATCTTCGGGCTCAGCGCCTCGGTGAGCCCGAGCTTGTCCAGCGTCTCCATCGCCGCCGCGCCATAGGGCGCGGTCTTGGGGTCGGCGACCGACAGGTGCTGGAACGCATTCGCCTTCAGCACCGCTGCGCCATCGGTGAGATCGAGCGAGGGCGAATAGAGCACCACCTTGCCCACGGCGTAGGTGAAGACCGTCCCCTCGACGCCGAAGCCTTCCTTGACCGCCTGGGCCGGCCGCTTGTTGTCCGCCGAGAAGAACACCTCGAACGGCGCCCCCTGGCTGATCTGGGTATAGAGTGCCCCGGTGGCGCCGAAGCTGAAGGTTACGGTGTCGCCGGTTTTGGCGGTGAACGCGGCGCCTAGTTCCTCGGCCGGCTTGGTGAAGTTGGCGGCAACGGCGGCGCTGACATCGGCGGCAAAGGCCGGCACGCTCGACAGCGCAAGCAGGCTGACGCCAAGCAGAATGGTGGTCCGACGCATAGGGTCCTCGATATGTCCGAATGGGAATATCGATGGTTGTGCCAATGCCGAGGGCACGCAGCAAGCGTTATTTTCGCGTGGACATATCGGCGTGCAGCGCGCTCAACGCCTCGACATCCCGGCCGATCGCTCGGCGTGTCGCCTCCTGCATGCCGCGATAGCGCTCCAGCACCTCGCGGCCCGCCGAGGTCAGCGACGCCCCCTGTGCAGTGCCGCCGCGCGACGCCTCGACCAGCGGCGCCCCGAACCCCTCGTTGAGCGCCTGCACCAGCACCCAGGCCCGCTTGTACGACATCCCCATCCGCTTGGCCGCCTCCGAGATCGAGCCGGTCTCGGCGATCAGTTCCATCAGGTCGGCGCGGCCGGGCCCGATATAGAAGTTTTCGCTCAGCGTGATGCGAAGGTGGGAGAGGCCCAGTTTGACCGGTCTAGCCTTGGCCACCGCTCTCTCCGCCATTCCTGCCGCTGCGCTGGATCAGCCCTTCAACCCCGCCGCTTCCCGCGCCAGCGTTTCGATCCGCTTCCAGTCTTTGCCGGCAATGGCATCGGCCGGCATGATCCACGAGCCGCCGACGCAGATCACATTGGGCAGCGCCAGGTATTCCCTGGCTTTGGCCATGTCGATGCCGCCGGTCGGGCAGAAGGTGATGTCGGCGAGCGGGCTCGCATAGGCCTTCAGCACCTTCACCCCGCCGAGCGCCTCGGCTGGGAAGAACTTGAGGAATGAGTAACCATGTTCGGAAGCGGTCATCGCCTCGGTCGGGGTGCCGATGCCGGGCAGCAGCGGGATCTTGTGCTCCTCGGCCGCCTCGAGCAGCCGCGGCGAGGCGCCGGGCGACACCATGAACTGGCAGCCCGCATCGACCGAGTGGCCCATCTGCAGTGGCGAACGCACCGTGCCCGAGCCGACCACGGCGCCCGGCACCTTGGCCATTTCCTCGATGATCTGCAGCGCGTGCGGCGTCCTGAGCGTCACTTCCAGCACCGGCAGGCCGCCTGCCACCAGCGCCTCGGCCAGCGGCCGCGCCGCGGCAACATCATCCAGCACGATCACCGGAATCACCGGCGCAAGCGAGAGAGTCTGGCGAAGGGCGGCGGCGTCTTGCGGCATGGCGATCCTCGAGGGGCTGTCGTTCGGCGAGAGCGTTAGGCACTTGGCGCATGCCGATCAAGCCAAATCGCGACATTGAAATAGACGCCGATCGACCTTAAGTCTCCCACCTGTCTGGAGGGACGGTCCGGTGCAGCTTATCAATGCTCTCACCCCGCTGGAGGAGGCTCGCGCCATCCTCTCGGAGAGTTTCGACCTCAAGTTCACCAAGGCGGTCGAACGCGTGACCTCACGCGTCTACGAGCGGGTGAAAGACCGTATCCCCGAGATCGAATGGCCCTTCTATGCGCCGCTGATCCTGCAGATCAACCGGCTGAAGAAGGAGAAGGATGCGGTCATCCTCGCGCACAACTACCAGTCGCCGCAGATCTATCACGGCGTCGCCGATATCGTCGGCGACAGCCTGCAACTCGCCATCGAGGCCACCAAGGTCAAGCAGTCGATCATCGTGCAGTGCGGCGTGCACTTCATGGCCGAGACCTCGAAGCTGCTGAACCCCAAAAAGACCGTGCTGATCCCCGACAGCCGCGCCGGCTGCTCGCTCGCCTCCTCGATCACCCCCGAGGATGTCATCGCCATGCGCGCCCAGTATCCGGGCGTGCCGGTCATCACCTACGTCAACACTTCCGCCGCGGTGAAGGCGGTGACCGATGTCTGCTGCACCTCGTCGAACGCCGCCGATATCGTCAACGGCGTACCGGGCGACACGGTGATCATGATCCCCGACCAGTACCTGGCCCGCAACACCGCCAAGAAGACGCAGAAGAAGGTCATCACCTGGGCCGGCTCGTGCGAGGTGCACGAAACTTTCACCGCCGACGACATCGCCGAACTCCGTCATGCCTATCCGACGGCCAAGATCATCGCCCATCCCGAATGCCCGCCCGAAGTGATCGATGCGGTGGATTTCGCCGGCTCGACCGCGGCGATGATCGACTACGTCAAGACCCAGAAGCCGCCGCGCGTGGTGATGGTGACCGAGTGCTCGATGTCCGACAACGTCGCGTCCGAGGCGACCGGCGTCGACTTCCTGCGCGGCTGCAATATCTGTCCGCACATGAAGCGCATCAATCTCGAGAACGTCTTGTGGTCGCTGCACACCATGACCGAGGAAGTGACGGTGGCCGAGGAACTGCTGGAGCCGGCGCGCGCCGCCGTGCAGCGGATGATCGACTTCTCGAAAAAACGCGACTGACCGCGGCGCTCGAGGCGCGCGATGTATCGAGGGGCCTCGACTTTCGTCTGCGCAGGTCTTGGCTCGATCGGCGACCCGTGAGCCCAAGCTCAATCAAATCAACCGGGTGCGTGACTTTGAGGGTTGCGCGACTCCACCATAGCGCTAGATTTGCGGCATCGGGCCACGACTTCCCCGGCCCGCGAACCGAGGGGTCCCAGCGTCGTGCCACACACCTTCAAGATTACGACCGCCAAGGGCGGTCAGTTCGCCGCCAAGTTCGTCTACAACGCCGAGACCATTTTCTGGTCCGAGAACTATGCGGGCAAGGCGAGCGCCAAGAACTGCATCGAGTCGCTGAAGAAGAACGCCCCAGGCGCTTCTGTCGTCGACCTGACCAAGGAAGAGACCGGCAAGGGCTATCGCTTCGAGATCGCCGCTTCCAAGGACGGCCAGACCTTCGTGCGCTTCGTCGCCTCCAACAACGAGACCATGGTACGGACCGAAACCTACAAGTCGAAGTCCAGCGCCAAGAACGCCATCGAATCGCTTAAGAAGCGCGCCGCAGACACGCCGGTGGTCGACGAGGCCTGATCCGGGCGTTCTGCCCGGGGGAGACCGATGACTATCACTGACAACGTCCTCAACGCCGACGGTGCGCTCATCGTCGGCGCTGGCCTTGCCGGCCTGTTCTGCGCGCTGAAGCTGGCGCCCCGCCCTGTTACCGTCATCTCTCCCGTGCCGCTGGGCAATGGCGCCTCATCCGCCTGGGCCCAAGGGGGCGTCGCTGCCGCCGTCGGCCCGGGCGACACCTCGCATGCCCATGCCGTCGACACCGAGATCGCCGGCGCCGGCATCGTCGATGAGGACGAGGCGGAGTCGGTGACCGCCGAGGCCGCGGCCCGCATCGAGGATCTCGCCCGCTGGGGTACGCCGTTCGATCGCGACGAACTCGGCCACTATGTGCTGAGCAAGGAAGCAGCGCACTCGCGCAACCGCGTGGTGCGCGTCGAAGGCGACCGCGCCGGCTACGCCATCATGCAGGCGATCATCGCCCAGGTGCGCAAGACCCCGTCGATCCGCATCGTCGAGGGCCTGACGGTGATGGACCTCGCCCGCGCCGATGGCCGCATCATCGGCGTCTATGCCCGCAAGCTCGGCGACCGTTACGGCGAACCGGTGCTGATCCGGGCTCGCGCCACCGTGCTCGCCGCCGGAGGGCTCGGTGGCCTCTATGCCGTGACCACCAATCCGCCCGGCGTACGCGGCCACGCCATGGGCATGGCGGCCCGCGCCGGCGCGCTGATCGCCGATCCCGAGTTCGTGCAGTTCCACCCCACCGCCATCGCCACCGGCGCCGATCCGGCGCCGCTCGCCACCGAGGCGCTGCGCGGCGAAGGGGCCATTCTGGTCAACGATCTCGGCGAGCGCTTCATGCTGGCGGTGCACCCCGATGCCGAACTGGCGCCCCGCGATATCGTCGCTCGCGCCAATTACCGGCAGATCAAGGCCGGCCGAAAGGTGTTCCTCGACACCCGCACGGCGATCGGCGCACGCATCCTCACCGCCTTCCCGACAGTCGCGAAATACTGCACCGATTTCGGCATCGACCCGGTGACCCAGTTGATCCCGGTCACGCCGGCAGCCCACTACCATATGGGCGGCGTCAAGGTCGAAGCCACCGGCCGCTCGTCGCTGCCCGGCCTGTGGGCCGCCGGCGAGTGCTCGTCCACCGGGCTGCACGGTGCCAACCGGCTCGCCTCGAATTCACTGCTCGAAGCAGTGGTCTACGGTGCGCGCATCGCCGCCGACATTTCCGGGCTCGAACCGCTGCGCAACCCGCTCGCCCCGTTCCCCGGCATCAGTTGGGACCCCGTCGAGGGCGAGGCGGTCGAGGAGCGCCTGCGCAACCACAAATCGGTGCAGGAGCTGCGCCGCGTCATGACCGACCTGGTTGGCGTGGAGCGCAACGCGGCGGACCTGCGGACGGCGCTGCGCAGCATCGGCGAACTCGAGGCCACGGCGCAGGGGGTGACGCGCTCGTTCCTCAACATGACCACCTCGGCCACGCTGGTGGCCGCCGGCGCCCTCAAGCGCGAGGAAAGTCGCGGCGGCCATTTCCGCACCGATTTCCCCGAGCCCCGGCCGGAGTGGGAGCACCATACCGAGATGACGCTGGACGACGCGCTGGCCATCCGCGCCGAGGCATGATGGCCACGACTATCATAAAGTGATAGTTTGCTCCCCAAAGGAGCTATCTCGTGTTCTTCGACTTAGACGCGACCACGCTGCGGGTGGTGCGCGTTATTGACTCTGCTAGCCGCATCTCATCGGAGATGTTCGACTGACCTGCTCCTGCCAAACCGTCAGTCGGCCAGAACCGCATCCACTTCGGCGCGGGTCGGCGGGTGGCAGCCGACGAACTGGCAGTTGAGCCCCGCAGCCACCGCCCCGAAGCGCAGCATTTTCGCCAGCGCCGCATCGCCCATGGCACCGAGCCTGCCGGGTTTGAGGTTGCCCTGTTCATTGAGCAGGGTCAGCACCGCCGCCATCAGCGTGTCGCCGGCGCCCACCGTGTCGCCGAACGGCACGGCGGGGTAAACATCCTGCCGCGCCGAACCTGATCGGGTGAAGGCGCGGCTGCCCTCTTCGCCGAAGGTGACGATCACCAGTTCGCAATTTGGCCGGCCGAGGAAATCGGCGGTGTACTTCTCCACCAGCGCCTCGACCTCAGCTGCTGTCAGCTCGGTGGCGCGCACCGCCCGGTTCTGTTCCAGCGACGCGAGATCTTCGATCGACACCTTCACCAGGTTGACGATGCCGAGAAAGCTCGAGAGCCGCTGCTTGTAGCCGGCGAAATCCGGCACCAGCGACGGCCGCACATTGGGGTCCATGGTGAGCGTCGCGCCCCGCCGCGCCGCTTCCTGCGCCACGTCCAGCCATACGCCCGCGTCTTCCGGCTCGATCGGGCAGAAGCCGCCGACCTGGAATGCCTCGAGCCGCTGCGGCAGCGCCGCGATCAGCCCTTCGCGCGTGAAGGCGCGGTCGGCATTGCGATAGAAACCGTACTGCGCGCTTTTCCTGGCGTCGAACGTCACCACCGCCAGCGTCGTGTAGGCCTCGACGCGCTCGCCGAGCAGCGGTTTCACCCCGGCTTCCGCCAGCGGCGCCAGAAGGTAGGTGCCCAGGCCATCGGTGCTGATCGGGCAGAGGAAGCCGGTATCGTTGCCGAGCTTTGAAAGTGCGATGGCGCAGTTATAGGGCGAGCCGCCCTGGTGCGCCACGAGGCGGATGACGCCATCGGCCCCGACCGGCTCCGAGATCAGGTCGATCAGGCTCTCTCCACCCACTACGAACATAGACAATTCCCCAAGCTGGATTTTGGCATCGTTACAATGCCGCCGCCCGAGAATTCAAGCTCAGGAGGCGAGCGCTCCGGGGATGAAGGCGTCGCGGCGGAAATCCGACGGCGACATGCCGGCGATCTTGCGGAACGACTTGTTGAAGGCGCTGAGCGAACCGAACCCGGATTCCATCGCGACGCGCAGCACATTGGCATCGTCGCGCAGCAGCAGCGCCTGAGCGTAGCTCAATCGCAGGAGGCTGACATACTCGTTGAGCGTCATGCCGGTGGAGCGCTTGAAGATGCTCATGGCGTATTTCGGATGGAGGTTCGCCGCCCGGGCGATGTCGACCGAGTCGATCTCGTGCAGGAAGTTCTCGGCGATGTAGTCGCACATCCTGCCGACATTGCGCGACGACTGCACTTCGGCGGTTTCCACCGCGTGGCCTTCTGCCTTGCTGTTGCCGACCAGCTCGTAGGGCTCGAACCGTACCCGCTCGAGCCGCAGCAGCAATTCATCCACGGCGTGCTGCGCCTTCACCGCATCGCCCGAGCGGGCATAGCGGTTCCAGCGCTCGAAATTATGCGCGTCGGAATCGTCGGGGGTGCAGCTGAGGAGCGTCGTGCCCTGCATCAGCTTGTGCGGCACGTCCTCGGGCAGTCGCAGCCGGAAGAAGTGCATCAGCGGCAGATGCGCCCCGGCATAGATCGCATCGTCCGACAGATCATACATCTGGTGCGGCAGCCCGCCCCAGAACAGCACCATGTGGCCGGCCGAGAGCGTCAGCTCGTGCGTGTGCATGCGATAGTGCACGGTGCCCGAGACGATGAAGTTGACCTCGACCTGCGCATGCCAATGCGGTTTCAGCATCACCAGCGGGTGGTTGTGGAAGGTCGACAGGATCGTCGGATGGGCCTCAACGCTGCTGGCGTTGGGTTGGTACACCGGCCGCTGCTCTACCTTACTTTCCGCCAAGTCGAGTTTCCCTTTGTCGCGGACATGCGCCTTTGGTCGCATATTCTAACCACGCTTGCCCAAGGTGAGCCAAATGAAAACGGGAGGACTACATGACTACCACCGCATCGCGCTGGCGCCACGCGCTCGCCATAGCAGCAGCTGCCGGCGTCTCCATGCTCACCATGACCGCGGCCATGGCCGTCGACGTCACCGTCTGGGCCTGGGATACCAATTTCAACGGCGCCGCCATGAAGGAAGCCGCGTCGCGCTATGCCCCGTCGCATCCGGACGTCAACATCAAGATCGACGACAGCATGCAGCAGGACGATATCCGTCAGAAGCTGCAGACCCAGTTGCTCGCCGGCGACACCACCGGCCTGCCCGACATCGTGCTGATCCAGGATGACGTGGCGCAGAAATACCTGCAGTCGTTCCCGGGCGCCTTCGTGCCGCTGTCCGACTCGATCGATATGACCGCCTTCGCGCCCTACAAGGTCGCGGCCGCCACCTATGACGGCAAGTCCTACTCGCTGCCCTTCGACTCGGGCGTCACGGGCCTGTTCTACCGTGCCGACTACCTCGAACAGGCCGGCTACAAGGCCGCCGACCTGCAGGACCTGACCTGGGACAAGTTCATCCAGATCGGCAAGGACGTGAAGGCCAAGACCGGCCATAACCTCATCGCCCTCGACCTCAATGGCGACGGCATCATCCGCGTCATGATGCAGTCGGCCGGTGCCTGGTATTTCAACGCCGACGGCAGCCTCAACATCGTCGACAACAAGCCGCTCAAGGCCGCGCTCGAGACCTACGCCAAGATCTGGCAGGCCGACATCGTCAAGCCCGCCTCCGGCTGGACCGAGTTTACCGGCGCCTTCACCTCGGGCGAAACCGCCGTCGCGCTCAATGGCGTGTGGATGACCGGCACCATCAAGTCGCAGCCCGACCAGGCCGGCAAGTGGGGCGTGGCCCCCATTCCCAAGCTCGAAGGCGTCGAAGGCGCCACCGGCTATTCCAACGAAGGCGGCTCGAGCTGGTACGTGCTGTCGTCGGGCGCCGGCAAGGACGCCGCCGTCGACTTCCTCAAGTCCATCTGGGCGACCGACGTCGATTTCTACCAGAAGATCCTCATCGGCCAGGGCGCCTTCAGCACCTGGCTCCCGGCGAGCCAGGGCGCTGCCTACAAGGCTTCGGACGACTTCTTCGGCGGCCAGCCGGTCTGGGCGAACTTCTCCGACTGGCAGGCCAAGATCCCGAGCATCGACTACGGCATCTACACCGCCGAAGTGGACGCGGCGGTGATCGCGCAGCTTCCGGCCATCACCAAGGGCGGCAGCGTCGACGACGCGCTCAAGGCCATCAACGACCAGGCCAGCCAGCAGATGCAGTAACGGGTTCGGAGGCGGGGCCACGCGTCCCGCCTCCGCCTCCCGTTGACGGTCGCGCTCCTCGCCGGGGTGCGACCGGCAGCTGTTGTGTAGTCGCCTGTCGGGGGAGTTGGCATGGCAAACGCAAGACTTGGCCGAACCGAGCACATCACCGGCTGGACGTTCATCGCGCCCGCCCTCGTGCTGCTCGGCATCTTCATGCTCTATCCGATCCTGTGGTCGCTCTGGATGAGCTTCCAGGTCGGCAAGGGGATGAACTTCAATTTCGGCGGTTTCGCCAATATCGTCCGCCTGACCAAGGACCCGGTCTTCATCCGCGCGCTGGTCAACACCCTGACCTTCCTCGTCGTGCAGGTGCCGATCATGATCGGCCTGGCGCTGCTGGCGGCAGTGGCGCTGAACGACCCAAAGCTCCGCTTCCGCGGCTTCTTCCGCACCGCGATCTTCTTGCCCTGCGTCACCTCGCTGATCGCCTACTCGACCCTGTTCAAGTCGATGTTCGCCACCGACGGCGTCGTCAACAACATGCTGATGGCGGTCTGGATCATCCAGGAGCCGATCCATTGGCTGCAGGATCCGTTCTGGGCCAAGGTCCTGATCATCATCGCCATCACCTGGCGCTGGACCGGCTACAACATGGTGTTCTACCTGGCGGCGCTGCAGAACGTCGACCGCTCGATCTACGAAGCGGCGCGCATCGATGGCGCCTCGGGCTGGCACCAGTTCTGGTACATCACCGTCCCCATGCTGAAGCCGGTGATCCTGTTCACCACCATCATTTCGACCATCGGCACGCTGCAGCTGTTCGACGAGGTCAACAACATCACCCAGGGTGGCCCGTCGGATTCGACGCTGACGCTGTCGCTCTACATCTACAACCTGACCTTCAAGTTCATGCCCAGCTTCGGCTACTCGGCCACTGTCTCCTGGGTCATCGTGCTGCTCGTCGCCGTCCTGAGCTTCGCGCAGTTCGTCATCGCACGGGATCGCAGCAAATGACCGACCAGGCCCTTCCCCTCGCCACCTCCAGGGTCGAACGCCGCACCCGCTCGTTCAACCTGCCGAACTTCGTTGCTCGCGCCATCAAGTACCTGCTGCTGAGCCTGGCCGCCTTCGTCTCGATCTTCCCGTTCTTCTGGATGGTGGTGGGCGCCACCAACCGCTCGGTCGATATCGGTATCGGCAAGGCGACGTTCGGCGACCAGCTGTTCGTCAACGCCGCAAACTTTTTCGCCACGGTCGATGCTCCGCGCATCTTCTGGAACTCGGCGTTCATCGCGCTGGTCGGCACCGTGCTGACCCTCGCCATCTCCTCGCTCGCCGGCTACGGCTTCGAGATGTTCCGGTCGAAATTCCGCGAACGCATCTTCACCCTGATGCTGTTGCTGCTCTCGATCCCGTTCGCGGCGCTGATGGTGCCGCTGTTCGTGATGATCTCGTCTTTCAAGCTGGTCGGCACCGTGGCGGCCGTGGTGCTGCCCGGCATCGCCTCGATCTTCATCATTTTCTACTTCCGCCAGGCGACCAAGGCGTTCCCCGGCGAGCTGCGCGACGCGGCACGGGTGGACGGGCTCAACGAGTGGCAGATCTTTCTCTACATCTACCTGCCCACCATGCGCTCGACCTACGCGGCGGCCATCATCATCGTGTTCATGGCCAACTGGAACAACTACCTGTGGCCGCTGATCGTGCTCAACAAGCCCGAGCAGAAGACGGCGACACTGGTGATCTCGGCGCTGACCTCGTCCTATACCCCCGACTTCGGCATGATCCTGTTCGGCACCATCCTCGCCACGCTGCCGACGCTCGTCATCTTCTTCCTGCTCCAGCGCCGCTTCGTCGAAGGCATGCTGGGCGCGGTGAAATAACGACTAACCGCTACTTGTCCCAGCGGCAGGAATCGCTGCCGCTGGGGCCCGATTTCTTGAGGAGAGTATCATGACCATCCAGGCCCCCATCCGCTGGGGGATCATCGGCCCCGGCGCCATTGCCAAGGACTTCACCCGCGGTCTCAAGGACTCGCGGCTCGGCAAGCTCGAGGCCATCGCCACTCGTAACCCGAACAAGCCCGGCCTTGCCGACGACTTCCCCGGCGCGCGCGTCATCCACGGCTATGATGCGCTGCTCGCCGACCCCAACGTCGATGCGGTCTATCTCGCCCTGCCCCATACCGGGCACGCCGAATGGGCGATCAAGGCCGCCGAAGCCGGCAAGCATGTGCTGGTCGAAAAGCCGATGGCGCTCACCGCCTTCGAAGTCGACGCGGTGATCCACGCGCACAAGAAGGCCGGCACCTTTGTCGGCGAGGCCTTCATGTACCGGCTCCACCCGCAAACCCAGAAGCTCTGGGAGCTGGTCAACTCCGGCACCATCGGGGAAGTGCGCGCCATCAAGTCGAGCTTCGGCTTCCAGATGGGCAAGTTCATCCCCGACCACCGCATCTTCGCCTCCGAACTCGCCGGCGGCGGCATTCTCGATGTCGGCGGCTACCCGGTCTCGATGTCGCGCTTCATTGCCGGCGCTTCGCTCGGCCGGCCCTTCGCCGATCCGGTGAAGGTGTCGGGCATGGCCCGCCTCAACGCCGAAGGCACCGATGACTGGGCGGCGGCGCTGCTGCAGTTCGAGAACGGCATCATCGCCGAGGTCAGCTGCTCGGTATTCGTCAACCAGGACAACATGCTGCGCATCCTCGGCTCCGACGGCCGCATCGAAGTGCCCAACTTCTGGTTCGCCGATGGTGGCCGCGAAGGCGGCGACGGCAAGATCGACATCATCCGCAATGACGGCTCCCGCGAAACCATCAGCGTCGGCAAGCAGAAGCACCTGTTCTCGTTCGAAGCCGACGCCGCTGCCGAAGCCATCCTGGCCGGCCGGCAGGAATTGACCGCACCCGGCATGACCTGGGCCGACAGCCTCGGCCAGGCCCGCGCGCTCGACAAATGGCGCGCCGATGCCGGCATCGAGTTCACCATCGAGAAGTCGAACCGCCGTATCAACACGCTGTCGGGCCGCCCGCTCAAATCCGGCGGCACGGTGATCCCCAAGCGCACCATTCCGGGCGTCAACAAGCAGGCGTCCGCCGCGGCGCTCGGCTTTGAGGATTTCCGCACCTTCGCTTCGGGCGCCATCCTGCTCGATGCGTTCTGGGAGAAGGGCGGCAACATCTTCGACACCGCCTTCATCTATGCCGGCGGCTACACCGAAAAACTGTTCGGCGAGTGGCAGAAGTCGCGCGGCGTGCGCGAAGAGGCCGTGGTGATCGGCAAGGGCGCCCACAGCCCGCTGGTCTATCCCGACGTCATCTCCAAGCAGTTGACCCAATCGCTCGATCGCCTGCAGACCGACTATGTCGACGTCTACTTCATGCACCGCGACAACCTCGACGTGCCGGTGGGCGAGTTCGTCGACGCCATGGATGCCGAGGTGAAGAAGGGTCGCATCCGCGGGCCGTTCGGTGGGTCCAACTGGACTCGCGAGCGCTTCGACGAGGCCATTGCCTATGCCGACAAGCACGGCAAGCAGCGGCCAGGCGCCCTCAGCAACAACTTCGCCCTTGCCGAAATGCTCGACCCGATCTGGGCCGGCTGCGTCACCGCCTCCACCGCCGAGTGGAAGCAATGGCTGAAGGATCGCCAGGTCCCGAACTTCTCCTGGTCGAGCCAGGCCCGCGGCTTCTTCACCGACCTCGCCGGCCGCGACAAGCGCGACAACGAGGAGATGGTGCGCGTCTGGTACAACGAGCAGAACTTCGTGCGCCGCGACCGGGCGATCGAACTGGCCACCAAGCTCGGCAAGAGCCCGATCCACGTGGCGCTCGCCTACGTGCTGGCCCAGGACTTCCCGTCCATCCCGCTGATCGGCCCGCGCAAACTCGGCGAACTCGACGACAGCATGAACGCCTTCGACATCAAGCTGACGCCGGAACAGGTGGCGTGGCTGGAGGGGTAACCGCTCCGGGGCATACTGAAGCAGACGGCCCCCTCTCATCCTCCCCCATAAAGGGGGAGGTGCCCCGCCGGTGCGTCGGGCACGATGGTGCCACAACCTCGACTCTTCACCTCCCCCTTTGTGGGGGAGGCCGGGAGGGGGCCGTCTCTGTCAGTCAACCCACCTTCAGCCCGCCTTCACGAACCGCTGCCGCCACCATGCGGTCCAGCGCTGCTCCAGCGCCGCGAACGCCGCGTCCGACAGCCCGAACGTCGTCAGCAGCGCCGTGCCGCCGCCATTGGGCCCGGCATTGGGTGCCGGCTGGTCGGTGATCACCATCAGCCCGTCGCCCCAGCCCTCGACGCTCATCGCCACCTGACGGTCGCTGTGGTGCCACACGGTGCCGCTGACCGTCTCGTCCAGCGGCAGCGTGGACGATGCCGAGCTGCCGTCGGCCGCAGTCCGCAGCGCCTCTAGGCCCAGCGCCGAGATCGGCAGGGCGCCGGGCGTCTCCAGCCGCCCCGAAAGGAACAGCGTGCGCCGTTTTGCCCCCGGGTGCCGTTCGAGCAGGAACCGCAACTGCTGGAAAAAGGTGATCCAGCCTTCCCAGGTATCCTCGTAAAAGGCGTTCCAGTCCGCGTCCACGGGACCACTACGCACCACGCGCAGCACCGTGCCGCCGGGCGTCGGGTGAAGTTCCACCCAGTCACGTACGCCCTCGTACTCGCCGAAGGAGATGATCCTGTTGGCTTCGTCAGCCTCGGCGTGGTCGGCAAAGATGAACTTGATCTCGTCGCGCAACGTATCGGCGTCCCAGCCGAACCAGTTGAGCAACTGCTCGGGTTCGCGCATCGCCGCCCACACCGTCTCGATCGGCGCCGCGATGGTCATTTCGACAATCGTGCGATCCTGCTTGTCAGTCATCTGCAACTCCTCAATTGACCGTACTGGTGGTCTTGCCCTTGCTCGCCGGATGGCCGCCGATCAGCAGCCGATAGCGTCGCCCATCGCCCTTGGGCGCAAATTCCTCGGCCAGGCCGGCAACCATCGCCGTCAGTCGCTCGGCGAATGCCTCCACATCCTGCGGCGCCGCAAAGCCGATATCGGCCTCGATGGTGAAGGTGAGGAGGCGCTTGCCCTCCTCTGCCGCGGCTGCCTGCATCCGCGTCACCTCGCGTACCGTTTCGGCCGAGCGCGCCACCAGGTGTTCGGCTGCAAAGCGATCCTGCTTTTCCACCGCCGGCGGCACGCCGAGAATCGTCGGGTCGACGACGAACGAGCCGGCCGTCGCGACGAACAGTCGCTCGGTAAAACCGCGACGCTGCCGCGCGCCGGCCGGCGCTACCAGCCCGGCCTTCTCCAGCGCGTGCAGGTGATAGCCCACCTTCTGCCGAGGCAGCTCCAGCGCTGCCGCCAGCGTCGCGGCCGAGCCGGGCTCGCGCAGCAAAGCCAGCATCTTCAGGCGCAGCGGCGTCATCGCCTGCCGCGCCCTGTCCGCATCGTCGATCAGTACCGGGCCCATCTTCTGCATGCGTCTCTGCTACAATAGACAAATTTCTTTGTCAATTGACAGCGACTTCGCCCGAGATTAGGAACCATATAGTTCCGGAACTATTTGGTGCCATATGACTGAGCCCGACGCCCTCTCGCTGACCTTCGGAGCCCTGGCCGATCCCACTCGCCGCGCCATTCTCGCCCGGCTGCTTGCCGGCGAGGCGTCGGTTGCCGAGCTGGCAGAGCCGTTCGCGATGACGCCGCGGGCCATCAGCAAGCACGTGAGCGTGCTCGAGGCAGCGGGGCTGGTCAGCCGCGGCCGCGACGCCCAAAGGCGGCCGAGCCGCATCCGCGCCGAGCCGCTCAGCGAAATCGACGATTGGCTGACCGCCTATCGTCGCCTCTGGACCCAGCGCTTCGACAACCTCGATCGGCGGCTTGCCCGTCAAACGAAAGGAACGCCCGATGCTGAAACCCAATGAACGACTGCTCGAGTTCGAGCTGACCCGCGTCTTCGCTGCCCCGCGCGCCGTATTGTGGCAGAACTGGCTCGACCCCGAAGCGGTCGCCGACTGGTTCGCCGCTGACGGCTACCGGGTGACCGACGCAAAGCTCGACCCGCGTGTCGGCGGCCACTGGCGCGTCGACTTCGCGTCCGATACAGCCGGCACCTACTACGAGCACGGCACCTATACCGAGCTGGCCGAGCCGGAGCGCCTCGGCTTCACCATGACCCAGACCTTCCCCGGGCAGTCGACGCCTGAGATGCAGGTGACCGTGACGCTGCGCGACCTCGGCGACCGCACCGAGCTCACCTTCCACCAAACCGGCTTCGCGTCGCTTGCCCACCGCGACGGCATGCAGGAGGGTTGGGGCGAATGCCTCGACAAGCTCGCCGCCCACATCGCGGCGAGGGCGGGGACATGACGGCCGAGGACGAGATCCGGGCGCTCCATGCCGCCTGGTTCAAGGCCAGCGAGAGCAAGGACGTCGATGCCTCGATGGCGCCGATTGCCGAGGACGTGGTGTCGTACGAACACGAGGCGCCGCTGCAATATCGCGGCGTCGAGGCGTTGCGCGAAACCTGCCGCGCCGGTTTCGAGAACTCGGCCGGCGAGCTCCGCTGGGATATCCCGGACCTCGAGATCGTCATTCGCGACGATATCGCCGTGACCTGGGGGCTCAACCGGATGTGGAACCGCGAGCCCGGCAAGCCGGCTTATCAGTTGTGGTCACGCGGCACCCGCATTTTCCAGCGTCGCGATGGGCGTTGGCAGCTGATCCACCAGCACGTCTCGTTCCCCTACGAACCGGAAACCGGACGCGCCGTGTTCGGCATCGAGGCGGCGATCTGATGATCACAACCACCGGGGAAAACGCGGGCCTCGGTTGACGCGCTCCCCCCGGCATGTTGCCTTGGCGGGCGGAAACTCGCCGTCTGAAGCGAGCCCGCCAAGCAATCAGGCAGCCGAAGCTCGGCCGTCTGCCGGGAGGAACAGCCGCTGATGGCGCTGGCTTTGCGCTTTACGCGTCTCATCGACGAACTGAGCCGTCGGGTCGGCCTTGTCGCCATCTGGCTGGTGCTGTTTTCGGCGCTGGTCTCGGCCTTCAATGCCATCTTCCGCTATTCGATCGGCGGCATGATCTGGCTCGAGCGCAGCTATGGCGGCGGCGTCTTCGGCGGCCTCGTCTCATTCTACACCCAGTATTCCAACGTGCTCAGCGAGTCGGTCTGGTACATGTTCGGCGGCATGGTGATGCTGGGCGGCGCCTGGACGCTGAAGCTCAACGAGCACGTGCGCGTCGATCTGTTCTACGGCGCCATCAGCGAGAAGGCGCGCACCTGGATCGACCTGCTCGGCGGGCTGTTCTTCCTCATGCCCCTCTGCATTCTGCTGATCTGGTTCACCTGGCCGTGGTTCCTCCAGGCCTGGACGCAGAACGTCATGTCCAACGCTGCCGGCGGCCTGCCGCGCTGGCCGGTCCGGCTGATGCTGCCGCTCGGCTTCACCGTGCTGTTGCTGCAGGGCATCGCCGAGATCATCAAATGCATCGCGGCGCTCACCACCGACTACGTGCGGGAATTCGCCTACGAGAAGCCGCTGCAATGATCGAGCTGATCCGCGACAACATGGCGCCGATCATGTTCGGCGGGCTGGTGCTGTTTCTCATCATCGGCTACCCGGCCGCCTTCTCGCTCGCCGCGATCGGCCTGTTCTCCGGCCTCGTCGCCATCGAGCTGGGGCTGATCGCCCCGAACTTTCTCGGCAACCTCACCTACCAGCTCTACGGCGTGCTCAGTAACGAGCTGCTGCTCGCCATTCCGTTCTTCACCTTCATGGGGGTGATCCTCGAGAAGTCCGGGCTCGCCGAGGATCTGCTCGAGGGCTTCGGCCAGCTGTTCGGCGGCATCCGCGGCGGGCTCAGCTATGCGGTTATCATCGTCGGCGCCATCCTGGGCGCCATCACCGGCACGGTAGCTGCCTCGGTGATCGCCATGGGGCTGATCTCGCTGCCGGTGATGATGCGCTACGGCTACAACGTGCGCCACGCCACCGGCGTCATCGCCGCTTCGGGCACCATCACCCAGCTGATCCCGCCCTCGCTGGTGCTGATCGTCCTGGCCGACCAGCTGCAGCGCTCGCCGGGCGAGATGTATATCGGCGCCACCGGCGCTTCGATCGTCCAGGTCCTGCTGTTTATGGGCTGGGTGTTTATCCTGTCGATCATCCGCCCCGCCGACGTGCCGGCGCTGCCGCCGGAAGCGCGGACGCTGCACGGCTGGCCGCTATGGAAAACCATCATCCGCGGCACGGTGCCGAGCCTGGCGCTGATCTTCGTGGTGCTGGGCACCATCGTCCTCGGGCTCGTCACCCCCACCGAAGCCGGCGCCATGGGCGTGGTCGGCGCCATCCTCCTTGCCTGGTTCAACAAGCGGCTGAGCTGGAGCCTGATGTGGGACGGGATGAACTCGACCATGCGGCTCACCGCCATGGTGGTGTTCATCCTGCTCGGCGCTCGCGTCTTCAGCCTGGTCTTCCAGGGCGTCGGCGGCGGGCACTGGATCGAGCATATGCTGTCTCACCTGCCGGGCGGGGTCGTCGGCTTCCTGATCTTCGTCAACATCTTCATCTTCGTGCTGGCGTTCTTCCTCGATTTCTTCGAGATCGCCTTCATCGTCATCCCGCTGCTGGCGCCGGTCGCCGAGGCCATGGGGATCAACCTCGTCTGGTTCGGGGTGATGATCTGCGCCAACATGCAGACCAGCTTCATGCACCCGCCCTTCGGTTTCGCGCTGTTCTACCTGCGCGGCATCGTCCCCCGCGACAAGGTGAAAACGCGCGACATCTACATGGGCGCCATCCCCTGGCTGGTGCTGCAGCTGATCCTGGTCGGCATTCTCATTGCCTTCCCCGAGCTGGTCACCTTCTTCCTCGACAAGGCGCCGGAGGTCGATCTCGACACGGTGCAGATCGTCCTGCCCTCGAGCGGCGGTGCAACGCCTGCCCCGACTTTCGAGACCCCGCCGCCGCCGTCGTTCGGCGCCCCGGCGCCGGCCTACGAGGCGCCCCCACCGCCGAGCTTCAACTGATGCAGAAAGGGGCCCGGCGGTAGCCGGGCCCCTTCGACTGTTGGATATGTCCCGGTTACAGCGCGTTGTTGCGCTGCTGTGCCTGCAGGAACGCGTCGTAGTTGAGCTCGGCCACCTGGTTCCACAGGTAGTGGTCCTTGCGGAACGCCTTGATCGACTCCCAGATCGTCTTGAAGGCCGGGCTCGTCGCCTCGAACTCCGTATAGGCCTCGTTCGAGGCCTTGAAGCTCGCCTCCATGATTTCGGGGCTGAACGGCCTGAGCTGCGCTCCGGCCGCCACCAGCTTCTTCAGCGCCGGCGGGTTCACATAGTCGTACTTGGCCAGCATGTCCGCACTGGTCGCCTGGCTGGCCGTCTTGAGGATCGACTGGTACGCCGGCGGCAGGCCCGCGAACTTGTCCTTGTTGATCAGCGCATGGACGGTCGGACCGCCCTCCCACCAACCCGGATAGTAGTAATACGGCGCAACCTTCTGCAGCCCGAGCTTTTCGTCGTCATAGGGTCCGACGAACTCGGCCGCATCGATCGTGCCCTTTTCCAGCGCATTGTAGATCTCGCCACCGGGCACGCTCTGCGGGATGACGCCGAGCTTGGTGAGGATAGTGCCGGCAAAGCCGACGCGCATCTTGAGCCCCTGCAGGTCGGCGACCGTGTTGATCTCCTTGCGGAACCAGCCGCCCATCTGCGCCGCGGTGTTGCCGCACGGGAAACCGACGATGTTGTAGTCGGCAAAGAACGCGTTGGTGATGTCGAGCCCGCCGCCGTAATAATACCAGGCGTTCATGCCGCGCGCATTGAGCGAGAACGGAATGGCCGACAGCGCCGCCCAGGCCACATCCTTGCCGGCGAAATAGTAGCCGACCGTATGCGCCATATCGATCGAACCCTCGGACACCGGATCGACCACTTCGAACGGCGGCACCAGCTCGCCCGCGGCGAACACATCGATGACGAAATTGCCGTCGGTCGCTTCCGACACGTACTTTGCCAGCGTCTCGGCGCCGCCATAGACCGTGTCGAGCCCCTTGGGGAAAGACGACGCCAGCCGCCAGCTCACCTTGGGCTGGCTTTGCGCCAGAGCCGGCGCGGCAAGGGTGGTGGCTGCTGCGGCGCTGGCGGTGATCGCGGTGGCCGACTTGAAGAATTCACGCCTCTTCATTCAGGTAGTCCTCCCAATGGCTTGCTGCCTGGCCGTCCTATCCGGCCTTGCCGGCTAGATGAACAGGCACCGTTGAAACTGTCCATCAGTCGCGCCGATCAAATCCGCAGAAAATCCTTCCGACCTCCGGAATAAACCGCGAGCCGGGGTGTTGACCCCCATGAGAGCCGGCCACAGCGGCCCGCATCTCGCACCCAACGGAGGGACATACATCATGAAACTCGCACTCACGCTCGGCGCCGCCGCGCTTGCCCTGTTCGCCACTGCCGCCATGGCCGAGGACTATGTCGGCGGGGCGATCAAGACGATGGACATCGCCGGCAAGCAGGTGCTGGTCGGCGCCAACGACATGACGCTCTACACCTTCGACAAGGACGCTGCCGGCGTCACCAACTGCTACGACAAGTGCGCGGAAAACTGGCCCCCGGCGATCGCCGATGCCGGCGCCAAGGCCGAGGGCGACTTCACCCTGGTCGATCGCACCGACGGCTCCAAGATGTGGGCCTACAAGGGCAAGCCGCTCTACTTCTGGGTCAAGGACCAGAAGCCCGGCGACACCACCGGCGACATGGTCGGCGAGGTCTGGCACACTGCTTACGAAGAGTAAGCTGGCGCCCATACCGTTACATGGACTTCCTGGATGAGATCGAGGCGACGGTTCCCGCGTTGCGCCGTTATGCGCGCGCGCTGACCCGCAACGCCGACCGTGCCGACGATCTCGTCCAGGACTGCCTCGAACGGGCCATCCGCAAGCGCAGCCTGTTCGCCCCCACCGGGCCGCTACAGGCCTGGCTGTTCCGCATCCTCATCAACCTGTGGCGCAACGACCTTCGCTTCGAGCGCCGCCGTGGAGACCACATTCCTATCGACAGCCTCGTTTCCGAACCCGCGGTCGCCGCGCCGCAACCCGGCCGCATCGCCCTTGCCGAAATGTCTCGCGCCATCGACCGGCTGCCCGACGATCAGCGCGAAGCGCTGCTGCTGGTGGTGCTCGAAGGCATGAGCTACCAGGATGCCGCGAGCGTCCTCGGCATCCCCGCCGGCACCCTGATGTCGCGGCTCGGTCGCGCCCGTGCGGCGCTTCGCACATTGACCGGCAATGGCGAGGAACCGAGATTGAGGTCGGTCAAATGACGAACCTCGTCCCCATCTCCGAAACCGACCTGCATGCCTTTGTCGACGGCAAGCTGACGCCCGAGCGTCGCACCGAAGTCGAGACCTGGCTGGCGGCGCATCCCGACAAGGCGGCCGAAGTGGCCGGTTGGCAGCGCCAGAACGAAGCGCTTGCCGCGCTGTTCGGCGGCACCGCCGACGAGACCGTGCCGTCGCGGCTCGATCCGCATCTCATCGCCCGCTCTCCGGCCGCGACGCGCCACCCGGCGCGCTGGCAGCTGGCGGCGGCGGCAGTGGTGATGCTGGCGCTCGGTGGCGCCCTGGGCTGGGCCGGACGCGATTACCTCAAGCCCAGCGAGCGGCAGGAACTGATCGCTTCGGCGGTCAGCGCCCACGCCCTCTACGTAAAGGAGAACCGCCACGCCGTCGAGGTCGCGGCCGCCGACAAGGACCACCTGGTGTCCTGGCTGTCGAACCGGGTCGAACGCCCGATCACCCCACCCGACCTGGCGCCCGACGGCTTCACCCTGGTAGGGGGCCGGCTGCTGCCCGGCTACGGTGAGCAACCCACTGGCCCGGCCGCGCAGCTGATGTACGAGAACGCCGCGCAGGAGCGGGTGACCGTCTACATTACCGCGGCGCTGCCCGATCGGCGGACCGACCGGGAATTCACGGCGCGCGACAATCTCGACGCCTTCTACTGGGCCAACGACAAGATCACCTGCACCGTGGTCGGCGACCTGCCTGAAGCCCAGATGCAGGCCGTGGCCAAGAAGGTCTACCAGCAGCTCACCTGGCGCCCCGACGGGGGAACCGGCGCGGCCTGGGGCACCTGAACCCGACTTGCGCCGCGGCGCGGCCTCGCATAGGTTCGCGCCCATGTTCACGCTCGCGAACATTGCTGCATCCATCGTTCCGGCCGCGCTTCGTGGCGCCGGTCGTCGAGGTATCGGCGTCTTCGGCTAGACGCGGGGTTCGGCATGCGCCGTCTCCGCCCGCCGGAGACGTAAAGCCCGAACCACATCCCGATACCCTTTGAGAACGAGAGAGCAGCATGCTTTCCCTTTATGACGCCAACGGGCTCGTCCACTGGAACGAGCGCGAAATCCGCCTGCGCGACAGCGCTATTTCCTACATTTCGGCCGAGGTCACCCTCCTCCTCCGCTCGATCAACCCCGCCTGGGACATCCGCCGCGTCGAAGCGCCGATCCTGACCCCGCGCGAGCTGATCTCGCCGGCCTATGGCCCCGACGATATCTACGTGCAGCAGCGCAGTTCCGACACCGACCGGGAACTGGTGCTCAGGCCCGAGACGACGCCCTCGACCTATGTCTACATGACGCACCAGCTCAACACCCACGCCAGGACCCGGCTGCCGTTCTGCGTCTGGCAGGCCGGCAAATCGTTCCGCCGCGAGCAGGACCAGTCGACCCGGCATGTCCGGCTCAAGGAGTTCTGGCAGATGGAGTTCCAGTGCGCCTACGCCGCCGACACCGCCAACGACTACCACGCGGCGGTGCTCGAACCGGTGCGCCGGATGATCGCCGCGGTGACCCGCCTGCCGACCCGCATCGTGCCCTCGGACCGGCTGCCGGCCTATTCCGAGATCACCATGGATGTCGAGGTCGACAATGGCGACAAATGGATGGAGGTCGCCTCCATCTCCCGTCGCACCGATTTTCCGCAGCGGGCCGTGGTGACCGGCAAGGGCGGAACGCGTGAGATCGACGTGCTGGTGGTCGAGATCGCCATCGGGCTCGACCGCTGCATCTACAACTGGTCGATCGCCGACGAGCGCGAAGCGGCGCTCACGGCGTGATGCCGTGCGGGCGGGGAGCTTGCCCCGTCCGCATGGGATAGCTCAGTTCAGAAAGAACACCCCCCACCCTGTCCCTCCCCGCAAAGGGGGAGGAGACCAAAACACCAGCATCAGTGAGAGCGTCTCCCTCCCCCTTGCGGAGAGGGGACAGGGGTGGGGGTGCTCTGTCCGCACCGGCCCTTCAGTGCGCTACGGGGAGGGCTCAGTAGCCCTGACGCTTCAGCAGGTCGTTCGAATAGATGTTGTGGAGCCCGATATTCTTGACGTCGCGTTCGCCCATCAGGGCCATGGTGACGTCCATCTCCTTGTTGATGATCTGCAGCGCCCGGGTGACGCCGGCTTCGCCGCCGGCACCCAGCCCGAAGGCCATGGCGCGGCCGACAAAGGTGCCCTTGGCCCCCAGCGCCAGCGCCTTGAGCACGTCCTGGCCGGAACGGATACCCGAGTCCATCAGCACTTCGGTGCGGTTGCCCACTGCATCGACGATCTCGGGCAGCACCCGGATGGTCGAGGGCGCGCTGTCGAGCTGCCGGCCGCCATGGTTGGAGACGATGACGCCGTCAGCGCCGTTTTCCACCGCCAGCCGCGCGTCCTCGGCATCGAGGATGCCTTTGACGATCACCGGACCGCCGAAGCGCTTCTTGATCCAGGCGATGTCCTTCCAGTTCAGCGTCAGGTCGAACTGCGTCGCCGTCCACTGGCTGAGCGAGGCGAGGTCCACGGCCTCGGTGACATGGCCGGCGATATTGCGGAACGTGCGGCGCTTGGTGCCCAGCATGCCGAATGCCCAGGCCGGCTTGGTGGCGATCTCGAACAGGAATTTCGGAGTGATCGGCGGCGGCGCCTTCAGCCCGTTGCGAATGTCCTTGTGGCGCTGCCCGAGGATCTGCAGGTCCATCGTCAGCACCAGTACCGGACACTTGGCCGCCTTGGCGCGGTCGATCAGCCGCTCGATGAACGGCTTGTCGCGCATCACGTAGAGCTGGAACCAGAACGGCTTCGAGGTGTTTTCGGCCACGTCCTCGATCGAGCAGATCGCCATGGTCGAGAGGGTGAACGGAATGCCGAACTTCTCCGCCGCCCGCGCCGCCTTGATCTCGCCGTCGGCCGACTGCATCCCGGTCGAGCCGACCGGGGCGATCGCCACCGGCATCGACACCGACTGGCCCATCATCGTCGTCGCAAGGTTGCGGTTTTCGAGGTTGACCGCCACGCGCTGGCGCAGCTTGATCTTTTCGAAGTCGGTGGTGTTGTCGCGATAGGTGCTCTCGCTCCACGACCCCGAGTCCGCGTAGTCGAAGAACATCTTGGGCACGCGGCGCTTCGCGGCCTTCATCAGGTCTTCGATGGTGAGATACTTGTCGAGATTGGCCATGTGCGCCCCGCGGAAACGTTGGCGCTTTCTAGTTCTCTGACATGTCAGTGGTCAATGCGACGTTGGGCGTTCCTTGGGCGGCTCCGCGCGCATTCCCGGGTGCGCCACTGGGAACCCTGAACGTTCATCCCCACTTCATCCTCTGCCGCGCAGGGTCGCGGCGTTCAACGGAGACTCACATGCGCATTGCCACCCTTGCCGCATTCGCCACCCTCGCTCTTGCCGTGCCGGCGCAGGCCGACTGCCTCGGCGACATCAAGGACGTCCTCAACCGCTCGATGGCGTCGGGCCCCTACGCCATGAGCATCGACTCGCCCGAACTGAAGATGACCTCCAATGTGGTGCCGCCCGATGGCTTCCATTCGACCATCGAGACCGGCGGCGTGAAGCAGGAGATGATCGTCCTCGACGGCAAGGCCTGGAGCAACATGGCCGGCCAGGGCTGGACGGCAATGCCTGAAGCCGTTGCCGCGCAGATCACCGCCACCGTGCTGGACGTTGCCGCGATGAACGACCAGATCAAGGCGCCTGAATGCCTGGGCAACCAGAACGTCGACGGCCGCGACCTCAAGGCGTTCAAATACGAGATGTCGATGATGGGCGTCGACAGCACCAACCAGCTCTTCGTCGACCCGGCAACCGGCCTGCCCGCCATCATCGAGACCAAGGCGACGATCGGCGGGCAGACCAATGAAACCAAGGCGGTCTATCGCTACGACCCCGCCATCACCATCAGCCCGCCGGCGCTCTAGCGAGAGCAATCACAGCAGCCGGCAAGAGCGCACCCTCCCCTGCCCCTCCCCGCGAAAGCGGGAGGGACAGGGGGGGGTTACTCTTTCCGCGCTAGCCTGGGCTACAGCTTCACCGAGTTCAGCCGCAGCGCATTGGCGATGACGCTCACCGAGCTCAGCGCCATGGCCGCCGCGGCCAGCATTGGCGAGAGCAGCCAGCCGGTCAGCGGGTAGAGCACACCGGCTGCCACCGGGATGCCAAGCGCGTTGTAGCCGAAGGCGAACAGCAGGTTCAGCTTGATGTTGCTGAGCGTCGCCTTCGACAGCTTGCGCGCCTTGACGATGCCGCTGAGCTCGCCCTTGAGCAGCGTGATGCCGGCGCTTTCGATCGCCACATCCGCGCCGGTGCCCATCGCCACGCCGACATCGGCTGCCGCGAGCGCCGGCGCATCGTTGACGCCGTCGCCGGCGAACGCCACCGACTTGCCCTGCTGCTTCAGCGCCTCGATCAGCGTGTGCTTGTCCTCGGGCGCCATGCCCGCCTGCACCTCGCTGAGGCCGAGCTCACGCCCCACCGCCTCGGCCGTGCCCTTGGCGTCGCCGGTCGCCATCACCACGGACACCCCGTCGGCGCGCAGCGCCGCGATCGCTTCCCTGGCGCCGGACTTGATCGGGTCCGACACCGTCACCACGCCGATCGCCACCCCGTCATAGCCGACGAGGATCGCGGTCCGACCCGAGCCGGCCTGCTGCTCGAGCAGACCCGCCAGCTTGTCGTCGACGCTAATCCCCTGCTCCCTGAACAGCTTTAGGTTGCCCAGGAGCGCCGGCTTGCCGCCGACATTGCCCTTGATGCCGCGCCCGGTGAGCGAGGTGAAGCCGTCGGCCTCGTAGACCCGCGCCCCACGCGCCTCGGCACCCTTGACCACGGCGGTGCCGATCGGGTGTTCGGAGTGCTTTTCGAGCGCCGCCGCAACGGCCAGCACGAAGCCTTCGTCGACGCCCTTCACCGGGATCACCTGGTCGAGCGTCGGCTTGCCCTCGGTGAGCGTGCCGGTCTTGTCGACGATCAGCGTGTCGACGCGGGCAAAGCCCTCCAGCGCCTTGGCATCCTTCACCAGCACGCCGGCATGCGCGCCGCGGCCGGTCGCCACCATGATCGAAATCGGCGTCGCGAGGCCGAGCGCACAGGGACACGCGATGATCAGCACCGAGATTGCCGCGACGATCGCTTCGGCGAGCCCGGGGCCCCAGATCATCCAGGCGGCAAACGCGGCAATGGCGATCACCACCACCAGCGGCACGAACCAGTTCGCCACCTTGTCGGCCAACGCCTGGATCGGAGCGCGGCTGCGCTGCGCCTTGCCGACCAGCTCGACGATCTGGCTGAGCCGCGTCTCCGAGCCGACGCGGGTCGCCTGCATGACGAAGCTGCCTTCGCCATTCAGCGTGCCGCCGGTCACCGGCTCACCCTTGAGCTTTTCCACCGGCACCGGCTCGCCGGTCAGCATCGATTCATCGACGAATGACTGCCCGTCCAGCACCTCGCCATCGACCGGCACGGCCTCGCCCGGCCGCACCCGCAGCCAGTCGCCGGCCCGCACCTCTTCGATCGGCACCTCGATATCCTTGCCCTGCCAGACCCGGCGCGCCGTCTTCGGCGCCAGGTTGAGCAGCGCCCGGATCGCCTTCCCGGTCGCGTCGCGGGCCCTGAGTTCCAGCACCTGCCCGACGAACACCAGGGCCACGATCACTGCCGCGGCCTCGAAGTACACCGGCGGCACGCCGTTCATATGCGTCATGCTCATCGGGAACAGCTGCGGGAACAGGACCGCCACCACCGAGAACAGGTAGGCCGCGCCCACCCCGAGCCCGATCAGCGTCCACATATTGGGCGAGCGGTTGCGCAAGGAGTTCCAGAAGCGCCGGAAGAACGGCCACGCGGCCCACAGCACCACCGGGGTGGCCAGCGCCATTTCGATCCAGGTCGCCAGCGGCTCGCCGATCCATTCGCGCACCGGCAGGCCGACCATGCCGCCCATCGAAATGATGAGGATCGGGATCGACAGCCCGGCGCTCACCCACAGCCGGCGCGTGAAATCCACCAGCTCCGGGTTTGGACCATCGTCGAGCGAAGCCACCATCGGCTCGAGCGCCATGCCGCAGATCGGGCAATCGCCCGGTCCATCCTTGACGATCTCCGGATGCATCGGGCAGGTCCATTTGGTCCCCGCTGCGACGGTCGACGGATCGACCGGCGGCGCGCCATGCGAATGGCCATGATGGCCGTGGTCGTGACGGGCATGGTCGTGTCCGGCGCTCGGCATGGCGGAGGCAGCACCAGCCGCCAGCTTCGCCACCGGAAGCTCGAACGGCTTGGCGTTCAGGTACTTGCCCGGATCCGCCTCGAATTTCTTCTGGCAGCCATCGCAGCAGAAATAGTAGCGCGTGCCCTCAAGCTTGGACATGTGCTGGGCGCTCGCCCGGTCCACCTGCATGCCGCAGACCGGATCGGTCGCCGTCAGGTATTTTGCGGGGTCCGCTTCGAACTTGGCCTTGCAGCCGCCGCTGCAGAAACCGATCTCGCGGCCCTCATGCATGGTGCGGTGCGGCGTCCTGGCCATATCGACGGTCATGCCGCAGACCGGGTCGCGAGTCACCGCGCCCCCTGCCTTGTGCGAATGCTTGTGTTCAGCGTGATCCATGCTCGGCTCCTACAGGGCGGCCCGGGGAGCGACTTTACCTCCCGGAACGCGACAAACGACATCGTACTGGGCCCTGTTCTGCACCTTCCCATCATGGTAAGGTCAAGCACATTTGTTCAGATAGGTGTTCCCATGCAGATCGGCGAGGCCTCCCGGCTCACCGGCGTATCGGCCAAGATGATCCGCCACTACGAATCCATCGGCCTCATTCCGAATGCCGACCGTCGCGACTCCAACTACCGCGATTACGGCCATCATGACATCCACCGCCTCGGCTTCATCCGCCGCGCCCGCGATCTCGGCTTCTCGATGGACGAAATTCGCGACCTGCTGCGCCTGTGGGGCGACACACAGCGCTCGAGCGCCGACGTCAAGGCGCTGACCCAGAGCCACATCGCCGAACTCGACCAGAAGATCCGCCTCCTCGGCGAGATGCGCCATACCCTTGCGACGCTCGCCGACGCCTGCGACGGCGACCACCGGCCCGACTGCCCGATCATCGAAGGCCTGGCCGGAACGGACCTGCATGCAAGAAACTAAGGACAGCACTGACACCGAGGTCGCCTATCGGCTAGATCCGTTCCCCAGTGAGGAGGAACTGGCGCCGCTATGGCGTTCTGCCTGGGGCGATGACTGGGGCGGCGATCTCGCCTTCATCCTGACCCGCAGCCTCACGCACGCCGCGGCTTATGCTGGCGACCGCATGGTCGGCTACGTCAATGTTGCCTGGGACGGCGGCGTGCACGCCTTCCTGCTCGACACCACGGTCGATCCCGAATTCCAGCGCCGCGGGATCGCCACCGAGCTGGTGCAGCGGGTCACGGAGGCCGCACGCGAGCGCGGCGCCCACTGGCTGCATGTCGACTATGAGCCGAAGCTCGACGGGTTCTACAAGGCCTGCGGGTTCAGGCCGACGGCGGCGGGGTTGATCAGGTTGTAGTTTGGGAGAGGCCAGTTTGCTTGGCTGCCAAGCACACCTCAGTTTCAGTCAGCCGTTCAAACGCTCAGGCAGAGATACTTGATGTCGAGATAGTCCTCGATGCCGTACTTCGACCCCTCGCGCCCGTGCCCTGATTGCTTCACCCCGCCGAACGGCGCCACCTCGGTGGAGATCAGCCCGGTATTAATCCCGACCATGCCGTAGTCGAGCGCCTCGGCGACCTCGAAAACCCGGCTCAGGTCGCGCGCATAGAAATAGGATGCCAACCCGAACTCGGTGGCGTTGGCGAGCCCGATCACCTCGTCGACCGTCTCGAACCGGAACAGCGGCGCCAGCGGCCCGAATGTCTCCTCGCGCGCCAGCACCATGTCGGCGGTGGCGTCGGCAACGATGGTCGGCTCGAAGAACAGTCCCTCCTTGCGCTTGCCGCCAACCAGCAACCGCCCTCCCTTGCGCAGCGCATCGGTCAGGTGCCGTTCGACCTTCTCCACCGCCTTCTCGTCGATCAGCGGACCGGTGGTCACTCCTTCGCCGAACCCATCGCCCACCCTCAGCTTTTTCACCGCCGCGGTCAGCTTGTCGGCGAACGCGTCGTAGACGCCCTCCTGCACATAGATGCGGTTGGCGCACACGCAGGTCTGCCCGTTGTTGCGGTATTTCGAGATCATCGCCCCTTCGACCGCCGCGTCGAGATCGGCATCATCGAACACGATGAACGGCGCATTGCCGCCGAGCTCGAGGCTCAGCCGCTTGATCTGGTCGGCCCCCTGCCGCATCAGGATGCGCCCGACCTCGGTCGAGCCGGTAAAGCTCAGCTTCTTGACCGCTTCGTTGGAACAGAACTCCTTGCCCAGGTCTGACGAGTGGGTCGACGGCAACAGGTTGAACAGCCCCGCCGGCAGCCCGGCCCGCTCCGCCAGCACCGCAAAGGCGATCGCCGAGAGCGGCGTCTCCGCCGCCGGCTTCGACACCACCGCGCAGCCCGCTGCCAGGGCCGGCGCCACCTTGCGGGCCAGCATGGCGTTGGGGAAATTCCACGGCGTGATCGTCGCCACCACGCCCACCGGCTGTTTGATCACGATGATCCGCTTGTCTTCCTGGTGGCCGGGGATGGTGTCGCCGTAGACACGCTTGGCTTCCTCGCCGAACCACTCGACATAGGAGGCGCCATAGAGCACCTCGCCCTTGGCCTCCGGCAACGGCTTGCCCTGTTCGGCGGTCATGATCGTCGCAAGGTCGTCGGCATTGGCGACCATCAGATCGTAGAGCTTTCGCAACACTGCGGCGCGCGCCTTGCCGGTCTTCTTCGCCCAGGCCCGTTGCGCCGCCTCGGCCGCCGTGATCGCGAGCTTGGCTTCCGCCACGCCGCAGTTCGGCAGCACCGCCAGAACCGCACCGGTCGAGGGGTTCGTCACCTCGAAGCTCATGCCGTTCTCCGCCGTTTCGAGCCAGCGGCCGCCGATGAAGGCTGCCGGGCGCAGCAGCGAGTTGTCCGTCAGGCGAGAGGTGAGGGCATCGGAAATGGACATCGGAATTCTCCTTGCGGCGGAAAGCACTGCGCCTCACTGGCAATGAACGCAAGTAGCCTTGCCGGGCTCCAAAACTTCCGATTGGATGCCGCCAAACAACAAACGGGGGACCAGATGGCCGGCATTTATCAGCATCACGAGAAGGAGTTCGGGCACCTGATCCAGGGCAGCGCCAAGCTCGAAACGCTCTATTCCGATTGCCGCTGGGCCGAGGGGCCCGTCTGGTTCGGCGACGCCAACCAGTTGCTCTGGTCCGATATCCCGAACAACCGCATGATGCGCTGGACCCCCGATGGTGGCGCCTCGGTCTACCGGCACAACTCCAACTATATCAACGGCAACACCCGGGATCGCGAGGGCCGGCTGGTCTCCTGCTCGCATGGCGGCCGCAACGTGGTGCGCACCGAGCTCGATGGCTCGGTCACCGTGCTCGCCGACAGCTACCGCGGCAGGAAGCTCAACGCGCCCAACGATGTGGTGGTCAAGTCCGACGGCACCATCTGGTTCACCGATCCCGGCTACGGCATCCTCTCGGACTATGAGGGTTTTAAGGGCGAGTTCGAGCAGGAGGGCTGCTACGTCTTCTGCCTCGATCCGGCAACCGGCGAGCTCAAGGTGGCGATCGACGATTTCGTCCGACCCAACGGCATCGCCTTCTCGCCCGACGAGAAGCGCCTCTATGTCGCCGACAGCGCCTATAGCCACGGCGCCGACCTGCCGCGCCACATCCGGGTGTTCGACGTCAATGATGGCAACAGCGTCAGCAACTCCCGCGTCTTCTGCGTCACCGACACGGGCCTGCCTGACGGCTTCCGCCTCGACGATCGCGGCAATGTCTGGACCTCGGCCGGCGATGGCGTCCATTGCTTCAACTCTTCAGGCGTCCTGCTCGGCAAGCTGCTGACGCCCGACGTGGTGGCCAATGTCGAATTCGGCGGCCCCCGCCGCAACCGCCTGTTCATCTGCGCCACCCAGAGCCTGCACAGCATCTACCTGGCGGTGAACGGGGCGACGCGGCCCTAGCTGGACGTTCGCCCGCCCCCCGGAGTCTCTACTCCCACTGGCTGTCATCCCTGCGAAAGCAGGGACCCAATTCACAGCCAGCGCCGAACGAGAACTGGGTCCCTGCTTTCGCAGGGATGACATCGGGTTTGCTGAGTTTTCAGTGGTCGATCACCGACCGCTGCAGGTGATGCTAACGCCGCCGCGGCTTCAGCCGCGTGACGTTGTTGCCGAGCCGCTGCCGCACCTCGGCGCGCGGCGGCACGCTGCTGCTGCGCACCACGTCGGCGAACCAGTCGTCCTCGACGAACGCGATGGTGTTGGAGCTGAGGTCATAGCGGATCGCCAGCGCCTGCCCGGTGGTCGAGCGCATGCCGGTGATGTCGGGGGGATGGTGGGCACGTTGCTGGGCCATTCGAGCCTCCGAAGTGCGGCGCGGCCAGTTCGGCCGCAACACTTCATTAACCGCGAGCAATGCCCGGTCGATGACGGTTGGGCCGCACAATTGTGACAGTCCAACCGTCTGGTCTTACTGATTGATCCGGCCGCCCGCCAACCGTGCGGGCAGCCCGACAGGCGCGAATCACGCCTGCGGCTCGACCGCCATCACAGTCAGCACGTGCTTGCTGCCGTCGCGCGCCTCCCAGGTGATCGACTGGCCGACATTGAGTCCGATCAGCGCCGTGCCGACCGGCGTCAGCACCGAGATCCTGCCCTGCGCGATGTCGGCATCGACCGGGTAGACCAGCTGTACAGTACGTTCGGCGCCCTGGTCGGGCCGGTAGGTCACGGTCGAGCCCATCCGCACGATGCTCGAGCCGAGCTTGGGCGTCGGCACGACGCGGGCGCGTTCGATTTCATTGAGCAGGTCGTCGGCCGCCTCGGAACTGTGTCCGCTGCCGGCCAGCGCCAGGGCGATGAGTTTGCGATGGTCGTCCTCGCCGAGGACGATACGCGGGTTGAGGTCATAGCGACGCATGGATTGCATCTGGTAAATTCCTTTCGATGCGCGAACGTCTGCGGAGCTTCGCCGCGACGGGTTCACGCTGGTGTTTGGGATGTGGCGCCTTGCTGGAGCCCGAGCAGAAAAATCCGCGTGGGTCCGGGAATGCCCCAGACCCGGCGGCGCCTAGGCGCGGATCATGGGGCTATATGCCTGCGACCGGGGTTTCCCGGCGCGGTGCCATAACGGTGATGGTCGCGAAGCAAGACATGTCGGCAATATGGTGATGCCGCAGCCAAAGTCAAATATTGCCCGCGGCAGCTGCCTGTCCGGGGACCCGTCCCCCATGCTCCCACATGAAGGTCGCCAGCTCTCGAACGCTTAGTCGATACCAGATCTTCTTTTCGCCCTTGAAGAAACGGCGAATGGCCTGGATCACCTCATACCCCTGCGCTTCCGCGCCGAAGTAATCGCCGATGGCAAAGTCGGTGAAGTCCGCCCCCGTCTCGCGCTCCAGATGCACGAGAAGCTCGTACGCGTCGTCGCCATCCACTCCGAGATCATCATTGATCGACGTAGCGGGATTCACGCGTTCGCGATCATGGTTCGTCTGCGAGGCAATCTCGCCCTCGAGCCACTGCTCGAACGCCATAAAGCCGCGAGTATCCTGCATCCCGCTCACGCCGTCGGCAGCGAGCTGAACCCGGTGGGGATCGGGCCTTCATACGGCCCGGTCCGCACATCGGTCACCGCCGCGGCGGGCGGGCCGGCATTGAGTTCCATCAGGATATGCTGGATCTCGCTCTCGTCGCCGGCAAACACCGCCTCGACCGTGCCGTCACGGCGGTTGCGCACCCAGCCATCGAGCCTCAGCGCCTCGGCCTCGCGCTCGACGAAAGCGCGAAAGCCCACTCCCTGCACCCGTCCAGTGATCACCACGTGGACGGCGCGCCGCATCAGAAGGTTGCGCCGATCTGCCAGGGCACGAACTCGTTGTCGCCGTAGCCCAGGAGTTCCGACTTGCTCTTTTCGCCCGAAGCGACGGCGAGGATCTTGTCGAAGATCTCCTGCCCCTTTTCTTCGAGCGAACCGCCCTCGACCACTTCGCCGCCATTGATGTCCATGTCGTCGATCATCTTGTGATAGATGTCCGAGTTGGTGGCAATCTTGATCGATGGCGTCGGCTTGCAGCCATAGGCCGAGCCGCGGCCGGTGGTGAAGCATAGTATATTTGCACCACCCGCGACCTGACCGGTCGCCGAAACCGGATCATATCCGGGCGTATCCATGAACACGAACCCCTTTTCGGTCACCGGATCGGCATAGTGATACACTGCATTGAGCGGCGTTGTCCCGCCTTTTGCAGAAGCTCCCAGAGATTTCTCCAGAATAGTGGTAAGTCCGCCGAGTTTGTTGCCCGGCGACGGGTTGTTGTTCATCTCCATATTGTTGCGCTCGGCGTAATCTTCCCACCAATGGATGATGTCGACCAGCTTCTCGCCGACCTCGCGGTTCTTGGCCCGGCGGGTGAGCAGGTGCTCGGCGCCATAGATCTCCGGCGTCTCGGAGAGGATCGCCGTCCCGCCATGCCGCACCAGGATGTCGGCGGCGACGCCCAGCGCCGGGTTGGCAGTGATGCCCGAATAGCCGTCCGAGCCGCCGCACTGCAGCGCCAGCATCAGTTCCGATGCCGGCACCGTCTCGCGCTTCGCCTTGTTGACGATCGGCAGCATGGCCTTGACGGCCTCGACGCCGGCCTCGACGGTTTTGCGCGTGCCACCCACCTCCTGGATGGTCATGGTGCGGAAGGTCTCGTTCTCGGTGACCCCGTAGGCCTCCTTGAGCCGCGGGATCTGGAAACCTTCGCAGCCGAGCCCCACCATGATCACCCCGCCCATGTTCGGGTTGGTGGCATAGCCCCAGGTGGTTTTCTTGAGGATGTCGAAGATCACCCCGCGATAGTCGATGACGCAGCCATTGGCCTGCTTCAGCGCCACGATGCCGTCGACATTGGGATATTGCTCGAGAATGCCCGAACGCTCGACTTCCCTGGCGATGAACCCGGCGACGGTGGTCGAGCAGTTCACCGAGGTGAGGATACCGATATAGTTGCGCGTCCCGACCTGGCCGTTGGAGCGGCGGAAGCCCTGGAACGTCGCCCGCTGCGCCTCGGGCACGAACTCCACCGGCACGATGCCCTCGCCGAACGCATAGTCGCGCTTGAACGCACCATGCTCCTCGCCGATCGTCACATTGTGCTCATGCACCCATTCTCCCGGCGGGATGGCGTCCTTGGCGAAGCCGATGATCTGCCCGAACTTGACGATCGGCTCGCCCGCCGCAACCTGCCGCACGGTGAACTTGTGCCCCTTGGGCACGCGCTTGGTGGTGCGGACGCCCTGCGGCGTGTCGGTGCCGACATCGAGATTGCTCAGCGCCACCGCGACATTGTCTTGGGCATTGAGCAGCAGCGTCTTGGCGGCGGCGGGGCGGGACATGACATCGGACATCGGGGGCGGCTCTTTTGATCCAGGATTTCGGGGCAACACTGCCGAAGACCCCCAAAACCACCCGAAATCTATGTACGCCCAAGGTGGCCCGCTTGCGGCGGAAAACCAGTCGGGCGACAAGCGGGTGCGATTGAAAAGCTCCGGCAGTCCAACTAACATGTTAGCATGAAGACCGAGGCAAGTCCCTACCAATTTCTCAGCGCTCCGGCGACCCCGACCCGCGGCAACGTCACGGTGTTCGTCACCGATACCCTGCGCCAGGCCATCGTCGCGCTCGATCTGAAGCCCGGCGAAGTGATCGACAAGGGGGCCATCTGCGAGCGCCTCGGCGTCTCCCGCTTCCCGGTCTCCGAAGCGCTGGCCCGGCTGCAGGCCGAAGGCCTCGTCGATATCCTGCCGCAGCGCGGCTCCACCGTGTCGCTGGTCCGCATCGCCGACGTGCTCGAGTACATGCTGATCCGCAAGGCGCTCGAAGCCGAGGCGGTGCGCGTCGTCACCGGCAACCACAGCCCCGAACTGATCGACACATTGCAGCGCAACATGAGCTACCAGCGCGCCGCCGTGGAGATCGACGATCAGAACGGCTTCCACGAGCGCGATCTCGAATTTCACGACATCATCTTCGGCGACATGCGCTTCACCAAGGTGAAGGGCGTCATCGAGAATACCCGCGCCAATCTCGACCGGGCCCGTCGGCTGATCCTCACGCCGCGCCGGTTGAGCGTCACCCTCGCCGAACACCAGAAGATCCTCGACGGCATCACCGTCGGCGACGCCGCCATCGCCTCGGCCGCCATGCGCGCTCATATCGACTCCGTGATGGCCGAACTGATTGCCTTCGCCGTCGACCACGCCGAGCTTTTCGCCGATGGCCAGTTGCTGCGCGAAGATCCGGCCTATTCCGCCTTTCCGTTCGGCTGAACGGCAACCAGACCTCAAGGGAGAACCTCATGCTCAAGGGCATTCCGCCGATTCTCGGCCCTGACCTGCTCTACATCCTGCGCGCCATGGGCCATGGCGACGAGATCGCCATCGTCGATGCCAACTACCCCGGCGACAGCGCCGGCCCGCAGCTGGTCCGCCTCGACGGCATCAGCGCCAGCGAAGTGCTCGACGCCATCCTGACGGTGATGCCGCTCGACACCTTCGTCGACGAGCAGGCCTTCGGCATGGAAGTGGTCGGCGACGCCAAGAAGCGCGAAGAGACCCACAAGGATTTCGCCAAGCTGATCAAGAAGCACGAGCCGGGAATGAAGCTGAGCCTGCTCGAGCGCTTCGCCTTTTACGAGCGCGTGCACGGCGCCTATGCCGTGGTCCAGACCGGCGAGCGGCGCCTCTATGGCAACGTCCTGCTCAAGAAGGGCATCGTCCGCCCCGAATAGCCGGATCGGGCCGCACCCACCGAACGGATTCGACCATCGTTGGCCTCGACTCCGCGCGGCTCTGGCCCTATCCCCCTAGGCCAAATCTGAGGAGCATCACATGAAACTTCTGCGCGTCGGCGCCAAGGGCGCCGAAAAGCCCGCCATCCTGCACACCGACGGGACCTATCGCGACCTCTCGTCCGTGGTGCCCGATATCAACGGCGCCTCGATCGGGGCCGCCGGCCTCGCCAAGATCAAGGCCGCCGACCATGGCAGCCTGCCGGTGCTCGACAAGGGCTCGCGCATCGGCCCCTGCGTCGGCAATGTCGGCAAGTTCATGTGCATCGGCCTCAACTATGCCGACCACGCCGCCGAGACCGGCGCCGCCATTCCGGCCGAGCCGATCCTGTTCATGAAGGCCACCAGCGCCATCATCGGCCCCAACGACGACGTGATCCTGCCCAAGAACACCCTCAAGCCCGACTGGGAAGTCGAACTCGGCGTGATCATCGGCAAGGAAGCCAAGTATATCGAGGAAAAGGACGCCCTCGATTACGTCGCCGGCTATTGCGTGGTGAACGACCTCAGCGAGCGCCACTTCCAGACCGAGCGCGGCGGCCAGTGGACCAAGGGCAAGTCGGCCGACACGTTCGGCCCGATCGGCCCCTGGCTGGTCACCAAGGACGAAATCCAGGACGTGCAGAACCTGGGCATGTGGCTCGACGTCGATGGCCACCGCTACCAGGACGGCTCGACCAAGACCATGATCTTCGGCGTCGCCCACCTCGTGGCCTACCTCAGCCAGTTCATGAGCCTGCAGCCGGGTGATGTGATCACCACCGGCACCCCGCCGGGCGTCGGCATGGGCCAGAAGCCCAACCCGATCTGGCTGAAGCCGGGCCAGACCATGAAGCTGGGCATCGAAGGCCTGGGCGAACAGCAGCAGAAGACCAAGGCCTACGCCGCCTGAGGTTTCCGCCATCCAGTTTTTTCGAGGGCGTCGGTCGCAAGGCCGGCGCCCTTTGCTTTGAAGCGCATTTGATCGGATAGGGCGCCCCGGTCATTGACGGAGGGGCGCTCGTCAATTAGTTAAGTACCAACTTAACAGATGGGGAACCCGCCATGCGCAAGCTCAAGATGCATCTGCATATCTCGCTGGATGGCTACGCCTCCGATGCCGCCGGCGGCCTGTCCTGGGCGACCTACAACGAGGAGGTCGCCGCGCGCGCCAAACGCCTCACCACCACTGCCGACGCCGTAGTCTTCGGCCCCGGCACCTACAAGATGATGCAGGGCTACTGGCCCACCGTTCCGGCCGATCCCAACGCCACTGCCGGCGAACTGGCGCACGCCGACTGGATCGCCCGCGCCACCAAGATCGTCGTCTCCAGCACCCTCCCCGACGTCGAAGCCAATTGGGAAACGTCCCTGCTGCTGCGCGATCCCGCCGAGCTCGTCGGCATCAAGCAGCAGTCGGGTGGCGATATCGTCAGTTTCGGCAGCCCGACCCTGGTCCGCTCCTGCCTCGCGCGCGGCCTGATCGACGAATTGCATTTGTTCCTCAATCCGATCCTGCTCGGCGGCGGCCTCGCCGTCTTCGCTCCGGGCGCCGAGAAAAAGCTCCACCTGCTGGACGCAGCGCCGCTGCCCGGCGGCGTCGTGGCGCTGACCTACGCGCCAGGCTGAAGCCGGGCGACACCGCTCCGGCGCCATCCGCCGACGGGTTTTTCACAGCCTCGCGTCAGCTGCTGCGAGGCCATTCGGCGTCGCGGGTTCGATTTTCGTCACGCCCCGGCTAACATGTTAGCATTCAATGATTTTCCGTCGCGCGCGGGATTTCTGCAATCGTTGTCAGTTCATCTGTCGACACTATTTGTCATACCAGATGCCGTCACAATCTCTCCGGAGCTTCCATTGTGACACTATTGACAGCCAAAAACACTGAAACTACCGTACCGCTGGTCCTACAAATGTAGGATTGAGGGATCTACTACAGCTCGTGTCGAGGCAATCCGGTCATGACGGCCAGGACCAATGTCGTTCGGCTGAAACAAGGCAGCGCGCGCCAGAAGCAGGGCGCCGTTCATCTCTACGATTCCGCCGTCGAAACCCTGGTCGGGCAGATCAAGGCGCTGATCGACGAGCGCAATCTGGGGGTCGGCGACCCGCTGCCCTCCGAGCGCGAGCTGGGCGAAATGTTCACCTCGTCCCGCACCACGGTGCGCGAGGCGATGCGCATCCTCAAGGCTTATGGCGTGGTCGACGTGCGCCCCAAGGTCGGAGCGGTGATCATCGACCGGCGCATGGACGCAGTATTCGAGCTCTACTCCTTCAACACCCTGGAGCTGAGCCGGCAGACCTTCCTCGACACCCAGGGGTTTCGCCAGCTGATCGAGGTCGGGGCGGTCGACCAGCTGTTCGAGCGCGCCACGTCGGAGGATATCGTCCGGCTGCGCGAAGCCAATGACGCCATGCGCGAGGAAGAGCAGCTCCACATTGCCGCCCAGCACGACTTCCGCTTCCACTCGACGCTGGTCGGGATCCTCGGCAACAAGCAGGTCAACGAGATCTACCGCATCATGAAGCCGGTGATGCTGAAGATCATGGAAAGCGGCGTCAACCGCATGAAGACCCACGGGGTCAGCTTCGACGAACACGGCGGCATTGCCGATGCGCTCGAGAGCCGCAACCGCTTTGCCTTTCAGTATCGCATGAGCCAGCACCTCGAAGCCGGCCTCGCCCTGTTCAAGGAGTAGCGCAGCGCGCCGCATCGGCGCGCCCCTGCAGATTGGCGACGCCGAACGGCGCGCCGCACGGGCCGGCAACGGCCCCGACGACGGTGGACGGACGAGGACTGCCGGCCACCGACTGACCAGCGACTGCCTAGTTGTTTCAGATCGTTCTCTGGGAGGAGAAACCTATGAACGTACTACGCATTGCCTCGGCCGCCCTTGTCGGCCTGCTCGTCTCGACCAGCCTCAGTTATGCCGGGCCCAAGGTGGTCTCCGGCCCCGGCGCCGACCCCACCTGCTTCGCGCCGTGGAACGCCGAAACCAAGTACTTCCAGTGGGAGGCCAAGCCCGGCCCCTACCGCATCGCCGTGGTCAACGGCTATGTCGGCAACACCTGGCGCATCCAGATGATCAAGACCGCCAAGGCCTTCGCCGAAGACCCGGCGATCAAGGACAAGATCAAGGAGTTCAAGGTCGTCTCGACCGGCACCGATGCGCCGGCCCAGCTCGGCGCCATCGAGGACTTCATCAACCAGGGTTTCGACGCCATCGTCACCATCGCGGTGTCGCCGGAAGGCTTTGACCGCGTCATCCGCCTCGCCGACCGCGAGAACGTCGTCATCGTGCCATTCGACAACATCCTCGATACCGACGCGGTGATGATGGTCAACGAAGACCAGCTGCAGATGGGGCGCGACTGGGGCAGCTTCGTGCTCAAGGAACTGGCCGCCAAGGGCAAGACCTCGGGCAAGATCCTCGAGGTCCGCGGCCTCGCCGGCAACTCGGTGGATCGCGACCGCTCGATCGGCATCCACGAGATGTTCGATGCGACGCCCGGCCCCTGGGAAATCGTTCAGGTGGTCGGCAACTGGGATGACGGCACCGCCCAGAAGGTGACCGCCGATGCGCTCGCCGTGCATGGCAGCTTCGACGGCGTCATCACCCAGGGCGGTTCGACCGGCACCGTGCAGGCCCTGCTCGATGCCAAGCATCCGTTCGTCCCGGTGGGCGGCGAAGCCGAGAACGGTTTCCGCAAGCTCGTCGCCAAGCACTCGGCCGAGGGCCTCACCGGTCTCTCCATCGGCCAGTCGCCCGGGCTTGTCGCCATCTCGATGAAGGCGGCGATTTCGGCCCTCGAGGGCAATGTCATGCCGCAACTCATCTCGGTGCCGCTACCGGCCGTCGACTACACCCAGCTCAAGGACGGGGTGAACTTCTGGACCGACCTGCCGGACAATTTCTTCACCGTCAACGAATTCCCGCCCTGCGGCGTGAACATCTCTGGGCCGGCCATCATGGCCCAGACCGAGGAGAACGTGCAGTAGACCTCCGCACGTCCTGGAGCGCGGTCGGCAGCGACCATCGAGCCGTCGGCCGCGCGACCAGGCAATGAACGGAATCCGGTTCGTCCGAGCGGCGACCGGGTTTCCAGGCAGCGCCGGGCCCCATCGCCGGCGCTGCTTCTCCCTTCATGACGGCTGAGGAGTGACGATGCTGGACGGTCAGGCCGCACGGCCATTCGCCGAACTGAGCGGCGTTTCGAAGTTTTTCTCGGGCGCCCGGGCCCTCGAGGGCGTGGACTTTTCCTGCCGGCAAGGCTCCATCCACGCCATCCTGGGCGAGAACGGCGCCGGCAAATCCACCCTGATCAAGATCATGGCCGGCGTGGTGCAGCCCGATAGCGGCACGCTCACCGTCGGGGGCACGCCACACCGCTTCTCGCGCCCGTCCGAGGCGGCGAAAGCCGGCATCGTCTGCGTGTTCCAGGAGCTGTCGCTGATGCCCGACCTGTCGGTCGCCGACAACATCTCGATCTCCGATCCGCCGCGCCGCTTCGGCCTCATCGATCGGCGTGCCCAGCGCAACCGTGCCGAGGCGCTGCTCGCCCGCATCCATTGCGAGGATGTCGATCCACGCGCCCTGATCCGCGATCTGTCCCTGTCGCGCCGGCAGATGGTCGAGATCGCCAAGGCACTCGGCAAGAACCCCAGGCTGCTGATCCTCGACGAGGCAACTTCGGCGCTCACCAGCCGTGATGTCGAGACCGTCTACAACGTGCTTGCCGAGCTGAAGGCCGAGGGCACCGGCATGCTGTTCATCTCGCATCGCATGCATGAGGTCGAAGCGCTCTGCGACACGCTCTCGGTGTTCCGCAACGGCCGCCACATCGAAACCTTCGACAAGGGCGCGCGCACACAGGACGAGATCGTCAAGCTGATGATCGGCCGCGACATCGTCCACCAGTTCCCGCCCAAACCGCCGGCGCAGCCCCGCGCACCACATCTCACGGTCGCCGACCTCAAATGGGAGAACCGCCTCAACGGCGTCTCGCTGGCGGTCGGCAAGGGCGAGATCGTCGGGCTCGGCGGTCTCGACGGCCAGGGCCAGAAGGAGTTGCTGCTGGCCTTGTTCGGCGTGCTGCGCGGCGTCGAGGGCAAGGTCACGGTCGGCGGCGAGACCGGCATCCCGGCCTCGCCGGCCGCCGCCAAGGGTGGCCGGAGTCGCATTGCCCTGGTGCCGGAGGATCGCAAGACCGAGGGCCTGATGCTGCCCATGTCGATTGCCGACAACCTCTTGGTCGCGAGCTTCGACAAGGTGCGGCAGGGACCGTTCATCGACCCCGGCAGGGCGCGCCAGGCGGTGGCCGACGCCATCGCCCAGCTGCAGATCAAGCTCAACCAGCCCGACGATCCGGTGGCGAGCCTCTCCGGCGGCAACCAGCAGAAGGTGGTGATCGCCAAGTGGCTGCTGACCCAGCCCCAGGTCATGCTGCTCAACGACCCGACCCGCGGCATCGATGTGGGCACCAAGCAGGAGCTCTACCGGCTGATGCGCGAGCTCGCCGACCGGGATACCGCCATCCTGTTCTATTCCACCGACTACGCCGAGCTGATCGGCTGCTGCGACCGGGTTGCCGTGATGTATGACGGCCGCATCGTCACCGAATTCTCCGGCGCGGCGATCACCGAGGAAGCCCTCGTCGCCGCCGCGCTCAACATCACGAGGCCGGCCGAGGCGCCGGCCCGAGAGGCGGTGCCCGCATGAGCACCGTCACCGCCACCACCCCGCCGCGCGCCTCGGCGCTCGCCATGTCGATCCGCCAGAACCGCGGCTTTTATGGCGCCCTGCTGCTGCTCGCGGCGCTCTACCTCGTCTACAACCTGATCCACCCGCGCGGCTTCTCCACCAACGTCTTCATCGCCAACACCAATGAATCGGTGGCTCTCGCCTTCGTCGCCATGGCCCAGGCGATGACGGTGATCGTCGGCGGTCTCGACCTGTCGGTCGGCGCGGTGATGACGCTGACCAGTTGCATTGCCAGCGAACTGGTGCGCGGCGAACCGTGGCAGATCGCGCTCGGCTGCATCGTTTCGGTCGCGGCCGGCGCCGGCTTCGGGCTCATCAACGGCCTCGTCATCGTCTATGGCCGGCTGCAGCCGATCATCGCCACGCTCGCCACCGGCGCCGTCGCCATCGGCCTTGCCCTGCTGATCCGCCCGCAGCCCGGCGGCGAGGTCGATCTCGACCTCAACTGGGCGGTCACCAACTCGATCAAGGATCTCGCCGAGACCTACCACCTGTTCGACGACGGCGAGGCCGCCTGGCTGCAGCCGGTCGCCTGGGTGCCGGTGCCGCTGCTCATTCTGGTCGTCATCACCGCCGCGGTCTGGATCCCGTTCCAACGCACCGTCACCGGTCGCACCCTATATGCCATCGGCTCGTCCGAAGGCGCCGCCTATATGTCCGGCCTGCCGATCAACCGGGCCAAGCTCTGGGCCTTTACCCTTGCCGGCCTGTTCGCCGGCTGCGCCGGGCTCTATCTCGCCATCCAGACCGGCTCCGGCAATGCCGACATCCCGCAGGCCGGCGCCTACACGCTCAACTCCATCGCCGCGGTGGTGCTGGGCGGCATCTCGCTGCTCGGCGGCGTCGGCACGGTGATCGGCGCCCTGGTCGGCGCGCTGATCCTGCGCACCATCTCGTTCTACTTCCGCATCCTGTCGATCGATCCGCTGCTGCAGCCGCTGGTCGAGGGCGTGGTGCTGCTCGCCGCGGTCAGCCTCGGCGCCATCCGCACGCTGCGGGTCAAGAACCGTCTCGAACTCTTCAGGTAGGACCGGACCAATGGCCAACGACCTCACCCTGCCCCGCCTGAAATCCGACGATCTGCCGATCGTCATCTCTGCCGGCTTCGTGCTGGTAATCCTGGCGCTCGGCTCGATCTATACCGTGGCGACGCTCGGCACGATGCCGCTGCTGAGCCCCAATTACCTGCTCACCCAACTGCAGACCGGCGCCTTCCTCGGCATTGTCGCCGCGGGAATGATGATGGTGATCCTGCTCGGTCACATCGACCTCAGCGTGCCCTGGACCATGACCGCCGCCGCCATGCTGGCAACCACCGTCGGCGGGCCGGCCGCCATTCCGACCGGCCTCGCCGTCGGGCTCCTTGTCGGCCTGTTCAACGGTTTCGGCGTCGCCTATCTGCGCATCCCCTCGATGATCTTCACCCTGGGCGTCGACTCCGTGATGCGCGGCCTGATGATCGCCCATACCGGCGGCTTCGCCCCGCAGGATTCGGCGACGCCGCTGATGCGCTATCTCGCGGCCGACAAACTCCTCGGCGTCCCTGTGGCGATTTTCGTCTGGGCCGCCGTCTCCATCGTCATCGCCGCGATCCTCAGCCGCACCGCCTTCGGCAAGGCCATCTATGCCACCGGCAACCGCGAGGCCGCGTCCTACCTCAGCGGTATCCGCACCCGCTGGGTGATCGTCGGCGCCTTCGCCATCTCCGGCCTCTGCGCGGCGCTGGCCGGCGTGCTGCTCGCCGGCTACTCGGCCAAGGCCTATCAGGGCATGGGCAATGCCTACCTGCTGCCGGCGATCGCCGCGGTGGTGATCGGCGGCACCCACATCCTCGGCGGTCGCGGCCGCTTCATCGGCACGGTGGTCGGGGTGATCCTCATCGTGCTGCTCAACTCGGTGCTGTCGATCATGCAGATGCCGGAGGCCGGCCGGCAGATCATCTATGGGCTGGTGATCATCGTCATGCTGCTGGTCTATGGCCGGACGGCCAAGGTGACGAGTTAGGACGCCGCACCGCCTTGATTGTGACGCCCACCTGAGGCACCGGTCCCCCGAACGGGGGAGCGCGTCGGCGATGCAGCAAGGCAGGAACAGCGTCGCCGAGGTCTTTGGCGTCTTTCTGCTGCTGGGCCTCACCAGCTTCGGCGGCCCGGTGGCGCACCTCGGCTATTTCCGTACCGAACTGGTCGAGCGCCGCCGCTGGCTCGACGATGCGGCCTATGCCGACCTGGTGGCGCTCTGCCAGTTTCTCCCCGGCCCGGCCTCGAGCCAGGTCGGCATCGCCATCGGCAAGCTGCGCGCCGGCTACTGGGGCGGCATCGCCGCCTGGCTCGCCTTCACCCTGCCCTCGGTCATCCTGTTGCTGGCTTTCGCCTATGGTGCCGCGCAGCTGGCCGGCCCACTGGCCGACGGGGTCCTGCACGGCCTGAAACTGGCGGCGCTCGCCGTGGTGACGCAGGCGGTCTGGGCCATGTCGAAATCGCTGGCGCCGGACATGAAGCGACGCCTCATCGCGCTTGCCGCGGCCGCCATCGCGCTGCTGCTGCCATCCGGCGCGACCCAATTGGCGCTGATCCTCGCCGCTTCCGCCGCAGGCTACCTGCTTGCGCCGCCCGCCGCTGCCCCGCGCCTCTCCTTCGATCGCGCCGGGACGGTGCTGCTGGCTCTGTTCTTCGGCCTGCTGCTCGCCCTGCCGCTCCTCGCCGCGACCGGCAACAGCTGGCTCGTCGTCGCCGAAAAGTTCTATCGCACCGGCTCACTGGTCTTCGGCGGCGGCCACGTGGTGCTGCCGCTGCTCGAGGCCGAACTGGTGACGCCGGGGCTGATCGACCGCAACCTGTTCCTGGCCGGCTACGGCGCCGCCCAGGCGGTCCCCGGCCCGCTCTTCGCTTTCGCCGCCTATGTCGGGGCGCTGCTGCATGCGCCACCCAACGGCATCGCCGGCGCGCTGCTCGGGCTCGGCGCGATCTACCTGCCGTCGTTCCTGCTGGTGTTCGGCGCCCTGCCCTATTGGCAGTCGCTGCGTGCCAACCCGCGTCTGCGCGCCGGCCTCGACCTCGCCAACGCCGTGGTGGTGGGCCTGCTGCTGGCGACACTCTGCGACCCGGTATTCACCAGTGCCGTGTTCGGTCCGCTCGATCTCGCCTGGGGCGTTGCCGCCCTGGGCCTATTGCTGATCAGGACGCCGCCATGGCTGGTGGTGCTGCTCAGCGCCGCCGCCGGCGCCGGGCTGAGCCTGCTCTAGCCATGGAACTTGCGGCCCTAAGGCCGTCGCGCGATCAGGTCGATCTCGACCAGCGCCCCGACCGCCAGCGCCGTCACCCCCACAGTGGTGCGCGCGGGCAGCTTTCCGGCTTCGAAGAAGCTCGGCCACAGCGCGTTGAGCGCCGCATAGTCGCGCTGGAACTCGGTGAGATAGATGCGCGCCATCGTCACGTGCTCGAGCCCCAGGCCGACGCCGCCGAGGATCAGCTTCAGGTTGTCGATCACCCGGCGCGTCTGCGCTTCGATGCCCTCGGGCAACGGCGCTTCAGGCGCTGCCGGGTCGGTCGGCATCTGTCCAGTGATGAACACGAAACCATCGGCCTCGACGGCATGGCTGAAGGGCGCCACCGGCTGCGGTCCGCTGGAAATCATGTGATGGATCGGCAGCGACATGCTTGGTTCCTGCAATATGCTGCCTTCTCGCCCCCACGGCTCCAGGTCAGCCTGCACGGCATAGAGCGTTTCTCATCAAAGTTGCAGACTTTTCCGCGACAAACGGCTGCTCCGCCACGTTCACGCGGAGTTCATGCATCCCTCTTCAAATAGTCGCAAACGGCGCGCTCATGGCGACTGGCGGTGCCAATCCGTTCGTGACACGCTGCCACACGGGGCTTGGGGCCTCGCGTGAGACCACGGGCCGGGAGCCTCCAGTAGCCAATGTTCGAATTCCTCCATTCCATCTCGACCTGGCTCGAGCTCTTCCTGCAGGGCATCTCCGATAACTTCTGGCTTTCGCTGCTGTTCATCTTCCTGGTCTGCATCGGCGAAGCAGTGTTCATCGTCGGCCTGCTGGTGCCCTCGCTTCCCATCCTGCTGCTGACCGGTGGCCTCATTGCCCAGGGCAGCCTGCCGTTCTGGCCGATCTTCTTTGCCGCTGTGCTCGGCGCCATTATCGGCGACGCCATTTCCTACACCGTCGGCTATTTGCTGAAGGACAAGATCCGAACGGTCTGGCCGTTCAAGAACCACCTCAAGCTGATCGAACAGGGCGAGGTGTTCTTCGCCCGCCACGGCGGCAAGGCAATTTTCATCGGCCGCTTCATCACCGGCGTGAAAGCCGTGATTCCCGGCGTGGCCGGCATGATGAGCATGCCCTACCGGCACTTCTCGGTGATCAACGTCATCTCCGCCTTCGTCTGGGCCGCCGTGCACATCCTGCCCGGCGTGCTGCTGACCGGCTGGCTGAAATCCATCGGGCTGAGCCTCGAACTGGTGATCATCGTCGGCGCCATCGTCCTGACCGTCGCCTTCCTCATCATCCACTTCTGGAAGCGCATCCTTCTCGCCTTTGCCCCGTTCATGGGTGAGTTCGGCCGCTCGCTGCAGGCCCGCTGGCAGAAGCCCGAGGCCGGTCACTAGCTGTCACACGCCTCTCACGTCGGCCCGCTATTGAGGGCCGATGCTGGAGATTTTCGCTGCGCTCACCGGTTGGCTGGAGATGGTGCTCGAAACCATCTCGACCAATTTCTGGCTCAGCCTGTGGTTCATCTTCCTGATCGCCGCCACCGAGGCGGTGTTCATCCTCGGCCTCTTCATCCCCTCGACCCCGGTATTGCTGCTGGCCGGCGGGCTGATCGCGCAAGGCAAGCTGCCGTTCTGGGAGATTTACTTCGCCGCGGTGCTGGGCGCCGTGGTCGGCGATGCCATCTCCTACACGCTGGGCTTCTGGCTCAAGGATCGCATCAAGACGCTCTGGCCGTTCCGCAACCACCTGGCGCTGATCGCCCGCGGCGAAAGCTTCTTCGCCCGGCACGGCGGCAAGTCGGTATTCATCGGTCGCTTCATTCCCGGGGTGAAGGCAGTCGTTCCCGGCATCGCCGGCATGTTCGGCATGAACTACCGGCATTTCTCGGTCATCAACGTCACCTCTGCCTTCGTCTGGGCCGCAGCGCACATCCTGCCGGGCATGCTGCTGTCGGCATGGCTCAAATCGATGGGGCTCAGCCTCGAACTGGTGATCATCGTCGGCGCCCTGGTACTGGTCGCGCTGTTCCTGCTGCTGCACTATTGGCGCGTGCTGCTGCTCGCCGTCGCGCCTTATCTCGGCAGCCTCGGCCGCGGCATCGCGGCGCGCTGGCGCAAGCGCGAGCCCGGGCACTGACACGGCTGCTCAAAGACTCTTGCGCCGCGCTGCCATGAGGCCGAATATCACCCCATGCTGCGCATCCTGGTTCGGCTCGCATCGATCCTGAGGCCCCTCGTCATGGGGCTGGCGCTGCTGTCCGCGATACCCCTCGCCTTTGCCGACGAAGCCGCGGACCGCGCCGCCATCGACCAGTTGTTCGCCCAGTTGCGCGTGGCGCCCAATGCCCAGGCGGCCAAGGCGCTCGACGCTCAGATCTGGACCTACTGGACCACGCCGTCCGACCCGATCCTTGCCGGCCGCATGCGCGAAGTGCTGACGGCTCGCGGCATGGGCGACGCCACCGGCGCGCTGCGCCTGCTCGACAAGCTGGTTGCCGACTATCCCGATTATGCCGAAGCCTGGAACCAGCGGGCCACCATCTACTACACGCTGGGAGACTTCGATGCTTCCATCGCCGATTGCGGGAAGGTGCTGGCCATCGAGCCACGCCATTTCGGCGCGCTGTCCGGACGTGCCCTGATGTACCTGCAACTGGGCAAGCGCGCCCTGGCGCTGAAGGACATGGCGGCGGCGCTCGCCGTCCACCCATTCCTGTCGGAGCGACGCCTGTTCCCCGAGCTTGGTGAGCCGATGACGCAGATCTGACCCGCGCCCGCCGCCCCTTCCGCCTGCCCGCTGCCACCACATATGACATGAACGACCGGCGCCTCGCCCGGTGCCGAACCGACTGAAAGGTCAGCAATGTCTGATGAACTTCCCGTCGAGCACGAAGAAACCAATGGCCGCGGCCGCTATGTGGTCTATCTCCCCGACGGCTCGGAAGCCGAAATGACCTACCAGCGCCGCGACGCCAACACCATCGTCGCCGACCATACCGGCGTGCCGCCGCAGCACCGTAACCTGGGCCTCGCGCTGCGGCTGGTCGAAGCCGCCATCGCCGATGCCCGCCGGACCGGCAGCAGGATCGTGCCGGCCTGCTCCTACGTCGTCGCACAGTTCCGCCGCCATCCCGAATGGGCCGACCTCAAGGCCTGAGCCACGCCGCTCACCGGCGGCATTTTAGTCAAATGCTAACCATCCCGGTGCGTCGCCGGCAGCCGTGACGCAACCCGGGGCGGCCTGCCGCGGTTTCTCAGTCTCCTAAAGGAACTGGAAACCATGCGCCTCGCGCTCGTAACCCTCGCTTTCGCCCTCGTTGCCACTGCAGCCCCCGCACAGGACGCAGTGGCGCCGCCGGCCCTGCCGCTCACCGCCGAGGCCATCAACACGGCGGACCTTTCGACCATCCCCGCCGTCTATACGCCGCCGGTCAAGGAGGCAGACCCGGCGCTCGCCGTCGAACGCCATCCCGATCCGGCGGTGGTCCGCCTGCAGGTGCTGCTCGATAGGGCCGGCGCCTCTCCCGGCGTCATCGACGGCTTCGATGGCGACAACGTGCGCAAGGCGGTGTTCGCGTTCGAACTGATGCGCGGCCTGCCGCCAGATGGCGCGCTCGACCCCGATGTGCTTGCGGCGCTCGACAGTGGCGGACCGGTGATCGGCGATTATGCCGTCATCGCCGACGACCTCAACGCCATCGGCGAGCCGATACCGAAGGATTATGCCGAGCAGGCCAAGCGTAAGTTCCTCGGTTACGCCTCGATCGAGGAATCGCTGGCCGAGCGGTTCCACATGGATATCGACCTGCTCAAGGCCCTCAATCCCGGCGCTCGTTACGCCGTTGGCGAGCCGGTCTACGTCGCCGCCTACGGCCCTGATCTCAAGGGCGAGGTGGCACGCATCGAGGCCGACAAGTCGCTGCGCCAGGTTCGCGCTTATGACGCCGACAATCGCTTGATCGCCGCCTACCCGGCCACCATCGGCTCGGAGGATAATCCGTCGCCGTCAGGCACCCATATCGTCGAGGGCGTCGCCCCGATGCCCGAATATACCTACAACCCCAAGATCAACTTCCAGCAGGGCGACAACACCAAGGTGCTGACCATTCCGCCCGGCCCCAATGGCCCGGTGGGCTCGATGTGGATCGACCTGAGCGAGCCGACCTTCGGCATCCACGGCACGCCGGAACCCTCGCTGATCGACAAGACCGCCTCGCATGGCTGCGTGCGGCTGACCAACTGGGATGCCAACGAGCTGGCCAAGATGGTGAAGCCGGGCGTGCCGGTCGACTTCGTCGGCTGACCGGCGCGACGACGAGGCAACCGATCGCGCCCGTCAGGCATTGGTCAACCGAAGGAGAAGACCCATGCTGAAGCAGAACAGCGACGTGAAGCGCTTCTTCGAAGCCTACGCCAGGCGCAGCAACGATGCGTTGCAGAACCCGCCGGTCGAGGATGTCGACGGCACCGTGGCGAGCTTCGCTCCCTACCTGGTCGAGTCCAGCCCGCAGGGGGTGATGGGCGGCGCCAACGACGCCGAGTTCAGGAAGCTGATCAGCCAGGGCTTCGCGAAATACCGCGAAGTCGGCGGCACGGCCATGCGCGTCACCGGCATCAAGGTCACCGAGCTCGACGAGGTCAACGCCATGGCCATCGTCGACTGGGAGTTCGACTACAAGCGCAAAACTGACGGCAAGACCGGTACGGTCGGCTTCACCAACCGCTATTTCCTCAACCTGGCCGGCGCGGCGCCGAAGATCTTTGCCTACATCACGCCCGACGAGCAGCAGGCGATGAAGGACCACGGGCTGATCTGAGCCATTGGTCCTTCCTGGCTCGTCCCGCAGGGCGGGTCAGGCGAGAAAATCCCTTACCGCCAGCAGCTCTTCGCGGCGGATCTCATGCCCACCTTCGTGCCAGAACAGCGACACATCGGCGCCCTGCTCCTTGAAGTAGGTCGCGAGCAGCTCCGCCGAATGCACCGGCGCGATCGGGTCGCGACGGCCGGCCGTGATGATGATCCGCTTGCCCTTCAGCCCCGGCTGCGGCGCGGGAGTGAACGGGATCAACGGGTGCATCAGCACCGCCACATCGAACTGTTCCGGGGCCTCGAACAGCACTGAAGCGAGAATGTTCGCTCCGTTCGAATAGCCGAGGCCCAGCACCGATGTCGCATCGGCTCTGCTGGCGCCGACGAAGCGCGCGAGCTTTCTGGTCGCCCGCTTCAGGTCGGCCATATCGTAGCGCCCCTCGCCGACGCGCTTGAAGTAGCGCAGCGCGCCGCCTTCGGAGACGTCGCCGCGCACCCCGATCCGTCGCGCGCCCGGCTTGAGCTCGGCGGCGAGATCGGTGAACTGGTGTTCGTCGCCGCCGGTGCCGTGCAACAGATAGAAGGCCGGCGCATCCGGGGATGCGCCGGGAATATCCAGGTTGACGTAGCTGTCGATCGTCTCGGTCATCATGCCGGCTCCTTGTCCTCGAGCGGCTGCAGCGTCTGCTCCAGCGTCGCCCTCAGGTGTTCATGCTGCCTTGGCAGTTTCAGCGTTTCGCCCAGATGCGCGGTGTCCTCGTCCCGGTCGAAGCCGGGTTCGTTCGTGGCGATCTCGAACAGCACGCCGCCCGGGGTGCGGAAGTAGATGGCCCAGAAATAGTCGCGGTCGATCACTGGCGTTACCTGGTAGCCGGTGTCGAGCAGGGCCTTGCGTACCTCGAGCTGCGCCGCCCGGTTCTCCACTGCGAAGGCGATGTGGTGCACCGAGCCGGCGCCGAGATCGGCCCGGTTGGCGTCGGGCAATACTTCGATATCGATGGTGTTGGCCGCGTTGCCATCCGGCCGGATCAGCCGGTGGATATTCCCCGCGCTGTCGGCGTTCTGATAGCCCATGAACTTCAGCAGCTCTTCGGTGGCGCCGCCATCACGCAGCCGCAACGCGGCCGAATGGAAGCCGCGGATCGCATGCTCGGCGTCGACACCATTGCCGGTCCAGGGCAACCGGCTGTCACCCCCTTTCTCGACCAGCGCCAGCGCGTCGCCTTCCGGCGCCCGAAAGCGCAGCCGCTTCTCGCCGAAGCTTTCCGACAGTTCGAGGTCGCCGACGCGATCGGCCGCCAGGCGCTCCTGCCAATAGCTGAGCGACCCTTGCGGCACCGAGAACACCGTGGTGCCGACCTCGCCGACGCCGGGCCGACCACGGGCAATATGCGGGAACGGGAAATGCGTCATCACCGTGCCGGGCGTGCCGACCTCGTCGCCGTAATAGAGGTGGTAGACGTCGGGCGCGTCGAAATTGACGGTCTGCTTGACCCGGCGCAGGCCGAGCGTCCTCGAAAAGAAGTGGTTGTTCTCGGCGGCATCCCGCGCCATCGACGTAACGTGGTGCAGCCCCTTGATCTCGGTGATCATCACAAACTCCTGTATCGCTGTTGCCGACCCCGCGTCGGCGTTTGCCGATCGCGCGTCCGGCGCCGGCCCTTGCCGATCGCTCCGGCGTCGGCCCTTGCCGATCGCTGCACCACAGATAGGCCACCGGCATTCACGCGAATAGCGCACCGTCCAGGCAAGGGATTGTTTGATACGACCGAACAATCATACCTTACCCGCAGTTCACTTGACCGATCCGATCCGTCTCGGCTAAATCCTGACTATGGAAGTCATGAATAGATCGCTCGAGCGCATCCGGCTCGAAACCCGCATCCGCATCCTCGACGTCGCCTCGGTCGTCGACATCACCCCGCACATGCGCCGCATCCGGCTCAGCGGCGCGGAACTCGAGGGCTTCCAGTCCCCGGGTCACGCCGACCACGTCAAGGTGTTCCTGCCTTCCGACGGCAAGCCCCTGCCCCGCCCCGAGCGCCATCCCGATGGTCTGGTCTGGCCCGACGACACCGCCAAGCCATTCGTACGCGAGTATACGCCGCGCTATTTCGATGCCGAGGCGCTGACCCTCGATCTGGATTTCGTGCTGCATGGTGATGGCCCGGCCTCCAGTTGGGCGGCAGCAGCCAGGCCTGGCGACCAGTTGATGATCGGCGGGCCGCGCGGCACCATCCGCGTCCCCGAGGCCTTCGACTGGTACTTCATTGCCGGCGACGAAACAGCGCTGCCGGCCATCGGTCGTCGCATCGAGGAACTGCCGGCCAACAAGCCTGCCATCGCCATCATCGAAGTGCCCGAGCCCGCCGATGAACAGCGCTTCGAAACCAGCTCGCCGGTCGAGATCCACTGGGTTCATCGCAATGGCCGCGAGGCCGGCGCCGAGAACCTGATCCTGCCCGCCGTGGCCGAGATCGGTTTCCCCGCCGGCGACGGCTTTGCCTTCGTTGCCGGCGAAGCGCAGATGGCCAAGGGGCTGCGCCACCACCTGGTCGCCCGCGGCTTCAACAACGACTACATCCGCGCTGCCGGCTACTGGCTACGGGGCGAAGCCGGGGAGTGAGCCACCGCTTCATGGCGGAGGCCGGCGCAGGAAGAGCACCGAACTGTCGCTGCCGCGTCTGCGATCGCCCCTGCCCCTGAGGGAGAAGTGGCGATCTAGACCAGTTCCCGAAACTTCAGCGTCTCGACCGTCGGCCCGCTCGGCTTGTATTCGAGCCCGATCAGCCCGTCATAGCCCTGCGCCTCGAGCCACTCGAGCCGTTCCGCATAATCCATGCGGCCGCTGCCCGGCTCGCCCCGCCCCGGCGTGTCGGCGAGATGGACATGCACCACCCGGTCGAGCCGGCCGGCCAGCACCTCGATTTCCTCGCCCATCACCGCAGCGTGGTAGATGTCATAGAGCAGCTTGACCTCCGGCCGCCCGACCTCGTCGACGATATCGAGCCCCTCCTCGGTCGAGGTGAGATAATAGCCCGGATGATCCACCCGATCGTTGAGCGGCTCCAGCGCCAGCACCACGTCCGAGCCTTCGAGGATCTTTGCCGCTTCCTTCAGCACCTTGACGATCGCCGCGTGCTGCGCGGCCCGCGCCACGCCGGGCTGGTTGTCGCCCGCCTGCGCGATGATGACTTTCGCGCCCAGCTGCAGCGCTGCCGCCAGCGAGGTGCGCACCCCCTCGAGGAACCACTGGTGTGATTCCGGGTTGGTCAGCGGCGCAATCGGCTCGCACAGGATCCCGGCCAGCGTCAGGCCGGTCTCGTCGAGCGCCCGCCTGATCGCCTCGCAATCCTTGTTGGAAAATCGCCAGAACTCGACAGCGTCGAGCCCTGCGGCCTTGGCCGCGCGGACCCGGTTGGCAACGTCGGATTCTTCGGTGGCGAACAGCCACTCGATGCAGGCGGAATAACGCATAAGACCTCTAGTCGTCAGACAGTAACTTTGTGGGAGACCCGGCCCTTGTCGCCGAAGATCCTGATGTAGCGGCGGATCTCCGCTGCGTCGCCGGTGGCCTTCTCCGGGTTGTCCGAGAGTTTCACCGCCGGGTGACCATCCGCTTCGCTCACCTTGCACACCAGCGAGATCGGCTCAAGCTGCGGGTTGGGCCACGGCGAGCACCCCGAGAAGTCGTTGGTGAGATTGGTGCCCCAGCCAAAGGCCATGCGCACCCGGCCATGGAAGTGGTGATAGGCCTCTTCGATCATGTCTACGTCGAGCCCATCGGAAAAGATCAGCAGCTTGTCGCGCGGATCGCGTCCGCGTTCCTTCCACCACTTGATGATCTTCTCGCCGCCTTCGATCGCCGGCGCGCTGTCCGGCCGGAAGCCAGTCCAATCGGCCACCCAATCGGGCGCATCACGCAGGAACGCATCGGTGCCGAAGGCATCGGGCAAGACGATCTTGAGATTGCCGCCATAATAGCTCTCCCAATCCTGCAGCACCTGGTAGGGCGCCTGTTTCAGCGCCTCCTCGTTCGGCGCGATCGCCGCCAGCACCATCGGCAGCTCGTGCGCATTGGTGCCGAGCGCCTCGAGGTCATTGTCCATGGCGAGCAGCACGTTCGACGTACCGGTGAAAACCTCGAGCCCGAGCCCTTCCTTCAGCGCCTCGACGCACCAGCGCTGCCACAGGAACGAGTGCCGCCGCCGCGTGCCGAAATCCGAGATGCGCAACTCGGGCAACAGCTTCAGCCGCTCCACCTTTTCCCACATCTTGGCCTTGGCGCGCGCGTAGACCACGTCGAGCGCAAACGGTCCGTAACGCTTCAGCGCCGCCCGGCTGCGCAGCTCATTGATGATGGCCAGGGCCGGGATCTCCCACATCGTGGTCTCGACCCACTTGCCGTGGAAGGTCAGCTCGTACTGTCCGTCACGCTTTTCGAGGTGGTAGTCCGGCAGCCGGAACCCCGCGAGCCAGCGCAGGAACTCCGGCGAAAAGATCTGCTTGGAGCCATAAAAGCTGTTACCCGCCAGCCAGATCATCTCTTTCTTGCCGAAGCGGAGCGTCCGCGCATGGTCGAGCTGCGCCCGCAACTCGCCTTCGTCGATCTCGTCGGCGAGCCGCACCGAAGTCTTGCGGTTGATCAGCGAGAAGGTGGCATCGACCTTGGGGTAGAGCCCCCAGATCATCTGCAGCATCAACAGCTTGTAGAAGTCCGTATCGAGCAGGCTCCGGACGATCGGATCGAGCTTCCAGGTATGGTTGTAGACCCGCCGGGCAATGTCCGTCTTCGGCATTACGCTTCCCTTCACTCGCCCGACACGTCTAGGCGGATCGGAGCGAAAAGAAAAGAGCGCTCCATCGCCAGATGACGATGAAGGCGCACTGGCGATGGTGAGGATGCAGAGGCGTCAGTCGCCTCTGCAGACTGATCAGCTGCCGGAACCGGCGAGGAACTCGCTCCTGATCGTCATCCAGATGATCTTGATGTCGAGCGCCAGCGACTGGTTCTGGATATAGGCCAGATCGTGGTCGATCCGGCTGCGGGAACACTGCGCCTCGGTAGTCGGCCCGCGCAGGCCATTGGCCTGAGCCCAGCCCGACAGCCCCGGCCGCACCGCATGACGCAGCGCGTAGTAGGGCACCAGTTCCTCGTACAATACGCCAGCCGCCTTCATGCCGATGGCGTGCGGACGCGGCCCCACCAGCGACATGTCACCGCTGAGCACGTTGAACAGCTGCGGCAACTCATCGAGGCTGCGCGAGCGCATGAACTGTCCGAGCGGCGTGACCCCGGGATCCCCGGCAGTCACCTGCCGCACGCCGGTCGGATCGCACGCATCTGTCCGCATGGTGCGGAACTTGTAGATGCGGAACGGCACGCCGTTGCGGCCATATCGCCACTGCCGGAACAACACCGGGCCAGGGCTGGAAAGCTTGATGGCGATCGCCATGATCAACAGCGTGGGCGACAGGACGATCAACGCACCTGCCGAAAGCACGATGTCGATACCTCGCTTGAGGATATCTCGCATAGTCGCGCGCAGCGGCCTCGCAGCAATCACGGGCACACCATCCTTGAAGGCCAGCGGCAAACCATGTTGCGGCATCCGCTGGGTAACCGCGCGATCAACCGGGACCACATCCCCGATCTCGGACGAAAGAAACACACGCACGTTCTGCTCCGTCGCCTAGCCCAAAGCACTCGGCTGCTTCCGCCAAGCGACTACATCCTCTCCCGCCTCGGGAATGCGGCGCTCAGCCAGTAGCTCGGCCGAACCTCAACTCGACGGCACACCACCGCAATGGCACTACCGCTCCTGAACGCCGCCAGCGTGTGGCCTGCTGCCGGCGCTACCCAAAACTCCTCCCACGGCCCCATCTTGCGATGAGGCCGTATCCTGCCATCGGGTTAGGCAGAAAGCCTGCGCCTCAGTTGGCGCTGGCCAGCTCCGGCACGGGGATCGCCGCGGTGGTAATCACCTGACAATCCTGGATCGTTGCACTGATCTCGAGGATCTGGGCCTGCTGAACCCCATCCGTCGAAAGCTGTGCAGCGGTTTCAATGGCGATCGGCAGCTCGGTCTCGTCGACCACGCACGCCTGATCATTCCGATAAAGTTCGACCAGCGCCGCCACGAGATCGGCGATCGTCTGGTTTGTGGCCTCCGAGGGCGCACCGATGCCCTTGAGGTAATCACCCACTGCGGCGATACACTGACCCCAGCGGTCCTTGTTGCCATCATACTCTTCGCCCACCACAGGTGTGCAAACGCTCATGACGGCTGGAATATCGGCCGGAGCACTTTGGGCCAGCACAGCCGGGCTCCAGAGGGCAGCCATGAACGAAACCGCTGCCAGGCTTCCGAACGCAAATCCAAGACGAGGCATCAGACCCTCCTCCTCTTTAACACTTCATTTACACTACGCAGCAGTGGAACAGAAAGTCAACGAGCCACAACGACTTCGCCGATCACGTTGTAGGCAGAAACGCCGAGATGGTTACCGACGGATCGTCTTTATAGCGCCGCGGCAGGCCACGACCAGCACTCTCGGAGCCAGCTTCCGCCGGAGCGAATCGGAGCGTCGCGCGCGACCTCGGCGTCATCTCATCCCTGTTTCCATCTTTCGCCCACCTGCAGGCAATGCTGAAATGCGCGAAAAACAGGAGGACTTTTCATGCAGCGAGTATTGGTCACCGGCGCCGCCAAAGGCATTGGCCGTGGTGTAGCGGAAGCTTTTGCGGCCGAGGGCGCCAAGCTGGTGCTGCTGGACGTGGACGAGACGGGCCTCGCGGCGGTCGCCGCCGCCCTGAAGGACAAAGCTGCAGCCATCGAGGTCTGTGTCGGGTCGGTCGCCAGCCTCGCCGACTGCAATCGCGCCGCAGCGCTGGCCCAATCCAGCTTCGGCGGCCTCGACGTGCTGAGCCACAATGCCGGCATCCAGACCTATGGCACGGTCGAGACCACCGACGAGGCGCTGTGGGACCGGACGCTCGACGTCAACCTCAAGGGCGCGTTCCTGATCTCCAAGGCCTGCATGCCGATGATCCGGGCTTCGCGGGGCAATGTCGTCCACATTTCCTCGGTACAGGGTATGGCCTCGCAGGCCGGCGTCACCGCCTACTCCGTGTCCAAGCACGGGCTCATCGGGCTGATCCGCTCGATGGCCGTGGACTACGCCCCCTATGGCGTGCGGGTGAACGGCATTGCTCCCGGTTCGGTCGATACCCCGCTGCTCCGCAACGCCGTCGACGCCTCGCCCGACCCGGCCGCCGTCTACGCCGAGATCGACGGCATGCATCCGCTCGGCCGCATGGCCGCCCCCTCCGAGATTGCCAGCGTCGTGGTGTTTCTCGCCTCGGACAACGCTTCCTTCATCACCGGCGAGGTAGTGAAGGTCGATGGCGGCATGCGCGCCAGACTGGGTGGATCGCCAAAGACCGAATGAGTGCAACCGGGGCTGCCGAGCTGGATCGGCCGGTGCGTCCGCGCCCGGCGGCAACTGCCGCGCTCGACACCCCGGCGATCCTGCCGGCACTGCTGATCGGCATCATCGCCTTCATCATCGTGCGGGGCATCGCCCCGCTCGACCCCACCAACATCCTATGGCTCGATGAGCGCGACCGCGCCATGCACACGCTCGGCTGGTGGTGGTTCGCCATGGCGCCGTGGGGTTGGCCGCCCGGCGCCTCTCCGCTCAACGGGCTTGAACTGGCCAACGGCGTCGGCCTGTCGGACTCGCTGCCGCTCTTTGCCTTCCCGTTCAAGCTGATCGCCTCGTGGCTGCCCGAACGGTTCCAGTATTGGGGCTATTGGGAACTGCTGTGCTTCGTGCTGCAGGCGCTGTTCGCGGCGCTGATCGCACATCAGCTGAAGCTCAGCCGACCGCTGGCGCTGATCGCCGCCATCTTCTGCGTCTTTCAGCCCGCTTTCCTCATGCGGCTCGACGTCCACATGGCGCTCGCCGGTCACTGGACCATTCTCGCCGCGGTCTGGCTCTATCTGCGCCGGCCGACACCGGTCTGGGCCTGGCCGCTGCTGCTCGCCGCGGTCTCGGCCATTCACGGCTACCTGCTGGTGATGGTGTTTGCGCTGTGGGGCGCCTCGCTGTTGTCCCGCCTTTGGCAGCGCGAGTTGCGCCTGCCGCGCATCGTGGCCGAACTGGCCCTCGGCGGCACTGCCATTGCCGTTGTGCTGTGGTCCACCGGCATCTTCATGGTCGGTTCGGTCGAGAGCTTCGGCTTCGGCCGCTTCCGCATGAACCTGCTCGGCCCGATCAACCCCGCCTTCTTCCAGTTCATCGTCCCCGGCGTGCCGGTCAACGCCTTCGAATGGGAGGGGGTGAACTATGTCGGGCTCGGCGTCTTCGTGCTCGTGGTGGCGGTGCTCGTTACCCTCCGCCCGGCGAACCTGCGGCCGCTGCTCGGTCCACGTTTCCTGCCGCTGGTGCTGGTCGCTGTCGGCCTCGCGCTGTTCTCGCTGAGCCACCGCGTCGCCTTGGGCAGCATCGAGCTGTTCCAATTGCCCCTGCCCGCCGCACTGGAGAATTTCCTCACCACGTTCCGCTCGTCCGGCCGCATGTTCTGGCCGCTCGGCTACCTGATCGTCTTCGGCCTGCTGGTGCTGCTGTCGCGGCAGCTCCGCAGCACGCCGGCTTTGCTCATCGCCTGCCTGGCGCTGGCCCTGCAGCTGGGCGACCTGCAGCGCGGGATCCGGGCCCTTGCCGTCGGTCCCGACCGCACCGGCACCACCTGGCGCACCATGCTGACCTCGCCGGCCTGGGCGGCGCTCGCGCCGCACTACCAGCGGGTCCGGGCCCTGCCGATCGAGAACGAGGGCTGGAACTGGCGTGAACTGGGCTGGTTCGCGGTGACCCACAAGCTGCCCACCGACGCCGTCTATCTGGGGCGCATCGACCCCAGGGCCCTCGCCGCCGCCCGGCCGGTCGGCGAAGCCGCGATGCGTGACGGCAGCTTCGATCGCGGCGCCATCTATGGCCTCGACAGCGCTTCGGCGCGCCGCGTCCTGCCCCATCTCGGCGCCGACGACGTGCTCGCGCCGATTGACGGCCTGATCCTGTTCGCGCCGGGCGGCAGACCGATCCTCGACGACGCCGGCATCTCGCTCTCGCCGTTTGTGGTGGTCGCCCCCTGATCGGGCTTCAAAGCAAGAATCCTCTGCCGGTTCATTCCCTCGTCCAATTGACTCCATCCCGGCAATCAGCATCCCCTCTCGGCCAATCGAGCAGGGAAAACCCCCGCCGCTGAGGAGCACCTGAAGTGAAGATTACTGCCATCAAGCCCTACGCCGTCTGGGTGGGGATCCGTAACCAGCTCGTCGTCAAGATCGAGACCGACGAAGGCATTTTCGGCTGGGGCGAAAGCGGCCTGTCGGGCCGCGAGAAGGCGGTAGTCGGCGCCATCGAGCACTACGCCGAGATCCTCATCGGCATGGATCCTTTCAAGATCGGCCATATCTGGCAGCTGCTCTATCGCAGCCAGTATTTCGAGGGCGGCCGCGTGCTGCAGGCGGCGATCTCGGCCATCGATATCGCGCTCTACGACATCAAGGGCAAGGCGCTCGGCGTGCCGGTCTACGAGCTCCTGGGCGGCAAGCAGCGCGACAGGATCCCGACCTTCGCCACCACCTCGGGCGAGCCGGGCCCCGAGATGATCGAGCAGGCGAGGATGCTGATCGCGCACGGCTGGAACGCCATGCGGCTGTCGCCCTCCGGCCATGGCGAAGAGATCTATGAGCCGCGCGAGCATATCGGCAAGACCGCCAAATGGATGGTCAAGGCGCGCGAGGAACTGGGCGAGGATGTCATCCTCGGCATCGATTTCCACCACCGCCTGTCGGTGGCCGAGGCTGCGAGCTTCTGCCAGAAGATGCCGTCGGGCACGCTCGACTTCCTCGAAGAGCCGATCCGCGACGAAACCCCCGAAGCTTACGAGTCGCTGCGCACCCTTACCGATGTGCCCTTCGCCATCGGCGAGGAGTTCGCTTCGAAGTGGCAGTTCCTGCCCTACATCGAGCGCGGCATTCATCAGTTCAACCGCATCGATGTGTGCAATGTCGGCGGGCTCACCGAGTCGATGAAAGTCGCCGGCTGGAGCGAGGCGCACTATGTGGACATGATGCCGCATAACCCGCTCGGCCCGATCTGCACCGCGGCGACCGTGCACTTTTCGGCGGCGGTGCCGAACTTCTCCTGGCTCGAGACCCGCTCCAGCCCGGCCGAGAATCTCGGCTTCGACAACACCGAGTTTTTCCCCGTGCAACCGCGCCTCGAAGGCTCGCATTACCCGGTCAGCAACGCGCCCGGCCTCGGCATCGAGGTCAATGAAGAGCTGATCAAAAAGCAGAGCTTCAAGTTCTGGCAGGCCCCCATGTTGCACCGTCGCGATGGTTCCGTGACGAATTGGTAGGTGCCGATGGGTTGACGCCTCGCCGCGCCACCCCACTTAGTATTTGCGGACGCAGGAATCGTCGCTCGGCCCATCATTGGGCCGAGCGACGTTGCTTGGCGTCAATTTGGCTTGCGGCGAGGGCTTGGGATTGGCGGACTTCTTTGAACCCGCGGGACGCGGCGTGCAACATGCCAGCCTGCGCGCCGCCAATCGCCGTGCCGTGCTCACTACCATCACCTTCAGCCCCGGCATTTCCAATGCCGAGGTGTCGCGGCGCACCGGCCTTGCCCCACAGACCGCCTCGGCCATCGTTACCGAACTCGAGGACGATGGCCTCGTCACCCGCGGTGACGTACTGCGCGGTCGCCGCGGCCAGCCGGCCACACCGCTCTATCTCGATTATGGCGGCGCCTATGGCATCGGCTGCGAGATCTCCTGGCGCCATATCGACATCAAGCTGATCAACCTGGGCAGCGAGGACCTCGGCCATTATCGCCGCGACTTCGCCTACCCCGACGCCGCCGGCATCGTCGCCGAGGCGGCGGAAGCCATCGCCGGCCTTATCGCCCGGCTCGACCCGGCGCAGCAGCAGCGCGTCGCCGGCATCGGCCTCGCGACGCCGAGCAATTTCGGCAGCCTGATCGGCAATGTCAGCCCGCCGGCCGAGCAGTTGCAGGCCTGGCGCGAGCTCGATCTGCGCGCCGCGCTCGAAGCCGCGACCGGTCTCGCCACCACCTGGTTCAACGACGGCAACTGCGCCTGCTTCGCCGAAATGGTGATGTCGCCGCCGCCGCGCCCCGCCAACCTGGTGCACCTGTTCGTTTCGACCTATCTGGGCGCCGGCATCACCGCCGAGCACACGCTATGGGAAGGACCGACCGGCAATTCGGCCAACCTGGGCTCCATGCTGGTCAACGGCCATGACGGCCATCGCAGCTTCGGCCATGACATCGCCTCCACCTCTGCCCTCGGCCGCCGACTGGCGCATGCCGGCATCACGCTGCCGCTCGGCGATCACCCGGCGAACTGGCCGTGGGGCGATTGGGAAGCCCACATCGCCCCCTGGGTCGAAGCGTCGGGCAGCGCCCTGGCGGAGATCATCGTCAACACCGGCGCGGTGCTCGAGATCGATCACGCCATTGTCGACAGCATCGCGCCGCAATCGATCATCGACCGCCTGGTGGCGGCGACCGAGCGCGCCCTTGGCGAACTGGTGGTGATCGGCGCCAGGCGCCCTCGCCTCGTCGCCGGCACCCTCGGCACCCGCGCCACGCCGCTCGGCGCCGCGCAGCTGACCATGTTCCGCAAGCATTTTTCACGCGACCTGAGCGACATGCTGGCGGCGGGGGGCGGCGAGTAGTTTGACGGCTGCGGCCGGTGGGGCTGCGCCCACCGACGTTTCTCCTAGATCCGCGCCAGCTCCCGCAGCATTCCCGTCGCGCGCTCGAAGCGCTGCTGCTGCCGCGCGATCCGCTCGGCTCGATCGGCCCGCGGCCAATAGACCCTGCCGCGCGCCGCCGCACCGGTCGCCAGCCCCAGTGCCGTCGCCGCGGCTCGGTAGGCGCCGAGACTGGCGGCCAGCACCGGATGTTGCGGTACCGTGACCTCGCGCCCCAGCACATCGGCCATGATCTGCGGCCACACCGCGCTCTGCGCCCCACCGCCCACGAGGTAGACCGGCCCCGCTGCGCCCATCGCCCGCACATTGGCAGCAATGGCGAACGCCACGCCTTCGAGCGCCGCATGGTAGAGCGTCGCCGCGCTGTCGCCGGCCGCCACGTTGGCGAAGCCAGCCCTGAGCTCGAGGTCGACGAACGGAGTGCGTTCGCCGTTGAGATAAGGCAGGAACAGCGCACCCGTCGGCGATGCATCGGCCTCGCCTGCCAGCCGCTCGGCGTCCTGGAGCGTCAGCCCCAGCGTTTCGCGCGCCCATTGTGCCGCGGCGCCCGCCGAGAGGATCGGCGCGACCTCGATCAGCCCGCCATGCAGGGGATGCGCCAACCGGTAATAGGGGCGCGGCATGCGCTCGGTCAGTGCCGTGACCCCGGCCACCCACCCGCTGGTGCCGAGATAGATGCTCACTTCATCCGGGCGCTCCGCGCCGCTGCCGATGGTCGTCGCTGCGGCATCGCCGCAGCCGTTGATCACCGGCAGGCCGGCGGGCAACCCCATCGCCGCAGCCGCCGCCTCGGTCAGCCCGCCCAGCACGGTCTCGGCCGCAACGATCGGCGGCAGCAACCCGCGGTCCACCTCGAGCAGTTCCACCAGGTCACTCGACCAGTCGCGCGTCCCGATATCCATCAGCCCGGTGGTGCTGGCGCAGCTCGGATCGGTCGCCACGACGCCCGTCAGCCGCAGCGCCAAAAAGTCCTTCGACCCCGGCAGCACCCACCTGGCGCCTGCCGCGCCGAGTGCCTTGAGCTTGAATGCGGTCATCAGCGGACGCGGCGCATTGCCGAGAATCGCCGTCGCATCGGCCGCCTCGAGCCGCGCCGCCACGGCGTCGAACGCCTCCGTTCCGATCGGATCGGAATAGAGCACGGCATCGCGCACCGGCTCTCCGAGCGCATCGACGGCGATCAGGTTCTCCATCATCCCGGTCAGGGAGAGGGCGGAGACGCCTTCACGCGGCAGCCGGCCCACGGCCTCGACCACGGCGCGCCACCAGTCCTCCGGCGCCCGCCGGTGCGCCGTTGCCGCAGCCGGATAGCCCGCATCGGCCGTCGCAATCACCGCACCATCATCGGCGAACACCGTCGCCTTCAGCGCCGAGCTGCCGCAATCGAGAACGAGGATGCTCACTTGGTCCGCCCCACCCGGCGCAGCAGGACGGCGACGAGGATGATCACCCCGGTCATGATCTTCTGCACGAACGGCTCGACCCCGACGATGGTCATGCCGTTGACCATCACTCCGGTGATGGCGACGCCGAGCAGCGTTCCCGCCACGGTCGGCGCGCCGGTGGGTGATGCCGTGGTGCCTATGAACACCGCTGCATAGGCCGGCAGCAGCAGCGGCTCGCCCATGGTGTGCTGCACGCTGCCCAGCCGCGATGCCAGCAGCAGCCCCGCCAGCGCCGAGAGCCCGCCGGCGATAGCGAAGGTCACGATCACATCCCGCACGATCGGCAAGCCAGCAAGCCGCGCCGCCTGGGCATTGCCGCCGATGGCGCGCAGCCGCCGCCCGAACTCGGTCTGCGTCAAGACGAACGCTGCCACGCCGAGCACTGCGACGATCCAGAAACCCAGCACCGGGATGCCGAACACGTCGCCCCGCGCCAGGCTCTTGAAGCCGTCCGGCACCGACTGGAACAGGCTTTGCCCGCCGCTGAGCCCGAAAGCGAAGCCCGAGAGAATGGTGCCGAGCGCCAGCGTCGCAACGAAGGACGGAATACCGAACCGCGCCACCAGCACGCCATTGGCAGCGCCGCCGACGAGCCCCACCAGCAGCGCCGCCGGCACCGCCAGCCACACGTCATAACCCTGCCCGAACAAGACGAAGCAGATCACCGCCGCCAGCGAGGCCGAAAACCCCACCGACAGGTCGAACTCCGAGATGGTCATCACCAGCGTCGCGGCAGTGGCGACGATGGCGAGCGTCGCCATCTGCTGGATCAGGTTGAACACATTGGCCGGCGAGGCGAACGCCGCCGGCGCCGCGATCGAGAAACCGACACAGAGCAGCACGAAGGCGATCAGCGTGCCGAAACGATTGAGATTGGTGCGGGTCACGCCGCCTCCCGAGACTGCGCGGCGGCCGACAGCGCCTCGGCGCTCGCCTCCGCACGGGTGAAAATCCTGACGATGCCGCCCTGCCGGAACACCGCGATGCGGTCGCCCAGCTCCAGCGCTTCGTCGCGGTCCGAGGTCGAGACCAGCACCGCATTGCCGTCGGCGGCAATGGCCCGGATGATGTCCTTGATCGTCGCCTTGGCCATCACGTCGACGCCTTCGGTCGGCTCGTCGAGCAGCATCACCCGCGAATGCCGGTTGGCCCAGCGCGAAAAGATCAGCTTCTGCTGGTTGCCGCCCGACAGCGTCCGCGCCAGTTGCCGGGGATCGCGGTAGCTGAGCGATACGCGCTCGGCCGCAACGAGGAATTCCGCCCGCTCCGCTCCGGTGTCGGGGATGGGCAACCCGCCCGCCCGGCGATAGCCGGAGAGCAGCGGCAGCGTCTTGTTAAAGATCAGGTCCTCGCTGAGGAACAGCCCGCTGCGATGCCGATCCGCCGGCACGCACGATACGCCCTGGGCAATCGCCTGCCGGGGCGAGCGCGGTGCGTAGTCGGCGCCCATGAGCCGCATCCGGCCGCCCCACGGGATCGCCCCCCAGATCGCGTTGACGAGGCTCGAGCGCCCGGACCCGGCCAAGCCGTAAAGCGCGATCACCTCTCCGGCATGGACGGCCAGGTCTGCCGGCCGGGTCAGGTCGCCTGCCGTCACCCCGTCGATCTCGATCATCTTGGGTGCGGTGGTGTCGGTCTCGCGGGTCGAGCGCTGCGAGGTGCTGCCCCCCATCGCCGCGATCATCGCCTCCGGCTTCACTTCGTCCTTGCCGAACCGCGCCACGATGCGTCCGTCGCGGATCACCACGGCGCGATCGCAGAACTCGGCGATCTCATCGAGCCGGTGGCTGACCAGAACGATCGAAGTGCCCCGCTGGCGCGTCCGCCGCAGCACTTCATAGAAACGTTCGGCATCCTCCGCCGGCAGGGCCGCCGTCGGCTCGTCGAGGATCAGCAACCGCCCCTTGTCGGCCACGGCGCGCAGCAGCCGCACGAACTGCCGTTCGGCCGGCGGCAGGAACATGACGGGCACGTCGAGATCGAGTTCCGGCGCAATGCCGGCCGCCACCTCGGCGATGGCCGCGCGCATCGCCTTGCGGTCGATCCGCCCGAACCGCCGCGGATAGGCGCGCCCGAGATAGCAGTTCTCGACCGTATCGAACCCCGGCACCAGCGGTGCATCCTGATGGATCACCCGGATGCCCGCGGCGTAGGAATCGTGCGCCGAATGAAATTGCACCGGCGCGCCGTCGATGCGGATTTCCCCCGCATCGGGCCGATCGGCGCCGGCGATGATCTTGATCAGCGTGGATTTGCCGGCGCCGTTCGGCCCGACCAGCCCGAGCACCTCGCCCTCGGAAAGGGCGAGGTTCACGTCCTCGAGCGCGTGGGTCGCGCCGAAACGCCGGCTGATCCCGGAGAGGTCCAGCAATGTCAGGGACAGCTGACGCCGAGGCTCTCGCGGGTGATCAATTCCACCGGCGCGTAGAGTTCGTCGGCCTTCGGGCTGCCGCCGGCGAGGATGGTATTGAGCTCACCCGCGGCGATATTGGCCATCTCGCCAAAACCCTGGCGGACCGTGCCGACATAGGCGGTGCACGCCTTGATCAGGTCGATCGCCTGCGGATTGCCGTCGATGCCGGCAATGACGATGCCCTTGCGGCCCGCCGCCTCGATGGCGAGGTTGGCGCCGATCCCGGGCTCGTCCCAGGCCGCCCATACCGCATTGATGGCGCCGTCGCCCGGGTTGGCGAGCAGCATGGCGTCCATGGCGGCGCGGCTGTCGTCGATCTGGCCCGGCACCGCCACATAATGGTCGGCCACCTGCTTGATCTCGGGGTTGGCCTTCAGCGCCGCATCGAGCGCCAGCTCCCGCTGATGCACGCCCGGATGCGCCGAATAGAAGAAGCGCACGATGTTGCCCTTGTTGCCGATCTGGTCGAACAGGAACTTGGTCATCGTCTCGCCGAGCACGTAGTTGTCGGAGGTGACGTTCAGCACCGTCGCGGCGTTCTTGGCGCCGTCGATGGTAATGACCGGCACGCCCGCCGCCTTGGCCTTGTCGACCTGGTCCTGGATCTGCGCCGGATCGACCGACACCAGCACGATGGCGTTGGCGCCGCTGGTCGTCGCGTCCTCTACACGGCTTGCAAAGGCCGCCATGTCGCCGGCCGTATCCACTACATCGACCGTCCACTGATACTCGGTCGCCTTGGCCTTGAACGCCTCGATCATCTCGCCCGTCGCGATGGCCGCGAGGAACGGGGTGATCACCGACACTTTCTCGCCGGCGGCAAGTGCCCCCTGGGAGACGCCGAGCGCCAGGATGGACGCGAGCCCGAGGGCTGCGAGGGATTTGTGCATGGGATTATCCTCCGAGAATTTCGGGCGACCATATCGGCGCCGCTTGAGGCCGCAAAGCCCTTCCAACGGTGAATCCGTCAGCCGAGCCCGTAGCTGTCGAACTGCCGCCAGGTCTCGGTGAGGTCGATCACCTGTCGGCTGGCCCGTGCCTCGTCGATCTTGATCGCAGTCATGCCTGCCACGAGGCCATCGACGATCGAGACCGGCAGGGCCACGCCATCGGTCAGGTGCACAAAGATGTCGGCGACCATCTGCTCGTCGGCGCCGTAATGCACCGAGCTGCCCTTGGTCTCGTAGCGCTTGTCGACCATTCGCTCACCGGTGCGCGCATCGTGCATGCGGTAGAAGTTGCGCACGAAATCGCCCTCAGCCATGCCATGCGTGCCGATGACGGTGAAATGCCGGTACTCGTCCGGCACGTTCAGGTTGGTGTGGAAGCAGAGGTTCTCGCCGCCGGAATATTCGACCAGCGCCGTCTGGTAGTCGATGATATCGCCGTCGCCATCCCACACCCGGTTGTCGCTTTCCCAGCCGCCGGGCTTCCTGAAATAGACGTCGAGATCGTTGATCCCGGCCTTGGTCGGCATGTTCTCGGGCACGAACGTCTTCCGCCCGCCAAAGCTCGCCACCCGCACCGGCCGGTTGCCGACCAGGCCCTGGTAGAGGTCGATATCGTGGCAGCACTTTTCGAGGATGAAGCCGCCCGAATAGCCGGTGCGTCGGCGCCAGTCGCGCATGAAGAAGGCCCCGTGATAGGGCGCGATATGCTCGCTGGCTTCGATCGAGGTGATCTTGCCCAGCGCACCCGAGCGATAGCTCTGCACCAGGTCGCGATAGAGCGGCGCATAGCGCAGCACCAGCCCGATCATCACGTTGTCGGCGCCGCCGCTCTGCTTCAGCAGCTCGAGCAACGCGTAGGTGTCGGCCTCGGTGGTCACCACCGGCTTTTCGGTGAACACCTTGAGCCCGGCCTCGAGCCCGATACGGATGTGATCGAGATGCATGTGGTTGGGCGAACCGACCATCAGCAGGTCGAGCTTTTCGGCCTTCAGCAAGGCCTGGGGCGTGTCGTAGGCGGGGCCGGCATCGATCCCCGCGCCGGTCAGTTCCGGCATCCCGTACGGCGTCGGATCGACATAGCCGACCAATTGCGCGCCCGGCACCTGCTGCACGGCAATCCGCGCCAGGTACGCTACCCGGGCGCCCAGCCCGATAATTCCGATCTTCACGTCAAACATCTCCACGAGGCGGGGGCCAAACTAGGCAATCGCCGCCCGGTTGAGAAGCCACCGGCGGCCTCCTCGGTCCGCTGAACGTCCGGTGGGCGCACCCTCCCCCGCAAGCGGGAGAGGGACGCCGACTGCGCCATCCTGTGGGAAAATCATGCCACGGCGGAAGCAACGTTCCATATAGCGGAACGCAAATCAGCGACCGAACATTAATTACGTGCTCGTTTTGAGGCAGAAACGGGAAGCTACTTGCCATACGCACATATCCTATGCAGACTATCTGCATGCAAAAAGAGTTTGCATTCCACATCATGGAATATGCAGCGGCGTCAGGCGCGGTGCACTGTCGACTGCAGAGGGGGTCGGATGTGGAGGCGCCGCGCACCGCACACGTTCAGGGACAATCGGAAGGGACAATTCAACATGCAGTCTAAGGGAAAGTTCGGCCAGCGCCTCGGCGCTATCGCCGCGGCTGCGATCATGCTGGCCGCCTTTGGCGGCGCCGAAGCCATGGCCGCCTCGCCGCGCGCCGCCGAGAACAAGGTGGTGCTGATCGCCCGCCAGGATCCGGGCACGCTCGACTACGTCACCAGCGGGCTCACCGCCCTGCGCCTGTGGATCCCGGCCAACGTCGTCGAGCCGCTGGTCTACTTCAACAAGGATGGCTCGGTTGAGCCCGGCGTCGCCGAGTCGTGGACCATCTCCGACGACAAGCTGACCTACGAGTTCAAGATCCGTAAGACCAACTTCTCCGACGGCACGCCGGTGACCGTCGAGGACGTGATCTACTCGCTCAACACCATGAAGGCCTCGCCGGTCGTCAACAACTCGTCGGCCTATAACGCCGTCACTGCGATCGAGAAGGTCGACGACCAGACCGTCAAGGTGACGCTGTCGCAGCCCAGCCAGAACTTTTGGCGCGGCATGGGTTCGGTCGCCGGCTTGATCCAGCCCGAACACGCCGCGGGCAGCATCGCCACCAACCCGATCGGCACCGGCCCCTACGTGCTGAAGTCGTACACCACCAACTCGACCTTCGAGTTCGAGGCCAACCCCAACTACTGGGGCACCAAGCCGACGATCACCGCCGCCACCGTGCGCATCGTGACCGACGGCACCGCCGGCCTCAACGCGCTGGAAGCCGGTGAAGTCGACGCCGTTCCGGTGATCACCATTGACCTCTGGGAACAGCTGACCAAGCGTGAGCTCGACAAGAAGTTCACCCTCGTCACCTATCCGCAGATCGGCGAGCCGACCTACGCCGTGTTCAACCAGAAGCTCGATCCCGAACTGCGCCAGGCGCTGGCCGAGACGCTCGACCGCCAGTCCTATAACGACGCCTTCGGCGCGGCCTGGGGTGCCGAGAACACCTGCACCTTCGCCCTGCCCAACCAGCCCTGGTACTCGCCGGAAAGCGCCGACAGCTGCCCGTACCCGTACAACTACGAAGATGCGATGTCGAAGGCCGCCAAGTGGGCCTCCACACCGCTCGAATATGCTTCGCTGAGCGACGTGCCTGACCTGTCGCTGCCGGCCGATATCATGATCCCGGCCATGCAGGGCGCCGGCTTCAACGTCACCCGCAACGCCATCGACCTGGCCCGCTACAGCCAGCTGATCTTCCAAGGCCGTCCGCCGCAGTTCGACATCACCGTGATGTCGGGCGACGCCGAACCGACCCAGTGGGCCTGCCCGAGCCCGGACAAGGCCGGCTGGAGCACCTATTGCAGCGCCGAATACACCAAGGCGCTGAGCGATGCCGACGCTGCCCCGTCCGACGAGGAATACCTCGCCAAGATGAAGGAAGCGGCCGACATCCTGCGCAAGGACGCCGTCATCGTGCCGCTGATCGCCAAGAAGGGCGTCGGCCTGTTCGATGGCGAGCTCAAGGGCTTCCTCGAGCCGCGCGTTCTCGTCGCAATCGAGATCGGCAAGCTGCACTGGTAAGTGTAGCCTGAGCAAATAGTGGCGAGCCGCCGGCCTTTCGTCGGCGGCTCGCACCAGGTCTACGCGGCCCCGAACGGGCCGTTTCGAAGGGTTGAGCTGAATGGCGATTTACGCGCTGCGCAAACTTGCGTTTTTCCTGGGCGCCGTCTTCGTTGCCTCGCTGGCCATCTTCATTCTCATTCGCGCCGCCGGCGGCAATGTCGCCGCCATCGTCCTCGGCAAGGACGCCACCGCCGAGGCGATCAACGCCCTGGCGCACGCCTATGGTCTCGATCAGCCGCTGCCGGTCCAGTATTTCAACTGGATCACCAACATGCTGCAGGGCGATCTCGGCCAATCCTTCCGCACCAAGGAAAGCGTCGCCGACCTCGTCACCGCGCGCCTTTCCGTCTCGGTGCCGCTGGCCCTTTCCGGCCTGCTGCTCGGCCTCATCATCGCTATCCCGGTCGGCACCTACGCCGCGCGCAACGTGGGAAAACCCTCGGGCGCCGTGCTGGCGCTGATCAGCCAGATCGGCATCGCCGTGCCGGTGTTCTGGGCCGGCATCCTGCTGTCGGTGCTGTTCGGCGTGAAGCTCGGCTGGCTCCCCACCGGCGGCTGGGTCGATTGGCGCGAAAGCCCGATCGGCGCCATCCGCTCCCTTGTGCTGCCGGTGCTGTCGCTCGGCCTGATCATGGCCGCCGTGCTGATCCGCTATGTGCGCTCCGCCGTGCTCGACGTGATGAACCAGGATTACGTGCGCACCGCGCGCGCCGTCGGCATGACCCGCACCCAGGCGCTGCTCAGCGTCGGCCTGCGCAATGCGGCGCTCCCCATCGTCACCATTGTCGGGCTGCAAATCGCCGAGCTGATCGGCGGCACGGTCATCATCGAGATGGTGTTCTCGCTGCCGGGCCTGAGCCGCATGATCCTCGCCAACGTCGCGGCGCGCGAGGTGATCGTGGTGCAGTCCACCGTCATGCTGATCATCATCTTCGTCATCTTCGTCAATTTCGTCGTCGACCTGCTCTACGGCGTGCTCGATCCGCGCGTCCGGAACGCGGCGTAAGGGGGAGGCAGCAGCATGAACACCACCACCACCGCCCCCACCGTCGCCCCGCGCCGCCGCCGTCGCCTCGAGCTCAACGCCTCGCTGGTCGTCGGCGTGGCGCTGACCATCGGCTTTCTGGTCATCGCCATCGTCTCGTTCTTCTGGCTGCCCTCGAACCCCAACATCCCCAACATCAAGAACCGCATGCTGCCACCGGGCACGGTCGACCACTGGCTGGGCACCGACGGGCTCGGCCGCGACATCATCGCGCAACTGATGGTCGGGGCGCGCACCTCGATCCTCGTCGGCGCCGGCGGCGCCACCATCAGCCTGATCCTCGGCACCATTGCCGGGCTGGTGGCTGCCGCCTATGGCAAGATTGCCGACGAAACCATCTCGCGCGGCGCCGACATCATGCTGTCGATCCCCGGCATGGTCACGGCCCTGGTGCTCGCCGCTACCATGGGGTCGGGCGCGCTCACCACCATCTTCGCGCTCACCGCTTTCTTCACTCCCTCCTTCACCCGCGTCATCCGCTCGGCCGCGATGAGCGTGCTGCAGGAAGATTTCATCACCTCCGCCAAGCTCTATGGCCGCGGCAAGCTGTTCATCCTGGCGCGCCACGTCATCCCCAATATCGCCGGTGTAATGATCGTCCAGTTCACCCTGTATTTCGCCGCCGGCATCCTCACCGAGGCAGGCCTTTCCTATCTCGGCGTCGGCGTTACCCGGCCTTCGATCTCGTGGGGCATGATGCTCAACGAAGCGCAGCAGACCGTCGGCATTTCCTCGCCGCTCGCCATGTGGCCCGGCCTCGCCATCGTCATCGTCGTGCTCGGCCTGAACCTGCTCGGCGATGGCCTGCGCGATGTGCTCGATCCCAAGCTGAAGCGGAGGAGCTGATGACCACCTCGGCCAAGCCGCACGCCATCGAAGTCAACAACCTCGTCGTTTCCAACGGCGACGTCACCGCGGTGCGCGGCGTCTCCTTCACCATCCCGCAGGGCGGCCGCATGGGGCTGGTCGGCGAGTCCGGTTCCGGCAAGTCGATGACCGCGCTGGCGCTGATGGGCCTCCTTCCCATGGGCTGGAACACCCATGGCAATATCCTCCACGATGGCGTCGACCTCGTCACCCAGTCGGACAAGGCATTGTCGAGCCGCCGCGGCCGCACCCTCTCGATGGTGTTCCAGGATCCGCTGAGTTCGCTCAATCCGGTCCGCCGCGTCGGCGATCAGATCAGTTCGGTGATCCGTCGCCACACCGGCGCCGACAGGAAGGTGGCTGAAGCGCAGACCATCGAGCTGATCAAGCAGATGAACCTGCCGCGCCCCGAGCAGCTGGTGCGCGCCTACCCGCATGAGATCTCCGGCGGGCAGCGCCAGCGCATCATGATCGCCATGGCGCTCGCCTGTTACCCGCAGCTGATCATCGCCGACGAACCGACGACGGCGCTCGACGTCACGGTGCAGAAGCAGGTGCTGCGGCTGCTCAATGGCGCCGTCCGCGATCGCGGTTCGGCGCTGTTGATGATCACTCACGACCTGCCGATCATCGCCGCCATGTGCGACACCGTCGCCGTGATGTATGCCGGCCGCATTGTCGAGATCGGCCCGGTGCAGGAGGTGTTCCGCAACCCCAGGCACCACTACACGCGCGGCCTGCTCGACAGCCAGCCGACCATGGACAATATCGCGCTCGACGGTTCATCCCGGCTCGTCTCGATCCCCGGCATGGTGCCGCCGCTGCATAGCCTGCCCACCGGCTGCGCCTTCAACCCGCGCTGCCCCGCCGCCACCGACAAGTGCCGCGAGACCATGCCGGAACTGGGCAGCAACGGCGTGAGCGCCGCCTGCTGGCACCCGATCCAGACAGCGGGCGAGGTGGCCGCGCAATGAGTGCCGTGACCCCATTCCCCGCCGACGCGCGCCCGCTGCTCGAAGTCCGGCAGTTGAGCCAGGTCTACAACCTCAACCGGCAGAAGCTGTTCGCGCCGCGGCCGAAGCTGAAGGTGCTCGACAGCATCGATTTCTCGGTTCGGCCCGGTGAGGCCGTCGGCCTCGTCGGCGAAAGCGGTTCGGGCAAGACCACCCTCACCCGCATGCTCACCGGCGTCGAACGTCCCGGCGAGGGCCAGGTGCTCTACGACGGCGTCGACGTCTGGACCGGCGGTGAAGCTCACGAGAAGCTGTTCCGCCGCTCGGTGCAGGTGGTGCTGCAGAACCCGCGCTCCTCGCTCGACCCGCGCATGCGCGTCGGCACCTCGCTGCTCGAACCGCTGCGCAGCCTCCGGATCGAAGGTGACCATGCGGCACGCGTGCTCGAAGTGCTCGACCAGGTCGGGCTCGACAAGAATGCCCTCGAGCGCTTCCCGCACGAATTCTCCGGCGGCCAGCTGCAGCGCATCGCCATCGCCCGGGCCCTGATGCCCGGCCCGAAGGTGCTGATCGCCGATGAGCCGGTCTCGGCGCTCGACGTGTCGATCCAGGCCCAGGTGCTGAACCTCTTGAAGGATCTGGTGCGCGACCTCGGCCTCAGCCTCGTCTTCATCGCCCACGACCTCTCGGTCGTCGCCTACACAACCAGCAAGGTCTATGTGATGTCGTCTGGCAAGATCGTCGAAGTGGGCAAGCCGCTCGACCTGTTCCGCAACCCACAGGCCGAGGCGACACAGGCGCTCGTCGGCGCTGTGCTCAGCGTCGAAGCGGGTCTCGCCGGGAGCGCACTCGCATGAACCAATGCGTCGCCATAACAGGTTCTACCACCGGCATCGGCTATGCCATCGCCGAGGCCTTTGCCCATGCCGGCGCACGGCTGGTGATCAACTCGCACCTCGCTGACGATGGCGGGGCAGCCGCGCGGCTCGGCAAGCTGACCGAATGCCACTTCGTCCAGGCCGATCTCTCGACGGTGGATGGTGCGCAGGGCTTCGTGGCGGCGGCGCAGGCGAAGCTCGGTCGGCTCGATACGCTGGTCAACAACGCCGGCACCTATCTCGACACCAATTTCGACGACCTCACCGAGGCGGCATTCGACCGCACCTTCAACCTCAACGTGAAAGGTTACCTGTTTGCCGCGCAAGCCTTCGTCAAAGGTCTGTCGCCGGAGCAGGAGAACCCGAGCATCATCTGCACCGGCTCGACCAACTCCCTGGCGGCCGAAAAGAACAGCGTCATCTACGATACCAGCAAGGGCGCGGTGCTGATGCTGGTGCGCAACCTTGCGGTCACGCTCGCCGAGCGCGGCATCCGCGTCAACGGCATCGGGCCGGGGATCATCGAGACGCCGCTGTCCGCGAAGGGGCTGGCGGCGCCGGGCGTCCGCCCTGCCCTTGAACGACAGATCCCGCTGGGCCGCGTCGGCATGCCCGCCGATATCGGCGGCGCCGCCGTCTTCCTCGCCTCGCCTGCCGCCCGCTACATCACCGGACAGATGCTCTATGTCGATGGCGGCATCCTCGCCAACCAGATGTCCTGGGAGCCCCAAGCATGAGTGAACACCTGCGCTACGCCGAAGGCGGCGAGGTCCATCTCGATTTCCACGGCGCCACCAACACCACCATCGATTTCATCATCTCGCGCTACGGCGTCGAGGCGATGGACGCGATCTTCAAAAAGGTCGGCAAGGACGTCTATCGCTCGATCCACGACGACCTGGTGGCCGGCGATACCGGCCAGCTGGTGCGGCATTGGCGGCATTTCTTCACCCGCGAGAACTGCGACTACGACATCGCGGTCGGCGCCGACGAGATCGTCCTCACCGTCCGCCACTGCACCGCCTGGCACCACGTGGCCAAGCTCGTCGGCACGCCCTCCCCGCACTTCTGCGACCAGACCAGCCGCACCAACGAGGCGCTGGCCGAGGGCTCGCCCTATGCCATCGACACGGAAATCACCGGCCCGGGCAGCTGCCGTCAGGTGATCAGGAGGCGCGCATGATCCCGTCCGACCACTTCACCCGCTTCTACAACGAGGTCTTCAAGTTCCTGGAATCGCAAGGCGAGGACCAGCTGCAGGCCTATTTCCTCGCCATCTCGAAGAACCAGGAAAAGCACATCCTCGAGCTCATCGAGACCAAGGGTCTCGAGGGCATGGAGGAGTACTGGACCCACATCAAGATCGAAGAAAACTGCGACATGGATATCGACCGCAACGAGGATCGCCTCGAGTTGCGGATGAATGTCTGCCCCAGCCTGAGCAAGGTGATGGACAACGACGCCGAGCCGATGGGCCGCTATTGCGACCACTGCGCCGGCTGGATCGGCCCGATCTTCGACAAGACCGGCTACCACCTGGTCTACGACGTGATCGACAGGAAGAAACCGCAATGCGTCATGCGGGTGTTCAAGGACGCGGCGAAGGCCAGGGAAGCCGAGAAAGACGTGCAACTGCTGATGGGCTGGCCGGGGCACAAGGTCTGAGCGCCATGCCTCGGCAGGCTGGCGAGGGAAGAGTACCCCCCACCCTGTCCCTCCCCCGCAAGGGGGGAGGAGACGCCAACACCGGCGTCAGTGTTTTGGTCTCCCCTCCCCCTGCGGGGAGGGGACAGGGGGATCTTTGGAACTCGGTCCCGCCGCCAGCTCAGCCCGTCACGCCCACGGATCCGCCACCTGTGGCCATAGCGGCCGGCCGGCATGCGGCAGCGGCAGCGTCCGGAAGTCCGGCGACGAGGTCCCCTCGGCCACCGCATAGATGATCCGATCGGCCACCGGCGCGAAGCCGGCGTGAAAGTGCTGTGCCGATTTCAGCACCACGGTCCGATAGTCCCGGATGTCGATGCCGAACTGGGTGAACGCGTCCGGATTGAAGGTCTGGGTGCGGATGGTGTTGATCACGATGTGCACGCCGCCGGCATCGAGCAGCACGGCATCGCCCATCGGCATCTTGCCGTCGCCATAGGTGACCTTGGCGTCGTGGATGAGCTTCAGCACCCTGGCTTCGACATCGACCGGCCGGCCCGACATGGCGCTGACCTTGCCGCCGAGCCGCA
>MKVB01000002.1:58218-108424 GCA_001899085.1 Devosia sp. 66-14 | reverse complement strand
CCCCTCGCCCGCCTCTTCGCAGATCCGCACCGCCGCGGGGTCCCACAGCAGCCCGAACAGCGCCTGTTCGGCTTTCGTCGCGAGCAGCGGCTCAAGCAGGAAGGTCGAGTCGCTTGCCGCGCCGCACCCGGCATTGTCGGAGATATCGGCCACCACCGTGCAACCATTGCCGCCGGCTATCGCCGCCATCGTCTCGGCCACGTCGAGAAGGTTCGCCTTGTAGGTCTCGCGCAGCGCCCAGATACGGTCGCCGAGTTCTTTCGCCACCGCCTCGGCCAGATCAGGGTCACCATCGGTCACCACCACCGTCTTGGCCCCGACATCGGGCACATCGGCCCAGGGAAAGCCGTGCCCGAAGCTCACCGACAGCACCTTGTCGCGCTGCTCGGCCGCCTGCATCCAGTCAACCAGTTCGCGCACCGGTGCATCCGAAGTGCGCCAGACATCGAGCATCCTGAGATCGCGCAGCGCCATCACCGGCCTGATTTCGCCCAGTACGGTGCGCCGCGCCAGTTCGAACAGTTCCGCCCCGCGCTCGGCGACGTCGGTATGGGGGTATTCCTTGTAGAGCACCAGCAGGTCGGCGCTGCGCATCAGCCGCTCGGAGATGTGGCAATGGAGGTCGAACTCCACGCCCACGGTGACCTCGGGGCCGACCACCTGGCGCACCATTTCGACCAGTTCGCCCTCGCAGTCGTCGCACTGCTCCGACGCCATCGCGCCGTGCAGGTTCAGCAGCACCAGGTCGAGCGGGCCGGCGGCCCGGAGGTCGCCGAGCAGCGTATCCCGCAACTCCTCCCACACCGCCTGCACGGTACGGCCGGCCGGCTGCGCGAAGGCCGAGAGGCTCTCGATCACCTCGTCGCCCGCCGCTTCGGCGAGGCGGCGCCACTCCCTGAGCGGCAGGACGAAATAATTGTCGGAGCTGAGGCTGGCATCGCGGCGCACCCACAGGGTTTCCTCGAACGTCTTCCGTCCGGTCGGCAAGGGCGAGAACGTATTCGTCTCGGTGCCGAGCGCCGCGATGAAGATGCGCATCAGAGCGCCCCGAAGCCCGTCAACCCGACATCGCGCGCCGATTTCTCGAGCTGCTCGAGCGTCGCCGCGTCGACCGGCACGCCCTCGGCGAGACGCTTTGCCTTGGTTTCAAGCTCCGGCATCCCCGGCAGCTTCACGCTGCCGCCGCCCTCGTTCTCCGACAGCACCCAGCCCAGCACCGACTCCATCTCGGCCGCGAACGGCCCTGATGTCCCCAGCCGTTCAGGCGAAACGATCACCGAGAACATCGAGTTGATCACTGCGCCGTTGCCGTCCTTCTGGTGCTGCGTCGGGGCGCCGACCAGCGCCGCGCCCAGCAATTCGCAGGCCAGCATCATGCCCCAGCCCTTGTGCTCGCCGAACGTCGTCAGCGAACCCGGCGGGGTGTCGAACAATGCGCCGGGGTTGATCGTCGGCTTGCCCTGGTTGTCGAGCAGGGCGCCGGGCGGCAGCTTGACCCCCTTGTTGTGCGCCACCCGCACCTTGCCGGCGGCGAGCTTGGAGGTGGCGAAATCCACCACCACCGGCGGTGCGCCGTCTCGCGGGAAGGCCGCAGCGAACGGGTTGGTGCCGAGCCGCGACTGCGTGCCGCCGAACGGCGCCACGATGGCGCCCGCGACCACGTTGACGAAATGGATCGACACCATGCCGGCGGCCGCGCACTGCTCGGCCCAATGGCCGATGCGGCCGATGTGATGGCTGTTGCGCAGGCTGACGATGGCGCTGCCCTCATCCCTGGCACGGGCGATGCCCAGCGCCATCGCATCATGCGCCATCACCTGCCCGGCGCCCTGCCCGGCATCGCAGATCAGCATGGCGCCGGTATCGATCGCCACCGTTAGGCTCTGGTTCATCACCATGCCGCCGGACTTCACGCCGTTGATATACATCGGCACCACGCCGACGCCGTGCGAATCGTGGCCGCGCAGGTTCGCTTCCACCAGATGCTCGGCGATCAGTTGCGCTTCCCGCGCCTCCGATCCTGCGGCGCGGAAAACGCTTACGGTGTTCGCCTGCAGCCGGTCCCAGGGGACGAGGTGCATCTTGGTCTCAGACATCTTGCTCTTCCTTGGAGAATTCAGATCGCGGCGGTGAGTCCGCCATCGACGGTAATGACGCTGCCGGTGGTGTAGCCCGAGGCGCGCGAGGCGAGATAGAGGGCAGCTGCGCCAAGCTCCAGCGGATCGCCCCAGCGCGCCATCGGCGTGCGGTCGGCTATCTTCTGCTGGAATTCCGGCACTGCACCGCGCAGCGGCGCATTGCCATCGGTGAGGAAATAGCCCGGCGCCAGGGCATTGACGGTAATGCCGCTGGGCGCCAGCTCCACCGCGAGGCCGCGCACCAGCCCGTGCAGCGCGGTCTTGGCCGTCACATAGGCGCTGATCCCTGGCCGGGCGACCGTGGCATTGATCGACGAGACGAAGACGATCCGGCCATAGCCGGCCCTGATCATCAGCGGCGCCGCGTGCCGCGCCAGCCGCCACCCGGCGGTCAGGCTGCCATCGATCACCGACTGCCACTCCGCTTCGTCGAGTTCGACGAAGGGCTTGCGTACCCCGGCGGCGGTGTTCGAATAGAGGATGTCGAGCCGCCCATGCCGCGCTGCGATATCGTTGATCGCCTCGACTGCCGCGTCGCCGTCGGCGGCATCGAACACCGCGATCTCGGCGCTGAGCCCCCAGCCGATCATCTGCTCCAGTCGCTCTTCGAGCAGCTCCGCCCGGCGTCCGGTCAGCACCACTCGGGCCCCTGCCGCAGCCAGCGTCTGGGCCACCGCCCAGCCGAGTCCTTTGGAAGCGCCGGTGACCAGCGCCACCTGGCCCGAGAGGTCGAAAAGCTGCGCCGGGTTGCGCGGGGCTGGGTCTGTCATCAGCTGTATTCGATCCGCGGGTCGATATAGGCGTAGAGCACGTCGACGGCCATGTTGATGGCGATATAGAGCACCAGGATCACCACGATGCAGCCCTGGATCAGCGGGTAATCGCGCGTGCTGATCGCCTGGATCAGCAACCGCCCGAGCCCCGGATAGGTGAACACCGCCTCGGTCACCACCGCTCCACCGATGAAGTTCGCCATCATCAGTCCGACAATGGTGACGAACGGCAAGAGCGCATTTCGCATGATATGCGTGCCGACCACCTGCCGCTCCGGCAGCCCTTTGGAGCGCGCCGTGCGCACATAATCGGCCCGCAGCTCACCCACCAGCGAGGCGCGCAGGAACCGCGCCAGGATACCCGACACATAGACCCCCAGTGTCAGCGCCGGCAGCGCCAGGTTGCACAGCGCCGCCAGCGGATCTTCCCAGATCGGCACATAGCCGGAGGCCGAGGGAAGCCAGTGCAGTTCGACCGCGAAGAGCAGAATCAACAGGATCCCCAGCCAGAAGGTCGGCACGCCGAGCGCCAGTGCGCTCCAGGCGCTCAGCACCCGGTCGATCCACGACCCCGGCTTCAGCGCACTGAGAATGGCGACGGGAATGCCGATCACCAGCGATACGATGGTCGCCGCCACCGCCAGGTGCAGCGTTGCCGGCAGCCGCTGCCCGATCAGGTGCAGCACCGGCTCGCGGCCATGGATCGAGGTGCCGAAATTGCCCTGCAGGGCATTCCACAGCCAGTCGAGATATTGCACCACCGCCGGCCGATCGAGGCCGAACTGCTTTTCCGCCGCGGCGATCGCCTCGGGCGTGGCGTTCTCGCCCACCAGCATGCCGATCGGCCCGCCGGGCACCGCGAAGATCATCGCCCAGATGCCGATCGAGGCCAGCAGCAGCAACGGCAGCAACTGCCCGAAGCGGCGCAACACGAAACCGATCATGGCGCGCCTCCGGCCTTGGCGGGGGTGGCGACCTCGCTGCGGTTTTCGAGAATGCCGGCCAGTGACCGCCCGATGACGTCGAAGCTGAGAATGGTCAGCGTCAAGACGATCCCCGGCAGCACCGCATAGTACGGCGCTTCATGCAGGTACGACTTGCCGGTCCTGAGCATCTCGCCCCAGCTCGGCGTCGGCGGCGCCACCCCGACGCCGAGGAACGACAGGGCCGCCTCGAGCAGGATCGCTACCGAGCAGAGCACCACGATCTGGACGAAGATCGGGCTCCACGAATTGGGGAGGATGGTGCGGAACATGTTGTAGGCCGAACTGCCGCCGAACGCCTCGACGGCGGTGACGAAATCGCGCCGCCTGAGCGACAGCACCTGCGCCCGGGTGATGCGGGCAAAGCTTGGAATGCCGGTGATCCCCACCGCGATCAGCGCCGCCACCTGGCTGCGCCCCAGCACCGCGATCATCGCCATGGCGAAGAGGATGGCCGGCAGCGCCAGCAGCACATCGACGAAGCGCATCAGCGTTGCGTCGCGCCAGCCGCCGAAGAACCCGGCGACGAGGCCGATCGGCACCCCGATCACCGCCGCGATCGCCACCGCCCCGGCGGCGGTGAGCAGCGAGGTTCGCGCCCCGAACACCACGCGCGCCAGGATATCGCGGCCCACCTCGTCGGTGCCGAACCAGTTGGCCGCCGATGGCCCGTTGAGCGCGTTGACCAGTTTCTGCGCATAGGGGTTGAGCGGCAGCAGATCGGCAAGGATCGCTGCCAGCGTGATGCCGAGGAGGAACAGCAGCGCCAGCGCCGAGCCCGGGCTGCGCAGCAGGCGCTGCAGCACTGAGCCAGTCGAACGAAGGAGCTTCATTGCGCCTCCTCCAGCTGCCGTTCGGCGCCCGCCGACAACGGCCCGGCGTGATGGCACGAGGTACGGGTTTCGAGGCCGGGATAGGCGCCGAACACCGGCGCTTCGCTGCGACAGCGCTCGGTGGCGCGAAAGCACCGCGGGTGGAAGGTGCAGCCGCCGGGCGGCTTTGCCGGGTTGGGAATTTCGCCCTCGAGCACGATGCGCCGCCGGCTGTCGCGTACTGCCGGGTCGGGAACCGGCGCAGCGGAGAGAAGGCTCTGCGTGTAGGGGTGGACCGGCTGGTCGTAGAGCGTGTCGCGCCCGCTCTCCTCGACGATCCGGCCCAGATACATCACCGCCACCCGGTCCGAGATGTGGCGCACCACGCTCAGATTGTGGGCGATGAACAGGTAGCCGAGCCCCAGCTCCTTCTGCAGGTCCTGCAGCAGGTTGATCACCTGCGCCTGGATCGACACATCGAGCGCCGCCACCGGTTCGTCGAGGATCAGCAACCGCGGCTTCAGCGCCAGCGCCCGGGCAATGCCGATGCGCTGCTTCTGCCCCCCGGAGAACTCGCTCGGGTAGCGCCCCAGCATCGAGCGCGACAGCCCCACCATGTCGAACAGTTCGGCGATGCGCGGCGCCCCGCCCATCTCGTCATAGATGCCGTGAATGCGCAGCGGCTCGGCGACGATGTCCTCGACCGTCAGCACCGGATTGAGGGACGCGTAGGGGTCCTGGAAGATGTACTGCATCTGCCGGCGCGCCTTGCGCATGTCGCCGCGCTTCAGCCCGACGATCGATTGTCCCTCGAAGCGCACGTCGCCTCCCGTCGCGCCGATCAGCCCCATGATGGCACGGCCGGTGGTGGTCTTGCCGCACCCGGATTCGCCGACAAGGCTTACCGTCTCGCCGGGCCGCACCGTGAGGCTCACGCCATCGACCGCACGCACCCAACCGACCGTGCGGCGGAGGATCGATGATTTGACCGGGAAATGCACCTTGAGGCCATCGACCTCAAGCAAGGGTTCGGCCGGCGGGGTGGCTCCGCCGGCCGCCTCGCGCGGCGTGGCAACTACGCTCGCAACGGGGATCTCGTCTGCATAATGGCAAGCCGCCTGCTGCAATCGGTCCACTACACGTAAGGATGGTTCTTCGCCGCTGCAACGGGCTCGCCCCTCAGCGAGGGCGCAGCGCGGGTGAAAACTGCAGCCGGTCGGCAGCGCGCTGGGCGTCGGCGGCTGCCCCGGAATGGGGTCGAGCCTCGCATCGGTGGTGTCGATGCGCGGGATGCTGCGCAGCAGCGCCCGGGTATAGGGATGCCGCGGCGCGCGGAACAGCTCGGCCACCGGGCCGGTCTCGACGATGCGGCCGCCATACATCACCGCCACCCGGTCGGCGACTTCCGCCACGACGCCCAGATCGTGCGTGATGAGGATCACCGCGGCGCCGGTCTCGGCCTGCCGCCGCGCCAGCACCGCCAGCACCTGTGCCTGTACGGTGACGTCGAGCGCCGTGGTCGGCTCGTCCGCGATGATCAGGTTCGGCTGCCCGGCCATCGCCATGGCGATCACCGCCCGCTGCCGCATGCCGCCGGAAAACTGGTGCGGATACTGGGCGACCCGCCCCTCGGGATCGGCAATATCCACTTCGCGCAGCAGCTCGGCCGCGCGCCTGGGCGCCTCGGCCTTGGCGAGCAGCCCATGCGCCACCTGCCCCTCGGTGATCTGCCGGCCGACCGGCAGCACCGGGTTGAGCGTCGTCGTGGGGTCCTGGAAGATGAAGCCGACGTCGCGCCCGCGCATCTGACGCAGCGTCTCCGGCGCGGCCCCGATCACTTCGATCTCGCCGAGCCGGATCGAGCCGGAAACCCGCGCGGTCTCGGGCAACAGCCCGGTGACCGCGAGGGAGGTGACGCTCTTGCCCGATCCGCTTTCGCCGACGATGCAAAGCACTTCATTGGCATAGAGGTCGAAATCGACGCCCCGCACCACAGGCACCGCACGACCGGAACCGGTGAACTCCACCTTGAGATCCCTCACCGACAGGACCGGAACGCGATCCGGGTCCATGTCGGGTCGTACGGCGCCTGCGTCAGCCATTACTTGAAGCCGATCGTGCGGGCGACGAGCAGGTTGTCGATATCGAGCGTGAAGCCGCCGAGCTTGTCGGAAGCCACGATCAGCCCGGTATCGACCGTGTTGGTGGGAACGGCGAACGAGTCCGTCACCAGCACGCGGTTGAGTTCGGCATAGGCCGCCTTCACCGCGTCCTCAGGACCGGAAGTGGCGTTCACCTTGTCGATCGCCGCGACATAGTCCGGGAACGGATGCGGGTCCTTCAGCACCGGGTTTTTGGCGGTGCGGTAGATCGAGTTGGTAGCCATGCGCGACGGGAACTTCTGCGCATTGCCGACCGCGCCGAAAGTGGCCCAGAAGTCGCCACCCAGCAGCGCGTCGGTATACTCGGCGCCCTGGCGGACATCGAGTTCGATATTGATGCCGGCTTCCGCCAGCGCATTCTGCACGATCTGGCTGATCACCACGCCCGGCTCGTCATTGCCGAATACCAGCATCTTCCAGTCGCTCATCTCGGCGGCCGACAGGCCCGAGGCCGCGAACAGCTCCTTGGCCTTGTCCATGTTGTAGGCAAACTCGGCGGTATAGGCCTCGTCGAACGCCGGCGAGGCCGGAGCCCAGGGCAGCGCCACGACGGTGCCGAGACCGGCATAGGCCACCTTCACCATGCCCTCGCGGTCCATGATGTAGTTGAAGGCCTGGCGGAACTTCTCGTTGGTGAACGGCGCGCGCGTCGCATTGATGCGGAACACCTGCACCAGCGAGCCCGGCCCGCGGATCACCTGATAGCCGGCATCCTGCAGCCGCACCGCGTTGCGGGCTGTGCTGCCATAGACCATGTCGATCGAACCCGACTCCAGCGCTGCGCTGGCCGCCGCGTCGTCGGCAAAGATGGTGAAGACGATCTCATCGAGGATCGGCTCGTTGTCGCGCCAGTAATTGGGGTTCTTCTTCATCGTCAGGCCCTGCCCGACGGCGCGGTCGGCGAGGAGATAGGCCCCCGTGCCGGCCGGCACCGTCTCGACCGTCGCGATCCCCGCCGCTTCGATCGGGATCATGAACTGGAGGAGGTCGGTGATCTGCTTGGTCGGCACCGGCGCCTTGAAGTTGATGGTGATGGTCGTCGCATCGGGCGCCGCCCAATCCTTGACGATCGCCATGGTGCCGAAGACGTTCTTGCCGAGGTCGGGGTTGGCCGCCTTTTCCAGCGTCGCCACCACGTCGGCCGAGCTGAACTTGCCGCCGGAGGCAAAGGTCACGTCGTCGCGCAGCTTCAGCGTCACCGAGGTATTGTCGGCGTTGATCGTCCATTCCGTCGCCAGACTCGGCACCGCCTCGCCTTCCGGGGTGTATTCGATCAGGCTGTCATAGAGGTTCTTGATCAGGTGGAAGTTCACCGTCGAGAACTGCTGCGGATCGTAATTGGTCATGTCGGCGAGCAGGCCAACCCGCAGCGTTCCGCCCTTCAGTTCCTGCGCCTCTACGGCGACCGGCGTCACCAGCGTTGCGCCGATCGGGGCAATGGCGGCGAACAGTGCCAGCCCCAGCAGTTTCAATGGCCTGAAAAATCCGTTCTTCATGCAAGCGACTCCCCTGTGAGTTCAAAAGACGTGAAGGCAGTAGGCAGAATGAAAATCAGGCCGGTCGGCGCGGCCCCGGCTGCGACGACACGGAACGCCAGTCCTCGACCGGATCGAGCGGGTACATCGGCCGCGGCACGCGCTGCCATGGCAGGGTGAACACGTCAGACTGGCCGGGGCCGGTGGTATCGGCCCGGATCACCCGCGAGGTCAGCGGCGCGAAATACTGGAAGTTGGAGGCGGTCTTCAGCACCGCGATCTTGTAGTCGCGCGGGTTCACCCCCATCGCCTCGTAGAGCTGCGGCAGGTTGCCGGCGAGCCCGCGCAGCTCGGTGATCATCATGGTGATCGGCCCGACATCGAAGATCACCGCCTGGCCGAGGTCGACCTCGTTCTGGTGGCTGTCGGTGATGTGGATGATGCCGCCGCCGACCGTCCGCACCGTGCCGGTCACCTCGATCGGAGTGAAGAACGCGGTGGCCGCATCGCCGCCCAGCAGCAGGGTCACCTGGGCGCCCTCGCCGGCCTTGCTGAGGGTCTTGGCGGCGCCCGGCGAGATCAGCGGCACCAGTGCCTTGCTCTTGATCTTCAGCCGGATCATCGCCTCGAGGATCAGGTTGCTGTCGCCGGCCGAGCCGCCGAACACCGTATCGCCGGTGTCGGACAGCACCACGATCCCCCTGGGCTCGGCATCGGCCATCCGCACTGCATCGTCGACGGAAACCGCCTCACGCACCTGGAAATCGTCGCGCAGCGACCAGCAGAGATCGGCCAGTTCGTCCGCCAGCTGCTCGGCCAACGCCTGGTCGTTGTCGGTGACGACGATGGTCGACCAGCCGCCTTCGGCCACATCCAGCCAGGGTTGCATCGGGTAGTTCGAGGCCTGCAGCACCCGTGGGTCGGCCTCCATGGCGCGCGCCCGGTCGAACCAGGCCTTCATCGGCCCCTTCGATGTAAGGAACTGCTCCTGGTGCGACACCAGCGGGATCTTCCGCCACGCCGTGGTCGGCCTGAGCTTTTCCGTGATGATCCTGAGCAGCAGCTCGGTACCGATCACACCGGTGTCGAACGTATCGTGCGGCTGGGTCCGATGCCCGACGATCGCATCGACGCTGTCGACCATCTTCTGCGTCACATTGGCATGATGATCGAGCCCGAGAACGATCGGCACGCCAGGCCCGAGCACCTGCCGGCACAGCGCCGCCTGCTCGCCCTCGACATCATCGATCCCCTCCGCGGCGCAGGCGCCATGTAGCTGCAGCGCCAGGCCGTCGATCGGTCCCTCGGCCAGTGCCGCCGCGAGTCCCGCGCGGATCCGTTCGTCGAAATAGTCGTAGGAAGCGCGGTCGATCCGGCCGCCGGCCACCGCCCAGGCCCGGATGATCGGCACGATCTCGATATCGAGACCGGAGGCTTCGATCGCCTTCAGGAAGCCGCCGACCTGTCCGAGACCCTTGAGCTTCTCGACGATCTCGTCGCCTTCATAGATGCCGAACGCCTCGTAATCGGCCATCGTGGTGAGGACCGGATTGAAGTCGTTGGTTTCCTGGGCGACGTGAATAACGGCAATACGCAAGGCAATCTCCGGCAACACCATCCCGTCCCGCCAAATGAAGCATTGGCGAGGTGAACAGTCGTATCGGTTCTCCAAAAGCGGAGAACTTCAGAAATAGTCTCGGAAACGGGACGCTAAGCCGTTGCGATCACAGGGCGCACCCGTAGATCATCACGCTAGTAACGGCCCAAAATGGTGTCAATGACGTGGAGTTTCGTCAGAGGGAACAACGACCGCAGGGAGTATCGACCTTAGGAGCGGCTCTCGGAAGGGCCGCGATCTGTCCATCGGCTCCGGCCGCGCTCCCCTCCCCCCGCGACGCTACGCGTCCGCCAGGAGCGGCGCATCGGCCCCTGGATCAGCGCAGCGTATCGACCCTCAGTGCTGCGCCGACAGGTGTGTGGAAATCCGCTTGGCGGCGCCCTTCAGCGCATCGGCCGCCACCATGGTGAGTTCGGGCTTCATCCGTCGCTCCGGCGCCGACAGGCTCATCGCCGCCACCGGGTAGCCGGTACGGTCGAGGATCGGCACGCCGATACACATCAGCCCGTCCTCGTTCTCGCCCACTTCGATGGCATAGCCGCGCCGCCGCACGTCGTCGACCTGTCGCCTGAGCTTATCGGCATCGGTCAGCGTGTTGATGGTCCGCTGCGGCAATTCGCTGCTCAGCGCCAGCGCGTCCGCATCGGGCAGGAACGCCATCATGGCCTTCCCCAGCGAGGTGGAATGCGCCGGGTGGCGGTGGCCGATCCGCGCATTGGCGCGCAACGGCCGGCCTGGCTCCAGCATGTCGATATAGACCACCTCGTTCTCCGACAGCACGGCGAGGTTCACCGTCTCGTGGAAGGTCTCCATCAGGGTCCGCATTTCCGGCTGCGCGATATCACGCAGGCCCTGCAGCTCCTGGTCGACCCGCGCCAGCGAGCGGAACTTGCTGCCCACGCCATAGCGGTCGCGCTTCAGGTCGTGTTCGAGGAACTGCGCTGCCGACAAGGTCTGCAGGTACCGGAACACCGTGGTCTTGGGCAGCTTCAGTTCCTGCACCGTCTCGGTCAGCGTCACGTCGTGTCCCTGCCGCGCCACATAGTCCAGCACCTGCAGGGCCTTCATCACCGGAAGAACGATATAGTCGCCACCAGACTTGCTCATCGCTTACCCCTTGCTTGCTCGGTCAGAAGAACGTCTTGAGCGCGCCGGTGACGCCGTAATCCTCGTCCACCAGCACCAGCATCTGCCACTTGTCGAAGGTCGTGCACGGGTGCCCGATGCCGAACGCCACCATGTCGCCCGCTTCGAGCGGGCTGTCGGTGGGTGTGGTCATGTGGCAGTGCTGGTCGTTGAGCGCCACCACGGTATGCCCCGCCGGCATCGTCGCGGGCTTCGTCATCTCGCCCGGCCGGAACCAGCGCAGCGGCACCGGCATGCCGGCATCGAAGCTGATGTCACGTTTGCCCATGGTCAGCACGGTGCGCCCATCCTCGGGCCGCGACTGCACATAAGCCCAGACCTCCAGCGCCGCTTCGAGCCGCCCCTCCGGCAGCTTCAGCGAGGTGTCGCTGATGATCCGCTCGAACGCCGCGGCATAAGAAATCGAGTCATGCGTCAGGTAGCAGCCCGAGCGCAGCACCTTCACCACCGGGCGCGCGAACGCCACCTGGTTGAAACGGGTCCCGACGCGGTCGAAGAAGGCCGAGCCGCCGGCGCTGACCACCACCGGCTGGCCATCGCGGAACAGCCCTTCGGCGAGCGCGCTCACCGCCAGCGCCGCCACATCGTCGATCAGCCCGTCGGCCGCTTCCGGTGTCGGCAGCAGGCCCTCGAAACACTCGAACCCGCCCAGCACCAGGCCGGGCGTCGACGCGACGACGCGCGCCACTTCCATTGCCTGCTCGCGGGTCCTTGCTCCGGTGCGGCCACCGAGGAAACCGATCTCGACCAGCACGCGCAGCGGGTTGCCCTTGGGCGGCGGGTTGCGCTTGGCACCGTCCGCCAGCAGTTGCAGCCCCGGCAACCCGTCGGCGAGGCAGTAGAGCTCGAAGCCATCGCCCTGCAGGGCCCTGAAGCACGCATCGATCGCCTGGTCGCCGACCGGCTGGTTGGCGATCAGCACCCGCTTCACCCCGAACCGCACGCAGACGCTGAGCTGCTGCACCGTCGCGACGGTGATCGCCCAGGCGCCATCGGCCACCTGCAGGTCGAACAGTCCCGGCGACATCGTGGTCTTGCCATGCGGCGCGATCACCAGGTCATTGGCGGCGGTGAAGGCGCTCATCCACCGGCTGTTGGCCCGCACCACCTCCTGCCGGATCACCGCCAGCGGCAGCGGCATGTCGCCGTTCAGCACGTTCCAGCCCTGCCGGCCGACCGCGCCCACCGTCAGATCAGGGGCATCGAACGGCAGCCCCTTGGTCAGCGGATCGAGCGGCTGGCGATCGAGGGAACTAAGGTCGAGACGTGGGATCAGAGCCATGGGTGGGGGTCCAGCGGGTAGATGGGACGGCGAAGCTTGGTGTAGGGGATCATCCTGGGATCGCTCGGAAACGGCCCGCCGGTATCGAGATAATGGATCTTGGCCGCGATCTTTGAGAATGCGGCATAGAAGTGGTTCGACGATTTCACCACCACCACCTTCTTGGTGCTGAGATCGATGCCCAGATTGGTGAAGGCCGGCGGGCTGAAGGTCTGCGATCGCCCGGTGGCGAGGACGATATCGACATTGCCGATGCTGATCGCTGCCGCCGGCCCGAGCGACACCCAGCTCTGCTCGAACGGGATCATCAGGTTGTCCGATACGGCCCTGACCACCACGTCGGCATCGACCGGATGGCCGGAGGTTTCCGACACCTTGCCGCAGAAGCGCAGCCGGATCGCCGCGCCGACGCCGGCCGCCCGGCAGAACTGCACCGCGATCGGGTCCCACAGCGCCCCGATGGCCGACGGAATCTCCGGATGCGCCAAGAGCGCATCGATCATCACCGAGGAATCCCCCGCAACGCCGCCACCCGGGCTGTCCCAGCGGTCGGCAAAGACGATCGGCTGCCCTGTTTCGAGCAGCGCCTGCCGGATCGCCTCCTCGGGCTTGTAGTGATAGGGGCCAGCGGCGCCCGGCGGCCAGCCGAGGATTTCGCGCCCCAACTGCTCGGCCAGCATCCTGGCCTTGGCACGGTTGGCCTCGCCATCGGCCACCACGAATACCTTGCAGCCGACATCGGCGACATCGGCGGGCGTGAAGCCATGGGTCACCGAGATGGACAGGATGCCATCCTTGCCCTCCATGTCCATCAGCTTGTCGACGAAGCTCCGGCCCGGCTCACGACTGGTCATGAACGCGGCGCTGAGCGAGCGGAGATCGAATACTTCGGTCACTGGCGCGATCTCGCCGCGCGCCGTGCGCAGGCAGAGCTCCACCAGGTCCTCGGCCCGCGCGAGGAAATCGGTGTGCGGGAACTCCTTGAACGCCACCAGCACGTCGGCATTGTCGACCCGCTGCTGAGTCAGGTGGTGGTGCATGTCGAGTTCGGCGCCGACCACCACGTCCGGCCCGACGATCTCGCGCGTCCGCGCCAGGAGGTCGCCCTCGCAGTCGTCATAGCCGCGCGCCACCATGGCGCCGTGCAGGCCATAGAGCACGATGTCGACCGGCATCGCCGCCTTGAGCTGGTCGAGGATTTCATCACGCAGGCTTTCATAGGCGCCCTGCGACACCAGCCCGGCCGGCTCACCCCAGGTCGCCGTGCCCTCGATCAGCGTGAACCCGTCGGTCTTGGCCCGCCGCCGCGCCGCCACCATCGGCGCCGAGCAGAGCGTTGGCGTATCCGGATGCGTGCCGGGCGGACAGTAAAACGCGTCCTCGAAGGCGCTGCGATCGACGAACAGCGGCGAGAAGGTATTCGTTTCGGTGGCCAGCGACGCTACAAAGACCCGCAACACATCCGCTCCCGGCAATGCCATCCATCCTACATGATGGAACGAACCGCTGTTTGCCCGATCGGATGTAATGATAATGACAGCCGGGCTGTCAACTCTACCGAGGTCGCATCTCGGCAAAACTCTGTCGCAATGCTTGCGCCATGCCGGCTCTCGTGTCTTATTGCGCCGGTAGCTGCCATCCGGCGTTTGTTCTACGATGTGGAACCAGCCGCGAGAGACCGTGCGAAATGCCAAGATCCAGCGCTCCTGACGACGCGCAGACCAGTACCCCGGCCGACGCCCGTATCCAGTCCGTGGCGCGCGCCAAGGCGCTGCTCGATGCCATGGCCGGCGGAGACTGGGTGTCGCTGCGCGACCTGGCGATCCGCACCGGCCTGGCCAAGACTACGGCGTTCAACCTGGTCAGCGCCCTCGTCGATGTCGGCCTCACCGAACGCGATGCCAAGGCCGGCGCCTATCGGCTGAGCCTGCAGCACCTGGTCTACGGCAAGGCGGTCGAGCGCCGGCTCGATATCGCCGCCATCGCCCGCCCGCACCTGATCCGCCTCTGCGCCACGACGCGCGAAACGGTGAATCTGGCGCTGCCCGGCCCGACCGATGCGGTGATCGTCGAAAGCCTCGAGGGCAGCCAGTCGCTGCGCGTCTCGTCCTATTCGGGCACCCGCGCCGCCTATCACTCCACCGCATGCGGCCGGGCACTGCTCGCCCACCAGCCGCCAAGCTTCCGCAAGATCATCTTCTCGGTCGGCAACCTGCCGGCCGCGACCTCACATACCATCACCGATCCCGAAGCGCTCGAGGCCGTGCTCGAACGCTGCCGGACGCTGGGCTGGGCCACCGAGTTCGAAGAAAACGAGATGGGCAGCGCCTGCGTCGCCGCGCCGATCTTCGGCCCGGGGGGCGACGCCATCGCCGCGGTCAGCATTGCCGGCCCGTCGGCTCGCTACGAGCCCGAGAACATCGAGCGGCTGGGCAAGCTTCTCGTCGCCAGCCTCGCCGAGATCACCGCCGAAATGACCCATCACGCGCCGCATCCGAGCTCCAAATGACCAAGCCTCGCATCCTTCTCGCCGGCCTGTTCCACGAGACCCACACCTTCGTCGACGAGATCACCGGGCTCGACGAATTCACCATCAACCGCGGCAGCGCCGTGACGGCGCGGCGCGGCGACGGCTCGACCATTGACGGCTTCCTCGAGGTTGCCGAAGCCGAAGGCTGGGAGGTGGTGCCGGTCGCCGATTTCTCCGCCCTCCCCTCCGGCACCGCCGACCATGCGGTATTCGAGCTGTTCTGGAGCGAGCTCCGCACCGGCCTCGAAGCGGCGCTCGCCGATGGCGGCCTCGACGGCATCTGGCTGGCGCTGCATGGCGCCATGGTCACCACTGAGAGCGTCGATCCGGAAGGCGAATTGCTGGCCCGCATCCGCCAGGTGCCGGGCGCCGAGACCCTGCCGCTGTTCGGCGTCTTCGACCTCCACGCCACCTTCACCGCCGCGATGGCGAGGAATGCCAACGGCCTCGTCGCCTATCGCGAGAACCCGCATACCGACGCCAACGAGTCCGCCATCCGCTCGGCGCAACTGCTGGCCCGTGCGCTGCGCGACGGCGTGCTGCCGCACATGATCGCCCGCAACGCGCCGATCATCTGGGCCCCCACCGGCGTCGGCACCGCCGACCGGCCGATGCGCGACCTCGAAGCGCTGGCCCGCCAGATCGAGGCCGAGAACCCTGAGATCTGGACCGTGAACGTCGTTGCCGGCTATTCCTTCTCCGACATTCCCGATGCCGGCGTCGCCTTTTCGGTGACCACCACCGGCAGCGATGCCGACGCCAAGGCGGCGCTCGACGGGCTGGAGAACCTCGCCATCGAGCTCCGCGATCTCGGCATCCCCACCGAATGGGATCTCGATGCCGCGCTGAGCGAAGTGAAGACCCTCCCGGGCGGCCCCTATGTCATCGTCGAGCCCTCCGACAATATCGGCGGCGGCGCGCCGGGTGACTGCACCCCGGTGCTGCGCGGCTTCCTCCGCCACGGCATCACCAATGCCGCCGTCGCCATCGCCGATCCTGCCGCGGTCCGCGCCCTCGATGGAGCCAAGCCCGGCGACAGGCGCACCCTGTCGATCGGCGGCAAGGGCAGCCGGCTCGACCCCGGCCCCGTCGAGCTCGAAGTCAGCTTCGTCAGCCGCTCCGACGGCGCCTTCACATTGGAGGATCGCAACAGCCACCTCGCCGCCATGCAGGGCATCCATTACAATATGGGCCCATCGGCCGTGGTCGAGGCCAACGGCATCAAGATCCTCCTGTCGAGCCGCAAGACCCCGCCTTTCGACCTCGGCCAGCTGCGTTCGCAGGGCATCATCCCCGAGGATCTCTGGGTGATCGGCGTCAAGGCCGCCGTCGCCCATCGCCGCGCCTACGACAAGATCGCCAAGGGCAGCTACACCGTCACCACTCCCGGCCCCTGCACCAGCGCCTTGAAAACCCTGCCCTACCAGCGGCTGAGAAAGCCCGTCTTTCCGATCAGCTGAGATTTCCTGGAGCCCATCATGATCGAATATCCCAGCGCGCCGGATACCCCGCGCTCGCATCTGCCGTTCAGCCCGGCCACCAAGGTCGGCGAGTTGATCTTCGTGTCCGGCCAGGCTTCGGTCGATGCGACCGGCAAGATCGTCTCGGACAGTTTCGAGGGCGAAATGCGCCGCTCGATCGAGAACCTGCGCAAGGTGCTCGAGGATGCCGGCAGCGACCTCGCCCATGTGGTGCAGACCCGCAACTACGTGCGCGACGATGCCGATCTCGCGCTCTACAACCGGATCTATCCCGAGTATTTCCAGGCGCCGTTCCCGGCCCGCACCACCATCACCAATTGCCTCGGGGCAGCGCTGCGTTACGAGATCGACTGCATTGCGGTCACCAAGAACAGCAAAGCATAACTGCCGGCTTTATCGGCTTTCCGCCCATTTTTTCGCCTCGCGAAACCGGCGGCCATTTACAACTTTCAGGCCGTCGGGCCACTTGGACTAGAAGAATTGAGGAGTCCCGCGTTGACCGTTACATCCCCCGCCGCACCCGCGGCTGCTTCAGCGTCGCGCCCGCTCAGCTTCGATAAATCCGTCGAGGCGATCCGCACCAACTCGCAGTGGATCTCCGGCGGCGTGAACAGCAATTTCCGCCTCAACATCTCGCCCACCCCGCTGGTGTTCGAGCGTGGCGAAGGCGCCTATCTCTACGACGTCGATGGCAACAGGCTGATCGACTACTATCTCGGCATGGGCCCGATGATCCTCGGCCACAAGCCGCAGGCGCTGGTCGATGCGGTGAAGTCGCAGATCGACAACGGCATCCTGTTCGCCGGCCAGACCGCGATCGAAGCGGAAGCCGCGCGCCTCGTCTGCGAACTGGTGCCGTCGGCCGAGCGCATGCGCTTCGGCTCCTCCGGCTCCGAGGTCGACCAGGCGGCGATGCGCCTTGCCCGCGCCGCCACCGGCCGCACCAAGATCCTGAAGTTCGAAGGCCACTATCACGGCTGGTTCGACAACGTGCTGTGGTCGACCGCTCCGGCCCTCGACGCGGCCGGCCCCGCCGATGCGCCGACCCCGGTCATCGGCTCGAAGGGCCAGCTCAAGGACACTGCCGATACCCTGGTCGTCCTGCCCTGGAACAATCTCGAACTGCTCGAGGCGCGCCTGGCTCAAGGCGATATCGCCGCCGTCATCATGGAAGCGGCGATGTGCAACCAGGGTGCCGTGCACCCGCTGGCCGGTTACCTCGAAGGCGTGCGCGAGGCCTGCACCAGGACCGGCACCATCCTGATCTTCGACGAAGTCATCACCGGCTTCCGCCTCGCCCCCGGCGGCGCGCAGGAACTGTTCGGTGTTACCCCTGACCTCTCCACCTTCGGCAAGGCCATCGCCAACGGCTTCCCGGTGGCTGCCATTGCCGGTCGCGCCGACCTGATGGACATGTTCACCTCCGGTGGCGTCGTCCATGGCGGCACCTACAATGCCCAGCCGATCGCCATGGCGGCGACCGCTGCGACGCTGAAGTCGCTGACCCCGGCGCTCTACAAGAAGATCGGCGTTTCCGGCACGGCGCTGCAGGAAGGCTTCAAGGAGATCTTCGCCTCGGCCGGCGTCACCGCTTCGGTGGTCGGCTTCCCGCAGGTCTTCCACGTCGCCCTCGGCCTCGACAAGCCGGCCCGCGATTTCCGCGATCTCGCCAAAATGAACCGCCCTGCCTACATCGCGCTCACCACCGCCCTGATGTATCGCGGCGTCCGCGCCCTCGAACGCGGCGCCTGGTTCCTCTCCAGCGAGCACGATGCCGGGGTGATCAACGACACCCTGGATGCGATGCGTGACGCGGTGCGTGAACTGAAGGCCAAGGGAACGATCTAGGTTCGCCCACCAGCGCTGCTGCGGGAAGAGCACCCCCACCCCTGCCCCCTCCCCGCAAGGGGGAGGGAGACGCTCCGACTGACACCGGCGCCTGCGGTACGAAGGCAATAGCCACAAGGTCACCTCCCCCCTTGCGGGGGAGGGACAGGGTGGGGGGTGCGTTTCTCGCACCGGCCGATCTGTATCGGTCGACTCCTCCCCGCCCTACCTCCAATCCTCTTCATTGGTCATCCGACTGCCCTCTCGCGTTAAGCCGTTTCCTGAACTAGGAATGGCGACATGACCGACGATGATCGGACCATCCCGACGGACCTCACCGCGCTGCTGCAGACGGCGCGACCGCGCAATGCGCCGCGTGTCCGTCGTCCCGAGATCACGCTGCACCAGCTGCGCATCTTCTGGGCCGTTGCCCATTCCGAGACGCTGACCCGCGCCGCCAAGCAACTGGGGCTCGCCCAGCCTTCGCTGTCGCAGCAACTGTCCAAGCTCGAGAGCACGGTAGGCACCCGGCTGTTCCGCCGGCATTCCAACGAAATGACGCTCACCGAGGCAGGCACCTACCTGCTGCCCCGCGCCGAGCAGATTCTGCGCAACATGCAGGACCTCGAGGATGGGCTCGGCCAGTTCAGCGGCGGCCAGCGCGTCACCGTGCGGCTCGCCGGCATCAACTCGGTCCTGCGGGTCGTGCTGCCGGCGGCGCTGACCAGCACGCAGGCCAAGTTCCCCGATATCGATTTCGACATCCAGGAGAGCGCCCCGGCCGATATCCTCGAAATGCTCTATGGCCGCCGCGTCAATATCGGCCTGCTCGCCGCCAACTCGGTGGCCGAGGCGAGCGTCGGCTTCCTGCAGATCCCGCTCATCGAAGACCCCTATGTGCTCGTCGTGCCCGAGCAGCTGGAGCTCGACGACATCACCGACCCGCGGCAGCTGGCGCCGTCGGATTGGGCCCTGCTCAACCGCTCGATCCAGTTCATCTTCGGCACCCAGCACGCCAAGCGGGTCGCCGACTGGTACGACCAGATGCTCCCCGAGCATCGCGTCGTCGCCCAGTGCCGCAGCTTCGAGGTGGCCATCGGGCTGGTCCGCGCCGGCTCCGGCATCTGCCTCGCGCCGGCGCTCTCGACGGTCAGCGGCAGCACTTCGCTCGACGGGGTCCGGCTCTATCGCATCAACGCCGATGCCCGCCGCATCGTCGCGCTCATTGCCTCGCAATACCGCCGGCAGGAGCCCTACGCCACGCTGATCGACACGCTGCAGGCGGCGGGCGAAGCCCTGGCGCTGCCCGGCATCCGCCCCACTCCGGCCTTCCTCAACCGTGCCCCTCTCTCCGAACTCTAACCAATAGGCCTTATCTATCAGCATGATAGAGTGCGGGCCCGAGCGTTCTCCCTAAACTCCTCCTCGCGGCACCAAGCCGCGCACTGTGAGGAGAACTCCAAATGAAGTCCTGGAAGAAGCCCAAGCTGGTCGAAGTGCCGGTGAGCATGGAAATCAACATGTACGCTTGCGCGACCCGCAAGTAATCACGTCGATCCTGCCGCGGGGACGGGCCTCATGCTCAGCATAATTGTCCTGGGAACCGCGGCGGGTGGCGGAGTGCCGCAATGGAATTGCGGCTGCGACAACTGTTGTGCCGCTCGCACCAGCCACGCCGAGCTCCGGGCGACGCAAGCCTCGATCGCCATCAGCGCCGACCAGGAGCACTGGTTCCTGATCAACGCCTCGCCCGACCTGCGCCAGCAGCTCACCGAGACCCCTGCCCTCCACCCGCGTGCCCTGCGCCACAGCCCCGTCGCCGGCGTCATCCTGACGAACGGCGAAGTGGATGCCATCGCCGGGCTGCTGACCCTGCGCGAGGGCGCCGCGTTCAACCTTTACGGGCACCGGCGCGTGCTCGATCTGCTCGATGCCAACCCGATCTTCAACGTGCTGAAGCGCAATCTCGTGCCGCGCCGTCCGATCGAGGCGGATGTCGCGTTCGAACCGCAACTGCCCGATGGCACGCCGTCCGGTCTCGAGATTCTGCCCTTTGTCGCGCCCGGCAAGGCGGCCCTGTTCGTCGAGGACACCAGCGCCAACGAAGATGGCGACACGCTCGGCTTCGTCATTCGCGACAAGGCGAGCGACGAGAGCTTCGTCTTCCTCGCCGCCTGCGCGGCGCTGACCCCAGCGGTCGAGACCTATCTGCGCGGCGCCAGACTGGTGTTCTTCGACGGTACGCTGTTCACCGATGACGAGATGATCCGCCAGGGCCTCAGCCAGAAGACCGGCCGGCGCATGGGCCACATGGCCATGGCCGCCGCCATGCCCACCCTCGAAAACCTCGGGATCATCAGGAAAATCTTCCTGCACATCAACAATTCGAACCCCGCCCTGATGCCCGGCGCCCCCGAGCGTCAGGCGGTGGAACAGGCCGGTTGGCAGATTCCGGCCGACGGGATGGAGATCACGCTATGACCGCACTCACCGCCTTCTCGGTCCCGGCCGACGCGCCGCTCGACACGCCCGAGCAGCTCGAGGAGCAGTTGCGCTTCATCGGCGCCACCCGCTACCACAGCCTCCACCCGTTCCACGGCCTGCTGCATGGCGGCAAGCTCAGCAAGGGCCAGGTGCAGGCCTGGGCGCTCAACCGCTACTATTACCAGTCGACCATCCCGATAAAGGACGCTGTGGTGATCTCGCGCTTCCGCGATCGCGACACCCGCATCGAGTGGCGCCACCGCATTTCCGACCATGACGGCGATATCGGCACCGAAGGTGGTATCGAGCGCTGGATCAAGCTCACCGAGGGGCTTGGCCTCGACACCGACTATGTCGAGCGCGCCGAAGGCATTCTGCCGGCCACCCGCTTCGCCGTCGAAGCCTATGTGCATTTCGTGCGCGAGAAATCGCCGCTCGAGGCCATCGCCTCCTCGCTCACCGAGCTGTTTGCGCCGAACCTGCACGAGGAGCGCATCTCGGGCATGCTGAAGCACTATGACTTCGTGAACCCCGAGGTGATGAGCTATTTCAGCCGCCGGCTGACCCAGGCGCCGCGCGACTCCGAGTTCGCCCTGAACTACGTCAAGCAGCACGCCCGAACGCCCTACGAGCGCCAGCTGGTCTGCAACGCGCTGATCTTCAAGACCAATGTGCTGTGGGTGCAGCTCGACGCGCTCTACCACGCCTATGTCGAGGGCCATGTGCCGCCCGGCGCTTTCGTTCCGGCCACGCCATGACCGCCGTCACCGCGCCCGCCGCCCGCCGCCGGCTGATCGTTGCCGAGGACAGTATCCCCACCCTCGCCCGCGGCACCCGGCTGCGCTACGACGAGGCGCGCCAGCGCTGGGTGCTGCTGGTGCCCGAGCGCGTCATGGCGCCTGACGAGATCGCCGTCGAGATCCTGCAGCTCTGCGACGGCCAGCGCAGCGTCGCTGCTATCATCGACCAGCTCGCCGAGGCCTACGCGGCCCCGCGCGAAGAGATCGGCGCCGACGTCATCGCCATGCTGCAGGACCTCGCCGGCTCCGGCTTCGTGGTCGAAGCCCGAAAGGCCGTGCCATGAGCCCCACTCTCCTCGACACCAGCCCGGTCTTTGCCGATCCGACCGATGGCCTCGCCATCCTCGAACAGAAATCCGTTGCCGAGAGCTACGGCATTCCGCTCGCCGTGCTGCTCGAGCTCACCCATCGCTGTCCGCTGCAATGCGGTTACTGCTCCAACCCGGTCGAGATGGAGCGCGCCGGCAACGAGCTCACCACCGACGAATGGAAGAAGGTGCTGACCGAACTGGCCGAGATCGGCGTGCTGCAGGTGCATTTTTCCGGTGGCGAGCCGACCGTGCGCAAGGATCTTGCCGAGCTGATCCGGCATGCCACCGAGCTCGGGCTCTATTCCAACCTCATCACTTCGGCGGTGCTGCTGAGCCGCGACAAGCTCGAGGCGCTGGCCGATGCCGGGCTCTGCCACATCCAGATCAGTTTTCAGGGGAACGAACCCGAACTCGCCAACCGCATCGCCGGCTTCAAGGGGCATTCGAAGAAATTGGAAGCCGCCGGCTGGGCCCGCGAGCTCGGCCTGCCGCTGACCGTCAACGCGGTGATGCACCGGCAGAACCTCCACCAGCTCCCCGGCATGATCGACATGGCCGTGGCGCTCGATGCCGACCGCATCGAGGTGGCGAACGTCCAGTATTACGGCTGGGCGCTGAAGAACCGCGCCGCGCTGATGCCGACCATCGCCCAGATCGATGAAGCCACCCGCATCGTCGAGGAGGCGACCGCGCGCCTCAGGGGCATTCTCGACATCGACTATGTCGTCCCCGACTATTATGCCGACCGCCCGAAGAAATGCATGGGCGGCTGGGGCCGGCAGTTCTTCAACATCACTCCTGCCGGCAAGGTGCTGCCCTGCCACGCCGCGGAAACCATCACCGAACTCGATTTCGAGAGCGTCCGCTCCAACCACTCGATCGCCTGGATCTGGCAGAACTCCGACGCCTTCAACCGCTACCGCGGCACCGGCTGGATGCCCGAGCCGTGCCAGAGCTGCGCCTTCAAGGAACTCGATTTCGGCGGCTGCCGTTGCCAGGCCTTCGCGCTGACCGGCAGCGCCGCCAACACCGACCCCGCCTGCAGCCTGTCGCCACGCCATCACGAGATCTTCAGGACGGCGGAACAGGAGTCTGCTACGGGAACCAACCGCTATATCTACCGCAACTTCGCGGGCGGCACGCTGGAGCCGGAACAGCAGGAACTGTGAGGCAGGTGCCAGGAGCCAAAGCTCTGGCTGCGTGCTAACCACAAGCACCGGCCGTCATCCCAGCGAAAGCTGGGACCCATTTCACAGCCCGCGCCAGCCGAGAGTTGGGTCCCTGCCTTCGCAGGGATGACAACCGGTGGGTGCGAACCATCGAGTACTCCAGTGGACGACCTCTCCCCCACCGCCCTCACCACCCTCCGCCTCCGCGTCGGCGATGGTCACGAGCTCTATGTCGAGACCATTGGCGCTGCCGATGGCATCCCCGCCGTCTACCTGCATGGCGGCCCGGGCAGCGGCTGCCAGCCGGCGCATCGCCAGCTCTTCGACCCCAGCCGCTTCCGCGCCGTGCTGTTCGATCAGCGCGGCGCCGGTCGCTCCACCCCGGCCCGCTCGCGCGAGGCCAACACCACCGCGCATCTGATCGCCGACATGGAGCAGATCCGTGAGCATTTTGGCTTCGAGCGCTGGCTCGTGGTCGGCGGCTCGTGGGGAGCGACACTTGCGCTCGCCTATGCCGAGGCGCATCCCGAGCGCGTGCTCGGCATCGTGCTGCGCGCCACCTTCCTCGGCACCCGCACTGAGCTCGACTGGGCCTTCGGCACCGGCCTCTCGACCTTCTACCCAGCGCTCTACGAGGATTTTCTCAGCCTCCTGACGCCGGAAGAGCGCCGCGCGCCGGTCGACAGCTATTTCCGCCGCATCCTCGACCCCGATGTCGCAGTGCATGGCCCCGCGGCCCGCGCCTATGGCGACACCGAGCGCATCCTCTCCGAAGTGCGTCCGGCGACGACGCGGCTCGATTTCTCGCCCTCGTCCCGCATCCCCGCCACCGCGCTGATGGAAGCCCACTATTTCAGCCATGACAGCTTCATGGCGCCCGATCAGCTCATGGCCAACGCCCACCGCCTCGCCGGCATCCGCGGCATCATCGTCCAGGGCCGCTACGACCTGCTCTGCCCACCCCGCACTGCGCATGCGCTGGCCGCGATCTGGACCGATGCCGAAGTGCGGGTGGTCGACACTGCCGGCCACTCGCTGAGCGACCCGGGCATCACCGAGGCGGTGACGGCGGCGATCCGGAGTTTTGCGGGATAAGTGATCCGTAGCTTGCAGTCAGCGTCCCTCTCCCGCCTGCGGGGGAGGGGGGACCAGCCGAAAGGCTGGTGGGAGGGGGTGCCGCAGACTCCGACGTCCGCCCCGTCCGCCCACTGTCCAAGCGTGAGGCACGACCAACCATCAGCGCGTGGGGCTCCCCCCCTCCCACCACGCTTTCGCGTGGTTCCCCCTCCCCCGTAAACGGGAGAGGGTGCGCCGACTGCCGGTCCCGAGCCCCCTAAAGCCCGAACTTCTCCATCACCGCTTCGACATCGTCGCGCACGTCCTGCGCGTCGCGGCCCGAGCGCCAGAGATCATCGATCTGCTTCTTCACTGCCGGGTCGAGCGCCGCCCAGTTGCGTTCGAACTCCGCCAGCTTGTCGGTCCAGTAGCCGGTGATCGAGTAGCGGGTTGCCGGCCATTTCAGCTCGTGCCGCAGATACTTGCGGATCGGCCGCACGGTCTTGGCCTCGGATGCGACCCACACATAGACCGAGCGATCGGCCGGGAACGTCATCGACTTCACCGCATCCTCGAGCTGGCTCGCGGCGACCCCGTTGCCCGCGCCATGGAGCCAGACGATCTTCACCTGGGCTTTGCTCTCGAACTGCTGTTCGTGGCTCTTGTCCGGCACCTCGACGATCACCCGCGCCTCGACATGCTCGGCCAGCCCCTCGAGCAGCCGGCCCAGCGCCGGCAGCCCGGTGGCGTCGCAGACGAAGAGCTGCCAATCGGCGTCGGCGGGCGCCTCGTAGATGCCGTAGGGTTCGCGCAGCACGATCTCGTCGCCTGGCTCCGTCGCCTGGGCCCACTCGCTCGCCCGGCCCCCCTCATGCACCACGAAATCGAGGTCGATCTCGCCATCGCGGAAATAGCGGATGGTGTAGCACTCGCAATGCGCCGGCTTCTTGCCTTCGGGATATTTCCAGAACCCCTGCGCATCCACCTCCGGCAGCACCAGCTCGCCGGTCGCCGGGTCGGGGAAGAACAGCCGGACATATTCGTCGCCGATGCCGGTCGATTTCAGCGCCTCGATATCCGAGCCGCCCAGCGTCACCCGCACCATGCCCGGCGTCACCATCTGCCTGCCAACAACCGTGCCCTTGATCAGCTTCAGCGGCGCCATCGTCAAACCCATCGCTCAAAACAATGGGCACTGCGCTACTAATTCTGACGTTTGCAGTCAACTTAAACGTCGGACTTCGGGAGTCTGTGCAGGTGGCCCCACCCCCTCCCGGCCTCCCCCATCAAGGGGGAGGTGTCGGGCCGGTGGAGTTGGCTTGATCGCGCCTCACGCGCTGAACGGCACCTCCCCCCTTGTGGGGGAGGTTGGGAGGGGGGAGCCCCACGCACTACACCTTCAGCTCGATCCACACCGGCGCATGGTCGCTGGCCCCATCCTCACCGCGCACCTCGCGATCGATCCCCGCTGCCACGAGCTTCCGCACCAGTTGCTTGCTCAAGAGCATATGGTCGAGCCGCAGCCCGGCGTCGCGCGGCCAGCGGTTCCGCATGTAGTCCCAGAAGGTGTAGAGCGTCTCGTTGGGGAATTTCTTGCGCAGCGCATCGGTCCAACCCTGATCGAGCAGCCGCTGGAACTGCTCGCGGCTCTCGGGTTGCACCAGGGCGTTGTCGCGGTACGAGGTGGTGACATAGATGTCGCGCGGCTCGGGGACGATATTGTAGTCGCCCGCCAGCACCACCGGCACACCGCTGTCGAACAGCTCTGCCGCGTGTGCGATCAGCCGCTCGCCCCAACTGAGCTTGTAGTCGAATTTCGGCCCCGGCTGCGGGTTGCCATTCGGCGCATAGAGCGAGGCGATCACCACCCCATTGACCGCTGCCTCGATATAGCGCGCCTGGGTATCCTCGGGGTCGCCGGGCAACTCCTCGGCCGTCAGCACCGGCTCGACCCCCTTGGCGAGGATGGCGACGCCGTTCCAGCTCGCTTCGCCGCGCCACACCGCGCCGTAGCCGGCATTGGCCAAAGCCGTCGCCGGAAACTGATGATCCCGCGCCTTCAGTTCCTGCAGGCAGACGACATCGGGCTCGGCCGCGTCCAGCCACGCCAGCAGGTTGTCGAGCCGCCGGTTGACGTTGTTGATGTTGAACGTTGCGACCTTCAAGGCGAAGCCCCGGAGCGTTTTCAGGAAAAGTTGCAAGCTTTTCCGGTTCGAAAGCGCGACAAACCAAAAAACCCTGAGCACTTCGCGTTTCGAAGAAACGTGCAGTGCTCAGGGCGCGATGCGCCCGACCCATGCGGTGATGCTGTCGGCTACGGTCTTCAGATGATCGGCAGTCGAGAACCCGGAAATCGCCTTCCGCGGCTTCAGGTCATGGTCGCCGTCCTCGAGCCATTTCACCTCGATCTCCGGCGACAGCCCATAGGTCGCGACTTCGTCCGGTACGCCGAACTCGTCGCGCGTCCCCTGGCAGATCAGCGCCGGGGTCTTGAGCCCGATCAGGTGCTTGGTCCTGAGCTGCGTCGGCCGCCCCGGCGGGTGAAACGGATAGCCGAGGCAGACCAGCCCGGCGATCCGGCCGGCTTCGTACTCGGCGTCGGCGATCATGCTGGCGACCCGCCCGCCCATCGACTTGCCGCCGATCAGCAGCGGCCCGTCGGTCGGCCCGAGATCATCGATCGCCGCCACATATTCCGGCATCACCGTCTCGGCCTTCGGCGGTGGCTTCTTGCCGGCCTCGGTGCGCCGCCCGGCCATATAGCCGAACTCGAAGCGCGCCACCCGGAAGCCGGCCGCCGCCAGCGCCTTGGTGGTGGCGTTCATCGACGCCGAGTCCATCGGCGCGCCGGCGCCGTGCGCCAACAGGATCGTCACCCGTGCATCTTCCGGGCCGTCGAAGAGAAAACTGGTCGTCATCAGCCAGCCGATTTCCGTGTGTGAAGGTCCGCATAGGCGATACCGCGCGAGGCGGTCTTCGCCCAGTCCGAGTCCTGGTCGAGTTCGAGATAGCGCACCCACCAGCGCCGTGCTTCCCCGAGGTCGCCGGCGTCGTATTCGAGCGTTGCGAGGTTGTAGATCGCGTCGGCATAGTCCGGGTCGATGTCGATCGCCGTCTTCAGATGCTGGCGCGCAGTGGCGATCTTGCCTTCCTCGCGCAGCAGCCCGGCGTAATTGAACCAGGCCTCGACGAAATCCGGGTCGCGCTTGATCGCCTGCATATAGGCGTTCGCTGCCTCGGAATTATCGTTCGCTGCCTTGAGGCAGTTGGCCCGGTTATAGGCCGCCACCGAGTCGTTGGGGTCGATCGACAGGCAATGCCCGTAGAGCACCGCCGCCTCGGCATAGAGCCCGGCCGCCTCCGCTGCCTCGGCGAGCGAGAAATACTCCTCGGACTCGTCCTCGATCGGCGCCAGCGCCAACAGCCGCTGCCCATCTAGTTCGGCCGGCTGGTCGCCGATCAGCGCCCGGATGCGCTTCGGCCCGCCCGGGTGCAGCGACATCGCCGTCAGTGACTGCACCGGCCCGGAGCGATGCACCGAGCGCGCAATCGCCCCCCAGGTGGCGCCACCGGCGAGCAGCCCGGCATATTTGCGCGACAGGATCAGGTCGCGGAACGAGAACGGTTCGGCGTGATGCTCGAACGCATCGAACAGCGCCAACAGGTCAAAGGCGCGGGCGTCGAGCTTGCTCTGATCGAGCAGTGACTGGCGGCTGAGGTTGGATTGCTCGGGCGCGCTCAACAGCCCCAGCCAGCGCAAAAAGCCGTTCTCGCTGATCAGCGACGCCTCGGTCTCGCGCAACACCGCGACCTTGGCCTCGATCTCCGCATCCGACAGCTTGTCGAGCAGCGTCCGCCCCAGCACCAGCGTACCGGTATGGCGGGTCAGGCCTCGCCGCAGTCGGCTGCCCTTGGTCCCCATCGCCCGCGCCGCCAGCCGTCGCGGAAACGCACTGAGCGCCCCCACGATACCGACGGTGCTGTCCGATTTCCGCATCAGGTGATTCTACGGCTCGTGGGGGGGATTTGCCAGTAGGTAGGCGAGGCGTCAGAGGAGAGCGTAAAACTCGAAGCTTCGCGTGTCAGGCGCCCCCTGATCGTTGGACTGAGGCTCAACGCGAAAGTGAGGACCGAAATCGTCCTGCGGACCACGATAGCGACTGAAGGTAAGGACCACCGGCCACACCGCTGGCTCGGCCTCGTATTCGGTAGCACTGAGACGGAAGCTGAAGGGCCTGAATTCGCCGTGTTTCGAAAGCTGCATCCGGACCAGAGATATCGAAGCAATTCCTGTGGCGAGAGCGCGGTCAAGCGGCGCCAGTCGCAGCGAGGTATCGTAGTCCTCTAAGTGCCGGCTATTTAGGCTCTCCTCGACTGCACTTTCGTCGCCGCGGAAGTAGATCTCGCTTTCCGCAATCTTTTCGTGCCTCGGCCCAGGCAGTGCCCAGTATGGGCCAACGCGCGAAATGCCAGCCACCTCGGTAGCGAAAGCCTGCGGAACTTCGCTACCTGCAAGCGCGGCAAGAATGATGTTCGACAGCTGGCCGGGGTCGCTGAGGCGATTGGTGGCCAAATCGCCAAAACGCCAGGCGATCACAGATGCTAAGCCTTCTTCTTCGCCGCCGCCGGCTTGGCTGCCGCCGCCTTCGACGCCGCCACCGCTTCCTTCAGCGTCGGCTTCTTCGCCGCTGGCTTTTCGGCCGGCTCGGCCTTGGCCTTGCTCGGCGCGGCGGGCTTCGCCTGCCCCAGGCTGGCCTTCAGCGCATCCATCAGGTTGATGACATTGCCGCGCTCCGGCGCTGCCGCGATGATCGGCTTGTGACCCTTGAGCTTCTCGCGGATCATCTGCATCAGCGCCACTTCGTAGCGATCTTCGTAGTCTTTGGGGTTGAACGGCTTGACCTTCTGCTCGATCAGCTTTTCGGCCAGTTGCAGCATCTCTGCCTCCGGCTTCACCTCGGGGATGTTGCCGAAATACTCGGCAGTGCCGCGCACTTCGCTCGGGTTGCGCAGCACCGTGACGAACATGCCGTTCTCGCGCGCCCCGATGGTGATCACCCGCTCGCGGTTGGTCAGCACCAGCCGCGCGATGGCGAGCTTGCCCGATTGCCGCATCGCTTCGCGCAGCACCGCAAAGGTCTCCTCCGCCATCGCCCCGTCCGGCGCCAGGTAATAGGGCGCGTCCTGGTAGATGACGTCGACCTCGTCCTCGTCGACGAAGGCCTCGATATTCATCGTGTGGTTGGATTCGATCCGCACCGCTTCGAGATCGCTCTCGTCGATGATGATGTACTGCTTGTCCTCGTACTCATAGCCTTTGACGAGGTCGCTGCGCTCCACCAGACCCAGCTCGGGATCCACCGGCTTCATGTTGATCCGGTTATGGGTGTCCTTGTGCAGCTGGTTGAAGGTGATCCGCTCCGACGCGCTCGTCGCCGGATACATCTTCACCGGACAGCTGACCAAACTCAGCTTGATATAGCCTTTCCAGCTTGCCCTGGGTGCCACCTTCGTCTCCTACGCGCGCGTACTACGTCCAGCCTTGGATGATGCAGGCAGAGGGCGGGCTGACAGGTTAATCTCGGCCCACGGATCGCCGGACGTGGTTAATAATCCCGGAAGCGTAGAGTAGTTCAAATCCACCGGAGCGTCGATGCTTTCGAGATCGCGCCAGTCGAGCGGCGTCGAGGCCGGCATATTGGTGCGCGCCCGGAGCGAATAGGGCGATACCGCCGTGGCACTGCGCGCATTGCGATGGATATCGATCAGGATGCGGCGCTTGCGATTCTGCGCCCCGATGGTGGTGACGAACGTATCGGGCGCCGTCTTGGCCATCGTCGCCGCCATCTCGCCGGTCACCGCGTGCACCTGCTTCCAGGTCTGCTTCGGCTCGATCGGCACCACCAGGTGCAGGCCCTTGCCGCCCGACGTCTTGACGAACGGCACCAGCCCGAAGGCTTCGAGCTCGCCGCGCAGGTGCACCGCCGCTTCCACCACCTCGCGGAATTCGATCCCCTCGCCCGGGTCGAGGTCGAAGGTCACCCGGTCGGGTTTGTCGAGGTGCGTCAGGTGGCTGCCCCAGGCGTGGAACTCCACTACGCCGAACTGCGCCAACGCCAGGTAACCCTTGGCGTCCTCGATGGTGAGGTAGGTCTTGTCCTCCTCGTCGGAGTTCTGCGTCTCGAACACGTTGATGCTTTTCGGCATGCCCTTGAAGGCGTGGCGCTGGAAGAAGCAGTCCTTCGACAACCCGGTCGGGCAGCGGAACAGCGACACCGGCCGGTTGAACAGATGCGGCAGCATGAAATCGCCTACCGCGGCATAGTAGACGGCGATATCGAGCTTGGTCGGGCCGCTCTTGCCGAACAGCCGCCGTTCCGGGTTGGTGATCGAGATCGAAGCGAGGTCGGCATCGGTGATCAGCCGCTGCCGCGGCGCCGCAGAAGCCGTCAGCTCGGTCTCGATCAGGCCTTTGAACACCGAGTGCCGCAGCAGGTTGTCCGAGGTCTTGTTGGCGTAGTGGACCTTGCAGCGCAGCACCGGCTGCACCCAGATGATGTCTCTGGGCGCGCCCTCGAGCGCCAGCGCTGGATCCTGCAGCGGTTCCAGCCGGCGCTGCAGCTGCGCCACCATGGCTGCGTCAAACCCGGTGCCGCATTTGCCGCGATATTCGAGTTCGCCATCGACGAACTCGGCCAGCGCCAGCGAGGCCAGCCCTTCGGCGGCCGCCGAGACGGTATAACCTGCTATGACGAAATCGCCGACCGGCTTGGCCTTCACCTTCACCCAGGTGGAGGTCCGCCCCGATTGGTAGGTGGCGTTGGTCCGCTTCGAGACGATCCCCTCGAGTCCCAGAGCCGAAGCCTGCTCGTAGAGCGCCTCGCCGTCGCCCTCGACATGGTCGCTGAGCTGGATCGCCGAACGCCCGCTGATGTGCCCGCCCAGCAGTTGCGACAGCAGTTGCTTGCGGTCGGTCAGCTCGGCGCCTCGGAGGTCATAGCCATCGAGGTAGAGCAGGTCGAACGCATAGAAATGCAGCTTGCTGCCCGCCCCTTCCGACAGCGCATCCTGCAGCGCCGAAAAGCGCGAAATGCCCTTCTCGTCCAGCACCACGATCTCGCCGTCGATGATCGCCTGCTTCACCGGGAGCTTCGCGAACTCCTTGGGCAGGTCGCCATAGCGCTTGGTCCAGTCGATGCCGCTGCGGGTGATCAGCTTGACCTTGCCGTCGATGACATGGGCGATGGTGCGATAGCCGTCGAACTTGATCTCATGCAGCCAGTGACTGGCCTTGGTCTCCTGCGGCGGCTCGGTCGCCGAGGCGGCGAGTTGCGGCTCCACCTGCGCCGGCGGCGGTGCCTTCACTGCCCCAGTAACGCTCGCGGCCTTGATCGCCCTAACCGGCTTCGGCTTCGCCGCCTCCAGCAACTGCTCGGTGGTCAGCCCCGACTTCACGCTTTCCGGCCGTTCGGCGAGGATGTCGGTCTCGGTATCGACCGCCGGGTCGTGTTCCTTGAACAGCAGCCAGTTTTCCTTGTCGTTGTCGCCCGGGCGGCCCTTGAGCTTGGTCAGCATCCAGCCGCCCTTCAGCTTTTCGCCCCACAGCCGAAACTTGAAACCGCCCTTCCTGAGGCCGGCATCGACATCCTCCATCGGCGCCCAGTCGCCGGTATCCCAGACGATCATCGGCCCGCCGCCATACTCGCCTTCGGGGATCACCCCCTCGAAGTCGATATATTCGATCGGATGATCCTCGGTGTGTACCGCGAGCCGCTTGTCGGCCGGGTTGAGCGACGGCCCGCGCGGCACCGCCCAGCTCAACAGCACTCCATCATGCTCAAGGCGGAGGTCGTAGTGGTCAGCGGTCGCGGAGTGCTTGTGCACCACGAACCGCGTGCTGCCGGACGCCACCGCGCCGCCGGCGGGCTCCGTGGTTTTGGAGAAGTCGCGTTTCCCGCGATATTTGTTGAGCTTGGTCTCGGCCATGCCGGGAAGCTAGAGCATTTCACGATTGAGTTGCAGTGCCTTGGCTCACGTCGCCGCCGGGTATCACCTCGAAGAATGTGGAAGCAGAGCTACGGTAGCGCCCACCCACCGGCTGTCATCCCTGCGAAAGCAGGGACCCAACTCACCGCCCGCACCAGCTGATGAATGGGTCCCTGCTTTCGCAGGGATGACACCGAGTTTGAAGCGCGCCGTCTGCTGGTCACCGGTCGATGGGGCACTCGACCCCGCTCACTCCACCCGCCGCGCCGACTGCCTGAAGATCAGTTCGGGCTTGAGCTGCGTGCTCCGCGGCAGCGGCACGCCGCGATCGAGATGGTTGATCGCCGCTTCCGCCGCGCTGGCACCGATATCAGCGATCGGCTGGCGCACCGTGGTCAGGGGCGGGAAGAAATGCGCCGCCGACTCGATGTCGTCATAGCCGACCACCGAGATTTCGCCGGGGATATCGACGCCCGCATCATGCAGCCCATGCAGCAGCCCGATCGCCATGATGTCGCTGAGGGCAAAGATCACTTCGGGCCGCGGTCCGGGGCGCGCCAGCAGGTCGCGCGCCGCCTTCAGCCCGCCATCCATGGTCAGGTCGGTGCGGATCAGCCAGTCGCCGTCGAGCGCAATGCCATGCGCTCCGAGCCCGGCAGTCAGCCCGGCGATACGGTCGGCCATGCGCGGATGGCTCTGCGGGCCGGAGACGCAGACAATGCGCCGGAACTTCGCCGCAGCGAGATACTCCCCCACCAGCCGCCCACCCTCCAGCGAGTCGTCGGAGAACACCGAGGCGACGGTACCGGCCGGCGCGTCGATCGCTACCACCGGCACCCGCTTGATCTGCCCCAGCCGGCGGAAGAATTCCGGGCTGGCATTGGTGGTCATCACCACCATGGCGTCGACCCGCTTGGTGAACAGCGTCCGCATATAGGCGACGAGGTTGGTCGCCACGTCGTCGGTGTTGCAGATCATCAGCGTATAGCCGTGCTTGAAGCAGGCCCGCTCCACTCCGCGGATCACCTCGCCGAAAAACGGGTTCGAGGTGGTGGTGACGATCATCCCGATGGTCCGCGTGCGGCTCGACTGCAGAGCCCGGGCGACGTCGGACGGGAAATAACCGAGATCGGCGATCGCGGCATTGACCCGGCGGGCAGCGTCCTCGCTCACCGGCCGGGTCTTGTTGATCACATGGGAGACGGTCGTGAACGAGACGTTCGCACGTTTGGCAACGTCCTTTATGGTGACCATTGCGGCTCCCGGGGTACCGTCCTCTAGCTGCGCGACCTCGACTTGAGCCAGCGGTCGAAGGCCACGGCGACGATCAGGATCAGGCCGATGACGATGGACTGCGTGTAGGACGAGACATTGTTGAACTGCAAGCCGTTCTGCAGCACCCCGATCAGAGCCGCGCCCACCACCGTGCCGCCGACGCTGCCGATGCCGCCGAACAGCGAAGTGCCGCCGATCACCACAGCCGAGATCACCGTCAGCTCGTAGCCGATACCGGCCACCGCCTCGGACGAATTGAGCCGCGCCGAAAGCACGAACGCCGCGAGGCCGGCAAAGAACCCGACGATAATGTAGACCGAAATGAGGATGCGATCGACGCGCAGGCCCGAGAGCCGCGCCGCCTCGGCATTGCCGCCCACCGCATAAACTGCCCGCCCGTAACGGGTGTAGCGCAGCACCAGGTGGCAGAGCAGCGCCGCCACGGCGAAGATGATCACCGGCACCGGCACCGGCCCGACCAGCCCGGTGCCGAACCAGCGCATCGAGGCATCGAACCCCGAGATCGGCCCGCCATTCGAGAGCGTCAGCGTCAGCCCGCGGAAGATGGTGAGCCCACCCAGGGTCACGACGAAGGGCGGCACCTTCAGCCGGGTAATCGCCAGCCCCTGCACGCCGCCGGCGACCGAGCCGACGATCACTGCCGCCAGTAAGGCCGCGAACCAGCCGAAACCCTGGCCGCCGCCGGCGGAGAGCGACATAGAGTTGGCCGTGCCGCCTTTCGCCACCACCGCCGCGACCATGCCACAGAAGGCGAGGAGCGAACCGACGCTCAAGTCGATGCCGGCGGTAAGGATGACGAAGGTCATCCCCAGCGCGATCAGCCCGGTGATCGAGATCTGCCTGAGGATGTTGAAGACGTTGATCGGGTCGATGAAGCTCGGCTTCAGCGCCGTGAACACCACCACCAGCGCCAACAGGAACAGCAGCGGCCCGAAGCGCTTGAGGATACCGAAGGTATTCGGCCCCTTCTTTTCGGCGGGTTCGGTTGTCGTCGTCATCTGGTCTCCCCCTGCCGCTGGTCGAGCGCCATCAGCGCCATCAGTTTTTCTTCGGTTGCCTCGACGGCCGGCATCTCGCCGGTGATCCGTCCCTGCCGCATGGTGACGATCCGGTCGCTCACCGCCAGCACCTCGGGCAGCTCGGATGAGATCACCATCACCGCGATGCCGCGCGCCGCCAGTTGCACCAGGATCTGGTGCACTTCCGCCTTGGCCCCGACATCGACGCCGCGCGTCGGCTCGTCGACGATCAGCACTTTCGGGTCACGCGCCAGCCAGCGGGCGAGGATCACCTTCTGCTGGTTGCCGCCCGACAGCCCGTCGATCGATTGTTCCGGCGACGCCATGCGGATCGACAGCGCCTTCTTGTATTCGGCCAGCGCCACCCGCTCCCGGCCTTCGGCCATCAGCCCGAGCCCGTTGGAATAGGCTCTCAGCGCCGCCACCGAGAAATTCTGCAGGATGCCCAGCATGGCGAAGATCGCCTGGTGCTTGCGATCCTCCGGCACGAGCCCGATGCCCAGCTCGATCGCGTCGGCCGGCGAGGCCGGGGCGATCGGCTGCCCGTCGAGCGTCACCGTGCCCGCAGCGATCCGGTCGGCTCCGAAAATCGCTCGCGCCAGCTCGGTGCGGCCGGAACCGACCAGCCCGGCCACGCCAAGGATCTCGCCGGCCTTGAGATCGATGTCGACGCCGTCGAGCACGATGGCATGCGGCGCTTCGGGGTCGCGCACCGTGCGCAGCCCCCTGACGCTGAGCCGCACCGCGCCGGCGGCGTTGCGCTGTGTGGGCCGGGCATAGAGTTCCGACGCCGCCCGCCCCACCATCTTCTCGATGATCTCATGAATCGGTATCGGCTTGTCCTCGCGGTTGAGATGGCCGGCGAGCCGCCCGTCGCGCAGCACCGTCATGCGATCGCAGATCGCCGAAGCTTCCTCCAGCCGGTGCGTCACGAACATGATGGCGACGCCCTCGGCGCGCAGCTGCGTCATGATCCGCAGTAGCTGGCTGACCTCGGTCTCGGTCAGCGCCGAGGTCGGCTCGTCCATGATGATCAGCCGGCTCTCGAGCGACAATGCCCGGGCGATTTCCACCAGTTGCTGCTCGGCCACCGACAGCGCCGAAACCGGCGTGTCGGGGTCGATGCCGAGCCCCACTCGGGCGATGATCCCGGTGGTCTCGCGTCGCATCCGTCGCCAGTCGATGATGCCGAAGGCCCCCAGCGGCGCGCGGCCGATGAAAATGTTCTCGGCCACCGACAGCGTCGGGATCAGGCTCAATTCCTGGTAGATGGTGACGATGCCGGCGCGCTTGGCGGCGTCGGGGCTCTGCGGCCGATACTCGGCGCCATCGAACACGATGCGCCCGCTGGTCGGCGGCTGCGCCCCGGACAGAATCTTCAGCAGCGTCGACTTGCCCGCGCCGTTCTCGCCGAGCAGCCCGAGAATTTCTCCGCGCCGCACATCGAGCGAAACGTCGTTCAGGGCGATCACGCCGGCAAAATGCTTGGAGACACCGACCACTTCGAGCAGCGGCGGCGCAAGTTGTTCCGCGGCGGCAACTGCAGCCATCGGTCCCCTCCGGATGGTTGAATGCCACTGGCGCACCAGCGACCGCGATGCTTGCACATCGGACCACTGGCGCGCCAGTTGGCGGGAGGAGCTTTACCCGGCTTCGCCGATGCGCTCGGCCTTGTCGAGATTGTCCTTGCCGATGACCACCGGGGTCAGCAGCACCAGCTTCTCGGCCGGCTCGGTCTTGTCTTTGGCATAAGCCACCGCGATGCGGACCGCAGTGCGCGACTGCTCGCCCGGGAACTGCTCGACGGTGCCGGCTAGCGTGCCGTCACGCACCGCGACCAGCGCTTCGGGCAGGGCGTCGAAGCCATAGATCTTCACATCGGTGAAGCCGCGGGCGGCACAGGCCTCGATGGCGCCGAGCGCCATGTCGTCATTGGCGCAGATGATCGCATCGGGCTTGCCGTTGGCGGCAAGGCCCGCCTCGGTGACCGACAGGGCTTCGGCACGGGCGAAGTTGGCGGTCTGCTCGAAGATGATCTGATACTTGTCCTTGATCGGGTCGATGACGTTGTGCACGCCCTTGTTGCGATCGATCGCCGGGCCGGCGCCGGGCTGGCCCTGCAGGTGGAAGATCTTGGCGCCGTTGGGAAAGGCATCGACCAGCGCCTGGGCTTCCGCCTCGCCGCCCTTGACGTTGTCGGCGCCGACATGGGCAAGGATGCCCTCGACCCCGTCGACGCGACGGTCGATGGTCACCACCGGCACGCCGGCCTGCACCGCCTGCTCGATCGCCGGCGCCAGCGCATTGACGTCGAGCGGCGAGATGACGATGGCGTTGACCTTCTGGACGATCGCCGCCTCGATATCGGCCGTCTGCTTGGGCGCCGAGTTCTGGCCGTCGCTCTCGATGATATTGACGCCCTGCGCCTCAGCCTCTGCTTTGATCTGGTTCAGCATATGCACGAAGAACGGGAAGCCGAGACTGGGCACCGAGCCCAGGATGGTCAGCTTGTCCTGCGCGAAGGCACTAGGAGCAGCAACGGCGAGCGCACCCAGCGCCACCGAAGACCACAGGAAACTGCGTCTATCCATGAATCTATCCTCCTCTGAGTGCCCGGCGCGGGTTGTTTGACCTCATCCGCGGGCAAACGGAGGCTACTTGCTCGCAAACGTTTGCGCAAGCGCTGACATGTTAGTGTTTGCTTCGACTTTGGTGGAGTTGCTTGGGCACGTACCTCAGGCGAGTTGGCCGCGTGCGCCGATGCGTGTGCCCACTCCCAACCTCCCCCACAAGGGGGAGGTGCCGTTCGGTGCTTGTAGCAGAATCTCCCCAAACCCACCGGCCCACACCTCCCCCTTGATGGGGGAGGCCGGGGAGGGGGTGGGGCCGCAAGCGCAGAGCGAGCCGTCTAGTAGTCGCTCTCGTAGAACACGCCGAAACTCGAATCCCCGTCGGTCCCCGTCGAGACCTTGGCGCGGATATCCTTGGTGACGTCGAGGTTGACGGTCACCCGCGAGTTGCCGTCGGCGCCGGCCTGGACACCCAGATAGATATTGTCCTGCAGGTAGGCACCCGCCTGCACTGCGAGACTGCCATCTTCGTTGGTGACGACGTCGAGATCGTCGAGACCGGCCTTGGCGCGCAGCGAGTCGACCAGCGAGCCACCGCCGCCGCCCGCCAGCTCCGCCGCGGCGCCGGCGAGCTTGGCCAGCTGGATCGGCGTCAATTCACCCATCGAGCGCTTGAACAGCAGCCGCGACAGCACTTCGTCCTCCGGCAATGCCGGGTTGGAGCTGAAACCGATATCGAGCGCGGAGACGCGGCCGGTGACATTGACGAATACCGTGATGCCGTCGCCTTCGGTGCGTGCAGTGAAATCGAGGAACGGGTCGAGATCGCCGACCAGCGTCACCGAACCCTCTTCGAATGTGACGCGCTGCCCGAGGATGGCCAGCCGCCCGCGATTGAGCTGGAAGCCGCCGACCGGGCGGATGTCGTTGACCGAGCCGGTGAGCCGCACTGAACCGCCGACCTCGGCATCGAGGCCGCGGCCACGCACAAAGATCTGGTTGGGAGCGCTCACCGTGACGTCGAGCTGCACCACCGAGGGACGCCGTTGCGGCATCGGCGCCCCTGACGGCGTGACGGCGGCGCGCTTCAGCGTTACGAGGACCGGCTTGGGCGCATGCACATGCTTGGCGTCGATCAGCGTACCGGCGCCGCCGAGTGAATCCGGGATGGTGATGTCGGCCTTCTCGATCATAACATTGCCGGACAGCGTCGGGCTGGCGTCGAGCCGGCCCTTTAGCGCCAGGTCGCCCGAAACGGTGGCGACGAACAGGTTGCCGTCGGCATAGCGGGCCGAGTTGAGCCGCAGCGCGATATCGGCCGGGTTGCCGGCGCCGAGCCCCACCGAGCCGCCGACCGACAGCGACCCGCCGGTGGCAAGGCCGGCGGTCAGGCTGTCGATAGTGATACGGTTGCCGCCGAGGCTGGCACGGCCGGTGATGTCGACCAGCCTGAGGTTCAGCGCCGGATCGATATAGCCCGAACCGCTGGTCGAAACCGTGCCGGAGAATTGCGGGGCGCTGAGGCTGCCGGTGACCCGCGCATTGAGGTTGGCGGTACCGCTGAGCTGACCGCCCCGGTCAGCGACGAAGCGGTTGCCGAGCGCCAGCGGCGCCGAGCCCTGCACATCGACGGCAAGCCCGCGTCCGTTGAACGGCACGCGACCGCTGGCGCTGAGCTGCAAGCCGCCCGCGCCCTGCGCCGACGCACTTTCGAGGGTGACGCTCTGCCTGGCGTAACTGCCACGCGCCGAAAACTGCATCGGCGTAATGCCGAATTCGCTGATCGCCGCCGCCGAAACGCCGGAGCCGGCAATGGTGAAGCTGGCGCTTGGATCGCTGGCTGAACCTGTGATCCGGCCGCTGCCGTTGAGCGTGCCGGCAAGGCCGAGGTCCGGGGCGATGGCATTGGCGATCGACAGCGGCAGCGCACTGACCTCGAGCGCGATATCGAGCTTCGAGCCGGCGCTGCCGGTGGCCGAGATGCGGCCGCCGCCGACATCGAACTGCACCGCGTCGAGGCTTACCGTATCGCCTGATATCGCCACCGCCGTCGGCTGCGCCAGCCGCGCCCGCAGCTGCCCCTGGGTCAGTTCGGCCCGATCGAGTGCCAGCCGATAGCCTTTGTCGAGCGGCGCGAGGTTGCCGGCCAGCGCCACGTTGGTGCGGTTGGCCAGCGCCGCCGTCGCATCGAACGCCGTAGCGTCGCCGGTTCGCGAGGCGCGGGCATCGAGCGTATCGACGGTGATGCCGCCGGCTGCGATGGCCCGGCCGTTCACCGAGCCATCGATGGCCGGCACGCCGAACAGATCGGACACCGAGGCCTGGATGGTCGCGGCGCCGATCGAGACATCATTGGCGGCGAGCTTGGCAACCGAACCGGAAATCTCGGCGCTCTGCTTGCCGTCATTGGGCACCAGCGCGATCGTGGCATCGACGCTGCCGGTGGCGTCGACCAGCAACAGTGCCGCCGCCGTGGTGATGTTGGGCGAGGCAAGCTTCAGCGTGCCGGTCAGCAATCCCTGGCCGTCCTGCACCACGTCGCCGCTGATCAGGGTCGGCCCAGCCTCGAAGCGCAATCCGCTGAGCCGTTTGGTCGTGGCGTTGACTGCCACATCGCCGCCCAGCGCGACGCGGAACCGCTCGAGGAACGCATCTCCCTTGAGCTGGCCGGTCAGCGTGCCGTCCTCGGCCAACTGCCCGGTAAAGCCGAATGCCGCCTCCGACAGCGTCTTGCCCGCCAGCGCACCGCTCGGCACCTTGGCCGCAACATCGAGCGCGATGACGCCCTTGCCCTTGGCAGTACCTGTGAGCGTCAGCGCTCCCTTGGCCTGGTCCGAGACCAGCGCCAGATCGGCAAGGGCAGCGTTGAAGGTGAAGTCCGCGGCGCCGGTGGCGAAGGTTCCGTCGGCGGCGATCTGCACATTGTCGTTGGCGATGCGGAACGCCTCCGCCTCGAGCCCCGCGGCGGTGCGCGCCACGCGGCCGCTGAGCTTCACCGTACCCTCGAGCACCTGGTCGAGCGCCGGCTCCGAGAGCGCGAGGTTGTCTGCCGTGCCGTCGAGCTTCAGGTTGAAGCCGCCGATCAGCGGGCTGACCGTGCCGGTGGCTGTGAGGTGCATGGCGCCATCGAGGTCGCGCCCGGCGACGCCCGAGAACGGCGCGATCGAGCTGGTCTCGATCGCCACCTGCCCGTCGAACACATTGTCGTCGATCTTGCCGGCGGCGCCGAGGCTCAGCGCCTTGCCGACCAGGCGGAACTGCGCCAGCTGCAGCGGTTCGCCCGCGTTCCACAGCCCGGCGAGCCCGAGCCCGGCGCTGTCGCCCAGCGCGGCCTGCACGTCGGCATCGTCGGACGCGATGCCCTGGACCATGCCGTCGGCGTTGAAGGTCAGCCGGCGGTTTGCCGGGCTATCCAGATTGCTGGCGATGCCGTTCCCACGCAGCGTCACCTCGTTCGCCTTGAGCCCGCCATTGGCAAAACCGTTGGCGACGAGGTCGGCTGACCAGTCGTCGCTGCCGGCGCCGCCGAAATCCACCTTCAGCGTGGCGCGCTCGATGCTCGTCGCAGCGCCCGGCACCGGCAGGATGACGCGGTCGCCCGAGGGGTCGGCGATGGTTGCCGCGAGGTTGAGACGGCCGAGGAAGCCATCCGCCGTGGTCGCAGCCGAGGCCTCGAGCCCCAGTTGCCCGCCGCTGAGCTTCAACCCCGAAATCTCGACGCCGCCGGCCGAACGGACCAGCGCGGTGGCCTTGAGCGAGGTCTGGGCGCCGAAGAACGGCTGGTAGGCAGGCGCCACCAGCATGCCGATCGGTCCGCCGAGATCGGCGTCGACCGCCATGCCCTCGGGCTTCTGCACGATGGTTGCCAGCCCTTCGAGGGCTCGTTGGCCGCCCGCATCGAGCGTCATCGTGGTCCTGAGATCGGCGACCGGGCCGGAGCCGTTGACCGCCAGCGCCATCTCGGGCTTGCCCTCGATGTTGAGGAGGTTGGCGAGGATGCCGTTGGGCGGCTCGGTCAGCGTCACGCCGACATCGATGCTGTTATCGGCCTTCTTGTAGCCGACGGCGACGTCGAGCTTGCCACCCGGCCCGTCGAGTCGGACGATATTGAGCGCGGTATCGAGCGAACCGCCTTCCAGCCGGAACTTGCCGTCGACCGAGATCTCCGAGCCGAGCCCGAAGACGTTCTCGCCGAACGTCACCTTGGGTACGCTGAGCTTGTCGAGCTGGATCGCCACCGGAAAATCCGGGATGGCCAGCGGCGCCGCTTCCGGCGCCGGCAGGTTGGGATCGCCGCTCGGAATGGCGTTGCGCAGATACTCGATGCTGTCGGCGGTGAGCGCGCGGACCAGCAGCCGACCGGTAAACAGCGCCCCCTGGTCCCAGTCGATCGCCGCATTGTTGACCCTGAGCCACACCCCCTCCTTGTCGGAGATGGTGACCTCGCGGATCGAGGCGGTCGAAGACAGCGCGCCATCGATATTGGAGATGCGGATCTGCCGGTCCGGCGTCGACAGCTGCCCTTCGACGAACCCGACGAACCAATCCTTCTGCTGCTCGGCGGTCATCTGCGCCTGGTCCTGCGCGACGAGCGGCATGGCGGCCACGAGGCCGAAACCAAGCATCATGCCGGTGGCGAGAACCCGTTTCAAAACGCCTGTCCTATGCCGACATAGAGCGCGTAATCCGGATCGCCGGCCCGCTTGTTGAGCGGCACCGCCACATCGAGCCGCAGCGGCCCGAGCCCGGTATAGTAGCGGACACCGGCGCCGACGCCGATGCGCAACTGGTCGAGCCCGGGGAACTCCTCGGCGGCGACATAGCCGCCATCGACGAAAGCGACGACGCCGATATCGTTGGTGACCTTGTAGCGCGCCTCGAGCGAGCCCTCGACCAGGTACTTGCCGCCGGTCACCGTATCGCCGGGCCCGGCGACCCCGATGCTCTTGAAGCCATAGCCGCGCACCGAACCGCCGCCGCCGGCGAAGAACAGCCGATCGGGCGGAATCTCATCGATCGCAGGGCCGACCAGTGCGCCGATCTTGGCGCGGCCGGCCAGCACCAGCTGCTTGTCGCCCAGGACGTTGAGGTAGCCGCGCACTTCGGCGGTCGTACGGAACGCCGGATTGCCGTAATAGAATTCGTAGAACGGCTCCGCCGTCACGTTGACGTAGAACCCCTCGCTGGCATCCGAGGAATCGTCGCGCGCGTCCCAGATCAGGCCGCCGCTGAGCCCGGCGAGAGAGAAGTTGCGGGTGCCGAAATCGTCCTCGAACAGCGAGCGCTCATAGAAGGCCGAACCATCGAGGGTCAGCTGGTCGAACAGATACTGGGTCAGGCCGACCCGCGCCGACGCCGAGGTTTCGGTATAGGCCGGGAGCACGCTGCGCTCCGCCGCCACCGCGGCAACCAGATCGTTGTCCGGGTTGAGGAAGCCCGGCTTGGTGAAGGTGCCGCCAAAGGCATAGTCGAATTCTTCGGTGGCGATCGGCCAGTTGATGCCGGCGACCTTGGCATCGAGCCGCAGCCGCTCGGCCCGCCCGAACAGGTTGCGCCACAGGTGGAAGCCCTCGATGCCCAGCCCGTCGACGGTCGAATAGGTGGCGCCGACGCCGAAACGTCGCTCCGCCTGTTCCTCGACGATGACGTTGAACGGCAGCACGCCATCATTGCCGATGCCGCTGGCCGCCTCGATCCGCATGGCGCGGAACACGTCGAGCCGCGCCAGCCGCTTTTCCGCCCGCGCGATATCGTCGGGGTCGTAGTCCGCCCCGGCGATCAGCCCGGTCTGCTGCGCCACGAAATCCGGATCCATGCGCGTCGTGCCGGTAACCCCGATGGGCCCGACCGTCGCATGCCGTCCCGGCGCCACCGTGATGGTGACATCGACGGTCTTGCTGGCATGATCGGCAACCACCTGCCGGTCGACCACCGTCGCCTCGGCATAACCCTGCTGGCGCCAGGCATCGACAGCCAGTTGCTCGGCGCGCCCGACCACGGTGGCCTTGGCCACGAGGCCGGCGCCGAACCCGGCGACCTCCGGCTGTTCGACCTCATCGCCCGGCTCGGCAGCGAGCGGCGCCCGGTTGGCGATCTTGACCGAACCGAAGCGGAACAGCGGGCCGGCATCGACTTTCAGCACCACCGCTACGGGATCGGGCAGATCGGTATCGGGCGGCAGGTTCGCCGCCTCCTTGCCGCCGACGAGGATGCTGATCGCCCCGCCATAGTAACCCTGGTTGTAGAGCGCGGCGAGAATCCGCCGATAGTCGCCGCGCGCCTTGGCCAGGAGCCCCGCCGCGCCGGACGCCGGAGCCCCCTGGTCGGCAAGCAGCGCCGAGGCGCCGCGAATGGCATTGGCCACGTCGCCGGTCGCCGCGGTTTCGACCGTCGCCGTATAGGTCTGCGGATCGCCGATCACCGCATCGGCGTCGATCTCGCTCTGATCCTCGAACAGCTTGATGCCGAAGAACTCGAATGCCGAGGCCCCCGGCACCAGCAATGGCGCTAGGGCCAGCATGGCCAGACCGATTCTTACCCGCCGCTGTAACAGTCCCGACTACCCCTGCCCTCGGCTGCCGACGAGATCACCCCCGCCCGTGGCCGGACGGCTGCTGTGGTGCGCTCCGGCCGACCCGCCGTGCCCGATGGGACACTTCCCATCCCGATGGGAGACTTCCCACCTATCGACATTGTTAATGCCGCTGCGCCAAGCAACCGTCAAACGGCGGCGACTATGAGGCGACAATGCGGCATCCACGATCACGACACACGCCTAACTGGCTGTCGACGAACGCGTAATAGCCGCTTCTGCGGCGTCCTATTATCGTCGGAGAAGAGTAAATGGGAGGTCAAACATGCGCATCGTCGATACTCACCTGCATTTGGTGCACATGGATCGCTTCACCTATCCATGGCTCGCCGGGGCCGGTGCGCTGAACCGCGCCTGGCCGGCGCAAGCCTATGCAAGCGAGGCTGCAAAGCTCGGCATCGAGGCGGCCTTGCACATGGAGGTCGATGTCGCGGAGGCCGATATGGAAGCCGAAGCCCGCTTCGCCCTCGATGTAAATCGACTGGTCGTCGGCGCCATTGCCGCCTGCCGGCCGGAGAGCCCGGATTTCCCCGCCTATCTCGACCGCCTCACCGCCCTCGAAGGGGTCAAAGGCTTCCGCCGCATTCTCCACACCTCACCGGACGAGTTGAGCCAGAGCGACCTGTTTCGAGCCAATCTCCGCCGCCTGGCCGACCGCCAGCTGCCGTTCGACCTCTGCGTCTTGTCGAAGCAGCTGCCGATCGGCCGTGCCCTGATCGCCAGCTGCCCCGACGTGCAGTTCGTGCTCGATCACTGCGGCGTCCCCGATGTGGCGGCCAAAGCGCTCGACCCATGGCGACGCGAGATCACGGCGCTGGCGGCTTTGCCCAATGTGGCTGCAAAGATTTCGGGCATCGTCGCCTATGCCGGCTCCGACTGGACCACCGCGGACCTGCGTCCCTTCGTCGAGCACATCATCGAAAGCTTCGGCTGGGATCGCATCGTCTGGGGTTCGGACTATCCGGTACTGACGCTCACTGCCGACCTCGCCCGCTGGGTCGGCGCGACCAGGGAGATCGTCGCCGGCGCCAGCTCGGATGAGCAGGCAAAACTCTTTCATCGCAATGCCGAGAGAATCTACCGCGTCTGATATATCAGCGTTGCCGCAACGCCCCACTTGTGAAATACCCATTCACATAAGAATGGCTGCTGCTGCAGTTCGCGAGGCCCAGGTGAGCATCGAAGTCGGAGCGCTCAGGCAAAGCTGGCCCCTTCCGGGCAACCCCAAACCGATCGTCATCATCGGCGCCGGCGGCATCGTCAACGACGCGCATCTGCCGGCCTACCGGCTCGCCGGCCTGCCGGTGGCCGGCGTGTTCGATCTCGATGCCGAACGCGCCAGGGCTGTCGCCGAGAAATGGCAGACCCGCGCCTTTGCCTCGCTGGACGAGGCGATCGGTACGCCCGGCGCCGTCTTCGACCTTGCCCTGCCCCCCGCCGCACATCTCGACGTGCTGCCCCGACTGCCTGATGGCGCAGCGGTGCTGCTGCAGAAGCCGATGGGCCGCGACCTCGCCGAGGCGACCGCCATCCTGAAACTCTGCCGCGCCAAATCGCTCACGGCCGCAGTCAATTTCCAGCTGCGCTTCTCGCCCATGCTGCTGGCGGTCGCCGATGCACTAGAGCGTGGCTGGCTCGGGCGACTGATCGATGTCGAGGTGCATCTCAACCTCGTCACGCCGTGGCAGCTCTTCCCGTTTCTCAATGGCATGCCGCGGGTCGAGATCGCGGTGCACTCGATCCACTATCTCGATACGCTCCGGGCGCTGCTCGGCAACCCCAGCGGCGTGCACGCGCGGACCCTGGGCCATCCGTCCACTTCGCTGGCCCAGACCCGCACGTCGGCCCTGTTCGATTTCGCGCCCGACCAGCGCGTCACCTTCTCGATCAATCACAACCACGATTTCGGCCGCCGCTTCCAGGATGCGAGCTTCCGGTTCGAGGGCGTTGACGGCGCCGCCATGGTGAAGCTCGGCCTGCTGCTCAACTACCCGGAGGGCGAACCGGACGAACTCTGGATCACCCGGCGGGGAAGCGACTGGACCCAGGTGCCGCTGCAGGGTCGCTGGTTCCCGCATGCCTTTATCGGCACGATGAGCAACCTGCAGCGCTACGCGGCCGGCGAGGACGACCGGCTGGTCACCGGCGTCGAGGACGCCTGGCACACCATGGCCCTTGCCGAAGCCGCCTTCGAGTCCGCCAGCAAGCCCGCAACTCCAGTGAGGTCCGCGCCATGAGCAGCCCCACCGTCGGTGTTCACTCGACCAACCCCACCACCATGCCCATCGAGCATGCCCGCCTGCCGGTGTGGAACGCCGAGAACTGGTTCTATGAGGATTTCGAGGTCGGCCACAAAATCCGCTCGCTCCGCCGCACCATCTCGGAGGGCGAGAGCATGCAGTTCAACGCCCTGGTCACCGACATGCACCCCTATGTCGCCGACGAGATCTTCGCCACCACGGAGGGCCAGTTCGGCCGCCGCCTCGTCGCCGGCGCCTTCGTCTTTTCCGCCGGGCTGGGGCTCGTCGCCACCAACTGCATCAATGCCTTCAGCTATGGCTACGACAAGCTGAGGTTCATCAAGCCGACCTTCATCGGCGACACCATTTACGCCATCCGCACCAACATGGAAAAACGGCCCAAATACAAGGAGCTCGGCCTGATCCGCGCCAGCTACGAGGTGTTCAAGGGCGAAGGCGAACTGGTGCTCTACTGCGAGCACCTGCAGACCGTGAAGTACCGCAACCCAGCCGACTTCGATGGGCAGGCTCGCGACAGCGGCCAAACAGAAAAGACCGCCGAGAAATGACCAGCCTCCCTCTCGACGGCGTGCTCGTCGTCGATCTCTGCCAGTTCCTCTCCGGCCCTTATGCCTCGCTGCGCCTGCAGGACCTTGGCGCGCGCGTCATCAAGATCGAGCGCCCCGACGGCGGCGACCTCAGCCGCCGGCTCTATCTGAGCGACACCGAGATCGGCGGTGACTCGACGATCTTTCACGCCATCAACCGCAGTAAGGAGAGCCTGGCGCTCGACCTGAAGAACCCCGACGATATTGCCGCGCTCAGAAAACTGCTCGGCCGGGCCGACGTGATGCTGCAGAATTTCCGCCCCGGGGTGATCGAGCGGCTTGGCCTCGACTATCAGAGCGTCAAGGCGCTCAACCCCGGTATCGTCTATGCCTCCATAACAGGTTATGGCGAGGCGGGTCCGTGGGTGCAGCGGCCCGGCCAGGATCTTCTGGCCCAGGCCCGTTCCGGTGTCATGTGGCTCAATGGCGATCACGACCAGGGCCCGGTGCCCTTCGGCCTCGCCATTGCCGACATGCTGGCCGGCGCCGCCGTGGCGCAGGGCATCCTCGCCTCGCTGGTGAAGAAGGGCCGCACCGGGACCGGCGCGCATGTCGAAACCAGCCTCCTCGAAGCGCTGGTCGATTTCCAGTTCGAGGTGCTGACCACCCATCTGAACGATGGCCGGCGCACCCCGAAGCGCTCCGGCTTTCGCTCGGCCCATGCCTATCTGTCGGCGCCCTACGGCGTCTACGCCACGGCCGATGGCTGGCTCGCCCTCGCCATGACGCCGCTCGGCAAGATCCGCGACCTGCTCGAACTGCCTGACCTCGACCGCTACGCCGCCGATCCCAAAAGCTGGTTCAGCGCCCGCGACGAGATCAAGCGCATCATCGCCGAACGCCTCGCCACCCGGACCACCGCCGAGTGGCTCGCCGTGCTCGAGCCCGCCGATATCTGGTGCGCCAAGGTGCTCGAATGGCCCGAGCTCATGGAGAGCGAGGGGTTCAAGGCGCTGGACATGCTGCAGACCGTCACGCGCGACGACGGCGTCTCCATCCTCACCACCCGCTCGCCGCTCCGCATCGACGGGCAGCGCACCCGGACGCATCGCGCGGCGCCGCTGATCGGCGAGCAGAGCATGAAAATACGCAAGGAGTTCGGCCTGTGACCAGCCTCAAGGGCATGACCTGGAGCCATCCGCGCGGCTATGACCCGATGGTCGCCACTGCAAAGGCCTGGGCGGCAAAGACCGGCGTCGCGATCGAGTGGGACAAGCGGAGCCTCCAGGATTTCGAGTCCTTCCCGGTCGAGGAACTGGCCCGCCAGTACGACATGATCGTCATCGACCATCCGCATGTCGGCCAGGTGGTGGAAGAAGGATGCCTCGCTCCGCTCGACGTGCCCGGCCGCGAAGCCGAGCGCCAGGCACTGGCGGCGGCATCGGTCGGTCGCTCCTACCCGAGCTACGAGTATGCCGGGCACCAATGGGCCTTCCCCATCGATGCCGCGACACAGGTCATGGCGTATCGCGCCGACCTGATCGAGCCACCGCAGAACTGGGATGACGTGGTGGCGCTGGCCAGGGCGGGGCGCGTCGTGTTCCCGTTGCTGCCACCGCACTCGATGATGAGCTTTTTCACCCTCACCGCCAATCTCGGCCACCCCTCTGCGGTCGAGAACGGTCCGTTGGTCGACACCGCAACTGGCATCCGCGCTATCGAGATGCTGGCCGAGGTCGCGGCCCATCTCGCCCCCTCAGATTTCGCCATGGACCCGATCGCCGCGTCTGAAACGATGGCGCGGCCCGATGCCAGACAGGCCTTGATGCCGCTCGGCTACGGCTATGTCAGCTACGCCATGCCGGGCTTCCGCCCGCACCAGCTCACCTTCGCCGATATCCCGCTGCCCGGCGCCAGGGGTTCGGCTCTCGGCGGCACCGGCATCGCCGTCTCCGCCTTCTCCGAGAACAAGGCAGCCGCGATCGACTACGCCTACTGGGTCGCCTCCTCCGAGGTGCAGCGCGGCCTCTATGCCGGCTCCGGCGGCCAGCCGGGCCATGCCGACGCCTGGGAAGACGAAGCCGTGAACGTCGCGACCGGCAACTTCTATCGCGGCACCCGCAAGACCCTCGAAGGCGCCTATGTCCGGCCACGGCACGATGGCTACATGGCATTCCAGGACGCCGCCTCGAAGCGCCTGACCGCCGGCCTCATGGCGCGCGAAGCGCCTGCGGCCATCCTCGCCGATCTCGATCGGCTGTTCCGGGAGAGCTTCTGATGGAGCGGCCGCGTCACTTCGAGGACTATGTCGTCGGCGAGATCCGCAAGACCAGCGGCCGCACCATCACCGAGACCGACTTCGTCGTTCACGCTGGCCATACCGGCGATTTCTTCCCGCACCACATGGACGCCGAGTTCATGAAGAACTCGGAGTTCGGCCAGCGCATCGCCCACGGCACCATGACTTTCGCCATCGGCATCGGGCTGACGGCCACCGAAATCAACCCGCTCGCCTTCACCTACGGCTACGAACGCCTGCGCTTCCCCAAGCCCGTGTTCATCGGCGACACCATCCACACGGAACTGACCATCACCGGGCTCGAGAACGATCCGAAGCGCCCCAGCTATGGGCGGGTGACGGAACAGGTGCGGGTGCTCAACCAGCGCGGCGAGACGGTGCTGGCCTGCGACCACATCTATCTGGCGCAGCGGCGGGGATGAGTTCGGAGCGCGTGGCTCCACCCCACCCAGCTTCGCTATGCGGCATCGCCGCCAAGCTGCGCTGCCCTCCCCATCAAGGGGAGGGAGACGCAAGAACCGAAGCCTCAGTCAGCTCTCCCTCCCCCTTGTGGGGAGGGTAGCGCAGCTGCGAGCGCAGCGAGGTAGCGGAGCTGGGTGGGGGTGGGCCACACCCACCGCGCTAAAGCTCCCGCCCCAGCAACGGCGCCGGCCCGTCCGACGCCCGCACCCACGGTGTGTCATAGCTCGGCGCATTGGCGAACCGCCGCATCCCCAGCGTCAATCGCGCGGTCGCTCCGGCAGCGAGCTTCACGGTAACCCACCGCCCGCCGACCACCACCGGCGCGGCATCACCCAACTGCACCGACGTAATGTCGTGCTCCCCGAACACCCCGCCCTGGATCACCACTTCGGCCGCGTGCACCGCGTCGGTGTTGACCAGCGTCAGCGTCGCACCGTCATGCGTGAGCCCATCGACCAAAGCCGCGACGCCCTGCGGCAATCCCGGTCGCTTCCCCGCCGCGTCGAAATAGCGGAAGCGCGCCACCTGCAGGCCGCCGTGATAGACGTGCATCGGCCCGCCCAGCGTCAGCTGGGTCAGCGCTTCCACCACCATCGGCGTCAGCTGCTGCCACATGTGGATGGTCATCGACTCCCGGTAGTGATCCATCGTCTGAGGATCGTTCTCGGCCTTGCGATAATTGGCGATCTGCTCGGCGATGGTCTGGAGATCGGCCTTCAGCACCTGCGCCGGGTAATCCGGGTAGTTGCCGCGCATGAACCTGAACCACTGCGCGGTGTTGCCGTTGAACCCCATATGGCCGCCATTGGTCTTGCCATAGCCGTGATAGGCGGGGTTCACCGCGTCGAACAGGTCGCCGGCCCAGCCGCGCTCGGCCCGCTCCGCGTCCTCCTCGGCCATCGAGACGTTCCACAGATACACGCCATACATCGGGTGAAAGCGGCGATAGTCGCGCCAGCCCTCGTCATAGTGCCGGTTGGGCACGAGCTGCTGGCCGCCCTCCTCGCGCCTGAGCCCCCACAGCATGTCGAGCTGCGAACGCGCCAGTTTGAGGTGCGCCATGTCCCCGGTGAGGACCGCCGCATTGACGCCGGAAACGCAAAGCGGCTCAAGCAGCGAGAACGAGCCGTGCGGCCAGCGCCAGCCG
>MKVB01000002.1:57711-58182 GCA_001899085.1 Devosia sp. 66-14 | reverse complement strand
CGCCATTCCTTGCGGTGCGCTCCTCCCAGGCCGCGAGGTAGTCGAGCACCCAGGCGCGGTACTTTTCCTCGCCGGTATAGGCGAAGGCGTGGGTCATCAGCGAGGTGGCGCCGAGGTTGAGCGGCACGTCGCCGCGCGATTGCCGCTGGTTGATGCGGGTGAGGATTTCCGCATAGGTCGCATCGTCCGACCACGGCGTCTTCATGCCATATCTGTCGATCCCCGGCAGGTCCTCGAATGGCGGCAGGTAGTCATCGAGGATCTCGCGATGCGTCGACCAATCCTCCGCCGTCTGGGTGAAGCGCGGGCCCCGGCTGCCTGATATCGGCGAGCGGATCAGCTTGCGCTCGGCATCCCAGTTCTGCGCCTCGGCATCCTCGCCATTGTAGAACCCGGCAAAGCGCCGGGTGCGCTGCCGGTCCTTGGGCACGGATGGATCGGCGAGACCGAAGAAGTAGAAGAACAGGTTGC
>MKVB01000002.1:0-57647 GCA_001899085.1 Devosia sp. 66-14 | reverse complement strand
TTCCGAACCGCCCAGCGCGTAGAACAGCGGCATGTTCATGAACCCCTCATAGGGGTCGTCCGAGCCATCCATGCCGGGCCAGCGATCGCGCCAGATCAACGTGCCGTCAGCCCGCGTGTAGCGGTCGGCAAACTCGATCGCCGCTGCATCGAGGACAGTGAAGATCTGCCGTTGCAGCAGCGCCCATTCGGGCAAGGGGAGGATATCGGCCGCCGCGATCGACGGCAGGATTGAGGCGCTGCTCATGATGGCTAGATCCGGTTGCCCGTCGTGGGGTCGAAAAGGTTGATGGCGGCAGTGTCGACGCTGAGATTGAGCGTATCGCCCGGCTTCGGCCGTGCCTTGGGCCCGAGCCGCGCGGTGATCAGCTGGCCGCCGACGCTGACGATGACCATGGTGTCCGGCCCGGTCGGCTCGATCACGTCGACGATACCGGAAAGCCCCGCGCCGCCTTCGCCCACATCGAGCGTTTCCGGCCGAATGCCGGCAGTCACCTCACGCCCGACGAACGCCCCTACATCCTGCTGCAAGCCGCCGAGCGCCAGCGCGCCGGCACTGTGCCGCAGCACCAATCCGCCAGCGCCCTGCTCCAGCGTGCCGCTGAGGAAGTTCATCGTCGGCGAGCCGATGAAACCGGCGACGAACATATTGGCCGGCCGGTCGTAGATGGTTTCGGGGTCGGCGAGCTGCTGGATCACCCCGCCCTTCATCACCGCCACCTTGGTGCCGAGCGTCAGCGCCTCGACCTGGTCGTGCGTGACATAGACGGTGGTGGTGCCGAGCCGGTCGTGCAGCCGCTTGATCTCGGTGCGCATCTCGACCCGGAGCTTGGCGTCGAGGTTGCTCAGCGGCTCGTCGAACAGGAACAGGTCGGGGTTGCGGACGATCGCCCGTCCCATGGCGACGCGCTGCCGCTGGCCGCCCGAAAGCTGCCCCGGCTTGCGGTCGAGCAGGTGCTCGATCTGCAGGAGCTCCGCCGCGCGCTGCACCGCCGCCTCGCGCTCCCGCGCGTCCACCTTCCGCATCTCGAGCCCGAAACCGATATTCCGGCGCACCGGCATGGTCGGGTAGAGCGCGTAGGACTGGAACACCATGGCGATGTTGCGGTCCTTGGGGTGCACGTCATTGACGTTCCGGTCACCGATCAGGATGTCGCCGCCCGAACTGTTCTCGAGCCCGGCAATGATCGACAAGAGCGTGGACTTGCCGCAACCCGATGGTCCCAGCAGCACCAGGAAGCCGCCATCCTCGACCTCGATATCGATATTGTTCAGCACCTCGACGGCGCCAAAGCTCTTGCGGATGGAATTGATCGACAGCGTCGCCATTGCAACTAGCCTTTCACTGCGCCGGCGGTGAGGCCGGCGACCATCGCCCGCTGCACGATGGCGAACAGCACGATGACGGGGAGGATGGAAATCATGCCGCCGGCGGCCAGCATGCCCCACGGCAGCTGGAACTCGCCGACCATCAGCTGCAGCCCGACCGGCCAGGTGCGCGAGCCCTGGCTGGTGGTCAGCATCAGCGCGAACAGGAACTCGTTCCATGCCGCGATGGCAACGAACACGCAGGTGGCGAGCAGCCCGTTGCGGGCGATCGGGATCACCACCATGAACATGGCGCCAAGCCGCGTCGTGCCGTCGATGCGGGCCGCGCTTTCCAGCTCCTTGGGCGCCGCGTCGAAGAAGCCCTTCAGCATCCAGACGAACAGCGGCAATAGGAAGCTGGTGTAAGCGACGGCGAGGCCGATGGTGCTGTCGAGCAGCCCCACCTGCCGCATGATGATGAACAGCGGGATGATCATCAGCACCGCCGGGAACATGCGGACCACCAGATAGCCCAGCATCAGCTGGGTGCGGCCCTTGAACTGGAAGCGGCTGAACGCATAGGCGGCGACCGTGCCGGTAAGCAGGCACAGCAGCACCGTCACCGAGGTGACGATCAGGCTGTTGACCACCAGCACCGGATAGCCCGACTGGTTCCAGAGCTTGACGTAGTTCTCGAAGGTGATGCGCGGCGGGATGTAGTGCATCGTCCGGGTGACGATGTCCTCCTCGAACTTCAGCGAGGTGAGGAAGGTCCACAGGATCGGCGCGATGGCGAGGAAGGCGAGGCCGAGCAGCACGATATAGCTGACGACATCCCAGATGAGTTTCGAACGCGAGCGGGTGGCGGCCATGGCGTCAGTCCTCGTTCACTTTGGAAAGCCGGACATAGGCCCAGGCAAAGCCCATCAAGAGGATGAACATGATCACCGAGAGGGCGCCGGCATAGCCGAAGTTGAAATCCTTGTAGGCGGTCTGGAAGGCATAAAGGCTCAGCACCTGGGTCGACCGCCCCGGTCCGCCGCTGGTGAGGATCAGCAGGAGATCCGGCGAGTTCACCAGTCCGATGACGCGCAGGATCACCGCCGCGGCGATGATGGTCTTCAGCATCGGCAGGGTGATCAGCCTGAGCTGCGAGAACGCTCCGGCCCCGTCGATATCGGCGGCCTTGTAGAGATCGCCGGGAATGCCCTTCAGCCCCGCCAGGATCAGCAGCGTGAAGAACGGAAAACTGTGCCAGGCTTCGACCACGATCGCCGCCGCCATGGCGGTCGAGGGATCGGCGAACCAGGCCTTGTAGCCCTCGAGCAGCCCGATCTTGACCAGCAGGTCGTTGATCACCCCGAGCCGCGGGTCGAGCATCAGCGCCCACATGTGGCCGGCAACCACATTGGGCAGGAAATAGGGGAGGAGGATCAGTACGGCCAGCACTTTCGAACCCGGCAGGTTCCGGTTCAGCGCCAGCGCCGCGATCAGTCCGATCAGGAATTCGAGCGCGATGGCCGAGGTCACCCACACTGCGGTGTTCCGCAGCGACACCCAGAAGATCGGGTCGGAGAACATCCGCACGTAATGCTTGAAGCCGACCCAGTCGGTGCCGAGGTCGGGCCGGTTGAGCCGCATCTCGCGAAAGCTCATCTGCATGCCGTAAAGCGTCGGATAGATCACCACGGCAGTGATCAACAGCGCGCTCGGGATCAGCAGCAGGTACATCCAGTATCGCGTCTCACTGAGCTCGCCGATCATCCGAACCGGATTGATGCGATCCCAGGTGGTGCGGGGTGGTGGGTAGCTGATCCTCGCCTCGGCCATGCGTTACTCCTGGATTGTTTTGCGGCGGCGGACGAGGGTAGTTGGCGCCCCCCGATTGTCCCCAACCACCGGCTGTCATCCCTGCGAAAGCAGGGACCCAAGCTTCCGCAAGCGCGGGCCGAGAGATGGATCCCTGCTTTCGCAGGGATGACACCGAGTTTGTAAGGCGTTCAGCGCTCTACCGTCGCCACAGCTGGCACTGTCGGCGGCCGGATCGATCCGGCCGCCATCGTGCAAGAACTCAGGCGATGGCCTGGGCCAGCCCGTCGATCATTTCGTCGACCGCCTGCTCCGGCGTCGCTTCCTTGATCAGCACGCGCTGGAAGGCGGGCAGCACCACGCTTTCCGACCAGCCGGCGAAGCCGGCAAAGCTCGGCGCCGGAATGCCGAAACCGAGCGTATCGGCGGCGGGCTTGTAGAGCGGGTTGCCGGAGATGCGTTCGTCCTGCGCCGCCACCGTCGAGGCCGGGAAGTAGCCGGTCTTTTCGAGGAAGGCGACGGCCGCATCGGGCTCGCCCCAGAACTTGATCCACTCCCAGCTGGCGTCGATCGTCTCGGGCTTGGTCACCGTGTTGTAGGCATAGCCGAGGCGCGACACCCGGTTGACCGGACCGGCCGGGATCGCCGCGGTAGCAAACTCCACGCCGGCCTTCAGCAGCTTGGAATTGTCCTGGAACGAGCCGGTATGATGCCACAGCATCGCCGTCTGGCCGGTCTGGAACGCTTCCATGATCTGGCGGAAGCCGTCATTCGGCGCGCTGGGCGGCACCACGCCGTCCTTGATCAGCAGGCCGGCCCACCAGTCGATGGCTTCGATCGCCTTGTCGCGGTCGAGGCTGATCGAGCCATCCTCGTGCATCAGCTTGGCGCCGAAACCTTCCATGATGTTGATCACGTAGGCCTGCCCGCCGGCGCCGCCGCGCATGCCGAAGCCGAAGCGGCCCTTGGCCGGATCGGTCAGCTTGATGGCGGCGTCACGGAACTCGGCATAAGTGGTCGGCGGCGCGAGACCGGCTTCGTCGAACCAGTCCTTGCGGTAGTACATCCAGTCGACGAAGGTGAACGCCGGGATGCCGTAGACCTTGCCGTCCTTGGTGATCGAGGCGAAGCGCGAGTCGTCGAAATCGCCGCGCCGCTCCCAGGCCGCGATCCGGTCGGTCAGGTCGGTGAGCCCGCCCATGGCGACGAGATCGGCGACGCGTTCCGACGACACCATGGTCGAATCCGGGCGGCTGCCCGACACCACTGCGGCGGTGATCTTGGCCATGAACTCGGGGTTCGGGATGTTCTCCTGCGTCACCGCGATATCGGGGTGCGCCGCGGCGAACAGCTTCATCACGTCTTCCAGCCCGGCGAACTCGGACTGGCTGGTGAAGGTGTGCCAGTAGTTGATCGCCGTCTGCTGGGCGAATGCCTGGTGCGGCAGCAGTGCCGAAGCCGCCAGCATGCCGCCGCCCAGCTTCAGGACCGATCGTCTATCGAACTTGGCCGTCATTTGTCTCTCCTCCCAATGATAGCTCAGTTACACAATCTGATATATCAGTGCCATGGTACCTCAGCGCCACGCGGCGTCAACCGCTCGGTGACTGAGACCTTCGTCAGGGCCGTCTCGTCGAGTTTCTTCTCGTCGAACTCGTAGCCGATGCCCGGCTCGTCGCTGACCGTCAGGTTGCCGTCGACGATCGACAGCGGCCCCAGCTTGTCGAGGCTCTTGATCTGCTCCTCGTTCATCACGAGCTGCTCGTAATAGTCGTTGTTCGAGATGGCGGCGCAGATCTGCGCGTTCTCGAGCCCCATGCCGTGCACCTGGGCCCGCATGCCGTGGCTTTCCGAGAGGTGCGCCACCTTCATCGAGCCGGTGAAGCCACCCTTGTAGAAGGTCGAGACGCGCGTCATGTCGAGCGCCTTGTTCTCGATCCAGGTCGCCATGTTGCCATGCACGCCATCCGAGGTTTCGGCGGCGAGGATCGGGATGTCGAGCTTCTCGCAGAGCTTGGTGTAGCTGCCGAGGTGGAACTCGCGCATCGGCTCCTCGTACCAGAGGAAGCCGAGGTCCTGGATCGCCTTGCCGAACTCCAGCGCGTTCACATAGTCCCAGCCGGCCGAGCCGTCGAACATCAGGTCCGCGTCGGGCCCGACCCACTTGCGCAGGTTCTTGCACAGCTCGATGTCGCGCTTCACCGGGCCGCCCCAGGCATGCAGCTTGAACGCCTTGAAGCCGACGTCGCGGCTCATCTTGATGTAGCGTTCATACTCATCCATCGTCGGCCAGGTGACCGTCGAGGCGTAGGCCGGCACCACCCGGTTATCGCCGCCCAGCATCTGGTAGATCGGCATCCTGGCGTGCTGCGATTTGACGTCCCAGCACAGCATGTCGAGCATGCCGAGCGAGCGCATGTGGAACTCCTCGATCCGGTCGAGTTCCCAGATCAGCCGCCACATCCGTTCGGTCAGCAGCGGGTTCTCGCCGATGAACTCGTGGTAGCGCCGGCGCACCAGGTCGATCACCGCCTCGCCGCGCCCCATCTCGATGACGCCGTTGATGCCGGCGTCGGTCTCCATGCGGATCACTGCCTTGTGCGGCCTCGACCCGCGCGGGATGTCACCGTGCGAGCCGGGAATGCCGTCACGCCAGATGAATTTCGGCCCCGGCTCGTGCTCGACCAGCCATGCCGTGAACCCGGTGATCTTCATTCAATCCTCCATAGACTATTGCTTTGGCGGCCTCAGGGAGACTTGGCTTTGCCAAGTTTGCCCGCCGCCGCTAACCCTTTTCCGCGCCCGACAGCGTGCCGGAACGCACGAACCGCTGCGCGGCCATGAAAATCAGCAGCACCGGCAGCACCACGAGGATGGCGGCGAGCACCACCTCGGGTTTCTTGATCGGCACATCGTTGGACGGCAGGTTGCTCAGCGCCCCTGAGCCGCTCACCAGCGCCGTCAGCCCTACAGGCAGGTTGTAGAGCTTGTCGTCGCTGAGCAGCACGAAGGCGAGGAAGTAGTTCGACCAGATGCCGAGGAAGCTGAAGAACGCCACCAGCGCGATGATCGGCCGGGCCAGCGGCAGCGCGATGCGGCTGAACAGCTGGAAGCGGTTGGCGCCGTCCACCCGGGCGGAATCCATCACCCCCTTGGGCAGCGAGGTCGAGAAATACACATAGGTGAGGTAGACGCCGAACGGGAAGAACCCCGAGGCGAGGATCAGCCCGGCATAGGTGTTGCTGAGCCCCAGCATGTTGAGCTCGAGGAAGATCGGCAGCACCACCGCGGTGGAGGGCGTGATCATCGCAATCAGCGTGAAGATCAGCACCAGCTTGCGCCCCGGAAATTCCGATGCGGCCAGCGCGTAGCCTGCCGGAATGCAGGCGATGAGCGACAGCAGCACGCCGCCCACCACGTAGATCAGCGAGTTCATCGTCCAGGTCAGGATCTGGAAGTTGTTGTAGGTCGTGAGGTTGTTCCAGGTGCGGACGAACGAGTCCCAGTCGCCCAGGGCGAAGGGCGACTGCGTCAGCAGCGAGGCTTCCGAGCGCGTGCCTGCGACGAACAGCCAGAGCAGCGGAATGCCGTAAAAGCACACTGCGAAAGCCAGCGTCGCGAAGACGAGGAAGCGGCCGGGGTTGAGGCGCAGCGGGGCCTGTCTGGTGCTCATCTGGCCCTCAATCGATCTTGTAGAACTTGGTGGCGAAGACGATCACCAGCGCGATGATGATCGAGGCCCCGACCAGGAGCGTACTGAGCGCCGCCGAGGCGCCGAAGTCGCCCATCCGGAAGGCGTACTGGAACGCCATCTGGTTCAGCGACCAGTCGTTCTGCGCGAATTGCGGTCCGGCCAGCCCCATCAGCTGCGGCTCGACGAAAAGCTGCAGCCCGCCGGCAAAGCTCAGGATTCCCATCAGCACCAGGGAGCGCCAGATCATCGGCAGCTTGATCCGGGTGGCGAGCTGGAACCGGTTGGCGCCATCGATGCGCGCCGCCTCCATCACCTCGGTGGGCAGGCTCGCCAGCGCTCCGCCGAACACCACGATCCAGCCGCCCGAGGCCGAGAAATACGCCATGATGGCGAACACCCCGGCGAGCCCGATACTGGCGATCACGTCGGCGCGGGTGCCCCAGCCCAGCGTGTGCAGCACCGGCTGGAACGGGCTGACCGAGGGGTCGAGCACGAACAGCCACAGCACCACGATGGCCGACGAGGTGACGGCGCCGGGGAGGAAGTAGATGGTCCTGAGCGTATTGGCGGTCTTGCGATTGATGCTGTCCAGCATCAGCGACAGCACCGCCACGCCGATCATCGTCAGCGTCACCCAGATGGCAACGAAGGCCAGGACGTTGACCACGCTCGCCGGGACGCGGAAATCATCGAACACGAACTGGTAGTTGGTGACGCCCCAGAACACCATTTCGATGGTGTCGAAGAAGCTGAGCCCGAAGGCATAGGCGATCGGAAACAGCCCGAACATCAGCAGCAGCAACAGATAGGGCGCCAGCAGCAGATACGACATGCGCGTATCGCGCCGCCCCTTCTGCTTCGCCTTGCGGGCGCGATCGATCGCCACCGCTCTCATATCCGATGCCATCGCCGTCGCGCTCATCACTGCCCCTGAACTGGTCGGCCGGACGCGTGGAGCGTCCGGCCGGTCGGTCGGTTACTCGACCTGGTAGCCGTTGAGCTTGGCGAGGTTGACGAGCTCGGTCTGCAGCGCCGGCAGAGCGCCTTCCACCGTGCCGCCACTGGCCAGCGGCTGCACCACCACCTTGGCGATCGCGTCGCTGACCGAGAAGCGGAGGCTCACGTAACCGGGATGGCTGAACGCCGCCGCATCGGCTTCCACCTTGAAGACGTTCGGATCGGCGTAATAGGCATCGCTGGCGAGGCGCGCGCCCCAGGCCTCGGCCGACGGCCGGTGGCCCGGCAACGTCACGGCGGCGGTCTGGTTGGCGACGTCGGTCGACATCCAGGTCACGAGGTCGACTGCCTCGGCGGGATGCGCCGTGTCCTTCCAGGCGCCATAGGTGCCGCCGCCCCAGCTCCAGGTCAGCGGCTGGCTCTGGTCGTCCCACTTCAGCGGCAGCGCCGCGGCGAGCTTGCCGGCCGGCCACTCATAAGTCGGCTTGATCACGTATTCGCCGAACCAGGTCGGCCCGATCATCAGCGGGATCTTGCCGCCCTTGGCGAGCGCCACGAAATCCGGCTCGAACGGCCCGACCTTGGTCAGGCTGCCATTCTTCAGCATGGCATCCACCATGCGGGCCGGCTTCAGGCACTTCTCGGTGGTGAGGTCGATCTTGACCGTGTCTTCCTTGCCTTCGACCGGCATCACCATGTCGCAGCCGTCGGAGACCAGCATGGCGTAGAGCGGGAAGGCTTCAACGCCGGTGCCGAGGCTGAGACCCTGCGGCGCCAGCTCTTCGCCGAGCTTCTGGAACTCTTCCCAGGTGGTCGGGACGGCCTTGCCGAGCGCTTCCATCGCCGGCTTGTCGTACCAGACGATCATGTGCGCCAGGTCGTTGCGCATGCAGAGCAGCTTGCCGTTCACATGGCAGGGCGAGTTGCCGTTGGGGTAGAACTCGTCCTGCAGCGCCTGCGGCACCTTGTCGGTGAGGTCGAGCAGGTAGTTCGAGCGGCGGGTCGAGAGCTGCGCGGTATAGCCGATATCCGACATGAAGATCACATCGGGGATTTCGCTCTTCGCCTGCAAAGCCAGCTGGATCTTGGCGATCAGGTCGGCCGGCGCGACTGTGGTGACGTTGAGCGTCACATTGTCATGCGTCTTGTCGTAGAGATCGAACATGCTGAGACGCGGCGTGTCCGACCAGACGTTCAGCGTCACTGCGTCCTGGGCCATCGCAGCGCCGGCCATCAGGCCGAGGGCAACGCTTGCGGCCATGCCGCCGGCGAGCGCGGCGGTCCTTTTGCGAAGCATAGTCTTTCCTCCTCTGTATCCGGCTTGCGCGCCGGATTTACCTCGCGACGGCCGACACCATGACGGCGCCCGCTGCGTCGAAGACATGTACCTGGTCGGCCCTGAGCCCGACCTGGACCTCCTGCCCCGGCTCGAGGTCGGAATGGCCCATCACCTGCACGGTGATCACCTCGGGCGTCCCCCCATCGAGATAGGCGTATGTGATGTTGCCGAGCCGCTCGACCGACTCGACCCTGGCCGGCAGTGCGGTCAGCCCGGCGGGCATTGCGGCGCCCTTGGCGACCACTTCCAGCGTTTCCGGCCGCACCCCGAGCGTCACCGCATCGCCGACACCGGCGCCTCGCGTCGCGAGCTCGACCTTGGTGCCGCTGCTGGTCTCGAGGCCCATCGTCGCCCTGCCGTCGGCGGCGCTCAGCACCTTGGCCGGCAGCAGGTTCATCTTGGGCGAGCCGATAAAGCCGGCGACGAACAGGTTGTTGGGCCGTGCATAGAGATCGAGCGGCGGCCCCACCTGCTGGATCCGGCCATTGTCGAGCGCCACGATCCGGTCGGCGAGCGTCATCGCCTCGACCTGGTCGTGCGTCACATAGATCATCGTGGTGCCGAGCTCGCGGTGCAGCCGCTCGATCTCGAGCCGCATCTGCACCCTGAGCGCCGCATCGAGGTTGCTGAGCGGCTCGTCGAACAGGAACACCTTGGGGTTGCGCACGATGGCGCGGCCGATGGCGACACGCTGCCGCTGCCCGCCTGAGAGCTGCGCCGGCGAACGGCTGAGCAGCTCATTGAGACGGAGGATGCGGGCCGCTTCCTTGACCCGCTTGTCGATCTCGTCCTTGCCCAGATGCGCCAGCTTCAGGTTGAAGGCGATGTTGTCGTAGACGTTCATGTGCGGGTAGAGCGCGTAGGACTGGAACACCATGGCGATGCCCCGCTCCGACGGCTCGGCGAAGGTCACGTCCTCGCCATCGATCAGGATATTGCCATCGCTCACCGTCTCGAGCCCGGCGATCATCCGCAAAAGCGTCGACTTGCCCGAACCCGAGGCGCCGACGAACACCACGAACTCGCCCTTGTCGATGGTGAGGTCGACGCCCTTGATGACGTCGACCGTGCCGAACGACTTGCGGACATTCCTGAGCTCGACCGCCGCCACCTAGCAGCCCCTGCCCGCTGACCGCGACACCATCACCAGCTTCATGCGCCCCTCCGTTGAGATATTATTGAAGGCCAATGATATCTCAAGTCAAGGCACCGACTTCCCTCGACACCTCCCAACCGCCCTCCTTCGAGTGGATCTGGTCGCTCGCGGATTCCGCAGAATCCTGTGTTCTCTGGCATTTTGCTGAGATTTTCAAAACGCCTGTTGATATACTAAAGTCCGAACATGCCTCTCGACCAATTCACCGGTGAAAATGTCTGACGTCCGCAACGACAACGAAGGGTACCGCCGCTTCCGCAAGGCGATGAACGACGGCACGCTGGAAGCCGGCATGGTGGTGACCCAATCCGAGCTCTGCGACCTGCTCGGCCTGTCGCTGTCGCCGCTGCGCGAAACGCTGGTGCTGCTGGAGGAGTTCGGGCTGGTCGAGATCAAGCCGCGCGCCGGCATCAAGATCGTCTACCCGGAGGTGGCGTTCATCCGCGAGAACTACCAGTTCCGCATCATGATCGAGATCTTTTCGCTCAAGAGCTTCGGTGACACCGTCTCGGACGCCTGGCTGGCCGACATGCGGACGAACCACGAGAAGTGCCGCATCAGCCTCACCGACGGCAGCCCTTTCGAGACGGCGCATACCCCGTTCCTCGAACTCGATGGCCGGATGCACCGCGAGATCGTCGCCTCGCTCGGCAACCGCGCCATCCTCGATACACACGAGCGCCTGCAGGAAAATATCCGCATGGCGCAACGCGTCCACCGCCGCCCCGGCTTCCGCGGCTACCTGGTCGACACCGTCGACGAGCACATGCGGGTCATCGCAGCGCTGGAACAGCGCGACGTCGCCGGGGCGATTGCGGCGATGGAAGCCCACTTCCAGGGCTCGACGCACCGGACGTTTGCGGCGTGAGGTCGCTGCGGGCTACCGATTACAGCCAGCTCCACGCGCTTGGCGCCCCTCACCCCAGCCCTCTCCCCAGAGGGGCGAGGGGGCGATGGGCTCACCGGCGGTGCCACTCGCGTCCCCTCGCCCCTCTGGGGAGAGGGTCAGGGTGAGGGGCGCCAAGCACACCGACCTCTGCCGCCTTCCAACTTAAGAGAGCGGTCAGCCCTCCCTAAACAAACATCCCCAGATGCCGCTGCAATGCCGCGTTGAAATGCGCCACCAGCGCCGCTTCGGCGCGATCGGGGTCGCGGGCCTCGCAGGCTTCGATGATTTCGAGGTGCTCGCGGATCGAGCGCTGCGCCAGGGGCGCCGTGAGTTTGCGGTCGAGCCGCACCAGCCTGAGATAGGTGTGCATGCGCCGGTAGCTGGTCTCGATCAGCGCGTTCCTCAGGATCGCGATGATCGAGTTGTGCAGCAGGCTCTCCAGCACTTCGAGCTCCTCCATCGTGCCGGCGGTGAGCCCCGACGCCTCGATGTGGCGCGACACGGCGCGATGCCGGTCGCCCAGCTCGCCGATCAGGTCCTCGTCGCCCTGCTCGGCGAAGGCCCGCACTGCCGCCCGCTCGATGATGGTGCGGAACTGGTAGGTCGATTTGGTCAGCTCAAGCCCGGGCTTGACGAACTGGATGCCGGAGCGCGGATGGATGGTGAGGATCCCCTCGACCTCGAGCGTCCTCAGCGCATCGCGCAGCGGCGCCACCGGGATGCCGAGCAGCTTCACCAGATCGTTCTGCGACACGAAGGCACCGGCCGGCAGCCGCCGGTCGAACAGGTTCTCCAAAATCCGCGTATAGGCCAGATCGCTCAGCCGGCCGCCCGGCTGCGCCTCGGCCAGGCCGATATCGGCACCCTCATTCACAGCCACTTGTGCGCCCGCTTTCCTTGGTCTATTAGCGTCATCGTCTGATATATCAGATATCCACGTTAGTCGATCAGAGATCGCCAGCCTATGCGCATTTCCGAATTCCGCATCACCCGTTTCCAGTTTGCCCGCGACCGCGTCATCGGCGACAGCCAGGTCCGCGCCGACGATGTGAACATAGCGGCGCTCGAACTGATTGCCGATACCGGCGCGGTCGGGCTGGGGTTTATCCAGACTTTGTTTTTCCCGCTGCCCGATCAGGCCGAGATCGAGCGGGTGTTCCGCTCCGAAGTCTGGCCTGGTCTCGAGGGCCAGCCGCCGGCTGGGCTGGTGCACCGCGTCGGCCGGCCGCGCGGCGGCAACCAGCGTGCCTACACCCTGCCCTTCCATGAAGCGTTGCAGGTGGCGCTGTGGGATCTCGCCGCCAAACAGGTGAACCTGCCGCTGCACAAGCTGCTCGGCAGCCGCCGCGACAAGGTCGAGGCTTATGCCTCGGGCCTCGATTTCCATCTTTCGGACGATGAGTTCGCCCGCTTCTTCGCCCATGCCGATGCGATCGGCTACCGCGCCTTCAAGATCAAGGTCGGCAGCCCGGATTTCGACTGGGACCTCAACCGCCTGAAGATCCTCAAAGAGGTGGTCCGCAAGGATGCGCTGGTGATGATCGACAGCAACGAGGCCTGGGGCGCCAAGGAAGCTTTGGTGAAGCTCACCGCCATCCGCGACGCCGGCCACGACCTGCTCTGGGTCGAGGATCCGATCCTGCGCACCGATTATGCCGGGCTCAGGATGCTGAAGGACGCGGCCAACTGGACGCTGATCAACTCGGGTGAGTATCTCGATGCCAGCGGCAAGCGGCTGCTGATGGAAGCTGACGCCACCGATATCCTCAACGTCCATGGCCAGGTCACCGATGTGATGCGCATCGGCTGGCTCGCCGCCGATCGCGGTATTCCGGTCAGCCTCGGCAATACCTTCCTCGAAGTCGGCATTCATGCCGCCTGCGCGCTGCCCGAAGTGCAGTGGCTCGAATACTCGTTCCAGAACTTCGACCATCTCGTCGACCAGCCGGTCGAGATTCGCGACGGCTGGGCCTATGCCCCCGATCGCCCCGGCCACGGCCTGGTGCTGAACGAAACCGCCCGCCGCGAGTGGGTCCGCCCCAACCTGTTGCCGCGCTCCGAGCTCGGCGAAGCCCCGTTCAATCCGCGCGTCGCCTCGGCGCTGCGCGCGGCCTGAAGCCAACCGTCTACGACTTCTGTCATCCAGGGAGGAGACATCGAAATGAATCTTCTGCGCACCACCGTGGCGCTCTCGGCGATCCTCGTCGCCGGCGCCGCCCTTGCTCAGGACGGTGCCATCACCGTCTGGGCCGACGCCACCCGCCAGCCGGCGGTCGAAGCGTTCATCGCCGCGCATCCGGAAGTGCCGGTCAATCTGGTGCTCGACGATGGCTCGTCCGGCGCCTCGGGCACCTTCCAGACCAAGATCAGCCTTGCCGACCAGGCCAATGAAGGCTGGCCGGACGTGGTGTTCTCCACCCAGAACAACGATGCCGCCTGGGCCGCCCGCGAGAACAACGGCGCGCAGGCCTTCGCCCAGGTGCTGAACGAGGGCTTCCTCGACCAGGCCTTCCTCGATGGCTTCACGCCCGGCGCGCTCGATCCGGTAACCGTCGACGGCAAGGTCTACGGCCTGCGCAACGACCTCGCGCCGGTGCTGTTCTGGTACAACAAGACCCTGCTCGATCAGTTCGGCTATGCCGCCCCGACCACCTGGGAAGAGTACCAGGCACTGGGCGACAAGCTCGCCGCCGACCATCCGGGCTATTTCCTCGGCGCCATCGGTGACGCCTTCCCCGGCCCCTATGTCTACTACTGGAGCGGCGAAGCGCCGATCTTCCAGGTCGAGGGCGAGACCTTCAAATCCGACACCTCGGCGCCGAACTCGGTGAAGGTTTCGAACCTCATCGATCACATGGTGGCCAACAAGACCCTGACGCTCGACAGCCTGTTCGGCGCCAACTTCGTCGCGACCGCCGACAAGCTCGTCGCCATCCCGGGCGCCGCCTGGTATGCCGGTGCGCTGTTCCAGAACCCGGGCGGCGTCAATGCCAAGGCCGGCGACTGGGTCGCCGCCCCGCCGCTGAAATGGGCTGATGGCGCCGCGGTCACCGGCAATGTCGGTGGCGGCGTCTGGTACGCTTCAAGCCACACCCAGAACCCCGAGGCGGTGAAGACCTTCCTCAGGTTCGTCACGTCCGACACCAAGGTCGCCGGCACCGGTGGCTTGCCGGCCTACAAGGCAGCGGCCGACGCCTGGCTCGACGCGCAGGCAGCGAGCGGCTTCTACGCCGGCGACTTCAAGGCCGCCATCCAGGCGGCTGCCTCGAGTGTCTGGAACGGCTGGGGCTACCCGAACTTCTCGCCTGAAACCGCCTGGGCCAAGGTCGTCACCCCCGGCCTCGCCGCCGGCAAGACCATGACCGATCTCGCCGCCGACTGGCAGCAGGAAATGAAGAACGAAGCCCAGGTCGTCGGCTACACCGTCGAGTGATCTTTTCACCTCTCCCTAGGGGGAGAGGTCGACGCGAAGCGTCGGGTGAGGGGGCCTTGCGGAACGCGCAGCAAGGCCCCCTCACCTCAGCGTTTGGGCGACGCGCGTTGCCCCAAGGATGAATGTCAGTGCCTGGAGCCGCCAAGTGAGCACGATCGACCATAGCGCTGCCACTGCTGCTGTCGCCCTCGAGCGCCCCAGAAAGGGCATGAGCGTCGAGCGCGCGCAGGGCCGCATCGGCGTGCTGTTCGCCACCCCCTATACGCTGTTCCTCATCGCTTTCGGCATCCTGCCGGCGCTCTACGCCATCTATCTCGCCTTCACCAAGAAGGGCGCCTTTGTCGGCTTCGACAACTTCCTCAAGGTGTTCAAGGACTACCGCTTCTGGCCGGCGGTCGAGCATGTCGGCATCTTCATCGTCGTCTGGCTGGTGCTGCTGGTGGTGCTGGTGGTGACCCTCGCCATCCTCGTCCACTCGATCGGCCTGCGCTGGTTCTCCGGCACGATGCGCTTTGTCTATTACATCCCCGGAGCGCTAGCCGGCGCCTCGAGCGTCATGCTGTGGCTGTTCGTGCTCGACCCCACGGTCAGCCCGGTCTCCTGGCTGCTGCAGGCCCTGGGCATCGAGAGCTTCGTCGGCGCCGTCGACGCCAGCCGCCTGCCGATCGTCCTCGCGGTGATCGCCTTCTGGACCGGCGCCGGCGGCTGGATCGTCATCATGTATGGCGCGCTCAACAACATTTCGAAGGACGTGATCGAAGCCGCCCGCGTCGATGGCGCCGGGCCGGTGCGGATCGCCTGGTCGATCCAGATCCCGCTGATGCGCAAATGGATCGCCTATATGGTGATCATGAGCTTTGCCGGCGGCACCCAGCTCTTCGTCGAGCCGCGCGTCCTGGCGCAGGCCAGCCGCGGCGTGGTCGGGCAGGACTATTCGCTGAACCAGCTCGCCTTCCTCTATGCCTTCAAGCAGAACGATTTCAACGGCTCGGCGGCGATCTCGCTGGTGCTGCTGGCCGTCGCAGTCACCCTCTCCATCTATTTCGTCTTCAAGGGTGGCCTGTTTGAGCGCGCATAATTCCGAAATCGTCGGCACCCGTTCCAAGGACCTGACGCCGGCAGCCTGGCTCGGCCGCGCCGTCGGCGTGCTGATCCTCATCGTCTTTGCGCTGTTCTTCGTCGTGCCGCTGATCTGGCTGCTGATCGCCCCGACCAAGACCGATCGCCAGCTGCTGCTCGAAGCGCCGTTCGCACTCGGCGATATCGGCACGCTCATCAGCAACTGGCAGAGTCTGATGACCTTCCAGGGCGGGCTGATCTGGACCTGGATCGGCAACTCGGTGTTCTACTGCGTCGCCGCGCTGGTGATCACGCTCGGTATCTCGATCCCCGCCGGCTACGCCCTGGCGATGACCGAGTTTCGCGGCCGGAAGCTCCTCCTGGTGGTGACGCTGATCGTCATGCTGATCCCGTCCACCGCTTTGGTGCTGCCGATCTTTCTCGAGCTGAGCGCGGTGCGGCTGATCGGCAATCCGCTGTCGGCCATCCTGCCCTTCTCGTTCTACCCGTTCGGCGTCTACCTCACCTACATCTACTTCTCGACCGCGGTATCGCGCGACCTGTTGTCGGCGGCGCGCCTCGATGGGGCGAGCGAGTGGCAGGTGTTCATGAAGATCGCCATGCCGCTGTCGACCCCGGTGATCGCGCTGGTCGGCTTCTTCAGCTTCACCGGCAACTGGAACAACTACTTCCTGCCCTATGTGACGCTGCCCGGCCGCAAGGCGCCGATCCAGGTCGGCCTCGCTGAACTCCTGTCGAACGTGCCGGCCTTCAACCCGACCAATGCAGCGTCGACCACCATTACGCTGTCGGCGCTTGCGCTGGCGACGCTGCTCGCCATCGCCCCGGTGCTGCTCGTCTTCCTGTTCGCGCAGCGCTACCTCGTGTCCGGCATGACCGCCGGCGGCACCAAGGAGTAGGTCATGGTCCAGCGCATCGGCATGGTGATCGGCGTGAAGCCGGAAAAGCTCGCCGAGTACAAGCGGCTGCATGCCGAGCCGTGGCCGGAAATGAACGCCGCGCTGTCGGCCGCCAACATCCGCAACTACTCGATCTACCTGCGCGAGCCCGAAATGCTGCTGTTCGGCTACTGGGAATATACCGGGTCGGATTACGAAGCCGACATGCGGGCGCTGGGCGAGGTGGCCATCACCAAACAGTGGCTGGCGCTGACCGACCCGTGCCAGGCGCCGCTCAAGACCGCCGCCCCCGGCGAGTGGTGGAGCATGATCCCCGAAATCTACCATCTCGACTGAGGAGACGCCCGATGGTTGAGCTCAACGGCCGGACCTATACCCGTCGCGAGATTGCCGAACGCTCCGGCATGCTGAGCCAGTTCGCCGGCGTCCGGCTGATGGAGCTTTCGGACGGGGTCGAGCGCGGCATCCGCATGCTCGAATTCCGCACCGGCTCGGGCCTCCGCTTCACCGCCCTGGTCGATCGCGCCCTCGACATCGCCGATTGCGAGTTCAGGGGTCAGGCGATCGGCTGGAACTCGCCGGCCGGTTTCCGCCACCCGGGCCTGCATGAATACGAAGGCGAAGGTGGCCTCGCCTGGGCCCGTTCGTTCTCCGGCCTGCTCGTCACCTGCGGGCTCGACCACATCCTGTTCATGAACGAGGTGCCGGCCGACACCTATGTCTATAGCCCCAAGCCGACCGTCAGCCACTCGCTGCACGGCCGCGTCGGCACCATTCCGGCAAAACTCACTGGCTATGGCGAAGAGTGGCGCGGCGACGAGTGCGTGCTGTGGGCCGAAGGCATCGTGCAGCAATCGGCGGTGTTCGGCGAAGACCTGCATTTGATCCGCCGCATCGAAGCCGATGTCGGCGGCAAGGAAATCCGCATCAGCGACCGGGTCGTCAACCACGGCTTCTACAAGACGCCGCACATGTACTGCTACCACATCAATGTCGGCCACCCGGTGCTCGACCAAGGCTCGCGCTATCTCGCGCCGATCCGCGACGTGGTGTGGGCGGCCCATGCCGGCGGCAACTACGAGAAGCAGGGCGTCGGCTATCGCACGCTGAGCGCCCCCAAGCTCGATTTCCACGAGCAGGTCTGGCAGCACGAACTCGGCGCCGATGCCGAGGGCAAGCAATTCGTTGCCCTGGTCAACGATCGCCTCGGGCTGGGTTTCGAGGTTGCCACTGAGAAGGCGCAGTTCCCCTGCCTCTATGAGTGGCAGAACCTGCAGGCCGGGCAGTATGCGCTCGGCATCGAGCCCTCCACCAACCACGTGCTCGGCAACAATGCCGCACGCGAGCGCGGCGAGATGATCTGGCTGCAGCATGGCGAGGAGCGCCGCTACGACAGCACCTTCCGTATCCTCGACGGCGCCGCCGAGATCGCCGCCAGCGAGGCGCGCATCCGCGCCATCTCCGGCCAGCCCGCGGACGAGTACCCGGCTCCGTCAGGCAATCACCTGAAGATCGGTGGCCGCTGATGGGCGCGGATCGCTTCGGCTCGCTCGAGAACAGGACCATCCTCTATACCGGCGCCGCCGGCGGGCTGGGGCTCGAGACGACGCTCGAATTGCTGCGTTCCGGCGCCAGGGTCGTCGCCATCGACAATGATGCCAACAAGGTTGCGGCGCTGCTCGCCGCCGCAGAGGGCCTCGGTGGGCTGACCGTGGCCAAGCTCGATCTCGCCGATCTCACCGGGCTGCGCGCCGGGCTGCAGAAACTCTCTGCCGAAGTCGGCGGCTTCGACATCGTCATCAACAACGCGGCGATCTACCCGTCAAAGCCGTTCGAGGATTACAGCATCGAAGAGATGCAGCTGGTGCAGCGCATCAATGTCGATGCCGGCATCGTCTGCGTGCAGGTGGCGCTGCCCCACATGAAGACGACAAAGCGCGGGCGGATCATCAACATCTCCTCGGTGACCATCTCGGGCGGCTGGTCGGACCTGACGCCCTATGTGCAGTCAAAGATGGCGCTTGTCGGCCTCACCCGCTCCTGGGCGCGCGAATTCGGCAAGCACGGCATCACCGTCAACGCGGTGGCACCGGGCGCCTTCCCCACCGATGCCGAAAAGATCCACCCCGACCTCGCTGCCTACGAGAAGCGCATCTACGAAGCGCAGGCGCTGCAGCGCCGCGGCGCCCCTGGCGACATCGCCAACATCCTGATGTTCCTCGCCTCCGACGCGGCCTCGTTCATTACCGGGCAGACCATCCATGTGGATGGCGGCTGGTACATGCACTGATGCCCGTGCAAATCCTGACTGAGAGAGACGGCCCCCTCCCGGCCTCCCCCATAAAGGGGGAGGTGCAGGGTCGAGTTTGTGGCTCGATCGTGCATAGCACACCGGCATGGCACCTCCCCCTCTATGGGGGAGGATGGGAGGGGGCCGTCTGCTTCAGTTTCCCACCAACTTTGATCTCTTCGGAATCCTGACCCATGGGCATCCTCTCCGGCTACCGCGTCCTCGATTGCTCCATCGCCATGGCGGGCCCGTTCGCGGCGCAGCGGCTGGGTGATCTCGGCGCCGATGTGGTTAAGGTCGAACCGGTGACCGGCGAGTGGCAACGCCACACCGCGGCCGGCGGCGCGCGCGGCAACAAGGTCAACGTCTCCTTCCTGTCGCTCAACCGCAACAAGCGCTCGCTCGCCGTCGACCTCAAGGATCCCGACGGCAAGGCCGTGCTGCTCGAACTGGTGAAGACCGCCGACGTGTTCCTGCAGAACTACCGTCCGGGCGTGGCGAAGCGCCTCGGCGTCGACTACGAAACCCTGTCGAAGATCAACCCGCGCCTCGTTTACGTGTCGATCTCCGGCTATGGCGAGGACGGCCCCTATCTCAACCGCCCCGGCCAGGACCTGGTGCTGCAGGGCATGTCCGGCGCCATGCTGTCGGCCGGGCGCGAGGGCGAGCCGCCCAACGCGGCGGGCCAGTACCTGGTCGACGGCATCACCGCTTACACTGCCTTCGAGGGCGCGCTGGCGGCGCTGTTGCATCGCGAGCGCACCGGCGAGGGCCAGCTGGTGCAGGTCAACATGCTCGACGCCATCACCACCATCCAGATGCAGGAACTCTCGGTGTTCACCGTCGGCCATAAGCCGCAGGTGCGCTCGGCCGAGCCGCACGCCCATGTCTATATCCGCGCCCCCTACGGCGCCTTCGCCACCTCGGACGGCTTCATCATCGTCGCCTTCCCCAAGCTCGCCAATCTCGGCCAGACCATCGGCGAGCCGAGCTTCCTCGACATGGACGACGAGGTCGACACCTGGACCAAGCGCGACGAAATCTTCGCCAAAACCCGTGACCGGCTGAAGACCAAGACCACTGCCGAGTGGCTCGAGCTGCTGCGCGCCGCCGATATCTGGTGCGGCCCGGTCTATGGCTATGCCGACCTTGTCGAAGACGAGCAGATCAAGCACAACGGCACCTTCGTCGAGTACGAGCACCCGACCGAGGGTCATGTGAAGACGCCGGGCTTCCCGATCAGGTTTTCCAAGACCCCATCGACGGTCGAGCGCGGCGCGCCCGTCGTCGGCCAGCACAGCCGCGACGTGCTGCGCGAAGCCGGCTTCGACGATGCGGCGATCGAACAATTGCTGGCCAAGGGCGCAGTGGCGGAGAACGGCATATGAGCGACAACATCCTCGTCGAGCGCGACGGCTTCGTCGGCGTCATCACCATCAATCGGCCGGAAAAGCTCAACGCCATGACGCCGGAAATGGCGGCGGCGCTGGTGGCCGCGGTCACCGAGTTCAATAGCGACGACGCCATTCGGGCCGTCGTGCTGACCGGCGCCGGTGAGAAGGCGTTCTCGGCCGGCTCCGATATCAGGACGCTCGACGACTATGACAGCGCCTGGAATTTTCGGAACCGGCCCGACTATTGCGACGCCATCCGCGCGCTGCTGAAGCCATCGATTGCCGCCATCAACGGCTACGCCTTCGGCGGCGGGCTCGAGACGGCCATGGCCTGCGACATCCGCATCGCCTCCGACAATGCCAGCTTCGCCGCGCCGGAAATCAAGCTCGGCTGGATCGGCGGCGGCGGCATGGCGGTGAACCTCGCCCATGCCGTCGGCCCGTCCAATGCCGCGCTGATGATCATGACCGGCGATGCCGTTGACGCTGCAACCGCGGAGCGCTGGGGCCTCGTCTCCCGCATCGTGCCGCGCGCCGAACTGCTGACTGAGGCCAAGCGCCTCGCCGCCACCATCGCCTCCCGCGCCCCGATCGCCGCAGAGACGGCGAAGCTGAACCTGCGCGCAGCGTGGGAACTCTCGATCGCCAACGCCATCAGCTACGAGCGCGACCTGCAGGCGATCTGCTTTGCGACGGAAGATGCGCATGAGGGGCGCGCGGCGTTCAAGGAAAAGCGGTCGCCGGTGTTCAAGCGGCGGTAGTTTCTACTCCCCTTGCCCTCTAACTGCACATCGAGCGGTGCTGACTCCACCAGTAAGGGCCAACCCCCTCACCCGTCTGGGCCGTCGGCCGATCCACCCTCTCCCCGACGGGGTCTGGTGAAGGCCTACTGGCCTTCACCGTGGGAACAGGGGTGACCACAGCGCCCTCCGGATTCTTCTCCCCGTCGGGGAGAAGGTGGCGCGTAGCGCCGGATGAGGGGTGGGGGCACCTACTCTCCCATCAGGGAGTCGCTCCTAGGGCCTCGGGGCATGCGCCCCCTCTCCCTTGGGGGAGAGGGTTGGGGTGAGGGGGCCTTACCGCAGACACCGAGCACGAGGAAGGCCCCCTCACCCGACGCTTCGCGTCGACCTCTCCCCCAAGGGAGAGGTGGCGCCCTCGCTCAAACCGCCCCGAACGCCGCGAGTGCCGCGCCGATCAAACACGCCGTTGGCCCGAACTTGGCCGGCACGATCTCGACGGCTTTCGACAGCCCCAGCGCCTCGCGCCCGGCCGCGGTGCGGGCCGGCTCGAGCAGCCGCTCACCCAGCGCCAGCACGCCGCCGGCCACCACGATGATCTCGGCATCGACCACGTTGTTGGCGCTGCCCAGCACCGCGCCCAGCACTTCCGCGGCCTCGGCGATCACCGACTGCGCCTCGGCATCGTCGGCCTCGGCCAGCGTCGCGATCTCGCGCAGGCTGCGCGCCTCGCCGGTGCGCCGCGCATATTCCAGTTCCATTGCCGTGCCGCTGGCATAGGCCTCGAGATGGTCGGTGCCGCCGCATGGGCACCGACGCCCCTGACGCAGCGGCGAGAGGTGATGCCCGACACTGCCGGCAATGCCATAGGCACCGCGCTCGACCTTGCCGTTGCGCACCAGCGAACCGCCGACCCCGGTGCCGAGCGCCACGATCAGTGCCGAGCGTCTGCCGCCCGCGGCGCCGAGCACGCCTTCGCAGAGCCCCGAGGCCTGCACGTCGTTGAGCACGATCACCGGTATGCCGAGTTCTTCGCCGAGCCGCTGCTGCAGCCTGGTGCCGGCCCAGCCGCTCAGGTGATCGGTCGCCGAGGTGATCTCGCCCTGCTCGCCGACCACGCCGGCCGTGCCGACGCCGCAGCGGCTGACCCCTGACGGCGCATCGGCCAGCACCTGACGCGCCAATCCGGCGACAGCGGCGATGATCGCTTCCGCCCCCTCGCGCGCCGGCGTCGCGACTTGCCGGCTGACCACGATGGTGCCCCGGGCATCGATCAGCCCGACGAGGATCTTGGTGCCGCCGATATCGACGGCGAGGGCAAGCTCGCTCACTTCAGCGCACCCGTGGCGATGCCGCCGATGAAGTAGCGCTGGAACACCAAAAAGATCAGGAAGGCCGGCAGCGTGAACAGCACGCAGGCTGCCATCAGCGGTCCCCACTGCACCCCGTGCTGGCCGAGGAACGAGTAGAGCCCGATCGACAGCGTGTAGCTCTCCTCGTCGTTGAGGTAGATCAGCGGATAGAGGAAATCCGTCCACGCCCAGACGAACTGGAACACCGCCGAGGTGATCAGCGCCGGCCGGGCGACCGGCAGGACGATCGACCAGTAGATGCGGAACTCCGACGCGCCATCGACCTTCGCCGCCTCGATCAGCTCGTCGGGCACACTCAAGAGGAACTGCCGGATCAGGAAGATGAAGAACGGCGTGCCGAGGAAAGCCGGGATCACCAGCGGCAGGATGGTGCCGGTGGCGCCGACCTTGTTCCACATCATGTAGATCGGAATGAGCGTCACCTGCGGCGGCAGCATCATGGTGGCGAGCACCATGATGAAGAGCAGGTTCCGACCCTTCCAGCGCAGCTTCGACAACGAGTAGGCGACCAGCGGCGAAACCAGCACGGTACCGAGGACGCTCAGGCCGGCAATCACCACCGTATTGAGCAGAAACCGGAAGAACGGGATCTGCGTCAGCGCGCCGACGAAATGGTCGAGCGTCCAGGTGCGCGGCAACAGCTCCGGCGGCGCCATGAAGATCTCGTCCGAGACCTTGAACGCCGTCGTCAGCATGACGACGAACGGGAACACGAATACCCCGGCGAGAAGGATCACCAGGGCGTAACGGTAGATGGTCATCAGCCAGCCGAAGCGGCCGCCCACCGGCACGCGCTCGCCCAGCGTCGTGCCCTGATACTCAGCGGTTGTCATAGAACACCCACTTCTTGGCCGACCACAGGATCAGCAAGGTGATGGCCAGCGTCACGAACAGCAGCACCCAGGCCATCGCCGAGGCGTAGCCCATTTTCAGGAAGGTGAAGCCGTTCTGGAACAGGTAGATCGAGTAGCTCAGCATCGAGTCGCCCGGCCCGGTCGCGGTCTGCGTGCCGAGCCCCGGGTCCTTGGACAGCACGAAGGGCTGCGTGAACACCTGCAGGAACGCAATGATCAGGACGATCACCTGGAACAGCGTCACCGGTGAGATCATCGGCCAGGTGATGTGCCAGAAGCGGCGCAGCGGCCCGGCGCCGTCGAGTTCGGCGGCCTCGTAGAGCTCCTGCGGGACGTTCTTCAGCGCCGCGAGGTAGATCAGCATGGTGCCGCCCACCGTCCACAGCATGAGCACGATCACCGAGATGCCGCCCCAGCTGGCATCGAGCAGCCAGTTCGGCTGCGGAATGCGGAACCAGCGCAGGATCTCGTTGACGAAGCCGTATTGCGCATTGAGCAACCAGCGCCACAGAAAGCCCGCCGCCACCGCCGGCACGATCGAGGGCAGGTAGACCAGGGCGCGCCAGAGCGGCTGGCCCTTGAGCTTCTGGTTGAGGATGTGGGCGCCGGCGATCGAGATCGCGATATCCACCGGCACACCGACGAAAGTGAAGAACAGCGTGTTGTAGAGGCTCTTCCAGAATTTGGCGTCCGAGATCATCCGCTCGTAATTGGCCAGCCCAACCCATTTGGGCGCCTTGAACAGGCTGAAATCGGTGAGGCTGTAATAACCCGAAGCGAGGATCGGCCACAGGTAGAGCACCAAAAAGCCGATGATGAATGGCGAAGCGAAGGCCAGGCCCTTGAGAAGGGCCCGGCCGGTCGGTTCGCTCTGTCTGAGACGCGCGCTCTGCAACAGCTTACTGCGAGTACGAGCCAGTGCGGTCGGCAACGGCCTTGAGGGCCGCTTCCGGAGTCTGGGCGCCCTGCAGCACCGAGTCGAATGCGGACGCCAGGTCGGCATTGTATTCGGCCATGTACAGCGCCGGCGGCAGGCCGTGCGTGTTGGGGTTCTTCAGCGCGTCGAGCCAGACCTTGAAGTTCGGCAGGTCGTCATAGGTGGCGCTGTCGACCAGCGACAGGCGGCCCGGCAGGTTGGCCAGCACGTGGCTGAACTTTTCCATCGCCGGCGGGCTGATCAGGTACTTGAGGAACTCGCCTGCCGCTTCCTTGTTCTGCGTGTTGGTCGGAATGAAGATCGTCGACACGTCAGCCCAGGTCGAGCCGTTGAGCTCGGGCGTCTTGCCCGGCACCTGCACCACGCCCCAATCCATACCGGCTTCGGTATTGAACTTGGCGCGCCATTCGCCCTCGAACACCATGGCAATCTTGCCCTGCTTGAACGAGTCCTGGTCCGACATATAGGGGCCGAAGCCAGCGACGAACTTGTTGTAGGCCGCGGGGGTCACCGGCGCCACCACGTTGTCGTAGTAGAACTGCACGCCTTCGACGAACCCCGGATCGGTCGGCGTGGGCTTGCCGTCACGGTTCCAGTCGCCGCCATGCGCATAGCCGAGCGTCTTCAAACCAGCCGAGATGTCGGTGAGCCCGAGGCCGAGCTGGGTGACGTTGCCCTCGGCATCCACCTTGGTCAGCTTCTTGATGGCCTCGGCGAGTTCGGCCATCGAGGTCGGCGGCGTGACGCCGGCTTCATCGAGCAGCTTCTTGTTGTAGACCAGCTGGAAATTGTGGGTCGCGATCGGCACCGAATAGAGCACGCCGTCGACCACCAACTGCTTCATGATGCTCTCGGGGAAATCCGAGGTATCGAGGCCGAATTCGTCCAGCGGCAGCAGGATGCCCTGGTTCGACCACGAGGCAATGTTGGAGGCGAAGTTGTCCGAGATGTCGAAGGCGCCCTTGGCGCTCGACATCGAAGCCAGCTGCTTGGTCATGTCGGGGCTCGACACGCCCTTGACCACGATCTTGTCCTGGCTGGCGTTGAAGTCGCTGATGATCTGCTCGAGCGCCGCGCCCTCCGCGCCGCCCCACAGATACGAGAAGGTGATCTCGGTCTTGTCCTGCGCGGAGGCGCCGAGCGCCCCGCCCAGCAGCATGACCGCGCCCAGCGCGGTCGACATCGCGGCATGCGCCGCACGAGCTTGAGCTTTCCGCTCCATCCTGAATTCTCCCTTGGCTACATGCCGTCAAATGGTGTAGCCCAATTTTTCGAAGCCCGTCAACATGGCGTCACATTCAGCATGAAACAGGCGGATATCGGTGCAATTGGAGTATACCACTCACTTGCCCGGCATGAACGAACTGTGCTTTGATATGCGCGAGTGGAGGAAATCCGATCATGGCTGAGGCCGCTGGAAACGGTCGCGCGGGCACCAAGGGCGCCCAGTTGCGGAGCTATCTGCTCGGCCTTATCGAGGGCGAACTGAAGCCGCACGAAAAGCTGCCCACCGAGCGCGACCTCGCCGAAACCTTCGGCGTCACCCGCCTCACCGTGCGCCGCGCCCTCGACCAGTTGGGTTACGAAGGCCGCGTCTACCGCACGCAGGGGGCCGGCACCTTCGTCTCCGAACCGCGCATCGCCAAATCGGTGGAACTGACCTCGTTCACCCAGGACATGCGGGCGCGTGGCCTGGTCCCGGGTTCGCTCGATACGGTAGTGGAAGAGATTCCCGCCGGCGCCGAGATCGGCGCCCGCCTGGCGCTCAGCCCGCGTGACCTGGTCGCCCATATCTCGCGCGTCCGCACCGCCGACGGCGAGCCGATGTGCATCGAGAACACCTATGTGCCTTCGAAGCTCGCGCCAGGCCTCGCGGCGCGCGGCATCACCGGTTCGCTCTACCAGATGCTGACCGAAACCTATCACCTGAAGATCGAGAAGGCCGAACAGTCGATCCACGCCACGGTGCTCGATCCGCCCTTGGCAAAACTCCTCGGCGTCCCGGAATTCTCACCGGCCTTCAAAGTGCTGCGCGTCGCCTATGACGCGAGGAACCAGCGCATCGAATATGCCGAGAGCGTCTACCGCGCCGACCGCTATTCCTACGATTTCGTCATTTTCCGCACGAGCCGAGACAACACGAATTGACGTCCAAACGTGCCCTTTCGCTTGCCTTCCTTCCCCTCGATGAGCGCCCGGTCAATATCGGCCTGCCCGCCGGTATCGCCGCCATCGCGGGCGCCAGCCTGGTGTTGCCGCCGCCCGAACTGCTGCCCCGGCTGCGCCAGCCCGGCGATGCCGACGGCCTCGGCCGCTGGCTCGAAAGCACGGCGCCGACGACCGATGCGGTGATCGCCTCGCTCGACATGCTCTGCTATGGCGGCCTGATCGCCGCACGCACCACCGCCGATACGACGCTCGACGCCCTCACCCGGCTCGATGTGCTGCGCCGCCTCCATGCCGCGCATCCGGCGCTGCTGCTCTGCGCCGTGTCGCTGGTGATGCGCGCCTCCAACTCCTACAACCCGCAGGAAGAGCCCGATTACTGGGCCCGGCACGGCATGGAGCTGCATAAGCTCGGCGCGCTGCACCATCGCGACCTGCTCGAAACCCTTGGCGCCAGCCATGCCGGCAATGCCGAGGCGCTCGCCGCGTTGCGCGCGGCGCTCCCCGGTGAGATCGTCGCCGATTTCGAGCGCCGGCGGCTGCGCAACCATCACGTCAATCTCGAAGCCATCGCGCTCGCGTCCGAAGGCGCCATCGACCCGCTGCTGATCACCGCCGACGATACCGCCGAACACTCGGCCGGCTCGGTCGAGCAGGTCTGGCTGAAGCAGTGGAGCCACGTGCTGCCGATATCGGGCGAGGTGCTGATGTATCCCGGCGCCGACGAGGTGGCCGCGGTGCTGGTGGCGCGTCAGCTCGGCGCCCGCTTCGGCGTCACCCCCCGCTTTACCGTCGAATGCGCCGATCCGCCGGGCATGCAGCGCATCGCCAAATATGAGAACAGCCCGATGCACGAGGCGGTCGACCGCCAGCTCCGCGCCTCGGGCTCGGTGACCGTCACCGACCCCGAGGCCATGGCCCTCGTCGTCCATGCGCCAGACCCGAGGCGTCGCGACCATTGCGGCATGGTGGTCGAAAAATCCGGCGCCGAGTCGATCTTCGATACCGATGATGCCGCCGAGGCCAACAGGACCGCCGATCTCATCGCCCGCCTGCTGGCCGCCGGCCGCGAAGTGGCCCTCGCCGACCTCCGCTATTCCAACGGCGCCGACCCGCTCTTGATCGAAGAGCTGCACCGGCGTGGCATCCTGCTCGAGCTCGTCGCCTATGGCGGCTGGAACACCGCCGGCAATGCGCTGGGTTCAGTGGTCGCCGCGGCCGCCGCGATCCAGATCGGTCGCGCTGCCGGCACCCTCGATGCCGCCGCCGCCCGCCGGGTGCTGCTGCACCGGTTGATCGAGGATTTCGCCTACATGACCGACGTGCGTCGGCCGTTGAACGCCGGCGTCTACACCTTCCCCGACCGCACCGAGGAGGCAGCGGCCGAAACCAGCATCGGCGCCGGCCTCGACGCCACCCTCAAGCGCCTCACCGGGCGGAACGATCTCGGCATCACTGCCGTCCGCTTCCCCTGGCACCGCAGTTTTGAAGTCGACTTCACCATCGCCGGGGATCTCTCGTGACTAGCCCTACCCTGCTCAAGCGCCTCGAGCGCCAGCTGATCGTTTCCTCGCAGGCGATGAACCCCCTGAGCCCGCTGCGCCAGCGCCCCGACATCCTGGCGCTGCTCGCCGAAGCGGCCGAACTCGGCGGCGCCGGCGGCTTCCGCCTCAACGGCGCCGAGGTCGTCGGCCTGCTGCGACCACGCACCGGCCTGCCGATCATCGGTATCGTCAAGGACACCCGCGAGGGCTTTGACAACTACATCACCACCTCCAGCGCCGACGCCGAAGCGTTGTGCGCGGCCGGCGCCGACATCGTCGCCATTCAGGCGACTACGGGGACCCGGCCGAGCGAGAGCTTTGCCGAGATTGCGGAGACCGCCCACCGGCTCGGCAAGCTCGTGATGGCCGATATCGCGACGCTCGATGAAGCGCGGCAGGCCGCCGCCGAAGGCGCCGACCTGATCGCCACCACCATGGTCGGCCACACCGCACTGACCGAGGGCCAGGCCCGCCCGCCGCTCGACCTGGTATCCGAGATCGTCGGCACACTCGGCGTGCCGCTGGTGGTCGAAGGCGGCATCTGGACCCCCGAACACGTCGCCGCCTCGTTCGAACGCGGCGCCTTCGCCGTGGTCTGCGGCTCTGCCATCACCGCGCCCGACATCATCACCGAGCGGCTGGTGGCGGCGATTCCGGGGCGCTGACTGGCCTCATGCCATCGGGCGCTTGGCGCCGCTCACCCCGCATTGAGGCAATGCCGGTGCAAAGTGCGTCCCCTCTCCCTCTGGGGGAGAGGGTCAGGGTGAGGGGGCCTTGCAGCAAGCACTGAGCGCGGGAAGGCCCCCTCACCCGGCGCTGCGCGCCGACCTCTCCCCCAAGGGAGAGGTGACCAGGACCGCCAGCTCAGCGATCGTTACACCGAGAACAACGTCGCCCCGATGAAGCGATCGGTATCCGCACCGTAGTTGTAATAGTACGCCGTCAAGAGCTTCCCATCCGCGCGCAGCACCGTGCGCGGGTAACCGAGATCCGCCACGCCGCCATCGTCGCGCAGCACGATATCGTCGCTCCAGCTTGCGCCCTCGTCGCTGCTGACCCGGGCGCGCATGCCATAGGGCGCATCGCGGTAGCCGTAGACCAGCACCAGCCGTCCATCGGCCAGCTGGTTGATGGTCGGCGGGTTGCCATTGTGCCCGACCTGCGGCACCGGCACCCCGACATGCCGCCAGCTCTTGCCCTCATCGCCCGAGCGATAGAGGTCGATCCAGGCCCGGCGCCCCGGACCGCGCGGCGCAGCGCAGCGCACGAAGGTGAGAATGTCCCCGTCGGGCAGCCGCAGCGACGCCGGCATGATGGCGAACCCTTCCGGCTCGTCACCGACAAAGCTCTCGAAGCTGAAGCTCTTGCCGCCATCACGGGTCCGCGCCGCAAAGATCCGACCCTCGTCGCCATTGGCCTTCACTGCCGTGAGCAGGAACAGCGCGTCATGCTGGCCGAGCGGCACGATATCGGTGCGCGCCGAAACGCCCGGCAGTCCGAAGTCGCCCAGCCGGTATGGCCCCTGCCAGCTCTTCGCCCGATCGCGGCTGACATAGAACCAGCTGATCGAACCCGCATCGAGCCCGGTGCGCGCGCACATCACGATGGTCTCGGGATCGGTGAAATCGATCGGCTGGTCGAGCCCCGGGATATCGCGTTCGACCACGATATTGGGCTGGCTCTGCAGCGCCTCGATCACGTGCTCGTCGCCCGACAGCGAGGTGCCGCCAGGGATCGTGCCGGTCAACAGCTCGTCGCTCCAGCTCAGCCCGCCATCGAGACTGCGCGCCTGCCGGCCGATGAACGGCCGCGTCTTGTCGCGGGCGTGCAGGCTCTCCTGTTCGCCGCGAAACCCCTGCGAAAACACCACCACCACTTCATCGCCCCAGATCCACATGCCGTAATTGGCCGGCCAGGCGACGAACTCACCCTCCTTGCGGTAGATTTCGAGGTTCTGGATCATGGTCAAATCTCCGTCGGGCCCAGGGAGGGCCGGGTCGTAATTCGGGGTGGAAGGCGTCAGCCCTTGACGCCGCTGGTGACCGCGCCGTCGATGACGTAGCGCTGCGCGAACAGGAACACGATGATCACCGGCAGGGTGATCAGTGTCGCCATCGCCATCACCACGTTCCAGCGCGCATCAGGCCCGCTCTGCAACAGTTGCAGGCCGATCTGCAGCGTCGCCATTTCGCGCTGCGAGGTGAGGATCAGCGGCCAGATGAAATCGTTCCAGGCGCTCTGGAAGCTCAGCACCCCCAGTACCGCCATCGCCGGCCTCGCCAGCGGCAGCAGGATGCGCCAGAAGATGGTGAAGGTCTTGGCCCCATCGAGCCGCGCCGATTCCTCGTACTCGATCGGGATGCGCGAGAAGAACTGCCGCATCATGAAAATGCCGAACGGCGTCGCCGCGGTGGGCAGGATCATTCCCCAATAGGTATTGAGCAGACCCGTGCCGCCATTGCCCAGCCAGTCATTGCCGCCGGCGAACGGGATGCGCTGCACGATCAGGAACACCGGCACGATCTGGCTCTGCGCCGGGACCATCAGGAGGCCGACCACCAGCGCGAAGATCAGGTTCTTGCCCTTGAACTGCATCCGCGCCAGGGCGTAACCGGCCAGCGCGCAGAACACCATGTTGGAGACGGTCGAGCCGAGCGCGAACACCAGGCTGTTGATCAACTGCCGCCCGGTATCGGGCCCGGCAATGGCGTCGATATAGTTCTGCCAGACGAGGCTGCTCGGGATGAAGTTGGGCGGAAACTGGAAGGTCTCGGCGTCGGTCTTGAACGAGGTTGACACCATCCACAGGAACGGCGTGATCGTTGCCAGCGCCGCAAAGATCAGCAGCCCGTAGCCGATCGCCCGCTCGGCCAGCGGCCACCAGCGCTGCTGGAACGATACCGTCTGGACGGCCGGGGCGGAGGCCTGCGCGATGTCGCTCATGACTCACCCCGGCGCATGATCTTGGTGCCGATGATCGAGAACAGCAGGATGGCGAGGAACAGCACGGTCGACATCGCCGCCGCATAGCCGAACTCGGTATAGCCGAAGGCGGTCTGGTACATCTGGAACACGATGGTTTCGGTGGAGCCGAGCGGCCCGCCATTGGTCATCACATAGATCGCGCCGAACACCTGGAAGGTCTGCACGATCAGGATGATCATCAGGTAGAAGGTGACGTTGCTGAGCATCGGCACGGTGATGCGGAAGAAGACGTCCTTGGTCTTGGCCCCATCGAGCCGCGCCGCCTCGTAGATGTCCCTGGGAATATCCTGCAGGCCCGCGAGATAGATGATCATCGCGGTGCCGAAATCGCGCCAGATCGCCATGACGATCAGTGAGGTCATGGCGAGGTTGGGGCTCTGCAGCCAGGGCTGCGGCGGTAGCCCGAGTTGCGCCAGCGTGCCGTTTATCGGCCCCGAATAGGGCTCGTAGACATACATCCAGACCACCGCCGCGGCGATCAGCGAGGTCAGCACCGGCAGGTAGAAAATGGTGCGGAAGACGATGCGGCCGCGGAGCTTGCCATTGAGCGCCACCGCCGCGAGCAGCCCCAGCGCCATGGTCGGCAGCGTCACACCGACGGTGTAATAGGCGGTATTGCCCACTGCCTGCCGGAAGCGGCTGTCCGACACCAGTTTGATGTAGTTGTCGAACCAGACGAAATTGGTCGGCCTGAGGAACGAGATATCGGTGAGGCTCATCACCACTGTCGCTGCTGCCGGAAGCAGCAGCGACAGGAACAGGATGATCAGGGCCGGCGTCAGGAAGGCGTAGGCGCTCCAGTTCTGCGTGAAGCTTTGCGGCCGTCGTGCCAGAGCTGTGCTTGATTGGAGCGCCATAGGCTTAGCGGCCCAGCACCGCGATCACCTCGGCCTCGGCGGCCTTCAGTGCTTCCTCGGCGGTAACGCGCTTGAACAGCGTCTCCTGCACGGCGCGGGCGATGATCGTCACCATGCGCGAGAACGCCGGGATGGCCGCGGCCTTGGGCGGCGCGAAGCTCGCCGTCTTGATGAACTTCGATAGGAAGGGATCGGCCTGCACGGTCGGATCCTGCTGCGCCGATTTCAGCACCGGCACATTCTTCGACGCCAGGGCGAACGCCACCTGCTGCTCCTGCGACAGAGCGAATTCGACGAAGCTCAGCGCTGCCGCCTGGTTCGGCGACGCCTTGGTCACCGCGAAGCTGAACGGGTCGACCAGCGAGGTGAAGCCACCCTTCTCCATCGGGATGGGCAGCACGTCGAACTCGATACCGGCCTTCAGCGCGTTATTGGTCGAGTAGTTGCCGGCGATGATCATCGCCGCGCGGCCCTGGTTGATCGGGCTCGCCGAACCGCCAGGCCCGAGGCCAAAACCGAGATCGGTGACCTTGTCGGTGTGCAGGAGCTCGAACATGAAGTTGATCGCCGCGAGCCCTTCGGCACCGCCGAAAGCCGGCGCCGTCAACTCGTCATTGAACAGCGTGCCGCCGGCCCCCTGCAGCAGCAGGGTGAAGATTTCCCAGGTCTCGAGATCGTTGTGGAACATGCTGAGACCGGCCACTTCGAGCAGGCCATTGTCCTGCCGCTTGGTGAGCGCCTTGGCCCATTCGCGCAGCTCCGCCCAATCCTGCGGTCCCTTGTCGGCATCGAGCCCGGCTTCGGTGACGTATTTGCGGTTGATGCCGAGGCCACGCGACGTGCCATAGAGCGGCACCGAGACCTGCTGGCCGCCGATATTGCCATAGGCAAGGAGCGAGGCGTCGAGGCCGGCGAAATCGACATTGGCGAGGCCGGCCTTGAGGTCGGCCAGCTTGTCGCCGGTCGAATAGGTCAGCGTGTAATCCCAGTGCTGGATGAACAGGTCCGGCGCGGTATTGCCGTTGATGGCGGTGAGGATTTTCTCGTTCAGCTGGCTCGGTTCGGCGAACAGGCTCGAGTTGAGCGCGATGCCCGGATGCGCCGTCTTGAAGGCCGCCTCGAGCGCTTCGCCCGCCGCCTTCTTGCTGCCGGCCAGCTGCGACCAGAACACCAGTTGCTGATCCTGGGCGAAGGCCCGGCCCAGGCCGCCGGCGGCAGTAATGGCCAGTGTGCTGGCGGCGGCGCCGAACAGGAACTGCCGGCGGTTGGAGGTGAAGGTCATCTCGTTACTCCCTTTTGAGCGCGCGACCGGAGGCATGGTCCTCCTCCCCTCGGTCGCGGGCGATGAAACGCGTCAGTGGCGGCGCCCGCGGGCCTGGCCGGCGGCATCGAACAGGTGGATCTCAGTGAGCGGCACGTGGATGGCGAGCGGCGCATCGGCTGCTATCGCCGGATCGCCGTTGAACAATGCGGTCAACTTCCGGCTGCCCAGTTCGCCATAGACGATGGTGTGAAGGCCCAGCCGCTCGACCGTGCGCGGCGTCAGCGTCAGCGCCAAAGCCGGCTCGGCCGGTGCCACGGTGGTGATGGCCTCGGGCCGGATGCCGATCGTCGCCTCGCCGCCGAGACTGAAGCCGGAGGCGTCGCCCGACAACGCCACTCGCCCGACCTCTGGCACCTCGAGCAGCACGTTGCCGCCCTCCAGCCCCGCCACCTTTCCAGCCAGAAAGTTCATCGGCGGGCTGCCGATGAAGCCGGCGACGAACAGGTTCGCCGGGCGGTGATAGAGGTCCATTGGCTTGCCGACCTGCTCGACCTTGCCGGCGTTCAGCACCACGATGCGATCGGCCATGGTCATGGCTTCAAGCTGGTCGTGCGTCACATAAACCATGGTGGAGCCCAGCCGCTGGTGCAGCCGGGTGAGTTCCGAGCGCATTTCCATGCGCAGGGCCGCGTCGAGGTTCGACAACGGTTCGTCCATCAGGAAAATCTCGGGTTTGCGCACGATGGCGCGGGCAATCGCCACGCGCTGCCGCTGCCCGCCGGAGAGTTTCGCCGGCTTGTCCTGCAGCCGCGTCGTCAGCTGCACCGTGGCCGCGGCTTTCGCCACCTCCTCGCGGATCTCGGTCTTGGAGCGCTTCTCCATCTGCAGCGGGAAAGCGATGTTCTCGAACACGCTCATATGCGGGTAGAGCGCGTAGGACTGGAACACCATGGCGACAGGCCGCTCGCCCGCCTGCCGCGCCGTCATGTCCTTGTCGCCGATGGCGACCGTGCCGGCGCTGACCGGATCGAGCCCGGCGATCAGCCGCAGCAAGGTCGACTTGCCGCAACCCGAGGGGCCGACGAACACGGCGAACTCGCCGTCCTCGATCGCCAGCGACACATCCTTTACCGCCTCGAACGTCCCGTAGGTCTTGGAGACATTCTGAAGTTGCAGTTCGGCCAACGGCGCCCTCCCAGCATGCACGTCCTACCGCTCCGGCAGCAGCGTTTACCCGCCGTCACGCCATCGCGATGGATTGACCTTGCAACAGAATCCGGCTCGTGTAAACACATAGATTGAACAACTACTCCATCTGGTGATTGTATCAGTGACACAAGAACTCGCAGCTGCCCATGAGGCCAGCAATTCCAAGGCTCTCGGCGGTATCGTCGCTGCCTCCCTGACCCCCGTCACCGACACCGGAAGCATCGATATCGTGCGACTGAAGTCGCATCTCGACTGGCTGTTTGCGGCCGGCTGCAGCTATGTTTCGCCCTTCGGCTCGACCGGTGAGGGGGCCTCATTCTCGGTGCGCGAGAAACGGGCGGCGCTGGCGGCGCTGCAGCAGGCCGGCGTGCCGATGGACCGGCTGATCCCGGCCTCGATGAGCGCCGCGCTCGACGATGCCGTGGCCACCATCGCCGCGGCGACCGATCTGGGCTGCCGCGCCGTGCTGATTGCCCCGCCCTTCTATTACGGCGCCGCCGGTCAGGACGGCATCGCCGCCTTCTTCGAGGCCGCCGCCAACCGCTTCGGCGGCATGTTCCCGCTCGATGTCGTGCTCTACCACATCCCCGCCATGACCAAGGTCGGCTATGGCGTCGAGCTGGTGCAGGCCCTGGTTGCCCGGCACGGCAGGCGCATTGTCGGCATCAAGGACTCGACCGGCGATCGCGCCCATACCCTGATGCTGGCCCGGACCTTCCCCAACCTCAGGATCTTCACCGGCGACGATCGGGTGCTGCCGGACCTGCTCGCTGCCGGCGGCGCCGGCATGATCGGCGGCCTGCCCAACGTCAACGCCATCGAACTCTGCCGCTTCTTTGCCAGCCCCACCGGCCCCGAAGCAGCGGGCATCTGCGAGCGCGCCGCGCAGCGGATCGCCGCCATCGACGATCACGGCGGCATCATCGCACTCAAAGCGGTGAAGGCGCGGATCGCCGGCGACGCCGCCTGGATGCGCCCGCTCGAGCCGCTGCTGCCGCTGTCGGCCGCCGGCGTCACCGCGCTGATCGACAGCTTCCGGCAGAGCCAATACCAATTCCCAGGCGAAGAGGATTGAGTTAACGCTCAGGCAAGCGCGAAGGAGGCAAACGCGTATGTCGACCAAGGCCCTGACCGCCCCGACCCGGCGCGCGACGCGCCGACCGCGGACCACGGCCGGCACCGACACGCTCAACCGCCAGACCGCCTACCAGCGCTTCCAGCGCCTGCTGCTGGCCGGCCAGATCCAGCCCGGCCAGAACCTGTCGCAGCGCGACCTCGTCAGCAAACTCGGCATCTCGTTGGGCGCGCTGCGCGAACTGCTGCCGCGGCTCGAGGCGGAGAGCCTGCTCGCGGTGCTGCCGCAGCGCGGCATCCAGATCACCACCGTCGATCTCAGGATGATCCGCGAATCCTACCAGATGCGCCTCGCCTACGAGCGCGAGGCGACCATCTATGCTATCGAGCATGTGAGCGACGCGGCGCTGCAGCAGCAGCGGGCGCTGCACGCCTCGATCCTCGAGCGCGCCAGCAGTACTGGCATCAGCGGCGCCCTGCTCGACGAAGCGCAGAAGATCGATTCCGACTTTCACGACTTCCTCATCGGCGCCACCGGCAACGAGGTGCTGATCCAGGCCTATTCGATCAACGCCATCCGCGTGCGCATGATCCAGCTCGACCGCATCCGGCTGAACCCGGTCGTGCTCGCCCCGGCCCTGGCCGACCACCTCGAGATCATCGATGCACTGCTGGCGCGCGACCGGGCCAAGGCCGAACTCGCCATGGAAACCCACATCCACAATGCGCGCCTGCGTGCCGTGACCTTCTAGTTCCGGCCCGCAGTCGTCGCTTCCCTCCCCTTGAGGGGAGCGAAACTGCCGGTTCTCGGGGCCCGACCTTGTTGTCGGCGCATTTCGTCCCTATATAGCGCTCATACGTTACGGCCATCTTTGGCTTCTGATCTGCCGGCTTGCCGGTTGTTTGGTTCCCCTGAATTGCGAACGTCTAGACCCCCGCCGCGTGTTGCGCCGGAGGAACGAGTGCGTTCGCCGCTGGGCGTCCCCTCACAATCGAAAGTAGCTCGTCATGATCAACGGCACCGTGAAATTCTATAACGCCACCAAGGGCTTTGGCTTCATCGCCCCCGCCGACGGCAGCAAGGACGCGTTTGTCCATGCCACCGCGCTGGAAGCAGCCGGCATCTCCGGCCTGGCCGAAGGCCAGCAGGTCACCTACGACCTCCAGAGCGGCCGCGACGGCAAGCTGTCGGCGACCAACCTGCAGCTCGCCTGATCGATCTGCCGGGCCCGCCGATCAGGCAGACCCGGCCTCCGCCTCCCGCGTCGCGGTCGAGGCGTTTCAACGAGAGGCTCCGCATCTTCCGATGACGGGCCCACAAGAGAACACATGACACATCTGAACTACCAGGCTCGCGCCGAGCTCTATCTCGGTCGCGACTGGCAAACCGCCACCGCCCAGGGCCCTCGAGCTTTCCGGGTCGCGGCACACGCCTTGCGCTTCGCCTTCGAGGAAGTTGCACCGGTCAGCCTGCGCGGCGCCCGCCTTCGGGTGGGTGACCGCATCTATGCCGGCAGTGCCCTGAAGCGCCTCTACCAGAGCGGCGACTATCCGCTGCAACGCAAACCGACCAGCCGCGCCCGCGGCCCCAGCGCCCGAAAGGATACAACGTGGAGACCTTCAACTACACCGCCTCCGCCGAGCTTTACCCCAGCCGCCGCTACGCCAAATCGGCCCGCGAGCAGTACCGCCGCTTCAAGACGGCCGCCGAGGCCATCCAGTACATCGTCGAGGACCGTCCGGCTGCCTGGCTGATCGGTACCTTCCTCGAGGTCGATGGACGTCGCTTCGACGGCGCCGCCATCCGGACCCTTTACGAGGCGGACGGCTATCCGCTGGAACGCCGGCAGGCCGCCGCAGCCTGACCATCGGCCGCCGTCGTTCTTCCGGCGCATCGCGCGCCGGTTGGAGACGGCGCCGCGGCAACCATTTCAGCTCTCTCACGTTTGACCGCCAGGCCCGGCAAGCCTCAACGAGAACAATACGGAGAGAAGTCATGATGATCCGCAGCCTTATTTCCGCAGCGGCACTTTCGGTTGCCATGTTCGCATCGGGCGCCATCGCCCAGACCAGCATCAACGGCGTCGAGATCTCCGCCGAGGATCTGCCCAAGGTGCAGGAGCAGTGCGCAACTCTCGCGGCAGAAGCCGCCAAGGCCGACGGCGCCACCAATACCGAAACGAGCGACGGCGACGACGCCAGCGATGAGCCCGATACCCCGGCTGTGCTCGACCAGGGCACCAGCAAGATCGATCTCGCGACGATTACGCTCGACGCGTGCAAGACGGCCGGCTTCGTCAAGTAAGACGGTCTGTCGCGGTCCAACCGCCCCTCACTGCGGTGAGGTCGCACTCGAACCCCGCACAACCTCGGAGTTGGCGGGGTTCTTCGTTTTCGGCGGCTGCCCGGGAAGAACACTTGCTCCACCGCTGCGGTTTCGCTCAATAGCAGGCTGCACCACGCTGCCGCGGGCGCCGGGAGCAACCGCAAGGAACCAGCATGCCGCAGACTGTTTACGACGTGATCGCCCTCCCCTTCGAGGAAGGACTGCTCGAGGCGCGGAATGCCTTCCTGCTGCGCGGCGATTTCAGCCCCGCTCTGCGCGACAGCTTTGGCGGCCACCTCGTCGCCGAGCAGACCTATCGCCCTGCCTACGAGCGCCTCGCGGCAGGCGGCGTGCAGGTCACGACGCAGCTCGAGGGCAGCTATGATGTCGGGCTTTGCGTGCTCACGCCGCACCGGCAGGAGAACTACGCCAACCTGGCGCGCGCCTATCGCCTGCTGGCACCGGGCGGCACACTGGTCTGCGCCGGCCAGAACGCCGTCGGCGCCGCCACCTACGAGAAAGCCGTCGGCGCCATCGCCCCGCTCGAAGGTCGGATATCGAAGGCCAAGTGCCGGGTGTTCTGGCTGCGACGCGGCTCCGCCGAAGCCGACAGCGCCAGATGGCGGGAATGGCTGTCGCTGGGCGATCCGCAGCCGATCGCCGGCACGCCGTTCAGCACGCGGCCCGGCATCTTCAGCTGGAACCGCATCGACCCGGGCTCGCAGTTCCTCGTCGACAGCCTGCCGCCAGGGATCGACGGCGCCGTCGCCGACCTTGGCGCCGGCTGGGGCTTTCTCGCCGCATCGCTGTTGCAGCGCTATGACCGCATCCGCCAGCTCGATCTGTTCGAGGCCGAAAAGCTCGCGCTCGACCTCGCCCAGGCGAACCTCGCGCCATCAGGACGCTCGGTTGGCTACCACTGGTCCGACGTGCGGGCGGGCATCGGGCGCAGCAAATATGACTGGGTCATCACCAACCCGCCCTTCCACAAGGAAGGCGAGCAGGACATCGATCTGGGCGTGACCTTCCTCACCGTCGCCGCCGAGGCCCTGCGCGGCGGCGGCAGGCTGGTCTGCGTCGCCAACCGCCACCTTCCCTACGAGCGGACGCTGCGCACCGCCTTCTCCGACGTTTCGGTGCTGGCGGAGAATCGCGGCTTCAAGGTGCTGCTGGCGCGGAAATAGCCGCCACGGAACGGCTTGGCCTGCATGATGTGGGACCGCGGCCGCCTATCTCTGACCGTTTGAACGGTCGGAATGGGGACGCCCGCAGGCAACCTCAGCCGTCGTGTCGCATGACGAAAATGTATCATGCGATCCCAGCCGGCATGTGCTTGGACTGAAACGGACCCAACGATCGACACACCTTTCGGTCGCCAGCCCATCGGTCGCACGGGAGCCCGCCGGAAAGCCAGATGACCAATTCCGCTGCGGGCATTCACTGGGCCGGTCCGGCAATCCTTCAGAAGCGCCTTGAGAACACGTATCTGATTGGCATCCCTTTAGCCGGGAGCATCCTTGCGGCTGTCTGGATCGCCAACCACGGCATCACGCTGATCGACGTCTCGGCGTTCGCGATCTTCTACGCGCTCACTGGACTTGGGGTTGCCCTCGGCATGCATCGCTATTTCACGCACAAGAGCTTTGAGGCGGTCCTTCCGCTGCGCCTGGTGCTCGGCGCATCTGCAACGATGTGCTTCCAAGGGACGATCCTGCGCTGGGTCGCCGATCACCGAAGACATCACTCGCATTCGGACCAGCAAGGCGATGTCCACTCGCCACATGTCGATCCGTGGGGTCGCGATGTCAAAGGATTGGGCGGCCTCTGGTATGCTCACGTCGGCTGGATGTTCGACGGTACGGCAACGGACCTAGAGGTATTCGGTAAGGATCTGCAGCAGGATCGGCTGGTGATGTTCTTCGTGAGAACTCACTGGCTTTGGCTTGCGGCCTCACTTGGGCTGCCCTTCGCGTACGGCTATGCGCTTGGTGGTGCCGAAGCCGCCTGGTCGGCGATGCTGATTGGCGGCTGCCTGCGAATCTCCGTGCTTCATAACGTTGTCTGGGCGGTGAACTCCATCGGCCATAGCCACGGAGACGAAGACTTTCCGCAGGCCAACCGTTCGAAGAACAACCTCGTCCTGGCCCTGCTGACTTTCGGTGACGGCTGGCACAACAACCACCATCGCTTTCCCCGCTCCGCTTTCCACGGCCTCAAGCCGGGCGAGATCGACGTCAACGGCTGGATCATCGCTACGCTGGAACGAGCCGGCCTGGTCTGGGATGTCGTCCGCGTACCTCAGCAGCGTGTTGCAGCTGCTCGAAGCCCGGTTGGTGGCCAATGAAGAACCAGCCGACCCTCGACGCACTGCTGTCCAAGCTGGGCGAGATCGAACACGCCAGAGGTCCCCTGCCGGCACAGTTTGCCGAGACCGAGGAGCTGTTTATCGAGATCGCGGCACTCCGCGTCTCCGCCGAGGACGATGCAGCGATCGCGCTGTTTCGGCGGCGGCACTCAAGTTTCTCGTCGACCGACACGATGCACGGACATGTCTGCTGCCGCCCTCGTGGCTATCCCGGCGACTTCGAGATCATCGACAGGATTTACCGCCGGCACGTCACGGCAAAGCCGGAGCATGCCCGCTGGGACGAGTTTTTCCATTGGGGTGAGGCTGTTAGAGCCGTTCGTGGACGCAAAGCCTACTGCATAGAACGCTTCAGCGACGCAGCCTCGAGACCATTCGCCTCGATCCTCAACATCGCCAGCGGCCCATGCCGCGACGTGTTCGAGTTCAAACAGCTGAGGGAGGCCTCGTCATGCCATGTCCACTGCGTAGATCTCGACGAAAACGCCGTGGCCTACGGCAGGCAGTTGCTGGCCGAGCATTCATCCAGCGTTAGCTTTGGCGTCCAGAATGTTCTCCGCGCTCAGTTTGACCAGAAATACGATCTCGTGTGGAGTGCCGGCCTGTTCGACTATCTGCCGGACAGCATGTTCGTCAGGCTGCTAAGGCGCCTGGAGAGCTCGGTCGCCCCCAAGGGCGAGCTGATCGTGGGCAACTTCGGGCCGGCGCTGCGTTCGCGGGCGTATATGGAGTTTGGCGAGTGGCGCCTTACTTATCGGGATGAGGCACGATTACACGATCTTGCGGTCGCTGCCGGCTTTGCTGCCGCTCGCATCAGCGTCGACACCGAAGAAACCGGTGTCAACCACTTCCTGAGGGTCAATGCGAGGTAATCGTGCCGTGATTGCCGAATGTCCCACCTTCAAGCCAATAGGCTTTCGCGGACTTGGCCGAGGACTGTCTGGTGACCGGAAACCGGAACTGAAAACAGAAAACCCCGCTTTCGCGGGGTTTTCCTTGTGCCAAGCTTTGGTTGCGGGGACAGGATTTGAACCTGTGACCTTCAGGTTATGAGCCTGACGAGCTACCGGGCTGCTCCACCCCGCGTCAGATATCAAAGCCTTGGCTTTTTGCGTCTTCTTGTGCGGCCATCGCCGTCGACGCAGGGCGTATATAGGGGGTGATCTCCGCCACCTCAAGGCAAAAAGCGCGCCGCGTGACAGTTTTTTGACCTGCGGTCCGCCGGCCCTTACTGGGCAGCCGGCGGCGCCTCGTTTTCCGGGGCTTCCGCCGCGACCGGCGGCGTGGCGCGACAGCCGGCGCCCAGTTCGCGATAGAGCTTGTTGCCGGCGTTGATCAGCTGCCCCCGCGCCACCTCGAGGCCACGGCGGCTGGCCCGCGGGCCCAGGGCCTCCGGCCTCTTCGCCACATCTTTCGAGAGCTTTTCCAGATACGGCACGAACAGCTGGATCGACTGGATCGCGGTGATCACGTCCGGGCATTTCTTGCTGATGCCTGCCGCCACCGCGATGGTGAGGTTCGCATCGGCCGCCTGCCGGGCCTCGATCACCGCCTGCGTGAACTCGTTGGTCTGCAGCTTGACCGGCATGGCGTAGCGCGCCTCATCGGCCTTGTCGGCGGGCATCGCGAAATTGACGCAGATTCGGCTCAGCCATTCATCCGCCCGCACCCGTGCCGCAAAGGTGATGACCCGCGACTGCACGATGCGCGTCTTCAGCACCACCGCATCGTTTTCCGGCTTGCCGCCAAGCGCGGCATCGGCTTCGGCCAGCAGCCTGTAGCCCAGGGTAAAGGCGTTGGATGCCCGGACCAGCTCGACGCAGTCGCGTCGCTGCGCCGCCGGCTGCAGCTTCAGCGTATCCTGTGCCACCGACTGGGTGACGGCGCCGATGAACCCGGCCAGTTCCTTGGCGTCCATCTTGCCGATCCTGGCGATCTCCGCCTCGTCCTGCGCCTGCGCCGGGCCGCTCAGCAGCACGGCAATGGCAAGACCGAAGGCGGCGAGTGGCTGCAGGGATCTGAGCAAAGGCGATATCCTTGAAAGTACGCGCGCAATCTCTCCGATCCGCTCGGTCTGCGCAACCTCCGCGCCCCTCGGAAGGGATTGTCTCGAACAGCCCGTGCCCATACGGTGCGCGCCGAACGCGAGGGGCATTACCTATGAAGATGAAGACGCTTGGCCGCACCGATATCTCGGTCTCCGAAATCTGCCTGGGCACCATGACCTGGGGCAAGCAGAACACCGAAGCCGAGGGCCATCAGCAGATGGACTACGCGGTCGCGCAGGGCGTCAATTTCTTCGATACCGCCGAAATGTACGCGGTGCCGCCCGACGCCTCGACCTATGGCAAGACCGAGGAAATCATCGGCACCTGGTTCAAGAACACCGGTCGCCGTAACGACATTGTGTTGGCCTCCAAGGTCGCCGGTGGTGGCCGGCCCTGGGTACGGGGCGGTCGCGGCATCGACGGCCCGAGCGTCCGCGAAGCGGTGGAAGGCAGCCTGCGTCGCCTCCAGACCGACCGCATCGACCTCTACCAGATCCACTGGCCGCGCCGCGGCCACTACCACTTCGAAGGCTCGTGGGACTACAACCCGTATCTGCAGGACAAGCAGAGCGTGCTGCCCAACATGCTCGAGGTGCTGCAGGTGATGGGCGAGCTGGTGCGGGAGGGCAAGATCCTCCATTTCGGGCTCTCCAACGAGAGCGCCTGGGGCACCATGCAGTATCTCAAGCTCTCCATGGAGCTCGGCCTGCCCAGGGTGCAGACCATCCAGAACGAGTACAATTTCCTGCGCCGCTATTACGACATGGACCTGGCCGAGCTGGCCTTCCACGAGGATGTCGGGCTGCTCGCCTATTCGCCGCTGGCCGCCGGCGCCATCTCGGGGAAATATCTGGGCGGGGCGCTGCCCGAGGGGACGCGCGGCGCCGTGGCCGGCTCCGCCTACCGCAACAACCAGTACACCGAGCCGGCGATCCGCGCCTATATGGCGCTGGCCGACAAACATGGCCTCGACGTCTGCCAGATGGCCATCGCCTTCTGCCTCACCAAGCCGTTCATGACCTCGGTGATCATCGGCGCGACGACGATGGAGCAGCTCAAGACCAACATCGCCGCTGCCGACATCCAGCTCTCGCAGGTGGTGCTGGATGAGATCCAGCAGATCTTCATGCGCTACGCGCGCACCCTGTAGGGCCCAGGAGTGGCAAGGCCGGCGGGCTCCATAGCCCCCGGCGCTTGCCCTGTTTCACCACGCTGATCGCCAGCGCAAATCGCTTCCCCCTGCCGGGCGCGATTTGGCATCTCAATTCTCGACCAATCCGATAGTCTTTGTCATTGTACTCCTCATACGCCGGGTTCCCTCCTCCCTTCCCGGCGGCAATGCGGCCCCGCTGCTTCCCCCTGTAGGTGGCGGGGCCGACCCAACCGAGGAGTTTGCCGTGCTGCACTTTGTTGGAATCCTGACCCCGCGTGACGACCTGCCGCCGGGCGACGACCGGCAGAAGCCGTTCTTCGGACCCGAGTGGCGGCTGACCCGCACCGAACGCGATGCGGCGGTGCTCGACGGCAAGTGGCCGGCGCCGGCCGAAGAACCGCGCGATCCCGCTGAAGGCATGCGCTTCGTTTCCCTGCTGTCACCGCCGTTCATCTGAACGGTTTCGTTCGGAAGCACTACGCTCCCGATTCCGGGCATCGCCAGGCGCGCTATAAAGGAGCATCGATTCCCCTCGAGGGCTCCGGCGCCATGACGCTGTTCGCGACACTTTTCCCGCTGATCTGCTGGTTCGCCTACAATTACGGTGTGCCGCTGCTGGAGCGGCACCGGCCATCGCTGTCGGTGATCATGTCGATGCAGCGCCGCCGCTGGGTGGCGAACGCGGTGAAGCGCGACACTCCGCTCGACGCCATCCTCGCCGGCAACCTGATGGGCTCGGTGAGCTTTCTCGCCTCGACCTCGGTGCTGCTGGTGCTGGCGGTGTTCACCGCCTTCGGCAACCTCACCGCCTTGACCGATACGCTCACCACTGTCGGGCTGAAGGCCAGCTACACGGCCCAGGACGTGCAGATCCATCTGTTCGCGACCCTGGCGATCTTTGTTCTGAGCTTCTTCTCATTCACCCTGGCGCTGCGCCAGTTCAACCACTTCTGCATCCTGCTTGGCGCCATCGAGCACTCCGAGCATGTCGCCCGCGACGAGATCGACGGCATCGCCCAGCTCAACACGCTGGCTGCCAAGAACTTCAACAACGGTATCCGCGCCTACTACTTCGCCGTGCCGATGGTCGCCTGGTTCGCCAATGAGTGGCTGGCCGTCGCCGCCAGCCTCGTCACCGTTGGCTTCATGATCCATCGCGAGTTCTTCTCCACCGCCCACCGCGTCGCGGCCTCGATCGCCGTGCTCGCCAGCCGGCGCGAGAAGGAGCACGGCTGAGCAGGCAGCATCAGACCCGCAGCGCCAGCTTGCCGATGCTGGCGCGACCCTCGAGGATGGCGAGGGCTCGTGGTCCATCGGCCAGTTCGTAGATTGTCGGCTGCACCGGGGTGAGGACACCGGCGCCAATGAGCTTGAACAGCTCGCTCATGACGTCGCCAAAGATCCGCGGCGCGACCTGAATGAGCTTGCCCATGTTGAAGCCGATGATCTGCACCTGGTGCTCGTAGACGAGATCCCAGTTGCTGAGCGAGGCCATGCCAGCGGGAAGCCCGGTCACTACCACCCGGCCAGTGACCCGACGCGTGGCTGCGAGGCTGGCGCCAAAGGTATCGCCCCCAACCGACTCGATCACCAGGTCGGCGCCTTCGCCCCCGGTCAGCGCCAGCACCTGAGTGGCGAGATCGTCGCTGCGGGAATCGAGCACATGGTCGGCGCCCAGTGATCGCACCACCTCGTGCTTTTCCGGCGAGGCTGTGCCAATCACCACGGCGCCGTAGTGCTTGGCGATCTTCACCGCGGCCTGGCCGGTCGCGCCGGCAGCGGCGTGGATCAGCACCGCCTGGCCGGCCGCGAGTTGCCCCAGCGGCTTGAGTACTGCCACCGCCGTCGGCAGGTTGACCGGCAGTCCCAGCGCCTGTTCGCCCGTCCACCCCGAGGGGATCGGCATCGCGGCAGCCGCAGCAAGCACCATATACTCGGCAAAGGCGCCATATCCTACGCCGATGACCTCGGCGCCAAGGCCAATATTGGTCACCCCCTCGCCTAGCGCGACCACCTCGCCCGTCGCTTCGAACCCGGCCAGATATGGCGGCTGGGGGCCGCCGCGAAACGTACCACGCGCCTGGGAAAGGTCGGCGATATTGACCCCGGCTGCGGTAACCTTGACCAGAACCTGCCCGGGCCCCGGAGTCGGCACCGTCGCGTCGGTGATCATGCTGAGGTCCTGCGGACCGTTCAGAGATGCCTGCTGCAGGGCGCGCATGATGACGGGAATGCTCATGGTACTGGTCCTTGCTGGAACGACGACCATTTGTTTGTTGATCGACAAACAAATAACTGCATGGCGCTCGACGCTTCGTCAAGCTATAATTTGTCAATCGACCAAGAAATGGGAACGACATGGCAGCTCGCGGCAGGCCGCGCACCTTCGACCGGGACGTCGCGCTCCGCAGCGCGATGGATCTGTTCTGGGAGCGCGGCTACGAGGGAACCTCGATGCAGGATCTGACCGGGGCCATGGGCATCGCGTCGGCCAGCATCTACGCCTCCTTCGGCAGCAAGGAGGCGCTGTTTCGCGAGGCCGTGGCGCTGAACGCCGCGACGCAGGGACAGCCGCCGAGGCTGGCGCTGCGCCAGCAACCAACCGCCCGGAAAGCCATCGAGGCCATGCTGAGCGCGGTGGCTGACACCATCACCATCCCGGATTCGCCGCGCGGCTGCATGCTGGTGCTCGCCGCGCCCACCGGTGCCGTGGAGAACCACCCCGTTCGCGAGTTCCTCGCCGGCGTCCGCCAGGCCCAGTACAACGAGATCCGCGATCGGCTGGTCCGCGGGGTCAGCGACGGCGATCTTGCCATCGACAACGTTCAGCTGACCGGCATCGCCCGCTACTACACCACCGTCATGCATGGCCTGTCGATCGAGGCGCGGGACGGCGCCAGCCGCGCCGAGTTGGAGGTGGTGATCACCTGCGCCATGGCTGCCTGGGACACCCTGGTCACGGCCAGATCCGAACGCCGCCCGGCCAACAGTGCCATAGGTGAACCCGCGCGGACCTGACGGCGCACACCGCCTCGCGGGGACCGGTCGAGCCGCGGTCTCAGTTGTCGATCTTGCTCCTCGGGTAGGTCTTCACCCTGGGCGTTTCGGTGGGCGCCTGCAGCGCCGCTTGCAGCCGCTTGCGGTTGTCGGCGGCCGGTTGGTAGCCGAGGCCGGCGGCTTCGGCGTACAGCTCCAGCGCCCTGTCTGTGTCGAGCGTCACCGCCAGGCCGTTCTCGTAGAGATGGCCCAGATTGTTGAGGCCGATCGGGTTGCTCTGGTCGGCCGCCTGCTGGGTGAAGTTCAACGCCTTGTCGAGGTCGCGCACCCCGCCGGCGCCGTTGAGATACATCAGCCCCAGATTGACCGCCGCGTCGCCGTTGCCGCTTTGCAGCGCCTGCCGGTAAAGCTGGCGCGCCATCGCGAAATCCTGCGTTACGCCGATCCCGTCCTCGTAGAGCAGCGCCAGGTTCCCCTGCGCCTGGGCAACCCCCTGGTCGGCCGCCTGCTGATAAAGCGCTGCGGCGCCTTCCGGACTGGGGGCGACCCCATAGCCATACTGCTTCAGATAGCCCAGGGCATTCAGCGCCAGCCCATAGTTCTGGTCGGCTGAAGCCTGGTAGAGTTCGGCCGCCTTGGCATAATCGGCCTCGCCCAGGGCGCCGGTCTCGTACAGCTTGCCCAGGTTGAACTGCGCCCGGCTGTCGCCGCGATCCGCCGCGCGCTGGTACCAGGCAGCTGCGGCCACCAGGTCGCGATCGAGCCCCAGGCCTTCGGCATACATCGAGCCCAGATTGGCCATGGCCCGCGGCAGCCCCTGTTCGGCCGCCCGCCGATACCAGCGCGCCGCCTCGACATAGTCCTGCGCAACACCCTCGCCATAATCGTAGGAGAGCCCGAGGCTGTCCTCGGCCGGAGCGAACCCGGCATCGGCGGCGAGCTTCAGCAGTTCCGCGCCGCGCGTCATGTCCTGCGGCACGTCCTGGCCGACGATCAGGATATCGCCGAGCACCGTCTGCGCCAGGACGTTACCGGCGCTCGCGGCGGGCTCCAGATAGCTCGCCGCCTGCGCCGAATCCCCCGAAACGTCATAGGCCCGGCCAAGCCAGGCCTTGAGCGCCGGCGAGTCGGGGGCTTCCGCCAGCGCCGCAGTGCACGCCTCGATCGCCGCCGCCGTATCGATGGCGCCGCTGTCGAGGCCGGTTGCGGCATAGCCCTGCTCATAGGAGCTCGCCGCCTTGGCGGCGCAGGCGTCGAACAATTCGCTGGCCGAGACCGGAACGGCGCCCAGACCAAGCGCCAGCACGGCGCTCGCCGCCAGCCTCTGTCGCACACTCATCGCCCTGCTCCCTGTTCGCCCGGCCCGATCATAGCGTTGCCGTTCGAGGGCGCCAGCCGCAATGTGCGGGCGAGGAACGCCGCAACCTCACCGGCAAGGCTGGAGTGGCGGCTGAGCAGGCTGCCGAGCTCGAGCAGCGTCGAGGGATGGGTGAAGCGCGGGAAATGCCGCTCGGTGACCGCAACGCCCTGCTCGCGCAGCCGGCGGGCCAGCGCCACGGTGTTCTGCGGGCCCACCACCGTGTCGTCATCGGCGCTGGCGAGGAACATCGGCGGCGCGGCGCTGCTGACGAGGTTCACCGGCTGCGTCGCCAACGGGTCGGCAGCGCCGCTGAAGGTGCGGATGCTGATCGGCACATCGAACGGATAGAAATTGTAGGGCCCCGACAGCCCGACCACCGCGTCGATGGCGTCGGCCACTCCATAGGCCGGCTGCAGCGCCAGCATCACCGCGTTATAGGCGCCGGCAGAGTGCCCGACCAGCGCCAGCCGCGAGGCGTCGCCGCCATTCTCGGCGGCGTGCCGCAGCGTCCAGCGCACCGCCTCGGCACAGTCCTCGAGAAACACCGGATACTCGACCTCGGGCAACACCCGGTAATCCGGTACCACGACGAGATAGCCGAGTGCGGCGAGCCAGCGCGCGACGAAGGCGAAATCGCGCCGGTCGCCCTCGTTCCAGGCCCCGCCATAGATGTAGATCACCACCGGCGCCGAAGCTGCCGCGGCGCGCGGGCCGTAGAGGTCGAGCTTCCGCCGCGGCCCCTCGCCGTAGCTGAGGCCCGAGGCGAGCCGGCGCGATCGAGGCGCCTTCGGGCTGGCGAAGTTGAGCAGGCCGACGAGCGAAAACGACATGACGGAAAGACCTTTGAGGAGTGCCCGAACAGATACGGTCGGGGTCGGCAATGGTTTCGCGATTCGGTGTGCGCCATTATCTGACATTGACAATCAGGTTTCTTGGGCGCTCTATGCCAGCAGAACCTCACAGCCGACGCCGTTTCTCTGCCCATGCTTGTCTGCCAGTGCAATGTGATCACCGACAGGGAGATCAAGCAGATCGTCGTTGGGCTTTTGCGTGAGGATCCCTGGCAGATCATCGTGCCTGCGATGGTTTACCGGGAGCTGCAGAAGCGCTGCAAATGCGCCGGCTGCGTTCCGAATGTGGTGGACATTATCATCACTGTGACGGAAGAGTACCACCTCCAACTGGCCGAGAAACCCGCCGATGCACCTGTGGTGCACGCGCGGCTTTCGGCCATGCGTCGTAAGCGCCAAGGAGGTCGTAATGAAAGGCGAAGCACAGGTCATCGAGCGGCTTAACGAGGCCTTGTTCCTCGAACTCGGGGCCGTGAACCAGTACTGGGTGCATTTTCGCATCCTCTCCGACTGGGGCTACACCAAGCTGGCGGCCAAGGAACGTGCCGAATCCATCGAAGAGATGCACCACGCCGACAAGCTGATCGAGCGCATCATTTTCCTCGAAGGCCATCCGAACCTGCAGCGCGTGGCGCCGCTGCGCATCGGCCAGACCATCAAGGAAGTGCTCGAGTGCGACCTCGCCGGCGAGTATGACGCCCGCAAGGCCTACAAGGCCTCGCGCGAGCTCTGCGAATCGCTGGGCGACTACGTCAGCAAGAATCTGTTCGAGGAACTGCTGGCCGACGAAGAAGGCCACATCGATTTCCTCGAGAGCCAGCTGCAACTGCTCAATTCGATCGGCGTTGAGAAGTACGGCCAGCTCAATTCCGACAGCGCCGACAAGGCCGAATAAGCCTCTGTCGCCGAGACGTTCGAGCCGGCTGCCTGTGGCGGCCGGCTTTTTCGTTGGCCGGCAACCGGTCCACCTTTTGCTCGAGGAGACAGCCCATGCAGTTTCATGCCGGACGCCTGATCGATCACGTGCACCTCAACGTCGCCGACCTCGATAAAGCCGCCACGTTCTACTCGGCTGTGCTGGAAGCGCTGGACCTTCCCCCCGGCAACCGCTCCGACCACGCCTTTCAGGCCGACGAGCTCTATATCAGCCGCCCCGGGCCCGGCCAGCACATCTCGAAAGTGCACCTGGCCTTCCAGGCGCGTGACGAGGCCATGGTGCAGCGCTTCTACCAGGCCGCGCTGCGGGCCGGCGGCACCGACAATGGCGGCCCCGGCGAGCGCTCCTACCACCCGGGCTACTACGCGGCCTTCGTCTTCGACCCCGACGGCAACAACATCGAAGCCGTCACCCACGGCAAGGAAACCCGCTCCGCCCCGTCGGTGATCCGCGAGCCGGCAGCCTAGCGGTTCCGTCAGCTCCGCGGCGCCGCCCGCTGCGCCCCAGTCTGCGGGTCGAGGTCGCCGCGTTCCAGATCGGCCAATCTGTCCGTTGCCGCCGGCATGTCGTGTTCGGCGGCCATCCGATACCACTTGGCCGCGAGGGCCGGGTCGGCCGGCACGCCGCGGCCGTTCTGGTAAGCCACTCCGAGCCCGAACTCGGCGGGCGGAAAGTCGCTGGCCGCCGCAGCCTTGTAGAGCGCCACGGCGCGGGCCGGGTCCTCGTCGATGCCATGGCCCCACAGCAGCAGGTCGGCGAGCAGCACTTCGGCCGGCGCGAAAGCCCCGGCGGCGGCAGTCTCAAGCAACGGCACCGCCTCGGCCTGCCGTCCCCCCGCCATCAGAGTGCGCGCGTACCAGGCCTTGTTCTCGAGCGAATTGCTGTCGAGCGCCGCGGCCTTCTCGCAGACCGGGATGGCAGTGTCGGCGTCGATCTGCTCGAGCTCCACTCCCGAGACCTCGAAGCCGGTCTCGTAACGGGTCGCCGCGATCAGCCCGCAGGTCTGCTCGGCCCGAACCTCCGCCAGCCGGCCGGCGGCGTAGTCATTGCCCTGCGCCGCCGCCAGGTCGAACAGCTCGATGGCGCGGGCGAAGTCCCGCGGCACGCCCATGCCGTCGGCGTAGATGGCGCCAAGCGTCGATTGCCCATAGCTGGCGCCGGCATCGGTGGCCTGCTGCGCGAGGCTGCGCGCCATCTCGTAGTCGGTGGCCACGCCCTCGCCGTAGAGATAGGCCTGTGCCAGCCCGACCGTCCCGCCGATTTCGCCCTGATCATGCGCGTAGGAATAGAGCGCGAGCGCGCGGTCGAAATCCCGCTCCACGCCGCGACCGGTGCTGTAGAGCTGCGCGAGGTTGGCGCTCGCCAGCGCATAACCGCGGTCCGAGGCCATCTGGTAGTAGCGAGCCGCTTCCGCCATGTCGGCGGTGACGCCCTGCCCCGTCTCGTAGAGATAGCCGAGATCGTTCTGCGAGTAGCTGTCGCCCATCTCGGCGCCACGCTGGAACTGCTCCGCCGCCTTGACGAAATCCACTTCGACGCCCTGCCCGAACTCGTAGAGCTGGCCGACACCGTAAATGCCGACGACGTCCCCCTGGTCGGCGCCCTTCTGGTACCAGAACATCGCCTGCGCATAGTCGAGCTCGACCCCGCCGCCACCATGGTAGAGATAGCCGAGGTTGCTGGCAGCCCGTGGCTCGCCCTGCTGGGCGGCGCGCATGTACCAGGAGGCGGCGATCGTCTTGTCCTCCGCCACGCCGCGTCCGGTGTCGTAGGCAAAGCCGACGCTGAGCTGCGCCGGTGCAAACCCGGCATCGGCGGCCGGCCGCAACTGCTCGAGCCCGGCGTCGTAATCGGTCAACGAACCGTCGCCCAGATCCCCCATATAGATGTCGCCGAGCAGTTGCTGCGCCAACGCGCTGCCAGCCTTGGACGCCGTCTCCAACAGCGGCAACGCCGCCTCGGTCTGCCCGTCGGCCAGCAGCGCCCGCGCCAGCCACGCCTGGTTGGCGACCAGGTCGGGCGCCGCCTGCACGGCTTCCTCGCAGGCCGGGATGGCGATCGCCGCGTCGATTCGTCCGAACGCGCGGCCAAACCCCGCATAACCGGGTTCGTACTGCGAGGCCGCGGCCATCGCGCAGATCGACGCAGTCGGCGTCGGCGCCTCCTCGGCCAGGCCGCCCGTCGGCAGCGCCATGACCGCCAGCACCGGCAGAACCCCGTACCCCCAGAATGTCCCCTTGCTGCGCGAAACCACGACCATCCCCTGCCCTCGCATCCTCTGCCTGCGTGCCCTAGCGGAAGCTCGCTGCGCTCGTCGAGCGATACGGCGCTTCGAGCCGGGCCACCTCCTCGGCGCTCAGCGTCACCTCGAGCGCCCCGATGGCATCTTCGAGCTGCCCGAGCTTGGTGACCCCGACGATCGGCGCGGTCACCGGCTGCTTCTGCAGCACCCAGGCGAGCGCCACCTGCGCCATCTTCACCCCACGCGCCGCGGCGAGCTCGGCGACCACGGCGTTGATCGCCTGGTTTGCCGCTTCATCCCGAAGATACAGCGTCTTGCCATAGATGTCGGTTTGCATCCGCTCGGTGCTTTCGCCCCATGGCCGGGCCAGCCGGCCGCGCGCCAGCGGCGACCACGGAATGACCCCGATCCCCTGGTCGATGCAGAGCGGCAGCATCTCACGCTCCTCTTCCCGCTCGATCAGGTTGAGCTGGTCCTGCATCGAAACGAAGCGGGCCCAGCCATGCTTGTCGGAGGTCATCAGCAGCTTCAGGAACTGCCACGCCGCCATCGACGACGCTCCGATATAGCGCGCCTTGCCCGCCCGCACGACATCGTTGAGCGCCTCCAGCGTCTCCTCGATCGGGGTCGCCGGGTCGAAACGGTGGATCTGGTAGAGGTCGACGTAGTCGGTGCCGAGCCGGCGCAGCGAGTTGTCGATTTCGCTCAGGATCGCCTTGCGGCTCAGCCCTGCGCCATTCGGTCCCTTGCGCATCTCGCCATTGACCTTGGTGGCGATCACCAGCTCGTCGCGCGGCGCCAGCTCCTTGAGCACCTTGCCCACGATCTCCTCGCTCGAGCCGAGCGAGTAGACGTTGGCGGTGTCATAGAAATTGATCCCCGCTTCCCAAGCCGCGGTGAGGATCGGCCGGCTGGCGGCTTCGTCCAGCGTCCACTCGTGCGAGCCGCGCCCCGGCTCGCCGAACGACATGCAGCCGAGGCAGATCCGGCTGACTTCGAGGCCGCTATGGCCCAGGCGCGTATACTGCATGAGAGGCACTCCCGGTGTTCGTACGCGCGAGTTTAACAGGCTGGAGCGGAGCGGGGGCAAGTCCCGTGCACAATCGGATTCCTGCCCGACACCAAGTCCTGTGTGAAACAGGGCGCCGTGTTGGCGGCGACGGCCCGGCTGCGCTAGTCTCGAAAATGCTGGGGAGGACGCATCAGATGCTGATCCGATCGCTCGCGTTGCTTGCGCTGCTGCTGACGCCCGTCGGATCGCCGCTCCATGTCGTTTCTCCGGCCAAGGCGCAGAGCCAGCAGATCGCCATCGCCGAACTGATGCGCGCCACTGCGCTCGACGAGGTGTTCAGCCAGTTCGGCGCCACCATTGCTGCCTCGGCGCGGACCGAGGAAATCTCCAGCGACGAGATCTTCCTGAAGCATTGGGAAGCGACCGCCAAGGCGGTGTTCAACGCCGGCGACCTGCATCGCCGGCTGCGCCAGGCGCTCGAAGGCAAGTTCTCCGCCGACGAGCAGGCGGTGCTGGGGGCCTTCTTTCACTCCGAGTTCGGCAAGCGCATGACCGTGCTCGAGCGTGATGCGGCACGGCTGGAGCCCGCCGCCCAGGTCGCCGCGATCGCCGAAGGGCAGCGTCTCGTCACCCACGCCTCGGTGATCCGCCAGACCCAGATCGATGCCCTGATGGAACTGGTTTCGGCCGAAATCTCGGCCGCCATGGTCGGCCAGTCGGTGCGGGCGCTGCTGCTCGGACTTTCGGTGTCGCACCAGCAGGGCGAAGTGACCGTCCCCTGGCAGGAGATCGATACCCAGGTCGAGGCGATGATGCCCGGCCTGCTCGCCGATGTCTCGCGCACGCAACGCGCCATGATGGCTTATGTCTACCGCGACCTCAGCAATGCCGATCTCGATGAGTATATCGCGTTCCTGCGCACCCCGGCGGCGCAGAAGTTCTACGCCGTCGCCGCCTACGCCGTCGGCCGCATCGTCGCCGATGGCATGTCGGCTTTCGGCGAGGCGTTCGCCGCGCGCATGCAGAGCGTCAACGTGTGAGAGAAGCGAGTAGGGACACTCACGTCCCTGCTCGCTACGCGCTCATTCATTCCGCCGGCCGCCGTCGATCGGCGCCAGCACGTCGTCCATCTTCTTGATCACCGCCGTCATGTTGCTTTCGGGCGGATCGGGAGTGAACACCGGCCGCGGCGTGCCGGAGGGGAAAGCCCCGAACGTCTGGAAGAACTCCACCATGTCGCTGAGGATCGGCATGCGGAACCGCATCATCGCGCCGAGCGCGATCACCGGCTCGAGGTGGCCGAAACCGGGATAGTACTTCTCGGTGACCCAGATGCCCTGCTCGCGCAGCTTCTTGGCCAGGGCCTCGGAGTTCTGCACGCGCACGATCGGATCGGAGGTGCCGCTGGCGAGAAAGATCGGCGGCGCGTCGCTGGTCACGAGGTTGACCGGCTGCGTGCCTTCCGGGCTCGGCGCCGGGCCGAAGGTATCGCGCACCTGATCATACTCGAAGGGGTAGAAATTATACGGCCCGGAAATACCGGCAATCGCGCGGATCGGCATGGTGACGCCGTAGTCGCGCCGGAACGAGCCATCGAGCCCCAGCATCACCGCGTTATAGGCGCCCGCCGAGTGCCCGGCGACGAAGAAGCGGTCCGGATCGCCGTCATAGAGCGCGATATTGTCCTGGATCCAGCGCATCGCCTGCGCACAGTCCTCGAGGAAATCCGGGTACTTGACCTCCGGCCACAGCCGATAGTCGGCGATCACCGCGACGAACCCCGCCGCCGCCAGCGCCCGGCCCGCGAACTCGTATTCGAACTTGTCGCCGGCGCGCCAGCTGCCGCCATAGATGAACATCACCACGGGCGCCGTGCCGTCGATCTTTTCCGGGCGATAGATGTCGAGCTTCTTGCGCTGCCCGTCGGCATAGGGGATGTCGGCAACCTTCTTGACGCCCTGGTCCATCGCCTCGGCGATGTTGAACGGCGAGAAGATCGTCACCTGCGCCAGCGTCGGCAGCACCGAGGCGACGAGCAGCGACAAAATGAGGGCGAACCGCAGAGCGGTGCTGAAGATCCTGGTCATTCGGGGGCCTGGTCAGTTCCGGAGTCAGGCCGACTGATGGCCGAGGAACCTGAAGATTTTGTGACCAGTTTTATGGATGGCGTCACGGCCGAAACACATCTGCCGGAGCGTGTGGCACCCCCACCCTTGGTCCCCTCCCCACAAGGGTGAAGGAGACGGCGACTGAGGCGCCGGCTTCCGCCTCTCCCTCCCCCTTGTGGGGAGGGTAGCGCAGCTAGGCGAAGCCGTAGCGGAGCTAGGGTGGGGGTGGGCCACAAACTCGATGCCAGAACCTTAAGACTTCAATCGATACCCGGTCCGGAACATCCAGCTGACGATGGCGAGGCAGATGGCGAGAAAGCCCAGCGTCGCGGCGACGCTGATGGAGATGTCGACATCGGCGATGCCGTAGAAGGCCCAGCGAAAGCCGCTGATCAGGTAGACCACCGGATTGAACAGCGACACCGCCTGCCAGAACGGCGGCAAGACGCTGAGCGAGTAGAACGTGCCGCCGAGAAAGGTCAGTGGCGTGATGATCAGCAGCGGCACCGTCTGCAGCTGCTCCATCCCCTTGGCCCAGATGCCGATGATGAAGCCGACAAGGCTGAAGGTGATGGCGGTCAGCACCAGGAACGCCAGCATCCAGACCGGATGATCGATGCGGATCGGGACGAAGAACCACGCCGTCACCAACACCAGGATGCCCAGGATCAGCGATTTCGTCGCGGCCGCGCCGACATAGCCGACCACCGTTTCGAACGACGACACCGGCGCCGACAGCAGCTCGTAGATGGTGCCGAGGAACTTCGGGAAGTAGATGCCGAACGAGCCGTTGGCGACCGACTGGGTCAGGATCATCAGCATGATCAGCCCGGGCAGAATGAAGGCGCCGTAACTCACCCCCTCGATCTCGGTGATGCGTGAACCGATGGCGGCGCCGAACACCACGAAATACAGCGATGTCGAGATCACCGGCGAGATCAGCGACTGCAATGGCGTACGGAAGGTGCGCGCCATCTCGAACCTGTAGATGGCCTTGATCGCCTCGACGTTCATGATGCATCCCTCACCAGGCTGACGAAGATGTCCTCGAGCGAACTTTCGCTGGTCCTGAGATCGCGGAAACGGACACCGGCGCTGCCGAGGTCGGCGAGCAAGCCGCTGATGCCGCTTCGTTCGCCCTGCGCGTCATAGGTGTAGACGAGACTCTCGCCATCCGGCGCCAGTTCCAGCGCGTAGGGCTGCAGCAGCTCGGGCAGAGTGTCGAGCCTCTCCTGCAGCGTCAGGGTCAGTTGCTTCTTGCCCAGCTTGCGCATCAGCTCGGCCTTGTCCTCGACCAGCACCAGTTCGCCGTGCTGGATGATGCCGATGCGATCGGCCATCTCCTCGGCTTCGGCAATATAGTGCGTGGTGAGGATGATCGTGGTGCCGGCCGCTCTCAGCCGGCGGATCATCGCCCACATGTCCTTGCGCAGCTCGACATCGACACCGGCGGTCGGCTCGTCGAGGAACAGCACCTCGGGCTCGTGGCTCAGCGCCTTGGCGATCATCACCCGGCGCTTCATCCCGCCGCTGAGCTGCATGATCTTGCTGTCCTTCTTGTCCCACAGGCTGAGCTCGCGCAGCACCTTTTCGAGGTGACCGGGATCGGGCTTCTTGCCGAACAGACCGCGGCTGTGGCTGACCGTGGCCCACACCGTCTCGAACGCGTCGGTGGTCAGCTCCTGCGGCACCAGGCCGATCATCTTCCGGGACTCCCGGTAATCGCGAACGATATCGTGGCCGCCCACCGTCACCGTGCCATCAGATGGCGTCACGATCCCGCAGACGATCGAGATCAAGGTGGTCTTGCCCGCCCCGTTCGGCCCGAGCAGCGCCAGGATCTCGCCGCGCTCGATCTCGAGGCTGACATGCTTCAGCGCCTCGAACCCCGACGCGTAGGTCTTGGACAGGTCGTCAATGGCAATGACTGCATCCGGCATGTTCGCCCTCCCGAACTCCGTGAGTTCCCCATATGCGGTGGCCGGGCCGCGAGTTCAACGAACTGTGAGGTAAACTTCGACCTGCCCTTATGGGCAGGCGACCCTCGCTGCGCGGGCGAGACAGCGCCGGCCTGCTCGGCTAACCTTGCCTGACCAGGAGGAACGAGATGTCCGCCGCTGCCGCTCCGCCTCAGATGCCGTTCGCGGCGATGGAGGCTCGCTCGGTCGACCACCTGCCCGACGAGGCAGGCTGGCAGTTCGAGCCGAAATGGGATGGTTTTCGCTGCATCGCGGTCAGGCAGGGTGCCGCCGTCGCGTTGTTCGCCAAGTCCGGCAAGCCGCTGGGACGTTACTTCCCCGATATGGTTCAGGTGCTTCAAACCTTGCCGGCCGGTGACTTTGTGCTCGATGGCGAGCTGACCATTCCCATCGACGGCCGCTTGAGTTTTGACGCCTTGCAGCAGCGGCTTCATCCAGCGGCAAGCCGGGTGAACAAGCTCGCCGCCGAGCATCCGGCGGTCTACGTGCTATTCGACCTGCTGCTGGCGCCGGGCGATAAACCACTCGCGGCGCGGCCTCTCGGCGAGCGACGCCACGAACTCGAGCAGTTCTTTATGACGATCGAGCGACCGGGACTGCGGCTGTCGCCGGCCACCACCGATCGCGACGAGGCCTCGTCCTGGCTCGCCGGCGGCGGTGGCGACCTCGACGGGGTGATCGCGAAGCGCCTCGACGCGCCATATGCCGGCGGAGAGCGGCAGATGCTGAAGATCAAGCGCATCCGCACGGCCGACTGCGTGGTCGGCGGCTTCCGCTACGGCACGGGCAGCAAGCTGGTCGGCTCGTTGCTGCTCGGCCTCTATGACGACGACGGCAAGCTGCACCATGTCGGCTTCACTTCGGCCCTTTCGGCTGAGGATAAGGCCGGGCTTACGGTTCGGCTGGAAGCCTTGGCGGGTGGCGGCGGTTTCACCGGCCGTTCGCCTGGCGGTCCGAGCCGCTGGTCGACGGAGCGGACCGAGCATTATGAGCCGTTGCGTGCCGAGCTGGTGGTGGAA
>MKVB01000001.1:1460830-1467285 GCA_001899085.1 Devosia sp. 66-14 | reverse complement strand
TGAGAGTGCGGTGCGCAAGGCCATGCGATTGCCCTCCCCTCAAGGGGGAGGGGAGCAGACGGTGCCTCGCCGCTTACCCCGCCAGCGCCGCCGTCGAGGCGCGCAGCTGTTCCAGCACGTGCTGGCCGGCGCCTTCGACGTGCTGTTCGATCAGCGCGGCGGCGCCATCGGCATCGCCCTGCCGGATCAGCTCGATCAGCCGGCGATGCTCGCGCATCAGCTGGGCGCGGCGGGCCAGGGTGAAGTTGTAGCCGCGGGTCACGGCGCGCAGCACTTCGCGGTTCTTCCACCAGATCTCGGTGGCCAGCCGGTTGTAGTGGCGCTCGTACATCAGGGTGTGAAACTCGGTGTCGAGATCGCTGTGCAGCACCGGATCGGCGAAATCATTGGCCTCCATCGCCTGCTGCAGGCGTTCGAGCCCGGCAATGTCGGCCGGGGTCGCCATCCGGACGAACCAGCGGGTGAAGCGCGGCTCGAGCGCCACGCCGATCTCGTAGATATCGCGCACGAAATCCTGGTCGATGGCCCTGACGCGCGCGCCGCGATTGGGCACCAAGGTGACGAAGCCCTCGCCGCGCAGCAGCTGCAGCGCCTCGCGCACCGGGTTGGACGAGGAATGGTGGCGTTTGGCGAGGTCGGCGACGACAAGGCGCGCATTGGCCGTTAGGCGGCCCGAGATGATGTCGTCGCGGATCAGCTCATAGACGCTGGCGCCTTCCTCGGAGGCGCCGACAGCGTCGATCCCGCGAGGTGGCTTGGCCTGGTAGTCGCTCATGGTGCGGCGCGTCGCATCGACAATCCCCCGGGGCGCCTGCAGCGCGCCCCGTCAGGAACGACCATGTTCCGCCAGCGCCGCCAATTCAAGCGTTTCGGGGCTTTTGCAGAACAATGTCGCGCCGCCGCGAGCGGCCGGTTCAAATCTTCGCGCGAGGACCGCCATGCAGCTCGCGGTCGGCCTTGCCGGTAACGCCGCAACTGGGCGGCACCTGCATCACGACCACCACCCGGGCCGTTGGTTCCATGCTCCCACGCCTTGGTTTTTCTTTTCAGCCCCCGGCGTTGCAGGGCGCTGTTACCGCTGTTTCCGCTGCCTCGACTGCGCTGGACGTGTCGCGTTAAGCGCAGCAAGTTCAAGGCATTAGAGCCTCAAGACTAACATGTTAGAAGATTGTTTCAGGTGTCGGGTGGGCTGGGCGGCTTGCGATCGGCAACTTAGATGATAACGTTTCAACTTACTTGATTGAGGGAACCGGCCCCAAGGCCGGCGATCAAGCAGGGAGGAAACTATGACCATGAGTGCACCAAAGCCCGGAATCCGTCGACGTGGCCTCTTGGCGGGCGCCGGCCTGGCGCTGCTGCTGAGTGCAGCGCCGAGCTTTGCCCAGGACCTGAGCGGCGAGCTTGTCATCCTGCAGTGGCAGGGCGGCACCGATGCGGAGCTGTGGCAGAAGCTGGAAGCCGATTTCATCGCCAAGCATCCCGGCGTCAGCATCCGCGAGCTCAACATCACCGCGCAGGGCGATGCGCGCGGCGGCATCCGCACGGCGCTGCTGGGCGGCGAGACGGTGGATCTGATCATCAATACCTGGCCCGCCTTCCGCAAGGAAATGGCCGATGCCGGTATCCTCAGGCCGATCGACCAGCAATGGACCGACAATGGCTGGGACAAGGTGCTCGACCAATCGTGGAAGGATCTGGGCAGCACCGATGGGGTGACCTACGGCATCCAGTACACCTACGGCGACCGCTCGGGGATCTGGTACAAGACCAGCCAGCTCGAGAAGGCTGGCGTCGCGGTGCCCAAGACCTGGGAGGAATTCACAGCCGCGATCGCGACGCTGAAGGCGGCGGGCTATGCCACCCCGATCCCGATGCCCGGCAAGTACTGGGCGCATGGCGAATGGTTCGAAACACTGCTGCTGCGGACCGGCGGGGTTGAGGCCGCGGCCAAGCTCGCGGCGCATGAAATCCCGTGGACCGACGAGGTGGTGAAAACCACGCTGAAGAAGTATGCCGAGCTGCTCAAGGCCGGCTGCTGTGGCACGCCCGAGCAGATGTTCGCCGGTGACTGGGACTGGTCGGCAGACCAGATCTTCAAGGCCGATGCCGGCAACTTCCTGCTCATCGGCATGTGGATGAACGCCCGGGCGCTGAACGACTACAAGCTCAAGGAAGGCGTCGACTACAACATCTTCCAATTCCCGGCGCTGGGCCTCGGCCATGACGACACGTCGAGCGTCGATGCCAAGGAACTGCTGGCCACCGCCAACGGCGCCAACCCGGCCGCCGCCGATGCGTTCATGGGCTACATGGTCAGCGCCGACGCCACCAAGATCCTCGCGTCATACGGCTATGCCTCGCCGAGCAAGAATGCCGACCCCGCGCTGCTCGGGCCCGCCCAGCAGACCGCGACGGCGGCGGTCGCTGCCTCCAAGGTGCAGTTCGTCCTGGGCGACCTGCTGCCGGGCGACCTGGTGGACGAGTATCGGGTGCAACTGCAGAAATTCCTGCAGGACCCCTCCGACGCCAATATCGACGCGGTCACCGCCGCGATCGAAGCCAAGGCGGCGGACGCCTACTGATGCAGGAAACGGTTGCCGACAGCGCCAAGGGCGCCACGGCCAACGAGGTCTCCCCCAGGGGTAGCGAGCGGCGGAAGCTGCTCGCTGCCCCCAGGGCGAGCGGCGGCTGGCGGCTGGGCGACTGGCCGGCGGCCTGGCTGCTGATCGCTCCGGTGATCGTGCTGTTCGGCATCGCGGTGGTGTTTCCGCTCATCGACACCATCCGGCTGAGCTTTTTCGACATCAAGGGCCTGGCCAAGCCGAAATATATCGGCATCGGCAACTACCTGAAGCTGTTCGCCGATCCGGCCTTCCGCAACACCTTGACCACCACGCTGATCTTCACCCTCGCGACGACGGCGATCTCGGTGACCCTGGGCTGGCTGCTGGCGATGCTGTGTGCGTTCGCGCCGCGCCGGACGCTGGTGTTCCGCGTCATGATCTTTGCCGCCTTCGGCATCTCCGAGGCGGTGGCGGGCTATATGTGGATCGGGATTTTCCGCCCCGACGCCGGCGGGCTGCTCAATACCGTGATCGGACTGTTCTCACCCGGCTTCTCCCACCCCTGGCTGGGCGATCCCAATACGGCGCTGTGGGCGCTGATCGTCGCGGCGTCGTGGGGCGGGGTCGGGCTGCCGCTGATGCTGTGCTTCGCTTCGGTGCAGGCGATCCCCCGCACCGTGCTGGAGGCAGCCTATCTCGATGGGGCGCGGCCCGGCCAGATCATGGCGTCGATCATGATGCCGCTGTCGCTGCCCGGGGTGCGCGTCGCCATCTTCATCAATCTGCTCGGAGCGCTGCGCGCCTTCGACATCATCTACATCATCACCGGCGGCGGGCCGGTGCGGGCCACCGAAACCGTGGGCTATTTCATGTACCGGGAGTCGATGACGCAGTTCAAACTCGGCTATGGCGCCGCCGCCACCGTGGTGCTGCTGGCCGCCGTGCTGGTCATCTCGGTTCCCGCCATCATCCAGCGTACGGCAGGTGCCAGATGATCGGCCGGGTTCCGCAATGGACGGTGTGGGTGGTGGGCGTCATCGCCACGATCTGGGTGATCCCGATCCTCGGCATCGTCGTCACCTCGATCCGGCCGCCGAGCGAAGTGGCGCTCGGCTGGTGGCGGCTCGACCAGTTGAGCTTCACGCTCGATGCCTGGTTCAAGGTCTGGGACCAATACCCGCTGGCGCAGGCGTTCTGGACCACGGCGCAACTGGCGGCCATCGCCACGGTCGCGACCATGCTGCTGACCCCGGCCGCCGCCTATGCCTTCCACTTTCTCAAATTCCCGTTCCGGCGGCTGCTGCTGATCATCATCATCAACGCGTTCGTGTTGCCGCAGCAGGTGGTGATCATCCCGCTGTTCCAGCTGTGGCGCGAACTGGGGCTGATCGACAATATCCTCGCGGTGCTCATACCCTATGTGGGCCTCAGCTTTGCCTGGTCGATCTTCCTCGTGAAGAACTTCCTCGAGGATTTCCCGAAGGAGCTGGTCGAGGCGGCGCGGATCGACGGCTGCGGGCCGATCCAGACCTTGTGGTACGTCGTGCTGCCCAACGCGACCTCGCCGATCTTCGCGGTCGGCATCCTGCAGTTCCTGTGGACCTGGAACGCGCTGCTGCTGCCCATGCTCTACCTCAGGACCAATATTCCGCTGCCGGTGATGCTGACGCGCGTTTCCGGCACCTACGAAGTCAACTGGGACCTGCGTTCGGTGGCGGCCATCGTCACCACCATCGTCCCGCTGATCGTCTTCCTCGTCTTCCAACGCCAGTTCGCCGCCGGGGCCGAAACCCGGTCCGGCGCCAAGGAATAGTCATGCCCGCTACCAACAAGCCGCTGCGCTACCGCCAGATCCACCTCGATTTCCACACCTCGGAGCACATTCCGGGGATCGGCTCGGCGTTCGACCCCGAGGATTTCGTCGGGACGCTGAAAGCGGCCCATGTCAACTCGATCACCATCTTCGCCAAGTGCCATCACGGCTGGTCGTATTATCCCACCAGGGTCGGCGCTCCGCACCCCAACCTCGCCCGGCCCGACCTGATGGGCGACATGGTCAAGGCGCTCAGCGCCGCCGATATCGAGGCGCCGATCTACATCTCGGTGCAGTGGGACGAGCGCAATGCGCGGATCCACCCGGAATGGCGGGCGCGCAGCGCCACGCAGAACCGGTTCGATCCGAGCCAGCTGACGGCCGGCTGGCACACGCTCTGTCTCAACCACGCGGCCTATCGCGCCGAACTGCTCGAACAGGCGCGCGAGGTGGCCCGCAACTACGAAACCCCGGGCATCTTCTTCGACATCGTGCTCACCCCCGATTGCGTGTGCGCCGAGTGCCTCGCCACGATGGCCGAGCAGGGGCTCGACCCGGAGAACCCGGCCGACCGGCTGAAGAACGACGAGGCCGTCAACGAGCGCTTCCGCTCCGAGACCAGCGCGGCGCTCAATGCCGAGTTCCCCGGCCTGCGGGTGTTCTACAATTGCGGCCACATCCACAAGCAGGGGCCGCAGCGCTTTTCGACCTATACCCATCTCGAGCTCGAAAGCCTGCCGACCGGCGGCTGGGGCTATGACCATTTCCCCTCGAGCGCCCGCTATGCGGCGACGCTGGGGCTCGACATGGTGGCCCATACCGGCAAGTTCCACACCAGCTGGGGCGAGTTCGGCGGCTTCAAGCATCCCGACGCGCTGGAGTTCGAAGCGGCGCAGATGGTGGCGCTGGGGGTAAAGTGCCTGGTCGGCGATCAGCTGCACCCGGATGGGTCGATCAACCCCGATACCTATGCCTCGATCGCCCCGGCCTATGCCCGGATCGAAAAGCTCGAGCCCTATCTCGAAGGGGCGCGGCAGGTCTCCGACGTCGCCATCCTCACCGCCGAGTATTTCCACCCGGTGGGAGCGCGCAACAACCATAGCGACGATGGCGCGGCGCAGATGCTGCAGGAGCTGCAGCTGCCGTTCGACGTGATCGACCCGTCGGCGGCGTTCGAAGATTACCGGCTCATCATCCTGCCCGACGAAATCCCGGCCGATGCCGGGCTCGCCGCGCGGCTCAGGGCCTATCTCGAGCAGGGCGGCAAGCTCATCCTCACCGGTACCTCCGGGCTGAACCCGGATGGCAGCTTCGCCGTCGATGCCGGCATCCGCAGCACCGGCGCGGTCGGCTTCACCCCCTCCTATATCCGCGCCGCGTCCGGGCTCGACGCCGGGCTCACCCGCTCGCCCTTCGTCATGTACGGGGCAGGGCAGGCGATCGTGGCCGAGGGCGCCGAGGTGCTGGCGGAGATCGGCCCCTCCTATTTCAACCGGAGCTACAAGCATTTCAGCTCGCACCAGCACGCCCCGGACGATCCGGCGGCGGCCTCGCTGGGGGCGGCGGTGACCGTGAAGGGCGGCATCGGCTACATCGCCTATCCGATCTTTTCGATGTACCACGCCATGGGGCAGCCGCTGTACAAGTACCTGGTGCGCGGGCTGCTCGACCGGTTGCTGCCGAGCCGCGCCATCGTCACCGACCTGCCCTCGTCGGGCCGGGCGACGCTGACGCAGCAGGCCGAACAGAAGCGCCACATCCTGCATCTGCTCTATGGCGCGCCGCAGGTGCGCGGCAAGGCGGTGCCCACCGGCGATGGCGGCACCCGGGTGATGGAAATGATCGAGGATATCCCGACACTGGGCGCGGTGACCGCCTCGGTGCGCTTGCCGCGCACGCCGGCACGCGTCTATGACGCTGTGACGGGGGAGGACGTGCCGTTCAGCAATGGCGGCGATCGCGTCGAGGTGCGGCTCCCGAGCCTTCGCATCCATACCGCGCTGGTCTTCGAGGGGACGGTTTGAACGACGCCGACGACAGCGAGAGCGGCAGGCGGCGCCACGCCCCCATCGTCGAGG
>MKVB01000001.1:1435728-1460822 GCA_001899085.1 Devosia sp. 66-14 | reverse complement strand
TCAACGGCCACCCGGTGCGGCGCGGCAACCGCCAGCAGATCGAGCAGGCGATCGGCGAGCTGGGCTACCGCCGCAACGCCATCGCCGCGGCGATGAAGGCCGACCTCACCAATACGGTCGGCTTCATGGTGCCCTCGCTGTCGGAGTTCCACGCTCCGGTGCTGGAGCAGCTGAGCCGGTCGATGCGCAGCCTCGGCCGGGCGCTCCTCACCTATTGCCACGACGCCAACCCGGCATCGGTCGGCGACGCGCTGGATTTCTTCGTCGCCCACCGGGTCGATTGCCTGGTGATGGATGGCCGCAACGATGTCGACGAGCGGATCCTCGACCTGATCGGCAACGGCACGCCGGTGATCTTTTACGACAATGGCTGGCCAGGCCTGCCGGTCGACCGGGTGCTGGTGGAAAACCGCGCCGCCAGCTTCCGCGCGGTGACGCACCTGCTCGATATCGGCCATAGCCGCATCGCGGTGCTGACCGGCAACATCACCGACTGGACCGGGCGCGAGCGCTTCGAGGGGTATCGCCAGGCGATGCTGGGGCGCGGCATCGAGATCAACCCCGATTACGTGCTCGACACGCATTGGAGCGAGACCGACGCCTATTCGGGCATGCTGCGGCTATTGTCGCTGCCCGAGCCGCCGACGGCGCTTTACTGCTGCAACTACAACATGGCGGTGGGGGCGCTGCGCCTGCTGCGCGAGCACGGCCTGCGCGTCCCCGACGACCTCTCGCTGGTCAGCTTCGACGACGTGCCGCTGTTTCAGCTGCACGACACCGGCATCACCGCGGTAGCCCAGCCGGTGGCCAAGATCGCCGAGACCATCGGCTCGATCATGGCCTCGCGCCTTTCCGAGCGCGGCTTCAACCACGAGCCGCACACCATCACGCTCAACTGCGACATTATCCTGCGCGGTTCGACCCGCCGTCTCATCACCACCGGCGCCCGCTGACGCCACCTGCCGTTTCCGAGGACCCGACCAATGCCCCGCTATTGCCTTGACCTCGAGACGCCCGCCGAGGGGTTCATCGACAGTTTCCTCGTCGGCAATGGCTGGCTGGGCGCGACGCTGCGCGGCGGCGTCGGCACCGAACGGTTCGATCTCAACCTCGATACGGTGTGGTCGGGCGGGCCGCTGATGCCGGAAGCGGGCCCGGGGCCGGCGCACCTCATCGCCGAACTGCGCGAGGCGATCGGCCGGCGCGACTACCTCAAGGCCGACGAGCTGGGCCGAGCGCTGCAGGGCAGGGCCTGGACGCAATCCTACCAGCCGCTCGGGGCGATCGAGCTCAGCTATGCCGATAGCGACGCTTCGGGCTACCGCCGCCGGCTGGATCTGGGAGAAGCGGTGGCGAGCACGGTTTACGGCAGCCGGAGCGATAATGGCGTGAGGCTCGACAGCTTCGTTTCCAATCCCGACGGCGTGCTGGTGGCGGTGGCGTCCGGGCAGGGCGTGCGCGCCATGGCCGCGGCGGAACTGACCTTCCGCCCGGCTCACCCGGACACGCAAATCACCATTTCGGAAGAGCACGGCACGGTGTGGTTGGTGGCGACGGCGCGCGTGCCGGTGCATGTGCTGCCCAACTACGTGCCCGGCGATGCCCCGGTGGGTTACGACGATGCGCCACCCGCCGCCGACGAGACGGTGGCGGCGGGCATGGGCTATGCGGTGGTCGCCGCGCTGCAGCGCGGTGGCGACCGGCTGCGGCTCGTCGCTTCGGCGGCATCGGGTTTTCGCGGCCACGACCAGCACCCGAGCGCCGATTTCGCCGCCCTGGTGCGCACGGCGCAGGCCCGGGTGGCGAAGGCGCTGGAGCAGGACACCGACGCGCTGCGGGCGCGCCATAGCGAGGATTACCGGCGCTATTTCGACCGCGTCGACCTCGACCTCAGCGCCTCCGGGCCCGCGGCCGAGCGGGCCGAGCTGCTGTTCCATTTCGGCCGCTACCTGCTGATCGCCAGCTCGCGCGAGGGCACCGAGGCCGCCAACCTGCAGGGCATCTGGAATGTCGATGTGCGCCCGGCCTGGTCGAGCAACTACACCATCAACATCAACACCCAGATGAATTACTGGCCGGCCGAGGCGGCCGGTCTCGCCGAGCTCTGCGGCCCGATGTTCAGCCTGACGCGCGAGCTGGCCGAAGCCGGCGCTGGCACCGCGCAGCGCTATTACGGCGCGGCCGGCGCCACCGCCCACCACAATGCCGATCTCTGGCGCTTCACCGCGCCGGTGCCCGGCATCCCGCAATGGTCGAACTGGCCGGCCGGGCTCTATTGGATGGCGGCGCACCTGCAGCACCATCTCGACTACGGCAATGCCGCGCCGGGCTTTGCCGGCGATGTCGCCCTGCCGGTGTTCCGCGCCGCCGCGGCGTTCGCGCTCGACATGCTGGTCGAGGACGAAACCGGGGCGCTGGCCGCCAGCCCCTCGACCTCGCCCGAGCACAGCTTTGTCGTCGGCGCCGCCAAGGTCGCCATCACCCAGGGCACGGCGATGGACCAGGAGCTGATCCGCGAAACGCTCGAGAGTTTCGTCGGGCTCGCCGATCCGGCCGAGCCGCTGGCGGAGCGGGGCCGCGCCGCGCTCGACCGGCTGCGCCTGCCGCTGATCGGCGCGGCGGGCAACTTGCTCGAATGGGACGACGACAAGACCCCGGCCGAACTCGGGCACCGGCACCTGTCGCATCTTTACGGCCTCTATCCCGGCATCCGCATCACCGAGACCGGCACGCCGGAGGCATTCGCGGCGGTGCGCCGGGCCCTCAAGCTGCGGCTCGACAACGGTACCGGCTATACCGGCTGGAGCCAGGCCTGGGTGCTCTGCCTCGCTGCCCGGCTCAGGGATCGCGAGCTGGCCGAGCGCGCCATTGGTGGCCTGCTCGACCAGCTCACCTCGCGGGCGCTGCTGGTGCTCCACCCGCATGACGGCTGGGCCGAAGGCAACGTCTTCCAGATCGACGGCAATTTCGGCGCGGTGGCCGGGCTCACCGAGCTGGTGGTGCAGAGCCACGAGGGCGCCATCAGCCTCATAAAGACCCTGCCGCCGAGCTGGACGGCCGGCACCATCCGCGACATCCGCTGCCGCGGCGGGCATCAGGCGAGCGTCAGCTGGCGGGATGGGCGGCTGGTATCGGCGCGGCTGGTGGCGGGCAGTGACGGCGAGATCGCCGTCGAGCTGCCCGAGGGGGCGTTCAGTGTCGCCGATGCATCCGGGTCGGTCGCCACCCGCCCCGCCGGCGGCGCGGCGAGCGGGCGGCAACGGCACGCGTGGACGGCGCAGGCGGGACGCAGCTACGAGATTTCGGGGCAGTGAGGCGGCTTACGCGTCGGCCGGCGTGGCAGCCGTGGCCTCGTTCCGTGCCGCGACGCGCGCTTGCCAGGCGTGGCGGAGGCGGTCGATCAGCATCGCCGCCCGGCCCTTCAGGGTGCGCGGGCCCATGACCGAGGTCAGCTGCGTCGAGCGGCTGGCGAATTTTTCCTTGAACGGCTCTTCGCCGCACAGGAAATCCACGGCCTCGAGCCCCTGGTCGATCGACCACTGCACATAATCCATCAGCAGCACCATGCCCGGCGAGCCGCGCTCGAAACTCGGGTCATAGCTGGTGAGGAACGCCATCAGGGTGCCGTTCTGGACGAAGTTGACCGAGATGGCGACGGTCTCGCCGTTGCATTCGAGCACGAAGACGCGCAGCGCGCCGGCCCTGGCCAGCACATCGACCAGGGCGGGGAGGGCGGGAGCCCCGACATCGTAGAGCGGCGAGACGCGGCCGCTATTGGCCAGCCACTGGCGCTTCATTTCGCCCAGCCGCGCCAGCACCGGCGTCGCAGGCGCATCGAGCGGCAGCAGGCGGAACACCAGCTCGCCGCTCTCCTCCAGCGCCTTCACGCCGCGCCGGTAGTTCTGCCGGGTTTTCTTCGAGTGCTGGTCGAACCATTGGCTGCCGGCGGTCCAATCGCCCACCACCTGCGAGCAGCGCTCGGTGCGGCGGTTGGGGGCGAGGCGCAGCCCTTCCGGCGCATCGAGGATGGCGCGGAACTTCGCCTCGGGGCGCAGCCGATTGAGAAAATAGAGGTCGAACCCGCCGGCTGCCAGCAGCTGTTGCCACAGCCGCTTGACCGCATCCGTGGGACAGCGCGGATCGAGCAGCAGATCGGGATAGTCGGTGCAGTCGATGGCGGCCCATTCGAGAAAGCGCAGGCCCTGGCGCTGCTGGATGGCTAGCGGCAGGATGGCGGCGAGTTCCTCGCCGCGCCAGATCAGCCCGATGCGCAACTGGCGCCGCTCGCGGCCGGGTACGGTGCGCCACCAGGCTTCGACCCAGGCGTGGCTCTGGAAGACGAGGCCGGGGCCGCGCCGCCACAAAGCCGTCCAGGCCGGCTCGATGGCGGCGAGCCGCTGGTCGCTGTCGACGATCTCGAAGCGCTCGGCGGCGATCGCCTCGATCGGGGCGTGCGCATTCATGGCTGGGTCGGCTCCTTGGCGGGCGGGCGCCGGCGGCCGAACCAGCCGGCCACGTGCCCGGCCATCTTCCTGAGCGGCAGCAGATAGAGCCCGAACAGCGACTGGTAGTCGTCCTTGTCGCGGTCGAGCAGGCCGAACTTCATGTCTTCGTCGGGATCGGGGACGCAGGCGGTGCCGAACATGCGGTCCCAGATCGACAGCAAGAGGCCGAAATTCTTGTCGTAATGGCGGGGGTCGGCGCTGTGGTGCAACTGGTGCCAGTGCGGCGACAGGATGTAGTTGTCGAGCGGCCCGAACGAGATCTTGTAGTGGGTGTGCCGCACGAAATCCATCATCAGCAGGTTGCGCATGGCATAGACGTTGATGCCGAACACGGTGAGTTCGACCGGGTCGAGGGCGATGATGCTCCAGATGCCGAAGCAGATGCCGGGAATGACGCCATCCCACATGCGGTTCATCAGGTCGTCGAGCGGGTGCACCCGATCCTTGGTGATGCCCACCAGCACTTCGGCCGAGTGATGCACCTTGTGCAGCTCCCACAGGAACGGAATTTTGTGCTGGGCGACGTGGTAGAGGTAATACGAGACGTCGTAGGCGAGGAGCATGGACAGGGTGAACAGCACCAGCACCCACCAGGGCGTCTGGCCCGCGAACAGCGGTCCATGCACCTGGAACACCAGGCTGATCAGCTGGTTGGTGCCATAGCCGACCAGCGCCACGAAGACGATGCCGGCGGGGATCAGCAGCACCGGCATGATCAGGCGCTTGGTGATGTAGAACATCAGGTCGGCCCGCGCCGAGGGGTGCATGATCACCTCCTTGGGCAGGGCGAAGCTGAAGAAATCACCGAACGACTTGTGCTCGGCGGTGCGCCAGTAGGCGATGAGGGCGCTGAAGAACGCGGTGGCGAACAGGATGGCCAGCGTGATGCCGTTCTCGCCGGTCACGGCGTTGACCAGCTTGCCGGCAACAAGATCGATGAAATCCGAAAGCATCGCGTCCTCGGGAACAATCCCAGTATCGGCCGGAAGATGCCAGAGCAGCGCGCCGGATGCCTGCCTGTCGTCGAATCGTCCTTAATGTCCGGCGCGGGCGGCGGCGGGGCTAGGCCGGCTTGTCGGGCGCGGGCTTGATGCCGTTGCTGTTATAGGCCAGCACCAGGACGATCATCATCATGACGATCGGCGTCTTGGACGACAGCGTGTTGTTGGAAAGCGCCGCGGCCAGCGTCGCCGCGACGCCGATCCAGGCGGCGGGCTGGGCATAGCGCAGCATGCGCCACAGCATGGCGATGACCAGCCAGGCGAACAGCAGCGCCAGCGGCAGGCCGAACAGCAGCACCAGCACCACCTGGGCGCTCTCGATGGTGGGCATGTGCAGTTTCTGCTGCACGATCCGGACCAGCTCGGCGCCATCCATGCCGAACATCACCTGCTGGAAGCTCACATAGTTGAACACGTCGTAGATGCTGACCCGCACGAAGAAATTCTCGTCGAACAGGGTGCTGGTGAAGCGGCTGAGCAGGCCCGCCGCGAGCAGCACCGCGGTGAGCACGGCGCCGCCGCCGGCGGTGGCGAGCACGACGAACAGCTTGGCCTGGCGCTGGTGACGCGGCGACAGGCGCGGCCAGGGCACCAGCAGGATGAGCGCGAAGATCTCGATCACCGTCACCACCAGCGCCATGCGGGCGCCGGAGGCGGCGGCGCCGATGAACAGCACCGCGATGCAGGCCACCCGGATCCAGACGCGCCAGCGGGTCAGCGCCACAAAGCCCACGGCGGTGGCGCAGGTGGCGCCGAGCGCCAGCGGATGGTCGGAAAGCCCGACCGGCCGGAATACCAGCTCCACCGCGTTATAGGGCATGATGCGCTGCTGGGTCAGCGCCTCGACGGTGCCGATGACGGCGCTGAGGATGAGCAGCCCGAGCGTCACATCGCCGAGCAGGCGGCGCGCGTCGGGGCTCTGCGCCAGCATGATCAGGCCGGCGGCGCCGGTGACGAGATAGGTGTCGATGAGCAGCACCGACGAGCCGGCCCGCCCGGTGACGAACATGAACACCACCAGCGCCAGCAGCAGCGCGCTGTAGCGCACCAGCGCCCGGAACTTGCCGATCTCGTCGCCCTGCAGCAGGAACGGCCGGCTGAACAGCGCCACCGGCACCAGCAGCAACACGGCGTAAGTGCCGAAATGCAGCTTCTCGTAGAAGGCGCCGGCCTCGATCGTATAGGAGACGAACAGGTTCATCAGCTCCGACGAGAAGCCGATGCGCAGCACGAAGGCGAAGGCCGTGCAGAAAAACAGCAGCAGCGACAGCGCGTTGTCATGACGCGCTGCCTCGGTCGGCGATCTGTCAAACGCGGCCGAGGAGGAACTCACTGGGGCATCCGACTGGGTTGGATGGAGCGGTGCGAAGCACGGCTGGCGAACCCTGCGAGGCTAGCCGAGGTTCAGAAATGTCGCGTTAACATCATGTGTATCGATGTAGCCATCGGGGCGGAGGGCGCCTGGAATAAGCAGGTTCGATCCGGTGCCTGGAGAGGCTGCCGCGATGACGAACCAGAGCTAGGACACCGGTCCGCCTACCGGATCGGAGAACCCGGACGCGGTGTCGCGGGTCAGCCAGCCGGTGTTGCTCCAGTCCCGCACGGTGACGGTCACCCTGCCGCGCTCGATGTCGATCAGGTTATAGCCGTTGGGTTCGCCGCGCAGGCGTGTCGAAATGGTCGAGGACGCCTGAGCGACGAGGATGGGCGCGCGCGCCGCACGGCGCAGGCCGGTGGGCGAGCCTTCGGTCACCGGGCCCTCGTGCTTGCGCACATAGGACAGGTGGAAATGTCCTGACAGAACCAACCTCACCCCGAGGCGGGCGAATGTCTCGAGCGCAAGGTCGGCCCGCTTGACGAGGCGCATCGGCTTTTCGCCGATGGTCTCGGGCTGCATCAGCGGGTGATGCGCCACGACGACCCTCAGGGCGCCAGGAGAAGCCGCCTCGAAGCGCCGCTCGAGCGCATCGAGCTGGCGACGGTTGATGGCGCCATGCGCCCAGTTCAAGCCGGCCCGCAGGCGGCGCGAGGTCTTGATCCCGGCGATCGCCACCCCTTGCAGTTCGATGAACGGCTCGAGATCGGTGGCGACATAGCGCCGGTAGAGTCCGTAGGGGTCGATGAAGCGGCGGAGAAGGTTCTGCGCCGGCACGTCGTGATTGCCCGGCACAGCGAAGACCGGCGTCTGCAGCGTGTCGAGGAAGGCCCTTGCGGCGCGAAACTCCCTTTCCGACCCAACCTGGGTGAAGTCTCCGCTCACCACGACCAGGTCGGGGCGCTGCTCTTTCAGGTCGTCAGCCAGCCCTTCGGCCAGTTGCCTTTCGTGACGCCCGAAATGCAGGTCGGAGAGATGGCAGATACGCATGTTTCAAGTCGCCTCGAGGGGATGGTCCGTGTCGGTGGAAACCGGCGGCGCCAGTATCGACAGGGCCAATGGCAGGATGCGGAAACGAAGGGGCGACGCCAGGGTGTCGATCTCGCCGTCGATCATGGCTCGGATGCGCAGCCATCGGGTTCGCACCACCACGGCACGGACGTTTTCGATCTCCAGCACATCGTCGTTCTTCCACGAGCCCAGGGCCATCTCCGCCGCCAGCCGCAGCGCATCGGCGACGCTCAGGTGCCGAAGCAGGTAAAGGCTCAGCGTGCCACCATCGAGGCGCTGGCGCTGGAACAGCTTGCCCAGGCCCTCGGCGTAATCGTTGTTGGCGATGGCGATGGACTGCACCCGCTCGATGCGCGGCTCGCCGGAACTGGTGGCGATCTCGGCGGCAAAGCGCCGGATACGCGACAGGCGGCGGACAAAATGGCCCAGAAAGCCGAGCTTGGCCGCGAGGTCGCCACGACCGCGCAGATGCTCGCGGGCGGCGGCGATGCCGGGTACCGCACCGATGACCACCTTGTGGAGGAATATGCGGCCGTTGACCTCGCCGACATCCATGCGGCGGGGAGCCATGGTGTCGAGGGCCGCGAACCACTCCTCAATCGTGACGGGAATGGCGAGGTCGCGCGCCAGCAGGTTGGCGGTGCCGAGCGGCAGCACGGCCAACGACCGGCCGGTTTCCATCGCCACCTGGGCAAGCCCGGTTGCCGTGCCGTCGCCGCCGGCCGCCATGAGGAACTCTGCGTTGCTGTTGCGGGCGATACGCAGGCGCTGTTCAAAGGGCCGATCGCTGTCGGCGTCGATGCTCACCGCCTCGCCACGGCCGGCAAACAGCTCGTGCAGCCGGTCGGCGGTCACGCCGAGGCGCATGGCGCCGCCGGAGTTGGGGTTGAGCAGGATGTGATACTTGGCCTGACGCATGGCTGTGTTGTCGATCCGGATGTCGCGACACCGGGGACTGCCCAACTCGCGCCGCATGGCACCTAACGTCGCAACCCCGCCGCCGTTCCCTCAGGCGACAGCTCTTCGGGGGCGCGGGCAGTAACATGGTCCAGCCACGGACGGCCCGGTTGGCCGGCGCTGCGGCTTGGCTTTCGCGCGCGCTTTGTCATACTGGCCTTCAGCTCCGGTGCTGCCTCGATGGAACCCGGCTGTCGGCGACAGGCGGCATTGGGCGTGAAGCTGGTTATTGCAGCGCGGGTCCCCCGGTTTCGGCGTCATGCGGCCGTTGGCTGGGCTTCGGCCATGGGCCGACCACGAGTTTGGCAGGACAGGATATTTCGGTGAGACATTCGACACCAACCATTACCGGCATGCGGGTCGTGCCGGTGGCCGGACAGGACAGCATGCTGCTCAACCTGAGCGGGGCGCATGCGCCGGTCTTCACCCGCAACATCGTCATCCTGACCGACAGCCATGGGCAGACCGGGCTGGGCGAGGTGCCGGGCGGCGAAGCCATTACCCGTACCCTCGAGGAGGCCCGCGACCTGGTGCTCGGGCGGCCGATCGGGGAATACCGGTCGGTGCTGCGGCGCGTCGGCGAGGCGTTTGCCGGCCGCGACAGCGGTGGGCGCGGGGCGCAGACCTTCGACCTGCGCGTCACGGTGCACGCGGTGGCGGCGCTCGAGTGCGCGCTGCTCGACCTGATGGGGCAGTTCGTCGGCGTGCCGATGGCGGAGCTGCTGGGATCAGGGCAGGTGCGCGACGCCGTGCCGATGCTGGGCTACCTGTTCTATGTCGGCGACGGTACGCGGACGCCGCTCGGGTACCGCGCGGCGACATCGGGCGACGACTGGGAGCGGGTGCGCGACCTCGCGGCGCTCGATCCCCAGGCCGTCGTGCGGCAGGCCGAGGCGGCGCAGGCGCGTTACGGCTTCCGCGATTTCAAGCTCAAGGGCGGCGTGCTGCGCGGGGTTGAGGAGGCCGAGGCCATCTCGGCGCTGGCGCGGCAGTTTCCGGGCGCCCGCATAACGCTCGATCCAAACGGCGCCTGGTCGCTCGATGAGGCAGTGGCGGTCTGCAGCGCGATCAAGCAGGACCTCGCCTATGCCGAGGATCCGTGCGGGGCGGAGCAGGGCTATTCGGGGCGCGAGGTGATGGCGGAGTTCCGTCGCGCCACGGGCATCCGCACGGCGACCAACATGATCGCGACGGATTGGCGGCAACTCAAGCACACCATGGTGCTGGGCAGTGTCGACATTCCGCTGGCCGACCCGCATTTCTGGACGCTGCATGGCTCGATCGAAGTGGCGCAGCTCTGCGCCCGCTGGGGGCTGACCTGGGGGTCGCACTCGAACAATCATTTCGACGTGTCGCTGGCGATGTTCACCCAGGTCGGCGCCGCGGCGCCGGGAACCATCACCGCGCTCGACACGCATTGGATCTGGCAGGACGGGCAGGCGCTGACCGTCGAGCCGCCCCTGATCCGGGGCGGCGAAGTGCGGGTGCCGGAGCGGCCTGGGCTGGGCGTCGAAATCGACGAACGGGCGCTCGAACAGGCCAACACCCTTTATCGCTCGCTGCCGGCGGGTGGCCGGAACGACGCGGCGGCGATGCAGTATCTGCACGAGGGGTGGACGTTCGACGCGAAGCAGCCGGCGCTGGTGCGGTGAGGGGGCGGGGCAGCGTGATGGGGTCAGCTGACTTGATAGCGGACCTGCGATATCGGCGATTTCCCCGTGCACACGCTATGTGCGTTCGATGCGATGGCACAACCAGGTTTGGAACCGTTCGTGGAGTCTTGCATTGATGCATAATCCGAGCGCTGCGGGTTAAGGACTCCCCCGTCCTCTTTCGCCAAGGGACTTCAGCGTCAATGGTCCTGCAGCACCGTGGAGCCCCGGTCACCCCCCAAGCTGCCGGGGCTTCATTGTTTCTGGCCCACGCCTTAGGGTTCTCGGCATTCCGCTGATGAGCGTCCTCAGCGAAAAGGGCCCGCCATGTGTCACGCCTACTCGATCACCACCAATGTCGAAGCCATCCGCCAGATGGTGCAGACCATTTTCCGATTCGATGTGGCGGCCAATATCGGCAACCTGACGCCGCAGACCGGCGTCTATCCGGACATGCTGGCCCCGATCATCCGAAACCAACCGGGGTTCCGCGAGCTGATCAAGCTGCGATGGGGCCTGCCCACCTCATCGCAGGCGCTGTACAAGCAAGCGCAGGATCGAGCCGACAGGATCGCGAAGAAGCAGGGCCGCGACTTGACCGCCGAGGAGTTCGCCGAGTTGGTGCGGATGGAACCCGACCGCGGCACCCATAATGTGCGGAACACCAAGAGCGCGCACTGGAAACGATGGTTAGGGCCGGAGTTCCGCTGCATCGTGCCCTTTACCAGTTTTGCCGAGGTGAGCAGCGAGATTGGTCCGGACGGCAAGAAGCTGGGCAACACCTGGTTTGCCTTCGACGACAGCCGGCCGCTCGCCTTCTTCGCCGGCATCTTCGCGCCCCAGTGGACCAGCGTCCGGAAGACCTCGGAAGGCATGATCACCACCGACCTGTTCGCGTTCCTGACCACCAATCCGAACAATGTCGTCGCGGTCGCCAACCCCGACGCCATGCCGGTGATCCTCAGGACGCCGGAAGAGATCGAGATATGGATGACGGCCCCCTGGGAGGAGGCGCAGAAGTTGCAGCGGCCACTTCCCGATGGCGTGCTGCAGATCGTCTCGATCGGGAACAAGGAAGACCCGCCCGAGGACGAGGAGCCGCCCCCGACTTTCGCCGCTGACGACGACCCCCAGCCGTCCCTGTTCTAGCCGAAATCATAGGGGCTACGGGCGCGCTTCCGCTCCTATGCGATCAAGCCGCCGCCTCGAAGGCAGCGGCTTGATGTCTCAACAGGTCGATTAGTTATTGAGCGTCACGTAAATCGTGACCGTATCGCCTTCGACCGTCGCGCCGATAATGTCGGCCAAGGAAGCATTGCGGGTCTGCACCGCAGCGACCACGGCAGGGTTCTTGCCGAGTTCGTCGCGGATGTTCGTGCCGCCGACCGTGGCAAGTGCCGAGACGGTTTCGTCATCACAATCCGAAACCGAGATCAAGTTCACCTTGGGAGCGCCCGCAAGAAGCGAGACGTCGACTTTGCCCATGCCTTCGATCTGCGAGGCCATGCCGCCTGCGTCGCATGACATGCTTTCGCTGTCCTGAGCAAAAGAGAGAGTGGGAGCGGCAAATGCCATAGCCGCAACAAGTGCGAGGGCGATTGTGGTCTTCATGTGTGGAGTCCTCTCCGGGGTAATTGTCAGCGAGGAAACACGTTCAAGCCCAGATGGTTGCCGATATCAGATCACGTTCAATTGCGCTTCTTCCAAGGAACTATTGCAATGTCCCGGGCGCTGCGAAGCCTTGCACGGTTGCGCCTCCGCAGTGAGCGCATGCAACCAGTTTACGCTGCTTTTTTCTGCCGCAGTTGTCGCAGCCACGGGCAACTTACTACAACACTGAAGAACGCAGCGCTCGGCTGGGCGATGGACCCAAGCCCGCATGAGCAGGTTCTATCTTCGCGTGATACGAATCCGACGAAATCGCCGGCAATGCCAGAGTGCCATCTGAGCTCCAGTTCGGAGCTAAATCCAGCTGTAATACGTTGATTCTGCTTGATTAATTTTGGTAGCGGAGGAGGGATTTGAACCCCCGACACACGGATTATGATTCCGCTGCTCTAACCAACTGAGCTACTCCGCCCCGGGTGCGAACGGTACGAACCGCTGGCGGGGCGCTATGCGCGGCGCCTTCTTAGGTTTGGCGGGGGTGGGTGTCAAGCGCTGGTGGGTGGTGCGATGCAGATGCTGGGGACGATGGTGGCGGGTTGGTGTTGTGCGCACCGTCCGAGGTCTCGCGTCCCCTCGCCCTCCGGGGTGAGGGGTAGCCAAGCACACCGGCAGTGCCGCTGCCTTCGGCACCAGATCAGCGGTCAAGTCCTGCGCGCTTGGCGCCCCTCACCCCGACCCTCTCCCCAGAGGGGGCGAGGGGGCGAGGGGGGGCGCGGCCGGTGAAAGAAGCGTCGCCGTCAGCTAACGACCTGAACCCTCGTCACCACGCCCTCCGGCCCGACATTGCCGCGCCAGGTGACGCGGTCCGCCGGCAGCTTTTCGCCGAAGCGCGGGGCGACCCAGCCGCCGGCGCCGGGGGTGTCGCCGCCGCGGGCCACGGCGATGGCGAGGGAGGGGAAGCGGAGCACCAGCAGCGGGGTGCCGGCGCGGACGACGAGGACGGAATCGGCGTCGATCGTCGCAGTAAGGTCGGGCGCCAGCTGGAAGGCCAGCTCGGCCTCTTCGGTGCCGCCGACGAGGCGATCGGCGACGTCGAAGCCGTCGGCGGCGAGCGCGATGCGGCGTTCGTGGGTCACGCCGAACAGTTTGTGGTAGCCGTCGTTGCTGGCCTGCAGCGGGCCGAGCCAGCGCGAGCTGGCCTTGTCCGACCAGTTGAAGGCGCCGGCGATGCGGCTCTGGTTGTGGCCATAAAGGCTCAGCGTGTTGTGGGCCGGGGTACCGCGGAACCAGTCGCGCCACTTGCCGCCCGAGCCATAGAGCCAGGTGCCCGGGTCGACCAGCACCGGGTGGCCGTCGAGCGCCAGGGTCAGCGAGAGTGCGTCGGCATGGCCATGCGCGGAGATCGAGAGATAGCCGAGCGGGCCATGGTCGAAGGTGAGCGTCGCGGCGTGCCCGGCAAGCGGGCCGCGCCACACCGAGAGGCCGCCTTCGGCGAAGCTGGTGAGGCCCGCGGGCGCGACCGACACCGATGGCGGGGTGCCGAAGATGGCGGCCCGCAGATCGCCGGGCGCCTGGGCGATGCCGGCAATGCCGAGGAAGCCGGCAATGGCCGCGGCGACGGAGCGGGCATAGTCGGGCTCGTCGCCCAGCGTCAGCACCCGGCCTTCGTCGTCGTCGCCGAGGTTCGGGGTGGGCTCGCCAAGCGAATCAACAAAGCCGGCGAAGGCGCTGATCCGGTTGTCGAAAGTTTCGGGGAACGGGGTGCCCGCGGCGCGCGCCGCGAAGGCAGAGAGCAGCGCCAGCTCGACGGTGAAGGCGGCATAGGTCGGGGTCTGCTCGGCGCCGCTGCCATCGGAGAGGATCTGGCGGTCGATCTCGGCGATGAGGGCGGCGCGGGTGGCCTGCGGCTCGGCGCCGAAGCCGAGCCCGAGCAGGTATTCGCCGGCGAGTTCGGCGACGAGATGGTTGTTGGCCGACGAGAATCGCGATGGGAAGCGCGGCAGCCAGAACCGGCTGGCGGCGAGGATTTCGCCGAGCTGGCGTTGTGCCGCGGGGCTCAGGCGATCGCCGGCGAGGCTCGTGACGACGAGGAGGCTGATGGAGCGCAGCGCCACCTCGATGCCCGAGGCCCAACCGACACCGCGGAACGGCGGGTTGGCGGCGTGCCAGCTGGCGAGGGCGGCTTCGATGGCGGCGAGGGCGGCGCGGTTATCCGCCAGCAGCACCTCGGCGGCGAGCGGCACGAGGAACTGCAGCCGGTTGATCTCCCAGACATATTTGACGTCGCCGCGGCGACCATCGTGGCGGAAGTCGATCTCGGGCGCATAGGCCTCGGCGCCCGGCCAGGCGCCGGAGGTGACCGGGTCGAAGCGCCACAGCGCCTCGGGGAACAGGTCCGTGGGGTGGCGCTCGGGCCAATCCCGGCCCAGGGCGCGGTAGCGGCCGGCAAGCGTTGCGGCGGCGGCTGCGGCGATGGCGGCGCGGGTCGCCGGATCGGCGGCGGCGAGGCGATCGCGGAGGCCGGGCAGGGCGGGCATTGCGTCGGCGGTCGGGTAGCGGGCCCAGCCTTCATGCCGGCCCTTCGAGGCGCGCTTGCGGGCGGCCTCCCCGAGGCGGTGCAGCACCTCGGCCGGCTCCATGCTGCGCAGTCGGTTGATGTACCAGCCGAGCTTCATCGGCGCTCCCAGGGTTTGACGTCTGATACACCATAGGGGGCGATTTCGGTGCGCCTGAAACTCGGCTTTCGCCGCATGCGGTTAACATCGGCGCGCAACCGGGGAGAAGGCGATGCGGCTGATCGGGCGGGCTATGGTGCTGATGCTGGCGCTGCTGGCGGGCGGAGCAAGCGCGGCGCCGTTGCCGCTGCAGCGCGGGGTGAACATCCACGAATGGCTCAACTGGTCGCCGCTCGCCGCCGATGGCAGCTATCGCTGGCCGCCCTACCGCTCGATCGCCGAATGGCTGGCCGGCGGGCGCTCGGCCGCGGACTGGCCGGCCACCGACCCGCTTGCCGATATCCGCGCGCTGGGCTTCGACTATGTGCGGCTGACGGTCGATCCGGGGCCGCTGTTGGCCACCGAAGGCGAGCGGCGGGCCGAGGCGCTGGCCGTGCTTTCGGACGCGGTGAGCAAGCTGCTCGGCGCCGATCTCAAGGTGGTGTTCAACCTCCACGCGGTGTCGCAGGTGCCGCAATACGGCATGGACGTGGTCAACGGACCGGCCGGCTCCGGCGCCATCGCCGACTATATCGCCATGGTTGCCGATGTGGCGCGCATGCTCGCCCCGCTCGGCGCGGACCGGGTGGCGATCGAGCCCTATAACGAGCCGGCGCACTATCCCTGCGATGCCTCGGGCAGCGAGGACTGGCAGCAGATCATGGCCGGGACGGTCGCGGCGATCCGCGCCGTCAGCTCCGATCTCACCATCGTCGCCACCGGCGCCTGCGGCGGCAGCGTCACCGGCCTCACCGACATCCGGCCGGAATTCGACGATGCCAACCTGCTCTACAGTTTTCACATGTACGAGCCGCACAGCTTTACCCATCAGCGCTCCGACAATACGGGCGATTTCGCCTCGGGCCTGCCGTGGCCGGCCAGCGCCGGTTCGGCCGAACTGACCATCGAAATGCTGAAGGCGCATATGATGGCCGCCGGGCTCAGCGCGGCCGACGAGGCGCGCAATCTCGCGGCGGTGCAGGGCGCGGTAGAGGCCTATTTCGCCGAGAACTGGGGCGAGGCGCAGGTCACGGCGCGGATCGGCGAGGCGGTGGATTGGGCGAGGGCCAACGGCATCCCGCCCGAGCGGCTGTTCATGGGCGAGTTCGGCGCGATCCTGATGAGCCCGGATGGCCGCATGGGAGCGTTCAATGCCGATCGGCTGCGCTATCTCACTGCGGTGCGGCAGGCGGCTGAGGCCAATGGGATTGCGTGGGCGATCTGGGAGTATGCCAACCCCTACGGGATGAGCGTGATCGCGCCGAGCGGACCGGCGGTGCCGGATCAGGAGATGCTGGGAGCGCTGGGGTTATAGGGGGCAGTCGGGGGAGGGCGCTGACCGCAGTCGGTCAGGGTGCAGCCCGGGCCCGCAAGCATTGCACCAGTGCGAACGCCAGCAGGCCGCCGAGCAATTGCGCTGCGACAAACGGCAGGACATCGGCGGGGCGGATGCCGGTGAAGCTGTCGGTGAGCGCCCGGGCCAGCGTCACCGCCGGATTGGCGAACGATGTCGAGGCGGTGAACCAGTAGGCGGCAGTGATATAGAGGCCGACGGCCCAGGCAGTATCGTTGCGGCCTTGCCGGCCGAGGCCGATGACCAGCAGCAGCCCGCAGGTCGCGACGATCTCGGAGAGCCACTGGCCGAGGCCGGAACGCGGCGTGCTCGACAGCGCGATGGGCTGCAGCTCGAACATCAGGTTGGCGAGGATGGCGCCGGTCACGCCGCCCGCCAGCTGCGCCAGCACGTAGCGCGCGAGCCTGCCCCAGGGCAACTGCCGGCCCAGTGCCGCGACCAGCGACACCGCGGGGTTCAGGTGCGCGCCGGAGATCGGGCCGAGCGTCAGGATCAGCACCACCAGCATGGCGCCGGTGGGCAAGGTGTTGGCGAGGAGGGTGAGCGCGCCATCGTCGGTCAGCCGGTCGGCCATGATGCCGGAACCGACCACCGTCGCCACCAGCAGCGCCGTGCCCAGCGCCTCGGCCGCGAGCGGCCGGAGATGGTCGGTCATGCGGCGCCCGAGGCCTTCGAGGTGCTGCCGTCCATGGCGCCGATGCCGCGCAGCCTGCTGCCCAGCGCCATACGGTCGATGCTCTCGAGCGGCAGGTTGACGAAGGCGGCGATACGGTTGCGCATGAAACCAAGCGCGTCCTCGAAAGCCGCGCGTTGCGCGAATTCCGGGCCGTCGACCGCGGCGGGATCTTCGATGCCCCAATGCGCCGTCATCGGCTGGCCGGGCCAGACCGGGCAGGCCTCGCCCGCGGCGTTGTCGCAGACGGTGAAGACGAAATCCATTTTCGGCGCGCCGGGCCCGGCAAACTCGTCCCAGGCTTTCGAACGGAGGCCCTCGGTCGAAATGCCGGTCGCCGCGAGCACCTGGAGCGTCATCGGATGAACAGCGCCCTTGGGCGTGCTGCCGGCCGAATAGGCGTGGAAGCGATCGCCGCCCACATGGTTGAGCAGTGCTTCGCCCAGGATCGAGCGGGCCGAATTGCCGGTGCAGAGGAACAGGACGTTGTAGGTACGGTCAGCAGGCATTGGCGCTGGCTCCGGGAGTGCAGCAGGGGGTGAATTCGGCGACCAGCGGTTGGCACAGCTCGGGGCGGCCGCCGCAGCAATCGCTGACGAGGAAGCTCGCCACCTCGCGCACCCGGTCGAGTTCGGCGCGGTAGATGATCGAGCGGCTGTGCCGCTCGGCGCTGATCAGGCCGGCGCGGTTGAGCACCGCCAGGTGGCTCGACATGGTGTTCTGCGGCACCTCGAGCCGGCGCGCCACCTCGCCGGCCGGCAGACCATGCGGCTCATGCGCCATGATCAGCCGGAAGGCGTCGAGCCGGGTGGGCTGGGCGAGGGCGGCAAAGACGTCGATGGCGTCAGTGTTTTCCATATATCCGGATTTATCGATGTGTTTGCCGAGGCGCAAGTGAAGCTTTTATGACGGTATTTCCATGATCGTCGAATGAGGGTTGACAGGTCCGGACGTCTGCCTATGCTATTTCTATGAACATCGAAACAGCAGCCGCTCAGCTCGAAGCGCTGGGCAACCCGACCCGGCTCAACATCTACCGCACCCTGGTCCGGGCAGGGGGCAGCGGCTTGCCGGTCGGCAAGCTTCAGCTGAAGCTCGACATCGCGGCGTCGACGCTGTCGCATCACATCAAGAAGCTGGTCGAGGTCAACCTCGTCAGCCAGGAGAGGCAGGCGACGACGCTGATCTGTCGCGCCAACTATGCCAGCATGAACGGCTTGCTCGGCTTTCTCGCCGACGAGTGCTGCGCCGATGAAGCGGGCACCTGCGCGCCGGCGTCGAGCGAGGCGGCGGCCTAGGTCGCCCCTTTTTTGCCTTATAGTTCTAATTTTCTAGAAGGATGGAATCATGAAGAACACGGAGCTTCCGGTCGCGATCATCGGCGCCGGCCCGGTCGGCCTCGCCGCAGCGGCGCAACTGGTGTCCCGCGGGCTGACACCCATGATTTTCGAGCGCGGCGCCTCGGTGGGGGCTTCGCTGCTCGAATGGTCGCATGTGCGGGTGTTCTCGCCATGGGCATACAATATCGATGCCGCGGCGCGGGCGTTGCTCACCGCCGAGGGATGGCAGGCGCCTGAGCCCACCGCCCTGCCGACCGGAGGCGAGATCGCGATGCGCTACCTGCGGCCGCTCGCGGCGGTCTCTGCGATCGCCGGCGCCTTGCGGCTCGGCGCAAGGGTGACGGGGATCACCCGGAGCGGGCTCGACAAGGTGTCGAGCCGCAATCGAGAGACGACGCCGTTCGAAATCCGCTGGCGCGATGCGGATGGCGCCGAGCAGGCCACCCTGGCGCGGGCCGTGATCGACGCTTCCGGTACCTGGACCCGGCCGAACCCGATGGGGGTCGGCGGGCTGCCGGTGCGCGGCGAAGCCGAACTCGCCGACCGTATCGCCTATGGCATTCCCGACGTGATGGGTGCGCAGCGGGCCGATTACGCCGGCCGCACCACGCTGGTGGTGGGTGGCGGGCATTCGGCCATCAACGCGGCGCTGGCGCTGCTCGAGCTCGAGGTCGAGGCCGCAGGCACCAGGATCCTCTGGGCGCTCCGGCGCAACCGGCTCGACCGGCTGCTCGGCGGTGGTCTCAACGACCAATTGCCTGAGCGCGGTGCGCTGGGCCTGCGGGCCCGCGCGGCGATCGAAGCCGGGAGGCTCGAGATTCTCGCGCCGTTCGCTGCCACGAGGCTCGATCGCTCGGCCGATGGGGTCAGCGTCAGCGGCATGCTGGGCAATGCGCCGCTGACTCTCGGTGTCGACCGCGTCATCGTCGCCACCGGTTTCCGCCCCGACCTGCAGCTGCTCGGCGAACTGCGTGTCGGCATCGACCCGGCGACCGAAGCGCCGCCGGCGCTGTCGCCGCTGATCGACCCCAATCTCCATTCCTGCGGCACGGTACCGCCGCATGGGGTGGTCGAACTCAGCCATCCCGAACCCGACTTCTACATCGTCGGCGCCAAATCCTATGGCCGAGCCCCAACCTTCCTGATGGCCACCGGTTACGAGCAGGCCCGCTCGGTGGTCGCCGAACTCGCCGGCGACCCGGCAGCGGCCCGCCAGGTGCAACTGGTGCTGCCCGAAACCGGGGTCTGCAACGTCACGCCCGCCTCGTCAGGCGCCGCCGGCTGCTGCGACGGTCCGGCGCTCGCGACCAGCTCATGCTGTGTTGCCGACGAGGTCGCCAAAGCCGAAGGCGAAACCGGCTGCGGCGGCGGGGCTGCAGCCGTCAGCAAGCCCATCGTCGTATCCGCCTGACCTGGAGTCCCGATGTCGTCTCGTGGTTCCGCCGCGATGATCTGGGCGCTCGGCGCCACCCAGGTCATCGGTTACGGCACGCTCTACTATGCCTTCAGCGTGCTGGCTCCGGCCATTGGCGCGGAATTCGGCTGGCCGCCCGAATGGGTGTTCGGGGCGCTGAGCCTCGCGCTGCTGGCCGGCGGGCTTCTCGCGCCCTGGGCCGGGCACCTGGCTGACCGGTTCGGCGCCGCCCGCACCATGGTGGTGGGGTCGGTGGCGGCGGCGCTGCTGCTGGGCGCGGCGGGTCTCGCCTGGGACGGCTACAGTTTCGCCCTGGCGCTCGTCGGCATGGAGATGGCGTCGAGCCTGGTGCTCTATGCCACGGCGTTCGCGGCCCTGGTGCAGGCGGGCGCCGAGGGCGCGCAGCGGCGCATCACCTACCTGACGCTGATTGCAGGCTTCGCCTCGACGCTGTTCTGGCCGCTGACGGCCGTGCTGCTCGAGCATCTCGGCTGGCGGGGGTGTTATTTCGTCTTCGCCGCACTGAACCTCGTCGTCTGTGCGCCGCTCCATCTCTGGTTGGCGCGCCGGGCCCCGGTCGCCGTGGGCGAGGCCGCCGGCACATCGCCGCACGCGGTGGTCGAGGTGGGCGTTCTGCCGGCCGGGCGGCGCAACCTGGCGCCGGGGCTGATGATGGCAGGCTTTGCCATCGAGGGGCTCGTGCTGTCGGGCGTGCTGCTGCAGATCATGCCGATCATCCAGGGGCTCAGCCTCGGCGCCGGCGCGCTGGTGATCACCACGCTGTTCGGGCCGGCGCAGGTGCTGAGCCGCCTCGTCAACATGCTGGTCGGCCGCGACCTCAGGGCGACCTGGCTCGCCGTCATCGCCGCGGCGCTGCTGCCGGCCGGTCTCGCGGTATTGCTGGCCACGGCCCCGTCTCTGCCCGGCGCTGTGGTGTTCGCGGTGCTTTTCGGCCTCGGCTCCGGGCTCACCAGCATCGTCTCGGGAGCGCTGCCGCTCTACCTGCTGGGGCGCGATCGCTATGGTGCCCGGCTCGGCTGGCTTTCGTCTGCACGGCAGGTCGCCTCGGCCATCGCTCCGTTCCTGCTCGCCGTGGCGATGGGCGCGCTCGGCGTCGGCGGTGCGCTCTGGGTGTTTGTGGCGCTGGGGCTGGTTGCCGTGTCGGTGTTCGTCGCCGTGGAGGCGCTGGTGCCGCGGCGGGCGGTCATCGTCTCTCAGGGGCAGGGCGGCTAGCGCGGCTCAGCCGCGTGGCGCGAACAGGATGATGGCGGCGGCGAGGAGGGCGAGGCCGCCGCCCAACAGGTCCCAGAAATCGGGGACGGTGCCTTCGGCGGCCCAGAGCCAGACCAGCGAGGCGACGATGTAGACGCCGCCATAGGCGGCATAGGCGCGCCCGGCATGGTCCGCCGGGGCGAGGGTCAGCAGCCAGGCAAAGAGCAGCAGCGCCGGAATGCCCGCCGCCAGCCAGACAGGGGATTGGCCCTGGCGCAGCCAGGCCCAGAACGCGAAGCAGCCGACGATTTCGGCGAGAGCGGCGCCGGCGTAGATCAGGGCGGTGGAAGCGAAGGCGGGCATGGCGGGATCCGAAATTGTGCGGCTGCCCGCCACCAGAACGCTGATCCGGTCGCGCTTTCAACGTGGAAAAGTCGGCGACGGGGCGAGAGCCCCGCCGGATCAGTATTGCGAGATATCGAGCCGCTGGTCGATGAAGGCGCGCTTGCCGGCGCGGCCGCCGGCGAGGCGCTCCACCTGCTCGACGGTGAACAGGATCTTGCCGTGGGTGCGCTGGGTCAGGCCGGTGGCGACGCGCAGCGCATCGGCCTCGCTGCCATCGGCGGTGGGGATGTAGCGGATGGTGCTGTGGCCGGGCCGATCCTGGAAGAACTGGTATTCCTCGATGCCCTCGAAATAGCGCGGGTTCTCCGGGGTGAAGTCGATGGTGACGACGCGGTTGCCATCGACCGAGACCAGGAAATCGGGCTTCCGGCGCGGCGTCAGCCGCTCGACCGTCAGCCGCTGGCCGTTGCCGGCATTGGGCAGTTCCACCAGGCTGGCGCGGTCCTCGGTATCATAGCGCAGGAACGGCATGCTCCTGCCGGTAAAGCCGGTGCCGATGAGGCGGCCCTCGCGGCCGGCTTCGGTGACCGGCAGCCCGTCTTCATCCACCAGTTCGGCGTGGCCGTAGAGCGGGTCGAACTGATAGAAGCCGTCGCTGCTGATCTCCCGCGCGAACAGCACCTTTTCGCTCAGCCCGTAGAAATTGGCGATCGGCACCTCGCCGAACACGGCGGCGATGATGCGGCGCTGGTGCGGATAGAGCGGCTCGGAAATCGGCAGGATGCCCTTGAGCGGCCGCTTGGGCATGCGGCCGATGCGGCACATGTGCCGGCACATCAGCTCGATCGCCGAGGGGTAGCCGTAGAGATATTCGAGCTCGTGGCGGTCGATCAGGTCGATATAGCTGCGCACGTCGTCATGCGTCATCGGGAACACCGACAGCCGCAGTTCGCGCAAGGCCGGTTCCCACTGCGAAATGCTGGTGCCCTTGGGGTGGAGCCCGAAGCCGCGCAGCACGATCTTGCCGGTCTTCTCGGTGAAGCCGATGCGGCTCCAGTTGTCGTAGACGAAGGCCATCTCGCGAGCGCTGCGATCCTTGTCGAGATAGAAGGTGAAGGGACGCTCGCCGTTCGAGCCGCTGGTGTCGCCGCGGTCGGCCTCGTTGCGCGGCACGGTCAGCGCCGCTTCGCCGGCCTGGCGCAACTCTTCCTTCCTGAGGATCGGCAGGCGCCTGAGATCGGCGAGCTCGAGCGTGGTGGCATCGAAGCCGCTGCCCAGCGCCTTCTCGATCAACTCGCGATAGAACGGGCTCAAGGCGTGGGCGCGGCCGACAATGGCGCGCAGCGAGGTGAGATGCTGCTCGGCGGCATAGGCGGGGTCGGCACCGGCCAGCGCGATGCGCTCGCGCCACTGGCGATAATTGCCGCCGAATTTCAGCCTGGTCGGCACCAGCGATACCAGCGGAGCGAGCGAGCGCCGCACCACTTCGGGGCTCCGCACATAGGCGCCGCGCGCCACATCCATCAGGCTCATTTCAGTTCCCCTCCGGCGCTACGCGCCGCATCGATCCGGTCCATCTTGAGATCACCAACCTCGGCGCTGCGCGCCGCATTGCTCGGGCCCATGTCGAGATCACCAACTCGGCGCTACGCGCCGCATCGATCCGGTCCATCGCAGGCGATCCCCTAGAAGCTCATCCACTCGCCGGCGAGCTGGTACTCGACCGGCTTCATCGTCTGCTTGAACCGCGTATAGCCATCGCCGGGCTTCAGGCCGCCGACATCGAAGGTCTCGACGCCGCGGCGATGCATTTCGCGCAGTATCTGCCACATCAGGAAATTGCCGGCATTGAGCCGGCGGCCTTCCGGGCCGAACCAGCCGACGTGATACTCGGCGTGGGTGCCGAAGCGCACCACCGACATGCCGGCGACCGGCGTGCCGCCATCGCATAGCTGGAACACCAGCACATCCTCGGGCGCGGCGTCGCGCAGGGCGCGCAGCAGCGCGGGGCCGGCTGCGGAGAAGCCGCGCTCGGCCATGTTCTCGGCATGGCGGGCGAGCATCCATTCATAGGTTTCGGCATCGCCGGAAATCCGCAGTTCGGCGCCGGCCTTTTGGGCATTGCGCACGCGGTTGCGGAAGCTCGAGGCGAGCCCGGCCCACAGTGCCGCCTCGCCGACCGTGAGGTCGATGCGACCCGATTGCCAGGAGCGGCGGTGGCGCAGCCGGTAGCCGGCGCGGCGCAGCAGGGCGTCACTGTCAGGACCGAAGCCGAGGGCAGGGGCGATCAGCAGCGGGGCGGTCCAGATGCGGCCCCAGCGCCGGCGGAGCGCGGCATAGACGCCGACGATATCGGCCGGGCTCGGCGCGGCCTCGAGGAACAGCGGGCCACGGTTGACGCGATTGAGGAGACGAAGGCCGAAGCGGCGCAGTTCGAGCACCGTGGCGATCGCCACCGGGCGGCCGCCCTCGTGGAACAGGGCGCGCCGGACGGTCCAGCCGCTGGCGGCCTTGCCCTCGCCATAGGCGAAGCCCTGCGGCAGATGCGGGGTGGGGCAGGCGGCGACGAGGCTGTCCCAGCGGGCCTGGTCGGCCACCAGCTGGATACCGATCGCCCCCCTGATGTCTTCGGTTCTGACCGGAGAAACGCTGCTGACGGCGCCGGCGACGTCATAGGTCATTTGCCGCATTCCCATGCGTGTCGGCAAAGCTCGCGACGCGCTGGAACGTGGTAGTCCCGGGGATGGAAACTGGGAACTGAAAGGTTACCTTAGTGTTAACGCGCCGCGGCGCGCCACACCTCGCCCACGGCGCGGGCATAGGGGGCGAGATCGAGCTTTTCGCGGTGCAGCCGTAGCGCCGCGGCGCCCAACCGCTGCCGCAGCGGCGGGTCTTCGACCAGGCGGGTCAGCGCCGTCGCCAGCGCCTCGACATCGCCCACCGGCACCAGCAGCCCGGTTTCGCCGTCGCGGACGATATCGGGCACCGCCCCGACCGGCGTCGCCACCACGGCGAGGCCGGAGGCCATGGCCTCGATAATCGAGAGCGGCAGGTTCTCGGTGAACGAGGGCAGCACCAGGATATCGGCCGAGGCGATCAGCTCGGCGACCCGCGCGCCATCCACCCAGCCGGGGAGCGCGACGCGGTCGGCGAGCCCGTATTCGGTGGCCCTGGCGCGCGCCGCCTCGACATGGCCATCGCCGGCAATGGTCGCCCGCCAGTTCTCGAGGTGCTGCATGCGGTTGAGCGCTTCGCCCAGCTGCGGCACGCCCTTCAGGTCGCCGATGCGGCCGAGGAACAGGATGTGCGCGGTCTCGCCGCCGCCGCTATGCGGCAGGCTCGGCTGCGCCGCCGCATTGGGCAGAACCACAACGGCGTCAGTAACTTCCGGGGCGCGGCTGATGACGAACCTGCGCCAAGTCTCGCCCAGAACGATGATCCGCGCCGCTCCGGCGAACATCGTGCGGATGCTGCGGCTCAACCGGCTGGCATCACCCTTCCAGAAATTGGGATAGTCGCCGCCATGCAGGTGCAGCACATAGGGCACGCGGAGCAGCCGGGCCAGCCGGGCGATCTGGAGCTTGCGATACGTGCTGCCGGCGCTGGCCAGGTTGATGTGCACCACATCGAGCCTGCCCACGGCCCTGAGCCCGATCATCCGCAGCAGGAAACCGCCCAGATAGAGCGGCGACAATGCGATATGGCCGGGGCCGCGGGTGGCGCCGAAGCGCACGTTCAGGCCGCTGCCGCCCTGCCGCTCGAGTTCGCTCCCGAGCCCGCCCATCACCCGGTCGATGCCACCCTGGCCAGTGCCGCCCGAGGGGGTGGCAACCAGCACGTCGAGGCTTCGCGATGGGGTGTTGCGCTGCAGCATGGGTGAGCCATAGCGCCGGCCGAGACCGGGGGAAAGCAAAGGCTGGGATAAGGGTTTAC
>MKVB01000001.1:1394652-1435699 GCA_001899085.1 Devosia sp. 66-14 | reverse complement strand
GGGGGGGGGGGGGGGGGGGGGGGGGGGGGGGGGGGGGGCCGGTAAGAGTCTCGGTTTGGGCTCCCCCCTCCACCACCCTTCGGGTGGTCCCCCTCCCCCGCCACGCGGGGGAGGATCAGAGGCCGGCGTCACGAAGAAGACAACTCGATACAATTGCTGCGATTCACCACCGCGAGGCAAAGCGCTGTCGGGCTGGGGGTGAAAGGGTTAAGCGAAGGTGAAGAACATCCCCGTAGGGGTGGTGACCCCTCGGGGGAAGGTGACTACCCGTGCTGCTGCGCTCGACCCTGATCTATGCCCCGGCGATCCTGCTGACGCGCCTCTCGGCGCTGCTCATGCTGATCATCGCGACGCGGCTGATCGACCAGACCGAATATGGCCTGCTGACGCTGGTGGTGACGGTGGGCGAGCTCACCGACTCCGCCGTCAGCAGCTGGCTGCGCATCGCGCTGCTCCGGCTGGGCGGCAAGGGCGAGATCAGCCACGGCAGCGTCAGGCTCGCGGCGCGCGTGCTGGTGGTGACGACGCTCTGCGGGCTGGTGGTGTCGGTTGGCGGCTCGCTGCTGATCGCGCCCGAGCGCTGGGTGGAGTTCTCGCTGGCCGTCGGCACCTATCTGGCAGTCGGCGCGCTCAGCCGTTTCGCGCTGACGCTGCTGCAGATGCAGCAGCGGCACACCGCCTATTCGCTGCTCGAGTTCCTGCGCGCCGTGCTGCAGCTGAGCCTCGCGGTCGGGGCGATCCTGCTGTTCCACGATACGTTTCTCTCGGTATCGCTGGCCTCGAGCCTCGGCGTGCTCATCGCCGGCGGCATCGCGCTGCTGCTGGCCAGCCGCCGTACCGTCATCGGCCCGTCGCGCTTCACCCATCGCGAGCTGTTCGCGCTGGGCATTCCGCTGATCGCGGTGGCGCTGGTCAGCTTCGGCCTCAACAGCGCCGAGCGGGTGCTGCTCAAGCTCTACTACGATGCCGGAGCGGTGGCGGTGTTCGCGGCGGTCTATGCGCTGGCCCGGCAACCGATCGAGACCATTTCCACCGCCATCAACATGGGGGCCTTCCCCGAACTGGTGAGCCGGTTCGACCACGAGGGTCCGGCGGCCGCCGGCCGGTTCCTCGGCCAGCAGATGGCGATGATGGCGCGGCTGACCTTTCCGGTCGTCGCGATGCTCGCCGCGCTCAGCACCGAGATCGGCGCGGTGCTGCTGCCCGCCGACTACCTGCGCAATCTCGGCCTGCTGTTCCCGATCATCGCGCTCAGCGTGCTGTTCGCCAATTTCTCGGCCTTCGTGTTCGAGAACGTGTTTCACGCCCACAAGAAACCATGGCTGCAGATGGTGGCGCTGGCGCCCGGCTCGGTCGCCACCGTGGCGCTGTCGCTGCTGCTGATCCCGGCCTATGCCGAGATCGGCGCGGCGCTGGCGCTGGCCGGCGGCACGCTGGTGGGAATGGGCGCCGCCTGGGCGGTCAGCCATCGGCTGACCCCGGTGCCGGTTCCTTGGGCCGATCTCGGCATGTCGCTGGCCGTCGCTGCCGCCACCGGCATTGCCGCCTGGATCGCCAGCGCGCTTCTCGGTGATGCCTGGCCGCTGTTCAAGCTGATGGCCGGCGGCGTTGCCGGCGGGCTGGTGTTCCTCGGGCTGCAGTCGCTGCTGCACCCGGCCGAAACCCGCGCGCTGGCAGGCAAGGTGCGGGCGAAGCTGGGGATGGCCTGAAGGGGGCCGCTCAAATCCTCTCGATCCGTAGCGGGAACTCGCCCCGCACCAGCAACGGCGCCACGCCGTCATCGAGCCGACCGAGCCGAACCAGATAGCGGGTGCTCTCGTAGCTACCGTGGAAGAACGCCAGATTGCCCCATGGCACGTAATAGCAAAGGTCTCCCGGGGCGGCGTCGGAGATCGGGCCGCGCACCAGCGCGGTGAGCTTCCTCGGCAGATAGGCGATTTTCTCGTTGCCGCCGAAATCCGAGATGGTCAGCTCGAGCGGCAGCATCGTCGCCAGTTCACGGGCCGAGGCGTTGTCGTCCTCGAGCGTCGCGGTGAAACTCAGGGTGCCAAACGCGATGCGAATTCTCATTTTCATTTCTCCGTCCTGCGCCCGGGCAACGGCCGGCTGCAGCGCCCCGAGCACGAGCCCGCCAAGCACCTCGCGCCGCCCGATCATACCGCACCCATGCGCAGTTGGGGGTTGGCGGCCGCCTTTGCGGCAAGGAGCGCCGCAGCCGCTAGCAGCAGGGCGGCGAGCACGAACGGCGCCCACCAGCCGGCCGTATCGAACAGTACGCCGCCGCCGAACGCGCCCAGGGTAATCGCCACCTGGATGAGCGCCACCTGCAGGCCGCCGCCGGCTTCGAGTTCGCCCGGAATGACGCGGGTCATCCAGGTGCCCCAGGCGACGGGGATCGGCGTGGTCAGCACGCCCCAGACGATGAGCAGCACCGCCGTGGCGGCCGGGATCTGCCCCACCGGGATCAGCAGCAGGGCCAGCACCGCAAGGAGCGCCGGCGCGGCGACCAGGACGGGCTTCAGGTATTGGCGCATCAACCAGCCGGCCAGCGCCGTGCCCAGCAAACCGCCGAGGCCGAGTCCGAGCAGGACCAGCGACAGCGCGTTGACATCGAGGCCGGTCACCAGTTCGAGGAAGGGACGCAGGTAGGTCGAGAGCGCGAACTGTCCCATGAAGGCCAGCGCGGTGGCCGCCATGCCGATGGCGACGGCAGGCGAGCGCAGAAGGCCGAGCATCCGGCGGGCCGAAACCTGTTGCTCGGGCGCCATCGGTGGCAGCACCCGCCACTGCCAGACGAGGCCGACCAGCCCGATCGGCACGACGATGGCGAAGGCGCCCCGCCAGCCCACCAGCCCGCCGAGAAAACTGCCGAGCGGCGCGGCGATCACCGCAGCAAGGGCGGTGCCGCCCTGCAGCATAGCGAGCGCCCTGGGCAGGTCGGCCGGCATCGACAGCCGCGCGAGAATGGCGGTCGAGAGCGACCAGAAGCCGCCGATCGCCACCCCGACCAGGGCACGCCCCAGCATGAACACCAGCCCATCCGGTGCCAAGGTCACCACCAGCCCGGAAACCACCAACGCCGCAGTGTAGCCGAGCACCACCAGCCGACGATCGAACCGGGCCAGCAGACCATTGCCGAACAGGCTGGTCAGCACGGCAAACAGACCGGAGATGGCAATGGTCTGGCCGGCCTGACCCTCGGTGATAGCGAGATCTGCGGCAATCGGGGTGAGCAGGCTCACCGGCATGAATTCCGACGCGATGAGAACGAAGGTCATCAGCGACATGGCGACCACCGCGCCCCAGGCGGTGCGGCTGCGGGGCAGGGTGGGCGCGTCTGCTGGTACTGGCATCGGGGCATTCCGGGTGGAGGCGAGCACGGTGGCGGCGGCCAGCCAGTCGAACTGCGCGCCGAGCCCGCCGCTGAGGGCGCGTTCCCAGAACATCTCGCGGGTCATTGGCCGGTTGGGTGGAGCGGGTTTCGCCATGCCGGTACCATAAGGCCGGCTGACTCCTTGGATTATCCGTTGTAATTCACATGGACTTATCGGTTTTCAATATCAATCGGAGATGCCCGATGCAGCGGCGCGACCTGACCGACATGCTGTGGTTTCTCGCCGTGGCCGAGGAGCGCAGCTTCACGCGGGCCGCCGCGCGGCTGGGTACTTCGCAGCCGACGCTGAGCCAGGCGATCAAGCAGCTCGAAGCGCGGATGGGTCTTCGCCTGCTGACGCGCACCACCCGCTCGGTGGCTCCCACCGAGGCGGGTGAGCGGCTGCTGCAGGCACTGGCGCCGCGCATCACCGGGCTGGAAACCGACATCGACGCGCTGATGGCGATCCGCGACAAACCGTCAGGGACGATCCGGATCACCCTGTCCGACCATGCGCTCGAAACCGTGGTGTGGCCGAAGCTGAGGCACTTGATGCGCGACTATCCCGACATCCGGCTGGAGCTCAACAGCGATAACGGTTTTCGCAATATCGTCGAGGAACGCTTCGACGCCGGGGTGCGGCTGGGCGAGAGTCTCGACAAGGATATGATCGCGGTGCGCATCGGCCCGGACTGGCGACTTGTCGCCGTCGCCTCGCCGGACTATTTCGCTCGCCATCGAGTCCCGCGGCATCCGCAGGAGCTGGTCAATCATTTCTGCATCAACCAGCGGCAGATCCGCTCGGGCGGGCTCTATGCCTGGGAGTTCGCCAGAGACGGCCGCGAACTGCGCGTCCGGGTGGATGGACAGCTCACCTTCAATACCTCCTACGCCCAGGTCGACGCGGCGCTCGGCGGCTACGGCATCGCCTATCTGCCCGAGAACATCGTCGAGGCGCAGATCGCCTCGGGCCGGCTGGTGCAGGTGCTCGATGATTGGTCGCCGAAATTCGCCGGCTACTACCTCTACTACCCCAGCCGCCGGCAGAACTCGCCGGCATTCTCGCTGATTGTGGAAGCGCTGCGAGCGCGTGGGTGAGGCTGGCCGCCGCCCCGCTTTGGCAGGGGAGAAGGCCAAACTTGGCTTCAGCGTAGCTTCGAGAGGAGGCAGGGGGCCAGCCGTTCGGCTCAGGCCGGCCCGTCCGACAGCGGCATGCGGAAGGTGAAGCGTGTTTCGGTCGCGTCGGATGTCACGTCGAGCCGCCCGCCATGTGCCTCGGCGATCTGCGAGGCGATGTAGAGCCCGAGCCCCAGGCCCTGCACCCGCGAGTGCGGGTTGGAGCGATAGAATGGCTGGAACAGCTGCTGCATCGCTGCCGGCGGGATGGCCGGGCCGGCATTGACCACCGCCAGCTGCAGTCCGCCCGGGCCCAGCACCGCGTCGACCCGCACCGGCTGATCGATCGCCCCGTGGGTGATGGCATTGGCCAGCAGGTTGGAAAACATCTGGGCCAGCCGTGCATGATCGGCAGCGAGCTGGGCGGCGGGATCGACGTTGAGCTCGATGCGGCGCTCGGGGTAGCTGGTCTGCAACTCGCCCACCACCTGCTCCAGGGTGAGCGCCAGGGGTTTGCTGCTGCGGTTGAGCTGCAGCCCGCCGCCCAGCCGGCCGCGGGCGAAATCCATGACATTGTCGATGAGCCCGCTCATGCGCAGCACGCTGCCGCGGATCAGCCCGATGACGCGCTGCGATTTCTCGCTTTGCGGTTCGCGCATCAGGAGGTTGGTGCCGCCATCGATCGCGGCCAGCGGGTTGCGCAGGTCGTGCCCGAGCACGGCGATGAACTGCTCGCGCAGTTCCGCCGTCTCGTGTTCGGCGAGCAGTTGCCCCCTCGACAGGCGGGATTCGGCCTGCGCCGTTTCGGTGGCATCGACCAGCTCGCGTTCATAGCGGCGTCGCTCGGTGGCGCGAAACAGTGTCACCCGGGTGAACAGCAGCTCGCCCTCGGCATCGCGGCGCTCGGCTGCATTGGCGAGGACGTGCAGCGGCTTGCCATCGGCCCGCACCAGGTCGAGCGCCACCTCGTCGAAAAAGCCCTGCATGCGCAGCAGGGGCGCGAAATGGGTCTCGTAAAAGATCTGGCCGGCAATGCTGAGCAGGTCGCGCAGGCGCTTGCCGCGCAGCTGCTCGGGACCCAGCCCCAGCCAGCCCGAGAGGGTCTGGTTGGATCTGACGATCCGCCCATCGGGCCCGAGCGAGAGATAGCCGCACGGGGCGTTCTCGTAGAGATCCACGAGGTCGTCGTCTGCCGTTCCTGGCATCGCTCAGATGAAATCCCGGATCGCGGCGATCACTTCGGCCGGCGCGCTGAGGTTGGGGCAATGGCCGGTGGCCCTGAGGACCTTCATTTCGCTGCCCGGGATATTGTCGCGCACATAGGCGCCCACCGCCTCGGGCGCGATGATGTCGTCGCTGCATTGCAGAATCAGCGTGCGGGCCGTCACCCGGCCGAGATCGGCGCGATTGTCGGCCGTAAAGGTGGTGCGGGCGAATTGCCGGGCGATTGCCGGGTCGGTGCGGCAGAAGCTGTTGGTCAGCTCCTCGCCCAGCTCCGGCCGATCGGCATTGCCCATGATGGCTGGGGCCATGGCCGCCGACCAGCCCATATGGTTGTCGGCCAGCGACGCCAGCAGTTCTTCGATCTGTGCGGCGGTGAAGCCGCCAAAATAGCCTTCGGCGTCGATATAGCGGGGCGAGGGCCCGACCAGCACCAGGCTCTCGAACAACTCGGGCGCCTTGAGCGAGGCCAGAACGCCGATCATGGCGCTGACCGAATGGCCGACGAACACGCCGCCGGTGACGTCGAGCGCCCGACCGATCTCGACCAGATCGTCGGCATAGCCGTCGAGGCTGGAATATTTGCCGGCATCATAAGCGGCAAGGTCCGACCTGCCCGCACCGACGTGATCGAACAGCACCGTGAGATGGTCGGCCTCGAAAGCCGGCGCGACGAGGCGCCACATGTTCTGGTCGCAGCCGAAGCCATGCGCGAAAATCATGGGCCGATGGCCGGCTCCGGCCGTTACGACATGATTGCGGGTAATAACAGTCATTGAGGCTCCGACTCGAGGGCGGCTGGGCGTTGCAGCCTTAACGCAGGGCAGGCCAAAAGGATCACGCCGGCGCGCAAGTCATTGTGTTCACGTCTTTTGCGCCATACGGATCGATCGGGGCCGCCGGGAGTTGATCGTCACCTGCCCATCAGAGGTGTTGCCGTGACGAACGCTGTATCAGTGCTGGTTGTCGAAGATGAAGCGCTGATCCGGATGGACATCGCCGATCAGCTCGAGCGCGAGGGGTTCGTGGTGTTCGAGGCGGCCAATGCCGACCAGGCGATCATCGTGCTCGATGCACAGCCGAGCGTGCGCATCATGTTCACCGATATCGACATGCCCGGCAGCATGGACGGGCTGAAGCTGGCCGCCGCGGTGAGGCACCGCTTCCCGCCGATCCAGATCATCGTCACCTCCGGCCATCGGGTGGTGGAGATCAGCGAGATGCCGGACGGCAGCGTGTTCTTCGGCAAACCCTATCGCCACGAAGCCGTGATGGCCTCGATGCGCCAGCTGCTCAGCGAGGCGCCGCCGCGGCGCTAGACTACGGCCTGCCGGCGCCCACCATCCGGTGCCGACGCCGAGCAGTGGGCCGTCTCGCAACAGCAGAAGGGCCCCCCGCTTTCAGCGGCAGGCCCTTCGCTCCCCCAGACCTTCGCGGATTATGCCGAGCGGCGACGCTGGCGCAGTTCGCGCCAGAGCAGGCCGACATAAGCCGTGTTGGTCTCATAGTAGCGGCGCCACAGGCGGCGCGGTTCCTGGACGACGCGGAACAGCCATTCGAGCCCGAGCTTCTGCACCAGCACCGGGGCGCGGCTGACCTTGCCGCCATAGACGTCGAAGCTGCCGCCGACGCCCATGACGAAGCTCGGGGTCAAGACGTCGCGATACTGCTTGAGGAACCGCTCCTTGCGGGGCGTCGGCATGGCGACGAACAGGCAGTCGGCCTTGCTGGCATTGATCGCTTCGACCACTGCCGCCTCGTCCTCGGGCTTGAAATAACCGTCATGCATGCCGGCGACCACCAGCTCGGGATGGTCCTTGGCGAGCCGCATGTCGACCGCCTGCAGCACGTGCGCCTCGGCGCCCAGCAGGTACGGGCGATAGCCGTTGCGGGCACACAGCGCAAACAGGTTGGTCATGATGTCGACCCCGGCCACCCGCTCGGGCACTGCGACGCCGCAGAGCCGGGCGCCCCAGACGACGCCGGCGCCATCGACATTGATCAGGTCGGCGCTGGCCACGTCTTCGCGCAGCTCGGCGTTCTGCTTCATGTTCACGAGCTTGGCCACATTGACCACGGTGTGGTGCAGCGGCTGGCGACGGGCCATCGCTTCGTTGGCGAGGGCCAGCGTCTCGGGCATGGTCACGACATGGATGGGCGAGCCGAGGAAATCCCGGCGCCGTGCGGCGAGCAGCGGGTGCTCGCGCCAACTCGGTTGTTCGGTACTCACGCGGCGCGGTCCGTGACGCGGCGAAGCGGGAAGCCGCGCTGGCGGTCCTCGCGGGCCTTTTTGCCCTCGATGCGGGCATCGGGCTTCCTGGCCTTGCGCCAGGTCCACAGGCCGCGGGTATCGACCAGTTCCTTGTCCCGGAGGGCCTCGGGGTCGATCAGCGAGAACTGCCGGTGGTCGACCAGCAGCACCACGATATCGGCCTTGTCGATGGCACTCAGCGCATCGGTGAAGACGATCCCCTTGCCGTCGAGCTCGCGCGGCAGGGCCTGGATATGCGGCTCGGCGGCCACCAGCCGGATATTGGGCAGGTCGGCGAGGAGTTTCACCACCTCGACCGCCGGGCTCTCGCGCACGTCGTCGATATTGGGCTTGAAGCTCAGCCCCAGGCAGGCAACCGTCTGCTGCCGGGTGGGATCGAGCACCGCTTCGATCTCGCGCACCACGGCGAAGGGCCGGTCGGAGTTGATGCGGCGGGCCGAACTCATCAGCCTCGTGCTGTCGGGGGCGGCATCGATGATGAAATAGGGGTCGACCGCGATGCAGTGGCCGCCGACGCCCGGGCCCGGCTGCAGGATGTTGACGCGCGGATGGCGGTTGGCCAGCTCGATCACTTCCCAGACATTGAGGCTCAGATCCTGGCAGACTGCCGCCAGCTCGTTGGCGAAGGCGATGTTGACGTCGCGGAAGGCGTTTTCGGTCAGCTTCACCAGCTCGGCGCTTTCGGCCGAGGTGATGAACAGGTCGCCACCGACGAAGGTGGAGTAGAGTTCCACCGTGCGGGCCGAGGAGCGCCTAGAGAGCCCGCCGATAGAGCGGTCATTGTTGATCAGTTCGCTCAGCACCTTGCCCGGCAGCACGCGCTCGGGGCTGTAGGCCACCAGCACGTCGGCATCCTCGCCATGGGCGTTGGGGAACCTGAGGTCGGGGCGAAGCTCGGCGAGCAGCGCCGTCATCTTGCGGGTGGTGCCGACCGGCGAGGTCGATTCCAGCACCACCAGGTCGCCGCGCTTCAGCACCGGCGCGATCGACTGCGCCGCCGACAGCACGTAGCTGATGTCGGGCTTGTGGTCCTCGGTGATCGGGGTGGGCACGGCGATGACGAAGGCATCGGCGGGCTGCGGCGTGGTCGCGGCGCGCAGCCGGCCATTGGCCACCACCTTCTGGATCAGCCCGTCGAGATCGGGCTCGACGATGTGGATCTCGCCGCGATTGACCTTCTCGACCACTGCCGGGTTGACGTCGATGCCGATGACGTCGAGGTCGCGGCTGGCGAAAATGGCGCAGGTCGGCAGGCCGATATAGCCCATGCCGATGACCGAAACGGTCTTGATTGCAGTAGCGTTGATCTCAGACATGCCGCGATAGCTCCTCGACGATCCGGAGGCTGGCCCGGCCGTCGCCATATGGGTTGTGCTTTTCGGCCATGCCGCGATAGGCGGCCGGGTCGTCGAGCAGGCGGTTGGCGTTGAAAAGGATCTGTTCGATATCGGTACCGACGAGGCGCGCCGTGCCGGCCGCCACACCCTCGGGGCGCTCGGTGTTCTCGCGCATCACCAATACGGGCTTGCCCAACGAGGGCGCCTCTTCCTGCACGCCGCCGCTATCGGTCAGCACCAGGTAGCTCTGCTTCTGCAGGTAGAGGAACGGCAGGTAATCCTGCGGGTCGATCAGGTGGATATTGGGCACCCCGGCGAGCGCCGCGTTGACGACGCCGCGCACATTGGGGTTGGGGTGCACCGGGTAGACGATCTGCACGTCGCCGCGCGTCGCCAGCACCTTCAGCGCGGTGCAGATGCGCTCGATGCCGCCGTCGAAATTCTCGCGCCGGTGGCCGGTTACGAGGATCAGCTTGCGCTTTGAATCAAGGAAGGGGAAGCGCGCGGCGAGTTCGGCGCTGAGCAGCTTGTCCTCGTCCAGCGCCCCGGAAAAATGCAGCAGCGTGTCGATCACCGTGTTGCCGGTGACGAAGATCCTGGCCGGGTCCTTGCCCTCGGCGATCAAGTTCTCGCGCGCCTCGGGGGTGGGGGCGAAATGCCAGGTGGCGATATTGCCGGCGATCAGCCGGTTCAGCTCCTCGGGGAAGGGGCTGTCGATATTGTGACTGCGCAGCCCCGCCTCGATATGGGCCACAGGAATGCGCTTGTAGAACGCCGCCAGTGCCGCGGTCATGGCGGTGGTGGTGTCGCCCTGCACCATGACGATGTCGGGCTTCGACTTGTCGAGCACCTCGGCCATGCCGAGCAGCACCTTGGAGGTTACGTCGAACAGCGTCTGGCCCGCCGACATGACATTGAGATCGTAATCCACCGGCATGCCGGTCAGCGCGATCACCTGGTCGACCATCTCGCGGTGCTGGGCGGTGACGCAGATCTGGGTGTCGAAATGCGGGCTCTGCAGCGCCGCCTGCGCCACGGGGAAGCATTTCAGGGCCTCCGGACGGGTGCCGAAGACGATGAGCAGCCGTTGCCGCCGGGGACGCTCGGGAGGAGAATGAAAGTTCATATCGCACCGCACTGCAAAGTGTTCGCGTGTGACCTACGCGTCATGCAGCTCATATCGCGCCACTGCCCTGCGGTCGCCTTAACTCTTAAGCTATGATTAACACCGAAATCGCGTTTACCGATGTCGATTTCTGGATTTGTACACTGCTCGACATCGCGATATGTCAGCGGCGCCGAGGCAGATTCGCGATGTTGTCAATTTGATTACAATTTTAATCATTGTGGATACTGCAACGCTGCGGGCCTGGCATCAGGCGTTGCTTGAGCGCCTGGAGGCGACAGGCGCCCGGCTGTTGGTGCAGCAGGTTCCGGTGGCGCAGCGTGAGGGCAGGGCGCTGGACCTGCTGCTGAGCCTCGAGCGCGGGCGGGCGCCGCAATCGCTGGCGCTGCCGGCGCCGCCGCCGGCGCCGCGGCAGGCGGCGGGCAGTGCGGATCTCACCATCGATCTGACCGGGTGCAGCGCGCATGGACACGCGCCGGTGCTGACAGTCGATTTCGACGGCCAGCGCGGGCTGTCGGCCGGGCTGGCGGCGATGCTGGCAGGCGGCGTGCGGCCGATCCTGACGGCGCGGCTCAACGGCGTCGCCGTCGCCACGGCGCGACCGATGATCGGCGACCGCGTCTGGCTGAGCCGCGCCGCCTCGGATCTTTGTGCCGGGGCAGTGACGCTGCTCGAGATGTGCGTCAAGCGCTTTGCCGCCGGCAGGCTGCTGCCGATGGCGCAGCCGGCGCCGCCGGCGCCGCAACGGCGGGGCCGCGACCTCGCCTGGCGCTACCTGCCGCATCTGCTGGCCGGTCTTGGCCGGCGGGCGCTGGGCCGGCTCGGCGGCGGCCGGCCATTCTACTGGCGCACCGCGCATCGGCTGATCGAAGGGCCTGGCCTCGCCGAGAGCCTGGGTGTTTCGCCGACCCCGGGCCCGGCGTTCACCGAGCTCGCCGATGACGGGCAGCGCTTTTATGCCGATCCGTTCGTCTTCGAATGGCAGGGGCGGCTCTGCCTGTTCGTCGAGGAATATCCCTATGCGCTGGGGCGCGGCATCATTTCGGTGGCCGAGTGTCGCCCCGACGGCAGCATGGAGACGCCGCGGGCCGTGCTCGAGGAGCCGCATCACCTGAGCTACCCGCAGGTCTTCGCGCATGACGGCGAGGTCTACATGATCCCGGAGTCGAGCGGCGGCAACGAGCTGGTGCTGTATCGGGCCGAGCCGTTCCCGCACTCCTGGGTGCGCGAGGCGGTGCTGGTTGCCGGCCGGAAGCTCAACGACATGACACTGCTCATCCGCGACGATCGCTTCTGGCTGATCGGCACCGAGCAGCGGGGGATGGGGAGCGCCTCGGACACCATGGTGGTCTATTCCGCCAGGGCGCTGGCCGGCCCCTGGTCGCCGCACCCGATGAACCCGATTCTCATCGATCGTCGCGCGGCTCGGCCGGGCGGGCCGTTCATCGTCACCCCCGAGGGCCGCACCTTCCTGCCGCTGCAGGACGGCACCGAGACCTATGGCGGCGGCCTCGGCATCGCCGAACTGCTGGTGCTGAGCGACGACGACGTGCAGTTCGGACCGCTTCGCCCGGTCGCCCCCGGTGCGGCCTGGGCCCGCAGCGGCATCCACACGCTGTCGCGGTCGGGCCGGCTCGAGGTGATCGACAGCTGCGGGTGAGAGCCGATCCGCGCCGCGCCGCACCCCGGGGATTTACCAAGAAACCCCATTCCGGAAGCGTCGGACGGGCACTGGTATATAAAGCCCTAACGACAGGCCACTTTCGAAACGAGATGGTAACACCATGTCCCTGCTGACCGACGGGCCGCATCCGCAGAGCGCCACTTCCGGGGCGCGCGCCTTCGCACGGCTTGGCGGCCGGCCGGCCAATGACGCGGTGGCGCCGGCGCCGCAGGCGCCACGGCCGCAGCCCGAGCCGGTGGAAACCGTGACGCTGGGCAAGATCGGCGATTTCCTCGAGCTCGACCTGGGGCGCCTGTTCGTGTGGTTGAGAAAGGGCCTGCTCGCTTCGGTGGCGCTGGCCGGTGTCGGCGCAGTGGCCGGCGGCGCCTATGCGGTGCTGAGCCCGCCCAAATACACCGTTGCCACCGACATCCTGATCGATCCGGCGAATTTGCAGGTGGTGAGCGACGATCTGTTCCAGCAGCCGGGGCAGGTCGACAATGCGGTGATGACGGCAGGCAGCAAGCTGCGCGTGCTGACCTCGGGCAATGTGCTGTCGCGTGTCGTCGACAAGCTGAACCTCGTGGCCGACAAGGAATTCTACAATCCGGGCACCGGCCCGGGGCTGCTCTCGAGCCTTCTCGGTTCCAGCAAGGACGAGAAGCCGGCCGACCCGCGGCTCGCGGCGCTGGCGGCGCTCAGCGCCCGTGTCAGCACCAGTGCCGACGAAAAATCCTTCGTCGCGACGTTGCGCGTTTCCTCCGAGACCCCCGACAAGTCGATCACGATCTCGTCGGCCATCGTCGATGCGTTCAAGGCGGAACTGGCGACGGCGGAAGCCGACGGCGCCGGTCGCACCGCCGCGGCGCTCAACGACCGGCTCGACGAACTCAAGAGCTCGGTCAAGCAGGCCGAGGAAAAGGTCGAGGCCTATAAGCGCGACAAGAACCTCGCCACCAGTTCGGGCGAGCTGGTCAACACCCAGACCATGGCGCAGCTCAACCAGCAGGTGGTGGAGGCGCAGTCGCGCGTCATCACCGCGCAATCGAGCTATGACGAACTGGTTGCCGCCGGCCGCAACGCCACCACCGCCGACACCCAGGCTTCTGGCGCGCTGACCACGCTGCGCGCCAGCGCCGGAGCGCTCAAGCAGCAGCTCGACGCGCAGTCGATGGTCTATGGCCCGCGCCACCCCACCATCGTCAGGCTCAACACCGAGCTCAGCGCCGTCAATGCGCAGCTCGAAGCGGAAATCGGCCGCATCGTGGCCGCCGCCAAGGTATCGCTCGATGAGGCCAAGACCGCCGCCGCGGCCCTTTCGGCCCGGGCGGACGAGCTCAAGACCAGCGTGTTCGGCGATAACGAGGCGCTGGTGACGCTGCGTGAGCTGGAGCGTGACGCGACGTCGAAGTCGACGATCTACGAGGCTTTCCTCAGCCGCGCCCGCCAGGTCACCGAGCGCGAGCAGCTCGACACCACCAATGTGCGGGTGATCTCCACTGCGGTCCCGCCGGCCGCCCGTTCGTGGCCGCCGCGTACCATGGTGATGCTGGGGGCAGGGGCCGTGGGCGGGTTCGTTGTCGGCATGCTGCTGGCCATGCTGTTCGGCATGATCCGCGACATGCGGCAGCCGCCGCGCCGGCGCACCGCTTCGGCCACCACCTGAACCCGATGCCGAGCCGCATCGTCTTCCACGTCCCGAGCCTGAGGGGCGGCGGCGCTGAACGCGTGTTCGTGCTGATGGCCAATGAAATGGCGCGGCGCGGCCACGAGGTGACATTGTTCACCTGGAACGGCGAGGGCCCCAATGCGGCGCTCCGTTCCGACGCCGTGCACCTGGTCGACCTCGGCATTGCAATCCGTGGCGATGGCTTCGGCAAGCCGGCGACGCTGGGCGGGCTGATGCGCAGCGCCGGCTTCTACCGCCGGCTCAAGCCCGACGCGGTGTTCAGCGCCCCCGAGTTCGCCAACCTCATCACCACGCTGGCGCTCGGCCTCGGCTTCAGCCGCGCCCGGTTCTTTCCGAGCTTTCACGCCGCGGCGTCGATTCCCTCGAACGATTTCGGCTCGAAGCTGGCGGTGCTGCTTTCCGGGCTGGTGGCGGCGCGGGCGACGAAGGCGATCGCGGTTTCCGCCGGGGTCGGGCGCGATATCGCGGCGCGGGGCGTCGATCCGGGCAAGGTCGTCGTGATCAACAATCCTCTACCTCCAGGGCGACACCTCGTCCCACCAGGGGGAGACCTCCGCCCGCAGGCCTACCCCTGGCAAGCCGAACTCGCGGCGCTGGGCGAGGGCCCTGTGATCGCTACCGCCGGACGGCTGGTGGGCGTCAAGGATCACAAGACCTTGCTGCGGGCCTTCGCCGCGTTGCTCAAGTCGCGCCCGGCCCGGCTGGTGCTGTTCGGCGATGGCCCGCTGCGCGCCGAGCTGGAGGCGGAAGCGCAAGCGCTTGGAATCGGTTCGCGGGTATTGTTCGCCGGCTACGCGAACGATCCGGCTGCGTGCTATGCGGCGGCCGACCTGTTCGTCCTGAGCTCGACCAGCGAGGGCTTCGGCAATGTGCTGATCGAAGCCATGGCCGCGGGCGTCCCGGTGGTTTCCACCGACGCCCCGCATGGCCCGCGCGAGATCCTCGCAGATGGCCGCTACGGCACGCTCACCCCGGTGGGCGATGCCGCAGCGCTGGCGGCGGCGATGGCGGCGATGCTGGATGCCCCGACCGATACGGCGCTGCTCGCGCACCGGGCAGCCGATTTCGCGGTGGAGCGGATCGGCGATGCCTATGAGGGGTTGCTGAAGGCCAACTGAAACTCCTCGGCCGGCCGTACGTAGCTAATTGGTGCAGCCGGACCGCCGCGCCGGTTGCCGGCGGGGTTGCGCCGCGCGTCCACAACTCGCAGCGACCCCGCCGCACCGGCCCCACTCAGAGCACGGTGACCTGGAACAGGCGGACCAGGATGCGTTGCTGGTGCAGTTCGGCTTCCAGCGCCTCGCGATAGTGCCGCCACCAGGCGGTGTCGACATCGGCCACCATCACTTCGAAAATCGCGATCCGGTCGTGGATCGGCTCGCCGCCGGATGGCTTCCAGGCGCCTTCGGCCGGTGATTGCAGGAACGAGGTCACCCCGCCGAAGCGATCGGTCAGCTCGGCCTTGGTGCGCTCGAACACCCGGGCTGGAACCCCCGCGCCGTCGGGCAGTTCAAGCGGCAGGTAGATCTGGACGACGAACATGGTTGAGCCTGGGTGATGCCGGAACGGCGAGCTTGCCAGTGCGCATGGTGGATCGTCCAGCCCTGGCGGATGGGAAGCGAAGCGGGAGGTGGCGCCTCAGCGCCGGACCCGGCCCTCGCCGAACAGCGGGATGACGTTGCCGACCCGTTCGGCCGGCACGGGCTTCGGCTCGAAGGCGCGCACCATGGTCACCGGCTGGGTCACCGCCTGGTGCTGCACCGCGACGGCGCGTTCGATCTCGACCAGGTCGTCAATGGTGGCGAGCAGCTGCTGCGGCGTCACCGGCTTTTCCAGCACGGCGTCGATGCCGGCGGCGAGCAGCGGCCGGTGAAAGGCAACGGCGGCGCGGGTCAGCGCCACGATCTCGAAGGCGCTGCTGGCGAGCTTCAGGTGGCTGCGCAGCCCGCGGGCGATATCGATGGCCGGTGCGCCGGGCAGGTCGGTATCGAGCACCACCACATCGACCGGCGAGATGCGGAGGAACGTGGTCAGCATCTCGACGCTCGAAAAGCTGGCCACGCGGTAGCCGCCATCCTGCTCGAGGGCGCGGCTGAGGATGGCCGCGAACGCCGGGTTCGCCGCCAGAATGGCCACTGCTCTGGGTTGGGTGGTGGTCACGTGGGTCTCGTCACGCTTGGGTTCGTGCCATGGGTTAATGTTTCCCTAACATGGCGGCGCGCGGCGTCGAGGCGGGAACTGCCGGTATCCTTAACCGGGCCGCCGCGCCCTACGTGTTAACCGCAGCTTAACCTAGCCCTTGGGGCGGGAGCGGTCGCCGTGATAGTGCAGTGGCTGAACGGCGAAGCGGGAAATCTCCTGTATCGCCAGCAATTTGAGGCAATTTGCTGTGGTGCAGACCGAGCTTGGATACCAGGGCGTAGAGCGGCGCAAGGCACGACGCGTAGTGGCCAACCAGGCCGCCCTGTGTACGGCATTCGGGTTGGGCGAGGGGGCGCTCGCCGCGGTGGTGATGCTGCTGCCGGCGCTGCTCTATCACGGCGTGGTGCTGCGTGTGGCAGCCGTCGATATCCCGTTCGGGCTCTACGGTATCTACTCGGCCGTGGTCGGCGTGCTCTACGGCGTGTTCTCGGCGGTGTCGGCCAACCAGTTCCTCGATCGGGCCCAGCCGCCGCACACCACGCTGGTGCAGAGCGTGCTCAGCTGGACCGGGGCGTTCGCCATCGCGCTGTTCGGCGCCTTCTTCGTCGGCGTTGCCGACGACCTGTCGCGCGTCTCGCTGATCGCCGCCTTCGTCCTCGGGGTGCCGGCGCTGCTGCTGGCCCGCACCATCGCCTACGCCGCCGTCACCACCCGGATCCGGGCCGGGCGGCTGCAGTTCCAGAAGGTAGCGGTGGTGGGCAGTCGCAGCGACACCGTGCGGTTCCTCGTCAACGGCGACCTGTGGAAGACCGGCTACCGGCTCGCCGGCACGCTGTATCTCGAAGAAGCGGTGGATGCCGACGGCGTCTACAAGGAAAGCGCGGTGGTCGAGTTCGCCCGGCATTGGGTGTCGCACGGCGCCGAGTTCATCGTGTTCGTCGGCGAGATCGGCGATCTCGACGGGCTCGAACGGCTCACCAACGAGCTGAAGCGCTTCGCCATCAACGTGGTCGCCGTGCCGGCCACCGACAATGTCAGCTTCAAGTTCCTCGACGTGGTGCCGCTCGGCCCCAACAATGCGCTGCGTTCGCTGCGCAAGCCCATGAGCGACGCCGCGGTGGCGACCAAGCGGGCGTTCGACATCGCCGGGGCAGGGCTGGGGCTGCTCTTTCTCAGCCCGCTGTTCGCGGTCGTGGCGTTGCTGATCAAGCTCGACAGCCCCGGGCCGGTGTTCTACCGGCAGGAGCGGCGCGGCTTCAACGGCCGCACCTTCCATATCTGGAAGTTCCGCTCGATGACGGTGACCGAATCCGGCCGCAAGATGACGCAGGCCAAGGTCGGCGACAAACGCATCACCCGCATCGGCGCCTTCATCCGCCGCACCTCGATCGACGAATTGCCGCAGCTGATCAATGTGCTGAGCGGGGAGATGAGCCTCGTCGGTCCGCGCCCGCATGCGCTGGTGCACGACGACGAACTGGGCGAGCAGCTGGCCAGCTATGCGCATCGCCAGCGCATCAAGCCGGGCATTTCGGGCTGGGCGCAGGTCAACGGCTATCGCGGCGAAACCTCGACCTTCGAGCAGATCGAGGGCCGCACGCGACACGATCTTTACTACATAGACAATTGGTCGATCTTTCTCGATTGCTGGATCATCGTCTTGACGGTTTTCTCGTCCAAGACGCGGCGCAACGCCGTCTGATCCGGAGCCCTGCCGCCGATGCGCCTGTTACCCGTGCTTGCCTGGCTGCTGCTGGCTGCTATCGCCTTCGTCACCCTGGCGCCGATCGGCTTCCGGCCCAATACCGGCGCCTCGCCCAATATCGAGCGCTTCCTCGCCTTTGCGGCGGTGGGCCTCTGCTTCGCGCTGGCCTATCCACGACATCTGTGGCTGATCCTCGCTGTGGTGCTGGGCGCCGCCATCGCGCTCGAAGCGCTGCAACTGGTCTCGGTGTCGCGCCACGGGCGGGTGTTCGACCTGGTGGTCAAACTCGCCGGCGGCGGGCTGGGCATTGCGGTGGGGGTGGTGGTAGAGCGGCTGTGGCGGCGGATTGCGGCGAAGCGAACGGCGTGAGCCAACCACGCCGGTTCTGCTGGAGCGCTTTCGGGAAAAGTTGCAGGCTTTTCCGGTTCGAAAGCGCGACCAAATCGAAGAGTTGGAGCATTGCACCGATTCAGAGAAGCGGTGAAATGCTCCAAAAGGCGTGAACAAGCGCACGCCTGCCGGCCCGTGCAGATCGAGAGAACCATGACGCTGCTGCGCGACCTCAGCATGAGTGACATCGTATCGCGGATCGGCGCGGTCATCCTGTTCGCCTGGCTGCATGGCGTGCTGCTGGCTGGGCTGGCGCGGCTGCTGGGCGATCGGCGGCCGGAGTTCGATGGCAGGTTGTCGGCCAATCCGTTCGCGCAGCTGTCGCCCTGGGGGCTGGCGGTGGGCGTGCTGTTCGCCATGGGCTGGGCCCGCCCGCTGCGCTACGAGGCAGGAAGCAACCGGCTCGGCCGATGGGGCGTCGTGGCGGTGGTGCTGGGCGGGCTTGCGCTGACGGCCCTGCTGGTGCCGGCCGCAGACCTGCTGCGGCCGCTGGCGCTGCTGCTGCCGCAGAGCGGGGCCTATGTGGTGCTTTACGTGATCGGCCAGTTCCAGCTGGTCGCCGCCGGATCGGTGCTGCTGAACCTGCTGCCGGTCCCGGGGCTGACCGCCGGAGGCATCTGGCAGGCAGTATGGCCGGAGCAGGGACGGCGGCTGCCGCGCTACCAGGCGCTCGGCCTCGCCGCGGTCACCGCCGCAGTGGTGGCCGGGCTGGTGCCGGCGCTGGGCAGCATGGCGCTGCCGTACCTGAGTTTTATCGGCAGGGTTTAGGAGGGCACGGGCGGTGCCGCAAATCCTCCCCCGCCACGCGGGGGAGGATTACGGAGAGGCTGGTGCACTTGGGCTATTCCCCGGCGTGGCCTTCATAGCCGAACTGCTTGAGCAACCCGTCGATGGTGCCGTCGGCGACGAGGGCGTCGATGGCCTGGTCGATCTGGCTCCTGAGGAAGCCGTTGCGGCTCGAGACCAGCGCGCCGACGCGGGTTTCGGAGTCGGGGATCGGATCGTTGGCGATGATGTGAAGGGCAGCCGCCTCGGGGCGCTCCGCCTGGAGGCGCGCCAGCACCGGCTGCCACAGGATCATGCCGGCGATGGTGCCGTCGAGCACGCGCGTCGCCATCAGCTCGGGGTCGGCATAGGGCAGCCGCACCCAGCGGTCCGGCTTGCTGCGCTGCTGGGCCCAGGTGATGTAGTTCATCTCGCCCATGCTGGCGATGGCGGTGCCCAGCCGCTGATCCTTGGGGATGTCGCCGAGGCGCTTCCAGTCGGGGTTCTTGACCGCCAGCACGAACGGAATGGTGGCGTAGGGGCGGGTGATCGAGAAGCTGTCCGAGAGCGGCGTATTGGGCGACACCGACACGCCCATGAACATGTCGCAGTCATTGTTCATGGCGAGGTTGAGTTCGTCCATGAAGCCGTCGCCGGTGAGGGGAAAGCCGCCGAAGCCTTCCATGATCTTGACCTCGAGAAACAGCGCATCGCCCAGCGCCTTGGCGACCGCTTCGTCGAACGGGCGGCCGAGGCTGGTGCGGTCGAAACAGACCTGGATCGAGTCGCCGGCCTGCCGACGGGTATTGTTGAACTCTTCGGGCGGCACGCCCGAGGTCTGGGCCAGGGCGACGCCGGTCGAAAACAGCAGCAGCGCCGGGGCAAGCAATTTCAGCAGCATGGTGGTCTCCTAATAAGGAAAGGGGCCGACGGCCCCTTTCCCACTCGTTCCGATCAGAACATCCGGCCGGCTTTTAGCTGGCCGACTCTTTAGCTGGCAGACTTGGGCAGCTTGAAGACGAAGATCGAGTTGCCCGAGCCGGTCGGCAGCGGGATCTCCGGGAAGGCCGAGGAGATCGAGCTGGCGGCGTTCGAGTAGCCGGTCGGCACCACGAGGTACTGCTCGCCGTCGATCTCGTAGGTCGACGGATAGCCACCGATCGGGGCGTTCAGACGCTGCGACCAGACGACCTTGCCGGTCTCCTGATCCCAGGCGTTGATGTTGCGCGCGGCGTCACCGCCGAACACCAGGCCGCCGGCGGTGGCCAGCACCGACGAGGTCATCGACGGACGGCTGCGATACTGCCACTTGTGGTCGCCCTGGGTGGGGTTGATGTCGACCGCGTCGAGGAGGCCGGCATCGGTGATGCCCTCGGGCAGCACGCGCGGGCCGAACTTGACCGCGCCCACCGCGTTACCGGCGGTGAACTCGACCTGGGTCGGGGCCACGGTGTTGCAGGCTTCGGTCAGCGGCACGTAATAGGCCTTGGTGAGCGGGCTGTAGGAGCCGGTCATCCAGAGCTTGCCACCCGAAACCGAGGCGCAGACCAGGTGCTCTTCGCCGACCGCCTTGGAGATGAGGTCGGTGTTGATCTGCACGGTGCCGTCGGCATCGACGCCGGTCACCACGTTCTGCTTCACGGTGTCCTTGTGCCACAGATACTTGCCGGTATCGCGATCGAGGGCGAAGACGATGCCGTTCTTGCCGGCGGCGGTGATCAGCAGGTGCTGCGTCTTGCCGTCGACATCCTGGTCGACCAGGATGCGCTCGAACGGGCTGTCGAGATCCCAGTTATCGCGCGGCAGGTGCTGGTAGTACCACTTGAGCTTGCCGGTCTCGACGTCGATGGCGAGCGTCGAGTTGGTGTAGAGCACGCTGCCCTCGCCCGAGCCGCGGATCAGCTCGGAATAGGGGCCGGGCATGCCGATGCCCCAGAAGGTCGTCTTGGTGGCCGGGTCATAGGCGCCGGTCGTCCAGGGCGTGCCGCCCCAGCGGTTTTCCGGCGGCACGTCGCCCCAGCTCTCGCCCTGCTTGGGGTTCTCGGGGTCGTCGATGGTGTTGAAGCGCCACAGCTCCTCACCGGTGTTGACGTCGTGCGCCATGATGTAGCAACCGCCGGCGGTGCCGGCGATCGAGCAACCGGAGATGGCGGAGATGATCTTGCCGTCGGCGATCAGCGGGCCGACGGTGTAGCTGTAGCCCTTCTGGGTATCGAGGACCTGCTTCTCCCACACCGGCTTGCCGTCCTTGGCATTGAGCACGACGATGCGTGCGTCGACGGTGGTGAGGATGACCTTGTCCTCATAGAGGGCGATCGAGTTCTTCTGCCGGCGCGCCTGGTTGATCTGGTAGCTCCAGGACGCGGGCAGCTCGGCGAGCGTCGGGCGGTACTGCCAGATCAGGTCGCCGGTCTTGGCGTTGAGCGCCTCGACGATGTTGTTGTTGGTCTGCAGGAACATGACGCCGTCATGCACCAGCGGCGCGGTTTCCTGGATGCCGGCCTCGGCCATCGGCCAAGCCCAGGCGAGCTGCAGCTTGCCAACGGTATCCTTGTTGATCAGGTCGAGCTGGCTGTAGCCCTGGTTGTTGTAGTTCCCGCGGAACATCAACCACTCTTCCTTGGGCGGATTGGCCAGCATATCGTCCGTGACCGGGACGTAGTTCTTGGTCGCCTCGGGGGCGGGCGTCGCCGCCGCCGCATCGGCAGCCGGCGCCGTCGCGGCAGGCGCGGTCGCAGCGGGCGTGGTCGCATTCTGTGCGAAAGCAGGGCCGGCAAACAACGCCAGCGCGGTCGTGGTGACCATCACGGACTTCAAAAGTTCGATTTTCATCGAGACCTCCTAAAAGCGGCACACATCAGTGCGCCAGATAACTCAGTTGGCAGCAGGCGCGGCGACGGTGGGGAGTTTCTTGCCCCAGGTGAAGGCCTGCGGAACTGCGGGAGTGGTCGCGGCGGGAGCCGCCGTTGCACCGGGGGTCGGGCCGCCGGGCAACTGCTTACCCCAGGTGAAGGCCTGGGGGACCGCCGGAGCAGCTTCGGCCGTGGTGGCGGCGGGTGCGGTTTCCGTCGCCGGGGCAGCTGCCGCAGCGCCGGCCTGGGTTTCCTCGGGCAGCGAGATGGCGGCGAGCTTGTCGGCATCGGCCGTCATGGGTTCGTCCCCCGGCTGGGCGCCGTTGAACTTCATGATGTAGGCGATGATGTTGAGATAGGTTTCATCGCCGAGCTGGCCGGGCGCCGAGGGCGGCATGGCCACATGGATGAAATCGTACAATCCACCGGCGGTGGCCCAGTTCTGCATCACGTCGGGGCCCGCTAGACCTGGAGCGTCGGGACCTTCGAGCTGCTTGCCGTGGCACTGGGCGCAGTTGGAGTTGTAGGCAGTTTCGCCGGCAGCTGCCTGGTCGGCGGTAAAACCGCCGGCATGGGCAACGCCACCGGACAACGCGGCCGTCAGGGCGACGATCGCGAGGTGCGTGATCTTTAGGGGCATTTTCGACTCCCGAGAATGGGCTGGCGCGCCGAACGGGACGAGTGGAGCCCATTCTGCGCGTCGTCTATGGGAACTGACATTTCAGCGGCCATCACTCAATCTCACAAAATGCGTAATCGGTTCGGCTGCCCATGCGACTTTCGTCATAGTGAAGCAAAACTTAGTGATGGAACCAAAATCGTCGTCGTGCGTTTACGGCGCTTTTCCAATGGTTTCAACATGATAGCGCGATTCCAGCGCCTCGAGCTCGCCGGCCGCCTCGGTCGCCTGCAAGGCCGAGAGCAGGGCACGCTTCAGCGTCTGGTCGCCCTTCCACAGCCCCAGCGCCATGCGAAAACGCGAGAACTGTGCGTCGGGCAGCCAGAACGTTCGGCTGCCGGGGGGCAGGGCCATGCCGGCGGTGAGGAAGCGCTCGGTGATGCCGGCTGCGGCGCGGCCGCTCGCCAGCACGTCGACGAATTGCTGCGGCGACCGCGCGGGAATCACCTGCAGCGATTGCCGGCGCAGCCAGCCCGACAGCTGCAGCCGGTCGAGGCCGCTGGTGCCGGGCAGCACCACGACCGAGCCGCCCGCGGCGGGAAGCTGTCCCGTATTCGACAGCGCCACCCAGCCGGTTTCGATCGGGGTGGGAATGGTTTCGAGGAAGCTGCGGGTCTGCACGGTGTCGGCGACGCCGCCCGCGATGATGTCGCACTGGCCGCGGGTCAGCGACCAGTTGCGCGGATTGAAATCGGTGCCGATCGAACTCAGCCTGTTGACGTTGAGCCGCAACCCGAGGCGCTCGGCGAGCTTTGCCGTGAGCTCGATGTCGAAGCCGGGCTGCTGCGCATCGGCGGTGACCAGCGGCGGGTAGCTGGGCGGCACGCAGAGCTTCAAAACGCCGCTCTTCTGCCGATCGGCAAGCGAGGTATCGGGCGGCAGGTAGCTGAGTGCGGTCAGCGTCAGCACGACGATCAGCAGGTTGACCGCCGGCCGGATCCAGCGATTTCGGACGGCGCTCATTGGCGCGCGAAATCGATGATGGCGACGACGAAGAACAGCACCGCCATGCCGACGATGACCCCGATGCCCCAGCCCGGGGTGAACTGGTTGAAGTTGATCAGCACGCCGCGCAACGCATCGACCGCGTAGGTGATGGGGTTGATCTGCACCAGGAACACCAGCCACTCGGGATAGGTCACCGCCTGCTGGGCGCGGGTCAGCGCCGGATCGAGCGGAAAGATCGAGGACGAGGTGAAATAGAGCGGCAGGATCACCGTGTTGGAGAACACGCCGAACCCCTCGAAGCTGCGGACCCGGGCGGCGAGGATCACCCCGAAGCTGGTGAGCCCGAAGGCCAGGACGAACATCAGCGCCAGCGCCACGGCCACCTGGTCGAGGCTCAGCGTGACGTCGGCGAAACGGGCGAGGACCAGCACCAGCGCGCCATGCAGCGTCGCCACCGTGGCGCCGCCCAGAACCTTGCCCAAGAGGATCAGCCAGCGCGGCATCGGCGAGACCAGCACTTCGCGCAGGAACCCGAATTCCCGATCCCAGATCACCGACACCGCGAACTGGATCGAGGTGTACATGATGTTGAGGACGATCACGGCGGGGAACAGGAACTGCAGGTAGGTATAGGGGATGACGAAGCGGACTTCGCCATAGACCTCGCCGCGGAAATAGGGGTTGAGCCCGACGCCGAGGATCAGCAGCCAGATCAGCGGCCGGCTGATGCCGCCGATGAGCTGCGCCCGATCGCGCGTGGCGCGGGTGATTTCGCGCAGCCAGACCCCGTAAAGGCCGCGCAGCGCCATGACGACGCCGTTCATCGCCGCCCTCCGCGACGGCCGGCGGCCTTGTCGGCATTGCGCCGGTCATCGGCGCGATCGCGCAGCTGGCGGCCAGTGAGCGACAGGAACACGCTTTCGAGCGTCGGGTCCTGGAAGCGCACCTCGGTGAGCCGGTCGCGGAACGCGGTGAGGAAAGCATCGGTGCTGGCGCCGTCATCGGCGGGCAGGGCGAGGCCATGCGCGCCGAGCAACTGGGCATCGGGCCGCGCGGCCCGGATCGCCTCGAGCGCCGCCGCGTCGCGCGGGGTGAGGTGCAGCCAGCGGCTGCCATGCTCGGCCTTCAGCGCCTCGGGCGAGCCCTCCGCGATGATCCTGCCGCGATCGATGATGCAGATCGTGTCGGCGCCCTCGACCTCCTCGATATAGTGCGTGGTGGTCAGCACCGTCAGCTCGCGCGTCCGCCGCAACTCGTCGAGGTAGCGCCAGATGCGCACCCGGGTCTGGGCGTCGAGCCCGGCCGTCGGCTCGTCGAGGAACAGGATCTGCGGTTCGTGCAGCAGGGCGCGGGCAATCTCGAGCCGGCGCCGCATGCCGCCCGAAAAGCTGCGGACGATCTCGTCGCGCCAGTCCTCGAGCTCGACCAGCGCCAGCACGGTTTCGCTGCGTTCGCGTCGATGGCGTGGCGCCATGCCGTAGACGAGGCCGTGGAACTCGAGGTTCTCCCAGGCGGTCAGCCGATCGTCGAGGCTCGAATCCTGGAACACCACGCCGAGCGAGCGGCGGGCCGCCGTCTGCTGGCGCACCACATCGGCGCCGGCGACGCGGGCGCTGCCGCCATCGGGGCGGCGCAGCGTCGAGAGGATGTTGAGCAGCGTCGTCTTGCCCGCACCGTTGGGGCCGAGCAGGGCGAAGCTCGAGCCGCGACGGATCTCGAGGGTGACGTTGTCGAGCACGGTGTTGCCGCCATATCGCGCGCTGAGCGCGTCAACGCTGATGGCGATGGCGGACGAAACTGGACCGGCGCCGGGCTGTGGCGAAATCATGCCGCCTGATAACATCCGGCTCTCGCGCTCGTCTAATCATCTTGCGTGCATAGTGACGCAAGTGGGTCGGCAGAGGCCGCTCGCGCCAGAGCGACAGATTTCCGCAGCTGCCGATCGAAATGCAAGCCCGCTGCAGTCATCTGCCATCGGCGCGCCTCGCCTCGATACACCGAGGAACTAATGGCTTTGGGCCTCGTTGCAGGTTACCCGCCCGGAGCACAAACCTATGCCACGCACCGTTGCCGCCACCAAACCTCGTGAGGTGATGCCTGACGTCAAGCTCACCAAGGCGGTCTTCCTGGAGCGGTTTTATTCCCAGTACGCCGACCCTGCGTTCAAGCGCGCCAGTTCCGAGTTGGGAGCCATCGCCGAGATCGCCTGGGACGGCTATATCAACGCTCGAAAGTCGCCCACGACCCGGAAGGCGGGCAAAGGCTATGCGGATCCGGGCTACGAACTATCCGTCGACTGGATTTCCGCGAAGCAGGCGATCGACAAGGCGCAACAGGGCTTCGAAGCCAGGAACCGAAAGCCCCGCGTGCTCCTGATCAATGCATCGCCGCGCAGCGAGCATACCTGCCCGGGCGAGAGTTCGAAGAGCTTTCGCATGACCGAGATTGCCGAGGCGGTTTTCAAGCACGCCGGCATCGAGACAAAGCTGCTGGATCTGTCTCGCCTGACGTCGGAATACGGGCGCAACATCCACCCCTGCAAGGCCTGCTTCTCGACGGCGGCACCGCTCTGCCATTGGCCGTGCTCGTGCTATCCGAACTATTCCCTCGGGCAGACCCAGGACTGGATGAATGACATCTACCCCATGTGGGTCGAAGCCGACGCCGTCTTCATCGTATCCCCGGTGAACTGGTACCAGGTCACCTCACCGCTGAAGCTGATGATGGATCGGCTGGTCTGCGCCGACGGCGGCAACCCCGATCCGACGCTTACGGAAGGCAAGGAAGCCAGGACGGCGAAAGCTGTCGAACTTGAAGGCTGGGACTATCCGCAACACCTCGCCGGCCGTCTTTTCGGCGTCATCGTACATGGCGATGTCGAGGGCACGGAGAATGTCAGGCGGTCGGTATCGGACTGGCTCAGGTTCATGGGACTCGAGGCGGCCGGCAAGAAGGCGGAGGTCGACCGTTACATCGGCTACTGGAAGCCTTACGCCACCAGCCACCAGGAACTCGACGCAGATACGGCCATGCAGGGCGAGGTGAAGAACGCGGCACAAGCGGTCGCCGACGCCATCAAGGCGAAGCGGTCTGGAAGCTGGGTGGCGGCGGGCGCCGAGCTGAAGCCGCCGCGACAGAAGTAGCGGGGCCAATGGGAAGGCGATCGCGCAGGACAGGCGCCTTTCCATCGCCGGTCCGGGATTGTCGGACGGGTGCAGCCAAAGCCGCGGCCGTCATGGTGGCTGCAAGCGGCACTCAGTCCGATTGAGGCATATGGTTGGCTGCTGCGAGAGCAGGCTCAGACGCCGAAGCCGGCCAGTGCGCTGGCCAACTGTCGTGCCGGCACCGGCTTGGAAATGAAGACTGCTCCCGATGGCAGATCCGGGGCCGTCAGCATGCGGTGCCCCGACATCACAATCAGCTTGCATGGCGCCCAGCGATTGCTCACGGTCATTGCAAGCTGGCGACCATCCATCGTTCCGGGCATGTCGACGTCGGTGACGATGGCCGCGATGTGAGGCAGCTCGGCCAGCAGTTGCATCGCCTCGTCGGCGTTTGACGCCTCGATCGTCTGGTAGCCCAGATCCTCAAGCATGTAGGCTATATCCAGACGGATAAGCGGCTCGTCATCGACGACCAGGATGGTTACGTGCGCCACTTGTCTACTCCGCTTGAAAGCTGGCGAGATCGGCTGCGATGGTGCAACGCACCCCGTCCGGCTCGTAGTCTACTGTGACGCTGCTGTTGAAAGTCCCGGCCAGTCCGGCGCGGATCAGTCGGGTTCCAGACCCGGTTGTCGCGGGAGGATTGACGGGCGGCCCGCCGCTTTCCTTCCATGACAACAAGAATCTCGCGGCGGCTTCGTTCCGCTCCACTCGCCAGTTTATCGCAACCGAGCCGACGGGCGTGGAAAGCGAGCCGTACTTTGCCGCGTTGGTCGAAAGCTCGTGCAGGATCAAAGACAGCGACAGAGCAGGCCGGGAGCCCACCATGATGGCGGGGCCTTTTGCGGCAATGCGCTGCTCGATCCTGTCATCGTGCAGCAGTGTGATGTCGTGAACGATCTGGTCGACAGATGTGCGTCCGGACTCGCCGAGGAGGATCAGGTCATGCGCCTTGGCGAGGACGTGGATGCGAGCATTCAGCGATCGGCTTGCCGTGGCCAGATCGGGCGCCGTGCGCAGGCTCTGGTTGACAATGGCCTGCACCATCGCCAGCTGGTTTTTCATCCGGTGGCCGAGTTCACGATTGAGGGTGGCCTGGTTGGCCTGCGCCTCCAATCTGCTGATGACCGAATGGGTGCGGTCGGCGATCTCGGTCGCAAAATCTATCTCTTCGCGACTCCAGGCGCGTGGTTCCGTCTGGTGGACGAACAGGACCCCCGCCAGCTCTCGCCGCTCGAGCAGCGGCACGTTGATCACGGCAGCAACGCCGTGAGATCTGTAGGCGTCCCGGTCTCGGCCCAGCCAGAGCACGGTATCGACATTGCCCACCGACATCGTGACCCCGGCGGCCAGACGCTCCAGTGATGCGGGAAGCAGGCCGCGCGTGTGCTGGCCGACAAGCGAAGCGACACCCGCATCGGTCCAGTCGCGCAGAACTTCGACCCTGTCCATCTTGGGGTCGAGACGGAGGTACCCGGCCCGCGAGGCGCCGAGGGCGCCCCCCAATGCTCGCGACGCAACTTCGATCGCTTCGGCGACGGTCCCTACGTCGCGCAGGCGATCACCCGCCTCGAGCAAGGCATGTTGCCGGTCGAGCTGGCGTCGACGCTCGGTAATGTCCTGCACCACCCCGAACATGCGTGCGACGTTGCCCGAGCTATCGCGGACAAACTCGGCCCGCCGGGCAATCCAGCGCACGGCTCCATCGTCGGGGCGCCTGATCCTGTACTCGACCGCAGCTTCTGCCGAACCGCTGCGCCGAGTCTGGTCGTTCGACGGCGCCGACTGGTCTTCGGCCAGGACCAGCGCTTCGCTGACCGAAGCCGGGTATGTGTCCGAAAGCGGCAACCCGAAAATCCGGCAATACTCCGGTGAAACCGTCATGATGCCGGACCGGACGTCGACCTGGAAGGTGCCGATGCCGCCCGCCTCTTCGGCATTTCGCGCCAGCTCGAGGCTGGCTCTGAGGTCGATGCTGTGACGCTGCGCATCTTCCTCGGTCTTTGAGACGAGCCGCCGCAATTCGAGCTGCATCATCACCTGGCGGGCAAGCGCCCGAAGCACCTGCTGCTGCGGCTCCGTCAGGCCCGTGGGGCGCGGTACGGTATCGATGACGCACAAGGTGCCAATGACGACCCCTTCCGGGGTGATCAGCGGTGCGCCCGCGTAGAACCGGATGAAGGGGTCCTGGGTGACGAGCGTATTGTTCCTTGTTCGAGGATCCGCCGTCAGGTCGGGAATGACCAGCAGATCTGTCTGGCGCAGCGCATGCGCGCATACCGACTGCTCGATCGGCGTTTCGCACGCCTCAAAGCCTACCCTCGCCTTGAACCATTGGCGGCCAACTTCGACGAAACTGACCAACGAGACCGGTGTCTGGCAGAAATTCGAAGCGATCTGAACGATGTCGTCAAACCCGGCTTCCTCGGGCGTGTCGAGAATCTGGTAGTCGTCAAGCGCGGCAAGCCGGGCGGCCTGCAAAAAGCGGTCGGAATTTTCGAACACGATGTCCCCCGGGCGCTGCACAAAGCGGCCCAGCACACAATACGCCGCCAAGCCGATTTAGTTGCACTGCCTATCGCACGCGGCCCTGGCCGTCACTCGGCGGAGGCTCGCCGATATAGGCGAGATATTTGTCCACCCTCGACCGGGCCAGCTCCGCACAGGCCAGTTCGCCCTGCTGTTCGCTGACCTTCGCCGTGACCGGAGCCGTCCTGCCGCCAGGCTCGGACACTCTTGCCAGCCAGTGGCCGTCGATGAGCCGGATCGCAATGCGGTACCCACGATAAACCTCGTCCACGTGCCTTGCCTCGAGCAGAAGGCTGCAATTACGCACCTGCTGCGGCACGAGTTTCGGGGCCTTGGTCAAGCGTTTGAGAGGACACCGTGAACGGCCTTCGGCGCGACCGGTTCCCGCAACAAGATGTGATGATCATTCGAGATCGTGCGAACGGCGTGATTGTCGGTCGGTTGCGGCTGCATCCGACGATATTTCGCAATCAGCGGGCTATCGCTCTTGGTTGTTATCGAAACTATTCGCGCCACAAGCCGGTAACTTCACGTGACCCGGCCAAGGAGAAGAACGATGATGCACAATCAACTGAGCCGCCGCAACCTGCTGAAATGGAGTGGGGCGGGGGCGACCGTACTCGTCGCCGGAGCCCTGCTTCCCAACTTCGGAATTTCCCCGGCGCTCGCCGCCGATCTGGGCGAAGGCGATGTTGGCGTCCTGAACTATGCCTATGCGCTCGAACAGCTCGAGGCCGCGTTCTACTCGATGGTGATCGAGATGCCCTATTCGGGTATGACCGAAGAAGAGACCAGTTGGCTGACCGACATTCGCGACCACGAAGTCGAGCACCGCGACTTCCTCAAAAAGGCGCTGGCTGACGGGGCCATTCCCGACCTCGAAGTGGATTTCTCCGCTGTCGATTTCGGCAGCCGCGAGAGTGTCCTCACCACCGCCAAGACGTTCGAGGACCTCGGCGTCGCCGCCTATAACGGCGCCGGCAAACTGATCGAGAACCCCGACTACCTGCTCGCGGCTGGCAAGATCGTGTCGGTCGAGGCTCGTCACGCTGCCGCGATCCGCGACTTGCTGAACATGGACAGCGTGGCTTTCGCCGGTGACGACGTGGTCGACAAGAACGGTCTCGACGGGGCGCTGGAGCCGGCCAAGGTGCTCGCCGCCGCCGGCCCGTTCATCAAGACCGAAGTCACCGCCAAAGCCTTCATGTGAGGAGCGCAAAAATGACCAACAACAATCTCCTCACCGGCATCGACCCGGAAATCACAGAGCGTCTCGTGGCCGACGACCGTCGGCTGCTGCGCTCCTCGGCGCTGAAGCTCGGCGCTCTCGCCAGTGCACCGCTGGTGCTTGCCATGGCGTCGCAGGAGGCTTTCGGCCAGGACATGCCTGCCGAAGTCACCGACGTGCTGCTCTTCGCACTGACGCTGGAGCACATCGAGGATGCGTTCTATCGCTCTGGTCTCGGTGCCAAGGGTCTGATCCCCGACAAGTATGTCGGGATCTTCAACCAGATCGGAAAGCACGAGGCGGCGCACGTCGCCCTGCTGAGCGGTGCCTTGGGCGCCAAGGCGATCAAGCGCCCGGCGCTCGATCTCACCGCCGGCGGCAAATATGCCGATGCGCTGACCAACTTCGACACCTATCTGACGCTCAGCCAGACGTTCGAGGATCTGGGCGTGGCCGCCTATAAGGGCCAGGCCGCCAACCTGATCTCCAGCGATGACCTGCTGACCGTCGCGCTCCAGATCCACTCGGTGGAGGCCCGTCATGCCGCCATCGTCCGCAAGATCGGCGGCAAAAAGAGCTGGGACGGCGCGTTCGACGAGCCGATGACCAAGGACGACGTCCTCGCGGCCGCCAAGCCGTTCCTCGCCTAGTCCGGGGTAACTCCCGCACCGGAAGGCCGCACCTCGGTGCGGCCTTTTTCTGCGATTCGCCCGCTCAGTCGGTCGCCGCACCTAGTATCGGACCGCCGTTTCGCTCCTGCACCAGCACCGCCGTGCGCAACCCGGCGGCCTCGTCGCCGGTCTCGAACCTGGCAGCACCGCCGCGCCACTCGCCCACGTGCCGCAACAGGTGGACCACGTGGGTGTGAGGCAGGGTGCGGCCGGTGTTTTCGCCACGCTGCACCGGCACTTCGACAACATTCGGATCGTACTGGACCAGCCAGACATCGGCCCCGTCGGCCGGTGCTTCACCCTCTCCGACTTCCACGTAGCCGCCGCCCAGCACCACGGCCGGCGTCGTTGTGCGATGCGCCCCATCGATCAGCCGCTCGACTTCGGCGAGATTGTTTCCGACCGCCGTAGTGGTGCCGTTGACCACCATCTGCGGCGTGAACGGTCCGCGCTGGCCCAGCGCCGGCTCGTAGATGCGCTGCCGGTCGGTGTATTCAGGCCGGCCGAACGAGTCCTTCCAGCCCAGATAGTCCCAGTAGGTGACGGCGAAGCTGAGGACCAGCACGTCGTTCCGCTGGCTGAGGCTGATCAGGTTGGCATTGGCCGGAGGACAGGATGAGCACCCCTGGCTGGTGAACAACTCGACGACGACGGGCTGATTGTCCGCGGCCGCGGACGGCCCCGCGGGCGCAAGCGCGACGAGCACCGCAAGCCCGAGCAGAAGCTGGTTGGTCTTCATGATGGCTCCATGCAAATGGGGGTGCGGTTTTCCGCACCCCGCTTCGATCTACATCGCGGCGGGCATTGCCTCGATGGGGGTGAAGGTCACGTGGGCCAAAGGAGCGTTGACGTCCCAGTTCCACTCCTTGGGAGCGTCGGCATCGCCGCGAATGCCCGTATGCCAGGTCACGACGCCGTTCTCCAGGTCGCGTTCGTTGCCAGCGCCGAGCGCGCCGAGAAAGCCCTTCTTCTCGTTGTTGATTTCCGAACCGGCGTCGTAACCGCGCACGTCGATGGTCGTGGCAGCGGTCAGCCCGTAGCCGTCGAACCCGGTGAAACCGGAGAAGCCATCATTGGTGTTACCGAGCATCCAGACGCCATCGATCAACGGATGCGCCTCGTCGACATGCACGAAAACGGTGCGGGTCTGGCCCGGAAGCGCGTGGATGGCAAGCTGGGCGTCGCCGATCGCGGAGTCGGTGTTCTTTGCCGCGGCGACGCTGAACATTCCGATATTGCCGCCCTCGGCGACCGCCGCCAGTGCGTCGCTGGCCTTGTCACCCAGCTTGAACAACGGTGCGGCCGCCGCCGAATGACTTTCAAACACTGAGGGGGAGAAAGGCTGGCCGGTCAGTACGTTCTCGAAGGTTATCATGATGGTCTTGCCGCCCATCATCATCGGCGAACCCATCGCCATGGCGTCATTGGCCATCATCATGGGGTCGGTCATCGGCCCCGACATCATGGCATCGGGGGCCATCTTGTCCTGCGCTGCCACGGGCGCCACCGACGCGGCAGCACCTGCAAGCACGGCATAGGCAATGGCAGTCATCTGGCGCGAACGATGCCTCATGGCAAATTCCTCACGATTCTGGTTTCGATTCCTGTCAGGCGCTCGCGGCGCCAATGTCAGAGAATTCGTTGCAGCCCGTCAGGCGGTTACAGGCTCGCCCATCACCAGGCCGTGACCGTCGACGTCAACGCAGGCTCGACTGTCGGCCGCCGGCCCCGAGCAGCGGCGAGTTTCGCCACGGCAAGGGCGACGCAGCCGCCACGGTCAGGACATGTCGCCGGAAGCCTTCCGCGTCGAGACAATGGCGGAGGTGGGATAGCGGGCGAGGTTGGTCTGAGCCGCGATGGCATCCCTGGTCTTCAAACGGCTCCGGGCGAAGCAAGCAACTTTCGCCGTTCAAGAAAGGCGATCGACCGGCCGACGCCATCCTCGGCATTGATCCGGGCTCCGAGCGCCGTCGCCTGACGCCGCATCGCGCCATCGCGCGTCGCAGATGCGATGGCCTCGGCCAGCGTCCGTGCCGAAAGACTTTTGCGGCTGATCGGCCGCGGCCCGACGCCGAGTTCGGCGACACGCCGGCCCCAGAATGGCTGGTCGCCGAAAAACGGGCAGATCACCGTGGGTTTGCCGGCCCGCAGCGAAGCAGCCGTGGTTCCTGCTCCGCCATGATGGACACAGGCCGACATCAGCGGAAAGAGCTTGTCGTGCGGCGCGCCTTCGATGATGTGCACGTGGTCCGTGGAAGCAACATGCCCGCCAATGGCGCCGCCGCCCGTCGCCAGCACGCCACGCCGGCCGGCGTGGGCCAGGGCCTCGATGATCATGCTGGTCATCTCGACCGGATCCAGGCCGGGCATGCTGCCGAAACCGACATAGACCGGGGTCTCGCCACTGCCGAGGAAGCGCGACAGTCGAGGATCGGGCGTCCAGTCGTCGTCGTCGTCCAAGAACCAGTACCCGGTAATGGCGACACTGTCGGGCCAGTCGGTCGGCGCCGGCATGACGTGCTGGCTGTAGCAATAGAGTGTCGCTGCGGGCCTCGAGGGGCGCACCGGCCGGGAGTTGAGGCCAAGTTCCGAAACCCGCCATTCGGCGACCATGCTGCGGAAAATCGCCTCGCCGCTGCCCGCCATCAGGCGGTGGGTCAGACCGTTCAGCGGGCCGAGAGACCTGAACGGCACCAAGGGACTGGCAAACGCCCTTGTTGGCGTGAACCCCGGCAATGGCGATGCCAGCACCGCAGGACAGCCAAGCTTTTCAGCGATGTGCGGAGCTCCGATGGCCTTGGGGTGATAGATGATCAGCTCCGGCTGGAAGGCTCTGGCTGCGGCCCATTCGAGGCTAAGCTCCTTCCGTCCGATGGGCCGGAAATGCTTGATCAGCTTGAAGCCCGCTGCAAAGCCCGCGCTTCCGGACATGGCCGCCTTTGCTTCCGGCGTCTCCATCAACGTCAGGAACTCGCCCGGCAGGTGGGCGAACTTGATGCCCCGGCTGCCGATGAAGGCTTCGAACTGGGAGGGAGCTGCGATCAGCACCTCATGTCCGGCAGCCTTGAGGCCGAGTGCGAACGCGAGGTATGGCTGCACGTCACCGCGTGTGCCCAGCGTATGGATGGCGACTCTCACCGCTGGCGCTCCCCGCGAGCGCGGCAGGTGCGGGGGCTGGAAGGGTAGAGGGCGCAGCGGGCGGGCGCGACCGATCGGCTCGAAACCATGGGTGACTTCCAAAAGGAAATGCCCGTTGGCGGCCCGACCAACGTACACCTGCCTGCGACCGCGCGTCGGAGACACCCAGTCCCTTGTCGCACTCCCCCGAGCCGAAAACAACCTTGCCCATCCTCACTTGCCCGCTGTTGCGTACGTGTCGCTTCCATGGGCTGGACGGGGCCCGTCTCGAGCCGGCGGGCGCGTAACCACAAGCGTCGCGCGGGGGCCGCTTCAGGCCACAAGCGGACACCCGGCGCACGAAGCGTTGTCGTGCTCAGGCCTTCAGCACGATCACCTTGGTGTTGACCGGGGTCTTGTCATAGAGGTCGAGCATGTCCTGGGTGATGAGGCCGATGCAGCCGCTCGAGACGCCCTTGCCGATCGATTCGGGAACGCTGGTGCTGTAGAGCGTGTAGAGGGTGTAGACGCCGTTCTGGTAGAGATAGAGGGCGCGGGCGCCGAGCGGATTGTCGAGGCCGGGCTTCATGCCGCCGGCATATTTGGCGGCTTCCGGCTGGCGCTCGATCATCTCCTTGGGCGGGGTCCAGATCGGCCATTCGGCCTTGCGCCCGATATAGGCATCGCCGTTCCAGAGGAACCCGGCGCGCCCGACGCTGACGCCGTAACGGGTGGCGTAGCCGTCGCCCTCGATGCGGTAGACATAGTGGTTGCGCGGGTCGACGATGATGGTTCCCACCGCTTCCTTGCTGTCGTAGCGCACGGTGCGGCGATAGTATTTGGGATCGATCTTGTTGACGTTGACGGCCGGGATCGGGAACCGCTCGTCGGGCCTCGGCCCATAGACCCGCTGCGCATCGGCGACGCTCATGCCGGCCGGGGAGCAGGCGGCAAGCGCCAGCGCGCCAAAGCCGGCGGCCGAGCCCAGCAGCACCCTGCGGCGGCTCAGCCGCCCCGGCGCATCCGGTGCGCCACGATCCTCGTGGTCTACGATCATGGCTTCATCTCCTGGTTGTCGTGCCCGATCGCCCCCTGTGGTGCAGATTGGCCTCAAGCCGCGCCGCTGGCAAGCGGGCTGTGCTGGCCGCTGAAAACACCCTCTCGCCTTCCGCAAACTTGCTCGATATAGTCGTTTTAAACGTTTGCAATCGCCAGAATCGGCGAGTGGGAGGAATTCGTGACCGAGCGAGGCCTGATGCTGACTGCCGTCCGGCAGTTGGCGTTCGAGGAGCTGTCCGTCAATCCGCTGGGACCCAACGAGGTCCGGATCCGGACCTTGTTCTCCGGCATCAGCGCCGGCACCGAACTCAGCCAGTATCGCGGCACCTCGCCGTTCATGAGCCGGCAATGGGACCTTGCCAACCGGGTCTTCCGCGACGCCGAGACGCCGAGCTGGAGCTTTCCGGTTCGCAACCTCGGCTACGAGGAAGCCGGCGAAATCGTCGAGACAGGAGCCGCCGTGACCCGGGTGAAGCCCGGCGACCGGGTGTTCGGCACCTGGGGCCATCGCACCATGCACGTGATGGCCGAGGCCGACGCCGCCGACCGGCAAATCCCCGATGGGGCCGATCCGCGCATCGGCATGTTCAGCCATATCGGCGCCGTGGCGCTCAATGGCGTGCATGATGCGCGCATCCGCATGGGCGATCTCGTCGTGGTCTTCGGCCTGGGCGTGCCCGGCCAGATCGTGCTGCAGGCGGCGCGGGCCTCGGGCGCCACGGTGGTCGGCGTCGACCCGGTCGCCAGCCGCCGCGCCATGGCGGAGCGGCTGGGCGCCGACCGCACGCTCGACCCCGGTGCCGGGTCGATCTCCGATACGATCAAGGGCGAGACCGGCGGTCGCGGCGCCGATATCTGCATCGAGGTGTCGGGCGCCGCGCCGGCGCTCGCCGAGGCGATGCGGACGGTGGCCTATGCCAGCCGTGTCGTCGCCATGGGGTTCTTCCAGGGCGAGGCGCGCGGCCTGCAACTGGGCGACGAGTTCCACCACAACCGCATCGAGCTGATCTCGAGCCAGATCTCGGGGGTGGCGCCCGATGCCAGCCATCGCTGGAGCAAGCTCAGGCTGTGGCAGACGGCGGTGCGGCTGCAGCATGAGGGACGGCTCAACCTGTTGCCGCTGATCACCGACACGGTGCCGTTCGCCGAGGCGCCGGCACTGTTCGCGCGGCTGGACCAGGGCGACCCGGCGATCCTGCAGTCGGTGCTGGATTTCGGGGCGTCGTCATGAGGGTCGGCATCCTTGGCACTGGCGGCATCGCCGCGCGGCATGCCGACGCCATCGCCGCCGTCGAAGGGGCCGAACTGGTCGCCTCGACCAGCCGGCGCCTCGAAACGGCCGAGGCCTTCAGCGCCCGGCACGGTGGCACCGCCTACGCGCAGCTCGACCGGATGCTGGGCGAGGCCGAGCTCGACCTGGTGATCGTGGCGCTGCCGCCGGGAGCCCATGCGGGTGAGGTGGAACAGATCGCTGCGGCCGGGATCAATGTCCTCGTGGAGAAGCCGATCGCGCTCGAGCTCGGTCGGGCACGAGCCATGGTGGATGCTACCGAGACGGTCATCGCCGCCTGCGGCTTCATGTATCGGTTCGGTGGGGCAGTGGAGCGCTGGGCTGCGCTCGACGCGGCCGGCGAGACCGGACGCGCCGGGCATTTTTCCGGCAGCTTTCATTGCAACGCCCTGCACGCACCATGGTGGCGGGACCGCGACATGTCGGGCGGCCAGATGGTCGAGCAGCTCATCCATATCGTCGACCTGCAGCGAAGCACGATGGGAATGCCGAGCTCGGTCGTGGCGCGGTCGGCGAATTTCGGCCACGCCGGCACGCCCGGCTACAGCAGCGAGGACATGAGCGCGATGATCTTCGGCTATGACGACGGGCGCATCGCCGTGCTGCATGCTTCCAACATCGCCGTGCCCGGCCGCTGGATGAAGGGCTGGCAGATCGTCGCCGAACGGGCGACGGGGCTGTTCGCCGACTGGAACACCGCCGAGATCGTTCGCACGGCGGGCGAGGTCGCGAGCGAGCGGGTTGCGGCGTCCATCAACCCCTTCGTGGCGCAGATCGCCGACCTGCGCGATGCGATCGCCAACCGGCGGCCGCCACGCGTGCCGCTCAGCGATGGATTGGAGACGCTGCAGATGGTGCTGGCGGCGCGCCGCGCTGCCGACGAGCGGCGCGAGGTGGCGCTGTGATCGCACTGCATGGGTTCGAGCCGCTGCTCGATGGCGTGGTGCCGGCTCACACGGTCGAAGCCGATGGCGCCTGGCGGCTCGGCGATGGCAGCCGCATGCGGCTCGAACGGAATGGCGAGCGGCTGCGCGTCGTGCTCGACGGCTTTGTCGGCGAGCGGCGCATCGACGCGCTCGGGCTGCGGCTCAGCGCCGGCAATGTGCGGCAATATCTGCGCAACGGCTATATGAGCTGGGACGGCAGCTTCTTCGTCGAGCCCGCCGCGGCGCGCGAGGTGGCCAAGGCGGATCCGAAGCTCACCAATGGCTATGCGATGACGGCGCTGCTGCCGCATGGTGGCGTGGGGGCGACGGTGATCGGCTTCCTGCGTCACGACCGCTATCAGTCGCGCTTCCGCTTCGATATTGCCGGGCCGCTCGGCCTCGATATCGAGACGCTGATCGACCGGATGCCGCATACGGGCGAGATCGCCACCGAAGAACTGGTGGTCTTCGCCGACGACGATGTCGAGACCGCATTGCGCCGCTGGGCGCGGCTGGTGGCCGAGGCCTCGCCGCTGCCGCCACGGCTTCCCGAGCGGCGGCTCAGCGGCTGGTGTTCGTGGTACAACCTCTACGCCTCGATCGGCGAGCCGGTGCTCCGCGAGCATCTCGATGCGGCGGCGCGGTTTCGCGACGAGACGCGGGCGCCATTCGACATCTTCCTCGTCGACGATGGCTTTACCCCGGAAATGGGCGACTGGCTGGAGCTGAAGCCGCAATTCGGCAATGGCATCAAGCCGGTGCTCGATGCGGCGCGCGACAAGGGTTTCACGCCCGGGCTGTGGATCGCGCCCTTCATGGTGGGCAACCGCTCAAAGCTCTATGCGGCGCATCCCGATTGGGTGGTGAAGAGCCGGACGACCGGCAAGCCGCTGGCGCCGATGACCTTTTACGGCGAGTTCCGCTGGCACAAGCGCAGCGAAGAGTACTACGTGCTCGACGTCACCCATCCACAAGCCGAGGCCTATATACGGCAGGTGTTCCGCACCTGGGCGAAGGACTGGGGCTGCGGTTACTTCAAGACCGACTTCATGCATATCGGCTCGATCTATGGACCGGACGAAGCCCTGTGGCACACGGACGGGCTGAGCCGCATCGCCATCTGGATGAAGATGGCGCGGCTGATCCGCGAGGAAATCGGCGAAGCGCAGTGGCTGCTCTGCGGCTCGCCGCTCTTTGCGCCGGTCGGCCTCGTCGATGCCATGCGGATCGGCCGCGATATCGGGGTGAGCTGGAAGGGACATTACTCGGCGGAGTCGCTGCTGCGCGACCAGACGGCGCGGAACTTTGCCGGCGGCATCCTGTGGCAGGCCGATCCCGACTGCATCCTGCTGCGCGACCGCTACCACGAGCTCAGCGATGACCAGGTGCAGTCGCTGGCGCTGTTCGCCGGGCTGGCGGGTGGCGTGCTGATGACGTCGGACCAGCTCGACGAGGTGCCGGAACCGCGGCGAAAGCTTTTGGCGGAACTGGCAGCCGATGGCGTTCCCTATGCCTGCGAGTTCCCGCTGCTCGGCCAGACCGCGTTGCGCTATCGCCTCGGCAGCGCGCCGACCGGCGCGCCGATGGCGGTGAGCGAAGGCGATCCGCTGCTGGTGCAGCGGGTGCGGCGACCCGATGGCAGCGTGCTGGTCAACGTCTTCAACAGCGGTGATACGGCGACGGAGCGGCTGATCGGCTGGGACCTCGCAGGGGCACGCGGCGCGGTCACCGAGGGTGGCGCTGCGATGGACGCAGACGGCGGCGGCATCCTCGTCAACCTGCGGCCGCACCAGTCGCGGCTGTTCCGCATCGCACCATGAATATCGGCGTCCTGCTCGGCTTTCTCGCCTATGGCGCCATGGCCTGGGGCGATGCGGTGATCAAGGCGGTCGGCGCCGATCGGCTGTCGGTGTTCGAGATCGGCTTCTTCGTCTCGATCTTTGCCGGCATCGCCATGCTGTTCATGCGGCCGAGCGGCGAGCGCTGGCGCGACCTGTTCAAGGTCCGCCACCCCCGGCTGGTGGCGCTCCGCTCGCTGAGCGGCATCGGCGCCGGCATCTTCGGCGTCGTCGCCTTCACCTCGATCCCCTTCGCCGAAGCCTATGCGCTGATCTTCATGTCGCCGTTCATCGTCACGCTGCTCTCGATCACGCTGCTGGGCGAACGGGTGAGCTGGCGTGGCTGGCTCGCCATGGCGCTCGGCTTCGGCGGCGTTCTGCTGGTGATCCGGCCGGGGCTTCGCGCCGTCGAGTTCGGCCATCTGGCGGCGCTGGCGACCGCCATCTGCATCGCCGTGACGGTGACGGTGCTGCGCCGCATTGCCGGCACCGAAAGGCGCACCAGCCTGCTGGTCATCCCCCAACTCGCCGGCATTGCCTTCACCGGCGCGGTGATGACGACGCATTACGTGCCGCCGAGCATGCCCGAGTTCGGCCTGATGCTGATCTCGGGCGGCTTTGCCGCGCTCGGCCAGTTCGCGCTGCTGCTGGCCGCCCGGCTGGCGCCGGCCAATGTGCTGGGGCAGGCGCAGTACAGCCAGTTGTTCTGGGCCATGGCCGCCGGGGCGCTGTTCTTCGCCGAATATCCCGACACACTCGCCATTGTCGGCGTCGCGGTGATCGCCATCGCCGGACTGCTGACGCTGACGACGCGGCGCGTGGAGCAGGGGGTGTGACGCGAGCACCCGACTGCACCCCCAAACTCGGTGTCATCCCAGCGAAGGCGGGGACCCAGTGCGGTCTCTCAGCCTCCACCGGCGCTGCAGCATCCCACCGGGTTCCCGCCTGAGCGGGAATGACGCCGGTGAGTGGGCCTGAAAACAGCTTGGGCTATCGGTCTCTGCCGGGGGAGGAACTTACCGGTCACGGCCCTAGGCCTTACCTGCCCCGCGATCGCGCACCGGCTGCACGCCGGGGGCAGGGGGCAGCAGGTTGCGGGGGTCGCCGAAGGGGAAGACCGGCTCGAAGCGGAACACTTCGGCATAGCCCTCGTTGGCATTGCACTGGGCCGAGCGGTAGCGCCCGCCCAGTTCCGCCATCTGCACGAACCGCTCGGGATCCTGCGACCGGTGGGCGTGGATGGCGGTGCGCTTGAGCTCCATATAGGGCGTGATGTCGATGTAGTGGGTGGGCACGAAGCCGACCCCCATGATGGTTTCCATCCACAGCACCGGCGCCACCATGTTGGTGGCGATGCGCACCGCATCGCTGAGGGCGCGGTGATCGCCGTGATAGTCGTTCGGCGCGTGGGTGATGACCAGTTGCGGCCGCTCGGCGCGGATGAAATCGGCGATGCGGTCAATCACCGGCGCATCGGCACGCAAGCCGCCATCGGGGAAGCCGAGCATCACCGGCGCGAGGCCGAAGACGCCGGCTGCCGCCGCCGCTTCCCGCCGACGGATCGCGACGAGTTCGGCCGGAGCGAGCGTGCCGCCCTTGGCGCCGTCGGTGGCGATGGCGACGACCACCTCGTCGCCCTGCGCCTGAAAGGCGGCAACCGTGCCGCCCATCAGGATTTCGATGTCATCGGGGTGGGCGCCGATGGCAAGGATTTTCATGCCGCCTCCAGGAACTCGATGACCATGGCGGCCGTCCAGGTGAAGCGTCCGCCGCCACAGGGCTCGCCCGTGGTCGGATCATAGTACTCGGCAAAACCGGACCGGGTAATCAGTTCGAGGCTCGAGCTGACGATGTGATCGGCGGTCGCCGTCTCGCCGACGCTGCGCAGCCCATCCTGGATCATATAGTTCATCACCAGCCAGGCGGGGGCGCGCCAGTAGCGCTT
>MKVB01000001.1:1251322-1394616 GCA_001899085.1 Devosia sp. 66-14 | reverse complement strand
CCGGGCCTTGGGCACCGCGGCGAAGACCGGCAGGATGCCACCGATCGAGGCGGAGTCGATCAGCTGGCCGGTGACGCGGTCGCGGCAGAGATACTGGCCGTGCGGCTCGCTCCAGAGCGTCTCGAGGGCGGCGAGGCCCGCTTCGGCGCGGGCGCGGTTGCGGGCGGCAATCTCGGGTTCGCCGAGCTCGTCCGCGAGCGCCGCAAGATCGGTGGCCGAGCGGATCAGGATGGCATTGAAGCCGGGGTCGACCACCTTGAACGGCGAGGCGTCGTGCAGCCGGGCGTTGTCCCAGCCCAGCGAGCGGAACAGCTGCACCAGATAGAGGTAGCGATCATACTGCGCCTTGGTCGGGCGATGCGCCGGGTCGGCATGCTGGGTGTCGCGGCGCACATAGGGCTCGACCCCATCGGTGGGCACGCGCTCGAAGGCCTCGTCCCAGTCGATCGAATTGTCGCGGCCGGACTCCCAGGGATGGAGGATGGCGACCAGCCCTTCGTGGCCGGGGTCGCGCATGTCGTAGAACCAGCGATGCCAGGCATCGATCCGGGGCAGCAGGGCGCGGGCGCGCTTCGCCGCCTCGGCCTTGTCGGTGGCCCGATCGTAGAGGCGCTTGATGGCAAAGCCGGCGACCGGCGGCTGGGTGATGCCCGAGGTCGGGGTAGGGCGCCCGGTGTCCCAGACATTGGGCCCGGGGAAATAACCGTCCGAATACACATGGAAGACGATATGGGGCACCATGCCGTCGGGCCACTGGTTGGCGAACAGCGTCTCGATCTCGGTCCAGGCGCGGGCTTCGTCGTAGTGGAACTGCCCCAGCGCCGTCAGGCATGAGTCCCAGTTCCACTGGAAGGGGTAAAGGCCTTTGGTGGGGATGGTGTAGCTCCCCTGGTCGTTCTCCTTCAGCACTTCGAGAGCGTGCTCGTAAATCTTCTCGGTTTGCTGGGTCATGGGGGTACTCCTGGGGGTCTAGAGCCGCGTCGCGCCGGCGGAAATGTCGGCGATCCGGCCATGGCCGGCGGCATTGGGATGCACGTTGTCGGGGAGGATGAGCGCATCGCCGCCTTCGGCCGCCATGCGTTCGTTGACCGGCGCGTAATAGCAGCCGAACTCGATGGCCAGCGCCTGCACCAGCGGCACGAAGGACTGGTAGGTCTCGCGGCTCTGGCCGGCAAAGCCGTCGCTGCCGACGGCGAAGCCGGCATCGGGCAGGTGGCTCGGGCTGCCGATGGCGATGGCCTCGGGCAGGTAGCCCGCGGCGATCAGCCCGGTGAGCACGGCGCGGTAATCGCGCACGAAGCCGGCGGCGCCGAAACTGTGCGGTGCGCCGACATAGCGCGCATCGTTGGTGCCATAGAGGATGGCGAGCACGTCGCCGCGCTCGGCGCCGAGCAGGTCCCGGTAGAAGCGGCCATGCCCGTTATGGTCGCGCGGCGCGCCGCCGGCGGCGGGCGAGGATTGCATCACCGTGCCGCTGATGCCGCGGTTGTAGAGCCGCGCGCCCAGCCGCGACGCAAGCCGATTGGCCCAGCGCGCCGGCATCTCGGGAATGGTCAGCCCCTCGGTGATGGAATCCCCGAAGGTGGCGAGCGCGCTCGCCTTGCCGGCCCAGCGCTCGAGGAAGCTGGTCACGCCCCGGCCTCCAGACCCGGCTCGAGGAATTCGAGCACCATGGCCGCCGTCCACGAGAAGCGGCCGCCGCCGAGCGGCGTGCCGTCGCGCGGGTCGTAATATTCGGCAAAGCCCGACTGCTCGATGAGCCGCAGGCTGTCGGCAGTGAGGCGCTCGGCCATCGCCACCTCGCCGGCGCGAGCGAGGCCATCGGCAATCATGTAGTTGCACACCAGCCAGACCGGGCCGCGCCAGTAGCGCTTGAGATCGAAGCGCGGATCGGATGGCGCGTGGCTGGGGACGAGATAGCGAACCTCTGTTCCCATGCTGCCGATGGTGCTGGCGAGGGCGGCCGCGCGAGGCGCCGGGATCGGCGCGAAGACCGGGATCAGCCCGCCGATGGACGGGCTTTCGCTGAGCCTGCCGCCGACGCGATCGAACGGCAGGTACTGGCCGTGCCGGTCGCTCCACAGCCCGTCGAGCGCGACGAGGCCCTGTTCGGCCCAGTTGCGGTGGCGGGCGGCGATCTCGGGGGCGTCGAGGGCATCGGCAAGGGCCGCCGTTTCGAGGCACGAGCGGATCAGGATGGCGTTGAACCCGGGATCGACGACCTGGAACGGCGAGGCATCGTGCGTCAGCGTCGAATCCCAGCCGAGGCTGCGGAAGTGCTGCACCAGCCACAGGTAGCGGTCGTATTGCGCCTTGGTGGGGCGGGTCGCCGGGTCGGCATGTTTGAGGTCGTTGCGCTCGTACGGCATGACGCCGTCGGTGGGCACGCGCTCGAAGGCCTCGTCCCAGTCGATGGTGTTGTCACGCGACTCCCAGGGGTGGACCACCGCGACGAGGCCGGTGCGGCCGGGATCGCGGGTGCGGTAGAACCAGCCGTGCCAGCGGTCGAGGCCGTCGAGCAGGGGGCGGGCGCGCCCGGCGTCGGGATTGCGCCGGAACAGCTGATGGATGGCGAAGCCGGCAATGGGCAGCTGCGTGATGCCCGAGGTCGGCGGCGTGCGGCCGGTGCCCCAGACGTCGGGGCCGGGGAAATAGGTCGGCGCCGGCTCGTGGAACACCATATGCGGCACCATGCCATCGGCCCATTGATGGGCGAACAGCGTCTCCACCTCGGTCCAGGCCCGGTCCATGTCGTAATGGCTCTGGCCGAGCGCGGTGAAGCAGGAATCCCAGTTCCACTGGAACGGATAGAGCCCCTTGGTCGGCACCGTGTAGCCGCCGCGGTCATTTTCGCGCAGCACCTCGATGGCCTTGGCGGCGAGCGCGGAGCGGGAGGACATCAGTTGACGGCCCTGGTGGTCTCCGGGTCGAACCAGCGCACCCGGTCGGGCTTGGGCACGAGGCTGAGCTCATCGCCCGGCGCCACCTTGAGGTCGCTGTCGAGCACGGCGCGGAACAGCTTGCCGTCGACTTCGGATGTCACCAGCGTATGGGCGCCGAGCGGCTCGATCACCCGGGCGGTGGCCTTGAGGCCGCCGGCGGCAATGGTGAGATCCTCGGGGCGGATGGCGAATTCGAGCTTCGCGCCACCGCTCGACGGCCCATCGAGGGCGATGCCGGCCACCTGGTAGCGGCCATCGCCGTTCCGCGCCGCCGGCAGGAAATTCATCGGCGGGTTGCCGATGAAGCTGCCGACGAAGCGGGCGGCGGGATTGCGGTAGACCTCCACCGGCGAGGCGGCCTGCACGATGTGGCCGCCATTCATCACCGAGATGCGGTCGGCCAGCGACATGGCTTCGACCTGGTCGTGGGTGACGTAGATGGTGGTGGTCTTGGAATTGGCGAGCACGCCCTTCAGCTCGGCGCGCATCTCGAGGCGCAGCAGCGCATCGAGATTGGACAGCGGCTCGTCCATCAGGATCACGTCGGGCTCCATCGCCAGGGCGCGGGCCACGGCGACGCGCTGGCGCTGGCCGCCCGAGAGCTGGCCGGAATAGCGCTTCAGCAGCTGCTCGATATGCATCAGCTCGGCGGTGCGCTTGACCCTCGTATCAACCTCCGCCTGCGGCAGCTTCTTCATGCGCAGGCCGAAGGCGATGTTCTCGTAGACCGTCAGGTGCGGAAACACCGCGTAGTTCTGGAACACCATGGCGATGCCGCGCTCGCGCGGCGGCAACTGGTCGACCCGCTTTCCGCCGATCCACACCTCGCCCTGGGTCGGGCTTTCGAGGCCGGCGATGATGCGCAACAGCGTGGTCTTGCCGCAGCCCGAGGCGCCGAGCAGCACCATGAATTCCTGGTCGGCAATGGTCAGGTCGATCGAGTGCAGGGCCGTGAAGGACCCAAAGCTCTTGGCGACACCCTTGATGAGAATCTCAGCCATGGCGGGCTCAGCCTTTCTTTCTGTCGCGAGGATCGTACCGGCAGGTTCGATCCCGCTTTAACGGTTGGCGATGCCCCACATCGCGAACATGTATTTGCGGACGGCGAAGATGAAGATCAGCGCCGGGATGACGAGGGCCGCGCCGCCGGCAAAACGCAGGTGCAGCGGCGAGACGGAGAGCGATTGCAGCAGGAACGCCGTCAGCGTGCGGTTCTGCACGGTCAGCACCGAGGCGGCGAAGACCTCGTTCCACGAGATGGTGAAGGCGAAGATGGCCGAGGCGGTGATGCCGGGCAGCACCAGCGGCAGCACCACCCGCTGGAATGCCTGCAGCCGGTTGCAGCCGAGCGTCCAGGCCGCCTCCTCGAGTTCGAGCGGAATGCCCGAAAAGATCGAGAAGGTGATCAGCACCGCGAAGGGGATGGCGAGGGTGGTGTGCACCAGCGCCAGCCCGATCGGTGTGTCGTCGAGGCCGATACGGATGAACATCACCGCGATCGGCAGCGCCAGCAGCGGCAGCGGAAAGGCGCGCGTCATCAGCACCAGCATGCGGAAGGTCGCCTTGCCGGGGAATTCGAAGCGCGACAGCGCATAGCCGGCCGGGGCGCCGATGGCGATCGAGAGGATCATCGTCAGCACCGCCACCAGCACCGAGTTCCACAGCGCCTTCAGCACGCCCTCGAAGGAGAGGAAGAACTGGATCGAGCCCATGTCGAAACTGGGCACGCCGGTCTTGGGGAAGGCGGTGACCTCCTGCGGCGAGGACAGGGTGTTGACCGCCAGCAGGTAGATCGGCACCAGCACCCAGGCGCAGAGCAGCACCACGCCGGCCCAGAACAGGAACCTGCCGGCCGCCCCGATATCGGAGACGGCGCGCGGCTTGTCGGCAGTCGCAACGGCGCCGCTCATAGCGTGGCTCCCTTGGGGGTGCGCAGTACACGCAGGAACACCAGCGTCGCGGCGATCGAGATGGCGAGGATGACGAGCGCGAAGGCGGCGGCGACATTGCGGTCGTTGAGCGCGAACTGCCAGTTGAAGGTTTCGCCGACCAGCACCGGCAGGGTGGTGCCGCCCAGCGCCACCACCACGGCGAAGACTTCGAACGCGGCGATGGTGCGCAGGATCATTGCGGTCTGGATGGACGGCTTGAGCATGGGCAGCGTCACCTTGACGAAGCGCTTCCACGGCCCGGCGCCGAACACCTCGGCCGCCTCGTAGTATTCCTTGGGGATCAGCCCCATGCCGGAGACGAGGATGACCATGACGATGGCGGTGGCGCGCCACAGCTCGGCGAGGATCACCGCGATGAAGATGACCCACAGGTTCTGGTAGCCGAGGAACAGGATCGGCTTGTCGACGACGCCCAGCCCCACCAGCATGGAGTTGAGGAAACCCGACTGCTCGAAGATAGCGAGCCAGATGATCCCGGCTGCGAGGTCGGAGAGACCGAGCGGGATGGTGAAGATGTAGAGGATGGTGTTGCGCGTGGTCTTGAGCTTGGCGACGACCTGCGCCATCGCCAGCGCCATGACCAGCTGCAGCGGCACGACGATGGCCGCGAGGATCACCGTATTCCAGAAGGTCGGCCAGAACTTCCAGTTGCCGGCCATGGTCTGGAAATGCTGCATGGTGAAGCCGCCTTCGGTGGTGAAGGCGAGCCAGGCGATCTGCAGGAACGGCCAGAGGAAGAAGACGACGAGGAAAATCGTCGCCGGGGCCAGCAGCAGATAGGGCAATGTCTTGCTGTTCATCGTTCCGCCTCGTCGCGGGGCCGGGGCCGCCCGGAGCCGAAGCCCCGGGCAGTGGAGGTGGCAGGGGTCTTATTCGACCGGGCAGGGGCCTTCCGACGGGGCGTCGGGCAGCCAGCACGGCGCGCCGGTGGTGACCATCAGCTGGCGCAGCGTCTCGGCCTGCTGATCGAGCACCTGGCGGACATCCTGGTTGGCAAGGACGATGCGCTCGAAGGCGTCGATATAGACCTGGTTGAACTGGCCGGCCTTGTCGCCGAGACCGACCGGCAGCAGTGCCGGCAGGGCGTCGGGCGAGCTGGTCATGGCCTGCACGGCCGGGCCGAGGGCACGGGCCGAAGCGGGCAGTTCGGCCGGCAGCGCGGCGTCGGTGGTGGGGAAGAAGTTGGTGGCGAGGAGCGTTGCGACCTGCTGCTCGGGCTGCATCATGTACTTGATGAGCTCCTTGGACTTGGCCACGTCAGGCGCGCTTTTCGGCACCGCGATGCCGGCGAGCACCGGCATGAAGGCACGGCCCTTCGGACCCGACGGCGCCGGGAAGGCGACGAAATCATCCGGCTTCTGGTTGAAGGCTTCCGACAGGCGGGCAATGTGGTCGAACGCCAGCCATACGTCGCCGGTCAGGAGCGGCTCCTGCATGAAATCGTAATTGGTCGAAGCCGGGTTGGTGTACTGCCAGAGTTCCTTGAACTTGCCCCAGGCCTGTTCGGCTTCGGCCGAGCGGAACTTGGTGACTTCCGAGCCGGTGAAGGCGGGCAGCAGGAAGCCCTGGAAGAAGCGGTGCTTCAGCCCCTTGGGGCCGGCCGGGAAGCCGAATTTCGGCGAGCCGGTCTGCTCGGCGAGGTTCTTGGCCCAGGCGATGACCTGGTCGTAGGTCAGGTTGTTGATGTCGGCGCCTTCGGGCAGGTACTGCAGCGCCTGCTTGTTGGCGGCCATCACGTAATTGGCCTGCATCCAGGGCAGGAATTTCTGCTCGGCGGTGCCGAATTTGCCCAGCTCCATGAAGGCGGGGCTGACAGTGACGCCGCTCAGATCGACATCGGAGAGATCGACCCAGCTGTCGGCGAAATTGGCGAGATCGCCATAAAGCCCGCCGACCACGCCGATGGCGCCGCTGCCGGCCTCGGTCTCGGCCTGGATGCGGGTGATGAACGGACCCGGCTCCTGGGGCTGGAAGTCCACGCCGCCGGGGAATGCCTTGAGCACCTGCTCACGCATCTTCTGGGTCTCTTCGACCGGTACGGCCTGGTTGGACCAGAACAGCACCTGGGCACTGGCCGTGCTGGCGGTGAGGCCGATCGCCAGCGCGGCGACGGCGAGAGTCTTGAGTGTGCGTTTCACGTCTTGTTACCTCCCTGTTGAACTAGAGCTTGCCGACTGGTCCGGGGACCGGTCCGTGACTGGCCCGCGCCACGAGCTTGGGCGCGATGAGCTTGGTGAGCGGCGATGCCGGTTTCTTCTCGATGATGGTGACCAGCATGCCGGCGATCTCGCGCGCCGATTCCCGCGTGTGGGCCTCGAAGGTGGTGAGGCCGGGCGGCGCGTAGGCGGCGGCGGTGATGTTGTCGAAGCCCACCACCGACAGGTCGCGCGGGATCGACAGTCCGGCCCGCGACGCTTCTTCCATGATAGTCAGCGCCAGTTCGTCGAACAGGCCGATCATCGCGGTCGGCCGGCGCTCGGCGTGGATCAGCGAATTGACCGCCGCCACGGTGGCGCCGCGATCGAAGCGCGGGGCGCTCGCGACATCGAGGATGACATTGGGGTCGCCGCGCCGCGAGATCGCATCGCGCAGCCCCCGCTCGCGCAGGTGGCGGAAGGTCATCGGATCGGAGATCGAGACGAGGCCGAAATGCCTGTGGCCCAGGTCGTAGAGCAGATCGAAGATCTCGCCGAAGGCCGAGACGCTGTCCGCATCGAGCCAGTTGAAGGCGGCGGACGAGTCCAGCATGCGGCCATGCGCGACGAAGGGGAATTTGCGCTCGAGCAGATAGGCGAGCCGCTCGTCGGCCTCGCCGATGCGCGGCACCACCACGCCGTCGGCGCGGCCGGATTCGACGACGTGGCGCAGCACCGAGAGCTCCGAGCGGCCGGCCGGCACGGTGGCGATGAACAGGTCCATGCCATGCTCGACCAGCCCTTCGCCGAGGCCGGTGAGGAATTCGCCGAGATAGGAATCGATGAAGTTGGGGCCGCGCACCGGCATGACGAAGCCGACGAAGCCGGAGCGCCCGGAGACCAGCTGGCGGGCCGCCATATTGGGGACATAGCCATATTGCCGGGCGGCCTCGGTGACGCGCTCGCGGGTCTTCAGCGCGATGGCGGGATCGCCCGAGAGCGCGCGGGACACCGTGCCGACCGAAATGTCGAGCCGCGCCGCCAATTCGCGGAGTGTCAAACCTGCCACGTGCGCTCCTCCCTGAGCTTGTGCGAGTTTTTAAACGTTTTCAGGATGATTGCAAACGTTTTAAAATCGATCCGGCTGCGCTGTGGAAGAAGTTGCGGGCCGGCAGGAGGATGGTGCAGGCGGACGGGATCGGGCGCGCGGCTAGGCCGGTTGCAGCTCGATCTGGGGATGGCCGGCGATGATCTCGAGGATGATGTCGAAATAGGTGGGGCCATCGCCGCGTTCGAGCGCGGCGAGGTCCGCCGCGATGCGCTCGGTATCGAAGCGGGTGGGTTGCGTGAGCTTGTCGAGATAGTGCCGGCGGGTCGCCTCGATGCCGAGGGCGAGCCGGCTGCGCTCGATATCGGTCCAGACCAGCACGACCCGGTCGACGCCGTGCAGCACGCCGAAGCCGCCATAGAGCAGGTCGTCGAGCGCATCGAGGCTGGCGCCGAGCTGCCAGTCCTCGCCCGCCATGAAGACGCGGTTGATCTCGTCATAGAAGGACGGGATGTCGGTGATGGCGGCGCCGTCGAGGGTCAGCGACAGGGTCTCGGCCATGGGTGCGCTCCTCTTCAAGGCGGCCACCACCGGTGCGGCGGCGGCCAGAGGCAGTCAAGCCGGTGGCAGCCATCCGGATAGGACTTTTGATCGAGGCCGCTCGCCTTGCGCTCGATCGCCGGGCTTGCTATCGATCGCAAATCCACAGGGGTGCTCCGTATCTGCCGGGGCTGAGATGAAGGCGGCAAGCCTTTGGACCCTCAAGCTGATCTGGGTAATACCAGCGGAGCGAGGCGGGCCGATGTTTTCTGGCGCACAGATTTCCCTTTATCCCATGACCGGCGATTTCGTCGGTGTCATCGTCGGCGCGCTCGGGGCGCTCGATCCTTACCGCGATCGATTGCGCATCGAGACCGACGACATCTCGACGCTGCTGGTCGGGCCGCCCGAAGTGCTGTTCCCGGCAATGCGCGACCTGTTCGCCGCGGCCAGCCGGACCGGCGTCCATTGCGTGCTGTCGGCGACGATCTCCCGCGGTTGCCCGGGCGAGCCCGACGACGCCATCTGCAGCTCGCCGCAGTTCGATGGGCCGGTCGCGCCGCTCAGCGAACGCCATGCCGCCGCCATGGCGGCGGTGGCCACGGCGCCCCAGACCGGGGTGCATGGGGTGGCGCAGCTGTCGCTCTATGTCATGGGGCAGGGCGACCACATGGACGAGATCTATGGCTGCATCGGCTTCCTCAAGGCCTCGGGCACGTTCGAGCGCTCCAAGCACTTCGCGACCAAGCTCAGCGGTGACGCGGGCGCGCTGTTCGGCACGCTGGAGCAGGCGTTCTGCCGGTTCGGGCCGCCCGCGGGCCATGTGACGATCGACCTGACGGTTTCGGCCAACAGCCCCAGCCTCGGCTGAGCCCAGACATGTCCAGCCGATCTGCCCTTTGGCGCCCCGCGGCGCGATTGCTTGCCCATGCCGGCCCGGCCATCGCCGCGGTGCTGAGCCTGCTCGTGGCCTGGGAAGCCTATGTGCAGCTCTCCGGCATCGCCCCGACCGTGCTGCCGGCGCCGTCGCGCATCGTCGCCGCGGGGCTCGGGCAATGGCAGAGCCTCGCGACGCATAGCCTCGCGACGCTGCAGGCAACGACGCTGGGGTTCGCCGCCTCGCTCGTCGCGGCGTTCGGCTTCTCGGTGCTCATTGATTTCTGCCGGCCGCTGCGGCGCGCGCTGTTCCCGGTGCTGGTGATCAGCCAGACCCTGCCGCTGGTCGCCATCGCACCGCTGATCGTCTTGTGGTTCGGCTTCGGCCTCGTGCCCAAGATCGTCCTCGTGGCGCTGGTGACGTTCTTTCCGATGCTGGTGGCGCTGGTCGAGGGCTATGCCGCCACCGACCGCGACATCGAAACCCTGCTGGCCTCGATGGGGGCAACGCGGCGGCGCCGCTTCGTCCTCGTGCGGCTGCCCTCCGTGCTGCCCTATTTCTTCGCCGGGCTCAGGATCTCGATCACCTATGCGGTGGTCGGGGCGATCTTTGCCGAATATGCCGGCTCGCGGCATGGGCTCGGGATCTACATCCTCAACGCCAAGAACAATTTCCGCCCCGACCTGGTGCTGGCCGCGGTGTTCGTCAGCGCCGGCATCACGCTGCTGCTGTTCGGCGCCGCCAGCCTGCTGCAGCGGCTGGCCATGCCCTGGACGCGCCTCGCGGAGCGGACGCCATGACGGCGCCGCACCTGCAGCTGCAAGCGGTCGGCAAGCGCTTCGGCGCCGTCGAGGTGCTCGACGATGTGAGCCTCGAGGTGCGGCCGGGCGAGTTCGTCTCGATCCTCGGTCCGTCCGGGGCAGGCAAATCGACCATCCTGCAGCTGCTGATCGGGGCGGTCACGGCGGACAGCGGGCAGATGCTGGTCGACGGGCTGCCGCTCGCCGCGAACGATCCGCATTTTGCCTACATGCCGCAGCGTGACGCCCTGCTGCCCTGGCGCCGGGTGCTCGACAACGCGACGCTCGGCCTCGAGGTGCGGGGCACCCGCCGCGCCGCGGCGCGCCGGCTGGTGGCCCCGTTGCTGGAGGAGTTCGGGCTCGCGGGTTTCGAGGGACATTATCCGGCGCAGCTCTCGGGCGGCATGCGACAGCGCGTGGCGCTGCTGCGCACCGTGGCGCAGCAGAGCGGCATGCTGCTGCTCGACGAGCCGCTTGGCGCGCTCGATGCGCTGACCCGGGCCCGCATGCAGGCCTGGCTGGCCGAGATGCGGCTGCGGCATGGCTGGACGGTGCTGCTGATCAGCCACGATGTGCGCGAGACGGTGCAGCTTTCCGACCGCATCTATGTGCTGTCGCGCCGGCCGGCGCGGGTGCTGCGCGAGTTCGCGGTGCCGTTCCCGCATCCGCGCCCGCCCACCGGCAGCCCGGCGCTGGCGGCGCTCGAAGCCGAAATCCTCGCAGAACTGTTCAAACTGGAGCCATGACCTTGCCGAACCATCATCTCCTCGCCGCGTTCGCCGTGGCCGTCACGCTGGGTGCCGCACCGGCGCTGGGGCAGGCGACCCCGGTCAGTGTGGCGCTCGACTGGACGCCCAACACCAACCACATCGGGCTCTTCGTCGCCGCGGCCAAGGGCTATTACGACGAGGCCGGCCTCGCGGTCGAAATCCTGCCCTATGCCGATACCGCCGCGGCGACGCTGGTCGCCAACCGGGTCGCCGATTTCGGCATTGTCGGCTCGATCGGACTGTTCACCCAGCGCAGCGCCGGCGCCGACCTGGTGGCCGCCTATGCGCTGGTGCAGACCGAGACCGGGCGCCTGGTGTTCAAGGCCGACCGCATCGATATCGCCCGGCCGCGCAACCTCGACGGCAAGCTCTATGCCGGCTTCGGCAGCGGCTGGGAGAATGCGCTGATCGGCACGATCATCCGCAACGATGGCGGCAAGGGCGAGTTCGAGACGGTGACGCTTGGCACTTCGGCCTACGAAGCGCTCGCCAACGATACGGTCGATTTCACCCTCGAAGTCTATACCTGGGAGGGCGTCAAGGCCGAGCGCGACGGCCCGGCGCAGCGCGCCTTCCGCTACGCGGACTATGGCGTGCCCGACCAGCACACCAATTTCATCGCCAGCTCCGGCGCCTATCTGGATGCCCATGCCGAGACGGCGCGGCGCTTCATTGCCGCGACCCAGCGCGGCTACGCCTATGCGGTGGAGCATCCGGACGAGGCGGCCGATATCCTCGTTGCCGCCAATCCCGATGCGGCGCTCGACCGGGATTTCGTCCGCGCTTCGCTGGCGGCGCTGATCGACGGGCATTACCTCAAGGGCGCCGACGGCGCCGTCGGCACGATCGACCCGACCAAGATGGAAGCCGTTGGGCGTTTTCTCTACGCGGCCGGGCTGCTGAAGGATGGCGACGGCAACCCGCTGCCCAGCCTGCCGGATCTGTCGGGCTACTACACCAACCAATATCTCGAGCCGCAGCCGTGACCAGCCCGGCTGTCGGGCGGCCGGTGGCCGCCGTCCTCGCGGTGGTGATCCGCGGCGGCGAGGCGCTGCTGGTGCGCCGCGCCAACCCGCCCGATGCCGGGCTCTGGGGCTTTCCGGGCGGCAAGATCGAGGCCGGCGAGACAATCCACGCCGCGGCCGCTCGCGAGCTGCTCGAGGAGACCGGCGTGCGGGCAACGCCTCAACTGGCCTTCGCCAGCCTCGATGCCCTCGACTACGACGCCGATGGGCGGCTTCGCAGCCACTATGTGCTGATTGCCGTGCTCTGCCGCTGGCAGGCGGGCGAGCCGGTCGCCGGCGACGACGCGCTCGAGGCGCGCTGGGTGCCGCTGGCGACGCTGTCCGACGGCACTTTGGAGCTGATCTGCGACGTCGCCGAGGTGGCGGCGACGGCAGCCTCGCTGTCCGACGCCCGATCATAGTGCCGCTCTCCCGCAACCTGGCGCTAGGGCGCCGGCTGGCCGCGGCGGCAATGGCTTGCGCGGCCAGGCGGAATCTGCAAAGCCTCGTCCGCTTTCGGTTCCGCCAGATGCGCGGATTAAAAGGGAACACGGTGCGGATTACCCATCAGGGGCCAAAACCGTGGCTGCCCTCGCAACTGTAAGCGGCAAGTGACCGGCACATCGCCACTGTCCTTCATGAGGGCGGGAAGGCTGTCGATCGCATCCGAGCCGCGAGCCAGGAGACCTGCCGAGCGCAAAGACCAGTAGCCGGGCGAGGTGCCCCGGCAGGGGGCGCGCATGAGACCAGGCACGGGTTCCGTGGCATTGGCGACAGCTTGGCCTTCTCCGATCCGGAGAGGGTACATTGGCTCGACCTGATGCCGTCATCGTCTGCATTTCGCAACAACATCTGAATGCGGCGCGGCAGCGCGAGCTGGCCGCAGCCGTTAGCGCCGCAACGCCGCTGCCGACCCGGCTGGTTCGGCTCGAGGGCAGTGGCCCGCATCTGGGCGAGGTGCTCGACGCGCTGGCGGCGGAGGGCTGCCGGACCATCCTGGTCCAGCCGCTCGGCCTGCCGTTTTCGCAGAGCCTCGCGGCCTGGCTGCCGGGTGTGCTCGCCCATTGGCGCGAGCAGCGCCAGGGCCCGCCGGTGCGCCTGCTGCTGGGGCCGGACCAGGCGGTCGGGAACGAGGTGATCGCCGCCATCGTCGCGGCCGCGATTTCGGCGGCCGATGCGGCCGAGCCTATCGCGGCGCAGCGCCCGAGCCTCGGCAAGCCGGGCTGGGACAAGCCGCCGCCGTTCCGGCATCACCTGCTGGTCTGCACCGGCCCGCGCTGCCAGTTCCGCGGCGCCCCCAATCTCAAGCTGGCGCTGGCCGAGGCGCTCGCCGCCTCCGGGCTCGCCGGCGCGTGCCTCGTCGCCACCACCGGCTGCCTCTATCCCTGCAACCAGGGGCCGCTGCTCGCCGCCTATCCGCGCGGCGAATGGTACCGGCTGCCCGACCGCGAGGCGGTGAACCGTTTCGTCGCCGTGGTCGTCGGCCGCAACGAACCGGTTGCCGATCTCATCGTCCATCGGGTCGCCGCGCTCGATCACATCCCGCACATCCCAGGAGAACCAACATGAAGCTCACCCTATGGCTCGGGGCAGCGCTGCTGTCCATGGCGCCCGCGATCGCCCTCGCCCAGGCGACGGTCTATCCGCTGACCATCCAGAACGGCGACAACACGCTGGTGTTCAACAAGGCGCCCGAGCGCGCCGTGACGCTCAACGGCCACGTCACCGAACTGATGCTGTCGCTGGGGCTCGCCCCAAAAATGGTGGGCACCGCCTATCTCAACCATCCGATCCTCGACAGCCTCAAGGCCGAGTACGACGCGATCCCGATCCTGTCGGACGGCACCGGGTCGCCCTCGCTCGAAGTGGTGCTGGCCACGGGGGCGGATTTCACCTTCGGGCGGCTCAGCGCCTATCGCGACACGGCGGTGGCGCCGGTCGAAAAACTGAAGGAATTGGGGATCAATGCCTATGCCGTCAAAGGCACGCTGATCAAGGGCGCGACGATGGACGACGTCTATGAGGACATCGCCAATATCGGGCAGATCTTCGATATCCAGCCCGCGGCCGGCGCGCTGATCGAGCGGATCAGGGGCGAGATCGGCGCGGTCGAGGCGACCATCGCCAGGGCCGGCAAGCCGCCGGTCAAGGTGCTGGTCTATGACAGCGGCGAGGACGCCATCTATACCACCGGCAAAGCGCTGGAGACCCAGTTGATCGCGCTGGCCGGCGGGGTCAACGTGTTTGCCGACCTCGACGAGACCTGGTCCAATGTCAGCTGGGAAGAGGCGGTGGCGCGGGCGCCCGAGGTGATCGTCATCAACGATTACGGCCAGACCAGCGCCGCCGACAAGATCGCCCTGCTCAAGCACGACCCGGCGCTCGCCAGCATGCCGGCGATCCAGAACGACCGCTTCGTGGTGCTGCCGCTGCCGTCGGCCTTCGAAGGGGTGCGCAACCCCGACGCGGTGCGCACCCTCGCGGCGGGCTTTTATCCCGAGCTGTTCGAGTGACGACGGCTCCGATAGCCGCGCCCGCCGGCTGGCGGGAGCGGCTGTTGCGCATTCCGCTGGCGCTGCTGCTGCCGGGGCTGGCGGCGGCGCTGGCGTTGTCGGTGACGCTGGCGGTGACCATCGGTCCGGTGAACCTCTCGATGCTCACGGTCTGGAACATCGCCTGGGCCAAGCTCAGCGGCAGTACCGGGATGTGGAGCGCCGCCGAGGAGAACATCGTCTGGATGCTGCGGCTGCCGCGCGTTCTGCTCGCCGCGCTGGTGGGCGGGGGGCTGGCGGTGGTCGGCGTCGCCATGCAGGCCGTGGTGCGCAATCCGCTGGCCGATCCCTATGTGCTGGGCGTTTCGTCCGGCGCCTCGGTGGGCGCGGTGCTGGTGCTGGGCGGCGGCTGGCTGGGCTTTCTCGGGATCTATGCCGTCTCCGCCGGAGCGTTTGCCGGCGCCGTCGTTTCGTTCGTCCTGGTGTTTCTGATCGCCGTGGCGGGCGGCCGGCTGTGGCCGCTGCGCCTGGTGCTCGCCGGCATGGCCTGCGGCTATTCGCTGTCGGGGCTGACGAGCCTCATCGTCCTCACCTCGGAGAACCGCGAACTGGCGCGTACCGCCATGGAGTGGATGCTCGGCAGCCTCGGCGGCACCGCCTGGTCGGACCTCGGGCTGCCGGCGGCGGTGCTCGTCATGGGCACCGGCTATCTGGCGCTCAGCGGCAGGAAGCTCAATGCATTGCTGGTCGGCGACGAGACGGCGGCGACGCTCGGCGTCGATGTGGGGCGGCTGCGCCTCAGGCTGTTCATCGTGCTGTCGCTGCTCACCGGGGTGATGGTCGCCGTCTCGGGCGCCATCGGCTTCGTCGGGCTGGTGATCCCGCATGTCGTGCGCATGCTGGTGGGCACCGACCATCGACGGGTGCTGCCGGTGGCGGCGCTGCTGGGCGGGGTGTTCCTCATCTGGGTCGACGTCGCGGCGCGCATGAGCTTTGCGCCGATCGAGCTGCCGGTCGGCGTCATCACCGCGCTGCTGGGCGGCCCGTTCTTCATCTGGATGCTGGCGACGCAGCGCTGGCGAAGCAAGGACACGGCATGAGCCAGCTGATTGTCGATGGGGTTTCGGTGGAGATCGAGGGGCGGCGCCTCGTCGACCAGGTGCTGCTCGACGTGGCGCCCGGCCAGTTCGTCGGGCTGGTCGGCCCCAATGGCTCCGGTAAATCGAGCCTGTTGCGCGCCATCTACCGCGTGCTGAAGCCTTCGGCCGGGCGGATCGTTCACCTCGGCGATGAGGTCTGGAAGGTCTCGGCGCGGCAGGCGGCGCGGCGCATGGCGGTGGTGGCGCAGGAGCGGATGGGGGAGTTCGATTTCACCGTCGACGAAATCGTCATGATGGGGCGCACCCCGCACAAGCGGCTGCTCGACACCGATACCGCGGCAGACCACGAACTGGTCGAGCGGTGCCTCGGGCAGGTGGCGATGCGCCACTGCGCCGGGCGGCTGTTCCAGAGCCTCTCGGGTGGCGAGAAGCAGCGTGTGCTGGTGGCACGCGCCCTGGCGCAGCAGCCCGAGTTCCTGGTGCTGGACGAGCCGACCAATCACCTCGATATCCGCCACCAGCTCGAACTGCTCGAGCTGATCGGCCGGCTCGGCACCACGACGCTGGCCGCGCTGCATGACCTCAACCTCGCAGCCCGCTATTGCGACCGGCTGGCCATGCTTTGCGAGGGGCGGCTGGTGGCGGCAGGAACGCCGGCCGAGGTGCTGACGGCGGAGCGGATCAGCGCCGTTTACGGCGTCGAGGCGACGGTGGGCGAGGCGAATGGCCTGCTCCGCATCGACTTCCGGCTGAAGCAGCAGTGAGGCTTACGCGGCGGTCGCATCGCCGCGGCCGGTCCGGCATTCACCATTGCGCCAGCCTTTGCTTGTCGGGCGCCCGCGACAACGCAATAGTTCAATGCATGTTTGCGAGGCTCTATTTGTGGATCATCGTGTCGTTGCTGCTGCTGGTCGGCGCAGTTGCGGCCGCGCCGGTATCGGCGCCTGATCTCCATGCGGCAGCGCTGGTCGAGGCGAGTGTTTCGGGCAGCGATTGCGTCGGGCTGCCGGGCTGTGCCGGCCTCAGCGGGACCGCGGACCTCGTGCCGGATACGCCGCCGCTGCTCACCGAGATGGTGTCGACAGGCCTCGCGCCGCTCTGGCTCGCCGCCTGGGCCCCCACCCGGACAAAGGCGGTGGTCGGGATCCTGCTGTTCCTGCCGGACGAACCGCCCAAGCGGCTCGGCTGAACCGCGGCGGTTTCCGCCCGCCCGTCACCGCGCTCGTCGCCCGAGCGCCTTCCCAGTCGCCAGCGGCCGGCGCCCGTCGCCCCCTGGTCTTGCCGGTCGCACGCCGCGACCGGACCGGATTGGCCATGCAGATCGAAATCATCACATCAGGCGCGCTGGGGCGCGCGGAGGCCGTGCTGTGTCGCGGCTTCCCACAACGCCCGCCGGGGTTCTGGAACAGGCTGCTCAAGGCCCTCAGCGCCTATCGCGAGGCGCGGGGCGCCGGCCCGATCGGCACGCTGCTGGTCGACAAGGGCCAGGATGTCGGGGTGCTGCTGACGCTCGACAGCCCGAGCGGCGCCGCATCGGCCGGGCGAAAGCTCAACCTCTCGAGCTGGTATGTCGACCAGCGCGCCCGGTTCTTTGCTCCCTTGATGCTGCGCGCGGCGGTTGCGGCGGCAGACCTCGTGACCGATCTCAGCCCGACGCATGACGTCGAGGCGCTGAACGAGCGCCTCGGCCTTGCCGGGCGGGTTCGAGGTTCGATGATCGTGCCGACTCTGCTCGACAGTTTCCAGCCATCACGGGCGCGGCTCAGTCTCGACCGTCAGGCGGGCGATCAGCTGCTGGCCGACCACGCCGCGATGGGCCTCGTCTGCGCGACGCTGCTGAGCGAGGGCGGTGCGGCGGACCCGCTGATCTTCCTGCCCACGCGGCTGCGCGGCGTGCCGGGCGTGCGGCTCATCTATTGCCCCAATCTGGGCCGGCTGCAGCTTCATCGCGGCGCCGTCGCCCGCCTCCTCGTCGGCCAGGGCCGGATGTTCCTCGAAATCGAAGCCAACCGCGCCGATACCTGGCCGGGCGCGCTGCACGCCCCGTCGCGCTGCCGGGTGTTCGCCAGCGGCGAACTGCCGGCCGACGCGATCGACCACAGCTACACCGAACTCACCTTCATCCACCAGGCAACCCCGGGGCCAGCATGATCGACGACACCACCAAGAGCTACGCCATCATCGAAGCCTATCTGCGCCAGCGCTTCCCGGCGCTCAACAATCTCAAGCCGGAAACCGAGCTGCTGGCCGGCGGAGCGGTGGATTCGCTCGGCATGCTCGACCTGATGATGTTCCTCGGCGAGCGTTTCGGCATCGCGCTCGAGGATGGCGATTTCACTCCCGAAAACCTCGCCACGCCCGAGCGGCTGGCCGCCTTCGTCGACCAGCGGGGGACCTCATGAGCGCCGAACCGCTGCTGGTTCACCACCTGCTCGACGGGCCCGACGCCGGCGACAAGCCCGCCGTCATCGACGGCGAGCGCAGCCTCGGCTTCGAGGGGTTGCGCCGCCGCGCCAGAGACCACGCCGCGGCGTTTCGCCGGGCAGGGGTGCTGCCCGGGGACCGGGTGGCGATCCTCCTGCCGAAATGCCTCGAGGAGTGCTGCGCTATTTTCGGCAGCAGCCTTGCCGATGCGGTGTTCGTGCCGATCAACCCGCTGCTGAAGCCGATCCAGGTCGCCCATATCGTCGCCGATGCCGAGGCGCGGATCGTCGTCACCAACCGGGCGCTGGCGCCGCTGCTCGCCGACGCGCGCGCAGAGCTGCCGGACCTGACGGTGGTGCTGGTCGAGGAGATCGGCGAGACCGATGGCGCGCTGCCGCGCCCAACGGCGATCGGCGAGGACCTCGCCGCCATTCTCTACACCTCGGGCTCCACCGGCCGGCCCAAGGGGGTGATGCTGAGCCATCGCAACCTCGTGGCCGGCTGCCGGATCGTCCGCACTTATCTGGGCATCACCGCCGCCGATCGCATCCTCTCGGTGCTGCCGTTCAGCTTCGATTATGGGCTCAACCAGCTGCTGACCGCGGTGGAGCAGCGGGCGACGCTGGTGCTGCTGACCTTCCGGCTGGGCGACGACATCGTCCGCGCCATCGACCGGCACGGCATTACCGGGCTCGCCGGCGTGCCGACGGTCTGGGCGATCCTCACTCGCGGCGCGCCGCTCCTCGCCCGCACCCGGCTGACGACGCTGCGCTACGTCACCAATTCGGGCGGCGCCGTGCCGACCGAAACGCTGCGCCGGCTGCGCGAGCTCCTGCCCGACACGCGGGTGTTCCTGATGTACGGGCTCACCGAGGCATTCCGCTCCACTTTCCTGCCGCCCGAGGAACTCGACCGCCGGCCCAACTCGATCGGCCGCGCCATCCCCGAGACCGAGGTGTTCGCGGTGACCGCCGACGGGCGGCGCGCCGCGCCGGGCGAGCCCGGCATCCTGGTGCATCGCGGCCCCACGGTGTCGCTCGGTTACTGGCGCCGGCCCGAGGATACGGCGCGGGTGCTGCGCCCCGATCCACGCACGCCCGCCGAGCGCGGCGGCGCCATCGTCTGCTATTCGGGCGACATGGTGGTGGAGGACGAGGAGGGCTTTCTCACCTTTGTCGGCCGCGCCGACGCGATGATCAAATCCTCGGGCTACCGGATCAGCCCCACCGAGGTGGAGGAGGTGGTGATGGCGACCGGCGCCTTCCGCCAGGTGGCAGTGATCGGCGTGCCCGACGCCACGGCCGGGCAGCGCGTCCACGCCGTGGCGGTAGCATCGGCGGAAGGCTGCAGCCCGCCGGCCATTCTCGCCGCCATCGCCGACAAGCTGCCGGCCTATATGGTGCCGCGCGAGATCGAGCTGGTGGCGATGCTGCCGACGACGCCCAACGGCAAGGTGGATTATCCGCACCTGTTGCGCGAGCGCTCGGCATGAGCGGCGCCGATCTCGCCACGGCCCTCGTTGCCGAGCATTTCGAGGTCGCGGGCGGCGAACTGGTCATTGGCGGCGTTCCGGTCAGCGAACTGGGACGCCGCTTCGGCACGCCGTTCTTTGCCTATGACGCAGGGGTGATGCGGCGCAGCTACCGGGCGTTGCGCCAGGCGCTCGATGGCTTCGCCGCGATCCATTATTCGGTCAAGGCCAACCCGGCAGTGCCGGTCATCGGGCTGTTCCTCAGCGAGGGGGCGGGGGTCGAGATCGCTTCGATCGGCGAATATCGGCGGGCGCGCGCGGCCGGCGCAGCGCCCGAGCAGATCCTGTTTGCCGGCCCCGGCAAGCGCCGGGCCGAGCTGGAGGAGGCGGTTGCCGGCGGCATCGGCGAAATCCATGTCGAGAGTTTCGAAGAACTGGAGCGGCTCGAGGCCATCGGCACGGCCCTCGGCAGGACCATTGCTGTGGCGCTCCGCATCAACCCGGTGGCCGCGGCACAGGGTGGTGCGATGCGGATGGGCGGCAAGCCTTCGCCGTTCGGCTTCGATGAAGAGGACCTGGGCGAGGTGCTGGCCGCGCTCGGCGGGTGCCCACATCTCCGCCTCGCCGGGCTGCATCTGTTCGCCGGCACGCAGGTGCTCGATGCCGGCGTGCTGCTGGCGCAGTGGGAGCACGGGCTGAAGTTGGCGCGCGAAGTTGCCGGGCGGGTCGGGCAACCGCTCGCCACCCTCGACCTCGGCGGCGGCCTCGGCATTCCCTATTTCCAGGGCGATGCGTCGCTCGATCTCGGAGCGCTCGCGGCAGGCCTTCCGGCGCTGGCCCGCAGCGTGCCGCCGGGCACCCGCGTGGTGGTCGAGCCCGGCCGCTTCCTCGCCGGGCCGGCCGGGGTCTATGTGATGGCGGTCAATGCCAGCAAGCGCTCCCGCGGCCAGAGTTTCGTCGTCACCGATGGCGGCATGCACCACCACCTCGCCGCTTCGGGCAATCTCGGCCAGGTGATCAAGCGCGACTACCCGATCATCGCACCGACGCGGCTGGGCGAGCCGGCGGGGCCGCCGGTCAGCGTCGTCGGCCCGCTCTGCACGCCGCTCGATACGCTGGGTCGAACCGTGACGCTGCCGCCGCTCGGCGTCGATGAACTGGTCGCAGTGCTGCAATCGGGCGCCTACGGCCCTACGGCCAGCCCCGGCGGTTTCCTGAGCCACCCGGCAGCCGCGGAGCTGCTGGTCGAGGATGGGGTGGCTAGTCCGCTGCCTCGCTGATCTCTTCGGAGAGCGCTCGCAGCGAGGCTGCGAGGGTGTCGAGCCAGGCCTCGTCGGTGGACCAGCCGAGGTGCTGGGCCGCGGCGAGGAGGGCGCCGCCGACCGGCGGCAGCCGGGGCAGGGTGGGTGGCCGGCCGACCCGTGCGGTGACGGCGCGCTGCAGCGCCGGGCTCGCGAACAGCCCGCCGGCGAAGCTCCATGCCATGGCCGGGGCATCGAGGCGCTGTTCGAGGGTCCTGATGTGGAGGGCAAGCTCATCGGCCGCCGCATCGACAATGGCGTTCGCCGCCGGGTCGCCCGCATCGGCGCGCGTCAGGGCGATCGGCGCCAGCGTGGCGATCTGCATGCGTGGCGCGTCGAGCCCCGAGGCCCAGCCCAGCAGCCGGTCCATCTGGTCGCCGGAGGCGAGGCCGAGCCGCTCGAACACCGCATCGACCAGGCCGGTGGGGGCGGCGCGCCCGTCGATCGCCTTGCTGACCGCGCCCAGCACCCGGCTGCCGATCCAGTAGCCGCTGCCCTCGTCGCCGATGACATCGTCCCAGCCGCCGGTGCGGTGCGAGCCACCGGCCGCATCGCGCGCCCAGGCCATCGAGCCGGTGCCGGCGAGAATCAGGATGCCCGGCCCGCCGGCAAAAGCGCCCAGATGGGCAGCATCGACATCGTTGAGCAGGCGCTGCGGCACCGCGCCGAACAGCTCGCCGATCGCCTGCTGCTGCGCCGCCGAGGCGGTATCGACCTCGCCATAAGCCGGCAGCGCCGCGGCGACGCCGGCGAGGCCCGGTGCGCTGGCGAACGGCCGCGCCAGTTCGGCCAGCGCCTCGCGCCAGCCCGGGCTTTCGAGCGGGCTGGTGCCGCGACCCCGTTGCAGCCGGATCGCCTGCCCGTTGCGGTCGGCGCTGGCGACCAGCGTCTTGCTGCCACCCCCATCGATACCGACGATCATCGCCGCATCGGCGGCCGGGTGCAGAGGCGAGGGGGCGAGGCGAGGCACGGCGGGCGCACTCCATCTGAAGTTTCAGTCGGGCCGCAGGCCCGGGTTTGCGGGAGCCGCAGCTATAGCCCGGTATGTCCCGGCAGAACCATGGCAAACTGGCAGCGCCGCGGCCGCCGCACCAAGCCTGCTCTGGACATGGCTCGACTTTCGAACTTCTGGCCCATGGACATATTCTCCATTGTCATCAACAAGATAGATGAAGCGGCCAGCCGCCGATATTCTCCCGGACCACCGATCTCGTATGCCGCCCAAACGACATGTGCGTTTCTCCCTCGCCCCGAGGAGGCTTCTCCGCGAACCGGTAGATGGGCCGGTCGCGCTTGCCGGATCGCCCGATGAGGCGATGGCATGACGCTCGATGTTGCGACGCTCAACATTGTCGCCCTGCTGAACACCACCATCCTGATGATCGTCTTTGCCGGCGTCCTGTGGGCGTATCGTTCTTTTGCGGCGACCAGGTACTGGCTGAGCTCGCTGGCCGCGCACGCCACCGGCACGATCGTCCTGACCATTGGCACGGCCGGCGGCTCGGAGGCTGCTGTAGCGTTCGGCAGCTGGCTGTTCGCAATCGCCTATTGTGGGGCGTGGCAGGGCGTTCGCGTCTTTTACGGCAAGCCGCCGGCCTGGCGTGCCGCCGTCGCCATCGTCGCGCTCAGTGCAGGTGCCATGCTGGCGCTGGCTGCTCAGGACCGCCCGGTGCAGGGCATTGCGACAGCGCTGGTTCAGGTCGTCTCGGTGGCGCTGATCGTCCTCACCGTGCTGCGCCATCCGTTGCGTCCGGGTGGCCTCGTGGTGGTCGGCGGCACGGCGCTCGCACTGGCCGGCAATATCGGTGAGTTCGCCGCGAACCTCGTGCGCCTGGCCGGCGGCGCGGGCCCCGATCCAGATGTCACGGCCTGGCTCTACCTCGCGGTCACCGTAGGCGGCGGTGTCTGCTATGTCGGCTTTGTGCTCATGGCGTTCGACCGCCTGCGCACCCAGCAGCGGAACTTCGTCGCCCTGGTTTCGCACGAGTTCCGGGCGCCCCTGGGGGTAGTCGCGGCAGCCGCCGACAATCTGTCGCTGGCCCCTGCCGCAGGGGACAGCGACGTGCGGTTGCGCGTCGCCAAGATCCAGCGGACCGTCAAGCGCATGTCGATGCTGATCGACAATGTCTTTGCCGGCGACCGGCTGGACAGCTGGCAGGCCCCGTTCAGCGCCAGGGCGACGTTCGATCTCAACGAGGTGCTGCAGGCCGTCGAAATGGGGTCCGACAGCGACGCCGCGGGGCGGGTCAGCTTCGCCTATGGCGAGGCCGCGCCAGTGAAGGGAGATCGGAACCTCCTGGAGATTGCGGTGCTGAACCTGATCCAGAACGCCCTGAAATATTCTGCCGAGGGCAGCCCGGTGAGGGTTGCGCTGTCGAGAGACCCCGGCGCGGCCCGCATCGTCGTCGCCGATCAGGGCAGCGGCGTCCCGCCCGACGACCGCGAGCGCATCTTCCTCAAATACTATCGCGTCGCCGGCCAGACCTCGAACGGCTCGGGCCTCGGACTGCACATTTCGCGGGAGATCGCGCGGCAGCATGGCGGCGAGCTGACGCTCACCGCGAGCGACCCCCGGGGGTCGACATTCTGCCTCTCGCTGCCCACCGACCGGCGGCGCGGCTAGCTCGAGCGTTTCACGATCAGGCTGCATCGGTGTGGCTCGGCCTTGGCCCCGCCCACGGCTGTCATCCCTCAGAAAGCAGGGATCCATTTCACCGCCCGCGCCAGCTGACCGATGGGTCCCTGCTTTCGCAGGGATGACACCGAGTGTGGTTCCAGGCAAACGGTGAAATGCTCCGGGGGCCCTTCGGCAACAGGTCAGGCCCGTTTCCGGCGGGCAGGGCGCGTCACCTGGTGCGCGGCCGACAAGCTTACGGAACTGTAAGCCGGGCGACAGGGCATTGTGAGGCGTCGACGCGATGGTTGGGCGGCGGATGTCGATCCGCCTGATCCGTCCCCCGGAGCCCCTGATGAAGAACCTTCTGCTCATCCTTGCTATCGCCACCGCGCCCCTCAGCCTCGGCGCGCTGTCCCTGCCGGTGCTGGCCGCGGCCAGCAGCGAGCTGGGCGACATGACCAACTTCCACACCATCGTTGCCGACACGCTGGGGATCGCGCAAAGCGGCGACCTTGCCGGCGCCGAAAAGCGCATCACCGATTTCGAGACCGCCTGGGACAAGGCTGCCGCGGCGCTCCGTCCGCTGAGCGTCGACAAGTGGACCAGGATCGACCATGCCGCCGATGCTGCGATCGAGGGCCTGCGTGCCGGCTCGCCGGATCCCGCCGCGGTGGTGCAATCGCTCAATGGCCTTATCGCCGTGCTCGATGATCCGAATGGCGGCACGGGCGCTAGCGTCGCCGCGGCGATGCCGGCGACCTTTGCCGTCAGCAATGCCGATGGCAGCCCGCTGCCCTGCGAAGTGGCGCTCGAAACCCTGCGCACCGCCGCTGCCGGCCGGACGCCGACCGACCAGGCCAAGTACGACCAGCTGCTGGGCAAGGGCCTCGAGCGCTGCAATGCCGATGACGACAAGCGCGCCGACGGCTTTTTCGCCGACGCCTATGCGTTGCTCGGCTAACCGAAGGATGCACCAAAATGCCTGCTTCTCTCCCCGCGGCCTATAACCGCGTCCCGCGCGTCACCGTCGATTTCTGGGTCATCAAGCTGATGGCTGTCACTGTCGGCGAGACGGCCGCCGACTACCTGGCGCTCAACCTCGGCCTCGGCCTGCCACTCACTTCGGCCATCATGACCGGTGTGCTGGTGCTGGCGCTGGTGATCCAGTTCGCCCAGAAGCGCTATGTGCCGGTGTGGTACTGGATCGCCGTGGTGCTGATCAGCGTCGTCGGTACGCTGCTGACCGACAACCTGGTCGACAACCTGCACGTGCCGCTCGAAGTCACCACTATCGCCTGCACCATCCTCCTCGCCGCCACATTCGCGGCATGGTTCTGGAGCGAGCGGACCCTTTCCATCCACACCATCGTCACGACGAAGCGCGAGGCGTTCTACTGGCTGGCGATCCTCTTCACCTTCGCGCTCGGCACCGCGGCGGGGGACCTCGTCGCTGAAAAGCTCGATGTCGGCTACCTGATGACGGCCGTGCTGTTCGCTATCGTCATCGCGGCCATCGCCGTCGCCCACTATGCGTTCAAGCTGAATGCGGTGCTGGCGTTCTGGCTGGCCTATATCCTGACCCGGCCACTTGGGGCCTCGCTCGGCGACCTGCTGTCGCAGCCGCTCGAATATGGCGGGCTCGGCCTCGGCACCATCGTCACCAGCCTGATCTTCCTCGGCATCATCGCCGCCACCGTCGCCTATATGAGTATCGCCAATCGCGGCGGCGAGCTGATCGAGGCCGCCGACCCGTTGCTCCAGGCCGACCCTCGCGCCTAAGGGTTGGCCATGGAGGCGCGATGGCGAGCAATGTTCGCCATCGCGTCCCGCTTTTTCTATAGTGTTCGGACGTGGAAGCGGCCCGCGACGGGCCGCTTCCACGTCCGGCTTCGGAGACATCCGCATGCGTATTCTGGTGGTCGAAGATGACCGGGCGACCTTCGACTACATCCGCAAGGGGCTGCTGCAGGCCGGGCATGTCTGCGATGGGCTCGAGGATGGCCGGGACGCGCTGGCCCATGCGATGCGCGAGCCCTATGACGTGATCGTTGCCGATCGCATGCTGCCGGGGCTGGACGGCTTGTCGCTGGTCAAGGCGTTGCGCGGCGCGGGCGTCAGGACCCCGGTGCTGTTCCTCACCGCGGTCGGCGGCGTCGACGATCGCGTCGAAGGGCTCGAGGCCGGCGGGGACGATTATGTCGTCAAGCCCTTTGCCTTTTCGGAACTGATGGCGCGGATCAACGCCCTGGCGCGCCGGCCGCCGGCGCAGGCCGGCTCCGAAAAGGTCAAGCTCGCGGTGCTCGATCTCGAGCTCGACCTGGTGCGGCGCACCTGTCACCGCAATGGGCAGGAGATCGAGCTGATGCCGCGCGAGTTCGCGCTGCTCGAATACCTGATGCGGAACGAAGGGCGGGTGGTGACCCGCACCATGCTGCTCGAGCGGGTGTGGGAGTTTCATTTCGATCCGCTGACCAGCGTGGTCGAGACCCATATCAGCCGGCTGCGCGCCAAGATCGACAAGCCGTTCGATCGCCCCTTGCTCCATACGGTGCGCAACACCGGATACAGCATGCATGCGTAGCGACTTCCTGCGCAGCACGCCGTTCCGGCTCACGGTTCTGCTCGGCGCCGCCTTCCTCGTAGCGCTCGCCATCGCCGGGTTCGTCGCCTTCGAACTGATCCGGCAGGAGCTGGCGGCGCGGGTGGACCAGACGGTGACCGACGCGTTCACCATCATCAGCCAGTCCTACGGCGAGGACGACGTCGCCGATCTCGGCGATGCGGTGCGCAGCCATGCGGGTGCGACCCTCCGGCATGAACGGGTCTATGCCTTGACCGACAAGGCCGGCACGGTGCTGGCCGGCAATGTCACCATGGTGCCGGCCGGCAGCGGCTGGGCAACGGTGGGCGCGGGTGCCCTGGGAGTGACCGACAATAGTGACGACTATCGCATCTTCAGCGGCGAGGTGGGCAGCTATACGCTGCTGGTCGGCTCCAGCTATGGCGAAACCAAAGCGATCGGGCGGCTGACCCTGGTGAGCCTCGCCTGGGCCGGCGGGCTGCTGGTGGCGCTGATCCTCGTCACCGGCGTGGTGGTCGCGGCGCGCGGGCAGCGGCGGCTCGACGGCATCGCGGCGACCATGCATCGGGTCGGCCGGGGGGAACTGACGGCGCGGATCGCCACTACGGGGCGGGGCGACGATATCGACGCGCTGGTCGGCGAGGTGAACGCAGCGCTCGACCGGCTGTCGGCGCTGGTCGAAAGCATGCGGCAGGTCAGCGTCGATATCGCGCATGACCTGAAGACGCCGCTTAACCGGTTGGCGATCACCGTCGAAAGCGCCATCGAGGCCGATGAGGCGGGCAAGCCCGTCGCCGCCTGGCTGCGCCAGGCGCAGGAGGAGGGCGTGCGGATCAACGCCACTTTCGATGCGCTGCTGCGCATCGCGCAGATCGAGGCGGGGGCGCGCCGCGCCCGCTTCACCTCGGTTGCCCCCGGCACCATCCTCGAGCGGATCGCCGACGCCTATGGCGAGGTCGCCGTCGAACACGGCCAGACGCTGCGGCTCACCGCGCCCGATGGCCTGCCGCCGGTGAGCGGCGATCGCGACCTCATGCTGCAGATGCTGGCCAATCTGGTGGAGAACGCCATTCGCCACTGTCCGCCCGGCGCCAGCATCGTGCTGAGCGGGCGGATCGATGACGGTCGGGTCGAACTCTCGGTCGCCGATAACGGTCCCGGCATTCCGGCCGAGGAACGCGACAAGGTCTTCCGCCGGCTCTATCGGGTGGAAAAGAGCCGGACCACGCCCGGCAGCGGCCTGGGGCTGTCGCTGGTGAAGGCCGTGGCCGATCTCCACGGCGCCACCGTCACGCTGCGCGACAACGCGCCGGGGCTGGTGGTGGCGGTGAGTTTTCCGCGCCACACGCCGGCCCTCTGAGCGCCACCGGCGTCCGATCCCAGCATACAGAACCGTAAGGGTTCAGACAGGCCGCCGACAAAGCCGGGACCTATCAACGCTCCGCCAAAGGGCGCCTCTTGGCCCAACAAGGAGTAGCAAATGACTTTCGGAACCAACCTTGCGGCCGCAATCCTCATTGCCGCCTCGCTCGTCGGCGGTGCTGCACATGCCGAACAGAACGACCAGGCCGCCGAGACATCGGCAGTTGCGGGAGCGACCGTAACGGCGAGCGAGGCCATTGCCGCCGTTGAAAAGCTCGGCACCGGCAAGGTCGTGGAATTGACGCTCGAAGGGCAGGGCACGGCCATCGTCTATGCCGTCACGTTGATGGGCACCGACGGCACCGAGACCAACTATGTGGTCGACGCCAAGACCGGCGCGGTGGTCGAAACCGGCGAAGCGCGCTCGGACGACCAGGGTGATGGCGATGGCGAAACCCAGGACGACGGCCCTGGCGGGCATGGCCAGGACCAGGGTGACGGCGACGGCGAGGCCAATGACGGCGCCTGATGGCGTCGACGCGACCAGCGGGATAATCGCGCGTCCCACCATGCACAACGCGTGACCCCGCCGACCTCGCCAGGGGGTTACCGGCACGGTGTGCCGGTAACCCCTCCAGCCCGAAGGGCCGGCGAGGCGGATTACCTCCAGATCAGAACGACACGCCGGCCTCGACGCCGGCGCCGAGCCGTCAGGCGCCCGGGCTCATGCTCACGACCTTGCCCGCATTGCTGACGGTGCAGGTCGAAACATAGGTGCCGCCGCTGGACATGGTCATCACCCAGTTGCCGCCGCTCTTCGACACGGCGGTGGCCGAACTCGTCCCCGCAGCGACGCCCTGATAGGCGTCGGCGCTCTTCATGCAGGCAGCCACCGCGGCGTCGGAGACCTGGCTGAAATCGCTGCCGCCGGCAGATGCGGCCGGCGCCTTGGCGGCGGGCTTGTCGCAATCGGGATAGAGATAGCGGTCGGCCTGGCTGACATCGGCGGGGCAACCGCCCCCGGCACCGTGGCTGGTGTGGAGCTTCACCCCGCACAGCGCCGGCTTGACGATATCGACCGATTTGAAGCGGCCCTGCGACACCGGCATATGCACGCAGACGCCCTCGGCGGAGTTGAGCCAGTAGCTGCCCTTGATGTTGCGGTAGCCGAGGGCGTTGAGCCCGCCTTCGGCCTGACCGGCACGGGCGCCGACATAGTCGGCCAGTTCAGCCGGCGGATGGGCCAGCGCCGGCGCCGCCAGGGTCGCCAGCAGCAAAGCAAGCAGAGAGAACAGTTTCAAATGCATGATGGTTCGTCCCTTCTGTAAATGCGATGAGCATAATCCGACTATGCTTGCGATTACTATTTACCGATCGTGTCGGGACAAAGTCACATTGCGCCAAGCGCGGGCGCGGCGGCGCGAGGCCGGTTCCGCCGCTCTATGTCGCGGGGGTGAAGCGCAGCCCGACGCCATTGGCGCAGTAGCGCAGGCCGGCGGGCGGCGGGCCGTCCTGGAATAGGTGGCCGACATGGCTGCCGCAGGTGGCGCAGATCACCTCGGTGCGGACCACGCCGTAGCCGGTGTGATGGCCGCCCAGATAGCTGTCGTCGGCAACGGTTTCGAGGGCGCCGGGCAAAGGCGCGGTGAAGCTGGGCCAGCCGGTGCCGCTGTCGAACTTCATCCGGCTCTCGAACAGCGGGCTGTCGCAGCCGATGCAGGCAAATACCCCGGAGCGCTTCTCGCCGACCAGGGCGGATGTGCCCGGCCGTTCGGCTCCCTGCTCGCGCAGCAGATGGAACTGCTCGGGCGTCAACAGCCGCCGCCACTCGGCCTCGGTGCGGGTAACGGGATAGGTTTTGAGCATCAAGACCTCCATCGCCGGACCCGATGATAACGCCGAAACCCGCTGCGGGCCACGGCGTGTTCACATTTGCAGAGCCCGATCCTCCACCGCGCGCGGCTAGGGTCTCGCCGCGCTCAGGTCGATGGCGGTGAACATCGACACCTGCTCGGCGATCGAGCGCTCGGTGGGCAGGCGTTCCATCGAGCTGGCGCCGTAGAAGCCGTGGCAAACCCTGGTACGGGCCAGCACGTGCCTGGCGTCATCAGGCATGGCGATGGGACCGCCGTGACAGAGGATGATGATGTCGTCGCGGGCCGCCCGGGCGGCGGCCGACCAGGCGTCGATCCGGTCGACGCAATCATCGAGACCAAGCGCGGTTTCGGCGCCGATGGAGCCGCCGGTGGTGAGGCCGAGATGGCAGACGAGGATGTCGGCGCCCGCCTTCGCCATCGCCACCGCATCCTCACTGGAGAACACATAGGGCGTGGTGAGCATGTCCATGGCGGCGGCTCGGGCGATCAGCTCGACCTCCAGAGCGTAGCTCATGCCGGTCTCCTCGAGATTGGCGCGGAAGACGCCGTCGATCAGCCCGACGGTCGGGAAGTTCTGGATGCCGGCAAAGCCCAGAGCCTTCAGCTCGCTGAGGAATTTGTCGGGGATCAGGAACGGGTCGGTGCCGTTGACGCCGGCGAGGACCGGGGTGTCGCGGACCACCGGGAGCACCTCGTGCGCCATTTCGACGACGATGTCGTTGGCGTTGCCATAAGCCATCAGCCCGGCCAGCGAGCCGCGGCCGGCCATACGGTAGCGCCCGGAATTGTAGATCACGATCAGGTCGATGCCGCCGGCCTCTTCGGCCTTGGCGCTGAGGCCGGTGCCGGCGCCGCCGCCGATGATGGGGCGGCCGGCGGCGATCTTGCCGTGCAGGTTGCGCAGGATGTCCTGGCGGGAAAGTCTGGTCATGTTGGGAAGCCTCAGGAGGAACGGAGTTCGGAGAAATTCGTCGCCAGCGCCGCAGCGAAGGCTGGATCGTTGATGTGAAGGTCGAGCTCCACCAGCTGCCGGTTGAGCGCCGCCTGCCAGCCGGAGCGGATGGTGTCGAACAGCACCTGGTCGGCCGCCGGGTCGTGAAACGGCTGGCCGGGCGCATCGATGGCCGAGACGCCCCGCAGCGGCAGCAGGAAGCGCACCGGCCCCGGCATGCGGTTGAGCCGGCTGACGATGAACTCGGCGGTGCGGCGGTTCTCGTCCGGGGTGGTGCGCATCAATGTCACCTGCGCGTTGTGAACATGGAGCTTGCGATCCTTGAACTCAGGCGGGACGGTGTCGCGGGCGCCGAAGTTGACCATGTCGACGGCGCCGACCGAGCCGACATAGGGCAGGCCGGTGCGGATCACCGCGCCGAAGCGGTCCTCAGTGGCGGGGAACACGCCGCCGACCAGCAGATCCGGCACTTCGGTGGTGGTGACGTCGATCAGGCCGGCGACAAGACCGGAATCGGCGAGCTTTTCCATCGATTGGCCGCCGGTGCCGGTGGCGTGGAAGGTGTAGACCTCGTGCGTCGGCTCCATCGCCTCGCGCAGCATGGTGACGCATTGGGTGGTGACGCCGAACATGGTCACCCCGAGGCCGGGCTTGTCGGTGCCGGAGACCGGCGGGGTGTTCAGCGCCATGCCGGCGGCGGCATGAGCGGCATTGCCGATAACCCGGCGCGAGATGGCGTTGAGCCCGGCGACGTCGACCACCGAGTACATCATGGTGAGATCGTTGGGGCCGACATAGGGCGCGATGTTGCCTGAGGCGACGGTCGAGACCATCAGCCGCGGCAGCCCGATCGGCAACGAGCGCATCGCCTCGGTGACGAGCGCGGTATTGCCGGTGCCGCCCAGCCCGAGCACGGCGCCGATATCGGTGCGTGTCGCGAGGTAACGGGTCAGCGCCGTGGCCATGGCGGAGACCGCGGCGCCGCGATCGGTGAGGCCTAGCACTGCGTGGGTACCGCCCGGATGGTGCGAGGCGACCTGCGCGGCGCTCACCCCGGCGCCGTTGTCGCCGGCCGCGCCGGAGCCCTGCGTGCCGACATCGACCAGTACAGACTCGGCTCCGGCGGCGTGGACGCGTTCGACTGCGTAGCGCAGCTCCGCCCCCTTGGTGTCCATGGTTCCAACCACATAGACCTTGGCCATTTTTCCTCCCTTTCCCAGCATTTGCGGGCGTTTCCGGCGGCTTTGGCGCCAGCATCGTATGCAATAGGCATAACGTGCATTTTCCATATTGTATATTCTTTCGAGAATTGCATACATATGGCCATCGAACGAAAGGCCGATGGAGCCCGAATGAACGCCCCCCGCCACCTGACGCTGCGCGAACGCATCTACGAGGAGATCGTCAGGATGATCGTCTCGGGCGAGCTGCCGTCGGGCACGCCGCTGGATGAGAAGGCGCTGACCGAGAAGCTGCAGGTCAGCCGCACCCCGTTCCGCGAGGCGCTGGGGACGCTCAGCAAGGAAGGGCTGATCGAGATCAAGCCGTATCGCGGTTTCTTCGTCAGGAGCTTTTCGAAGAAGGAAACCGAGGATCTCTACGAGCTGAGGAAGACCCTCGAGTGCTTCGCGGTCGAGCTGGCGGTGCCGCAGATGAGCGACCGGCATATCGCCAATTTCGAGCGCATTCTCGATGAGGCGGTGGCCGCGCTGAAGGCAGACGACATGGTCGCCTACGGTCAGGCCGACCGCGAGTTCCACGAGACCATCGCCGAGCTCTCCGGCAACGCGGCGCTGATCGAGACGCTGAGCCGGCTGGCGCTGCAGATCCAGATCGGCCGCACCATCGCCAACGAGAGCCACACCTTCGCCGAGGACGCGGCGCGCGAGCGCGACGACATCCTGGCCGCCTTCCGCCGCCGCGACATCAAGACCGCCGTGGCGCTGATGCACGCCCACATTTCCGACGTGCAGCGCACCGTGCTGGCCCGCTTCGAGGAGGTGAAGCCGGCTCGGCGCTAGGGCAGTACCGCCCGACACAGACGACGACGCCGGTCAACCGGCGCGACAACACGAGGAGGACCAACCATGTTGAGACGAACCCTGATGGCTTCGGCCGCAGCGCTTGGCGCTGCCGGACTGCTCGCCGTACCCGGCCTGGCCCAGGCCCAGACCCTGACCGTATGGGCCACCGACCAGCTGGCGCAGCCGCTGGTGGCGGAACTGTGGAACAAGCTGAAGGCCGATTTCGAGGCGGCCAATCCCGGCGTCACTGTCGAGTACATGCCGCCCACCGGCACCATCTCGAACGGCGCCGTGCAGGCAGCGATCCAGTCCAATGCCGGCCCCGACGTGCTGCTGACCAATTCGGGCATTGGCCGGGTCAGCACGGTGGTCAACGCCAAGCTGATCCAGCCGCTGACCGCGCACTACTCGGACATGGGCTGGAAGGACAAGATCTTCCCCTGGCTCTACGACATCCTCTCCAGCCAGTTCGGCGGCGAGATCTACGAGGTGCCTGACGGCATCGACGCGATCGGGCTCTGGTACCACAAGGACATGTTCGCCGAGCACGGCTGGAGCATCGGCGGCAGCTGGGCCGATTTCGAAGCGCTGCTGCAAAAGATCAAGGATGCCGGCCTCGAACCGCTCGCCGTCGGGCCGCGCAACGGCGCCAATGGCGGCCACCTGATGGGCAATTTCCTGCAGGCTGCCGCCGGCTCGACCGTCATGGGCGAGGTGGTGTCGGGCAAGAAGGCCTGGACCGATCCGGAGCCGCTGCTCGGCGCCGAGCGTGTGGTGGATTTCGCCAGGAAAGGCTTCATCAGCCCGCAGATGGCGGGGCTCGACCAGGAAGGCGCGATGCGCATGTGGATCAACGAGCGCGCCGCGATCTTCTTCGGCGGGCCGTGGTTCATCGGCAATGCGCGGGCAGGGGAGTACCCGCTCGACAATATGGGCTTTGCCACCATCCCCTCGGACATCGAGGGCGAGAGCAAGCCGACCGGCGGTATCGGCTGGAGCTGGATGATCCCGACCAGTTCCAAGCAACCCGAGCTGGCGGCCAAGTGGATCGACTTCATCCTCTCCGATGAAGTGATGCGCTACCGCGCCGAGCACCCGACCGGCAACCAGATCTCGCCGCGCGAAATGCCCGACATCAAGCCGGTGGTGCCGGTGATGGTCGATGTGTTCGCCGCCGCCGCCAAGGGGGTAGGGTACAACCCTTCAGTCTACGTCCCGGGCTCGGCCACCGACACCTATTTCCAGGTGATCCAGGGGCTGATCGGCGGCCAGGTCTCGGCAGCCGACGGCATGGCGCAACTGCAGGCCAAGATGCCGGCGCCATGAGGTGCTGACTGAAGCGGACGACCCCCTCCCATCCTCCCCCTTGAAGGGGGAGGTGCCCCGCCGGTGCGATCGGCACCATCTCGCCAAGCGCTCGACTCTTCACCTCCCCCTTCATGGGGGAGGCCGGGAGGGGGCCGTCTGTCTCAACGGGAACCGTAGATGACCAGACTGACCACCACCGCCGATGGCGCGGACCTCCGCGCGCCTGCCTCGGCCCGACGCCGCGACGGCTCGCGCGATGGCTTCGGGGCGGCCTTCGTGCTGATGCTGCCGGCCATCGCGCTCTATGGGCTGTTCAGCCTGACGCCGATCCTGTTCACGGTGTGGATCAGCTTCACCAATTCGGGCGGCTTCAACACCGAGGCCAGCTTCGTCGGGCTCGACAACTACCTGCGGGCGGGCGACGACCCGATCGTCTGGCAGAGTCTGGGCCGCACCTTCCTGTGGCTCGGCTACCACGTCGTGCTGGCCGGCGGGCTCGGCCTGGTGCTGGCGCTGGCGGTCAGCCGGCTGAGCCGCACCCGGGTGTTCTTCCGCACCGCGTTCTTCCTGCCGCACCTCGTATCGCTGGCGGTGGTCGGGGTGATCTGGGCCAATATCTACGATCCGTTCTACGGGCTGATCAGCACGGCGCTCACCCAGATCGGGCTCGGCAGCTGGAACCAGGGCTGGCTCAGCGATCCGCTGCTGGTGCTGTTCTCGGTCAACGTCGCGAGCTCGTGGCAGGGCTTCGGGCTCTACATGCTGCTGTTCATCGCGGGCCTGCAGAATATCGACCAGAGCCTCTACGAGGCCGCCGAGATCGACGGCGCCAACAGCTGGCAGAAACTCTGCAACGTCACCTTGCCCGGGCTGCGCGACGTGATGACCTTCGTCATCTCGCTCGCCATGATCAACGGCCTCAAGGGCTTCGCCACGGTGTTCGTGATGACCAATGGCGGGCCGTTCTACGCCTCCGAGATCATCACCACCTACATCTACCGGCTGGCCTTCCAGGCGCAGGACCACGGCCTCGCCGCGGTGCTGTGCATCCTGATGAGCCTGCTCGCCATCGTCATCACCGTGGCTTTCAACCGCTGGCGCGCGAGGCAGGCAGCATGAGCAGACGCAAACCTTCCGAACTGCCCGCCGTGCTGATGCTGCTGCCGGTGCTGGTCGTCATCGTCGGACCATTCCTGTGGCTGATCGTTTCCAGCCTCAAGACCGAACGCGAGATCGGCCGGGGCGACCCGTTCTCGTTCCCGGCGCAGCTGATGTGGCAGAACTATATCGATGCCTGGAACATCGGCAATTTCGGCAGCCTGATCGGCAACAGCCTCATCAACGTGCTGGGTGTCGTCACGCTGACGCTGCTGGTCTGCGCGCCGGCCGGCTATGCGCTGGCCAAGATCAGGTTTCCCGGCCGCGAGTGGGTGTTCTACGCCTTCATCTTCGGGCTCACCATTCCGGTGCAGGCGGTGATCATTCCGCTCTACCAGTTGCTCTCCAACCTCGGGATGATCAACAGCCTCTGGGGGGTGACGCTGGCGCAAGTCTCGAACGGCATCCCGTTCGGGCTGTTCCTGATGCGCAGCTTCTTCATGGGCGTGCCGAACGAGCTCACCGAGGCGGCCAAGATCGACGGCGCCAACCATTTCCAGATCCTGACGCGGGTGTTCCTGCCGCTGTCGCAACCGGCAATTTCGGCGCTGCTGATCATCTCGGCGCTCTCCACCTGGAACGATTTCTTCCTGCCGCTGGTGATGCTGATCAGCCCGGGCAACCAGACGCTGCCGCTCGGCCTCGTCCGCTTTGCCTCGACCTACAACACCGATTTCCGGCTGGTGTTCTCGGGCACCGTCATCACCTTCCTGCCGGTGATCATCCTCTACATCCTCACCCAGAGGCGCTTCACCGAAGGCCTCACCCAAGGCGCATTGAAAGGCTGACCCATGCCGCATCACGTCCAGCGGGAGATCCGCTATAACTTCGAATACCAGCGGCGGCTGAAGGCCTGCTTCATCGGGGCAGGCGGCCATGCCTACCGCAACGTCTACCCGACCTTCCGCTATGCCCCGGTCGACCTCGTCGCCATCTGCGATCTGAGCAAGGAGCGGGCCGACGGCTTCGCCGAGGTGTTCGGCGCCGAGCGCACCTATACCGACCACAAGGCGATGCTCGCGGCGGAGAAGCCCGAAGTGGTGTTCATCGTCACCACCTACACTCCCGAGGGCCGGGTCCAGGCAACGCAACTGGCGATCGATGCAGTCGAGGCGGGCGCCGACGTGTGGATGGAAAAGCCTACCGCCGCCAGCCGGGCCGAGATCGAAGAGCTGATGGCGGCCAGCCAGCGCACCGGCAGGACCATCATGACCGGGCTCAAGAAGACCTTCTTTCCGGCGATCGAAAAGCTCAAGGACATCATCAGCGCGCCGGAATTCGGACGCCTCTCCTCGCTGGTGGTGCGCTATCCGCAGAGCCTGCCGCCGGCCGCCGACCGGCTGAGCCTCAATGCCATGAAGAGCTTTGTCGACCACATCTATCATCCCGGCGCGATCCTCTCGTATCTCGGCGGAGAGATCGAACGGGCGAGTTTCGAGTGGGAGCCGGTCAATGGCGCCACCGTTGCGATGCTGCGCTTCAAATCGGGCGCCATCGGCACGCTGCATCTCGCCGCCGGCGCCTCGGGGTCGAGCCCGCTGGAGCGCGTCGAGGCGATCGGCGAGGGCGCCAACGCGGTGGTCGAGAACAGCGTCAAGCTGATCCACTACCGCAAGGCGAAGCTGCCCAGCTATGGCCGGGCCGCCAGCTGGATCCAGCCCGACGACAACGCGGCGCTGATCTACGAACCGGAATTCTCGCTCGGCCAGCTCTACAACAACAACATGTTCACGCTCGGCTACGTCCCCGAGGTGCTGCATTTCTGCGAGGCCGTGCTCGAGGGCAAGCCCATCAGCAAGGGCACGCTCGCGACCTCGCTCGAGATCATGAAGCTCTACGATTTCTACGCCAACACCAAGGAAGGCGTCTCAGCTTCCCTCTGAGCGCAAGGAGTATCCTACCCATGACAATCGAGAGTTTCGTGTCCCGCGCCGCGGATGGCGAGCGCGTGGAAACCGGTTGGGGCGAACTCAACTGGAAGATCACCGACAAGTCGATGGACGGCACCGAGATGACCTTCGGCACCTGCCTGATCAAGCCGGGCGAACGCAACCCGCTGCACTCGCACCCCAATTGCGAGGAGTTCCTCTACGTCGTTTCGGGCGCCTGCGAGCACAAGCTGGGCGAGGAAACGGTGCATCTCGCCGCCGGTGACACCATCCGCATCCCGCGCAATGTGCGGCACTGGGCCAGGGCGCTGGGGAGCGAACCGGTCTTCGCGCTGATCATGTTCTCATCGGGCAAACGCCAGGCGGTGGACCATGAGGGCGGCGGGGTGGCGTAGCGCGGCAGCGCCACCTCACTCGCCGTCCGGCCCGTCCTCCAGCCACTGGTCGTATTCGCGCTCGCGGCGGTGCTGGTCGAGGGCGCGGAGGTAGTATTCCTCGTGCCGGCCGTGCGGCCGGCCATCCTGCTCCCAGAGGAAATAGGCGGTCTTTCGCACCGCCTCGCGGAAGGCGTCATCCTCGGCGGGGAGGGCTCGGCCAGGGGGGATGTCGGGCTCGCGATTCATTTCGCCCTCAACGTCCTGAATTGGGAGAGGTTGCATTCGTGCAACATCATGGCCGAGGCTTGCGGCGTTGATACGAAAGTACCCTGTCGCATCAGCATATCTGCCTTGAACAGAACGCAAATCAGCGCAAGAGATGAGGCCTTCCTCTGGTTCTACCGGGCCGAGTCTGTCCGCCAATATTTCGGCGAGGGCAGGCCCTCAAAGCTTTATGTCTGGACCCTTAAATTGAGCTCGAATGCTCCGCGCAGCGCCTATTCGCCTGGCGATGCAATGTCACATGTCGTCGCCGCACAGCAGGGTAAGGGGTTGACCACCCTGTGGCGCATCATGGTTTTGACCTGGCGTCACCCCTGGATGGTGATCATCACCATCCTCTCGTGCTTCATCTCGTCGGCGCTGCAATTGTGGACGCCGCTCCTGCTGGGGCAGGCGGTGGATCGCGCCGAGGGCGTGCTGGATGGCGGGGTGGGCGCCGCCGAGGCGCTGTGGACGATCGCGGTGATCCTGCTGGTGGTCTCGGTGTTCCGCGGCCTGTTCACGATGTCGATGAACTATTTCGGCGAAGCGGTGGGTCACCATACGGCCTATGAGCTGCGCCTTGCGGTCTATGAGAAGATCCAGCGGCTGAGCTTTTCCTATCACGACAAGGTGCATACCGGCGACCTGATCACCGTGGGCATGCTCGATCTGGAAGGCGTGCGCATGTTCTTTGCCACGGGCCTGTTGCGCGTGGTGCTGCTGGGCACGCTGATCGGGGTCGGCGCCTATATGCTGATCTCGACCGACTGGATCCTGGGCCTGCTCGCCCTCAGCTTTGCCCCCTTCGTCGCCGTGAATTCGTCGATCACCCAGCTGAAGCTGCGCGCCACCTGGCTGATGCTGCAGGAACGGCTGCAGGACCTGAGCCGCGTGATGGAGGAAAACCTCGGCGGCATCCGCGTGGTGCGGGCCTTTGCCGGCGCGCGGCACGAGATGAAGAAGTACAACGGGGCCTCGGATGCGGCGCTCAAGCTGGCGCATGATCGTGTCAACATCCGCGTCAACTCGACCTCGATCATGAATATCAGCTTCTTCGTCTCGATGGCGCTGGTGCTGTGGTATGGCGGCGAGCGCGTCATTTCGGGCGAGATGACCGTCGGTACGCTGGCGGCCTTCCTCACCTTCATGACGATCCTGCAGATGCCGGTGCGCCAGCTCGGCCTCCTGGTCAACTCGTTCGCCCGCGCCTCGACCTGCGGCAACCGGCTGTTCGCCTTCCTCGACCTCGAGATCGAGATCCGGGACGAGCCCGGCGCAAAGCCGCTGAAGCTTTCCGAGGGCACGCTCAGGTTCGAGAATGTCGATTTCGCCTATCCGTCGGCGCCATTCCGCCCGGTGCTGGCCGGCGTCTCGTTCGAGGGCAAGAAGGGCGAAACCATCGGCATCGTCGGCAAGCCCGGCTCGGGCAAATCGACCATCGCCCATCTGATCCCGCGCTTTTATGACGTGACCGGCGGGCGGGTGACCATCGACGGTCAGGACGCGCGCGCGGTGACGCTGGCGAGCCTGCGCCAGGCGGTGGCCGTGGTGCAGCAGGACAGCTTTCTGTTCACCACCAATATCGAGAACAACATCGCCTATGGCGATCCGTGGGCGAAGGGCGCGCGCATCGCCAGTGCGTCCGAATATGCGCAGCTCCACAACTACATCATCGGGCTGCCCACCGGTTACGAGACCATCGTGGGCGAGCGCGGCGTGTCGCTGTCGGGCGGCCAGCGCCAGCGCCTCAACATCGCGCGCTCGCTGATGCTGCGGCCGGCGGTGATGGTGTTCGACGACTCGACTGCCGCAGTCGATGCCGGCACCGAACAGCGCATCCGCACCGCGATGAAGCGCTTCGCCAAGGACCGCGTCACCCTCATCATCTCGCACCGACTCTCATCGCTGATGCATGCCGACCAGATACTGTTCATCGACGAGGGCAAGATCGTCGAGCGCGGCACGCATGAAGAACTGCTGGCGCTCGGCGGCCGCTACCGCGCCCTTTACGACCTCCAGGTGAAGCCTGGCGACGACCAGCTGGAGGCTGCCGAATGACCGAGGCAACGCTCAACACCGAAGACGACAGCGAAGATCGCAACCGCCGCCCGCCACGCGCGGTGGTCGGCTCCAGCCTCGACCGCGAGGAAGAGGTGTTCGGCAAAGCTTACGATCCCAAGATCGTTCGCCGCATCTGGGCCTTCGTCAAACCCTATCGCAGCCAGATCTACCTGTCGGTCGCGGCGGTGCTGGTGTTCACCCTCACCTCGCTCGCCTTCCCGCTGGTGATCCGCTACGCCATCGACAACGGCATGGCGCAGGGCGGCGGCGGCCGCTCGGTGCTGCTGTGGTGCATCGTCGGGTTCGCCGGGCTGATCCTCATCAACTTCGTCGCCTCCTGGATCCAGGAGACGGTGGTGGGCAAGGCCGCCGAGAACGTGCTGTTCGACATGCGCCGCGCCATGTTCGCGCATTTGCAGCGCGTGTCGCTGGGCTGGATGGACAAGACCGAGGTGGGCCGGCTGATGTCGCGCCTGATGGGCGATGTGAACTCCATGCAGGAGTTCCTTGAAACCTCGGTGCTTTCGGTCGGCGATATCGTGCTGCTGTTCGGTATCGTGGGGGTGCTGCTGTGGCTCGACCCGATGCTCGGGCTGATCACCATGGCGACCATGCCGATCCTGTTCATCGTGCGGCTGTTCTGGCTGCCGCCGGCCAAGGTCAGCTTCATGGCGGCGCACCACACCAACTCGTCGGCCAATGGCGCGCTGGCCGAAGGCATCAATGGCGTGCGCACGGTGCAGAGCCTCGACCGGCAGCAGGTCAATTTCGACCTCTACGAGGAAAAGGCCCGCGCCAACCTCAAGGCGCATCTTCGTGCCGCCAAGTTCGCCCAGGTGATGGTGCCGATCGTCGATACGCTCACCGGCATTTCCATGGCCACGGTCATCGTGGTCGGCGGCCAGATGGTGCTGGGGCGCGAACTCGATGTCGGCGTCATGGTGGCGTTCCTGTTCTACATCCAGCGCTTCTTCGACCCGATCCGTTCGCTCACCATGCAGTATTCGGTGTTCCAGCGCGCCATGTCGTCGGGCACCCGCATCGTCGAAGTGCTCGATGTGCCGGTCAATATCGAGGACAAGCCCGATGCCTTCCCGCTGACCGCGGGGATGGATGGCTCGGTCGAGTTCAAGGATGTCACCTTCGGCTACCGCAAGGGGCTGCCGGTGCTGCGCAATGTCAGCTTCCGGGTCAACCCGGGCGAGACCGTCGCCATTGTCGGCCCTACCGGTTCAGGCAAATCGAGCTGCATGTCGCTGGTGCACCGCTTCTACGACGTGTGGGACGGTTCGGTGACGGTGGGCGGCTACGACGTGCGCGACGTCACCCAGGATTCGCTGGGCGAACAGGTGGCCATGGTGCTGCAGGAGCCGTTCCTGTTCACCGGCTCGGTGATCGAGAACATCCGCTACAACAAGGAGAGCGCCACCCGCGAGCAGGTGATCGATGCGGCCAAGGCCGTGGGCGCGCATGATTTCATCATGTCGCTGGCCGATGGCTACGATACCCGGCTCGAGCAGCGTGGCGGCAACCTGTCGCTGGGCCAGCGCCAGCTGATCAGCTTCGCCCGGGCGCTGGTGGCCGATGCCAAGATCCTGGTGCTCGACGAGGCGACTGCCAATATAGACAGCTATACCGAAATGCTGATCCAGAAGGCGCTGAAGCGGCTGCTGGAAGGCCGCACCGGCCTCGTCATCGCGCATCGCCTCGCCACCATCCGCGGCGCCGACCGCATCATCGTCCTGCAGAACGGCGAGCTGCTGGAATCGGGCAACCACGACCAGCTGATGGAAAAGCAGGGGCTCTACTCCAAGCTCTACACCATGAACTATTCGAGCTTCGACGACCTGCCTGACAATGCCGAAGACAATGCCGGCGCGGCAGTGGGGAAGGCGACCTAGGGCGTAGCGCTGCAGGCGCAGTCGGCGACCCTCTCCGGCTTGCGGGGGAGGGGGCTCGACTGCAGTCACTCCGCGTACCTCATCCACTTAGGGATGGCGCTCCCGCCTTCGCTCCTCTTCTATGTCACGCGAAAACCACGGAGATTCGCGATGCCGGCACTGCCCGATCACACCCTCAATGACGGCACGACGCTTCCGGCGGTGGGGCTCGGCACCTATGCGCTGCGCGGCATCCCGGGGGCCGAGGGCATGGCCGAAGCGCTGCGGGAGGGCTACCGGCTGCTCGACTCCGCGGTGAATTACGAGAACGAGGGGGCGGTGGGCAAAGCCGTTCGCATGTCGGGAGTGCCGCGCGAACAGATCCGTGTCACCTCCAAGCTCCCCGGCCGGCACCACAAGAAACCGAACGTCACCTGGGCCATCGAGGAATCGCTGCTGCGCAGCGGTCTCGACTATCTCGACCTCTACCTGATCCACTGGCCCAACCCGAGCCAGCAATTGTTCGTCGAAGCCTGGGAGGGGATGATCGAAGCGCGCGAGCGCGGCCTCGTCCGCTCGATCGGCGTATCGAACTTCCTGCCCGAGCATCTCGACCAGCTGATCGACAAGACCGGCGTGGCGCCGAGCGTCAACCAGATCGAACTGCACCCCTATTTCAACCAGCCCGAGCAGCGCGCCGCCGACAAGGCGCGCGGCATCCTGACCGAGGCGTGGACGCCGATCGGCAAGGGCACGGGGCTGCTGGCCGAGCCGGCCGTGGTCGCCGCCGCCAACAAGCACGGCCGCAGCCCGGCGCAGGTGGTGCTGCGCTGGCACCTGCAGCTCGGCGTGCTGCCGATCCCCAAATCGGCCACCCCGTCGCGCCGCCGCGAGAACCTCGAGCTTGGCGGCTTCCAGCTCGACGATGCCGACATGGCCGCCATCAACGCGCTGACCCGGCCCGCCGGCCGGCTGTTCGACGGCGACCCGCGCACCCACGAAGAGTTCTGAAGCGGCGGGGAAGGGCGACAGCGTTCCAGCCTCGGGGCAGGGCTGTGGTATTTGGCGTGGATAGATCGGTGGGGAAACATACCCCCCACCCTGTCCCTCCCCCGCAAGGGGGGAGGAGACCAGAACACTGGCGTTAGTGATGGCGTCTCCCTCCCCCTTGCGGGGAGGGGACAGGGGGTGGGGGTATGTTTTCCGCGCCGGCCTGTCAGCTGCGTCGCGGCCATCGGCGATGGCCGCGGGATTGATCGGCTAGCCCCGGTGCCGCAGCAGTTCGAGCACGACCTGGAAGGCCGGGGCGTGCTGGCGGCGGCTGGGGTAGTAGAGGTGGAAGCCGGGGATCGGCGGGCACCAGTCATCGAGCAGCTGCACCAGCTGCCCGCCGGCGACCTGGCGTTCGACGCTGGCCTCAGGCACGAAGGCGATGCCGTAGCCGTTGAGGGCCGCATCAACGGATAACCGGATCGAGGTGAAGGCCAGTTGGCCGTCGACCCGGACGCGCAGCGGCTGCCCGTGGCGCTGGAACTCCCATGCGTAAAGCGTGCCGCTGCCGATCAGCCGCAGGTTGATGCAGCGGTGTGCGACCAGCTCCTGCGGGGTGGCCGGAGCCGGGTGCCGGCTGAGATAGGTGGGGGAAGCCACCGGTACCAGGCGCTGGTCCGGCCCGATGCGCACCGCGACCATGTCTTTCTCGACGCTTTCGCCCAGCCGCACGCCGGCGTCGAAGCCGGCCGCGACGATATCGACGAAGCCGTTGTCGCTGACCAGCTCGACATGGATATCGGGATAGTCCGGTAGCCCCGCGGCGAGCCTGGGCCAGACGCAGGTTTCGGCGGCGTAATCGCTGGCGGTGATCCGGATGGTGCCGGCCGGCCGCTCCCGCAGCTCGCCAAGCGCCTCGAGCGCCGCGCCGATCTCCTCGAAGCGCGGCCCCACTTCGGCCAGCAGGCGGTCGCCCGCCTCGGTGGTCGAAACGCTGCGCGTCGTGCGGGTCAGCAGCCGCAGCCCGAGCCGGTCTTCCAGGCGACGGATGGCGTGGCTCAGCGCCGATTGCGAAACGCCCATCTCGCCGGCCGCCCGGGTAAAGCTCCTGGCCCGCGCCACGGCGAGGAAGGCCACGATATCGCTGAGCTGTCCATTCTGCATTAATGAACAAATTTCATAGCCGCATGGAATATTCAACGACTAATCGAGGCTATGGCGGCGCCTTATCTGTTCGACACATCGTCGCTGCAGGAGCCGCCATGCCCATCCCGACACTCAGGCTGAACAATGGAGTCGCCATGCCGACCCTGGGGTTCGGCGTGTTCCAGACCCCGCCGGAGGAGACCACCGCCGCGGTGGCCGAGGCTTTGCGCGTCGGCTATCGCCATATCGATACCGCCGCCGCCTATGGCAACGAGCGTGGCGTTGGCGAAGCGCTCAGGCAGTCGGGGCTGAGGCGCGACGAGCTGTTCGTCGAGACCAAGATCTGGATCAGCGACTATGGCTATGACGAGACGCTTCACAGCTTCGACAAGAGCGCCGGCAAGCTCGGCATCGACCAGATCGACCTGCTGATCCTGCACCAGCCGCTGCCCAGCGCTTTCGAGCGCACGCTCGGCGCCTATCGGGCGCTGGAGCGACTGCTGGCCGATGGCCGGGTGCGGGCGATCGGAGTGAGCAATTTCATGCCGCCGCATCTCGAGCGGCTGCTCGAGGTGGCCCAGGTGGTGCCGGCGGTGAACCAGATCGAGGTGCACCCCTATTTCCAGCAGCGCCAGCTGCAGGCGCTCCATGCGCGCCACGGCATCGTCACCCAGGCCTGGGCGCCGATCGGCGGCATCACCTTCTATCGCCCGGGGTTCTCGAAGAGTACGCTCGAGGATCCGGTGATCCTCGGTATTGCCGGCAGCCACGGGAAATCCGCCGCGCAGGTGATGCTGCGATGGGCCATCCAGCAGGGTCGGTCGGTGATCCCCAAATCGGTTCGGCCGGCGCGTATCGCCGAGAATTTCGCGGTGTTCGATTTCCAACTGAGCGCCGACGAGCTGGGCGCCATCGACGCGCTCGACACCACCCAGCGCGGTGGACCGAACCCCGAGGACGTGACGCTCGAAAAGTTCGACCGCGTCATCCCCGAGGCGTGACCCCTGATATCCACGACAGCGAGGAGAGACGAAATGCAGAAGAGGAAGCTCGGCCGTGACGGCCTCGAGGTCTCGGCCATCGGGTTGGGATGCATGGGGATGAGCGCGGCATTCGGGCCGGCCATGGAGCGGGGCGAAGCGATCCAGCTGATCCGGTCGGCGTTCGACAAGGGCGTGACATTCTTCGACACGGCCGAGGTCTACGGGCCCTATACCAACGAAGCGCTGGTCGGGGAGGCGCTGAAACCGGTGCGCGAACAGGTGGTGATCGCCACCAAATTCGGTTTCGACATCGAAGGCAGCGCCGGCTTTGCGAGGAAGCCGTCCAGCCGGCCCGAGCATATCCGCAAGGTGGTGGAAGGCTCGCTGCAAAGGCTGCAATCGGACTATATCGATCTTTACTACCAGCACCGGGTCGACCCGGACACGCCGATCGAGGATGTCGCGGGGACCGTCAAGCAGCTGATCGCCGAGGGCAAGGTCCGGCATTTCGGCATGTCGGAAGCCGGCGTGCAGTCGATTCGCCGGGCGCACGCGGTGCAGCCGGTGACGGCGCTGCAGAGCGAATACTCGCTGTGGTATCGCGCGCCGGAGCAGGACATCCTGCCGCTGCTCGACGAGCTCGGCATCGGCTTCGTGCCCTTCGCGCCGCTCGGCAAGGGGTTCCTCACCGGCACCGTCACGGCAGAGCAGCAGTTCGGCGCCGACGATTTCCGCAGCAGGCAGCCGCGGTTCAGCGCCGAGAACCGGCGCGCCAATCAGGTGTTCGTCGATGCCGTGAACGGGCTGGCGCAGCGGCTCGGGGTCAGCGCGGCGCAGGTGGCGCTGGCGTGGCTGCTGGCGCAGCGGCCCTGGATCGTGCCGATCCCCGGCACCACCAAGCTCAAGCGGGTGGAGGAAAATATCGGCGCGGCCGGCCTCGTGCTGCAGCCCGCCGATCTCGAGGAGATCGCCGCGGCGCTCGCCGGCATCGAGGCGCAGGGCGACCGCTATCCGCCGGAGAACAAGGCGATGGCGGGCCGCTAGGCGCGCCTCAGACCACGAACCTGAAGGCCGCGCCATCGCGGACGATGTGCCCGGCGGTGGGCGTGGCGAAATGGGTGCCGATGACGAGGATCGGCTGGTCGGCCCACTCGTCGAACAGGCGCCAGCGGGTGCGCCGGGCCAGCGCCGGGTCGACATCGGCGAGGGTCCAGTCCGGATGCGCCATCTGGCAGGGATGGTGGGTCATGTCGCCGGTGATCACGGCGCGCTGGCCTTCCGACGCGATCAGCACGCTGACATGGCCGGGCGTATGGCCGCTCGACGGGGTCAGCCGGACTTCGGGCGACAGCACATGGTCCGGCTCGACCAGTTGCACCAGGCCGGCGTCGAAGATCGGCCTGATGCTGTCGGCCATCGCCGCCACCTGTTCGGCTTCGTCGACGCCCTTCCAGAAGTCGTATTCGGCGCGTCCGATCAGGTAGCGTGCTTTCGGGAAGGTCGGTACCCAGCGGCCGGCCTCCAGCATGGTGTTCCAGCCGATATGATCGACGTCGAGATGGGTGCAGACCACGGCGTCGACGCCCTCGCGCGACCAGCCGGCTTCGGCCAACTGGGCGAGGAATGGCGTCGACAGCGCCTCGCCGCCGGTGAACTCGCGCGGCCGGTCGTTGCCCACGCAGGTATCGACCACCAGCCGCAGGCCCGGCGCCTCGACCAGCTGGGCATGCACCGAGAGGTTGAGGGTGCCGTCATCGGCGCTGACGAAATGCGGGTAGAGCCACGGCATCCGGCGCAGCGCCTCGGGTGTCGCCTCGGCGATGACGCCCGCCGGCACCGGCAGGTCCATTTCGACAATGCGGGTGATCTTCACCCGACCGACCTGCCAGCTCAGCATCGCTATTCTCCAGGCCAGGTTCAGGCAGGCACGTAGGTCAGCAGCAGTACGTCGTCGTCCATCCGCTCGCTGCTCTTGAGCCGCAATGGCGAGCGGGGGCCAGCAAAGAACGGGTCGCCCGAGCCCAGCACTACCGGGTGCAGGTAGATGCAGTATTCGTCGATCAGGCCCAGCTCGGTCAGCCGCTGCGCCAGCACCGGGCCGCCGACTTCGATGGTGCCTTCGTGCGCGGCCTTCAGGCCCCGTACCGCTGCTTCGAGATCGCCGTCGATCAGCGTGGCGTTGGGGCCGACCGAGGTCAGGGTTTTCGACACCACGAATTTCGGCGTCTCGCGCCAGGCGGCGCCGAAGGCGCGCTCCTCGTCGCCCCAATCGGCCTGTTCGTCATCCCAGTAGCGCATGATCTCGTAGAGCTTGCTGCCGTAGAGGCTGCCGGCATTGCGGCGCGCCTGCTCGATGAAGTGGCGGAACAGCGCCGGGCTGGGCGCAAATTTCATGTAATCGACATAGCCGTCGAGAGACTGGTTCATTCCAAACACGAGCTTGGCCATGGCGGGCTCCAATCGAGGGGCGGCGACCCGGAGGGGTTGCGTGCATTTGCGCCGGCCCCTGTGCTAACAGTCGATCTCGGTCAGGAACCACCTCTATTTTGCAACCAGTTCGGTGGAGGGTTTTCGATGCATAGCCGCAGCATAGGGTGCCCGATCAACAACACGCTGGAGACCTTCGGCGACCGCTGGAGCCTGATCATCCTGCGCGACACGATGTTCGGCGGTGAGCGGCGGAGCTTTCGTTCGCTATTGACCGGCAGCATCGAGGGCATCGCTTCCAACATCCTCACCGACCGGCTCAAGCGGTTGACGGCCAACGGACTGCTGTCGCGCGGCGCCGACCCCAGGCACAAGCAGCGCGTGCTCTACAGCCTCACCGAGAAGGCGATCGACCTCGTGCCGCTGATGGCGGCGATGGGCAGCTGGGGCCTGCGCCACACCAACCCCGCCGCCGATCTCGCCAGCGGCGCGCAGGTGCTGGAAGAGGGCGGCCCGCTGCTCTGGGAGCAGTTCATGCAGGAGCTGCGCCACATCCACCTGGGCGCCCCGCCGCCGGACGTCTCGGCATTCGCCCGGATGGAAGCGGCCTACGAGGCAGTGGTCGCGACGGAAATGCAGGCGGGGCAGGTGGCCCGGGTCGCCTGAGCCACGGCTATGGCGCGAACAGGTACGATGCCGTGCCTGGGGTTGGCAGCTCTACGGCAACCAGCGCGCCCTCCTGCGAGCGTGCCCCCAACTCCGCCTCGCTCATGCCGAAGCGCGCCGAGGTGACGTAGAGTGTCCGCAGGTCAGGGCCGCCAAAGGCGCAGCTGGTGGGCGAACTGACCGGCAGCTCTATCATCTCGATAGTGCCGGATGGGAGGATCCTGGCGATGCCGGCTCCGCCAGCGACGCGGCAATTGTATACGGCGCTCGCCTGGTCGCGGGTCGAGCCATCGGGAAGGCCGCGCGATATCGGCGGGGTGAAGGGGCGCGGGTTGGTGAGGGTGAGGGCCACAGGGTCATAGTCGAAGGCCAGCAGCGCATTGGTTGTCGTGTCGGCGGTGACGAAGCGGCCATCATCGAGCCAGACCATGGTGTTGGTGATGCCGAAGCGCTCGGGGCAGAGGGCGGTCACCTTGCCCTCCGGCGAGAGCCGATAGAGGCGGCCGGTTCGATCCGGCGCGGGCTTCGGGCCGCCATCGGCGCCGATATTGTCCTGCATGGTGCCGACCCAGAACGAACCGTCCGGCGCCACCACGCCCTCATTCAGCCGGTTGCCCGGCTGGTCGGGTTCGGGGACGGCGAAGGTTTCGAAGCTGCCGCCGGGTGACCACAGGGCGACGCGCTGGCGGAGGCCGACGACAAAGCCACCGCCACGCCTCAACCCGATGGAGGTCGGCAGTTCCGGCGTCACCCACTGGCGGTGGGCGCCGCTTGCCGGGTCCAGCCGGTGGATGGCGCTGCCGACGATATCCACCCAGTAGAGCGCCGCTTCGGCCGTGGACCAGATGATGCTTTCGCCGACGATGTTGCGGGCGTCGAAGATGACGGCGGCTTCAGGCATCTGAGGGCTCGCTACTTGCGGAACTCGGCCGCCAGCGGCGACGACTTGATGATATCGGTCAGGCGCCGGTGCCAGCCAATATCGCGCCACATGCCACGGTATTGCGGTCCACAGAAGTTCGACGTGCAGATCGCCGTCCAGCGGCCGGTCGCCGCCGCCTGCTCGACGCCCTCTGCGCACAGGTCCATCACCCAGCCCCAGTCAGCCATCGGCCAGTCGCGGTAGTTGATCACCGCCCACGATTCGGTGGTCACCAGCGGCTTGCCGGTCCGCTTCGACCAGTCGGCCGCCTTGTCGATCCATTCGGTCAGCGCCGCGTCGAAGCGCGGCTTGTTGGCGAGATAGTGCGGGCGCGAGCGGGTCATGAAGTTCTGGAACTCGCGCGTGCGGAAGGAATAGCCAATCTCGGCGTTGAAGCTGCTGCAAGAGGGATTGTTCATCCAGATATGCGGCTCGAGGAAATCCAGCATCGACACGTCCTGTTCCGGCCACAGGTCGAACTGGCTGGACTGCGAGTAGGTGTAGTCGAGATCGCCGAACTCGGCACGCAGCAGCGCGATGCTGTCGCGCATCCACTTGCGCAGGCGTGGCGTGGTCAGCAGTTCGGCAGGCGCTTCATCCGAGCCGTAGAGATAGGGCGCCCATTTGGCGTTGGGGAACTCGTTGCAGAGATCGACATAGAGGATGGCGTCGAGCAATCCGGCATCGCGGACGATGCGCAGCGTATCGGCCCAGACGCGGGCCTGGTCCGCCTCGTTGCGGATGCGCATGCGGACATTGTCGCGGTCGCGCTTGTACCAGGTCGAGAGCCCAACCATGACGCCGCGATCGCGGCATTTGCCGATGAATTCGACCAGGGCAGGGCCCGGCCGCGCCACCTCGACGTCGCCGGGCGCACCCCAGTCGCCGTCCTGGCCGTCGGATTCGATGATGAAGCTGCCGTTCGGATCGACGCCGATCAGGTGCGGGAAGGCGTCGATGCGCACCGCGTCGTAGCCGCGCTCGACCAGCTCGTCGAGCGCCTGGTCCCAATCCTCGTAGCCGGCGCCGGGCCAGCGCCGCTCGATCCACGAGAACTCCCACATGGTGATGGCATAGGGGCGGGTGACGCGGGTGACGGGCATGCTGGGCTCCAGAGCGATGTTCTGGTGCAAGGCTAGCGTGTGCGTAACGCCGGCAGCAATAGCTCATTGCACAAATATCGGCCAAAAGCCGTTTGACCTATCTAACAGGTTGGCGCTATTCACTCTTGAATCAGCGACGGCCGCGGCTCTATCCCTGAGTCAGGCAACGGGAAGGTGTATGGCGTGAAGATCATCGGGATTGAGACTGTTCGGGCGGCCGAGCACCCCAACTGCCTGTGGGTGGAAGTGCATACCGACGAGGGGTTGAAGGGGTTGGGGGAGACCTTCTTCGGCGCCCGCGCCGTCGAGGCCTACCTGCATGAGACGGTGGCGCCTAAGCTCCTCGGCGAGGACCCGCGGCGCATCGATCACATCTCCAAGAGCCTTGCCGGCTACCTGGGCTTCGCCTCGACCGGGGCGGAGATGCGGGGCAATTCGGCGGTCGACATCGCGCTGTGGGACCTCCTGGGCAAGCTGACCGGCCAGCCGATAGCGCAGCTGCTGGGCGGCTTCACCCGCACCGATATCCACACCTACAATACCTGCGCCGGCAACAGCTACATGCGGCAGGGTGGCCAGCAGGTGACCAATTACGGGCTGGCTGACACCAACCGCGAATATGCCGATCTCGAGGCCTTTCTCACCGATGCGGGCGCGCTGGCCGAGGACCTACTGGCCGAAGGCATCACCGCCATGAAGATCTGGCCGTTCGACGTGGCGGCCGAGAAAACCGGCGGGCTCTATATCTCCAAGGAAGATCTCAAGACGGCGCTCAAGCCGTTCGAGAAGATCCGCGAGCGGGTCGGCGACCGCATGGATGTGATGGTGGAGTTCCACTCGATGTGGCAGCTCGGACCGGCCATCGAGATCGCCCGGGCGCTGGCGCCGTTCGGCACCTTCTGGCACGAGGACCCGATCAAGATGGACTCGCTGGGCGACCTCAAGCGCTATGCCGAGGCCTCGACCGCGCCGCTCTGCGCCTCGGAGACGCTGGCGACGCGCTGGGCTTTCCGCGACCTGCTCGCCACCGAGTCTGCCGGCGTGGTGATGCTGGACCTCTCCTGGTGCGGCGGGCTGTCGGAAGCCAAGAAGATCGCCACGATGGCCGAGGCCTGGCACCTGCCGATCGCGCCGCACGACTGCACCGGGCCGGTGGTGCTGGCGGCCTCGACGCACCTGTCGCTCAACGCGCCCAATGCGCTGGTGCAGGAAAGCGTCAGGGCCTTCTACCGGACCTGGTATCGCGACATCGTCACGGCGGTGCCGCCGGTCAGCAATGGCCGCATCACGGTGCCCGAGGGGGCGGGGCTCGGCCTGGAGCTGGCGCCCGACCTCGACCGCAAGTTCACCATCTCGCGCCAGCTGTCGGGCAAGGCTGCGAACTGAGGGAGGCCGGAGCGATGGCGCGCAATATTCTCATTACCGGTGGGCTGGGAACGCTGGGCGAGGCGCAAGCGCGCCGGTTCAGCGCGGCAGGCGACCAGCTCTACCTGCTCGATCGGCCGCAACTGGCCGGGAGCGAGGCGGCACGCCGGCACCCCGGAGCGCGCTACCTGTTCCAGGACCTGGGCGATCTGCAGGGGTCCGCCCGGCTGGTCACGGCCGAGGCGGAGCGCTGCGGCGGCTTCGATGTGCTGGTCAACAACGCCGCGCTGATCCTCAACAAGCCGTTCGAAGACTTCTCGATCGAGGAGTTCGAGGAGCAGATGCGGATCAATTCCTCGGCCGCCTTCGCGCTCAGCCGGGCGGTTGCGCCGCTGATGAAGCAGCGGCGCCAGGGGGTGATCATCAACTTCTGCTCGGTGACGCTGAACGGCCGCTGGGACGGCTATGTGCCCTATGTGACCTCGAAGGGGGCGATGCTGGGGCTGACCCGCTCGCTGGCCCGCGAGCTCGGGCCGTTCGCCATCCGGGTCAATGCGGTATCGCCCGGCGCGGTGGTCTCGGATGCCGAGCAGCGCGTGTTCGGCGACCGGCTTGAAGAGTACAATTCCTGGGTGCTGGAGAACCAGTGCCTGAAGCGCCGGATCGAGCCTGATGACGTCGCCGCGGTGATCGAGTTCCTGTGCTCGCCCGGCGCGGCGATGATCACCGGCCAGAACATCGCGGTGGATGGCGGGTTTTAGGGGGGCTTCATGCTCCTGCTGGGTGGCGCACGCCGGGACATTGTGGCTCCTCACGCTCCCCTCTCTTGCAAAATCTAAGGCTTAGCCAAATGGCTAAACCCAAGATTTTGCTTTCTCCCCCGCCAAGGGGGAGATGAGCGGTGGCTTCCATCTGCATCGGACTGTCAGTCGGGACTCTCCCCCTTGGCGGGGGAGAAAGCGAAAACTTGGGCTTAGCGCAGCTAAGTCCCTAGTTTTCGCAAGGGAGAGGGGGCCGAGCCGCCCGGGCATTAGCATCCCATTTCTCCCGCCAACCACGCACCAATGTATTGACATGGTATCTGTCAACCTATCTAACAGGTTTGGCGCAATCGGTGGATAGAGACGCGTGTCGCGCCATCGCCGTTGCTCGCTGACGATGAACCCCCGGGGAGGATCCGTATGTCATCACTGTCGAAATTCCGTCTTGCCTTGAGCCTGTCAGCCGCGCTGCTGACGGCTTCGGCGGCCTCCGCCCAGGAGGTGGTCAACTGGGTGCATATCGAGCAGAACCCCGACACCGTGCGGGTGTTCGAGGAGATCGCCGCCGGCTATGAGGCGTTGCATCCCGACGTCGATATCAAGCTGCAATATCTCGAGAACGAGGCCTACAAGGCCCGCCTGCCGACCATGTTGCAGTCGAACGACGCGCCCGACATCTTCTACAGCTGGGGCGGTGGCGTGCTCGCCGAGCAGGTGAAGGGCGGCGTGCTGCGCGACATCAGCGCCTCGGTCGATGACGCCTGGAAGACCTCGATCGCCCCCTCGGCCTTCGGCGCCTTCACTGTCGACGGCAAAATCTATGGCGTGCCGGTGCGCACCTCGCTGGTCGGCTTCTTCTACAACAAGAAGCTGTTCGCCCAGGCCGGCATCGACGAGGCGTCGCTGGGCACCTGGTCGGGCCTCATGGCGGCGGTCGACAAGCTCGAGGCGGCCGGCATCACGCCGATGGCGCTGGGTGGGCAGGAGGGCTGGCCGCAGCACTTCTATTTCTCTTACCTCGCGATCCGCACCGCCGGGCATGAGAAGCTGAACGCGGCGCTCGCCGGCGAGGGCGAAGGGTTCCGCGACCCGGCCTTCGTCCAGGCCTTCCAGCTGTTGGCCGACCTTTCGGCCAAGAACCCGTGGCAGGAGGGCTGGCAGGCCGCCACCACCGGCGATTCCTACGCCAAGTTCGGCAATGGCGAAGCCGCCATGCTGCTGCAGGGCGATTGGGCCAGGGCGTCGACGGCGACCGAAAGCGCCTCCGGCCAGGGGCTCGGCGACGACCTGGGCTGGTTCGCCTTCCCGCAGGTCGAGACCGGCATCGTCGACAGCAAGGAGACCTTCGGCGGCGTCAACGGCTGGATCTTCTTCAAGGATGCCTCGGACGCGGCGGTCGATTTCGTGCGCTACTACTCGAGCCGGGAAAACCTGATCAAGCTGGCCAATGAGGGCTACCAGATCGCGCCGATGCCGGGCATGGCCGACGAGCTCAAGGACACGTGGCAGAAGATGGTGGCCCAGACCATCGAGGCCTCGGCCTTCCACCAGAACTTCTACAACGTGATGTTCTCGGAGGAAGTGAACCGCGAACTGCTCGATATCGTCACCAGCGTGGTCACCGGCGACCGCACGGCCGAGGAGGCCGCCGATGCCCTGCAGACCGCCTGGGAATTCAGCCACTGACGGAAAAGCCGGGCGCCGCGTCGAGCAGATCGATGCGGCGCCTGTCGCTGAACGGGGCGTCGCAAGGAACACCGCATGGCCATGGCAATCGCTGAGAAGATCGGCGCCCTCTACACGCGGGCGAACAAACCGCTGCGGCTCAGCCGCGGCACCACCACCGCGCTGATCTTCATTCTGCCGGCGCTGCTGCTGTTCACCACCTTGGTGATCCTGCCGATGGCGGAAGCGGCGAGCTTCAGCTTTTACGAATGGGGCGGCTATGGCGATGTCGGCCAGTTCGTCGGGCTCAAGAACTACCAGCGGATGTTCTCGCACCCGGTGTTTTCCCGCGCCCTGTTCAACAACTTCCTGATCATCGTCGTTTCGATCCTGGTGGCGCTGCCGCTGGCTTTCCTCCTCGCCGTGCTGGTCGCCGACAAGTTCAAGGGCGTGTCCTTCTTCCGGGCGATCTTCTTCATCCCCTATATCCTCGCCGATGTGGCCGCGGGCCTGATCTGGCGCTTTCTCTACGATGGCCAATACGGAGTGGTGCAGTTCGTTGCCGGACTGTTCGGCTTCACCGCGCCCTACCTCCTCGCCGACCGCGACCTCGCCATGTACGCCGTGCTGGCGGTGGTGGTGTGGAAGTATTTCGGCCTCCACATGATCATCTACATCGCCGGCCTGCAGTCGATCCCGCGGGAGGTGCTGGAAGCCGCCCGCATCGACGGGGCGTCCTGGTGGGACACGCTGATCCGGGTGATCGTGCCGATGATGGGCCCCACGATCCGCCTGACGGTGTTCTTTTCGATCATTGGCTCCTTGCAGTTCTTCGACCTGATCATGCCGCTGACCGGCGGCGGCCCGCAGAACTCGACGCAGACGCTGGTCAGCTACCTCTACAATTTCGGCATCGTGCGGCTGAACATCGGCTTCGGCAGCGCAGTGGGCGTGTTCCTGTTCCTCGTCTGCGTCGTCTTCGCCTTTTCCTACCGCCGGCTCCTCATGGCCAAGGACTGAGCAGATGCGCGTCAACGCCTTTCCCGTCATTCGCTACGCAGTGCTGATCCTCGCGGCCGTGCTGGTGGCGATCCCTTTCGTCACCACGCTGCTCGGCGGCTTCAAGTCGCTGGGCGAGTTGCGGGTCAACCCGCTTGGCCTGCCGCAGGTCTGGGAACTCAAGAACTATGCCTCGATCCTCGGTGGGCCCCGTCTCTGGCAGTACCTGATCAACTCGCTGGTGATCGCCGGGCTCACTGTGGCGCTGACCCTGGTGGTGAGTTCGATGGCGGCCTTCGCCTTCGCCCAGATCAAGTTCTTCGGCAGCGGCTGGCTGCTCAACTACCTGCTGCTGGGTCTGCTGTTTCCGGTCGCCACCGGTATCCTGCCGCTGTTCATCAAGCTGCGCGACCTGGGGCTGCTCGACACCTATTGGGGCGTGGTGCTGCCGCAGGTGGCGTTCGGACTGGGGTTCGCCATCCTGCTGATGCGGCAGGCCTTCCTGGCGCTACCGGGAGAGTTGTGGGAATCGGCGCAGGTCGATGGCTGCTCCTACCTCAGGTTTTTCCTGCAGGTGACGCTGCCGCTGTCGCTGCCGATCCTCTCCACTGTCGGCGTCATTACGCTGATCAACAGTTGGAACAACTACCTGCTGCCGCTGGTGGTGATCAACTCGGACGCCAACTACCCCTGGCCGCTCGGCATCATGCAGTATCGCGGCGAGTACGGCACCGAATGGAGCCTGATCCTCGCCTTCGTCACCCTCACGATCGTCCCGGCAGTGCTGCTCTATGTGTTTGCGCAGAAATATATCATCGCCGGGCTGACCGGCGGCGCGGTAAAGGGCTGAAATCGGGTGCCACGATGGTTGCGCAAGGGCGGCAGATCAGCTCATTGTCGGCCCCAGACCCAGGGGGATCCCAGCCTGTGACGGACGCTCGCAAGGGCTCGCTCTCGGAAACCGTTTCCCGAGAAGTGCTCACCCACATCCAAACCAACCGGCTGCAGACCGGCGCCGTGCTGCCCAGCGAGAACCAGCTGGCCGAACAGCTCGGCATCAGCCGGGGCATCGTGCGCGAGGCGGTGCGCGGGCTCGCCAACCTGGGCGTCATCGAAGTGGGGAACGGGCGCCGACCACGGGTCGGACGGCTCGACGGCGATGTGCTGGCGCTGCTCACCGATTACGCTGTGCAGACCGAGCAGGTGACGGTGCAGCAGACGCTGGACGTACGCCGCGTGCTCGAGGTCCGGGCCGTGCACCTCGCCGCGCTGCATCGATCAGAAGCCGAGGCGCGGGCCATTGCCGCGGCCGCCGCGGCGTTGCGCGAGGCCATGGGCGACTATGACCTGATGACCCGCCACGACATCGAGTTCCACGTGCTGGTCGCTGCCGCGTCGCGCAACCCGTTATTGCGCCTGCAGGTCGAATCCTTTCGCTACGTGATCGAGAGGACTGGACCGATCGGCTGGAAGAGCCGGCCCGACGAGGAGGCCGTGCGGACGCAGGTCGAAATCCATGGCGAGATCGCCGCGGCGATCAGCGCGCGCGACCCGCAACTGGCCTCCCGCCTGATGACCAAGCACTTTACCGACACGGTTTCCGTGCTGTCGCAGGCCGGCTTCAACTGAGTCAGGCGAAACCGTACGCGCGAAAGCTCCGGACCTCAACGCCGGTACGACCATCCGGCGATGCGATGCGGTTGGCGCCTGCCCGGACCTTCGTCAGCGGGTAATTCTCGCCTCTGCGAGCACCCGCCAACGGTCCAGACCAACGGGTCTGTCAGGGGTTGCGCCATATGGCACAACCCGATTGTCGTGCGGGCGAGCGCGATGTGCTACGGGCGCGGCGAGGATTTGGCGAAGAGTTCCGCCATCCGTCCTTGCGCCTTGCCGGGTAGTCTTACGTTGAGCAGAGCCGTCATGTTGTGGCGGTCACCGCCGACCTGGATCAATCCCACCATGCCCATGTTCAGGTGGGGATTGCACTTGAAGCCATAGAGGCCGGGAACTGTCAGCGTGACGGTGAACTGCTCGTCCATCTTGCCCTTCCACGTCGCTGCCTCGGCCGGAATCATGTCTAGAATGGTCTCAGCGTTGTGCCCCTTGTCGACCGGAATAAAGGTGACGGTGTCGCCGGGCTCCACCTGCAGGAAGGACGGCGAGAACCCCATCGATTTTCCGTCCGTTCCCTTGTTCAACATCAATACCTCGAAGTTGGCCGCAGCGGTGGGGCCGGCCAGGCTCATAGCGCAAGCGGCAACCATCGCCGCAATCGATAACTTCATCTGCTCTCTCCTAGGTTTACTTCAAAGGCATTGAGGTTCCTCGACTGCTTCCGGAGGCCGCGCGCTCGACGACCGGTCGCGTCAGTGGTCAAGGCCGGCAAGGGCCCGTTCGTTGCTGCAATGGCGTCTGATTCCGTGGAAGAAACCGCGCAGCATGTAGCCGGTCGCATCAGCATCGAGAGCCGGCTCGCCTCGGCCGAGGAGCAATAGTTCACACTGTACTTCCTCGCCGAAGCACTCATCTACAAAGTGCTCGGTGTGCAGCCGTTCGACGACCGCGGCCCCGTCTGCCAGACGCGCAAGGATGAGCGGAAAGAGGTGGGTCTCTTCGGCGCGGTGAGCTTGCTGCAGCACAGGCGAGACCATGGCGGCGATGTGAAGACATTGCTTGCGATCAACCCGCCAGGGCAGGGAATCAGCGACGCTCTCCAGCAGGTCGCACAGCTTCATCTGCCGATGAAAGCTCTCGCGGAGGTCTGGTGGTTCGGTCTCGACGACTGAGAGCGGCATGATCTCCTCCGGGATTCATGGTCACGATAAGTTGGCTCGCTTTCGTGATGCGCTTCGTGCCGCGTGTTCATGCGACCAGGCGACAGATCCTGACCTTCCAGACCTCCGGGCCGGTCTCTTCGTAGGTCCACTCGAAGATCCCCGGATACGTGACGGACAGCTGATAGAAGAGCGGGTTTGGATCGTGATCATTCAGCAGCAGCATAGAGTCGCCGCCTCCCAGATTCTCGAAGGTCGAAAAGATCAGCGGGTGTCGTGCCCGGGGCGCAATGTGCTGCAGGTCTATGATTGTCTCTGAAGGTTGGCAGTCCTTGCACATCGGTGGCGAGTCCCTGGCTCGAGCGCGATCTGGCGGCAGCGCCGATCGGTATGGCGGTTCGTCAGTGGTTGACCGACGATCGCATCCTAGGGGCGAGATGCGTGCAACTCTTTGCGCCAGGGCAAACAGTCGGTCACAGCGTGATCGGTTGAACGTCGGCAAACATCACGGGGCGAAGACTGGCCCGACCGGGCGCTGCCAGACGAGCAAATGATGGCAAGGCATGCGAACCAATGGCGCCGGGCAACGCTCCGCCCGCTCTGCAACAGCTTGCAGGTTCGCCTCCGTCGGACAATCGGGCCTGCGTGGCAGGCCCGACCTTCGGCTGACCGCATTCTACTGCAGTTGGTCGTATAGCGGTTCGAACCGCTGTTGCGCCGGCTTGGGAAGCTTGACCGCCTTGAGGGCCTCCAGGTTGGTCGGAGCGCCGCCGACGACAACCAGTGCAACCATGCCCATGCCGAAATGCGGGGCGCACTTGATGCCGTAGGCCCCAGGAGTCGTGAAGGTTACCACCACTTCCTTGCCCATCGCTCCCTTGAAGGGCTCCGCCCCGTCCGGCATCATGCCGTTGATGGTCTCGGCGTTGTGCCCCTTGTCCGTCGGCACAAACGTGACGGTGTCGCCGACGGCGACCTTGGTCAGTGCGGGCTCGAATACCATGGCTCCGTCGACGCCCTTGTTTAGCATGTGAACTTCGAAATTGGCGGCGAGAGCGGGAGCGCCAGCAAAGGCAAGAACAATGGCTGTGACGAGAGCGAGCTTGGTGGCGTGCATTTTCTGTCTCCTAGAGTTTACGCTCGGCGCGGGCCGAACGTCGCGGCCGCTATTTCTGCCCTTCTCGATACGCGCTCTTTGATCTGCATCAATCTTCCAACGGACAACTTGGTCGCACCACGAATTCCCTTCGGATATTTGACGAAGAGCAAAGAGGAGGGACCTGCGGCGGCATACCTACAGCCGCGAACCGGGCGATCGGCGCTTGGTGACACGCAGGAGACGAGCATGGACGCCGACGTAGACATCAATGTATCGCGCAGGTCGCTGTTGGCAGGCGCGGCGTTCGCCGGAGTCCTCGGGGCCATCGTCGCCAGCGTGCCCGCAGCAGCCGAAGAAAGCGGCGTTGTTACGGGTCCCGTTCCGAGCCTTGCCCATCTACCGCGCAAAAAGGTCGAACTGGCGCCGCCACCGTTTGTCCATCCTCACGAGCAGATTGCCGCCAGCGGTCCGCAGGTGGTCGAATTTACCCTGACCATCGAAGAAAAGGAGATGGTGCTCGACGAGTATGGAACGACTGTGCAGGCGATGACCTTCAACGGCTCGGTGCCGGCCCCGCTGATGGTCGTGCATCAGGACGATTACGTCGAACTGACGCTCATCAACCCCGACACCAACATGATGCAGCACAACATCGACTTTCATGCGGCAACGGGCGCACTTGGGGGAGGTGGACTGACGCTCATCAACCCGGGCGAGCAGGTCAAACTGCGTTTCAAGGCCACGCGCCCGGGCACGTTCGTCTATCACTGTGCGCCGGGTGGCCCGATGATCCCCTGGCATGTAGTGTCGGGCATGAATGGTGCGATCATGGTCCTGCCGCGTGATGGCCTCAAGGATGGTCTGGGCAAACCGCTCAAGTACGATCGAATCTACTATGTCGGCGAGCAGGACTACTACGTACCGCGCGACGAAGAGGGCAACTTCAAGACCTACGCCTCGGCAGGCGATGGCTACGACGACATGCTCCGGGTGATGAAAACTCTGACGCCCACCCACGAAGTCTTCAACGGCGCGGTCGGCTCGCTGACCGGTGAGAACGCCATGAAGGCCTCGGTTGGGGAAACCGTCCTCATCGTTCACTCGCAGGCCAACCGGGACACCCGGCCGCACTTGATTGGCGGCCATGGCGACTACGTCTGGGCAACGGGCAAGTTCCGCAATGCCCCGGAGGTCGACCTGGAGACTTGGCACATCCCGGGTGGCTGCGCCGGCGCCGCGCTCTATACCTTCCGGCAGCCGGGCATCTACGCCTACGTCAACCACAACCTCATCGAGGCAGTCGAACTAGGGGCCACAGCGCATTTCGTCGTCGATGGCGACTGGGACGACGACCTCATGACGCAGGTTCAGCCGCCTACGCCGATCGGCTGAGGCGGCTGTGGCAAGGAGGTGGTCCGACATGCACGGGCCACCTCCCGTTCCAAGGTACCGGAGAGGGATGTGACGCAAACGACCAAAGGGGTGGATGCGCTGACGAGCCTGTTGCTTCCGGCGCTTCTGCTGAGTGCGCTGATCGGGGTGATCATGCTGCAAACGGGCTTGCTGGAGATCCCGCATCGCTACGCCGCGGCTGCGGCGCCGCAAACGGTGCGCATCCAGCCTCGCGCCTATTCCTACCGTTCGGGCGGAGAGTATCTCCAGGACGGCATTCCGGTGGACGGACCGCTCGTTGATGTCGCGAGCCCGCCGCCGCTGGATGTCATGAAGTTCGAGGTCAGCACTGTCGAGTATGCGCGTTGCTTTGCTGCCGGCGCCTGTCGCGCAGCGGAACCTCGCGGCCCTAGTCGTGATGGCCTACCGGTGACCGGCGTGAGCTTCGATGACGCGCAGGCCTATGCGGCCTGGCTGTCGGAGGCGACCGGTGAGCCCTGGCGGCTCCCCACCCTTGAGGAGTGGGTATTTGCGGCAGGGTCGCAGGCTGCTGATCCCGCCCTCCTCAGGCGGACCGACGCCACCAACCCGGCGAACCGCTGGCTCGCCTCTTATCGGCAGTCGGCTTCGGCAACTGCGGGTGGTGCCTCAGCGCTCCCGCAACCCGCCGGTGCGTTTGGTGAGAATGCGTTCGGCATTGCCGACATGACCGGTACCGTGTGGGAGTGGACGGCCACCTGCAATACGCGAACGCTGCTCGATGCGAGCGGAAGGGTGGAGTCGATGTTGGAGTCCTGCGGCATACGGCTGCTCGAAGGCGGCCATCGGACGCCGATGAGCGCTTTCATGAGGGACGGTCGCGGTGGGGGCTGCGGCATGGGGCTGCCGACGTACAACCTCGGCTTTCGGCTCGTTCGCAGCGGGCCGTCACAGACCTGAGCCTGCCGCAGGGCCCGGTTGGGTGCGGCATGCCGCCGGTTGCAGGAACCGCCCTTGCGCCGCTAAGTTGGGTTAGCACCCAATCGGATCGACCCCGCGTGAACGCCACTATCGACCGCAGCCTCGTAAGCGCCCTGCCGCTGTTCTCACGCATGTCGGATGCGGAGCTTGACGATATCCTGTCGATGGCGGTGAGCCGACGCTACGCCGTGGGCACGAGCGTGTTCGAGCAGGGGCAGGCGGCGGATCAGTTCTTCGTGCTGCTGTATGGACGATTGCGGGTGACCCAGGTCACACCCGAGGGACAGCAGATCATCATTCGCATGGTCAACCCCGGCGATCTGTTCGGGATTGCCAAGGCGCTGCAGCGCAACGACTATCCTGGAACATCCATGGCGGTGGCCGAAAGTGTCGCCCTTGCCTGGCCAATGACGTGCTGGGACGAAATCCTGGAACGGCATCCCTCACTGACAATCAACGCCATGCAAACCATGGGCGGGCGCCTGCAGGAAGCGCACACCCGGCTGCGCGAACTCTCCACCGAGGAGGTGGAGCGTCGGGTGGCTCATACGGTCCTGCGTCTCGCCAATCAGTCGGGCAAGAAAGAGGCCGGCGGTGTTCGTATCGATTTTCCCGTATCCAAGCAGGACATCGCTGAGATGACCGGCACTACGCTGCATACAGTGTCGCGGATACTTACCGCCTGGGAGAGTGCGGGCCTGGTTGAAGGCGGGCGACGGAAGCTGCTGCTGAAAGACCCGCACCGCCTGCTGCTGCTCGGCGACGGACACGTGCCGGGCCTGCTCTAGTCTCCCCCTCGATCGCCGCCTCGACCTCACGCGCCAGTTCGGCGAGCGAGAGCCCATGCTCATCTGCTGCGTCTGCGAGGGTGTGAAACACCGCGATTGGGCAGCCGACGCAATGCATGCCGAAGTCGATGAAGACTCCCATCGTAGGCGGCCAGCGCTGCATGATCTCGGCTACGCAGAGCTCGGAGAACTGTTCGTATTTCATGCGGTCCTCCAATTCGAAACCCGACGCTAGCGCCGTCGACCTGCCGGAACCTTGCGCCCGCTCAAAGACCGAAGCGGAGCGGAGAAACCATAAGGACGAGACAGGAGACGCAGGTGCGAAGCAACACGGTGAGAACAGAAGGTGTGAGAAGGGGAGCTATCCCACGCGGCATCGCGACAAAGGGGCCGGCGCTTCTTTCATATGGCTTCCGCCCCTTCTTTCTGGGGGCAGGCCTGTTTGCAATATTTGCCATGGTGGCGTGGATCGGCGCGCTGACCCAGGGGTGGGAAGTCGGCGGCAGGTCCTATGGGGCCATCCTGTGGCATGGGCATGAGATGCTGTTTGGCTATGCGACTGCCGCCCTCGCCGGCTTCATGCTGACGGCCATACCGAACTGGACCGGCCGACTACCCGTTTCGGGCATGCCGCTGCTGGGCTTGGTTCTGCTGTGGCTTACCGGCCGCATCGCGATGCTGCAACCTGACATGATCGGCCTTTATCCTGCTGTGGTGGTCGACGCCGCATTCTTGCCGGCGCTGGCGTGCATTGCCGGGCGTGAGATCATTGCCGGGCGCAACTGGAAGAACCTGAAGATCCTCATCGCGCTGGGCCTTTTGACCGGCTCCAACCTGGCCTTCCATCTCCAGGTGTTGAGCGGCGGCGACACCGCGCCGGTGCTGCGCGCAGCAATAGCTGCCCTTGTTGTGCTGATCGGGCTGGTAGGTGGTCGCATCATTCCCAGTTTTACCCGGAACTGGCTGGTCAAGAACGGCGCGGCTGCGCTGCCGCGACCCCACGGACGCCTGGACGTCGCCGCAATGGCAGCGTTGATCGTGGCGCTCGCAGTCTGGGTGTTGGTCCCCGACAGCCCACTGGTGGTCGCCAGCGGCACGCCGGCCACAGTATTGCTGGTGATCAGGCTGGCAAGCTGGCGCGGATATGCGGTGTTCGAAGAGCCCCTCCTTGTCGCACTGCACGTGGCATACGCCTTCCTTCCCATCGGCCTGCTGGGCGTGGTCCTTGCAGCGATGGGTTGGCTCAGCCAGCCTTCGGCGTTGCATATCTTTACTGTTGGCGCCATCGGTTCGATGACGCTAGCGGTTATGACGCGCGCCACGCTCGGACACACCGGCCGCAAGCTCGCTGCCTCCGGATGGACGTCAGCTAGCTATCTGGCTTTGCTTATCGCCGCAGTCGTCCGTCCGTTCGCGGAACTGCTGCCGCAGCACTATCACGAACTCCTGGGCGTCAGCGGCGTCTGCTGGATCGCGGCCTTTGGGTTATTCTCGATCGAGTATGGCCGCTTGCTGGTGGCGCCAAAAAGAGCCTGAGGTCGCGCCGTCATCTGGCCAGGCTGCGTCGTCCGCATTGTCGGCATCAGATCCGGCAACTCTCGGGGCGAGGCGGTGGGCGCCTAGCGCGGCTTATCGAGAGGCTCGTCCTCATCATAGAGGATGCGCTCGGCGGCCCCGTCCAGATCGTCGTACTGGCCGTCGCGCAACGCCCACATGAAGAGCAGCAGTCCAACCAGACCGAGCAGCACCGAGAATGGCACCAGCCAAAGGAAACTGCTCACCGGGCTGCTCCCTGCGGTGCCGGGACGTGGATAGCGCCGGGCAGACCGGCGCTCCGGTCGGCATTCAATCTCAGGGCGTTGGCCACCACCACCACCGAGGACAGCGACATCGCGATGGCGGCGACGAGTGGGGTGACGTGCCCGAGCACTGCAAGCGGCACGGCAATGACGTTGTAGAGGAATGCAAGGGCAAGATTCTGGCGGACCAGGCCAGCGGCGCGACGGGCTACGGCGATGGTTTCGGGCACCGCCGTCAGGGCGTCGCGCAGGAAAACAAACCCGGCGGCGTTCCGGCCCACATCCGCCGCATTGGCAGGCGCCATCGAGACGGGAGCCGCAGCGAGCGCCGGCGCATCGTTAAGTCCGTCGCCCACCATCAGGACCTTGCGGCCGCGCCGAGCCAGTTCGGCCAGGCGCTCGACCTTGCCATCGGGCCGCACGCCTGCAGATATCGTCTCGATCCCCAGTTGTTCTGCCAAAGTCGAAACGACCTCCGGGCGGTCGCCCGACAATATCTCGATCTCCATGCCTTGGCGGCGAAGGGCAGCGATCGCCTCGCGTGCGTGTGGCCGCAACAGATCGGTGAAGGAGAACGCCGCGACGAACTGGCCGTTTCGAGCCAGCACCGTGCCAGCGACCTCGCCCGGCGCCGCGAGCGCCCAGTCTGAGCGCCCCAGCCGCCATGTTGCGCCTCCACCGGTTCCCTCGATGCCGCAGCCGGGCAGTTCGATGACCTGGTCGAAACGCGGCGCGTCGTTCGCGTCAGGCGCGGCGGCAGCAATGGCGATCGCATGCGGGTGCCGCGAACAGGCGGCGAGGGCGCCGGCGGTCGACAGGAGGTCGAGCTCGATGCACGAAGCATTGGCGAGCTGGGCCTGGCCCAGAGTCAGCGTGCCGGTCTTGTCGAATACCACAGTGTCGACAGCTGCGAGTTGCTCCAGCGCTCCGCTATCCCTGACCATGATGCCGCGCTCGAAAAGCCGGCGTGCGGCCACCACCTGCACCATCGGAACCGCCAGTCCCAATGCGCATGGGCAGGTGATGATCAGCACGGCAATCGCGATAGTCAGCGCATGGTGGATGTCGCCACTGATCGCGATCCAGGCCGCGAAACTCGCAAACGCGGACAGATGCACCACAGGCGAGTAGAACTCTGCTACCCGGTCGGCCAGTCGGCGGAAGCCCCCGCGTCCGCTCTCTACGACTTCCATCAACCGCACTGTCTGCGCGAGGAAGGAATCGCGCTCGGCAGCAAGGGCCTGGAGGGTGAGTGGAGCGCTGAGATTGAGCGTTCCTGCCTCGAGGCGTGCGCCGGGCTCGGCTGGGTGCGGAGCTGCTTCACCGTTGACCAGCGAACGGTCGAGGTCTGAGTGGCCTGCGATCACTACGGCATCGACAGGAATTCGTTCGCCCGCAGCGATCAGCAACCTCATGCCGGGCACGATGTCGGCGAGCGCCAGGTATTCGCGGCTGCCGTCGTCGTGCAGCACCAGCGCGCCGCGGGACGCAAGCCGGGCAAGCCCCCGCACCGCCGTTCTGGCGCGTTCGCGCATCACATGATCCAGCGTACGCCCGATCAGCAGGAAGAAAATCAACGTGGCGGTGGCGTCGTAGTAGGCGTGGGCGCCGTGGTTGATGGTATCGTAGAGGCTGAGCGCGAAAGCGAGCAACACGCCGATCGAAATCGGCACGTCCATGTTGGTATGTCCGTGTCGCACCGCATTCCAGGCGGGACCGTAGAATATCCGCCCCGAATAGAGCAGCACGGGGAGCGTCAGGGCAGCGCAGATCCAGTGCAGGATGTCGCGCGTTGTCCCGTCGGCACCAGACCAGACCGACCCCGCCAGCATCATGATATTCATCGAGCTGAAGGCCGCGACGGCCAGCGCCTTGATGAGCCTTGCAAGCTCTGAATCGCCGATGTCATCGGCAAACTCACGGAGGTTGGGAGGATAGCCCAACTGCTGCAGGGCCTCGACGATCGGTGGAACGGCCCCCTGGGCCCGCCAACGGACTGCCAGCCGCCGCGTCGAGAGGTTGACGCGGGCCGCCTCGACGCCGTGCAGGGTGCCTAGCGCCTTCTCGATGCGACGAACGCAGCCGCCGCAATGCACGCTAGGAACTGCAAAGTCTGATTGCCTCATGCCATCGCCGAGATCGACACTAGCCAGCCGCACTTCGTCGCTGGAGGGGCCTTCTCGCCGATCGGTCATGACTACTCCGAGGTTATGGGAGGTGAGCGGCTAGTCGCGCATCGCGGCGTAGGCGTGCCAACTGGCGTGCCCCAGCAGCGGGAAGATGACGATGAAGCCCACCATTCCCGTCGCCACCCCGACAAGCGCCAAGGCAAGCACGACGATGCCCCACGCGATCATCACCGGCAGGTTCTGCCATGCCGTCGAAATCGACAGGCCCATCGCGGTGAACGCGTCGACCTTGCGGTCGACCAGCATAGGGATGGAGAGGACGCTGATGGCGAAGGACAGGGCGGCGAACAGGCCACCCACGGCCGTGCCCACCGCCAGCATGGTCAGGCCGACTGGCGTGGTGAACAGCATCGGCGCGATGTGCCCGAGCCCAGGGAACGGCCGGACGCCGAAGAACAGCGCGTAGATCAGCACCGCCGCACGCAGCCAGAGCAGCAGCAGCATGGTGAGCACGATGCCGATGAACAGGATGTGTCCACTCGTGCCGCGCCCCGGAAACAGCATGCGCGCCAGACTGACCGGCTTGCCGGCGGCAAGCGACCGGCTCTTCTCATAAAGGCCGCTGGCCAGCGCTGGGCCAACGACGAAGAAGCCGGCGATCATCGGGAACAGGAGGTAGTCCCAGCCCAGATAGACCAGACCAGCCACCAGCGAGAGCGAGGCCGCTGCGATCGCCAGGCCATAAGCCAGGCTGGGCAGTGGGCTGGTCCACAAATCGCTCCAGCCTTTGCTCAGCCAGGTCAGTGTCGCGGTCCACCGCAGATGCTTGTTGCGGTCCACCGCCGTACGGGTGGACGGGGGCGTTGCCTCGTCGGTCATGCCAATCTCTCCCCCATTCAGCACGCCGGTTTCGCGGCACGGTACGTGCCGTCGCGGCCAAGTGACTTTCCGTGCTCCACGCAATCGGGCTGCGATACGAAGGCGACGTACACCATGTGCGCGTTGGCCCCGAGCACACCAATGATCCCGGTCGCCACCGCCAGTGCGATCCAGAGCCGGCGACGAGTTCGTTCCGGCCGCGCCGACGCGCAGGCGGTCGCCATCGAGTGCTTCATGAATGGCTCCTGAGGTCATGCACGTAGGCGGCCAGCAGCTTGAGATCGGTCTGCGACAGGCGACCTTCCCAGGTCGGCATATGGCCTTGACGGCCGTAGTACACCGACGTGAATACCGTCTCGGCGCCCCCGCCATAGATCCAGAATGTATCAGTCAGGTTCGGCGTGCCGCCTTCGGTCATGCCTTCGGCGGATGCCCCGTGGCAACTGGCACAGTTGTCGGCAAAGATCTGGGCGCCGGCACTATCCGGGTCATCGATCGTCGGGTCACTGAGACCGCGAACAAAGGCGACGACGCGCTTGATGTCGTCTTGCTGCAGCATCTGGTCACGACCGAAGGCCGGCATCTGTGAGTAACGGGTCTCTGGATGGGCCGAGTTGATCCCGACCCGGATGGTTTCGAGGATGGTTGCCGGATCGTCGCCCCACAAGGTCGGCGCCCGAGCGATATTGGGATACCCAATATTGCCCTCGCCCCGTGCGCCGTGGCATGCGGCGCAATTGTCACCGAACAGCGTATTCCCGGCCTCACGCACGACAGTCATCAAACCCGCGTCGGCCGCGATTGCCGCAAAGTCCTCGCTTGCGAGACGAGCGCTCCATTCGGCGCGCTCCGCCGCCGCGGCGGTGATGCTGGCTTCGACGGTGGTCCGCTGGTCGACCCCGAGTAGTCCCCTGGTATAGTCCGTGACGGTAGGCCAGGCGGGCATCAGCGTGGTCCACAGGATGGCGAACAGGATAGTCACGCCGAGAAAGAACAGCACCGGCCCGGGGACAGGGGTATCCAGTTCCTTGATGCCATTCCACTCGTGCCCGGTTGTCATCTTGCCGGTGTGCGGGTCGCGCTCGCCTAGTTCCATGGCCGGTCCTCGCTGTCCTCGATCGCTTCGTCCGCTGCGCGCTGGAAGGTATCCCGGTTGGACGGCCAGCACGCATAGACCAACACCCCGATTGACATGGCGATCAGGTAGAACAGCCCGAAGGACTTGGAGAAGGCCACCACCGTGTCATGGTCAAAGGGCATGACGTCAGTCCTCCTGCGCCAGATCGGCGGTGCGAGCGACGTCGGTCAGGCCGCCCAGAATCTGCAGGTAGGCCACCAGCGCATCCATCTCGGTGAGCCGTTCCGCGTCGCCGTCGAACAGGCGAACATTGGTGCCAGCGCCATAGCGCTCGCTGACGCCGCCCGCCTCGCTGCTGTCGGGATTGGCCTGTCCGAATGCGTCGGCGCTGGCATTGGCTATCATCTCGTCGGTGTAGGGTACGCCGACTGCCCGGAGCGCCGCCAAGTGGGCGCCCAGATCGTCAATTCTGGCGGTGTCGCGCAGCAGCCAGCGATAGGCCGGCATCTTGGATTCCGGCACCACATCGCGCGGGTTGTAGAGATGCGTGACGTGCCAGGTATCCGAATACTTGTTGCCGAGGCGGGCGAGATCCGGTCCGGTTCGTTTGGAGCCCCACAAGTGGGGGTGATCGTACTGGCTCTCCACCGCCAGCGAATAGGGGCCGTAGCGCTCAACCTCGTCCCGCAGGGTTCGGATCATCTGGCTATGGCAGGCATAGCAGCCCTCCCGCATGTAGATGTTGCGGCCTGCGACCTCGAGGGGCGTGTAGACGCGCATGTCGGACACGGTTTCGACAGTCGCACCGATGGTGAACAGCGGCGCGATCTCGACGATGCCGCCGATCGAAGCGACCCCGATGATGCCAAGCACGAGGCCGATGGCGTTGCGTTCAATCTTGCGGTGCCAGCCGAGCATGTGACTTACTCCCCCGCCTGCAGTTGCGGACGCGACGCCGGCGCGTCGGATATGGCGTCGTCCGGCGCCGGCACGCGCATGCGCACCGTCATGAAGATATTGTAGGCGGCGCAGAGCGCCCCAAGCAGGAACAGCGTGCCGCCCAGGGTACGGGCAATGTAGTAGGGGTGCATCGCGACCAGGCTGTCGATGAAGGAGTAGGTGAGCGTGCCGCTCTCGTTGTAGGTGCGCCACATCAGGCCCTGGATGATGCCCGAGTTCCACATCGCGAAGACGTAGACAATGGTGCCCGAGAGGGCGAGCCAGAAGTGCACCTCGACCAGCCGTCTGGAATAGAGCCCGGGCCGTTTCCAGATCCACGGCACCAGTGCGTAGAGCGAGCCGAACGTGATCATCGCCACCCAACCCAGGGCTCCGGCATGGACGTGTCCCACGGTCCAATCCGTATAATGCGACAGGGCGTTGACCGGTCTGATGGCCATGAATGAGCCTTCGAAGGTGGTAAGGCCGTAGAAGATTGCCGCCAGCATCATGAATCGCAGCACGGCGTCGTCGCGCACCTTGTGCCAGGCGCCGTTGAGCGTCAGCAGCGCGTTGGCCGCCGAGGCCCACGAAGGCACCAGCAGCACCACCGAGAATGCCATGCCCAGCGTCTGCACCCAGTGCGGCAGGGCCGTGTAGTGCAGGTGGTGCGAGCCCGCCCACATGTACATGAAGGTGATGCCCCAGAAGCTGATGATCGACAGCCGATATGAGAAGATCGGCCGCCCGGCGCGCTTGGGCAGGTAATAATACATCATGCCGAGGAAGCCGGCGGTCAGGAAGAAGGCGACGGCGTTATGTCCGTACCACCACTGCGTCATCGCATCCTGCACGCCTGAGAACAGCGAGTAGCTCTTGGCGCCGAATAGAGACACCGGCACCGCCAGATTGTTGACGATGTGCAGGATCGCAACCACCAGGATGAACGCCATGTAGTACCAGTTCGCGACGTAGATATGCGGCTCCGTGCGTCGCGCGAGGGTGCGAAGGTAGATGGCGAAGTAGACCACCCAGACGATCACCAGCCAGATGTCGGCGTACCACTCGGGTTCGGCATACTCACGGGATTGCGTCATCCCCATGAAGTAGCCGGTGGCCGCCAGCACGCAGAACAGGTTGTAGCCGAGCAGAACGAACCACGGGCTGAGTTGGTCGGGTAGCCGTGCGCGCGTCGTGCGCTGCAGAACGTGGAATGATGTGGCGATCAGCGCATTGCCGCCGAAGCCGAAGATGACGCCGCTGGTATGGGCCGGCCGGATGCGCCCGAAACTGGCCCAGCCGGCATCGAAAGTCAGGTCGGGCCAGGCCAACAAAGCGGCCACCCAGACGCCGAACGCCATGCCGACCACACCCCAGGTCAGGGTCAGGAAAACGCCGACCTTGGTGGGATCGTCATAATAACGGGACAGCCGCTCCGGGTCTGGGTCGGGCCCGTCGTAGCCGCGCATCAGTGCGATCAGCACCGCGCCGGCGAGCAGCAGAACGATCCAGCCGTGGCTGCCCATCAGGTCGTTCCGGCCACCAGCCGCCATGGCGAGCCCGATGGTCGCCAATGCACCAGTGATGACGATGGCCAAGGCGCGCTCGTCTCGCGTCAGCTGTGCGATCATTCCGAAACTGCCCCAAGCATCGCCCTTTTGCGCGCAACGCTAACGATGGCGCCTCGTGGCTTCTTTGATCTGGATCAAACTTGAGCCAGGGCCGGCGAAGCGATTGAACCGGCGCCGGGAGAGCAAAAGCAGGATAGAGTGTGCTTGCGACACATCCGGAGGCACACGCGTTCTCATCGATAGCGCGGGGGGCAAAGCGCGATCCATGACCCACAGCGGCTGTGGATTTTAGCTCCACTAAAGTTCCTGTTGCCTCCATCACATTTTCCCCACACAAATCAGCGACGCGTGCCACAGTTCAGGCACTGGGGCATAAATGGGCGATCTCAACGAACTCCGCGGCCGCATCCGGGCCGCCATCCTTGCCGACGAGGCTCAGACCATTGCGCGGCTCAAGGCCGATGCGGCGCTCAGCGAGGCCGACCGCGCGGCCATCGGGCAGCGGGCGCTCAAGCTGGTGGAAAAGGTGCGCGCTGCGCAGTCGAGCGGCATGCTCGAATCCTTCCTCGCCGAATATTCGCTGTCGACCGATGAGGGCATCGCGCTGATGTGCCTCGCCGAGGCGCTGCTGCGGGTGCCCGACAACCGCACCATCGACGACCTGATCGAAGACAAGATCGCGCCATCGCGCTGGGCCGAGCATCTCGACCGCGCCAACTCGGCGCTGGTCAATGTCTCCACCCTGGCGCTCACCCTCACCGGCTCGGTGCTGCGCGAGGGCGGGGCAGGGATTGCCGGCACCATCAAGAATTTCGTGCAGCGCATCGGCGAGCCGGTGATCCGCTCCGCCGTGATGCAGGCGATGAAGATCCTGGGCTCGCAGTTCGTGCTCGGACGCGACATCGAGGAAGCGACCCGCATCGCGCGGAAGGCCGAGCGCGACGGCTTCACCTATTCCTACGACATGCTGGGCGAGGCGGCGCGCACCGAGGCCGACGCCAAGCGCTATCGCGCCGCCTATGCCGAGGCCATCGCGGTGCTCGCTACCCGTTCCACCGCCGGCTCGGTGCGCGACAACCCGGGCGTTTCGGTCAAGCTTTCGGCACTGCATCCGCGCTACGAGTTCATGAAGCGCGAGCGGGTGATGGACGAGTTGGTGGAGCGCACGCTCGCCCTCGCCATGATGGCGCGTGGCGCCAATATGGGCTTCAACATCGATGCCGAGGAAGCTGACCGGCTCGACCTCAGCCTCGACGTGATCGCGGCGGTGCTGGCCGACGAGCGGCTCGCCGGTTGGGACGGGTTCGGCATCGTGGTACAGGCCTATGGCCAGCGCGCCAGCCATGTCATCGACTGGATCGAAGCGCTGGCCGAGACGCTCGACCGCCGCATCATGGTGCGGCTGGTGAAGGGCGCCTATTGGGACAGCGAAATCAAGCGGGCCCAGGTGCTGGGTCTCGGCGGTTTCCCGGTGTTCACCCGGAAGCCCGCGACCGATGTCAGCTACATCGCCAATGCCAAGCGGCTATTGTCGAAGACCGGGCGGATCTATCCGCAGTTCGCCACCCACAATGCCCATACCGTGGCCGCGGTGCTGGAGCTGGCACAAGGGCTCGGGGTCGGCAACGACGCCTTCGAGTTCCAGCGCCTGCATGGCATGGGCGAGCGGCTGCACGAGATCATCCACGACGAGCAGCAGACCCGCACCCGCATCTATGCGCCGGTCGGGCGGCATGCCGACCTCCTCGCCTATCTGGTGCGGCGCCTGCTCGAGAACGGCGCCAATGGCTCGTTCGTCAACATGATCGCCGATCGCGACGTGCCGGCGGCTGCGGTGGTAGAGGATCCGTTCGAGGCGGTGGAAAGCGCCGTCGCCAAGGTGCGGGCGCCCGCTGAACTGTTCGCGCCGCGCCGCGGCAACTCCCGGGGGCACGACCTGACCGACCCGCTGGCGGTCAACTATCTGCTCGCCGATCGTGACCGGTTCCGGCCGAGCGAGAAGCGCTGGCACGCAGTGCCGGCTTCGCTGGTCGCCGGCAGCCAGGGCGAGCAGTTTTCTATCATCAGTCCTGCGACCGGCGAGCCGGTGGGCGATGCCATCGGGGCCGGGCCGGAGACGCTGGAGCTGGCGATTGCCTCGGCGCGCGACGCAGCGCCCGGCTGGGCGGCGCGTCCGGTGGCCGAACGCGCCCTGCTGCTGCGGCAGGTTGCCGATCTCTACGAGGACAATGCCGCCGAGTTTTTCGCGCTCTGTGCCCGCGAAGCGGGCAAGACGCTCAACGATGCGGTGAGCGAAGTGCGGGAAGCCGTGGATTTCCTGCGCTATTACGCCGCCGAGGCGGAAGCCAGCGAAGCGCGCCAGCCGCTCGGGGTGTTCACCTGCATTTCGCCGTGGAATTTCCCGCTCGCCATCTTCACCGGCCAGATCGCCGCGGCGCTGGTGGCCGGCAATACCGTCCTCGCCAAGCCTGCCGAAACCACGCCGCTGATCGCGGCGCTGGCGGTGCGGCTGATGGTGCAGGCCGGCATTCCCGAGGACGTGGTGCAGCTGGTGCCGGGCTCCGGCCCGCTGGTCGGCTCGGTGCTGACCTCCGACCCGCGCATCGATGGGGTGTGCTTCACCGGCTCGCTCGCCACCGCCAAGGCGATCGACGTCAAGATGGCCGACAATCTCGCGGCCGGCGCGGCGCTGATCGCCGAGACCGGCGGGCTCAACGCCATGATCGTCGATTCCACCGCCTTGCCCGAGCAGGCCGTGCGCGACATCCTCGCCTCCGCCTTCCAGTCGGCGGGGCAGCGCTGCTCGGCGCTGCGCATCCTCTATGTGCAGGAAGACGCGGCCGAGCGGACGCTCGAAATGCTCTACGGCGCCATGGACGAGCTGAAGCTCGGTGACCCCTGGGATCTCTCCGTCGATATCGGGCCGGTGATCGACCAGAAGGCCAAGGCGAAGATGGACGCCTATATCGCCGAGTTCGCCGCCCGCGACGCCGTGCTGCACCAGCTCGCCGCGCCGGAGCAGGGGACCTTTGTGCCGCCGACGGTGCTGAAGGTCTCGGGCATTGCCGAGATGAAAGAAGAAATCTTCGGGCCGGTGCTGCATGTCGCGACCTTCAAGGCCGAGGAGCTCGATGCGGTCGTCACCGCCATCAATGCTTCGGGTTTCGGGCTGACCTTCGGGCTTCACACCCGTATCGACGGGCGGGTCGAGGAGCTCTCCGACCGCATCCGCGCCGGCAATATCTATGTCAACCGCAACCAGATCGGCGCGGTGGTCGGCTCGCAGCCCTTCGGCGGTGAGGGCCTTTCGGGCACCGGGCCGAAGGCGGGCGGGCCGAATTACCTGAAGCGGTTCTGGCGTCCGGCCGAAGCGTTCGAGCCCTCGACCGGGGTCAACCCGCTCTCCGGCCTCTCCATCGGCTTTGCCATCGCGGCGGTCGACCAGGTGAAGATCGGCATCGAGCGGGTGGGGATCGAGCCGGCGCAGGAACTGCTGCCCGGCCCCACCGGCGAATCCAACACGCTCTATACCTGGCCGCGCGGCGTGGTGCTCTGCCTCGGGCCCGATACGCAGAGCGCGCTGCAGCAGGCGACGCTGGCGCTCGAGCAGGGCAATGGCGTGCTGGTCGTCGCCCCCGGCGCCAGCCGCATCGCCGAAGCGCTGGGCGCCAATGGCGAGCCGATCGGCGGGCTGGACAAGAAGCTCAGCCCCGCGGCGATCGAGGCCGGGCTGAATGTCGACGCCATCATGCATTTCGGCACCGATGCGGATTTGCGGCCCTGGCGGCAGGCGCTCAGCCGCCGCGAGGGGATGATCATCCCGCTGGTCACCCGACCGAGCGATGCCGAGCGGCTGATCACCGAGCGGCATGTGTGCATCGACACGACGGCCAGCGGCGGCAATGCGGAGTTGCTGGCGGGGCAGTAGGCGCTTGGGGCTCACCCCCACCCAGCTTCGCTACGGCTTCGCCTAGCTGCGCTACCCTCCCCACAAGGGGGAGGGAGACGAAAGAACCGAAGCCCCGCGGTCGGGTCTCCCTCCCCTTGATGGGGAGGGCAGCGCAGCTTGCCCGCGGAGCGGGCTTAGCGCAGCTGGGTGGGGTGGGGCCACGCGCTCCGGCCCCCTAAATCGCCCGCCCATCTCGTGCAAACACGAATCTATGCTACGCCGCAATGAGGGAGGCAGGATGGGCTACGTCGACGGCGAGATTGTTGAAAGCACTACCAGCGAGGACGGCACGCGGCGAATGGACATCATCCGGCGCCCCGACGGCCTATGCCGGTTCGTAGAGGATTTTCTCGATCCAGGCGACGATCACAATGGGCCGTACTGGCGCGAAACGCACCATTCCGGGCTATATCCAGATCTGCCGGCCGCTAGGAGCGACGCAGTGGCTGCCTTACCCTGGCTGAGACGGCACCCCTAAATCGCCCGCCCGTCCTGGGCAAACACGTGATACCGGGCCGGATCGACATAGGCCGTCAGCGTCGAGCCCAGTTCCAGCGGTCGTTGCCCATCGACCGCGATGGTCAGCGCCTGGCCATCGGCGGTGGTGGTGTAGACCATGGTCTGGCCGCCCAGTTGCTCGACCAGGTCGACCTTCACCTTGGCCAGTTCGACGCCTGAGCCTTCGTTGATGCCGATATGCTCGGGCCGGACGCCGAAGGTCACGGCGTCGCCGGCGCCGACCTTGCGGTCCACCACGATCTCGCTGCCGCCGGCCCGGAGCCTGGCGCCGGCGCCATCGGCGCCTTCGACCTTGGCGTCGAGGAAATTCATCTTGGGCGAGCCGATGAAGCCGGCAACGAAGCGGTTGCGCGGGTGGTTGTAGAGTTCGAGCGGCGCGCCGACCTGTTCGATGATGCCGGCCTGCAGCACCACGATCTTGTCGGCCATGGTCATCGCCTCGACCTGGTCGTGCGTGACGTAGATCATGGTGTTGCCGAGGTCGTTGTGGAGCTTGGCGATCTCCACCCGCATCTGGACGCGGAGCTCCGCATCGAGGTTGCTGAGCGGCTCGTCGAACAGGAAAATCCGGGGCTCGCGGACGATCGCCCGACCGATGGCGACGCGCTGGCGCTGGCCGCCCGAGAGTTGCTTGGGCTTGCGCTTCAACAGCGGCTCGATCCGCAGGATGTCCGCGGCTTTCCGCACCCGCTGCTCGATTTCGGGCTTCGGCACCCGCGCCGTTTCCAGCCCGAAAGCGAGGTTCTGGTAGACGTTCATATGCGGGTAGAGCGCGTAGCTCTGGAACACCATGGCGATGCCACGCCTGGCTGCCGGCACCTCGTTCATCCGCTCGCCATCGATCAGGAGGCTGCCGCCGGAGATCGGCTCGAGCCCGGCGATCATCCGCAGCAAGGTGGATTTGCCGCAGCCCGAGGGGCCGACGAACACGGTGAACTCGCCCGGATCGATGGTCAGATCGATGCCGTGGATCACCTCGACATCGCCGTAACGCTTTTCGACCTGCTGCAGGACAACGCTTGTCGACATCAGATGCTCTCCTCTTGGGGCCGGCGCCACCGGCGCATCATCGAAACCCGTCCGGCAACCAGCTGCGGTATTTGGGATGGCTTGCGGTCACCGGGAAGCTGACTTCCTCGTGCGTTTCGGACGAATGGTAGAAGGCGGTGACGATTTCCAGCGCCCGGCGCGAGTCGCGCGTCGTCACCGGCATCGGGCCCAGCCCCTCGAGCGCATCCCAGAAGCGGCGCATCTGGGTCTCGAAGCGCGACGGCACGTCCTGCCAGTCGGCGAGCAGCGCCTCGATCCGAGCCTTGGTTTCGTCGTTGCGCGGCAGGATCTTCCAGGGGAGCTTCCCCGGATTGTAGGCCTCGTGGTCGCTCTCGAAGGTGACGTGCTCGAAGGCCAGCCGGATGCGGCTGATCTCGTCGGCCGAGCCGAGCGTCGCGGTGAAGCTGGCGAGGGCGCCCGACTCCATTTCAAGTGATGCCGAGATGCAGTCTTCGACCTCGATCGCATTCACCCGGGTCGCCACCCGGCCGAACAGGCTCTTGGGCTCGCCCATCAGGTAGGTGAAGATATCGTGCGGGTGGATGGCGTGGGTCATCAGCACGCCGCCGAGCTCGGTCTTCCATTTGCCGCGCCACGGCACGGCGTAATAATCGGCCTCGCGCCGCCACAGCGTCTCGACCGTGCCGACATAGGGTTTCCCCGCAATCCCCGCCTCGATGATGCGCTTGACCTGTTCGATGCCGTTGCCGAAGCGATACTGGAACACCGGCATCAGCTTGCCGCGGCTCTGCTGTTCGAGCGCGATGATCTCGTCGACCTCGGCGAGTGAACCGACCAGCGGCTTCTCGCAGATCACGTGCTTGCCGGCCTTGAGCCCGGCGACCAGCATCGGATAGTGCACCATTGGCGGGGTGCAGATATCGATGATGTCGAGATCGTCCATTGCCAGCAGGTCGTCGAAATTCTCGACCCGCCGCTCGATGCCGAACTCGTCGGCCAAGGCGTTGCGCCGCACCGGGTCGAGATCGCAGACGGCGATCACCTTGAAGCGATCCTTGTTGGGCTCGTAGCCCTCGACGATATGGCTCTTGCCGATGCCGCCGCCCACTACGGCGACTGTGTAAACTCTGCTCATTGCTGCCAAACCGTCCCGACTTCAGCCATTTTCTGCGCCGTCAGCGCCAGTTCCATCGCCTTGAAGGCGCGCACCTGCGGCATTGCCGTCTCGGTGCGGTTGAGGATGTCGGCGATCAGCTGCCGCCCGTAAGGCAAGTCGACGTCGGAGCAATCGATGTGGCGGGTGCCCTGCCTGTCGACGAGAAACAGGTGATCGGTCCCCGGCCGCCCGGCGATGTCGATATATTTGCGGCACTCGATATAGCCCTCGGTGCCGAGGATAGTGAGCCGGCCGTCGCCCCAGGTGGGGAGGCCCGCCGGGGTGAACCAGTCGACCCGCACATAGCCTGTGGTGGTGGGGGTCCTGAGGTGCATGTCGCCCACGTCCTGCAGCCCGGGCTTGTTGTGATTGGCACGGTTGTTCACCGAGGCCGACACCACTTCGGCATCGGTATCGGTGCCGGAAAAGAACAGGAACTGCTCGCACTGGTGGCTGCCGATATCGGTGAGGATACCGCCGTAGCGCTGCCGGTCGAAGAACCAGTCCGGCCGCTGGTTGTTGCGGATGGCGTGCGGGCCGAGACCGACGGTGTTGATCACCTGGCCGATGGCTCCGGCCTGAACCAGTTCGCCGGCCTTCACGGTGGAGCGGGTCTCGAAATGCTCGGAGTAGCAGACCGAATAGATGCGGCCGGTCTCGGCCTGCACCCGCTTGATTTCGGCCAGCTGCTCGAGCGTCGTCATCCCCGGCTTGTCGCTCATCACGTCCTTGCCGTGCCGCATGGCCGCAACGGAGAGCGCGGCGCGCTCGGAAAGAATGGCGGCGGTCAGCACCAACGCGATGGAAGGGTCCTCGAGAATGGCGCGCTGGTCGGCAACCCGCCTCGCCTGCGGAAACTTCTCACTGAACTCGGCGGCGAGATCATCCTCGGGGGAGTGAAAGGCGACCAGCTCGGCGCCCTCGCGCAGCAGGCACTGGACCTGCCCGAAGATGTGATTGTGATTGAGGCCGATGGCGGCGAACTTGATGGGCATGGTCTAGGCTCGAATAGTGGAGGGGGAGGGCGGCGGAGCCGCGTCTTCACCTCCCCCTTCATGGGGGAGGCCGGGAGGGGGCCGTCTCGGGCTGCGGGTGGGCGTCTTTCCGGCGAGCGCGGAGCTCAGGACAGCGAACACCCCATCCTCGTTCTGCAGCACATCGTCATTGGCGAAGCGCAGGACGGTGTAGCCCTCGTAGCGGAGGAACTCATCGCGCAAAGCGTCGGCTTCCAGGCTATGCCCGTGGGTTTCGCCATCGACCTCGATCACCAGACGCGCCGCATGGCAGGCAAAGTCGACGTAGTAGGGGCCGATCTGCTCCTGTCGGCGGAAATGATGTCCCGCCGTACGAAAGGGGTGCAGCAGACGCCACATGCGGCGCTCGGGCCCGGTGGAGTTGGCACGGAGCTCTTTCTCGCGGCGGGTGCTCATGGGGTGATGGAACCGCAGCAGACGGCCCCCTCCCATCCTCCCCCATAAAGGGGGAGGTGCCGCGCCAGTGCGTTTGGCACGATCGTGCCACAGCCTCGACTCTTCACCTCCCCCTTAAAGGGGGAGGCGGGGCCGTCTCGGTCAGTCAGCGCCGGCGAAGCGAGGCGTGATGTCACCGCTTCATCCCCGTCGTCGCTATGCCCTCGATCAGCAGGCGCTGGAAGAACAGGAAGAACAGGAAGATCGGGACCAGCGACAGCACGCTCATGGCGAACAACCCGCCGAAGTCGCTTTCGCCGGTGGAGTCGGTGAAGGTCCTGAGCCCGAGCATCACGGTGTATTGCTTCATCTCGTTGAGGTAGATCAGCGGGGCGAAGAAATCGTCCCAGGTCCAGATGAAGGTGAAGATGGCGGCGGTCGCCAGCACCGGGGTGGAGAGCGGCAGCATCACCTTCCAGTAGATGCGCCAGGCCGAGCAGCCGTCCATCATGGCGGCTTCGTCGAGCTCGCGCGGGATGCCGCGGAAGAACTGCACCATCAGGAAGACGAAGAAGGCGTCGACGGCGAGGAATTTCGGCGCCACCAGCGGCAGGATGGTGTTGACCCAGCCCAGTTCGCGGAACAGCACATATTGCGGGATCAGCGTCACCTGGCCGGGCAGCATCAGGGTCATCAGCATCATGGCGAACCAGAAGTTCCGCCCCTTGAAGCGCAGCCGCGCGAAGGCGAAGGCGGCCATCGAGCAGGCGATCAGGTTGCCGATGACGCAGGTGATCGAGATCACCAGCGAGTTCCAGAAGAAGGTGCCGAAGGAGATGCGCAGGCCATTCCAGCCGCGGAAGTAGCTGTCGAGGCTCCAGCTCGAGGGGATCAGCGTGCCCGAGAAGATCTCGTTCTCCGGTCGAAACGATGCGGAGAGCATCCACAAGAGCGGATAGAGCATCAGGATCGAGGCGCCGATCAGCGCCACATGGGCGGCGACGCTGAGGATGCGCTTGCGCAGCAGCTTTCCGGGCGAGGCGTCGGTGACGACGGTCAAGCGCGGGGCAGGGGCGGTGACGGTCATCGGGCGGCTCCCCCGGCGTGCCGCGACACGGGTGCCTCAATCATCATAGTGCACCCAGTATTTGCTGGTGAGGAAGGAGAAGGCGGTGAAGCAGGCGACCAGCAGCAGCAGGAACCAGGCCAGCGCCGACGCATAGCCCATGCGGAAGAAGCCGAACGCTTCCTGGTAGAGATAGAGCGTGTAGAACAGCGTCGAGTTGATCGGGTTGCCGGTGCCGGCCGAGATGATGAAGGCCGGGGTGAAGCTCTTGAAGGCCTCGATGGTCTGGATGATGGCGTTGAAGAACACCACCGGGGTCAGCAGCGGCAGGGTGATCTTCCAGAACTGGCGCCAACGGCTGGCGCCATCGAGGCTGGCGGCCTCGTACATATCCTGCGGGATCTGCCTGAGACCGGCGAGGAAGATGATCATCGGCGAGCCGAACTGCCAGATCGACAGCACGATCAGCGTCCACAGCGAATAGCGGGGGTTACTGATCCAGCTCGGACCCTGGATGCCGAACACCGAGAGGAAATCGTTGACCAGCCCGTCGCCGGCAAACAGCTGGCGCCAGAGGATAGCGATCGCCACCGAGGCGCCGAGCAGGCTCGGCAGGTAGAACAGGGCGCGGTAGAGCGGCAGGCCGCGCATGCCGCGGTTGAGCAGCAGCGCCACGCCGAGCGCGAAGGCCAGCTTCAGCGGCACCGAGAAGATGACGAAGGTCAGCGTCACCTGCATCGAGGCGATGAATTTGGGGTCCGCGGTGAACATGCGGATATAGTTGTCGGCCCCCACCCAGCGCGGCGCAGTGAGGAGATCGAAATTGGTCAGGCTCAGGTAGAACGAGGTGAGGATCGGCCCGATGGTCAGGCCGAGAAAGCCGATGAACCAGGGCAGCAGGAACAGGTAGCCGGGGGCGTGGTTCTGCCACACCCTCGACCACCACGATTGGCTCACCGCGCCCCCGGCATGGGGGACTGGGGCCTCCATGGCGGGCGCGGTCATGACGTCAGGCCGCGCGGTTCAGAATGTCGGTCGCGCCCTTGACGAGCTCGGGACCGGCCTGTTCCGGGGTCTTGGCGCCGAAGCCTACTTCCTGCCCGAGGGTGCGGAACAGCGACGCATCGATTTCGCCGGCGGCGGCCGGCGGAGACGGGGGCAGGGCGCCGAGCAGCGGCCCGAGATTGGCGACGAAGTTGAGGGCGATCTGGCTCTGCTCGTCGAGGGTCGGGGCGAGCGCATCGCGCACCGCCTTCGAGCACGGGATGCCCCGCTCGACGCCGAGCACCTTGCTCGCCGCCTGGTCGTTGACGAAGAAGCTGAGGAACTTCGCCGCTTCTTCCTTGGACTTGCTGGTGCCGGCGATGGAGAAGAACATCGAGGGCTTGCGATAATGCCCGCCAGGCGCGTCGGTGGCGATGCGCGGGAAGTTGGAGATGGTGATCTTGTCCTTGTTGATGGCCTGGAAGGCCACCAGCTGGTTCGAGTTGGACGGGATCACCGACGCCTTGTTGAGGGTAATCATGGTGGTTTCGAGCGGGCCGGTGTCGAGCGCCTGGTCGTCGGGCGACACGCAGACGCCGGCGGCACGCAGGTCCGCCCACAGCTTGTACCACTCGGTGGCGTCGGCTTCGTCGAAGGCCACCTTGCCGTCGGCGGTGTAGAGCGCCTTGCCGCGCTGGCGCAGCCAGTTCTCGTACATCGGCTCGGAGACCGAGCCGTCGGCGATCACCGCCTTGCCGACACCCTTGGACTTGAAGGCCTCGCCGATCGTGGTCAGGTCCGCATAGGTGGTGTTGGGGCCAAGCACCTCGACGCCGGCCTTCTCGAAATCGACAGTGTTGATCATCAGCGCCACCGAGTTGGCGCCGAGGCTGATGCCGTAGAGCTTGCCGTCGACCTTGCCGCCATCAAGCTGGTCCTGGTCGAAATCGCTCAGATTCAAGGCGCCGCCGACGAACTCGTCGAGCGGGGCAATGGCGTTCCGCTTGGCGTATTCGACGATGTAGCGGTAATCCATCTGAATGACGTCGGGGGCATTGCCGCCGGCGGTCTGGGTGGCGAGCTTGGGCCAGTAATCGTTCCAGGCGAGGAACTCGCCTTCAATCGCCGGGCCGCCGTCCTTGGCGTAGAGGTCGGTCACCCCATAGGTGCGGTCGGCACGAGCCTGGCTGCCCCAGAAGATCAGGCGCAGGGCCTGCTGTGCAAAGGCAGGCGAAATGCCGGCGGCGGCGGCGAGCGCCGTCGTGCCGAGCAGAAACTGACGGCGGTCTAGCTTCATGGTCATGGATTCCTCCCGTTTAGTTCTTCTTGGTTCTCCGGGCGGCGACGCCGACCCGATCCCTCTGGGCGCTCTTGGTGGCGCTAAATAACTAATTGGTTACAACCATGGGCCGGGACGTGCGGCCTGTCAAGCAGGTGCAGTCTGGCGCCGAACCCGGGCAGAATCGGGTTCGCGGGGCAGCTTTGGCTGGGAATCGGTATGCGGCGGTGGCCGGGTCAGCGGCGGGTGCGGAGGTAATCGACGACCATCTGCACGGCCTGCGCTTCGCGATCCTGGATCAGGGCGAACTGGCTGAGGTCCTTGCCGAAAACCACCGACAGGGTCTTCATGTTGGAGACGTAGAAATAGCAGAGCGAAATGATCGAGATGTAGAGCTGCATCGGGTCGACATCGGTGCGGAACGTGCCCTCGGCGTGCCCGCGTTTCACGATCTCCTGCAGCTCGCCGACAATGGGCGAGCGGATCTCGTCGAGATCCTTGATCTGCTTGACGAACTTGGCGTTCTGCAAGTTTTCCACAGAGAGCAGCCGCGGAAACCACGGATTGGCGAGGAAGTGCCGAAATGTAAACCGGATGATCCGGTCGACTGCTTCGACCGGATCGTACTGGCTGATGCGTAACTCGCGTTCGCCGCGCCGGATTTCCTGGTAGGCGTCGAGCAGAACGGCCTGGTACAGAGCCTCTTTGTTCCCGAAATAGTGATAGAGTAGCCGTTTATTGGCCTTGGCGCGGTCGGCGATGGCATCGACCCGGGCGCCGTTGAAGCCTTCTTCGCAGAACTCGTCGCGCGCCGCCTTGAGGATCGAGGCCTTGGTCTTTTCGGCATCGCGCGGGCGCACCGGTGCCGGCGTGGCGGTGCGCCGCCGAACCTTCACCGCTGCCACGTCGCTCGCCATCGCTCCCACTCCCCCGCGCCGTTGCGGTCATGTCGTCCGGTGTAACAGGACGGTTCATCTGCCGCGCCGGGCCCGGACGAAAATCGTTCTTTCGTTCAGTCCGCGGCGGCCGCTCTTGACGCTCCATCCTAGCGACGTGTATCCAAGTAACCAAGTAGTTACAAACACGAGCGAGGGAGCGAGGGATGGCCGAGCGGCGGCTGGGACTGATCATGCACGGCGTGACGGGCCGGATGGGGTACAACCAGCACCTGGTGCGCTCGATCCTCGCCATTCGCGAGCAGGGCGGGGTGGCGCTGTCGAACGGCGATCGGCTGGTGCTCGACCCGATCATCGTCGGGCGCGACCGCGACAAGATCCAGCGGCTGGCCGAAAAGCACCAGATCAAGCGCTGGTCGACCGATCTCGACGAGGTGCTTTCCAACACCGAGGACGAGGTGTTCTTCGACGCCGGCACCACGCAGATGCGGGCCGAGCTGCTGAGCCGGGCGATCGATGCGGGCAAGCACGTCTATTGCGAGAAGCCGGTTTCCGACGACCTCGAGTCCGCCATCGCGCTGGCGAAGAAGGCCAAGGCTTCCGGCGTCAAGCACGGCGTGGTGCAGGACAAGCTGTTCCTGCCCGGTTTGCTGAAGCTCAAGATGCTGAGGGATGCCGGGTTTTTCGGCCGCATTCTCTCGGTGCGCGGCGAATTCGGGTACTGGGTGTTCGAGGGCGATTGGGGCCAGCCGGCGCAGCGCCCGAGCTGGAACTATCGCAAGGCCGATGGCGGCGGCATCATCCTCGATATGCTGTGCCACTGGCGCTATGTGCTGGACAACCTGTTCGGCGAAGTCGAGGCGGTGAGCTGCCTTGGCGCGACGCATATTCCGACGCGCGTCGATGAGAAGGGCAACACCTATACGGCCGACGCGGACGATGCGGCCTACGCAACGTTCCAGCTCAAGGGCGGGGTCGTCGCCCATATCAATTCGAGCTGGGACGTCCGGGTGCGGCGCGACGATCTCGTCACCTTCCAGGTCGACGGCACGCATGGCTCGGCGGTGGCTGGACTGCACAAATGCTTCAGCCAGCACCGGGTGAACACCCCCAAGCCGGTGTGGAACCCCGACCAGCCGCAGACCATCGATTTCTTCCAGAACTGGGAGGAAGTGCCCGACAACTGGCCGGCGCAGAACGGCTTCAAGGCGCAGTGGGAAATGTTCCTCAGGCACGTCGCCGAGGACGCACCGTGGCCGTATGGGCTCGAGGCCGGGGCCAAGGGCGTGCAACTCGCCATGCTCGGGCTGCAGAGCTGGAAGGAACGGCGCTGGCTGGATGTGCCGGCGTTGGGGATTTGACGATGATCGCCGAGACAGACGGCCCCCTCCCATCCTCCCCCACAAGGGGGGAGGTGCCACCCTGTGTGGCAGGCATAATCGAGCTTCAGCCTCGACTCTTCACCTCCCCCCTTGTGGGGGAGGCCGGGAGGGGGCCGTCTGCCAATGGTTGACCTCCTTCTTCCGACGCCTTCTCGGACGCTCGGAACCTACCGCCTTACCGGCACGCCGATCCCGTTCGAAAAACACGCCGCCAGCGATTTCCCGCGCATTGCTTATGCCGCGGCGCATGTCGTCGCCGATCCGCTGGCCAGCAACGACCCCTGGCTGACGCCCGCCATCGACTGGGACACCACGCTGAAATTCCGCCATCGGCTGTGGGACCTGGGGCTGGGCGTGGCCGAAGCGATGGATACGGCGCAGCGCGGCATGGGACTCACCTGGACGGATGCGCAGCAACTGATCCGCCGCGCCCAGGCCGAGGCGCGCGGCCGCTCGGATGCGCTCATCGCCTATGGCGCCGGCACCGATCACCTGGCGCCGGGGCCCGATGTCAGCATCGACGACGTGATCCGCGCCTATGAGGAACAGGTCGGGTTCGTCGAAGGCGAGGGCGGCCGCATCATCCTGATGGCGTCTCGCGCCCTCAAGGTCGCGGCGAAATCGCCCGACGATTATGCCCGGGTCTATGGCCGCATCCTCGATCAGGTGAAGCAGCCGGTGATCCTCCACTGGCTGGGCGAAATGTTCGATCCGGCGCTCGAGGGCTATTGGGGCAGTGCCGACCACAATGCGGCGATGGACGTGTGCCTCGACGTCATCGCGGCGCATGCCGACAAGGTCGACGGCATCAAGATTTCGCTGCTGTCGAAAGAGAAAGAGATCGCCATGCGCCGCCGGCTGCCCGCCGGGGTGCGGATGTATACCGGCGACGATTTCAACTATGCCGAGCTGATCGCCGGCGACGAGCAGGGCCATTCCGACGCGCTGCTCGGCATCTTCGACGCCATCGCCCCGGCCGCCTCGGCAGCGCTCGCGGCGCTCGGCCGCGGCAGCGACAACGAGTTCTTCGAACTGCTGGAGCCCACCGTGCCGCTCAGCCGGCACATCTTCGCGGCGCCCACCCGCTTCTACAAGACCGGCGTGGTGTTCCTCGCCTATCTCAACGGGTTGCAGGAGCATTTTGCGATGATCGGCGGCCAGCAATCGACCCGCTCGCTGCAACATCTCGCGCAACTGTTCCGGCTGGCCGACAAGGCGCGCGTGCTGGCCGATCCAGGGCTGGCGGTGGAGCGGATGAAGCGGGTGCTGGCCGTGCATGGGGTGGTTTGAGGTGGTGCTGACTGAGACGGACGGCCCCCTCCCGGCCTCCCCCACAAGGGGGGAGGTGCAGAGTCGAGTTTGTGGCTCGATGGTGCCAGGCCCACAGGCCGGCACCTCCCCCCTTGTGGAGGAGGATGGGAGGGGGCCGTCTCTATCGGCCTTGCCATTCTGATGACCCAGCAACTCTCCATAAACCTCGCGACCCTGCGCAACGGTTCAAGTTTCGCGCAGATGGTCGATGACTGCGTCCAGCATGGCGTTACCGCCATTTCGCCTTGGCGTGACCAGGTGGCGGCGGTCGGGCTCACCGAGGCTGCCGGCATCGTCAAGGCCAATGGCCTGCGCGTCACCGGCCTTTGCCGCGGCGGTATGTTCCCGGCGGAAACTGTTGCCGGCCGGCAGGCCAATATCGATGATAACCTCCGCGCCATCGATGAGGCGGCGGCGCTCGGCGCCGATTGCCTGGTGCTGGTGGTGGGTGGGTTGCCCGGCTCGTCGCGCGACCTGCCGGGGGCCCGGCAGATGGTGGCGGATGGCATCGGCGCGATGCTGCCGCATGCCCGTGCATCGGGCGTGCCGCTCGCCATCGAGCCGCTGCATCCGATGTATGCGGCGGACCGGGCGTGCGTGAACACCATCGACCAGGCGCTCGATATCGCGGCGCAACTGGGCGAGGGGGTCGGCGTCGCCATCGACGTCTATCACGTGTGGTGGGACCCCAAGCTTGCCGCGGCCATTGCCCGGGCCGGGAGAGAAGGGCGGATCTTGGCCCACCACATCTGCGACTGGCTGGTACCGACCACCGACATGCTGCTCGACCGCGGCATGATGGGCGACGGGGTGATCGACTTACCGGCCATCCGCGCGATGATCGAGGCCGCCGGCTATCACGGCCCGCAGGAAGTCGAGATCTTCAGCCGGGATAACTGGTGGAAGCGGCCGGGGGACGAGGTGGTGCGGGTGTGCGTGGAGCGGCTCAATACGGTGTGCTGAGGGCTGGCTCGAAGAGTATTCGGGCCGGCTGAAGCAGACGGCCCCCTCCCATCCTCCCCCATGAAGGGGGAGGTGCTCCGCTGGTGCATTTGGCACGATCGAAGACAACGCCTCGACTCTTCACCTCCCCCTTTATGGGGGAGGACGGGAGGGGGCCGTCTGTTGCGGTACGCCTTCCCCAAAAGCAGCGCTTGCGCGGCGCGGCTCACTCGCTAATCTCCCGGCAAAAATCCGAGGAGACTCCATGCATATCCTGATCATCGGGGCGGCCGGCATGATCGGCCGCAAGCTCACGTCTGCGCTGCTCAAGTCGGGGCAGGTGGGCGGCAAGGCCATCAGCAAGTTCACGCTCACCGATGTGGTGGAGCCGGCAAAGATCGCGTTCAACGGTGACGTGACGACCGTGGTCTCCGACGTGTCGCTGCCCGGTGAAGCCGCAAAGCTGATCGCCTCGCGGCCCGACCTGATCTTCCATCTCGCGGCGATCGTTTCGGGCGAGGCCGAGTCTGATTTCGACAAGGGCTACCGCATCAACATGGATGGCATGCGGTTCCTGCTCGAAGCCATCCGCCAGGAAGGGCTACGGGCGCCGTACCTGCCGCGGCTGGTGTTCACCTCGTCGATCGCGGTGTTCGGCGCGCCGTTCCCGGAAGCCATCGGCGACGAGTTCTTCAACACGCCGCTCACCAGCTACGGCACGCAGAAGGCAATCTGCGAGCTCCTGCTCAACGATTATTCGCGCAAGGGCTTTGTCGACGGCGTCGGCATCCGGCTGCCGACCATCACCATCCGGCCGGGCAAGCCCAATGCGGCGGCCTCGGGGTTCTTCTCCAACATCCTGCGCGAGCCGCTGGTCGGGCAGGAGGCGGTGCTACCGGTGTCGAAGGACGTGCGCCACTGGTTCGCCAGCCCACGCGCCGCCATCGGCTTTCTGACCCATGCGGCAGAGCTCGATACGACCAAGCTCGGCTGGCGCCGCACCCTGTCGGTGCCGGGCCTCTCGACCACGGTGGGCGAGGAGATCGAGGCGCTGCGCCGGGTTGCCGGCGACAAGGCGGTGAGCCTGATCAAGGACGTGCCGGACCCGAAAATCATCTCGATGGTCGCCGGCTGGCCGCGCAATTTCGACGCCAGGCGGGCGATTTCGCTGGGGTTCAAGGCCGAGCAGAGCTTTGACGAGATCATCCGGATTCACATCGAGGATGAGCTGGGCGGGAAGATCGGGGGGTAGAGGCGGAGTTCACTCTGCAGCCGGTGCCCGTGGCTCCCCCCTCCCAGCCTCCCCCACAAGGGGGGAGGTGCCGTTCGGAGTTTATGGCACCATCTAGCCCCATCCACCGGCCCGACACCTCCCCCTTGATGGGGGAGGCCGGGAGGGGGTGGAGCGGTAGCCTCCGATGTGACGATACGCGTTACCCGGCCACCGGCGCCGGCTTCGGAGTCAGGCCGCGATAGCGGGCCGTCCGCAGTTCGTTGATGTAGTGCTCGAGGTCGGGCATGCCGGAGGCTTCGGCCTGCCGGATCGAAGCCTCGACATCATAGGGCAGGCGGATCAGACTTACCGTCCACGGTCCAGCTTCGGGGCTGTCGAAGTGCCCCTCGAGGACGGCGTAGCAGGCGAGCGGCAGATCGAGCGGGTTGCCGACGCTGCCGGCGTTGAACAGGCATTTGTTGGCAAAGCTCTTCACATAGGCGGTGTGCACGTCGCCATAGCCGACAATGTCGGGCACGGCGCCATGGCCGGTGAAATCGGTGTTGTCGAACATCTGAAGGTGGGCGTCGTGGCCGTCATACTGGCGCACCCGGTGATAGACGCCGCGCTGCGAGGCATGGAACAACCGGACCTGGCGGCCGCTGAGGCGGAAATCGACCGTCCCCGGCAGCTCGCGCAGCCAGGCCAGCCGCGCCGGGCCGAGCTGCCGGCGGTGCCACACCACGGTGGCGTCGGGCTCGGCATTGGCGAGGCTCTCGTCCCAGTTGCCCTGCACGGTGGCGACGCAGACGCGGCGCGAAATGTCGATCACCGCGGCGCCATCAGGGCCCTTGCCGGCGAGGTCGCCAAGCCCGTAGATGCGGGTGATGCCGCGCGCCGCGATATCGGCCAGCACGGCTTCCAGCGCCGGCAGGTTGCCGTGAATGTCGGAGATGATGGCGATGCGGTCGAGCGGCGTCACGTTGGGCTCAGGTCTTCGGCAGCCACTGCTTGGGGATCTTGCAGACCATGGTGTAGGCGGGGTCGTAGACGTTGCCGACCTCGTAGCGCACCACCTGGCCCATCAGGTGGCTGGCGGCGGTTTTGCTCAGCCCGTACTCGGTGCACAGCCAGTTGAACATGTCGTTGGTGGCATGCTGCAGGGCCTGGTCGAGCGGGCGGGCATTGCCGACCGAGAAGATTTCGGTGGCGCTTTCGCCGCGCGGCCACACCAGTTTCCGGCCTTTCTCGACGCTGAGCCGTATCTCGACCTCGTAGCTGGTCTCGATGCCGGTGCCGACGATCTCGCCATCGCCCTGCACGGCATGGCAATCGCCCAGGAAGAACAGCGCGCCCTCGACCGCCACCGGGAACCACACCGTGGCGCCCGGGCCGAAGCCGCGATAATCCATGTTGCCGCCGTTCTGGGCGCTGGTGGCGGTGGAGAAGGCCTGGCCGAGGCTCGGCGCGACGCCGAAGCAGCCGATCATCGGCTCGAGCGGCAGCACGAAATGCTCGAGCCCTTTGACCGGCGGCTGCAGCTGGGCGGTGCCAGCCTGGCGGTCGATCGACCAGTTGGCCGCCTCACGCGACGGCAGCTCGCGCACCGATTCCGGATCGACCACGTTGCCGGCCAGCGACGAGCGGGTCCAGCCGGTGGCGCGGTTGGGCGTCATGCGCAGAATCTCGACCTTCAGCGCGTCGCCGGGAGCGGCGCCCTCGATGAAGATCGGCCCGTTCATCGGGTTGGGGCCGGGCTGGCGCTGCACCCCATCCTTGTCGAAGCCCCAGGCATCGAGCGTCTCGGTGATGACGGTATCGCCCGAGGCAATGGTGAAGGCCGGGGGGCGCGTGCCCAGCACATTGTGCCATTCGGTGGCGACGAAGCGATGCGTGGTCATTGGGTCAATTTCTCCTCTGGCCATAAGGGGTAGCGGGCCGGGGGAGGGTTGTCACCAGCCCATCACCGGCAGCGCCCGGAGTCTCCTTCTTCGGCTTGGCGGCCGGGATTGCCGCTGCTATCAGCGCCGCTTCATCAGGGGATGGCGAGGGACCATGCACCGCTTGCACATCGTCGGGGTGAACCCGCGAACCGGAACGACCCTGCTGGCCGAGTGCATGCGGCTCTGCTTCGAGATCGAGCGATCGGCCGAGCACGAGGAGCGGCTGTACCGGTTGCGCCGCTGCCGGGGCGTCTATCTCACCAAGACACCGCAGGACCTGCGCTATCTGGGGCTTCGGCTGAAACTCGACCCGCGGTTTCACGCCATCTGCATGGTGCGCGACCCGCGCGATACGGTGATCAGCAAGCATGGCAGCCAACCTGACGACTACTGGATGCACACCTCGATCGGCCGGTTCAGGCAAGGCTGGGCGCTGGTGCGCCAGTTTCAGGATCACCCGCGCTTCTTGTGGCTCAAATACGAGGATCTGATCGCCGATCCCGACGAGGTGCAGCGCCGGATCGCCGAGCGGTTTCCGTTCCTCAGGATGACGGGCCGGTTCTCCGATTTCCACCGGCGCGGCGCCGTGTCCGGTCCGTCGCAGCTGGCGCTCAATGGGGTTCGCCCGATCGATCGCAGCAACCAGGGAAAGTGGACCGAGCATACCGACAGGTTGCAGGAGAAGCTGGAAGAGGGCGGGGCGATCGACGATGAGCTGGTCGAACTCGGCTACGAGGCCGATCGTGGCTGGGCCGCCCGACATGGCATCGTGCTGAGCGCCGCAGCCGGGAGCAGGGATACCGAACTGGCACGTCGCTACAGTCGCGATCGCTTCCGTTCGGCCAGGTCGGCCGTCGTCGCCGCGGCGTTCGCCCGGCTCGGCATCGATATCGGCTAGGCCGGCGCCTCCGGGCGGCGCAAGGGCTCGGCGGCCAGCGCGTTTTTAGCTATCCTGTCAGCTGTTCGTTTGCCGATAGTGTGCGCTATCAATGGTTTGGCGGATAGTCCCCGTTCACAGGAGTTTACGAGAATGCTGAAGCTCGCTGTCGCCGCCCTGTTCGCTGTCGCGCTCGGCGCCGTGCCCGCCGCGGCGCAGACCGGGGCCGAAGTGGATGCCGCCGTGACCGCCGATCTCGGCGATCCGGCGCCTTACCACATCGCGTTCGACGCCATCCATGCGGCGGTCGCCAATGACGATGCCGCCGGGGTCGCCGAGTGGGTGTCCTATCCGATCACGGTAAATGTCGGTGGCAAGGAGCTGACCATCAACGATGCCGACCAGTTCGAGACCGAGTACGACGTAGTCATTACCGGCGATATCAAGGACGCGATCCTCAAGCAGAAATGGGAGACGCTGTTTGTCAATGCCGACGGCATCATGTACGGCAACGGTCAGGTCTGGCTCAACGGCATCTGCCAGGATGATGCCTGCGCCGCCTTCGATGTCAGGGTGATCACCATCCAGTCGACCGACGATATCACCCCGAAGGCCAACTAGCCCCAGGGGCGATTCGTCTGCTTTAGTCGCTGTCGGGCAAGACCCGAGGGGCGCCATGCTGCTGCAGATCATCTTTTATGTCGCGATCACCGCGGAAGCGATGACCGCTGCGCTGGCGGCAGGGCGCCGCAAGATGGATTGGTTCGGCGTCTGCGTGCTGGCCTGCGTCACCGCATTGGGCGGCGGCACGGCGCGAGACCTGGTGCTCGGGCATTATCCGCTGATCTGGGTCGCCAACCCGTATCTGCTGATCATCTGCTGCGCCGCGGCCGTCGTCACCATCGGCCTCGCCCGCTACATGGCGGCGCTGCGCTGGCCGTTCCTGCTGCTCGATGCGCTGGGGCTGGCCGCCTTCACCATCATCGGCTGCAACGTGGCGCTGGAAATGGGCCAGCAACCGATCATCGTGGTGGTGGCGGGGATGATCACCGGCATCGCCGGCGGCATCATGCGCGATGTGCTGTGCAACGAGGTGCCGCTGGTGTTCTCGTCCGAGCTCTATGCCACCGTCGCCATCATCTCGGGCACGCTCTACTATCTGGGCCGCTGGCTCGAGCTGCCGCATGACCTCCTGGTGCTGGGCACCATCGCCATCGGCTTCGCGCTGCGCGTCGCGGCGATCGTGTGGAAGCTCGAAATGCCGAAATTCGTCTACGACAAGGAACTTCGGTGATGCCTCGCCCCCAACGCCTGCAGCTGTCGCGCCGGGCCGGCTTCAACCTCATGGCCAGCTCGCTGGCGCTGAACGGGCTGCCGGCCAAGCTGATCACCCGGCCGGGGCGGTGGGGCAACCCGTTCACCATCGACGAGATGGCCAGCCGCTACGGCCTCGACCGGGCTGAGGCGCAGGCCAAGGCAGTGGAGCTCTGCGGGCAGTGGCTGCGTGGCACGCTCGACCCGGCATTGTCGCCGGGCGCGCCGCCGGAGCGGGCTGTCATTCGGGCAGAACTCGGGGGACATAACCTTGCCTGCTGGTGCAAGGCGGGAACGCCCTGTCACGCGGACATTTTGATCGAACTGGCGAACGGATAGGCTGATGGCGCGGATAAACTACCTGACGAGCATCGAGTTCGGCGCCGGGGCGCTGGCGACACTCGCCGAGACAGTGGAGGAGTTCCGGCTCAACCGGCCCCTGCTGGTCGCCGATCGGGGCATCCTCGCAGCCGGGCTGGTGGCCGAGGCGCTGGCGCACCTGCCGGCCGAGACCCCGGTGTTTCTCGATACCCCGCCCAACCCGACCGAAGGGGCGGTGATCGCGGCGCTCGAGCAGTATCGCGGCGAGGGCTGCGACGGCATCGTCGCTATCGGCGGCGGCTCGCCGATCGATCTCGCCAAGGGCGTGGCGCTGCTCGCCACCCATCCCGGACCGCTCGAACAATATGCCATGATTTATGGCGGGCTGGAGCGGATCGGCAGCAAGGTGGCGCCGCTGATCGCGGTGCCGACCACGGCGGGCACCGGCGCCGAGGTGGGACGTGCGGCGCTGCTGACGCTCGAGGATGGCCGCAAGCTCGGCTTCATCTCGCCGCATCTGATCCCGAAGCGGGCGATCTGCGACCCGGTGCTGACCTACGGCCTGCCGGCCGGGCTCACGGCCGCGACCGGGCTCGATGCGCTCAGCCACTGCATCGAGACGCTCTGCTCGCCGCGGGTCAACCCGCCGGCCGAGGCCATCGCGCTCGATGGGGCAGGGCGGATCTGGCGGCAGCTCGAGACCGCCTGCCGCGACGGGCGCAACGCCACGGCGCGCTCGGAGATGATGATGGGCGCGCTGATGGGCGGGCTGGCGTTCCAGAAGGGGCTGGGCGCGGTGCACGCGCTGAGCCACGCGCTGGGCGGGCTCAAGGATGTGTCGCTGCATCACGGCACGCTCAATGCCATCCTGATGCCGCCGGTGCTGCGCTTCAACGGCCCCGAGATCGGCGAGAAGCTGGGCCGGCTGAAAGCGGCGATGGGGTTCCCACCGGCCACCGACCTGGCGCTCGAACTGGACGCGCTGAACCGACGCCTCGGCATCCCGGCGGGGCTACGCGGGCTGGGCGTACGCGAAGAGCATTTTGACTGGGTGATCGCGCGCGCGCTGGCCGACCACAGCCACGCGACCAATCCTCGGCTCGCGACGGCTGAGGATTATCGGCAACTGCTGGAAGCGGCGATGGATTGAGGGGGTAAGGCTCCGAAAGCCGCAGTCGGCGTCCCTCTCCCGTTTACGGGGGAGGGGGGACCACGCGAAAGCGTGGTGGGAGGGGGGAGCCCCACGCACTGGCGGTGGGCGGCTGGGGCAGGGGCCGGTGTCTGTGGCACCCCCCTCCCACCAGCCTTTCGGCTGGTCCCCCCTCCCCCGCAAGCGGGAGAGGGCCGCCGACTGCACGCTTCAGAGCTACTCTTCGGCAAACAGATCCGCGTGTTCTTCCGCGAGCTTGGGCAGCGAGGGCGCCAGTTCGTTGAGGTGCAGATGCATCGTCGAGACGGCGCCGTCGTCGTCGTTGCGTTCGAGCGCGTCGACCACGGCGGTGTGCTGGGCGATCACCTGCGGGCGGGGCGTGGCTTGCGGGAAGCCGAGGAAGCGCACGCGGTCGAGCTGCGCCTTGAGGCTGACGATGTGCCGCCAGGCATGCTCGACGCCGCCATGCGCGGCGATGGCGCAGTGGAAATCGTCGTCGAGCCGCATGAAATCGATGAGCTTGCCGGCCAGCGCCACGCGCTGCGCCGCGACCAGCTCGCGCAGTTCGGCAATGCCTGATGGCTTGATCTTTTCGGCGGCCTTGCGGACCACCGCCAGCTCGATCGCCTCGCGGATGAAGCGGGAGTTCTGCACCTCGCGGATCGAGATCAGCTTGACGAAGGTGCCGCGCTGCGGCCGCACCTCGACAAGGCCGGCTTCCGCCAGCTTGATGAAGGCCTCGCGCACCGGCTGGCGCGACACTCCCATATGGCGGGCGAGTTCGGCTTCCGAGAGCAGGTGGCCGGGCCGCAATTGCAGCTGCACGATGGCGTTGCGGACCGTGTCATAGACCCGCTGGCTCATCGAAACCTGCCGCGTTCCGGCGATCACGGGCTGGTTTACCAGCTCCAGTTCAATGGTCATGTTGACTCCCCCAACGCTGCCATACTAGCACCGGTTGGCGCGGTTGGAAGCGCTAGAGCATTTTGCCGTTTCATTGAACGGCGAAATGTTCGAAGCCAGTCGGTTGTCGCGCTTTCGAGGCGGAAAAGTCGCAGAGCTTTCCCCTCCTGGCGCTGTTGGAGAGGCCAAATGAGGCAGACGTGGCGCTGGTTCGGTCCGGCGGACCTGGCAAGCATCGACGATATCGTGCAGGCAGGCGCCGAAGGCGTGGTGACCGCGCTGCACCACGTGCCCAATGGGGTGGTGTGGAGTGCCGAGGAAATCGGCAAGCGCCAGCAGCAGATCCGGCAGCGCAAGGATGGCTCGCCCTCCGGCATCGCCTGGGAGGTGATCGAGAGCCTGCCGGTCTCGGAGGATATCAAGAAGCAGAAGGGCGCGTGGCGCGAGCACATCGCCAACTACAAGCAGAGCCTGCGCCATGTCGCGGCGGCGGGACTTCGCACCGTCTGCTACAACTTCATGCCGGTGCTCGACTGGACCCGCACGGACCTGCGCTACCAGGTGGCGCATGGCGGCACCTGCATGCGCTTCGACATCAACGATTTCGCGGTGTTCGAAATCCATATCCTGAAGCGATCCGGAGCGGCCGAGAGTTTTGCGCCCGAAGTGGTGGCCGAGGCGGCGCGCCGTTTCGCGGGGATGGACGATGCGGCGCAGCAGCAGCTGTCGCGCAACGTGACCATGGGGCTGCCCGGTTCGACCGAGAGCATGACACTCGACGATGTGCGGGCGCACCTGAGCGAGTACCAGGGCATATCGCCCGACCTGCTGCGCCGGCATTTCGTCGATTTCCTCTCGGAAGTCGTGCCGGTGGCCGAGGAAGTCGGGGTGCGGCTCTGCTGCCACCCGGATGATCCGCCGTTCCCGCTGCTCGGCCTGCCGCGCATCATGTCGACGGCGGCCGACTACCGGCACATTCTCGGCGCGGTCGACAGCCCGGCCAACGGCATGACCTTCTGCTCGGGCTCGCTCGGGGCACGCCCCGACAACGACCTGCCGGAGATGATGCGCGAGTTCGGGCCGAAGGTGCATTTCCTGCATTTGAGGAACGTCCGGCGCGAGAGCGACGCCATTTCCGGCTCGTTCTACGAGGATGAGCACCTCAGCGGCAGCACCGACATGGTGCCGCTGATCGCCGCCATCCTCACCGAGGAAGCGCGGCGGAAGCGCGAGGGACGCGAGGACGCGCAGATCCCGATGCGGCCCGACCACGGGCAGGACATTCTCGATGATCTCGGCCGCCGGGCCCAGCCGGGCTATCCGACCATCGGCCGGCTCAAGGGCCTCGCTGAACTGCGCGGCGTGATGACGGCGCTCAGTCACCGCGAGTTCGGGCTCGGCGCCTGATGGCGCCGATCCGCTTCGGGCTGATCGGCGGCGGCTGGCGCGCCGAGTTCTTCACGCGCATCGCCCGCGAACTGCCGGAGCGGTTCCAGCTGGTGGGCGTGGTGCAGCGCGACCCGCAGAAAGCCGCGGCATTCGCGGCGCAATGGGGCGCACCGGCCTTTGCGGGCTATGCCGAACTCGCCGCGGCGGAGCCGGATTTCGTGGTGCTCTCGGTGAAACCCGAGGCGCATCTCGCCATCCTCTCCGAGCTGCACCAGCTTGGCCTCGCGGTGCTGTGCGAAACCCCGGCGGCGCTCGATCTCGAAACCATGGTCGCGATCTGGCGGCTGGTCGAAGCCGGGCTGAGGCTCCACATCGCCGAGCAATACCTGTTCCAGCCGCTGCATGCGGCGCGGCTGCGGCTCATCGGCAATGGCGGGCTCGGCAAGGTCAGCTTCGCCCGCGTCTCGGCCGCGCATGGCTACCATGGCGTCAGCCTGATGCGGCAGTTCCTCGGCATCGGTTTCGAGGACGCGGTGATCCGCGGCAAGCTGTTCGAAGCGCGCGCGCTGGAAGGGCCGAACCGCTTCAGCTGGCCCCAAACCGAACGCTTCGTCACCACCCGGCAGACGCTGGGCGAGTTCGATTTCGGCGACCGGCTGGGGCTGTTCGATTTCACCGACGTGCAGTACCGCTCGCCGGTGCATTCGCATCGGGTGGTGATCCGCGGCGAACGCGGCGAGATCGCCGATCTCGAGGCGCGGGTGATGCCGGTCTATGGCCAGCCGCTGACCCGGAGCTTCACCCGCAATGAATCCGGCCGCTACGGCAACCTGTTCGGTTACGCGCTCGAAGCGATGGTGTGCGGCGACGAGGTGGTGTGGACGATGCCCTATCCGAACGCCCGGCTGATGGACGACGAGATCGCCATCGCGGTGGCGATGGAGCGGATGGGCGAGATGGCGCGCGGGCAGGGGGCAGGGCCGTACCCCTATGCCGAGGGTGCACAGGACCAGTATCTGTCGCTGCTGATGCACGAGGCGGCGCGGACGGGTGAGACGGTGCGGAGTGTACGGCAGCCCTGGGCGGGGTAGTTCCTGCTCCCCTCCCCCTTGAGGGGAGGGGTTGGGGGTGGGGGTGGTTCTGTGATCACCGATGGACCCCCACCCCCCACCCCTCCCCTCAAGGGGGAGGGGAGCGGGAGAGGGAGTCCTGACTGCGGCCTCGGCTCTACCCCTCCGGCAACCCCATCTCGCTTCGAATGAACGCGGCAACCTTGCGCAGGTCCTGGCCTTCGCCGCCCTCGGTGTATTGCCGCGACTTCAGCGCCAGCACGACCTTCTTTCCATCCGTCAGCGTCAGCGACAGCACATCGTTGCGGGGGCGCTCGGCGTTGTCCTCGGCCACCTTCAGCGCCGCCACCTCCTCGAAGCCGAACTCGAGCACCAGGTCCTTGCCGCGGTCGTGCCGCTGTTCGGAGCGGATGCGGCGGGCCTTGGGGTCGAATGCGGTGACGATGCTGGTGGTGTGCGGCCGCAGGTACAGCACTGCGGCGGCGACCAAAGGCGCGGCGATGCAGATGGCAGCGGAGACGAGGCGAAAGGCCGGATCGGCGATCTGCTGCTCGAGCATGAAATAGAGCAGCGCCGACACCACCACGGCGCCGGCGAGCCACATGGCGCGCGGCGGTTGCTGGTGGGCGGCATAGAGGGTCAGCGCACCGTTATTGCGCCTCAGATCGATCATTCAGTCCTCGAGCAGGTAGGCGCCCTTGCGGCTGCCGAGCACGGCCTTGCCGACGATCTTCATGATGCCGGCGCCGCGCGGCGCATATTTGGCCATGGCGCGCGACAGCACCAGCCCGTCGGTGCCGGCGAGGATCGGGGTGCGCGCCATATAGGCCTCGGGGCCGTCGAGCGCGATCAGGTCGGCCACCGGCTGGCCCTTGCTCACCCGCTCACCCAGCTCGACCCGATAGGCGACAAGGCCCGGGCGGTCGGCGCGGACGATCTCGGTGGCATCGAACGGGGTGGCTTCGGAAAGCGAAGCGGGGCGCTCGCCCGGATCGGCGTCGATCAGGTTGCGCTCGCACAGGAACCCCCAGAGCCGGCGCGCGTCGTCGGCGCCGAAATGGTCGAACACATCGGCCTGGCCGCGATATTCGAGCGTCGCGGTGGCGCTCGCCATCGGCACGGGTTTGCCGGGATTGGCGAGGGCCACCTTGCGATAGAGCTGCGGCAGCACCTCGTCGAACGAACCACCGCCGCTGTCGGCGGCGGTCAGCGTCGCGGCGGCGCCCAGCCAGTCGGCGAGGTCCTGCAGTTCGGGCATCAGCTCGGGCGAGGTGAAGATGTGGATCAGCGCGTCGTCGTCGCAGTGGAGGTCGAAGACGAACTCGGCGTCATGGGCTTCCTTCAGCACCAGGAGGCGCAGCTGCTCGTTGGCGCTGCGCGGCTGCTGGGCGTCGATCCAGTTGGCGACGGCCTTTCGGATCAGGTTGACGTTGAAGCGCTCGTCGTCCGACAGGCGGCCGTTGAGCTGGGTGCGCACCGCGGCGAACAGGTCGGGCCAGCGGCGGTTGAAATTGATGCCGGTATTGGCGTCGTAGCGGCCGATATGGCGGCGCAGCGAGAAGGTGGCCATGCCGAGCGGATTGACCAGCGGCATCACGGTGAAGCGGGCGCGCAGCAAGCCCTGGTCGTCGGCCTGGCGCAGCATCGGCAACAGGTGGTGCAGCACCATGGTGCCGGGATGCTCGTCGGCGTGCAGCGCCGCCTGCAGGTGCACCTTTTCCGGCGCGTCGCCGGGGCCGATCACATAATAGGTGAAATCCGTGCTGGCGCCGGGGGTATCGCCACGCAGCGGCACGGTTTTGCGTTCAAAGCTCAACAGGTTACCTCGTCACAAGCGGCTGAAGCTCCAGCGCACCCGGCTGGCCCCGGGCATGTGGCGAGTCAGGCGGCGGTACACTATGCCGAACACCAGGAAAATCGCGAGCGAGATCGCGAGGAAATACAGCGCCGCCACCGAGAAGTGCAGCACCGCATTGTAGTCGCGTTCGAACAGCTCGCCGGCGATGTTCATCAGGTCCTTCTGGTCGCCGATGACCGGCAGGGTGAAGTAGATCAGCGCCGTGGCGTGGAACAGGAACACCACCTCGTTGGTATAGGCCGGCCAGGCGAGGCGGATCAGGTGCGGCCAGATCACCGAGCGGAACTGCTGCGCTCCGCTCATGCCATAGGCGCGGGCCGCCTCGATCTCACCCTTGGGCACCGTCATCAGCGCGCCGTAGAAGATTTCGGCGGTGTAGGCGGTGGTGTTGAGGGTCAGGATCACCGGCCCCAGCACCAGCGGGTTGAGCACGAACCAGTCGATGCCCCAGGGCTTCCACAGGCTCAGGTTGAAGGCCAGCGCCAGCGAGTAGAACATGAACAGCTGGATGAAGAAGGGCGAGCCGCGAAAGGCGTAGATATAGCCGCGGCAGAAGCCCGAGATCAGCCGGTTGGGCGAGGCCTTGCCGAGGGCGAAGAAGATCGCGAACAGGAAGCCGAGCGGGATCGAGGCCACGGCGAAATAGAGGTTGAACAGCGCCGGCCGCGCCATCAGCCCGATATCGTGGAGGATCGGGGCGAGGAACTCGTTCATGCCGCCGCGCCCCCGGCGGTCGCCATGCCGCGGCTGGCCCAGCGGGTGATGGCGGCGAACACCTTCTCGGAGATGAAGGTGATGAGGATGTAGAACACCAGCAGCACCAGGTAGTAGCCCCAGCGCCAGTCGGGGTGCACCAGCCCGGCGGAGCGGGTGAAATTGGGCGAGCCGAGCCGATCGGCCCACAAGACGATGTCGGCGATCTGCAGCAGCGACAGCAGCGAGGTGGCCTTGACCAGCAGCAGCCAGACATTGGAGAGGCCGGGCAGGGCATAGACCCACATCTGCCGGATGTGGAAGCGCCACAGCACCTGGGTGGCGCTGAAGCCATAGGCGCGCGCCGCTTCCAGCTGGCCGCGCGGCACGGCGTTCATCGCGCCATGGATGACGTTGGCGGCGAAGGCGCCGTAGACGATGCCCAGCGAGACGCAGGCCAGCGCCAGGTATTCGGGGGTGCCGAGGAACCAGTTGGCGGCATCGCAGGGCGGCCAGCGCCCGACGTTGGCGGCGAGCGTTTCAGGCGTGCACACCGATTGCGCGCGGATCCACTCGACCAGCTGTTCGAAGGCAAGCGGAAAGAACAGGAAGAACAGCACGTCCGGTACGCCGCGGACGATGTTGATGTAGAGCGCGCCGAGCGCGCGCAGCGGCAGGAAACGCGAGTTGCGGGCAGCGGCGCCGCCGAGCCCCAGCAGCAGCGCCACCAATGCGCCGAACAGCGCGGCGGCCAGCGTGTACTGCACGCTGGCATACCAGCTCAGGTGCTTGCCATTGGTGAAATAGCCCAGCCAGAACAGCAGATCGTCGCCGATCCCGTCCTTCATCCATTGCGGCAGGAAATCGAGCATGCCCCGGGCTCGAGCAAACCGGGGCGGGTCGAAGCCCGCCCCGTCTGAACTCAGCCGCCGGCGTAGATCGGGCCCACCTTGTCAGGGAACCACTTGATGATCAGCGCGTCGAGCGTGCCATCCTTCTTCATCTCGGCCAGCGCGGCGTTGAGCTTGCCTTCCAACTCGTCGTCGGCCTTCCTCAGGCCCATGGCGACGCCGCCGCCGATCACCAGTTCCGGCCCGACCTTCTCGAGCGCGCCGCCCGAGCCGGCGACCACCTCGGTGATGTAGTTGCCGTCGGCAAGGATCACGTCGACATTGCCGGCATTGAGGTCGGCCAGCGCCTGGTCGGCGTTGTCGAACGACTTGACGGTGTTGCTGGCGCCGAAATGCTCGGTGGCATAGGCCGCATGGATGGTGCCGCCCTGCACGCCGATATTCTTGCCGCTCAGATTATCGAAATCCAGCACCGTGCCGGCGCGCACCATGTAGCGGGCGGGATCGGGCGGGAAATACTCGTCGGTGAAGTCGATCGAGGCCTTGCGCTCGTCGGTGACCGACATGCCGGCGATGATCACGTCGTAGTTGCCGGCGACCAGGTTGGGGATGATGGAATCCCAGGCGTTGACCTGGAAGGTACAGTCGAGCGCGGCGCGCTTGCAGGCCTCGGTGCCGACATCGACATCGAGCCCGGCGGGCTTGCCGGCTTCATCGAGGAAATTCCACGGCGCATAGGCGCCTTCGGTGGCGATGCGGACGGCCTGCGCATTGGCGCCGCTGGCGAGCATCGCCAAGGCAGCGGCTGCCGCCGCGAGAATGAGCTTGTTCATGATCTCTCCTGTTTGCCGCCGGTCTTGGCCGGCGTTGATGGCCGGTCTCACCACCGGCGCACTGGTTGCGCCGTCCAATCGGCCGGCGCCTGGATGGCAACGCTAGCGTTTTTTACCGTTCGGTCAATCGTTTGCGAATTGTTGCGGGCGCGCCCGACTGAAGCGGCCGGGCTGCGATCAGCCATGCCCGGCGGCGCTGAGGAACTGCTTGAGCCGTGCCGAGCGGGTGGCGCCGAACACCTCGGCGGCAGTGCCTTCTTCCTCGATCCGGCCCTGGTGCAGGAAGATGACGCGGTCGGCGATGGTTTTGGCGAACTGCATGTCGTGGGTGACGAGGATCATGGTGCGGCCCTCGTCGGCAAGGAGCTTGATCACCCTGAGCACCTCGACTTCAAGCTCGGGATCGAGCGCCGAAGTCGGCTCGTCGAACAGCATGACCCTGGGGTTGATGCAGAGCGCCCGGGCGATGGCGGCGCGCTGCTGCTGGCCGCCCGACAACTGGCTGGGGTAGCTCGCGGCCTTGTCGCGAATGCCGACCTTGGCCAGCATTTCGAGCGCTTCGGCCTCGACTTCGGCGTGGGCGCGCTTCTGCACCTTGAGCGGCGCCTCCATGACGTTGCCGAGGATGGTCATGTGGCTCCACAGGTTGAACGACTGGAACACCATGCCGAGTTCGGAACGGATGCGGCGGATCTGCTGCTCGTTGGCGGGCTTGCGGTGCGGCGGCTTGCCGCTGAGCGCGATCTCCTCGCCGCCGACCTTGACCGTGCCGGCCTCGGGCACTTCGAGCATGTTGATGCAGCGCAGCAGGGTGGATTTGCCGGAGCCAGAGGAGCCGATCAGCGCCACCACCTCACCCTGGCGGGCGGTGAGCGAGACGCCCTTCAGCACTTCCAGCGGGCCGTAGGATTTGTGGAGGTCGGCGATCTCGACGACCGGAGGGGCAAGGGAGTTCTGCATCGGCTGCACCAAATCCAATGCGGCGACGGCTGGCAAGGGTTTTGCGGAACCGAGGCAGTGGTTCACCCGCACCCCTGGGCAAACTTGACTGGCTGGCGGAACTCACGCGGACAGGACGCGTTAGTTCAACACGGGCCACCGGCCACGGCGGCTCATTTCAGCAGAAAAGGAGATTGCAGATGAATTGGAACCAGGTTGAAGGCAACTGGGAGCAGTTCAAGGGCAAGGTCCAGACCCAGTGGGGCAAGCTGACCGACAATGACCTCGACATCATCAAGGGCAACCGCAAACAGCTCAGCGGCAAGATCCAGGAACGCTACGGCAAGGCCCAGGAAGTGGCCGAGCGCGAAGTCGACGACTGGGTCAATCGCCTGCACTAGGCGCCCTGATTGCCAGAAGACTGAGCCCCGCTTCGGCGGGGCTTTTGATTCCGGGCAGGTGCTGCGGGTGCAAAGCGCGTCCCCTCTCCCCAGAGGGCGAGGGGGGCGCTGCGGCGCGGCCGGTGCCAGTCCCTCAGTGCACTGCGTCGCGGTTCTCCAGCGAGTTGAACGCCCGCACTTCCACCGGAGCGCGGCAAGCGATGGCGGCGCGTTTGCCCCACTCGAGCGCGGCCTCCATGCTGGGGAGTTCGAGCACCCAGAAGCCGCCGATATGCTCCTTGGTCTCGATATAGGGTCCGTCGGTGACGAGCAGGTCGCCGCCGGGCTTGCGCCGCACCGCCTTGGCTTCGGTGGCGCGGTCGAGCCCGCCCACGAACACCACGATGCGCTCGGCCTGCATGGCGATGTTGAGCGCGCTGATGTCGCGGTGGGTCGCCTCGTCCTCGGAGAACGGCTCGAAATCGTCGGGGTGGTGGATGGCGACGAGATACTGGGTCATGGCTTGCTCCTTCGGGGACTGCCTGGGGTTCTCAGTTAATCGAACCAGACAGGCGGGATTCGACAGCGATGGCAGGAAAATCCGGCGCGGACCAGTTGGCGCCCCTGTCGGCCCGGCCGCATCGGACAAGCTAACGGCCCCATCCACGCGGATGGGGCCGTTGCCACCTCGAACCGCGGACCCGGCTGGGACGGTTCGAGTAAACTCTGGCGCGTCAGGCGCGCCGGAACAGGCCGATGATCAGCGAGACGACCAGGAAGGCCAGAAACAGGAAGAACAGAAGCTGGGCGATGCCAGAGGCAGCGCCGGCAATACCGCCAAATCCCAGCACGCCCGCGACGATGGCGATGACCAGAAAGAGCAGTGCGTATTGCAACATTCTTGTTACTCCATTGATCTGTCGGGGGAGTAACGACCGGGCGGAGTTTGGGTTCCCGTGGAGGGCTCTCTGCCTTTGACGGAGGTGAACTCCACCAGCCCCACAACAAACAAAAAAGAGCCGGGCAGAGCCCGGCTCAAGATCCGGAGGGGCGTCCGGAGGGTCAGGCCGCGGCGCGCGAGCCTTCGTCGAAGAACAGCGCCTGGCTGATCAGCGCGCGCACCATGTCCGGGTTGAACGGCTTGGTGACGAGGAAGGTCGGTTCCGGACGTTCGCCGGTCAGCAGCCGCTCGGGGAACGCGGTGATGAAGATCACCGGGATCGGATGGGCGTGCAGGATATCGTTGACCGCATCGATGCCGGATGAGCCGTCGGCCAGCTGGATATCGGCGAGGATCATGCGCGGCTGGGTCTTGTGGTAGAGCGCCACTGCTTCCTTGTGGGTGCGGGCGATGCCGACAACGCGATGGCCGAGGCCCTCGACCATCTGCTCGATATCCATGGCGATCAGCGGTTCATCTTCGATGATCAGGATATCGGTCGCCACCTGGCGCGAGATCTCGGCGGAGGCCTGCGACAGGAGGTCGGCGAACTCGTCGGACGAGACATCGAGGATTTCCGCGGCTTCGCCGTGGCTGAAGCCCTCCACGGCAACCAGCAGGAAGGCCTGCCGGGGGCGTGGCGCGAGATTGGCGAGGTTGGCCGCCGCCCGCGACTCCCAGGGGAAGGTCGAGGTCGGCTCGGGAACTCGGATCGCCGAACTGGAGAACAGCGCCGAATAGAGCCGGTAGAGGGCGATGCGGTCGTTGCTCGCTTCCGGGAAGATGGAGAGATCGGCGATCAGCGCTTCGAGCGTTGCCGCGACATAGGCATCACCGGAGGTTTGCGAGCCGGTGACCGCCCGCGAGAAACGACGCAGATAGGGAAGATGCGGTGCGATCCGCGTGGATAGCGACATTGAAATTCTACTCCCGTGACGCTTTTAGAGCTTACCATGGATGAGAACGACATGCTGAAAACTTGGTTCCCGAATATCTGGAACTTTTTTTGTCGCGGCGCATTTAGCTTCCCGCGGCTGGAGTATGGGGCGTCAGATCCTGCTGTGGGGCGAAGGGTTTATGCGAGACAAAACAACAATGAATGATTTGGGTATGGTGCGGCGCCGCCGCGACGATGGACTGGGGCCTAACTCCGACATCGGAAATAAGCTGCGGGCGCTCTACGGAGCCGTACAAAGCGAAGAAATTCCCTCCAAGCTGATCGACCTGCTGGAACAGCTCGACACTGTCGAGCAGCAGAGCAAGCAGACCAAAACCGCGAAGGGCGAGTAGCCCATGGAAGCCGAAAAGCCGAGCTTCAAGCGCGAGCTGCTGTCCACTTTGCCCAGCCTCCGGGCGTTCGCGGTGTCGCTTTCAGGGCGCCACGACAAGGCGGACGACCTGGTACAGGACACCGTCATGAAGGCCTGGGCGAAGCAGGAAAGCTTCGAGATGGGCACCAACATGAAGGCGTGGCTGTTCACCATCCTTCGCAATGAGTTCTACAGCCAGATGCGCAAGCGCGGCCGTGAGGTGCAGGACACCGACGGCGCCTTCACCGAGCGCATGGCCGTGCACCCGGCGCAATACGGGATCATGGACCTCAGCGATTTCAAGGCGGCGCTCGACAAACTGCCCGACGACCAGCGCGAAGCGATCATCCTGATCGGCGCCTCCGGCTTTTCCTACGAAGAGGCGGCCGAGATCTGCAAATGCGCGGTCGGCACCATGAAGAGCCGCGTCAGCCGCGCCCGCAGCAAGCTGCAGGAAGTGCTCAAGGTGACGGGCGAGGGCGATTACGGGCCGGATTCGGTGTCGGCGCAGGTGACGACGCTGCCGCGCTTTACCTGAACTGCTGCGGGGATGACCGGGCCGTGTCATCCCCGCTTCCATACGATGAGAGCCGCTGGCCGGGCCTCGAGCCGAGCCCGGCGCGTTGTGCAGGCGCAGCCCGATCCGCCGGGCGAGCTAGGCGGGTTCGGCCAATGACGGGTCGCGGCGACGGGCGGCTTCGCAGGCGGCGAGCAGGGCAGTGGAGTCGAAAGGCTTCTGGAGGGGAGTTGCACCGGTGAACAGTGCCTGGACCGCGTGGTCGGCGGAGGTCACCACCACGGCCACACCGGCCGCGCGCAGCGCGTCATTCAGCGCCACGGCGTTGGCGCTGCCGAACTTGGCCTCGATCACCGCGAGCTGCACGTCCGAGAAATCATACGTCGCGGCGGTATCGATATCGCCGACGATGGTGACGTCTTCGGCCCCGGCAGCACGGAGCGTCTGCTCCATATCGGCAGCAATAAGATATTCTTCCTCGACGAGGAGGATGTGCAGGCCGTGCATCGATGCTGTGTCCATGACGCTGTGGAAACGGGGGGCATCGTCGGGCGTTCGGGCCCTGGGGTCATTTAACAAAGACATGACGTCAGGCAATCGGGCGGCCAGTTATCGGTTGCGCGCGGCCAGCCCGGCGACATGCTGCGGGGGAATTCTGCCGTGAGTACGACCGTGGCCTCCACTTCGACTGTCCGACGCATCCCCTGCGAAGCCTGCCCGCTGCGCGCCAACGCGCATTTCCGCGATTTCACGGCTGAAGAGCTGAAGTTCGTCAGCGGTTTCAAGCGCGGCGAACTGGTGAGTGAACCGGCCTCGATGATCCTCGCCGAGGGATCGCACAGCGCGCAGCTGTTCACCCTGCTGTCGGGGTGGGCCTTCCGCTTCAAGACGCTGGAGGATGGGCGGCGCCAGATCCTCAACTACCTGCTGCCCGGCGACCTCGTGGGGTTGCAGGGCTCGGTAATCGGCGAGATGGAGCACTCGGTGGAGTCGCTTTCTCCGGTGGTGCTGTGCGTGTTCCAGCGCGACAACCTGCCCAAACTGTTCGAGAACCACCCGGGCCTCGCCTTCGACGTCACCTGGCTCGCCTCGCGCGAGGAGCGCATGCTGGACGAAAACCTGCTCAGCGTCGGGCGGCGCAGCGCCATGGAGCGCGCCGCCTACCTGATCGCCTTCCTCTACCAGCGGGCCCAGCAGGTGGGGCAGGTCAAGGGGTCGCGGCAGCTGATCCCGATTACCCAGCAGCATGTCGCCGACACGCTGGGCCTGTCGATCGTCCACACCAACAAGACGCTGCGCAAGCTTGCCGCAAAGCAGCTGATCCGCTGGCATGACCGGGCCTGCGAAGTGCTCGATGCCGATGCGCTGGCCGAGATCGCCGGCTGGAGCGGGTTGGGGGAAGGCAGGCGCCCGCTGATATGAACGAGCCGCATTGTTGCCACCCCGCCAGCCTAGCTATCATCGTGCTCTCGATGGGTGGTCCGGGGGGCACGACCGGACTCACGTCGCACCGCTTCCGCACGAGGATGGCATCCTGATGCTCGACGTCAGCGCCCAATCTGCCGAATTCGCCCGGCCACGGCGGCGCGGGATGGTGCGGCGCGTGGCCATCTTCGCCTCGCTGACCCTGGTGCTGGTGGCGGTGGCGGCGTCGCTCTATCTGGTCCGCACCGTCGACAACCAGCTCGCCGACATTGCCAAGACCTATGAAATCCGGCGTCAGGCGCGCGAATTGATGCTGGCGGTGGTCGATGCCGAAACCGGGCAGCGCGGCTATCTGATCACGCGCGACGAGGCCTATCTCGCCCCTTACAACGTGGCGATCGGCAACCTGAGCCAGACCTACCAGAGCCTGTTGGCGCTGCTCGGCGACAACCCGGCGCAGCAGGCCCGGATCGACGCATTGGTGCCCGATCTCGATTCCAAGCGGGCCGAGATGGCACGCACCATCGAGCTCATGTCGTCGGGTCAGAGCGCTGAAGCGCTGGCGCTGTTGCGCTCCGACACCGGCCAGCAGCTGATGGAGCGGATCCGCAGCGGGCTGCAGGAAGTGATCGGCGAAGAAGACGAAAAGCTGATCGACCGCAACGGCCGCATGCAGCTCTACCGGCAGCTGACCATCGTCACGATCCTCGCGGCGCTGGGGGCGGCGGCGATCCTTGCCTATGCGCTGCTGTCACGCACGCAGAGGAAGGTGGCGGCGCTGTCGGAGCAGCAGAGCCTGCTGCGCAGCCAGAACGAGGAGCTGGAAGCGCATGTGCGCGCCCGGACCGTCGAAGCCGAAGAGGCGCGCGGCCATGCCGAGCGCGAGCGGGCGAGGCTCGAGACGCTGCTGCAGGACACCAACCACCGGATCGGCAATTCGCTGGCCACCGTCTCCTCGCTTCTGGGGCTGCAGCTGGCGCGCACCCAGTCCGAGGAGGTGCGCACCGCGCTCGAGGCGGCGCAATTGCGGGTGCAGGCCATCGCCTCGGCCCATCGGCGGCTGCGGCTCGGGGCCGATCTCGAAACCACCGATGCAGCGGAATTTCTCGCCGATGTCATCGACGACCTCGCGGCAGCCGTGCCGTCGGGCAAGCAGGTGACGTTCGAAAAGCACCTGCAGGCGATGGTCATCCCGGCGCGCGATGCGACGACGCTGGGCATCGTGGTGAGCGAACTGGTGACCAACGCGCTCAAGCATGCCTTCGCCGAGGGCGAGGGCGGCATCATCTATGTGCGCTTCGAGCGCCCGGCCGGCGGCGTGACGCTGCTGACCGTCGAGGATAACGGCAAGGGCCTCACCGGCGGCGGGCAGGACGGGCTTGGCGCGGTGATCGTCAAACAGCTGGCGCGGCAGTTCGGCGGCGGCGAGCCGAGTTACCGCGAACGCCCGGGCGGCGGCACCTCGATCAGCGTGCAGTTGCCGCGGCTGGATCTGCCGGAAGCCGGCTAGGCGAGCGGAACCGGCGTCGCGCAGCGCCGTTCCCATCGGGTTGGGGTGAGGGAAACGGCATGCATTTCATCGGCGTGTTCAACAAGGATGGCGGCACGTTCCGGACCATGGACATGCCGGGCTTCATGGCCGAGGCCGAAGCGATCTTCGTGCGGCACGGGCATACGCTCGACTGCCGGGCAGTGAGCGGGAACGACCTGACGGCGGAGCTCGAGCGCGCCGCGGTCGATCCGGCTGCCGATGTGCTGCTGGCCGGCGGCGGCGACGGCACCATTTCGGCGGCGGCCGGCATCTGCTTTGCCCACCAGATGGCGCTGGCGGTGCTGCCGGCCGGAACGATGAACCTGTTCGCCCGCACGCTGGGCGTGCCGCTGCAGCTGCCGGCGGCGCTCGAAGCCATTGCCGGCGGCGAGATCGGCGCGGTCGACATCGCCACCGCCAACGGCCGACCCTTCGTGCACCAGTTCTCGGTGGGGCTCCATTCGCGGCTGGTGCGCATCCGCAACGGGCTCACCTATCACAGCCGCTGGGGCAAGATGCTGGCGAGCCTCAGGGCCGTCGGGCTGGCGCTGTCGCGGCCGCCGGTGTTCGATGCCGAGATCGGCACCCGGCAGGGCACCGACCGGCGCAAGGCCACGGCGATTGCGGTTTCAAACAATGTGCTGGGGGAGGGGCACGTCCCCTATGCCGAGGTGGTCGATCGCGGCGTGCTCGGGGTCTATGTGGTCAAACCCATGCCGCCGGCGGAGCTGGCGCGGCTGGCGCTGTCATTGGCCTTCGGCAACTGGAAGGCGCATCCGCTGGTCTCGGAACGCGAGGTGGCGCAGGTGAGCCTGAGTTTCCCGCGCCGCAAGGCCTCGGCCCTGGCGGTGATCGACGGGGAACTGATCCCGCTCGAAAAGCGGGTCGACCTGAGGATCCATGCCGGCGGCCTGAAGGTGGTGCTGCCGGCGGTGGAGATCGCGCCCAAGCGCGAGGATCCTGAGATCGAGGCGGCTTGAGTTCCATGGGCGGGGCCCATCGCTCTTCGCCCGTTAGGCTCGGGCCGAAAGTCCGCAACTAGGTCGTTTCACCATTGAACCGAACACACTCGGTGTCATCCCTGCGAAAGCAGGGACCCATTTCACCGCCCGCACTAGTCGATAGTTGGGTCCCTGCTTTCGCAGGGATGACAGCCGGGGTGGGTCCAAGGCCTAGCCACACCGAGGCAGCCCGGGGACGGGCGCGGGGACGCAGTTGCGCCGTTATCATCCCAAAAAGCAATCACCCCGCCGCGGGTGACCCGGGCGGGGTGAGCAATCTACTCGAAACTATTGCCCTCAGAGGCTCGACGCGCCTGCTTCGACCGGCTGCTGGCCCAGCTTGCGCAGGGCGTTCTCGATGGTCTTCAAATCTTCGCCGTCGTCGCCGTCGACCGAGATCATGCCCTCGGTGGCGCTGCGCTCCTTGGAGAGCGAGTCCGCCTCGAGCTGGCGCAGGATGGTGATCTTGTCAGCCTCTGCGATATGGTCGTCGGTCAGAATGGTCACGATCTTCCGCTTGATGTGGGTCATAGCTCACACTCCTGGAAATGCTTCGTTGGCCTTGACTGCAGCTGCTTATTTCAACTGCAGGTGCACCAGATAACGCCGAGCTCAAGTCGCGGTTCCCGCGAAATGTGGCGAAGTGATCAGTCGGGGTCGTGACCGTTGCTGTGGTGCCCGGATCGGGAACTGCCCGGCTTGGCGAGCAGGTAGGCGGCAGCGAGGGCGCCGCCGATGGGAATGCCGACCTTCTTCATCAGGTCCGATTTCAGCACCAGCGGCAGTGCGGTGAGCGCGGCGGTGGTCACCAGGGCGGTCTTTTCGGCCGAGTTCCGCCGTTCGGCGGCATGGCGCCTCGCGATGCCGTCGGAGATCGCAATGGCGGCATAGACGCCAAGCGCCACCAGCAGCGCGCCGGCGGCGATGAGCAGCGGCGCGACGATCGGTCCCCAGAGCAGGGTGAACCACGCATTGAGCGCCACGAGCACGAAGACCAGGGCGATCAACGCAAAGAGCGCCACGGCCGACCAGGCCATGGCGTTCTTCTTGGCGTGCTCAAGCAACTCGTCGACCTCGATCCCCAGGACCGAGGCGGCCAGTGCGAGAAGGTGCATGGGACTACCTCGAAACGACCGCGAGCACGAAACCGAGCGCGATGGCGCCGGCGACCGCGGTCAGCGGCTTCTCGCGGATGGTGTCCTTGATCTGCTTTTCCAGCTGGCCGAATTCGTCCTGTACGTCTTCGATGGCGCTCTGGCCGCTGCTGGCGAGGTTCTTGACCTCGCGCTTGGCGACTTTCTGAGCGTCATTGACCTTGTCCTCGGCGAGGTTCGCCAGCGTTGCGGCGATCGACTTCAGGTCCGATTGCAGCTGCTGCACCTGGGCGGACAGATCGTCCTCGCGGCTCTGGCTCTGGCGCGCCGCAGCGCGACGCGGGCCGTTGGCGGCGCGACGGGCCGGGGCCTTGCTGGCGGCGGCGGTGCGGTTGGGGGCCATATCGGTGGTGGATGCCATGGTGGTCGCTCCTCATGTGATGCGGTGTCAACGCGCTGCGCGCCCAAGGGTTCCGGCGGGTTGCCGGGTCATCCGTGCAGCTCTTGCCAAAAAGAGTGCACCCCAGTCCGGGGGCGAACTGGGGTGCGATGGCGAGCCGCAAGGGGGGCGACCTTGGCTCGCGGAGGGCTCGTCAGAACACGCGCATCAACACGAGGATGATGACGATGACGAGCACGACGCCGAGAATACCGGAGGGGTAAGCTCCCCAGGAGCGGGAGTAGGGCCAGGCCGGTATGGCGCCGATCAGCAGCAGGATCAGCAGAACGATGATGATCGTGCTCAAAGTCATGGTGGATGCTCCTAGATGATCGACAGGAGGAGGGTTGCCGCGACGACGAGAATGCCGACAGCCGGGACAATGGCCGTCAGTACCGCGCCGTAATGCGTGCGCCCGTCATAACCTTCAGGGATCCACACGACGGCCGAACGGGCTGCATGTTCCAGGTTGGCGATCTCGAGTCTGGTCATCGCTCTCATTCCTTTTTCATGGGTGCTACCGGAGGGAGGGCCGGTAGACACGCCGCCTCGTTTGGCGCGTCTGACCCTAGTAACGGGGCCTCGCCACAATTGGTTCCGGGGCAAAGTGAAAAGTGTGATCGGAGGGCGCCCGCATGCTTGGGGCATAGGTTGAAGGGCCGGTGCGGGAAGAGTCTCCCACCGTTGTCCCTCCCCGCAAGGGCAGGGATATCGCATATGGACAGTCACCGGCCTCTCGGTGGTCCTCCACCGCATAGCGGGGGAGGGGGACCAGCGAAGCTGGTGGAGGGGGCGGCCACACAAACCGGCGCTTCCCGCCGCCCCCTCCACCGCCTTCGGCGGTCCCCCTCCCCCGTTTCACGGTGGAGGACCACCGAGAGTACGGTGCACAAAGCCATATGCGATTGCCCTGCTCCCCACAGGGGGAGGGAGACGCTCCCACTGGCGCTTGTGTTCTGGTCTCCTCCCCCCTTGCGGGGGAGGGACAGGGTGGGGGGTGCTCTTCCCGCACCGAACCATCATCCGCTTGCGCCCCGCGGTGCGGGATCAAGAAGGGACTGGTGCGAACGCCCTCTATTCCACCCGCACCACGTCGACCGACTGTTTGGCGGTATGGCTGCCGCTGGTGCGCAGCACGCCGACGATCGGGGAGATGTCGGAATAGTCGCGGCCGTGCCCAATGGTGATGTGGTCTGGGCCGGCGAGCATGGCGTTGGTGGGGTCGAACTCGATCCAGCCGGCGTGCTTGCCGCACCAGACGCGCACCCAGGCATGCATGGCATCGGCGCCTTCGAGCCGTGGCTTGCCCTTGGGCGGAATGGTGCGCAGGAAGCCCGACACATAGCCCGCCGGGATGCCCAGCCCACGCAGCCCCGAGATCATCACATGGGCGAAGTCCTGGCAGACGCCGCGCTTAAGCGCAAAGGCCTCGACCGGGCCGGTATCGACCTTGGTGGCGTCCTTGTCATAGCGGAAATCGCGGTGGATGCTGAGGCAGAGCGCCATGGCGGCGGCATAGACGGATTGGTCGGTCGCGGCGAGAGCGCGCGCATAGGCGGTGATGTCGCGATCGAGCGGGATGCGCGGCGAGGCGGAGAGGAAATGCTGCGGCGAATCCGGCGCCACCGACCAGAGCGCCAGCAGCTCGGCGCGCAGCCCATCGGGGGTAGGGGAGAGATCGACCGGGCTCGCCAGATCCTCGACCTGCACGCGCGCGGTCAGCCGGACATCGAGATGATCGTGCCGTCCGGCATAGGCGATGGTGGTGACGAGGTTGCCGAAATAATCGGCGAAGGTGGTCTCCTGCTCGGGCCGCGGCTCAAACGACAGCGACGAGGCGATGACCCGCTGCACATTGGGGATCGAGATCGGGGCGACGCGCACCAGGTGACGATCGCCATGCACCGAGGCCTTGTAGTCGTAGTGCAGTTCGAGCCGGACGTCGTAGAGCACGGCTCGCCTCCTCAGACGAAATAGGCATCGGCAATGAGCCCGGCGAGGTTGCCGATCTCGTTGCGCAGCCGGTTGATCCTGGCAGTGGTCATGTCCTCGGGCTCGGTGACGCGAAGCTCGGTATCGAGCGTCAGCGCCGCCTTGGCCGCCATGGACAGGTGCCCGTCCTCGATACCCCCGGGCAATTGTTCGAGCTGCTGGTGCAGCTCGGCGATCTGGAAGCGGACAGAGCGCGGGTTCAGCGGGTCGAGCACCAACAGGTCGACATAGGAGTTGACCCCGGGGCTCACCGAATAGCGGCGGCGATGCGTCATGACGCTGTCGCCGACTTCCAGCAGCAGGTCGAGCGCCCCCTCGGGCGCGCCTTTCCTGGTGCACCAGGCGACGCTGCCGGCGATCTGGATACCGCGCTCGAGCCGGCGGCCGATCTCGAGAAAGCGCCAGCCGACGAAGCGATACATGTTCTCGTGCACGAGGCCGGAAAAGCCGGCGAGCTTGCGCAGCAGCACGGTCATGGCGCGGGTGGAGTCATCGCCGGGCGCGACGCGCTGGGCAAAGTTCCTCGCGGTCTTCCTCAGATCGGTCAGAGCCAGCCAGCCATCGGGCGAGAAGCGGTCGCGGATCTGGCTGGCGCTGTGCACGGCGCTGTCGATGGCGGCCAGCAGGCCCGGCGGCAGTGGCACGGCGGCATCGACGCCGAGCCCGTCGAGATAGGCACGGGTATCCTTGAGGATCGGCTGGTCGGGATCGGAAACCTCGGCGAGGCGCGCGTTGTAGGCGCGCAGGATCCGTACCGTCGCCTCGCAGCGCTCGGCATAACGGCCCAGCCAGATCAGGTTGTCGGCGGCGCGGCTCGGCAGGCTCCCCGAGGACATGCGCACCAGCTTTTCGCCTTCGGTCGGCAGCAGGGTGACGCGCTCGACCGGTTGCCGGCTCACCACCCACACATCGGCGGCCTGGCCGCCGCGCTGCATGGCGATGGCGGTGGAATCCTGGGTGGAGCCGACGCGGGCGAAGCCGCCGGGCATCACGCTCCAGCCGTCGCGGGTGCGGGCGGCGTAGACGCGCAGCGTCATCGGGCGCGGCTCGAGCTTGCCCTCGACATAGACCGGGGCGGTGGAGAGCTGCACCTGTTCCTGGCCGACGAACCGGCCGCCCTCGGTTTCGAGCCGATCGAGCAGGGCCTGCCGCTCGGCTGCCGGCAGCGACCCGCCGACCACGGTGCCGCGCTGGTCCTCGATGGCGAGGCCGGTGGCGAAGGCGGACCCCACCATCATGGTGTCGACATTGTCGATGACGTGCCGGCGTTCGGCGGCGCCGCCGCACCACCAGGTGGCGATGGACGGCAGTTCGAGCGGGCGGCCGGTCAGCGCCTTGCACAGCGCCGGCATGAAGGCCGAGAAGGCGCGGGTTTCGAGAATGCCGGTGCCCAGCGCATTGACCATCGAAATGGTGCCCCGGCGCAGCGCCTCGGTCAGGCCCGGAGTGCCGATATGGCTGTCGTAGCGCAATTCGAGCGGATCGACGAAGCTCGCATCCATGCGCCGCCATAACACGCTGATCGGCTGCAGGCCGGAGACGGTGCGCACCATCACCTGGCCGTTGTCGACCACCAGGTCTTCGCCTTCGAGCAGGCTGAAGCCGAGATAGCGGGCGATGTAGGCGTGCTCGAAATAGGTCTCGTTATGCTGGCCCGGCGTCAGGATGCCGACCCTGCCGTCGGTGGCGATGCCGCTGAGCGCATCGCGGAAGCCGCGGAAGAAGCCGGCGAGCCGGTGCACATGCATGGCGCCGTAGATGTCTGAGAGGGCGCGGGTGGTCGCCACGCGGTTCTCGACCGCAAAGCCGGCGCCGGAGGGCGCCTGGGTGCGGTCGCCCAGCACCCACCAGCCGCCATCGGGGCCACGGCCGAGCTCGAAGGCGCAGAAATGCAGGAAATGCCCGCTCGCCGGGTGGATGCCGACCATGGGCCGCAGGAACTCGTCATTGCGGGCGATCAGTTCGGGCGGCAGCAGCCCGCGCTGCACCAGCTGGTTGCTGCCATAGATATCGGCGACGATGGTTTCGAGCAGCTCGGCGCGCTGGGTCAGGCCGCGCGTGATGGTCAGCCACTCGCTTTCGTCGAGGATCATCGGCACATGCGCCAGCGGCCAGGCCCGCTCCTTGCCCTCGGCGCCGTCATATTTGCGGTAATAGACGCCGGCATCGCGCAGGTACTGGTCGGCGCGCTGGAAGCGGCCGGTCAATTCCTCGCTGCCCAGCTCGTCGAGCGCCGAGATCAGCGGCAGCCAGCTCGGGCGGATCTGCCCGGCGGCATCGATCATCTCGTCGGGAACACCCGGCAACAGCTTGTAGTCGGCGACAAGGCCGGGTGCCCCGCGCTTTCTCGCCTGCCGTTGATTCCGCTTATCCATGGGGAAATAGCGCTAGCGGATGCGGGTGGAATGGCAAGGGGGAATTGGCGGGAATGGGTAAGATTGGGGGAGGAAGGGCTGAACCATGGTGCCTGCCAAGACCCCCTCTCTTGCGATTTCTAAGGCTTAGCCAAACGGCTAAACCTAAGAAATCGCTTTCTCCCCCGCCAAGGGGGAGAGTCCCGACTGATGCTCCTTTGCAGATGGAGGCCACCGATCGTCTCCCCCTTGGCGGGGGAGAAAGCGAAAACTTGGGCTTAGCGCAGTTAAGTCCTTAGTTTTCGCAAGAGAGGGGGTCTTGGGAGGCACGGTGCCTGTCCAAGATCAAACCGGCACCCGCAAATCCAGCGTCAGCGGGAACTCCGCCGAGCGGGCCTCGGTGGGCGGTACGAACGCCCCCGGGGTATGGCCGTTCGGCACAAAGCGGGCGAGGCGCCGCGCTTCGGCTTCGTTGCCGTTGACCGGGAAGGTTTCGTAGTTGCGGCCGCCGGGGTGGGCGGTGTGGTAGGTGCAGCCGCCGATCGAGCGCTTCGACCAGGTGTCGTAGATATCGAAATGCAGCGGCGCGTTGATCGGCAGCACCGGGTGCATGCCCGATGCGGGGTGCCAGGCCTTGTAGCGGACGCCCGCCACGGCGACGCCGGCCTCGCCGGTTGCGGTCAGCGGCACGATGCGGCCATTGGCGGTGACCTGGTAGCGTCCGGGGTTCAGGCCTTCGAGTTTCACTTGAAGCCGTTCAACCGATGAATCAACAAAGCGCACGGTGCCGCCGATGGCGCCTTGCTCGCCCATCACGTGCCAGGGCTCGAGCGCCTGGTTCAGCGTCAGCTTCATGCCCTCGACCTCCACCTCGCCGCAGAACGGGAAGCGGAACTCGAGCTGCGCGGCGAACCATTCGGGGTCGAGCGCGAAGCCGTTGTCCCTGAGGTCGCCGAGCACATCGAGGAAATCGGCCCAGACGAAGTGCGGCAGCATGAAACGATCGTGCAGCGTGGTGCCCCAGCGGGTGAACCGGCCCTGCTTGGGCGCCTGCCAGAAGCGGGCGATGAGGGCGCGGACCAGCAGCTGCTGCGCCAGGTTCATCCTGGCATTGGGCGGCATTTCGAAACCGCGGAACTCCACCAGCCCGAGCCGGCCGGTCGGGCCATCGGGCGAATAGAGCTTGTCGATGCAGATTTCCGAGCGGTGGGTGTTGCCGGTGACATCGACGAGCAGGTTGCGGAACAGCCGGTCGACCAGCCAGGGCAGGGGTGCCGGACCCTCGCCGGGCGCCGGCACCTGCTGCATGGCGATCTCGAGTTCATAGAGGCTGTCGTGCCGGGCCTCGTCGAGGCGTGGCGCCTGCGAGGTGGGGCCGATGAACAGACCCGAGAACAGGTAGCTCAGCGACGGATGCTGCTGCCAATGGAGGATCAGGCTCTTGAGCAGGTCCGGGCGGCGCAGGAACGGCGAATCCCCGGGGGTCGAGCCGCCGACCACCACGTGGTTGCCGCCGCCGGTGCCGGTGTGCTTGCCGTCGATCATGAACTTGTCGGCGCCGAGCCGGGCCTGCCGGGCTTCCTCATAAACGGCGGTGGTGGTGGCGACGCACTCCTCCCAGCTGGCGGCCGGGTGGATGTTCACCTCGATGACGCCGGGGTCGGGCGCGACGCGGATGACATTGAGCCGGGGGTCGTAGGGCGGCGCATAGCCTTCGACATGGATGGGGAGGCCGAGGGTTTTGGCCGCCTCCTCGGAGGCGGCGATCAGCTCGAGATAGTCCTCGACCGTCGAGACCGGCGGCAGGAACACGCAGAGCCTGCCTTCGCGCAGCTCCACGGTGATGGCGGTGCGGACGGTCGAGTCGATCTCGTCCAGCACCTGCTCGGTGATTTCCTGGGTGATCGTCGGGTCGGCAGTGAAGGTCGAGGGCTGGGCATGGTGGCCGACGCGCACCTCCACCGGCTGGCGCAGCAGGTCCTCGACTTCGGGCAGCTCGAGCACGGCGATCAGCGGATCACGCGGCACCACATGCGGATATGCGGTCGGCGCGACGTGCTTCAGCGAACTCAGCGGCAGGCGGTAGCCGACCGGCGAGTCGCCGGCGGCGAGGAACAGTTTTCCACGACGCGTCCGCCATTTCTCGGTGATCCAGCGGTTGTTGCGGTCGGGCAGGGCGTTCCAGCGCTGCACCGGCAGCACATAGCCGGTGGGGTTGTTGAGGCCGTTGTCGAACACCCGCGCCATGCGGGCGCGCGCCTCGGGGTCGGCCAGTTCGGAATTGGCCGGATCGACATTGGGCGGCAGGCGGGCTTCCTTGACCAGCCAATCGCCCGGATCCTCATAGGCGGCATCGATGGTTTCGCTGCCGACGCCGAGATTGGCGGCGATTTCGGTGAGGAGGCGCTGGTCGTCGCCGGGTCTGGCTTCTGTCGGCACGCCCTCATGCGCGAACAAGGCCTCGTCGCGCCAGACCGGCTGGTTGTCGCGGCGCCAGTAGAGCGAGAAGGTCCAGCGCGGCAGCGTCTCGCCCGGGTACCATTTGCCCTGGCCGTAATGCAGCAGGCCGCCGGGGGCGAAGCGCTCACGCAGCCGACGGATCAGCGCATCGGCCTTCTGCCGTTTGGTCGGGCCGACCGCATCGGCATTCCACTCGCCGGCTTCGAAATCGTCGATCGACACGAAGGTCGGCTCGCCTCCCATGGTGAGGCGGACATCGTGCTTGACCAGTTCCTCGTCGACCCGCCGGCCGAGCGCATTGAGCCGGTCCCAGCTTTCGTCGGAAAAGGGTTTGGTGATGCGCGGGTGCTCGGCGACGCGGCTCACCTTCATGTCGAAGGCGAATTCGACATTGGCGAAACTGGTGAAGCCGGAGATCGGCGCGGCATTGCGATAATGCGGCGTGGCGGCGAGCGGTACGTGGCTCTCGCCGGCGAGGAGGCCTGAAGTGGGGTCGAGCCCGACCCAGCCGGCGCCGGGCAGATAGACCTCGCACCAGGCGTGGAGATCGGTGAAATCGTGGTCGGTGCCGGCGGGCCCGTCGAGCGAAACGAGGTCAGGCTTCAGCTGGATCAGGTAACCCGAGACGAAGCGCGCGGCAAAGCCGAGCTGGCGCAGCGCCTGCACAAGCAGCCAGCTGGAATCGCGACAGGAGCCCTGGGCGCGCGCCAGGGTTTCCTCGGGCTCGAGCACGCCGGTTTCGAGCCGCACGATATAGCCGATCTCGCGCTGCACCCGGGCATTGAGCGCAGTGATGAAGTTGACGGTATTCATCGGCGTGCGGTCGACGCCACGCAGGAACTCGGTCAACAGCGGACCCGCCGGCTGCGGCTTCATGTAGATCGAGAGATCGTCGCGCAGTTCTTCGGGATATTCGAACGGCCAGGTCTCGGCCCGCTCTTCGACGAAGAAATCGAAGGGGTTGTAGACCGTCATGTCGGCGACGAGGTCGACCTCGATCTTCAGCTCGGTCACCGGATCGGGGAAGACGTGACGGGAAAGGTAGTTGCCGTAGGGGTCCTGCTGCAGGTTGACGAAGTGGTTGGCCGGCGACACCCGCAGCGAGTGGCTCAGCACCTTGGTCTTTGATTGCGGCGCCGGCTGGAGCCGGATGATCTGGGGCTGCAGGATGACCGGACGGTCGTACTTGTAGTGCGTCAGGTGATAGATCGCGGCTTTGATCGACATGCGGTCGGACGCTCGCTACTGAGGCACAGAAACTTCCCGATCAGACGATAGCATAGAAGCTCGGCACGGCCAGCCTTCGTAAGCGGCAGAGGAAAACATGGCGGAGCAGGGGGCGATAACGCGGGTGATCCGCGCCGTCGGGCGGGCGATAGTGACCGTCGCGGTGGTGATCTACACGCTGCTCGACGAGCTGCTGTTTCCGCTGTTCCGCCCGCTGATCCAGTGGCTCAGCGCCTTGCGGTTGTTCCAGCGCGTGGGCGACTGGCTCGGCCGGCTTCCGCCCTATGCGGCGCTGGTGGCGCTGGGCGTGCCGTTCGTGGTGATCGAGCCGATGAAGGTGGTCGCCATCTGGTGGGCGGGGACAGGGCACGTCATCACCGGCACCATCGGACTATTGCTGGCCCATGCGCTGTCGCTGCTGGTGGTCGAGCGGATTTTTCACGCGGTGTATGTGCCGCTGATGCGGATCGACTGGTTCGCGAAGCTCCTGGGCTGGTTGTTCAGGCTGCGCGACCGGGCGATCGACTGGGCGAAGGCCACGGCGGCGTGGCGGGCGGCAGTGGGTTGGGTGCGTGGGGTGCGGGAGTGGTTGCGGGGGGTGTTGCGGGGGTAGGTGTCGCTCGTCGCAAACGCTCCAAGCGCGCATCGCAAGCGATGCGATACCCCTCATCCGGCCTTCGGCCACCTTCTCCCACAAGGGGAGAAGGCACGCACACTGCCTTCCGTGCGGAGTTCAGGTGCGCAATTGTCAGTTGCGATCGCCTTCTCCCCTTGTGGGAGAAGGTGCCCGAAGGGCGGATGAGGGGTATCGCGAAACGAAGTGTAGCGCGACCGGAGCGAAGCGACGGGCGACTGTGAGCCCTAGCGCTTCTTCTTGCTCTTGATCTCCTCGCGCATGGCGGTGCGCGATTCCATCAGGAACTCCTCGATTTCCTCGAGGCTGGCGGAGAAATCATAGCCGGCATTGCCGAAGACGATCTCGAAGGTATCGTCGTCGCGCAGCATGTAGCCGCCATGCGCCTCGATCTTGGGGTTGCGCTTTTCGGCAATCAGCAGGCTGACGCCGAACGGCCGGCCGATGCGGCGGACGCGGCGCTCGATGGCGGCGAGGGTGTTGGCGCGGCTGCCCATGATTTGCCTCCGAAGGTTTCGCGATGTTCATAGCGCAGATGGCGCGGGCGGCAAGGGGGTGCCCCACGCCCGGATCAATGCTTTAGTGCAGCATGGCTTTCACCCTCAGGCAGCTGCAATATTTCATCTCGGTCGCCGAGGAGGGCACCGTATCGGGGGCGGCGCAGTCGCTGTCGATCAGCCAGTCGGCCGTGACCGACGCGATCAAGGAGCTCGAATCCGACCTGGGGGTGACGCTGTTCGAGCGGCATCGGCGCGGGCTGACCATCACCCATAAGGGGCACCAATTCTACCGCCACGCCACCCGCATCCTCGCCAGCGTGTCGGATGCGCGGCGCAGCTTCGGCGAGGCGGAAGCGCCGGTGGGCGGCAACCTGCAGCTGGGGGTGACGTCGCTGGTCGCGGGTTATGTGCTGTCGGACCTGCTGGCGCGCTATCGGCGGGCCTATCCCGGGGTCAACGTCACGGCGATCGAGGATAATGGCGATTATCTCGAGCACCTCCTGATCGGCGGCGAACTCGATGTGGCGGTGATGGTAATCTCCAACCTCAGGGACCGCGTGGCGCTGCAGGCCGAGATCTTCGAGACCTCGCCCTATCGGCTGTGGCTGCCGCTCGGGCATCGGCTCGGCGGAGCCGACATCATCTCGGTTTCCGATATCGTGCCGGAGCCCTTGATCATGTTGACGGTGGACGAGACCGAGGAGAATACCGGCAAGCTGCTCGCCGCGTTCAGCGCGCGACCCAATGTGGCGTTCCGCACCCGCTCGGTCGAGGCGGTGCGCAGCCTCGTCGCCACCGGCGCCGGCATCGCGCTGTTGCCCGACCTCGTCTATCGGCCGTGGTCGCTGGAAGGCGACCGGATCGAAAGCCGCGACATTTCCGGCGCGCTGCCGGTGGTGCAGGTGGGGATGGTGTGGCGCCGCGGCAGCCGGCTGACCCAGGCCGCGCGGGATTTCATCGGTTTGGCGCAACAGCAGCATGCGCCGCGGGGCAGGGCGGCGCAGGAGCGGTGAGGGGGTGTGCCGAGCTGATAGCCGCCATTCGCGTCGAGAGCTTGCGCACAGTCTCACCTCCCCACCGGTGTCATCCCAGCGAAAGCTGGGACCCATTTCACCGCCCGCGCCAGAGGAGAGTTGGGTCCCAGCTTTCGCTGGGATGACACCGGGGTGGGTTGCGAGTTTGGTGCCAATCAATTGCTCGGCGAGCCAGGACTGCTCACCACATCATCTGCTATCGGAAAATCCGATAACTTCCCCCGGACGAATGCATTTGCGCATAGCACAGCGCCCGATAAGCTCCCATGCAAGGGCTTGATGCGCATTTGGGAGCGCTGCCCGAGCAGGGAGAAATCGATGAAATCCATCCTCAAGACGTGTACGGCCTTGACCATGGTTGCGACCTTCACCGGTCAGGTGGTTGCGCAGGAAATGCTGCAATCGCTCGGCGCCGGGGAGGGCGAAGTTTCGATCGTCGCCTGGGCCGGATATATCGAACGCGGCGAGACCGACCCGAACTATGACTGGGTCACCAAGTTCGAAGCCGATACCGGCTGCAAGGTGTCGGTGAAGACCGCCAACACCTCGGACGAAATGGTGGCGCTGATGAACGAAGGCGGCTTCGACCTCGTCACCGCCTCGGGCGACGCCTCGCTGCGCCTGATCGCCGGCAAGCGCGTGCAGCCGATCAACACGGCACTGATCCCGTCGTGGTCGACGATCGACGAGCGCCTGCAGAACGCCGCCTGGCACACCGTCGACGGCACCCATTACGGCACGCCCTATGTGTGGGGCGCCAATGTGCTGATGTATAATACCGAAGTGTTCGGCGATAAGCCGCCGACCAGCTGGAACGTGGTGTTCGAAGAGCAGACGCTGCCCGACGGCAAGTCCAACAAGGGGCGCGTCCAGGCCTATGACGGTCCGATCTATGTGGCGGACGCCGCGCTCTACCTGATGACGCACAAGCCGGAGCTGGGGATCACCGATCCCTATGCGCTGAATGAGGACCAGTACAAGGCGGCGCTCGACCTGCTGCGCGTGCAGCGCACCCTGGTCGGCCGCTACTGGCACGACGCCTTCATCCAGATGGACGATTTCAAGAACGAAGGCGTTGTCGCCTCGTCGTCATGGCCGTTCATGGTCAATGTGCTGAAGGCGGAAGGCGCCAAGGTTGCCTCGACCTTCCCCGAAGAAGGCATCACCGGCTGGGCCGACACCACGATGCTGCATGTCGACAGCCCGCACCCCACCTGCGCCTACAAGTGGATGGAGCACTCGCTTTCGCCCAAGGTGCAGGGCGACGTATCGGCCTGGTTCGGCACGGTGCCGTCGGTGCCGGCCGCCTGCAAGGGCAACGAGCTGCTCACCGATGAGGGCTGCGCCACCAACGGCTACGAGAATTTCGACAAGATCCGCTTCTGGCGGACCCCGACCGCCAAGTGCGAGCAGGGCGAATGCGTGCCGTATTACCGCTGGGTCAGCGATTACGTCGGGGTTATCGGCGGCCGCTAGGGGGCTCTAGCCGGCCCGGGGAATGGCGCGTCAGCGCCCTTCCTTCATCCCGCGACGGTCACTCCCGCGGCGGCGCAGCCCAGCGCAACCTCGCGTCCACAGCGAGTGGGTTCCGCCGTTGCGGGGGTGACACCAGGGGGATTTGCCAACGGCAAATCCTCCCGCCCGGCGATTTGCCGAAAGGCAAATCCGCCGAACCCACCCGGGGATTTGCTCTTGCAAATCCTCCGGTCGATCCCTGAGGATTTTTCACCGTCCGTGAAGCTTCCCCGGTTGACGCAAAGGTTCTCTGACGCATGACCTCGGCCGTATCCCTCAAGACCGTTTCCCGCCATTTCGGCGCGGTGAGAGCTCTCGATGAGGTCGATCTCGAGGTCGGGGAAGGGGAGTTCTTTGCCATGCTCGGTCCCTCGGGCTCGGGCAAGACCACCTGCTTGCGGTTGATCGCCGGCTTCGAGCAACCGACGCTGGGGCAGATCCAGATCTTCGGCGAGGCGGTGGAGGGCGTGCCGCCCTATCGGCGCAACGTCAACACCGTGTTCCAGGACTACGCGCTGTTCCCGCACATGAACGTGCGTGAGAACGTCGAATTCTCGCTGATGCTGAAGAAGGTCGACAAGCCGACACGGGCCCGCGAGGCGGAAGCGGCGCTCGAGCTGGTGAAGCTCAGCGGGTATGGCGAGCGCCGGCCCGGCCAGCTCTCGGGCGGGCAGCGACAGCGGGTGGCGCTGGCCCGGGCCATCGTCAACCGGCCGAAGGTGTTGCTGCTAGACGAGCCGCTCGGGGCGCTCGATCTGAAGCTGCGAGAGCAGATGCAGGAAGAGCTGAAGGCGCTGCAGAAGACGCTGGGCATCACCTTCATCTTCGTCACCCACGACCAGGGTGAAGCACTGTCGATGGCCGACCGGGTGGCGGTGTTCAACTTCGGCAAGCTGGTGCAGGTGGGGACGCCCGAGCAGATCTATACGAGGCCCAATTCGCGTTTCGTCGCCGATTTCGTCGGTTCGTCCAACGTCCTCGCCCCCGAGTTCGTCGAGACCATTGCCGGCGAGCGGCGCTGGGCCTCGCTCCGGCCCGAGGCCATTCACCTGATCCGGGCGACCGCCGGGCACGCGGCGCTTACCGGAACGGTGGTGTCGCGCTCCTATCTGGGCGCCACGACGCGGCTTGGCATCGAGCTCAACGGCACGCTGCTCCATGCGGTGGTGCCTTCAGGCGGCGACGTGCCTGGTGATGGCGAGCGGGTGACCATCGGCTTTGCCCGCGAGGCGCTGCACCTGATGGAGGATGTGGGGTGAGCGCGATCGCCGCGACCAGCTCCAGCGCGATCCTGCCGAACCGGCGCGGCTGGCTCGGCGCGCTCAGCGACCGCTTCTGGCGGCAGCCCAAGCTGTTCGTCTTCCTCTTGCTGCTGCCGGCGCTGCTATGGCTCGGCATCGTCTATGTCGGCTCGCTGTTCGCGCTGCTGCTGCAGAGCTTTTTCTCGATCGACGAGTTCTCGGGGCTGATCAATTACGAGTTCACGCTCAAGACCTATGCGGAACTGCTGAAGCCGCAGAACGTCGACGTGATCCTCCGCACGGTGATCATGGCGGCGGCGGTAACGCTGGCGGCGGCGCTGATCGCCTTTCCCATCGCCTATATGGCGGCGCGCTATGCGCGGGGGAAATGGAAGGCGCTGTTCTATCTCGGGATCATGCTGCCGCTGTGGGCCAGCTACCTGGTCAAGGTCTATGCCTGGAAGCTGATCCTCGCCAAGGAGGGCATTCTCAACTGGGTGTTCGCACAGCTGCACCTCACTCCAGTGCTCGATGCCTGGCTGTCGCTGCCGGTGATCGGCGGCAATTCGCTGTCGATCAGCTATACCGGCACCTTCCTCGTCTTCCTCTATGTCTGGATGCCCTACATGATCCTGCCGATCCAGGCGGCGATCGAGCGGGTGCCGACGAACCTGCTCGATGCGTCGTCCGATCTCGGGGCAACGCCGCTGCAGACGTTCTGGAAGGTGATCTTCCCGCTGGCGCTGCCGGGGATCGTCGCCGGCTCGATCTTCACGTTCTCGCTGACGCTGGGCGACTACATCATCCCGCAGATCATCGGCACCTCGGCCTTCTTCATCGGCCAGGCGGTCTATGCGCACCAGGGCACGGCAGGGAACATCCCGCTGGCGGCTGCCTTCACGGTGGTGCCGATCGTCATCATGGGGCTCTATCTGTGGATGGCCAAGCGCATGGGGGCGTTCGATGCGCTTTAGCGTGCTTGGGCATGGCGGCTCTATCGCCCCCTCTCCCTTGGGGGAGAGGGTGGGGGTGAGGGGGCCTTGCCGTAAACACTGTGCTTGGGGCAAGGCCCCCTCACCCGGCGCTGCGCGCCGACCTCTCCCCCAAGGGAGAGGTGAAGAGGGAGGCTCCGATGCGCTCTGACCGCCAGCGGGCGGATGCCCCCCGCGCCCCCTGGGGGCTGAAGCTCGCCGCCGGGGCCGGGCTGTTCTTCATGCTGGCGCCGATCGCGCTGATCTTTCTCTACGCCTTCTCGTCGGAGGAGCGGACCTATCAGTGGCCGCCGCCGGGGTTGACGCTCAAGTGGTTCGAGGTGACCTGGAACCGGGCCGATGTGTGGCAGGCACTGACGCTGTCGGTGCAGGTGGCAGCGATTTCGACCGGGATCGCGCTGGTGCTCGGAACGCTCTGCGCCGCGGCGGTTTCGGGGACCCGGTTCTTCGGGCGCGAGACGATTTCGCTGTTGGTGATCCTGCCGATCGCGCTGCCCGGCATCATCACCGGCATCTCGCTGCGCTCGGCCTTCAGCCTGATGGAGATCCCGTTCTCGTTCTGGACGATCGTCTTGGGGCACGCGACCTTCTGCATCGTCGTCGTCTACAACAACGCGGTGGCGCGGTTCCGGCGAACCTCGGGTTCGATGATCGAGGCGGCGATGGACCTCGGCGCCGACAAGTTCCAGACGTTTCGCTACGTGATCCTGCCCAATATCGGTACGGCGCTGCTCGCCGGCGGCATGCTGGCCTTCGCGCTGAGCTTCGACGAAGTGATCGTCACCACCTTCACCGCCGGCCAGCAGCAGACGCTGCCGATCTGGATGCTCGAGGAACTGGTGCGGCCGCGGCAGCGCCCGGTGACCAATGTGGTCGCCATGGTGGTGGTGATCGTGACGCTGCTGCCGATCCTGTTGGCGTTCTATTTCAGCCGCGGCGGCGACCAGACGGTGGCGGGGATGGGGAAGTGATGCTGGCGCTGGTTCACTTGGCCACCCCCCTCCCAACCTCCCCCACAAGGGGGGAGGTGCCGATCGGGGCTTTGGCAGGTCTCTTGCCACCCTCACCAGCCCACACCTCCCCCCTTGTGGGGGAGGCTGGGAGGGGGGTGGCCACATGCACTGAAAGTCGAGTTACGGGAGAGAGAAAATGCACACCGAAATGCTGATCGGCTCGCGCTTCGAGGCGGGGACGGAAACCGAGGAGCAGGTGCTCGATCCCAGGACCGGGGAGTTGATCCGCGGCATCCCGGAGGCATCGCTGAGCCAGATCGATGCGGCCGTGCAGGCCGCGGAGAAGGCTTTCGCCAGCTGGTCGCGGACGACGCCGGGGCAGCGTTCGAACTACCTGCTCAAAATCGCGCAGGCGATCGAGGACGATGCCGATGGCTTTGCGGCGCTCGAGGCGCTGAACTGCGGCAAGCCGATCAATGCGGTCAAGAACGACGAAATTCCGGCGATCGTCGATTGCTGGCGCTTCTTTGCCGGCGCGGTGCGCAACATGCAGGGCTCGATCGCCGGGGAGTACCTGCCGGGGCACACCTCGATGGTGCGGCGCGATCCCGTAGGCGTCGTCGGCTCGATCGCGCCGTGGAACTACCCGCTGATGATGATGGCGTGGAAGCTGGCGCCGGCCATTGCCGGCGGCAACACCGTGGTGTTCAAGCCCTCCGAGCAGACGCCGCTTACGGCGCTGAAGCTCGCGAAAGTCTTCGCCGAGGTGCTGCCCGAGGGCGTGGTCAATGTGATCCTGGGGCGTGGCGACAGCGTCGGCAACGCCCTGATCAACCACCCCAGGATCAACATGATCTCGATCACCGGCGACGTCGCCACCGGCAAGAAGGTGCTGCAGGCGGCGGCCAAATCGGTGAAGCGCACGCATCTCGAACTGGGCGGCAAGGCGCCGGTGATCGTCTATGACGATGCCGATCTCGAGGCGGTGGTGAGCGGGCTCAAGGCTTTCGGCTACTATAATGCCGGGCAGGATTGCACCGCGGCCTGCCGCATCTATGCCGGCCCGAAAATCCACGACAGGCTGGTGGCGGACCTCAGCTCGGCGGTCAATTCGATCCGCTACAACCAGCAGGACGACACGCTCAACGAGATCGGGCCGCTGATCTCGAAGCGCCAGCGCGATCGCGTCGCGAGCTTCGTCGAGCGGGCGTCGGAACTGCCGCATATCAAGATCACCGCCGGTGGCCATATGTCGGGCGATCGCGGCTTCTTCTACGAGCCGACGGTGATCGCCGGGGCGCTGCAGGCCGACGAGATCGTGCGGCGCGAGGTGTTCGGGCCGGTGGTGTCGGTGACCCGCTTCACCGACCCCGAGGATGCCATCGCCTGGGCCAATGACAGCGACTATGGCCTCGCCTCATCGGTGTGGACCAGGGATGTGTCCAAGGCGATGCAGACGGCGGCGCGGCTGCAATATGGCTGTACCTGGATCAACACGCATTTCATGCTGGTCAACGAGATGCCGCATGGCGGGCTGAAGCAGTCGGGCTACGGCAAGGACATGTCGGTCTATGCGCTCGAGGACTATACCGCGGTCCGCCACGTGATGATCAACCACGGGTAGGGCGGCTTACCCTGCCGATCAGCTCAACTCCTGGGCCAGCCCGATCAGCAGGCCCTCGGGGCCGCGGATGTAGCAGAGCCGGTACACGCCCTGGTAGTCGACGACTTCGCCCACCAGCTCGGCGCCATGCTTGCCCAGCCGGGCAAGCGTGTCGTCGAGATCATCGACCGCGAACATGACGCGCAGATAGCCAAGCGCATTGACGGGCGCACGGCGGTGATCGGCGATGACGGCCGGGCGCAGGAAGCGCGAGAGTTCGAGCCGGCTGTGCCCATCCGGAGTGCGGACCATGGCGACCTCGACATGCTGGTCGCCCAGGCCGGTGACGCGGCCGGCCCATTCGCCTTCGATGGTGGCCCGTCCCTCGAGTTCGAGGCCGAGTTCGACGAAGAAGTCGACGGCCCGGTCGAGGTCCTCGACGACGATGCCGACATTGTCCATTCGCTTGAGCGTCATAGTCCGATCTCCAGAGGCGAGGTGCGCGATGCCGCGCCAGTGCGGGCGCACCGTGGGGAAGGCGTGCGGGCGCGATATCGTTCCCGCGGGTCCCGACAATCCATGCGCATTTTCGGCCGTGCGGGAAACGCCGAAATGCAGCGAGGCCCGTCGAATGGTCGCGCTCAGGGGCCGAAAAACCCGCCATCTTCTCCCGAAAGCGCTCTGGCGAGCGGCGGCCAGTTATGGTTTTGTCCGCGCACTTTGTAACGTTGCAAAACAAGGATTCTTCGCATGACTCTCTCCATCGAGCAGCGGCTGGACCGGATCAAGGTGCGGCTGGACGAGCTCACCTGGTGGCGGGAGCGCGAGAGCGTGCCGGTCGGCGGCTGGACATTGAACGGCAAGCCGATCGAGGTCGGCGCCCCGTGGCCGAACCGCGATGGCGTGCAGAGCTTTGCCACCGGGGTATCGGTGCCCTCGAGCTGGCCGATCGCCGAGACGAGGCTGTTCCTCGACCTCGGGGGCGAAGCGCTGGCGACGCTGATCTATGCCGACGACAATGTCGGCTTCGGCAACGACCCGTATCACAAGGAATTCCCGGTCAAGGCGCATGATTTCCGCATCGAGGCGGAGGCGGTGGCACGGCTGCCCTTCGGCGAGCCGGTGCGCAAGCCCCACCTCAACGACGCCCGGCTCTACTGGCTCGATGGTGCGGTCGATGCGTTCCGCCTGCGCTTGAGCCAGGTGCATGAAGCGGCGACGGAACTGGGGGAGCACGAGGTGGTGCCGCACCTGATCGCAGCGGCCGAGGAGGCGTTCTACGCGCTCGACTGGCCCTCGGGCACCGAGGACTATGTGGCGCGCTTCGCGCCGCAGCGCGGCCAGCAGAAGATCTGGCAATTGCCGCCGCTCAAGGACAACCCGGCGCCGCTCAACGACGCGCAGCGCCAGAGCGTTATCGCCGCCGATCTCAAACTGATCGAGCGGCTGCGCGCATTGCAGCAGCGCTTCCCGCAGCAGGGCGAGATCGCGCTGACCGGGCACGCCCATATCGACCTCGCCTGGCTCTGGCCCTATGCCGAGACGCGGCGGAAGATGCGCCGCACCTTCTCGACGGCGGTGACGCTGATGGAGGGGAGCAACGAGTACCTGGCGCAGTCGGGCTTCCGCTTCAACCAGTCGACGGCGCATTACTATGCGCAGATCGAGGAAGACGATCCGGCGCTGTTCCAGAAGATCAAGGCCAAGATCGCGGCCGGCGGTTGGGAGACGGTCGGCGGCATGTGGGTCGAGCCCGACACCAACATGCCCACCGGCGAGAGCCTGACGCGGCAGATCCTCTATGGGCAGCGCTACTTCCAGCAGAAATTCGGAGTGCGGCACCGGGTGTGCTGGCTGCCCGACTGCTTCGGCTTTTCGGGCGGACTGCCGCAGCTGCTCAAACAAGGCGGTATCGACTCGTTCTTCACCATCAAGGTGAACTGGAACGACACCAACACCATCCCGGCCGACCTGTTCTGGTGGGAAGGGATCGACGGCTCGCGCGTGTTGACCCACACGTTCAACAACCCCTGGCACGGCTATAACGGGGCGGTGAACCCGCTCAGCATTCTGAAGACCTGGCGCAACTTCATGCAGAAGCCGCAGCACCAGACCTCGCTGCTGGCGGTGGGCTATGGCGATGGCGGCGGCGGGGTGACGCCGGAATATGTCGAGCGCGAGATGCAGCTTCGGGATTTCCCGGTGCTGCCGAAAGCGCGCTGGAGCCGGGTCGAGGACTTTTTCGCGGCGGCGCACGAGACCGGCAAGAAGACCGAGCTGCCGATCTGGCAGGGCGATATCTATCTCGAGCTGCACCGCGCAACCCTGACCACGCAGAGCGCCACCAAGAAGGCGCACCGGCAGGCCGAACGGGCGCTGATCACCGCCGAAACGCTGGCGTCGCTCGCGGCGCTGCTCGGCGGCGAGCAGCCTGAAAGCCTCGAGCATATCTGGCGCGTGGTGCTGAAGAACGAGTTCCACGACATCCTGCCGGGCTCCTCGATCGCCGAGGTCTACGACGATGCCGAGCGCGAGCTGAACGATGCGGTCGGTCGTGCCCTGGCGCGCCAGCAGATGGCCATGTCGGCGATCGTCGCGCGCATCCCCGATGGCGACGTGGCCGATGCGGTGGTGGTGGTGAACCCCTCGCTCAGCCGCCGGCCGGTGCGGGTGACCACTACCGACGGCGCGCATTATTCGAGCGCCGACGTGATGCCGCCACTCGGCATCAAGGTGTTCACGCGGGCCGATCTCGAACCGCTGCCGGGGCTGTCGGTGAGCGAGACGCGGCTCGAGAACGCGCATCTTTGCGCCACCATCGGGGCCGACGGCACGGTCAGCAGCCTCATCCACAAGGCGACCGGGCGCGAGGCGCTCAGTGGCCGCGGCAACCAGCTCTGGGTCTACCCGGCGGACAAGCCGCGCGACTGGGACGCCTGGGACATCGAAGAGGACTATGCCAAGACCGGCATCGAGCTGAACCGTCCCGAGAGCATCAAGGTGGTCGAGGATACGCCGGCGCGCGCCGCGATCCGCATCGTCCGGCGCTTCCGCGCTTCGACGGTGACGCAGACCTACAGCCTCGATGCCAACGGGGTGCGGCTCGACATCGCCACCGAGATCGACTGGCACGACCGGCACTGCCTGTTGCGGACGCAGACGCCGGTGGCGGTACGCACCACGCATGCAACCTTCGAGCATGCCAACGGGGTGGTGCAGCGCACCACGCACAACAATACCAGCTGGGACCAGGCGCAGTTCGAAGTGCCCGGGCATCGTTTCCTCGACATGAGCGAGCCGGGCTTCGGCGTGGCGCTGTTGAACGATGCCAAATACGGGCACAGCGCCAAGGGCAATGTGCTGGGGCTGAGCCTCGTGCGCTCGCCGGTCTATCCCGATCCGCTGGCCGACGAGGGCGGCCAGCGCTTCACCTACGCGCTCTATCCGCATGCCGGCGAATGGCACGAGGGCCGGGTGCGCGAGGAGGCCGAGGACCTGAACCAGCCGATGCTGGCCGCCGCCGCCAGCGGCGTCGCCTCGGTGCATTTCGAGCCGATCGGCACCGAGGGGATTCCGGCGGCGCTGTCGGGGCTGAAGCCGGCCGAGGACGGCAATGGCCTGGTGCTCAGGGTGTACGAGCCGTCCGGCCGGCGCGGCGACTTTGCCGTAGCGGTGCCGGAGGGGTGGAGGCTGAGCGACAGCCTCAGCATTCTCGAGGAGCCGATGGAGCGCGGCGAGGGCGCGGGGCTCAGGCCATTCGAGGTGAGGAGCTGGCGGGTGTCGCGGGGGTAGGGGCGCTGACTGATAGAGACGGCCCCCTCCCGGCCTCCCCCATAAAGGGGGAGGTGAAGAGTCGAGCGTCTGTCTTCGATCGTGCCAAGCACTCGATGCGGCACCTCCCCCTTTATGGGGGAGGATGGGAGGGGGCCGTCTGCCTGCAGTCAGCCCGCCTCAGCCCTTCTCCACCGGCGCATCGGCCCGGCCGCCCCATTCGGTCCACGAGCCGTCATAGACCGCCACATCCTTCGCCCCGGCAATGGCCAGCGCCAGCGCCACCGTGGACGCCGTCACGCCGGAGCCGCAGCTGGTGACGATCGGCTTCGTCACATCCACGCCGGCCTTCGCGAACAGCGCCTGCAACTCCGCTGCCGATTTCAGCTGCCCGTTGGCAGTGACGTCGCTGGCCGGAACACTGAGGCTGCCCGGGATGTGGCCCGAGGCGAGGCCTGCGCGGGGCTCCGGAACTTCACCGCGAAAACGGTCGCCGGGGCGGGCGTCGACGATGGCTTTAGCCTTCGAGCGGGTGAGCCCGAGCACGGCGTCGAAATCCTGGACCAGGCCAGCCTGGTAGTGCGGCACGAAGGTGCGCGGGGCCGGATGCTCCTCGCCCGAAGCGGTCGGCCGGCCCTCGGCGCGCCATTTCGGGCCGCCGCCATCCAGCACGCGCACGTCCCTGGCGCCCATGGCGCGGAAGGTCCACCAGACGCGCGGCGCGGCGAACACGCCGGCTTCGTCGTAGACCACGATGGTATCGGTGTCGGCGATGCCGAGCTGGCCCACCGCCGCGGCAAAGGCCTCGGGCGTCGGCAGCATGTGGGGCAGGCCGGTGCTCTTGTCGGCGATATCGTCGATGCCGAAGAACACCGCGCCGGGCAGGTGGCTCGCGAGATACTCGGCGCGCCCGCTGCGGTTGGCGGCGGGCATGTACCAGCTGGCATCGACGAGGACGACATCGGGATCGTCGATATGGTCGGCGAGCCAGTCGGTGGTGACGAGAGGGGTGGTCATGGGCGCTCCGCGATTTGCCGGGCACCTTAGTGCAGGATGGCGCGCGGGTGAATCGGCTTGCGGGTCAAACTGTTGCGGGTTGGAGGGGCAGGGGGAGAAGGATTTTGCGCATGTAGGTGGCAGGCTGCGTCGGTGGCAAGCTCTCTCCCACCCACCGGCTGTCATCCCTGCGAAAGCAGGGACCCATTTCTACGCTGGCGCGGGCTGCGAGTTGGGTCCCTGCTTTCGCAGGGATGACATCGAGTTTGGGGGAGTTGCGGAGACTCGCCACCGGCTCGAGCGGGCTCCGCTCCTCCTACCGCTCCAGCACCAGCACATCGCTCGAGGCGATGCCGATGCGGACCGGGGCGCCGTGGGCGGGCGGTGGGGTGCGCTGGTCGTTGAAGGTGTCGAGGTTCACGGCATTGTCGCCAAGATCGACCTTGAGGCGGATCACCGAGCCGAGGAAGCTGACTTCGGCCACCTTGCCGTCGAGCACGATGTCGCGTGCCGTGCCGTTGGCGAGCGATACCGCTTCGGGCCGCATGGTGAGTGCCACCGCTTCGCCGTTGCGCGCCGTGGCGGGGAGGGCCGGGATGGTGACTGTGGTACCGCCCAGCGACACGGTCTTTGCGCCGGCATCGGCGACGGTGGCGTTGAGGGTGTTGAGCGTTCCGACGAAGGTCGCGACGAACCTGGTCTGCGGCCGGTTGTAGATCTCGAACGGCTGGCCGAACTGCTCGACATTGCCGGTGTTGAGCACGACGATCCGGTCGGAGATCGACAGGGCTTCCTCCTGGTCGTGCGTCACGAACACCGTGGTGATGCCCAGCTCACGCTGGATCTGACGGATCTGTTCGCGCAGCGAGACGCGGATCTTGGCGTCGAGCGCCGAGAGCGGCTCGTCGAGCAGCAGCATGCGGGGGCTGGGCGCCAGCGCCCGGGCGAGCGCCACGCGCTGCTGCTGGCCGCCCGAAAGTTCGAACGGATAGCGCTTGCCGTAGCCGGAAAGCCCGATCAGCTTCAGCATTTCCTCGACCCGTGCCTCGCGCTCGGGTTTGGGCATGGCGGCGATCTTCAGGCCGAAGCCGATATTGTCGGCGACGTTCATGTTGGGAAACAGCGCATAGGCCTGGAACACCATGCCGATCTTGCGCTGGTTCGGCGCGAGGCCGGAAATGTCCTTGCCTTCGACCAGGATGCGGCCCGAATCCGGCCGCTCGAAGCCGGCGATCATCCTGAGGATGGTGGTCTTGCCGCAGCCCGAGGGGCCAAGCAGGCTGACGAACTCGCCCTTGTCGAAGGAGAGATCGACGCCCTTGACGACCTGGTTGCCGCCGAAGGTCTTGACGAGCTTTTCGATGCGCAGGAATTCTCGGCGCGGGAGTTCTTCGGCCATGATCTAGTCCCTACGAGCGGTTTTGGGGGCGAAACGCGCGAGCAGCTGGATCATGCCCATGGCGCCCCAGGTGATGACGAACGAAATGACGGCGAGCGCCGCGGGCTCGAACGCCCGGTTGGCGCCGACATTCTGCATGTAGACGCCGAACACCTGCCGGTTGAGCAGGCTCGCAATGGTGAACTCGCCGATGACGATGGCAAGGGTCAGGAAGGCACCCGACAGCACCGCGACGATGATGTTGGGAAAGATCACCCGGGCGATGATCGTCGCCTGGTTGGCGCCGAGGATGTTGGCGGCCTCGGTGAGGGTCTGCACGTCGATGGTGCGCAGCCCCGTATCCACCGCCCGGTACATGTAGGGCAGGGCGAGCGCCACATAGGCGAGGGTGAGGAGGATGTCGGTGCCGAGGTTGGTGCCGAGCAGCGGCAGCGGCGACGAGGTGTTGTACATGCGGATATAGCCGAACACCAGGATGATGGCCGGAATGATCAGCGGCAGCAGGGTGATGAACTCGATGATCGGCCGCAGATGCGGCGCGCGCAGCCGCACGTAGTAGGCGGCGGGCACGACGATCAACAGGCCGATGACGATGGCGCAGACGCCGACGATCAGCGAGTAGCTGAACGAGGCCTGGAAGCGCCCGTCGGAGAACACCGAAGTATAGGCATCGAAGGTATAGCCCTCGCGGCGGATGCGCAGCGAGAACTCGAAGGTGGCGAGCAGCGGCACCAGGAAATAGGCGGCGCCGAGACCGAAGATGATCCAGCTCCAGAGTTTGCCCGACTTCATTTGAGCCACCTCTCGGCGCGGGTGCGGATCACGAGGTAGATGACGTTGGCGAAGGCGGTGATGACGATCATGCCGAGCGCCAGCGCCGCGCCGAGGCCGGGGTTGTGCAGCACGTCGCCGCGGATCTGCGCATAGAGCAGGATCGGCACGATGTTGAGCGAGGAGCCGGTGAGCGCATATGCGGTCGCAATCGCGCCAAACGCGTTGGCGAACAACAACGACAGCGTGCCGAGCAGGTTCGGCCACAGCACCGGCAGCCCGATATAGCGCCAGAACTGGCCATTGGTGGCGCCCAGCGTCGCCGCGGCTTCACCCCATTCCTTCTTCAGCCCATCGATCGCCGGCGCGATGATCAGGATCATCAGCGGGATCTGGAAGTAGAGATAGGTGATGGTGAGGCCCCAGAAGCTCAGGAGGTTGAAGCCCGATTTGTAGAGATCGAAGCCGAAGAACTTCAGCAGCACGGTGACGAGGCCGAGCCGGCCGAGCGTGGCGAGGAAGGCGAAGGCCAGCGGAATGCCGGCAAAGTTCGAGGCGACGCCGGAAAAGGTCATCACCGTGGAGCGGATGGCGTCCGGCAGGCGGCCGCGAATGATGGCGAGGGCGATCACCAGCCCGATGCCGGCGCCGAGGATGGCCGAGGCCGCCGAAACGCGGATCGAGATCCAGAACGAAGCGACGATCTGCGGCGTGCCCAGATCCATGACGTTCTGGAGCGTGAAGTTGCCGTCGCCATCCTGGAAGGCGCCGACGACCAGTCCGAGCGTCGGGATCAACAGGAACAGCAGGGCGAAGAGGATGAATGGCGCGATGGCGAGAATGTCGCCGAGGCGGAGCCTGCGGACGAAGCGGAACGGGTTACCGCCGACGCGCACGGCCGGCCCGGTGGAAACCGGGCCGGCCGCGGGGTCAGCTACAGAGCTGACATTGGCCATGTTACTGGACGTTGGCGCCGACGGTGGCGTCCCACTGGCCGGTGATCACTTCCTTGGCGGCAGCCTGCTCGTCGAGGGTCGGGAACACGGCCTTGGCGTAGGCTTCGGCCGGCGGCAGCTTGTCGAGCAGCTCCTGCGGAACCTTGCCGTTGGCGGCGAGGTCGTTGAAGCGGATCGGGTGGCAATAGCCGGCGAGCCAGCCGAGCTGGCCTTCATCGGAGTAGAGGTATTCCATCCACAGCTTGGCAGCGTTCGGATGCGGCGCGAAGGCCGAGATCGCCTGGATATAGACACCGGCGACGACGCTGTCGGACGGCACCACGACTTCGGCCTTGGGGTTGCCGGCAAAGCCATCGCGCCAGGCCAGAGCATTGTAGTCCCACGCCACCACGATCGGGGTGGTGCCCTGGGCGGTCGAGGCGGCCTTGCCGATCACCGGCACGAAGTTGCCCGACTTGTTGAGCTCGGCGAAGTAGGCGAGACCGGCCTCGGCAGCGGCCTTGGCATCGGTGGCACCGGTCGCGAGGCCGGCGCCGTAGACGCCCTGGATGGCCTGGTTGGCAGCGCGCGGATCACCGGCGAGGGCCACGGCATTGGCGTAGTCGGCGGCCTTGAGGTCGGCCCAGGAGGTCGGGACCTTGCTGACGAGGTCGGTGTTCACGAGGAACGACAGCACGCCGTAATAGTCGCCGTACCAGTAGCCTTCAGCGTCCTTGGCCGAGTCCGGGATCGTGTCCCAGGTCGAGACCTTGTAGGGCTGGATCAGGCCTTCGGCCTTGGCCGAGGGGCCGAAGCTGAGACCGACGTCGATCACGTCGGGAGCCTGCGGGCCGGTATTGCCCTTGTTGGCCTTGATGGCTTCGATTTCATCGGCCGAGCCGGCATCCGGGTTCAGCTCGTTGATGGTGATGCCCGGATACTTGGCCTTGAAGCCTTCGATCACGGCGCCATAGCCGCACCAGTCGTGCGGCAGGGCGATGGTGGTCAGCTGGCCTTCGGCCTTGGCGGCTTCGTAGAGCGCGGCGAGGTCGGTCTGCGCCGAGACGGTGAAGGTCGAAGCGGCGAGGGCCGCGACCGAAACCGAAGCGACGAGCGCATTCTTGAAGATCATTCTCAAGTCTCCCTGGAATTTTGGCTTCTTGTCCTGACTCGGGAGGAGCCCCTAAAGCCGCGCTTCACCTATTTTGGCCGTGTGACAGCCACGTGACACCCCGAGGGTGAACAGTGGAATGCGGGGCGCTGGACGGCCCCGGCAAAGTCAGGCGGCGCAGGCGATACAGCGTTCGGACCCCCTCCGAAGCCAATTGTGACAATTGTGACAGTGCCCGTTTTGCTTGGACGAGTCGAGATGGGGCCAATTGCTGCAGTTTAGAGCCGTTCCAAGCTGGGTCGATATTTCTTGAAGGCGAGTATCCACTTTGATAGGCCGCGCTGAGCAAAGGGCCCGCATCGGCCTGCTCCAGGAGATTTCCCGCAAATGAAGATCAGCACGCTTGCCCTTTCGATCGGCATGGCGGCGATGGGCGCCGGCCTTGCCAACGCAGCCGAACCCACTGCCGACGCCGTCCTCAAAACCTATGCCGACATCGCGCTCGCCGGTTATGAAGATGCGCTGACCACGGCCAAGGCGCTCGACGCTGCCACCGATGCGCTGATCGCTAATCCGAGCGAGGCGACGCTGAACGCGGCGCGCGACGCCTGGCGAGCCTCGCGGCCGTCGTACCAGCAGACCGAGGCCTACCGCTTCGGCAATGCCATCGTCGACGAGTGGGAGGGCAGGGTGAATGCCTGGCCGCTGGACGAGGGCCTGATCGACTATGTCGATGCGTCCTATGGCACCGAGAGCGACGAGAACGGGCTCTACACCGCCAATGTGATCGCCAACACCAAGCTGAATATTGCCGGCAAGGACGTCGACGCGTCGGAGATCACTCCGGCCTTTCTGCAGGATACGCTGCAGGAAGCCGGTGGGATCGAAGCGAACGTGGCGACCGGCTACCACGCCATCGAGTTCCTGCTCTGGGGGCAGGATCTGCACGGTACCGGCCCGGGCGCCGGCGAACGGCCGTTCACCGATTATTCGACCGAGGCCAACGCCAAGCGGCGCGCCCAGTACCTCAATGCGGCGACGGACCTCCTGGTCACCGATCTCGAGGAGATGGTGGGCAACTGGCAGGAGGGGGGCGCGGCGCGCCTCGCCCTCGCCGATAGCGGGCTGGGCACCATCCTCACCGGCATGGGATCGCTGTCGTTCGGCGAAGTGGCCGGCCAGCGCATGAAGCTGGGGCTGCTGCTGCACGATCCGGAAGAGGAGCATGACTGCTTTTCCGACAACACCTACATCTCGCACCTTTATGACGCGATCGGCGTGCAGAACGTCTATCTGGGAAGCTACACCCGGATCGACGGCAGCGTCGTTTCCGGCGCGTCGATTTCCGAACTGATCGCCGCCAAGGATGCGGCGCTCGACACCGAGATCAAGGGGCTGCTGGCCGACACCGTCGCCAAGATGGAAATCATGAAGACCCGCGGCGACACGGTCGAGAAATACGACCAGATGATCGGGGAGGGGAACACCGAAGGCAATGCCGTGGTGCAGGCGGCGATCGACGGGCTGATCGCCCAGACGCGCGGCATCGAGCGCGCCGTGGCGCTGCTCAACCTGGGCGACACGGTGACCATCGAGCAGTCGGACAGCCTGACCAATCCGGATGCCGTGTTCCAGTAAGGACACGTTTTCCAAAGCTTTATCGGCATCGCGGGTTGCCAGAATCCGCGCTGCTGCATTTGATCCTGGCCTATGGCCGGGAAGCCCAGAGTGCGAGACATGCACAAGCGCTTGACCGTTTTCCTGGTCATAACCCTTATCGCGGGTCTCGCCGTCGCCAGCGACGGCGGGACCCGTTCCGATTTGACGCCCAAGGACCTGCAGCGGGTCCGGAGCGTCACCGCGCCGACCACCGATTTCGCCAGGCCGGAGAATTTCGAGCAGCTCTCGGCCGGCGCCGCGACGGTGAAGAAGCGGGTCAATCGCGACATCTTCTCGTTCTCATCCGCCAATCTGAGCTTTGCCCAGGAAGAGACGTTCAAGCTCGGCAACGGGCTGTTCACCAAGCTCTGGGTGTCGGCGCCGGCTTCGACCGAGGCCTCGGACGGGCTAGGGCCGCTGTTCAACGCGCGTGGCTGCCAGAACTGCCACCTCAAGGACGGGCGGGGGCATACCCCGGCCGGGCCGGACGACGATGCGGCGTCGATGTTCCTCAGGCTGTCGATCCCACCACGCGACGATGCCGACCGCGCGGCGCTGGCTGCCGGCGCCAAGGTGATTGCCGAGCCGACCTATGGCGGTCAGCTGCAGAATTTCGCCATCCAGGGGATCAGGCCCGAGGGCCGGATGGTGATCAGCTATGACGACGAGCCGGTGACGCTGGGCGACGGCACGGTGGTGACGCTGCGCCGGCCGAGCTATTCGGTCGCCGACCTCGCCTATGGACCGATGGCCGCCGATGTGATGCTGAGCCCGCGCGTGGCGCCGCAGATGATCGGGCTCGGGCTGCTGGAGCAGATCCCGCCCGAAGACCTCCTCGCCAGAGCCGACCCCGACGATCGCGACGGCGACGGCATTTCGGGCCGCCCCAACATGGTGCTCGACCCGGTGAGCGGGCAGCGCGAAGTGGGCCGCTTCGGCTGGAAGGCGGGCGCCGCCAGCATCCGGGCGCAATCGGCCGATGCGTTTGCCGGCGATATCGGGATTTCGACGCCGCTGGTGATGAAGCCGCATGGCGATTGCACCGCGGCTGAAACCGAGTGCCTCGCTGCGCCGACCGGCGAGCAGGCGCGGCTGGGGGTGTCCGAGGCGCCCGATCCGGTGCTCGACCTCGTGACCTTCTACTCGCAGAACCTGGGCGTGCCGCAACGCCGGAAGGTCGGCGATCCGGAGGTCCTGCGCGGCAAGCAGGCGTTCTACGCCGCCAACTGCACCGGCTGCCACACGCCGAAATATGTGACCTCGCGCCAGGCGCCGATCGACGCGCACAAATTCCAGCTGATCTGGCCCTATACCGACCTGCTGCTGCACGACATGGGCGAGGGGCTGGCCGACAACCGCCCCGAGGGCGACGCCGACGGCTATGAGTGGAAGACGCCGCCGCTATGGGGGATCGGGCTCACCGAGGCGGTCTCCGGCCACACCGAGTTCCTGCATGACGGGCGGGCGCGCAACCTCACCGAGGCCATTCTCTGGCATGGCGGCGAGGCGCAGAAATCCCGCGATGCGTTCGCAAACATGCCGAAATCTGAGCGCGATGCTCTCATCGCCTTCCTGGAGTCGCTGTGATGCGCCTGTTGCTTGCCGTCCTCGTCGCGCTCACCGTCGCGCCGGTCGTTGCCGAGGAGCAGAAGCTCACCGCCGAGCAGGTGGTGTCGCTGGCGATCGACGAGGCGATCCGCCCCGGTTTCGCGCAATACGCCGCCGACACGGCGGCACTGGAACGCGACGTCACCGAGCTTTGCACTGCGCCTTCGGCGGCAACGCTCGATACGGCGCGCAACCAGTTCAAAGCGGCGGTCGTCGCCTGGTCGGGGGTCGAACTCTATCGGCTCGGACCGCTGATGGTGGAGAACCGCTACGACAAGGTGCTGTTCTGGCCCGACCGCAAGGGCATCGCGCTCAAGCAGGTGCAGGGCGTGCTCGCCAATGCCGATCCGGACGCCACCGATCCCGACAAGCTCGGCAACAAGAGCGTCGCCATGCAGGGGCTGGGGGCGCTCGAGTTCCTGCTGTTCGGCACCGGCGCGGAGCAATTGACCAGCGCCGAAGGCGATTTCCGCTGCCGCTATGCCCGCGCCATCACGACGCTGCAGGCGGCGACCGCGGCGACGCTGTCGGCGGAGTGGAACGACCCGCAGGGCATCTCGAAGCGCCTGCTCGAACCCTCGGCGAGCGACCCCGACTACCGCAGCTTCCGCGAGGTGGCCGAGGCGCTGGCGGGGCTGTTGGCGCATGGCACCGAGGCGATCCGCGACCAGCGGCTGCTGCCGTTTCTCGGCCGCGACGGCGCCGCGCCGAAGCCGAAATCGGCACTGTTCTGGCGCTCGGACATGACGGTGCCCTCGATCAATGCGAATTTCGAAGGGTTGAAGGCGCTGCTGGAGAAATCCCGCATTGCCGAGGCGGCGCCGCCGGACCAGCTCTGGGTTGCCAACAGCGCCAGCTTCGAGTTCGGCAATGCCGAGCGCGCCGGCAAGGTGGTGACGGCGCCGCTGGAACAGGCACTTGATGATCCCAGGCAGAAGAAGGCGCTCGACTACCTGGTGATCGTCACCCAGTCGCTCGACACCATCCTGGGCGAGAATCTCGCGGCGGCTTTGGGCCTGTCGGTGGGCTTTTCGTCCCTGGACGGAGACTGAAGATGTGGCAGCGCCGGGCATTCCTCAAGGCAGCGGGGATGGGCTTTGCCGCTTCGCTGCTGCCGCGGCGGGCCGAGGCGCTCGAGCGGGCCGAACTGATCTTCGCCTCGTCGATCCAGAAGCGCGCCGGCGGGTTCGGCGCGGCGCTGGTGAACGAGGCAGGGGCGGTGATCTCGACCATCGAGCTGCCCGACCGTGGGCATGACATCACCTTTTCGCCGACCACGGGGCAGGGGGTGGTGTTCGCCCGCCAGCCCGGCACCTTCGCGGTGATCTTCGACCCTCGTGGAGCCGTGAAGCCGCAGACGCTGACCAGCATCGAGGGGCGGCACTTTTTCGGCCACGGCGCCTTCTCGCCTGACGGCAAGCTGCTCTATGCGACCGAGAACGACTTCGACAATGCGCGCGGGGTGATCGGCATCTATGACGTCGCCGGCGGCTACAAGCGGATCGGCGAATTCGACACGTTCGGCACCGGCCCGCACGAGATGCTGCTGATGCCCGATGGCGAGACCTTCGTCGTCGCCAATGGCGGGATCGAGACGCATCCCGATTACGGACGGACCGAGCTCAACCTCGAGACCATGGATCCTTCGATCGCCTTCGTCGACCGGCGCTCGGGCGACCTGATCGGGCAGTTGCGGCTCGATGGCGGGCTGCACCAGCTGTCGATCCGCCATATGGCCTTCGACCACCAGGGCCGCGTCTGGTTCGGCTGCCAGTTCCGTGGGCCCGCGGTCGATCGCCCGCAACTGGTCGGCTATGCTACCCGCGATGGCGAGATCCGGCTGATCGAACTGCCGCGCGCGACGCTCACCGAGCTGCGCAACTATATCGGCTCGGTCGCTGCCTCGGCCGATGGCGGGCTGATCGGGGTCTCCTCGCCGGAGGGCAATACCATCCTCGCCATCGACCCCGACACGGCGACGGTGGTCGCGACCCTGGGGCTCGAGAGGGGCTGCGGCATCGCACCCGACAGCGTCGGGCTGCTGGCCTCGAGCGGCATGGGGGCGCTGGACGGCCTCGCCGGCTCGCCCGCGCCGCTCACCACGTTCGAGCTGAATTTTGATAATCATTTGAGGTTGTTGAAGGCGGTTTGAGATGGGGGCGGCGCCTCCAAAGACCCCCTCTCTTGCAAAATCTAAGGCTTAGCCAAACGGCTAAACCTAAGATTTTGCTTTCTCCCACGCCGAGGGGGAGAGTCCCGACTGATGCTCCGACGCAAATGGAGGCCACCGATCTTCTCCCCCTTGGCGGGGAGAAAGCGAAAACTTGGGCTTAGCGCAGCTAAGTCCTTAGTTTTCGCCAGAGACGGGGTTTGGGAGCCCCTAAACCCCCACCTTCCGCTCCACCCACAACTGCCGCAGCCCGTCATAGGCCCAGTTATACGCGAACGCGTAGGGCAGGAAGAACAGGAAGAAGCCGATATCGAGCAGGAACGCCTGGGTCAGCGAGATGTTCAGCAGCCAGGCGGCGAGCGGTACCCCGGCGAGGATCAGTCCGCCTTCGAAGCCCAGCGCATGCAGCGCCCGGATGCCGAGAGTGCGCGGCACACGTGCAACCGGCCAGAGCCGATCGAAGATCAGGTTATAGACGACGTTCCAGCCCATGGCGGTGGTCGACAACAGGATGGCGAGCAGCCCGACATGGCTGAGCGGCCGGTCGAGCAGCCAGGCGGCGATCGGCGCGCAGACGACGAGCGCGATGACTTCGAAGCCGACCGCGTGGCCGATACGTTCGAGGAAGGACCGGTTCTGGAGTTGCATGGTGTTCTCACACTTCGGCTGAATGATTTCGCCTCGACCTAGCATCGATTTTTCTGGTATTCAAAGATAGGTACCATCGAGAAAACCGATAGATGCTGTACTCCCCCGAAGCCATGGAAGCCTTCGCCGCCGCAGCGGCGCTCGGTTCGTTCTCGGCCGCCGCCCGCCAGCTCGGCAAAAGCCAGTCGACCATCAGCACGGCGATCGCCAATCTGGAGGCCGATCTCGACCTCACGCTGTTCGACCGCTCGAGCCGCCTGCCGGTGCTGACGACGGCGGGACGGCGGGTGCTGGCGCATGTGCAGGAAATCCTCGCGGCGGGCGATCGGCTCGAGGCGCTGAGCCTCAGGCTGTCCGACAAGGTGGAGCCGCGACTGACGATCGTCCTCTCCGACACCTATGGGCAGAGCGACCACCTCGAACTGATGCAGGAGTTCGAGCAGCGTTATCGCGATATCGAACTCGAATGCCTGATTGCCGAAGGGCCCGATGTCATCGACCTGCTGCAATCGGGCCGGGCCCACCTGGCGGTCACCGCGGCGGCGCCGTCCTACCCCGCCGGCATCGCCTCGGCGCGGCTGGCGCAGCCGACCCGCATGGGGGTGTTCGTGGCGCGCACGCATCCGCTCGTCGCCATCGGCAGCCCCGGCGCCGAACACCTGGCGGCGACGCGGCAGATCTACCTCAACAGCTATATCGGCGGCGGTGCCCGGCCGCTGGGCCTCGCCTGGTCGGCGCCGAGCTACCTGATGTTGCTGGAACTGACGCAGCAGGGTTTTGGCTGGGCCGAACTGCCGGACTGGCTGGTGCGCCAATATGCCGGCGACACGCTCAGCGAATTGCTGCCGCGCGGCTGGCCGCGGCTGCTGCCGGTGGATGTGCTGTGGTCGCGGATGTCGCCGCCCGGCCCGGCAGGGCAGTGGCTGCTGGACAGCTTGCTGAGCGAGAGACGGAGCGGGGGCTAGCGCCCGGCGGGCTTTCCCGCGGGCGCGGTGCGCGCTACCACGATGGCACGGGGGGACGCTGGCGGATGATTCAGGTGACGATCGGTGGAGCGACGCTCGAGCTGCAGACCGAGCCCGGGCTGTTCGCTCCCAGGGCGGCCGATCCGGGCACGCTGGCGATGCTGTCGCTGATCCCGTTCGCGCCCGACGACAAGGTGCTGGACCTCGGGTGCGGCTATGGGCTCGTGGGCCTCGTTGCCGCCCGGCACATGGCGCCCAGCCAGGTCTATATGCTGGACAATGATCCCATCGCGGTCGAGACCGCCCGCGCCAATGCGGTGCGAAACGGCGCGCCCGAGATATCGGTACTGCTGAGCGACGGCTTCGCCGACCTGCTCGAGGCCGGCTTTTCCAAGATCATTTCGCACCCGCCCTATCACGTCGATTTTTCGGTCCCCAAGCACTTCATCGAGAAGGGCTTCAACAGGCTGAAGCTCGGAGGAACGATGTGGATGGTGACCAAGCGGCTCGATTGGTATCGCAACAAGCTCGGCGCCATCTTCGGCGGCTGCCGCGTGCACGAGGTCGACGGCTACTTCGTCTTCGAAGCAACCAAGCGCCAGTCGCAATACGCCAAGCCGCGCCGCTGAGCGGGGCGCCATCCCCGGACATTTCGGGTGCCCATCGGGACCGGCGCACTCAACCTTTCGGCCAGTTGCCCAGCCTGCTCGACGCCCGTAAGATGCTCGATGGGAAAACGTTTTCCTGATGCTGAAAATCGCCCGGAACAGGGTGATCGGGGGGATAGCTTGAGACTGGGATTTCTTGCCGCGCTGGGCGCGGCGGCGATGGCGCTTGGCGTGACGGTGGCCGAGGGGGCGGGGATTGTCACGTTCGGGCTCGAGGCCGAGAGCCCGACCCTGGGGCGGCCGATCCCTTACGCGGTCTACACGCCGTTCCCGGCGCCGGCCGAGGGCGAACGCTGGCCGGTGGTCTATCTGCTGCACGGGCTGACCGGGGCGGACGGCGATTGGTTCACCTGGGGCAATCTCGGCCCGATCCTCGACCGGGCGATGGCCGACGGTCGCATTCCGCCTATGATGGTGGTGGCGCCGGGGGCAGGGGACAGCTGGTATGTCGACAATCCCGACCCAGACGGCTTTGGCCTCATCGATACGGCCTTCGCCACCGACCTGGTGGCGGCGGTCGATGCGAAGTTCCCGACGGCGAGATGTCGAACA
>MKVB01000001.1:1228517-1251314 GCA_001899085.1 Devosia sp. 66-14 | reverse complement strand
CCACCCCGACACCTACGTCGCGGCGATGAGCTTCTCCGGCGCGCTGCACAAGCCGCTGGAGCGCAACGACGCGCGCAGCCGCTGGCTGCCCGGCCTCTACCAGAACATCTTCGGCGCGCCGTTCGACGCCAAGCGCTTCAACGCCGCCAACGCCTTCACGCTGATGCCCAAGCTGAGGCGCGCTGCCGACCAGCCGGCCTTTTACTTCACCATCGGCGACGCCGATTTTCCCGACCTGATCCTGGCTTCGGCCGAATATCACAACGGCCTGAAACAGCTCGACATCGATACGACGCTGCGGGTGACCGCCGGTCGTCATTACTGGGACACCTGGCAGCAACAGATCGTGCCGGCGCTCGAATGGCTGGCGCCCAGGCTCGAGGCGAGCTGCAAGGGGTAGGCACCCGGGCCCGAGGCAGCGGTCTCGGGCTCTTGTGGTGCCGGATCGGGTCGACCTATCGTACCGGATCGGAGGGGCAATCATGCAGAACTTCGTCTGGAGCGGCAGCGTCGATCCCTGTCTCGACGGCCCACGCATCCACACCGCGGGCCGGGTGGCGATCGGGCTCTGCGGCGGCAACGCCGCGGCCGGCGCCAAAAAGAACGAGGATGCGGCGCTGGTCTGGGCCGCGGCGGATTGGGTGCTGGCCGTCATCCTCGACGCGCATGCCGGTTCGGAAAGCGCCGATGCGGTACTTGAGCTGTTCGAAGCGGGGAAGGCGGAGCTGCTGGAGCTGATCGAACAGCCGGGGCCGGCGCATGCCCGGGTGCAGGCTGCGATAGCGCGGTTGCTGCTCGAGGGCGGGGCGCGCCTGGCGGAGGTGCGGGGCGAGACCGCCTGCCTCGTCTGCTACCAGCAGGGCGGCTACCTGATGTGGCTGTCGATCGGCGACAACCTGCTCTATCTGCTGCATCCCGAGCTGCAGCGGCTGGGGCAGTTCACCCTCACGGTGCGCAACTATTTCGAGTGGGTCGGCGCGCGCAGCAGCCTGGGGCTGGAGGTGCCGTACTACGCCACCGGGATCCGGCAATTGCGGCAAGGCATCAACACCATCGCCATGGTGACCGACGGGCTGCTCGAGGTCGGCGACCGGCCGTTCGAGGATCCGGCGCGGGTCAGCCGCGAGCTGCTGTCGCCGGCCGGGGTATCAGGCTCGATCTCCTCGCTGCTGGCCGAGGTGCACCGATTGGGCGGCACCGACAGCGCCACGGTGATTGCCTGGCAGGTGGACAATCCGGTGATGGGGCTGATGCCTTCGGGGTGAAAGCTCCACAAGCGGTGCAGTCGGGTACCCTCCCCCGCAAGCGGGAGAGGGACGCCGACTGCACCTTCCGGGTGTCTTTACCTCGGCGCAGGCCCCGTCGATTCCCGCAGCACCAGTTCCACCGGCCAGAGTTCGTGGATCGATGCCGGCGGTTTGCCATCCTGCATCTGCAGCAGGAGCTCGGCGATGCGGGCGCCGGCGGCGCGGATCGAGGAGCGGGTGGTCGACATCGAGGGGACCATGTTGTCGGCGTTGAGATAGGGGAAGACGTCGTCGTGCGCGATCATCGACACGTCCTTGCCCAGTTCCAGCCCGGCCAGCCTGATGGCGCGGAACACCCCGAGCGCCGTCATCATCGAGCCGGCGAGGAAGGCGGTAGGGCGGGGGCGTCGTTCGAGGAAGGCCTGGGCCAGGCGGAAGCCGTTCTCGTCCGTGAAGCGGCCGCCGCCGATCAGCTGCGGATCGGGGGTGAGGCCGCGCGCCGCCATGGCGCTGCGGAAGCCGCGGTCGCGGTGGATGGCGAAGGTCTGGTCCTCCGGCCCGTTGATCATGGCGATTCTCACATGGCCGAGGTCGAGCAGGTGGCTGGTGGCGCGGCGGAAGGCGCCTTCATTGTCGATGTCGAGCCAGGCATGCGGGATCTTCACGTTGTCGGCGCGCCCATGCATCAGGAAGGGCATGCCCAGTTCGGTAAGCGCCGCGATGCGCTCGTCATTGGGCGTCGGGGCCGACAGCACCAGCGCATCGACGCGCTTGCTGGCGACGAGGCGGCGGAACACCGGCACTTCGTCGTCGGCGTCGATCGGGGTGACGACGATATCGATGTCGTGCTGGGCCATCCGCTCGCTGATGCCGGAGAGGAACTCGGCGGTGTGCGGGCCGAAATGCAGTGAACGCTGCAGCGGCAGGGTGACGCCGATGGCGCCGGAGCGTCCGGTGGCGAGGCGACGGGCGCTGACATTGGCGCGATAGCCGAGGCGGCGGGCCGCCTCGCTGACGCGTTGGCGGGTCGCCTCGTTGACCTCCGGAAAGCCGTTCAGGGCACGGCTGACGGTTGTCTGCGACAGCCCTAGCTCCGCGGCCAAGTCTTTGAGTTTCATCACCAAATTCGTATCGCGCCCACTGCGGCGCGCGGTGGTGTTCCACTCGCGAACCAAGCCCCGAAGCGGAGCTTACAGCCGGACGCCCTCCTCACCAAGATCGGCATTCAAAGCGATTTGAGAAGCAAACGCAAGGCGGTTTGAAAAGCCGGCGCAGGAGCCGTCCGGTACTACCATTTCTGATGATCGTACCTCAGTCGCTTTTGCGACGGTTTCCGGGCGTTAACAGGTCTCTGTTTGCAACATATTGAAATATAACACGTATCCGGCGCGTCGATTATGGCGTTAAGGAATGACGGGCGAATCCTGCTTGACAGCATTTGACCCCTCTGGATAGGTTTGACTCAAAGCGCTTTGGATAACTTTTGCGGGGTGGATAGCCCCCGGTCCTGGCGTTTTGGTGGGAGGAACTGACTGCCGATCTGCGCCGCAAGGCGTCGATCGCGTTTGGCTGCCTCCCGGTCATGTCTGTCCTTTGGGAGGAAGAATAATGAAGATGAAGTCCTTGATGCTCGGCCTGCTGGCCGGCGTGTCGGCCGTTGCGACGGTCCAGGCCGCCGATCTGCAGATCGTGCTGGGCGACACCGGCACCGGCCTGCAGTTCCTGCAGGGCCAGATCGAGCGCTACCAGGCCGCCAATCCGGAAGACAAGGTGACGATCGTTCCGATGCCGTCGTCGACCTCCGACCAGTTCGGCCAGTACAAGCTGTGGCTCGCGGCCGGCAACACCGATATCGACGTCTACACCACCGACGTGATCTGGGCTCCGCAGCTCGCCGATCACCTCACCGACCTGACCGAGGCGACCAAGGACATCATCGGCGGGTACTTCCCGGCGATCGTCGAGTCGCAGACCGCCAACGGCAAGCTCGTGGCGCTCCCCTCGTTCACCGACGCTCCGGCGCTCTACTACCGCAAGGACCTGCTCGAGAAGTACGGCAAGTCCGTGCCCAAGACCTGGGACGAGCTGGCGGCGACCGCCAAGGAAATCCAGGACGGCGAACGCGCTGCCGGCAACAAGGACATGTGGGGCTTCGTGTGGCAGGGCAATGCCTATGAAGGCCTGACCTGCGACGCGCTGGAGTGGGTCAAGTCGTCGGGTGGCGGTCAGATCGTCGAGCCCGATGGCACGATCTCGATCAACAACGAGAAGGCCGCTGCGGCCATCGACCGGGCCAAGGGCTGGGTCGGCACCATCTCGCCCGATGGCGTCCTCGCTTATGGCGAAGAGGAAAGCCGCGGCGTGTGGCAGCTCGGCAATGCCGTGTTCATGCGCAACTGGCCGTATGCCTATGGCCTGGGCAATGGCGCGGACTCCGCCGTCAAGGGCAAGTTCGACGTGACGACCCTGCCGATCGGCGCCGAGGGCGACACTCCGGCGGCGACGCTGGGTGGCTGGAACCTCGCCGTGTCGAAGTACTCGCCGGACCAGGAAGCCGCCATTCGTCTGGTGAAGTTCCTGTCGTCGCCGGATGAGCAGAAGCGTCGTGCTATCGAGCAGACCAACCTGCCGACGCTCGTTGCGACCTATGACGATCCGGATGTGGCCGCCAAGGCGCCGATCATTCCGCTGTGGAAGGACGTGTTCCTCAACGCGGTGCCGCGTCCGTCGGGCCCGACCGGCCTGAAGTACAACGAGGTGTCCTCGCTGTTCTGGTCGGCCGTGCACGACACGCTGTCGGGCAACGGCACCGGCGCCGAGAACCTCGAAGTTCTCGAAGCCAAGCTGACCGAGCTCAAGGGCGACGCCTGGTAACGCGACTGGACTATCCGGCACGGGCGGCGCACGCTGCCCGTGCCTTCTATCTCTGCAGCAGGGGGAGCCGATGACCGCTGAAGCCACAGCCGGTACCGTCGTTCGCACGCAGCCACAGATCCAGTCCGAGCTGATGAAGTCGCGCGTTGCCGCGGCCATGTGGTTCCTGGTGCCGATGCTGGTGGCACTGGCCATCGTCGCCGGCTGGCCGCTGCTCAGGACGATCTATTTTTCGCTGACCAACACGTCGCTGAACAACCTTTATGGCGGCGACTTCGTCGGCTTCAAGAATTACCTGAGCTGGACCACGCTGAAGAGCGGGCGCACGGTATTTTCGGGGCTGCTGGTCGATCCGGCATGGTGGAACGCGGTCGGCAATACGCTGCGCTTCGCCGTCATTTCGGTGACGCTCGAGACCGTCATCGGGATGATCGTGGCGCTGGTGCTCAACGCCGAGTTCAAGGGGCGCGGCATCGTCCGCGCCGCCATCCTGATCCCGTGGGCCATCCCGACGATCGTCTCGGCCAAGATGTGGTCGTGGATGCTGAACGACCAATTCGGCATCATCAACGACCTGTTCCTCAATCTCGGCATCATCAGCCAGAAGGTCGCCTGGACGGCTACGGCCGACACGGCGATGACCGCGGTGCTGATCGTCGACATCTGGAAGACCACGCCGTTCATGGCGCTCTTGATCCTCGCGGGCCTGCAGATGGTGCCCAAGGATGTCTATGAGGCGGCCAAGATCGACGGCGTGCACCCGGTCAAGGTGTTCTTCAAGGTGACGCTGCCGCTGGTGCGGCCGGCGGTGATGGTGGCGGTGATCTTCCGCCTGCTCGACGCCATGCGCATCTTCGACCTGATCTATGTGCTGACGCCGAACAGCAAGGCGACCAAGACCATGTCGGTGATCTCGCGCGAGAACCTGTTCGACTTCGACAAGTTCGCCTACGGCTCGGCGCAATCGACGCTGCTGTTCCTGATGATCGCCGTGATGACCGGGCTCTATATCTGGCTGGGCAAGGTCCGGTTCGACGGGGGAGACCGCTGATGACCATGGACCTGTGGGCGATCACCAAGCGCGTCGCGTTCTATGCGCTGGTGCTGTTCATCGTGGTGGTGGCGGTGTTCCCGTTCTACTACGCGATCCTGACCAGCTTCAAATCAGGCACCGACCTGTTCCGGGTCAGCTACTGGCCGACCTCGTTCTCGCTCGACAATTATGCGGCGGTGCTGAACGTCGGCGACTTCCCGCGCAACGTGCTGAACTCGATCTTCGTCGCTTCGGTCACGGTGCTGCTGGCGCTGTTCCTTGCGGTCACCGCCTCGTTTGCACTGAGCCGCGTGCGGTTTCGGGGCAGGGGCCTGATCCTGATGACCATCCTCGCGGTCTCGATGTTCCCGCAGATCGCGGTGCTCGCCGGCCTGTTCGAGGTGATCCGCTTCCTCGGCATCTACAACACGCCCTGGGCGCTGATCTTTTCCTACACGATCTTCACGCTGCCGTTCACCGTGTGGGTGCTCACCACCTTCATGCGCGACCTGCCGATCGAGATCGAAGAGGCGGCCATCGTCGATGGCGCAACGCCGTGGGTGATCATCACCCGGGTGTTCATGCCGCTGATGTGGCCGGCGCTGGTGACGACGGGGCTGCTCGCCTTTATCGGGGCGTGGAACGAGTTCCTGTTCGCCCTGACCTTCACCTCGTCGAACGCTACCCGCACCGTGCCGGTGGCCATCGCGCTGCTGTCGGGCGGCACGCAGCATGAAATCCCGTGGGGCGCGATCATGGCGGCGTCGGTGATCGTCACCGTACCGCTGGTGATCCTCGTCCTCGTCTTCCAGCGCAAGATCATTTCCGGCCTGACCGCCGGCGGCGTAAAGGGCTAAATCCATGGCGCATATCGAACTCAAGAACATCAAGAAGTCCTTTGGCCTCGTCGATGTGATCAAGGGCGTCGATCTCGAAATCTTCTCGGGCGAGTTCATGGTCTTCGTCGGCCCGTCGGGCTGCGGCAAGTCCACGCTGCTGCGCCTGATGGCGGGGCTCGAGGACATCACCTCGGGCGAGATGACCTTCGATGGCACGCTGGTCAACGCGCTGGCGCCGTCGAAGCGCGGCATCGCCATGGTGTTCCAGTCCTACGCGCTCTACCCGCACATGACGGTGTACGAGAACATGGCGTTCGGCATGGAGCTGGCCAAGTCGAGCAAGGAAGCGATCAAGGAGCGGGTGGAGAAGGCAGCCGAACTGCTGCAGATCACCCCGTATCTGGCCCGTCTGCCCAAGCAGCTGTCGGGCGGCCAGCGCCAGCGCGTCGCCATCGGCCGCGCCATCGTGCGCGACCCCAAAGTGTTCCTGTTCGATGAGCCGCTTTCCAACCTCGACGCGGCTCTGCGCGTCGCGACCCGGCTCGAGATCGCCAAGCTCCACCACCAGATGAACAGCTCGACCATGGTCTACGTGACGCACGACCAGGTCGAGGCGATGACGCTGGCCGACCGCATCTGCGTGCTGCGCGATGGCCTCGTCGAGCAGGTGGGCACGCCGCTCGAGCTCTACGAGAACCCGCAATCGCTGTTCGTCGCCGGCTTTATCGGTTCGCCGAAGATGAATTTCCTCAATGGCGAGATCGCCTCGAAGTTCGGCGCCAACACCATCGGCGTGCGCTCCGAGCATATCGAGATCGCCGACCGCGAGGGCGCCTGGAAGGGCAAGGTCGTGCACTCCGAAAGCCTCGGCTCGGACAGCTATGTCTATGTCGATATCGGGGTGGGCGGCGATCCGGTCATCGTGCGGCAGGAAGGCACCCATCTGCACCAGCCCGATGCCGCGATCTCGATCGCGCCGATCCCGGGCAAGGTCTATCGCTTCGACAAGGCCGGCAAGCCGGTCAGGAACTGATAAATTTACCGCAGGCGCCGCGAGTTTCGCTGCGCCTGCCACGATTTTCGCCGCACTTGCTTGCCAATTGCAGGCCCGCAATGCAGTGAATCTCGCCGACCATCAAACCGCTTTGAGCGACCATTTTCGAAGCCTGGGCCGGAGCCATCGTCCGGCCCTTTCCACGAATTCAAGGAGACCCGCCATGCCGATCCGCGTCACCGTCTGGGGTGAGAATGTCCACGAGCAGAAGAACAAGGCCGTGGCCGAGAACTACCCCAAGGGTATGCACGGCCAGATCGCCGCGCTGATCGGCGAGGACAAGAACCTCGTCCCGACCACCGTTACGCTGCAGGACAGCGAGCACGGCCTGACCGTCGACAAGCTCGCCAACACCGATGTACTGGTGTGGTGGGGCCATGCCGCGCATGGCGAAGTGAAGGACGAGATCGTCGAGCGCGTGGTGCAGCGCGTGTGGGAAGGCATGGGGCTGATCGTGCTCCATTCCGGCCACCATTCGAAAGTGTTCAAGCGCCTGATGGGCACCCCGGCGAACCTCCACTGGCGCGAGGCCGGCGAGCGCGAGCGCATCTGGGTGGTGAACCCGGGCCATCCGATCGCCAAGGGCCTCGGCCCCTATTTCGAGCTCGAGAACGAAGAGATGTACGGCGAGCCGTTCTCGGTGCCCGAGCCGCTCGAGACGGTGTTCGTGTCGTGGTTCCAGGGCGGCGAAGTGTTCCGCTCGGGCCTCACCTATCGCCGTGGCGCCGGCAACATCTTCTACTTCCGCCCGGGCCACGAAACCTACCCGACCTATCACGACGCCAATGTCGGCAAGGTGCTGCGCAACGCAGTGAACTGGGCCTACAACCCGGACAACCACGCACACCTGCTCAAGGCGCCGAACACCCCGGTGGACAAGGCGATCGAACACATCGTCGAGCGCGGCGCCAAGCTGACGCACCACCCCAAGTGACGCTCCGCTGATCTCTGCAGGGCCGCCTCCGGGCGGCCCTGATCCCGTCTCGACCTCCAACCCCGACAGAGCGATGCGTCTACTTATTCTCGGTACCGGCCGGATGGCCCAGAGCCACGCCAAAGCCTTCCAGACCATCGAAGGCGTGCAGATGGTCGGCGCCGTCGACACGATCCCGGAGAACCTCGCGACGTTCTGCGACAGTTACGGCATCGCCAACCGGTTTGCTTCGCTCGACGATGCGCTGGCCTGGGGCGATTTCGACGCCGTCGACAACATCACGCCGGATTCGATCCACCACGGAACGACGCTGAAAGTGCTCGCCGCCGGCAAGCACGTGTTCTGCGAAAAGCCGCTGGCGCCGAACTACGGGCTGGCCATGGAAATGGTCGAGGCGGCCGAAAAGGCCGGGCTGATCAACATGGTCAACCTCACCTACCGGAACGTCGCGGAGCTGCACAAGGCGCGCGAGATCATCGCCGCGGGCACGATCGGCGAGGTCAAGCATATCGAGGCGAGCTACCTGCAGCACTGGCTGGCGCTGCGCGATTTCAACGATGCCGCGAACCTCGCCGGCACCTGGCTGTGGCGGCTCAGCACCGGCCACGGCTCGAACGGCACGGTCGGCGATATCGGGATCCACATCCTCGACTTCACCACCTTCGCCGTCGGCCAGCCGATCGTCGCGATGAACTCGCGCCTGCAGACCTTCCACAAGGTGCCGGGCGACCGCATCGGCGAGTATGTGCTCGATGCCAATGACAGCTTCATCATTTCGGCCGAGTTCGCCAATGGCGCCATCGGCACCATCCACTCGTCGCGCTGGGCCTCGGGCCATTCCAACGACCAGCGGCTGCGCGTCTACGGCAACAAGGGCGGGCTGGAGCTGAGCCACGGCCACTGGGGCTCGCTGCTCAGGGTCTGCGCGGGCGAGGACGTCGCCACCTCGACCTGGCGCGAGGTGAAGGCAGAACCGGTGAAGACCAATTACCAGCGCTTCGTTGAGGCGGTGCGGACGGGCGTGCAGGACGACCCGGATTTCCGCCACGCCGCGGGGCTGCAGAAGATCCTCGACCTGGCGCTCGTCGCCGATCTCGACCGGAAAGAACATCGGGTCTGACCCGACCGTAACGCATATGGGCGAACCGCCCCATCTCGAAGGAATACCACTATGCGCATGCTCATCCTCGGCACCGGCGGCATGGCCGCCCAGCACGCCAAGCACTTTGCCGCCATCGAAGGCGTCAGCGTCGTCGCCGGCGTCGATGTCGACCCGAACCGGCTCGAAAAGTTCAATGCCACGCACAACATCCCGAACGGCTTCGCCTCGCTCGACGCGGCGATCGCCTGGGGCGGCTTCGATGCGGTGGCCAATGTCACCCCGGATTCGATCCATCACGCCACCTCGATCGCGGCGCTGAAGGCGGGCAAGCACGTGTTCTGCGAGAAGCCGCTGGCCACCGACGCCACCAAGGCGTTCGAAATGGTCGACGTGGCCGAGAAGGCCGGGCTGATCAACATGGTCAACCTCACCTACCGGAACGTGGCGCAGCTGCAGAAGGCGCGCGAGATCGTGCTGTCGGGCGCCATCGGCGCGGTCAAGCACGTGGAATCGAGCTACCTGCAGAGCTGGCTGGTGTCGAAAGCCTGGGGCGATTGGCGCACCGAAAGCCAGTGGCTGTGGCGGCTGTCGAAGAAGCACGGCTCGAACGGCGTGCTCGGCGATATCGGCGTCCACATCCTCGATTTCGCCTCCTATGGCTCGGGGCGCGAGATCGAACACGTGTTTGCGCGGCTCAAGACCTTCGACAAGGCCGACGGCAACAAGATCGGCGAGTATGAACTCGACGCCAATGACAGCTTCACCATGGCGGTGGATTTCGACAATGGCGCGCTGGGCGTGATCCATGCCAGCCGCTGGGCCACCGGCCATATGAACGAGCTGCGGCTGCGCGTCTATGGCGAGAAGGGCGGCGTGGAAGTGCTGCACCGGCACGACGGCTCCTCGCTGCGCGTCTGCCTCGGCGACAATGTCGAGAGCGGCACCTGGGAAGAAGTGGAAGCACCGCCGGTGCAGACCAACTACCAGCGCTTCGCCGAGGCCGTGAAGACCGGCCAGATGCAGGAGCCGAGCTTCCGGCACGCCGCCGAGCTGCAGAAGGTGCTGGACCTCGCGACGGTGTCCGAGCAGCAGCGCAAGGAACTGCCGACGCACTGAGGCGGATCGCTCGCGGTTTCCGCGGGTGTTTGCCCATTCTCCGGCCGTCATCCCGGCGAAAGCCGGGACCTGCTGCTCCGGCGGGTCGTCTGGACACAAACCGTGCCGGTCCATCGCAGATGGGTGGGCACGACCGTCGCGATCTGAGGCCTCGGCGCACTGGGTCCCGGCGTTCGCCGGGATGACGACCGAGTGTGTGGCAGAGCAGGGGGCGTTGGCTCTTGGGCTCTGCGCTCCGCCCCCCATTGCAACCCGTTGACCGCAGGTCCATTTATGCACCGGCAGGAGGCTTACATGGAAGTTCTGGGCGTCATCCTTATCGGTCTGATCGTCGGGTTCATCGCCAAGCTGATCACGCCGGGCGATCCGAAACCGCGAGGCTTCATCCTCACCGCGGTGCTCGGAATCGTCGGCGCGTTCGTCGCGACCTGGCTGGGCCAGCAGATCGGCTGGCTGCACCAGGGCGAGCCGGCAAACTTCCTCGGCGCCATCGTCGGCTCGGTCATCGTGCTGCTGATCTGGCGGCAGCTGGCCCGGCCGCGCTGACGCCATGGACATTCCTGTGATCGAGACCGAGCGGCTGATCCTGCGCGCCTATGCGCCAACCGATTTCGACGCTTTCGCCGCCATGTGGGCCGACCCCGACGTGGTGCACTTCATCGGCGGCCGGGTGTTCACCCGCGAGCAGAGCTGGCAGCGCTTCCTGACCAGGGCAGGGGGCTGGCAGCATCTCGGCTTCGGCTTCTTCGCGACGTTCGAAAAGGAATCGGGGCAATTGGTCGGCGAAGCGGGCTTCCACGAAGCGCGCCGCATCATCGAGCCGCCGCTCGAGGGCACGCTCGAAGCCGGCTGGGCGCTGATGCCGTCGGCGCAAGGCTGGGGCTATGCCACCGAAGCCATGCAGGCGGCAATCGGCTGGGCCGAAACGCAGTTCCCGGGCCGCCGCATGACCTGCCTGATCAATGTCGACAACCTCGCCTCGATGCGGGTCGCCGGGCGGCTGGGCTTCAAGGAATTCGCGCGCACGATTTATGGCGACGACAAAGTGGTGTTGTTCGAGCGGTAATATCCGGCGACGCGGCACCCAAGGGCCAAACCACACTTGGCGAGCACATCGATGACGAGAGCAGGACGCTTCCTGTTGGCGCTTCTGGTTCTGGTGGTTCCCGTTTCCACGATCGCGTCGGGGGCTGAATGGAGCGTATGGGATGGGCTTGCGCCATCCTCGTCGGTGGCAGTCAACGCCGGGGAGCTGCCACTGCCGGTTTCGCCAGGTGGCCGCCCGCTTCCCGATCTGGCGGAGCAGACGGGCCGCCTACGGTACATTGGTGAGATGTATTGGGCCGCCGAAGCCTGCCTTGCGCGAAACGATCAGAGTTTCGGCGCGGCCGATCTCAGTGAGCTGAAGCGCTTGTGGGAGGCAAACGTCGCAGGGCTTTCGCGCGAAGCATTGTGGCCGGTCCGCTATGGGCTGATGCACCACAGGCAAGGTGGCGGCACCGCAGTAAGCAATGCCAGTTGTGTAGAGGCAAAGGCTTGGCTGCTTCGGGATCGTCCTGGTCTTATGCCGGCGGCCGCTGCTGCCTCTACGCCCTAACCGAGCCTGCAGTTCGCGTCCCTTCCCGCCAGTCGTAAGGCGGATGGGAGGGAAGCCTCGCGCACCCGATAGCGGGGCCAAACAAAAGAAAAGGGGGGCGGCGTTTGCCGCTCCCCCTTCAACCGTCCTTTGGACGGCGCCCTCACCCGGGGCGCCGACCACACGTTTTGACGTCTACTGCTTCGGCGCTTCCGGAGCAGGGGCCATGGCGGGAGCCTCCATAGCCGGAGCCTCCATGGCGGGCGTTTCGGCGGGAGCGGCCGGGGTCGCTGCCGGAGCCGCGGGAGCAGCTGCCGGTGCCTCGGCCGGAGCCGCCGGAGCCGTCGCCGGCGCTTCAGCCGGGGCCGCCGGAGTCTCGGCCGGGGCCGGCTCGGGCGCCGCTGCCGGGGAGGCATCGGTGATGCGGCCATCGGTGTACGGGGTGTAGTCGCCGCCGAGCTTGGCGATGTAGTCGGCGACCACCTTTTCCAGCGGAGGCCCGAAGTCGTAGGCATTCACCGCCTTGGTGCCGAACAGCTCATAGCCGTCGCCGCCACCGCGCACATAGTTGTTGGTGACGATGCCGTAGGTCTTGGCCGGATCGATCGGCACCCAGTTGTCGCCGTCCTTGACCAGCACGTCGGAGATGCGCGAGCCGACCGGCTTGGACTTGTCGAAGGTATATTTCAGGCCGGCGACCTGCGGGAAGCGGCCGGCGATCTCTTCGATCTGGCTGACGCCGTTCTCCAGCGAGGCGACGAGATCGGCGCCGGTGAGCTGGAAGGTGGCGAGGGTGTTGGAGAAGGGCAGCACGGTCAGCACTTCGCCCATGGTGATCTGGCCCGCGTCGATCGAGGCGCGCAGCCCTCCCGAGTTGGCGATCGAGATGGTGACGCCCTGGTCGGCGACACGATCGAGCTGGGCGTCGGCAACGAGGTTGCCCATCGAGCATTCCTCGACGCGGCAGACATTGCGATCGCCTTCGATGGCGGCAGTGGCGTTGCCGATCACTTCGGCCTTCAGCGCCTCGAGCGGCTTGCCGAGTTCGGCGACGCGATCGAGGAAGCCCTGGTCGGGGCTCACCGAGGCATCGAGCAGGATCGGCGCGCCGGTGGCGGAGACCACCTTGCCGGCATCGTCCCAGGTGACGGTGAGGTCGCCCAGCACCTTGCCGTACTGGCCGGCCTGGACGATCGGCACGTCGACGCCGTCGGGGTTCTTGACCAGCGTGGGGTAGGGGCCGGCTTCGCCCTCGCCGGTGCCGAGGAAGGTGTGGGTGTGGCCGCCGACGATCACGTCGATGCCGGACACGGCCTTGGCGAGGTCCTGGTCGACATTGTAGCCGATATGGCTGACGACGATGATCTTGTTGATCCCGGCGCCTTCGAGCGCCTCGACGGCGCCCTTCACATACTCGGTGACGCTCTCGAACGCCACGTTCGGACCGGGCGAGGCGATATCGGGGGTGTCCTCGGTGGTGGCGCCGACGACGCCGACCTTCTCACCACCGATATTGAGAACGATCACGCCCTTGGGCAGGCCCTTCAGGTCCGGGTCCTTGGTGGTGTCGAAATTGCCGCCGATGATCGGGAACTTGGCCGAGGCGATGAACTTGGCGAACTCGGCCGGACCGTCGTCGAACTCGTGGTTGCCTGTGGCGACCACGTCGAAGCCCATGTCGTTCATGAAGTCGGCGACGATCTCGGACTTGTACTGGGTATAGAACAGCGAACCCTGGAACTCGTCGCCCGCCGAGAACAGCACGACGTTCTCGCCGGCGGTGGTGGCCTTGGCGCGCTCGGCGTCGATGGCGGTCTTCAGGCGCGCGATGCCGCCGAAGCACTCGCCCTTCTGCTCGCCTTCGGCGTTGCAGGTCGAGTCGGTGCCGGTGATGGATTCGAAGCGCGAGTGGAAATCATTGATGTGGAGGATTTTGAGCGAGAACTCGGCCTGCGCGGCGCCGGTCAATCCGGCCGACAGCGCCAGCGCCGCGGCGCCGAACAACAGCTTCTTCATATCTCTGTCCCTTTGCGTGGAATCCGGTTGGTCCGGACCCTTCTCGCACTGCATTGCAACGCCGGTGTAACAAGCATCAGGCATGCCGCTGGCCGTCATCCGCAACTCCAGTGGAACGCCGAGTTAACTATAGAAAGCGCGGCAGCGGAAGGGCATGGGGCGACGCTTTTGGGCTTCCATGCACGGCCGGTTCGGTTACTCTCCGCCCGTTTTCGGTCGCCGGTTGTCGCGTGATCGAGCCCGGAAAAGCCAGCAGCTTTCCGATCACGCTTTATGGGAGTGGACTATGCGGAGTGCCTTGATCGTCTGGGGCGGGTGGAATGGGCACGACCCGGAGGAATGCGCCGCCATCTATCGGCGCTGGCTGCACGAAGACGGCTATTCGGTGCGGGTCGAAACCGACCTCCAGGTGTTCACCGATCCGGCGATCCACGAGCTCAGCCTGATCATCCCGATCTACACCATGAGCAAGATCGAGAAAGAGCCGCTGGCGAACCTGGTCAAGGCCGTCGAAGGCGGTGTCGGGCTCGCCGGGCACCATGGCGGGATGAGCGATGCATTCCGCGACGCGGTCGACTACCAGTTCATAGTGGGCGGGCAATGGGTGGCGCACCCGGGCAACATCATCGACTACACCGTCGATGTGACCAGGCCCGAAGACCCGATCATGCAGGGCATCCCTGCCTCGTTCCCCTACACCTCCGAGCAATATTACATGCACATGGACCCCTCGGTCGAAGTGCTGGCGACCACCACTTTTTCCGGTCAGCACGCGCCCTGGACCAAGGGCGTGGTGATGCCGGTGGTGTGGAAGCGGCTTTACGGCGCCGGCAAGGTGTTCCACTCGACGCTGGGGCACCAGGCCACCGAGTTCGAGAACCCGCAGATGGCGACGATTCTGCGCCGCGGCATCAACTGGGCGGCGCGCGCCGAGGGGTGAGCCATCGTGCCCTCCAGGACCCCCTCTCTTGCAAAATCTAAGGCTTAGCCAAATGGCTAAACCCAAGATTTTGCTTTCTCCCCCGCCAAGGGGGAGATGAGCGGTGGCTTCCATCTGCATCGGACTGTCAGTCGGGACTCTCCCCCTTGGCGGGGGAGAAAGCGAAAACTTGGGCTTAGCGCAGCTAAGTCCTTAGTTTTCGCAAGAGAGGGGGTAGTTGGAGCCATCCGGCTTGCAAAATCTCCTACCACCGCAGCGCGAACCTGCCGATCACGGCCCCAATCAGCGCCGTGGCGAGCACCCCCGCCGTGTACCAGATGGCGATGAAGGGCATGCCGTTCTCGGTGCAGTGGAAGGCATAGACCCAGACGCCGGCCCCGCCGGCGAACAGGCCCGCGGCGAAGCCGGCCAGGGTCGGGTTGGTCGGGGCGGCGCGGCGCATGGCGAAGATGACTGCCGCATAGATCGGCGCGGACAACGCGACGATGTAGAACGGACAGCGCAGGGCGGTGTTGCCCATCACCAGGTGGCCCATCTGGTCGGGGCCCATGAGGATGAGCTGGACCAGGCCACCGGCACCGATCAGCAGCACCAGCACGGCGAGGCCGATCACCTGCAGGCGCAGCGTTCCACCCGGGCGCGCCAGGTTGAGCGCGGCAATGCCGCCGACGACGGCGAAGATCGCGGTGTAGGCGAACTTGGTCCAGAACATCATGGTGCCGGGGGCTTCCATCATGTCGGGCCGCGGGCCGAGCCAGGCCAGCATGAGCAGCGCCGACAGCACGGTGCCGATGCCGGCCCAGCCGAACAGCCTCGCCTGCAGCGCCCGGCGCGGAGTCGGCTGCAGCTCGGCGGTCAGCCGGTCGAGCAGTTCGTCACTCATCGGAGCGCCCTCCGAAGCGGTCGGCGAGCGACCGGAGCCCGCGATGGATCGAGACCTTCACCGCCGATTCCGACATGCCGGTGCGCGCCGCGGCCTCGGCGATCGAAGCGCCTTCCAGCCGCGTCTGGCGGATCAGCTCGGCCGGGCGGGCGGGCAGGGTGGCCAATACCGCCTCGACATCCATCCTGGCGCTGGCGTCGCCGGCCTCGTCGCGGGCGAACAGGGCCGCATCATCTTCCAGCGGCACGGTGGCGCGCACCTTGCTGCGGCGGAAATGGTCGATCAGCTTGTAGCGCGCGATGGCATGCACCCAGGCGGTCAGCGGCTGGGTGCGGTCATAGGTCAGCCGTCGCGTATGGATGGCCATCAGGGTGTCCTGCACGAGGTCGTCGCTATTGGCGGCGAGACCGGGGGTGAGGCGGCGCAAGAAGTATGGCCGCAGATAACGGCGCAGCTCTTCGAGCAGCGTGCGATAGGCGCCGCCATCGCCGTCGAGCGCCTTCAGCATCAGCGCGCGAAGCCGCGCTTCCATGTCCGAGGTGACGCTCATTGAATCCTGAATTCGCTCGCGATGCCGGAAAGGTTACACCTCACGGCGAGATCTGTCGCGCTGTCACGAACGCGTGACGCCGGTAACCGACCGCAGCCCGGGCGCGAACTCCTCCTCGTAACCGCCGCATCGAGCGGCCAACGGGAGACCCGAGATGAAGACCGTACTTTCCGCATTCGCCCTCGTGGCCGCATTGGGCCTCGCCGGTCCTGTCGCCGCCGAGGATGCCATGGCCACCCCGATGGCGGCCGAACCGATGGCCGGCGACGCCATGGCCGCCACGCCGGGTGCGATGATGAGCCCTGCCGACGTGCTGAAGGCCTGTCTCGACAAAGCCGGCATGGAGACCGACGCCATGAAGAAGGACGAGGCCACCAAGGCCTGCCACACCGCCACGCCGATGGCGGGCGACGCCATGAAGGGTGATGCGATGTCCGCCACGCCGATGGCCGACGGCACTGCCGCGCCGATGGCCGATGGTGCGATGGCACCGGCGCAATAAACTATCCGTGATAGGCTGCAATCGCTCCCCGAACTGCCGTTCCTAAGAGGGGCAGGCGGGGAGCGACGCCGCAAACCATCGGGGACACGATGACCGATCAGGCAATCGACAGGGTCGAGGTTGGGAAACCTCGGAAGGCGAAGGGGCCGCTGATCTATCGGCAGGCGGTCCTGACCCGCGTCACCCACTGGGTCTGGGCGATCGCCATGTTCTTCCTGCTGCTGAGTGGCCTGCAGATCTGGAACGCCCATCCGGCGCTCTATGTCGGGCAGCAGTCGGGCTTCGAATTCGACAATGCGATCCTGAGGATCGGGGCGGAGAACACCGACGCGGGGCCGCGCGGCTTCACCGCGGTGTTCGGCCAGAAGTTCGATACCACCGGCGTGCTCGGGATGAGCGACCTCCGGGGCAACCCCAACTTCGTCGGCTTCCCCGGCTGGGCCACCATCCCGTCATTCCGCGACCTGGCGACGGGGCGGGTGGTGCATTTCTTCTTTGCCTGGGTGCTGGTCGGGGCGCTCGCCATCTGGCTGCTGTCGAGCCTGTTCAACGGCCACCTGTGGCGCGACGTGATCCTCAAGCCACGTGACCTCAGGGAGCTGCCCGGCGATATCTGGGCGCATCTGCGCTTCAAGTTCCATCACGGCCGCAGCTATACGCCGCTGCAGAAGGTGGCCTATTTCGGGGTGTTCTTCATCCTGTTCCCGCTGATCATCCTCACCGGGCTCTCGATGTCGCCAACGATGAATGCCGGCTGGCCATGGCTGGTCGAACTGTTCGGCGGCCGGCAGACGGCGCGCACCATTCACTTCATCACCATGGTGCTGCTGGTGCTGTTCTTCGTGGTGCATATCGCCATGGTGGTGCTGGCGGGGCCGATCAACGAGCTGCGCTCGATGATCACCGGCAATTATCGCACCAGCCCCGGCACCGAACCCGATGCGCCCAAACAGGAGAAGTCGAAATGAGCCGGTTGATCCTGAACCGCCGGCGGCTGCTCGGGCTCGGCGCGGCCTCGGCCGGCTCGCTGGTGCTGGCCGGCTGCGATCAGTTCGATTTCCTCGGCCAGCGCGACCATCCGGTGCGCGATTTCCTCGAGCGGGCCAATCAGCTGACCTACAGCGCGCAACGGGCGCTGGTCGGCCAGCAGGCGCTGGCCAGGGAATTCTCGCAGAGCGAAATCCGCCAGGGGCAGCGGCCGAACGGCTCTACCGACCCGCGCAATATCGAGCTCTATCGCGATCTCGAGGCGAGCGGCTTTGCTGCGTACAAGCTCAGGATCATCGGGCTGGTCGAGACCCCGAAGGAATACTCGCTCACCGAGCTCAGGAACATGCCGGCGCGCACGCAGATCACCCGGCACGATTGCGTCGAGGGCTGGAGCTGCATCGCCAAATGGACTGGCGTGCCGCTGAGCCGGCTGCTCGACGAGGCCAAGGTGCAGCCCTCGGCAAAGTTCGCCGTGTATCACTGCTACGACCAGATGGGCGGCGGGCTCTCGGCGCCCGAGGCCTACTACACCAGTTCCGACCTGATCGATGCCTTCCACCCGCAGACCATCGCGGCGTTCGGCCTCAACGACGGGGCGCTGCCGGTCGCCAACGGTGCCCCGGTCCGCATCCGGATCGAGCGGGCGCTCGGCTACAAGCAGCCCAAATATGTCCACACCATCGAACTGGTCGACAGCTTCGCCAAGTTCGGCCTGGGGCAGGGCGGCTACTGGGAAGACCATGGCTATGATTGGTATGGCGGGATCTGAGGGGGCGACGTCGATCAGCTGCCTTACGACCGAGGTGAAGCTCCGCAATCGCCCCACCCGCGATGTCATCCCAGCGAAAGCTGGGACCCATTTCGCCATCAGCGCTGGAGGATAGTTGGGTCCCAGCTTTCGCTGGGATGACAGCCGGTGGGTGAGGCGACGGTCGAGGCCAAATGGCTTTTCCGCTGTAGTCCGATCGCGAAATGCCTCTAGATTTCGGTCAGAACGATGTCGCCGGTGACCATCCTGGCGCGGATTTCGAGGTGATCGGCGCCGTCGGCAGGCTGGCCGGCGCCGCGCAGGCTCGAACGAATCCGGCCGGTGACCGTCGAGATATCGGTCCACACGGGAATGCCGGCGGGCACTCCGACATGCGCATCGCCGGTAGCGCCCTCGACGGTTACCCGGCCACGGCGTGCGGTACCGATCGTCAGGTCGCCCGACCCGGTCTTCAGCGTCACGTCGGTACCGGCCTCTCCGACCTTGATGTCGCCCGACCCGGTCTTCACCGCGGTCGAGCCATGCGTCATGCCCAGCTGCACATCGCCTGAACCGGTCGAAACCTCGACCACCGCCGTTGCTTCGGCCACCAGCACGTCGCCGGAACCGCTTCTCGCCTTGACGTCGTCATGGGCGCGCACGACGCGGATGTCGCCCGAGCCCGTGTCCAGAACCATGGCGCCGGTAGCTGTGTCGACCACCAGGTCGCCAGAGCCGCTCTTCAGATGGGTCTCCCCGACGCTGCCGACGAGCGTGATGTCGCCGCTGCCGGTACGGACGGCGACCGCGCTGGCGCTCGGCAGGGTGATGACGACGTCGAGCCGCGTGTCGCCGCCGAACAACCTGTCGTGCTGCTTGGGGCCGATTACCATGATCTCGTCGCCGTCCTGACTGACGCGGACCTGGTCGGCGTCACGGCCGGTGATCTCGACGATGGTCTCGGTGGTCTCAGCAGCAACAACCTTCACCGGACCCTTGGCGATCTCGGTGACAAGCCGCACCGGCAGCCGCGTTTCAAAGCGATGCATGGTCATTTCGTCTCTCCTGTTGGGAAGCTGCGGCTCAGGGTTCAGTCGGTTTGATCCAGCCGGTCATGCGGCGGTTCCCCCGTTTGCCGCCGAACGGGTCGCCGGACGCGAGCGGATCGGCGAGGCCGCCCGGCGGAAGATCGCTGCGGGTTGCCGCCCTGACGACGTTGACCAGCCAGTTGTTGAGCGATTGGCCCGAACGCGCCGCCAGTTCCTCGGCTTTCACCTTCATCGTCTCCGGCATGCGCAGGGAGATGCGGGCGAGGCTGCCGTCATCATCGGTATCTTCGAGCGGTAGGCTGGGGCTGGCGATCTCCGCGGGCGGCAGTTGCAGTACGAAATCCAGCTCGCGGCCGTTAAGCCTTACCTCGACGCTGCCACTCGGCATCCTCGAGGTAATCTCGGCGGCAGCCTGGCTGATGGCATCCATCAGCGCCAGCCGCACGGCTGGGCTTAAGGCGAATAACAGGCGCTCAGTGGCAGCGCGGGTCTCGGGTGCCGCGACTTCCGCCGCAGCAATCAGGTCCCGTCGCAGGCTGTCGATGTGTGGTGTGAGATCCATGGCGTGAGAAATGACATCATGATGGCGTCATGTCAATGCAAATGTGACGTCATTTTGCGCGGTGATGGCGTCGCGCTGGCCGCAAGAGGGATCTGGCGTGCCGCATGACAGGCACGCTGCGGCCCCCCACCCTTAATCCCTCCCCACAAGGGGGACGCAGTGGCGCCCCGCGGGGAGGGAGATACATCGAGTTCGCGGGACTTTCAGTCGTCTCTCCCTCCCCTTGACGGGGAGGGATTAAGGGTGGGGTAGGGCCGCACGCGCCGGCCGATGAGCCTCCCCGCATAGCTCCCCTGCAGCCCATTTCGGCGAAATCCCTTGCCAATCCGGCACATATCGCCCATATGCGGATCATTCGCCCCGCGCACTTGTCCCGTTCCAAGGGAAACACGCGCGATGATGGCGATGGACTTCTCTTCTTACTGGCCAAAAACGGTGAGCGGCGAAGTGCCCCGGAAATGTCCCCCGCGAGAGTAGCGGGAACACCGGGAGACAGCGCAACCGTGCGGCAATCCCGTCGCCATTGCATCTATTGATCACGCCGAGCCCGCGATGGGCCTCCGGCGACCCACGCGCACCGATTGGCCCGGAGCGCGCCAATGAAAGTTTGACCATTGACCACTTCATTCTCCGAACTCGGCCTTTCGGCGCAGCTCGTCAGCGCGCTCACGGCCGCCGGGTTCACCACCCCGACTCCCATCCAGGCGAAAGCCATTCCGCCGCAGCTCGAGCGCCGCGACATCATGGGCATCGCCCAGACCGGCTCGGGCAAGACCGCGGCGTTCGGCCTGCCGATCCTTGCCGGTCTCGCCGCGCTCGGCGGCCGCGCCAACCCGATGACCACCCGCGCACTGATCCTCGCGCCGACCCGCGAACTGGCGGTGCAGATCGACGAAGTGCTGCACAAGCTGGCGGGCGCCAAGCTCTCGACCGTGCTGGTGCTGGGCGGCGCCTCGCGCGGCGGGCAGATCCAGAAGATCGCCCGCGGCGTCGATGTGGTGATCGCCACGCCGGGCCGCCTCAAGGACCTGGTCGACGACCGCAAGCTCAAGCTGACCGAGACGCGTTGGCTGGTGCTCGACGAAGCCGACCGCATGCTCGACATGGGCTTCATCAACGCCGTCAAGGAAATCGCCAAGGCGATCGGCCCGCGCCGGCAGACCGCGATGTTCTCGGCCACCATGGCGCCGGAAATCGCCGAACTCGCCAAGGGGCTGCTCAACGATCCGGTGCGCGTCGAAGCCAACCCGGCGGCGCAGACCGTAGGCACCATCGACCAGCGGGTGATCCTCGCGGGCTCGAAGGAAAAGCGCGGCGTGCTCAACAAGCTGCTCGAGGACGAGAGCCTCAGCCGCGTGATCATCTTCTCGCGCACCAAGCATGGCGCCGACCGCGTGGCCAAGAATCTCGCCATCGATGGGCATGAGGCGGCGGCGATCCACGGCAACAAATCCAACAATGCCCGCCAGGCGGCGCTCAAGGGCTTTGCCAATGGTTCGGTGCGCATCCTCGTCGCCACCGATATCGCGGCGCGCGGCATCGACGTGCAGAACATCACCCACGTGATCAACTTCGAGCTGCCGGACGATCCGGAGAACTACGTGCACCGCATCGGCCGCACGGCGCGCAACGGCGCCTCGGGCTTTGCGATCACGCTGTGCGATGGCACCGAACGCGGCAAGCTCCGCGATGTCGAGCGGCTGATCCGCAAGACCCTGCCGGTGACCGGAGAGCTCAAGGGCAATGGCGGCGAAGTGATCGACGCAGCGCAGGTGCGCGCGCAGCGGCAGCCGCCGCGGCCGCAGGCCCCTCGTCCCGATGGGCAGCGCAAGCATGCCAATGCCGGCCGGCATTTCTCGGGCGCCAAGAAGGCGGCGATCGTCGATGGCCGCAAGCGCGGGCATGGTGAAGGCCATGCCGCCGCTGCGCCTGCCAACGGGCAGCCGCAGCGCGGCAACGCGCAGCAGGTCCGTGGTGGGGTCGGCAAGGGCAGCAACGTGTCGCAGAACGGCGGCGCGGCTCCGACGATTCCCGGCTGGTGGGAAAAGCCGACCGGCCAGGGCACGCCGGCGCCCAAGCAGCGCTGGAACAAGAAGCAGAAGGACGCCGGCCGGCAGCGCCGCAGCGACAGCGAGCGCGCGGCGGGGTAACTTTCTGCCTGCCGAGAGATTTGAAAGGGCGGCCCGTGAGGCCGCCCTTTTGCTTATCGGATCCCCTTGATCCCTGGCACCAGGCTGACGCTGGTTTCGGTCGACGGTGCGCTCATCGCGCCATCGGCGGGAGCGCCGTCCGGTGGCGGGCCGCTGGGAGGCTCGCCGCCGGCGCCGCCGCCCGGAGCGCCGCCGAAGCCGGTCGCGGATTCGGCACTGGGGTCGACGCCGACGATCATCGCGACGAGGTAGCGCTCCTCGAGCTCCTTCACATAGGCGAACGACGCGCGGGTTGCCTGACTGGCAATATTGTCGTTGGCGTTGAGCACGTCGCGATCATGGCCGTGCGCGGTGTAGGGCGGGACATTCTGGTAGATGAACTGGCTCAGCGCATCGGGGAAGAACAGCTGGCCGGTCAGCACGGTCTTGTCGTCGAGAAACACCTTGAAATGGATGTGGGTGGTGCGGCCGGCATACCAGCCCGGATAGATGGTCTGGAACTCGACGATCCCGTTGGCGCCGGCGAACTGCGTGCCCCTCAGGAAGGTCCGGCCGGTTGTATCGACGCCGCCGGTCTGGTTGGCATAGCCCGAATAGAGGCCCTCGGCATTACAGTGCCAGATATCGACGCG
>MKVB01000001.1:1153478-1228471 GCA_001899085.1 Devosia sp. 66-14 | reverse complement strand
GGGTCGAAGTAATATGGCCCCTCGGTCACCTCGGGGGTGAGCACGCAGACATCGGCGCCGGGCATCAGCCCGGTGGTGGACTGCGCACTGGCTTCCTCGGCAAAGGCCTGCTGCGTCATCAGGGCACCGCCGGCGGCGGTGATGGCGACGAGGCGCAGGGCGTCGCGGCGGCTTAACGGGGTGGGCATGGGTTCGTCTCCGTCTCTTTGGGTACGAGCCCGATGTAAGAAGGGGGCGGGCGATCCCTCAGTTACAAGTTGGAGAGCTGCATTACGTCTTGGATACATGAAAGCTTGGAAATGTGGCGAAAGCTTCATTCCTGAACGCCAGCTAAACGCCGGATTCCGGGAACGTTCAAACGCGGTGCCGCATTGTTGCCCTCAAGATGAACCGGCGGGGTCGTACCGGCCTCGCCCTTGGGGGGCAAAAATGCTCAAGCTCACTCTGGTCGCCCTGTTCGTGATGTCGATGGCGACGCTCACCATCGCCGCTTCGGTCCTGCCGGTCGAAACCGCACCGGTGGCACAACTCGCCGACCTCGGCTGATCCCGTGGATACCGACCAGGACCATAGCCACGACCGTCCGGGCGCGATCAGCACCGGAACCCAGATCCTGCTGCTCGTGCTGTTCGCCACGGCCCTCGCCGTGCTGGCGTTTGCCGCAGCGAGCGTGGTGCTGGTGTAGCGCGAGCCGCAGCGGCGCGAGGCACCCGCGCAGGGATGACGGCCGGTGTGGGGGGCAACGTCGAGCCGCACCCGATGCAGCTCAATCGTGAAATGCCCTAGCTTAGCGGGATGCCCTTCTTGCCCTTGTCTTTCTGGTAGACGGCCGAGAGGTCGTTATAGGCGGCGTTGAGGTCGTCGACCCGGGCCACCAGCAGCTCGCGCGACGAGCGGTCGATGCCGGCGATCAGCTGCTGGATGGCGTGGCTCTCGAAGAAGGCGTTCTTGCGATTGTAGAGCGGCCGGTCCTCGGGGACGGTGTCGCGGTCGGGATCCGGCACTGCGTAGACTTCCCTGAGGATGCGGATGTCGTGCGGAATGCCGAAGCTGTCGCGCGTGTCCTCGTAGCTGAACAGATAGTAGAAATTGTCGAAGCCCGACCAGGTGATGCCCGAGAGGCAGAGCGAGCAGGGCTCGTGCGTGGCGAGGAACAGGCAGTCCCTGGGGGCCGGACGCTCCGCGGCCGGCAGTTCGTAGAAGCGCTTGATGGCGTGCATTTCGCCGTGCCAGAGCGGGTTCTCGGTTTCGTTGTTGGTCTCGCCGATGACCAGCGACAGATCGGATTTCCTCAGGATCGCCGCCCCGAACAGCTTGTTGCCACCGCCGACGCCGCGCCTGGTCAAGGGCAGCAGGTCGAGTTCGATGACATCGAGCAGGCGCGAAATCAGGTCGGGGGTCGGCATGAGGGGCTCCGGTTGAGTGGTGTGAGCCTGTCGGGAGGTGGGCGTGACGTCAACGGGGTTCCGGTAGTGCGGGGAATGTCATCAGGACCCGCAATCCCCCACGGGTGTCATCCCTGCGAAGGCAGGGACCCATCCATCCATCTGCGCGGGCTGCGAGTTGGGTCAACCAGCCGCTGTCAGAACCGCGACTTGCCCAGGTTGGCCAGTTCCACTCCGCCGGCGTCGAGCAGGATCAGGTGGTCCTTGTCCAGCCGCCAGAAGCGGGTGGCGGCGAGGGTGGCGAAGAAATTGTCTTCCTGCTTGGTGGCCTCGTCGGAGACGCAGGCCATGCGGGTGGCGGCGACGGCGCTGAAGATCAGCCGTTCGGCATTGAGCTCGGCTTGTGCGAACCACGAGTTGCAGCCGCCGCGGCCGCCGGCGCGCATGTCGGAGGCGATCGACAGCGAGGAGACGATGCCGCGCGCCACCGGGGCGCCGCCGATGGTTTCGGCCTGCCAGGTGATGTCGAGGATCGGCGGCGGGGGCGGCGCCACCACCGGCTCCGGTGTTACCACGGCAGTGTCCTTGGGCACGATGTTGACGATGATGAGGATCGGCGCGGCTGGGGCCAACGGGTCCAGCGCATAGGGTTCGGCGTTGCGGAACCACACCGCGTCGGGCCCCGCGATCTCGGCGACCAGCGCATAGCTGTGGCCGGCGACGATGACGGTGTCGTCGAAATTGAGGGTGAAGGTCAGCGGTACCTGGCCGGGGCCGGCGATCGCCGCCTTGGCCGAAACGCGCGGCTTGTCGGGCGCGGCGAGATCGATCAGCGACACCGACAGCGTGCCGCCGGGCGGCAGCGCGATGCGTTCGCGATAGGTCACATCGCCCTTGAGCGTCACCTTGGCGGCGAGCGCCGGGCTCGCAAGGGCCAGCAAGAGCGCCACCATTGCCAGAACGATACGCATGATTTGCCTCCACCCGATACGCGTTGCGGTAGATTATGGAGCAATTGCAACGCAGTTGCGACGCCGAAGCAGTGGATGGGTAAAAGAAATCAATCGGGCTCGACGACGAGGTAGGGCTCGTCGAAGAAGTATTCCTCGAGATTGTTGCCCTCGCCGCCACGATCGATGATCAGAAAGTCCGAGGTCTCGCCGAGCGGCGTCAGCACGGCGTGCCAGGTGTTCATCGCCATATTGATGCCCTGGCCGGGGGCGGCGAGGAATGCTCGCGGACGACCAGGAATGCCGCCTTCGTCCGGCGCGACGATGGAAAGGAACGGCCGCTGCGCCAGCGGATAAAAGGCCTGGCTGCCGAGCGGGTGGCGCTCCACCATCCTGAGCGTCAGCGGCAGAGCATAGGGTTGGCCGCGGGCGATCGAGATCAGCGGGCGGGGGTGCACGCCGCCCAGTTCGACCCTCGCCAAGTCATGGTAGCGCTCGGTCATGCCGCCATTGATCGGATAGTGGTGGGCGCCCTCGGTCTCGATCACCTGCCCGAACGGGGCATAGGCCTGTTGGGTGAGCGGCTCGATGAAGAGGGTGCGGCTGGCTGTCATGTCGATTCCCGATGGTTGGGGAGAGCTTAGCCGATGTGCGGCCGCATGGAAGCCCGCTCGCCGGTTCGGAAGTCGCTGGAAATCCGTCTGCGATTAGGCAATTGTCGCGCAGCGGAAATACTGAAGGCGATGATGGCAGAGTATCAGTTCAACAGTCTGGTGTTTCACGAGGACTTGCTGTCGGCGCGTGACGGGGGCGGCAATCAAGTCACGTTCACCCGGGCCGAGCGGACGGTGCTTTCCACCTTCATGGCGCATCCGCAGCGGGTGCTGACCCGCAATACGCTGCTCGACGCCATTTCCGGGGTGGGCTCGGACGCCTCCGATCGCAATATCGATTTCCTGATCAACCGGCTCAGGGCCAAGCTGGGCGATCCGGCCCGCTCGCCGCGCTTTATCGCGACGCGCTATGGCGAGGGCTATGTCTGGGTGGCCGAGCCGGCCGAGCCGGCCGATGCCCTGGTGGTGGTGGGGCCGGTGCATGGCCTGACGCGGGCCGGCCGGTTCGGCTCGGTGGCCGCTCTGCTACCGGCCGAACTGGCGCGACAGCTCGATGCCGCCACGCCGCCCGAGCAGGCGGTGCGGCTCGAGGAGAAGTTTTCACCGAAAAGCCCGACCAAGACGCGCTTCAACCTCGAGATCAGCGTCTTCCCGCAAGGCGATGTGCTGCAATGCGGGCTGGTGCTGCGGCAGATGCCGGGCGGCGACGTGGTCGGGATGTCGCGGCTGGCGGTGGCGGAGTCGGGCGAGGTGCCGGGCCTGGTCGCCGACGTGGTGCAGCAATATCGCTCGCTGATCTGGCACCGGCAGGCGCTGGGGATGATCGACGCGCCGGCGCCGGCGACGCCGCCGCTCTATGTGGCGATGCACAATGCGGGGCGGTTGATCACGGCCGAGGCGCGCAGCTGGCTGGAGAATATCGAGCAGGTGCGCGCCAGCCTCACCGCCAATCCCGACGATCCGGTGGCCCGGCTGATGTGGGGGCTCAGCCTCTATGTGCAGGCGATCATGGGCAGCAACGGGCAGAGCGCGCCCAACGCCGAGCGCCAGGCGATCGAAGACGAGATCGAGGCGGCGGCGCTCGGCGCGCTGCCGGGTGTCGCCGACAACCCGATGCTGAAGCTGTCGGTGGCAAAGCTGCTGCTGTTCGTGGCGCGTGGTCATACCGCGATGGCGGAACGGCTGGCCGAGGAGGCGTTCGACGCCAGCACCGCGTTCGCCGCCTCATTCGCGATCCTGGGCCAGGCGCGGCTGATGCGCGGGCGGCTGGCCGAGGGCATCGACCTGCTCGAACGCGCGGCCGACATCGCCGAGCCGGGCACCGAATTCTGGATCTACATCCTGGTGGTGCTGTGCGGCGGCAAGCTGGCCGCCGAGGATCACGCGGGGCTTCACATCGTGCTGCAGCAGTTGCACGCGGCGGCGCCGCAGACGCTGATCACGGTGGCGCCGTTCTGCGTGCTGGAGGGCGAACCGCTGACGGCGCAGAGCCATGCATTCCTTGCCAGCCTGGGCGAGGAGGGAGGGCGGCTCAGCCTCGAGTACATCCTCATGACCTCGGCGCGGCAATACGAGGACCCGCGGCACCGGCGCAACCTGCTGCGCGGTCTGGCGCATCACCTCGAGCAGCTCTATGGGCCCTCGGTGGTGCCGGCCCAGATCAGGGCGTTGCTGGAGCCTGCAGCAGGGGGCTGACGACCGCCGCCACCGGGGCCGTCAGCTGTGCGAGGTCGACCCGTGGACCTGCGCCCTGTGCACTGCAAGCCGACAGTGTCACGAGCGCCGCCATTGCGGGGCCAGCTGCAACGCCTGGGCGTCGGGCTGGGGACTCCTGAGGCAACCGGTCGGCCATGGCGTTCTCCCTGAGGCGAATTGCTTCGCGGGGAGAAAGCTAGGCGAGGACTGTTGCCGGATTATTTGCGGGCCGAGGCATCGACCTTGACGGTGTTGGCCGCACTGCCGCCGCCCATATAGACCGCCACCAGCTTCATCGGCACGCTGCCGGTATTGGTGCCGTTATGCGGCCAGCCCACCGCTTCCAGCACCGCTTCGCCGGCGCGATAGGTCTTCTTGCCCTTGCTGCCGTAATCGACGGTCAGCTCGCCCTCGAGGACATAGGCGAACAGCGGCACCTCATGCTCGTGCCAGCCGGTTTCGCCGCCGGGCGGAATGGTGACGATGGCCGAGGTGACGTTGGGTGTGCCCGCGGGGTAGGCGAGCGGGGTGCCCAGCACGTCGCTGCCGCCCTGCAGCAGCGGGGTCAGCAGGTTCTGGTAACTGGGCGGCGTCAGGTCTTCGGCGTTCGCCGGGGACGCCAGGAGGGCCAATACGGCCAGTATTCTCAATCGTGTCATCTGAATCGCGTTCTCCCTGTCGCGAAGGTGCGACGACGATGGCTGCCGCTGCTTCGGCCTGCAAGCAATTTTCTACGTGCCGGGCTGAACCATGCTGCGAGGAAAACGTTGTGGGGCTCGTGAGTTAGGCTTGAAAATGCACAATCAGATTCATCTTGTATCCGCCGGCCCCACCGATCTGCTCGCGACGGCCGACGCCTCGGCGATCATCCAACCATACCGGCGCTTCATCGAAGGGTGGCAGTTGCGCGCCACCTATCTGGCCGAACAGCTGGCGCTGCACCCAACGGGGTCCGACGCGCACGAGCTTGCCGAGCTGCGGCTCGCCGAGCTGCAGCGCGAGATCAGGGGCAATCGCGATAACCTGGTCGCCGAGACCAGCCGGTTGCCGCCCGACGACCTGATCGATGCAACCGTTGACGAACTCGACGAGCTGCTTGCGGTGCTCAGCGGCGTGTGAGCGCCGGCCTCACAGCCCCAACCGGGCGTGCCGGTTCACATCCTTGTAGAGCAGGTAGCGGAAGCGGTTCGGGCCGGCGTAGCAGGATTGCGGGCAGAAGGCGCGCAGCCACATGAAATCGCCGGCTTCCACTTCCACCCAATCGCGGTTGAGCCGGTAAACGGCCTTGCCTTCGAGCACGTAGAGCCCATGCTCCATCACGTGCGTCTCTTCGAACGGGATCACCGCGCCAGGCTCGAGCGTCACGATGTTGACGTGCATGTCGTGGCGGACATCGTCGGGTTCGACGAAGCGGGTGGTGCCCCAGGTGTCGCGGGTGTCCGGCATCCAGCGGATGGCGACGTCCTGCTCGTTGGTGACGAAGGCCGACGGCACCTCGATGCCTTCCACCACCTCGTAGCGCTTGCGCACCCAGTGGAAGCGGGCAGGGGCGGCCGCGGTGTTGTGCAGCGTCCAGCGCGCGCCGGGCGGCAGGAAGGCATAGCCGCCGGCGGTCAGCCGGTGCGGCTGGCCGTCGAGGTTGAGCGCCAGCTCGCCGTCGACGACGAACAGCACGCCTTCGGCTTGGGCGTTGGGCTCCGGTTTGTCGCTGCCGCCGCCGGGGGCGACCTCGACGATGTACTGCGAAAAGGTCTCGGAAAAGCCGGTCATCGGCCGGGCAATGACCCAGGCGCGGGTGCTCTTCCAATGCGGCAAGGCACTGGTGACGATGTCCCGCATGACGCCACGCGGGATCACCGCATAGGCCTCGGTGAATACGGCGCGGCCGGTATGGAGGGCGGTCTGGTCGGGCAGGCCGGCGCTCGGGCCGGCATAGGTGGTGGGGGCCATCGGACTTCAGCTAACGTGAGTGGTCAGTGCTCTTAGCGCGAAAGCCGGTGGCCGGACAGTGGGCCACTGCTCCCGTCCCGCCGCGGGGGAGGGAAGCGGCGACTGGGCGGGCCTCAGCGCCGGCTGCCTTCGATGCGGAAGCGTTCGCGGTAGCCTTCGGGCGTGGTGCCCAGATGCCTGCGGAAGGCGCGCGACAGAGTGGAGGCGCTGCCCAGCCCCGCCCGCTCAGCGATGCGGGCCAATGGCCAGCGGGTCGATTCCAGCAGTTGCTTGGCCCGGTCGAGGCGGACCAGCTCGACATAGCGTGCCGGGGTCATGCCGGTCTGGGCGCGAAAGCTGCGGGCAAAGGTGCGTTCGCTCATGATGGCGCGGTCGGCCAGCATGGCGACGCTGAGGTCGGCCTCGGGATTGCCGGCGATCCAGGTGACGAGCGATTGCAACCCGTCGCCGGCGCCGGCCTGCGCCGCGAGGCTGCTGGAAAACTGCGACTGGCCGCCGACGCGGCGCAGGTAGAGCACCAGCTCGCGCGCCGTGCGCAAGGCCACCGGCGGGCCGCAATCATACTCGACCAGGGCCAGCGCCAGGTCGATGCCAGCAGTCACCCCGGCCGAGGTGAAGATGTGGCCGTCGCCGACGAAGATCGCGTCGGGCACCACTTCGGTGCGCGGCAGCAGGGTTTCGAGCAGGCGGGTGGACGACCAGTGCGTGGTGGCGCGCCGGCCGTCGAGCAGGCCGGCGGCGCCGAGCAGGAAGGCGCCGGTGCAGATGCTGGCGACGCGCCGGATCCCCGGCGCCTGGGCGGCGAGCCAGGGGAGCAGGGCGGTCGCTTCGGCAGCGCGACGCACCGGGCCTTCCGGCCCGCCGGAGATCAGCAGCGTATCGATGTCGGAACCGAGCGCCGCGAGCGGCACGGTGCCGGCGAGCGCCAGGCCGGAGCTCGAGGTGATGGTGCCGCCGTCCGGACTGGCCACCACGATCTCGTAATGCAGTGGCCGGGCGGCGAGCTCGGGCATGAAGTCGTTGGCCTTGGCGAAGACTTCGGCGGGGCCGGTGACATCGAGCAACTGGAAGCCCTCGTAACCGATGATGGCGATGCGCCGAGTGGTGCCGTGGTTCGGGGGCAGGGGGGCGGGTGCTGGCATAGGCTCATCCTAGTGCGCATCGGAAACGAGGTGAACCGCGCTGCCGCAAGCGTGGCGCGGGCCTCCTCACCCGGCTTGGCGCCTACCGTCCCCCGCCGGCCCATGGATACTCCATCACCAGGGCGACGATTCTGGCGGTCGGCAGGTCGTAGCGCTCCGCCACCACCGGCAGTTCGTTCTCGAGCGTCTGGGCCGGCGCCTCGGTGGGCGGCGGGGAGAGCAGGTGGTCGACGCCGGCGCTCTCGCCGGGGCGGTCGGGGAGGATCGTCAGGCCGTGTCGGCTCACCACCGGCGCGCCGCCGGCGCCGAGCGTCACGACGCTGGCGAGGTTGGTGCGGGCATAGGCGTCGACGAGTAACCCCAGCGCTACCTCGTCGACGCCCTCTGCGAGCGGAATACCGACAGTCTCGCGCCGCCAGAAGGTCAGGGCATTGCGAATGAAGGTCTTCTTGTGCTCGAGAGTGAGTTCGAAACCGGCCGAGCGGTGCCGGGCATCCCAGTTGGCGACCCCAAGTTCGCCGGCGGTGCGCTCGGCGGCGGGCCGCCCGCCAACGGCCTCGACCAAAGCCAGCATGATCGGAATATTGGCCGTGATGCCGGTGGAGGTCGCAACGCCATCGTCGACGACGTAACGGCGATCGGGGACGAAGGTCATGGTCGGATGCTTCTGGTGCAATTCGGCGACAGCGCTCCAGTGGCCGGCGGCGCGGCGGCCGTCGAGCAGGCCGGCAAAAGCGAGCATGCGCGAGCCGTTGCAGATCGAGATGATCTTTGCGCCCTTCTGATGCTGGGCGACCAGCCAGTCGGCGATGACCCGGTCGGTGCCCGGATCCATGGCGGGCACCACCACATAGTCGGCGCCTTGCGGGTGCTGCGCATCGAAAGCGGCGATGGTCGCCTCGGGGGCGATCTTCGGTCCGGGGTAGAGCTGCACCGGGTCTGCCCGTTCGGCCACCACGGTGACCTCGGCGATGTCGGCCCGCTTCAAGACGCCATAGGCCGAGAAGAAGTCGGAAAGCTCGGTCGCCTGGTTCCAGGCGATGATGGCGATCACCGGCCGGTCGGTATGGCGGGTCGGACGCATAGCGGCGATGGTGGCGGCCTGCTCGTCGGTGGCGATCGGTTCGGCGGGCGGCAAGGCCGCGGCCGGTGTGCCGGGCGCCAGCACGATCGGGATGACGACCAGGGCCGCCAGCACGATGGCGCCGACCCCGGCGAAGATGGCACGCTTGTGCATGTCGGTCCTCCGAATGGATCAGCGGAGGCTAGTGGCAGGCCGACGACAGCGGTTGCCAAATGACGTGCAGTTTCGGCCAAGCGGGCAGTCAGTCGTCGCGAACACGGAGAGGCCGGTGGCGACTTCGTACCGGCATCAGCCTTCGAGGCCCTGCTTCAGCTTCAGCAACCCCTGTGCCGCGTAGGCGGCGTAGCTGCCGATCCAGCGTTCGTGCAGTTGCTGGATGGGAATGGCGTTGAGGTGGTTCCAGCGCTCGCGCCCCTCGCGGCGGGGAATGACCAGCTCGGCATCCTCCAGCACCTTGAGGTGCTGCATCACGGTGCAGCGGTCGAGCTCGGGGAAGGCGTCGCACAGCGCTCCGGTGGTCTGCGGGTTATCCTTCAGCCGATCCAGCATGTTGCGACGCACCCGGTTCCCCAGGGCCTTGAAAATCTTGTCGTTTTCGTCGTCGCTTGACATGTTATATTTTTATAACGTAATGGACGGGAAGACAAGGAAAAACGTCATGCAAGGAGAAGCGGGATGGATGTGAAGCTGAAAGTGTCGGGACGCATCGCCAAGCCGGTACATGAAGTGTTCGAGGCGGTGGCCGATCCCAGGAAGCTCTCCGGCTATTTCACCACCGGCGGCGCTCAGGGCCGGCTGACGACCGGCGCGACCGTGACCTGGGACTTCGCCGATTTCCCCGGCGCCTTCCCGGTGCATGTAGTCGAGGTGGTCGACGACAGTCGGATCGTCCTCAGATGGGGCGCCGTGGAAGGGACCGGTGCCGACCCCAGCGGCGACACTACGGTGACCATGAGCTTTGAGGCGCTCGAAGACGGCCGCACCCTGGTGACCATCACCGAGGCGGGCTGGACGGCAACGCAGCAGGCACTCGATGCCTGTATCGGCAACACCGAGGGCTGGACCGGCATGCTGTGCGCGATGAAGGTCTATCTCGAGCACGGCTTCAACCTGCGCGACGGCTTCTACAAGTGACGACGGGACCAATGACCATGACGAGCTCAATCCAGGGCGGCATCAACATCGCCATGAAGGTGCCGACCCACCTCTACGCACAGACAGTGGCGTTCTATCGCGACGTGCTGCAGCTCGAGCGGGTGCCGGAACGGGCGGAGGTCGGCTTTCTGTTCGGGCCGAACCAGCTGTGGATCGACGAAGCGCCGGGCTATTCGCAGAGCGAGGTATGGCTCGAACTGTTCGCACCGGATTTCGCGCCGGCCGCAGAGAAACTGAGCGCCGCGGGGATGACGCGCAACGATGCGATCGAGCCGCTCGGCGAAGACTTCCGCGGCGGCTGGTTCTTCAATCCGGCGGGGATCGTCCACATGGTGCGCGAACCCGACGCCTGGTGAGCGCACCGGCAATGACGGTCGGCGCCGCGCCGACCGTCAGAAAAAGTTTAGGAATCGGGCGCAGATTCGGCGCATGGCAACGCAACCGCACCATGAGCAGCGCCCTCTGATCGACCCGATCCAGCTGGAACAGGCCGGCCGCGCGCTGCGCCAGTGGATCGACCGCCTGCTCGGCCACGCCGAGCCCCAGGCGAATACCGATATCGAGTGGGAAGACGGCGAACCGCACCACGATCAGCGCGACGGAAGCTATCCGGGGCGCTGAATGCTGGATTGGCTCCGCGACCTGCAGCAGTCGTTCCGCGAGCCGGTCTACGGATTTCTCACCATGTTCTGGCCGGTGCTGGCTGTCGCCGCGCTGATCGGCCTCGGCTGGCTGGCGGGGAGCTTCTGGCAACGCGCGGGCCGAGGCGGCAGCGGTAGCGGCGATCTCTCGAGCGGCGATTCCGACGGGGATGGTGGCGACTGATGCCTCTGCTCCCCTCCCCCTTGAGGGGAGGGGTTGGGGGGGGGGGTGGTTCTGTGATCACCGATGGACCCCCACCCCCCACCCCTCCCCTCAAGGGGGAGGGGGGCAGATCGAGTAGCTGGCGCTGCTGCAGCCTGGCACCGGCCCAGCCGCGAACGCCGTCCGCGAAGATGGCGCTCTACTTACCCTTGCCCATCGCCATGTAGTGGGCCCGCTCCTCCGGGGCGTAGTGCTCGAGCGCGTTGCGCAGCATGATGCGGGGCATTTGTGCGGCGTGCCTGTCGAGGAAAGCGTTGAGCGCCGGCCGGTTGGTATCGGTGGCGCGCAGCATCCAGCCGACCGCCTTCAGCACCAGATCCTCCGGGTCATCGAGCAGCAGCTCGGCAATGGCGAAGGTGTCGTCGAGCTCGCCGCGGCGGATGAATGCGAAGGTGGCGAGGATGGCGGTGCGCCGCTCCCACAGGTTCTCCGATCTGGCCAGCCGATAGAGGATATCGCGCGGGCGCTCGAGCAGATGCGGCCCGATGACGTAATAGGCCGCGAGATCGACCAGGTCCCAGTTGTTGATGCGGTCGTGCCGGCGCAGGTAGAGCTCGAACAGCTCCTGTTTGCGCTCTGGCGTGGTCTTCTTCGCCTGATACTGCTTGGCCATGATGCTCATGGCGGCGGCCCGGGCCTCGTGGATATCGGACTCCATCAGCTTTTCGATCTCGGCCGGTGGGGTCAGCAGGCCCTGCTTGGCGAGGGCGAAAACCTGGCCCATGCGCACGCCGATAAAGGTGTCGGCGGCATCGTCCTCGAAATCGAAGTAGCGGTGGTATTTCTTCCGCTCCTCGTCCGACCGCAGTTCCTGCAGCCGGGCGAGGATGGTTTCAGCAGTCAGGTCCATGTCGCCCCCAACGCCGGCGTTCAGCCGAGCCGATCCCAGCGTGCCCGCAACATCGGCTCGAGCCAAGCGCCGCGTCGCAAGATCGAGGTGTGCGTGGTTCCCGGCAGGATCGCAAGCTGTGAGCCGGGCAACAGCGTGGCCAACTCGGCCGCGTGGGCCGGCGGCACGAAATCGCGGTCGCCTATGACGATGAGGGCAGGGGCCGGGATGGCGGCAAGCTGCTCGTGGCTCCAGCCCGGCCAGCCGCTGACATAAGCCTGTGCATTCATCGCCACCTGCTGAAAGGCACGCGGGTTGGGCGCCGTGCGCTGATAGTGCTCGGCCCAGGCGCCGAATTCCGCCTGGGTCGGCAGGATCGCCGCCAGTTCGGCCGAGGGCAGGTGCTGCGGATTGCGCTGCATTTCCAGCAGTTCGGGGATCGTGCCCTCCGGGCTGAAGCTCCGCCCCAGCAGCGTCAGGCTGCGGACCAGCTCGGGCCGGCGAATGGCGAGACCGCCCGCCGCGATTGCGCCCATGCTATGGCCGACGATGTCGGCGCCGGCGATGCCGAGCTGGTCGAGCACACCGGCAGCATCGGCGACCATCTGCGCCTCGGTGAAGGGCGTCGCCCGGTCGGCCGTGTGACCATGCCCCTGGGCCTCGATGGCAATGACCCGCCGGTCGGCAAGACGCGGCAGCAGGTCGTCCCAGGCAGTTTCGATGCCGTAGAGCGCGCCATGCAGCAACACCACCGGTGGCAGGCTGCGGTCAGCGCCGTGATCCTCGAAATAGAGGTCGAGACCATCGACGTTCAGGTAGTTTCCCACTTTTGTCTCCTGGGCCCGTCCCGGGCCGGCAGCGAGCGCCAGCGTCAATGCGGCGGCGCCTTGGATGAGGTGGCGGCGGCGCCAGCCGGCGCCCGGTTCAGTTTGCGGCGCCATCGAAGCTCTTCCCCATCTGGTCCATCACCTGCTCGAGCCCCATCTTCGAGTACTCCATCATCTGCTTCGACGTGGTGGTGTGCTCGGTAACGGTGACCTCGGTGACGTCGCCTTTGGGCGTCAGCGTCACCACCGTCGCGACGTCGCGGGGGAACTCGGCGGGCATGCCGACGCTGGTCGGGTCGATCGGGTTGCCGTCCTTGTCGGAGAGGTTCTGGATGTATTCGAGCCGCTGGTTGGGGATCACCCTGGTATATTCCCAGCGCATCCACAGATCGTGCCCCTCGGGCGAGCGCATCAGCACCACCGAATAGCCGCCCTCGCGGACATCCATGCGGGCTTCCGGGCTGGTCCAGGGGCGCGGGCCCCACCACTTCATCACTTCGGCATCCTCGGTCCAGGCGCGCCAGGCGCGTTCGGGCGAGGCATTGAAGCTGCGGGTCACGGCGACGTCGTGGGTGATGAGTTCGGGCACGTCGGACACTCCCTTGGTTTCGGCGCCGATGGCGGTGAACGCGCCGCGCCAGAAGTCACGGAACTGGTTGGAGGCGATGTAATACTGGACCGACTGGGTGAACATCAGGCCGATCAGCCCGGTCGCCGGGTCGTTGGCCCAACTGGTGCCGTAACCGCCATCCCAGCCATAGCGGCCGGGCGTCGGTGTGATGTCGTCGGGCGTGTCGTAGGTCAGCACGCCATAGCCCCAGCCGAGCTTGTCGAAGAAGCCCGGAACGAACCCGGCATCCTGCTTCTGCTCCGGCGTCAGCTGGTTGCGGGTCATCTCGGCCACCGAGGCTTCGGTGAGCAGGCGCGTGCCCTTGTACTCGCCCCGGTTGAGCAGCATGCGGGCGAAGGCGAGATAATCGTCGAGCGTCGAAACCAGCCCGCCGGCGGCGGAGGGAAAGCTCGGCGGCCTGCTCCAGACGCCATCGACCGGATCCTCGAGGAACTGCTCGTTGCTGGCGAAGTTCACGCCATAGGCCGGCTGGAAGCGCTCGAGTTTTTCCGGCGGCACGAAGAAGCCGGTATCGACCATGCCGAGAGGGGTGAAGATGCGGGTGGCGAGGAAATCCTCGAGCGGCATGCCGGAGGCGCGGGCGATCAGCACGCCGAGCAGGAGCGAACCGGTATTGTACATCCAGGTTTCGCCCGGCTGATGCAGCAGCGGCAGCTCGGCGAACTTCGCCAGCCATTCGTCCGGCGTCCATGGCGTCGGCGGCACCGGTGGACCATTGACCAGCTGGCGCGCGTCGATCGCCTGCTGGATCGGCAAGGTCGGGTCGAACAGCACGCCGAAACCGAGCGTGAAGTTCATCAGGTCCCGGACGAGGATCGGGCGGGTGGCCGGCACCGTGTCGGTGATCGGGCCCTTGAGGTCCTTCAGCACCTGGCGGTTCGCGAGTTCGGGCAGCAGCCGGTCGACCGGTTCGTCGAGGCTGAGTTTCTTGTCCTCGACCAGCATCATCACCGCCGCCGTGCCGACGGCCTTGCCGACCGAGGCGATGCGGAAAATCGTGTCGCGCCGCATCGGCACGCCACCTTCATAGGCAGTGCCGCCGGCAGTATCGACGATTACCTCGTCGCCCTTGGCGAGCAGCCAGACGGCGCCAGGCATGTCGCCTTTGGCGATCGAGGCTTCGATCTTGCCCTTGAGGGCGGCAAGAGCGGCAGGGTCGAAGGTTGTTTGCTGGCCGAGCGCAGGGATGGCCGAGGCCAGCACCAGCGCGCTGACGGTGAGGAGGAAAGTTCGGCGACGCATTTGTCGATCTCCGGAGTGTCGGCAAGCCGCTCCCGACCGCGCGCCGGGTGGCGCGCGGGGCAGGGCGTTGCGATGTGGGGAATTGAAGGGGCCGGCTCAGCTGCCGGCGTAGGCCTTCTGGATGTCAGCCACGATGATCTTCTTCATCTGCAGCATGGCCTGCATGGCGCGGCCGGCGCCGGCGCGGTCGCTGCCGGCCAGGGCCTCGCCCAACTGCTTGGGGACGATCTGCCAGCTGAGGCCGAACTTGTCCTTCACCCAGCCGCATTGGCTCTCCTCACCGCCGCCGGCGGTGAAGGTGTCCCAATAGTGGTCGACTTCCTGCTGCCCGTCGCAGTCGATGGTGAAGGAGATCGCCTCGGTGAACTTGAACATCGGGCCGCCGTTCAGCGCCATGAACTCCTGGTCCTTGAGGCGGAAGGTGATGGTGATGATGCGGCCATCCGGATAGTGGTCGACCTTGTGGATTTCGCCGTCCTTGAAGGTCTCGATGTAGAAATTGACCATCTCTTCGATCCGGTCGTCGATCCACAGGCAGGGCATGATCTTGGGCATGTTGGGTCTCCTTGGTTGGGTTGAATTTTCCCGTTCCCGGAAGCGGAACGCTCCAGGGCCAGGCTCGTCGCAGTGAAAGTCGGTCTGCCTGGGGCGGTCGGCGCCCCGGACGTCTAGTCGGCGGGCATGTCGGCCAGCAGTTCCTCGAGCCGCCTGAAGCCCATCTCCATGCCTTCGGCCATCGGGGTGGCACGGGCGCCGTCGCGGGCTGCCTTGTTGGCGTAAAGGATGGTCACCACCGAGGTGGTGATGCCATCGGCCTCGGTAATGCGGTTGGTGACGATGGTCTGACCGCCGGTCCAGTCCATGTCGTAGATTTCGTTGGTCTTGATCCAGTCGGGGCGGGTGATTTCCAGCACCTCGCCGGACGAACCCATCTCGAAACCGCCGGGCCCTTTGGTGACGAAGCGCCACTTGCCGCCGACGCGCGCATCGAACTCGCAGGTGACGAACACCCAGTCGGCCGGACCCAGCCAGCGGCGGATCAGCGCCGGGATGGTCCAGCAGTCGAACACCAGGTCGGCGTTGGCCTTGAAGGTGCGGGTGACGGCGATCTCGCGATCCGAGGGCAGGGTGATGGTCAAAGGCGGCTGCATGGGGCGTCTCCTCGTGAGCTTCTTAGTTTTTCTTGTCGCCTTTCGGGGCGAAGCGCTGCAATTCGTCGAGCAGGGTGTCGAGCCGCTGGTAGCTCTGCTCCCAGAACTTGCGATAGTTCTCGAGCCAGCCCACGGCATCCGCCAGCGGCAGCGCCTCGATCTTCACCGGGCGGCGCTGCGCATCCTTGCCGCGCGACACCAGGCCGGCATTTTCCAGCACCTTGATGTGCTTGGAAATGGCGGGCTGGCTCATCTCGAACGGCGCCGCCAGCTCATTCACCGACGCATCGCCCTCGGCGAGCCGCGCGAGAATCGCCCGCCGGGTCGGATCGGCCAGGGCGGCGAAGGTGAGATCGAGCTGGTTCGGGTTCGGCTGCATTTCATAACCTGTTCGCTATATAACGATATGGTTATGATAGATGTGTGCGCGGATGTCAAGCGGGGTGTGTGAGCGCGACGATAGGCTGGCGTGGGAAGAACACCCCCCACCCTGTCCCTCCCCCGCAAGGGGGGAGGAGACCAAAACACGGATGTCAGAGTTGGCGTCTCCCTCCCCCTTGCGGGGAGGGGACAGGGGTGGGGGTACTCTTCCCGCACCGGCCTCTCGGAAAGTGGTCAGCCCAGTATCTGCCGGATCCGCAGTTCCGCGATCCGCTCCACCTGCCGACAGGCCGTGGCGAACTCGACTTCGCGCTCATTGGCCAAACGCTTTTCGAACGCTGCCATGATCTGCGCCTTGGTGTTGTCGCGCACCGCGATGATGAACGGGAAGCCGAACTTTGCGACATAGGCGGCGTTCATGTTGCCGAACTTTGCCCGCTCGGCATCGGTCAGCGCGTCGAGTCCGGCCGAGGCCTGCTCGGACTCGGATTCCGAGGTCAGGCGCTTGGCGGCGGCAAGCTTGCCTGCGAGATCGGGGTGGGCGTTCAGCACGGCCAGCCGCTCGGCGCCGGTGGCGGCGCGGAACACCTGGCTCATCAAGGCGTGGAGGCCGGTTGCCGTGTCGTGGACCGAGCCCATCTCGCGTTTGTGGGCGCGCTCCGCCACCCATTCGGAATGCTCGAACACATTGCCGAACAGCTGGGTGAAATCGTCGAGCGCCAGTTCCGAGGGCACGATCTCAGGTTTCACGTAAGGGTGGGTCCGCAGCCAATGCTCGGCGATATCGATCCGCTTGGCGATCCAGACCTTTTCCTTGCTCATGACATAATCGACGAAGCGCTTGAGCCCGGCAAAGCGCCCGGGCATGCCGACGAGGCGGCAGTGCAGCCCCAGCGACATCATCTTGGGGGCGCCGGCCTCGCCCTCGGCGTAGAGCACGTCGAAACTGTCCTTCAGCAGCTGGAAATATTCCTCGCCGTTGGCGAAGCCGGATGCGGTGGTGAAGCGCATGTCATTGGTGGCGAGGGAATAGGGGATGATCAGCTGCGGGCTGCCGAAATGCTCGCGGTAATAGGGCAGGTCGTCGTCATAGGTATCGGACACATAGGTGAAGCCGCCTTCCTCGCTGGCGAGGTCGACGGTGTTCACCGAGGTGCGGCCGCAGTACCAGCCGGTGGGGCGGCTGCCGGTCACCTCGGTATGGAGCTTGATCGCGGCGTGCAGATCCTCGCGCTCATGCTCGATGTCGTAATCCCGGTAGTCGATCCATTTGAGACCGTGGCTGGCGATCTCCCAGTCGGCGTCGAGCATGGCCTTGACCTGCTCGGGCGAGCGCTGCAAGGCAGTCGCGACGCCATAGACGGTGACCGGCAGGTTCAGGCCGGTGAACAGCCGGTGCAGCCGCCAGAAGCCGGCGCGGGCGCCGTATTCGTACATCGACTCGACATTCCAGTGCCGCTTACCGGGCCACGGCACGGCGCCGATCACATCGACGAGAAAGGCCTCGGAGGCGGCGTCGCCATGCAGGATGTTGTTCTCGCCGCCTTCCTCGTAGTTGAGGACGAACTGCACCGCGACACGCGCCCCACCGGGCCATTGCGCATCCGGCGGATTCGGGCCGTAGCCCTGCAGGTTCCGGGGATAACGCATCATGGGCACCTCATGGTTGGTTCCCGATTTATCACGAGCGCCACGCCGCGATGCAAGGCCGGCAAAAGTGGACCAGTTGGTAAAATTCTGCCCGGCACCCCCTTGGAACGGAGGCGAATATGCTCAATAGTCGGGCAATCCAAGGGTTATGCCTCAACGGCAAGCGGGAGCCGGGGGGCGATCCGGCGCGCAGGGTGAAGGGACTAGACTATGGCGGGTTCAGCACGCCTGACGACGCACGTACTCGATACGACACACGGCAAGCCGGCCGCCGGCATGCGGCTCGACCTGCTGATGGTACATGGCGACCATACGCACCATATATGGTCAGGGCACACCAATGCCGACGGGCGGGTGGACCAACCGCTGCTGGAAGGCGACCGCTTCCACCTGGGCAGCTATGAGCTGATTTTCCATGTGGGGCAGTATTTCGAGCGGATCGGGGTCAACCTCGAGAACCCGTTCCTCGACACGGTGCCGGTACGGTTCACGATGAGCGAGGCGGCGCATTACCACGTGCCGCTGCTCGTCTCGCCGTATGGATATTCGACTTACCGGGGAAGCTAGCAATGAGCGGAACCACTCGGGAACAGTCTCTCACCGGCGTCATTCCCGCGCAGGCGGGAACCCAGTGCCGGACGAGCCGCACACTCGGTGCAGCAGGCGCCATCCCACTAGGTTCCCGCCTGCGCGGGAATGACGACGGTGGGTGTGGAGATGTTCAGTGACTGACGTTCGCAACCAGCTGCGCTTCATCCTCAACGACCAGGACGTCGTGCTGGACGAGATTTCGGCGACCCGTACGCTGCTGGATTTCCTCCGCCTCGACCGGCGTATGACCGGCTCGAAGGAAGGTTGCGCCGAGGGCGATTGCGGCGCCTGCACGGTGCTGGTCGGGCGGGTCACGTCGGGCGAGCTGGTCTATGAATCCGTCAATGCCTGCATCTGCTTCGTCGGTTCGCTCGATGCGACGCATGTGGTGACGGTCGAGCATCTGTCGGCCGCCAATGGGCCGCTGCACCCGGTGCAGCAGGCGATGGTCGAGCATCACGGCAGCCAGTGCGGCTTCTGCACCCCGGGCATCGTGATGTCGCTTTATGGCATGTGGATGCGGAATGCCGATCCCTCGGTGAACGACATCGAAGTGGCGCTGCAGGGGAACCTCTGCCGCTGCACCGGCTATTCGCCGATCATCAAGGCCGGCCAATCGATCTCGGCCTATGGCAAGGTGGTGGCCGATCCGCTGGTGGTCGAGCGGCAATCGATCAAGGCGCGGCTCGAAAAGCTGCGCGACGGGCGGAGGGTGGAACTGGGCGAAGGCAAGGACCGGATCATCGTGCCGGCCTCGGCCGACGATCTCGCCGAAGTCTATGCCGGCAACCCCGGGGGCACGCTGGTTTCGGGAGCCACCGATGTCGGCCTCTGGGTCACCAAGTTCATGCGCGATATCGGACCGATGATCTTCATCGGCGACATCGCCGGGCTGCAGGGCATCGAAGCAAACGAGGCGACGCTGAAGCTCGGGGCAGGGGTGACCTATTCCGCCGCCACCGCGGCAGTGACCCGGCGCTTTCCGCAGCTGACGGAGCTCTGGATGCGCATCGGCGGCCAGCAGGTGCGCAATATGGGGACCATTGGCGCCAATATCGCCAACGGCTCGCCGATCGGCGACACGCCGCCGCCACTGATCGCGCTCGGCGCCGCGATCACGCTGAGGAAAGGCGACGTGCGCCGCGAGGTGAAGCTCGAGGATTTCTTCATCGCCTATGGCAAGCAGGACCGGCAGCCCGGCGAGTTCGTCGAGGCTGTCACCATTCCGTCGCTGCCCGAAGGCGAGCAGTTCGCCTGCTACAAGATCACCAAGCGCAAGGACGAGGATATCTCGGCGCTGTGCGGGGCGTTCCGGCTGAGGCTGGAGGGCGGCAAGGTGGCCGCCATCACCATCGCTTATGGCGGCATGGCGGCAACGCCGAAGCGGGCCCGGGCGGTGGAAGCGGCGCTTATGGGCAAGGCTTGGACTGTCGCGACGGTCGAAGCGGCGATCCCGGCTTTTGCCGAGGATTATCAGCCGCTCACCGACATGCGCGCCTCGGCTGAATATCGGCTGCTGGCGGCGCAGAACCTATTGCGCCGGTTCTTCCTCGAGACCACCGGCGAGGGCGAGCGGCTGACGAGGGAGGTGGCATGATGAGCAGTTATCTCCTCACCCACGGTGTCACCCCGGCGAAGGCCGGGGCCCATCCTGAGGTCTCGCCGTTCGTTCACCGCAGGTCGCACCATCTAAGGATGGATCCCGGCCTGCGCCGGGATGACATCGCGTTTGTGGGGGCTGCGTAGCTCCATGAACAAGCAATCCCCGATCACCACCTCGCCGCTGCATGTCTCGGTCAAGCATGACTCCGCCATCAAGCAGGTGGCCGGTCGCGCCGACTATATCGACGATCTGGTCGAGCCCGAGGGCACGCTGCATGCCTATCTGGGCCTGTCGACCAAGGCGCATGCCGATATCGCGTCGATGAACCTCGATGCGGTGCGTGCGGCGCCAGGAGTCGTCGGTGTGCTGACGGCCGAGGACATTCCGGCCGAGAACGATGTGAGCTCGGTGCATAAGCATGACGAGCCGGTGTTTGCCACCACCCGCGTGGTCACCTGGGGCCAGCCGGTGTTCGCGGTGATCGGCAAGACGCGCGAGGCGGCGCGGCGGGCGGCGAAGCTCGCCAAGATCGAGTATCGCGACCTGCCGCATGTCACCGATGTCGATGCGGCGGTGGCGGCGGGCGGCAAGCTCGTCACCGAGCCCTTGAAGTTGGAGCGCGGCGATGTCGCGGCCGGCTTTGCAGCGTCGCAGCACCGGGCCAAGGGCCGGGTGCGGATCGGCGGGCAGGAGCATTTCTACCTCGAAAGCCAGGCGGCGCTCGCCATCCCGGGCGAGGACGACGAGATCACCCTGCAGGTCTCGAGCCAGCATCCGACCGAAATCCAGGTGATGGTGGCGCAGGTGCTCGGCGTGCCGCATGCCGCGGTGACGGTGAACATGCGCCGCATGGGCGGCGGCTTCGGCGGCAAGGAAACCCAGGGGAACCTGTTCGCGGTGGTAGCCGCGGTGGCGGCGAAGAAGTTCAACAAGGCGGTGAAGATCCGTCCGGATCGCGACGACGATTTCCAGATCACCGGCAAGCGCCATGATTTCGTGGTCGACTACGATGTCGGCTACAACAGCGACGGCAAGATCCAGGCGGTGACCGCCACCTATGCGGCGCGCTCGGGCTATTCGGCCGATCTCTCCGGCCCGGTGACCGACCGGGCATTGTTCCACTGCGACAATGCCTATTGGTATCCGACGGTCAGGGTGAACTCGCTGCCGCTGTTCACCAATACGGTGTCGAACACCGCCTTTCGTGGTTTCGGTGGCCCACAGGGGATCATCGCGGCCGAGCGCTGGATCGAGGATATCGCCTATGCGCTGGGCAAGGACCCGCTGGAGATCCGCAAGGCCAATTTCTACGGCACCGACAGCAACAACGTGACGCCGTATCACCAGGAGGTGGAAGACAATGTCATCCATCGGGTGATCGAGGACCTCGAACAGAGTTCCGACTATCAGGCGCGGCGCGCCGCCATTCTCGAATTCAACAAGACCAGCAAGGTCTTGAAGAAGGGCATCGCCATGGTGCCGGTGAAATTCGGCATCTCGTTCACCGCCACCTGGCACAACCAGGCCGGCGCGCTGGTGCATGTCTATCGCGACGGTTCGATCCATCTGAGCCATGGCGGCACCGAGATGGGGCAGGGGCTCCACATCAAGGTGGCGCAAGTCGTCGCCGATGCCTTCGGCGTGCCGGTCGAGCGCGTGCAGATCATGGCCAGCAATACCGGCAAGGTGCCCAACACCTCGGCGACGGCAGCCTCGTCCGGCACCGATCTCAACGGCATGGCGGCGCTCGACGGCGCCAACCAGATCAAGGCGCGGATGGCGGCGCATGCGGCCTTCATCTACGAGGTCGAACCCAAGGACGTGCAGTGGGAGTTCGGCGGGGTGCGCGCCGGCCAGCAGTTCGTGCCGTTCGAAGAGCTGGCCACGTCGTGCTGGATGAACCGGGTGCAACTGAGCGCCGCCGGGTTCTACAAGACGCCGAAGATCCACTGGGATCGGAGCACCGGACGCGGCCGCCCGTTCTACTATTTCGCCTATGGCGCCGCGGCGTCTGAGGTGACCATCGATACGCTGACCGGCGAGTACCAGGTCGACCGTTCCGACGTGCTCGAAGATGTCGGCCGTTCGTTGAACCCGGCGATCGATATCGGCCAGGTGGAAGGCGGCTTCATTCAGGGGATGGGCTGGCTCACCACCGAGGAACTCTGGTGGGACGGCAAGGGCCAACTGCGCACCCACGCGCCCTCGACCTACAAGATCCCGCTCGCTTCGGACGTACCGCGCATCTTCAACGTGCGGCTGGCCGAATGGAGCATCAACAAGGAGCCGGCGATCGGGCGCAGCAAAGCGGTGGGCGAGCCGCCGCTGGTGCTAGGCTATTCGGTGGTCGAGGCGCTGTCGATGGCGGTGGCGTCGGTGGCCGATTACAAGATCGCGCCGCAGCTCGACATGCCGGCAACACCCGAGCGGGTGCTGATGGGGGTCGAGCGGATGCGGCGGGTGAGGCAGAGCTGATGGCGAAGCCGGTGGCTCACCCCTCATCCGGCGCTACGCGCCACCTTCTCCCCGACGGGGAGAAGAATAGGGGAGCCTCGATCTGGCCGCAGCGCATTCCTCTCCCCGTCGGGGAGAGGGTGGATCGGCCGCAGGCCGAGACGGGTGAGGGGTGGCGGGCATGACTCTCTCCGTTCCTACCCTGAAGTCCTTCCTTACCGCCAACGCCGCGGCCATCGTCGCTGAACTCACCGCCGTCCGCGGCTCCTCGCCCCGCGAGGCCGGGACGTTCATGCTGATCTCCGAGGACGCGCAGGTCGGCACCATCGGCGGTGGGGCGCTCGAGTATATGGTGATCGATCGAGCGCGGCAGGTGCTGCGGGCCGGCGCGCACAGCGACAGCCTCGACATCCCGCTCGGGCCCGAGATCGGGCAGTGCTGCGGCGGGCGGGTGGATGTGGCGCTGAAGCGGGTCACCGCGGCGGAGGTGGCGCGGCTTGCCGCCAAGCTCGACGCCGAGGCGGCGGCGCGGCCGCATGTCTATCTGTTCGGCTCCGGCCATGTCGGGCATGCTCTGGCCCGGGCGCTGTCGGCGCTGCCGCTCAGGGTGCATGTGGTCGATACGCGGCCCGACGAACTGACCAACCTGCCGGACAATGTCGAAACCCATGCCGTCGCGATGCCGGAGGCGGTGGTGCGTTCGGCCCCCCTGGGCAGCGGCTTCGTCATCCTGACGCATGATCACGCGCTCGATTTCCTGATCGCCGCCGAGGCGCTGCAGCGGGCTGACGCCCCCTATATCGGCATGGTCGGCTCGAAGACGAAGAAGGCGCGATTCCGTTCCTGGTATCTGGGCGAAGGCTACCCGGCGGCGGCTCTCGACCGGCTGGTGCTGCCGATCGGCGGCGCGGCTTTCCCGCAGGGGATTGGGGACAAGCGGCCTGAAGTGATCGCCGCGCTGGCGGCAGCCGAGATTCTGGTCCACATTGGCGCGCGGGAAGTCGAAGATCTGAAGGCGCGGCCGGCCACAACGAAGAAGTCGGGAGCCGTCGTTGGAGAGTAGCATCGCGCCGCGCCTGCAGCTCAGCGGGATCACCAAGCGCTTTCCCGGCGTGCTGGCCAACGACAACGTCTCGTTCTCGGTCCGCCCCGGCGAAATCCACGCATTGCTCGGCGAAAACGGCGCCGGCAAATCCACCCTGGTCAAGATGATCTACGGCATCATGCAGCCCGATGCCGGCGAGATCCGCTGGGACGGCGCGCCGGTGGTGGTGTCGAACCCGAAAGCCGCGCGAAAACTCGGCATCGGCATGGTGTTCCAGCACTTCTCGCTGTTCGAGGCGATGACGGTGCTGGAGAACATTGCGCTGGGCATGGACAGCAAGATCCAGTCGCGCGATCTCGAGGCGAAAATCCGCGAGGTGATGGACCAGTATGGGCTGAAGCTCGAGCCGCACCGGGTGGTCTCGACCCTGTCGGTGGGCGAGCGTCAGCGCATCGAGATCGTGCGCGCGCTGCTGCTGAACCCGCAACTGCTGATCATGGACGAGCCCACTTCGGTGCTCACCCCGCAGGAGGTGGAGCAGCTGTTCGTGGTGCTGCGGCAGCTGGCGGCCGAAGGCTGCTCGATCCTCTACATTTCGCACAAGCTGCACGAAATCAAAGCGCTGTGCGACACCGCGACGATCCTGCGTGGCGGCAAGCTGGTCGATACGTGCGATCCGAAAGTCGAGACCTCGCGCTCGATGGCCGAAAAGATGATCGGCGCGGGGCTGAAGGACGTGAAGAAGGTTGCCGGCCGCAGTTTCGGGGGCGAGAAGCTGGTGGTCAAAGGGCTGAGCCACGCCGCCACCTCGCATTTCGGCACCTCGCTCAAGGACATCAGTTTTTCGGTGCGATCAGGGGAAATCCTCGGGATCGCCGGAGTGGCGGGCAATGGCCAGCTCGAGCTGCTGCTGGCGCTCGACGGCGAGCTCGGGACCGAGCCGCAAGCGGTCGTCATCGACGGCAAGCCGGCCGGCGCCTTGTCGCCGACGGCACGCCGAGGCTTGGGGCTCTGCGCCGTGCCCGAAGAGCGCAACGGGCACGCGGCGATCGCCGATTTCAGCCTCGCCGACAATACGGTGCTGACGGCGCGCGACCGGCTGGGCATGGTGTCGGGCGGGCTGATCCGCGCCGGGGCGGCCAGAACCTATACCGGCGAAGTGATTGCCGCTTTTGCGGTGAAGGCGTTGGGGCCCGGGGCCACGGCGGGCTCGCTGTCGGGCGGGAACCTGCAGAAATACATCATGGGTCGCGAGATCCTGCAGAAGCCATCGGTGCTGGTGGTCAGCCAGCCGACCTGGGGCGTCGACGCCGGTGCCGCCGCGGCGATCCACCAGGCGATCGTCGATCTCGCAGCGACCGGCACCGCGGTGGTGGTGATCAGCCAGGATCTCGATGAGCTGCTGGCGCTGTCGGATACGCTGGCGGTGATCAATGGCGGGCGGCTCAGCGCGCCGATGACGGTCGGTTCGGTGTCGATCGAGGAGATCGGCCTGTTGATGGGCGGCATCCACGGGACGCCGGAAGAGACGCATCTTGCGCCGGGGGGCGAGCTTGCAGTTGAGGCTTGAGAAACGGGCGGCGCCAAGCCGCTTCATGCTCTATGCGACGCCGGTGGCGGCGGTGCTGATCACCATGGTGCTGGGGGCATTGATCTTCACGCTGCTCGGCTATGACGGGCTCGGGGCAGTGCGCGAGATCTTCTTTACGCCGCTGACCAACCCCTACAAATGGCAGGACCTGGCGGTAAAGGCGTCGCCGCTGGTGATCATCGCGGTGGGGCTGGCGGTCAGCTACCGCGCCAATGTGTGGAATATCGGCGCCGAGGGGCAGTATATCGTCGGCGCGGTGGCCGGCACCGGGGTGGCGCTCCTCACCTACGATATGACGGGGCCGTGGATCCTGCCGCTGATGCTGCTCGCCGGCATTGCCGGCGGCGCGGCCTATGCGGCGATCCCGGCGTTCCTCAGGACCCAGTTCAAGGTCAACGAGATCCTGACCACGCTGATGCTGACCTATGTGTCGGTGCAGCTGCTCAACTACCTGGTGTTCGGGCCATGGAAGAGCCCGACCTCGATGGGCCAGCCGCAGACCGTGCTGTTCTCGGCCGACCAGTCGCTGCCTTACGTGATCCCCGGCACCATCGTGCAGCTGGGGACGCCCATCGCCATCCTCGTCGCCATCCTCGTGTGGTTCGTGATGAGCCGCTCGGTGTTCGGCTTCCAGGTGCGGGTGGTCGGCGCTTCGCCGGCCGCGGCGCGCTATGGCGGGTTCTCGGCCAACCGTACGGTGTGGCTGGCGCTGCTGGTCTCGGGCGGGCTTGCCGGGTTGGCCGGCATTCTCGAGGCGGCAGGGCCGTTCGGGCGGCTGGTGCCGCAATTCCCGACCAATTACGGCTTCACCGCCATCATCGTCGCCTTCCTCGGGCGGCTCAACCCGCTGGGGGCGTTGCTTGCCGGCATCATCCTCGCCATTACCTTTGTCGGTGGCGAGGTGGCGCAGACTACCATCGCGCTGCCCTTCGCGGCGGTCGGCATCTTCCAGGCGATGATGCTGTTCCTGCTGCTGGCCGGCGATGTGCTGGTGCGCTACCGCATCCGACGGGTGGCCAATGAGCCGGCGAGGGCATCGGCATGACGCTCGACCTGGTCATTGCCATCATCATCACGCTGGTGGGGGCTTCGACGCCGATCCTCCTGGCCGCGCTCGGCGAACTGGTGGTGGAGAAATCCGGCGTCCTCAATCTCGGCGTCGAGGGCATGATGCTGATCGGCGCGGTGATCACCGTGGCGGTGGTGCTGGTCACCGGCAACCATTGGCTGGCGATCGCCTGTGCGGCGCTGGCTGCTGCCGCCGCAGCGCTGATCTTCGGCTTCCTGACGCTGTCGCTTTCGGCCAACCAGGTGGCGACCGGCCTCGCGCTCACCATTCTGGGCACCGGGTTCTCGGCGCTGTTCGGCCAGCCCTATACCGGCAAGGCGGTGCCGCTGCTGCGCTCGCCGTTCCCGCCCGAACTGGCGGCCGATCCCGTATGGCGGGTGATCTTCGGCTACTCGCCGCTGGTGTATTTCTCGCTGATCATGGTGTTCGTCATCTGGTGGTTCCTCAAAAAGACCCGCGCCGGGCTGATCCTCCGTGCGGTGGGCGAGAACGACCTCAGCGCCCATTCGATCGGCTATCCGGTGATCGGCGTGCGTTACCTCGCGGTGGCGTTCGGCGGCGCCATGGCGGGCATTGCCGGCAGCTGCTTCCCGCTGATCCTCACCCCGCAATGGGTGGAGCGGCTCACCACCGGGCGCGGCTGGATCGCGCTGGCGCTGGTGGTGTTCGCGGCCTGGCGGCCGTTCCGGCTGCTCGGCGGCGCCTACCTCTTCGGGCTGGTGATGACGCTCGAGGTCTATGCCAAGGCGGCGGGCGGCGGTTTCCGCGTGCTGCCGTCGGAGCTCTGGGCAGCTCTGCCCTATCTCGCAACCATTCTGGTCCTGGTGCTGATTTCCATGCGGCGCGGCGGCAGTTCCAGCGCACCGGCCTGCCTCGGCAAGCCCTTTCTTCCGACGAGCTAGGCCCAGGGACCCGGCTCGCATAACGAACGTCATGCAGGAGAGACAAATGACAGTTCTGAACAGACGCACTCTGATCAAGATCGGCGGCGCCGCCGCCGCGCTGCCGCTGCTGGGCGGCGCTGCCTTCGCGCAGGAAAAGCTCAAGGTCGCCTTCGTGCTGATCGGCACGCCGGACGACAATGGCTGGAACTTCGGCCACGACACCGGCCGCAAGTACATGCTCGACAAGATCGGCGCCGACAAGGTCGAGACCACCGTGGTGACCAATGTCGCAGAAGGTCCGGACAGCGAGCGCGTGTTCCGCGAGCTGGCGCAGCAGGGCCACAAGCTGATCTACGCGACCAGCTTCGGCTTCGGCGACTACGTGCACAAGGTGGCCAAGCAGTTCCCGGACGTGAAGTTCGAGTGGGCCACCGGCAACGCCACCGCGGCGAACGTTTCGACCTACAACGCCAAGTTCCATGAAGGCCGCGCCGTGGTCGGCACCATTGCCGGCATGATGACCAAGACCAACACCATCGCCTATATCGGCTCGTTCCCGATCCCCGAAGTGCGCATGGGCATCAACGCCTATGCCATCGCGGCGCGCAAGGTGAACCCCGAGGTCAAGATCAAGGTGGTCTATGTCGACAGCTGGTTCGACCCGGCCAAGGAAGCCGATGCGGCCCGCGCGCTGATCGACCAGGGCGTCGACGTCATCACCCAGCACACCGACGGTCCGGCGGCGCTGCAGGTGGCCGAGGAGCGCGGCATTGTCGGCGGCTTCGGGCAAGGCGCCGACATGAGCGCTTTCGCACCCAAGGCGCACCTCACCGCCATCATCGACAACTGGGGCCCGCACTACGTGAAGTCGGTGCAGTCGGTGCTCGACGGCACCTGGGCCGAAGGCAGCGTCTGGGACGGCATTTCGTCGGGCGAAGTCGAGATCGGCAAGTATAACGAGAAGATCCCGGCCGATGTGGTCGCTGCCGCCGAGAAGGTGAAGAACGACATCAGCGCCGGCACGCTCCATCCGTTCGCCGGCCCGATCAAGGACAATGCCGGCACCGAACGCGTCGCGGCTGGTGACATCATCGACGATGGTGAGTTCTGGGCCGTCGACTGGTACGCCGAAGGCGTCGAGGCGTAAGGCTTCGCGCGATCAAAGGGGGCGGGCCTCGGCTCGCCCTTTTTCACGGCCCGGTGTGCTTGGCGCCCCTCACCCGGCCCTCTCCCCCCGGGGGCGCTCTCGCGCTCCCCTAGGAGGGGCGAGGGGGCGATAGGTTCACCGGCGGTGCCACAAGCGTCCCCTCGCCCCTCTGGGGAGAGGGGCAGGGTGAGGGGCGCCACGCGAGTGGCGTGGTCGGAAGTGCCACCGACTAAACTCCAAGCCGCCGGCTGCTGGGCGATCCCACTAGGTTCCCGCCTGCGCGGGAATGACGCCGGTGGGTTGGGATAAAATCAGGACTGCTTACGATGACCGACTACGCAATCTTCTGGGAATGGCTGAGTTTCGCGGTGCGCTGGACGCATGTGATCACCGCCATCGCCTGGATCGGCTCCAGCTTCTATTTCATCGCGCTGGACCTGGGGTTGCGCAAGACGCCGAGCCTGCCGCCGCTCGCGCATGGCGAGGAGTGGCAGGTGCATGGCGGCGGTTTCTACCACATCCAGAAATACCTGGTGGCGCCGGATTTCCTCCCCGAGCACCTGACCTGGTTCAAGTGGGAGAGCTATTTCACCTGGATTTCCGGGTTCATGCTGCTGGTGGTCGTCTACTACTTCGGCGCCGACCTGTTCCTTGTCGACCGGCATGTGCTCGATATCGCGGCCTGGCAGGCGATCCTGATCTCGCTCGGCTCGATCATTCTCGGCTGGGTGCTCTACGATACGCTCTGCAAATCGCCGATCGGCAACTCGACCGGCGGGCTGATGGTGGTGCTGTTCGCCATCCTCACCGCGATGAGCTGGGCCTATACGCAGGTGTTCACCGGCCGCGCCGCCATGCTGCATATGGGCGCGTTCACCGCGACCATCATGGCGGCCAACGTCGCGATGATCATCATCCCCAACCAGAAGATCGTGGTGGCGGATCTGAAGGCGGGCCGGGTGCCCGACGCCAAGTACGGCAAGATCGCCAAGCAGCGGTCGCTGCACAATAACTACCTCACCCTGCCGGTGATCTTCTTCATGCTGTCGAGCCATTATCCACTGGCCTTCGCCACACCGTGGAACTGGCTGATCGCCTCGCTGATCTTCCTCGAAGGCGTGCTGATCCGGCATTTCTTCAACACCCGGCACGGCCGCAAGGGCAACCCGACCTGGGTGTGGCCGCTGGTGATCGTGATCTTCCTCGTCTGCGCCTGGCTGTCGAGCGGCCCCAAGCTGCCGACGGGGGCCGAGACCGTGCCGTCTCCCCAGGCAACGCTGTTGATGCAGTCGCCGCATTTCAAGGCGGCGTCCGAGGTGGTGCAGACCCGCTGCACCATGTGCCACACGGCCGAGCCGGTGTGGGAGGGGATCGCCGAGGCGCCCAAGAACGTCATCCTCGACAATGACATCGCCATCGCCAACCACGCCGAGCAGGTGGCGATCCAGGCCGGCTATTCGCACGCCATGCCGCCGGGCAATGTCACCGACATGACCGACGACGAGCGGGCGCTGCTGGTGGCGTGGTTCCGTGGGGACGGGCAGTGAAGATCACGATCCTCCGTGGGCGCGTGCTGAGCTTCCTCGAGGAGCCGCAGGGGCGCGACGATCACGCTTCCTATCGCTATATCGAAGACGGCGCCGTGGTGATCGGCGACGGCAAGATCCTGATGGTCGGGGAGTGGAACGAACGCGCCGCGTCGCATCACGACGCCGCCGAGATCATAGACCATCGCCCGAACCTGATCCTGCCCGGCTTCATCGACCCGCATATCCATTTCCCGCAGATGCAGGTGATCGGCGCCTATGCGGCGGCGCTGCTCGAATGGCTCAACACCTACACCTTCGTCGAGGAGCAGCGCTTCGGCGACGAGGCGCATTCCACCCGCATCGCCTCGCGGTTTTTCGACGAGCTGATCCGGCACGGCACCACCACGGCGGCGGCCTATTGCTCGGTGCACCCGCAATCGGTCGACGCGTTTTTCGGCGAGGCCGAGAAACGCAACATGCTGATGGTGGGCGGCAAGGTGATGATGGACCGCAACGCCCCGCCGGGCCTGCTCGATACGCCGCAATCCGGCTACGACGACACCAAGGCCGGCATTGCCAAGTGGCATGGGCGGGGCAGGGCGCATTATGCCATCACGCCGCGCTTCGCCATCACCTCGACGCATGAGCAGATGGCGATGGCCGAGGCCCTGGCGCGGGAATTTCCCGACCTCCACATCCAGACCCATGTGTCGGAAAACCTCGCCGAGATCGCCTATGCCAACGAGCTGTTCCCGAACTACGGGGACTATGTCGGGATCTACGAGAAGTTCCATTTGCTCGGGCCCAAGACGCTGCTTGGGCACTGCATTCACCTCAGCCACCGTGAAACCGAGGTAATCTCCGAGAGCCGTTCGGTGGCGGTGTTCTGCCCGACCTCGAACCTGTTCATCGGCTCGGGCCTGTTCGACTATGAGCGTCAGCACGAGCGTGGCGTGCGCATCGCCACCGCCACCGATGTGGGCGGCGGCAGCTCCTATTCGATGCTCCGCACCATGGACGAGGGCTATAAGGTGATGCAGTTGCGCGGCCAGCGGCTCACCCCGTTCCGCTCATTCTTCCACATGACGCTGGGCAATGCCCGGGCAATGAGCCTCGATGGGCGTATCGGCTCGCTCGAGCCGGGCAAGGAAGCCGATATCGTGGTGCTCGATTCCAGCGCCACGCCGCAGATGGCGCTGCGCATGGAAACCTGCGGCTCGCTCGAGCAGGAACTGTTCCTGCTGCAGACCTGCGGCGACGACCGGGCGGTGGTCGAAACCTACGTGATGGGCAAACCGATGAAGTCGGCGCTGGCGGCGTGAGCCGAAGGTGACGCCGATTGCGCTGTTTGGGGGATTGCGCTGGGGTGCAAAAACGGTGATGCCGTTCCCCACGAGGGGGCATATCCACTGCTGTCATTCCCGCGCAGGCGGGAACCTGGTGCGGGGTCGCCACGCGCTCGGCGCTTGGATATATCCCACTGGGTTCCCGCCTGCGCGGGAATGACGCCGGTGAATGAACGAAGGAACTGAAATGGCTGACTACATCGAGAAATCCGGCCTGAAGGTCGATCCCCTGCTGGTGGATTTTGTCGAGAAGGAAGCCATCCCGGGCACTGCCGTTTCGGCCGAGCAGTTCTGGAGCGGGCTCGCCGGGCTGGTGCGGGACTTTGCGCCGCGCAACCGCGAGCTCCTGGCGATCCGCGATCGGATCCAGACTGAGATCGATGACTGGCACAAGGCCAATGGCCCGGTCGGCGCTGATCCCCAGAAGTACCAGGCGTTTCTCAAGCAGATCGGCTACCTCGTTGCCGAGCCGGCCGATTTCACTATCGAGACCAGTGGGCTCGACCCCGAGATTTCCTCGATCTGCGGCCCGCAGCTGGTGGTGCCGGTGTCGAACGCGCGCTATGCGCTGAACGCCGCGAACGCGCGCTGGGGCAGCCTCTACGACGCGCTCTATGGCACCGACGCGATTTCGCGCGAGGGCGAGCTGGCGCCGGGCAAGGGACTGAACCCGGCTCGCGCCGCGGCGGTGGTGGCGCGGGCGGCCGAGTTCCTCGACGCCTCGTTCCCGCTGGCCTCGGGCAGCCACGCCGATGTCGCCGGCTATCATGTGATCAAGGACGGCGACCGTCGCGTGTTCGTTGCCGATACCGCGGCTGGTCGCGTCGCTCTGAAGGACCCCGCGCAGTTCGTCGGCTACGGCGGCACCGAGGAGCGCGGCGAGCTGGTGCTGCGCCATAATGGCCTGCATGTCATTCTGATCATCGACCCGAGAAGCCCGATCGGCGCGACGCACAAGGCGGGGCTCAGCGACCTGATCGTCGAGTCGGCGCTGACCACTATCCAGGACTGCGAGGATTCGGTCGCGGCGGTGGATGCCGAGGACAAGGTCGGGGTCTATCGCAACTGGCTCGGGCTGATGAACGGCACGCTGAGCGAGACGTTCGAGAAGGGCGGCAAGCCGCTCACCCGCAAGCTCAATGCCGACCGGCAGTACAAGGATGTCAGCGGCCAGCCGCTGGTGCTGAAGGGCAGGGCGCTGCTGCTGGTGCGCAATGTCGGCCACCTGATGACCACCAAGGCGGTGCTCGACCCGGCGGGCAATCCGATCGGCGAAGGGCTGATGGATGCGGCGATCACCGCGCTCTGCGCGCTCAGCGACAAGGTGAACTCGACCACCGGGGCGATCTATGTGGTCAAGCCCAAGATGCACGGGCCGGACGAGGTCGCTTTCGCCTGCGAGATCTTCGCCGGGGTCGAGAAGCTGCTGGGGCTCAAGCCCGAGACCATCAAGATCGGCATCATGGACGAGGAGCGCCGCACCTCGGCCAACCTCAAGGCGGCGATCCATGCCGCTCGCAAGCGGGTGTTCTTCATCAATACCGGCTTCCTCGATCGCACCGGCGACGAGATCCACACCTCGATGCTGGCCGGCCCGGTGCTGCGCAAGGATGACGTGAAGGCGGAAAAGTGGATCCAGTCCTACGAGGACCGGAACGTCTTGATCGGGCTTGCCGTCGGGTTCTCGGGCAAGGCGCAGATCGGCAAGGGCATGTGGGCCCGGCCGGACGACATGGCGGCGATGCTGGCGTCGAAGGCCGCGCATCCCAATGCCGGCGCGAATACCGCCTGGGTGCCGTCGCCGACGGCGGCGACGCTGCATGCGCTGCACTACCACCAGATCGATGTGTTCGAGGCGCAGAAGCGTCGGCACAACCAGGCGACGCCGGGCTTGGGCGAACTGTTCTCGATGCCGGTGCTGGACACATCGACGCTCGACAAGGCGGCGGTGCTGCGCGAGCTCGACAACAATGCCCAGGGCATCCTCGGCTACGTGGTGCGCTGGGTCGACCAGGGGGTCGGCTGCTCCAAGGTGCCCGATATCAACAATGTCGGGCTGATGGAGGACCGCGCCACCTGCCGCATCTCCTCGCAGGCGGTGGCCAACTGGCTGAAGCACGGGCTGGTCAGCGAGGCCGAGGTGAAGGCCTCGTTCGAGAAGATGGCGGCTGTGGTCGATGGCCAGAACGCGGGCGACCCGCTGTACCAGCCGATGGCGGGGAACTTCGGGACGTCGATCGCCTACCAGGCGGCGCTCGACCTGGCGCTGGAGGGCGCGGTGCAGCCATCGGGGTATACCGAGCCGTTGCTGCATGCGGCGCGGGAGCGGGTGAAGGCGGGCGGCTGAGCCGTCGTGCCCTCCAGGACCCCCTCTCTTGCGAAAACTAAGGACTTAGCTGCGCTAAGCCCAAGTTTTCGCTTTCTCCCCCGCCAAGGGGGAGAGTCCCGACTGACACTCCGATGCAGATGGAAGCCACCGCTCATCTCCCCCTTGGCGGGGGAGAAAGCAAAATCTTAGGTTTAGCCGTTTGGCTAAGCCTTAGATTTTGCAAGAGAGGGGGGCTTGGGAGCCACCGGTCAAACCCGATCCAACTCCACCACCGGCAGGTGAATAGCGCTCGGATGCGCCGGGTCGTGGAAGATTTCGATATCCGCCGACGCCAAATGCGAGGCTTCGCCGAGGGGCTCGTCGGTGCCGGTGTTGCGCGCGTAGCGCGGGTGGGCGCCGCTGGCGACGATGACGCGCAGCCGGTGGTTGCGGTTGAAGCGGTGCGCGGTGGCGTGCATGCGGAAGTTCAGCTTCCAGATATCGTCGGGCACCGCCGGGTCGGCCGAGGACTTGCGGATGATGCCGTCGCAGATGTTGATCGACATACCCTTCTCGTCGACGTCGCAGAGCCGCACGAAGAAATCGGTATTGGGCAGGCTCGAGCGGGCGTGGAGCGCGATCCGCACCTGGCCGAGTATGGTTACGGGCGTGAACAGCGGCTCGGAGGTATAGACCAGCACGTCCCCACGCTTTTCGAGCGGTGCATTGTCGACCGGCCCGGCGCCGTTGAAGGCGAACATGGCGCCGCCGACTGCCGGGGTCGGCTGGGCAGGATCATAGGTGTAGGTATCGGGCGCCGAGGCGCGAACCGGGCGCTGTGAGAGCACCTTGTCGGGGTGGATGTGCCAGATCTGGTTGTCGGCGTGGACCGGCGGGTAGCTGTCGAACTCGCGCCACTCATTGAGGCCGCCAATGTAGAGGCGCACCGGCTTGGCCCTGAGGCCAGCGGCGTCGCCGATGAGCTTGGCGTTCATCCATTCGAGCGTCTGCTTGACGCTCTCCATCTGCAGGTCCGGGCTGACATGGAACCACGGCCCGACCGTCAGCTGCGGGGTGTGGCCGGCATCGACCAGCGTGGTGTAGTCGCGCAGCAGCTGGTCGAGCATGAAGTCGTACCAGCCCGAGGTGAAGCTCACCGGTGGGGTGCGGGCGCCGATACGGTGGGTGTGGTCGAGCGGCTGCCAGAAGGCGTCGTTGCCGATCGCCTCGTCCATCCAGCGGCGCCAGAACGGCACCTCGCGGCCGGTGACGCGCTTGTCGGCATCGCGCAGCGGCAGCTTCATGGTGGCGCGCAGCGTCGCGCGCTCGATGCCGCCGGTGAACATGCGCTGGGCGGTGCGCATCGGATTGCCGCGCAGGCCCTCGACGGTCTGGATCCAGCTCAGCCACAGCCCCACCGCCAGGCTGCCGCCGGGAAAGACGATGGAGCGAAACTCGGCGCTGGTCACCTTGATGGCCATGGCGGACTGTTTGGGCAGGGCGTCGCAGATCGCCCATTGCGCGTAGCCGAGATAGCTCGGGCCGGAGGTGCCGAGCCGGCCGTCGAACCAGGGCTGCGCCTTGATCCAGTCGATGGTGGCGAGGCCATCGTCGCGCTCGTGCCCGAAGGGGTCGAACTCGCCTTCCGATTTGTCGGTGCCGCGGCAGGCCTGCAGCACGACATGGAAGCCGCGCTCGGCATAGACTTCGCCGATGGTGGCAAAACCCGAGAGCCCGTAGGGCTCCCGCATCAGGATGGTGGGGTGCTTCCCGGGCAGTTTCGGGGCGAAGTGCTCGGTCGCGAGCCTCACCCCATCAAACATCGGCACCCGGATGTTGCGGGTGCGCACGATCCCGCATTTGCGCCTGGGGAGCTTGTAGAGGTCGGCAAGAAACCGGCTGGCAAAGCTCATTTGACGAAGTCGAACTTGTCCACGTCGAACAGCCCCCGGTCGGTCATCTTCAGATGCGGGATCACCGGCAGGGCGAGGAAAGCCACCTGCAGGAACGGCTCGGGCAGGGTGCAGCCGAGGTCATAGGCGGCCTGGCGCAGGTGGTGCAGCTTGTCGGCGACCGTCTCGAAGCTGAGCAGACTCATCAGCCCGGCGATCGGCAGCGCCAGTTCGGCGGTGACCCGGCCGCCATCGGCGACGGCGAAGCCGCCGCCCAGCTCGATCAGCCGGTTGACCGCCACCGCCATATCCTCGTCATCGACCCCGACGACGGTGATGTTGTGGCTGTCATGGCCGACCGAGGAGGCAATGGCGCCGCGCTTCAGCCCGAACCCCTTGGTGAAGCTCAGGGCGACATTGCCGTTGATGCCGTGCCGCTCGATCACGGCGATCTTGATCACGTCGCTGTCGATGTCGGGCAGGGTGCCCTTGTCGGACACTTCCAGCGTCGCGGTCTCGCGATAGGTGAGGATCAGCCCCGGCCTGACCCCGATCACCGGGGTCTCGTTCTGCCGGGGGTTGGGCGGCACGATGAAGGTCGACGGCCCGACGCGCCGCGCCTTCATCGAGGCGAGACCGACCGGCGGCACCGGCTGGCGGGCTGCGAACAGCTCGGGTCGCACCAGCCGCCCGGCAGTGATCACCTCGGCGACGCGGCAGGCCTCGAGATCGTCGAGCAGCGCGATGTCGGCGCGGTAGCCGGGGGCGACCAATCCGCGATCCTTCAACCCGAAGATGCGGGCGGCCGAATGCGAGGCGGCGCGATAGACATGATGCAGTGGCCGGCCGCGGGCGATCAGCCGGCGGATCGAGGAATCGAGGTGGCCTTCCTCGAGCGTATCGAGCGGATTGCGGTCATCGGTGCAGAGCGCGACATAGGCCGAGGTGTTGGCATCGAGGATTTCGGCCAGAGCCTCGAGATCCTTGGACACCGAGCCCTCGCGGATCAGGATCGCCATGCCTTTGGCGAGCTTCTCGCGCGCTTCCACGGCGGTGGTGGACTCGTGGTCGGTGCGGATGCCGGCGGCGAGATAGCCGTTGAGCTGGAGGTCGGTGACCAGCGGGGCGTGACCGTCGATATGCTCACCCTGGAACGCCACCAGCTTGGCGATGATCCCCGGATCGCCGGCGAGCACCCCCGGGTAGTTCATCATCTCGGCAAGGCCGATCACCTGGCGGTGGTGGCGGAACTTCTCGAGGTCGGCGATCTCCAGCCGCGCCCCCGAGGTCTCGTGCGGCGTCGCCGGCACGCAGGAGCTGAGATTGACCCGGATATCCATGATGGTGCGCTCGGCGCACTCGAGGAAGTAGCGGATGCCGTCGGCGCCCAGCACGTTGGCGATCTCGTGCGGGTCGCAGATTACCGTGGTGACGCCGTGCGGCAGCACGCAGCGATCGAACTCGAACGGGGTCACCAGCGAGGATTCGATATGCAGGTGCGTATCGATGAAGCCGGGCACCGCGAAGCGGTTCTCGCCTTCGATCAGCTGCTTGCCGTTGTAGTAGCCGTAAGTGCCGACGATGCGGTCGGCGACGATGGCGATATCGGTGTGGGTGACGGAGCCCGAGATCACGTCCAGGAGGCGAACGTTCTTGATCACCACATCGGCCGGAACCTCGCCGGCCCCCGCCTTGATCATGCGGGTGAGGAGCTCTGGTGAAATGGTCATGACGTGGCCGTGATCTGCATGTCCCAACGTCTGCGTTCAGCTCGTCATGGTCAAGTGGGGACGGAACTGCGGACGCGCGGACGCGTTGATTTTCACATTCATCTGCAAGCGAGTAGCGCCATGCGAACCTATGATGCCGAGAAGTCGACGACCGAAGTCCGCCAGGGCAGTCGGCGGCTGATGAACTTCCGGGTGCTGATCTGGTCGCTGCTGGGAATCATCCTCGCCTTCGGCCTGATCTACCTGGTGTTCTACGCCATGGCGCCGCCGCCCAACACCACGACGGGCGTGTAGGCGAGCCGTGGCGAGACTGAAGCGGGTCAGCCGCGACGAACTGACGATCCGGCGCCGAAGGCATGGCCGCAGCTTCGGCTATATCGATGAACAGGGCGAACTGATCCGCGATGCCGATATTCGCGAGCGCGCTCGCAGCCTCGGGATTCCACCGGCCTGGAGCGAGGTGCGGATCGCGGCCAGCCCGCGAGCCCACATCCAGGCGTGCGGCAACGATGCCGCCGGGCGACTGCAATATATCTACCATCCGGATTGGGAAGCGCGGCGGGTTCGCCACAAGCAGCAGCAACTCGGCCTGCTCACCTCGGCCTTGCCGCGTATCCGGCGACGGGTGCGCGACGACCTCGACGCCGAGGCCGGCAGCAAGCAGCTGGCACTGGCGCTCGGGGTGGCGCTGATCGACCGTACCGCCATGCGGGTCGGGCGCGAACGTTACCTCGATGCGCATGGCACGCGCGGCGCCGGGACGCTCTACAGCCGCGACGTGATCGTCGATGGTGATGCGGTGCAGGTCAGGTTCCCGGCCAAAAGCGGCAAGAAGGCAAGCTACGGGTTTACCGATGCGCGGCTGGCGGCGGCGATCGACAAGGTGAAGGCGATCCCGGGGCGGCGGCTGCTGATGTATCGCGACGAGGACGGCAAGCCCATGGTGCTGCGCACCGACGACCTCAACCGCTACCTCAAGCAGATCGCCGGCGTCGCGGTGACCGCCAAGGATTTCCGCACGCTCCATGCCAGCGCCCTCGCGGCCGAGGCGTTGGCGAGGCTCGAGCCGGCGGACTCGGTGACGGCGCGCAAGCGGCAGATGGCAGAGGTGACGCGGCAGGTGGCGGCGTTCCTGCAGAACACTCCGGCGATCAGCCGGGCCAGCTATGTCGCGCCATGCCTCTATGCGCTGTTCGACAAGGGGCGGCTGGCGGCGCTGTGGGCCGCCGGCGGTGACGGCGCCAACGGGGTGCGACAGCGCGAGGTGCGGCTCGCTTCGGTGCTCGAGGCGGCGGGATAGGGGGCGCTGCTAGGCCGCCACCTGCGGCAGCGGGTCGGCGAAGCGGGCGTCGATACCGGCCACCGTCAGGGGTTGCGAGAACAGGTATCCCTGGAAAGTGTTGCAGCCCATGCCGATGAGGGCGCGGAACTGTTCCTCGGTTTCGACGCCCTCGGCGGTCACTTCGATGTCGAGCGCGTGGGCGAGCGTCACCATCGCCTGGACGATGGCGTCGGAGGCATTGGCGGTGGAGAGCTGGGCGATGAACGAGCGATCGATCTTGATGCGATCGACCGGGTAGCGCTTGAGGTAGCTCAGCGAGGAATAGCCGGTGCCGAAATCGTCGAGCGCGATGCGGATGCCGGCCCGGCGGAAGCTGCGGATGGTGTCGGCAGCCGTCGACTCGTCATCGAGCAGGATGCCCTCGGTGATCTCCATTTCGAGATCGGCAGGCCGCATGCCGGTGTCGGTCAGCAGGCTGAACACCCGGTCGGCGAAGGTCGGATTGCGCAACTGGGCCGGCGAGATGTTGACGGCGATGCTGCGGCCGGGCCAGCGGGCGCCGAACTCGGCGGCACGGCGCAGCACGAACTCGCCCAGTTGCTCGATCAGGCCGGTGCTTTCGGCGACCGGCACGAAACGCGCCGGCGAAACGGCGCCGAGCTGCGGGTGCGACCAGCGCAGCAGCGCCTCGGCGCCGATGATCTCGGTGCCGCTGCCGCAGAGCGGCTGGAAGGCGACCCAGAGCTGGTCGGGATTGCGCAGCGCCTCGCGCAGTTCGGCCTCGATGGTGTGCCGGTTCTGCACCTGCTCATCCATCGCTTCCTCGTAGAACACGGCACGGTTGCGACCGGCGGATTTGGCCTCATAGAGCGCGATATCGGCGCGCCGGCTGAGTTCGTGCCGGTCGCGCAGGCCGGCCGTGGCGATGACGATGCCGATCGAGACGCCGACAAAGGCCTCGCTGCCCTGGATGCGGAACGGCTTGGCGATGCTGTCGACGATGCGCTGCGCCAGGCCCGCGACCTCGATGGTGCCGGCATAGCAGGCATGGACGATGGCAAACTCGTCGCCACCGAGCCGCGCCAGGGTGTCGGTGGGGCCGATCACGGCGCGCAGCCGGTCGGCCACGGCACGGATCAGGTCGTCGCCGGCGTGGTGGCCCAGCGTGTCGTTGACCTGCTTGAAGCGATCGAGATCGAGCATCAGCAGCGCCACCGGCGGGTCGTGCAGGCCCGTCGCATCGAGCCGGGTATTGAACTGGCGTTCAAAGCTCAGCCGGTTGGGGAGGCTGGTCAGGTTGTCCTCGGTGGCCTGGCGCTCGGCGTCGAGACGCTTGGTTTCGAGGGCGCGCAGGGCCCGCTGCAGGCGATAGATCAGCAGTGAGACCAGGATCGAGACGACGATGAAGGCGACCACCAGCGCCGGCGCGGTGCGCTGCAACAGGTCCTGGCCGGGGCGATAGGGCAACCACTCGAAGAAGGCGACGATCCGGCCGGCGCGGTTGGTGACCGGGAAGCTTTCGATATCGGCGGCGGTATCGGCGGTGGTGGTGAAGCGGCCGACCTCGGTCATGTAGCGATCGATCATCCTGAGCTCGAAATCGAGATCGAGACGGACGATCGACACCAGCACGGCTTCGCGGCCGGCCGGCTGCTGGATGTTGCCGGTGTCGGACACCAGCGGCATGACGCTGGCCACGGCGGGCCGGCCGTCGATCAGCACGTAGTCGGAGACGCTGGGCGGCACATCGAGATAGCCGGCGGCGGTGAGCTTGCGCAGGTCTTCGACCAGCGGCAGTACGGCGCCGCTGCGGTCGGCAAAGCTCTGCGGCCGCGTGGTGCGTCCATCGACCGAGGCGTAGACCGGGGAATCGTCGGGGCGCAGCACGTAGCTCTCGTCGTGCCCGAAATAGCTGAACATCCAGCGCCCGATATTGTCGCGCAGCCAGGATTGGTCGCCGTCACGGGCGGCGGTCACCGCGTCGTCCCAGATGGCGACGCTTTCCTGCTCGCGCGGCGTGGTCGAACGCTGCGCCTCCACGGCGTGGATGACGCGCTGGGCCTGGCGGCTCACCGCATTATCGTCGATCTGCGCGGCCGACCACAGCAGAAATCCACCCAGCAAGACCGCGGCGACGGCGAAGACCACGACGAACGAGGCCAGCACCAGCATCGAGAGCGTGCGTCTGAACCTGGCGCGGTGAGTATTGGACATCGGGCCTTGCGAGGAGAGGAACTATCTCACTGTGCCCGGCAAGCTTTTCGAACTCGTTACCCTTTTGAAGGCGCGGCGAAATTTGATCGGCGCAAGTTGGCGAAGGCCGTGGTCGGCTCACGCATTGTCCTTGAACAGCACTTCACGATCCTGGGTGAAGTTGGCGAGCAGCGGCAGCGAGGCGCCGCCCATGGCGCGTGCGGCATTGCCGATGCTGCCCGGCAGCAGCCGGAACGGCGACAGCCCCTGCCGGTTGATGCGTCCCACCGCCGCGCCGGTGCGCTCGATGATGCGGCTGCGGACATGGGTGGGAAAGGCACCATCGATCAGCACCGTCTCGACATCGATCACCGCAATGGCGGCGACGATCGAGTAGGCGAGGCTCTCGGCCACCTCGTCGATCCAGCGGTCGAGCGCCTGGCCGAGGTCGTCGCCCCAGTCATCGGGGGATTGCCAGAGGATTTCCGGGTTGCGGCCGATGGCCAGCAACTCGCGCTCCAGCACGTAGATCGAGGCGACGTTCATCAATTGCGGGGTTCGGCCCGCCGGCACCACATGGCCGGGGTCGGGCGCCGGCATCGAGCCGAGCGCGCCGGCGTTCTGGGTGCGACCGGGGAACAGGTGGCCGTTCAGCACCAGCCCTCCGCCGATGAACGAGCCGATGAAGACGTAGAGGTAGTCGATGTGGTCGGCGCCGATGCCGAACATCAGCTCGGCGGCGCAGGCGGCGGTGATGTCGTTGGCGAAGTAGACCGGCCAGGGGCAGATCTCGGCCATCATGGCGCGCACGTCGACCTGGCGCCAGGCATCGATCTCCGGCTTGGGCGCACCGATCTCCTCGTGCCAGGTCCACATCTCGTAGGGCGCGGCAATGCCGAGCCCGGCGATGCGCGCCGCCAGCGGCGCCGGCAGCCCGGCCAGCAGTTCGTCGATGCCGCTGCGGGCGAACTCGCGGATGCCGTCGGGGGTAGGGTAGGGGTAGGTCTTGTGCAGCAGCTTGAGGATCTGGCCGGTGAAGTTGATCAGGTAGAGATCGACGCTGCGCCGGCCGATCTTCAGCCCGAAGCTCAGCGCCCCCTCGGGGTTGAGCGAGTAGGGCACCAGCGGCTGGCCCACCTTGCCGCGCAGCGGCTTGCCGCGCAGCAGCAGCCCGTCGGCCTCGAGCGCATTGGTGATGATCGAGATGGTCTGCGGCGAAAGCCCGGTCATGCGGGCGATGTCGGCCTTGGGCAGCTCACCGTGGCGACGGATCAGCGACAGCACCAGGCGCTCGTTGTAGAGCCGCACACCGGTCTGGTTGGTGCCGCGGCTGGCGGCGCCCGCCTTGCGGCCGGCTGAGCTGCCGGCCTGTCTGCTTGTCGGCCCGGTGACCACTACTCCCGACCTCGCTTCGACTGCATTTGTTGACAATTCGTCCGTTCTCCGTCGCGGCCACAAAAGCCACGTCGGAGGCAAAACGGCAATCGATTACATGGGGTTCTCACCCCCTCCCGAACGAAAGGATTATCCCTCACAGGTCGGCTGTCAATTAATAAATCAAGTGGATTAATTTATTGACAGGCCGCAAAGGTTGCGCTGAATATCGCCTCCGGTTCGGGGAGGAGCGCCTTGCACAAGGCGGGCCCCGGCCCCTGATCGAACGGTCCTGAGGAGCGGCGGAACGCCGGTGGACCGGATCATAACGATGGCAACTATCGTAACCTTGGGAGGACTACATGGGACTTAGCTATCTGAAGATGGCGCTGGCCGGCGCCATCGTCGCCGGCGGCCTGATGAGCGGCGTAGCGCTCGCGCAGGAGATCACCGTCGGCCTGATCACCAAGACCGAAACCAACCCGTTCTTCGTCAAGATGCGCGAAGGGGCGGAGGCCAAGGCCAAGGAACTCGGCCTCAAGCTGATCACCGCCGCCGGTAAGTTCGACGGCGACAACGACGCCCAGGTGGCGGCGATCGAGAACCTGATTTCGGCCGGCGCCAAGGGTTTTGCGATCGTGCCGTCGGATTCGAAGGCGATCGTGCCGACGATCCAGAAGGCCAAGGATGCCGGCCTGATGGTGATCGTGCTCGATACCCCGCTCGATCCGATGGATGCGGCGACGGCGACCTTCGCCACCGACAACCGCAAGGCGGGTGACCTGATCGGCAAATGGGCGGCCGGGACGCTCGGCGACAAGGCCAAGGACGCTTCGATCGTGTTCCTCGACCTCGCCACCAACCAGCCGACCGTCGACTATCTGCGTGACCAGGGCTTCATGGCCGGCTTCGGCATCGACGTGAAGGACCCCAACAAGTACGGCGACGAAGACGACAAGCGCATCTGCACACACGAAATCAGCCAGGGCGACCAGGAAAAGGGCCGCACCGCGATGGAGAACGCGCTGCAGAAGTGCCCCAACGTCAACGTGGTCTACACCATCAACGAACCCGCGGCGGCCGGCGCCTGGGAAGCGCTGAAGGCGGTGGGCAAGGATGACGGCTCGGTGCTGATCGTCTCGGTCGATGGCGGTTGCCCGGGCGTCGCCAACGTCAAGGCCGGCGTGATCGGCGCGACCAGCCAGCAATACCCGCTGAAGATGGCGTCGATGGCGCTCGAAGCGATCGCCACGGGCAAGCTGCCCGATATCGATCCCAAGGTCGGGTTCTTCGATACCGGCGCGACGCTGGTGACCGACAAGCCGGTGGCCGGCGTCGACTCGATCGACACCGCCAAGGGCGCCGAGCTCTGCTGGGGCTGATCGGCTGAGTTTGTGATGGGCTCTCGCGCGGCCGCGCGGGAGCCTTCCTATCCGCATCCGTGCTTTGATCTGTCGCGCTTTCGAACCGGAAAAGTCTGACGACTTTCCTGAAGCGCTGCTGAGGGGAGAGGGGACCCGATGAGTGACGACGCCGCCGGCTCGACGGCCGCTGAAACAGGACTCAAGGGCGCTGCCAGCGAGGTGGCGAGCTTCGAGGAAGACCGCAAGGGGATCGTCCGCACCATCCAGGGCATCCTGCACGAATATCCCACACTCATCCCGCTGATCGTCCTCGTCGTCGGCACGGTGATCTTCGCCATCGCAGCGCCGGGAAAATTCCTGTCGCCGCTGAACCTGTCGGTGGTGCTGCAGCAGGTGACCATCGTCGCCATCCTCGGCATGGCGCAGACGCTGGTGATCCTGACCGCGGGTATCGACCTCAGCGTCGGGCTGATCATGATCCTGTGCTCGGTGGTGATGGGCCGCACCGCCGTCACCTATGGCGTCCCGGTCTGGATCGCCTTTCCGCTCGGGCTCCTGGCCGGCATCGCCTGCGGCTTTCTCAACGGCATCCTGGTCACTGCGTTGCGGCTGCCGCCCTTCATCGTGACGCTGGGCACCTGGAGCATTTTCGGGGCGCTGAACACCTTCTATTCGAACAGCGAGACCATCCGGTCGCAGGATATGGAGGCGGCGGCGCCGTTCCTGCTCTGGCTGGGCAAGCTGTTCAAGCTCTACGATATCGGGCTGTTCTTCGGGCTCGACCTGCCGTGGCTGCGCGGCTGGGTGGTGACCTACGGCTCGGTGCTGATGATCGTCTTGGCGATCGTGCTCAGCTACATCCTGGGGCGCACCGCGTTCGGCCGGCATGTCTACGCCACCGGCGACGACCCCGATGCGGCGCGGCTCTCGGGCATCAACACCAACCGGGTGCTGCTCGCGGTCTACGCGCTGGCCGGGCTCATCTGCGCCATCGCCGCCTGGGTACTGATCGGCCGCATCGGCGGGGTCAGCCCGCAGGCCGGGCAGACCGCCAACCTCGACTCGATCACCGCCGTGGTGATCGGCGGCACCAGCCTGTTCGGTGGGCGCGGCTCGATCATCGGTACGCTGTTCGGCGCCCTGATCGTCGGGGTGTTCCGCAACGGGCTGGCGCTCTCGGGCCTGGCGCTGCTGTGGCAGGATTTCGCGGTCGGCGTTCTGATCATCGTCGCCGTCACCATCGACCAGTGGATCAGGAAGATTTCGGCATGAGCGAGCTGACCAACACGACGCTGCCATCAGGCAATGCCGGGGATATCGTGCTCGAGGGCAGGGGCCTCAACAAGCGCTATGGCCGGGTGGTGGCGCTCGACAACGCCGATTTCGACCTTCGCCGCAACGAGATCCTGGCGGTGATCGGCGATAACGGCGCCGGCAAATCGACGCTGATCAAGGCGCTGTGCGGCGCCGTGATCCCCGATAGCGGCGAGATCCTGCTCGATGGCCAGCCGGTGCACTTCAAATCGCCGATGGATGCGCGCGATGCCGGCATCGAGACGGTGTACCAGAACCTGGCGCTCTCGCCCGCGCTGTCGATCGCCGACAACATGTTCCTGGGGCGCGAACTCAGGAAGCCGGGCTGGACCGGCAGCCTGTTCCGCCGGCTGGACCGCGCGCGGATGGCCAGGATCGCCCGCGACAAGCTGAGCGAGTTGGGCCTGCTCACCATCCAGAACATCCACCAGTCGGTGGAAACGCTCTCCGGTGGGCAGCGGCAGGGCGTGGCGGTGGCGCGAGCCGCCGCCTTCGGCTCGCGCGTGGTGATCATGGACGAGCCGACGGCGGCGCTGGGCGTCAAGGAGAGTCGCCGGGTGCTGGAACTGATGCTGGATGTGAAGCGCCGCGGCTTGCCGATCGTGCTCATCTCGCACAACATGCCGCACGTGTTCGAGGTCGCAGACCGCATCCACATTCACCGGCTCGGCAAGCGCATCGCGATCATCAACCCCAAGGAATTCTCCATGTCGGACGCAGTGGCGATCATGACCGGGGCGATGAAGCCCCCGGTCGCAGGCGCCACCGGCCCGACGCAACATTACGAAGTCGGCGAGGCCCCTCAGTTACAATGACCAAAATGCGTGCCCTGGTGCTCGAAAAGCAGCACGAACTCAAACTCCGCGATATCGACCTGCCGACCGAGGTCGGGCCGGGCGAGGTGAAGATCAAGCTGCATACGGTGGGCGTTTGCGGCTCGGACGTGCACTACTACACCCATGGCCGGATCGGCCCGTTCGTGGTCAACGCGCCCATGGTGCTGGGGCACGAGGCGGCCGGCACGGTGGTGGAAGTCGGGGCAGGGGTGAGCCACCTCAAGGTCGGCGACCGCGTCTGCATGGAGCCCGGCATCCCCGATCCGAACAGCAAGGCGTCGCGGCTGGGGATGTACAATATCGACCCGGCGGTGACCTTCTGGGCGACGCCGCCGATCCACGGCGTCCTCACCCCCTATGTGGTGCACCCGGCCAACTACACCTTCAAGCTGCCCGACAATGTGAGCTTTGCCGAGGGCGCCATGGTGGAGCCCTTCGCCGTCGGCATGCAGGCGGCCACGAAGGCGAAGATCACGCCGGGCGATACCGCCATCGTCATGGGCGCCGGCCCGATCGGCACCATGGTGGCGCTGGCGGCGCTGGCCGGCGGTTGCTCCCGGGTGATCATCACCGACCTGGCGCAGCCCAAGCTCGACATTGCCGGGCAATACCAGGGGATCATCCCGGTCAACATCAAGGACAAGACCCTCGTCGAGGAGGTCAGCCGGCTCACCGAGAACTGGGGCGCCGATGTGGTGTTCGAGTGCTCGGGCAGCCCGCGCGCCTGGAAGGGCATCGTCGACGTGGTGCGGCCCGGCGGCACGATCGTGGTGGTCGGCCTGCCGGTGGAGCCGGTGGATTTCGACATCGCTTCGCTGTCGGTGAAGGAGATCACCATCGCTTCGGTGTTCCGCTACGCCCACCAATATGACCGGGCCATCGCGCTGATGGCCTCGGGCCGGGTGGATCTGAAGCCGCTGATCTCGGAGACGTTCAGCTTCGAGGACTCGATCAAGGCGTTCGACCGGGCGGTCGAAGCCCGGCCGACTGATGTGAAGCTGCAGATTTTGATGGAGGCCTAGGCCGGAGCGCTTGGCGCCCCTCACCCCAACCCTCTCCCCACGCGGACGCTCTCGCGTCCGCTAGGAGGGGAGAGGGGGCGATGGAGCCGCCAACGCGGCGCCTTAGGCATGACTATGGATCGCGCCACCACGTCCCCTCTCCCCTCTGGGGAGAGGGCCAGGGTGAGGGGCGCCAAGCACACGGAGACAGCATGGACCTCGGCCTGAAATCCAAACTCGCCGTCATCACCGGCGGCAGCGTCGGCATCGGCCTTGCGGTGGCCGAGGGCTTTGCGGCGGAGGGGGCCAATGTGCTGATCACGGCGCGGGGCTCGGAGCGGCTGCATGCCGAGGCCTCGCGCATCGGCGCGAAATACCGGGTCGAGGCGCATGGCGTGGCGGCCGACGTCGCTACCGCCGAGGGCTGCGCCAAGGTGGTGGCGGCGGCGGCCCAACTGGGCGGGGCGCATATCCTCATCAACAATGCCGGCACCGGCTCGAACGAGACCATCGCCGAAGCCGACGATGCCAAGTGGCAGTATTACTGGGATCTGCACGTGATGGCGGCGGTGCGGCTGGGCCGCGGGCTGGTGCCGCAGATGAAGGCGCATGGCGGTGGCGCCACCCTCCACAACGCTTCGATCTGCGCCGTGCAGCCGCTCTGGTACGAGCCGATCTACAACACCACCAAGGCGGCGCTGATGATGTTTTCCAAAACCCTCGCCAACGAGGTGGTGGGCGACAATATCCGCGTCAACACGGTGAACCCGGGACTGGTGCGGACGCCCGACTGGGTGAAGACGGCCAAGCAACTGGCCGGCGAAGACGGGTTCGAAGCGCACCTGCAGGCCGTCGCCGACGAAGCCGGCGGCATGAAGCGCTTCGCGACGCCCGAGGAGATGGCCAACTTCTTCGTGTTCCTGTGCTCGGACAAGGCGAGCTATTCGACCGGGTCGACGTATTTCGTCGATGGAGGGTGGTTGAAGACGGTTTAGGTGCAGTCGGGACTCCCTCTCCCGTTTACGGGGGAGGGGGGACCACGCGAAAGCGTGGTGGGAGGGGGGTGCCCCACGCGCTGAAGGTTAGTGGCGCCACACGCACCAGCAGTGCGCGGCTGGGGCAGGGGCAGTGCGTGGTGCTCCCCCCTCCCACCAGCCTGTCGGCTGGTCCCCCCCTCCCCCGCAAGCGGGAGAGGGATCCGACTGTCAGCCTCAGCGACACGCGATCATAAAGTTTTCGCGGTGCCGGTCGATCACGCCCAGCGCGATGATCGCCGACACCGCGAGTCCGACCGGGAGCGCAGGCAGCATCGCGCCCTCGGCCAGTCGGGATGCCGCCGGAAGCTGCTCCGGCGGCAAATTCGCTATTCCGCCGGCTGCGCCGCGCGGGGCAGCCGGGCCTCGGTCCGGGCGATGCTGAAGCCGATCGGCACCACCAGGATCGCGACGATGATGAACAGCCCATAGAGCCAGTTGGCCGCCGCGACCGGTGTCGGCACCGCCGCCGCGAGGCCGGCGAGGTTGACGATCAGGCCGCCGAGCGCCGCGCCGAGGCCGGAGGCGAAAAGCTGGATGGTGCTCAGCGCCGCGGATGTGACGTCGTGTTCGCCATCGGGCGCCGCCTGCATCACGCGCGGGGTGAGCTGCGTCCAGGCGGTGCCGATGCCGACGCCCATGATCAGGAGCGACAAGCCGATGGGGACGATGAAGCCGAGGCTCGAGGTCGGGTTCTGGTGGCCGACGAACAGCGCCAGACCGATCGCCGAGATCAGCACCAGCACCGGGCCGCCGGCGATGATCAGGCGGGCGCGGCTGCCGGTCCAGCCGGCGGTCAGCATCGAGCTCGAGCTCCAGCCGACGGCGACCAGCGCCACCATGTAGCCGGCGGTGAGCGGGCCGAGGCCATGCAGGGTCTGCATGAACAGCGGGATGAAGATGTCGGATGTGATCGCCATCTGCAGCAGCACCATGGTGCCGAACAGCGAGGCGAGGAGCGTGCCGAAGCGGAAGGTGCCGGTGGGGAACAGCTTCTGCGGGGCGCTGCGTTCGATCAGCCCGAACACCACCAGCGCCAGGATGGCGAGGGCCGTCAGGCTGCCGGCGACGACGATGTCGTGCGACAGCGCGCCGGCGGTCGACAGCGCCAGCACGGCGACGATCATCAGCCCGATCTGACGGATCGGCAGGCTGGTCATGCCGGCCTCGCTGCTCCTCGCCGGCACCACTTTGACGGCGAGGAGGCCGACCAGGGCGGCGAAGGGCACGAGGATGAAGAAGGCCCAGCGCCAGATGCCGAGTTCGGCGAAGATGCCGCCGATCGATGGACCGACAAGGGTGGCGATGCCCCAGATACCCGAGGCGAGCGCGAAGGCGCGGGCCCACAGGTGCTCGGGGAACACCAGCCGCACCATCATGAAGGTGAGGGCGGCGAGCAGGCCGCCGCCAAAGCCCTGGAGGGCGCGGCCGACCAGTAGGATCGGCATCGACGGCGCCAGGCCGCAGATGAGGCTGCCCAGGGCAAACATGGTGGCGGCAATCAGGTAGTTCTGCCGCGGCCCCAGCCCGAACGGGCGCACCGCGGCGAAGATCGAGGCAACGATCGAAGCGACGATGAACACCGTGGTCACCCAGGCGAACAGGTCGAGGCCGCCGATCTCGGCCACCACCGAGGGCATCAGGGTTGAGCCGATATAGACTTCGACGGCGTTCATGCCGACGCCGCCGGCGAACACCACCACGGGCAGGGCGTTACCGCCGCTGAATATCTCGCCCCAACCGTTCTTCGTCGCCATTCAGTCCACCGCTGCCTTGTTGCCGTGCCAGCCCTCTGGCCGCATCGGGACGTCACTGCTACAACCTCAACCTAACTTCAGGTAAAGAGGGAATCGCGATGTCGCGCGAACTTTCTGTGGGGCAGGTGGCCGAGCGCAGCGGTTTTGCCGTTTCGGCCCTGCATTTCTACGAGAAGAAGGGGCTGATCCGCAGCCACCGCACCTCGGGCAACCAGCGGCGTTATGATCGCGACGTGCTGCGGCGGCTGGCGATCGTCCGCATGGGCACCGAACTGGGCATTCCGCTCGCCGAGGTGGCCGAGGCGCTGGGGCACGTGCCGGTGGGGCATACGCCATCCGCGGCGGATTGGCGTTTGATGTCAGAGCTCTGGCACGAAAAGCTCGACAGGAGAATCGTGCTGATGACGCGGATGCGCGACGAACTCAATGGCTGCATCGGCTGCGGCTGCCTGTCGACCAGCAGTTGTCCGCTGATGAACTCCGGCGATCGGCTGGCCGAGGAAGGCAGCGGGCCGCGCCGCTTGATGCGCGAGGGCGACGACAGCTACAGGAGCTGACGGGAACCGGCGCAGGGGCTGGCCGTTGAGGGGGACGCGTCAACAGGACCCCCGACATGGATCTCGTCACCAGCCTCGGCTACGAGCCTACGCACACCCCGCACCACATCATCATGATCCGGCTGCTGATTGCCTCGGTGCTGGGGGGATTGATCGGCTGGGAGCGCGGTTCGCAGGCGGGCACGGCAGGGTTGCGAACCCATATCCTCGTGGCGCTGGCGGCGGCGCTGTTCACCACGCTGGCGTTCGAGATCTACCAGGAGGCGATGGAAAGCGGCAGCAGCAACTCCGACCCGATCCGCGCCATCGAAGCGGTGACCGCGGGCATCGCCTTTCTGGGCGCCGGCGCCATCTTCCAGCAGCGCGGCAGCGTGCAGGGGCTGACGACGGGGGCAGGGATGTGGCTGGCGGGAGCGGTCGGGGTCTGCGCGGCGCTCGGCTATTACCTGGTCGCGGCCGTGGTGGCGGTGTTCGCGGTGATCGTGCTGGCGGCGATGCGGGCCTTCTCGCACCGGGTGGTCAGCGCCGAGAACGGCAAGGTCGGCGCGGGAACGGAGCCGCAGCAGGATCGTTGATTCCTCCCCAGCCAAAGGAGGCCCAGATGCCTGCAACCTCGAAAGCCCAGCAGAAGGCGGCCGGCGCCGCCCTTTCCGCCAAGCGCGGCGATACCAGGGTCAAGGATCTCAAGGGCGCCTCGAAGTCGATGTACAAATCGATGAACGAGACCCAACTCGAAGAGTTTGCCGAGACCAAGCGCAAGGGCCTGCCCGAGCACAAGGGCAAGACCAAGCACTAGCCCTGCCTCTCGTCCCGCTGGACAGCATCGCCGAGGGCCTACTCGATGGCGGCCGGCGGCTCGGGCAGTTGCGGGTCGGCGCCTTCGCCGAAAATCTGCTGGCCTTCGTTGTCCCAGATGCGCACGACCTCGCAGCTGGTGAGGTAATCCTTGGCGCATTCGGTTTTCACGATGGCCTCGAGACTCACCTGGTCCTGCTGGTCGCAGACGAACTTGTGCCAGTGCGGCCCTTCGCTGTGCTGCATGAAGATGTCGGCGACCCAGCCCGCCGGATAGCACCAGAGGTTGGGCGCGCATTCATCGGGCCCGAGGCCGCTCTGCTGCACGCATTGGGCCACCGCACAATCCATTGCATCGCTGGCGAAGGGGCCGAAACAGACGCCGAGACCGGCCTCCGGCGCCTGTGAGACCGCTATGCCGTTGAAGGCGGGCAGCACGAAATTGTCGACGGCCTCCTCGTCCTGCGCCAGCACCGGCATGGCGAGAAGCCCCAGCACGGCGGCCGCGAATATCGAGATCCTGAACATCTGGAGGCCTCCGAAAAACTGCGCCGGAGAGTGCGGTGATCCGCCCCCGGCGGTCAAGCCGCCGGGAAAACCGAGGGGAGGGGCAGGGGCCTCGGATGGTCAGGAGAAGCGCGGTTGCGGTGGGAGAACGATCCGCAACCGCGCCTTCGCCTGCTGGCCCCAGTGGCCCGCCGCAACTGGGTACACACCGAACAAACGGGCCGCATCTCAGGGTGGTGCGTGCGGCCCGAACGGTCGCCGCACACCGAAAACTCGGGTGCAGGACCTGAGAGAACGGGAAGGCGGGGCAGCGTCAGGAGGTCGCGCCCCGTCTTTCCGTCGTCGTATGGCGGCCGCCGCGTGAGGGAACGCGACGGGCCGCCGGGTTGGGTCGGAGCTTGGGGTCTCCGGCCCAGGGCCGCCCGGGTCGCCGCAGGGATATCGGCGGTCGGGCGGTAGCTTGTCGATGGAACCGAACGGGATCCATCCAGAAGAAGAGACGGGGAGCACATTTGGGAATGCAATCGGCAGTGGCCTGCCTCAATGCAACGCGCTCCCCGCCCGGCACGTAACCTGTGGACGCAGTGATTACGTGCCAACCGCATCCAGGTGCTGATTGCGCACCCAGAAACTGACGATGGCCGCCGCTTCGCGACGGTAGGAATTGATATCGGCGTGGCGCTCGAACACGGCATCGGCGCCGGCGGAAAGCAGGGCCTCTCGCGGCTCGCGCTCCAGCGTCGGGGCAATCGCCGCGATCAGCAGCGAGTGGCCGTCACGCATGGCGCGCAGCTTTGCGATAAAGTCCAGGGTGGCACCGGACGAGGCTTTGAGGTCGACGATCACGAGGCCCGGAATGGTCGCGAGATCGTCCTCGAGCAGCCGATGGATTTCGGCTGTCGCAATGGCTTCGCCGTTGAGCCAGCTCACGGACGGCGCGCCATGGGCGAGCAGCATCCGGATCATCAGCCGGGCGGAATGGGAGTCGTCGTCGACCAGTGCCATGAAGGGCTGGCCGGTACCAATAGCGTCCATAATGGTTCCCTCTTGCCGCGTGGCCGCGGCAATGGCCGAAAGCTCTATCCCGTAGTCGGTAACCTGTCGGCGGCCTGGAAAGCTGGGGGAGCGCCACTACCGTCCCCTCACCACCACGAAACATGCCCGTGGCTGACTGCGTCATGCTGCGACGAGGCGGGATATGATGGTTTGATGACCCCCCGCATAGGCAAAGGTATGTAACAACGCCGTAACGAGGCTTGCGATTAACATGTAAATCGATGAGGTTCGGGCCGGGAGGTGCCCGCGTGGGGGAACCGTTGTCACAGGCGATGCCGCCACGAGCGGAGATCGAGGCTGCCTTGGCGCGTATCCAGGAGTGGCCCGGCCTGGCGCGTTCGCCGCAACTTGCCAAGTTTCTCAACTACATAGTGACCGCGCGGCTGGATGGAAACGAGGCCGGCATCAAGGCCTATTCCATCGCCGTCGACGTGTTCGGCCGACCGGCGAGCTTCGATCCACAGAACGATCCGATCGTGCGCGTGCAGGCGCGCCGGCTGCGCGCCGTGCTCGAGGAATATTACGCCACCGATGGGGCGTCCGAGCCTGTCACATTTTACCTCCCGGTGGGACGTTACATCCCCGAATTCCGGGTTCCGTCGGGCGAAGCGGCCGCGCAAACGGATGAATCGGCTGTAACCGGTTTCACCGCCGAGACGCCGCCGGCCGCCGCCGGTGAGCGACCGTGGCTGGCGCGCCTCGACGATATCGTGCTGCTCGTGGTGCTGGTGTTCGTGGCGCTGGGCATAGCCATGGTGATGACCCAGGTGCTGGCGCCGCGGCAGGTCCGCGTGGTGGTGCCGCAGCCGCCGGTGGTTTCGGTGAGCGAGTTCACGTCCATGGCCGGCGGCGGGGCGCCGAATCCCGGAGTCGCCGGGTTGGCGGTGGAACTGGTCACGGACCTCGGCCTGTTCCCGTTCATCGATGCGGTCTACCTGCAGCGCAACGGCGCGGCGGGGCGCCCGGCCAAGCCCGCCGATTTCGAGCTCTCGGGGATTTCGCGGACCGAGGGTTCCGAGATGCAGATCACCGCCAGCCTGAAGCGCTCGGGCACCGATGCTGCCGTCTGGAGCATGACGCAGAAGCTGCCGGCGGCGGAGTTTTCGTCGAGCATCGACCGCCTGTCGCAAGCCTTTGCCGACCAGTTGGGGGCCGTTGACGGCCCGCTGCACACCGACGCGCTGCAATGGCTGGCGACCAATACCGACCTCGCCGGCAACGAGACGGAGTATCTGTGCGGCCTGTTGTTCACCCGCTACCGGGGCAGTGGCCGCCCCGACGACAACGAGCGGGCCCGCGCCTGCGTCAGCGGACTGCTGCGGCAGCAGCCGGAATCGCCGTTCGGACTGGCGATGAGCAGCACGCTGCTGCTCGACGTTGCGCGCCGGACGCAGCCGCCCACGGCGCGGGACCCCGAGCCGATCGCCCAGGCGGAACGGCAGATCGAGGAGGCGTTGTCGCTGGCGCCGACCTCGAGCCCGGTATGGCGGGAATATGCGTTCTTTCTCGAACAGGTAGGGCGAGTGGGTGAGGCCGAGGCGGCGTTCACCTCGGCGCTGCAACTGAACCCTTCAAATGTCGATGCCTATGCCGGCTATGCGCGGCTGCTGTCACTGAAAGGCAAATCCGACAAGGGGGAGATGATGGCGAGCGAGGCGCTGCGGCGAGCGCTGGCGCCGCCCTATTGGTACCATGAGGCGCCGGCGGTGAACGCGCTGCGCGATGGCAATTACGCCGAGGCGCTGATCCAGGCGGAGGCGCTGGCAACCGGGGATGCCGAGCTCGCCTCGGCCATTGCGGTGACGGCGGCGCGCCGGCTGGGTTCGGAAGATGCGCTCAACCGTTCGATTGCGCAGTTGCTCGAGGTGACGCGCTTCCGCCGCTTCGGTATCCTGCCGGTGCTTCGCCAGCGGCTGGGCGATCCCGCGTTGCGGGATGAGATCGGCAACGAACTGGCTGCTGCGGGCATTGAACAGGCGGCTCTCAACGGGCCGTACTGAGTGCAGGCAGGTCTTGTAGTCCCGGAGTTCTCATGAGTTTTCGCGCCCTTGTCACCGACCGGCTCCCCGACGGTGAATTGCGCAGCAGCATCAAAACGATAGCTGACGAGCAACTGCCCCAGGGCAACGTGCTGGTGGCTGTCGAGTGGGCCGGGCTCAACTACAAGGACGCGCTGTGCCTCATCGGCAAGGCCGGATTGGTGAAGGCCTATCCGCATGTCGCGGGCATCGACTTCGCCGGTCGCGTGGTGGAGAGCAGCGATCAGCGCTACCACCCGGGCCAGGCGGTGGTGCTGACCGGCTGGCGGGTCGGCGAACTCCACTGGGGCGGCTATGCGCAGCGGGCGCGTGTCGATGCCGACTGGCTGGTGCCGCTGCCGAAACGGTTCTCGACCCGCACTGCGATGATGCTCGGCACGGCCGGCCTTGCCGCCATGCTGGCGGTCAACCGGCTGCAGGCCGAAGGGGTGCGGGCCGGCGAAGGAGAAGTGCTGGTCACCGGTGCGGGCGGCGGCGTGGGCAGCATCGCGGTGCTGCTGCTGAGCCGGCTGGGTTACGATGTCGCGGCGGTGACCGGTCGCGCCGAGCTCGGGGAGCAACTGACCAGGCTGGGCGCCGCCCGCATCCTCACGCGAGACGAAGTGCTGAAGTCGACCGGCAAAGTGCTCGACAAGGAGCAGTGGTCGGGCGCCATCGATGCAGTCGGCGGACCGCTGCTCGGCGAAGTGCTGAAGAAAATCCGCTATGGCGGGGCGGTCGCCGCGATCGGCAATGCAGGCGGTCTTGGCTGGGATGCCAGCGTCATCCCTTTCATCCTGCGCAATATCTCGCTATGCGGCATCGACACGGTGATGCAGCCCTACGAGGCGCGGCGCTCGGCCTGGGACCGGCTGACCACGCTGTTCGTGCCGGCAGCGTTCGAACCGATGCTGACCGAGGCGCGGCTCGAGGACCTGCCGGGGCTGGCGGCGCAATTGCTCGAGGGCGAGATCGCAGGGCGGGTGATCATCAATCCGAGGGATCCGCCGACCTGAGGGCGGCAGTCACAGGCGGGCTCACAACGCCCCTCACCCTGACCCTCTCCCCAGAGGGGCAAGGGGACGTGCGTGGCACCGTCGGCGAGGACACCGGACCTAGTGCGCAGCCGTCTTCGAAAACAGGTTGATGACGATCACGCCGGCCATGATCAGGGCCATCCCGATGAGGGCCGGCAGGTCGAGCAGCTGCTTGTAGATCAGCCAGCCGGCCAGCGAGATCAGGACGATGCCGACGCCCGACCAGATGGCGTAGGCAATGCCGACCGGCATGCTGCGCAGCGTCAGCGACAGGAAGTAGAACGCCACGACATAGCCGACGATCGAGATCAGCGATGGCCAGAGCTGGGTGAAGCCGTCGGCGGCGCGCAACGCCGTGGTGGCGATGACTTCGGCAATGATGGCGACCGCCAGGTAGCCATAGGCGATCACGCCGCGGCTCCGAAATACTTGCCGGCGAGCCGGACGAAGGCGGCGCCGCGTTCCTCGAAATTCCTGAACACCGTTCCCACGGTTTCGAGCTGGCCGTAGCTCGGTGCGCCGGGCGAGAGGATTACCGTCTCGAACTTGCCCTGCCGACCGGCCAGCGCCTTGACGGCGTCCTCGAGCGTTCCGGCCTCGATCACCTCGATCTCGGGAGCGGCCGCGTAGGTGAGGGTGGCGAGGCGATCGCCGGTCACCGGCAGGCAGACCAGCACCGTGACGCCGCGCGGCGCCAGCAATTGGGCGAGCTCGGAATAATCCTGATGGCGCTCGTGGCCGCCGGCGATCAGCGCAATGCGGGTGCCCTCATAGGCGGCGAGCGCCGCCTTGGTGGCTTCCGGCGTGGTCGAGATCGAGTCGTTGACGAAGGTCACGGCGCCGACCTGATGCTCCTCGAGCCGATGCGGCAGCGGCGTGAACTTGCCGATGCCGCGCACCACGCCTTCGAGATCGGCGCCGGCCTTCATGGCGATGGCGGCGGCGAGCAAGGCGTTGTTGAGGTTGTGCTCGCCCTTGAGGCGCGAGCGTGCGGCGGCACCGGCGATGCGGTCCTGGATGAAGGGGGCCAGCGGCGGAATCAGGCGGCTGGGGTCGCGCAGCGCTTCCATGACCAGCGGATTGCCGAGCGCGCCGACCCCAAGCGCCACCGGGAAGGGGGCGTCGCGATCGATCAGGTTCAGCTTGTCCTGGTAGTAGCGTTCGACACTGCGGTGCCAGTCGGTGTGTTCGGGCGAGAGATTGGTGATCGCCGCGATATCGGGGGTGAACGCCATGTCGGCGGTCTGGTAGCTCGAGAGCTCGAACACCACGATCGGATGCTTGTCGGCGATTTCGAGCGGCGCCAGCCCGACATTGCCGGCGAGGCCCGCGTCGAGGCCCGACTCGGTGAGCATCAGGTGCACCAAGGTGGCGGTGGTGGATTTGCCCTTGGTGCCGGAAATGGCAATGACCTTGCGGCCCTCGCGATAGGCCTCGCCCCACAGGTTGAGGTTGGAGGTGACGGCGATGCCGGCCTCGCGCGCCATGGCGAAGACCGGGCGGTAGCGCGACACGCCAGGGCTTTTGACGATGGTCGAGAACAGCCGCGATTCAATGGCCTGCGTCAGGTCGGCGGGCGCGATGAAGGTCGCGTCCTCGATATCGGCTTCGCCGCTGTCGACCGTGACATAGACCTTGGTCGCCGGGGCGCGGGCCTTGATGAAGGCGCGGGTGGAGCGGGCCTCGCGGCCGGCGCCGTAGAGCAGCACGGGTTCGTCAAAGCGCATGCGGGGCGACTCGCTCGAAGATGTCCTTCGGGATGAGGTGTTCTGGGCTATCGATCAGCAGTTCGGCAAGAGCGTCTTCGAGGCGCGGGCTGCCATATTGAGTCAGCAGATCGGGCTTCAGCATTGAAACGATTGGCTCATCCGCCCATTCAGGCAGCCTGGTGAGGGCCCAGAGGCAGGCCGCGGCTTCCTCGATCTCGCCGACGCACTCCCAGGGCTTCTGGCCGGCAAGGCCGGTGAGTTCGCGGAACGAGCGCTCGTGGCTGGGCTGGCTCAGCAGGTTCTGGCCGAAAATGCCGACCAGCCTGGCCTTGTCCATCACCGGGGCGAAGATCAGGAACACGAAGTGGCACTTGGGGCACTTGCCGCACCAGAGCGCCCCCTGGTGCCCGGCCAGCTTGAAGTTCTCGTTGCAGCTCGAGAACACGTGGTCGAAGCGGCTGACGCGGGCGAACAGCGCGGCGATCTTCGCCTCGGAATAGGGGCGCAGCAAAGAGAAATAGCCGAGGCTGCCGCCGGTGGCATGCTCGAGCACCCTGGCGATGAGGTTCTCGAAATCTAGCGATTTGGAATGCTGGTGGTTGGCCTCGCGGCCGTCGAACTCGACATTGCCCTCGCTGGCCGAGCGCTCGTTGGAGAGGACGATCCGGTTGTAGGAGAACAGCAGGGCGGTGAGCGCGGCGATCATCGAGTTGATGGCGGTCGAGGGGACGTGGCCGTTATAGTAACCCGGCTCCTTGCCGAGCCGGATCATCTCGGGGTCGAGCTTGCGGGTGACATAGAGCGGCGAGCGGCCGATCTTGTCGACGGAGCCGATGATCGGCCCCTTGGGATTGACGGCAAACGGGGTGAAGTCCAGCCCGGCGGCTTCGAGCAGTTCCACGCTGACCAGAGAATCCTTGCCGCCGCCGATCGGCAGCAGGGCGCGGTCGCGCAATGCGGGGGCGGCCGGCGCAGGGCCGTGATCCTCGGGGTCGTCGATCTCGATTTCGCCGAAGCGCTTGAGGTTGTTGCGGGCATAGAATTCGCCGAGGCCGTTCTCGTAGACGTCGAGGGCGAAATCGTGCTCGCGCACCGTCAGCGGAAATGGAATGACGATGCGGTAGGGCGCGCGCAGCTTGAAGTAGCTGACGCCGAGGACGACGGCGGTCAGCTGCAGCAGCTTGAGGAACGAAGGGGTGGCAGCAACGCTGGGGTCGCTGCCCGACGGGAAGGTCACGACTTCGGAAAAGCTCAGCTCCCCGAGGGTGTAGCGGAACGTCGCCACACCCGTCACGGCGTCGAAGGCGGGCTGCTCGATGGTGAAGGCTTCGGTCACGCTCAATAGATCCTGAGGCTCAGTCTCAGCACAATATCGGTCGAAAGCCGCTGAAAGCCAAACTCGCGCAGGGTGCACTGCCAGGCGGTGCCGAGGCGCTGGATCGAGAACAGGTTGTAGCGCGCCGGATCGTGCCCCCCGGCATCGCCCTGCGCGGCGCCGGCCGCGGCGACCCCGACCACCGGCACATCGCCGCGCGGCCCGGGGATGGCGTAGATCGAAGATTGGTGCGTGTGCCCATGCAGCACCAACTCGGCGCCCTGTTCGGCGACGACGCGGCGGAAAGCCTTGGCGCCGTAGAGCCCGAGCCGCGGATGGGCCTGCTCCTGGTTGGGGGGATGATGGATCAGCACGACGCGGAAATAGCCGCCGTCGCCGAGCAGCTTGAGGCAGCGCGCGAGGCGGGCCGCCTGGTCGTCCTCGAAGCGGCCGGCGGCGATCCACGGCGCAGTCGGTACGGCGCTGTTGCACGAAACGATGGCGACGTCGCCGACGCGGCGGACGAACGGAAAGGGGTGGTCGTCGACGGTCTCGCCCATGACGTAGCCGTCCCAGCGATCCATCGCCTTCTGCAACTGCCCCTTGATATAGGCGTCGTGGTTGCCGGGGGAGATGCAGACCTGCTCGGGCGGGCCGACGGTTTCGAGCCAGTTGTAAGCGGTGTTGATCTCGGCATCGAGCGCCAGGTTCACCAGGTCGCCGGTGACCACGGTGAAATCCGGGTTCTGCTCGCGCATGTGGCGCACCAGCTTGGTCAGGCCGTCGCCCGCCATGGTATGCTCGCGCTTGATCTTCCAGTTGAGGAAGCCGGTGACCCGCTTGTTCATCAGATCGCGCGCCCGGACAGGCGGCAGCGGGGCCAGGTGAACGTCGGACAGATGAGCGAGCGTTATCATTGCTGGGCGTAATGCCATGCGGCGCGTGGCAAGAAAATGCCCTAAATGGTTCCGCCGCCAGTTGAACGTCAGCGAAAGCATACCCATGAGCAGAACCATGAGCCGTTGGCAGCGCGTCCGGACGGGCGCCCACCTGTTCCTCGTGGGGATTCGCCGCAGGATGGTGATCGGGGCCCGCGCGGTGCTGATCGACGCCGACGGCCGCGTGCTGCTGCTGCGCCACACCTACATGCCGGGCTGGCATTTTCCCGGCGGCGGGGTGGAGCCGGGCGAGACCGCCGCCGAGGCGGCGCGCCGCGAGGCAGAAGAAGAAACCGGGTTCCGCGTCGATGGGCAGATGCGGCTGCTGGGACTCTACCTCCACCGCAGCGAGGCCACCGACCGCGACCACGTTGCCGTGTACGTGGCGCGAGAGTTTCGGATGGTGAAGCCGTTCAGCGCGAACGGCGAGATCGCCGAGATCGGCTGGTTCCCGCTGAGCCAGCCCCCCGAGGGAGTGGACCCCGGCACCGCCCGGCGCATTGCCGAGCTCGCATCGCGGACCGAGGACACGCAGGGGCTGTGGTAGGGCGCACCCAAGGTTGACGCCCAACCCCTTGTGACGGCGCCCCGGGCCCGCGTCCACGCACCGGCCTTTCTCCAAATCGATGGAGCCAAGCTGCAGCGGGAGACGTTTGCCCGGCAGGCGGACCGGAAAGGAGCCCGAACATGACACTTCCAATGCGGCAACGGCTGCGGCTTTCGGGCGGCAGCGAGCTGTCCTTCCTTGCGGCGGGCGAGCCCTCGAAGCCGGCGCTGCTGCTGGTGCATGGTTTTCCCAATGCGGCGCGGATGTTCGAGCCGATGATGACGGCGCTGTCGGAACGCGCCTACCTGATCGCGCCGGATCTGCCTGGGTATGGCGAATCCGAGGTGCTGGCCGCGCCATCGTTCACGGCCTTCGGCGATGCGCTTGCCGAACTGCTCGACCAGCTCGGGGTCGGGCCGCGCTATCTCTATGTGCATGATTTCGGCGCCGCAGCGACGCTGCACGTGGCTATGCAGGCGCCGGAGCAGGTGCTGGGACTGATCATCCAGAACGCCAACGCGCATCGCACCGGCTTTGGCCCGCTATGGGAGAACTCGCTGGAGTTCTGGGCTCACCCGACGCCGGAGAACACCGCCGAAGTGATGTCGGTGCTCAGTCTCAAAGGGATGCGCGACCAGTATGTCATGGGCGTGCCGCCCGAGATCGCGGCGCAGATCCCTGCGGCGGAATGGGAAGAGGACTGGCGGGTGCTGCAACTGCCGGGACGGATGGAGACCCAGCAGGAGTTGCTGCGCGACTATGGGCGCTATGCCGACCGCTTCGATGAGATTGCCGACTACCTCAAACGCCGGCAGCCACCGGCGCTGCTGCTGTGGGGGCGGCACGATGCGTTCTTCGATATCGCCGAAACCCTGTCCTGGATGCAGGATCTGCCGCGGATGGAAGCTCATGTCTTCGATGGCGGGCACCTGCTGCTCGAGACACACGCGGCCGCCGTGGCGCCGCTGGTTGCGGCGTTTATCGGGCGGACCGAGCAGCAGGCGGGGAGGGGCTAGCGCGGCCGGTCAGCGCTCGGGCAGGCCGAGCTCGGCGAGGACCGCCTGCGCCCGCCCCGATGCCTCGAGGAAGGCAGGACTGACATTGCGGCCGGGCGGCTGGACATTGGCGATGGTCGAGCCCGGTCGCAACTGCAGGCCCGTCGCGAGAGCGGCTTTGGCTTCGGCGGTTCGCCCGAGCCGCTGGTAGGCGATGGCGAGCATCAGGTGGGTGCGGCCCGATGCCGGGGTGATGGCGATCGAACGCTCCAGCCAGTCGGCCGCCTCGGTGTCGCGGCCGAGCAGCAGGTTGACCCAGCCGATCCCCAATAGCCAGGTCCAGCGCGACACGGCCGGGGTATCGTAGCGGTCGGCCTCGCGGAAGCTCGTCAGTGCATCCTCGAAGCGACCGAGGAACAGCTGCGCGAGGCCGGTCTGATAGAGCGCCGAACCGTTCCAGGGATCAAAGCTCACCGCCCGGGCGCAGGCGACGAGGCTTTCGACGAACTCGTTGGTTGCCGACAGGAAGCGGCATTGCGCTTCGAGCACGGCGATGGAACGCGGGCGCAGGGCCACGGCGCGGCGGAGCATTTCCTCGCCGCTGGCCCGGGCCTCGGCGGCTTCGGGTTCGTCGTACCAGACCATCTGGATGCCGCGGGTCTGGAGCGCCGCCAGCGCCACCTGCAGGTCGACATTGTCGGGCGCCGTGGCGAGAGCGGTCTTCAGCATGAGCTGGGCGACGGCAAAGCGCTCGCGCGTCGTCTGGTTGATCGAGGCGGAGGCCTGTTCGATGGCGACGCGGACCCCGGGCGCCGGCTCGGCCGCGCCGGCACTGCCGCCTTCGAGCAGGTCGTTGAGCCAGCGGGCCAGCCGATCGCCGGCGCCGGCGGCCAGCCGGACCTCCTGCAGGTCGGGGGCGAGGCCGGCGGCGACGCTGGCCGTGGCGACGGACTCGACCACGCCGGTCGCGGTACGGACGACCCTGAGCTTCAGGCTCCAGGCGTCAGCGTTCCGCAGCAGCTCGCCGCGGACCTCGAACTGCGCCGGCAGGGGCGTTCCGGCACCGGGCACCAGCACCCGCAGGTTGTCGATGCGGGCGAGACCATCCACCAGCTGGTCGGTCACCCCCGCTGCGAGGGCGGTGCCGCTGCCTGCCGTGGCATCGACGATCGGCACTACCGCGATGGTCGGGGGCGAAGGCGCGACGAGGTTTGCCAGGCCGATGACGGCCGCGGCGATCACGGCGACCGCGGCGGCGAGGAGGGCCAGGCGGCGGCGCGGCAGCCGGCCCGGTGCGGGAGCCGCCGGCTGAGGCGGCGCCGTTTCCTCCGCCATTTCAGGCGCGAACAGGTAGCCGCGGCCCGAGACCAGCTTGATGATCCGGCGCTGCTCGTCGCCGAGCGCGGCGCGGATCTCGCGGATGCACTGGAACAGTCCGTCCTCGCCGACATGGATGTTGGGCCAGACCGCTTCCATCAGTTCCTGCTTGCTCAGCACCCGACCGGGATTGGCGGCAAACAGGCGCAGCATCTCGAAGGTCTTGGGGCGCAGGCGAATGGGCGAGCCATCCTGGCCGCGCAACTCGGCGCGTTCGTCATCCAGCTCAAATCCGGCAAACCGGGTCGTCGCCATGCCCCAAAACTCCCGCGGCACTCGATGCCCCGCCGGTCCGGCGATTACAAGCGCCGCACGAGAAAGAGACGAATTTCAGAAAAATTTCAGAATGCTGGCCGGCTGTTTTCAAGACTCGGCGCACCGGCAGTGAGATGAGGGTCTCGGCCCCGAATCCGGGGCAGGGGGCGATTCATGTTCGACCAACCAGCGAGCACCGTGACGGTGGGCGGCGCATTGCGGTGCGCGCGCCGCATGGCGGCATCGATGGGGGCCCGCCTCGGCACGCCCGGTCGGCGTGGTGCGTATCAATTCGCGGTGGGCCAGGGTGGTCTTGCGACATTCAGCGGTGGCATCGGCTGGCGTCGTGGTTTTGGTGAGGCGCTCACCGCGCAACTCGGGTTCCTCGGCGGCTCGCCATTCGGTATCGCAGCTACCCCCGCCGCCACGAACTCCCTGTCGCTCAAGGCCGGCTTCGACGCCGAGCTCGGCAGCGGGCCCGATCTCTCGCCGGACCGTGCCGGCCCCCTGATCGCGGGCGGCGAGGCGCAGGTGCTCCGCGCCAGCACGGACCGGTTGTGCTGAGGCCGGCTGCTTGCTGACTGGACCACCCAGATCGATGCTCGCCCGGCGGGCCGAACCGCGGCTCGGCGGGCGTGAGGCCACGCTGCTGCGGCCATTCGGCCCCGAGATCTGGGTCGCCGATGGGCCGGTCGCCGGCGGCGCGGCCGGCTTCCGCTACCCCACGCGGATGACGGTGATGCGGCTGTCGGGCGGCGACCTCGTCCTGTGGTCGCCGGTACAGCTCCGATGCGCTGCGGCGCGAAATCGAAGCGCTGGGCAATGTGCGTTACCTCGTGGCCCCGAGCGGCCTGCGGCACAGCTCGGTGGGCGACTGGCACCGAGCCTATCCGGTGGCGCAGGTGCATGCGCCGCCCGGGCTGCGCGAACGGCGGCAGGACATCCGCTTCGGCAGCGACCTCGGCAAAGTGGCATTGGCAGGCTGGAGCGGCGAACTCGACGTAGTGGTTGTGCGCGGCAACCGCATCACCAGCGAGGCGGTGGGCTTTCACCGGCCCAGTGGCACGGCGATCTTTGCCGACCTGCTGCAACAGGTGCCGCCGGGCTGGTTCACCGGCTGGCGCGGGGTGGCCGCGCGGCCGGACCTGATCGTCGCGAGCCAGCCATCGGTGCCGCGGCGATTCCGACTGGCATTTTCCGATCGACGGGCCGCCCGGGCGGCGCTGCGGCGCATCCTCGCCTGGCGGGCCGGCCGCGTGCTGATGGGCTGCGGCGAGCCGGTGACCGAGCGGGGGGACGCGTTCCTGCGCGACGCCTTCAGCTGGCTGCTGGAGCGCTGATTCCGGGCTCGCCTCGAAATCACCACGAGCGGCCGATAGGCCAAGCGACAGAACAGGTTGGCGTGCGGGCGGGCAGAATCGCAGGAGGCGGTCTTGAAATTTGACTGCAGGTCCATAATTTTGCGTGGACGCGTTGGCCGACACGATGCTAATGCGCTTTTCAGACGTCAGGAGGCGTCCAGGATGGAGAAGGCTTTTCAGGTGACCCGACGACCGTAATCGGTCGGCAGCCGGCTTAAGTGGGCCGGCACGTTTGTCCTCGTCTTCTTTGTTCCTGGACCAGTCACATGATCGCGCCTTCCGTCTCCGTCGCTGCTGAAGCAGCGCCTCCGCAACTCGGCCTGCCCACTGTTCGCTTTGCCACTGCCGCCGACGACCAGTTCGTCGACGACCTGCAGGCATTGGCGTTCGGCCCCGGCCGCTTTGCCCGTACGGCGTTCCGGGTGCGCGAGCGCTTCCCCATCGACACCACGCTCAGCCTGATCGCGGAAGTGAACGGGCAGCCATGCGGTTCGGTGTGGATGACCCCGATCAGTGTCGGCGGCATTGACGGCTACATGCTGGGCCCATTGGCGACGCATCCCGATTTCAGGAAGCGTGGCGCCGGCAAGCTGCTGGCCAAGGAAGTCACCCGCATCGCGCTCGAGCGGGGACAGGGCAGTTTCGTGCTGCTGGTCGGCGATCGCGACTATTACTGCCCGCTCGGCTGGGTGCCGACGCAGCTTGGCGCCATCGAGTTCCCCGGGCCGGTTGATCCGAGCCGGGTGCTGGTCTACTCCAACGACCCCACGATGGCGGTTCGGCTCGCCGGCCCGATCAAGGCGTTCGGCGCCGGCAAACGCTCCTGAAGACGGACCACTTGCCGCACGGCTGATCCGCCATCACCTTCTGGCGGATCATGCAAACGGCTATGGGCGACGACATCATCGACAGAATCAGCAGCCGGCTGCTGCGCGAGCCGGAGGCGTTCGACCCGGCGGCCGGCATGCTGCCCGACTGGGTGCCGGATACGCCGCCGGGGCGTCCGCCGGTGCCGGCAGCGGTGCTGATCGCCCTGGTGCGGCGCGCCGAGGGACTGTCGATCCTCTATACGGAGCGTTCGCCGGAATTGCGGTCGCACTCGGGCCAGATCGCCTTTCCCGGCGGCAAGGTGGACCCGACCGACAGCGACGCGGCCGATGCGGCGCTGCGCGAGGCCTGGGAAGAGGTCCATCTCCAGCGCAGCGAGGCGCGGGTGCTGGGGTTCATGCCGCTCTACTATACCGGCACCAACTACCTGATCACCCCGGTGGTGGCGGTGGTGGAGCCGACGGCGCCCTTCATCCCCAACCCGGGCGAGGTGCGCTCGGTGTTCGAGGTGCCGCTCGACTACCTGATGACGCCCGGCAGCTACTCGACCTTCCACATCAAGCGCGGCGGCCGGGAACACAGCACCTGGCAAATCGAGCATAGCGGGCTTGTCATCTGGGGCATAACAGCGAACCTTACGCGTCGCTTCCACGATCTGGCGCTGCAGCCGGAGACCGGTCGAAGCGCGGAGGGCGGTTGAGCAAGCTGGGGGAAATCGACGAACGGCTGAGGCGCGCCGACTGGCTGATGCGGCCGGAAACGCAGCGCATGCTCGCCCTGCTCGATGGCGCCGAGGGGCGCACACGGGTGGTCGGCGGTATCGTGCGCGATACGCTGCTCGACCTGCCGCGCGACCAATCCGACATCGACATGGCCACCGAACTGAGGCCCGAGGAAGTGACCCTCAGGGCGCAACGGGCCCGGCTGTCGGTCTATCCGACCGGCATCGAGCACGGCACCGTGACGCTCAAGCTCGACAGCCTCACCGCCGAGGTGACGACGTTGCGTGAGGATGTCGAAACCGACGGGCGGCACGCGGTGGTGCGGTTCGGCACCGACTGGACGCGCGATGCCCGGCGCCGCGACTTCACGCTCAACGCGCTCTATGCCGGGATGGACGGCACGCTGTTCGACCCGCTGCACGGGGTTGAGGATTGCCTCGCGCGAAAAGTGCGCTTCATCGGCAAGGCGGCCGAGCGCATCGCCGAGGACCGGCTGCGGGTCTACCGGTTCTTCCGCTTTTCAGCCAGCCATGCCGGCGAGCAGTTCGATCCCGACGGGCTCGCCGCCTGCGCCGCGGCGGCGGGGACGCTGGGCCGGCTGGCGGCCGAACGGGTCGGCGCCGAGATGCGGCGGATGCTGGCGCTGCCGCGCATCGCCAATACGCTGAGGGCGATGCGCGAGGCCGAGATCCTGCCGCTGCCCGAAGCGATGATCCGGCTGCTGCACGGCTATGAACGGCGGGCCCGCAAGCCCGAATACGCAGCGCGGCTGGCGATCCTGATGTCGGAAGTCGGCGCCGATCGGCTGCGGGCCATGTGGCGGTTGTCGAACGACGACATCGCCACGGCCGAATCCATCCTGTCGGCGGCGCGGCTGATCTCGGAGTTCAGGCTGAACGAGGCCGCCTACCGGCACCCCGGAGCGCTGGCCGATGCCATCGACGTGGCGGCGAGCCTGTCGAACTGGGGGGATGCCGGCAAGCTGGCGGTGGTCGAGCAGCTGCAGCGGCTCGACGTGCCGCGCTTCCCGATCCGCGGCAACGACCTCGTCGGCCTCGGCATGCCGCCAGGCCGGGAGCTGGGCGCCACGCTGGAACGGCTCGAACGGGCCTGGATCGCCAGCGGCTTCACCCTCGACCGCGAGGCGCTGCTGGAGATGGCGCGGGGGTAGGGCGGCGCTCTTCTCCAAGATTGGTGCGCTTGGCGCCCCTCACCCCGACCCTCTCCCCGGAGGGGCGAGGGGGCGTTGTGGCACTGTCGATGCAAAATGCGTCCCCTCGCCCCTCCGGGGAGAGGGCTAGGGTGAGGGGCGCCAAGTGCACCGGCTTCAAAGCGCCAGCTATCGCCTCAATGCACGGCTTCGCCCTTTTCGTGCACGCGGGCCTTGATCTCGTCGACCATGTTGGGACGGATCACCTCTTCGCCATGCGCATTGCGCAGGTGGTCGGCGGCGCGGCGGACGATTTCGGCGGTGTCCTCGGCCTGGGTGTGCCAGGTGCAGCCGGGAACCAGGGTGCCACATTCGAACGATTTCATGATCTTGCTCCATCGTTGGTGGCAGGCCATCAGGTCACAGGAATGCGGCAAGGGCGGGGCCACTGCCGCGTTGCCTCGCGCTACGCGGTCAATTGCATTCAAAGATTCACGAAACAGCTACGAATGTGCAGCGACGATTGCCGCAATGGGGCAAGACTATCGTCGGCGATGGACAAAGACGCACAAATAGAGCCGGCAGATCGCGGAACCGTGGTGTTCGTGTGCGATCCGCATTGGGAGGGGCACGGGCGGGCTATAGCCGGAAAGCTCGGCGCGCCGATCCATCTGCTGTCCGAACTGCGGCTCGACGACCTGGCCGATGCCGAACAGGTGGTGGTCGACGCCGACCTGCGCGACATGGATTCAGTGGGCCGGCTGAAGCATGCGCTCGATCGGGTGCCGGCGATCCGGGCGCGTACCTTCCTGATCGACGAAGGCTCCGGCGAGCGGTTGCTCAGGGTGCAGGCCAATGCGCTGGGGGCGACGCGTCACATGGTGCGCAAGTTTGCCCTCGCCGAGCTGCGCCGCGAATACTCGGTAACGGGACGGGCGCGCCGCACCGCGGCGGCGGAAACGGCGCTGCGGGCCGACGCGGGCGGTGCCTCGATCGCCGAAGCCGAGCATTCGCTCGAAACGCTGTTCGAGGGGATGCTGAGCGATGCGCCGGTGTCGCTGCAGGCGGTATCGCAGGCGGCGGCGGGGGTGCTGGCCAGCGTCAGGGCAGTGGGCGCCGATGCGTGGCTGGCCTCGGTGCGCCGGCACCATGAAGGGACGTTCCAGCACTGCCTGCTGGTTACCGGCGTCGCGGCAGGGTTCGCCAAGGGGGCCGGGCTCGGAGGCGGGCAGGCGGCGGCGCTGATGAATGCGGCCCTGCTGCACGATGTCGGCAAGGCGGTGATTCCCCGGCACATCCTCGACAAGCCGGGAAAGCTCACGGCGGAAGAGTTCGAGGCGGTGAAACTGCATCCGGGCGCCGGCTTCGACTATCTCAGCAAGCAGGGGAACGTGTCGGCGCTGGTGCTGGACGCGGTGCGGCACCACCATGAGGCGCTCGACGGCAGCGGCTATCCGGACCGGCTGCGCGGCGCCGAGATCGGGCCGCTGACGCGCATCCTCACGGTCTGCGATATCTTCGCGGCGCTGGTCGAGACCCGCCCCTATAAAGAGGCGCGAACGCCGCTCGAGGCGATCAACGTGCTGATCGACATGAGCATCGGCAGCAAGGTCGACTATGCCGCCGTGCGCACGCTGGGCGGCAGTTTCGGGGTGCCGCTGCCAGAGCGGTTCGGCGACGTGGTGCGCGGCTTCACCGTGACCCGACCGCACGGCTGATCAGTCGTCATCGAACACGCCCAACGGGCTGAGACCGCGGATCGCCGTGCCGTTTTCGGTGCGGATCACTTCGCGCGGCACGATGCCGCTGGCCTCGGCGATGGCATCGGCCAGCGGCTGCGAATGGGTGACCACCCAGATCTGCGCCCGCTCGGCCGCCTTGACGATGGTGTGGGCAAGCGCCGGCAACAGGCTCGGGTGGAGGCTGGCTTCCGGCTCGTTGAGCGCGATGAAGGGCGGCAGCCGGTAGGAGAGCAGGGCGCCCATCAAGGCGAGGAACTGCAACGTGCCGTCGGACAGCTCATGTGCCCAGAAGGTGCGTTTCGGCGTTTCCGGGAAGATCATGCCGAAGCTGGCGAACTCACCGGGAGCCGGGACCACCAGCTCGGCGCCGGGAAAGGCCGCATCGATCGTGGCATCGAGGTCGGCGGTTTCGCCGCGCACGTGCCGCAGGGTGGCCAGCACCGAAGCCAGATTGCCGCCGCTCGAAGCGAGAATCGGCGAGGTGATGGCGCGCGAGGGCTGCCGCAACGGCGACTCCCGGTCGGTGCGGAAGCCGTGAAAGAACCGCCAGTTGCTCAGTTCCTGCCGGACAACGGCAATTTCGGGATAGCCGCCGCGCACGGTGGACAGCGCCGTTTCGCTGGCGAGTGCGCGTTCGTCGATCAGTTCGCGTTGGCCGCCGGCCGCCCGGGCGAACACGGCATTGTTCTTGCGATCGAGCAGGCCAATGGCGCGACCACCCTGCCGGAGTTCGATGGTTTCCTGCTTGATCTGGGCTTCGTTGGCGAAAGCAGCGGCATCGGGGGTCGGAAAGCCCAGCTCGATCCGGTAGGTGGGCAGAAACGCATCGAGCTCGAGGCGCGCCTCGAGGGTCAGGCGGTTGCCGCCTTCGTGCGCGCGATAGCCGTCGGTGCGATACATCGGATCGAAGCTGCCATCGGCGGTGAGGTTGCGGCCGCCGGCCCAGAAGATCGAGCCGAGCCCGCCCTCACGGGCGATCTCGTCGGCCAGCGTGCCGCGGGCGGCGGCATGCAGCAGTTCGAGCGAACGGTAGAGGTTGGTCTTGCCGACGCCGTTGCCGCCGATCAGCACGGTGAGCTGGCGCAGGGGCAGGCGGAGTTTGCGGACCGAGCGGAAACCCTTGATCTCGATATCGGTCAGCGTCATCGGCCGGCTGCACTCCCCTCGTGGCAGAGGTGTAGCGCGGTTGGCCGGTGGAATGAAGCGGGGGGCTCAGCCCCGCGACTTGGAGCATTTCGCCACTGCGGCGGCGAAATGCTCCAGAGCGGGTCACCTCGCTGTCACGAGATGTAGAGCTGTACCGAGCCGCTGCCGGTGGGCGCGATGTCGATGACCTGGTCGACCGCCACATGGTTGCGGGCCAGCAGCCGCATCGCCGCCGGATCGGCCTTCAGCGCTTCGCGCAGCAGGTGGATCGACTGGTCGCTGTTATTGACTGCGTCGAACGCCTTCTCGGCGTCGCCGCCATCGCTCCAAGCATTGTCGAACTTCACCACGGATACGGTCTTGGCGTGCAACAGGTCAGCGATGTTCTGCCGGTTGTAGACCTGGACCTGCTGGTCGAAGCTGTCGACCGACATGCCGGTATTGGGACTGGCGAGCGAGAAAGCCGGGGTCGAAGCGAAGGCCGGAGCGGCTACGAGGAGGATTGCCGCGGCGGCAGCCGTGGCTCCCAAGCCTTTGAGAGGATTGCCCTGGAGAGCGTTGTTCATCTTGAACTCCACAAGCAGCGAAGCTGAAGCGCGGTTCCGTTGCGCTGGCTGGAACCGTTCGGGGGTGCGGTTTTGCACCGGCGCCTGAGACTTAGGAGCGCCGGTTGGCCACCGGTAGTTTCCGGCGCGTTAAGCTTCGGAAAGGTTGGTAAGGTGGCTTACGGCCAGCGCACTTCCGGCGGCATGGAGGAGAGAATCGACGTGACGTTGCCGCCGGTCTTGAGGCCGAAGGTGGTGCCGCGGTCGTAGAGCAGGTTGAACTCGACATAGCGCCCACGCCGCACCAGCTGTTCGTGGCGGTCGGCCTCGGTCCATGGTGTCTCGAAATTGCGGCGCACCAGGGCGGGATAGACGCTGTCGAAGGCGCGGCCGACATCCTGGGTGAAGGCGAAGTCGGCGTCCCAGTTCCCCGAATTGTGGTTGTCGTAAAAAATGCCGCCAATGCCGCGCGGTTCCTTGCGATGCGGCAGGTAGAAATACTCGTCGCACCATTTCTTGTAGGCGGCGTAGTCGACGCCATGCGCCTCGCAGGCGGCCCGGTACGCCTCGTGGAAGGCGATGCTGTCGGGGTCATCCTGGGTGCGCCGGCGATCCAGCACCGGGGTCAGGTCGCCGCCGCCGCCGAACCACCATTTGCCGGTGACGATCATGCGGGTGTTCATGTGCGCGGCGGGAACGTGGGGGTTCCAGGGATGGATGATCACCGAGACGCCGGCGCTCCAGAACTCGGCGCCCGCCTCGGTATGCGGCATCTGGCGGGCGAACTCCTCGGAGAAATGGCCGTGAACGGTCGAGATATGGACGCCGGCCTTTTCGAACACCCGGCCGTGCAGCAGGCCCATTTCACCGCCGCCGCCGGCCGCGCGCGCCCAGGGTTCGATCTCGAACTTGCCGGCCGGGCGGTCGGCGTGGGGGCCGGTGACCTCGGCCTCGACAGCTTCGAGGCTCTGGCAGAGCTGGTCGCGAAAGCTGCGGAACCAGGCCGCGGCGCGTTGCTTTTTTGATTCAATATCGGCGGGCAAAGTCATGTGAGGGCTGCAAAACCGTTGGTCTGTCGCAGCGCTTCCCCTAGCACGAGGCTGCCGGCCACGGCCACGTTGAGCGAGCGCATATCTTGTCGCATGGGGATGCGGACGCTGAGGTCGGCGTCGGCGGCGACGTTGTCGGGCACGCCGGCGGACTCACGGCCGAGCAGCAAGATGTCATCGGGTCGATAGTTCACCGCGTAGGCGGAGGTGCCGGCCTTGGTGGTCAGCAGCGCCAGCCGGCGACCGGCGCCGCGGCGCCAGGCGTCGAAATGGGCGTAGCTGTCATGCTCAGTGAAGCGGGCGTGTTCGAGGTAGTCGAGGGCGCCCCGGCGGATCGAACGGGGCGAGAACTGGAACCCGGTCGGATGGATGATGTGCACCATGACGCCGAGGCAGGCGCCGAGGCGGAGCAGGGTGCCGGTGTTCTGCGCGATATCGGGTTGGTAGAGGGCCAGATCGATGGTCATTATTCCTGACCTTCTTGGTTGAGTTTTTGACGGTTGCTATAGTGTCGCATCGGGGGAAAGTCACCCTGTCTCCGGCTGGACAAGCCCCATTCATAGTGTCAAAAGAACGCCCAAATCACGCGCTGTTGAGGGCGGGGGTTGGCTTTGGCTATGTGGCCTATGCCAACGGGCACCGAGGCGCTGATCAAGACACAACAGACGGAAGCTTACCTTGGCGACGCAATCCAATCTGGCACATCAGGACGCCCCTAAACCGGGTCGGCGCGATTTCCTCTATATCGCGGCAGGCGCCGTCGGCGCGGTGGGCGTGGCCGGCGTGACCTGGCCGCTGATCAACCAGCTCAATCCGGACGCGTCCGTGCTGGCGCTCGCCAGCATCGAGTTCGATCTGTCGAACATCCAGGAAGGCGAGTCGGTCACCATCAAGTGGCGCGGTCTGCCGGTGTTCGTGCGTCACCGCACCGCCGCCGAGATCGCCGAGGCCAAAGCCGTGCCGATGTCGGAACTCAAGGATCCGGCGACCGACGAGCAGCGCACCAAGCCGGGGCACGAGCAGTGGCTGATCATGATCGCCAACTGCACGCATCTGGGCTGCATCCCGGTCGGCCAGTCGGGCGATTATGACGGTTGGGCCTGCCCCTGCCATGGCTCGCAGTTCGACACTGCCGGCCGTATCCGCAAGGGCCCCGCGCCGACCAACCTGGTCCTGCCGCCCTATGAATTCGTCACCGACACGCTCGTGCAGATCGGTTAAGGGGACCAGACCAGATGGCTCACGAATCCAGCTACGTCCCCGGTAACGTCGTCGAGAAGTGGATCGACGATCGCCTGCCGATCATCCGGTGGTCCAAAGAACACCTGATGGACTACCCGACGCCGAAGAACCTCAACTACTGGTGGACCTTCGGCGCCATCCTCGCCTTCATGCTCGGCGTGCAGATCGTGACGGGCGTGATCCTCGCCATGCACTACACCCCGCATGTCAGCCTCGCCTTCGACTCGGTGGAGCATATCCGCCGTGATGTGAATGGCGGCCGCATCATCCAGGCCGTGCATGCCACGGGCGCCTCGATGTTCTTCGCGGCGGTCTATATCCACATGTTCCGGGGGCTGTATTTCGGCTCGTACAAGGCGCCGCGCGAGATCCTGTGGATCCTGGGCGTGCTGCTGTTCGTGCTGATGGTGACCACCGCCTTCATGGGCTACGTGCTGCCGTGGGGCCAGATGAGCTTCTGGGCCGCCACCGTGATCACCAACATCCTGGGCGCCATCCCGGTGCTCGGCACGCCGATCCTCGAGCTGCTGCGCGGCGGTTTCGCCGTCGACAACGCGACGCTCAACCGCTTCTTCTCGCTGCACTACCTGCTGCCGTTCATCATCGCGGCGGTGGTGGCGCTCCATATCTGGGCGCTGCACGTGCCGGGCAACAGCAACCCGATCGGCGTGGAAGTGAAGTCGAGCCGCGAGACGGTGCCGTTCCATCCGTACTACACGATGAAGGACCTGTTCGCGATCATCGTGTTCTGCATCCCGTTCGCCTGGTTCGTGTTCTTCGCGCCCGATATCCTGGGCCACCCCGACAACTACATCATGGCGAACAGCCAGGTGACGCCGGCCCATATCGTGCCGGAATGGTACTTCCTGCCGTTCTACGCGATCCTGCGCGCCATCGACTTCAACATCCTGTTCATCGACAGCCGGCTTGGTGGCGTGATCTTCTTCGCCGGCGCGATCCTGGTGCTGTTCTTCGTGCCGTGGCTCGATACCTCAAAGGTCCGCTCGGGCACCTTCCGTCCGGTGTTCAAGTGGTTCTACTGGCTGTTCGTCGCGAACTTCGTGATGCTCGCCTATCTTGGTGCCGCGGCGGCCGATGGCACCGTGCTGGGGCTGCCGGTGGCGACGTTCTCCAAGCTCTGCACCGCGTACTACTTCTTCTACTTCCTCATCGTGCTTCCGCTGCTCGGACGCTTTGAAACGCCGCGGCCCCTGCCGACGTCGATCACTGAGTCCGTGCTCGCCAAGCACAAGGCGCCGGCGGCGGCTCAGCCTGCCGCAGCGTCGACGTCGCACTGACCCGGGGCCCAACGCCAATGATCAAGACCAAAAGCATTATCGGCGCCCTGCTGGTGAGCATCCTGTTTGCCGCGGCTCCGGCCATGGCACAGGAAGGGCACGCCACCCCGGAGATCAAGAAGGAGCCGTGGAGCTTTGCCGGCCCCTTCGGCACCTATGATCGCAACCAGCTGCAGCGCGGCTTCCAGGTGTTCAAGGAAGTCTGCTCGAGCTGTCACTCGGCGCGCCTGATGGCGTTCCGCAACCTCAGCGAGCCGGGCGGTCCCGAGTTCACCGAGGGGCAGGTCAAGGCGCTCGCCGCCGAGTACGAGATCACCGATCCCGATGCCGAGGGCGGCAAGCGCCCGGGCATCGCGGCCGATCGCTGGCCGTCGCCGTTCACCAATGACCAGGAGGCCCGCGACGCCAATGGCGGCGCATTGCCGCCGGACTTCTCGGTGCTGGCCAAGGCCCGCGGTACCACGCAGCCGTTCCCGTGGTGGATCCTCAACTACTTCACCGCCTACTCGGAAGGCGGCCCGGACTATATCCACGCGCTGCTGAACGGCTATGTCGACCCGCCGCCGGAAGGCGCCGAGGTGCCGGAAGGCAAGCACTACAACACCTACTTCCCGGGCCACGCGCTCGGCATGGCCCCGCCGCTCAGCGATGGCGCCATCACCTATGAAGAAGGCGAGAGCGGCAGCGTGCCGCTGACCGTCGACCAGTACTCGCGCGACGTTGCCTCGTTCATGATGTGGATGGCCGAGCCCCACCTCGTGTCCCGCAAGGAAGCCGGCTTCCAGGTGATTGCATTCCTGGTGCTGTTCGCGGGGCTGATGTACCTGGTCAAGCGCAAGCTGTGGTCGCGCGTCGAGCATTGAGCCTCGGCCCCGTCCCGATGATCTGCAAAGGGCCCCACTGGGGCCCTTTGTGTTTGTCGCAGGGGGCCCACGCCACTTGCGAACCGCGAGCGCATCGTCGATAGTTCGCCCAGCGTTTCACCGCTTCAATGGAACGACGTATCCGGAGGCCAGCCCATGTCGATCATCCGCAGCGCCGTAACGGCAGCCGCCCTGGCCCGGACAGTGATCGCCCATCCGGTGGTGCGCGCCGGGATTGCCGCCGCGCCCCTGCTGCTGACGCCCAAGGTGAAGGCAGCTGCCAAGGACGCGACGCTCAATACCGCCTACAAGGCCGGCCAGCTGGCGCGCAAGATCGTCGACAGCGCCAAGCGCTGACCCGCGCCCGATCCCTTCCTCGTCGTCAACCAGCCGAAGCACGCTCATGCTCGATCTGAAATCGCTCGTCCGCACGATCCCCGACTATCCCAAGAAGGGCATCCTGTTTCGTGACATCACCACGCTGATCGAGGATCCCGCCGGGTTTCGCGAAAGTGTCGATCGGCTGGCGGAACTGCACCGGGACGTGGGGATCACCCACGTGGCGGGAATCGAGGCCCGGGGCTTCATCTTCGGCGCAGGCGTCGCCATCGCGCTGGGCGTCGGGTTCATTCCGGTGCGCAAGAAGGGCAAGCTGCCGGGCGAGACGATCGGACAGAATTACGCACTCGAGTATGGCGTCGACACGATCGAGATCCATGCCGACGTGATCGGGGCGGGTGACAAGGTGCTGCTGGTCGACGACCTGATCGCCACCGGCGGCACGGCGGTGGCGGCCGTCTCGCTGCTGCGCCGCACCGGCGCCGAGGTGTCGCATTCGGGCTTCGTGATCGACCTGTTCGACCTGGGCGGCGCGGACAAGCTGCGGGCAACCGGCGTCAAGGTCGAGGCGCTGATCCCCTTCGAAGGGCACTGACCCCCACGACGCGGGGACAGTTTTCATCCTGGTAGCGGCGTTGGGCGCCCCGGCACACGAGGTGCGGGGCGCCCATGGCTCATCGTGACTTCGGCCCGCCGGGCAGGGGCGGC
>MKVB01000001.1:1147981-1153448 GCA_001899085.1 Devosia sp. 66-14 | reverse complement strand
GATAGGCGTTGCCGCCGGGGCGGCCGGACCAACTGGTCTTGTTGACCGGGGCAGGGCGCTGGTAGGTCATAAATTTGGGCATAAGCAATCTCCTTGCCCGCAGCGACGTAGTAACGCGCGCACGAGCTCAAGTTGCGACGCGGCGCGAAGCAGTGCTTCTGCGGTGTCGCGGTTGACGATGAAATGCAGGAGAGATTGGACGCCCGAGGCGCCGGACAGAATCAGCCCGTCATCTGGAGCATTGCTGTGGTCGGCATCCGCGCATCAGCAGCCGCTCGCAAAGCGAGGGAGGCGATGTCTCGGGCGTCCGCAACAGTGCTCAGATCATTTTCGGGCGATACTCCTCAGGAAGGCGCGTTGTTTAGCGCTGCAGGCAGTGAAGGTCAAGATGCATGGCCCGCGTTCGACCAGGGACCATCCAGCTGTCGCTGGGGTGACATCGAGGTTGAGGATGGCTGCGTGGTTCGTCGGGAGCTCGGCGTCCTTGCTCGCCGCCGGGCAGTCTGTGCCTTAACCCCGCGGGGTACAGGTCAGGACGTTCTTGTCGGCGGTATAGAGCTGCAGCACGTCACGGCCGGAATCGTCGAATCCGAGGATGGCGCTGGTGATGCCGGCGCCGGTCACCAGGTTGCCATCGAGGAAGGTGACGCCGTTCGAGGCCATTTCGGCATTGCCGCTGCCGGAGGCGGCACTGCCGAAATTGGCTGAGGCGTAGCCGTAGGAGCCGGCATAGATGGTCAGCAGGCCAGCGCGGGTGCCGTCGATATTGGCGCGGCAGCCCCAGTTGCCCTCGACGCCGACGCCGGTGAGCGACTGTGCCGAGGCCGGCGCGGCAGCGAGCAGCAGGGCGGCAAAAGCAAGGGCAAGGCGCATGGCGTGACTCAACTCCGTTGGGTCAGCAACTTCCCCAATCCGGGGATTTTGGTCAACGCCTCAAGAACCCGTAAATGCAGGGGCGTCTGATAGTCGCGCAGCTTGGAGAAGCCGACCAGTTCGGCATGATAGACCTGTTCGCCGCGCTGGTTCACTGCATCGAGGCTGTTGAAGAGCAGGCCCCAGCCGGGAATCGAGTTGGAGGGGCGCTTGCCGGTGACGGTGAGGGTGTAGGTGACGGTGTCGCCGGGGCGGACCGGCGCCTTGAACTCCATCTTGTTGACCCCGGGGGAGGGGCCGGAGACGCCGGGCTGCTGGCCGAGCGCGCGCAAGCGCACTTCCTCGGCATCCAGCGCATCGACCATCTTGCGGTGCCCCATCAGCACGGTGTGCCAGCCCGAGGCGATGAGGCCGCCGAAATGGCTATGCGCCGCGGCCGCGGCATCGACGTGGAAATATTGCGGGTCGTAGTCACGCCCGAAGGCGAGGATCTCATCCTCGGTGAAGGTATGGCTGCCGAGCGGAAACGGCTCGTCGATGGTGATGTCCTCGAACCAGCGGGTCATGCGGCACCGCCCTGTTCGACATCGTAGGGCTGTTCGGGCTGCGCCTGGGTTCCCTGTTCGGGACTGCGCGTCTCCACCAGGTTGGCGAGCCGCATGCTCATCACCGGCTGGCCCTTCTGGTTCTTCACGTCGAGATCGATGCTGACAATGCCCCAGTCTGGGTGATGCCTGGAGCGGCGCAGCTCGGCGATGGTGGCGGTGGCCGAGATGGTGTCGCCCTTCATCACCGGTTTCTTCCATTTGAGATCGGAGAAGCCGAGCCCGCCGGCCGAGGCGATCCTGGACAGGAAGCTGTCGCCCAGCAATCGCAGGGTCAGCGCCGCGGTCTGCCAGCCGGAGGACGCCAGCCCGCCGAGCAGCGATCGCTTGGCGGCGGCCTCATCGAGATGGAAGGGCAGGGGATCGAACTCGCGGGCAAACGAGAGGATCATCTCGCGGGTCACGAGGGTCGAACCGAGATCGACGGTCTCGCCCACGACGAGATCTTCGAAATGGCGGCGGTCAGCAGTGACGGCGTTCATGGCGGGTTGACGTATACGTCAACGAGCGGTCGGGAAGCAAGGAGGAGGGAGGGCGCTGCGTGAAGCAGAGTGGATCAAGTGGACCTGGACGCTGCCTCCTCACCGGCTGTCATCCCTGCGAAAGCAGGGACCCATCTATCGGCTGGTGCAGGCGGTGAGTTGGGTCCCTGCTTTCGCAGGGATGACACCGAGGTTGGGGCGGCGCTGGTGCCCTCGGACACCGCTCAAGGCGCGCCTCTCCGATCAGGCCAGGCCCCAGATGATCGCGACGCTGACGGCGGTGCAGTAGACGACGAAGTTCACGGCGAACAGGCCGAGCAGCCAGACCGGCAGGCGGCGGGTGGCATTGGCGGAGATGACGCCGATCCAGATCAGCAGACCGACGACGCCGATGGCCAGCGCGAAGATCACCACGAACCAGCCGCCCAGGATGTTGCCGATGGCGAGAACCACCGGGGTCAGCGCGGCGGCGACGATTGGGCCGATCACCCACACCGCCTCCTTCTCCCGCCAGACGAAGGCGGCGAGCAGGCCCAGCAGCAGCAGGACGAACCCCACCGTCGGGATGACGGTGAAGGGGCTGACGGTGCCGTTGGCCAGCGCCAACGGTCCGGCGAAGTAGGACGACACCATCGGCCACCAGGAGCCGAAGATCTGCTCGAGCATGATAGAGCTCAGGGGTTATGAGTTAGCGATCGGAAACGACTTGGATCTGGTCGCGCTTTCGAGGTGGAAAGGCCTGCAGCCTTTCCGGAAAGCGCTCCCTTAAGTATTGAACTTGAACAACATCACGTCGCCGTCCTTGACGACATATTCCTTGCCTTCGTCGCGGGCCTTGCCGGCTTCCTTGGCGGCGACTTCACCGCCCAGGGCGACGAAGTCGTCATAGCCGATGGTCTGGGCGCGGATGAAGCCGCGCTCGAAATCGGTGTGGATGACGCCTGCCGCCTGCGGGGCGCGGTCGCCCTTGTGGATGGTCCAGGCGCGCGTCTCTTTCGGGCCGACGGTGAAATAGGTCTGCAGGCCCAGCAACTGGTAGGCTTCGCGGATCAGGCGGTTGAGGCCCGGCTCGTGCAGCCCGAGGCTTTCCAGATACTCGGCCTGCTCCTCGTCGGGCAGCTGGGCCAGCTGGCTCTCGATCTCGGCGGAGATGACGATCACCGCGGCGTTGTGCTGCCGCGCATAGTCCTCGACCTGCCCGGTCATGGCGTTGCCCGAGGCGGCCGAGGCCTCGTCGACGTTGCAGACATAGAGTGCCGGCTTGGAGGTCAGGAGCTGCAGCTCGACAAAGGCCTTTTCTTCCTCGGCCGAGCGCTGCACCAGGCGCGCCGACTTGCCGTCGCGCAGCAGCACCAGCGAGCGATCGATCAGGTCGAGCGTCGCCTTGGCTTCCTTGTCGCCGCCCTTGGCCTTCTTCTCGACGCCGGCGCGGCGCTTCTCGAGGCTTTCGAGGTCGGCGAGCATCAGCTCGGTCTCGACCACTTCGGCGTCGGCCAGCGGATCGACCTTGTTGGCGACGTGGATGATGTTGCCGTCCTCGAAGCAGCGCAGCACATAGGCGATGGCGTCACATTCGCGGATATTGGCGAGGAACTGGTTGCCCAACCCTTCGCCCTTCGAGGCGCCCTTCACCAGCCCGGCGATGTCGACGAAGCTCATCTTGGCGGGCAGGATCTGTGCCGACTTGCCGATGGCGGCGAGCTTGTCGAGGCGCGCGTCGGGGACGGCGACCTCGCCGGTATTCGGCTCGATCGTGCAGAACGGGAAGTTGGCGGCCTGTGCGTTGGCAGTGCGGGTCAGCGCATTGAAAAGCGTCGACTTGCCCACGTTGGGCAGGCCGACGATGCCCATCTTGAAACCCATGACAGTCTCCGGAAATCGTCGTTGGCGGCGCGAAGAAGCCGCGCCAATCGTTGCGCTTCACATCGGGTGAAGGCGCGTGGAAGTCAATCAATTTGGTGCGCTTGGCGCCCCTCACCCTAACCCTCTCCCCAAAGGGGCGAGGGGACGATGGGGGCCCCGACCGTGCCACACTCCCCCTCGCCCATCCTAGGGAGCGCGAGAGCGCCCCCGGGGGGAGAGGGCCGGGGTGAGGGGCGCCAAGCGCTCAGTCCTTCTTGAACAGCTTCTTGAGCATATCTGCCATCGGCCCGGTCTCCGGCACCTTGGCCTGCGGTGCGGCCGGGCGTGCCGCGCGGATGTGGCTTTGTGCCGGGGCCTTCCTGCGGGTCGGGTCGGCGGTTTCCGGGCGCTGGCTGCGCTCGGCGCCGTCGCCCTGCACGGCGATAGCCAGCTTGTTCATCAGGCCGTTATCGTCGCCCTTGACGATCATCACCGCATTGTCGGCGATGGCGTCGAGCAGCGGGATCAGCCAGGCCTGCTGCTCGGCCTTGGAGAAATCGCCGAGCACATGCGGCATCACCAGGTCCTTGTGACCGGGGTGGCCGACGCCGAGGCGGACGCGGCGATAGCCGAGCCCGATCTGCGGATCGATGGAGCGCAGGCCATTGTGCCCGCCATTGCCGCCGCCGACCTTGATGCGGGTCTTGCCCGGCGCCAGGTCGATCTCGTCATAGAGCACCGAGACGTCGGCGGGACCGAGCTTGTAGAAGGTGGTGACCTTCTGGACGCTGTCGCCCGAGGAATTCATGTAGGTCTGCGGCTTCAGCAGCAGCACCTTTTCGCCCTCGATGCTGCCTTCGGAAATCAGGCCCTGGAACTTCTCGCGGAACGCGGGAAAGCTGTGGCGGCGCGCAATGGCGTCGACCGCGAGGAAGCCGATATTGTGGCGGTTGTTGCGGTATTTGTCCCCGGGATTGCCGAGGCCGACGATGAGATGCATCGGCTAACTTCCAGGCAGCAGGGGATAGGGTAGGGGCGGGCCGCAGCCCGCCCCGAGGTCATTATTCCTTGGCGGCTTCGGCGGCGGCCGGAGCAGCAGCCTCGGCAGCGCCTTCCTCGGCTTCCTCGGCGCGCAGGCCCGACGGAGCAACGATGGTGGCGATGGTGAGGTCAGCCTCGTGGCTGTGGTCGGACGCGCCGGCCGGCAGCTTGATGGCCGAGATATGGACGCTGTCGCCGACATCGAGACCGGCGAGATCGACAACGACCTCCTCGGGGATGTGGTCGGCATCGACGGTCAGGTCGAGCGTGTGGTGGACGATGTTCAGCACACCGCCGCGCTTGATGCCCGGGGACTGGTCGTCGTTGATGAACTTCACGTGCACCTGGACGTTGAGCTTGGTGCCCTTGCCGACGCGCAGGAAGTCGACGTGCAGCGCCTTATCCTTGACCGGATCGAGCTGGTAGTCGCGCGGAATGACGCGGTGCTTTTCGCCATCAACGTCGACGGTGACGATGTGGGAGAGGAAACCACCGGCGTAGATCGCCTTCATCGCCTCGTTGTACGAGATCGAGATCGGCAGGGGAGCCTTTTTGTCACCGTAGATGACGGCAGGAATGAGCCCCTCACGACGCAGTGCACGAGCGGCCCCCTTGCCCACCCCG
>MKVB01000001.1:1131867-1147805 GCA_001899085.1 Devosia sp. 66-14 | reverse complement strand
CTGCGACTCTTGCCGCCCCCTCCACCACCCTTCGGGCGGTCCCCCTCCCCCGCAACGTTTGGGAGGATCACCGAGAGACCGCGCCCTTCACCCGTCCGCCAGTGCTGCGATCTGGCCGCGCAGATAGTGCCGTACCGCCTCGTCGGTGGCGAGGCCGCTGGCAAGGGTGAGGGCTTCGTGCGCCTCGCCCTTCAAGCCCGCCCGCGCCATCAGGTGGCCGCGCGCTGCCCAGTAGGGCTGATAGTCGGCCATGCGCTTGTCGGCGCTGAGCGGCGCCAAGGCGGCGAGCGCGGCGTCCGGCCCTTCGAGCTCGGCCAGTGCCATGGCGCGGTTGAGCGCCACCACCGGGGAGGCGATGAGCGCCAGGAGGTGATCGTAGAGCGCGAGAATCGCCGGCCACGTATTGGCGCCGAGCGTGCGGCGGGCGACGTGAGCGGACTGGATCGCCGCTTCGATCTGGTAACGGCCCGAGGGGCCCGCGGCGTTGGCCGCCTTCAGCAGCGCCTCGGCAAGGCCGATCTGCGAGTCGTCCCAGAGGCTTGTGTCCTGCTGTTCGAGCGGCACATACGCCCCGTCGGCCGAGCGGCGGGCGGCGCGGCGCGCCTCGGTATAGAGCATCAGCGCCAGCATGCCCTTGGCCTCGGGCTCGTCGGGCAAGAGGCCAACGACGAGCCGGCCGAGCCAGATGGCCTCCTCGGCGAGTGCAATCGAGGCGGCATCGCCGATCTCGGCCCAGCCCTTGGTATAGGCGGCGTAGATGGCTTCGAGCACCGCATCGAGCCGTTCGGGCAGCAACTCCTTGTCGGGGATGCCGAACGGGATGCCGGCATCCCTGATGCGGGCTTTGGCGCGCACCAGGCGCTGGCCCATGGTGGCCGGCGGGATCAGGAAGGCCGCGGCGATATCGATGGCGGTGAGCCCGAGAATGGTCTGGAGGATCAGCGGGGCGCGCATGCCGCGCTCGATCGCCGGGTGGGCGCAGGCGAACATCAGCGCCAGGCGCCGGTCGGGGATGTCCTCGGGCGCCTCGGCGGCGGCTTCGATTTCGTCGGCGATCATTTTCAGATGCTCCTCGCCGGCCTGCCGCGTGGTGCGGCGGCGCAGCGCGTCGGTCTGCCGCCGGCGGGCGACCGTCAGCAGCCAGGCATCGGGGTTGTGCGGCACACCCTCGGTCGGCCAGGTGTGCAGAGCCGCGGCAAACGCCTCGGCCAGCGCGTCCTCGGCACCGGCGACATCGCGGGTGCGGGCAGCGAGGAAGGCAACGAGGCGGCCATAGCTTTCGCGGGCCACCCGTTCGGCGGCGCGGGCGGCCTCGTTGCTCTCGCCCCGCACCATCAGCGCCTGAGGCTCAGGTCGGGCCTGGGGTAGGTCTCGGCCAGGGGACGGATCTCGATCGAGCCGTAGCGCGAACTCGGGCAGCGCTTGGCCCAGGCGATGGCCTCATCGAGGTTGTCGACCTCGATGAGAAAATAGCCGGCGAGCTGCTCCTTGGTGTCGGCGTAGGGGCCGTCGAGCACGTCGGTGCGGCCGTCTCCGGCCCGCACCGTGGTGGCCGCCGAGGCCGGCTGCAGGCGTTCGCCCGCCGCCATGCCGCCGCCGGCCTTGGCCAGCGCTTCATTGAAGGCGGCGTAGTCGGCCCAGAGCTCCTTCTGCGGAGCGTTGGCGAGTGCGGCCTCGTCGTGATGGATCAGCATCATGTAACGCATCGGGGCGATCCTCAGCGGGTGGCTTGCTTGACGAGGTCGGTGATGCGCTTCTCGTCGGCGGCGGTGAGCTTGAGCAGGGCAAAGCTGGACGGCCACATATTGCCGTCATCCAGCCTCGCCGCCTCGTTGAAGCCGAAGGTGGCGTAGCGGGCCTTGAACTTGGCCGCATCCTGGAAAAAGCAGATGCTCTTGCCGTCCTTGTAATAGGCCGGCATGCCGTACCAGAGCTTGCTGGTCAGCTCGGGCGCCGCGGCCTTGACGAGCGCGTGGATGCGTTCGGCGAGGTGGCGATCAGCGTCGGGCATGGCGGCGATCTTGTCGAGCACAGCCTGCTCGTCCTCGGCGGCGCTGGCGTTGCGCTTCAGCTCCTTGGCGCGCTCCTTCATCGCTGCCTTTTCTTCGGCGGTGAAGCTGTCGGCGGCGGCGTCGGTGCGCTTCACGGTCTTTTTCGCGGTGGCCATTTTCGGTTCTCCTTTGCTCAGCGCTTACCAGTTCAGCTGCACGAGCTGAATGATGTTGCCGCAAGTGTCGTTCACCTGGGCGATGATCGAGGCAGTAACGTCGGTCGGCGGCATGATGAACGCGCCACCCTTGGCCGTTATGCGTTCGTAGTCGGCCTTCACGTCCTTGGTGTGGAGCAGCAGCGCGGGCTGGCCCTCGGCGAACATCGCCTGCTGGTACGCCTTGGCCGCCGGGTTGCTGTTCAGTTCGAGCTGCAGCTCGGTGCCATCCGGATCGTCAGGCGAGGTGACGGTCAGCCAGCGATAGCCGTGATTGCCGAAGTCGGCCTTCTTCTCCAGGCCCAGAACCTCGGTATAGAATTTCAGCGCCCTGTCGTGCTCGTCGACATACACCTTGGTCAGCTTGATCTGCATCGGTCTTTCCTCTGGCATTGGGCTGGCGGCGATGGCCGCGTCAACGTCAGGACCCCGTGCCCTGATGCGACAATGACGGCGGTGCGCAGAGCATTTCGACTCCCGGGCAAAGAAACTTCAGAAAAATCTGCCGAGGCTCAAAAACCCGGGATCAGGGCGCGCACTTCCACCGGTCCCCACTGCGCCGCGGGGCACTTTTTCGCCCAGGCCAGCGCCTCGTCCATGTCGGCTGCCTCGATGATGTAGAAGCCGCCGAACTGCTCGCGGGTCTCGGCATAGGGGCCGTCATGCACCTTGAGCTCGCCGGTGTCGTTGACGAAGGTGGCGCCGCCCTTGCCGTCCTCGCGATAGCTGGCGTCGCCGCCCTCCATGATGAGGGTCCGGGCCTCGTGCGTGCGGGCGAGGGGAGCGGTCATCACGAAGGCGCCGGCCTTGGTCAGCGCCTCCTGGTAGGCATAGAGCGTCTCCATCGCCTTCTGCATCTGATCTGGCGGGATCTGGGCGCCGGCTTTCTCGTCGGCATAGAGCATCAGCATGTAGCGCATCGGTGTCTCCTCGTTCGGCAGCATAGCCCTTCAGGGCAATGTCGGGCGAGGGGAGGGGATTTCGACAGGGCGGGTCGTACCGAGGGCAGAAATCGAGAGAACCAAGGGGTGTGTGGAAGCGCTGTGCCCGCCAAAATCCCCTCTCTTGGAATTTCTAAGGCTTAGCGAAGAAGCTAAGCCCAAGAAATTCCATTCTCCCCCGCAAAGGGGGGAGATGGTCAGTGGCCACCACTTGCACGGGAGTATCAGTCTGGACTCTCCCCCTTGGCGGGGGAGAAAGCGAAAACTTGGGCTTAGCGCAGCTAAGTCCTTAGTTTTCGCAAGAGAGGGGGTGTGGGAGGCGGGATTGGGCCGTCAGTCCAGCAGGCTCGAAACGCTCTGTTCGCTGGCGGTGCGGGCGATGGCTTCGCCCATCAGCGGGGCGATCGAGATGATGCGGATGTTCTTGGCTGCCTTGGCGGCGTCGGTGGCGATGATCGAGTCGGTGATCACCAGTTCCTTGAGCTTGGACTTGGCGATGCGCTCGGCGGCGCCGTCGGACAGCACGCCATGGGTGATATAGGCGGAGACCTCGGTGGCGCCGGCCTTCAGCAGGGCTTCGGCGGCGTTCACCAGCGTGCCGCCGGAATCGACGATGTCGTCGATGAGGATGCAGGCGTGGCCGGCGACGTCGCCGATGATGTTCATCACTTCGGAGACGCCGGCCTTGGGGCGGCGCTTGTCGACGATGGCGAGGTCGGCGCCGATGCGCTGCGCGGTGGCGCGGGCGCGGGCCACGCCGCCGACATCGGGCGAGACGATCATGACGTTGCCGTTGGGGGAGTAGCGCTCCTGGATGTCGCGGACCATGACCGGCGCGCCATAGAGGTTGTCGGTCGGAATATCGAAGAAACCCTGGATCTGCGCGGCATGGAGATCCAGCGTGATGACGCGATTGACGCCGGACTCGGTGATGAGGTTGGCCACCAGCTTCGCCGAAATCGGGGTGCGCGAGGCGGACTTACGGTCCTGGCGGGCATAGCCGAAATAGGGGATCACCGCGGTGATGCGACGGGCCGAGGAGCGGCGCAGCGCATCCGACAGGATCAGCAGCTCCATCAGGTTGTCGTTGGCCGGATAGGAGGTCGACTGCAGGATGAACACATCCTCGCCGCGGACGTTCTCGTGGATCTCGACGAAGATTTCTTTGTCGTTGAAGCGCTTGACCGTGCAGTCGGTCAGCGGGACTTCGAGATAGCTCGCGACGGCTTCGGCAAGCGCGCGGTTGGAATTGCCGGTGACAAGTTTCACGAGCGCGCTCCGGTATCGAGCCGGTCCGGGGAGTTGCCGGCTCCATTGCGCCGGGTCTTTAGCTTGGGGCGCAGCGGCGCGCAATGCGCCTTGTGACGGAGTGATGAAGGAAGTTGGGCGGTGTGGCCGGAGTTACAACACCACCCAGGTGACGGCAGCATCGGCAGACGAGCTACAACCCGCCCAGCCCGATCACGCTCAGCTGCCGGCCGGTGGTGATGGCCTTGTGGGTGGCGTAGCGGTGCGAGAAGTATTTCTTGGGTTCGGCATAGGTGCAGATGCCCAGGTCGTCGACCAGCCCGACGCCGGCGGCGATCAGGTGGTCGAAGACGAAGCCGGGAAGGTCGAAATGCTCGCGCCCGCCATTGGGCTTGGTGATGCGGTTCTCGGCGTCGCGATGCTCGCGGATCAGGTCGGCGGCGAATTCGGGGCCGACTTCGTAGTTCGGGCCGGAAATGGTGGGGCCGATGGCGGCGACGATGCGGTCGGGGCGGGCGCCGAGATCGACCATGGCGGCGACGGTCGCCTCGGCGATGCCGCCCGTGGCGCCCTTCCAGCCGGCATGTGCCGCGCCGATCACCCGGGCTTCGGGGTCGGCGAACAGGATCGGCGTGCAGTCGGCGGTGAGAATGCCGAGCGCCAGACCGTGGACGCGGGTGACGAAGGCGTCGGCCTCGGGGATGTCATCGGGATTGGGCTGGCGGGTGACTTCCAGCACGGTGACGGAGTGCACCTGCTTCAGCGTCACCAGCTGGTTGAGTGAAAAGCCAAGGATACCAGCGATCTGCGCACGGTTCTCGATGACATGATTCAGCTTGTCGCCCGCCGACAGCGAGACGTTGAGCGAGGAGAACTCGCCGGTCGACACGCCGCCGCGCCGGCCGAAGAAACCGTGCCGGATGCCGGGGATGCGCTCGAGGGCGCGGCTCGTTTCGAAAGGCATGCTCATTTCGCGGAACCACTTGAGGGGAAACCGATCGGCTCGAGGTTGCCGGAATGGGCGCAGAACACCTTGAACAGAGTGCCCATCTCGGTGCTGTCGACCAGGCGCTTCAGCGCCGCGGCAATGGTGTCGATCTGGCCCGGATTGGCCTTGGCGAGGGCCGTGGCGCGCTCGACGATGCCGAGCCCGCCGAGAAAATCGCGCTGCGTCGACAGTCTTTCGACGGTGAGGCCGAGCTCGCCGGCGACCTTGCCGAGGCCGCCGAAATCGACATGCGCGCTCAGATCGATTTCGCCGGGTGCCTCAAGCGGATCGGCAAAGGCATGGTTGCGCACCGCCTGCAGCGTCTCGCCGGTTTGAGTGGTGGCGTAGCCATAGTCGATGGCGAGGAGGGCGCCCTGGTGCGCGGCGATGCGGCGGCCGAGTTTTTCCATGATCTCGGCGGCAGCGAGGCTGACCTCGTAGATTTCGCCGGGCCTGGCGTTCGCCAGCTCGATCGGCATTGCCGCTTCCGGGATCGGCGTCGGATTGAGACCGAAGGCGCGTTTGCCGTCGCGCAGCCCGACCTGGCGCTCGTGCCAGCCGTCGGTGGCCTTGACGAACTGGCGGATCGGCAGGGCGTCGAAGAACTCGTTGGCGACGACGAAGAGCGGGTCGTCGGCGACGGCGTCCACCTCGTCGGCCCAGTAGGGGTTGTACTTGCCAAGCCGCTCGGCCTGCTGCGCCTTGAGCGCCGGGTTGGTCTCGAACAGCTGCAGGTGGCAGGCATCGAGGAAGCCTTCGGCCTTGGCCGCGACGCGCAGCGCATCCTGCATCAGGGTGCCGCGGCCGGGGCCGAGCTCGAGCAGGGTGAAGCTTTTGGGCTGGTCCAGCTGCTGCCACAGGTTGACGATGAAAAAGCCGACCAGCTCACCGAACATCTGGCTGATCTCTGGCGCGGTGATGAAATCGCCCTTCGCCCCGAGCGGGTCGGTGCCGGTGTAGTAGCCGGAGCGCGGATGGGTGAGGGCCAGGCTCATATAGGTGGCGAGCGACATCGGGCCGGTCTGGCTCAGCTGCATGTCGATGATTTCGCCCAGGGAGTGCGGATCAGCCACGGGCCGGCCTCATGGCGTAGACGACGAGGCCGATGCCGGCGACGAGGATGGGCAGGCTCAGCACCATGCCCATGGTGAGCCAGCCGCCATAGAGATAGCCGAGCTGGGCGTCGGGCAGGCGGAAGAACTCGACGAAGATGCGGCTGAGCGCATAGCCGATGCCGAAAATGCCGGCGACGAGCCCGGGCCTTCTGAGCGCGCCCAGGTGGTTGGTGGCGATGCGGATGACGATGAACAGCAGCACGCCTTCGAGCAGCGCCTCGTAGAGCTGGCTGGGGTGGCGCGGCAGCTGTTCGGGATCGGTCGGGAACACCACGGCCCAGGGCAGGGTGGTCGGCGCGCCGTAAAGCTCGGCATTGATGAAGTTGGCGACGCGGCCGAGGAAGAGCCCGATGGTGCCGATGGCGCCGAGCAGGTCCATGCCGGAAAGAATATTGCCGCCCTTCGAGCGCACGAACAGCGCCATGGCCAGCATGATGCCGACGAGGCCGCCATGGAAGCTCATGCCGCCATCCCACAATGCGATGATCTCGCCGGGGTTCGCGGCATAGTAGCCGAGGTTATAGAACAGCACATAGCCGACGCGGCCGCCGATGATGATGCCGACCACCGCCCAGAAGGCGAAATCCCAGATGGCTGCGGGCTCGAAGGGCGGGCGGTTGTCCTTCCACAGTCCATGCCGGCGCAGCAGTGTCGTCGCGTAAGCCGCGCCGCCCAGCACGCCGATGAGATAGGCCAGCGCATACCAGCGGACGACGACCGGTCCGATGGCGAAGGCGATGGGGTCGATATTGGGGAAGGGCACGAAACGCGCTCCGGGTCGAGGAAATCCACCCCTCGCGCGCATTGCCCGCCAGGGCGGGGCAGATTGCAACGAGGAGGCTGAGACCTTTTAGCCACCGCTATGGTCTGGTCAAGGCAGGGGCGGCAGCCTAGATATCGAGCGAGAAATTGCGAAGGCGAGGATGGACGATGACCCAGGGTGGCAAGATATTCGACGAGCTGGGCAAGCTGATGAACAACGCCGCCGGTGTCGCCGACGGCGTGCGCCGCGAGATCGAGACGGCGGTGAAATCGCAGCTGGAGCGGCTGGTCGCCGATATGGACCTGGTCAAGCGCGAGGACTATGACGCGCTGCGCGAACTGGTGCAGGCGCAGAGCGCCGAGCTCAAGGAGCTGAAGGCAGCGGTCGAGACGCTCAAGTCGAAGTGAGGATCGCGGTTCTTTCCGACGTCCACGGCAACCTCGAAGCGCTGGATGCCGTGCTGGACGATGTCGCCGGGCAGGGTGTGGAGGCGACGGTGGCGCTCGGCGATTTCCTCAGCGGGCCGAGCGATCCGGTCGGCGTCGCCGATCGCCTGATCGAACTGGGGCTGCCCTCGGTACGCGGCAACCACGATCGTTACATTACCGATGGTCGGGAGAAGGACTGGCACATCGATGCGCTGGTGCGCGGCCTGCTCGACGAGCGCCAGCACCGGTGGTTGGGTTCGGTACCGGCAACGCTGCTGCTCGAAGGCGACGTCTTCCTCTGTCACGGCACGCCGCGCGACGACAACACCTCCTTCATGGACACCATGGTCGGCACGATCCCGACCATGCATCCGCGCGACTATATCGAGGCGGAAGCGGTGGGCTTCGACCACGAGGTGCTGCTCTGCGGGCACACGCATGTGCCGCGGAGCCTCCGGCTCGCCGACGGCCGGCTGGTGGTGAACCCGGGCAGTGTCGGGCTGCCGATGGAGATCGGTTCGCCCGACGCGCGCTACGCCATCATCGAGAAGCGCCGCGCCGGCTGGAATACGGAGTTGCGCGCGGTTGCCTACGACCACGCCGCCGCGGCAAAGCAGGCGCTGGACAAGGGCTATCCGGTCTGGGCCGAAGCGTTGACCTGGGGCTGGGCCAGCCCAAAACGACTATAGGCTCCCTCGACTTTTCGTCGCCGTATTTGCTGGGAACGGTGCAGGCATGAGAATCGCGGTCATTTCCGACGTCCACGGCAACCGGCTGGCGCTGGAAGCGGTCGAGGCCAGCATCGCCATGGTCGGAGTCGATGCGACGATCAACCTGGGCGACCTGTTTGCCGGGCCGCTCGATCCGGTTGGCACGGCCGACCTGCTGATCGAGCGCAATTACCCGACCGTCATCGGCAACCACGATCGCTATATCGCCGATGGGCTGCGGTCGTCCTCGAAGGCTCCGGTCGACGCGTTCGTCAGCGAGCGGCTGCGGCCGGTGCATCTCGACTATCTGAGGAGCCTGCCGGCGACCCGCGACATCGAAGGCGAGGTGTTCCTCTGCCACGGCACTCCCGACAGCGACGAGGAGCCATGGCTCGACGGCTGGTGGAGCGACCGGACGGTGACCATGCCGGGCGAAGCGAGCGTGACGGCGAAGGCCGAGGGACTGGATTTCCCGGTGCTGTTGTGCGGCCATACCCATGTGTCGCGCATCGTGCGGCTGCGCGATGGTCGGCTGGTGGTCAATCCCGGCTCGGTCGGGCTGCAGTTCAACTACGGAGCGCCCGACGCCCGCTATGCGGTGCTGGAGCGGCATGGCGGACAATGGTCAGCCAGCATCCGGGCGGTGCCCTATGATTTCGAGGCGGCGGCGCAGCAGGTGATCGCCAATGGCTTCCCGCACTGGGCCGAAGCGATCCGCACCGGCTGGGCGAGCGCGATCGGGTTGTTCTGAGGGTTCGCCTTTCTTCACCTCTCCCTTGGGGGAGAGGTCGGCCCATAGGGCCGGGTGAGGGGGCCTTTCTCCGCTCGGTGTTGCGGCAAGGCCCCCTCACCCCAACCCTCTCCCCCAAAAGGGAGAGGGGGCGCCAGAGCCCAACCCTTTGGGTCAGCCTGCGTTGTCAGCTTTCGCTGGGACGACGATCGAGGATGGGGATAACTCGGCCGACAACTGAACCATCTATGACAGCTTCGTCATGCAGCGCCGCGCATTCTATGCCGAGTCGGGCCTCCGGCGATGTGCCAAAATCGCGCAAATGGGGTGGGGACAGACTCGGCCGGTTAAGACCCTGTTAACCCTTCGAGCCGGATCATCCACAGAAGAAAGCCTTGGATGGCTCTGGCGGCACAATCCCCGGAATCGGGGCGCCAGTGTAGCGTTCCTCCATAGGGACGATTCGTAGGCTTGATGCGTGCGAGTTCTTTGCAAGTACCGCGTAGGACCGGGAAACCGGCCGGCCTTCAAACGTTTCGCCCAATGGGACGCTCAGCCAATGGCACACCTTCTGGAACTGGAACCGGACCGCACGGTGCATCCGGTCGACATCATCGAGCATATTGCTTCGATCAATGATTGGAACTTCGAGCGGCAGGATGCCGACGAGATTTCCATTTCGGTGCGCGGGAACTGGGCCGACTACCACGTTTCGTTCAACTGGATGGAAGACCTGGAGTCACTGCACATCGCGGCGGCGTTCGACCTGAAGGTGCCGGATACGCGCCGCACCGAAGTGAAGCAGCTGATTTCGCTGATCAACGAACAGTTGTGGATCGGCCATTTCGACATGTGGAACCACGAAGGCGTGGTGCTGTTCCGCAATTCGCACCTCCTGACCGGCGGGGCGGAAGTCAGCCCCCAGCAATGCGAGGCACTGCTGCGTTCGGCCACCGATAGCTGCGATCTCTACTACCAGGCCTTCCAGTTCGTGATATGGGCTGGAAAGAGCGCCGCTGAGGCGCTCAGCCAGGTGATGTTCGAAACGGTAGGCGAAGCTTGAACTTATCAGATATCGGCCCCGTCGTTCTGGTCGGGGCCGGCAAGATGGGCCTGGCGCTGGCCCGCGGCTGGATCGCCGGCGGCCTGCCGGCCGATCGGCTGGTGCTGTGCGATCCGCAGCCTTCGGAGTTTGCAACGCAGTTCGCCGCCGAGCACGGTATCCGGCTGCAGGCGAGCCCGATTGGCGTGCTGACCCACGTGCTGGTGCTCGCTGTGAAGCCGCAGGTGATCTACGAGGTGATGGCCGAGATCCAGCCGATTGTCGGCAGCTACACGCTGGTGCTGTCGATTGCCGCCGGTATCTCGCTGGTCGGGCTCAGCGAAGGGCTGCAGACCGAGCGGGTCATCCGCACCATGCCCAACACGCCCGCGCAGGTCGGCCGCGGCATTACCGGGGCAGTGGGGCTGTCGATCAGCGAAGAAGATCGCGAAACCGCCAACGCGCTGCTCAGCGCTGCCGGCCAGGTGATGTGGTTCGACGACGAGACCAAGATCGACGGCGTCACCGCCGTCTCGGGCTCCGGCCCGGCCTATGTGTTCTACATGGTCGAGGCATTGGCGGCCGCGGCCCGTCGCCAGGGTTTTGACGAGGAACAGGCGATGCAGCTGGCGCGGGCGACCGTCACCGGCGCCGCCGCGCTGATGGATGCCGATCCCTCACCGGCCGGCACACTGCGCGAGAACGTCACCTCGCCCAAGGGGACGACCTATGCGGCGCTGCAGGTGCTGATGGCGCCGGACGGGCTCGAGCCGCTGCTCGACCGGGCGGTGCGCGCGGCGCGGCAGCGCTCGGAAGAACTCGGGCGGGCCTGAAGGTCGGTGGCGGGCTGATGGCTGAGATCTCCTATGCCGAGTTCGAGCAGGTCGATATCCGCGTCGGCACCATCGTCGAGGCCCGGGTGTTTCCCGAGGCGCGCAAGCCCGCCTATATCCTGCTGATCGATTTCGGCCCGGAGCTCGGGGTCAGGAAGAGCTCGGCGCAGATCACCGTGCACTACACGCCGGAAACCCTGGTTGGCCGGCAGGTCATGGCGGTGGTCAATTTCCCGCCCCGCCAGATCGGTCCGGTGCGCAGCGAAGTGCTGACGCTGGGTTACGAAGACGCCAATGGCGCGATCGTGCTCGCGGCGGTGGAGCGCGGCGTGCCCAACGGCAAGAAGCTGATGTAGGCCACCGACCTTCCCCCGCATGGGAGAAGGCACTGAGGGGCTGGTGCCTTACAGCTCTTCCGTCAGCTTCAAGCGGTCCAGCAACCCGCGATCTTCCGGTTCGACCATACCGACGAAGAACCTCAGCACGGTGCGCTTGCCTTCGGGGGGCAGGGCGGCGATGGCGGATTCGATGCGGCTGGTCTGGGTGGCCGACAGCGTCTCGAACAGGCCGCGGCCTTTCTCGGTGGCATAGAGCAGGCGCTGGCGGCGATCGGTCTCGCCGGTCTTCTGTTCGACATAGCCGTTATCGACCAGCTGGCGCAGCACGCGGGCCAGGCTCTGCTTGGTGATCTTCAGGATATCGAGCAGGTCGGCGACCGGCATGCCGGGCCTGAGGTTGACGAAATAAAGCACGCGGTGGTGAGCCCGGCCAAAACCCTGGCGTTCAAGCAGTGCATCAGCATCGCCGACGAAGTCGCGGTAGGCGAAGAAGAACAGCCCCATGACATCGAGCGGCATGGCGGGCTCTCCGGCCCGCGCCAAATTTATGTCAGCCTTGTTGACATTTATTTTGCCCGATGCCATCATCACCCCATCGAAAACACAACTCTTTGCCTTATCCCAAAGCCGTTCCGGTTTGCCAATAGCAAGCCGGTGGGGCAGGATCACAGGCAACAACACGGCGGACCCCAAGGGCCGCACCAGACGAGTGGGAGATTGAGATGGCAGGCTTGCCGATGGACCAGCGCGATGGCTGGATCTGGTTCGATGGTCAGATGGTTCCGTGGAAGGAGGCCAAGATCCACGTGCTGACGCACGGGCTGCACTATGCCAGCTCGGTGTTCGAAGGTGAGCGCGCCTATGGCGGCGAGATTTTCAAGTCGCGCCAGCACACCGAGCGCCTGATCCAGAGCGGCAAAACGCTGGACTTCACCATTCCCTACTCGGTCGAAGAGATCGAGGCGGCCAAGCGCCTGGTGCTCGAAAAGAACGGCCTCGTCGACGCCTATGTCCGGCCGGTCGCCTGGCGCGGTTCGGAGGAACTGTCGGTTCCCGGCCGCAACAACAAGGTGCACCTCGCCATCGCCTCCTGGGTCTGGCCGAGCTATTTCTCGGTCGAGGAAAAGCTGAAGGGTATCCGCCTCGAGTGGAGCCGCTGGAAGCGCCCGAGCCCCGAGACCATCCCGTCCTCGGCCAAGGCCGCCGGCCTCTACATGATCTGCACGCTGTCGAAAGACGCGGCGATGGCCAATGGCTATGCCGATGCGCTGATGCTCGACTATCGCGGCCTCGTCGCCGAGGCCACCGGCGCCAACGTGTTCTTCGTCAAGGGCGACGAAATCCACACCCCGACGCCGGACTGCTTCCTCAACGGCATCACCCGGCAGACGCTGATCCAGCTGGCGCGCGAGAATGGCTACAAGGTGGTCGAGCGCCATATCAAGCCGGAAGAGCTGGCCGATTTCGAGGAGTGCTTCCTCACCGGCACCGCGGCGGAAGTGACGCCGGTTTCGGAGATCGGCGAGTACAAGTTCAAGCCGGCCAAGGTCTGCACCACGCTGATCAACGCCTATGCGGAAGCCGTGACGCCGAAGAAGGTCGCGGCGGAGTAAGCTCCGGCGCGTGTTGAAGTTTGAGGGCCCGCTGCTGCTGCAGCGGGTCTTTTTTGTTTGGGTCGAGCGCTCCGACTTGTGCTGCCCCTTACCCCGACCCTCTCCCCAGCGGGGAGAGGGGGCGATGTAGCACTGCCGGTGCAAAGTGCGTCCCTTCTCCCCGCTGGGGAGAGGGTTAGGGTGAGGGGCAGTTCAGGCACCGTCGATCGATCTTCTCACACCACGGGCGGATCCAGCCGAGCAAACCCGGCTTGCCGGTAATACGGGAAGCGCGGGTATGACGGGGTGACCGCGCTGACCGCATCGAGCCTCGCGATCTGGCCGGCATCGAGCGACCAGCCGATGGCGCCGAGGTTCTGGCGCAACTGCTGTTCGTTGCGGGCGCCGATGATGACTGAAGCGACGGTCGGGCGCTGCAGCAGCCAGTTGAGGGCGATCTGCGGGACGGTCTTGCCGGTCTCCTCCGCGATCTCGTCCAGTACGTCGACGATGGCGTAGAGCCTTTCATCATCGACCGGCGGGCCGAACTCGGCGGTGTTGTGCAGCCGGCTGCCCTCGGGCAGCGGCTGGCCGCGGCGCAGTTTGCCGGTGAGCCGGCCCCAGCCGAGCGGGCTCCAGACCAGCGCGCCGACGCCCTGGTCGAGCCCGAGCGGCATCAGCTCCCATTCGTAGTCGCGGCCGAGCAGCGAGTAATAGACCTGGTGCGCGACGTAGCGCGACCAGCCGTGCCGCTCGCTGAGATCGAGCGACTTCATCAGCTGCCAGCCGGCGAAGTTGGAAACGCCGATATAGCGGAGCTTGCCGGCGCGGACGAGGTCGTCGAGCGTGCCGAGCGTCTCGGCGACAGGTGTTGCCGCGTCGAAGGCGTGGAGCTGCAGCAGGTCGATATAGTCGGTACCGAGCCGACTGAGCGCGGCATCGACGCTTCCGATCAGCCGGGGGCGGGACGTGCCGGCTTCGGCCGGGCCATCGCCCATCGGCAGGCCGGTCTTGGTGGAGATCAGCGCCTGGTGGCGACGGCCCTTAAGCGCCGCGCCGAGCACCCGTTCGGAGGCACCGTCGGAATAGACATCGGCGGTGTCGAACAGGGTGACGCCGGCTTCGAGGCAGATATCGACGAGACGGCGGGCTTCGGCGTCGTCCGAGGTGCCCCAATGGCTGAACAGCGGGCCGGAGCCGCCAAAGGTGCCGGCGCCGAAGCTGAGGGCAGGGACCTGGAGGCCAGAGGCGCCGAGAGTGCGATATTCCATGATGTCGACTTTCAGTTGGAGGGGACGAGCGGCGCGTTGCGACGGAGCAGCAGGCTCAGCAGCAGCAGGGCCAGGGCGAGGAGCGGCAACACGGCGCCGACCAGCGGCAGGGCGGTGAGCCCCAGCCCCTGCTGGAGGGCGACGCCGCCGAGCCAGGCGCCCAGCGCGTTGCCCAAGTTGAAGGCGGCGATGTTGAGCGAGGAGGCGAGGCTGGTGCCGGCGCCGCCCGCCTTTTCCAGCACCCAGAGCTGCAGCGGGGCGACCGTGGCGAAGCCCGCCGCGCCGAGGAGGCCGATGGCGATGACCGCGGTGATCGGGTTGGGCAGGGCGAGGCTCATCGCCAGCATGACGATGCCGAGGGCAGCGAGGGTGCCGAGGACGCTCCAGAGCAGGTTCCGGTCGGCGAGCTTGCCGCCCAAGAGATTGCCGACGACGAGGCCGCCGCCGAATACCAGGAGGATCGGCGAGACCATGGCCTCGGGGAAGCCGCTGACCTCAGTCAACGCCGGCGCGATGTACGTGAAGACAGTGAACACACCGCCGAAGCCGAGCACGGTGAGGAGGAGGCCGAACAGCACCGGCCCGCGCAGCATGGCGCGAAGGTCGGCGCGCCAGTCGGCGGCCATCGGCGCGGCCTTACCCCTGGGGACGAGGAACGCGATCACCAGCATGGCGACGATGCCGATGGCGGCGACGGCCCAGAAGGTGGTGCGCCACGAGGTCAGCTGGCCGAGCCAGGTGCCGAACGGCACGCCGAGGATGTTGGCGACGGTGAGGCCGGTGAACATCACGGCGATGGCGGAGGCCCGGCGATCCGCGGCGACGAGGCTGGTGGCTACCACCGAGCCGACGCCGAAGAAGGTGCCATGGGCCAGCGAGGTGAGCACCCGCGCCGCCATCAGCGTCTCGTAGTTCGGCGCGATGGCACAGGCGATGTTGCCGAGGGTGAAGATCGCCATCAGCACCAGCAGGGTGGTTTTCTGCGGCCAGCGGGCGGTGAGCGAGGTGAGGAGCGGGGCGCCGACGACGACGCCGAGGGCGTAGCCGGAGATCAGCAGGCCCGCCGTGGCGACGCTGACGCCGAGATCGGCGCCGACCTCGAGCAACAGGCCCATGATGACGAATTCGGTGACGCCGATGCCGAAGGCACCGGCGGTGAGCGCATAGAGAGCGAGTGGCATGATGCACCTTGAAGCAAGTCAGGGCGCAGAAATGGACCTCGCGCGTTCGATGAACTAGACTGCCTCAGGGAACAGCTTTTGTGAGTTGAGTTCACATGTCACGAACTGAGGTGAACCGTTTCGGCGAGATGGACGTGTTCGTGCGGGTGGTCGACATGGGCGGCTTCTCGGCAGCGGCGCGGACGCTGCGGATGACGCCCTCGGCGGTGAGCAAGCTGATGGCGCGGCTCGAGACCCGTCTCGGCACGCGATTGCTCAGCCGCTCGACCCGGACGCTGCAGCTGACGCCGGAGGGGACGGCATTCTACGAGTCGAGCTTGCGGATCCTCGCCGATCTCGAGGAAGCGGAGCGCGGTGCCGGAGCGGCCGAGCAGCCGGCCGGACGGATCCGGCTCAACACCAGCGCCTCCTACGGCACCCACATCCTGACGCCGCTGCTGCCGGAATTCCTGGCGCTTTACCCAGCCATCAGCCTCAACGTGGTGCAGACCGACGCGATCGTCGATCTCTATGCCGAGCGCACCGATGTGGCGGTGCGGGCCGGGCCGCTGA
>MKVB01000001.1:1084107-1131859 GCA_001899085.1 Devosia sp. 66-14 | reverse complement strand
AGCCTGATGGCCCGAAAGCTCGGCACGACGCGGATGATGATCGTGGCCTCGCCGGCCTATCTCGCCCGGCATGGTACGCCGGCAAGCGCCGTCGAGCTGGAGGCGCACAACCGGTTGAACTTCTGCTACCGGCGGACGGTCGAAGGCTGGCCACTCAAGGAGGGGAACAAGCTGGTGACGGTGCCGGTGGCGGGGAACCTGCAAGCCAGCGACGGCGAGGCGCTGCGGCAGATGGCGGTGGCCGGTGTCGGCATCACCCGGCTCGCGGCCTTCACCGTGCGCGACGATCTCGCGGCGGGGCGGCTGGTGCCGGTGCTGGAGCAGCAGAACCCAGGGGATCTCGAGGATTTCCACGCGGTATTCAGCGGGCAGGGCGGCTACCTGCCGGCCCGCGTGCGGGTGCTGCTGGATTTCCTGGCGGAGCGGGGGCGGGTGGGGTGAGGGTGTCCCCTCTCCCCCCTGGGGGGAGGGTTAGGGTGAGGGTAGCCAAGCACACCAGCCGAGCGGCTGCCTCTACTATGATCTGACGCCAGCGCGCTTGGCGCCCCTCACCCCGGCCCTCTCCCCAGAGGGGCGAGGGGGCGCTGTGGCACGGTCAGCTATTAACCCCGCCGCATCGCATGCCGCCGCCGGTGCAGCTCGTGCATCCGCTCCTCCAACGCCGGATCCGGACCTTCGACCGGCAAGCCCGGCGCGATCGCGTTGATCGGCAGGCCGTTGACCGGCGAGGGGCCATCGCCCATGGCGGTGCGCCACGCGGTCAGTTGCGCCGAAGAGACGGCGTAGACGATGCGGCCGAGGCCGACCCAGGCATGGGCGGCGGCGCACATCGGGCAGTGCTCGCCGGAGGTGTAGACGGTGGCGGTGGCGCGGTCGGCGGGACTCAGGTTGGCCGCGGCCCACTTGGCGATATCGATCTCGGGATGCCGCGTGGCATCGCCGGTCGATTCCCAGTTGTGCTCCTCGAACAGCACTTCGCCGGAGGCCGAAACGAGGATCGAGCCGAACGGGTCGTTGTTCGAACTCAGCGCTGCCTCGGCGAGCTCGGCGCAGCGCACCAGGTGCTTGTGGTCCGTCTCGTTCATCGGCCCTCTCCGGTTCAGTTCTTCGGCCAGTCCCGTCCGTCCGGATAGACCGCCGGGCCCTTCAGCTCGAGTTTGTTGCCCTAGGGATCGAGCACATAGAACGAGTTGCCCATGCCGCGAGCCCCGCCATGCAGGGCTTCGCGCTCGATGCGGACATCGTGCGCGGCAAGATGGGCCCGCATCGCCGCTTCATCGAACGGCGAGAGCGCAATGCAGACATGGTCGACATTGCGGCCGCCTTTGACCGGCGGGATCGCCGAGGCGGCGCCAGGATGGGTGATGTCCCACAGGACGATCAGCGCCGCGCCGCACCAGACCTGCTCCATGCCGAGGGTCGGGTAGGAATAGCCGGGCTGGCAGCCGAGCACGTCAGCATACCACTTCGTGGCTTTCTTCAGGTCGTCGACGATGAAGACGACGTGGTCGATGCCCACGAGGGAGAAGGGCGGGCGGCTATCGGTCATGGCTTGTTCCATTTGGCGCGGGCGTCGTCGTCTGCGGGCTTGGCCTCCACCCAGCGCTCCCCCTCAGGGGTCGATTCCTTCTTCCAGAAGGGGGCGTCGGTTTTGAGGTAATCCATCAGGAAGGAGGCGCCGTCGAAGGCGGCCTGCCGGTGGGGGGCCAGGGTCATCACCTGAACGATCGGCTCGCCCACGGCGAGGCGGCCATGGCGATGGATCACCGAGGCCTTGATCAGCCCGAAGCGTACCACCGCCTCAGCGATGGCCTTGCCGATCTGGGTTTCGGCGAGCTCGGGATAGCTTTCGAGCGTCAGGGTGCTGACCGGATCGTCGGGGCGCGAGCGGACGAGGCCGGTAAAGGTGACCGCAGCGCCGGCGCCGGCCGACGCGGCGAGGAAGGCGTTGGTTTCGGCGCCGGGATCGAAGGACGCCTCCTGCAGGCGGACCGACATGGTCAGCCGCCGGTCATCGGCGGGAACAGGGCAATGACCTTGGCATTGGCGATCGGAGTCGAGTGCGGGACGATTTCGGTGTCGAGCGCCGCCTTGATCAGACTGGGCTTCTGCATTGCCAGGTCAGCGGCTTCGTCGCGATCTCTCAGCCACTGAATCAGGTCGCCGACGGTCACCACCTCGGCGGGCGGAGACACATCTTCCTCACCGCGGTTGAGACGCTCGCGGAGCCAGGCGAAATAGCGGATCTTCATAGTTCAGGTCCCGACAGATGCGGCCAGGTGGAACGGAGATATTCCCAGCCGGTCCAGACGGTGAGGCCACCGGCGATCCACAGGACCACATGGCTGATGAAGCCGAGCCCGAGCAGCATCGGCGCGGCGATGATCAGGCCGAGCGCCACGAGTTGCACGGTGGTCTTCCACTTGGCGAGAAAGGTGACCGGTACGCTGATCGAGCGGTTGCCCAGATACTCGCGCAGGCCCGAAACGAAGATCTCGCGCAGCATGATCGCGATGGCCGGGATCAGGTCCCAGCCGGTTAGATCGCGGGTCCAGGCGAAGGTGATGAGCAGCGCGCCGACCAGCAGCTTATCGGCGATCGGATCGAGCATCTTGCCGAGCGCCGAGTTCAGGTTCATCCGGCGGGCGAGGAACCCATCGAGCCAGTCGGTGACGGCGGCGGCGATATAGAGCAGCAGCGCGATCCAGCGCAGCCATTCCCAGCCGGAAACGAGGAACAGGCAGATCACCGGAATCGCGAGGATGCGGCCGATGGTCAGCTGGTTGGGAAGCGTCATCAATTGCGGCGGGATTTGCATGCCGGAAGAAGACGCTATCGCCGTGGCGCGGTCAAGGCGGGGTGGGGGAGAGGGTTGGTTGAGTGTTACTGATAGAGACGGCCCCCTCCCGGCCTCCCCCATGAAGGGGGAGGTGAAGAGTCGAGGCTCTGTCTTCGATTGTGCCAAGCGAACCGGCAGGGCACCTCCCCCTTCATGGGGGAGGATGGGAGGGGGCCGTCTGTTTCAGTAAACCTACGCCACCAACTGCCCCGTCACCCGGCGGCGTTCTTCCACCGCTTCGGCCAGCTTCTCCAGCACTTCGACCGTCGAGTCCCAGTCGATGCAGCCGTCGGTGATCGACTGGCCGTAGACCAGCTCCTTGCCGGGCACCAGGTCCTGGCGGCCGGCAACGAGGTTGGATTCTGCCATGACGCCGATGATCCGCCGGTCTCCGGCGGCGATCTGGGCGCCGACTTCGGCCAGCACCATCGGCTGGTTCTCGGGCTTTTTCGATGAGTTGGCGTGGCTGGCGTCGATCATCACCGCCGGGCGGATGCCGGACTTTTCGGCTTCCTTGCAGGCGGCATCGACGCTCTGGGCGTCGTAGTTGGTCGCCTTGCTGCCGCCGCGGAGGATGATGTGGCAATCGTCATTGCCGGTGGTGGCCGCGATGGCGGAGTGGCCGGATTTGGTCACGGCGAGGAAATGGTGCGGCTGGCTCGCCGATTTCACTGCGTCCAGCGCGATGCGGACATTGCCGTCGGTGCCGTTCTTGAAGCCGACCGGGCAGCTCAACCCCGAGGCCAGCTCGCGGTGCACCTGGCTCTCGGTGGTGCGCGCGCCGATGGCGCCCCAGGAAATCAGATCTGCAAAATATTGCGGGGTGGTCATATCGAGGAATTCGGAACCGGCGGGCAGGCCGAGATTGTTGATCTCGAGCAGCAGCGAGCGGGCGAGCCGCAGGCCATTGTCGATGTCGAAGCTGCCATCGAGATTGGGGTCGTTGATCAGGCCCTTCCAGCCCACGGTGGTCCGGGGCTTTTCGAAATAGACGCGCATGACGATCTCGAGGCTGCCGGCAAGGCGCTCACGGACCGGGGCGAGGCGGCGGGCGTAGTCGAGTGCGGCCTTGGGGTCGTGGATGGAGCAGGGGCCCACCACGACGGCGAGGCGGTCGTCGCTGCCGTGCAGGATATTGTGCAGCGCGTGGCGTGAGCTGATCACGGTGCGGGTCGCCGCATCGGTGCGCGGGAACTCGCGGATCACCTCTTCGGGGGTTCGGAGTTCGCGGATCTGTTTGATGCGCAGGTCGTCAGTGGATTTCAGCATTTCGTCGGTTCCTCGGGTTCTGGGCACCGGCGACAAAAAAGCCGCCAGGTGGTCTGGCGGCTTTTTGGGTATTTTCGGTTTGGTGTTTTACGTCAAACGCGCCCCTTCGGCTGCCAGCGGCTTCCGGTGGTAAAATACCAATACGAATAGGCGGCGCGAAGGTTCATGGCCGGGGTTGTAGCCGAGCTTTACTGACTTGTCACGCGGCTCGGTTCATCCGTTCGTCGAATACTACTGTAGCGCCTGTGCGTTGCCTCAACCCCGATATCATCCCGTGAAAGTGAGCAGGCGCTGAGCCCGGTGGTAGGGACGGCCTGTGCCCGCCACCCCTCACCCGTCTCGGCCTTCGGCCGATCCACCCTCTCCCCGACGGGGAGAGGAACAAGAGGGGGAGCGCTGCACTCTCGGTATTCTTCTCCCCGTCGGGGAGAAGGTGGCGCGTAGCGCCGGATGAGGGGAAAGCCGGGGTCGTCCGTCGTCCGCCACCGCGATGCCGAACAGGCGAAACGCGAAAAGATCTAGTCCGCCCCATCCTTGGCGGCCGCGGTCTTGATGGCGGCGAAGACGCGCAGGGCGGCTTCGAAGTCGTGGGGATCGAGCCCGGCGAACACCTGGCGGCGAAGCGCCATCACGTCTTCGTTGACCTCGGCGACGACCTCGCGGCCGCGTACGGTGAGCGACACGACATTGGCGCGGCGGTCGGTGGGGTCGGGCTCGCGGGTGACGAGGCCGGAGGCCTGCAACTCGTCGATGAGGCGAACCAGCGAGGCGCCTTCGATGCCGATGGCGTCAGCGAGGGCGTTCTGCCGGACATTTTCGCCCAACCGGTCGATCCAGATCAGCGGCGCCGAAGCGGCTTCGGACACACCATGCTTGGCGGCGACGGCCCGCGCCATCTTGCGCCACAGCCGCCCGGTGAGCAGCAGGTCCCGGGTCAGATCGCGCATCAGGTGTGCAGGATCGCTTGTTGCCATTAGTTAGTATCCTAATTATACGAAGCCGAATTGTACAGCTCCGGTGTCGGCATGCGCCGCCGGGGCAGGGCCCCAAGGACGCTACGAATGAGTTCGCAACCGAACAACCACAAATGGATGGTGCTGAGCAACACCACGCTGGGGATGCTGGCCGCCACGATCAACGCTTCGATCGTCTTGATCAGCCTGCCGGCGATCTTCCGCGGCATCGGACTGAAGCCGCTCGACCCCGGCAACACCAATGTCCTGCTCTGGACCATCATGGGCTACATGGTGGTGACCTCGGTGCTGGTGGTGACCTTCGGCAAGCTCGGCGACATGTTCGGGCGAGCCAAGGTGTACAACCTGGGTTTCCTGATCTTCACCCTGGCGTCGATCGCCCTGAGCTTCATGCCGACCGGCGACGGGGCGGCCTATTACCTCGTCGGGCTACGGATCGTGCAGGGGATTGGCGGGGCGATGCTGACCTCGACTGCCACGGCGATCCTGATCGACGTGTTCCCGACGCGGCAGCGCGGGCTGGCGCTGGGGATCAACACCATGGCGGCGATCGCCGGGCAGTTCATCGGGCTGATTCTGGGCGGGCTGCTGGCCGATATCGACTGGCGCTGGATCTTCTGGATCAACGTGCCGATCGGGCTGGTGGGCACCATCTGGGCCTATGTCAGCATGAAGGACTATGTGCCGACCCGGCATTCGAAGATCGACTGGTGGGGCAACATCACGTTCGCGGTGGGCCTCGTGCTGCTGCTGATCGGGGTCAATGACGGCATCCAGCCCTACCATAACGACCTGATGGCCTGGGGCAGCCCGCAGGTGCTGGCCGAACTCGGGCTGGGGCTGGTGTTCCTCGCGTTCTTCTTCTTCATCGAGACCAGGGCGAAGCCGCCGATGATCGATCTGAAGCTGTTCCGCATCAAACCGTTCTTCGCCGGCATCTCGGCCAACCTGATGACCTCGATCGGCCGCGGCGGGCTGCAGTTCATGCTGATCATCTGGCTGCAGGGCATCTGGCTGCCGCTGCACGGCTACAGTTTCGAATCGACGCCGCTCTGGGCCGGTATCTTCATGATCCCTCTGACGCTGGGCGTGCTGATCTCGGGGCCGGTGGCCGGCGTGCTGGCCGACCGCTTCGGCCAGCGGGCCTTCGCCAGCCTCGGCATGCTGCTGGGTGCCGCGACCTTCCTCGGGCTGATGCTGCTCAACGCCGATTTCGACTACCCGATCTTTGCGACGCTGCTGTTCCTCAACGGCGTCGCCTCGGGGCTGTTCTCGGCGCCCAACGCGACCCAGACGATGAATGCCGTGCCGGCCGCCGAGCGCGGGCAGGCGGCGGGTATCCGCGCCACGGCGATGAATGCCGGGCAGGTCCTGTCGATCGGCATCTTCTTCACCCTGATGATTCTGGGGTTGTCGCTGAGCCTGCCGCAAAGCATGGAAAGCAACCTCGTCGCCGAAGGCCTGAGCCCCGACATCGCGGCGCAGGTCGCGGCAGCGCCGCCGGTGGCGAGCCTGTTCGCGGCCTTCCTCGGCTACAATCCGATGGGTGAGCTGATCCCGGCAGGGGCGCTGCATGCGCTGAGCGCGGCGCAGCAGGCGGTGATTACCGGCAAGGAGTTCTTCCCGCACCTCCTGGCGGCGCCGTTCATGGTGGGGATCAAGATCGCCTTCACCATCTCGCTGCTGCTGTACCTGCTGGCGGCGCTGGCCTCGTGGCTGGGCGGCTCGGCCGGCGGCAAGGCGCCGGAGCGGATGGGGGAAGGGGTTGAGCAGGCGGCTTGAGGGGCTCATTGAGACACCGGCCTTTCGCTTCCCTCCCGTTGAGGGGAGCCAGTGGCCGGTGGCTTACCCCCTCACCCGTCTCGCGCTGACGCGCGATCCACCCTCTCCCCGACGGGGAGAGGAATGGTGCCGATCACCGGTGCCGGTGGATTCTTCTCCCCGTCGGGGAGAAGGTGGCCCGAAGGGCCGGATGAGGGGTGGGCCACAGATCGCCCCGTTGATCTCGTCCCGCACAACCCGCATAAGCCGCGGGCGATGAGCAAGGCGCCCAAGACCAGACCCGATAACCGTGCGGCGCTGCCCTTGGTGGCGCCGTTCGTCATCGTCTATGCGGCGTTGTTCCTCTATCCGACGCTGCAGATGCTGGCGATGAGCCTGACCGATGGGCAGTTGATCCTGCCCGGCGAGTGGGTGGGGCTCAGCAATTACCTGAAGCTGTTCCGCGACTGGCGCTTCGGTAACTCGGTGGCCAACACCGCATACTTCGTGGCGCTGACGGTGGTGCCGGGAACGCTGCTGGGGCTCGGCTTCGCCATGCTGGTGGTGCGGCTCAAGGGGGTCTGGCAGGCAGTGGTGCTGGCGGTGTTCTTCCTGCCCTACATCCTGCCGGTCACCACGGTGACCTCGATCTGGACCTGGTTCGTCTATGGGCCGGGGCAGCTGGTGCTGCCCGACCGAGTGCTCGGCCGGCCGCCCTTCGTGCTGCCGATCGCCGCGACCATTACCGTGTGGTGGACGGTCGGCTTCAACGTGCTGCTGTTCATGGCGGGGCTGAAGAATATTCCGGCCGAGCTCTATGAGGCGGCACGGCTCGACGGGGCAGGGCGGTGGAGCCAGTTCCGCGCCATCACCTGGCCGCTGATCTGGCCGGTGACGGCGCTGGTGCTGACCATCCAGCTGATCATGCAGATCAAGGTGTTCGACCAGGTGTACCTCCTGGTGCAGGGCGGCCGGGTCGATGCCTCGATGGTGCTGGTGCAGTACATCTACACGCTGGCTTTCCAGCGCAACCAGGGCGGCTATGCCGCGACGGTGGCGGTGGCGCTGTTCGTCATCGTTGCCGCGGTGTCGGTGCTGCAGTTCCAGCTGCTCAGGGCGCGCCGATGATCCGCAGGCTGAACTTCGCCGGGCTGGCGCTGGCGCTGCTGACGGTGGTCGCGGCGGTCGCCTGGGCCTTCCCGCTGGTCTGGGCGATCCTGACGACGGTGGCGCCAGAGGCCGACGGAACACCGCTCGACGGGCTGGCGGTCTATGCCAGGGCGCTGTTCGGCACGCCGATCGGGCTCTGGTATCTCAACTCGCTGGTGACCTCGGGCACCGTGACGCTGGTGGTGATCGGCATCAGCGCCGCTGCCGGCTACGCCATCTCGCAGCTCGAGTTCTGGGGGAGGAAGGCGCTGTGGTACCTGATCCTCGCGAGCTTCATGATCCCGGTGCAGGCGCTGATCGTGAACCACTTCCTCCTGATGAACAGCTGGAAGCTGATCAACACCTGGGCCGGGGTGATCCTGCCGCAGCTGATCGCGCCCATCGCGGTGATCGTCTACAAGCAGTTCTTCGACAGCGTTCCGAGGGAACTCAGCGAGGCGGCGAAGGTCGACGGTGCCAGCCATTCGCGCCTGCTGTGGAGCATCTACCTGCCGGTCAACTGGGGGGTGACGGCGGCGCTGGCGATCATCGTGTTCATCGGTGCCTGGAATGCCTTCCTGTGGCCGTTCCTGGTGGTGACGAAAGAGCCGCTGATGAACGTCACCGTGGCGATCGGCCAGGTGGAGCAATATCTCGGCGTCGGCGGGCTGGCCGCCGCACTGCTGGCCGGCCTGCCGGTGGCGCTGGTCTACCTGGTGTTCCAGAAGAAGGTGACCGAGGCGATCATGCTGTCGAGCGGCATCAAGGGCTAGCCACAACTCCGCCGCGAACGTGCCGCGCATGTGAATGTATTATGAACGAAAACGCATGGCTGAGTGACCGCGCCCGCTTCAAGTCCCTGCAATCCTGAACGCAAACTTAATCCGGTCCGGCGCGTCATGCGCTGTGTGCATGGCTCGGGTGCGTAATACCCTACTGGTTGGGTCGGGTTGGCGGCCTTATATCAGCGTCACCAAACAGAAGGGGAAACCAAATGAACATTCGTCAGAAGCTCTCGCAGTTCGCCGCCTATAACCGCACCGTCCGTGAGCTCTCGCAGCTGAGCAACACCCAGCTTCGCGACCTCGGCATCACCCGCGACGACATCAAGTCGGTCGCCCGTACTGCGGTCAACTAAGCAGCTTTCTCAGCGATGAGATGAACGAAGGCGCCCAGTGGGCGCCTTTTGTTTTTGGTGTGTGCGTTTTACTGGCCGCGCGTGCCCGCCATTCTCTATGAGTTTGACGGGGGACGATGGGACGGCGCCCGCGGCCTAGGCCGCCTTGGCGTAGGGGCGGGTGTCGATGACCTGGCCGGTGGCGGTGCCTTCGACCGCTTCGAGGTAGCCCTTGGCGGTGTCTTCGGGGGTCATGCGGGCGACCTTGCCGGCGTTCCACTCCGGCGCACCCACCAGCGGCGGGCTGACCAGGTTGATGCGGATGCCGCGCGGCAGCTCGAGCGCCGCAGCGCGGGTAAAGCCCTCGAGCCCGGCATTGACCGTGGCGATGGCCGCGACATTGGGGACCGGCTCGCGAGCCCACCAGCCGGCGGTGAGGGTGATCGAGCCATTGTCGCGCAGATAGGCCGGGGCGATGCGGGCAAGGTTGATCTGGCCCATCAGCTTGTAGTCGAAGCTCATCTGGAAATCGGCCGGCGTCAGGTCGGCGAGCGGCTTGTAGGCCGCGCCACCCGCGGCGCTGATGATGGCGTCGACCGGGCCGACCGCCTTGAGCAGCGCTTCGAGGCTGGCAGTATCCTGGATGTCGGCCTTGTTGGGGCCGTTGCGCGAGGCGGAAATCACCTCGTGGCGGGGCGACAGGGCGGCGACGACGGCTTTGCCGATGGTGCCGGTGGCGCCAATGACGATGATCTTCATAGCAATGTCCTTGAGAGAGTATCTGCGCGGCCGGGGCTGGGATCCGGCTGGTGTTGCGCTGTCTAGCTGCCGTTGAAGTGGTCGTAGATCTGTTGTGCGAGTTGCGTCGACACGCCGGGCACCGAGGCCAGGTCGGCGAGCGCCGCTCGTCCAACCGCTTTGGCCGAGCCAAAGCGTTGCAGCAACGCACGTTTTCGTGTTGGCCCGATGCCCTCGATTTCGTCGAGTGGGTTCTTGATCACATCCTTCTTGCGCTTGGCGCGATGCGTGCCGATGGCGAAGCGGTGGGCTTCGTCGCGCAGCCGCTGCACGTAATAGAGCACCGGATCGCGGTGCGGCAGCATGAAGGCTTCGCGGCCCTCCATGAAGAATTTCTCGCGGCCGGCGTCGCGCTCCTCGCCCTTGGCGATGCCGATGAAGATCACTTCCTTCTGGAGGTTCAGGCCGGCGATTACTTCGCGCACGGCATTGAGCTGGCCGGCGCCGCCATCGATGAACACCACATCGGGCCAATCCGGCATGCCGGTATTTTCGTCCTCGGCTTCCGGCTCGCTCTCATTGGCGAGGCGGGTGAAGCGGCGGGTCAGCACTTCGCGCATCATGCCGAAATCGTCGCCCGGGGTGATGTCGGTCGAGCGGATGTTGAAGGTGCGATAGTACTTCTTGTTCAGCCCCTCTTCGCCGGCGACGATCATGGCGCCGACGGCGTTGGTGCCCGAAATGTGCGAGTTGTCGTAAACCTCGATGCGGCGCGGCGGTTCGTCGAGGCCGAACAGGGTGGCGACGCCCTCGAGCAGCGTCTTCTGCGTCGCGCCTTCCGCCAGCTGGCGGCCGAGCGCTTCGCGGGCATTGTTGAGGGCGTGCTGCACCAGGTCCTTCTTTTCGCCGCGCTGAGGCGTCTGGATCGAGACCTTCGAGCCGGCGCGGGCCGACAAAGCCTCCTCCATCAGGTCCTTCTCGCTCAGCTCATGCGACAGCAGGATCTGCCTGGGCGGGGTGCGATCCTCGTAGAACTGGCTGATAAAGGCCTCGAGCACTTCGGCATCGCTCAGCGAGGCGTCGGCGCGCGGCCGGAAGGCGTGGTTGCCCCAGTTCTGGTAGGCGCGGAAGAAGAACACCTGCACGCAGAACTGCCCGGCTTCGTGGCCGATGGCGAAGACGTCGGCTTCCTCGACCGATTTCGAGGCGACGTCGCCCTGCGACTGCACCAAAGCGAGGGCCGAAAGACGATCGCGCAACAGCGCGGCGCGCTCGAAATCGAGGTTCTCGGCGGCGACGTTCATATCGGCGGCGAGGTGATCCTGCACCGATTTGGATTTGCCGGAGAGGAATTGGCGGGCTTCCTCGACCAGCTCGTTATAGTCCGGCATCGAGATTTCGCCGGTGCAGGGGGCCGAGCAGCGCTTGATCTGGTGCAGCATGCAGGGCCGGGTGCGGGCCTTGTAGAAACTGTCCGAACAGGTGCGGAGCAGGAAGGCGCGCTGCAGCGCGGTGATGGTGCGCTTCACCGCCAGGGCCGAGGCGAAGGGGCCGAAATAGTGGCCCTTGATGCGGCGCGAGCCGCGATGCTTCTTCAGCTCGGCGGCTTCGTGCTCGGTGGCGATCAGGATGTAGGGGAAGCTCTTGTCGTCGCGCAGCAGCACGTTGAAGCGCGGCTTCAGGCGCTTGATCAGGTTGGCTTCGAGCAGCAGCGCTTCGGCTTCCGTCTCGGTGCGCACGAACTCCATGTTGCGCGTCGCCTCGATCATCCGGCGGATGCGGATATCGAGGCCTTCGGGACGGGTATAGTTGGTGACGCGCGCCTTGAGGTTGCGCGCCTTGCCGACATAGACGACCTCGCCGGCCTCGTCGAACATGCGGTAGACGCCGGGCGAGGTGGGGAGGGTCTTGACGAAGGTCCTGATGACCTCCGCGCCGTGGATGGGAGGCGTATCGGTCATCGGCGTCTCGGGGTCGGGCCGCGGCGGGTCGGCCATTCGATATGCTCGCCGCCATCGAGGACGATCATCTGACCGGTCATCGCATCGAGCCCGAGAATGGCGACCACCCCATCGGCAATGCCTTCGGCATCGGCGCTGCGGCCGAGCGGCAGTTCGGTGAGGCGGCGCGCATGCGCCTCGGGCGAGACATGCGGCGGCGGCACGGTTGGGCCGGGGCCGATGGCGTTGACCCGGATGCGCGGCGCCAGCGACTGCGCCAGGGTGCGCGTCATGGTCCACAGCACGGCCTTGCTGAGGGTGTAGCTGAAATAGGCCGGCGACAGGTCGAGCACCCGCTCGTCGATGATGTTGACGATATTGCCCCTGGCAGCGGCCGGCAGCTGCGCCGCGAAATCGCGCGCGAGGAATGCCGGCGCTTCGGCATGCACGGCGAAATGCGCGTCCCACAGCGTCTCGTCGAGATCGGTGACGGCATCGCGCTCGAACAGCGAGGCATTGTTGACCAGCAGGGTGAGCGGGCCGAACGGCGTTGCGGCATCGGCGATGAGGCGGGCGCGTTGGGCCCGATCGGCGAGGTCGGCGCCGATGGTGGCGGCCCTGCCACCGGCAGCACGGATGCCGGCTGCCACCGCTTCGGCCTTGTCGGCCGAGGCGCGGTAATGGACGAGCACGGCCCAGCCATCGCCGGCCAGCCGGCGCGCGATGGCCGCGCCGACGCGGTCGGCGGCGCCGGTGACAAGGGCGACGCGGCTGGGATCGGCCGGCAGATGTTCGGGTGTGGATGTCATGAGTCGAGCCGGAAGATAGGGCTTCGCGCTCGGGGGTTCAATTGATGCCGGCCTCCAGGGGGCGCGCAAGTCATCGTACCGGCCAGTGCGTGCGACGAGGTACGTATCGCAAGCAGAGCCGGGCACGAAAACTTGCGTTCGTCGGGATTTCCCCCGCTGTGTCAAGTACGTGCAAGCTTGTGGCTACCGACTCTCTGCAATCGGGCGTAACGTCGCAGTTGCGAGTTGGGGGCCACTCGGCTTCCACGAGCTGGATCTGAGGAGCGTCCAATGGAAGCAATTATTCCGATTCTGGTTCAACTGATTGGCGGCGGCGTCGGGGGCAACGGTATCGCGGCCGTCCTCAAGCAGGTCAATCTCGGCCCGGTGGGCAACACCATCGCCGGCGCCATCGGAGGCTGGCTGGGCACCTGGCTGGCCGGCATGATCCCGGGGCTTTCCGGGCTGGTCGGCAGCGCCGCGGCGGCAGCCGGCACCGGGGGCATGGACATCGGCGCGCTGGCCGGGCAGGGTCTCACCGGCCTCGTCGGCGGCGGCATCCTGACCACCATTGCCGGGCTGATCAAGAACGCCACGATGAAGAGCAGCAGCTGATCGCTGATCTCTGAGTTTATTTCCCTGTTACTTGCCCCGGGCGGCCGCCCGGGGCTTTCGACTGCATAGAGTTATGTCCATGACTGAGCCCCAAGCCGGGCAACCGCGCCGCCGCGCCGACAACATCGCGCTCGGCATCGGCCTGACAATCCTCGCCATCGTGATCTTCGGCATCCAGGACGCGGTTTCCAAATCGCTGGTGCAGACGCATTCGCCGTTCCAGATCGCCATGCTGCGGTTCTGGGCGTTCGCCGCGTTTTCGCTGGTGCTGGTGAGCCGGCAGGGGCCGCTGAAGCAGGCGTTCCGCTCGCGATATCCGTGGCTGCAATGGCTCAGGGCCATCCTGCTGGTGGTCGATATCTGGTTCTTCGCCATGGCGCTGAAGACCGTGCCGCTGGCCGAGCTGCAGGCGGTGGTGCTGGTCTACCCGCTGATGGCGACGCTGATGGCGATCCCGATCCTGGGCGAGAAGGTCGGGCTGTTCCGCCTGGTGGCGGTGTTCGTCGGCTTTTGCGGCGCGCTGGTGATCGTGCGGCCGGGCGGCCTGCCGATCGATGGCGGGGTGATCTTCGCCATCCTCTCGGCGGCGAGCTACGCGGTCTATATCGCGCTGACCCGCAAGGTCTCGAGCGTCGACACCACGGCGACCAGCATGGTCTATGTCGGGGTGGGCGGGTTGCTGCTGACCACGGCGACAGGGGTGTTCTTCTGGGAGCCGATGGATCTGGGCGCCATGCTGCAGATGGGGCTGGTGATGATCACCTCCACCGCGTCGCATGGGCTGATGATGGTGGCGCTGTCGCGCGCCCCGGCCAGCACGCTGCAGCCGTTCAACTATTTCGCGCTGCCCTGGGGCATCTTTCTCAGCTACCAGTTCTTCGGCCACCTGATCGACCCCGTGGCGCTGATCGGCGGCGGCATCATCGTCGGCGCGGGCCTCGTGGTAATGGCGCGTGAGCGGCACCTGAGCCGGGCCGGGCGCCGCGAGGCAGCGACCGCGGCGGAGGAAGAGACGCTGCCGCATTGAGGGGGCGCCTGGCATCTTGAATCCCACCCCCATCAGGGACATCTGATGCACGACGGGCGCTGACGCCTCGAGGAAGGGATTGGCCGATGGTTGTGCTGCTGGAAATCGCACTGGTGCTGGGGCTGGTCGGCATTGTCGGCAGCTATTTCTTCCGCGGACGGCGCGATACCGAGCGGCAGGACGTGATCGAGCGGCGGGTCGAAGCCTATATGCAGACCATCCGGCGCGAAGGCGGCACGGAGCTGGCCGCCATGGGCGATCTCGAGCTCAGGGACCTGCTGCTGTCGAGCGCGCGGAACCTGCGGGTGCAGGCCGAGCGCAAGTGGTACATCCTGATCGGCGGCGGCGCGGCCGCGGTGCTGGCGGCCATCGCCATCGGTACCGAGGAAGGCACGCGCGGCTTCGGCATCGTGCTGCTGGTGGCGGCGCTGGCGCTCTATGGCATCAACGAGTTCATGGGCCGCCGCATGCGCGAGCCGCTCGTGGCCCGCGGCATCGACGTCGAGCGGTTGCGCGTGGAGTAGGGGGCGAGCGTTCCAGGGAAGTTGGGCCGCTGGTAGCCGAGCTCAGTGCCGAATCCAACTACCGGTGTCATCCCTGCGAAAGCAGGGACCCATGCATCCACCTGCGCGGGCTGTGAGTTGGGTCCCTGCTTTCGCAGGGATGACATCGCAGGTGGGTTGATCGCAGTGGGGTAGCCCGCCCGCTGCACGCTGCCTACAGCCGCCGCATCTTGCCGACCATGAAGACGATGGCGCCGGCGAGGACCAGCAGCACCGGGGCGATCACCATGATCGACAGGATCGTGCCGTCGAGATGGATGGTGCCGTTCTTCTGCAGCTCGGAAAGCCCGAAGCGTTCGATGAAGAAGATGCCCAGGCCCACGCTGGCGAGCGTGGAGGCGAGCTTCACGTAGGGCTTCATCTGCTGTGTGGCCATGAGGCATCCGGGCGCTGTGAGGTGGCTCAAACTTTGTCGCGCTTTCGAACCGGAAAAGTCTGCAATCCCCGCTTTCGCGGGGACAGGCTTTTTCCTGAAAGCGCTCCCCTAGATAGGCCGCGTCACAGCGCCCGGCAAGTCGGTCAGTTGCTGAAGCAGAACGACACGTTGGGACGACCGAAGCAGGCCTGGCTGCGGTAGAACGGATAGGGATACCGGTAGCGCGGGCGCTCCAGGTAGAAACCGTCATCGTAGTAATCGTCGTAGCGATCGTAACGGTCATAGCGGCCGCGATCGTAGGAGCGGCCCGAATCCAGGTAGTTGGCGTTCACCCAGCCATCGGGGCCACGCTGCTGGATCAGGCACCAGGCGCCACGGCAATAGTCGATTTCGACCCGCTGGCCGGGGCGGAGCACGCCGACCACGGCGTAGCTGGTGCCCGCGCCGGCGCGGACATTGACGGTGGAATTGGCATAGGCGGTGGCGGCGCTGGCCGCGCCGATGCCGGCGGTCAGGATGGCAACGGCGCCAGCGAGGCCGAGTGCGAAGCGGCGGAGGGACATGATGGGGCTCCTTTCAGGAGGTAAACTTCGTCGCGACCGGAGCGCTTCGCCATTTCAAACGAAACGCGCCGATTGATGTGTCGCGCTTTCGTGCCGGAAAAGTCTGCGACCTTTCCCGAAAGCGCGCCTTGATCCCCAAACGCGGCCAAACTGCTCCGGGTTTCCTGAACTGGAACTGAACGGCCGGCCGGTCGGAGGCTGCTGTGGGCGAAAACGCCCCAGGCAGGCCATCCGGTTGGTTTTCCGGTGCGCTCAGCGGCGCGGGCAGACCTGGGCATAGTCGCCCTCGATGCAGATGATGTCGCCGTAGAAATCGTGCATCCGGTAGCGCTGGTGCGGGTGCTCGAGATAGGCGTAATCGTCGTAGAATCGCTCGCCGCCGTAATAGCCGCCGGCATAGCTGCCGCTGTCATGGGCGACATTGGGGACGAAGCCGTGCCGGGCATAGTGGCGCGGCGTGGTCAGGTAGTTGGCATCGACCCAGCCATCGGGGCCGGCCTGGCGGATCAGGCACCAGGGACCGCGGCAGTGATCGATGCGCACCCGCTGGCCCGGGTCCAGCACCGCGACCACCGGGTGGCCGCCGCCCGGGCCGGCGCGGACATTGACGAAGCCCGATGCGACGGCGCCGTCGGCGAGCGCCGGGGCCATGCCGAAGCCGGAGGCGACGAGTGCGCCCAAGGCGCAGATCAGAAGGCGGGCAGGGGACATGTCGGGCTCCTTTTTGCTCCCGAAAGCACCACCGCTAACGCCGGAACCGCCTGAGCGCTGCGTGGCACGCGCTGGAGCTGTTAACGGCGGGTAAACGAAGACGCCCCCGGGGGACCCGGGGGCGCTGCATGGGAGACGGGAGGAGGTCTTGGGCTGCCGGAGCGTTTCACCGCCAAGGCGGTGAAGCCGCCCGGGGGGCCGCCCTGCCGGACCGTTTCACCGCTGCGCGGTGAAGCCGGCCGGTTAGTAGCTGGTGCCGAGGCAGAACTGGGCGTTCTTGCCGTCGACGCAGAAGCTGCTGCCGAAGCCGAAGCCGGGCTTGGACGGATAGACCGGGTAGGACGGGCCATCGTAATAGTCGAAATCGAGGGCGCCGGCCTTCACCCAGCCATCGGGGCCGGGGATCTGCACCTTGTACCAGTTGTTCCACTGGCCGATGACCTTCACCTTGTCGCCTTCGTAGATGCTGTTGATGACCTGCGAACCATTGCTGTGGTTCTTGCGGACATTGGCATCCTGGTCGACATAGGCCCAGGTGGCGGCCATGGAGGCGCCGGCGGTGGCGAAGACGATAGCGGTGGCGAGAGCCGCGGTCTTGATGCTGGTGATGAACATGATCGGATCTTTCTCTGGAGTCGTTTGTGTGAGTGCCGGGTGGCATCACTGCCTTGTCATGAGGTGTAGCAAGGCCAACCTGAACGCAGCCTGAAACCCCTGTAAATCTGGCGTAAACCGAAAATCGAAGCGCCTCCGGGAGGGGGATCCCGGAGGCGCGGTGGTGGGCTTGATTGAGGGGCTGGTCGGAGCCGCTTAATAACCGCCGCTCAGGCAGAACGAGGCGTTCTGGCCGTTGACGCAGAACGAGCCGCCGTAGCCATAGCCGTAGCCGGGGAACGGGCCCGGGAACTGCGGGCCAAAGCTCAGCACGTTGCCCTTCACCCAGCCATCCGGGCCCGGGATCTGCAGCTTGTACCAGTTGTTCCACTGGCCGACGACCTTGACCTTCTGGCCGGCCTGGACCCAGTTCACATTGGCCGAGTTCTGCTTGTGGAACGCCTTCACCTTGGTGTTGTTGTCGACCCAGGCATACTGGGCGGCCATCGAAACACCGGCGGTGGCGATGACGACGAGGGTGGCGAGGGCGGCGGTCTTGAGGGTGCGGAAAGACATTTTCAGTTTCCTTCGTTTCAGGGTTGGCACTGGTGCCTTGACCGTGAAGTTAGAAGGAAGTGCCTGAACTGAAGCTGAAACCCTTGTTAAGGTAGAATGATTTCGCGCTCGACGCGAAATCTGTTCATCTTTGTGGCGAAGCGAGCCGGCGCCTCACCAGCAGAACATGCTGGTGTGATCGTCATCGTCGCAGGTGCGGATCGGGTCGAGCGGATCGAAGCCCTGGAACTTGTAGGGGGTGACTTCGAGCTTGGCGCCGGAGCCGACGAGATAGGAGCCGCGCACCCAGCCCGCCGGCTGGCCGCCGGCATTGAGGAACAGGCACCAGTTGGAGTTGCGGGTGCAACGCTGCAGCCGCACCTCGGTGCCCTTGGGCAGCGTGCCGATGGTCTGGTAGCCGGCGCCGGGGCCGGCGCGCACCGGAAGGTCAGCCGAGGCGCGCGCCGTGCCGCGCGAGGCGGCTTCGGCAGGCAGCGCCACGAGGCATGCGGCGACGAGGCTGAGGGCGAGCAGGGCGGTGCGCATCGAAGAACTCCGATGATTGTTGAGATGAGCAACGCCGGAAAGCGGGCGAAATCGGGGCGAGCTTTGGTGGACGCGATTTTGCACCGGATGTGCCCTTCGCGCCCGGGCGGCAGTGAGGCCAACGGGCTCACTGCGGGTGAGGGGCGCCAAGCACGCCGCATTGGGCGCGGGTCCTCGGGCAACCACTGCTAAAGCCAGCGCGCTTGGCGCCCCTCACCCTGGCCCTCTCCCCAGAGGGGCGAGGGGACGCACTTTGCGCGCCCCCTACCACACTGTCCCTCTACGCGGGAGGGAAGGCATCCTGACTGCAATCGTCGCTTCCCCGCCCCTACATCCGCACCGCGCCGTGGTCGCCCACGGCCGGCTTGGCGCCGGTGACAGCGGCGGTGAGCATGATGGCGGTGGCGATCAGCTGGTTGGGGCCTTCCCCGATCTCGGCGTTTTCCGGCGTCACCGTCAGCAGGCGGATTTCCGGGTCGTCGGCGCCGTCCCACCAGGCCTTGGCGAAGGGCGTCCACAGCTCCTTGATGCGGGCGCGATCATTGCTGACCACGGCTTGGCCGGTGATGGTGACATAGTCGTGCGAGCTTTGATCGGCGAAGGCGAGCGTGACGGTGGGGAACTTCTTCACCTGCTCGACCAGGGTGAGGGCCGGAGCGCCGGTGGCCTCAGCCAGCGTGGTGCCGCCATGCGCGCCGATGAGGAACTGGATGACGTCGGCGTCGCGATCGACATTGGCGGAAAGCGGTCGGATGCGCTGCTGCTCGCCATCCCAGCTGGTCAGCAGGGCGATGCGGATCTTTTCCGCCAGATGCCACGCCTTGTCGGTCAGTTCGTCGGGGCTGAGGCGGTGTTCTTCATTGGCCATGATCGGCTCCTGTCGTTGCTGTGTCTGGGCAACGGGCGAGCGGAGCAGGGGTTGCCGGCTGGCGGCGAAGTGATCAGTAGCGGATCGACCGGCGGCGCTTGATCTCGGCGATGCGCTCGGCATCGGCCTCGGCGCTCAGATATCGGCCGCGCTCGAGGATTTCGAGGGTGTACTCGCGATAGGTGAGGCCCATCGCCTCGGCCCGGCGGGCCCGCATCACCGCGATATCGTAGGGCACGTCATTGAAGGCTTTTTCGCTCGCCGCCTTCCACTCGAAATAGTTGCCGATCCCGTTATTGCCCCAGGGGCGCGGGGAATCGTCGAGCGGCGGGCCGCCATTCGAGAGCGGGGCTGCCGGCGCGTCGGAGGCGGGATCGGCGAGATCGTGTCGCTTGAGCATGCCGCCATGTTCCGGCAGCCCGCCCGCAAGATCAATGCAGTCGGCGTTATGGCAGCCATCAACGCCACGGATGGCTCAGGCGCGGTTCTCGGCCCCGGTGACGGCGCCGAACAGCCGCTCGAGCAGGCCATGCTCGCGGTTGCCCTCCTTGCGCAGCTGCACCAGCAGGGCGCTGGTGGCATCGAGCCGCTGGCAGGCGAGGGTGGCCACATGCAGCGCGGCGATCGGGCTCTGTTCCAGCCAGCGGATGCCATCCTCGATATGGCGTACCTCGACCGGGGTGAGGGCGGTGACGGTGGCCGAGTGGTCGGTGCCGAGCAGCACGCTCATCTCGCCCACCAGGGTGCCGGGCTCGGTGATGCGGGCGATCTCGATGCCGTCGCGCTCCACCACCAGGCGGCCCGACACCAGCACATAGAGTTCGCCGAGCGCCTCGCCGGTTTCGATCAGCGCTTCGCCGCGCTCGAGGCTGAGCGTCGGGTAGGCAATGGTCAGCGCCAAGAGATTGGCCATGGTCAGAAATCCCCCAGATTCGTACCGGAGCGCGCGCCCCGCGTGACGAGGATAGCGCGGTTGCGCGGCGCGGTCATGTCACCGGGCCGCGAGGCCTCGCGCGTTCGAGCCGGTAACGTCTGCAACTTTGCTGACCGGACTCTAATAGTTCGGCTGGAACAGGGTGCGCCACTTGCCGCCCGGCTCGAGCCAGACGGTATGGCGCGCGTTGTAGACATGGTTCTGGCCGGCCTCGACCGTGCGCAGGCTGAGCTGGCACACCAGCATGTTGGCCGTCGCCTTGATGGTGCGCGACTTGCTGATCTTGACGCTGCTCGCCATCCGGAAGGCCCGGCCGCCGCCATCGTTGAATTCGAGGCCCTGCATCGATTCCTTGATGTCGGCGATGGTCTTGGCGTCCTCGCAGCGCGTCGACTTGAAGCTGCCATAGCTCGACCAGTCGGTCTCGGCGATGGCCGGACCGAGCAGCAGCAGGCCGGCGGCGGCGACGGCGCCGATGAAACGAAGCATGATCTGATCCCCCAGGTTTGTCAGGAGTATAGCGCAGGGAACGGTGGGCGCCATTGGGTGCCGGACCGTCGTGCCCTCCAAGGGAGCCGCGGATGTTCGCGATGCACCCGGCAAACCCAGTGGACACGGCCAAAGCCTCATGCCTAGAACGAAACAAGAACATATGCCGGAGACGCGCCATGCCCAGACACACCATTCCGCTCAACGGCCGCACCACGCGGCACCCGAAATTCACCCAGGACGAGGTGGAAGCGCTGCTGCAGAAGGGTTTTCGCTTCGCCATCTACCACCCCGCCGGCGACGAGTTCCGCCTCAGCCTGCCATTGCAGACCATCGAGGACCGGACGCATGGCACGCTAACCATCGAGCAGGGGTGAGGGCTCAGTTGCGCCGTTCGCTCAGCGTCACGGCGATGGTCTCGCCGACGTGCTTGCCGAGCTGCCGGCGGAGCTTTGCTGCCACCGGCAGCTTGTGCGTGCCGTCGCCGAGCGCCATGAAGCTGGAATGGAACGGCTGCCCATCCATGGTGCCGGCCACCTTCACCAGGCCCCGGGTGCCGAAGAAGGCGACGGATGCCGGCCAGACCAGATAGGTCCAGCCGCCCGCGGCGGAACTCTGTACCAGGGTGGCCTCGAAACTGGTGGGGAGGTGGGCTGCCATGATCGGCTCCTTTCGCTTGCCTGAGACAATGTCGGGCGAGCGGCGGCGATTTCGACAGGGGGCGGGTGCGGGTATCATTCGCAGCGAAGAATGATGGTCGCCAAGCCATCGGATTGACGTAGCGCTCCATCGCGCGTGCAGTGGTTGCCACCCCTCACCCGTCTCGGCCTGCGGCCGAGCCACCCTCTCCCCGACGGGGAGAGGAACAGAGGTGATCACCGCGCTCTCCGGATTCTTCTCCCCGTCGGGGAGAAGGTGGCGCGTAGCGCCGGATGAGGGGAAAGCCACGATGCTGGCGCCATGGCCGGCGACCACTGCATGGCGCACATGCGCGAATGCGGAAAGCGGCGCTACCGAACCAGCATCACCTGCGACAGCGGCAGGAACTTCGTGCCGCCTTCGGCCGGGGTGAGAACGTAGCCGCCCTTGTCGCAGAGGTTGACCCGGCCATCGCGCCGCGCGTCGCCGACCCGGGCGCTGACCGCGGCGGCGCAGTCGCTGCCGGGAACCGTCACGGTGAAGGTGATACGAGCGCCCGGCGCGATCGTCTTGAAGCCGCTGACGTCCCCGCCCTTCACCTTGAAGCTGGTGATCGGCTTGGTGAGGTTGTTGTGCAGGGTGAAGGCGTGCTCGGCGGCGGCCGCCGGCAGCGCGGAGCAGGCGAGGAGACCGGCGAGTGCGGCGCGGACGATCGGGCGCATGGGGGTGTCCGTGAGTTGGGCGGAAGGGTGTCGCGGCCGGGCGGTGCAACGTTCGCTTCCCCGGCGAGGTCTGCGGCGCTCGCGATCTAGCGCGGGAAGGCGCCTTGCGGGCTGCTGAACATTTCCTGGCGGTCGGCCGGCGGGGCAGGCGGCTCGTCATTGGGCAGATGCAGGGCGTTGAACAACCGGCTCATCAGGTCGCTCTCGGCCTTGCCACCCTGTTTGCGCTTGTGCTCGACCAGCAGCGCCGACGTGGCGTCGAGCCGGCTGGCCATCAGGTAGGCCATGCGGAAGGCGAAATCGGCATCGTTGGAGAGCGTGCTGCGCGCATCGGAAAACACCCGCACCCGGCTCTCCTTGGTGGCGCGCACCGTGGCGCTGGTCGGGGTGCCCAGCACCACCGACATTTCGCCGACCACCGAGAAGGGCCGCGACACGGTGGCGATCTCGACGCCATCGCGGATCACCCCCAGCTCACCTTCCTCGAGCACATAGAGGCTGCCGCCCGGCGCGCCCTGGGTGATCAGCACCTCGCCCGGCGCCAGGCGGACAGTGGTGTAAGACGATGCGGGCGTCACTGGATTATGCATGGTGCGGCCTCCCCAAACCGGCAAATGTGACAGCGTAAACCGTTACCGGGCGGGTGGATAGGGGCGCGACTCAGGGATCGCCGAGCTTCACGGTGCGCCAGGTCTGCGTCACCCGGATCGGCCCGGGCCGGCGGATCAGCAGGCGGCCATAATCCTCGCCATAGGGCGAGTTGAGGGTGACGCGGATGTATTCGTCGGTCAGGCAGCGCGGGCAGGGGAAGGGCGGCCACAGCGCCGGCCGCTCGGGATCGAGCAGTTCGGCGAGGTCGGCGGCGAGATAGGTGGCGCTGCGGCGGCAGCCATTGCAGCGGATGATCACCAGCTGGCCCCACTCGGCGGCATGCTTCAGCAGGTGGGTCTTGCCGGGATACTTCTTCTGCAGGTGGCCGGGCGGCGGCATAGGCGGACTCGATGGCGTTCCCATTCTGTTCTGGTGAGCGGCGCTCGAAGCGTCAATATGCCGGCGATGACGTTACGGTGTGGAGCAGGGCCGGCGCGGCGGCCGGCCCTGCCGGTCATCTGGTGGACACAGCCCCGTCGAGCGCATCGGCCGCGACCCAGCCGACATAGGGATGCGGCCCAGCGAGTTGCCCGACCCGGCACCAGGTCGGCTTGCCCACGCATTCGTACAGTCTTAGCCGTTCGCCCTTGGCGATGCCGGTGATGCGCCGCCCATCCGGCGGCGGCGCCCGCAGCAGGTCGGTGGCGCGAATGGCGGTGGTTTCGGGGAAGGTTTGAGCGAAGGACGGGGCAGTCAAACAGGCGGCCGCAACGGCCAGGACCGTGACGCTAAGCTTTGGCAGCATTTGATGTTTTACCTCGCGTTGCGGGATGCAACGGAGGTGAATGTGAAAGTCATATGATGAATTGAGGATGAACCGATGTGGTGTGCGAGGGCGGAGGCCCAACGAGGGCAGCCAGCAACCTGCAGGGTGCAGCCAGTGTCGTTGCGACTGGGGATAGCCTCTGGGGGCGGATTTTTGTAAGTCGTGTGGTAATTTGGAGGTGCAGATGCCGAAGGTGTGGTCGCTTGCTGCCGCGTTTGCTCATTTCGGGGCTTCGGGAAAGAATCCACGCTGGAGTTGGTCTGCGCGGAGCTCGGATGGTGCGATAGTTGTGCTCACGTTGTGGCGCGATGAGTTCGACTACACGACGAAACCAGTTTCCTACAGTAGCTTTGGGCACAAGGTAGATTTGTGGCTTACGCGTCCAGGAAATAAAGAACGTCTCGAGAACTTGATCTGGGCCCGGGATAGATGCAACGGGAGGTTCCGAGTAGTCGTGACCGTGGCCGAAGACATAAGCGCGGATCCCCGAAAGATCGCAAGCTGCGCGCCGCAGGAGCGAATGATTATGCGCCTCGTCGAGCTCAATGAGACGACGGGTGAGTTTCGCGCAGAGTTAGTTGAAGACCGACCAAGAGGTTAGTGACGGCCGGCGGCCGGGGTTGCGGAAGATCGGTGTCGAACGCAGCACGGTGACTTCAGGGAGATCCTGCGCCAGCCAGAGCAGGGGTGGTGAACGAGCCGGGCGCGACGAGCGCGGCGATCGAGGCGAGCGCGGCGGCATGACGTTTGCTGAGCATTAGTGCGCTTGGTGACCATGATGTCTTACTGCGGCAGATCGGTAAGTGCCTGTTCCAGTGCACATCAATGTTGACGCGGCTGGACCACCGAAGAAATCAGGGTCAAGAAGTTGTAGGGAGACTCCACGGGCCCGCTTTGCGCCGCCATCGCATCGCTGTTGCCGTTGGAATCAGTTGGAGGGGTCGTTGAGTGCTAGCTCTGTGAACTTGCCAAAGCTGGGAAGTAAGATAGCTGATGCGCGGCGCGCGATAGGCCTATCGCAGGCTGACTTGGCCGACCGGATAGGGGTCGATCGGCAGACGATCTCCAAGTGGGAGCGAGGACTTTCCGAGCCATCAATGGGCAACTCAAGTGCGTTGGCCCAAGTTTTAGGCGAGGCTGGCGGCGACACTCTGTTGCAGCTTTTGCTGACTCGGGAACTACCGCTGGGCCAGTTGGCGGAGTTTCCACTCTTTGCATCGCAAGGTGTTGGCCGAAGGCTGTTTAATGCGATCCAGTCGGCCGGAATAACTCAAAGCGAACTAGCTCGGCGGTCGGAGATCAGCCTAAGCACCGTTCGCCGAGTGCTTACTTCTGATACGATGTCAATAATGTCTTCGACCATTGGGAGATTGTCCTCCGCACTTTCTGTTCCGGAATTTTGGTTACTGAATGGCCCTGGCGATGATCCTCCGCCAATGTTGGGCCCAAAATTGTACAACCTAATCGTTTCTGGGCGCGAAGGCGCTTGGGATAGTGGGCAGTATGAAATGGATGGGTCCCGTATATTTGAATATACTGACAGATCATTGATCGCCGCCATAGGGGATGTTTCCACTGATTCATTGATGCGCTTGACAACCTACCCTACGCTCTTCGCGTACGAGACGGCGGTCAATAAGCCCGCTAAGCTTGGGCGGATCGTCGACGTGTCGGCTCGAGGAAGAAACGTTGAGATTCAGTTCAGGCTCGACGACCCGGAGGTTTCGATTAATGCAGATGAAATGATCCGCTACTCAATGTTACTTGGAATTCAGCCAGATGAATTGAATAGAACCCACTGGTCTGTGAAAGAAATAGATCTGGATCAGTATCTGAGTGATCATAGGATTGATCCAAGGGAAATTAGTCCCGAAGGGGACAGGTCCCTTGAACAACTGCCCGCTCCCCATCGATTTGTCTGGGATGGCGGTCAATTTGCTGCCGAGCCCGTATCGGGAACTGACCTCGACGCTCTTGGGAAGACCCTTCTTCAAGAGTTGAAGGGGAAGGCAAGGAGGCTTTTGGATCGCCTGCTCCAAACTCAGGCCAGAACATACTTTAGCGAGTCTGTAGCGGCACTCATTGATGCGTTGGGTGACAGCGTTGACGCAGGGCTACTACTAAGTAGATCGCGCGCCATCGACGCTATCGTTGCCATAATGGACACGGCTGAATCACGAGAAGAGTTCGCTGCTGACGTGCAGGCGATGTTTCGGGACGTCGCGGCGACCTTGGACGATGTTAGGGCCAGCATCCCAGAGATTGCGGAAATAGAAGCCAGCCGATTGGCTATGTCGATGGATGCATCGGTTGCTAACGGCGCTCTCGCAGCGGCGACGGAGATTAGTAGGCTGGCAGGTGCTTCCCGGGTCGTCGACAAATCGGTCACCGATGCCCTTACGCAGACAGATGCCGACATTGAGGTAGCGTCCAAAGCCGCCGTATCTACGGATGACGTGGTTGCGGTGCAAGCCGCAATCTCGGCCCGTGGCAAGCTTGTGGCACTGCGGCTGTTGGATGTCCGGAACTTCGTCGCAAAAGCCATTTCGTCTGCGCAAGCGATGTCCCTTGACTTTGGTCGAGATGCTCTGCGGTCGTCGCGCAAAGGCGCGCTAGACGGTATTGAGGCGGCATCAAAAGAGATCGTTCAGGGAAGTGCCAAAGCAGCTGTTGCTTATTTAGTCTATTCTCTCGCAGGACCGCTGGGGGCTCTCGCGTTTCTCGTGAGCGCCTTTAACCCCTTAGCCAAGAAGGCCGAGAAGGTAGGCCGACCAGAAGGAGAGGACAGTGGCCCCACTTTATCTGCCTAGCCAGCGGTTGCCACCTTCATAGAGAGGCCTCGCCGGTATTCCAGAAAAGGTCCGCGGGAGAGAGCGCATTTTCCAAGCTACTCCACTCCCCCCTCCAACACATCCAACTCCATCTCCCTCAACCGCTTCACCTCGTCGCGCAGCCTTGCCGCCTTCTCAAACTCCAGGTTCGTCGCGGCCTCGCGCATCTCGCGTTCCAGGTCTTTGATGACCGCCGCCAGGTTCGCCCCGGCCTGGACCTTCTCCTTGCCACTCTTGTCCTTGCCGATCGAGACGGTGACGTGGTCCTGTTCGTAGATGCTGTCGACGATCTCCTTGATGTTGGATTTCACCGATTGCGGTGTGATGCCGTTGGCGACGTTGTAGGCGGTCTGCTTTTCGCGGCGGCGGGTGGTTTCGGCCATGGCGCGTTCCATGGAGCCGGTGATGTTGTCGGCGTAGAGGATGACCTTGCCGTCGACGTTACGGGCGGCGCGGCCGATGGTCTGGATCAGTGAGGTCTCGGAGCGCAGGAACCCTTCCTTGTCGGCATCGAGGATGGCGACGAGGGCGCATTCGGGGATGTCGAGGCCTTCACGCAAGAGGTTGATGCCGACCAGCACGTCGAAGGCGCCGAGGCGGAGATCGCGGATGATCTCGATGCGCTCGATGGTGTCGATATCGGAGTGCATGTAGCGGACGCGAATGCCCTGTTCGTGCATGTATTCGGTGAGATCCTCGGCCATGCGCTTGGTCAGCACCGTGACCAGGGTGCGGTAGCCGGCCTTCGACACCTGGCGGATCTCGTCGACCACGTCGTCGACCTGGGTTTTGGCGGGCCGGATCTCGACCGGCGGGTCGATCAGGCCGGTGGGGCGGATGACCTGCTCGGCGAACACGCCGCCGGACTGCTCCATTTCCCAGGCGCCGGGGGTGGCCGAGACATAGACGGTCTGCGGGCGCATGGCGTTCCACTCCTCGAAGCGGAGCGGGCGGTTGTCCATGGCCGAGGGCAGGCGGAAGCCGTATTCGGCGAGCGTCGCCTTGCGGCGCAGGTCGCCGCGATACATGGCGCCGAGCTGGCCGACGGTGACGTGGCTTTCGTCGATGAACACCAGGGCATTGTCGGGCAGGTATTCGAACAGGGTCGGTGGCGGCTCGCCCGGCTTGCGGCCGGAGAAGTAGCGCGAATAGTTCTCGATGCCGGCGCAGGAGCCGGTGGCTTCCATCATTTCAAGATCGAACAGGGTGCGCTGCTCGAGCCGCTGCGCTTCGAGGAAGCGGCCGGCGCCGTTCAGCTCCTGCAGGCGGGCGGCGAGCTCCTTGCGGATCTCCTTGATGGCGCCGGTGAGGGTGGCGCGCGGCGTCACATAGTGGCTGTTGGCGAAGATGCGGACGCTGAGCAGGTCGGAAGATTTCTTTCCGGTGAGCGGATCGAACTCGGAGATCGACTCGATCTCGTTGCCGAACAGGGTGATGCGCCAGGCGGCATCCTCATAGTGGGCCGGGAACAGTTCCACCGTGTCGCCGCGTACCCGGAACGTGCCGCGGACGAAGCCGGTGTCGCCGCGCTTGTATTGCAGCTGGCTGAGCGAGCGCAGCAGCTCCTGGTGGTCGACCTTCTGGCCCTTCCGGAGATCGAAGGTCATGGCGGTGTAGTCTTCCACCGAGCCGATACCGTAGATGCAGGAGACCGAGGCGACGATGATGACGTCGTCGCGTTCGAGCAAGGCGCGCGTCGCCGAGTGGCGCATGCGGTCGATCTGCTCGTTGATGGTCGATTCCTTCTCGATATAGGTGTCGGTCCGCGGCACATAGGCCTCGGGCTGGTAGTAGTCGTAGTAGGAGACGAAATACTCGACGGCGTTGTCGGGGAAGAACGACTTCATCTCGCCATAGAGCTGGGCCGCCAGCGTCTTGTTGGGTGCGAGGATCAGCGCCGGGCGCTGGGTGCGCATGATGGTCTGTGCCGCGGTGAAGGTCTTGCCGGAGCCGGTGACGCCGAGCAGCACCTGGTCGGTCTCGCCGTTCTCGACACCCTCGACCAGGTCGGCGATGGCCGTCGGTTGGTCGCCGCGCGGCTCATAGGCAGTCACCAGCTTGAACGGCACGCCGCCTTCGGATTTTTCGCGCGGGGCAGGGCGGTGGGGCTTCCACTCGGTATTGCCCTCCACCTCCTTGCGGCCGTGCAGGATGATGTCCTCGAGGGCCTTCACCGTCGCCGAGATGCCGACGGTCTGCGCGCCGGCCAGCGACTGGCCGGGCATGTTCTTGGCCTTGACCTTCTTCTTCGAGGTCTCGAGCGCCTCGCGCAGCTGCTCCATCACCTCGGGGTCCTTCGCCGCCTGGCGCGAGATATCGCGGGCGGTCACACGGCCGGAAGGGAGGTGACCGAAGCCGGCCTGGTCCGATTCACCCATGCCACCGAAATCCGGACGGTCGACGGAGTTGGCCTTCGACTTGGGAGCCTTGAGCTGCATGCCGGTCGCGGCGGAGCGGGCGGATTTCTTGGGCTTCTCCAGGGGCTGCGGGACGAGCGGCTGGATGCCGGTGCCGGCGGCTTCGGCGGCGCGGCGGGCGGCATTGTCGAGGGCGCGCTTGTTCTTCAGGCGCTCCTGCGGCAGCCGCTTGTTCAGCTGTTCGGCCTCGGCCTTTTCGATCTCGCCGATGAAGTCGTCGATGGAGAAGTCGGAAACCGGCTTTTTCGGGGGCATGGCGGACTCTCGGCGTTGGTTCACTTGGCGCCCGGCGGCAGCGGCGCGGGCAGTGCGCAGCGGACACCATAGATAGGTGTGCTGTCAGAATCTGTCAGTGTTGTCGTGGTTCGACAGCAATATAGGGCGTGGCGAACGGAATGTGAACGGGGGAGCCACAGCCGCAGCTGCGGGGGGCTTCGCGGACGTTGAACTGCATGCTAGCGATTAGAGATCCGATTTGGGGGCTGTATTGGCGAAGTATACTCAAGCAGACGTGGAATCCGTCGCTGCCGTAATGAAGAGTGCAAGAGATACTACCGGCACGCCGTTTGCGCTCCTGACGGGCGCCGGGTGTTCGAAGGGTGCAGGAATTCCACTTGCGGCGGAACTGATGAAGACCATCGAGGAGAAGCTGCCGCACCGACTACTAGGAGTCGATGCGGAGAAGCGGGCAAGCTACGGGTATTGCATGGGGTGCCTACCCGAAGCCGAGCAGAAGTTCATCCTCCAGCCGTTCCTCGACACCTCGAAGGTCAATTGGGCTCACATCGCCATCGCAGGAATGATGAATGCCGGCTTTGTCGCGCGGGTGCTGACGTTCAATTTCGACAACGTGCTGGCGCGGGCCTGTGGGCTGTGTGGGTTATATCCACCCATCTACGACTTCGCGGTAGCACCATCGGACACGACTAGTCATATCGGTGCCAATGCGATCGTGCACTTACACGGTCAAGGGCATGGCTTCTCCATGTTCAACTCCGAGAAGAAGACACGGGAACATGCGCAGCGACTCCACCCGCTGCTAGCGGATAGCTTCGATCGATTTCCGTTCCTGGTGATGGGCTACAGTGGTGACTCGGACGCCATTTTTCCTGAGATTAGCGAGATCTACTATGGAAGGCATGACCTGATCTGGGCTGGCTATGCGGAGGAGCCCAGCGCTGCTGTTTCGGGCTTCTTGGCCAAGGCTGACCGGGTGGCTAGGTATGTTGGTGGGGCGGACGCAGACCGGTTTCTCGTTGCGATTGCTCGTGAATTAGACTGCATGCCGAAGCTCTTCACCGATCCGTATGGCCATTTATTGGACGAACTCGTGCCGGTCACCGACTTTCCTGTAGATGAGCATAGCGACAGCAATTTGCTGCTGGATCTACGCGAAGAGCTTCAGGAGGCGCAGCGTCAAAAGCTCGCGAAGGGCGAAAACACCTCCGACCTATTTCGGGCGGGCAACTGGCAGGCCGTTCTTAGCCGCTTTGATCCTACCGATCCTGAGCAGGTCGACTTGGCCTACTGGTCGGCTATTGCCCTTGGGACTGCAGCCTTCGAGAGGGGCCGAGGCAGGCGCGAGCCCGCCGACTTTCATGAGGCCATCATACATTTTTCGAGAGCTACCGAACTTCGCCCGGACAGGCCGGAGGCGCTCAGCAATTGGGGAAGCGCGCTGGGCACTCTTGGGGAGCGCACCGGGGATGTTAGGTACTATGAACAAGCGTTCGAGCGGTACCGACAATCCAATGAGATCAAAGAAGGTGCAAGCACACTCAAAAACTGGGGGCTTGCGCTTAAGCGACTCGCCGATATAAAGGGCGAAGCTGATCTTTATCATAAGAGTATTGAAAAATGTAAACTTGCGTCAAAATTGAATCCGAACGACCACGGCATACTAAAAAATTTGGCCAGCGCGTTTCGTGGACTTGCAAGGCTGACAGGAGATGAGAGTTATTTTGAGCAGGCAATAGATACATACTATATTGCATCCAAGATCAAGCCGGACGACGGTATCGTATACAATAACTGCGGCGGGGCGCTTTTGGAGATATGGCGCATTACGCGAGATGATGCTCGTCTTGTGGAAGCCGAACGCATGGCTACGCGTGCCCAGGAACTTCTGGGGGAAAGTAACTACAATCTCGGTTGCGTTCTGGCAGTGCGCGACGACGTCGATCGGGCGAAGGCACAGCTCCTCCGTTGCGAGAAGGATGGCACGTTGCCGACTGCTGAGCATCTGGAGTCTGATGTCGATCTCATAGCACTGCGTGACGCGGACTGGTTCAAAGACATGGTCGAGCGCGCAAGAGAGCGCCCGGTGCCGGAGCGTGCCGAGGCTGGCGACAAATGAAGGAAGGCGTACCGACAGCGGAGATCGGCATAGCTCCCTGCGCTCTCGATAGAGGTAGTCCAGAGAACTAGGCCAAGTGGCCTCGAATTGTGGCTCGGCGTCGCTGCCGACTGTTTGACGATTCTCCTTCCCCACGCTGGCGCGCACCTTCAAGAATACTCCCGAGGGAGAAACATGGATTCGCGGCTGTACTGGCTGGCGCTGGCGGCATTTGTCGGGGCGATCGAAGGGGGCCTGATCGCCGGATTGCTGCCGCTGATCGGCACCGACCTGGGGGTGAGCCTGGGGCAGGCAGGCCTGGTGGTGCTGTTCTACTCGCTGGCCTATGCCTTCGGCCCGCCGCTGCTGGCGCTGCTGCTGGGCGGGGTGGGGCGGCGGCGCATTCTCGCCGGCTCGGAATTCGGCTTTGCCGTCTGTGCGCTGCTGATCGTGCTCTCCGTCAGCTTCGAGACCCTCGTCGTGGTGCGGACGGCGCTGGCGGTGGTGGCCGGCACCTATACCGGCACCGCCATGGCGACGGCGGCGATGATCGCGCCCTATGGCAAGCGCGGCCGCTACATGCAGGTGATCAGCATGGGCCAGGCGATCGCGGCCCTGGCCGGGGTGCCGCTGGGCGCCTGGATCGCGGCGCAGTTCGGCTGGCGCGTGGTCTATGTGATGCTGGCGATCATGGCCGGGCTGGCGGCGACGGCGCTGTATCTGCGGCTGCCGCGCGGCATGCTCGGCGATACGCTCAGCATCCGCGACCGGCTCAAGGTGCTGCGCAACCCGGGCGTCGGCCGGGCGCTGCTCTCGACCCTGCTGTTCATGATCGGCTCGTCGCCGCTGATCGTCTATATCGGCGCGCTGATGGCGGCAGTCGGCGTCGGTTACGACGCGCTGCCGCTGGTGCTGCTGGCCGGCGGGATCGGCGCCATTGCCTGCAGCGCCACGGCCGGCCGCATGTCGGACCGGTTCGGCAGCGGTCGCACGGCGACGATTGCCGGGCTGGCGGTGATCGTGGTGATGGCGGTGTTCTTCGGGCTGTCCTACGTGCCGCCGGCCTTCGCGCTGCCGGCGTTGATGCTGACAGTCGGGGCGCAGGGCTTTGTCGTTCGCACCTATTCGATCGCGGTGGCCAGCCACATGGCGCAGATCGCGCCGGGCGCCGTGCCGGTGGCGATCTCGCTCAACATGTCGGCCTTCATGATCGGCATGGCGGTGGCCGCCGCGCTGGGCGGCATCGTGCTCGACAACTGGGGCGCCACGGCGCTGCCGCTGATCGGGGCGCCGCTGGTCGGCCTGGCGCTGATCGTCTGGCGCTCGGTGCCGGCGGGGCCGGGCGAGCGGCGGGAGGGGGAGTGAAGTGTCTTGCGCCGGCCGGGCCGCGCCGCCCCCTCGCCCCTCTGGGGAGAGGGCGGCAGTGGGCCCGAAGGGCTCACTGCGGGGTGAGGGGCGCCAAGCGCACCGGACTCCGCATTGGTCCAGAAAAGAGGTGGCTGATTGTTGATCTGGTCTGCCTGGCGCCCCTCACCCTGACCCTCTCCCCAAGGGGGCGAGGGGACGATGGCTGCTCGGCCAGGTGATCGCCTCAGCCACCCCGCAGCGTGCCGGCCTTGTATCGTTCGACCACGCGGCTGACGATCTGGCGGGAGGAAATCGACGTGGTGTAGGGGACTTTCAGCAGGCCGCCGGTGCGGGCGAGGTCGCCGTACCAGAACAGCAGCTGCTCGTCGCTCATGTCGTCGGCGTGACAGACATAATGCGCGCCGATGGCATCGAGGAAGGCGCGGGTGCAGTGCAGCGGCGCCGGGGTGTCGAGCACGCGGTCGACATGGCGGCAGGCCTCGACCACGGCGCGGCGTTCGTCGAAGCCGAGAATGGGCGGCGGCTTGTAGCTGGCGACATCGGCATCGCCCACCAGGCCGACCACCAGGCGGTCGCCGAGCGCCCGGGCGCGACGGAAGAACTCGACATGGCCGTGGTGGAACAGGTCGCACACCACATCGACATAGATCCAGACCGGCGCGGCCGGTGCCGTCTCGCGCATCTCGGTTCCCCCCGAACCGGCAGTCTGTCCGGTCAGCTGGTCGGCGGCTCGACGAACCGCGCCAGCTGTTCGATGACGGTGCCCCAGCCGTCATAGAAGCCGAGCTCGGCGTGCCTGTCACGCGCCGCGCGGTCGGAGTGCATGACGCGCGCGGTGTACTGGGTGCCGCCCTCAGCGTCGTCGAGGGTGATTTCGGCCGACATGAAGCTGGTGGAGGCCGGGCGCCAGCCGCCGTGCAGGGCGTCGGTGAAGACCAGGCGGCGCTGCGGCTCGACCACCAGGAAGCAGGCATTCATGTGCGGGGCGAAGGGTTTTCCGTCTTCGCTGATTTCGGTGAGCATGGCGCCGCCGGGCACCGGTTCGAAGCGGACGGCACGGCAGATGGCGGGCGCCGGCACCCACCATTGCTCGAATTGCCGCGGCTCGGTCCAGGCGCTCCACACGGTGGCGCGAGGCGCGCGGATGAAGCGCGCGATGCTGAGGTCGCGTTCGGGATCGAATGTCATGTCCTGTCCCTCGTGACGAAGGCCTCGAGCCGGTCGGTGCGGGCGTTCCACAGCCGGCGTTGCTGGTCCAGCCAGCCTTCCACCAGCTGGAAGGTGCCCGTTTCAATGGTGCAGGTGCGCACCCGGCCGGCTTTCGCGGTGCGGATGAGGCCGCTCTGCTCGAGCGCGGCGATGTGCTTCATGAACGAGGGCAGGGCCATGTCGAACGGCTTGGCCAACTCGCCGACGCCGGCCGGCCCGCCGCCGAGCCGGGCCAGGATCGCCCGCCGCGTCGGATCGGCGAGGGCCTGGAAGATCGCATCGAGCTGTGTGGTGTCCGCCTGCATACGCGACGCCTAGCACCGCATAATGCTTAGCGCAATGGCTAAGTGTTGCGATGTCCATCACTTAGCCATTGCGCTAAGTGTTTTTGATTGATAGTTAGCCGATCGGCAAAGTGTTTCGATCAAGGAGTTCGAAGAATGAAGCTTGTGGTGTCGACATTCGTGTCGCTGGACAATGTCTACCAGGGGCCGGGAGGTCCCGACGAGGACCGCAGCGACGGGTTCTCGCGCGGCGGCTGGTTCGTGCCATACATGGAAGCGGCGTTTCTGGCGCAGGCGCGGAACTGGCTGGAGCAGGCCGGCGGGCTGCTGCTGGGGCGGCGGACCTATGAGAGTTTTTCGCGCGACTGGCCGGAGATGAACAAGCCGGACGACGCAATCGGGCTGATGATGAACCGGCTGCCGAAATACGTGGCCTCGGCGACGCTGGGCGCCACCAGCTGGGGGCCGGCGACGGTGCTGCGCGGCGACGTGCTCAAGGAAATCGAAGCGCTGAAGGCGCGTCCGGGCGGCGAGCTGCAGGTGCATGGCAGCGGCAGCCTCGGCGGCGCGCTGCTGGCAGCCGGGCTGGTCGATGAGCTGCGGCTGATCGTGGCGCCGGTGATCGTCGGCGCCGGGCACAAGCTGTTCAAGGACAGCGGCGTGGCGACGGCAATGCACGCAAAGCGCAACGACACGACGCCAGGCGGGCTGAACATCCAGGTGTTCGAACGGGTGGGCGAGGCGAAATACCAGACGTTCCAGCGGCCATGAGCCACCTCTCCCTTGGGGGAGAGGTCGGCCCGAAGGGCCGGGTGAGGGGGCCTTCTACGGGCTCGGTGTATGCGGCAAGGCCCCCTCACCCCAACCCTCTCCCCCAGAGGGAGAGGGGGCGCTCAAGCCCTTGCGCCGGTGACCCCACTACCCGGCCATCGCCCGCATCGGCTCGACATTGCCCCCGAAACTGCGGACCCTCCCGGCATATTCCGCCAGCGCGGTGTCGAACTCGGCGGGGCCGAAATCGGGCCATTTCACCCGGGTGAAATAGAGTTCGGCCTGGGCGCATTCCCACAGCATGAAATCGGAGAGGCGCTGGTCGCCGCCGGTGCGGATCAGGAAGTCGACATCCTCGGTGCCCAGCTCGGCGGCAATGGCGTCGGGGCCCGCCGCCGCGGCGGCGAGAATGGCGTCGCGGGCCGAGTAATCGATGGCGACGCGCAGATGCAGGCCGGTGCACCCGGCGGTGCTGCGCTCGGCGGCGGCGATGGCCTTCACCAGGCCGAGCGGCAGGCGGTCGCGGCGCCCGAGGATGGAGATGCGGACATTGGCGTCGCGCAGCTGGCGGGCCTCGACCAGCAGGAAGTGCCGCAGCAGCGCCATCATGCCGGCAACCTCGGCCTCGGAGCGGCGCCAGTTGTAGCTGGAAAAGGCATAGAGCGAGAGCGCGCCGATGCCCCGCGTTATGGCCGAGCGAACGATGGCGCGCACCGCATCGGCGCCGACCTGGTGCCCGGCGGGACGAGGCAGGCCACGCGCCTCCGCCCAGCGCCCGTTGCCGTCCATGATGATGGCAACGTGGAGTTTGTGATCGGGAGTGGTTTGCATTGTAAACCTCGTGGATGTGGTGATGCGGCTGATGGGTCAGGCTTTGGTTACGGATTTAGGGTGGTCAACCGAGAGAGACGGCCCCCTCCCGGCCTCCCCCATAAAGGGGGAGGTGAAGAGTCGAAGCTCTGTCTTCGATCGTGCCAAACACACCGGCGCGGCACCTCCCCCTTTATGGGGGACTTCGAACCGTCCCGAAGGGCAAATCGCTCCAGTGGAGCGATTTGAGGCGAGAAGGCCATGAGAGCTATGCTCGAATGGCTAGGGAGGGGGCCGTCTGCTTCAGTACGCACTACGCCACCTGCGGCTTGCCCGGCGCCGCCTGTTCAGCCCGCGCCGAGGCGTCGCGGACGACGCGTTCGAGCACCGAGAGATAGTCGAGAAAACGCTGGCGGCCGGCGGGGGTGAGGTGGATTTCGGTCAGCGGTCGGTTACCGGTATAGCCCTTGTGGATGTCGACCAGGCCGGCCTCCTGCAGCACCGCGAGGTGGCGGCTGAGATTGCCCTGGGTCAGGCCGCACAGGCGCAGCAGGTCGTTGAATGCGAGGCCGTCGGGGCGGCCGGCCAGCGAAGTGAGGATGCCGAGACGGGCCTTTTCGTGGATGACGCGATCGAGCCCGTCATAGGCAAAGGGGACGTCGGGCTCAGCGGACATTGGTGGCCTCCGAGGCGCGGTGGACGATGGCCGCGACCAGCAGCTGGCCCACGGCGAAGGGCAGGCCCATATGCCAGGGCGAAAGGCTCTGGTCGGTGGCGGCAAGGAGCAGCACGGTGAAGCCGGCGAGCAGGTACCAGGCGCCCGCCAGGGCGATGGCGCGCGGCAGCGACCGGGCCGCGGCGAAGATGCCGAGGCTGACGAGGATCAGCCACAGCCCGGGAACCAGCCAGAGCTGCGCCGGCGCGAAGCGGGCGAAGAAGGCGAGCAGCGCCGCGCCGGCGACGCCTGCCGGCACGAAGTTCAGCACCGCTTCGCGGATCATCTGGTCGGCCAGCCCGGCATGGTGGCGCTGCGCCCGGCGCAGCATCTCGGCGCCGATCAGGCCGACGGCGACGAGGGCGGTGAGCACCCAGCCGGTGAAATAGGCGATGGGCTCGGCGGCGCCCGGCAGCACCGTCTGCAGCGCCGCGACGGCGAAGGCGAGGACGCCGGAGGTGGCGAGGGCAGCCGGGCCGAGCCCGAGGAACTGGCTCGACTGGGCGAGGCGCGACTTGATTTCCACGATGTCGGCGAGGGCTTTGTCGAGATCCGGCATGGGTCGCAGACTCAGGTTTGTGATGCAAACCAGATTGGGCTGCAAATTGCGGCTTGTCTGTGGCCGGGCTCAGGCCTTTGCAGGCGTAACCGACGCGTTACAGCTGCTCAGTCCCAGTTCTTCGAACTGCGCAGCTTCTTGGTGGCGCCGCGCTGGGTTTTGCCCTCGAGCCGGCGCTGCTTGGAGCCGAGCGTCGGCCGGGTCGGGCGGCGGGGCTTTGGCGGCACCAGCGCTTCGCGCAGGATGGCGACCAGGCGGTCGATGGCGTCGTCGCGGTTGAGCGGCTGGCTGCGCAGGCGATTGGCGGTGATGACGATGACGCCGTCGGTGGTCAGCCGGCTGCCGGCCAGGGCGACGGCGCGCTGCTTGAGCGGCTCGGGCAGGGAGGGCGAACCCAGGAGGTCGAAGCGCAGCTGCGCGGCGCTCGACACCTTGTTGACGTTCTGCCCACCGGGGCCGGGGCTGCGGATGTAGTCGATCGAGATCTCCGACAGGGGGAGATGCACGGCGCCGCCGATGTGGAGGGAGTCGGGAATGGCTGGGCTCCGGCTGGTACAGCGGAGCATAGCACAAAGGCCCAAGCGAGTGGCCACCCCCATCCCCCGGAAGCGAGCAGAGTGGCTCCCAGCACCCCCTCTCTGGCGAAAACTAAGGACTTAGCTGCGCTAAGCCCAAGTTTTCGCTTTCTCCCCCGCCAAGGGGGAGAGTCCCGACTGATACACCGGAAGGAATGGAAGCCACCGCTCATCTCCCCCTTGGCGGGGGAGAAAGCAAAATCCTAGGTTTAGCCGCTTGGCTAAGCCTTAGATTTTGCAAGAGAGGGGGTTTTGGAGGCACGATGGCCTGGTCGTTCTCCCCCCTCAATCGGCGTCCATCACCGAGCCGCAGGTGAGGTTCATGATGGCGCCGCTGATGGCGCTGGCCCGGTCGGAGGCGGCGAAGGCGGCGGCGTTGGCGACCTCGGCGAGGGTGGTCATGCGGCCCAGGATCGTGCCGGCCGTCATGTAGGCCTTGATCTCGCGGACAAGCTCGGCGTGCTCGGGGGCGGCGGGCCAGGTCTCGGGGATGGCCTCCGAGCGCAGGCAGACGACGCGGATCCCCTTGGGACCCAGCTCCGCCGCGAGGGTGCGCGACAGCGCTTCGATGGCGGTGCAGGCGATGCCGAAGCCACCGGCGCTGTGCTCCATCTGATCGCGGCCCGAGAGATGGGCGCCGGTGGACGAGAGCGTGAGGATGACGCCGGAGCCCTGGCTGACCATGTGGCGGGCGGCTGCGACGCCGGTGAACAGATGCGTGCGGACGCCGGCGGTGATCGGCGTGAGGACGTCGGCGCTGTTCATGTCGATGAGGCGCGTGCCCTGCAAATGGCCGAAGATCGAGATGGCATTGAAGCTGATATCGATGCGGCCCGCCTGGGCGGCGACGGCATCGGCATGGGCGCGGACCGCGGCTTCGTCGAGGGCGTCGACTTCGGCGGATTCGGCCGAGCCGCCCTCGGCATTGATCGCCTCGGCGACGGCCTGGACCTTGGCGAGGTTGCGGCCGGCGAGGAACAGGCGGGCGCCATCGGCAGCGAACTGGCGGGCCGTGGTGGAACCGATCTTGCCGGCGGCCCCGTGGATGATGGCGATCTTGTTGGCGAGCAGCATGGGGGTTTCTCGTATCGTTGAGGGAGCGGTGGGAAGGCAAATTCCTACCCTGCCTGCGCCACCCGAAGGGGACGCAGGAGCAGACGGCGCTGTTCTGTAGGTGGGCCCTGGTTAGGTCAGCTGCGGCAGCTGGATGCCCTGGGCGAGGGCGGCAGCGTATTTCTCTTCCTTGTTGAAGAGCGAATTCCAGCCACCGACATGGCTGTCGCGCGAGGCGACGGAGGTGAACGGGGCCTGGTGGAAGTGCTGGGTGGTGCGCCCGGCGCGTTCCTCGAACTGCACGGTGATGGTGGTGGGGACGGTTTCGCCGGAATCGTCGTCCCAGGCGAAGCTCAGGACGATGCGCTTGTGCGGCTCGATCTCGATATACTCGCCGCTCGACCAGCTCTTGGGGAACATCGACGAGGTCATGCCGACGCGCCAGGCGCCGCCGGGGCGGAAATCGGAGGCGAGGTCGGTGACGGTAAAGCCTTCGGGGCCCCACCAGCGGATCATGTGCTCGGGGTCCTGCCACATGCGCCAGACGATGGAGAGTGGCGCATCGAAGCTGCGGCTGATGAACAGTTCGTCGTCGCGCAGCTTCAGCGCTTCAGTGTGTCCGTCAGTTCTTGGGGCCATTTTCATCTCCCTTGGTGATCTCGGTGAGATAGGCGCCCATCTTGTCGAAGCTGCCTTCCCAGAACATGCGGTAGCGGGCGAGCCAGCCATCGACCTCCTGCAGTCGGGCCGTTTCGAGCTTGCAGGGCCGCCATTGCGCCTCGCGGCCGCGGCTGATCAGCCCGGCGGTCTCGAGCACCTTGAGGTGGCGCGACACGGCCTGCAGGGTGATGTCGAACGGCTCGGCCAGTTCGTTGACCGTCGCCTCGCCTTCGCTGAGCCGGGCGAGCAGGGCGCGGCGGGTCGGATCGGCAAGGGCCGAGAGCGTGGCGCTCAGCGGGTCGGCGGTTTGCATATTCAACATCCTTGTTGATCAACGTTCGTGTTGAATATGCTGCGCTGCGCCTGCTGTCAAGCGACGATGGGCGACAGGGCACGCCGGAGCGATCGGTGCTGGCCGGCAAGCGGTAACGAGACGGTTTCGGATATTGCCGCGTTTGGCCAGGCGAGCCGGACTGTTGCGCGGGAGGAGGCGCGGACCCGGCTCGAGTTGCGGCGGGCCGGGTCCGCTTCGTGAGGGAGGGGAGGCGCCCCGCCTCACGCGGTATCGAGCGTCGCAGCTCGATGGGTGGAATGAACTGAGAACGCCCCCTCAGTGCTGCTTTCGCAGCGTAGCGGGCAGTCGAGCACAGCGTGGCTGACAGGGCGCTGAATGCAGGTTGCAGAAACCGTTCATAAACCAAACGCCGCCCCCGGGTTGCCCCGGGAGCGGCGTTCGGAAGGCTCGGCAGGGTCTGCCGAAGCGCTCGAGGCGCGTCAGCGGACGCGGATCGAGCTGATATTGTCGTTGGCGCCACGCAGGTTGCCGACGCTGCGCGAGATCACGATGCAGCGGCCGTTGAAGTTGGCGCGCTCGCAGACGAGGGCCTGGGCATCGCCGCGGACTTCGATCGAGCGGATCGTATCGTCCCAGCGGCCGAGGCGCGCGAGACGCTCACCCGGACGGGCGCAGAAGCTGTCGCCGCGGAAGTTGGTGTCCTCGTAGAAGCAGACGCGGTCGCGGTTGCCGCCCGGACGACCGGGACGGATATCGAAGCCGCCCGAACCGATCTGGAAGCTGAAGCCGGGAACGTTGAAGCCGATGCTCACATCGACGTCGGGACGGCCGGGGTTCGGACGCACCGGGCCGGGGCGATCGGGGACGATCACGCGGGTGTCGATATCGCCGGAATCGTCATCGGAAAGATAATTGGCGGAAACCCAGCCATCCGGGCCGGGCTTGATCACATAGCACCAGCCGCCGGAGCAACGATCGATCTCGACCTCCTGGCCGGCGCGGAGCACGTCGACGACGGCGCCGTTCACCGGCGCGGCGCGGACGTTGACGGTGCTGGTGGCCACCGCGGCATTGGCCGCGCTGGCAACAAACAGCGAGCCGAGCAGCACTGCCGCGGCTCCAGCCAGTTTCATCGGGTTCATGGGAAATCCTCTCTTTGTGACGCTACGGGTATTTTCGTGTCGGTTGTCGCCGCAGAGCCGAAACGACGGCGTCGCAAGGGAGTTCCATGGATTGGTTGCGATTGCGTCTAAATCGAAGCGCCGTCCCGGGCTGTTCGGGCTCGGGACGGCGCTCCGGATCGGACCATGCTGAATGGTCAGTTAACTTCGTAGGACGAGATGTTGTTGTTCAGCTGGTTGGGCAGCGATGCCTTGGACGAGCTGATATCGGCGCAGATGCCCTCGAGATCGTAGTCGCGGCAGACCAGCACGTCGGCATTGCCGAACACCTCGATCGACGAGATCGAGTCGTCCCAGCTGCCGCTCAGCTCGTTGTCGCTGTCGCCCGGCTCGACGCAAAAGCTGGGGCCGTTGAAGTTGGCGTTGCGGTAGAAGCAGACCTGATCGTCCTCGACCGGTTCCGGCAGCGGCTTCGGCTTGGGCTGGTTGCCGATGCCGATGCCGATGGAGATCGATGGCTTGCCGTCACCGCCGACCCCGAAGCTGAAGCTGAACGGCACGTTGGAAGCGGGCTTGCCCTTGGGGTTCAGGCCGCCGAGGCGGTTCTTGCGCATCCAGCCGTCGGGGCCGGGGATCTGCACGAGGCAGACGGTGGCCTGGCAATCGAGCACGGTGACGAGCTGGCCGGCGCCGACCGAGTTGACCACCGGCGAGTTCGGGTTGGCGCTCTTGCGGATGTTGGAGTCCTGCAGCACGTAGGCGTTGGGCGCGGCGAAGGCGGGCGCGACGGCAAGGCCGACAAGCGCGGCCAGCGCTGCGGCAACGAGGTGGAGACGCTTCATGATGGTGTTCCCTGATTGGCGGGACCGGGGCCGGTACCGCGGCGCAGATCAGCCGGTTCGAGTCTTCGCTGAATGCTGCCGGACACCAGCAATATTCGGGATTCGAGGCGAAATCGACTGCGTTGCCACAGAGAAACGGCCCGCAACCGGAGGCTGCGGGCCGCTGTTACTGGCGTGAGCGATGCGCTGATCAGTAGACGCGCATCGAGCTCACATTGTTGTCGAGGAAGCCGTTGAGCGCGCGCTGGCTGTCGTTGACGCGCTCGCAGTAGCTGTGGAAGTCGCGATCGCGGCAGAGATCGACCGAGACGTTGCCCTCGATGCGGACCGAGGAATAGCGATCGTCGGTGTCGAGCAGCAGGAAATCGCGAACGCTGGCGCCGGCCTTGGCGCAGAACGAGGCGCCGGTGAAGTTGTGGCCCTCGTAAAGGCAGACGAGACCCGGGCCGCCCCACTTGTAGGGAATGGGCGCCAGCTGCCAGGGGTGGCGGAGCACCTTGCCGAACGCGATGTCGTAGAGCTTGGTCCAGCCGGCCTGGCGCCCGCTATGCACGCGGCACCACTGCTTGGAGCAGCGATCGACATAGATACGGACCGCGGCGTCGATCTCGCCGGTGACGTCATAGGCCTTGCCCGGCCCCTCATACAGCACGAGCGGGCGAACCGACCAGGCGGGCGTTCCCGCCGGAGCCGCCGTGGCGGCGAAAGCGCCGAAGGCGAGGATCGCCAGTGCAGACAGGCAGGCAAGCAACTGCTTCATCGAAAATGCCCCGTACCAAGTAATCAGTGCCGGAGCGTAGCGCCGGTGCATGACGGTTGGAAGGGCGTCGCGGCAACAGGGTGGGGGAAAGTTCTCAGGCGCGCCCTGGCCGCAGGTATGGCTCGCTCTCAGGCTTCGCTTGCCTTGCCCCGTCAAAGGGCAGGGCTATCGCATATGGACAGTCACCGGTCTCTCGGTGGTCCTCCACCGCATAGCGGGGGAGGGGGACCAGCGAAGCTGGTGGAGGGGGCGGCCACACAAACCGGCGCTTCCCGCCGCCCCCTCCACCGCCTTCGGCGGTCCCCCTCCCCCGTTTCACGGTGGAGGACCACCGAGAGTACGGTGCACAAAGCCATATGCGATTGCCCTGCGTCAAAGGGGGAGCTGGGCGCCACGCCTGTGGCCAGGCCAAGGTGGGCATCGAGTCTGGGGGCACCCAAAGGGCGAAAGGCGCCGCGCGGATTGCTCGCGCAGCGCCTCCCCAACATCCCGGGAAGAGGCCACCCAGCCCGGGACGTGATGGAACAGACAGATGCGACTGGCGGCCTGAACGGCGGCTGAACCGACTGCTCAGGCAGGCGAGGGGGATCAGCGCGGTATGATGCGCTTTTGGCCGTGCTCGTCGAGCGCCACATAGACGAAGCGCCCCTCGGTGACCTTCACCCGGTCGGCGAGGCGGTTGCGGCGGGCCCAGGCTTCCATGGCGATGGTGATCGAGGTGTTTCCGACCCGCTCGATCGAGGTGTAGACGCACAGCACATCGCCGACCTTGACCGGTGCGATGAAGGTCATGGCCTCGACGGCGACGGTGGCGACGCGGCCCTGCACGCGCTCGACCGCACAGATCGAGCCGGCAATATCCATCTGGCTCAGCACCCAGCCACCGAAAATGTCGCCGGCCGGGTTGGTATCGGCCGGCATGGCGAGCGTGCGGATGGTGAGCGCGCCATGGGGTTCGGTGGTCGAGGCTTCGGTGATGGCTTCGGGAGTCATGGGCGGGGTCCTTTCGGCGGCCAGCGGCCGATTTCTTCTTCCCAGTGCCGGCGGCAGAGCGAGACATAGACGGATTTCTCGATCGACACCTGGTTGCCCTGGGTGAGGGCACCGCCATCGGTGTCGCGGCGCACCACCATGGTGGCCTTGCGGCCGCAGAAGCAGATGGTGCGCACTTCGCGCAGCTCGTCGGCGACGGCCAGCAGCTCGGAGGAGCCGGGGAAGAGCTTGCCCTGGAAATCGGTGCGCAGCCCGTAGCACATCACCGGCACGTCGAGCCGGTCCGCCACGCGGGCAAGCTGCCAGACCTGGTCGGCGGTGAGGAACTGCGCCTCGTCGACGAACACGCAATCGACCTTCGATTCCTGGATATGGTCGTTGACGCGCTGGAACAGGTCGTCCTCGCCGTCGAACATCTCGGCATCGGCAGAGATGCCGAGCCGCGAGGTGATGCGGCCGACATCGCCCTCGGCATAAAGCGACGAGGTGAACAGCAGGGTGCGCATGCCGCGCTCGACATAGTTGTACGAGGCCTGCAGCAGCAGGGTCGACTTGCCGGCGTTCATTGCCGAATAGGAGAAGTAGAGCTTGGCCATGCGCCGTTCATGCCGCAGGCGGAGAGCGGCGGCGAGATCAATCGGTCGCTCTCAACAAAAAATCGGCCGCCTGGCGGGGGCGGCCGATCAGAATGCCGAATTGGGGCTCGGCGCAGGACATTCGTGTTGGCGGCGATGCCCTGCTCATAAGAGGCGTCCAGCTGCCAAAGTGGCGGGTGCAGCCGGGTCTAGGCCGGGGCAATGGGGTAGCGCCCCGGAACACCCGCAAGCTATTGAGGGGACGTGACAAGCAGATGACGACGGGTTTCATATTGGCGACATTATCGCGCCGTAGCGGAGAGCTGCGGGCAGGGCTGCTGGAGAGGCATATGAAGACCTTCTGGAAGGCTGGACTTGGTGTGGTTGCGGCGCTGGCGATGACCGCGCCGAGCCTGGCGCAAGGCGTCGACGTGACCGGCATGTGGCGGCCGGACAAAAATTCCGACTATGAGATGAGCATGTGCGGCAAGGACAATGCCCAGCTCTGCATCAAGGTCGTGGCGCTGCGCGACAAGATGGATACCGACAAGAACCGGCCCTATCTCAACACCTTCCTGATCGACAAGGCGAAGCCGAGCGGGCAGGGACGCTGGAAGGGCAAGCTCAGCCTGTTCGGGCAGACCGGCGACGCGACGCTGACGCTCAAGGGCGCCAACACCATGAACGTCAAGGCGTGCGCCTATATCGTGGTGTGCCGCGAGATCACCCTGACGCGGGTGCAGTAGACCTCAGGCGGTCCCGACAGCCCGGCGCTGGCGCAGCGCCGGCACTGCTTCCACGAGGATGATGGCGCAAAAGATCAGCGCCGCGCCGGCATAGCCGACGAGCGGCAGGCGCTCGCCCAGCAGCAGGGCGCCGCCCAGTGCGGCGAACAGGCTTTCGGCCGACAGGATGATCGCCGCATTGGCCGAGGGCACGTGCTGCTGACCGATGGCCTGCAGGGTGAAGGCGATGGCCGTGGACATCAGCCCGACATAGAGAATCTGCACCCAGCCATCCAGGATGCCCTGCAGGTCGGGGACCTCGAAGGCGAAGGCGGCGGCGAGGCAGACGACGCCGACGCTGAGCACGGTGATGGCCGAGAGCGCGATCGGCAGGCCGGTCTGGCGGGTGAGCAGGCCGAGCATGAAGACGTGGCCACCCCAGAACAGCGCGCTGGCCACCACCAGCATATCGCCGAAGTTGAAGGCTTCGAGGCGCCCGCCATTGAGATAGAAGATGCCGACCAGCGCCAGCGGCGCGCCCAGATAGATGATCGGGTGCGGTTTCGCGCGGATCACCACGAAGGCGATCAGCGGCACGAACAGCACGTAGAGCGCGGTGAGGAAGCCGGAATTGGTGACGCTGGTCTGGGCGAGACCATATTGCTGCAGGATCGAGCCGCAAAAGAATGCGGCGCACAGCACTGCGATCTGCAGCCACAGGCGCGGGGTGAACTGGCTGGGGCGCACCGCCTTGCGGCGCAGCTCGATGAGCGCGAAGGGCAGGAGCGCCACGCCGCCCAGCAGGAAGCGCGTACCGCTGAAGGTCAACGGCCCCATATGGGCCATGGCGGCCTTCTGCGCGACGAAGGCGAGACCCCAGATGGCGGTGGCGATGAGCAGCAGCAGGACGGCGAGCGGGCGGGACATCGGCGCTGTGTAGCCGGAGCCGCGTAAGGCGTCGAACGGATTTTGGCGATGGCGTCGATCAGCCTGGGTGATGGGGGCGAGCCGGGCATTATGTGCACGGCACTGGATTTATGTCAGCAATACTGACATAATAGGCGGACACATGGAGGGACTGGTCATGACCGTCGATAGCAGGAGTTTCGCCGAGGATTGGGTCGAGGCGTGGAACGCGCGCGACCTGGAGCGGATACTGAGCCACTACGCCGCCGACATCGTCTTTCTGTCGCCGGTGGCGGCGAGACGGCTGGGCGATGGCCGGGTCAGCGGGATTGCGGCGCTCGGCGAGTACTGGAGCGCCGCGCTGGCGGCGATCCCGGACCTGCGATTTACGCTCGAAGCGGCGTTGTCCGGCCATCAGTGCCTCACCATCCTCTACCGCAATCAGCGCGGACAACAGGTTGCCGAGACGGTCGAGTTCAACGCGGCCGGAAAGATCTGCCGTTCGTCCGCCTGTTATGGCGAGCTGCCCGCCTGATCGCAGAGCCCGATGGAGGGCGGCGGGGGAATCGGTTAGCATGAGGGTCTGGCGCACGGCCCGCGCCTCCCCCCTCCGACGGGAAAGTAGACCGCATGCAGGGCTGACTGAACAACCCAACCGACTGATCGGGTGAAGGCAAAAGGAGGGATTGCTGCTGGACCCGAACCAGGAGGTTTGCGAATGAAACTGTCTGTTCCGATCTATCAGTTGAAGCGTGAGGCCAAGCGGCTGGCACGCGAAGGGAAGATTCCCCTCAGCGCGGCGCTCGATCGCGTGGCGGCGGCAGAGGGATTTTCCGGGTGGAGCCTGCTGGCCGCCCGTTATGCCGAGAGTTCTCCGGCGGCGAAACTCTATGGGCGGTTGCAGCCCGGCGAGCTGGTGCTGGTCGGGGCGCGACCCGGGCAGGGCAAGACGCTGCTGGCGCTCGAGCTTGCCGCAGAGGCGGCGAAATCCGGCGGGCAGGGCATGTTCTTCACGCTCGAGTATACCGACAAGGACGTGCTGGACCGCTTGCGGGCGATCGGCCGGGAGCCGGCCGAACTGGGCGACCGCTTCGGTTTCGACTGCTCGGACCGCATCTCGGCCGCCTACATCATCGAGAAGATGGCCACGGCACCGCGCGGCACGCTTGTCGTCGTCGATTACCTGCAACTGCTCGACCAGCGACGCGAGAACCCGCCACTGGCCGAGCAGGTCCGGGCGCTGAAGGCGTTCGCCGAGGCGCGCGGGCTGGTGATCGTCTTCATCTCGCAGATCGACCGCTCGTACGACCCGGCCGAAAAGCCCTATCCTGATGCGCGCGATATCCGGTTGCCCAACCCGGTGGATCTCGAGCTGTTCAGCAAGAGCTGGTTCCTCAACAACGGCGAGATCAGCCTGCAGGCCGCAGGCTAGCCCCGCCTCGGGTGCCCGGTGCCTCGGTGAGGCGCCGGGTTACGCGGGGGACGGCCTCCGCCGCCTCACGCCGCGAAGGTCACCTGGGTGAAGCATTCGGGGACATGGGTATCGGCAACGCCGAAGCGGTGAGCGGCCCAGCCGGCGGTCGCGACATCGCTGCGGGTGCGCAACTGCTGGAAACGGCCCATGAAGATACCCCAGGTATCGCCGGGCCTGGGCGGCAGGGAACGGCCATTGGCGAGATCGACAAGGCCCGACCAGGGGATGACGATCTCGGCCGACCAGCCGCGATCGAGCGTCGCCGGGTCGTTGAGCGTGCCGTCGGCATGGATATGCACCTCAAGGCCCGGCAGGTCGTAATCGAGGAAGGTCCAGCGGGTGCCACGCGGGTGGTTGCCGGTCCAGAAGCTTTTGGGGCCGGGGACGTGGTCGCCACCAAAGCTGTGCACGCGTGGGTGATGGACATCGAAGCGCGGCACATCCCACTTGCTGCCGCGGGTATAGGCATCGCGCCAGATGTAGAACACCTCGTAGATCGTGCCGAGGGCGTTGAACTCGAGCTCGTAATAGCTGTCGCCGCCATCGATGAAGATCTCGAGGTCGTTCTCGAAGAACAGCAGCGCGTCGCGCTCGGTCAGGGTGGCGGTGAGATTGGGCTCGTCTGCCCAGAAGGCGATATAGAGCGCCTCGTCATCCCACAGGATGCCGGCGCTGGTGCCGAGCGGCGCCGGGTCGCCGGTCAGCATGTCGACAAAGCGCGGGGTCCGCGCGGCCGTGGCCCAGGCGGGGCTCGCCGCGCGGCCATCCGGGTGGATCGGGCCGGTGGCGCGCCGCGCGGTGTAGCCGCCCGGCACCATGCCGTAGCCGTTGGGGTTCAGCCTCGTCATCGCTGCCTACTTCAGCTCGGCATCCAGCGCTTCGATGAGGCGCTGCACTTCGGCGGGCGAGGTGTAGTGGGTGAACGAGACGCGCAGCACGCCATGGCCGGGGTTGAGGCCGAGGGCTTCGAGCAGGCGGTAGGCATAGAAATGGCCGCCCGACGCCATGATCTTGCGGCGGGCAAGGCGATCGGCGGCTTCGACGGCCAGTTCGCCCAGCGCCAGCGAGACGGTGGGCGCCCGCTTGCTCGGGTCGGTGGGGCCGATCAGCCGGACATTGTTCTTCTGGCGCAGGAACTCCATCAGCGGCGCCAGCAGGATCTCCTCCTGCAGGCGCATGGCGGCATGCGCCTTGCGGAAGGCATTGGCGCCCTCGACCCGATCGCCGGCGAGTTCGGCGACGCGTTCGAGGTAATCGGCGACACCGGCGGTGGCGGCGAT
>MKVB01000001.1:1059672-1084090 GCA_001899085.1 Devosia sp. 66-14 | reverse complement strand
GTGGCCCTGGTTGGGCAGTTCGGACGCCAGCGAGGGGCGCACCGCCATCACCCCCTGGTGCGGCCCATACACCTTGTAGGCCGAGAACAGGTAGATGTCGCAGCCCAGCTCGAGCAGGTCGGGCAGGCCATGCGGGGCGTAGGAGACGCCATCGACCACGGTGACCGCGCCATAGCTCTTGGCCTTCTGGACGATCTCGTGGACCGGGTTGATCTCGCCCACGATGTTGGACGCGTGCGGGAAGCACACGGCGCGGACCTTGCTGTCGAGCAGCTTGTCGAGCGCGGCGGGATCGAGATGGCCGGTGACCGGGTCGACCTGCCACTCGCGGATGACGACGCCGCGATCGGCCAGCCGGCGCCAGGCGCCGCCATTGGCCTCGTGATCCTGGTTGGTGACGACCACTGCGTCGCCCGGCTTCAGCCAGCCGGCGAAGGCGTGGCCGAGGGCATAGGTGTTGCCGGAGGTGGAAGGGCCGAAATGGATCCAGTCCATGCCGACATTGAGCGCCTGCGCCATCCGGCGATGCGCCAGGTCCATGGCCGCGCCGGCCTCACGCGAAGCCGGATAGAAGCCGTAGGGCTGCACCTTGTTGGCGCGATAGTAATGCTCGAGCCGACCGAGCACCTGCTGGCTGGTATAGGAGCCGCCGGCATTCTCGAAGAAGGCCCAGCCATCGAGGCTCGGCTCGCGGAACGCCGGAAACTCGGCGCGGATCAGGTCGGTGTCGAGGGGCAGGGCGGTCATGGTGCGCTCGCGAGGAGAGAGGACCGATGGTTAGCGGAGCGGTGTGACCGCGGCAATGCGGCGTGTGGATAACGGGGGGCGGCCTGACTCGCGGGGAGGACGATCGTCGGCGCTTGACGAGGCGCATTGGTCTCCTATCCTGACAGTGATGCCAGGCGACGCGACTTCAGCCGATTTGCATGAGACCGTGCTCGCCGCCATGAAGCTCTGGTTCGAGGTGCATTGGGGGCCGCTCCGCCCGCCTCTCACCCTCGATACCCCGATCGAAGACGCGTATGGCATCAGCGGGGACGACATCTGGGAGATGCTCGAATGGGTGCAGGATCGGCTGCAACTGGATCTGGCTGACGAGTTCTTCGGATCGCTTTATTTTCATCAGGAAGGCTGGAGATTCTGGGAAAGGCGCGTTGAGCCCCTGACGCCGCGGATCGTCGCGCGGAGCCTGCTACCGATTCCGGATCTTACCCTCAGGGTCATGCTGGCCATCTCGAGATGGTGCATCGGCGAGGGCGTCGGTCACCACAGGCCGGTGCTGGCAAGCCTGTGGGTCGAGGATGTTCTAAGCATTCGCGGTGACAGAACCCAGCAGATGATCGCCTCGGTCTGCGAGCAGCTGAAGATGGTAGTTTCAGATGACTTCGAACCGCGCCGCCACCTCAAGCATCGGAACCTGCTGCGGTCGTTGATCGCACGTCCACCGGTCCCGCTCACACCGCAATTGCTGGCCGACCATCTTCGTCCAAAGAGCTGAGCGGTAGTACTCGGCGTTCGGGGAGAGGCGGGGCCGGGTTGTGGCGCCTTCGATTCCATTCGAGCATAGCTCTCATGGCCTTCTCACCTCAAATCGCTCCACTGGAGCGATTTGCCCTGCGGGACGGTTCGAAGCCCCGGCGGGAGGGGCGCCGGGGCTTCTCTGGGACGGCGTCGCGGCCGGTCGTGTTGGGGGACTCGGCGGGAAGAGTACAGCCCTTCCCGCCCGGACCGGCGGGGACTGGGATCAGCCGTCCAAACCAGGGGCCGCGGGGGCGGCGGGGTGATGGGGCCGTGTCTGGCCCGGGTGCTGCATCTTGCCCTGCATGTGGCGGCGCGGGGCGAGTTCGCGCTTCTGGCTGTCGGTGAGGCTCTCGTAGAAGCTCTTGAACTGCGGCAGCAACTCACTCATCGCGGCGACACGCGCCTCATCGAATTTCAGCCGCTGTTCGAGCCGCTGGATCAGGTCGGGGCGCTCATTGCTGCCGGCGGTCTGGCCCGGGCGGATGGTGGCGCACTGGTCGGCGAAGTCGGTCTGTGCGGTCAGCGCCGAAGTGCGGAAATCCTCGAACAGCTTCTCCTGATCCTTGGTCAGGTTGAGCTTGCCGGCCATCCGGTCGAGGCGCCGCTCCAGCCGGTCGGCGGCGCGGTTGCCGCAGGAGAACTCGGCGAAGCGGAACGCACCGCCGGCATCGCGGCGGAATTCTAGGGTGCGATTGTCATTGCGCGGGCGGTCGGGACCGGCGGCGAAAACCGGGCTCATGGCGGTAAGACCGAGGGCGGCAACGAGGGCGGCGAGGATGGTGGCTCGAGTCGGGGTCATCGGGGTCTCCCATCGATTGATCTGGCAATGACGGCACGATGACCTGCGTCGGCTTGCCGGGGCGTTGCGGCAAGGTGAAATCGCGGCAAGGTTGGAAAGGTGGGCGTCCACAGGTGGGGCTGCGGCATCACACAGTCGATGGATGGCAAAAAACTGTTGTGATTCAGTCGATCGCAAGACGATCACAGCAGTTACTGCGTCGTCTGAGCCACACCTGCTGAACAAATTACGCTCACGGCCTGAATGAAAGTTGACCTGCGGCGGAACGGTGTCATTGTCGAGGCAGGCAATGTGGCACAGGGGTCCCCTCGAAATGCTTCGCACGGCAACAAGTGTTCTGGTTCTCGTCATGGCAGCGAGTTCTGCTATGGCCGCCGACTTGATTATTGACGAACCCGCAGCAGCGCCGGTCATGGCGGCCGGGCACGACTGGTCCGGTGGCTATATCGGTGTTCACCTCGGCTATGGCTGGGGCACCGTCGAGGCAACCGACACCGATCCGGGTGGTGGGTTCTTTGACGAGGCTACCGGCGAAAGCTTCGCCGTCGATGCCACCGGGTTCCTCGCCGGTCTGCAGGCGGGCGCAAACTGGCAGATGGACTCGGTCGTTCTGGGTATCGAAGGCCAGGTCGGCTTCTTCGGCATCAGCGGCGACGACGTCGTGCTGGAAGATCCGGACAATTTCGGGCGCGTTGATTTCGGCGCCTATGGCGATGTGACGGCCCGGTTGGGCTTTGCCGCAGACAACGCCCTGTTCTACCTCAAGGGCGGTCTCGCCGTGGCGCAGATCGACACCACGTTCGGCGACATCATCGATGGTACGCCCGACGAGGATCCGGATAGCACCGGCTCGTTCTCCGGCATGAAGGGCGGCTGGACAGTTGGCGTGGGCGCCGAGCTGGCGCTGGACGACAACTGGTCGGTGAAGGCCGAATACCAGTATTACGACTTCGGCACCGAAGAACTGGTCGACGTCGAGGGCGATACCGCCGATGCGACCTTCAAGCTGCACACCGTCAAGGTCGGCCTGAACTACTCGTTCTGATCCGACCCTCGAAAGATCAAAGGCCCCGGACGCGTCCGGGGCCTTTTTCTTTCGGCATTGAGGCGTGTGACGGTCGGCAGGCGGCAGCCGCCTCGGCGGGCGCCGCAACCAGTGCGGATCGGCGACCGGCGCTAGGACGCGATATATTCCTTGAGCGCCATGGCTTCCTGCTCGGCTTCCTCGATCTTGCGCTTCACCACGTCGCCGATCGATACGATGCCGGTCAGCTTGCCGGCCTCGACGATCGGGATATGGCGGATGCGGTGACGGGTCATGGTTTCCATGAGGTCCGAGACCGAGCTGGCCGAGGTACAGGTAATGACCTTGCTGGTCATGACGTTGCGGACCGGGCCGGCAAGCACCGCGACAGGGTCCTTTTCCAGCTGACGCACGATATCACGCTCGCTGAGGATACCCGCGACCTTGCCCTTGGCGTCGACGACGACCACGGCGCCGATTTTCTTGCTGTTCAGTATCCGCACCGCTTCGGAGAGCGGCGCCCCGGCCTCGACCGTGAAGACGGTGTGGCCCTTGGATTGAAGGATAGTCTCGACTTGCATCGTCAGTCCTCCTCTCAGATGGCCATAGTGCGCCACAGGGGAAGAGGTGACAAGAGTCCGATAGTCGGAGGGGAAAAGCACCGGGCCGGCGCGTGCAGCCCCCGCCCTTGATCCCTCCCCACGGGCGCGCGGTGGCGCCGTTGCGGGGAGGGAGACGGTTGCTGAGCCCGCAGCGCCTTACTGCGCGGCCGGGGCCTTGAGGTCGCGCTTTTCATCCTGGGTGGACGGGGCCGGAGCCTCGAGGACGGGAAGCTCGACCGGCTCGCCGCTGGCTTCGGCGACGACGTTGAGCTTGCCGGCGAGCGCCGCCGGGTTGGTCTCGGCAGCGGCCAGGTCGGCGAGGCCGATGCCGGCTTCGTCCTTGCTGGTTATGGTGAGCTTCAGGTGCGACGCGCCGTTGAGGAAGGTGCCGAGCTGCTGGGCGGCGGTGAGCGCTTCGGTGGTGTTGCCGAGGAAAGCCAGGGTCATCCCCTGCGCCATGCCGGCGACCGCGGTACGGAACGAGGCTTCGGACTGGCCGGCCTCCTTGGCCCCGGCAGCGAAGGCAAGCGAGCCCATGCCGCGGTCTTCGACTTCGATGGTGACATCACGCAGGGTCAGCATCATCGCAGCCAGCGTGGCCTGGTCGGTGTTGTCGCCAAACAGTGCCTCGGTGGCGTTGCCGAAGGTGCCGGAGAGGTTGACGCGGCCGAGTGCGCCCATGTCGATCAGCACGTCGTCCACCTTGATGGTGGACGAGGCCTGGTCCCATGCCAGCTTGGTGCCGAGCGAGATGTCGAGCTGGTCGACACCGCGCGCGAGGAGATCCGCCACCGGCAGATCGGTCATCTCGGCGGTGATCGGCAGGATGAAATTGGAAAGGCTGAGGGCGATGTCGGCGGGGATGCCGTTGACATAGTTGCCGAGCGTGGCGTCGAAGGCGCCGAGCGTGCCGGTGATGCGCTTCCCTTCGGCTTCCGGGTCGGGCACATCGATCGAGAGATCGGCGAGGCTCATGCCGTCGAGCGCGGGAACGAGCTTCCGCCAGTTGGCGGTGAAATAGGCTTCATCGAGCTTGGCCGCCGCCTCGATCGCCGCAACGGCGGCGGTGAAGTCCATCTTCTTCCAGGTGAAGTTACCGAACTTCAGGAAACCGTCGTTCTCGACGGTCATGTCGAAATCGTCGAGCGAGATGGCCGGATAGATGGCCGGCTCGAAGCCGCCGATGGTGATCGGCCCCGAGGCGACGGTGAGCGGGTTGCCCTTTTCATCCTTGCCCGAGCAATCGAAGCCGGTGAAGGTCATCGGCGTCGACGAGAAGGCGGTGAACATGTCGGCATAGAAGCGGACCAGCTTGTCGACCGTCTCGGGCGCCACCTCGGTGCCGGCCTTCTGGGCGGCTTCCGCCTCCATGACGAGATTGTTGACCTCGGCGAAGTTATGCTGCAGCGGACGGGCGCTGAAGCCGCCCAGTTCGCCGGTGCCGAAGGTGCAGTTGAAGACGTCGCCGGCCTTCAACGAGCCGCCGGAGAACTTGAAGTCGGTATAGACCTCCTTCATCTCGGTGCCGGCTGCCGGCGCAGTGGTGAGGCCGTAAAAGCCCAGCATCGCCGCCAGGTCGAAGCGGCCGACCGACATTTCGCCGAAGGTCCCGGTGACGCTTTCGGCACCGCTGAAGTCAGCGCCGCCGATATGGGCGGCGGCCGCGACGCCGTTGGTCACGTCGGTCAGGGTGATGTCGCGATAGGTGACCGTCGAGGGCCCGGCGCCTTCGACATAGCTGGGATAGCTGATCTTGATCTCGGGGATGGTCAGCGATTTGGCATTGAGGGTGGCCAGCGCATCGAGGGCGCCGGGCGCGCCGGTGAAGAGGCCGCGCACCGCGCCCTCGTTGATGTTGCCGTCGACCACTTCGACGCTGGGAACCGAGAGCTCGTAAACGCTGCCGCTGGTGCCCTGGGTGATGCCGGTGACGCTCAACGTCTCGGCGGAGGCGCTGCCGATGGCAAGCCCGGCGAACACGGTGCCGAGCAGGAAGGCGCGCATCGGACGCAGGCGGCCGAGCGGGGCAGGAGCAGTGCGGATCATGTCGGTTTCCTCAGTCGCAAAATGATGAGACGCCGCGCCCTTGGCCCACCTTGGGTGGGACAGGACACGGCGCGGTATGGCCCGAAGCGAGCGCCACCGGCGGTTCTAGATTACCGTAGCTAACGGGAAGATGAACAGCCGGGCGCGAAATGCGCTGATTGCCGCCTTGTCAGCCTTCGCCGTGGCCAGGCCGCCAGGCGGAAAGCGGATTGGCCTGGTGCGCCTTGGGCGGCTGCAGGCCCTCGCGCAGCGTGGCGCGGACCACTTCGACGAGGATGGCAAGGATCAGGGCGCAGAGCGGCACGAACAGCAGCACGACGGCGGTATCGATCTCGCCGGCCCCGATGATGGCGCGGGGCGGAATGATGCCCAGCAACAGCGCGATACCGGCGCCGACGAAGGTCAGCGAGAACGAAATGATGGCCGCCGCACTCAGGGCATTGCCGAACACCGGCCGGCGCCATGACAGTCGCTTCGGCTGCGGGAGCTTGGTGGGGGACATTGTACGCGCTGACTCCGTTCACAACGCAGTGATATGGCCCACCGAATGCGCGGATGTTTCGTTGCTAACGGGGTGAAGCGGGTACGATTTCAAGGCAATCGTGTGGCGAACCCCGCGTGGTCTGGCTCGGGAGATGGACGATGCAGCGTCTGGCGCGTGGGATGTGGACTTATGGCGTGAAGGTATGGGCAGCAAGCGCGCTGGCGGCCTTGCTGGTGTTCGCGGCGCCCGCACGGGCCGAGGAGCCGACGGCTCCGGCCGCGGCAGTCGAGCCGTGGCAAAGCGTGATCACCAGCCAGATCGAGGCGTTCCGGGCCAAGGATGCGCCGGGCGCCTTCAAGTGGGCCGGGGCCGGCTTCCAGGTGGCGTTTCCAAGCCCCGAGGCGTTTTTTGCCGCGATCGTGGGGTCGGGCTATGCGCCGATCATGGAGTCGCGGTCGCACAGCTTCGGCAAGTTCCAGAAGCTGAGCGACACATCGGTCCTGCAGGAAGTGAAGCTGCTGGGCAATGACCAGGGCCTCTACGAGGCGTTCTACATGCTGGCGGAGGAGGCCAATGGCTGGCGCGTGCAGGGCGTGCAGCTCGCCAAGCAGCCTGGGGTTGGAATCTGAGCGTTCCTGAGCCGCGGATGAACGGCGGGATCAGTCCGGGTTCAAGCCTGATGCGCGACAAGCGCAATCCTCAGATCGTGTTATCCAGGATGTCTTCGTTGAAGGTGCTTGCCCTGTCTGCCGTACTCGCCGCCATTCTCGTCAGCCTGATGCCCGATGGCGAGCAGGCGATGGGGAGCGGGATGAGCACGGTGCGGGCCGACGGGCGCGAGATGGTGCTGCCCGCCAGCGTGCCGGAACGACCGCGAGCCGTCTGAGCCGGTCGTCGAACCCGGCCGTTTGGACCAATGACCCGGTTGTGCGAGGGGATGTGAAGCCGTAGAGCTTTCCGGCCATTTTTCCGGGAGATGATCTTGGCCTTCCTGTCCGACGCCCTCAGCCGCATCCAGCCTTCCGCCACCGTGGCGATCAACTCCAAAGCCGTGGAGATGAAGCGGCAGGGCCAGGACGTCATCTCGCTGGCTGCGGGCGAGCCGGATTTCGATACGCCCGAGCATGTGCGCGAGGCAGCGATCCGGGCGATCAATTCGGGCAAGACCCGTTACACCGCGGTCGACGGCATTCCGGAGCTCAAGGAAGCGGTGGCCCAGAAGTTCAAGCGCGACAACGGGCTGGACGTGACCGCGGCGGATTGCTTCGTGTCATCGGGCGGCAAGCAGATCATCTTCAACGCCCTGATGGCGACGCTGAACCCCGGTGACGAGGTGGTGATCCCGGTGCCGTACTGGGTCAGCTACCCCGAGATCGTCCGGCTGTGCGACGCCGACCCGGTATTCGCGGTGGCCGATGCCTCGACCGGCTTCAAGCTGAAGCCCGAGGTGCTGGAACAGGCGATCACCCCGAAGACCAAATGGCTGATCCTCAACACCCCATCCAATCCGACCGGCGCCGCCTATACGCGCGAGGAACTGCGCGGGCTGGCCGACGTGCTGCTCCGGCATCCGCATGTCCATATCCTCACCGACGATATCTATGAGGTGCTGGTCTATGACGGCGGCACCTTCGCGACCATTGCCGGGGTCGAGCCGAAGCTCATGGAGCGGACGCTGACCATGAACGGTGTGTCGAAGTCGCATGCCATGACCGGCTGGCGCATCGGCTATTGCACCGGGCCGCGGCCGCTGCTCGGCGCGATGAACAAGCTGCAGAGCCAATCGACCACCAACCCGTCCTCGATCTCGCAATGGGCGGCGGTGGAAGCGCTGAACGGGCCGCAGGAGTTCCTCAAGGGCTGGCGTGACGTGTTCCAGGGGCGGCGCGACCTGGTGGTGGCCGGGCTCAACGCCAATACCGGCCTCGACTGCCTGACCCCCGAAGGGGCATTCTACGTGTTCCCGTCGGTCAAGCGCCTGCTCGGCAAGACCTCGGGCGGTGGGCGCGCGCTCACCGATGATGCGGCGTTCGTCCTGGCGCTGCTCGACGAGACCGGCGTGGCGCTGGTGCATGGCACGGCGTTCGGCCTCGCCGGGCACATGCGGCTGAGCTACGCGGCCTCCAATGCACAGCTCGAGGATGCGGTCAGTCGCATCCAGGATTTCTGCGCCAAGGTCAGCTGATGGCCTACCCGATCAGCGAGCCGGTCGCGAGCGGCCGGCTCGAGGTCGGGGACGGCAATGCGATCTGGTGGGAGGCGGCCGGCAATCCCGAGGGGATGCCGGCGCTGATCCTGCATGGCGGGCCGGGGTCGGGCTCCTCGGCCTCGACGCGGCGGTTCTTCGACCCCCAGCGCTATCGGATCATCGGCTTCGACCAGCGCGGCTGTGGCAGGAGTACGCCGCATGCCGCCGATGAGGGCGTCGATTTCTCGGTCATCAACACGGCGCACCTGATTGCCGATATCGAACGGCTGCGGAGGCATCTGGGCGTCGACAGATGGGTGATCTATGGCGGCTCGTGGGGCACGACCCTGGGGCTGGCCTATGCCCAGACGCATCCCGAACATGTGGCGGCGATGGTGTTCGCCGGGGTGACCACGACGCGGCGCCGCGAGATCGACTGGCTCTATCGCGGGTTGGCGCCGCTCTATCCCGAAGAGTGGGAGCGGTTCGTTGCAGGGGCGCCCGCGGGCACGCCGGAGGACGGGCTGGTCGCGGCCTATAACGAGCTGCTGTTCGATGCCGACCCGGCAGTGCGCGACAGGGCAGCGCGGAATTTCCACGACTGGGACAATGCCTCGGCGTCGGTCGTGGCGCAGGCGGGGCGGCCGTCCGATGGGGCGGACTCCAGGCGGATGCTGGCGCGTAGCCGGATCGTTACGCATTTCTTTCGGCATGCGGCATGGCTCGAAGAGGGGCAGTTGCTGGCCAACGCCCAGCGGCTGCGCGGTATCCCCGGGGTGCTGGTACAGGGGCGGCTCGACCTGCAGGGGCCACTGGTCACCGCGTGGGAACTGGCGCGGGCCTGGCCCGAGGCGAAGCTGGTGGTGATCGACGGAGCAGGGCACTCGGCAGGAGATGCCGGGATGGCGGAGGCGATCACCGCGGCGCTGGATGGATTTGCCGGGGGCTAGTCCATCAGCGGGCGGTCGTCGGCGGCGCGTCCTACAGATAATCCATCAAGCTCATCGACCTGCCGTCGCTGCCGCCACCGAAGGACGATGATCCGGTGATCTCGCCCAGCATGGACCCGAGTTTGCTGGCGGTCTGGTAGTTGGCGACGGCGGCGGCATAGAGGTTTTCGGACCAGCCGGCAGCGGCGCGTTCTTCGCTGCTCATCGCGCCGTACAGCGAGATGACGTTCTGGGCGAAGCCGGCGGCATTGCCGGTTCCGGCGGATTTGAGACCCTGCAGCAGGGCAGCGCCGGAGCGGGAACGCATTTCCATCGAGGCGGCCCGGACCTCGGTGGCCGAGAACTTGTCGTTGGAGTTGAGCGCCACCGAGGCCAGCGAGCGGCTGTCGAACTCGGAATAGTCGGGCTTCGAGTTGCCGCTGGCCTTGTACTGTGCATCGAGCGTGGTGCGCGCATCGCCGGCCACGTCCTTGATGTCGCGCGGCTTGCCGGTTTCACCACCGGCGAGGCGCTCCATATAGGCGTTGACCGGGTCGTTTGGCACGGCGCCGGGCAGGGTCGAAGGCTTGGCCTCGATCCGCTTCAGCATCTCCTCGAGCGCGGCGCGCTGGTCGGCATAGGCGGCCGAGGCCTTCTCCTCGGGGCCCATGGCGTCGAAATAGGCGAGAGCGGCGACGTAGAGGCCCTTGACGCTGCCGGTGACGCGACCGACCGCGGTGGGGCCGGCCAAGGCCTGGTCGAAGCGGTTCTGCAGCTCGATGGCTGCGGCCTTCTGCTCGTCGGCGGTGAACAGCTGGTTGGAGTTGGTGCTCATCGCATAAAGCTCGCGCCGGTCGACCTTGCCGAGGTCGAGGGCGAGTTTGCCATCCTTGAGCGGGCTGGTGAGCTTGGCATCATCAAGCAGCTTGTCGAGGGTGGCGCGGGCGTCGGTGGTGACGGTGGCGAAGTCCTTGATGGTGGTGAGCGCTGCCTTGGCGGCGTCGGACAGGGTGACGTTGGTGGCGCCGGAGTCGCTGCTGGTCTGAGCCGGGTTGGTCAGCGCCTGCTGCTGCGCCTTCTGCGCATTGGCGATGATCTGCGCGTAGCTGAGGGAACTGGTGCTGGTCGCGGTGCCGACGCTGGTCATGGGTGCCTCCGGGCGGTCGCGCCTTACCATGCAGGCGGCATGCCAGTGCGAACAGCCGGGATTCCGGGCTTTTCGGTGGAGCGAGAACGGACAGGCGGCAGGAAATGCCGGGTAGGGATTGCACAGAGAGGCCGGTGGTCCTGGGGACGCCCGTTCAGATCATCTCCAGCGCCTGCTTGCGGCGTGGCGGTGGGAAGGCGGTGTCGAGGGCGGCGTGTTCTTGGGCGGTCAGCTTGAGCTCAGCAGCGGCCCGGTTGTCGGCGACGTGCGCGAGGCCGGTGGCCTTGGGAATGGCGATGACGCCGGGGCGCGCCAGCACGAAGGCGAGGGCGACCTGCGCGGCGGTGACGCCGCGGGCGTCGGCGATGCGGTTGAGCGTGGGATGACGGAGCATGCGGTTGTCGTTGCCGAGCGGCGAATAGGCCATGATCGGCGTGCCGTGGTCGGCGGACCAGCCGAGCAGGTCGTATTCGATGCCGCGGGCAGTGAGATTGTAGAGCACCTGGTTGGTGGCGCAGGCCTGGCCGCCGGGGACTGACAGCAGCTCCTCGAGGTCATCGACATCGAAGTTGGAGACGCCCCAGGCGCCGATGGCGCCCGAGCGCTTCAAGGTTTCGAAGGCATCGACAGTTTCGGCGAGGGGATGCCGGCCGCGCCAGTGCAGCAGATAGAGCTCGATATGGTCGGTACCGAGCCGCTTGAGGCTCCGCTCGCAGGCGGCGATGGTGCCGCCGCGGCTGGCATTGTGCGGCAGCACCTTGCTGACCAGTTGCACCTGGCTGCGGCGGTCCTTGATTGCTTCGGCAACCACCAGCTCGGCGCCGCCATCGCCATACATCTCGGCGGTATCGATCAATGTCATGCCGAGCTCGATGCCGCGGCGGAGCGCTGTGACCTCGTCGGCGTGACGTCGACGGTCTTCGCCCATGCGCCAGGTGCCCTGGCCGAGGGTAGGCACGGAAATGCCCGTGGGGAGAGGAATTGTGGGAAGAGTCATGAGCGGCCTCGCGTTGGCGAACAGCCTAGCCCGTCTGGCGAGAGGGGCAACCGGAGGCGCAAAGAAAAAGGCTCCGCTCGAGGGGATGAGCGGAGCCTTCAAAGGCCGGCTCGCCGAAGCGGGCGACCCATCGAAGCGCAGCCAGGGAGGAGGAGCGGCTGCAATTCGTTGAGATGACTATCGGGCGATGCGGGGAAAGGAACAATCGCCAAGTCGGAACGTCAGCCATGCGCTGGACGCGAGGCGCGCCGCAGCCACAGATCAGCCAAAGCAAAAAAAGAGGCCCCATCCGAAGATGGGGCCCAATGACAAGGACCGAAGTCCAAATCGAAAGTGGTGGCAAATGGACGAGGGAGGAGGATACGCCATTTGCCGGTGGTTCTAAGTCGAGGGAGGAGGATACGACTTCGAACCGGTGTCGCAGAGCAGGACCGAGGGAGGAGGATACGGTGCGGCTCACATCGACAGTCACAATATGCACTTTGACCGTTTGGTCCACAATACGGACTTCCACATGCCAGCTATGCAGTTTGCGCAGGGAAAGGTCAGCCATGCTGCCGTGACGTATGCGTCAACGCGATCCCGTTTCGGACGGGTGATCTGGCGCTGCGAGGGGGTGGAAAAAACAAGGCCCCGCTCGAGGGGAGAGCGGGGCCGAGTAGCAGCCGTTGCCGGCTACAGGGAGGAACAAACAACGAGCGCGAGGAGGAGGAGGGAGATGCGCTCAGCTGCTGTCGAACGGGGATATATGGCGGGATCGCCGACCCAGCAACCGAGCAGTACCGAATGGGGGTCATGCGTTTTCTGCATGGCTGTTAAGTCGATGAGTTTGCTCGTGTATTGCGTTTTTCGGCGTGCGTCCTGGCGTCGCACGCCGATGTGATTGCGACGCCAAGTGCTTGATTGTGACAGTATTTTGTCAGATTCGGCGCCGAATCCGGCGGGCTCAGAGCCAACCGCTTCGCTTGAAGAACAGGTAGGGGACCACGGCCGACAGAACCATGAGCCCCAGCGCAAACGGATAGCCGAACGGCCAGGACAGCTCCGGGATGATCTGGAAGTTCATGCCGTAGATCGAGGCCACGAGGGTGGGCGGCAGAAACACCACGGCGGCCACCGAGAAGATCTTGATGATCTGGTTCTGCTCGAGATTGATCAGCCCCAGCGTCGCATCGAGCAGGAAGTTGATCTTGGCCGAAAGGAATGCGGCGTGGTCGCTGAGCGCCGCGGCGTCGCGCTGCAGCGTCTTCAGGCCCTGGCGCAGCTCCTTGGTGGTCTTCACGTCGACGGTTCCCAGCGTCTGGTGAAAGCTGGTGACGCGGGTGATCGATACGAGGCTTTCGCGCGCCAGCGTCAGGGTATCGCCCTTCTTGCCGATGCGCTCGATCAGCGACTGCAGGTCATGCGCCTTGCGAGTCGGCTTCTTTACCTTGTTGCCGAACACCTCGCGCGAGATCTGGTCGATCTCGTCGCCGGCGTTCTCGAGCAGTTGCGCCAGCCGATCGATGAACGACTCGAGCAGCCCGATCATCACCCGCTCGCCCCCGAACTCGCCCGTAGTGGGGCGCGAAACGAGGCGCTCATAGAGGCGGAACGGCTTGGGGTCGGCGTAGCGCACTGTGACCAGCTGGTTGTTGCGCAACACGAAGGTGATCGGCGTCTTGACCGGCTGGCCGGCATCGTCCTCGACCAGGGCAGTGATGGTCATGAACTCGGCGCCGTCTTCGCTGTAGAGGCGGGCGGACGGCTCGATGTCCTGCATCTCGCGGCGGGTGGGGATATCGATGCCGAGACAGGACTCGACGAACTTGTCCTCTTCGCGCGTCGGGTCGGTCAGGCTGTACCAGACGGCGCCCGACAGCTTTGCTTCGGAGGCGGGATCGAAATCGGTTGGAACGAGGCGGTCGCCTTCACGGATATAGGCACGCAGCATAGCGGGGCTCCAATAGATAGCCGGGCCGACGCGCCCGGCCCACCTGTCGCCGCGAGACCGAAGCGGAAAAGTCTGCACCTTCCTGGTCTTGCTCGAGGAGCCTAGAGCGCCGGCAAGATCGAAGATCGACTTCGACTGTCGGGGTTCATTTTCAGTCCTTGATGAAAGTCCTGACGCAAGCGTCCGGAACGGAACCGCAATGCGCCTTCGCGCCGAGGGCGTCAAGGGCGAAGCAACGCGGAGCAGGCAACTAGTTTGCGAAGGCCGAGATCAGCACCGAGCGCAGGTCGCCGTCGGTTGCGTAAGCGAGGTTCTCGATGCGCCAGAGCGGTTCGCCCAGGTTCGGCTGCGCCACGAGGATCAGCTGCAGGTGGTCGGTGAAGTCGGCGTCGGGGTAATCGGGGAAGCCGTAGGCGATCTCGACCACGGCGCGATCGGCCTCGAGCGTGACCGCTCCGACCTTGCACTCGGCCGCGTAGTCGGGGAATGCCTGCCACGGAATGCCGTCGCCGAGCGGCGGTTTCTCGTCGGGATGCGCCTTCTGGATGGCGTCGTTCTTCATCTCGGCTTCGGCGATCGCGGCCGTGAGTTCGGTGGTGAGCAGACCCTGAACCGGCGCCATGTCGTTGCCCAGCCGCGAGATGCAGAAGATTTCGCCGATCTGCTGCGGGCTGATGGTGACCATCTGGGCGAACGACGGCGTAGCGGCGAAGCAGAATGCGGCGACGAGGGCGAGGCGGTGCATGAGGGTTCCCCGAGGTTTTGCCGGTTCTAGCCGAAGCGACTGAATTGCCGATGAACGCCGGGAGTTGGGAACTCGTCGGCGGGATGGTACAGGCGTGGCGCGAATTGGACGGACTATTGGGACTATTGGAATGACCGACCTCTCCCTGCTCGACGATCCGGCGTGGCATGCGCTGACCACCGACCACGCCGCGCTGGGCCAGCGCAACGGCGCAGCGGCGCGTTATCGGGCCGAGCTGTCGCCGATCGGCGGGCTCGCGCGCTACGACGCCGAGGCATTCGCCGAGCTGCGCCCACTGGTGGCGCCGGAAGAAGCGGTCGGCCTGGTGTCGGTGGCGCGCTACGAGCTGCCCGCGGGTTGGGAATTGCTGCAGGCGGTGCCGGTGTTCCAGATGGTCTGCGAAGCGCCGGCGACGATGCCCGACAATGTGCCGGTGCAGCTGACATCTGCCGACGCCGAGGAAGCGCTCGCTTTGGCGACGGCGACGGAACCGGGGCCGTTTCGCGCCGGCACCCTCGGCATGGGACGCTATTTCGGGCTGCGCGCGGACGACGGGCGCCTGATGGCGATGACCGGCGAGCGGATGCGGCTGGGGCAGCTGACCGAGGTGAGCGCGGTATGCACCTGGCCGGAATTTCGGGGCAGGGGGCTGGCCAAGGCGCTGGTGGCGCATGTTTCGGCGCTGATCGCCGGCGAGGGGCGGGTGCCGTTCCTGCATGTGAAGACCGAGAACGCGGCGGCGATCGCGCTCTACGAGAAGCTCGGGTTTGTCGTGCGCAGGGAACTGACTTTTACGGTGGTGCGGCCGGCGTGAAACGTAGCGCCGGTGCGGGGCAGCCCGCACCGGCGAGTGAGCCAGCCTAGAACGACCACTCCCGGGCCTTGCCGACCAGGAAGTCGCGGAAGACGCCGACGCGCTTGGAATTTTTCAGCGCCGGGGGATAGACGAAATAGGCTTCGTAGGCCGGCAGCTCGATGCCCTCGAGCACGCGCACCAGGTTGTTCTCGCCTTCGGTGACGTAGTCCGGCAGCATGGCGATGCCGATGCCGGCGCGGGCGGCCTGCATCATGCCGTAGATGGCGTTGACCTTCATCGAAGCGCGGCGTGGCGAGGAATCGGGCCGGCCGAGACGCTCGAGATAGTTGATGTCGCCCAGATAGGACGGCACCGGCTCGCCGAACGAGATGACGCGGTGGTTGTCGAGATCCTCGACCGCCTGTGGCGAGCCGAACTCCTTGAGGTAGCTGTCCGAGGCATAGAAGTGGTTGTGCACGGTGAACAGCTTGCGCTGGATCATCTCGGACTGGTTTGGCCGGTGCAGGCGGATGGCCACGTCGGCCTCGCGCATGGCGAGATCGAGCTCGGCGTCGTTGAGCTTAATCTCGATCTGGATTTCCGGATAAAGGATCAGGAATTCGTGGATGCGCGAGGATAGCCAGGTCGAGCCGATACCCACGGTGGTGGTGACGAGCAGGGGGCCGGTGGGCACCTCCTGGCTCTCGGACATCTGGGTTTCGACCTGCTGCAGTTCCCAATGCATCCGATGCGCGGTGCGGAACAGCTGTTCGCCGACCTCGGTCAGCACCAGGCCGCGGGCGTGGCGGATGAAGAGTTTGAGCCCCAGATCCTCTTCCAGCGCCGAAATCTGCCGCGATACGGCAGACTGGCTCATGTTGAGCTTCTCAGCGGCGTGGGTGAACGACCCGGATTCGGCGGCGGTGTGGAAGATGCGGAGCTTGTCCCAATCCAGCATCGGCTATTCCGCCGCTTCTGCGAGCTCGAGCGATGCCAGATATTCCTCTGCGTCCAACGCCGCCATGCAGCCCATGCCAGCGGCGGTGACCGCCTGCCGGTAGACATCGTCGGTCACGTCGCCCGCGGCGAAGACGCCGGGCACGTTGGTGGCGGTGCCGCCCGGCGAGACCTTCAGGTAACCGCCCGGCTTCATGTCGAGCTTGCCGGAAAAGATCGAGGTGGCCGGGGAGTGGCCGATGGCGATGAACACGCCGTCGACGGTTTTCTCGGTGACATGGCCGGTCTTGGTGTCGCGGATCTTCACGCCCTGAACCGAGCGCGGCATGTTCTGGCCGAACACTTCCTCGATCTCGGCGTTCCAGATCACCTCGACCTTGGGATTCTTGAACAGGCGCTCCTGCAGGATGCGCTCGGCGCGGAACTCGCCACGCCGGTGCACGACGGTGACCTTGGATGCGAAATTGGTGAGGAACAGCGCTTCCTCGACCGCGGTATTGCCGCCGCCGACGACGATCACTTCCTTGCCGCGATAGAAGAAGCCATCGCAGGTGGCGCAGGCGGAAACGCCGAAGCCCTGGAACTTCTCCTCGGATTCGAGCCCCAGCCAGCGCGCCTGGGCGCCGGTGGCGATGATGACCGAGTCCGCGGTGTAGCGGGTGCCGCCATCGCCGATGAGCACGAACGGGCGCTTGTCGAAATCCACCTCGACGATGATGTCGTTGATCATCCGGGTGCCGACATGCTCGGCCTGCGCCTTCATCTGCTCCATCAGCCAGGGGCCCTGGATGACGTCGGCGAAGCCGGGATAGTTCTCGACATCGGTGGTGATGGTGAGCTGGCCGCCCGGCTGGATGCCGGCGATCATCACCGGCTCGAGCATGGCCCGCGCCGCATAGATCGCCGCCGTGTAACCGGCAGGACCGGATCCGATAATGACGACCTTGGCGTGCACCTTACGCTCCACTGACACTGAGACCTGAGCCCGAGACAAAGGGCCAAGACAAAATAGGAGGTTCGGCGCGCACCTTTCAAGGGCACCACCATCGCACTGAGACGATGGAGCGCACGGACTCACCGAAAAGTCACAGCCAGCGGGCGCGACAAAGCGCCCGACCGGGGCTCAGACGAACTTCACGTCGAGGATCTCGTAGGTCTTGGCGCCGCCGGGAGCAGCCACCTCGACCGAATCGCCGGCTTCCTTGCCGATCATGGCGCGAGCGATCGGCGACGAGATCGAGATGCGGCCCTTCGACAGGTCCGCCTCGGCATCGCCGACGATCTGGTAGGACTTCTCGGCCTCGGTGTCCTCGTCGACCAGCTTCACCGTTGCGCCGAACTTGATGGTCGAGCCGCTGAGCTTGGTCACGTCGATGATGTCGGCCAGCGCCAGCAGCGACTCCAGTTCCTTGATCCGGCCCTCGTTCAGGCTCTGCTGTTCCTTGGCGGCATGATACTCGGCGTTTTCGCTGAGGTCGCCATGGGCGCGGGCTTCAGAAATGTCGGCGATGATCTTGGGACGATCCTCAGAGGTACGGCGACGATATTCCTCCGACAGGGTCTTGTGACCGCTGGGTGTCATCGGAATCTTGTCCATAGCCGTCTCCAACTCAAAGAAAGGCTCCCCTGCCAAAGTCATTCGGCGTCGTCAGCATGCTGACCTGAGGGGGAGCGTCCACGTAAACTGCCTTCGGCGAAGGCATCGGTCAAGCGGGGCGTATGCCGCGTTGCGCGAGCGGTGCATATCGTTGCGGATGGCCGGCTGGTCAAGAGGCTCGGACGGCATCCCAGGCCGCGGTCGCCAGCAAGTCCGCAGCATCGGGGGCGGCATCGGCCGTGGCGAGGCGAAGGAAGTCGTAGGCCGGGCCGAGCATCAGGGCATGGGCGAGCGGCCAGGGCAGATCGCGCACCTCCCCGCGGGCCACGAAGTCAGCATAGCGCGTTCGGGCGGCGTCATCGCCTCGTGCCAGCAGGATGGAGACTTCGGCCAGGCTGGGGTCGGAAGCAGCCAGAGAGCGGACCTCATCCAGAAAGCGCAGAGCAGCCGGATTGGCGAGGCCCCATCGGACCAACCCGGCGACCGAAGCCTTGATCGAGATGTCGGCGGCGGCGGCAGGATTGGCGGCCTCGCCGGATGAGCCAGACCATCCGCCGACCGCGCGCTGGACCAGCGCCAGGGCGAGGGCGCCCTTGTTGTCGAAGAAGTGGTAGATGCTGCCGGTGGATGCGCCGCTCCGGCTGCGGATATCGGCGATGCTGGTTGCGGCGTAGCCTCGCGCGAGGAAGCAGGCGAGGGCCGCGTCGAGGATTTCGGTACGGCGATCTGAGGAGGGCAGGTGATTGGCCATACAAGTGCATAGACGAAACTAGAACGATGTTCTAGTGATGGGCGACTAGAACGATGTTCCAGAGGTGGCCAAGGTGGTGAGCGAAGGCAGAAATGCAGCGATCGTGCGAGAGTATATCGAGGCGATCGAGACGTTCGATCTGCAGGCGGTCGGGCGCTTGCTGCACCCGGAGGTGGTGCAGATCGAGCGCCCGAACAAACTCTACGCCAACGGACAGAGCCGCGGCTATGACAAGATGATGGCTGACCTGCCACGCGGCGCCAAGGTGCTGCGCAAGCAAAGCTATCCGATCACGGCGATGCATGAAGCCGGCGATACGGTTGTCGTCGAGACACGGTGGGAGGGGATCGTCAACGTGCCGCTGGGTGCGTTGCAGCCGGGCGATGCAATGGTTGCCCATATCTGCATGGTCATCACGCTTCGCGACGGACGGATCATCCGGCAGGTGAACTATGACTGCTATGAGGATTTCTCAGCCGTCGCCTAGCGTTGCGGAATGCGGGGCGACCCGGCAAAGCAAAAGGCGCAGCCCGGGGGCTGCGCCTCTTTGATCTGGCGTCAATCCGACCCGATCAGGATGCCCCCAAGGCATTCGATCGGCCAGGATGCCCTGCGGCATCCGCCCTGGATTACGACGCCTGGAGGTTGTCGGCGGCGTTCTTGCCGGTCCGCTTGTCCTTGACGATCTCGTACGTCACTTTCTGACCTTCATCGAGGCCGGAAAGTCCCGAACGCTGGACGGCGGAGATATGCACGAACACATCAGCCCCACCCTCGTCGGGCTGAATGAAGCCATAGCCCTTCTGGCCATTGAACCATTTTACAGTGCCGGTAGCCATATATAGTCCCTTTCGCAGTCTGCCGTGGCAGTTCCCACCCCAATGGAAACTCCGCCAATCGAATTCTTGGAATGACCTCAGCAGGCGCGTTTGAGACGCCAGGCACGAAGTGTCGGCCGCAATATTCGACGGTTAACTTGTAGACTGAAATTTTCCCCCTATCAATACGGCGTTGTGAACTGGTTTTGCCCGGCGCGCAGGGAGCGCGTCGGGGTGAAAACCGATCCAACCTAGCAGTCCTCGCGTCCGAGGGAGTGGAACGCTGAGGCGCAGAGATACCGGGCGACTCGGCCCGGGGCAGAGGCATCGCCAGGGGGCGAACATCCTGTATGCACTCTATGCTGTGCCATTGTGACGGCAAAGTGGAAATTCTGGCTGGTGACCATCTTCACGGCTGCGCGGCGACGCGCTAAAGCCGTGGCGTTCCAGCCCCGGTGCAAACAACCTTGCGCGAAATACAGTATTCGTCCGGCGACCTCGTCGCCGATCGTCGTGCGTCCTACGCCGCGGCGCTCGCCGCCGAGCGCGCTTTCGCCGAAGCCGCCGACCTGATGGCGCAGGCGCTGGAGATGGTGCCGCAATGGGTGGCCGGCTGGAACCTGCTTGGCGGCTATCGCGAAGCGGCGGGCGATATTGCCGGCGCGGTGGTGGCATGGACACAATTGCTGCAGCTCGACGCCCGCGGGCTGTTCGGCGCGGCGCTGAAGCTCGCGGCGCATGGGGCCGGGGGCTCGACGCAGGCGGCGCCCGCCTATGTGGAGGCGCTGTTCGACGATTACGCGCCACGCTTTGAAGATGCGCTGGTGGTGCGGCTGGGATACCGGACACCCGAAATGCTCGACGTGGCGATCCGCAATGCGCTCGCGGCGCGTGGCGCGGCGCGGTTCGAGCGCGCGCTGGACCTGGGGTGCGGAACCGGGCTGATGGGCGAACGGCTGCGGCCGCTGGCCGATCGGCTGGAGGGCGTGGATCTGTCGGCGAACATGCTGATTGAGGCGCGGCGCAAGGCAATCTACGACCGGCTCGAGAAGGCGGACCTGGTTACGTTCCTCCTGGGTGAGCCGGGTACCGCCGACCTGATCGTGGCGGCTGACGTGTTCAACTATGTCGGCGAACTGCAGGGGGCCCTGGCTGCGGCCGCCGGCGCGCTGCGGAAGGGCGGCATAGTGGCATTCTCGCTCGAGACGCATGCGGGTGAAGACGCGGTGCGGCTGGGGACGACGCTGCGCTTCCAGCACGCCACCGAGCCGACGCTCGCCATCTGCCGGGCGGCTGGGCTGCGGGTGGTCATGGTGGAGGCGACGACCATCCGCATGGATCGCGGCCTGCCGGTCGAGGGCGTGATCGTCCTCGCCGAACGGGTGTGATCGGGGCAGGCGCTCTGGCGCCTGCCCCGAACCTCAGGCCAGCGCCTGACGGATGGCGCGCTCCACCGGCGAATAGTCGCCGTCGGGGCGCTCGAGGCTCAACGGTTCGCGCGGCAGCAGCGGCGGTTGGGCCATGAAGCGCGGCCGGGTGCCGTGGTGCGGCTGGGCCGCGTGCACCAGGAACGGATGGCACAGATAGACCGTCCCAGGGCCGCCGGTGGCGAGGACCTCGGGCAGGTGGGCGGTCTCGGCAAAGCCGTTCGCGGCGAGTTCACGCAGCGACAGGCCCGCTTCACCCGCAGGGGCGAGCTGGCGAGCGATATCGAGGTGTGAGCCCACCCTGATACGGGTGGGGGCATCTTTCTCGCCCACCTCCGAGAACAGGAACAGCATCAGCAGGACCCGCCCGCGCGAGGTGACATTGGCGCGCCAGGCCATGAAGTCATTCGGGTGCTCGTCCCAGCCGAAGCTGACATCGATATGCCAGCCGGCATCGCCCGGATCGTCGGGCGAGGGAAAGCGGATCGGGAAGGTGCCCAGGCTGCCGCGCGGCAACCAGCGTCCCGGGCCGATCAACTGATCATAGGCGTCGTGGAGGATCTGGGTGTTGGCCGCCTCACGGAACGGCGCGGCAGGATTGTCGCCCAGCCGGATCACCGGTGTGGTCCAGCTCGAGGGATCGTTCCGGTCGAGCCCGGTCAGCATCCACAGGATGTCCTGGCCGCGGGCGGCAACCTCCTCGGGGAAGGCGTGGTCGATGCGCACGAAGCCATCGGTGATGAAGGCGTCGAGCTGCGCTGCGGAGAGCGCGTCAATGATAGCAGGCATTGTTGTTTCCGAATTCGCAGGCGCCCGCGACAGGTCGGCAGGCAAAGCCTGCGACATGCCGTGCCGTCGAGCTCAGGCTCGTGGCGAGGGCAGGGCCCCTAGGGGCGGTGGTGTTGCCTCATGGCTCGCTCAGGCGAGGAGGAACACTGCTGCGAAATTGCCGATCATCATCATGGTGCGGGGAACATAGCGGACGAAACGACGAGGTCAAGTGGTCGCCCGGCGTATGCCGAGCCTGCCAGTCAGCCCGTGGCCGCTACCACTCGATACTGAGATCGGGCAGCGCCCGCTGCAGGTTGCGGCGGGTGGCGGCTTCGAAGGCGGCGGGCCATTCGACGCCCAGCGACGTACACAGGGCTTTGGCGCGCGGCATGAAGGTGCGCGCCAGGGCGAGATTGGAGGCGATGGCGGAGTCGGCGGTCAGTTGCGGCAGCGGCACGGCGGCGAGCACGGCCATACGCGCGGGATCGAGCACTCGGCTCAGGTGCAGCATGCCCCCGGGGATGCGCGGGTTGACCTCGATGATGAGCAGATCGGTGAGGAAGCGGCGCAGGAAAGTGTTGCCTACGGTCATCAGCTCGACCTCGCCCCGGCCGATCGCCACCGGCGTCAGGCCGAGGATGCGGATGAACTCTCCCACCATCCAGCCGAGCCGACCCGGGTTGCGGGCGGGTTCCGGCGTTTCGGGGCGAAGCGTGCCGTAGAGGTTGCCGCGATCGACCACCGGCTTCAGGCTGTCCTGCGCGGTGTTGGCGAGGTGGTCGCGATTGGCGATATGCAGGTCGACGCGCAGCCAGTCGTCGGTGACGGCATTGAGGATCAGCGCGTGCGGCAGGCGGTTGTAGTGGACGATCGGCGCGATGGCCTCGAGCGCCTTGCGCCAGTCGGCCGCCAGCGCTTCGTGCTCGGCTGCGTCGGCAATGGCAAGAAAATCGACATCGCTGAAGGCGTCGGCAGTGCCGGTGCCGAAGCTGCCGGAAAGGAACAGCGCCGCCAGGCGCGGATCGCTGCCAAAACCGCCGGCGATCCGCGCAATCAAGGTGTTCTGGTCCATGACGTTCCCTCTCCCGCTGGTTTTCACACTATTGGGAGAGGGGCTGCGTCGGGTCCAGAAGACCTATGTTTATCTTGTCAGTACTGTTGACTGCCAATATGCATGAAGATCCGCGATGCGGTTCGAGGTGAACAGCGGCATCGCCCCGGCGAGTTGCGCGTCGGTCCAGTCCCACCAGTTCATTTCGAGCAGCATGGCGATCTCGTCATCGGAGAAGCGCTTGCGGATCGGCCGCGCCGGATTGCCGCCGACGATGGCGTAGGGCTCGACGTCCTTCGTCACCAGCGCCCGGGTGCCGATGAGGGCGCCATGTCCCACGGTGACGCCAGGCATGATGATCGCCTCCGAGCCGATCCACACATCATTGCCAATGACGGTGTCGCCGGCCGGCGCAAAGCCGTCGGCGGCGCCGGCAAAGGCCGCCACCTCGGGCATGTAGTGGAACGGGAAGGTGCTGATCCAGTCGTGCCGATGACCCTGGTTGCCCGCCATGATGAAGGCGGCGCCCGAACCGATGGAGCAGAAGCTGCCGATCAGCAGCCGATCCACATCGGTGCGGTCGGCCATCAGGAAGCGGGCGCAGTCGTCGAAGCTGTGGCCGTGGTAGTAGCCCGAATAGTAGCTGAAGCGACCGACCACGATGTTGGGGTTGGTCACCTGCTCGTCGAGCCGGATGCCCTTGAACGGGCTTTCGAAATAGTTGGTCATGATGCTGTCTCGATAGGGCCCGGCGCCGCAGGAGTGCGGACGCTACGAGCCTGATGATGTCTGAGAATGAGCAGCCGCACTCACCCGGCGCAGCGCGCCGGGGGCAGCAGCATCGTCACGCCGATCAGGCGTGCGACGCGATGCAGGTGGTTCGGTCTGCCAGCTTCATGATGCGGGGCTTTTAGGGGCAGCGGGGCAGGGTGTCAAACCGGGGGACCGGCTGCCCGCCCCGGGCGCGGCTCAGGCCTCACCGTCCTCGAGCGCGCGGGCGATGAAGTCCTCCGGATCCGAGGTGAAGTCCTGATAGAGCCGGAAGTGCCGCGTTCGGGTCAGCTCGGTCTTTGCCAATCCGCCACGCGTGATCTCCAGCAGGCTCGCTCCGGGCACCGCCATCAGGATGGGCGAGTGGGTCGCCATGATGATCTGGGCGCCGGCCGATTGCTGGATCGCATGGAGCAATCGCAGCAGTTCGAGTTGCCGCTTGGGCGACAGCGCGCTTTCGGGCTCGTCGAGGAAATAGATGCCTTGGCGGGACATGCGTTCCTCGAAGAAGCGGACGAAGCCCTCGCCGTGACTCCAGGACAGAAAGTCGGGCGGCGGGGCTGCCGCCGTGATGGCAGCCTGATCGAGGTATCGGGCAACCGAAAAGAACGACTCGGCCCGGAAGAACCAGCCCGTCGTGACCTTGGGCAGCCAGGCGGCGCGCAGCACGTCGGCCAGTTGCGCGCCGCTGCGATCGACGGCGGCGGAATGGTCGAGCGGGCGATAGCCCTTGCCGCCGCCGGCTTCGTCATAGCCGCAAAGCGCTGCAATGGCCTCGATGAGGGTGGATTTGCCGGTGCCGTTTTCACCGATGACGATGGTGACCGGCGTGACGAAATCCAGAGCGAAGCCACTACTCAACCAGGGCAGGTCGAAGGGATAGGCGTCGGGCAGGCGCGCATCCGGGCTGACCCAGAGGCGCTTCAGATAGGGCGCGGGAAGAGCGGTGGTTTTTGATTTGCGCATGCACCACCCCTAGCATGGTCGGACCGCTTGACGAGGGGCTCGCCGCCCGCCGATAAGCAGCGCGTGACAAGAGCATCTGCTTGATCGAACACCGGTAA
>MKVB01000001.1:1059064-1059648 GCA_001899085.1 Devosia sp. 66-14 | reverse complement strand
AACATGCAGACCATGACCATTGCCGTTTCGGGCGCCAGCGGGAAGCTGGGCCGGATGGTGCTTCGTGAACTTGCCCGGCTGACCGATCGTCCGGTGCTGGCGCTGAGCCGGACGCCCGAGCCGTTCGGCACGACTGGACGCTACGCCGATTTCGACAGGCCGGAGAGCCTTGCCGGGGCCTTCGCGGGCGTGACGCGGCTGGTGCTGATCAGCACCGATGCGCTGGGCGGCGATGGGCGCCGGGTGCGCCAGCATCGTGACGCGATCGACGCCGCGCGGGCCGCCGGCGTGCGGCACATCGTTTACACCTCGATCCTCCATGCGACGACGTCCCCCTTGAGTTCGATGGTTGCGGATCATGCCGAGACGGAGAGGGCGCTCACTGCCAGCGGACTTGGCCACACCGTGTTGCGCAACGCCTTCTACGACGATCTGGCGTCCGGCATCATCGGTCGTGCGGTGGAGGGCGCCTTTGCCCACGCCGCCGGACGTGGCGGGGTGGCCTATGTGGCGCGGCAGGATTGTGCGCTGGCTGCGGCGACGGCCGTCGCGGGCGACTTCGACGGGCGGCGGGTGCTGAATAT
>MKVB01000001.1:1034803-1058989 GCA_001899085.1 Devosia sp. 66-14 | reverse complement strand
CGCGGGTGCAGGCGATGCTCGATGCCGGCATCGCAAAGGGCGCCATGCAACCGGCAGCTCCCGATTTCGAGCAACTGACCGGCCGGCCGCCGGTCGCGCTGCAAGTGTAGCCGGCGCGAGGCAAAAAAAGGCCGGCCCCTGGCAGGGCCGGCCAAAAACCTTCGGGCAGGGCCCGGTGGATCAGGCGGCGAAGTAGCTCTGCAGCGGACGAACCGAGAGGTTGCCTTCGCGGTAGGCGATGATGCCTTCCACGGCCGCCACGGCGCCCGGGATGGTGGTGTAGTAAGGGATCTTGCCCATCAGCGCGGTGCGGCGGATGTCGCGGCTGTCCGAGATCGATTTGGCGCCGTCGGTGGTGTTGATCACCAGCTGCACGCCGCCGTTCTTCATCGAGTCGACGATATGCGGGCGGCCTTCCAGCACCTTGTTGACCTTGGTTGCGGCGATGCCGTTCTCCACCAGGTACTTGTGGGTGCCGGAAGTGGCGACGAGCTTGAAGCCGGCATGCTCGAGGTGGCGGCAGAAATCGAGGATCAGCGGCTTGTCGTCATCGCGCACCGAGACGAACACCGTGCCCTCGCGCGGCACCTTTGAACCGGCGCCGAGCTGCGACTTGGCGAAGGCGATCGGGTAGCTGGTGTCCAGCCCGATGACCTCGCCGGTCGACTTCATCTCGGGGCCGAGCACGGTGTCGACGCCGGGGAAGCGGTTGAACGGGAAAACCGCTTCCTTCACCGCCACGTGGTTCAGCTTCTTCTCGGTGAGGTTGAAGCTTTCGAGGCTCTCGCCGGCCATAACGCGCGAGGCGATCTTGGCGATCGGCTCGCCGATGACCTTGGCGACGAAGGGCACCGTACGCGAGGCGCGCGGGTTCACTTCGAGAATGTAGATGGTGCCGTCCTTGAGCGCATACTGGACGTTCATCAGGCCGCCGACCTTGAGCGCCAGCGCGAGTTCGCGGGTCTGCCGCTTCAGCTCGGTGATCACCTCATCGGACAGGTGCTGCGGCGGCAGCGAGCAGGCGGAGTCGCCCGAGTGAATGCCGGCTTCCTCGATGTGCTCCATAATGCCGCAGACGAACACGTCCTTGCCGTCACTGAGGCAGTCGACGTCGATCTCGATGGCGCGGCTCAGGTAGCCGTCGAACAGCAGCGGATTGTCGGAGAGGACCGAGTTGATCTGGCCGGTCTTGTCGTTGGGGTAGCGGATCAGGATATCGGGCGGCACGAGGCCGGTGAGAGTATCCTGCACGTAGCGCTCGAACTCGTTGGGCGAGTGGACGATCGCCATGGCGCGGCCGCCCAGCACGTAGGACGGGCGGATCACCAGCGGGTAGCCGAGGCGCTCGGCGACGAGGCGGGCCTGCTCGAGCGAGTAGGCGATGCCGTTCTTGGGCTGGCTGAGGTCGAGGCGGCTGATCAGCTTGCTGAACAGGTCGCGATCCTCGGCCAGATCGATCGAGGAGGGCTGAGTGCCGAGGATCGGCACGCCGGCCTTTTCCACCGCATCGGCGAGGTTCAGCGGGGTCTGGCCGCCGAACTGCACGATGACGCCGTGCAGCGTGCCGTTCTGCTTCTCGGTCTCGAGGATCTCGATGACGTCTTCCTCGGTGAGCGGCTCGAAATAGAGGCGGTCCGAGGTGTCGTAGTCGGTCTAAACGGTCTCCGGGTTGCAGTTGACCATGATGGTTTCGTAGCCGGCATCGGCCAGCGCGAAGGCCGCATGGCAGCAGCAATAATCGAACTCGATGCCCTGGCCGATGCGGTTCGGACCGCCGCCGAGGATCACCACCTTCTTGCGATCGGAGGGACGCGCCTCGTCATCGGGCTGGCCGTTGAACGGAGCCTCGTAGGTCGAATACATGTAGGCGGTGGGCGAGGCGAACTCGGCCGCCGAGGTGTCGATGCGCTTATAGACCGGCCGGACGCCGAGCGACTTGCGCAGCGCCCGCACGTCCTTGGCCTGCTTGCCGGCGAGATCGGCGAGGCGGCGATCGGAAAAGCCCATCGCCTTGAGGCTGCGCAGCGCTTCGGCCGTATCGGGCAGGCCGAGCTCGCGCACCTTGTTCTCGGTTACGATCAGGCCGTGCATCTGCTCGAGGAACCACGGGTCGATCTTCGACGCATCGTGGATGTCTTCGAGGCTCACGCCGAGCCGCATGGCTTCGGCGACATGCAGCAGGCGCTGCGGGGTCGGGGTGGAGATGGCGGCGAACACCGCATTCTCGTTGTCGTCTTCCGGCGCCCCGGAAACGAAGCCAGGGATGCCGATCTCGTTGAGGCCGGTAAGCCCGGTTTCGAGCGAGCGCAGCGCCTTCTGCAGCGATTCCTGGAAGGTGCGGCCGATGGCCATGGCCTCGCCGACCGACTTCATCGAAGTGGTCAGGCGGTTGTCGGCGCCCGGGAACTTCTCGAAGGCGAAGCGCGGGATCTTGGTGACGACATAGTCGATCGTCGGCTCGAACGAGGCCGGGGTGGCGCCGCCGGTGATGTCGTTCTCGAGTTCGTCGAGGGTGTAGCCGACGGCGAGGCGGGCGGCGACCTTGGCGATCGGGAAGCCGGTGGCCTTCGATGCCAGCGCCGACGAGCGCGAGACGCGCGGGTTCATCTCGATGACGATCATCCGGCCATCGGCCGGGTTGATGGCGAACTGCACGTTCGAACCGCCGGTCTCGACGCCGATCTCGCGCAGCACGGCGATCGAGGCGTCGCGCATGATCTGGTATTCCTTGTCGGTCAGCGTCAGGGCCGGCGCGACAGTGATGGAATCGCCGGTATGGACGCCCATCGGATCGACGTTCTCGATCGAGCAGATGATGATGCAGTTGTCGTTGCGATCGCGCACCACCTCCATCTCGTACTCTTTCCAGCCGAGCACGCTTTCCTCGATCAGCACCTCGTCGGTGGGCGAGGCGTCGACGCCGGTCTCGACGATGGCGAGATATTCTTCCTTGTTGTAGGCGATGCCGCCGCCGGTGCCGCCAAGGGTAAAGCTGGGGCGGATGATGCAGGGCAGGCCGATCACCTCGAGCGCCTGCAGCGCTTCGATGGTGTTGTGCGCCAGCATGGAGCGGGGGGTCTCGAGCCCGATCTTCTTCATGGCGTCGCGGAACAGCTCACGGTCCTCGGCCTTGTCGATGGCCTCGGCGTCGGCGCCGATCATCTCGACGTTGAACTTGTCGAGGATGCCCATCTTCTTGAGGCTGAGCGCGCAGTTGAGCGCGGTCTGGCCGCCCATGGTGGGGAGCAGCGCGTCAGGGCGCTCCTTCTCGATGATCTTGGCGACGATCTCGGGGGTGATCGGCTCGACATAGGTGGCGTCGGCGAGATCGGGATCGGTCATGATCGTCGCCGGGTTGGAGTTCACCAGGATGATCCGGTAACCCTCGTCCTTGAGCGCCTTGCATGCCTGGGTGCCGGAATAGTCGAACTCGCAGGCCTGTCCGATGATGATCGGACCCGCACCGATGATGAGGATCGATTTGATGTCGGTGCGTTTTGGCATCTCTGGTCGCTCTTGGTTCGTCGGTTGCGCTGCGGCGTGTGCGGGATGTCTCGCGACCTCCCTGTGGCCTCAGCGTTGGGCGCGCGCGGAAAGACGCGCGTTGGCGCGGGCTTGGGCGGCAGACTCTGTGGGCTAGGCGCGTCCTGTAACCGAAGCAGTGGGGGAAGGGAACCCCCGGCGCGAACGAAGCGTGTGCAAGTTGTCGCGGCCCCCGGCGATCAGGCGTCGACCGGCCAACGCTTCAAGGCGTCCGCGCCGGCGCTGTTCAGGCCATAGACGCCCCGGTCGATGCGATCGAACCAGCCGTAGACATTGTCGAGCAGGATCCTGGCGGCGATCGGCGTGGTGGCCTTGAGGTCGCGCGGACGCAGCGGGCCGGCCTGGAGGGCGGCGGCGCAGGCGAGGGCCTGCTGGCGATAGGCAGTCATGATCGGCTGGCGCGTACTGCCGCCCGAGGTGGGATCGCCGCGCCGCCGCCGGTGTTCCTCGACCAGCCGGTTGCGCTTTCGCGTGTTCTTTTTCGGCATCGGCGCGATCGGGCTGACGATGATCTCGACATGATCGGCGGCGCTGACGCCGAGCATGCCGAGACCGAGGCGGCGGCAGAGATCGCGGAAGCGGCGATCGCGCTCGCGGCCCTTGCCGGTCGGCGACAGCCGTGCGGCGATCCAGACCTCGTCGCTCTGCGCCTGGCGGTCGACCGCCTGCAGCACCAGTTCGAGATTGAAGGCCTGCTTCAGCTCGCAGATCACCACCAGCGGCGGCTCGCCCTCGAGCAGCCCGACCAGGTCGCAGCCGCCGACCTCGCCCTTGACGGCGTAACCGGCGGCTTCGAGGAAGCTTTTCACAGGCGGGTAGAGGGTGGTTTCCAGGTCAGGACGTCCGGCGTGATTCTGCGCCGGACGATCTTAGCTCATCGGCGCGCCTCGAGCGCCTCCTTCACGGCGTCGACACTGATGCCCAGATCGTCGAGCAGCCAGGCCTCCATCTCCAGCAGGCTGAGCATGGTCAGGCGGCGGGCGCGTTGGCGGCGCCAGGCTGTGAAGTGCAAGGCAAGGGCGCGCAGCGCCGCGGCGGCAAGGCTGGAACGGGCGGCATCCTGGCGGGCGACGGACTGCAGGCTCATCTCGATTTCTCCTCATCTGGCATGCGGCGCAGCGGCCGTTCGACTCCTTGACGAGCGAGGCTTGGGCGGATCGACATCGGGCGTGCGAAAAACTGCCGGGCCGGTCGCCGGACAGGTGAGATGGTCGAGCTCGTCGCGGCGAGGCAAAGCCTTGCCGACGCCCGATTGAGGTGCGAACTTTGGCGCACGACGCTATCCGGAGATCGCTTTCATGTGCCGCAACATCAAGCCGTTGTTCAACTTCGAGCCACCGGCCAGCAAGAACGAGATGCACGACGCGGCCCTGCAATTCGTGCGCAAGATCTCGGGCTACACGCATCCATCCAAGACGAACGAGGATGCGTTCAACGACGCCGTCGCCGATATCGAGCGGGTGGTGAAGCGGCTGTTGAAGGAACTCGAGACCGACGCGCCCAAGCGCGACCGCGAGGTGCTGATCGCCCGAGCGCGGGAAAAGGCGAAGCTCAGGTATGCGCCGCGGGTCGAGGCGTAACTACGCCGCCGGACTATGTGGTCGCGGGATGGCGGTGTAGACGCGCTCGATGAAGCCGTAGAACTCGGCCATGTAGTTGCGCAGGAATTCCGCCGTCGCTTCGTTGGCGACATCGCCGTCGTCGGTGATCAGGCCGGGCTTGAACTGGATATAGGCTTCGATCGAGTTCATCAGCGGCGAGTTGCAGAAGGCCATGACGCTCCTCAAGCTCTGCTGCGCCACCGCGGTGCCGATGGCGCCGGTCGAGGCGCCGATGATGGCGGTCGGCTTGCGGGCGAAGGAGTTCTGGCCCCAGGGACGGCTGGCCCAGTCGATGGCGTTCTTGAGCCCGCCGGGGATCGAGCGATTGTATTCGGGGGTGACGAAGAGGATCGCCTCGGCGTCGGCGAGCGCCGACTTGAAGGCACGCGCCACCGGCGGGAAGTCGGCGTCGTAATCGTAACTGTAGAGCGGCAGTTCGGCGAAGCTGATCTCGCTCAGCTTCATCTCGGTGGGCGCAAGGCGCACCAGCGCCTTGGCCAGCTTGCGGTTGATCGAGGCCCTGGCGAGGCTGCCGATCAGATATCCCACCTTCACTTCGGTCATCGACGCCTCCTTGTCATTGCTCGTCGAGCAACAACGCGGCGGCGCCGCCGGCGGTTTCAGGCGTCGGCGCGGCTCAGCTCTTCTTGAAGGTGATGGCCGAGGCGGTGGTCTGGCCCTTCTTGTCGACCAGCGTGAAGCCCAGTTTGATGCTGCTGCCGCTGAGCGTCATGATCGAAGAGGCCAGCCCGTAGCTGGTCTTGATGCCGGCCGAAGCGAACACGATGGTGTTGCCGGCTCGCTTGCCGATCGTGGTGGTAGAGGCTCCCTGCGCCGAGGACGCCGCCTCGAAGCGCTTGGTGGCATCGTTGTAGACCATGCTGCCGCGGAAACTGGCGGCACCGGAGCCGCCGAACGAGCAGCGGCCGGTATAGGTCAGCTTGCCGGCGCTGGCCGCCTTGAAGGTCAACCGGCAGACCACGGTGCCCGGGTCGGGCCCGGTCACCTTGCCGGAACCACGCCAGTTGCCCTCGTACTTGGCGAGGAGCGCGTTCTCCGCGTCCCCGGCGACGGCCGGCAGGGTGACAGGCAGGATGAGGGCGGACGCGAGGGCGAGGACCTTGAGGCTCGTCGGCAGGCGCAACATGGGCATCTCCGGAATCGGGCGTTTCGGTGAGCAACGGTAGCGCGAGGGCTAAGGTTGCGGGAGGGGCTCGCAGAGTTTTGCGAGGATCGGGATGAAGCGGAGATGAACGGGCCCCCGTGGTTGCTGCCGCGGCGATCCATGGGCCGATGCATTTTTTCCGAGGTTTTTTCGCCGGGGCTGTCGATTCCGGTCGGCGTGCTTCGTCGTGAAGTCGAACAGGCAGTTCGAACAGAGGAAACAAAAATGACCACGAAGCTCGATATCGTCCCCGAGAACGACAACCAGCTGGTGCTCGGCCGCATCATCGATGCCCCGGTGGAGCAGGTCTATCGCGGTTGGACCGATCCGGTGATGATGAAGAAGTGGTTCGCGCCGCGGCCGTGGACCACGCCCCGGGTGGTGATGGATGTGCGGCCCGGCGGCGGCACGCTGGTCGTGATGGCCGACGAGAACGGCACCGAGTATCCCAATCCGGGCCAGTATCTCGAGGTGGTGCCGAACCGGAAGCTGGTGTTCACCGACGCCTATACCGGGGACTGGAAGGCAAGCGAGAAGCCGTTCATGACGGTGACGCTGACCTTCGAGGATGTCGGCGGCAAGACCCGCTATGTCGCGCGCTGCCAGCACTGGAACGCCGAGGACAAGGCCGCGCACGAGCAGATGGGCTTTCACGAGGGCTGGGGCATGGTGACCGAACAGCTGGAGCAGGTGCTTAAGGCGCACTAGCCATAGCGAATGGGAGGGGTGCCGGGCCAACGAGCCCTGGCAGCCCTTCCGCTACTCGGCCTTGCCGTCCGTCGCCGGCAGCCGGAACAGCGCGTCGGCGATGTTGGCTTCACGCAGGGGATCGAAGGGGCCATCGGTGGGCAGCGCGATCGAGACGCGGTCGACGCCGAGGTCGGCCAGCTGATAGGGCGTGCCATAGCCATATTCGAGGTGGCCGCGACCGATGATGCCGATCACCAGCGGCGCGGCCGGGCCATCGAGGGCGCGGGCGATGTTGCAGGCAAAGGCGCGGTCCCAGGTCTGCTGGGCGCGCACGAAGCGGTCCGAGGTCATCTCGTCGCGAGGCCGGCCGGACGGGCCGGCGAAGCGGGCGAGGTACTCGCGATAGGCCGGCAGTGCCGGACGGGCCGGCGTGAGGCCATCGCGCTCTTCGACGGGAACGTCGTCCCAGCCTTGCTTGCCGACGCGGGTCACCAGCGGGCGGTGGCAGTTCAGCGCCAGCATGGGCAGGCGGAACTGCCGGCAGAACTGGAACAGCGGCAGGTAGAGCGCCGGATCGAAGCGCCAGACCTCGCTCCATTCGGCAGCCGCAAGGAAATCGGTGGTGCTGGCGAAGGCTCCGGCGATGAAGGCATCGAGGACCGGCTGCAGCCGGCGCGGAAACATCTCGAAGCCCAGTGCGATGTCGGGCCGATGCGCCATGATGCCGGCGGCGACATGCAGTTGCCAGCGGTGCACATCGTAGCGGTCATGCGTCTCGCCCAGCAGCACCACCCGCTGCATCGCCAGATGGCGCATCAGCTGCGAATGGGCGACGGGCTCGGCGGTGCGTGGGTCGAGCCAGGTGCCGGGGGCGATGGAAATGGTGGGGGCGGCGGTATCGGTCATGCCAGCTCTCGTCGGTTCGGGGCGCTGGCTGGCAGATGCTGGCTTGCTGAACGGGGTGGTAGCGGCTGCCGCAGCACCGGTCAACGGGTGGGTGCTCGGCGCCTTCGACCGGAAGGCCGCACCGCCCGTCCCCCGCGACTTAGTCCTCAGGCTCGGTGGTGAAGAGCAGGGGGTAGCCTTCGTTACGGGCCATCTCGGTGGCGCGCTTGGCCTTGGTCTCGGCGATCTCCTGGGTGAACACGGCGACGACGCACGAGCCCTTGGTGTGGGCTGTGATCATGATGCGGTGCGCCTGGTCTTCGGAAATCCGGAACTCGGCCTTCAGCACCCGAACCACGAAATCGCGCGGGGTGAAATCGTCGTTGACGAGAATCACCTTGTGCAGCGGCGGTCGAGCCAGCTTGGGCACGGTCCGGGTGCGCGGCTTGATGTCGGTGTCGTTGGCCATGGTGTGGCCAATATAGTGCACGATGTCGGTTCCCGCATCCTCCGGTTGAGGGTCGGCATCTGGCCAGCACTGGTTGGACGCGGACGGTTGGCCGTGGCATGAGTGATAGGGTCCTCATCAGGGTTGTTACGTGCGCATTATTGGATCGGTAGTTGTTGCCGCGGCTTTTCTGCTTGGCGGCGCCAGTGTTGTTGTCAGCGACGAGCTGCCCAAAGTTGTACAATACCAGCTCGACAACGGGCTGGAGGTGCTGCTGGCGCCGGACAGCAAGGTGCCCAAGGTCGGCCTGGCGCTGGTCTATCGCGTGGGCGGGATGAACGAGCCGGCCGGACGCTCGGGCTTTGCGCACCTGTTCGAACACCTGATGTTCAGCGGCACGCCGGAATATCCCAGGATCGACGATACCTATTCGGCGCTCGGCGTGCAGAACAATGCCTTCACCGAAGAGGACCGCACGGTCTATGTGGCCGACGCGCTGGCCTCGGCCCTGCCGGTGATGCTGTCGGTGGAAGCGGACCGGATGGCCAATCTCGGCGGCGACGTCGACCAGCGCGAGCTCGACCTGCAGCGCGACGTGGTCAAGAACGAGATGCGCCAGACGGTGCTCGACAGCGCCGGCGCGCCCGGCATGCAGGCGCTGCGCGCCGCCCTGTTCCCGGCGCCGCACCCCTATGCCGAAGCGGTCATCGGTTCGATCGCCGATCTCGACGCCGCGCAACTCGATGACGTGAAGGGGTTCTTCGATACCTATTACGTGCCCAATAATGCCGTACTGGCCCTGGCGGGCGATTTCGACGTCGAGGCGGTCAAGGCGTTGATCGCCGACACGTTCGGGCGCGTGCCGCGCGGCGCCGATGTCGCGGTCCCGGCCGCTGCGTCGCCCAGCCCGGTCGCGCTGCGGCTCGATTTCACCGATCGGGTGCCCTCGCCGATGGTGGTGCTGGCCAGCGCCGGTCCGTCGGTCGGCTCGAAGGCGAGTACGGCGCTGACCGTCGCGGCCGACCTGCTCGGCAATTACGAGTATGGCGTGCTGCGGCGGGAACTGGTGAACAAGGGGCTTGCCACCAATGCCAGCGCCGGCTGGGACCCCGGCCGGCTTGGCGGTCGCTTCCTGATCTCGGCGACAGCGGCGCCGGGCGTGGCGCCCGACACGCTGGAAGCGGCGTTGCGCCAGGCGGTGGCGGATTTCGTCGCGGCGCCACAGGAGCAGCAAGGGGTGGATCGGGCCCGCCAGAGCTTGCGGATCGGCCGGCAGCTGAGCGGCGAAGCGATGCTCGATCGCGCCCGCTCGCTGGCCACGCGGTTCGACCTCTACGGCGCCGCCTCGCCAGGCCTGGGGGACGATCCCAACCTGCTGGCGCTGACGACGGCCGACGTGGAAGCGGCGGTGCGGACACAACTGGTGCCGGCGGAGTTGAGCGTGCTGACCATCACACCCGGCGCGGCGCGCAGCGACTATCCGGCCGTGCTCAAGGACAGCTCGGGCAGCGCGGTGCCGATCGAAGCGACGGCACGACCGGTGGTCGAGGTGCCCAGGCTCGCGGCCGGCGAGCCGGGACGGGCCAAGCTGCCGCCGATGGAGACGGCGACGCTCTCGAACGGCATCCGGCTGGTGCACTACCAGACCGCGGGCTCGCCGCTGCTGCTGCTGGCCGCCTCGGTGACCGGTGGCGCGGGCAGCGACGTGCCGGGCGAGGAGGGGCTGATCGAGCTCACCACGATGATGATGGCGCGCGGCGCCGGCGAGCGGGGCTTCGAAGCCTTCAGCAAGGCAGCCAAGGATATCGGCGCCGATATCTCGGGGCAGTCGGGCATGGAGCAGTCGGCGATCGTGCTGGCGGTGCCGCCGGAGAACCTGGCGCGGGGCATCGACCTGATGGCCGATGCGGTGCAGCGGCCACGGTTCGAGCAACCGGAATGGGATGCATTGAAGGCCGAGGTGCAGCAGGGGCTGGCCTATCGCAAGATGGATCCCGGCGCATTGGCCTATTACGCGATGGAGGAGCTGGCCTTCCCGATTCCCGAAGGGCGTGCGGCGCTGGAGCCGACGCCGGCAGGGATTGCGGCGCTGACCACGGCAGAGGGCAGGGCCATCCACCACAGGCTGTTCACCCCCAGGACGATGACGATCTACAGCGTCGGCTCGGTGAGCGTTGCAACGGTCGAAGCGGAACTGGAGCGGGGCTTTGGCGGCTGGAGCAATGACAGCCCGGGCATTGCTTCGGTGTCGCATCCGTCGGCGGCGTTCGCCGATGCGTTCAAGGTCTATGTGACGCCGAGCGCCGGCAACAGCCAGGCGATCATCAACCTGTCGCGGCCGGCCCCGGCCTTCAACGATCCCGGTGTGCTCGAGGCGATTGCCGTGGCGCGGCTGCTGGGTGGCGATTTCACCAGCCGGCTCAACCAGGTGATGCGCGAGACCAAGGGCTATTCCTACGGGGTCGGAGCCTCAGTGTGGACCAACATGCCCACCGGCGGCATGCTGACGGTGTCTTCGGCGGTGGCGGCCGACCAGGTGGGAACCGCCATCGCCGATATCCGTGCCGGCTTTGCGGGGCTGGCGACGATCCCGGTGGCGCAGTCCGAACTCGATCGCACGATAATGGCGACGGCGGGAGCCACGGCCGGATCGGTTGAGACCTCGAGCGGGCTGTTCGGGCTGGTGATGAGCGCCGCCAGCGCCGGGATGACGGCTGAGGAAATGAACGGCAAGCTCGACGAGATCGTGGCGCTGCAACTGCCCGCAGTGCAGGCGGCCGCCCAATCGCTGGCGCCGCTCGATCGGGCGCTGGTGGTCATCGCCGGGGATCCGCAGTCGATCCTGCCGCAACTGGAGGCCATCGGCGTCACCGATGTGACGGTGGTGCCGCCGGCGGAGTGAGGCGCCGGCTCAGCTGGTCGGCAGCCCCAGCCGATTGAGCAGCGCGACGAAGCGCGGCTCGTCGCGCAGGGTGCGGAACTCGGGCTCGACCAGCAGCCCGATGGTCTCGCGGCGCTCGACGGAGGTTTCGAGGTAGCTCAGCGCCGTCGCCTTGTCGCCGAGCAGGGCCGCGGTCGCCGCGACCTTGTAGGCGCTTTCGCGCTCGGCCTGGAACTGGTGCTTCTGTTCCTCGAGCATGGCCTGCAGCATGGCGATACCGCCGTTCGGCAGGGCGGCGCGGGCCGCTTTGGCGATCAGCTGGCGCCCGACACTGCCTTCGACATTGGCGGCGATCTCGTAATTGTCGAGAAACTGGGCGTAGCGGCGCTGGTCGAGATAGATGGTGGCGAGGTAGGACGGCACCGCGAGATAGTCGGGGTTGGCCTGGCGGAGCTGTTCCAGCATCTCGATCGCGGTGGTCGTCTCGCCCGAATAATAGTGGATCAGGGCGGCATTGGCGCGGATCGAGCGGCTCTCCGGCTGCAGCGCCAGCGCATGGTCGATCAGTTCCAGCGGACGCTCGAACTTGCCCAGTTGCATCGAGGTCAGCGCGTACCAGTGCAGCGCCTGAGCGTTGTCGGGCTTCAGCGCCAGCGATTTGTCGAACAGCCGGGCCGAGCCGGCGAAATCATGCGAGCCGTAGAAGGCATTGAAGCCCAGCGCGGCATAGGCTTCCGCCAGCTGAGGGTCGAGCGCGATGGCGCGTTCGGCGGCGGCGCGGGCCTTGGCGTAGGACTCGGCGGGCGGCGCCATGGTGTACTGGCTGATCAGGTTATAGGCATTGGCGAGGCCCACTTCGGCCCTGGCGAAATCCGGCGCGAGGGCCAGGGCGGCGTCGAACTTCTCAATGGCGGTGGCGAAGCCGGCGGCGGTGCGCCCGGTCCAGGCGATGACGCCCTCATCGTAGAGCACCTGCGCCTGGGGCGGCACGGGTGTCGGGCCCGGCGCGCGCGGCGGCGTGGCGATGGCGATGAAGCCGAGAACGATGGCGGTGACGATCAGCACCGCCGCGGCGATCGGCAGCGTCAGATGTTGCGACGACGGCTCGGCGGCGGCCGGGGCGGCCGGCTCGATCGGCCGCGCCTGGGCAACGGCCGGGCGGGGGGCGCTGAGCCAGGCCTCGAGTTCGCCGACATAGGCGAAGACCGACGTACGGGTGCCGCCGGGGACCCGCCGTACCGGCAGGCCACGGATGGTCTCCCAGCGCTTTACGGTGCGCTCGTCCTTGCCGAAGAACGCGGCGATTTCCTTCCAGCTGTTCAGGCGCTGGCCGGCGCCCTCCGAGCTCAGTTGGTCAGACGTCTGCAAGCCCCGAACTCCGTCTTCCGCACCAGCCGCTCCCCACCCGGGATTTACCGTCGAAGGCGAGCCGGGAGTCAACAGCCCGCGCATGCATTTGATCCGGCCGAACGGCGCGGCAACACGTGACAACTCGGGGCTTGTGGGGGTGAGGCAGGGCCGGGCTGTTGTAAGAGCGCCGACGGGTCCGGCAACTGGGCGCATCTCATTTGCAGATGGAGGTTGAGATGCAGTCAAACTTGTCGCGGTTGGCCGCCCTGGCCGGCGCCCTGGTGTTCGCTGCTGCGTTGCTTGTGCCGGCGTCATCCGGCATGGCCTCGAGCAAGCAGCAGCAATATACCGAGCACACCTTGCTGTGCCTCAAGCTGTTCTTCGATGACCCTGCGGCGCATGCGCGGCAGTGTCCGGGGTCGCCCGGCCCGGATCTGCGCTCGATCGGCCCGGGCGGCGACGGCGCCGGCAGCAAGCGGCCCGACGATTGCGATCCGATCGAAGGCGGCGGCGAGCCGGGCGGGGTCGCTTCCGATCCCTGCGTCAAGCAGAACATCTCGTTCCTGACCGAGGAGGGCGGGCTCAACTTCTATCGCTTCGCCTATGTGGGCGACGATCACGTCTACTATGGTGTCATGGCGCGCGAACTGCTGGCCGATCCGCGGTTTGCCCCGGCGGTGCACTTGTCCGCCAGCGGCTACTACACCGTCGATTACGAGGCGCTCGGGCTGATCGTGCCGGAAGAAGCGGCGATGCGGGCGGCCGGTCTGCGCGCCATGGACCTGGTGGCGGCACAGCACCGGACCTGACGGGCCCAGAGTGCTGGAAAGAAGGAAGGGGCGCCTGAGGCGCCCCTTGTCTTTTGCGGCCCCGGGCGGGTGACGGCGGCGCAAGCATCGTTTATCAACGATGGAGGCAGACGCGTGGCACGAGTCGGCGCTGCCTGAACCTTTCCCCCGCCGGCAGCATTGTCCTGCCGGATACCAGACAATCCCGGTCTATCCCTCAGCGTCACTGGCGGCCGCCGGGTCGTCTCATCGTTCAGCTTCGGAGGCAGTAAATGGCAGCGGTTCCATCCATCAAACTTCGCGACGGCAACTCCATCCCGCAATTGGGGCTGGGCGTCTGGCAGGTCGACCCCGAGATCACGGCGCGCGTGGTTTCCGACGCCATCGAGGTGGGGTACCGCTCCATCGATACGGCCGAGGGCTACCAGAACGAAGAAGGCGTCGGCGAAGCGATCAGGCGGGCCGGCGTGCCGCGCCATGAACTGTTCATCACCTCCAAGCTGCGCAATGGCGGGCATGCCCGCGACCTGGCGCTGAAGAGTTTCGATGCGACGATGAAGGCGCTGGGGCTCGAGCAGCTCGACATGTTCCTGATCCACTGGCCGGTGCCGAGCCAGGACAAGTATGTCGAAGCCTGGAAGACCCTGGTGGAACTGAAGACGCAGGGGCGGATCCGCTCGATCGGCGTCTCCAATTTCAACCTCGACCATCTCGAGCGCATCATCGGGGAAACCGGCGAGACGCCGGTGGTCAACCAGATCGAACTGCATCCGCGCTTCCAGCAGCGCGACAAGCGCGCGTTCCACAAGCAGCACGACATTTTCATCGAGAGCTGGAGCCCGCTCGGCTCGGGCCGGATGCTCGACGATGCGACAGTCGGCGCGATCGCCAGGAAGCACGGCAAGTCGATCGCCCAGGTGATCATCCGCTGGCACCTGCAGGGCGGGCTGATCGTCATCCCCAAGACCACCCACCGCGAGCGCATGGCGGAGAATTTCGACGTGCTCGGGTTCGAGCTCGATGCCGACGATCTCAACAAGATCGACGGGCTCGACCAGCGCGATGGGCGCGTCGGGGCGAACCCGGCGACGGCGTCGTTCCTGTTCTGAGGCTCCGCGCCCTCAGTAGGGGCGTACCTTCGATGAAGGGGCCGGGAGCAATCCCGGCCCTTGCTATTGGGCGGCAGCGGCAGAGCGCCGGCGGAACAGCAGGTCCTTGGCGGCCAGCACGGCGCCGGCGGTGATCAGCAGGCAGGCGATCAGGATGAGGTGGCTGTAGGTCGCATAGCCGGTGAGGATCAGGATCAGCGTCGAGAGCAGCGGGGCGGAGTAGGAGGCGGCGCCGAGCACCTGGATATCGCCGCGCTTGACCCCGATGTCCCACACGTAGAAAGCCAGCCCGACCGGCCCGAGCCCAAGTCCGATCAGGGCAGCCCATTGCCAGGGATTGCCGGGCCATATCGTCGGTTCGAGCAGCAGGTGGCAGATGGTGGCGAGGAGGGCGGTGACGAGACAGAAGCCGGCAATGGCATCGCTGCTGACCGCGGCGAAGCGGCGCGACAGCACCGAATAGGCCGCCCAGATGATGGCGGCGCAGAGCGCGGCGGCGTAGCCGAGGCTGTACTGCACGTCGAAGCCGAAGCCCTGGCCGCGCGTGACGACAAGCACCGCGCCGAACAGCGCCAGGGCGCAGCCGGCGAGGTGTTGCCACCTGAGCCGCTCGCTGGGGAGCAGCGCCGAGAACACCACGATCAGCAGCGGCCAGAGATAGTTGATCAGCCCGGCCTCGACCGGCGGCGCGTTCCGGAGCGCGAAGAAATAGCAGAAATGGTAGCCGAACAGGCCGCCCACGCCGAGCAGCCAGACCGGCAGCGGTTGGCGCATCGCCCGGATGGCGCCGGGCCGGATCAGCAGCAGCGACGCCCCGCCGATGGCGAAGGTGACGGCGGTGAGCTGGAAGGCCGGCACCGTGCCGCTGGCGGCGGTGAGAAAGGCGAGCAGCGACCACAGCAGCACCGCGGTGAAGCCGATGAAGGTGGCGGTTGAGCGCGAGAGCTGGCTGGTCATCAGGCGCTTCTAGCGTGCCGCCGCAAGCTGGAAAAGGGCAGGGGTTGCACAGCCCGATCGCTCTCCCTAGCTTTGCGGCATGAGCCTCAGCCTCGCCGATCTCGCCGAACTGCGCCAACGCCTCACCAGCGGCTTCGGGCCCATCGAAAGCGAAGTGCTGGCCGAAAAAGCCTCCTCGCTGGGCTATCACGGCCGGCAGGTGGAAAAGGCCATGGCGGCGCTCCAGGCGTTCGACGCCGCGCCGGGCTCGGCAGACGAGCGCTTGATCCTGGTCAAGGCCGCGGCGCGCGATGTGTGGAAGTTCTTCGTGCAGCGCGAAGCCTGCGGCATGCGCGACCAGCGCGATGCTATCCGGCACTACGGAATTCCGCAGGAAGTGCTTGTCCGGCTGGGGGCGATAGAGAAATGAACTTTGGTGGAATGGTTTTTTCCTGCGGCAGATGCGGATTGATCCGGCCGAACGATTTGCCTAGAATTTGTGAGATCGATTACATGCCTGATCCGCGTGGGGCGTTGAGCGTGGATCACGGCAGCTGTTTCGGGTCGATCTGATTCGGCCGGGGGAAGCCGATGCTGGGCGATGAAGTGCGCAGGTCCCTCAGGGGTATGGAAAGGCCATTCTCGGTCCGCCGCTCGGCTGCCGATATCGAGCCACCGTTTCAAAAGCTTGCCGTCGATGTGATCTGGGCCGGCTTCCGCATCGACCCGGATGCGGTGCGGCCGTTCCTGCCCGAGGGGCTGGTGCTGTCGCCGGCCAGTATCGGAGTGCTCGGCATCTACCAGGCGCCGACCGGCTACGGCATCGCCCCCTACATGCGCGGGCTGGTCGGAGTATCGGTGGAAGGCGTGCGCGGTTCCGATGTAGGCGAAGGCATGTTCGTGATGGGCAACATCATGGATGAGCCGGGCGCAACGATGATGCGCAAATTCTATTCCAGTGCGACGGTCGAGGGCGTGGCGCGCACCTGGCGCGAAGGCGACCTGCTGCATGGCGTCGCCTCGGTAGCAGGTGTCGACTGGCTGCGGGCGACGATCCGGCCGGGTGAGTTGCGGCCGGCGCTGTCGGGCGTCGACAACTTCCTGGGACTGACCGATGCAGGCCTCGTCAAGCATGCCGACTCGACCGTGGCCGATCTGGCGGATGCCGAGATCGTGACGCTCGAGATCACCGATGCGGCGCCGGACTATCTGCGGGCCCTGCGGCCGGTCGAGCACGTGTTCGCGCTCGATGCGGTGCGGGTCAACTCGATCTGGAGCGAGCCGCGGGTGGTGGGGCGCACCGCTTCGGGCAACGCGGCAACGGTTTTCCTGGGGCTGATCGAGGACACCGGCCGGGCAGCCGCGGTGGTACGGCAGGATGGAACGCTGATCGAGGCCAATGCCAGCGGCCGGGCGCTGCTCGGGCCGGATGGGCCGCGAGCGGGCGAGCCGCTACTGAGTGGTGTGCCGGCGGAAAAGCATGCGCTTTGCCAAGCCCTGAAGATGAGCTGCGCGCGCAAGGGGCCGCGGGTGTCCGAGCCGATCGCGCTGACCCACCCGGGCGGCGGGCATCTGCTCGCCTATGTGATGCCGCTGGAGCATGGCGAGCACGGCGGCGATGCAGCGCTGGTGCTGCTGGCCGATCCGCGCGGGCCGGAGCGGCGCGATGCGGCGCAGATGCTGCAGTTGTTCGGCCTCACCGGCGCCGAGGCCAAGCTCGCCGCGCTGGTGGGGGTTGGCCATGCGCCGCGCGGGGCGGCGGCGGAACTGAAGATCTCCGAGAACACCGCGCGTTCGACCTTGAAGACGGTTTACGACAAGCTCGGCATCAACAAGCAATCCGAACTCGGCCACCTCGTGGCGCGGCTGCAATACCTCTAGCGCCAATGCATCCCATAGGTCGTCGCCCCCCTCATTTGTGGGGTGCGGTTTTTGCCGGGTGCTGCGCATTGTCCGGTCGGGAATGATCTCAGGATAGACCGCCGTGCTCGACCTGCTCGAAAGACGCTCAGCCCCCAAGGCCCCGCAGCTCAGCGGGCTCACCGTCGGTGACGTGATCGCCATGCTCGAGACGTTCGACCCGTCTGCGCCGGTGCTGGTGCAGGGGGAGAACGGCGGCTTCGAGGAAGTGCTGGGCTTTCGCACCACCGGGGTCGTGCTGAACGTCAACACCGCCGAGGGGTTTGGCCCGCACGACCTGCCCGATGACGGGGCCCGTGCCGACCTGGTCGCGGTGGTGCTGCGGTCCACCGAGCGGTAGAGCAGCGCCCGCTCTGTCTTTGAGGCAGGGCCAGCGCATGTGGTCGCGCGGCAGGAGTTAGAGCGCCAGCTTGAAGCCCTCGTGGCTCTTCTTGAAGCCCAGCCGCTCATAGAAGCGGTGGGCATCCAGCCGCTGCTTGTTGGAGGTGAGCTGGACGAGCCCGCAGCCGCGGGCGCGCGCCTCGTCGATGGCCCAGCCGATCATCTCGCCGCCATAGCCCTTGCTGCGGTGCTCGGGCGCGATGTGTACCGCCTCGATCAGGCAGCGCCACTCGCCGAGACGGTTGATGCCCGGAATGAAGCTGAGCTGCTGGGTGCCGATCGGGCGGTCGTCGAGTTCGGCAATCACCAGGCGCTGGTTGGGATCGGCGGCAATGGCCTCGAAGGCGGCAAGGTAACGCGGGTGCTGCGGCTCGTCCGGCCGATCGTCGGTGGGCACCACACTGTCGTCGACGATCAGCCGGACGATGAAACCGAGATCGTCAGGGGTCGCGTCGCGATAGCTCAGCCGGCTCATCGGGTTGGTCCTCGAATCCATGGATGTGGAAATCACCGGTACTGGCGATGATCGAGTCGAGGAAGCCGGGGAAGCGGCTGTCGAGGTCGGTGCGGCGCAGGGTGACGCGCCGACGCGTCCCCTCGGGCGTGACGTTGACCACGCCAGCCTCGCGCAGCTTGCTGACATGGTAGGTAATCGAGGTCTTGCTGGCGAGATCGGTAAACTGGCCGCAGGTCATGCCGGTGCCCTCGCAGCGCGACAGCTGCCCGATGATCGCCAGCCGCGTCGCATCGCCCAGCGCGGTGAGCACGTTGGGCAGGGTGATCTGGTCGGCGTCGGGATGGGGCAAGGCAGGCTGCGTGTTCATGGCTCACAGCTAAGCCATTTTCCCTCAAAGTTCAATGAACGTTGAACTAGGCCCTTGACGGTTACGCGCTGGAGGTTCATTTGTTCAATAATCATTGAACTAAGGAATCTCCCATGGACACGCGGCTCATCTGGCTCGCGCTCGGCACTTTTGCCGTCGGCGTCGAGGGCTTCGTCATCGCCACGCTCCTGCCGGCCATCGCGGCCGATAGCGGCGTGACGATCACGCAGGCCGGCTATCTGGTTTTCGCCTATGCCATTGCCTACGCGGTGGGCGCGCCGGTGCTCTCGGCGTTCACCGGGCGGTTCGACCGCCGGCCGCTGCTCGCGGTGGTGGCGCTGGTGTTCGCAGCCGGCGCGCTGCTGGCGGCGCTGTCGCAGGGCTATGTGGCGCTGCTGGTGGCGCGGTTGATCATCGCGGCGTCGGCGGGGCTCTATGCGGCCACGGCGCAGGCAGCGGCAGTGACGCTGGCGCCGCCCGAGCGGCGGGCGAGGGCGGTGGCGACGGTGGTCGCCGGCACCACCATGGCGGTGGCGCTGGGTGCGCCGATCGGGGCGTTCCTCTCCGGTTTTGCCGGATGGCGCGGCACCTATTTCGCCATTGCCGGGGTCGGGGTGCTGACCGCCGCCGCGATCTGGCTGATGCTGCCGAGCGGCATCCAGGGCGATCGGCGCGGGCTGGGCGAACGGCTGGGCGTGCTCGGCGTGCCGGGCCTCGTGCCGGCGCTGCTCACCATCCTGCTCTACATGACCGGGCCGTTTGCCGCGTTCATCTACCTGGGGCCGGTGACCACCCGGCTGATAGGGCTCGACGCCGGGCTGCTGCCCTTCGTGATGCTGGCCTATGGGCTCGGTGCGGCGCTCGGCAATCCGCTGGGCGGGCAACTGTCCGACCGGATCGGCGCGCAGGCGACGGTGACCATCGCGGCGGTGCTCAATATCGGCTTCCTGCTGCTGCTCGGCGCCATTCCGCTATTGCCGCAGGTCGCAATCACGCCTGCCTATTTCGGCTTCATGGTGGCCTGGGGCGTTGCCGGCTGGATGTTCGTGCCGGGCCAGGTGAGCCGCGTGGTCGCCCTGTCGCCGAGCTCGGCGCCGCTGGCGCTGTCGCTCAATGCATCGTTCCTCTACCTGGGCACCGCGCTCGGTGCGCTGGTGGGCGGGCTGGTGCTCGAACACCTGCCGATCGGCGAGCTCGGGCTGGTGGCGGCGATCTTCCCGACCCTGGCGCTTGCGGTGCTGCTGCTCAGCCGCCCGCGTGCGGTCGCCATGCCCCGGCTTGGATGAAACGGGAACCTGCCGGGCCCGGCTGCATGTCGGGCTTGGCTGAAAGGCTTAGCCGCACGCGGCTTGACCGCCATCGGGGGCTCTCCTAACCATCGGCGGACGAGGGTCTTCGACGATGGACGTGCGACTGCTGTGGTTGGCGCTGGGGGCATTTGCCGGCAGCGTCGAGAGTTCGCTCATCGTCGGCGTGCTGCCGGCCATTGCGGCCGAGACCGGCGTCAGCCTGGCGCAGGCCGGCTATCTGATCTTCGGCTATTCCATCGCCTACGGCATCGGCACACCGTTGCTCTCGACCCTGTTCGGGCATCTCGACCGACGTACGGTGGTCGCCGGGGCCGAACTGCTGTTCGGGCTGATGTGCCTGTTGCTGGGGGTGTTGCCGGGCTTCCTGCTGCTGGTGCTGGCGCGGACCTTCATGGCGCTCGGCGCTGGGCTCTTCACCTCGACGGCGCAGGCAACCGCGGTGGCGCTGGCGGCGCCGGGCAAGCGGGGCTCGGCGATCTCGACAGTGGTGATGGGCGGCTCGATCGCCGTGGCGGTGGGGGTGCCCGCCGCGGCGCTGGTCGCCGAGTTCCTGGGCTGGCGCGTTGCCTATCTGGGGCTGGGCGTGCTGGCGATCATTGCGTCGGCCACCATGTGGCTGAAACTGCCGGCCGACATTCACGGCGACCGCCGAACCATCCGCGAGCGGCTGAGCGTGCTCAGGGTGCCGGGCATGCCGCTGACGCTGCTGACCTCCGGCGTCATGGTGATGGCGAGCTTCACCTTCTTCAACTACCTCGCGCCGATCACCACCGATCTGCTCGGGCTCGAGCGCGTGCTGCTGCCGCTGGTGATGTTCGCCTTCGGCATCGGCGCGGTGTTCGGAAATTTCTTCGGCGGCCGGCTGGCCGACCGGATCGGCGGCAGGCAGACCATGCTGGTGATCGGCGGGCTGATGGTGGTGCTGCTGGCGGCCGTACCGCTGCTGGCGCTGTTGCCGCGACCGCTGGTGCTGCCGGCCTTCCTCGTCCACATGGCGCTGTATGGCGTGGTGTCATGGGGCTTCTTCCCGCCGCAGCTGCACCGGCTCGCCGCGCTGGCGCCCCTGGCGGTGCCCCTTTCGGCGTCGCTGAACCTCACCTCGATGAATATTGGCGGCGCCCTGTCGGCGCTGGTCGGCGGGCTGGTGCTCGAGAACCTGAGCATCGCCTGGTTGGGACCGATCGGGGCGATCGGCGCGGTGGCGGCGCTGGTGATCGCCTATCTCGCGCCGGACCATCGCTAGCGAGGGAGCAACAGCTAGACGCGCTTGCCTTTCGGGCTCAGCGCCCAGGCGACGATCAAGACGATCACGGCGAGCCCGGCCGGCAGGATGGCCAGCAACTGGTTGCCCGCGACCAGCACCGCGGCGCCGGCCCACATGATCGAGCTCAGTGCCTCCGAGATGGTGGCGGTGCGTGAGGCGACCTGGCGACGGCGGAACATGGCGCGGCGCATCGGCACGCGGAACCACAACTGGATCGCGGTGGCCGAGCCGGCCGAGATGGCCAGAAAGACCGCGGTGATCCAGGCCAGTTCGAACGAGGCGATTGCAACGAACAGCAGGATCGGCGCGAACACCACGGCGATCGAACAGAGCACCGCCTCGATCTTGGCGATCAGCACGGCGCGCGGGTGGATCGGGGCGGTAACGACGAGATCGTGCGCGTCCTCGCCGGAAATGGCGAGCCAGGCGAGGCCGCCGGCCAGCTGGCCGGCCGCCATGACGATCACCGGGATCACCACCACATAGGTGCCGGCGCTCTGGCCGTAGGAGACCCAGAGGAACAGTGCGGGCGGAAACAGATAGAGGATCTGCATCAGCGTCTGGCTGAGCAGCCAGGGATCGCGCAGCAGCAGTTTCCATTCCTTGACCCGCAGGGCATGGCGCTGCGAGGCCTTGCGGAACGGGCGGGTCGAGGCGCTCTGCTGCACGCGGGTGGCCGATACGCCGGCCGCGGCGATGGCATGCTGGGCGAAGCCGGCGGAGGTGGCGCGGATCACCAGCGACAGGGCGCCGAGGCCGATCACCAGCACCAGCAGCGTCGCGGCCAGGTCGCCCATGGCGGCGCGGGCCGGCAGCCAGAGCGGGTTGGCGAGGTCGGGGGTGCCGGCGATGAACTCGGGCGATTGCAGCACCGAGAAGCGGTTCATGTTGCCAAAGCTCAGGATGGCGACGGCCTGGATGCCGATGACGAAGCCGGCGCCGACGATGCCGGCGATGATCTGGGCGATGAGCCGCGTCCGCGCCGGGCCGATGGTGCGGAACAGCCCCACCGTCACCAGCACCGAAATGGCCGCGGCCAGCGCACCGAAGCCGGCGAGCACACCATAGGCGGAGAGCCATTTCGGGCCCTCATAGGCAATCAGCACATTGATGATCGGGCTCGCCAGCAGGCAGGCGAGCAGCACCGTGGCAAAGGCGGTGGCCGCGGTGCGGACGGCGAAAACGCTGGCGGACGAGGCCGGGGAGCTGAGGATCAGGTCGAGGTCGGAGCGTGAGTAATAGGCCCGGGTGACCGATTCCAGCGCCTGGCTCAGCATCACCGTCCAGAACAGGAAGCCGGTGCCGGTGACCATCACCAGCGTCGCCTTGTCGGGGGCGATGCCCTGGCTCACCCAGGGCGCCAGCAGCGCATAGGCGAGCAGATGCAGGCCCAGGTAGAACAGCCCCAGCACCACGACCAGCACGACGCTGCGGACCTTGCGGCCGCCGGTGGTCATGGCGAGCCAATCGCGCCAGGCGAGGCGGAACTCGTGCGCTGCGAACCAGGGGAGGGTGGCGGGGGCGCTCATCAGGCCACCGCCGCGAGGTCGGCTTCCTTCTGGGCCACCAGGTCGAGGAAGATCTCCTCGAGCGTGGTTTCGCGGCCGATGCGGGCCCGCAGCTCGGCGAGGGTGCCCTCGGCAACGAAACGGCCGTGATTGATGACGCCGATCCGCTCGGCCATGCGTTCGGCGACTTCGAGGATATGGGTGGTCATGATGACGGTGACGCCGGCGGCCACCTTCTGCTTCAGCACGTCCTTGACCTGCCGGGCCGAGCCGGCGTCGAGGCCGGTCAGCGGCTCGTCGAGGATGATCAGGCGCGGGTTATGGACCAGCGCTCCGGCGAGCGCCACCTTCTGCAGCATGCCCTTGGAGAAGCCGCCGCAACGCTCATTGGCATGCGGCCTGAGGCCGAGCCAGTCGATCAGCTCATTGGAGTGGCGCTCGGCCTCGCGGGCATCGATGCGCCACAGCCCGGCGACGAACTCGAGATATTCGAGCGGTGTCAACCGGTCGTAGACCATGGGCTCGTCGGAGACCCAGGCGACGATGGATTTGGCGGCGATCGGGTCCCTGGCCGTGTCGATGCCATAGACCGAGATCGCCCCGGCATCGGGCTTCAACAGGCCCGCCACCATGCGCAGGATCGTGGTCTTGCCGGCGCCGTTGGGGCCGAGCAGGGCGTAGAACTCGCCTGCCTTCACCGTCAGCTCGAGATCGATGACCACCGGACGGTCAAAGCTCTTCCTGAGCCCGGAAATGGCGAGGGCGTAATCGGGGGAGGGCATGCGAGGCTCCGCTGAGATGCAGACGGAGACTAGCGCCCAGCCGTTGAGAGGCACTGAACCGGGCCGGTAAACAAAGAGCTGACGTGATCCTCCACTTGCGCCAGCGAACTCGAAAAGTTTGCAACTTTTCTATTGCAGGCCGACCGGGTCGACGATGCCGCCGATGCAGCCGCCATCTGTGGGGCGAGCGGCGCGGATCAGCTTGCCAAGATTGGGGGCGTCGCCAGGAGTGCCCCAGAGCCCGATGGTGATCTCGCTGATGAGGCGGCGCTTGCCATCGTCGGCGCAGGCGATGCGAACGCGCAGACCGGCATCGCGGCCGAAGGCATCGGTGAAGGCTTCGCGGATCTGGTCGCGGGTCAGGGTCTTGCCGATATTGGCGGCGAACAGGTCGCGCACCTTGGACGCATTGAGTGCGGCGAGCAGTTGCGTCGCCGCGCCGTAATAGCTCGCCTCGTCGGCGCCGAAGCAGGTGCCGTGCTTGATCCATTCGTGCCGTTCGAGCTGCGAGCGGGTGCCGGGCATCACCTGATCGAGCACATTGCGCAACTCGACCGGCAGGTCCACGGGGGGCAGCGCCGACCAGCGACCATCGCGATCGAGCTGTTCGAGCTTGCTCGAGACGCCGCAATACTCGTCCGTAGGCCACAGGCCGTGGAGCGAGAAATGGTCGGCATCGAAGCGGTTCCGGCTCTGCTGCCGGCATTCGGGCTTGCTGGCGGCGCCCTCGCAAAAGGCCGGCTGCCAGCTCGCAGCCAGAATCAGGAACTGGTCGGAAGCCCCGGAAGGCGTTTGAGGTTC
>MKVB01000001.1:959332-1034790 GCA_001899085.1 Devosia sp. 66-14 | reverse complement strand
GACATCCGCCGGTCGCAGCCAGAGAAAGACCGCCCCGCCGATGAGGAAGGCGGCGATCAGCAGAATGGTGAGGCGAGGGTTCATGCCGCGATCGGTCCAGCTTGCCGAATTGGCAACTGACCACGATTCCGGGTGTGCGTCAGCGATCCAGTGGCCGCCTTGCTCGAAATACAGCATTGCTGTAAATTACATAATTGCTGTAAATTGCAGCATACTGGAACTCGTGGAGATTGCGATGGCAGAGCGAAGCTATTCGACCAGCGACCTGTCGCGAAAGTCGGGGGACATCATCGCCGAGGCGCTGCGGCGACCAGTGACCCTGACGCAGAGGAACAAGCCGAGATTGGTCGTGCTCAACATCGAGGAGTACGAGGAGATGCGAAAGCGAGCCGATCCCCGGCGTGCCATCAAGATCGGTGATCTGGGCGAGATCGAACTTGAGGAAATGCAGCGAGCGCTCGACCAGTATATGGCCGAGGCTGCCGATGAATGAGCTTTGGCGAGATTCGAACGGGCGCTGTCATCTCATACTCCTACCTTTGGGAGCGGCAGGCCGACGGAGGTGAAACCGAGGGGCGCAAGGAACGGCCCACCGTTGTCGGTCTGAGGATGCCGCGATCGGCCGGTGATGCTCTGATACTCTTTGCCATCACCACCAAGCCGCCGACGTCGGAGCGGTGGGCGATTGAGGTCCCGGATGTGGAGAAGCGGCGCGTCGGCCTCGACGTATCGCTTCGTCAGTGGATCATGCTGGACGAAGCCAATCAGGACGTGGTCGGGAGGTCGTACTACCTCACCGCCGACACCCCGCAAGGCTACTTCAGCCCGAGTTTCTTCGGTCCCATTGTCCAGCAAGTCATCACGCGTTGGCGGGAAATCCGCAGGATCTCCCGCCAATAAGGCGAACCATCGGGTTTTCAGCGCTGCGTCACGTAGCCGTCGGGGACGCCCCTGGTGCTGAGCACGAACTGCCAGACCTGCAGCACCTTGGCGCGGAAGCCGCCGGCGCAGCAGAGCAGGTAGTACTTCCACAGGCGGTAGAACCGCTCCTCCTCGGGGTTACGCTGCTGCTTCCAGTTGCGGTCGAAGTTTTCGTACCAGGCGACCAGCGTCTTGTCGTAGTGCGGGCCGATATTGTGCAGGTCGATGACGGTGAACAGCCCATCGATGGCCTTGCCGATCTGGGCGATCGAGGGGATGACGCCGCCGGGGAAGATGTATTTCTCCAGCCACGCCTCGATCGTTTCGGTCGACCATTGGCTGCCGATGGTATGCATCATGAACAGCCCGTCGTCCTTGATGACGCTACGCGCCTTCTCGAAATAGGTGCGGTAGTTCTTGTGTCCGACATGCTCGAACATGCCCATCGAGACGACGTGGTCGGTCTTGCCTTCGAACTGCCGGTAGTCCTGGACGCGGAATTCGATCGGCAGTCCCTGGTAGCGCTCGCGCCCATAGGCGGCCTGGTCGGGGGAGACGGTGACGCCAACGCAGTTGGCGCCGTATTTCTCCGCCGCAAAGCCCATGAAGGCCCCCCAGCCGCAGCCGATATCCCATACGGTCTGGCCCGGCTGCACGCCGATCTTGCGGCACACCATGTCGAGCTTGGCTTCCTGCGCCTCGTCGACATTGGTGACGCCTTCGGGCCAGTAGCCGCAAGAGCCGGTCATGCGCTTGTCGAGCGAGGCCTTATAGGCCTCGGTTTCGTTGTAGTGCATCGCCGCGATGCGCTGCGATCGCGTGATGTTCTGCATGTTCATGACGCGGGCCTGCACCACCTGCCAGACGAGGTTGGTGGTGACGCGCACGCCTTCGGGGACGCGCGAACGCAGCACCCGGTTGAAGAACTCGGCCATGTCGGCGACGTCCCAGATGCCGTCCATATAGGCTTCGCCGAGGCCGAGGGTGCCCTGGCCGTATAATCGCCGCCAGAACTCTTCGGAGTGGATCTGAGGGTCCCACGGATTGGGACCGTTCAGCGTGATATCTGCCTCCTTGAGGAGGACTTCCATTTGTGGGGTGGCTCCCATCGAATCCCTGCTCGTTCAAATAGACAAACGCGGGAGAGCCAATGCCCCTCGGGGAGGCAAGTCAAGGTGGGCGGATGGTCAGGTCTGGCCGCGTGCCTCGCGCTCCAGAGCGGCGAGTTTCTCCACCCTGCGGCGGAAATGCTCTTCGGTGCTGAACTCGGCGGCGAGGAAGGCGCGGATCACGTCCGAGGCGATCTGCGGACCGATGATCCAGGCGCCGATGCAGAGCACATTGACGTCGTCGTGGATGACGCACTGGCGCGCCACATAGGTATCGTTGGCGACCGCCGCGCGGATACCGGCGACCTTGTTGGCGGCGATGCAGGCCCCGGCGCCGGTGCCGCAGACAAGCACGACGCGCTCGACGCGGCCCTTGAGGATCAGGTCCACGGCGTTGCGGGTGACATCGGGAAAATCGACCGGCTCGGTCGATGTCGCGCCCAGGCTGATGACCTCGTCGCAATGCTGGCCGAGCAACTCGTGGACGAAGCCCTTCATCGGGAAGCCGGCATGGTCGGACGCCAGACCGAGCGCCCGCCGCCGCGGAATGACCAGACCGTCGGGGTGTCGGGCTTCGTTGTGCAGCATGTCGGCCTCCTCAAGCGATGGTGGCGCGAGGTAAGGACAGTATGCGAGTGGCGACAAGCCGTTATGTGGTGGCCGGCGCGCTTTTTGGCGCGCCGGCCGGATGGCGTCAGAGGGTGATCCGGTACTCGCCGAAGCCGTCTTCGCTGGTCTTGCCGGTGGCTTCGATCTTCACCGCGGTGACGTCGGCAAGATGCTCGGCGGCCTTCGGGCCGGTCTCGAACAGCACGGTGCCGCCGATCGGGGCGAGCGACCAGTTGCTGTCGGCCTTGGGCTCGATGGTCTTCTGCTCGATGATGTAGCGCACGATGATGTCGCGGTTGGTATCGGGGCCCTTGAAGACGATCTTGTCGGGCCCGATGCCGGGGAAGCCGCCACCGCCGCCGGCGCGGTAATTATTGGTGGCGACGACGAACTTCTGCTGGGGGTCGATCGGCTTGCCGTCGAATTGCAGGTCGATGATGCGGCTCTCGGTGTTGCCGATATCTTCGCCCTTGGGACCGTATTTCGACGGCTTGGTGACGTCGATCTTGTAGGTGACGCCGTCGATGACGTCGAAGTTGTAGGCTGGGAAGTCGAGGTTGATCAGCGGCTGGTCGACGCTGCCGGCCGCCACCTGGTTGAAGATGCCGGCCGAACGATCGAGCCAGTTCTGCACATCCTGGCCGGTGATCACCACGGCCTGGATGGTGTTGGGGTAGAGGTAGAGATCGGCGACGTTCTTGATCGCTACCGGACCCACCGGCACGTCGGTGTAGTAATCCGGGCCGCCACGACCACCGGCCTTGAACGGCGCGGCGGCTGAAAGGATGGGCAGGGCCTCGTATTCGGTGCCCTTCATCATCTGCGTGAGGTACCATTTCTGGGCGATGTTGACGATCTGCACGCTCGGATCGTCGGCCACCAGGGCGAAGTAGGAGTGGAGCGGGGCGGCAGTCTCGCCGACCGGACGGCGGATATAGGCGAGGGTCTCGTCGTGATCGTCCTGCGCGGCGGCGAGGACGCCGGCGACGCTTTCGACCAGCGGCTTCACCTTGCCCTCGACGCGCTCGAAGATCGGGCGGGCTTCGGCAGTGTGCGAGACGATGCTCCACTTGCCGTCATCGGCCTTTTCCAGCAGCAGGTCGATCAGGCCCATATGCGAGCCCCAGAAGCCGGCCATGACGGCGGGCTTGCCGGCCAGCGTCCCGGCAGTGAGGTCGGCGCCTTCGAGGCCCTCGAAATCCTTGGAGTTGGGGAACACCAGGTGCTGATGGCCGGTGACGATGACATCGAGCCCTTCGACGGCCGCAAGCTGCAGCGCGGCGTTCTCGGCCTTGGGCTGGCCGGTGTCGGCGGCGATGCCGGTATGGGCCAGCGCGACGACCAGGTCGGCGCCTTCCGCCCGCATTTTCGGGATGTAGGCCTTGGCCGTCTCGACGATATCGCGAGTGTCGACCTTGCCGGCGAGGTGGGTGTTGTCCCAGGTCATGATCTGCGGCGGCAGGAAGCCGATAAAGCCGAGCTTGATGGTCTGCTTGGCGCCGGCGCCGTCGACCAGTTCCTTTTCGACGATCTTGTAGGGCGCCACATAGGTGGTGTCGGCCAGCGGATCGGCGCCGAGTTCGCCCTTGGCGAGGTTGGCCGAAACGATCGGGAAATTGGCGGCGGCAATGGCAGCATCGAGGAACTCGAGGCCGTAGTTGAACTCGTGGTTGCCGAGCGTGCCGACCTCGTAGCCGAGGGTGTTCATGGCGGCGATGATCGGATGCGGCTCGTTGGTCAGGCCCTTCTCATAGGCGATGTAATCGCCCATCGGGTTGCCCTGGATGACGTCGCCATTGTCGATCAGGATCGAGTTGCCGGCTTCGGCGCGGATGGCGTCGATGATCGCCGCAGTGCGCGCCAGGCCCAGCGTGTCGTTGGGCGCATCGGCGTAGTAATCGTAAGGGAACACCGCGACATGCAGGTCGGTGGTTTCCATCAGGCGCAGGTGCGCCTGGCCGGCGGCGGCCTCTACGGCGAAGGGGTGCAGCACCACGGCGGCGCCCAGCGTCGCCGAGCCGGCGAGGAAGGCACGGCGGGAAATCGAGTAATTGTAGTTCATTGACGTCTCCCACAACATTTGAAGAAAACACGGCTGGGCGGAACGACGGCTCTCCTGGCCGGTTATCCCGCTTACGACAGGTGGCCTCAGATGCCGTCGGGACGTGACGTTGCAATGACGACGGCAAATGTGACAGTGGCCTTTCTGGACCATCTGGTCAAATTTGCCGTCACGCCGTGATTGGCAGTACTGTTACTGGGCTGGTCCCATGGAGATTCCGGATGAAGTGGCAAGGGCGTGAGCGCAGTTCGAACATCGAAGATCGGCGCAGCCAGGGCGGTGGTGGGCTGGGCGGCAACATGGGCGGGCTGGGTGGCGGGCGCATCCCGATCCCGATGGGTCGGGCCGGCGGCGGCGGTCTCGGGATCGTCGGCATCATCGTGGTGCTCGGCGTGCTGTGGTTCATGGGCATCAATCCGCTCGATGCCATTCTGGGCACCGGCGGCGGCACGACGACTTCGCAGACCCAGCAATGGTCGCCTCCACCTTCGAGCGCCAGCCAGGATGACCTGGCCAATTTCGTCGGCGTGGTGGTGAAGGATACCGAAAACCTCTGGGGCGATGTGTTCAGGCAGAACAACATGACCTACCAGCCGCCCAAGGTGGTGCTGTTCACCGATGCCACCCAGTCGGCCTGCGGCGTGGCGCAGTCGGCATCCGGGCCGTTCTATTGCCCGAACGACAAGAAGGTTTACATCGACCTGAGCTTCTACGACCAGTTGCGCCAGCAGTTCGGCGCGCCGGGCGATTTCGCCCAGGCCTATGTCATCGCGCACGAGATCGGCCACGCCGTGCAGGACCAGACCGGCGTGCTGCCGGAGTTCAACCGCCAGCGGGCGTCGATGAGCCAGGAGCAGCAGAACGCCTACTCGGTTCGGGTGGAGCTGCAGGCCGACTGCTATGCCGGGGTGTGGGCGAACTACGTCAATCGCGAGAACCTGCTCGAGCAGGGCGATACCGAGGAGGCGATCACCGCCGCCAACGCCATCGGCGACGATACGCTGACCCGCGGCCAGGTTTCCTCGCGCAACTTCACGCACGGCACCTCGGCGCAGCGCATGGCCTGGCTCAAGAAGGGCATGCAGACCGGCGACGTCAGCCAGTGCGACACGTTCAAGGGCGCGATCTGACGCGATCTGAGGGGCGCTTGATCGATGGGACTGATCCCTGCGGGTGCAATGCCGCATGTGAAGCGGTTCGGCTGGTCGGGCGTGCTGGCCGTCGGCCTGGTGATCGTCATGCTGGCCGGGATCAACCCGGTGACGCTGATCAGCGGCAAGGTCTCGCCGCCACCACCGCCCACCTCGATCACCGGCGTGCCGGCGAGCAGCGCCACCGCCGAGCAGATCGCAGCCTACCCGCCGGTGGTGGCCGGCGAGGCCGAACTGATGTGGCGCCGGTTCTTCTGGCAGACGGCGATCCGCTATCCGCCGGCGACGATGAGCGTGGTCACAAGCTCCAGCGCCTTTGGCTGCGGCATGGCCGGCAAGGACCTGACGGTATTCTACTGCCCTGACACTCGCGTGGTTTATGTCGATACCGACGCCTATGAGCGGCTGCGGGCCAGGTTCCCGCTCGGCGCCGACTATGCGGTGGCCTATCTGGTGGCTGAGTCCTATGGCCACCACGTGCAAGGGGCGCTCGGCGTGTTCACCGAGCTCGTGGCGCTGCAGGCCCGGAAAGACCCGGAGCAGGTCGCGGCGCTGGAGCGGCAGATCGACCAGCAGGCCGCCTGCTACGCCGCGATGTGGACGATCACTGCCGGGATCGACGAGCTCAACCGCAACACCGCGGTAATGGCGGCAGTGGCAGCCGTCGAGGCCAATCGCGGTAACGCGATCCTCAACCTGCCGCCGGGCAGGGTGGTGCCCGAGGTGCTGGCGCAATCCAGCCCCGAGGCGCGCGCCTACTGGTACGACAAGGGCTACGCGATTCCGGCGCCGGGGAGCTGCAAGCTCGAAAAGATCGCCGCCGAAGGCCGGGTGTGAAGATGAGCGGCCGGCTCGAGGGCTTGCGGGTCGAGCGGTTCTTCGACGATGGCAGCTTTCCCAACAGCGCGCTGCCGCTGCTGTTCTACGAACAGGCGCTACCGGGCGACAGGGCGGATGCCGACGCCATGGAAGCGCTGTTCGCGTCCAATGGCTGGCCACCGGCGTGGCGTGCATCGGTATTCACCTATCACCACTATCATTCCACCGCGCACGAGGCGCTGGGCGTCGCCCGCGGATCGGCGCGGCTGCTGCTGGGTGGCCCGGAGGGCCGCGAGTTCGACGTCGAGCCGGGCGATGTGATCGTCATTCCGGCCGGGGTGGCGCATCGGCGGCTGGACTCGAGCGGCGATTTCCTCGTCGTCGGCTGCTATCCGCCTGGACAGAGCTGGGATCTGCTGCGCGGCGCAGCGGGGGAACGGCCCGCCGCCGACCGCAACATCGTGCGCGTGCCGCTGCCCGCGACCGACCCGGTGGGCGGCGCCGGCGGACCGCTGCGGGCGTACTGGCAGGTGGGAACTCGTTAATCGGGCTGGCATAGGGTGCGCCCGATACGCCCGGGGCCGTGAATGTCGCTCGATCTGACTACCCTCTACCTGGTCTCCGCGATGGTGACCGGGGTTTCCGGCGTGCTGTTCCTGCTCGATATGCGCGGACGCCCCGATCCGGCGCTGCGCTGGTGGGGGCTGGCATTCCTGTTCGCCATCACGCCGGCGGTGATCTATGCGCTCGCCGGACAGGCGCCGGAATTCGTGGTGCTCAATCCGATCGGCAATGGCCTCGTCGTTGCCGGCAGTTCGCTGCTGTGGGTCGGAGCCAGGGCTTTCAACCGCAAGCGGACGCCCGCATGGGCATGGGTAGTGCCGGCGCTGCTGGCCGCGCTGCTGCCGTTCGGGCTGGAGCGGCCGCTGGTGACCTGGAGCGGCTTCCCGCTGCTCGCCGGGGGCGTGGTGGTGTTCAACCTGCTGGCGGCCATCGAGTGCTGGCGGCCGAAGGGGCCGCGCCTGCGCAACCACGTGGTGCTGGCGGTGGCCTGGGCCGGCGGTTCGGTGTTCTATCTGTTCCGCCTCATGGGGTTCCTGGCATTCGGGCCTGACGATCCGCGTTTCGCCTTGGCCTTCGGTTCTGAGGCGGCGACGATCGGCGTGTTGCTGCTGATCGTGATCTCGAGTTTCTCGATGGTGGCGCTGGGCAAGGAAGTGTCGGAGGCGGCGCTGAAACTGGCGGCGACGCGCGACGGACTGACCGGCGTCCTCAACCGATCGGAGTTCGCGCGGCTGGCCGAAGCCGAGATCGCCGGGGCTCGCGAGCGCGGTGAGCCATGCTCGCTGCTGCTGCTCGATCTCGACCATTTCAAGCGCATCAACGATACCCATGGTCACGCCATCGGCGACGAAGTGCTGGCCAGCGTCGCCGCAGCGGTCACCCGCTGCCTCGGCCCGCGCGACCTGTTCTGCCGCTATGGCGGCGAGGAGTTCGCCGCGCTGCTGCCCGGGGCCAGTCCGGCGTTGGCGGCGGTGGTGGCCGAGCGCGTGCTGCGCGCGGTGCGCGGCGTGATGGTGTGGACGCCCGCCGGCCCGCTGCGGCCGACCACCAGCATCGGCATTGCCGCGGTGGACGACGAATCGGTCGAGTTGGGGGCGTTGATGCGAGTCGCCGATATCGCGCTCTATCGCGCCAAGCGCGGGGGCAGGGACCGCATGGAGTTCTCCGGCGCGCCGCTCGATGGCGCGGAGAAAACCCGACAAAACGCCTGAATCCTGAATGGGTTCCCGGTTATCGCTGAATTCCGAAACTTCTCGAAAAGACCAGCAAATGATCGCCTGCAAGCCGCGATCCAGCCGGTTTGCGGGCACAATCAGGCTTAGTCTTTGTCCTCGCCGACAGCGTTGAGGCTGTGGGCCGGACCTGGGCCACCAGGTACCGTTTTGAACCTCACATGGAAGGACAAAACTCCATGAAGAAGCTCCTGATCACCATCGCAGCCATTGGCCTTTCCTCGGCGGCTTTCGCCCAGGCGGCGGCAGTCACCTTCACGTCGGTCGATGCCGACACCAGCGGTGGCGTGAGCCTGGCCGAAGCTCAGGTTGCATGGCCTGATCTGACGCAGGAAGCCTTCGACGGCGCCGATGCGAACAAGGACGGTTCGCTCGACCAGGCCGAGTTCGACGCCTTCGTGGCGACGCTTCCGGCTCCTGCCGCGCAGTAATTCGGCCAGCCATGGCTGAGAGGGGTCGCCCGGCCACAGGCGGCCCCTTTTTCTATGGGCGGTTACTCGCCCGGCTTCACCTGCTCGGGTACCTGGGTCAGGCCCTTCTGCGAGCGCACCAGGTTGAGGAAGCGGGTGAACAGATAGTGGCTGTCGTGCGGGCCGGGGCTGGCCTCCGGGTGGTACTGCACCGAAAAGATCGGCTTGCCCTCGACCTCGAGCCCGGCATTGGAACCGTCGAACAGCGAGACATGGGTCTGCTTGACGTTGCCGGGGAGGCTCTCGGTGTCCACGGCGAAGCCATGGTTCATCGAGGTGATCTCGACCTTGCCCGTGGTCAGGTCCTTGACCGGGTGATTTGCCCCGTGGTGGCCCTGATGCATCTTCTGGGTCTTGCCGCCGACCGCGAGGCCGAGCAACTGGTGACCGAGGCAGATGCCGAACATCGGCTTGCCGGTTTCCATCAGCGTCCTGATGGTCGGCACGGCGTACTTGCCGGTGGCTGCCGGATCGCCCGGGCCGTTCGACAGAAAGATCGCGTCGGGGTTGTGCGACATCACATCCTTGGCCGTGGCGGTGGCAGGCACCACCGTCACCCGCGCGCCCTGGTCGGCGAGCTGGCGCAGGATATTGCGTTTGGCGCCGTAATCGATGGCGACCACATGGAACTGCGGATCATCCAGCCGACCGTAGCCCTCGGTCCGGGTCCAGGAGGTCTGGTCCCAGTGGTAGGTCTGCGCGGTGGTGACTTCACGCGCCAGGTCGAGGCCTTCGAGGCCGGGGAAGTTCTTCAGCTCGGCCAGCATAGAGGGCTCGTGGAAATAGCCGTCCGGTGCGTGCGCGATGACGCCGTTGGGCATGCCGTGCTCGCGGATGCGGGCGGTGAGCGCCCGGGTATCGATGCCAGCAATGCCGATGATGTTGCGCTTCTTCAGCCAGGCATCGAGCTTTTCGACCGCGCGGTAGTTCGAGGGGTTGGTGATGTCGGCGCGCAGCACGCAGCCCCGGATGCCCGACAGCGCCGCCATGTTGACGGTCTCGATATCCTCGTCATTGGTGCCGACATTGCCGATATGGGGGAAGGTGAAGGTGATGATCTGGCCGGCATAGGAGGGGTCGGTGAGGATCTCCTGGTAGCCGGTCATCGCCGTGTTGAAGCAGACCTCGCCGGCGGCATGGCCGATGGCGCCGATGCCGTGACCTTCGAGGCGGGTGCCGTCCTCGAGCAGCAGGAGGGCGGTCGCAGGTTTTTGCTGCCAGCCGGTCATGGCGGGGCTCCAAGGGTTCGGGTCGGTGTCGGTTGAGGGCTCTCCTTAGAAGGGGCCCGGCCCAAGCGCAAGTGGCGCTGAGGCATTATTGCGCTATATGGGGTGCGGCAAAACAGGGACAAGCGGGCCATGAGTGCAATCGAACGTGAGATCGGCGGGGTGTTCGTTCCGGTGAGCGACATCGAACGGGCGCGGGACTGGTACCGCGGCTTTCTCGGCATGGAACCGGGCGGCGAGATCTTCTTCGGGCACATCCATGTGGTACCGATGGCCGAAGGCAGCGGCCTGGTGCTCGACAGCAAGGGGTTCGCCGGGCCGCATGACAAGAAGCCCGCGTTTCACTTCAACACCTCCGACGTGCACGCGGCCCGCGAACAGGCCATGGCCGCCGGCGCCAGCGAGGTGGGACCGGTGACCGATGGGGTGTTCTTCACCTTCAAGGATCCCGACGGAAATCTGTTGATGGTGGCCGACGTGCCGCCTGCACCAAGGAGCTAGTGAATGCGTGATGCGATCAGCGAAGGCTACAAGACGGCGCTGAAGGCCGGCGACAAGCGGCGCACCGCGACGCTGCGCGCGGTGAACGCGGCGATCAAGGACAAGGACATCGATGCGCGCGGGCAGGGCAAAGGCCCGCTCAGCGACGAAGACGTGCTGGTGCTGCTGCAGAAGATGGTGAAGCAGCGCGAGGAGTCACTCGGTATCTACGAGAAGGCCGGCCGCGAGGACCTGGCGGTGGTCGAGCGCGAGGAGATCGCCATTCTCGGCGAGTTCCTGCCCAAGGGGCTGAGCGATGCAGAGGTGGATGAGGCCATTCGCGCCGCCATCGCCAAGACCGGCGCCGCCGGGGCCAAGGACATGGGCAAGGTGATCGCCTCGCTGAAGGCGGATTATCCGGGGCGGATCGACTTCGGCAAGGCGTCGGGCCGGGTCAAGGCGGCGCTGGGCTGACGGACTGCCGCTCGCCCTGGCGTCAGGCGACGAGCCGCAACTCGGGCCCGTGAACGCGGTTGCGGCCGGCATCCTTGGCCCGATACAGCAATTCGTCGGCGGCGCGCAGCAACTCGTCGAACGTCTCCGGATGCGGCGAGGCGATGGCAATGCCGGCGCTTACCGTCGGCGGGCCGAAATCGCCCGGCAGCGGCTGGGTGCCGGCCAGCTCCAGCCGGATGCCGTCGGCCAACTGGTGAACGGCGGCAGCGCTGGTGGCGTGGATCACGAGGCAGAACTCCTCGCCACCGAGCCGGGCCGCGACGTCCTCAGGCCCGAGGGCGCGCGACAGGATCGCCGAGAAGCGGACCAGCACTTCATCGCCGAGGGCATGGCCGAAGCGATCGTTGATGGTCTTGAAGTCATCGAGATCGAGCATGATCACCGCGGTGGCCGGCGCCACCGGCGCACTGCCCGCGAGGCTGAACAGGGCGCGGCGGTTGAGCAAGCCGGTCAATGCGTCGGTCATGGCGAGGCGGCGATGCGCCTCGGTGATGCGGAACTGATGCAGCGCCATGGTGACGGCGCCGGCGGCGGCGAGCGCCGCGAGCAGCGCGATCGAGTTGAGGTCTTCGGCCCAGTTGTGCGGGCGGGCCGTCAGCACCCACTGGCCCTCGATGAACAGCACGATGGCGCAGAGGGCGAAGGTTACCGCAGTGCAGCCGTAAAGCGCCGATTTGGCGAGCATGGCGAGCGGCGTGTTGGCGCGAGCCAGCCAGTGTTCGCGGCCGGCGGCGAGGAAGAAGCCGGCGGCGGCGACGTTCATCACCATGGTGCCGACGCCGCTGAGGCCGACGGCGAACAGTACGGCCATGCTGGCTGAGGCCGCCGTCCAGCCGATCAGCGCCGAGCGCCAGGGGGTGCGGCCGGTCGAGAACTGCGTGCAACCGACATAGATGAAGGCAAAGCCGGCCAGCAACAGCGCGAAGGCAATGCACTGCACGGCGGGGTCATAGGCCTCGAACCAGCCATAGAGCATCGAGCCCGGCGCGACGAAGCCGAGGCCCAGGCCCCAGCTGAGCAGATAGTGATCCTGCCGGGTCCCCAGCCAGGTGATGACCAGGGTCAGCATCAGGGCGGTGGCCGAAAAGCCGATGGCGATGAGCAGGGATGTCTGGTCGAGCACTGGCGGAATCGGATCGGACACGGGGTAGGTGCATCGTACCGGATGGGCACCATCGGAGGGGAAATGTGCCCCCCGATGGTAAAGAATATCCTAGGCGTTGCCGGGTGCGGCGACCGTGCTGCGCCGCTCGAGCCACCAGGAAAGGCTCGCTGTCGCGGCGGCGCAGAGGCTGGTGACGACGCCGACCGCCGGAATATCGGCATAGGAGACGCCGGCACTGAGCAGCATGGCGCCGATGAAGGCGCCGCCGGCGATGCCGATGTTGAAGGCGGTGGAGATCAGCGAGGAGGCGAGGTTGGGGGCCGCGTGCGCCGCGGTGATGACACGCGCCTGCAGCGGGGTCGAGAAGGCAAAGCCGAGGATCGAGGTGCCGAGCAGGTTCACCGTCATCCACACCTTGTCGTGCATGGCGAACAGCATGGTGAAGTAGAGCAGCGCCTGCAGCAGCAGCACTGTCAGCAGCGTCGGCATCGGTTTCCAGTCGGTGCCGCGGCCGCCGAGGAAAATACCCAGCATCGAGCCGAGGCCGCCGATCAGCAGGTAGACCGGGATGATATCAGGGTGCAGCCGGGTGACGTTGAGCATGATCGGCACCTGGAAGGTGCCGAAGGCAAGGGCGCCGATCATCACGAAGGTGATGGTGAGGTAGGACAGCCAGACCTGCTGGTGACGCAGCTCGCGCACCTGCTCGCCGAAGGTGGCGTGGCGCTCGCCCTCCTGGCGCTTGTCGTGCGGCAGCTTGAGGAACAGCACCACGGCGGCAATGGCGCCAAGCGCAGCGACGGCGAGGAAGGGGATGCGCCAGCCGAAATTGAGCCCGATGGCGCTGCCGCCGGGGAGGCCCAGCAGGTTGGCGACGGTGATGCCGGAGATGAACAGCGAGAAGGCGGCGCCGCGGCGTTCCGGCGGCACGAGGCCGACGACGACCACGTTGCCGGCGCCGAAGAACACGCCGTGAGCGCAGGCCGAAAGCAGCCGCGCCAGCAGCAGCAGGCCGTAGTCGGGGGCGATGGCGCACAGCACCTGGGCGATCGAGAACACGATCATCAGGCCGATCAGCACATTGCGCTGCGAGAATCGCGAAGTGAATACCGTCAGCACCGGCCCACCGATGGCGACGCCGATGGCATAGGCGCTGACCAGCAGGCCCGCGACCGGGATGGTCACCGACAGATCCTCGGCGAGCGGCGGCAGGATGCCGGAGATGACGAACTCGGCCGAGCCGACTGCGAACGCAGCCAGCGCCAGGGCGTAAATGGCGATCGGCATGACTATCCTCAAAATATCCGGCGCGGTCAGACCATGCCGGGCGACAGGAAGCAAGCCGGATAAGCAGCGGTGTCTAAAGCCGACACGAGGCTTGGCGGCGCGGCAAAAAGGGCTAACCTCCCATCAGGCAACAACATTGGAGGCGGACCGATGGCTGTATCGAGCGACACGAGGAAACGCTGGGCCTGGATCACCGGGCTCAGGGGGCTGCTGATGCTGCTGGCGGGGCTCTATGCCATTTTCTTTCCGGCCCAGGCGCTCGCCATCCTGGTGATCGCCGGCGGCGTGCTGCTGCTGGTCGATGGCGTATTGGGGCTGTGGAGCCTCACCTTCGGCGGGGCCAAGACCGGCAATTTCTGGTTCGACGTGGTGCGCAACGTGCTGGCGATCATCACCGGCGTGCTGATCCTCCTGTCGCCGTTCTTTGCAACGCTGCTGACCGCGACGCTCCTCGTTTATCTCGTGGCGTTCCAGTCGATCTTCGTCGGGGTGATGGAGATCTGGGTGATCATCCGGGAACGCGAGCACTACGCGCGGATCTGGCCGGTGCTGCTGTCGGGCGCGCTCTATGTGCTGTTCGGCATCGCGCTGCTGTTCTGGCCGGTGTTCAGCGCCCTGGTGTTCGTGACGCTCGCGGGCATCCTCGCGGTGATTTTCGCCATCGGCCTGTTCGGCCTCGCATGGCGGATGTTCAAATCGGCCGGCGATATGGCGGGCGGCAAGTCGGTGTGACCTGACGGAGGACAGAATGGCTAACGACAACGCTCTGGCCTGGCCGAGCATCTTCGCCGGTATCCGTGGCGTGCTGATGCTGGCAGGCGGACTGTTCGCACTGATTTCGCCGCAACTGGCGCTGGCGACCCTGGTGTGGGTCGGCGGCGTGATCGTCATCATCGATGGCGCATTGGGACTGTGGGGGCTGCTGTTCGGCGGCCGTACCAGCACGCGGCTGGGCGTCGCCATCACCCGGCACATCCTCGCGATCCTTGCCGGCATCCTGATCGTGGCGTTTCCGGCGCTGGCGGCGGCAATCGGCATCTCGACCCTGGTGATCGTGGTCGGGATCCTGATGATCCTGATCGGGGCGTTCGCGCTCTACGTCACCATCGTCGGTCGGGCGCTGCTGCGGCAGGGGACGTTCTGGCCTGAGGTGCTGAGCGCATGCGCCTACCTGGTGTTCGGCGTGCTGCTGCTGGTGATGCCACTGCAGAGTGCATTGGCGCTGGTGAGCATCGTGGGCGTGCTGATGATCCTCTATGGGCTGTTCCAGCTCTATATCGCCTGGCAGCTGAGGGGCCTCGACGCCAAGGTCGGCTGACCGGCCGACCCGCGGGATCAATCGGCGGGAGGCGGGGTCGCCGCGTCCCGCTGGTGCGCGGCGCGCTCGATCTCGGTGTTGAAGGCGGCGCCGAGCACCAGGATCTGCGCGGAGTTGTAGAGCCACAGCAACAGCACCACGGCGGCCGATACCGAACCGAACGTCGCCTCGTAGTGGCCCCAGTTTTCGACATAGATCGAAAACACCGCCCCGGCGAGCAGCCAGAGCAGCGAGGCGAGGGCGGCGCCCGGCCAGATGTGGCGGAATTTCCGCGGGTGGCGGTCAGGGCCCCAGCGGTAGAGCCCGGCCAACACGAAGATGCTGAGCACCAGCAAGATGGGCCAGCGCAGCGCCAGGGCCACCACCTCCTCGCCCGACGGCCACGGGATCAGCGCCGGAAGGCCGGCGACCGCCAGCAGGGCGAGGGCCACGAAGACGGCGCCGCCGATGCTGAGGCCGATGGCATAGGCGAGCGACTTGAAGAAGCCGCGCCGCGGCGCCTCGTTGCGGATGCGCGACATGGCATAGAGCAGGGAATCGACGCCGCGCGAGCCGCTCCACAGGGCGAAGGGCACGGTGATCAGCAGCCCCAGGCCGAGGGTCACCGGCGGCTGGCTGGCGAGTATGGTCAGCTGCTCGGCAATGATCCGCTGGGCCAGCTGCGGAACGACGTCGCCGACCTCCTCGATGGTATCGGCCACCATCTGGCGGTTGGCGACGATGCCGTAGATCAGCGCCACCGTGGCAATGGCGGGGAAGAATGACAAAAAGCCGAAAAAGGCGACGGCGGCGCAACGCGGAGCGTTGTCGCGCTCGAAGAAGAACGAGCGCAGCGTCGCCAGCACGATGGCACGCCAGCGTTGGAACCAGTTGCCTCGAGCTGTTGCGCGGTCTGCGGACATGGACGCCCCTCCAGCTCCAAACGATGTATGACCACCGAGGGTTGCGCGGACGGACAGCGGGGATTGCCGCAGGCGGGGATGGCGGCGGCGGATGGAAACGCCTACTTATCCCCCATGCGCTTTTCCGACGGCTTCCTTGATGAGATCCGGCAGCGCCTGCCGATCTCGCAGGTGGTGGGCGAGCACGTCATCTGGGACAAGCGCAAGAGCCAGCCGCAGCGTGGCGACATGTGGGCCTGCTGTCCGTTCCACGGCGAAAAGAGCCCGAGCTTCCATGCCGACGATCGGCGCGGCATCTACCATTGCTTCGGCTGTGGGGTGTCCGGCGACCATTTCCGCTTCCTGACCGAAAAGGCCGGGATGAGTTTTCCCGAGGCGGTGGAAAAGCTTGCCGGCATGGCCGGTGTGCCGATGCCGGCGCGCGACGAACGCGACGAGGCGAGGCAGGAGAGCCGGCGTTCGCTCTACGATGTGATGGAGGTCGCGACCCAGTATTTCGAGGCGGCGCTGAGCCACAATATCGGGGCGCGGGCGCGCGGCTATCTCAACGAGCGCGGGGTGAGCGCGGCGGCGCAGAGCAAGTTCCGGCTCGGCTATTCGCCCGACAGCGCCAACGGCCTGAAGGAGCATCTCGCCGCCAATGGTGTGTCGGCGCAGGAAATGGTGGATGCCGGCCTCGTGGTGGTGCGCGAGGACTCGCCGCTGCCCTATGATCGGTTCCGCAACCGGGTGATGTTCCCGATCACCGATTTCCGCGGCAAGGTGATCGCCTTTGGTGGCCGGGCGATGTCGGCCGATGTGCCGGCCAAGTATCTCAACTCGCCCGAGACCGAACTCTTCAAGAAGCGGATGACGCTCTATAACGGGCAGACGGCGCGCGAGGCGGCGCGGTCCGGCAAGTCGGTGATCGTGGTCGAGGGCTATCTCGATGTGATCGCGGCGGTAACGGCGGGCTTCGAGGGCACGGTGGCGCCACTGGGGACGGCGTTGACCGAGGAGCACCTGCAGCTGTTATGGCGGATGAGCGACGAGCCGGTGCTCTGCTTCGACGGCGACGGCGCCGGGCAGCGCGCGGCCGCGCGGGCGACCGAGATCGTCCTGCCGCACCTGCAGCCGGGGCGGACGGTGCGGATCGCCACCTTGCCGGAGGGGCAGGACCCGGACGACCTGATCAAGGCGCAGGGCCGTGGCGCCTTTGCCGACGTGATCGAGCGGGCGCGCTCGCTGTCGGACGTGATCTGGAGCATCGAGACCGGCGGTATCGTGCCCGAAACCCCGGAGGCGCGGGCCGCGCTCGAGGCGCGGCTCAAGGCGCGGGCCAACGCCATCGCCGAGGCGTCGGTGAAGCGGCACTACATGCAGGCGTTCGACGAGAAGCTCCAGGCGTTCTTTGCGCCGGTGCGCAACCAGCGCTGGGAACAGCGGGGCGGCGGCGGCGGGCAACGCGGCGGCTTCGATCGGCGCAACCCGAGGGGCGGCAATGCTCCTCAGGTCGGCAGTCGAGGCAGTCCGCGGGTGGTGGTGTCCGATACGCTGCGGAACTCGCGGCTCCTGAAGCCGGGCAGGGGCGTGGATGCGACGCCGCGCGAGGCGGCGATCCTCGTCAGCCTCGTGAACCATCCGGCGCTGGCGGACAGCCGGCTCGAATCACTTGCGTCGCTGGAACTGTCGTCGCCGACCTCGCGCAACCTGTTGGGCACTATGCTTGACCTCGTGACCCGCGATCACGAGATCACAGCCGAGGCACTCAACGCCGCGCTCGGGGCCCGCGGCTTCGGCGAGCCACTGGAGAAAATGCGGGATTTGCTGGCCCGTCAGGGGGTTTGGCAGACCGGCGCCGAGATCGCCGATCCGGACGCCGAGATCGGATTACGTCATGCCCTGGCCTTGCATTACAAATCTGTTGAGCTAAATAAGGCCCTGAAGGCAGCCGAATTGGCGCTGGGCGACGACCCGAGCGAGGAAACATTCGAACGGCTGCGAGACATCCAGAACCAGATCACCACCGTCGATGGCACAGAGGCATTGATCGAAGGGTTTGGTTCGTTATCGGGGCGCGCGACACGGAGCTTCTAGGTGGCTGCGGGTACGCGCGATTTCGCTTATGGGCGAATCAGCACCGGTGACGAACAAGTGACGGCATATCGGAAACCGTCGCGCCAGCCCGTCCCTTTACGATGTTTCAAGCCGTGACCACTTAACGACTATCGGCGCCCTCCCGATCGGGCACCCGGAGCAGCAAGCTAGATGGCCACCAAGGCAGCGACCCAGACAAAGACCAAAGACGCAGAAAAGCCGGAAGTTGCCGGCGTAGCCGGTGCAGCAGGCGGCGAGCCGCCTGATAGCCCGCTGCTCGACCTATCCGATGCCGCCGTAAAGAAGCTGATCAAGACCGCCAAGAAGCGCGGTTACGTCACCTATGAAGAGCTGAATGCCGTTCTGCCGTCGGAGGAGGTCAACTCCGAGCAGATCGAGGACATCATGGCGATGTTCTCCGACATGGGCATCAACGTCGTCGACGAGGACGAGGTCGAAGAGGCTGAGCCCGATACCCCGGAAGAGGAATCGACCGAGCTCGCCGAACGGACCGGCACCGCCGTCGCCTCGAAATCCAACACCCGCGAAGGCAGCGACCGTACCGATGATCCGGTGCGCATGTATCTGCGCGAGATGGGGTCGGTCGAACTGCTCAGCCGCGAGGGCGAAATCGCCATCGCCAAGCGCATCGAGGCCGGCCGCGAGACGATGATCGAGGGCCTGTGCGAGAGCCCGCTGACCTTCCAGGCCATCATCATCTGGCGCGACCAGCTGGCCAATGCCGAAATTCTGCTGCGCGACATCATCGACCTCGAGGCCACCTATGCCGGTCCCGACGCCAAGCAGGCGGCCCCGGTGATGCCGTCCGAGATCGAGCGCCCCGCCGCGGTCAAGGAAGAGGCCAAGCCCGCCAAGGCGAAGCCGGCGCCGCGCTCGGGCGACGACGAGGACGATTATGTTCCCGACGAGCCGCAGGCGCCGCAGGATCCGGTCGAGGAAGAAGACGACGATTTCGAGAACTCGCTGTCGCTTTCGGCGATGGAAGCCGAGCTGAAGCCGCAGGTGGTCGAGACCTTCGATCGCATCGCCGAAGCCTATGGCAAGATGCGCAAGATGCAGGATCGGCATGCCGAGGACCGCATGGCGGGCAATGCTCCGGCCACCGCCGCCGATCTCAAGAAGCTCGAAGGCCTGCGCTCCGAAGTGATCACCGACGTCAAGTCGCTGTCGCTGAACCAGAGCCGTATCGAGAGCCTGGTCGAGCAGCTCTACGACATCAACAAGCGCCTGGTGCGGCTCGAGGGGCGCCTGCTGCGCCTTGCCGAGAGCTATGGCGTCAAGCGCGAGAACTTCCTCGAGGCCTATTACGGCAGCGAGCTCGAGCAGAACTGGATCGAGAGCGTCGCGACGCTGTCGGCCAAGGGCTGGGCCGAATTCGCCAAGCGCGAGGCGGACACCGCCAACGAACTGCGCGGCGACATCCAGACGCTGGCGACCGAAACCGGCCTCGATATCGCCGAGTACCGCCGGATCGTCCACAAGGTGCAGAAGGGCGAGCGCGAAGCGGCGATCGCCAAGAAGGAAATGGTGGAAGCCAACCTTCGCCTGGTGATCTCGATCGCCAAGAAATACACCAACCGCGGCCTGCAGTTCCTCGATCTCATCCAGGAAGGCAATATCGGCCTGATGAAGGCGGTCGATAAGTTCGAGTATCGCCGCGGCTACAAGTTCTCGACCTATGCCACCTGGTGGATCCGGCAGGCGATCACCCGCTCGATCGCCGACCAGGCTCGCACCATCCGTATCCCGGTGCACATGATCGAGACGATCAACAAGATCGTTCGCACCTCGCGCCAGATGCTGCACGAGATCGGCCGCGAGCCGACCCCGGAAGAGCTGAGCGAAAAGCTGCAGATGCCGCTCGACAAGGTCCGCAAGGTGCTGAAGATCGCCAAGGAACCGATCAGCCTCGAGACCCCGATCGGCGACGAGGAAGATTCGAACCTGGGCGATTTCATCCCCGATGTGAACGCCATCCAGCCGATCGACGCGGCGATCCAGAGCAACCTGCGTGAGACCACCACGCGCGTCCTGGCGTCGCTGACGCCGCGCGAGGAACGCGTGCTGCGCATGCGCTTCGGCATCGGCATGAACACCGACCATACGCTCGAGGAAGTTGGCCAGCAGTTCAGCGTGACGCGCGAACGCATCCGGCAGATCGAGGCCAAGGCGCTGCGCAAGCTGAAGCACCCGAGCCGCAGCCGGAAGCTCCGCAGTTTCCTCGACAACTGAGACAGGCGCTCGCGCCGAACAGGAAAAAGGGCGGCGCCATGGCGCCGCCCTTTTCGTTCGTCGCAGCCTGAGCCGGGTCAGGTTGCCGCGGTGGTGGGGTCGATCATCCGAACGACTTCGGTGATGCGGTTCGCCGGAAAGCCGCTGAGGCGTGCGTGCTCGCGGATGGCCTGTTCATCCTCGGCGAGGTAGACGCAGAACGTGCCGTTGCCGATGACGTAAGAGTGTTCCCACTGCACACGCGGGGCGAGCTTGGCGAGAGCGGCATTGGAGGTTTTTGCGGCGTCGCAGAAGCCGGCATTGTCGTTGGCGCCGAAGCTCGGCACTTCGCGTTCGATCACATAGCGCTTCATGGCAGTATTCCTGGTTGAGGTCTCAGTTGGTGCCGGCTGCTACTGCGTCGCAGGAGGCGTTGGGGTTCATGTCGGAGAAGGTCCCCGTGGGGTTGGGCCGCCAGGCCCAGACGTGCAGCTCGTAGAATGCCGGCAGCCCGTAACGGTTAGGGGCGTTGGTGAAGCTGAACAGGTGCCCGTCGAGCTCCGCCGGGCCTTTGGTGGTGATGTACTCCACCGCGATGAGGGTGCGCTTGCCGTCGGGGCCAGGCTCGTACATCACCGCCTCGGGATGGGCGATGTCGATTGCCTCGTCCTCGATCAGCTTGGCGTTCACGTAGTGGATACCCATGGCACCGCCGTCGGTGCCGGAGACGCAAGGGATCGGCGCATAGCCCTCGGAGAGGGCAGCTGCCACGTCGGAGAAGCGGGCGTTTGCCTGCCGTACGCTGTCGGCGAGCGGGTTCGGCCCGGCATCCACTGCGACATCGCCGTGGGCGAATGCCGGGGCGGCGACCAGCGCAAGCAATAGCGCGCCCGCAGCAAGCACCCGGGCCCGCCGTGGGTTGTAACGCAAAGTCGAAGTGCCCGCCTTGGCGCTAACACCGGCCAGCAGCGACTTATTCCCGGTGGTTTGGATATTCCGCATAGATTCCTCGTATTGACGATTGTCAGGTACCGGGCGCAGAACTCCTGCCGCGGTGGGGCAACCATCTATTCGGACCACCAACATGACCATGATCGAAACGCCGGCTGGCGTGACCGGAACGCCGTATCGCGGGGTTGCCACCACTGCGAGCGGATTGCTGTCGGACGTGCTGCGGCGCGTGCGGCTCTCCGGTTCGCTGTTTCTAAAGGGGGCGTATGGCTCGCCCTGGGCGTTCGACTCGCCCGGGAACTGTGCGCTGATCGACCTGCTCGCGCCGGGCGCCGAGCGGTTGATCGTGTTTCACAGCGTGCGGCGCGGTCGGCTCTGGATCACCGCCGCCGGCCATCGCGTCGAACTGGAGGCCGGCGATCTCGCCATTCTGCCGGCCTCGCATCAGCACCTGATGGGCAGCCACGAAATGGTGGCGCCGGTCCAGATCAGCGAGCTGCTGCCGCCGGCGCCATGGAACGAGATCCCGGTCCTGCATCATGGCGGCGATGGGGAGGTGACCGAGCTGGTCTGCGGTTACTTCAGCAGCGACGAGCTGCTGTTCAACTCGTTCCTGCGCAGCTTGCCGCCGGTGATCAGGATACGCCCCACCGGCAATGCCGCCACGCTGTTCGACGTGGTGCTGAGCCGGGCGCTGGAGGATGGGCCGTCGGGAGACGGCACCACGGCGCGTCTGCCGGAACTGCTGCTGGTCGAGGCGCTGCGGCTCTATTCGTCCGAGGCACCGCTGGCCAGTGGCTGGCTGGCGGCCGCCAACGATCCGATTGTCAGCCGGGCGCTGAAGCTGATCCACGACGAGCCGATCCGGGAGTGGAGTGTCGCCGAGCTTTCGCGCGCCGCGGCGACGTCGCGCTCGGTGCTGGGAGAACGCTTCCGCGAGTTGCTCGGGCAGTCGCCGATCCGCTATCTCGCCGAATGGCGCATGCAACTGGCGGCAAACCTGCTGGTCGCGACCGAACTGAGACTTTCGGCTGTCGCCGAGCAGATCGGGTACAGCTCGGAAGCCGCGTTCAGTCGCGCCTTTCACCGCCATGTCGGCAGGTCGCCGGCGCAATGGCGGGCTACCGGACGGGGCTGAACGGGCGCGGCGATGGCGCCGGCCGACCAGGCCGCCCGGTGCATGGTGGACAAACTGGCGCTGGCGGCCTAAATCGGTCGAACTTTCCCTTTGCCCGAGGCGCGCCTATGTCCTTTTGGAAGAATCTTTTCGGCGGTGGCGGCGGCAGCGGATCGGCGGGCAAGTCGATCGAGCCGGCCGTGGTGGCGGAAGAGGCCTATAAGGGCTTTACCGTGAAGTCGCTGATCATGCCGGTGGGGAGCGAGTATCAGCTCGCCGGGCTGATCGAGAAGGAGATCGACGGCGAGCTCAAGAGCTACAAGTTCGTGCGCGCCGACCGGTTTTCTTCCAAGGAGGACGTGGTCAGTTTCGCACTGGCCAAGGGCCGCCAGATCATCGACGAGCAGGGCGACGGCATCTACCGGCCGTAACCGGCGAGCCGCCTCGCGCAAACAATGCTGGCGTCCTCCGCGGGCGGTTCCGCCCCGGGGACGTCTTGCCGCGTTCCCAAGATTGCCCGTGCGCGCCGCAGGCGCTGCCAACAGGAGTTCCAGAAATGGCCAAGAAACCCACCGCCCGCACCGAGTTCGTGCTGTTCGACATCGTCTATGAAGACGGCAGCCAGCGCTCCAACCGCAAGGTCGATGCCGGCCTGCTCGGCGGCCTCGATGGCGATGACGCAGCGCGTGCCGCGATCATGGAACAGGATCGCGCCATCGCCGAAAAGTCCGGCCTGCCGCCGCTGCAGATCAAGAGCATCAAGCGCAGCGGCAAGTAGGCGCAGTCTGCCTACTGCAGGTCGCCTTCGTAGGGCACCACGCGGCGCTTCTGCCGCCGCGCTTCGGCATCGGGCAGGGTGTGGGCGATGAGCCGCAGCGTATAGGCCACCCGGCCGATGGAATCGCGCCAGCGGTGACGCAGGGGGCGCGGCGCAGCGGCGCTGTTGTCGCGATCGCGCTTGAGGTCGCTCCGCTCCGCATTCGGCGGCCTGGCGCCGCGATAGTGCTCCAGCTGCACGGCAGGGGCCGGCTCGACCTGATAGAGACCGCGATGCGGAATGATCGGGCCGCCGCGCGAGAACAGATAGCGGTCCACCGTCATGCGCGGCAACCGGGGGTCGGCCAGGGCACGACGCGCCATGCCGGCCGAGATGATGTAGGCCGCCGCTCCCATGTGGGAGGCGAGCAGCCGGCGCACGCCGAACCGGCCATCCACCACCCGCACCGCACGGCCCAGCCGCACGCGCTCGTACATGGTTTCGAGCCGCACCAGGTCGGGTCGGAGATCGGCCGTGAACGCCGGATCCAGAAACGCCGTTACGCCGTCGCCCAGCACGGCGTCGTCCTCGAGGATCAGGGCGAACTCCCGGCCGGCGTCGAGCATATGCCGCCAGGCTTTCTCGTGGCTCATGCCGCAGGCCACCTCGACCCGGGTCATTGCCCATGGGTTGCGTGGGTCGGCATGCAGCGCCATGCGGGTCTCGCCGACATCGGCAATGGTCACGGCGTCGATCCGTTCGGCCACGATACCCAGTCGGCTGAACTGCTCCTCCATGAATTGGCGGCGATCGGTGCGGGGGGCCAGATTGATGTAGTAGACCGGGATCTGGCCGGCGGGAAACGCGGTCATCTGGGCTCCGGCACGCCGGCGAACGGAATGACGACGCGAGGTCCGCGCACTGCCGCGAGGTCCCGGGTGGCCAGTCGCGCGAGACGGGCGACGTGGTCGAGATGCAGGCCGATGACGGCGCTCAGATCGCGTGCCGGTCGAGATGCCGAGGGGGTGCGGGTCACGGCGATGTTGCTCTCGCCGATATGGTCGGCGGCATCGAGCTTGTCGATCTGGATGCAGGGGCTGGGAATGGCCTGCAGCACCCGGCTGCGCAGCAGGTGATAGCCGCCGCGGCCGAACAGGAAGCGGTCGATACCCATCTGGTTGCGGAGCGGGCTGTCGAGCGAGCGCCGCGCCATTTCGCTGGTCAGGATATAGGCGGCGCCCCCCATCTGCGAGGAGCATAGTTCACGCAGTTCGATGGTCCCGACGCGTTGCGCGGCGCTGCCGAGCTTCACCGGGCTGTGGAAGGTCTCGAGCTTCACGAGGTCGGCTCCCAGCCGCCGGGGCAGTTCCGGATCGAGGAAATCGAGCACCGGGGCAGCCAGTTGCACATCATCTTCAAGCACCAGCGCGGCCGGAGCGCCACTCCGGAGCAGTTGCTCCCAGCTGCGCTGATGGCTGAGCCCGCAAGCGAGATCGCCCTCGGCCAGTCGCCACAGGCTGTGCGTCGTCTCATGCCAGGCGACGAGGGGGCGAGGCACTTCATCCATGCGCACCGCTTCGATGCGCTCGGCGGCAATGCCCAGCTGCGCGAACTGGCGCTCCATGAAGGCGCGGCGGTCGGGGCGCGACGCAAGGTTGATGTAGTAAACGGGGATGGCGTGCACGTTACATCAGCCGTTGCAGGTCATCGGTCACCGGCAGCCACAGTTTGCGCGATCCCCACAGCTCGCCGGTCGGACCGAACGTCGTGAGGATGCGCAGATGATGGCTCCAATGGTTGGCGGTCCGCTTCAGGCGGGCCTGCAAGGGCATCGGCCCGGCCGGGCGATGCGGCGGGCGCTGCCCGGTCAGGTCGCTCTGGCCGACGCTGAGTTTGCCCTCGCGGGTCTGGTCGAGCTGGATGGCGAGCGCCGGCACCGCCTGGTAGATGCGCGCCTGGTAGAACAGGCCACCGGGCCGTCCGAACAGCAGGCTGTCCACCGACATCTGCTCGAGATCGTCGCGCTGCAACACGCGACGGGCGAGACGGCTGGTCATCACATAGGCTGCGGTGCCCAGGCTGGAAGACATCAGCCGGTTCTGCGACAGCCCGCTGACGGCCGTGGGCACGGGGCGACCGACCAGCGCTGCGGTGGCGTGCGTTTCGAGCTGGATCGCATCGGGATCGTGGTCCAGCAGGTGTGGATCGCGCAGCACGGCGGGCAGATCCGCCGCCAGCACGACGTCGTCCTCGAGGATCAGGGCGGCGGGAATCTGCTGGTCCAGCATGGTTTGCCAGATGCTCTGGTGGCTGAGGCTGCAGGCGATCTCGCCGGCATTGAGCCGCACGAGGCCGGAGCGCCGGCGCTCCTCGAGCGCGGCCGAAAAGTCGCGAGGCGTCACCGCCTCGACCCGGGTTGCCGTCAGGCCCAGCGCGTTCAGTTGCTGCTCGATATGCTGCAGGCGGTCGGGCCGTGACGCCATGTTGATGAAGAAGATGGGAAGCACTGCGGGCAGCTCCAGCGTGGACCACTATCGTACGCCGGCAGGCGCCGGTTGACGCTCATCGCCGCGAGCGATCGGCTGATCGCCTGCGCCGACGTTTCCATCGCGCTGACATGCCTCAAGGCAGTGGTCGTGTCTATGGCCTAGCTGCTGAGGGCCTTGTTCACCGCTGGTTTCACCACGGTGCCGAAGAGTTCGATGGCCTTCATGACCTTGTCGTGGGGCAGGGTGCCGACGCTCAGTTGTAGGCCGAAGCGATCATGCTTGAACCACTCGTGCTGCATCAGAATCTTGTCGATGACCTGCTGCGGCGAGCCCATGAAATAGGCGCCGGACGGCCCGGCGCCGGCTTCGAACTGGGCCCGCGTGGTGGGCGGCCAGCCGCGCTCGCGGCCGATGCGGCTCATGGCTTCGTGATGCGCCGGGAAGGCGGTGTCGAGCGCGTCCTGCGAATTCTCGGCGATGAAACCGTGTGAGGAGATGCCGATGGGCAGCTTCGACACATCGTGGCCGACCTTCTCGGCGGTGCGCCGGTAGAGCTCGGTGAACTGGGTAAACGCCTCGGGGTTGCCGCCGATGATGGCGAGCATCAGGGGCAGGCCGTAATAGGCGGCGCGGGCCACCGAGTTGGGAGTGCCGCCGACCGCCACCCAGAGCGGCAGCGGCTCCTGGATCGGCTTGGGATAGATGGCGATACCGGGGATCGGCTTGGTGTGCTCGGAACCCTCCCACTGGACCTTGCCGCCTTCGCGGATCTTCAGCAGTTCGGCCAGCTTTTCCTCAAACAGGGTGTCGTAGTCTTCGAGCTCGTAGCCGAAGAGCGGGAAGCTCTCGATGAACGAGCCGCGACCGGCCATGATCTCGGCGCGGCCGCTCGACAGCAGGTCGAGTGTCGCGAATTGCTGCCAGACGCGGATCGGATCGTCCGAGCTCAGCACGGTGACGGCAGTGGAGAGGCGGATGCGTTTGGTGATGGCCGCCGCGGCGGCGAGGATGGTCACCGGCGCCGAGGCGACGAAGTCCGGGCGGTGGTGCTCGCCGAGGCCATAGAAGTCGAGCCCGACCTCGTCGGCGAGCTTGATCTCCTCGAGCAGGTCCCTGAGGCGTTCGGCCGGCGACTGCAGCCGCCCGCCGTTCAAGGGATCAGGGGTGTTTTCGGCGAACGAGTAGAGACCGATTTCCATGGCGCAATCCTGAGTGGACGGGCCTGCGCCCGCGCCCACGCGGGGACAGGCCCTGTTCCTGACTGCGCTCTACATGGCCGTGCGCTTCGAGCGGCGCAAGAACGCACAGCCTTGTAACTCAGACGCTGCTGGTTGGCACGTAGGACGCGGCGGGCGAGGCTGCGGGGGCGGGTACCTCGTGTCCGGCCTGGCGGTGGATTTCGGCAACAAGCCCGGCCGGCAGCTTGAGCTTGAAGGCCAGCGCTTCGAGATAGGTCCGCTCGGCGGCACTGTCCGGGGTCATCGCCACGAGCGAGGCGGCGTAGATCTCCGAGGCGTGCTCCGGCGTATCGGCGCGCGCCACCACGGCGTCGATATCGAGCGGGCTCGCCAGCTCATCGAACACGAAGGCCTTTTCCTCGGATGACAGCGGCATGGTTTCGAGCCGCTTGAAGATGCGCTCTTTCTCCTCGGCATCGATCTGCCCATCCGCCTTGGCGGCGGCAATCATGGCGCGCACCAGGGTCTTGCCGAGTTCCTCGCTTTGGTAAGCTGCCTGCGGCGGCGGAACGAACGCATCGCGCGCCGGCGGCGGCGCACCGTCCGAGGCGGCGCCGGCCTGCTGCTGGTTCTTCTGGTGCTGCTGCCAGGCCGAATAGGCCAGCCCGCCCACCGCGGCCACTGCACCGACCTTGGCGACATTGCCGACCAGCTTGCCCAGCCCGCCGCCCGACAGCAGCATGCCGGCGGCAAGGCCTGCGGCGCCGGTCATGGCGGTGCGCTGGGTGTTGGGGTCGGTCTGCAGGGCCTTGATGATGCCGTCGATGTTGAACATGGCTGTCTCCCGGTTTTTCTTGCTTCGCACCGGGAGTTAGGTAGCGCCCGCCGGCTGCGCAAGGATGACAAGTTCGCGCAGGTGCGAATGGTTGCCTTTGATTGCTCGCCGGGTAGGTTGGCCCCGCAATGGTTCAGGGGCGTGAGATGGAAAAGCTCGACCTCAAGAAGCACTACAGATCGCTCTACAGCGCGCCCAGGGACACGTTCGCGATCGTCGACGTGCCGGCGCTTTCCTTTGTGCAGCTCGATGGCGAGGGCGACCCGAACAGTGCCGAGACGTATCGGACCGGTGTGGGCTGGCTCTATTCGGTGAGCTACGCGATGAAGTTCGCGGCCAAGGCCGAGCTGGGCCGCGACTATGTCGTGGGGCCGCTCGAGGCGCTGTGGTGGGCCGACGACATGTCGAGCTTCGAGCGGCGCACAAAGGACGATTGGCGCTGGACCATCATGATCCTGCAGCCGGATTTCGTCACGGCCGAGCTGTTCGTCGGCGCGCTCGACAAGGCCCGCCGGAAACTCGGCGCGCCGCACCCTGGCCTCCGTTTCGCGCCGCTCGACGAGGGGCTTTCGGTGCAGACGCTGCATGTGGGCAGCTATGACGACGAGGGACCGACGCTGGCGCGGCTGCACCAGGAATTCCTGCCGGCGAACGGGCTCGAGGAAACCGGTCACCACCACGAGATCTACCTGTCCGATCCGCGCAAGGTGCCGCCGGAAAAGCTCAAGACCATCCTCAGGCAGCCGGTGCGGCGGAACGATACAAAGAAATAACCCCGGCAGCGGGCTGCCGGGGTTCAGGGTGAGCGTCGGGGGAGGATCCTCCGCTCAGATGCTGTTATTCTTTCGTGACCCGGAAATCGGGCTTAGTTGGCGGCCGGGGCCTCAGTCGCCGGGGCCGGAGCCTCGGTAGCCGGGGCGGCCGGAGCTTCAGTCGCCGGAGCGGCGTCGGCCGGGGCAGCCGGAGCAGGCTCAGCGGCCGGAGCCATCGGAGTGGTCTCGGTGCCAGTCGCCGGGGCCTCAGTCATCGGAGCCGGGGCCGGGGTGGCCGGAGCTTCAATGGCAGGGGTGTTGTTCACCGTCGTCGTGGTCGAAGACGGGCCGGAATTGGCAGAGAACACCAGATAGCCAATGGCGAGCAGCGCCAGCGCAACGATGATGCCTACAAACCAGCCAGTCGCGCTCGACTCGCGGGTATAGACAGTGCGGTTGACGTCATCGCTCGAATAGACGGTATCGCGTTCGGGGACAGCCATGATCAAGCTCCTTTGTTTGAGTACCGTATGGCGGCAATAACTCGGTAGCCGTCGGAATTGTTCCCGAAATCGTGACAGATTGCGGAAATGATTCAGCGGCACCCTGCAAGATGCTGAGTCTCAACGTGATTTCACTCCGCAAGGAGTGAAGAAAAGCTGTCGCCGATAGCTCAGCTTGCCGACGATTTTTCGGTTTTTTCGTCGCCGGCGCGGTTTGCCTTGCCGATCGACTTGGTCTGCGCCGAGATGCGATCGATGAAAGCGAGGAACAGCGCCGAGACGACGAAGGCCAGGTGGATCAGGGTGAACCACATCAGCTTGTCGGCGGTGTAGCTCGAAACGTTGAGGAAGACCTGGAGCAGGTGGATCGAGGAGATGGCCACGATGGTCGAGGCCACCTTGATCTTGAGCGAGCCGGCGTCAATCTCGCCCAGCCAATGCACGGCCTCGCCATTGTCGAAGCGCGAGACATAGTTCTCGTAGCCCGAGATGATCACCATGACGACGAGGCTGGCGACCAGCGCAGCGTCGATCAGCGCCAGCATCTTGAGGATCGCATCGGCCTCGTCGATGACGAAGACATGGCTGATGAAGTCCCAGAGCTTCACCCCGAAGGTCGCGGCATAGACCGCGAGCGCCACCGCCAAGCCCAGATAGAACAGCACCAGCAGCCAGCGCGAGGCGAGGATCACCGCTTCGATGACGAGTTCGAGACGCTTGGGCATGTTGGCTCCGACAGGGTGGTTCGCTGAGGGATAGCGGATCTGTGGAGGGAGGCAAGTGGCATGGGTGACGCAGTTTGGGGGCGGTAAGGTCGATCTCACCCCGGCCGTCATCCCGGCGAAAGCGGGGACCCAACTCACAGCCCGTGCAAGTGGATAGATGGGTCCCTGCTTTCGCAGGGATGACACCCGGTGGGTGGGCGCGATCGTGACTTAGCCATCTGGGCCGTCGTCGGGGTGACGGCCGGTGATGGGCGCGAAGACCTTACCCCAAACCAAAACGGGCCGGGGATTGCTCCCCGGCCCGTTCTCAGTTCAGTCGCCGGCCTTAGTTGCGCTTGTCGGCAACCGTGATCAGCGACGTGATGCGCTTGATCGAGACGCGACGGTTCAGCTTTTCGGCTTTGTCGGTCTTCACCTTGAGGTAGCGCTCGCCATAGCCCTGGGTGACCAGGTTCTCGGGCGGCACGTCGTAGAAGTCCGTCAGGATGCGGGCGACAGTCGAGGCGCGCTGGTCCGAAAGGATCAGGTTGGACTGGTCCGAACCCACGGCGTCGGTGTGGCCTTCGATCAGGAAGGTCTCGCCCGGATTGTCTTCGAGGATCGCCAGCATGGCGTTGGCGACCTTGCTGAGCGCGCCGACCTGGCTGCGGGCGATGGTGGCGGCACCGGAGTCGAAGGTCAGCCCGCCGACTTCGACGCGACGCACCGAGTCACGGATACGGGCCGAACGCTTCACTTCCTCGATGGTATAGATCTTGCGAACCTGTTCCACCGGCGGTTCACGGAAGAAGAGTTCGACTTCTTCCTCGTCGGCATCGCCGGCATCGAGGATGTAGTCGCGGATCGGGATGGTCAGGCGCAGCGGCGGCAGGTCGTCGCCCGGGTCGCGCCAGTTGCCGAAGTAGTCGTCATCGACCTCGAAATCGTCCTCGTCCTGGTAGGCGAGGATGTACTCGCGGCCGTCCGGCATGATGCGCGAACGCTTCAGCACGTTGCCCCAACGGTCGCGGATGGTGACGATCTGCACGCCGTTCGGGCGCTCGATGGTCTCCTTGACGCGACCGCCCGGCAGGCGCTCGTAGTAGACCTCATCCTCATTGCTGTCGCGAATGCGGTCGAAGTCCTGGGCCGGGTTCGAGATCACCAGGTTGATGCCGATCTGGAAGATAAAGCCCGAGTTGGTGAAGTTGTTGCCGGGGCGTGGGCCCGGGCCACCATTGTTGTTGTTATTGTTGTTGTTGGAATTGTTGTTGTTGGTGACGTTGGTCGTGTTGTTGGTGACGTTGGTGACGTTCGTCACGTTGGTGATGTTGTTGATGATCGTGACGTTCTGCGGCACTTCGATGGGCGGCAGGGCGTCGACGGCGATCTTCTCGCCTTCCAGCTTGGCCAGCGACTGCACCTCGACCGGGGTGATGTCGGCCTGGGCTGCGGTGTCGTCGGTCGGCGGCGGAGCGGTCGGCTGCTCCTGTGCGGCCGGCTGTTCGGTCGGCTGTTGACCATCGGCCACCGACTTGGCGGTGTCCTTGGCGCTGTCGAGCACCGGCGCCGCTTCCTCGGGGGCAACGGTCTCGGGCAGCACTTCGACGGCCAGCGGGGTCACCGCTTCCTGCGCGCCGGGCAGCTCGGCGATCGGCGTCGATGCCGGTTCGGCCGGAGCCGTTACCTGCGGGATCGGGGGCAGGGTGATGCCGTACTGGGCAAGGCACTGCGCCACATCGGCGACGCCAAGAGCGGCACAGATGGTGGCGAACTGCTTGTTGGCGGCGTCGATGGTCGACTGACCCGAGACGTCACCGGCATCGAGCTGGCCGACGCCCACATTGTAGAGTTCGACGGCCGTGCCCAGCTGATCCTGCGCGGCGGCCACCGGATCGGGGGCGTTGGCATCGGCAGGCTCATCGGTGGGGCCGGCCTCGGCCGGCTGTTCGGTTGCCGGCTGCTCTGCAGCAGGCTGCTCGGTCGTCGGCTGTTCGGTGGCCGGCTGTTCAGTCGTCGGCTGTTCAGTGGCGGGCTGTTCGGTCGCGGGCTGTTCGGTCGCGGGCTGTTCGGCTGCCGGTTCCTGCGCCGGCTGTTCGGCGGCAGGCTCGGGCAGCGGCGGCAGATCCTGGCCGATGCACGACTTGATATCGGCGTAGCCGTTGGCGGTGCACAGCTCCTGGATGCGGGCGGCAGCGGCATCGGCGATGGGCTTGGCACCGGCATAGTCGCCGGCGGCGGCCTGGTTCAGCGCGGCCTGGTACTGGTCGAGCGCCGCCTGCAGGTCGGCGACGAATGCGGCCTGGGCATCGCCGGCGGCCTTGGCATCCTCGGCGGCCTTTGCGTCTTCAGCCGCCTTGGCTTCCTCGGCAGCCTTGGCATCGGCGGCAGCCTGTGCGTCAGCGGCAGCCTTGGCATCGGCGGCAGCCTGAGCGTCAGCGGCGGCCTGGGCCTCGGCAGCAGCCTTGGCTTCTTCCGCGGCGCGCGCGTCCTCGGCGGCCTTGGCGTCGGCGGCAGCCTGCGCTTCAGCCTCGGCGGCGGCCTGCGCGTCTGCAGCGGCCTTGGCTTCCTCGGCAGCACGAGCTTCCTCAGCCGCGCGCGCCTGCTCGGCGGCCTTGGCTTCTTCAGCCGCTCTGGCTTCCTCAGCAGCCTGGGCCTCAGCGGCGGCCTTGGCCTCCTCGGCGGCGCGGGCTTCCTCAGCCGCGCGCGCCTCTTCGGCGGCCCGTGCTTCTTCGTCTGCCCTCGAATTGGCAGCAGGCTGACCGCCGCCGGTGATGGCCGCGATACATTCCTGCACGCTGGAATAGCCGTTCACAATGCAGGTATCGGTCAGCGCCTGCTGGGCATTGCTGATCGCGTCTGCGTCGCCCGAAGCCTGTGCTTCCTGCAGGGCCTGGTACTCGGCCTGCTGCGCGAAAGCGGCGCCCGGCACCAATGCGAGAACGGCGAGACTGGTGCCGGTCAGGAGCCAGTTTCGAAAGCGCATGGGTTTTATCCTTGTTTTGGAGTCAGTTGTACGAGAAGTGGCGCAGACCTGCTGAACCGAACCTGAACGTCCGAAGACCTGCCGCGATGTGAGTCAGCCCCATCGATTGCCGAACGCCGAAGCCCATCGGCGGTTCCCTCAGCGCGACAGGACCGGGCAATCGTGGCGCCAGTGGGGCCGCGGCAGCCCGAGGTTCAATGGACGGATTCGGTCGTGACGGCCTAGAGTGCCCGGCCCAATTCGTGCGATCCGATGTGGGTTCTTCATGGAGTCGCAGATGGAGTCGATGTGGGCGACCTTCTGAGCTACTGGCCGTTTGTCCTGGGCCTGCTCGCCACCGGGGTGATCTCGGGCATTGCGGCAGGGCTGCTGGGCATTGGCGGCGGCGCCATCATCGTGCCGGCGCTGGCGTCGGCCCTGGCCTTTCTGCACTATGACAGCGACGTGGTGCAGCATATCGCCGTGGGCACGTCGCTCGCCATCATCATTCCCACCGGCATCGCCAGCGCCAGGGCGCACGACAAGCGCGGTGCGGTGGACCATCGCATCCTCAAGCTCTGGGCGCCGGTCGTGGTGGTCGCCACCTTCATCGGCGGGCTGATGGCGGGGCTCTATACCGGCGATGTGCTGCGCATCGTATTCGGCGTGGTGGCGCTGTTCATCGCCGCCAATATCGTGCTGCCGTTCCAGGAGCGGCTGATGGGGCATCTGGGGGATTCCGCGCCGACGCATCGTATCTCGGCGGCAGTTGTCGGCTACATCTCGGCGCTGATGGGGGTCGGCGGCGGTTCGCTGAGCGTGCCGACCATCCATGCCTTCGGGGCCTCGATGCACAAGGCGGTGGGGACAGGCGCCGCGATCGGGGTGTTCATCGCCCTGTCGGGGACGCTGGGCTTCATCATCTCGGGCTGGAGCGTCGAGGGCCGTCCGCCGCTGAGCCTGGGCTACATCAATATCCCGGCGCTGGTGCTGATCGGGGTGACCGCCGCGGTCTGCGCGCCATGGGGCGCAGCGCTGGCGCACCGGCTGCAGCAGCGCACGCTGAAACTGGCCTTCGCCGCGTTCCTGGCGCTGGTCGGACTGAATATGATCTGGAAGGCGATCGCGGGGTAGGCGGGTCTTGGCGTCCTTGCGGCTGCCCGGAAAGCCGCAGTTGGATGGGCGCCGACGGCGCCCATCCGAAATAGTGATCGCTTACTGCGCGATGTCCCAGGTGACCTGGACGTTGATCGAGTAGCTGAGTTCGCCACCTTCGATCGGCACCGCACCTGCCGAGAGAGCATCGGCCGAGGCCTTCATCATCTGCGGCATCGGCGTACCCATGCCCTGGGTCTCGTTGATGGCGCGGATCTTGCCGAGCTCTTCGCCGGCCACTTCCGCATAGAGCTGGGCCTTGCTCTTGGCGTCGGCGAAGGCGGCCTTGCGGGCTTCGTCATAGAGCTTGCTGGGATCGGCCACCGAGAAGCTGACGCCGTTGATGGTGTTGGCGCCGACGGTCACCGCCTTGTCGAGCACGGAACCGAGCTTGGCCAGCTCGCGCACCCGCACGTTGACGTTGTTGTAGACCTGGTAGCCGGTGATCTTGGGCGGCAGCTGGTAGCCATTGGCATCGCGGGCGTCGGAATAGACATAGTTCGGGTTGACCGAGAAGCCCGAGGTCTGGATGTCGCGCGCTTCGATGCCGGCGGCCTTCAGCGTTTCGATCAGCTCGCCCATCGCCTTGGTATTGGCGTCGAGCGCCTCGCGGGCAGTGGCGCCCTGGCTGGTGACGCCGGAGTTGACGAACGCGGTATCGGGAGCTGCGGTGACTTCGCCAATGCCGCTGATCGAGATGTTGCCGCTCATCGTGGCCTCCTGTGCGAAGACGGGGGTGGCGCTCAGCGCGGTGGCGAAGAGCAGGGGAATGAGGGCGGCGGTAATCGGACGCATGCGTCTCTCCTATGTGGCCTTTGGCGGGAAAGATGTCCCAGCCAAAGCGGGTGTTAGTGCGGCGTACCTGAATGGAATTTGAACGCCGCTTCCGGGAGATAAGACGCCGGACATTGCGCCAAGCTTGGGTCGCGAACCGACGAAAGTTTGAGTTACGTGCCTCGACCCGCGCTGGACAGGCTTTGGGACGGCAGGTTAGGTAGCCCGTCCGAAAACCGGGGGAGTGCCGTGGCCAATCGACAAGTTCCAAGCGAAGGCGTTCTGCTCGGCCGGGCCAGGGTGCCCGGATCCGAGCACCCACGGGTGATCACCGTGCGCGGCGAAGACATCGTCGATATCACCTCGAAAGCGGCGCCGACCTCGCGCGACATTGCCGAGCAGGCCGACCCAGCCGCCTACGTGGCTTCGGCAAAGGGCCCGGTGATCGGCAAGCTGCACGATCTCCTCGCCAACTCGTGGTCGGGCAAGACCGACCTGTCGGCGCCGTCGCTGCTGTCGCCGATCGACCTGCAGGCCGTGAAGGCAGCCGGCGTGACGTTCGTGGTGTCGCTGCTCGAGCGCGTCATCGAGGAGCAGGCGCGCGGCGACAAGGCCAAGGCGGACGAGCTGCGCAAGGATATTCTGGGGCTGGTGGGCACCGATCTCAGCCAGCTTGAGCCGGGCTCGCCCGCGGCGATGGAAGTCAAGAAGACGCTGATCGCGCGCGGCGTGTGGAGCCAGTATCTCGAGGTCGGTATCGGGCCGGACGCCGAGATTTTTACCAAGTGCCAGCCGATGGCCTCGGTCGGCTACGGCGCCGATGTCGGCATCCTGCCGATCTCGGAGTGGAACAACCCCGAGCCGGAAGTGGCGATGGTGGTGAATTCGAGGGGCACCATTGTCGGCGCAACGCTCGGCAACGACGTGAACCTGCGCGACGTCGAGGGCCGCTCGGCGCTGTTGCTGGGCAAGGCCAAGGACAATAACGCCTCGGCCTCGCTCGGCCCGTTCATCCGGCTGTTCGACGGCACCTTCACCATCGAGACGGTGAAGGCCGCCGATATCGCGCTCAGCGTCACCGGCGAAGACGGGTTCGAGCTGACGGGCGTTTCCAACATGAGCCAGATTTCGCGCTCGCCCGAAGCCATTGTCGGCGCGACGATCGGCCGGCATCACCAGTATCCGGATGGGCTGGTGGTCTATCTGGGCACCATGTTCGCCCCGGTGAAGGATCGCGGCGGCGCCGGCAAGGGCTTTACCCACAAGCTCGGCGACGTGGTGTCGATCTCGACGCCGTCGCTCGGCACCCTGTCCAACACCGTGCGCCTCGCCACCGAGGTGGCGCCGTGGACCTATGGCAGCAGCCAGCTGCTGCGCGACCTGGCCAAGGCCGGGTTGCTGTAAGGATACTCGATGTCATCCCTGCCAAGGCAGGGACCCAGGCCTGCTGCCGCGCGGGCGGCGAGATGGATCCCGGCCTTCGCCGGGATGACATCGAGGTTGTTGAGAATGCGGTGCAGATGCACCGGCTAGCAAGGAATCGACCATGACCGAACTGCACAAGAATCTCATCAACGGCGAATGGGTCGGCGGAGACGGGGCGGACAATATCAACCCGTCCAACACCAACGAGGTGGTGGGGGTCTATGCCCGCGCCACCCAGCAGGACACGCTCGACGCCATCGCGGCGGCCAAGGCGGCGTTCCCGGCCTGGTCGCATTCGGGCATCCTGCAGCGCTGGGAAATCCTGTCCAAGACCGCCCACGAGATCTTCGCCCGCAAGGCCGAACTCGGCGAGCTGTTGAGCCGCGAAGAGGGCAAGACGCTCGCCGAAGGCATCGGCGAAGTCACCCGCGCCGGACAGATCTTCGAGTTCTTCGCCGGTGAGGCGCTGCGCCTTTCGGGTGAGAGCGTGCCGTCGGTGCGTCCGGGCGTCGGCGTCGAGATGACGCGCGAGGCGATGGGCGTGGTCGGCATCATCACGCCGTGGAACTTCCCGATCGCCATCCCGGCCTGGAAGATCGCGCCGGCGCTCTGCTACGGCAATACCGTGGTGTTCAAGCCGGCCGACCTGGTGCCGGGCTGCTCGTGGGCGATCGTCGATATCCTCCACCGCAACGGGCTGCCCAAGGGCGTACTCAACCTGGTGATGGGCCGCGGCTCCGTGGTCGGCCAGGCCATGCTGGATTCGAAGGACATCGTGGCGCAGACCTTCACCGGTTCGGTGAATACCGGCCGGCGCGTCGCCGAAGCCAGCGTCAAGGTGATGCGCAAGTTCCAGCTCGAAATGGGCGGCAAGAACCCGACCATCGTGCTCGACGATGCCGACCTGAAGGTGGCGGTGGAAACCACGGCGCAGAGCGCCTTCTACTCGACCGGCCAGCGCTGCACCGCCTCGTCGCGCCTGATCGTCACCGAGGGCATCCACGACCAGTTCGTCGCGGCGCTCACCGAGCGCATCCGCAACCTCAAGGTGGGCGACGCCATCGCCAAGGACACCGAGATCGGCCCGGTGGTCGATCCCGGCCAGCTCAAGCAGGACACCGACTATATCGAGATCGGCAAGGGTGAGGGCGCCAAGCTGGTGGTCGGCGGCGAGCTGGTGAAGCGCGATAACCCCGGCTACTTCCTGCAGCCGGCTTTGTTCACCGAAGCGACCAACCAGATGCGTATCGCCCGCGAGGAAATCTTCGGGCCGGTGGCGGCGGTGATCCGGGTGAAGGATTATGACGAGGCGCTGGCCGTGGCCAACGATACCGAGTTCGGCCTCTCGGCCGGCATCGTCACCACCTCGCTGAAATACGCCACGCACTTCAAGCGCAACGCCGAAGCCGGCATGGTGATGGTCAACGTGCCGACCGCCGGCGTCGATTTCCACGTGCCGTTCGGTGGCCGCAAGGGCTCGAGCTACGGTCCCAAGGAGCAGGGCAAGTATGCCGCGGAGTTCTTCACCCAGGTGAAGACGGCTTACACCGCAGCCGGCTGAGCATAGCCGCAGCAATGAATTGGGGCCCGCGCACCGAGAGGATGTGCGGGCCTTTTTGCTTATTCGGGCTTCAGGCCGTAGACCGACACGACATTGCCCTTGCTGGTGGTCGAAGAGCGCTTCAGTTCAAGCCGGGTGACCGGGTCGGTGGCTTCGAACATCCGCTTGCCCTTGCCGGCGACCACCGGGTGGGTGATCAGCGTCAGCTCCTCGAGCAGGCCGGCAAAGAACAGCTGGCGGGCCAGCGAGATGCCACCCATCACCGCGATCTCGCCGCCGTCCTGGGCCTTGAGCTTGCGGGCGAACTCGATCACGTCGCCCTCGATCAGCGTCGAGTTCTGCCACTTGAGGTCGGCCTGCTTCAAGCTGCGCGAGGCGACGAACTTGGGCATGTTGTTGATGAACTGGGCGAAGTCCTGGTCAGCTTCGGCATTCGGCCAGTAGCCCGCCCACTCCTCGAAGCCGACGCGGCCGAGCAGCACGGTATCGATCCTGGGCATGGTCTCGCCGAGCAGCGCACCCAGCTCATCGTCGAAGGCATCGAACTGCCAGAGATTGGGCGACTCGATGACGCCATCGACCGAGTGAAAGAAGCCTGCAGTGATCTTGCGCATGTCATTTCTCCTGTTTGCCGGCCCGCCACTGGGCCGTTCATCAACACGACGAACGGCTTTCGACGCGATCGACACGAGCTGCAGAAAAATCGTGGCGCGGGGAGGATGGTGGAACCAGACCATCGTGACCAGCCCCCGCGCGAGGGCGAAGGGACCGCTCATCCCGACGGGGAACTGGGGTGGTGGGCCCACCAGGACTCGAACCTGGAACCAGACCGTTATGAGCGGTCGGCTCTAACCATTGAGCTATGGGCCCCGGCCGCCTCAATAGCAGGCGGGCAGGGGAGGTCAACGGCGAACCGTTACTCGGCTCGCACCACCTCGAACAGATTGCCTTCGATGGTGGTGATGTAGAGCTCGCCCTGGCTATCGACGCCGAACGAGGTGATGGCGCCGATGCCACCCAGCTGCTTGGTCCAGTCGAACACGTCGCCTGCCTCGCCATCGGCATAGGCGAAGGAGTTGACGCGGCTGTCGCAGAAATCGGCGAAGAAATACTGGCCGGAAATCTCAGGGATGGCCTTGCCGCGGTAGACATAGCCGCCGGTGATCGAGCAGCCGCCGGTATCGTGCGAGTAGCTGTAGGTCGGCGGCACGAGGCCCGTCTGCTCGCAGCTCTGGGCCTCGAAGCAGGATGGGCCCTCCATGATCTTCCAGCCCAGATTGGCGCCGGCGGATTCCGCGGTGATGACGGTGATTTCCTCGTAAGCGTTCTGGCCGACATCGGCGATGTAGAAATCATCGCCGTCGAAGGACGGGCGCCAGGGGTTGCGGACGCCGAGCGCGAAGATTTCCGGCCGGCCGCCGCCTTCGGCGAAGGGGTTGCTTTCGGGGATGGCGTAGGGCGCGGCGCCGTTGACATCGAGGCGCAGGATTTTGCCGAGCAGCTCGTCGGGGTTCTGCGCCCGGTTCTGCGGATCGCCGCCCGAGCCGCCGTCACCCATCGCGATATAGAGGTAGCCGTCGGGCCCGAAGCCGAGCCAGCCGCCATTGTGGTTGGCATAGGGCTGATCGACGCGGAGCAGTTCGGTGGCCGAGGCGGGGTCGGCCACGGCAGGGTCGGCCGAGACCTTGTAGCCGACCACGTGGGTGTTGCCGTCCTTGTCGGTGTAGTCGACGAAGAAGCGGCCGTTATTGGCGTAGTCGGGGTGGAAGGCGAGGCCGAGCAGGCCCTGTTCGTTGCCGCTGCTGATGCTGCCGCTGAGATCTAGGAACGGCGCGTCGCTGAGCTTGCCGTCGACGATGATGCGGATGCGCCCGGTCTGCTCGACGACGAACAGCCGCGGATCGGCCGCCGGCGCGGTGGCATAGAGCGGCTGGTCGAGCGCGTCGGTGATGAGCCGGGTGGTGAGGGCCACCGGCTGCGCGAAGGCCGGGCCAACGGCAAGAACGAGGCTCAAAAGGCCGATGGCGACGCTGAGGGTGGGGCGCACGGGCATACTCCTGTCGTTCGTCGTTTCAGTCGGAACGGCGTGGCGGGACGCCGGGATCCATCGAAAAATGGCTGTGGGTGCAGACTAGGCCCGCATTGCGACGTTCGAGCACCAGTGTGCAGCGGCCGCGGCGTTCGTACCAGCCGTTATCCTCGGTCCGGCCTTCGGATCGCCAGCGCAGGGCGAGGGTCGTGGTCTCGGGGCCCATGGTGACATGCATGGGGGCATCGAAGGCGAAGCCGCGGGTGGAGCGCCAGATCTTCCGCCACTGTTCCTGCTCGAGTGCATCGAGCCCGGTCATCGTACGGGCGAGCGAGCCAAAGGCGACGATCTCGGGGGCGAACAACTGGCGGGCCGTCTCGAAGTCACCGGCGTTGATCAGCTTCTCCCAGGCGCGCAGCCACGAATGGGGATCGGTGGGCGGAGAGGCGATGAGATCCGGTTCGGCGAAGTCGGCGAACACCGAATAGTCGGTTGCGCCGCCCCAGAGATCGCCCACGCTGGCATCGAACTCGGGCCGGCGCCATTTGCAGTGACCGCCCCAGGAGTAGGGGGTCAGTTCGCCGACCCTGAGACCGTCCGCAGTGAGGTAGAAATCGACCCGCAAATGCTCGAGCCCGGCCGACAGTGCTTCCGCCACATCGATCAGCTCGGCGCGCAGCGCGTCGCTCAGCTCCATGCGGGCGCTGCGGATCGAAACGACGCCCATTTCGATCTGCCGTCCGGTCGGGTCGAACCAGGCGTCCCGGCGCTCGGGCAGGGTCTTGCGGCCGGTGAAGCGGCGGATCAGCGCGGCTTTGCCGCCGAAGGTGTAGACGTTGATCTCGGGCGGCGTATTGCCGTCAGGCCCGGTCAGCAGCGGTTCGGCGATTATGCGCCGGGGGACGCCGCGATAGCCCCATTCGGCGTGCCGCCTGCCGGTGCGGCGGGCGCTCAGCCAATTGCGGGCGATGGCGGTGAGATTCTCGGTGTTCCGATCGGCGGGGCTGCGCACCAGGACGAAGCGGCCGGAATCGCCGCTCGGCTTCAGGGCGAATCGGTCGGGGAGGGTGGACCAGTCGATCTCGGCGGGATCGCGCCACTGGCCCAGCAGCGGCACGTTGTAGGCATTGCCGACCTTGTCGGCGACATAGTCCTTGGCTGCCACCTTGTCGCTCAGCGTGGTCAGCCGCGGGTCGCGGTCATAGACCAGGCGGTGCAGCATCCGCTCATTGTAGGTGCGCGGCGAAACGAGGTCGGGAATGCGGCCGAAATCGCGATTGTAGCGCTGCACCGCGCGGTGGCGGGTATAAGCGATCTCCGCCGCGCGCCATGGGCTCAGCGGCCGCGCGGGTGGTCGGGCCGTACTCAAGCGCTGGTGCTGCTGACGCTGTCCTCGAGGGCTGCGAGCTGGCTCTCGGCGCGCAGGGCGCGGTCGCGCCACTCTTCTATGGTGAGGCCATCGATGCGGGTCGGCTCCGCCGGCGCGGCGGTTTCGACTTCGGGCAGCGGGGCGCCGGTCAGCTTGGCGTGCAGCGCCTCGATATAGGCGGCGTCGTCGGCATGCAGAGTGCCGTCGGCGAACTCGGTCTGCCAGCGGTTCAGGTCGGCGGTGGTTTCCTCGTTCATGCTGCCGGTTGCCAGCAATTCCTTGATCAACGCATCGACCGCCACGGGTATCTCCTTCTGAGTTCGGCGCAACCTACCCAAAGCCGCCGGAAAGGGAAACCCGGCGCGACCGCGCGAGAGCCTTCTTTCGCGCCGAAAAGCCCCGAACCCCGCGTGAAAGTCCTCTTTCACGCCGGTGGGCCACCATGTGCGTCACTCCGGCGCAGATCGAAACGCCTTGCTGAGGAAGGCCGAACCGGCGATGCCGAAACGCCAGGGCAGATCAGCCGCCTTTGTGATGCCGATGCGAGGCCCGATCACCAGCGGAGGCGGGGTCGGGGCAGGGCGGAACCGGAAGGGCGGCGCGTCGATCGGCAAGCCGTCATGGACGGCCCGGCTGATGCCGAGCGCCTGGCCGAGCTTTCCCGGGCCGGAACAGAGGGCCCGCGGATCGGCGAGGCCGCGGCGTTCAACCATCGTCCCGATGCCGGCAGTGGGTTCGATGGCGCGGATCAGGACGGCCGAGGCGTCGGCACAGACGAAATTGAAGCACCAGTGGATGCCGTAGGAGCGGTAGACATAGACGTGCCCGGGGCCGAGGAACATCGAGCCATTGCGCTCGGTGCGGCCGCGATGGGCGTGCGAGGCCGGCTCGGTCGGATGATAGGCCTCGGTCTCGGCGATGATGCCGCCAACGCCATCGACGAGGAATTCGGCGCCCAGCAGCTCGCGGGCGACCACGGTAACGTCGCGGCCGAAAAAGGCGATGGGATCGAATGACGGCATGGGTGCAGACTGGGGAATTATCCCCGCGGGTGCAAGCCGCTAGACCTTTTTGGTGGTGCCGGCCTGAATGCGGGCGGCCCCGATGCGAAGCGTCAGGTTGATCGATTCGCCGGTGTTGGAAATGCCGGTGGAGATCAGCGTCGCATTGTTGTTGGCGGAAGTGGCAAGGTCGGATTGAGCCTGGGCCCGACGCTTCAGGCGCGCCGTCTCGGCCTCGTCGTAGAGCGAGGCGCGCGGGAGCCAGTTCATGGTGCGCTTCTGAATCTGCATGGCACGAGACTGCGGTTGCGGGATGAACGAAACGTTAATGGGCGCTTCCCCGCTTGCCCAAGCCGCCAGGCCCATGACAAAGCTGCGGCAATCTAGTTTGTCGCGCCGTTGAGTTGGAAGGGCCCGCAGCCCTCCCAAGGCGCGCCACGGGAGTGCGGCATGGCGGATTCTCTGAAGTTTGGCACCAGCGGCCTGCGCGGTCTCGCGGTCGATCTCACCGGTGGCGCGGCGCGCCGTTACACGGCCGCGTTTCTCGCCCATATCGGCACGGTGGCCGGAGGGCGCGTCTATCTGGGACGCGATCTGCGCGCCTCGAGCCCGGCCATCGTCGCCGACTGCGCTGCAGCGATCCGGGCGGCCGGGCTGGTGCCGGTCGATTGCGGCGTGCTGCCGACCCCGGCCCTGGCGCTCCACGCCGTGGCGCTGGGCGGACCGGCGATCATGGTGACGGGCAGCCACATCCCGGCCGATCGCAACGGGCTGAAGTTCTATGTGGCGGCCGGCGAGATCACCAAGGCCGATGAGACCGGAATCGCCGCGGCGCTGCGTGAGGTGGTGCCGGCGGGCGAGGGGGCGGTGGAGGACGGCAGCATCGCGGCCGGTGACCGCTATCGGCAGCGCTATCGCGGCCTGCTCGACCCGGCGGCGCTGAAGGGTTGGCGCGTCGGGGTGTTCGAACACTCATCGGTGGCGCGCGACCTCCTGGCGTCGTTCCTCACCCGTGCCGGCGCCGACGTGGTGCGGCTCGGGCGGTCGGAGAGCTTTGTTGCTGTCGACACCGAGGCGTTCTCCGATGCGCTGTTCGAGCCGCGCTTCAGCTGGATCCGGCAACACCAGCTCGATGCCGTGGTTTCGACCGATGGCGATGGTGACCGGCCGCTGCTGATCGATGGCGAGGGCAATTTCGTGCGCGGCGACGTGCTCGGCATGCTGGCGGCGCGCTTCCTGGGGGCGGACCGGGTGGTGACGCCGGTCACCTCCAACTCGGCGATCGAGGGCGTCGGCTGGTTCGGCCGCGTCGATCGGACCAGGGTCGGCTCGCCCTATGTCATTTCCGGCATGGAGGACGCGGCGGCAGGCTCGCCCGGCGCGGTGGTCGGGTTCGAGGCGAATGGCGGGTTGCTGCTGGGCAGCGAGGTGACGATCAACGGCCGAGTGCTGAGCCCGCTGCCGACGCGCGATGCGGTGCTGCCGATCCTCGCGGTACTCGGCACGGCCGCCAAGCTCGGTGAAAGCCTCGCCGGGCTGGTGCGGACGCTGCCGGTGCGCGCCGCGCTCAGCGACCGGCTGGCCCATGTGGCGAGCGAGCGCAGCGCCGCGTTCCTCACCGGGCTGGTCGAACAGCCCGGCTACGCCACGCAGTTTTTCGCACCGGTGGGCGAGGTGCAATCGGTCTCGACCATCGACGGGCCGCGCTTCTCGCTGGCGTCCGGCGATACCGTGCACTATCGCGCCTCCGGCAACGCGCCGGAGCTGCGCTGCTATGTCGAGGGCGTGACGCCCGAACGGGCGAAAGAGCTGCTGGACTGGGGGCTCGCCGCCGCGAGCGCGGTGGTGCGGTAATACTCAGTTGATTAAGTAAGTTTGCAGGTCGTGCGGCGGGAGTACTCCCCGCGCGGCAGTAGGTCGCCATATTGAACTCATTGGGTGCTAATGGGGCTATGCAATGGCGAATGGCAAGCAGGCGCGACTTGCGGTGCTGATCGACGCGGATAACGCGTCAGCCAGAATAGTCGAGGGACTGTTCGAGGAGATTGCCAAGTTCGGATCGGCAACTGTGCGGAGAGTGTATGGCGACTTCTCGAGCGCTAGCCTTGGCGGTTGGGTCGATGTTCTGGCCAAGCATGCGATCGCGCCGCAGCAGCAGTTTGCCAACACCAAGGGAAAGAACGCATCCGATATCGCGTTGGTGATCGACGCAATGGATCTTCTGCATTCAGCCCGGCTCGATGGGTTCTGCCTTGTCTCATCCGACAGCGATTTTACGCGCCTCGCCGGGCGGCTGCGCGAGGAAGGTGTTGAAGTCTACGGTTTCGGGGAGCAGAAGACGCCGCCCAGCTTCCGCCAAGCATGCACCCGGTTCATCTACACCGAGAATCTGGGCCTCGCAGCGCCCGAGGCAGTGCAAGCTCCCCCAAAACGCGCTGACCTGGGCGAGGCTAGGATGCTTGTCGTTCGAGCCATTCGCGAGGTGGAGGGTGAAGGTGGATGGGTGAATCTCGCCGCCCTGGGTAGTCACCTGATCAAACTTGAAAGCGACTTCGATCCTCGCAGCTACGGAGAGAAGAAGCTCAGTGAATTGGTACGGAAGTTCTTTGGCTTTGAGGTCCGAGATCGAGATGGACAACTCGCCGTCCGGCTCACAACGCCGTCGTCGCTTCCCGAGGTCAGCCAGCCAAAGCCCCAAGCAAAGAAGGCGCCGAAAGCGCCAAAGGCCCGGGACTGAAAGCTTACTCCCGCACCACCACGAAGGCTGCGGCACTTGCCATGATCACGCCGGCGGTGCGGTTGAGGATGCGGAGCGCCTTGCTCGACTTGAAGAAGTCGCGGGCTGCGGCCGCCAAGCCGGCATAGGCGCAGCCGATGGCGAGAAGCACCACCACCACGATGCCGGTGAGTTCGGCGAAGCCGAGCGCGGTGATCGGTTTGTCGAGCGGGATCACCGTGGGGAGCAGGGCGAGGTAGAAGACGATGGTCTTGGGGTTGCCCATGGTGAGGGCGAAGCCGGACAGGAAGGTCTTCCAGCGGCTCGCTTCGGTCTTGGCGCCGATCTGTTCCGAGCCGGGCTTGGCGCTCCAGAACTGCCAGGCGACATAGAGCAGGTAGAGCGCGCCGGCCCATTTGACCACGAAGAAGACCGGACCGAACCAGGTGGCGATGGCGGCCAGCCCGAACAGCGCGAAGACCAGATAGACGAGATCGCCGGCGAGGATGCCGAGCACCATCGGGAAGGCGGAGCGGAAGCCGCCGCCGAGCGCCCGCGCCACGACCGCCGCGACGCCGGGCCCGGGCACGATGACCGCGATGGCGTAGGCGATGGTGAAGGCGGCGAGGGTGACGAGGTCCATGGCGAGCTCCTGAGCTGGCAGCCTTCTAGCGCCGGCTGGAGCTGGTGGGCAAGGGGCCGGCGGGGTGGGGATACCGGTTGGCGTCAGTCGCGTCGGCGCGGCCAGTGGCACCAGGTCCAGAGCAGGACGAGCGTCACCAGCGGCGCGAGCGCTGCAACCAGCGGTTGCAGCGGATCGGGAAACCAGGCGGCGGCAAGCGTCCAGGGCAGGCCGATGACGACGAGGAAGACACCGGCCAGTGCCGGACGCGCGAAATCGAACCAGCCGAGGGCGCTGATGCCGGTGAAAGCCAGGGCCGCGAGATAGAGCAGCGCGAAGGCGCGCACCATCATGCGGCACAGCCAGCGTGCCGCCTGCCGCCGAAACTGCCGGCCCACCTGGCCGACCGTTGCCGCGCCGTCGCCAACGGCCACGACTTCGGGCGCGGTGGACGATCCGCGCCGACGGGGCAGGTGGGTGCTTTGGCTTCGGCTCTCCCGCATCATGTCGATGAGGGTAGGAAGGGCTGGTTATGGATTTCCTTAGCCCGGTCGCCCGGACCCTGCGGATGTGTGAAATGGTTTCCCATGTCACAACGGGAGGGTCAGGCGGCGAGCAATCGGCGACGGTCGGCTTTTCGATCACGTTCGGCACGCCGCCCCATAGAAAAGGCCCCGCCGGAGCAGGGCCTTAACGCGACCGAAGCAGCGGACTTACTTCGGCAGCAGGACATCATCCACGACGTGAATGACGCCGTTCGACTGATTGACGTCGGCGATGGTGACGAGGGCCGCGCCGCCGGCTTCATCGAAGATGTAGAGATGCTTGCCGCGAACCACCGCCGTCAGGCTGTCCCCGCTGAGCGTATCGAGGTTATAGCGGCCACCATTGGCCTTGGCTTTCTTCATAAGGTCGGCGGCGGAGTACTTGCCCGACACCACGTGCGCCGTCAGGATCTTGACCAGCTGGTCCTTGTTCTCGGGCTTCAGCAGGGTGTCGACGGTGCCGGCCGGCAGCTTGGCGAAGGCCTCGTTGGTCGGCGCGAAGACGGTGAACGGGCCGGGACCGGAGAGCGCGTCGACCAGGCCCGCGGCTTTCACTGCGGCGACCAGTGTGGTGTGATCGGCTGAATTGACCGCGTTCTCGATGATGTTCTTGGTGGGATACATGGCAGCGCCGCCAACCATCGGGAAATCGCCCGCCATGGCGTCACCAGAGGCCATCGGGGCGGCCATTGCGGTATCGTCGGCCTTGGGCAGCAGCACCTTGTCGATAACGTGGATCACGCCGTTCGACTGGATCACGTCGGCGATGGTGACGTTGGCGACGCCGCCGGTCTCGTCGGTGATGGTGACCTTGCCGCCTTCAGCCTTCAACGCCAGCTTGCAGCCGCCGACGGTATCGACGATATGCGTGCCGCCATCTGCCATGGCCATCGAGGCGATATCGGTGGACAGGGCCTTGGCCGCGATGACGTGGCAGGTCAGGATCTTCACCAGCATCGCCTTGTTCTCGGGCTTCAGCAGGTTTTCGACGGTACCGGCCGGAAGCGCCGCGAAGGCTTCGTTGGTCGGGGCAAGAACGGTGAACGGGCCGGGGCCCTTCAGGGTGTCGACGAGGCCGGCGGCCTTCACAGCGGCGACCAGCGTGGTGTGGTCGGCCGAGTTCACTGCGTTGTCGATAATGTCCTTGGTCTCGAGCATCGGCGCGCCGCCGACCATCGGATTCTCGGCGAATGCTGCTACGGTTCCAAACAGAACCATGGCGCCTGACATGAGCAGGCCCCGAATAGATTTCATACGCATTATTTCGCTCCCTGTAGCGGGAACAGCGCTGCGCTTTCCCTGCGGAAGATTACGGAAGCGTCCGATCGGCGGTTTCACTTGCCTGATCACAACGATGTGATTGCGAAGCCGCCGAATACTTCGCAGCCCTTGGCGGATCAGGGCAGGCGGCTCAGCCGTTCGGTCAGCAGTTCATAGAAGCCGGCAGCATCGCCTGAGCGCAGGTAAGTGACGTTCCTGGCGCGGCCCGTGACACCCCAGTAGTCGGCCACGGTCATGCCGATGGTCAGTTCACTGGTGGTCTCGATCACCACGTTGATGAGGCGGCCCTGGAACAGGTCGGGCTTCAGCATGTAGGCCATGACGCAGGGGTCGTGCAGCGGGGCACCGCTGGAGCCGTACTTGTTGAGGTCGAAGCGCTCGGAGAAGCTCAGCATCTGGTAGACCGCTTCACCGGCCTTGTTGCCGAGGGCGCGGATTTTCTGCAGCCGCTCCGGGGTCGAGAGGATCATGTGGGTGACATCGAGCGGCAGCATGGCGATGGGCACGCCCGAGCGCAGCACCACATCGGCGGCGTCGGGGTCGACATAGATGTTGAACTCGGCCGCCGGGGTGATGTTGCCGCCCTCGAAATAGCCGCCGCCCATCATGACGATTTCCTGGATACGGCCGATGATCCGCGGCTCCTTGATCATGGCCATGGCCACATTGGTCAGCGGCCCGAGCGTGGCGAGCGTCACCGTGCCGGCTTCGTGCGCCATCAGCGTGTCGATGATGAAATCGACGCCGTGCTGATCCTCGATCTGCAGCTTGGGCAAAGGCAGGTCGGGGCCGTCGAGGCCGGTTTCGCCGTGCACATGCTCGGCGGTGACGAGGGTGCGGCGGATCGGGCGCTCGCAACCGGCATAAACGGCAATGTCCTTGCGGCCCGAGAGCTCGACCACCTTGAGCGCATTGCGGGCGTTCTGCGCGAGGCCGACATTGCCGGCCACCGCGACGATACCGAGGATGTCGAAATCGGCCGGCGAGGCGAGCGCCATGAGGATGGCGACGGCGTCGTCCTGGCCCGGGTCGGTGTCGATAATGATCTTGCGTGCCATAGGTTTAGCGCCAGCCCCTGAGAGAATGATTCCGGTGGCATGTTAGTCGCAGCGCCAGCGCCAGTCGACGGGCGGAACATCCCGGGTTCGTGACGCGTTGATGCATGCCGGCAGAGGACACCGTCTTGCGCAAAGCAGTAGCGTCGCGGCCCCGCCAGGGGTTGATCAAGGATATCCAGCGCACCAATTTCGAGCGGGTGCTGGGCAACGCGGCGCAGTTCTCCATCGTCACCATCGGTATCGTCGTCGCCTTTGTCGCCGTGCGCGAGGCGCAGGTGGTGCTGGCGCCGCTGTTCCTTGCCGTCACGGTCGGGCTGATGTTCGGCCCGGTTGCCGACATGCTGGAGCAGCGTGGGGTGCCCGAAGCGCTGTCGGCCGGGGTGGTGGTGCTGCTGTTCATCGTCATCATCGTGGTGGGCGGGGCCCTGTTCTACGGGCCCTTGAGCGAGTGGGCGGCACGGATCCCGACGGTGTGGGAGCGCATCCAGAGCGAACTCGCCAACTGGAAGGAGCCGATCGCCGCGATCGGCGCCCTGCAGGAGCAGGTGAAGGGCGTTCTGGGGGGCGGCGACAAGATGGAGGTGCGGGTCGAGGACGGCAGCACCGTCACCGGCATCGCCATGCTGGCGCCGGCGATCCTGGCGCAGATCGGCGTGTTTCTCGTCTCGCTCTATTTCTTCCTCGCGACGCGCGACAGTATCCGCATCGCCACGCTGTCGCTGTGCGTCAGCCGCCGGATGCGCTGGCGGACGGCGCATGTGTTCCGCGACGTCGAGCAGAAGGTGTCGAAGTACCTGCTCACCATCTCGATGGTGAATCTCGGGGTCGGGGCGGTGGTGACGCTGATGACCTGGGCGGTCGGCCTGCCGTCGCCGCTGCTGTGGGGCGCCATGGCGGCCGTGCTCAACTACATCCCGTTCATCGGCCAGGCCTTCATGGCGCTGGTGCTGTTCCTCGTCGGGCTGGGCACCACCGGCGAGTTGTTCGGCGGCCTTTTGCCGATGGCGCTCTATTTCGGCATCAACTTCATCGAGGGCAATTTCGTCACCCCGAACCTCCTGGGCCGGACGATGACGATCAACCCGTTCATGATCTTCCTGTCGCTGACCTTCTGGATCTGGGCCTGGGGGCCGGTCGGGGGTCTGATCGCCGTCCCCTCGCTGCTCGTGCTCTATTCGATCGTCACCCACATCCTGCCCACCCGCACCGTGGCGCCGCGCAAGATGCGCCGGCTGGTGGCGCAGAAGGCCAGCCGGGATGCCGACGAAGCCGAACCGAGGGCAGCGCCGCCAGAGCCGGCGAAACTGCCTACGCGCCGTACACGAGCGGCGAAACCAGCATCGGCGTCGTAAGCCTCGTCTTCGCTCGAGCGCACGGCACCTCCCCATAAAGCCAGCCTTGACGCTGTCACACGCAAGCTTCACGCTCGGTCCCTTCCGATTTGCATTGAGGTGAGCGATGGCCGGTGAAGTGGTGGCGCATGCAGCAGAGGTGGCTTCGCATGGCGGGGTCGACCTCATGCAGGTGGTTGCGCTGCTCGGAGCCGGGGTCATTGCCGTGCCGCTGTTCCGCCGGCTGGGGCTGGGCTCGGTGCTGGGCTACCTCGCCGCCGGGCTGGTCATCGGGCCGTTCGGGCTGAAGCTGGTGGGCGATCCGCAGGCGGTGCTGCATGCGGCCGAACTCGGCGTGGTGCTGTTCCTGTTCATCGTCGGGCTGGAGATGGAGCCGGCCAAGCTCTGGGGGCTGCGCAAGGAAATCTTCGGGTTGGGCATCCTGCAGGTGGGCCTGTGCGGGCTGCTGCTGACGCTCGCCGGCATCTTCCTGCTCGGGCTGGCTCCGGCGGTGGCGTTCGTCGCCGGCATGGGGTTCGTCCTCACCTCGACGGCCATCGTCATGCAGATCCTGTCGGAACGCGGGGAGCTGCAGACACCGGCCGGGCAGAAGATCGTCTCGGTGCTGCTGCTCGAGGACCTCGCCATCGTGCCGCTGCTGGCGGTGGTGGCGCTGCTGTCGCCGGGTGTCGATACCGATGTGAGCATGACGCAGCGCTGGATCAGCGTCGGCGTCGCCGCCGCCTCGATCGTCACGGTGATCTTTGCCGGCCGCTGGGTGCTGAACCCGGTGTTCAAGATTCTCGCCGAATCCAAGGCGCGTGAAGTGATGACCGCGGCGGCGCTGCTGGTGGTGCTGGGCGCGGCGCTGATCATGGAGGCGGGCGGGCTCAGCATGGCGATGGGCGCCTTCATGGCCGGCGTGCTGCTCTCTACCTCGACCTTCCGGCATCAGCTCGAGGCCGATGTCGAGCCGTTCCGCGGCCTGTTGCTGGGGCTGTTCTTCCTTGCCGTCGGCATGTCGCTTGATCTCGCGGTAGTGGCGGCCAATTGGCAGTTCATCGCGCTGTCGGTGGTGCTCTACATGCTGCTGAAGGGCGGCGCGATCTATGGGTTGGCGCGGGTGCTGGGCAGCGGCAATGCGCTGGCGCTGGAGCGCGCGGTGCTGATGGCGCAGGGCGGCGAATTCGCCTTCGTGCTGTTCACCACGGCGACCGCCGGCGGGCTGCTGACCGGCGAGCTCAACGCCATCTTCACCGCCACGGTGATCATTTCGATGGTGCTGACGCCGTTCTCGACCATGCTGCTCAAGCTGGTGCCGAAGCCCGTGCAATCGCTGGCGGGGGTCGAGAAGCCAGAAGGGCTCACCGGCAACGTGCTGCTGATCGGCTTCGGCCGCTTCGGGCAGATCGCCAGCCAGCCGCTGATCGCCAAGGGCCAGCACTCGATTTCGATCATCGACAACGATGTCGAGATGATCGAGGTGGCCCAGACCTTCGGCTTCAAGATCTATTATGGCGACGGCACACGGCTCGACATCCTGCATGCGGCGGGGGCAGGGACCGCCGACCTGGTGCTCGTCTGCGTCGACAAGAAGGACTCGGCGACGCGCATCACCGAACTGGTGAAGTCGGAATTCCCCCTGGCCAAGGTGATGGCGCGCGCCTTCGACCGCGGCCACGCGCTGGAGCTGGTCAAGGCCGGCGCCGACTACCAGCTGCGCGAGGTGTTCGAGAGCGCGCTGGAGTTCGGCGCCGAGACGCTGCGCCAGCTCGATGTCGACATGGTCGAAGTCGGAGAGATCATCGAAGGCGTGCGCGAACGCGACCGCCAGCGCTTCGCGGCGCAGATGGTGGGCGGGTTGATGGCGGGCCGGGATCTGCTGCGCGCCAACGCCGAAGACCAGGCCCGCGAGAGCGGCACCGTCGCCGGCCCGTCGACGCCGATCATCGCACCCGAGGAAGAGGCGAAGGCTTAGGCGTTCGTCCGGGTCACTGGACCTGTCGTTTCCATGGCCTTCTCCCCTTGTGGTCAGCCGTCGAGGGCGTAGCCCTCGCCGCGAGGTGCCCGAAGGGCGGATGAGGGGCTCTCGGCGTCCTCAGTCGCTCGTCGCTCACGCTCCGATCGCGCTACACTGCGTTGCGCGAACCCCTCATCCGGCCTTCGGCCACCTTCTCCCGCAAGGGGAGAAGGCGACCCCTCGACACCAGCGCAGGCAAAAATCGTCTACGCTTTAGGCAGCGTGCCTTAGAACCGTTCTCAACGGGGCTTCACAGAGCACGCATTCCATGCAAGCGTGGTGCTCTAGAGGGGAATACATCGTCATGATGCTGGATTGCGACAATGCCGCAAAAGCCCCTCGTATTGGATGCCCCGGTCCCTGAACGGCGCGCGCTGACCACCGAAGCGCTGCAATCGGAAATCCTCGAAAAACTTACCTATTCGGTCGGCAAGGATCCGATCGTCGCGCGGCCGCATGACTGGCTGAAGGCGACGATCTTGACGGTGCGCGACCGGATCATCGACCAGTGGATGGAGTCGAGCCGCGAGACCTGGCGGACCTCCAACAAGCGCGTCTATTATCTCAGCCTCGAATTCCTCATCGGCCGGCTGATGCGCGATGCGATGAGCAATATCGGGGTGATGGAGCCGGTGCGCGCCGCGCTCAAGAACTTCAATGTCGACCTGGGCGACCTGATCAACCTCGAGCCCGATGCGGCGTTGGGCAATGGCGGCCTCGGCCGCCTCGCCGCCTGCTTCATGGAGTCGATGGCGACGGTCAATATTCCGGCCTATGGCTACGGCATCCGCTATGTGCACGGGCTGTTCCGGCAGGAAATGAGCGAGGGCTGGCAGGTCGAACTGCCCGAGGACTGGCTGGCGCACGGCAACCCGTGGGAATTCGAGCGGCGTGAGTCGAGCTACGAGATCGGCTTCGGCGGGCATGTCGAGCCGGTGCAGGAGCCGGATGGCTCGACCCGGCTCGAATGGCGGCCGGCCGAGCACCTGCTCGCCGTGGCATTCGACACGCCGATTGTCGGCTGGCGCGGCAAGCGGGTGAATACGCTCAGGCTCTGGTCGGCACAGCCGATCGATCCGATCCTGCTCGACAAGTTCAATGCCGGCGACCATATCGGCGCGCTCGAGGAGAGCTCTCGTGCGGCGGCGGTGACGCGGGTGCTCTATCCGGCCGACTCGACGCCGTCGGGGCAGGAACTGCGGCTCCGGCAGGAGTTCTTCTTCTCCTCGGCCTCGCTGCAGGACATCGTGCGTCGGCACATGCAGGCCTATGGCGATCTCGGCTCGCTCTCGGACAAGGTGGCGATCCAGCTCAACGACACGCACCCGGCGATCTCGATCGCCGAGCTGATGCGCATCCTGATCGATGTGCATGGCATGGCCTGGGCGCCGGCCTGGAAGCTGACCAAGGCGACGTTCGGCTATACCAACCATACGCTCCTGCCTGAGGCGCTGGAGACCTGGCCGGTCGGGCTGCTCGAGCGGATGCTGCCGCGGCAGATGCAGATCATCTACGCCATCAATGCCGAAGTGCTCGGTGAGGCGCGCAAGATGGGTGGCTTCACCGACAGCCAGATCGCCAACCTGTCGCTGATCGACGAGCATGGCAGCCGCCGCGTCCGCATGGGGCAACTGGCTTTTGTCGGCTCGCACTCGATCAACGGCGTCTCGGCGCTGCACTCGGAACTGCTCAAGAAGACGCTGTTCGCCGATCTCGACCGGCTCTATCCGGAGCGGATCAACAACAAGACCAACGGGGTGACGCCGCGGCGCTGGCTGCTGCAGTGCAACCCGGGGCTGACGCGGCTGATCAGCGAGCGGATCGGGCCGGAGTTCCAGGACGATTTCTCGCTGCTGTCGAAGCTCGACAAGCATGCCGACGATCCGACCTTCCAGGATCAGTTCAAGGCGGTGAAGCGCGCCAACAAGATGGCTCTGGCCCAGGTGATCAAGGACCGGCTGGGGATCGTGGTGTCGCCCGATGCCATGTTCGACGTGCAGGTCAAACGCATCCACGAATACAAGCGCCAGCTGCTCAACGTCATCGAGGCGGTGGCGCAATATTCGATGATGCGTTCGCATCCGGAGAAGGACTGGGTGCCGCGGGTCAAGGTGTTCGCCGGCAAGGCGGCGCCGGGCTATTGGAACGCAAAGCTCATTATCAAGTTGATCAACGATGTGGCCAAGGTCATCAACAACGATCCGGCCGTGCGTGGTCTCTTAAAGGTGGTGTTCCTGCCAAATTACAATGTCAGCCTCGCCGAGCAGATCATTCCGGCAGCGGACCTGTCGGAGCAGATCTCGACGGCCGGCATGGAAGCCTCCGGCACCGGCAACATGAAGTTCATGGCCAACGGCGCCATCACCATCGGCACGCTCGACGGCGCCAATGTCGAGATGCTCGAGCAGGTGGGGCCCGAGAACATGGTGATCTTCGGGCTCACCGCCGACAAGGTGGCCGAGAAGCGCAGCCGCAGCGAAGTGCCGCGCTCGGCGATCGATGCGTCGCCGGCGCTGCGCGAGGCGCTCGAGGCGATTTCGTCGGGGGTGTTCTCTCCCGATGATCCGAACCGCTATCGCGACCTGATCGGCGGGCTCTACGACCATGACTGGTTCATGGTGGCGCGGGATTTCGACGCCTACGCGGCGGCGCAGCGGGATATCGATGAGCTCTGGAACAAGCCTCGCAAATGGTATTCCATGGCTATCCGGAACACTGCTCATGTCAGCTGGTTTTCCTCGGATCGTACGATTTCGCAGTACGCCAAGGAAATCTGGGGTGTCCCGGTTGTCGGGGGGTAGTGGGTTTTGACCAAGTCCAAGTGGCAGGCAGCTGACAGCGACATCAAGGCGATCGTCGCAGGCCGCCATTCCGATCCGTTCGGCATCCTCGGCCTGCATGAGGTCGATGGCGCCTGGGTGGCGCGCACCTTCATCCCGCATGCGGAGTCGGTGTCGGCGCGCACCATGGACAACCGGATCCTGGGCGAGCTGGAGCCGCGCGGCGACGGCTTCTTCGAGGGCGTCGTCAAGCTCACCAAGCTGCAGCCGGTGAACTACCACGCCCGCAACGAGGGCGGGGAGTGGAACGTCCTCGACCCCTACAGCTTCGGGCCGGTACTCGGGCCGATGGACGATTACTATATCGGCGAGGGCTCGCACCTCAGGCTGTTCGACAAGCTCGGCGCCCATGCCATGGAGTTCGAGGGCGTCGACGGCACGCATTTTGCGGTGTGGGCGCCGAACGCCAGGCGCGTCAGCGTGGTCGGGCCGTTCAACGACTGGGATGGCCGGCGCCACCCGATGCGGGTGCGGATCAATACCGGCGTCTGGGAAGTGTTCGTCCCCAATGTCGGGCCGGGCGAGGTTTACAAGTTCGAGATCGTCGGGCCGGATGGCAAGCTCAGGCCGCTGAAGGCAGACCCGTACGCGCGGCAATCGGAGCTGAGGCCCAAGACCGCCTCGGTGATCGCCGATCCCAAGCCGTTCGAATGGGGTGACGCCAAGTACATGAAGGAGCGCGCCAAGATCGATTGGCGGCGCAGGCCGGTATCGATCTACGAGGTGCACTTGGGCTCCTGGCGGCGGCGCGCCGATGGCTCGTTCATGAGCTACGAGCAACTGGCCGAGCAGTTGATCCCCTATGCCGCCGACAGCGGCTTCACCCATATCGAGCTGTTGCCGATCACCGAGCACCCGTTCGATCCGAGCTGGGGCTACCAGCCGACCGGGCTCTATGCGCCGACGGCGCGCTTCGGCGACCCCAAGGGTTTCGCGCATTTCGTCGACAAGGCTCATGCCGCGGGGCTCGGGGTGATCCTCGACTGGGTGCCGGCGCATTTCCCCACCGACGAGCACGGGCTGGCCCGCTTCGACGGCACGGCGCTCTATGAGCATCTCGATCCGCGCAAGGGCTACCACCCGGACTGGAACACCGCGATCTACAATTTCGGGCGCAAGGAAGTGGTGAGCTTCCTCGTCAACAATGCGCTCTATTGGCTCGAGGCTTTCCACCTCGACGGGCTGCGCGTCGATGCGGTGGCCTCGATGCTCTATCTCGATTACTCGCGCCAGCCGGGGCAGTGGATTCCCAACCAGTTCGGCGGCAACCACAACCTCGAGGCGGTGGAGTTCCTGAAGCGGGTGAATGCGGAGGCCTATCGGCTGCATCCGGGCGTGATGATGATCGCCGAGGAATCGACCTCGTGGAGCGGCGTCAGCGCACCGGTCGACAAGGGCGGGCTGGGCTTCGGGTTCAAGTGGAACATGGGGTTCATGAACGACACCCTGCGCTACATGAGCCGCAACCCGGTGCACCGGAAGTACCACCACAACGACATGACCTTCGCCTCGCTCTACGGCTACGCGGAGAACTTCATCCTGCCGCTGAGCCATGACGAGGTGGTGCACGGCAAGGGCACGCTGCTGTCGAAGATGGGCGGCGACGACTGGGGCCAGTTCGCCGGCCTGCGCGCCTATTACGGCTTCATGTGGGGCTGGCCGGGCAAGAAGCTGTTGTTCATGGGCCAGGAGTTCGCGCAGCGCGACGAGTGGAACGAGGCCAAGGGGCTCGACTGGTGGCTGCTCGATGCGCCCTCGCATGAGGGCATCCGCCGCCTCGTCACCGATCTCAATGCGCTCTATCGCGAGCTGCCCTCACTCTATGCGCGCGACAACGAGCCCGAGGGCTTCGAGTGGCTGATCGCCAACGACCAGAACAACTCTGTGTTTGCCTGGGCGCGCAAGGCGCCGGGTGAGCATCCGGTGGTGGTGATCTCGAACATGACGCCGACGCCGCGCGAGAACTACCGGGTGCCGATGCCGCTCGCCGGACGCTGGGTCGAACGGCTGAACACCGACGCCGGATTCTACGGCGGAACCAACAAGGGGAACCAGGGGCGCGTGTTGGCGAAGGCGAGCGAGGTCGAAGGGCTTGGGCCCTACGCCGACCTGTACCTGCCGCCGATGTCGACGCTCTACCTGAAGTATGACCCCGCCTGAGCGGCGGGCGACTGGATACGATCCCGAGAGAACGGGACGTAGAAGTGCTTTGTGAGTGCCGCGTGATCGGAACAGAGGATCACGTCACCTGGGGAGGGAAGCATGGCAGACTACCGGACACCGTCGCCGCTGGCGCGTGAGGCGATGGCGTATGTGCTGGCGGGCGGACGAGGGACCCGCCTGTTCGAATTGACCGACCGGCGCGCCAAGCCGGCGGTGTATTTCGGCGGCAAGTCCCGCATCATCGATTTTGCGCTTTCGAACGCGCTGAACTCCGGCATCCGACGGATCTCGGTGGCGACGCAGTATCAGGCGCATTCGCTGATCCGGCATCTGCAGCGCGGCTGGAACTTCCTCAGGACCGAGCGAAACGAGAGTTTCGACGTGCTGCCGGCTTCGCAGCGCGTCTCGGAGACGCAATGGTACGAGGGCACTGCCGATGCCGTGTACCAGAACATGGACATCATCGAGGATTACGGCCCGCGCTACATCGTGCTGCTGGCCGGCGACCACATCTACAAGATGGACTACGAAATCATGCTGCGGCAGCATGTGGACACCGGGGCCGACGTGACCATCGGCTGCCTCGAGGTGCCGCGCATGGAAGCTACCGGGTTCGGCGTGATGGCAGTGGACGGGCGTGACCGGATCGTCGATTTCGTCGAAAAGCCGAAGGATCCGCCGGGCATTCCCGACAAGCCGGATTATGCGCTGGCCTCGATGGGCATCTATGTGTTCGAGACGCGCTTCCTGATGGAGCAGTTGCGCCGCGACGCCGCCACCGAGGGCTCGTCGCGCGATTTCGGCAAGGACATCATCCCCTATATCGTCAAGAACGGCTCGGCCTGGGCGCACCGCTTCCCGCGCTCCTGCGTCCGCTCGGCCAACGAGGACGTGGCCTACTGGCGCGACGTGGGGACGGTCGACGCCTACTGGAAGGCCAATATCGACCTCTGCGACGTGACCCCGCAGCTCGACCTCTATGATCGCGACTGGCCGATCTGGACCTTTGCCGAGATCACCCCGCCGGCCAAGTTCGTGCACGATTTCGATGGTCGCCGCGGCTCGGCGGTCAACTCGCTGGTCTCGGGCGACTGCATCATTTCGGGCGGCGCGCTGGACCGCACGCTGCTGTCGACCGGCAGCCGGGTGCACTCCTACTCCGAACTGCACGAGGCCGTGGTGCTGCCTTACTGCACGATCGGACGCGGGGCGCGGCTGAAGAAAGTGGTGGTCGATCGCGGGGTGCACGTGCCCGAAGGGCTGGTGGTGGGCGAGGACCCGGTGTTCGACGCGCAATGGTTCCGCCGCACCGCCGACGGGGTGACGCTGGTCACCCAGCCGATGATCGACAAGTACGTCGCTAGCAAGTAACCGGCGAGCAAGTAACTGGCCACCATGATCGAAGTCCTGTCCGTCGCCTCGGAAGCCTACCCGCTGATCAAGACGGGTGGGCTCGCCGACGTCGTTGGCGCGTTGCCGGCGGCGCTGGCGCCGCACGGTGTCTCCATGCGGGTGCTGCTGCCGGGCTACCCCAAGGTGATGGCGGGCCTCGCCGACGGGCGGCAGGTGCTGTGGCTGGACGAGTTTTTCGGCGGCACCGCCCGGCTGGTGGCCGGGCGGGCGAACGGGCTCGATGTGATCGCCATCGATGCACCGCATCTCTACGACCGGCCGGGTAACCCCTATGTCGGCGCCGACGGCAAGGACTGGCCGGACAACTGGCAGCGCTTCGCAGCGCTGAGCTTTACTGCCTACGAGCTGTCGCGCGGCGCCATCGAGGGCTACAAACCGGATATCCTGCACTGTCACGACTGGCAGTCGGGGCTGGCGCCGGCCTATGTGGCGTTCAACGCGCCGACCCGGGTGAAGACGGTGATGACCGTCCACAACATCGCCTTCCAGGGGGTGTTCGGCTGGGACGTGTTCAACGGCTTGCGGCTCGACTACCAGGCCGCCAATAGCGGGGCGATCGAGTACTTCGGCAATATCGGCTACCTCAAGGCCGGGCTGCAGGTGGCCGATGCGGTGACCACGGTGAGCCCGACCTACGCGCACGAGATGCGGACGGCTGCCTATGGCATGGGCCTCGAGGGGCTGCTGCAGAGCCGGGCGGACACGGTCAGCGGCATTCTCAACGGCATCGACGCCAACGAGTGGAACCCCGGCACCGACACGGCGCTGGCGCAGGTCTACAACCCCAGCAACATTTTCGAACGAGCCGCCAACAAGCGGGCGCTGGAAGAGCGGTTCGGACTCGAGACGGGTGACGGGCCGATCTTTTCGGTGGTCAGCCGGCTCACCTGGCAGAAGGGCCTCGACATGCTGCCGGGCGAGATCGACAGCCTCGTGGCGCATGGCGCGCGGCTGATCGTCCTCGGCTCGGGCGATGCGGAGATCGAGAACGGCTTTGCCGGCGCGGCGCTTCGGCATCCCGGCAAGGTCGGCGTGGTGATCGGCTACGATGAAAAGCTCAGCCACCTGATCCAGGGCGGGGCCGATGCGATCCTCATTCCGTCGCGGTTCGAGCCGTGCGGGCTGACCCAGCTCTACGGCCTGCGCTATGGCTGCATCCCGGTGGTCAGCCGCGTCGGCGGGCTCGCCGATACGGTGATCGATGCCAACGAAGCGGCGGTTGAGGCGGGGGTGGCGACCGGAGTAGTATTCTCGCCGGCCACCCAGGAAGCGCTCGGCGAAGCCATCCGCCGGACCGTCGCGCTCTATGGGCGGCCCAAGGTGTGGCACAAGATGCAGCGAAGGGGGATGAAGTCGGACGTCTCCTGGGAACTCAGCGCCGAAAAATATGCCGACCTCTACGCGTCACTCCTGGGGCACAAACTCGATGACGATTCTGACGATTGAGACCAAGCCGTTTGCGGATCAGAAGCCCGGTACCTCCGGGCTGCGCAAGCGCGTGACCGTCTTCAGCCAGCCCAACTATGTCGAGAACTTCGTGCAGTCGATCTTCGACTGCCTCGAGGGGATCAAGGGCAAGACGCTGGTGCTGGGCGGCGATGGCCGTTTCTATAACGATGTCGCCATCCAGAAGATCATCAAGATCGCCTCGGCCAACGGCTTTGGCGCGGTGCTGGTAGGGCAGGGCGGCATCCTGTCGACGCCGGCCGCCAGCCATGTCATCCGCCACCACAAGGCGTTCGGTGGGCTGATCCTGTCGGCCAGCCACAATCCGGGCGGGCCGGACGGCGATTTCGGCATCAAGTACAACGTTTCGAACGGCGGCCCGGCACCGGAGAAGATCACCGACGCGGTGTTCGCGCGCTCAAAGGAAATCGACCGCTACCTGATCGTCGACGCGCCCGATGTCGACCTGAGCCGCATCGGCACGCAGCATTCGGCCGGCATGGTGGTGGAGGTGATCGATCCGGTCGCAGACTATGCGGCGCTGATGGAGAGCCTGTTCGATTTCGACAAGATCCGCGCCATGTTCGCCGCGGGCTTCACCATGCGTTTCGACGCCATGCACGCGGTGACCGGCCCCTACGCGCACAAGATCCTCGAGGGCCTGCTCGGCGCGCCCAAGGGCACCGTGGTCAACGGCACGCCGTCGCCGGATTTCGGCGGCGGGCACCCCGACCCGAACCTGGTCTACGCCAAGGATCTGTACGACCTGATGATGAGCGACGACGCGCCGGATTTCGGCGCGGCCTCGGATGGCGATGGCGACCGCAACCTGATCATCGGCCGCAACCGCTTCGTCACGCCGTCGGATTCGCTCGCCATCCTCGCCGCCAACGCACCGCATGCGCCGGGCTATGCCGCCGGAATCGCCGGCATTGCCCGCTCGATGCCGACCAGCGCCGCTGCCGATCGGGTGGCCGAGAAGCTCGGCATCGAGATGCACGAGACGCCGACCGGCTGGAAGTTCTTCGGCAACCTGCTCGATGCCGGCCGCGTCACCATCTGCGGCGAGGAATCGGCCGGCACCGGCTCGAACCATGTGCGCGAGAAGGACGGGCTGTGGGCCGTGCTGCTCTGGCTCAACGTGCTGGCGGCGCGCCAGCAGAGCGTCGACATGATCGTGGGCGACCACTGGGCCACCTATGGCCGCAACTATTACACCCGGCACGACTACGAAGAGGTGGACGCGGCGCCGGCCAATGCGCTGATGGATGATTTGCGCGCCAGGCTGCCGAGCCTCGTCGGGCAGTCGCTGGAAGGGCGGCCGGTGGCCTATGCCGACGACTTCACCTACCACGACCCGGTGGACGGCTCGACCAGCGGCAAGCAGGGGGTGCGGATCGGCTTCGCCGACGGCAGCCGGATCGTCGTCAGGCTCAGTGGAACCGGGACGGTCGGCGCCACGTTGCGCTTGTACCTTGAAAGGTATGAGCCCCCGCATGGACAGCACGATCTCGATACCCAGGCCGCTCTCGCTCCCCTCATTTCCATCGCCGACAGCGTTGCGGGCATCAAAGCGCGCACCGGCCGTGACGCGCCAAGCGTTATCACTTGAAGGCCCGGTTGACGTGAAACCAGTGCTGGTGCTGGGCGCAGGCAGCCCGGAGAAGCTCGGCTCGACGATCACCGCCGAGGGTGTGAACTTCGCCGTCTATTCGGAGACGGCGACGGCAATGTGGGTGTCGCTCTATGACGAGCTCGACAACGAGATCGGCCGCTATGAACTCGACGGGCATGACGAGCATATCTGGCATGGGCTGATCGCCGGCATCGGGGCAGGGGCGAAGTATGGCTTCCGCGCGGATGGCCGCTACGATCCCGACCAGGGCTATTTCTTCGATCCCAACAAGCTGCTGGTCGACCCCTATGCCAAGCGCCTCGACCGGCCCTATGTGCGCTCGCCGCGGCTGCGGCTGCACCGCGACGAGGCGGTCGACACCGCACCGCTGATCCCCAAGGCCATAGTCCTCGGAGCGATCAACAAGCCGGCGGCGCCGCGTCGCAAGGCGCCGGGGCTGTTCTACGAGCTCAATGTGCGCGGCTACACCATGCGCCACCCCTCGGTGCAGGGGCCGCTGCGCGGCACGCTGGCCGGCCTCACCACCAAGCGGGTGGTGGATCACCTGCGCTACCTGGGTGTCGACACGGTCGAACTGATGCCGATCGCCGCCTTCATCGACGACGGGCACCTGCCGGCGATGGGGCTCACCAATGCCTGGGGCTATAACCCGGTCAGCTATTTCGCGGTCGATCCGCGGCTGGCGCCGCGGGGCCCGCAGGAACTGCGCAACATGACCGATGTGTACCGCAAGGCCGGTATCTCGGTGATCCTCGACGTGGTCTACAACCACACCGGCGAAGGCGACGCCAACGGGCCGATGCTGAGCCTGATGGGGCTCGACGCCAGGACCTATTACCGGTTCGTCGAAGTCGACGGCAAGCAGCACCTGGTCAACGATGCCGGCACCGGCAATACGCTGCGCGCCGACCACCCGGCGACGCAGCGGCTGGTGATCGAGAGCCTTCGCTACTGGGTCGAGGAGATGGGCGTTTCCGGGTTCCGCTTCGACCTGGCGCCGATCCTCGGGCGCGAGCCGGGGTTCAACCCGAACGCCAGGATGCTGCAGCTGATCAAGTCCGATCCGGTGCTGGGCAGATCGATCCTCGTCGCCGAACCATGGGACCCGGGTCCGGGCGGCTATCAGCTCGGCCAATTCGGCAAGGAATTCCGCGAGTGGAACGACACCTATCGCGATGACGTGCGCTCGTTCTGGCGGGGCGACCAGGGCAAGATCGGAGCGTTGGCGGGCAAGGTTGCCGGTTCGGCCGAGATCTTCGATTTCGCCGGCAGGAAGCCGAGCGCCGGGGTCAACATGCTGGCCGTGCATGATGGCTTCACCCTCGCCGATCTCGTCTCCTACCTCGACAAGCACAACGAGGCGAACGGCGAGGGCAATCGCGACGGCCACAACAACAATCATTCCTGGAACTGCGGACACGAGGGGCCGACCGAGGACGAGACGATCAATGCCGCCCGCCGGCGCGACGTGCGGGCCTTGCTGGCGACGCTGTTCCTCAGCCGCGGCCTGCCGCTGATCCAGCAGGGCGACGAGTTCGGCCGGACCCAGCAGGGCAACAATAATGCCTATGCCCAGGACAACGAGATCACCTGGGTCGACTGGGAACGCGCCGACGGCACGCTGGTGGATTTCGTCTCGGCGTTAGCCGAGTTCCGCCGCCTGCACCCGGCGCTGACGCACGACCATTTCCTGACGGGACAGACCAAGCACGGCGCGCGGGATGTCGCCTGGCTGCACCCTGACGGGCGGGAGATGAACGAGGGCGACTGGAACGATGCCGGTGCCTCGGTGCTCGGGATGCGGCTGCAGACGACCGAGGAAGACCTGATCGTCTGGTTCAACCGCCGCATCGATCCGGTGCTTGCCCGCCTGCCGGAGGGCTACTGGACGGTGGGGCTCGTTTCGGACGACCAGGCCGTGCTGCCGCTCGCCGATCGGGCGGCAACGCTGCCGCCTCGCTCGGTCGTGGTGCTGCTCAAGGGCCAGATTCCGCCCTCGACGCCCGAGATACCGCAGCCGCCGCAGGAAGTGCCGGTGCAACCGGAGACGCCGCAGCCCCTACCGCAGCCGGACGACGTGCCCGGCAACCCGCCGCAGGAAGTGCCCGACAAGGCGCCGCCCGAGGAGACGCCGAAGGAGTAAAGTCGCGGTTTGGCCGCGGCCCGCCGATGTGACATTGATGGTTCGTTCCAGCATGTTGCACGAGGTTCCGCATGTCACCGTTGCTCGGGCTCATCCTGCTGGCGCTGCTGGTGGGCGCCAGTTCCATCATTTCCATGTCGGAGATCGCTTTTGCCGCGGCCCGTGAGGTGCGGATCCGTTCGCTGGCCGAGAGTGGTGACGCGCGGGCGATCCGCTTCACCGCGTTGCGCGCCGATGCCGGCAACATCATCACGGCGTTCCAGATCGCCATCAATTCGATCTCGATTCTCGCCGGTGTGATCGGCGACGGGCTGGTGGGCCCGACATTCGCCGATGCGCTGGCCGGCGCCGGGGCCGGGAGCTTTGCCGGACCGGTCGGCTCGATCCTCGCCTTCTGCCTGACCACGACGCTGTTCATCCTGTTCGCCGACCTGATTCCCAAGCGCATCGGCATGCTGATCCCCGAACAGGTGGCGCTGGCCCTGGTGTGGTTTCCCGAGGCGGCCGTGGTGGTGCTGCGGCCATTGGTCTGGCTGTTCAGCGGCATCTCGGACTGGCTCATCGCCCGGTTGCATCTGGCTCCGTCAGGCCCTGCCGACGAGGTGACCACCGAGGATTTCCGCATGATCCTCGCCGGCGGCGAGAAATCCGGCGCGCTGATGAAGAAGGAGCGCCGGCTGATCGAGAACGTGCTCGGGCTCGAGCTGCGCAGCGTCACCTCGGTGATGACGGTGCGCGACGAGATCGTCTATCTCGACCTCAGCGACCCGCTCGAGGTGCAGCAGGAGAAGGTCCGCCGTCGGCCGTTCTCGCATTATCCGATCTGCGATGGCGGCATCGACGAGGTGATCGGCTGCGTGCGGGCCGAGGACGTGCTGGCGACCGTGATGGATCGCGAGGCGCCGGTGGATTTCGCCAAGGCGCGCCGCGACGTGCTGTCGGTGCCGGACACGCTCAACGTCTGGGAAGTGCTGGCCGAGTTCCAGGCCAAGGGCACCGGATTTGCCGTGGTGGTCAGCGAGTATGCGCATGTGGTCGGCGTCGTCACCTTCAAGGATCTGATGAGCGCGCTGATGCAGGGGCTCGCCAACCCGTTCGAGGAAGAGGCGATCATGCGCCGCGACGATGGCAGCTGGCTGGTCGACGGCGTCGCCCCGGTGGTGGACGTGGTGCGGGCCCTCAACATCAAGAGCTTTCCGCACGAGGGAGCCTACGAGACGATCGGCGGCTTCATCGTGCACAATCTCCGCCGCGCTGCGCGCAAGGGCGACAAGGTGGAAGCCGGCGGTTACCTGTTCGAAGTGGTCGATGCCGACAAGCTGCGGCTCAACCAGCTGCTGGTGACCAAGATCAGCTCGAAATCGGCACCACGGGTCTCCTAGGGCGTTCGTTCAGCCGACGAATCCCATCCGCTCATAGAGCCGCCGCGCTCCGGCATTGGCCGTCACTACTTTCAGCTGAACGACAGTCGCCCCGCGCTCCCACAGCGCGGCCATCGCCGTCGCCAGCAGCGCTGCGCCAAGGCCGCGGCCCTGCCACTCCGGCGCGACCACCAGGTCCTTGACGAAGCTGGAAGTCCAGCAGAGGCAGAAACCGATCACCTCGCCTTCGGCCTTGGCGACGAAGCAGAGGCTAGGGTCGAACTCGCTGTCGGCGCGCAAAGCTTCCCACCAATCCAGCCAGTCGGGCACGACGCGGCCGAAGCCGTTGCTGTAGGCACGCTGCAGCAGCGCATGTATGGCCCGGAGATCGGCGACCTCGAAAGCCACGGGGCGCGCCTGCGCGGGCCATGCCGGGACGGGGAGAAGCGCTGTCAGGTCGCACCGCAGAGTAACGAAATCCGGCTTTGCCGAGCTTACCAAGAGGTCGCTCCGTCGACGGTTTGTGGCAGTTTGCCGGGACACTTGCTTGTCTTGCCAGCGGCGGCGCGTCAAGCTCCGCCAAAGCCCCAACCAGCGAGTTCGCCATGCTGATCGCCCAACTCAGTGACATCCATCTTGACGGTGTCTCCTCGCTGCAGCGGCTTGATCGGGTGCTGCAATGGGTGGCCGAGCTGCGGCCCGACGCTGTCGCCGTGAGCGGCGACCTTGCCAACAACGCGCATGTCGCCAACTACGCCGTATTGAAGGCGCGGCTCGAGGCGCTCGGCGCGCCGCTGCTGGTGGTGCCGGGTAATGTCGATAGTCGCGAGGCGATGCGCGAAGTGTTCGGCGGGCCGGCCCAGGGACCGCTCAATCGGGTTATCGAGGTGAGTGGCATCAGGCTGATCGGGCTCGACGTGATCGTCCCCGGCGCTGTGCATGGCGACGCCGCTCCGGTGGTTGGCTGGCTCGAGGCGGCCCTCAACTCGGGCGGCGCGCCGGCGCTGCTGTTTCTCCACCAGCACCCGTTCGACAGCGGCATGGACCACTACGAGACCATCGACTGCCGCAACAAGGAGGGCCTCGCCTCGGTGATCGCGGCGGCCAGCGACACGGTGCTCGGCATCAGCTGCGGGCACCTCCATCGGCCGATGTTCACCCGCTTTGCTGGGGTGCCGGCGAGCCTCGCGCCGGCGATCGCGCCGATGGGTGGGCTCGCCGCAGACGGCCGCAAGATGCCGGCGAGCGACCCGCCCGGCCTGCTGGTGCATCATCTGAAGGGCGGTCACCTCGTCACCCACCTGATCTCGATCGGTGGGTAGGGGTTACTCCGCCGCCTGTGCCGCGACGAGGCCGCCCTGCTGCTCGATGAAGCCGATGATCTGGTCGAGATTCTCCCGTCGCAACAGGTCGGCGAAGACGTAGGGGCGGCCCTCACGCACGCGCTGGGTATCGGCCTCCATGACCTCGAGGCTGGCGTTCACATAGGGCGCGATGTCGGTGTGGGTGACGATCAGCAGGTCCGAGCGGGTAATCGCCGGCCCGCCCTTGCGCGGGATCTTTTCCCCCTGCGCCACCGAGATGACGTAGAGCGTGATGTCGGCGAGATCGGGCGAGAAGGTTGCCGCGAGATTGTCGCCGCCGGATTCGATCAGGATGATGTCGAGGTCGGGGAACTTGCGGTTCAGGTCGGCGATCGCCGCGAGGTTCAGCGAGGCGTCTTCGCGGATGGCGGTGTGCGGGCAGCCGCCGGTTTCCACCCCGACGATGCGATCCTCGGAGATCGCCTGCACCCGGTTGAGGATCAGCGCGTCCTCCTTGGTGTAGATGTCGTTGGTGACCACCGCCATCGAGTAGCGGTCGCGCATCGCCTTGAGCAGCATTTCGCAAAGCGTCGTCTTGCCGGAACCGACAGGACCGCCAATGCCGACGCGCAGGGGACCGTTGAGCGATTTCATATGAGCCTCATGATGACGAGGAGGAGATAGCCGACACCCAGCGCGATCGAGATCGGCGAGTAGTTCTTGCGGTCGAGCGTTGCGAACGGTTCAGCCGAGAAGGTGGCGCGCCAGCGTTCGGTGTAGCCGATGGCGCCGCGGCCGAGGAACAGGGCGGCCAGCGCCACGCCGATCAGCGTCAGCCACCAGCCGCCCGCGTTGTGATCGGCAAGCGACAGCGCCAGCACCCCGGCGGCGAGCACCAGCAGCGAGATGACGAAGGAGGCGAGCTTGGGCACGCGGGTAACGCCTGGCTTGCCGACCACGGTGCGCGCCAGCAGTTCCGGATCGCGGATCGGCCAACGGCTGCCGATCGACCACAGCAAGTGGGCAATGGCCACCGCCAGCAGCACGACGAAGATCAGGGCGGCAATCAGCATGCTCATGAACGGAAAATCCTAGGTTCCAGCGTCTCGTGGCGCATCTGCGCGATATCGGCGGCGTAGGCGATTGCGCCGAGGTCGGCAAGAGTGGCCGTCGCCGCCGACGCTGCCAGCGCCGCAACGCGCGGCTCGAGCGCCGCGAGGACGCGAAGGCCGTCGGACTGGCCGAGCGGCACGAGGCGCACCGCCACCGAAATCTGGCCGTGCACCGTGGCGGTGAGCCAGGCGAGCAGGGTGTCGACGAGGTCGATATCGTGAGCGGCGGCGATGGCACCGACAGCGATGGGGTAGGGGCAGGGTTCTGGCAACAGCACCAGGATGCCGCTGGGCCAGTGTTTGGCGGCGAGCACGTAGTTGTCGCCGGTGACAGTGGTTTCCATCCAGCGCTCGCGGCTGGCGGTGAGGGCGAGGCTGAGGTCTGCGAGATCCCGAAGCTCGGTGCGTGTGGCCTCCCCCACAAGGGGGGAGGTTGGGAGGGGGGAGGCCGCAAACGCAGACTCTCCTGTCACCCGCCACGCCTCGGCCAACAGGATCGCGTCGGTGCGTGTCCCGCCATGGGCAAGCGCGCCTTCGATCCAGTTCTGCAAGCGTTCGGCGTTGGTTACGCGACGATCTGCAATTGCGGTCTCAAGTCCGGCCGACCAGGCGAACGCGCCGACGGGAAAGGCGGGCGACAGCCAGGTGACCAGTTTCTGCAGGTTAGCGGGGTCGGTCATCGGTTGAGGAGGGCGTGCGCAGGCTCGGCGTGACTGTGCGAGTACGCGCCTTCTTCGGGATGGAAGGGCTCGGAGATATCGGTCACGGTCGCGCCGAGGCCGCGCAGCATGTCGCCGATGACGTGGTCGCGCAGGATCAGCACGCGGTCGGCCTCGATCTGCGTCTTCAGGTGGCGGTTGCCCAGGTGCCAGCAGAGCCGCATCAGGTGGATAGGGTCGCGACCGCGGACCTCATAGAGCCGTTCTTCGCCGGCGACGATCTCCACCAGCCGTCCGTCCTCGAGCGTCAGCGACGAGCGATCGGCGAGGGTCACGGGTTCGGGGAAATCGACCAGCACGCTGTCGCCGTGCACCAGGGTCAGCATGCGTCGGCGCACCCGGCGCTCGTCGTGCAGCAGGACGGCGAGATCAAAGGGAACCCCGGCGGCGCCGGGCGGCAAATAGCCAACGGCGCGAAAGGTTTGCGGCATCATCAACTACCAGGTCTTCGAGGCTTCCCAACCTTCAGCGTCAGCTTAGCGGGTCAGCCGCGGGTTTCAAAGTAGAAGCCGATCGACCACGCCTGGTAAATCAGGTGGATAATGACAAAGGCGAGGTGAAAGCGTCGGTTCGGGGTCCAGATGGCGATGCCCGACAGCACCAGCCCGAACGGGATCTGCGCCAGATAGAGCAGGTCCATCGTCTGGAAATACGGCGCCCCCTTGATCAGCGTATCGACCAGATCGAGGAGAAACGTCAGCCCGAAGATACCGAAGAACCAGTGCCGGCGCTTGATGAAGAAATCTTCGTAGCCGTCATACTCGTTGAGGTTGTCGGGGAACAGCAGGGCGGCGAGGGCGAACAGCGTCACCGCATAGCCGATCAGGAAGATGAAGATGCCGAAGTTCCAGCTCGGCAGCCGGGACAGGTCGTATTCCCACCACCAGAACAGGATGAGCTCGACGCTGAGCGAGAGCACCCAGAGCAGGTGGAGCAGCGAAAGCCTGGCGCGCTTGGGATGCTGGATCAGCCCGGCGGTGCCCATCAGCAGACGGGTCAGGCCGAGGCCGATCACCGTCCCCATGACGATGCGCACATGGACGAACACGTCATGCGCTACGCCAGCTTCCATCGCAGCCTCAGGGGGTGTTGGTGGCTTCCGTGCAGTTTACCGACTGCGGATCGGCTTGCAGGTCGGTGAGCGTCGCCTCGCTGCCCTTGGTCCAGAACTCATACTGGCCGGCGACGTACTTGGCGCCGGAGGCGGCCATGACGTTGACGAAGACCAGCTTCTCCGGGCCGACGGGAACAATGGCGATGAAGTTCGGCTTGGCGTTGATGAAGTCCACCTTGAAGGGCTCCAGCCCTTCGCACTGGTACTCGACGATGTTGCGCTCGAAGCTGCCCTGCAGCGACAGGACCACCTGGGCGGAAACGTCGACGTTCTGCATCATGGCGGCAGTAGCGAGTTCTTCCATCGGCCAATCCTCCTTGGGCTGGCTGAGCCTAGCCGATTCGCTGTGGCGGATTTCTGTCCGCGTCGGCCGCCCCGTGCTGCACTGCCGCAGTCCGGCGATGGCGCAGCACCAGCAGGCCCATGCTCAGCAAAGCGCTCAGCGACGAACCGGTTGCCACCCATAATGCCACATCGCTGCCCGGTCCGGCGAGAATTGCCGCAAACAAAGGTGGGGCGCAGGCGAAGCTGAGGTTGAGCGGCAGCGCCAGCATCGAGGAAGCGCGGGCATAGGCGGCTGGCGGGAACAGTTCGAGCGGCATGGTCGAGCGGGCAACGGCGAGCACGCCGCTGGCGAGGCCATAGATGGCGACAAAGCCGATCGCCGCCGAAGTGCCGGTGCCGCCGATCAGCACGGCGAAGCTGAGCGGCAGGGCCAGCGCCGCCACAAGGCCGGTGGCGAGGCTGTTCCAGCGTTTGCCGGCGGTGAACTCGACCAGTCGCGCTAGGAGGGCGGTGACCCCGATGAACGAGGCGATCAGCACCGCCGTGCCGTGCTCGAGGCCGCGCCCCTCGAACAGGCTGATGATGGTGAGCGAGAAGCCCCAGGTGACGACGCCATTGGCGGCGCTGGCAAAGGCGAGAAGCGCAAAGGCGATGCGGTCGAGCGGCGGCACCGGGCCCGACGCGCTCGGCCTGGCCGCCCCGGTGGGGCGTCGCGCCAGCAGCAGCCAGTAGATCGGTGCCGCCACCACAAGCAGCAGCGCCGCGCCGAGCAGGGTCGCCGCACGCCAGCCGAAGGCCGCCTGCAGCGCGCCCAGCAGCGGCCAGGACAGGGTGGCCGAGAGCCCGCCGAGGATGAGCAGCGCGCCGATTGCCTGCCGAGCCTGCGGCCCGGCCAGTTCGGCGATGCCGATCTGCATGGCGGTGGTCAGCATGCCGGCCCCGGCGATGCCGACGAGCATCCAGCCGGCGAAGTAGCTCCAGGCCGTGGTGGCAGTGGCGATCGCCACCAGCCCGAGCCCGGCGACCGCGGTGCCCGAGGTCATCACCAGGCGGGCACCGAACCGCTCGAACAGCGTCAGGAACGGCACCGCGGCGGCCGCCATCACCACCAGCATCACAGTCGGGCCGGCCATTACCGCGGCGTAAGGCAGCTCCAGCGCGGCAGCCATGGCGCCGCCGGTGACTGCCGGCAGGTTGAACGTCATGCCCCAGCAGACAGCCTGGGCCAGGGCGAAGGCGGCAATCGCCACGGGCATGCGCAAAGGGAAGTGTGACATGGAGGGCTCGGCAGGAAGCGGCCTACCGAGCACATCGAGGTTTCAGCCATATGACGGCCGAGCGGAGATCAGCGCCGAGCGTCCGCTGGCCTCAGAACAGGAAGTAGCGCTGCGCCATCGGCAGGACGGTGGCCGGCTCGCAGGTCAGCAACTCGCCGTCCGCCCGCACTTCATAGGTTTCGGGATCGACGTCGATCTCAGGGGTGGCCGAGTTGTGGATCATCGAGGCCTTGCTGATGCCGCTTCGGGTGTTTTCGACCGGCAGCATGCCCTTGGCGACGCCGAGCGTCCTTTGCAGACCATTGTCGTAGGCCGCCTGGCTGATGAAGGTCACCGAGGAATTGGTCCTCAGCTTGCCGTAGGCGCCGAACATCGGGCGGTAATGCATCGGCTGCGGCGTGGGGATCGAGGCGTTTGGATCGCCCATCGGCGCGGCGGCGATCGAGCCGCCCATGATCACCATCTCGGGCTTCACCCCGAAAAAGGCGGGCGTCCACATCACGAGGTCAGCGCGCTTGCCGACTTCCACCGAGCCGATATGGCGGCTCAGGCCCTGCGCGATGGCCGGGTTGATGGTGTATTTGGCGATGAAGCGCTTCACCCGGAAATTGTCGTTGTCGCCGGTTTCCTCGGGCAGGCGCCCGCGCTGACGCTTCATCTTGTCGGCGGTCTGCCAGGTGCGGATGATTACCTCGCCGACGCGGCCCATGGCCTGGCTGTCGGACGAGATCATCGAGAAGGCGCCGATATCGTGGAGGATATCCTCGGCCGCGATGGTCTCCTTGCGAATGCGGCTCTCGGCGAACGCGACATCCTCGGCGATGGCGGGGCTGAGGTGGTGGCAGACCATCAGCATGTCGAGATGTTCGGCCAACGTGTTGACCGTGTAGGGCCGGGTCGGGTTGGTCGAGGAGGGGAGCACGTTGGGCAGGCTCGCCACCTTGATGATGTCGGGGGCATGGCCGCCGCCGGCGCCTTCGGTGTGGAAGGCGTGGATGGTGCGCCCCTTGAAGGCGCGCACGGTGTCCTCGACGAAGCCGGATTCGTTCAGCGTGTCGGTGTGGATCATCACCTGCACGTCGTAGGCGTCGGCGACGGCGAGGCAGTTGTCGATGGTTGCGGGCGTGGTGCCCCAATCCTCGTGCAGCTTCATCGAGGAGGCGCCGGCGAGCACCATTTCCTCGAGCGGGGCAGGGAGCGAGGCGTTGCCCTTGCCGGCGAGGCCGAGATTCATCGGGAAGGCGTCGAAGCTCTCGATCATCCGGTGGATGTGCCAGGCGCCGGTGCAGGTGGTGGCGAGCGTGCCATGCGCCGGGCCGGTGCCGCCGCCGATCATGGTGGTGATGCCCGACATCAGGGCTTCTTCGATCTGCTGCGGGGCGATGAAATGGATATGCGCATCCATGCCGCCGGCGGTGATGATGCGGCCCTCGGAGGCGATCACCTCGGTCGAGGGGCCGATGATGATGTCGACATTGGGCTGGGTATCGGGATTGCCGGCCTTGCCGATGGCGTGGATCCGTCCGTCGCGCAGCCCGATATCGGCCTTGTAGATCCCGGTATGATCGATGATCAGCGCGTTGGTGATGACCGTGTCGACGGCGCCCGCGGCACGGGTGACCTGGCTCTGGCCCATGCCGTCGCGGATCACCTTGCCGCCGCCGAACTTCACCTCTTCGCCGTAGGTAGTGAGATCCTTCTCGACTTCGATGAACAGCTCGGTATCGGCCAGCCGTACCCGGTCGCCGGTGGTCGGGCCGTACATCTGGGCATAGGTGGAACGGGAGATACGAGCGGGCATGATGGTCCTTCCGGGCGACGCGTCGCCGCCATCTGACCGCCTAATAATGAGGCTGTCCAGCCATCTGGCGCAAAAACGCGCAGCCAAAAGTTGACCAAAAGAAACAAATTGCGGTTCGCGAGTATAAAGCTACGGTCGGCGCCGGGAATGCATTGGACCTCTGCAGGTCCTGGAGATCTATGATGCGCAATGTAGTGATGTTCGGCCTCGCGGCGCTGATGAGCGTCGGCGGCGCAATGACGAGCGCCCAGGCGGCCCCGTCAGTGGAGCGCGGCGACTATCTGGTCAACTCGATTGCCGGCTGCGGCAATTGCCATACCCCGCTCGGCCCGAACGGTCCGGAGATGGACAAGGCGCTGTCGGGTCGTCTGGTCGAACAGAGCGATCAGTATACTGCTATTGCGCCGAACCTGACGCCGGCCGGCGAGATCAAGGACTGGACCGACGCGCAGTTGATGAAGGCGATCCGTGAAGGCATTCGCCCCGACGGCAAGGTGCTCGGGCCGCCGATGCCGTTCGAGGTCTACAAGGGCCTGTCGGACAGCGACCTCAGCTCGATCGTCATGTATCTGCGCACCGTGCCGGCGGTGGAGAACGATCCCGGCAAATCCGAGTACAAGATTCCGCTGCCGCCCGCCTGGGGGCCGCCGATCACCACCGTTGCAGATGTGCCGGAGGGTGTGACGGTCGAGTATGGCGCTTACCTGGCCGGCCCGATGGGTCACTGCACTGTCTGCCACACCACTTTCGGTCCGATGGGCCCGATGTTCGAGACCCATCTGGGGCAGGGTGGCGTGGAATTCCCCGGGCCGTGGGGCGTGTCGGTGTCGGCCAACATCACGCCGACCGGGCTGGCGGAGTTCAGCGACGCCGATATCGCCAAGATGATCACCACCGGCACGCGGCCTGACGGCAGCGCCATGCTGCCGCCGATGCCGTATGGCTATTACGCGCACATCAAGCCCGACGATGTGAGCGCGATCATCCTCTATCTGCGCTCGCTGCCGCCCAAGCCGTAAACGGCAGACGTCCTCACGGACATCGGTGTTCTGGTCCTCCCCTTTGCGGGGAAGGACCGTGGCGGAGGATTCTTTCCCGACCGCCGGGCAAGGTGCCTGGACTGCCGGCCTCAGTGCGGCTTGGGTGTCATCGCCTCGGCCTTGCGATAGGCGGCGATCAGGAAGCCCAGCATCTCATCGAGGAGGCCATTGCCGGCCCGTATTTCAGGGTCCTGCTGGGTACGGGCGATCAGCGAGATCGCCAGCACCTGGACGGCATAGGCGTGCTTGTCCTTGCCTTCGCGGTGAAAGCCGTTGCCCTGTTTCTGGAAATCGCTCAGCAGCTTGCTGTAAGCCTCGGGGGCCATCGCGGCCTTGTAGGCCGCCCAGGTGGGCTGCTTGGCGCGGTCGAGCAGGCGGGCGGCGAGGCTGCCGATCAGGAACATCGCCTCCGGGTCCTTGCCGCCGTTGCTGCGCAGATCCTGCAGCACGGCCACGAAGCGGTCCTTGAAATCTTCCTCTTTGGTGGTCATTGCCGTCTCTGCCCATTGAAACCGGCGCATCCCTAACCGAAATCTCTGCTGATTGCCAAAGCTCCGTGGCTGCCGTGTCCGGATTTTGCCACAACGGGCTGTTCTATTGGCGCTACCTGTTTGGAGGCTCACATGAAATCCCGATTCGTCGCCGCACTGGCCGCCAGCCTGCTGATGGCCGCACCGCAACTCGCCCAGGCGCAAAGCATGGATATTGTCCGGATCATCGGCGGGATCGGCGGATCGGAGTTCCTGCACGATGCCGGCCGGGCCGACAGTGCGTCAGGCCTGCGCGTCGTGCGGCTCTCGAGCCTCGCCGGCGCCCAGATGAATGCGGGGCTGCTGGCCCGGGCGCTCGAGATCAAGCAGCGCGACGTGGCCTATCTGCAGGGCAACCTGATCATCAACCCGCTGGCCACCAGCGTGATCCGCAATTCCGGCGTCAGCCTCGAGCAGATCGTCTCGATCGATCTGGCCGGCGACGGCGGCGGGGTGATCTACGCCAACGATCTCTGATCGTAGGATTCACATAGGCCCTGCGGCGGGTTCCCTCGGGAACGCGCAAAATAGAGTGAACGGGCAGGGGGAAACCTCTGCCCTTGCTCATGCGTATCTCCAGTGCGTTTTTTGATGACGAATGGAGACATAAAATGTTGAATCTCAAGGCTATTGCTGTCGCTGCCGCTCTCACTCTTTCCACTGCGGGCTTCGCCCTGGCGGCGGAAGGCAGCGCGATGGATGCGCTGGGCTCGGCGTCGACCGTCAACTTCAAGACCGTGACCGCGGCTGAGCTCAATCCCCTGAGCCCGGGTTATGAACTGGTCGATCTCGACTCGCTGAAGGCCCGTATCCAGGGCAGCCCGTCGTTGCTCGCCCAGCTCGAGAGCTTCGGTGCGACGCTTGACGATGTCGTGGGCATCACCGGTACCGATGCCACCGACGTGACCATCCTCGTTCAGGGCTGATCTGTCCCTGAACTGCAAGAGGCCGGGCTGATGCCCGGCCTTTTTGTTTTCTGGATGCAGGGCGGCGTCAGAGCTTCCCCATCACCTTCTGCTGGAAGCCATAAACCACACGCTCCCCCGAGAGCGGCACCAATCGTACCTCGCGGGCCTGTCCGGGCTCGAAGCGCACCGCGGTGCCGGCGGCGATATCGAGCCGCATGCCGCGGGTTTTCTCGCGCTCGAAGCGCAGCCCGGCATTGGTCTCATAGAAATGGTAGTGCGAGCCGACCTGGATCGGGCGGTCGCCGGCATTGGCGACCTCGATCGTCAGCTGCGACGCGCCGACATTGAGTTCGATATCGCCTGGGACAGTGAGGATCTCGCCTGGGATGAGGGCCATTTCGTTCACCTGATCGGTTCGTGGACGGTGACCAGCTTGGTGCCGTCGGGGAATGTCGCTTCGACCTGCACGTCGTGGATCATCTCGGCGATGCCTTCCATCACCTGGGCACGGCTGACCACATGGGCGCCGGCCTCCATCAGGTCGGCAACCGAACGGCCATCTCGAGCCCCTTCCACCACGTAGTCGGTGATCAGCGCGATCGCCTCGGGGTGGTTGAGCTTCACACCGCGCTCGAGGCGCTTGCGCGCCACGATGGCAGCCATGGCGATGAGCAGCTTGTCTTTCTCGCGGGGCGTCAGGTTCATCGAATATCCTAGAGATGCCAGAGGCGGGGCAGGGTGCCGGCGCCGGAGAGTTCAGCGATTATTGGGGTGATGGTGCGGCGCAGCGCAAGCCCGGATGGGGCCATGGCGCGGATGATGAGCCGCTCGCCGACGACGCTGGCGGCAGCCTCGCCGGTCAGCAGGGCGCGGACGGGATCGAGCCTTCGTTCGGCATCGGCGCCGACATAGAGCAGCGTGGCAAAGGCACCGGCGCCGGCGAGCAGCGACAGCCCGTCGCGCTCCAGCGGGTCGGCGCTGAGCCGGGTCGCTTCGGCGTGGATCAACCGGCCGCCCCGACGGATGCGCCAGCTGTCGGTGAGCCGTGCGCCGCGGGCGGCCTCACCCATGGCCTCGCGGCCGAGAATGATCGCTTCGATGGCAAAGAAGCTGGCGTCGGGCGCGAGCTCGACCTCGAGGCTGCGGCTG
>MKVB01000001.1:941707-959299 GCA_001899085.1 Devosia sp. 66-14 | reverse complement strand
CCCGCTCGCAGGCCTGGGTGGTGAGCACCAGCCTGGCGCCCGGTGCCGCGGTGGCTTCCCATGCCACGTCATCACCGCCGGTGAGGCCGCCGGCGGTGTTGATCAGCACCGCCTGCAGGCTTGGATCATGCGTATGCGGCAACCGGATCTTGGCGCAGCCTTCCTGGTAGAGGGTGGTCAGCCGGGTGCGGCCATCGAGCACCTGGGTGCCGATACGGCCGGTGCCGCGGGCGCGCTGGTGGCGGGGGAGGGCCAGAGCCGCGGTCATTGGGCGGCCCCACTCTTCAGGGGAGAGGGGACGCCTGGGGGCAGCGCCAAGCACAACTACCGACACGCTCACACCATCAGATGCCGGCGGACCTCGGGCAGGTCGAGGTCGGCAGCGGGGCCGGAATGCATGATCTCACCGCGATCCATGATGTAGATGTCGTCGGCGATTTCACGGCAGAAGTCCAGATACTGCTCGACCAAGAGGATGGTCATGCCCTTCTGGTCGCGCAGGAACTGCAGGGCGCGGCCGATATCCTTGATGATCGAGGGCTGGATGCCTTCGGTCGGCTCGTCGAGCACCAGCACCTTGGGCCGGGTCACCAGGGCGCGACCGATGGCCAGTTGCTGCTGCTGGCCGCCAGAGAGGTCGCCGCCGCGGCGCCCCAGCATGGATTTGAGGATCGGGAACAGCTCGTAGATGTAGTCCGGCACGTTGCGCTCGGCCGCTTTCAGCGGGGCATAGCCGGTCTCGAGGTTCTCCTTGACGGTGAGCAGGGGGAACACCTCGCGGCCCTGCGGCACGTAGCCGATGCCGAGCCGGGCCCGCTTGTAGGGCGGGGCCTTTTTCAGCACCTCGTCGTTGAAGACGATCTCGCCCGACGACACGTTGTTGATGCCGGTGACGGCGCGCAGCGTCGAGGATTTGCCGACGCCGTTGCGGCCCAGCACCGCGGTGATCCTTCCCGGCTTCGCCTCGATCGAAATACCGCGCAGCGCCTGGGCGGCGCCATAGTGGAGGCCGATGTCGCGAATGGAGAGGGCGGTGGTCATCTGTTCTGCTCCGGGGCCAGCGCAGTGCGTAGCGTCACGATGGTCAGTTTCTGATTGTGGTCGTCGGGATCGCCCAGATCGGCGATGGTCTCAGCCATGGCGACGAGATCGGCACGCTCTTCGCGGCTGAGCTTCTGGCGCCACAGCGGCTTGAACCGTCGCACCACATCGCGCGCATCGGCGACGTCACGGGCGGCCCACTGAGCGTAGGACAGAACCTCATCGATATCGGCAGCCGCGACGATCCGGCTGATCTCTTCGCGGATCACCGGTTCGGCAAGGTGAAGGGCGTCGCGCTTCTCGTTGGCGAGAGCATGAAGGAAGATCGCCGCGGCGAGTGCCGGATCTTCGATCGAGGCCAGCGCCGAACCCTCGGCCTTCTTTCTGAAGTTGTTCATCCGGATGCGGCCCTGCACTCGGCCGACCATGCTCCCGACGTCGTCGACGACCTCCTTGGCCGCCTTGGCGCGCCAGTACCACACCCCCGCGGCAGCAATGATGCCAACGATGATTGCCAGAATATGCATTTCATTATTCCCCTGCCGCGCGTTTGGTCGCGCGATCGGCGGGGATATTGAATAGACGCCGAGATTACTGCAACTGATCATTGGCGGTCATTCGACGGCGAGGGGATTGAAGACCGGATGGGGGGATCTGCTTCAGCGCGCCCAGTCGCTCGTCGCCCGGCTTCGGTCGCGCTACCCCTGGTCGCAGATCCCCCATCCGGCTCGCGGCGACGGCCTCTGGCCATCGTCCGCTACCGCCACCTTCTCCCTCAGAAGGGGGCGGCAATGCGACGAGCGGATTGAGTGTGTGAAATGGCGTCATCGACCGAGATACCGCTCGATGACGATCGGATTGGCGCTCACCTGGTCGAGCGATCCCTCGGCCAGCACCGAGCCCTCGGCGAGGCAGGTGACCCGGGTGCCGAGTTCGCGCACGAAGCTCATGTCGTGCTCGACCACCACCACCGAGCGGGTTCTGGCGATGTCCTTGAGGAGCTTGGCGGTCTCGACCGTCTCGGCGTCGGTCATGCCGGCGACCGGTTCGTCGACCAGCAGCAGTTTGGGATCCTGCGCCAGCAGCATGCCGATTTCCAGCCACTGCTTCTGGCCGTGGCTGAGGTCGGCGGCGAGTTCGTCCTTGCGCGCCGTAAGGCGGACAGTTTCGAGAATTTCCTCGATGCGAGCCTTGTCCTCGGCGCTCTCGGCATAGAGCAGGGCCGCGAGCACGCTGCGCGGCTTCTTCAGCGCCAACACCAGGTTGTCCCAGATGGTGTGGCTTTCGAACACCGTGGGCTTCTGGAACTTGCGGCCGATGCCGAGATTGGCGATCTGCGCTTCATCGAGCTTGGTAAGATCGGTGCGGCCGTCGAAATAGACTTCGCCGTCATCGGGGCGGGTCTTGCCGGTGATGATGTCCATCATGGTGGTCTTGCCGGCGCCGTTGGGGCCGATGATCGCCAGCATCTCGCCGGGGTGGACGATGATGGAGAGATGGTTCAGCGCCTTGAAGCCGTCGAACGAGACGGAGACGCCGTTGAGATAGAGCATGGTGCCGGATTTGTCGGTCATTCGGCGGGCTCCGGCACGGGCTTGGACTGTGGCAGGGTGGACGGATCCTCGCCGGCTTCGGCGGCGGAACTCGCCTCTTTTCCCTTCCGCGGCCTGAGTTTCTGGAACAGCCCGACAATGCCCTTGGGCATGAACAGGGTGACGAAGATGAACAGCCCACCCAGGCAATAGAGCCAGAAATCGGGGAAGGCGCCGGTGAAGATCGACTTGCCGGCATTGACCAGTACCGCGCCGATGATCGGGCCGATCAGCGTGCCGCGGCCGCCGACGGCAACCCAGATCACGGCTTCGATCGAGTTGGCCGGGTCGAACTCGCCCGGGTTGATGATGCCGACCTGCGGGGTGTAGAGCGCGCCGGCAATGCCGGCCAGCACGGCGGAAACCACGAAGGCGAAGAGCTTCACGTTTTCCGGACGCCAGCCGAGGAAACGGGTGCGGCTTTCCGCGTCGCGCACTGCCACCATGACCTTGCCGAGCTTGGAATTGACGATGGCCGAGCAGATGATCACGGCCAGCGCCAGGGCCAGCGCCGAGGCGGCGAACAGCCCGGCGCGGGTGGTGGCGGCCTGCACGTTGAAGCCGAGAATGTCCTTGAAGTCGGTGAGCCCGTTATTGCCGCCGAGCCCCAGATCGTTGCGGAAGAAGGCGAGCAGCAGGGCGTAGGTCATCGCTTGGGTGATGATCGAGAGATAGACGCCGGTGACGCGGCTGCGGAAGGCGAACCAACCGAAGGCGAAAGCCAGCAGCCCCGGCACGAACAGCACCATCAGGAAGGCGAACCACCACAGGTCGAAGCCGTTCCAGAACCAGGGCAGGTCCTTGTAGTTGAGGAACACCATGAAATCGGGCAGCACCGGGTTGGCGTAGACGCCGCGCGCCCCGATCTGGCGCATCAGGTACATGCCCATGGCGTAGGCGCCGAGGGCAAAGAAGGCCGCGTGCCCCAGCGAAAGGATGCCGCAATAGCCCCAGACCAGGTCGAGGGCGAGCGCCAACAGCGCATAGTTCAGGTACTTGCCGAGCAGCGGCACCATGTAGTTGGGCAGATGCAGCGGGTTGCCCTCGGGGATCGCCAGGTTGGCGACGGGAATGGCGATGGCGATGAACACCAGCGCGAAGACCAGCCAGATGGCCTTCTTGTCGAGGGCGCGGAACAGGAGTTGGGTCAGCATTGGACGGCACCTGTCAGAAGAAAGGCCCCCTCACCCGGCGCTGCGCGCCGACCTCTCCCCCCAGGGAGAGGTGGCGGAGAGGCGAGATCGTGCCGCATCGCCACCTCTCCCTCTGGGGGACGCGGTAGCGCCCCGAGGGGAGAGGTCGGCCGAAGGCCGGGTGAGGGGGCCTTTGACGCGCACGCGAAACTCACGACTCCACCGCCCGGCCCTTGAGGGCGAACAGTCCCCTTGGTCGCCGCTGGATGAACAGGATGATCAGGATCAGGATGGCGATCTTGGCCAGCACTGCTCCGGCATAGGGTTCGAGGAACTTGTTGGCGACGCCGAGCGATAGGGCGCCGATCAGCGTGCCCCAGAGGTTCCCGACGCCGCCGAACACCACCACCATGAAGCTGTCGATGATGTAGCCCTGGCCGAGATTGGGGGAGACGTTGTCGATCTGGCTGAGCGCCACGCCGGCCATGCCGGCAATGCCCGAGCCGAGCCCGAAGGTCATCGCATCGACGAACGGGGTGCGGATGCCCATGGCCGAGGCCATGCGGCGGTTCTGCGTCACCGCCCGCATCTGCAGGCCGAGCGGCGTGCGGTTGAGGATGATCTGCAGCGCGATGAACACCGCGATGGCGAAGACGATGATCCAGAGCCGGTTCCAGGTGAAGCTGAGGTTCCACAATTCGAACGTGCCGCTCATCCAGGTCGGCGGCTGCACCAGCTTGTTGGTCGGCCCGAAGATGGTGCGCACCAGTTGCTGCAGCACCAGCGACAGGCCCCAGGTGGCGAGCAGGGTTTCGAGCGGCCGGCCGTAGAGCCAGCGGATGATGCCGCGCTCGATGCCGATGCCGATCAGCGCGGTGATCAGGAAGGCGGCCGGCACCGCGAAGGCCAGCGAGTATTCCATCAGCCCCGGTGCAACGGACTGGATGACCAGCTGCGTGACATAGGTGGTGTAGGCCCCCAGCATCACCATTTCGCCATGCGCCATGTTGATGACGCCCATCACGCCGAAGGTGATGGCGAGGCCGATGGCGGCGAGCAACAGGACAGAGCTCAGCGAGATGCCGTAGAGCAGGTTCTGGCCGACGTCCCATACTGCGAGCGTACGTCCGATGGAATCGATACCGGCCGCGATGGTGGGCTTCAGCTCGTCGGGCGCGGTATCGAGCGTGTTGCGCAACACGGTCTGGGCGGCGCGGTTGTTCTGGGCCACGACCAGGTCGATCGCGGCGCGCTTGTCGTCGACCGAAGCGTCGGTCTTCAGCACGATCACCGAGCGGGCGAGCTCCATGGTGGACTTGATGCCGGGGTCGGTTTCGGCGGCGATCGCCTGGTCGAGCAGCTCCAGCATGGCCGGATCGGCGTTCTTGAGCACGCTCTGGGCGGCGGCGAGGCGGACCGGCTGATCCGGGCTCAACAGCGTCAGCTTGCCGATGGCGGTGCGAATGCGGCCGCGCAGCCCGTTGTTGGTCTTGATCTTTTCGAGCTCGCTGGCGGGCAGCGCGCCGAGATCGGCGCCATCGACCGGGTCGGTCAGTTGCAGGCCGACCGCAGCTTTGGTGGCGATCACCACCTTGCCGTCGGATCGGCGGATATAGAGGTTGCCGTCGCTCAGTGCCTGCAGCACCGGCGGGACGCGTTCGTCACCGGTGGCGACGAGGACATCGATGGCCTTGGTGCGATCGGCGAAGCTGCCGGGGCCGAGTGCGTTGATCTCAGCGGCAAGATCATCCTGCGCCAGGGCGGGCAGGGGGGCGAAAGCCACAGCGAACAGGAAGGCAATCAGAGTGAGAATTCGGGTGGCCATCGTGGTCGCTCGGTCGCAGGGAAGGACGGAGCGCTTTCAGCTGGAAAGCGCGACGAGACAGAAGCCGGCGACGGCGAGGCCGCCGCCGGCATTGGCAACGGCTACATCGCAGCCGGAGCGACCTCGCAGGTGTTGGTCGCGGTGTTGAAGCGGCCGCAGCCGGTCAGCGGATCGGTCCAGTCGGCTTCGATCCCCTTGTCTTCGGGCAGCACGTCGGACCAGGCGTCGCCCGGCACGTCGCCTTCGGTCTGCCAGACGGTCTCGAACTGGCCATCGGCCTGGATCTCGCCGATCAGCACCGGCTTGGTCAGGTGGTGGTTGGGCAGCACCTTGGCGGTGCCGCCGGTGAGGTTCGGGACCTCGAGCCCGACAATGGCCTTGAGGACCGCGTCGGTATCGGTGGTGCCCGCCTTTTCAACCGCCTGGACCCAGAGGTTGAAGCCCAGATAGGCCGCTTCCATCGGATCGTTGGTGGTGCGCTTGTCGTTGCCGATAAAGGCATGCCAGTTCTTGATGAACTCGGCATTGGCGGGGTTGTCGACGGACTGGAAGTAGTTCCAGGCGGCGAGGTGCCCGACCAGCGCCGACGTATCCATGCCGGCGAGTTCTTCCTCGCCAACCGAGAAGGCGACCACCGGGATATCCTCGGCGCTCACGCCCTGGTTGGCGAGTTCCTTGTAGAACGGCACGTTGGCGTCGCCGTTGATGGTCGAGACCACGGCGGTCTTCTTGCCGGCCGAGCCGAACTCCTTGATGGCGGCGACTTCAGTCTGCCAGTCGGAGAAGCCGAACGGGGTATAGTTGATCTTGATGTCTTCGGGCGCGACGCCCTTGTCCTTGAGATACTGCTCGAGGATCTTGTTGGTGGTGCGCGGATAGACGTAGTCGGTAGCTTCGAGCACCCAGCGCTTCACGGCGCCGCCTTCCTCGCTCATCAGGTAATCCACGGCCGGGATCGCCTGCTGGTTCGGCGCGGCGCCGGTATAGATGACGTTCTTTTCGGACTCTTCGCCCTCGTATTGCACGGGATAGAAGAGGATCGAGTTCAGCTCCTTGAATACCGGCAGCACCGACTTGCGCGAGGACGAAGTCCAGCAGCCGAACACGGCGGCGACGCCGTTGACGGCGATCAGTTCGCGGGCCTTCTCGGCGAATAGCGGCCAGTCGGAGGCCGGATCGACAACCACGGCCTCGAGCTTCTTGCCGAGGACGCCGCCCTTCTTGTTCTGCTCGTCGATCAGGAAGAGCATGGTGTCCTTCAGGGTGGTCTCCGAAATCGCCATGGTCCCCGACAGCGAGTGGAGAACGCCCACCTTGATGGTGTCCTGGGCATAAGCAGTAATGGGCGCGAGCGCCCCGGCAGTCATCGCGACCCCCAGGCCGAACCCGGCCATCATGCGACTAATACCTGTCATACTTACCTCCGACAGTTTGGTTGTTTGCACCGGAGGAGAAGTTGCAATCGCCGTGCCAGCACCGAAGAATGCTGGCAAGCCACTGACTTTGCTCGACTCTTTACAGATCGGCGGGTTTCGCAGCGCGGAACGACCGGTGCACAATGGCAGGCCGCTGCCGGTTCTCTGGGCAGTGCCATTAGTGGTTGCTTAATGTTTGTGCATAGGTCGGGACTGCTCAAGAACAGGGCGGAGGCGGGGGCTGCGTGCGGGGTGACCGGGCGTTGCAGTGCTGCTAAAATTCCTCACCGGAAGTTCGCTTCCGGCAGAGGTTGTTTGCACCAACACCTCGGCCCCGTGCCGGCGACGGCGCGGGGCTTTGCATTGCCAGTGCCGCGATCGAGACGAAACCGCGGCAACCATCCGGTCAGTTTGCCGTTAAGCAACCAAGCCGCCAGCGCGTGGTGCTGGCGCATGGATATCGGCCAAGGCGGCGAGGGCTGACGCTCCCTCGTCGTCGACGCCGGTGGGGCGCGGAGCTTCGGCTCCGCGCCTTCTTTTTCGTCGATACTACGCAATTTCCACGATCTCACTACGAGAGACCCAGTAGATCAGGCGCAAGCATGTGTTCTACTAGACTCGAAGTGCCCTTCGGTGGCGGACTCGGCGTGCCGGCGCGGGCCCATCGGGTCGCTGGACCGGCGACGGGCAGCGATTGTTCATAACTGCCGAGATCCTGTCAGCGAACTGTCAGCCGCGGCGCCGAAGTGACGGCACGGCGCGAGAATCTGTTACCAAAGCATTGCAAAGCAACGAAGAGCCCTGCGCTGGCGATGGTTTGCCGTCGCCGCGACAAGCGAAGGGATGCGGCGGTGCGAATCCGCGTTGTGGCTGGGTAAGTGACGGTGCGTAGCTCCACCGGTAACTCTCGGTGACATCTCGCATTGGACTCAAGCTTCAAGAAAATTGTCTGCTCCGTAAGTGCAATGACGTATCAACATACGCAAACTTTCGCTGTAAGTGACACTGCGTAATAAACGCAATTTGGCAAGATGCGGAATATATTGACCAACCAATCACAAGTTGACGAGCTTCACGACTGCAACTTTACAACGATCTCATACGTACATATTCATCAGCCGACGGGCGGCGGATGTATGGGAGAGTGGTCATGAGAAGCAACGTTTTTGCAGCCTTGGCGACGTTCACAGTCGTCGTGGGGATGAGTGCTGCCCCGGTTAGTGCCGACGGTCCGCTGGGTGGGCTGGGTGATACGCTGGGCGGCGTGGTGGGCGGCGTTACCGATACGGTCGGCGGCGTGGTCAGCGGCGTTACCGGTGGTGGCGGCGGCGGTACCGGTGGCGGCGGCGGTGGCGGTGGCACCAATGTGGGTGGCCTGCTGTCGCTGAACGACAATGGCAATAACGCGCTGGTCAATCTCGATATCGGTGGCGGCAACAACAACCTGCTCAACGCGTCGGTTGGTCGTGGCAACAACCCGTTGGTCAACGCCAACGTGTCGAGCACCGGATTGCTGCGCAACACCACGGTGTCGCTCGATATTGCCGGCCTCGGTCTCGACCTCGAGATCGATCTCGGCATCCTTGATCCGAACAATCCGAATAACCCCGGCGGTCCGAACAATCCTGGTGGTCCGGTGCTGGTCGGCAGCATCGGCGGCGCCAACACCTTCCTGATCAACTGCACCGTCAACAACACCAAGCAGCTGCTGCAGGTGGCGGCCGCTGGCAAGATCAGCGGCGCCGAGATCAAGGCGTGGATGCGGGCCGCCAATGTCCAGGTGGTGCCGATCAAGCTCTGCCCGGCTGCCAAGAAGCAGGTCGCGGCGCTGCTCGCCAAGAGCCAGAAGATCAACCTGCTGCGCCGCGCGGTGATGTCCGACGCGCTGATTACCGCTTCGCTGGGGCGGACGCGCTACGACGCAGGTGACGTCGTGGCGGTCCAGCGCAAGGGCGGCCAGCTGGTGGTGTACGTCTACTAAGACCAGTTCCTATCTCGAAATCCCAAGGGCGCTGCCGGCAATGGCAGCGCCCTTTTCGATTCCTCCTGCTGAGGCGCCCTAAGCAGTAAGTTGCGGGATACTAAGTACAGTTGTGTATTATCTTGCATTGTAGGTTTAAGAGCGATGATATCGCTAACCAGAAAATCTCCAGAAGAAAGCAACGCTTAGTAATTGACAGCGTCCTGTCAGCTTGCAAGGCGCAACGTCGCATCATGTTTCGCAGAGGAGAAGCGTGATGCAATCCAGAAAAATAACAGTACTCTTGTCGGTGTTGCTGATGGCAAGTACGAGCATCGTACCTGCGACGGCCGGTGGACTGCTTGGTGGTATTATTGGTGGCGGTGACGGCGATGGCGGCGGCTCCGTTCTTGGCAATGTTCTTGGCGGCGGCGGCGACGGAGACTCCGTTCTCGGCGGCGTGCTCGACGTCGACAGGGGCGATGCCGGCAACGACTCGCTGGTCAATGTCGGCCTCGGCTCCGACACGGATACGAGCCTCGGCGTAAATCTCGGTGACGGCGACAGCGACGGCCTGCTTGGCGGCTTGCTCGGCGGCGGCAGCGACGGCGGCGATGGAGGCAGCGACGGGCTGCTCGGTGGCCTGCTCGGTGATGGCGTCGGCAATGGCGATGGTCTGCTCGGCGATGTGCTGGGTGACGGCGTCGGCAATGGCGACGGCCTGCTCGGCGACGTGCTGGGTGACGGCGTCGGCAATGGCGACGGTCTGCTCGGCGATATCCTGGGTGATGGCGTCGGGAACGGCGACGGTCTGCTCGGCGACATCCTGGGTGACGGCGTCGGCAATGGCGACGGCCTGCTCGGCGACATCCTGGGTGATGGCGTCGGCAACGGCGACGGCCTGCTCGGCGACATCCTGGGTGACGGCGTCGGCAATGGCGACGGTCTGCTCGGCGACATCCTGGGTGATGGGGTCGGCAACGGTGACGGTCTGCTCGGCGATGTGCTTGGCGACGGCATCGGCAATGGTGACGGCCTGCTCGGTGACATCCTGGGTGACGGAGTCGGCAACGGCAACGATGGCCTGCTGAACGGCCTGCTCGGCGATGGCATCCTCAATGGCGAGGGTGGACTGCTCGGTGGCCTCGACGTCGGTGACGGCCTGCTCAACGACCTGAACCTGGGCGGTGACGAAGGGGTGCTGAACAACCTCATCGGCGGCGACGGTATCCTCAATGGTGAGGGTGGGTTGCTTGGCGGCCTCGACGTGCTTGGCGGCGACACCGGTCTGCTCGACGGGCTCGATGTCGGTGGCATCCTCAACAGCGAGGATGGGCTACTCGGCGGCCTCGATGTCGGTGATGGCGTGCTGAACAACCTCGGTGGGGTCCTCAATGGCGAGGACGGTCTGCTGGGTGGTCTCGACGTCGGCGGCGTCCTCAACAGTGAAGACGGCCTGCTTGGTGGTCTCAATGTCGGCGGCATCCTCGGCGACGGCATCCTCAACGGTGGAGAGGGCCTGCTCGGCGGCCTCGACGTCGGCGGGATCCTCGGCGACGGCATCCTCAACAGCGAAGACGGGCTGCTGGGCGGCCTCAATCTCGGCGACGGGATTCTCAATGGCGAGGATGGGTTGCTGAATGGCCTCAACCTGCTCGACGTCAACGACCTGTTGCAGGGCATCGACCTGAGCAACCTGGGACTCGACCTGGCGGATGGCGGCGTGCTGAACGGCGTCACCGACGTGCTGGGCCTGGGTGACCTGGGCCTGCTCGACCTGGGGGACATCGGCGATATCGGGCTGCTCGATCTGGGTGATATCGGCGATATCGGCCTGCTCGACGGGCTGGCGCTGACCGATATCCTCACCGACACCGATCTCAGCGGCCTGCTGTCCAATCTCGATCTCGATCTGGGCGGTGTGCTGTCCGATCTCGACCTCAGCAACCTGCTCGACCTGAGCAGCCTGATCAATATCGGTGACATCAATATCGACCTGGGCGGCCCTGGTGGTCCGGGAGGCCCTGGTGGTCCTGGCGGCCCCGGCGGTCCTGGTGGCCCCGGTGGTCCTGGTGGCCCCGGCGGTCCTGGCGGTCGAGTGATCGTCGCCGGCGGCGGTGGTGGGTTCGGCATGAACCGCGCATGCAATGCGCAGGACGCCAAGCAGGTGATCTCGCAGGTCAAGCAGATGCAGCTGAACCGCGCCGTGCTTGCCAACGTCAAGGCAGTGAAGGTGGTCAAGGTCCGTCTCTGCGCCGACCTGAAGGGCAAGGTGGTGCAGGCCGTGACCGCGAGCAAGAAAGTGCAGATCCTGCAGCGCGTGCTGGGTGGCAGCGGCAAGATGGTGGCAGAGCTGCAGCGTTCCGGCGCCAGCGTCAACGACATCTACGCTATCGGCCGCAGCGGTGCGCAGCTGACCGTGTACGCGTTCTGATCCCGCCCCGATCAGGACTCGAAGAAGGGCGCGGTAACCTCCACCGCGCCCTTCAACTTGTCTGAAGCCGATCGCTGCTACTCGGCCGGGGCAGGGTGGGCGTCGGCCTCAGCGGCATCGGCAGCCGCCAGTTCCCGGCGCAGCCGTTCTTCCTCGAGCGCCTTGGGCTTGGAAAACCGCGCCAGCAGCAGATAGGCGACGGGGGTCAGGTAGAGCGTGGCGATCGCCGCAAGGCTCAGGCCGCCCACCATGATCCAGCCGAGCGCCGCGCGCGCTTCCGAGCCGGCGCCGCCGGCAACGATCAGCGGCACGCCGCCCAGCACGGTGGCGATCATGGTCATCACCACCGGCCGCAGCCGGATATTGGCGGAGTTCTCCACCGCCTCGCGCACCGATTGGCCGCGATCGCGCAGCTGGTTGGCAAACTCGACGATCAGGATGCCGTTCTTGGCCATGATGCCGACCACCAGCACCAGGCCGATCTGGCTGTAGACGTTGAGCGTCACCCCGGTGAGCAGCATGGCGAACACCGCGCAGGCGAGGCCGAACGGCACCGTCGCCATCACGATGATGGCGCTCCACACGCTTTCGAACTGCGCCGCCAGCACCAGGAGGATGACGATCAGCGCGAAGCCGAAGGTGATCAGCAGCCCGTTATTGCTCTCGCCCAGGGTCTTGGCTTCGGCCATCGGCACGATGGTCGCGCCGTCGGGCAGCAGCGGCTGGGCGATAGCGACCGCCTGGGTATAGGCGTCGCCCAGGGCGAAACCATCGGTCAGCGCAGCGGTGACGGTGACGGCGCGGCGCTGCTGTTCGCGGCCGAGCGAGGGGGCGATCGGCGCCTCGGTCAGCGAGGCGATGGTCGACATCGGCACATAGCGGCCGTCACTGGTCTTGATGAAGATCGACTCGAGGTCGCCGGGGTCGTTCACCGGGCTGGAGGTCGAGGTCATGCGGACCGAATAGCTGGCGTCGTTGATGAACACGGTGCCGACATCGGAACCATCGATCATCGCCTGCATGGTGGTGCCGAGCCCGTTGATGTCGATGCCCAGCTGCGCGGCCTTCTCGCGATCGATGGTCAACGTCATCTGCGGCTGCGTGGTCTCGTAGTTCACCGAGACGCGGCCCCATTTCTCGTCCTTTTCCAGCTCCGCCTTCACCTTGTTGGCGGCATCGGAAAGGGTCTGGTAGTTGTCGCCCAAGAGCGCGAACTGCAGGCCGGAACCACCGCCGCGAACGCCCAGGCTGTTGCCCTGGCGGATGTTGGCGCGGACCCCGGGGACCTGCACCAGTTGCTGGTTGATCTCGGCGGCGATCTGCTGCTGCGTGCGGGTGCGGTGCTCCCAATCGGCCAGCGTCATGATGATGAAGCCCGAATTGGTGTTCGAGCCGAAGCCGGAAATCGAGAAGATGCTCGTCGCCTCGCCGCTGTCCTTGTAGGGCTGCAGCATTTCCTCGATCTTCTGCATCTGGGTGCGGGTGAAATCGAGGCTCACGGTCGCCGGAGCGCTGACATTGATGGCGACCTGGGCGCGGTCTTCGGGCGGGGTCAGTTCCTGCTTCAGCGTGCCGAATACCGCCCAGGCGGCGCCGGCAAACAGCACCGCAATGACCACCACCACCAGCGGGTTGTCGAGCGCCAGTTTGAGGGTGCGCCGGTAGAGCCCGGCCAGCACGCCGCCGAAGCGCTCGAGCAGGTTGGGCGGCCGCTCGACATGCGGCTTCAGCATGCGCGATGCCATCATCGGGGCGAGCGACAGCGCGACCACCGCCGACAGCCCTACCGAGATGGCGAGGGTGAAACCGAACTCGCGGAACAGGAGCCCAGTCTGGCCCGGCAGGAACGAGATGGGGATGAACACCGCGGCGAGCGTCAGCGTCGTCGCCACCACGGCAAAGAACACTTCCTGGGTTCCGAGCACCGCGGCGGCACGCGGGCCGAGCCCCATGCCGCGCCGCCTGGTGATGTTCTCGAGCACCACGATGGCGTCGTCGACCACGAGGCCGGTGGCGATGACCAATGCCAGCAATGTCAGGATGTTGAGCGAGAAACCGAAAGCATAGATTCCGGCAACGGTGCCGATCAGCGCCACCGGCATGGTGACGGCCGGGATGATGGTGGCGCGCCAATCGAGCAGGAACAGGAAGATGATGACGATGACGCCGACCACGGCGATCAGCAGCGAGCGTTCGACTTCATGCACGGCGCCGGCGATGAACACCGACTCGTCGGACGAAATCCTGATGTCGACGCCGGCGGGCAGGGTGGTCTTCAGCTCGGCCACGGCGGCCTTCACCCCATCGGAAATCTGCATGGTGTTGGACTGCGCCTGCCGCACGATGCCCAGCCCGATGCCCGACTTGCCGTCGCTGCGCAGCCCCGAATTGGCCGCCGCCGGCGAGAACACCACGCTTGCCACGTCGCCGAGCCGGGTGGTGCCCTTGATGACGATGTTCTCGAACGCCTCGGGGGTGTTGACCTCGGCGATGGCGCGGATGGCGATGTTCTGGTTGGTGCCGTTGAGCGAACCGGCGGGGCTGTCGAAGGCGATCGTCGACAGCGCGTTGCGGATGTCGCCGACGGTCAGCCCCAGGCTCGCGAGCTTGACCTGATCGACGTCGATCTCGAAGCTGCGGTTCTGCGTGCCGTTGATCTGCACGTCGGCAACACCGCTCACCGCGGCGAGGCGTTCGGAGATGGTGTTCTCGACCAGCTCGGTCAGCTCGTCCTTGCTGAGCGTATCGGAGGTCACCGCCAGCTGGATGATGGCCTGGGCGTTGGAATCGGCCTTGATGATGGTCGGGGTCTCGGCGCCGTCGGGCAGCCGGTTGGTGATGCGTCCCAGCGCGTCGCGGATATCGGAGGTGGCGTTATCGAGATTGGTGCCGTCGTTGAAGGTCATCGACACGCGGCTGCGCCCATAGGACGAATCCGACGAGATCGAGGCGACGCCCTGGATACGCGCCACGACGCCTTCGATCGCCGAAGTGATTTCCCGGTCTACCGTTTCGGCGGCAGCGCCGGGGAAGTTGGTGGAGATCGAGAGGGTGGGGCGCTCGACGCTGGGCAGTTCGCGGATCTCGACGCCGAAAAAGGCGGCGAGGCCGGCGACGATGATCAGGCAGCTGACGACGATGGCCAGCACCGGCCGCCGGACGAACAACCCGGCAATGGCGCCACCACGCTCGTTCTGGGTCTGGATACTCATGCGGGTCCTCCCAGGTGGAGGCCGTCTCTCTCAGTCTTCCTCATGACGGATTCCCCGCGCTCTGGCCCTGCCGGTTCCGGCCTTCGCCCTGGCCGCCTGCAGGGTCATCGAGCAAGCGTACGCTGGCCCCGGCGGTGAGCTGCTGCACGCCCTGCGTCACCACCTGGTCGCCCTCGGCGAGTGCGGCTTTCACCAGGACGCCGTCGGAATTGCGCTGGATGATCTCCACCGGCACGCGCTCGACTTTGCCATCGGCGAACTTCCACAGGTAGCTGCCGGCGCTCGACCACTGAATGGCGAGCGGATCGACTGACGGGAACTGCTCACCGGGAAAGGTCATCGACACCGAGAACGACATGCCGGGCCGAAGCCGGCCCTCGTCGTTGGGAATGGCAGCTTCGACCTTCAGGGTACGGCTCGCCGGGTCGATGCGGTTGTCCATCGCGCTGACTTCGCCGGCAATGGTCTGGCCGGGCAGCGCCACCGCCGCCGCGGTCAGCGGCATGCCGGTCGCGATCGCAGAGGCATAGCGCTCCGGCACCCAGAAACTGACGAGGATATGCGAGGTATCCTCGATGGTGGTGACGACGCTCTGCGAGGTCACCGTATTGCCGGCGCTGACCTGGAACAGGCCGACCGTGCCGCCGATCGGGGTCGATATGGTGCGCTTGGCGAGCGCCAGATCGGCGTTCTGCAGCTCCAGCCGGGCGTTGTTGAAAGCCAGTTGCGCCGCCCCGACCTGCACGGTCGTGGTGTTGTTGGCCTTGGCCAGTTCGCTGGTGCGATCGAGCGCGGTCTGCGCGTCGTCGAACGCCAGCTTGGCGCGCTCCTGGGCAATCCGCTCGGCGTCGGCATCAAGCCGGCCGATCACCGCACCGGCCGCCACAGACTCGCCGGGGCGCACCAGCAATTCGGCCAGCGTGCCGCTGGCCGGGGAGACCACGGTCACCGAGTGCGCCGCGGCGCCTTCGCCGATCGATGTGAGTTTGTCGTTGATGGTGGCGAGCAGCACCGGCGCCGTGACCACCACCATGGTGCGGTTGCCGCCGCGCCCGCCGCCCTGACCGCCGCCGCCAGGGCCGCGCTGGCCCGGCGCAGCAGCCTGCTGGCCCGAGGTGCCGGCCGGGCCGGCTGCCGCCTCGGCCGGCTGGCCGAAGGGCAGGGTGATGCCGAAGCGGGCCAAGGTCTCCGATGCGCCAGGCACGAAGAAGACGTAAGCGACCGCGGCCGCTCCTATGACGACGAGCGAAAGCAGCAATTGCCTGAACAAGCGACCGAATCCCAACGAGAAGCGCCCCCGCCGGATCAGGGGCAGAACGGTGCGGACGATAGCATCGGCTCCCGGCGCTTCACATTAAATCGCCGTAACGTTGGGGTGAGCGGGCTCTAGGACCTGCCTAAACAAGCCCCCGCTGCCGCGCGGCGCTCGGTGGGGTGGGGTTGATGCGAGCCCAGGCGCGACGCAACTGGCGGGAGGAGGCGAAGCCGGTGCGTTCGGCGATGCGCTCCATGTCGAGGCGGGTTTCGCTCAGCAATTGCTGGGCGAGCGCGACGCGCAGCCGGTTGACGTAGTCGGGGATGCTCATCCCGGCATGTTCGTTGAACAGCCGCGAGACGTGGCGCGGACTGGCGAAGGCAATCTCGGCCAGCGCCTCCAGCGACCAGTCGCGCGCCGGATCGGCAGTGATGGCGTCCTGCACGCGATGGATGGCGGGGTGAATATGGTTGCGGCCCTCGAGCCAGGGCGAGAGCTGCGGGTCGGTGCCGGCGCGGCGCAGGTAGACCACGAGGAAGCGCGCCACGGCAGCGGCAGTGGCCGGGCTCACCAGCTGACCGATGATGTGCAGCATCAGATCGATGCCGGCCGTGATGCCGGCGCTGCTGTAGCGCTCGCGGTCTTCGACATAGAGCCGGTTCTCCAGCACGCGGGCGGTGGGAGCCGTTTCAGCGAGCAGCGCGCAATCGGTGAAGTGCGTGGTGCAGGCGTGGTCGTCGAGCAGGCCGGCGCGGGCGGCCAGCAGGGCGCCCGAGCAGATCGACACGAGCCGGATACCGGGCCGGATATTGCCCCGCAGCCAGGCGACGATTTCGTCGGAACCCTGCAGCGGCGCTTCGACTGGTCCGAGCCGCTCGGCGCCGAGGATCAACTCGGTATCGCCTGACAGCACCACCATGGCGTCATCCTCGATGGCCGCCGGCAAGGGACCGATGCCGCCGATCGTCAGGCCGATCGAGCTGGTGACCTCGGGCAGGGCGCCGACATAGCGGACATCGAAAAGAACCTCCGACTGCAGCTGGTTGGCCTTGCGCAAAGCCTCCATCGGCCCCGCCACATCGAGCAGCAGCGTCCGCGCCGGCAGGACGACATAGACGGGGATGCGGCGCGGCGCAGGGGTCACGCTGCGGCGGCCCTGGGCGCTCCGGCCAGCGCTTCGGCGATCGTGCAGACCCGGGCGAAACGGCCATCGAGTACCGCCGCAGTGCGGGCCTTCAGCTCCTCGACGCTCCAGGCGCGGCCGGTCTTGTCGGTCAGCGCCATGGTGTGGGTCGCCTCGGTGACATAGTCGACCTGCCAGCCGAGGTCGGAGGCATGGCGGGTGGTGGTCTCGCAGCACTGCTCGGTGCGGATGCCCGACACGATCAGCCGGCGGATGCCGTGCTCGGTGAGCCAGACATCGAGCCCCGAGCCGACCAATGCCGAGTGCCGGGTCTTCAGGAATTCCGCATCGGGCGTCAGCTGCAGCTCGGCCAGCGGGCGGACGAAGCCGGAGGCGAGCGAGAAGATGCCTTCGGGCTCGACATGCAGCACACGGATCACGGCGTGGCCCTTGGCACGGGCGCCGTCGATCAGCGCCTGCTGGTTCGTCAGGTAGGTGGTGTAGTCGGTTTCGAACCAGTTCTGGCGCTGGCGGAACGACTCCTGCGCATCGATGACGAGCACGGCGGTGTCGGACATATTTGGACCTCGTGGGCTGGATGA
>MKVB01000001.1:839222-941686 GCA_001899085.1 Devosia sp. 66-14 | reverse complement strand
ATCGATGGCGCTTGCTTTGTCGCCACCTCGCCGGATGTCATCCCTGCGGAAGCAGGGACCCATTTCACCGTCTGTACCAGCTGCGAGTTGGGTCCCTGCTTTCGCAGGGATGACACCGAGTTTGGGCGGATCATCGGGGCTCTCACGTCCGCCGTCGTGGATGACGAGGGCACGCGATGGATGCTAAACCTCATCCAACGAGGAGACCCCATGACTATCGACGACAGGCCGCGCATCGTCGGCGGCGGGCCCAAGAAGCTGCTCTACACGGTCGACACGATCCGCCGCATGGGCGTCGGCAAGGCCGCCAAGGCGCTGACCGCGCATAACACCTGCAAGGCCTGCGCCTATGGCATGGGCGGGCAGAAGGGCGGGATGACCAATGAGCTGGGCGAGTTCCCCTCGGTCTGCAACAAGTCGGTGCAGGCGCAATCGACCGATATCCAGCCGGCGATCCCCAACGAGGCGTTCCTTCACCCGCTGAGCGACCTGCAGCAGCTTTCCGGCCGCGAGATGGAAAAGCTCGGGCGGCTCAACACGCCGCTGTTCAAGGCGGCGGGGGCCGATCGTTTCGAGCCGGTGAACTGGGACTTCGCCATCGCCCATGCCGCGGCGAACCTGAAGGTCACCGACCCCGACCGCAGCTTCTTTTATTCCTCCGGCCGTTCGTCGAACGAGGCGGGGTTCGTGTTCCAGCTGCTGGCGCGGGTCTGGGGCACCAACAACGTCAACAACTGCTCCTATTACTGCCACCAGGCGACCAGCGAGGGGCTGGCGACGACCATCGGCAAGGGCACGGCGACGGTCGAGCTCGAGGATCTCACCGGGGCCGACCTGATCTTCGTCATCGGCGCCAACCCGTCGTCGAACCATCCGCGCTTCATCCACATGCTGAAGCATTGCCGCGATCGCGGCGGCGACGTCATCGTCATCAATCCGGCGAAGGAGCCGGGGCTGGTGAGGTTCGCCGTGCCGAAATCGCCGACCTCGATGCTGTCGGGCGGCACCGAGATCGCCTCGGATTACCTCCAGCCGCGGATCGGCTCCGATATCGCGCTGTTCAAGGGGTTGATGAAGGCGGTGCTGGCGATCGGTGCCGAGGACCGGGCGTTCATCGAGGCCCACACCGCGGAGTTCGAGGCGCTGCAGGCCGATCTCGACACCGTCTCGTGGTCCGAGATCGAGGAGATGACCGGGCTGGCGCAGGCGGCGATCGAGCGCGTCGCCACCCGCTACGCCAACCGGCAGAACGTGGTGTTCGCCTGGGGCATGGGGATGACGCACCACCTGCACGGGGTGGAGAATGTCGAGGCGATCGCCAACCTGGCGCTGCTGCGCGGCATGATCGGCAAGCGCTATGCCGGGCTGTTGCCGCTGCGCGGGCACTCGAACGTCCAGGGCATCGGCACTATCGGGGTAAAGCCGGTGGTGTCCGAGCAGGTGTTTGCCGCCATGGAGCAGGCGTTCGGCGTGACGCTCGGCCGAGCCAAGGGGCTCGATACCATGGCGGGGCTCGAAGCGGCCGAGCGCGGCGAGATCGACAGCGCGGTGATCATGGGCGGGAACCTGTGGGGCGCGACGCCTGACACGGCGTTTGCCAGCCGGGCCATGGGCGCAATCGGCTTCAAGCTGTTCCTCACCACCACGCTCAATCGCGGCCACGTCCACGGGCTGGGAGAAGGCGAGGTGCTGATCCTCCCCGTCACCGCCCGCGACGAGGAATGGTCGCCGACGACGCAGGAATCGATGTTCAACTTCGTCCGCCTGTCGGATGGCGGCATCGAGCGGCTCGACAATGTGCGGCCGGAAACGGTGATCCTCTGCGATCTCGCCGCGCAACTGCTGCCGCAGAGCCCGGTGCCGTTCGAGCGTTTCAAGGAGCATCGGCACGTGCGCGAGGTCATTGCCAGGGTGGTGCCCGGGCTGGAGCAACTGGCCGATATCGATGTGGCCAAGCGCGAGTTCCACATCAAGCATCGGGTGATGCATGCGCCGGAATTCGGCACGGCAGACGGCAAGGCGCATTTCGTGGTGGCGCCGCTGCCCAAGGCTGCGGCCCCGCTGACCCTTGCCACAGTGCGCTCGGAAGGGCAGTTCAACACCATCATCTACGAAGAGCAGGACAGCTATCGGCTGAAGGCGGGGCGCGACGCCATCTTCCTCAACCGCGAGGACATGGCAGCGTTCGGGGTCACCGACGGGCAGCGGGTGACCATCGCCTCGGGCACCGGCCGCATGGAGGGCACGGCCACGGCATTCGACCTGCCGCGCGGTTCGGCACTGGCCTATTATCCCGAAGCCAATGTGCTCTGCGCTACGGCGGTCGATCCGCGCTCGAAGACACCGGCATTCAAGTCGGTGCCGGTGTGGATCGAGGGGTAGTCACTAGTGAACGTGAGGTGGGTCCGCTCTTAGGTGCTGTCGGGGATGGCACGGTGGCCGCCAACCCCTCACCCGTCTCGGCCTGACGGCCGATCCACCCTCTCCCCGACGGGGAGAGGAAAAGAGGTGATCGCGGCACTCTCCGGATTCTTCTCCCCGTCGGGGAGGAGCTTTCACTGGGATGACATCGAGTTGGTGGAGCTAACTTGTGCCACCCATGGTGGAGCACCCGGGCGATCTTGCCGGGCTACCGAACTCGGATAATCTCCCCCTGAGTTCGGGGACGAAGCGATGACTGACGACAAGCAGGGGCAACCGGCGCCGGAAGTGGATCGGCCCGGCGAGCGGGCCAAGGCGTTCAACGCCGCGATGGCGACGTTGGGCATTGCGATCGTCGTTTTCATCGTCGGTGTCGTCGTCGGCTTCCCGCTGGCCACCTTCGGGGTGGAGTTCGTCACCTCGAATGGCGGCGTGGTGTTCGGGCTGCTGTTCGGTTTCCTCGTCCTGGTGCTGGTCGTCAGCGCCGTGCTGATGATCTTCCGGCGCCAGATCTGGCAGAGCCTGTTCAGGCGCGGCGAAGTGGAAATGGAGCGTTTCGCCCGGCCGCTCTCGGAAGTGGCGCGCTTTGCGGCGCTGCAGAAGGTGGCCGAAGCGACCGAGTCGGCGCGCGATCTCGCCGAGCTGGTGCTGGCCCGCTACGCCTGGGTCTCGACCCGGCGCTGGCTGATGGCGACGATCACCGCCTTCATCGCGGCGATCGCGGCGCTGGCGGGCTCGGCGCTGCTGTTTCAGCAGAACCAGCTGCTGCGCACCCAGATCGGGCTGATGCAGGATCAGAACGGTCGGATCGAGGAACAGAACCGCTTCATCCAGAGCCAGATCGAGCTGGGAGAAGCGCAGCGCTCCACCGCGATCGTGCCGGAGATTCTCGAGATCGGGGCGCAGGTGGCGCAGGAGGTGGCCGGGTTTAACACCTTTGCCGGCGACCAGCCCGCCATTGCGCTGCTCAGCCCGGGACTACGGGCCCGCATCATCGCCGCGACCACCGCGGCGCGACCCTACCGATATCTGCGCAACCCGCTGACCGATCTCGATGAGAACCTCTTGATGTCGTCCGGCCTGCTGCGCCGCACCGACCTCGCGGCGTCGGCGACGGTGCGCCAGCAGCTCGATGCGGCGAGTGGGGCGGTGCAGTTTGCCGGCGAGCAGACCGGCGTGATGTCGGATCGGCCGCTGTCGCCGGAGCGCGGCCAGATCATCGGCCTCTTGATCTCCAACGGGCTCACCGACTTCTCGACGCTGAACGGCGCCGATTTCAGCTTTGCCGAGGTGCGGTCGGCCAGCACCGGCAGCGCCATCCGCTTTCACTTCGCGGCGCTGCGCTTTGCCAATTTCGACCGGCAGTTGCTGGTGGGCGCCGAGTTCGATGGCGCCTATCTCGAGCATGCGCGGTTCCGCAACGCCAGCATCAACTATACCCGGTTCACCGCCGGCGAGTTGCCTTCGATCTCCGGCGGGGAAGGGTTGAAGCAGGGCGCGCAGCTGTCCGGCGCCGATTTCTCTGGCGCCATTCTGAAGCATGCCTCGTTCGACGGCAGCCGCGGCTTCGGCATCAATTTCGATGGCGGCGTGGTGCACAACACCACGTTTGCCGGGACCTCGATGGCCGGCAGCACGTTCCGCAACACCATTTTCGGGGTGGTGGATTTCAGCGGCGCCGATCTCAAGAGCGTCGATTTCGATGGCGCCATCGTGTTCGATGCCGGCTTCCTCGATACCGTCGCGCAGCAGGCAGCGCCCGAGAGTTTCGTGCGTGAGCGGTTCGAGATTGCGCCGCTTGCCGCCGAGGAGTTTGCCCGCCACCCGCGCTGGTCCGATGCGTGGCTGGATGGGCTCGAGGCCAAGCCGGCCTTTCGGATCACACGGGTAGGAGCGTTCGAATGAGCGGGTTCCCCAAGCAGACCTTCGAGTTCCTCGCGGGGATCGCGGCGCACAATGAGAAGGCGTGGTTCGATGCCAACCGGCCGCTCTACGAGGCCGGGTATGTGGAGCCGGGCAAGGCCTTCGTCGCCGAGATCGGCCCGAAACTCAAAGCGATCTCGCCCGAGGTGCAGTTCGACCCCAAGGTCAACGGCTCGATCTCGCGCATCAACCGCGACATCCGGTTTTCCAAGGACAAGCGCCCGTACAAACAGCATCTGGCGCTGTGGTTCTGGCATGGCGACAGGCGTGGCTGGGACCGGCCGGGCTTCTACGTCCATATCGAGGCGGAGCGGGTGTTTCTCGGCACGGGCATGTACGGCTTCGACAAGGAGACGCTCGACAGTTTCCGCCAATCGATCATCCATCCGCGCTCCGGCAAGGCGCTGGTCGCGGCGGTGGCGGCGGTGAAGGCGAAGGGCGCCTACAACATCGGCGAGAAGACACGAAAACTGATGCCGCGCGGGTTCGAGACCGATCCGGATCGGGCAGAGTTCCTGCTCTATGAAGGGCTGACTGCGGGCCTCGAACTGCCGGCCAGCGCGGCGGCCGAGCCGGATTTCGCCGAGGTTTGCCTCGAGCACTTCGCCAACACCGCGCCGATCGCGCGGTGGCTGATCGCCGAGGTGGCCGGTTAGCAGAGCTGGCCTGTGCCTGACGCATGGGTGAGGCGCGATTCCTTTACCTGCTGAATCATTGGGCTGTGCCTATCCTGTGAGCGGGAATGCAACGGGATGACATCTGGACATGGCTTCGAATAACGGCGCGACGGCGCCTGATGGCGTGCGCGCCGTCATAGAGCAGATCAGCGACGATCTTGAACGGTATGGTGCGGCCAATCGGCAGGTCGCGACCCAGACCAAGCTCCTGGCGCTCAACGCGGTGATCGAGGCGGCGCGGGCCGGAGAGGCGGGGCGCAGTTTCTCGGTGGTGGCCCACGAGGTGCAGCGGCTGGCGGAGTTGCAGGCGGAAACCGCTGCGACCTTCCAGCGCGACCTGCTGCTCAGGATCGAAGAGAGCCGCAGCCGGGTTGGAATGCTGGAAGGGGCGCGGTTGATCGATCTGGCCGAGGCGCTGGTGCAACTGATCGTGCGCAATCTCTACGAGCGCACTGCAGACGTCCGCTGGTGGGCCACCGATGCTGCGCTGTGGCGCGCTCTGGCCGAGCCGACGCCGGAGCACCTGGCGCATGCGACCGAGCGGCTGGCGATCATTCACCGCTACTATACCGTCTATTCCGACCTGGTGCTGGTCGACGCGGCGGGCCGGGCGCTTGCCAACGCCAACCCGGTTTACCGACCCAAGGTGATGGGGCTCGACTACGAGACGGCGGTGTGGTTCCGCGAGGCGATGGCGACCCGCGGCGGCGACCAGTATGTCGCCGACGAGGTGCGTCGGAGCCGTAGCCAATCCGGCCGGCAGGTGCTGATCTATGGCACGGCAGTGCGGACCGGCGGCGACACCAACGGCGCGGCGCTTGGCGCACTCGGGGTCTATTTCGACTGGGAGGCGCAGGGCGCAACCATTGTCGCCAACGAGATCGCGTTGAGCCCGGCCGAGCGGGCGCGGACCACGGTGATGCTGCTCGACGGGCAGAGCCGGGTCATCGCCAGCACCAACCCGGCATTGCTGTTTCAGCCCTTCCACCTCGAGACCGGCGGACAGCTGCGTGGCAGCCATGTGGGGGCGGACGGCGCCTTGATCGCCTTTGCCCGCACCCACGGCTACCAGGAGTATGACGGGATGGGCTGGACCGGAGTGGTGGTGCAGCGCTGATCAGCCGTTGCGGAAGGCATAGCCGTAGCCGTTGAGGGCAGGGGCGCCGCCCAGATGGGCGTAGAGCACCCTGCTGCCCTTGGGGAAGTAGCCGGTCTCGACCAGGTCGATCATCCCCTGCATGGATTTGCCCTCGTAGACCGGGTCGGTGATCATGCCTTCGAGGCGGGCGACGAGACGGATCGCTTGCTTGGTCTCCTCGGAGGGGACGCCGTAGATCGGGTAGGCATATTCCTCGAGCAGCACGACGTCGTCGCCGACGACGGGACGGCCGAGCTCCACCAGTTGGGCGGTGCGCTGGGCGATCTCCAGCACCTGTGCGCGGGTCTGCTGCGGCGTGCACGAGGCGTCGATGCCGATGACCTGGCGGGCGCGGCCATCGGCGGCAAAGCCGACCAGCATGCCGGCATGGGTCGAGCCGGTGACGGTGCAGACGACGATGTAGTCGAACTGGAAGCCAAGCTCGGCTTCCTGGGCACGCACTTCCTCGGCAAAGCCGACATAGCCGAGGCCGCCGAACTTATGCACCGAGGCGCCGGCGGGAATCGGGTAGGGCTTGCCGCCCGCCGCTTCGACCTCGGCGATGGCATTCTTCCAGCTGTCGCGGATGCCGATATCGAAGCCATCATCGACCAGCCGCACATCGGCGCCCATGATGCGGCTCAGCATGATGTTGCCGACCCGGTCGTAAACCGCGTCCTCGTGCGGCACCCAGCTCTCCTGCACCAGCCGGCATTTGAAGCCGATCTTGGCAGCAACGGCCGCGACCATCCGAGTGTGGTTGGACTGGACGCCGCCGATCGACACCAGCGTATCGGCGCCCGAAGCGATGGCATCGGGCACGATGTACTCGAGCTTCCTGAGCTTGTTGCCGCCGAAGGCCAGGCCGGAATTGCAATCCTCGCGCTTGGCATAAAGCTCGACCCCGCCGCCGAGATGGGCGCTGAGGCGCTCCAGCTTCTCGATCGGGGTGGGGCCGAAGGTGAGGGGATAGCGCGGGAATTTCGCGAGGTTCATGCCGAGGGTCCTTGAGCTCGAAATCTGACTCGAGGCTAGCAATTGTCTCGCGATAGGTGCTTTCAATGTGGGGGTATGAAGTGAGCAGGATGCAGGTTGGTTTTCATCCAGATATGCATCGACTGCCGACAATAGGTGCCAGAATGAAAGAATCTTCCGAGACCGATCTCGACCGCATCGACTTGCGGATGCTGCGTGCCCTGCAGCGCGATGGCCGGATCAGCAATGCCGATCTCGCGGCGGAAGTCGGGGTCAGCGCCGCAACCTGCCATCGGCGCACCCAGCAACTGATCGACGCCGGCTATATCTCGGGCTTCCGGGCGGTGGTGGCGCCGCAGAAAGTCGAACTGGGAACGCTCGTGCTGGTCGGGGTGGTGCTCGACCGCTCGACGCCCGAGAGCTTCGCCGCCTTCGAGAGCGCGGCCGAGAAGCTGAAATTCGTGCTCGATTGCCACCTGGTGGCCGGCGACTTCGACTATTTCCTGAAGATCCGGGTGCGCGACATGGCCGATTTCAACCGCCTGCACGGCACGCAACTGATCGGGCTGCCGGGGGTAAGGCAGACACGCACGTTCTTCGTGATGAAGGAAGTGGTGGATGGGCGGGTGCTGGAGTTTTGAGGGGAGCGGGGCCCTTCACCTCTCCCTTGGGGGAGAGGTCGGATCGCCGCAGGCGAGCCGGGTGAGGGGGCCTTGCCGCAAACACCGGCGGAGAAGGAAGGCCTCCTCACCCGACGCTGCGCGTCGACCTCTCCCCCAAGGGAGAGGTGAGGGAGCCTCTGCCGCGAAGCTGGGAGGCGACTGCGGTCTCCCATTTGGGCACCATGGGCGCCGGCGCCGCCAGCCGCATTACCCCACCGGATACGCCACATAGGCAAACCGCCGGCTGTCCGGTGCCCAGGAGTTGACGTTTATGGTCCCCTGGCCGCCGTTGAAGCGGACGATGTCGCGGGTGCCGGTGCCGTCGGGACGCATGAAGCGGAGGATCACGTCCTTGTCGGCGGGGTGGCCCTTGGTCCCGGGCGGGTAGCTGAGATAGGCGATCGACTGGCCGTCGGGCGCGAAATGCGGGAACCAGTTTACCCGCTCGTCGAAGGTGATCTGCGTGAGGGCGGAGCCGTCGGTGCGCATCTTGAAGATCTGGGCGTGACCGGGCGAGCCCTGCTCGGAGTTGAACCAGATCCACTCGCCGTCAGGCGAGTACTCGGCGCCGTCATTGGGCATCAGCACATCGGTCAGCTGCCGGTCCGGTCCACCGGCCGCCGGGATGGTCCAGATGTTCACCTTGGCCCACTGGTTATCCCCGACGGCGTTGATGCCGACATAGGAAAGCGTCTCGCCGTCGGGTGAAATGCCGTGGAGGTAGTAGTGATGCCGATGCGGGTAGCTGTTCGACACCCGCCGCGGGGCGCCGCCGGCGATCGGCACGGCATAGAGGTGTCCGTCGTCGGAGCTCACATAGACCGTCGTGCCATCGGGCGACAGCACATGGTCGTTGTTGAGGTCGTTCAGGTGCCCGGTATCGAGCTTCTCGATCTCGCCGGTGCCGTCGGCAGCGATGGTCCAGAGTTCGCCGCCAGCGTTGAACACCAGGGTCCGGCCGTCGGGCGTCCAGTTCGGCGCCTCGATGATCTCGTCGGCGGTGAACAGCACCTGCCGATTGCCGCCATCGACATCGATGATGGTCAGCTCCGACACCTGGCCCGGCAAGAGACTGCGGCCGCGGCGGGCGAAGTTGGGTTGTTGCGGCACGTCGAATCCTCCCGATTGGTCGGCCGATACTGGCAGCCCGAACTGCAGGAGCGGAATGGTTCCCGTTCCGATTTTTCTTTTTCGTGATGTTCGAGGACGGCGCGAAGCACGTTATGCATCCGGCAGCCGGAGGCCCGACCGCATGACATTGCCGCAGATGCTGTCCTTCACCGTGGTCGGGCTGATGATGGTGGCGTTCGTCTGGGGGAAGTTGCGTTACGACCTGGTGGCGGCGCTGGCGCTGCTGGCGGCGGTGGTGGTGGGCGTCGTGCCCGCGGAGAAGGCGTTCTCGGGGCTCTCGGACGATATCGTCATTATCGTCGGCAGCGCGCTGGTGGTGAGTGCGGCGGTGTCGCGGTCAGGCATCATGGACATTGCGCTGGCCCGCATCGCGCCCAACGTTTCGGCGCCGCGCGTGCAACTGTTGATCCTCGTCACCGTCGTCGCGGTGCTCTCGGCCTTCGTCAAGAATATCGGGGCGCTGGCGATCATGCTCCCGATCGCCTTCCAGATGGCGCGGCGCTCGGGCGTGTCGCCGTCGCGTTTCCTGATGCCGATGTCGTTCGCCGCGCTGCTCGGCGGGCTGATGACGCAGATCGGCACCTCGCCCAACATCATCGTGTCGCGGGTGCGCGAGGACCTGACCGGCACGAGCTTTCACATGTTCGATTTCACGGCGGTAGGCCTGGCGCTCGCCGTCGCCGGAGTGATCTTCCTCGTCTTCTTCTACTGGCTGCTGCCCGAGCGCAAGCGCGAGGGGCTGGCGGTGGGCGAGGCGATCGAGATCAAGAACTACACCACCGAAGCGACGGTCGGAGCGAACTCGGCAGCGCTCGAAAAGACCGTCAGCGACCTGCACAAGATGTCGGGCGGCAAGGCGATGATCACCTCGATCGTTTCGGCCAAGGGTGGGCGCCGCACGCCGTTCCCCGATGCGGTGCTGCGTGACGGCGACCGGGTGATCGTCGAAGGCGAGCCCGAGGCGCTCGACCGGATGATCGAGCGGGGCGGGTTGTCGCTGTCCGACCGGGCGCATGCGCCGGGGCTGGATCTCGTCACCATCGAGGCGATCATCGGGCCGAACTCGCCGCTCGAGGGCAGCACGGCGCGCGATTTCGCGCTGTTCGAGCGGACCGGCCTCAACCTGCTGGCGGTGAGCCGGCGCGAGCGGCGCTTCTCCGAACGGCTGGGCCAGATCCGGCTGGAGGAGGGGGATGTGGTGCTGCTGCGCGGCAGCCGGGCGCAGATGGGCGAGCAGCTGCGCGATCTCGATGCGCTGCCGCTGGCCGAGCGCGACCTGCAACTGGGGAGCGTCCGCAACCGGCTGCTGCCGATCGCCATCCTCGGGGCCGCGATGCTGGTCACTGCGCTCGGCTGGGCGCCGGTGCCGATCGCCTTCTTTGCGGCAGCCGTATTGATCGTCGCCAGCGGGGCGCTGCCGTTGCGCGATATCTACCGGCAACTCGATGGGCCGATTCTGATCATGCTGGCGGCGCTGATCCCGGTCAGCGACTCGCTGCGCGAAACCGGGGCGACCGACCTGATCGCGGCCTGGTTGGGACAGGTGTCGATGGGGTTGCCGCCGATCGGGGCGCTGGCGGTGATCCTCGTCGCCGCGATGGCGGTGACGCCGTTCCTCAACAATGCCGCGACGGTGCTGGTGATGGCGCCGATCGCCGCGACCTTCGCCACCGATCTCGGGCTGAGGCCCGAAGCGTTCCTGATGGCGGTCGCCATCGGCGCCGGCTGCGACTTCCTGACGCCGATCGGGCACCAGTGCAACACGCTGGTGATGGGGCCGGGCGGCTATCGCTTCGGCGATTACTGGCGGCTGGGGCTGCCGCTTTCCATCCTCGTCATCGTCATCGCGGTGCCGCTGCTGCAGCTGGTCTGGCCGTTAACCTGAGGCGGTGTTGCCCCGCGCGCCCGCTTCCCCTACATACGGCGCTCGCAATTCAAGCTACCAGCGGCGGGAGCAGTGCCCTCATGGCGCGCCAGTTCATCTATCACATGCACGGAATGTCCAAGGCCTATGCCAGCGGCAAGAAGGTGCTCGACAACATCCACCTGAGTTTCTACCCCGACGCCAAGATCGGCGTGCTGGGTCCGAACGGCTCTGGTAAGTCCACGCTGCTCCGCATCATGGCCGGCATCGACACCGAGTTTACCGGCGAAGCCTGGGTGGCCGATGGCGCCAAGGTCGGCTACCTGGCGCAGGAGCCGCAGCTCGACCCGGCGCTCGACGTCAAGGGCAACGTGATGACCGGCGTCAAGGAGAAGAAGGACGTCATCGATCGCTACAACGAACTGATGATGAACTATTCCGACGAGACCGCCGACGAGGCGACCAAGCTCCAGGACATCATCGACAGCCAGAACCTGTGGGATCTCGACAGCCAGGTCGAAGTCGCCATGGAGGCGCTGGGCTGCCCGCCGGGCGATGCGTCGGTCGACACGCTGTCAGGCGGTGAGAAGCGCCGCGTGGCGCTCTGTGCGCTGCTGTTGTCCAAGCCCGACCTGCTGCTGCTCGACGAACCGACCAACCATCTCGACGCCGAGACCACGGCGTGGCTCGAAAACCACCTGCGCGAATTCGCCGGCGCGGTGCTGATCATCACCCACGACCGCTACTTCCTCGACAATGTCACCGGCTGGATCCTCGAGCTCGATCGCGGCCGCGGCGTGCCCTACGAGGGCAACTACTCGGCCTATCTCAACGCCAAGGCCAAGCGCTTTGCGCAGGAGCAGTCGGAAGACGCGGCCCGCGCCAAGGTGCTGGAACGCGAGCGCGAGTGGATGGGCCAGAGCCCGCAGGCCCGCATGGCCAAGTCCAAGGCGCGTATCCGGGCCTATGACGAGCTGGTGAAGGTCAACGAGGCCCGCACCCAGTCGTCGACGGCGCAGATCATCATCCCGCCGGGCGAGCGGTTGGGCCAGAACGTCATCGACATCAACGGCGTCACCAAATCCTATGGCGACCGGGTGCTGATCGACAACCTGACCTTCAAGCTGCCGCCGGGCGGCATTGTCGGGATCATCGGCCCGAACGGGGTCGGCAAGTCGACGCTGTTCCGCATGATCACCGGCCAGGAAAAGCCTGATTCCGGCGAGATCACCGTCGCCGACAACGTCAACCTCGGCTATGTCGACCAGAGCCGCGACACGCTGGCGCCGAACAAGACGGTGTGGGAGGAAATCTCCGGCGGCAACGAAATCCTGATGCTGGGCAAGCGCGAGATGAACTCCCGCGCCTACACCTCGGCGTTCAACTTCAAGGGCGCCGACCAGCAGCAGAAGGTGGGCAATCTTTCCGGCGGGCAGCGCAACCGCGTGCACCTCGCCAAGATGCTGAAATCGGGCGCCAACGTGCTGCTGCTCGACGAGCCGACCAACGATCTCGACACCGAAACCCTCGCAGCGCTCGAAGAGGCGCTGGAGGAATTCGCCGGTTGCGCCGTGATCATCAGCCACGATCGCATGTTCCTCGATCGGCTGGCCACACACATGCTGGCCTATGAAGGCAACAGCCACTTCGAGTGGTTCGAAGGCAACTTCCAGGATTACGAGCAGGACAAGATCCGGCGGCTCGGCGCGGACTCGGTGAACAACCACCGGGTGACGTACAAGAAGCTGACCCGGTAAGCCCTGGTGGGCCTTACGCTGGCCGAGCGCATTCGTGGCTGCCTGTTGGGCGGCGCCTGCGGGGATGCGCTCGGAGCTCCGGTGGAGTTCCTCTCGACGCCGCAGATCGTGGCGCGCTTCGGAAGCAAGGGCATCACCGGTTTCGAACCGGACAATGGACCGCTGGGGGCCGTCACCGACGATACCCAGATGACCATGTTCACTGTCGAAGGACTGATCCGCGCCAGAGTCCGCCAAGAGCTGGAAGGCGTCGCCGACTGGCCGGCGGTGGCGCACCATGCCTACCTCCGCTGGCTCAGTACGCAGCTGCATCCGCATACGGCAAGGCCATCGATCGACGGCCTTGATGGGTGGCTGATCGAGGACGCCCGTCTTTGGTCGCAACGCGCGCCCGGCACGACGTGCCTGGTCGCGCTCAAGAGTGCGACGACGCTGGGCGCTCCTGCCGAGAACGACAGCAAAGGATGTGGCACCGTCATGCGGGATGCGCCGTGGGGGTTGGCTTTTCCCGACGATCCCGACACTGCATTCAGGCTGGCCTTCGAGGCTGCCCGGACGACGCACGGTCACCCCAGCGCGCACTACGCGTCCGGAGCGATCGCGGCGATCGTCTCGCGGCTCTGCGCGGGCCTCGACCTCCGCGACGCCGTCGAGCGGACGATCACCGGGAATCTTCGCCATGCCAACGGCGTGGAGGTTGCGGCCGCGCTCGTCATGGCATTGCAGTTCGCGGGCCAACCCGGTTGGCGATCCAGCCTGCTCGAGCTTGGAGGCGGCTGGGTGGCGGAGGAGGCGCTTGCCATTGCCGTGCTTTGCGCCCTCTCGGCCGAGGCACCGCGGCAGGCGCTGATCGCCGCGGTGAACCATGACGGCGACTCCGACTCGACCGGCGCGATCTGCGGCAACCTGCTGGGCGCGGCGCTTGGGGCCGATGCCTTTCCCGCCGAGTGGATCGCGCAACTCGAAATGCGGGATCTGCTTGAAACCCTCGCGCGCGATCTTGCAGATAGCCTGATGCCGGGTTTCGACGCGAGGGCCTTCGAGGTCCGATACCCAGGCTGGTAGGGTGCGCTTAGGGGCGCTTTCCAGTGGATGGCGTGTCATCCGCCGCGCCGCCGAGGCTGCCCATCCCCATACCGCCGCCGCCCATTCCTCCACCCATTCCGCCACCTCCGCCGGCGCCACTGCCGCCAGCGCCGGCTGCGCCGCCGCCCTTGCGACTGCCACCGCCGGCTGCGCCTGGGCGCGTGGGACCTTGCGGCGGGATGGCTAGGTCGGCGGGCACCGGCTCGAGGTCCAATGCCTTGCGGATATAGTTGCGCAGCGACACCACCAGCTCGTCGGTGCGGATTTCGTGGCCGGCAGCGAGTTCGCGGGCGGCTCGGTCGGCAAGGCGGACCTGCTCTTCGGTGCCGAGCAGCAGGATGTCGGAGAGGGCGGCTTCGACGGCGTCTCGGATGGCGCGGCGACGCTCGGCGGCGGTTTCGCTGAGCAGGTGAGGGGCTTCGCCTTCGGCGGCCGGCTTCAGGTCTCGCTTATGCGCCGGATCGACCGTCATGGTGCCGGTGAACGATCCGCCCAGCACCTTGTAGGCGGCGATCAGGGTTTTCAGCCGTTCGTTGATCTGGCGATTGAGCCGCTGCTGGCGCTGCTGGATGGTCATCATCACCAGCAGGCGGATGCCGATGCCGATCAGGGTCACCAGCCCGACGCCGATCAGCGTTGCCAGCACGCTTTCCCACGAACTGAAATCCAGACCCCGCACCGGCTCGCCCTCTGTCCGCACCGCTCTTGAAGAGACGGTACATGAAAACAGGGGCTTGGCCGATGGGTTGCGTCAGGCGAGCCGTGCGATCAGCCGGGCCTGGCGTCAGTCCTTGTCGCCCTCGAGCCGGAGCATATCCCCGCCTTCGCCCAGCGAGATCAACCCGGTCTTGGCGTAGAGGTCGAGCTTGGCGCGGGTGTCGGCGATGTCGAGGTTGCGCATGGTGAGCTGGCCGATGCGGTCGGCCGGGCTGAACGGCGCGTCCTCGACCTTTTCCATGCTCAGCCGCTCGGGCGCATAGGTGAGGTTCGGGCTCTCGGTGTTGAGGATCGAGTAGTCGTTGCCGCGGCGCAGTTCGAGCGTCACTTCGCCGGTGATGGCGTTGGCCACCCAGCGCTGCGCGGTCTCGCGCAGCATCAGGGCCTGGCTGTCGAACCAGCGGCCCTGGTAGAGCAGGCGCCCCAGGCGCATGCCGCTGATGCGGTACTGCTCGATGGTATCCTCGTTGTGGATGCCGGTGACCAGGCGCTCGTAAGCGATATGCAGCAGCGCCATGCCCGGCGCCTCGTAGATGCCGCGGCTCTTGGCCTCGATGATGCGGTTCTCGATCTGGTCGCTCATGCCGAGGCCGTGGCGGCCGCCGATGGCGTTGGCTTCGAGGAACAGGGCGACGGGATCGGCAAAGGTCTGGCCGTTCAGCGCGACCGGCTGGCCTTCGGCAAAGCGGACCACCACCTTCTCGGCGGGCACGGCGACGTCGTCGCGCCAGAACGGCACGCCCATGATCGGGTTGACGATCTTGATGCCGCTGTCGAGGCTCTCGAGATCCTTGGCCTCGTGCGTGGCACCGAGGATGTTGCTGTCGGTCGAGTAGGCCTTCTCGGCGCTCATCTTGTAGGCGAAGCCGTGCGCGGTGAGGAAAGCCGACATCTCGGAGCGGCCGCCCAGTTCGTCGATGAACTGTTGGTCGAGCCAGGGCTTGTAGATGCGCAGGTTCGGGTTGGTCAGCAGGCCGTAGCGGTAGAAGCGCTCGATGTCGTTGCCCTTGAAGGTCGAACCATCGCCCCAGATGTTGACGCCGTCTTCCTGCATGGCGGAGACCAGCATGGTGCCGGTGACGGCGCGCCCGAGCGGCGTGGTGTTGAAGTAGGTGATGCCGCCGGTCGAGATGTGGAAGGCGCCGGACTGGATGGCGGCGATGCCCTCGTGCACCAGCTGGGTGCGGCAATCGACGAGGCGCGCGTTCTCGGCGCCGAAATCCATGGCCTTCTTCGGGATCTCGTCATAGTCGGCCTCGTCGGGCTGGCCGAGATTGGCGGTGTAGGCATAGACCTTGGCGCCCTTGAGCTTCATCCACAGCAGGGCGGCGCTGGTGTCGAGGCCGCCGGAGAAGGCGATGCCGACTTTTTCTCCCTTGGGCAGGCTTTTCAGGATCGTGCTCACGGGGGACTCCAGTCGGCTCGAAGGTTTGGCGGGGACGTTGCTGGCCGGGCGAATAACAAATTCCGCGCCGCTCGCCTAGCGGCGGGCTGCATCGATTGTCGGGCCGCAAGCCGCACACGCTTCACTGGCCGGGTGCCGCAGAAGCCCTGCCGTGTCAGACGCCGATGCCTTCGACCACGAGGCGGATGATGCGGCGGATGTCGGCGGGCTCAAAGCGTCCGGCCTGCAGGGCGCTGATCATCGCCTGGCCATAGATCCCCAGCAGCAGCAACGCCAGGAAGTCGGCGTTCTCGTCGGCGCGGATCTGCTGCCGGCGCTGGCCGAGCAGGAGGATGTCGCGGACGAGGCCCTGGAAGGATGGACGATCGGGCGGGCTGAGGGTAGGGCGGGTGGCGGGGTTGAGCGCGAGGCGCGCCAGTGACGGATTGGCGATGCACCAGCCGGCGCTGTCGAGCAATACCTGTTCGAGCAGCACAAGTGCGTCCGTGCCGGCCGCGAGGCTCGCCCGATAGCCGGCATCCTGCGCTTCGACGCGGGCAATGAGCGCCAGGGCGATCTCTTCCTTGCTGCCGAACAGGTTGTAGACCGTCTTGCGGGTAAGGCCGGCCCCGGCCGCGATCTGTTCCATCGATACGCCATCGAGCCCGAACTCGTGCACTGCGGCTGAGGCAGCTTCGAGGATCAGGCTGCGAGAGCGTGCTTTGCGGCTCGCCATTGTCATGATTTACACGGTAGTATATTTTTACACGTGTGTAAATATAAGGTGATGTCGTGCTCGAAGCGTTCGGCCAGCAGATCTGGATCGCCGATGGGCCGGTGGTGACCGGGCAGGCGGGGTTTCAGTTTCCCACCCGCATGGCGCTGATCCGGCTGCGTTCGGGGGCGCTGCTGTTATGGTCGCCGGTGGCACTGGCGGGAGGGCTGGGCGCCGAGGTGGATGCCCTGGGGCCGGTTCGCTTTCTCGTTGCGCCCAACACGCTGCATCACAGCTTCCTGGGCGACTGGCAGCGCGCCTATCCTCAGGCGGAAGCGTGGGGCGTCGCGGAACTGGCCCGGCAGCGGCCCGATCTCCGGCTCGACGGGATCATCGATGGCGGCGCGCCGCTGCCATGGGCCGGCGATCTGGAGCAGGTGGTCGTCAGCGGCAACGCCATCACCACCGAGGCGGTGTTCTTTCACCCGGCGAGCGGCACGGTGCTGTTCTGCGATCTGCTGCAGCAGTTTCCATCCAGCTGGTTCCGCGGCTGGCGCGCCATCGTCGCCCGGCTGGACCTGATGGTCGGTGACGAGCCGGCCGTACCGCGCAAGTTCCGGCTGGCCCAGACGGATCGCGGTGTGGCGCGCCAGGCGTTCCAGCAGATCCTCGCGTGGCCGGCGCGACAGGTGCTGATGGCGCATGGCAGGCCGGTGACCGAAACGGCGCGGCCGTTTCTCGACCGGGCCTTCGCCTGGCTGCTGCGGCGGTGACCATGGGCATGGACGTGGTTGCGTCGCAGAGGTAAGCGGACGGTCAACCGACACGGAGCATGCGACATGGCCGATTGGTCTCCCTCGACTTACCTGAAGTTCGAAGACGAGCGGACGCGCCCGGCGCGGGATCTGCTGGCGCAGGTGCCGCTGGCGGCGCCTGGCAGGGTGGTCGACATGGGGTGCGGGCCGGGCAACTCCACCGAACTGCTGGTGGAGCGCTTTCCCGCGGCCGAAGTGATCGGGCTCGACAATTCGCCCAATATGCTGGCCGAGGCGCGGCAGCGAGTGCCGGGAGCGCGGTTCGACGTGGCCGACGCGAACACCTGGGTACCGGAGCCGGAGACCGACCTCGTTTTCGCCAACGCCATCTACCAGTGGGTGCCAAAGCATCTGGTGTCGCTGACCCGCGTCGCTGCCGCGCAACCGGAAGGAGGCGTGCTCGCGGTGCAGATGCCCGACAATATGGCTGAGCCCTCGCACCAACTGATGCGGCAGGTGGCCGCCGATGGCCCGTGGAGCGAGCGCTTGAAGCAGGCAGCCCGGGCGCCGCTGCTGCCGGTGCGGGTCTACTATGATGCGCTGCGCCCCGCCGCCCGCCGCCTCGATATCTGGCACACCAACTACAACCACGTGCTCGATGGCCCCGAAGCCATCGTCGAGTGGGTCAAGGCCACTGGCCTTCGCCCCTTTATCGATCCGCTCGAGCCAGCCGAGCGCGAGGAGTTCCTCGCCCGCTACCTCGAGCTGATCGCCACCGCCTATCCGAGGACGGTCGATGGCAAGGTGCTGCTGCGCTTCCCGCGGCTGTTCATCGTGGCGGTGAAGTAGAGCGCATCGCCCTATTGCGGGGGCGACGCCTTGCGGCGGGTCGTGCGAGCAATTACTTAGCATCGCAGCTATCTCCCACCGTCCAGGCTCCCATGAAACTATTCTCCTTCCCCGGCTCGCCGAATGCCCTCCGTTCGCGCGCCGTCGCCTTCGAGCTCGACCTGCCGGTCGAGATCGTCGACCTCGACATGATGGCCGGGGAGAACCGTTCGCCGGAGTTCCTGGCGATCAATCCCAACGGCAAGGTGCCGGCTTTGGTCGATGGCGATTTCGTCGTCTGGGAGTCGCGCGCCATCAATGCCTACCTTGCCGCGCTGGCGCCCGAGAAGAACCTCAATCCCGCCGATCCCAGGACGCGCGCCACCGTCGAGCAGTGGTCGAACTGGCAGGCTATCCATTTTGGCCCGGCCATCCAGGCCGTTGGCTTCGAGCGGATCCAGAAGAAGCTGTTCGGAATGGGTGAGCCCGACGAGGCGGCTATTGCCGGCCAGCTCAAGACCGTCGCCGACCTGCTGCCGATCCTCGAAGCGGCATTGGCCGGCAAGCAGTGGATCGCCGGCGAGCTGAGCGTCGCCGATTTCGCGCTCGCCACCAACTTCATCCTGCGCGGCCCAGCCCGGCTCGGCATCGAGGCCTATCCGAGCATCACCGCCTGGATCGAACGCGTCGAAGCGCTGCCGTCGTGGCAGAAAGCCATCGCGCCGTGGCGTGCGATGATGCAGTCGCGCGGCGTCGAGGTTTGAGCCGCTAGAGCGGCGCGGCGTTCACTTCCACCACATTGCGGTCGGGGTCGAGCACATAGAGCTGCGCGAACCCGGCCGCGCCGATGCGCTTCATCATGAGCCGCTTCGGGTGGCCCTCTGGCGCGTGCTCGGAGAAGCCATGCGCCTCCAGCAGCCGCACGATGCCATCGAAGTCATCGGTGCGCAGCGCGAAGTGAGTGTCGTTGTTGTCGATCTCGCCGCTGCGATAGGTGCCTTCGGGGTGCTGAACCAGGTGGACCTGTCGGTCACCGCAAGCCAGCCAGGCGCCGCCGATCGGAAAATCCGGGCGAGGCAGGGGCCGCAGACCGAGGACATCCCGGTAGAAGGCCAACGACCGCTCGACATCGCTCGTCAGGATGGACACGTGATGCAACATCAGATGCGGCATGGCTTCCTCCAGCACTGCTAACGGCCTGAACCTATGTCGGCCGCGACGGCACCGCCAGATCGTCCCTCTGGCCAGCGGCAGCGACGGGTGCTAGGCGAAAACTTTGCGAAACGGAGCCTCCCATGGCCTCACCCTTTGAAATCGACTTCGACGGCGCGCTGATTCGCGGCGAGGCAGCCGGTTTCGGCATTCCGGTGGTGTTCCTGCATTCCGGCGTCACCGACCGCCGGATGTGGAGCGAACAGATGCGGCAGCTGGCCGCCGAGGGCTACCACGTCATCAGCTATGACCGGCGCGGCTACGGCGAGACCGAGACGACCGATGTGCCGTTCAACCACCTGGTCGACCTCGAAACGGTGCTCGACCGGCTCAGCGTCCACGCGGCGATCCTGGTCGGCTCGTCGATGGGCGGCGGGCTCGCCATCGACTTTGCGCTCGAGCATCCGAACCGGACGGTCGCCCTGGTGCTGATGGGTACGGCGGTGACCGGGGCCGAGGGCTACGAGGTCGATGAGGAAGTCGAGCAGCTGGAGGAAGCGTTCGAATACGCGAGAGAGCGCGGCAATATCAGCACGGCCAATCGCATCCAGGCGCATGAGTGGCTCGACGGGCCGTACGGCGAAGCGGGGCGGGTGACCGGACCGGTGCGCGAGCTGTTTCTCGCCATGAACGAGATCCACCTCAACCACCCGCAGCTGACCCAAGAAGAGCGACCCGAGGCGGCGTTCCACAACCTTGCGGCGATCACCGCGCCGACCCTGCTGGTGGTTGGCGAGCTCGATTGCTCCGACATCATCGCCATCCACGAGGACTTGTCCGAGGAACTGGAGAACGCCTTCGCGGTGGTGCTCGAGGACACGGCGCATTTCCCCAGCCTCGAGCGGCCCGATCTGTTCGACCCGATCCTGTTCGAGTTCCTCGAAGCGGTGACCGGGCAGGGTGACGACGACGAGGATGCGGGCGACGACTGACGGTCACGCTGCCTCAGCAGTTGTTGCCGGATCGCTGCACGATACGGTGGCTCGCCCCTCATCCGGCCCTTCGGGCCACCTTCTCCCCGACGGGGAGAAGAATACGGCGAGCGCGGATGATCACCTCTTTTCCTCTCCCCGTCGGGGAGAGGGTGGGTCGGCCGTCAGGCCGAGACGGGTGAGGGGGTTGACCGCCACCGAGCGAGCCAATGCCTAATAACGGCTTGAAGCGCTCTACTCCGCCGCCACTCCCCCAAAACTGCGCCTGAACGCGGTCGGGCTGACGCCGGTGCGGTTGCGGAAGTGATGGCGCAGGGTTTCCTGGCTGCGGAAGCCCGAGGCTTCGGCGATGGCGTCGAGGCCGAAATCGGTGGTTTCCAGCAGTTCCTTGCTGCGCTCGACGCGTTCGGCGATCAGCCAGGTGAGCGGGCTGAGGCCGGTCGTGTCGTTGAAGTGCCTGATCAAGCTGCGCTCGGAAAGCATTGCCAGATCAGCCATCCGGGCAATGCTCCACTCCTCGTTCAGGCGCCGGCGCAGCGTGTCCAGCAGCGGGCCGATGCGGCCGCGGCGTTCCTTGGCCACCGGCCGGGCGACGAACTGCGCCTGGCCGCCATCGCGATGCGCCGGCAGCACCAGCCGCCGGGCGACCGTGTTGGCGACCTCCGCGCCAAAATCCTGGCGCACGATGTGGAGGCAGAGATCGATGCCTGCCGCTGAGCCGGCCGCGGTGAGCAGCGTCCCGTCCTCGGAATAGAGGATATCGGGCAGTAGCTCGATCGCGGGAAACTCGGCGCGGAGGATCTCGGCGTAGCGCCAGTGAGTGGTGGCGCGGCGGCCTTCGAGCAGTCCGGCACGCGCCGGAACGAAGACGCCGGAGCAGAGGGTGGCGATACGGGTGCCGCGGGCATGGGCCGCCTGGAGTGCCTCGATCAGCGGTGCGGGCACTGGCGTCATGGCGCCGCGCCAGCCGGGCACCACGATCAGCCCGGCCTGTTCGAGCCGACCGAGATCGTGGTTGGCCGCGACACTGATGCCGCCGCTGGCGCGATAGGGGCCGGGCTCGATGCCGACGATTTCATGCGTGTACCAGTCGAGATGCGCGAATTCCGGCCGCGCCAGGCCAAACACTTCAACGGCGATGCCGAACTCGAACATGCAGAGTTGATCGTAGGCGAGGATGGCGACGTGGCGGTTGGGCTTGTCCATGGTGGCGGGATCTTACCGCATATTGGCATTCCCGCCACTGACCGATCGCGCCGTTTTCCGGCAGGTTCTCGCCATTCAACGCCTGAGGAGGCTCAAATGCCGAGTAACGTCGCCATCGTTCCTGCCGCCGCATCCGCCGAGGCGCTGCAGCACTTTTCTCGCAAGCTCGGTTTCGAGACCGATTGCTGGGATGTCCACGACGCTTTCAGCCGGGGCGTCTCCGATTTCGTGCTGCTCGATGTGCGGAGCCCTTCGCTCTATGCGCAAGGGCATGTCCCCGGCGCGCTCAACCTGCCGCACGGCAAGATCACGGCGCGCAGGATGGCCGAGTGGCCGGATGGGACGCTGTTCGTTACCTACTGCGCCGGGCCGCATTGCAACGGTGCGGACAAGGGGGCGCTGCGGCTGGCCCAGCTCGGCCTGCCGGTGAAGTTGATGATCGGCGGCGTTACGGGTTGGCTGGACGAGGGGTTCGCGCTGGCAACTGGCGAGGCTCAGGGCGATCTCGCGCCCCGCCAGGCGGCGGAATAAGTTCCGCCGTTGCTGCAAATGCGCTTGCCAGCGGCGCCACTCCGGCGACAAGCTCCGCCCGAACTGATCCTTGGGAAGGGCTCGAAGAATGAACCGGATACTCCTCGGCGCCATCGCCTCGGCGATGCTGCTCATCACGCCGGCGCTGGCGTGCGAAACCATTACCAGCACGAAGGTGAAAGTCAGCGCCTGCATCGACACCACGGGCTGGGCGGTGCAGACGCCATCCGGCGACCAGGAGTTTCTCTACTATTCGAGTGACGAGACGATCGGCTTCGCGGTGATCAACGAGAACGGCGCCTGGCCGGTCTCGCAGTTCCGCGACGCCATCCTCAGCAATGCCGCGGCGGCGGCGCTCGATGCCAAGCCGGAAAACGTCAAGATCGTCAGCGAGCGGCTGGAGAATATCGGCGGCAAGGCCTGGAACGTCATCGAGTATGAGGTGCAGATTGCCAGCGGGTCGCTGCTGTTCCAGAATTTCTACTATGTCCAACCGGGCTTCGGCTCGAGCCAGTTCGTCTACTGGAGCGCGCCCGAAGGCGGTACGTCGGCAGCGTTCCGCGCCGGGCAGATGCTGGCGACGGTGCAGTTCACCGAATAAGCAAAAAAAAAGGGGCGGCCAGGGCCGCCCCTTCTTTTCGGACCGAGCTGAGGCTTCAGATCACCAGCAGCCCGTCGAAATGCTGGCCGAGCTGGGCAGTCGGCAGGTTGGTCAGATCCTTGGGCAGTTCGGCGACGATGGTGTCGCGCAGGCCCTTGCTGAGCGCCGGGCGCAGGTCGCCCAGCGCAGTGGGCGCCGCCGCGACGATCAGTTGATCGAAGGCGCGCTGCTGATGCTGGCGCTCCAGCTCTTCGGCGACAGTTTCGACGAAGCGCCGCTCGCGTACCGCGACGGGATCGGACGACGGCTCGATGGCGCTACGGCCGTGGCCGACCGACGAGAAGCTGCGTCCCGGACGATCCGCCATGATCTCGCCGGCCTTGAGCGGGGTCTGCGCGAACATCAGACCCTCGACCGCCTGCAATCCCTTGCCGGGCTTGGTGTGTTCGAACACCTTTGCCGTTGCTCCGTCGGCGATGAGGATCCAGGTGACCTTGGCTTTCATGGCGTGCTCCTTTGGTGGGTACGAGAAGGCTAACGCTGGACGTGGCGATTGGTTTGATCACCATCAAGGTGGGTTGTGTCGCCAATCACAAACTCTGATTTGTGCCGGGGGCAGGGGCGCTGCTAAAAGGCGGCTCTCACACGGCCGCCTCCGGCCCGGAAGGACACGTCTTGGCGTCCGTCACCAGCACTGACACTCACGGCGGCGAAAGCGGCCTCGCGGCGGGCGTCGCGACTTACGTGCTGTGGGGCTTCCTGCCGCTGCTGTTCAACCTGCTCAATCATGTCGGCGCCGCCACGGTGGTCGCCAACCGAACCCTGTGGTCGCTGCTGGTGCTGGGCATCATCATGATCCTCGGCGGCCGCCTGGCCGAGGTGCGGGCAGCGCTGCGCGACCCGCGGACCGTGACCTCGATGGCGCTGGCGGCGCTGATCCTGGGCGCCAACTGGCTGATCTACATCTTCGCCGTCGAGACCGGGCAGGTGCTGGAAGCCAGCTTCGGCTACTTCATCCTGCCGCTGGTCAATGTCGCAACCGGCGTGCTGCTGCTCGGCGAGCGGCTCAACCGCTGGCAGATGGTCTCCATCGCCATTGCCGCGGTGGCGATCAGCATCCAGGCGGTGGCGATCGGCGCCATTCCCTATGTGGCGCTGGGGCTGGCGCTCACCTTTGCGGTCTATGGCTATCTGCGCAAGACCGCCAAGGTCGGCTCCGCCCCGGGCCTGTTCGTCGAAACCATGGTGCTGGCGCCGCTTGCCATCGCCTATCTGGGGTACAGCGTTGCGCGCGACGGCGGCATCGGCTGGCACGCCGACCCGTACTCGCTGTCCCTCCTGGCGCTGACCGGACCGGCGACGGTGGTGCCGCTGCTGCTCTTTGCCTTCGCAGTGCAGCGGCTGAAGATGACCACCGTCGGCATGCTGCAATATATCGCGCCGTCGATCACCTTCATCCTCGCCATCACGCTGTTCGGCGAGCATCTCAATGCGGTGCGGCTCGGCAGCTTCGCGCTGATCTGGGTGTCGCTGATGGTCTACACCACGGACTCGGTGGTGCGTCGTCGCCGGGCCGCGGCATGACCGAGGCAATGCCGGCGCTGACGCTGAACGGCGTGGTGGACGGGACCTTCGTGGTCGAGACCGCAGCCGTCGAATCGAGCGCGCGCCCCGAACTGATGCTGACTTATGCCGGCGTGGTCGGCGATCGGCACGAGGGGCTGGTGCGGCCGAGTGGGGCGCGCGAACCCTGGTATCCACGCGGCACACCGATGCGCAATGAACGGCAGTTGTCGATCCTCAGCGCCGAAGAGCTGGCCGAGATCGCGGTGGCGCTCAACCTGCCGCAAATCCTCGGGCAATGGGTCGGCGCCAACCTGATCCTTTCGGGCATCCCGCATCTGACGCAACTGCCGCCACGCAGCCTGCTGATGTTTCCGTCCGGCGCCACGATCCGCGTCGACGGCGACAACGACCCGTGCCGCAAGACCGGCAAGACCATCGCGGCGCAGCACCAGGGCAGGGCGGATATCGAGTTCGGTTTCGTCAAGGCAGCGATGGGCAAGCGCGGGCTGGTCGGCTGGGTCGAGCGCGAAGGGGCGATCCGACCCGGCGATGCGGTGAAGGTCCGGACCTGGCGGCAGGCGGCTTATCCGGGGTAGGACGGGGATCCGGGTGCGCGACGCCATCGGCGAAGCAAAACCTGCCAGCCCGCTCCGGAGTCATTCCCGCGCAGGCGGGAACCCAGTGGGATGCTGAGGCACCCAGGAAGCTGAGAAGTCCCACTGGATCCCCGCCTCCGCGGGGATGACGCCGGGGGGCAAGGTCGAAGGCCAACGACGATGCCAGCGCACCGCAGGCACGACCTCTCACACCTTCGGCCTGGCCCGCCGGATCGTTTCCGCTACCTGCTCGAACACCGTGCCGAACGGCGTTGCCTCGCGCCAGACCAGGGTCAGCTGGCGGCGCGCGCCGGGCGATTGCAGCCGGTGGATGCGGATGCGGTTGCCGGTGGCCTCCTTCTTCAATGCGATCTCGGGCAGCAGCGTGATGCCCTGACCATTGGCGACGAACTCGACGATGGTCGAGAGCGAGGTGGCGGCGAAGGTGCGGCGGGCGGCATCCGGATCGAGGGCGCAGGCAGCGATCGCCTGATCGCGGAAGCAGTGTCCCTCGTCGAGCAGCAACACCCGGTCGCTGTCGATCTCGGCCAGGGGCATCGGGTCCTCGGCCTGGTCGCCGGCGCCGGTGGCGAGCACGAACTCGTCGGCGAACAATGATGCGGCGGTGAGACGCGGACCGCCGGTCCTCGGTTCGCTGGCAATCAGCGCGAGATCGAGGCTGCCATCGGCGAGCCCATCGAGCAGGGCGTCGGTCCGGCTTTCGGAAACCGTGAAGCTCAGCTCGGGCAGCTCGCGCTGCAGGGCCGGGAAGACATGCGGCAACAGGTAGGGAGCGACAGTGGGGATGACCCCGAGCCGAAGCGGTCGCGCCGGGGTGCCGCGCTGGCCGCTGACGAACGACAGCAGCGCTTCGGTCTGCTCGAGAATCGGCCGAGCCCGCTCGACGAACTCGCGACCGAGCGGGGTGAGCCGCACCGATTTGCCGAGGCGGTCGAACAGCGCGCCGCCGCAGAGCTCTTCGAGCTGGCGGATCTGCTGGCTGAGGCCGGGTTGGGTGACGTGGCTGCGCTCGGCGGCGCGGCCGAAATGGCCGGTTTCGGCCAGCGCGACCGCGTATTGCATCTGTCGGAGCGTAATCATAGGCGCAGATTATCACCATGAGTAGCGCAATCAATTGGCATTATCTTGGCGGCTCGGGGCAGAATGGAACTATTCCAAAGTGTGGGGCCGGAGCTGCTCGCGACCAGGGCGCGAACAGTCACCGTTGCGTCACCTGGAAGCCCTATCGCAAGACAACTCGAGACGTATGGAGACGACCATGGACGCAGCGAACGAAGGTGGTGCGGGCAAGTGCCCGGTGCCGCATGGCAGCGCGGGCCGCAGCAATCGTGACTGGTGGCCGAACCAGCTGGACCTGTCGGTGCTGCATCAGCACACGGCGCTGTCCAACCCGATGGGCTCGGCTTTCGACTATGCCCAGGCGTTCAAGACGCTCGACCTGAAGGCGCTGAAGGCCGACCTCACCGCCCTGATGACCGACTCGCAGGACTGGTGGCCGGCCGATTTCGGCCATTACGGTCCGCTGTTCATCCGCATGGCCTGGCACAGCGCCGGCACCTATCGCACGGCCGATGGTCGTGGCGGCGGCGGCGGCGGTCAGCAGCGTTTCGCGCCACTCAACAGCTGGCCCGACAACGTCAACCTCGACAAGGCCCGGCGCCTGCTGTGGCCGATCAAGCAGAAATACGGCTCGGCCATCTCCTGGGCCGACCTGATGATCCTCACCGGCAACGTCGCGCTCGAATCGATGGGCTTCAAGACCTTCGGTTTCGGCGGCGGCCGCGCCGACACCTGGGAGCCCGAGCTCGACATCTACTGGGGCAAGGAAGGCCAGTGGCTGTCCGATGAGGAACGCTATGGCGGCGAGCGCGACCTCGAAAGCCCGCTGGCGGCGGTGCAGATGGGCCTGATCTACGTCAACCCGGAAGGTCCGGCCGGCAATCCGGACCCGCTGGCCTCAGCTCGCGATATCCGTGACACCTTCGGCCGCATGGCGATGAACGACGAAGAGACCGTGGCGCTGATCGCCGGCGGCCATACCTTCGGCAAGACCCATGGCGCGGGTGACGCCAAGCTGGTCGGTGTCGAGCCGGAAGCGGCCGGTATCGAGGAGCAGGGGCTCGGCTGGGTGAACAGCTTCGGCACCGGCAAGGGTGGCGACGCCATCGGCTCGGGGCTCGAAGTCACCTGGACCTCGACCCCGACCAAGTGGAGCAACAACTTCTTCTGGAACCTGTTCGGCTACGAGTGGGAACTGACCAGGAGCCCGGCCGGGGCGCACCAGTGGACGCCCAAGCATGGCATGGGCGCCAATTCGGTGCCGGACGCGCATGACAAGGACAAGCGCCACGCCCCGTCGATGCTGACCTCCGACCTGGCGCTGCGGATGGACCCGGCCTACGAGAAGATCTCGCGCCGCTTCTTCGAGAACCCTGATGAGTTCGCCGACGCCTTCGCCCGCGCCTGGTTCAAGCTGACGCATCGCGACATGGGCCCGAAGGTCCGCTATCTCGGCCCGGAAGTGCCGGCCGAAGAGCTGATCTGGCAGGATCCGATCCCGGCGGTTACGCACGAGCTGGTCAACGAGGCCGACATCGCGGCGCTGAAGGCGAATATCCTCGCCACCGGGCTCACGGTTTCCGAGCTGGTGAGCACCGCCTGGGCTTCGGCCTCGACCTATCGCGGTTCCGACATGCGCGGCGGCGCCAATGGCGCCCGTATCCGGCTCGCGCCGCAGAAGGATTGGGCGGTCAACCAGCCCGAACAGCTCGGCAAGGTGCTCGGCCATCTCGAAGCCATCCAGGCCGAGTTCGGCAAGCCGGTGTCGCTGGCCGACCTGATCGTGCTCGCCGGTTCGGTGGGGATCGAGAAGGCGGCCAAGGATGCCGGGCTCGATCTCACGGTCCCGTTCACCCCGGGGCGTGCCGATGCGACGGCCGAACAGACCGACGCGGCCTCGTTCGCGCCGCTCGAGCCGACCGCCGATGGCTTCCGTAACTATTCGAACGGGCGCCAGCGCCTGTCGCCGGAGGAGAACCTGGTCGATCGCGCCCAGTTGCTCGGGCTCACGGCGCCGGAGCTGACCGTGCTGGTGGGTGGGCTTCGCGCCCTCAAGGCCGGCCAGCCGCAGCATGGCGTGCTGACCAACCGGCCAGAGATGCTGACCAACGACTTCTTCGTCAACCTGCTCGATATGGGCACCAAGTGGCGGCCGGCGTCGGAGGATCACAGCGTCTATCAGGGCGTCGATCGGGTCACCGGCGAGCCCCGCTGGACCGCCACCCGCATCGACCTGATCTTCGGTTCGCACTCGCAGCTGCGCGCGCTGGCCGAGGTCTATGGTCAGTCGGATGCGACCGAGAAGTTCGCGAAGGATTTCGTCGCGGCCTGGGTCAAGGTGATGAACGCCGATCGGTTCGATCTGGCCTGATTTTCACCAGGTGGGAAGCCGTCTCGGCGATGGCTTCCCACCTCCACTCCCGCGAGGGGGGATGCCGAGAGGCCGGTGGTCAACGACGCGTCACCAAACTCGGCGCAATTTGAATCAAATTTCCGTCCTTACCTTCAGCGCGTGCACTTAACTGGCGGGCAGATTGCTCCGGTACGGCAGAAGCCGGAGGGAAGTGACATGACTGAGATGGAAGAGGGCACCACGCGCGCCTTCTCGACGTTCAGGGTCCTGAACGGTGACTCCAACATCGTGGAACGCGATCAGCTGTTCCGCAACATGGCCCAGCTCTACTCCTACGTGTCGGATCGCTGCGATGACGAGCAGGTCGCGCAGTACGACGAGGTGTTGTGCCAGCTGGCCGAACTGGTCGAGTCCGAAGCGCGGGTCCATGTGGCCAAGCTTCTGGCTCCGCTGGACCGCGCGCCGGGCAACGTGGTGGTCAAGCTCGCCAATGACGAGATCGAGGTGGCGCAGCCGCTGCTCGAATTCTCCAATGTGCTGAGCGACGACGACCTGATCGAAATCATCGCCAACCAGACCGAAGAGCACCGCGTGGCCATTGCCGGCCGGACGCAGGTGCCCGAGCGGGTGGGCGAAGCCATCGTCGAGCACGGCGAGAGCGCCTCGGTGATCAAGCTGGTGCGCAACTCCAATGCCGAGATCGGCCAGCAGGCGCTGGAGCGCCTCGCTGAGCGCGCCGCGTCGGATGCCGCCATCGCCGCGGACCTCAGGGGCCGTGAAGATCTCGACTGGAAGAGCCTCGGCGGCAAGATCGAGGCGGTCGGCGACCGGGTACGCGAGACCATGTCGCGCATCGACCCGCGCGTCGATCCGGTCACCGTCGGCAAGGTGCAGGCGGTGGTCTACAACCGCATGCGCAACCGCGCCGGCTTCTCCAGCCAGGAGTGGAAGGTCGCCTATAACCAGGTGAAGGCGCTGTCCGATCGCAAGCAGCTCGACGAGCGCGCGCTGATCCGCTTCGCCCGCTTCGGCTACGGCCACCACACGGCCGCCGCGCTCACCATGCTGCTGCGCGTCGGCCCGGAAGTTTTCGTCAAATGGCTGGCCATGCAGGATTACGTGGCGATCACCGTGGCGCTGCGTGCCCTCGGCATCCAGCCCGACCTGTTCGAGGCGATGATCGCTTCGATGCCCTGGCGCGACCTGCCGAACCAGGCCGACCTGCAGAATGTCCGCAAGCGCTTCGAGGCGCTGAGCAAGGACGAGGCGGTCGGCATTTTCGAGCTCTGGCGCACCCATGCCTTTCGTCGCCGGCTTCCCAACGAGGATGTCGTCGGCGCTGCCTGATCCAAAGCCTGTCCAACTTTTCAACGGCGGTCCGCGAGGGCCGCCGTTTTTCGTTGCCGAGCAACGGGCCCGCGCAGGTTCTTGTAGACCAGGCCTCACAGCGCATATAAAGATATCTTTATATCTCGTGAGGCTGAATGAACGACACGGCGGACTTGGTAGGGGTGCTGCGCGCGGCGGGGGAAACGACCCGGCTGCGCCTCCTGGCATTGCTGGCCGACGGCGAGCAGTCGGTCAAGGACCTCACGGAGATTCTCGGCCAGAGCCAGCCGCGCGTGTCGCGCCACCTGAAGCTCCTGGCCGATGCCGGGCTGATCACCCGCAATGCCGAGGGCGCATGGGCCTATTACGGCCTCGCCCCCGAAGGGGCCGGCGGCGATCTGGCGCGCTGGCTGATCGGCCGGCTGTCGCCCGATGACGCCGACCGCTCGCGTGACCGGCAGCGTCTGGCAACGGTGCGGCTCAACCAGGCCGAGCAGGCCGCCGCCTATTTCGCCACGGTGGCCGACAGCTGGGATCTGCTGCGCTCGCTGCACGTGCCCGAGGAGGCGGTGGAAGCCGCCATTGTCGAGGCGATGCAGGGCAGGGTGGTCGATACGCTGATCGACCTCGGCACCGGCACCGGCCGGATGCTCGAGCTCCTGGCGGGACATTATCGGCGTGGCATCGGCATCGACGCCAGCCGCGAGATGATCGCGGTGGCGCGCGCCAAGCTGGCGGCCTGTTCGATCGGCCACGCCCAGGTGCGGCTCGGCGATATCGCCGACCTCGATGCCGGCGCCGGCCGGGCGGATGTGATCGTGGTCCACCAGGTGCTGCATTATTTCGACGACCCCGGGCGGGTGCTGGCGCAGGCGCGCCGGGCGCTGAAACCCGGCGGCGAGATGCTGATTGTGGATTTCGCGCCGCATGGCCTCGAGTTCCTGCGCTCGCATCACGCGCATCGCCGCCTCGGTCTCAGCGAGGCGCAGATGGCCGGCTGGGCGCGCGCCGCCGACCTCAAGGTCACCGAACTCAAATCCTTTCCACCCAGCAATCCGACCGAGGGGCTCACCGTGTGCCTCTGGCGGCTCACCGACGAGACGGACAACGCGACATGAGTACTGACTACACCGACCGCCCGAGCCGCATGCGCCCGGACGAGCGGCCGAAATTCCAGGTCTCGTTCGAGTTCTTTCCGCCCAAGACTGACGTCATGGAGGAGCGGTTCTGGGAGTCGATCCACAAGCTGGCGCCACTGCATCCGCGCTTCGTCTCGGTGACCTACGGCGCCGGCGGCTCGACGCGCGAGCGCACGCTCAGGATGGTCAGCCGGGTGAAGGCCGAGACCGGGGTCGACGCGGCCGCGCATCTCACCTGCGTCGGCGCGACGCGGGACGAGGTCGATGCGGTGGTGCGGGGCTATCAGGAAGCAGGGATCAGTCGCATCGTGGCGCTGCGCGGTGACCCTGCAGAGGGCATCGGCAAGCCGTTCACGCCGCATCCAGAGGGCTACAGGAATGCCGCGGACCTCGTCGCGGGGATTCGCCGCATCGGCGCGTTCGACATCTCGGTGGCGGCCTATCCGGAAAAACACCCGCAGAGCCCGAACTGGGAAGCCGATATCGACAACCTGAAGCGCAAGCTCGATGCCGGCGCGACGCGCGCCATCACCCAGATGTTCTTCGACAACGACGATTACTTCCGTTTCGTCGAACGGGCGCGGGCGGCGGGGATCACCGCGCCGATCGTGCCGGGCATCCAGCCGATCCATTCGTTCAAGCAGATCTCGGGGTTTGCGGCGCGGTGCGGCGCTTCGATTCCCGGTTGGGTGGCCGAGCGGTTCGAGGGGCTGGACGAGGATCCCGAGACCCATGCGCTGGTTGCATCGGCGGTCGCCGCCGAACAGGTCTTGGAACTGGTCGACAATGGGATTACCGAGTTCCACTTCTATACGCTGAACCGCTCGAACCTGGTGCTGGCACTGGCGCGGTTGCTGGGGGCGAGGCCTGACTGAACCTCCGGCAGGTCTGCCGACGCAAGGCTGTTCAGCGTCCGTTCAGGTGGACTCGGGCACCGTCCAGAGTGGGGTGATGCCCCGGCCATCCACAAAATGGCCACGTTAATTGGCTTCCGTCGGGCAGTGGGGACGGGGGCAAGTTGAAGGACAGCAGCCTATGAAACTCGATGGCAAGGTGAAGGGCGGATTGGCTTGGGCCGGTCTAGTCATCATCCTCGCGGTGCCCGCCGCGAACATGGTCGTCGGCAACCCGAACAGCGGCTCGGCGCAGAGCGCCGTGACCACTGCCGACGCCACCAAGCCAGCGCTCAAGCTTCCCGTCGCGAAGCCGGCGGCGACCGATCCGATCCAGACTGCCAGTACGGCAGCCGGTGAAGATGCGGTCGACAAGCTGCTCGCCAAGGGCAAGAAGCTGCCATCCTACATTTCCGACGGCGACACCGCCGTGACCCCGAAGCCGGCGACCTCGAAGCCGGATACGCCGGTTGCCGCCAAGCCGAGCGCACCGGTGACGCTGAAGCCGATTTCGCCGACCACGCCGATCAAGGCGCCGACCGAGGTTGCCACGGTCGCGCCGACCGAAGCGGCCCCGGTGCCGTTGCCGCGCAGCGCCCGCCCCAAGGCCACCGCCGTCGCATCGCTGCCGGCGGCCGAGAAGCCGCTGATCGTCGATGAAAAGAAGATCAACCCGCAGGGCAATGCCGCGGTGGAGCCGTTCCCGCTGAGCGACGGCAACGTCGTCACCGGCGACCAGCTCGAGGAGTGGGACTCCGGTTCGCTGGCCGACTACCTGGAACGCAAGGGCCTGTTGTCGGAGACCTCGGCCGAAGACAGCTACGACCCGGACGGGTTCTTCCTGGACCAGGGACCGAACCGGAAGAAGCGGCCGGTGGTCGAGGAAGATTTCTTCCTGTTCTAACCGCGCGGCCGCCTCACCAGGCGGTCGAAGCGTCATCACAGCGTCTTCGGGGAAGTTCCGGGACTTTCCGGTTCGAAGGCGCTGAACTCAAGACCTGGAGCATTTCGTCGTTTCGACGAAACCTCCGAGGGGGCCGACGATGCAATCCGCCGCATGTCTCATGGCTATGAAATTCCCGTTCGGCGGCTATTGTGCGCCCAGATCGGAGAGCCACATGTCGGTCTGGCAACGCCTTAGCGCCTTCATCGGATCGGCCTCGGATCGCACGGGGCTGGTCGGCTCGATCATCAACGCCCTCGATCCCGATACCTGGCTGCCCGGCGGCCGCGACGCCGCGTTCACGCTGGCGCTGATCGCGCTGTCGGCCAAGATGGCGGTGTCCGATGGGGTCGTCACGGCTTCGGAGCTGCGCGCCTTCCAGCGCACGGTCGAGATTCCGCCGGGCATAGAGGAGCAGGTCGACAAGCTGTTCAAGCTCGCCCAGCAGGACGTGGCCGGCTACGAGGCCTATGCCAGGAAGGTGCGGCGCTTCTTCATCGACAGCCCGGAGACGCTGGAGCACGTGCTCGACAGCCTGTTCTTCATCGCCTCGGCCGACGGCATGATCCACGAGGCCGAGCTCGATTACCTGAAGAATGTCAGCGACATTTTCGGCTTCGACGATGCGCGGTTCGAGCAGCTGACCTCGCAGCACGTGCTGTTCGATCGCGGCGCCGACCCGTATGTGGTCCTCGGTCTTGCGCCGAGCGCCGAGCCGGACGAGGTGAAGCGAGTCTACCGCCTGCTGGTGGCCGAGCATCACCCCGACCGGCTGATCGCCAAGGGCGTGCCCGAGGAACTGATCGACGTGGCAACCGCCCGCATGGCGGCGATCAACAATGCCTACAGCCAGATCATGAAGCGCGCCGCCTGACTGCGTGCTTGACGGGAGCTCGCCCCGTCCCCCATATGCGCCTCGCCAGTTGACCGGGTGGCCGCTCCTGTTTCCGTGGGAGAGGAAAGTCCGGGCTCCATCGAAATACGGTGACGGCTAACGGCCGCCGGGGGCGACCCCAGGGAAAGTGCCACAGAAAGCAAACCGCCTTCGCCTCGGCGTCGGTAAGGATGAAAGGGTGCGGTAAGAGCGCACCGCGGACCTGGCAACAGGGACGGCACGGCAAACCCCACCGGGAGCAAGACCAAATAGGGATGACGCGGGGACAGGGTGAAAGCCCTTTGCCCCAGCCGGTTTTCGAGGCCTGTCATCCGGGTTGGTTGCATAAGGCCGGCAGTAATGCCGGTCAAAGATGAATGGTCACCACGTCAGCGCCGTGAGGCGCCGGCCCTACAGAACCCGGCTTATAGGTCAACTGGCATTTTCCCTTCTGCGGGCGCACGGGCGGCCCAGGGCGTGTGACTTCTGGTGGTGCCAGAGGGCGCCAAGGTTACCCCATCCACCGGGTCACCCCGGCGAAGGCCGGGGCCCATCCTGAGGGCGTTAAGTGGATCGCGGCTGGCTGTCTCTCGCTTGACGGGCTCTGCCCGCCGACGGGCTTTTCAAACTCCTCAGCTCACCCGCAGCATCTCAGGATGGGCCCCGGCTTTCGCCGGGGTGACTCCGTGCGTGGGGGAGTTGGCGCCAACAGCGATATCCAAGAGGGTCCGTTATTCCAGACACGATGTATGAAATATTTGACTCAATGTCGTGTTCGTCATACATGGCTCGCACACTGAACCGAGGCTTGGAGGCCGGGATGAGCTTTAAGGAATGGGAAGCCGTGGTGAACATCATCGCGGCGCTGGCAATCGGGGCCTGGGTGATCTTCGAGGCATTGGCCAACCCGCCGGTCACGGTCGAGGCAGTGGCGGGCCGGTTGCTCTGGGCCATCCTGTTCGGGGTGCTGTTCACCATCGCGGCGATGATCGTGATGTCGATCCTCGTCTCCATCGCACGGCGCGAAGAGTTCAAGGATGAGAAGGCGGATGAACGCGACAAGCTGGTGGCCCTGCGCGCCATGCGCAATGGCTATATCGTTGCCTCGGTTGCCGGCATTGCGAGCCTGCTCACCCTCGCTTTCAGCGCTGATCCGGCCCGCGCCGCCTACGTCCTGTTCGGCGGCCTGATGCTGGCCGGTATCATCGATGCGGGCTCGCGGCTCGTCTACTACCGGATCGGCTGACGGCATGGGCAAGGGACAGGCGCGGATCGACAACACCATCCGCACGCTGCGCTTCAATGCCGGCGAGATGACCCAGGCGGCGCTGGCCGAGAAGGTGGGCGTGACCCGTCAGACCATCGTCGCCATGGAGCAGGGGCGTTACTCGCCCTCGCTTGAGGTCGCCTTCCGCGTGGCGCGCGCCTTCGGCGTGCCGCTCGAAGCGGTGTTCCAGTATCGCGGGGAGAACGAGTGATGCTGGCCGCCATCGTCGAGCGTTACGGTCCGCCCGAAGCCCTCGTCATCCGCGAGGTGCCCACGCCTGAACCCGGGCCCGAACAGGTGCTGGTGCAGATCCATGCCAGCGTGGTGACGCCCTCCGATGTGGCGTTTCGCAATGGCGAGCTGTGGATCGCGCGGCTGTTTTCCGGCCCGTTCAAGCCGCGCCTGCCGATCCTCGGCGATGCGTTTGCGGGGACGATCGTTGGCATCGGGGCCGGCGTGACGCGTTTCTCGGTCGGCGAGCGGGTCGCCGGCTCGACCGGACCGGAGCTGGGCGCGCATGCCCAGTTCGCGGCCATCGACCAGCATGGAGCGCTCGTCAAGCTGCCGGAGGGCGTGGCGTTCGGCGCTGCCGCGGGGGTCTGCGACGGCGGCCTCACGGCGTTGCCGTTCCTGCGCGATCACGGACGAGTGCAGCCGGGCCAGCATGTGCTGATCAACGGCGCCTCGGGCAGCATCGGCAGCACCGCAGTGCAATTGGCGCGCGCCATGGGCGCCGTGGTGACCGGGGTTACCAGCAGCCGCAATCTCGAGCTGGTCCGATCGCTCGGGGCGGATCGAGTGATCGACTATACCGCCGAGGATTTCACCGCCGCCGACGCGGCCTATGATGTGATCTTCGATACGGTCGGCAAATCCAGCTTCGCTCGCTGCCATGACGCGCTGAAGCCGGACGGCCTCTACCTGTCGCCGACCCCGATGCTCTCGGCCTCGATGCTGCGAAAGACCGGCCGACGCGCACGGTTCGCCGCGACGGGCCTGAGGAAGCCGGCCGACAAGGCCGCCGACCTGATCCGGCTGTTCGACTGGGTGCAGCGAGGCGAACTGCGCACGACCGTCGAGGGCGAGTATCGGCTCTCCGACATCGCCGCCGCGCATGCCCGGGTGGAGAGCGGCCGCAAGGTCGGCTCCATCGTGGTGAACATGCCCGTAACCTCAATGGAACCTTAACCTCCCCGCCTCAAAGTGCGCCGATACCCATCCGGGTGATTTCGGGTACCGGCGCTGCCGGCGTGGAGTTCGAGCGGGAATGAGTGAGCCCAGGGGTAGCGAAGGCCAGGCGCCGCATGTGCCGGTGCTGCTGGCCGAGGTGCTCGATGCGCTGGCGCCGCTCGCGGGCGCCCGCATCCTCGACGGCACGTTCGGGGCAGGGGGCTATTCGCGCGCCCTGCTCGAAGCCGGCGCCTCGGTCGTGGCGCTCGATCGAGACCCATCGGTAATGCCACACGCCGAGCGACTCAGCGCCGATTTCCCGAGTCGATTCAAGTTCGTGCCCGGCACCTTTTCCAGTCTGGATGAGCTGTCGGATGGTCCTGTGGACGGCGTGGTGCTCGATATCGGCGTTTCGTCGATGCAGCTCGACCAGGCGCAGCGCGGCTTCTCGTTCATGCAGGAAGGCCCGCTCGACATGCGGATGTCCTCGGCAGGCGAGTCGGCGGCGGACCTGGTGAATACGCTCGATGAGGCGGAACTGGCCAACCTGCTGTTCGCCTTCGGCGAGGAGCGCAAGTCGCGCCGCATCGCCAGCGCGGTCGTCGCGGCGCGCGCCACGGCGCCGATCTCGACCACGACGCAGCTGGCGCGACTCATCGAAAAGACCATCGGCCGCAAGCCCGGCGACGCGCACCCGGCGACCCGCAGCTTCCAGGCGCTCCGCATCGCGGTGAACGGCGAATTCGAGCAACTGGTCGAGGGTTTGTTCGCCAGCGAGCGCTTGCTGGCTCAGGGCGGGCGGCTCGCGGTGGTGACCTTCCACTCGCTCGAAGACCGCATCGTCAAACGCTTCTTCGATCCTGAAAAAGGTGCGCCGACCCAGTCGCGTCACCTGCCGCAGGTTGTGCAGGAGGCGCCGCGCTGGGCCCGCGCCGGCAAGGCGCTGAAGGCGTCGCCGGCCGAGCTGGCCCGCAACCCGCGTTCCCGTTCCGCCACCCTTCGGGCCGGCCAGCGCACCGCCGCCCCGGCGCGGACACTGAGTTATGCCGGGCTCGGCGTGCCGCTGTCGCGAGGTGCCGCATGATCAAGATGCTCAACGCCATCATGGTCTGCACCAGCCTGGTCGGCCTCGTCGGCGTCTACGGCCTGAAATACTCGGTCGAGGATATTGCCAGCGACAAGGTGCGGATGGAGCGCAAGATCGAGCGGCAGGAGGGCGATCTCAGCCTGCTCAAGGCCGATTGGTCGTATCTGAACCAGCCTGCGCATGTCGCCCCGATCGTCGCCCGCCACCAGGAAGCGCTGGCGCTGGTGCCGACGGCCCAGGAGCAGTTCAGTGGCATGGCCAACCTGCCGATGCGGCCCGCCGCACCGGATCCCGCGGCGCTCGATGCGCTGCTCTCCTCGCTTGATGCGGGCATCGACCCGATCGAACAGCTGATCGAGGCCAACTAGATGGCGATCATTACCGAAGGCGCCGAGACCATTTCGCTCGATGGCGGGCGGAAGTCGCGTGGCAATCTCACCAAGGCGCGCATTCGCTGGGTCATCGTCGCGCTGGTGCTGGTGCTCGGAACCGTCGGCGGCCGCCTGATCCAGCTCGGCGCCACGGTGACCGATTCCACCATCGAGGGGGTGGCGCGCGATGTCATCACCGCCAGCCGTCCGCCGATCCTCGATCGCAACGGGCTGGAGATGGCCGTCGATATCCGCGTGCCGTCGCTGTTCGCCGAGCCGCGCCGGATCATCGATGTCGAGGAAGCGGTCCAGAAGCTCAGGACCGTGCTGCCTGACCTCAACGAGGACTGGCTGCGCAAGCGCCTGACCGGCGACAAGGGCTTCGTGTGGGTGAAGCGCGAGCTGACCCCGGCGATCCGCGACCGGATCTTCCAGCTCGGCGTCCCGGGCCTCGATTTCGTCACCGAGAGCAAGCGCTTCTACCCCTCGGGGCAGGAGGCGTCGCACATCCTGGGGGCGGTCAATATCGACAACCAGGGCACCATGGGCATCGAGAAGCACATGGACGACGACAGCCTCGCCATGCTGCAGTCGATCGGCCTTGCCCGCGGCAACGAGATGACGCCGGTCAGCCTGTCGGTCGATCTCAGGGTGCAGCACGTCATGTACGAGCAGCTGCAGGACGCCCTGGTGCGCTACAAGGCGGTGGCGGCAGCGGGCGTGATGCTCGATATCAAGACCGGTGAGGTCATCGCGCTGGCGTCGCTGCCGGATTTCGACCCGAATAATCCTTCGACGCTGTTCCAGGACTATAACGGGGTGAAGAACGACCGCTTCAACCGCATCACCTCGGGCATTTACGAGCTCGGCTCGACCTTCAAGACGATAACCCTGGCGGGGGCGCTCGACAGCGGCAAGGTGCGGATCACCGACAAGTTCGACGCCCGCTTCGGCGTCCGCTTCGGCCGCTTCACCATCGACGATTTCCACGGCAAGCACCGCGTGCTCAGCCTGCCGGAAGTCTACAAGTACTCGTCCAATATCGGCACCATCAAGATCATGCAGCAGCTGGGCAAGGACGATTTCCGCGCCTTCCTGTCGAAGATCGGCATGGACAAGCCGGTGCCGTTCGAACTGCCCGAGATGCGCAAGCCCAAGGTGCCGGAGAAATTCTCCGAGATCGTCGCGGCGACCTCCAGCTTCGGGCACGGCCTGTCGGTGTCGCCGCTGCACATGGCGCGGGCCGTGGCCGCCTTCGTCAATGACGGCTACATGGTGCCTCCCACCATGTACAAGCGCAGCGAGGCCGAGGCGCGCCAGCTCTACGAGCCGGTGATTTCGCCCGCCACCAGCGCCGAAGTCCGCTACCTGATGCGCCTCAACGCCATCGGCGCAGGCGGATCGGGCTCGCGCATGAACAAGATCGCCAATGGCTACCGGGCCGGCGGCAAGACCGGCACCGCCGAAAAAGTGGTCAATGGCCGCTACTCGTCGAACGTCAACTTCAACGTCTTCGCTTCGGCCTTCCCGCTCGACAACCCGCGCTATGCGATGGTGATCATCGTCGACGAGCCCAAGGCCGAGAACGCCCAGTCGGGCGTCACGGCGGGCTGGAACGCTGGTGAAGTGAGCGGCCGCATTATACAGCGGGCAGCGCCGATGCTTGGAATCAGCCCCGACTTCAGCGCAATGTTGGATACAAACCTTGTCCCACCCGAACTCCGCTGAAGCCATTCGAGAAGACAGCGTGCCCTTCGCGCTCACAGAACTGCTGAAAGGGGCAGGAGCCCCATCGATCCCGAGCCTCGACGTCGAGGGCATCAATTCCGACAGCCGCGCCATCGGGCGCGGCGAGGCGTTTTTCGCGCTGCCGGGCACCCGGGTGCACGGCGACGGCTTTGCGGCGCAGGCCGTGGGGCGCGGCGCCAGCGTCATGGTCAGCGATCGGCAGCCGTCGGCCGACCCGGGCATTCCAGTGGTGGTGGTCGAGGACGTGCGCGCGGCCTATGCGCAGGCGGCGGCCCGCCAGTTTGCGCCGCAGCCCGGCGTCTCGGTCGCCGTTACCGGCACCAACGGCAAATCCTCGATCGTCTCGTTCGTGCGCCAGATCTGGGACGCCTGCGGCATCGCCGCGGCAAGCCTCGGGACCGTCGGGGTCGAGACCCGCGCCGGCATCCGGCCGCGGGAGCTCACCACTTCCGACGCGCTGTCGCTGCATCGCGACCTTGCCGAACTGCGCGCCGAAGGCATCGGCCACGTGGCGATGGAAGCCTCGAGCCAGGGGCTCGACCAGCGGCGCGTCGACGGCATCCGCTTCAATGCGGTGGCCTTCACCAATCTGAGCCGCGACCATCTCGACTACCACCACGACATGGAAACCTACCGGGACGCCAAGCTGCGCCTGTTCACCGACCTGATCGCCGAGGGCGGCGCGGCGGTGGTCAATGTCGATGATCCCGAGCACATGCCGTTCCTGTTTGCGGCGCTCGATCGCGGCGCGACGCTGATGACCGTCGGCAAGGAGGGGGCATTCCTCGAGCTGACCGAGATCCGCAACGAAGGCTATGGCCAGCGGGTGACCGGCCGCATGGTGGGCGAACCCATCAGCTTCCGCCTGCCGCTGACCGGGGCGTTCCAGGTCAGCAATGCCGCGGTGGCGCTGGCGCTGGCCGTCGCCACCGGCGCGCCGGCCGACCAGGCGGTCAGGGCGCTGGAGCATCTCAAGGGCGCCAAGGGGCGTCTCGAACTGGTCCACGAGCATAACGGCGCGGCGATCTTCGTCGATTATTCGCACAAGCCGGTAGCTCTGGAGACGGCGCTCGAGGCGCTCCGGCCCTATGCCGGCGACAAGCTTCGCCTGGTGTTCGGTTGCGGCGGCGACCGCGACAAGGGCAAGCGCCCGATCATGGGCGAAGTGGCCGAGCGGATGGCGGACGACGTGATCGTCACCGACGACAACCCGCGGACCGAAGACGCGGCGACGATCCGGGCCGAAGTTCTCGCCGCGGTGCCCAAGGCGCTCGAGGTCGGCGATCGCCGGAAAGCCATCGAGACCGCGATTTCACGTCTCGAGCCGGGCGACGTGCTGCTGATTGCGGGCAAGGGCCACGAGGACTATCAGATCATCGGCACCACCAAGCACCATTTCTCCGACCACGAAGTGGTGCTGGAGACGCTGAAAGGACACTAGCCGATGCGACCGCTCTGGACCGTCGCCGAGGTCGTCAAAGCCACCGGCGGCCGGCCCGAAGGCCTGTCGGACGGCCCGATCTCCTCGATCTCGATCGATTCGCGCGACATTGCGCCCGAGGCACTGTTCGTCGCCATTCGCGGCGACGTGCATGACGGGCATGATTTCGTCGGCAAGGCGCTCGAGGCCGGCGCGACGGCCGCGCTGGTGTCGGAGGCCTATCACGCGGCGCATGGCGGCAAGAACCTGATCGTCGTGCTTGATACGCTGAAAGCGCTGGAGCAGCTCGGCATCGCGGCGCGGGCGCGCAATCGCGGCCAGATCGTCGCGGTCACCGGCAGCGCCGGCAAGACCACCACCAAGGAGGCGATCCGCACCGTGCTCGCCGCCTATGGCGAAACGCACTACTCGATCAAGAGCTTCAACAACCACTGGGGCGTGCCGCTGATGCTGGCGCGCCTGCCGCGCGAAGCGCAGTTCGGGGTGTTCGAGATCGGCATGAACCATGCCGGCGAGATCACGCCGCTGGTCAGGATGGTGCGCCCGCATATCGCCGTCATCACCACGGTGGCGGCGGCGCATCTCGAGTTCTTCAACTCGGTGGCCGATATCGCGGCGGCCAAGGCCGAGATCTTCCTGGGCCTCGAGCCGGGCGGCACCGCTCTGCTCAACGCCGATCACGACCACCTGCATATCCTGTTCGCCCATGCGCGGGCGGCAGGGGTGGGGAAGGTGGTGACCTACGGCTTCGACGAGAGCGCCGACTGGCATATCGGCAAGGTCGATACGTCTGCGTCGACGACGCTGGCCGAGGTCACGCACGGCGGCGACCGCTATGACCTTCGCCTCGAAGTGCCGGGTCGTCACATGGTGGCCAATGCCGTCGCAGCGCTCGCCGTGGCGCAGATCTCGGGCGAGGGCACGCGCTCGGCGATTGCCGCGCTGGCCAGGTTCGGCGCGCCGGAGGGCAGGGGACTGACAATCCGGCTCGGCCCCAACGCCAAGCCGCTGCTGCTGGTCGACGAGAGCTACAACGCCAATGTCGCCTCGATGGCGGCGGCCATGGATCTCTACAGCTCGGTCCGCCCGCCCGATGGCCGCAAGTTCCTGGTGCTGGGCGACATGCTGGAGATGGGCCCGCAGGGCCCGCAGCTTCATGCCGGGCTGGCCAATGCCGTATTGAAGACCGGCGCCACCGAGATTTACCTGGTCGGTGCGGCGATGCGTTCGCTGGCCGACGAGCTCCGGCATCGGGCCGAAAGCGACCGCGATATCCCCGCTGTGACGCATATGCCGACCGCCGAGGAGATCACCGATCCGGTGCTCTCGGCGCTTGCCTATGGCGACGCAGTTATGGTCAAAGGGTCGAAAGGCGTCCGCCTGTCACCTCTGGTGCAGAAGATCCGCGAGCGCTTCCAGAACGCCTAGCGCTTTCAGTCCGACGGGTGGGACACCGACAGCATGCTGTATTTCCTCGGGCAGTTGGGCGATAGCCTCGCCGCCTTCAATGTGTTCCGCTACATCACCTTCAGGACGGCCGGCGCGGTGATGACCGCGCTGTTCTTCGTGTTCCTGTTCGGCCCTGGCATGATCGCCGCCTTGCGCATCCGCCAGGGCAAGGGGCAGCCGATCCGCGAGGACGGCCCGGCCGGTCACCTGTTGACCAAGAAGGGCACGCCGACCATGGGCGGGCTGATGATCCTGTCGGCGGCGGTGATCTCGATCCTCCTATGGTCGAACCTTTCCAACGGCTATGTCTGGGTGGTGCTCGGCGTTACCGTTTCGTTCGGCGCCATCGGGCTTTACGACGATTACCTCAAGGTCAAACGCATGTCGCATGCCGGGTTCTCCGGCCGGCAGCGACTGATCCTCGAGGCGATCATCGGCGCGGTAGCCTGCTACTTCATCTCGGTCCTGGGCGACCCGGCGACCTCGACCTCGCTGTTCTTCCCGTTCGTCAAGGGACTGGCGATCAACCTCGGCTGGTTCTTCGTGCTGTTCGGCGCCTTCGTCGTGGTCGCGGCCGGCAATTCGGTGAACCTCACCGATGGGCTCGATGGCCTCGCCATCGTGCCGGTGATGGTCGCTGCGGCCTGTTTCGGGCTCATCGCCTATCTCGTCGGCTCGGCCACCTTCTCGGAATACCTGTTCCTCAACCCGGTGCCCGGCACAGCGGAGCTATCGGTGGTCTGCGGCGCCCTGATCGGTGCGGGCCTGGGGTTCCTGTGGTTCAACGCGCCGCCGGCGCAGATCTTCATGGGCGATACCGGCTCGCTGGCGCTGGGCGGCGCGCTCGGCGCCATCGCGGTCGCCACCAAGCACGAGATCGTCCTCGCCATCATCGGCGGGCTGTTCGTGCTCGAGGCGGTGTCGGTGATCGTGCAGGTCGTCTCGTTCAAGCTCACCGGCAAGCGCGTGTTCAAGATGGCGCCGATCCACCACCATTTCGAGATGATGGGCTGGACCGAGAGCCAGGTGGTGATCCGGTTCTGGATCATCAGCTTCGTGCTGGCGCTGATCGGGTTGAGCTCGCTGAAGTTGCGCTGACTGCTTGCTATCGAGATGCGCTCTGAGCGCGGATGAACGCGGGACGGCAATGCTATCGGGCGAAGCACGGAGTGCGGCACACACGGACGTCATTCCCGCGTAGGCGGGAACCCAGTGGGATGCTGCGGCGTCCGCTAAGGCTGAGAGATCCCACTGGGTCTCCGCCTACGCGGGGATGACGCCGGTGGGCAGGGCCAGGGACGAGGACTGTCGCGACTGCAGCACGCTGCTCCGGCGCTTTGAAACACCCCCGACTCGCAAAACGCGAGTGTCGTTGCGAACTTGGTAACCAACCCGGCGCTACAATTTGCATCTAGTTGTGCGTACGGGAGGCCGTCCGGTGGCGGCGGCGTCGTCAATGTTTTCACGCGAGCGCAAGACCCCCATTGCCGAGTGGTGGTGGACGATCGACAAGTCGCTGCTGGCAGGACTGATCCTGCTGCTGCTGGTCGGCGTGCTGCTGAGCTTTGCAGCCAGCCCGCCGGTTGCCGAGCGACTCGGGCTCGGTCCGTGGCACTTCATCATCCGCCAGGCGATCTTTGCGGCGCTGGCCGTGCCGGTGATGATCGCTACATCGTTGCTGCCGCATCGGGCGGCGCGCATCGCGGCGCTCGGCGTGCTGGTGGTCTCGATCATCCTGTTGTGGCTGACGCTGCGCTTCGGTGTCGAAGTGAAGGGCGCCAAGCGCTGGGTGTCGATCGCCGGCAACACCGTGCAGCCGTCCGAATTCGTGAAGCCGGCCTTCGCGGTCATCGGGGCGTGGCTGTTCTCGGAAAGCATGAAGCGGCCGGGCATTCCGGCGCGGATCATTGCCACCATCTTCATGCTGTCGATCGTCGCGGGGCTGCTGCTGCAGCCCGATATCGGTCAGACGGCGCTGATCCTCGCCACCTGGGGCGTGCTGCTGTTCCTTTCCGGCATTTCGTGGTTCGTGATCTTCGGGCTCGGCGCCGCCGGGGTGGGGCTGTTGTTCGCCGCCTACATGTTCTTCCCGCACTTCGCCAAGCGCATCGACAGCTTCGTCAACCCGGAAGGCGGCAACACCTATCAGGTCGACAAGGCGCTCAATTCGCTGCTGGAAGGCGGCTGGTTCGGGCGGGGGCCGGGGGAATCGCTGGCCAAGAAGGTCATTCCCGACGCGCATGCCGACTATGTGTTCTCGGCCGCGGCCGGTGAGTTCGGCATCCTGTTCTGCCTCTGCCTCGTGGCGCTGATCGGCTTCATCGTGGTCAAGGCGCTGATCGGCGCGCAGCAGCAATCGAGCCTGTTCGCCCGCCTCGCGGCATCGACCCTCGCCATCCAGTTCGGGTTGCAGTGTTCGATCAACCTGGCGGTGAATCTGAACCTCATTCCGCCCAAGGGCATGACGCTGCCGTTCGTCTCGTATGGCGGTACCTCGATGCTGGCCATCGCCTTCGCCATGGGCCTGATGCTCGCCTTTACCCGCAAGAAGCCGGAGGAGCGCCTCGCGACCGGGCTTCCCGTCTATCGCAGCGGGGTGCTATCCCCCGCCGAATGAGCAGATTCGTCCTTATGGCCGGCGGTACGGGAGGCCATCTCTTCCCGGCAATGGCGTTGGCGCAGGAGCTGCGCCGGCGTGGTCACGACATCCAGTTGATGACCGATCATCGGGTCGCCTCCTATGGCGACGGGTTTCCGGCCAGCGCCACCCATATCGTGCCGTCGGCGACCCCTTCTGTGAGCAACCCGATCCGCTTCGTCACCGCCGGGTTCAAGATCCTGGGCGGTATCGGCGTTGCCTATGGCACGCTGGGGCGGGTGAAGCCTGACGCGGTGATCGGCTTTGGCGGCTATCCGGTGTATCCGCCGTTCGTTGCGGCGAGCCTGCGCGGCATCCCGGGGATCCTGCACGAGCAGAACGCCGTGATGGGCCGCGCCAACCGGGCGCTGGCGAAGATGGCCAAGCTGATTGCGCTGAGCTTCGCGCGTACCCTCAAGGCCGAAGCCTTCGCTGAGAAATCCGTGCTGGTCGGCAACCCGGTGCGCGACCGCGTCCGCAACGTCGCCAGGGTGCCTTATCCCGAGCTCGATGGCAGTGGAGCGATCCGGCTCCTGGTGTTCGGCGGCAGCCAGGGCGCCCGGGTGTTTGCCGACCTGGTGCCGCCGGCCATCGCCGAGCTGCCGCCCGAAATCCGGGCGCGCCTGCGCGTGGTGCAGCAGTGCCGGGCCGAAGATCTCGACCGGGTCGCCGAGACCTACCGGCAGGCCAAGGTCAATGTCGAGCTGGCCTCGTTCTTCGACGATCTGCCGGAGCGCATGGCCGCTTCGCACCTCGTCGTTTCGCGCTCCGGCGCTTCGACCATCGCCGAACTGACCGCCATCGGCCGGCCGGCCATCCTCGTGCCGCTGCCCGGCGCGATCGATGCCGACCAGAAGAACAATGCACTGGTGATGGAGGCCGCGGGCGGCGGCTGGATCGCCGAGCAGGCCACGCTTACGCCACTATCGCTTGGCACTCGCTTGGCATCACTTCTGGGTGACCGGGATGTGCTGCAGCGGGCAGCAGCTGCAGCCAGGCTGCTGGGCCAGCCCGACGCCGTCACCAAGCTCGCCGACGCGGCAGAACGCCTCGCGGCCAAGGGGAACAGACCACAATGAAGATGCCGCGCAACATCGGACCGGTGCACTTTGTCGGCATCGGCGGCATCGGCATGAGCGGCATCGCCGAGATCCTGCACAACCAGGGCTACAAGGTCCGCGGCTCGGACAGCGCCGAGAACCCCAACGTGCAGCGGCTGCGCAAGATGGGCATCGAAGTGGAGATCGGCCAGAGCGCCGAGAACCTCAAGGATGCAGCCGTGGTCGTGATCTCCTCGGCGATCAAGAAGGGCAATCCGGAACTCGCCGCCGCCCGGGCGCGCGGCCTGCCGGTGGTGCGCCGGGCCGAGATGCTGGCCGAGATCATGCGGTTCAAGAACGCCATCGCGATCGGCGGCACGCATGGCAAGACCACAACCACGACGCTGGTGGCGACGCTGCTCGATGCGGCGAACTACGACCCCACCGTGATCAATGGCGGCATCATCAACGCCTATGGCACCAATGCCCGTCTCGGCGACGGCGAATGGATGGTGGTCGAGGCCGACGAATCCGACGGCACGTTCGTCAAGCTGCCGGCCGACGTCGCCATCGTCACCAATGTCGATCCCGAGCACCTCGATTATTACGGCGACTTCGACAAGGTGAAGCAGGCCTTCATCAACTTCGTCGAGAACGTGCCGTTCTACGGCTTTGCCGTGATGTGCCTCGACCACCCCGAAGTGCAGGCGTTGGTGGGGCAGATCCGCGATCGCCGCGTCATCACCTATGGCCGCAATCCGCAGGCCGACGTGCGGCTGGTCGATCTCGAGAACCATGACGGGGTGCAGCATTTCTCGGTGGAGATCCGCGACCGCATCCGGATGACGCATCTGAGGATCGACGGGCTCGAACTGCCCATGCCGGGCGAGCACAACGCGCTCAACGCCACGGCGGCGATTGCCGTCGCCGACCAGCTCAAGGTGCCGGCCGAAGCGATCCGCAAGGGGTTGAAGAACTTCTCGGGGGTGAAGCGGCGCTTCACCAAGACCGGCACGGTGGGCGGCATTACCGTCATCGACGATTACGGCCACCACCCGGTGGAAATCGGCGCGGTGCTGAAGGCGGCCCGGCAATCGACCCGGCGCGACGTCATCGCCGTGGTGCAGCCGCATCGCTATTCGCGCGTGCATGACCTGTTCAACGAATTTGCCACCTGCTTCAACGACGCCGACACGGTCATCGTCGCGCCGATCTATGCGGCCGGCGAGACGCCGATCGACGGGGTGACGCACGAGGAGCTGGTGGCGCGCATCAGGGCCCGCGGTCACCGCGACGCCCGCGTCATCGACCGGCCGGAAGCGCTGGCGCCGCTGATCGCCTCGCGGGCGGCCGAGGGCGACTATGTCGTCATGCTCGGCGCCGGCAACATCACGCAGTGGGCGGCCTCGCTGCCCGCCGAACTTGGTGCCCTGATCGGCAAGGAGCCCGAGCTGCCATGAACGTTCATGTTCCCCAGTGGCCTGACCTGATCCCGACGCTCGGCGGCTGGACCTCCGAGGTGCGCGGCCAGTTGATTCCCAACCAGCCGCTCGACGAGATGACGACGCTCAGGGTAGGGGGCCCGGCGCAACTGTTCTTCCGCCCCGTCGACGAAGACGACCTGGCATTCTTCCTGAAATACCTGCCGGCCGAGATTCGCGTCACCGTCATCGGGCTCGGCTCGAACCTCCTGATCCGCGATGGCGGTCTCGACGGCGTGGTGATCCGGCTGCCGGCCAAGGGCTTTGGCGCCATCGACATTCTCGACGGCCACCGGGTGCGCGCCGGCGCGGCAGTGCCGGACGTGAAGGTGGCGACCGCGTCGGCCGAAGCCGGCATTGACGGGTTGTGGTTCTATCGCGGGATTCCCGGCGGCATTGGCGGGGCGCTCTACATGAATGCCGGCTGCTACGGCACCGAGACGCGCAACCGCATGATCGAGCTGCGCGCCGTGACCCGGCAGGGCGAGATCATCACGCTCAGCAATGAACAGATGGGCTACCTCTACCGCAAGTCGAACGGCCCGCGTGGGGCGGTGTTCGTCTCCGCCATGTACCAGGGCTTTGCCGGCGATTCCGAGAAGATCCTCACCGAGATGCGCACGGTGACCGAGCGGCGCGAAAGCACGCAGCCGACCCGCGCCAAGACCGCCGGCTCGACCTTCAAGAATCCCGAGGGGCACTCGAGCTGGAAGGTGATCGACGAGGCCGGCGGCCGCGGCTTCACCTTCGGGCGGGCGCAGATGAGCGAGATGCACTCCAACTTCCTCATCAATATGGGCGAAGCCGATGCCTTCGAGGTCGAGACGGTCGGTGAGTCGATCCGCCAGAAGGTGCGCGACAAGCACGGCATCGAACTGAAATGGGAAGTCCGCCGCATGGGCCACTTCCTGCCCGGGCGCGAGGTGCGCGAGTTCATGGACGGGGCGCCGTTCACGGGAGCGGTCTGACAATTTCGAGCGTGGGGCACCCCCACCCTCAGTCCCTCCCCACAAGGGGGAGGGAGGCGCAGAACCGGCCGGCCGGAAATCTGCTGAACTATCAGTCGTCTCCCTCCCCCTTGTGGGGAGGGATCAAGGGTGGGGGTGGCCCCACGCGCCAGACTCTCGGGAGCTCCCCATGACCAAGCACGTCGCAGTCCTGATGGGCGGCATTTCGAATGAACGGCCGGTGTCGATCGCTTCGGGGACCGGGTGTGCACAGGCGCTGCGCAATGGCGGCTACCAGGTCACCGAGGTCGATGTCGGCTATGACATCGCCGAGGTGCTGCGCGAGCTGAAGCCCGACGTTGCCTTCAACGCCCTGCATGGGCGCTATGGCGAGGATGGCACGATCCAGGGTGTGCTCGAATTCCTGCGCATTCCCTATACGCATTCCGGCGTCCTGGCTTCGGCGCTGGCAATGGACAAGCACCAGGCCAAGATCATGTTCAAGGCGGCCGGCATTCCGGTCACCGACCACACGATCGCCAACCGCGCCGAAGTGGCGCGAGCTCATGTCATGGCGCCGCCCTATGTGGTCAAGCCGATCGCCGACGGCTCGAGCTTCGGGGTGTTCATCGTCAAGGCCGACCAGTCGCACCCGCCGCAGGAGCTGCTGCGCGAGGACTGGAACTCGGGCGAGGACGTGATGGTCGAGCGCTACATCCCCGGCCGCGAGCTCACCTGCGCGGTGATGGGCGACGTGGCGCTGGGGGTAACGGAGATCGTAACCGACCTCAGCTTCTACAATTATGAGGCAAAGTACGCCCACGGCGGCTCGCGCCACGTCATTCCGGCTGAAATTCAACCGAAAATTTACGACAAAGTGCAGAAGATGGCGCTTAAGGCGCATGCTGCGCTTGGGTGCCGGGGCGTGTCGCGGAGTGACTTCCGCTACAACGACCAGGCAGGGCCGGACGGCGAGCTCGTCTGCCTCGAGATCAACACCCAACCAGGCATGACCGAAACGTCACTGGTTCCCGAACAGGCCCGCCATGCCGGCCACTCGTTCGAGGAGCTGGTTGCCTGGATGGTGGAGGATGCGAGTTGCAACAGGTAGGGGCCAAGAGTTTCGCCAACGCCCAGCCTGTCGATCCTCGTCATTTCCCCGTTCCACTTCCACGTCCCAGCCGCCGCGCCCTGGTCAAGGCCAGCCATGTCTGGGTGTTGCACAAGCAGGTCATCCTGCGCAGCTTCGGCGCGATCCTGGCGCTGCTGCTGGCGTTCGGCGTCTACGAGGCGCGCGACGCGATCGGCGCGGCCGGCCTGACCGCCTATCGCTTCGTGCAGGGTGAGTTCGCCCAGGCCGGTTTCGGCATCGACGCCATCGAGATCAGCGGCCAGACGCTGACCGCCGACAAGGATATCATCACCCTGCTGACGGTGGGGACGGGCAACTCGACCCTGACCTTTGATGCCCAGAAGGCGCAGGCGCGGCTCGAATGGCTGCGCGCCGTGAAGTCGGCCACTGTTCGCAAGGTCTATCCCAACAAGGTCATCGTCTCGATCGTCGAGAAGGTGCCGGTGGTGCGCTGGCGCGTCGGCGACACGACCTGGCTGATCGACGAGGCGGGCAAGAAGATCGGCACCGATATCAGCTCCTACACCGACCTGCCGCTGGTGATCGGGGAGGGGGCTGCCGACGACGCCGTGCCCATGGTGCGCATCCTCAGCCGCCACGCGACGCTGCAGAACCAGCTCGCCGCGCTCAGCCGGATCGGCGATCGCCGCTGGGACCTGATCTACCGCAACGGCCTGCGCGTGCAGCTGCCGGAGAACGGCGTGGCGCAGGCGCTGGATCAGCTCGACATGTACCAGGCCGATTACGCCCTGCTCGATCGCGATGTGACGCTGATCGATCTGAGGGTGCAGGGCATCGTGACGCTGAAGCCGGGCGAGATCGCCGCCGAGCAGATCGCGGCGGCCAAGGGCAAGAAGCCGGCCAAGAAGCCCGCGAGCCCGCCTGCCAGTTCCACCGCCTCCGCCCCCGCTGCTGCCGGGGCTGCCGCCGTTGTCGCTCCCGTCGTGCCTGTAACCCGGACTCAGTAAGACCATGATGACCGATGCCCTGACCGCGCGGCTCAAGCCAGTTCAGCCGGGCCGCACCTCCCTGGTGACGGTGCTCGACATCGGCTCGACCAAGATCTGCTGCGTCATCGCGCGGCTGGTGCCGCGGCCGGAAGGCAAGTCGCTGCGCGGCCGCACGCACAATGTCGAGGTCATCGGCTTTGGCTACGGCCCGTCATCGGGCATCAAGAGCGGCGTCATCACCGACCTCGACAAGGCCGAGCAGGCCGTGCGCACCGTGGTCGGCATCGCCGAGCGGGCTGCCGGCGTCACCGTGCAGTCGGTGATTGTCAACGTCACTGCCGGCCGACTCGGCTCCGAGACGTTCTCGGCCGGCGTCAACCTGGGCGGCCAGGAAGTGGAACGCGCCGATATCCAGCGTGTGCTGCGCGCGGTGAACGAACGGTCGGTGCGCCCGGAGCGCTCGATCATCCACGCGCTGCCGATCGGCTATGCGCTCGACGGCCAGAAGGGGATCAAGGATCCCAAGAACATGGTCGGCGAGAAGCTATCGATCGATGTCGCGGTGGTTTCGGCGGAGACGCTGGCCATGCGCAATATCGAACTGGTGCTGCATCGCTGCCACCTGCAGATCGAGGCGCTGATGGCGACGCCCTATGCGTCGGGCCTCGCGACCCTGGTCGACGACGAGAGCTCGCTGGGGGTCGCGTGCATCGATTTCGGCGGCGCCACCACCACGGTGTCGGTGTTTTCCGAGGGGCAACTGGTCTATTCCGATGCCATCGCCATCGGCGGGCATCACCTGACCCTCGATATCGCACGCCATCTGTCGGTGGGAATCGCCGACGCGGAGCGGTTGAAGACCATGTACGGCTCGGTGCTGCCGGCGCAGACCGATGAGCGCGACATGATCGCCATCACTCCCGTGGGCGCCACGCGTGACGAAGCTCCGGGGCAGATCCCGCGTTCGCACATCACCCGCATCATCCGGCCGCGCGTCGAAGAAGTGCTCACCGCCATCAAGGATCGCATGCAGGCGACCGGGATGATGGATATCTGCGGCCGGCGATTCGTGCTGACCGGCGGCGCCAGCGAGCTCACCGGCCTGCCGGAAGTGGCGCGTCGGGTGCTGGCCCGCAATGTCCGCAATGGCCGACCGATGGGAATCTCGGGTCTGCCGGAGATGGCCAAGGGCCCCGCATTCGCCACGGTCGCGGGAATGCTGATCTATCCGCAGGTCTGCGCGCAGGAATATGTGGAGCCGCATCGCTCGGTGCGCCTCACCGGCACCGACGGCTATTTCGCCCGTGTCGGCAACTGGCTGCGCACCAGCTTCTGAGTCGGCTGCCACTCGTCCCACCGCATCATCGCCCGGCAACCAGCCGCCCGCCTCGGCGGACTCACCAGGCGTCGGGCGTACGCCCGGGGCGCATAGAGTCGGGGGAGCCCAAAAGATGCGAAAAGGTGAGTCGTCCAGTCGCGTGGCCATTGCCCCGCAGTTTCCCTGAACTTCATGCTTAACGTAAGCCTACCAAGCCGTTAGCCCGGCTTGCAAATTGCCATCACGTTAACGGTTTTGAGGGCATTGTTAGGGTCTGATTAACGAATTGGCGACTAATACTGGTCCCACACGCCACTCATGGGGCCATCATGACCATCAACCTCACCATTCCGGACATTCAAGAACTGAAGCCGCGCATCACCGTGTTCGGTGTCGGCGGGGCCGGCGGCAACGCAGTCAACAACATGATCGCGTCGGGCCTGTCTGGAGTGGACTTCGTCTGCGCCAACACGGACGCACAGGCCCTGGCGCTCTCGAGCGCGCAGCGGATCATCCAGCTGGGTGTCTCGGTTACCGAGGGGCTCGGCGCCGGTTCGCACCCGGAAGTGGGCAGGGCGGCTGCCGAAGAAAGCTACGACGAGATCAATGACCACCTGAGCGGCGCTCACATGGTGTTCATCACCGCGGGCATGGGTGGCGGCACCGGTACGGGCGCTGCGCCGGTGGTGGCGCGTGCGGCTCGCGAGCAGGGCATCCTGACGGTTGGCGTGGTCACCAAGCCGTTCCAGTTCGAAGGCAACCGCCGCTCGCGTCTCGCAGAGGACGGCATCGACGAACTGCACCGGCATGTCGACACGCTGATCGTCATCCCGAACCAGAATCTCTTCCGTGTCGCCAACGAGAAGACCACCTTCGCCGATGCCTTCAAGATGGCGGACCAGGTGCTCTACTCCGGCGTCGCCTGCATCACCGACCTGATGGTCAAGGAAGGCCTGATCAACCTCGACTTCGCCGACGTGCGCGCCGTGATGCGCGGCATGGGCAAGGCGATGATGGGGACGGGCGAGGCTTCCGGCGAGGATCGGGCGCGCCATGCGGCCGAAGCGGCGATCGCCAATCCGCTGCTCGACGATGTGTCGATGCAGGGGGCGCGCGGCCTGTTGATCTCGATCACCGGCGGCCCGGATCTCACGCTCTACGAAGTCGACGAGGCGGCCAGCCGCATCCGCGAGGAAGTCGACTCGGATGCCAACATCATCCTCGGCGCGACCTTCGATCCTGACATGACAGGCACGATCCGCGTCTCCGTCGTTGCTACCGGTACCGACGCGACGATGGTTCAGGCGCTCGAGCCGATGAAGGCCAATCCGTCGCGCCAGCCGCTGCAGGCAGCCGTGATGCGCCAGGCCATGCCGGAGCGTGCTCCGGTGGTCGAGGCACAGCCCGAGCCGGAATTCGAGACTCAGGTCGAGCAGGCCGTGGCCGAGGCGATTTCCTACGCCGAGCCGAGCTACCAGGAATATCAGGAAGACGACGGCATCACCGTCGAGCCCTATATCCCGCAGGCCAGCCACACGCATCTCGAGGAAGCGCCGCGACTCATCGAAGCGCCGATTCCGAGCGCCTATGTGCCCTCCAGCGCCGAACGCCCCGACGGTCAGCGCCGGATGCCGCGCACCGAGGAGTTCCCGGCTGTTGCAAGGCAGTCACTCACGGCGCAAGAAAAGCAGGAACCGGAGCCGCGGAATGCCCGCGCCCTGTTCAAGCGCCTGGCCTCCAATGTCGGCATTAGCCTTAAGTCGAATGAGCCGACACGGGCCGAGCCGGCGGTCGAGCCGAGCGCCGACGACGCTGCCGCACGCAGCGCCATCGAAGCCGGAGGCGCCCGGAATGCGCGGGTTTCGGCCAGCGCCGAGGGTGCCCGCGGCAATGCCGACCAGTATGGTCGCGCCCCGGCGCAGCCGGCTCAGAAAGAGCACATCGAGATCCCTGCCTTCCTCCGCAAACACGGCTAATAGCCGCGGGGGAAAGCCCGAATACACGCCCCCGGCGCGGCTTCCGCGCCGGGATTTTATTGTCTATGACTGCACCGGGTCGCAGACGGGGCTGGAGTCCTTACAGCATGCATAAACTTTCGGCGCGGCAGCGTACTTTGGCCGATGCGCTCGAATTCAGCGGCATCGGCGTTCACTCCGGCGCTCCTGTTACCCTCACGCTCGAGCCTGCCGCACCCGATAGCGGTTATACGGTGACGCGCCTGCTGGACGACGGACGCCGCATCGGCCCGGTGCCGGTGCACTTCTCGCGCGTGACCCGCACGACGCTGTGCACCACGCTCGACCTCGGCGACAGCGTCTCGGTGGCGACCGTCGAGCATGTGGTTTCCGCGCTTTCCGGCATGGGAGTCGACAATGCCCATATGGTGCTGACCGGCGCCGAATGTCCGATCATTGATGGCAGCGCCTGGCCCTTCGTGCAGGGCATCCAGCAGGTCGGCCTGATGGTGCAGCCGGCGCCGCGCCGCTACATCAAGATCATGCGCCAGGTACTGGTGCGCAACAACGAGGCGTCCGCTGCGCTGGAGCCGTATAACGGCCGCATGCTGGACCTCGAGATCGATTTCGACAGCCGGGTGATCGGCCGTCAGCGGATGATCTTCGACTGGACGCCGCGCAAGTATTACGACGACGTCTCGCGAGCCCGCACTTTCGGGTTCGTGCGCGACGCAAAGATTCTCCGCCAGGCCGGCTATGCGCTCGGCTCCTCGATGGAAAATTCGATCACCGTGCACGAGGATCGGATTCTCAATCCGGGTGGCCTGCGCTACGAAGACGAGTTCGTCCGCCACAAGCTGCTCGACGCCATCGGCGATCTGGCGCTGTGCGGCCTGCCGATCTACGGGCGGTTCCGGTCCTACAAGGGTGGTCATGCGCTCAACGCGCTGGTTCTGCATGGCCTGTTCGCCAGCGAAGCCAACTACGAGATCGTCACCGCCGATCAGCTGCCGGTTGCCTTCGACGCACTCGATGACATGCCCGAAGGGCTCAACGTACAGTCCTACCTGCGCTCGGTTGGTTGACAGGCCGCGCCACAGTTTTGATCTTTTTTGTCAGTAGTCCGCCTGCCAGTTTGGGCAGTGCGTCAATGGGATGGGGCAGGTCGTGACGATCTCTCAGCATGCAGGTATTTCGAGCCGGTTCGCGCGTTTCGTGCTGATGGGCGCTGTCGTGGTCTTGCTCGCCGGCTGCAACCTGTTCGGCCAGCCCAAGATCAAGGAAGAGGCGATCGTCGCTCCCGAGGTCCTGTACCAGCAGGCGCTCGACGACATGGACAAGCAGCGCTACGTCACCGCGGTCAAGACGCTGGAGAAGCTCGAGCGCCAGCACCCGTTCTCGGAGTTCAACGAGAAGGCCAAGCTGATGCAGGTCTACGGCAATTACCGCATCGGCAAGTTCGACGAAGCGATTCTCGCCGCCGACCGCTACATGGCGCTCTATCCGGGATCGAAAGAACTGCCCTACGTGCTCTATCTCAAGGGCAATTCGTATTTCGGGCAGATCAAGGACATTACCCGCGACCAGCAGATCTCGAAGAATGCCATCGAGACCTACAGCATGATCATCGCCAACTATCCGACGAGCAAATACGCCAAGGATGCGCAGGAAAAGATGGTGGTCAGCGTCGACCAGATCGCCGGCAAGGAGATGTCGGTGGGTCGCTACTATCTGGGCAACGGCAACTATCCGGCCGCCATCAACCGCTTCCGCGTGGTGGCCGAGCAGTTCCAGACCTCGACCCACATCGAAGAGGCGCTGTACCGCCTGACCGAGGCGAACCTGGCGCTCGGCCTCATTTCCGAGGCGCAGACCGCCGCCGCCGTGCTCGGCCACAACTATCCGCAGAGCAGCTGGTACAAGCAGGCGTTCGACCTGCTCGCCAAGCAGGGGATCTCGCCGCAGGTGAACGCCGGCAGCAGCCTGGCGCAGCTGAAGAAGAGCTAGGGTCCGGCTTTCGCGTGGAAAAGTCTCACAGCTTTTCCTGAAAGCGGTGCCGGGCCGGCAACAAATCTGTTGCCTGTTTGTTCCCCTTTGAGCTAGGCTGCAAGGCGCGAGTTTGTTCGGCCCCGTTTGGCCGGTCGACCACCGAGGGGCCATCCGAATGCTCAATGCGCTTTCGGTTCGAAACATTGTCCTGATCGACCAGCTCGATCTCACGCTCGAAGACGGACTTACCGCACTGACCGGTGAGACCGGTGCGGGCAAATCCATCCTGCTCGATGCGTTGACGCTGGCGCTTGGCGGCCGTGGCGACGCGTCGCTGGTCAGGGCAGGGGCCGAGAGCGGGCAGGTGGTGGCGGTGCTGCAGCTGCCGCGCCATCATCCGGCGCGCGAGGCGCTGCGCGAGAACGCCATCGCCGACGATGAGGACATCATCCTGCGTCGCGTGCAGCTGGCCGATGGCCGCACCCGTGCCTTCATCAACGACCAGCCGGTTTCCGCCGGGCTGTTGCAGGCGGTGGGGCGGCTGATCGTCGAGATCCACGGCCAGCATGACGACCGGGCGCTGATCGATGTCGCCACGCACCGGGCGGCGCTCGATGCGTTCGGCGGTCACGAGTCGATGGTCAGCGCGGTGTGGAGCACCTACGAGGCACTGGTCGAGGCCGACGCCGCCGTTGCGGGGCAGCGCGCAGTGATCGCCGAGGCGATGGCGCGCGAGGAATATGCCCGCCATGTCGTCGCCGAGCTCGGCGAGATGCATCTCGAGGCCGGCGAGGAGGAAGTGCTCGCCGAGCGCCGGCAGCGACTGATGACGCTGGAGAAGGCAGCGGAGGAGGTCCGTGACGCCGACGAGATCCTCAATGGTCCGACGGCGCCCGGGCCGGTGCTGGCCGGGTTGATGCGGCGGCTGGTGCGCAAGGCCGATGCCGGCGCCGCGGTGTTCCAGCCGATCGTCGATGCGCTCGACACCGCCCTGGTATCGCTCGACGCCACCTCCGATGCGCTCGAGGTGCTGAAGCGCGACATGGCGTTCGATCCGGCCGATCTCGAGAAGGTCGAGGAACGGTTGTTCGCGCTGCGCGCCGCGGCCCGCAAGCACCACACCAGTTGTGACGGGCTCGCGGAGGTGCTGGCCAAGTATCAGAACGATCTCGATATGCTGCAGAGCGGCGAGCAGTCGCTGAAGGCGCTGGAGAGCGCAGCGGAGGCCGCCCGTGGCGCCTACATGGCCGCAGCCTCCGGGCTCAGCGCGGCACGCGAAAAGGCCGCGGGCGCCCTCACCAAGGCCGTGGAAGCCGAACTGCCGGATTTGAAGCTTGGTGCGGCCAGGTTCATCGTCGACCGGCAGGTCGATGCTGCCCGTGTCGCTGCCTCCGGGCACGACCAGATCGCCTTCCACGTGCAGACCAATCCCGGTACGCAGCCCGGGCCGATCCTCAAGGTCGCTTCGGGCGGCGAGCTCAGCCGGTTCCTCCTGGCGCTCAAGGTGGTGCTGGCTGACCGCGGCTCGGCGCCGGTGCTGATCTTCGACGAAATCGACACCGGGGTCGGGGGCGCGGTTGCCGACGCCATCGGGCGCCGGCTGGCGCGTTTGGCCGGCAAGGTGCAGGTGCTCACCGTCACCCATGCGCCGCAGGTTGCGGCGCGGGCGCAGAGTCACCTGCTGATCGAAAAGCAGGCGATCGAAGAGGGGGCGTTCGTGCGCACCCATGTGCGGCGACTCGATGGCAAGGCGCGGCAGGAAGAAGTGGCGCGCATGCTGGCCGGCGCCAAGGTCACCGACGAGGCGCGTGCGGCGGCCGGGAAGTTGATTTCGGAGGTATCGTGAACGAGGCGGAACGGGAGATCGAGAGCTTCTCCGAGGCGGAGGCCAAGGCGGAGCTCGACCGGCTGCACGGGCTGCTGAGCGAGGCCGACCGCGCTTATTTCGAGAACGACGCCCCTGATATCACCGATGCCGAGTATGACGGGCTGAAGCGCCGCTACCAGGCGTTCGAGATCGCGTTTCCGCAATTGAAGCGGGCGGACAGCCTCAGCGACAAGGTCGCCGGTGCGCCGGTCGAAGGGTTCTCCAAGGTTCGGCACGCCGTGCCGATGCTCAGCCTCGCCAAGGCCTATACCGACGAGGACGTAGTCGATTTCATCGAACGCGGCCGGCGCTTCTTCGAGCGCGACAAGGATCTCAAGCTGGTGTTCACCGCCGAGCCCAAGATCGACGGGCTGTCGGCATCGCTGCGCTACGAGAACGGTGTGTTCGTGCAGGGTGCGACCCGCGGCGACGGCACCGTGGGCGAGGACATCACGGCAAACCTCCGGACCATCGCGGATATTCCGCACAAGCTCAAAGGGTCGGGCTGGCCCCAGACCATCGAGATCCGCGGCGAGGTCTATATGACCATGGCCGAGTTCGAGGCGCTCAAGGCGCGCTCGGCGGCGGTTGGCGGGCAGGAATATGTCAACCCGCGCAACACCGCGGCGGGCTCGCTGCGGCAGAAGGACCCCTCGATCACCGCCAGCCGCAACCTCAGGTTCTTTGCCTATGCCTGGGGCGCCAGCTCGGCCGAACCGGCGGCCACGCAGTACGAGGCGGTGCAGAAGTTCGGTGAGTGGGGTTTTGCCATCAGCCCGCTGATGGTGCGCGCCAGCTCGATCGACGAGCTGATCGCCCAGTACAGAAAGATCGAGGAGTTGCGCTCCTCGCTCGGCTACGACATCGACGGCGTGGTCTACAAGGTCGACAACCTCGAGCTGCAGCGGCGCTGGGGCTTTTCCAGCGGCGAGCCGCGCTGGGCCGTGGCGCACAAGTTCGCGGCCGAGCAGGCGTTCACTACCATCCGGGCCATCGACATCCAGGTCGGCCGCACGGGTACGCTGGCGCCGGTGGCGCGGCTGGCGCCGGTCGGCGTCGGCGGCGTGGTGGTAGAGAACGTCACGCTCCACAACGAGGATTATATCGCCGGCATCGATTCGACCGGGGCGCCGATCCGCGGCGACGAGCCGATCGATGTGCGGATCGGCGACACGGTGGTGATCCAGCGAGCCGGCGATGTGATCCCGCAGATTGTCCGTGTGGTGCTGGAAAAGCGCCCGGCCGACGCCGTGCCCTATGTTTTCCCGCATGTCTGCCCGGTCTGCGGCTCGCCCGCGACGCGCGAACTCAACGAGAAGACCGGCAAGGAAGATTCGCGGCGCCGCTGCACCGGCGAGCTGATCTGCGCCGCCCAGGCGGTCGAGCGGCTGCGTCACTTCGTGTCGCGCGGCGCCATGGACATCGAGGGCCTGGGGTCGGAGAATATCGACCTGTTCTTCAACTCGGGCCTGGTCAAGACCGCCGCCGACATCTTCACGCTGCGCGACCGCCGGCCGGAGGTGCAGCAGGCGTTTGCGGCGCGGCGCGACGAGCAGGCGCGGCTACGCGAGGAAGCATCGGGCAAGACGCGCAAGAACGCCCGCAGCGCCGAGGACCGGAGCTTTGAAGGGCTGGAGAAGCTGTTCACCGCCATCGACGCCAGGCGCGAGCCGGAGCTCGATCGCTTCATCTTCGCGCTCGGCATCCGGCATATCGGCGAGACCACGGCAGCGGTGCTGGCCAAGACCTTCTCGAGCGTCGAGGAACTGATCCGCGTCGGCAAGGAAACTGCCGCGCATGCCGACGATCCGCACTCGGTGTTCCCGTCCGTCGACGGTATCGGCGACACCGTTATCGAGGCGCTGATCGATTTCTTCGGCAACGAACGCAATGACGATGTGCTGGATGCATTGCTGCGGCAGGTGCGGCCCAAGCCCTATGTGGTCACCGTGTCGGCCACCAGCGAAGTGGCGGGCAAGACCATCGTGTTCACCGGCAGCCTCGAGAAGCTGACGCGCGGCGAAGCCAAGGCAATGGCGGAGCGGCTCGGCGCCAAGGTGGCGGGTTCGGTGTCCAAGAACACCGACATTCTGGTCGCCGGTCCCGGCGCCGGTTCCAAGCTCAAGGATGCGCAGGCGCTCGGCATCCTTATTCTCGACGAAGATCAATGGCTTGAGTTGGCGGCCAAATAGCCAACTGCTTGGGAGACCCGGATGCTGAAACTGGCGACTGTCGTGCTGTGCGCGGCGCTGTGCTTGCCGGCGTTGTCCTGGCCGGTACTCGCAGACGAGGCGGGCGACGTCGCGCGCAAGCACCTTTATGCCGGTACGATCGGGGAGGGGCTTTCCGAACTCAAGCCCTACTACGAACGACAGGATCTCGAAGGGCGCTTCGGCGTCGGCCTGCTCAGCTTCATCCAGGGGGTCGAGCATTTCGCGCAGGGGCTGTATCGCCACGGCTTCGCTTCTCCCGATGCCGGCCCGATCATGGGCTCGCCGCTGGCCATGCCGGTGCCGGTGAACCCCAACCCCGAGCCGCTCGACTACGACAAGTTCCGCGCCATCCTGCAACTGCTGGTCGACGACATGGACGCGGCGCGTGACGCGCTGCTCACCGCCGGCGAGACCGGCGACTATGTCGTGCCCATCGAAGTGCTGAAGGTGCGGATCGATCTCGACGGTGACGGCAAGGGCAGTGACACCGAGAGCATCGGCAACGTGCTCAACGCCATGCTCGGGGCCGCGACGGTGCCCGGCCCGACCGACCCGGGCGCACCGGCGCCGACGCCGGCAACCCCGCCCGATTCCACCATCGGCTTCGACCGGGCCGATGCGATCTGGCTTGCCGGCTACACGCAGATCCTCGCCGCCCAGGCGGATTTCCTCCTCGCCCACGATTTCCGGGCGCTGTTCGACACCACCTTCCACCGGCTGTTCCCGCGCGCCGGCCTGCCGATGCAGGACTATACCCGCTCCACCGGCACGCTGATGCTCGATCCGGAATCCGACAACGCCATCGCCGATGCGCTGGCGGCGATCCATCACCTCAACTGGCCGGTTACCGATGGCGATCGGCTGAAGCGGGTGCTGGCGCGGTTCAAGGACATCTCCGCGCTGTCGCGTCGCAACTGGGAGGCGATCCTCGCCGAGACCGACGACAACCGCGAGCTGCTGCCGAGCCCGAAGCAGACCGGGATCACGCCAGAAGCCAGGGTCTCAGAGGCACAGGTGAAGGCCTGGATGGCGACCCTCGACACCGCCGACCTGATTCTCGACGGCAAGCTGCTGCTGCCGCACTGGCGCTTCCAGAAGGGGTTTGATCTCAAGGCGTATTTCGAGAGCGCCAAGAAGACCGACCTGGTGATGCTGATCACCGGCTATGATGCGTTGCCGTTCCTCAAGGACGGCCCGATCGCCAGCGCCGAGTCGTTCGCGGAGGCCAATGCGGTGTTCGGCGACGCGCTGATCGGCTACGCGTTCTGGTTCAACTGAGGGGTTTGGGCATGCGCCTGCTGATCGCCGTCGCCACGTTGCTGCTGCTGGGGCAGCCGGCATTCGCGCAATCGTTCACCGATCCAAAGGCGCTGCTCGAGGCGCTCTATGCCGGCTACATGCCCCCCAACGACTATCCGCCCGACGAGACACCGCTGCAGAGCGAGCGGCTCAACGGATTGTTCGAGAAGGACCAGCAGGAAGCCAGTGGCGACATCGGGCGCATCGATTTCGGTCCCTACATCAATGGGCAGGATTATCAGGTGAGCGACCTCGTCATCGGCGAGCCCTATCTGGCCGGCGGCAAGGCCGTGGTGAAGGTGACGTTCCGCAACTTCGACACCCCGCAGGAGCTGGGTTTCCTGCTGGTCGACGAGGATGGCTGGAAGATCGACGACGTGTGGGGCGGCAGCTCCGACTATAGTTACGACCTGCTCGATATCCTGCAGTCGCCGCTGCCTTGATTGCGGCACGGCGCAGCCCTCAATGCGCCCAAACCCGTTGCTAGCCGAGGGCAACTGAAACCGGGCACGACGGGGCGGTCATGCGACGCATCATTGCAAGTCTTCTGCTGATCATCGGCTTTACCGGCGCTGCCAGCGCCTATGACAATCCCAAGGCGCTGGTCGAGGCGATCTACCAGCCGTACAGCGCCGGCGAGAAGCACGCGGATGGGCTGGAGAAGTTCTACTCGGCGCGGCTCAAGGACCTCTACGCCGCCAATGTCGAGCGGCAGGGCGTCGACCAGAAGGGCGCGGCGGTCGATCCCGACGCGCCCGACATGCTGGCGTTCGATCCGTTCATCGAGGGGCAGAACTCGCTGCTGCTCGATGTGGTGATCAGCGAGCCGGTGCTGAACGGCGACCGCGCCGTGTCGACGGTGAGCTTTCACAACTTCGACCATATGAGCCTGATCAGCGTCGCCATGGTGCGCGAAGCCGACGGCTGGAAGGTCGACGACGTCGCCTCGCTCGCCGGCAGCCAGAACTGGTTGCTGTCCTGGCTGCTGCAGTATGATCCGTTCAGCGTGAACTGAGGTTACGCCGCAGCGTAACCTTTCCGCGTACCGGGTGATTCCTCGCTTCGCTGTCCGGCGTGGCGGCTGAACCATGCGTAGGTAGGATGGGCACCGAGCTGTTCGCATTTGACGCTGGTACCAACGGTCCAGCACTGTTGGCGGATGGAGGAGTACACCTGTGTCCGACATCCCTGAGTGTCCGAAATGTGGGAGCAGTAGCGCGGTCAGGCCGAAGCTACTGTTGATAGACGGTGCGTGGGAGCAACAAGACGCTGCAGATCCGCGGGAGCGATATCACACGTCTCTGAGGGCCGACGCCCTCCGTCCCGAGTTCAGGAAGGGTGACAACCTTGAACAGTTCGTGGATGGGTGGTTTTGCGAGACCTGCGCAAAAGCCTTTGTTCCGAATGACTACCTGATCGACAGCGAATGGCCCTACGGCCCAACGATGCCATGAGCGATAAGCCGTGAGGCAGGCAGTCAACGAAGCGCGGGCAGGGAGCTACTGAAGGCGACGGGGCTTGCTTGTATAGAGCAACTGGTGGTCATGGCTTGCCTCTGCCCAACTCGTTGGTAGCTTTGCAGGCGAAATGACGACTGCGTCAAAGGCCGCGCGCATCTGGCGCGCGCAGACCGTTGGCGAAACACGCCCGACGCCTGTCCCCATTGCAGGGACCGAGAGCACGTTGATGCGAGATGACGCGGGGGTGCCGTCCGGCAGTCTCCCATCTCGGGCCGCGAGCAGAGCTGCTCTGGTTGAAAGGTAGGCGTTGACGCTGTCCTCGGGCAGCCGCATTGGCACCCGCATGGTGGGAGCGGCGATCATCAACCCCGGGACTGTCCTTCCAGTTTCAACAAGCTCGGCAGCTCCGACCAGCAGCTCGCCACCATGCCTTTCCAGTATCTGGCGGCGCAGCCTCATCTGGAGGTCCCAGCCGAAATGCTGCGAGTAGGCAAGGTCCAAGCCCCCATCCATGAAGCCGAAACTGTTGGCCGGACTGACCAACGCATCGCACTGCACCTCAAGAATAGAGCCGTTGTAGATACTGGCATCCGTTCCTGAAAACGCCTCAGACCATGCTGCGGCCATTGTGGCGTCGGGGGTGGCAAGGACGATCTGCATTGATAGATCATACGGGCCTGGATCAGCCCAGCAATGGAATATTTGATCCCAGCTGAGGGTAATTCCGGCGTATCTGGCCAACAGCCGGCGGCGGCGGGCTGAGTACTAAATCTCCCGCGTCGCCTCTTTCAGCCAGGTCTTGGCATCGCCCTTGAGCTGCGGGCCGATCTCCTTGAACACCCGCTTGTGGTAAGTGTTGAGCCAGGCTTTTTCCGGCCCGGTCAGCTGCTTTTCGTCGATCAGCCTGAGATCGATCGGGGCGAGGGTCAGGGTTTCGAATTCGAGGAACTTGCCCTCGCCGCCGACGCTGCTTTCCTGCACCACGAGCAGGTTCTCGATGCGGATGCCGTAAGCGCCGGCCTTGTAGTAGCCGGGCTCGTTCGAGGTGATCATCCCCGGCTCGAATGGCACCGAGTAGCGGCTCGAAATGCCGATCGGCCCTTCATGCACGGAGAGGAAGGCGCCGACGCCGTGGCCGGTGCCGTGGTTGTAGTTGACCCCATCCTCCCACAGGAACTGCCGCGCCAGCACATCGAGCTGGGCGCCGGTGGTGCCCTTGGGGAAGCGGCTCATCGAGATCGCCATCATGCCGCGCAGCACGCGGGTGAAGCGGTCTTTCTGCTCGGCCGTTGCCTTGCCGGTGAACATGGTGCGGGTGATGTCGGTGGTGCCCGACAGGTACTGCGCGCCGGAATCGACCAGCATCAGTTCACCCGGCTTCAGCTGCCGGTTGGTCTTCTCGTCGACCCGATAGTGGATGATCGCGCCGTTCGGACCGGCACCCGAGATGGTGTCGAAGCTGACATCGACCAGCCCGGATTCCTCGCGCCGGAAGCTCTCGAGTGCGGTGGCGATGCCGATCTCGTCGAGCTTCCCCTTGGGCGCCTCCTGGTCGAACCAATGGAGGAACCGCGCCATCGCCACGCCGTCGAGCTTGTGCGCCTCGCGCATGCCGGCAAGCTCGGCCTCGTTTTTTCGTGCCTTGGGCAGCAGCACGGGGTCGCGCCGCTCGATCAGCGTCGCTTCGCTGACGCCGCTGATCGCGTTGGCGACCGCCACCGGTACAGTTGCCGGGTCGAGCATCACCCGCTTGTCGCCGGCGCCGAGTTTTCGAAGCGCGGCGACCATGGTGGCGACATCGGCAACCTTGGCCAGGCCTTCGAGGCCATGGCGCAGTTCCGGCGTGATCTTCTCCTTGTTGAAGAACAGCGTCGGCATGCCGGATTTCGGCACCAGCGCAAAGCACAGCACCACCGGTACATGCGGCACGTCGCGACCGCGCAGGTTGAACAGCCAGTTGATCGATTCCGGCACGGTCAACACCAGGGCGTCGGCATTGTCCTCGCCCATGGTGGCGCGAATCTCGGCCAGCTTGTCGGGCGCGGTCTTGCCGGCGCGGTTATGGCCGAGGAACTCGATCGCGGCATTTGGCGGAAGAGGGCGGTCCTTCCAGGTCTGGTCGACGAGGTTGGCCACCGGCACCAGCGTTGCCTTGCCGCTCAGCTTCTTTTCGAGGTCGGCAAGCTCGCTCGGCGTGTGCAGCCATGGATCGAAGCCCAGCTTGCCGCCCTTGGGCACGAAATCGGCGAGCTTCGGGGACAGCCCGCCCTGGCTGGCTTCCAGCACGGTGATGAGTCCGGTGTCGGTTTCGGCGGGCGCCTGCAGGGTGTAGCGGCCATCGACGAACAGCGCGGCTTTCCTCGCGCCGACGATGGCGAGGCCGGCCGACCCGGTGAAGCTCGTGACATAGGCGAGGCGCGCCTCGCTCTCGGGCACCATCTCGCCGCGATGCGCATCGGTGCGCGGCACCAGGAACGCATCGACGCCGGCCTCCCGCATCGCGGCGCGCAGCGCCTTGAGGCGCGGCGCCACGGTCTTGGGATCGGTGCGGATGTCGAAGCTCTGGTAGACGGTCGGGGCGAAGTCGCTGTCGGTCATGATGATTTGCCGGAGAATGGAATGGTGCGGACCCTAACAGAGGCTCTGCCGCTTCCCAAGCGGGGCACGCTGTTCATCCGCGGTTCAGCGCCGGGAGGGCATTGCAGCCGGGCTGAGGGGCGGAAGCGATTCACCAGCCGTTAAGCCGCCCTGCACAATTGGCATGGCTGCCTTTCGCAACAACGACTTACCCGCGGGCTTCGTCCGCACTACATACCGAGCGTCGAGAGAAGCTCGACTGAATTGAAGGAACCGGGAGAACAAGATGCCCGAGAGCAAGAACGATTTCCGCAAGGCGCTTGGCAGCGTCATCGAAGCGCGGGGCCGCGAGGCCACCCGCAGCGTCGGTCGCAGCCGTGAACACCTGCTGCTCGGCGCGCTGACCAAGCGCCCGAACTAACACCGACGCGCGTCAGCGCGGGGTGTTGGCTATCCGTTTTGACGAGTCCCCGGATCGACAGGTCCGGGGACTTTGCTTTGGGCGGTTTCTGGAGCGCCGGCGGCTCCGCACCCCCACCCAGCGACGCTAGTTCGCTTCGCTCACAAGCTTTGCTGCCCTCCCCACAAGGGGGAGGGAGAGGGGGAGGCAAGTACTGAGATTGGGCGGCTGTCGTCTCCCTCCCCTTGTGGGGAGGGATCAAGGGTGGGGGTGGGGAGCCCGTGACGCTTCGGTTCAAACGCGCTCCAGCACCAGCGTCGTCCATTCCTTCTTGACGATCCGCTGGCGCAGCACGATGCCCTGCTGTGAGTAGGCCGATATCACCCGGTTGGCCTGGGTGTTGAGGATGCCCGAAAGGATCACCGTGGCGCCGACGGCGGTGACCTTGCGCATGCCCGGCGCCAGCGAAACCAGCGGGCCGGCGAGGATGTTGGCGACGATCAGGTCGAAGGGCGTGCCGTTGGCGATCTGGCGGTGATCGAGGCCGGTCGCCTCGAAGGCGATGATGTAGCGGCCGACACCGTTATCGCGGGCGTTCTCCACCGTGGTGGTCACGGCGATCGGGTCGATGTCGCTCGCCAGCACCGGCAGGCGGGTGCGCTTGGCGAGCGCGATGGCGAGGACCCCCGTACCGGTGCCGACATCCAGCATGGCGCGGAAGCGCTTGCGCTTCAGCGCCCGGTCGATGGCCTCAAGGCACCCGGTGGTGGTCTCGTGATGGCCGGTGCCGAAGGCCTGCGCGGCGTCGATGCGGATGGCGGTCAGACCCGGCGGCGGCGGGTTTTCCTCATGGCTGCCGTGCACATAAAAGCCGCCCGCCACCACCGGCTGCAGCCCCTCGAGCGATTTCGCCACCCAGTTGACCGTCGGATCGATCGCCTCGACGGCAAAGCTCACAGTGCCGCCCAGCGTCTCGCGGGCGATCTGGTTGAAGGCTTCGACATCCGGCTCGCTGTCGCAGGTTGCCTCGAACACCCATTCTCCGCTCTCCTCGTTCTCATGCGCCGAGGCGGTGATGGCGATGTCCTCACGGGCCATCACGGCATCGACCAGCGCATAGGCCTGGTCCTTGGTCAGCGGGGCGGAGAGTTGCGAGAGCGTCATCGGGAAATGTCCTGTTCGCCGCTGTTTCGGGGCAGCGGCGCAGTAAGTCAATGGCCGGCCGCAGCAAGCGTTAAGCGGCGGCTTCGGCGCGCTGCAGCGACAGGCTGGCCCAGACCGGCAGATGGTCCGAGCCGGTGCGCGCCAAGGCCGTGCGGTGCACCCCGGCCGATTCCAGCCTGAAATCCCGGCTGGTGATGATGCGGTCGAGCTGCAGCATCGGCCGGCGCGAGTGGAAACTCGGCCCCAGCGGGATGACGTCGTGGTGCCGGGCGAAGGCCACCAGGCATTTGCCATCCACCGCCCACTGGTTGAGATCGCCCATGATCACCGTAGGCATATGCTGCTCGAGCTTTTCGAGGTGGCTGACGATGGCGTCGGCCTGCTTCATCCTGGAATTGCCGAGCAGCCCCAGATGCATGCCGACGACCCGCATGGCGGTGCCGTCGATCACCACGTCGGCCATCACGGCGCCGCGGGGTTCGAAGGCCGGCAACTCGATGCGCTGCGGGTTGCGCACTTCGATGCCCTTTTTCACCAGCAGCACGTTGCCGTGCCAGCCCAGGCTCTGCTCGCGAATGCCGAAGCGGACCGGCATGTAATTGGTGAAGTCGACGAGCAGGTCGGGTGAGAGCGTCGTGGCGCGTTCGCCGAAACGGCGGTCCACTTCCTGCAAGGCGACGATGTCGGCATCGATCTCGGCAAGGATCTTCATGATGCGCTCGGGCTGCCGGCGCCGGTCGGTGCCAATGCTCTTTCGGATGTTGTACGAGGCGACTTTGATCATTGGTCCTGAGGCGCGTGGCTAGAGGATGGGTGAGAACAGGCGCGCGGCCTGAGAGATGAAACGAGCGAGCGGGTGGCGCTTGAGCACCTCGTCTTTGGTCACCTTACGGCAGTTGGCGAAGTCGGCTTCCAGCATCTTCTCCACCGCAGTGATCACGCCGGGATCGGGCATCCACACGGTCATCTCGAAATTGATGGCGAACGAGCGATTGTCGAAGTTCACCGTGCCGACGGAGGCGATCCTGTCGTCCATCAGCAGCACCTTCTGGTGCAGAAATCCCTTCTGGTAACGGTAGATGGCGATATCGTGTTCCACCATGGCATCTGCATGGGCATTGCTGGCGAGCCAGACCAGGAGGTGATCAGGCTTGGCCGGCAGCATGATGCGCACATCGACGCCGCGCAGGATCGCCGCATAAAGCGCGGTGCGCATGTCGGTGTCGGGCACGAAATAGGGGCTGACGATCCACAACCGCTGCTGCGCCTGGCCGATCACGTCGGCAAAGGCGATGGCGCAGGCTTCGAGCTTGTCGGCAGGGCCGGTGGCCATCACCAGGGCCGAGACATGCCCAGGCTCATCCACCGGATCGGGCGGGGGCACATCGAGCACCTCGCCGGTTGCCCACAGCCAATCTTCCTGGAAGATCAGCGCCACCGAGGACGCCGCGGGCCCCTCGAGCTTGAGCTGGGTATCGCGCCAGGGACCGAAGCGCTCGTCCTCGCCCAGATACTCGACCCCGATATTGGCGCCGCCGGTCCAGGCGGCCTTGCCGTCCACCACCACCGACTTGCGGTGGTTGCGGTAGTTGATGCGCATCGGACCGAACAGGCGGAGGAACTTGTGGCGGTGGTTGAAGCCGAAGATCTTGATGCCCTCGGCCCGCATCCGATCCTTGTATTCGTGCGACAGCCCGCTGCTGCCGACATCGTCGTAGAGCATGTAGACAGCGACGCCGGCACGGGCCCGCTCCATCAGCGCCGCCGCAAGGCGCTGGCCGAGCGCGTCAGCCCGCAGGATGTAGAACTGGACGAAAATGTAGGTCTTGGCCGCGGCGATCCCCTCGAAGATCGATTCGAACGTCGCGTCGCCATCGACCAGCAGTTCGGCGGCGTTGCCGGCGAGGAACGGCATGCCGGCGGCACGGCGCTGCACCGGCCACTGGGCGCCCGCGTCGCGATCGATTACCGCCAGGTCCTCGCTGCGGATCAGGCGCGAGGCCCGCACCTGCATGCGGGTCCGGGCATAGCTGTCGAAATGCTTCCAGCCGAACACCAGGTAGATGATGGTGGTGGGGAAGGGGAGGAAGGCCAGCGACACCAGCCAGGCGATCGAACCCTGCGAGGTGCGTGACGCGCTGATCTCGCGCACCGCGCAGATGATGGCGATGGCGTAGAAGCCGGCCAGCACCATCGCGATGATGGGGATGTTCTCGACGACGGTTTCGACCGCTCCAGTCATGTCGACGACGTCGTTCATTGCCGCTCCGCTGGTCTCAGTAAGACTAATAGCCGATGCGCCGGGAACGGCCAGAGCCAAGTTCGGCGCGCAAGATGGTTGCGTGTCACCGCGAACCCCGCGAGACTGCGGCCGGGCCTTGCCGCCTGCCTTCCCGTCTTCGAGAGTCCTGCCAGTGTCGCCGCAACCGCCAATGCTCCGTCAGAACGCCATGACGGGAATTGCGTTCAAGCTGAGTTCGGTCTGCGTGTTCCTGGGGATGTCGAGCCTGCTCAAGGCCTCCGAGGGCGTGCCGTCCGGGCAATTGGTGTTCTTCCGCTCCTTCTTCGCCATCCTGCCGATCATTGCCTACCTGATCTGGAAGGGTGAGCTCGGCGTCGGCCTCAAGACCAAGCACCCGGTGAGCCATCTGCTGCGCGGGCTCGTCGGCACCGGCGGCATGATGACCGGGTTCTTCGCGCTGACCCAGCTGCCATTGGCCGAGGCGATCACCATCAGCTACGCGACGCCGCTGCTGATCGTGGTGTTCAGCGCCGTGTTCTACCACGAGCAGGTGCGGCTCTATCGCTGGAGCGCCGTGCTCGTCGGCCTGGTCGGCGTCGTCATCATCATCTGGCCGCGCCTCACGGTGTTTTCGGGCGGCATCAGCGATATGAGCGGGGCGACCCTTGGCGCCATCTCGGCGCTTGTGGCGGCCGGTTTCGCCGCGACGGCCATGGTGCTGGTCCGCAAGCTGGTCGAAACCGAACGCTCGGCCACCATCGTCCTCTACTTTTCCCTGACCTCATCGGTGTTCGGCCTCGCCACGCTGCCATTCGGCTGGGTGATGCCGACCACCGAGCAGTTCGCGCTGCTGATCGGGGCCGGCATCTTCGGTGGCATCGGTCAGATCCTGCTGACCGAATCCTACCGCCACGCGGACATGTCGGTGGTAGCGCCGTTCGAGTACGCGTCGCTGATCCTCTCGGTGCTGATCGGCTACCTGATCTTCCACGACGTGCCGACCATCGAGATGCTGGCGGGCGGGGCGATCGTCGTCGGTTCGGGCCTGTTCATCATCTATCGCGAGCACAAGCTGGGCCTCGAGCGGAAGCGGGCCAGCGAAGTCACGCCACCGCAATAAGGGGGAGAACATGGACGTCGCCGGTCTCGATCGTTTCATCGTTCTCGCCAAGCGGCAGACCTATGTCGGCGATGGCGTGAAGGCCGCGCCCAGCCGCAGCGGGGCGCACGACCTCACCTTCACCGAGGGCGAGTGGTCCTATCGCGACAGCTATTTCGGCGGCACCGATTTCCTTGGACAGGAAACGGTGTGGTTACGCGATGAGCCGGTCTGGGCCATGAACTACTATGGCTATATCCTGCGCCCCGAACTGATCAATGCCGGGCGCGCGGGCGCCACGATCAAGGCGGCGCTGTCCGCCATGTATGCAGAGGGGCGCTTCCTTGGCGGCTTCGAATGGAGTGGTCCGCACGGCGTTTATCGCGATAGTTCGACGGGCGACGCGGCGCATTTTCACGGACGGGAAGTGATCGAGGTCGGCGGCGTCGAGGCCTACGCGCTCGACTATTTCGGCGGACTGGTGAAGCCCTAGGCGCTGCAGCAAATCGCCGGCAGCGGCAGTCGTCAGCCCTCAGATCTGAACCGCGAAGTCCGACAGTAGCCACTGGCCGTTGCTGAGCGTGAGGGTGATGACCAGTGTCGCCTCGCCGCGCTCGAATACGGCCGGGCACTTCCATCGGCTCCAGCCGTTCCAGTTCACCACCTGCATGCCCTCGATCACGCAGACCCGGTTGGATTGCATGGCGCCCAGCACCTGCAGGTAGCGGGCGCTGTCGTACTGCCCCTTGGCATGAGCGGCGACGAATTCGGGGGTAGCCAGCGGGTCGAGCGTCGCGCGGCCCCAATCCGACGAAACCACCGCCACAACCTTGTCAGCCGCCGCGCGAGACTGCGCGAGCTGCTGATCCATCGATGTGAAGAGACTTATCCCTGCCCAGACCAGGCCGACGATCACGAGACCGACGACGACAAGAATGATCGTCCTGAGGCGGCTCGAGGTCTTGGTTTTCATTGGCCCAGCCCACGGCATCGTCCACCCCCAGCAGCGAAACTCACCCTCTGCTTAGCCGCCTTCTGCTCCAACGGCTAGGCGAGGAAACGGTCGCGCTCGTCGGGCGCCGGCAGGTGGCACGTATCACGCCTGCCGAAAAACCTCATGCGATGGCGCGCGATCCAGAAATAGAGGCCGTCGCGCACGCGGCGAGGCAGGGCGCCGACTGCCGTGCCCAGCGACCATGGCAGGCCAAGCCGTCGTCCGATCTCGATCACCGCATCGGAGGCGAAAAGTGGGATGCCGTCGGCGAGGACGATGAAGGTTTCGTAGTTCTGCGGGTCGAGGCCATAGTGCCGGTAGATCGAGGTGCCAAGCTCGCTCTGGGCGGCGACAAAGCGAAACACCTTGCTGCGATCATGGCGGAGCACGAACTGCACGGCGCTGGAACAAAGCCCGCAATAACCATCATAGATCATCACTGGATGATCGTCGGCGAACGGGGCGACACCATTGTCGTGCCGGTAGCTGTAGGCCTTGTGCCCGGCGCTCACGGCTTCTGCACGAAGCTTTCGAGCACCTTCTTGCGGCCGGCCTTCTCGAACTCGATGGTCAGCTTGTTGCCTTCGATCTGCTCGATCCGGCCGTAACCGAACTTCAGGTGGAAGACGCGCTCTCCGACATCGTATTTCGAGCCGCGGCCGTCATCCACCGAGCGGGCCACGAGGTCACCGTCGATGGTGACCGGGCCGGCCGATTTGCGGGTCGAGGCCTGGGCGCGGGCGCGCTGCCAGCCGGGGGTCTCGTAAAGCGAGTCGAACGGATCGCGGGTGTCGAAGCGCCCTGAGGTGCGCCCGCCATAGCCATAGCCGCCATAGGCCGAGCCGGTGTCCTTGACCTCGACCGCCGCTGCCGGCAACTCGTCGAGGAACCGCGAGGGGATCGCCGATTGCCACAGGCCGTGGGTCAGCCGGTTCTGCGCCACCGAGACGCGCAGGCGCTTCCGGGCCCGGGTGAGGCCGACATAGGCGAGCCGCCGTTCCTCCTCGAGCCCGGCGCGGCCGCTTTCGTCGAGGGTGCGCTGGCTGGGGAACAGGCCTTCCTCCCAGCCGGGGAGGAAGACGGTTTCGAACTCCAGCCCCTTGGCGGAGTGAAGCGTCATGATCGATACGGCGTCGTCGGCCTCGCCGGTGTCGCGGTCCATCACCAGCGAGACGTGCTCGAGGAAGCCACCGAGCGAGTTGAACTCGCCCATCGAGTTCACCAGTTCCTTGAGGTTCTCGAGGCGGCCTTCGGATTCGGCGGATTTGTCGTTCTGCCACATCTCGGTATAGCCCGACTCATCGAGCACCTGCTGGGCCAGCGCCACATGCGGCGGATCCCGCCGCGCCGGCGACGCCAACTCGTCCTCCAGCGAATCCTCGGAGGGCAGGGCGCGGGCGCGCTGGTTCCAATCGTCGAACTGGTCCATCAGCTGTCGCAGCGTCGTCCGCTGCTTCGGCTTCAACTCCTCGGTCTGGATCAGGGTCCGCACCGCGGCCGTCAACGACGAGCCCTGATGCCGGGCCGCGTCGTGCAGGATCTGCAGCGTCGAATCGCCCAGACCGCGCTTTGGCGTGTTGACGATACGCTCGAAGGCGAGGTCGTCGGTCGGGTTGAACACCAGTCGCAGATAGGCCAGTGCGTCGCGGATTTCCTTGCGCTCGTAGAAGCGCGGGCCGCCGATGACGCGGTAGTTGAGCCCCAGCGTGATGAAACGCTCTTCGAAGGCGCGCATCTGGTGCGAAGCCCGCACCAGGATCGCCATCGAGTTCAGCGCTTCGCCCTGGCGCTGGAACTGTTCGATCTCCTCGCCGACCTGCCGGGCCTCCTCGTCGGAATCCCACACCGAGGTGACCATCACCAGTTCGCCGGGCTCGCCGACATCGGTCTGCAGGGTCTTGCCCAACCGGCTCTGGTTGTTGGCGATGAGGTGCGAAGCGGCCTTGAGGATATTCGAGGTCGAGCGGTAGTTGCGCTCGAGCCGGATCACCTTGGCGCCCGGAAAATCCTTCTCGAAGCGCAGGATGTTGTCGACCTCGGCGCCGCGCCAGCCATAGATCGACTGGTCGTCGTCGCCCACCACGCACAGGTTGGCCTCCGACGCCGGCTTGCCCTGGGCCAGCAGCCGCAGCCAGAGGTACTGGGCGACGTTCGAATCCTGGTATTCGTCGACGAGGATGTATTTGAAGCGCCGGTGGTACTCGGCCAGCACATCCGGGTGCTCGCGGAACAGCTTGATGCACAGCAGCAGCAGGTCGCCGAAATCGGTGGCGTTCAGCGTCTTCAGCCGGTCCTGGTACTGCTGGTAGAGGTCGGGGATCCGGCCATTGGCGAAGGCCGAGCGATCGGCCATCGAAACGTCGGCGGGCAGCTGGCCGCGGTTCTTCCAGTTGTCCATCATCCCGGCGAACTGCCGGGCCGGCCAGCGTTTCTCGTCGATGTTGGCGACTTCCAGCAGCTGCTTGATCAGCCGGATCTGGTCGTCGGTATCGAGAATGGTGAAATCGGACCTGAGGCCTACCAGTTCGGCGTGGCGGCGCAGCAAGCGGGCGCCGATCGAGTGAAAGGTGCCGAGCCAGGGCATGCCCTCGACCCCGGCGCCGACCAGCGCGCCGATGCGCTCCTTCATCTCGCGCGCCGCCTTGTTGGTGAAGGTGACCGACAGGATCTCGGAGGGCCAGGCTTTGCGCGAATTGAGGATATGGGCGATGCGGGTGGTCAGCACCCGGGTCTTGCCGGTGCCGGCCCCGGCCAGCACGAGAAGCGGGCCTTCGGTGGTCAGCACGGCGTCGCGCTGCTCTTCGTTGAGGCCCTTGAGGTAGTCGGGCGCCGCCGCTCCCCGGCCAAACTGGCTGGTGATCGAGCCCGCCTGCGGGCGGTCGAGGCGCTGCGGTTCTGCTGCCATCAGGGAAACGACGAATCCTGTTTCGTTCTCATTGCCGAATATAGGCAGTGCAAGGCTCGATGTATATGCGGCGGGGTCCTGTCACAGATCTGTCACCACAATGTCATGTGGCCGTTGTGCGGCGTGCCTAAGCGGAAGCCCTCGATTTTCAGGGGCGCCAGACAATGCAGTTCAAATCCATTCTCCTCGGTCTCACCGCCGGCCTTCTCGCGACCGCGGCCTATGCCGCGCCGGTGTTCAACCGGATCGCCAGCTTTCCGGTCGAGCTGAACAGCCCCGAGGCGGAGACGACCTCGTCGGAAATCATCACGGCGTCGGAAGACGGCATGACGCTGGTCTATTCGGACAGCCCGGCCGGCGGCATCGGCTTTATCGACATCACCGACGCCAAGGCACCCAAGGCGGGCGGTTTCCTGGCGCTGGACGGCGAGCCGACCTCGGTCACCATCATCGGCTCCAAGGTCTATGCCGCGGTCAACACCTCGGAGAGCTTCACCAACCCCTCGGGCAAGCTGGTGGTGGTCGATCTCGCCACCAAGGCCATCGAAGCCACTATAGAGCTGGGCGGCCAGCCCGACTCGATCGCCCACTCCAAGAACAACGACATCATTGCCATCGCCATCGAGAACGAGCGCGATGAAGAAGTGAACGACGGCGACATTCCGCAGATGCCCGCCGGCTACCTGGTGCTGCTGACCCTCAAGGACGGTGTCGTCGATCCCCAGAGCCTCAAGAAGGTCGACGTCACCGGCCTTGCCGCCATTGCCGGCGACGATCCGGAGCCGGAATTCGTGTCGTTCAACGATCTCGACGAAGTGGCCCTGACGCTCCAGGAAAACAACGAGATCATCATCATCGACGGCAAGACCGGTACGGTGAAGTCGCACTTCTCGGCCGGTACGGTCAGCCTCGAAGGCGTCGACACCAAGAAGGACGGCGCGCTGAAGTTCACCGGCAAGATGGAAGACGTGGCGCGTGAACCGGACGCCGTGAAGTGGCTGGACGACAACCGTCTCGTCATCGCCAACGAAGGCGACTGGAAGGGCGGCTCGCGCAGCTTCACCATCTTCAACAAGGACGGCACGGTCGCCTATGAAAGCGGCCCGTCGATGGAGCTCGAAGCGGCCCGCCTCGGCCATTATCCGGATGCCCGCAACAAGAAGGGCGTCGAGCCCGAGGGCCTCGAAACCGCGACGTTCGGCGATGCGAACTATTTCTTCATCGCCCAGGAGCGCTCGTCGCTGATCGCCGTCTACAAGGACGCCGGCGCCGGCGCCGAGCCGGAATATCTGCAGTCGCTGCCCTCGGGCATCTCGCCGGAAGGCCTCGTCGCCATCCCGCAGCGCAACCTGCTGGCGACGGCCAACGAGTTCGACGGCCGGGCCGACGGCCTCGTCGGGTCGCACGTCATGCTCTATGAACTCGGTGAGGGTGAGGCCGCGTATCCGCAGCTGATCTCCGACCGCGATGCCGACGGCCACCCGATCGGCTGGGCCGCCATTTCCGGCGCCGTCGGCGACGCTGAAAAGCCGGGCATTCTCCATGCGGTCAGCGACAGCGTGCTGTCGGCGGAACCGGTGATCTACGAGATCGACGCCACCGCCAAGCCGGCGCGAATCGTCAAGAAGACCGTGATCACCCGCGGCGGCGACGCGGCGCAGAAGCTCGACCTCGAAGGCATCACGCTCGATGGCGAGGGCGGCTTCTGGGTGGCTTCGGAAGGTCGCAGCGACCGGCTCACCCCGCATGCGCTCTACCGCGTCGATGCCGACGGCAAGATCACCGAGGAAGTGGCGTTCCCCGAGGCGCTGCTGCCGCATGAGATCCGCTACGGCGCCGAAGGCGTCACCAAGGTGGGCGATACCCTGTGGGTCGCCATCCAGCGCGAGTGGAAGGACGATCCGAAGGGGCAGGTGAAGCTGCTCGGCTACAACCTCAAGGACAAGACCTGGTCAGCCGTCCGCTACCCGCTCGAAGCCGCGGCTGAGGGGGCCTGGAACGGTCTCTCCGAGATCACCGCGCATGGCGACTATGTCTATGTGGTCGAACGCGACAACCAGATCGGGCTCAAGGCCGCGCTGAAGAAGCTCTACCGGGTGCCGGTCTCGGCGCTGGTCGGCGCCGAAATCGGCGGCGAGCTGCCGGTGGTCACCAAGGAAGAAGTGCGCGACTTCATCCCCGACCTCGCGTCGAATAACGGCTATGTGGTCGACAAGGTTGAGAGCTTCGCCATCGACGCAGCCGGCACCGGCTACGTGATCACCGACAATGACGGTGTCGCCGACTCCTCGGGCGAGACCTTCTTCTGGTCGGTCGGCACGATCCAGTAACGAACAAGCCTCCTGCTTGCGGGGCTTAGGGGCCGGTCCGAAAGGGCCGGCCTCGCTCATATGCGGCCGGTGCCTCGTATCGGCTAATTTGCGATAGTGCGGGGTAGCCGCCGTTCAGCGCGTGACGCAGCATAAGCCATTGCCTAAACTCCGATGCATTCTGCAAGGATTCATCGGCCCGTGCTCAACCGGCTCTACATCGTTGTCGGCGTCATCGCGATCCTGCTGCTTGCAGCGGCGTTCGTGGTGCCGAGCTTCATTCCATGGGGCCAGTATCGCGACAGGCTCTCGGCCATTGCCGGCGAAGTGCTGGGAGCGCCGGTCCGCATCGAAGGCGATGTGGCGTTCTCGCTGCTGCCGCAGCCCAAGCTGACATTCTCCAATGTCAGCGCCGGCCCGCCGGGTGATCCCAACCTGACGGTGGAACGGGTCGAAGCCGATTTCTCGCTGATCGACTTCCTGCGCGATCGCTACAATGTCACCCGCCTGCAGCTCGACGGGCCGACCGTCTCGATCGATGTGGCGGCGGATGGCTCGGTGGATACCGGCATCGCCCTGGCCAAGGCGGTGAACAGCAATATTTCCGTCGCCAATGCGGTGGTCACGGCAGGCAGCGTCAAGCTGCGGGACAGCCGCACGGGCGAGACCTATATCGCCTCGGGCGTCTCGGGCGACCTGAAACTCGAGGCGCTGCGCGGACCGTTCTCGTTCCAGGGAACAGGCAATGTCGATGGCGCGGTGTACGCGCTCCGGGTCACCACCGGCCAACTGGATGCCGAGGGCGGCGGCACCCTGGCCCTGAGCCTCCGGCCCGCCGATGAGCGCTTCACCCTCGCCGCCGAAGGCTACCTGAAGCCTGGTCTGGCGCCGGGCTTCACCGGCACGATGACCTACCGGCAGCCGCCGGGAAAGCCGGCCAAGGACGGAGCCCAGGATGCCGGACAGGGCGACCTGGTGATGACCAGCAAGGTCGAGGCCAACCCGAACAAGGTGCTGCTCAGCGACTATGTGGTGATTCCCGACGAGAATCGGGCTGCGACGCGCCTGCTCGGGGCGGCGGATGTGACCCTGGGCAAGGGCATGGCGTTCAATGCGGTGATCTCTGGGGGCCTGATGGCATTGCCGCCGCGCGATGCCACGGCAGAGCAGGCGGTGGAGCCCTACGAACTGGTGCGGTTGCTGCGCGAACTGCCGCTGCCGGCGGCGCCCGGTATCCCGGGGACCATCGGCGTCGATGTGGCCGAGCTGAACCTTCGCGCCTTCTCGCTCCGCAATGTCCGGCTCGACGCCAGCGCGCATGGCGGGGGCTGGACGGTTCGCGGGTTTACCGGCGTGCTGCCCGGCGATACCCGGGTGTCGCTGGCGGGAGAGATCGTGACCGATACGGGGCGCCCTGAATTCTCGGGCACGCTTTCGGTCAAATCGGGTCGGCTCGATGCGCTGAGCACGATGTGGCGCAAGCCGGCCGAGGGCAATCCGCTGTTCGGCATGCCTGGATCGATCGAAGCGAAGATCGACCTGGTGGGTGAGACGCTGTCGGTGAGCGATGGGCGGATCGAGCTCGACGGCGAGGCGCGCTCGTTCTCGGCCCAGCTCGGCCTTGGCACGGCGCCCGACCTCCACCTCACCGCCGATATGGGCCAGCTCGATGCCGGCCGCAGCGCGGCGCTGGTCGCCCTGCTGCCCGACCTTGCGGCCGATGCGGCCTTTCCGGCCAGCTTCCCCAAGGGCGAGTTCGAGCTGGTGGCCGACAGCATGACGCTGGGCGGCCTCAATGGCCGCGCCCTGGCCGCCAGGGGATCGTGGGACGGCGGCGTGCTGGTGGTCGACGACATCTCGGCGGGGGATCTGGGTGGCGCCGGTTTCAAGGCGACACTCACCGCCTTCGGTTCGATCACCAAGCCGGAGCTGTCGGGCTCGGGCACGCTGACCGTGGCGTCGGCCGATGCGCCGGCGCTGGCGAGTTTCTACCGCGCGGTGGGAGCGTCGCCGGCCATTGCCGGCTTCCTCGCCCCGTCGCTGCCGGCCGACCTGGCCCTGAGGCTCGATCCGCCCAGCGGCGACGGGGCGCAGAGCCTCGCCATCTCGGGGCGGCTGGGCAGCTCGGAGGTTGCGGCCGACGCGGAACTGCAGGCAGGCTTCCTGCGCGCGCCGTCCGGGCCGGTGAAGCTGCGGCTCGACATGAAATCTGCCGACGCCGCCGCGATGACCGCCCAGCTGGGGCTGGGCGAGGTCAGCCTGTTCGCCGATGGCGAGCCTGTGCATCTGGTCGGCGTCGTCGACGGCAATGTCGCCAACAGCCTCGAGACCACGGTGCTGGTCGAGGGGGGAGGGGACTCGCTGGGCTTTTCGGGCAATCTGGTGGTTACCAATCCGGCGGCCTATAGCGGCAAGGGCACCATCAAGGCCAAGCTCGCCGATCCGTCGGCGCTGGCAGACTGGCTCGGGGCGGGCGGCATATCGCTGCCGGCGCTGGCCGCCTCCGCCCGGGTGGATTTCAACGGGCCGTCGGACGTGCAGTTGCTCGACATCACCGGCACGTCGGGCGACGCTCCGTTCACCGGCAGCCTGAAGCTGGCGACCAAAGGCAGTGCGAGAACAGTCGCGGGCGCCATCACCACGGGTGATCTCGACATCGGCAGCGTGCTGCGCACAGTCACCGGACCGGCTTCGCTGCTGGCGGGCAACGGCTTGTGGCCGGACGGCCCGTTGGCCACCGGCGACGCTCCGCGGACCACCACCGGTCGCGTGGCGGTGAGCGCGCCGGTCGTCAGTGCCGGCGGAAAATCGCTGCTGACCGATCTCAGCTTCGACCTCGACTGGGACGCCACCACCACCCGCCTGCGCAATGTCGCCGGCAAGCTGGGCGATGGCAGCATCGGCATGGAACTGGCGGTCTGCTGCTCGGGTCCGCTGCCGGACAAGCAGGTGACGGGGCGGATTTCGCTGGTCGGCGTGTCGGTCGACAGCATCGCGCCGCCGCTGGTCGCCGATGCGATCGACGCGACGCTTGATGCCTCGGGTCGGTTCGACGGCACTGGTGGGTCGGTGGCCGGTATCCTCGCGGCATTGACCGGGGAGGGGACCTACACCGCGAGCGGGCTGAGGATCGAGCGGCTGAACGCCGGAGCCGCGTCGTCGGTCTCGGGGGTCGAGAACCTCCTCGAGATGCAGCCGGATGAGTTGAGCACGCTGATCGAGGACCGGCTCGACGATGCGCCGTTCGACGCAGCACGGGTGACGGCCGGCTTCACCGTGGCGGGTGGGGTGCTGCGCAGCCCGAATGTGTCGATCGAGGGGGAGGGTGGGCAATTGTTCGGCAGCGGCTCGATCCGGCTCGGCGATCTCGGCCTCGCCGGCGACTATGCACTGTCGCCGACCGCCATCACGCCGGCCGCGCTGGTCGATACCGGCACGGCGCGGATCTCGGCGCGGCTGAGCGGCACACTGATGGCGCCCGAGCGGCAGTTCGACGTGTCGAGCCTCGTCGATGCGATCATGGTCAAGGCCTACGAGGCCGAAGTGGCGCGGCTGGAAAAGCTGCGCGAAGAGGACGAAGCACGGCGCAAGGCCGAGGAAGCCGAGAAGGCGCGGCTGGCGGCCGAAGCGGCGGCGATCCGGGCGGCCGATGAAGCGGCGGCGCGCAAAGCCGCCGAAGAGGCCGCCGCGAGGCAGGCGGCAGAGGAAGAGGCCGCGAGGAAAGCCGCCGAAGAGGAAGCGGCCCGCAAGGCGAAGGCGGAAGAAGAGCTGCGCAAGGCCATCGAGGAGTTCAACCGGCCGATGGATATCGGGCTGGGGAACTAGGCGCGTTCAGGAAGGGCTCTGGCGATCCCGGTACCAGGCCAGCACCGCCAGACGGACGGCCGATGACAGGTTGGGCACTTCGCGCTGCTGGTCGATATCGGCGATCAGGGCGGCGATGGACTTGCCGCCGGCCAGCGCCATGGCCTCGAGGCCGGCCCAGAACTCATTTTCGATGGCGATGCTGGTCCGGTGCCCGGCGATGGTCAGCGAACGCTTCTCCACCGGCGCTACTTCTTGCGGAAGCTGTCGAGGCTCACGACCTTTTCGCCTTGCGCTTCGGGCGTGGCAGCGGGGGTGACCGGGGCTGGGGCCGCCGTCGCCTCGTCGCCCGCGTCGGACTCGGCCAACTCGGCTTCGTCGCCGGCAACGCGCTCGACGTCGAACTGCAGTCCGAACTGAACCGACGGATCGAAGAAGCCCTTGATGGCGGAGAACGGAATCGCCAGCAATTCGGGACGGCCGTCGAAGGACAGCTCGACCTCGAAGCCGGTCTCGTTGACCCGCAAGGCACCGAACTGGTTCTGCAGCACGATGGTCATTTCCTTGTCGTACTGCTCGACCAGCCGCTGGCTCATCCGAACGCCGGGCGCCTTGGTGACAAAGGAGATGAAAAAGTGGTGGTCGCCCGGCAGACCAGTCCGCGCCACCTCGGACAGCACCTTGCGCACAACGCCGCGCAGCGCTTCCTGGGCCAGAATGTCGTAGCGGATCAGGTCTTCAGCCATATCGTCCTTGCTGCGGGGGAATCCTCGCGTCGGGCCCATATCACCGCTGCGAGGGGCACAATTCAAGGCAAAACGAAAACTTGCGTCCCGCGACGTGGGGACGCTCTGCGATGGCGGCGATGCGAGGGAAGTGCAGGCTTCTGTTGCCAGGTGCCTGCGAACCCCGCCTGTCGGCCTGCTAGGACCGGAGGACTTTCAGTTCAGGTGCCGGCGCCGCATTAAGCAGCGATAGCAACCTTAGCATAGTTGTCGTTGGCAACTATTAGGATGGCCCGATATCGGTGGTACCATGCCGAGCAAAAGTCTAACCTTTACGCCCTTGTCGATCCTGTTTCGTCCCCATGAGCCCGCCACGACGGGGAGTTCTGGTGGAGACGCCGGGCACTGCCCCCGGGTCCAATAGGTTTATTACGCTAGCCGTTTATCGCCATAGCCGTTGCCGGCAAGCCCTATATAGGCGTGGTGGCGGCGCGATGCAAACCGCCCTGTGGAAGCGGGCGGGAGCACCGCCGAATCGCGATAAGCTGAGCGGATGCGCCAGTACCTGAACCTGCTTCAAGACGTCCTCGACAACGGCACCGATCGGCCCGATCGCACCGGCACCGGCACCCGTTCGGTGTTCGGCCGGCAGACCCGCTTCGATCTGAGCAAGGGTTTTCCGCTGCTGACCACCAAGAAGCTGCACGTCAAATCCATCGTCTATGAACTGTTGTGGTTCCTGCGCGGCGAAACCAACGTGCGCTGGCTGCAGGAGCGCGGCGTCAGGATCTGGAACGAATGGGCCGATGAGAACGGCGACCTCGGGCCGGTCTATGGTTCGCAGTGGCGCAGTTGGCCGGATGGGCATGGCGGCACCATCGACCAGATCGCCAACGTGGTGCATTCGATCAGGAACAAGCCGGATTCGCGCCGGCACATCGTCACGGCCTGGAACCCGGCCGAGGTCGACGACATGGCGCTGCCGCCCTGCCACTGCCTGTTCCAGTTCTATGTCGCCGACGGCAAGCTCAGCTGCCAGCTCTACCAGCGCTCGGCCGACCTGTTCCTCGGCGTGCCGTTCAACATCGCGTCCTACGCGCTGTTGACCCAGATGATGGCGCAGGTGACCGGGCTGCAGCCGGGCGAGTTCGTGCATTCGTTCGGCGACCTGCACCTCTACCACAACCATTTCGATCAGGTGCGGCTGCAGCTGAGCCGCGAGCCGCGCCCGCTGCCGCGGCTGACCATCAACCCCGACAAGCGCGACATCTTCGATTTCCAGTTCGAGGATTTCATGATCACCGGCTATGATCCGCATCCCAGCATCAAGGCAGAGATCGCGGTATGAAACCCTTCGCAGCCCTTGTTGTCGCCGCCGGTCTGGCGGTCACTCCGAGCCTCGCCAACGACACCATGTCGACACTAGGCGCCGGCGGGCTGGTGTTCGTCCAGACCGACGACGTCAAGATGCTCAGCGAGGACCTGTACGTGTCGCCCGAGCAGGTGCGGGTGAAGTACGAGTTCCGCAACGAGGGTGCCGAAGACACCGACGCGCTGGTGGCCTTCCCGATGCCGGACATCACCGGCGACGGGGATTTCATGGTGGCGATCCCCACCGAGGACCCGCAGAACATTTTCGGCTTTCAGACCCTGGTGAACGGCGAGCCGGTCTCGGCCGAGCTGCACCAGTATGTGTTCGCCACCAATATCGACTACACGCAGTATCTCACCGATCTCGGCCTGCCGCTGACGCCCTATGGCGAGGCGACGGTCACGGCGATCAACGCCCTCGACGAGGCGACCAAGAAGGAGTTGCTGCATCGCGCGCTGGTGATCCCGATGGAGTTCGACCAGGGGCAGGGGATGCAGACCGAGTACTGGCCGGTGTGGACGCTGCGTTCGACCTATAGCTGGGAGGCGCATTTCCCGGCTGGGAAGACCGTGGTGGTCGAGCACCAGTACAAGCCGAGCGTCGGCGGAACGGTGGCGGTGACTTTTCTCGCCGAGCCTTCGGAGGGCTACGACCGCGCCGCCGAGTACAAGCAGAAATACTGCACCGACGACAGCTTCATCGCTGCGGTGGAAAAGACGCTGCCTGATCCTGCCGAGCGCTACGGGGCGCCGTTCACCGAAAGCTGGATCAGCTATATCTGGTCGACCGGCGCCAACTGGGCGGGAGCGATCGGCAACTTCCACCTGACCATCGACAAGGGGCTGCCGCAGAACCTGGTGTCGTTCTGCTGGGACGGCAAGGTCACCAAGACCGGGCCGACGACCTTCGAGATGGAGGCCAAGGACTGGTGGCCGCCCTATGGCCGCGAACTCGAGGTGCTGATCCTCAACCGGCAGAACCCCGAACCCAACGTAGGCTGATGGCGACGACGCTGAGCGAACTGAGCGAGCGGGTGGAGCAGGTATCCGCCATCTATGCGGCACGCTGCGACATCCGGCGCGACCCGGATTGGTTCGCGCTCAAGCTGCAGGAAGAAGCCGGGGAACTGGTGGCGGAGTATCTGCGCGGCAGTGGGCGCGGCCGCGTCGGCGAGCGCTCGGACCAGGCGATCCGGGAAGCCCTCGAGGACGAAGCAGCCGACCTCCTGGCACAGGTGCTGCTGTTCTGCCGGCACAACCGGATCGATGTCGAGGCCGCGCTCGAGCGGAAGTGGTTTTCCCATCTCAAGCGGCCGGGCGTGGCGCCATGAGCCTCGTCATTCGCAGTGCCGCTCCTGACGATGCGGCGCTGATCATCCGGTTTATCGCGGCACTGGCCGAGTACGAGAAGCTGTCGCACGAAGCCAAGGCGAGCGAGGCCGACATCCTGCGCGACCTGTTCGGGGCGAACCCGAAAGTGTTCTGCGAGATCGCCGAGTGGCAGGGCAAGCCGGTGGGCTTCTCGTTGTGGTTCTACACCTACTCGACCTTCCAGGGGCGGCACGGCATCTGGCTCGAGGACCTGTTCGTCGATCCTGAGGCCCGTGGTCTGGGCGTCGGCAAGGCGCTGCTGGTCAACCTCGCGCAACGCTGCGTGTGGGAGGGGCTCGGACGTTTCGAGTGGTGGGTGCTCGACTGGAACGAGCCGTCGATCGCCTTCTACAAGTCGCAGGGTGGCGTCATGCAGGACGAATGGACCAAGGTCCGCGTCGATGGCGAGGCGCTGGCCCGGCTGGGTGCGCCATGAGCGTGCCCGTGGCGATGATCGCCGCTGTGGGAGAGAACGGTGTGATCGGGGCCGAGGGAGCGATCCCCTGGCGCCTGCCGACCGATTTCGCCCATTTCAAGCGCACCACCATGGGCAAGCCGCTGATCATGGGGCGGAAGACGTTCGAGAGCATCGGCAGGCCGCTGCCGGGCCGGATCAACATGGTGGTGACGCGACAATCCGGCTATCAGCCGGATGGCGTGCTGGTGCTCCACAGCCTCGCGGAAGCGCTGGCCCGGGCGCAGGAAATCGCGTCGGTCGAAGGCGCCGGCGAGGTGATGATCGGCGGTGGCGGGGAAATCTATCGTGAGGCCATGCCGCTGGCGGAGCGACTTTACGTCACACATGTGGCAGCCTCGCCACCTGGCGATGCTCGCTTTCCATTCATCGACCCCAAGCAATGGGAAGTAGAAGCAGTACATGAACTGCTGCGCACAGAACGAGATAGCGTCGACTTCACGGTAAAAGTCTATCGTCGGCGTGAACCGTCCGCACGTTGATCGCGCGGGAACCCTTGCCTATATAGGGCGGCAATCGATAATCCGGCTGAAAGGTGGCGTATGCCCTGGGACAACAATACGGGCGGGGGAGGCCGCAACTCCAACAACGGCGGGCCATGGGGCCAGACGCCGGGTGGTGGTGGTAGCGGTGGCGGCGGCGGTGGTGGCCGTCGGGGAGGCGGAAACACGCCGAACCTCGAAGAGATCTTGTCCCGTGGCCGCGACCGGTTTCAGGGCGGCATTCCCGGTGGACGCTGGACGATCATCGGCGCGGTGCTGGCGCTGGGCGTGTTCTGGGTCGCCAACTCGGTCTTCACCGTGCAGGAACAGGAATGGGCAGTGAAGCTGCGTTTCGGCCAGCCGGTTGAGACCGTGCCGGCCGGCCTGCATTTCGCGCTCTGGCCCATCGAGACGGTCGAGCGGGCGCCGCGTACGGAAAACCGCACCGAGATCGGCTCGGTCGGCTCCAGCCGCGGGCAGTCCGAAGAGGGCCTGATGCTCTCGGGCGACCAGAACATCGTCGATGTGAAGTTCTCCGTGCTGTGGTCGGTGACCGACCCGGTGGCCTACCTGTTCAACGTCCGCGATCCGGACGACATGGTGCGCTCGATCGGCGAAAGCGCCATGCGCGAGATCGTCGGCCGTCGTCCGGCCCAGGACGTGTTTCGTGACAACCGTGCCGGCATCCAGAATGACGTGCGCGGCATCGTGCAGTCGATCGTGCAGAGCTACAGCATGGGCGTGACGGTGTCGCAGGTCGCCATCGAGCAGGCCGCGCCGCCGACCGAAGTGGCCGATGCGTTCAACGAGGTGCAGCGCGCCGAGCAGGACGAAGACCGCTTCCAGGAAGAGGCCCGCCAGTACGCCAATACGCTGTTGGGTGACGCCCGCGGTCAGGCGGCGCAGGTTCGCGAAGATGCGGCCGCGTACAAGAACCGGGTCGTGCAGGAAGCAGAAGGTGAGGCGGCTCGCTTCCTCTCCATCTACGCCGAGTACGCCAAGTCGCCGGAAGTGACGCGCAAGCGTCTGTTCCTCGAAACCATGGAACAGGTGCTGGGCGGTTCGGAGAAGGTGCTGGTCGACAAGAGCGCCGGCTCGGGCGTCGTGCCCTATCTGCCGCTGCCGGAGATCCGGCCGAACTCGACGCTGAACAATACGCCGTCCACCACTGACGCGACGGCGAGGTAAGCCATGAACAGACTCATTATTCTCGGCATCGCCGTCATCGCCGTTGTCTACATCTTCGTGTCGTCGATCTTCGTGGTCAACGAGCGCGAGCAGGCCATCGTCATGCGCTTCGGCCAGATCACCGACGTGAAGACCGAGCCCGGTCTCTACTTCAAGATCCCGACCAACTTCGTCGACACCGTGCAGATCGTCGAAGATCGCCTGCTGCGTTACGACATCGCCAACATGACGGTGCAGGTGAAGGACGGTAAGTTCTACATCGTCGACGCGTTCCTCACCTACCGCGTGTCCGACCCGCGGCTGTTCCGGGCGCGTGCGCTCGGTGACCTGCGGGTGGTCGAAGACCGGATCTCGACGCGTTTCGACGCGGCGCTGCGTCAGGTCTATGGTCTGAGGGCCTTTACCGAAGCATTGTCCGAGCAGCGCCCGGAGATGATGCGGGAAGCGCGCGACCTGATCCGTCCCGACATGGCCCAGCTGGGCATCGAGGTGGTGGACGTGCGTATCCTGCGCACCGATCTCGACCCGAGCGTTTCGGCCGACACCTTCAACCGCATGAAGGCCGAACGTCTGGCCGAAGCGGCCCTGCTGCGTGCCCGCGGCCAGGAAGCGGCGCAGACGGCGCGCGCCATCGCCGACCGCCAGGCCGTCGAGATCCTCTCGGCTGCCCGTCGTGATGCGGAAATCCTGCGAGGCGAGGGCGACGGCCAGCGCAGCCAGATCTTCGCCGATGCCTATAACCGCGACACCGACTTCTTCGACTTCTACCGTTCGATGCAGTCGTACCGCGCGGCGCTGGGGCCGAACGGCACCACCATGGTGCTGTCGCCGGATACGGAGTTCTTCCGGTTCTTCCAGAACCAGAACCCCGACAACGTGACGCCGCCGCCCGAGGCCGCGACGACGCCGATCCCGCCGACGCCGCTGGTCGAGGAGCCGGCCAACGACTCGCCGATCCTGTCCGGACCGGCGAACGACACACCGGCGCCTACCGCCCCGGCCGATACGGCTCCGGCGGAAACCGCGCCGGCCATCACGGCTCCGGCCGCCGAACCTGCACCGGCCGCGCCGGCGCAGTAAATGCTCGAGCTCTTCTCGGCACTGGCCCTCGTGCTGGTCCTTGAAGGGCTCGTTTACGCCGCGTTTCCCGAACAGATGAAGAAGTTGCTGGCGTCGATCCAATCGACGCCAGCTTCAACCATTCGTGCGGCGGCGCTGGCTTGCGCCGGGGTCGGACTTGTTCTCTTGTGGTTGCTCCGGGGCTGACCGCGAGAGGCGCGGGCCCGGGGCTGAGTCGTTGCGGGAGAAGTCGATGCGTGTTGCCGGTCGGATGTTGCGGGCCCTGGCCTTGGCCGGGCTGCTGGTTTTGCCGGTGCAGGTTCTTCCCGCCGTGGCCAAGGGACCGGAGTCGGTTGCGGCCCTCGCCGAACAACTGTCTCCCGCCGTGGTCAATATCGGCACGTCGCGCCGCGTGCCCGGCGGTGGTGGCGTCCCGTTCCCCGATCTGCCAGACGGCTCGCCGCTCGAGGATCTGTTCGACGAGCACAACCCCAATAATGGCCTGGGCGAGGAGCAGATGCAGGAGGCGCGCAGTCTCGGCTCGGGCTTCATCATTTCGGCCGAAGGCATCGTGGTCACCAATAATCATGTGATCGAGGGTGCCGAGCAGATCGAGGTGTATCTCACCGATGGCACCCGGCTGCCGGCCAAGATCATCGGCAAGGACGACAAGACCGACCTGGCAGTGCTGAAGATCGAGGCGGGGCACGAGCTGCCCTTCGTCGAGTTCGGCGACAGCGACAAGGCGGTGGTGGGCGACTGGGTGATGGCGATCGGCAACCCGTTCGGGCTTGGTGGTTCGGTGACGCTGGGGATCGTCTCGGCGCGCAATCGCGACATCCAGTCCGGCCCCTACGATCAGTTCATCCAGACCGATGCAGCGATCAACCAGGGCAATTCCGGCGGCCCGCTGTTCGACATGGACGGCAAGGTGGTGGGCATCAACACCGCGATCATCGCCCGTGGCGGCTCCTCGCTGGGCATCGGCTTTGCCGTGCCGGTGAACCTGGCGCGCCCGGTGATCGACCAACTGGCGGCGTTCGGCGAGACGCGTCGAGGCTGGCTGGGGGTCGGCATCCAGGAGGTGAGCGAGGACATAGCCAACAGTCTCGGCCTCAAGAGCACGGCGGGCGCGCTGGTGATCGATGTCACCAAGGGCGGGCCATCCGAGGGGCAGGTGATCGAGGGAGACATCATCCTCGAGTTCGACGGCAAGCCGATCGCCCGCATGCGCGATCTGCCACGTGTGGTGGCCGAAACCGAGGTGGGCAAGGCCGTGCCGGTCAAGGTGCTGCGCAACGGCAAGGAAACGACGCTCAGCATCACGCTGGGGCGGCTGGAACTGGGCGAGCAACTGATCGCCAAGAACAACGCGCCGGCCGCTCCCGAGCCGACGCCGGCGCCGCAGGAGACGGTGGCGGAACCCGATGCACCGCCCCCCGGCCTGACCGACATGGTGGGGTTCGACGTGGCGCTGCTCGATGATGCCAGCCGCGCCGAGTACGGCATCGCGCCCGAGGAGGACGGCATCGTCGTCACCGCGGTCAAGAGCGGCAGCGATGCCGACAAGAAGGGATTCATCGCCGGCCTGCTGGTCACGGAAGTGAACCAGAAGGAGATCGGCACAGTCGATGAGCTGAGGGAGCTGGTGGGCCAGGCCAAGGAGGCCGGCCGTCCGGCCGTGCTGTTCAAGGTGGTCGATCCCACCGGCACCAGCCGGTTCATCGCGGTGCGCCTGAGCTGAGCTTTCTGCGTCCGGTGAGGGCAGGCGGCCGCAGCCTCAAACGTTGAGAAACGTGTCCGGGTTGGCGATGCGATAGACAACGTGCGGGCGCAGCGGATGCCCCGGGGCCAGCCCCGGATGCTCGAAATCAGCGTCCGGGTCGCGCGTCATACCGATCTTGGCCATGACGCGCTGGCTGGGGAGGTTGCCGGCGTAGGTGAAGGCCACGATCTCGGGCAGGCCGAGCGTGCCGAAACCATAGTCGAGCCAGCCGCGGGCGCCCTCCGGCGCGAGGCCCTGGCCCCAGAACGCCTTGTCGAACTGCCAGCCGATCTCGACGGCCGGTTGGCCACGAATGGCGGCGCGCGTCTGCTCCGGGATATAGCCGAGCCCGATGAGGCCGACGAACTGGCCGGTGGCCTTGAGTTCCGCCGCGCCGAAATGGAAGCCGGTTGCGGCCTGCTTGTCGATCGAGGATGCGAGCTGCGCCAGCGTCTGTTCCGGCGTCGCGGTCGAGGGATAGAAGCGGCGGACCTCGGGATCGCCGAGAACGGCCGCCAGCGGAGCGTGGTCGCGGCTCTCCCACGACCTGAGGATCAGTCGCTCCGTTTCCAGCCTCACCTGACGATGTCCTCGTCGGTGTAGCCCTGCAGGTAGAGCAGGGCGGTGAGATCGCCGTGGTCGATGCGGATGCCGGCCTGTGCCGCGACATGCGGCTTGGCGTGGAGTGCCACGCCGAAGCCGGCGGCCTTGATCATGTCGAGGTCGTTGGCGCCGTCACCGACCGCCATGGTGGCGCTCATGGGCAGGTTGCGCTCGGCGGCCAGCGCCTCGATACGGCGCAGCTTGGTCGACTTGTCGACGATCGGGCTGGCCACGGTGCCGGTCAGCCGGTCGCCGTCGAACTCCAGCACGTTGGCGATCGCCTCGTCGAAGCCGATCCGCTTGGCGAAATAGTCGGCAAAGAAGGTGAAGCCACCCGAGACCAGCGAGGTATAGGCGCCGTAGGCCTTCATGGTGTGGATCAGCGCCCGACCCCCGGGGGCGAGGGTGATGCGTTCGCGCCGAACCTCTTCGATGGCGGCGCGCTCGAGCCCCTTGATCAGTGCAACGCGGGTGCGCAGCGCCTGCTCGAAATCCAGTTCGCCATTCATGGCGCGCTCGGTGATGGCGGCGACCTCGGCCTTGATGCCGACCGCATCGGCCAGTTCATCGATGCATTCCTGCTCGATCATGGTCGAATCCATGTCGGCGACCAGCACCTGTTTGCGGCGCCCGGCGGCGGGCACCAGGGCGACATCCACCGGCCGGTTGCCGATGACGGCACGGGCGGCGGCGACCGGGTCGGCAGCGCTCGGGGATTCGATCTCGCAGGCGACGCGCTGGTGCAGCCAGTTGATCTCACCCCTGGTCTCGTGCTGGATCGCCGCGACCAGCGCCGAGTCAATTGCGGGATCAGCCGGGTTGGCGATGAGGCAGAGTACCGTCATGTGCGTGAGAAGGGCCTGAAAAGGATGGGCAAACGCCCGGAAAGGCGAGCGGTGTTGATAGCGGGTCCGACTGCCAGCGGCAAGTCGGCGCTGGCGCTCGAACTTGCCCGGCAACAAGGCGGGGTGATCGTCAACACCGACGCGCTGCAGGTCTATGACGTGCTGCGCCTGCTGACCGCGCGGCCATCCGAGATCGAGATGGCCGGGGTGCCGCATCGCCTCTATGGCGCGGTGCCTCCATCAGTCCGCTTTTCGACCGGCGAGTGGGCCCGGGCGGCGGCGGCGGTGATCGAAGCGGAGGCCGACCGGCCGCTGATCTTCGTGGGCGGTACGGGGCTCTATTTCGACGTGCTGACCACCGGGTTCGCCGATGTGCCCGAGGTGCCGGCGGAGGCGCAGGCCGCCGCCGCGGCCGAGGTCGAGGGATTGGATCGGGAAGGGCGGGGGCGGCTCATCGCGGCGCGCGACCCGGCCATCGCGGGCCGCCTGAAAGCCCCAGACCCGCAGCGGGTGATCCGGGCGCTTGCGGTGCTGAACGCGACGGGACGCTCGCTCGCCAGCTATCAGGATGAAGCGCAGAAGGGGCTGCTCGACGGCTTCACGCTCGAACGCATGGTGCTCAACCCCGACCGCGAGGTGCTGCGCCAACGCATCGCCCGACGGTTCGAGGCCATGTTCGCGAGCGGCGCGGTCGAAGAGGTGCAGGCACTGCTGGCGCTGCAACTCGACCCCAGCCTGCCGGCGATGAAGGCGATCGGGGTGCCCGAAATCGCCGCGCTGCTGGCCGGAGAGATCGACGAGGATGCCGCGATCGAACGCGCCGTCATTGCGACCCGGCAATATGCCAAGCGGCAACGCACCTGGTTCCGCAACCGCATGGCCGAGTGGAACTGGATCGTTCCCTGAGACGGCTCAGGTGACGTCGATCCGGGTGGCGCCGGTGGTGCGTTCGAGATCGGCGGCGGTAATTTCGAACACCGAACGGGGATCGCCGGCCGCCGCCCAGACCGTGCCGAAGTTGTGGAGCGCCTCGTCGAGATAGGTGGTCAGCGGGGCAGGGTGCCCATAGGGCGACACGCCGCCGATGGAAAAGCCGGTGTGGAGCTTGACGAAATCCGCATCCGGCCGCTCGAGCACTTCGCCGATGCGCTGGCCGGCGCGTTTCTCATGCACCCGATTGCTGCCCGAGACCAGCAGCAGGTAGGGCTTGCCGCTATCCTTGCCCTTGAACAGCAGCGACTTGACGATCCGGCCGACCTCGACGCCAAGCGCGTCGGCCGCCATCTGCGCAGTGGTCGCCAACTGTTCGAGCACGATCACCTGGGCCGGCAGGGCGTGCCTGGCGAGGGCGTCGGCGACGCGTTGTTCGGCGGGTTTGAGCTGAGCCATGGTCGGGGGTCCTAAACGGATGCGGCAAGGGTCTTCATCAGGCCGAGCCGGCCGCGCAGGGCGAACCGGCTGACCAGCAATACCGCCACGAAGGCGAGGCCGGTCGCAAGGCCCAGCCACACGCCGACGCCGCGCAGGTCGAAGACGAAGCCAAGCACATAGGCGGTCGGCAGGCCGACGAACCAGTAGCCGAAAATGGCGAGCAGCATCGGTGTGCGGGTGTCGGAGAGGCCGCGCAGCGAGTGGGCGGCCACCACCTGCGCACCATCGACCAGCTGGAAAATGCCGGCAATGCCCAGGTAGGTGGCAGCGAGCATCAGCGCCGTGGCATTGGCGGGATCGGAGCTGTCGAGGAAGATCGTCACCAGCGCATGCGGCACGGCGAGGAACAGAGCCGCGGTCAGCGCCATGAAACCGGTGCCCATGACGATCGCTGTCCAGCCGGCAAGGCGAACGCCTTCGGCATCGCCGCGGCCATAGGCGAGGCCGACGCGAACCGTCGCCGCCATGCCGAGGCCCAGCGGCACCATGAAGGCCGTCGAGGCGAGCTGCAGCGCCACGGCGTGCGCGGCAGTCTCGTTGGTGCCCAACCGGCCCATCAGGATGGCGGCAACCGAGAACAGCCCGACTTCGGCAGCGACGGTCAGGCCGATCGGCAAGCCGACCTTGAGGATCTCGCGGAAGCGCGGCCAGTCCGGCTTGAAGAACCGCACCAGGATATGGAAGCGCTTCAGCTTGCGGTGGGTGACCACGTAGCCCAGCAGGGCCAGGAACATGATCAGGTTGACGAGGCCGGTGGCGATGGCCGCGCCGCGCAGTTCGAGGCGCGGGAAGCCGAAATGGCCGAAGATCAGCGTATAGGCGAGCATCGCGTTGACCAGCACGCCGATGATGGTGACCACGAGGATGATCCGCGTCGCGGCAAAGGCCGAGAGGAACGAGCGCACCACCATGATGCCGAGCGCCGGATACAGCATCCAGAAGCCGGCGAACATGTAGCTTTCAGCCAGTGCCGTCACCTCCGGGTCCTGGCCGATCGCCAGGTAGATCGGGCGGATGTTGAGCACGATCGGCACCAGCAACGTGGCCACCAGGATGGCGACCCAGAAGCCCTGGCGCACGATGCGGCGTACCGCCTTGGTGTCGCCACGGCCGCGCGCCTGCGCCACCAGCGGCGCCACGGCGCCGACGATACCGATACCGGTCAACTGGAACGGCACGAGGAAAGCACCGGCCAGCGTGCCGGCGGCAAGGTACTTAGGGCCGAGCCAGCCCATCAGCACCACATCGGTGGTGAACAGCAGGTTCTGCGCCAGTTGCGCGATGATCAACGGCCAGGCCAGCGCAAAGCTGGCGCGAAGCTCTGTTGTCCAACGGTTGGAGAATGTGGAAGCATCGGTGCCGGTTACCGGCACCGTCGTCGGCTCAGTCATGGTGGTGATCCCAGTCGCGAAGGAGCCTTATCGCAGCCGACGATTTGTCTCAAGTTCGAGCGGAACCTATTGTGGTGCCGTGCATTGTCGTCGTGGGCTCGCGTCTTAACAAACCTCCCGGAGGGTATTCATGCGTAAAGTTCTATCCATTGCCGTGGTGTTGACCGCGGCGCTGACGCTCGCGGCGTGTTCGACCACCGAAAAGACCGCCAGCACCGGCGCCATCGCCGGCGCCGTCATCGGTGGCGTCACGACGGGTACGGTCGGCGGCGCGCTGGTCGGCGCGACGGTCGGCGGCATCAGCGGTGCCGTGGCCGGCGAACTCATCGGCCGCTACCGCGATGACCCGACCAAGTGCGTCTGGGAAGACCGCAATGGTCGCCGCTACCTGGCTCCGTGCTCGCCGAACGGCTGACGCTCAGCCAGCGGCTAATAAAATGGCCCGACGGGAAACCGTCGGGCCATTTTCATTTGAGCCCGAGCAATAGTCGGTCCGGACCGCCGCGGCTGGCAACGAACAGGTCGGGCCGCCCGTCGCCGTTGAAATCGGCAACCTCGATGTCGAAGGCATTGGCCCCGGCAATAAGCGGGATGACGCCCGGTGCTGCGATGAAGTGGCCGGCGCCGTCATTGGCAAAGGCCAGCAGCAGGAAATCCGAGCGCTTGGCCTGCAGGTCGCCCAGCCGGCCGCGGATCAGGTCGAGATCGCCATCGCGATCATAGTCGATGAAGGCGACGGCAGTGGTGAGCTCGTCGTCGCCGACGAGATGCGTTGCGGTCACGTCGATGAAGCGCGCCGCGCCATCGTTCAGCAGCAGCCGATCCTGCTGATCGCGGTCGGCGTCGAAGATGCGGACATTGGCGAAATAGAGATCGAGGTCGCCGTCGGCATCGATGTCGACGAGGTGCACGTCGCGGGTTTCCTCGGGCGTGGCGCGCAGCGGCAGCGCCGCCTCGGTGAAGAAGCCCTCGCCATCGTTCAGGTAAAGCCGGTTCTGCTCCTCATTGCCGAAAACCAGGTCGACGTCCCCATCGCCGTCGATGTCGCCGACTGCGATATCCTGGCTGATATCGTCGTGCTGCGGCAGCCGTGCCCGGCTTTCGTCGGTGAAACCACCGGCGCCGTCGTTGATCCAGATGAAGTCCGGGCCGGCATTGGCGACAACCAGATCGGCATCGCCGTCACCATCGACGTCGGTCGCGACCACGGTGTTGGAGGTGGCGCGGTTGGGCAGGCGGTCCGACACGTCGATGAAGCCGGCAGCGCCGTCATTGAGGTGATAGCCCACCACCTGATCGTCTTCGCCGACGAACACCAGGTCGAGATCGCCATCCCGGTCATAGTCGGCGATGGCGACGTCCTCGTGGTCGCCGCTCGGCCCGCGCAGTGGCGCCGCTGTGAACCGGCCCGCGCCGTCATTGAGCAGGATGAGATTGCCGCCATACTCGATGGCGATTGCGAGATCGAGGTCACCGTCCCCGTCGAGATCGGCGGCGCTCGCGGCCATCGCGTTAGGCGAGCCGGGCTTGGGTGGCAGCGCCTCGGCCGACACGTCGATGAAGCTGGGTGTGGCCGTTTGCGGGGTGCAGAGGCCGAAGGTGATGGCGGCGATCGCGGCGCATAACTGGTCCATCAGCCGAGGGTAGAGGGCCTTATGGAAAAGTGGCAGAGCTTTCCGCACCGAGCGGGCAGGGCGACGAGGCGCGGCGGGACAACCGCCTGTTGCCGCAGGGCGGATTGTGCTAGGCTTCGCAAGAGGCTCAGGCCGGAGTGATACCGGCGTCGCGTCCGTGGCGCCGGACTCTTACACCAGGACCACCGTGAGTACGTTCAAGAGCATCGCCGTGCCGGTGACGCGCCGCCTTGGCGCTGCCAAAAGCAGACGGGGCGCCCAGGCGCCGGGTGCCGATCGTGATCCCGTCGAGTTCCATCGCCAGCCGGCCCAGTCTGCCACGCCGCACGCGGTGCACCGCTTCCAGGTCGGGCAGCGCCTGACCATGGCGCGCGGTTCACGCGACATCGCCCGGTCGGCGGCGATCTGCCAGGTGGTGGCGGTGCTGCCGCATGAAACCGGCCCCTTGCTCTATCGGGTGCGCAGCGAACTGGAGAGTTTTGAGCGAGTTGTCGACGAGGTCGATCTGGCGCCATATCGGTGATCGTTGCGCCCCGGCCTTGAATAAGGCGCAATGGTGGCAGATATTACCGACTACGTTTCGCTTCCATCCGGTGCTACCAGCTCGGGCCGTTCGCGGTCCAATTGGCTACCTCTTGATATTGTGAACGTTTAGACCCGGACGGCATGTCGCCGACCGAGGAACGCGTGCAAGCGGGAAGGTCCTGCGCACGACAATTGAAAAGGGGGCCATCATGATCGAGGGCACCGTCAAGTTCTTCAACACCACCAAAGGCTTCGGCTTCATTCAGCCGGACGATGGTTCGAAGGACGCTTTCGTCCACATCTCTGCCGTCGAGCGTTCGGGCCTGTCCGGCCTCGCCGAAGGCCAGAAGGTGAGCTACGAGCTCGAGAAGGGCCGTGACGGCAAGGTTTCGGCGACGAACCTCAAGGCGCTCTAAAGAGCGTTTCGGGCAAAGTCTGCGGACTTGCTTTTTGGCGAGCGAGCAACGACCACGCCCCGTGGCGCTGAGGGATTTGTCCTGACGGCGCAACGATGGAAAGGGCCCCCGAGGGGGCCTTTTTTTGTTGCCCGGTTTCCGGGCCTGATGCGGTTTGGCGAAGCGTTGCAGAGCTACGGCTTCAGGCCGGCGGGAACCGGCGGCGCTTCATAACGCACGGTGATCTGCACCCGGCCGTTGCCGGCGAGGTAGGGATCGTTCGGAAACAGAGGCTCGGACGTGGCACTGCCGTTCACGGCGCGGATGCGGTCGTCCGACAGGCCGAACTCACCGAGGATAGCCCGCACCGCGTTGGCGCGGTCGCTCGACAGGTCCCATGCTCCATAGCGGGGGTTGTCGTAGACCGCGCCCGCGGCCGTGTGCCCAGAGATGGTGATCTGGTTGGAGAGTTTCTGCAGGATCGGGGCGAGGGCTGCGATGGCCTTGCGCGTCGCCTCGTAGGGATATTTCGATCCCTCGGGGAACATCGGCCGGCCTTCCTGGTCCATGATCTCGATATCGAGCCCGGTCTCGGTTTCGCGCACCAGGAGGTTGTCGGCGATCTTGGTGATATCGGGTAGGGACTGCCAGGCCTGCCTGATGCTGGCGGCCGCGGCATGGTAGTCGGCGTTGTAGCGCGACTCCAGCGACACGTTGGAGGCGCGCACGGCGTCGTAGTCGCTGCCGCCGATCTCGGCAACGCCACCGCGCGATTCCATCTTCGGGCCGGCCTCGCTGCTCTCGGGAGCGGTGAGCGCGTCCTTGGTGGATTCGACGGCGATCTTGGCGCCGTCTTCGGCGAATGCCTGCCCGCCCATGACACCACCGGCGCCGCTGGTGCTCTCGCTGACATTGGGCGGGGCGAAATAGTCGGCGAGCCCCTTCTTCTGCTCGGGCGTGGTCATGCTGATCAGCCACAGCAGCAGGAAGAACGCCATCATGGCGGTCACGAAATCGGCGTAGGCGATCTTCCAGGCGCCGCCATGGTGAGCATGGCCGGCCTTCTTGACCTTCTTGATGATGATGGTCTGTTCGTTGCGCGCCATGGCGTATCAGTCCCTTACGATGCCGGCAGGTTGGCCGTGGCTTCGTCGATCTCGGCGAAAGTCGGCCGCACCTCGGACATCAGCGCCTTGCGGGCGAACTCCACGGCGATGGCCGGGGCGTAGCCCGACATCTGGGCCAGCAGGCCGACCTTCATCGACAGGAAGTATTTCGACTCGGCCTCGAAGATGTTGCGCAGCGACTGCGCCATCGGGCCGAAGAAGCCATAGGCGACGAACACACCGAGGAACGTTCCGACCAGCGCGCCGCCGATCATGTGGCCCAGCACCTCGGGCGGCTCGCTGATCGAGCCCATGGTCTTGATCACACCGAGCACCGCGGCGACGATGCCGAGGGCCGGCGTGCCGTCGGCCAGTGCCTGCACGGCGGAGACGAGGCGGTCGTTTTCCTGGTGGTGCGTTTCCAGTTCCTCGTCCATCAACGCTTCCATCTCGTGGGCGACGTTGCTGCCGAGGGTGACCATGCGCAGGTAGTCGCACATGAACTCCACCGCATGGTGGTTTTTGGCGAAGGTCGGGAAGCGCTGGAAGATCGAGGAGTTTTCGGGATCCTCGATATGCGGCTCGAGCGCCAGCACGCCCTTGGCCTGGACCAGCTTGAACAGCGTGAACTGCAGCCCGAGCAGCTCGACATAGGCCGCCTTGTCGTAACGGGGGCCGCGGAACAGGATGCCGAAGATGCTGGCCGTCTGCTTCAGCACCGGCCCGGTATTGCCGATGATGTAGGCGCCGAAAGCCGCGCCGAGGATGATCACCGCCTCGAACGGCTGGACCAGCACCTCCAGATGCCCGCCCATGGCGACATAGCCGCCGATGACGCTGGCAAAGATAACCACGATGCCGATGATGAGACGCATAAAACAGGACCCGCGCTACTAAACCAAGGACAGGGTCCAGCGAACCTGAGGCGGTCGATCGGCGCGGTCCGATCGCACTGCCATCCCTGTTCGAAGCGACTCCTGTCAGCTTCTCGAAGTCCGCCCGAAGTCGCGCGGAAAACCCAGTCTTCGCGCTGCAATACGGCGCGCGCTGGAAGCCAATTTCCTATGCCGCGGTTAAGGTTCGGATAATGCCGACATCGTCAAAACGCAGCACACTGACTCGTTGCGTGGAGCGCGAACGTCGATGGCGCCTGAGGCGGCGCTCGAAAGAAATTTCGGCGTTCTCCGCAATCGTTCCGGCCACCGCGCAGTTTGCGCCTGACGGGTCTGGGGCAGGGTGCTAGTCTTGCCGCTGCGTCCGGCTTGGACGATTGGTCGACGGCGTTGCCACATCTGTTGGTTCGCACTGAATTCGAGGCATGGACGGGTATGACTGGGGCCGGAAGCCACAATTATCTGACGGTCTATCGGCAGCCGGAGCGCGACGACTTCCTCAAGTCGGCACGTGTTGCTCCGCCATTCTACGACCGGACGGCGCGTGCGTGGATCGTGGTCGAGCCGGACCGTTGCCGGGAGCTGCTTTCCGTGCCTGGCCTGCTGCCGGCGCCGGCCCTCGAACACTATCGCAACATGCCGTCCGGCATGGGCGAAGCCTTTGCCAGCGTGGCCTTCGCCTTCGAGCATATCCCGCTCTCGATGTATGGCGAGCGGCATGCCGAGGCGCGGCGCCGAGCCAGCACCTGGATCGCGGCGCGGCACCAGGCGATCCATGCCTGGGCCGCCGACAGTCTGCCGGGCCACCTTGCGCGGTTTGCCGAGCCGGGGCAGGCCGAACTGATGACTGCGGTGATCAAGCCGCTGGTGCGGGGACTGTTCGCGACGCTGGTAGCGGTCGACCTGCCGGATCACCTGGCGCTCGACGATGTGTCGCTGGTGTTCGACAAATCCATCGGCATGAGCCGCCGGGTGCGGCTCGAGGCCGACATGGCGGCGCTCGAGGCGCATCTTCGCGACCGGATGGGGCCGGGGGCCAGCGACGACGAGGTCGGCATGCGGCTGGGGCTGCTGGTGGTCGGCAAGGACGCGCTGGTCGGTACGCTGGCCGAAAGTCTCGCGAACCTGTTCACCGAGCATGCCGGCCAGCCGCTGAGCAGCATCGTCTTTCCCAAGCTGCCGCAGCGGACGGCGGTCCCGTTCGTCGAGCGGATCGCCGCGACGGCGCTGCAGGCCGGCGGGCTCGACCTGGCCGAGGGGGACCGGGTGCGGGTAGTGCTGCAGACTTACGGCCATGGGCCGGCAACCGAGCACCATCGCTTTTTCGGCGCCGGCGCGCATGCGTGCCTCGGCCGGCCGCTCTCGGTCGAACTCTGGGGAGCGATCGCGGCCCGGCTGACGACGCTGTCGACCAGGGTAGAGGTGAGCCGGTACGAGCTGCCGCTGGACAGCTATGTGTTCAATGTCCCCAGTCTTTTCGAAGTGGATATTAGCCGATGACGGAAGCTGAAGCCCGCCGCCTGATCGTCGAGGCGCTGCACCAGACTGCCAGGTCGTTCAACAATCCCGTTGTCTCGGCGCGGCTGCAGGCCCCTGACGGCGACCTGGAACTGGGCGAACTCGAACTCGACAGTCTCGATCTGGTGGAGTGGAGCGTCGAGATCGAGAAGCGCTCCGGGGCGGCGCTCGATACCGCCGACCTGGCGGCGGCCACCCGGCTATCCGATGTGGTCAAGACGGTGATGGCGAAAGCCGGCTGACATCTCGCGCAGGGCGGCGACCATCTCAACCGCGGCGCGCTGAGCGACGCGGCCGATGCGTGGTGGATTGCGCACAGGGCTCGATTTTGTCGCCTGTCGCCATCGAATTCCCCATTAGGAGCATTCAAATCCGCGCCGGAATACGGCATAGCTGCCATACTGGTATGGTAGGGATTGAGGAGCTTCCCGTTGAAGATTACAGACCTGAAATGCGCGATCATCGCCTCGAGCCCGGTGATCCGCATCACCACCGATGAGGGCATCACCGGCTGGAGCCAGATCGAGACTCCGAAGCCTTACGTGAAATCGCAGGTGCTGCAGCTCAAGGACTGGATCGTCGGGCAGGATCCGCGCGACGTCGAGCGCGTGATGCGGCGCATCCGCGTGCGCGGCGGCTTCAAGCCGTTCGGCTCGGCGGTGTCGGCCATCGAGCATGCGCTGTGGGACATTGCCGGCAAGGCACTGAACGCTCCGGTCTATCGGCTGCTCGGCGGCAAAGTGCGCGACCAGGTCCGCACCTATCGCACGCTGTACCAGGCCGAAGTGCCCGGCGGCGCCGAGCATACTCCGGCCGGCTACAAGCGCTGGGCCGAGTACGGCAAGTCGCTGAAGGGCGAGTTCACCCTGTTCAAGCTGCCGAGCGCCTACCACTCGTCGATGGTCCGCGACTTTCCGGATTTCTTCTATGGCGAGGTGCAGGAGGATGCGCCGTTCCCGTACCCGCACAAGGGCACGATGACCAAGGAAGGCTTCGATCACCTGGTGGCCTGCATCACCTCGGCCCGCGAGACGCTGGGCAAGGGGTACAACACCGCGGTCGATGCCGGCCCGGGCTTCATGCCGCTCGACGCGCTGCGCCTCGCCAAGGCGGTGGAGCACCTGCACCTGCTGTGGATCGAGGACACGGTGACCGGCGACTACTCGCCCTACGTGAACCCGGACGTCTACAAGGATGTGACGCATCACACGACGACGCCCATCCATACCGGCGAACAGATCTACCTGCGCCAGCACTACAAGCAGCTGATCGAGAGCCATGCGGTGAACGTCATCGGCCCCGATCCCTGCGATGTCGGCGGTCTCGCCGAGATCAAGTGGGTGGCCGAGCACGCGGACCTGCACGGCATCGCCATCGCGCCGCACGGCACCGCCAACGGCATTCTCGGGCTCGCCGCGCTGATCCAGGTCTGCGCGACCATGCCGGACAACCTGATCGCCTTCGAGTATCCGGCCCGCTTCGAGCCGTTCTGGTACGACATCACCGAGGGTTTTGAGGGCATGCCGGTGAAGGGCGGACTGATCGATGTGCCGGATCGTCCGGGCCTCGGCGTCAACCTGATCGCCAAGGAAGCCAAAAAGTACCTCGAAGAAGGCGACGAGAACTTCTTCGACTGAGGGCCGAGGTCAGCTGAACGGGCGGGGGCGTGCACCTGAGGTGCGCGCCCCGCTGCATTTCAACTGGCGCGACGCGCCGCCTCATACACGGCGACCAGGCGGTCGATGGTCATGTTCCAGCCGGCGACCATGCCGCAATTCATCCACCAGTCGACGCGTTCAGGGGTGTACCGGTCGGGGAATTGCACGTGGAAATCCATCACCGTCTGGGCGCCGTAAGGCGTGAGCCGGATGGTGACCAGGGGGCTTTCGTCGAGATTGTCGAGGTCGAGCTCGGGCCAGCCGCCGACGGCGCCCCAATAGAAGACCAGCTTCCTGCCCGGCACGATCTCGCGATACACGCCGCCGGTGAAATAGCGCTTCTGCGGCGTCTCCACCATTTCCTGCCGCCACTGGCCGCCGACCCTGAGGTCGACCGTCGCGGGCTGATCGGTGTGCTGGCCAGGGTTGAAGTACCAGTCGAGATAGGCCGGGTCGGTCCAGGCTTCGAACACCACGCTGGCGGGCGCCGCGAAGGTGCGTTGCAGGGTCATTCCGCGATCGAGGGCATAGGTAGCGGGCATGTTACTGATCTCCCGTGGAAGTGCTGGCCGCCTCGGCACGGGCGGCCATCATGGCCTTGAGCTGAGTATCGAGCCGGTCGAAGCGGGTGGCGAAGAACTCGCGATACTGCGCCATCCAGGCGTCGGCCTCTGCGAGCGGGGCGATTTCCAGCGTGCAGGGGCGGGATTGGGCCGAGCGCTGCTTGCTGATCAGCCCCGCCTGCTCGAGCACCTTGAGGTGCCGCGAGACGGTGGGGAGGGTGAGCGCAAATGGTTCGGCCAGTTCGTTGACCGTTGCCGGTCCCCGGGTCAGCCGCGCCAGCATGGCGCGACGGGTCGGGTCGGCAAGCGCGGCGAAGGTGGCGGTGAGCGGATCTTGTGTTTGCATGATTACGTAATTACGTTATTGCGTAAATAATGTAAAGCCCTTCGATGCCCGGCCATTGTCGATGGCGCAGGGCACCTGTGACGCCGCTGCGCTTGCGTCGCCGGCCCGCGAATGCTTTACGCCACGGACGAACCAGCGGCCGCGACCAGTCAGCACAGGCCCGACACTTCAGCAGGGCCTCCTAAGCGCATGATCCGCCTCGAGAACATTTCCAAGCAGAACGGCAAGCAGATCGTCTTCATCGAAGCTTCTGCCGCCTTGCAGCGCGGCGAGAAGATCGGGCTGGTCGGCCCGAACGGCGCCGGCAAGACCACGCTGTTCCGGATGATCACCGGCGAGGAGCAGCCCGACGAGGGGCAGGTGGTGGTCGATCGCGGCATCACCATCGGCTATTTCAGCCAGGATGTCGGCGACATGGCCGGCCGCAGCGCCGTCGCCGAGGTGATGGAAGGCGCGGGACCGGCCGGCGCGTTGATCGCCGAGATGAGCGAACTCGAAGCGGCGATGGCAGACCCCGATCGCGCCGACCAGATGGACGAGATCATCACCCGCTACGGCGAGGTGCAGGGTCAGTTCCAGGAACTCGACGGCTACAGCCTCGATGCGCGGGCTCGTGAAGTGCTCGATGGGCTCGGCTTCAGCCAGGAGATGATGGACGGCGATGTCGGCGCGCTGTCGGGCGGCTGGAAGATGCGGGTGGCGCTGGGCAAGATCCTGCTCATGCGGCCCGATGCGCTGTTGCTGGACGAGCCCTCCAACCACCTCGATATCGAAAGCCTTATCTGGCTCGAGGATTTCCTGAAGCGCTATGAGGGCGGGGTGCTGATGACCTCGCATGATCGCGCCTTCATGAACCGCGTGGTCAACAAGATCGTCGAGATCGATGGTGGGTCGCTCACCGCCTATTCGGGCGACTACGAGTTCTACCAGCAGCAGCGCGCCCTCTCGGACAAGCAGATGCAGGCGCAGTTCGAGCGGCAGCAGGCGATGCTCGCCAAGGAGATCGCCTTCATCGAGCGGTTCAAGGCACGCGCCAGCCACGCCGCCCAGGTGCAGAGCCGGGTGAAGAAGCTCGACAAGATCGACAAGGTCGAGCCGCCGAAGCGCCGCCAGACGGTGAACTTCGAGTTCCGCCCGCCGGCGCGCTCGGGCGAGGACGTGGTGCTGCTGAAGGGTGTCGACAAAGCCTATGGCAGCCGCTCGATCTATGAAGGGCTGGATTTCCATGTCCGGCGCAAGGAGCGCTGGTGCATCATGGGCGTGAACGGCGCCGGCAAGTCGACGCTGTTGAAGCTGGTGGCGGGCAGCACCGAACCGGACAACGGCTCGATCAATGTCGGCCCCAGCGTCAAGCTCGGCTATTTCGCGCAGCACGCCATGGACCTGCTCGATGGCGACCGCACGGTGTTCCAGTCGCTGGAGGACAGCTTTCCGCAGGCCGGGCAGGCGGCGCTCAGGGCGCTGGCCGGGTGTTTCGGCTTTTCCGGCGACGAGATCGAGAAGAAATGCCGGGTG
>MKVB01000001.1:768280-839211 GCA_001899085.1 Devosia sp. 66-14 | reverse complement strand
CTTGTTCGACTCGCCGAATTTCCTGGTGCTCGACGAGCCGACCAACCACCTCGACATCGCGACCAAAGAGATGCTGATCGAGGCGTTGTCGCAATATGAGGGGACGATGCTGTTCGTCTCGCACGACCGCCACTTCCTCGCCGCGCTCAGCAATCGCGTGCTGGAGCTGACCCCTGAAGGCGTCCACGCCTATGGCGGCGGCTATACCGAGTATGTGGCGCGCACCGGGCAGGAGGCACCGGGCCTGCGCGGTTGATCGCTGGAGATCGCTAAACTGCGACCGTTCGACAACATCGGATATTGAGTGTCTTGCCCTAGTTTTGCTTTCGAGGGCAGGGGTCAGATCAAAGATGTTCGGCTATTTCGACACGATGTTGCGGTATTTCGAGTTCGCGGGACGCTCCTCGCGGACGCAATACTGGGTCTACACGCTGATTTCGGTCGTGCTGGTGTTCGTGGCGTTCTACCTGGACGTCGCGGTGCTTGGCTATTTCCGGCCCGGTGTCAGCGGCCTGGGGCCGCTGACGATGTTCTGCGTGGTCATTCACATCATCCCCAACATCACGGTCACCGTACGCCGGTTGCACGATAGCGGTCGGTCGGGCTGGTGGTACTGGATCTGCCTCGTTCCATTCATCGGCGGCATCTGGCTGCTGGTATTGATGTGCCTGGGGCCGGATACGTACGGTGCCAACGATTATGGCGACGACCCGCGCGAGAGCACCTGGGCGGCGCCCCGCAGCAAGGCGGTTCGACTTTCCCGAGCGCAGCTGTTCGTCGCCGACATGGAAGCCCGGCGCCGGGCTCGTGGGCCGTGGTCGCCGAGTTCCGATAGCTAGCTCAAGGCGCTTAGCCGATCACCTGCCACTGCTCGTCGCGCGGGCCGGTGGGGCGGAAGTCGTAGCGGTCGAGCCCGAGGCCGTGCAGCGTCGCGCGCTCGATCAGCGAAAACTCCGCCGGGTCCTCGCGGTTGAAGTTCATCGGGTCCTTCAGCACCACCGGCGGGTTGGTCATGAAGCGCACGTTGGGCGAGTGGTTATTCGACGAGGCGTGCAGCATGTAGGGGTGCAGGATGATGAAGTCGCCGACCTCGCCGGTGACCTCGACGAACTCCTCGCACTTGTCGATCAGGTGGCCGAAATCGAAGGACGGATCGACGCCCTCCGGATGGTCGGCGAGGTAGCGAGCCACGTGCTTGATCGAGTCGGGGGCGATGAAGGTGCCGCCACCCTTGTGGCCGACATTGGACCAGTAGACCACGGTCAGCAGGCCCTGTTCGCGGCTATCGAGGAAATGGCGGAAGAAGCTGCCATCCTTGTGCCAGCCGCCGGCCTCGGGCGAGGGCTTCATCCACGGCTTGTCGGCGCCGCGGCGGAAATTGACGATGAAGGCATCCGACCACTCGGTGGAGTTGATCGTGGTGAAGTGCTGCGACTCGATCTCCATGATCTTGTGATCGATGCGGTCGGCGCCGCCGGTCACATCGCACAACGCGCCCCACGCCTTGGGCGAGATGTCCTTGATCGCCGCCACGTGGTTGCGGTCCATCCAGACGATTTCCTTGGTCCAGGTGGAGCGGTCATCGGGGTCGTAGCCGAGCCGGGAATAGGCCTCTGCCGTCCATTTCGCGGCCAGCTCGGGATCGAGGCAGCCTTTGACGAGGACGTAGCCCTTTTCCACAAAGTGCTGCGCCTGCTCGGGAGTGAGCACCTGGAGTTTATGAGGCATCTGGATGTTCCTACGGGATGTGACAGCTCAGTCCGCGGGCGCGGTATGGTAGTATGTTAAGCACGGAATGGCCGGCGAGTGGAGCCCTGCCATTCGTCGGATAGGCACCTGAATTGAGGTGGCGATCCAACCGTGCCCCGGCCACATCCCATAGCCGGGTGACACCGGATCAGGCGCTGGCCAGCACTCGCTCGGCCGCCGGCTCGCGCCAGGGGGCGACATCGATACGCCGGCCGCTGGTCCGATCGAAGAGGTGCAGCGCCTCGGCGGCGAAATCGAGGAAGACTTGGCGCCCCTCGTAGCGTTCGTCACCGGGCGGCAGCACCACTGCCAGTTCGCGCGCATTCAGCCTGCAATAGGCCACCCGGGCACTACCCAGTTCCTCGACCAGGTCGACGACGGCAGGCAGCCCGCCGGTGGCGGTGAGGGAGATGGCGACATTCTCGGGGCGGATGCCAGCCATCAGCTGGGTTCCTGGCGCGAGGCCGGCGGCCCCGAGGGAAAGCTCGCCGGCAGCATCATCGAAGCTCATCCGGCCGGTGGCGCCAATTGTTGCCGGCAACAGGTTCATGGCCGGCGCTCCGAGGAAGCCGGCGACGAATACCGAGGCCGGTTTGCGATAGATCTCGGACGGTGCCCCGATCTGCTCGACATGCCCCGCATTCATCACGATCAGGGTGTCGGCGAGGGTCATTGCCTCCACCTGGTCATGCGTGACGAAGATCGACGTCGCCTTGAGCCGCTTGTGCAGGCGCTTGATCTCGATGCGCATCTGTACGCGCAGCAGCGCATCGAGGTTGCTGAGCGGCTCGTCGAACAGGAACACATCGGGCTCGCGCACGATGGCGCGGCCCATGGCAACGCGCTGGCGCTGCCCGCCCGACAGCTGAGCCGGGCGACGATCGAGATACTCGGTGAGGTTGAGAATGCGCGCCGCTTCCTCGACCCGCCGGTCGCGTTCCGCCTGGGGCAGCCTGGCGATCCTGAGTGGATAGGCCATGTTCTGGCGCACGCTCATATGCGGGTAGAGGGCGTAGTTCTGGAACACCATGGCGCAGCCGCGGTCGGCCGGGTCGATCTCTGTCATGTCGATGCCGCCGATCGAGATCGACCCTGAACTCGCATCCTCGAGGCCGGCAATGGTGCGGAGCAGGGTGGACTTGCCGCAGCCCGAAGGCCCGACGATGACGACGAAATGGCCATCGGCAATGGCGACATCGATGCCGTGCAGCACCTGCTTGCCGTCATACGTCTTCTTCAGCCCGGTGATCAGGATGTCGGTCATGCGACCTCTCCCACGAGCCGGTCGTGCAGCCGGGCGATCAGCGCAGGGGCGAGCCCGATGCGCTCGAGGTAACTGGCTGCCGATCCGTAGGTCGCTTCGAGATGAGCAATCGTGGCGGCCATCGTTGCCGGGTCCGAGGCCAGCAGCGGGCGGAACGTCTCCACATCGGCGCCGCGCGCCGCGGCGTCGGCGACGATCTCCTCGATCATCGGCGCGATCATCGGGCCGGTGAGGGCATAGTCTTCGACGATCAGCGCCGCTTCGACACCGGCGACGGCGAGCAGCAGCGCCGAAACGATGCCGGTGCGGTCCTTGCCGGCGGTGCAGTGGAACAGCACCGTTCCGGCGGGCGCCTCGGCGATGATCGTCAGCACCTGGGCGATCGCCGGCTGCCGGCTGCCCAGCGCCAGCGTGTAGAGGTCGAGCAGCAGATCCTGGCCGGCTGCGGGAACGGGTGCCAGGCGGTCGAACAGCGAGACGTTGTGATAGTGCACGGCCGGGTTGGCGCTGAACGGGTTGGGCTGGGTGGCCAGTTCGTCGGCATGACGCAGGTCGATGACGGTGGTCACGCCCTCGGCAACCAGCGCCTCCATGCCCGCATCGTCGAGCCGGTGCAGGCCATCGGCCCGCAGGATGCGGCGCCAGCGCGTCTCGCCGTTTCGGGCGGCATAGCCGCCCAGATCGCGGACATTGTAGGTGCCTTTGACCGGCAGATGGCGGTTGAGTTGGTTCAGCATCAGCGGATACCCGATTTCATGAAGGATTGGACGACCTGGCGCTGCAGGACGATGTAGACGACGAGGATGGGCAGGCTGGCCATGGTCGATGCCGCCATCAGCGGACCCCAGGCATTGCCCTCCGAGGTCATGAACATCTGAATGCCGATCTGGACGACGCTGTTCTCGGCGGTGCGCGACAGCAGCAGCGGCCAGAAATACTCGTTCCAGGTGGAGATGAAGATGAGGATGGCCAGCGAGGCGATGGTGCCGCGCAGGTTCGGCGTCATCACCTCCCACAGGATGCGCCAGCTGCGCGCGCCGTCCATGCGGGCCGCTTCGATGACTTCGCGGGGGAAGCTGCGCATCGACTGCGCCAGCAACAGGATGGCGAGCGCCGAGGCGAAATGCGGCAGGATCAGCGCCGTCAGGCTGTCGAGCAGTCCCAGCTGCGCCACCAGCAGGTAGTTGGGGATCATCACCACCTGGAACGGCACCAGCCAGGTCAGCGCCACTCCGGCATAGATCAGCTTGTCGAACGGGAAGCGCCAGCGGGCGAAGGCATAGGCGGCCAGCAGCCCGGTCATCAGCTGGATCACCGTCACCACCACCGAGATGACGAGGGTGTTGAGGAGCATGCGGACGATGGGTATGGCGTTCAGCGCGTAGGCGTAGTTGTCGAGCGACAAGGCGGTCGGCCACAGGCTGGTCTCGAAAATGGCGTTGGCCGGCCGCAGCGAGGTCACCACCATCCAGTAGACCGGGAACAGGCAGAACAGCGACAGCAGCACCATCACCAGGTGCCCGGCGGCCGAGTTGAGTCCGATGCCTTCGCCGGCCTTGCGGCGCAACCGGCGAACGGCCGGCCGGGCCGCTTCGATGACCTCAGTTGTCATGGAACGAGTACCTGTCGATGAGCTTGAAGAGGAAAAACGCGATGGCGCCGAAACCGAGGAACAGGATCACCGCCGAGGCCGAACTCCAGCCCACCGACATGGAGGAAAAGCCGAAATCCCACAGCAGGTAGTAGATGTTGGTGGTCGCCCCGAGCGGACCGCCGCCGGTGAGCACGTTGATGTAGGTGAAGCTCCACTGCGCCCCGAGCAGGATCGTCATCATCACCAGGAACAGGATTGACGAGCTGAGCAGCGGCAAGCGGACGTCGCGGATGATTTCCCACTTGCTGGCGCCATCCATGCGCGCCGCCTCGACCAGCGACGGGTTGATGTTGGCATTGGCTGCCGAGAGGATCAGCGTCGAAAAGCCGATCAGCTTCCAGCCGGTGATGACGATCACCGTCCAGATGGCGACCTTGGGGTCGGTAAGGAACTTGACCGGATCGAAGCCGAGCCAGGTGATGCCGGTGTTGACCATGCCGTAGCCGGGGTCCAGCAGCCAGCGCCAGACCGCGGCGGCGACCACCGGAGCAATGATCATCGGCACGAAGATGATGGCGCGGTAGATGTTGCGCGAGCGCGCCGGCAGGTCGTGGGTGTAGATGGCGAGCGCCAGCGGCACCAGCACGGCGAGCGGCAGCAACCCCAGCACGTAGAGGCCGGTATTGCGCAGCGCCTGCCAGAATTTCGGCAGCGCCAGGATGCGCGCATAGTTCTCCCAGCCGACGAATTTCTGCGGCGAGGTGGGGAGCATGTTCCACTGGAAGAAGCTCAGCCGCACTGCATCGAGCAGCGGCCAGTAGATCCAGACCACCAGGGTCAGGATGGCCGGGGCCAGATACAGCCAGGGCGAAACACGCCAGTTGCCGGCGCGCCTCAGCCTGAGCGTGGATGCTTCGCGTCGCGACATCGATAGCTCTGCCATCGTCCATCTCCATGGGGTGGCCCGCCCCGGTAGCGGGGCGGGCCAGGGGAGCGTCAGGGCATCAGCGCCTGGGCATTGGCGGCAGCATCGGCAAGGGTCGGCTGCACATCGGCGCCGCCGAACACCGCCATTTCCACGGCGTCCATCATCGTCTTGACGATCTGCCGATAGTTCGGGCCGGGCATCGGATCCCACGGCTCGAGCCGGCTCAGCTGCTCGAGGTTGGGCTGCACCAGCGGGTGCTCGGCGACCCAGCCGGCGAGATATTGCGGATCGGTGACGATATCGGTGCGGAGCGGCAGATAGCCGATCTCGGAGGTGATCACGGTGTAGCCGTGCTTGGAGGTGAGGAACTTCATCAGCTCCCACGCGGCGCGCTGCTTGATCGGATCGGCGGTGTGGATGGTCAGCGCGCTGCCCGAATTGTTCGGGCGGGTCGGCTTGTCGCCGAAACTGGGCATGGTCGAGGCGCGCAGCTCGTACTTGTCCTTGGCGCCGGCGACGAGGCCGGCCTGCAAAGCGCTGGTCTGCAGGTACATGGCGAGCTTGCCGGCCGCCATGTTTTCGAGCGCACCGTTGAAATCCATGTTCTCGTAGGCGCCGGCATCGGCGAGATCGCGCAGCATCTGCACGGCCTCGACGGCCTCGGGCTCGGCGAACTTCAAGGTCTTGCGATCGCGCGAGATCACTTCGCCATTATTGGAGCGGACCACGCCCTGGAACAGCCAGTCGGCAGCGCCGGGACCGATGATGCCGCCGGTAAAGCCCATGGCGCCGGTCTTTTCCTTGATGCTCAGGGCTGCCGTCTTGACCGCATCCCAGGTCTTGGGCGGCTGGTCGGGATCGAGCCCGGCGGCGCGGAACAGGTCGGCATTGTAGAACAACACCGGGGTCGAGAAGGTGTAGGCGAGGCCGTAGGTCTTGCCGTTGAGCACGCCCAGCTTCAGCCCGTTGGGGCTCATGCCTTCGAAATGGGCGGCCAGCTCGTCGGCCGGCACCAGGTCCTCGAGCGCCTTGGCGCCGAAATTCTCGACGGCAAAGTCGAGATCGCTGAACACCGTCTGCACCAGGTCGACCGGCAGGCCGGCGGCGAGGTCGGCCTGGATGCGGCTGGCGTCGGCGCTGGAATAGGGCACGCCTTCGACGGTGATGTTGGGGTTGGCCGCCATGAACTCGGCGACCAGCTTCTTGGTCGCCTCGGCGCCGATACCGGCCGAAGCGAGGTTGTAGTTGTAGAAGGTGATGGTGACCGGCTGGTCGACGGTGGCCGGGATGGCCTGCGCGATGGCCGGGCCGGCCGCGAGGAGCGCGAAGGCCCCCGCGAGAAACGCTTTGCGGTGCATGTTCAGGGGTCCGTTATTCAGCAGCGACGGGAGTGGAGGCTTCGTACTTGGCCAGCATTTCGGCCATGCCGGCGAAGCTGAAACTGTGCAGTTCGCGACGGCTTGCCGGCTGCGGCGCGAAGGTGATGGAGAGTCCCGAAGACCGCAGGGTGCCGATGGCGAACGAGGCGCCTTCGAGCATGCGCAGGCCCTCGTGCAGCCACAGCACATCGGTCGCGGCGTGCTGGCCGATGCCCACCACCACGGGAATGCCGTACCAGTTGGAAACGCGGTCGAAATGGATGTGGCCGGAGAGAATGCCGATGACGTTCTTGCCGGCGACGGCCTGGCGCAGCGCCTCGGTGTCGTCGATCGACAGCGATTCCCACTCCATGGCCGGGTTGGCATCGAGGGCAGGGGCGTGATGCATGACCAGCAGCTTGGGGAGGTCGGCGTGCTGCTCGAGTTCCGCCTTCAGCCAGTCGAGCTGGCCGGGCTCGAAGGCGCCGCCGATCTTGTTGGGGACGCTCGAGTCGAGGACGATCACGTGGATGCCGTCGATCACCTGGGCGTGGTCATAGGGCGCCCAGACGTTCTCGGTGCGACCGTGCATCGCGGGGTAGAAGCCATCGCGACGGTCGTGGTTGCCGAGTGCGAACAGGAAGGGGATGTCGAGCCCGGACGCGGCGATCAGGCGCTTCAGCTGCTCGTAGCTGTCAACGTCGCCGCGGTTGGTCAGGTCGCCGCTCGCGACGATGAAGCTGGGGGCGGGCTGCAGCAGCTTGATGTCGGCAAGGATGCGCTCGAGCGTCGTCGAGGTGTCGGAGTAGAGGTGGTCGTCAACGACCGCCGGGTTGCCGACATGCAGGTCGGTGAGGTGAACAAACGTGACGTGCCCGGACATTGACGTCCTCCTGTTGCATGGCACCGGCAAGGCCGGTTTTCCCTGGAAAGACTCGCGCCGCCGATTGGCCCTTGCGCGGGATCGGCGCTATCGATAGCTTCGCCCCATGACAGGTGAATGAACGTTCATTCAGTATGGATTTGAGCCCCGACAAGCGCGTGCGGATCATTGCCGCCGCATCCAGGTTGATCGTCCGGAACGGGCTTCAGTGCTCGATGGCCGCCATTGCCGAAGAGGCAGGCGTGGCCACCGGCTCGCTCTACAACTACTTCGACTCCAAGGAAGCGCTGGTGCGCGGGGTTTACGGCCAGGTGGCCGAAGTGATGACCGCGCATATGGCAGCCGGCGACCATCAGTCTTCCGGTCCGGCGGCGCGGGTGGCGGCCTATATCGCCCGCTATATCGACTTCATCTGGGAGGACGAGCAGCGCAGCCGGCTGTTCGACTATCTGGAGAACAGCCCGCTGATTTCGCTGGGCGACGCCCGAGCCATCTTCGGCCCGTTCGTCGACAGCGCCATCGCGATGATCGAGGAGGCGCAAGCCGCCGGGGTGGTGCGCGCCGGTCCGCCCACCCTGATCGCCAGCTTCGTGCGCGGCGCCATCCGCAACTTCGTCAAGCGCCGGCGCCTGCTACCCGACGCGATGACCGCCGACGAGCGCGCCATGCTGGCCTCGATGTGCTGGCAGGCGATCGCCCTGCGCTAGGCGCCGCCGGCGTCGCGCAGCTCGACAGATCGCTTCACGTTACACGGCCCGCCGGCCGAACAGCCGCTCGAGCTGCGGCTTCTGTGTCGCGAACGTACCGTAGAGGATGGTGTCGCCGGCGATGGTGATGGGAGCGACCCGCACTCCGGTGCGCGCCTTCGCTTCCTCGGCGATTTGTGGATCGGTCAGGTCGCGCTCGGTGAAGACGATGCCGCGTTCATTCAGCCAGGCCTTCAGCGCGTGGCAATCCGGGCAGGTCGGCGTCGAGTAGACGATCAGGTCGGCAGGGGCAGTTGGGGTGGGCATTTTCTTCGGGCTCCGGTGATCAACTGCAACCTCAGATGCGGTCTCCAACACTGGCAGGGTCAAGAGGAGGACGTGGGCTTGACCTTCCCACGGTAGGAAGGTGCAGGGAGCAGGGAGCCTTTTGTGGAGCACCAGAAATGCCTGATCCCATGACCCGCAGAACCTTCCTCGGCACTGCCGCCGCCATCGGAGCCGCGACCTGCGTTCCCGCGCTCGCCGCGCCGCCGTCCCGCAGGTTGATCATCGGTCGGCGCACGATCGAGGTGCTGGGTCGGCCGGCGGAGGTCTATGGGGTAACCGATGGAAACGGCCGCAGCGGCCTGCTGCTCGAACCCGGAGAGCGCTTCAGCGTGGCGATGCAGAATGCGCTGGACGAGCCGACCACCGTGCACTGGCATGGAATGACGCCCACGCCCGAACTCGATGGCATCGCGGAGACCGGCTATGTCGCGTCGCTGGCGGCCGGGGAAGTGCGGAATTTCGACTTCGTGCCCCGGCCCGGTACGCACTGGATGCACTCGCATCACGGGCTGCAGGAACAGTCACTGCTCACCGCACCGCTGATCGTGCGCGAGGCCGACGGCCTCGACGCGCAGGAGGTCACCGTGCTGCTCAACGATTTCAGTTTCCGCGACCCGGCCGAGATTCTCGCCGGGCTCACCGGGCAGGGCGGCATGGCCGGCATGGATCACGGCAGCATGGGGGGTGGCACCGCGCCGATGGACCATTCGGCGATGGCGGGCATGGACCTCAACGATGTCGAATATGACGCGTTCCTCGCCAATGACCGGACGCTCGACGACCCCGAGATCATCCGCATCGAGCGCCATGGCCGCGTGCGGCTTCGCATCATCAACGGCGCGTCCGCCACGGCGTTCTGGATCGATCTGGAGGCGCGCGAGGCCACCGTGCTCGCCGTCGACGGCAACCGGGTGCAACCGGTGACCGGCAGCCGCTTTCCGCTGGCCCAGGCGCAGCGGCTCGACCTGCTGCTCGAGGTGCCCGTGGGCGCCGTCGTGCCGGTCTTCGCACGGCGCGAGGGCGATGTGGCGCGAACCGGCATCATCCTCGCGGCGCCTGGAGCCCAGATCGAAAAGTATGCCGGAGCCTCCGAGGCGGCCGAAGCGCCCGTCGATATGTCGCTGGAGCAACGGCTGATCGCCGACACCCCCTTGGGCTCACGACCAGTCGATCACCAGTTGATGGTGATGCTGGGCGGGGCGATGACGCCCTACACCTGGACGCTCAACGAGCGGACGTGGCAGCAGCGCCAGAGGCTCGAGGTGAAGCCGGGCCAGCGCGTCGCGCTGGAGTTCATGAACCACTCGATGATGGCCCATCCGATGCACCTGCACGGCCATCATTTCCAGGTGACGGGGATCAATGGCACCCCGATCGCCGGCGCCATGCGGGACACGGTGCTGGTGCCGCCGATGGGCTCGGTGAGCGTGGCGTTCGACGCCGACAATCCGGGACGCTGGCTCTACCACTGCCATAACCTCTACCACATGATGGCCGGCATGATGTCGGAACTGGTCTACGTCTGAACAAAGGAAAGGGGCGCCGCAAGCGCCCCTTCTTCAGCGTCGTGGCAAGCCGGTCAGCCGCGCAGCAGCGGCGTGTAGCCGGCTTCCTGGATCGCCGCGGCGAAGCTGGCGGCGGGCTTGGCGCTTTCGATCTTCACGGCAAGCCCGGCCAGATCGATCTTGACCGCCGCCGTGCCGTCGACGGTTTTGATCGCCCGCTCGACCGTTGCCACGCAGTGGCTGCAGGTCATGTCGCTCACCTGGAAATTGTACATGCTCGTCATCCTTGTTGGTTGGATGCGAGTGAAGCTGGGGCTTCCAACCGTGGCAGGGTCAAGCCCGTTTCGGTCGGGGCACGCCGACGGCCGGCGAGGGCTTGACCCTCCCATCGTTGGAAGGATTATCTGGTGGGGCAGTCACACGAGAGGACTGCTTCATGTCTACGCATCTTCAGCCATCGGTGCCGCCCGGCGCTACCTCGTTCCAGATCGAGGGGATTACCTGCGCCTCCTGCGTGGCGCGGGTCGAGAGGGCCATTCGCGCCGTGCCAGGCGTCGTTTCGGCGAACGTCAACCTCGCGACCGAGCGGGCGACCGTCACGTTTTCATCGAGGCCGGATCCGCGCGGCGTGATCGCGGCGGTGGCGAAGGCCGGCTACGCCACGCGCGAGGAGACCATCGAGCTCACGATCGAAGGCATGACCTGCGCCTCGTGCGTGTCGCGCATCGAAAAGGCCCTGGCCGTCGTGCCCGGGGTGATCTCTGCCGTCGTGAACCTCGCGACGGAGAAGGCCGTCGTCGTCGTGGCAGGCGGCGCGGTGACGCGCTCGACGCTCGAGGCCACGGTGCGGGCCACCGGCTATGCAGTGGTCAAACCGGCGGCGAGCCCGGCGAGCGACGTTGCCGAGGAGCGCCGGGAGACCGAGCTCCGGCACCTGCGCAATGCGCTGGCCCTCGCGGCGGTGATGACCGTGCCGTTGTTCGTGATGGAGATGGGCTCGCACTACGTGCCGGCCATCCACGACTGGATCATGCTGAACATCGGCATGACCAACAACCTCTACATCCAGTTCGTCCTGGCGACCGTCGTGCTGTTCGGTCCCGGGCTGCGCTTTTTCAGGAAGGGCATCCCGAACCTCGTTCGGCTCGCCCCCGACATGAACTCGCTGGTGGTGCTCGGCACCAGCGCCGCCTGGGGCTATTCGGTGGTCTCGACCTTCGCGCCCGCGGTGCTGCCATCGGGCACCAGCTATGTCTACTACGAGGCCGCGGCGGTGATCGTGACGTTGATCCTGCTTGGCCGCTATCTCGAAGCGCGGGCCAAGGGGCGCACCAGCCAGGCGATCAAGCGCCTGGTGGGGCTGCAGCCGAAGACGGCGCGGGTGGTGCGCGATGGCGCGGCGCTCGAGCTGCCGCTCGAACAGGTGGTGGTCGGCGACCTCATCGAGATCCGTCCGGGCGACCGCGTCCCGGTCGACGGTGTGGTTGCCGCCGGCGAGTCGCATATCGACGAGTCGATGATCTCGGGCGAGCCGCTACCGGTGCGCAAGCGGGTCGGCGACGAGGTGGTCGGCGGCACCATCAACCGCACCGGGGCCTTCACCTTCGCGGCGACCAAGGTCGGCGCCGACACGGTGCTGGCGCAGATCATCCGCATGGTCGAAGCGGCGCAGGGCAGCAAGCTGCCGATCCAGGCGCTGGTCGACAAGGTGACGGCCTGGTTCGTCCCGGCGGTGATCGGGGTGGCTGCGCTCACCTTTGTCGCCTGGCTGGTTCTAGGGCCGTCCCCGGCACTGACCTTTGCGCTGGTCAACGCCGTGGCGGTGCTGATCATCGCCTGCCCATGCGCCATGGGGCTGGCGACGCCGACCTCGATCATGGTCGGCACCGGCCGGGCCGCCGAGCTCGGCGTGCTGTTCCGCAAGGGCGACGCGCTGCAATCGCTGCGGGCGGCCCAGGTGGTGGCGCTCGACAAGACCGGGACGCTGACCCAGGGCCGGCCGGCGCTCACCGACGTCCTCGTCAGCGACGGGTTCGCGCGCGACGAGGTGATCGAACTGGTCGCCAGCGTCGAAACCAAGTCCGAGCACCCGATTGCAGAGGCCATCGTTGCCGCCGTGCCGGCTGAACGGCTGCGGCCGGTGGCAGAGTTTGCCGCCGACCCCGGCTTCGGCGTCAGCGGACGCGTCGACGGTCGCTCGGTGCTGATCGGCGCCGATCGGGCGATGGCGCGGGCCGGTATCGAGGTGTCGGCATTCGCCGAAGCCGCCACCGCGCTCGGGGATGAAGGCAAGTCGCCGCTCTATGCCGCAATCGACGGCCGGCTCGCGGCGATCATCGCCGTCTCCGATCCGATCAAGGAGACTTCGGCCGAGGCCATCGCGGCGCTGCATGTGCTCGGCCTCACGGTGGCGATGATCACCGGCGACAATCGCCGCACCGCCAACGCCGTGGCGGCGCGCCTCGGGATCGACGAAGTGGTGGCCGAGGTGCTGCCCGATGGCAAGGTGGCGGCGATCCAGTCGCTGAGGGCAGGGGGGCGGCAGGTAGTGTTTGTGGGGGACGGCATCAACGATGCGCCGGCGCTCGCCGAAGCCGATGTCGGCATCGCCGTCGGCACCGGCACCGATATCGCCATCGAAAGCGCCGACGTGGTGCTGATGTCGGGCGACCTGCGCGGCGTGGTCAATGCGATCGCGCTCTCCAAGGCGACGATCCGCAACATCCGCCAGAACCTGTTCTGGGCCTTCGCCTACAACGTAACGCTGATCCCTGTGGCGGCCGGTCTGCTCTATCCGCTCAACGGCACCTTGCTGTCGCCGGTCATCGCCGCCGGGGCGATGGCGCTGTCGAGCGTGTTCGTGCTCGGCAATGCCCTGCGACTCAGGGGCTTCAGGGCGCCGTTGGGCGCGACCTCCGGGGGCGGCGACATGTCGGCCCCGTCCATCGACCGTCTCGAGCTGGCGCGGAGCCCATCATGATTATCGGTGACGCTTCCAAGGCCAGCGGCGTGTCGGTCAAGATGATCCGCTATTACGAATCGATCGGGCTCATCAGACCGCCGCTCCGGACCGAGTCGGGTTATCGGGTCTATTCCGACAACGACGTCCATGCCCTGAGGTTCATCAGCCAGGCCCGCGATCTCGGTTTCTCGGTCGAGCAGATGGAAGACCTGCTGGCGCTGTGGCGCGACCGCAGCCGGGCCAGCGCCGACGTGAAGGCGATCGCGCTGCAGCATATCGAAGCGCTGCAGGAAAAGGCGCGGGCGCTCGAGGCGATGAGCAATACGCTGCAGCACCTGGCCGACCACTGCCAGGGCGACGATCGGCCGGATTGCCCGATCATCGAGGGTTTTGCCACCGCTGCTGCGCCGGCCGCGAGGAAGCGGCAGCCGCGCTTTGGCATCACCGGCATCGATCCGCGCGCCCACGGCCACTGACCGCATCTCGCAAGCAGCGCTAAGGCGCCCGGCGGACCACCTGCCGGGCGCTTCGTTTTGCGGTCTGCGTTGGGGGCTTGACCCTCCAAGAGTTGGAGCCGTTAGGCCGCTCGAACAGTCGCGCAACCGGCGCGATCAACCTCGCGCCGCGCAAGCCGAGCGCGACAGAACTGGAAACTCGAAATGCAAACACCCGACCCCAAGCGGTGGTTGGCGCTCGCGCTGCTCTGCGCGGCTCAATTCATCGTCATTCTCGACACCTCGATCATCGGCGTCGCCCTGCCGGCCATCCAGGTCGATCTCGGCTTCACCCCGGGCGGCCTCAGCTGGATCTTCAACGCCTATGTCATCGCCTTTGGCGGCCTGCTGCTGCTCGGCGGCAAGCTGGGCGATGTGTTCGGCGCCCGCCGCATGTTCATGCTCGGCTTCGCCATCCTCACCGGCGCCTCGCTGCTGGCGGGGCTTGCCGGCAGCCAGGAAATGCTGCTGGCCGGCCGGGCGCTGCAGGGAGTAGGGGCGGCGCTCATTGCCCCGACCGCACTCGCCATCGTCATGCGGCTCTTCGGCCATAACGGCGCCGAACTCGGCAAGGCTTTTGGCTTCTGGGGCGCGGCGGCAGCAGCCGGCGGCACCGCCGGCGTCTTCCTCGGTGGCGTCATCACCGAGTGGCTGAGCTGGCCATGGACCTTCCTCATCAATGTGCCGCTCGGCGTCCTGGTGTTCGGGCTCGCGCCGCTGGTGCTGCGCTACTCGGCCCCGGCGACGGGACGCGTCGACTGGTTCGGCGCGGCGACGATCACGGCGGCGCTGGTGGTGGCGGTCTATGCCATCGTCACCACCGAGCCGGGGCAGTGGGGTTCGATCCAGACCCTGCTGCTGCTCGGTCTCGCCGTGCTGCTGCTGGTGATCTTCCTCGTCATCCAGGCCATGCGGCGCGAGCCGCTGCTGCCGCTGCGGATCTTCGGGGCGCGCAACCTGGCGCTCGGCAACGTGCTGATGGGGCTGCTCGGGGCGGCATGGATTCCGCTGTGGTTCTACCTCAACCTCTATTTGCAGCAGACCCTGCACCTGTCGGCGCTGGCCAGCGGACTCGCCCTCTTGCCGATGACGCTGACCATCATGGTGATCATGATCGGCCTCTCGGGCAGGCTGATCGGCCGCTTCGGCATAAAGGCCAACGTGGTGGCCGGGCTGCTCGCCATGGGCGGCGCGCTGTTCCTGTTCACCCAGTTGCCGGCGAGCGGCAACTATTTCGCCAATGTGCTGCCCGCGTCCTTGCTGGCTGCCCTAGGCATGGCGCTCGCCTACATCCCGGTGACCATGGCCGCGATGTCCAGCGCCCGCCCCGAAGAGACCGGCCTCGCCTCCGGCCTGGTCAACACGACTTACCAGGTCGGCTCGGCCGTCGGTCTCGCCGCCATGGTGGCGCTGGCCGCTGCGGCTGGAACGGCAGGCGAGAGCGAGGCGCTGCTGCAGGGCTTCCACGCCGCGTTTGCCGGTGCGGCGTGGGTCGCAGTGGTCGCGGCCGTTCTTGCGCTGCTGTTCCTGCGCAGCGCTCCGGCCTCGCGAGAGGTGCCGGTCAGCTGATCGAGGGATGGGACCGTCAGTATGACGGTCCCATCTCGTCCGGTAGAGGCGGCTAAACATGTGCGCTACCTTGCGGGCTGCCGGGTCCGACAGCTTGGTTTACCCCCGCAGCGCCTTGATGATCGCGCTGTGCTGTTTGTCGCCCAGCCCCATATCTCGGGTCCGCGTGAACAGAGCCGCGGCAAGCCGCGCGAACTCGTTGTTGCCACCCGCCGTCTCGGCGAGTTCAGCGAGCCAGTTCAGGTCTCCGGCGATGGTCTTGATGGTGCTGTCCGCCTCGTCGAATGCATCGCTCGCGATGGCACGCCCCATGAGCAGCAGGTCGTTGCTCAGGATCGGGCCCATGCCAGCCAGCATTTCGCCCAGCACCGCGGGGTCCAGGCCCTCGGACTGGGATATGGACGCGCCTTGTGCAAAGCCGATCCAATGTCCGGCAAAGTAAGCCAATCCGGCATTGGCGTAGGCCTTGGCGTGGCCGACATCCGATCCGACATGTGTCGACTGCCCGCCAAGCAGCTCCAGCACTGGCCGCGCTGCCGCGAAATCGTCGGCGTTGCCCGACAAGGTGAAGGATGCGTCGGGCGAGCCGATCTGCCGTGGCCAGGCGCCGATGGCGCCGTCGACATATCTCCCTCCTCCTTGGCGAACCCGGGCCTCCATCGATCGGGCCTGGGCAGGCGTTCCCGAGGCGAACTGCATCAGCAGCCTATCCTGGAGCGCCGCCCCTTCGATCAGCGCCGCTGTCGCAGCGTAGTCGCTCACACAGAGCACGGTGACCGGACTGGCCGCGATCGCCGCGCCGGCGGTAGTTGCGGCGGTGGCTCCCATGCTGACAAGCGGCGCCTCCTTTGCCGCGCTGCGATTCCACACAGTCACCGCCAGGCCGGCCGAAACGAGGGCGCGCCCAATCGCGGTGCCCATGTCGCCCAACCCAATGACACTCACATCGCTCATCCTTGACGCTCCATCGCATCGAACCTACAATACGTAAGTTACATAATGTAAGTTGTGATGAGAGGCAAGCGATGATGGCGCGGCTGAGCAAGGAGGACCGCCGCCAGCAATTGCTCGACGTCGCACTGAAGATCGTTCGGGAGGAGGGGGCGGATCAGCTGACGCTGGTCTCGCTGGCGCTCCGGGCCGAAGTCAGCAGGCCGGTGACCTACGAGCATTTCGGCACGAGGTCCGGGCTACTCCTGGCGCTCTATGAGCGGCTCGAGCGCGCCTATGTCGATGCTCTGCGCAAGGCCCTGGCCGCCGCCCCGCGCAATCTTCACGCGTTGGCGGCGCAGATGAGCTCGGCCTATTTCAGCTGCCTTGTCGACGCCGGAGTTGAAGGACCAGCTCTCTCGGCTGCCCTGCAGGGCAGCGAAGAGATGGCCGCGCAGCAACTTGCGATGCGCGACGAATATGTCGACGTGATGCAAGGCGTGCTGCAGCCGCTCACAGACCTTTCTGGCGATGTCCTTCGCCTCTGCTGCAGCGGCCTGCTAGCCGCCGCTGAGGCGATGGCGCGGGAACAACAGGGCGGGCGCGTCGAGCTGGATGTGACGACCAGGGCGTTTGCGACGCTGATCGAGCGTGCCGTGGCGTCGCCGGCATCCCGATTGCACGCATAGTGTCCGGTTCGGGTGTAAAAGCTGCCCCTTGACACCACCACGACCTCCGCCCATAACTCCCCACCTAATCTTGGAGCACGATCCGTGCAGAAGCTTATCGTAGTAGTGGGGCGCATCGAGCACGTGAGGTAAATCCTCGCGAGGGTCGGTGCGCTCGTTCGAAGGTCCCTAACGGGGCCTTTTTTGTTGCCGAATTTCCGCCGGTGACGGCGTAGCGAATGAAAGACCGGGTGAGCCCGGGGGAGTTGTGAGAATGGCCGAGCAGATGACAGGCGCGGAGATGGTGATCCAGGCCCTGGTCGATAACGGGGTGGAGCATATCTTCGGCTATCCCGGCGGGGCGGCGTTGCCGATCTATGACGCGATGTTCCAGCAGGACAAGGTGCAGCACATCCTGGTCCGGCACGAGCAGGGCGCGACGCACATGGCCGAGGGTTATGCGCGTTCGACCGGCAAGGTCGGCGTGGTGCTGGTGACCTCGGGCCCGGGGGCGACCAACGCGGTCACCGGCCTCACCGATGCGCTGATGGACTCGATCCCGCTGGTCTGCATCACCGCGCAGGTCCCGACGACGCTGATCGGTTCGGACGCCTTCCAGGAATGCGACACGGTCGGCATCACCCGCTCGTGCACCAAGCACAACTACCTGGTGAAATCGGTCAACGATCTGTCGCGCGTCATGCATGAGGCGTTCCACATCGCCAACTCGGGGCGTCCGGGGCCGGTGCTGGTCGATATCCCCAAGGACGTGCAGTTCGCGCTCGGCACGTATCTGGGGATCGACGAGGTCGGGGCGAGCCGCCACAAGAGCTACCATCCGGCCACCTCTGGCGACAGCAAGGCCATCGAGGCCGCCGTCGACATGATGCTGAAGGCCGAGCGGCCGATCTTTTATACCGGCGGCGGCATCATCAACTCGGGGCCGGAAGCGTCCGAGAAGCTGCGCGAGCTGGCCGAGCTGACCGGTTTCCCGGTGACTTCGACGCTGATGGGGCTGGGCGCCTTCCCGGGCTCCAACCCGCAGTGGATGGGCATGCTCGGCATGCACGGCACCTACGAAGCCAATATGGCGATGCATGACTGCGACCTGATGATCAATATCGGGGCGCGCTTCGACGACCGCATCACCGGGCGGATCGACGCATTCTCGCCCGGCTCGACCAAGATCCATGTCGATATCGACCCGTCCTCGATCGGCAAGAACGTCCGCACCGATCTCGCCATCGTCGGCGATTGTGGTGCGGTGCTCGAGGAGATGGTGCGGCTCTGGCGGTCGAAGACCAACCAGCCGCGCACCGAGGCGATCGCGCCATGGTGGGAAGAGATCAAGGGCTGGCGAGCGCGCAACTCGCTGGGTTTCAAGAACTCCGACACCACCATCAAGCCGCAATACGCGATCCAGCGCCTCTACGAGGCGACCAAGGGGCGCGAGGTCTACATCACCACCGAAGTCGGCCAGCACCAGATGTGGGCGGCGCAGCATTTCCCGTTCGAGATGCCGAACCGCTGGATGACCTCGGGGGGCCTCGGCACCATGGGCTATGGCCTGCCGGCTGCCGTCGGCGTGCAGGTGGCGCACCCGGACGCGCTGGTCATCGACATCGCCGGCGAGGCGAGCGTGCAGATGACCATGCAGGAGCTGTCGACCGCGGTGCAGTACCGCCTGCCGATCAAGGTGTTCATCCTCAACAACGAGCGGATGGGCATGGTCCGGCAATGGCAGGACCTGCTGCATGGCGGGCGTTACGCGCACAGCTACTCCGAGAGCCTGCCCGATTTCGTCAAGCTGGCCGAAGCCTATGGCGGCAAGGGTATCCGCTGCGACGATCCGGCCAAGCTCGATGCGGCGATCCAGGAAATGCTCGATTACGACGGTCCGGTGCTGTTCGACTGCCTCGTTGAAAAGCACGAGAACTGCCTGCCGATGATCCCGTCGGGCAAGCCGCACAACGAGATGATCCTGCCCGATTTCGAGGACGATATCGGCGCGGTGATCGACGAAAAAGGCCGGCAGCTGGTTTGAGTTAGGGCCGCCCCACCCATGTCATTCCCGCGAAAGCGGGAATCCATCGCGCCGCAAGCGCGAAACGAGAGATGGATCCCCGCCTGCGCGAGGATGACGCCGGTGGAGCAGGGACCTCAAGAGAGGGTACGAAAGTCATGAACGCACATTTGCAGCCGAGCGGTTCGGCCTATTTCCTCGCCGCGGAAACCCAGGTTCCGGAGCGGCACACGCTGAGCGTGCTGGTCGACAACGAGCCGGGCATTCTCGCCCGGATCGTCGGGCTGTTCGCCGCCCGCGGCTATAATATCGACAGTCTCACGGTCTCAGAGACCGAGCATGAGAAGGGCCTCAGCCGGATCACCGTGGTGACGGTGGCGACGCCCAAGGTGCTGACCCAGATCAAGCTGCAGCTCGAGCGGCTGATCCCGGTGCATCGGGTGCATGACCTCACCAGCGAGGGCAAGTCGCTGGAGCGCGAGCTGGCGCTGATCAAGGTGGGCGGCTCGGGCGAGCCGCGCGCCGAGGCGCTGCGGCTGGCCGATGCGTTCCGCGCCCAGATCGTCGATGCCACCACCGAAAGCTTCGTCTTCGAGGTGACCGGCAAGCCATCGAAGATCGACAGCTTCATTGCGCTGATGATGCCGCTGGGGCTGATCGAAGTGGTGCGCACCGGGCTCGCGGCGATATCGCGCGGGCCGGAAGGCATGTAAACAACAGAGGCCGGGAGCGATCCCGGCCTTTTCTTCGAGGGGAAATCACCAGTGTCGTTCGCATCGCACCCGTTTCGCGGGCCGTTGTTCATGGTCATCGCGACCTGCTCGTATGTGATCAACGACACGCTGATGAAGCTGGCGACCGAGGGATTGCCGCCTTACCAGGTGCTGATGCTGCGCGGTTGCGCCGGGCTGCTCTGGGGGCTGCCGCTGATGCTGGCGCTCGGCTATGGCCGGCAGCTGCCGCTGGTGTTCGAGCGGCGCGTGCTGGCGCGTAACCTCGCCGAAACCGCGGCGATCCTCTGCTACGTGGTGGCGCTGGCCAACATGCCGATCGCCGATGCCTCGGCGCTCGGGCAGATCACCCCGCTGCTGGTGCTGCTGGGGGCATCGATCCTGTTCCGCGAGAAGATCGGCGGCGTGCGCATGGCGCTGATCGGTGCCGGTTTCATCGGCGCCATCATGGTGGCGCAGCCGACCATGCAGGGCATCTCGATCTATGCGGTGCTGGCGCTCGCCAATGCGGTGCTGTGCGCGGTACGGGACCTGGCGGGACGACGGATCGCGCCCGAGGTGCCGGGGATGATCGTCGCCATGTCGGCGATCATCGTGGTGCTGCTCGGGGCCGGGGCGATGCACCTTGCGACCGAGCAGTGGGTGGCGCCGCAGACGCACCATCTGTTGCTGCTGGGCGGGGCAGGGCTGTTCCTGATCTTCGGCCACTTCTTCATCTTCATGGCCTACCGGGTCGGCCCGACCGGCGTGGTGGCGCCGTTCTACTACTTCTTCACCTTCTGGGCGGTGCTGTCGGGGCTCGCGGTGTTCGGACAGTTCCCGAACCTGCTCGCCATCAGCGGCATCGTGCTGGTGGTGGCGGCCGGCCTCACCATCGTGCTGCTCGATGAACGCAAGCGCCGGCTGGTGCCGGTGGCGTGATGCCGGCCCAGGGCTCGAACCTGCGCGGCATCGTCTACATGGTGCTGGCGAGCGGCTGCTTCACCATCAATAACGGGCTGCTGAAGCTTGCGGTGGTCGACCTGCCACCACTCGAGGCGCTGTTCCTCCGCGCCGTGGCGGCGCTGATCCTCGGCGTGCCGGTGCTGCTTGCCACCACGTCCCGCGCGAGCCTGCGGCACATGCTCGAGGGCCGGGTGCTGGCCCGCAACGTGGTGGAATGCGCGGCTGCCATCGCCTTTGTCTTTGCCGTCGCCAATGCACCGCTCGCCGATATCACGGCGCTGCTGCAACTGACGCCGATGCTGGTGCTGCTCGGAGCGGTGCTGTTCTTCGGCGATCGGGTCGGCGGCGCGGCCATCGCGCTGATCGTGGTGGCGCTGGTCGGCGCGCTGCTGGTGGCGCAGCCCGGCAGCCAGGGGTTCCAGCCTTACGTGCTGTTCGGGCTGGCCAGCGCGGCATTGAGTGCCGGTCGCGACCTGATCGGCCGCCGGGTCGATGCGGGTGTTCCGGCCCTCGCGGTGGCGGTGGGGCTTTCCCTGGTGTCGGCCATCGGCATCGGCGCGCTGATGCTGGCGTTCGAGCGCTGGGTAACGCCCTCGCTGCCGCAATTGCTGCTGATTGCCGGGGCGAGCGCTTTCCTGACGCTGGCGCAGCTGCTGCTGTTCCTGTCGTTCCGCGTCGCTGAAACCAAGGCGGTGGTGCCGTTCTTCTATACCGGCACGTTGTGGGCGCTGCTGATCGGGGCGGTGGTGTTCGGCACGCTCCCCAACGCCGTGGCCGCCGCCGGCATCTGCCTCATCGCCGCAAGCGGCGTGCTGGTGCTGCTGCTCGACCGGCGGGCAAGGCCGCGCTGACGTGCCGCATCGGTGCCATGAGCAATCTCGATTGGTAGCGGGACGCGCGTTGCGTTAGAGGCTCTGCGTCCTCTCACCGGATCGTCCATGTCGCACCAGCACTCGAACCTGCGTGGCATCGTCTACATGCTGCTCGCCACCGGCTGTTTCCTGATCAATGACAGCCTGCTGAAAGTGGCGATGGCGAATGTGCCGCCGCTGGAGGCGCTGTTCCTGAGGGCGGTGATCGCCGTGCTCATGGGGCTGCCGGTGCTGGCGGCGACCGGGGCGCTGGGCAAGGCGCCGATGATGTTTCGCCCCAAGGTGGTGGCGCGCAACTTTTTCGAGCTGGCGGCCGCCGCCGGCTACATCTTTGCCATCGCCAATGCGCCGCTCGCCGATATCACGGCGCTGGCGCAACTGACGCCGATGCTGGTGATGCTGGGCGCCGTGGTGTTCTTCGGCGACCGGGTGGGCGGCGCCGCGGCGTCGTTGATCGTCGTGGCGTTCATCGGCGCGGTGCTGGTGGCGCAGCCGGGCGGCTCGGGGTTCCAGCCGTTCGCGCTGCTTGGCCTGTGGAGCGCGCTGGGCTGCGCGATCCGCGACCTGATCGGCCGACGCGTCGATGCCGAGGTGCCGGCGCTGGTGGTGGCGGTCGGTGCGTCGGCCGTGTCGCTGCTGGGCATCGGGGTGCTGATGCTGATGTTCGAGGCCTGGGTCATGCCCGGTCCTGCCGAACTGCTGCTGATCGCCGGCTCGAGCGCCATGCTGACGCTGGGACAACTGCTGCTGTTTTCGGCCTATCGAGTGGCGGAGACGCGCGTCGTGGCGCCGTTCTTTTACGCCGGAACGCTCTGGGCGCTGATCATCGGCGCGCTGGTGTTCGGCACCGTCCCGAATGCGTTGGCGCTGGCCGGCATCGGGCTGATCCTTGTCAGCGGGGTGCTGGTCGTGGTGTTCGAGCGGCGGGCGCGGCGCGTGGAACTGGCAGCCTGACCATCTCAAGGGCTGATCGGGCTCATCAAAACGTTCGATTGGCTCGCCGGGGCGCGATGCGCTAAGCCTCGGCCCCGTTCTGCCGAGGTCCCGCGATGACTCATCTCAGCGTCAATCTCAATGCCGTCGCCATGCTGCGCAACCGGCGTTCGGTGCCATGGCCGAGCGTCACCGGCATTGCCCGCATCGCGCTCGATGCGGGGGCCGACGGCATCACCGTGCATCCGCGGCCGGACGAACGGCATATCCGACGCACCGATGTGTTCGAGCTGGTGTCGCTGCTGCGGCAGGACTATGCGGGCCGCGAGTTCAACATCGAGGGCTACCCGACCGAGGACTTCCTGACCCTCGTCGAGCGCGCCGCGCCGGACCAGGTGACGTTCGTGCCCGACGACCCGCTGCAATCGACCTCCGACCATGGCTGGAACATCGAAGCCAATCGCGCCGTGCTGACCCCGGCGATCGAGCGGATGAAGACGGCGGGGATCCGGGTGTCGCTGTTCATAAATGCCGAACCCTCGGCGCCGGCGGCGGCCGCCAATGTCGGGGCGGACCGGGTAGAGTTGTACACCGGGCCCTATGGCGGGTCGCTGAAGCCGGAGGTGCAGGCCGTGCATCTCGACGCGCTGCGCGAGACGGCCGATGCGGCGCGGGCGGCCGGGCACAATGCGCGCTCGGGGCAGGGCGGCCTGCTGGTCAATGCCGGCCATGACCTCAACCTCGTCAACCTGCCGCCACTGAAGCAGGCGATTCCCGACCTGGCCGAGGTGTCGATCGGCCACGCGATCACCGCCGATGCGCTGATCTACGGCATGGCCGAGACGGTGCGGCGGTACAAGCTGGCCTGCGGCTGAGGCTCAGGGGCGACCGCGGAAGGTGAAGGTGTGGCCTTCCTCGCAGAGGCTCGCCCGGTAGGTGTATTCCTTGCCGGCGGTCGACAGCATGCGGATGTCGGCCCAGCATTTGTCGACGCCGTCCTCCAGCATGAACTGCATCTTGCCCTTGGGCTCGATGGTCTTGCCGCGCAGCCGCTCGGCGCCGAAATCGGTCCCCATGATCGTGATGTAGAGCTTGTCGATGGTGACCGGCGAGGCGTTCTTGATCCACAGCCGCAGCGGCGGACCAGCGAGAGCGGTGGTCGTGCACAGCGCAAGGGCCAGCGCGGCCGCGGCGAACAGTTTCATCGAAATCCCCCAGCAATGGGGCGGACACTGACCCGGCTACGTGCCGGAGGCAATTGCCGCGGGCCGACGTGGTGAATGCCGCAGCCTCCCGCGGGCTTTCGCACATATGTTAACGGGCAACCCGTGGTCGGCGGTCAAATCCGACTTAACTACCGCCATTGCCGCTTATTTCGCTTCAACAGTGGATGGACCAAGTTCGAGCCTTCCACAGATCGAGCGGGTTGCCATATGGCTTTGAGAGCAGTTGCATACGAGCAGACGATGAGCGACCCGATCAACGAAGCACTGGTGCTCTATACCGGTTTCGGCAGTTCACCGTTTCCGCGCGCCAAGACGCCGCACCTGGTGCAGCGTTTCGGCGAGGCCGAGGGCACCGAGCTCAAGCAGCGCATTATCGGCCTGCTCGAAGAGCTGCAGCAACCGGTCGACGGGCTGGAGAAGCGCTCCAAGAAGAGCCTCACCGAACGCGCCATCGAGCAGCTGCAGCCCCGGCACCCCGAGCTTGATGATGCCGGCCTCAAGGCGCTGGCCTGGACCTATTCATTCGGCTTGCGCTGACACGCCTGCGTTACTGACTGTTCGACAATCGCGAACGCTGCATTTCGCGTTGGGAGCGAATGCGGCGCCGTGGCGGTACGGCGCTGCCATCGGCGCCCCGAACGGTCCGGATTGCCTTTGCTTACAAGGCTGTAACTGCACGCACACGGATGTAACCGGGTGAGCAAACTGTGCCCCCGCTTCATTCTGGTGCCTGCTTGTGCCGACCCACCTTGGGCACTTATTTGCCGCTAGTCACATTTTGATACTGGAGTGCAGCAAATGTCCAAACCCAAGATTGCAGTGATCATCAGCTCGATCCGTCCGACCCGCTTCGGCGACAAGCCGGCCAAGTGGATCGCCGACCACGTCGCCGCCCGTGGCGATGCCGACGTCGAGATCGTCGACCTGAAGGATTATCCGCTTCCGCTGTTCGATGCGGCCGCGTCCGACTTCTGGATGCCGACCCCGAACGAGACCGCCGCCAAGTGGCAGGCCAAGCTCAACGAATTCGACGGCTACATCGTCGTCACCGCCGAGTATAACCGCTCGATCACCGGCGCGCTGAAGAACGCCATCGACTGGGCCTACAAGCCCTTCATGAAGAAGGCCGTGGCCTTTGTCGGTTACGGTTCGGTGGGCGGCGCCCGCGCCATCGAGCACCTGCGCAACATCATGGTCGAGCTGCAGGCGGTTCCCGTCCGTCACGCCGTGCATATCGGTGGCTCGGACTTCATCCCGATCATGATGGGCCAGAAGAGCTGGGACGACAGCAAGGGTAACTTCGACCCGTTCGTGCCCGAGATGCTCGACAACCTGCTGTGGTGGACCAACGCCACCCGTACGGCCCGCCAGGCCGACGCAGCTGCCGCGGCCAAGGCCGCCTGAGGTCTCCACCGGTCGTTTCCGGGGTTCTCCTCCTTTCGCACCCCGGTCGGGGACGGCGCTTCCCATGGCGCCGTCCCCTTTTTGTTGTGTCCTACCCCCGCAAATCCGCATAACTGTCCATCAGCAAAAGCGACGCTCGACGGAATTTGGCCGTTGAGTGCGCTGTAGGGCGGGTGTAGACACCCGCCCACCCGAAACAGGGTGAGCGAAGGGCATATGACGCAGACCACTCCGTCCGGCGTGACAGCCGGCGCTGGGGCGACCGATCAGGCCGGCCACGCCACGAACACCAATATCCCCATTCTTGTTCTCGGCGCCCTGGGCGTCGTTTTCGGCGATATCGGCACCAGTCCCCTCTACGCGTTCCGCGAAGCGCTGCACGCCGCCGGCGGTTCGCCGTCGGAGAACGAGGTGCTCGGTCTGCTGTCGCTGATTGTCTGGGCACTGACCATCGTGGTCACCGTCAAATACGTGGTCTTCGTGCTGCGCGCCGACAACAAGGGCGAAGGCGGCACGCTGTCGCTGATGACGCTGGCCAGCAATGCCTTCGCCAAGCGACCCGCCTGGATCCTGGGCCTGGGCATTGTCGGCGGCGCACTGTTCCTCGGCGATGCGATCATCACGCCGGCCATCTCCGTGCTCTCGGCGGTCGAGGGCCTCGAGGTGGTCGAGCCGCGCCTCACCCCCTGGGTGGTGCCGATGACGGTGGTGATCCTGATCGGGCTGTTCATGGTGCAGCGCTTCGGCACGGCGCGGGTCTCGACGGTGTTCGGGCCGGTGATGGCCGCCTGGTTCCTCATTCTCGGCGTCACCGGGCTCCTGCACATCGCCGATGCGCCACAGGTGCTGATGGCGCTGAACCCGGCGCATGGCATCGAGTTTCTCTATACCCATGCCGGCATGTCGATCGTCGTGCTGGGCGCAGTATTCCTCGCGGTAACGGGCGCCGAGGCGCTCTATGTCGACCTCGGGCATTTCGGCCGCAAGCCGATCATCGCGGCCTGGCTGGCGCTGGTGTTTCCGGCGCTGCTGCTCAACTATTTCGGGCAGGGGGCGTTCGTCCTCAGCCACCCCAACGAGGTGACCAACCCGTTCTTCCAGATGCAGCCAGACTGGGCCAAGCTGCCGATGGTGGCGCTGGCGACGCTGGCCACCGTCATCGCCAGCCAGGCGGTAATCTCGGGGGCCTATTCGCTGGTGCGGCAGGCCATGCACCTCAACCTCCTGCCGCGCCTCGAAGTGCGCCACACCTCCGAAGAGGTGGCGGGGCAGATCTTCATGCCGCAGGTCAATTTCCTGCTGCTGATCTGCGTGGTGCTGCTGGTGGTCGGGTTCCGCTCGTCGAGCGCCCTGTCGGCTGCCTATGGCATCGCGGTGACCGGCGAGATGCTGGTGACGGCGATCCTGCTGTTCATCGTCATGTGGCGGTTGTGGAAGTGGAACCTGATCGTTGCCATGGTGGTGATCGTGCCGCTGCTGATCATCGATCTCGGCTTCTTCATCGCCAATGCGGCCAAGTTCTCGCAAGGCGGCTGGGTGCCGGCGGTGGTCGCGGCGACCATCGCGGCGATGATGACGATCTGGATCTGGGGCCGTCGCCGGCTGGCGGAAAAGACCCGCCGCGACGAGGTGCCGCTGGAGTTCCTGGTCGAGAACCTCGCCAAGAAGAAGCCGACCATCGTGCCGGGCACGGCGGTGTTCCTCACCTCCGATATCGAAGGCGCGCCGACGGCGCTGCTGCACAGCCTCAAGCACTACAAGGTGCTGCATGAGCACAACGTGATCCTGACGGTGATCACCTCGGACCGGCCCCGCGTCGCCGACGAAGAGAAGATCAGGATCGATGCCTATAACGACCTGTTCTACCGAGTGGTGGTGACCTTCGGTTACATCGAGACGCCGAACATCCCCAAGGCGCTGGCGCTGGCCCGCAAGCTCGGCTGGAAGTTCGACATCATGTCGACGTCGTTCTTCCTGTCGCGGCGGTCGCTGAAGCCATCACCGAAGGGTGGAGCGCCGGTGTTCCTCGACCGGATATTCATCGGCCTGGCGCGCAACGCCACCGATGCAACGGAATACTTCCATATTCCGACCGGCCGTGTGGTTGAAATCGGCACGCAGGTGGTGATCTAGTCCGCTCCGGGATATCCGGGGAAGCGAGACTGCTGAAATCACTTGATATTGCGATAGCGGGTGCCGGGCCCGGCGGGCTGGCGACGGCGCTGCTGCTCAGCCGCGCCGGGCACCGCGTCAGGCTGTTCGAGCGGTTCGAGACACCTCGGCCGCTCGGCTCGGGCCTGATGCTGCAGCCGACCGGCCTCGCTGTGCTCGCGGCGCTCGGGCTCGCGGGCGAGATCGCGGCGCTTGGCGCACCAGTGGAACGGCTGATCGGCACCGATGCGAAAAGCGGCCGGGTGGTGCTCGATGTCGGTTATCGGCCGCTTGGCCCCGAGGTTCATGCCATCGCCGTGCACCGGGCGGCGCTGTTCAACGTGCTGCACGATGCAGTGGTGGCCGAGCGGCTGCCGATCCGCACCGGCTTCGTCGTGGAGGGCCTCGAGCGCTCAGGCGGCGGGCAGTGGCTGCGCGGGCCGCAGGGCCTCGAAGGGCCGTTCGACCTGGTGGTCGACGCGCTCGGATCGGCATCGCCGCTGAAAAGCGAGGCGAAGGTGCCGAGTCGCTCGCGGCCCCTGAGCTTCGGCGCGATCTGGGGCACCGTGCCATGGGTCGATGCCGGGTTTCGCTGCGATGCGCTGATGCAGCGCTACCGCAAGGCCAGCATCATGATCGGCGTGCTGCCGGTTGGCCGACAGCGCCGCGACGGTCCGGAACTCGCGGCGTTCTTCTGGAGCCTCAGGCCGGAGCGTTACGCCGCGGTGCAGGCAGCGGGGATCGATAGCTGGCGCGACGAGGTACGTGGGCACTGGCCGGAAACGGCGCCGCATCTCGAAGCGATCACCGATTTCGAGCAGATGACGCTGGCGCGCTATGCCCACCACACGCTGCAGATTCCGGCGGGTGACGGGATCGCCTTCATCGGCGACAGCGCGCACTCGACCAGCCCGCAACTGGGGCAGGGCGCCAATATGGCATTGCTCGACGCCGCAGCGCTGGCGGAGGCGTTGGCGGGCGCGGCGACGATCGCCGACGCGCTGAGCAGCTATGCGCGGCTGCGGCGCTGGCATGTCCGGCTTTACCAGATGCTGTCGCTGACGCTGACCCCGTTCTACCAATCGGATGGCAATCTGCTGCCGCTGCTGCGCGACGGGCTGGTTTCGGCAGCCGCCAGGGTGCCTCCGATACCGTGGCTGCTGGCGAGCATGGTTTCAGGGCAATTGCTGAGTCCCTTGAAGACGCTGCGACTGGAAACGAAACCGTTACGCGAGGTCGCGGCATGAGCCGGCCGCATATCCTGATCGTCGGCGGAGCCGGCGTGTTCGGCTCGCGGCTGGCGCGGCTGCTGGCGCGGCGCAAGGGTTTTAGGGTGAGCCTGGGCGGCCGCACCGAGAGCCGGGCGCTGGCGCTGCAGCGCGAGCTGCGCCTGATCGACGAACAGGGCGAGTACGGCTTCGTGATGATCGATCGCGACCGCATCGGCGGCGAGCGGCTGAAAGAGATCGATTGCGACGTGGTGGTCGATTGTTCCGGGCCGTTTCAGCTCACCGGCACGCAACTGATCGAGGCGGCCATCGCGGCGCGCTGTCACTATGTCGATATTGCCGACTCGCGCGCCTTCGTCGCCGGCGTCACGAAGTTCGACAGTGCGGCGCGGGCGGTGGCGGTCGCAGTGATTTCAGGAGCCAGTTCGACCCCGGGCCTGACCCATGCGGTGCTCGATCATGTGACCAGCGCCTGGCTGGCGGTCGACAGCATCGATGTGGCGATCGTGCCGGGCAACCGCACGCCGAAGGGACGCGCGGTGGTCGAGGGCATTCTGAGCTGGGTGGGCCAGCGTGTCCGGGTGTTCCGCGAAGCCGGCTGGGAGCAGGGGCGAGGCTGGAGCGATGGGCGCTGGGTAACCATCGAAGGCCTGCCGCGGCGGCGGGCCATGCTGGCCGAAGTGCCCGATCTCGACCTGTTGCCGGCCCGTTATGCCCCAAGGGTGAGGGCCGGGTTCGACGCGGGGATGGAGCTGCCGGTGCTCAACTGGCTGATCGGCGTCGCCGCGGTGCCGGTGCGCTGGGGGCTGGTGAAGTCGGCGCGGGTATTCGCCGGGCTCGGCACGCAGATCGCCCTGTGGCTCGATCGCTTCGGCACTGCCGATGGCGGCATGCAGATCGAGGCCGCGGGGCAAGACGCCCGCGGCGATGCCCGGGTGGTGCGCTGGTGGCTGCGGGCCGCCAACGGCGATGGTCCCTATGTCCCGGTTGCCCCTGCCGCGGCGGTGATCGAGATGCTGACCCTGGGCGGCAGGCTCAGGGGCGGGGCGAGGTCGGCGGCCGGGGTCATCAGCCTCGAACAGATCCGGCCTTGGTTTTCCGGGCTCGCCATCGAGACCAAGCAGATGGCATTTCGCGGCGAGAAGCCGCTCTATCGGCGGGTCATGGGCGAGGGTTTCGATCGCCTGCCGGAGGTCACGCGCCGCCTGCACCGTGGCCGGCCGGCGGTGATCGCCGAAGGCGAGGCAGTGGTGGCGCCGGCGGAGAACCCGATCGCCCGCTTCATCGCCAAGCGCTTCGGGCTGCCGAGGGACGAGGGGCGGGTGCCGGTGCGCGTGGTGATCGAGAGCCGCGATGGACGCGAGCACTGGACGAGGTTCTTTGCCGACCGGCCGATGCGATCGGTGATGAGCGCGGTGCCGGATGGACTGATCGAGGAGCGGTTCGGGCCGGTGGCGATCCGCATGCGCCTGGTGCCGCGCGGCGACGGGCTCGACATGCAGCGGGTTTCCGGCCGGCTGTGGGGCGTGCCGTTACCCGGCTTCCTCTTGCCCAGGATCACCGCCGAGGAGCGGGTGGACGAAGGCGGGCGGCACCGTTTCGAAGTCGAAATCCGATTGCCGCTGCTCGGTCGGCTGATCGCCTATCGCGGCTATCTGGTGCTCTAGCAAAGTGATCCGGCGGCTGGACGGCATCCACGCTGGACGTTCCACGACGAGCCGCCCCACTGCGCCGCCGATACGACCTGCCCGCGAGGAAGACCTCGCGGCGCTGCCCTCCATCGAGCTGTCGGCAGGGCGGCTCTTTGTCGAACATGGTTTTGGCGACGAGGTGCACGCGTCTCCGTCCGTCGCGTGGCGGCCCAGCCTGGACGCGGGCCTGCTATGGGTCGCCGATGACGGCACTGGCGCTCCGATTGCTTTCCTCGCAGCGCGCCAGTTCGAGGACGCTCTCTATATTACCGAGGTCGATGTCGCCTTCAGATATCAGCGCCAGGGCCTCGGTCGTGCGCTTGTGGAGCAGGCGGTTCGGGCCGCCAGATCGTCTGGACTGGCCTTTGTCGGACTGACCACTGCGATGCGCCCACCGTGGAATGCGCCGGCATATCAACGCATGGGCTTCGAGATATGCGATGCACCGCCGCATTGGTTAGCGGCGATCCTGGAGGCCGAACTCCGAAACGGCCAGCCGGATCGCTGCGCCATGCTGCTCGTCCTTTGAGCTTCGACGGTTCGAAAACAGTCATCCCCCGACCGCTTTCTGCGACGGAACCAAGCGTCAGAGTGTCAACACCAAATCGTTTCACCGATGACCTGACCATACTCGGTGTCATCCCTGCGAAAGCAGGGACCCAACTCTCTTCGACGCGGGCGGTGAAATGGGTCCCTGCCTTCGCAGGGATGACAGCCGGTGCGTGGGTCCGGGACCGGGCCAGCCGACCCAGCCCGATCGTGAAGCGATCTAGAGCGCTGACGCCGTGTCGCGCTTGCCGTAGGCGCGCAGGAATGTCCGCACGCCGTTGCGGGCGGCCTGCTCGAGTTCGGCATCGCTCACCGGCTGGCCGGGTTCGTTCGGCAGATCGGCCCGGATCAGGGCCATGAACTGCCGGGCCGCCAGGTCGGGATCATCGAGATCGATGTCGCCGGCGCGGGCGAGGCGGGCGAAGCGGGACGAGATGGCCGGCCAGTTCTTGCCGGGGCCATAGTCCTTCCAGGTCTCGAACAGCTCGGGATAGCGGCTGCCTTCGTTCTCGATCAGCTTGCGCAGCGCGCGCGAGTTGTCGTCGCACAGGCAGTCGCGCGTCAGCCGGACGGCAAACGCCACCAGTTCGCGCCCGATATCCAAGGGTTGGTCGGGGAAGGTTGCGAGGACCGCGATCAGCCGCGCGCTGCCCTGCTCGTTGATGCCGCGCACCACTTCGGCGAACAGTTTCTCCTTGTCGCCGATCTGGTTGTAGATGGTCTGGCGGGAGACGCCCGCCTCGTCGGCGATGGCATCGATGCTGGCGCCGATGAAACCATCGCGCACGAACACGGCCGTCGCGGCGCTGATGATGGCGCATCGCTTGTTGTAGTTGCCCCGCTGCATGGCAGGGCTGCGAACCAGGTCGTGGCTGATCTCCATGGCACGGATGATAATGGCGCTTGACGAATTGGACAAGAGTGTCCAAAAGTCCCTTTGACACGTGTGTCCAATTTTGTGGACGACACCGTCACATTAGCGGCAGCTAAGCCGGGTAGACCGGTCGAGATGAAACGACGCGCGGGGGTGATACGCGCGCGCAGCTTGACCAACGGCCGATGGAACTGTAATCAACCATAAGGTTATCTACCTATCAGTTAAATACGAGCAGTTTGGGAATCACTGCTATGAACATGACAATCTTGAAGACGGCCATCGTGCTTGGCCTGCTGTCGGTGATCGGCCCCGTCGCCATCGACATGTATCTGCCGGCTTTGCCGGAAATCGGCGGGCAACTGGGCACCAGCGATGCGCAGGTGCAGATGAGCCTGATGGCCTTCATGGCGGCCATCGCCGTCTGCCAGCTGTTCTACGGCCCGGTCAGCGACATGATCGGGCGCAAGCCGCCCCTGTATTTCGGCATCGCGCTGTTCATCGTCGGCTCGATCGCCTGTGCCCTGGCGCCCTCGATCGAGTGGCTGATCGTGGCGCGTTTCGTGCAGGGCGTCGGGGCTTGCGCCTCGATGTCGCTGCCGCGCGCCATCGTGCGCGACAACTATACCGGCGCCGAGGCGGCCCAGCTGTTCAGCCTCTTGATGCTGGTGTTCTCGATCTCGCCGATCCTCGCGCCGCTCTCGGGCAGCATCGTCATCGCCTTCGGTGACTGGCGGCTGCTGTTCTGGGTGATGACCGCGGTGGGTGTGCTCGGGCTGATTCTCGCGGTGGTCGGGCTCAAGGAGACGCGGCCCCGGCACCTGAGAACCGAAAGCAGCATCGGCGGCGCCATCCGTGGTTACGGCACGCTGCTGCTCGACATGAACTTCGTCGGGCTGTCGCTGATCGGCGCGTTCGGCATGTCGAGCTTCATGGCGTTTCTGGGCAATTCGAGCTTCGTCTATATCGACCACTATGGGCTCAACCCGACGCAGTACAGCCTCGCCTTCTCGGTGAACGCGATCTCGTTCTTTGCGGTGTCGCAGTCGACCGGCTTCATGGTGAAGCGCTTCGGGCTGCAGCGCGTGGTGCGCTGGGCGGTCTCGGGCTTTGCCGCTTCGATGCTGCTGTTGGCGGCGATCTTTTATGCCGGCATCGACAGCATGTGGGTGCTCAGCGGGCTGATGTTCGTTGCCTTCGGTTTCCTGGGCCTGGTGCTGCCGACCACCGCGGTGCTGGCGATGGAAGAGCACGGCGAGTTCGCCGGCACGGCTTCGGCGCTGATGGGGACCATCCAGATGGTGCTGGCCGCGGGCATCATGGGCATTGTCGGGGCCTTCCAGAACGGCACCGCCATGCCGATGGTCACGGCCTTCGCCATCTGCGCGATCGCCGCCTTCGTGCTGACGCAGGTGACGATCCGCACCACGTCAACCCCAGTGGTCGGAGCGCCGGCGGAGTAACGTCCCCCGGGTCCCATGTAAGCAAAAGGCGCGGAAGGAGACTTCCGCGCCTTTTGCTTTATTCCGTTCCCCGGGGGCCTCAGCCCGGTGCGGGGTGTCAGTTTTTCGGCATATCCGGGCAGACATAGGGCACGGTGGCCGTGACGTACTTCTCCTCGACGGCATCGTTGCCGAGCTTGAGGCTCAGCACCAGTTCGGCGTCGGTGAGCGAGACGATGTCGGCATTGATGTCCATGCCGTCCTCGTTCCACTTGAGTGCGGTGTCCGAGGTCAGTTCCCAGGCCGACAGGCGGTGGGTTTCCCAGCACGAATCCTGCACCAGCGTGCCATCGGAGAGAAAGATCTTCATCACCCCGGGCAGGTCGCCGTCGGCCTTGGTCCAGACCCGGTCGACCAGGCCCAGCTTGCCGGTCTTGGCGTTGGCGGCGGATTCGGTGGGGGCGGCGTCTTCGGCGAAGGCCGGCAGGCAGGCCGTGGAGCCGACGCCCCACATGGCAAGCAAGGCGAAGAGGGCGGCTTTGCTGGTCATTCGGCGTCAATCTCCCGTGGTGATCCGAAACAGGGTAGGTCGCAGTCGCCATGCAAACAGGCACGGGGATTGCGACGGAAATCGGATCATTAGCGGGGGAAAATGAACGGCCGATGAGCACAAGCCCATCGGCCGCCACGACATGGCAGGGCAGGCGGCCCCGCTAGTTGTATTTCGGCATGGCTGGCCCGTCGCCGCTCGTCATCAGCGACCCATTCTCCAGCGGGGCGCGTGTCCCGGTGGGGGCCCTGACCTTGAACACGGTGACGTTGCACTCATTCTTGTAGCAGCCGTAGTCGCAGACGGTGTTGCCGCACTTCTTGGTGCAGCCGATCGCGCCGCCGGAAGACTGCATGTTCTTGCCGCAGACATTGCGGACCTGTTGCTCGGTGACCCGCGTTGCGGCGTTCGCGAAGCTCGGCACGAGGCAAAGGCATGCGACCGACAGCAGGATCATGGATCTCGTCATTACTTGGCTCCTCTGGGGAGCCCCCCGTGACGACGATATTGCCGATCGGGGCAGCGCATTCGCCCTCCGATCGGATGGGGCGTCAGACGCTGGCCGGGCTGGCGAAACCGGCCACGAGCTTCACCAGGTCGGCGTGGCGGCGGCTGCCGGTCTTGTCGTAGAGCCGGCGCAGGTGGAATTTCACCGTCGTCTCGCTGATCCCCAGTGCCTCGGCCACTTCCGGCGCGCCGCCGATCTCGACGATGGCGAGCAGCACCCGCAGTTCCGCCGGGGTCAGCTGGTAGGCGCGGATCAGCGCCTCGGGTGCGGTTTCGATATGCAGTTCGGCGCGTTGCACGAACAGCGCGATACGGGCGGCGTGATCGCCCCCGACCTGGCGACGGAAACTCGAACTCAACGGCAGCACATGGGCGACGAGCGCCTCGCCGCGGTGGCCGGCAAGCGGCAACGCAATGCCACGCTCGCCCAGTTGCGCTTCGCCGCCATCGCCCAGCGCCGCCGCTTCGCGCAGGCACTGGTCCAGCGCGGGATCGGCGGCGACCAGCCGGCCGGAGGCGACACGCAGCGGCCCGCCAGGGGCGAGCAGGTCATGTCCGGCGGCATTGGCGTGCACCAGCGTTGCGCCGGCGCCGACGAGGAACATGCCGGCGCGAATGGTATCGAGCGAGTGCGCCAGCAGCTCGGCCCGCGCCGAGTGCTGCTCCAGCGCCCGGCCGATCAGCGCGGCACGGCGGACATGCGGCACCAGCAGGTGCATGCGGTGCCGCACGCCGTCATCGACGATGCCGTCGCGCGCGTGCCGAAACACGCCGAACATCGACGCGGATGTGCCTGAACGATCGAGCACGGTGCTGACGAAATCCACCAGCTGCTGTGGCCGCACCCATTCGCGAAAGAAGCGCGACTGCTCGAACTCGGCGTGGGGCATGATATCGACCGTGGCGACGAGCTCGCCGATCTCGGTGAAGAAGTGCCGTGTGGTGGCCGGGTCGAGCTGCACGTAGCGCTCGAAATAGAGCTTGCGATAGGCCGGCGAGAGGCCGCCATCGTCGTACAGCACGCCGCCGCTGCGGCTGGTCGGGTCCTTGCTGTAGATGGCGGCAGAGCAGCCGCCGACAAATCGCGCCGTCTCGCGCAGCGCCTCTGGCCAAAGGGTCGGATCGATGGCCGCGTCGTAGATCAGGCCGACCAGCCCGGAGAGGGCTTGAGACTCGTGCACTCTGGATGTTCCACCGGACGCCCCCGGCGCCGGGACCTTAGGTCGGGCCGGGAGCGTTTGGCAAGAGTCATATTATGACTGACGAGCACCCAGGGCGCGATCGCGATCACGAATGCGGTTGCGGGCCTGCTTGGGCCACAACTGGTAGGCGTCGCCGCCACCTTCGAGGACATGGCGGGCGTGCACGGCCCAGTTGGGATCCTCGAGCGCGGTGCGGGCAAAGGCGACCAGATCGGCCTCGCCCTGTTCGAGGATGCGCTCGGCATCATGCGGATCGTCGATCAGGCCGACCGCAATGGTCGGCACGCCGGCCGCCCGAATGGCCTTGGACAGTTCGACCTGGTAGAGCGGCGCCGCCTTCAGCCCGTAGCCGTCGAAGCCGCCCGACGAGCAGTGGATCATGTCGACACCCAATGCCTGCATCTCACGCGACAGGGCGATCGAATCTTCCACGCCCCAGCCGCCCGGGCTGCCGTCGGTCACCGACAGGCGAACGATCAGCGGCTTGTCCCTGGGCCAGGCTTCCCGCACGGCCTCGGTAACCTCGAGCGCGAAGCGCATGCGGTTCTCGCGGCTGCCGCCATAGGCGTCGGTGCGGTGGTTGGCGATCGGGGAAAGGAACTGGCTGATCAGGTAGCCATGCGCGCCGTGGATCTCGACGGTGTCGAAGCCGGCCTGGTCGGCACGGCGGGCGGCATCGGCAAAGCCCTGTACGACGCGCTGGATCCCTGCCTGGTCGAGCGCCACCGGCATCTGGTAGCTCGGATTGTCGGCGTGGCGCTCGGCGCTTGGAGCTTCCGGCACCCAGGTCTCGTAGCCGTATTCAAGCTTGTCGGCTTCGGTCTCGTTGAAGCCGCCGCGCCACCAGATCGGCGTCGCCGCCTTGCGGCCGGCATGGCCGAGCTGGATGCCGGTGGCCGCGCCCTCGGCCTTGAGGAATTTCACGATATGGGCGAGCGGGGCGATCTGCTCATCGTTCCACAGACCGAGGTCGCCATAGGAGATGCGGCCTTCCGGGGTGACGCCGGTCGCCTCGAGAATGACGAGGCCGAACCCGCCGAGGGCGAAGCGGCCCAGATGCACGAAGTGCCAGTCGTTGGCGAGGCCGTGCTGAGCCGAATATTGGCACATCGGCGCGATGACCGTGCGATTGCGCATGGTCAGGCCACGCAGTGTGAACGGCGAGAAAAGCTGGGACATGTAGGAGGTTTGCTGCGCTTACGTTGAAGTCGGCAGCACCATGCACCGAGCGTCCTCCATCGGCAAGTGCCGATGAAGTGATTGGTCGTGGCAGTGCCGCGGGGCCCGCGGTGGAGCGGCAGCCTCGCGGGCGACGAGGTCAGTCGTCTCAGTCGGTGACGGTGTACTCGGTGATGCCGTTCGCGGCGACATTCAGGCGCTGCCGCGCCTCGCCGTAGCCGACCGAGCCGGCATCGACATCCCAGCAGCCGGCGGAAACGGCGAAGCTGTAGCTCTGGCCGGAGGAGAGGGCGACGCTGTCGGGCAGGCGATCGAGGCCGTAGGTGGAGGCGCCGCACTCCGAGATCAGGATCACGTCGACGACCCGGCTGGTGCCGTTGACGACGGTGATCGTACCGGTCGGCTCCCCCGGGCGGATCAGTTCTCCGCCGGTAATCCAGGCGTCGCCGCTGCAGCCGGCGAGCAGTACAAGACATGCCGCGGCCGCGACGCCGCGAAATACAGAATTCATCTCGTCCCCCAAATGACGAGGGAACGTGATGCCCGTATCCCCTCCAGCAATTGCTAGCAGGGCGATAGATGTAGTCAATCGGAATACAGTCGTCCGTCTGCTTGGGGGGGCTCAGGCCGCCTGGGGGCGGCGATGGCCGGAGACCTCGGCGCCGGCATTGCGTTCGAGCGTGAGCAGCTGCAGGGCGCAGACGATGATGATCAGCCCCATGACGAGGTAGGCGACCTGGAAGTCGATTACCCCGAGCGTCGGCGCCCCCCGCCACATCTGGCTGAGATTGAGGCAGCCGGCGGCGATGGCCACCCCGAACACCATCGAGAGCTGCTGCGACATGCTGGAAATCGTGGTGGCGGAGCTGCGCTGTTTGGCGTCCACGTCGGCGAAGGCCAGCGTCGCCAGGGCGGTAAACTGCATCGATCGAGTGGCGCCGGCGACGAACAGCACGGCCGCGGTGAAGAGGTAGGGCGTCTGTGGCCCGAGCAGACCACAGGCAGCGACGGAGACGCCGGCGAGGACGCCGTTGACCGTCAGGATACTGCGAAAGCCGAAGCGGCGCAGTGTCGGCGTCGTTACCGCCTTGATGGCGAGGTTGCCGAAGAAATAGATCACGACGAGGCCGCCGGCACTCAGGGCATCCATGCCATAGGCGACCTGGAACATCAGGGGCAGCAGGAAAGGCGTGGCGTTGATCGCGGTCCGCAGGATGGCGCCGGCCTTGGCGTCGGTGGCGGCGAAGGTGCGGATGCCAAGCGTCCGCAAATCGATCAGCGGGTGCTCGGCCCGCAGCAGCCAGAGCACTGCCGCGGTGCCGGTGGCGAGGCCGACAGCGATCAGCAGCGCCGACAGCCAGACCGGCAAGCCGCCCTGGACCAGCGCGTCAAAGCCATAGAGCAGGCAGCCCAGGGTGATGCCGGTCAGCACGAACCCGATGCCGTCGAACGGCCGATCGGCGAACTCGGTGTCCTTGGGCACAATGGCCAGCACCAGCACCATGCCGATGATGCCGAGCGGGATGTTGATCCAGAAGTTCCAGTGCCAGGAGATGTATTCGGTGATGAAGCCGCCCAGCGCCGGACCGAGCACGGGCGCGAACAGTGCCGGCCAGATGGTGAGGCCGATTGCGGCGACGATCTCGGATTTCTGCGCCGTGCGCAGCACGATGATGCGTCCCACCGGGAACAGCACCGAACTGCTGGCGCCCTGCAGGGCGCGCGCGATGGCGAACTGGCCGAGATCCTGCGCCATGCCGCAGGCGATGGAGGTCAGCGTGAACAGCGCGATGGCCACGACGAAGACGCGACGCGCGCCGAACCGGTCGGAAAGCCAGGCCGCCGCGGGAATGCAGACCGCGACCGCCAGCATGTAGATGGTGACGCCGAGGCTCATCTCGAGCGTGCCGACGTTGAAATCGAGCGCCATGCGGGGCAGGGCGGTGACGATGATCACCCCATCCAGAAACTGCATGAACAGCGTGGCGGCGACCACGAGGGCGACGTTGCGGGCGTGTGGGCTGAGCGGTGAGGACATGGCGAGGATGCAAATGACTAGTATGGTACCAATACATCAATCGCGAGCGGCGGGTATCGGCGAATAGGATGAGGTGGATGATTTTGTGCTGGAGTGGCGTTGGGGCACGGATCACCTCTCCCTTGGGGGAGAGGTCGGGCCGGAGGCCCGGGTGAGGGGGCCTTTTCCACGCTCGGCGCTTGCCGCAAGGCCCCCTCACCCTGACCCTCTCCCCCCAAGGGAGAGGGGACGCTGGGGCGCTGCCAGCGCTTATCCCTTCACCGCGCCCGCGGTCATCCCCGCCACGATCTGCCTGTTGAAGAACAGATAGACGATCAGCGGCGGGATGGTAATCAGGAGGATGTTCATGAAGAGCAGGTGCAGCGAGGTGTTGAACTGGCCCTGGAAGTTGAACAGCGTCAGCTGCACGGTGACGTTCTGCTTGCCCGGCAGGTAGTAGAGCGGGTTGGTGAAATCGTTGAAGATCGCTACCGACTGCACCACGATCACCGTCACCACCACCGGCTTCAGCAGCGGCAGTACCACCTGGAAGAACAGCCGCAACGGCCCGGCGCCGTCGATGATCGCCGCCTCGTCGAGTTCCCTCGGGATGGTGGCGACGAAGGCGCGGAACAGCAGGATGGTGAAGCTCAGCCCGTAGGCGACTTCGATCAGGATCATGCCGTGCAGGGTCTTGAACAGGCCGACCGACTGCAGCACCCAGATGGTGGGCACCACGGCCGGCGGGATGATCAGCCCGGCCAGCACCAGGAAGTTGACGATCGGCGTCCAGCGCGATGGCCGGCGCTGCAGCACGAAGCCCACCATGGCGCCCAGCACCACCAGCAGGGTGACGCTGGCGACGGTCAGGATGATCGAGTTGACGAAGGCGGTGACCAGCATGAAATCCTGCGTGCGCACCACCTCGACCAGGTTGTCCCAGAAGTGCCAGCTGGTCGGCCAGTCGAACGAGCGGGTCGCCGCCTGTCGCCGGTCCTTGACGGCAGTCAGGATGATGAAAGCGAACGGCACGAGGAAGACGACCACCGAGGCCGCGATGGCGATGCCGCCAAAGATGTAGCGCTGGGCGTGCCTCACCGGTCCACCTCCTGGCGATTGAGGAACAGCGAGAGCGGCACGATGATCAGCGCCACCATGACGAACAGCACGACGTTGCCGGCGGTGGAGAGGCCGTAGAAGCCGGCCTGGTACTGCTTGTAGATCACCGAGGCGATGACGTCGGAGGTGAAGCCGGGCCCGCCTTTGGTCATCGCCCAGATCAGGTCGAACGAGCGCAAACCGCCGATGAAGCTGAGGATCACCACCGTGGCGGTGGCCGGTTGCACCAACGGCAGGGTGACGGTCCAGAAGCGCTGCCAGGCGGTGGCGCCGTCGATCTTGGCGGCCTCGTAGTACTCGAGCGGGATCGAGACGATGCCGGCGATGTAGATGACGGTGGCGAGCCCGACGCCCTTCCACACATCGACCAGCGCCACCGAATAGAGGGCGAAGCGCGGGTCGGTGAGCCAGCCCGGCCCCTTGATGCCGATCGAGGCCAGCGTCTCGTTGATCAGCCCCTGGGTGGGGTGCATCATGGCGGTGAAGGTGATGCCGACGCCGACGGTCGAGACCAGCACGGGAAAGAACACCACGGCGCGCAGATAGCCGCGGCCGAAGATGTCGGAGGTGAGGAGCAGCGCCAGCAGCATGCCCAGCACCACCTTGAGACCCGAGGTGACGACGCCGTAGATCAGCGTGTTGATCAGGCCCTGGAACAGGAACGGCTCGCGAAAGAACTGGGCGAAGTTCTCGAGCCCGATGAAGTCGGCTTTCTGCAGCGTCCACCGGGTCAGGCTGAAGAACAGCGACGCGAAGGTGGGCAGCATGAACAGCACGGCGAAGATGATGGCCGCCGGCAGGTAGAACCAGCTCGGATAGAGGCCCGCGGTACGCGACCTGCGCCGCGCTTTGGCGATGGGTACCGAACCTTCAGCGACCGCGACTGCCATACCCGTCCTCCCTCCGACAGATTGGCGTCCGGCCGATGAGGCCGGACGCCGATTCTCACACGCAGATGGCGCGATTACCAGCCGGGCAGGCCGAGCTGCTGGGCCTGCTTCTTGACGTCTTCGTCATAAAGCGCGGCGCCGCTGGCGGCGTCGCGGATGCCCGAACCGACTTCCACGGTGATCTGCTCGAGCGCCGGGCCCTTGATCGGCGACAGGAACTCGAGCGCCGGGGCGGAGTGGCCGCCCTCCTGGAAGTAGGGCAGCAGGTCGGCGACGGCCGGCGGTACGTCGGCTGGCAGCGTGCAGCCCTTCACCAGATAGGGGCCGGTGGCGCCGGCGGACTGGGTCTGGATGTCGCAGCCTTCGACGCTGGCAACGAAGGCGATAAACTGCTTGGCCTCGGCCTCGTGCTTAGTGGTCTTGGGGATGTAGAGCCCGGCCGGCATCCAGGTGGTGAGGCCGTTCTTGGCGGCGTCGTCGCCCGGGATGGCGAAGAAGCCGACGTCGTTGATGTTCTCGGGCGCCAGTTCCTTGATGTTGGCGACGGCGAAGGAGAGCATCGGGTAATGCGCGCCTTCGCCGGTCGCGACCTTGGTCACGCCGTCCTCGAAGGTGGCGGCGGCAAAGTCTTCGTTGAGCAGGCCGGCCTTGAACACCTCTTCCTGCCGCTCGAAGCCCTTGAGGGCGGCGGGCGTCGAGGCATACTTGGCCTTGCCCGCCGTATAGTCGGTGGCGAAGTTCGGGTCGGCGGCGAGCACGTTGTAGAAGTCGCCGAGCACGAACAACTGGCTGGTCCAGGTGGCGCCGAAGGTCTGGATGACGGCGGTCTTGCCGGCTGCCTTGATCTTCTCGTTATTGGCCATGAACTCGGCCCAGGATTTCGGCGGGGTCAGCCCGAGTTCCTTGTAGATCGGGATGTTGTAGAAGATGCCGCCGCCCATGGCGGTGCCGATCGGCGCGCCATAGACCTTGCCGTCGGTGCCGGTCACGACGGTCTTGAAGCTGTCGATGACGTTGGCCTGGAACGGCTCGGCGCTGAGATCGACGAGGTTCTGCGTCGGGTTGATGGCCTGGAACAGCGAGCCCGAGTTGTAGAGGAAGACGTCGCTCATCTCGCTGGTGGCGAGGCGGGTCTTGATCAGGTTGTCGCCATCGGCGCCGCCGGGGCGGCTCTCGGTCTCGATCTCGATATTGGGGTTCTTGGCCTCGAACGCTGTCGCCAGGGCCTCGGCCATCGCGACGGTAGAGGGCGCATTGTCGAACAGGAAGGTCAGCTTGACCTTGTCCTGCGCGCTCGCGGCGCCCGCAAGGATCACGACGATGCCGGTGGTCGCCAGCGCCGCACGCGTCAGATTGCGCATCAGCATTGATAGTTCCTCCCTTGTGGCCGCCACGGGTCCTCCGGCGGCCGGTTGCAGTTTTTCCTCAGTCCGTCCGTCCCTCCGGCTCCTCCGCCGTCAGGGCTTGCTGATCCGGAACGTCACCTTGTGCTTTCCGGGCGCGAGCAGGCTGCGCGCTTTTCCGTCGGTGCCGCGCTCGCTGACGGCGATGCCGTCGACGCTGGCATCGGTGTAGTCGGCGGCGAGGACCAGCGTGCCGCTGGCCCCCTCGGGCACCGTGATGGTGTAGGTCACCTTGCTGCCGTCGACCTTCCAGCCCGCCTCGATCCGGCCGGCGGCCGAGTCATGGTTGGCGGCGACCGGCGACAGGGCCGGGATGATGGTGGGCTCAAAGTAGATGTGCTTGAAGGCGGGCAGGGCCGGATCGGGGCGGAAGCCTGCGACGCCTTCGAGCAACCACTGGCACACCGCGCCATAGGCGTAGTGGTTGTAGCTGTTCATCTGCGGGTCGAACGCCACGCCGTCTTCGTTGAGCGCATTCCAGCGCTCCCAGATGGTGGTGGCGCCCATCTTCACCTGGAACAGCCAGCCGGGCAGTCCCTCCTGCAGGAACACCGCGCCGGCGAGGTCGGCCTCGCCGATCTTGACCAGCGCCGGCAGCAGCGCCGGAGTGCCGATGAAGCCGGTGCCGATGCGGCCATGGGCGCGCGCAACGGTCTCCTTGAAGTAGCCCTTGGCCGCCTCATAGTGCTCGGGCGGGATCAGGTCCCACAGGAAGCCCAGCGCATAGGAGGTCTGGTCGTTGTAGCCGATGCGGCCGGCCGCGGTCATGAACTCGCGCTGGAACGCCTTCTTCACCTCGGCGGCGCGGTCGTTGAGGCGCTTGGCCTGGGCCTGGTCGCCGATCACCTCGGCCGCCTTGGCGGCAAGCAGCGAGGAAATGTAGAGATAGATCGTCGCCGCGGCGTCGTCGCCGATGGTCGGATAGGGCTTGGCGAAATCGCCCTGCGGCTGCAGCCAATCGCCGAAGGTGAAACCGCGCTCGCCCCAGCCGGCCGGCGGACGGACGATCGGGCCGTTGCTGATCGACCAGACGAAGTCGTTCCACTTGACCATGGCGGGGAGCGCTTCCTCGAGGATCGCCCGGTCGCCGTAATGGCTGTAGAGCGTCCAGGGGATGACGGCGATCGCGTCGCCCCAGCCGGTCGAGCCGTAAAAGCCCGGCACCACGTCTTCGTGGTTGCGGGTCGGATCGGGCACCACATGCGGTATGGCGCCGTCGGGCCGCTGGTCGGCGATCAGATCGCGCACATATTTGACCAGCATGCCGTGGCTCTCATGCAGATAGCACGCGGTGGGCGCGAAGACCTGCGCATCGCCGGTCCAGCCCAGACGCTCGTCGCGCTGCGGGCAGTCGGTCGGCACCTCGATGAAGTTGGAGCGCTGCGACCAGACCGTATTCTCGACCAGCCGGTTGACCAGCGGGTTGGCGGAACTGAAGTTCGCGGTGCGGGTGATGGCCGAGCTGATCGGGATCATCTTGATGTCGGTGACCGTCGCCTTGCCGTCGATGGCGACGCGGGCGAAGCGGAAGCCGAAGAAGCTGAAGGTGGGGCGATAGCTCTCGGGCGCGCCGCCCTTCAGCACATACTCGATGCGGGCTTCGGCCGAGCGCATGCTTTCGCGGTCGAACTGCCCCAGGTGGTTGGTGAGCTCGGCATGCTCGACGACGACCCGGGCGCCGGCTTCACCTTCGACGGTGAAGGCGACATAGCCGCCGGCATTCTGGCCGAAATCATAGACCGTACGGCCCTCGGCATCGGTGAAGGAGTTGACCACCGGCAGGGCAGGCAGCTCATGCACGCCGGCCGTTTCGGCCGGCAGCAACGTCGACTTGTCGAAGCCATCAAGCACGGTGGCGCCACCGCTGACCGGCGCATTCTCGGCGCGGGCGTCATAATTCTCGCCATAGTAGATGCCGGATTTCATCACCGGGGCGAGGCCGCTCTGCCAGGTGGCGTCGGTGCCGACGATGAGTTCGCCGTCGGCGCCGCGCAGTTCGGCGATGGCGCCGACCTTGTCGCCCCAGGTGTTGAGCAGCTCGTTGCGCGGCCACATCATGCGCGAGCGGTACCAGCCATCGCCCAGCCAGATGTCGATGGTATTGTCGCCCTGCTGCAGCAGCGCTCCGACATCGTAGGTCTGGAAGCTCAGGCGGTCCCAGTAGCTGGTCCAGCCCGGCGTCAGCAGGTCGCTGCCGACCCGCTTGCCGTTGATAAAGGCCCGGTAGAGGCCGAGCGCGCTGATCCTGAGCGTTGCGGCACCACCGCGCGACGTCAGCTTGAAGCTCTTGCGCAGGAACGACGACTGCGTGCCGACGCCCTGGTCGACGCTTGGATGGATCATGTCGGCGACCCAGGCGCCTTGGCTGGATACGGCTTCACCTGCCCGGATGAGCATCGTCTCGTTCACTTTTGCATCCTCCCAGGGACCTGTTTCGGTCCGTCCGACGCCTTCGGCTACCGATCAACGTGTGACGTTCTACGTATACCGTTCTACACGATCTGTTCAAGCAGGATTCGCGCAAGAACCGCCAAATCAACGCATGGGCCGCCAAATGCCCTCAAGAACCGCCAAAATCGCTCACGTTGTGTTGTGGAAAGCCGGTTGCTAGAAGGAAGTGGTTCGGGGGGAACTGTGGCGCCAACACCCAAAGCCAGCCGGGTCACCATCAAGACCGTCGCAGCCGACGCCGGCGTTTCGGTGGCGGCGGTTTCAAAGGTCTTGCGTGACGCTTATGGCGTCAGCGATGCGCTGCGCGCCCGGGTGCAGGCCTCGATGGAGAAGCTGAACTACCGGCCGCATGCCGGGGCGCGCGCCATGCGCGGCCGCACCTACACCCTCGGCATCCTGTTGCCGGACATGCGTAACCCGTTCTTCGCCGACATTCTTGCCGGAGTGAACGAAGCGCTCGACCGCACCCAGTACCAGACGATGATCGGGGTCAGCCGGTCGGCCGAGACCATCGAGATGTCGCTGATCGACTCGATGATCGATCGGCAGATGGATGGGCTGATCATGATCGGACCGCGCATGCCGCCGGAAACGGCGGAAGCGGTGTCGACGCGCATCCCGACGGCGGTGGTCGGCTACCACGTGCCGGAACTGGCGACCCTCGATACCGCCAATAATGACGACGTGGCGGGCGCCGCACAGGTGGTGCGCCATCTCGCCGCCAACGGCTATCGGCGCATCACCATGGTGACGCTGGCCGTGCCGACCAAGAACGTGGTGGTCACGGTGCAGCGCGAGCGCGGCTATCGCGAGGCGATGAAGGAGCGCGGGCTCGCGCAGCACATCAACATCGTGCCGGCCGACCAGACGGCGCGCGAAGTGCAGACGGTGGTGCGGCACCTGCTCGAATCGCGGCACCGGCCGGAGGCGCTGTTCTGCTGGACCGACATGGTGGCGCTGCATGCGCTGAGCGTCGCCAGGGACCTCGCGCTATCGGTGCCCGGCGACCTCGCCATCGTCGGCTATGACAACACCATCTATTGCGACCTGGCGCAGAACAGCCTCACCAGCGTCGACCAATCCGGCCAGGTGCTGGGATTGCAGGCCGCACGGCTGCTGATCGAGCGGATCGACGGGCGGCAGCAGGGCGACCATTTCGTGGTGACGCCGCGGCTGGTGGTGCGCGGCAGTTCGCGGCCTCGCCCTTCGTAGTGCTTTCCACGGGCTACCATTCCAGTCAAACATTGCGCGCCAACCGGACCAGATAGAGATCATGCCCTTTTTCGACCTGCCGCAAGACAAGCTCGACAGCTACCGTTCGAGTGCCGTCGCCCCCGCCGATTTCGACAGCTTCTGGGCTGAGACGCTGGAGCAGTCGCGCTCGAAGCCGCTCGAGGCGGTGTTCGAGCCCGTCGACACCGGCCTGAGGCTGTTCGACGTCGCCGATGTCACGTTCTCGGGTTCTGGCGGCGACCGGGTGCGCGGCTGGTACATCAAGCCGGCAGGCCGTGCGCCGCGCGGCACGGTGGTGAAGTTCATCGGCTATGGCGGTGGCCGCGGCCTGCCGCAGGAGCACCTGCTGTGGCCGGCCACCGGTCGCGCCGTGCTGGTGATGGATACGCGCGGGCAGGGCAGTTCGTGGTCGCGCGGCGATACGCCCGATCCGGCCGGCTCGTTCCCGGCGCATCCGGGTTTCATGACGCGCGGCATCAACGACCCCAGGGACTATTACTATCGTCGCGTCTACACCGATGGCGTGCGTGCGGTGGAAGCGGCGCTCGGCCGGGCCGAGACGGATCCCTCCAGGCTCGCGGTGGTCGGCGGCAGCCAGGGCGGCGGCATTTCCATCGCCGTTGCCGGGCTCGAGCCCAAGGTGAAGGCGGCGATGCCGGACGTGCCGTTCCTGTGCGATTTCACGCGTGCCGTCGGCCTCACCGGCCGCGACCCCTATGGTGAGATCGTCCGCTTCCTCGCCACCCATCGCGAGAAGGCGGCGACCGCCTACAACACCATCAACTATTTCGACGGCGTGCATTTCTCGGCGCGTTCCAAGGCCGCGGCGCTGTTTTCGGTGGCGCTGATGGATGACGTCTGTCCGCCCTCCACCGTCTATGCCGCCTATAATGCCTGGGCCGGTCCGAAGACGATCGAGAGCTACAGCTTCAACAACCATGAAGGCGGCGGCACGTGGCAGGAGCGGCGGCAGGTCGCCTGGCTCGACGAGACCCTGCCGTGACCACGCTGACGTTCGACTATGCCGACCGCGACGGGGCCAATGCCCGTCGCGGTCGGGCGCTGTCGCGCGTCCTGATCTACGCCGTGCTGGCGCTGTTGGCCCTGGTCTATGCGGTGCCGGCGCTGCTGGTGTTCTTCAACTCGTTCCGGGACGGCGAGGAGGTCTTCCGCAACGGCATCATCGCCATTCCGGAAAGCTTCTCGTTCGACAATTACCTGCGCGCCTGGAACGACGCCTGCGTCAGCGGCATGTGCCGGGGGCTGGGGCCGAACTTCCTCAATTCGCTGATCATTGCCGTGCCCGCCACCATCGCCACCACCATTATCGGGGCGCTGAACGGCTATGTGCTGAGCAAGTGGAAGTTCCCCGGTTCGGAGTTCATCTTCGTGATGATCTTTCTCGGCATCTTCCTGCCCAGCCAGATCGCGCTTTTGCCGTGGGCCTGGATCATCGGGCAGCTGGGCCTGCAGAACAACGTGCTCGGGCTGCTGCTCATCCACACGGTGATGGGGATTTCGTTCGCCACGCTGTTCTTCCGCAACTTCTACGCGGGCGTGCCGACCGAGATCGTCAAGGCGGCGCAGGTCGATGGCGCGGGGTTCTGGCGGATTTTCCTGCGCGTCATGCTGCCGCTCTCGGGGCCGATCATCGCGGTGACGGTGATCTGGCAGTTCACCCAGATCTGGAACGAATACCTCTATGGCATGGTGTTCACTTCGGGAACGCAGCAGCCGATCACCGTGGCGATCATGGGGGTGCGGGCCGGCGGTTCGGCCGCGACCGTGATGATGGCGATCGTGCCGCCGCTGCTGGTGTATCTGATCGGCGGCAAGTATTTTGTGCGCGGACTCACCCAGGGGGCACTGAAGTAGGCATGACGACGAAAAGCTACGTGATCGACGAGATGATCTCGGCCAAGGCGATCGCGGCGCGGGTGGAGGCGCTCGCCAAGGAGATCTCGGAGTTTTACACCGGGACCGAGAAGCTGGTGGTGGTCGGGCTGCTGCGCGGCTCGTTCATCTTCATCGCCGACCTGGTGCGCGAGCTCGACCTGCCGGTGGAAGTCGATTTCCTCGAGGTGTCGAGCTACGGCAACTCCACCGAGTCGAGCCGCGAAGTGCGCATCCTCAAGGATCTGCGCGGCGAGATCGAGGGGCGCGACGTGCTGGTGGTCGAGGATATCGTCGATACCGGCTACACGCTTAAGCACGTGCTCGAAATCCTCGCGACGCGCCACCCCAAGCGCATCGAAGTCTGTGCGCTGCTCGACAAGCCATCGCGGCGTGAAACCAACGTGAAGGCCCGCTGGATCGGCTTCGAGATCCCCGACAAGTTCGTTGTCGGTTACGGGATCGACTATGCGCAGCGCAACCGCAATCTGGGCCATATCGGAGCCGTGCGGTTCACCGACTGAAGCGTCGGGCGAAGGAGGGGATATGAATCGCGCGCTGCTGGCAGCGGTGGTCGACCGCATCATGCCGGCCGACCGGGATAGCGGGGCCATTGCCCTGGGGGCGCTGGATTACCTCGACGGGATCCTTGCCGTACAGCCCAAGCTGGGAGCCGCCATCGCGGCCGGCCTGGTCAACCTGCCGCCGGGCTTCGTCGATCTCGCCGATGTCGACAAGGACGCCGCGCTTGCCGCGTTCGACGGCGCGGCGTGGTTCCGTCAGCTGTGCGAACTGGTCGCGGAAGGCGTGTTCGCCGACCCCGGCAATGGCGGTAATCACGGCGCGGCATCGTGGCGGATGGTCGGCTACGAGCACCGTCTGCCGGAAGGTCCGACTGGCCCTGCCGGGCGCGACGGGCAGCCGCCGCAGCCGTTCTCCGGCACGCTCGACTATGACGTGATCATCGTTGGAGCCGGCGCCGGTGGCGGTGTCGCTGCCGGAGTGCTCGCCGAAGCCGGCAAGCATGTGCTGCTGCTCGAACGCGGCTTGGAGCGCGACTATGCCGATAGCGGCCATCGCGATCACCTGCGCAACCATCGCCTCGCGCTTTATGGCCACAATACCGGCCCCGCGCTCGACGGCAACCCGCGGGTGCTGGTCGGCGCCGATGGCATCGAACAGGTCTTGCGCCCGCACGAGAACGGCTACCAGAACCTCGCCTCGGCTGTCGGCAGCGGCACGCTGGTCTACGGCGCACAGGCCTGGCGCTTTCATCGTGCCGATTTCAAGATGGCGAGCCTTTATGGCGTTCCGGAAGGCTCCTCGCTGGTCGATTGGCCGATCGGGTACGATGACCTGGCACCGTGGTACGAACGGGCCGAATGGGAGATCGGCGTCGCGGGCGACGGCGCTGCGCATAGCCACGAAGGGCTGCGGGCCCGCGATTACCCGATGCCGCCGCTGCCGGACAGCCCGGCGCGCTCCGTCCTCAAGCGCGGCGCCGATGCGCTCGGCATCACGACGACGCGGCCGCCGCTCGCCATCAACAGCCAGCCGCGGCACGGCCGCGACGCCTGCATCGGCTGCGGCAGCTGTGTCGGCTTTCCGTGCCCGAGCGATGCCAAGAACGGCACGCAGAACACCATGATAGCGCGGGCGCTCGCCACCGGGCGCTGCCATCTCGTCACCGGGGCGATGGTGCTGCGAGTGGAGACGGACGGCGCCGGCAAAGTCACCGGAGTGCGGTTTGCCGACAGCGGCGGAGCCGAACACCTGGTGCACGGCAAGGCCGTCGTCCTCGCCGGCGGCGCGATCGAGACAGCGCGGCTGCTGCTCAACTCGCCGTCTGCGCGCGAGCCGAACGGGCTGGGCAACGAGCATGACCTGGTCGGGCGAAACCTGCAGGGCCATGTCTACGCCACCGCCTATGGGCAGTTCGACGAGGAGGTTCATGCCTCGCGCGGTCCGGGCGTCAGCATTGCCACCACCGCCTACAACCACGGCAACCCCGGCTTCATCGGCGGCGGCATGCTGGCCGACGACTTCGTGCAGCCGCCAATCATCTTCTGGAAGAACGTGCTGCCGCCGGGGCTGCGACGCTGGGGGCAGGGCGCCAAGGACTTCATGCGCGACAACTTCCACCACGTGCTGCGCGTCGCCGGACCGATCCATGAGATTCCGGATCCGACCGCCCGCGTGCGGGTTGCCGCGGGGGTTCGCGACAGATGGGGCTTGCCGGTGGCGATGCTGTCGGGCCGCGTTCACCCGGAAACGGTGCGCACCGCCGGACACGTGCATGGCAAGGCGCATGAATGGCTTGCCGCTTCCGGCGCGAGCCGCACCTGGGGCGCCGCGCCCAATCCCGGGCTGTCGGGCGGCCAGCACCAGGCCGGCACCTGCCGTATGGGGACCGATCCGTCGACTTCGGTGACCGACGCCCATGGTCGCGTCTGGGGGCACGACAACCTGTTCGTCTCGGATGGCGGGCTGCACCCGACCAATGGCGGCTTCAACCCGGTGCTGACCATCATGGCGCTGGCGTTCCGCAACGCCGATCACCTGGCGCGGTCGCTATAAGGGCTGCGTCGTATGTCAGCCGCGCAGAATGGCTTCGTAGTCGCGCCCGCCATAGAAGACGTTGACGATCTCGACGGCGGTATCAATCACCCGGTAGGCGATGACGGCCGAACGTTCAAAGGGTGCAATGCGGATTTCCGGACCTAGATCCGGTCGAGCAGGGTATCCCTCAGGCAGGTCGCCGATTGCCTCACAGCGTTTGCGGATACGGTCGACAAACCCCAGTGCGACGCCGGGGTCGGCTCCTTGGTCGATGAGATAGTCGAGAAGCTCGAGCAGGTCGGAGACGGCCTCCTCGCGGAACCGGACCGGCAGGCGACGCATCAGCGTGCAACGGGAGTGCGACGCGCGTGGGCTTCGAGACGCTCAAAGACATCGGCGGACGATATCGGTGGTCGGGGGTCATCGAGGGACCGGCCGATACGCGCCCGGATGGCGGCCAGACGCTCGGCGTGCTCTTCCTCGTCGCGCATCCAGGTCCGCATCGCCACGCGCAGCACCTCGCTGGTCGAAGCGTATCGCCCGACCTCGACCTGCTGCTTGATCAGCGCAACCATCTCCGCCGGGAGCGTGATGCTGAGTTTTTCCGACAATTCCACACCTCTGTCGAGTAAGGTAGGATAAAATCCTCCCACGCACAAGGCGCGCCCAACTGGCAGACCGTCGGCTTCTTTCGCCGGCCCGGATGACTCCGGGCCGGCCGGACGTCGCTCACCGGCAAACGTAGCGACGTCCGTTGCTGGCCCGATATGTACCGGTTTCCGGGTCGAAGCTGCGGTACTTGCGGGTGCAGTAATCGAGCCAGCGTTCGTATTCGGCGTCATAGCGATCGCGCCTGCTGCGCTCCTTTTCGGCGGAGCCGGCGATGATGGCGCCGATGGTGAGGCCGATGATCCCGGCGCCGATCGCCGCGCCGATATCGTCGTCCTTCTTCTTCTTGTCCGGTCGGCCCCAGCGGTCCTTCTCGCAGCGCTCGCGTTCGCGGCGGTCGAGGAACTGGCTGCAGTCGGCCCAGCGCTGATCCTCGGCCTGGGCGACGAGGATGCGGTTGCCGGACGGCGATTGCGCCAGGGCGGGCGAGATCGCGGGCAGGGCGATGGAGGCCGTCATGATGACGGCAGTCAGGATTTTGGCGAGAGCCATCTTAGTCTCCTCGGAAGGGGGGAATGGGCGGCCCGGGTGGCCTCGGGCCGCCCTGGGGCCCGGCGAAACGACTGACAGGACCGCCGGACCCGATCTGATCGCGTCAGAAGCGGAAGTTGAGGCCTGCCTTGACCGCATGATTGGTCAGGTCGTCGGTGCGGTGGACGTTGCCGACCAAAGTCGAGTCGACATCGTTGTAGCGGGTCTGGGTGTATTCGACGCGGGCCGACAGGCCGTTGCCGAAGCTCTGCTCCAGACCGCCGCCCCACAGCACGCCGCCGACCCACTTGTCGTCGGAGATGACGTTGTTGCCGGCATCGAGACGGGCGACCGAGTAGCCGGCGGTGCCGTAGACCAGCGTGCCGCCCAGCGCCAGGCCGCCGCGGAGCTTGGCGGCGCCGCTCCAGTTCTGCTCGAGCTCGCCGGCGCCGACGTCGTGGACGATACCCCGGGCATAGGTGCCTTCGAGTTCAGCGCCGATCACCGCCGGGCCGAGCTGCATGGTGTAGCCGGCCTGCACGCCGCCCAGGAGGCTCGATTCCTTGAAGATGTTGGGGAACTCGGTGGGGGCGAGACCGCCATGGATACCGGCATAGAAGCCGGTCCAGTCGGTGGCCTGCGGGTACGGATCGCTCCAGCGGCTGTCCTGCGCGTCGGCCGCAGTCGCCGGCAGCACGCCGAGCAGCAGGGCGGCAACGAGGCCATAGGAGGAATAGTTCGAGAACATGGGAACTCCGCGAATAACGGGGCCCCGCAACCAGGGAGGTGGCTGCCGGGCAGTGGAAGATGCGCCGGCGTGCACCTTGCAACCGGACGAGTCTGGTCACTCGGTGACGCCGCGATCACTCAGTGAACGCGTCGTCCCTCAGTGAACGCGTCGCCCATTTTCAATGTCGGGATTGCGCGAGCATTGCGCGGCGCGGAAATCGTCTGGCCGATCATCATTTCGTTGCATCGGCGGATGCTGCCGATGCTTGCGATGTGCGGTTTCGCCCGTAACTTTGCCGGCAGCGCTAAGGCGCGACTGCGACCGGCAGCTCGACGCGGAAGCAGACGCCGCCGAGGTGGCTGGGCAACACCGAAATGCTGCCGCCGTGCTGGCGCACCACTTCACGCACCAGGTTGAGGCCGAGCCCGGCGCCACGATCGAGCGGGCGGATGCGGTAAAACGGCTCGAAGATCTTCTCTCGGTGCTCCGGTGCAATGCCCGGCCCGCTGTCGTGCACCTCGAAAGAGCCTTGGCCGTCGATCTCGATTTCGATGGTGCCCTGGTTGCCGCCATGCACCACGGCGTTCTGGGTCAGGTTGGTGAGCAGACGCTCGATGGCGCCGCGATCGCCCTTCACCCAGGCCGACGGAGCGCCGGCGCGCAGCGAGATGTCGTAGCCGGCCGAGATGGCCAGCGGCGCATGGTCGGCCACCACCCGTTCGGCGAGCGGCACCAGGTCCACCGGCTGGAAGTCGATGCGCGACTGCGCCAGCCGCTGCAGATCGAGCAACTGCTCGGCCATCGCCGCGAGCCGTGCGGCGTCGGCCAGCAGCCGCGCACGCTCGGGGCCCGGATCGAGATTCTCGACGCGGGTCTGCAGGATGGCGATCGGGGTCTTGAGCTCATGCGCCGCATCGGCGAGGAAGCGGCGGTGACGCTCGTAGCCCTCGTCGAGCCGGCTCAGCGCCTCGTTCATCGCCGTCACCAGGCCACGTACCTCCTTGGGCACCGTATCGAGCGGCAGGCGGGTCCCGTGCTGATCGAAGTTGATGCTGCGCGCCTGGGCTTCGGCGCTGTCGAGGCCGCGCATCACCTTGCGCACGATCAGCGGGATGGCGATGACCGTGGCAATGATCAGCACCACCAGCAGCGGCAGGATGAAGATGTTGCCCAGGAGGATGCCGGCAAACACCAGGCTGACAAAGGCGCCGCCACCGGCCAGCACGTGCAGCTTCCCGATCGACGTTTCGCCCGTATAGAAGGCGGCAGACAGGGTGTGCGGTTCGCCCTGGTCGCGAATATCGACGAACCACAGCTTGTTGAGGATGGGCAGCAGCAGTTCGTATTGCTGCGGCACCGGACCTTCGCGATAGCTGTTGCCGGCGTCGTCGACCACCAGGAACCAGACGCCGGGGCCTTCCGCCCGATAGGTATCGAGCGCCTTGTTGGGACCGACGAACAGGCCGCCGTCCGGGGAGCGCTGCATGGACTGGGCGACGACCTCTGAAAGCGTCGCGTCGATCAGGCGTTGCGACGGGTCGAGCTGCAGCAAGGCCATGGTCAGCAGGGTCGCCGCGACCGACAGGGTAATGGTCTGCAGCAAGACCAGGCGCCAGGTCAGGCGGCGGCGCAGCGAGTGCGAGCGCAGGAACTTCATGCTGCGGCCCTGATCAGGTAACCGACACCGCGAATGCCGTGGATCTCGACGCTGGCCCCCGCATCGGCGAGCTTGCGCCGCAGCCGCGAAATGTGTGCGTCGAGCGAGTTCGACTGGATTTCGTCGCCGTAGCCATACACCGCATCTTCGAGCGAGGCGCGCAGCACGGTGCGCCCGGCGCGGCGCAGCAGGCATTCGAGCACCAGCAGCTCGCGCCTGGGCAGATCGATCGCCGCATCGCCGACGCGCGCCTGGCGGCTGTCGAGGTCGAACGACAGCGACCCCAGCTGGACCGATTCCGGCGCGACCTGTACCGGCCGGCGCAGCACGGCGCGCAACCGGGCCAGCAGCTCCTCCACGGCGAAGGGCTTGGGCAGATAGTCGTCGGCCCCGGTGTCGAGCCCTTCGATCTTGTCGGCAATCGAGCCGCGGGCGGAGATGATGATCACCGGCACGCCGGCGTGGCGCTTGCGCAGCAGCGGCACCAGGTCGATGCCGTCGCCATCCGGCAGCTTGCGATCGAGCAGCACGGCATCGTGCGCGTGGCTCAGGATCGCTTCCTCGGCGATCATCTTGGTGCGTGCGTGGTCGACGACCATGTCATAGCGCAGCAGCACGGCGCTCAGCGCCGCCGCCATCTCGGGCTCGTCTTCGACAAGTAGCAATCGCATTGAGGAATCCCCCCGCCACGGTCTGCCATATGCCGCATGCATTGCGCCAGGATTGCGCCGTGATCGGCGCCCGCGAGCCCCGCTCCGCCACGTTCGCGACGCCTGCAACGGGCAACTAAGCCGTTCGGCGATCATGTCATTTCGTCAGGTGTTTGGCTTTTTCGAGGTCAACAGACTCTGCTAGGGTGATTATTGGAGCTCTCGGAAGTTCCGGAGCTATCCGCAAACCAGTGGAGAAGCATGATGGCCGAGACTCAGACTGCCACACCTTCAGAATTTCGTGCCGGCCTCAGGGCCTTACTTGGCGACAACTGGTGGCTGCTGCTGCTGCGCGGTATCGCGGCCGTCGCGTTCGGCGTGCTGGCGATGGTCTGGCCGGCCATCACGCTGATCTCGCTGACCCTGCTGTGGGGCGCCTATACGCTGGTCGACGGCGTCTTCGCGCTGTGGGCGGCGATCTCGGGGCGCGCCACCGCGCCGGCCATGGGGCATCGCTGGTGGATGGCGATCAGCGGGGTGGTCAGCATCCTCGCCGGCCTCGCCGCGTTTTTCTGGCCCGGGATGACGGCGTTCATCCTCGTCACCTTCATCGGCATCTGGGCGGTCATCATCGGCGTGCTGACGATCTGGGGCGCCATCCAGGCGCGCAAGGAGATCGAGGGCGAGTGGGTGCTCGGCCTGTTCGGCCTGCTCAGCATCGCGTTTGGCGCGCTGGTGCTGTTCCAGCCCGGGGCAGGGGCGCTGTCGCTGATCTGGACCATCGCCGGCTACTCGATCTTTGCCGGCGTGCTGCTGATCATGCTGGCCTTCCGGGTACGGAAGTTCAAGCGGCCGGCCGCCTAGAAGACGCCGAGGAAGCTTCAGCCAGGGCATTCACCAGCGCCGTTGCGGTGAATGCCCTGAACCAGTCCGGGGGTCGGCGTGCTACTCGGCCGCGCCCGTGCCGCTCATCGGAACCTCTATCTTCAGGTCCTCGCGATAGGGCCTGGCCGAGGCAGGCAACTCCTTGCGCAGGAAGACATCCTCGCCCCTGAGCTGGCGCAGCCAGATCGGGATCATCTCACGGTAGCCGGCGATGATCGACGGGGTGGGCGGCGGCAGGTCGTGCTTGATGGTCTCGTGCAGCTTTTCGAGCGCGTGGTAGGGCACCACCGGGAACATGTGGTGTTCGACGTGGTAGTTCATGTCGGAATAGAGGAAGCGGCTGATCGGGTTCATCAGCACGGTGCGGGTGTTCAGCCGGTGGTCGGTTACATCCTCGGCCAGCGCGCCATGCTGCAGCAGCCCGACCATCACCATGTGCCAGCAACCGTAAAGACGCGGCAGCCCGATGAGCATGAACGGCAGGATTGACTGCATGGCGATGGCCAGCACTGCCGTCGCGGCATAGATCGCCAGCCAGATCCGCGGTATGCGCACCACCTTGGGCCACTCGCCCTTGGGGATGAAGCTCTTTTCGGCGTCGCTGACATTGCCGGCGGCGTTTCGCAGCATGTCGCCCAGCGCATACCAGACATCGACGATGCCGACGAAGCTGAGGATCACCCGCGCCAGCACTGGCGGCCGCATGACCGCGATCTCGACGTCGCGTCCGACGATGATGGTGTCGGCGTGGTGCCGTGCGTGGCTCCACTTCCAGGTGGTCGGGTTGCGGATCAGCATGAAGCAGGCGATCTGGTAGATCACCTTGTTCATCCAGGCTGTCTTGAACGCCGTGCCGTGCCCGCATTCATGCCAGCGGCTGTCGCTCGCCGAGCCGTACAGAACGCCGTAGACGATGAAGAACGGCACGCACCACCAGGTGCCCCAGAACACGATGCCGCCAACGCCGCTCACCAGCAGCAGCCCGAGCCAGATCAGGTTGTCGCGGATGGCCGGGCCGTCGGAGCGTTGCATGAGCTCCTTCATGACCGCACGCGGCACCTCGGTGTGGTACCACTCCGCGGCAGCGAGGCCCCGCTCGATGGCGCGCTGCGCCTCCGGCCCGGTGATCGAATAGTCGCGCTTGGTAATCATCGGTCCCCCTCCGACGCCCGGCCTATGGCCTGGTTGGCCCCTGGCCGGCGCCGGTTTCGGCGATGGTCCTGGCGATGCTGTCGAGATCGGCCGCATCGAGTTCGATCGTTGCGGCATCGATCCAGCCATCGACCTGGGCGGGCGAGCGCGCCCCGACGATGGCGGCGCTCAGCCCGGGCCAGGCCAGCACCCAGGTGAGAGCGATGGTCGAGATCGAGGTGCCGTGCTTGTCGGCGACCGGCTGCAGCGCCGCCGCGAGGGCGAGGTTGCGGTCGAGCCGTTCGCCGGTGAACTCGGGATTGGTCTTGCGCCAGTCATTGTCGGCCAGGGTCGCGGCACGCTCCCTGGTAAAGCTGCCGGTGAGCAGCCCCGCCTGCATCGGGCTGTAGCAGATGACGCCGGTGCCGTGCGCTGCACACCAGGGCAGGATGGCTTCCGCAGTCTCGCGCTTGATCATCGAGAAGGGCGGCTGCAGCGTTTCGACGTGACCCATCGCCTCGGCCCGCGCCAGCTGTTCGGCATTGTGGTTCGAGAGCCCGATATGCCGAACCTTGCCCTCGGCCTTCAGCTCCAGCATCGTCGCCCAATAGTCCTCGAGCGGCACGTCGTCGGCCGGCCAATGCACCTGGTAGAGGTCGATCGCCTCGACCTGCAGGCGCTTCAGCGAGTTCTCGAGCTCGTTGCGAAGGCTCTCGCGGTTGGCGAGACGGCGCGGGTTCTGCCCGTTGGCGTCGCGGATCACCCCGCCTTTGGTGAACACGAACGGCCGTCGCTCGGCCGGCAGGGCCTTCAGCGTCCGGCCGATCACCTCCTCGGAATGGCCGACGCCATAGGCCGCAGCGGTATCGATCCAGTTGATACCGAGCTCGATGGCGTGGCGAATGGCGGCATCGGAATCATCGTCGTCCTGTGGGCCCCACATATTGCCGCCCATGGCCCAGGCGCCGACGCCGAGGCGGGTGATTTCCATGCCGGTCTTGCCGAAGGCGCGGGTGGGGAGCGAGGTGTTCATCATCTTCTCCGGTAGGGCGCTTTCGGAGCGTTCAAGGGCTGTGGTTCGAAAGCGCTAGAGATCAAAGGTGGCGGGTGTCACTGCCATACCAGCACCTCCGACGGGATCGGACAACCCAGTCTTGCGACCAATGCCCCGGCCGCGCCACATCCCACTTGCGCCGAACCGTAACGTACGGTACGGTCGCTCCATTGAGTGTCGGGCGTCGGGTTCGCGGGGTGCGGAGCGGCGTTCGAGGGCCCTTGGGTGTCGTCGTGGCGTCTGCCGTTGCCAACAGCGAAGAGGTGTTCACGCCGCGTCAGCAGCAGGTGCTGACCGCGGCGCTGGATCTGCTCGTCGAGCAGGGCGACCGACTGACCATGACCTCGGTGGCGCGTCGCGCCTCGTGCTCCAAGGAAACGCTCTACAAGTGGTTCGGCGACCGTGACGGGCTGCTGACGGCGACGGTGCAGTGGCAGGCCGCCAAGGTGAAGGCGCCGCAGGTCGATCGCTGGCGGCTCGATGCTGCTTCCCTGCGCCAGAGCATCGAACAGTTCGCCCGCGACCTGCTCGGCACCATCGTCGGCGATGTCTCGGTGACGCTCAACCGTCTCGCCATCGGCCATGCCGGGGCGGAGAAGCACGGGCTCGGGGCGATCGTGCTCGAGAACGGGCCGCTCGCCATCCGCAAGCGCCTGAAGCCGGTGCTGGAAGCGGGCCGGGAGGCGCGGCTGCTGCGTTTCGACAGTTCCGAGGAAGCCTATCGCAGCTTCTTTGGCCTCGTGGTGCGGGACGCGCAGATCCGCCTGCTGCTGGGCGAAACCTTCACCCCTGCCGAAGCCGAGATCGCGCGCGACGCGGCCCGGGCCACCGAACAGTTTCTTGCCATCTACGCGGTCCATCAGGCCGCGTGACCTCAATCGGGGCGTAACCCCCAAACGCACAAAAGGGAGACTTCCATGCGCGTCTATTACGATCGGGATGCCGATCTCAACATCATCAAATCGAAGAAGGTCGCGATCGTCGGCTACGGCTCGCAGGGCCATGCGCACACGCTGAATCTGCGCGATTCCGGCGTGAAGGACATCGTGGTGGCGCTGCGCCCGAACTCCCCCTCGGCCAAGAAGGCCGAAGGCGAGGGCCTCAAGGTGATGTCCGTCGCCGACGCCGCCAAGTGGGCCGACGTCATCATGATGCTGACCCCGGACGAGCTGCAGGCCGACATCTACAAGAAGGACATCGAGCCCAATATCCGTGACGGCGCCGCCATCGCCTTCGCGCACGGCCTCAACGTGCACTTCAACCTGATCGAACCCAAGGCCTCGGTCGACGTGATCATGATCGCGCCGAAGGGCCCGGGCCACACCGTGCGCGGCGAATACCAGAAGGGTGGCGGCGTGCCGTGCCTGATCGCCGTGCATCAGGACGCCTCGGGCAATGCCCACGATATCGCCCTGGCCTACGCCTCGGGCGTCGGCGGCGGCCGCTCGGGCGTCATCGAGACCAATTTCCGCGAGGAATGCGAGACCGATCTGTTCGGTGAGCAGGTCGTGCTCTGCGGCGGCCTGGTCGAGCTGATCCGCGCCGGCTTCGAGACGCTGGTGGAAGCCGGCTACGCTCCGGAAATGGCCTATTTCGAGTGCCTGCACGAAGTGAAGCTGATCGTCGACCTGATCTACCAGGGCGGCATCGCCAACATGAACTACTCGATCTCGAACACCGCCGAGTGGGGCGAGTATGTCTCGGGCCCGCGCATCATCACCTCGGAGACCAAGGCCGAGATGAAGCGCGTGCTGCACGACATCCAGTCCGGCAAGTTCACTTCCGAGTGGATGCAGGAATACAAGGGCGGCGCTTCGCGCTTCAAGGCGACCCGTCGCCTGGCCGATGAGCACCAGATCGAGGAAGTCGGCGAGAAGCTCCGCGGCATGATGCCGTGGATCAAGGCCGGCGCCCTCGTCGACAAGGCCAAGAACTAAATCCCAGATCCTTCGCAGGATGTCTGCGCAGAGGGGCCTTCGGGCCCCTTTGTTGTTTCAGGGTATGGTCCCGGTGATTGGTGAGGTGCCCTATCGGCTGGTGTCGGTGGCCATGCGGATGGCGAGGAAGCCGAGCACCGTGCCCATGAGCCAGCGTTGCAGCCGGGCCCAGAACGGCCGGCCGGTGAGGAACAGCGCCACCGTGCCGGCGGTGACGATGAAGACGGCATTGACCGTCATGCTCACGGCGATCTGTGTCGCGCCCAATACCAGGGTCTGGCCCAGCACATTGCCGGCCGATTTGTCGATGAACTGCGGCAGCAGCGACAGGTAGAGCGCTGCGACCTTGGGATTGAGCAGGCTGGTGAACAGGCCCATGGCATAGAGCCGCCTCGGCGAATCCGGCGCCAGTGCCCGCAACTCGAAAGGTGAGTGCCCGCCCGGACGCAGCGCGTTCCAGGCGAGCCAGCCGAGATAGAGCGCCCCGGCGATGCGGATCGCGTCATAGGCGAAGGGCACGGCGAACAGCAGCGCCGTGAGACCGAGCGCCGCGGCCAGCATGTAGACGATGAAGCCGGTGGCGACGCCGAGCAGCGAGATCAATCCCGCGGCGCGGCCCTGCGCGATGGAGCGCGAGACCAAGTATGCCATGTTCGGGCCGGGGGCGATGACCATGGCGAAGGCGACGCCGGCGAAAGCTAGAAGCGTGGTGAGAGCGGGCACGGTTGATCCCCGATTGGCTCTGCACTCATCGCATGGGTCATGAACGGGTGCCAGTGGGGGCGCCGTCGTCCTTCTCGATGCGCTCGCGGGTGAGCAGTTCGAGCAGGCCGACCAGCCGGGTGATGTCTTCCTGGCGCAGCAGGTCGATCTTCTGGTGCAGCGCCTCGATGTCGAGTTCGGCCCTCAGGTTCACGTCATAGTCCAGTTGGGCCTTCTGGCGGTCGATATCGGACTGACGATTCTGCGCCATCATCAGGATGGGCGCGGTGAAAGCCGCCTGAAAACTCAGCACCAGGTTGAGCAGGATGAAGGGGTAGGGGTCCCAGTGCTGAACCCAGGCCACGACGTTGAGCACGATCCACAGCGCCAGGATCAGCGACTGCCCGATGATGAAGCGCCACGAGCCGACAATGGCAGCGATACGGTCGGCGAGGTACTCGCCATAGGTGCGCGGCAGGATGACCGGCTTGCCGTGCCTGAGGGTAAAACGGCGCGCGGCCTCGGCCGCAGAGTGGTTGGGCTTGGTGTCGCTCATCTGGCGCCTCTCCGGCAATCGGTGAGGCGTTGTTGTAGCATGCTCAAGCACTCAGCCTGAGTTTCGCCCGAGGATTGCGCACCAGTCGCCGTCTTCGTCGCTTGTCCGCCGTTCCCATTCGGGTTGCAGGCCGGCGCTCTGAAGGGCCGCCCCAAACGCCTCATGCGACCACAGAGTACTGTGATAGTCCCCGGAGATTTCGCCGTGCTCGCTGACGGTCCCTTCGCCCACACGATAGGTCAGCAGGACGCAACCGGCAGCGCTGAGGCAACTCGCCAGTTTCCTCAGCACGCCAGGGAGGAGTGGCGCATCGATGTGTTGCAGGACATAGAGCACGAGCACTGCATCATACGGGCCGCCCAGTTCAGCGGAAATCAGGTCGAGGATCTCTGCCGTTTTGCCACGCTCGCGCTGCATCGCCACAAAGCTCGGCGCGGCATCAGTCCGACGAATGCTGAAGCCCATGGCCTCGAGGTAGTCGGCATCCCACCCGGGTCCCGATCCGACCTCCAGCATCTTGGCGCCCACAGGCACGGCCTGCGCCAGCACCTGCAGCATTTCCTCCCCGGAGCTGGACATGGTCCTGGTCGCTTCGGCATAGCCGGCGGCGTAGCGGCCGTACGATGCGATGGTGATGCGGTTGCGGAGAATGGCGCTTCCGTCCGGTTCGGATTTACTGTCCGGCATAGCGCACCGACAGCGGGATCCACAGGGTCAGGCCACCTTCTCCAGTCGACGGATCGAACCCCGCGTTGTGTCGTTCGATGACGGCGGCGTCGGCAACGGCGCACCCGGCCTCCGGCAGAGCCTCGTTCCAGATTCCGGCGTAGGTGTCGTAAAGGGTCGAGACATGCCCGTTGTGCTCGAATACCGCGTAGTGGCTGGGAGCGACGACCGCGGCTTCCAGCCCGAGCGGGATGTCATCGAATTCGCTCACCTCGATGCCGCACAGGTAGCGGAACTGCCCCTCAGCGTCGGGGGCTTGTCCGAGGCCAATGGGGATGTCCTGACTCTGGCGTTGAATTTCCGCGCAGCGCGCCATGAAGCGCTGCCATTGCCCTGGTATGCCCGTGGTGTCCTCGAAGCTGAACATCGCCGAGAGACCGACAACCTGCATCCGGCCTTGTTGCTCGAATCTCGGTCGGAGGGTGGGCAGGGCCGTACCGCTGCCGATTTCGATCGGGGTGGTGAGAGGCAGGCCGACGAGGCTGCCCTGCTCGCGCAGGTTCTCCGGCGTCATCCCGAACTGGTCGCGGAAGGCGCGTGTGAACGCCTCGTGCGAGTTGTAGCCGGCATCAAGCGCCACCGACAGGATATCCGGCGCGCCATTGGCCAGTGCGCTTTGGCCGCGGCGCTAAGTCGCCTGCCGCGCAGATATTTCATCGCCGGCACGCCCGTTGCGCTACCGAAAGCGTGGGCAAGGTGGGACCGTGACACGCCGCAAGCGCGTGCCAGTTCTGCCAGACCGATGGGCTGATCCGAGTTGCGCTCAATGATCCAGAGCGCCTTGGCGGCTAGCGACATAACCCCTCCCAGGACAGGTTCCGACCTGCTGCTTACTCAAGCACGGGCCGGCCCGCTTGATCGATCGTCCAGCCGATGCTGCCCCGGAAACACAAAGGGCTCCGATCATCTCGGAGCCCTTCAGTTCAGTATATCGGCTATCGGCCGGTTACTCATGGCCGCGCGATGGCGTGGCGCGGTGCCGGCTGGAACGCATGGCGGCGAGGTCGCCGCGGGTGAGGCCGATATCGCGCAGCAGATGGTCGTCGAACTTCATCAGGTCGGTGAGGACCCGCTTTCGGTCGGAGCGACGGAACATGGACGTCAGGCTGAAAGCCATTTGATCATCTCGTCAGTTGGGGTAGGGGCCGGGGAGGGCGGAGCGGGCTTATGCCCCGGGATCGATGAATAGCTGATGAACCATTTCGGGCTCAGCGGGGCTTGCGCCGAAACCAGCTCTTCTGCTTGCTGAGCTGTTGGCGCGTCAGGCCGACATCGGCGAGCAGCCGGTCTTCGAGCTGCTGGTTGGGCGTGCGGGCACGCAGATGGTCGGAGAGCAGCAGCAGTTCGGGAATCATGGTCGAAGGTCCAAGGGGTTGAGCCGGCTGTTCCGGCGATTGCGGCGCTCAATGGCGCAAGCCGGTTGAACCGGTTCTGAACGAAAGGGTGAGGTAGGCGAATGCGTGAGATCGAGCTGCCGGTGTTTCCGGTGGAGGGGGGCTGCCAATGCGGCGCGGTGCGGTACCGGATTACCGCGCCTCCGCTGGCGGTCTACAATTGCCATTGTCGCGACTGCCAGCGCGCGAGCGGGGCAACGCACTCGATGTCGATGCCGATCGCGCGCGAGCGCGTCGAACACCTGAGCGGCGAACTGACGGCTTTCGACAAGCCGGCCGATAGCGGGCGCACGGTCCGCATGCTCGGCTGCGTCCGCTGCGGCACCAAGCTGTGGAATGAACCGCTGGCGTCGCCGGCCATGCTGGTGGTCAAGCCCGGTACGCTCGATGATCCGAGCTGGGCCGCGCCGATCGGCAATATCTGGACCGCCAGCCGGCTGCCCTGGGCGGTGATCGATGCGAGCCAGGTCAATTTCCCCGGCCAGCCCCCCGACCGGCAGCCGCTCTATGATGCCTGGAGCGCCGCAACGGCCTGAGCCGTATCCAAGCGCACCACCGGAGCCGCTTGCCGTGAGGCAGACCGGCTGGCTATATCGCGCGCAAACAGGAGCGGACGATATGGCCACGGCAGACGACATCGCGAAGATCATCGAACAGGAGCGTGGGCTGGAGTTCAGCCAGTTCGATGAACATGTCGCCTACTCGATCGGCACGCGGGTGCGCGAGCGCGCGCTCCGCGAGAAGCTCGGCCTCGTGGTCGATGTCCGCACCTGGGACCGACAGATGTTCTACGCGGCGATGCCGGGGACCACGGCCGATAACCCGAACTGGGTGCGCCGCAAGATCAACACCGTGCAGCGGCTGCTGAAGTCGAGCTATCGCGTGGCGCTCGAGCAGGCGCGCGAGGATCGGCTGTTTACGCCGAATCGGGCGCTCGACGGCGCCGATTTCGTGCTGGCGGGCGGGGCGTTCCCGATCCGCATGAAGGGGTTCGGGCCGATCGGCTGCGTCACCATTTCGGGGCTGCATGAGCGCGACGATCATCAGGTGGCCGTCGATGCCGTGGTGGACGAACTGGGGCTCGACAAGGCAGCGTTCGCGCTCGCCAAGATTTAGCTCGCCGCCCCCTCGGCTGCGGCTTGACAGCGTGCGTACCGCCACCGCAACTGCTGCCCGTCGCGGAGCCCCGATATGAAACTGAACTATGTGCTGCTTGATGTCTTCACCACCGAGCGGTTGAAGGGCAATCCCCTGGCCGTGGTGCTCAAGGCCGACGGGCTGCTCGACGACCAGATGCAGGCGATCGCCGCCGAGTTCAATTTGTCCGAGACGGTCTTCATCCAGAAGGCGCAGTCCGAACGACATGCCGCGGCGGTGCGCATTTTCACCCCGAGTATCGAGCTGCCTTTCGCCGGTCACCCGACGGTCGGCGCCGCGGTGGTGCTGGGGCTGCAGAATCGCAGCACTGCCGTGCGGCTCGAAGAACAGGTCGGCGTCATCACCTGCGTGATCGAGCGGGTCGAGAAAGATGTCGGGCTGGCGCGCTTTGCGCTGCCGCGCCTGCCGGAGGAAGCCGGACATGCCCCGGCGGCGGATGCGATCGCCGGGACGCTGGGACTCGATCCCGAGGAGATCGGCTGCGGACCGTATCGGCCGGCGGTGTTCTCGGCCGGCGTGCCCTATTATCTGGTGCCGGTGCGCGATGCCGCGGCGCTGAAGCGGATCAGGCTCGAGCGGCGGGGCTGGGACGACACCTATCCGTCGGGGCGTGGCGCGATCTACGTCTTCACGTTGACGCCCGACGAGCCCGGCAACGACTTTGCCGCCCGCATGTTCGCCCCGGGGATGGGGCTGGGCGAGGATCCGGCCACCGGCTCCGCGGCTGCGGCGCTGATCGGCCTTGTGGCGCGTCACACCGACAACGGCCAGCACGAGTTCCGCCTGCGGCAGGGCCACGAGATGGGACGGCCGAGCCTGATCACCATGCAGTTGCGCAAGGATAGCGACAAGCTGATCCATGGCGGCATTGGCGGCCATGCGGTGATCGTCGGAGAAGGCACGCTCAACCTGGGCGACTGAGCCTCGCGAAAGCAGGGCGGAACGATCAAGCGGCGCTAGTGGCGGCGGCGCGGTTCGGCTAGCCTCCAGACGGGTATTGGGAGGGCTGAGCCGTGTCTGTTGTCGCGCTGCTGATTTTCTTCATCCACATCGTCGCCTTCATCGCCGGCGGCGCCAATCTGGTGCTTATGCCGATCGTGGGCGCCAAACTGCCGACGGCCACGCCGGAACAGCGCGGCCTGTTGTTCGAGATCGTCGAGGGCTTTGCCAAGGTCGGCAAGTACGCTCTGGCGACGCTGCTGGTGACCGGTCTGTTGACGCTGTGGCTGAAGTGGAACTGGGAGGTCCCCAACTTCTGGTTCTGGATCAAGATGCTCGGCATCGCCGCGATGATCGTGTGCATCGGCCTCAACGAGGCCAATCGCAAGAAGGCCGGGCAGGGGGACATGGCCGCCGCAAAGCGGGGCAAGATGCTCGGCCAGCTGACCGGTGTGGCATTCCTCGTCGTGGTGTTTTCCGCCGTCTTCGCGTTCAACTGAGGCTATCTTGGACGTCGTCTTCACGGTGCTGCTCATCGCCCATCTCGTTGGTCTCATGCTGGTGGCGGCGGCGTTCCTGCCGCTGCTGGGGATGATGGGGCAGGCTGGAGCGGCGCCCCAGACCAACCGGCTGCTGACCGGCTTCGGGCACTACGGCATCATCGTGCTGCTGCTCAGCGGGCCGTTGCTGATCTGGGTGCGCTATGGCGGCTTCGACGGCGTCAGCCACTGGTTCTGGGCCAAGATGGGCTTCGTGCTGGTGCTGGCTGCGGGCGTCGTCACATCGGCGGTGTCGGCGCGCCGAATGCGCGCCGGCGATGCTGCCGCCACGGCACGCGTGCGGCTCGGCCGCATTGTCGCGGTGGTGTCGCTGCTGGCAATCGTGGTGTTCGCGGTGCTGGCGTTCAACTGATGCCGCGGCTCGATCACATCAATATCGACGTGTCGGATGGCCCGCGCATGGTGCGGTTCTTCGCCGAGGTGCTGGGCGCCGAGGACGGCGTTCGCCCGCCGTTCGATTTCCCCGGGCACTGGATTTATGTCGACGGGCACCCGGCGATCCATCTGAACGTCGCGACACGACAGCACGATTTCCCGCGCGGCATGGTCAATCACGTGGCCTTCGGGGTGTATGAGTTCGAGCCGACCAAGGCGCGTATCGAGGCCGGCGGTTGGCCGTACCGGATCACCGGCATTCCCGATTCGGAGATCGGGCAGTTCTTCGTCGAGGGGCCCGAAGGGTTGCTGCTCGAGGTGCAGTTTCGGCGCGAGCGGCCGAAGGATGTGTAGGGTCGCTTCATCTTCCGTTAGCCGCCGCTTCGCAAAGGCTTGCACAAGCGCGGGAATTCGCGCAGTATTTGCGGCGTAGCTAGTTTTGGTCTGACGAATGCAGCGCAACCGCGCCATTGCCATAGCCGCCGCCCAGCAGAAGGCTCGTGAGAGCCGGCTGATGATTGCGGCCGCTCTGCTGCTGCTTCCGGCCGCCCTGCTTCTCCTTCTTATCAGCCCCTGATAACCGACAGCTCGGCTAGCGAGCGGGTGGTCAGGGGAGCGCGCAGAGTCACCGAACAACGATTTGTCCGGTCGCGACGGTTTTCGAACCCCGGCCGTTTGATAGGAAAACTGAAATGAGCACCCAGGCAGCGGCAGCGAGCAACAAAGCAAGCTCTTCCAACAAAGATCGGGTCTTCATCTTCGATACGACGCTGCGCGACGGCGAGCAGAGCCCCGGCGCGACCATGACGCTGGAGGAAAAACTCCAGGTTGCGGAAGCCCTCGACGAGATGGGCGTCGATATCATCGAGGCCGGCTTCCCGATTGCCAGCAATGGCGATTTCGAAGCCGTGGTGGCCGTGGCCAAGCAGGTCAAGAACTCGGTGGTCGCCGGCCTCGCCCGTGCCATCCCCGGCGACATCGCTCGCGCCGGCGAAGCGGTGCGCCATGCCAGGCAGGGCCGCATCCACACTTTCGTCTCCACCTCGCCGATCCATCTGGCCCACCAGATGAAAAAGACCGAAGAGCAGGTGCTGGAGATCATCAGCGCCACAGTCGCCCAGGCGCGCAACCTGATCGACAATGTCGAATGGTCGGCGATGGACGCCACCCGCACGCCGATCGACTACCTGGCGCGTTGCGTCGAGCTCGCCATCAAGGCCGGCGCCACCACCATCAACCTGCCCGACACGGTCGGCTACGCCATTCCGGCCGAGCACGAGGCGATGTTCCGTTCGATCATCGAGCGGGTCCCCGGCGCCGACAAGGTGATCTTCTCGGCCCATTGCCACAACGACCTCGGCCTCGCGGTCGCCAACTCGCTGGCCGCGGTACGCGGTGGCGCCCGGCAGATCGAGTGCACCATCAACGGGCTGGGCGAGCGCGCCGGCAATGCCGCGCTCGAGGAAGTGGTGATGGCGCTGCGCACCCGCGGCGACGCTATGCCCTACGACACCGAGATCGACTCGACCCATCTGAGCCGGGCCAGCAAGGTGGTCTCGGCGGCGGCGAATTTTCCGGTGCAGTACAACAAGGCGATCGTGGGCAAGAACGCCTTCGCGCATGAAAGCGGCATCCACCAGGACGGCATGCTGAAGAATGCGCAGACCTACGAGATCATGACGCCCGCCTCGGTCGGCATCAAGGAAACCACCCTGGTGATGGGCAAGCATTCGGGCCGCGCCGCCTTCAAGGACAAGCTGAAGGAGCTGGGCTACGACCTCGGCGACAACGCTTTCCAGGAGGCGTTCGTGCGCTTCAAGGATCTGGCCGATCGCAAGAAGCACGTCTACGACGCCGATATCGTGGCGCTGGTCGATGACGAGGCGGGCTCGGTCGACGACCGGATCAAGCTGGTCGATATGGAAGTGGTGTCCAAGACCGGCGGCGTGCACCATTGCGACCTCGCCATCACCATCGACGGGGTCGAAGTGAAGGCGTCGTTCGACGGCACCGGCTCGGTGGATGCGATCTTCAACGCCATCAAGCAGGCAGTGGGCAAGGACCCGCATCTGGTGCTCTACGCCATCGATGGCGTCACCGGCGGCACCGATGCCCAGGCGAGCGCCCATGTGCGCCTCGAAATGAACGGCCGTATCGTTTCGGGCAACGCCGCCGAGCCCGATACGCTCGTCGCCTCGGCCCGCGCCTATATCAACGCCTATAACCGCCTGCTGCTCGAACGCGGCGCGGCGGCACAAGGCGCCACCGAGGCTGCCGCAGCGAGTTGATCCCAGCCGCAGCAGACATCTTCGGAGCAGCCCTTCGGGGCGGCTCTTTCTTGTCGGGAGCAGGAGGGAGACGATGGCTTACGAACTGCGGGAACTGGCTTCGCCTGACGATTGGGAGGCGATGCATCGAATCCGGCTCCAGGTGCTGTTCACCGCGGAACGGCACCCCGGGCTCGTCTACGACCGGGCGCATCCGCACGATATCGAACCGGCCCACAGCAAGTTCGTACTCATGCTCGACGGCGCGCCGATCGGCACGACGCGGCTCGATCCGCGCGACGAGGGCGGCATCGTCCGCCTCGTCGCCATCGTGCCGCATCTGCAGCGGCAGGGCCACGGTTCGGTGCTGGAAGCCTTGCTCATCGACTACGCCAGGGCACGCGGCATGAAGCGGTTGTGGCTCAACGCCGCCCGCGATGCGGTCGGTTTCTATGAAAAGCTCGGCTGGTCCGCAGAGGTCTGGGACGAGCAGGAGCTTCTGACCTTTGCGCGCGATTGCGTGCAGATGACGAAGCCGATCTGACAGGACGCAGGGCCCAGGGGGGAGGGAGACGTTTCGGCGTTTCACTGCGAGGCTGAAGCGCACTAGGCTCACGCCCGAGTCGAACTGCTGGAGCGCTCATGCTGCGAGAACTGAGGGGCGGGCTCACCGCTCTGGCCCTGGTGGTCGCCGGCGTGCTGGTGGCGGTAAGCGTCGACCTGGGGATTCCCGGCCAGGCATTGCTGCAGTCGCTGCGCTTCCACATCGCGGCGGTCTTGCTGGGCCTGGTGCTGCTGCTGTTGATTGGCGGAGCCTGGCGTCGGGCGCTGCTCTTCCTCCTGGCTTTCGCGGTCAGCGCCGGGCAGGGCGCTGCGATCATCTACCGCCAGCAGGAAGCACGCGAGGCGCTGGTCGCCGCGCCCAGCAAACCGCTGCTGAAACTGCTCAGTTTCAATATCCTCACCAGCAACCCGAACGGCGAAGGCATTGCGCGCTTCGTCGCCGGATCGGGGGCCGACGTAGTGGTGCTGCTGGAGGCGTCACCGATTGCAGCGTATGTCGACGTGCTTCGCGCCGCGTACCCGTATTTCGGCGGCTGCGAAGACGGCTCCCCCTGCGGCGGGGTGGTCATTCTGTCGCGCACGCCGCTGGCGGATGTCTCGGTACAGTCGATGAGCGGCATCTGGCTCAACCGGCTGGTGACGGCCACCACCGAGATCGGCGGCCAGCGGGTGAACCTGGTGGCCGCGCACCTGGTCAAACCTTATTTCGATGAGTTTGCCGCCGAGGAACTGGCAAAGCTCGGCGCGGTGATCGGCAGGCTGGAGGGGCCGGTGGTGCTGGCGGGTGACTTCAACGCCGCCGCCTGGTCCGAGGCCATCGAGCGGCTGATGACCAGGCAGCAATTGCTGCCCGGCCCTGGCTATCCGGCGACCTGGCCGGTTCGGCTTGGTCCGCTGGGCGTGCCGATCGACAACATCTTCACCCAGGCGCCGCTGGTGATCGACAAGGTCGATGCGCTGGGCGACGCAATGGGCTCCAACCACCGCGGGCTGCTTGCCGAAATACGGGTGGCGGACTGAAGGATCAGTTGCCAGGCTTGCCGGCGGCTTGATACGACATGGCCAGGAGAAATCGCGCGGGCTTGTCGGGGGACAACGTGCGTCGGGGCGATACGGCACGGCACGTGCTGCGGAAGCTGCGTCAGACCGGTCGTCTGATGCGGTGGTGGGTTTTCGCTTTCAGTGGGCTTTTCAGGCCAGGTCATCCCCGGCTGAAGCCACCACCCTGGACACTCGCCGAGGCGCCCAGCGCAGCTGAACCAAGGACCGGCCTGCGTGTGGATGTGCCGCGCCCGATGTTTTACGGGGAGCTCGTTCCCGGTTCCATCGACGAACTGCCGTCAGCCGTCGACATCCCGGAGCCGACAGTCTCGGTGGCCGACGATGTGGTGCTGGTGACGGGGCACCTGTTCGTCGACCGGCGCAGCGGCACCGTGCTGCCGCAGAGCCGGGGGGTCTCAATCGATTCAAGGGCCCTCGCCGGGTTGGCGACACGGCCGCCGCACCCGTTTCGTCCATCGCAGCAGGCTCAGGGCGAGGTGTTCGTGGTCGATTGCCACTTCACCGACAATTATGGCCACAACCTGCTGGAAGCGTTGCCACGGCTCATGCTGCTCGATCGCGTGCCGGCCGGCATTCAGATCGCAACTTCGATACCGCGCTCAAGGACCATCGACAGCCTGATCGGTGGCCTCGGGATCGATCCATCGCGGGTGCGCTACTACGAGGAGCCGCTGTTCTGCCGGCGCGCCTTTCTGCCGGATCGCCTGGTCCATCTCGAGCGGTCGCTGCACCCACTGGCGCGGGAAGCCTTCACGCGGTGGAGGCTGCTGGGAAACGCCTCGAACGTAGAGCGGGCAGAACGGATATTCATTTCCCGGTCGCGCATTCGGCGTCGCCGCCTGGTCAATGAGGCGGAAATAGAAGCGATATTCGAGCGCCGCGGCTTCCGGATCGTGCATCCCGAACAGTTGCCGATCGAGGATCAGATCGCGCTGTTCAGCACCGCGGGGATGATTGCGGGGCTTGGTGGGTCAGCCATGCACAGCACGGTGTTCAGTCCACCTGAGACCAAGGTGCTGCTGGTCAGCTCGATCGAGTGGTTCGTCAAGATGGATGTGCTGATCAGCCAGCGGGCTGGCCAGCTCGGCTACGTCTTCGGAGAGCCAACCGATGACGCCGTCGATGCCGGCGACCGCACCTGGCGCGTTGACCCGGCCGCAGTCGAGGCGGCAATCGTCGCCCATTTCGGCCTCTGAAGCCCTGATCCTGGCGGCCGGTGATCGGACCGGTCGAGACCGCGGCGGATGCGCAAGGGGCTATCGCGGACCGATTGCGGCGGGTGGCGGCGACTGAACGATCGGTTGCCAGGGTCGCCAGCCGCTTGATAGGAGATTGGTGCAGGTTTGTCGGGGGGCAACGTGCAGAACGCGCCACCACGGCTGCTCCAGATATTCCGCCGGACGAGCCGCAAGGCGAGATGGTGGGCGTTCGTC
>MKVB01000001.1:719274-768242 GCA_001899085.1 Devosia sp. 66-14 | reverse complement strand
GTGCGCATGCCGGTGGCGCGTCCGGTGTATTACGGAGAGATGGTCCCCGCCTCGTTCGCCAGATTGCCCGTGGCAGTGGAGGCGCCCGCGCCCGCAGTTTCTGTCGCCGACAATGTGGTGCTGTTTCCCGGGCACCTGTTCATCGATCGGCGCCGTGGCATCGTCCTGCCGCAGAGCCTCGACATTACCTACCATCCACCGACGCTTTCCGGTGAGGCGCTGCGGCCGCCGCCATTGTTTCGGTGGCCCCGGGAAATGCGGGACGAGGTGTTCGTGGTGGATTGCCATTTCACCGACACCTACGGGCACAATCTGCTGGAAGCGCTGCCGCGTCTCATGCTGCTCGACCGGGTGCCGAAGGGCATCGAGATTGCGACGTCGATCCCCCGGTCGCCGGCCATCGAGGCGCTGATTGGTGGCCTCGGGGTCGATCCGGGCCGCGTCCGCTATTACCGCGAACCGCTGTTCTGTCGCCGCGCATACCTGCCGGAACGTCTCGTCTACCTGCGAAAGTCGATCCACCCGCTGGCATGGGAAGCCTTCTCGCGGCTGAAGCGGCTTGGCGTTTCCGGTGGTCCGGTGCCCGAGCGGATCTTCATCTCCCGTTCGCGCATCCTGCGGCGGCGCCTGGTCAACGAGGCGGAGATAGAGGCGGCTTTTCGGCGCCATGGTTTTCACATCGTGCACCCGGAATTGCTTCCGATCGAGGAGCAGATCTCGCTGTTCGCCGGCGCGCGGATGATTGCCGGGCTTGGCGGATCGGCCATGCACAGCGCGGTGTTCAGCTCGCCCGAGGCGCGCGTGCTGATGATCAGCTCGCTCGACTGGTTCGTTGAGACCGATGTGCTGATCAGTCAGCGTGACGGCCAACTCGGCTATGTCTTCGGGGCGACGTCCGACAGGGTCGACGATGCGGGGGACCGCACCTGGCGCGTCGACCCGTCGGTAGTCGAGGCTGCGATCATCGCCCATTTCGGTCTCTGAGGCGCGACAAGCCCGAACAGATCCTTGGGATCGGTGAGGGTGGGGATGAGGTCGATGTCGCGGGATTTCGCGACCGTCAGGTCGCGCACGTAGCGCAGCGCCGAAAAATCCTCGATGGCAAAGCCGACCGAGTCGAACAGGGTGACAGCGCGGGCATCACGACGTCCCGCTGCCTTGCCGGTGAGCACCTGCCACAGTTCGGTGACCGGGAAGTCGGCGGGCAACTGCTGGATCTCTCCCTCGATCCGGGTTTGCGGCGTGTATTCGGTGAACACGGCGGCACCGGCGACGATATCGGGGTGAAGCTCGGTCTTGTCCGGGCAGTCGCCGCCGATGGCATTGAGATGCATGCCGGGGGCCACCAGATCGGGGGTGAGGACGCTGGCGCGGGTCTTGGCGGCGGTGCAGGTGGTGACGATGTCGGCTCCCGCCACCGCCTCGGCTACGGAAGCGGCGCGCGAGATGGCGATGCCGCTATGCGCGAGATTGAGACAGAACTTGTCCATCGCCTCGCCGTCGATATCAAAGACGCGGATCCGATCGATCCCCAGCAGCGCCTTGAAGGCCAGCGCCTGGAACTCGGATTGGGCGCCCGCACCGATCAGCGCCATGGTCCGGCTGCCCGGCCGCGCCAGGGTGCGAGCCGCGACGGCGGAGGTGGCGGCGGTGCGGAGGGCGGTGAGAATGGTCATCTCCGAGACCAGCAGCGGGTAGCCGGTGGTGACATCGGCAAGGACGCCGAAAGCCGTGACGGTCAGCTTGCCCATGGCAGTGTTGCGGGGGTGGCCGTTGACGAACTTCATGGCATAGAGCGCGCCGTCCGACGCCGGCATCAGCTCGATCACGCCGTCGCGGCTGTGGCTGGCGAGGCGCGCCGCCTTCTCGAAACGCTCCCAGCGGCGGAAATCGGCCTCGATATAGTCCGCTAGGCCGATGAGAAACGGCTCGATGCCGATGCGGCGGAGGAGGGCACGGATGTCGTCGGTGCCGATGAACTGGGTCATTCTTGCCTCTTACTTTCCAAGCAGTCAGGCGCGATGGGCGCGGCCTCAGGCCGCGAAGTGAACCGTCGGCAGGGGCGACGCCGTCTCGGCAGGCTCGCCGAACAGGCGGGCGGTGAGATCGACCATCAGGTCGGCGCTCCTGCCCAGCCGGTCGAGTATGGGGTTGAGCTCCACCAGGTCGAGCGAGCCGACGCGGCCACTCGCGTGCAGCATCGCCATCACCAGTTGCCCTTCCTCGAGCGTCAGGCCACCCGGGACAGTGGTTCCCACCCCGGGCGCGAGCATGGGGTCCATCGCGTCGACATCGAGCGACAAATGCAGGTGCCCGTTTGCCGCCTCGATACGATCGAGGAAATGGCGCAGGGGCGTCGCGACACCGGCGACACGGATGGCATCCATGTCGACGACCTGCACACCGCGCTCATCGATGAGCTGGGCTTCCTCGCAATCGAGCGCACGGGCGCCCAGGATGAGGACATTGGCCGGGTTCACCGGCGCGAACCACTCGGCAGCATTGTGAAAGCCGGGCTCGCCGCAGAGACGAGCCAGCGACATGCCGTGGATATTGCCGGTCTCGGTGGTTGCCCAGGTGTTGAAATCGCCATGAGCGTCGAACCACAGCACGAACAGCGGCCTGCCGGCATCGCGGCAGTGCCGGGCGACGCCGGCGACCGAGCCCATCGAGATGGAGTGGTCGCCGCCGAGAAACACCGGCCGTGCGCCGCTCTCGAGGCTGCGATAGGCAGCTTTGCTGGCGCCGATGGCCAGGGCTTCGATTTCCGCGGCAGGCGACAGCCGTGCGCCGGCATCGATATCGCCGAGGTCCGCCACGGCATAGCCGAGCCCGGCCAGGCGTTCGCCGAGGCCGGCGGTGCGCAGATCGTCCGGGCCGAGCGCGGCGCCGCGGCAGGACGCGCCGGCATCGGTCGGCACGCCGATCAGGTCGATGCGATTGCCGGCGGAAGGTCGGCGGGCGCGAGCGTCGTGGAGCATCTCGGGGTCCTCGATGGCGATGTGGCAGCTATGTGAGGACGAACCCATGCTGACGAAAAGCCGCACAAGTGATAAGAATGTACAGCAGACTGTGCAAATCGATGGCTAGAAATGACAAATGGTACAAGCCTCGACGATCTCGACTATCGGCTGATCGCCTTGCTGCGGACCGATGGGCGCATGCCGGTCGCCAAACTGGCGGCGCAGCTGGGCGTTTCGCGCGCCACCGTGACGGCGCGGATGGAGCGGTTGGAGCGCTCGGGCGCCATTGCCGGGTACACGGTAGTGGTGCAGGCGCAGGGGCGGGCGGACGCGGTCCGCGCCGTGACCATGGTCGAGGTGGACGGCAAGAACTCCGAGCAGATCATCCGGCGACTGGCCGGGTTTCCCGAGATTCGGGGGCTCTACACCACCAATGGCCGCTGGGATGTGGTCGCCGAGATCGAGGCCTCGACCCTGCGCGAGTTCGACGAGTTGCTGCGCAAGGTTCGCCAGATCGACGGGATCGCCAATACCGAGACCAGCATCCTGCTGGGGGCCCGCAAGGAGCTTGGCTAGAGCCCCCTAAAAGCAATGTCGCCCCGGCTTTCACCGGGGCGACAGCGCTGGATGGCGGGGTGTTGAGCCGATCTATCGGATCGTCAGCGGCGCCAGCGCCCGGCTGAGACTGGCCTCGCCCATGCCGTAGGTCGCCGCGTTGTAGTTGAGCAGCGTATCCTTGCGCGCCGTGTTCAGCAGCTGGTTGGTGATCTGCGTCGGGGTTGCGGTGGTGAACTTGCTGCCCAGGATCGCCGCATAGCCGGAAATGATCGGCGCGGCGAAGGACGTGCCGGCCATCCCGGTCTTGCTGCTGTCGACGCCGACGACGAGGAAGTGGCTCTGTATGGCGGTGTTGGTGCCGGCCCGGTTGGAATAGGATGCGAGGCCGGCCGGGTTGGCGACAGTGCCGTTGGTGGTGAGCGCACCCACATAGATCGCCGATTGCGTGCCGGCGAGGGCGAGGTTGAGGAAGTCCTTGTTTCCGGCGGAATTGTTGGACCCGATGGCGACGCCGTCATTACCGGCGGCCTTGACCACCACGGCGCGGCCGTTCTTGGCATAGTTGATGATCGAGGATTCCTGCGCGCTCCAGGCCAGCTGGTTGAGGGTGTAGGTCCCCCGCGCATACATGCCGTAGCTGAGGTTCAGCACATTGAGGCCGGTGGCCAGGCTGACCGTGGTGCCGGAATAGAAGCTCTGCGACTTCATGGTCGCGAGCGGCGCGATCATGCTGGCCTCGAGGCGGGTCCATTCGCCATGACGCTGCAGCAGCGACCCGGTGCCGAGATTGCCGGTGAACCTGGAGCCGCTGGTGAAATCGTCGATGACGGTGATGGTGGTCCGCTGGCCCTTGTAGCCCTTGGCCCAGGCGTCGGCGACGTCGGGGTTCATCCAGTTCCTGAATACCGGTGAGGTGGTCTGGGCGATCGAGGTGGAGACGCCGCAGATCAGGACGAGGGCGGCGACGGCTGCGGTTACGAGATACTGGATACGCGAAGTCATTGCGTGCACTCCTGGACGCTAGAAACTGGCGCTGTAGGTCAGCGAGATGTGGAGCCGGTTCGGTTCGGCATGGGCGAGGTATTGCAGCGTTTCCTCCGGCGGCAGGAACGTTGCGGCAAGGCGGCAGTTGACGGTCTGGACGCCGCCGATATCACCGTAGTCGCCCTCGCAGGTCTTCTCGTTGAGGTCGCCCCAGGCGATGGCGCGTACGGTGAGCGACAGCAGCGAGTTCGTACTGGGATGCGCCTGTGCGACGAAGCCGATGCGCAGGCTGGGATCGATGGTGTATTTCTCGCCCCGCTCGCCGGTGCTGAACCCCCAGAGCAGGCCGAAATCCTCGCCGAACTGGGTGAGCATGTCGACGCGGGTATCCGGCCAATCGGTGCGATACCAGTTGGCGAACGGCACCCAGGTGCCGTCGGCGAGCTCGTATCCGGTTATCCTCGTGGCGGCGGACTCATCGTACCATCCGTCTGCCAGGGCGGCCGCCGTTGCGGAGAGTTCTGAATCCTGGGCCATGTCGACGAGGTGAATGGCGACCTGCTGGTCCTGGGCCATGGCCGGCGACAGCCACGCGGCGAACAAGCCCAATGCCAGGCCGAGGCACATGGCGGCCCAACCCTGTCGAGGGTTCCGCATGCCCAAATTTATCTGCCGATCAACCTCAGGGAGCGTTCTGCCCATGAGATAGGCCCCGTTATCGAGCCCGCAGTAGAGCGCAGCTTCGCTAAAGAAGTGTTCGGGATCAGAATTAAATAAGCGTGGTCATTGAGCCGCGTCGCGCAACGCCAGAGGCAGTTGGCGCGCCACCACGTCGAGTTCTTCCGGCCGGCCGACGCTGATGCGGATATGGCGGTCGAGTCCGGGCGCCATCGGCTTGCGGACGAACACGCCACGCGCTTCGAGCGCCTTCAGAACGCGCATGGCGTGGTCGCCATCGCCGCCGCAGTCGATGGCGACGAAATTGGTGGCCGACAGCACCGAGCCGAGGGCGTTCTCCGCCGCGATGGCATGCAGCCGCTCGCGGCCGGCCGCGACTTTTGCCACCACCTGCGCCAGCCAGGCCTGGTCGGCCAGCGCCGCCATCGCCGCTGCCTGGCTCAGCCGCGTGACGCCGAAATGATTGCGCACCTTGTCGAAGGCCTTGATGAAGCCGGCTTCCCCGATGGCATAACCGACACGCATGCCGGCGAGGCCGTAGGCCTTGGAGAAGGTCCGGGTGCGGATCAGGTTGGGACGGGCGATATCGAGCTCGGGCAGGGTGCCTGCCGGCGCCGTCTCGCAATAGGCCTCATCGAGCAGAATCAGCGTCTCTTCCGGAACGTCGGCGACGAAGCGTTCGATCTCGGTCGCACTCCACCAGGTGCCCATCGGATTGTCGGGGTTCGAGAGGTAGATCACCTTGGCGCGTTCGCGGCGGGCCGCCGCAACCAGGGCTCCGAGATCTTCGTGGTGGCCGGAATAGGGAACGGCGACGATCCGGCCGCCGAAGCCGGCGACGTGATAGTTGAAGGTCGGGTAGGCGCCGAGCGAGGTGGCGGCGACATCTCCGGGCTCGGTGATCAGCCGGGCGATCAACCCATGCAGCCCGTCGATCCCTTCGCCCACCGCCAGGTTGGCCGAGGGAATATCGAGATGGGCGGCGAGGGCCGCCTTGAGGTCGTGGATCTCGGGATCGCCGTACATCCACACCTCGCCCGCGGCGGCCGCAATCGCCTCGATCACTTTCGGCGACGGGCCGAAACCGCTTTCATTGGCGCCGACCCGCGCCAGGAACGGTACGTCGGTTCGCCGCTGCAGCGCTTCAGGTCCGGTAAACGGCACGGTCGAGGGCAGGGACTGGGCGAGCGGGGTAAGGATCGGGCGCATGGTGGCGGCGAACTTAGAGCGAGATCGAAGAAAGTTGCAGAGTTTTCCGATGCCATGCTGCGACCGGATGATGGCCCGCTCGATCGTCGCCCCTGGTACTGCAACTCCAGCTGTTCGCACCACGTATCTGTTTGGTTACATCGCCTCGCCGCACGTTAGTTTGTGTTGTGTGTGACGCGGGCGCGGGACAATCATTGCCGCAATCAGAACCTTCAGGGTGGACTCGATGCACAAGAACAGGCTGGCGCTCGCGATAGCAGTCGTGGGGGCGTTGGGCATGACTGGCGCCCAGGGCGCCGAGACGGCGACCGCCATATTTGCCGGCGGCTGCTTCTGGTCGATCGAGAGCGATTTCGACCACGCGCCCGGCGTCCTGTCGACGACCTCCGGCTATATTGGCGGGCATGTCGACAATCCGACTTACGAGCAGGTGGTGACGGAGACCACCGGGCATCGCGAGGCGGTGAAGATCGTCTACGACCCCTCGGTGACCAGTTACGAGAAGCTGGTCGACACGTTCTTCCACCTGATCGATCCGATCGAGACGCGCGGCCAGTTCTGCGATTTCGGTGAGAGCTACACCACCGCGATCTATGCCGGTAACGACACCGAGCTGAAGGAAGCCGAGGCCGGCAAGGAAGCGACCGCCGCGGCGCTGGGCAAGCCCGTCGCCACGCTGGTCGAGATGGCGCCCACCTTCTGGCCCGCCGAGGCCTATCACCAGGATTTCTGGAAGGGCACGGAGCTGTTGCAGAACGGCCTGACCCGCGCCGAGCATTATGCCCGCTACCGCGCCGGCTGCGGCAAGAACGCCCAGGTTGAAGCCATCTGGGGCAAAGAGGCGTTTCGCGGGCTGGACGGCCACGCCTGAGATAGCGAAATGGCGAGTAGGGGGCAGCGAACAGGGCAGCCCCTCCACTCGTAACTCACTATTCGCTTCGCTCAGGTCAGATCGGGCGTGCGCTCGCCGGCGCTCTGGGTGTGCGGATCGGCTGCCAGTTCGACCTGCGCCTGTTCGCCATCTGCGCTCAGCAGCTTGTTGATGGCGAACTTGGCCTTCTCGGTGGTGTCGCGCAGCGTCGGCAGGTACTCGGGCGTCGACACCCAGGCACGCAGTTGCAGCATGATCTTGTCGCCGACGAAGCTTTCGACATGCACCGTGGGCGGAGGGTCGACCTGCACGCGTTTGTCCGAGGTGGCGATCTTCAGCATGGTCCGGCGGGCCGCCGCGACATTGATCGTATCAGGCACCGTGATGTTGACGTCGATGCGCCGGCGCGGCTCGCGGCTGTGATTGGTGATGGCCGACGACCAGAGCTTTTGATTCGGCGTGAAGATGTAGAGCCCGCTGGTGGAGCGGAGCCGGGTGCCGAACAGGCCGATCTCCACCACCACGCCGGCGACGCCGTCGCCGACGATATACTCGCCGATGGCGATGGGCCTGAGCCAGACCAGCATGATTCCCGCGGCGATATTGGCGAGAGTGCCCTGCAGGGCGAGCGCGATGGCGAGCCCCGCGGCGCCGATCACGGCGTAGATCGAGGTGCTGGAGACGCCGACGAAACTGAGCGCCGTCACCACCGAGAAGATGATGATGCCGTAACGGGTGACCTGCGCCAGCAGCGGGGCGAAATTCTTGTCGACGCCATAGGCGCGCGGCAGGAGATTGCGCACCATGCGGGACAGCACGCGCGCCAGATGCCAGCCCACCACCAGCACGACGATGGCGCTGATCAGCGGCACCGAATTATCGGCAAGCCAGCGCAGCGGCAGGGAGATGGCTTCGGTTGCTTCGGTGGGCAGATGGTTCATGGCTCTGGGCCGCTTTCGGAGGTCGCGGCGTTAACTTACCAATCTGGCAAAAGCGCGAAAGTCCACAGCAACGCGATTAGGTGCTGGACAAGGTGGGGGACCCCTGATAGTCAGCCGCTCGGACCGGGTGCGTAGCTCAGATGGTAGAGCAGCTGACTCTTAATCAGCGGGTCCACGGTTCGAGTCCGTGCGCACCCACCAAATCCTCTAAATCGCTGATATGTCTTGCGGATGACCGCTCATGCGGTCGCTTTCCGCGGCGCGCAGGGCGTTGGCGTAAAGGCCCTTGAGGCCGCCATGGCGCTGCCGGAGGAAATGCGACTCACGCAGGTCCCATAGATGCGTCAGGCGCCGCTCGAGCTGCCGATTGGCCAGCCGCTCGGTGCCGGAACTCGAATAGACCGTCAGCTCGCCGGCATAGAGCCGACCGCCGCTGACGAGGAAATCCACCCGCAGGAAATCGATTCCCTCCGCCAGCACCGGCGCCAGGGCGGCGGCCTCGCGGGCAAGGGCGCCGAGCTGGGGCGAGAAGGGCAGGGCCTGATCTTCTCGGGGGTATCCCGAATCGCGGCCGGGCACCGGGTTGCCCTCGGGATCGAGCGTCAACGAACGCTGGCCCTTGCGGTCGGCGGTCCAGACGTTGGCCGGTATGCCGCACGCAATGTAGACTTTGATGTCCATCGGCATGGTGCCGGTATCGAGCGGCAACCATTGCTCGAGGAACAGCATCGGTTCGATCTGGCCGTAGGCCCACTCGTCCCTGCGCCAGCGGGCGGCCATAAGCTCGCGACCGCGCGCCACCAGCTCCTCGGCGCCGGGCTTGCCGTCCTCGACGATGACGTTGGTGCCGCAGCCATTGTTTGCCTTCAGCACGATCGGCCCGGCCAGCAGGGCGGCCGGCGCCTCATCGAGGCGCTTGCCGGTCCACAGCGTCTCGGGCAGCGGCAGCTCCGGCAGGCGTTCGGCCGTGTAAGCCTTGGCGGCCAGCTTGTCGGTGAAGGTAACGAAGCGCGGATTGCGGTCGAACAGCTTCCGCCACAGGATCTTTTCGACGTAGCTGCGCGGACGGGCGGGGTCTGGCAGGTACCCATGCACGCGACGAAAGTCCCGGACCAGGCGCCGGTGCCTGAGCGTCAGCAGCAGGCGGGCGGCGAGCAGGACCAGGCGATGGTGCAGGGCAAGGCGAGACGAAGTCCTGGGCACGTTGCAGACTTTCTGCCGGCGGAAAGCGCTGCCGGGCGTTGAATTGATCAAAGGGTGCTCTTCACAAGGCACGCTGAGCCACGTACATAGCGCGGATTACCCCATCGCTCTCGGAGATACCCCGGAATGCCCTTCGGCCTCGATGCTTCGGCTTTTGCGGCATTCTTCCAGGTTATCATGATCGATCTGGTGCTCGCTGGCGACAACGCGGTCGTCATCGGGCTCGCCGCGGCCGGCCTGCCGGCTGATCTGCGGCGCAAGGCCATCCTCATCGGCATCATTGCGGCGACCATCCTGCGTATCTGCTTTGCGCTGATCACCACGCAATTGCTGGCGCTCGGCGGCGGGCTGCTGATTGCGGGCGGCCTGCTGCTGCTGTGGGTGTGCTGGAAGATGTATCGCGAGCTGTCGGTCTCGCACGCGGATGAGCACGAGGCAACCGAAGCGCTCGCCAATGCCGACCTCAACGCCGATGGCAGCGTTGCCGGCAAGAGCAAGAAGAAGAGCCTCAAGTCTGCGGTCTGGCAGATCATCATCGCCGACGTCTCGATGTCGCTCGACAATGTGCTGGCGGTTGCCGGCGCAGCGCAGCACCATGAGCTGGCGCTGATCTTCGGCCTCGGCCTGTCGGTGCTGCTGATGGGTGTCGCCGCGACCCTGGTGGCGGGGCTGCTGCACAAGTACCGCTGGATCGCCTGGCTGGGCCTGGTGATCATTCTCTACGTCGCGGTGAAGATGCTCTACGAGGGCGCCGACCAGTTGCTCGGCCACACGCTGCCGATGATCCCGCTGATCAAGGGAGCGCCGCCGGTTCCGGGCGTCCACTAACGCAAGCGTAACCAAGGCCCGAGTTTCCTCGCATTGCGAGCCGAGGCGTAGGGATTTGCTCACGCGAGAGACGATAGCGTCCGGCAGGTTCTCTGCCGGATTTCGTCGATGTCGCTCGCCGCTCTGTCTCTCAGTCCCGTCACCGAGTTCGCCGCGCCGTCGCGGTCAGCTGCCGCCGGTTTCGCCATGCGATTGGCGGAGCCCCGGGACTGGGACGATGCGATCGCCAGCTTCGACGGGGTCTGCCAGGAGCAGCTCGCAAGTTTCGCTGAGGCCCGCTGGCCGGGCGTGGCGCTCGAACCGCAGCTGTTCACCCTCGACGGCGAGGTGGTCGGCGGCTGCCTGATCATGGTGCAGCCGCTGCCGCTCGGGCTGGGCGCCATCGCGGTGGCGAAATGGGCGCCGATGCTGCGGCGCACCGAAACCGCCGACGCCGGCGCCATCTATGCCCGGATGATCGACGCCTTGAGCGCCGAGTATGCGGCGCGGCGGCGGATGATGCTGTCGGTGTTGCCGCGCGCCGCGCTCGGATCGGGCAATGCCGAGTACGAGCACCTGTTGCAGTGCGGCTTCCGGCCCGGCGCGAGGCTGTTGTTTCCGGATCGCTACATCGTCAACCTGCGGCTCAGCGATGCCGAGCAGCGCGCCAGCCTGCAGCAGAAATGGCGCTACCACCTGAACAAGGCCGACAAGGCAGGGCTCCGTTTCGAACCTGCAGGCCCGGAGCGGCGGGCCGAGTTCGACGCGCTCTACGAGCAGATGGTCGACCGCAAGAAATTCCCCGACCACTCGGCCTACGGCACGGTGCCGGCGCTGCTGGCGATCGACAATACAGCGCTCCGGCCGGAGCTGTTCTTCGTCCGGCAAAGCGCGCCTGACGGCCAGGGCGAGATCGTCGCCGGCGCCATCATCTTCAAGGCGGGCGACCGGGCGGTCTACCTCTATGGCGCGACCAGCGGCGCCGCGCTCGAGCTGCGGGCCGGCTACTTCCTGCACTGGCACATCATCCGCTGGCTGCGCGACAACACCGAGGCCCGTTGGTACGACCTGGGCGGCACGGACGGCTTTCAGGGCCTGCATCAGTTCAAGAAGGGCATGGTCGGCGAGCGCGGGGTCATCGCCCCGGTGCCGCCGGTGGCCAATTACGCCGAGCACTGGTGGCCGCGCCTCGTCGGTGAGGGCGCGTTCGCCGGCCGTGAGCTGGCACACCGGCTTGGCCGCTATGTGGATCGGTTGCGGCCGGACCGCGCCAAGCCCGACCAGCAGCGGGGCGCCGAATGAGCCTGCGGCAGCGGTTGGTATCGCAATCGAGCGTGATCTTCGGCGCCCGGTTGTTCGGCGCGGGAGTGGTCTTCCTGGCCCAGGCGGCCATCGCCCGCTTGTGGGGCGCCGATATCCTCGGCGAGTACCTGCTGATCATCGCCACGGTGAACATCGTTGCGGTGGTGATGCCGCTGGGTTTTGAAACCATCGGCACCTATTTCGCCGCCGAGTATCGCTCGAAGGGGGAAGGGCGGTTGCTGGCTGGCTTCATGCGCCGGGCCTATGGTCATGTCGCAGTGACGTCGCTGATCCTGCTGGTCGCCGGCTATCCGCTGGCTGGCCTGTTCGGCGAGCCGGGGAGGGTGCTGCTCGCCCATTGGCTGCCGGCCTGCCTGATGGCGCTCGCCACCGCTGTGGTCTACTGCAACAGCGCGTTGCTGGTGGGGCTCAAGCGTCCGTTGGCAGGGTTCTTTGCCGATACGATCTTCCGTCCGCTGCTGATTGTCTTCTGCTTCGCGCTTGCCGCCATGGCCGGGGATGCGGAAGCCAGGTTCGCCGAGCTGATCTGGCTGCTGGCCGTCGGCTTCGCCGTAATCGCCGCCGCCCAGTTCGCCTGGGTGCTGCGCGCGGCGCGCCAGGTCCCGGCGGCGGCTCCGGTGGTGGTGGCGGAGCGGCAGCGCTGGTGGCGCTTTGCGCTTCCCTGGGTGATCATCGCACTCGCCACCGATTTCTTCTTCGACATCGACCTGCTGATCCTGTCGCATTTCCTCGATCGCGAAAGCCTCGCGGTGTTCGGTGTCTGCACCCGGGTCTTCTCGCTGGTGGCGTTCGGCGTCTCGGCGGTTTACGCGGTAACGCTGCCCGAGATGTTCGAGCGCAATGCAGCGGCCGACCGGCCGGGGTTCCTCAAGCAGATCGGCGAAGCCAACCTCGTCGCCTGTGCCATCTCGCTGGCGCTGTTCGCCATCGTGGTGTTGACCGGCCCGCTGCTGCTGATGCTGTTCGGTCCGGCGTTCCAGGCCGGGGTGGCGCCGCTGGCGGTACTCTGCATGGCGCTCTGCGTCCGCTCGCTGTTCGGCCCGGCGGCGCTGGTGCTGTCGATCCACGATCGCCCGTATGCGACGCTGCCGGCTATCGGGCTCGGCATGGGCATCCTGGTGGGAGCGAACCTGCTGCTGGTGCCGGTGCACGGACTGATGGGTGCAGCGGTCGCCGCGCTGGCGGCGCAGACCTTCTGGTCGGCGGCGATGTGGCTGACCGCCAGGCGAATGGCGGGGATCGACGTGTCGGTGGGGCCGCGGCTGCGCGAGATGCTGGCAGCACAGCGGGTGAAGCGGCTCTAGCTCACCTGGGCTGGCTGCAGCTAGCGGCCCAGGAGCATGTCGACGCGGGCCTTGAACTTGGCGAGGCGGCCCATGCTCATGCCCGAGTCGTATTCCTCGGTGAGCTTGGTGTAGAATTTCTCCATCACCACGTAATCCTGCCCGAAGATCTGCTGGCGCAGCAGCGCCGCCTGCTCGTAGCCGTAGCGGCGCAGCAGGGCGAGCGCGACCTCGTTCTCCGGCCGCACCCAGGTGAAGGCCTTGTGGAACTTGCCGTTGTCCCAGTGCTCGTCGAACACCCGCATGCCGTAGAGGCCAAGCCGGGTCTGCCGGTGTGAGGGGAAGATCCAGCTCCAGTAGCGAAAGATCGCGCCGGTTTCAGGCCCGGAGATCAGACCGCCGCCGGGCACGCCATCCTGCGTCAGGATGATGACGTGGAAGGGATCGACGCGTTGCAGCGCGCGCAGGTACCCCTTGGTCAGGCGGCTCTTCTCATGTTCCTTGAAGCGCTCGGAGTAATGCGGCGACTCGTCGATCACCGCCACCAGCGCGGTGTGGATCATGTCGAGTTCGTCCGATCGCGCGGCGTGATAGCCGAGTTCGGGCATCGCGAGCCTCCAATGGTATTGCTGCCATTGTCGCCTGAAACCGCCGAGAAAGCGTTTACAGCAAGGGTTTCCGAAGGGTTTTCGCCGCTTCCCACTAGGCCGAAAGGCGGCAAGTGGTCTGCTTGCCCGGCCTTGAGGGCTTGGTTAGAACGGTTCGCAAAATCGGAGGACTATCGATGAGCGAGAGTTTGGTGTTCGCCCCCAGCGCGGCGGCGGTTGCACGGACACGGACCACAGCGGCGCAGTACGACGAGATGTACGCCCGGTCGGTGAACGACCCCGACGGTTTCTGGAAGGACATGAGCCAGCGCATCGACTGGATCAAGGCTCCGACCAAAATCAAGAACACCACGTTCGAATACCCCGATGTCTCGATCAAGTGGTTCGAGGACGGGGTACTCAACATCTCCTACAACTGCGTCGACCGGCACCTCGCGACCCGCGCCGACCAGACCGCCATCATCTGGGAAGGCGATATCCCGGGCACCGACGGTCGGATCACCTATCGCGAACTGCACGAGCGGCTCTGCCGCTTCGCCAATGTGCTCAAAGCCAATGGCGTCAAGAAGGGCGACCGGGTGACCATCTACATGCCGATGGTGATCGACACCGCCATCGCCATGCTGGCCTGCGCCCGCATCGGCGCGGTGCACTCGGTGATCTTCGGCGGCTTTTCTCCCGACTCGATCGCCGGTCGCGTCAATGACTGCGAGAGCCGGATCATTCTCACCGCCGACGAGGGGCGGCGCGGCGGCAAGACCATCCCGCTGAAGAAGAACGTCGACGAGGCGCTGCTGAAGGCGCCTGGCGTCGAGAAGGTCATCGTGGTCAAGGTCACCGGCAATGCGGTGGACATGCAGCCCGGCCGCGACGTCTGGTACGAAGACGCGGCCAGCACCGTTTCGGCCGACTGCCCGCCCGAGCCGATGAATGCCGAGGACCCGCTGTTCATCCTCTACACCTCGGGCTCGACCGGCAAGCCGAAGGGCGTGCTGCACACCACCGGCGGCTACATCGTCTGGGCGTCGCTGACGCACGAGCGCACCTTCGACTACCGTGACGGCGACATCTACTGGTGCACCGCCGATGTCGGCTGGGTCACCGGCCACAGCTACATCGTCTATGGTCCGCTGGCGAACGGCGCGACCACGCTGATGTTCGAAGGCGTGCCGAGCTATCCCGACGCCAGCCGCTTCTGGCAGGTGGTGGAAAAGCACCAGGTCAACATCTTCTATACCGCACCCACCGCCATCCGCGCGCTGATGGGCGCCGGCCCGGAGTTCCCCGACAAGCACGAGATGCCGAGCCTCAGGCTGCTCGGTTCGGTGGGCGAGCCGATCAACCCCGAGGCCTGGCTCTGGTACCACAAGCACGTGGGCAAGGAGCGTTGCGAGATCGTCGACACCTGGTGGCAGACCGAGACCGGCGGCTTCATGATCACGCCGCTGCCGGGCGCCATCGCCACCAAGCCCGGGTCGGCCACCAAGCCGTTCTTCGGCGTGCAGCCTGTGGTGCTGTCGCCGGAGGGCCGCATGCAGGAGCAGACCAAGGCCGAGGGCGTGCTCTGCATCAAGGACAGCTGGCCGGGCCAGATGCGCACCGTCTATGGCGATCACGCGCGGTTCGTCTCGACCTATTTCGAGACCTACAAGGGCTATTATTTCACCGGTGACGGCTGCCGGCGCGACGAGGATGGCTACTACTGGATCACCGGCCGGGTCGACGACGTGCTCAACGTCTCGGGCCACCGCATCGGCACCGCCGAAGTCGAGAGCGCGCTGGTGGCGCACCCCAAGGTCGCCGAGGCGGCCGTGGTCGGCTACCCGCACGACATCAAGGGGCAGGGCATCTATTGCTATGTCACGCTGATGGCCGGCGAGAAGGGAGACGACGCGCTGAAGACCGAGCTCAGGAACTGGGTGCGCAAGGAAATCGGCGCCATTGCCTCGCCCGACCTGATGCAGTTCGCGCCCGGCCTGCCCAAGACCCGCTCGGGCAAGATCATGCGCCGCATCCTGCGCAAGATCGCCGAGAACGACTACGGCGCGCTGGGCGATACGACGACGCTGGCGGATCCGAGCGTGGTGGCGGATCTGATCGAGAACCGGCAGAACCGCTGACCTCTGGGCGTGGGGCCCACCCCCACCCTTGATCCCTCCCCAAAAGGGGGAGGGAGAGGCAAGAGTTGAGGCATTGCAGCTATCGCCTCCCTCCCCCTTGTGGGGAGGGAATGAGGGTGGGCCTCACGCTCAGCTCCATCGGGGTTTCGCCGCATTCTCTTGCAAGAAGCCTGTTCCCGATTTCCCCGAGACCCCTCACCCATGCGCCTCGCCACCATGCTCCTCGCGACGCTTCTCCCCTTTGCCGCCTCGCCTGCCTTCGCCCAGTCGCTGCAGCAGATGGCGGGACAGATGATCGTCGTGGGCTTTGCCGGCACCTCGGCCGACGCCAAGGGCGTCGCGGCGCTCAGGGCCGAGGTGGCGGCGGGCGATATCGGCGGGGTGATGTACCTCAAGACCAACGTGGCGAGCCGTGAGGCGGTTGAAGCGATGAACGCGGCGTTCCGCGAGGCGGCCCCGGCCGGGCTGCCGCCGTTCATCACCCTCGATCAGGAGGGCGGGCTGGTCGAGCGTCTCGACAAGTCCGTCGGCTTCAAGGAAATCCCCGACGCGGCTTCCGTCGCAGCCAAGAATACGCCGGCAGAAGCGCGCGGCATCTATGACGGCCAGGCGCAGGGCGTCGCCGACTGGGGCTTCAACGTCAATTTCGCGCCGGTGGTGGACCTCTCGATCAACCCCAACAACCAGGTGATCGCCAAGTACGGCCGGGCTTTCGGCAAAAATGGCGAGGTGGTGGCCAAGTATGCCGCCGAGGTCATCGCCGCCCACCACGCGGCGGGCGTGCTCACCTCGCTCAAGCACTTTCCCGGGCACGGCTCATCCACCGCCGACAGCCACGAGGGTTATGTCGATATCACCAAGACCTGGCAGGACAGCGAACTCGAGCCGTACCGCGAGCTGATCGCCGGCGGCTACGAGGATATGGTGATGATCGGGCACCTGATCGACACCAATGTCGATCCGTCCGGCATGCCGTCCAGCCTGTCGAAGCCGTGGATCGAGGGGGTGCTACGCGACAAGCTCGGCTTCAAGGGCGTGGTGATCACCGACGATCTCGAAATGGGCGCCATCCGCGATCACTTCAGCCTCAAGGAAACGGTGCTCAATGCGGTGCGGGCCGGCGTCGACGTGCTGCTGTTCTCCAATACCGCCTATCAGCGCGCCACGCTGGGCGACGAGGTGCGGGCCATCCTCGTCGCGGAGGCCGAGGCCGATCCGGCGTTCAAGGCGCGGATCGAAGAGAGTTTCAAACGCATCGTGGCACTGAAGTCGCGCATCGGAGCGGAAAATGCCCAGTCTCAGTAAGGCCGAGATCATTGCCTCGCTGGGGCTCGGCGGCCATTTCGAGGGCGGCTATTTTCGCGAGACGTTCCGTCCGACGCATCGGGACAAGCTGGAAACGGCACGCGGCCCGCGCGGCACCATGACCAGCATCTACTACATGCTGACCGACGATTCGCCGGTGGACCATTTCCACACCAAGCACTCGGACGGCATCCAGTTTCACCATTTCGGTGCGCCGCTGACCTACCACATGATCCACCCCGACGGCCGCTATGAGGCCGTGGTGCTGGGGCCGGACCTCAAGGCAGGGCAGGTGCCGAGCCTCGCCGTCGCCGGCGGGGTGTGGAAGGCTGCCGAGCTGCCGGCCGGCGAGTACGGCCTCGTCAGCGAAGTGGTGGCGCCCGGCTGGGAAATGGAGGACATGATCCTCGTCACCCGGGCCGAGTTGCTGGCCCGTTTCCCGCAGCACGAGGCGGTGATCACCCGCCTGACGCCGGTACCCTAGCGCGGTCGCGGGGTTGTTGCAGTGGTGCTGGTTCCCTTATGAGGGCCGGAGTTTTCCCCACCTCGCGGGGCACGGTGCGCCGAAAGCGCTCCCGCCTCATAGGTCAAATGGGCTAAACTTCCGATCCCGAAGGAGAGAGGCAAAAGCATGAACGATGAGGGCAGGGAGGTGCGGCGGGTACGTGCGCTGTTCATCTCCGATGTGCATCTCGGCATGCGCCCCACCCGCATCGCCCAGTTGATCGACTTCCTGCGCTGGCATGAGGCCGACACGATCTACCTGGTCGGCGACATCGTCGACGGCTGGCGGCTGGCCAAGGCCTGGTACTGGCCGCCCGAATATCATCAGCTGGTCGAGCTGTTCCTCGACAAGGCGCTCTCGGGTACCCGTATCGTGGTGCTGCCGGGCAACCATGACGAGTTCCTGCGCGAGTATCTCGGCACCTATTTCGGCGAGGTCGAGTTCGTCGATCGCACCGTCCACACCACCGCGCAGGGCAAGACCTACGTGGTGATCCATGGCGACCAGTTCGACGTGGTGGTGGCGCATGCCAAGTGGCTGGCGCATGTGGGCGACTGGGCCTACCGCGCCGCGCTCCGCCTCAATATCGCGGTCAACTGGGTGCGCCGGCGCATGGGCCTCACCTACTGGTCGCTCTCAGCCTGGGCCAAGCACAAGGTGAAGAACGCCGTCAGCGTCATCGGCCGTTTCGAGGAAGCGCTGACGCTGGAGGCGCGCGAGAGCGGCGCCGATGGCGTCATCTGCGGCCATATCCACTATGCCGACATGCACGAGCGACTGGGCATCCATTACGTCAATACCGGCGACTGGGTGGAAAGCTGCACCGCTGTCGCCGAGACGCATGAAGGCGTGCTGGAACTGGTGCGCTGGACCGAAACCCCGCTGCCGCGCAAACCGCGGCGCCTGCGGTTGCGGCGGGCCCCGGCGGTGCCGGAACAATGATCAGCCGGTAGTGACGGACCATCTGTGACGGTCGGCTTCCGCCCGTCACCACACCGTCACGTCCCGTTCGCAGGCGTGTCACCCGACTCCCGTAAACCCCACGCATCGCTTGCCGATGGGTGGGTCCGATGCGCAAGGTTCTGATCGTCACCGACGCCTGGTTGCCGCAGACCAATGGGGTGGTGCGCTGTCTCGAAGCGGTGGGCCGCGAACTGATGGGGCGCGGCCATGCGGTGAGTTACCTCACCCCGGAAGGCTTCTGGACCTTCCCGATGCCGACCTACCCGGAAATCCGGCTGTCGCTGGTCACCCCGATGACCATCGGGCAGGTGATCGCCCGCGAAGCCCCTGACCATATCCACATCGCCACCGAAGGGCCGCTCGGGCTGCTGGCGCGCTTTGTCTGCCTCGAGCAGGGCCTGGCGTTCACCACCAGCTATCACACCCGCTTTCCCGAGTACGTGGCGGCTCGCATGCCGATCCCGACCGAGTGGACCTACGGGTTCCTGCGCTGGTTCCACGGTCCGGCCGCGGCGACGCTGGTGCCGACCGCCTCGATGCGGGATGAACTGGCGTCGCGCCAGTTCGGGCATGTGCGGCTGTGGACCCGCGGCGTCGATCACGCCCGCTTTTCGCCGGGGCCGAAGAGCGAGTTCCTCGATCTGCCCGGCCCGCATCTGCTCTATGTCGGCCGGGTGGCAGTGGAAAAGAACGTCGAGGCGTTCCTCAAGCTCGATGTGCCCGGCACCAAGATCATCGTCGGAGACGGTCCGGCGCGCGCCGAACTCGCGGCACGCTATCCCGAGGCGGTGTTCCTCGGCCTCAGGACCGGCGAGGAGCTGTCGCGGCTTTACCGCTCCGCCGATGTCTTCGTCTTCCCCAGCCGCACCGATACGTTTGGCAACGTGATGATCGAGGCCCTGGCGTCGGGCGTGCCAGTCGCCGCGTACCCGGTTACCGGTCCGCGCGATATTCTCACCGACCCGGCCTGCGGCGCCCTCGACGAGGATCTCGGTTTTGCGGTGATCCGGGCGCTGACGCTCAGCCGCGATGCGGCGCGCGCCCACGCCCTCGGCTTCACCTGGTCCCGCTGCGCCGACATCTTCCTCGAGGCGCTGGTGCCGGTTCGCGAGGCAGCGGCAAAGGCGGCATAGAGCGTGGGGCCGCGCTTCGGCTGCATCACGTAACGCGCAATAACGCCGAGCCCGTTGATCTTTCCGCGGCCGCTCTGCACTGTCCGCCGGTGCGGCGGATTCTCCCGCCCGGAGCACACTCCGATGTCGTCGACCAGAATCGCCCCGCGCATCTCGCCCGAGCTGCGCGCGGCGATCTTTCATTTCACCGTCTTCGGCAGCACCGGCGTTGCGTCGGTCTATCTGGGCATCTGGCTGACCAATCATGGCATCAGCGCCGAGGAAATCGGCATCGTCAACGCGGCGCCGCTGGTCGCCATGCTGCTGGTCAACCAGCTGGTCGGGCGCATCGCCGACCGCATGCCGGATTGGCGCGGCGTGATCGTGGTGCTGTCGCTGATCGCCGGCCTGGTGCCGATCGGGCTGTTCTTCGTCTCGGGTTTCTGGGGCATTCTCGGCATCTGGATCCTCTCGGTGATGCCTGCCTTCGCGCTGGTGCCGGTGGTCGATGCGGCGACGCTCAGGATGACGCAGCGGCGCGGCACCGATTTCAGCGCCGTACGGGCCTGGGGCACCGTCGGGTTCATGGTGGCGACGCTGGTCAGCGGGCCGCTCATCGCCTGGCTCGGTGATGGCGCCTTCGTGCCGGTGTTCGTTGCCTTCGCGCTGCTGCGCGCGCTGCTCGCCTTCCAGCTGCCGCAGTTCCGCTCCGGCGAAAACCGTGCCGTCGCGAAGAAGGGAGCGCGCCATCTGCGCGAAGTGCTGAAGCCATGGTTCGTGATGGGCCTGGTGGGCCTCAGCATCCTCTATTCGACCCATAGCGCGATGAGCGCCTTCGCCGCCCTGTTGTGGACCGAGCAGGGCATTTCGCCCGGGTTGATCGGGCCGCTCACCGCCACCATGGCGGCCGCCGAAGCGTTGATGATGTTCGTATGGAGCCGATTGAAGCTGAAGGTTTCGGCGCGCCACATCATCATCTTCGCCTGCCTCGTCGCCGCCGTGCGCTGGACGGCGATGGCGTTCTCACCGCCGGTCTGGGTGCTGTTCGGCCTGCAGCTGCTGCACTCCATCACCTTCGCCATGGGCTATCTCGGCGGCATCTATTTCATCGCCAACTGGACCAGCGACGACATTGCCGCCGAGGCGCAGGGCTTCTCCTATGTGCTGCAGCAGGCCATGTCGGTGGTGGCCATCCTTGCCATGGGCTGGTTCGTGGCCGCCTTTGGTCCAATGGCGTGGTTGTTCGTCGCGGCCTATGCCGTTCTCGGAGCGCTCTGCGTGGTGCTCTCGCTGAAGCTGCAACCCCCATCCTCGCACCCGATCACGTCGGACCAGCTGACCGTAGCCGATCCGGCTCCCTGAGGTTTGAAATGCCTGCCAAATCGGCCATAGAGCCGTTCATCACGCCCGAGCTGCGCGCCACGGCATTCTACTTCAGCATCTACATGGCGGGGGCGGCGTTCAACGTCTATGGCGGCATCTGGTTCGCCGACAAGGGACTGAGCTCGGAGCAGATCGGCATCATCAATGCCGTGCCGGTGCTGGTGACGCTGCTGTTCAATATTCTCGTCGGCAAGATCGCCGACCGCGCCTCGGACTGGCGACAGGTGATCGTCCTCGGCTGCCTGCTGTCGGCGCTGATTCCCATCGGGCTGTTCTATGTCCACGATTTCTGGGGCATCCTGATCGTCTGGACGCTGGCGCTGCTGCCGATCAGCCTGATCGGCCCGGTGGTCGACGCCGCGACGATGCGGATGACGCGGCGGCGCGGTTCGCAATACGGACCGATCCGGGCCTGGGGCACGGTCGGCTACATGGTCACGCTGTTCGGCGTCGGCTGGATCATCAGCCAGTTCGGCGGCGGCATCTTCCTGCCGCTGTTCGTGGGGCTGTCGATCCTGCGAGGCCTGGTCTCCTTCGGCCTGCCGCGGTTCCGCGCCGGCGAGGGCGAGGTGCAGCCGCCGCCGTCCGGCGCCGCCCGGCTGGGCGAGGTGATGAAGCCGTTCTTCCTGTTGCCGCTGGTCGGCTTCTCGATGGTCTATGCCACCCATATCGTGCTCAACGCCTTCCAGGCATTGCTATGGATGGAGCAGGGGCTCTCCGCCGACCTGATCGCGCCGCTGCTGGCGCTGGCGGCATTCGCCGAGGCGGCGATCATGTTCGTGTTCGGTCGGATCGCCCGTCGCTTCTCGGCCCGCAGCCTGATCCTGCTATCGGCCGCAACGGCGGTTTTCCGCTGGATCTGCATGGCGTTCCAGCCGGGTCTTGAGTTTCTGATTCCGCTGCAGCTGCTGCATGCCTTCACCTTCGCGCTGGGCTTCATGGGCTGCGTCAACTTCATCGCCAACTGGACCAGCGACGAGATTGCCGCAGAGGCGCAGGGCTTCTTCCAGATGCTGCAGCAGGTGATGAGCGTCATCGCGCTGATCGCCTTTGGCTGGCTCATCGGCTTCATGGGGGCCAAGGCCTATCTGGTAGCGGCGGCCTTCGCCCTCTTGGGCGCGGTGCTGATCTGGCTGTCGATCGCGATGCAGGGCCCGAAGCGGCCGACGGAGGCGCGGCTGGCCTGAACCGTCCCCCTCATATGAGGGCTAGGAAAGTCTGTTCGTCGGCCTATCTCTCAAACGGGAAAACCGATGGAGAGAGCAATGGCGGATGCGCCGACCAAGTCCTACCAGCCGATCAATTTCGTCCAGAAGTACGGGCTGTTCGACGAGCAGTGGCAGCCCAAGGTGGTGGCCGAGCTGAACGACTACCAGTTCAAGCTGGTACGCATCGAGGGCGATTTCGTCTGGCACCAGCACCCCGATACCGATGAGGCTTTCATCGTGCTGGAGGGCGAATTGCGCATCGACTTCCGCGATGGTTCGGTGACGGTGAAGCCGGGCGAAATGTTCGTGGTCAAGCAAGGGGTGGAGCACAAGCCCTACGCCGCGGCCGAAGTGAAGATGATGCTCATCGAGCCGCGCGGCGTGCCCAACACCGGCTCGGCGCCGGGCGAGCGCACGGCGGCGAACGACGTCTGGATCTGAAAGCGAAAGGCCCGCGGTTTCCCGCGGGCCTTTGCTTTCAGAGGCAGTGTTCGTGCGTCAGCCGAGGCGGCCGCTGGCATGGGCCAGCATGGTGTAGACGCGGCCACGATCGCTCAGCAGATACTCGCGGGTCTCGCCGGCCGGGTTGGCTCCGGTGGCGGCGCGCTTCAGCAACTGCTCGAACTCGGCCATGTAGGTCGCGGCGGTCTTGGCGAAGTCGCTGTCGCGCTGGATGCGCTTGCGCACTTCGTCATAGGTCGCCTGGCCGCCCAGCGTGTAGATGCGCCGCGAGAAGACGTTCTGCTCGCCGGCCTGGTAGCGCTGCCACGCATCGGCCAGGGCCGACGGCTCCATCGACTTGGCGATTTCCTCGGTCAGGGTCGAGAGGTTCTGCGCCGGGGCCGCCGCGGGGGCGGGTGCCGCCGGAGCAGGGGCGGGAGCAGCAGTGCTCGGACCCGAAGCGTTGCGCAACACGTCACGCAGCCAACCACCACCTTCCTCGGCCTTGGGCACCGCGGCAGCGGGCTTGGCCTCGGCAACGGGCTGCGGGCGCGGCGCGGTGACCACCGGGGCCGGAACTTCAGGCATCGCCACGAGGCGCGACTGCGGGCGGGCCGGCTCGGTCTTCGGCGGCTCGGCGGCGCGCACCGGCTCCGGACGCGGCTCGGGCCGCGACGGGGCCTCTTCGCGGGCAATGCTCTGACGGGTCGGGGCCGAAGGACGACGCTCGTTGAGATCGTGCGTCGCCGGCTGGGCGCGAACGATGGCGTTGAGCTCGGCAAGCGCTTCGATCTGCTCGGCCACGACGCGACGCATCGCTGCGGCGCTGGACTTGGTCTCTTCGGGCAGCTCCATCACACCGCGCGCCAGTTCCGAGCGGGTGTTCTCGAGTTCCGAGCCCACTTCCTTTGCCGTGGCGCGCATGGCGGTCGCCGTTTCGTTGAAACGCTGCGTCGCCGCTTCGAGAGCCTGCTGCATTTCGAGGATCATCGTCGCCTGGGTCTGGCGCAGGGCATCGGCAGCCCGCTGGCTCTCGTTCGCGGCGGTGTCGGTGAACGAGCCGAGCTGGGTCGCGACGCGGTGCGAGGTGCCATCCAGGGCCTCCTCGAGCAGGTTGGTGCTCTTGCCGAGCACCGACTGCATCTCGGCAGTGGCGCTGGCGAGGGCGCTCTGCACCTTGTCGGTGGTGCCGGTGAGGGCTTCCTCGAGCTGACCAGTGGTCGCGCCGAGGGCAGTCTGCACGCGTTCGGCAGTGCTGCTCATCACCGACTCGAGCTGGCTGGTGGTGGCGCCCAGGGCGTTGTGCACCTTCTCGGCCGTGCTGTTCATCACCGATTCGAGCTGGCTGGTGGTCTCGCCGAGCGCGTTCTGCACCTTCTCGGCGGTGCTGGTGAGCACTGATTCGAGCTGGCCGGTGGTCTCGCCGAGCGCGGCCTGCACGGTCTCGGCCGTGTTGGTCAGCACGCTGTGCAGCTGGCCCGTGGTGTCGGCCAGGGCAGCGTTGATGGTGCCCGAGGTCGCTTCCAGGGTCTCGGCAACGCCGGACGTGGTGGAGGCGAGCAACTGCTCCATCGACTCGCGTGCGGCGACCAGGCGCTGCTCGGTCTCTTCGACAGTGTCGGAGATCGAGTGGGCAAAGCCACGCATGCGGTTGTCGATCTCGTCGGCACGAGCGGTAAAGGCCTGTGCCAGCTCGTCCATCGCCGAGCGGCGCTCGTCGAGGTTGGCGAGCGTCAGGGTGCCCGAGGAGGAGAGGTTCTGCGCGGCGCTGTCGAGGCTCTTGGCCTCGGCGTCGAGGTTGCCCAGCATCGAGCCGAACTCGTTGACCATCGAGGCGATCGAGGCCTGCAGCGCGCCGACATGCTCGGTGACGAGACGCCCGGCTTCCTCGGTTGAGCCGATCGCTTCGCGAACGGTGGTCGAGTAGGTGGCGGTCTGCTGGGCCACCGAGTTCTCGAGGTTGGCGAGGTTGGCGGTCGAGGCGTCGAGCACCTTCTGCAGCAGCATGTTGGAGTCGTTGAGCTTGCCCAGTGCGGTCGTCACATCGGTGAGGATGCGCGAGGTCGACTGGTTCATCAGGTCTTCGGCCTGCGAGGCGTTGGTGATCAGCGCCTGGGCCAGCACGTTGCCGTGGTTCTGCAGGCTCATCTCGAGCTGGGCCGAGCTGTCGGACACCAGCGCCGAGAAGGCGTCGGTCCGCTCGGACACCACGCGGTTGATCTCGGCGACCTTGCCGCCGATGGCGTCGGCAGCGGCCACGGCCTTGATCGAGATCAGCTCATCGATATTGCTCGAGGCCTGCTGGATCTGGGCGAGGGCGCGGCCGACGGCCACGTCCATGCGGTCAGCCGTCGAAGTGACGTCGTCGGCAATGCCCTGGGTCGCCGAAACGATGCGGCGGGAGATGGTCTCCTCGATGCGGTCGGCACCGGCCTCGAGGTCGGTCATCGACTGCACCAGCGCGGTGTTGATCGCGGTGTTGAGCGAGGCCAGCCGTTCGGCGGTGATGTCGGCGCGGGCGGTGATCGCCTCGGGCAGGGTGCCCAGGCGCTGGTCGACCATGTCGGTGATCGCCTTGCGGGCCGAGTTGACGCCGGTCTCGATGATGTCGGCGGCCTTGCGGGCGCTGTCACCCACGGTGCCCGCCGCATTCTCGATGCGGGCGTTCACGCCGGCTTCGGCATCGGCAATGCGCAGGATCGCGCTGTCGATGCCGCGGCCGAGGCCTTCACTGACTTCCGACACCTTGGTTTCGATCAGCGTCGAGACGGCGCCGGCGCGTTCCGACATGACCTCGGTGACGTTGCGGAGGCTGGCGTCGATGCGGTCACGCGCCGTGCTGCCCTGTGCGTCGATGGTGCGGGCCAGCTCGCTGGTGCGCTCGCCGATCGCCGCGGCGATGCCGACGGTGTGGCTGCCGAGGGTTTCGGCCAGCTGCTGGGTGCGGGTGTTGAGCGCGTCGGCCAGTTCGGCCGAGCGGGTCGAGACCGTCGAGGCCAGCGCCTGGGTGCGCTGGTCGAGGCTGTCGCCGATCTGCTGGGCATGCTGCTGCAAGGTCGCGTCGATGGCGCTGCTGCGGCGATCCAGGCTGTCGCCGATGCGCTGTGCATGTTGCAGCAGCGAGCTGTCGAGCGACTGGGTACGCTGGTCGAGGCTGTCACCGATCTGCCGCGCGTGCTGGTGCAGGGCGGTATCGAGCGCCTGAGTGCGCTGATCGAGACTGTCACCGAGCTGTTGCGCATGCTGCTGCAGGGCGGAGTCGAGGGTCGCGGTGCGCTGATCGAGGCTGTCGCCGATCTGCTGGGCGTGCTGCTGCAGGGCGATGTCGATGGCCTGGGTGCGGGTCGCCACCGACTGATCGAGCGCCTGAGTGCGGCTGGCTACGGCCTGGTCGAGTTCCTTGGCGCGACCGGTCAGCACGTTGTCGAACTGCTCGACGCGCGAACCGAGGGCCAAGTCGATGGCCTGGGCATGGGTGATGATGTTGGTGTCCATGGCGCGGGCATGGCCGGCAATGGTCACGTCGAAGGCCTTGACGTGCTCGTCGAGCGCCGCGCTCAGCTCGCCGTGGCGGCTGCCCAGCGTATCGTTCAGCAGCTGGGTCCGGGTGTCGAGGGCGTCGGCGATGATCTGGGTGTGGCCTTCCAGCGAATCCGAGATTTCCTGCGAGCGGTTGGCGATCGCTTCGGTGATCTGCTTGGTGCGCTGGCCCAGGGTCTCGGTCATCTCGCGGGTGCGCTGCGAGACGATCTCGTTGAAGTGCTCGGACTTCTCGTCGAGCGCCATTTCCAGCACGTTGGCGCGGGCGGCGAAACTGGCATTGTTCTTGTCGAGCGCGACGATCAGCTTGTCGCCCTTGTCGCCGATGACGCCGTCGAGGCTGGCGAGACGGTTGTCGATCACCACGGCGATCTCGTCGAGCCGGGCATCGAACTGCGCCAGATTCTGCGAGCCGGCGCCGGTCAGCGTGACCCGCGCGCGTTCGGTGGTGTCGTCGAGGGCCCCGGAAAGCTCGATCATCGCCGACTGCAGGCGCGATTCCATCGAGTTGACCTGGATCTGCACCTGCTCGTCGAGCTGGTGGCTGAGACCCGAGAGCAGCTGCTCGGCTTCACGGGCGCGGCCGGTGATATCGGAGGCGATGCGCGTGCCGATCATGTCGAGGGCGCTCGACACTTCATGGCCGCGGTCGCGCAACTGGTCGAGCAGGGTAATGCCGCCCTGGCTGAGCAGTTTGGCCAGCGAGGAGGTGCGGTTGTCGATCGCGTCGGAGAGGGTCACGGCGCGGCTGTCGAGCGCCTCGGTCAGCGACTGCATGCGGCCATCGATGACGGCGCTCAGTTCCTGCGTGCGGTTCTCGAAGGCACCCGAGATGGTGCCGGCGCGGTCTTCGAGCGTGATGTTGAGGCGCGAGGCCGAATCGTCGAGCGCCACCAGCAGATGGCTGGTGCGCTGGTCGATCAGCGACACGAAGCTCTCGGTGCGCTCGCCGAACGCGCCGTTCAGCGAGTTGCCGGCGGTTTCCAGCGCCTTGGTCAGGTTGCCGCCCGATTCGACGATCGTGCCGGCGATGCGCTGCGAGATCATGTCGAGGTCGAAGACGAGGCCGGTGTGGCTCTCGGTGATGGCTTCGCGCACGCGCTCGGTATTGGTGATCACCGCTTCGCGCTGGCTGGCCAGTTCCTGGATCAGGGCGCGCATGCGGGATTCATTGTCGGAATAGGTGCGTTCGAGCGCGGTGACCTCGTTGTGGATCATCACTTCGAGCTCGCCGGCGCGCGACAATGCACGCTCGAGCCCATCGCCCAGCGCGTTCACTTCACGGCGCACGGCCTGGCCGACCGAGGCGACCTTCTCGGACGCCGTGGTTTCCGGCTCGGCAAGACGGATCGCCGCCTGCGTCACGGCGGCCGCGGCGTTGCGGAGGTCCTGGGCGCGGCGGATCAGCGTGGCAATGGCGAAGATGCCGATCACCGGCACGATGGCGAGCGCGAGCAGGCCGATGAAGTCGTTCGAGCCCCAGAAGGAAGCGGTGCCCATATCGGCGCCGTTGCGGATCATCGCCACCAGCGCGATCGCGACCACCCAGCCGAGCGCCACCAGCCCGGCCACCATGGTCGGCGTGCCGGACGATTTCGACTGCAGGCCGTAGAGTATCTTGGAGGAGGGGAAGCGATCGTCGTTGGCGACCGATCCGGTCTGTGCCGCGAACTTGTCGGCGGTGCGCTGGCGCTCGGAGCGCGGCGAGTTATCGCGTGGCGGAAGCTTGGGCGCGGCCTTTTCGGCCGGGGGCTCCTCAGCGGCCGCCGGCTGGTCAAGGTTGGCGAATACCGAGTCCTTGAGCGCGTCCTCGACGGCCGAGAATGCCAGAGTTGCAGGGTCGTTCTGGGGTGTCGCGGTCTTTTTGGCCATAACTCTTTACAACTCTCGCATCGGCACTTGGCGGTCGATCAGAGCCTGCATTGGACCACCCCCGGAGTTCCGGTTAGTCGTCCAAATTGGGTAAAATGCGATTCAAATGCCCCGCAGTCTGCCCTATGCCCCACGCCGCCGCACGCTAGGTGGACCTCAAACATACATACAATTTGAGGCAAACCGAGTGCATTCTTAATGGAAGGTTAATTTCGGGTCGGAATGCGGCCGGTTAAGGGCATGGATAAGATTGTACCCATTGGTTTTGGCTGCCCTTCATCCGCTGCCGCTAGCTTCCTGCCATAGCCCAGGTCCGGGCGGTAGGAAGGGTTGCGGGGATGGTTAGGAATACAGCAGTCGATGCCGGGGCGGGGTCAGCTTCCCGGGATCTTTCGCGCGCGCCCATCGACATGGATCACCTCGACCAGCAGTCGCTGGGCGATCCCGGCCTCAGGGACGAGGTTCTCCGCCTCTATGCCCAGATGTCGGGGATCTATCTCGGCCGCATCGAGGAGAGCACGTCGATCCCGCTGCTGCTCGAACACCTGCATACGCTCAAGAGTGCTGCCGCCGGCATCGGCGCCTGGGGCGTGCGCGATCTTGCCAAGCGGGCCGAAGATGCCCTGCGCTCCGGTGCTCCGGTCAATCCCGAGCATATCCAGGATATCGCCGCGGCGGTTGCCAGCTGCCAGGCCTTCATAGCCGAACTGGTCAGCGCCGACGAGGCGTGAGCCCACCGAGGCAGGTGCGCCCTATGGCGCGCTTGCGACTGGGGGCCTGCACCGCTATATGCGGCTTAGCACCCCCGAGCGAAGTTACATGCCCCACATCACCTATATCGAATCCGACGGCACGCGGCACGAGACCGAGGGCGAAGTCGGTTCGACCGTGATGGAGACCGCCATCATGAATGGCGTGCCCGGCATCATCGCCGAATGCGGCGGTGCCTGCACCTGCGCCACATGCCACGTCTATGTCGATGACGCCTGGACCGAAAGGGTCGGCGGCCCCTCGATGATGGAAGAGGACATGCTGGATTTTGCCTTTGCGGTGAAGCCGACCAGTCGCCTCAGCTGCCAGATCAAGGTCAAGGACGCCCTCGACGGTCTGGTGGTTCATGTGCCGGCCCGACAGGGCTGAACTGCCTCAATGGCGCCAAACAGCGCCATCGTTCCATCATTGATGCCCAGTATGGATTCTTTTGCCGGGGCGGGGTGCCGCGCCTCAACGCAATTCTAATCCGATGCTGCTACGGGAAACATTAAAGCTATTGAATTTCAATAGCTTGTCCGGAACTCCCGAAGTCAGTATGTATCCGGCTCCGGAAAGGCCGTGAATGGGTGAACTGAACACATTCCCCGTCAGCTACAAAGTCCAGGGTCAGCGCATCGTCATTGTCGGCGGTGGAGAAGAAGCCCTCAACAAAGCCCGGTTGGTTACTAAGACGACTGCTTTGGTCGTCATTATCTCCCAGAACATCGAAGCCGACTTCTCCGAGCTCCCGGTCACCGTGCTGGCGCGTCCGTTCGAGGATGCCGATCTCGTTGATGCGGCACTGGTTTTCGTTGCCGACCACGGCCCGGATGGCGAGGCCGCCAAGCGCGCGGCGCGAGCCCGGCGGATTCCGCTCAACGTCGTCGACGTCCCGGACGAGTGCGATTTCTACACCCCGTCGATCATCGATCGGGCGCCGGTGACCATTGCCGTCGCCACCGAGGGCGATGCGCCGGTGCTGGCGCGGCTGATCCGGGCGCGGATCGAAGCGGCCTTGTCGCCGAACCTCGGTGCCCTCGCAAAGCTCGCCGGCTCGATGCGCGACAGGGTTGCCGCGCTGCTGCCCGGGCCCCGGGCCCGCCGCTACTACGAGGAACTGGTCACCTCGCCGGAAGTCGAAGTGGCGCTGCTGCGCGGGCAGGGCGACATGAAGGCCGAGAGCCTGCTCGCCCAGCATGGCGCGGAAGGCGACAGCCCAGGCGTCGTCTGGCTGATCGGCGCCGGTCCCGGCGCCGAGGACCTGCTGACCCTCAGGGCCCAGCGCCTGCTGCAGGAGGCCGATGTGATCGTTCATGATCACCTGGTCCCGGCTGCGGCCGTGGAGATGGGGCGGCGCGACGCCGAACGGATCCTCGTGGGCAAGCAGAAGGGCCACCACTCCTTCACCCAGGCCGAGATCAATGCGCTGATCGTGCGGCTGGGCAAGGCCGGCAAGCGCGTGGCGCGGCTCAAGGGCGGCGACCCGATGGTGTTCGGGCGCGCCGGCGAGGAGATCGACGCGCTGAAGGCGGCGGGCATCGCCTATCACATCGTGCCCGGCGTCACCTCGGCGCTTGCGGCCGCCGCCGATACCGCGACCCCGGTGACGCTGCGCAAGATTTCGACCGGCTTCGTTCTGGCCACGGCGCATGGCGCCGAGTCCGAGGAGTTGAAGCACTGGGCGGCCCTCGCATCGACCGGGCTGACGCTGGCGCTCTACATGGGCAAGTCGGTCGCCGGTCCGACCGCCGAGCGGCTGATCGCCGAGGGCGCCTCGGCCGGCATTCCGGTCGGGGTGGTGGTCAGGGCAGGGCGCAAGGACCGGGTCCTCTATCGGGGCACGCTGGGCACGCTGGCCTCGGGGACCATCGAACTCGAAGACGGACCGGCAATCATTTTTGTGGGCGAAGCGATCGCCCATGGCGACTGGAGCGATGCGATCGAACTCGCCAGCTCCGCATTCAAGGTGGCGTAAGTGAGCATGGAAATCCTCACCGGCAATGAGCTGATGAGCGGTGCGACGGTTTATCTCGATCGCGCTGGCAAATGGGTCGAGGAGCTGCAGGAGGCTCGCGTCTTCCTCAAGGAGGAGGCCGAGGCCAAGGAAGCTGCGCTGGCCGCGACCAAAAAGACACTGCGCGTCGTCAGTCTCGAGGTCGAGACGGTGACGCTGCGCGACGGGGTGATCTACCCCGACCGGATCCGCGAACGCATCCGCGCCGAGGGCCCGACCGCCCCGCGCTTCGAGCGCCAGCATCTCGACGAGGATGGCCATGTATCGATATGACGAGTTCGACGCCGCGTTCGTGAAGGAACGCACGGCGCAGTTTTCCGACCAGGTGGCCCGCCGACTGACCGGCGAGCTCAATGAGGATCAGTTCCGGCCGCTCCGGCTGATGAACGGGCTCTACCTGCAGCTCCATGCCTATATGCTCAGGATCGCCGTGCCCTATGGCACGATGAACTCGAAGCAGTTGCGGATGCTGGCGCGGATTGCCCGCGACTACGACCGCGGCTATGGCCACTTCACCACGCGGCAGAACATCCAGTTCAACTGGCCCAAGCTCCGCGACATCCCGAAGATCCTCGCCGACCTCGCCTCGGTCGAGATGCACGCCATCCAGACCTCGGGCAACTGCATCCGCAACATCACCACCGACCAGTTCGCCGGCGCCACGGCCGACGAAATCATCGATCCCAGGCCCGTTGCCGAGATCCTGCGCCAGTGGTCGTCGCTGCATCCCGAGTTCAGCTACCTGCCGCGCAAGTTCAAGATCGCCATGACCGGTTCGACCAACGACCGCGCCGCGATCCGCTTCCACGATATCGGATTGCAGGCCGCGACCAACGCAGTTGGCGAAATCGGCTGGGAAGTCTGGGTCGGCGGCGGCCTCGGCCGCACCCCGATGATCGGCAAGCAGATCAGCCCGTTCGTGCCGCATGAACACCTGCTCGCCTATCTCGAGAGCATCCTGCGCGTCTACAACCGCTATGGCCGCCGCGACAACAAGTACAAGGCGCGCATCAAGATCCTGGTGCACGAGACCGGCATCGACACCATCCGCGAGCAGGTCGAGGAAGAGTTCGCCCATGTGAAGGGCGGGGTGCTCACCCTGCCGCAGGAAGAACTCGACCGGATCACCAGATACTTTGCCCAGCCGGACTACGAACTGGTCAACGAGACCACTGTCGATGTGGCCAAGGAAAAGATCCTCAACCCGCCATATGGCCGCTGGCTCGAGCGCAATCTCAACGCGCACCGGCAGCCGGGCTATGTGTCGCTCACCATCTCGCTGAAGCCGACCGGCGGCGCGCCGGGCGATGCCACCGACAAGCAGATGGAAGTGGTTGCCGACCTCGCCGAGCGCTACTCGTTCGACGAGCTGCGCGTCAGCCACGAGCAGAACCTGGTGCTGCCGCATGTGCGGATCACCGATCTGCCGGCGGTTTACGCCAAGCTGGTGGAACATGAGCTGGCCGAAGGCAATGCCGGCCAGATCACCGATATCATCTGCTGCCCGGGTCTCGATTTCTGCGCGCTGGCCAATGCCCGCTCGATTCCCCTGGCGCAGGAACTGAGCCGCAAGTTCGCCTCGCCGGAACGGCAGGCCGAGATCGGCGACCTGAAGATCAAGATCTCGGGTTGCATCAATGCCTGCGGCCATCATCACGTCGGCCATATCGGCATTCTGGGCGTCGAGAAGAAGGGCACCGAGCTCTACCAGATCACCGTGGGCGGCGACGCCACCGAGAACGCGGCGATCGGCAACATTCTCGGCCACGGCTTCGTTGTCGAAGAGGTGCCGGCTGCGATCGAGCGACTGGTCGACCTCTATATCTCAAAGCGCGAGAGCGCCGACGAGCCGTTCATCGCCGCCTACCGGCGGTTGGGCGACGCGCCGTTCAAGGAGGCCTTGTACGGCAATGCTTGACCTGGCTGTCGCTTCGGGCGTTCGGGCCCATAAGCCGGACAAGCTGCGTGAACTCGGCATCATGTCGCTCAACGGCATGTTCGACGAGATGGACGGCGTCGCCGTGCTGCGCCAGGCCGTCGAGGAGCTGTTGGTCGACGATGTCGCCATCGTCTCGTCGTTCGGCGCCGATTCCTCGGTGCTGCTGCACATGGTTTCGCAGGTGAACAAGCACCTGCCGGTTTATTTCCTCGAGACCGGCAAGCACTTCCCCGAGACGCTCGATTATGTCGAGACACTGAAGCGCCACCTGGGACTCACCAACGTCATCGCGCTCCATCCCGACAGCAAGGATATCGAGCGCTTCGATCCCAAGGGCGACCTGTGGGAAACCGATCCGGATTCGTGCTGCCATATCAGGAAGACCGAGCCGCTCGATGCCACGGTGTCCGGCTTTGGCGGCTGGGTCACCGGCCGCAAGCGTTTCCAGACCGCCGAGCGCGGCGTGCTGCCGCATTTCGAGCTGACCAGCGATGACCGCATCAAGGTCAACCCGCTGGCCTATTTCTCCGATGCCGATATCACGACCTACAAGCTCAAGTATGGGTTGCCCGAGCACCCGCTGTACAATAAGGGCTACAAGTCGATCGGTTGCGCGCCGTGCACGAGCGTGGTGGCCGAAGGCGAAGATCCGCGTGCCGGCCGCTGGCGTGGACTGAACAAGAAAGAGTGCGGCATTCATTTCGATTTCAACGGAGCCATCGCCAAACCCATGGCCGCTCAGGAATTGAACCTCTGGAAAGACGGCGCTTTCATCGCCGACCCGTTCCGCGCCTGGGCGGAAGGCGATGATGCGGCCAGCGTGCGCTACACGCACATCCCGCTGCCGGTGTTCCTCGAGCACCGCGAGGCGGTGCTCGCCAACCCGCATCCGGTGGGGCTGCTGGTCTCGCCGGGCGACAATGTCGAACTGGTGCAGGGCGATCTCGATCGCTTCGCGTCGATCGCCATCAATTTCCCGGCTTTCGGCGATGGCCGCGGCTACTCGTCGTCGCGCCTGATCGCCGAGCGCTACGGCTACAAGGGCGAGTTGCGGGCCGTGGGCGATGTCCTGCACGACCAGATTTCGCACATGCGCCGCTGCGGCATGACCGCTTTCGTGGTCAAGCACGAGCCGACCCGCAAGGCGCTCGAAGAGGGCAAGCTCGCGACGGTCGATCTGTTCTACCAGCCGGTGGGGCTGACCGAGGTGCCGGTGGGCACCCGTCCGTTCCTGCGCCGGGCGCTCGAGACCGTCTGATCCAACTTCCACGGCTGCCTCCGCTGTCGCGAAGGCTGCCGTTTTCGCCGCGCCGAGCGTGACAGGCTGCGCACAACCCTGAGAACTGGAAGGCCGGAGGCCTTCAGCCAAACGAGAAGCGAATGTCGAACGAAATCGTCACGGATGTGGTCATCATCGGCGCCGGTCCTGTGGGCCTGTTTGCCGTGTTCGAGCTGGGACTGCTCGATATCAAATGCCACCTCATCGACATCCTCGATCGTCCGGGCGGGCAGTGCGCCGAGCTCTATCCGGAAAAGCCGATCTACGACATTCCGGGCTTCCCGATGGTCACGGGGCAGGGCCTCACCGACAACCTGATGCAGCAGATCGCGCCGTTCGGGCCCGAGTTCCATTTCAGCCGCATGGTCACCAAGCTGGAAAAGCTGGAGGACGGCACGTTCCGGCTCGAGACCGACGCCGACGAAGTGTTCCTGTGCAAGGTGGTGGTGGTGGCTGCCGGTGGCGGCTCGTTCCAGCCCAAGCGTCCGCCGGTCGAAGGCATCGAGGAATACGAGAACAAGTCGGTGTTCTACGCCGTCCGCAAGATGGACGACTTCCGTGACCAGGACGTGGTGATCGTCGGCGGCGGCGACTCGGCGCTCGACTGGACGCTCAACCTGCAGCCGATCGTGCGCTCGCTGACGCTGGTGCACCGGCGCGACGCCTTCAAGGCGGCGCCGGCCTCGGTCAACAAGATGAAAGAGCTGGTCATGGAGGGCAAGATCAACTTCCTGCTCGGCCAGATCGGCAAGCTTGCGGGCAAGGACGGCCAGATCGACCATGTCCACATCACCATGGATTCGGGCGATACGCCGCTGCCGGCGACGCGCCTGCTGCCGTTCTTCGGTCTTACCATGAAGCTGGGTCCGGTCGCCGACTGGGGGCTAGAACTCAACGACAACCTGATCACCGTCGACACCGAGAAGTTCGAGAGCTCGGTCCCGGGCATCTTCGCCATCGGTGACATCAACCACTACCCGGGCAAGCTCAAGCTCATCCTCTCGGGCTTCCACGAAGCCGCGCTGATGGCGCAGGCGGCCAAGGCCGTGGTGTCGCCGGGCGAGCGCGTGGTGTTCCAGTACACCACCAGCTCCACCAAGCTGCAGAAGAAGCTCGGCGTCGTCTGATCGATGAAGATCCTCGTCACTGACCAGTCCGGCGTCGAACACGAGCTCGAAGGGCTCGATGGCTGGCGCACCATGGAAGTGATCCGCGACTGGGGCCTCAACATCAAGGCCGAGTGCGGTGGCGCCTGTTCGTGCGCCACCTGCCATGTCTATGTCGAGGATGGCTGGTTCGAAAAGCTGCCTGATCCGAGCGACGACGAAGAGGATCTGCTCTATTCGACGCTCGACAAGAAGCCGAACTCGCGGCTCAGCTGCCAGATCCTGCTCAGCGAAGAGCTCGACGGGATGCGGGTGACGCTCGCTCCCAGCGCCGCCAAGGACTCCGAGGCCGCCTGAATTCCCGTTCCGGGTTGCGAGCAGCGGGCGCCCGGAGGTCAAGCTGGACGCCCGCTGCCGCGTCTACTCCCGTGCGGCGCACCAGGGAGCATCGTCCGGGCGCAGATTCGGCCCGTTATTCGCCTGGCGTCGCGCGACGCAGCAAGCTGCCATAGACCCAGCCACTCTGGCCGGCCTGGTCGGTGATGCGCACCCAGCCCTCGACCTCGTCGCTGATGTTGACCCAGCTGCCGCCCTTGAGCGTGAACACCTGCGGCTCGATTGGTTTGGGGCCGGCGCGGACCTTGAGCGCTTCGACGGTGACCGAGTGCGTGAACCCCGGCGGGGCGAGCTTGACCGGTGTGCTGGCGGCGGCTGCGACCACCGGCACCGATCGCGCGACGTTGAGGTCGTCGGCTCGAGCCGTGATCGGCCGCGCCACATAGCCCGGCCGCAGGTTGGTGGTCTTGACCGGCGTCGCGGCGGCCAGCTGTCCGATCATGTCGGTGCTGTATTTGAGGCCGATTGCGGTCAGGCCAAGGGATGCGAGCGCGACTGTCGAAAACAGCGCGACCGAGGTCAGCATGCGGGCCAGCTTCAGCTCCCATTTTCGTCGAGAACCAGTGGCGTCCGCGGCGCATAGTTCTCGCGAAAGAGTGAAAGCTCCAGAGCGCGCGCAGGTTCCCTGTGCGCCGCAGATTTGTTGGCCGATGGCGATTTCCGCCATCGACCGGGGGCGGGTCAGGCGGCCCGCTCGAGCGCCTCTGCTTGACGACCAAGCTTCAGCGTCCTGGTGTACCAGGCCAGTTCATCCAGCATCGCGGTCACGGTGGGCGCCAGATAGTCGTAATCGGCAAAGTCCTTGCCGCCGCGCAGCATGCCGAGCAGAGGCTCCATGTTGATGTGGACGCCCGCCTTCATCGGCACCATGCTGAGCTCCACGGCCATCAGCCGCAATTGCTCGACGGCCCGCGCCGCGCCCACCGCGCCATAGCCGACGAAAGCCGCGGGCTTGCGCGCCGGCTCGTCATAGATGTGGTCGAGGGCGTTCTTCAGGACGCCCGAGATCGAGCGGTTGTACTCGGCAGTGACGAAGATGTAGCCGTCGAGCTCGGATACTTTCTTCGCCCAGCGCAGCGCCACCTCGTTGGTCTGCGGCACGAAGCGCGGCGAGCCGACGGCGTCGAAGAACGGAATGGGAAAGTCCCTGAGGTCGACGATCTCGTAGTCGGCGTCGCCGCGGGCCTTGGCGATGTCGAGCACCCATTGCGCCGGGCGGTCGGCGAAGCGGGTTTCGCGGGTGGTGGAGAGGATGATGCCGATGCGTGGCTTGCTGCTCATTGGGGTGTCTGCCTTGAAGCGAGTGCATGGGTAGCTACCAATGGAGACCTAGTAACCGTCGGTAACTGGCGCTATGTTGGTGACTACCTCAGAGGTGCACAAGACGGCACCGTATCGAGACGGAGTTACCCATGGACGACCTGGTCACCCCAACGGAACCGCTGCCGACGGCGGCCCCGGACGCCATCGCGGCACTGTTCGACGGCGACCGTCCCGAACCGCACAACATGGCCCAGTGCCAGCGGGCGATGCTGCCGGTGCACGAAGTGCTGGCGCAGATCAGCGGCAAATGGACGATCCTCGTGGTCCGCGTGCTCAGCGACGGGCCGAAGCGCTTTTCGGAGATCAAGCGGCAGATCGAGGGCGTGTCGCAGAAGATGCTGACGGCAACGCTGCGCGACCTCGAAAAGGACGGGTTCGTTTCCCGCAAGGTGACGCCCAGCATTCCGCCGCGCGTCGACTATGCGCTCACCGAGATGGGCGAGGAGCTGCAGGAGCCGCTGCGCGTCATCGGCAACTGGGCCCATGCCAACCGCCATCGCGTCGTGGAGGCCCGGGAGCGGTTCGCCGAGCGCGAGGAGGAGGCGAAGCGCCTGGCCTGGTGATCAGCCCGGTCTGGCCGCCCGCGCCCCGGCTCATTGGTTGACGATCAGCCCGGTCATCACCAGCACGACGCCGACCAGCTGCAGCGGGCTGGGGACGACGTTGCGGATCACCGCGTCGAGGATGAAGGCAACCACCGGGGTGACCAGCACGAACGGGATCACCGAGGCCGCGCCCAACGCCACGATGGCGCGAAACCACAGGATGAAGGGCAGGGCGGTGAGCGCCACCGCGAGGATCGTCAGCCCCAGGGCATTGGTCCAGTTGAGCGCCGCGGGCACGTCGCCGATGATCAGCGCCAGCACCGCGAGTTCGGCCCCGCCGATCAGCAGTTGCCAGGCGGTGAAGCTCGCCAGAGACATCTCCGGGGGCCGGCCCCAGCGGTTGATCAGGATGCCGCCGAGCGAGCCGGCGACCACGCTGCAGAGCGCCGCGGCAACGCCGGTCATGTCGATGCCGGCATCGGCGCGCAGGATCACCAGGGTGACGCCGACCGCCCCGATCAGGATCGAGACGATCTTCATCAGGGTCGGCGGCTGGCGCAGCAGGGCCCAGGCGAGCAGGATGGTGATCAGCGGACCGAGCGTCTGGAAGGTGCCGGCGACACCGCCCGGCAGCCGGATGGCCGAAACGAACAGCAGGGAAAAGAAGGCCCCGAAATTCAACGTGCCCAGCACGATCAGCTTCGGCCAATAGCCTCGCGGCACCATCTGCCGAGCGATGGCGAGCAGCAGCAAGCCACCGCCGAGTGCCCGCACCGAACCGATGAAGATCGGGTTATGCGGCAGCATGGTGGTGGTGATGATGTAGGTGAAGCCCCACAGGGTCGCGGCGCACAGGGCTGCCAGTTTGAGGTTCATCTTGAGGGGCCGAGGAATCGGGTTTGGGAGTGCAGGGTAGGCGGAAGCGCCGTCGCGCGGAACGACCGAGATTCTGCGTTGCGCTGCTCCGCCCGCTCCCAGGCTGAGAGGGGTGGGGCCGCAAGCTCGATGTCCATTCATCGCCCATTCACCCACGCCGAACTACCCAGCGCGCCTTCGCGGGGGGCTCGCGAGGGTTCGATGGACTTCTATACACTCTTCAAGTTTCTGCATGTGCTCGCCGCCATGGCCTGGTTCGGCGGCGGGGCTGTCATGCTGCTGCAGGGGCTGCTGGCGCTGCGCCAGGGCGATGACGAGAGCCTGATGCGGGTTTCCGGCGGCATGGGCAACCTCGCCATGCTGTGGTTCCTGCCGGCCGGCGGCCTGACGCTGCTGTTCGGCCTGGTCACCGTGCTGCTCGGCAACCTGTGGGGCGAGGCCTGGGTCATCCTCGGTCTGCTCGGTGCGCTGGCGAGCTTTGTCGGCGGCCACTTCTTCCTGCGTCCGATGGGCGAGAAGGCCGCGGCGCTGATCGCTGACGGCAAGCTGTCCGAGGCAGCAGTCTATGGCGGCCGGATGATCCGCATCGCCTCGGTCGACTATGCCAGCATTGTCGCGATCATTGCGCTGATGGTGCTGAAGCCCGGCTGGGGCGACATCCTCGCGCTCGTCGCGATCTACGGCGCCCTGGGCGTCGCAGCTTTCCTGATCCTCGGTGGCAAGGCGCGGCTGCACCCGCTTGGCGCCGAGTGAGAGCCCCTGGTGATCGCGGCGCCGCTTGGGGGCGCGCCGCGATCACCAGCGGGTTTCAGTCGTCTTCGTCGTCATCCTCGTCTTCATCGTCGTCCTCGTCGTCGAAATCCATGTCGACGAGTTCGGAGACTTCGACGCTGCCGCCATCGGCCAGCACCGGGCAACCCTTGGCGATCTCGAGCGCGGCCTGCATGTCGTCGGCCTCGATGATCGAGTAACCGCTGACCGGGTCGGCCGGGGCAGGGCCCACCGAACCGTCGGAGCCGACGGTCATGGTCGCGCCGACCGGGCTGCCGAGGTCCAGCATGGCTTCGCCGGTGGTCTCGAGCCAGTCGTTCCAGGCCAGCATCGCTGCCGCCTGCGCCGCTTCGCTCTCGGGTTCGCCACCGCCATGGTAGGCCAAGAGATAGTTGGGCATCGCACATCTCCACATCACCGGCGACGTGCCGGATGTGGGAACGGGTAGCCCGCCGATGCGACTCTTGTGTGAAGGCCGTCAGGCGGTTTTGCGCTCGATCTCTTCGACTGCCTGCTGCGGCTTGGCGAACATGCCGATCCAGTCGGTGAAGCGCTCCACCCAGATGGTCAGGTTCGTTTTCACCCGCTCGTCGGTAATGTTGTTGTCGTCGTCGATGGCGCCCGGGCGTGACTGGAAATAGATCTCGGGCCGGCCCATCAGCGCCACCCCCACCACGGGCAGGATCGAACGCAGGTGCACCTGGGCGGCGGCGGTGCCGCTGACGCCACCGGTGGCGCCGGCAATGGCGCCCGGCTTGTCGGTCCAGACGCTCTCGCCGAACGGCCGTGACGGCCAGTCGATGGCATTCTTGAGGATGCCGGGGATCGAGCGGTTATATTCCGGCGTCACGAACAGCACGGCGTCCGCCGCGGCGATCTCGCGCTTCAGCCGCATCACCTCGGCCGGCGGATCGTTCCACAACGCATCGTCGTAGAACGGCAGGTTGTCGATACGGATGTACTGGAACTCGAGCTTGCCGGCGGCCAGCTTTTCCAGCGCCCTGGCGAGCTTGAGGTTGGAAGAGGTCGGGCGTGTGCTCCCGACGAATACGGCGACCCGGTACATAGGTGCCCCCTTAGTTACGAAATGTTACTGGGGGTGGATATGTGCCCATGGGTCAGGGCGCGCAAGACGGCACATGCATGTGACTGGCGAACGCACTGTTCACCGCGCGCAGCAGGGCCGGGAGCAACCCGGCCCTGAGCGTCGATTGGAGCAACGGTTACAGGGCGGTGTTCAGCCACTCGGTCGTCTTGTCGATCACCTGTTTGCCGATCTCGGGCTGCTCGCTGAACACGCCCAGCATGTGGTCGGCGCCCGGGATGCTGAGCGACTCGGCCTGGCCTTTGGCAAGATCCAGATACTGTTCGAAATATGCGGTGGCGGGATCGGCTTCGCCGGCGATGGTGAGGAACGGGCCGGCATAGCCCGAGAAGCGCGAGGCGAGGTCGTTCTGGGCCAGGCTGTCGAAGAAGCCCTGCTTCAGCGTCACCACGCGCCAGCCGAGGTCGACGCTGGCCGATCCCTCTGCCTTGGCCTGGTCGTAGAAATCCTGGCCGAGGAACTCGTGGAACTCCTTCTGCAGGTCGCCCATCTGGCCCCACACCACCACGGACTTGAACGCGTCCGGCTCGAGCATGGCCACCGCGGCGCCGAAGCTGTAGCCGATGACGCCGACGCGCTCCGGATCGATGCCCTCGACGCCGCCGAGATAGGTGCGGGCCTCGGCGGCATCAGCCACCAGCCCCTCGAGCGTGGTGTCGGCCATGTCGCCGACGCTTTCGCCGTAGCCACGGAAGTCGATGCGCAGCGAGGCGATGCCGTCGGCGGCAAGCGCTGCCGCCTGCTGGGCGAACAGCCCGCCCACCTAATCGCGGGAGCTGCCGAAGCCGTGCAGCATCACCACGGCCTGGCCGGTTGCGCCGCTGTCCGGGGTTGAGAGCGTGCCCTTCACCCCGCTGGGGAGGGTGACGACCGTTTCGGCAGCGACGGAGGCGCCGGCGAGGAGCACGAAGGCGAGGGTGGCGGCGGTCTTGGTGCTGGTGCTGAGGATCGACATCGACGTTCTCCGTTGTTGGGCCCGAATGCCCTTGTTGATGTCCCCAGTTCTACCGAGGGGGCCGACAACGAGATTGGAGAAATCCGACAATGTGCGGGGCCCAACGAGGAAGCCCGGCCTACTTCTTTTCCGCGTTCAGCACGTTGGCGAGTTCCGGGATGAAGTCCTTGACCATCGGCTGCTTCACCACCTCGAAAGGCAGCGGACGGACGACCCGCATGGCGGCGATGCCGACGCGTACGGTCATCAGGCCATTGACCACCCCTTCGCCGAGCCGGGCGGATAGCTTGGCCGCCAGCCCCTGGCCGACCAGCTGTTCAACCACGCCATCGGTGAGCACCAGCCCGCCGGTGACGGCCAGGTGCGCGAGGATGGCACCGATCAGCCGCCAGGTGCCGATGAAGCCGGGCCGCGCGCCATAGAGCCTGGCGATATCGCCGCCCAATCGCACGCTCTCGAAGATCACGAAGGCAATGTCGATCAGCGCGCGAGGCGATACCGCCGTCACCAGCGCCACGCGGCGCGCCGAGGCCGCGGTCAGCGCCCGGGCGCGCGTATCGAGCGGCGCCATCAGCAGCCGCTCGGCCAGCCGTACGTGTTCGGCGCCGTCGAAGACGTGGCGTGCGTTGCTCTCCAACTCGTCGCGCGGTCGCGCCAGGTCGGGCCGGCGGGCATAGATCTCGAGGAGCTCGCGGGTGATGGCCGCGCCATCCTTGTTGCGATCGCTCGCCAGCGCCGCGATCGCCGCATGACGCAGCCGGTCCAGCGCGCGCAGCCGCATCAGCGACGCCGCCTCGCGCACGATGATCACCAGCAAAGCGAGGACCAGCACGCCGAGCACCGCCACCGCGACCCAGCCAAGCCATGGCTGGGCGGCAAACAGGTCGGCAAGCAGCCGCTCGGCCGCCAGCCCCAAGGCCAGGGACACCAGGATCCCGCCGGCCGTCCAGGCGATCCGACCGGCCCAGCCGAGCAAGCGCGGCGGGCGCACCGCTTCATCCAGCGGCACCTCGATATCGGTGAGCGGCTCTATGCTCTCGGGCAGGGCGACGGCCTGCGCCGGCTGGAAGACGCGCGGGCGGCGTGGCGCCTCGTCGGCATCGCCACCGGGGGCGACCGGGCGGGCGAGCGGTGGTTTCATCGCAACCAGTCTCCAATCAGGTAGTCGAGGGCCCGGTCGAAGCGAATATGTGGCAGCACCACATTGCCTTCGGCATTCTTGTCCAGCCGTTGCGGCGGCTGGAAACGCAGGAAGTTCAGCGAAACCGCTCGGCCATCTTCGAACAGCGCATCAGGATGTTCAGGTAAGTCACCGGGAAACAGAGCGATTTCAGTCTTGCCGTCATAGGTTGTGCCATCCAGGACTTCACCCTTTTGCGGCGTGCCGACGATCACCTCATGCCGCTCGCCACCGTCCTCGACCACGCTTTCCCGCGTTGCCCGGATCGCCGCGATGGCCATCGAGCGGGTCTCCGCCCCGGCAAAGCGCGCCCGGCGCGCCGCGTCGGCGACGAGGCGGTTCATCACTGCCTCCAGCCGGTCATGGCTCGAGGAGTGAATGTGGTCGGCCTTGGTGGCGGCGAACAGGATGCGATCGATGCGCCGCGCCACCAGCCGGGTGATCGGGTTGTTGTCACCCTGGCGGAAGCAGGACAGGATGTCGGTGAGCGCCGTCTCGAGGTCGGCTACCGCCGCCGGGCCGGCATTGAGCGCACGCAGCGTGTCGACCAGCACCACCTGCCGGTCGAGGCGGGCGAAATGGTCGCGGAAGAACGGTCGCACCACGATCGCCTTGTAGGCCTCGTAGCGGCGCTCCAGCATGGCGTAGAGGCTCGACGAGCGCACCGGACCGACCGGTGGAGGCAGCGGAGCGAAGGTGAGCGCCGGGCTGCCCTCGAGGTCGCCTGGCAGAAGGAAGCGGCCGGGGGGCAGGGTGCTCAGCGCCCGCCCGTCCTCGCGACTGCGCCTGAGATAGTCGGTAAATGCAGCTGCCAAGCGTTCTGCGTCGACGTCGGTCGCCTCCCGCGCGGCGTCGGTCTGCTGGATTTCGTTCATGAAGGCCGCGGCCTCGGCCTTCGAGTGCGGCAGCGCGGCACGGCGCAGGGCCTGTTCGCTCCACTCGGCAAAGCTCAGCGACAGCAGCGGCAGGTCGAGCAGCCATTCGCCCGGGTAGTCGACAATGTCGAGGTTGAGCACCGTCGGCCCGAACATTCCCGACACCCAGCGCTTCGACTGGAACTTCAGGGTCAGCCGCAGCTGGCTGATCTTGCGCGTCGATTCCGGCCAGTGCGGATCCTTGCCGGTCAGCGCCGCCAGGTGCTGCTCATAAGCGAAGCGCGGGATGCCGGCGTCGGGATGCTCGGCGAGCCGAGCCCCGATGAACCGTCCCTCGGTCAGCGCTGCAAAGCCCGGCAGGCGACCGCCGGTGAGCAGGTTATGGATCAGCGCGGTGATGAAGATGGTCTTGCCGGCGCGGCTCAGGCCGGTCACCCCGAGCCGCAGCGTGGGCGTGAACGGCGCTGCCGCGGCGTCGGCGAGGTTGCCCAGCGCAATGCCGATCTCGTCGGTAATGGTCGTCGGCGCTTGCGGCATCGGGCTCCCCGGATCGCCGGGAAGGTAGGCCGTCCGCGAGCGAATGCAAGGTTAGCGCGTTGGCCCGATGAGATGAATCGTGATCACCGGGTTTGGGCTTTCTTCATTGTTGCCCGCGTTCACTGGGGGCATGGCACACGCGGTGGCTCGCAGTTTCGAGGGCGATGCGTCGGAACTCCTCGGGGTTCCGCGCGAGCGTACGGCCGGCGAACGGCTGCATCTCGATGTCGCCAAGCTGCTGATCGCAAAAAAGACCCTCACTCTCACCGGGCTCGCCGTCGCCATGCGACAGACGGCCGAATGGGGGTCGAGTCTCGCGCAGACCATCATCGCGCTCGGACTGGTGCGGCCGATCGATTACTACAAGGCGGTCGCCGAGGTGTACGGGCTGCCGTTCATCGACCTGCAGAAGGAGCCGATCGACCAGGCCCTGATCCGGGTCGAGGACCGCGGCGACTATGCCGAGCGCAATATCGTGCCGTGGCGCCAGGTGGACGGACGGATGATCCTCGCGGCGACCGAGATCACCACCGAGCACTTCCTGTGGGGTGACGAACGTTTCGGGCACGACAACTACGACTTCGTCATCACCTCGCCGTTCGACATCCTGTGGCAGACCCAGCAGTTGTTCCGCGACTGGGACAGCTTTTTCGCCCGCGAGGCGCTCTACTCGTGGAAGCCCGAGCATTCGGCCAAGTACACGGTGACAAAGCCGCAGAAGCTGGTGCTGTGGGCGTTGCTCGCGATGCTGGTGGCAGGCATCGTGCTGGCGCCGATGGCGACTGCGGTGACGCTGATGGCGTTCTTTACCACCATCTACACGCTGACTTTCGTGTTCAAGTTCGTGCTGACCTTTGTCGGCTCGTCCCGCAAGGCGGACATGGAGATCTCGGCCGAGGCGATCGCCGCACTCAAGGACAGCGAGCTGCCGGTCTATACCGTGCTGGTGCCGATGTACAAGGAAGCCAAGGTGCTTCCCTTGCTCACCAAGGCATTGAAAGGGCTAGATTATCCGGCCTCCAAACTCGAAGTGAAGCTGGTTCTCGAAGAGGACGATATCGAGACCATCGAGGCGGCCAAGGCGCTGCGGCTGCCGGGTACGTTCGAGATCGTGCGGGTGCCGCCCAGCCAGCCCAAGACCAAGCCGAAGGCCTGCAACTACGCGCTGCAGTTCAGCCGCGGCGAGTTCGTCACCATCTACGACGCCGAGGATCAGCCCGAGCCGGACCAGTTGAAGAAGGCGGTGCTGGCATTCCGGAACGGCGACCCGCGGCTCGCCTGCGTGCAGGGGCGGCTCAACTACTTCAACCGCTCTGAAAACTGGCTGACGCGGATGTTCACGCTGGAATACAGCCAGTGGTTCGATTTCCTGCTGCCCGGCCTCGACTGGCTGAAGGTGCCGATCCCGCTTGGCGGCACGTCCAACCACTTCAAGCTCTCGGCGCTGCGCAAGGTCGGCGCCTGGGACCCCTACAACGTCACCGAAGACGCCGACCTCGGCGTGCGGCTGGCGCAGGAGGGCTACACCGTCGGCGTGATCAACTCGACGACCTACGAGGAAGCCAACGGCGTGCTGCCCAGCTGGATCAAGCAGCGGTCACGCTGGATCAAGGGCTACATGCAGACCTGGCTGGTGCACATGCGGCACCCGGTCCAGCTGTGGCGCTCGATCGGCGCCAAGGGCTTCTTCTCGTTTCACTTCTTCATCGGCGCGCCCCCTTTCACCATGCTGCTGGCGCCGATCCTGTGGGTGATCACGCTGCTGGTGTGGTTCACCAACACCTGGGATTTCGGCTGGCTGTTCCCTGAGCCGTTCGGCACCATGGCGCTGTTCAACCTGGTGATCGGCAACCTGTTCCTCGTCTATTTCGGGGTGATCGCGGCGCTCAAGCGCAAGTATTACGACCTGGTGCCGGTGGGTATCCTGCTGCCGGTCTACTGGGTGCTGCACTCGATCGCCGCCTACAAGGCGTTCTGGCAACTGCTCGTCAACCCGCACTATTGGGAAAAGACCGAGCACGGCACCTCGAGCGTGACCCAGAAGACGCTCGATCAGGTGAACAGCGAGGTGGCGAAATGAGTCTCCTCGATCTCGCCACCGCCCCCGTCGCGGCGCATCAGCGGCGACCGTTCTGGCGCCCGGCGACGATCCTGTGGTCGCTGCTCGCAGTGCTCATTCTCCTGATGCTGGCGCTGCACGTCATCGATGGCGGCTATATCCGCCGGGATGTGGAGCAGTTGCAGGCCGGCGAGGCGTGGCGCACCGGGGGCTGGCTGTCGCAGGTGGTGCTGCGCGTCGTCAGCCTGCTGCCGGGCACTCAGCTGCAGCAATGGGCGTTGTCGCTCACCGCGGTGGTCGTCTCCGGCTTCGCCTTCGGCGCGCTGTATGACCGGCTGCGGGCCAATGGCTGGTTCCGCATCGGGGCGTTCATAGCGCTGGTCGTGCTGATGCTGCATGCCGGCGGGCTCTACACCGTCACCGCGTCGTCACGGGCCATCCCGCTCTACATCGCCTTTGCCGCGCTGATCCCGGCGATCCGGTCGCTCGAGGATGTCGGCGACGTGCAGTCGGCCATCGGGCTCGGCCTGCTCCTGCCGCTCCTGCTGCTGGCAAGCCCGATCGCGGCGCTGCTCATCGTGCCCTTCGCCGTGGCCACCGCGCTGGCCGATCGCGATGGGCGGGCCGACCCGCGCGCCTTCGTCGCCATGTTGCTGGTGGCGATCCTGCCGACGCTGATCGTCGCGGTCGGCATTGTCGGCTTCATCATGCAGGCGCGCATGGATGTCGCGGCGGCGCTGCTGCCCTATGTCAGCACCTACACGAACCTGCATTTCGACGTGCAGGCGCTGACCAGCGGATTGGAGGCACTGACGGTGTTCGCCCCGGTCCTCATCGTGCCGCTGCTCTACTGTTTCTGGCCGGACCTCGAAGAGCGCCGCCACGTGTTCAGTGCGCTGGCGGTGGTCGTTCTGCCGCTCTACCTGGTGTTTGCGCGTTCGATCCTCACCACCACGATGACGCCCATCGTGCCGCCGACGGCCATGATGGTGGCGTTCGTCTCCTGGCTGGCCGTGGTGCGGCTGCCGTTCCAGTTGCGCCTGCTGTCACTGGCGCTGCTGCTGCTCGCCGCCGCCGCGAGCTGGACCTACACCGATCTGTGGAACGACGTGGCCTGGAAGGCGGCGCTGTTCAATCAGGTTCCCGCCAGCGTTGCGCAACTGTCCTTGCGGCCGGGCGTTTGACCCTCCAGCAGAGGAGGTGCAAATGCACAAACCCGTCGTTGAAGTCGACACCATCATTGCCGCCCCGAGCGCCACGGTCTGGAAAGCCATGAAGGGCGGGGCAATGTTCCCCGGCACCAAGATCGAGACCGACTGGAAGGTCGGCCATCCCATCGTCTTCAAGGGCGAATGGCAGGGCAAGAGCTTCACCGATCGCGGCGAGATCCAGACGCTGTCGGAAGCGAAGGAGCTCAGCTTTTCGCACTGGAGCGACAAGGATGGGTCGGGCAAGCGGCCGCCGAGCTATCACCTGGTCAAATACGAACTCGCGCCATCAGGGGCGCGCACCAAGGTAACGCTCAGCCAGTTCAACGAAGGCGAGGACACCGAGGTGGACGCCAAGACCCGGGCCGAGTTCGAAAAGAACTGGACCATGATGCTCGAGGGCCTCAAGAAGACCGCCGAGGGTGCACACTGAGCGGGCTCGGAAAGGTTTGGCCCCTCCCTAAGGGAGAGGGGCCAAACCGGGCGCCATGCCGACTGGCTAGTCGTGCGATCCGATCTTTTCGAGCTCGTACGGGGTGGTCTGGTAGATTTCGTTGATCCAGTTCTGGAACAACAGGTGGGCGTGGCTGCGCCAGCGGTTCTCCGGCTCCACCGTGGTGTCGCCGTTGGGGAACAGGTTCACCGGCGGGGCGGTGTCCAGCCCGGCTTTCACATCGCGCTCATACTCGTCGGCGAGCGAGCGATTGTCGTACTCGAGATGGTTCAGCATGTAGAGGGCAGGGCGCGCCTTGTCCTGCAACATGCAGACGCCGATCTCGTCGTTGTCGATCAGCACCTCGAGGTCGTCGCCGAGGCTGGTCCGGTCGATGTCGTTGTAGCGGCTGACCGGGATCATCGGGCTGTCGGAGAACCCATGCAGCCACGGCGTCTGCGGGCCGACCAGCTTGTGGCGAAACACCCCGAAGGCCTTGTTCGGCATGCGGTAGCGCCTCGCACCATGGAAATGGTGCAGCGCCGCCTGGGCACCCCAGCAGATGAACATGGTGTGGTGCACGTTGGTCTCGGTCCAATCCATGATCTCGAGCATCTCGGACCAGTACTTGACCTCCTCGAACGGCATGTTGGCCACCGGGGCACCGGTCACCACGAAGCCGTCGAACTTGCGCTCCCGCACTTCTTCCCAGGTGGAATAGAAGCTCTTGAGGTATTCCTCGGAGGTGTTCTTGGACTTGTGGTCGCTGACGCGCACCAGCGTCAGGTCGACCTGCAGCGGAGTGGCGCCGATCAGTCTGGCGAACTGCGTCTCGGTCCGCTCCTTGTTGGGCATCAGGTTGAGCAGGCCGATCTGCAGCGGGCGGATGTCCTGGCGGGCAGCGCGGGAGGAGTCCATGACCATGACACCCTCCGATTCAAGGGTCTTGGCCGCTGGCAGGTGGTCAGGAATGCGAATTGGCATGATGTGCCTCTGGATAGGATGGCGATCGGGTGAGCGGAGCGGCGCCGAGTGGCGCTAACGCATTCGCTTCCGGATCGCGCCTGCCACGAGGTCGAGGAACTCGTCGCCATCGCGCACCGTGGCGAGGTCGCTGGCTTCGATGGTATAGCCGAAATTGTCGGCGAGCTGCTGGTAGCGCGGCAGCCGGTCCTTGAGCAGCGCCTCAAAGCCCCAGGCGCCGAACGCGTCGGGATCGACGTCGGCGTCGTCCTTGACCTTGTTGAGCGCCTTGAACTCGTTCCATTTCTCGACGAGGAAATGCGGCTGATAGTACATCGGCTTGGGGCTGTGCCGGAAGCGCTCGATCAGCTTGTGTGCATCGTCCTCGGTGCCGCGGATATAGAGCAGCAGCGTGCTCGAGGTCAGCGCCTTGATCACCGGATCTTCGGCATTGGCAGGGTCGACCACCTCGATCAGCGAACCGCCGGTATCGGCGATGAAGTTCGAGTAGCCGTAGAGCTGGCCGGCACGCTCGATAAAATAGGGCACATCGGCCAGCGCCGCGATCTCGGCGACGCGATGCTGCTCCTGCCGGCGCTGGTACTCGCCCAGCGTCAGTCCGCCGCGGCGCGTGTCGCCCGGCCGCCCCAGATAAGTGGAGAGGGGATCGAGGTTGGCGAAGGTGATGTTGCTATCAATCTTGATCGAGTCGGTCCTGAGCAGTTCGCGCAGGAACGGCACCTTCATGGCCTCGGCCTTGAAGTTGTCGACGAT
>MKVB01000001.1:697173-719126 GCA_001899085.1 Devosia sp. 66-14 | reverse complement strand
CGATGCGCGGTGACGGGACAAGGGCAGGGGGAGGCCCCGGCGCCATCCGGCTGTGCGAGAAAGCGGGGCGGTGAAATACCACTCCCGCCCGCGCACCCAGGCGATCAAGCCACGGTCCTGTCACCAGCAGCCGCCGCCGAGAGCGCCGCGCCGGCGATGCCCCGTTCAGCCGTCCGTCCGTGTCACAGCTGTGCTTTGGGCTGCAGCTCACGCAGGAAAGGGATCGAGTCGAACTGGTCGGGCTGGACATGGTCCCATGAAATGCCCTTGGGGCGCGGATGCGCGCTGGCGGTGACGATCAGTTCGGTCTCGGTCGCGACGTAGTCCATCCAGCAGTCGAAATCCATCATGACGATGTCCCCGTCCGGAACGACCTGGCTCGAATGCACGCTGGTGACCAGCGGCGTGTCGGGCCGGATGCGGCCCAGTTCGTTCAGCACGCCGGCTTCCAGGTCGGCAAATCCACCGCCTTTGCCGGTTCTCGCGCCGTGCCGCGTCACCGCCACGGAGCCGAACACACAGAAGTCGAGTTCGGGAATGTCGGTAAACTCGATCCGCTCGCCATAGTGCATGTAGCCCTGGTGGCTCGCCGCCAGTTCGTATGAGATGCCCTTGTCCTTCAACTGATCGGGATCGATCCGGACATAGGGGGCCTTCTGCACCAGCTCGGGAACCGGGCAATAGAGCGTCTTGCCCTCATACAGGGCGCGCAGCCGCAGCGAGTATTGGGCTGAATCGGGGTTGACCTTCACGGCTTTGGCCGTCCGCCAGGCAGGGATCTGCACCACGTGCCAGGCGGCCACATCCGCGCCGGTAAAGTTGGGGATGTGGCTCCGCGCCGGGCCGATCGCCACTCCGTCGGCAACGAGTTGATCCCAGATGGCGTTGCGCAGCTCGTCCTTGGCAGGGTTGCGGCCTGCCCAACGACCACGGTCAGTCATGACAATCTCCATCAATCTCTTGGAATCAAAGGCGTGTGCCGGTCGCCGCGTCAAACAACACGGGCGCCTGCTGCGGCGGGAAAAGCAGAATGTCGGGGCCGGTGATGGCCTGGCTGGCGGCGATGCGAACTGTGATCCGCGTGCCGCCCGTTTCGGCGTGGACCAGCCGATCACCACCGTTGAACTCGACAGCGGCGACGCGCGCCGGCAGGCCACCTTCACCGGTCGTGCCGATGCTGAGGGTCTCCGGCCGCAAGGCGATCAGGCAGGCCCGGCCGGCCTCCGCGCCATTGGCTTTCGGCGCGAGAATGGCCGCGGGCTGCCAGACTTGGCCATCAGCCAGGGTCCAGCTGTCCGGCCCGCTTGCGGTGACGGGCAACAGGTTCGCCGGCGGGCTGCCCACGAAGCCGGCGATGAATGCCGTGGCGGGGGCGCCATAGAGGGTTTCGGGCGCTTCGAACTGCAGGATCCGGCCGCTCTGCATCACCGCGATGCGATCCGATGTGGCCAAAGCCTCGGCCTGATCATGAGTGACCATGATCGTGGTGATGCCGGTGCGGTCATGCAGTTCGCGCAGTTCGAGGCGTACCTTATGGCGGAGCACGGCATCGAGGTTGGACAGCGGCTCATCCATCAGCAGCAGCCGGGGCCGGATCGCAATGGCCCGGGCGATGGCCACACGCTGTTGCTGGCCACCGGACAGCTCTCCCGGGCGCCGGCTTAACGACGGATCGAGGCCGACCATCTCGAGCGATTCATCGACGCGTTTTTCGGCCTCGGCGCGCCCCATGCCCAGCATGTCGAGGCCGAAGCGCACATTCTGGCGAATGCTGAGATGGGGAAACAGAGCGTAGTTCTGGAAGACCAGGCCGATGTTGCGTCGCCACGGCGGCAGATGGGTGATGTCCGCGCCGTCGAGCTGGATCTGACCACGATCGGGTTCCAGGAGGCCGGCAAGGATCTGCAGCAAGGTCGACTTGCCGCAACCGCTTGGCCCAAGCAGGGAAACGAACTCGCCCTGTTCGACGGCGAGATCGATATCGTGCAGCGCCAATGCGCCCTTGTAGCTCTTCTGCACGGAGCGGATGTGCAGATAGGGAGATCCGGTCATCAGAGACGCCTCGAAAGCTGGAACAGGCGTTGTCCGAAGACGATCACCAGAATCGTGAAGGCGACGATCATGGCGCCAATGGCGATGGTCGTCGGATCGATCCCCTCGGTGCGAAGCCGGGAGAAGGTGCGGACAGGGAAGGTGATCCAGCCGGCGCCGGCGATCAGCGTCGTTACGACGACGTCATTGAAGGAAACGAGAAAGGCGATTGCCGTGCTGGACAGCAGACCGGGCAGGGCCAGGGGCAAAGTGATGCGACGAACCACCTGCCACGGTGAGGCGCCGAGGCTCTTCGCGGCCGCCTCGAGGTTGGGATCGATCTCGCCGAACGTGGCGATCATGATGCGTGCCGCAAACGGCATGGTGATGGTGACATGGGCCAGGATCAGGCCCGGCAGCGTGCCGTTGATGCCCAGCTGGGCATAGATCGAGAGCAGCGCGATCGCCCAGACCACCAGCGGCAGGGTCAGCGGCGCCAGCAGCAGCACCTCCATGGCAAGACGATAGGAGGGCTTGCCGCGTACCAGCCCAAAGGCGGCCAGACTGGCCAGACCTACCGCGATGGCAGTGGAAAGGAGGCCAAGCACCGTGCTGATCCACAGGCTGCTGCGATATTCGGAATGGTTGAACGCGGCTTCGAACCAGCGCAGCGACAGGCCCCGCGGCGGGAAACGGAAGACGTTGCCGCTGTCGAATGCCGACAGGATCAGCACCAGAATGGGCGCCAGCAGGAAGAGCAGGATTGCCAGGACAGCGGCCAGCAGCATGGCCTTGCTGAAGCGGGACGTCATGTGCGTCTCCCAAGACCGCGGGAAACCAGCGCGCCCAGCAGCCCTGCCAATGCCAGGAATAGCAGCATGACCATGCCGAGCGCCGACGCGAACGGCCAGTCCAGCACCATGGCGGCCTGCTGGTAAGCCAGCGAAGCAAAGGTCACGACCTTCCCCTGACCCAGAATCTGGGGGGTAACAAACGCCGTCAGCGAGGCGCAGAACACCAGGAGGCTGCCGGCCACAATTCCCGGCAGCATCAGCGGCAACAATACGCGGCGCCAGACCACCAGGCGGGTTGCGCCCAGCGACATGGCCGCCTTCTCGTAGTCGTGCGGAATGCGCTCAATGGTGCTGATGAGGGGCAGGATCATCAGCGGCAGGAAGGCCTGGACCAATCCGATGCTGACCCCGGCGATGTTGCCGAGCAGCGGCAGGCTGGTCTTGATCAGGCCCATGGATTTGAGTGCGCCGTTGATGAAGCCCAGCGGGCTCAGCAGATTGACCAGACCAAGGGTCGGGAGCAGCGCACCGCAGACCAGCGGCAGAATGCAAAGCCCGATCAGCAGGCCTTTCGACCGTTTGGCGTAGAGCACGATCCAACGCGCCAGCGGCAGGGCGAGAACGAGGCAGAGCAGCGTCACCAGCCCGCTCAGCCAGAGGGTGGTCCACAGACCGCCCAGATAATAGCCGTCGCCGATGATGCGCGCGTAGTTGGCCAGGGTGAAGCCTGGGACTATGCCGACAGAGCCCGGGACCTGGCTCCAGAAGCTGAGCACCACCAGAAACAGAAACGGCAGCACGAAGACACCGAACATCAGGATGGCCGCCGGGGCAACGAGCAGCGCCGTTGCGGTCGGCTTGATGTCCGGTGTCTGTTTCAATGCACGAGATCCTCAGTTCAGGCCGGCGTGATCACTGACCAAGGATTTGCTTGTTCCAGCGATCGGTCCAGTCGGACCGCTGCTCGATGACATAGGACCAATCCAGCTGCAGCAGGCTTGCCACCTCTTCCGGAGTATTGATCACGCGACCGGCTTCTTCTTCGGTCAGTTCCACCTTGGAGTTGGTGGGGCCGAAGTTGAGTTCCTTCGCATAGGCCGTCTGGGTTTCGACGCTGAGCGCAAGGTCGATGAACATCTGGGCCAGTTCAGGCTCAGGGCTGTTGGCGACCTGGCAGACCATGTCACGCACCAGCACCGGTCCGGGGTCCTTGGGGAACACGAAACCAATGCCTTCATAGTTGCCCAGGTTCGACAGGACGTAGCCCGAAATCATCGGCGCTGCGGCGATCTCGCCGGCATCCATGAGGGTGAAGACTTCGTCGAGGCTGCTATAGCTGAGCACCGGCGCACCCAGTTCCGCCAGCTTGGCGAACGCGGCGTCCGGATCGTGTTCGTTGACGCCGGCGATCCGGGCGGCGACAGCCAGCATCCCGTCGCCTTCCGAGCTCGGATAGGGGGCATAGGCCATCTTGCCCTTGAATTCCGCCTTCCACAGATCGGCCCATTCGGGCGCTTCGGGGAACAGAGCCTTGCTATAGGCGATGCCGAGGCCAACCAGGCTCATGGCATAGCAACCATCGTTCATGCCGGCCCAGACGTTCGCGGCCGTCGGCACCAAAGCGGCATCGGGGGCGACGACCAGGCCCTCCTTCAGCGCGGCGGGCGCCTCATAGATGTTCTGGAACGTCACATCCATGGTGGGATTGTTGCGCTCTGCGACCATCTTGGACATGCGGTCACCGCTGCCGCCGAGCAGGAACTCGACCTTGGCGCCAGTCTTGGTCTCGAGGGGACCAGCGACATGCTCCCTAAGCAGCCGTTCGATATCGCCACCCCAGGTGCCGACGACGAGAGTGCGACCCGAGTAGTCCTGCGCAAGGGCTGGCAGGCACGGGAAAAGGCTCACTGCGGTCAAGGCCGCGTAACAAGCAATGCGTTTCATGGATTCCCTGCTGTGTTGATCATTGTTCCCGTGCCCACTCGCAAAGGCACGTTGCGAGGAGACTAGGCATGGTCCAAACGCAGGGACAGCTGGCCTTCTCGTATAGGCGTCATAACCGCGCCCTTATGGGGCGGTGACGGGAACCGCCAGTACGTCCCGTTCCCGGACCAGTCGGCGGATGGTCTCGCGCAGCCAGCGATGATAGCGGCTGGACTGCGATCTCTCGTGCCAGAGCAGGTAGAAGGCCATTATCTTGAGCTCGTCCGGCATCAGCAGAAGCTTGAGCTTGCCGCCGCGCGTCGCGTGCTCAGCATAGCGGCGTCCCACCGTGAAGGCGTGGTGTGTTCCGGGCAATAACTGCGGAATGATCGAATAGTCGGGCACCGACACGACCACGCGCCGCTCGAGCCCCAGCCGCATCAGCATGCCGTCAATCGGACGGATGGAGAGATCCTGAGGGGAGGAGGGGGAGATGTGGCTCAACCTCACATAATCCTCGAGCGTCAGCTGCGTGCCGGCGGGCAGGGGATGGGACGCACAGACGAGGCAGGCGAGTTCCGAGTTCGCCAGCGGCATATGTTTCAGATGCGGCGGCGGCACCGGCCAGTTACCGACGATGGCATCGAGACCACCCGTCTCGCGCTCTGTTTCCACGCCGCTTTGCATCGTCGGCACGAACAGTTCCAACCGGCAGCGCGGCGCAACCTTGTGCAACTCGGCGATGAGGTGGGGCACGAGAAAGAACTCGAAGGATGTGGCGGCCGCAATTCGAATGGTCCGCTCGGACGTGGCCGGATCGAATGTCTCGTCGGATTCGAGCAACTCGACGAAGCCGTTCATGAGCTCCTCGACCTGGGCCGAGACCAGCATGCCCTTGTCGGTGAGCAGCATCTTCTGCCCCGAGCGCACCAGCAGCGGGTCGCCGAAAATGTCGCGCAGGCGGCGGAGGATCGCGCTGACTGACGGCTGGCTCTGGCCAAGCTGCGCGGCCACGCCCGAAACACTACGCTCCGCGAGCAGGCGACGCAGAATGTCCAGCTCGCGCAGGCTCAGGCCAAAGAAATTGGAGCGGCTATTCATCGTCACTGCAGACTACCGCCACCTCGGCGTAGTCGGCGTTGGCGCTTTCCAGCCCGACCGGCGACGAAGCGCCTAACGGACGGGGGCTGACTGAAACTTCCCTGCATAGCCGCATGATGGCGGCAAAGTGCGAGATGGTACAGGCCGACCTTCGTGGCCCCCGGATCGCGCCGCGGCTTGCATCTCGGCAATAGTTGCCGCCCGGCCCGGACTCTTTTGCCCCTTTGTCGCCACATCCCTTACCAGCGCAGCGAAAAAGCCAACAATTTCAACGCTCAGCCGATCTGGCATCGCCCTTGCATTGCCTTACCCGAACCCGCGTGTCCGCACGCCAAATGGGGGTATGGAGCAAACTATGGGCATCTACGGCGCTCTTTCGACCGCAGTCACCGGGCTACGCGCCCAATCCTTCGCGCTCGAGAACATCTCGGGCAACATCGCCAACAGCCAGACCACCGGCTTCAAGCGCATCGACACCGATTTCGTCGACCTGATCCCCGATGCCTCGCAGAAGCGGCAGACCGCCGGCTCGGTGCTGGCGCAGTCGCGCTCGACGAACAACCTGCAGGGCGACGTCAAGGGGACCTCGACCGGCACCAACATGGCGATCAACGGCAACGGCTTCTTCATCGTCGAGCCGCCGATCGGGCAGTCGGATGGCTCCGCGCTGTTCTCGGGCGCCAGCTACTACACCCGCCGCGGCGACTTCGAGCTCGACAAGAACGGCTACCTGGTCAACGGCTCGGGCTATTACCTCAAGGGCCTGCCGATCGACCCGACCACCCAGAATATCTCGGGCTCGGTGCCGCAGGTGCTGCAGGTCTCCAACTCGTTCCTGCCGGCGCAGCAGACGACGCGCGTCAACTACGAGCTGAACCTGCCGCAACTGCCCAAGACCGCGGCGTACCAGGCGTCGAAAGCGCCGGGCAGCGAGCTGCTAAAGGCGCAGGACTTCCTGTCGCTGACGCCGGATACGCCGGCGACCATTGCGGGCGCCACCACGACCGGCACAGCGCTGCCGTCGAGCATTGCCGCGGCCGGCGACACGCTGAGCGTTGCGGTCAATGGCGGCCCGGCGACCACCATCAACTTCATCAGCGGTGGCGGCAGCTCGGGCAACGATATCGACATCACCGCCTACGCCGACGTCGATGCGATGCTGACGGCCATCCAGGGCCTGCTGCCCGGCGGCGTGACGATTGCCCGCAACCCGGCAGGCGCGATCACCGTAACGGCGGCCAATGCCAGCGACACCGTCACGCTCACCGACAACACCACCGGCACCTCGACCACCGGCTTCAACCTGGCCGATGGCACGATCAACCCGACCGTCTCGGCCTCGACGGCGCTGGCGGCACGCGTCAATACCGTGAGCGCGGCCGATGCCGACAAGTTCGTGGCCCAGTCGATCTCGGGCGGCGCCATCACCGTCTATGCCGGCAATGGCGCACCGGCCAACGTGCAGGTCCGCTGGGCCAAGGTGAACTCGACAGCCAATGGCGGCGCCGAGCGCTGGAACATGTTCATCCTCACCAACTCGGAAGCCACCGGCACCGGTACGGCGTGGACCCGCGTCGGCGGCGACTACACTTTCGGCGCCGACGGCTCGCCGAACCCCGCGGTCGAATACACCGATCTGCCGGGGCTCACCGTCAATGGCGTCACCGTGGGTAATGTGCGTCTGCAGCATGGCGCCAACGGGCTGACCCAGTTCTCCGATCCGAACGGCACGGCTGAGGTCACGACGCTGAACCAGAACGGCTATGCCGCCGGCGAGTACGTCTCGGTCGCGGTGAACGATAATGGCCGGGTGGTGGTGTCGTACAATAACGGCCAGCAGCTCGAAGTGGCGCAGGTGGTGACGGCGAACTTCAACGCCGCCAACGCGCTCAAGCGCATGGATGGCGGGGTGTTTGCGGCGACCTCGGAATCGGGCGAACCGCTGCTCGACAATGGCGGTGTCATCGGCTCCTCGCTGGAGGCGTCGAACACCGACATCTCCGAGGAATTCACCAAGCTGATCATCACCCAGCAGGCCTATGCGGCGGGCACCCGGATTGTCTCGACGGCCGACCAGATGCTGCAGGAAGCGCTGAACATGGTCCGCTAGCGGACCATGGCGGGCCCGCGGCAGGACCACCGTCGCCGCGGGCTGAGCAGACGGAGCAGGGGCGTCGCGGGTGAACCGCGGCGATCCGGGATGAGGCTGGAGTAAGACGGAATGGGGCTTTCGGTTACCCTGAGCAATGCGCTGAGCGGCATGCGGGTCGGGCAGAATGCGCTCGATACGCTGTCCAACAACGTCGCCAATGCCGGCACGCCCGGCTATCACCGGCGCTCGGTCAGCGTCATCGACTCGGTGGGGGTCAACTCCACCTATGCCCGCGAGGGCCAGCTTACCCGAACCTTCAACCAGAGCCTGCAGCAGCACTATACGCGGGCGACGGCGGAGTCGGGGTTCTCCAGCGTCAAGGCAAGCTTTCTCGATCGGGTGCAGACGCTGTTCGGCAAGCCCGGCACGACCGGCTCGATCGACAGCGCCTATAATGGTTTCGAGAGCGCGCTGGCGGCGGCCGCGACCAGCCCGGACAGCTACGCCAACCGCGCCGACCTGGTGCAGAAGGCGCAGGCGCTGGCCGGCACGCTCAACCGGATGAGCTCCGATATCCAGTCGCTGCGCCAGGAAACCGAGGCCCGGCTTTCCAACAGCGTCGACACCATCAACAACCAGCTGCAATCGCTGGAGAAGGTGAACCTGCGGCTGGCCGACCAGGGGATCGATCCGGGTTCGCGCGCCACGCTGATGGACCAGCGCGATCGACTGGTCGAAAGCCTGTCGCAGCAGATGGATCTGCGCGTCAGCTATCGCAATGACGGCACGGTGTCGCTGATGACCCGTTCGGGCGTCGGCATTCTCGACGTCAAGGCCTCGGTGTTCCAGTACGAGAGTGCCGGCGCGCTGTCGGCCAGCTCTCGCTTCAGCCCTGACGACGCGGTCAGCGGTGTCGGCAAGCTCACCATCATGACGCCGGCCGGGCTCGAGATCGACCTGGTGAAACAGAACGTCTTGTCGTCGGGCGAACTGGCGGGGCTGATCCAGCTGCGCGACCAGTCGCTGGTGCAGGCGCAGGACCAACTCGACGAAATCGCCTCATCGTTGGCCAAGGCGATGTCGACCAATGTCACGGCGGGCACACAGGTCACCTCGGGTGCCTCCAATGGCTACGAGGTCGACCTGGCGGACGTCCGCAACGGCAACGAGTTCACCTTCAAATACCTGCAGGGCGGTGCCGAAAAGACCGTGCGGGTGATGCGCGTCGACGATACCTCGAAGCTGCCGCTCGACTATGTCGATGCCAATGGCGCGCGGGTGATCGGGCTCGATTTTTCCGGCGGCACCGCCTCGGTCGCGGCGCAACTGCAGAGCAAGCTCGGCACCAGCTTCTCGGTCAGCAACCCATCCGGCACGACCTTGCGGGTGATGGATGACGGCGTCGCCGGCACGACGGACATGCTGTCGCTGTCGACCCGCACGACGGCGTCCGGGGTGCAGAACGGCACGCTCGGCTTCTCGCTGTTCGTCGATACCAACAACGCGGATTTCACCGACAGCCTCGATGGCGTCGGGCAGAAGCTGGGCTTTGCCGGACGCATCAGCGTCAACCAGGCGGTGGTCAACGACAACAAGCTGCTGGTGCAGTATACCGGCACCACGCCGCTGGGCGATCAGGACCGGCTGAACCAGATCGTCAGCAACCTCGATGGCATGCGCTTTGCCGGGGCACAGGGGGCGAGCGGCACCACGGCGAGCTTTCGGCTGGGCGGCACGGTGGCCGACATCATCTCGCAGACGATCAACTTCCAGGGCAACGCCGCAGCGGCGGCGATCTCGGATCGCGACACCCAGGAAATGACGCTCGACGCCCTGACGCAACGGCTCGACAGCGAGTACGGCGTCGACGTCGATGAAGAAATGGCACGCCTGATGGAACTGCAGAACGCTTTCGCCGCCAATGCGCGGGTGATGAGTGTGGTGCAGGAACTGATGGATGCCCTGATGCAGCTGTAAGGAGCGAACAGCATGACCTCAGTGGGCAAGACGATGTTCCCGCTCGCCAACGGCATCAAGAACATCACCGCCATGAAGGCCCGCTACGACCAGCTGCAGACGCAGCTGGCGACCGGCGATAAGGCTTCCACCCTCGCCGAGATGGGGTCGGATCGCTATTTCGACCTGGCGCTGCGCCAGCGCATGGCGCGGATGGACGGTTACCAGCAGTCGATCTCGACGGTGAACCTCAGGCTCGAAGTGCTGGATACGGTGATGAGCCGGCTCGACAAGATCGAGTCCGACGCGCGCGCCGGGGCGGTCTCGGGCGGCGGGACGACCGGCATCAACTTCCAGACCACGCCGACGCTGGCGGCGTCGCGCTTCGATGAAGTGATGACCCTGCTCAATACCGATATTGCCGGCCGCTACATGTTCGGCGGTAACCGTACCGACAGCAAGCCGGTATCGACGCCATCGGACCTGATGAACGGCGTCGGCGCGCGGGCCGGGTTCAAGCAGGTGGTGGGCGAGCGCAAGCTTGCCGACCTCGGCGCCGATCACCTGGGCCGGTTGAGCGTCAGCACGGCCACCGACACCGTGACGCTGGGCGAGCAGAGCACCGTGTTCGGCATGAAGCTCTCGGGCGTCAACACGACATCGGCGAACATTGCGGTGACGGCCCCAGGCGGCGGCCCGCCGCCGGCGCTTACGGTGCAGTTCGGCACCCCGCTGCCGGCTGCCGGCGACAAGGTGCAGGTGAGCTTCACCCTGCCGGATGGCACCGAGGAGCAGATCGTGCTGACCGCGACGACCGGCACGCCCGGCGTCGGCGAGTTCCAGATCGGCGCGGACGCCGATACCACGGCCGCCAGCTTCGGCACGGCGCTCACCAGTTCGGTGAAGCACCTGGCGGAGACCAAGATGGTCTCGGCCTCGGCCTATGCCGCCGCCGGCAACTTTTTCAACGGGCAGGGCCAGCAGGTGATGCGGGTCGACGGCCCGCCCTTCGACAGCGCCACCGGGCTGATCGCCGGCACTACCGCCAACACCATGCTCTGGTACAATGGCGAGGACAGCGCCGATCCGCGCAACACGGTGACGGCGCGGGTGGGTGAGGGGACCACTGTCGGCTATGGCGTACAGGCCAATGAAAGCGGCTTCCTCAATCTCATCCAGACGCTGGCGGCGGTCGCGGTTCAGGATTTTCCGGACAGTGACCCGACTTCCGAGGAGCGCTACACCTCGATGATGTCGCGCAATGCGGCGCGGCTGGCCGACACCAAGGACAACCAGCCCGGTTCGCTCGCCGCCATCACCGTCGAACTGGGGCTGGCGCAGAGCACCACCGGTGCCGTGGCGGAGCGACACACGGCGCACTCGGCACAGCTGGGCAACATGCTGGAGCAGATCGAGGCGGCGCCGACCGAAACCATCGCCATGGAGATCCTGGCGCTGAAGACCCGGCTCGAGGCCAGCTACCAGACGACCGCACTGCTGAGCCAGCTGTCGCTCGTCAACTACATGAGGTAGCGGCGCCAGAGGGCGGCAGATCCTTCAAGTTCCGTCCGCGCCGGCTGTCGCTTCCACGATACGCCGCTACGTCACCCCGGAAATGCAAAAGCCCGCAACTTGCGGGCTTTTCGTTCTGCGGTGGCGAGTGAGCTCAGCCCTGGTCGGCGCGCAGGCCGGTGGCGATCTCGCGGTTGATGTTGATCAGCACCGTGAGCTTGTTGGCGGAGGGCTCCGCCTGGATGGTCATGGTCTGCTTCATCACGAACAGTCCGAGATTGGCGATGTTTTCGCGCAGCCCCTTGGGCAGGGTGCTCGCCTCGCCGGTCACCGAGCCGAGAAACACCGTCCACAGCTTGCGGTTGAACATCAGAGCTTCATGCAAGCCATGACTCTCGTTGTCCCAATCGTCCCTGATGCGTTGGAGCTGCCCGGCGGCCCGCGAGAGGAGATTCGCTTCAAGAAGGCGAGGAGTGATCGTCTGCCTGCCTACCTGCTGGTAGGCGAGCGCCGCATTATTCTGCATTGCCGAGGAGTTCCTGTTCGTACTGGATCAGCTTTTTCGCAGCCTTGAGAGCTTTGTACAGAGAGCCGGTTAATATCTCGTTATTGATTTCGTCAACAATGCGGATGGTTGATGGCGCTGCCGTGATGATGTCATTGACCAGTTGAAAGTAGTCCTGAGTCAGTCTTTCGACGTCTTCATGAATGTACATGAGCTGTACAGCCAAGTAGATGCGCTTGGCGGGACTGTCGGCGGTTTCGAAAGTCAGGATGTCCTTCTCGCGCAGGATTGGGGCCTTGCCGTCGATGAACAGCCGGGTCCGCTGATCCGAATTGGTGATGACGCAGTTGCCGACGATCAGGCGTTCGCCCGGCTTCAACTCGACCTTTAGCGACATGCGATGGCTCGATTCCGTGATTCCGTGGAGCAGCATACTGCATGCGCCGCGTCACCAAAACGCTACCGGGCGAGGGCGAATGCGAGGGCTCCGAGGCCGAGCAGGATGATCAGTCCGCCGCCGACGATGAACGGCGCCGGGACGCCGAAGCCGGTGACGATCAGGCTGCCGAGCAGCGGCGCGCTCATCATCGCGGTGGTCATGGCGGCCTCGCCGGCCGAGGTGACGCGGGCGATGCGGTCGGGCGGGGTCTCGGACTGGATCACCGAGCGGTAGGGCACCAGCATGAATACCGTGGTGCCGCCCATCACTGCCATCACCGAGCAGAACAGCGGGAAGGGGATGGCGACGCCCCAGGCCGCCGCCAGCGCCGTGGCGACGGTGACCGGGCCGGAGACCAGCGCCGACAGCGCCATCAGCAGCAGTGGCCGGTTCGGTTTCATCAAGCCGGCGAGCGAGGCGCCGATGATGCCGCCGATGCCGGAGGCGGTGATGGTGAGGCCGAAGGCGGTTGCGTCGTAGCCGAGCTGGCTGGTGAGCAGGGCGATCTGGGTATCGTAGAGAAAGAAGGTGAAGTTCGCCGCCGAGGCGAAGATCAGTACGGCAAGCAGCAGCCGGTTGCGCCCGAACTCGGCGATACCGCCGGCGACACGGACAAGGAAGGGCTCCTCGGCGTCGTGTTCGACATGCGCCCGTGGCGGCAGCCGCAGCCGCAGCAGGATCAGGAATGCCGCCACCGACAGCACGCCGTTGATGGCGAACACCCCCTGCGCCGGGACCAGCGCCAGCAGCAGCCCGCCACAGGCCGGCGCAACGATCTTGCTGGCCTGATTGATGCCCTGGTGCAGGCCGTTGGCGGCCATCAGCAGCGCTTCGGGCGTGGTCAGCTGGATCGCCGATTGCCGGGCCGGGGTGAAGGCGGAGTCGACGACGCCGCGGACGAGGACGATCAGCAGCAGGATCTCGACATTGGGGGCGATCACCAGGGCGAAGGTGAGCACGCCGCGGCCGAGGTTGGAGAAGAGCAGCACCAGCTTGAGGTCGGCGCGATCGACCCAGGCGGCTAGCAGCGGCCCGGCAACGACGTAGGGCAGGGCGAAGGCCAGCGCGAGCAGAGCCAGCGCCACCGGCCCCTCGCCCCAGACATAGGCAATGAGCGCGACGACCGCGACATAGTCGAACCAGTCGGCAAAATCGGCGGGGATGGCTGCAAGCAGCAGCCGGCGCTGCGCCGGGATGTTCAGGATGTCTCGGTACGGCGTCATGGCCGCGACGATGACCCTGGCTTCGGGCGGCTGGCAACAGGAAAGGCGGACCGGAGCCCGCTTGTCGTGAGGGTCGGGTGCTTGCCGATCAGAACAGACGCAGCACGGCCTGATCGGCCTGCGAGGCCATCGACAGGGCCGTCGAGGACAGCTGCTGGCGGGTCTGCAGCGCGAGGAGGTTGGCGGCTTCCTGGTTGGTATCGGCGAGCGTCAGGTTGGCGGCGCCGGTTTCCAGGGTGTTGATCATCGACTTGGTGAAGTCGTTGCGGTTCTCGACGATCGCCAGGTTGGAGCCGAAAGCCGAGGCCTGCGAGCGGAGCTTGCCCAGCGCATCGCCGAGCTTGCCCAGACGGGCGTCGAGCGAGGCATCGCTGTCGAAGTCGGTATCGAGCGCCGAGGTAATCCCGAGCGTCGTGTTGCTCACCGAGCTCGGATTGCCGTCGGCATCCTTGGCCTGGATATCGATGGTCGAGCTGCCGGTCTCGTTGAAGGTGAGCTTCAGCTTGTCGCCGCGGAGCAGGTTGATGCCGTTGAACGAAGCGTCGTCGGCGAGCTTGTCGAGCTGGTCACGCAGCTCGTTGAATTGCTTCACCAGATTCTTTCGCACCTCGTTGCCGCCGATATCGGCGGTGCCCGAGGTGCCGTCGATTTCGCCGTCGCTGCCGACGCCCGCGATCGTCAGCTCTTCGGTCGAGAGGTTCTCGATCCTGAGCTTGCCGTTGTCGTTGGAGGCGCGGACCTTGTCCTTGAGCGAGGCGTTGCTGTTGATCGACTGCGCCAACTGGTCGACCGAATAGGGACCACCCGCGGACGGGGTGCCTGGGGTGGCCGCAGGAGACGCACCGAACACCGCGGTTGCCCCGGCGCCGCCTACGGTCACGGTGTTCGAGCCATTGGCCGCGCCGGTAAGGTCGATGCGGTTGCCCGAGCCCCCCACGGTGATGCCGGTCACGCCCTGCGAGGTCAGCTGCGACTGGATGTAGGAGCGGGCCGTCGCAGCGTCGGGCGCGTTGGCGCCGGTGAGGTTGATCGAAGCAGTGCTGGTGCCGTTGCTGATGGTGATCGGCGCCGAAGGGGTACCGACGGTCGGTGCAAGTCCGAATGTGGCATTGACGGAGCCGCCACCATCGACGTCGCCGTTGACTGCTCCGATGGTCAGGTTGCTTCCCGGGCCATCGGTAGACGCGATGTTAATATTGGTGCCGTCATTTGTCACGGATGCCGCGAACCCGTAGGCCGCCAGCGTTCCGTCCAGCAGCTGGGTGAACTCGTCGATGTCGTCCACGACGGCATCGTGGTCGCCGAAGCCCGGAACGTTGAACCAGTTGAGGTTTACATCCCAGGTGACGGAGCCGAAGCTGCCGGTCTGCGTCAGCTCAAACGAGACCTCGTCGGTCATGCTGAACGCGGTGGTATCGGCGCTGAACGCGAAGGATACCGAGCCATCGCCCGGAGGGGTGAAATCGGCACTGGCGGCGACTGTCGACTGCACAGCGCCGGGCGGGGCGAGCGGCACGCCGACGGCGGTGCCGCCAACGGCGCCGCCGGTGAACTGGAGCTGGCCGGTGGCCGCAGCATCTACGGCGAAGGACTGCGTCTTGAACGATTTGTCCTGCCGCGCCTGGCGCAGCGTGGACTGCATCGATTCCACCGTCTTGGTGATCGAGCTCAGGCCATTGTCGGCTGCCTCGATGGTCTTGATGCCGTTCGACATCGAGTCGAGCAGGTTCGACATGTCGGAGGCGCGGCTGTTCAGCGACGATGCGGTGAAGAAATTGGTGGGGTTGTCGAGGGCCGAGTTGACCTTGAGGCCAGTGGCGAGACGTTCCTGGGTCCTGGCCATCGAGGCGGCGGTCGACTGGAGCGAAAGCAGGTTCGAACGAACCGCCTTGGAGAGGTTGACTTCGGCCACGACACAAACCTTCTGGTCTGTCTAACGCCCGCGTCCTGGGGCCCGGCTCTTCACGTTACTGTATCTATCGCGCCTCAGGTGGAAATGGCGGGTTAATCCACCCCGCGAAAACTGCTGCCGGCAAAGAAAAAGGCGGGCCGAAGCCCGCCTTTCCCTATCGTCTTGCGACCGAGGTCTTAGAACAGGCGCAGCACGGCCTGGTCCGACTGCGAGGCCATCGACAGAGCCGTCGAAGACAGCTGCTGGCGGGTCTGCAGGGCAAGAAGGTTCGCCGCTTCCTCGTTGGTGTCGGCAAGCGTGAGGTTCGCCGCACCGGTCTCGAGGGTGTTGATCATCTTCTTGGTGAAGTCGGTACGGTTCTGCACGATCGACAGGTTCGAGCCGAAGCCCGACGACTGCGAACGCAGGGTGCCCAGGGCGTCGCCGAGCTTTGCCAGCTTGGCGTCGATCTTGGAGTCGCTGTCGAAATCGGAGTCGACGGCGGTCGAGATACCCAGCGAGGTGTTGTTCACCGAAGTGGCAGCACCGTTGGCGTCCTTGGCCTGGATGTCGATGGTCGACGTCCCGGTCTCGTTGAAGGTCAGCTTCAGCTTGTCGCCGCGGAGCAGGTTGATGCCGTTGAAGGACGCGTCATCAGCCAGCTTGTCGAGCTGGTCGCGCAGTTCGTTGAACTGCTTGGCCAGGTTCTTGCGGACGTCATTGCCACCGACATTGACAGTGTTCACTGCGCCGGAAGCTTCACCAGTGGTGCTGATGCCGGCAATGTTGAGCTCGCTGGTCGACTGGTTTTCGATGCGGAGCTTACCATTGTCGTTCGAGGCACGAATGGCGCCGTTGAGGCTGGTATTGGCATTGATTTCGGTGACGAGAGCGTCAACCGTCTTGGCAGTAATCGTCCCGGCGCCGGCAGCGGAGCCGGAGTCGGTGACCGAGGCGGAAGCCCCGAGGCCGAGCTGGCTGGCATTGCCGGACGAGAAGTTGTTGACAGTCACGGTGTCCGAAGCGCCCGCGGTGCCGGTCGAAGTGATGACCAGGTTGCCGCTGGTGTCGAGCGAGGCTGCAACGCCGGCAGAGGTGCCGACCTGCGTGTTGATGGCGTCGCGGATCTGGGCGGCGGAATAGGTGCCGCCAGTGCCGCCGGCGCTGTTCAGGGTAACGGTGTCGCCGTTGATGTCGAAGCTCAGCGAGGTTGCCGCAGCACCCGTGGTGCCCGAAGCGCTGACCGTGGCCGCGGCAAAGCCGAGGTCGGTTGCGTCGGTACCAGCCGAGAAGTTGTCGATATCGACAGCGTCGGAAGCACCGGCAGTGCCGGTCGAGGTGACAACCAGGTTGCCCGAGCCGTCGATGGTCGCCGCCACGCCGGCAGAGCTGCCGACCTGGGTGTTGATGGCGTCGCGCAGCTGGGTGGCGTCGTAGACACCGCCGGTGCCGCCGGCAGCGTTGAGGGTAACGGTCTGGCCGTTGACGTCGAAGGTGATGTCAGCGGCGCTGGCATCGAGCGACGACGGAGCCGAAGTACCGGTAGCGACGGCGTTGGTGTTCGGGCCGGCCGCGGTGAAGCTCAGCGAGCCCAGGGCAGACGTACCGGTGACAACGGCGTTGGTCGGCAGAGTGGTGCTCGGAGTGGTAGTGGTGAGCGAGACGCTGACCGGAGTGGTGCCGATGGCACCGCCCGAGAGCGACAGCGCTTCCGTGCCAGTCGGAGCGTTACCAACGTTGACGGCGTAGGAACCGGTCTTGAACGACTTGTCCTGGCGCGCCTGGCGCAGCGTCGACTGCATGGACTCGACCGTCTTGGTGATCGAGGTCAGGCCGTTGTTCGCGGCTTCGATCGTCTTGATGCCGTTTGACATGGAATCCAGCAGGCTGGCCATGTCGGAGGCGCGGCTGTTCAGCGACGACGCAGTGAAGAAGTTGGTCGGATTGTCGAGTGCAGAGTTCACCTTGAGACCAGTGGCGAGACGCTCCTGCGTCTTGGCCATCGAGGCTGCGGTGGACTGAAGGCTCAGCAGGTTCGAACGAACCGCCTTCGAAAGATTGACGTCGGACATTGTAGATCCCCTTTCTGGGTCGAACGCGTAACAACCGCCTCGTCCTGAGGCGTGCGGAGATAATTGGCCGCAGTCCGTAAAAAAGACTTAAGTCGCGCCGCAGAATTAAACATTGTCCTGCGGCTCGGCGCTGAACGTTAACGAGCAGTTTAGGCGCCGCATCGCCACGGTACAGTTCAGCATCGGCGAACGAAAAAAGGCGGGCCGAAGCCCGCCTTTCCTGTTGTCGTGCGACTGTAGCTTAGAACAGGCGCAGCACGGCCTGGTCGGCCTGCGAGGCCATCGACAGGGCCGTCGAGGACAACTGCTGGCGGGTCTGCAGGGCGAGAAGGTTCGCCGCTTCCTCGTTGGTGTCGGCAAGCGTGAGGTTCGCCGCACCGGTCTCGAGGGTGTTGATCATCTTCTTGGTGAAGTCGGTACGGTTCTGCACGATCGACAGGTTCGAGCCGAAGCTCGAGGCCTGTGAGCGCAGCTTGCCGAGACCATCCTTCAGGACGTCGAGCTTGGCGTCGAGCTTGGCGTCGCTGTCGAAATCGGAGTCGACGGCAAAGGCGATGCCGAGGGTCGAGTTGTTGATGGCGATCGGAGTGCCGTCTTCGTCCTTGGCCTGGATGTCGATGGTCGACGTCCCGGTCTCGTTGAAGGTCAGCTTCAGCTTGTCGCCGCGGAGCAGGTTGATGCCGTTGAAGGACGCATCATCGGCAAACTTATCAAGCTGATCGCGCAGTTCGTTGAACTGCTTGACGAGGTTCTTGCGAACATCGTTGCCGTTCACCGAGACGGTGTTCGCCGCGCCGGTGGCTTCGCCGGTGGTGCTGATACCGCCAATGTTGAGCTCGCTGGTCGAGAGGTTCTCGATGCGGAGCTTGCCGTTGTCGTTGGACGCGCGGATGGCGCTCTTCAGGGCCGGGTTGGCGTTGATCTCGGTAACCAGCGCGTCGACCGACTTGGCGACGTTGACGGCACCCGTCGTCGTCGCGTCGGTGCCGGCATCGGTGACCGAGGTGACAGTCGCGAAACCGAGCTGGCTGGCATTGCCGGACGAGAAGTTGTTGAGCGTGACGGTGTCGGCGAGGCCAGCGGTGCCGGTCGAAGTGATGACCAGGTTGCCGCTGGTGTCGAGCGAGGCTGCAACGCCGGCAGAAGTGCCGACCTGCGTGTTGATGGCGTCGCGGATCTGGGCGGCGGAATAGGTGCCGCCAGTGCCGCCGGCGCTGTTCAGGGTAACGGTGTCGCCGTTGATGTCGAAGCTCAGCGAGGTTGCCGCAGCACCCGTGGTGCCCGAAGCGCTGACCGTGGCCGCGGCAAAGCCGAGGTCGGTTGCGTCGGTACCAGCCGAGAAGTTGTCGATATCGACAGCGTCGGAAGCACCGGCAGTGCCGGTCGAGGTGACAACCAGGTTGCCCGAGCCGTCGATGGTCGCCGCCACGCCGGCGGAGCTGCCGACCTGGGTGTTGATGGCGTCGCGCAGCTGGGTGGCATCGTAGACACCGCCGGTGCCGCCGGCAGCGTTGAGGGTAACGGTCTGGCCGTTGACGTCGAAGGTGATGTCAGCGGCGCTGGCATCGAGCGACGACGGGGCAGAGGTACCGGTGGCGACGGCGTTGGTGTTCGGGCCGGCAGCGGTGAAGGTGAGCGGCGTGAGGGCGGAGGTGCCGGTAAGCAAGGCATTGCTGGCCGGAACGGTGGTGCCACCGGTGAGGGTGGTGAGCGAGACGCTGACCGGAGTGGTGCCGATGGCACCGCCCGAGAGCGACAGGGCTTCCGTGCCGGCCGGGGTGGCGCCGAGATTGAGGGCGTAAGAACCGGTCTTGAACGACTTGTCCTGACGCGCCTGCCGCAGGGCAGACTGCATCGACTCGACGGTCTTGGTGATCGAGCTCAGGCCGTTATCTGCGGCTTCGATCGTCTTGATGCCGTTCGACATCGAGTCGAGGAGATTGGCCATGTCGGACGCGCGACTATTCAGCGACGAGGCAGTGAAGAAATTCGTGGGATTGTCGAGCGCAGAGTTCACCTTGAGGCCAGTGGCGAGACGCTCCTGCGTCTTGGCCATCGAGGCTGCGGTGGACTGAAGGCTCAGCAGGTTCGAGCGAACCGCCTTTGACAGGTTAACTTCTGGCATGGGTGAATCCCTTCTGGCTAAATCGATAATCTCGTCCTGAGATTGACGTTGATCGTAGCCTCGGCCGGCTTAGGAATGGTTAACGAAACGCTTCCAAGCGCAGTTAATTTTGTGTTTCGCGATGCCCGAACGCGCCCATCAAAGCATTGTTATTGCTGATTAAAATGCCAATTCGGCAGTTCTTGCCGGGTGCCGGTCGGATGCTGCGGGATTAGGGAATTGGCGGTGCCGCCGCGCAGAATCGACGGCGCTCAGACGAGGCGGTCGTGCAAGGCGAGGGAGCCCTGGGCGGGCAGGTCTGCACTGCCCAGCCGCAGCATGATCTCGCGATCGCTGGTCGGCTTGGGCGGCAACTGGCCGGAGAGGAGCGCCGCGGCGAAGGCCGAGCCCGGCGGAGCCGGTGGCGTCGGCAGGGGCGGCAGCAACTGTTGCGACGGTTGCGGGAGAGGGGGTGGCGGTACGTCGGCCTGGTCCGACCCGCCACGGGAATCGCCCAGCAGCGTGCGCGAGCGGTAGTCCGCGACGGCTCCCAATCCCGTGTTGATCGGCTCGGGCGCTATTCTGGCGCTCATGACCGGCATTCCCAATTGTCAATCAATCGGGACAGTGCCGGCCCAGGCTTTCAGGCGGCTTTCGTCGATCGCCGCAATTTGCCGAAAACTGTAACGGTCAGGGCGGTCATCGTCTCGACCGCTGAGACCACCCGAGGGCCTGCCGGCCCGCAGCCGTTCCTCGAGCGTTCAGAGTGCGCGGTTGATCGACACGCCGCTGGCGATCTGCGGCGGCTGCCCGGCGAGTTCGCCGGTGGCGCCGTAGGTCTTGGGGCGGGCCTTGGCGCTCATGGCCTTGGCGACGTCGGTCAGCAGGTCTTCGGTGACGGAACGGGCAGTGGCGATGACGCGCAGGTTCTCGGCCATCTGCGTCGCGAGGCGATCGTGACCGTTGAGCAGCGCGTCGACCAGTTCGGGAGCTTCGGCACGGAGCCGCGCCGACTGGCGCTGCACCGAGCGGGCGAACCCCATATAGTCCTGCGCCAGCCGGGTCTTGTCGGCGGTGAGCTCGCCGGCATCCCTGGCGCGGCCGGCACGCAGCAGGGTGGTTTCCTGGTTCAGCACCACGACCAGGTGCTCGAGCGTTTCCATGGCGAGGCCGCAGAGTTCGGCGGCGGGAAGGGAATCGAGGGCCGCGAGGCGTTCGGCAGCAGCATTCATTTCAGCGCTCCGCTGTTTCTTGTTGTTGGGATGGAGTTCTGGGCGGCTTCCTGCGCCGCAATGAGGTCGGGCAGCAGCGCATCGGCGAGGCCGACGCCGCCGGAGCGGGCCAACACGTCCGCCATCTGCTCGGCCTGCATGCCGCGCCAGGTCTCTTCGGCGAAACCGCCGCCCATGGCGCTCTCGTCGGTCTTCAACGAGGCGAACATTTCCTTCATCAAGGTGTTGAGGAAAACGCCCTCAAGATCCTTTGCCTGCTCGCGAAGATGCCCAACCTGGGCGGGCGAGAGCGTGGTCGACCTGTTCTGGCCGGCATAGCCGAGGCCGGACGGAGAGCTCAGCATCACAGCACCTCGATCTCGGCTTGCAGCGCGCCGGAGGCCTTCACTGCCTGGAGGATGGAGATGAGGTCGCGCGGGCTGATGCCGAGGGCGTTGAGGCCATCGACCAGCTGTTGGAGGCTGACCGATTCCGGCACGACGGCGAGCTTGGTGTCGGTGGTGTTCACCGAAAGGTCGGTGCGCGGCTCGACCGCCGTCTGGCCGAGGCTCAGCGGGTTCGGCTGCACCACGGTGGGGCTCTCGGCGATGGTCACCGTGAGGTTCGACTGGGCCACCGCTACGGTCGAGACCCGCACATCCTTGCCCATGACGATGATGCCGGAATTCTCGTCGATGACGATCTTGGCAGGCAGGTCGGTCTCGATCACCAGTTGCTCGATATCGGTCAGGAGGTCGACGATGTTGCCGTTGAAGTTGCGCGGCAGGTTGAGCCGGATGGTCGCCGGATCCTCCGGCGTGGCGCAGGGCACGCCGATGAAATCGTTGATCGCCAGCGCGATGCGGCGCGAGGTGGTGAGGTCGGGGTTGCGCAGCGCCAGGCGGAGCGTGCGCTGGGCGCCGAGCACGAAGCCGATTTCGCGCTCGATCAGGCCGCCCGAGGAAATGCGCCCGGTGGTGGGTACGCCGGAGACCACCGAGGCAGCGTCGCCCTCGGCGGAAAAGCCGTTGATGGTCACCGAACCCTGGGCGATGGCGTAGACCTCGCCATCGGCGCCGAGCAGCGGGGTGACCAGCAG
>MKVB01000001.1:635116-697141 GCA_001899085.1 Devosia sp. 66-14 | reverse complement strand
GCCGTCACCATCACCGCCGCGACATTGCCGGTGCGCATGTTCTCGCCGCGGGTGTTGACGCCCAGCCGCTCGAGCATCGCCTGCAGGCTCTGCTTGGTGAAGGGCGAGTTGTTGAGGCCGTCGCCGGTGCCGTTGAGGCCGACCACCAGGCCGTAGCCGACCAATTGGTTGTCACGGACGCCTTCGATGTTGACGACGTCCTTGATGCGGGCGGCGGCGGCGTAGGTCATGCTCGGCTGCGGCACCAGCAGCAGTGCGGTCATCAGACCAAGCAATGCGCGCTTCAGGTTGAATTTGGCCATCTGGCAGTCCCCGGACTGCGGCACATCCCCATGCGCCGCGATTGCCAAGAGCATTGCGAGAACCGTGCCAAACTCGGTAAGTGATTGAGTTTTCTGGACAATGACTATCGCCTGGCCGGCGAATTCAGTGCCGATGGGCAAGTCCTGCCGGGCACATTAACGTTTGCTTAACCGCTGGCGGCAGATTTTGCCGGGTGACGGTTGGGGCAGGTGAGTCCGGTGCGGATTGAGAATGGTGCGCGGGTAGGCAATGTGGCGGGGCGCTCTGCGGCCGGCCGCAGCTCGTCCGGCGCCGTGTTCGAGATCGGGCAGGGGCCGCAGGCCCAGGAAGCTCGAGCGACCGCGACGATCGCCGCCGCGACCTCGCTGGACGCGCTCCTGGCATTGCAGGCGGTCGAAGATCCGCTGCTCAAGCGCAAGAAGATCGTGCGCCGCGGCAACCAGCTGATCGATACCCTGGAAGGGTTGCGCGGCGACCTGCTGGTTGGCCAGCTCGCCGAGGGACGCCTCAACCAGCTCATGGCAGTATTGAGCCAGGCGCGGGAGGCAAGTGAGCCGGGATTGGACGCATTGCTCGACGATATCGAGCTGCGGGCCCGGGTCGAACTGGCCAAACGCGGACTGTACCCCGCCTGACACAGTCGGCGGCTGTCCACTCACGGATTGATCACCAAGCTTTTGAAAGCTTGCGAAGCATACCCTTGCGCCACTATAAGGCCGGCCATTAGGGGCGTTTTGGAATCGAGTCAGAATGTCGACTGAAGTTCTTGAATACCGACCTACTCAGGACGAACCGTTTATGAACCCGCGGCAGCGGGAGTATTTCCGGCAGAAGCTGGAGCGGTGGAAGGAAGAGATCCTTCGGGAAAGCCGCGAAACGCTCGAAAACCTGCAGGAAGAAAGCCAGAACCATCCGGACATGGCCGACCGCGCCTCCTCGGAGAGCGACCGTGCCCTTGAGCTCCGTACCCGCGATCGGCAGCGCAAGCTGATCTCGAAGATCGACTCGGCGCTCAAGCGGATCGAAGACGGCACCTACGGCTATTGCGAAGAAACCGGCGACCCGATCGGGATCGCCCGGCTCGACGCCCGGCCGATCGCCACGCTCTCCCTGGAAGCCCAGGAAATGCATGAGCGGCGCGAGAAGGTGTATCGCGACGAGTAAGTCGCCGGCACCGCCGACAGCAAGCTTGAAAGGGTCCGCCTGGCGCGGGCCCTTTTTCGTTCTCGGAACCGGCAGCGCGCGCGCACCTGAACGGGAGATGAACGGCTGACTCACCTCGGAGTCATGGACGCTCGGTTAGCTTGCGGCAACTGCGGCAGGTTCGCCGTAGCTTCCAGAAGGGCTGCTCAAATGAAATCTCTCCTCGCCGTCACCGCGCTCGTCGCCGCTGCCTCGTTCACCAGCATGGCACACGCTCAGGAGGCCATCACGCTGGGCACTCCAGGATATGGCGGTACCGGTTGTCCGGGCGGGAGTGTTTCGGCAACGCTGAGCCCCGACGCCACCTCGCTCAGCCTGCTGTTCGACTCCTACGTCGTCGAAGCCGGCGGTGATACCGGCAAGACCTTCGATCGCAAGGCCTGCAATGTCGCGATCCCGGTGCACGTGCCGCAGGGGCTGAGCATTGCGGTGCTCGCCATCGACTATCGCGGCTACAACAATTTCCAGGCCGGCTCGAACTCCCAGTTCAATGTCGAGTACTTCTTCGCCGGCGCCCGCGGCCCGACCTTCAGCAAGACCTTCAACGGTCCCAAGGATGAGAACTACCTGATCCAGAACAAGCTGACGGCGCAGACGACGGTATGGTCGGCATGCGGCGCGGACGTGAACCTGCGCACCAATTCGAGCATTCGCGTCACCACCAAGCAGAACAAGCAGGCGCTGGCGACGGTCGACTCCGAAGATGTGAGCGCGGCCATCGTTTACCAGCTGCAATGGAAGAAGTGCTAAGCACAGCTCCTGCGGAGGGGTGGTGTCCACCCCTCCGGTCTTCGGAGTGACCAGATGAGAATCCCGTTCGCCGCCGCCCCACTGTTTCTCCTGATGTCGGGCGGCGCATTCGCCGCGGACGGTTGCCCGCCCGGCGACACCAGCATCACCAATAACGGCACGTCGGTCAGCGTCATCTTCGACGTGTTTCTGGCGACGACCACCGCAAGCGCGACCTGCAACCTGGTGGCGCCGACGCTGCTGCCAGAGGATACGTTTGCGGTCTATCGGGCCGACTATCGGGGCTTCGTGATCGAGGGCGACACCGGAACGCTGACGACGACGCAGGGTGGCGTCTCGGACGTGGCGGTCATTCCCGGTTCAGCTACCGACTTTTTCCATACCGGCTATGTCGGCTCCAATGCCGCCGGCAACATCGTCAGCGACATCAGCCTGAACCTGCAAAGTCCCAGCCCGCCATCGCAGGCCGGGCTCGACAGTGTCGATTACGTGGAACTCGGCCGCACCACGCTGGCATCGGTCGAAAGCTCGATCGGCGACATCGCTACCGGCCGTACCGGCATCGTCACCCACCTCAATGCGACATCGGAGCTGCTGGTCGGCGGCGGTCAGCCGGTCGAGCGCCCGGACAATGTGGCGTTGCTCGGCGCTGTCGGCTCACACACGGTAGGGGCTACCGGCCACCTCAACATGGGCGATGGCTTTGCCGTCGACGGGGGCGTGGCGCTGTTCGGCCAGTCGGTCGGCGAGTCGAGTGCGGACGGCCTGTTGTTCAGCGGCCGCGCCAAGTATCTGCAGCCCGACACCGGCGGTATCCGGCTGTTCGGGGGCGCCGGGATCAACGCCGCTCCTGGCATGTCGCTCGGCTTCACGCGCCAGTATGATGACGGCTCGGCGGACGGTGCTACCGTCAAATCCAGCACCTCGGCTTCGCTGGTCGGCCTCTATCTCGAGGGCGGCGCGCTCTATGCGTTGGATCCCAGCAACGAGATCGCCTTTACCGGCACGCTGCTGCAGAGCTGGCTCAGCGTCGATGGCTACAGCGAGACATTCGGGACCGACAATCTGTTTCCGGCGACGTTCGGCGACAGCACCAACAGCTTCACCACGGTGAAGGCCGACGCCGCCTGGACCAGTGCCGTGACGCCCGACATCGACCTGACGGTTCATGGTGCCATCGGCCACAGCTTCGCCAATGACGCGGTCGCCGCAGACGTGGCGTTCGTCGGTCCGGTTTCGGTCGGCGGGCAAAGTGAGCTGTTCGCCGAGTATGGGGCGCGGCTGGGGTGGACCTTCGGTCCTTCGACCACCCTCGGAGTTTTCGCGCAGGGCTCGAGCGGCGCCGTCAGCGGCACGCACGTGCAGGCCGGCACGACGCTGAGCCTGCAGTTCTAGCGCGGTTATTGGAGAGCCTGATGAAAGCCTGGTTGCTGGCCCTGACACTGATTGCGATGAGCCTGCCGGCAACGGCAGCGGCCCCGAAGCTGGGCAAGCCCTCCTATGGCGGGCCCGGCTGCCCGGCGGGGACAGCGACGGTGGTCGCCGGCAATGACAGCATCAGCATCCGGTTCGACCGCTACCAGGTCGCCGCCGGTGGTTCGAGCGGCAAGACGTTCGACCGCAAGGCCTGCAGCCTGTCGGTGCCGGTCACGGTGCCGGCCGGCAAGAGCGTGGCGGTGATTGCCGTGAACTATGCCGGCTATAACCGCTTGCCGGCGGGGGCGACGTCGCAATTCACCATCGAGCAGTTCCTCGCGGGCGGCACCGGTCCGGTGTTCAGCCGCAGCTTCAAGGGACCGCAGAACGGGCGCTTCACCGCCGCGAGCGATGCCGCGCTGGTCTGGTCGGCCTGCGGCGGCGGCGTGACGCTGCGCACCAATTCGAGCCTGCTGGTCCGGGCTGCCGGCGGGCAGGCCGCTTCGGCCAGCATCCGGGCGCAGGACGTCAAGACGGCAATCGTCTACCGGCTGCGCTGGAAAGACTGCTGAGCGGCCCGGAGCCGCCCTGGCCGCTGCGTCAGCGGCCGAGCAGCATGGCGAGCTTGGCCGCGACCATCCGGACGACGAAGGTGAGCGGCGTTCCGCTGACAGCAGGCAGATCGGCAGGCAGTGCGATGCCGGCCGGCAGGAACCTGGTCTGGATACGCATCTCCAGCGGCGGCGCCGGTAGGGCGATGCGGTCGCGATAGATCGGGGTCCAGTGCAGTACGGGCGGAAGCCGCACCAGCATGGGCGAATTGCAGCAGCTGGCCACCATGCGATGGGTGGTCGAGTCCGGCTTCAGTGTGTAGCCCTGGAGCAGCTCGGTGCCCTTGGTGCAGAGCACGCGGTCGTTGCGATAGAGCACATGGGGCGTGCCGTGGCCGGCATCGAGAATCCGGGGAGCGCCGGGCAGGGCCTCGATCATCGCCGAGCCGGCCTGGCAGTCGTCGCAATGGCAGACGAGACTGATCAGCGGCGCGCCGCTCAGTTCGAGCTCGACTTTGCCGCACGCACAGCGTGCCACGTGTTGCGCCGTCATCGCTGCGACCTGCCATAAGCGGCGAGAAACACCCGGACGCCGGCCTCGGCATTGCGGCGAAGCTCGGCGGAGGAGGGGATGGCGGCGTCGCCGAGCAGCATGGCCCGGTTGAGCGGGGCCGACATGATCAGCCAGTTGAAGTGCTCCGCCGCCACGCCGGGATCCTCGATTTCGAGCAAGCCGCGCTCGGCCAGCCCGGCGAACACCGCGGCCAGCATATTCATGGCGCGCGCCGGTCCACGCTCGTAGAGCACCCGCGCCAGTTCGGGGAAGCGCGTCACTTCCCCGATCACGAGGCGCCGCAGCTGCATGATGCGAGGCGTCAGTACCACCGTCAGCTGGCGGAGGGCGTACTCGGTCAGGTAGGCCGCGAGGTCCTCGCCCTCAGCGAGCTGTGCGACATCGTTGTGCACCACGTCGCCGGCGCCGGTGGTCATGCCGCCGACGATCTCGACGAACAGCGCCTCCTTCGAAGAGAAGTGCTTGTAGACCGTCTGCTTGGAAACCGAGGAGAGGGCGGCGATCTCATCCATGTTGGTGCCCAGATAGCCGCTTTTCAGGAACACCTCGGTGGCGGCATCGAGGATGGCGCGGCGCTTGCGTGCGGAGCGGCCATCGCTTTCCACATCGGTATGCTCGTTGCCTTCCAGCCCCATCGACCTATCGCTCCGCAAAACATTCACAGCCCTGATTGACATCACAGTACTGGACAGTCTAGTTTCTGACAATAGCACGGAACTGGACGGTCCAGTTCCTTCGGGGTGAAGGCAGGGAGAGTTCGAATGCCGAAGCGAAATATGGCGTTGGCAGCGGCGGTGATCGGGGTGCTCGCCCTGCCAGTCCCCGCGGCGCTGGCCGAAACCGCGACAACACCCAACGCTGAGACTCAGACCGCAGGAGACGTTTCGATGAGCAATGCTGCCAAGCCCGCCACCCTCAAGGTTCCGGGCGCGACCCTTTACCACGAAGTGCGGGGCAGTGGCCCGACGCTGCTGATTATCCCCGGCGGCCCGCAGGACGCGGGCGTGTTTGCGGAACTCTCGCAACTGCTGGCGGACCGCTACACGGTGGTCGCCTATGATCCGCGCGGCAATTCGCGTTCGAGTTTCGACGGCGAGGCAATGCCGCTGCTGATGGACCAGCAGGCGGACGATGCAGCCGCGCTGATCGAGGCGGTAGGCAATGGTCCCGCCTATGTGTTCGGCACCAGCGGCGGCGCTCAGATCGGGCTCAACCTGGCGGCACGGCACCCCAAGCAGGTGCGGGCGCTGGTGGCGCATGAGCCGCCCTCGATGATGCTGATGGATGATCCGAGCGACGCTGTGGCTGCCGACAAGGCGCTGTACGACACCTATGTCAGGGATGGCGTTGATGCGGCGATGGGAATGTTCTTTTCCATGAACGGACTCGATGGCGGCGGCGACGCGTCGGAAGCAGCCGAAGCGCCGCCGGAGTTCGAAATGTCGCCGGAAGAGGCGGAAACCTTCACTCGAGTGAGCGGCAATTTCGAGTACTGGCTCAAGCACGGCATGATGCCGCTGTCGCTCTATGTGCCTGACGTGGCGACGCTGAAGGCCGGCGCCCCGCGGATCGTCGTGGCCATCGGCGAAGCGTCGGCCGGCCAGCCGATCGAGCAGATGAGCCTGGCGCTGGCCGGCAAGCTGGGCATCGCACCGACGACGTACCCCGGCGACCATATGGGTTTTGGTCCGCAGGCCGCCGCTTTCGCCGAGGCGCTCGACGCCTCGTTGGCCAACTGACGGGAGGAACGCAGATGCATATCCAGTTTGCCGAACTGCCGGTATTCGACCAGGACCGGGCCATTGCCTTTTATGTCGACAAGCTCGGTTGCGAGGTCGCCGCGGATGCGCCGATGGGCGCCGACGGCTGGCGCTGGGTGGAGGTCAGGTTTCCCGGCGCCCGGACGGCGCTGCACTTCCTCCGCCGCGCCGACGACAAGCCATCGGCAGAGCCGGTGCTCGTGCTGGTCGAGGCCGACGTGGCGGGTACGATCGAACGGCTGCGCGCCAAAGGCGTCGAGATCATCACCGAACCCGGCGAGGCGCCCTGGCAACCGGGCCGGATCGTCGCGGAGTTCCGCGACAGCGAGGGCAACCGGATGGTGATCGGCAGCCATTGAGCCCGCTTTCCGGGGGACACACTTTGTACCGGCCGTGCCGCACCGCCCCCTCGCCCCTCTGGCGTGAGGGGCGCCAAGCGCGCTGAGGGCCGTGCGGCCCTCTACGATCTGGAAGGTGGCAAACCAATGTTGCCGGCAGTTGCTCGACCGGTGCGCTTGGCTACCCCTCACCCTGACCCGCTCCCCAGAGGGGCTAGGGGACGGACGTTGGGCGGGCGGTGCGCCATCGCCCTTCTTCCTCGTCGGACGGTCGGACCTATGCCGCCGCCTCGTGCGTATCGTCGAGCGCACCCACCATATACTGCACCAGTTCGGTGGCGTTGGTGTCGGCGGTACGCTTCTCGGTGACCTTGCGGCCGCGATGCATCACCACGATGCGGTCGGCGACAGCGAAGACGTCGGGCATGGTGTGGGTGATGAGGATCACCGGCACGCCCTGGTCGCGAAGGCGCCGGATCAGCTCCAGCACCTTCTGCTGCTCGGGGACGCCGAGATTGTTGGTGGGCTCGTCCATGATCATCAGCCGCGCCTTCCAGTAAATGGCGCGGGCGATGGCGACGGCCTGGCGCTGGCCGCCCGACAGGCTTTCGATCGGCTGGGTCAGGCTGGGGAACTGGATATCGAGCGTGGCGAGGCTCTGCTCGGCCTCGGCCAGCATCAGCTTGTCGTTGAGCGTGCTGATCAGCCCACCGAGATAGCGGTGCTTGACCTCGCGCCCGAGGAAGATGTTGGCCGGCACGTCGAGATTGTTGGCCAGAGCCAGGTCCTGGTAGATGGTCTCGATGCCGGCGCTGCGCGCGTCGATCGGCTTGGGGAAGCTGACGGGCTTGCCCTCGAAGCGGATCTCGCCTTCATCGGGCAGGTGGACGCCCGAAACGCATTTGATCAGCGTCGACTTGCCGGCGCCGTTGTCGCCGAGCAGCGCCACCACCTCGCCGGGATTGATGTCGAGGCTCACGTCGTTGACGGCGGTGAGGCCGCCGAAGCGCTTCGTGAGGTTGCGGATCGACAGCACGGGCTCGCTCATGATCCCCTCCCGCGGCGGCCAAGGACCAGGTCGCGCGACTGGTCGATCAGCACGGCGATGATCACCACTGCGCCGACGACGATGAATTGCCAGAAGGCCTGGACGTTCATCATCACCAGGCCGGTGGTCAGCACCGCGATGATCAGCGCGCCGATCACCGTCCCCATGATCGAGCCGGCGCCGCCGAACAGGCTGACGCCGCCGATGATCACTGCGGCGATGGAACTGAGCAGCAATGGATCGCCGATCACCGCCGAGCCGGCGGTGAAGCGCAGCGTCGACAGGAACCCGGCGATGCCGGCGGTCACCGAGCTCAGCATGTAGAGCTTGACGATGTGGCGATCGACCGGGATGCCGGTGCGCAGCGCCGCCTGCATGTTGCCGCCGATGGCGTAGGTGTGCCGGCCGAACTGCGTGCGGTTCAGGATGAACATGCAGATGATCACCACGATGGCGGTGATCACCACCGGCCAGGTGAAGATGCGGTCCATCTGGCGCAGCATCGCGCCGGTGACGTCGGGCCGAAAGAAGGCGTAGAAGCCGCCGCCCTCGCCGTTGACGACGTAGAACAGCGACTCATTGCCATAGTCGCGGATGTCGGCGGGCAGCCCGATCACCGTGGTGTTCTCGGAGAACAGCAGCGCCATGCCGCGCACGATGAAGGAGGAGCCGAGCGTCACGATGAAGGCCGGTACCTTGAGCTTGGCGATGATCAGGCCGTTGACGAGGCCGACGCCGGCCGAGGCGGCGACCGCCGCGAGGAAACCCAGCGTCGCGGCGAGGAACAGTGGTGCGCCGGCATTGAACGAGGCGCGGATGGCATGGGCCGAGACCACCGACGCCAGGCTCATCACCCAGCCGACGCTGAGGTCGATGCCCGCTGAAATGATGACGAAGGTCTGCCCCAGCCCGAGCAGCAGCACAGGGGTGATGGCGACGAGGATGTTCATCGCGTTGCGCAGCGTCAGGAAGGTGGCGCCGCCCGACAGCGGCACGACGATGATGAAAAAGGCGATCATCAGGCCGAGGAACGCCCAGGCCCAGAGCCGGCTGGCCAAGAGGATGAAACGCTTGTCGGGTGGGAGCCGGGGCTCCGCTGGCATTGCCTTGCTGTCGGTCACGGGCGCCCCGGTGGTGGAGTGACGAAGGCGGCCGCGACCTCAGCCCCGGCCGTGATCGGGTGTGCGCAAGGCGGCGCGCCAGGGGCCGCCCTGCGTGGCGTCAGTTGCCGACCTTGTAGATGAAGCGCGAGAAGTTGGGGTCGCTGACATTGTCCTTGTCGATGATGGCAAAGCCGGTCTCGACACGGCGCGGCAGGCTGGTGACACCGGCATGGTCGGCCACCGCGAACTGTACCGCCATATAGCCCATGTCGAACGGCTTCTGCGCCAGCACCAGGCTGACCACGCCCTTGTTCATCAGTTCGATGGCTTCGGCCGTCGCGTCATAGGCTACGACCTGCACATGCCCGCCGAGGCCGGCATTGACCACCGCGTTGCCGGCGCCGCCGGCGCTGAACACGTTGGTGCCGAATACGCCGGCGAGATCGGGGTTCTGCTCGATCACCGCCGCGGTCTGCTGCGCCGCCTTGTTCTGGTCATCGAGGTTGTAGTCGGGGCCGAGCACCTTGATGTCGGGATACTCGTTCTTCATCACCTCGGCGAAGCCCTGCTCGCGGCCTTCGACCGACGAGACGTTGGGGTTGGTCGAGTTGATGTAGACCGTGCCCTTGCCGCCGATCGCCTTGGCGAGGCCGCGCGCCGAGATGCGGCCGCCTTCGACGTTGTCGGAGCCGATATAGCTGATCGGGAACGTCACCGGGCCCTTGGCATAGTCGCCATCGCCGAGGAAGGTATCGACGGTGATGATCTTGATCCCGGCGTCGAGCGCGGCCTGCAGCGGCGCCACCATCTGGTCCTTATCGGTGGGCGCGGTGATGATGTAGTTGAGGTCGCCGCGTGCCACCATGGCATCGAGGATCGGCGTCTGTGCCTCGACCCCCCAGGTCGGCGGCACCTGGGTCACCACCTCGACGCCGAGGTCCTTGGCGGCGGCTTCGACGCCCAGCTGCATGACCTGGTAGAACGGATCGACCACGCCCGGCAGGAAGCCGATCTTGATGTCGGCTGCGGAAACGGATGCACTAGAGAGTAGTAGCGTGCCCAGCAGGGCAGCAGTCATCGTCGACGCGTTGCGCATCGAAACCTCCCCTCGATGTTGTGACCCGGCGGCTCCTTTGATCTCCTCCGCCGGATCAACGACGATAGGCCTGCGCCGCAGTATTTGTAAACTGGCCGGATATATTCAAGCCGCGCTAGTTCAAGACGATTTCGCGCTGGATGCCGATGGCCTCGAGGAAGTCGCGGTCGTGGCTGACCACCAGCAGCGCACCGTCAAAGGCACTGAGCCCGGCCTCCACCGCCTCGATGGCGTGAATATCGAGATGGTTGGTGGGTTCGTCGAGGATCAGCAGTTCCGGCGGCTGGCCGCTGCCGATGGTGCAGGCTAGGCCGGCGCGCAGCATCTCGCCGCCGCTGAGCTGCCCCACCGGTTTCAGCGCCGCATCGGCACGGAACATGAAGCGGGCGAGGGCGGAGCGGGCCGTGGTCTCGCCATCGCCGGGGTTGAGCCGCAGGTAGTTCTCGCGGATGGTCTGGTGGGGATCGAGCAGGCTCACCTCCTGGTCGAGCAGTGCCTGCCGTCGGGCGATGCGGACGGCGCCGCTCTGGGGAACGAGAGCGCCGGTGATCAGCCGGAGCAGGGTGGTCTTGCCCGAGCCGTTGGGGCCGGTGATCGCCACCCGCTCAGGCCCGGTGATGGCAAAGCTCAGGTTCCGGATCACCGGCCGCTCCGGCACCGGGCCGCCGGTGAGCCGATCGAGCTGCAGGACCGTGGTGCCCCGCGCGAGGCCGCTTGGCTCGAGCTTCACTGCCATGGGCTGCAGCACCTCGACCTCGGCCTTGGCGGCGGCGAGCGCGGTGCTGGCCACGGCGCGGCGACGCTCGCCGAGCTTGGCTTGCTCGCCGCTGGTGTTTTCCGCGTTCATCTTCATGCCACCCAGCATGATGCGCGGGATATCGCCCTTGGCGGCTTTCCGCGCCCCCGCGCCATCCTTCTTGGCTTTGCGCTCCCGCATCAGCTGGGTCTTGCGGTCGAGTTCGCCGAGGGTGCGTTCGGCACTGGCGAGCCCCTGTTCGGCGGCAGCCAGCTCGATGGCCTTGCGCTCCTGGTAGAGGTCCCAGTTGCCGCCATAGGTGCGGGCGCCGATGGTGGTGAGTTCGACGATGGCATCCATTTCGCGCAGCAAGGCGCGGTCATGGCTGACGACGATGGCGCCGCCGCGCCAGCGCTTCAACAACTCGGTGACGGCGATGCGGCCGTCGCGGTCGAGGTTGTTGGTGGGCTCGTCGAGCAGCAGCATGTCGGGTTGTTCGATCAGCAACGCTGCCAGCGACAGGCGGGTACGCTGCCCGCCGCTCAAGGTGGCGGTGGGGCGATCGAGGGCGAGTGATGGCAAGCCGACATCGGCGAGGGCGGTCTCGATCTTTGCCGGCAACAGCCAGTCGGCTACCTCGGCATCCTCGAGGGAACCGGTGCCGGCCTCGAGGCGATCGAGCCGGGCCAGTGGTTCGGCGCAGCCGAGCGCCTCGGCAACACTGGCATCGGAGCGTTGCACCGCCTGCCGCAGGACCCCGAGCGTGCCGGAAACGACGATCTCGCCGGCCGAAGGCGCCAGTTCGCCAAGCAGCAGCTTGAGCAGCGTGGTCTTGCCGGTACCGTTGCGACCGATCAGGCCAGTACGAACCGGGGCGAAGGAAAGATCCAGATCTGAGAAGAGGGTGACGCCACTAGGCGTCTTGTAGCTCACCGCTTTGAGCGAAATGGAACCGGGCATGGTTGGACTCCGGGTGACGGATCAGGGTGGTTTGATCGGTCATGCGGATATCCATGGGGACCTGCCGGTTGGTGATGCGGATGGGCGGAAAATAGGGATGATAAACGAGATGTCAACCTTTGGGGTTGGCTTACCCCGACTGAGAGAGACGGCCCCCTCCCGGCCTCCCCCATGAAGGGGGAGGTGAAGAGTCGAGGTTGTGGCTCGATCGTGCCACACACTGGATGCGGCACCTCCCCCTTCATGGGGGAGGATGGGAGGGGGCCGTCTGCTGCAATCTCGCCCTCTCTTGGCGCTGCGACTCCCGCCCCTCACGGCGGATCGATCGTCCGGTTGGCCGCAATCGCTGCGAACCAGTTGGGCGGGCGCTCGATCATCCGGCGCACCACCGGGCGTTCCGAGCCCTGGTGCAGGTTGCGCAGTTTCTCGCCGATCACCTCGTCGGCGTGGGTGAGCCGCTGGTTATGGCGCGCATATTCAGTCCAGGTCGGGCTCTTGTAGCTTTCGACCCAGACATCGGTTTCCGAGAGGTCGCGGCGCAGCACCCATTCACGGGCGCCGTCGCGCATCCGCACCCGCTTTCGATCGGCCATGACGCGCAGGAACTCGCGCACGTCCTGCGGACGGATACGGTACTCGATGCTGATGACGATCGGGCCGGAGCGCGGCTCGATCGGCAACGTGATCTGCGGTTCCTGCCAGCGGTTGGCGGGGTCGAGGTCGAGCATCACGCGCGGCGGGATCGACAGCACCAGGCCGACGGCTGCTCCCACGACGAGTGCGACGGCCGAAGCCAGCAGGGCATTGCTGACGCCGAACTGCTCGCCGGCGACACCCCAGAGCCAGCTGCCGCCGGCGAGGCCGGCAAAGGTCGCCGTCTGGTAGAGGGAGAGCGAGCGGCCCACCACCCAACGCGGGGTCGAGAGCTGCACGGTGACATTGAACAGCGTCAGCGCCAGCACCCAGCAAGCGCCGCCGATCAGCAGTGCGACGCCGGTCAGCCAGGGCGAGGGGCTGAGGCCGGTGGTGGCGGCGCAGATGGCGAAGCCGATAAAGGCGAGGCGGACAATGGCCTCGCTGGAGAACTGCTCGGCCAGCCGGGCGCTGATCAGCGCGCCGCCGACGGCGCCGAGGCCGAAAGCGCCCAGCAGCAGGCCATAGACCAGCGGGCCGCCGCCGGGGATCTGGCTCGCCACCACCGGCAGCAGCGCCAGCACCGAACTGGCGGTGAGGCCGAAGATGAAGCTGCGGACCAGCACCTTGCCCATCTGTGGCGACAGCGCCATGTAGCGGACGCCGGCAAACATCGCGGCGCCCACCGCCTCGCGCGGCAGGCCGGCGGGGGCAGGGGCCGGCTTCCAGCGCAGCAGCACGACCAGCAGCCCCAGATAGCTCACGAGGTTGACGGCAAAGGCCGCGGCAGCGCCGGCGACGGCGACGATGATGCCGCCCACCGCCGGCCCGAGGCTACGTGACAGGTTGAAGCCGATCGAGTTGAGCGCCACGGCCGAGCCGACGCTGGAGCGCGGCACCAGGTCGCCCACCGAAGCCTGCCAGGAGGGGTTATTCAGCGCGGTACCGCAGCCGATCAGGAAGGTGAAGGTCAGCAGCAGCCAGGGCGTGATCAAGCCGAGCAGCGCGGTGATGGTCAGCAGTGCCGACACTGCCAGCATGAAGAACTGCGCCACCAGCATCACCCGGCGGCGCGGGAAATTGTCGGCGATGGCGCCGCCGAGCAGCGAGAACAGCATGATCGGCAGCGAGGTGGAGGCCTGGACCAGCGCGACGAGATCGACCGAGTTGGTCAGCGCCGTCATCATCCAGGCGGCGCCGACGCCCTGGATCAGGGCGCCGAAGCTCGAGACAAGGTTGGCAACCCAGATGTTGCGGAAGGTTCCGTGCTGCAGCGGCTGCAGGACCGATGGTCGATCCTTGGCCATGGCTAACCCCCGATCAGCTGAGGTAACGGCGCGTCAGGTGCTCCTGGAAGTGGCGCGCATTGAGCTTCTCGCCGGTGGCGCGCTGCAGCAGCTCGGGCGTCGAATATTTGCTCGCCTCGTTCCAGATCTTTTCCCGCCGCCAGTCATTGATGCCGACGAAGCGGCCATTGCGCATGTCCTCGCGGGCGTTGGGCTGGTCCCGTTCGATGGCGCTCCAGAGCTGGGCGGCGATGATGGCGCCGAGCGTGTAGCTGGGGAAATAGCCGATGGCGCCAGACGGCCAATGCACGTCCTGCATCGGGCCATCCTTCATGTTGTCGATGGTCGAGAGCCCCAGATACTCGCGCATCTTGGCGTCCCAGGCCTCGGGCACATCCCTGGGCGCCAGCTTGCCGCTGATCAGGTCCTGCTCCAGCTCGAAGCGCAGGATGACGTGCAGCGGGTAGGTCGCCTCGTCGGCGTCGACGCGGATCAGGCCGCGCTCGATGAAATGGACATGCGCCAGCACGTCTTCGAGGTCCCAGCCGGCGATGGCGTCTTCGCCGAGCTTTTCGCGGACATGCGGCATCGCCCATTCCCAGAACTCGGGCGAGCGGGCGATCTGCTTTTCGACAAACAGGCTCTGGCTCTCGTGCATCGCCATGCCGCGGGCCCGGCCGACCGGCCAGTGCGTCCACTCCTTGGGCAGGCCCTGTTCGTAGAGGCCGTGCCCGGTCTCGTGCAGGATGCCCATCAGCGAGGTGAGGAACTCGCCCTCGGTATAGCGGGTGGTCATGCGGATATCGGTGGGCACGCCGCCGCAGAACGGGTGGTGCGAGACGTCGAGCCGGCCGTGCTCGAAATCGAAACCGACGGCCTCCATCATGACGAGGCCCAGCGCTTTCTGCTTGTCGATGGCGAAGGGGGCGTTGAGCGGCTTCAGCGGACGCTTGGCCAGCTTTTCCTCCTGGTGGGCGAGGGCAGCCGGGACGAAATCCTTGAGGAAGGTCTTGAGGTCGTTGAGCACCGGCGCCACCTCGGCGACGCGGTTGCCGGGGTCGTACTGCTCCATCAGCGCGTCATAGGGCGACAGGCCGAGCACGTCGGCGCGCAGCTGCGCCTCTTCGCGCGCCGTCGCCACCAGGCCTTCGAAGGCGGGCAGGAAGCCAGCCCAGTCGCCGGTGGGCCGGAGCTCGCGCCACAACTGCTCGGCGCGGATGCGGGCGTTGACCTGCTTGCGGACGAAATCGGCCGAGAGGCAGGTCATGTTGGTGTGGACGCGGCGGAACTCGCGGATGGCGAGCGTCTGCATCTCGTCCAGCGGCTCGGCCTCGGCATCGCCGAGCCAGTCGCCGACTTCCGGCGCGGTGGCCATCTCGTGATACATGCCGGCCAGCGTCGACATGGTCTCGGCGCGTTTCTCGCCGCCGCCCACCGGCATCATCACCGCCTCATCGACGCCCAGCATCGATTGGGCGTGCTCGATGGCTTCGAGCTTGCGGCTCAGCGCGTCGAGTTTGGAGAAGGCGGAGTTGGGAGTGGCCATGTCGCGATCCTGAACTTAGGGCCGGACTTGGGTAACGCCATTCCCCGTCAATGTCATCCCCGCCCCGGACGTGGCTTCACTCGTCCTTACCGGGTTGTTTCCACAGCCCCATCGCCGCGGCGCCAGCGATGGCGAGCGCGATGCCGATGCCTATCCCCATGGCGGTGCTGCCGGTGATCAGGCCGATGGCGATGCCGACGACGACGCCGACCGCAATGACCGTTCCATAGTTCCTGCCGCGCATGGTCCCACTCCTTTTGCTCCGGAGCCAACGGTCGGCAGGCCATGGCGTTCCCCACAAATGGGGAAAGGGCGCAGCCGGGGAGACTGCGCCCTCTGGGGCGGGTTCCGTTCTGGAACCTGCCGAGGCCGACCGCACCAGATGGGGGATTGTGCGGACCGGCGATGGGGAAATTCATCAGGAGGAGAGACGCCTCCTCGGGGGATCAGAAGGGCATGATGGCGTCGGCGATCTGCTGGCCGTAGCGCGGCTGCTGCATCTGGGTGATCTGGCCACGGCCGCCGTAGGAGATGCGGGCCTCGGCGATCTTGGACGAGGGGATGGTGTTGTCGGCGTGGATGTCTTCCGGGCGGACGATGCCGGCGACGATCAGCTCACGCACTTCGAAGTTGACGCGGACTTCCTGCCGCCCCTCGATCACCAGGTTGCCGTTGGGCAGCACCTGCACCACGACTGCGGCGACCTGGGTGGCGAGGCTTTCCTTGCGGTTGACCGAGCCCGAGCCGCCATCGGCCATGTCGCCGGCGGTGGTGAGTTTGCCGGACGCCTGCACATCGGCCAGCGGCACCTTGCCGCCGAAGATCGAGCCCAGCACACCGCCGACGCTGCCCGAGGAGGACGAGGAGCGTTCGCGGTCAGTGGTGTTCTGCATCTTGGCGCTGTCGTCGATGGTGACCATCACCGTCAGGATGTCGCCTATCTTGTGGGCGCGCTGATCCTTGAAGAAGCCACGGGCTTCGTTGGAGAACAGCGAGTTGGGCTGGTACGAGGCGACGACCGGCTCGGGCATCGGCATCTGCACCGGGCGATAGCCGGCCTGCGCCGTGGGGTCGGCGATGGCGGTGAGCCGGGGCTGTTCGCCGACGCTCGCCAACTGGTCCATGGTCGAGCAGCCGGCAAGCAGGGCCGTGAGCGCGAGGGCGGCGAAGAGTTTCATCGGGTTCATCTCGGTTGTCCTTTCGCCCATCACAGCCCGGCGACCTGAAGCTTGGCGGCAGCAGTGGTGATTTCCACCGTGCCGTTGGCGGTCGCGACGCCATTGAGGATCTTGCGTGTAACAGTGTTCATCACCTGCACCGGCTGACCGGACACCGCATCGCCCAGCGACTGGCCGATCACGGTCAGCGTCATCGGACCGGTGCGCAGCAGCACGGTGACCTGGGTGTTGCGGCGTACCGCCAGCGGCTCGGTGACGTCGGCGGCCTTCAGCATGACCCCGGCGCGGGAGTTGCGGCGAAGCTGCTTGCCGACCAGATCGTCGAGGCTCTCGACGCCGGACTGGTCGGCGAAATCGAGCGGCACGCGCTTCATCTCGATGTCGCTGGAGGTGAGAACGGCACCCGCCTTGAGGGAGGCGGCGAGATGCGGAACCTCGACCAGCATATCGAGGCTACCGGAGACATCGACGGGCAGGTCCATGCCGGCGACCTGGAAGCGGGCGGCAAAGCCTGCGGCGCCCGGCTGGTAGCGCAGGGCGACCAGCGTCACCGGGGTGTCGACCGCCTCGGCATTGTAGCTGAGCGCCGGGTTGTCGAAGCGGGCGTGCAGTTCGGCGCCAGCAGGCAGCAGGCCGCGCACCGCGAGATCGCCGGAGATGAGGCTGGTGAGGGTGGCGACATCGACCACCGTGGCGCGACGCTCGACCCGCACATTCAACAGGCCATCCTGCGTGTAATCGGTGAGGCCGGCCTTGAGCGCCGCGGCGCGGATCGCCTCGAGGCTGACCATGCCGGTTGTGCCCGGCGCAGGCGCCCGGAACAGGGCGCGCTCGGCGAGGAGGCCGGCGTCCTCGAACATGTCGCCGACGGTGACGACGGGGTGGTTGACCGAAACCTCGGCCCGCAGCACCGGCGCCGCGAAGGCAGTGGAACCGGCGAGAACCGTGAACAGGGCAGGGAGGATGAACTGGCGCATCTATGGTCTCCCGATCAGCGCAACTGACTGGCCGACTGCATCATCTCGTCGGCCCCGGAGATGACGCGGGCGTTCATCTCGTAGGCGCGCTGAGCGGCGATCAGGTCGGCGATTTCAGTGACGGAGTTGACGTTGGAGCTTTCGAGATACTCCTGCAGCAGGTCGCCCATGCCGTTCTGGTTGGGCGTGCCGACCTGGGCCGGGCCGCTCGACGCGGTCTCGAGGAACAGGTTGTTGCCGGCCGAGGCGAGGCCCGCCTTGTTGACGAAGCGCGCCAGCTGCAACTGGCCGACGGTGGTCGGGGTGGTGTCGTTGTCGAGGAACACCTCGACGGTGCCGTCCGGGCTGATCGACACCGAGTTGGCGTTGCCGGGAATGGTGATGCCGGGCTGGATCTCGTAGCCGTCGACATTGACCAGCTGGCCTTCGGCACTGCGCTCGAACGAGCCGTCGCGGGTGTAGCCGGTGCGACCATCCGGCATCTGCACCACGAAGAAGCCTTCACCGCGGATGGCGACGTCGAGTTCCTTTTCGGTGGGGGCGACGGTGCCCTGGCTCATCACACGCGGCGTTGCGGCGGTGCGCACACCTGAGCCGACCTCGACGCCGACCGGGGCCATGGTGCCGGTCTCGGAAGTGGTGCTGCCGGCCTGGCGCTGCACCTGGTAAAGCAGGTCCTGGAACTCGGCACGCGCCCGCTTGTAGCCGGTGGTGCGCATGTTCGCGATGTTGTTGGAAATGACTTCGACGTTGCGTTCCTGGGCGGCCATGCCGGTCGAAGCGATGTAGAGGGCTTTCATCTTGTGTGCTCCGATCAGCCGTTGAGGTTGCCGAGTTTCTGGATCGCGGTGCGGCGCTGGTCGTCCTGCTTGGAGATCAGCGAGGCGATGCTCTCATAGGCGCGCTGCACGCGGATCATCTCGGTCATCTCGCCGACGCCGTTGACGTTGGATTTCTCGAGCGTGCCCTGCAGCACCCGGGTGGCGGTGGCCGCCACCGGATTGCCGCCGGACCACAGGTTGTAGCCCTGGCGCTGGACGGCCTGCGGATCGGCGAACTCGACGATCGCGAGGCGACCCTTCTGCCCGGCGCTCGACGAGATCGTGCCGTCTTCGCCGATGGTGATGTCGGTTTCGCCGGCCGCGAACTGGATCGGACCGCCAGTGCCGAGCACCGGGTTGCCGCTGAGGTCGACCAGCGTGCCGGTGGCGTCGATCGCCAGCGATCCGGACTTGGTGTAGCGCTCGCCAGCGGCGGTCTGCACGGTCAGGAAGCCGTCGCCCTGCAGCGCCACATCCAGCGGGTTGTCGGTCTGGACCAGTGCGCCGCCGGCCATGTCGTGGATGGTGGTCCAGTCGTCGGTGTAGCTGAGGGGCTGGTCGAGCGCCGGGAAGTCGCGATCCCGGGCGACCGGCATCAGGTACTCCTCGAACAGCAACTGTTCGGATTTGAAACCGGTGGTGTTGATGTTGGCGATATTGTTCGCCACCACGTCCATCTGCCGCTGCAAGGCGATCTGCCGCGACAATCCGATGAGCTGCGCATTTTCCATGGCGCCGAAGTCCCCGTTACGTCCCCGAACCGTCCGACCTCCCCAGGCCGTCAGGCTCGCCATTAACACTGCAGCAACCATGCCAAGTCGTGATGTCGAACAAAATCAATGACTTGATGTGGGTGCTGGCCCGGCAGTCACTGCCGCTCGGCATGGCGTGTGGCAAAAACTGCCCGGCAATTTGTGCCGGGTTGGTGCAGTTCGTAACCAATCGTTAACCCTCGGGCGCTTAGCTCGATCCTGACCGGAATCGTCCGGTGGGGCAGGGGTTTGGGGCATGACGGCTGAAGCCGATATCGAGGGTGGCGAAGTCGCCGCGCCCGAGAAGAAGAAGCTGCCCATCATGCTGATCGCCATGATCGCGGCAGCCGTGGTGCTGCTCGGCGGCGGCGCGGCGGCCTACTTTCTGTTGTTCTCGGCGCCCAAGACGGACGAAGCGCACCTGGCTGCCGTACCCCAGACCTTCATCTTCAACCTGCCGACCATGACGGTGAACCTGCGCGGCGAAGGCGAGCGCGAGCAGTTCATGAAGCTGACGGTGGCGCTCGAAGTCGCCAACGAAGAGGTGATGACCGAGATCCAGCCGCGCATGGCCAAGGTGGTCGACGCCTTCCAGGTGTACCTGCGCGAGCTGCGCAAGAGCGATCTCGAGGGCTCGGCCGGGATCTACCGGCTGAAGGAAGAGCTGCGCCGCCGGGTCAACATCGCAATCTTCCCGGCGCAGGTCGATTCCATCCTGTTCAAGGAAATCCTGGTGCAGTGATGGCTGGACCCGGCGACCAGGACAAACTCAGCGACGAGTGGGGCCTCGAAGGGGCCGCGGGCGCGCCTGCCGCAGCGACCGGCGGCGAAGATGAAATGGGCGCCGAGTGGGCGGCCATGCTCGAGGCCGACAGCGCCGAAGCCGGCGCCGCCGACCGGGTGCTCAACCAGGACGAGATCGACAGCCTGCTCGGCTTTGATCCCAATGCGGGCGGCGGGGCCGAACTCACCGGGGTGCAGGCGCTGATCAACTCGGCGCTGGTCTCCTACGAGCGCCTGCCGATGCTGGAGATCGTCTTCGACCGGCTGGTGCGGCTGGCGACGACGTCGCTGCGCAATTTCACTTCCGACAATGTCGAAGTGGCGCTCGACTCGATCTCGTCGGTGCGCTTCGGCGACTACCTCAATTCGATCCCATTGCCGGCCATCTTGTCGGTGATCAAGGCCGAGGAGTGGGAGAATTACGGGCTGCTGACCGTCGACTCCTCGCTGATCTATTCGATGATCGATGTGCTCTTGGGCGGGCGCCGCGTCGGCGGGCAGATCCGGGTCGAAGGCCGCCCCTACACCACCATCGAGATGGCGCTGGCGCGCCGGATGATCGAGGTGATCCTCGAGGACACGCACCGGGCCTTCGAGCCGGTGACGGAGGTCAATTTCCGCATCGAGCGGCTGGAGACCAATCCGCGCTTCGCGGCAATCTCGCGTCCGGCCAACGCCGCTATCCTGATCGAACTCCGGATCGAGATGGACGATCGCGGCGGCAAGATCGAAATCCTGCTGCCCTACGCGACGATCGAGCCGATCCGCGAGCAGCTGCTGCAGATGTATATGGGCGAGAAGTTCGGCCGCGACCCGATCTGGGAAGGCCACCTCGCCACCGAAATCTTCGCCGCCGATATCGAGGTCGACGCGATCCTGCACGAGATGGACCTGCCGCTGAGCCGGGTATTGTCGATGCAGCCGGGCGACACCGTGATGTTCGACCGTACGCCGAGTGACCCGATCGGGCTGCGCTGCGGCGACGTCGACCTGACCGAAGCCATCATGGGGCATATCGGCAACCACGTATCGGTGCGGGTCTCCCGCCCGCTCAATCCGCCGAAGGTAACGATGGCGGCCTTCGAAGCCATCGACGAAAACAAACAGGAGGGCCGCTGATGTTCGGTTTGCCGCTGGGGATCGTGATCGAAACGCTGGTCGCGATATTGCTCGCTACGACAATCGGCTACTGCGTGATCCTCAACCAGCGCCTGAAGCGGCTGCACTCCGATCGCGGCGAGCTCAAGCAGATGGTCGCCGACCTGGTGCAGGCCACCGGCCTCGCCAATGCGGCGATCCAGGAGCTGAAGCACACCGCGCAGGAAGCCGAGACGGTGCTCGAGACCCGGCTGGGCGAGGCCGAGCGGTTCGGGGTCGAGCTGGCCAATCACGTCAATGCCGGCCAGCAGATCATGGACCGGCTGGCCCGTATCACCAGCGCGGCGCGCGGCACGCAGCCGTTCGACGATCGGCTGGATGAGCCCAACAAGGTGCAGTCGGCGCTGCAGCAGCTGTCGATGCGCCCGCGTATCCGCGGCAACGCTGCCTGATGAAAACGCCCCGCCTGCTTCCGGTCGTCATAGCCGCCGCCACCGCGCTCCTGCTCTTCAAGGGCATCGGGCTGGTGACGACTGGTGGCTATGTGCTGACCGGCGCGGGCAGCGCGGTGGCGGCGGGTGGCGGCGGCGGTTCAGCGGCGCCGGCGGCGGCGGATGGCACGGCGACGGCCGATCCGACCATGGCATTGCCGCCCGATACGACCATGGCTGATACCAGCCCGACGCTGGCCGACCAGGCGCCAGTGCTGCCGCTCGGCCCGGAAGCGGCGGCCGGCGGCCATGGCGCCGAAGCGCCGGCGGCTGAGACCGGCACCGCGGCGGCGACCGAGCATGCAACCGAGCCCGCGGCCGACCATGCCGCAGAACCCGCGCCGACGGCCTGCGCGCCGACCCCTGCCGCAGCGGCGGCCGGCCATGGCGCGGCGCCGGCCGAAGCGGGGGCGGCGTCCGACTGTCCTCCGCCGGCGGTCAATGCGCATGGCGATGCGCTGCCGATGGAAGTCAACAGCGCCGGGGCGCTGGTGCCGATGGAGGCCAATGGCGGCAGCGAGGTCGAGCTGCTCGGCCGGCTCAGCGAGCGCCGCGATGCGCTCGATGCGCGCGAGAAGGAACTCGAGATGCGCCTGGCGCTGGTCGAGGCCGCCGAGAAGCGGCTCGATGAACGCACCGCGACGCTGAAGGCCGTCGAAGCCAAGATCAACGCGCTGGTCGACGAGAAGAAATCGGCCGAGAAGGAGCAGTTCGCGGGGATCGTCGCAATGTACGAGACGATGAAGCCCAAGGAAGCGGCGACGATTTTCAACCAGCTCGATATGTCGGTGCTGATGCGGGTGGCGCAGGCCATGAACCCGCGCAAGATGGCGCCGATCCTGGCGCGGATGGACCCGCTCAAGGCCAAGTCGCTGACCTCGGGTCTCGCCGCGGAAGAGGTCGAGCCGGCGCTCGACACGCCGGTCGAGGACCTCGCCAGCCTGCCGCAGATCGTCGGCCAGTAGCGCCTCGCGAAACCCAAGCTCGCTCACGGATGTCATCGTTTCGATAAGATGCCCAAGCCCTTGATCGGGCGCGCGTTCGATTCGGAAACCGGCTTCCCGAGGACGAGCTTTTCCTGAGAAGGCTGCAGTGTTTCCCTGGGTGCCGGTTAGGCCCCCGTTAAGCCTGGCTGCCTATGCTCGCTGCACCAGAAGAGTGTAGGGCAGGCAGAAGCCGGCATGACATTGCGGGGCGAATATCGGCGAGGGGCGTTCGCGTTCCCGTGGCGCCTGGTTGCGTTGGCGTTGCTCGTCGCCTGCAGCCTGTGGCCTAACCTCGCGCTGGCTCAGGACAAGGCCCAGATCTTTGCGACGCCCGAACAGGGTTTCGGGCGCCTGGTCATCGCCTTTCCCGAGCGCATGGACCTGCCCAAGTACAAGGTGAAGTACGATAACGGCGTGCTGGCCATCGAGTTCGAGCAGCCGATCTCGATCCTGTTGCCCGATATCTCGCTCGCCATGCCGGACTACGCGACCATTGCCCGCGTCGATCCCGACCAGCGCGGCATCCGCATCGGGCTCAGGACGACCTTCAACATCAACCGCATGGATGCGGGCGAAAAGCTCTATATCGATCTGCTGCCGACCAGCTGGGTCGGCCTGCCGCCGGCGCTGCCGGCCGAAGTGGTCAAGGCACTCGCCGATCGCTCCGAAAAGCTGGCGAGGATCGCAGAGCAGAAGCGCAAGGAAGAAGAGGCCAAGCTGCTGCAGCCGGTGGCCACCCTGCGCGTCGGCCGCAACCCGACCTTCCTGCGCATCCAGTTCGACTGGAACGTCGACGCCAAGGCGAAGTTCACGCTGAAAGGCACCAAGGGGACGCTCGGCTTCGACTGGCCGGTGCCGATTGACCTCTACGCACTGAAGGCGGACATGCCGCCGGAGTTCAAGGGCGCGAGCAACGCCGTCAGCCCGTCAGGCTCGGCGGTCGATTTCACCGTCGCCGAGGGCGTGGTGCCGCGCTTCTACGAATTGTCGCCACGGCAGTTCGTGGTCGATGTCGATATCGCGCCGGAGGAGGGGCTGAAGGCGGCGCTTGCGGCAGAGGCCAAGACCAAGCAGGCCCGTCTGGACCTCGAAGTCGCCGCTGCCGAGCAGGAGCAGCGCCTGGCGGCCCGGCTCGGCCTCGAAGCCGGCGGCGACGACGCCGCCGAGCTCTATCCGACGACGCGCGGCGTCGTGACTCCGGTGGTGACGACTGTCGGCAAGACCGTCCGCATCGCCTTCCCATTCGATGCCGATACGCCGGCGGCGGTGTTCCGCCGCGGCGACACGGTGTGGATGGTGTTCGACACACCGCAAGCGATCGTCGCGCCGCCGCCGTCCGATGCGCTGGCGAGCATTGCCAGCAATTTCGAGATGGTCGCGGCGGGCCAGACCAAGGTCGCTCGCATGGATCTGTCGGCGGATCGGCTGGCGACGCTGGGCTCGGAAGGCCGGGCGTGGGTGCTGTCGCTGGGCGACGCCCTGCTGACGGCGACCGAGCCGATGACGCTCCACCGCGAGCGCGACGAGGACGGCCGCTATGAGATGACGGCCGATATCGAGCGGCCGGGGCAGGTACATGTGTTGCGCGACCCGGTGGTCGGCGACACGTTGCGGGTCGTTACCATGATGCCGCCGGCACGCGGGCTGACGCGCAACCTGCAATTCGTCGATTTCGATGCGCTGCGTTCGGCCCATGGCCTGGTGATCAAGCCGCGCAATGACGAGCTCGATGTCGAGATCGACGAGAAGGTGGCGGTCATTTCGGCGGCCTCCGGGTTGACCCTCTCCGCCCAGGAGACGTCGCGCAAGCTCGATGCCGGCAACTCGCCGGAGTTCCGGCAGAGCTATCTCGACCTCGGGGTGTGGCGGGAGGATAACCCGGCCACCTTCACCGCCCGCAAGGAAGAGACGATGACGCGCGCCGCCGCGGCGGAAGGGCAGGCGCGCGATGCGGCGCGGCTCGACCTGGCGCAGCTTTACGTCGCCAACGACCTCTCATACGAGGCCATCGGCGTGCTCAGCGTGCTCGATACCGAACTCAAGAACGAAGATCTGCGCAAGAAGACGCGGCTGGTGCGCGCCATCGCTGATACGCTGGCCGGCCGGTGGCGGGATGCCCTGCAGACGCTCAACGGCGGCACGTTCCCCGAGGAAAGCGATGCGCTGATGTGGCGGACCATTGCACGCACCGACAGCGGCGACTTCCGCGGTGCGCGGCTCGACGCGGTCGCGGCGGAAGGGGTGATCGGGACCTATCCGACCTGGGTTCGAACCAGGTTCCTGTTCGCGGCGCTGCGTGCGGCGGTCGAGACCAGCGATGCGCAGCTGGCGTTGCGGCTGCTGGGCGAGGTGGATTTCCCCAAGCTCGACCCCGAGCAGGTCAGCTATTTCCAGCTGATGCAGGGGCGCACGGCCGAACTGGAAGGGCGCGACCAGGATGCGGTCGACACCTATGGGCAGGTGATTGCCTATGACGTGCGGCCGACGCGAGCCGAGGCGGTGTATCGGACGCTGTTGCTGCTGCGCAAGCAAGGCAAGGTCGACCTCGCCAAGGCCACCGATACGCTCTCGGCCGAGGCGCTGATGTGGCGCGGCACGGCGTTGGAAGCGGACATGCAGAAGCTGCTGGCAGAGCTCTATTTCGCCAACCACGATTATCGGGACGGATTCGACGCGGTGAAACAGGCGGCGGCCAGTTTCCCCGAGAGCGAATCCACCGACACGCTGCTGGCCGAAGCGCAGACGACGTTCGAGGACCTCTATCTCAACGGCGCGGCCGACACGCTGAGCGACCTCGACGCATTGGCGCTCTACTACGATTTCCGCCAGCTGACGCCGCCGGGAACGCGCGGCGACGAGATGATCCGCAACCTGGCGCGCCGGCTGGTGAAGGTCGATCTGCTGACCCAGGCGGCCGACCTGCTCGAGTACCAGATCGACAGTCGCCTGACCGGCGTGGCGCAGTCCCAGGTGGCGGCCGACCTGGCGTTGATCCGCATCGCCGATCGCAACCCCGAGGGGGCGTTGCGCGTGCTGAACCGGACCCGGCTGGCGGACCTGCCGCCGCAGCTCGAACGGCAGCGGCGCGTGCTCGAGGCCAGGGCGCTGATCGATGCCGGTCGGCAGGAACTGGCGCTCGACCTGATTTCCAAGCTCAACGGCAAGGATGCCGATATCCTGCGCGTCGACGGCTACTGGAAGTCCAAGAACTACGCCATGGCGTCGGAACTGCTGGAAGTGCTCAACACCCCGGCCGGCGGTGCTGGCAAGCTGTCGCAGCCGGCCCGGATGAGCGTGGTGAAGGCAGCCGTCGGATTCGTCCTCGCCGGCGATGCGCTCGGGCTGTCGCGCATCCGTTCGAAATTCTCCGAGCCGATGGCGAATTCGGCCGAGTGGCCGCTGTTCGAGTACGTGACGCGCGACATCGCCCCGCAATCGCTCGAGTTCCGCAAGGTGGCCCGCGAAGTTGCGAGCGCGGATTCGCTCGATGCTTTCCTCGCTTCGTATCGCGAGCTCTACGGCGATGCCGGCAGCGTGGTGCCAAGCAAGCCGGCAGCCCCCGGCGCGGCTTAGCGTCCCGCGCCTGCTTTGCAGCAGTTCAGGAGCTGGTGCTGGGGCTAGGTACTGACGAAGCTGCGGATCAGCGAGCCGGCGACCAGGTGCCAGCCGTCGACCAGGACGAAGAAGATCAGCTTGAACGGCAGCGAGATCACCACCGGCGGCAGCATCATCATGCCCATCGACATCAGTACCGAGGCCACCACCATGTCGATGATGACGAAGGGCAGGAACAAGAGGAAGCCGATCTCGAAGGCGCGGCGCAGTTCGGAGATGATGAAGGCCGGGATCAGCACCTGCAGCGGAATGGCGGTGCGATCGGCAGGCGGCGGGGTCGACGACATGTCGAAGAACAGCTGCAGGTCGGCGGGGCGGACGTTGGCCGCCATGAAGTCGTGGACGGGACCCGAAGCCCGGGTGAAGGCTTCCTCGATCTGGATCTGGCCCGCGATCAGCGGCGCGATGCCGTTATCGTAGCTCTGCTGCAGCGTCGGGGCCATGACGAACAAGGTCAGGAACAGCGCAAGGCTGACCATCACCGAGTTGGGCGGCGCGGTCTGCAGCCCGATGGCGGTGCGCAGCAGCGACAACACGACGACGATGCGGGTGAAGCTCGTCACCATCACGAGGATCGAGGGCGCCAGCGACAAGAGGGTGATCAGACCGACGAGCTGAACCGCCCGCTCGGTGATCGTCGCGTCGTTGCCGAAATCGATCGAGATGTCCTGGCCGAAGGCGAGGCCGGGCAGGATCAGCGCAAGCAGGAATGCGACTAGGGTGAGGACCCGCCGGAGGGCCGGCCGGCTAGTGCGTGTCCGCCTTGGGTTCGTCCCCGAGATTGCGTTGAGCGCCAAGCGCAGTCCGCCCGTTGTCCTTGCCTGCGGGCGTTGTAGCTGAGTCGGCTTTGCCGCGGCCGGAGTTATCCCCAGTCATCGCGGGCATCGGAATGACGGCGGGCTCCATGGTGCTTACCGGACGCAGCAGGCCGGTGTGGCGCAGCGAGGTCGGCCGGCGGGCGGCGCCGGGCCGCACGAACTCGCGCAGCCGGTCGATTTCGGAGGTGCTGAGCGTCGGAGCGGCGGGCGGCGGCACTTCCTGTTCCACGGTGCGGCGGCTCGGCAGCGGCGGGCGCTCGACCGGGATGCCGGCCTCGACCACCACATCCTGCGGGCCGCCGGTGAGGATCAGGTGCTCGACATTGTCACGCCGGATGATCAGCAGCTGCCGCTTGGCGTCGACCTGCATGTGGTCGATGACGCTGAGCCGCCGGTTGCGGCCGCGACCGACCACGGCGGTGCCGCGGGTCAGCAGTTTCAGCCCCCACAGGCCCAGGACGATCAGCACCAGGACAATGCCCAATGCCAGCACCGAGGTGACGATGGTCCCCGCCGACTCGCCCAGCAAACTCGTCATGAACTGCATCGCCGCGCACTCCCTCGACGCTCGGGGTGGCCATCCGAACGCAAATCAGTGGAACTTCTTGCCGAGTAATGCGCCCAGATTATGCAAAATGCGAGACAACTCGCCGTGCGAAGCCGCGTGGTTAATGTCTCGTTAACGCTTGCTAGGCAGGATTTGCCCAGTTCCTCAGGGGATTCTGGACCCGCCTCACCATGAAACTAGGACTGCTCGACGCCATCAGCGAGAAGATGCGCTGGCACCAGGCCCGGCAGACGCTGCTGGCCGAGAATGTCGCCAATGCCGACACGCCCGGTTATCGGGGGCGCGACCTCAAGGCCTATGGCTTCGAGGAGCACATGAAGAACCTGTCGACGGCAAAGATCGCGACGGTAACGACGCAGCCGGGGCATATCGCGATTTCCGGCACCGATGCAGATGGGTTCGGCGCGCGCTCGATGAACAGTTTCGAGATCACCCCTGAAGGCAACGGCGTCACGCTCGAGGACGAGATGATGAAGGTTGCCGGCAACCAGATGGACTACCAGACGATCACCGCGCTCTACACGCGCTCGGTCAAGCTGATCAAAACCGCCCTCGGCAAGCAGGCATAAGCGATGAACGACTTCCTTTCGTCCATGAAGATCGCGGCGACCGGGCTGCACGCCCAGTCCGCCCGCATGCGGGTGATCGCCGAGAACCTCGCCAATGCGGATTCGGCCGGCAAGACTCCCGGCGAGGATCCGTATCGGCGCAAGATTCCGACCTTCAAGGCCGTGATGGACAACGAGCTGGGCGCCACCAAGGTGGAGATCGGCCGCATCGCCTATGATCAGTCGGACTTCAGCTCGCGCTTCGAGCCGGGCCACCCGGCGGCGGACGCCACCGGCTATGTCCGCTATCCCAATGTCAACTCGCTGATCGAGACGATGGACATGCGCGAGGCACAGCGCAGCTACGAGGCGAACCTCAACGTCGTCACCGTCACCCGGCAGATGCTGGGCTCCACCCTCGACCTCCTGCGCGGCTGACGCGCCCTCTCCGGGAACTGACCATGGCCTTGCCAATCAACGCCGCCACCGCAGCCTATTCGAATGCCGCCAAGCTCCTGGGGCAGGCGCAGAAGCCGCAGCTGAACCAGGTCGCCGAGCTGGGCGGCGGGCAGGACTTCGCCAAACTGCTCGGCCAGGCCGTGCAGGGCGTGGTCGACAGCGGCAAGGTCGCCGACACAAAGGCGATGGAGATGGTCAACGGCCGCGGCGACATGGTCGACGTGGTCACCGCCATCAGCCAGACGGAGCTCGCGATGGATACCATGGTGACGGTCCGCGACCGGGTGATCTCGGCTTATGAGGAAATCATGCGGATGCCGATCTGACGGTTCGCGACTCGCGATATCGTGCAGAGATCGAACTGACGGGCACTCCTGGATGCACTTGTTCTCCACCTCTGCCGTTGCCCAACTCATCGACGCCGGTGCGGAGGCGTGCATCGTGGCCGGCCAGGACACACGCCCATGACCGGCGCGGCGGTTCTCGATCTGGCCCGTGAGGGCATTTGGGTAATGATCCTCGTCGCCGCGCCGATGATGATCGTCGGGCTGGTGGTCGGCGTGGTCATCGCGCTGTTCCAGGCGCTGACGCAGATCCAGGAAATGACGCTGGTGTTCGTACCCAAGATCCTCGCGATCTTCATCACCATGCTGCTGTCGCTGCCGTTCATGGGCGCCATTCTCGGCGGCTACATGACCAAGCTCGCCGACATGATCATTTCCGGCGGCTGACGATGATCTCGCTCAACTGGCTGCCCGAGACCGCCTATTTCTATGTGCTGATCTTCGCCCGTGTCGGCGCAATGCTGATGCTGATCCCGGCGCTGGGTGAGACCACGATCCCGGCCCGCATGCGGCTGAGCTTTGCCCTGGTTTTCGCCGCCGTGCTCTATCCGATCGTCTCGCCGCAGCTGCCGGCGCTGCCGACCAACCTGCCCGAGATCGTCGTGGTGGTGCTGCACGAGGTGATCGTCGGGCTGATCCTCGGCGCCATCGCGCGCCTCGCGGTCTCCGGCACGCAGACCGCCGGCGCCATCATCGCCTCGTCGTCGGGACTTTCGGTGGCGCAGGCGGCCGACCCGACCAATGGCGGGGTCCAGGGCGCGCTGATCGGCGCGTTCCTCAGTTTCCTCGGCATCGCGCTGATCTTTGCCACCGATCTCCACCACGTGGCGCTGTCGGCGATCCATGACAGCTACATGATCTTCACGCCCAAAGAGCCGCTGATGTTCGGCGACGCGGCGCAGACGGTGGTCGACACGGTGGCCGGCGCCTTCGTCATCGGGGTGCAGATGTCGGCGCCGTTCATCGTGTTCGGTCTGGTGTTCAACCTGGGGATGGGGATCCTCAGCCGGCTGATGCCGCAGTTGCAGGTGTTCTTCATCGCCATGCCGGCGACGGTCGGCGTCGGGCTGATCCTGATGGCGCTGCTGCTGAGCATGATGATGGGCCTCTACCTGATGCATTTCGAGGGCGTGCTCGCCATGCTGCGCGGCGTTCGCTGATGCGCGCCGCAGTCCTTCAGATGCGCTCCAGGCGCCTCAGCTCTTTGTCTTTCCGCGTGTCTCCCGAAACCGGCGTCCACGTTTTTGGAGACATGCGGTAAGTGAGCGACGAGGCCCCGGAACAGTCATCAAAAACCGAAGACCCCTCGGAAAAAAAGCTCCGCGACGCCCATGAGAAGGGCGATGTGGTCAAGAGCCAGGAGGTCAACACCTGGTTCATCCTGTCGGGCTCGACGCTGGTGTTCGCCATGATGGCGGGACCGACCAGCGCCAGCCTCGTCGAACAACTGAAGATACTGCTCGGCAATGCCGAGAAATTCGAAGTAGGCAGCCAGGCGCTGACGGCGTTCTGGAGCAATCTCACCGGCTCGATCCTGCTCGTCGCGCTGCTGCCGTCGATCGTCCTCGCCGCCTTCGGCATTGCCGCCAACCTGGTGCAGCACCGGCCGCTGCTGTCGCTCGACCCGATCAAGCCGAAATTCTCCAAGATCAACCCGATCGCCGGCGCCAAGCGGCTGTTCTCGACCGAGGCGCTGGTCAATTTCGGCAAAGGCCTGATCAAGCTCACGGTGGTCTCGGCCGTGCTGTGGTTCGTGCTGGCGCCGAAGATCGACAGCCTCGAGATGATGATCCAGCTCGAGCCCGGGATGATCGCGGCCGAGTTCATGGACCTGAGCCTCAGTATCTTCGGGGCGGTGCTGGCCGTCGTCACCATCATCGCCATCGCCGACTACGTGTATCAGCGCAACCGCTGGTGGAACCGGCTGAAGATGACGGTCCAGGAGACCCGCGACGAGTACAAACAGCAGGAAGGCGACCCCAAGGTCAAAGGGCGCATCCGGCAGGTGCGCATGGAGCGCAGCCGCAAGCGCATGATGGCGGCGGTGCCCGAGGCGACGGTGGTGATCACCAACCCGACCCATTTCGCGGTGGCGCTGAAATACGATCGTGACATGGCGGCGCCGCAATGCGTGGCCAAGGGCGCCGACGCCATAGCGTTCCGCATCCGCGAGCTGGCGAAGGCGAACAACGTGCCCATTGTCGAGAATCCGCCGCTGGCCCGGGCGCTCTATGCCAGCGTCGATATCGACCAGACCATTCCGACCGAGCACTTCAAGGCGGTCGCCGAAGTCATCGGCTTCGTGATGCGGCTGAAGCAGAGCCGCGGGTGGACGGCGGGGTAGGGGAGCGTTGGCGGGGCGCAATGCCTCCAAACCCCTCTCTTGCGAAAACTAGGGACTTAGCTGCGCTAAGCCCAAGTTTTCGCTTTCTCCCCCGCCAAGGGGGAGAGTCCTGACTGATGCTCCGATGCAGGTGGAGGCCACCGCTCATCTCCCCCCTTGCGGGGGAGAAAGCGATTTCTTGGGCTTAGCGTTTGCTAAGTCCTAGAAATCGCAAGAGAGGGGACGTGGTGGGCACAATGGCTCCCAACAACTTACTCCTGCGGACCTGGGGCTGTGCCCCCTCACAAATCGTCCCCACCCGACGGGGATAACGCCATTGCGGCTACCCAACCGACTTGTGGCTTTGCTAGACCTTGAGAAGGCCGATTCGGCGTGACTTTCCCCGGGGCACCACCTGCGCATGGCACCTCTGCCGCTCGACGAGGATAACTATCCCAACCCGCTGCTGAATCGCGGGCGCAGCAGCGCCGGGCTGTGGCGCGTGGTGGCGCTGGCGGCGTTCTTCATTGCGGGCGCGGTGCTGCTGGCGACGCTGGGCGACCGCATACCGGCTGACCTGATCCTGGTATTTCTCGGCCTCCTGGCCGTTGTCGGGGTGTTCTGCCTGTTCGCCGTGGCGGCGGGCCTGTTCCGCTTTTCGGCCAGCGAGGACACCCAGACGCTGAGCCGCGCCGTGGTCGACAGCCTGCCGTTCGGCGCGCTGGTCACCGACCGCGAGGGCAAGATCAGCTATGTCAACGCGCATTACGGCGAGTTTCCCGGCGGGGTCACGGACGGCGTGCCGGTGTCGGTGCCGCGACTGTTCGCCGGCGAGCCGGAAGCCTCCGAGGCGGTGTATCGCCTGGCGCGCGCGGCGCGCGATGGACGCCCGGCCATCGAAGACATCCGCATCATCGGCGGGCTCGGCGGCTCGGTCGGCGGCTCCACCAAGCCGTTCTGGTATCGGGTCGGGGTGCGGGCACTGCCCACCATCGACGAGGGCGGAAAGCCCTTGGTGCTGTGGACGGTCGAGGACATCACCCGTGACCGCGAGCGGCAGGACAATGCCTTTCTCGAACTGCAGCGGGCCATCGACTATCTCGACCACGCACCGGCCGGCTTCTTCTCGGCCGATGCGCAGGGCAGGGTGCAGTACCTCAACTCGACCCTCGCCGATTGGCTCGGCTATGACCTCGCCGAGTTCGAATCCACCGCCATCCGGCTCAGCGAAATCGTCCGCGGCGACGGCGCCAGCCTGTTGATGCGCGGCCGCTCCGACGGCGAGATCCGCACCGAGATCATCGATATCGACCTGGTGCGCCGTAACGGCACCAGTTTCCCGGTCCGCCTGATGCATCGCGCCGCCCGCCTCGCCGATGGCGAACTGGGCGAGACCCGCACGCTGGTGCTCGATCGGCGGCAGGGCGCCGACAAGGAAGAGGCGCTGCGCGCCTCTGAGGTGCGGTTCTCGCGCTTTTTCAACGACACGCCTTTCGCTATCGCGACGCTCGACAAATCCGGCCGCATCATCCGCACCAATGCGCCGTTCAGCCGAATCTTCGATTGGGCCGGCGGCGAGCAGTCGATCGACATGCAGCCGATGGCCGACCTCCTGGCGGAGGGCAACCGCGAGGCCTTTGCCAAGGCGATCGACGCAGCATTGGCCAGCCGGTCCGAGATCGAGCCGGTGGATGCAACGCTGACCCGCGGCAGCGACCATGCGGTACGGCTTTACGTTTCCAGCTCCGAGGAGGCCGAAGGCGCCGCCGAGCGGATCAACGTCTATGCGCTCGACATGAGCGAGCAGCGCAAGCTCGAGGCGCAGTTCGCCCAGGGCCAGAAGATGCAGGCCGTGGGCCAGCTGGCCGGCGGCGTGGCGCACGATTTCAACAATGTGCTGACCGCCATTATCGGCTTCGCCGACCTGCTGCTTTTGAAGCACAAGCCGGGTGACCCGAGCTTTGCCGACCTGATGTCGATCAAGAACAGCGCCAACCGCGCGGCCGGGCTGACCCGGCAGTTGCTGGCCTTCTCGCGCCGACAGACGCTCAGGCCGCAGGTGCTGGAGGTGCCGGGGCATCTCGACGACCTGACGGTGCTGCTGAAGCGGCTGATCGGCGAGCAGATCACCCTCAGCGTCGAGCATTCCAACCCGGTCTGGCCGGTGAAGGCCGACCTGGTGCAGCTCGAGCAGGTGGTGGTGAACCTCGTGGTCAACGCGCGCGATGCGATGCCGAATGGTGGCGCCATCACGCTGAGGACCCGCAACGTCACCGAGGGAGAGGCCGCCGGCTTCAGCTATACCGGGATGCCCCCGGCGGACTACGTGCTGATCGAGGTCGAGGACACCGGCACCGGCATGTCGCCGGAAATCCTCGAAAAGATCTTCGAGCCGTTCTTCTCCACCAAGGAACTCGGCAAGGGTACAGGCCTCGGGCTGTCGACGGTGTATGGCATCGTCAAGCAGTCGTCGGGCTTCATCTACACCGACTCGGTCGTCGGCAAGGGCACGACTTTCCGCATCTTCCTGCCGCGCTACGTGCCGACCGAAAGCGACGCGCCGGTCAAGCAGGCGGTCGTGCAGGTCAAGGATCTCACCGGGCATGAGCGCATCCTCCTGGTCGAGGACGAGGACAGCGTGCGAGCCTTCTCGGCCCGGGCCCTGCGCACCACCGGCTACGAGGTGTTCGAAGCCGATAGCGGCGACGAGGCGCTCGATGTGCTGGAGGAGCTCGACTACAAGATCGACCTGATGATCTCGGACGTGGTGATGCCGGAAATGGACGGCCCGACGCTCTTGACCAAGGTGCGCGAGCATATGCCGGAGCTCAAGGTGATCTTCGTTTCCGGCTATGCCGAAGAGAATGTCCGGCAGGACATCGCCGACAATCAGAGCGTCGAGTTCCTGCCCAAGCCGTACTCGCTCGACCAGATCAACTCCAAGGTGAAGGACGTCCTGGGCAAGATCGAACAGGGCGCGGAGTAGCGGGCAGTAGCCTTTCGGCTCCGGCAGGCCTATATGCCGGACATGGATACCAGCCTTGCCAAGATCGACCAGTTCCTTGCCGCGCTCGACAGCGCCGTTGCCGATGGCAGCTTCGTGCGTCTGGCGCTGCGCCTGCCGTTCGGCGCCGACGAGACGCTGAAGAGCGTCGACATCAAACCCGCGACCATCCGCGAACAGCTCAAGCTCAGCTTCACCTTCCACCACCAGACCCGCGATCTCGTGCAGAACCATCCGCCGTCGGGTGCGATCGGCCAGCTCCGGCGTCTGCTGGAAAAGGATTTTCGGCAGGGTTTCCTGTTCACCACGCGCTTCGACCTGCAATTCGACAGCCAGGGCAAAGCGCCGCGGTTGAAGCAGACCGAGCCGACCAGCAAGGCCCCGGCCACATTGTCACATGATCGCGCCAAGGCGCGCCCGATCCCGGCGGCCGGCAGGGGGTGGCTCGCCGAGCTCGGCGTCACCGGGGCCGACGGGCAGGTGCTGAAAGGCGCCGGCGACAAGTTCCGGCAGATCAACCGCTATGTCGAGATCCTCGGTCCGCTGCTGAAGGCCATTCCCGAGGGCAAGCTGAACCGGGTGGTCGACATGGGCGCCGGCAAGGGCTACCTGACCTTTGCAGTGGCCGACTACCTGAAGCAGAACCTCGGGCGCGCCACCGAGGTGGTGGGCGTCGAGTTTCGCGACGACCTGGTGACGTTCTGCAACGATACCGCGCGCGCCACCGGAGTCGACAACCTGCGCTTCGAACAGGGAACGATCGATAATTTCGACTCCGCCGGGGCTGATGTGCTGATCGCGCTGCATGCCTGCGACACCGCCACCGACGACGCCATCGCCAAGGGGATTGCCGCCGGTTCGGAGCTGATCGTCGTCGCGCCGTGCTGCCACAAGCAGATCCGCCGCGAGATCGAGACCTCGAACCATGGCAATGCGCTGGATTTCCTGATGAAGCACGGCATCTTCGTCGAGCGGCAGGCCGAGATGGTGACCGACGCGATGCGCGCCATGATCCTCGAGCATTTCGGCTACTCGACCAAGGTGTTCGAGTTCATCTCCGACGTGCACACGCCCAAGAACGTGCTGATCGTCGCGACGAAGACGAAGCGCGGCAAGGATGCTTCGCAGCTGAGGAAGCTGGCGGAGGCCAAGGCCTTCTTCGGTATCCGCCGGCACTATCTCGAGGATGCGGTGGGGCTTTGAGCCAGCTCGTTCATTGTGGCTGACGGAAGGGCTGCGGAGGCACACTGCGTCTCACCCACCACCGACGTCATTCCCGCGAAGGCGGGAAACTAGTGGGATGCTGCGGCACCCGCTGACGCTGAGAAATCCCACTGGGTCCCCGCCTTCGCGGGGATGATGCCGTGGGGAGGTCCATTACCGAGCGTAATCGCGTCACCCAAGATATCGCGCCAGTTCCTCATCGAGGCTGCCGTTACCAGTCCAGTGCACGGCGCTCCAGCCCGCTTGTCGCGACGCCTCGACATTGGCCAGCGTGTCGTCGACCAGCACGATGTCCTCGGGCGCCGCAGCCGCGATGGCAGCGGCGCGCTCGAAGAACTCGGTGGACGGTTTCCGGTGGCCGAGGGCGGCCGAATAGATGATGCCGTCGACATGGGCGCCGAGGCCGACCTGCCGCATCAGGTAGTCGGCCCGCAGGTGCTCCTGGTTGGTGGCGAGGAACACCGGCAGGCCGCGGTCGCGGTAGCGCTTCACTGCCGAAAGCACTGCCTGGTCGACGCGCGAGTCGTTCTCGAACCAGTAGGCGATCAGCCGCTCGGCCGAAACTCTCGGCGCGATCTCGGCCAGCACCGGCGTCAGCCGTTCGGTCAGCCCTTCGCGGCCGGTGACGATCGCCTCCCAGAACGGGGTGAAGAAGGTCTGCCTCAGCCGATCGGGCGACAGACCGAGATCTGCTTCCAGTTCGGCAAACAGATGCCGGCCGTCGGAGGGCCGGCCGCTGACGAGGACGCCATCGACGTCCATCATCAGCACCTTGCCAGCCATCAGGCGGTGCGCCCGTTCGGCAGCGGCGTGCCGGTTGCCACCAGTTTGCGATCGGCCAGCGCGTCCCACAGCGCGTCGGGAATCCTGACGTTCCACCAGTCGAGGATGCCGTTGAGTTCGGCGGGCGATTTCGGGCCGGGGAGGATGTTGCAGATCGCCTGGTGCGCCAGCGGGAACTGCAGGGCGGCGGCGCCGAGCGGCACGCCGAATTCCTTGCACAGCGCCTCGAGGTCGGCGACGCGCTTGATGATGTGTTCGGGGGCCTTGGCGTAGTTCCAGGTGCCGGTACCCATCAGGGCGCCGCCATTGAACGGGCCGCCGCAGACCACCGAGGCGCCGCGTTCGAGGCAGGTGGTGAGGAACGGGCTGAGCGAGGTCTGCTCGAGCAGGGTGTAGCGGCCGGCCAGCAGGAACACGTCCCAGTCGCCGAGGGCGAAGGCATCCATCAGCACTTCCCACTCGTTGACGCCAAGGCCGATGGCCGAGACCTTGCCGGTGGCCTTCAGCTCCTTGAGGGCCTTGTAGCCGCCATCCTCGGCCAGCTGCTTCCAGTAGATCGGGTTCTGCTCGGCGCTGTGGGTGGCGAGGCCGATATCGTGGACATAGAGGATATCGACCTTGCTCAGCCCGAGGCGGGCAAGGCTGGCCTCGTAGGACCGCATCACGCCCCAGTAGCTGTAATCGTAGACCTGCTCGAACGGCAGCGGCTTGACCCAGCTGTGCGGATAGTCGCGCTCGGCTTCGGACTGCACCGGTCGCAGCAGGCGACCGACCTTGGTGGAGACAACGACGCCCTCGGTACGGAAGCGCAGGCCATCGCCCATCAGGTGTTCGGAGCGGCCATAGCCATATTGCGGTGCAGTATCGAAGTAGCGGATGCCGGCATCGAGAGCGGCGCCGACAGTGGCGCGGGCCTGCTCGTCGGGGACCTCGGTGAAGATGCCGGCGAGCGTCGCGCCGCCAAGCCCGAGTTCGGTCAATTCGAGGCCGGTCCGACCAACCTTGCGCTGCTTGAAACTGGTGGCGCTCATTTCTCGCTAAACTCCCTGGGCCGAACGGCGGCGGACACTGACATGTCAGTCGCACGGGGTAAACCAGCCAAAGGGTTTAGGGCAAGGGGGCTGCGGGGCTATCCTCGCTGTGATGTTCCCCACCCACCAGCGTCATTCCCGCGAAGGCGGGAACCTAGTGGGATGCTGCAACACCTGCTGACGCTGAAAGATCCCACTGGATCCCCGCCTTCGCGGGGATGACGTCGGTTGGTGGGGTAGAGCGTCGCCTGTTGCGGGCGCTAATCCTCCCGGAACGCATGACTCAGCTGTGCCGCCAGCGGCCCCAGCAGGTACGACAGCACCGTCCGGTCCGCGGTGCGCAGGAATGCCTCGGCCGGCATGCCGGCAGTGACGTGCTGGCCTTCGGGCAGGCGGGCGAGTTCGGCTTCGCTCAGCTTCATGCGGATGGAGAAATAGGCGACGCCCGTCGCCGGATCGCGCGACAGGTCGGGGGAAATGGCATCGACCGCCGCCACCAGCTCGGGCGTGGTTCGGGCGTCGAGCCCGGTCAATCGCACCGCGGCAAGCTGGCCGACGTTCAGCTTGTCGATGTCGAGCGGCGACACCCGTGCCTCGAGCGCCAGCCGGTCGGTATGCGGCACGACCTGCATCAAGGTCTCGCCGGCCGCGACCACGCCGCCGACGGTACGGACGATCGACTCGTGCACGATGCCGGCCTGGGGAGCGCGGATCTCGAGCTTTGCCAGGCGGTCTTCGGCGGCGATCTTCTGCTGCAGCAACTCGGCGATCTGAAGCCCGACATCGCGCAGGTCCTCCAGCACGCCGGCGCGAAAGGTAGCGGTGTTCTCGGCGATCTTGGCGCGGCTGCCGGCGATGGCGGTGCGGGCCGAGGCGATCTCGGCGGAGAGGTTGCCGGCCTCGCCCTCGAGCCGCGCCAGCTCGCGCCTCGAGGCGTTGAGGCGGCTGGCTTCCATCAGGCCATCGCGGAACAGGATTTGGGCATCGGCGACTTCGCCGGCGAGGATTTCACGCTGCTGCCGCACCGCCGCCTCCTGGGCTTGGAGCCCGGAAATCTGTTCGCCGAGCTGGCCGATCTGTTCCTGCAACTGCGCGGCAAGACCGGCCTGCGCCTCGGCCCGGCTCTGGCGCAGGCGCTCCTGCGCAGCCAGCAGGCCGGCAAGCGTCGCGCGGTCCGGCCAGGCATCGAGGCTCCTCGGAAGCGTCAGCTCGTCGTTACCGATACTCTCGGCGGTGAGCCGGGCTTCGAGGGCAAATGCGGCGCTGAGCTGCGAGACGATGACCGCGAGATTGGCGGACACCGTGGTGCTGTCGAGACGCAGCAGCAATTGCCCGGCCGCGACCGCATCGCCATCCTTGACCAGGATGGCGCTGACCACGCCGCCTTCCGGGTGCTGCACGCGTTTGCTGCCTTCGAGCGGCACGACGGTGCCCTGCGCCACCACCGCACCCGCGATCTCGGTGGTGCCGGCCCAGCCGCCGAGCAGGCCGATGAACAGCGCGATGGCGCCAAGCCCGGCGATGGCGTGCCGCCTGAGGCTCTCGAGCGGATCAGCCATTGATCCGCACCCCTTCGATACGTGGGGCAGGGGCCGTGACCTGGCGCAGCACCTCCTCCTTGGCGCCGAAGGCACTCTGCCGCCCATTCACCAGGTAGATCAGCTTGTCGCATACCGCGATGGCGCTGGGGCGATGGGCAATGACGATCACCACGGCGCCGCGCGCCTTGGCGGCGGTGAGCGCGGTGGTGAGGGCGTTGTCGCCGGCGAAATCGAGGTTGGCGTTCGGTTCGTCCAGCACCAAGAGGAACGGATCGCCGTAGAGGGCGCGGGCCAGCCCGATGCGCTGGCGCTGGCCGGCCGAGAGCGCCACGCCGCGCGAGCCGATGCGGGTGTCGTAACCATCGGGCAGGCTGGTGATCAGGTCATGGACGCCGGCAAGGCGCGCCGCCTCGAGTACGGTGCCGCTGTCGGCGTCGGCGCGGAAGCGGGCGGTGTTCTCGGCCACCGTGCCATCGAACAGCCCCACGCTTTGCGGCAAGTAGCCGACGCGGCGGCCGAGCTGCACGGGATCGAAATGGGTGAGCTCGGAGCCATCGAGCCGAACCTCCCCCTGCAATACCGGCCAGATGCCGCAGAGGCCGCGGGCAAGGGAGGTCTTGCCCGAGCCGGAGAGGCCCAGCACGCCCATGGCTTCACCGGCCGCCAGGACGAAGCCGACGCCGGACACCAAAGGCGGCTTGTGCAGGTCCGGGCCGGTGGCGAAGTGGCGGACTTCGAGAGTGAATTGCGGATCGGGCAGGCTCAGGCGAGCGGCCGGCGATGGCTGGGTTGCGAGCAGCTGCTCTGTACGCCGCAGCGCCTGGCGGGCAGCCGTGAGCCCGCGCCATTGCGCCACTACCTGTTCGACGGGCGCCAACGCCCGGGAGGTGACGATCGAGGCGGCGATCATCAACCCGGCGGACAGTTCACCGCGAATGGCGAGGTAGGCGCCCAGGGCCAGCACCGCCGATTGCAGCAGGAGGCGGAACGACTTGGTTACCGATGTGTAGAGCGCGCCGACGTCCGATCCCCGGCTCTGCACCTCGGCCAGCGCCATCGAGCGCGCCCGCCAGCGTGCGGTGACGTCGTCCTGCATGCCCATGGCGAAGACCGGCTCGGCGTTGGCGCGGGCATCGTCACCGAGCGACTGGCGCAGCGCCATCGCTGCCGACGCCTCAGCGATGGGCCGCCCGGACAAGCGCTCGTTGATCACCAGGAGGATCGTCGCCACCAGTGCACCGCCGGTCGCCAGCCAGCCGAGCGCCGGATGGAACAGGAAGACGATCGCCAGGTAGACCGGCAGCCAGGGCAGGTCGAACAGCGCCAGGGGACCTGGACCCGCGAGATAGGAGCGGATGGAATCGAGATCACGCACGGCATCGGGCCGCGCCAGGCCGAGCGGGGCCAGCCCGGTCCGCAGCGAGGCGCGAAACACCTCAGGGGCGAGCGAGGCTTCGAATGCTCCGGCGAAACGCGCGGCCATGCGCGAGCGCAGCAGTTCGAGCAGCGCGAGAAAGGCGTAGGTGCCGGCGACCAGCACGAACAGCGCCACGAGGGTAGGCACCGAGCGGCTGGCCAACACGCGATCGTAGACCTGCAGCATGAACAGCGGGCCGGTCAGCACCAGGAGGTTAGTGGCGAGGCTCATGACGCCAAGCGCCAGCAGCGGGAAGCCGGTGCGCCTCAGAAGGGCGCGGACGGCGCTTTCGCGCCGGGCGCCGTTCGACATGTCTCTACTCCGTCGCTGCCCGTTGGGCGACTGCGGCGGAGTCTGGTTTCAGCCGAGCCCTGCTTGAACCGGCGAGCTTGGATAGCAGGCATGCTCGAACGGCATGGCCCGGCATCCCGTCGGCAAGAAAAAACCCCGAAACGCTCAGGTTTCGGGGTTTAGTTTATGCGGGGTTGGTGCCGCATTTTTCAGCAACAGGTATTTGGGTCCCCCCGTGCCGAAATTGAGGGCATCGTCAGACGATCCAGTCCGACGACGCCAACAGGGATTCGAGCGTCGCGCCGTTCAGCGCCATGACGAGTGGATCGCCATGCGCATCGGCGACGCGGATCTCGACATGATAGCCGCTGCCATCGACATCGATGCCGAGCGTATCGAAAGTGTCGCCGCCGCTGGCCGCCGCCTCGCGGAAGGCCGCGAGGAAGGCTGCCGCCGAGGCGAAGCCGGTGAGTCCGGTGTCGAGCCGGTCGCCGGAGCGGAGCGAAAAGTCCTCGACGGTGTCGCGGCCGGCCGAGAACACGAAGGTGTCGGCGCCCGAACCACCGTTCAGCAGATCATCGCCGGCGCCGCCGAACAGCCGATCGTTGCCGGCCTGACCGTAGAGCGCATCGTCGCCGTCGCCGCCGGACAGGTAGTCGTTGCCGCCGCGGGCGAAGAAGCGATCGTCGCCGGAAAAGCCGAACAGCTCGTTGGCCGCGTCATTGCCGGTGAAGCTGTTGTTGCCTGCGTTGCCGAAGCCGTTGATGGCCCGGTCGCCGACAAGCTCCAGCGCCTCGTTCTCGTCGCCCAGCACGTAGCTGCTCGAGGCGACGATGCGGTCGTAGCCGGCGCCCGACAGCACCACGTCGTGGACCGAAGTGACGGTGATGCGGTCGGCATCATCCGAGCCGAAATAGGTGGTCGGCAGGTTGGTGAGCGTCGATGCCGCCACGGTGCCGTCGGCAAAGCGGAACGCCTCGACGCCGCCGACGATGTCGTAGCCGCCACCGGCCTTGTGGACGACGAAGCGGCCGGAGAGGTCGCGCGTCAGGGTGTAGTCGTCGCGGTCGCCGGCATAGGCCAGCACATCGGTGCCGAGCCCGCCATCGATGAGGTCGTTGCCCCCGGAGGCGTACACCAGGTCGTCGCCGTTTTCGGCGTAGAGCCGGTCGCTGCCATTGCCGCCGACGAGGATGTCGGCGCCGGCCCGGGCGTGGAACTCGACGCCGCTGTCATTGGCCACCAGCAGCTCACTCTTGTTGGTGCCCTTGACGGTGTCGAAGGTGACGGTGTTGGCGTGGGGATTGGTGGGGGCGCCGTAGCTGGTGCCCTCGTCGTTCACGAACAGGGTCGGCGACAGGTAGGTGGCCTCGAGGTCGGTGCGTTCCGAACTCAGCACGGTGACGATGTTGTCGTGGTCGTCGCCGCCGTGGAAGTTGATGTCGCGGTTGGTTTCGCGCACCTGGATGGTGTTGTTGGCCTCGCTGGTCCAACTGGCGAACAGCACGGCGTGGCGGGTGTCGAAGGCTTCGAGCCCGACCAGCTGGCTGTCATAGAGCGCCTTCAGTTGGAAGGCGTAGCCATTGCCGCCGTCGCCCTTGTTCACGGCGCCATCGACCGTGAGGTTCGAGGCGTCGAGGAAGATCGACTGGGCAAAGGTGAAGCCGTTGGACGGGGCGTTGTCGATGGCGATGTCGAACAGTTTTACGTGGCTGGTGCCCGAGAGCGAGATGACGTTGGAGCGGTCGAACGCTGCCGACACGTTGGTGAAGCTACCCGGATCCTGTTCGGCGAGGCCGGACTCCACGGTGAAGCCGCCGAGCCGCACGTTCTCGGCCACCTCGATCTTCTGCACCGAGGCAATGGTGGAGAAATCGAAGGCGAGCCCGTTGGTCAGCCGCACCGTGTTGCCATGGACCGAGGCGACCTCGACCATCGAGGTGCGCAACGGCTTGTCCTCACGCCACTCCGTGTCGCCGATCGAGTCCAGATATTCCGGCGTGTTCTCGAGTTCGATCCACAGGTGGTCGCCGGCTGCGAGGCCGGAGGCGTCGGCGAGGTGCAGATAGAGCGAGCCTTCCGCGGCCGGCTCATCCAGGGCAAAAGCACCCGAGTAACTGGGGACGTCGATGACGCCGCCGATCTGAAAGGCGCCGCCGTCGCGGGCGTTGCCGACGAGCTCGATCGTCGTGGCGCCCGAGCCGGTGCCCATGACGGTGATATCGTCGCGATTGATGACGATCGTCTCGTTGAACTCGAACGTGCCGGTGCCCATCAGGATGGTTTCGCCTGCGGGGGCCGAGTCGATAATGGCCTGCAGCTCGGCCGCGGAGGTCGAGGCGGATACGGTGATCATCGGGAGTACCTTTCGCAATACGTGGTGGTGGACGCGAATGCCTCCCTTTGCACCGCGTCGGCAGTGTCTCGCGCGAGCGCTAACCCCGGCTGAGGCCGATCGGTCGGATTTGCGCCAAATGCGCGAGGAACAGCGCAACCTCGCCTGCCAATCGGGGCGAGGAAGGGGCCGAAATGTGCGCGCTGTGGAAAAGGCCAAAAGCAAAAGCCGGGCACGTGGCCCGGCTCGCAGAACGTCAGGACTGACCAGCTGCTAGAGCTGGCGCACGGTCACCGGCCGATCCTCGTTCCAGGACACGGCATTGCGGAGGGGCAGGCCGAACTGGCTTTCCTCGATCTCGAATACATCGCCCGGCTCGGTCTTGATGCCGTCGGCGAAGCTGAGGGTCGCGGTGCCGAACATGTGGACATGGATGTCGCCCGGCTGGCGGAACAGATCGTACTTGAAGTGGTGGTGCTCGAGGTTGGCGATGGTGTGGCTCATATTGTCCTCACCCGAGAGGAACGGCTTCTCCCACAAGACCTTGCCGGCCCGCAGGATTCGCGACATGCCCGAGACGTTGCGCGGCAGCTCGCCGACGCGCAGCTCCGGCCCGAACGAGCAGAAGCGAAGCTTGGAATGGGCGAGGAACAGGTAGTTCACCCGCTCGGTCACATGGTCGGAGAACTCGTTGCCCAGCGCGAAGCCGAGGCGGAACGGCGTGCCGTCCTTGCCGATATAGTAGATGCCGGCAATTTCCGGCTCCTCGCCGGCGTCCTTGGCGAAGGCGGGTGACGGGATCGGCTGGCCCGGCGCGGCGACGGTGTAGCCGTTGCCCTTGTAGAACCATTCCGGCTGCACGCCGATTTCGCCCGGGGCGGGTTTGCCGCCCTCGAGGCCCATGCGGAACATCTTCATCGAATCCGTCAGTGGCGCTTCGGCCTGCTGCTGGTTCGACTTGTGCATGGCGTCGCGGGTGGAAGCGGAGCCCAGGTGGGTCAGGCCGGTGCCGGTGACATAGAGGTGCGACGGATCGGGATGATCGACCGGAGAGAGGAGGCGGCCCTCTCGGGCCAGCGCCTCGCGATCGAGTTTTGCGCCGAGGCCCTTCTCGATCACCACGGCGCGCAGCGACAGCCCGCGCTCGGCGGCCTCGGCGGCAAGCGCGTAGACGCTCCCGGCCCCGGTGACCACGGTGGTGACGCCGCCTTCGGTGGCGCCGACGGCGCGTGCACCCTTGTCGTCCTCGAACTGGATGAGATGCATGAAGCCCATTCCCTCGGTTTTTGTTGCCGCCCTATAGCGCGGCGCGGCGTCGAATGCATTTGGATTTTGGATGTAGATCACCATTGCTGGTGTCGAACCGCTGCCGCGGTCGAATCGCAAGGCCCCGGTGCGTAAGGAACAGGGAATTTACCCCCTTGACGATTTGGAAACGAAATGAGAACAGAATGGGTACATTAGATGGACATCTTATCGGTTTGCGCGGCGCTGACCGAAGTGGAATAAGGGAGACCGGTGATGGCTGCTGTTGCGCCTCTGCGAGTTATTGAGGGATCGATGGATAAGGACAAGGCGCTGGCGGCAGCGCTGAGCCAGATCGAGCGGAATTTCGGCAAGGGCACGGTGATGCGCTTCGGCGAGGGCGCCATTGCCCAGGTCGAAGCGATTTCCACCGGCTCGCTCGGACTGGATATCGCACTGGGCATCGGCGGTCTGCCGCGTGGCCGTATCGTGGAAGTGTTCGGGCCGGAAAGCTCGGGCAAGACCACGCTGGCGCTGCACGTGGTGGCCGAGGCGCAGAAGAATGGCGGCATCGCCGCTTTCGTCGACGCCGAGCATGCGCTCGATCCGGTCTATGCCAAGAAGCTCGGCGTGAAGGTCGATGAACTGCTGATCTCGCAGCCGGACACCGGTGAGCAGGCACTCGAGATCGCCGACACGCTGGTGCGCTCCGGCGCTATCGATGTGCTGGTGGTCGACTCGGTGGCGGCGCTGACGCCGAAAGCCGAACTCGAAGGCGAGATGGGCGATTCGATGCCGGGCCTGCAGGCCCGCCTGATGAGCCAGGCGATGCGCAAGCTCACCGGCTCGATCTCGAAGTCGAAGGCCATGGTGATCTTCATCAACCAGATCCGCATGAAGATTGGTGTGATGTACGGCTCGCCCGAAACCACCACCGGCGGCAATGCGCTGAAGTTCTATTCCTCGGTGCGCCTCGACATTCGCCGCATCGGCGCGATCAAGGAACGCGAGGAAGTCATCGGCAACCAGACCCGCGTCAAGGTGGTCAAGAACAAGCTGGCGCCGCCGTTCCGCCAGGTCGAGTTCGACATCATGTATGGCGAAGGCATTTCCAAGACCGGCGAACTGCTCGACCTGGGCGTGAAGTCGGGCCTCGTCGAAAAGTCCGGCGCCTGGTTCTCCTATGACAGCCAGCGGCTGGGGCAGGGACGTGAAAACTCCCGCCAGTTCCTCAAGGACAACCCGGCGATCGCCGACGAGATCGAAAAGGGCGTGCGCGAAAGCTCCGGCATCCTGGGCGAAGCGCTGCTCACCGGTCCGGAAGGCGACGAAGGCGACGACGGGGAGCCGTGATCGGCCCCGCTGCGACGTGAACAGAAGGGCGCCCGGGTGGCGCCCTTTGGTTTTTGGGGCCGTGGGTTGGGTTGCGTCCCACGCCAGCAATGGTGGAACTCGATCATGCCCATCCACCGGCCGTCATCCCGGCGAACGCCGGGACCCACTGCTCGGAGAGTTGGGTGGGCTCGAACCGTGTCGGTCCATCACGGCAAGGTCGCACAGTTCGGCACGGGTGGATCATTCCGGCGCACTGGGTCCCGACTTTCGTCGGGATGACGGCCGGTGGTGAGGGGGCACGGAGTAATTGCTTCTGCCTACCCAAACTACCAGCTCCTGCCACCCCGCGCTGGACACAACCGCAAGCCCCGCGATAGAAGGCCTTTCCTGTTGTTCTTGGCGGGGCTACGGCCTCGCCATTTGTCTGTAAGAGACCCGTCATGACGAGCGTGAACGATATCCGGTCGAGCTTTCTGAGCTACTTCGCGAGGAATGGTCACGAAGAAGTCGCATCGAGCCCGCTGGTGCCGCGGAACGATCCGACCCTGATGTTCACCAATGCCGGCATGGTGCAGTTCAAGAACGTCTTCACCGGCGTCGAGAAGCGCGACTACGTGCGGGCAACGACCTCGCAGAAATGCGTGCGCGCCGGTGGCAAGCACAACGACCTCGACAATGTCGGGTTCACGGCGCGCCATCACACCTTCTTCGAGATGCTCGGCAACTTCTCGTTCGGCGACTATTTCAAGGAGCACGCGATCGAGCTTGCCTGGAACCTGCTCACCAAGGAGTGGGGTCTGCCCAAGGAAAAACTGACCGCGACGATCTACGAAGACGACGACGAGGCGATGGCGCTCTGGAAGAAGATCGCCGGGCTGCCCGAGGATCGCATCGTGCGGCTCGGGGCCAAGTCGAACTTCTGGCAGATGGGCGATACCGGCCCCTGCGGTCCGTGCTCCGAAATCTTTTACGACCATGGCGACAAATACTGGGGCGGCCCTCCGGGATCGCCCGAGGAAGATGGCGACCGCTTCGTCGAGATCTGGAACCTGGTGTTCATGCAGTTCGAGCAGTTTGCCGACGGCTCGCGCACCAGCCTGCCAAAACCGTCGGTCGATACCGGCTCGGGCCTCGAGCGTGTTGCGGCGGTGATGCAGGGCACCAACAACAACTACGAGATCGACCTGTTCAAGTCGCTGGTTTCGTCGACCATGCACGCCACCAACTTCAATGGCGACCCGACGACGCCGAGCCTGCGCGTGATCTCCGACCACGTGCGCGCCATGAGCTTTCTCATTGCCGAAGGCGTGCTGCCCTCGAATGAAGGCCGCGGCTATGTGCTGCGCCGCATCATGCGTCGTGCCATGCGCCACGCCACGCTGCTGGGCGCGACCGATCCGGTGATCCACAAGATCGTGCCGACGCTGGTCAAGGAAATGGGCCAGGCCTATCCCGAGCTGGTCCGTGGCGAGCAGATGATCGAGGAGACGGTCCGCCTCGAGGAGCAGCGCTTCCTCAAGACGCTGAGCCGCGGCCTCGTCATTCTCGATGACGCCACAGCCGGCCTCAAGGAAGGCGACATGCTGGAGGGCGTCACCGCCTTCAAGCTCTATGACACCTACGGCTTTCCGCTCGATCTGACCCAGGATGCGCTGCGTACCCGCGGCATCAATGTCGATCTCTCGGGCTTCGAGGATGCGATGGCCCGCCAGCGCGCCGAGGCCCGCAAGAGCTGGGCCGGTTCGGGCGAGGCGAGCGAGGACAAGGTGTGGTTCGCGGTGGCCGACCAGGTCGGCCCGACCGAGTTCCTCGGTTACGAGACGGAGACCGCCGAGGGCGCCGTGACGGCGCTGGTCAAGGGCGGCGCCATGGTCGACGCGCTGAAGGCGGGCGACGAAGGCTATGTCGTGCTCAACCAGACCCCGTTCTACGGCGAGAGCGGCGGCCAGGTTGGCGATACCGGTTCGCTGTCCGGCGAAGGCATTGCCGCGACGGTGACCGATACGGTCAAGAATAACGGGGTGTTCGGCCACAAGGTGAAGGTCACCGAGGGCGCGATAACCGTCGGGTCACCGCTGGCGCTGCTCGTCGATCACGACCGGCGCTCGGCCATCCGGGCCAACCACTCGGCGACGCATCTGCTGCACGAGGCGTTGCGCCTGGTGCTGGGGGATCATGTGGCGCAGAAGGGCTCGATGGTCTCGGCCGACCGGCTGCGCTTCGACTTCGTCCACACCAAGCCGATCACGCCGCAGGAACTGGCGCAGGTCGAAGAGATCGCCAACGACATCGTGTTGCAGAACTCCCCGGTCGAGACGCGCCTGATGGGCGTCGAGGAGGCCAAGGAGTCAGGTGCTCGTGCGCTGTTCGGCGAGAAGTACGGCGATGAAGTGCGGGTCGTGTCGATGGGCGATCCGACCGGCAACGCGGTCGGCTGGTCGGTCGAGCTGTGCGGGGGCACGCATGTGCGCCGCACCGGCGATATCGGGCTGATCACGGTGCTTGGCGATTCCGGCGTTGCCGCCGGCGTGCGCCGTATCGAGGCCCTGACGGCCAAGGGAGCGCGCCAGCATGCGCGCACCAACGCCAATCTCGTCGCCGGCGTCGCCGATGCGCTGCATGTGGGGACACAGGAGGTGTTCACCCGCATCGAAGCGTTGCAGGAGAACCTCAAGAAGGCCGAGCGCGCGCTCAGCGACGCCAACAAGAAGCTGGCGCTCGGTGGCGGCGGTTCGGCGCCGGCTTCGGCGGACGAGACGGTCAACGGCGTCACCTATGTCGGCCGTGCCGTCGAAGGCATTTCAGCCAAGGACGTCAAGGGTCTGGTCGATAGCGAGAAGAAGCGGATCGGTTCGGGTGTGGTTACGGTTGTGCTGAAGGGCGAAGATGGCCGCGGCACCGTCGCCGTCGGCGTCACCGACGACCTCACCGGTAAGTATTCGGCGGGCGAGCTGATCAAGCTCGCGACTGCGGCACTGGGCGGGCAGGGCGGCGGCGGTCGGCCCGACATGGCCCAGGGCGGCGGTCCTGATGGCGCCAAGGGCACCGAGGCGATCGCGGCGGTGCGCGGCGGGCTGTAGGCCGCGCTGCGGCTGGTGGAGGGCGCCATTGTGCCCTCCAAGCCCCTCCCTCGCAGAAGTGCATCGGAGCATCAGAAAGCGAAATCGGGTCTGGCGCAGCTAGGTCCGTAGTTTTCGCGAAGACTGGGGTTCTTCGAGCCACCAGGGCTTCGCGGCATCTTCTCCGAACTACACCGGATCCGGTCCCGGCCCCTTGAAATCGTCCGGTGAGGGATTGTCTCGCCGGGCACGATACTCGGCCCAGCGCCCGGCGATGCGGGTGCGGGCGCCGTCGGCGAAGATGTTGGCGAGGCCGGCGGCGACGATGATGCCCAGGCCGGCGAGGCTGACCGCATCGGGTACTTCGTTGAAGAACAGTGCGCCGAACAGCAGCGCCCAGATGATCTGGCTGTACTGCATCGGCGCCACCCGGCTGGCCGGCGCCAGGGCCACGCCCTTGAGCTGCAGCAGATAGCCGATGCCGCCCAGTACCCCGCACAGCACCAGCCCGCCCAGCAGCAGCGGGCTGGGCCAGGTGAAGCCGACGACGAAGACGCCGACCAGGTTGGCGGCCAGCGTGAGCAGGCCGGGCAGCGCGAACAGGGTGACGCGCCGTTCGGCGCCGGAGATCAGCCGGATGGTGGTCAGCGATACGGCGGCGGCGAGGGCGCAGATCAAGGCGGCGATGTGGCCCAGTTCGATCTCGCGAAAGCCCGGCCGCACGACGAGCAGCACCCCGAGGAAGCTGATGACGACCAGCGCCCAGCGATCGAGCGGCACCTCCTCCTTGAGCACCACGACCGACAGGATCGTCGCCAGTACCGGGATGAGGAAGACAAGACAGTAGGCCTCAGCCAGCGGGATGGTGACGAAGGCGTAGGTGATCAGCACCGCGCTCAGCACCCGGCAGAACGCCACGAGGATCATCAGCGCCGGCCGATTGAGCTTGAAGGTGTCGCGCCAGCGTTCTTCGCGCGGCTTGGAGAACAATGCCGGCAGGAACGAGAAGAGGGTGGAGAACAGACCGATCTCGAAAACGTTGAGCGAGCCGCCCAGCGCCTTGACCAACGCATCGGCGGTCGAGAACGACGCCATGCCGCCCAGCACGCAGAGCACGCCGAGCGAAACGGGTGTGAGCGAGCGCAGCATCTACTTGCCTGTCGCCGCAGGCGCCTGGTCGTCGGCCTCGCCGCGGCGCGGCAGCTTGGCATCGTCGCCGAGCGGCGGGCTGACCTCGGAGATGGCGCTGGCCGGGCCGAACACCGACAGCCGCGAGAAGATGCGGATGCGGGTTTCGTCGGACATGACGTTGAGGATGCCGCCGAAGGCGACGACCACGAGGCCGCAATAGGCGATGGTGTCGGGGAACTCGGCATAGAACATGGCGCCGAAGATCACCGCCCAGGCGATCTGGCTGTACTGGGCCGGTGCAATCATGCTCACCGGCGCGTTGCGGGTCGCGGTGATGAACAGGATGTTGCCGGTGCCGCCCAGTGCGCCGATCAGGATCAGGAAGGCGAACTCCTGCAGCGTCGGCCAATGGAAGCCGGCGAAAAGCATCAGGATCGAGTTGATCACCACGACATAGCCCAACGGCAGACCGAGCAGGCTGACGCGCTTCTCGACCGGCGCAACCTTGCGCAATGTGGTGGTGGCGATGCCGCCCATCAGCGCGGCGCCGAGCGCCATGAGGTGGCCGAGCTGCAGTTCGCGGAAGCCCGGCCGGACGACCAGCAGCACACCGCAGAAGCTGGCGCCGAGAAACAGCCAGCGCTGCCAGGTCACCGTCTCCCCGAGGAAGGAGCTCGACAGCGCCACCACGATGATCGGGGCGAGGAAGGCGATGGAGTAGGCCTCGGCCAGCGGGATGTGGGTGAAGGCGTAGATGATGCAGAGGTTGCCAATCACGCCGGCAATGCTGCGCAGGTGCACCAGCCAGGGGTGGCGCATGCGATGCAGGTGCCGCCAGTGCTCACCCTTGGGCTTGGTGAAGATCGCCGGGATGAACGAGAACAAGGCCGTCCAGAAGGCGATCTCGAAGACGGAGAGGCTGGTGCCGAACCCTTTGATGATGGCGTCGCAGCAGGAATAGAGCAGGTAGGCAAAAAGCGCGAATGCGACGCCGACGGGCATCTGAGGGGGAATCCGAAGCGGGAGGGGCAACTGGTATGTTAGTTGCGTATACGCTGGCGGTCGGTGGCCGTCGATGGGCGCGAAGGCCACAGGCGCTAATTATTTCGACTCTACTTGAAACGTTGGCGGGCAAGCGGTCCGATGGTTTCGATCTTGTTGGTCCAGATGTAGCCGACGAAGTCATCGGGCACCTGAGCCAATAGCTCGGCTGTATCGATGCCGGCGGTGCCGGGGTCGCCCGCGCTGTAGGGGCCCAGCAGGATCACTTCCGAGCCGGCTTGTCGCAGGCGTTCGATGAACAGGTTCGGCCAGCCCCAGACAAACGGGGCGAGGTTGATCGGCAACATCACCTTGGTGTTGCGGCAGGCATCCGGCACGAAACCGGTCCAGCCCAGTCCCTCGTATTGCAATAGGCAATCGATCAGCCCCTTGCGCGACCAGACGTTGAGATCGCTGATCCGTTCGGCAGCGCGATAGGTCGGCGGATCGCCGCCATAGGCGCCCCAGACGGCCGACCGCCACTGCGGATGAGACGACAGCAGATCGGCCAGCATGTCGCCTTCGCGCGCCTCGTTGCTCTTGAAGTTGACGAGAAAACGCTGGTCGGGGAGGGCGGTGAACACTTCCTGCAGTTCGGGCATCAGGCCGATGCCGCGGCCGCGGAACGGATAGGTAGCGCCGCCATCAGCGGTGTAGCCGTAACCGACGTCGAGCAGCTTGAGCGAGGCCAGGTCGTGGCCGCGCGTCTTGCCGGTGCCTTCGGTGCGGCAATCGACGGTCCAGTCATGCAGCACGGCGAACTTGCCGTCGGTGGTCGGATGCACGTCGAGCTCGACGATATCGGCGCCGGCGGCGAAGGCGGCCTGCATCGAGGGGATGGTGTTCTCGAGGTAGTCATGGGTCGGCCGGTCGATCCGCTCGGCCGTGCAGGTGTCGTTCGTGAGGTCGGCCCGATCGAAGGTCTGGTGCACGCCGCGATGGGCGATCAGCTCGACGTTCCCTTCGGGTGGCGCCGCGCGCCAGGATGCATTCCAGACGTAGACCGCGGCGACAATGACCGCGAGGCCGAGCAGAATCTTCTTGAACATCAACACCCCTCGAATGGCGCAGACGCTCGTTTTGGTTCGTGGCCCAAGTATGGCCGAATCTATGACCGGGTCGGCTCAGCCGCAGTTGAGCGTGGCGCCGAGGAAATCGGTCTCGCACTGGATGCGCCGGAGCGTCGCCAGGTCCTCGTCGGTCGGCGCTTCACCGTTCGGCTTGACCACGATGGCCTCGACCACGGCGCTGCTTTCGCCATTGGGGATGCCGAACCAGACGAAGGTCGCGGCGGTATCGACGAAGGCGCCCTCACGCACGAAGCCGGTATCGGTGGTGACGTCATTGGTGTAGGCGCGGCCCAGCGCGCCCTGCGCGAGGGCACTGTCATAGAGCTGGCGCGAGCCGACGCGCTCGAAGACGAAGACGTCGCCCAGATGCGAGACGCGCGAGCTGGGTGTGCTGGCGTCGACGACGAGATCGGCGGGCATGGTGGGGAGCAGCGGCGGGAGCAAAGTGTTGAAGCGATTGGCGTCGATATCGGCTTCGCCGGGCAGGTCCAGCGCATCGATGTTGACATCGAGCGGCAGGAAAAAGCTGTTGAGCGGGCCTTTAGCGAAGATGCGCTTCAGCGGGTCGCGCCCGACACCGGCGGAGGACCAGCCGTGCTGGCGATTGAAGAAGCTTGTGCTCGGCGCATTGAGGCCATCGAGGCCGGGAGTGAAGTAGAGGGCGACCTCATAGTCCCCGTCGCTTGCCATGGAGGCGTCGGTCGCCGAGCAGTTGCCGATATCGAGCAGGCGATCGCCCAGCTTGTAGCCCGAGATCGGACCCACGAACTCGGCCTTGCCGATCGAAGGCGTATAGTCGGACTCGAAGCGCCACTGCATGTCATAGGGATCGGCGCGCTCGTCGATGGCGAGGAGGCGCAGGCAGACCTCGCGGACCGCCGAGGGCAGGTCGGTGATCCAGCCGGACGATGGCGTGGGCGGGAGCGTGACGCGCGCCAGGTAGAGGTCCTCGGCCGTAACGAGATTGTAGGTCTCGTCGGGGCCCATGCCGACCATCCTGAAGATGACTTCGGGGTCGACGTTCCATTTGACCAGTTCCTTGACCATCAGGGCGAGCGAGTCGCGCGTCTGGCCCTGTGTCGCCATGGCGCCGCGCTCGTTGATGGCGTTGGTGAAGGACTCTTCGTCGGCATAGGGTGCATGGAAACCGACGATGGAACCCGGCTCGACCATGCGGTCGACATAGGTGCCGACGCCCTCCTGGCTCGACCAGCCGGAGCCGCCGAGGAAGGCGAATGCGCAGGCCGAATAGCAGGTGCTGCCCCGTTCGACGACAGTGGCGATATGGTTGGCGCGCAGGAAGTCGGCGAGCGCCAGGCCCTCGTAGTAGCTGCCGCCGGGACCGTTGAGCGTCAGCACGGCGGTGGCCCCGCCATCGGGCCCGATACAGGACAGGCGGCACTTCACGAAGGTCTCGTACATGCTCTGCAGCGTCGCGACGTCACCGTCTTCGGTGGTGCCGTCATAGTGCAGGTGCGGCACCGGGTGGGTGGCGGAATACTGCATCGAGACGATGGAAATAGTTGCGGCCGACGCACCAAACGGCAAGGCGAAGGCGATCGACAGCAGAGCGATCGAAAGAGCGAGAAGACGCATGCGGAAAATCCCCCGAGAACTGTAATTCTAGGAGCTTTGACGCGCGGCGTTCAAGCGTCCTTGGGGGGCTGACGATGGAAACCTGCTAGAGGGCGCGGACCCGGTTGTTGCGCGGACCGTGCTCCAGCTCGACCAGGCCGAGGGCCTCGAGTACTGGTGTCACGTAGTTGGCGAAGCGGCCGCGGAACCCCTTCCTGATACCATACCAACCGCCCACCGGGTTGTCGGGCGAGCGGGCCCAGGCTTCGACAGTGCCGGGCTTGGCATCCTTCTGTTCATCGGCATTGCCGAGTTCCATCCAGTCGCCGTGCCGCTTGAGCATTTCGTGGAGGTCCTGGATGGCGCTGAGGTGGTAGCGCAGCTCAGTCCCGCCGGCGATACAGATCAGCGCCGGTGGCGATGCGTCAGGAGCCCGGTAGAGGGTGATGTCGCTGCTGCCCGGTGGCGTCTTGAGCAACCACGGATCGTCCTTGGTACCTGTCGCCATGTTGTGCGCTCCCTGAAATCGCGGCGCCAGCATACGCCTCGCCGGGGCGGAAGGGTCAGCTTTTCTGTCGGCTGGGGCCGGCAAAGCGCCGGCGCAGGGTGCCAAGCTCGATGCGGGCGCGGGTCGCGAGGAAGTGACGCGCGAAGTAGAAGCCGAGCCCCGCCTTGCGCGCATAGGACCACCAGCGGTCGCTGGCCGGCAGGCCCCAGCGCCGCCATGGCTTGCGATAGGCAAAATGGATGATCCACGGCTCGCTGCGCTGCAGGGCGACCTGGGCAGCAAGTTCGGGCGCGACCGGCTCCCACATATGGTCGACGAGCGCTTCAGGCAGGACATTCCAGCGCGGGTCCAGCAAGGCGATGCTGCCGCGGAACGCGGCGTTGATGGCGCACTGGTCGGCGAACTGCAATACGCCGCGCATCCGCAGCACCGTGTCGGTCATGCGTTGCTCGTAGCCCAGATCGCGCAGTTGCCTGAGGTCGAGAACGGTGACCCCGGCCTGGATGCAGCCGAGCATTTCGGCCGCGCTGCCAAAGCCGAGCACGTCACGCAGATAGGCATAGGTCCGCTCGCGCAGGGCCTGCCGGTGCGGCTGCACGGCAAGCGCTTCGTCGATCATGCGGATATCGATGGCTGCGCCGAGTGGCTTGCCGTCGAGGGGCGCGCGGAACAGCGCCGCGAGGTCGGCTTCGACGATCAGGTCGGCATCGAGGTAGATGACGCGATCGAGGTCGGCGAGCACCCGCGGAACGATGAAGCGGAACAGGGTCGAAGGCGGAAAGCCGCTGATCGTGCCCAGGGCGGCAAGCGGGTTGGCGAGGCGATGCAGGATGATCTCGACCTGCGGGTGGCGCCAGCGTTCGATGCGGCGGACAATCCGGCTGTCCGGTCCGTCGTAGAGCACATGGAACACGACGTGGCTGCCGGGGCCGGCGTTGGCCGCGATGGATGTCGCGACCACCAGTACGAGCGGCAGATAGCCGGCATCGAGGGCGGTGCAGACGGCGATGCTGTCGCCGCCTGCGGCCGGAGAGGGCATCAGGCAGCCATGGCCTTCTTGAGGTTGGCGTCGATGGCGTCGAGGAAGCCCAGCGTCGAGAGCCACTTCTGGTCCGGGCCGACGAGCAGCGCGAGATCCTTGGTCATCTGGCCGGCCTCGACGGTGTCGATGCAGACCTGCTCCAGGGTCTCGGCGAACTTCGCCAGCTCGGCATTGCCGTCGAGCTTGGCGCGGTGCTGCAGGCCACGCGTCCAGGCGAAGATCGAGGCGATGGAGTTGGTCGAGGTCTCCTTGCCCTGCTGGTGCTGGCGGTAGTGCCGGGTGACGGTGCCGTGGGCGGCTTCCGCCTCGACGATCTTGCCATCGGGGGTCATCAGCACCGAGGTCATCAGGCCGAGCGAGCCAAAGCCCTGGGCCACGATGTCGGACTGCACGTCGCCATCATAGTTCTTGCAGGCCCAGACATAGCCGCCGGACCACTTCAGCGCCGAGGCGACCATGTCGTCGATCAGGCGGTGCTCGTACCAGATCTTCAGTTCGTCGAACTTCGCCTTGTAGTCGCGGTCGAAAATCTCCTGGAAGATATCCTTGAAGCGCCCGTCATAGGCCTTGAGGATGGTGTTCTTGGTGGAGAGGTAGCAGGGGACCTTGCGGTTGATGGCGTAGTTGAACGAGGCGTGGGCGAAGTCGGCGATGGAATCGTCGAGGTTGTACATGCCCATGGCGACACCGGCGGAGGGGGCGTCGAACACGTCGTACTCCTGCACGGTGCCGTCATCGCCGACGAACTTCATCGTCAGCTTGCCCTTGCCGGGGAACTTGAAGTCGGTGGCGCGGTACTGATCGCCGAAGGCGTGGCGGCCGACGATGATCGGCTGGGTCCAGCCTGGCACCAGGCGCGGCACGTTCGACATGATGATCGGCTCGCGGAAGATCACGCCGCCCAGGATGTTGCGGATGGTGCCGTTGGGCGACTTCCACATCTTCTTGAGCTTGAACTCTTCGACGCGCTGCTCGTCGGGGGTGATGGTGGCGCATTTGATACCGACGCCATGCTTCTTGATGGCGTTGGCGGCATCGACCGTCACCTGGTCGTTGGTGGCGTCGCGGTTCTGCACCGAGAGGTCGTAATACTCGATGTCGAGATCGAGATAGGGAAGGATCAGCTTGTCCTTGATCGCCTGCCAGATGATGCGGGTCATCTCATCGCCGTCGAGATCGACGACAGGGTTGGCAACTTTGATCTTGGCCATGCGTAAGCTCCTCAGCGGCGCGGAAAATCTGATGCCGGGCTAATAGCATGAAATCGGCCACGGGGAAGCGCCCGCGGCGGCGAGAGACGGTCGGATTTGTCGGAAGGCGACGCACGGTCGTTGACACCGTGCATATACACACTATGTATCGGCATATGGATGATTTCAGCCGGTGCATGGTTTCGAACACGCGGATGGCGGCGCGGGCGATTACGCGGCGCTACGATGCCTATACGCGGCCGTTCGGCATCACTTCGACGCAGTATTCGGTGCTCGGGCTGATCGTCGCGTCGGGCGAGCGGAACGTCAGCGAGCTGGCGGAACAGCGCGGCTTCGAGCGGACGACGCTGACGCGCAACCTCGATCGGCTGGAGAAGATGGGGCTGATCGCCTCGCGGCCGGCCGAGCATGGCAATGGCCGCATCTGCTCGCTGACCCCGAAGGGCAGGGCGCTGGTGGACGAACTATTGCCGCTCTGGCGCAAGGCGCAGGCAGAGATCCGTCAGGAGCTCGGCGCCGAGGGCTTTGAAGATACCCTGATGAAACTGCAGCGGCTCGCCACCATCTGACCAGGATGGGCGGAGCACGATCCCGACTCCACCCGTGTAACTACACATAAGGAAGCACTTCGATGGCAACTCAGTCCGATCCGATCGTCGTTACCGGCATGGGCGTGGTGAGCCCGCTCGGCACCGGCGTCGAGACCGTGTGGTCCCGCCTCATCGCCGGCAGGAGCGGTATCGTCAGGAACACACGGTTCGACGTGACCGACTATGCCGCCAAGGTGGCCGGACTGGTGCCGACGACAGCGACGGACCCTGAAGGGTTCGATCCGCTGGTGGCGATCGACCCCAAGGACATCAAGAAGATGGACCTGTTCATCCAGTATGGATTGGTCGCCGCCCAGGAAGCGATCGCCCAGTCCGGCTGGGCGCCCCAGACCGAGGACGAGAAGGCGCGGACGGCCACGGTGATCGGCACCGGCGTCGGCGGTTCGCCGGTGATGGCGCATGCCGTGGAGACCATCATCGAGAAGGGGCCGCGCCGGCTGTCGCCGTTCACGGTGCCGAGCTTTCTCGCCAACCTCGCGGCCGGCTGGATTTCCATCCGCTATGGCTTCAAGGGGCCGATCGGCGCGCCGGTGACGGCGTGCGCGGCGTCGGGCCAGGCGATCGGCGATGGCATGCGGCTGATCCTCACCGGCGAGGCGGACGTGGCGATCGTCGGCGGGGCCGAGGGCTCGGTCGACCCCATCTCGGTCGGCGGGTTCGGCGCGGCGCGGGCGCTGGCGACGGCGTTCAACGATGACCCGGAAGGCGCGTCACGGCCGTTCGACCGCAAGCGCGACGGCTTCGTGCTGGCGGAGGGCGCGGCCGTGCTGGTGATCGAGCGGCTGAGCCACGCCAGGGCGCGCGGCGCAGAGCCGCTCGCGATACTTTCCGGTTACGGGACCTCGGCCGATGCCTATCACCTGACGGCCGGCGAGCCCGGTGGGGCCGGGGCGCAGGCAGCGATGCGCGGCGCCTTGCGGATGGCCGGGCTGTCGCCGGGTGAGATCGACTACATCAATGCGCACTCCACCTCGACGCAGGTCGGCGACGCGGCGGAACTGGCCGGCATCGGCGCGGTGTTCGCCAACCGCGGCAAGGACCTGGCGATCTCCTCGACCAAGTCGGCGACCGGGCACCTGATGGGCGCGGCGGGCGCGATCGAGGCGCTGTTCTCGATCCTCGCGATCCGCAACGGCATCGTGCCGCCGACCCGCAACCTCGAAGACCCGGACGTGGGGGAACAGTTCAACCTGGTGCCCAAGGTGGCGCAGGAAAAGACCGTCCGGCACGCATTGTCGAATGCCTTCGGCTTCGGCGGGGTCAACGCGACGCTGGTGTTTTCGGCGATCTAGCTCATTTGGGCGATCCGGTGGGGTACCATCTTCACCACCGACGCGAAGTCATCCCTGCGAAAGCAGGGACCCAAATCTCAGCCCCTGCCGGCGGATAGCTGGGTCCCTGCTTTCGCAGGGATGACAGCCGGTGGGGGCGGCGATGTCGTGCGTTGTTCCCTCTTTCGCGTCGGGCATCTCGCCGACGCAAAGCTATTTCGGTGGCATCGCCGCGACCCAGCGCTCTGCGGTTTCCACCCAGTCGCGCAGGTCGTCGTCTTCCTCGATGGCTTCGGCGTCGACCCAGATGAAACCGCGCATTGCCTTGTCGCCGTGGATCATCTGCGTCGCGCCAGGGCGCGCCAGGGCAGCGTCATTATTGTCCTTGCCGACACTGAGCAGGATGCGGCCGTCCTTCTTGCAGCCGACCAGGATGTGGCCGTTGAGCAGGAAGGTAAGCCCGCCGAACATGGTCTTTTCGGTGATGCGCGGATCGCCGTCGAGGATATCGCGGATGCGCTCGGCGAGATGCGTCATGGTGGTGGAGGCGGATTTCATTTCGGGGCAGGGGGCCTATTTGGGGGGAAGGGTCTTGGCGAAGCCGAGGGCGTAGGCGATCCAGCGGTTGAGGGCGTCGTCGTCGGCGGTGCCGTTCGCCTCCACCGCGATGAAGCCGGTCATCGGGCGGGCGCCCATGTGCATCTGGTAAGCGCCGGGCATGGCCAGCGCTTCGGCCTGCCGAGCCGGATCGATGCGAACCAGAAGCTCTCCCTTGGCCGTCGTGCCGATGGCCATGTTGCCGCTCAGCATGAAGCCGATGCCGCCGAACATCTTCTTTTCGATTAGGCCGGCGGGGAGCAGCGGGCGAAGGCGATCGCCCATGGCGTCGGATGCAGTGGTCATGGCGATGACTCCGGATCGCGATAGGTTTCATGCTGCGGGATGCCCGCCGGCAAGACATCCCATTCGTGGTGGCTGCGGGCGAAGATCACCTGGTTGGGCGCGAACCAGTCGGCGTTGGGGCCGAACAGGCCGACCGGCAGCATCAGCAGGTCGGGCGCCCGGCTCGATTGTGCATAGAGCGGCGTACCGCAGGTTGCACAGAACCAGCGGGTCAGCGTGGCGCCCGAATGGGCCGGCCGGGCGAAGCTGGCGGCGGCGCCGGCGAGCGTGACGTCGGCGGGGCGGGCCAGCGCGACGGTTGCGTGGCCGGTCCCGGTCGCCCGCTGGCAATCCTCGCACGAGCACAGGAACATCGACCTGATGCGTCCCCGGACGGTAAGCACCACCTGGCCGCAGGCGCAGCGGGCACTGAGATCGACTTCGGGTTTGGCGTTGCTGCTCATGGCGCATGCTGACACCGAGGGTTTGCCATTCGCAAGTCGTCTGCTTGATCGCCGATGGCGCTGGCTTTAGACGAACGCCATGCTCTACGTGCCCCACTATCCGATCGAAACCGAGCGGCTGCGGCTGCGGCCGTTCAGCCGCGGTGACGTCGACGCCGTGTTCGCCTATCGGCAGCGCGAGGATGTGGCGCAGTATCTGTTCGATGGTCCGATGAGCCACGAGAGCGTCACCGAAGTGGTGCAGCAGCGGATCGGGCAGTACGAGTTCGATGGTGAAGGCGCAAAAGTGTTCCTCGCCGTCGAGCTCAAGCAGACGCAGCAGGTGATCGGCGAGGTATCGCTGATCCTCCGGGACGCGCCGGCCCGACAGGCCGAGATCGGCTACATCTTCCACCCGCAGTTTCATGGGCGCGGTTACGCCACCGAGGCGGCCCACATGCTGCTGCAGATGGGGTTCGAAGGCGCCGGCATGCACCGGATCTATGCACGCTGCGACGCGCGCAACGCCGGATCGTGGAAGGTGATGGAGCGGCTGGGCATGCGTCGCGAGGCGCATTTTCGTGAGCATGCCTTGTTCAAGGGCGGCTGGGACGAAGAGTTCGTCTATGCCCTGCTGGAAGGCGAATGGCAGGACCGCGCCAGCCGCTAAGTGCTGCCAAGGACTTGGCTATTCGGTTCGTATGGCTGGATTTGGCAAGATATTTCAACGACTAAGGCGGAACCGCCATCAATCCGTGACGTTCCCTACCTACACTTGAAAACGTGAGGGGGAGGAGCGGAGATGACGATGCCTGATTTTCCGATTGAGACTGAGAGACTTACCCTCAGGAGCTTCCAGAAATCCGATCTGGACGCAGTGATGGCCTACCACGCGCTGCCCGAGGTGCAACGCTATCTGGATTGGAAGGCGCGCGATCGCGTCGAGGTGAAAGCGGCGCTGGATGCGATGTGCGCCCAGCATCGACTCAACCGGCCGGGCGACGCACTGACCCTGGCGGTGGTGCGCAAATCCGACGACCTGCTGATCGGGCAGGTGTCGCTGCGCTGGACCGACGCAACGGCGGGGCAGGCGGAACTGCGTTTCATCCTCAGCCCGGCGCAGCGCCAGCAGGGCTATGCGCGCGAGTCGGTGCGCGCCATGCTGGACCTCGGTTTCAACGAGCTCGGCCTGCACCGGATATTCGCGCGCTGCTCGGGGCGCAACCAGCCGTCGGCAAAGCTCCTCAAGGAACTCGGCATGCGGCTCGAGGCGCATTTCCGCGAGCATGCGCTATTCCAGGGCGAGTGGGACGAGGAACTGCACTTCGCCATTCTCGATCGGGAATGGCTGCGCGGCAGCAAGGTGAAGGAATTGCACCACCACATGGTGGCCTGAGCTCACGCGCGCGAAATACTAGTTTGTACGTAGCCGGGCGTCGACTTGCAAAAACCGCATGGCTGGCATGCGAGCCCCCTGACGGCGCCGCGCATGCGTGGTCTACTGCCGGTGTTGTGGCATCGCAGTAGATGCCGGGTGCTGATTGAGGGGTCAGGTGTCCGGCGCGATGTCCAAGGTTGGACGCACGCGCAGGGGCCCCCCATGGACTTCACTCCCGCGGCCGGAGACGGCAATGGCCGCAGCCGTCTGTTTGCTTTTTCTCCCCGCGATATTCTCATCGTCGCCGCGCTGGTTTTCCTCGCGTCGATCGCTGGCGGCCTGTCCCGACCCAGTGGCTTTCTGGCTGTGTTCTGGCCGGCAAACGCCTTGCTGGCCGGGGTGCTGGTGCGCTCGGGGCGATTGCGCGCGGTTCCGGTGCTGGTCGGGGCCGCCTTCGGGTACCTGGCCGCGGCGCTGGTGATCGGCGACAGCCTGCGCATGGGCATTCTGCTCACCTCCGGCAACCTCGTGGGTGCACTGGCCTTCACGTTGCTGTTTGGGGCGCTGGAGCCGGAAGACCGGGCGCTGAACCGCCCGCAAGGCGTGATTTCCCTGGTGTTGATGGCCTGCGCCGCCTCGGCCGCCGCCGGTGTGATCGGCGGGCTCGCTTCGAGCGAGATAACCGCCACGAGCTATTTCGAAGGCTGGTCGGCCTGGTTCGCGGCCGAGTTGGTGAACTATCTGGCGCTGCTGCCGGTGATCCTGACGCTGCCGCCGCCGTCGAAATGGTGGCCGCTGCCTCGGCTGCGGCGCGAAGCTCTGCTTCCCATGGCGCTGCCGGTTTTGGTGACGGTGCTGGTCATCGCCTTGTCAATGTTGGTGCCGCATCCGGTATCGATCGTCTTCCCGGTTCCGGCGCTGATCTGGTGTGCGCTGACCCTGCCATTGTCGGCAACCGCGATACTGGTGATGGTCTATTCCGGCGCAGCGATGATCGGGATGAAATTGGGGCTGTTCGACCTGGGGCTGGGCGCCGAAGTCACCGGCGATTCCATCACCATCGTGCACCTGGGGGTAGCGTTGGTGGCGCTGGGGCCGATGGTGATCGCCAGTGTCAATGTCGAGCGCCGTCGCCGGATCGAACAACTGGAGCGGTTGGCGCGCCACGACTCGCTGACCGACGCGCTGACCCGCAGCACCTTCATGGAGGAGGGAACCAGCCTGATCTCGCAGCTTCAGCTGGAGCGGGCGGCAGTTGCGGTGCTGGTGCTGGACGCCGACCACTTCAAGCAGATCAACGACCTGCATGGACATCCGTCCGGCGATCGGGTGCTGGTCGCGGTGGCGGCGGCGATCCGCACCGCCATCCGGCAGGGCGACCTGTTTGGTCGCATCGGCGGCGAGGAGTTTGCGCTGGTGCTGCCGCGGGTGTCACGGCGCGAGGCGCAGGCGGTGGCCGAGAGGATGCGCAGGGCCGTCGCCAACCTCGCGGTGGTGCTGGAGAGCGGCAGTCTGCAGCGGATCACCGTGAGC
>MKVB01000001.1:595286-635089 GCA_001899085.1 Devosia sp. 66-14 | reverse complement strand
TATGAGGCCAAGCGGGCAGGGCGCGACCAGGTGGTGGTCTGCGACTCCGACGGATCGGAGCGCCCGCCGATGCAGTGAAGGACGTGGGGTGCCGATGGCCGGAACCGACAAATCGCAGGAATTCATATTCCGGCCAAGCCCGGCGATCATCCTGTGCGAACCGCAACTGGGTGAGAATATCGGTACGGCGGCGCGGGCGATGGCCAATTTCGGGCTGTGGGACCTGCGGATCGTCAACCCGCGCGACCCTTGGCCGAACGAGCGAGCAATCGCCGCGGCATCGCGGGCCGACCACGTGATCGACAAGGTGCGGGTGTTCGCGACGGTCGAAGAGGCTATTGCCGACCTGCAACTGGTCTTCGCGACCACCGCCCGTCGCCGCGACATGCAGAAGCCGGTCTACGGCCCCGAGGAAGGGGCGCAGCGCATGATTTCGCACATCTCGGGCGGGGAGAAAGCCGGGCTGCTGTTCGGGCGCGAGAAGTGGGGCCTCTACAACGAGGAGGTGGCGCTCGCCGACGCCATCGTGACGTTCCCGGTCGAGGCGGCGTTCGCCTCACTCAATATCGCCCAGGCGGTGCTGCTAATGGCCTATGAGTGGCGCCAGCAGGCGGACAAGGGCGAGGTCCTGCCGTTCAGCGGCGGGCTCGATCCGACGGCGCCGCGCGAGGAACTGATCGGTTTGTTCCTGCATCTCGAACAGACGCTGGATCGCACCGGCTTCTTCAAGACCGACGACAAGCGCCCGACCATGGTCGACAACCTGCGCGCCGCATTCACTCGGGCGCAGCTGTCGACGCAGGAGATCCGCACGTTGCGCGGCGTCATCTCATCGATCGACCGGGCCCATCTGCGCCAGGGGCGGAAAGCGCGGCAGGCCGAAGCCGAGAGGGCGGCGAAGTCCGAGGATTGACGCCGGAGCCGGCACGCAGCGTCGAAAGTATGCTTTGACGGCCACTCGGCGGGCATGGCATCAGGCGTCACCATGTCGCACACCCCCTCCGAGCCGTCCAAGCTCGCGTTCAGCTATCGGAACTTCCGCTTCTTCTGGCTGACCACGCTGCTGGTCAGCTTTGCGGTGCAGATCATGTCGGTGTCGATCGCCTGGCAGATCTACGATGTCACCGGGGAGCCGTTCCTGCTCGGGCTGGTGGGGCTGTCGCTGTTTCTGCCGGCGCTGGTGCTGATCCTCGTCACCGGGCTGACGGCCGACCGCTTCAATCGACGCATGATCATGGCGATCTGCCTCGGGGTGGAGCTGCTTTGCGCATTGGGCTTTCTGGCCTTCGTCAATGCTGAGGCGCATGAAGTCTGGCCGATCTTCGGCATCCTGATCGTGCTCGGTACGGCGCGGGCATTCTGGAACCCGGCGGCGCAATCGCTGGCACCGAACCTGGTGCCGCCGGAAGCGCTGGCCAACGCCATCACCACCAATATGTCGGCCTGGCAGTTCGCCTCGATCGCCGGCCCGGCGGCGGGTGGACTGCTCTACGGCATCGCGCCGTCGGTGGCTTTCGGCACCGGGGCGGTGCTGCTGGTGATCGCCATGGTTTCGGTGCTGATGATTTCCAAGCCGCAGCAGCGGGAATCGCACCAGGCGACCAGCCTCGAGACCATGCTGGCGGGCTTTCGCTACATCTTTTCGAACAAGGTGGTGCTGGGGGCGATCTCGCTCGACATGTTCGCCGTGCTGATGGGTGGGGCGGTGGCGCTGCTGCCGATCTACGCCAAGGATATCCTGCATGCCGGCCCGCAGGAACTTGGACTGCTGCGGGCCGCTCCCGGCGTTGGGGCGATCGCCATGGCGCTGTTGCTGACGCGGTTCCCGATCCGCGACCATGCCGGAAAGCTGCTGTTCCTGTTCGTCGGGTTGTTCGGGGCCTTTACGGTGCTCTTCGGCTTGTCGACCACGGTGTGGATTTCGGTGCCTGCACTGGCCCTGGTCGGCGCTTCGGACATGGTGAGCGTCACCATCCGCGAGACCATCATGCAGCTATGGACGCCCGAAGAGGTGCGCGGACGGGTGAACGCGGTGAACTCGGTGTTCATCGGCGCCTCGAACGAGCTGGGCGAGTTCCGTGCAGGCACGGTGGCGCATCTCATCGGTCCCGTGCCGGCGGTGGTGATCGGCGGGGTGGGGTCGATCGCCATCGCGGTGATCTGGAGCCGGCTGTTCCCGGGGCTGCGCACTCAGCGCACACTCGACAAGCGCATGGCCTGATCGCAGACTGCCGGAGTGTTTCGAGGAGGTTGCCGATGCCCAAGGGTTATTGGATTGCGTCCGTCGATGTTGCAGACCCGGAAGCGTACAAGGGATATATCGCAGCGCACACGCCGGTGTTGCGCCGGTTCGGTGCCCGTTTCCTGGTGCGGGGCGGGCAGCGACAGGTTGTCGAGGGCACAGTGCGGCAGAAGTCGGTGGTCATCGAGTTCGAGAGCTACCAGGTGGCCCTCGAATGCTACCAGTCGGATGACTACCAGCAGGCAGCAGCAATCCGGCACCGGTTCGCGGCCAGCGACATTGTGATCGTCGAGGGCTATGAGGGCTGAAACCGGCCCGCGGCGCTTGACTTCGGCAGCTTCCGCCTCTATCACGCGCCCACTTGTCGAGCCCCCGGGCTCCTCGAGCGCACCCGGGATTCCCTGAATTCAGAGAATCTGTCGGTCCGTTCCGCAAGGACGGGCAGAGGAGGGCGCAATCACTTTCGACGATCTATGAAAGGATTCCGATGTCGAAGCGCGATTCAGTTAAGCACAAGATCGACCGCCGTCTTGGCGAAAACCTGTGGGGCCGTCCGAAGTCCCCGCTCAACAACCGTGCCTATGGCCCCGGCCAGCACGGCCAGCGCCGCAAGGGCAAGACCTCCGACTACGGTCTGCAGCTGCGCGCCAAGCAGAAGCTCAAGGGCTATTACGGTTCGATCACCGAGAAGGCCTTCAAGAAGCTCTATACCGAGGCCGCCCGCGTCAAGGGTGATACCGGCGAGCGCCTGATCGGCCTGCTCGAGAGCCGTCTCGACGCCATCGTCTACCGCGCCAAGTTCGTGCCGACCGTGTTCGCGGCCCGTCAGTTCGTGTCGCACGGCCACATCCTGGTCAACGGCAAGCGCGTCAACATCCCGTCCTACCAGGTCAAGGTCGGCGACAAGATCGAGGTGCGTGAGCGCTCCAAGCAGCTCGGCATCGTGCTCGAGGCCAACCAGCTGGCCGAGCGCGACGTTCCCGAATACGTGGAAGCCGACCACTCCAAGCAGACCGCCGTCTACGTCCGCGTGCCGGCCCTGTCGGACGTGCCGTATCCGGTCCAGATGGAACCGAACCTGGTCGTCGAATTCTACTCGCGCTGATCGCGCGAAGCAGCAGCACCAAATTGGAAGGGCCGCCTCGATGAGGCGGCCCTTTTCTGTTTCAGGTTGCCCTGGTGGCAGCACCCATCCTGACTACTCGCGCACCACCGTCGGTGCGGCCTCGACCGGCAAGGTCTGAGTGTCGAGATAGCGCGGGTCGTCGTAGTCGTTGGCGAAGACCTTGCCATCGTTCGGGATCTGCTTTTCGAAGCCGCGCAGGCGCTGATAGATCGAGATCAGGTTGATGATCGTGGTCCACGAGTTCATCAGGAAACGGAACGAGTCCGTCACCTGCCCGAAGGCCTGCAATACGCGCTGGAAAATGCCGAAAGTAATCACGCCGCCGACGACCGACGGACCGAGCGCGACGTAAGGGAAGAACTGCGACGAGTTGATGTAGGCGTACCGGATGACGTTGAAGTAGGTGTAGTGAAAGTAGATGCGGAAATAGTTCCGCTGCACGTTCTTGAACAGGTCGCGCACCGTCACCGGCTGGCCACGGTCGGGATGATCCTCGGCATAGACCAGTTCCTTGCGGAAGGCCGCCTCCACCCGCTGGTTGGCAAAATTCAAGCCCGGCAGCTTCACGCCGGCGACGGCGAAAAGCAGCGTGCCGAACACTGCCGAAAAGAGCGCCAGCCACACCAGCCCACCAGGCACCGGACCGATCCATGGGTAGGCAGGGATCTGATCGGAAAGGCCCCAGAGGATGGGCAGGAACACGATCAGCGTCATGAACGAGGAGACGATGTCGAGGCCGAGGCCTTCGACAATGGATGAGAAGTTCTGCGTGTCCTCCTGGATGCGCTGGGCCGCGCCTTCGATCGTGCGCACCTGCTGCCAGTTGGCCATGTAGTAGAAGGTCATGGCCCGCCGCCACCGGAACAGGTAGTGCGCGTTGAGGAAGGCGTTGATCACCAGAACAAAGATGTTCACCGCGAAGACGATGGCCACCGTGTAAATCTGGCCCATGTAATCGTCGAAGGTGACCGGCTTGGTTTTGTCGAGCGCGGTCTGGATCAGGTCATAGAACGAGCCGTACCAGTCGTTCAGCCAGGCGCTCACCTGCACGTTGAAATAGACCACCTCGATGATGGTCACGGTGCCGACGACACTCCACCAGTACCAGCGCTTGTTGTCGTTGAGGAAGTACCACGGGACGCAGAACAGGTAGCCCGACACGATAACGTATTGGTAGAGCCATACCTTGTGCGTGTCGAAGAACGGCGGCGGTTGACCTTCGATGGTCGGCTGCGCCAGCCAAGGACCGAGGCTCAGGAACTGTTCGAGCGTCGGACCCAGGATGAACCAGACGAGCATCGCCAGCGCAGTCCATGCGACGGCGCTTAGGAAGAACACGCGGGGATTGGGGAAGAACGAGCGGAACAAGGGAGACTCCTGCGGTTCCGGGTTTCATCGTCATCTAACTGACTAAGTTCTCGACCCGCAAGGAAGCCGCGTGCACCTTGCCTCGAAGTTAACTCCCCGCAAGCTTCCGGTAAGGCGCCGGGTTTGCTACAGCAGCGCCATGAACCAGATCGTCAGCCCAGCCGCACTCGAAGCAGATGCCGAGGACCTCAGCGGCACACATCCGCTGTTTGCCGCCGCGCCGCGGAGCGTCGAGTTCAACAAGCTCAGGAAGCGGCTCGTCCGCAACATGCGCGAGGCGATCGAGAAATTCGGCATGGCGCGGGCCGGCGAGAAGTGGCTGGTGGCCATTTCAGGCGGCAAGGACAGCTACGGCATGCTGGCGCTGCTGCTCGACCTCAAGTGGCGCGGGCTGCTGCCGGTCGAGCTGATTGCCTGCAATCTCGACCAGGGGCAGCCGAACTTCCCAAAGCACATCCTGCCCGAATGGCTGACCAGCAATGGCATCGCGCATCGGATCGAGTATCGGGACACCTATTCGGTGGTGACCAGCACCTTGCCGCAGGGCGCGACCTATTGCTCGCTCTGCTCGCGGCTGAGGCGCGGCAACCTCTACCGCATCGCCCGGGAGGAGGGCTGTTCGGCGCTGGTGCTGGGGCATCACCGCGAGGACAGCCTCGAGACGTTCTTCATGAACCTGTTCCATGGCGGCAAGCTCGCCGCCATGCCGCCGCGGCTGATGAACGACGACGGCGATGTCGAGGTGCTGAGGCCGATGATCTACTGCGCCGAGCCGGACCTCGAAAAGTTTGCCGAGCACATGGCGTTCCCGATCATTCCCTGCGACCTGTGCGGCTCCCAGGAAGGGCTCGAGCGCAACGCCATGAAGACGATGCTCAACGACATCGAGAAGCGGATGCCGGGGCGCAAGGACATCATGATCCGGGCGCTGGGCAATGTGCGGCCAAGCCACCTGCTCGATCCCAAGCTGTTTGATTTCCTTGGCCTCACGAACGCGCCGAAGGATGGCGCCTCGGCGGGCTGACCCGACCACCTCCGACCCGGAGCAACCATGTCCAGTTTCGATATCGACCGCCTCGCCGTCATCCTGCGCGAGGCGGCCAAGACGGAAATCCTGCCGCGCTTCCGTCACCTCGATGCTGGCATGGTCCGGCAGAAGACCGACGCGATCGACCTGGTGACCGAGGCGGACGAACAGGCCGAGCGACAGATCAAGGCGGCGGTGCAGGCGGCGTGGCCGGAGGCGTTGTTCGTCGGCGAGGAATCTGTGGCGGCCAACCCGGCCCTGCTGGACGAACTGGACCGCGCCGAGTTCGCGATTGTCGTCGACCCGGTCGACGGCACGGCCAATTTCGCGGCGGGCCTGCCGCTGTTCGCGACCATGGCGGCGGTGGTCAGAAACGGCGAGACCATTGCCGGCATCATCTACGACCCGATGGGCGACGACTGGGTGCTGGCGGAAAAGGGTGGCGGTGCCTGGCAGCGGCGGCCGGATGGTACGCAATGGCGCCTCCAGGTCGCCAAGGCGCCGGGGCTGGCCGATCTGGTCGGGCACGTCTCGATCACTTTCCTGCCGCCCGAGAGCAAACCCAAAGTGCTGGCCAACCTCGCCAAGATCCGGGTGGCGGCCAACTACCGGGTCGCCGGACACGACTACCGGACGTTCGCCACGGGCTTCTCGCACTTCGTGGCGTTCAACAAGCTGATGCCGTGGGACCACCTGGGCGGCTGCCTGATCTCGACCGAGGCCGGCGGGTATGTGGCGCGCTTCGACGGTTCGCCCTACCTGCCCAGCCACCGGGCCGGCGGCCTCATAATTGCGAGCGATCGCGATACCTGGAATTTACTGCGCTCAGAGGTGTTTACGCTATAGTGGGGGTCTCAGATCGGCGAGGGGAGACGCGATTTGGATCAGCTGAACTATTGGGCGATCGCCGATCGCGAAGTCGAAATCCAGAACCCGATCACCGATCGGAAGCTCCGCCTGCTCGATGATTACTGTTCGATCCGCGACGGCATGAGCGTCCTGGACATGGGCTGCGGCAAGGCTTGGCTGATGCGCCAATGGGCGGAGAAGTTCGCCATCCAGGGCGTCGGTATCGATGTCAACGCGCGCTTCCTCGAGGCTGCCCGGCGCAAGAGCCCGGCACGCGGGCGACTGACCTTCCACAATGCGGCGGTGAAGGGCTTCAACGTGGAGCCCGCCTCGTATGACGTGGTGCTGTGCCTTGGCGCCGCGGCGTCGCTTGGCGATGTGCCGGCGGCGCTCGAATGGATGGCGAACATCGCCAAGCCGGGCGGCACGCTGGTGCTGGGGACGACCGTGCTCAGGCACCCTCCGGCCGTTCCCAAGGGCGATATCCTGCCGCCCGACACGGTCGGCATGATCGGGGTAATGGAGCGCCATGGCGCCGAGGTTTCGGCGACGATCAGCGCGTCCGACGCGGATTACGAGCGATACCAGAGCCACCAGCGGCATGCGACGTTGCTCTGGGCACGTGAGAACCCGGCGCATCGCGACCATGCCGAGGTGCTGCAGAAAAGCCGTGACGACTGGATGCACTACCAGCGGATCATCCGGCCGATGCTCGGCTGGACGATCTTTGTCGGACGCAAGAAGGATTAGTGGCCGGCGTCGCCGTGATGCGTCTCGTATTGCGGGCTGACGCCGAACAGTTTGCCCTTCTCGGCGATGAGAATGCAGATCAGCACCAGCGACCCCATGGTGGCGTAGCCCAGCGCATTGGGCACGATCGTGCCGTTGAAATGCTGGCCGATATAGGTGCCGATCAGCGCGCCGCCGACGGTCTGGGTAAAGCCGAACACCGAGGCAGCGGTGCCGGCGACATTGCCCAGCGGTTCCATCGAGAGCGAGTTCATGTTCGACGCGGCCCAGCCGAAGAAGAACTGGATCACCATCAACAGGCCGAAGAACACCGGGAAGGGGACCGGCCCGGCGAGCGCCACGGCGACCAGGATGGCCGCGGCGCCGAGATAGACCAATGCCGCTGCATGGCTTAGCCGGCGCATGCCGAAACGGCGCACGACCCGCGAGTTGATGAACTGGGCGATGGCGATGGTGCCGGCCATGGCTGCAAAGGCGACGGGGAAGTATGGGCCGAGGCCGTAGATCTCGACGAAGATCTGCTGGCTGGCCGAGATGAAGCCGAACATGGCGCCGAACAGGAAGGTGCCGGCGAGGCCGTAGAACAGCGCGACCCGGTTGGTCACGACGATGCGGAAGCCATCGATCACCGACCTGAAACTGAGGGCGCGCCGGTACTCCGGATGCATGGTTTCAGGCAGGCGGAAGAACGCCCAGAGGCTGATGGCGGCCGCGAGACCACCCATGAACAGGAAGATGTACTGCCACGGTCCGGCGAGCAAAATCAGCTGGCCGATGCCGGGGGCCAGAATCGGGATGGCCATGAACACCATGAAGGTCAGCGACATGATCTCGGCCATCTCGCGGCCCGAGAACTTGTCGCGCACCACGGCGGTCGCGATGACGCGGGTGCCGGCGGCGCCCATGCCCTGGACGAAGCGCAGCGCCAGCAGCGCGCCGAAGGTCGGCGCGAAGGTCGCGGCGAAGGCGCAGATTAGGTAGATGCCCAGACCGACCAGCAGCGGACCACGACGGCCGAAACGATCGGTGAGCGGCCCGTAGGCGAGCTGGGCAATGCCGAAGCCGAACATATAGACGCCGACCACGAACTGCCGTTCGTTCTCGTGGCTGATGCCGAATGCTTCACCCATATAGGGCAGCGCCGGCAGCATGACGTCGATGGCCAGCGCATTGAGCGCCATCAGCCCTGCAACAAGGATAATGAATTCGACGCGGGACAGGTCCCGCGTGGTCGCCGATGTATAGGACATTGCTTGCTCAGAAATGGCCGGGGAGGGGCCGGAAAGGCCGGGAAGATGCGCGCATCTCCGGCCTTTGGCAACCCGCGGCCGATCAATACTTTCGAGAGGCCGAGACTATTGGGCAGGCTTGAGCTGGAAGGATTTGGCGCTGAGCTCGCGGATCGGCAGGTGGATGGCGGCCGAGGCGAGGCCGAGCAGAATGCCCAGGTACCACACGAGGCTGTACGAGCCGGTGTGATCATAGACGAAACCGCCGAGCCAGACGCCGACGAACGAGCCGAGCTGGTGGCTGAAGAAGGCGACGCCATAGAGCATGCCCATGTAGCGGGCGCCGAAGAACAGCGTCACCAGTCCGGCGGTCAGCGGCACGGTGGAGAGCCACAGCAGCCCCATCGCGGCAGCGAAAACGTAGGCGCTGACCTCGGTCACCGGGAACAGCACGAAAAGGCCGATGGCGACGGCGCGGCTGAAATAGATCGAGGCGAGCAGCAACTGCTTGGGCAGGCGGCCACCGAGATAACCGGCAAGCAGCGAGCCGACGATGTTGAACAGCCCGATCACTGCGATGGCCCAGCTGCCGACCTCCGGCGCGAGGCCGCACTGCACCAGGTAGGCGGGCATGTGGACGTTCACGAAGGCCAGGTGGAAACCGCAGACGAAGAAGCCGATGACCAAGAGGCGATAGGAGCCGAAGCCCCAGGCGCGGCTCAGCGCTTCCATGAACTTCAGGTCAGCCTGTCCGGCGGCGCGTTCCGTGCGGCCGCGCAGCGCGAAGGTCAGCGGGATCACCAGCGCCAGGATGGCGGCGGCGTAGATCAGCGCGCTCTGCCAGCCGAAGTTGGTGATGAAGGCCTGTCCGATCGGAGCAAAGGCGAACTGGCCGAACGATGAGGCAGCCGTGGCGACGCCGAACACCAGGCTGCGCTTCTCCTGCGGGACGCTGCGGCCGAAGGCGATCATCACGATGGAGAACGATGAGGTGGCGATGCCGACGCCGGTAATCACCCCGGCGGTGAGGTTGAGCATCGAGCCGGAAGGCGAAACCACCATCAGGGCGAGGCCCAGTGCGTAGATCAGCAGTCCCCCAACGATCACCTTGGCCGTGCCGTATCGATCGGCGAGTCCGCCGGCGAAGGGCTGTGCGATGCCCCAGGCAAGATTCTGGATGGCCATCGCCATGCCCCAGGCCTCGCGCGTCAGGCCGAGGTCCGACGTCATCGGCAGGGTGAGCAGGCCGAAGCTGGTGCGAATGCCATTGGTCACCGCCGCGATGATGCAGCCGCAGATGATCAACGCGATGAGCGGCGTCGCCACGGAACGGGAGGCGGTGATCGAGGACATGTCGGGGGGACTCGGGCGATCGGTCTGGAGACTGTGTATCTACACCGCCGGCTCCCGCTGCGGGAAACGCATTTCGGTTATGCCAGCCATCACATTGGGTGATCGTGCCGCCATGCCGCAGTTGCTCCGCGATCAGGGAGGACTATATGGCGTGGCAGCAATGGAGCTTTGCCCGTGATCCGCCACATCGTCTTCTTCACCGCCAAGCCCGCCAATCTCGATGCTGTTGTCGAGGGGCTCAACCTGTTGGGCCAGATCCCGCATTCGCTGCATTTCGAGGTGACGCGGAACAGCAAGGTCGACCAGTTCGGCAATGATGTCGATGTGGTGGTCTATGCCGAGTTCGCCGACGAAGCGGCCCTCGCCGCCTACAAAGCCCACCCGATCTATGCGGAAGCCACGCGCCGCGTGCGGCCGCTGCGTGAATTGCGGTTCGCCGCAGATGTTCCGGCGCACGCGGCGAGAGTGACGTTGCGGCGTTCGGCCTGACGCAACACTATTTCTTCCGCGCCGTCGGAGAGAGCGCTGCTGCGGAACGATTTTCCAGCATTCGCCTTGCCCGGAATCTGAGCGCCCATCAGCTTTACCCGCGATCGGGAGGCAAAGATGGACATCAAGGAAACTGAAGCCATGCTGGTGCTGAGCGCCAGCCGGCGGCTCAGCATTGCAGCGGTGAAACAGGTGAGCGCGGAGGTTACCGCGCAACTCGATGCCGAGATCGCGCGCTCGAACCTGGAGGTCGCCGGGCCGTGGGTGTTCGTGGCGCAGAATCTCCCACGGGACAGCAAGACCGAGTTCGAGCTGCGCTTCTGCCGCCCGGTGCAGAGCGCCCATGGCTATGATGGGCCGTTTGCCGTGGAGCGCCTCGAGCCGATCATGGTGGCGAGCGCGATGCATCAAGGCTCGATGCGGACATTGTTCACTCAGGGCTATGCGCCGCTGGTACGGGACATCGAGTTGTCGCGGCACGCCTTTTCGGGCGAAAGCCGCGAGATCTATCACCTATGGGCCGGGCAGGGCGGGAAGTACCATCGCATCGAGATCCAGTTCGGGCTGGCCTACTGAGCGGCACCACGCTACCAGCGATGCCGAAATCTCTGCGCAGTCGGGAGGATCACAGATGACTGCAGCTATCGCCGAGCGCCGGCGGGCCCATGCCGGCATCTGTGCGAGCGGCCTCGCCGCTCTTTCGACTGACAGCGGCGCCTCGCGCGCTGCAACCGCAGGACTTTGCCACGATGCAACTTCTCGACGAGACCGCCTATGAGGCCGTCCGCTCGCTTTTGACCGAATCCATCTCCCGCCACGCCACGGTGGCCGCCATCATCGGGGGCGTGCTGGACGGTGAGGTTTGGGCCAATGATCCTGTCCGACCGTCGGTAACGTTGATCTCCGATGGCGAGGCCAGCTATCTCGCCGGCGACCCGGCACTGCTGACAGAGCCCGAAGCGCTGCGGGCGCTGATCCCGGCCTGGACCTATTTCTTTCCTGAGGACGACTGGGTCCCCCAGCTGTCCGAGGTCTGGGACAACCCCTTCGCCCGACCACACCCGCGGCTCAGGTTCGAACTCGAGCGAGCCGGCCCGGGCGTGGGAGTGCCGGATGGGTTCGAACTGGTGCCGATCAACCGCAACAGCGTGGCCGAACATTCCGCACTGCGCGCGTTTGCTGAAGAGCAGGGCAGTGGTTGGCGATCGTTCGAGGACTTTCTCGACGTGGTCGTGGGCTTTGCCGTGCTGCGCAACGGGGCGGTGGTGAGCCAATGCCTCGCCGACTGTGTCGTCGGCAAGCGGGTCGAACTGGGCGTCGGAACAGAGGAGGGCTTTCGTCGGCTGGGGTTGGGACGCGCCGCCGCGACGGCTGCGGCCAACGAGTGCCTGCGGCGCGGGATTGTGGATGTCGGCTGGCATTGCCACGCCTCCAATGCCGGCTCGATCCGCATCGCCGAAGCCTCCGGATTCCGGCTGCACGGCCAGTATCTCGGCTATTCGAGCAATCTGCCGGCGGAGAATGTCGGCGATCTCGGCGAGTTACAGTGCCGGGATTGGGCGGCGCACCTCGAGACGGCCGCCATGAGCGTGCCCTGGCACGATTTCCACGCCGCCGGCGCATGGGTGCTGGCCGGGGAGCCGGAGCGGGCGCTCAGGTGCCTCGATCGGATGGTGAGCGCCGGCTGGCAAGGCAGGCCAGAGTGGCTGGAGCGGCATTGGGCCTACGCCGCGATCCGCGACAGTGCGGCGTTCAAGGCGATCGTCGCCCGGCAGCGGGGCTGATCGGACAAGCAAAAGGCCGCGCCCGATGGGCGCGGCCTTCGCATGGTGTCGTGCTGCTGATCTCAGGCGGTCTGCTTGACCGCGATGCCCTTGTCGGCGAGGTGCGACTGCAGCTCGCCGGCCTGGAACATCTCGGTGACGATGTCGGCGCCGCCGACGAACTCACCCTTGATGTAGAGCTGTGGGATGGTCGGCCAGTTGGCGTAGGCCTTGATCCCCTCGCGCAGGTCCTGGTTCTCCAGCACGTTGGCGCTCTCATAGTCGACGCCGAGATAGCCGAGAATCTGCACCACGCGGCCGGAGAAGCCACACATCGGGAAATCCGGCGTGCCCTTCATGTAGAGGAACACGTCGTTGTTCTTCACCTGCTCGTCGATCAGTGCGTTGATGTCGCTCATCTGCATGCCTTTCAGGCCGGGGAGGATGCCGGCTCCGTTCTCCAGTTAGATAGTCCCGCAATGCGGCGCTGTCGAGGTGCTCATCGTCATTTGACGATGCTTAGGCGTTCAACGATCCACGGGTGCGTCGTGACATCTTCCAGCTCGTCATACTGCACGGCTTCCCAGCCGTGGGCGCGAGCCGCCTTCACGACTTCCTCGCGATCATCGAAGAACAATGGCGGTTCGGCCTGCGGCCCGAGCCGGTTGCCGACCCAGTCGAAATAGGGCTTTGCCGGCTTGGCATGGCCGATCCGGGCCGAATGGAAGATATCGTCGAAAAGCTCGCCGAATTTCAGCTGCTGCCACAGCCATTGCGCCCGCATATGCTCCTGGTTGGTGGCAATGAACAACGGCGTACCCGCGGCTTTCAGCTGCGCCACAACATCGAGCAGCGGCTGGTTCACATTGCTGTCGTGGCTGAGCCAATAGCCCGCAAACGCCATGCTGGGGCCGCGATAGCCGAGCCGGGGCAGGGTGCGATCCAGTGCTTCGAGCAACGACATCTGCCCGACGATCACCTTCTTGACGAAGACATCGTTGATGAAATCGGCCTTGAACCGCTGGGGATCGACGCCGAGATCGGCGAGCAGGTTTTCATCCCAGCGAATCTGCTTTTCCGGCCGGGCGTGGTAGCCGTGGACGAGCACGCCATCGACGTCGAAAAGGACGGTGCGGGTCAAGGGACGCCCCCTGATCCTCCCCCGCGGGGCGGGGGAGGGGGACCAACGTAGCTGGTGGAGGGGGCCACGTTCTCTCGGATGGTCACCACGACGGCTTCAAGTGCCTGTGGATCGAGAATGTCACTCGCCATGAACCGGATCACCTGAATTCCCTGATTGTTCAGCCACATGGTGCGGCGCTCGTCCTGCTCGAATCGCTCGGCGTTGTCGTGCGCGAGGCCGTCCACCTCGATCGCGAGCTTCCGTTCGGCGCAGTAGAAGTCGAGGACGAAGGGACCGATCGGGTGTTGGCGACGGAAACGGAGGCCGTCGACCTTGCCGCCTCTAAGTAGCTGCCAGTGAATGACCTCGGGAAGGGGCATCTCGCGGCGCATGCGCTTGGCGCTGCTGTAGCTTTTCGATGATGCCCGCACGATTAACTTCCCCCTCCACCGGCTTCGCCGGTCCCCCTCCCCCGTCACGCGGGGGAGGATAAGGGAGGCCTCAATCCGGCGCCTTGGTCTGCAACGCGAGGGAGTGCAGCACGGTGCCCATGTCGGTTCCGAAGGCAGCGTTGACCATCTGGTGCTGCTGGACGCGGGTCTTGCCGCGGAAGGCTTCCGAGGTGACGGTTGCCGCGTAATGGTCGCCGTCTCCGGCAAGATCGCGGATCTCCACGATGGCGTCGGGAAGCGCCTTGAGGATGCGGCGTTCGATTTCGTTTGCGGCCATGCCCATGGCAAGTCTCCCGGTGGTTGAGCCCATTGAGATATGGCACGCGCGCAGGGGGTGTTCAACGGCAGCGGGCGCCGGTTTCCCGGCGCCCGTGACTACCGGTCGTGGTCAAGCGGCCTGACGCTTGGGCAGCTTCCAGTTCGGCCGCACCCAGTGACAGGTGTAACCGTTGGGGATGCGCTGCAGATAGTCCTGATGCTCGGGCTCGGCCTGCCAGAACGGCCCGACCGGCTGCAGCTCGGTCACCACCTTGCCGGGCCAGAGGCCGGATGCGTCGACGTCCTTGATGGTGTCCTCGGCCACCGCCTTCTGTTCGGCGTTCTCGAAAAAGATCGCGGAGCGATAGGCGCGGCCGACGTCGTTGCCCTGCCGATTCCTGGTCGAGGGATCGTGGATCTGGAAGAAGAACTCGAGGATGTCGCGATAGCTGATGCGGCTCGGATCGAAGATGATCTCGACCGCCTCCGCATGGTCGCCGTGGCTGCGATAGGTGGCATTGGCGAAGCCGTCGTCGCCGGAGTAGCCGACACGGGTGGAGATAATCCCGTCCTTGTGGCGCAGCAGCTCCTGCGCGCCCCAGAAACACCCGCCAGCCAGAACCGCCCGCTCAGTGGTCGTCATGATGGTCTCCATATTTGGGATGCGCTCTATATACGCACGGGCGGAGCGGATTGTTACATCCGCTCACGAATTTGGCATTGCAGGGCGCAATCGGTCGGGGTGCCTAGACCTCGGCGATCTCGCCGGCCATGAACTCCGGGAACCAGCCTTCGTGCGCGGCCTTGAGCTCGGCGATCGAGACCGGGCGGGCTTCGCCCAGAGTAAGCGAGGTGCCGCCGGTATTGCCGATCCACGGGGCGAAGACGCCGGCATAGGGGTAGACCTCGGCGTAGAACTTATCGAGGTTGGCCCGGGTCATGGTGACGAGATAACGGCCCTGGTCCTCACCAAAGAACAGCGGCAGCGGGTCGCCGCCATCGAGCTGGTTGACCGTGGCGCCGATGCCGGAGGCCATGGCCATCTCGGCAAGGCCGATCGCGAGGCCGCCATCGGAGAGATCGTGAACGGCCGTGGCGACACCGTCGCGGATGAGGATGCGGACGAGGTCGCCGACCTTCTTTTCGTGCTCGAGGTCAACCGGCGGAGGCGTGCCGTCCTTGCGGTTGAACAGCTCACGCAGGTAGATCGACTGGCCCAGGTGGGTGCCCCACCAATCGGGCGCCCCGAACAACAGGATGGCTTCACCTTCCGCGGCGAAGGCGGCGCGGGCCATTTTCGACCAGTCGGGGATCAGGCCGACGCCGCCGATGGTCGGGGTCGGCAGGATGCCGCGGCCGTTAGTCTCGTTGTAGAGCGACACGTTGCCAGAAACGATCGGGAAGCCCAGCGCCCGGCAGGCGTCGCCGATGCCCTTCACCGCATGGACCAGCTGGCCCATGATCTCGGGGCGCTCGGGATTGCCGAAGTTGAGGTTGTCCGTCGCGGCCAGTGGGTCGGCACCGGTAGCCGTGAGGTTACGCCAGCATTCGGCGACGGCCTGCTTGCCGCCCTCGTAGGCGTCGGCCTCGCAGTAGCGCGGGGTGACATCGGACGTGAAAGCCAGCGCCTTGGTCGGGTGGCCATCGACGCGGATCACGCCGGCATCGCCGCCAGGCCGCTGCAGCGAGTTGCCCTGGATCAGCGTGTCGTACTGCTCGTAGACCCAGCGGCGCGAGGACAGCGCTGGCGAGCCGACGAGCTTCAGCAGCGCATCGGCAATGTCGATCTGCGGGATATCGTCGGCGGCGAGCGGCTTGGGTGGCACCGGCGCGACCCAGGGGCGATCGTATTCCGGGGCTTCGTCGCCCAACTCCTTGATCGGCAGGTTGGCAACTTCGGTGCCCTGCCACATGACGCGGAAGCGCAGGTCGTCGGTGGTGTGTCCGACGGTGGCGAAATCGAGTTCCCACTTCTCGAACACCGCGCGGGCCTCGGCCTCCTTTTCCGGATGCAGCACCATGAGCATGCGCTCCTGGCTTTCCGACAGCATCATCTCGTAAGGCGTCATGGCGTCTTCGCGGACCGGCACCATGTCGAGGTTCAGCTCGACGCCGAGGTCGCCCTTGGCGCCCATCTCGACGGCCGAGCAGGTGAGGCCGGCAGCGCCCATATCCTGGATGGCGATCACCGCTCCGGTTGCCATCAGCTCGAGGCAGGCTTCGAGCAGGCGCTTCTCGGTGAACGGGTCGCCGACCTGCACGGTGGGGCGCTTTTCCTCGATGTCATCGCCAAACTCGGCGGAGGCCATGGTGGCGCCGCCGACGCCGTCGCGGCCGGTCTTGGCGCCCAGATAGACGACCGGCAGGCCCACGCCTTCGGCCTTGGAGTAGAAGATCTTGTCGGTGTCGGCGAGGCCGGCGGCAAAGGCGTTGACCAGGATATTGCCGTTGTAGCGCTCGTCGAACTCGACCTCGCCGCCCACCGTGGGAACACCGAAGGAGTTGCCGTAGCCACCGACGCCGGCGACGACGCCGGAGACCAGGTGCCTGGTCTTTTCGTGCCGGGGGTCACCGAAGCGCAGCGCGTTCATCGCCGCGACGGGGCGGGCGCCCATGGTGAAGACGTCGCGCAGGATGCCGCCCACGCCGGTCGCCGCGCCCTGGTAGGGCTCGATGTAGCTGGGGTGGTTGTGCGACTCCATCTTGAAGACGACGGCCTGGCCATCACCGATATCGACGACGCCGGCGTTCTCGCCCGGGCCCTGGATGACGCGCTCACCGGTGGTGGGCAGGGTGCGCAGCCACCTTTTGGAGCTCTTGTAGGAGCAGTGCTCGTTCCACATCGCCGAGAAGATGCCCAGTTCGGTATAGGTCGGCGCCCGGCCGATCAACTGCAGGATCTTCTGGTACTCGTCGAGCTTCAGCCCATGGTCGGCAACAAGCTCGGGCGTGATGGTGATGTGATTATTGAAGGTCATGAGAATCCGGCCTTGATCCGCTACCGCCCGCTATAGCGGATGATCCCCAGCCGCGACACTGGAAAGGACCTAGATTTCCCCGCCGACCAGCATGGCGAGGCTGGAGTTGTAGTATTGCGGGTCGCCGGTCACTTCGTCGCCGAGCCAGGCGGGCAGGTCGAGCTTGCCGGTCGGGCTTTCGAGTTCGACTTCGGCGATCCACAGCCCCTCGTGGCGCCCGTGAAACTCATCGACCACCCAGTCGCCGCCGCCGAGATCAAGGTTGTGCCGGGTCTTGTCGATCTGCGCCCCGCGGCTCAGCGCTAGAAGTTGCCGTGCATCGGCAATCGGTACCTCGTACTCGAACTCGGCGCGCGCCAGCGCCGAGCCGCCGCTCTTGATGGTGATGAAGCCGCGCGCATCGTCGACGGTGCGCACCCGCACCGTCACGCCCTTGCCGCCGGTGGTCAGGTAGCCTTGCCGCAGCGCCTCGCTGCTCCGCACGAGGCCGCGCCAGCCGTCGCCGGCGACAAGGAATTTTCGCTCGATCTCGATCGCCACTACTCGGCCGCCTGTCGCTGCGCCCAGCCATCGAGATAGGCGACGAAGCGGGCCTTCAGCGCCGTGGGGGTCTCGGCGAAGACCTGCGCGCCGAGCGCGGCGATCCTCGTTTCGTGTTCCCGCTGGCGGCGGGCCGCTGCCTCACGCGCAAAGCCGACGTCGACCGCGGCGCCCAGCGCCTCGGGTGTCGTGGCGAGCAGTTGGTCGAGTATGGCCAGGTCGTGGTGCTGACCGAGCAGTTCTGCCAGGTCGCCGGCACTCTTGTGGGCCGATGGCAGGATGTCCCCGGCACAGTCCTCGAGCAGGCCCAACTGGTTCCAGTGATACTTGGCGTATTTGCGCCACTCGTGGAACGCCTCGTCGGTGCGATGCTTCTCGGCGAGCCGTTTGGTCCAACGGCCACGCCGATAGGTCTGCTTCAGCCCGGCAGCGAGCGTGTCGATGTCGATCCGACCAACCCGCCAGGCCTGGCTCCGCTGCTCGAGCGAGCGCATCTGTTCGGCAAAGCGGGAAAGGCCGGCGACTTCGACTTCCGCCCCGCCACCCAGATCGAGTTCGATCGGTCGGTCGGCCCATTGCATCAGTTCGACCAGCGTGCCGCGTACGACTCGCATGTCCCGCGCCTGCGCCAAGCCGCGTGCGGCGTCGCGCACGAAAGCGTTCTCGGTGTCGTAGGCGTCGAAGTCGGGGCGGACCAGGCGAAACAGGGCGCGCAGCTTCTTGCAGCGCCGGCGGGCCTCGTGCACCCGCCGCTCGGGCGACTCCTGGGTGTTCTCGGCGCCGGCAATTGCCTTGCCGACCTGCTCACGCGCTATGCGCAGGAACCCGTCAGCGACGCTGATGTCGTCCTGCGACCACTCGAAACCCATGGACTTTCCGCCCCGATGAAAGCGCGAGCTTAGGATCGTGCGCGTGTCACAAACAAGGCGTCAGGCGGCGGATGGCTGGCGGCGGCCCAGCCAGCGGTCGATGAGAACGGTCAGCGCGTAGATGACGACGAAGCCGATCAGCATGAAGACGCAGTTGATGGCCACCTGGACATAGCCGAACTCGTTGGCGCGGAGGAGCGGGTAGGGGTACTCGTTGACGAGGGCGCCGCGGATCATCACCACAACCAGATAGACGAGCGGATAGACCAGCATGCGCGGCATGTCGGCATAGCGAAGCGTCCCGTGCGCGGGCGTCAGGATCCACCACAGCACGAACAGCCAGGGCGCCAGGTAGTGCATGTAGATGTTGAGGATGGCGCCCAATCCGCTCGGATCGGTCAGGCCCGACAGGAAGAAGATGTAGTAGAGCGACACCATGGCGATGGAGCCGGCGGTCAGTGCCCGGGCAAACGAGGTGCGCCACCAGCCGAGCCAGGTCCAGCCCGATACGGCCGCCACGTAGCAGAGCGCCATCATGGCGTTGGTGAGGATCGTGAAGAAGGTGGCGAAGTAGAACAGCGTGCCGAGCACGCTGTCGCCATCAGCGAGACGGGCGACCAGTGTCAGGTAGAGCTGCAGGAGCAGGGTGATCGGCCCGGCGATTGCACCGAACCACAGCAAGATCGTCCGCAAGTTCATCTGTCCCTCCGGTGCCCTCAGATCTCGGGCGCGACGCGGCGCCCTAGCAGCTTGTCGAGGCCCACTGCCACCGCGAAGACAGCGACGAAGAGCACCACCATGATGAGGCAGTTGATCGCCACCTGGCCGTAGCCGAGGGTGTTGGCCTCGAGGATCGGGTAGGGATACTCGCCGATGATGGCGCCGCGGAGCATGGCCCATGCCAGATAGGCGAAGGGGTAGATGGTCATGGCCGGCAGGTCACGGAAGGACAGGGTTCCATGCGGCTGGAATGCCAGCCACCAAACCACGTAGAGCGTCGGCGCCACGTAATGCAGCACGTTGTTGGCGAGCAACGACCAGCCGGTCGGGCTCCACAGGCCGGCCAGCAGTACGTGGTAGAAGACGCCTACCACCGTGATCGAACCCCAGACCATGGCGCGCGTCGTGGGATGCCGCCACCAGGAGAGCCATCCCATCGTGGTGAGTTCGGAGAGATAGACCAGCACCACCAGGCCATTGGTCAGGATGGTGAAGAAGGTGAAGAAGTACCAGAGCGCGCCGAGCAGGTTGTCGCCAGTGCCGAGGCGCAGGCTGATGGCCAGCCAGAACTGCAGCAGCAGAATGGCGACGCCGATGACCAACCCCACCCAGGCAACGATCCGCCCCAGACTCATCGCGTGTCTCCCGCCACGAGGGGAAGGTAAGCACCGGCTCCCGGTGCGGTCAAACTGAGGCGGTGCGGCGGGCCAGCCATTTGTCGGCGGCGACGAGGACAAGCGAGAAGACGGTCACCGCCACCAGCAGCACCGCGACGCCGATGGCCACCCCGCCATAGCCGAACTTGTCGGCATCGAGAATGTCATAGGGATATTCGTGGACCACGGCGCCACGCAGCAGGACCCAGGCGACGTAGCCGATGCCGGGCAGCAGCATCAGGCCGAGATGGCTGAAGCGCAGGGCGCCGTGCGGCGCGAACAGCGCCCACCAGGCGAGATAAAGGATCGGCGCGACGTAGTGGAGCAGGACGGTGGCGATACCGAGCGCTCCCTCGAGCTTCAGGGTCGGCGCCAGCATGAAGTGATAATAGAGCATCACGAGGGTGATGAAGGCCGCCGCGGAGGCCATGATCACCGGCCGGCGGAACCAGCCGAGCCAGCGCCAGCCGGAGAGCACCGAGGCGTAGGTCACGAGCAGCCACAGGTTGGTGAGATGGGTGAAGTAGGTCCAGAAATAGATGAACGCATCGGGGAACGAACGCGCCACTGCGTTGGTCGCCGACACCGTCATCACCGATGGAAAGATGGTCGACCAGTCGAGGGCAAGACCGGTCACACCCGCGAGGATCGCGGCGCAGGCGAGCAGTATCCGCAATTTGGCAATCTCGGCAAAGTCGTTGCAATGCGCCGAGACTAAAGCGCCACGCAGCGATCCGCCACCCCGACGATAAGTGCGTCAGGCCGCCAGCAAGGACGCGAACAGGTTGCGCCCGTCGGTGCCGCCATGGGCACTTTCGATCAGGTTCTCGGGGTGCGGCATCAGGCCGAGGACATTCCGGCTGGCGTTGAAGACGCCGGCGATATCGTTGATCGAACCGTTCGGATTGGTGCCTTCGGCGTAGCGGAACGCCACCTGGCCGTTGCCTTCGACGGCTGCCAGTGTTTCGGCGTCGGCAAAGTAGTTGCCGTCATGGTGCGCCACTGGGCAACGGATCACCTGGCCCTGGGCATAGCCGCGGGTAAAATCGGTGGCTGCGTTCTCGACCGAGAGCTTGACCTCGCGGCAGACGAATTTCAGCGAGGCGTTGCGCATCAGCACACCGGGAACCAACCCGGCCTCGCTCAGGATCTGGAAGCCGTTGCAGACGCCCATCACCTTGACGCCCGCTGCGGCGCGCTCGCGGATGGTATCCATGGCCGGGGAGCGCGCGGCGATTGCGCCGACGCGCAGGTAATCGCCGTAAGAGAAGCCGCCAGGGATGACGATGAGATCGACCTGGGGGATCTCCGCATCCTTGTGCCAGACGATGGCCGGCGCTTCGCCGCCGATCTTGGTGAGGGCAGCGATCATGTCGCGATCACGGTTGAGACCGGGGAACACGACGACAGCGGCTTTCATCGGCAGCAGCTCCTGATGCGGGATGCCGATCCTTTGGTGAGTCTTGGTGGCAAAAGCAAGGGCGGAACCGCGGTTCCGCCCGATCGGCTGTGGCTTACTCTGCCGGCTGCACGGCGGCGGGCTTGGCGTAGCCGCGGCTGCCCGGCGTGCCGGGAATGTGGGCCCAGGCCGGACGCTCGAACAGGAACTTGCCCCAGCCGGTCTTCTCGATCAGCCAGTAAAGCACCAGGGGCGAGAGCAGCGCGATGCCCATGACGATGACGCTGACGGTGCTGACATCGGTGATCAGCCCGGTTTTCAGCAGCAGGGTGCGGCTGGCGGCCATCGGGATCGAGAAGCTGAGGTAGACGACGATGGAGTGTTCGCCCAACCAGCGCAGCCAGCCCATCCATGGCAGCCGGATCAGCAGGGCGGCGCTGAGGCAGACGGCGAGCGAGCCGATAAAGCCGAGCGCCAGGTGCAGCACGGGCAGGGCGGCATAGCCCATGGTGATGCCGCGCGGGTGCAGTTCCGAGCCGCCGGCGAACACCAGGTAGCCCTCGATGACGGCATAGCCGACAAGCGCCAGCGCGGCCGGCACGACGTTGGCCTGGGCCGACGCGACAATGCGGAACACCAGAGGGGCGAAAGCATAGCCGGCGTAAAAATAGACGAAGTAGGCGGCGAAGTGGTCGACGAGGCCGATGCCGGTCTGCACCGGGAAGATCTGCAGGGCGGCCGCGGCGGCGAGCGCCAGCCAATGCGGCACCCTGAAGGTGAAGAGCAGCTTGGTCACCAGCGAATAGACCGCCAGCATGTAGATGAACCAGAGCACGCCGTAAGGCTCGACGATGGCCATGAGGGTCTGGCTGACGACCGAGCCGACGTCGCCCGTGCCCAGGCCGACCTTGAAGACGATCTGCAGCACGGCCCAGAGCGCGTAGAAGTAGAGATAGTGGACGATGCGGCGGTCGGCATAGGCGGCCCACGGACGGGCAATGACGGCGCCGAGGAACAGGCCGGAGATCAGGAAGAACTCCGGCATGCGGAACGGGGTGGCCCAGCCGATGATGTAGTGGAGGATGCCGGTGCCGTTCAGGTCTTCGCCGACGCCATAGGCGGAGTGCATCATCACCACGAGGATGATCGAGAGGCCTTTGGCGGCATCTACCCAATCGAGGCGGTTGGCTGCAGTCGGCATTTTTCTGGTGCTCCCGGAGCGCGTCCCGCGCGTTTTAGCGCCTCGGGCCACATCTGGGGTGCAATGCCTGCACTTAGGCTTAAGCCAAGTGCTTAATAACTAAAGATTTATCGAGCCGCAGGGCCGTGGCGCGGCTTCAAGCCGGCCGTCGCGCCTCAGAACGGCAGCGACAGGTGAGTGGCGAGCAGGAGGCCGATGGTCATGAAGAACAGGGCAGAGAGCGAGAAGGTCTTGAGCATTTTCTATATCGTTCGGCAGCGCGGCTTGCGCTTGGGTCAGGGCGGTCTTTAGGTCGGTTCGCGGGACCGGAATAGTCACGGCCCGTGCATGGCTCCAATGCGCCTCGATGGCTGAACGGAGTCTGAACCAGCACGGTTAATTGCCAGCTGTGATGCCCGGCTGCGACTATTCGATGAGCGCGCTACGGCGGAAAGGTGGCGGCGGCCGAGCTGTGACTTCCGCGTCACGCGACCAAAGTCTAGGCCCGATGACCGCAGGTAACGCCGCGGGGAGTTACCGCTCGCGTCCGCTCAGGTTGGCGCGAACGGCCACATGGGTCCCTGCGGTCGCAGAGATCGGACTTAATGGGGACGGGATTTTCGGCGGCTAACCCGCGTCGCTCTCGCGTTGCGAGAGGGCGAAGGCGCTACCGAATAATGCCGAGGCCGATATGCCTCAGACAGGAACCGACGCGTAGGCGGCGAAAAGCAGGCCGAGCGCGAGGAAGAAGGCAATCGACAGGGAGAACGTCTTGAGCATCGGGGCGGTCTTTACTGGTACTGGCTCTGGTTACGCGAGCGGCCAGCACCATAAGCGGTGAATCTTAAGGCGTGATTTCTATCGTGTAGTTTTCGATGACGGTGTTCGCCAAGAGCTTCTCGCACATCGCCCGGACATTAGCCTCGGCCTGTGACAAATCGGATTCACCCAGCTCGACGTCGAACACTTTTCCCTGCCTGATGGCACCGACCCCGCTGAAGCCGAGGCTTTTCAGCGAACCCTGGATGGCCTGACCCTGAGGGTCGAGGACGCCGGATTTGAGCGTGACGGTGACGCGGGCTTTCATCGAAAATTCCCGAGAAAGGGCAGGGCGGCGCCCTGCTGCTGCAGTGGTCATGGGCCCGAACCGAACGGCGTCGCCGTCTTGTCTGGGCCCACTCCGGGCGGCTATTGCACGAGTCGCGGGCCGGTGGTCAACGCGTTGTCGGTTTCCACAAGAATGCCGAGCCGCTGCGCCACTTCGCGATAGGCGTCGACCAGCCCGCCGAGGTTTTCGCGGAAGCGATCCTTGTCGAGCTTGTTGCGGGTCTTGATGTCCCACAGCCGGCAATTGTCGGGGCTGATCTCATCGGCCAAGACGATGCGCATGAGGTCGCCGTCATAGAGGCGTCCGCACTCGATCTTGAAGTCGACGAGCTGGATGCCGACACCCATGAACAGACCGGTCAGGAAGTCGTTGACGCGGATGGCCAGCGCCATGATGTCGTCGAGTTCCTGCGGGGTCGCCCAGCCGAAGGCGGTGATGTGCTCTTCCGACACCATCGGGTCGTTGAGCGCGTCATCCTTGTAGTAGAACTCGATGATCGAGCGGGGCAGCTGGGTGCCGGGTTCGAGCCCGAGCCGCTTGGTCAGCGAGCCGGCAGCGACGTTACGCACCACCACCTCGAGCGGGATGATCTCGACTTCCTTGATCAGCTGCTCACGCATGTTGAGGCGGCGGATGAAGTGGGTCGGAATGCCCAGCCCGTTGAGCTTGCTGAAAATGTACTCCGAGATCCGGTTGTTCAGGACACCCTTGCCGTCGATGATCTCGTGTCTGGCGCCGTTGCCGGCGGTCGCGTCATCCTTGAAGTACTGGATCAGCGTCCCGGGCTCCGGCCCCTCGAAAAGCGTCTTGGCCTTGCCGTCATAGATCTTGCGGCGACGGTTCATATGAGCCCTGCCTCTCGGACAATGTGGGAAATTGGGGCGTTCATGCGCCAGAATGCCAGCCTAATGCAAGCTCTTTCACCGGCGGACGAACCGCCGCGGACAGCGCTGCCACGCGCTTGGGGCGGCCTCGCCAGGCACGTTTCAGGCGCGGGCCGCATGGGCAAACCAGCAGGGGGCATTGATCGGATTGACCAAATGCCGCGACCCCCACCCGTTGATTTGGGGGCCGGTCCAGCTTATGTCGAGACCCATCGAGGGCGCCCGAATTGCGGGTAGAAATGCGGAGAGCATAGATGTCGGGATTCGACGATCGCCAGAAGGGCCAGGAAGCCAAGTTCGCTCACGACTCGGAGCTGCGCTTCCGGGCGGAAGCCCGCCGCAACAAGCTGCTGGGGCTGTGGGCCGCCGAGCATATGGGCCTGAGCGACGAGCATGCCCGGCAATATGCCGCCGAGGTGGTGGCTGCCGACTTCGAGGAAGCCGGCGACGAGGACGTGTTCCGCAAGATCTCGGGTGATCTCAAGGCCAAGGGCGCCTCGGTGTCCGACGACATGATTCGGCAGAAAATGGCCGAACTGGTCGGGGTGGCGCGCGACCAGGTGCTGAACGAGGGCTGAGGCCCTCCCGGTAAGCCAACCGAAACCATCATCATGATTTGCCTTGCGCCCGATGGGCGCGAGGCGTTTCGTCTTGGCCTCCCGCCTGGAGGATCAAGATGGCAAGACCCCTGCTTATCGGCCGCCGACCCGCGATGGCGCTGATCGCCGGCGCCATGCTCGCTTCCGTGGCGGGCGTTGCCCTCGCCGATGGCACCACGATCACCGGCAACGTGGTCTATCGAGAGCGCATGCTGCTGCCCGAGGGCGCAGTCGCCACTGTACGGCTCGAGGACGTGTCGCTGGCCGATGCTCCGGCCAGGGTCATTGCCGAAACCAGCGTGCCGGCCCACACCAGCCCCACTGCCTTCAGCATCGACTATGATCCGGGGCAACTGGAAGCCGGGCATACCTATGCGTGGCGGGCCAGCATCACCGCTGCCGACCAGCTGATGTTCACCACCACCGAACGACATAGCTTCGACCCCGCGGCCAGCGGCGTCGAACTGCTGGTACACCGTGTCGCCTCGGATGCGGCCACGACGTTGCCTCTGACCGGCGCGTGGCTGGCCGAGGATATCGACGGAGGCGGCGTCATCGACAACCTGCAGACGACCCTGGAGATTGCCGCGGATGGCAAGGTTTCCGGCAATGGCGGCTGCAACCGCTTCGGCGGCAGCGCCAAGATCGATGGCGACAAGATCAGTTTCGGCAATCTCGCCTCGACCATGATGGCCTGCGCCGAAGCCGCGATGAACCAGGAGCAGAAATTCCACGCTGCCCTGGGCGCTGCGCGGACCTTCCGGATCGATGCCGAGCAGCGAAAGCTGTTCCTCAGCGACGAGGCCGGCAAGGTGGTGGCGCAGTTCTCGGCGATGTAGCTCAGATCCGCTGCATCAGGCGGGTGAACATCAGCAGGCCTTCGGGCCAGGGGCCGTGGCCCGACGCCAGGTTGATGTGGCCGGCTTCGCCGGCGAAGTGCAGCTCCGAGCCCCAGGCGGTCGCCATGTCGGCGGCGCGGTTGGGAGTGACGTAGCTGTCATTGGTCGAGACCACCAGCAGCGAGGGGAATGGCAGCGGGTCGGTCGGCACGTTGTCGAAGCTGCGGCCTTCGCGCGGGAAGCTGGAACCCTCGTGATCGGGGGGCGAGACGAGGAGGGCCCCCTTCACCTTGCCGGCGGGAAAGCGCGGCGCGGCATGGACCAGCGCCGAAACCGCCAGCGAGTGGGCAATCAGCACCACGGGACGCTCTGCGGCTTCGACGGCCTCGACGATCGCGGCGGTCCAGTCACGCAGGTCCGGATCGTCCCATTCGTCCTGCTCGACGATCCGGCCGGTGGAAAAACGCTCGGCCCACCGGCGCTGCCAGTGCCCGGCGCCGGAATTGCCGAGCCCCGGCAGGATCAGGATGTCGGCGTCGGCGATCCTCATACTTCGGGTCCGAAGACGCGCTCGAACAAGGCGTCGACATGCTTCAGATGATAGAAATCGTCGAACATGGCGTCGATCTCCGAGGCACTCAGCCTGGCAGAGACTTCGGGATCTGCCTTCAGCAGCTGGGCAAACAGCCCGGCGCGATCGCCGCGGGCCTGCCAGACCTGCATGGCGTTGCGCTGCACCGCGGCATAGGAGTCCTCGCGGCTGAGGCCGGCCTGGGTCAGCGCCAGCAGCACGCGCTGGCTGTTGTGCAGCCCGCCGAGCAGGTCGAGATTGCGCTTCATGTTTTCGGGGTAGACGAGCAGATTGTCGATCAGGCCGACGAGGCGGTTCAGCGCGAAATCGAGCGTCACCGTGGCATCGGGGCCGATCATCCGTTCGACCGAGGAATGCGAGATATCGCGCTCGTGCCACAGCGCGACGTTCTCCAGCGCCGGGGTGACCATGCCGCGGACGAGACGGGCGAGGCCGGTGAGGTTCTCGCTCAGCACCGGATTGCGCTTGTGCGGCATGGCCGAGGAGCCCTTCTGGCCGGGGGAGAAGAACTCCTCGGCTTCGAGAACCTCGGTGCGCTGCAGGTGGCGGATCTCGGTGGCGATGCGCTCGATCGAGGAGGCAATGACCCCGAGCGTGGCAAAGAACATGGCGTGGCGATCCCTCGGGATCACCTGCGTGGAGATCGGCTCCGGCTTCAGCCCCAGCTTTTCGGCGACATAGGCTTCGACCTGCGGATCGATGTTGGCGAAGGTGCCGATGGCGCCGGAAATGGCGGCCGTGGCGATCTCCTCCCGGGCCGCGACGAGCCGGGCGCGGTTGCGGGCAAACTCGGCGTAGGCTTCGGCCAGCTTGATGCCGAAGGTGGTCGGCTCGGCGTGGATGCCGTGGCTGCGGCCGATGGTGATCGAGTACTTGTGTTCCTTGGCGCGCTTCCTGATCGCTGCCAGCAGGCGGTCGATGTCGCCGAGCAGGATGTCGGAGGCGCGAGCCAACTGCACCGCGAGGCAGGTATCGAGCACGTCCGACGAGGTCATCCCCTGGTGCAGGAACCGCGCCTCGGGGCCGACGATCTCCGAGACGTGCGTCAGAAAGGCGATGACGTCGTGCTTGGTGGTGCGCTCGATCTCGTCGATGCGCTCGACATCGAAGGTGGCATTGCCGCCCTTGGCCCAGATCGTTTCGGCGGCTTCTTTCGGCACCACGCCGAGTTCAGCCAGCCGGGTCGTCGCGTGCGCCTCGATCTCGAACCAGATCTTGAAGCGGGTCTCGGGCGACCAGATGGCGACCATTTCGGGGCGGGAGTAGCGCGGAATCATTGGCTTATGGCTCTTTGTTCGCGTAACCGATGCGTTACGCGGTAACGGCGGTCGCGGCGTTGCGGATGGCCGCGATGCGGCTGGCATAGGTCTTGGGGTCGTTGCCGGAAAATACCGACGTGCCGGCGACATAGAGGTCGGCACCGGCATCGGCGAGCGCCTTGGCATTGTGCTCGGATACGCCGCCATCGACCTCGAGGTCGATCGGCCGGCTGCCGATCAGGGCGCGCACCTGGCGGATCTTGTTCAGACTCTCGGGGATGAAGCTCTGGCCGCCGAAGCCGGGGTTGACGCTCATCACCAGCACCAGGTCCACATCGCCGATGACGTGCTCGATGGCAGAAACGGGGGTCGCCGGATTGATGGCGACGCCGGCGCGCTTGCCTTCGGTCCGGATGGCCTGCAGCGAGCGATGCAAGTGCGGGCCGGCCTCGGCATGCACGGTGATCGAGTCGGCGCCGGCCTTGGCAAACGCGCCCAGATACGGGTCTGCCGGAGCGATCATCAGGTGGACGTCGATGATCTTTTTGGTGAGCGGGCGGATGGCCGAAACGATCAGCGGGCCGATGGTGATGTTGGGGACGAAATGACCGTCCATCACATCGACATGAATGTAGTCGGCGCCACCTGCATCGACGGCGCGGATCTCGTCGCCCAAACGGGTGAAATCGGCGGACAGAATGGAAGGCGCAATGCGGATCGGGCGGGACATGGGGCCTCGGTCAGTAGGGGCTGACATATATGGGCTGCTTACCCCGCCCCAACCCCGATGTCATCCCTCGCGAAAGACAGGGCCCGGGTTCCGCCGGCTCAGCAGGTGAGGCACATCACCGCTTCGCCGCCGATGACCTCACCGGTGGCGACGAAGCCGGCTGACTCGTAGAGGGCGCGGGCCGCACTATTGCCTGGTTCGACCCCGAGGACGATGCGCGGGCAGTTCGGCAGGGCGGACATGAGCGCGATAAGCTCTGCCAGTGCAGCACGCCCGATGCCACGATGCTGGTGCCGCTGGTCGATCATCAGCCGATAGATCCAGTAATTGCCGTCGTCGGGGTCGAGCGCATACATCGCGAAACCCACGACGCTGCCATCGACGGCAATGGCAAAGGGGAAGCAGGCCCGGTTCCCGTCTGCTTCGCACAGGGAGTCGGCATTGGTCGCGACGAAATCCCGTTGCTCCGCGGCGACCGAGAGGGCGACAAGCTGGGCGCGATTGGCCGGCGTGATCGGTTCAAGGCGAACGACTGGCGACATCGGTACTCGCTGGCTGACCGGGGAAGGCAGAGTGCTACGTTACTTCGGCCCGTCCGGCCAGACGCCTTCACAACGGAGCGAGCGGCGGCCCGCCGCATTGCCTTCGGCCCCGAACCGGCTATGACTTCGCGCGATTTGTCGGAGGCATGATGGACGGGTTTTCGTTCTGGCTGGTGTTCGGGGCAGGGGTGCTGAGCTTTCTGAGCCCCTGCGTGCTGCCGCTGGTGCCGCCCTACCTCACCTATATGAGCGGGGCGAGCTTCGACCAGTTGCGCGACGATGGCGCCACCGCCGGGGTGATCTGGCGGAAGAGCGTCTTCACCTCGCTGTTCTTCATCGCGGGCTTCTCGATCGTCTTCATCCTGTTCGGCGCCACGGCGACGGCGTTCGGCCAGGCGTTCCGACAGGCACTGCCGATCATCACGCCGATCGCCGGGCTGTTCATCATCGCAATGGGGCTGCACTTCCTCGGCGTCTATCGGATCGCCTTCCTCGATCGGCAGCTACGGCACAATGGGCCGGGCGTGGCGAGCGGACCGGTGGGCGGGTTCCTGCTCGGGCTGGCCTTCGCGGTCGGCTGGACGCCATGCATCGGGCCGGTGCTGGCGGCGATCCTGGCGGTGGCCTCGACCAAGGAAACGGCGCTCGATGGTGCGGCGCTGCTCGGGCTCTATTCGCTCGGGCTGGGTGTGCCGTTCCTGCTGGCCGGCATCGCCATCGGACCGTTCCTGACCTTCTTTTCCGGCTTCAAGAAGCATCTTGGCATGGTCGAGAAGGTGATGGGCGGGTTGCTGGTGGTCACAGGGCTGCTGTTCCTCACCGGGCAGTTCACCCGCATCTCGTTCTGGTTCCTCGAGACCTTCCCGATTCTGCAACAGTTCGGGTAAGGGCGGCTTAACCGTCGCCGCCGAAATCGACCGTCGCGGCGATCGATCACGGATGCGTCAACAGCCGATTCACCTCGGCTCACGATAGTCGCCCCAACCTTGGACGAGGAATGGGCGATGGCTCTCGAAGCCTATGCAGAGGATACCCCGCCGCCGCGGCAACAGCGGCAGCGGCTGACCGTGGTGCCGGTGGCGACTGTGACGGTGACGCACCGGATCGAGGACGTCGCGGCGAGCTGGGCAGCACTGGAAGCGGCCGAGATCGAGTCGCCGGGCCAGAGCGCTGCCTTTACCCGTACCTGGGTGGAGGCGATGGAAATCGCCGAGGACGACCAGCTCTACCTGACCGCCGCGTTCGACGGGGAGCCGGTGGCGCTGTTGGCGCTGTGGCGGCGACGCGTCAAGGGCGTGCGGCTGCTGTCATGGTTTCCCGGCCCGCATGTCGGCTGCAACGCACCGCTGGTCGATGCGGAGCGGCTGGCGATGCTCGGCTCGGTGGAGCGGGCGGCGCTGTGGTCGGCAATGCTCGAAAAGCTGGAGGGGGCTGACCTCATTTACCTGAAGTCGGTGCCGCAGCTGTTCGTCGCGGGGGTCGATATTTTCGCTGAGCTCGGACAATCGATCGAGGCGGAGACGCTCTACCGAGCGCAATTCGCGAGCTGGGAAGAGGCAAACACCACGCAGCGCTCGAAATCGCGCCGCAAGCACGATCGCCAGCAGGGCGAACGGCTCGAGGCGCTGGGGCAGGTGAGTTTCGAGGAGGTGCGCGGTGGACCGGAGGCGATGCCGATCCTCGAGCTGATGTTCCGCCAGCGCGCCGCGCGGTTCCTGGCCATGGGCGTGCCGGATCCGTTTGCCGAGCCGGGCGTCAGGGCGTTCTACGACGCGACGCTGTCGCCGACCGGCGGCCTGGATGTGCGGCTGCAGGTGCTGCGGCTCGACGGCGAGATCGTCGCCGTTCGCTACAACATCGCGCATGGCGGGCGGCTGTTCTGCCTCATCTCCTCGATGAGCGACGACGCGACGATCCAGACCGGCTCGCCTGGCAAGCAGTGCCTGTTGCGGGTGATGCAGACGGTGTTCGATGCGGGCTATCGCGTCTTCGACATGGGCGCCGGCTTCACCGACGAGAAGCGCCACTGGTGCAACCTCAAGCTGCCGGTGCGCCAGCACTATGTGCCGCTGACCACGTTGGGCACCATGGCGGCCAAAGGCCACTTCGGCTGGCAGGTGCTGCGGCAGAAGCTCAAGGCGAACAAGGCGGTGATGAGCGCGGTGAAGGCGGTGCGCGGGCGGATGCTGCGGGCGAAGGGTGAGACGCCAAGGACCGAAGGCGATGAGCACGGTCAGTGAGACTGCCGTCAGTCTGCGCTTTTCAGGCGATGACCTCGACCCAGCGCAGATCGTCGCAGCCTTGGGTGGGCAGCCTGAGATAGCCTACCGCAAGGGCGAGCCGATGGGCCGAGGCAGAGGCATCGGCCGAACAGGGCTATGTTCGTTCAGAGGGCCGAGGGAAAGGCCCGGCGATCTCGACAGCCAGATCTGCAAGCTTCTCGACAGCCTGGCTTCGGACCTGGTGATCTGGCGAGAGCTTGCTCAGCAATACGATGGAGAGCTCTTCATCGGGCTCTTTCTCAATGGCGGAAACGAGGGCATCGGGCTTGAAGCGCCAACTCTTGAGCGTCTGGCGCGGCGGGGGCTTCGGATCGATCTCGATATCTACTACCGGGGCCGCGACTAGATCAGCTTCAACCCCTTCATCGACGAATGCCCTGACTTCCCGATGATGATGTGGTCATGCACGGTGATCCCCAGCGGTCGAGCGACGTCGTTGATCCGGCGGGTCATCTCAACATCCGCCGCTGACGGCGTCGGATCGCCCGAGGGGTGGTTGTGCACGAGGATCAGCGCGGTCGCCGACAGCTCCAGCGTGCGTTTGATCACCTCACGCGGATAGACCGGCGTGTGGTCGACGGTGCCGGTCTGCTGCACTTCGTCGGCGATCAGCCGGTTCTTCTTGTCGAGGAACAGGATGCGGAACTGCTCGACGTCATTGAACGCCATCTGGGCGCGGCAGTAATCGATCAGGGCGGTCCATGAACCGAGGACCGGCAGGTCCGGCGTCATGCGGTCGCGGGCGAAACGCTGGGCGGCGGCCTGGATGACCTTGAGGTTGGTGGCCGAGATCAGCCCGAGGCCCTTGATCTCGTCGAGCTGCTGCGGGCTCGCCGAGAACACGCCGGAGAACGAACCGAAGGTCCGGATCAGTTGCTTGGCGAGCGGCTTGGTATCCTTGCGGGGGATGACGATCTGCAGGATCAGCTCCAGCAGCTCGTAATCCTCGATGTGCTGTTCGCCAAGCTGGAGAAACCGCTGCCGCGCGCGCTCCCGATGCCCGAGATAGTGCGGAGCAGGGGCCTCGCCGAGTCCGTCCGGCGATGGCTTCTCCGCGTCGCTCATCGTCTAGCGACGAGCATCGAGCGGGTTGAACAGCCCCCGCGGCGAGAGCGTGAAGATCTCGACACCGGTTTCGGTGATGCCGATCGAGTGCTCGGCCTGAGCCGAGAGGGTGCGATCGCGCGTCACCGCGGTCCAGCCGTCGGCGAGGATTTTGACGTGCGGACGGCCCAGGTTGATCATCGGTTCGATGGTGAAGATCATGCCCGGCTTCAGCGGCACGCCGGTGCCCGGAACGCCGAAATGCATGATGTTGGGCTCATCGTGGAAGAGCTGCCCAACGCCATGCCCGACGAAATCGCGCACCACGCTCATCCGCTCGGCCTCGGCCAGCGACTGGATGGCGGCGCCGATATCGCCGGTGGTGGCGCCGGCCCGGGCCGCGGCAATGCCGGCGGCGAGACTGGCATAGGTGACGTCGATCAGGCGCTCGGCTTTCCGGCTGATCTCGCCGACCGGGTACATGCGGGAGCTGTCGCCGTACCAACCGTCGACGATCAGCGTCAGGTCGATGTTGACGATGTCGCCTTCGCGCAGCGGCCGCTCCTCGGGGATGCCGTGGCAGACGACGTGATTGATCGAGGTGCAGATCGAGTGGCGGTAGCCCTTGTAGAACAGCGTCGCCGGGATGGCGTCATGGTCGCGGGCGAACTCGTAGGCCAGCCGATCGAGCGCTGCAGTGGTGACGCCAGGCTTCACCGCATCGACCAGCAGGTCGAGGGCTTCGGCGGTGAGGCGACCGGCCTTGCGCATGCCGTTGAAGCCGGCTTCGCCGTGCAGCGGGATCACGCCCGAGGTGCGGCGGCTTTTGGTTTCGGCTTCGACGTAGGTGATCATGGCGGCTCCGTTCGAAACGAAAGTAGGCGTTCGGGTTCAGGATTGGAAGTGTGTTGGCGCTGCCGGCTCCGCGGCAATATTGTGGGCAACCGGACCCGATGAGCCGCCGGATTGCTTGACCTTTCGGGCTTTGGTGAGGCAATGCATTGTGCCTCGCAAATCCGGGGCCGCCATGCCATCGCCCGAAGCCGTTACCGCCGCTCTCGTCGTCATCGGCGATGAAATCCTGTCCGGCCGGACCAAGGATGTGAATATCGGTGCGACGGCCGACTTCTGCACCGAGCTAGGGATCGAGCTGAGGGAGGTGCGGGTCGTCTCCGACGTCGAGGACGATATCGTCGCCGCGGTGAACGCGGTGCGGGCCCGCTACACCTATGTTTTCACCACCGGCGGCATCGGCCCGACGCATGACGACATCACCGCGGACGCCATCGCCAAGGCGTTCGGCGTGGCGCTGCCGATCAATGCCGAGGCCCGCGCCATGATGGAAGAACGCTGGAAGCAGAGCGGCACCGAGGTCAACGAGGCCCGGCTGCGCATGGCGCGCATCCCCGAGGGCGCGTCGCTGATCGCCAACTCGGTGAGCGCCGCGCCGGGCTTTCGCATCGGCAATGTCCACGTCATGGCGGGCGTGCCCAAAATCATGCTGGCCATGCTCGAGGCGATCAGGCCGACGCTGCGTGGCGGAGACAGGATCAAGTCGATCACCATCCGCTGTCGGGTGGGCGAGGGCACCATTGGCGGTCCGCTCGGCCAGATCCAGCTGGAATTCTCCGACGTGAAGATGGGCAGCTATCCGCAGATGGGACAGACATTCGTGATGACCGAGCTGGTGCTGCGCTCGTCCGACGAGGCGCGGCTTGCCGCGGCGGCGGAGCGGGTTCGCGCGATGGTTGCCGAAGCGCACCGCGCTGCCGGGTTGTCGCCGGACGTCGAGGCCTACTGAGTTTTCGGGCCGTTGGCCCCTGTTTGAGATCGAGGCGGCCGGGCCGCCCAGGAGAAGCAATGAACCAGACCCAGCAGAAATCCTTCCCAGTCACCTGGGACCAGTTCCACCGCGACAGCCGGGCGCTGGCCTGGCGGCTGCAGGCGCTCGGCCCGTTCGACGCACTGGTGGCGATCACCCGCGGCGGGCTGGTGCCGGCGGCCATCGTGGCGCGCGAACTCAATATCCGCGTGGTCGAGAGCGTCGCCGTGAAGAGCTATGATCATCAGAACCAGAGCGGCATCAAGGTGCTGAAGCCGATCGCGCCGGAACTGCTCGAAAAGGCCCGCAATGGCGGCAAGATCCTGATCGTCGACGACCTGGTCGATACCGGGGCGACGGCGCGGGTGGTGCGCGACATGCTCCCCGGCGCGCATTTCGCCACGGTCTATGCCAAGCCGAAGGGCCGCGAAATGGTCGACACCTTCATCACCGAAGTCAGCCAGGATACCTGGATCTTCTTCCCGTGGGACCTCGATGTGGCCTACGTGCCGCCGATCTCCGGCGCCACGGACTGACGATGCAAGACGCGGAGGTTCTCTATCGTCGCGTCAGTGTGGATGGCGCGCTGACTCTGCGTGTTCAGCGCACAGTCGAGAACGGAAAGCCGCTGATCTCTCTGGGTTTTGAGGGGAGCAGCTGGCACTTCCATCCGACCGCGGAAGAGGCGATGCAGATCGTCGATGCGGTAGTGGCGGATCGAGTTGTTATTCTTACCAGCAGCCGCGAAGGTGAGACCTACACCGAGTTGCTTGACGACCTCGAGTCAACCGTCGACTACAAGCCTGCCGAAACCACCTACCGGTTCCGCGTCTGGAGCAGGGAGGTCAGTTTCGAAGACGTTGTCGACGGCACCATTGCACACACGCCGCTCGATGAGTTGTGGAACTGGCGGATTTAGCCGCTCGTGCCTAGAGCTGCTGCACCACGTTGATCCACAGGCCCGACGGGTCCTTCAGGCTGAAGCGGCGCTGTCCGAAGGGTTCGTCGGTCAGCGGATAGTCGGGTTCCTTGCCGGTGGCACGTACCTCCTCGAGCGCCGCGGCGGCGTCCTTCACCTCGAGCTCCATGCTGGTTCCCGCCGCATAGGCTTCGGGGCCCGGGGGATAGGAGGGGTGGGCAGGCGACATGAAGGCAATGCTGGCGCCATCGGCCTGCATGTAGACGAACCACTCGTTCTCGAACACGACTGAGAAGCTCAGGTGCCTGGCCCAGAAATCGCGGCAAGCGGCGAACTGGTCGGTGACGGTGATGGGGTAGCGGTCGATGAACTGCATGCGGGCCTCCTGGTTTGACTGACACGGACCATAGTCGATACCCCTGACAGGACATGTCAGGGTTTATCTCCCTATTCGCGTTTGAGTTTTTGCCATGTTTGTGGGAAGCCCTGTCAGCGCGCGGGCGTGATGGAATGGTAGACATACCGGACTTAAAATCCTTCCAGTGGCGGTTCGAGTCCACCCATGGGCACCATAAAATCAACGACTTAGAGTGAAACGTGCTGCAATTTTGAGCAGCAAAACACTTACACATTGCTTACACATCTGGATGGAGTAAGCTGGGGCAAAGGACGAGAAATCCGATGCCAATGCAAAAACACACCATTCTTGACGGCAAGTGCCATGTCTATCGCCGAGCCGAAAACGGCAACTGGCAGTGCTCCGCATTCGTCGATGGGAAGAACCACCGCGTCAGCACCGGCACCGACAGCTTGCGCCTCGCTAAGGAGTTCGCGTCAGACTGGTACCTGACCCTCCGCGGCAAGCAGCGGGCAGGGACCCTCAACGTTCCCACCGGCCCCACATTTCGCGATACCGCAAAGAAGTGGGAGGCAGAGTACGCCATCATCACTGGCGGCAACCGGAACGCAATCTATGTTGACGGCAACTCACGGCGCCTCGCCAACTACCTGTTGCCGTTCTTCGGCGATTTGACCCTCGCGGAGGTGACGTCGGCAAAGGTGCATGAGTACCGCGTTCAGCGCCTGACGCCGGCTCCGGGAACGACCAAAGTGCCGGCCAAGCAGACCTTGCACCAAGAGATTGTCGTCCTGCGCCAAGTTCTAAAGTACGCAAGCCGTCACAACCTGCTCGCTTCACTTCCTGACATGACGGCTCCCTATCAGAAGGCCGAGAAGATTTCCCACCGGGGATGGTTCTCAAAGCCAGAGTACAAAGCCCTTTACGAAGCCGCCCGTGACAAGGCGAAGCAGCACAAGGGCAAGCGCTGGCAGTACAATGCGGAGCAGTTTCTCGACTTCATCCTCATTATGACCAACACGGGCCTCCGCCCCGACGAGGCCAAGCGGCTCCAGTACCGCGACATCGAAGTTGCCATCGACCAAGAGACACAGGAGACGATCCTCATCATCGCTGTGCGCGGCAAGCGCGGCGTGGGCTACTGCAAAAGCACTGCGAACGCAGTGTTCCCTTTTGAGCGGATGGTTGAGCGGAACCGCCCTCAGCCGTCCGATCTCCTCTTCCCGACATCCATGGCAGGACTGATGGTGTCAATCCTCGATGAGACCAAGATGCGCTTCGATCGCGAAGGCAATCGGCGGTCCGCCTACAGCCTCCGGCACACCTACATCAGCATGAGGCTGGAGGAGGGGGCGGACATCTACCAGGTCGCTAAAAACTGCCGAACCAGTGTGGAGATGATCGAGAAATTCTATGCTGCGCACATCAAGAACAACATCAGCGCGGCTGCGGTGAACGTGCGCAAGAAGCCACTGACCAAGAAGCAGCAGGAAGAACTCGCCAAGCGCAACGCGCACCTGACGTCGCTGGAGCAACCGGAACCTGCGGCAGGCTAAACCTGCTCGCAGTGCCGTCAGAGTGGTTGCCGCATGCGCTTGCTCTGCTACAACACCCCCAGTGCGGACGTGGCGAAATTGGTAGACGCAACGGACTTAGACGATTGAGTGCGCCGGGAGAAATCCCGGACGTAGAACCGCTCAAATTCGGGGAAAGCCAAGGGCATTGCGTCCGGCCAATCCCGAGCCAAGCCGCTTCCCGGCGGAAGGTGTAGAGACTAGACGGGCGGCACCTAAGGCATCTGCTACGGTGAAGGGATAGTCCAGACCACAAACGTCCTTCAGGACGGCGGCGGAAGCCGAAGTGGTACGAAAATCCGTAGGGCAGTGCCCGTGCGGGTTCGATTCCCGCCGTCCGCACCACTATTCTGCCGGTCCCACTCGAGGGCTTTCATGACCGACATTTTCATCAGCCACGCCGTTGCCGACAAGGCGCTCGCCGACAAGTTTGTCACCTTCCTAAAGGAAGCGATCGGTGTGCCTGCGAGGTCGATTTTCGTGTCAAGCATTCCGGGGCAGGGCATCCCGCTTGGCTACGACTTCAACGAGTACATGAAGAGCCAAATTCAAAGCCCGAAGCTGGTGATATTGCTCATCACGCCCCGGTATCTCGAGAGCTGGTTCTGCCTTATGGAACTTGGCGCTACGTGGGTGAAGTCCCACCAGGCCTTGCCGATCGTTGTCCCACCGATCAAGTTCGATGTGATTTCCAGCACCCTTGGCCTAAAGCAAGGCTGGAGCCTCGACGATCATACAAAACTTATCGACCTCCGAGAAATGATCAGGAACAGCGGGATCACTCTGGAACCGCGTACCGACCATGATTGGGACAGGAAACGCACCGCCTGGAAGGCCGATCTCGCGAGACTTTTGAAGAACCTTGCGCCTGCGACCAGTGTGCCCGCGAGTGAAGTGGAAGCATTGAACGCGGAGCTAGAGGCAACGAGGAAGGAGCTTGCCGAGCTCCAAGAGGAATTTGCAGAGGCCAACGAAACGATTGACCAGTTGAAGGCGGCAAAGGATCCCGCCGCCGTCAAGGCTATCATGGCTCCCAAGGGAGCTGTCGATGCGGGGCGGCAGTTCAGCGAGTTGATGAATGCCGTCTCTGAAGCGCGACCGCGGGTCAGCATTTGGTTTTATCGCAACATGCTGCTCGATCTCTACGACAAGGCGGCAGCGGTAGACTGGATGGACAGAGACCAAAAGTCCGATGCCGAGGCAGCTGTGCAGTACAAGATGATGGAGCGCGACGTTCCGCATAAGTACCTGTGGGGTACGCCAAAAATGCAGCGTATCGCTAACGCCGTGCGGGATGTTGAGCAGTTCCTTGCCAGTGAAGAGGCTGCAGACCTCGTGAGGGAGCGGACGGCCGCTGGCGGGTCAATGGAAACTGACGACCTCCAATTCTGGGAAGAGAACCTGAAGGTCTAGCTGATCAGGGGTCGCTGACAGCGACCTTGGGCTTTTCGGTCTTTCGCATCAGCCACGTTCCGAAGAAGCCCTCGGCGCGCACGATCAAAGCGTCGACCTTTCCCGAGAACTCGTCGCCGCCAAACGGATCGTAGAGTTCGCCGGTTATCTTTTCCCACTCAGCCCAGCCTGCGGGACGTTGTGCAGGGTCCTCGTTCCAATACTGGATAAGCATGCTTGCCGACGTCGTCAGCTCAACTTGCAGGCGCCGAAAGTCGTCGAACAGAGCTTCAGCTTCTTTACCGAAATAGGCCATTGCGCGGTAGCGACGAGCATGGAGCTCCGCGAAGAGTTGTCGCTCTTTCTGTAGGCGCTCGAACACGCGGTAGAACCCGTCACGCGCCTTCTTCTGCCCAGGGGTCTCGGCAGCTTCAGGCTTACGCTCGCTCTCCTCACCGACGAAGACGACGTTGAAGCGAGCTGAACGAATAACCTCCCGAGCTTTGTAGAAGTCAGCGAGGATGTCCTCGGCTAGCTCGATCTTGCGCTTGCCAACCGCTTCCGGATGCCACTTTCGGTACGTCATAACCGCAAGAACAAAGCCGGCAGCTGCGATGAGCGCGGTTACGATTGGTCCTGCACTGGCGATACGCTCCAGCCACCACTGCCATTCCGGGATAGGCGTCGTCACTGGCGGGTTCATGAGTGGTGTTTCCAACGACCGAGCGGGCCGCCTGACGACTTTGCCAGCGACGGCTGCTGCAGGCAACGGCGCGGCTCCTGGATGCGAGATGCAGGCCGGGATCAGCAATAGCGAACACTCCACCTCGGATGGCTGTTGACCCACACCGCATCGCGAGCGTAACACTGAAACCGATCCCGGAACCGGTTCCGGAAGCGGTTTCTGAGGGGAAGCATGGCACGGCGGCTCAACATCGCGGACATTGCAACGGCAGCGCAGGTCTCGAAAACGACGGTCTCGAGGGTTCTGAACGACCGGCCAGACGTCGATGCGGAAACGTCCGCTCGCGTTAAGCGCGTCATCGATGAGATGGGGTACGTCCGCAGCGAAAGGGCCGTGCAGTTGGCCCGCGGGCGAGCCAATGTCGTCGCCTTGGTCGCGCCATTTGATACGTCGCCCTGGATGATCGAGGTGTTGCGCGGCGCCATGGGCATCCTTCAGGCCACGCATTTCAGCCTGACGCTGCACGCCTTTCCGGAAACCCCTGAAGAGACGGAGCGTCTCGCGGATCAGTTGCGCGGAGGCGCAATGGATGCGCTCCTGGTCGTCGCTTTGCAGCAGTCGATCCCGATGTTCTCCAAGGCCGTCGCCGACGGTCTGCCGGTCATCGTCCTCAACAACTATGGCTTTAACGACGGTCTCCCTGATATCGCGCCGGACGAAGCGGCCGGCATCAACGAGGCGGTCGATCACCTATGGGCGGTAGGCCGACGCAGGTTCGCCATCATTGCCGGTACCCCCGACTT
>MKVB01000001.1:594843-595251 GCA_001899085.1 Devosia sp. 66-14 | reverse complement strand
CGGCGTTGCTATCGCACGGCCATGTCCTCGATGAACGCCTCGTCGTTCGTGCGCCGTTCACCGAGCCCTCGGCCCGGGAATCCACGGCCGAGCTGCTGGGACGAGGCGTTCCCTTCGATGCGTTGTTCGCGTCGTCGGATGCCATGGCCGTTGGGGCGATGCGCATGCTGAAGCAGCGTGGCCTGGCCATTCCGCGCGATGTGTCAATCGTCGGTTTCGACGACTTCACCGCGGCGGAATTCACCGAGCCGAGGCTGACGACAGTCCACAACCCGCTCTTCGAGATGAGCGCTCGAGCCACGTCGCGCCTTCTCGATGCCGTCAATGGACGCGCGCGTTTGACAACCGGCGAAGAAGTTGTCCGCACCAATCTGGTCGTTCGTGACTCGAGCGACCCCAAAAAACTGA
>MKVB01000001.1:428099-594784 GCA_001899085.1 Devosia sp. 66-14 | reverse complement strand
CCCGTCATCTGCTCAACGCAGTGCGCCGGTTCGTCGCGTTTCAGTTCAAAAGCCATGTAAGCAGCGTAGCGGGACGTGGGCTCGCGCGCACCCGTTGGCGGTACTGTTTGCCCTGGGAAAGCGGAGCGGCAAAGCCACCGGTGGTGGCTTTGCGGGGTAGGTCAGGTTTTGGCCTGGTCGCCTGCGTGCAGCCGCACATGCCACTGCACAAGCAACTCCTCGTAGAGGTACTCACGCGGCGGGTCTCCGCGCGGGCCATGTTCATGCTTGCGGACCTCGACCCACTCGGCCTCGTAGCCCGCCATCAACAGGGTTTCGATCAGGTAGGCGGCGGCACCCGTCTTCCTGAGGTCGATGGGCCGGTCCTGATGGATTTGCACCGACAGGTGGCCAAGGCGGGCGGCACGGCGAATGCGTAACGCCACGCCGTGGAGGTCGTACAGTTCGTTGGCATAGTCCTCGCGTACGTTGGTGGCGAAGTCGCGGGCTTCCTGGGCGTTGCGGACATCCATGGCCGTCATCCGAGGTACACGACTGTGATGGCGACGCGGGCGTGGCCAAGTTCCTCAGCGATGGCGGCCCGTGCCGCCTTGTCGGCGGTGCGTTGCGCCTCAGTGAGCTGGCCGGCGGCGGGACCGCCTGTCTTCGGGCATTCCCAGCCGGTCAAATCGCGGTAGCGGTTCTGGGCATAGCGATGCCGCAGGCCATGCAGATTGGTGTAACCGCGCTTCAGGGTCTCGTGCTCAAGGCGACGCCGGTGCCGGATGAACGTGTCGTCCGGCGGGATCATGGAGTTCGCGCCCACGAGGTACTTGGCCTCGTCGAGCAGGGCACGCTGCGCAAAGGTGCGCACCGGAATCTCGCGGGCGCGGCCACCTTTCGTCCATGAACCTTGCAGGCGGATGACGGACCCCGCATCAGCCTGCCGCGGGCGGAATTTGAGCGCTTCTTCGACCCGCAGTCCAAAGGCTTGCATCAGCCGCACCGAAAGCACCATGCGCGCGTCGGGCAACGAAAAGTTCGGAGGCAGGGACCACGCGCGGTTGCGCTGGTCGCCTTCGCGGTTGCGAATACCGAGTTCGAGGTTGTCCCGCGGAATGATCGAGGACTTGTCAACCTTCTCCGCCCACCACCTAAGCCAGCCGACGCGGTTCTTGACCGTGGCGGTGGTGATGCCCTGGCCGTACCAGTAGTCGACGAGCGCCGTGACATGCTTGGGCTTGAGGGAGGTGGCCTTCGGGACCCGGAAGCCGAGTTGATAGAGATCGGCGGCCGCAGCCGAGAGGCCGCGGCGCCGGTTTGCTTGCGTGGCCATCGAGCCATCGCGGTTGTGCAGGCACAGCCGCACGAGATCCATCGCCAGATCGTTCATGGCGGGAGCTTTCTTGTTATCGGTGAGTGTTGATGGCCACCGTCTGGCCTTAGCGCAGGACGGTCCGCAGGATGCGGGGGAGGGCCGGAAAGTCAGTCAAAAATCCCCGTCCGCCGTGGCGGACGGGATTCACCCCGTAGGGTGGCTGTTCCAGTGGGCCCAAATGGGCGGCGCCCGCTGGTGCCGTAGGTCATGCGGGTCGCGTTCGGCCGTGAGGCCGCGTCGGTGGAAAGACATCTGTCTTGCTCCGTTGAAAAGGTTGCGGTTTTTCGGATTGCTGGGCTCATGCCAAGCAAGGGAAGCGTACCCCAGCCGCATGAACTGTCAACCGCAAGACCCTGATAGTGTTGATAGATTGGCGCGTGTCCCTTCGGGTGGCACGCGTGGTGCACGTGGTCGGTCCGGTGTGCAAACCATTGCCGGCTGTGGGTTTGGAAGCCGCCGTCACTCCCGACGGAAATTTTATCGGACGGTCGGGGGGATCGACCCCCGTTGTCCGATCATCGGGCAAAGCCCGATGGCGTCGGGAGTGACGGCGGCGGCCGGCTGCGCCGGCCGGTGCCGTTCGTCGTTCCGCGGCGCTGCAGGTATGGCGATGTGACGGGCGAAGGTTAAGGGGCAGGGACACTGGAGGGGGAAACGTGGCCGCCCCCTGCGGGCCGGGCTCTTGTGAACGGAACCCCTATGGGTTTCCGCCATCCGGCTTCGATCCCTGGCGGAAGAGGCGCCGGTCGCGCCAATCCCCAAAAAACAAAACAGGGCCCTGCAGGCCCTGTTCTCGTTTCACGATTATCGCCCGTTCCTACCCTGTCGCCTCTGACCAGAGGCGGGGGGGTCGGCTTGCTCGCTCGAGGCGACAATGCCAAGACGCGGCAGCCTTTGCCGCGGCTCAACGTCAATCAGCAGGTTGAGCGGGACCGGTGTCTCATCTTCGGCGTCCTGCACGAAGAATTCGGCGCCATCGGCCAGCCGTTCAACAAGCGCTTCGTAGGTGAGAAGGGCTCTTTTGATGACCTCCGTTTGCGAGGAGGCGTTGGTGAGAGCACCTAGGTCGGCCAGTCGGATGGCATCCCGTTCGCTGAGGCCGAGATTTAGCCTCCGTGAACGGTTGCTCGTCGGTGATTGTGTCCGCATGTAAAAGCTCCATGATGCTTCACCTCAGAGGGCAAACGGTATCGTCGGTGAGTTCATATGCGCATAAAATACACTGATGCGCAACAAAAACCGTCGAAAGTTCGCCTTAATTCGCCGGGCGGCATGCCCGCTAGCACAACGAAAAACCCCCTCCGAGCGGGGAGGGGGCTGAAACACTTGGCTTGGCGGGGCGGGCGTCAGAAGCCTAAGGCTTTTGCGATAACAATGACGGCTAGTCCGCTTGCAACGGTCACGATGACCGTGATCACGACGTATTGCCACACTGTTAGTGCCGGAATCTCGGTGATATCGAAATCTCCTCGATTATCCAGCTTTTTGCCGGGCTGTGGGTCTTCCGCTCCTTCATCGGACACAGCCGGAAAATCAAACTCGGACTGACGCGGGACGAGATCCTTGCCTTTCCGGGTCACCTTGGCCCTTAGCCGTTCCGCCAGTTGGATGATCTTGTGGGTCATCGCATCCTCGCGGGTTGGTAGGGTCACGACCGAAGGATGTGCAGAACCGTCACAAATGTCAATGTATCTTATGCTCATCGATGCGCATATGACGCTCTCTACTGGTTAACAGCTGCTGCTGACTGACGCGCCTTCTTCGGCGCGGTGGGAGGCGTCAGTTCCGGTCCCGGCTTCCTTCATAAGGGAACAGCTCAATCGCTTTTTCCCTTGGAGATGGATCCATGACCTCTACCGCCCGGTTCACCTATGACCAGTGCATGACGACCCGGCAGGCGCTGATCCGCATGTGGATCGCCACGCCCGCCGACGCGACCACGCTCAATTGGGTCGGGCTTGCGGCTCCGATCTCTGCGCGCACGGTCTTACGCGAGCAGATCCGAACTTGGGTGGAGAACGGTCGTGCGCGCCTGCGCGCCGGCCGCCTGCCCCAACGGTGAAGCACGAAGCCCCGCTATAGCGGGGCTTCTACTTCTCAACCCTCCGCTACTCCGGAGCAGGCCTTGTGGTCAAACCTGGGTCGGGTTGCCGTTGGCCCCCGACACCTCCGCGATGATGGGCAACCCCCAATGGCCTTATCCTGCCCACCGGCTACCACATCCGGGCCGCAATCTGTCGTTCCTCCGGCCCCGTAGCATCAGCATAAATGGCCGTTGTCTTCATGTTCGCGTGGCCCATCCATCTGGCCAGCAGGTTGAGCGGCACCCCGCACTGGATGGCGTTCACGCCGAAACCGTGCCGCAGTCCCTTCGGCATGGCTTGCGCTCCCGAGATGGAGGCGCGCGCGAGCACCGCCTTGACCATCCGCCACGCCGTGGCCCGATGAACGGGGAACAGCCGGGAAGTCGGCGCCTCGGGCACGCGGTCGAGGGCCGCGAAGAGGTCGCGCGGCACCGGAATTTCTCGGACCACGCCGGGGCGTCGCCGCTTGAGTGTCACCAAGGAAAGCGAGAGCGACGAGCGCTGGAATGACTGCGGCGTCAAGGCGAGGGCCTCGCTGATGCGGCAGCCTGTGTAGAGCAGGGTCAGGCAAAGGAGGTACATCGCCGGGCTCTCGGCGCGGGCGCTTCGGGCGAACTGTTTTCGCTCGGCCCGGTTCAGGTAAAGCCTCCGACCAGCCCTGTCGTAGAGCCGCATTTCGACATCGGACGGTCGGCTTGAGGGGACGCGATGCTGCTTCAAGCGCTTGTGGTGGGTCCTTGTCTTTTCGGTGGTGCGGCTCTTCTGCAACGAAATAGCCAATTGCGTTGCAGCGTGCAGGAACGCGCCCACATTCAGTACGTTAGCGCGTCTCAACTACAGCGATACACGGGCACGGAATCGTCGACAAGCAGCCGTGCAATAGAGCTGAGAGGGGGTGTGACCGAATTGGCTATTTCGTTGCAGGTTTTTCGTCGCCTGACCTGCAAGGAGCGTTCATGGTCATTCTCGTTATTCCGTTGATTTTCGGCGTCATTGGCGGCTTCTGGGCAAACGCCAAGGGGCTTAACGTCGCCCTGTGGGCCATCGTGTGCGGCCTGCTGCCCATTATCGGGCTCATCCTCCTGGCTTTCCAGAAATCCACAAAAGCATGACGGCGCTCCGCTCCATCCTGCTCGCAGGGCTCGCGGCAACGACCATGGGGGGCTGTCAGGCAGCGCCCGACATCGTGGCCGACTGGAGTATGGGCGGCTGCCTGCTCTCCATCTTCAACACCAACGCCCAGTGGGCCATCAACTGCAACGGCGGTGACGTGCGTCGGGGCACCTGGAAGGACGAGGGCGCCACCCTCCACCTCACGCACGACGAGTCCGGCAAAGCCGAAACCTGCGCCATCAAACGCGAGGGCGACAAGCTGGATTTGACGGGCAACTGCTACCTGTCCGGGAGCTACACCAAATGGTAGCCGCCGCTGTCACACGACCCGGCCTCGCGAAAGCCTGCCGCCTTGCCCTCGCCGGGGCGGCTTTGTCACTGGCGGCCTGCTCTGGCGGGAGCGCGCAGCTCGTCGATGAATGGCGGATGGAGACAAATACGAAGACCCAGGCTTGTGCCCTTGGCCTGCACGCCGACCAGAGCTTCATCCAGAACTGCAACGGTCGGAACATCCAGCGCGGCACCTGGGCGCTCGACGGGCAATCCGTCCGCTTCGTCCATGAGGCGGGGATGACTACCGTCTGCGGCGAGGCGTTTGACGGCAGCGTGCTGGTGCTCACTGGCGGCCAGTGCCAGTTTCCGGGGCGCTATCAGCGCAAGGCAGACTACTACCGGGACCATCCCTCTTAACTCAAGTCGCCATCCAGCGATTGCGCACATGTGCTTGGCGGCCCGCGTGTGGCTCGTGCATCACCGAGTCTCACTCGCGCCGCCAGTGGTGCAGTGAGTTGGCTGAGCCGAACGATCAAACGGCTTGGGCGGCGTCGCGGACGACAGCGACGCCTGAGTGAACGATGTCGACGGTGGTGCCCGGGGTGGCATTGGCAACCTGCACCTCGGCTTCCAGTTGACTCGCCAGTGCCTCTACGATGCTCGTGCCGAGCCCGGGCTTCACCGCCTGGGGGTCGGCAGGCATGCCAATCCCATCGTCACCTACCGAGAGGCTCCAGTTCGGACCCCGTGCGGTGTAGTCGACGCTAATCTTTCCTTGCCTGCCGTCAGGGAAGGCGTGCTTGAGCGCGTTGATGACCAGCTCTGTGACGATCAGGCCGAGGCTGATTGACGTTTCCGAGCTGACCACCGTGTCGTCTGCCACAACCTGAATGGAGAGCCTTGCGGGATCCTCAATCATTGACGCGCCCAAGCTGGCGCAGAGTTGGGTGAAGTACGGGCGAAGGGCGACGTCCCCTTCGGCCGATTGCGCCAGCTGTTGCTGCACCGAAGCAATCGACATAACCCGGCTATGCGCGTCCTTTAGGTGACCCCGGGTCTCTTCGGATTGAACGCGCCGAGCGCTCTGCAAAGAACACTGGCTATGATCTGGAGGCTATTGGCGATGCGATGCTGAACCTCGCGTAGCAGGACGGCCTTGTCGCGGATCAGATCGTCCTTGAGCTTCTCGCTGGCTCTTGCATCCGTGACATCGGCTACTGCCAGCAGCAGCCGCACGCGAACCTTGTCGTCGTAGTCAAGCCGGTGAGCGTTTAGCACCAGGCGCCGAACTTGCTGACCGGGCCGGCGAAGATCGAGCTCGTAGGCATGGATCTCAGCAGCGCCCGAGGCAGTGGCAGTGAGCAGCGAGGCGAGCTGCGGAACGTTCCATTCCCCTTTGCCCATTGTGAGAACCGGGTTGCCGGGAACGGAAGCTGGATCGATGCCGAAGGCCACGCAGAAGGCGGTGCTTGCCGCGATGACGGTTAAGTCGCCAGAGAGCAGCAGCAGCGGCGTATCAGAGGTCGCAATCACCGCCAGCATCAAGCTTAAGGCTGCATTTGCAGGGAACTCGTCGTGGGCTTCCATTGCTGGGCCCTCCATGCCGGTGGCTCGCAAGGCGAAAGCCATACCCGGGGACGACGGCGTCGTGGCCGTGCCGACAAATCCCTATCACCTATTCACGTGGTGGCCGCACGTATTCGAGCAGCGCCGAAAGTTGCGCTGTCAACGGCCTCCAAATCAGGGCGCCCCTGGCACGGGTGTGCAAGCACTAGCGGCAACAATGGAAAATGATAGAACACCTTCCCTGTGCGCCGGTAATCCGGCGTCGAGGTCGCCGATAGGCTGTGCGTACCGGAGACCGCGACAATGAAGATTGTTCTCGCCTGCGACGAGTCTGGTGCCAAGGGGTACGCGGATCGCGATGAGTCATTCGATGGCGAGGTCGGCCTGTTCGCTGGCATCATGGTACCCGAAAGCCACCTGACAGTGGTTGAGGCCGACCTTCAATCGGTGGTGCAGGCGTATAAGTCGGTCGAAAACAAGCTCCACATCGCCGACCTTGCGCCGCCGCAGCAGGCGGCGCTACGGGCGGAAATCTACGCCGTGATCAGGAAGCACAGTCTCCCGTGTTTCTGGTATGCCATCCACGTTGCCGGTTTCCACGCCTGGCACACAACTCAGCAGGAAGCGGTCAAGCGAGCAAAGGCCATAGCGGCAGCCGCGTCTTCCCAGCCGGGGCGGTTCAAGGGCGGCAGCCCAAGGGAGGAGCCGGAGTCGCTCCACGTCGCGCTGTTCGACGGCCTGTACGCGCACCTAGTTGCGTTTCTAGAGGAGCGCGACTGCAAAGAGGTCGACATCGAGGTGCGGACGGACCGGGTCGACAATCCAATTGTGAAGAATTTTGAAGAGGTCGCGACCCGCCTTCTGGGCGACATGACCTACACAAAGATGTCAAAGCGCTTCGATACCGTCACCAAGGCATTGGTCGAGGGGCAGATACGCATCTCCGCGCATCTGCCCGAAAGCCTGCAGCTCGGCCTGCGGGTTAGGAGCCTGCAGATAAATGCCGTTGAAGACGATACTGACGGGCTGGTCCTTGCCGCCGATGTGCTGGCCAACAGCTTGGTCTATCTTTTCACGCAGCGCGGCAGCGCCGAGCGATACCGGAGGCTGAACTGGCCGTCTGCGGTGAAGGATCATCCGCTCGCCGGTCATTTGGACGCGTTCAACAATTGGGGAGATGGCGACGTTGTCGGAGACGTTCTCTATCGGCATCCCAAGGCACCTGCCGAATGAACAGATTCTAGGCCTCCCGTTCAAATTGCCCGGCCGCAGAAGTCCCGCTAGATCGACTCTTCCATGACCGCCCAATCAGTCTATCAAAGGCTGCTCTGGTCGAGGTCTACAAGGGTTTCGTGGTCGATCCAGTTGCGGAAGACGACAGCGGACACGCATTGACCTGAAGGAAGTGGTGAACCTCTCTTCGGTGACGTTCGTCACTGCCGCAACGCCGTTGCCCATGCAGATGCCCGCCTTAGAACGGGAAACCAAAGTGGCCTGACGGGTCTTGTCGGCAGCGTCACCGAGATGGACGTGCTCTTCCGTCAGGCCGCCGCGGAGGTGGACCGGCTCTGTGCGGTGTATTTCCGGGTGAAAGGGACGCTCTCGCTCGACCAGATTTCTGGTGCGATCCCGGTCGCGTTGGGCCGAGTTGGCACTCGCCGGAGTTGTAAACGGGTGGTTTAGCGCTTTTTGGCGACCCTGAGCTTTTGTGCCTCCAAGGCGCGGTTCCCAGCTTCCATGAGGTCCAGCATGCCGTCCGTCAGTTGGCTTTCGTCATCCTCGATCCCGAGCTTGGATGAAATGCCGAGGGCTGCCGCAATGTGCAGAAAGAGCGCCGTCCCCAAGGCGAAAGCGTCGATGTCGTTGCCCTTCGCGGCGGCCAACTCGATGTAGCTCGCCGGCGCCTTGCCGCGATGCAGGGTGATCTCGTCGCGCAGCGTCAAAGCGATGCCGTGCTGTTCAAACTCATCGAGCACGTGAGGCGCGTCGAAGAAGGGGACCGTCCGCCATACGCCGTGCAGGTGTACCTTTGCGAAGACCGGTCCTGTCCAGCCGAACGCTTCGGCGAGCGCGACCTGTTTCCTCCCCAGCGCAAAGAGTAGCAGCAGCAGGATATTCAGGTCGATGACCGTAGGTGTCGTGAATCGCTGCTTCCGACAGATGTCGATGAAGCGGTCGATGTGATCGTAGCCATCAAACTGGGCGCGCAGCACGTCCAGGTCGTCGGCGCGGTACTTGGAGAGCGGCACGATGATCTCGCTGCGAAGGTCGTTGCTCAGCAGCCAGGTGAGGCTCAGCCCGCTTGGGTCCACGTTCGAGGTTTGGCGGCACACAATGCCGCCGGCGGTGCGGTGCACCGTCTCGAAGGTCGTCGAGTAGGCTTCGCCCCCGTTCTTCATGATGTCCCGCACGCTTCGCAGGGAAGCGGGCCTCAGTTCCGGATGGTCTTCCCAGAAGTCCGCAATCAGGAAGATGCGCAGGTAGGGCGCCTCCTCTTCCGCTTCGGAAAGCTCGAGCTCGCGGTTCGTCCACTCAGCGTAGCGGTCGGTAATCTTGGTGGCACGTGTAGACAACTGGTCGAGAACGAACCGGTCGTTTTCGGCTTTGGGTTCCGAGCCGTCGCCGACCCGGCGGTAAATGCGTCCTTCCTTGTGCAGGAATGGTGCGTCTGCACCCCACGGTATCTGCACCATGACGATGCAGCGGTCTTCGGGCAGGCCAAGTGCCTCGGACGGACCGAAGAGCGCTTTGGCGCGAAAGAACGGGGAAGGCTGCACGTGGTTGGCCACGCCTTGGCGGATGCTTTGCAGGGCGGCGTCGGCTTCGGCGCGGTCGATGCCGGGGAACGTCCCGGCGACGGGGTCATCCTTCGATTTCTCGACAATGCCGTAGAACAGCCAGCCGCCATAGGTGTTGGCGAACGCCGAGACCGATTTCGCGATCGATCCGGCCTTGGCCAGTTGTTGCTTGTACTCGATGTACCAGCCCTCAGCGACTGACTGCAGGGCCGTCAGGTCGTCGACCGTGACCTGGTCGAAGGTTTTCTCGAAGGGGCTGTAGTCGTGACGCATGGGAGAATCGTACGGCGACTTCGCGTCCGCGTACACTCTCGGGTGGATGTTTTCCTGCATGGTCTGAGGCGCTTGGGGCGTTTGAGGCAGTGCGCCGCCTTGCCGCTGGCGCCGAGATCGAGAAGACCGTGGCCGGCCATGCTATTGACCGTCACCTGCCTGGCTAGGTCGGCGGTGAAGCGGCTACGACCGCGACGCGGCGTGACATGCCCGCCATACCAGCTAAGCAATATTGTCAACGCCTAACCCCGTATGTCTTTACAAGGACAGTAAGAATGGCATTGTCGACGTATGAGAACACGTTGGGTTGTAGTCATTGCAGTTGTCGCAGCGTTTGTGGCGGCGCCGGTGGGGTATCTTATTGCTGAAACGGTAGGCCGGTCCGCTCTTCAGTCCAATGCCATGACGGCGGCGACGATGGTTCCCGTGGTCGACCGCAAGGAGGGAATATACGCGCCGACCAAACAGCAAGTCTCAGAAACATCCATCGCTGCTCTGGCTGGCGTACTTTCTGCCTTTGACCCTGAGACGAAGCTGACGCAGCCCGCGCTGGAAAAACTCAACGATGTCCTGCTTTTTCATTGGTACGGTCGCATCTCCGCGGATGGTCGATGGGCTATCCAGTTCAACCCCATCGCAGATATGTTCCTGTTTCTGCAAATTGACCCGGACAATTCAGCACTCACCTCTGCCACTTGGATGACGGGTAAACAGGCAGTTGCACTGTTTTCGGTCCCGGAAAAGGAAGGGCTGCCGTTTCTGACGCTGGTTTTCGGCGAACGGGCAATGCAGTTGCACTACATTGTCGAGCAGTATCACGCCGGCAAAATCAATCTTGCGGGCCTGCTGAGCGCAAGAAGGGCCAGAGTGCAGAACTATGAATCCGACGTGGTTGGCGCCGCGTTCAGCTATATGAACGGCATGCGAAAAACGGTGCTCTCTCCCTGCTTCGTGGAGTTTGAACGCTACGTGGGCGGACGCGACTGGGGGAAATTGGCCGAAAAGCTAGAATTTGACGCAAAGAGTTTCGATGGCGGTTACAAAGTCATTTATGCGTCGAAGGACGGTCAGTATTTTGTCGCAGACGCCGTTACAGGCAGGAGTGTCCTTGTTTTCAAGGAAGCCGCCGGAAAAACCTGTGACTTCTATCCGATGACGACCGTAGGCATCATCTAGGGTCTGTCCAGCCTCAGAGGGCGGAGATGCGCACTAGGTGCCTATCAGTCGGAACAGGCTCGTAGCAACCGCTGGAGTCTGCCACCGTCCCGGCTTCGACGGCGCGTGTCCACATCGGACATCAGGTGAACAAGGTTGGCCCGCATGAAAGCAAGTCTCATTGCGATCTATCATGTGCGAGGGGCGGCGCGTTTCGCGGACGGGCTGAGCGAGCACTCGATTCTCGCGGCTGACGGGTTTCGGGCGACGCTAACCGACAACCCTGACGCGGCGTTTGACCAGTTGGACCGCGGTGATGCGGTGGCTCGCCTGGTGCTGACGGTCCTCACCGGCACCGACGATCTGACCCCGCAGCAGTTCATCGAGCGTTCCATGGCCGACGCAAAGGCGGAGCGGGCCCGAAAGGCGCCATCAGGCTTGTTCCTGGTCATTGAGGGAGAGCGCGACGTCGAGATACTTGAAGCGGGCGCCATGCGGGCGATGGGGGAGTACGGGCTTGCGCTGGAGGCAATCGATAAGGCTGCGTTGAGGGCCTCGTTCGCGACGCTGATGGACAGCACCGTAACTGCCATTGTCGCTGCCCTTCCAGCACGGTCAGACGCCGCCGTTGTGCCGTTGGGCGAAACGGTGGTTCTGCACGCGGAACAGCCACTCTACGCCTACGACCTCAAGATGACCGCCAGCCTGTCGGTAGGAACCGTCGTAGGCTCGTCCGAATTGGAAAGCGCAACCATGCTGGCGCGCGAGCTGGCCCGCAACACGAAGCTGACGCACTCGGTCCGCCTACACGCCCTTGCAGGCACGTCCAGTACCGACAAGCTGTTGGCCGTCCTTGCTGCCTGGGCTGCGCTTGAAGTCTTCGTCAACGCCACGTTCAAAGAACACTACAGTGATGCCTGGTACGAGCTCCTCAAGGAGGCTGCACCATCCTCAGCTGGTGGCATCGTCGAGCGCTTCGAGGACGTGATGCGCGACAAGCTGCGGCTCGCCGACAAGTTTGGTGTGATGGCGTCCATCCTCGATCCCGATGGCGCAGCAGCCGATATCGCCACCTTCAACACGGTCAAGAAGAACCGTGACGCGTTCTTCCACGCCCTCAATGGGGATCGCGCGACGTTCCCTGTTGAGGATGCCATCCGCCTCTACCGGAAGTACCTAACCCTACATCTCGACCGCGGTTCTGCGGGGTTAGGCCGACGGTGATGCGGCTACGACCGCCACGCGGAGTGCGTCGGCCCGAGATCGGGCGCTCATGCGGCCACGAGACGCTTTGTGGCCTCCTCTGTAAGCTTGGCGGCTGCCTGAAGGTCACCGTGATCCTTAGTCAGACGCTTGATCGCGGGAGCGCCGTCAGGGACGAAAGCGCCCTGTAGGAGCGGACCGTTCGCCGACGGTGTGTCCAGCGCGTCGGGGACCTTGTTGATCAGCACGCGGCGCTCGTCGTACGCGCGAGCCAGCGCCTCTCCGTACCATAGCGCAATCGCTTGGCGTTCCAACCGGTGCTCGATGTGAGCGACATCTTTCCGGGCACGGTTGTGTCGCCCGGTCGTCAATACCAAGGCGTGGGTCGCCCCCATCGCGATCGCAGAGGGCAGGGGGATCTGCTCGGCAATTCCCCCATCCGTGAGGAGCTTGCCGTCGAGCGACACCGGGGGCCGCTCGCGCCTTGCCATTCTAGGGAGCAGCGGAGCAACACGCGCTCCTGCCGCAACAGCATTGGCACTTAGGAGGCCGCGGGCAACACCAGGACGACCTCGGGCGGCCGGTGATGGTGCGCCAAGGTCGGTGGACGCCGCGGTGGCGCGGGCCGGTCTTGGCACGGTCTAGTGATGGCCCATGTTGTTGTGTTCAACGCGAGAAACCACTCATCGATATTTCCTCGTTGACGATACCGCTCGAACTCGACGAAACGTCATTGGGTGGACAGTGAAACTCCGCCAACTGCCCCTGTGAACAATATCAGCGAAACGAAATAGAACATGATCGTCTCCGGCCCCGCAGCTGATGCAGAGCTGAACTCAGTCAAACCCGCCGATGTCGAGGATGCCGGCCTGAGCAGTTTCGACTACCTGCGGCTGGGTGACGAAGACTTTGAGCGGTTGATCTATGCCCTCGCGAAGCGATCGGCTCCCGGTGGTATGAATCGAACCTGGGACGACGCTGCCCACATGGTGCGGGGGGCAGATGCGGGGCGGGACGTCCTTCTGACCAACAGGTCCGCCGCAGCCGGTATTGTTCAGTGCAAACGGCTCGAAAGCCACATGTCGCTGCCCGCCGTTTTTCGCGAGATCGCCAAACTCATCCTGTTCGCGGAAGCAAACGGTGACATCCGGTTCGATACGAAGCTCCGGTACCTCCTCGCCGTCGCGCTTGACCCTGCGGGCACAGTCGTTGATTTCTTCGCCCGGCGCGCAGAGGTCGAGCCGCTCAAGGAAGCGGAAATCAGGGCGGCTGCACGGGAAGTAAGGGACACTTACGCGACCTTTGAAGGCTGGGATGACGACCGCGTTGAGACCCTCGTTATGGAGGCAATGCCGCTGCTTGAGCTTCATTTGCTTCGTCCCACTGACCTCGATGAATGGTTGGGGCGCGAGCCGTCGGTCTCGACCACATTCTTCCGTCAGCGTGTCGTCGTCGACAACGAGATCGTCAACGATGGCTTCGCCTCGATACACAAGGTGCTCTCGGGACTGGTAGGTGATGTGAAATCGCTCGCGCCGGTCACCGACGAGGATCTGAAGGTACTTCGTGAGCTAATCGAAGGGACACCGGAAGACCATCGGGTGAACATCGGTATTGCGATGCTCTTCGGCTTCCCGCGTGAGATGTTTGCGTCCAGCGTCGACCTCAAGGAACGGGCTGAGCGACTTGCGCGAGTGCTGCGGGAGATCACCGACGACTATACGGATTGGGTGTTCGCTCTGGCCCGCACCAAGGCGGACGAGATCTGCAACGGTGCCGAGGCCGCGTATGCGCCGCCAATTGCACGCCTGATGCCTGCGCATTTTCTCAGTCTTGTCGCTAAGGAATGCCTGAACACCGCTCTTTCCAGCAAGGTCATGTCCGAAATCGCTGCGAAGGTGTTCGGGGATCCTGTGTTCGATAGTGATGAAGCGCGCCTAGCGGAAGTTCGCAGGACAAGCCTGGCGGACTGGACGCGTTACCTAGCGGGCGACTTCACGCAGCTTATGGGCAATTCCGAAGATGTTGCCTTCAAGCGGGCGATCATCGCCCAGGGGCTCGTAGGCATCCAGACTCCCCAGGACATCGAGCACGCCCTTGACGACGGTCTCAACCTTTTGAAGCCGAAGATGCTGGCGGCCGCAGATGCCCTGCGGTCGACTTGCAAGCACAAGACGAGTGTTGTCTTGACTGGAACGCGTGCAATGGACAGTGAAGGCGCCATCAAGCGCCTTGCAGACACTGTACGTGCGCTCGACGCCTTGAAGAACGTCAAGTGAGCGACGCCAGCGCAGGTCACTCGGACTTTGGCTCCGCCGCAGTGTAGGGCAGGGGGGCTCCTTGCCTTCGCACCGCTGGGGCGAGGTCCGCTCCTTGCCGCCTTACACTAGACCATCTCGTCCCACGACGTCGTCGGCACCGGCTCGCCGTTGACGGGCACCGCGAACACAGCACCGCGCGAGGCCCCCATCTGGAACAGCAGGGAGGCAAGCCACTCCAATGCGCGGGGCGCCGCCAGCGGATCAACGTCGGCAAGGGACTCGGCAAAGAACACCGCGTCGTTCGTTTCCTGCGTGATCGCGGTCTCGAGGTTGTCGCGGTGGTTCACGCCGAAACAGAGAACCTGCGAATCCTGGGCGTAGACAACGACCGTTTCCTTGAGCGGGAAATCTTCGGGCGCGCCCCCCAACGGCACAAAGGCATCAGTCGGCTGGGCGGTGCGGATCATGATTGGACCGGACACGCGGTCGAGGTCGTAGGCGCCCATCGGCACCTGATGCCACACCGAGCCGGCGTTGTAGAGATCGACCGCCTTGATGCCCGTGACCGGCACCATGCCCGTCTTCAAGGTGCGGCGCACCAGTGCTTCGACGCTAGACCGGAACCTTGAAGGCTGGAGGCCCATCGCCGCAAAGACGTTCCGCCACGAGCGGAACGGCTCGGACTGCGCCAGCAACTCCGGATCGAAACCGGCCTCGGCGAGGGACTTGGTGGCGGCCTCGAGCACGACCGTGATGTCGGCGTTACGCAACCCGTCGAGGTCCCGCACGACGACGCCGAACACCCGGAGATTGGGGACGATCTGGCGAGCACTCTCGCTCACCTCAATGGTGATGTGACTCATTTGTTTCTTCCTTCTGTTTGGGTTGCGGCGGGCTGCGTGTCGCAGCCCGCCGTTTGCGCTTCAGTCCAGCGTCGCCCGGTATTCGGGCATGCTGCGCACGAGAAGCTCGTGCAGCTGCTTGACCTTCCACGCAGGGACGGTCATGCGCACATGATGGGCAGCGTGCCAGGCGTCGCCGGCGGGGTGGATGAGGATCCGCCACATCAGCTTGTCGTTGGTAAACGTCGCCTGCAGTTCGCCGCCGTCGTGCCCGTAGTCGTGCTCCTCCGACTCGGCGAGCGCCCTGATGATCGGCAACGCGATCAGGAACGGCAGCAGCCAGAACGTGAGCCAGAGGCCGATTGCGTCGGCAAAGCCGACGAACACGGTGTACGGCACGATGACCACGATCACGTGCCAGACGATGAACGCGACGGGACCATAGGAGCGCCGGTCAAACTGCGAGCGGTAGTAATCCGCAGACAGTTCAGGCACGATCTTGATGGCGGCCCATAGGCGAACCCACAACGGATTACCACGGGTGATCCGGCCGGCCATGACCGCGCGGGCCATGCAGGGGTCGAGCGACGAGCCGAACCCGGCGTGGTGCATCCCGTGCATGGCGCGGTAGAGCGTGAGCACCTGCATCACCGGCGAGGCCACGATCAGGGTCGCCGTCAGGTCGTTGAGCCACTTATGCCCGCGCGACCAGTTGAGGTGTGCGGCGTCGTGAACCAAGTTCTCCAGTGCTCTCAGCCGGCTTCCCTGCCAGATGAACAGCGCGAAGGCCCCGGGCCAGACCAGCCACCACCATTCCCGGCTCCCCATCCACCAGATCACGAGGGGGAGCACCCAAAGCTGCACCACGTACGTGAGGGCATAGGCGATGCTGATCACGATGTTGGTGGCGTCGAGCCGGCGCATCTCGGCGTCGATCTCGGCATTCTTGGGTCTTGTGAAACCGCGTGCGCGGCGTTCGGCGATGCGGGAGCTCGTCACTTCGGGCCCCCGCTACGCTTGAGGGGCGGGATGGGGCCGCGGATGCCGAACGCGCGGATGTTGAGCGCGCCTTCGAGGACGCAGAACGTCATCGCCTCGGCGATGAGCGTCGGCATGGCCGAAGCAGCGCCATCGTAGAGGATGATCCCCTGTGCGGGGCGCGCCGGCGTCTGGGGCATGACACGGACCCTGACGCGGTGGCTTCCCTCCACAAAGTCGAGGGTGGTGCCGCTGCCGAGCGTCACGCAGGCAGGAAAGCCCATCGGCAGGGCCGGGCCTGACCGGGCAGAGCCAGACGAGTTCGGGCGCACGGTCGTGCGGCCGTCAAAAGTGGGGTGTTGCATTTCGGGTCCAAACCAAGACCCTGGCGTCACCGAATTTTGAGAACTAGTCAGCCCGTCGCAGGTGGGGCCTTAGGATGGACACCGCACAACGACGGGCCCAACTCGGGACTGACCAGGTTCTTGGCTCCTTTCATTTCGGTTAGCATTGTCGTTTTTTGCTTCAACCCCGGTGACTAGTCGGGGCCTTGGTACTCGAAGCGCTTTTTAGAATGCCGCGTTCGTGCAAAGAGTCAACGGCAAACAAGAGGCGTTCTTCCGCACTGCGCAGCGCCCAAATGCGAAGCGCCCCAGCATGGCCGAGGCGCTTCAACGACAATGCTCTTCCAAAATGAAAGAGCGCGGCGGGTTAGTCAGACCCGTCGCCTGGCCGATCTAGCGATCGAACCAAGAGGTGAAAAGGAAAAAATCGTGACGGTGTTACGGCAGTAGCAGTCAACTTCGTTCACGAGATGGTGAGAACGTAACGAGAACAGTCTCTCACGACCACGTGTCTCTGTCAACGCCATACTCCTGTTCGGCCGCCCGCTTTCGCAGGCAACACGACGTGCAGAGGAGCGACAATTGCCGCTCGTGCGCGCACCGTTGCGAGTGTTGTTGCAGCGATCAGTTCTCGCAGCGGCTTAGGTAAAGCGCCGCCCGCCAGCCAAGTCAACCCGAAAACGAATCCCGCCGGGCGGTCCGTCCCTATCGTGTCAACCATCATGTCCGCATTTTCCACAGACATCACTTCCGCCGCAAAGCTCTACGTGTAGGGGGCAGGTCGGCGACCCTAACACCATACGTGGGATCATTCGCCGATTCTCCCAGCGTTTCTAGTCCGCTATCCACATGCTACCCCGGTTTCTTGCCATAACGACTTGACACCGGTGTGAAGGCTGCGTGCGATCGGTTAACATGTTGTTAACATTGCGCGAATTCGGGGTGAAGTGTGAGGCGTGTGCCACAGCCGCCTCTGCACGTTAGGCATGCGGCTACAACGCCTCCGGACACTTGGGGCTCTGCCCCTGGCGCAGGGCAAGGGTGTCCCCGGTCTTCCTGCGCTTCGCTCCGTGCAGGCCGGGTGATCCCCCTCCCTTGCCCTTTGCACCCCCGGTCTCGCCGACGGGCAGGGTTTCAGGCGCGCTTTGCGCCTTGAAAACCCCTGCCAACAAAGGAGACCACCATGACCACCACCATCCAAACCATCCCCCTGAACCGCCTTGTGCATTCCAAGGCCAATGTCCGCCGCACCGGGCGCGGTCGCAGCCTTGAAGGCCTGATGGCCTCGATTGCCACCCACGGCCTGCGCCAGAACCTCAATGTCCGTCCGACCTCCGGCAACCGTTTCGAGGTTGTCGCGGGCGGGCGGCGTCTGGAAGCCCTTCGCCGCTTGGCGGCGGGCGGTGATGTGGAGAAGACCTTGCCGGTCAACTGCCTCGTGCTGGACGAAGGCGAGAACGCCCTAGAGCTGTCACTGGTCGAAAACGCCATCCGCGAGGATATGCACCCCGACGACCAATGCGCGGCATTCGCCGAGTTGGTGGAGCAGGGCATGCCGGTCGAGGACGTTGCGGCGCGTTTCGGCGTGACGCCGACCGTGGTGAAGCAGCGGCTGCGGCTGGCGGCGGTGGCACCTTCGCTGCGGGCCCGTTACCGCGAGGGTGAACTGACCCTCGCCCAGATGATGGCCTTCGCGCTGGTCGAGGACCATGCGCGGCAGGAGCAGGTGTGGGCCGAGCTGCCGGAATGGAGCCGGACCCCCGAGAGCATTCGCCGTGCGCTGACTGCCGAGGGGCTGGCGGCGGGCCATCGCCTCAGCCGCTTTGTCGGGCTGGAAGCCTATGAGGCGGCAGGCGGCGCGGTGCTCAGGAACCTCTTCGAGGAGGAGCCGCCCATGCTGGCTGATGGGGCACTGGTTGAGCGGCTGGCTATCGAGAAGCTGGAAGCGGAGGCGGCAACGCTGCGGGCCGAGGGCTGGAAGTGGGTTACCGTCGAGCTTTCGCCCTCATACGGCTACGGCTGGGTGCAGCCGGACGAAGGCGAAGACGGAGCGGAAACCTTCAGGCCGGAAGACGTGGCGCGGGCAGGGGCGAGGGTCTGCCTCGACTACAGCGGTGCAGTGCAGATTGACCGTGGCCTTTTGGACGCCGATGCGATGAAGGCCGAGCGCGAGGCCGAGCGGGCGGAACAGGCCGAGGACGCCGAAGAAGAAGCCGAAGGTTCGCCGCAGTTCCCTGACAGCGTATTGGTTGACCTCACCGCCCACCGCACCGCCGCGCTGCGGCTCGAACTCGCTCGCAACACCAAGGTGGCGCTGGCGTCCGTGGTGCACACCCTCGGACTGCGGGTGCTGTATGGCGGCATCGGTAACCCGACCTGCCTTGGGCTCTCCCATACCAGTGAATACCTCGGCCCGCTCATCAAGACTCCGGAAGAAGGGTCCGCAGCGGGAGCACTCACGGCGCTGGTGGCGGCTTGGCGGCAGGAGTTGCCAGACGCGGGGGCCTTCTGGGGCTGGTGTCTCGAGGCCGACACCGACAAGCTGCTCGAATTGTTGGCCATCATCGCCGGGGTAAGCGTCAACGCGGTGCAGCGGGGCAGGGGGCGCGGCGACCCCCTGCGCCAGTCGGACGTGCTTGCGACGGCCCTTGGCCTCGACATGACCAAGCACTGGACGCCACTGGCTGGCGGGTTCTTCGGCAGGCTGACCAAGGCGCAACTGGCGGCCCAGCTTGTCGAGGCCGAACATACCGATGTCGCCGGAATGCTGGCGGCGCGGAAGAAGACCGAAGCGGCGGAACTGACCGCGACGACGCTCGGTGACGGGTGGCTGCCTCAGCCACTGCGTCCCTAGCGACCACATCGAAAAGCCCCGCTTTGGCGGGGCTTTTCTTTGGCGTCAGTATGCGGCCCGATAGTACGAAGGGGTGCGGCGCCACGCTTCTCGTGCACGGCGGTCCTGTGCCGCCGCGCCGTCAGGGCGTACCTCGCAGTCGAGGTCGACAACCGCCCGCTTGGACATGTTGAAGTTCACATTGATGTCGTGGAACCCGTTGCGGTTAAGGGACCCGCTGTGTCGGTATCCGGCGTGCACCGCCGCCGCGATCAGCAGCCCGTTCGACACGTAACGCGGACCGAGACGCCCGCCGCCGGGATAGTCGCACACGTAGTTTTCGGCGATATGCTTGAGCTTGTAGCTGCCGCTGCCGGGGCGAACCGTCGTCGTTGGCGTGAGGCGTTGCACGAGGGCGAGCGCCAGCAGGAACGCCTCAGTCGAGCTGTCGGCGACCAGTTCTGCGCGGGCCTCGGCGACCCTCGTCATGCGCTCGTCATAGGTTTCCCAACGGCCATCGTCGTGCCGCCGAAGTTCGCCAACGCCCATCCCCCACACCGTCAGGAGCGGCTCGCGCGCGTGGACCGACAGCAGGGCGGCCAGTGCCGCGGCACGGTAGAACGCCACGGGAGCCACCTCGAACCCCTGCTCGCGGAGATAGTCGGTGAAGTGTTCGCCGGTTGCGCGAAGGGTTCCGTCTGCTGACAGGTCGGAAGCCGCCGCCTTCATCGCGGCGTACGTCCTGAAAGCAAAGCCACGCGCGAGCGCTTCGCAACGGTGGGAAGACTTCACGTCGGGCAGCGCCCGCGTGAGATAGCCCTTCATGGCATCAAGGGCGTCGGCATGGAGCTGGATTTCGAGCGTAAACGACATCGCGACCTCGCAAGGTTCCGGGCATTGCCGTTCGCCGATTACACAGCAGCCCGATGAGCGGGGTGCGGGAATTCAGTGAGATAGTTGAGACGTTTGACCCGGCGACAGGTCACAGGTGTCTAGCCCGACTCAAACTATACTGCCGGCCGGCCGACGCGGGCAAGCAAGGCCAACGACCTACGCGGAGACAATCTTGGACCCGATCGCCTTTTTCACCGCCCTGGCGCCAACAGTCGTGGCCGCCGTTGTCGCAGGCGTGGTGAGCTATCTCGCCGGACGCAGCATGAAGAGCTTTGAGTGGCGTCTCGCACTAACGCGGGACCGCCTCGCGGCGCGCGAACGGCTCTATGGCGAGTTTCTGGCCGAGGCGACCACCCTCCAATTGCAGGCGATCGATGCCAAGGTCGCGCGTGCCGCCGACTTCAGCAGCATCACGGCAAAGATGGAGCTGATCTCACTCCAGGCGCCGGATGCCGTAGTGGCGGCAGCGCGAGAGGTGTGGACCGCCGCGCTCGACGCCAATGCCGCCAAGCCAAAGGAAGGACCGGGTACCGGCTTCTTCGCGCTAAAGCAGACTTTCATCAAGGAAGTGCGCTCGGAGATCGAGGCGCTCCAACGCTAGACGCGGGCGGTCACGCGGGCCGCTGTGCGGATGTCGGAAACCTGCACACCCAATGCCTGAAGACTTTGCCGCATCTCATTGAAAATAGGCTTGTCTCCGGTCAGGTCCTCGATGGTGAGGACCGCGGTGAAGGGCACTCCTTCGGGCGGCATCGTCTCGTCTGAACGGGTGAGGTACTCCACGACCAGCCGCCAGTTCGAGGACTTGCCAATGCCCTTGGTTGTGCGCGACCAGACCTTGACGGGGCTCCATTTCAGACCGTGCTGGATACGCTCCGCTTCGATCGGGTGCCCCGGGTGGTCATGCGGGAGGTAGGTCGGCTTCAATTGCTGCTTCCAGCCCGCGGGCGTGTCCTGCTGCAGGGCTGCATCGATGTTGACGCGCAGGAGTTCGGCGCCAAACCGTTCGTCAACCGGCGGGCTTGCGACCAGCGTCAGTTTTGCCTTGCCGGCGCACTTGCCATCGGCGAGCACAAGGCTTGCGGGCCAGCTGAACGGAAAGACCAGTTGCTTGCCGGGCATGATGCGCGCGGCGAACACCAGCGTGATCTGGTTATCGCCGCCAGCGAGGATGGTGGCAGCGTCAGGCGGGATGCCGTGCCCGACCAGGTGCCGGGCGACCGGCGTGAAACGGGGATCGGCCAAGCAATCAGGCAACCGCGCGTGGTGGGTCAGCAGCGCGAGGATGGTTTCGCGGGACACGGGCCCTTCGATCGTCGCGTCCAGCGTGGCGGCAATCTTGGCAACCAGCGGTGTCGAGTAGCTGGTACCGCAACCGTCCGTGATGGCGCCGGTCGGATCGACGGAGAATAGGCCGTGGCCGACGTTGGCGAGCGCCGTGCCGCTGCCCCCAACGTGAGCGAAGTCTGGCTTGACCATCGACTTGAGACCCGGTCCGCGACGACTGTAGCGCGCGGGGGCGTGGAGTTCGATACCGGTCATGCCCGGGGGATTGAGCGCACCGACCGTTGCGTTGCGGATGCTCTCGGCGGGAACGAGCAGACCGTCATCTTGGATGCCGGCGAGCATGCCGAGCGCGCCGGCCGGCGTATTCGGCCATTCCGGGCGGACGTTGCGGAGATTGCCCGCGGAGATGAAGATCAGGACGTCGTAACGGTCAGCGATTTCGTCCAGCCGCTTGGCGGTAAAGCTGTAGTGGTCAGACTGGACCGGCGTCAGCACATTCATGCTGAAATTGAAGATACGCACGCCGTAACGGTTGCGCGCGTCGGCGACCGCATTCTCGACCTCAACGAGGAAATCCTCGATGCCTGCGGGATAATAGGTCGGGTAGGCCGCATCGGCGCCGGGCTGAACCGAGACGTCGTAGATTTCGGCGCCGTCGAGTTCGGGGATGACCGTCGCGCCGTTGAGGGTGGCGCCCGCGACCGCGAGCCCCGCGATGAACGTGCCATGTGCCGGGTTAATGTGGCTCGGATCGAGCACGTCCCAGCGGCCAATGACCCAGTCGCCCAAGGTGTTGCTGACGCCGCCGTCGATCACCCCCAAGCGGGGCCACAGTTTGGACGGATCCCGCACCGGCAGCGTCGCCGTTGCCGGCCGCGACCGCGTCGCATGGTCCGTGCGCACGATTGTCCCGGGGAGGGAAATTTCGCGCACGAGGGGATGCCGCTCGAGGAACGCGATGAGCTTGATGTGGCGGCCGATATCCGAGTCAAACCGCGCCAGCGGGCGGCCGCGTTTCGCCGCACCCGTCGTGAGTTGGACGCTGGCGGTGCCGGACGGCTCCTCGACGCGAACAGCAAGCCGCGTACTGACCGGCGCCCGGTCGCCGCGCAGGCGGTACGCCGTTAGGCTGATACCGAGTTGTCCTAGCCCGGACAGGAAAGATTGGTAGAGGGTCCGGTGCGCGGAATCCAGCGCGTCCCACTGCACGATGGGCGGCGGCGTGTCGAAAAGCTCGACCTGGTAGGCGCTGCCGGTCAACGGGTTGGACAACCACGACACGGCCTGTTCCACCGAGAAGCGGCGCCGGTCGCCAGCGCCGTACAGTTCGATCCGCTCGATAGCGCCGACCTCGCTGCGAAGCTGCGTTGGCCACGGTTCGAGTTTACCGGTCCTCTTGTTCTCCCGGTACTCAATGCGTTCCTCGGCCCGCAGCACCTCGGCCGCAACGCGGCGGAGGGAAGCCGGCGTCATCTCGACGAGCATCTCGCCCAGGTCGAGGCCACCTACCACGCGTCCTAGGGCCGGCTTGAATAGCGCGAGGCGGGGCCGGTGGGTCTTTGCCCAGGCCTCGCGGCGCAGGATCACCTTGACGACGCCAATGGCGCCATAGTGCGGGGCCTGCCGATCAATCTCGGCCGCCGAGGCCTCGAGTTGCTGTGCGAGGGCGGTTTTGTGCTGGGTGAACTCCCGGTTCCGGTCCAAGAAGAAGTCCTTCTTGGCGCCACCGCCGCCCGCCGCGTCACGATCCGTAACGAAGTTGTCGGCGTTGAGAATGATCTGAACCGGAGCGCTCATCGGTGCTTAGTCCTTTTCACGCGCCGCCGCGAGCTGGCGGCTGACCGTCGATTTGTCGCGGCCCGTGATTTCGGCGAGCTCGGCCGTCGAAAACTTGCCGTCCTGCGCTTCATGCAAGGCAAGCAGCAGCTCGCCCTGGTTGCCGAAGACGAGGGCCTTCTTCTCGTCGGAGATGCGGCCGCTGTGCAGGGTAGCGAAGTGGCGGAACACATCGAGCAGGTCGATCTTCTCGGGGCCGCCGAACGCCAGCGACCGCTTATAGGTCCGCACCAGTGCCTCAATCTCGGCGCCTGTGGCGCCCTCGGTCAGCCATGCCAAAAGTCGCTGATGTGCCGCGGGTGCGTCGATCGGCGCCATAAACTGGCGTGTCAGGTCCTGCCGGATCGCGAGGTCCGGCCGTGGCACCTCGAGCTGGATCTCGAAGCGCCGCCATACCGCCGAATCCAGAAGCTGGGGATGGTTGGTGATACCGATCGTGAGCCCCACGTCTTTGCGGGAGTCGAGATTTTGCAGCAGGGCGTTCACGACGCGCTTGATCTCGCCGACTTCCTGCGGGTCGTCCCTGAGCTTGGCGAGGGAGTCGAACTCGTCCAGCAGCAAGACACAGCGGTAGCGGTTCGCGAACGAGAACAATGTGCCGATGTTGCGCGAGGACGTGCCGAGGAATGACGACACCAGACTGTCCAGCCGTGCGACGACCAAAGGCAGGTCGAGCTGGCCGGCGATCCAAGTTGCGAGTCGGGTCTTGCCCGTTCCGGGAGCACCGTAGATCAGGCAGGTCTTGGGGGGGGCCACATCGTAGCGTGCCAGCGCCTCCAGGTCCCGCCACTCCTCCAGCAGCGACTTGATGGCCGCGGTGATAGCTGGGCCGAAGAGGGGCGCCTGGTCGTTGATCTGGCGAGGAAAGATAATCTCAGCCAGGGGCGTCGAGGTCTCCCGGTCGACCGGAACCTGCGTATTCGGCGAGAGTGTCTCACCTGGCAGGGACGTCTTGGAGATCGTCAACCGGCTGGGGGCCATTTCCTGTACCCCCTCGGCGTTGTCGAGAATGGACGCCAGGGCTTTGGCCTGCTTCGGATCTCCTTCTGCGATCAGTGCATCGCGCAGGCGCTCAACCTGTCGCCGGACGGCGACAGATGGCGATGCCATGGCGGCCCTGCAGAGGGCCTGAATTATCGGAAAGTGGTCCATTCCCTCGATCGTCGTAGTGGTGGTCATGGGTATGGCTTGACACAGCTGCCGATGCGCGTCAAGGCGAGTTTGTTGCATCATCATGTCGTATCGTTGCATGATTGTCGCTATTCGTTGCAGTGTTTGCGGTCTTTGGTGCGGTGTCGATGCGTTCCGTCGTACTCGCCGCTTCCGGTCTCTCACAATGCCAAGCTGCGCCGGGGCGCAGGCGCTGCAAGGCACCTGCCTCGGCTTTCGGCTATCGCCGCCCGCCCTCCCTTCGGGTCGGGTTCCGCACCTGCTCGTCACCCCGTCGCCGTCCTTCGGCATCGAGACCGCCAATCAAGGCGGCTCGGAACGAAGGAGACGACCATGTCTACAACCGCATCCGAACGCCGTGACCTTCACGCCGAAATCACCAACCAGCTCATCGCCGCCATCGAAGCTGATCCGGGCAAGCCGAGTCTGCCGTGGCGCCGCGGGGCAGGGGCCCTCCACCTGCCGGTCAACGCCGTTACCGGCAAGAGCTACTCCGGCATCAACGTCCTCAACCTCTGGGTTATGGCCGAGGTTCGCCATTATGCGACACCGCAGTGGGCAACCTACAAGCAGTGGGCCGAGCGTGGCGTCCAGGTCCGCAAAGGCGAGAAGGCCTCCCTTGTCATCTTCTACAAGGAGTTCGAGGGCCCGACCCTACTGAGGGCGATGATGGCAAGCGCCGGGTGGCACGCGCTTCGTCCGTGTTCAATGCCGCCCAGGTCGATGGCTACGTGCTGCCCGAAGAGATCAAGGACTTGGGCCCGATCGCCCGGCTTGAGGGTGCCGACCGGTTCGTGAGTGCCACTGGGGCCCGGATTGAGCATGGTGGTGATCGCGCGTACTTCGACGGTGCCGCGGACCGTATCCAAATGCCGGCCGAGGGGCTTTTCACCGGTACGAAAACCATGACCCGCGACGAAGGCTACTACGCCACACTGGTCCACGAACTGGTGCATTGGACCGGACCCGCCCACCGGCTGAACCGCCAGATGGGCAAGCGCTTCGGCGATAAGGCCTATGCAGCCGAGGAGCTCGTCGCCGAGATCGGTGCCGCGTTCCTGTGTGCCGAGCTCGGGATTACCCAGAGCGTCCGGCCGGACCATGCCCAGTATCTGGCCAACTGGCTGCAGCTACTGAAGGATGACGGCCACGCGGTTTTCGCCGCCGCCGCACGCGCCTCCGAGGCCGCAGCCTTCCTCAGGAAGGGGCGCTCGCCCAGTTAGGCGGGCGTGCCCCAGCCTAGGCTATCTGGAGCGTTGCCACGCCCGCACTCGCGAGCATTTCATAGAGTGTAGCAATTGTCGTGCGGCTGCCGCGCTTCTCGCAGTAAGTGAAGATCACTCGTTGTTTCGCTCGGGTGAATGCGACAAAGAAGCCAGCTGTGGCCTCGATGGCATCGCCCGCAAAGCTCCACCACGCACCATCATCAAGGCCAACGAAGATCACGGTGTGATATTCGAGCCCTTTGCTTTTGTGGATCGTCATCAGAGGTACAGCGTGAATGCCTTCATAGGTATCCAGCGCCAACCTCCAGTCCGAAATCCCATTTGAAGAGGCTGCGAGGTGTCGGGCCGTAGCGTCCAGGACTTTTTCCAACCAGTCACCCTGCCCATAGGCCGGGTGCAGGGCGACCAACTGATGGCGCCCGAAGAAAGCGATGACACCGTCGACTATCGCCCGTGCAGCTCCGAGGGAAGTCGGCGGGCGGGGATTCTTGGCAAGAAAATCAAGTACGTAGACGTCCAGTTCTAGAGCTAGCTTGCTCCGCTCAACCTCCTCGTCTGACGGTACCCCCCGGACTGCTGCCAGAAGTTCCTGACACTCTGACCAGTACTTTCCCGCTCGAGTTGCAGTAGCCAGACGCAGCACGGCCATCAGCAGTTCCGACGGTTGCTCCGATAATAGCTCCTGTAGCGCCACGGCGCCCACCGCGCCGGCTTCGTTCCTCAAGGGAATTCCAGCCTTTGCGAAAGCTGGCTCCAGCTCAGCGGCATAATCGGCGGCTTTTTGACGTACGAGCAGTACAAAGTCGCGAGGCGCCAAGTTGTGCGTTTTCATCTGCGCGGCCACAAATCCGGCCAAACGCTGCGCCTCTATCGCGGGGGTGCTGAAGTCCCATATCGCGCAGCTGTCGCCGGAAATTGTGCTGAGGGACTTTGATACTGGCGCGACCGCCTTGGCGTCGAGCGCTTGAGCAAGGACGTGCTGAATGCGCACGAGTTCGGGCGATGAACGGTAGTTGTTGTGGAGCGGCGTCCGCTTGGCCCCAAAATCCTGGTCAAAGGCGCCGAAAGGATCGTCCATCGCCATCGCCCATCGCATGATCTGCTGTTTGTTGTCCCCCACCGCCGTTACAACTGTCTTGCTGCCCTGGAACATCGTTTTGACGAGATCGTACTGCGCCTGAGTGGTGTCCTGAAACTCGTCCATGAACAGGTGCGAATACGTCAGCCGCAGTGCCATCTGTGCCATGGGATTGACGCGCAACAGCAACTCCGCGAGCCGGCAGATCATCGGGAACGACAGAACCGACTTGTCGCCCTCGTGGAGAGAGCGCTGCCAGAAGCGATCGGCCGCCCACCGGGCCACGCTCATGTTCGACCAGCCGTCGATGGGCAGCGACGAGCCAACTACGAACCGACGCTCGAAAGTCTTTACGGCGATGGCCTGCAGGTCAGCGTACGTTCCGATCGCCGGCGGCGGAGTGCCGACCTGCCGCGTCAGGAACTCTCGATAGTCCCGGTCGCCCGGGAACATGATCGCGTAGTCTGGGCTTGGTCGCCACCGTTCCGGCAGCGCTTGGCCGAAGCGGTCAATGAGCGACTTGCTGAACGCATCGAACGTCATGGAGTCGAAGCGCCCCGCATGGTCGCGGTGACAACGCTGCCGGACGCGATCGGCCAAATTCGTTGCGGCGTCGCGCGTGAAGCTTATGGCCAATATGCGCTGCGGGAAGCGAGCCGCCCCCGTTTGGAGCAGGTAGGCTGCCCGCTGGGCCAGCAGCTCAGTCTTGCCGGCACCCGGTCCGGCAATCACCGACCGGTTTTCGCTCGATCGTACGACCTTGAACGCATTGGCCTCGAGCTCGTCGACGCCAATCGGTCTCCAGTCGTCTCGGCGCACTCGTCGTGACAGTACCACCATCACCTAGTCCCGCCGCAGTTTCTTGGCGATGTGCTTGAGCACTTCCGCCAGCACCGGCGGCATGTCGGCGACAAGGGCGGAAGGCTTGACGTGAGTCAGCGCGGCGAGGTGGGTTGCCGGCTTGCTGTGGGTGATGAAATGATACCGATAATCCGGCATTAGGGGCGGATAGGAAGCGTAAGACCCGGTGTACGCGGCCGCTCCCTGTCCGGCGGTGCCAAGCACCACCTTTGCTGCCTCGTCGGCTGTCATTTTCGGGCCACCGCCCTCCGGGATGACCTTCTCGTAGGCATCAGGAAACGCTGAGAGCATGCAAAGGTCCAGATCGAGCGGCGCCGAGAAATAGACATGGTGGCGCTTCAGGTCGTCCGTCCAAGCCTTCAGTTTGGAAGAGTCCTTCCACGTGTGCATCTTGGCGAATTCGGCGTCACCCAACACGCCGCCCTCGATCGCGAGGAGGTCGGCTCTCGACTCGCCAAAGGCGATCAGCTTTTCGATAGCCGTCTTGACGCGGCCGAAACCGCCACCGGCACGCCCGAGATCAAGGTCGAGCAGGGTGGCGAACGGAATGTCGAGATCCTTAAGCAGCCGCCAGAAGTGCTGCACGTGCCTCCCGCCCAGGGGGACGATCGCGACGAAGGCCGGATCAATAAGCAGGTCGAGTGCTTCGGCCAACTTGGGCAGAACGATCCTCTCGGAGTCGCCTTCTACCAGGAGCACGAAACGCGCGAAGTACAGTTCGGGATAGGCCAGGATGGCACCGCGTACGAACTTCGCTTCCTCCTCCTTGCCAGGGGGCATCTTCAGACCCTTGACGGTAGACACGCGGGTCTTTGGATCGATGCGGCAATAACGGACTTCGCGCGGGCTGACGCGGCTAAGGACGGCTGGCGAGTGGCTGGTCACGAGGGCCTGCGCTCCACCTTCCTCAGTGAGTGAGCGGACCTGACGAACGATGCGGGCGAGGAAGTAGGGCGACAGGTGGTTCTCCGGCTCTTCGAGTGCAAACAGCGTCAACGCGGGAATACGCAGGTTGTCATCTCGGAACCCATCGACGGCGCCAGCCACAACGGCACGCTCGAGGTCAAACACGGCGGCCGCCAGTGCGAAGTAGAACAGGGACTGCTGGCCGTCGCTCAGGTCGTCAAGTGCGCGTTCATGGCCGTCCGGCCCTTGTTCAAAGATCACCGCGATCTTATTCACGACCTCTTCGAATCGACGGCTGACGAGGCTTAGGCGGGGCTTTGTGTCGACGACATCGTCGTGAAGTCCTGCCCAGCGCTTCCGCAGGGCCTTGCCAATCGCGGCGATGGCCTCCTCCGCCTCAAACGCTTCCGAAAGGTGATCACCGGCCTCCTGCACCGCCGTTTCCGTGGCAGAGGACCACTCGATAGCCCTGAGTAGGCGGGCCGCCAATGCGCCTGCAGTGGCACGCACCTGAGCTCCGGCATCACGGCTAGCCGGGGTGTAGTAAAGCTGGATAAGTCCACGATCGGACGCTGAGACAGAGTGGCGTTGCTCATCAGAGGGCTTGTCGACCAGGGTGTCGACCCAGAACAGATCCTGGGATACCTCGCCCTCCACGGTGCCGTCATCTTCCCACCGGGCCTCCAGCCGGAGGCGGCAGACCGGAATGCTGTCGGGGCGCTCAATCTTCATGTGCCGAAAGGAAGGGGCGACGGATTCGGGTGTCGCCGTGCCGTCGCCGAGTTCAGGCAAGGCGACCAGCACATCAATGAATAGGTCGCGCGGTTCTCGGCTATCGGGGTCATCTGCTGCCCCGAAGTGAAAATCGGAACGCTGTACCGCCCGTTGCGCTTTCGAAATACCGAACAGCTTCGACAGTGCCTGCAGCAAGGCGGTTTTGCCCGCGGCGTTTGGGCCGACGACTGCGGTGATGGCCGGCGCGATCGCGATGCTGATCGGCTCAGGGCCGAAGCAGCGAAAGTTCGAGATCGTTACTTTTTCGATGAGCACGGACGCGTTCTCTCCTCTTGGTTCCGACGATCAATTCCGCCAGTTATTCCAATGCGGTACAATAGCAGTGGCCATACGCGCTGACAAAGGTGCCGGTTACTTTCTTTCGCATGAACCTGGCCCAACGACACTGCTCAGGCTGGAGGCATTGTTGTTGAGATGCGGGCGAAGCCTGCTTGCACCCCTGAGCAAACGAGGTACGCTTCCCGTCATGAGCATCACGAAGCGATATCTGGAAGGCGATCCGTCGATCATAGGCGGGAGGCTCTCCTCCGAGCAGGTGGGAGCAATAATCGATGCGCATACCTTCCGGCTGCCGGGCCGCAGACGGAACACCAGGGGTAAGTACCCGCTGTGGGACCCCTTCTATGAGGATTGCCTTCATCGAGCTGGCAAGCAGCTTGGCATCGCAGGCATCAACGTGAATGGTGCCATGCGCTACAAGACCTCCGCCGACCGCGATGCGGTCAAGGCACTAACCGAAACGCTATGGGCGGAAACCCATGCCGCCTTCGAGGCACGACGCAAGGGCTGACGCGCAAGCGGAGGGCAGGGGATGCATTTTGCACTGGTCGACAACACACGTCAGGCCGCTGTGCCGGGCCTTTCCGGCAACTGTCCGGGCTGCGGCCAGCCGGTGGTTGCCAAGTGCGGCACCCGCCGCATCTGGCACTGGGCACACCGCGGTGTCCGCATGTGCGATCAGTGGTGGGAACCCGAAACGGACTGGCATCGGGCATGGAAGGAGCACTTCGATCGTGAATGGCAGGAAGTCATCCAGTTCGATCCGGCCGCCGGTGAGAAGCACATCGCTGACGTGCGAACCGCACATGGCCTGGTGATCGAGTTCCAGCACTCGGCACTGCACCCGGATGAACGAAGGGCCCGTGAGGCATTTCATGGCAACATGGTCTGGGTTGTCGACGGCACCCGCCTCAAACGGGACTTTCCGCGGTTCGTTGCGGGCCTGCACTCGTTACGCCGCACCTCACACGACAGCGTCTTTCTCCACTACTGGCCAGACGAGTGCTTCCCGGAGCCGTGGCTGACCAGCACTGTACCGGTGTTCTTCGACTTCAGGGTAGCGGAGAGCGATGACTGGCGGCGCGATACGCTGTGGTGCCTGTTTCCGGGACGCGCTGAAAACAATGCCGTTATCGGAAGGCTCGACCGGGAGGCGTTCGTCGCGGCAGCGCTCCGTCAGGAGCGCATCCTCGCCGCCGACGAGATTGTGCAGCGGCTCGATGCTCAGATGAGGGAGAGCCGACTTATGGCCGAACAGCGGGAACGGGAGATTCAGCGCGGCTATGCGGCAAACCGCGCTCGCGCATACGGAAGGCGGCAGCGACGGTTCTAGCTCCCGGTCATTGGACATCCGGGTTCTACAAAAGGTTGCCTCGGGCCATTTGCCCAAATCAGCTCTCTGTCCTAGATTCTCTTGCATGAAGTGGAGAAACCGCAACCTCAGGGAGCTGGCTGACATCGTTTGCGGCAACGTCCCGTTCTTTGAATACCGTTCCAGCAGTTACCTGACGCAGTTCTTTGAGGACTGTGACCTCGACTTCGCCCAAGATGGCTCAACGCGCTGGGCGTGGGTGTCAGATAGGCTGGAAGTTGTCTTGGCGATGCCGCACCCGCTGCCTTCGGTGCCGCCCGACGCGTTTGTGCGGGTCGTCCGTCGGGTTCTCGACAAGGCGAGGCGAAGGAAGACGACGCGGACCGCAGCAAGGCTCTCAGTGCGATCAACATTGTGCTCGCTCGGGAAGGCTGGGAGGCCTTCTATGACGCCCATGGGCAAGGGCAGCTACGCCATATCGCAACCAATACGGTCGCCGAGATCGCCAACCCACATCGCCCTCTGTCTCCCAAAGAGGTCGAGCGGCGTGATCAACTGGCCGCCTATCTCGACAAGGGCTCCGAGGACGACCTGATCGAAGAAGTGCTGCTGCCGCTGTTTCGGCAGCTCGGCTTTCACCGGATCACCGCCGCAGGGCACAAAGACAAGGCTCTCGAGTACGGCAAGGACGTGTGGATGAAGTACACGCTGCCGACGCTGCATGTCCTCTACTTCGGCATCCAAGCGAAGAAGGGGCGGCTGGATTCTGCAGGCATGAGTAAGGCGGGCGGGAGCAACATCGCCGAGATCCTCAACCAGGTCACGATGATGCTCGGTCACGAGATATTCGATCCAGAGCTCAATCGCCGCGTGCTCGTTGATCACGCCTTCATTGTTGCCGGCGGTGAGATCACTAAGCAGGCCAGAAACTGGCTGGGGGAGCGGCTCGATGCCACAAAGCGGTCCCAAGTGATGTTCATGGACCGCGAGGACATCCTCAATCTGTACGTCGTCACCAACTTGCCACTGCCCAAAGGTGCGCTGCCGCCAACGCCGAGCTTCACTGGGTTGGACGACGACATTCCTTTCTAGCTGGCCCACATCGCTGGGCGGTCCCTGCTAAGACGGAAAACGCCGCCTTAGCGACGGGATTTTGGCGAGGTCCTTGGTAGAGAGGGACACAGGTTGGTCCCAGGCCGTAATCTGGTCCGCAAGTAGCGGCGCTAGCTCATCGAGCAAGGCCCGCTCTGAATTGATGAACTGGATCGTCCGCTGCGTGAGCTCATCATCGATGGCCTTCAACTGCGGTCCTGCCTTTGTGAGCGCATCCTTGGCATGCCGGATGTTCCGAATGAGATGCATGAGTTCGCGAACCTTCGCGAAATCCTGCGAGGCGTTTAGCTTGGCGTGCTCGTAGATGGCTCTGTCCTTCACCTCATCGAGATCAACGACCTCGCCGGCGAGACCGGCCATCAGGCAGACCACTCGTTCTTCGAGGTATCGCTCCACCTCGGGCATCTTCCTCAACGGTTTCGACAGCGTGATCGAGCTTGTTCCGTAGTTGTCGCCGGTGTGGCTTACCTGCAAGGTGACGCCATCCATTTTGAAGCCGAAATGGCGGCCAGCCAAGTAATGCCCGACTTCATGCCGGGCAACACGCAGCGTCGCGGGGTAGTCCCGGAGCTTGTCATAGGGAATCCATGGTGGCATCAGATGTCGCTCGTCTGATCTTTGGCTTCCGAAGGCGTAATACCCTTGTCCGGGCCGGCCGGATGCACTGCGCCGCGGCTCTTCTGGCCCTCGCCCTTGCGGACCCGTTGCAGGGCGTCGAGCACCCGCTCGAGGTCGTCGCTTCCTTCCGGAAAGGAGGGGCTGCGACGCCCGGAGACCTGGCCGCCATAGACCATCTGCACCTTGTAGACGTACTCGGCTTCGCCTTCGCCCCAATGCTCCAGCCCGAAGGCGACACGATACTGCGTGCCGACCTCATGTGGGCCGCTCGCCGGCACGTCCTCGAACCGAAGGGGATAGAACACCTTCATCTCAACACCTATGGGTTCTTATAGATACCTATAGACATCTATAGGTCGACTCTACGCGTCGCAAGGAGTTTTGCGTGTGGGCGGCGCCCTCCGGCGTTCTGGCCTTGCCAGCGGCGGGCAGGCTTCTCTGCCCGCCAGACTCGTACGTGTTCGGTCAGGGTTTTGTCCGACTCCATGCTGGCGCCGCGTCGGCAGCCCTCAAGGCGCCCGCGGGCCCGCTACGCGGCTACGGCCTTGACCGCCGCCGGACGCGAGCGCCACGGGCCGAGGACGGACAAATCCCGTGGTGTGGCGTGGGACGCCCACTCCTTGCGGCGAAATCTGTGAGGTGCGGTCTTTCCAATATCCTTTGGGGATAAACCGCGGCTACCATAGCCCCGCTTTGCTTCGCGCGACTTACACAAATCCTTACACACGCGCAAAGCAAGTACAAAAAGATACACAAAAACAATGACTTAATGCATGTGATAGAGGACTTAAAATCCGGAGGGGGTATCCCCATGTGGGTTCGAGTCCCACCGCCCGCACCAGCATCTGCCGCAGAATCGAAATCAGCCGTGATTGCCGGGGGCTGACCCAAAAGGCCGGCCGCACAGACGGCTTCCGTCAGGCATCGCCGAAGGCGCTATTCGAGCATTTCGGGAAGGATGTGCCTCGAGAAGAAGGACGGCTCCGGCTTGACCGGGTGCTGGGTGGCCAACGCGCTGCAGGTCTTCAGTTCGGCGACCAAGAGCAGCGCATCTTCTGCCTTGCGGTTGATCCGGTGCCGGCGGTAGGCGGCGAGGATCTCCGGCCGCTCCTCGGCGGGCAGCAATGCGTCGATCGAGCGGTCCTTGAAATAGAGCCGACAGGCCCTGTCCCAGATGCGCAGCTGTTCGGGCTCGGAGATGAGCCGCAGGCTGCGCAACCGATCGAGCGTCGGCCGTACGTTGACCAGTGGCTCAGTCAGTGGCGGATAGCCGAGCTCTTCCGGGCCGTGGGAGATCGCCACCGCGGCATCGTCGTCGAGCTCGCCGGTGCAGTATTGCCGGGCGACCTCGCCGATCGGAATCATGCCGAAGGCGGCACATTCGGCGGCGCGCAGCGCTCCCATCGAGGACGCGCCGAGCATGGTCACGCCACGATCGAGGGCGAAGAGAATCTCCTTGTGCCAGGGCGCCGCCACCGCATCGAAGAACCCGTCGATGAGGCCGATGGCGCCGGCGCCGTCCAGCACGGCCCGGGCGACGTCACCCTGGCGCGCGGGAGAGCGGACGGAGAGGCCGGCCAGGTCCGGCGTTTCGCCATATAGCGACGGTCCGACGAAAAGCACCCTCATCGGTCAAGCACCGCCAGCGCGCGCGGCCCGGGCGTCCAGTTGACGTTGGTCTCCCGGTCTTCGAGCATTGCCGACAAGGCGCGTACGACGGAGATGCCATAGCGGGCGCCGCCCAGTTCGCTCCAGACGATCCCGGCGGTCGGGCCGATACGCTGCGCCAGCAGCGCGAGCATTTCCGGCAGCGGCGTATCGGGGGCAAGCCAGGTGGGAGGCTGTCCACGGTTGGAAGCAGGCGTTGCGAGGAACGCGACCGACTCGTCGACCTCTTCGGAATACTCGGCGGGCATGAAATCATCGCGGCCGCCGGCGATGTTGGTGATCCTGGTCTGGGCGGCCTCGGTGATGGCGCGGCCGATGGCGCGGGTGCCGGTGGGGTGGCAGCCATAACCGGCGGCAATGTCGAACAGCCTGGCGTTGCCGGAGCCTTGCTCGCTGATCACCGCCATGACGCACGGGACGCCGAGATCGGTGGTCTGGTCGAACAGCCGCAGCTCAAGGTCGGCGTCGGCGATCTGTCTGCCGAAAGCCTGGATCACGGCGTCATCCACGACGTCGATGGAAAACTCGGTCGCCAGCCTCTGAGGATCAGGCAGGAGCGACCAAAGCGAGGTGGCGTCTCGCTCCAGCAACTCGCAGATGGCGTGAAACAGCGCCTCCTCGGTGGAGTTGCCAGAGGCGAGGCCGTTGGTGCTGCGGCCGACCTCCGGCAGGTCGGTGGCTGGTTCGCCGATGGTCAGCGCATCGCGGGGGATCCAGACGCCGTCGTGGCTGGGCCAGGAGCTGCCGCGGAGCCAGCGGATCGGTGCACCGGTCGGCAGCGGATGCTCGGCCGGCAGCAGGCGCGCTGCGTCATAGAAGGTCTCGCCGGCGAGCCGGAGCGTCTCGGCGGTCGCAACCCGCGACGGAGCCTCCGATTGCTCGGCCACGGCGAACTCTGCAGCCTCCATCAGCGCCGATGCCATCGCGCCGGCATCGTCGCGGCCTTTTCCCTGGCTGACGCTGAGCGTCAGTCCGGCAGGCCGAATGGCTGAGAAACAGGGAATCCCAATGCGATCGAGGCCGGTCTGACGGGCGAGGCGGGTGATGCCAAGAGCAGCAAGGTACGGCCGCAGCCGTGCAACGGTCAGTGCGGCCGGTGTATTGCGTTCGCCATATTCAAACCAGCTTGGCGGCGTCGGGACGGCGCCGCCCACCGGTTACTGCCGGAAGAACTTGCGGCTGGGAATGCGCGGCAGGGCCGGCAGAGTCTTGACGGTGGTTGCGGTAGCAACTTTCGACGAAGCGGATGAAGTGTTCAATTGAGGTCCTCCTGTGAACAACACAGCAGGCCCAGAATCGAATTAATATTTGGTTTACGCCCCGCGCGGGAAGCCGGCCAAAAGCAACGCGTCGAGATAATGCGCCGTGTCATCCGGGTTGGGAGCCGGATAGAGGCTTTGCCACTTGTCGACGCTGAATGCCGGATCGCGGGCCAGCGCCTGCTCGCGGTACTCCGCGGCCGCCTGCTTGTCGTTCAGCATCGCGGCCGAGGCTGCCATCAGTCGCAGCGCCAGGCCGGGGGATTCCATTGCCGACAGGCGTGACAGGGCCTGCCTGTACTCGCGCCTGAAGAAACTGACGGCGCCGGCGATCCAGTAATAATCGTCCGGCGCCAGCGGGTTCAGGGAAAGCGCCCGCGATATCTTGGCCTCGGCTTCATCGTGCCGCGACAGGTGGGTGAGGACGTCCGCCTGGTCGACGAGCAGGTCGGCATGGTTCGGGGCGAGTTCGTGCGCCGCCTCGAAATGCTCCCGCGCGCCGGCCAGATCGTGCAGATAGAGCGCCGCATGGCCGAGTTCGCGCAGGCTGGCGCTGTCATTGGCATCGTAGCTGTGGGCGCGCTGCGCCAGATGCCGCGCCTCCAGCAGCAGCGTGCGGTCGGCGCTGCCGCGTTCCAGCCACTCGAGGGTCTTGGTGCGCGCCAACTGGGCGAGGGCCGGTACGAAGTCGGGCGACAACTGCACGGCGCGGCCCAGGGATTTCTGCGCCCGGAGCAGGGACGGCAGGTCGTTGCGATCGCGTCTCTGCATGGCGATCAGGTAGTGGACATATGCCGACGCCGCGCCGGTTCGCCGATATTTCCGCAGCTCATAGGCGCCGATCTCGCCGCAGATCTTGTCGGCGAGGATGGCGCAGAAGCTGTCATGGATGCTCTGTAGCGCTCCGGACCGCAACTCGACTTCACCGCGGTAAACGCGCTGGCCAAGCGCCGTCGCCACAACATCGATGCTCATCAGCGCAACCGGCAGGCCGGTCTGGCAAAGAACGACGTCAGTCAGGACCACGTAATCGGCGGGGAGCATCTCTTCCCAGATTGGGCCGCTGGTCAGCTTCATTGCCGAGTGCGGTGCGATGACCTCGTAGAGGCGGCTCCGGCACAGGCTGAGCGTAACATCGGTGACGAGAGAAAGCGCGATCCGATGATCTTGCGCGTCTACCAACGGTGAGCTGTGGCGCGGCGGAACAATCAGAAGTCGAGGAATAGTGTCGGCCTGACGTTCTGCAACTGTTCCTCGGGCGTTTGATAGCTCAGTTGTCACAGCAGGAGATCCGACTGAATTGATTGACCGCGTCCTGTGATGGACCGTATCGGCAATTTTTGATGTGCGGAAGCCGGCCGACGACAATATTTGGAACAAGCGCGGACCGACCTGTGCAAAACCGGATCGCCTAGACTTCCGCGACAACGATGTCACTTTGCAACATCAACGGTACGGCGGTCATTTGCTTGTCGCCGACAAATGGCCGCCGCGAATGGTGCGACGGCCGATCGATCAGTCGAGCTGGCGCTGCCGGACGGCATGTGATTGCCACTCAGGTCGGCGATCCATGCCGCATAGCGCTGTCGCCGTCCGGAGCAGCGGCGTGTCAGCCGAGCTGGATTGGAAACCGGCCCGCTGCTCTCGCAGCAGCAGTTCGCGCTTGCGTCTCTGACCCCAGCGATAGCCGGAAAGGCTGCCGTCCTTCCTGATGACCCGATGACAGGGGACGAGCACCGCGATCGGGTTGCTGGCGATCGCCGCGGTCACGTCCCGCGCATCGCGCGTGCCGAGTTGCAAGGCGAGCGCGCCGTAATTGGTCGTTTCGCCGGGCGGGATCGCGCGCAGCATCGACCAGACCGTGACCTGGTACGGCGTGCCGCGCAGGTCGAGCGGCAGCTGCGGGTCGATCCCCGGATGCTCGATCGCCTGGATCACCCGATCGAGCGTGTCGGCCAGCTGCTTGTCCGCTTCGAGGACCTCCGTCGCGGCGAACCGCTCGCGCAGCGCCCGTTCGGCGGCAGCATGCCCGGTGCCGAAGTCGATGGCGACGATGCCGCGGTCGGAGACGGCAACCAGCACGTCACCCAGCGTGGTCGTGCCCCAGGAGTAGCGGATGATCTCTGACATGTGGGCCTCCTTTGGCTGAAGGCCCGACGCTAGCTGAGAGCGGTTCGCCGGGCGCTCCAGTTCTTGCTGTCAAATCGCCAGCGCCGACCCGCGAGCGAGCCTACCGGCCATCGTGGAAGATGATGCCCAGCGTATGCCGCAGGCCGGAGCGGATGCGGCTGACGCCATGCCTGAGGTTGACGCGGTAGTGGCCCTTGCTGCCGGCGACGGAGCGATTATGCACCGCGAAGGCGACTGCATCGCCCTGACGCAACGGCACCACCTCCACCCGGCTCTGCATGCGAGGACGCTGCTCGGTCAGCACGAACTCGCCGCCGGTGAAGTCGCGGTCGGGTTCGGAGAGCAGGATTGCCACCTGGATGGGAAAGGCAAGATCGCCATAGAGATCCTGGTGCAGGCAGTTGAAGTCACCCTCCACATATTGCAGCAGCAGCGGCGTCGGTCGGGTCTGCCCCTGTGCGTGGCATTGCTCGAGGAATGCCGCGTGATCGGCGGGATAGCGCTGGTCGAGCCGCAACTGCTCTTGCCATTTGTTGGCGACGGTGGCGAGGCGCGGATAGAGCGCCTTGCGCAGGCCGGCCACCATGCCGGGCAGCGGGTAGCTGAAATACTGGTACTCGCCGCGGCCAAAGCCGTGGCGAGCCATGGTGATGTGGCTGCGGAAGCGCTGCTTGTCGAGGTAGAGTTCCGCCGCCTCCATGCTTTCTTCGACCGAGAGCAGGTTGTTCAGCACGGCGCAGCCATGGGTGCTGAGGTCCTGCGACAGGGTCGGCCAGTCGTAGCGGCTGACACGGAGGTCGGCGGCTTCGAAATTGTTGGCGGTGGGAGAGGCGCTGCTGGGGAGGCTCATCGCTGGGCCTCCCTGTCGCGCAGGGCGCGCTTGCGCTCGAGGCCCCAGCGATAGCCGGCCAGCCTGCCATCGCTGCGGACCACCCGATGACAGGGAATGGCCAGCGCGACGGGGTTCGCGGCACAGGCGCCGGCGACGGCGCGCACGGCCCGTGGCGCGCCGATGCGCTTCGCCAGTTCGGCGTAGGTGATGGTGACGCCCACCGGGATGGCGCGCAGCGCGGCCCAGACGCGGCACTGGAACGGCGTGCCGCGCATGTCGACGGCGAAATCGAGCTTGTCGGATGGCGCGCCGATGAAGTTCAGCACCTGGCTCAGTTCGGAGCGCAGAGCGGCATTGTCGGCCTTCAGCGGAGTGTCGGCGAAACGCGTCTTGAGATCGGCGGCAAGATCGTCATCGCTGTCGCCGAACAGGATGGCGCAGATGCCGGCGTCACTGCGGGCGACCAGTACCCGGCCCAGGTCGGTCATCGCCATCGCATAGGTGATGTTCCGATCGGACGCCCTGGGTGGCTTGGGTGACAGCAGTCTCGCGGCTGTCTGGTGGGCAATGAGCTGCATTTGCTGGATCTCCTTGGTTGTCGTGATCTCAGCCTAGAAGGCGCCGACCGGCGCCTCACTCCGCTCCTTGCTGTCAAATCCAACAGCGCGGGAGGGCGCATCAGCCGATGCGCGTGATCGTTCGGCTCGACAGCAGGAAGACTTCGCCGGTCGCGAGGCGTAGCTCGACGTCGTGGTTGCCGAGCAGACGCCACTCGGCGATTCCATCCCGAACCAGTTCGCCGATGCGCTGCATCACCAGGGACCTGGCCGGGTCGTCATAGCGCTGCCGGGCAATCGCATCGGGCCAGTCCCGGCGGGGTGCCTGTGCGGGAGGCCTCGTCGCACGGGACTTGCCGCCAGGTGACCGGGAGAGCATTCAGAGCGCTCCCCGAAAGGTCAGGTTGATGCGCATGCGGCCGAGGCTCTCGTGCGTGCCGTCCTTGAGGCTCGGAACGCCGTGAAAGCACAGCCGCGAGGGGCCGCCCCAGACGGCGACGTCACCGTGCCGAAGGGCATGCCTGCGCACCGGGTCGGCTCGCTTGAGGCCCCCGAACTGGAACGTCGCGGGAAGGCCCAGCGACACCGAGACGATCGGGTGGGCGAGGTTTCGTTCGTCACGGTCCTGGTGCAGGGAGAGCCGCGCGCCCGGCTCGTAGCGGTTGATCAGGCAGGCGTCGGGAGTGAAGTCCTCGTAGCCGGCCTCGGCTGCGGCCGCTCGCGCCAGCGCCAGAAAAGCCTCCGGCAGTGCCGGCCAGGTTCGACCGCTGAGGGGATCGCGTGTGTCGTAGCGATAGCCCGTGCGGTCCGTCACCCAGCCGGCAGCGCCGCAATTGGTCATCGCAACCGACATCGCGTGGCCGCTGGGCGTCACCATGTGCCGGAACGGCGCTTCGGCCACGATCGCCTGCAGCGCGGCAAGCAAGCGGGGCTCGAAGGGCAGGGCGAAGCCGCGCAGCAACACCGCGCCGGTGCCCAGCGGTTCATGCGTGCCGGGAGTATGGGGGATGCCGTCGAGCAGATCCATCATGAGCCGGCTCGCGGGTTCAGCGTGGGGTGGAGCCGCGGGCGGTAGCCGGCGCGGAGGGCGGCAACGGTCGAAGGCGGTGTCAGCAGCCCCTGGGCGTGCTGCGGGTCGATGGGCTCGCCGTAGCCGCCGATGTCCCAGGGATAGCCGAGCCCGTCGAGGATCGTGTAGGCGCGGTCCGCCGCGACGACCATCGTCCCGTTCGGAAGCTCATCGGGTGTTGAGGGCAGCGGGTGCACGCGCTTGTGACCGCCTGACAGGCGTTCACGGTGCAGCACCTCATCGATCTCCCGAGCCGATGGCACCGCACCGGCGGCGCGGCCCCAGGCGGCGCGGAACGCTTCGGCCTCCTCGCGGCGACAGAAGAAGCACGGGCGGTGGCCGGCCGCCAGTGCAGTTGCCTCGTCGAGGAAGAACAGCTCGGTCCAGCTGCGCGTCGCCATCACCTCGCGACGCCGGCCCCGAAACTCGCATGCGCAGGCGAGCCAGGCTTTGCTGGTCCAGCGCCGCTTGAGCAGCGTCCTCGTCGCCGGGTCGTGAATGATGCCCCGGTTCCCGGTCAGCATGCCGCGCTGGCGAATGGCGACGATCGCACCGAACGGGGTCACGCGGTTCTGCAGGGGGCTGGGGATGCTCATGCCAGCACGTTGCCGCGCTCGCGCGGCATGCGCCACAAATACCAGGATGCGACGGTTCGATGCGGCGACCAGGCGGCGCCGAGCTCTCGCAATTGCCGCGGCGTGGGGGGAGCGGCCAGAGCCTTCAGGGCTCGATAGCCCTCGCGTACGCCGAAATCGTCGGCCGGCAGCACGTCCTCGCGCTCAAGCGTGTACATCAGCAGCATCTCGACGGTCCAACGGCCAATCCCCTTGATCGCCGAGATGCGCTCGATCAACTCCTCGTCCGACATCGTTGCCGCGACGGCGCGCGGCGGCACCAGCCCGGTGAGCGCCCCTTCGGCAATGGCTTTGACGGTCGCCACCTTGGTTGCGGAAAAGCCGCAGGCGCGCAGCACTTCGAAGGATGCCGTTGCGATGTCGGCAGCCGAAGGGAAATCGTCGGCCGCAAGCTGGTGCTTGAGCTTGCCGATAATCGCGTCACCGGCCTTGGCGGTCAACTGCTGGTAAGCGATGGCGCGAACCAGCGCCTCATAGGGCTCGCGCGCCGCCTTGGGATCGTGGCGGCAAGGCCCGACCAGCGCGACGAGCCGGGCCCAATCTGCATCGAGGTCCCTGAGGAACGCCTCGGCCCGGGTGTAGCGGCCCGGCTCGCTCATGACGCTGCTTCCAGCGTCGATACGGCCTCGCGTGCGATCAGGTCGCGTTTGCGCTCGACACCCCAAGCGTAGCCCGAGAGCGAACCGTCGGTCCTGACGACGCGGTGGCAGGGAATTGCGACCGCCAGCCGATTGGCCGCGCAGGCTACGGCGACCGCCCGGACCGCCGACGGGCGACCGATCTGCCGGGCTATATCGGCGTAGGACACTGTCCGGCCAACCGGGATTTCGCGCAGCGCCTGCCACACGCGTTGCTGGAACGCGGTACCGCGGACGTCGAGCGGCAGGTTGAGCCCGATGGCGGGCTGCTCGACGAAACCCACCACCTGGGCGATCAGGGCTTCATAGGAGGCGTCGGCGCCGATCAGCCTCGCCATGGGGAAGCGATCCTGGAGATCACGCAGCAGCCGGTCGGGATCGTCACCCAGCAGGATAGCCGCCACGCCCCTGGCGCTCGAGGCCACGAGGATTTCGCCGAGGGAACACTGGCCGACCGCAAAGCGGATCTCCTCGTTGGCGCCGCCGTGGCGGTACTGGGTCGGCGTCATGCCGAGGATGCCGCCCACGTTCTCGTAGAAGCGTCCGCTGGAGTTGAAGCCGGCGTCGTACATCGCTGCCGTGACGCTGGCGCCGGTGCGTACGCTCTCCCGCAGCTTTTCCGCGCGGTGCGCCGCGGCATACTGCTTGGGCGTCACGCCGGTCGTCGCCTTGAACAGCCGATGGAAGTAGCTGGGACTGAGGCCGGCGGACTCGGCAAGGGCACCCAAGGACGGAGCTTCCTCGCTGGCCTCGATCAGCCGGCACGCCATCTCGATGACGACGGCGTTCTCGCCCTCGACCGACATGCCATCCGGGTTGCAGCGCTTGCATGGGCGATAGCCGGCCCGCCGGGCGTCGGCTGGCGAGGCATGGATGCGGACATTCCTGGGGTTGGCAGTGCGCGAAGGACATGAGGGACGGCAATAGACGCCGGTGGTGAGCACGGAATACCAGAACGCGCCATCGGCGGTGCGGTCCCGCGCGACGATGCGCTGCCACCTGGGGTCGGCAGCAACGTTTGGCGGGTGGTTCGGGTTTGCCGTCAGGGCGTGCGCAGTCATCATGGTCATCGATCGCAACAGGTGGTTTCGAAAGGGATGCCACTTCGGCGCCGGCGCGGCGACCCGGAAATCACGAACATGACGCGCCACCGCTTCAGTTGCTCGATGCGATCGGCGACAGCTGGAAGAGGGCATGCGGGAGCGAGGCATGCACGGTGGGAGTGCCGCGCTCGGCCATGGCGTCGATATTGCGCAGGGTGCGCCGGAGAGCAGTGCTCGAGGTGGCGAGGGTATAGGGGAAGTAGATGACCTCGACGCCGACCGCGGCGAAGGCGCGCTCCAGCCGATCGCCCTTTTCGGTGCCCCGCCAGTCATCGCCCTTGAACAGCACGTCGAACTGCAGGTCCCGCCAGATCGCCAGCTTGTCCGCGGTGACTGCCGGATAGGCGCGATCGACGGCGCGGATGCTGCCGACGATGGCGAGGCGTTCGGCGAGCGGCACTACCGGGCTGACGCCTTTGTGCTCGCTGAGGATCTCGTCGGATGCCACGCCGGCGATCAGAAAGTCGCAATGCGATCTGGCCTGCCGAAGCAGGTTGAGGTGCCCGACATGAAACAGGTCGAAAGCGCCGGGCGCGTAGCCGATACGAGGCATGCTGTCTCTCCAGGAGGCTTGTTGGAGAGCGATGTAGCCTCGATGACCCGATCGGAACGCTCCGATCCTTGTCCTCCAATCGGGAGCCCGCAGCGATGCGGCAACACGGTTGCGGCCTTGACTTCATTGCAGCCGACATCAAAGGGTTGGAGTGCAGGGCAGGGTTGTCCGATTGGGTTTCGCCGGCTTGCGTTGTCGGCTCCGCCGCTTCGGATCGGCGCCGGTTTCAGGTCAGGAGGGAGTGACGGATGCTGCTGAAGCTCGAGGTTCTCGAGGCGATCAAGCGGGGTGACATCACACTGCAGTTCCGGCGCTGGACGCGACCGACAGTGAAGCCGGGCGGTACGCTGAAGACCAAGGTCGGATTGCTGAAGATCGGCCGGATCGACGACATGTCGCCGTCCGACGTCACCGAGGCCGACGCCCGCAAAGCCGGCTTTCGGGACGTTGCCGAGTTCGACAAGTGGCTTGGCACGATGAAGCAGGGGCCGCTGTTCCAGCGCATCGAGGTCAGCTATCTGGGCGACGCGCCATGATCCGCCCGGCGCTACTGGCCCTGCTGGTGCTGGGCGCTGCACCCGCCGCGGCGTGCGAGACCTGGACGGCCGGGATGATGGACGATGAGGGCGGACAGATCTTCACCGCCTCGGCCTGCGCCACCGATCTGCCCGACGCCTATCTGCTGCTGACCTGCTCGGCGGGCGAGGTGTTCCTGCGCTACGACCTTGCTGCCGGCGGCGAGCGGTCGCCGGACCTGGGCGAGGTGACGGACGTGGATTTCACCGTTGGCATCTCCACCCAGCGGCTGTCGATGAACTACCAGGAAATGGATGGCCTGTTCGCGGGCGAAGTGCCGGCGAATGGGCCGCTGATGGCGCTGCTGAAATCGGGCGAAGCCCTCACGGTCGTCGACGCCGACGGCCGCTATCCGGTCCACAGTTTCGGGCTCGCCGGATCGTCATCGGCGCTGACCCGGCTGGTACGACAGTGCAACTAGGCCCGCAGGCGCTCGCGTAGCCAGGGCTGGTCGTCGAGGTTCGGACCGGTGACGGTGAACCGGCCGAGCGAGCCCTCGAGGGTGCGTTGCAGCACCACCAGAGCGCGGACCCATTCGGTGTAGAGCCGGCGCGACCGACGGACGCCGTCGAGCGACACGCAGCGCGTGTGGGCGGCATGCCAATCGGGCCGGCGGGCCTCGCGAGCAAAGCGGCGGATCACCGTGGCGTGGGGGACCGGCAGCGCGAGCACGGCCCAGTAGACCGTCAGCGCATCCGCCTCGGCACCCGCCGCGTTCTCCACCGCCTGGTGCCGAAAGGCCCAGACGAGCAGGTCCTGAATGTCGATCCGTTGCGCCATTTCACCTCTCAGATCACCGGAGCATTTCCTAGAAATGCTCCGCGCCTTTGATTTGTCGCGCTTTCGAACCGGAAAAGCCTGCACTTTTCCGGAAAGCACTCCCAGTCTGCGAGGCAGAAACGGCGGACGAAATACCGAGTTTCCACATTTGCGGGCGATAGCCGGGGGCCTGGTTGACGTGGTGTAAAACCCGCTGTCGCAGCTTCTGCGCAAATCGATATTGACCCTCACGTAGCGTCAGGGACTATCCCGTATCCCGCGGAGAACGCGTGTGATGAAAACACTGACGGTTACAGAGGTTGCGAGGGTTTCCGGCGTTTCGGTCCGGACGCTGCACCATTACGACCAGATCGGCCTGTTGAAGCCGGCGTTCACCGGGCAGAACCGCTATCGCCACTACGGCCAGGAGGAATTGCTGCGGTTGCAGCAGATCCTGCTGCATCGGGAACTCGGCATCCCCCTCGCGGAGATCGGCGCCATCCTAGATGCCCCTGGTTTCGACCGGCTGAGGGCGCTGCGCCAGCAGCGTGACCGGCTGAGCGAGGAGGCCAAGCGCTATGCCCAACTCGTCAGGACGATCGACCGCACGATCGCCAGTCTTGAAGGAGAACGCGCGATGAGAAACGCGGATTTGTACAAGGGCATCTCGCCCGACAAGCCGGCCGAGTACGAGGCCTGGCTGGTGGAGCAGTATGGCGGCGATATGCCGGACCGCATCGCGCTCAGCAAGCGCAAGTACGAGAGCCTGTCGGAAGCCGAAAAGCAGCACCTCAATCAGGAACTGCACGATATGGAGCAGGGATTGGCCGAAGGGCTGCGGCGCGGCGTGCCGATCGGCTCGCCCAGCCTCGATCCGCTATTGGCCCGCCATCGCGCCTGGGTCGCGCAGATGTGGGGCAGGCCATGCCCGCCCGAGGCCTATGCCGGGCTCGCCGACCTCTATCTCCAGCATCCGGATTTCATCGCCCGCTATGAGGCGATCGAGCCGGGGTTCGCCCAGTACCTGTCGGGCGCGATGAAGGTCCATGCCAATCGGCAAGGCTAGCATGCCGGCTGCCGGATTAATTCGTCCGGCAGCCGGAACGTTTGATGGCCGGCCCGCATTATTCGCCCCGAACGCTAACCCCCAGGGAGACCGGGAAATGCACAAGGACGAGATCAAGGGTGCGGCCAAGCAGGCCCGCGGCAACGTCAAGGAAGCCGTCGGCAAGGTGACGGGCGACCGCAAGCTGCAGGCCGACGGCGCCGCCGACAAGGTGGAAGGCTCGGTGCAGAAGGCCGCCGGCAAGGTGAAGGAAGCAGCGCGAGACGCGCTCAAGCACTGACCGATCGGTCATAGTCTTGCGAAGGCCGCCCCCGGGCGGCCTTTTTGCATTAGGCTCGGCGCATCCAGCATGGAGTCGCGGGCATGATCGGCAGCATCCTGACGGGCGTCATCGCCCTTATCCACATTTACATCCTGATCCTCGAGATGTTCCTGTGGGACAAGCCGCAGGGGATGAAGGCGTTCGGTACGACACCGGCCTTCGCGGCCGAGTCGAAAACGCTGGCTGCCAACCAGGGGCTCTATAACGGCTTTCTCGCCGCGGGGCTGATCTGGGGCATCTGGTTGGGCGAGGCCGGTGATCCGATCAAGATCTTCTTCCTGCTTTGCGTTGCCGTCGCAGGTGTTTTCGGGGCCGTCACCGTTGGCCGCAAGATACTGTTCGTACAGACAATTCCCGCTGTTGTGGCGCTGATTGCGGTGTGGCTCGCTTGAGCTTTTGCACAAGCAGATGGATACTCGGCTGGGCATAAATTGCCCACGCGCGACGAACTGGCTAACCTTGCTCCTGCGGACGGATCTGAGGGGCGATAGACAGTGAGCTATCTGAAGTCGAAGCGGGGGCCACGCCTCCGAAGGTGGGCGGTGCCGCCCTATTTCCGGCACATGGCGGAGGTCCTATGACCTCGAGCAAGGCAGTGTCCGTCGGTTGGGCGGACGAAGCGCCGGAGGCGACCTACGAACCTCGGCAAACTGGGGCGCGATCCACTGTGAAGCAGGTGGTGTTCCTGGTCGATTTCGGCATGGTCAGCCACGGGTTGGCGCCGCTGTTCGTCGATGGCCACGCGACGGAGCTCGGCTTCTGGGGCTTTTCCAACGACATCATCCGGCGGCTGACGCGGCTCAACGAACTCTACGACCGGCAGGTCAACTGGGATAACCCGAACGATCTGACCTGGCGGATCTCCGAGCGGGATCGCAACGAGTTCAATGCGCTGCTGCCGTTTCTCGTCTCGGAAATCCAGATCGCGCTGGGCGACAAATGGGAGATCGTGCTGGAGAGCCAGCCGATCTAGATCGGCGCACCTCACAATCCAGGCAGGCGGTCGCTTCTCCTCTCAGGAGAGGAGAGGCCGCCTGTCGCCGATGGTAGGCAGCGCTCACTCGAAGCTGTAGTGGAGCCGTACACAGCCGGTGCCCAGGGTGTTGGACGACAGCAGCTTCAGGCGCTTCTCGAAGCCGGTGGCGGGGAACAGCGGGAAGCCGCCGCCGAGCACCTGCGAGATGACGTAGATTTCGATCTCGTCGAGCGCGGCGCGTTCCATGAACGCCATCTGCAACTGGCCGCCGCCGAGCATCCAGACGTCACCATCGTCCAGGGCGCGAAGTTCGGCGATCAGCGCGTCGATGTCGGTGCGGGTTTCGAGCTGGCCGATCGGATCGGGCAGGGGGCGTGAAGTGACGACGATGACGCGTTGCTCGCCGTAAGGCCATGGGATGTTCTCACGCACCAGCCAGTCATAGGTGCCGCGCCCCATGACCACGGTCCGGATGCGCTTGATGAACAGGTTGTAGTCGAACTCACCCAGTTCCATATCGGTGCGCTGCGTGAGCCAGGTGAGCGACTCGCCGGGGTCGGCGATGAAGCCGTCGAGGCTCGAGGCGATGTAGCCGACGATGCGGGCCATGCGATTCTCCTTGATGGTGCTCATGTAGGCAGTTTATAAACGAACATTCGTTTATATTGGAAGCCATGTCCAGACCCCGCAAGATCTCAGATGAGGATGTGGTCGAAGCAGTCGCCGCCCTGGTGTCGCGTGAGGGTCCGGCGGGCCTGACCTTCGCCTCGGCATCGGCCGCCACCGGCCTGTCGCCGGCAACGCTGGTGCAGCGCTATGGCAATCGCGAGGCGCTGCTGCGCGCGGCGCTGCTGTGGATGTGGGATCAGCTCGACCTGAGTGTCGCCGGAGCCGATGCCAGCCACCCGGTCGATCCCGAGGGGGCCATTGCGCTGCTGGTGCGGCTGTCGGCCGGCTATGGCGCGGGCGATGAAGCGACCCAGGGCCTGTTGCTGCTGCGCGAGGATTTTCGCGATCCGATGCTGCGCGCTCGCGGTGTTGCCTGGAACCAGGCAATGACGCGTGCCCTGGGCCGGCGGCTCAGCGCGGATCCGGCGCGGCAGGAGCTGCTCGGCCGGCTGATGGCCAGCCAGTGGCAGGGCGCCGTGCTGTGGTGGGGGTTTTCGCGCGAGGGTACGCTGCGCGGCTTCCTCAGGCGCGAGCTGCGCGAGTGGCTGACGGCGATGGGCATTCCGTAGTTTTCGGGTTCATTCCGCGACGAACGCTCACTACATTGAGCCTCATGCACTACCGCATGCTCGACACGGCGCTGGGACCCATGGCGATCGGCTGGACCGATGCCGGGATTTCACGTCTGTTGCTGCCCGGCGATACGCCGCAGGAGATGCGGGCCCGGCTCGAGACAGCCGGTGGCGTCGAGAATGCCGAAGGGCAAGCGGAGGTCGCAGCGCGTATCCTCGCCTACGCCGAGGGGGCGAACGACAATTTCACCGATGTCGAACTCGACCTGTCGCGGGTCCCTGGGGTCAACCGGCGCATCTACGAGCACATCCGCGGGCTCGCCTGGGGCGAGACCACCACCTATGGAGCGATTGCCCGCTGGCTCGGCGACGTGGCGCTGTCGCGCGCGGTGGGCGCAGCCATGGGAGCCAACCCGATTCCATTGATCGTCCCGTGCCATCGGGTGCTGGCGGCCGACGGCCGCACCGGTGGCTTCTCCTCGCCGGGCGGGGTACGGGCCAAGATGGAAATGCTGGCGCTGGAAAAGGCGGCGTCGCCGACCGGGCAGTTCTCGTTCGGTTTTTAGCTCGCTGCCGCAGCGTGGCAGACAAACTCGAAATTGTAGCCGTCGGGGTCGTGAACGAAGGCGGCATAATAGCCGGCGTGGTACTGCGCCCGGATCCCGGGCCGGCCATTGTCGACGCCGCCGGCAGCGATGGCCGCGGCATAGGCGGCATCGACCAGCGCCGGTGTCTCGGCGCTGAAGGCGAAATGCGATCGCGGCGTGTAGGGCGCTCCCTCCGAAATCCAGAAGTCGCCGCCTGGGTCGGGGGAGCGACCAAACCCGGAGGCTACGCCAAACCCGACGGCCACGCCGAAATCCCTGCGGATGACTTAACCGAGCGGCGCCAGGGCCGCCGCGTAGAACAGCCTGCTGCGGGCGATGTCGCTGACGTTGATGCCGGTATGGTCGAGCATGACGCTACTGCCCCCGCTTGAACACCTTCAGGTGGCCGAACTGCTTCACCACTTTTCCGGCCACGGTTTCGATGGGGTCTTCGATCGAAACCGCCAGCACGTTCTCATCGGGCTCGGGGCGCTCGAGCGTCGCGAACTGGCTGTCGAGCAGCTTGGGGCTCATGAACTCGTGGTTGCGGGCCTCGATGCGCTTGCGGATCATCTCGATATCGCCGTCGAGGAAGACGAAGAGGATCGGTTCGCCCGCCTTCTCGGTGAGGTAGTCGCGATAGGCGCGCTTCAGCGCCGAGCAGGCGCCGACTGCGACGCCCTTCTGCTCGGCGGCTTCCCGTAGCGCTCCGGCCAGCGTTTCCAGCCAGGGCCAGCGGTCTTCGTCGGTGAGCGGGATGCCGTTGCGCATCTTCTCCTTGTTGGCGGCCGGGTGGTAGCCGTCGCCATCGAGGAACGGGGCGTGCAGCCGCCGCGCTATGGCTGCGCCGGTCGCCGATTTGCCCGACGACGACACCCCCATGGCGATGATGATGCGGGCATTCTCAAACGGTGGCAGTGAAGGCGCCGTCGACATAGAGGATGTGTCCGTTCACGAAGGTGGAAGCCTCTGAGGCCAGAAAAACGGCGGCGCCGCCCAGTTCGGCCGGGTCGCCCCAGCGGCCCATCGGGGTGCGCTTTTCGACCCAGGAGTTGAACTCCTGATTCTTCAGCAGCGCCTCGTTGAGCTCGGTGCGGATATAGCCGGGCGCGATGCCGTTGACGTTGAGGCCGTGCCTGGACCAGTCGACCGCCATGCCGCGGGTCAGGTTGGCGATCGCCGCCTTGCTCGCCGCATAGGGAGCGATCGAAGGGCGGGCGAGGTTGCTCATCACCGAGCAGATATTGATGATCTTGCCGCTTCTGCGGGCGATCATGCCGCGCGCCACGGCGCGGCCGACGATGAAGGCCGAGGTCAGGTTGGTGTCGATGACCTGCTTGAACTTTTCGAGCGGCCACTCCTCGAGCGGCGCGCGGTGCTGCATGCCGGCATTGTTGACGAGGATGTCGATCTGCCCGATTTCGTTCTCGGCGTGCGCGATGGCGTCCTCGACGCTCTCCTCGCTGGTGACATCGAAAGCCAGCGCCTTCACGCCCAGGGCGCCGTCATCGGCAAGGCGTGCCGCGGCTTCGCCAAGCGCGGCCGGATCGCGGCCATTGAGGATGATCTCGGCGCCGGCGCCGGCCAGCGCCGCTGCAATACCGAAGCCGATGCCACGGCTCGAACCGGTGACCAAGGCGCGCTTGCCGCGCAGGTTGAATAGAGAAATCGAGTCCAAAGTCAGCGCCCCTCCCAGTCTCAGGCGGCGCGAGACTAGTGGATGATGCGCGGCTTGGTAAGACCGCGCGGCCATCGCGGCGAGGGCCGTGCACAGGGCAGGTGGCTCAGGGGCGGGATGGGGTGGCATTCGGGCGTCGCCCGTGCCAAAAAGCCGCGCAATGAAATCCTAATGACTCCCAATGGAGATAATGATGGCGTCTGCCGATATCGGCCTGATCGGGCTCGCAGTAATGGGCTCCAATCTGGCGCTCAACATCGCCGAGAACGGCTACACCATCGCGGTCCACAACCGCACCGCCTCCAAGATCGACGACTTCGTCGCGATGGCGAAAGAGCAGGGGCTCGATCAGAAGGTCGTGCCGGAAGCCGACCTGGTGCAGTTCATCCAGTCGGTGAAGCGGCCGCGCTCCATCATCATCATGGTCAAGGCCGGCAAGCCGGTCGACGAGATGATCGAGCAGCTCCTGCCGCACCTCGAGGCGGGCGACGCCATCCTCGAATGCGGCAACTCGCTCTATACCGACAGCCAGCGACGTTACGAGTATCTCAAATCCAAGGATATCGGCTTCCTCGGCATCGGCGTCTCCGGCGGCGAGGAGGGCGCACGCCACGGTCCCTCGATCATGGTCGGCGGCCCCGAGCAGCAGTGGAAGAACGCCCAGCCGATTCTCGAGGCGATCTCGGCCAAGTTCAACGGCGAGCCGTGCTGCGCCTATCTAGGCGAAGGTGGCGCGGGCCACTTCGTCAAGATGATCCATAACGGCATCGAGTATGGCGACATGCAGATGATCGCCGAAACCTATGGCGTGATGCGTGACGGCCTGGGGATGAACCCGGCTGCCGCCGCCAAGGTGTTCAAGGACTGGAACCAGGGGCCGCTGAATTCCTACCTCATCGAGATCACCGGCTATGTGCTGGAGGCGATCGAACCCAAGACCGGCAAGCCCCTGGTCGAGCTGATCCTCGACAAGGCCGGCCAGAAGGGGACCGGCACCTGGACAGCCATTGCAGCGCAGCAGCTGGCGGTGCCGGCCACCGCCATCGAGGGCGCCGTGGCGGCCCGCTCGATCTCGTCGCGCAAGGAAGAGCGCGTGGCCGCCGAGGCGGCGTATGGCAAGCCGTCGGCAGGCAAGGCCGGCGTGTCGCTCGACGACCTCGAGAAGGCGCTGCTGGCGGGCAAGATCGTCTCCTACGCGCAAGGCTTTGCCGTGCTGTCCAAGGCCTCGGAAGAGTTCGGCTGGAACCTGCCGCTCGCCACCATCGCCAAGATCTGGCGAGCCGGCTGCATCATCCGCTCGCGCTTCCTCGACCAGATGTCTGCGGCCTATGCCAAGGGCGAAGCCACCAACCTGCTGATGGTGCCGGACTTCGTCGCCATCATGAAGGACGCGCACAAGTCGCTCAGGAAGATCGTTGCGGCAGGCGCTATCGGCGAGTTCCCGCTGATCTGCCTCAGCGCATCGCTGGCCTATTTCGACAGCTACCGCCAGGCGCAGGGCACGGCGAACCTCACCCAGGGCCAGCGCGATTTCTTCGGTGCGCACGGCTTTATCCTCACCGACCGCGAAGGCGAGCAGCACGGCAAGTGGCCGTCAACGCTGGGCAAGTAGGCTCGTCAGCCAGATCGAGGCGCTGGCGAGTTCAGCACCTCGGACGCCCAGTCAGCCGGCGTCGAGCGCCTTGGTGAGGCGCAGGCCGGTGTGCTCGTAGCCCAGCCGATTGTAGAGGCGATGGGCGGGCTCGCGGTGGATGCTGGGATTGACCGTCGCGCGGCTGGCGCCGTGCTGGCGAAGCCAGCTCTCACCGCGTTCGATCAGGGCAGGGGCAATGCCGCGGCCCCGGAATGCCGAGGAGACGACGAGCGCCACGATCGCGCCGGTCGGTTCGCTGCGCAACGGCGACGGAGAGACCGTGACGGTGATCATTCCCGCCACCACACCCTCGATGTCGGCGACGAAGGTGGCGAAGTCGGTCCGGGCATCGATGAGCGCCATCCGCGTCGCGATCGCTTCGATCGTTGTGGGGTAGCCGAGTTCCGTCATCAGGTTTGCCAGCGCGGCAAGGTCGGCTGCTGCAGATGGTCTGACGTCCATGGTCCCCCAGCCCTCATCGAGGCAAAGAGGGCCGCCTAGCAAGCCGATGTGACGGTTTGAATACGGTCTACCGGCCCGCCGGGCGTTCCGCCGCGTCGCCGTTCTCATCGTGCGGCGGGGTCTGTTGCTGGCCGGGCTGCGCCATTTCGTGGACGTGATCCTTCTTGGCGACGCGCGGGCGGTGCATCAGGTCGAAGCGGCGCACCGTGTAGATGAACAGCACTGCCGCGACGATCACCAGGATGCCGGCGCCGAGGAACGGCGCGCCGGGGAAATAGCCCGGAGTGCCGGGCTCGGCCTGGGTAAAGTGGCTGAACAGCTGCGTTGCGAGGAGCGGGCCGAGGATCGAGGCCAGCGAGTTGGTGGCGTTGATGGCCCCCTGCAGCTCGCCCTGCGCATCATCGGGCACCTGCCGCGACATCAGCGAGTTGATGGCGGGGCCGGCGACGCCGGCGAGCGAACCGAAGATCAGGAAGAAGTAGAGCGGAATCTCGGAGTGGATCGAGGCCGTGCCGATGAAGGCGATAGACGCCGCCAGCATGCCGAGCAGCACGGTGGACCACTCGCCGATCCGCTTGGTGAGGAGGCCGACCAGCAAGGCCTGGCTGGCAGCAAAGCCGATGCCGAAGCAGCCGAGCGCCACCCCGATCTGCGCCGACGAGAAGCTCAGCACCTCGATGGTGAAGAAGTTCCACACCGAGGGGAAGGACTGGCTGGCGAGCACGAAGATGCCGAGCGTGCCGAGCAGCCACAGGATGACCGGGTTCTTGCTGAGGCTGATCAACACGCCGAACGGGTTGGCGCGGCGGATATCGAACGGGCGGCGCTTGTCCTTGCCCAGGCTCTCGGGCAGCACGAAGAAGCCGAACAGCAGGTTGGCGCCGGCCAGCACCGCCGCGGCGTAGAACGGCCAGCGCGGGCCCAGCTCGCCGAGCAGGCCACCGACCACCGGCCCGAAGATGAAGCCGAGGCCGAAGGCGGCGCCGATCAGCCCGAAACGGTGGGCGCGCTTCTCACGCGGGGTTATGTCGGCGATGTAGGCCGTGGCGGTCGCGACCGACGCGCCGGAGATGCCGGCGATGGTGTGGCCGATGAAGATCAGCACCATCGAATTGGCAAAGCCCATGATGGTGTAGTCGATGGTGAGGCCGGCCAGCGCGATCAGGATGATCGGTCGACGACCGAAGCGGTCGGAGAGATTGCCGAGCGCCGGCCCGAACAGGAACTGCATCAGCGAATAGGCGAAGACGAGGTAGCCGCCGATCACCGCCGCCTGTGCGACGCTGCCACCCGAGAGCTGGCCGATCAGTTGCGGCAGCACCGGCAGGATGATGCCGTAGCCCAGCATGTCGAGAAAGATCGTGATGAGCACGCAGGCGAGGGTGAGATTGGATTGCGGAGAAACAGGCATGCGGGGCGACTATTCCCAATTTGGAGCGGCAGTTGACACATCGCCTTCAACGAAGGCAAGCGCCAAGGGGTTCAGGAGCGGGATTGTGTTTTGCAGCATTACGCTCCCGCTTCACGTTGATGTTTGTCGCGAGACCGAACCGGAAAGTCTCGGAACTTTCCTGCCTCCGCCTAGTGCGCATCCTGCCGCGGTGGGCGCGGCGGGGCTGGAAGGCTCTGCGGATCCGGCGCCGCATCATAGCCATAGAGCCAGTCGAGCCGCTTGAGGTGGCCCCGTGGACCCTGGAGCTTCACCACCGCGTTGCGGGCGAGGGTGAACGGCCACTCCAAGTGGAAGGCAAACCCATTGGAGGCCGAAAGCTTTCGGACCCGCTCGACGCGCGGCTGGCGCAGCGCGGCATAGCGGAGGAGCGCCTGGTCGGCATCGGCCTCGGTCATCAGCAGCGGGGCGAGGATGGCGGCATCCTCGATGGCCATGGCGGCGCCCTGCGCCTGGAACGGCAGCATGGCATGCGCGGCATCGCCGATGATACCAACGCCGCCTTCGGACCAGGTCGGCGTGGCGATCGTGGAGACCGGCCAGTATCCCCACTGGTCGCCGGCGGCCTCACGAATGGCCGCGAACTGCCGGCTTTTCAACGCCGCCCAGGGCAGGTCCGGGACGCGCGGCGGCTCGGCTCCAAAGGTGAGGGCGGCCTTCGACCGGGCGAACAGCGCGACGTTGGTCTGCCGGCGATGCGGTAACGGGTAGGCTACGGCATGATAGCCCGGCCCCCAGAGCAGGCTGGTGCGATCGGGCGCCAGCACGCCGTCGAGCGCCGACTGGCCGAGGGTGATACGCCAGGCGACCATGCCCGAGTAGGTGGCTTCGGGCCCCATCAGCACGCCGGTACGGGTGCGCGAGTTGACGCCGTCGGCGCCGATGAAGGCGAAGGCGCGAGCCGAGCGCGACTTGCCGTCGGCTTCGTCGACGGTGACCGAAACGCCGCGCGCGTGGCTCACCACGTCATAGGCGCGTACACCGAACAGCAGGTCGATATTGGCGAAGCGTTTGCAGGCCCGGTACAGCACCTCGGCGAGGTCGGCGCGGTGCATCACCGTGTAGGGGACGCCAAAGCGCTGCTCCATCACCTGGCCGAGTTCGAGGGTCAGCAGCGGCTGATCGGCTCCATAGGGATAGACATCGATGCCCTGCGGCTCGAACGCCTTGGCCGCCAGCGCCTTGTCGAGGCCGAGCCGGTTGAGGATCTTTCGCGCGTTGGGGCTGACCTGCAGGCCGGCGCCGACTTCCTGAACCTGCGCGTTGCGCTCGAGCACCACGACGGTCGCGCCGAACTTGGCGAGCGCCAGGGCCAGCGTCATGCCGGCAATGCCGGCTCCGGCGATGTAGACGGTGCGTCCGTTGCCGGACATCGGGGAAATCAGGCGGCTTCGGAGTGATACACCGCCGAGAGCGGCTCGGAGGTGCCGGGCGCCAGCTGCGGGTTGAACACATAGAGGGTCGAGCAGTACGAGCAGACCGTCTCGTTGTCCTTGCCCATGTCGATATAGATGTGCGGGTGATCGAACGGAGGCAGGGCGCCGACGCACATGAACTCCTTGGAGCCGACCTCGATGCGCGGCAGACCCTGGGTATTGTGGAAGTGCGGGGTGCTCTCGTGCGCCATCGGGTGGTCCTCGGGTTCGAATTCGGCCGGAACATAGCCAACACGCCGCTGATTTGGAAGCGCGGGCGCAGAACGATGAACCGGGGCTGAGCAGCCTGGTGGCCGGCGGTTCAGTCCGACTTGCTACCCATTGCCGATCAATACCTGCAACGCATTGAAGGCAATGAGGGAAAAATGAAATCACTGGTTCTTGGGGCGGCGGCGGCCGCGATCATGTCGGTGGCTGTCGGTCCGTCCCCGGCGGTGGCCGGAAGCAACTTCGTCGAACGCAACTATCTGGGCTGCGCCACCAAATCGGAGATGTTCGGCATCCTTCGCTCGGCGGGATTGAAGCCGAAAAAGATCGTGAAGGTGGGCGAGTACTTCGTGCTCATTCGCGCCACGGAGCTGAAGACCGGCGACGTCTATGACTATGCGGTGCTGCCGTGCCAGATGATGATTGACGGTCGGTTTCCGGTCAAACGATGACCTGGGCGGAGGTGGTTGCCGCGCGGCCCCTCGTGGCGCTAGACACGTCCTCCAAACGCCAGAGGCCGATCACGTGCTCCAGTTCAGCTCCGCCGGAATTTCCATCGCCTATGAAGTGCACGGCGAGGGCAGGCCGATCCTCCTGATCCACGGCTTCGGCTCGTCCGGCAAGGTCAACTGGATCGACACCGGCTGGGTGGAGACCCTGGTCGGGGCCGGCTACCAGCCGATCACCTTCGACAATCGCGGCCACGGCGCCTCGCGCAAGCTTTACGATGCGCAGCTCTACTTCGCGCACGAGATGGCGCGGGACGCCAAGCGCCTGCTGGAGCATCTGGGCATCGGCCGGGCGCCGATCATGGGCTACTCGATGGGCGCGCGCATCGCCGCCTACCTGATGCTGCAGGAGCCCGAAGCGGTCAGTTGCGCGGTCTGGGGCGGCATGGGGCTCAACCTGATCTCGGGGCTCGAGGACAGCGAGGAGATCATCTCCGCCCTCACCGCCGAGTCGCTCGACCAGGTGACCGGACGCACCGGGCGGCAGTTCCGCATCTTCGCCGACCACAACAAGGCGGACCGCGCAGCGCTCGCCGCCTGCATGGTCAACTCGCGCGAACCGATGCGCGAGGCCGATGTGCGCCGCATCACCCAGCCGGTGCTGGTGGCGGTGGGCAGCGACGACGACATGGCCGGTTCGGCGGCGGGGCTGGCGGCGCTCCTGCCGCATGGCGAGGCCTTCACCATCGAGCGGCGCGATCACATGCGCGCGACCGGGGACAAGCAGTTCAAGGCCGCAGCACTGGAATTCCTCGCGCGGCACGCTGCGGAGTAACCATTCGGCGCGAGTCCAGCGCCGGCGAACTAATCTCTGCGCTATGGGTTGGTATCGGAGCACGTTTTGTCTTATATCGGCATTCGCCGATGGAGAGCGTTATGAGCACGAATTTGAAGACGGCCAATGTCACGGCCATGGACCCGGTGTGGGACGCAGTGGTCTCGGGGGCCAGACAAGTGGTGGCCAGCGAGCCATCGCTGACCAATCTGCTCTATTCCAACGTGCTCAATCACGACGGCTTCGAAGATGCGCTCGCCCACCGGCTGGCCGAGCGGCTGGACCACCCCGATGTTTCCGCCGACCTGATCCGCCAGGCGTTCCGTGAGGCGCTCGAGGCGCGTCCGGAGATCGGGCTCGAAGCACGGGCCGACCTCGCGGCGACCCTGGAGCGGGACCCGGCGCTGCACAAGGCGGTCGATTGCTTCCTCTATTTCAAGGGCTTTCACGCCATCCAGACGCATCGCTTCGCGCATGCGCTGTGGCTGATGGGACGCAAGGATTTCGCGCTCTACCTGCAGAGCCGCTCGAGCGCCGTGTTCCAGGTCGACATCAACCCGGCCGCACGGATCGGCAAGGGCATCATGCTCGACCATGCCACCGGCTTCGTGGTCGGGGAGACCGCCACCATCGGCGACAATGTCTCGATCCTGCAGGGCGTGACCCTGGGCGGCACCGGCAAGTCCGAAGAGGACCGCCATCCCAAGATCGGCAACGGCGTGCTGATCGGGGCGCATTCGGTAGTGTTGGGCAATATCCGGGTCGGCGATTGTGCTCGCATCGGCGCCGGCTCGGTGGTGGTCAAGGAAGTGCCGCCGCGGGTAACGGTGGCCGGCGTTCCGGCCCGCATCATCGGCGAGGCCGGCACGCCGCATCCGGCATCGGTGATGGACCAGCTCGCCATGGTGCAGGACCTGACGGGCTGATTCTGCGACTGACGGGCGGGCGTCCGCCCGCATTTTTGCGCCCTTCAGCGCGGAAAATGCATGGCACGGGATTGCCCGCCGGGGCGCAATGCCTATTGTGGCGATCCCAAATCGACCCCCGCGCATGCCCTTGAAGGAGCCGCCGTGAACCACCCTGAAATCATCAAGCTCCAGAAGTTTCTGCAGCAGAAATTCGGCAATCGGAACATCGACGTTCGCCCGCGCAACAAGCAGAACGACAGCGTCGAAGTGTATCTGGGCGAGGAATTCCTCGGCCTGATCTATGTCGACGACGAGGATGGCGATCGCTCGTACAACTTCCAGATGGCCATTCTGGATGTCGATCTCGACGAGATCCACTAAACCGCTCGAGCAGCCGGTGCGGGGCAACCCCACCGGCGCCAGCAGCGAAAGCTGCGTCCGGCGCGCGCCCTCCTGGGTCTATAGCGCGCCTATCTGCCCCAGCCTCGCGGTCAGTTCGGCGTCGAACTCGCGCCAGTGCTGCAGCGCCGATTCCGGGAAGGCATAGACGGCCGCGATGCCCGGGCCCAGATACACCGTCCTGAGGCACTGGCCGGTCGCGGCTGACGCGATCGGCTTGGAGCACTTGGCAACGAATGGCTCCGCCGACAGCGGATCGTACCAGACCACCTCACCCGCATAACCGCCATCCGGCCGCAGCGGCTTGCCCACCAGACCCGGTGGGCCATCCAACTGCTCGGGCAGGAACTGGTGCAGATAGACGCCATCCAGCAGGGCGGCGCTCGGCCGCGCCCGGCTGCGCGGCAGCAGCGTGACATCGACTGGTTGATCATGCGCGTCGACGCCGAAGGGCAGTTCGAAGCGCAGGTCGATCTGCTTGGCGAACCCTTCGATGCGCTGCTCCTCGTAGCGGAACCAGGACAGCGGAATTTCGAGATCGCGACCGCCCAGGGTGCGGGTGAGGGTGGTCTCGGTATCGAGCCGGTGCACCTGGGTACGTGCACCGCGGCCGGCTGCATCGATCAGATAAGCGACGCCGATGCCGCCAAGGGCCAGCAGGACCGCGATCGCCGTCAGATTGAAGCCGATTGCGCCGTGAGCGGGGCGCTGGACCTGAGCGGGGCCGGCCATCGATGCAAATTAACCAGTGTTGTGTGCGTCAGGTGACATCTCAATGGGCGCTGGATATGCTTAACAAAGAGTTAAGACGATCATTCAGAGGGCGCGTGAATGCTCAGGGAATTGCTGCTGGCCGGGTTGATCATGGCGGTTGGCCTCTCCATCGCCGGCGTCGGCACCTATCTCTATCAATGGCTGGCCAACACCCAGGCGGCGCTGCGCTACGACGGCAAGACCTTTGCGCACGGCCTCGGCCACCTGGCGGTGAGCTTCGTGTGCGGGCCGTTCATCATGCTGCAGATGGGTTGGCAACATGATCGCAACGGCACGCTGTCGATCAGCTCGGCGCTGATTGCTGCATTCGTCGGTTTCGGCTGGGCCTTCATCACCGGGCTGATTTTCGTCGGCAGCTATTTCGCGCTGACGGCCTAGGCCTGCCGACGAGGGCAGATGTCGCTCTCCGTCCCGGTCGAACTCCAGCCGCATGACCTGCTCTGGGCCGCCGGCTTCGCCGCTGAGGCCGAGCGGCTTGCTGTCATCCTCGGCGACGACCTGCTTGCCATCCACCATATCGGCTCGACGGCGATCCCCGGGATCGTCGCCAAACCAACGCTCGACATTGTCCCGGTGGTGCGCTCGCTCGAGGGGCTCGACGCGAAACGGCCGGCTGTCGAGACGCTGGGCTATCGATGGTGGGGCGAGTACGGGCTCGCCGGTCGGCGGTTCTGCACTCTCGACGATCCGGAAACGGGGAAACGCCGGGTTCACCTGCATTGCTACGTGTTGGGGTCTGCAGCCATCGCCCGTCACCTGGCATTCCGCGACTACCTGATCGCCCACCCGGACCTTGCCGCCCAGTACGAAGCGGTGAAGCGACGCTGCTTCGAGCAGCATCGCCTGAGTTCGCACGACTACAGCATGTGCAAGGGGGACTGGATCCGGCGCATCGAAGCCGAGGCGCTGGCCGCCCTCGGGTGAGGCTTACTTCGTCGCCACGAAGGTGGTGCGGGGATCGACCAGGTCGACCCACTGGCCGGCATCGGCCTGCGACTGGCGCTTCAGGTACTGGTAGGGCGTCTCGTTCCAGAGCAGGATGCGACCATCCTGGTTGTCGAGCACCAGGTCGCCTCGATCGGTGCGGACCATCAGCACGGCGTGTCCGGTGCCCTTGGTCTCGCGAACGACGGTGACCAGCAGCGTCGACGGGCTCCAGCCGGCATCGATCAGGGCCTTGCGCTTGGCGAGCGCGAAGTCCTCGCAGTCGCCATAGCCGTCATCGGGGTAGGCCCAGTACTCGGCGACCTTGTAGTAGTCTTCGTCGGTGATGGCGGTGACGGCGGTATTGACCAGGTTGTTGATCTGCACCAGCTCGGCCCAGCGCGCTTCAGTGAGCACCATGGCGCCGACGGCGTTGGGGTTGGCCTTGCATTCGCCGCGGTGCGACTTGCAGAACTCGGCGGCGCCCACCGGGATGCTGGTGATGCCGCCGGCCGGAGCGAAGGCCGGGTTGGTGAAATCGACCTGGTCGGCGTGTGCCGGCATGGCGAGAATGAACGCCGCCATTCCGACTGCGACTGCCGCTGCGATGAACCCTTTGAACTTCGACATCGTGGTTGCCCCCTGACGGAAGCCACGATGCCGGGGCCGAATTGCCCCGAACGAAAAACTGCAAGCTAGTTTTTATGCGAATTCGAACGGTCCTGGTCAGGACTCGTTAGCCATAGCGGAGGGGGGATACGGCAGATCGCTCGAGCGCGGGGAGAAGGCTGCGCCTTCCCCTGAGGGGCTCTAGTTGACCCGCAGGTTCTGCTGCACGACGGTCAGCATCTCCTGGGCGGAGACGAACTCGACCGCGACGCCGTCGCCGAAATGGCGGACCACGCGGGCGCGCATGCGGCCCAGCGTCACCGGGGTGCCCATGGCTGGGCGGACTGCCAGCTCGATCGCCGCGCCCGAGAGCGAGATGTCGATGATCTTGCAGTTGTAGCGTCGGCCGTCGTCTAGGACGACGGTAGAGTGGCGGTTGTCGGGCACCACGCGTTCGTGCCGGCGATCTTCCGGCAGGTTGAGCAATTCCTTGTTGGCCAGCCAGGTCAGCTGCGCCGCCATCTTGTCGCGCTTACGCGAGGTGGCGACGATGTCCATCTTGAAACCGCCATCGATGACGTCGGTGATGTCGCCCTCGATGCGGCCGAGATGGTCGATATAGGCAATGACGCGCTCGCCGGCGATGCCGGAGATCGGTGCAATGATCATGGCATCGCCCGGCGACATTTCGATCACCTGGCAGGGAAACTCGCGGCGGTCGGTCAGCATGTAGCGGCCGAGCAGCGAGACCCTGACGCGCTGGAAGCGAGGCAGCTGCGCGTACGAGCGGGCAGGTCGCGCAGAGCGTGCGTTATCGGTGAGCATCAGAGGAGACCTGCCGGGGCCAAGCGATTGATTGGCCTAGGCTAGTCCACTCTTGGTTAACCGAAGGTAAGGCCTGAGGCGCACAATGCGCCCAACTGCTGATTTTTGGGCAGGAATGCGCTGGTTTGGATCGCAGCGGTGCGTCGGGTCCCGGTTTTGCCCGGGACGACAGGGTATTTACCGCTAGCGGCGGCCGCCGTCGATCACGGCCAGGTGGGCGTAGCGGCGCGCGGTCCGACCGTAGACGGTGGCGCTCATCGGGGTAGGGACGGCGGAACCGGCGCTGGCAAAGACCAGGTCTTCGGCCGGCACCGATGCGGCGACGTCGTTGCTCATGTCGGCAAGCGACACGTCATCGGGCCAGATCAGGCGCAGGCCGGTGATGCGCTGCTCCATGATCGGCTGCACGCCGAACCAGTAGGGCTCGTCGATCGCCGTCATGGCGCCGAGCAGGCGCGTCTGGGTGGAGCCGTTGTGACGCAGCGGCAGGAGGATGGTCTCGACCGACAGGCGGGTGTGCACCGCCGTCGTGCCCTGGAACGTGACGAGGGCAACCGCATGATCCTCGGTGACGGCGCGGACCAGGGTGTCGATGGCGTCGCGGTCACGTTCGTGCCACAGACGCGTAAAGGAGCGGCCCTTCAGCTCGCGGGCATAGGCTGAACACAGATGCGAGCCGGCGAGGCGGAAATCGAACTCGTTGGAATCGCTGAGCTCGAGGATAAAGGTGTTGGCGAGGGCGGAGCGGATTCGGGTCGGGTCGATATCGCGCCGATCCGGGGCGCTGCGAGACCCACGCAGCGCATTCCAATAGTCGAACAGCGCCTTGGTGCTGGCCTTTTGCATAGTCTTTTTGCCTTGTTCCCAAACCCCGAGCATCGCGTCCCGGAGAAGGGGCGACCGACGCAACACCAAGAGTGACAAAAGCCTGAGCGGAAATCGCCCTTAAACAATTGTTAGGGTTAACGCGGCGGGCCCCGTGTGGATAAGTCGGGGGATTGGGCTACAAAGCCCGGAAAACCGGGAGTTTTCATGTCTGACGAGCGAAATCACCAACAAAATCAGGCGCCTGACGATCGTCAGCCAGCCATTCTGCTGCCCGGCGTGGTGACCGCGCTGCTGGGCCTGATGTTGGCCGTACAGCTCGCTAGAACCTTCATTCTTAACGAACAGAGCGACCCACAGCTGGTCTATTGGCTGGCCTTCATCCCGGCGCGCGGGGTCTTCAGCGGGGAGTATCCGGGAGGGTGGATACCGCTGCTCTGGACCCCGTTCACGCATGCCTTCGTGCATGCGGGATGGGAGCACCTTTTAATCAATTGCGCCTGGTTGGCCATTTTCGGCACCCCCGTGGCGCGCCGTTACGGGGCATGGGCGACAGTGATTCTGTTCCTGGCGACGGCTGTCGCCGGCGCTGCCGCCTTCGCAATGACGGACCTGTCGGATGGGCAATGGCTGATCGGCGCCTCGGGCGGCGTGGCGGGGCTGACCGGGGCGGCGTGCCGCTTCATTTTTCAGCCGGTGATCGTCGGGCGCGATCCCGAGACCGGCGAAGCCCGCGTGCTCGGGCGGCGCATGGCGACGCTGGGCGAGCTGATGCGCAACCAGCGTGCGGCGTTTTTCATTGTGGTCTGGCTGGTGCTGAACGCGGCGGTGCCGTTCCTGCCCTTGCTGATCGGGCAATCGATCGGCATTGCCTGGCAGGCACATCTGGGCGGTTTCCTTGCCGGCCTGTTCCTTGCGCCGCTGTTCGAGCGCCGCCCCAGCCGAGGAGGACTGCAATGAGCGATACCGACCTCACAGCACGGATCGTGACGCTGGAGACGACGATCGCCTTCCAGGACCAGGCGATCGAGGAGCTGAATGCGGCGCTGGCCCTGCATTTCAAGGAAATCGAGGCGCTGAAGCGCGAACTGCACAACCTCGGCTCGCAATTGCGCGACGTCGAGGCGCATCCGGCGCTGGCGCCGGCGGTCGAGCCGCCGCCGCCGCACTATTGAGGCGTTCGGCTCTAGCTCTTGTAAACCTGGGCCGGATCGAACAGCCGCGGCTCGCCGCTCTGGCGCAGCGTCTCGGCATTCTCGACGATGCGGTAGAAGCAGCTCTTCCTGCCGGTGTGGCAGGCGGCGCCCCGGCCGGTCTGTTCGACCAGCAGCAGCACCACGTCCTGATCGCAATCGGTTCGCATCTCTACGAGCTGCTGGATTTCACCCGAGCTCTCGCCCTTCTTCCAGAGCTTGTTCCGCGAACGCGAATAGTAGTGCACCTCGCCGGTCTCGATGGTGAGGCGCAGGGCTTCGGCGTTCATGTGCGCGACCATCAGCACGCGGTTGCTGCCGGCCTCCTGCGCCACGGCGGTGACGAGACCGTGGGCGTCGAATTTCGGGGCGAACAGCGTGCCTTCCTCGAGGTCGGCATGGCTGAGGGCTTTGGGGTCGGCGAAGGGGGTGCTCATCGGCGGGTTTTATCCCGCGGCCGGCCGGCGCTCAATCCTCGAGCGCGATCCAGATCTCGACCGTGCCGAGGCCGGTGTGCTCGTTGAAGTCGGGGCCGTAATATTCGATGAAGCTCCACGGTGCGTGCTTCTTGCGGTAGCCCGAAGTCGGCAGCCATTGGGCGAAGATCGCTTCGATCGTCGAGCGGATGGTGGTGATATGCCCGCGGTGCGAAAGCCTGGCGTAGCGCTGTGCCGGCACGGTGATCAGCGTGAACTCGCGCGGCAGCTCGGCGGTCTCGCGCACCTCCATGCCGGCCATGTACTCGCACTCGCCGGTCTGCGGGAAGTAGCGGCCCGAGAGCCCGTAATAGACGCCCGGAACCTCACCGGGCACGTTGCCGACATATGGGTTGAAACGCTGCCACTGCGCGGGGATTGCAGCATCGCCGTTCATGACGTGCCGAGCCAGCAGCCCGGCGATGCGCATCGGGGGCCGGTTCTCGATCCGTGGGGCGCAGAGTTCCACCGGCACTTCGGTGTCGATGCGCAGCGGTTCGAGCAGCGGCAGGTCGTCGAGCCGGCGGCGGCGGCGGACTTCGTCCGGCGTAAGGCCGATCAGATCGCGGAAGGCGCGGGTGAAGGCTTCGTGCGAGCCATAGCCCGCATCGAGTGCGACGCCGAGGATGTCGGGCGCGCCGCCGGCGAGTGCCTTGGCGGCCTCGGTGAGGCGGCGGCCGCGCAGGTACTGGGAGATCGAGTACCCGGTGGCGCGCGGGAAGATGCGCGACAGGTGATAACGCGACACGCCGGCATGCACGGCCATTTCCTCGAGCGTCAGCGGCATGCCGAAGCGCGATTCGATGATCCAGAGGGTTTTGGCGACGGCGGACATGGGCTCACCCTATGCCCGCCCAGATATAGCAGACTTGATCGCGGTTGCGGTCGGCGATCGCCTCGGGCGCTAGCGCTTGCCCAGCATGGCGAAGAAGCGATCCTGCTCATTGCGGTCCTCGGCGAACACGCCGGTGAAGCGCTGCGTGATGGTCAGGGCGCCATGGGCCCGCACGCCACGCATCGACATGCACATGTGCTCGGCTTCGATCATCACGGCGGCGCCGCGCGGGTTCAGGTGCTCGTTCACCGCGTCGATGATCTGCGCCGTCATGTTCTCCTGCACCTGCAGGCGGCGGGCATAGACCTCGACCAGCCGAGCCAGCTTGGACAGTCCGACGACGCCGTCATGCGGCAGGTAGGCGATGTGCACCTTGCCGAAGAACGGCACCATGTGGTGCTCGCAATGCGAGGAGAACGGAATGTCGCGCACCAGCACGACATCGTCGTAACCGCCGACCTCCTTGAAGGTCTTGTGCAGCACCTCGCGCGCATCCTCGCCATAACCGGCAAAGAACTCGCGATAGGCCTTGGTGACGCGATGCGGGGTTTCCAGCAACCCTTCGCGCGTCGGGTCGTCGCCGGCCCAGGCAATCAGCGTACGAACTGCCGCTTCGGCTTCTTCGCGGCTGGGGCGGGTGATTTCAGGGACGAGTTTGGCGTGCTGCGGCTTGGCGCTGGCGTCCATCTTTGGTTCCTCGGTCAATAGCAGGCGACAGACGCAATACGTCGCCCCACGGTTCCCGGTACGGTGTCAGTGACGATGGACGCCGCTGACTTGTTGCATCTCCATCACTATATAGGTGGGCAACGACAGCGGCCAAGAAACAGTTTCGCGAAAAAGATGGAACTCAGCGATCTTTATTCGGACCGGATCCTCGAACTGGCCGGCAATCAGCCACGGCCGGGGCGGCTCAGCGATCCCGATGCCAGCGCCCGCAAGGTCAGCCGGGTGTGCGGCTCGACCATCGAAGTCGACATCAACGTCGCCGATGGCGTGATCACCGGCTATGGCCACGATATCCAGGCCTGCGCTTTGGGCCAGACCTCGGCAGCCGTGGTCGCGACGCATGTGGTGGGGACGCCCGTGGCGGAGTTTCGCCGGGTGCGCGACGAGATGACGGCGATGCTCAAGGCCGATGGTCCCCCGCCATCGGGCGACAAGTGGATCGACCTCAAATATCTCGAGCCGGTGCGCGAGTACCGCCCGCGCCACACCTCGACGCTGCTGGTGTTCGACGCGGTGTGCGAGGCACTGGACAAGCTCGAGGCTCCGCGGGGAGCGGCCGCCGGCTGATGCATCGCATCACGCAGCTGTTCTGGAGCATCGTCGACTGGCCGTTCAAGCTCGTTTCGTACGGGCTGATCCAGGGCTATCGCTACTCGCTGTCGATGTTCATGGGCCGCACCTGCCGGCACGCTCCGTCATGCTCGGAGTTCACGCGCGACGCCATCTGGCGCCACGGCTTCTGGCCCGGCGGCTGGATGGGCCTGGCGCGGATCGTGCGCTGCCGCCCGGGCGGCACGCATGGCTACGACCCGGTGCCGCAAACGCTGCCGGCCGATGCGCACTGGTATACGCCGTGGACCTACGGGCGCTGGAAGTAGTCACGGATCGTTTTTCGTTGTCCGCCGTTATTGCTTGCCAGCCGGAATGTTCTGCCTGGCTAGCGACTTAACGGAAAAGGAAACGTGAGATGGCTTTCGACGGTGTGGGTTGGCTCGCGGCGATCATCATCGGCGGCATTGCCGGGTGGCTTGCCGGGCGGTTCATGAACAATAGCAGCGGCGTGGTGATGAACATCATCCTTGGCATCGTTGGCGCGATCGTCGCCAGCCTGGTGTTCGGGCTGCTGGGCATCTCGTTCGGCGGATGGTTCGGCTACCTGATCGCCGGCGTGATCGGCGCCTGCATCCTCATTGCCATTGGCAGGGCGGTATCGGGCAGGCGAGTCTAGCGCCCGCCGCCCAAGCAGTTTGACCATGCCGCCCGGGGCCCAAGCGCTCCGGGCGCTTGTGCACGCGTGCTTGGCGTAAGCCCGCGACGCATGCTAGACACCCCGCCTTGCCGGCACTTCCGCCGGCAATTTCCATTGGAGATGAAAATGATCAAGGTGACGTTCCCCGACGGTGCAGTACGCGACTATGCGCGTGGCACCACCGGGACCACCGTGGTCGAGGGCATCTCCCCAAGCCTCGCCAAGAAGACGGTCGCCATGAAGTGGAACGGGGTCCTCAGCGACCTCTCCGATCCGCTCGAGGCAGACGGCAGGATCGAGTTCGTGATGCGCGACAGCGCCGACGGGCTCGGGCTGATCCGGCACGATGCCGCGCACGTGCTCGCCGAAGCCGTGCAGGAGCTGTGGCCCGAGACGCAGGTCACCATCGGTCCGGTGATCGAGAACGGCTTCTACTACGACTTCAAGCGGGACACGCCGTTCAGCGAGGACGATTTCGCCACCATCGAGAAGAAGATGGCCGAGATCATCGCGCGCGGCGCCGCTTTCACCAAGGAAGTGTGGTCCCGCGACGAGGCCAAGCGCGTCTTTGCCGCCAAGGGCGAGAACTTCAAGGTCGAGCTGGTCGACGCCATTCCGGCCGACCAGATGATCAAGATCTACAAGCAGGGCCAGTGGTTCGACCTCTGCCGCGGCCCGCATATGCGCTCGACCAAGGACATCGGCACGGCGTTCAAGCTGACCAAGGTGGCCGGCGCCTACTGGCGTGGCGACAGCAACAATCCGGTGCTGAGCCGCATCTACGGCACGGCCTTCGCCAGCCAGAAGGAACTGGACGAGTACCTGCACATGATCGAGGAAGCCGAGAAGCGGGATCACCGCCGCATCGGCAAGGACCTCGATCTGTTCCACCTGCAGGAAGAGGCGCAGGGGTCGGTGTTCTGGCACCCCAAGGGCTATGTACTCTACAACCAGATGGAGGCCTATATCCGCCGTCGGGTAAACGCCAACGGCTATAACGAGGTCAAAACCCCGCAGCTGATGAGTTCCAAGTTCTGGGAGGCTTCGGGCCACTGGGGCAAGTACCGCGAGAACATGTTCGTGGTGCCTGACGAAGTGCCCGGCACCGAGGAGACGGGCCCGGTGCTGTCGGGCAAGGCAGAGCTCATGGCGTTGAAGCCGATGAACTGCCCGGCCCATATCCAGATCTTCAACCAGGGGATCAAGAGCTACCGCGACCTGCCGATCCGCATGGCCGAGTTCGGCTGCTGCCATCGCAACGAAGCCCATGGCGCACTGCATGGGTTGTTGCGGGTGCGGCAGATGACCCAGGACGACGCCCACATCTTCTGCACCGAAGAGCAGATCCAGGCCGAGACCGAGCGTTTCGTCCATCTGCTCTACTCGGTGTACGAGCACATGGGCTTCGAGAACGTGGTGATCAAGCTCGCGACGCGGCCGGAGAAATTCGGCGGCACCATCGAGCGCTGGGACGCGGCCGAGAAGGCATTGGGCGACGCGCTCAAGGCCACGGGCTACGACTTCGTCATCGCCGAGGGTGAGGGCGCGTTCTATGCACCCAAGCTCGAGTTCCACCTCAAGGACGCCATCGGGCGCTCCTGGCAGGTGGGTACGCTGCAGCTCGATTACGTGCTGCCCGAGCGGCTCGGGGCGATGTATGTCGCTGAAGACGGCACCAAGAAGTACGCGGTGATGCTTCACCGGGCGATCCTCGGTTCGCTCGAGCGCTTCATCGGCATGATGATCGAGCATTATGCCGGCAAGATGCCGATGTGGCTGGCGCCGACCCAGGTGGTGGTCGCGACCATCGTTTCGGAGGCTGACGACTACGCCCAGAAGCTGGTCGACCGGTTGAAGGCGGGCGGCATTCGTGCCGAACTCGACGCGCGCAACGAGAAGATCAACTACAAAGTGCGCGAGCACTCGGTGCAGAAGGTGCCGCTGATGTTCGTGGTCGGCAAGCGCGAGGCGGAGGAGGGGACCGTATCGGTCCGTCGCCTCGGCACCGAGGGCCAGAAGGTGATCGCCGCTACCGACGCGATCGTCGATCTGATGGCGGAAGCGGTTCCGCCGGACCTCAAGCAGCAGGCCGCGTAAGCGGGACGAGACAGCAAAGGGGCCGCAGCAATGCGGCCCCTTCTGTTTGTAACGACTGAGGCAAGACACCGGCCCCGATAGACGAAGCGCTATGGGCCATGGGGCGCCGCGTCACGCGGCAGCGATGTGGATGGTGATCCGGCAGGCATCCCTGGCGGCGACCGCGGGCGCGGTGCGGCAGAGCAGCCTCGTCGGCGTGTCGCCGACGCCGCGATAGGCGAACCAGGTTTTTGGCGGGATGCGAATGAACGAGCCGGCGGCGACGAAGCCGGCAGCGCCGTTGATCATCACCTCGAGCAGGCCGTCCTTCACCACCAGCACGGTCTCGGCCAACTCGTGCTGATGCGGGCCGACCTGGGCCTGTGGCAGCAAGGTATGGGCCTGTGCCTGATACTGGAAACCCGCACCACACGGGTTGGCGACGTGAACGATGCGCTCGCCGGCGACGAAGAATGCATGCCTCGACATAACGTGTCCCCCCAAGGGACCAGTGCCTGAAACCTGCTGCCACACCTAAGATAAGGCAGATGAACGGCATTTGAATAGTTGGGGAGACAAAGAAACTGCCGGCGCTGGTCGCCGATCATTTCAGCCAGGGGCGTTGAACGACGGGCGAGGCGGCGCTCAGCGCAGTTGGGGCTCGCGGAACTGCACTCCCAGCTCCTTCACGGAGCGCCAGACCACAATACAGGCCTGCGGGCGGACCTTGTCGACGACCAGGTCGAAGGTGCGGGGGATCCGGGTCACCGACGCCACCTCGAGCTTGGCGCCGGTCTCGGACAGGTTGCGGATGATGCAACGAATCCGGGTGCGCCCACCATCGAACACGATCGTTGCCTCGATCACGGTGTTGCGGCGCGGCGAAAGACGCTTCTCTAGTCGGATGTCCAAGGTGAAACCCCCATGCGCCGGGCGACAATGCAGAGCTGGTGTTGGGGAAATACTTACGGAATGGATAAAGTTGCGTCGCGAGTTGCCTATTGCAATCCGGCCAGCCGCAGGCCTTGCAGGTAGCGCGCCAGCAGCGACGGGTACATGAAGCGCAGACCGTCGCCGATCGAGGCAACGCTGACCTCCGGGTGGGAGCGCTGAAAGCGTTCGCGTGCATCGGCGGCCGATGCCAGATCGCCGTGATGGGCGAAGTACACCGCGAGATCACGATGCGGCCAGGTCAGGCCCGGGCGCTCCGCCATGGCGCGTTGCGCCCACGCGATGGCCTGCTGCGGCCGTCCGGCGGCAAAGTTGGCAAGCCCCATACCCAGGTGCACGTTGAAGGCGAAGGGGTCCATCGGCGATAGTCGCGCCGAACGTTCGAACGCGGTTAGGCCATCCTCGGGGTTGCCGAGATAGACGTGGCCCCAGCCGCGGCGCATCCAGGCCCAGGCATGGTTGGGATCGAGCTCGAGCGCCCGGTCGGCAAAGGTGGCGGCTTGCCGCACGTCGCCGCCCAGCATCATCATCGCGGAGGCAAGGGCGGTCAGGGCGGTCGGATCGTCGGCGACATGCCGGGATGCCGTCTCGACCAGGGCAGCGGCGGTGCGGCGCTCCGACGTGAAATCGGCGGTCCAGTTATAGGCAACCTGCTGGCCGTGAGCCCAGGCGGCGAGGGCGGCGGCGAGACCGTAATGCGGGTCCAGCGCCAGCGCGCGAGTCAGCAAGGCGATCGCTTCGGCGTTGTCCTCGGGGCTGTGCGACCACAAATGCGGCAGGGCGCGCATCACCAGATCGTAGGCGGCGAGGGTGTCGGGACGCTTCCTGCGGGCGCGCTCCACTTCGGCGCGGCGGATCGAGGGCTGGATGGCGCTGGCGACTTCGGCGGCCATGCGGTCCTGCAGGTCGAACAGGTCGGCGACGGCGCCATCGACCTTGTTGGACCAGATGTGGCTGCCGGCCTCGGTTTCGACCAGCTGCGCGGTGATCCGCACGCGCTCGCCGACGCGTCGAACCGAGCCCTCGACGACATAGCGCACACCGAGGTCGCGGCCGATCTGGCGGATGTCGATGCCGGCGCGGCCCTTGTAGGTGAAGGCCGAATTGCGGGCGATGACGAAGAAGTCCTTCACCCGGCTCAGGGTGGCGGTGATCTCCTCGACCACAGCGTCGGCGAAATAGCTCTGGTCGGCCTCGCCCGAGAGGTTGTCGAACGGCAGCACCACCACCGAGGGGCGGTTGCTCGGCGGGGCCGGCGGTGGCGTACTGGCCGCCGGCTGCGGCCGCACCAGGCCGGCCGGATGCCAGGCATAGATGCGGACCGTCTTGGAGATGTTTTTGAGCTCGGTGGGGCCCATGTCGACGAATGGCAGCTCGATGGTGCCGTCGAGATACTGGTACATCCACTTGGTGATGCACATGCCGCCGGCCGGGGAGTGGCTCTGCACCCGCACCGCCAGGTTGATGCCCGAACCGTAGAGGTCGTTGCCGGCCACCAGCACATCGGCCAGCACGATGCCGGCGCGGACCTGGAATAGCTCGCCGCCCGGCGCGTGGATCTTGCGTTCGTGGATCTGGCGCTGCAGATCGGCCGTCCACTGCACGGCGGCGACGACGCTGTTGAACTCGGCCAGCAGACCATCGCCCATGGTCTTGAAGACCTTGCCGCCGGCCGCCCCGATGGTGCGCGAGATCAGCCGATCGTAGACCCGCTGCACAAGGCGCAGGGTCTGACGTTCATTGCGCTCGACAAGGCGGGAATAACCCACGATGTCCAGCGATACGATCGGGACCAGTCGACGGTCGGGTTGAGCCATAATGCGCGCTTCTGCTGCAAGCTTTCGCTCTATAGCACTGTGAAATGTGACGGAGATAGCGGGGCGCGTTCTGCTTCAGAACAATTCGCGAGGAACCGCAAGCGGCGCCCGGCTCAGGCCGCGGGCTGACAGGCGGCGGCACGGTCGAGCAGCAGGACGCGCTCGCGCTCGTTGCGGGTCAGCTCGGCGGCGCGTTCGAACTCGGCGCGGGCCTCGGCGAGGCGACCAAGCTTCACGAGGAAATCGCCGCGCACGCTGGGCAGCAGGTGGTAGTTCCGCAATGCCGGGTCGTCGATGATGGCATCGAGGATGGCCAGGCCAGAGGCGGCGCCAAAGGCCATGCTGTGGGCGACCGCGCGGTTGAGTTCGACCACCGGGCTGGGCGTCAGTTCGGCCAGCATGTCGTAGAGCGCGGCGATCCGCCGCCAATCGGTGTCGTCGGCGCGTCGGGCCCGGGCGTGACAGGCGGCGATGGCGGCCTGCAGCACATAGGGGCCGGCCCCGACAAGGCTCTCGGCCCGCTCGAGCGCGGCAAGCCCGCGCCGGATCAGCATCTGGTCCCACAGGGCACGATTCTGTTCGAGCAGCAGCACCGGCTCTCCGCCGGGACCGGTGCGGGCCCGCAGTCGCGAGGCCTGGATCTCCATCAGCGCCACGAGGCCATGGACCTCGGCGTCCTCCGGAGCGAGGCCGGCGAGGATGCGACCCAGGCGCATGGCTTCCTCACACAGTTGCGGGCGCGTCCAGTCGTCGCCGGCAGTGGCCGAGTAGCCCTCGTTGAAGATCAGGTAGAGCACCTCGAGCACCGAGGCGAGCCGGGCGGCGCGTTCCTCGGCGCGGGGCACCTCGAACGGCATGCCGGCTTCGGCCAGGCTCTTCTTGGCGCGCACGATGCGCTGGGCGATGGTCGGCTCGGCAGCGAGGAATGCCCGGGCGATCTCATCGGTGGTGAGGCCGCCCAGCAGGCGCAGGGTCAATGCGACGCGCGCCTCGGACGACAGCACGGGGTGGCAGGAGGTGAAGATCAGCTTCAGCAGGTCGTCGCCGACATCGTCATCGAGCGGCGTGTCGAGGTCGGGCGCCGTGGATTCGATTTCGCGCAGATCGTAGCCGAGCTCGTCGAGCTTGCGCGCCGCCATCTTGTTGCGGCGGAAATAGTCGATGGCGCGCCGCTTAGCGGTCTGCATCAGCCAGGCGCCCGGATTGCGGGGGACGCCGCTTTCCGGCCAGTGGTTGAGCGCGACGATCAGCGAATCCTGCGCCAGTTCCTCGGCGAGGCCGACGTCGCGGACGATTCGGGTCAAACCGGCGATCAGCTTGGCCTGCTCGATGCGGAACACCGCCTCGATGGCGCGATGGGTTTCTCTCTCGGTCATGGCGGCGGATCAGATCAAATCCGACCCGCCGCAGCAAGCTGCCGATGTCGGGCACGGTGCTTACTCGGGGGTGCGGGGCGCGTCACGCGCCGCATCCCGGCTCGCCATGGCCTCGGTGTAAGCCTCGCCGAAATCCGCTTCGGTGAAGAGCTGCCGGATCTCGATCTCGACATTGCCGTGACCGTCGAGCCTGGGCCAGGTCTTGACCCACTCGATCGCGGCCTCGCGCGACGGCACCTCGATCAGGGTGTAGCCGGCGATCAGCTCCTTGGCCTCGGCGAAGGGACCGTCGATTACCGTGGGCCTGCCATTGTTGAACTTCACCTTGGCGCCGCGGGAGCTCGGCATCAGGCCCGACCCGGCAACGACGATGCCCGCCTTGGCGGCGTCCTCGTGGAACTCAGTCATCTGGGCGATGAGGTCCGCTCCCGGCATGACGCCGGCTTCGGTTTCGGCGTCCGCCTTGCGGATGATCATGAACTGCATGTCGGTTCCTTCAATTGGTGAGCGGCTTCTGGTTGGCGTCGCGCCATGCCTGTTCCTGGGCGACGGCCTCCGCGGGGACGATGTCGGCGAAATCGGCCGCCTCGTACACCCGCCTCAACTCGATGGTCTCGCCATCGGCGAACGGGATGCGCTTGACCCATTCCAGCGCTTCGTCGCGCGACTTGGCGCTGATCACCCAGAAGCCGGCGATCAGTTCCTTGGCCTCGGTGAACGGGCCGTCCCTGACGATCAGCCGGCCTGCCTCGGAGGTGATACGGCTGCCCTGGCTCGAGGGATGCAGGCCCTCCGCCGCCAGCAACACACCGGCGCTGATCAGCGCCTCGTTGAAGCGGCCCATCGCCTCGAATGCTTCCGGGGGCGGCATGGTGCCGGCTTCGCTTTCGGGGGTGGCTTTGACGATGATCATGAAGCGCATCTTCGGTCTCCTTGTGTCCGGGGATGTCGCGCCCGGAGTGGCACGAGTTCATCCTGCTGCAATGACACGACGAGCGAGCAACCGAGAGATCGACACGGGGCGACGAAGATTTCTTCGAGGCGGTCAGTAGACCGTGGTGAGGACCTCGATTTCCTTGGCGGCGCCGGGCTGGACCTGGAATTCCCGGTTGTAGACCTGGTCGCCGCGCTTGGCGAAAACCAGGTAGTCACCTTCACCGAGCACGGTCGAAGGGAAGGCGCCGATATTGGAGAACACCGTCTGGCCGTCGGCCGTCTTCACCGTCCATTCGATGTCTGCAATGGCCTCGCCGCCGGCCTCGCTGACCAGCTTGAACGAGATCTGCGCCGCACGGTGGTAAAGCGTGGCGTCGGTCAACTGGCCGGGCTCGACCCGCAGGTCGGCGCGAACGACGGCGTTCACGTCACCGAAATACGAGACGATGTGATAGGTGCCGGCGTTGAGGGTGACGATGTCGTTGGGGCTGAGGTTCTGGGCCACCAGGGTACGATCGGCCTCTGTGCTGCCGCTGGTGTAGATATCGAAGCGCAACAGGTTGATCGGGATGGCGATGTCACCGGTGACCGCCGCGTTGAGCCGCATGGCGCCGGCATCGAGGATCAGCTGCTTGGAGTTGTCGCCTTCGGCGACGGTCAGCGTGTCGGTGGTCTGGGCCCGCCCGTAGGCCACATGGACGACATAGCTGCCGGGGGGCAGTTCCAGGTGCGCCGTGGCCTCGTCGGATTTCTTGGCCAGCACCAGGTCGCCGGCGGCATCGGTGCGGGTTTCGAAGACGCGCCAGGTCACGCCGTCCGGCAGCGGTCCGCCTTCCTCGGTGATCTTGGCCATCAGCGTCACCGGCTGCGGCGTGGTGTTGATCGCCACTGCCTCGGCAGCCGCCGCGGCGGGGCCCGGATCGGCGGCGGCGGGCGGCGTGCTGGCGACGTCGGCGGTTGCAGGCGTCTCCGTAAGCTGCTCGGTGGCCTGCGGCATGCGGTCGGCGCGGCGGGGCAGGGGGACCGGCGGATCCTCGGCAATGGCCGCCATCGGCGCGAGCATGGCCGCGATCCCGAGGATGCCGATCCAGTGCCTGAGTTTCACCCTAAGTCCCCGCCACCAGCGCCCTGGGGCGCTTCGCTTCAAAATGTCTCGCGTGCCTACGCTTGGATTGGGGAAAAGCTGTGTCATAAGGACCCGACGCTCGCAAGGACCAGACCATGCCCATCAACGCCGCAGTGCGCGACTACCTGAAGACCCGCCGCTCCGTCGGAATCGGCTTCCTCAAAGACCCCGGCCCGACACCGGAAGAACTGCAGGAAATCCTCACCATCGGCACCCGGGTGCCGGATCACGGCAAGTTCGTGCCGTGGCGGCTGATTCTGATCGAGGGAGAGGCGCGCGTGCGGGCCGGCGAGAAACTGGCCGAGATCGCCAGGCGGAAGCGTCCCGAGCTCGACGAGGCCGGCCTCGATATCGAGCGGCGCCAGTTCCTGCCGGCGCCGGTGACCATCGGCGTGCTGTTGTCGCCCAAGCCGAACCCCAAGGCTCCGGAGATGGAGCAATTGCTGTCGGCGGGCAATGTCTGCTTCAACCTCTCCCACGCGGCGTTCGCCATGGGCTTTGCCGCGAGCTGGACCAATCGCTGGTATGGCTTCGACACCGAAGCCCAGACCATGCTGGGGGCGCGCGGCGGCGAGCGATTCGTCGGTTTCATCCATATCGGCACGCCGACCACCGTGATCGAGGATCGCGATCGGCCGAACCTCGAGGAAGTGGTGACGAGGTGGCAGGGCTAACCATTCGTTAACCAATCACAGGCGATTGGTTAACCGAACGTTAGCAACGGACCCTTCGAGTCGATGGGCGTCAAGCCGATATCGGTGCCGCAGCCGCTTGCCTATGCCATGGATACGGCAGGGGCGAAGAGCGATGTCGACTTCGATTATCTGCTGCGCACGGCGATCCGCGAGAGCAGCCTCAACCCCGAAGCAAAGGCGCCGACCTCGAGCGCCACGGGGTTGTTCCAGTTCCTCGACAGCACCTGGTTGCAGGTGATGAAACAGGAGGGGCCGCGGCTCGGCTACGGCCAGTACGCGGCCGCCATCCAGGTCGACTCGGATGGCGATTACTACATCGCCGACAAAGCACTCCGGCAGGAAGTTCTGAAACTGCGCGAAGACCCGCAGATCGCCTCGGACATGGCGGCGGCGTTCACGCGCAGCAATGGTGCTTACCTGTTCGAGAAGTTCGGCCGGATGCCGAGCCCCGGCGAGCTTTACATCGCGCATTTCCTCGGAGCGCAGGGCGCTGAAAAGCTGTTCAACGCCGGCCTGAAAGATCCCGACCAGATTGCCGCCAAGCTGTTTCCCAGGCAGGCCAGCGCCAACCGGGCAATCTTTTATGAAGGCGGCGAGGCGCGGACGATTCGCGAGGTCTATCGGGCACTGGTGGCCAAGCATGACGGCGCTGTCGATACGCGCTTCGCAACCCAGCAACTGGCGGCGCCGGCAGCCGGCAAGTGGGACGCTACGGCAGTTCCATCCCGCTTCTCCCCCGACGACATGTCGTTCACTTCGCTGTTTTCGAGCGAAGGCGAAGTGCAGAGCCGCACCCTGATGAGCCCGGCGACCGAGGCGCAGGGAAGCGCGCTGTTCACCCAGCTTTATGGGCAGGACGGCACCTTGCCCAAGCCGCCGAAATTATGGTGAACCGTTCCTTAAGCCTTCCCCGATAGCGTCTTTGCTGGCGCCTATCGGAGAGCTTGATGGTTGCGTACCAGGATTTCGTTGCGCTGAGCCAATCGCGTGACAGCGAGGAGCGGGGGCAGGCAGCCCACCTCGCCGCCATGGCCTATCTCAATCATTACGGCCCGGCCGACGAGCACGCGGCGCTGTATGCGGCGCTGATCGGCTTCCTCGACGATCCTTCGGTGCGCGTGCGTGGAGCGCTCGCCTACGGCCTGCTGCACGCGACGGAGGCACCACGCCCGATCCTGCTGGCCCTGCTGCACGACAGCCCGGTGATTGCCCGCGCGGTGGTGCAATATTCGCCGGCCCTGATCGATGCCGACCTGATCGCGTTGATCGGCGGGGCCGACGAAGCGATGCTGATGGCGACGGCCACCCGTGAGCGACTGAGCCGAAGGGTGACCGAGGCGCTGATCGCCAAGGGCGGGCGACCGCTGCTGGTGAAACTGCTCGAGCGGCCCGATGCGCCGTTCTCGGCGGCAATGCTGCGCCAGGCGGCCGATCGCGACGGGGTCGGCGATGCCGAACTGCGCGGCCTGCTGCTGGCCCGCGACGACCTGCCGGCGGATGCCCGACTGGTCCTGGTGCAGGCGGTGGCCGCGGCACTCCGAAAGACGCGGATGGTCAGCGGCGCGGTGGCGCCGCATCGGCTGGAGCGGCTGCTGCGCGACGCGACCGACACTGCCCTTACGGCGATCGGGGAGCAGGAGGCAGCAGCGGGCAGGGCGCCTTACGCCATCGAGCTGGTCGAGTCGGAATTCGTTTCCACCCGTGTGATGCTGCATGCCATCGTCCAGGGCCACGTGCTGTTCTTTGCCGACTGCGTGGCGCAACTGGCCGAAATCCCCCGCGAGAAGGTGTTCACGCTGCTCGAGCATGGCAGCCGCGCGGCGCTCAACGCGCTGTTCGCCCGCTGCGGCCTCGGCGAGGCGGTGCGCAATATGCTGGTCCGGCTGATTTTTCACGCACGCGCGGCCGATCTCGCCGACGATCTCGCGGCGCGGCATTTCGTCGTCACCGCGCTGACCGAGGAACTGATCGTCGAGCATGACGGGGTAATCCCCGAAGAGCTAGAAGAAGCGTTTGCCTATCTCAGCGAGCAGAACGTCATCCTGGCCCGCCGCGCGGCGCGCGGGGTGATGTCGGCCTTTGCCGGCATGACGCAGACCGAGATGGCGCTGCCCCAGCTGGACGCCGAGGAACGCCTGGCGCTGCCTGCCGCCTGAGGCTGCCGGATCGGCCGTGGGTCAGCCCTAGTAGCGGAACTGTTCGCTCAGCACGCGCTCATCGAGGCCGGTGCCCGGGTCGAACAGAAGCGTTACCTTCTGGCTACGGTTCTCGCGCACCGTCACCTCGATCACGCGCTGGAACTCGACATTGTCGGCCACCGCGCTGACCGGGCGCTTGTCGGCCTCCCGTGTGCGGAAGGTGACGACGGCGCGGTTGTTGAGGATGGCGCCGCGCCAGCGGCGCGGGCGGAACGGCGAGATCGGGGTCAGGGCGAGGAGCGGCGAGTCGATCGGCAGGATCGGGCCGTGCGCCGAGAGATTGTAGGCGGTCGATCCCGCTGGTGTCGCAAGCAGTACGCCGTCGCAGATCAGCTCCTCGAGGCGTGGCTGGCCATCGACGAGAATCTCGACCTTGACCGCCTGGTAAGTCATGCGGAACAGCGAGACTTCGTTGAGCGCCAAGGCGTTGTGCTCGGAACCATCAGCCAGCCGGACGCGCATTTCGAGCGGATAGATGTGGGTCGGCTTGGCGGCGGCCAGCCGCGCCGACAGACCATCGGACGAGAATTCGTTCATCAGGAAACCGACGGAGCCGAAGTTCATGCCGTAGACGGGCACGTTGGCGCCCATCTTGCGGTGCAGCGTCTGCAGCATCAGCCCATCACCGCCGAGGGCGACCACAGTGGTTGCGGCATCGAAGCCGCAATCGCCGTAGCGCTCGCGCAAAAGCTGGGCGGCGCGGTCAGCCTCCGGTGTGCCGCTCGACACGAAGCTTACCCCTTCGATGCGTTCCGTCACGGCAAGGCCCCTCGCTCACAAGCTCGCTGCCTAGCATGGGGCGATGACGCGGGGAAGAACGGGTTGATTGAGCCCTTCGTCTCAACTACATGAACGGCAACGGATTTGAGGACTGAAATGCGCGCCGAAATCACCAAGGTCATCGCTGAAATCGAGCAGGTCGTAAGCCTGCTGAGGAGGCATCTTTGACTGGGATACAGCTGAAGCCCGCCTCGACGACCTGACCGCTCGCACCGAGCATCCCGACTTCTGGGCCGACCCCGACAAGGCCCGGCCGATCATGCAGAAGCGTGACGAGCTGGACGTGCAGGTCAAGGCGGTGAAGTCGTTTGAAGCTTCCGTTCGCGACAACACCGAGCTCATCGAGATGGGCGAGGCGGAAGGCGACGCGGACGTCGTCAAGGAAGCCGAGCAGGCGCTGCAGGAGACGCTGAAGGAAGCGCGCTCCGCGCAGGTCGAGACGCTGCTGTCGGGCGAAGCCGACGGCAATGACTGCTATCTCGAGATTCACTCGGGCGCCGGCGGCACCGAGAGTCAGGACTGGGCCAACATCCTGTTGCGCATGTACACGCGCTGGGCGGAGCGGCGGAAGTTCAAGGTCGAGACGATGGAAATCCATGACGGCGAAGAAGCCGGGATCAAGTCGGCGACGATCAAGGTTTCAGGCCACAACGCCTATGGCTGGCTGAAGACCGAGAGCGGCGTGCACCGGCTGGTCCGCATCTCGCCCTATGACAGCGCCGCGCGCCGGCACACCAGCTTTTCGAGCGCCTGGGTCTATCCGGTGGTCGACGACGCCATCAATATCGAGATCAACGAGAGCGACCTGAAGGTCGATACCTATCGTTCGTCCGGCGCGGGTGGGCAGCACGTCAACACCACCGACTCGGCCATCCGCATCACCCACGTGCCGTCGGGCATCGTGGTGGCCTGCCAGCAGGAGCGCAGCCAGCACAAGAACCGCGCCACTGCCATGGCGATGCTGAAGGCGCGGCTGTACGAAGTTGAACTGCAGAAGCGCGAGGAAGCGGCCAATGCCGAATCCGCCGCCAAGACGGATGTCGGCTGGGGGCACCAGATCCGCAGCTACGTGCTGCAGCCCTACCAGATGGTCAAGGACCTGCGGACCGGCCACGAAACCTCGAACACGTCCGGCGTGCTCGATGGCGACCTCGACGACTTCATGGAAGCGTCCCTCGCGGCACGGGTCACCGGCTATGCCGACACGGTAACGGACGCCGAGTAACGAAGTTGGCCGGTGAGGCAAATCACCGGCCAACAACCGTCCGAAGACCCGAATTTTCAAGACGAGCGCCCAGGGCCACCTCGGCGCCGCAATATTGTTACCGGTAACGTATTGCGCACGCATGATGCATTTGAACTAATGCAGCATGCGCCGAGCTACGTAACTCAAATCGACGGCCTGCAGGAAACTCTGCCATGGAGGATGACGACCTCATCGACAGGATCTATGAGGCCGGAGCCATTCCCGACCTCTGGCCGGATGTGCTCGAAGAGCTCGCCCGGGTGGGCAAAGTCAGTGGCGGATTGCTGTTCGCGGTGCGGGAGCAGGCGGTGCACTGGACCGCATCGGGCAGCCTCCATGAGATGTCGAAGGGGTATTTCGAAGCCGGCTATCCCGGCCGCGACGATCGCACTGCACGGCTACTGGCTTACGATCATCAGGGCTTCGTCACCGACCTCGATGTCTTCACCCGCGAGGAGTGGGAAGCCGACCCGATCCGGCGCGAGTTCTTCGTGCCGCGCGGCTATGGCTGGGGCGTCGCGACCGGGATCAAGGTGCCAACCGGCGACCTGCTGATCTTTCACGGCGAGCGCCGCCTCGAGGATGGGCCGGTGGAGCGGGCAGAGGTGGAGCGGCTGGATCGGCTCCGCCCACACCTGGCGCGGGCGGCGCTGATGTCGGCGCGGATCGCCTTCGAGCGCGCCGAGGGCACCGTCTCGGCACTCGAAATGGTCGGGATCCCGGCTGCGGTGCTCGGGCCACGCGGCGCGGCGATCGCCAGCAATGGCCTGCTCGAGAGTTTGACGCCGGCCGTGGTGCAGTCGCGCCCGCAGCGGCTCGGGTTCGCCAATGACGGCGCCGACCAGATGCTCGTTGCCGCACTGGAGGCGGCTGAAGCAGGGCTGCACCAAGGGCCGGCGCGATCGATTCCAATCCCGGCCAGCGAGGGGACCGTGCCGCTGGTGGCCCATCTGCTGCCGATCCGCGCGTCGGCGCGGGAAGTGTTCACTGGTGCGGCGGCGGTGCTGCTGCTGACCCCGGTCACCCCACGAGAGCTGCCGGACATAGCCGTCATCCAGGGATTGTTCGACCTTACCCCGGCCGAAACCCGGATCGCCCGCGCGCTCGGCGGCGGCATGACCATCGGGCAGATCGCCGCCACGACCGGGGCGAGCGCCGCGACGGTGCGCAATCAGGTCCAGGCGGTGTTCGGAAAGACCGGCATGCACCGTCAGGCCGAGCTGGTCGGCCTGCTGCAGGGGCTGTCTCCGCCGGCTAGCGCCCCGATCCGACCGTCGCGATTGCCGCCGCGTAAGTGATGCCGCCGCCAAAGGCGACGAGGCCGAGCCGGTCGCCGGGCTTCCGGGTCGGCAGCGCGTCCATCAGCGCCAGCGGGATGGTCGAGGAACTGGTGTTGCCGAGGTTACGGATGATCGAGTGCGCCGGGCGGCCCGAGCGGCGGGCGATGGCGTCGATGATGCGCTGGTTGGCCTGGTGCGGCACCATCAGGTCGATATCGTCCATGCTGATGCCTTCGGCCGCGCAGGCCGAGGTCAGCGTCGCCGACATGGCGCGAACGGCGTCGGCGAAGACCTCGCGACCGTTCATCTTGATATAGCCCTCGCCGGCCCGCGGCACGCTCAGCAGCTCGCCCGATTCCGGGGCGCCGGCGATGGTCGGCTGGGCGAAGGTGAAGAGGGTCGGCTGCTCGTGGCCCGGGCCCTGCACCAGCGACGCGGTCGCCGCGTCGGCGAACAGCACCGCGGTGTTGAAATCGTTCTGGTCCAGCAGCGGCGACAGCACTTCGGATGTCACCACCAGCACCCGCGCAGCGGGGTGATTGGTGACATAGTCGCGAGCCTGCGCGAGGGCGTACAGATAGCCCGAGCAGGCGGCATTGATGTCATAGGCCGGCAGGCTGACGCGGCCGGCCGTGCTTACGGCATCGGCGACGCGGCAGGCGAGCGACGGCGTGATCACATCGGGCGTGCCGGTGGCGGCGATCACCAGGTCGATGTCGCCGATCTCGAGCTGCTGCTCGTCGAGCAGCTTCTGCGTGGCCGACACAGCAAGCGAGAACACCGTCTCGCCCGGCTGCACCCAGCGACGGCTTTCGATGCCGGTGAGCTTGACGATATCGCCGGCATCGCGGGTCTGCCAGTTGCCCTTGAGGTCGGCGTTCTGAACCTTGCGCGCGCCGGTCACGCCGGCGATGCCGGACACACCAACCGGAACGTCTGCCCGGCCGATGGCGACAGGGGCAGCCTGCTGGGCGCTGCGGCGCTTCAGGATGGCCCTGTCGATGCGCTCGGCGGTAACGGTGGTCTGCTGCCGCGCCACCGAGGCGTCGGCTTCGACGAACATCAGCGGCGCGCCGACGGCGATCTTCTGCTTGGGCTCGACCGGGATCGACAGCACCTTGCCGGTGACGGTGGCCTGGACGTCGACGGCGGCCTTGGTCGCCTCGACGACGGCAACCAGATCGCCGGTCCTGATCATGTCGCCAGGCTTCACCAGCAGCTCGACCACCTCGACCTCGTCGTCGGCCGGGCCGGAGCCGATGGCGGTAATGGCGGCGGGGCCGGCATCAGCCTTGGGCGCCTCCCACGCGAGATCGAACTCGAGCAGCGCGGCTGCCGCTTCCATGATGCGGCGGTAGGAGGGCAGGGTGTCGATCTGGCGCTCGAACTGGAACGGCACGTGGATGTCGTCGCGGGTGACGCGCTTGGCGCTGACCGGAAGGCCGGCCTGCTCCATGACCGTCGCCATGACTTCGGCGCCGAAGCCGGCCGTGTGATTGTCCTCGTGCACGACCAGCAGGCGCTTGGTGCGGCGAACCGAACGCAGCACCGCATCCTCGTCCCAGGGCGAGATCGAGCGCAGGTCGATGAGGTCGATCTCCGCACCGGCGCCGGACAGCGTCTCGGCGGCGAGCAGTGACTGGGTCAGCGGATTGCCCCAGGTGACGAGGGTCAGATCGTTGCCCTGGCGCACCGTGCGCGCCTTGCCGGGCGCCACGAACTGCCTCGCCGTGTCGTCCGAGGTGCGGCGATCCGAGAGGTTGAGGCCGCTCTTGGGGTAGAGGAACACTGTGGGCCGCTTGCTCTGGAAGGCGGCGTTGAGCAGGCCGGCCGCATCGCCGGCGCTCGACGGCATCACCACATCGATGCCCGGCACATGGGCGAGGATCGATTCGAGCGTCTGGGCGTGGAACGGCCCGAGGCCGGCCTTGTAGCCGCCGCAGCTCACCATCAGGATCACCGGCGCCTGCCAGGTGCCGTCGGTGCGCCAGTACATCGAGCCGAGCTCGGAGATGATCTGGTTGAAGCCGAGCGGCAGGAAATCGGCAAACTGGATGAAGGCCACCGGCCGCTGGCCGGTCAGCGCACGACCGATCGAGGTGCCGACAATGGTCGACTCCGACAGGGGGGCGTTGCGGACCCGGCCTGGGAAGGCCGTCGACAGGCCCTTGGTGACGCCGAATACGTCGCCTTTGGGATCCTCGATATCCTGGCCGAGCAGATGCACGTCGCGGTTGGCCTGAAGCTGGTCGCGCAGCACCCGGTTGAGCGCCTCGCGCATAGTCAGGCTGGGGGCCTTGGCGTCGCCGCGATATTCCTTGGCGTGGGCGAACTCGGCCGGGTAGGGCGCCTTGGCCTCGCCGGCGGTCTGCGGCACCGCTTCGCCGCGCGCTTCGACGACGGCAGCAGCCACTTCGGCGATCAGGCTGGTTTCCAGCTGCGCAAGCGCCTGGTCGCCCATCTGCGACTCACGCAGCGACTGGCGGATGGCTTCGAGCGGGTCGCGGCTCTTGCCGGATTTCAGCTCGTCGGCCGCGCGATAGAGCGCCTGGTCGTCGGCATTGGTGTGATCGGACAGCCGCTCCAGTTCCATCAGCAGCAGCGACGGGCCGCGGGTGGCGCGGGTATGGGTCACCGCCGATTCGAACGCGGTGCGGGTTGCCGCGAGATCGACGCCATCGACGCGGCGGATCGGCAGCCCGAGGAAACTGTCGGCGGGGCCGGTGGGCAGGTCGAAGAAGGTCTGGCCGGGCGTCTTGGTCGAGATGGCCCAGTTATTGTTCTGGATGACGAAGACCACCGGTGCACCGGTGCGCACCGCTTCGCCGACCGCCTCGAGGAACTCGCCCTGCTGAGTCGTGCCGTCCCCGACGCAGCAGATCACCACCGGGGAATCGGGGTGAAACTTGACCGCCTGGGCGTTGCCCACGGCATGCAACGCATTGTTGCCGACCGGGCCGACCATCGAGGCGACGTTCAGCTCGCGCGCCGAGTAATGCGCGCTCATCTGTCGGCCGGCAGAGTGCGAGGGCCCGGTGGCCAGCAGGCTGCGGAAGAATTCGACCAGCGGCAGGCCCCGCGCCAGAAGCAGCGCCTTGTCACGATAGTGCAGGTGCAGCCAATCCTGCTGGCCGAGATAGTCGGCGATCAGCGCGGTCGACTCGTGGCCGGCGCCAGAAACATGGAAATGCGCAAGGCCCTGCTTGACCAGGTCTTGTTCCACGCGGTCGATCTCGCGGGCGAGAAACATCGCCCGGTGCAGCCGCAGCATCGTCGGAATGTCTGAGGTCATCAGCATTGTGGCGGGAACCTAAACCCGTCCCCGGCGAAAAACCAGAGCAACTAGCTGGTCTTGGGTGAATGCATGGCTGATTTGCCGAAGTCGTTGCGGCGCTGCAATCGGCGGGGGCGAAAGCCCCGTATCTAGGCGCCGAGGAAGCGCGCCAGGCGCTTGCCGGCTGCAAGGTACTTGCCGGGGTCGACCGCCACGTCCTTGCTGCGCACCTCGAAATGCAGGTGCGGGCCGGTGGAACGGCCGGTAGAGCCGACCTTGGCGATCGGGGTGCCGGTGTTGACGATCTGGCCTTCCTTGACGAGGAAAGCGCTCAGGTGGCCGTAGCGGGTCACGAGGCCGGTGAGATGGGTGATCTCGACCAGGTTGCCATAGCCGGATTTCTCGCCGACGAAGGTGACCTTGCCATAGCCGGCGCTGAGCACCGTGGTGCCCTTGGGGGCCGGAAAGTCGAGGCCGGCGTGAAAGGCACGGCCGCCGGTGAACGGATCCTTGCGGTTGCCGAAGGTCGAACTGATCCGGTTAAGCGATCCCATCGGTTTGTGTATCGGCGCCAGATCGATGGCGCTGCGCGCGGCCTTGAAGCGCGCCAAAGCGAGGTAGACGTCGTTGGCGTCATCGACGATGCCGCTGGCATCCGCCCCCTCGACCGGCGGCTGGTAGGGGCCGCCAACGGCGTCGGACAGACCATCCGGCATCCTGGGCTTGATGCCCAGGCCGCCGAGCACATCGAGAATGGTGTCGGTCGATTCGGTGGCCGACACGGACAAGGCGGCGAGGGCCATGCGGCTATCGTCCATCATCCGGGTCATCGAGGCGCCGACTTCGGCAAGGTCGCCAGCGCTGCCAGTGGCTGCCGGGGTCACGGCAGCGACGGGCGCGACATCGTCATCTTCGTCGACCGAGGGCGCCGCGGCAGTCTCGATACCAAGCTCGGCCGCCTTCTGGGCGAGCTGCTTCACCAACTGGTGCTGCTCGAGCAGTACTTCCTGCTGCTGGGTCAGTTCCTGCAGCTGCAGGTTGATGTCGCCGGTCTGGGCAAACTGGCGGGAGTGCAGGCGGTCGACCTCGACGCGCAGCTGGGCGATACGGTCTTCGTAGGCCGAAACGACAACGTCGTTCTGGCCATTCAGCAGGGCCGAGATGTCAGGCGCCATGAGGAAGGCGACGAGGGTGAGGACGTTGGTGCCGAACAGCACAGCAAAGGCGCCGTAGAGATAGCCTGGCCGGATGCCTGCACCGGGGACGCGAGGCGACTTCTTCCTCGGCGCACCAAACATCCTGGAAACCGGCTGAACCGTACTCGATTTCGCACGCACCACCGCAACTCCGGGACGCCACTTGACTGGTCCCGATCATGAACGGTTAGGGTTAACAAACGCGAAAAGCCTTGCGCGGCAGGGGCCTCAGCGGCGCGGACGCCTGGCTTTGGGCGGGGCGGTGCCGGTCCGTTCGACCAGTGCGCGAGTCGCGGCCAGCACCTTTTCGGCGTGGCCCTTGATGCGCGTGGCGTGAAAGACCTCCGCCACCTTGCCGTCCGGGCCGATCAGTACGGTCATCCGTTTGACGCCCATATATTCGACGCCCCAGAGCTTTTTCAGCTGCCAGATGCCGTAGGCTTCGATTGCCTTGCGCTCCGGATCGGCGGCGAGAACAACGCCGAGGTTGTATTTGTCGCGGAAGGAACAGTGTTTCTCGACGGTATCGGGAGAAATGCCGACGACAACGGCGCCGAGCCGCCTGAATTCGGGCATCTGGTCGGTGAACTCGATGTTCTCCAGCGTACAGCCCTCGGTATCGTCCTGCGGATAGAAGTAGAGCACCACCGGATGGCCGAGGTGATCGGACAGGCGGAACTTTTCGTAGCTGTCGGTGATGAGCTCGAAGTCGGGGGCCGGGCTGCCTGGGGCGGGAACTGTCATCTGGTCCGGTTCTGTGGACGGGAAAACGCCGGAAATGCCGCGCATCCAGTGGGGTGTTAGTGCCATATTGCAGCCGGTATCATCTGGCAGTGAACCGCTGCTCGGTTTGATTCTAGAATAGGGCGGCAAAGCGAGCGGCCTCAAGTCGGAAAACAGTGAAACCTACTCCAGCCCCTGGCTCCCAGCTCCGCAAGCGCTCGGCATGGCGCATCCTGGGTAGGATCGCAGCGGCGGCAGTCGCTGCGCCCGTCATTCTGCTCGTCGTCATGTACGCGGTGCTGCTGGTCACGCCGATTCCGCTGCCCTTCGTCAGCTCGCAGGTCCGCAACCTGGTCCTCGGTTCGATGCCGCCGGGCAGCAAGCTCGAGCTGGGCGACATGGCGCTGGCGCTCGAGGGCTTCGTCTGGCCGGTGATCCAGTTCAAGCCGGTGACCTTCACCGACGTGAAGACCGGCGGCACGGTGAGTGTCGACGCGCTGGAGGTCGGGTTCTCGCCGCTCAGGGCCCTGGTGGGCCAGCCGGGCGCCACCGTGACCATCGTCGGGCCGCACTTGCAGGTGAACCAGGACCTGTTCGGGCCGCGTCTCGCCAAGTTCGAGTATGTGGACGAACCGGATGGCGGCCGCACCGTGCGGGTCATCGAGGGGCAGGACCAGTTCCCCGAAGTGAACCTGTCGGCGGGAGGCGTCGATGTGAAGGGGCAGGTGCCCGACACCAACCTGGGCATCCGATCCGACAATGACTGGCTGGTCTACAACCTCGAAGCCGCGGCCAAGGGCATCGCGGGCATCGTGCAGCAGGCTAAGCTCGGCAATTTCTCCCGCCTGGTGATCAAGCGCGGCGCGCTCGACATGAACGACGCCCTCTATGGCGTGCTCAGGCACTTCACCGAGATCAACATCGACATCGCGCCCAATGCCGACGGCAAGTCGGCGTCGGGCAACTTCTCCGCCGGGATCGGCGGATCGGTGATGAACGGCATTCTCGAATGGGTCGAGACCGACGATGGCGGCGCGCGCCTCAAGGCATCGATCACCAACCTCGATCCAGGGGCCTTTGCTCCCTTTGTCGGCGAACAGGAGACCTCGATCGCGGTGGTCGGCACGGCGTCGGTGTCGATCGATGTCGGCTTCACCAATGCACAGAAGATCACCGACGGGCTGTTCCATATCGACCTGACCGGAATGGATGTGCGGGTCAACGGACAGTACTTCCCGATTGCGACGTCGATCGCCGAGGTGGTCTGGGACCCCGCCATCGGCCAGTTCACCATGGGTGAGATGCAGGTCAGCGTCGCCGGCAGCACGGGCTATATCAGCGGCGTGTTCAAGCTCGGGCTCGACCCGCTCTACGGACCGATCGTCGGCATGAAGGTCGCGGCGCGCGATGTCGCCATTGCCGACGAACAGGGGATGCCGGAAGCGCCGTTCACCGAGGTCAATTTCCAGGGCTGGTCGGCGCCGCTCTACGGCGCCACCGGCATCGACCGCTTCGAGGCCAAGAAAGCCGACGGCAGCCAGCTGGTATCGACCGGCCGTATCGACATGGTGCGCCGCGGCACCGGCTTCGAGATGAACATCGCCGGCGACGGCCTGTCGGCCGATGACCTGAAGCGGCTGTGGCCGGCCTTCCTCGCGAGCGAGTCGCGCGACTGGTTCGTCAAGAACGTGGTGGGCGGGCGGATCAAGAAATCCACGATGCGCTACGACTTCCCGATCGGTTCGCTCGGCGAGCCCGGGGAGAACAAGCCGATGCCCAAGAATGCGATGTCGATCGACATCGTCGGCGTCGGCGTGAAGATCAAGGCGCTCGAGACGATGGAGCCGATCACCATCGAAGGCGAGATGAAGCTCAGCCTCAAGGACAACGACATCCAGATCTCCGGCGACGGTGCGACGATCCCGACGCCCAAGGGCAATGTCTCGATCGCCAATGCCGGCTTCATCATCGGCTCGAACAGCGACACCGAGGCCGTATACGAAATCTCCGGCGACCTCTCCGGCGGTATTCCGGCGCTGATCGACTGGGTCAAGACGAACCAGCCGGATGCGCTGAAACAGGCTACGCTGCCCATCGACCTCGACATCCTGAAGGGTCAGGTGTCGCTCGGGCTGGTGGCGACCATCGTCACCGACAAGAAGACCAACCAGCCGCGCAGCATGGACTATGTCATCAACGGTACGCTGCAGGACTTCGAGACTGCATCGCCGATCGAAGGGCATACGCTCGGCAAGGGACAGCTGGAGTTCCGGGTGACGCAGGCGGGCTTCAATGTCGGCGGCACGACCGAACTCGATGGCGTGCCGGCGCAGATTTCGGCGATGGGGACGCTCGATCCGAAGAAACCCGATGTGGTGCTGACGGCGAAGGTGGATTCCGACGCGTTCAAGAAGTTCGGCTTCGATAGTTCCGGCGTCCTCAACGGTCCGCTGGCCATCTCGGTAAAGCCGCTCGAGGATGGCAGCTTCCAGGTGGCCGCCGACCTCAGCGCCGCGAGCGTCAACGTCAAGGATCTGGGCATCAGCAAGGCGGCGGGGAGCAAGGGCGCGGCTCAGGCGGTGATCAAGATGGCCGGCGACGCCGTTACCATCAACGATCTCGATCTGGGGTTCGGCGATGTGAAGCTCGAGGGCAGCCTCGATTTCGACCTGAAAGAGGGGCTGCAATCGGCCGAGTTCACGTCGTTCGCGCTCAGCCCGGGCGACCAGGCGCAGATCTCGCTGACCCCGATCCGCAACGGCTACCAGGTGCGGCTGCGCGGTGATCAGCTCGATCTCAAGCCGATGCTGCAGCGCTTCTTCAGCCTCTCGGGCGATTCGACCGGCGGGCCGCAGGCGACAGCGGTGAACAACCAGACCATTGCCGTGGATCTCGAGCTGAAGCGGGCGCTGGGCTTCTACAAGACCACGGCGTTCAACGTGAACCTCGACCTGGTGCTGCGCGGCGCGGATCTGCAGCGGGTGAACCTGCAGGCCAATCTGGGCGGCGACCGCAGCGTGTCGGTCACCACCAACCCGACGCCGGACGGCAAGGTGATGTCGGTCGCGTTCAACGATCTGGGGACGCTGCTGCGGCTGATGAACGTCTACCCCAATGTCGAGGGTGGGGCGGGCAGCCTGGTGGTTGAGACGGTCAAGGACCAGAAGATCGACGTCGGGCAGTTCTCGCTGCGCAACTTCGCCTTCGTCAACGAGGGGAACGTCGCGCAGATCCTGGGCAACCACTCGGAATCCCGGCAGATGATCGCACGCTCCAACAAGCTCGAGTTCAAGAGCGCCGAGGCGGAGTTCGTGCGACGCAGCGACCGGGTGGAAATCACCGACGCGGTGCTGGCCGGCGCGACGGTCGGCGGCACGGCGCGCGGTTTCATCTACACCGACAAGCGCCAGTACGACCTCACCGGCACCTATGTACCGCTGTTCGGGCTCAACAACGCGTTCTCCAAGCTGCTCGGACCGCTGGCGGGGCGCGACGGCGAAGGATTGTTCGGCGTGACCTTCGCGGTGCGCGGTCCGCTCGACAAGCCGGATTTCAAGATCAACCCGATGTCGGCGCTGGTCCCCGGCGCCTTCCGCCGGATGTTCGAGTACCGGGCCAAGGAAATTCCCCGCGTCGAGTGATCGCCGCGCCAGCGATCCTCCCGATCAGGTTGATTTCGATCAAAGTATGGGTTGGCGCAACGGCTTACGATCTCCACATGATAAGTTGGAGGTACGTGAAATGTACGCACATATTCTCGTTGCAACTGATGGTTCGGAGTTGGCCTCGCGCGCCCTCGATCATGCGCTCGGTCTCGCCAAGGCGCTCGGCTCGGTGATGACCATCGTCACGGTCACGGAACCGACCGCGGTGCTCGGTGGCGGCTATGCCACGGTGGCCGGCACGGCATTCGATCCGATCCCGGAGCTGATCGAAGCGCAGGAGACCGGCGCCAAGGAGCTGCTCGACAAGGCACAGAAGGCCGCTGCAGCCGCCGGTGTCACGGCCAAGACGGTCTATGTCAATGACAGCTTTCCGGCCGACGGCATCATCAACACCGCCAATTCGGTAGGGGCCGACCTGATCGTCATGGGATCGCATGGCCGCCGCGGGCTCGGCCGGCTGCTGCTCGGCAGCCAGACCAACAACGTGCTGGCCCATACCAGCATTCCGGTGCTGGTCACGCGCTGAGCCTCTCGACGTCGCCAATCAGTTCGGGGCACCCAGAGTGCCCAACGCACAGTGTCACCCCGGCGAAGGCCGGGGCCCATCCTGAGGGCTTTCGGTCGCTCGCGGGCCGTCCACTCGGCGTGGATCGCGCGGACTTGGACTTGTTGCCTGATAGGATCGGCTTCTGACGCTCGATACCATTCATCGTTGGCGCTCTGCCGGCGCCTGACTATGCGGCCCAGTTCACCCGCTGCATCTCAGGATGGGCCCCGGCCTTCGCCGGGGTGACACCGTGGGGGTGGCAAGGTCGAGGCCCAGACAGATGGCGCTCAGACCGGCTTCAGCAGCGCGTGCTTTTTCTTGCCGACCGAGAGCTTGATCACGCCCTCGGGCAACAGGGCGGCGGTGCCGAGGCTGGCCCGGTCGTCCGTCACCGGCTCATCGTTGACGCGCACCGCGCCCGATTGAATGTGCCGACGCGCCTCGCCGTTCGATGCGGCAAGGCCGACCGTGACCAGCGCCGCAAGCAACCCGATGCCGGCGGCGAGGTCGGACTTCGAGACCTCGGCGGTCGGCAGCGACAGGTCGAGCGCACCGGCTTCGAAAGTGGCCGCGGCGGTCGATGCCGACTGCTCCGCCGCCTCGCGGCCATGGACGATCGCCGTGACTTCGGTCGCCAGCACCTTCTTGGCTTCGTTCAGCTCCGAGCCGCCCAGCGCCGCGAGCTTCTCGATCTCGGCGAGCGGCAGGCGGGTGAAGATCTTGAGGAACTTGCCGACATCGGCGTCCTCGGTGTTCCGGAAATACTGCCAGAAATCGTAGGGGCTGAAGAGTTCGCCGTTGAGCCAGACGGCGCCGGAGGCCGACTTGCCCATCTTCTCGCCCGAAGCCTTGGTCAAGAGCGGCGTGGTCAGCGCGTAGAGCTGCGGACCGCCCATGCGGTGGCTGAGGTCGACGCCGTTGATGATGTTGCCCCACTGGTCGGAGCCGCCCATCTGCAGCACGGTGCCGTAGCGCCGGTTGAGCTCGGTGAAGTCGTAGCCCTGCATGATCATGTAGTTGAACTCGAGGAAGCTCAACGACTGGTCGCGATCGAGCCTGAGCTTCACCGAGTCGAAGCTCAGCATGCGGTTGACCGAGAAATGGCGGCCGACATCGCGCAGGAACTCGACATAGTTGAGCTTCAGCAGCCAATCGGCGTTGTCCACCATGACGGCGTCGGTCGGGCCGTCGCCATAGCGGAGGATGCGCGAGTAGACCTTCTTGATGCTCTCGATATTGGTCTTGATCTTGTCGACGCTGAGCAGGCTCCGCTGGTCATCGCGGAAGCTCGGATCGCCAACCATGGACGTGCCGCCGCCCATCAGGCTGATGGGGCGGTGGCCGGTTTCCTGCAGCCAGTAGAGCATCGTCACCGTGATCAGGTTGCCGATATGGATGCTGGTCGCCGTCGCATCGTAGCCGACATAGCCGGTGATGCGTTCCTTCACCGCCAGGGCGTCGAGGCCCTCGGGATCGGAGATCTGGTGGATGAAGCCTCGCTGATCGAGGACGTTGAGGAAATCGGACTTGAACTTGGCGGCCATCGGCTTGCCCTATGTAATCGACCGGCTCGTCATGGGGGCTTAACCCCCATGAGGACCTCATCCCGAGCCTTCCGAAGGAGGAGGTCCGGGGCGTATGGCTAGCGCCCCTTGCCCGCCGCGATTTCCGCGCGGCGCCGGTCGAGATAGTCGGCGCAGCGTTCGGTGAGTTCGTCGATCTTGCCTTCGTAGAAGTGGTTGGCGCCCTCGACCTGCTGCTGCTCGATGGTGATGCCCTTCTGGGTCTTCAGCTTGTCGACCAGCTTCTGCACCGATTGCGGCGGCGCGACGCGGTCCTTGTCGCCATGGATGATCAGGCCGGACGAGGGGCAGGGGGCGAGGAACGAGAAGTCGTAGAGGTTTTCCGGCGGGCTCACCGAGATGAAGCCCTCGACCTCGGGGCGGCGCATCAGCAGTTGCATGCCGATCCAGGCGCCGAACGAGAAGCCGGCGATCCAGCAGCCGCGCGACTCGCGGTTGAGCGACTGCAGCCAGTCGAGCGCCGCGGCGGCGTCGGAGAGTTCACCGATACCGTGATCGAACAGGCCCTGCGAGCGACCTACGCCACGCGAATTGAACCGCAGCACCGAGAAGCCGCGCTGCGCGAACATGTAGAACAGGTTGTAGACGATCTGATTGTTCATCGTGCCGCCGAACTGCGGATGCGGATGCAGCACGATGGCGATCGGAGCGTTCGGGTCCTTGCCCTGCTGGTAGCGCCCCTCGAGGCGGCCTTCGGGTCCGTTGAAGATGACTTCTGGCATTAGGTCGTTTCCTTGACCGTTCTTTCTGGGGCCCCGCCGAGCCTCTATGCGCTGGGCTCATGCCTCGCGCGCGGGCCGGTCTCTCGGCTTGACGAATGCTGCGCCGCTGCCTAAAACATGGGCCGAAAACTCCAGTTTCGAATAATTCTAAACTGGGTTTTCGAAGGCGGCAGTTGGTGGTCCAACCGCTTCCGGTTGCTGGTGAGCGCTCCTTGTAGTGAAAGTGAGCGCCCGATTTCAAGATTTGTTTCAGGCACGTGCGGCGCCTTGGCGTCGCGGCTGGCCTTTCGGAGCGGATGAGGCAGGCCTCGGTTCTATGACGCGACAGTCGATCTATCTCGATCACAATGCGTCGGCGCCGCTGCTGCCGGAGGCTCGCGCTGCCCATATCGGGGCGCTCGACCTCGTCGGCAACCCCTCGTCGGTGCATGCTCAGGGCAGGGCGCTGCGGGCGGTGATCGACAAGGCGCGGGCCCAGGTGGCGCATCTCGCCGGCGCCGAGCGCGACCAGGTGGTGTTCACCGGTTCGGCGACCGAAGCGATCACCCAGGCGATCGTGGGCGGTGCGAGGGCATTCAACGTCGATGCCATCGTCGTCTCCGCCGGCGAGCACGCCGCGGTGCTGAAGGCGGCCGAAGCGACCGGACTGCCGGTCAAGCAGGTCGGCCTCGATGCCGATGGCCTGATCAAGGTCGAGGAGATCGCGTCGGCGCTGGCCGCCGCGGACCTCGTGGGGATGCGCCTGCTGGTGGCGGTGCATCTCGTCAACAACGAGACCGGGGTGATCCAGCCCGTCGACCGCATCGAAGTGCTGGTCGGCCCGAGCCCGCACTATCTTTTTGTCGATGCGGTGCAGGGCTTTGGCAAGGTGGGGCTCGAATTTGCCTCGCGCGCACCCGATATGATGGCGGTCAGCGGTCACAAGATCGGCGGCCCGACCGGGATCGGTGCACTGCTGATGAAGGGGCACGCCGACCAGGTGCGACTGATCCCCGGTGGGGGCCAGGAGAGCGGGCGGCGCGGCGGTACGGAATCAGCGGCGGCGATCGCCGGGTTCGGCGCCGCGGCGGAGGTGTTTGCCGAGCGGTTCTACCAGGCCAATGTCAGCGAGCTGGTGCGGACCGCCGAGGACGGGATGCGGCTGATCGCTCCGGACCTGGTGATCTTCGGCGAGAAGGCCGACCGGATCGGCAACGTGACGAACTTCGCCGTGCCGGGACTGAAGAATGCGGTGGCGATGATGGGGCTGGATCTTGCCGGTCTCGCCGTTTCGTCAGGTTCGGCCTGCTCGTCGGGCAAGGTCGGCCCCAGCCATGTGCTGGCAGCCATGGGTGTGCCGGCAGAGCTCGGCGAGTGTGCAATGCGTGTGAGCTTCGGCTGGTCCTCTTCAATCGAGGACGTCGAGGCTTATCTGAAGGGTTTTGGCGAAGTGGTGGGACGTCACAAGTCCCGCCGTGTCGCAGCATAGGAAGAAGACGATGGCCCGTTACGACATCCCGACTTTGAAGGAAGAGATCGAGGACGATACCGTTGAGAAGGTACTCGCGCTCGATGTCGAGAAATACAAGTACGGGTTCGAAACTCAGCTCGAAGTCGACAAGGCTCCCAAGGGCCTGAACGAAGACACGATCCGCTTCATCTCGGCCAAGAAGGACGAGCCGGAGTGGATGCTGGAATGGCGGCTGGACGCATACAAGCGCTGGTTGACCATGGACGAGCCGACCTGGGCCAAGGTGCACTATCCCAAGATCGACTTCCAGGACATGTACTATTACGCGGCGCCCAAGAGCTCGAACCGGCCCAAGAGCCTCGACGAGATCGATCCGGCGCTGCTCGAGATGTACGAGAAGCTCGGTGTGCCGCTGAAGGAGCGCGAACTGCTCGCCGGCATCGAGCAGCCCAAGGTCGCCGTGGACGCCGTGATCGACTCGGTTTCGGTGGGCACCACCTTCCGGGCCGAGCTCGAGAAGATGGGCATCATCTTCTGCTCGATCTCGGAGGCGATCCGCGAGTACCCCGACCTGGTGAAGCAGTATCTGGGCTCGGTGGTTCCGGTTTCCGACAACTACTATGCCACGCTGAACTCGGCGGTCTTCACCGACGGCTCGTTCTGCTACATCCCCAAGGGCGTTCGCTGCCCGATGGAGCTTTCGACCTATTTCCGCATCAACGAGGCCAAGACCGGCCAGTTCGAGCGTACGTTGCTGATCGCCGACGAGGGCGCTTACGTGTCGTATCTCGAGGGCTGCACGGCGCCGGCGCGCGCTGAGCATCAGCTGCATGCCGCCGTGGTCGAACTCGTCGCCCTCAAGGACGCCGAGATCAAGTACTCGACGGTGCAGAACTGGTTCCCCGGCGACAAGGACGGCAAGGGCGGCGTCTACAATTTCGTCACCAAGCGTGGCGACTGCCGCGGCGACAACTCCAAGATCAGCTGGACCCAGGTGGAAACCGGCTCGGCGATCACCTGGAAGTATCCTTCGTGCATCCTGCGCGGCGACAACTCGTCGGGCGAGTTCTACTCGATCGCCATTTCGAACGGCTATCAGCAGGTCGATAGCGGCACCAAGATGCTGCACCTGGGCAAGAACACCACGAGCCGGATCATCTCCAAGGGCATCGCGGCGGGCTATTCCGACAACACCTATCGCGGCCAGGTCTCGGCGCATGCCAAGGCCAAGGGCGCCCGCAACTTCACCCAGTGCGACAGCCTGTTGATCGGCGACAAATGCGGCGCGCATACCGTGCCGTATATCGAGAGCCGCAACGCCAGCGCGGTGTTCGAGCACGAGGCGACGACGTCGAAGATCTCGGACGACCAGATGTTCTACTGCATGCAGCGCGGCCTCTCCGAAGAGGAAGCGGTGGCGCTGATCGTCAACGGCTTCGTGCGCGACGTGCTGCAGCACCTGCCGATGGAGTTCATGGTCGAGACGCAGAAGCTGATCTCGATCTCGCTCGAGGGCAGCGTCGGCTGATGACCGAAGTGGTGACGCTGTACCGGCCAGTTGGACCCGAGGAGCTCGCGCTGATTGCAGCGTCGGGGCACTTGGCGTTTCCGCCGCGCCTGCCGGAACAGCCGATCTTCTACCCCGTCACCAACGAAGCGTACGCGACGCAGATCGCCCGCGATTGGAACACCAAGCACGGCTCGCGTCAGGGTTTTGTGACGCGTTTCGACGTGGAGGCCGCCTATGCCGGCCGGTTTGAGCGGCAGGTGGTCGGCGGTCGCGAACATGAGGAACTATGGGTGCCGGCCGAGGAGCTTGAAGAGTTCAACCGGCACATCGTGGGCAAGATCACAGTGATTGCCGAGTTCAAGGGCGAGGATGCGCAATGACCGAGGCGCCCCGCTACATCGTCAACGTTGCCGACCTCGAGCTGAAACGGCTCAAGGTGGGCAATCGCTTTGAGGTGGGGCTGCACGATATCGATGCAGCGGTCGGCACCGAGCAGATCGGCGCGACGCTGCATGTGGTGCCGGCCGGCAAGACCGCCTGGCCGTACCATCGGCACCACGGCAATGACGAGCTGTTCTTCATCGTTTCGGGCACCGGCACCTACCGGGTCGGCGAAGCGCGGTTGCCGATCAAGGCGGGCGATTGCATCGGCGCGCCAGCCGGCGGCGAGGCGCACCAGATCATCAATACCAGCGATGCCGAACTGCGTTACATCGCCTTTGCCAACCATGGCCGGGCCGACGTCACCGAATATCCCGACAGCGGCCGGATCGCCGTCGATATCGCGCATGGCAACGACAAGGAGCCGATGTCGATCTTCAGCACCGCCGGCAAACTGACGCCGTTCGGCTACTGGGATGGCGAAGACATCGAGGGCGACAAGTGAGCCGTCCGGTCATCAATATCGCCGACCTCACGCTCGAAAGCTGGAGCAAGGGCGCCAAATACGCCTCGACCGATGCCTCGTTCGGCCGCCGGATCGGCATGACCGGCATGGGCATCAGCTACAACGAAGTGCCGCCCGGCAAGAGCGGTTGCCCCTACCACAACCACCATGTCGAGGATGAGCTGTTCATCGTGCTCGAGGGCGAGGGGACCTATCGGTTCGGTGCCGAGAGCTACCCGATCAAGGCCGGCGACGTGCTTGGCGCACCGGCCGGCGGTCGCGACGTGGCGCACCAGATCATCAATACCGGGGCAGTGACGCTCCGCTACTACGGGGTTTCGACCAAGGCGCAGAGCGAAGTGGTCGAATATCCGGACTCGAACAAGTTTGCTGCTTTCAGCCGGCTGAGCGACGGGAAAAAGCCCTTCGACATCATCGGCCAGGCTGATGCCTCCCTCGACTACTGGGACGGCGAAGACATCGGAGAACACGAATGACCACCCCCATGCTCGAAATCCGCGACCTGCACGTCCGCATCGAGGAGCGCGAAATCCTCAAAGGCGTGAACCTGATCGTCCCCAAGGGCGAGGTGCATGCGATCATGGGGCGCAACGGTTCGGGCAAATCGACCCTCAGCTATGTGCTGGCCGGCAAGGAAGATTATGAGATCACCGGCGGCGAAGTGCTGCTCGATGGCGTCAACATCCTCGAGATGGAGCCGTCGGAGCGCGCCACAGCCGGGCTGTTCCTCGCCTTCCAGTACCCGATCGAGATCCCCGGCGTCGCCACCATGACCTTCCTCAAGGCGGCGCTGAACGCCAAGCGCAAGGCCAATGGCGAGGGCGAGATGACGACGCCCGACTTCATGAAGGCGGTGAAGGAAGCCGGCAAGGCGCTGCATATCGACAGCGACATGCTGAAGCGCGCCCTCAATGTCGGGTTCTCGGGCGGCGAGAAGAAGCGCGCCGAAATCCTGCAGATGGCGCTGCTGAAGCCCAAGATGTGCATTCTGGACGAGACCGATTCCGGCCTCGACATCGATGCGCTCAAGGTGGTGTCCGAGGGCGTCAACGCGCTGCGCGGCCCGGATCGCTCGATGCTGGTGATCACCCACTACCAGCGGCTCCTGAACCATATCGTGCCCGATGTGGTGCACGTGTTCTCGGATGGTCGCGTGGTCGAAAGCGGCGGCAAGGAGCTGGCGCTGGAACTGGAAGCCAAGGGCTATGCCGGCTTCGACGAAGCGGCAGCGTAAGGGCGATGACCATGCATGTCCCCGTCCGGCTCGGGCCGGCTGAACAAAAGCTCATCGACCAGTTGACGGCCGCCGGTGCGGTTGCGGAAGCCGAGCGCCTTGGTGGCGCCGGGCTGCCGACACGGCGCGTCGAATCCTACCACTACACGGACCTCAAGCAGCTGCTGCGCTCGGTCCCCGAACTGGCGGCAGCCGCCACCGAGGCGAGCGCTCCGGCGCTGCGCGTGCCCGGTGCCTACCAGCTGATGATCGCCAATGGCGTGGTGCAGGACACCGGCACCGCTCCGGCCGGTGTCATCGTCGGCAAGGCGGCGGGCAGCGTGCTCACGACGCGTGACGATGTGGTTACCCGTCTCAACCTGGCGCTGACCAGGGAGTGCCTGACGCTCGATCTCGACGGCTCGGTCGATCCGGTGATCCAGATCGATCGGCGTACGGAAGGGGCCGCCGGCCATTCGACCAGCGCTGCCAAGATCTTCGTTGCCGACGACAGCAGCGCGGTGATCGTCGAGACCTATTCGGGCAGCCAGGAGGCCCATCTCGGCAACCACGCGACCTACCTGGCGCTCGGCAAGAACGCGAGGGTGACCCACATCACGGTCAACCTCGCCGCCGCCAAGGCGACGCATTTCGCCTCGAACGAGTATCACCTCGCCGAGGGTGCGCAGCTGCGTACCCTGATCATTAATGCCGGCGCGGCGCTGAGCCGGACGCAGCTGTTCCCGCGTTATGAAGGCGCCGGCGCTTATGCCGACATCACCGGGCTGAATCTCGTTTCCGACGGCCAGCATGCCGACATCACCATGGACGCGCTGCACGCGGTGCCGAACACCGCGTCGAAGCCGCTGTTCAAGTCGATCGCCCGCGGGCGATCGAAGGCCGTGGTGCAGGGTCGGCTGGTGGTGGCGCGCGATGCGCAGAAGACCGACGCCAAGCTGATGAGCCAGGGGCTGATGCTGTCGGACGAAGCGGAAATCCTCTGCAAGCCCGAACTCGAAATCTATGCCGACGACGTGGTTTGCGGCCACGGCTCGACCTGCGGCCAGCTCGACGAGGACTCGCTGTTTTACCTGATGAGCCGCGGCATCGCGAAAGCCGACGCCGAGACCATGCTGGTCAGGGCGTTCCTCGCCGAGCTGATCGATCCGATCGAGGACGAGGCGCTGAACGAGGCACTGACGGCGGTGATCGAGGGATGGCTGGCGGGCAAATGAGTTTCGATCTCGCCAAGGTCCGCGCCGATTTCCCGATCCTCGAAGAGAAGATCCACGGCAACCGGCTGGTCTATCTCGACAGCGGTGCTTCGGCGCAGAAGCCGAACCAGGTGCTCGACCGGATGGATTGGGCGCATCGGCATGCCTATGCCAATGTCCACCGCGGCCTCCACACGCTCGCCAACCGTGCCACCGAGGCCTACGAGGGCGGGCGCGAGGCGAGCCGGCGGTTTCTCAATGCCAGCCGGCCCGAAGAGATCATCTTCACCCGTTCGGCCACCGAGGCGATCAACCTGGTTGCCGCGTCGTTTCTCGGTCCGCGGATCGGGGAGGGCGACGAGATCGTGCTCTCCATCATGGAGCACCACTCCAACGTGGTGCCGTGGCACTTCCACCGGGAGCGCAAGGGCGCCGTCCTGAAGTGGGTGGACGTGCGCGACGATGGCGGCTTCGACCTCGACGCGTTCGAGGCGGCGTTGTCGCCGAAGACGAAGATGGTGGCGATCACCCACATGTCGAACGTGCTCGGCACGGTGACGCCGATCAAACAGATCGTCGAAATCGCCCATGCGCGCGGCATTCCAGTGCTGGTCGATGGCAGCCAGGGCGCAGTTCACCTCAAGGTCGACGTGCAGGATCTCGGCGTCGATTTCTACGTCTTCACCGGCCACAAGCTCTACGGCCCCACCGGCATCGGCGTGCTCTATGGCCGTTATGACCTGCTGGCCGATATGCAGCCCTACCAGGGCGGCGGCGAAATGATCGATACGGTGACCCGCGATACGGTCACCTACAACGAGCCGCCGCACCGCTTCGAAGCCGGCACGCCGCCGATCGTCCAGGCGATCGGGCTTGGAGCCGCCATCGACTATGTCGAAGGGATCGGCCGCGAAGCGGCGCAGGCGCACGAGGCGGAACTGACCGGTTACGCGTTGGAGCGGCTGGGGCGGATCAATTCGCTGCGGCTGATCGGTACGGCGCCCGGCAAGGGCGGCATCTTCTCGTTCGAGGTCAAGGGCGCGCATGCGCACGATGTCTCGACCATCCTCGATCGCTACGGCATCGCGGTGCGCGCCGGCACGCATTGCGCCATGCCGCTGCTACAAAGGTTCGGCGTCACCTCTACCTGCCGGGCCTCGTTCGGCCTATATACCGGCAAGGATGATATCGACGCTCTGGTCGAGGGCATCGAAAAGGCGCGAAGCTTCTTCGCGTAGGCGCGAAGCCGTTTCGTCCAAGGGTGCGAAGCCGTTTCGCCTGAGGAACTGATATGTCTGACGAAGTGAACGAGATTGCTCCCGAGGTCGCGGCGACCGAACCGAACGCCGGCGACGCGCCACGCATCACGCCAAGCGTCGGCGCAGCGATTCCCGCTGACGACGTGGAGCGGATCACCAAGGATCTGATCGGGGCGCTGAAGACGGTCTATGACCCGGAAATCCCGGTCGATATCTACGAGCTAGGGCTGATCTACAAGGTCGATCTCGACGACGATCGCAACCTCACCATCGACATGACGCTGACCGCGCCGGGCTGCCCGGTGGCCGGTGAAATGCCGGGCTGGGTGGAGAACGCGGCACGCAATGTCGAAGGCATCCAGGATGTCACCGTCAACATGGTCTACGATCCGCCGTGGGACGCTTCGCGCATGAGCGAGGAAGCCCAGGTGGCGCTGAACTGGTGGTAAGTTCCGCGCTTTAGGTCTATATATCGTCTTGTTACGATGAAGGTCCTGAACCGATGCCTTTGAAGATCATGAGCCTCACCGATGCCGCCGTCGAGCGCATCAACGAGATCATCGAGGATAGTGCCACCCCAGTGGTCGGCGTGCGCGTCGGCATCAAGGATGCCGGTTGTGCCGGCCAATCCTATACGCTCGCCTATGTCAGCGAGCCGGTGCAGGGCGACGACCACATCGAGGAAAAGGGCGTCCACGTCTATGTGGAGCCCAAGGCAACGCTGTTCCTGCTCGGCACGGTGATGGATTTCGAGGAAGACATCCTCAAATCCGGCTTCACCTTCAAGAACCCGAACCAGACCGGCGAATGCGGCTGTGGCGAAAGCGTGCAGCTGAAGCCGGCCGACCTCAAGGCGCTGGCCGAGGCCCGGGCGCACGCCTGACTTGAGGCTTGGCCTCCTGTATCTGTCCCCACACCGGGTGTCAGTTGCGTTCCAGCCTTCGCGCATAGATGCCCACCGGCGTCATTCCCGCGAAGGCGGGAACCTAGTGGGATGCTGCAGCGCAGATGGAGGCTGAGAGATCGCACTGGATCCCCGCCTTCGCGGGGATGACGTCCAGGGTGGGCTCGAAGCAGGGTGATAACGACGGACTTGGCAGCAGGGCCGCCATTGCGCTACATCCGTCTGGCTTGCTTCAACCTCACCCCGGCCACGTTCCGGGCCCAATCGACAGATCGATGTGTCCGGCGCTGCCGGAGTGAGTGCGGCCATTGTGCCGCTCTGTGACGGAGTCCTCCATGACTGCTGCTGCTTCCTCAAAGCTCGAGGCTTTGACGATCGTTCCGCCTGACCATGCGCTGGTCGGTCGGGTCACGCCGCCGGGCTCGAAATCGATCACCAATCGTGCGCTGTTGCTGGCGGCGCTGGCCAAGGGCACCAGCCGGCTCACCGGAGCGCTGAAGAGCAAGGACACGGCGCTGATGGCCCGGGCGCTGATCCAGATGGGCGTCAGTGTCGAAGAGCCGGATGCAACGAGCTTCGTCGTCACCAGCGACGGTACGCTGAAGGCGCCGGCCGAACCGTTGGTGCTGGGCAATGCCGGGACCGCCACGCGCTTCCTGACGGCCGCAGTGTCGCTGGTCGAGGGCAGGGTGGTGGTCGATGGCGATGAAGCCATGCGCAAGCGCCCGATCGAGCCGCTGCTGGTGGCGCTGCGGTCGCTCGGGATCGATGCGACCAGCGAAACCGGCTGCCCGCCGGTGGTGATCAACGGTACCGGTTCGTTCGGCAGCGGCCGGGTCGAGATCGATGGCGGCCTTTCCAGCCAGTATGTCTCAGCGCTGCTGATGGCCGCGCCGTTCGGCGATGGGCCGATCGAGGTGGCGCTCACCGGCAAGGACCTCGATGCCCGCGGCTACGTCAACCTGACGCTGGCAGCGATGCGGGCGTTTGGCGCCAGCGTCGAGCAGCTCGACGAGATGACCTGGCAGGTGCAGCCCACCGGCTACCAGGCAACCGACTTCCACATCGAGCCCGATGCTTCTGCAGCGACCTATCTATGGGCGGCGGCGGCGCTTACCGGTGGCAGGATAGACTTGGGCGTGCCGATGGACGCGTTCACGCAACCCGACGCCGAGGCGGCGAAGCTGATCCGCATGTTCCCGCAAATGCCTGCTGTAATTGACGGCTCGCAGATGCAGGATGCGGTGCCGACCCTCGCCGTACTCGCGGCATTCAACGAGACGCCGGTGCGCTTCGTCGGCATCGCCAACCTTCGGGTCAAGGAGTGCGATCGGATCTCGGCCCTCTCCACCGAGCTCAACCGCATCCGGCCCGGCCTCGCGCGTGAGGACGGCGACGACCTGGTGGTTGCGTCCGATCCGCGGCTGATCGAGCTCAAGCATCGCAACGCGCGGACGAGCATCGAGACTTATGAGGATCACCGCATCGCCATGAGCTTCGCGCTGGCGGCGCTGAAGATCGGCGGGATTTCGATTCTCGATCCCGACTGCGTGGGGAAGACTTACCCCGGCTACTGGGACGCCTTGCGGTCGCTCGGGGTGGAGTTGGTCTGACGGCCAGGCGGAGCGCGTCTGCACCCCGCCTGGTCCGGCCACTCAGGGCAGCAGATCGACGATCCATTTCGCATTGGCATTGTTCGGGTTACCCGCGCCGCTGATGTAGGGCGACTGCCCGTCGAGCCACATGTACTGGTTCCAGCGCAGGCTGATGATGGATTGGCCGGACTGCCGATAGTTGGCATCGGCGGGAGAGTCGTAGAGCTTCACCGCACCCGTTATCGCTCGATAACTGAGAAACAGCTCCGGTGCGGAAACAAGGCGGTAATAGCCATCCGCGGCGGTTCCGACGCGGATGAAGTCGAGCGCTGGGGCGTTGGGCCTGACATAGATCAGGCTGTCACTCGCCAGGCCGTCGGGAGCGCTCATCGGCAGGCCGTTGACGGCGCTCCTGATCGTCAGGCGCTGTCCGGTGTCGGCGGGACGAACGGGGATGGACCATCCGGCCGGTGGTTGCTTGAAGCTGGTACTGTCGAGCCAGGCCCAATAGAACGGCATGTGCATCGACGTGTCATAGAGATCGGCATAGCCGGGTTCGGGGATGACATTGTAGAGGCAGAGCCGCTGCTCGGCCTGGAACTTCTTTACCGCCTCCTGCTGCGTGCCGCTGGCAAAGCCGATGCCCTTCATGCAATCGGAAACCGTCTGGCCGGGGCCAGCCTGCCCCTGGGCGAGAACGTAGGTGGCGCCTCGGTTTGCGGTGGCATCGTACCACTTGAGCATGGCGGCGGTGTCGAACGACATCCAGTTGTGGGCCAGCGTTTCGGCTTCGGACCGCGCCACGGCGGCCCGTTGCGCCGGCGGGGTGCCCATGGTCCGGATGAACGCCGCCCACAGATCCTTGGAGGCTTCGGTTGCAACCAGGGCCGTCACCTTCATGTTGCTTGGCTTGTATGACGCCCAGCCGGACCCGAGCTGCGTGCCTGGAATCCAGATCACGTCGCCGCTGGTGTAGTCGAAGATCGCCGTCTCTCGATGCGTGTGCTGTTCGGAACCGGGTGCGCACAGGTAGCTCTTTACCTGCCGCACCTGCTGGTAGTTGTCGGCGCTGATGCGCACCGTGTGTTCGGAGCTGAATGAATCCTGCAGCAGATGCGCCGCGCGACCGAGCAGGAAGTAGTTGCGGTCGACCTCGTTCCGATCAGAAGTCCCACCGCCATCCCAGACGTTCATGGTGGTGGTGGGCGCAGTCGCCGCAGCTACGAAGTAGTCGATGAAGCGCTGATAGGACTGTTTCGTCGCGTTAACGCCCCCGGCGCCACCGGTATCATCGAAGCGGCGCATGAAGTGGTCGTACTGGACCTCCACGGCTTCCTGGGCGACCGCGTCCCAGCAATCCACCTTGCCGATCTTGCCGGCGACGACGTTGAAGCCGCCCAGGTCGACCCAGCGTTCGCCCAGGATCGCATCATAGATGAACTTGTAGGTCGAGGCGTAGCGCTCGTCGGGCCAGGCGAGCGAGCGGATGCGTGCGGCCTCGGCCTGCGCTCCCGGACTGGAGATGTTCAGGTTGCGGGCGAGCCCCTGGGTCCAGGTCCGGCGCGGATCATTTGGGTCGGGAGGCATGATCGGGTCACCGCCCAGCACTTCGAGGACGGCCAGGCGGGTCACCCATTCGTGCCCCATGGGAATGAGGTTGCCGATGCCCAGGCCGACACCGCTCTGGGTGAACGCGCTGGCCGGCAGGGGCGATACGGCAGAAGCAATAAGACAGGTAATGGAGGCGAGTTGCAGTTTACGCATTCGGTTCTCCCATGAAGTTGACCCGACTATGTTTGCGATAACTACTTTACGCGACATGGACTCAATTTAGTTGTCGCGCGCCGATCATTGAATAAAGATCGTCGCATTTCCATCTTGAACTGTAATGACCGAGGGAGCGGCAGCGCACCGCCCAGTGCGGGAGCACCAGGCGGACTGCTTTGACGGTGGCGGAATCACAATTGCCGGGCCCGAGGCCGGGGTCACATTGCCGGCCGGCGTATCAGCTAAGCCGCGACGATGTCGTCGTCCTTGAGGTCGGTCTCGCCGACGACGACGTTGCGGCCGCGATGCTTGGCGGCGTAGAGGCAGCGGTCGGCGCGTTCGATCAGGCTCGACGGCGTGTCGTCAGCCCGGTACATGGCGACGCCGAACGATGCGGTGACGCGGCCGAGCTTCTCGTTGGTCGAGCGCTTCAGCAGTTCCTTGGCCTGGATGGCCTTGCGGATGTTGTCCGAGAGGATCATCGCACCCTCGAGATCGGTGTCGGGCAGCACGGCGGCGAACTCCTCGCCACCGTAGCGCGCTGCGATGTCCTTGCCCTTGATGTTGGATTTCAGCGTCATCGCCACGAGGCGCAGCACCTGGTCGCCGGTCTGGTGACCCCAGGTATCGTTGAAGCGCTTGAAATGATCGATGTCGACCAGCATCAGGCAGAGATGGTCGCCATGCTCCCGAGCACGGTCTACGGCTCTGAGCAGGCCGTCATCGAAGGCCTTGCGGTTGTAGACCTTGGTCAGCGGGTCGAGCAGAGCCTCGCGGCGGACGTCGTCGAGGTCGCGCTGCAGTGCCTCGATGTCGTCGCGGGAGGCCGCGAGGTTCATCTCCAGCTGATGGTTGGCATCCTGCATCCGCCGGGTCTCGGCCAGCAGCGCATCGGCCAAAACTCTGAGCTTGACGGCGTCGAGATCCTGATCGCCGAGATCGCCGCTCGCCACCTGCAGCGAAGCGGAATAGGCGTTCGCGGTGGTCATGGCGGTGTCGATCGCGTCATGGATCGCGCCGATACGGTTCGACATCCGCTGCGAAACGCCGGAAATCCGCTCGTTGGCGTCCTGCGCCTTGAGGAACTCGTTGTAGAGCCGCTCGGCGATATCGGCCGATGGGTGACCATCGCGGAAGATGGCGTTGATGCGCGCGTTCAGGGACGGATTGACGCCGGTCGCATAAGTATAAAGCAGCTCATAGAACTGCGGGTACGGTGGAATCGTCGCGCGCTTCAGCAGGTCGATGGCTGACGTGGCATAACCCAGGGCGCGTCTGAATTCTTGTTCTGACACCGGTCCCCCGAAGCACCGGCTCCTGCCGGTTGTGTGGCCGGCATTGTCTGTTGATCGGGATTAACGGCGCGTAAAAACACTGCGATCTGCTAGGTATTCTACGCAGATCGCCGGGGTAATTCTGTTGATCGGCGCTATTTCCGCAGCAGGAACGCCGGAATCGGCCCGTCGGACCCGAACGGCGAATCGGCGACGATGCCCTCGACGTGCTGGCCGCCCGGCTCGCGCGCCGGCTTGTCGGCGCCACCACGATGGCTGTCGTTGCGAGGCCTGTCGTTGCGTGCCGGACGCCGACTCCGCTCGGCCCGCTCCTCCCGCGGCTGTTCGGTTTCCTGCGGCGCAGCTGCGACCGGCGCCGCGTTTTCCCGCGACCCGCGGCCGCCGCGCCGACCGCGACCATCACGCAGGGAGCGAGCTTCGCTGCGCTCCTCGGTGCCTGGCGCCTCGGAACGCGCGGCCGACCCGCCACCCAGCTTCACCTCGGGAATGTCCTTGGCGATCAGCTTGGTGATGGCATCGACATACTTGCCGTCGGACGGGGTGGCGAGCGTGATGGCGACGCCGGAGCGGCCGGCACGGCCGGTACGGCCGATGCGGTGCACGTAGTCTTCGGCGTGGGTCGGCACGTCGAAGTTGAACACATGGCTCACCGCCGGGATATCGAGGCCGCGGGCCGCGACATCGCTGGCGATCAGCAGCTGCAGCTTGTCGGTCTTGAAGCTGTCGAGCGTTTCCATGCGGCTCTTCTGGTCCATGTCGCCGTGCAACCCGGCGGCCGAAAAGCCATGGCGCTCGAGCGAGCGGGCGAGGGTGGCCACGTCGCGCTTGCGATTGCAGAAGATGATCGCGTTCTTGAGGTTTTCCTCGCCGCGGATCAGGCGGCGCAGGGCGTCGCGCTTTTCTTCCGGCTTGCCGGACACACGCACCAGGCGCTGCTCGATAGTCTCGGCGGTCGAGTTCTGACGGGCGACTTCGATCTTGATCGGATCGCGCAGGAAGCGGTTGGTGAGGCGCTGGATTTCCGGCGGCATGGTGGCCGAAAAGAACAGCGTCTGGCGCCGCGGCGGCAGCAGCCCGCAGATGCGCTCGATATCGGGGATGAACCCCATGTCGAGCATGCGGTCGGCTTCATCGATCACGAGGATATCGACGCCGGTGAGCAGGATCCTGCCGCGCTCGAACTGATCGAGCATGCGGCCGGGCGTGGCGATCAGCACGTCGGCGCCACGGTCCAGCACCTTGTTCTGGTCCTCGAAGCTGACGCCGCCGATCAGCAGAGCCACGCTGAGCTTGTGGTTCTTGCCGTATTTCTCAAAGTTCTCGTGCACCTGCGCCGCGAGTTCGCGCGTCGGTTCGAGGATCAGCGTGCGCGGCATGCGGGCGCGGGCCCGGCCGCTTTCGAGCAGGGTGAGCATGGGCAAGACGAATGAAGCGGTCTTGCCGGTGCCGGTCTGCGCGATGCCGATAATGTCCTTCTTCTGAAGGACATGCGGGATGGCCTGCGCCTGGATATCGGTGGGCTTGGTGTAGCCGGATGCGGCAACCGCATCGATCACCTTGGCGCTGAGGCCCAACCCGGAAAAGTCATTTGCCAAATCAGTGGTCCGCTCAAGTAGGGAAGGCAGGTCGACGGGCAGCTACTTGAGGAGGTGCGGGTCGACGAAGGGGTCGCAAAGTACAAGCCGGATAATCAGGCTTCGCCTTGCAGCAACCGGTCCGGACTCCGCCCTGTCCGGGGCTCTCGCGCAGCGCGCCCGGAACATAGTGGAAACCCCTTGCGAGTCAACGCCATTTGCGGCGCCGGGGTTAATTGAGGCCGATCAGGCAGTGCCGAGTTCGAGCATGACGATCTCCGGCCAGTTGCCGATCCGCACCGGGACGACCGAGCAACCGAGGCCGCGCGAGACAACCAGCTCGCGCCCTTCGACAGTGTAATGGCCGGCCGGGAACCGGCGGGAGCCGAGCGATGCCGCCCATGGGCGCCAGCCCAGCAACGAGATCTGGCCGCCATGGGTGTGGCCGGAGAGAGTGAGGCTGATATGGTCCGGCACGCGGGGGAAGATATCGGGCTCGTGCGCGAGCAGCAGGGCTGGTTCTCCTTCAGGTATCTGGGCAAGCGTCCCCTCGAGATCGTCGAGGCCGACGATGCGCCGACCGTCAGGGGCGCGAAGGATCCCCAACTGGTCCCCGAGCCCCGCCAGCCAGAAAGCGTGCCCGTCCTTCTCCAGCCGGACGACCTCGTTGACATAGGTGGCGATGCCGGCTTCGCGCAAAGCCGTGCGCGCCAGCGGGGTTTTCGACTGGTCCAGCTGGAAGGCGCGATCCTCCCAATAGTCGTGGTTGCCGAGCACGGCGTGGACACCGAGCGGCGCCGTCAGCTTGCCAAGCGCGGTTGCCCAATCGACATCGGCGACTTCGCCGGTCCTGAGCCGCATGCCGCTGACATAGTCGCCGAGCAGCAGGATGATGTCCGCGTCCAGCGCCTGGGTCTGCGCGCATAGCGCCTCGATGCGCCCGAGGTCCATCCAGGGCTCGCACGCATGGAGGTCGGCAATCACGGCGGCGCGCAGCTTCAGTCCGGCGGGCCAGCCGCGCGGCGTGAGGGCATAGCTGGCGACACGGGGGCGGGCGAGGGCCTCGATGAAGGGGTAGGCCGCGGTCGCGATCACCCCAAGCATGCCGACTCCGAAGAGCTTCAGTACTCCACGCCTGGTGATCATCTGCGCCCCTGGCCCCCAGGGACGCGATGGCCTGTCCCTAGATATCCAGATCAGTGACGAATGCGGCGTTTTCCTGGATGAAGTCGAAGCGGGCTTCCGGGCGGTTGCCCATCAGGCGATCGACCGACAGCCTGGTCTCTTCGAAGTCATCGCGGATGCGGACCTGCAGCAGGGTGCGGGTATTCTTGTCCATCGTCGTTTCGCGCAGATGGACATAGGGCATCTCGCCGAGACCCTTGAAGCGGGTGATGTCGGGCTTCTTGCCCTTGAACTCGGTGGCCAGCAGCTGGTCGCGATGCGCGTCGTTCATCGCATAGGCGACCTTGGGGCCCGAGCTGATGCGGAACAGCGGCGGCATCGCCAGGTACAGATGGCCACCCTCGATGAGCTTGGGCATTTCCTGGAAGAAGAAGGTCATCAGCAGCGAAGCGATGTGAGCGCCGTCGACATCGGCATCGGTCATCAGGATGATCTTGTCGTAGCGCAGCTCGTCTTCGCGATAGCGCTCGCGGGTGCCGCAGCCCAGCGCCTGGATCAGGTCGGCGATGGCCTGGCTGGCCTGCACCTTGTCGCGGGTGGCGCCGGCGACGTTGAGGATCTTGCCGCGCAGCGGCAGGATGGCCTGGCTCTTGCGGTCGCGCGCCGACTTGGCGCTGCCACCGGCCGAGTCGCCCTCGACGATGAAGATTTCCGCGCCCTGAGCGGCCGATTGGGTGCAGTCGGCAAGCTTGCCGGGCAGGCGGAGCTTTCTGGTCGCCGACTGACGGTCGACCTCCTTCTCCTTCTTGCGCCGCAGGCGCTCTTCGGCGCGCTCGATGGCCCAGTCGAGCAGCTTGGACGCCTGGTTGGGCGAGGCGGCGAGCCAGTGATCGAACGGGTCGCGCAGCGCCGTGTCGACGATGCGGGTGGCTTCCGGCGAGCTCAGCTTGTCCTTGGTCTGGCCGACGAATTCGGGCTCGCGCACGAACACCGACAGCATGGCCGAGCACTGTACCAGCACGTCTTCGGCGGTCAGTTGGGCGGCGCGCTTGTTGCCGCTCAATTCGGCATAGTTGCGCAGGCCGCGGAGCAGGGCGACGCGCAGGCCCTGTTCGTGGGTGCCGCCATCGCCGGTCGGGACCGTATTGCAGTACGAGTTGACGAAGCCGTCGCCGAGGCACCAGGCCACGGCCCATTCGACCGAGCCGTGCGTGCCCGGTTTGCCGATGATGCCGGAGAAGATGTCCTCGGCAATGCGCGGCTCGCCTTCGATGCGATTGGCGAGGAAATCGCGCAGCCCGCCGGGGAAGTGGAAGGTCGCCTTGGCCGGCACGTCCGAGGTCGCAAGGCTCTCGTCGCAGGTCCAGCGGATCTCGACGCCGCCGAACAGATAGGCCTTCGAACGGGTCATCTTGAACAGGCGGGCGGCGGAGAACTTGTGCTCGCCGAAGATCTCCGGATCGGGGTGGAAACGCTGCGTGGTGCCGCGGCGGTTCTGCACCTTGCCCACCGTCTCGACGGCGGCGAGCGGCTTACCGCGCGAGAAGGCGATGCGGTAGAGCATCTGGTCGCGAGCGACCTCGGTGATGAGGGAGTCCGACAGCGCGTTGACCACCGAGACGCCGACGCCGTGCAGGCCGCCCGAGGTTTCGTAGGCCTTGCCGTCGAACTTGCCGCCGGCATGCAGGCGCGTCATGACGATCTCGAGGGTGGAGACGCCAGGAAATTTCGGATGGTTCTCGACCGGAATGCCGCGACCATTGTCGGTGACGGTCAGGAAGCCATCCTCACCCAGATGCACTTCGATGCGGCTGGCATGGCCGGCAATCGCCTCGTCCATCGAGTTGTCGATGACTTCGGCGAACAGGTGATGCAGAGCGTTGGCGTCGGTGCCGCCGATATACATGCCGGGGCGACGGCGAACCGGCTCGAGGCCCTCGAGCACTTCGATGTCGGCGGCCGAGTAGGAAGCGGCATGGGCGACGCTGGGGGCAGGGCTGGCGGCCGGCGTTTTCGGCGTGGGGGGAGCAGGCGCGCGCTGCGGGGCAGTATCCTCGCCGTCAGAGCCGAAAAGGTCTTCGATCGCCGCCATGAAATCTCCGTCCGAGGCGCGAATCGGGCGCCTCACAAGCTCTAGCATACTTGCTGCTTTGGGTGGGTTAAGCGGGAGGTAGGGCGCTGCGCTCGAGCTGTCAACCGGTCGTGAACGGCATGTGAACGCACGGTTCCGCGAGCGTTCAACGCCTGGGCACTAATCCGGCGCACGAGATTGCGGAACGCGCAGCTGGGGCCGGTAGGCAGTGTCCGGGCTGGGCGTTCGGCAATCTCACCTGGACCCGCGCCTGATACCACCCGGAATTCCACCGCCCGCGTTGCCCCGCAACATGAACGGTGGATGAACGGGCGATACCGCATTGGTTAAGAATGGAACCTTTAGGGTCGTGGAACGCTAGCGGACCTGGCGCCTCAAGAAGACTCTATAGGAGACCACCATGACCCCGATCCTTTCCACTGTGATGAAGTCCAGCCGAGCTGCGATCGTCGCTCTGACGCTCGGTGCAGCCGCCGTCACGGCCATGCCGGTCCAGGCCCAGTCCGAGCCGCAGTTCAGCTTCCAGCTGGGCATCAATGGCGGCAACGGCGCCCAGACGTTCAGCCAAGGCAAGAAGCAGGGCCGCATCATCATCGATCGCTGCCTGACCAACCGTCAGGTCGAGCGCGGTCTGCGCGACTATGGCTTCCGCAATGTCGATGTGATCCGCAACCTCGGCCGCGATCGCGTGCTGGTTGTCGCCTCCTGGCGCAACAAGGACTACGCGATGAAGGTCGATAAGTGCTCGGGCCGCGTCTATGACGTGAAGCGGCTGAAGAAGTTCCGCGGCCAGCCGGGCTTCAGCCTGCAGTTCAATTTCGGCAACTAGGTCCAGTTCCGGCGGGAGCCGGATCCTCCCCCGCGCTCCCGCCAAATCCCGGCCCTCCAAAGGGCCGGGATTTTCGTTTCGGGAGCCGCAAAGGAGAACGGTATGAAAGCCACCATGTTAATGCGCGCCGGCGTGCTCGGCCTGGTGCTCGGCGCTTCGGTACTCCCCGTCCAGGCGCAGAGCATGCAGTTCCAGTTCGGCTTCGGCACCGACGGCTTCGGCTTCCGCCGGCCGCTGGTCTGCATCGAGCTGACCGACCGGCAGATCCGCAATGCCGTGCGCGACCAGGGCTACAGCAACATTTCGCTCAACGTCGCCGACAACCGCCGCATCCAGGTGCGCGCGACGCGCGGCGGCTGGGTCTATCTGCTGCGCGTTTCCACCTGCACCGGCACGATCCTGTATCGCGAGCGGCTGCGTCGCAGCTGACCAAGCTGCCAGTGACTCCAACGCATCCCATCCCGGACAAGGGGTGGGACGCGTTGTTTTGGAGCACCTGATTCAGACTTCGTTTGCTTCTCGGAAGCACTTTCTTAAGCGCTCGCCCCTATAAATTTCACATACGGTTTTTGTTTGGAGTAGCCGTATGCGCGCCCAAGCCAAGAGCGGTCTCGCGTACCTTGAGATCGATCATCGGGCGCCACGCGACAGCGGATGGCAGCAGGCCGGATTTGATAGTTTTGCGTACCGGCTTGCCCATCTTGCCTTGCCTCGCCCCCTGATGCTCGCCGCTATTGCCGCGCTGTTCTACCTGGTGTGATTGCCAAACCGGCATCGCAGCGCTATTGAGCGGTTTGTCCGCAATGCCAACCAAGGAGGGTCGCGTGGGCTATCGTCATGACCAGCACCGCAGTCGCGGCCCTGTTTCGGCCCTGCAGCTTTAGTTGCAGGGCTGACCGAACGGGTCCGGACGTCCTCGTCGTCTTCACCATTCTGGTCTGCCCAAGCCGGCTCCGCTTCGCGCGTGAGCCATTGACGGCACAGGTCCCCATACGGACCGTCAGAATACCAGAGAGACGCAAATGGGCTCGATCAGCCTCAAGAACCTTTCCATCACCGCCACCGATCCGCTGTTCCGCGACCTGAGTCTGGTGGTCGCCGACGGCGACCGGGTCGGGCTCGTGGCCGGCAATGGCCTCGGCAAGACCTCGCTGCTTCGCGTCATCGCCGGTCTCGCCGAACCGACCGGCGGAGAGGTGGTGCGCTCGCGCGGGCTGCGCATCGGCTATGTCGAGCAGGACGTGCCGGCGGCGCTGATGCCGCTGACCATGCGCGACGCCGTGCTCGAAGCGCTGCCGGTTGCCGATCGCGAAACCGACGCCTGGCGGGCCGACGTGGCGCTTGACGGGCTCGAGACACCTTATGAGCTGCGCGACCGACTGGTTTCGGCGCTGAGCGGCGGTTGGCAGCGCCTGATGCTGATCGCGCGGGTCTGGGTCACCGATCCCGATGCGCTGCTGATGGACGAGCCGACCAACCACCTCGACCTGTCCAAGCTGTTCCGGCTGGAGAGCTGGCTCAACCGGGAGGCGCGCAACATCCCGCTGATCGTGGCCAGCCACGACCGCGATTTCCTCGACGCGGTGACCAACCGGACGCTGTTCCTCAGACCGGGCACCTCGCGCTACCTGCCGCTGGCTTATTCGGCGGCACGCCAGGAAATCGAGCGTGAAGATGCCTCGCAGGAAGCGCAGAACGAGCGCGACCTGAAGGAAGCGGGCAAGCTCAGGAAGCAGGCGGCCAAGCTCAACAATATCGGCATCAACTCCGGCAGCGACCTGCTGGTGGTCAAGACCAAGCAGCTGCGCGAACGCGCGGCCAGGATCGAGCAGGCCGTACGGCCGGCGCACCGCGAGCGCTCCGGCGAGATCAGGCTCAGCAATCGCGGCACGCATGCCAAGCTGCTGGTGGGGATAGAGAATGTCAGCGTGACCACGCCGGCGGGGCAGGCGCTGTTCAGGATCGACAAGTTGCACATCTTCCAGGGCGACCGCATCGTGCTGCTGGGCAAGAATGGCGCCGGCAAGTCGCAGTTGGTCAAGCTCATCCATCGCGCCATGGTCGAGCCGGATAGTGTCCCCGGCATCCGGGTCACGCCCTCGCTGGTGCTGGGCTATACCGACCAGGATATGTCGCAGCTGCCGGTCAAGGACACGCCCGAGAGCTTCATCTCGGTGGTCTTCAAGCAGCCCGACGCCCGAGTGCGGAGCCTGCTCGCCTCGGCCGGCTTCGTGATCGAGAAGCAGTCGAGGCCGATCGGACAGCTCAGCTTCGGGCAGAGAGCGCGACTGGGGCTGCTCGCCTTGCGGCTGACCGAGCCGAATTTCTACCTGATGGACGAGCCGACCAATCATGTCGACATCCCTGGTCGCGAGGCGCTGGAGGGGGAAATCCTGGCGCATGAGGCGACGGCGGTCCTAGTATCGCACGATCGCAGCTTCGTGCGGAATGTGGGAACCCGCTACCTCGAGATCAGCGGTCGGCGACTCAAGGAAATCGACGGGCCGGAGGCGTTCTTCGAGGAGATGATGCTCGAGGTCGAGGCATCATAAGCCTTTCGTTGTAGTACAATTGGCCCATTCCCGGCCGATACACTCGACCGGGTGGGCGAATAGTGCTCACTCGCAGCAGAGATGCCGCGCGCTGCCCCCATGAAATACTGTTCAGTTGCCATATCGGTAAGCTCTGAGTCATAGCCGTATAGGCAATCTTGCGTAGGATAGGCGGGATCAAGCGAGGACGGCTCAGACGATGCAGAACGGAACGCCGGGTGCCGCAGCCAAGCACAAGGACTTGCGTTTCATCGGCGACGTGATGGGCAGCTACGTTCTGGCGAACCGCGCCCAGACACCAGGGGCGGTACAGGTGTTCGCCTGCCGCTCGCGCAGCGTCTCCCCGTACGAAGCCGTGGTGAACGCGCCTGTGAGCGGCCAGCCGGGCGACGCGTTGACCATGACGCTGCAGGGCCTGGGCATTATCCGCGGCAAGATCAGCCGGATCCTCGATGGCGGCTTTGCCGTCTCCTTCGAATGCACCGAGCAGGAGCGCGCCGCCCTCGGGGCGCGGATCGACTGGCTGAAGCGGCGGACATTGAAGACGGTCAGCGACCGGCGGGCCCACAAGCGCGTGCTGCCGCGCGAGACGCGCGCCAGCCTGATGCTCGGCGACGGCCGGCGTTTCGACTGCTTCATCATCGATATGTCACAGTCGGGCGTCGCGGTGTCGGCCGACGTGCTGCCGCCGGTCGGCTCGCTGGCCGGCGTCGGCGCCATCCCCGGGCGGGTGGTCCGGCACATCGAAGCCGGCTTTGCCGTGCAGTTCGGCCAGGTGCAACAGATCGGCGAGCTCGAGGCGCTGCTGACGCGGGCTAGCGCTCGGTAAACGCCAGCTTGGCGCCGAGCGCCACAAAGGCGGCGGCGAAGCTGCGTCGCATCCAGGTAAGGACGCGTGGCCGGGTGACGACGTGCTGCCGCACCGCGGCGGCGAACACGCCGTAGATGGCGAAGATCACGAAGGTTGCCGCCATGAATACCGCGCTCAGCTCCAGCATCTGGGGCAGGGCGTCGGTCGAATCGGTACGCACGAACTGCGGCAGGAAGGCAAAAAAGAAGATCGACAGTTTGGGGTTGAGGATGTTGATCAGGATGCCCGAAACCAGCACCTGGCGCACCGATTTCGGCGCCGCTTCGGTGTCGACGCTGAGCGCGCCTTTCTCTCTCAGTGTCGCCCAGGCCATGTAGAGCAGGTAGGCGACGCCGAGATACTTGATGATCTCGAAAGCCAGTGCGCTGGTGTGGAGCAGGGCGGCGAGACCGGTAATCGCCGCGGCCATGTGCGGGATGATGCCGAGCGTGCAGGCGAAGGCCGCGAGAATACTGGCGCGCGCCCCGCGGGTGAGGCCCGCTGCGAGGGTGTAGAGCACGCCGGTGCCCGGCGAGGCGACGATGATGAGGGTGGTGATGAGGAATTCGGCGGTCATGGCTGGCTCCGGCGCGATGCCGGGATCATAGCCATCGCGTTGCGCTGCGCCAGAGGGCTGTCGCTGCGGACAGGATATCGCTAGTGCTGGCGCGAACAACCGCAAGGAGGCGCGCGTGCTGCCATGGATTGAACTCGATCGCGCCAAAGTGCCGGGTGGCACCGAGTTTGTGCTGAGACAGCGCGGCACCGAGTTCACCATCTTCGCCGGGACCATCGGCCTGATGGGCAGCCGGATGAGCGGCTCGGAGGAAGCGCTGGCGACGCTGGCGGCGGAGCGGCTCGGCAACCGGGCAAAGCAGCGCTGGCTGATCGGCGGGCTGGGCATGGGGTTCACGTTGCGCGCGGCGCTCAAGGTCGCCCCTGCCGATGCCGAACTCATCGTGGTGGAACTGGTGCCGGGGGTGATCAAATGGGCGCGCGGCGCGCTGGCCGGTATCCACGGTGACAGCCTGGACGACCCGCGCGTCAGACTGCGCGAAGGCGATGTGGGGAGCGCCATGGCGGGCGATCCGCAGAAGTTCGACGCGATCCTGCTCGATGTCGACAACGGACCCGAGGGGCTGTCGCGCCCGGCCAACGACCGGCTCTACAGCCATGGCGGAATCGCTGCCGCCAAGGCGGCGCTGCGACCAGGCGGTCTCGTCGCCGTGTGGTCGGTAGCGCCGGATGCCAAGTTCACCACCCGGCTGCAGCAGTCGGGCCTGACGGTCGAGGAGCTGCGGGTGCGTGCCGGTACGACCGGACGCGGTGCACGCCACGTGATCTGGCTGGGCACGAACCGGCCGGGGACGACGCGCGCAGGAATTGGTTCGGCGCGCCGCACCTGATAGGCTCGGTCACATGAAGCGCATCGTGCAAAGCCGGCCGATCGACTCGCCGTTCATCGAGAGCGTCAGTTCCGTTCGTTTCGATACGACCGGAACCACGCTGATGCAGCCCGATGGCTGCTGGGACATCGCCATCATCAGGCGCGGCGACGAAACCACGGTACTGCGCACCGGCCTCACCACCCAACCGGTGATCTACGAGCACGAAGCGGGCGACGAGCAACTCGTCATCTCGTTCAAGCCGCACAGTTTCATGCCGCTGATGCCCGGCGACATCATGCGCGACGAGGGCGTGGTGCTGGAAAAGTTCGGCCGCGCCGGGTTCTGGATCGGCACCGACGTGCGGGAGATTCCGACCATCGAGAATGCCGATGTGTTCGTCGAGCACCTGGTGCGCGACGGGATCATCGACAGCAACCAACTGGTGGCCTCGGTGGTGGAGGGGCAACCCAAGGCGATGACCGAGCGGACGCTGCAGCGGCATTTCCTCAGGACCACCGGCTTGACCTACAAGCACTTCACCCTGGTGCAGCGGGCGCAGAAGGCGGTTGCCATGCTGCAGATGGGCCGACCGGCAGTGGATGTGGCGCTGGCGCTCGGCTTTTCCGACCAGGCACACATGATCAACTCGCTGAAAGCGATCATGGGTCAGACGCCCCGGGAGATCGTTCGCGCCGCCTCCGATGAGGTTGTCGGAAACTTCCAATAACGCCGGATGGGGGTCGGGTACGAAGGGGTGTCTTCAACGATCACCCCCGAACGGAGTACCCGAAATGGCCACCATCACCCCCTTCAAGATCGACGTTTCCGCCGCCCAGTTGCAGGATCTCAAGGATCGCCTCGCCCGCACCGTGATGCCGAGCGAAGTCGATGGCAGCTGGGCCGCCGGCCCGACCAACGCCTATGTCCGCGGCGCCGTGGACCGGCTGCTGAGCGGCTTCGACTGGCGCAAGGCCGAGGCTGAGATCAACGCGCTGCCGCAGTTCACCACCGAGATCGACGGCCAGAACGTCCACTTCATCCATGTGAAGTCGGCCGAGAAAAACGCTACCCCGCTGCTGCTGATCCACGGCTGGCCGGGCTCCATCGTCGAGTTCCTCGACGTGATCGGGCCGCTGACCAATCCGGTGGCGCATGGCGGCAAGCCGGAGGACGCGTTCGACGTGGTGGTGCCGTCGCTGCCGGGCTTCGGCTTTTCCGGCCCGACCAGCGAAGCCGGGTGGAACAATGTCCGCATCGGCAAGGCGTTCATCGAGCTGATGAGCCGGCTGGGCTACCAGCGCTTCGGCGTGCAGGGCGGCGATGCCGGCGCCATTATCGGGCCCGAGATCGGCCGGCTGGCGCCGGAGCGAATGATCGGCATGCACCTCAATGCCGCGACGATGGGGTTTATCCCGTTCGGCCCGGTTTCCCCGGAGGAGATCGCCACCTTCACCGAGAGCGAGAAGGTGCGGCTGCAGCGGGTGCAGCGCTTCATGGCGGAGCATTTCGGCTTCAACATCATGCAGTCGAGCCGCCCGCAGACGCTGGCCTATGGCATCTCGGACTCGCCGGCGGGTCTGTTGGCCTGGATCAGCGAGCTGTTCACCAGCTTCGGGGATCGCGTCGACGCCGTGCCGATGGACCGGTTCCTCACCAATTTCATGATCTACTGGTTCACCGGTACCGCCGCCTCGTCGATCCGGCTCTACTACGAGAATGCGCATGATCCGGAGGCCTGGTCGCCCAAGGCCAATTCCGGCGTGCCGACCGGGGTGGCCGTGTTCGGCTTCGACGAGGTGCCGATCCGTCGCTACGGCGAGACCAGCAACACCATCGTGCGCTGGAACGAGTTCGACGTCGGCGGGCACTATGCCGTGCTGGAAGTGCCTGGCGTGTGGGTGGCCGACGTGCGCGGTTTCTTCAGCCAGGTCGGCTGACCCACGACCGGAGCAAGCCGGAAAAGGGGGCCCTGTCGGGCCCTCTTTTTGTTCAGGCTGCCGGCTGCCGGCGGAACAGGCCGCGGACGGCCTTCCAGGCCGGTCCGATCAGCTTGCCGGCGACGGGGATGAGCAGCAGACCCAGGGCGAGCCCGAGCACCAGGTCGGCGACGATGGTCGCCAGCCCTTCGATGAAGCCGCCCAGCGCCGGCAGCATGGCCTCGGCGCCGTGGGCGATGGCTTCGATCAGGTGCTCGATCTGCGTCAGGCCGAACTCGGCAAGGCCATGCACGACGATGCCGCCGCCCACCCAGATCATGGCGGCCGTGCCGACGATGCTGAGGGTCTGCATGACCCAGGGCATGGCGATGAGAATGCCGCGGCCGAGCGCACGGCCGGTGCCCGTGCGCCCCTTGCTGGCCAGCGCCAGGCCGAGATCGTCGGCTTTGACGATCAGCGCCACGGCGCCGTAAACCGCTGCGGTGATACCGAAAGCCACGATGACCAGCACCAGCGCCTGTTCCCAGAACGGCAGGCCGGGCAGGGCGGCGAGAGCGATGGTCATGATCTCGGCCGACAGGATGAAATCGGTCTGGATGGCGCCGGCCACCCGCTCTTCCTCGAGCTTCTTGGGGTCGGCGGCGGCCGGGGAAGTCGCCTCGGCCTCATGGGCGTGCGCCTGGTGCGGGAACAGCGCCTCGAACACCTTCTCGGCGCCCTCGTAGCAGAGATACGCCCCGCCGAGCATCAGCAGCGGCGTGATCAGCCAGGGCGCGAGGAAGCTCAGCGCCAGCGCCGCGGGCAATAGGATCAGCAGCTTGTTGCGGATGGAGCCGACAGCGATCTTCCACACGATCGGCAGTTCGCGGTCGGCGGAAAAGCCGGTGACATAGCGCGGCGTCACCGCGGCATCGTCGATCACCGCCCCTGCGGCCTTCAGTCCGGCCTTGGCGGCCTGGCCGGCGACATCGTCGATCGAAGCCGCGGCGACCTTGGCGAGGGCGGTCACGTCATCGAGAAGGCCGAGTAGTCCAACGCTCATTCCGAATCCCCTTGATTGCACGACCATGCCAGCCGGCGCTGCGGCGGGAAACTGCTGTCATCATTGCGGCGACGACGCTAGAAGCAACACCCCCGACTGTGGGATCGCCGTCTTTGATGCCAGGGCCAGTCGTGGGGAAGGGGGCGTGGCGATGGCCGAGCGGCAGTTCATGCAACATACGGACCTGGCGCCGTTCGCACGCGCGCTCCCCGGCGGCCGACAGCTGACGGGGTTCGAGCGGTTGACCGGCGGCAGCAAGAAGGGCGTCTATCGGCTGGCGCTCGATGATGGGTCCTCGGTGGTCCTCTATGCCTGGAGCGCTGCCGAGAACTATTGGACCGACAATAGTGTCGATCCGCGGGATCCCTTCGCCGAGGGCTCGGGACTGGACCTGCTGGAGGCGGCGAGCCGCGCGCTGACTGAGGCCGGTGCAAGGGCTCCCGCGCTGCTGCTGGTCGACCGCAGCCAATCGCTCTATCCGGCCGATATCGCCATCGTGGAGGATCTGCGCGGCGGCACCCTCGAGGCGATGATTGCCCGCGATGCGGACGCCGCGGCCGCTCCTCTGCATGCTGTGGGGGCTATGCTCAACGGCATGGCCAGGTACCGAGGGCCGCGCCTCGGCAAGGTCGCGGCCGCCGTGTCCGGCCAGGCGCCGCAGGACCGCAGGGCCGAGCAGATCGTGCTCGATCAAGGGCTCGCGCACCTGGCCAGTGTCGCCGCAAAGGTGCCTGAACTGGGGCTGGCGCGTGAACGGATCGATGCAGCCCTGCGTGAGCTTCATGCCCGCGTTCGGCCGCGCGACTGGTACAGCCTGATCCATGGCGAGCTCGGCGCCGACCACGTCATGCTCGATGACGAGGGGCGGCCGGTGATCATCGACGTCGAGGGCGTGATGCTGTTCGACGCCGAGTGGGAACACGCGTTCACGCGGATGCGCTTCGGCAACAGCTATGAAATGCTCGGGATCGACGTGGAGCTCGACCCCAGTCGCATGGCGCTCTATGAACTCGCCCGTTCGCTTTCGCTGGTCGAAGGGCCGCTGCGGATCCTCGAGACCGACTTTCCGGACCGCGATTTCATGCGTGGCATTGTCAACTGGCACACCGGAAAGGTGCTTCGCCTGTCCGGCGCCGACCCCTGATCGCTATCTCGACGAGCCACCATCGCCACGGTGCAGCGCCTCGATATCGAGAAGCGTCGGCAGGAATTCCGGGTGGGCGATCGCTACGGCCGAACGCAGCCAGAGCCCCGCTGCTGCGTCGAGTGCAGGCACGTAGCGCCTGAGATCGAGCAGGTCCTTGTCGCGCGGCTGTTTGCATTTGTAGAGCAACTGGATCTCGGGGGCGATGACTGGCCAGCCCGACGCGGTGCGAATGAAGGTGTCCGTCAGCGGGCGACGGATCGAAGGTTCCCGGCGATAGGCCCACTGGCCCGCCGCCTGCGCCTCGGCAACGATCTCGAAGTCCCACAGGGTCTCGCCATGACGGCGCAGCCACAGGCTGAATGGCGGCGGCGGGAGCCCGGCGCCCGGCTGATGAGGGGTCAGCTGCTTGTTGCGGGCGATAGCGACCTCGAAACCGGCGAGGCGCGGGAGCAGGGTGGGCAGGTCGGCGAGAAAGCAGCTGATCTCGATATCGGAATGGAGGCGGCTGACGCCGCCTTGCCACAGGTCGAGCGCCCAGCCTCCGGCAATGCCCCAGGGCGCGGTGGCTTCACTGAGCCAGCCGGCGAGCTCCTCGGGTGATGTTTCGCGCCAGCGGCTCGACATCAGAGTGCGGTCAGGCGGGCGGCTTCTCGCTTGCCCTGCTCGTGGCCGGCACGGGCCGAAGGAATGCGGGTTGCAAGGTCCAACTGGTTGACGCCCATGGCGGCGCGAGACTCGGCATCGGGGGTGATCACCTCGACATGGCTGCCGGCCCGTCGCAGCGCCTCGACCTCGCTGGCAAGGTCGGCGCCCGGTGGGCGGCGCAACCCCTCGAACTGCCCCGGCGGCAGCGGGCCGGTGCGCCCGCTGAACGGCGACAGCACGATCACCGTCCCGAAGCCCGTCGCGAGGTCGGCGTTGTCGACCGAACGCACCCCACCGGAGATGTAGCGTGTGCCGTTGATGCTGTGCGTGGGGCCCGCACCAGGCAGCGAGATGGCAGCGGTGGCCGCATCCACGAGGGCGACGCCGGACTGGCGGTCGAACTTGGCGAGTTCGCCGGTCTCGGCGTTGACGGCAACGATAAGCATCGGGCGCTCGGGCCAGTCGGGGCCTGGTAGTCGCCCGGCGACCATGGCCCGGCGCTGTTCCGCCACCTCGGGAGCGAAGGACATATCGCTCCTGAGGGCATAGGCGGCCATGGCGCGCTGCAACTCGAGTTGAGTGGAGGCGGCAGCCGAGATGTTCCGCATCTGCTCGAACACCGGCTCCATCGGTCGCGGTGGCGCTGGGGGCCGCGGCGGAGCCGCTGGCCGACCCGGCGGCGGCGCCAGCGTGGCCGCCAGAAGCTCGGCCGGCGAAATGCCGCTGCGCACCTGCGCCGCCGCATTGGCGCCGGCCGAGGTGCCGATCACCAGATCGGCGAGCTCGGTCAGGTCGACGCCAGCCTCGGCGAGGCCGGCGACGATGCCAATCATCCAGGCGTTGCCGGCAGCGCCACCGCCACCGAGCACCAGGGCCAGGTCTTTGTGAGTCATCGCGACAGTGTTCAGCCCCTGGCTGTCTCTGTCCACCGAAAAGCAGAAAGGGCCCGTTGCCGGGCCCTTCCATGTTGCATCAGTCGCCCGGCGCTTAGGCCGAGTAGTACATCTCGTACTCGACCGGGTGCGGGGTGTGCTCGAACTTGATGACTTCCGTCATCTTCAGCTCGATGTAGCTGTCGATCTGGTCGTCGTCGAACACGCCGCCGGCCTTGAGGAAGTCACGGTCCTTGTCGAGGGACTCGAGCGCTTCGCGCAGCGAACCGCAAACGGTCGGGATCTGCTTCAGCTCTTCCTTCGGCAGCTCGTACAGATCCTTGTCCATCGGGTCGCCCGGGTGGATCTTGTTCTTGATGCCGTCGAGGCCGGCCATCAGCAGCGCGGCAAAGCCGAGATACGGGTTCGCCAGCGGATCGGGGAAGCGGACTTCGACGCGCTTCGACTTCGGCGACTGGCCGAAGGGAATGCGGCACGAAGCCGACCGGTTACGCGCCGAGTAGGCGAGCAGCACCGGAGCTTCGAAGCCCGGCACCAGGCGCTTGTAGCTGTTGGTGGTCGGGTTGGTGAAGGCGTTGATCGCCTTGGCGTGCTTGATCACGCCGCCGATATAGTACAGCGCTTCCATCGACAGGCCGGCATACTGGTCGCCGGCGAAGAGCGGCTTGCCGTCCTTCCAGATCGACTGGTGGCAGTGCATGCCCGAGCCGTTGTCGCCATAGACCGGCTTGGGCATGAAGGTCACGGTCTTGCCGTAGGCCTGCGCCACCTGCTGGATGACGTACTTGTAGATCTGCACGTCGTCGGCCGACTTGATCAGCGGGGCGAACTTGATGCCCAGTTCGTGCTGCGCCGAAGCCACTTCATGGTGGTGCTTTTCGACGGTGACGCCCATCGAGGCCATGGCGGCGAGCATTTCACCGCGCATGTCCTGCGCGCTGTCCAGCGGCGGCACCGGGAAGTAGCCCTTCTTGAGGCCGATATGGTGGCCGGTGTTGCCCGACTCGTACTCGGTGTCGTTGTTGGTCGGCAGTTCCGAGTGGTCGACCGAGAAGCCCACCTTGTAGGTGGTGTTCGAATAGCGAACGTCGTCGAAGATGAAGAATTCGGGCTCGGGACCGAACACCACGGTGTCGCCGATACCGAGTTCCTTGACGTAGGCCTCGGCCTTCTTGGCCGTGGTGCGCGGGTCGCGGTTGTACGGCTGATAGGTCAGCGGCTCGAGAATGTCGCAGTTGATGGCAAGGGTCGGAGCGCCGAAGAACGGGTCGATATAGGCCGAGTTCGGATCGGGCATCAGCACCATGTCGGACTCGTTGATGGCCTTCCAGCCAGCGATCGAGGAACCATCGAACATGGTCCCTTCCTCGAAGAGATCCTCATCGACGACCGTCACATCCATGGTGACGTGCTGCAGCTTGCCGCGCGGGTCGGTGAAGCGGAGGTCGACGTACTTGATGTCCTCGTCCTTGATCTTCTTGAGGATGTCGCTTCCAGTGGTCATTAGGTTCCCCTGTGTAAGTCTGGAGTTGATGCTAGGGCAGGTAGACGCGCGAAGAGGTGCCCCTTAGAGCGCGTCGTCGCCGAATTCGCCGGTGCGGATGCGGATAGCCTGTTCGATCGAATAGACGAAGATCTTTCCATCGCCGATGCGGCCGGTTTGCGCGGCCGTGCGGATCGCCTCGATCGCCTTCTCGGCGAGATCGTCGGGGCACACCACCTCGACCTTCACCTTGGGCAGGAAGTCGACGACATATTCCGCGCCCCGATAGAGCTCGGTATGCCCCTTCTGACGGCCGAAACCCTTGGCTTCGGTGACGGTGATGCCCTGCAGACCAACTTCCTGCAGCGCTTCCTTCACTTCGTCGAGCTTGAACGGCTTTACGATAGCCTCGATCTTCTTCATTCAGGCCTCCAACAGGCACCGGTCGGGTGCCGCTCGGGTGTATGCAGGGTCCGTGCCAGCTCAGCAATGCCGGGGAAAACCTTGCCAAAATAAGCGCCTAGGGCGAACATCTGATCCGCCGCTACAGGCAGGATGCCGCTGGCATGCACAAACATTGTGCACGACGCTTCCGATTTGTTCATCTCGGTGATCCGAAACGAGCAAACCGACAGTGGCAAAGATCGGTTTGCAGCGAAAGTGGGCAAAATGCTCGGCTTGAAGAATGGCGCCAACACGCTGGTCGACTATCAACCGGCGTGGCCAGTGGAGTTTGAACGCGAGCGCAGTCGGCTGGCTTCCTCGCTGCACGGGATTGCACTCGGCATCGAGCACTATGGTTCCACCGCCGTGCCGGGGATGCGCGCCAAGCCGATCCTCGACATCCTGGTGGGCGTCGCGCCCATCGAGAACTGGCGGCTCTGTCACGATCCGCTGCTGGAGCTGGGATACGACTACGCCGAGAACGCAGGCGTCACGGGACACTACATCTTCGGCCGAGGGCGCGACGCGACAGAGCGGACGCACCTGGTGCACGTGGTCGAGTATCGGGGGGCGTCCTGGAGTGGCAACCTGGCATTTCGCGATGCGCTTCGGAAGGATGCCTCACTTCGTAGAGCGTATGTCGATGAAAAGGAGCGCGCGGCGGCCGCGGCGCCGCTGGGGCGCGGCAGATACAACGAGCTGAAGGCGGCTTTCATCGCGACCACCAAGACCCAGTTAGGGTGACTGCGCCTCGCACGCCACCTCTCCCTTTGACCTTCCCCAATTCTTCACATATATGCACGCGACCCGGCCGACGGGGCACCTTGCGGGTGTGGCGGAACTGGTAGACGCACTGGATTTAGGTTCCAGCGCCGCAAGGCGTGGAGGTTCGAGCCCTCTCACCCGCACCAGAGCTCGCCGCGATACTGCCAGCGACTTCGGCCAAACCAGTTTTGAAGAGACAACGGGATACCCCAATGCAGGTCACAGAAACCCTCAACGAGGGCCTCAAGCGCAAACTCTCCCTGGTCATCCCCAAGAAGGATCTCAGCGACCGGCTGGATGCGCGGCTCGATGAGCTCAAGGGCACCGCGAACATCAAGGGTTTCCGCCCCGGCAAGGTGCCGACCGCGCACCTGAAGAAGGTCTATGGTCGCTCGGCCATGTCGGAAGTGCTGTCGGACGCGATCAATTCGACCGTCTCGAAGACCCTCGACGACCGCTCCGAGCGCGCCGCGACGCAGCCCAAGGTCGACCTGCCGGAAGATCAGGGCGTCATCAACCAGGTGCTGGACGGCGAAGCCGACCTCAACTTCGAGGTCAGCTACGAAGTGCTGCCGCCGGTCACCCTGATGGACTTCAAGTCGCTCGCCGTCGACAAGCCGGTGGTCGAGCTCGACGAGAAGGACGTGGACACCGAAGTGCAGCGCGTCTTCGCGCAGCAGCGTGGCTACGAGGAAAAGGGTGAGGATGGGGTTGTCGAGAACGGCGATCGTCTCGGCCTCAGCTTCAAGGGCACGATCAAGGGCGAGGCCTTCGCCGGCGGCTCGGCCGACCATGCGCACCTGACCGTGGGTTCGGGCGAGTTCATCCCGGGCTTCGAAGAGCAGCTCGTCGGCATGAAGAAGAACGAGACCAAGACCGTCAAGGTCACGTTCCCCAAGGACTATGCGCAGGACGAACTGGCCGGCAAGAAGGCCGATTTCGAAGTCACCATCCTCCACATCGACGGCCCGAAGGCCGGTGAGCTCGACGACGAGTTCGCCAAGAACCTCGGCCTCGAGAACGTTGCGGCGCTCCGCGACGCGGTGAAGGACCAGATGAAGGCGGCGCTCGACTCGATGGGCCGCCAGGCGATCAAGCGGCAGATCCTCGACCAGCTCGACGAAGGCCACAAGTTCGCCGTTCCCGAGCAGCTGGTGGAAGCCGAGTTCAACACCATCTGGCAGCGCGTCGTGCACGAGGTCGAGCACCACGGCCGGTCCTTCGAAGACGAGGGCACGACCGAGGAAGCGGCCAAGGAACAGTACCAGAAGATCGCCGAGCGCCGCGTGCGCCTGGGTCTGGTGGTCGCCGAGATCGGCAACCAGAACAAGGTCGAAGTGACCGAGGAAGAGCACCAGCAGGCACTGATCGCCGAAGTGCGCCGCTTCCCCGGCCAGGAGCAGCAGGTTTACGACTACTACCGCAAGAACCCGCAGGCCCTTGCCGGCCTCCGTGCTCCGGTGTTCGAGAACAAGGTGGTGGACTTCGTCACCGAGCTCGCCAAGAAGACCGACAAGCCGATGACCCGCGCCGAGCTTTCGAAGATCATCGCCGCGGACGAGGACGAGGTTCCGGAGGAGCACCACCACTAAGCTGGTGTGCTGATCACAAGTTCAGGGCCGCCCTTCGGGGCGGCCTTTTTGTTTTCGGTGGGGGCGGCTAGGCTTGGCGCCATGAGTAACGAACACGTCCTCCTCACGCCTGCCGAGATGGGCCGCGCCGATGCGCTGGCGGTGGCATCGGGCATCCAGTCGTTCAAGCTGATGGAGGCGGCCGGCAATGCCGTCGCCGGGCTGGTGGCGGAGCGCTATCCGGAGGGGCAGGTGCTGATCCTCTGCGGCCCCGGCAATAATGGCGGCGATGGGTTCGTCGCGGCCAAGAAGCTCAAGGAGCTCGGTCGTGAAGTGCGGGTGGCGCTGTTCGGCGAGCGCGATCGGCTGACCGGCGATGCGGCGTTCTTCGCAGATCTCTGGAACGGACCGATCCAGGCGGCGCGGCCGGACGGGCTGCGCGGCGCCAGGGTGGTGGTCGACGCGCTGCTCGGCGCCGGACTCGATCGCGACATCGAAGGCGGCCTCGCCGAACTGATCGAGGCCGTGAACGGGCTGCGGGTGCCGATCGTCGCGGTCGATGTGCCCTCGGGGATCGACGGGGCGAGCGGGCAAATCCGCGGCGTGTCCGTCAAGGCCGATGTGTCCGTGACGTTCTTTCGGCTGAAGCCGGGGCACCTGCTGCTGCCGGGCCGGGCCCGGTGCGGCGAGGTGGTGCTGGCCGAGATCGGGATTCCAGACGGCGTCCTCGGGGAGATCCGGGCAAACCTCAGCCGCAATAATCCCGACCTCTGGCACCTGCCGAGACTCGAGGCAGACGGGCACAAGTTCACCCGCGGTCACTGCGTGGTGATGTCGGGCGGGCCGCTGCAGACCGGCGCCAGCCGGATGACGGCGACCGCGGCGCTGCGGACCGGGGCGGGGCTGGTGACATTGGCCGGCGCGCACTCCTCGCTGCTGATCCAGGCCAACCATGTCACCGCCATCATGCTCAAACCGGTGGATGGCGCGGCCAGCCTGCAGCTGCTGCTGCACGATCAGCGGATCAACACCGTGGTGATCGGTCCGGCAGCGGGATTAGGGGAAGCGACCAAGGCTAATGTACTGGCAGTGCTGGCGAGCCAGGTGGCCGCGGTGCTCGATGCCGATGCGCTCACCAGCTTCAAGGACAGCCCGGAGGCGCTGTTCTCGGCGATCAGGAACAAGCCTGAGCGGCCGGTGGTGATGACGCCGCACGAAGGCGAGTTCGAGCGGCTGTTCGGCAGTGTGGACGGCTCGAAGGTCGACCGGGCCCGTTCGGCGGCGTTGCGCTCCGGCGCGATCGTGGTGCTGAAGGGCAGCGACACGGTGGTCGCGGCGCCGGACGGGCACGCGGTGATCAACGACAACGCCCCGCCCACTTTGGGCACTGCCGGCTCGGGCGACGTGCTTGCCGGCATCGTCGCCGGTTTGCTGGCGCAGGGCATGAAGGGGTTCGACGCCGCTTGCGCCGGAGTGTGGATCCACGGCGAGACCGGGAACCTGTGGGGTGGTCCGGGGCTGATCGCTGAGGATCTGCCGGGGCTGATCCCGGATGTGCTGGCGGAACTGGCCGATCAGTTCTCGACCAGTTGAGCCCAGCTCGGGTCCCAAGGGATCGCCGGGTCGATCGTGATCAGCACTCGGTCGATCTTGTTGATGGCCATGAGCATCCGGACTTCCTTGAAGATCAAAGGAAGCTCCAGTTGCACGCCGCGCTGAATCTCCTCCGACACCATGCCGGCAGGCCACCAGGTCAGCCCCCTTGGTTCGCCTGAGCCCTCCGTGTCGAAGTCAATCTCCGCCAGAATGAACGGCTCGCCAAGCGCCGGGTCGCCAACCGCTATGCGGCGATAGCGCGGCGGTTTGCTCCCGTCTTCACCACCGTAGTAGAGGGCGCGGTCGGGAAACTCATTGACCACGTCAGTGAACGTTTTCTCGCTCACCACGCCACCTCCAGCCGCTCCAGGCCATGAAAGTGGTAGATGTTCTTGTACTGCGGTTCGGTGGCGAGCCGCAGCCCCGGCAGCCGGTCGAACAGCGTCTTCATGGCCACCTGCAGTTCGATGCGCGCCAGCGGGGCGCCGATGCAGAAGTGGATGCCGGCGCCGAAGCTGACATTGGCGCCGTCTTTGCGGAACGGGTCGAACCGGTTGGCCTCGGCGAAGCGCGAAGGGTCGCGGTTGGCGGCTCCCAGCATCAGGCCGATGGTCTCGCCCTGCTTGAAGCTCAGACCGTTGTCGAGCGTCACATCCTGCAGGGCGTAGCGGGTGAACATATGGAGCGGCGCATCGAAACGGATGCACTCCTCCACCGTCGCCTCGGTCTGGTCGGCATCGGCGAACAGCGCCTTGGGGTCGAGGCCGCTTTCGAGGATGGCCTTCACGCCGTTGCCGGTGGTGTGGACCGTTGCCTCGTGGCCTGCATTGAGCAGCAGGATGGTGGTTGAGATCACCTCGTCGTCGGTGAGCTTTTCACCATCGACTTCCGTGGTCAGCATATGGGTCAGCAGGTCCTCGCGCGGCTGGCGGCGGCGCTCGGCGATCATGTCACGCACATAGTCCATGAACTCGATCGAGGCCTGGTTGGCGTCGAGCTCGGTCTCGTAGGTGACGCCGTACATGTACATGGCCACCATACGGTTGGACCAATCGACCAGCTGCATCGCCATGTCGGCCGGCATGCCGATCATCTCGGCGATGACGATGGCCGGGATCGGCGCCGCAAAGGCGCGGAGCAGCTCGACCTGGCCGTCGCCGGCAAACCCGTCGATCAGCTCGTTGGCGAGGCGTTCGATGCGCGGACGCAGTTGCTCGACGTTACGCGAGACAAACGCGCGGTTGACCAGCGCCCGCAGCCGGGTGTGATCGGGTGGCTCGAGGTTGAGCAGGGTGTATTTCTCGGTCTGGTCGAACGCGGCGGTGTGCGCCTTGGGTGGCGCCATGCCGAGCTGTTCGCGGCTCATCAGGTGGAGAATCTGCCGGCCGAAGCGCTTGTCGCGGAGCAGGGCGCTCACATCCTTGAAGCCGGCGAAACACCAGTGGTCGTAATTGTCCCAGAAGAAGGCCGGCGAGGCGGCGTGCACCGCGTCGTAAAATGCATAGGGGTCGCGGTAGAAGGCGAGCTCGCGCGGCTGGGCGCTGGCGTGGCGGTCGGCGAGGGTGAAGGGAGCGGCTGCGGACAAGTGAGGACCCGGTTAAGCTGATACTGCGGGCCATGCTATACGGCGGGTCGTACGGTCGGGAAGCCTTCACGACCTGCGGAAACAGCTTGCCGCAGCGGAAAAAGTGGCTAGTAGCCTCGCCACACACCAATGGAGTTCGAGCCTGTGAGCGACCTCACCCTCAACGAAGCGATCGACAACATCTACACCTCGTTGCGCGAGAACAATGCGGACATCGATGTTCACATCGCGGCGCTGAAGGCGGCGATGGCCAAGGAGGGCGCCAAGGAGGCGGTGTTCGATCCCGCCAAGCTCGCGCAGAACAACCGCCAGGGCCGCAAGATGATGCAGTCCTACTTCAAGAAGCGCGGCGTCACGGTGGGGTTCAAGGCGTAACGCGCCAGATACCCCTCCCCATCCGGGCAGCTTCCGCCGATCCCTGGCTTTGCGCGAATATGTGAGTATTGCGGCCCGCCACATTGGCGCCTATCTGTCGCTTTACGCGCCCTTAACAGGGCATCGCCTTCAGTCGGCCGCGAGCGCTGATTCTTCCTTCACAAGGGGCAAATCTCGAAATGAGAGATCCGGTCGATACCTTTTACAACTATCTCGTGCCCACCGTGGTCGAGCAGACGACGCGCGGCGAGCGCGCCTTCGACATCTATTCGCGCCTGCTCAAGGAGCGCATCATCTTCGTGACCGGTCAGGTCGAAGACCAGATGGCGTCCCTGATCGCGGCGCAGCTGCTGTTCCTCGAGTCGGAAAACCCGAAGAAGGAAATCAGCCTCTACATCAATTCGCCCGGTGGCGTCGTGACCTCGGGTCTGGGCATCTACGACACCATGCAGTTCATCCGTCCGCCGGTGGCGACGCTGTGCATCGGGCAGGCCGCCTCGATGGGCTCGCTCCTGCTCGCCGGCGGCGAGAAGGGCCTGCGGGCCGCGCTGCCGAACGCCTCGATCATGGTGCATCAGCCGTCCGGCGGCTATCAGGGCCAGGCGACCGATATCCTGATCCACGCCCAGTTCACCGAGAAACTGAAGCGCCGGCTCAACGAGATCTACGTCAAGCATACCGGCCAGGACTACGAGGCCATCCACAACGCGCTGGAGCGCGACCGCTTCCTCAACCCCGAAGAGGCCAAGGACTTTGGCATCATCGACGCGATCTTCGAGAAGCGGGCGGCACCCGACGCGGCATGACGATTTGCCCGTTAAGGTGAATCTCAATGCCCTACGCGAGTGTGACACTTGTGTGATTGTGTGGGTCCCGGCTGGCCGTTAAGGTCGGTCGGGCTTACATTTTGTTTAGGTATCCGGGGCTAGCGTTCTCTTCTAGCCGGGTATGGGAGCCCGAACTCCCAGGAGTGACAGGATGTCCAAGGACACGACCAGCGGCGAATCCAGCAAGAACACGCTGTACTGCTCGTTCTGCGGGAAATCGCAGCACGAGGTCAGGAAGCTGATCGCCGGGCCGACCGTCTTCATCTGCGATGAATGCGTCGAGCTGTGCATGGACATCATCCGCGAGGAAAACAAAACCTCGATGGTGAAGTCCTCGGACGGTGTGCCGACGCCGGCCGAAATCTGCAAGGTGCTGGATGACTATGTCATCGGCCAGTTCCGCGCCAAGCGCGTGCTGAGCGTCGCCGTGCACAACCATTACAAGCGCCTGCACCACGCCACCAAGAATCAGGACATCGAGCTCTCGAAGTCGAACATCCTGCTGATTGGCCCGACCGGTACCGGCAAGACGCTGCTGGCGCAGACGCTGGCTCGTATCCTCGATGTGCCGTTCACCATGGCCGATGCAACGACGCTGACCGAGGCCGGCTATGTCGGTGAGGATGTCGAGAACATCATCCTCAAGCTGCTGCAGGCCGCCGACTACAATGTCGAGAAGGCCCAGCGCGGCATCGTCTATATCGACGAAGTCGACAAGATCAGCCGCAAGTCGGACAACCCGTCGATCACCCGCGACGTGTCGGGCGAAGGCGTGCAGCAGGCGCTGCTGAAGATCATGGAAGGCACTGTCGCCTCCGTGCCTCCGCAGGGCGGCCGCAAGCACCCGCAGCAGGAATTCCTGCAGGTGGACACGACCAACATCCTGTTCATCTGCGGCGGCGCGTTCGCCGGGCTCGAGAAGATCATCTCGGCGCGCGGCGAGGGCTCGGGCATCGGCTTCTCGGCCGTGGTCAAGGACCCCAAGGATCGCCGCGTCGGCGACCTGCTGAAGGATGTGCAGCCGGAAGACCTGGTGCGCTTCGGGCTGATCCCCGAATTCATCGGCCGCCTGCCGATCCTCGCGACGCTCGAAGATCTCGACGAGCCCGCGCTGATCGAAATCCTCACTGCACCCAAGAACGCACTGGTGCGCCAGTACCAGCGGCTGTTCTCGATGGAAGAAGTCGAGCTGACTTTCCACGAAGATGCGCTGAAGGCGATCGCCAAGCACGCCATCGAGCGCAAGACCGGCGCACGTGGCCTGCGTTCGATCCTCGAAGGCATCCTGCTCGACACCATGTACGACCTGCCGTCGCTCGATGGCGTGGAAGAAGTGGTGATCAGCGAGGAGGTGGTGAACGGCAAGGACGCACGGCCGCTCTACATCTATGCCGAGCGCAAGAAGGAAGAAGCGCTGTCCACCAGCGCCTGATTCCCTTCGCCCTATGTTCGAGGCCCCGCCATGGCGGGGCCTTTTCTTTTGGGGTGCTGCCATCGCATAAGAGGTGGATTGGAGGCGGACCCATGCGGATCGGCGTGGCACTCGGCAGCGGCGCGGCGCGCGGCCTGGCACATATTCCCTATATCGAGGCGATGGATGAGCTGGGGTTGAAGCCCTCGGTCATCGCGGGCTCATCGATCGGGGCGCTGATCGGCTCGGGCTGGGCCAACGGCATGACCGGCGCGGAGTTGCGCGAGCATGCCTATGGCGTGCTGGGCAGCCTGCAGCAGATCGCCAGCACGCTGTGGAACCGCAACAGGTTCAGCTTCAAGCAGATGGTCGAGGACGGCCTGTCGATGCAGGTCAACTCGATGGGGATCACCAAGGCGTTTCTGCCGGACGGGTTTCCCGACGACTTCGCCGAGCTCAAGATCCCGTTCCACGCCGTCGCCACCGACTTCTACGCCTGGAAGGAAACGGTGTTCAGTTCCGGCCCGCTGCGTCCGGCCATAGCTGCCTCACTGGCGATTCCCAGCCTGTTCCGGCCGGTGAACGTCGAAGGCCGCTACTATATCGACGGCGGGGTGACCGATCCGCTGCCACTGGGGCTGATCGCCGGCAGATGCGACGTGCTGATCGGCGTCGATGTGCACCGCACGCCGGAACTGCTCGATGCGTCGCGCGAGCCGAGCATCACCGATTCCGCCGTGGTGGCGACCGAGATCATGTCGCAGAAGCTGGTCGACGCCACGGTGTTGCAGTACCCGCCGGACGTCTATGTGCGGGCCGAGGTCGGGCCGTTCGGCGGCAGCGAGTTCTGGCGGGTGCGCGAGATCGTCGACAATGCCACAGGCGACAAGGATCGCTTCAAGCGTGCAGTCAGTGATGCGTTACTGGCGTACAGCATCCGCAAGGCGAACCGGCATTGACCGAACTGCCGGCCGATCTCGGCGCCGCCGTGCGCCGCCTCGCCGAGGGGCGCCAAGGGTTGAGCGACAGCTCACAGCGCATCTCCGAACACTATCGGCAGCGCGGCGCCTCGCGACAGGTGATCGGCGGGGCCGACGACGCCATCGCCTATGCGCTGAGCCGCATGCCGGCGACCTATGCCGCAGTGTCGGCGGTGCTCGAGGAGGTGCAGGTCCGGGCTCCGGGCTTTGCGCCCCGGACGCTGCTCGACGCCGGCGCCGGACCAGGGACCGCGGCATGGGCGGTCGCCGAGGCGTTCGAGGGCATCGCATCGACCTTGATGGACCACAACCGGTCGTTTCTCGAACTGGCGGGTCGCCTGGCAGAGGGCACGGCGCTGGCCGGGGCAGAGCTGCTGAAGGCCGATCTCGGGCAGTTCGAACTTGCGAAGCGATACGATCTGGTTACCTGTGCCTATGCGTTGACCGAGCTGTCCGATGCCGAAATGCTGGTATCGGCCGAACGGCTGTGGCGGCACAGCGACGGGCTGCTGGCGATCATCGAGCCCGGCCGACCGCGTGACTATCAACGGCTGATGGCGGTCCGCAGGCGGCTGATCGAGCTTGAGGGCAGGGTGCTGGCCCCCTGTCCGCACCAGCAGGAATGTCCGCTGACGGAGCCCGACTGGTGCCATTTCTCGGTGCGGCTCAACCGCAGCCGCGAGCATATGCGGATGAAGGGCGGCACGCTCGGCTACGAGGATGAAAAGTACAGCTACCTGGTCGTGGCGCGGCCCGGCATCGGCGCGCCGGCACCGGGACGCGTGCTGCGCCGGCCCGAGGAGAACAAGTTCTCGGTGACGCTGGCGCTATGCGGCGCGGATGGGCTCGAAACACGCGTCGTGCCGAGCCGCGACAAGCCGGCCTTCAAGGCGGCCAAGCGGCTCGACTGGGGTGATGCAACTGACGACTAGGTACGATGCTTAGCTTCCCTCCCCCTTGAGGGGAGCTAGAAGCTGCTGAATTCCGTACCATTGGTTCACTTGTCGCTGTCATGGCCGGAGCGTAGTCTGCGGGTCGAGCGGGGCACCAAGAGGAAGAACCATGAAATTCAAGGATATTCTGGGGACTATCGGCAACACGCCGGTCGTGCGGATCAACAAGCTGGGCCCGAAGAACGTCAAACTCTACGTCAAGGTCGAGGCGTTCAATCCGCTGGGCTCGGTGAAAGACCGCCTGGCGCTCGGCGTGATCGAGGCGGCGGAAAAGTCCGGTGCGCTGAAACCGGGGCAGACGGTGATCGAGGCCACCTCAGGCAATACCGGCATCGGGCTGGCGATGGTGTGCGCGGCCAAGGGCTACCCGCTGGTCGTCACCATGGCCGAGAGCTTTTCGGTCGAACGCCGCAAGCTCATGCGCTTTCTCGGCGCCAAGGTGGTGCTGACCCCGGCGGCCGAACGCGCCAACGGCATGATCCGCAAGGCGGAGGCGCTGGCGGAAGCCAATGGCTGGTTCCAGACCCGCCAGTTCGAGAACGAAGCCAATCCCGAGATGCATTCGCGGACCACCGCGCAGGAGATCGTCCGCGATTTCGCTGACGAGAAGCTGGATTATTGGGTCACCGGCTTCGGCACCGGCGGCACCCTGACCGGCGTCGGTCGGGTGCTGCGCGAGAAGATGCCGAACACCAGGATCATCGTCGCCGAGCCCGAGGGGGCGCCGATGCTGACCAGCGGCGAGGGCCAGGAGCGCCGCGCCGACCACGCCGCGACCGGCAGCCACCCGGCCTGGAAGCCGCACCCGTTCCAGGGCTGGAGCCCGGACTTCATTCCGTGGATCACCAACGAGGCAGTGACCGAAAAACTGTTCGACCAGGTGCTGACCATTGCCGGTCCGGACGCGATGAAGCAGTCGATGATGCTGGCGCAGAAGGAAGGCATCTTTGTCGGCATTACTGCCGGGGCTACCTTCGCCGCGGCGCTGAAAGTCGCCGAGACGGCGCCGAAGGGCTCGACCATCCTCGCCATGCTGCCCGATACCGGCGAGCGCTACCTCTCGACACCGCTGTTCGCCGATGTGCCGGCCGACATGTCGCCGGAGGAGGAGGCCATCTCGATGTCGACCCCCGGCCAACAGCTGCCGCCCAAGGTCGCGGCTTAGCTTCTTCACCTCTCCCTTGCGGGAAGAGGTGTCTCCCCGAGGGGAGAGGTCGAGGCGCAGCGTCGGGTAAGGGGCCTTTGCCGCATACTCGTTGCTTGTGGCAGGCCCCCTCACCCTGACCCTCTCCCCCAAGGGAGAGGGGACGCTCACCGAGACTTCGGTGCTTGTTAGGCGGCCACTTTCGGCATCGGCCCGACATAGCGCGATTTCGGTCTGATCAGGCGGCCAGTGGCCGCCTGTTCTTTTGCGTGCGCGATCCAGCCGCCGACGCGCCCGGCGGCGAACACCGCGGTAAAGCTGTCGCGCGGGAAGCCCAGGGCCTCGAGCAGCAGCGCGGTGTAGAACTCGACATTGGTGTCGAGCGGGCGATCGGGCTTGTGCTGCTTGAGCGCCCGCAAAGCGGCGGCCTCGACGGTGGCGGCGAGAGCCAGCCGACCGGTGTCCACGGCGCCGCCCTTGCCGATCCGCTGGAGCGCTGCCTTCAGCGCGTCGGCCCTGGGGTCGCGCACCCGGTAGATCCGGTGGCCGAAACCCATCAACCGCTCGCCGTCGGCCAGTTGCGCCCCGATCCACCGTTCAGCGTTCTCCGGTCGACCGATCGCATCGAGCATGTCGAGCACCGGGCCGGGCGCGCCGCCATGCAGCGGGCCCTTCAGGGCGCCCAATGCCGCGAGGACGGATGATGTCAGACCCGCTTCGGTCGAGGCGACGACGCGCGCCGCGAAGGTCGACGCGTTGAGGCCATGGTCGGCGACCGTCACGAGATAGGTATCGAGGGCCCTCGCCAGCTCTGCCCGAGGCGCGGCACCGCTCATCATTCGTAACATGTCGGTTGCGTGTGAAAGGCTGCTGTCGGGCGCCAGGGTTTCCTCGCCATCCCGGAGGCGGAGCAGAGCTGGGAGCAGCACGCCGGGGGCGGCAGCCAGGAGCAGCGCGCTGTCGAGTTCGACGCCATCGGGCAACAGCGCCATGAGCGCACGCATCGCGTCGAAGGCCGGGCGATCCGCGACCAGGTGCAGGTCTGCCCCCAGCAGCTCGAACACCCGCACCCGAGCATCGGCCAGCGGCTGGCGCAGGTCGGTCGGCAGATCGGGGAAGAAGCCGTCCCACAGCAGCGACAGCACCGCCTCGTAGTTCGATCGACCGGCCAATGCCTCGAGCGGCTGGCCGCGGATGATCAGCCGGCCTGCCAGGCCGTCCACATCCGAAAGCACGGTTTCCGCGGCGACGACGTCTTCGAGTCCGTTGCTCATCTGAGCCTCCTTGGCAGTTTGCAAGCAAAGGTAGGTGCGCTAACATTGACGTCAATCTTGATCATATTGATCAACGTCCGAGGTCAACATGTGGCTCAGCGCAGCGGAGGCCCTGACGCGGCTGGGCTCGAAGCCGCAGTCGCTTTACGCCAGCGTCAGCCGCGGCCGCATTCGGGCCAAACCCGATCCGCTGGATACGCGGCGCAGCCTCTATCGCGAGGAGGATGTCGATCGGCTGGCAGCGCGGGCTCGCGGCCGGCGCAGCTCCGCCACGGTGGCCTCCGAGGCGATCAGCTGGGGCGATCCGGTGCTGCCATCCGCGATCTCCACGGTCAGCGGCGGCCGGCTCTACTATCGCGGCCTGGATACAGTCGCGTTGTCGGCCGGGGCAGGGCTCGAGGATATCGCCACGCTGTTGTGGGACGGGGCGTCGTCCCTGCCGGTGACAGCGCCCGGGCCTGCGGCCGCAACCCCGATGGCCTCGGCTTTCGCGGTGTTGGCCGAGCGCGCGGCTTTCGCTGTGCCGAGTGCCGGGCTCGGGCCCTGGCAGTTGCGCGGCGAGGCGGCAGGTGTGCTCGGCGCCATGGCGGACGCGATGCTCGGCGCGGGCAGCGGCCCGCTGCACCTTCGCCTGGCCGATCGTCTGGGACGCCCCGATGCCGCTGACGTGCTGCGGCGCGCCCTGGTGCTGCTGGCCGATCACGAGCTCAATGCCTCGACCTTTGCCGCCCGGGTCGCGGTCTCGACCGGGGCTTCGCTGGCGGCGGGCGCCCTCGCCGGACTTGCAACCTTCACCGGCCCGCGGCACGGCACCGCGGCGGGAGCGGTGCTGGCGCTGGCGCTTGACATCGGCCCGCACGCCGACCGGCCGGGTGACGGTTTGCGCGAGTGGCTGGGGGAAGGGCGGATCATCCCCGGCTTCGGGCACCGGCTGTATCCGGGCGGCGATGTGCGCGCCGAGGCGCTGCTGGGAGCGATCGGTGTGCCCGCGGCATTCCGCAAGCTGGCGGCGGTCGCCGAAGACCTTCTGGGCGACCGGCCCAACGTGGATTTCGCGCTGGCGGCGCTGACCGCCGCCTATGACTTGCCGCCCCATGCGCCGGCCACCATCTTTGCCCTGGCCCGCAGCGTCGGCTGGCTGGCCCATATGCTGGAGCAGGTGGCGAGCGGCCAGTTGATCCGGCCGCGGGCCCGCTATGTCGGCCCCGCCGTGCAGCCCGTGCCGGGTCCGCGGGGCTGATGCAGCAGCAGCACACAGTAGCGCCGCATTGCGAGCATACCCGTCATTACGGGTAGGTTGACTTGCCCTTTGGTGCTGACGCCCTATTTAATCAGCAGAATCAGGCTCGCCGCCCATCGTGGGGACCGGCCCGATTGCTAGACGGGCGCGGGCTCGCCCATCCTCCCGAAACGAGCCCTGCGCCCAGGAAAGGACCAAATATGTCGGACGTTACCCAAGGCGGCGCCGGATTCGATCGCGATCGGGTTTACCCGGTGCTGCCGCTACGCGATATCGTTGTCTTTCCGGGCATGATCGTGCCGCTCTTTGTCGGCCGCGAAAAGTCGGTGAAGGCGCTCGAAGAAGTGATGCGCGACGACAAGCACATTCTCGTCGTCACCCAGAAGAATGCCCAGGATGACGATCCGTCGCCTGATGAGATTTATGCCACCGGCACCATCGCCTCGGTGTTGCAGTTGCTGAAGCTGCCCGATGGCACCGTCAAGGTGCTGGTCGAAGGCCTGCGCCGGGCCAAGATCGACCAGTACCTGCAGACCGTCGACTACTTCGAAGCCGAAGCGACGACGCTGCCGGAACCGGAGGAAGACGAGACCGAGCTCGAGGCGCTGGCGCGTTCCGCGCAGTCCGAGTTCGAGAACTACGTCAAGCTCAACAAGAAGATCTCGGCCGAGGTGGTCAACGCCGTCAGCCAGATCACCAACCATTCCAAGCTTGCCGACACCATCGCCAGCCACCTGGTGATCAAGATCGAGCAGAAGGAAGAGCTGCTGGGCACCGTTTCGGTGAGCGAGCGGCTGCAGAAGATCCTCGGCCTGATGGAAGGCGAGATCGGTGTCCTGCAGGTCGAGAAGCGCATCCGTTCCCGCGTCAAGCGGCAGATGGAGAAGACGCAGCGCGAGTACTATCTCAACGAGCAGATGAAGGCGATCCAGCGCGAGCTGGGCGACGGCGAGGAAGGCTCTAACGAGCTGACCGAACTCGAAGAGAAGATCAAGAAGACCAAGCTTTCGAAGGAAGCCCGCATCAAGGCTGATGGCGAGCTGAAGAAGCTCAAGACCATGAGCCCGATGTCGGCCGAAGCGACGGTCGTGCGCAACTATCTCGACTGGCTGCTGACGCTGCCGTGGGGCAAGAAGAGCAAGGTCAAGCGGGACCTGGTCTACGCCGAGCAGGTGCTGGACGAGGATCACTATGGCCTCGAGAAGGTCAAGGAACGCATCCTCGAGTACCTGGCGGTGCAGTCGCGCACCGGCAAGCTCAAGGGCCCGATCCTCTGCCTCGTCGGTCCTCCGGGTGTCGGCAAGACCTCGCTGGGCAAGTCGATCGCCAAGGCGACCGGCCGTGAGTTCGTGCGCATGGCGCTCGGTGGTGTCCGTGACGAGGCCGAGATCCGTGGCCACCGCCGGACCTATATCGGCTCCATGCCGGGCAAGGTGATCCAGTCGCTCAAGAAGGCCGGCAAGAGCAATCCGCTCTTCCTGCTCGACGAGATCGACAAGATGGGCCAGGACTTCCGCGGCGACCCGTCGTCGGCGCTGCTTGAAGTGCTCGATCCGGAACAGAACAACACGTTCGCCGACCACTATCTGGAGGTCGATTTCGACCTGTCGGACGTGATGTTCGTCACCACCTCGAACACGCTGAACATCCCCGGCCCGCTGATGGACCGCATGGAGATCATTCGCCTCTCGGGTTACACCGAAGAGGAGAAGTTCGAGATCGCCCGGCGCCACCTGATCCCGGAGACGCTGAAGGAGAACGGCCTGCAGCCCAAGGAATTCGTCATCGACGATGACCAGCTGATGGCCGTGGTGCGCAACTACACCCGCGAAGCCGGCGTGCGTAACCTGAAGCGCGAGCTCTCGAAGCTGATGCGCAAGGCCGTGCGCGACATCCTGGTCAAGAAGTCGACCAAGGTGGTCATCACTCCGGAGCTGCTCGAGGAATATCTCGGGCCGGCATTCTTCCGGAACGACAAGATCGACGCCGAGCCGCAGGTCGGCGCGGTGACGGGTCTCGCCTGGACTTCGGTCGGCGGCGAGATCCTGACGATCGAAGGCGTGATGACGCACGGCAAGGGCCGCATGACGGTGACCGGCAACCTCAAGGAAGTGATGAAGGAATCCATCACCGCCGCGTCCGGTTACGTGCGTTCGCGGGCCGTCGAGCTCGGCATCAAGCCGCCGCTTTTCGACACGCGCGACATCCACCTGCACGTGCCGGAAGGCGCGACGCCGAAGGATGGTCCGTCCGCCGGGATCGGCATGGCCACGGCGATCGTGTCGCTGATGACCGGCATTCCGGTGCGGCACGACATCGCCATGACCGGCGAAGTGACGCTGCGGGGCAGGGTGCTGCCGATCGGCGGGCTCAAGGAAAAGCTCCTTGCGGCGCTCCGCTCGGGCATCAAGACCGTCCTCATTCCCGAGGAGAACACGCGTGATCTCAAGGAGATCCCGAAGAACGTGACCGAGGGGATGGAGATCATCCCGGTGAGCCGGATGGACGAGGTGCTGAGCCGCGCCCTGATCCGTCAGCCCGAGCCGATCGAGTGGAAGTACGACGACGACAAGCCGGCCGCCGTGCCGGTGGTCGAGAGCACTGTCGACGGCGACGAGAGCGGCGCCAGCCTGCCGCACTGACGGGCTGCAAACGACGAAACAGGAGACGGCACCTTCGGGTGCCGTTTTCGTTTGGATCGCAAGGCAGTTGTTCGGAACGCTGCGGTATCTTGCCACGAAATCTTCACGCTCATCCGGGTAGCTGCCACTGTTCAGGTTTCCTCATGCACTGGAGAAGCGAATGCGAAGCGGATGGGTTCTGAGGCTGACAATGCTGTTGGCGGCCGTCGTCTCGTTGAGCGGACTGTCGTTCGCCCAGGATACGCGAACCGAAACAGTAAAGTTCAAGCGCGGCGCGAGCAGCACATCGATCGCGGACAGCATCACCGGCTATGAGGCGGTCACCTATGTGGTGGGCGTCAGTGCGGGGCAACGGATGAGCGTCCAGCTCGATACCGACAATACCAGCAACTATTTCAACGTCACCGCTCCCGGCGCGTCCGCGGCGCTGTTCAACGGTTCGATCAACGGCAACACCACGTCGTTCGTCATCCCCTCGAGTGGCGACTACAAGATCGACGTCTACCTGATGCGCAATGCGGCGCGACGCGGCGACACGGCCAGCTACGACCTGACGATCTCGGTCGAGGGTAAGGCCGCGGCCAGCAAGCCCGCGCCGAGCAAACCGGCCCCGGACTTTGCCGATGGGTTGGCGGGCGGCCCGGATTACTGGCAGGTGCACGGCCTCGCGCGCGGCGACACGCTGAACGTGCGCGCCTCGGCTGCCTCGGGGGCCACAGTGCTCGGCGTGCTCGGTGAAGGCGACGTGATCCGCAATCTCGGGTGCAAGATGAATGGCAGCACCCGCTGGTGCCGCGTCGAAGACCAGACCGGCCTCACCGGCTGGGTGTCGGGCAAGTACCTGCACGAATCGATGCGGGCGCCCAGCCCGTCGCGTCCCGTGACGCCGCCGCCGGCCAGCCAGCCGCCGGTCAGTTCCGACGATGGCGTGCCGGTTGCCCTGATGCCGCGGTTCTGCACCGGCGAGGCCTCGTCGCAGTTCGGGGTCCGTCCGCAGGACATCACCACCAACGCTGCGTTCAAGATCGGCAAGCTCTACGTCTCGCAGGGCTGGTTCGACGGGTCGGGCGGCACGACCTTCTTCAACTGCTATTTCAAGGCCGATGGAACGTTCATCGCCGTAAACTAGGCCGCCTCGCCTTTGAGCAGCGAAGACCGCGCCCCTCGCCCAATCCCGGGAGAGGGGCGCTGCGGCTTGGCCGGCGGTAGATCACGCGACAGCAACAGCCTCTGGCGTAACGGTGGCGCGATGCCCACCTAGGCTTTTCGTTTGCAAGGTCGAACGAGAACGAATATAGAACGCGCCCCGCGTGCGACCGGCTGGAGGGCCCCGAGTTGAACAAGGCACTGATCGTCATTCTGGCGGCGGTTACGCTCGATGCCATCGGCATCGGGCTGATCTTTCCGATCCTGCCGCGCCTGCTCGAGGACGTCACGCACCAGGGCGACGTGACGACGCTGATCGGCATCATGCTGGCGCTGTACTCCGCCATGCAGTTCCTGTTCTCGCCGGTGCTGGGCGTACTCAGCGATCGCTATGGACGGCGGCCGGTGCTGCTGGTGTCGCTGGCGGGTGCGGCGATCGACTACCTGGTGATGGCGTTCGCGCCGGAGCTGTGGCTGCTGGTGCTGGGCCGCGCCATTGCCGGCATTACCAGCGCCAACATGGCCGTCGCCACCGCCTACATCACCGACATCTCGGCGGAGGAGGAGCGGGCCAAGCGCTTCGGCTACTTCCACGCCATGTTCGGCATCGGCTTCATCATCGGACCGGTGCTTGGCGGTCTGCTGGGCGACATCTGGGTGCGGGCGCCGTTCCACGTGGCGGCGGGCCTCAACGCCGTCAACTTCGCCCTGGCGCTGTTCGTGCTGCCGGAATCGCGCAAGGGCGACAGCACAGCCAGGTTCGACTTCAAGACGCTCAATCCGTTCCGGCCGCTTGGCTGGGCGCTGGGTTTCGCCTCGCTGATGCCGCTGATGGCGATCTTCGTGATCATGAACTTCGTCGGCACCATGTACGGCACGATCTGGGCGCTGTTCGGCCAGGACATGTTCCAGTGGAACGGCCTGATGATCGGATTGTCACTCGGAGCGTTCGGGTTGTTCCATGCCGGCGCGCAGGCGCTGCTCACCGGGCCCGCGGCGGCGCGGCTGGGGGAGAAATGGGCACTGGTGGTCGGGATGGCGTGCGAACTGACGGCGCTGGTGATTCTCGGCTTCGCCACGCAGGGCTGGATCCTGTTCGCCCTGGCGCCGCTGTTCGCGTTGGGCGGCATCGGCATGCCGGCGCTGCAATCGCTTACCACGCAGCAGGTTGATGCCGACAACCAGGGTAAGCTCCAGGGCGTGCTGGCGAGCCTCGTCAGCCTCTCTGCGGTGTTCGGGCCACTCTTCTTCGCAACCGTCTATTTTGCCCTCAAAACGACCTGGCCGGGATTGATCTGGATCGTCGGGGGAGCCGTGTATTTGCTGGCTTTGCCGCTGCTTCTGGGCATCCGGAAGGCACGCGCTGCCACAGTGACGCCCGGCGGCTGACAAAGTTGTGCCGGAATTGACAGTTCATTAACAGGATTGCTGTGCCTGACTTGCGGAAAAGCCCGGATTTCCTTGCGTTCCGAGCAGAATCGAAGAAGGGTCACGGCGTTTTGGTTCGCCTCCAAAGGGCGGGCATCCCACAGTGAGGAAACGCTATGTCTAACAAGAACGATCTGATCGGCGTCGTCGCCGACAAGGCGGGCCTGACCAAGGCCGACGCTGCACTGGCTGTCGATGCCGTGTTCGACGCTGTCACTGCTTCGCTGAAGAAGGGCGAGGAAGTTCGTCTGGTCGGTTTCGGTACCTTTGCGGTTTCCAAGCGCAAGGCTTCGATCGGTCGCAACCCGGCCACGGGTGCAGAGATCAAGATTCCGGCTTCCAACCAGGCCAAGTTCAAGCCCGGCAAGGGTCTCAAGGACGCGATCAACTAAGAACGCGTTCCGGTCGTCAGACCACATTGGCCCCGAGCGCTCGTCGCCGGGGCCATTTGCATTTTCCGGGCGGGGCAGGGACGGGTTGACGCCCGACAGCCGAAACCCTAGTTAGTGCCCGGCGCAGCGACCCCGTGGTCGCAGCGGGCGGTTAGCTCAGTTGGTAGAGCATCTCGTTTACACCGAGAGGGTCGGCGGTTCGAGACCGTCACCGCCCACCAGTCTGCCCCAGCCGAGCCGGCGAGGGCTCCGGCTCGGAGGCTCGCCCCGAGGCAATGGCCGCCGGGTGCCCCCCAAACGCGGGGACTGTGCTGCCGCCTTATCCCCCTATATGATCACAGCGCTGCACGACGGTGTGTCTGACGAAGGCCAGGGAGGGCTAGATGTCGATTACCGAGGTAGGCCGCTTTGATCTGCCCGGTTTCGCGGGCGCCCTCATCCATCCGGACCACGCGAGCTACAACGAAGCCCGACGCGTCTATAACGGCATGATCGACCGGCGACCGGCGTTGATCGCGCGCTGCAACAGCGCCGACGACGTGGTGCTGGCACTGGCGTTGGCGCGCCGGGAGAAACTGCCGGTCTCGGTATTCGGCGGCGGCCATGCCGTTACCGGCTCGGCCGTGTGCGACGATGGCGTCTGCATCGATCTGCGCGGCATGAAGGACATCCGGATCGACCCGGTGACCCAGACCTGCAGGGCAGAGGCCGGGCTCAACTGGGGCGAGTTCGACGCAGCTACAGCCAAACACGGCCTGGCGCTGACAGGTGGGCGAAACCCCACGACAGGGATCGCCGGGCTGTCGCTGGGCAGTGGCAGCGGCTGGCTGGAGCGCAAGTTCGGCTATGTCTGCGACAACCTGATCTCGGCCGAAGTGGTCACCGCCGATGGCCGCAAGGTCGTGGCCTCGGAAGCCGAGAACGCCGACCTGTTCTGGGGGCTGCGCGGCGGCGGCGGTAATTTCGGCATCGTCACCGCGTTTCACTTCCGGTTGCATCGGCTGGGCCCGATCGTGCTGGCCGGAGTACTGCTGTACCCTGCGCCGATGGCGGGGGCGGTGCTGCGCCACATGCGTGAGTTCATGCGAACGGCACCGGACGAGGTGGGCACCGGCATGGCTTTCACCACTGCGCCGGACGCGCCGTTCGTGCCCGAGCCGGCGCGCGGCAAACCCGTCGTCGTGGTGCAGGTGATCTATGCCGGCGACATGGACGAGGGCATCCGGGTGCTGGCGCCGTTCCGCAACTTCGGCCCGCCGGCAGCGGACCTGGTGCAGCCGATGCCGTACACCGAATTCCAGAAGATGGGCGGCAACTTTCCCGGTTCGCAGAATTACTGGACGGCCGACTTCCTGAACGAGCTGCCCGACGAGGCGATCGACGCCTATGCGGAGTTGGCGCTGACGCCGCTGTCGCCGCAGTCGGCGATCATCCTGGTGCCGGGAGGCGGGGCGCCGTCGCGAGTCGACGAAGAGGCCACTGCCTTCGGCATGCGCACGGCGCCGTGGAACGTCCACTATATCTGCGGCTGGACGGACCCGGCGGACAACGCCGCCAATACCGCTCGGGTCAAAGAGATCGCCTCGGTGCTCAAGCCCTGGTCGACGGGCCGCGTCTACCTCAACTATATCGGCAACGAGGGCCAGGAGCGGGTCGACGCGGCCTTCGGCGCCAAGAAGCTCACCCAGCTGCGCGCGCTGAAGGCGAAGTGGGACCCGGACAACGTCTTCCGCCACAACCACAACATCCGACCGGCTGGTTCAGGGGGCTGAAGCGGGGCGAAAAACGCCAGTCTGCAAAGGCATTTGCACGCCGACGTGGAAAAGCTGGAAGAAAGTATGCGGTGAGCGCCGTTTCGACGCTTGACACTCCCCAACCCGCCCTCTAAACGGACGCCACGTTGCGCGGACGACTGGTTCGCAAGCGCTGCGGGAGTAGCTCAGTTGGTTAGAGCGCCGGCCTGTCACGCCGGAGGTCGCGGGTTCGAGCCCCGTCTCTCGCGCCAGCAATCCCCTAGGGGTTGCGGCGCACTAGCGGGGTGGTTTTGACCCTGCGTTTTCCAAGTTTCTCATAGAGATAGCTTGCGGCCCTGGTGAAACGACCAGGGGCCTGAACCTGTTACGCGCGGTTCCGCAGTTGCCGAGCGGACGGCAGGGCGTCGGGCGCGCCTCCCGACTCCCCTTAATCTCACCCCGGCTGATGCGCGCAGGCTGCGTCGTACTGCGAGACGCTTGCCGAATTGTGCGAGTTCTGCGGCTGCTGGCCAGCATAGACAGTGCCGGCCTTGCCGTTCGGGTTGAATGCCGAACCCGGAGCTGCGGCGGCGTTGCCGGGCGTGTTGGGCGCCGAGGCACTGCCGCAGCTTTGATTGGGTTGGCCTGTTACATGGTTCGGTCCGGTGCTCGCCGCTTGCAATCCGCCGGCGCCAAGCGCAATGGCTGAAGCCATCAACGCTGCGGCAAGGAGCTTCAACATCATGGACTCCTGTCCTTGATCGGCGCTGTCTGCGCCAGAATCAATAACGCTGATCCCGGTCGCGATGTTCCGGCCGCGCCCCGCCGGAACAGGGGATCTCATTGCCGTCATCGATTGGGAAATGGTGTGGGTGACCACCCGGGCGGAGCAATGATGAACTGCTGCCCTTGCAACGACCCACGCTTGACCACATTTCAATCGTACGACTCGCACTCCTCTCCGGAACTGCGGCGCGTGATGTGCATTAGGACTGGTTGGGAGGCGATCTCGGAGGCCGGCTATGCTGGTGTCGTTGCGACTGACGATAGCGGGGGCGTTGCTGGCTGCCACGGCCGGAGGCGCAGTCGCATCCGATCTGATCACCGTTCCCGTGGGCACGAGCAACGAGGCCTTGCCGGTCGCCAGCGGATACGACTGGAGCGGCTTCTATGCCGGCGTGTACGGTGTGGCGCAGTCCAGCCCCGAACGCGGAACGCAAGTCGGCGCGGGAATCGCAGCCGGTGTGAACGCGCAGTTCGACTTCTTCCTCATCGGCGGCGAGGTGGCGCTGCAGGGGCTGACCGGCGATACCATCGACACCGCCTATGGACAGATCACCGGACGCGGCGGCGTGCTGGTGACCGACGCGCTGCTGGCCTATGCCTCGGCCGGTTACGGCATGGACCTCAGCGGGCAGGGTGAGCGCGACCTGCTGGCCGGCGGCGGTCTCGAGTATGCGGTCACCGATGATATCTCGATCAACGCCGAGTATCTGCGCGGCTTCAACCTTGATGGCGGCGATGGCAAGGATCAGTTCAGCCTGGGCGCCCGGTTCCATTTCTAGAATGCGGCGCTAGCCGTCCGGCTTGGCTCTGCGCCTGAGGCGAGGGGTACTGCTTCAGGCGAATCCGGGCGGATCGATGTGCGGGGCGGCATTGCGTTTTGCGCCCCTCAACCATGAGTGGAGCACTCGGAATGCTCCAATAGCTGGAAGACCGTTGCGGACAGGGCGTTTCAGCCGGTTTTCCGTGCTAAGTTGACCGTAATGATCAACATTAGTTTTCCTTGAATCACTGCAAGGCGTGGGCTAAGCCCGTGCCACACGAAGTCGCGTCGTCCGAGGGGCCCATAATCGCCCGTCTGGCCGCGCGAGCCGGCCACTCCAGCCGGCCCGACCATTAGGCTGCACAATGAACGAGTTGCTCAGCAACTACCTGCCGATCATCATATTCGTCGGTCTGGCTGCTGTTATCGGCCTGGCCCTCATGATTGCCCCCTTCATCGTTGCCTACAAGCGACCCGACCCCGAGAAGGTGTCGGCGTTCGAGGCGGGCTTTGAAGCGTTCGACGATGCGCGCATGAAGTTCGATGTGCGCTTCTACCTGGTGTCGATCCTGTTCATCGTCTTCGATCTCGAAGTGGCGCTGCTGTTCCCATGGGCAGTGGCGTTCCGCGATGTCGGCTGGTTCGGCTTCTGGTCGGTCATGATCTTCCTGGGGGTCCTGACCATCGGCTTCATCTACGAATGGAAGAAGGGCGCGCTGGAATGGGATTGAGTGGACAGACGCTGGTCGCGCCGCAGCCCAAGGGCCTGATCGACCCGGCGACCAATAAGCCGATCGGTGCCGACGATCCGTTCATGATGGATGTGAACGCCGAACTCGCCGACAAGGGTTTTCTGGTCTCTACGGCGTCGCAGCTGATCACCTGGGCTCGCACCGGTTCGCTGATGTGGATGCAGACCGGCCTCGCCTGCTGCGCCGTGGAAATGATCCAGATGTCGATGCCGCGTTACGACATCGAGCGATTCGGCACCGCGCCGCGTGCTTCGCCGCGCCAGGCCGACGTGCTCATCGTCGCCGGCACGCTGACCAACAAGATGGCCCCGGCGCTGCGCAAGGTCTACGACCAGATGCCGGAGCCGCGCTACGTCATCTCGATGGGCAGCTGCGCCAATGGCGGCGGCTACTATCACTATTCCTATTCCGTGGTGCGCGGCTGCGATCGCGTCATGCCCGTCGACATCTACGTCCCGGGCTGCCCGCCGACCGCCGAGGCACTGCTCTACGGCATCCTGTTGCTGCAGAAGAAAATCCGCCGCACCGGCACGATCGAACGTTAGGACCGGCCATGACCGACGGCCCCATTCCTTCCCCGCTTGCGGCGCTTGCTGAGCGTGCGCGCAATGCGCTCGGCGACAAGATCGTCGACCACAAGCTGGCCTTCGGCGAACTGACGCTGACGGTGGCGCGTGAGGCGATCATCGACGTCGCGACGTTCCTGCACAATCACGAGGCGTTTGTCGGCATCACCGACGTGTGCGGGGTGGATTACCCCGAGCGCGAAGAGCGCTTCGAGGTGATCTACCATCTGCTGAGCCCGAAGCAGAACCTGCGGGTGCGGCTGAAGCTGACGACCAACGACACGCAGCCGGTGCAGTCGATCACCGGCCTGTTCCCGGGCGCCGACTGGTTCGAGCGCGAGACCTACGATCTGTTCGGCATCCTGTTCACCGGCCATCCGGATCTGCGTCGCCTGCTGACCGACTACGGCTTTGACGGCTATCCGCTGCGCAAGGATTTCCCGACCACGGGTTACGTCGAAGTCCGTTACGACGAAGAGCGCAAGCGCGTCGTCTATGAGCCGGTGAAGCTGCCGCAGGAATTCCGGCAGTTCGATTATCTGTCACCGTGGGAGGGTACGGATTACGTGCTGCCCGGCGACGAGAAGGCGAAGGGGAACTGACGGATGCAAGCGCCTGGTATCTGGGGCATCTTCGTTGTTGTCGTCTACGCGGCAGTGCTCGTCGTCCCGTTCTGGAAGATTTTCCCGCGCGCCGGATGGTCCAAGTGGGCCAGCCTGCTGATGTTAGTTCCGCTGTTGAACATCGTTCTGCTCTGGACGTTGGCCTTCAAGCGTTGGCCCAGGGATGCCGCAAGTGTCTGAAGTCGACGTTCGCAATTTCACCATCAACTTCGGCCCGATCCACCCGTCGGCGCACGGTGTGCTTCGCCTGATCCTCGAGCTGGACGGCGAGGTGGTCGAGCGCGTCGATCCGCATATCGGGCTGCTGCATCGCGGCACCGAGAAGCTGATCGAGACCAAGACTTACCTGCAGGCGGTGCCGTATTTCGACCGGCTCGACTATGTCGCGCCGATGAACCAGGAGCACGCCTACTGCCTCGCGGTGGAAAAACTGCTCGGTATCGAGGTGCCGTTCCGCGGCCAGCTGATCCGCGTGCTCTATGCCGAGATCGGGCGGCTGCTCTCGCACATGCTGAACTGCACGACGCAGGCGATGGACGTCGGCGCGCTGACCCCGCCGCTATGGGGGTTCGACGAGCGCGAGAAGCTGATGATCTTCTATGAGCGCGCCTCGGGCAGCCGCATGCATGCGGCCTATTTCCGTCCGGGTGGGGTGCACCAGGATCTGCCGCAGGCGCTGATCGACGACATCGGTACGTTCTGCGACCCGTTCCTTCTGGTCCTCGACAACCTCGAAAAGCTGCTGACCGGCAACCGCATCTATATGCAGCGCAACGCCGATATCGGCGTGGTGTCGGCCGAGGATGCCTGGAAGTGGGGCTTTTCCGGCGTGATGGTGCGCGGCTCGGGCGATGCCTGGGACCTGCGCAAGGCGCAGCCCTACGAGTGCTACGACCGGCTCGAGTTCGATGTGCCGATCGGCAAGAACGGCGATTGCTACGACCGCTACCTGGTTCGCATGGACGAGATGCGCCAGTCGATCCGCATCATGAAGCAGGTGCTCGACCTGCTCAATTCGCCCGAAGGGCAGGGGCCTGTGGCCTCGACCGACGGCAAGGTGGTGCCGCCCAAGCGTGCCGAGATGAAGCAGTCGATGGAAGCGCTGATCCATCACTTCAAACTCTACACCGAAGGCTACAAGGTGCCCGCCGGCGAAGTCTACGCCGCGGTCGAAGCGCCCAAGGGCGAGTTCGGCGTGTATCTGGTCAGCGACGGCACCAACAAGCCGTATCGCTGCAAGATCCGCGCGCCGGGCTTCGCGCACCTGCAGGCGATGGATTTCCTTTGCCGGGGACATATGCTGGCCGACGTCGCCGCCATCCTCGGTTCGCTCGATATCGTGTTTGGTGAGGTCGACCGGTAATGTCCGTCCGCCGTTTAGCAGATGAGGCCGTCCAGCCGACCACCTTCGCCTTCACGAAGGAAAACCAGGCCTGGGCCGAAAAGAAGATGGCGGAGTATCCGCCGGGCCGCCAGCAATCGGCAGTGATCCCGGTGCTGTTCCGGGCCCAGGAACAGCAGGGCTGGGTGAGCCGCGCCGCCATCGAAGCGGTCGGCAAGCTGCTCGACATGCCCTATATCCGGGTGCTCGAAGTCGCGACCTTCTACACGCAGTTCCTGCTGCAGCCGGTGGGCAGCCGCGCCCATATCCAGGTCTGCGGCACCACCCCGTGCATGCTGCGCGGCGCCGAGGATATCCGGCACATTTGCGAACGCCGCATCAACCACAAGCCGTTCGAGACCAATGCCGAGGGCACGCTCAGCTGGGAAGAGGTCGAGTGCCTCGGCGCCTGCGTGAACGCCCCGCTGGTGATGGTGGGCAGCGACACCTACGAGGACCTGACGGTCGAGAGCTTCGAAGCGATCCTCGACAAGTTCGCCGCCGGCAAGGGCAGCGACGTGAAGCCCGGCCCGCAGGTCGCGCGGCAGTTCGGTGCCGCCGAGGGCGGCCAGACGACGCTGCTCGAAAAGCCGACGGCCAGGCGCACCTACAAGCCGTTCCCGCCGCCGCCGGCCGCACCCGCCGCCGCGCCGGGCGCTCCGGCTGCTGCTGCACCGGCTGCCGCAGCGCCCGCAAAGGCTCCAGAGCCGACCGCCGCGGGCCGCAAGAACACCACCACGGAAGAAACCGCGCCGGCGCTGAAGTCGCCGTCCCCCGAAAAGGTTTCGACCGCTACTGCCGAGGGCGAGCGCAAGGCTGCGAACAAGGACGCGAAGGCCGACGGCACGCCGAACCGCGCTATGCGCGAGACCGCGACCGGGGCCGAGTCGCCGGCGGGCAAGATCGATGCCGGCAAGACCGATACCAAGGCCAAGCGCGCCCCCGCCCCGGCGACTGCTGTGTCACCGAGCGTGGATGCCGGCGCCAGGCTGTTCGAAGCACCCGCCGGCCAGGCGGATGACCTCAAGCTGATCTCGGGCGTCGGCCCGGTGCTCGAGGGCAAGCTCAATGCCATCGGCATCACCACCTGGGCGCAGGTGGCGGCGCTGAAGAAGGCGGATATCGCCAAGCTCGAAGATCACCTCGCATTCCCGGGCCGCGTGGCCCGTGATGAGTGGATCAAGCAGGCCAAGGCGCTCGCCAAGGGCGGCGTCGAGGAATATCGCAAGGTGTTCGGGAAGGACCCGCGCTGATGCTCGCTGACCAGGATCGCATCTTCACCAACCTCTACGGCACCGGCGACTGGGGCCTCGAAGGCGCCAAGGCGCGCGGCGGCTGGGTGGACACCAAGAAGTTCATCGACAACGGTCGCGACTGGATCGTCAACGAGGTCAAGGGCTCGGGCCTGCGTGGCCGCGGCGGCGCCGGTTTCCCGACCGCGCTGAAATGGACCTTCATGCCCAAGGAAGGCGTCAATGACGGCCGTCCGAGCCAGCTCCTCGTCAATGCCGACGAGTCCGAGCCCGGCACCTGCAAGGACCGCGAGATCCTGCGTCACGACCCGCACCACCTGATCGAGGGGTGCCTGCTCGCCGGGCGGGCCATGGGCGCACACATTGCCTATGTCTACATTCGCGGCGAGTTCATCCGCGAGCGGCAGAATTTTGAAGCCGCGGTGCAGCAGGCCTACGACGCCAGGCTGATCGGCAAGAACAACGTGCATGGCTGGGACTTCGAGATCGTCGTCCACCATGGCGCGGGCGCCTATATCTGCGGCGAAGAGACCGCCCTGATGGAATCGCTCGAGGGCAAGAAGGGCCAGCCGCGCCTGAAGCCGCCGTTCCCGGCGGCGATGGGCGTCTACGGCAACCCGACCACCGTCAACAACGTCGAATCCATCGCCGTCGTGCCGGAAATCCTGCGCCGTGGCGGCGCCTGGTTCGCCGGTATCGGCCGGCCGAACAATACCGGCACCAAGCTGTTCATGGCCTCGGGCCACGTCAACAAGCCGGCAGTGTTCGAGGATGCGCTGGGCTGCACCTTCGAAGAGCTGATCGACAAGCACTGCGGCGGTATTCGCGGCGGCTGGGATAATCTGCTGGCGGTGATCCCGGGCGGCGCGTCCTGCCCGGTGGTGCGCGGCGAAGACATGCGCACCGCGATCATGGATTTCGACGGGTTGCGCGAGAAGAAGTCCTCGTTCGGCACCGGCGGCATGATCGTGCTCGACAAGTCGGCGGACATCATCAAGGCGATCTGGCGCATCCAGGCCTTCTTCAAGCACGAGAGCTGCGGCCAGTGCACGCCGTGCCGCGAAGGCACCGGCTGGATGATGCGGGTGATGGAGCGCATGGTCGAAGGCCGCGCCCAGAAGCGCGAGATCGACATGCTGTTCGACGTGACCAAGCAGATCGAAGGGCACACCATCTGTGCGCTCGGCGACGCGGCGGCCTGGCCGGTGCAGGGCCTGATCCGCAATTTCCGCGACGTCATCGAAGCGCGGATCGACCAATATACCTGGTCCTCGACCAGCGAGGGCGCCGTGCCCTCGATCGCGGCGGAGTAAGGCCCCATGGCCCAGATCAAAGTCGACGGTACGCTCGTCGAGGTCCCCGACTACTACACGCTCATGCAGGCGGCGGAAGCCGCCGGCGCCGAGATCCCGCGCTTCTGCTACCACGAGCGGCTGTCGGTCGCCGGCAACTGCCGGATGTGCCTCGTCGAGGTGAAGGGTGGTCCGCCCAAGCCCCAGGCCAGCTGCGCCATGTCGGTCAAGGACCTGCGTCCCGGGCCGAACGGCGAGCCGCCGGAGATGTTCACCAACACCCCGATGGTCAAGAAGGCCCGCGAAGGGGTGATGGAGTTCCTGCTCATCAACCACCCGCTGGATTGCCCGATCTGCGACCAGGGTGGCGAGTGCGACCTGCAGGACCAGGCCATGGCCTATGGCGTGGACAAGAACCGCTTCGCCGAGAACAAGCGGGCCGTCGAGGACAAGTATCTCGGGCCGCTGGTGAAGACCGAGATGAACCGCTGCATTCACTGCACGCGCTGCGTCCGCTTCACCACCGAGGTCGCCGGCATCACCGAGATGGGCCTGCTCGGCCGCGGTGAAGACGCCGAGATCACCTCGTATCTCGAGCAGGCGCTGACCAGCGAGCTGCAGGGCAACGTCATCGATCTTTGCCCGGTGGGCGCGCTGACGTCGAAGCCATACGCGTTCCACGCCCGCCCGTGGGAACTGGTGAAGACCGAAACCATCGACGTGATGGATGCGGTTGGCTCCAACATCCGCGTCGACAGCCGCGGCCGCGAAGTGATGCGCATCCTGCCGCGCGTCAACGAGGCGATCAACGAAGAGTGGATTTCCGACAAGACCCGCTTCATCTGGGATGGCCTGAAGAGCCAGCGCCTCGACCGCCCCTATGTGCGGACCGGCGGCAAGCTGAAGCCGGCGTCGTGGGATGAGGCGTTTGCCGCCATCGCCAAGGCGATCAAGGCTTCGGGCGGCGGCAACAAGGTCGGCGCCATTGCCGGCGACCTGGCGGCGGTCGAGGACATGTACGCGCTCAAGGCGCTGATGACCTCGCTCGGCTCGGGCATGACCGATTGCCGCCCGGCGATGTCGGGGATCGACCCGTCCATGCCGCGTTCGGCCTATATCTTCAACCCGACCATTGCGGGCATCGAGGAAGCCGACGCCATCCTGATCATCGGGTCCAACCCGCGCAAGGAAGCGGCGCTGGTCAACGCTCGCATCCGCAAGGCGTGGCGTGCCAAGAACACCCCGATCGCCGTGATCGGCGACAATGCCGACCTCACCTACAAGTACGAGTATCTGGGCAACGGCCTGTCGGCGCTGGCCGACCTCGTGGCGCGCAAGGGCAGTTTCGGTGAGATCCTGTCCAAGGCCGTTCGGCCGCTGATCATCGTGGGGGAGGGCGCCGTGTCGCATGGCGCCGCGCATTCCAAGCAGATCGGCCGTGACGTGCTGGCCATGGCGGCCAAGCTCGCCACCGGTTCGGGCGCCTCGGAAGACTGGAACGGCCTCGCGCTGCTGCACAATGCAGCCGGTCGCGTCGGCGGCCTTGATATCGGCTTCGTGCCGCATGACGGCGGCGTCTGCTCGGCCGACCAGATCGGCCTCGCCGGCAAGGGCGAGCTCGACGTGCTGTTCCTGCTCGGCGCCGACGAGTACGACACTTCGGCCATGGGCAAGGCGTTCGTGGTTTATGTCGGCACGCATGGCGATGCCGGTGCACACCGCGCCGACGTGATCCTGCCGTCTGCCGCCTACACCGAGAAGTCGGCCACCTACGTCAACACCGAGGGCCGCGTGCAGCTCGCCGAGCGCGCCGTGTTCCCGCCGGGCGAGGCGAAGGAAGACTGGGCGATCTTCCGCGCGCTCAGCGCCGTGCTCGGCCAGCCGCTGCCGTTCAACTCGCTGAACCAGCTGCGCGCCCAGATCTATGCCGAGTTCCCGCATCTGGCGCGGCTCGACCAGATCGCCCAGGGTTCGCTGGCCGATGTGAAGACGCTGGCCGGCGCGGCGATCAAGACCAAGTCGGCAACCTTCACGTCGCCGGTTGCAGACTTCTACCTCACCAACCCGATCGCGCGGTCGTCCGCGACGATGGGCGAATGCGCCGCGTTGCAGGCCGGTCTCCGGCAGGCAGCAGAGTAAGGGGCCCAGATGGATTTCGTCGTTTCAGCGCTGGACTACCTGCTCGGCATCCCGATTTTCGGGTGGGGCACGCAGGTCGGCTTCATCTACAAGGGGCTGCTGCTTCTCGTCGCGCTGCTGCTGTTCACCGCGTATATCCTGCTTGCCGACCGCAAGATCTGGGCGGCCGTGCAGCAACGTCGCGGCCCCAACGTCGTCGGCCCGCTCGGGCTGCTGCAGAGCTTCGCGGACTTGTTGAAGTTCGTGCTCAAAGAGCCTGTGATTCCGGCAAGTTCGGACAAGGTGCTGTTCATCCTGGCGCCGCTGGTAACCTCGATCCTGGCGCTCTCGGCCTATGCGGTGATCCCGTTCGACAAGGGCTGGGCGCTGGCCGACATCAATATCGGCATCCTCTACATCTTCGCCATTTCGTCGCTGGGCGTGTACGGCATCATCATGGGCGGCTGGGCTTCGAACTCGAAGTACGCCTTCCTCGGTGCGCTTCGCTCGGCGGCGCAGATGGTCTCGTACGAAGTCTCGATCGGCCTCGTGATCATTACGGTGCTGCTGGTGGTCGGTTCGCTGAACCTCACCGACATCGTGGTGGCGCAGCAATCGGGCGGCATCGCGCACATACTCGGCGTGCCGTGGCTCAGCGTCTTGAACTGGTACTGGCTGCCGCTGTTCCCGATGTTCGTGATCTTCTACGTCTCGGCACTGGCGGAAACCAACCGCCCGCCGTTCGACCTGCCCGAAGGCGAGTCCGAACTGGTGGCCGGTTACATGGTCGAGTACTCCTCGACCCCGTATCTGCTGTTCATGCTGGGCGAATACATCGCCATCATCCTGATGTGCTGCATGACCACGATCCTGTTCCTCGGGGGCTGGGCCGCGCCGATCGACCTGCCGCCGTTCACCTGGATCCCGGGCGTGGTCTGGTTCGTCCTCAAGCTCTGCCTGGTGTTTTTCATGTTCGCGATGGCCAAGGCGATCGTGCCGCGCTACCGCTATGACCAGCTGATGCGTATCGGCTGGAAGGTCTTCCTGCCGATCTCGCTCGTCATGGTGGTCGTCGTCGCCGCGGTTCTCCAGCTCACCGGCTGGGGCTGGCACGGAGGGTCCGTCTGATGCGTTTCGCCCAGTTTCTCAACGGCCTCTTGCTGCGCGAGTTCGTCGGCGCCTTCTTCCTGGCGATGAAGTACTTCTTCGCGCCCAAGAAGACGGTGAACTACCCGTTCGAGAAGATCCCGTACTCGCCGCGCTTCCGTGGTGAGCACGCGCTGCGCCGCTATCCCAATGGCGAAGAGCGCTGCATCGCCTGCAAGCTGTGCGAAGCGATCTGCCCGGCCCAGGCCATCACCATCGAGGCCGGCCCGCGCCAGAACGACGGCACCCGCCGCACGGTGCGCTACGACATCGACATGGTGAAGTGCATCTATTGCGGCTTCTGCCAGGAGGCTTGCCCGGTCGACGCCATCGTCGAAGGGCCGAACTTCGAGTTCGCGACCGAAACGCGCGAGGAGCTGTATTTCTCGAAAGAGAAGCTGCTCGCCAATGGCGATCGTTGGGAGCGCGAGATCGCAGCCAACCTCGCCGCCGACGCGCCGTACCGGTAAGGGATCGAGATGACGCTGCCGCTGTTCTTCTTCTATGTGTTCTCGGTCATCACCGTCGCTTCGGCGCTGATGGTGATCGCGGCGCGCAATCCCGTGCACTCGGTGCTGTTCCTGATCCTGGCATTCGTCAATTCGGCCGGCCTGTTCATGCTGGCCGGCGCCGAGTTCCTCGCGCTGATCCTGATCGTCGTCTATGTCGGCGCCGTCGCGGTGCTGTTCCTGTTCGTCACCATGATGCTCGACGTCGATTTCGCGTCGCTGCGCCAGGGCATGCTGCAATACGCCCCGGTGGGCGTGGTTGTGGGCGTGATCCTGCTGCTCGAGCTGCTGCTGGTGGCGGGGAGCTTCGTGCTGCCGGTCGACTCGGGCGCGGCGGCCGCGGTGCCGATGGATGCGGCGATCGACAATACGCGCGCCATCGGGCAGCTGCTCTACACGCGCTACGTCTTCCTGTTCCAGGGCGCCGCCGGCGTGCTGCTGGTCGCCATGATCGGCGCGATCGTCCTGACGCTCAGGCACAAGTCGAACGTCAAGCGGCAGGATGTGTTCCGCCAGACCGGCCGCAAGCGCTCGGAAGGCACGGAACTGGTCAAGGTCAAATCGGGGCAGGGGCTCTAAATGCTGGCAGAAACAGGCATCGGCCTCGGGCACTACCTGACCGTCGGGGCGATCCTCTTCACGCTGGGCGTGTTCGGGATTTTCCTCAACAGGAAGAACATCATCGTCATCCTGATGTCGGTGGAACTGATCCTGCTCGCGGTGAACATCAACTTCGTGGCGTTCTCGTCGCAGCTGAGCGACCTCGCCGGGCAGGTGTTCGCGCTGCTGATCCTCACGGTGGCCGCCGCGGAAGCCGCGATCGGTCTTGCCATCCTCGTCATCTTCTATCGCAACCGCGGCTCCATCGCCGTGGAAGACGTCAACTCGCTGAAGGGCTGACCCGGTGTTTATCCAGGCCATCGTATTCTTCCCGCTCGTCGGGGCCCTGATCGCAGGCTTGCTGGGCCGCATCATCGGCCACCGCACCAGCGAGTACATCACCACCGGGCTGCTGATCGGCGCCGCGGTGCTGAGCTGGATCGTCTTCGCCGGCTTCTGGTTCGCACCGGAGGCCGCCGAGGCCGGGGGCCACGCAGAGGCAAACAAGGTCGAGGTGATGCGCTGGATCGTCTCCGGTGCGCTCGACCTGCGCTGGGTGCTGCGCGTCGATACGCTCACCGCGGTGATGCTGGTGGTGGTGACCACGGTTTCCAGCCTCGTTCATCTCTATTCGATCGGCTACATGGCCGATGATCCGCACCGTTCGCGGTTCTTCGCCTACCTGTCGCTATTCACCTTCGCCATGCTGATGCTGGTGACGGCCGACAACTTCCTGCAGATGTTCTTCGGCTGGGAAGGGGTGGGCCTCGCGTCCTACCTGCTGATCGGCTTCTGGTACAAGAAGCCCACCGCCAACGCCGCCGCCATGAAGGCGTTCGTCGTCAACCGCGTCGGCGATTTCGGCTTTGCGCTCGGTATCTTCGCTGCCTTCGTGGTGCTCGGGCACCTCGATTTCGACGGCGCGTTCCACGCTGCGGACGGGCTCAAGGGTAACCTGCCGGTGATCCACTTCCTGTCGTGGGATCTGGACGCGATGACCGTGGTCTGCCTGCTGCTGTTCATGGGCGCCATGGGCAAGTCGGCGCAGTTTCTGCTCCACACCTGGCTGCCGGACGCCATGGAAGGCCCGACACCGGTGTCGGCGCTCATCCATGCCGCCACCATGGTGACGGCCGGCGTGTTCATGGTGGCGCGCCTGTCGCCGCTATTCGAACTTTCGCCCTTCGCCATGACGGTGGTGATGCTGGTCGGCGCGCTGACGGCGTTCTTTGCGGCGACGGTTGGCCTGGTGCAGAACGACATCAAGCGCGTCATCGCCTACTCGACCTGTTCGCAGCTCGGCTACATGTTCGTGGCGCTCGGGGCAGGGATGTACTCGGTCGGTGTCTTCCACCTGTTCACCCACGCCTTCTTCAAGGCGCTGCTGTTCCTGGGCGCCGGCTCGGTCATCCACGCGATGCACCATGAGCAGGACATGCGGAACATGGGCGGGCTGCGCAAGAAGATCCCGGTCACCTACTGGATGATGATCATCGGCACGCTGGCGCTTACGGGCGTCGGTATTCCGGGCACGCCGCTCGGCTTTGCCGGGTTCTTTTCGAAGGACGGGATCATCGAAGTCGCCTATGCGGCGGGTGGTTCGACCGGCTACATCGCCTTCTGGGCGCTGGTGATCGCGGCGATGTTCACGAGCTTCTACTCGTGGCGCCTGATCCACCTGACCTTCCATGGCGAGCCGCGCGGGCAGCACCATGGGCACGATGCGCATGCCGACCATGCCCATGACGATCACGGGCATCACGGCAGCGCCTACGACAACGCCCATGAGAGCCCCAACGTCATGCTGGTGCCGCTCTATGTGCTGGCGGTCGGCGCGGTGCTGGCGGGCGTGGTGTTCAACGACCTGTTCTTCGGCCATGCCGAGCATATCGAGCACTTCTTCCAGGGCTCGCTGGTCGTCTCCGAGCAACTGCTCGAGGCCGCCCACGGCGTGCCGCTATGGGTGAAGTGGTCGGCGACGTTCGCCATGCTGTTCGGTTTCGGCGCCGCGTTGTGGATGTATGTCTACGACCGCGAGATGCCGAAGCGGATGGCGCACGCCAACCCGGGGCTCTACCTGTTCCTGCTCAACAAGTGGTACTTCGACGAGCTTTACGACCGCATCTTCGTCAAGCCGGCTCTGTGGCTGGGCACCGCCCTGTGGAAGGGCTTTGACGATATGCTGGTCGACAAGACCATCACCGAGGGCCTTGGCAATCGCGTCAAGGACATTACCGGCAAGGTGGTGAAGCTGCAGTCCGGCTACCTCTATCACTACGCTTTCGCCATGCTTATCGGTATTGCGGCGCTGCTCACCTGGGCCATCGCCGCCGGGGGACTCCTGGGATGATCTTCAGTGACCACCTTCTGACGGTCATCACCTTCCTGCCGACGCTGGGTGCGTTCCTGCTGCTGTTTGTCGGCGGACGCGACGAGGCGGCCAACAACCTGGCGCGCTATATCGCGCTGGGCGTGACGCTGGTGACGGCTGCCCTCAGTCTATACCTGTGGTACCTGTTCGACCCGTCGAACACCGGTTTCCAGTTCGTCGAGAACTACGGCTGGAGCGACTCGATCGGCTATCGCATGGGCGTCGACGGCATTTCGGTGCTGTTCATCCCGCTGACCGCGGTGCTGATGCCGGCGGTGATCCTGTCGAGCTTCGGCTCCATCACCAAGCGGGTCAAAGAGTACCTGATCGTCTTCCTGATCCTCGAGACGTTCATGATCGGCGCGTTTGCGACGCTCGATCTGGCGATGTTCTACGTGTTCTTCGAGGGCACGCTGATCCCGATGTTCCTGATCATCGGCATCTGGGGCGGGGCACGACGCATCCAGGCGACCTACAAGTTCTTCTTTTACAGCTTCACCGGCACGGTGCTGATGCTGATCGCCATCATGGCGATGTACTGGCAGGCCGGCACGCTCGACATCGTCAAGCTGCTGACCTTCAAGTTCCCGCCCGAGGTGCAGACCTGGCTGTGGATCGGCTTCTTCGCGTCGTTCGCGGTGAAAATGCCGATGTGGCCGTTCCACCGCTGGCTGCCTGAAGCGCACGTCGAGGCGCCGACCGGCGGCTCGGTGATCCTGGCCGCGATCCTGCTCAAGCTTGGCGGCTACGGTTTCATCCGTTTCTCGATCTCGATGTTCCCCGACGCGTCGCACCAGTTCGCGAACTTCGTGTTCGTGCTGTCGATCGCGGCGATCATCATCACCTCGCTGATCGCGCTGGTGCAGACCGATATCAAGAAGCTGATCGCCTACTCGTCCGTCGCCCATATGGGCTTCGTGACCATGGGGATCTTCACCGGCAACATCTACGGCATCCACGGCGCGATCTTCCAGATGATCTCGCACGGCATCGTCTCGGCCGCGCTCTTCTTCTGCGTCGGCGTCGTCTACGACCGGATGCACACCCGCGAGATCGACGCCTATGGCGGGCTGGTATCGCCGATGCCGCGCTATGCCGTGGTGTTCATGGTGTTCACCATGGCCAATGTCGGCCTGCCGGGCACCTCGGGCTTCGTCGGGGAATTCCTCACCATGCTGGCGGCGTTCCAGGCCAATACCTGGGTGGCGTTCTTCGCGGCGTTCGGCGTGATCCTGTCGGCAGCCTATGCGCTCTGGCTCTATCGTCGGGTGATCTTCGGCGCCTTCACCAAGGAATCGCTGAAGGGCATCCTCGATCTCGACCGGCGCGAAGCCATCGTCCTGGTGCCGCTGGTGATCCTCACCATCGTTTTCGGCTTCTATCCCGCGCCGATCCTCGATGCGACCGCCGCATCGGTGAACCTCGTCGCGGAAAACTTTGCCAACGCCATCGGTGCCGCGCCCGCTGCGGTCGCTGCGGCGACCGGCCATTAGGAGACGGGCATGCTGTCCGACGTCACGAGCTTCGCTTCGCTCGCCCCCGCCTATCCGGAACTGCTGCTGGCCGTCGGCGCCATCGTAGTGCTGCTGGTCTCGCTGTTCTGGAAGGGCATCAGTTCGAAGGCGGTTTCGATCGTCGCCATCGTGCTGCTCCTCGTGGTGCTGGCTGTGCTGCTGCTGCAGCCGGCGGCCGGCGTGCTGTTCAACGGCGTGTTCATCGTCGATGGCTTTGCCCGCTACATGAAGGCGCTGGTGCTGGGCGGCGCTGCCGCAACGCTGCTGATCTCGCTGCCGAACAGCAAAGAGCACGGCATCGACAAGTTCGAGTATGCGGTGCTGGTGCTGCTGGCGACGCTGGGCATGATGATCATGGTCTCGGCCAATGATCTGATGAGCCTCTATATCGGCCTCGAGCTGCAGAGCCTGGCGCTCTACGTGGTCGCGGCGATGAAGCGAGAGGACAGGAAAGCCACCGAAGCCGGTATCAAGTATTTCGTGCTCGGCGCGCTCTCGTCCGGCATGCTGCTTTACGGCGCCTCGCTGGTTTACGGCTTCACCGGCACCACCCAGATCGACCAGATCGTGACCGCGATCTCGCTCGACAGCCGTTCGATCGGGCTGATCTTCGGCATGGTGTTCCTGCTGGCCGGCATCGCCTTCAAGATTTCCGCCGTGCCGTTCCACATGTGGACGCCGGATGTCTACGAAGGCGCACCGACGCCGGTCACCGCCTTTTTTGCGGCTGCGCCGAAGGTGGCGGCGATGGCGCTGTTCATCCGCGTCACCACGGTCAGCTTCGCGCCGATCACGCATGACTGGCAGCAGATCGTCATCTTCCTGTCGATCGCCTCGATGGTGCTCGCTGCTTTCGCGGCGATCGGGCAGAACAACCTCAAGCGCCTCCTGGCCTATTCGTCGATCGGCCATGTCGGCTTTGCGCTGGTCGGCCTGTCGTCGGGCACCGAGGCCGGCGTCGAGGGCGTCGCCGTCTATATGGCGATCTACATCGCCATGACCGTCGGCATCTTTGCCTGCGTGCTGGCGCTTCGCACCGAGAACGGCCCGGTCGAGACGATTTCCGAGCTCGCCGGGCTGGCGCAGAAGCGGCCGTTCGTCGCCGCCATCATCGCCATCCTGATGTTCTCGCTGATCGGGCTGCCGCCGCTGGCCGGGTTCTTCGCCAAGTGGCAGGTGTTCCTCGCCGCGGTCGAGCAGAACCTGTTCGTCCTCGCAGTGATCGGCGTGCTCGCCTCGGCGGTGAGCGCGTTCTACTACCTGCGCATCGTCAAGGTGATGTATTTCGACGAGCCGGTGGCCAAGTTCGCCGCGGTGCCGGGCGAGCTGAACGTGGTGATGGCCGGCATCGGCTTCCTGATCGTGACCTATTTCGTCACGGTGGGGTCGCCGCTGACCGCCGCTGCGCACAGCGCGGCCGGAAGCCTGTTCTAGTGGCAGCTTTCTGGCTCGGGTCCAGGGCGGTCTCGCGCGGCTACAGGCTGAACGGCTTCGACAGCGTTGGATCGACTTCCACCGAGGCGGCGACAGCCGCCCAGGCAGGCGATATCGGCGATGTCTGGTTTTGCGCCTTGCAGCAGACGGCAGGTCGCGGCCGGCGTGGCCGGCCATGGCAATCGCCGCATGGCAATCTGGCGGCCAGCCTGCTGGTGGTACCGGCGGTCGATCCGGCTATTGCCGCGACGCTCGGCTTCGTCGCCGGCGTTTCGCTGAACCAGGCGCTGGCCGGGATCGTCCCGGCTGCAACGCTCAAGACCGGCATCGACGGCGCCGATACGGCCAATGGCCGCATTGCGCTCAAATGGCCCAACGACGTACTGGCTGACGGTGCCAAGCTCGCCGGCATCCTGCTCGAGGCGCACAAGCGCCCCAATGGCGAGATGGCCATCGTGGTGGGGATCGGCGTCAATGTGGTCGAGGCTCCCGAGGGACTGCCCTACCCGGCGACCTCGCTGCGCGCCCTTGGGCTCGATACCACGGCTGAGACGGTGTTCGGCGCAATGTCGGATGCCTGGGTCGATGCCTTCGAACTGTGGGATCGGGGCAGGGGGGTGACCGAGGTGCTCGACCTGTGGCGGCGCTCCGCCGCCGGCATCGGCGCCGAAGTCGCGGTGAACCGCGACGGCGACGTGGTGCGCGGCATCTTTGAGACTATCGACGAGGGCGGACGACTGATCGTTCGCGCCAATGACAACAGCCGTATTGCCATCACCGCCGGTGATGTGCATTTCGGCACGACCGCAAGCGTTAGGAACTGACAATGGCAAAGCCGAGACCCGATGAGCTCGTCTTCGTGCCGCTTGGCGGCGTGGGCGAAATCGGCATGAACATGGGCGCCTATGGGTTCGGGCCGGAGCGCAGCCGCAAGTGGATCGTCGTCGATTGCGGCGTCACCTTTGCCGGACCGCAGGAACCGGGGGTCGAACTGATCCTGCCCGACCCGGCCTTTCTCGAGGAGAATGCCGACGACATCCTGGCGCTGGTGCTGACCCACAGCCACGAGGACCATTACGGCGCCGTGCTCGACCTGTGGCCGGCCTTCGATCGCCCGGTCTATGCCACCGCCTTCACCGCGGCGATGCTCAGCGCCAAGCGCGAGTCCGAAGGCATCGTCGAGGATATCGAGGTCAAGCCGATGCGGGTGGGCAAGCCCTTCAGCGTCGGCCCGTTCACCATCGAGGCGATCAACGTCGCTCACTCGATTCCCGAGAGCTGCGCGCTGCTGATCACCACGCCGGTCGGTCGGGTGATCCATACGGGCGACTGGAAGCTCGATCCCCACCCGGTGGGAGGTCCGCCGACCGATATCGGCCGCTTCGCCCAGATCGGTGAAGACCGTTCCACCCCGATCGCGCTGATCTGCGATTCCACCAATGCGATGAAGGACGGCACCAGCCCGTCCGAGGACGAGGTCGCCTCGACGCTCGAGGCGCTGATCGCCTCGTCGACGCATCGCGTTGCCGTCACCACTTTCGCCTCCAATGTGGGCCGGGTGATCTCGGTGGCGCGGGCAGCCCAGAAGGCCGGTCGCAAGGTGGTGATGTCGGGCCGGGCACTGCACCGGATCAGCGGCATCGCCCGCGAACTCGGCATGCTGGAGGGGATCGATCCGTTCCTCGACCAGAACGAGTACAAGGCACTGCCGCGCGCCAAGGTGGTGCTGCTGTGTACCGGCAGCCAGGGTGAAGCCCGCGCCGCCATCGCCCGCATCGCGCGCGAGGACCATCCGGAGATCTCGCTCAATGCCGGTGATCGGGTGATCTTCTCGTCCTGGGCCATCCCGGGCAACGAGCGCGAAGTCATCGACATCCAGAACATGCTGATCGACCGCGGCATCGAAGTGATCACGCAGACGCAGGGGCTGGTGCACACCACCGGCCACCCGCGCCGCGAGGAACTGAAACGGCTCTATGACCTGATCAAGCCGGACGTGCTGGTGCCCGTGCACGGCGAGGCGGCGCATCTCGAGGCGCATGCGCTGCTCGGCCGCCAGCATGGGATCGAGACCGTGGTTCATGCCCGCAATGGCGACATGGTCCGGCTGTTCCCGAACACCACGCAGTTCCCCGGCGAGGTGCGTGTCGGCCAGCTCTATCTCGATGGCAATGTGCTGTGCACGCCGGAGGAGAGCGGCGTGAAGGGCCGGAGGCGGCTCAGCTTTGGCGGCCACATCGTGGTCAGCCTCTGCGTCAATTCCTCAGGTCAGGTGCTGGCCGGGCCGGAAACGGTGATCGAAGGCCTGCCGGATGTCGAGGATGACGATGAGTCGCTGCCCGAGATCGTTCGCCGTGCGGTAACAGGAACGCTCAAGTCGATTCCGCCCAAGCGCCGCAACGACCCCGAACTGGTCAACACGGCGCTGCAGCGGGCGGTCCGCAGCGAGGTTTCGTCCTACTGGGGCCGCAAACCCAACGTAACGGTGTTCGTACACCGAGTCTGAGGCTCGCCATGCAAGTCGGAACCTTCATCGCCATCTTCTTCGTCACCTGGTGGATCTGCCTGTTCCTGGTGCTGCCGTTCAAGGTGCGCAACCAGGTGGATGCGGGCGAGTGGATCGAAGGGACCGAGCGTGGTGCGCCGGCCGGGATCCTGCGGCTGTGGCCGAAGCTCTTGGCGACCACTGTGCTTGCCGCGGTGGTCACCGGGCTGCTGCTGTGGGGGCTCACCACCCCGTGGCTGATCGAGTACTGGCGCTGAGCAGCTCCCGATCGCGCAACTGAACTCGGTGTCATTTCCGGCGCCGTGGGCCGCTCGAGGCGTGGCTAGCGCCGCTTGGCTTTCACCTTCGGCAAAGCATGGGCGTAGGCCATTTCGAGCGCCGCTCGCAGCTCGGCTTCGCTGAGCTTTGCCAGCACCGCCGTCGTCCAGCCCTGGCGGCCCCAGCCATTGTCGATCGGCACGAATGCCTCGGGCGCCAGCAGTGCCTTGAACTCCTGTTCGTCGGGCGTGAATTTCAGGTTGGCGGTCAACTCGTCGGCGGCGAGGGTGGCGTAAGTGCGCGCGACCTTGAAAGCCCGCCGATCGAAGTGCGGAGCTTCGGTCGTGCCCTCGAGTGAAAGTGCAATTGCCCTGAACTCAGAAGAACTTGTCATCGTTTCTTCATCTGCAATGAAAAAAGCAGGGCCGAAGCCCTGCTTTGAAGAGTTTCTCGACAATACGCTGGTCTTAGGCACACGGTTAGGTGGCTGCCAACGCTCCTCCCTTGACGTTGTCGACGTCCGGCAACTTGTGGTTGCCTGTGTTCTTATGGCGACGGACCCTAACAACTGAATCTGGGGCTGCCAAGCGGATTCTGCATGGCAGCCATCGCATTTTTACATAGTTTTCCGGTCAGCATTTGGTAGCCGCTTCAGGTTGCGCAAAAGTACCGCACGACCGGGCGTTTGCCTAAGTTTCGCGCGCTTTTGCGGGCTCCACTTTGCCCCGCTTTACGCTATAGGGTTCGCAATCCGAATCCGGCGCCATCGAGGACCGTACATGCGTTTGAGCCGTTACTTCCTGCCCCTCCTGAAGGAGACGCCGAAAGAGGCAGAGATCGTCTCGCACCAGTTGATGCTGCGTGCCGGCATGATCAAGCAGCAGGCTGCGGGCAGCTATTCCTGGCTGCCGCTCGGCTTCAAGGTGCTGAACAAGATCATCCGCATCATCGAGGAAGAGCAGAACCGCTCGGGCGCCGTGCAGCTGCTGATGCCGACCATTCAGTCGGCGGATCTGTGGAAGGAATCGGGCCGCTACGATGCGTATGGCAAGGAGATGCTGCGTATCGAGGATCGGCACGAGCGCGACATGCTGTTCGGGCCGACCAACGAGGAGATGATCACCGACATCTTCCGTACCTACGTGAAGTCCTACAAGGACCTGCCGCTGAACCTCTATCACATCCAGTGGAAGTTCCGTGACGAGATCCGTCCGCGCTTCGGCACCATGCGGTCGCGCGAGTTCCTGATGAAGGACGCCTATTCGTTCGACCTCGACGAGGCCAGTGCGACGCAGGCCTTCTACCGCATGTTCGTAGCCTATCTCCGGACCTTCCACCGCATGGGGCTGGTCGGGGTGCCGATGCGGGCCGATACCGGCCCGATCGGCGGCGACCTGAGCTACGAGTTCCACGTGCTGGCCGATACCGGCGAGAGCGCGGTGTTCCTCGACAAGCGCCTGGTGGACAAGCCGATTCCGGCGATCGACACCGATTTCCGCAGCGACCTGACGCCGATCTTCAAGGACTGGACGTCGCTGTTCGCCGCCACCGACGAGATGACCGACGAAGCGGGCTTCAAGGCCGCTGTCGAGCCCGAGCACCAGCTCGCGGCGCGCGGCATCGAGGTCGGTCACATCTTCTTTTTCGGCACCAAGTATTCCAAGCCGATGAAGGCGACCGTGACCAGCCAGGAAGGGCAGGCGGTCGAGGTGCAGATGGGCAGCTACGGTATCGGGCCGAGCCGCCTGGTGCCCGCCATCATCGAGGCCTCGCACGACGATGCCGGCATTGTCTGGCCGGTCAGCGTGGCGCCGTTCGAAGCCGTGGTGATCAACCTCAAGGTCGGCGACGCCGAGAGCGACCGGGCGGCCGAACGGCTCTATGACGACCTCAGCCGCGAAGGCATCGACGTGTTGCTCGACGATCGCGACCAGGGCGCCGGCGGCAAGTTCGCGGCGGCCGACCTGATCGGCATCCCGTACCAGCTGATCGTCGGGCCGCGCGGGCTCAAGGATGGCACGGTCGAGATCAAGCACCGCAAGTCGGGCGAGCGCGAGACGCTGTCGATCGAGGCAGCGGTCGGGCGCCTCAAGTCACTGATCGTGCCGCAGCGGCGGGACAGCGTT
>MKVB01000001.1:403767-428074 GCA_001899085.1 Devosia sp. 66-14 | reverse complement strand
CCCGCCGCAAGGAGAAGTTCGCCTCGGTCATCGCCATTCTGACGCTGGTGGGCGTGGTGCTGGGCGTTGCGACACTGATCGTCGTGATGTCGGTGATGAACGGGTTCCGCACCGAACTGCTGGGCAAGATCCTCGGCCTCAACGGCCATTTCGTGGTGCAGACCACGGCGGACGGGTTTGACGACTACGACGACGTGGTGAGGCGCCTCGAAGGGGTCGAGGGGGTGCGCTATGCCATCCCTTATGTCGAGGGGCAGGCGCTTGCTTCGGGCAATGCCAGCGCCACCGGCGTGGTGGTGCGCGGCATCAGCGAGGCATCGCTGGCAAAGCTGCAGCTGCTGCGCGACGGCGCGGCGCTCGGCGGCTGGGATCAATGGGACGGCAGCCAGGGCGCCGCCATCGGCCAGCGGCTGTCGGAGCGGCTCGGCGTGGCGCTGGGCGACCAGATCACCATCATCAATCCCAACGGTACGCCGACCCCGTTCGGCATGACGCCGGCCGAGCTGACGCTGCCGGTCAATGTCATCTTCAACATCGGCATGCCCGAGTATGACGGGTTCTACGTCTACCTGCCGATGCAGGAGGCGCAGGTCTATTTCCGCATGTTCGAGGACAAGCTGAAGCCCGGCGTGCAGATGCCCGGGGTGATGGCGACCGACGAAGAGATCGATGCCGCCTATGAGCGCGCCTACAAGGCGAGCGGGGTAGAGGTGTTCGTCGCCGACCCCGACCAGATCGGAGGCATGCGCGAGAAGCTGCAGGCGGCGCTGGACCGGCCGTTCACCATCACCGACTGGCAGCAGCGCAACGCGACATTCTTCTCGGCGCTGCAGGTGGAGCGCGTGGTGATGTTCGTCATCCTGTCGCTGATCATTCTCGTCGCCGCCTTCAACATCATCGCGAGCCTGGTGATGCTGGTAAAGGACAAGGGGCCGGATATCGCCGTGCTCCGCACCATGGGCGCAACGCGCGGCGCCATCCTCAGGATCTTCTCGATGACCGGGTTCGCCATCGGGCTGTCGGGCACGTTCCTCGGGCTGGTGCTCGGGGTGGTGTTCGCGATCAATGTCGAAGCGATCCGGTCGACCGTGTCGAACCTGCTCAACATCTCGATCTTCCCACCCGAGCTGTTCCTGATGTCCGCCTTGCCGTCGCGGATCGATACCGGCGAAGTGGTGCTGGTGGTGCTGCTGTCGCTCGGCCTGACTTTCCTCGCGACGCTCTATCCCGCCTGGCGCGCGGCGCGGCTCGATCCGATCGAAGGGCTGAACCAGTGACCGACCGCACGCCTGCAGCCGACCCGGGCCCGTTCTCGCGCTTCGAGTTCCTCATCGCCGGCCGTTACCTGCGTGCCCGTCGGCGCGATCGCTTCGTCTCCGTGATCGCCGGGCTGACGCTGACCGGCATCGCGCTCGGCGTAGCGGCGCTGATCGTCGTCACCTCGGTGATGAACGGCTTCAACGCAGAGATCGTCTCCAAGCTGCTTGGACTGAACGGGCACTTTTCGGCCTATCCGATCGAGGCGCGCTTCACCGATTACGAGCGCTCGGCCGAGCAGATTCAGGGTGTCGACGGCGTCATAGCGGCGGTTCCGTTCGTGGAGGGGCAGGCGTTGGCCTCCGGCGCCAGGGCCGATTCCACCGGTGTGATCGTACGCGGCGTCTCGCTGGGCTCGATCGACAAGCTCAAGCTCCTGCACGACGGCGCCATTCTCGGGCACTGGGATGGCTGGGATGACGGCAACGGCGTGGCGGTCGGCCGGCGCCTCGCCGAGAAGCTGAAGGTCAATATCGGGGACACCGTAACCCTGCTGAGCCCCGATGCCTCGGGGCTGCAGAGCGGCGCCCGACCGCGCACACGGTCATTTCCAGTCAAGGTGATCTTCGACCTCGGGATGACCGAGTTCGACAGCTTCTATCTCTATATGCCGCTCCGGCCGGCGCAGGATTATCTCGAGATGTTCGATCGGGTGCTGAAGCCCGATGCGAGCGTGCCGCCGCTCGATGCGGATGAAGCCGACCGCGAGGCGGCCTATGACCGCATCTACCGCGCCACGGCGATCGAGGTGTTCATTGCCGACCCCAATGCACTCGACGCGATGCGGCTGAAGATCGGCCAGCAGATCGATCGGCCGCTGATCCTGTCGGACTGGCGCCAGCAGCACCAGAATTTCTTCGATGCGCTGCAGACCCAGGGCAGCGTGATGTTCGTCATCCTGTCGATGATCGTGGTCGTCGCGGCGTTCAACATCATTTCCAGCCTCATCATGCTGGTGAAGGACAAGGGTACCGATATCGCGGTGCTGCGCACCATGGGCGCGACCCGTGGTTCGATCATGCGGATCTTCGGCATCGCGGGCGTCGCCATCGGCGTCGGCGGCACGCTGCTCGGGCTGGCGCTCGGGTTGGTGATCGCCGCCAATGCGGAAGCGATAAGGGCGTTCCTGTCGCGCCTGCTCGGGATCACCATCTTTCCGCCTGAGGTGTTCTTCCTGTCCTCGCTGCCCAGCCGCACCAATCCATCCGAAGTGATCGCCATCGTTGCCGTGGCGATGGGCTTGTCTTTCCTTGCGACGCTCTATCCCGCCTGGCGCGCCGCCCAATACGATCCTGTCGAGGCCCTGCGCTATGAGTGATGTCCACCTGAAGCTCGCAAAGGTGCATCGCCATTACGGCGTGGGCGACACGCTGGTGCGGGTGCTGGAGGCGGCCGACCTCGAGGTGAAGGGCGGCGAGCTCGTTGCCATCGTCGCGCCGTCGGGCGCCGGGAAGTCGACTTTGCTGCATATTTCGGGGCTGCTGGAGCGGCCGCAGGGCGGTGAGGTCGAAATCACGGGCGTGCCGACCAGCAAGCTCAACGAACGTGGCCGCACCCTGCTGCGCCGAGACACGATCGGCTACGTCTACCAGTTCCACCATTTGCTGCCGGAGTTCTCGGCGCTCGAGAACGTCACCATGCCGCAACTGATCGCCGGCCGGGACCAGGCCGCGGCCGAGAAGCGGGCCATGCAGTTGCTCGACATTCTCGGCATCGCGCCGCGAGCCCAGCACCGGCCCGCCGAGCTGTCCGGCGGTGAGCAGCAGCGCGTCGCCATTGCCCGCGCCGCCGCCAACCACCCGCGCATCATCCTCGCGGATGAGCCGACCGGCAATCTCGACCCCGCCACCAGCGATGTGGTGTTCGACGCCCTGGCGTCGCTGATCAGGGAAGAGGGCGCCGCGGCCCTGATCGCCACGCATAACCACGACCTGGCGCGGCGCGCCAACCGCATCGTGACGCTGCGCGGCGGGCTGATCGAGCCGATCACGCTGTAGGGCGATGGCCTGCGTCTCCTATCCGCTCCATGAGGGTCGTGCAGCTCGGACTGAGGGCCGGGAGCGAAGGGCGACTGACATGATCCGGCCGCTTCAAGGACCTAGCCGTCCGGCCGTATCTCGCCCTCGTCAGCTTCACTGGCCCGGCGCAGCCGTTCGCGATCGAGCAGGGTGTTCACCCGCGTCCTGAGACCGCGGATCTGTCGGGCCTGCCGCTCGTTGGTGTCCCGGAGCTGGCGGATGCGGGTCTCGGCGGCTTCCTGGTGGTTGATGTCCCACTCGCGCACCCGCCGCACCACCACCCTGGTCTCGGGCGGCGGCTCGAGCAGGGTATCCCAATCGGTGTCGAGCGAGGCGACGAGCTTGTGGGCAGCGAGCGCGGCGGAGTCGCGTTCGCCGGGATTGTCGGATCCGAGCAGCTTCAGGATACGGACGAGCTTCTTGCGGGTGCGGGCATCTATCGCCATGGCTGAAGGCGTAACCGCATCGCTACGTGAAATCCAGCCGGCTCGACAGCCTAGCGCTTCGCGGCCATCAGTGCCGTCACTTCGGCAAAGCTGATGGCATCGTCCAGGTAAGTCGCGGTCCCCGGGCCAAGCAGTTCGAGCGATGCATCCCGCAGCCCGGTCAGGGCAGCGCGGGCGAACGAGCTGCCGGTACTGACGCGTCGCACGCCGGCAGCGGCGAGGTCGGCGAGGGAGTAGGGGGTATGCTTCGCCCCCAGGACGATATTCACCGGCTTGGTCACCGACGCGCAGACGGTGCGGATAGCGTCGAGATTCGGCAGACCAGGCGCGAACAGCACGTCAGCGCCGGCTTTCTCGTAGGCCTGCAACCGGCGGATGGTGTCATCGAGGTCATTGCGGCCGTGGAGGAAGTTCTCGGCGCGGGCGACGAAGGTGTAGGGGAATGACAGGGCATGCGCCGCCTCAGCCGCGGCCGCGACCCGCTCTACCGACAGGTCGAAGTCGTAGATCGGATCGGCTGCATTGCCGGTCGCATCTTCGATCGAGCTGCCGACGAGGCCCACAGCGGCGGCGAGCCGGGTGGTCTCGGCCGCAGCTTCCGGCGTGTCACCATAACCATTCTCGAGATCGGCGCTCACCGGCAGGTCGGTTGCGGCCACAATATCGGCGGCGTTGCGCAGAGCCTCGTCGCGGCTGACGCTGCCCTCGCCATCGCGACGGCCGAGCGCGAAGGCGAGGCCGGCACTGGTAGTGGCCAGGGCCTGGAAACCAAACCCGGCAAGGAGCCGCGCGCTACCCGCATCCCACGGGTTGGGGATGACGAATAGCGGGCCCTGGTGAAGCGCCTGAAAACGCTCGGCTTTCTGCTGTTGGTTCAACGCCTGTTCTCCTTGCAGTCCGGTGCCATCGCCGACTCGCGTGTTAACCATGTACTCATGGCTAGGTCGATGTCGCTAGACAAGAACAAATTGCGAACATAGAAGAACGGAACAGAAACTTTGGAGGTTCCGATGCTCTCTTTCGTCAAGGATCTGCTGGCTTTCGTCACCATTTGCGGCTTCTCGGTCGCCTCGCTGACCTGGATGGATATCGCTGCCCGACTCGTGTGACAGGGCTGTGGATTGACGTCCTCGTGTGTGGCCGTGGTGCCGCCACGGGGTTAGGAACGACGAATGGCTGGCCCCGGCTTCATTCACCTGCACGTGCACTCGGCTTACTCGCTCCTCGAGGGAGCGCTGCCGCTTTCGAAGCTGCTTGACCTCGCCAAGGCGGACAAGCAGCCGGCGCTCGGCATCGCCGACACCAACAACCTGTTCGGGGCGCTCGAGTTCTCCGAGAAGGCAGCGGGCAAGGGCATCCAGCCGCTGATCGGCGTCGAGCTGGCGGTCGACTTCTCCGCCATGGAGGACAGCCAGGATCGCATGCAGGAGCGCGGCCACGATCGCGGCCGCTTCGGCAAGGGCGGACTGGTGCTGCTGGCGACTTCCGAGAACGGTTTCGCCAACCTTTCGAGCCTGGTCAGCCGTGCGCATCTCGAAGGCGAGAACGGGCGCGCCGCCGCGAAGCTCGGCTGGATGCACCAAGAGGCGCTGGATGGCATCATCTGCCTCAGCGGCGGCCCGGAAGGCGCCATCGACCCCTGGTTCGCCAACAATGCCGATGCCATCGCACTGGCAAGGCTCGACCGCCTGCGCGAGCTGTTCGGCGACCGGCTCTATATCGAGCTGCAGCGGCATGGCCGTCCGCAGGAAACGCTGAACGAAGCCAAGCTCATCGACTATGCCTATGCCCGCGGCGTGCCGCTGGTGGCGACCAACGAGCCGTTCTATCCGGCCCCCATCGACCACGAAGCCCATGACGCGCTGCTGGCCATCGCCGGCGGCACCGTGGTGGCGCAGACCGAACGCCGCAAGCTCACCAACCAGCACTATTTCAAGACCCGCGAGGAGATGCAGAAGCTCTTCGCCGATCTGCCCGAAGCGCTGGACAACACCATCGAGATCGCGCAACGCATCGGTTACCGGCCGAAGAAGCGCAACCCGGTGCTGCCGACCTTCGCCGCCTCCCCCGGCCAGTCCGCCGAGGAGGCCGTGACCGCCGAGGCGCAGGCCCTGGCTCATATGGCGCGCACCGGTCTTGAGGAACGTCTGCGCGTGGTCGGCGTCGCTCCCGGCAAGACCGAAGAGATCTATCGCGAACGGCTGGAGTACGAGCTCGGCATCATCGAGCGGATGAAGTATCCGGGCTACTTCCTGATCGTTGCCGATTTCATCCAGTGGGCCAAGGCGCACGACATTCCCGTCGGCCCCGGCCGCGGCTCGGGCGCGGGCTCGCTGGTGGCCTATGCGACCACCATCACCGACCTCGATCCGCTCGCCTATAACCTGCTGTTCGAGCGCTTCCTCAACCCCGAACGCGTGTCGATGCCGGACTTCGACATCGACTTCTGCCAGGATCGCCGCGAAGAGGTGATCCGCTACGTCCAGCAGAAATACGGCGAGGCGCAGGTCGCGCAGATCATAACCTTCGGTACGCTCCAGGCGCGCGCCGTGCTGCGCGACGTCGGCCGCGTGCTGCAGATGCCGTATGGGCAGGTCGATCGTATCGCCAAGCTGGTGCCGGCCAACCCGGCGGACCCGTGGACGCTCGAGCGCTCGCTGAAGGAAGTGCCGCAGCTGCAGCAGCTCGCCGACGAGGACGAACAGGTCCGTGACCTTCTCGCCATCGGCCAGAAGCTCGAGGGGTTGTATCGCCACGCCTCGACGCACGCCGCCGGCATCGTCATCGGCGACCGGCCGCTGCAGGAACTGGCGCCGCTCTATCGCGACCCGCGCTCGGATATGCCGGTCAGCCAGTACAACATGAAGTGGTCGGAAACGGCCGGGCTGGTGAAGTTCGACTTCCTGGGCCTCAAGACGCTGACCACCATCAAGCGCGCCGTCGACATGATCAATCGCAGCGGCGACGGCAAGTTCCGCATCGAAGACATCCCGATCACCGACGAGAAGACCTACAAGCTCTATTCGATCGGCGACACCGCGGGCGTGTTCCAGGTGGAAGGCGCCGGCATGCGCCGGGCCCTCGTCGACATGAAGCCCGACCGCTTCGAGGACATCATCGCGCTGGTGGCGCTCTATCGGCCGGGTCCGATGGAGAACATCCCGCTGTTCAACGCCCGCAAGCGCGGCGACGAGGATATCGAGTATCCGCATGAGGCGCTGAGCGAGGTCCTCGACGAGACCTACGGCATCATCGTCTACCAGGAACAGGTGATGCAGATCGCGCAGATCCTTTCCGGCTATTCGCTCGGCGAAGCCGACATGCTGCGCCGCGCCATGGGCAAGAAGATCAAGGCCGAGATGGATGCGCAGCGGGCGCGTTTCCAGGAAGGCGCGATCAAGTACGGCCTGAAGAAGGGCCTTGCCGACACCATCTTCGACCTGTTGGCCAAGTTCGCCAATTACGGCTTCAACAAGTCGCACGCCGCGACCTATGCGCTGGTCAGCTACCAGACGGCATTTCTGAAGGCGCATTACCCGCACGAGTTCTTTGCGGCGACCATGACGCTCGACATGGGCAATACCGACAAGCTCAATGAATTCCGCCAGGACGCCAAAAAGCACGGCATCGAGATCGTGCCGCCCTGCGTCAACCGCTCGGATGCGGTGTTCAACACCCATGACGGCAAGGTGTTTTATGCCATCGGCGCGGTGAAGGGCGTGGGGCAGGCGGTGGCCGAGCACATCATGGCAGCGCGCGGCGACAAGCCGTTCGCCGATCTCGGCGATTTCGCCACCCGGGTCGATGCGCGGATCATCAACCGACGCACCCTGGAAGCGCTGATCAATGCAGGAGCGTTCGATCAGCTGGTGCCGCGGCGTGAGCAGGCCTTCGCCGCTATCGACGCGATCGTCGCCACGGCACAGCGCACCAATGCCAACGCCGCCGACGGCATCATGGATATGTTCGCGGCCGACCGGCCGGAGCCGATAATCCTCAACCAGGCCGTGACCAACTGGCCGCCGGCCGAGCGCCTGTCCCGCGAGCACGGCGCCATCGGTTTCCATCTGTCGGGCCATCCGCTCGACCAGTATGCCGAGCTGTTCGACCGGCTGCGGGTGACGCCCTACAGCGATTTCGAGCGGGCGGTGAAGGATGCCGACGCACGGGCAGGGCGGATCGCCGGCACCATTGCGTCCCGTAACGATCGGCGCACCAAAAAAGGTACGCCGATGGCGATCCTCACTCTGTCGGATGCCAGCGGCGGCTATGAGGTGATCGCTTTTTCCGAGCAGATCAGCCAGTATTCCGATGTCCTGCAGCCGGGCAAGTCGGTGATCCTGACTGTTGAAGCCGACGAACGGCCCGATGGCATCAGCATTCGCCTGAACAAGGCTGAGCCGATCGAGGGCGCGGCCGAAAAGGTCGGCCGCCGCCTCACCGTGTTCGCCGGCTCCGAAAAGTGCCTCGCCCCGATCCATTCGCAGCTGAAGCCCGGCGGCGAAGGTCAGGTCAGCTTCATCGTCATCCGCGATGCGGGCGCCAAGGAATACGAGATCGAGCTGAAGGGCGGCTACAGGCTCAGCGCCGAAATCGCCGGCAGCATCAAGGCGATGGAAGGCGTGGTGGACGTCCGGCTGAACTAGCCGATGTCCAATGATGGCAGGCTGCTGGCTTTTCTGGTTACACTGACCCTTCTCCTCCTGTCGGCTGCCCTTTTCGCCTTGAAGCTGGCGCTGTTGCGGTGGCAAGCCAGGCGTGCGTCGGCATAGCGCACGAGCAGAAGGCGTCCGGCCTGAGCCCGCACTTGCCTATGACAGCAAAACCCCCTATATGCGCGGCGCGTCCGGATAACCGGGCGTAATTCACACGCGAAGCGCGGCGCCGCGGCACTAAGGCCGATGGTTCCAACCGGTGGCGAGGTATCTCGCCGCAAACGCTCGCGGAGGCAATAACCGGTAAAGGAAGCCTTCCATGGCATTGCCCGATTTTTCCATGCGTCAGCTGCTCGAAGCAGGTGTTCACTTCGGCCACCAGAAGCACCGCTGGAACCCCAAGATGGAGCGCCACATTTTCGGCGTCCGCAACGACATCCACATTCTCGACCTCAGCCAGACCGTGCCGGCCCTGCAGCGCGCGCTGCAGCTGATTTCGGACACCGTCGCTGACGGCGGTCGCGTGCTGTTCGTCGGCACCAAGCGCCAGGCTGCACCGGTGGTGGCCGAGGCTGCCCGCCAGTCCGCCCAGTACTATGTCAATTCGCGCTGGCTTGGCGGCACGCTGACCAACTGGCAGACCATTTCGAACTCGATCGCCCGTCTGCGCGAGCTCGAGGCCCAGCAGGCCGAAGGCGGCCATGGCCTGACCAAGAAGGAGCTGCTGCTCCTCAGCCGTGAGCAGGAGCGCCTGGAGCGCGACCTGGGCGGCATCAAGGACATGGGCAACCTGCCCAACCTCTTGTTCGTGATCGACACCAACAAGGAAGCGAACGCCATCAAGGAAGCCAAGCGCCTTGGCATTCCGGTGATCGCCATCGTCGACTCGAACTCGGATCCCGACACCGTCGATTTCGCCATTCCGGGCAATGACGACGCGGCCCGTGCCCTCGAGCTCTACTGCTCGCTGGTCTCCCGTGCAGCGATCGACGGCATCGGCCGTTCGGCCGCCGGCCGTGGCGCCGACCTGGGTGCTTCCGCCGAGGCTCCGGAAGAGCCGGCGCTCAGCGCCGATGACGCCGATACGTCGTCTGCCGCCAACTAATCCGGTTCGCTCCGGGTTACGCATTCGAACAATGGCGCGGCTCCGGGCAGGGGCCGCGGAAAGGTGATATGAAATGGCTGTTTCCGCTCAGCAGGTTAAAGAGCTCCGCGAACTGACCGGCGTGGGGATGATGGACTGCAAGAAGGCCCTCGAGGAGACCGGTGGCGACATGGAAGCGGCAGTCGACTGGCTGCGCACCCGTGGTCTCGCCAAGGCCGCCAAGAAGGCCGGCCGCGTCGCGGCCGAGGGCCTGGTCGGCGTGTCGATCGACGGCACACGCGGCGCCATCGTCGAAGTGAACTCCGAGACGGACTTCGTTGCCCGTAACGACCAGTTCCAGTCGATCGTCGGCAACATCTCCAAGCTCGCCCTCGACGCCAATGGCGACGTGAGCAAGCTCAGCGAGATGCCGTACCCGGGTTCGGGCCGCTCCGCCTCGGCCGAGCTGACCGACGCGATCGCCAAGATCGGCGAGAACATGAACCTGCGCCGCACCGGCACGCTGACCGTCAAGGACGGCGTCATCGGCTCTTACGTGCACAACTCGGTGGCCCCGGGTCTCGGCAAGCTCGGCGTGATCGTCGGGCTCGAGTCGACCGGTGACAAGGCGGCGCTGAACGCGCTGGGCAAGCAGCTTGCCATGCACATCGCCAACACCAAGCCGCTGAGCGTGTCGCCCGACGACATCGACCAGGACGTGGTGGCCCGCGAGCGCGCCATCTTCACCGAGCAGGCCAAGGAATCCGGCAAGCCGGACGCCGTGATCGAAAAGATGATCGAAGGCCGGGTGCGCAAGTTCTACGAGGAAGTGACGCTGCTCTCGCAGGTGTTCGTGATCGACGGCGAGACCAAGATCGCCGACGTGGTCAAGAATGCCGAGAAGGATGTCGGCGCCCCGATCAAGGTGACGGGCTTCGTCGCCTACGCGCTGGGCGAAGGCATCGCCAAGGAAGAGACCGACTTCGCCGCCGAAGTTGCTGCCACTGCCGGCGTGAAGTAAGACGCGGGATAAGTTTCGGACGGGCTGGTCAACAGCCCGTCCGAATATGCCATAACCGCCTGCGACGCCCTTAGATTCGGGCCTTGCAGCGCACTTCGGGAGACTGACGAATGGCCAAATCCGCCTATAAACGGATTCTGCTGAAAGTCTCCGGCGAAGTCCTTGCCGGCGACCAATCGTTCGGCATCGAGCCGAAATTCCTGCACGCCATGGCCGACCAGATCGCGGAAGTCGCCAAGAGCGGCATCCAGGTGGCGATCGTCATCGGCGCGGGCAACATCTTCCGCGGCATGGCCGTGGCGGCCAAGGGCGGCGACCGGGTCACCAGCGACCTGATGGGCATGCTGGGCACGGTGATCAACTCGCTGGCGCTGGGCGATGCCATCGAGCAGAAGGGCCTGAAGGTCAAAGTCTATTCCAACGTGCCGATGGAGACGGTGGCCGATACGTTCACGGCGCGCGACGCCAACCTGGCGCTGAGCGACGGTTACGTCGTGGTATGCGCCGGCGGCACGGGCAGCCCGTTCTTCACCACCGACACGGCAGCGGCGCTCAAGGCGATCGAGCTCAGGTGCGACGTGCTGCTCAAGGGCACCAAGGTCGACGGGGTCTATTCCGAGGATCCCAAGAAGAACCCCAAGGCGCTCCGCTTCGAGACGATCAGTCATGAAGAGGTGATCGCCAAGGACCTCAGGGTCATGGATACCGCAGCCTTCGCGCTTGCCCGCGACAACGGCTTGCCGATAATTGTTTACGCGCTCGACGACAAGGAAGGCCTCAAAGGCGTCCTGGCCGGCCGGGCAAGGAGTACACGCGTCGGCTAAGACGCGGGATATCAAGGAGTTTTACGATGGCCGAGGCATTCTCGCTACCCGCACTCAAGGACCGGATGCAGAAGTCGATCGTCTCGCTGCGGGACGAACTGGCTGGCCTCCGGACCGGACGCGCCAGCGCCAGCCTGCTGGAGCCCGTAACGGTCGAGGCCTATGGCGGTCGCATGCCGCTCAACCAGGTGGCGACGGTCACCGTGCCGGAAGCCCGGATGCTGAGCGTGCAGGTGTGGGATCGTACGCTTGCCGGCGCCGTGGAGAAAGCGATCCGCAATTCGGGCCTCGGGCTCAACCCGGCAGCCGAAGGCGTGGTGATCCGCGTGCCGCTGCCGGAGCTGAACGAAGAGCGCCGCCGCGACTTGACCAAGGTTGCGCATAACTATGCCGAGCAGGCGCGCGTCGCCGTCCGCCACATCCGTCGTGACGGCATGGACCTGCTCAAGAAGCTCGAGAAGGACGGCGACCTCAGCCAGGACGACAGCCGCAAGCTGGGCGATCAGGTGCAGCAGGCGACAGACGCCGCGGTGGCCGATATCGACAATGTGCTGGCCGTCAAGGAACAGGAAATCATGCAGGTCTAGTATGGGCCTGTAACGCGCTGCCCCTGGAGGGCGTCAATGTCCGCCGATACTGCCGTAGCAACGACGCTCAACGAGAAGCCCGGCCTCAAGATTCCTGCCCATCTGGCGGTCATCATGGATGGCAATGGCCGCTGGGCCAAGGCGCGCGGCAAGCTGCGGACGGAGGGGCATGTCGAGGGCGTCAAGGCGCTCCGCCGGCTCGTCGATCTGTCGATCCGCTACGGTGTCAAGCACCTGACGGTGTTCAGCTTTTCCTCCGAGAACTGGAGCCGGCCGCGCGATGAGGTCAACTTCATCTTCGGCCTGCTGCACCGCTTCGTCGCGTCCGATCTCGCGACGCTGATCCAGAACAATGTCCGGGTGCGCATCATCGGCACCCGCGTCGGCCTCGATGACGCGCTCAGGCGGCTGATCGACGAGGTGCAGTCCAAGACCGCCCGCAATACCGGTCTCGAGCTGATCGTCGCATTCAACTATGGCGGCAAGTCCGAACTGACAGAGGCGACCAAGGCGATTGCCCAGGCGGTTGCCGCCGGCAAGCTGCGGGTCGAGGACATTACCGAAGAGACCATTGCGCGGGCGCTCTACACCTCGGGTACGCCCGACCCGGACCTGATCATCCGGACCAGCGGCGAACAGCGGGTCTCGAACTTCCTGCTCTGGCAGGGGGCATACTCGGAGCTGGTGTTCGTCGAGGAGAACTGGCCCGATTTCGGCGAGCAGGTCTTCCTCAAGGCGCTCGACGAGTATTCCTCGCGCAGCAGGCGCTTCGGCGGGATCGAGTCGAGGAGCCAGTGAGCGCACCGGAGGACCACGGTCCCCAGTTCAATCCGCTTGCCCGCCGGTCCTGGACGGATCTCGGCCCTCGTTTCGCTTCGGCCATCGTGCTGCTGGTGATGGCCGGAGTAGGGCTCTATTTCGGCTCCTACGTGTTCGCCGCGCTGGTCGCCGCCGTGTTCGCCGGCTGCTACCGCGAGTGGGAGCGCATGGTGACGCTGAAACCGCTCACGACGGTCGGTGGCGCGCTGATCGGCCTGCTGGTCATCGCCGCGCTGATCTACCCGGCGCTGGGCGCCGTTGCTTCGTTCGCGGCGGTGGCGATCGCCGCGGTCGTGGCGGCGTTCGGCAGCCCGGAGACGCGGCTGTGGCGGATCGGCGGCGTGGTGTTCTACGGCATCGTCATCATCGCGCTGCTGACCATCCGGGGCGAGGCGACGTGGAACCAGCCTGGGGTGTTCGACAGCGGGCTGTGGGCCGGGCTGCTGCTGGGATGTGTGATCTGGGCGACCGACACCGGAGCCTATTTCACCGGCCGGCAGGTGGGCGGAGAAAAGCTGGCCCCCGATATCTCGCCGTCCAAGACCTGGTCAGGCGCCATCGGCGGTTTCGCGCTAGGCACGCTGGTCGGGCTGGTGGTCTGGCTGCTGGTCGTGCCGCAGTCGCCATGGTGGATGGGCCTCGCACTCTGCGCTGCGCTCAGCATTCTGGGGCAGATCGGGGATCTCGCCGAAAGCGCCATCAAGCGGCGTTTCCGGATCAAGGACTCGGGTGACATCATCCCCGGCCATGGCGGCCTGATGGATCGCCTCGACAGCCTGACGCTGAGTTCGATCTTCCTCTGTGTGGTGGGCGTGCTGCATGGCGGCCTCGGCGCGGTGGCGTCCGGCTTCCTGATCTGGTGACGCTGCGACACCCCGTCCTATCGTAATCTCAACGCATTCGCGCCCTAGCTTCTCTGCATCCGCGGGGCATTCGGAACCGACGACATGGACTTTGTTTTCTGGCTGCTTTCCTACGTGGTGCCGTTCCTTGTGGTGCTCACCATCATCGTGTTCGTGCACGAAATGGGGCACTACCTGGTAGCGCGATGGAATGGCATTGCCATCCAGGCCTTTTCGATCGGGTTCGGGCCGGAACTGGTCGGCTTCAACGACAGGCGCGGCACGCGCTGGAAGCTCTCGGCTATTCCCCTTGGCGGCTATGTCCGCTTCGTCGGCGACATGAACGCCGCCAGTATGCCCGACGAGGACTTCATCGAGCGCGCCGGCCCCGAACTGAGCCGGCAACTGTTCGTCAACAAGAACGTCTGGCAGCGCATCGCCGTAGTGGTCGCCGGGCCGGTGGCGAACATCATCTTCACTCTGCTGGTGCTTTATGCCCTGCTGCTTGGCTATGGCCGATACACCATCCCGGCGGTTCTCGATGCCGTGCCGGTGGAATCGGTGGCCGGGCAGGCCGGGCTGGCCGAGGGCGATCGCATCGTGTCGGTCGATGGCTATGAGGTGCGCGGCTTCGAGGATTTCCAACGCCTGATCGCCACGGCGCCCGAGCGCCAGGTCAGCATCACGTTCGAGCGCAGCGGACAGACGAAAACCGTCACGGCTGTGCCGCAGGCGGTGACGACGACCGATCGGTTCGGCAACTCGCACCGTATCGGGCGCCTTGGCGTCACCAAGAATATCGAGCAGTCCGAGGTCGTGCTCTATCGACCCAATCCGATCGAAGCGATCGGCATGACCTTCGAGGAGGTCCGCTTTATCGTCGACCGCACGGTAGCGTTCCTCGGCGATTTCTTCGTCGGTCGAGGCGATGTCGAACAGCTAGGCGGCCCGGTGAAAGTGGCAAAGGTGTCTGGCGAGGTCGCCAGTCTCGGCGTCGTGGCCCTGATCAACCTGATGGCGCTGCTGTCGTTGAACATCGGCATCTTCAACCTGCTGCCGATCCCGGTGCTCGATGGCGGCCATCTGCTCTACTATCTGGCCGAAGCGGCGCGCGGGAAACCTTTGAGCCAAAGGGTCCAGGACATCGGAAATCGTTTCGGGCTGGCCGTCGTCTTCAGCCTGATGATCTTCACCACGTTCAATGACACGATACTGAGCTACATCCGCAGCCTCGGATGACGGGTCGGGCAGCGGGCAGGGCGTGACATCACCACAATCCTGCCGCGCCTCGGACGCATTTGCCCGAATGCCCCTACATTCCCGTTAACCCTTGGATAAGCTTAGTTTTCCAGGTGTTGCAGGAATACACGGGGACCAATCTTTCGCTAACCTCGAAGCCCATCGCGGCTTGTCCGTGGTTAAAATTCCAGTAAAAGCTTTTGATGGAGTTAGCTGGGGACGCTGTGCATGGCGATTCCCGGCGTAGGTCGCACGAGGCAACAAGAATCATGACGAACCCGAAAAAGCTGATGCGCGGTATCTTTGTAGCGCTCGCCCTCGTGGCAGCGCCGCTCGCAGGCGTCAGCGGTACATTCATCGGCGTCGATGCGGCCCAGGCTCAACAGCAACGCCTCATCTCTGCGGTGCTGTTCGAGGGCAATAGCGGTTTCTCCGACGCTCAGCTGCTGGCGATGGTCAACGTCGCGGAGCAGGGGAGCTTCACCGAAGCGGGTCTGGCGGCTGACGCCGAATCGATCCGGCAGGCGTATGTCGGCAAGGGCTACATGGGCGTGACGGTCACGCCGCGCGTCGAGCAGTCGGAAAACGGCCGCGCACGCATCACCTTCGTGGTCAACGAAGGCCAGCGCACCGGGATTGCGGCGATCAACTTCACCGGCAACAATTCGATCGGTTCGGGCACGCTGAAGTCCATCATCCGGACGCACGAGACGAGCCTGCTGAGCTGGCTGTTCCGCGACGACACCTACAGCGAAGATCTGCTGACCGTCGATCGTGGGCTGATCGAGCTCTACTACATGAACCACGGCTACCCTGACGCACAGGTGACCTCGGCCGTCGGTGAGTACGATGCCTCGCGCAACGCCTACTTCGTCAACTTCACCATTTCCGAGGGTGAGCGCTACAAGTTCGGCCAGATCGGTGTCGAGACCTCGATCCCGGGCCTGAACCCCGATGCCATGACCGGCGCGATCCGCACCGGCAAGGGCGGCACCTATTCGCTGGCCGACCTGCAGAAGTCGCAGGAAGACCTGGCATTCGAAGCCACGGCTCAGGGTTATGCGTTCGCCGACGTGCGGCCGCGCATCGATCGTGACGTGGCGAACAGCACGTTTAACATCACCTACCTGGTCGACGAGGGCGCCCGCATCTATGTCGAGCGCATCAACATCACCGGCAACACCAAGACCCGCGATGCGGTGATCCGGCGTGAGCTGGACTTTGGTGAAGGCGACCCCTTCAACCGTTCGATGGTGCAGCGCGGCAAGTCGCGCATCGAGGGGCTCGGCTTCTTCAAGACCGTCAGCTTCGACATGCAGGCGGGTAGCGCGCCGGACAAGGTAATCATCAACATCACCGTCGACGAGCAGTCCACGGGCGACTACGGCCTGACCGCCGGCTTCGACTCGAACTCGGGCCTACTGGGTGAAGTGTCGGTCACCGAACGCAACTTCCTCGGCCGCGGCCAGTATGTCCGCGCTGCCCTGAGTGCGTCGGAGTCGGGCAACAGCATCGACTTCTCGTTCACCGAGCCGCGGTTCATGGGCCTGCGGGTTTCGGCCGGCTTCGACGTCTACCATCGTGTGGTCGGCGAGAAGGAAAGCAACATCTACGGGACGACCGCGACCGGTGGTCAGCTCCGCTTCGGCGCGCCGATCACGACCGATCTGAACGGCTCGATCTTTGTCGGCCTCGAGCAGAAGGTCCTGAAGGACGAAGAGGCGCCGTTCTCCGCGGTGTTCGATCCGACGGATCCCGACTACAAGGACACTTACAACAAGGCCTGGGTCGGCTACTCGCTGGTCTACAACACGCTGGATGACTCGAAGCACCCGACGGAAGGCATCTACGCAACCTTCACGCAGCAGTATATGGGCTGGGACTACAACCTGCTGAAGACCGAGGCCAAGGCCCGTTACTTCATGCCGCTGCTGTCGGACTGGAACGTCATCGGTAGCGTCAAGGGCCAGGCCGGCTACATTACCGCGCTCGATGGCGGTTCGGTCAGCCCGCTCGAGGCATTCCGGAGTTCGGGGTCGCTGGTGCGCGGGTTCCAGAGTGGTGGCATGGGGCCGAAGTACGGCGCCAGCAACGAACTGCTCGGCTACACTGGTTATGTCGCGGCTTCGGCGGAGATCGAGTTCCCGATCCCGGTGCTGCCTGAGACCTACGGTGTCCGCGGCGCGGTCTGGGCTGACGCAGCTCTGATCGATGGCAATGGCAGCTCGTTCATTCCCAAGGCAGACAGCATCGACGAGAACTTCAAGTCGTCGGTGGGTGCCTCGATCATCTGGGACAGCCCGTTTGGTCCGCTGCGTGGCGACTTCGCCTACGTGCTGAACAAGGCGACGGACGACAAGACCCAGGTCTTCTCGCTCACGCTGCAGCAGCTGCTGTAATCGGCGGCCGGCGTAACCGCCGGCCCCTCCTTCCTGGTTATCGAGGCCGCGGCGCGGTTGCCCCGCGGCCTCTTTGTTGTGTAATGACAGCCATGGTCGATACGCGCTTCCATTCCTCGTCGGGACCGATTTCGCTTGGCGTCGTGCTTTCGACGCTGGGCCGGCAGATCGATGTCGACGAGAAGCGCGCTGCCGGCCTGGTGATTCAGGGGGCGGAAGAGCTGCCGCTCGCCGGCCCGAACCACCTCGCGCTGGCGGCCCATGCCGAGTATCGCGAGGCGCTCGCCGATACCGGGGCTGGAGCGGTCGTCGTCCACCCCAGATTCGTGTCCGACGTACCGCGCGGCGCCGTCGCCATCGTCGATGAGCGCCCGCATGAACTGTTCGTCGACCTGCTCGAGCGGCTCTACCCGCTCGGCACGCGCGGTATCGCCACCGGGGTGTTCGAGGCGGGCGGCGCAGCACCATTCATCGAAGAAGGTGTCCGCATCGGCGCCAATGTGGTCATTGGCCCGGGAGTCGAGATCGGCCGTAACACGGTTATCGGCCCCAATACGGTGATCGGCCGCGGCGTTACCATCGGTCGCAACGCCGTCATCGCCTCGAATGTCTCGATCGAATGCGCCTATCTGGGCAATAATGTCGTCCTGCATGCCGGCGTGCGCATCGGCAGCGAGGGGTTCGGCTGGCTGGGGCAGGGCCGCAGCAACCGAAAGATCCCGCAACTGGGCCGAGTCATCGTGCAGGACGGAGTCGAGATCGGCGCCAATTCCACGGTCGATCGCGGGGCACTCGGCGACACGGTGGTCGGCGAAGGGACCAAGATCGACAATCTCGTGCAGATTGGCCACAACTCCCGCATCGGGCGATATTGCCTCATCGCCGGTACCTGCGGTATCGGCGGCGGTACGATCATCGGCGACAACGTACTGGTCGGCGGTGGCGCTGGTACGGCGGGACATTTGCGGATCGGCAATGGCAGCATATTGTCGGCCCGCTGCCTCGTCACCAAAGATGTGCCGGCGGGCGCGAGAGTTGGCGGCTACCCAGCGCAGGACCTGAAGGTCTGGCAGCTCGAGGTAGCGATGTTGCGGCGACTGAACAAAAGGGGACAACAGTGACGGTTACGAACGAGGCGCCACCGAGCGAGAAGACTGAACTCTCGTCGATGGATATCGGCCGGATCCTCCAGGTTCTGCCGCATCGCTACCCGTTTCTGCTGATCGACCGGATCATCGAGGTCGACGGGGACAATTCCGGTATCGGCATCAAGAACGTGACGTTCAACGAGCCGATCTTCCAGGGACACTTTCCGGACGCGCCGGTCTTCCCGGGCGTGCTGATTATCGAGGGGATGGCCCAGACGGCGGGGGCGATGGCAATCGCCGCTGGTACGGCCGGCGGAGAGAAGCACATCGTCTACCTGCTGACGATCGACAAGTGCAAGTTCCGCAAGCCGGCACGGCCGGGCGACCAGATCGAGTATCATATCCGGAAGCTGCGTCGCCGCATGACCATGGGCTGGTTCGAGGCCAAGGCGATCGTCGACGGCGTGGTCATCGCCGAAGCCGAAGTCGGCGCCATGGTGAGCCCCAGCGAACAATGACCATCCATCCTTCGGCGATCGTAGAGCCCGACGCGCAGATCGGTGCTGGCGTCAAGATCGGGCCATTCTGCGTGGTTGGCAGCGACGTGACGCTCGATGACGGCGTCGAGCTGATCTCGCATGCCGTGGTCACCGGCCGCACCAGCATTGGAGCGCGTACCACGATCTTCCCGTTCGCGTCCGTCGGGCATCGCCCGCAGGATCTCAAATATGCGGGCGAGCCATCGACCCTGGCGATCGGTTCGGACTGCGTGATCCGCGAGCATGTGACGATCAACCCGGGGACCGCGGGCGGCGGCATGAAGACGGTGATCGGCAACCACTGCCTGCTGATGATCGGCGTACATATCGGCCACGACTGTATCCTTGGCGATCACATCATCCTCTCCAACAATACCGGTATCGCCGGTCACTGCGTGATCGACGACTATGTGATCATGAGCGGCCACTCCGGTTCGGCGCAGTTCGTCCATATCGGCGCTCACGCCTTCATCGGCGGCATGACCAAGGTCGAAAAGGACGTGATCCCGTACGGCACGGTGCTGGGCAATCCCGCGGCGCTGTCGGGGATCAATCTCGTCGGCCTGAAGCGCCGCGGCTTTGACCGCGAGGCGATCCATCGCCTGCGTACCGCATACCGCATGATCTTCTCCACCGAGGGCACGCTGCGTGAGCGTGTGGACGATGCTTCAGCCATGTTCCCGGACGAACAGCTGGTGCAGGACGTGGTCAAGTTCGTTGTCGCGGCCGAACGTCCGCTGACCCTGCCGGGACACCTGCCGATCAACGCGCCGGGCGAGGAATGATGCCTCGCCGGCTCTCCGTCCTTGCCGGATCGGGAGCCCTCGTCTCCCATGTGGTGGAAGCGGCGCTGGCAGCAGGTGACGCCGTGCAGGTGGTGGGCTTTGCGTCACAGCCCGAGCGCCCCGGGGCTCTGCTGGTCGCCGGAGACCTCAGAAACCCGACCGGCGCCATCGCGGCGATCGTCGCCTTCAAGGCGACGCACGTGGTGCTGGCGGGCGGCCTGACGATCTCCGATGGCGACCGCGAGGCGTTGGCCGGGTTCGCCGGCAACGGAGGGGACGCTGCGCAGGGGGATGCCGCGCTGTCTTCGGTCACGGCGGCGATCGAGAAATTCTCCGGCGCCAAGGTGATCGGCGTGCAGGACGTGGCGGCCGACATTTTGGCGGGAGCTGGCCATCTCGCCGGGCGCGTTCCAACTGAAGCCGAGCTGGCGGCGGCGCGCCAGGGACTGCACTCGGCGCGGGAGATCGGCCGGCTGGATCTCGGCCAGGCAGTCGTGATCGCCGGTCGGCGCGTCGTTGCCGCCGAAGATGTTGGCGGGACAGACGAGCTGCTGGCGCGCGTCGCGGCGCATCGCGCCGCCGGCCGGATCGGCGATGGAACTGGGCCGCTGGTCCTTGCCAAGGCTGCAAAGCCGCAGCAGCCGCTCTATGTCGATCTGCCGGCAATCGGACCGGACACTGTCTCGGGCGCCGCCGCGGCTGGAATCGGCGCCATTGCCGTCGAGGCTGGACGCTCCCTCATCCTCGACCGAGCGAAACTTGTTACCGCCGCCGAGCGGCACGGCATCGCAGTCCTCGGTCTTCAAACCGATGGCTGAGCCCCTGCGCCTGTTCGTCCTCGCCGGCGAGGCGTCGGGCGATCGCATCGGCGCGGATCTGGTCCAGCGGCTCCGGCGTGGCACCGACCTCACATTGCTCGGGGTTGGCGGACCGGAGCTCGAGGGGGAGGGGCTGACCAGCCTTTTTCCGATGGACGACCTTTCGGTGATGGGGTGGAGCGACGTGCTGCGGCGGCTGCCGCTGCTGCTGTGGCGCGTCCGGCAGACCGCGAACGCCATCATCCGTCAACGCCCAGACGTTGTCGTGCTCATCGACTCCCAGGTCTTCGTAAAAGCCGTGGCGAAGCGTGTTCGGCGGGCGGGATTGCGGATGCCGATGCTGCTCTACGTCGCCCCCAGCGTCTGGGCTTGGCGGCCTGAGCGCGCCGCCGAACTCAGGCCGCTGTTCGACGAAGTGCTGGCGGTTCTGCCGTTCGAGCCCAAGGTGATGGCTGAACTCGGCGGCCCTCCGACCAGCTATGTCGGCCATCCGGCGCTGGCGCGTTTCCCGATGCGGCCAGCGCAGCCGGAGCGCGGTCCGCTGCTCCTGTTGCCCGGCAGCCGCGCCGGCGAGCTGCGCCGACATCTGCCGCTGATGCGGCAGGCGGCAGATGCGTTGCGGGCGCACCCACGCATCACCGGCTTCATCATGCCGACGCTGACGGCGCTGGCCGAGGGCCTGAGGGCCGAAGTTGCGGGCTGGCCGGTGCCGGTGGAGGTCGTCTCGGGGAACGAGCGCAGCGCCGCCTTTGCGTGCGCCTATGCCGCCTTCGCGGTCAGCGGCACCATCAGCTTCGAGCTCGCCATGTCGGGCGTGCCGATGGCCGTGACCTATGTTGCCGATCCACAGCAGGCGAAACGTGCGGCGCAGATCGGCCATCCGGTTCAGATCGCCTTGCCCAACATCATCCTCGGACGCGAGGTGGTGCCCGAGCTGCAGTTCGTCGATCCCAGGGCCGAGCGCTCGCTGGGGCCGCTCAGCGCGCTGCTGGATAGCCCGGACGCAGTCGCGGCGCAGGTCGCCGCCTTTCACGAACTGCGCGCCCTGATGCAGAAAGGGGCGCCCGAGGCGCCCCTTGTCGATCCCGCCGCGCGGGTGCTGGCTTACGCCGATCAGCGGCCGCTGATCGGCTCGTAGTCGCGCACCGGCGAGCCGTTGTAGAGCTGGCGCGGACGGCCGATCTTCTTCTGCGGGTCGCCGATCATTTCCTTCCACTGCGCGATCCAGCCGACGGTGCGGCTGAGCGCGAAGATGGCGGTGAACATCGAGGTTGGGAAGCCGATCGCGTCGAGAATGATGCCCGAGTAGAAATCGACGTTCGGGTAGAGCTTGCGATCGATGAAGTACTGGTCGGAGAGCGCGATCTTCTCGAGCTCCCTGGCCACCTGCAGGGTTGGCGACAGGTTGTCGGCGCCGAGCTGGGCGAGCACGTCGTTGGCAGCCTGCTGCATCACCTTGGCGCGCGGATCGTAGTTCTTGTAGACGCGATGGCCGAAGCCCATCAGGCGGAAGCCCGAGTTCTTGTCCTTGGCCTTGGCGATGAACTCAGGGATCCGATCGACGGTGCCGATCTGCTTGAGCATGTTGAGCGCCGCTTCATTGGCGCCACCATGGGCAGGGCCCCAGAGGCAGGCAACGCCCGCCGCGATACAGGCGAACGGGTTGGCGTCGGACGAACCGGCAAGACGCACCGTCGAGGTCGAGGCGTTCTGCTCGTGGTCGGCGTGCAGGGTGAAGATCAGGTCCATGGCACGGGCCACGACCGGGTTCACCACGTAGTCCTCGGCCGGAACCGAGAAGCACATGCGAAGGAAGTTCGAGGCGTAGTCGAGGTCGTTGCGCGGGTACACGAAGGGCTGGCCGACCGAGTATTTGTAGGCCATGGCGACGATCGTCGGGATCTTGGCGATCATGCGGATCGAGGCGATCTCGCGCTGCTCGGGATCGTTGATGTCGATCGAGTCGTGGTAGAACGCGGCCATGGCCCCGACCACGCCACAGACGATCGCCATCGGATGCGCATCGCGACGGAAGCCGCGATAGAAATAGTGCATCTGCTCGTGCACCATGGTGTGGCGGGTGACGCGCTGTTCGAAATCGGCCATCTGCGCCTTGTTGGGCAGCTCGCCGTAGAGCAGCAGGTAGCAGACCTCGAGGTAGTTCGACTTTTCGGCCAGCTGCTCGATCGGGTAGCCCCGATACATCAGTTCGCCCTTGTCGCCGTCGATATAGGTGATGGCGCTGTCGGTCGCCGCCGTCGAGGTGAAGCCCGGGTCATAAGTGAACATGCCGGTCTTGGCGTAGAGTGAGCGGATATCGATGACATCCGGCCCAACCGAGCCCGAAAGCACCGGGAACTCGAAAGTCTGATCCCCGATGGTGAGTTTGGCGACGGTATCGCTCATCTTCGCACTCCTTGATGGCCTTCTATGGGCCCGCGGAAGGTGGGAGCGGGCAGGCCGTATGGTCGTTTAGAGGCAGGTTTGGTTGGCGTAGCTCATATACAACACCACTGCAACAGGTGGGTGAACAACGCTGACCTAATCACTTTTCCCAATATGCATCAGCCAGCCTGGTCGCCCAGACGAGCCAGGGTTTCCTCGCGCCCGATCAGCACCATGACCTCGAAAATACCGGGTGAGACGGTGCGCCCGGTGAGCGCGGCACGCAGCGGCTGGGCCACCTTGCCGAGCTTCAGCCCACGTGCCTCGGCGAAGGCGCGGGCGGCGGCATCGATGGCCTCGACCGACCAGTCGTTGAGCCCCTTCAGGATATCGGCGAAGGCCCCGACATTGGCGCGGGCGTCCGGTGTCAGCTGCTCGGCCGCCGAGGCGTCGATGGTCAGCGGGCGAACGGCATAGATGAACTGCGCCAAATCGATCAGCTCGAGCACGGTCTTGGCGCGCGGCTGCAGCTCGGGCAGGGCGGCAAGCACGGTGTCCTTGTTGGCCACAAGGCCATCCATGTCGAACACGCGGTTGAGCTCGGTGGCTGTCTCCAGCATCACCTCGTAGAGGCGGGCAGGCGTCGCCTGACGGATATAGTGGCCGTTGATGTTCTCGAGCTTGACGAAGTCGAAGCGCGCCGCGCCCTTGTTGAGCGCTTCGAGGGTGAACCATTCGACCATCTGCTCGGTCGAAAACAGTTCCTCGTCGCCATGGCTCCAGCCGAGGCGGGCGAGGTAGTTGCGCAACGCCTCGGGCAGGTAGCCCATCTGCCGATAGGCCTCGACGCCCAGGGCGCCGTGGCGCTTCGAAAGCTTGGCACCGTCCGGTCCGTGGATCAGCGGGATGTGCGACATCTCCGGCACCGACCAGCCCATGCCGTTGTAGATGACGATCTGCCGGGCGGCATTGGTCAGGTGGTCGTCGCCGCGGATGATGTGGGTGACGCCCATGTCGTGGTCGTCGACCACCACGGCCAGCATATAGGTTGGCGTGCCGTCCGACCGCAGGATGATGAAGTCGTCGAGGTTCTCGGCCTTGAACACCACCTCGCCCTGCACATGGTCCTCGACGCGGATCTCGCCGGATTGCGGTGCCTTGATGCGGATCACCGGGGCAACGCCGGCCGGAGCCTCGGATGGGTCGCGGTCGCGCCAATAGCCGTTGTAACGCGGCGGCAGGCCGTTGGCGCGGGCGGTCTCGCGCATCTCGGCCAGTTCCTCGGGGGAGCAGTAGCAGTAATAGGCCTGACCGCGGGCCAGCAGCTCATTGGCGATCTCGGCGTGGCGGGCCGCCCGGGAGAACTGCATGACCGGCTCGCCGTCCCAATCGAGCCCCAGCCATTTCAGCCCGTCGAAGATCGCCTTGACGGCGCCTTCGG
>MKVB01000001.1:388900-403740 GCA_001899085.1 Devosia sp. 66-14 | reverse complement strand
GCGGGCCCCGCCGATATGGAGATAGCCGGTGGGCGAGGGGGCGAAGCGGGTGACGACTGGGGTAGCCATGGAGCGGTGAAACATCCCGGAAAATTGGCGTTTGGCGGTGTGTAAGCACCCCGGAGCCGAAGCGCAAGCGCGGCAGTTGGCGTGCCTGCACTGCCTCGGCCGGATCGTTTCGCCGTTTTGGAGAACGCCGGAATGCCGCAAGTCGCCGCTGTCGCGCTTTCGCGGGAGAAAAGTCTGCAACTTTTCCTGAAAGCGCTCTAGCATCCGGTCGCGATCGGGCGGGGGCTCGGCGGATGAGCGTGACTATCGGCAAGGCGGTGGTTGAGCAGCCGGCTCCGGCACGGACCGAGGCGGCCCCACCACGCCTATTGCCACCGGTCCAGCGGCCGCGTCCGGCGCCATGGCAGCGCTTGCGCAGCAGCGTGGGCGAGGCGCTCGATCACCGCAGGTTGTTTCTGCTCTGGCCCTATGCGGTCATCGCCGGCCTCGCCATCTCGCTGGCGACGCCGGAAGAGCCGCAACCATGGGTGCTCGCGGCAGTCGGCGCGCTCATCGCGATCTGCCTGATCCTGGCCCGCCGCCGGGCCGCGGTGTTGCACGGCCTGACCTTGGCCGGTGCGTTCTGGGCCGGGGTCTCGCTGCTTTCCATCCACGCCGCCCTGTTCGGCACGGCAATGCTGGTTCGTCCGGCTTACGGCACCTATGAGATGCGCGTCGACGAGATCGTGTCGGAACTCGAGACCGGCACGCGGGCCACCGTTTCCTCGATCACGCCAACCGGGACTTCGCGGGCGGTGCCGATGCGCCGCGCCAGGATCGTCATCGCCGAGGGGCCGGCGCTGGCTCCCGGTGACATCATTCGCGCGCCGGTGCGGTTCTATGCGGTGCCGGGTCCGGTGATACCGAACGGCTTCGATTCACAGTTTCACGCCTTCTTCGACGGGGTCGGCGCCTATGGCAACGCCACGGCCGCGGTGGAGCGCGTGGCAAGCGGGAGCGACTCCGCGCCCGAGCGGGTGATCGACGGCATCCGCCGCGGCATTGCCGCACGCATCGACGCCGATCTCAAGCAACCGACGGCAGGCATCGCCCGGGCGCTGATTACCGGCGACCAGAGCGCGGTGTCCGACGAGGCGCGCGAGACCATGGCCGCCGCCGGGCTGGCGCATGTGCTGTCGGTGTCCGGTCTGCACCTGACGATTGTTGCCGGCCTGGTGCTGGTGACGCTGCGGGGCGGGTTGGCGCTGGTCGGCGGCATCCATCGCTTCGTCTCGGTCAAGCGGGTGGCCGCGGCGGGCGCCGTGGTCGCGGCGCTCGGCTACTTCGCCATCTCCGGAGGCAACGTTGCGGCGCTGCGCTCGACGATCATGCTGGTCCTGGTGCTCGGGGCCATCGTCTTCGGCCGGCGCGCGCTGACCATGCGCAATGTCGCGATCGCAGCGCTGATCGTCATCGCCACCGATCCTGCCAGCGTGTTCCGGCCCAGCTTCCAGCTCTCGTTCGCGGCCGTGGTGGCACTGATCGGCGCCTGGGAGCTCATGCGGCCTCCCGAGGGACGGAACCAGTCGTTGCTGGGCCGCACCGGCGGCTATCTCTGGGGCATCGTGCTGACCAGCCTGATTGCGGGCGCCGCGACGCTGCTGTTCTCAGTCTATCACTTCCAGCAAACCTCGCCGCTCGGTGTGCTGGGCAACCTGTTCACGCTGCCGCTGGTGGGCTTCGTGATGATGCCCTTTGCCGTGCTGGCGACGCTCGCCATGCCGTTTGGCTGGGAGGCACCGTTCCTCGCGGTGATGGGCTGGTCGATCGACCGGATGCTGGAACTGGGTGGGTTGGTGGCCGGCTGGAGCACCGGCCTCGACGCGAGCCCGCTGCTGGCGCCGATCGCACTGCTGCTGGGGCTGGCGGCACTGGCCTGGTTCACATTCTTCCTGAGTTGGCACCGCCTGCTCGCACCAGTGCTGTTGCTGCCGGCGGTCCTCCTGTTCGCACTCGATCGCCCGCCGGATGTCCTGATTGCCGACACGACGCAGGCGGTGGCGCTTCGCGGCGACGCCGACCTGGAACTGGTGGCCGGCAAGGGCGCCAGCTTTGCCGTCAATGTGTGGCGCGAGACCTATGGCGAAGCCATCGAGCCCGGCGCGCTGCTCAGGTGCGACAGCGTCGGGTGCTTCGGCACCAGCGGCCGTGGCTTCAGCGTGGCCATCGTGCGCGATCCAGCCGGATTCTACGAAGATTGCGGGCTGGCCGACCTGCTGATCGCCCGTCGAACCGTCCCGGCAAACTGCGCCGCCGGCACGGTGATCGATGCGAAGACGCTGGCGCGCGGCGGCGTGCAATGGCTGCGCTGGGACGAGACACAGGGCGGTTTCGAGATCCGCCCCGCCATTCCCCAGATCACCCGGCCGTGGCGAGCAACGCTACAGTGACGCCGGCGGCCTCGATCTGCGCGCCGCCGAGCACGTAGCCCTTCTCGTCGGCTGCCGGGGTCAGGTTTGCCGCAGTGTCGCCATAATTGAAGTAAACGCGCCATTTACCTCTGGTCCGGCAACGGACGCCGGCCGGCAGGGAGAGGGTGGGCACAGCCGCCTCGGTAAGCAGATGATCGATGATGCGCTGCATCAGAGCCCGATCACCGCTGGCCGCCAGGTAGTTGAGCTTGCCCTGCGCCACCAGCACCGGGAAATCCTCTTCATCCTCGATGACGATCTCGGCCCGGGTGTCGAGCCGCTCGCGCCAGTGACCGACGGCACCGCCGCCCTTCACCGAGACGGTGCGCCGCGGGTCGGTGCTGTCGACGCGCGCCACCTTGGCGTCGAGCAGGTTCTGCGGCAGATCGGGACCGAGGCCGATCGGAATCGAGAAGTTCTCGGTCTTGGAACCGCTGCGCGGGCCGATCAGCAGGTGGCCGTCGAAGTTCTCGATGGCGGTCCGCAGCGCGTCGTTCCAGGCGAACAGGGCAGGGATCACCACCAGGTCGTAGCCGGAGAAGTCAGTTGTCGAAGGGGGCAGGATGTCGACATCGATGCCGCGTTTGCGCAGCGGCACATAGACGTTGCGCACGTGCTGATGGTGCGAGAAACCCTTGGCCTGCGGCTGGATCCGCCAGGCCCATTCGCTCTGGTAGTCGTAAACGATGGCGACGCGCCCCTTGTTGGCGACGCCGTCGATGCCGAGCCGCTTGAGTTCCTCGGCGACCTGCCTGGCCTCATGGTAGGCCGGGGCCGGCTGGCTGTCGGGACGCAGGAGGCCCGCGTGCATCTGCTCCTGTGCGAACGGCGCCTGCCGCCAGCGGAAATACGACACCACTTCGGCGCCGTGCGCGAAGGCCTCCCACGCCCACAGGCGCGCCATGCCGGGCAGGGGGTCGGGGTTGTACTCCGCCCAGTTCACCGGGCCGGGCTGCTGCTCCATGATCCACCAGCGGCCATGGCCGACGGCGCGATAGATGTCGTGCTGCAGCCCCTGAGCGTCCGGTTCGCCCTGGCGGAAATATGCCGCCTTGACCTCATCGGACTCATTGGAAACCGCGAGGTGACCGATCGGATAGGAATCCCAACTCGCCACATCGAGCGTTTCGGCGACCTCGTAATGGTCGAACTCGGTGAAGCGACCCATGAAATTGTGGATCACCGGCAGGTCGGGACGCGCCGCTTTCATCACCTCGTACTGCACCGCGTTGAAGGCAGCGACCTGTGCCGAGGAGTAGCGGCGGAAGTCGAGGCACGCCGCCGGCGCTGCCTCGGTGACGGTGAGGTTGGGCGGCTCGATCTGCTCGAAGTCGTTGTAATCCATCGACCAGAACACAGCGCCCCAGGCGAGGTTCAGCGCGTCGATGTCGCCGTACTTGTCGCGCAGCCACTGGCGAAAGCCGACCGCGGCGGCCTTCGAGTATGAATGTACCGTGTCGTGGCAACCATACTCGTTGTCGGTCTGCCAGCCGGCGAGCGCCGGATGCTGGCCGACCTTCTCGACCAGCAGGCGGGTGATGCGGGCGCACTCCTCGCGATAGCCCAGATGCGAGAAATCGTAGTGCCGCCGCGAGCCGAAACCGCGCGGCCGCCCTTCACGATCGACTGCCAACATGTCGGGGTGCTTGTCGATCATCCAGCGCGGCGGCGTCGCGGTCGGCGTGCCGACGATCACCTTGAGCCCATGGCGGCCGAGCACGTCCATCGAGGCGACCAACCAATCGAAGTTCAGCTCACCGGGCCGCGGTTCGAGCTTCGACCAGGCGAATTCGCCGATGCGGACATACTGGATGCCGACCTCGGCCATGCGGCGCGCATCGTCTTCCCACCATTCGACGGGCCAGTGTTCGGGGTAATAGCAGACGCCGACAGCAGGAAAAGACACGTGAGACTCAGAGCTTGAGGAAAGGTTCGGCGATGCCGGCCACGTCGAGCGCGACAGCGAAGACGCTACCGGCGTGCGGTTCGCGCTCGATCTGTTCCGGCGTCATGTGTTCGCGCGCGGTGGTGAGGTAGAGGGTTTTGAGGTCGCTGCCGCCGAAGGCCGGGCAACTCACCTGGCTGACGCCCGGCACCTCGACCACCTTGTCGAGCTTGCCGTCGGGCGAGATGCGGATCACCTTGCCGCCGCCCCAGCGGGCGTTCCACAGGAAGCCCTCGGAGTCGACCACCGAGCCATCGGCGCCGCCGGGGCCCTCCATGGTGAAGAAGTCCTCCCAGGGGCCAAGCGGCAGGCCGGTCGCCGGGTCGGTGGCGCACTTGAGGATCATCCTGCCGCTATCGGTGAAATAGGCGGTACGGCCATCCGGAGAAAAGCAGATCGAATTGGGGATGCGAATGTTCTCGATCACCTTGGTGGTCTGCCCGGACCGGTACTGGTAGACACCGCCGACGCCGGCTTCGGCCTTCCTGCCCATAGTGCCGATCCAGAAGCCGCCGGTGCGGTCGACGCGGCTGTCATTGGTGCGATTGGTCGGCACGTCCCCTTCGATTTCGGCGATCACCGAGGTGGTGTCGGTCGAGAAGTCGTAGCGGAGCAGGGCGCCCGACTGCGCGACGGCGAGGCTGTCCTTGTCGATCACCGCGCCGGCACTGACCGTGTCCTTGAAGGTGATGCGATCGACGATGTGGCCGTCGGTCCCGGCGCTCAGCATGGTCTGATTGAGAATGTCGAACCAGAACAGGCGTTCGAGCAGCGGGTTCCAGAACGGGCCTTCGCCCAATTCGCAACGGCTATCGACAAAGAGTTCGGCCTTCGAATTCATTGCGGCTTTCCCTGATCATAGGCGGCGACTGCCGTGCGCGCGCGCAGCGCCACGTCGGCAGCGGACATGCCGGGTTTGAAGATGTAGGTGCCTAGGCCGAAACCGGCACAGCCGGCGGCGAAGTACTCCGAGAAGTTATCCGGATTGGCGCCGCCCACGGCATAAAGCGGGATGGTCGGCGGCAGCACCGCCTTCATCGCCTTGATGCCCTTTGGTCCGAGCACTTCGGCCGGGAAGAACTTGAGACCGGTGGCCCCGGACCGGATCGCGGTGAAGGCATCGGTCGGAGTGAATACGCCCGGATAGGACGTCATGCCGCGCTCGATGGTGGCGCCGATCACTGCCGGATTGGTATCGGGCGAGACGACGAACTGCCCACCGGCATCGGCAACGGCATCGACATCGGTGCGGTTCAGCACGGTACCCGCGCCGATCAGTGCACGACCGTCGAACGCCTTGGCGGCATCCTCGATCGAGCGCAGTGCCTCAGGCGAATTGAGCGGCACTTCGATCATGGTGATGCCGGCAAGCACCAGGGCGTCGCAGACCTCGAGCGTTTCGGGAGGGGTGATGCCGCGAAGGATCGCGATGATGTGGCGGTGGGTCATGGTCTATGCCTGTCTTGCAGCGGTTAGGCCGGCGAGGGTGGCGTCGGTGGCGTCGATGATGCGGGTCCTGGCGCCCAGACGGGCGAACGCGACCTGGTACAGCCCGCAAAGGCCAACGCTGCCGACCAAAGGAATCTCGGTCTCGCCGATCCAGTCGCGCTGGCCGCCGATTTCGGCGCCGATGAGCAGACCCGAGAGGAAACCGGCGCACCAGGCGGCGCTGCGTCCTGACAGAAGCGAACCGGCGCGGACCTTGAACAGGGTGGCAGTCAGGCGTTCGGGCCGCTCCAGCCCCTGGTCGAGACCTGCCTCGAAACCGCGCTCGCGATCCTCGCCTTCGAGTTCGCCGCCCAGCGAGTGGCGCAGCACCGAGTGGGTGCGCAGCAGTTCGAAGACCTCACCCGTCATGGCGCTACTGAAGCGCTCGAGCCGAGTGCCGGAGAGCAGTGCCCATTTGCTGTGCGTACCCGGCATCACCGCAAGACCGGAGAACCCCGGGATCAGCGACGACAGACCAAGCAGCTGGGTCTCCTCGCCCCGCATCACGTCCTCGGCGCCGACATCGCGCAGGCAGACGCCGGGGAGGATGCGCGGATTGAGCGGACCGGGCATATCGGGCGTCACAGCGCCCTGGGCAAGGCGATCAAGATCGGCCGGTGCATCGAGATAGGGCGCTTCGATCCAGCCCTGGCGGGCGCCGGCCATGCCGCAGATCAGCACGTCCTCGACATCGTCGGCAACGCCGCTGAGGAGCGAGGTCAGCACATCGGGGTATTGTTCGCGGCTGAGGCGCCCCATGCCATCCGGCGACGACCGCGCAAAGGCGATCTCGCCGGCGGAGTCCATGCCCCATGCACGCAGATTGGAGGTCCCCCAATCAACGGCGACCCATTCGACCTGTGCTGCCAAAACCTTCTCCCTGGCGTCGCCAAAGCGCGTCGCGATGCTTCAGACTCGCTCCATGCGCTTTGGCTCATTGTTTCGCGCATGTCTTTGTCCCGAAACCGGTGTCCACTTTCGGGAGACATGCTGCAGTTTGCCGCGCACCGCCATGCCGCTAAAGCGCGATCGGGAAGGTTGTCCACTCTCCTGGTACGATCGCGGCAGCCATTTGCATGACGGCGCTGCCCGGGAGCGCGTGGGCCTCCCATGGCGGCGCGGACCGTAACGTCTTTGCCGGCGCAGCCCTAGTGCAATTATCGGCGCCAGCGTCCGTTTTCAGAGGAAAGGATCGCGGTTTCATAAGAAAAAGGGCCGGCAAGCTGCCGGCCCAGGACCCCATTGGCGGTGGGTCAGGAGGTCAGTACTTGCGCAGCAGGCCAACCAGCCGGCCCTGCACCTTCACCCGGTCGGGCGGGAAGATACGGGTCTCGTAAGCCGGGTTGGCGGCTTCGAGCGCGACGGAGTTGCCGCGGCGGCGGAGCCGTTTCAGCGTGGCTTCCTCATCATCGACCAGGGCGACGACGATCTCGCCGGTCGAGGCGGCATCCTGCTTTTTGATCAGCACGGTATCGCCATCGAAGATGCCGGCGTCGATCATCGAGTCGCCGCGCACTTCCAGTGCATAATGCTCGCCGGGCCCAAGCATCTCAGGCGGCACCATGATGGTGTGGCTGTGGGTCTGGATGGCCTCGATCGGCGTGCCCGCAGCGATACGGCCCATCACCGGAATGGTCACGGCGCGATAGGAGTCGGCATTGACCACCGGAGCGGACGGACGCGGCGGGGGCGCCGCCACCTTGCCGAGATTGCCCTCGATGACAGCCGGCTCGAACCGCGCCTTGCGACCACCGAGCGACGGGTTCATCGAATCCGGCAGCTTGATCACTTCAAGCGCCCGGGCCCGGTTGGGCAAACGGCGGATGAAGCCGCGCTCCTCGAGCGCGGTGATCAATCGGTGGATGCCGGATTTGCTTCTCAGATCCAGCGCATCCTTCATCTCGTCGAACGAGGGAGGGATGCCGGACTCCTTCATCCGCTCGTGGATGAACATCAGCAGTTCGTGTTGCTTGCGCGTCAGCATGGCGGCTCCGTGAGCAGAATCGGAACAAAGACTGAACGTCTTATACGTGTTCCAGTTATGTTCTGCAATCGAGCGGTGAATATTGCGTTACGGTCGCACGGAATTCGGTCGCTTTCGCCGCCCTGCGGGTGATCCGTGGCCGCTGACGCCGCCACGTCGCCGGCAAGTAATGGACGCCGCCCTTCAGCTATCCGGAAAAGTGTAGCAGGCGGCGCGAACTGCGGTCACGCCGGTGTTTCGCGCGAAATACTTCTGCCGATTGACGGATACTCGGGACGGCCGCAGATTGCCGCTGCCTTGTTTCTGTAGGCCGAGCGCCCGCGAGGAAACCATGACCGCAGCCGACGATCCGTCATCTCAGCCTGCCTCGATCGAGGACCGTCTGCGCGACTTGCGCCAGGCGGCCGAACCGGGGGACTGGGCCATGCTGAAACGGCTGTCCGACGGGAACGACGATGTTGCGGCCCTGGCGCGGATTCTGGCCGTCACCTTCCAGCAGATCGACCAACGCAACAAGGAACTGGTGATCTTCAACAGTGTCGGCGAAGCGATGACCAGGGCGATGAACGTCAAGACGGTGACGCGCATCGTCGGGGACAAGGTGCGCGAGATTTTCGGCGTCGAAGTGGTCGAGATCCTGCTCAAGGAACGCGACTCCGACATGATCACCGTGCCCTACGCCTTTTCGGGCAGCTATACCGAGCCCGAGCCATTCACCATGGGCGAGGGGCTGACTTCGAAGGTCATCGTCTCGCGGCGCCCGCTGGTGCTCCGCACGCAGAGCGACCAGGACGCTCAGGGCGCCATCGCACCCAACGAAGAGGATCTGACCGAGTCCTATCTCGGCGTGCCGATCATTGCCGGCGACGAGGTGCTGGGCGTGGTCAGCGTGCAGAGTTACCAGCAGAATGTCTTCAATGAAACGCATGTGCGGCTGCTGCAAGGGCTCTCGGCCAGCATGGGCATCGCCATTTCCAACGCGCGCCTGTTCGATGAAACGCAGCGGCTGCTGCGCGATTCCGAGCAGCGTGCCGCCGAGTTCGGAGCGATCAGCAAGGTCAGCCAGGCGTTGATCGCCGAGGCCGACTTCGACAGCACGATCAAGCTGATCGGCAACCAGATGCGGGAGATCTTCAACGCCGATATCGTCTATGTGGCGCTGCTCGACCCGCAGAGCGGGACGATCGACTTCCCCTATCAGTACGGCGACGAGTTCCCGACACTGAAGCTGGGCGAAGGGCTGACGAGCAAGATCATCGAAACCGGCGAGCCACTGCTGATCAACCGCGACCTCGACGGGGTGAGCGCCGAGATCGGCGTCGTCCGGGTCGGCAAGGATGCAGCTTCCTATCTCGGCGTACCGATCAAGACCGCGCAGGGCACCATGGGGGTGATCAGCGTGCAGAGCACGACGCGCGAGGGGATGTTCGACGACGACTCGGTGCGGCTGCTCTCGACCATGGCGGCCAATGCCGGTGCGGCGTTGCACAACGCCCAGCTCTACACCGAGACGCTGCAGCTGTCGCACTCGCAGCAGCAGGCCAAGGAAGCGGCGGAGGCGGCCAACGAGGCCAAGAGCACTTTCCTCGCCACGATGAGCCATGAAATCCGCACCCCGATGAACGGCATTATCGGGATGATGAACCTGTTGCTGGCCACCAAGCTCAACCACGAGCAGCGCGACCTCGGCCAGACGGTCAACGCCAGCGCCGAAGCACTGCTCACCATCATCAACGACATCCTCGACTTCTCCAAGGTCGAGGTCGGCAAGCTCGATCTCGACCTGCGGCCGTTCGTACTGCGTGACTGCCTCGAGAGCGCTATCGACCTGGTGGCCCCGCGGGCGGCCGAGAAGCGGCTGGACCTCGGCTACGTGATCGAACCGGGGACCCCCGAGGTGGTAGTCGCCGACAATGACCGGCTGCGCCAGGTGCTGCTCAACTTCCTCAACAACGCGGTCAAGTTCACCGAGCGCGGCGAGATCGTGCTTTCGGTGATGCCGGCGGCGTCGACCCAGCCGGACCGGCTGACGCTGCGCTTTGTCATCAGCGATACCGGCATCGGCATTCCGAGGGATCGGATGGATCGCCTGTTCAAGTCGTTCAGCCAGGTGGATGCCTCGACGACGCGCCGGTATGGCGGCACCGGGCTCGGTCTCGCCATCTCCAAGCGGCTGGTCGAACTGATGGGCGGCGAGGTTTCTGTCGACAGCATCGAGGGGCAGGGCACCAGCTTCGCCTTCACGCTCGGCATGCCGGTGAGCGCCGCCAGCGCCGCACCACACGCCGCGCCGACCCGCGAGCTCGGCGGCAAGCGGGTGCTGATCGTCGACGACAACGCCACGAACCAGAAGATCATCTCACAGCTGGCGCAGTCCTGGGGCATGTCGGCGCGAGCCGTCGGCTCGGCCGCAGAAGCCATGACCGCACTGGCCGGCGGCGAAACCTGCGATGTCGCGCTCATCGACATGGACCTGCCGGGCGCCGGCGGCATCGGGCTGGCACGCCAGATGCGGGCGCTGAACGGGCGGCGCAACCTGCCGCTGGTGCTGCTCAGCGCCATGGTGCCGCTGTCGGACCAGCAGAAGCGGGAGATGGAAGCGGTCGACATCGCCGTGATGCTCAATCGACCAATCAAGGCGTCGCCGCTGCTCAACGCCTTCATGGCAATCCTTGCCGGCGCTACGCTGCGGCTCGACCGGGCGGCCTCCGGGCACAACGTCGCGATCGCCGAGACCGCGCAGAACTACCCGCTGACGATCCTTCTGGTGGATGACAACGCCACCAACCGCAAGCTGGCATCGAAGGTGCTGGAACGACTGGGCTACCGGGCGGACATGGCGGCAGATGGGCGCTCCGCGGTGGAGGCCTATGCGCGGGGCAGCCACGACGTGGTGCTGATGGACATCGAGATGCCTGACATGGACGGGATCGACGCGACGCGCCTCATCCGCGCGTCGGTCTCGGGACCGGCCAAACAGCCCTATGTCGTGGCGTTGACGGCCAATGCGATGTCGGGTGACCGGGAGCGTTACCTTGGGGCCGGGCTTGATGACTATGTCAGCAAACCGCTGCATGTCGAGGCGCTCATCGCCTCGCTGCGACGCGGCTTTGCTGCGACGACGCGGCACCGGGCCGCTTCAGGCCAATAAACGGCTTTCGCCCAAAAGTCGTGTTCGGCTCGTTTCGTTCCGACATCTGACTTCCGCTGCATTGACAAGATACCGAGCCGCACCCCACAAAATCGCATCCGCGCGGCGTCAGTATCTGGCCCGCGACATGTTGCATTTGGGGGCGTGGTGACAATCGACCGGCAGGCGCTCGACAAGCTGCGCGAAATCGTTGGTGGCGAAGAGCGCGATCTGATCGAGTTGATCGACGCCTTTCTTGGCGAAGCCCCGGATATCGTTGCTGCGCTGACCGCCGCACATGCTGCGTCCGACCTGGTGGCCGCGCGACGCGCAGCGCACTCGCTGAAATCCAACGCTCGGGACATGGGCGCGATAGAACTGGCCGAGATCTGCGTGCGGCTCGAGGCGCTATGCGCCGCCGGCGTGCTGCCTGATGCTGCGGAAGTCGAGGCGGCGCGCCTCGCCTTCGCCGACGCGGCCGGTGATCTGCGCGCCGCCTATCCGGCGGCCAGCCAATGAGCGGAGCCGGTAGCGTCCTCGTCGTCGACGATTCCGCCTTGGTGCGGACCAAACTCAGGAAAGCCGTCGAAGCCCTCGGCTATGGGGTGGAAGCGGTCGGCAGCGGCGCCGAAGCACTGACCCTGCTCGCAGGCGCCTCGTTCGACCTGGTGCTGCTCGATATCGTGATGCCCGAGATGGATGGCTTCGAGGTGCTGAAGGCCCTCAAGGCCTCCCCCCGTACCCGCGACCTGCCGGTCATCGTCATCTCGGCGCTGGACGAGGAAATGCACAGCGTGGTCAGGGCCATCGAGCTGGGGGCCGAGGATTTTCTGCCCAAGGATTTCGAGCTTGCCCTGCTGAAAGCCCGCCTCTCGACCTGCATCGAGAAGAAGCGGCTGCGTGACAATGAAAAGGAGTATCTGCGCCAGGTCGCTACGCTCACCCGGGCGGCGGCCACGCTGGAGATGGGGAAGTTCAACCCCTCGCGGCTCGGAATTCAGGACGTCGCGACACGAGCCGATGGGCTGGGGACGCTCGCCAAGGTGTTCTCCACCATGGCGCAAAGCGTCTACGAGCGGGAGCGCAAGCTCCGCCAGAGCATCCGGACGTTTCGCGGGGCGCTGATCCTCATCGCGTGCGGCGCCCTGTGGGGGCTGGTGGTCCCCCTGGCCAAGCTCGCCTCCGAAGTCGAGGCGCACCCGGTGGGCCTCGCCATCCTGATCGACTCTCTGGGTGCCTTGCTCTGCCTCGGCATCAGCCTCAAGCGCGGGACGCTGCCGAAACTATCGAGTCTCGGGCGCGGCGATATCAGCTTCATCGTGGCTTTCGCGCTGCTGAGCGCCGTGCTGAACCAGGTGCTGGTCTACTGGATGGCGAGCCAGCTGCCGGCCTTCATCGTATCGATCGTCATCGTACTCGAAGGCTTCATCGTCTTTCTGTTCGCTGCGCTGATGCGCACCGAGGTGGCGAGCCTCAAGCGGTTCGCGGGGCTTGGGCTCGGTCTCGCCGGGATCATCGTGATCCTGCTGTTCGGCATGCCGGTGAACATCGCAGCCAACTGGCTCTGGGTTGGCCTCGCACTGCTCATTCCGGTGACCTACGCCGCCGAAGACCTGTTCATTGCCGAGCGGCGTCCCGCCAGGATCGACACTATCGCCCTGTTCGGGCTGGTGCAGGTCGTCTCGGTCGCAATGCTGCTTCCGATCGCCTTCGTGACCAATGATTTCGTGCCGTTCGAACAGCTGAGCGGACAGACCGGCATTATCGTCCTGCTGATGGCGGCGGCCTCGAACGTCGCGATGCTGCTCTTCATGTGGCTGATCAAGACCACAGGCGCGGTGTTCGGCAGCCAGACCGCCTATGCGGGCACTGCCGCCGGTATCGGCTGGAGCATGCTGCTGCTCGGCGAGGCCGTGCCGTTGCTGACCTGGGGGGCGCTGGCGCTGGTGATCGTGGGGCTGCTGATGGTGGAGCCGAAGCAGGAGGCCGAGGCGGAGCCGCCGGTTTTCAACGATGCCGACGACATCGGCCCGGCAACGGGGGCGAATGCCCCCGCCGCGGAGTAGGCCAGGGCCGCGGGCCGGCTATTTTGCCATCCGATAGCCGGCGGCGACGATGAGCATGGCCACCGAGAGCAGCACGAAGGCGAAGGGCAGGCTGACGAGGTGGGCAACGAACCCGATCAGGGCCGGCCCGGCGAGGAGTCCCAGATAGCCCAGCGTGCTCACGGCCGTGATCGCCAGCCCGGGCGACATGTCCCTGGTGCGTCCGGCCGCTGAAAACAGCACCGGCACGATGTTGGAGGCTCCGACACCGACGAGGAAGTAGCCGACCAGCCCGGCATGCACCGAGGGCACCAGCAACACCACGGCGAAGCCGATGGCGCCGATGAGGCCGCCCAACAGGATGACGCGGCGCTCGCCCAGCACCATCCGGATGCGGTCGCCGGCGAGCCGGCCACCGGTCATGGCGACCGCGAAAGCCGCATAGCCGAGCCCGGCAAGGCCGATGTCGGCGCCGCGGACCGAGGTCAGGAACACGGCGCTCCAGTCGAGCACCGAGCCCTCGGCCAGGAAGGTCAGCAGGCACAGGATGCCGAGCAGCAAGACGCTGCCCCTGGGCAGGACGAAAAGCGGCGATTTCTCCTGGCCGTTGTCGCCATAGGGCAGCAGGCCGCCCAGCGACAGCCCGACGAGCAGCAGCGACACGGCGCTGACGACGACGGCTGCCAGCAGCGGTGACAGCCCGCCCAGCGCCAGCAGCGCACTCATGCCACCGGCACCGGCAATGCCGCCGAGGCTGAACAGCCCGTGGAAGCCCGACATCATCGGTCGACCGCTGTCACGCTCGACCATCACCGCCTGGATGTTCATCGCCACGTCGACCGTCCCGAGGGATGCACCGAAGACGGCGATGGCGATCGCCATGCCGAGCCAGCTGTCGGCGATGGCAAGGAACGGGAAGGCGCCGATCATGATCACCGAGGCGACAGCGATCACGGTGCGACAGCCCCATTTCGCCGTCAAGATGCCGGTGATCGGCATGGCGAGGATCGAGCCGAGCCCGAGGCAGAGCAGCAGCAGCCCGAGTGCGCCCTCGTCGAGGCCAAGCCGAAGCTTGGCCAGCGGCACCAGCGGCGCGAAGCCGGCCATGACGATGCCGACCACGAGGAAGATTACCCGGGTGGCGATCTGCTCGCGGCGGGCTGAGGGGATGCGGTCGGAGGCGATGATGGTGGCGGTCACGGTGAGGATCCAGTGCGGCTTGCAGTCAGGCGGCGTGGTGGACGGTGGTGCCCTGCGTCGCGAAATCGGCGAGCAGGCCCGGATCGGCATCGCCTTCGACCACCAGGTGGGTCAGCGCCTCGGGCCGCGCCACCCGGAACGGCGCAGCGAGCCCGAGCTTGTCGGCGGTGGCGGCGACCACCAGGGCGCGGCTCTGCATCACCATGGCGCGTTTCACTTCGGCCTCGACCGCATCGAGCGCCGAGACCCCGAAGGTCAGATCGATGGCGCAGGTGCCAAGGAAAACCAGATCCGCGTAGATCGCTTCGACAGCGGCGACGGTAGCGTTGCCGCTGACGCTGCCGAGTTCGCCATTGTAGATACCGCCCAGCACGATGATGGTGACATGCTGGTGGTCGGCGAGCGCCGCAGCAATGGCGGGGGCGTTGGTGACCACCGTCAGTTCCATGCTGCGCGGGATAGCCCGGGCGATCGCGTAGTTGGTGCTGCCGGCATCGATGAACACGGTGTGCCGCGGCTGCAGCAGTTTTATCGCCTCGGCCGCGAGGCGGGTCTTGGCGTCGGCATCTTTCTCGACGCGGGCGGAGAT
>MKVB01000001.1:336310-388852 GCA_001899085.1 Devosia sp. 66-14 | reverse complement strand
CTGTGTCTTCCGACACACCAAAGCGCACCGCGAGTTCATTGGCGACGACACGCCCATCGCTTAGCAGCAGGGCACGGATCACATCGTGGCGTTCATCGGTGAGCATGTGCGACTCCATGCATGTTCATGCACGATATTGCACGAACTCACACGAGTGGCAACTACCGTCAGGGGGTGCTCGCAATCGGGAGCCGGAGCTGCACGCTGAAGCCACCGCCCGGCGGCGAGGCGACGCTCAGTTCGGCACCGAGCAGTTGCGCGATCTCCTCGACGATCGGCAGGCCGAGGCCGGCGCCAGGTTTGTCGCTGTCGCCCCGGCTGAAGCGCTTGCGCACCGCGGCCAGCTGCTCCGGCGCAACACCCTTGCCGGTATCGGCAATCTCGAGCAGCACGTCATCGGCGGCAGCGACGCGAACCGTCGCCTCGGAGCCGGGGCCGGCATAGGCGATGGCGTTCTCGATCAGGTTGCTGAGCAATTCGCCCAGCAGCATCGGGTCGCCGCGGACCAGGGCAGGGCCGTTGCCTTCGAAGCCAAGGTCGATTTCGGCCGCATGGGCGCGGACCACGTAGTCGCCCGTGCGTTCTCGTGCAAGTTCGTGCAGATCGAGAATCGGAAACTGCAGCCGGTCGGAGGCGGCTTCATCGATGCGGGCCAGCAGCAGGAGCTGCGCCAGCACGCGCTCGGCGTGCACCACGGCGGCATCGGCGGTTCGCGCCGCCTCGCGTGCCGCCGCCGGTGTATCGGCGCGGAGCGCCAGCGCCAGCTGCGTGCGGATGATGGCCAGCGGAGTGCGGAGCTGGTGGCTGGCATTGCCGGTAAAATGCCTGAGCGCCTCGAGCGCTGCGGACAGGCGGGTCATGAACGAGTTGATGGTGTCGACCAGCCCCTGCACCTCGCGCGGCACCTCCTGTTCGATCGGGCTGAGATCGTCCAGCGCCCGCTGCGATATCGCGTCCCGCAGCCGGTAGAGCGGGGCGAGCGAGAACCCCACCGCCAGCCACAGGATCACCGCGGCTGCGAGGATCAGCAGCGCCAGCCGGATCGCCGAGCGCAGCAGCAGGGTCTGGGTCAGTTGCGTGCGGGCAATGGTGGTTTCCGCCACGGTCACGGTGAACGGGATGGCGCTGACGCCGGAGGACGCCGCCCGCCGCAGCACCGCGACCCGGATCGGCTCGCCGCGGAAGCTGGCGTCGGAATAGGCAATGTCGGCCGTGGCGCTGACGGAGGTGGGCAGCGTCTGGTAGCCGGTGATGAAACCCTCCGGCCCGTCGACACGGTAGAATACCCGGTCCTGCGCCGCCGAGGTCAGCATTTCCAGCGCCACATAGGGCACGTCGACCTCGAGTACGCCGTCCTCGGTGACGATCACCCGCTCGGCGATGGCCAGCACGGATCCGGCAAGCACGCGGTCGGACAGCGAGGTCGCGGTGTCGCGGGCCTCGCGCCAGGTATCGACAACCGCCAGCGCCGCCACCGCGAGCAGCGCCACCATCAGCCACAGCAGAAGGCGGCGCCGCAGCGAATAGGGCCGCGCCATCAGTCGGCGATCCGATCGAGGTAGTAGCCGAGCCCGCGGGCGACGCGCACGGTGAGGGCGTAGGGGGCCAGCCGGCGCCGAAGCCGCGAAATGTACTGCTCCACTGCGTTCTCGCTGAGATCGTCGTCGAAGGCAGCGAGCGATTCGATGATCGACTGCTTGGCCACCACCTTGCCGGCCCGATGCAGCAGGGTTTCGAGCACGCTCAGCTCGCGCGCGGGCATATCGAGGGTCTGGCCGAAGGCCGACAGGGTGCGCGAGACGGTATCGAGCTCGATGCTGCCGAAGGCGATGGTGGAATTGTGCCGGCCGGCCTGCCGGCGCAACAGCACGCGGATCCTCGCCTCCAGCTCGGACACTTCGAACGGCTTGGTCATGTAGTCGTCGGCGCCGAGATCGAGGCCGCGCACCCGCTCGTCGAGTGCGCCGCGAGCAGTGAGGACCAGCACGGAAGACGCGTTGCGGCGCGCCCGCATGCGGCGCAGCACATCGAGCCCATCCATCTCCGGCAAGCTGAGGTCGAGCACCACCAGATCGAAGGTTTCAGTGGTCAGCACGGCGTCGGCCGAGACGCCGTCATGCACCACGTCGACGGCATAGCCCGCGACCCGCAGCACCGCAGCGAGGCCATCGGCCAAGGTCCGGTTGTCTTCCACCACAAGGATGCGCATCACCAACTCCCCCGCGCGCACGGTAGAGCGAGATCAGGAAAAGTTGCAGACTTTTCCGGTTCGATCGCGCGGCAAGTACACGAGAGCCTGAGCAGGAGCGCGATCGGGAACGCGATCTTGCTCTGGTTTGAGCGTGGCGTGTTGCCCATAGCCCTTGTGGAGCGGGCAGGGGAGCGGGCATGGTCCCCACCATGCTGCGTCTCGTTGCCCTTCTGCTGCTTATCGTCACCACCCCGACCCTGGCCCAGGGGATGAAGCTGTTTCCGGCGCTCGACGGGGCGGCCGATGCGCGGACGGTGACGGTCTACTCCTCGCTCGACGAGCCGCTGGCGCGGCCGATGATCGCGGCCTTCCAGGCGGCCAATCCCGATATCGCGGTGGCCTACGAAGACCTGCAGACTGTCGACATCTACGACCGCGTGGTCGCCGAAACCGATGCCGGCGGCGTCACCGCCGACTTCGCCTTCTCCTCATCGATGGATCTGCAGGTGAAGCTCGCCAATGACGGCTACGCCCAGGAAAGCAATGTGCCGCTGTCGGCGAGCTGGCCGCGCTGGGCCAACTGGCGCAACACTGCCTATGCCCTGACTTATGAGCCGGCGGTGTTCATCTACCACAAGCCGAGCTTTGCCGGTTTGAAGCCGCCATCGACGCGGGCCGAACTGATCCAGTATCTCGAGACCAATGCCGATGCGATCCACGGCCGGATCGGCACCTATGACATCGAACGCTCCGGCGTCGGCTTCATGTTCTTCTCACGCGACCAGGAGCAATATGCCGATCTGTGGACGCTGGTCGGCGCGATGGGCGCGGCCGGCGTAAAGCTCTACTCGACCACCTCGGCGATCGTCGATCGCGTGGCCGATGGCCGCTTCGTCTTCGGCTACAACATCCTGGGCTCCTACGCCGCCGAGGCAGCGGCGCGAAATCCCGATCTCGGGATCATCCTGCCGGCCGACTACACCATCGTCACGTCCCGCATCGGCCTCGTGCCCAAGGCCTCCGCCAACCCCGACCTGGGGCGCCGTTACCTGGCGTTCTTCATGTCGGCGGAAGGGCAGACGATCATGGCGCAGCAATTACAGATCGCGGCGCTCAACCCCAGCGTCACCGGCGACAACACCGCCAACGCCATGCAACAGGCGCTGGGCAACCAGCTCCGGCCGGTGCCGGTCAGCCCCGGGCTGATGGTCTATCTCGACCAGGTGAAGCGGGCGCGGCTGATCCGGCGCTGGAACGACGCGCTGAGTATCCAGTAGGCGGAGCATACGCGCCGGCGCCGGCGCCTCGTTCTTCGTGAGCAGACGGCGTGGCGATAGCCCGGTGCGCACAGAGTACCCCCCCACCCTGTCCCTCCCCCGCAAGGGGGAAGGAGACCAAAACACTGGCGCTGGTGGGAGCGTCTCCCTCCCCCTTGCGGGGGAGGGGACAGGGGTGGGGGTACTCTTTCCGCACCGGCTCGTCAGCTGCCGGGAGCCACGACAGGTTCGCGACAGGTTGCTGTGCTCTGCTCAAGCTTGGCGGAGGCGTAACAGCGCCCGGCCGAGGAGTCTGGGAGGACCCCGCAGTTTTGATCGGCGTTGCCGCGACCAGCGGCGGTTCGTGCTGTTTCATCGCGAGGCGTTCCCGAGTTGAGACAATGACGGTCGGCATCGCGCCGGCCGCAATGGAGGACAGAAAATGAAGCATCTCGTCGCGACCGCCTTGCTGGCGGGCGCCTTGGCGCTGCCCACCGCGGCCCTTGCCGCCGACTACTCGATCATGGCGCCGGCCGCGCCCGGCGGCGGCTGGGATCAGACCGCCCGCTCGATGCAGGAGGCCCTCACCTCCGAGGGCATTTCCGGCAACGTGCAGGTTACCAATGTGCCGGGCGCCGGCGGCACCATCGGCCTCGCGCAGTTCGTGCAGGAAGCCAATGGCGACCCGTCCAAGCTGATCGTGGGCGGCTATGTGATGGTCGGCGCGATCCTCACCAACAAGGCGCCGGTCACCCTCGATGCCGTCACGCCGATTGCTCGCCTGACCGGCGAGTACGAAGTGATCGTCGTGCCGGCTGGGTCGGACATCCAGGACCTCGCGGGCCTCGTCGCCAAGCTGAAGGCCGATCCGGGCTCGGTGTCCTGGGCCGGCGGCTCGGCCGGCGGCACCGACCACATCACTGCCGGCCTGTTTGCCAAGACTGCCGGCGTCGATCCCAAGCTCGTCAACTACGTCGCCTTCTCGGGCGGTGGTGAGGCGCTCGCTGCCGTGCTCGGCAGCCAGGTGACGGTCGGCATTTCGGGCTATGGCGAGTTCCAGTCGCAGGTCGAGGCCGGGGCGCTGCGCGTCATCGGCGTGTCGGCACCCGAGAAGGTGGCGATCATCAACGGGCCGACCTTCAAGGAAGGCGGCGTTGACCTCGTGGTGCAGAACTGGCGCGGCGTGTGGGCCGGCCCGGGCCTCAGCGCCGAGCAGACCGCCGCCATCGGCGCCGATATCGAGAAGCTGGTCAACTCGGCGGCGTGGAAGAAGATCCTCGAGACCAAGGGCTGGATCAACACCTACCTGCCGGGCGAAGAGTTCAAGACCCAGTTGGCCACCGAGATCACTGCCACCGAGGCAATTCTCAAGGACATCGGTCTCGTGCAATGATCGAGCCCATGGCTCAGGCAAACAAGCAGCGCCGCCCCGACTGGGCGGCGCTGGTCATCGCTGCGGGTCTCATGGCTCTCGCGCTGCTGGTGGCGTGGGATGCTTCGCGGCTGGGCGCCGGCGGCGCCTATGCCCGGATCGGCCCGCAGACCATTCCCTACGCGATCGCCATCTGCCTCGCCGGCCTTGCGGTGTGGACGATCATTGCCGCCTATCGGCATGATTTTCCCGAGCGCGATCAGCAGGACTTTCCGCCTGTGCTGTGGATCGTCGGCGGGCTGATCGCGCAGATGGCGCTGATCAGATATGCCGGTTTCTCAATCGCCACGGGCTTCCTGTTCGCCATGACGGCGCGCGGCATGGGTAAGGTTTCGCTGCCGCTGGCGCTGCTGAGCGGCATCCTCATCTCGGCCTTCGTCTGGTTCGTGTTCGCCCGCCTGCTTCAGCTGACGCTGCCGGCCGGCCCGCCCGAGCACCTGCTGACCCAGGGGTACGAGCTCATCACCGCGCCGTTCAAGGCTGCTCCGGGGAGCGCCACCTGATGGATACTTTTGCTCTGCTGCTGCAGGGGCTTTCGGTTGCCATCCAGCCGATCAACCTGTTGTACGCGCTGGTCGGGGTGACGCTGGGGACCGCCGTCGGCGTGCTGCCCGGCATCGGTCCGGCCACGACCGTGGCGCTGCTGCTGCCGGTCACCTACAAGCTCGACCCGGCGGGTTCGCTGATCATGTTCGCCGGCATCTATTACGGCGGCATGTATGGCGGCTCGACCACCTCGATCCTGCTCAACACCCCAGGCGAAAGCGCCTCGATCGTCACGGCGCTCGAAGGTAACAAGATGGCCAAGGCGGGCAGGGGCGGTCCGGCGCTCGCCACCGCCGCCATCGGCTCGTTCGTGGCGGGGCTCATCGCCACCATCGCGCTGGCCTTTCTCGCCCCCTGGGTGGTGAAGTTCGCACTGGCCTTCGGGCCGCGCGAGTATTTTGCGCTGATGGTGCTGGCCTTCGTCACGGTCTCGGCGGCGTTCGGCGATTCCGCCCTGCGCGGGCTGACCTCGCTGTTCATCGGCCTGACGCTGGGGATCATCGGCATCGACCTGCAAACCGGACAGGCGCGGCTGAGCTTCGGCATTCCCGATCTGCTCGATGGCGTCGAGGTCACGACGCTGGCGGTCGCCATGTTCGCCATCGGCGAAACACTGTTCGTCGCGGCCCAGGGCAAACGTGCGCCCGAGACCGTGGAGCCGGTGCGTGGTTCGCTGTGGATGAGCGCCAAGGACTGGGCCCGGTCATGGAAGCCGTGGCTGCGCGGCACCGTGATCGGCTTTCCGATCGGCGCCATGCCGGCCGGCGGCGCCGAGATCGGCACGTTCTTTTCCTATGCGGCGGAAAAGAAACTCTCCAAGCATCCGGAGGAGTTCGGTCATGGCGCCATCGAAGGCGTGGCGGGACCGGAGGCGGCCAACAATGCGTCGGCCGCCGGCACGCTGGTGCCGCTGCTGACGCTCGGCCTGCCGACGTCGGCGACCGCGGCGATCATGCTGGCCGGCTTCCAGCAATATGGCCTGCAGCCCGGCCCGCTGCTGTTCACTTCGAACCCGCAGCTGGTCTGGGGCCTGATCGCGAGCCTGTTGATCGCCAACCTGATGCTGATCGTGCTCAACCTGCCGCTGATCGGGCTGTGGGTGAAGCTGCTGACCATCCCCAAACCCTGGCTCTATGCGGGCATCCTGCTGTTCGCGACGCTCGGCACCATCGGCGCCAACCCGTCGGTGTTCGAGCTGGGCATGCTGCTGGCGTTCGGCCTGCTCGGCTATGGCTTGCGGCTGTTCCATTTCCCGATCGCGCCGGTGGTGGTGGGGCTGATCCTCGGTCCGATGGCCGAGCAGCAGTTGCGGCGGGCGCTGGCCATCTCGCAGGGCGACGTACTGGTGCTGTTCACTTCGCCGATCTCGGCAACTTTGCTGGCCCTCGCGGCGCTGGCATTGATCGTGCCGCTGATCCTCAGGGCCCGCGGCAAGGGCCAGGTGCTGGCGGCGGTCGCTGCCGATAACGACTGACGCCTGCGATAGGCGCATGGCTTGCCTGCCTTCGGCCCCTCTGCCGAAGGCAGGCAAGCCTTCCCATCTTGGAGGAGACGAAAGGACCTCCAGATGACCCGCAAACCCAGCCTGTTCCGCGACCTGTTCAACCTGTTCGGCGCCGCCAATGCGGCCGCAGCGGCGACGCACGAGAGCCGTACGCCCAATGCCCGCGACCTGCGCACGCTCGGCATCGATCCCCGGCAGTACCACGCCATCAGCCGCTGACGCCGCGACCGGCACGAAATGACGTTGCGCCGGGGATCGGTCCCGCGCAACGCGATGCTCGCGGCCCCGGCCGTGAAGAATAAGTCCTCCGGATCAACGCACTAGGCTTTGACGCGGGACGCGTGTTTCGTGTTTCTCGCCTCACCGAATCCTCGGTTCATTCCGATTTTTCCGCTGGGGCATAATGAACAAGCTTTTCACTGCGGCCGTTGCCGCGATTGTGTTGGGGACCGCGCCGGCGCTGGCGCAGACCACCGAGATCCTCAACGTCTCCTATGACATTTCGCGCGAGCTGTTCGACGCGGTGAACGCCAAGTTCGTCCCGTCCTACAAGGCCACCGCCAACGCCGACGTGAAGGTGAACCAGTCACATGCCGGCTCGTCCAAGCAGGCCGGCCTGATCCTCGAGGGGCTCGAGGCCGATGTGGTGACCTTCAACCAGGTAATCGACGTCGACACCCTGGCCAAAGGCGAGTTCGTTGCCGCCGACTGGAAGGCGAAGTTCGCCAATAACGCGTCGCCGTTCTACTCACTGCCGGCATTCCTCGTCCGCGAGGGTAACCCCAAGGGCATCAAGGACTGGGCCGACCTGGCTCGCGACGACGTCAAGATCATCTTTCCGAACCCCAAGACCTCCGGCAATGGCCGCTACACCTACCTCGCCGCCCGCGCCTGGGCGACGGAAGCCTTTGCCGGCGACGAGGCCAAGATCGAAGAGTACCTGAAGAAGGTGTTCTCGAACGTCCCGGTGTTCGAGACCGGCGGCCGCGCCGCCACCACCACGTTCGTCGAGAACAAGATCGGCGACGTGCTGATCACCTTCGAGGCCGAAGTGCTCGGCACCATCAAGCAGCTGGGCGACGACCAGTATGACGCCGTGATCCCGTCGGTGAGCCTGCTCGCCGAGTTCCCGGTGGCGGTGGTCGACAAGGTGGTGGACAAGCGCGGCACCCGCGAGATCGCCACGGCCTATCTCAACTACCTCTACTCGCCCGAGGGCCAGGACATCGCCGGATCGCTGTTCCACCGCGTCCACGAGGCCTCGGCCGTCGAAAAGTACAAGGCGCAGTTCCCCGAGGTACGGCTCGTGACCGTCGAGGACGTGTTCGGCGGCTGGGACAAGATCAAGGCCGATCACTTCGCCGAGGGCGGTCTGCTCGACAAGGTGTTCCTGAACCAGTAGGGCCGGACCTTTGAGCAGCTTGGAAGCGGCGCGGGATACACCCCGCGCCGTCGCTATTACCACGCGTCCGACGAGGTCGCGAAAGCCCGGTCGCAGGCATTTGCTGCCGGGCTTCGGGCTGACCTTTGGCATCACCACACTCTACCTCGTGTTGATCGTGGCGCTGCCGCTGGCGGCGATGCTGCTGAAGACGTTCAGCCTCGGCTGGCCGGAGTTCTGGCGCATCGTCTCGTCGCCACGGGCCATCTCGGCCTATTGGATCACCTTCTCTTCCGCCGCCGCGGCCGCCGTGTTCAACGGCTTTTTCGGGTTGCTGCTGGCCTGGGTGCTGGTGCGCTACGAGTTTCCGGGCAAGCGGATCATCGATGGCCTGGTCGACCTGCCGTTCGCATTGCCGACGGCTGTTGCCGGGCTGGCGCTGGTGACGCTGTTCGGTCCGGCCGGTTGGTACGGGCAGGTGCTCGTGCCGCTCGGCATCACCGTAACCCACGCCCAGCTCGGCATCATCGTCGCCATGGCTTTCACCTCGCTGCCCTTCGTGGTGCGCACGGTGCAGCCGGTGCTGGAGGATATTCCCGAGGACGTGCAGGAGGCGGCCCGGCTGCTCGGCGCCACGCCGTTCCAGGTGTTCTCCAGGGTCATCCTGCCGCTGGTCCTGCCGGCTTTCACCACCGGCGTGGTGCTGTGCTTCGCCCGCGCCATCGGCGAGTTCGGCGCGGTGGTGTTCATCGCCGGCAACCTGCCGGGGATGACCGAGATCGTCTCGCTGCTGATCTTCATCCGGCTCGACGAGCATAATTATCCGGCCGCCGCGGCGCTCGCGACCGTGCTGCTGGCGACCGCCTTCGTCACGCTGTTCCTCACCAACCTGCTTCAAGCCTGGCAGCTCCGCTATGCAGACAAATCCCGCTGACGCGTCGCTTCCGGCCGATCCACGCCGCCCGCAATCGGCGGTGGCGTGGGGGCTGATCGGACTCGCCTATCTGATGGCCGGCGTGGTGCTGCTGGTGCCGCTGCTGCTGATCGTCGTCACCGGGTTCCGCGAGGGCGTCGGTGTCTACCTCGCCAACATCGTCAAACCGGATACGCTGCACGCGATCTTCCTCACGGTGCTGGCGGCGATCGTGGTGGTGCCGATCAATGTCGGCTTCGGCATCGCCGCCGCATGGCTGGTGACGCGCTACGACTTCCGCGGCAAGCGGCTGCTGATCACCTTTATCGAGATTCCGTTCTCGGTGAGCCCGATCGTCGCCGGCGTCATCTACCTGTTCCTCTATGGCGGGCAGGGGCTGCTCGGCCCGCTGCTGGCCGAGTTCGACCTCAAGCTGATGTTCACGGTGTGGGCGATCTTCCTCGTCTCGCTGTTCGTGACCTCGCCGTTCGTGGCGCGCGAACTGATCCCGCTGATGCAGCAGCAGGGCGGTGAGGACGAGGAGGCGGCACTGTCGCTGGGCGCCAACGGCAGGCAGATCTTCTGGCATGTGACCTTGCCAAATATCCGCTGGGCGCTGCTCTATGGCGCGGTGTTGTGCAATGCCCGCGTCATCGGCGAGTTCGGCGCGGTGTCGGTGGTTTCAGGCGCAATCCGCGGCCAGACCAACACGCTGCCGCTGCAGATCGAACTGCTGTTCAACGATTTCAACGTGACCGGCGCCTTCGCCGCGGCTTCGACCCTGGCGTTGCTGGCGGTGGTCACCATCATTCTCAAGTCGGTGCTGGAGCGGAAGACCGGGCACTAAGGCCCGGCGAACGCTCTCAGCCCCAGCTGAGGGGGATCACGTCGACGATCTCGCCCGGCGGTACCCCGGGCGAATCCTCGGGCACCACGATCAGGGCATCGGCCAGCGCCAGCGAGGTCGAATGGCTCGAGTCGGTCTCGAAGATCGGCTCGACCTGCATGAAGCCGATGTCGTTGCGGCTGAGGGTCGCGCGCATGAAATGGCGGCGCGGGCCGTTCGGCGGCAAGCCGAGCAGGGTGGGAACGCCGATGCGCGGCCAGAACGGATCGATGTGGCCGGTCATCGCCCGGAGCGCCGGTTTCAGGATCACCGTCGCGGTCACCAGCGCCGAGACCGGGTTACCCGGCAGGCCGAACACCAGCGTCCGGCCGCGCGTGCCGAACATCAGCGGCTTGCCGGGCCGCATCCTGAGCTTCCAGAAGTCCACCTCGACCCCGAGATCGCGCAGCACTTCCTGCACGTAGTCGCGCTCGCCGACGCTGGCGCCGCCAGTGGTGACCAGCATGTCTACGCCCTGGTCGAAGGCCGCCAGCAGAGCCGCCTCGAGCTTGTCCTTGTCGTCGGCGACGATGCCCAGGTCGATCACCTGTTCGGCCCACGGCGCCAAGAGGGGGATCAGCCCATAGCTGTTGGAGGCAATGATCTGATCGGGGCCCAGCGGAGTGCCAGGCGCCACCAGTTCGTCGCCGGTCGCCAGCACCGCGATCGTGGGCCGGCGTTTCACCGTCAGCGCGGGGTGGTTGGCGGAGGCCGCGAGGTTGAGCATGGCCGGCGTCAGCGCCACGCCTGCCGGCAGCAGTTCGGCGCCGCGTTTGAAATCAAAGCCCTGCTTGCGGACGCTCTGGCCGACCGGCGGGGTCTTTTCGAAGCTGATCTGATTGCCTTTGGCCGTCGCCTCTTCCTGCATGATCACCGCGTCGGCGCCGATCGGCAGCGGCGCTCCGGTGAAGATGCGGACGCACTGGCCATGCTCCATCATGCCGACGAAGCGGGCTCCGGCCTGCGACGTGCCCGCCAGCTTCAGCGGCCGGCCCGGCACGACCTCGGCGGCGCGTACGGCGTAGCCGTCCATGGCGCTGGCGTCGAAGGGCGGCTGGCTGTGCCGCGCCACCAGCGGCTGGGTGAGCACGCGGCGATGCGCGCGGGCCAGCGGCACCGTCTCGCCGCCGAGCGCCGGGAGCTTGCGGAAAATCCGCTCGATGGCTTCGTCGACCGGCATCATCGGTGGAAATCACCCGACTTGCCGCCCGATTTCTCCTCGAGCTGGATGGCAGTCACCCGCATGGCCCGATCGTGCGACTTGGCCATGTCGTAGAGGGTCAGCGCGGCGACCGAAGCCGCCGTCATCGCTTCCATCTCGACGCCGGTCTGCGCCGTGGTCTCGGCCGTTGCCGTCACCAGCAGGGCAGGGCCGTCGCCCTCGATCTCGACGCTCACCTTGGTCAGCGGGATCGGGTGGCAGAGCGGGATCAGCTCGGAGGTTTTCTTGGCTGCCATGATGCCGGCGACGCGAGCCACGGCCAGTGCGTCGCCCTTCTTGAGCTCGCCGCCGAGGATCAGCGCCACCGTTTCGGGGGTGGCCTCAAGTCGAGCCGTGGCCACCGCCCGGCGACGCGTCGTCGCCTTGTCGCCGATATCGACGATATGCGCTTCCCCCCGCTGGTTGAGGTGGGTGAGCGCCATCAGCCGTGCAGCAGCTTGACGGTTGCGGCGGTAACGTCGTCCTGGCGCATCAGGCTCTCGCCGACGAGGAAGGTGCCGATGCCGGCATGCTCGAGCCTCATCAGGTCGGCATGGGTGTTGACCCCGCTTTCCGACACCAGGTGCACCCCCTGCGGCACGCCGCCGGCGAGGGTGATCGAGGTGTTGAGGGTGGTCTCGAAGGTCCGGAGGTTCCGGTTGTTGATGCCGATGAACTCGGCATTCAGCCCAAGCGCCCGGTCGAGTTCGATCTGGTCGTGCACTTCCACCAGCGCGTCCATCCGCCACTCCTCGGCAGCGTCGAGCAGGTAGCGCGCGGTATCGTCGTTGACGGCCGCGAGGATGATCAGGATGCAGTCGGCGCCCCAGGCACGGCTCTCGGCCACCTGGTAGGTTTCGAACAGGAAGTCCTTGCGCAGCACCGGGAGCTTGGTGGCATTGCGGGCCTCGATCAGGTAGCCCGGCGCGCCCTGGAAACTCGGGCGGTCGGTGAGCACGGAAAGGCACGCGGCCCCACCCAGCTCATAGGCGCGCGCGATCTCGGCCGGGTTGAAGTCAGGTCGGATCAAGCCCTTGGAAGGGCTCGCCTTCTTCACTTCGGCAATCAGCGCGAACTGGTTCTCGGCCCGCTTCTTCTTCAAAGCCGAGAGGAAGCGCCGCACCGGCGGCGCGTCATGCGCTTCGGCGACCACCTCGTTCCAGGGCCGGAGGGTTTTCGCCGCGGCGATTTCCTCGCGCTTATAGACTTCGATCTGGGAGAGGATGTCGGACATGGATCAGCTGTTCGATACGGAAATGAGTTTGTCGAGCGTGGCCTTGGCGCGGCCGGAATCGATCTCGCGGGCGGCGAGGTCGGCGCCCAGCTTCAGCGTGTCGGCGCGGCCGGCGACGATGAAGGCGGCAGCAGCGTTGAGCAGCACGATGTCGCGGTAGGGATCCTTCACCCCATCCAGCAGCCCGCGCAGACGCGAGGCGTTGTAGGCAGGGTCGGCCCCCTTGAGGTCGGCCATGGTGGCGCGCGGCAGGCCGGCATCCTCCGGGGTGATCTCGAAGCTGCGCAGGTCCCCGCCCTTGATCGAGGCGACGAAGCTCGGTCCGGTGGTCGAGAGCTCGTCGAGCCCGTCGGCGCCGTGCACGACCCAGGCCGAAATGGCCCGGTTGGCGAGCAGCGCCGCGGCAACCGGCTCAACCCATTTCTTGTCGTAGACGCCCAGCATGTAGCGGCGCGCCCCCGCGGGGTTCGACTGCGGCCCCAGGAGGTTGAACATGGTGCGGGTGCCCATCTCCATGCGGGCGGGTCCGACATGCTTCATCGCCGGGTGGTGCGCCGGCGCGAACATGAAGCCGATGCCGGCCTCGCGGATGCACTGGCTGATCTTGTCCGGGCCGATATCTATCTTGATGCCAAGCGCCTGCAGCACATCGGAAGCGCCGGATTTCGAGCTCAGGGCGCGGTTGCCGTGCTTGGCCACCGGAATGCCCGCTGCCGCCGCGACGATCGAAGTGGCGGTGGAGATGTTGAGCGTTTCCGCGCCGTCGCCGCCGGTGCCGACGATGTCGACGACACTATCGGGTGCGTCGACCGTGACCGGCACCATCTTGGCGCGGAGGATGGACACCGCGGCGGCGATCTCGCCGACGGTCTCGCCCTTTACCCGCATGCCCATCAGGAAGGCGCCGATCTGGCTCGGCGTCGCTTCGCCGTCCATGATCGTGGTCATCACGGCGCGCATTTCTTCACCGGTCAGATCCTGGCGCGAGGCGATCTTGTTGAGAGCTCCCTTGATATCCATCACGCGGCCTTCCTGAGGTTGAAGTCGCGGGCGAGGTTGAGGAAGTTCTGCAGGATCGCGTGCCCGTTTTCCGACGCGATGCTCTCGGGATGAAACTGCACGCCGTGGCTCGGATAGCGCCGATGCTGCATGCCCATGATCAGCCCGTCATCGGTGGAGGCGGTGACTTCCAGCACATCCGGAAGGCTCTCGGGCCGGACGATCAGCGAGTGGTAGCGGGTCGCCTCGAAGCCGGAATTCAGCCCACGAAACAGGCCCTTGCCGGTGTGATTGATCTTGGACGTCTTGCCGTGCATCAGGTGCGGGGCGCGGATCACTTCGCCGCCCATGGCCTGGCCGAGGGCCTGGTGACCCAGGCACACGCCGAGGATCGGCGTCGTCGGCGCGAAGCGGTCGATCAGGCCGAGGCAGATGCCGGCCGTGTCGGGGGTCGCCGGGCCGGGCGAGAGCACGATGGCTTCGGGAGCGATCGCGGCCACCTGGTCGAGCGTGATCTTGTCGTTGCGCCACACCTCGGACTCGCCGCCGAGTTCGCCCAGGAAGTGGACGAGGTTGTAGGTGAAGCTGTCGTAATTATCGATGACGAGGAGGCGCATGTCTCAGGTTCCAGGCTCGGAGGTATGTAAACACCGGGTCATTCCCGCGAAAGCGGAAATCTCAGAATCAGAGCTGCCCCCGCCATCGACCTAGATTCGGAAACCAGACGCCTCGCTCCAGCACATTGCCAATGTTCGGGCGGACATGGGCCGCATCGAGGTCGCGTACGTCAACGTCGTCAAGCACTGCGGTGATCCCGCGCTCACCATAGAGCGGGAACACGTGCTCGCGGATCAATGACTCGGCGTCCGAACGATCGATCGCGGTCACTCCGGCACCCAGGTTGAGAACCGAAGGCGACTGCTGCTGGTCGAACGTGATCCAGTACGCGTGCATCAGGCCACCCTATTGTCCGACCCGCGCCTCACCGGCATAGCGGAGCGCCTCTTCGGCCGCGCTGAACAGGGCGCGGGCCTTGTTCTCGCATTCGAGCTGCTCGAGCTCGGCCTTGCTGTCGGCGACGATGCCAGCGCCCGACTGCACGTAGATCTTGCCCTTGGCGACGATCGCGGTGCGCAGGACGATGCAGGTATCCATGGTGCCGTCGGCGCCGAAATAGCCCACGCACCCGCCATAGATGCCGCGGCGGGATTTCTCGAGCTCGTCGATGATCTCCATGGCCCGGACCTTGGGCGCGCCGGACACGGTGCCGGCGGGGAAGCCGGCGGCCAGCGCGTCGACGAAATCGTATTTCGGGTCGAGGTCACCCACCACGTTCGAGACGATGTGCATGACGTGCGAATAGTACTCGAGGAAGAACCTGTCGGTAACCTCGACGCTACCGATCTTGGCGACCCGGCCGACATCGTTGCGGCCTAGATCGAGCAGCATCAGGTGCTCGGCCAGCTCCTTGGGATCGCTCAGCAGCTCGTCCGCCAGTTCCTTGTCGCGGGTCGGCGTGGCGCCGCGCTTGCGGGTGCCGGCGATGGGGCGGATGTTCACCTTGCCGTCCTGCACCTTGACCAGGATTTCCGGGCTCGACCCCGCCACGGCGAAGTCGCCGAAATCCAGCATGTACATGTAGGGCGAGGGGTTGGTGCGGCGCAGCGCACGATAGAGCGCGGTCGGTGGCAGCGTGAAATCGGCCTCGAACCGCTGGCTCAGCACCACCTGGAAGATGTCGCCGGCGCGGATGTATTCCTTGGCGTCCTCGACCATGCGCGCATACTGCTCGACGCTGGTGTTGGACCTGACCGCGATGGAATCGATATCGGGCGGCGTGGCGGTGTAGGGCAGGGTGCGCCCCATGCGGCCGACGGCGTCGTCGATGCGGCTCTGCGCGCTTTCCCAGGCCTGCCTGGCCGTCATGCCCGGGCGGATATAGACGGGCGCCGTGAGGTAGAGCTCGTCCTTCAGCGTATCGAACACGGCGAGCACGGTCGGCCGCATCAGGATCGCCTCGGGGAAACCCAGGGGATCCTCGTGGCGGTCGGGCAGCACCTCCATCAGGCGCACCATGTCGTAGCCGAGATAGCCGTAGATGCCGGCCGCAGTTGAGGGCAGGCCGGGCGGCACCTCGGCCTGGCTCTCGGCCACCAGAGCGCGCAGCACGTCGAGCGGCGGCTCGCTGACCGGCGTGAAGGCGTCGGGCGTCAGGCCGGCATTGCGGTTGATGCTGGCCTGGCCCTTCTCGACCTTGAGGATGATGTCCGGGTCGAACCCGATCATCGAGTAGCGTCCGACGGTCGCGCCATCCTGCACGCTTTCGAGCAGGAAGGTGTTCTTCCGGCCCTCGGCGAGCTTCAGGTAGGCGCCGATCGGCGTTTCCAGATCGGCGACGACGCGCCGGAAGACGATCTGGGCGCGGCCGGCATCGTATCCGGCCGCGAAGGCCCCGTACTGGTCGTCCGAAGTCATCGCACCGCGCCGGTGTCGGTGAGCTGCTTGAGGACCTGCTCATTGATGCGCATGCCGGCCTGGCTCTTCAGCCCGGTGAGCAGGTCGCCATAGAGCCCGTCGCGCGTCGCTTCCTCGACGTATTTCTTGACGTCGGCGGTCTGGTCGACAGTACCGGCGTTCACCTCGACCACCTGGAACACCACATGGTCGCCGTCGCCGTTCACCGCCGAGCCGAAATGGGTCGGGCCGCCATTGAAGATTTCGTTGGCGACGGTCTGGTTCAGCACCGTGGTGCCATCGCCCGAACGCTTCAGCGGCTGGCTGAGGATGGGAAACTGCCCGATGCCGCTGGCAACACCGGCGAACGCGGTGCCCGACTTCACCTGGTCGAGCAGCTTGGTGACCTCGGCGCTCACCGCTTCGTCGGTCTTGGCGCTGGTCCACGCGGCGGCGACGGCGTTGCGGACCTCGTCGAGGGTCTGGTCGCGCGCCTCGTCGACCTGCTTGAGGTCGAACCAGACATTGCGGGTCGAGCTCAGCTGGATGGTGGGCGCAAGGTTACCCTGTTCGGCCCGGAACACCGCCGTGGCGATACGCTGGGCGTTGTCGGCGCCGACATCTGGGTCGTTGGCCAGCTCAGCACCGTTCTCGGTCAGCGGGATGGTGACGGTGTGCAGGCCGAAGCGATCGGCGATCTCGGACAGCGGCTTGAACGCAGCGCGCAGTTCCTCGATCTGGTCGAGCTCGTCGGTATACTCGTTGCGGGCCTGGGTCAGCGCCAACTGCTTGGCAATCTCGGCCTTGGCGTCCTCGAGGCTGATCACGCCACCCGGCTCGATCGCCGAAACGGTGACGACGCGCTTGGAGCCGATCCCATCGATGATGGCATAGTCGTTGAGCGCCAGACCGAACGCCGCGTCGGCGAGACCGCTATCGGTGATTTCGGTCTTGCTGAGATTGCCCAGATCCTGGGCCGTGGCGCCGCTGGCGGCCAGCACATCGGCGAAGGGCGTGCCCGCGGTCTTGCCGTCGGTGAAGGCCTTCTCGAGTTCCGGGGTGTTCAGAACCACCTGCTTGACCGTGCGCCGCTCGATCTTCACCCGGCTGTCCTTGGTGCGCTCGTACTCGGCAGCGATATCCGCATCGGTGATGGTCTTGGTCGCAGCGATCGCTTCCGGGCTCAGGGCGAGCAGTTCGACGGTGCGGGTCGCCTTGGTGCGGAACTGCGCCTGGTTATCCTTGAGGTAGGTCGCGAGCTCTTCTTCGGTCGGCTCGGCAACCGGGGGCAGGGCCTGGGCGTTCACCACGAAGTAATCGACGGTGCGCGTGTCACCGGAGAAGCGGGTCAGCAATTCGGTGGCGGTCGCCGATGCCGGCGCCCCCGACAACAGACCGCTCACCAGTTGCTGGCGACGCGCCGCTTTGGTCTGGAGATCGAAATACTCGGCCTCGGTATAGCCATTCTGCTGCAGGACGCGCAGGAAGTTGTTGCGATCGAACGAGCCGAGCGTGCTGGAAAAGCTCGGATCCTCGCGCAGCATCTTGCCGAGGCGATCCTCGGAAACGCCGAGACCGAGATCTTCGCCGAGCTTGTTGACTGCCGCTTCGCCGGCCAGCCGATCGAGCACCATACCCGGCACGCCGAAGGTCACGGCTTCCTCGACGGTGGGTACGCGGCCCATCTGGCGGGCGATGGCATTCACCTGGCTGTCATAGCCACGCTGATAGTCGCGGACCGAGATATCCTGGCCGGCGACGGTCGCAACGGTATTGGAGCCAAAGCCGGTGATGACGTTCGAAATGCCGAACCCCGCCAGGCCGACAATCAGAAAGGCGCCGAGAATCTTGCCGAACCAGGTCTTGGTCAGGTGACGAAAGCTATCGAGCATCGAGACAAATCCAACAACAGCCGCCTCCCCGGCGGGCGGCGGATACTAGACAGGGTCGAGTTTGTGCCGCAAGGCACATCGGGACGGGGGTTATGGGAAACTCCTGCATTAGGCAAGTAGAAGGAGCGTCAAGTGACGGCCGAGATAACGCCGCTGATCGCGGGCAACTGGAAGATGAACGGCACCACTGCGTCGCTGGGTGAGGTGCAGAAGCTCGCGGGCCTCTTGGCCGAAAGCGGCGGTCCACGCTGCACGGTGGTGATCTGCCCGCCGGCGACACTGCTCGAACGCCTGAACGAGCTGGCCTCGCCCGCCGGTATCGTCACCGGCGGCCAGGACTGTCATACGGCGACCAACGGCGCGCATACCGGCGACATCAGCGCGCTGATGCTGGCCGATGCGGGCGCCCAGTATGTGATCGTCGGCCATTCCGAGCGCCGCACCAACCATGGCGAGACCGATGCGCTGGTGCAGCAGAAGGCCGTAGCGGCGCATGCCGCGGGACTCGTGCCGATCATCTGCGTGGGCGAAACCGAGGCGGAGCGCGACGCGGGCAATGCTGTCAGCGTCGTTATCGGACAGCTCGAGCGCTCGGTGCCGGACGACTGGTCGGGTCACGAGATCGTCATTGCCTATGAGCCGGTGTGGGCCATCGGCACCGGCAGGACGCCGACCGCCGCCGACATCGTGGAGATGCACGATGCCATCCGGGCACAGCTCGCAGGCCGGTTCGGCGCGCGCGGTTCGGCCACGCGGATTCTCTATGGCGGCTCGATGAAGCCATCCAATGCCAGCGAGATTCTGCGCATCGCCAACGTCAATGGCGGGCTGGTCGGCGGTGCGAGCCTCTTGGCAAACGACTTCCACGCCATTATCTCGGCGGTCTAGTAGAGGCATCCGGCGCCGACAGAAAGGCGGCGGATGGCGCTGGCATTTGTGTTGGCGCGCGTGTAGAAGGCGCGCCAAACCGATATCGAAAGCCTGAAGGTCCAATGGCCAACGTCCTGATCGTCGCCTATCTCCTGATCGTACTCGCGCTGATTGCAGTGATCCTGCTGCAGCGGTCCGAGGGCGGCGGGCTGGGCATGGGTAGCTCGAACGCGAACGGCCTGATCTCGGTGCGTGGCTCGGCCAACCTGCTGACCCGCACCACGGCGATCCTCGCCGCGCTGTTCTTCGCCTCGGCCATCGCACTGACGGTGCTGTCCTCGGTCGACCGCGGGACGAGCTCGATCCTGGATCGCGCCAGCCAGGGCAGCGGCGAGGCCGCGCCGACCACCGTGCTCGACGCGCTGCAGCAGCTGCAGCAGCAGAGCTCGGGTGATCTGCCGGTTCCGGCGGCGCCCGCGACTCCCGCAGCGCCTGCGACCACCACCACGCCGTCGACGACGACGGAAGCTCCGGCGGCCGGTTCCGACCTGCCGGTGCCCACCCAGACGGCGCCCGCCACGGAAACTCCGGCGGCACCGGCGACGACAGAACAACCAGCGGCGCCCGCCAACTGAGGCCGCCGCGACAGCGAACCGGGGAAGGGGATGGCAACATCCCCTTCTTCTTTTTGTGTGGGGTGCCGTTCGTGATCGGCGGCGCTCTTGAGAATCAGACCTTCGACCGAATAGGATAAAAGCCCATGGCTCGGTACGTTTTCATCACCGGTGGCGTGGTTTCCTCTTTGGGCAAAGGCCTTGCATCCGCGGCGCTCGGCGCGGTGCTGCAAGCGCGTGGCTACAAGGTCCGCCTCCGCAAGCTCGACCCCTATCTCAACGTCGATCCGGGGACGATGTCGCCCACCCAGCACGGCGAGGTGTTCGTCACCGACGACGGTGCGGAAACCGACCTCGACTTGGGCCATTACGAGCGCTTCACCGGCCGCCACGCCAACAAGCGCGACAACATCACCACCGGCCGCATCTATTCCGACATCATCGCCAAGGAGCGCCGCGGCGACTATCTGGGCGCCACCGTGCAGGTGATCCCGCACGTCACCGACGGCATCAAGGACTTCATCCGCGAGGGCAACGAGGACTTTGATTTCGTGCTCGTCGAAGTGGGGGGCACGGTCGGCGACATCGAGGGCCTGCCGTTCTTCGAGGCGATCCGCCAGTTCGGCAACGACCTGCCGCGCGGCCACGCCATCTACGTGCACCTGACGCTGATGCCGTTCATCCCGTCGGCGGGCGAACTCAAGACCAAGCCGACGCAGCACTCGGTGGCGACGCTGCGCTCGATCGGCATCTCGCCCGATATCCTCCTGGTGCGTTGCGACCGCCCGATCCCGCATTCCGAGCGCAAGAAGCTGGCGCTGTTCTGCAATGTACGCGAGAGCGCGGTGATCCAGGGCCTCGACGTCGCCTCGATCTACGATGTGCCGCTTGCCTACCACAAGGAAGGCCTCGACCGCGAAGTGCTCGCCGCCTTCGGCATCGACGACGCGCCGGAACCCGATCTCAAGGCGTGGGAAGACGTTTCCTCGCGCCTGCACAACCCCGAGGGCGAGGTCAACATCGCCATCGTGGGCAAGTATACCGGCCTCAAGGACGCCTATAAATCGCTCAGCGAAGCGCTGGTGCATGGCGGCATCGCCAACCGAGTGAAGGTCAACCTCAACTGGATCGACAGCGAGATCTTCGAGCACGAGGATCCGGCGCCCTATCTCGAGCACATCCACGGCATCCTGGTGCCGGGCGGCTTCGGCGAGCGCGGCTCGGCCGGCAAGATCCAGGCCGCCCGTTTCGCGCGGCTGAAGGACGTGCCGTATTTCGGTATCTGCTTCGGCATGCAGATGGCGTGCATCGAGGCAGCGCGGAACACCGCCGGCATCAAGAACGCGAATTCCACCGAGTTCGGCCCGACCAAGGAACCGATCGTCGGCATCATGACCGAGTGGACCAAGGGCAACGAGAAAGAGACTCGGTCCACCGAGGGCGATCTCGGCGGGACGATGCGTCTCGGCTCCTACCCGGCGCAACTCGCCAAGGGGTCTCGCGTCGCCGACATCTATGGCTCGACCCGGATCACCGAGCGGCACCGCCACCGCTACGAAGTGAACATGAACTACCGCAAGGTGCTCGAGGCCAACGGCCTGCTGTTCTCCGGCGTCTCGCCCGACGGCAAGCTCCCTGAAATCGTCGAGCGCACCGATCACCCGTGGTTCATCGGCGTGCAGTTCCACCCGGAGCTGAAGTCGAAGCCGTTCGAGCCGCATCCGCTCTTTGCCAGCTTCATCGAGGCGGCCAAGGAGCAGAGCCGGCTGGTCTGATGGAAATCCGCACGGCCCGGCTGGTGCTGCGCCGCGCGGTTCCCGCCGACCTCGATGCCTTCCACCCGATCCTGTCGTCACCCGAGGCGATGCGCTACTGGGCCACGCTGCCGCATGCCTCCATGGCGGTGACGGAGAAGTGGTTTGCCGATCAGTTCTTCAGCGGCCTCGACAATCGCGACGAGTGGGTGATCGAGCGGGACGGCCGCGTCATCGGCAATATCGGCATCTGGAACATGCCGGAGTTCGGCTTCATCCTGCATCCCGATGCCTGGGGGCAGGGGATCGGCATCGAAGCGGCCAAGGCCTTCCTCGACTACGCCTTTGCCACGCATCCGGTCGAAGCCATCAAGGCAGATGTCGACCCGCGCAACGCCGCCTCGCTGAACCTGTTGCAGAAGCTCGGCTTCTCCGTCACCGGCACCGCCGAGAACACGTTCCTGCTCGGCGACGAATGGTGCCACAGTGTCTATCTGGCGCTACCGCGCCCGACCGCCTAGAGCGCTGTCACTGCCGAGATCACTAGCGGCTCGACGCAATCCAGCGAGGCACCTCGCTCTAGGCAGCGACGCGCTGCTCGGCTCTGGCCTCTGCCACCCGCTGCAGGTAGCCCAGCAGCCTGGGGCGGCTCTTGATGCTGTCGGCGACCGGGGTGCGCATCGGCCAGGCGGCCATCGGCCCGAGCAGGCCGTAAACTGACACGTCGGCCATCGACGGGCGGTTGGCTACGATGAACGGCTTGTCGCCAAGGATTGCCTCGACCGCGTCCAGATCCGCCTTGCCCTTCGCCGCGATCGTCTGCGCAGTGTGCCGCGCCATGCCACGCGCCCGCAACTGGCGGCGGAAGTGACGGCAGAACATCGCTGCCGCCGGCCCGACAAGAGCCCCCGGCACCATCCGGGCGGCCATCGTGCGCACGGCTTCGACACCGGCCGGGTGCAAGAACAGCTCCCACTCGAGCACCATGTGGAAGTGCTCCTCGATCATTCGCCGGAGCGCGTGCGATACGGCGCGCTGCTCGGCACTGAGGTCACGTTCAATGTCGAAGCCGCTGCGCTGCGCCATCAGCTCGATGATCGCCTCGCTGTCGCCGAGGCGCTGGCCGTCGAGCTCGATCCATGGGCTCTTGCCCTTCGGGCCCTTGGACGGAATGTCCTCGAACACTTGCTCATAGGGGATGCCAGCGAGGTCCAACCACTTGAGCAGCTTCAGTGCGAACGGCCCGGAGGTCGGCAATCCCCATTGCGGCGAGAAGGTAGACACGGTGAGTTTCGACATCTCGCAACCCCTTGCTTACCATTGGTAAGTTACCATACTTACCAATGGTAAGTTGTCAAGGGATCAAGATGGCGGGCCGCAGCCGGGTCACCCGGGAATCGATTGTCGAGCACGCCCGGCGGATCGTTGCCGAGCACGGTACTGCCGCGCTGACGTTCCAGGCGCTGGCCGGCGCGCTTGGCGTCACCAAGCAGGCCATCATCTACTGGTATCCCAACAAGTGGGAGCTGATCCGCGACTTCTCGCTTCCCGAGCTCAGGGCCGAAGCCGACGTGTTGATCGCGGCGCTGGCACCGACGACGTCGGGCGCCGCCGCCATGGAAAGCTTCGTCCGCGCGCTGGTCGCGCACCATCTCGCCGATCTCGGTCGCTTCCGGATGCTCTATCTCGCGCCGCAGTTCGACGAACGCGCGGCCGGGCCCGGAGCAGGCGAGCTGCTGGCGCCGATCCATGCGGCGACCTCGTCGATGTACGGAGCGCTGGCCGAAAAGCTCGGGGCCGACAAAGGGTTCACAGGCGACAATGACGCGCGTCGGCTGGCTGTTGCTGCCCACATGGCCGGCATCGGCTTCATCACCATGGTGGCGCTTGCCGATTCGATGGACGATCCGATGGCGCATCGCATCGATACAATGCTCGATGCGTTGGTGGCGCTGTTGACCCGGGCGCCCGCTGTTGCACAATAGCCCGGTGAACCGGAGTATCCGTCGTGGCCGAAATCCTCTCCCTCTCGAAGGCTCGCAAGGCCAAGGTGCGCGCCGGCAAGGAACAGACCGCGGCAGAGAACCGGATCAAGTTCGGACGCACCAAGGCGGAGCGGCAGCTGGAGAAGGCGCAGGAAACACTCGAGACCCGCCGCATCGACGCGCATCTTCGCACCCCGGATGGTTCCGAGGGGTAGGGAAATTCGCGCCGTACTGCGCTAACTTGCCCGGATGAGCGCAACGAGGTCGCGCGGCCGACCGCCCTATGCCGACAGCCTGACGCCCGCCGAATGGCGGATCGCCAATGCCATTCGCCACGGCGGCAGCGATCGGACGATCTCGAAGCGGCTCGGCATCAGCAGCGACGCGGTGAAGTTCCATGTCGGCAATATCCTGGGCAAGCTGGGTTTCGCCGACCGCCGCGCCCTGCGGCAGTGGGATGGCGTGCCTCAGGCGAGTGCCCTGGGGCAATGGAAGCAGAGGGGAAACGACATGTCGGCTGCAGGTGAGGTTTCGGAGCGCAACGCGCTTCGCTGGGGCACCATCGGGCAACTGGCGCGGTCGGTGCGCGACATCCAGGCGGCGGAAGCGTGGTACCGGGACGTGCTGCAGCTGCCGCACCTCTACACCTTCGGCAACCTGGCCTTCTTCGATTGCGGCGGCACCAGGCTGATGCTGAGCGCCGGCGAGAAAGCCGAGGCGGACGACTATGTCATCTATTTCCGCGTCCCCGACATCCACGCCGCGCATCGCGAGCTGCAGCAGCGGGGGGCGGTGTTCAAGGCGGCGCCGCACATGATCCACCGTCACGCCGACGGCACCGAGGAATGGATGGCCTTCTTCGCCGACAATGAAGGGCGGCTGCTGGCCATCATGTGTCAGGTCCCACCGGCCTGACAGTCACATGCCTGTTGCTTGAAAAGCCCGGCCGCATGATGCAGCTATGGGTTGAGGGCAGGGATGTTGCCCTGACCGGAGCTATTGCCTTGACCTCACTTTATGATTTTTCCGCCCCGCTGCTTGGCGGCAAGCAGCAGTCGCTGGCTGACTATCGCGACAAGGTCGTGCTGGTGGTGAATGTCGCCAGCAAGTGCGGCTTCACCCCGCAATATGCCGGGCTTGAGAAGCTCTACGAAACCTACAACGACCGCGGCCTCGTCATCCTAGGTTTCCCCTGCAATCAGTTCGGCGAACAGGAACCCGGGACCGAAGCAGAGATCGCGGCGTTCTGCGACCTCAACTACAACGTCACGTTTCCGATCTTCGGCAAGGTGCTGGTGAACGGCCGCGGGGCATTGCCGCTCTACCAATGGTTGCGCCGCAAGGCGCCCGGCCTGCTCGGCGTGCAACTGATCCCGTGGAACTTCACCAAGTTCCTCGTCGACCGCAGCGGCACGCGGGTGCAGCGGTTCGCATCGACCACTGAACCAGCGGATATCGCTCCGGCGATCGAGAAGCTGCTTTAGTCGTTGTGCGGCGTCGAATCCTGCGAGCCGAGGAAGCCAGCCTCGCTCTCATAGTGCGAGGACGCCTCGGTTGCGCGTTCCTTCGCGCGACCTCGCCAGAACAGCGCGATGCCCCACGCGGCAAGCCCGACGAGCACGGCAGCAGCCAGCACCACCCCTGGCGGGACACTCATCCCTTGTGATGCAGGCGCCGTCGCTCGGCGCGCGTTTCGTGCCGCCCGGCGTGCTCGGCCGCACGATCGACGACGCGTCCGCGCCAGAACAGCACCCCGCCCCAGGCTACAAAGCCCAGCAGCACCACCAGTCCCAACACCACCCCACCCGGCATCTTCGCCACCTCGCTTGGGTTGTTGAGCTGAGGATATGCCTGATGGGGGACAGAGGATAGGGGGGCGTGCAGCGCCTCGCGGGTGGCCGACCCTCACCGGTACGGCGTTGTCCGGACGGCAACAAAAAGCCCGGCAGGCTGGCGCTTACCGGGCCCAACTCTGATGGACCGTTATTTACTCCGGCTGCATGTCCTTGCCGGTATAGACCTCGTCCACCCAGTACTGGTCGCGGCGCCAGAAGCCATTGAACGGGGTCAGCGAGGCCTGGGTATAGGCACCCATCAGGCCGAACTCGATCCAGTCGTCCTCATCCACGTCGGAGGGCAGGGTGAATATCTGCGGCAGCACGTCGTAGCTGTCGCAGGTCGGGCCCCAGACGGTGAAATCGGAAAATTCCCCGTCATTGTCGTGCAGGCGCGGGCCGCGCCAGACGCGGGTCGGCGGAGTGAAGTGCATGAACTTCACTTCCATCAGCGAACCATAGGCGCCGTCGTTGAGATAGACCGACTGGCCGCCGCGCTGGTGCTTCACCCGCAGCAGCAGCGACGTCGAGGAGGTCACCAGCGCGCGGCCCGGCTCGATGATCAGTTCGGGCTTGGACCCGGCGAAGTTGTCCTTCACCGCCTGCGAGATGGTCTCGAAATAGTAGTCCATCGGCGGCGCTTCGGAGGTCGGGTAGGGGGCCGGATAGCCACCGCCGATATTCAGCCGCTTGAGCTCGATCCCACTCTCTTCGGCGATCTTGGCGGCTGCCGCGATGTGACGCTCATAGGCGTAGACGTCCTCGCACTGCGATCCGACGTGGAAGCAGAGCGACGGGGTGTATCCCATCTGGTCGACGAGCTTGACGATCTCCGCGGCGCCGTCCTGCATGACGCCGAACTTGATGCCGAAATCATACGACTTCAGCGCCTTGCCGGCCTTGAAGCGGGTGGTCACCTCGATGTCGCGCGACGGCGACACCACCGCGGCCAGCTGATCGAGCTGCTGCGGGTGGTCGATGGTGAACGAGCGAACCCCGAACTCCTCATAGGCGCGTTCGATCTCGCGCTTGTTCTTGATCGGGTTGTTGTAGTGCATCGCCGCGCCGGGCGCGTGGTCGCGCACCAGCTCCATCTCCATGTTGGAGGCGACGTCGAAGGCCTTGAGGCCTTCTTCGTGCAGCTGGCGGATGATGTGCGGCGACGGGTTGCACTTGACCGCATAGGTCAGCAGGCCATCGAAGCCCTTCTTGAATACCTTCGTCGCCCGGTGCAGCTCCTTCTTGGAGAACAGGAAGCTGGGAAAATCCGGCTCTTCGCTGGCGATCAGCTGCGAAGTGTTGGCGTAGACCGTGGTTGGCTCAGTCATTGGGCGGCTAACCTTTCAAAGGTCTTGTACGAGGGGTCCTCGGGCACAAAAACGAGCGCTGCATATAGGGTCGATTGGCCGAGGGGGCAACGTCATAATTCGGGGATTACCAATCGGTAAGGCCAGCACCTAAAAGGCGCCAGATTCACGGCGTTTGTCGGGCTATCATGGTGCGGCGCTGCACGGAGGTATGGCCATGTCGAAACAGGGTTGGATCTTTGGCCTCGGAGGCATCGCCGTAGGGGCCGCGCTGGTCCTCGGCTACAGCGAATTTGCGAGCCGCGGCGAGCCGCCCCGACCGACTGTCGCCGCCGCGGTGAGCGAACCGGTTGCAGATCAAGCCGGTGCGGTGCAGTCGCCCGTGGTTCAGCCGGCCGCCATCGAAACCAAGGCCGTGCCGACCAGCCGCACCGAAGTGCAGATGAGCTTTGCGCCCATCGTCAAGGCGGTGACGCCCTCGGTGGTCAATGTCTACGCCACGACGATCAGCCCGCAAGCCACCTCGCCAGTGCTCTCCGACCCGTTCTTCCAGCAGTTCTTCGGCGGCGACAACCCGTTCGCGCCGAGCGGACCGCAGAAGTCGCAATCGCTCGGCTCCGGTGTGATCGTCGATGCCTCGGGGGTCGTTCTCACCAATCACCACGTCATCGAGGGCGCCACCGATATCCGGATCTCGACCACCGATGGCCATGAGTACGCCGTCGACCTGGCGCTCGATGATCCCAAGACCGACCTGGCGGTGCTGAAGATCAAGGACCCCAAGGGCGCCAGCTTCCCGGCACTGCCCTTCGCCGATTCCGACCAGCTCGAAGTCGGCGACCTGGTGCTGGCCATCGGCGATCCGTTCGGTGTGGGCCAGACCGTCACCTCCGGCATCGTTTCGGCGCTGGCGCGGACCGGCGTCGAGAGCTCGAACTACGAGTTCTTCATCCAGACCGATGCGGCGATCAATCCCGGCAATTCCGGTGGTGCGCTGGTCGACCTGCAGGGCCGGCTGGTCGGCGTCAACACGGCGATCGTCTCGCGCTCGGGTGGGTCGGTCGGCATCGGTTTCGCCATCCCGGCCAATATGGCCAAGCTCGTCGCCGAAACCGGCATCTCCGGCGGCGCGCTGGTGCGTCCATGGTTCGGCGCCCGGCTGCAGCCGGTCACCACCGATCTCGCCGACAGCCTTGGCCTCGGCCAGGCACGCGGCGCACTGATCAGCGAACTGGCACCGGACGGTCCCGCCAAGCAGGCCGGCTTCCAGGATGGCGACGTGATCCTCTCGGTCGACGGCTTCGCCATCGAGCAGCCGAGCGCCTTCGACTTCCGCCTCGCCACCAAGCCCGTCGGCGCCACCGCCGACCTGCAGTTCTTCCGTGGCGGCAAGACCGAGGACAAGGTCATCACCCTCCAGGCGCCGCCCGATGCCGGCAAACCCGTCGCCATCGCCGGCAATACCCGCTTTGCCGGCACATCGGTGGAAACGGTCACTCCTGCCGTGGCGCAGGACCTCGGGCTGCCATATGACACCCGCGGCGTGCTGGTGAGCAGCGTCACGGCCGGCTCGCCTGCCGATGACATGGGCCTCAGGGCCGGGGACCTGATCATCAGCCTCAATGGCACTGCCACAGCGGATGCGGAGAGCTTTGGAAAGCTCGCCAACGCCCGTCCGCAGAGCTGGCGCGTCGTGCTACAGCGGGGCGGCCGGGTTGTCCGAGCCGAGGTGAGTGGGTGATGCTATCGCTGTTCGATGACGCTGCGCCGCGGCCGCTGGCCGAAGCGCTGAGGCCGCAACGGCTGGCCGATGTCATCGGGCAGGACCACCTGCTTGGCCCCAATGGTCCGATCGGCCGCATGGTGGCGGCCGGGCGGGTGTCGTCGTTCATCCTGTGGGGCCCGCCGGGCGTCGGCAAGACCACCATCGCCCGGCTGGTGGCCAAGGAAGTCGGGCTCGACTTCGTGCAACTGAGCGCGGTGCTTTCCGGGGTCGCGGACCTGCGCAAGGTGATCGCCGATGCCAAGGCGCTGCGGCTCGGGGCAGGGCGGCAGACGGTGATGTTCGTCGACGAACTCCACCGCTTCAACCGCACCACCCAGGATGCGCTGCTGCCGCATGTCGAGGATGGTACGGTCATCCTCATCGGCGCGACGACGGAGAACCCCAGCTTCTCGATGGTCGCTGCGCTGCTGTCGCGCGCCAAGGTCTACACCCTGCGCCGCTTCGAAAAACCCGACCTCGCCATTCTCGCCGAGCGGGCCGAAACGCATGTCGGCCGGAAGCTGCCGATCACCGCCGAAGCGCGCAATGCGCTGCTCGACATGGCCGATGGCGACGGGCGCTATCTGATCGGGCTCGCCGAGGAGCTGTTCGCGCTGCCGGAAGATGCGATGCTCGACGTCGCCGGCCTCGCCGAGACGGTGCAGAAGCGCGCGCCGGTCTATGACAAGGGGCAGGAGGAGCACTACAACCTGCTCAGCTGCTTCCATAAGAGCCTGCGCGGCTCGGACGTGCAGGCGGCGATGTACTGGGCGCAGCGCATGCTGGTGGGCGGCGAGCATCCCGACACCATTTTCCGCCGCCTCGCCTGCGCCGCCTCCGAGGATGTCGGCATGGCAGATCCGCAGGCCATGGTGCAGGTGATCACTGCCTGGAACGCCTTCGAGCGCACCGGGCTGCCGGAGGGCGAACTGTTCATGGCGCAGGCCATCGCCTATGTCGCCACGGCGCCCAAGTCGAATGCCGCCCATGTCGGCTTCGCCAAGGCCAAGGCGCTGGCGATGCAGACCGGTTCGCTGGCGCCGCCCAAGCACATCCTCAACGCCCCGACCAAGCTGATGAAGGAGCTCGGTTACAACAAGGGCTATCGCTACGACCACGACTATCCCGATGCCTTCTCGGGCCAGGAGTTCTTTCCCGACGAGCTGGCCGGCGACCGCCGCCCCGAGCTCTACCAGCCGAACGAGCGCGGCTTCGAGCGCGAGGTGATCAAGCGCCTCGACTTCTGGTCCGCCCGGCGTGAACAGCGCCGCGAGGAAGAGGGCGACAACTAACCGTTTCGGCCCCGTTGCAGTCGCCGGTGCAAGCGTCGTTGTTTGCCGGTCGCTGAGCAGCCAAGATCAGCCATATTGAGATTCCGCGCCCCGAAGTCCTTGCGTGCTATGGAAAACTGTCACAACAGTCCCATATGACCTGAAGGGATAAGGGGAGGGGCAAGATAGAACTGTTCACGCCGGAGTTCGCACCGTTCACCGTTGCATTGATCGTCATGCTGGCGATCGGCGTAATTGAGTTGCTATCGCTCCTCATCGGATTTTCACCCTCTGCCTCGATCGAAGCGGCACTTCCCGGCGTCGATGTTCCCGACCTCGAGGCGCCGGAACTCAGCGGAGCGGAAGTCGGCCCGCTCTCACATGTCCTCAGCTGGTTCTCGGTCGGGCGGCTGCCGTTCCTGGCGCTGCTGGTGATCTTCCTCACCGGCTTCGGGCTCAGCGGCTACGTGGTGCAATGGGCGGCGAGCGGCGCCATCGGCAGCGCTCTCAACCCGTGGCTCGCCGCGGTCCCGGCACTGATCGGCGCCAGCTATGCGACGCGCCATCTCGGGCGCTGGCTCGGCGACATCTTCCCGAGGGACCAGTCAGAGGCGGCCAGCCGCTCCGAACTGGTGGGCAGCTATGCCACCATCATTCGCGGCGAGGCGAAACAGGGCCAGCCGGCCGAGGCCAAGACCACGGACCTGCGTGGCCGCACCCATTACATCCTGCTCGAGCCGGGCGAAGCCGGCATGAGCTACAGCGCCGGCGACCGGGTCTTCCTCGTCGGCCGCGACAAGAACATCTATCGCGCCATCACCCGCCTTACCCCGCCACAGGAATAGCCACGCATGTACGACCAGCTCATTTCGACCCTGATCTTGGCCGCCATCATCATCATCGCGATCTTCGTGATCGGCATGATCATCGCGCGGCTCTATCGCCGGGCCAGCAAGGAAGTGTCTTTCGTCCGCACCGGCTTCGGCGGGCAGAAGGTGATCATGAACGGCGGCGCCCTGGTGCTGCCGGTGCTGCATGAGACCATCCCGGTCAACATGAACACCCTGCGGCTCGAAGTGGTGCGTACCGCCGAACAGGCGCTCATCACCAAGGATCGCATGCGCGTCGACGTGCAGGCGGAATTCTATGTGCGCGTGCAACCCACCGCCGAGGCGATCGCCGATGCCGCCCAGACGCTCGGCCGCCGCACCATGGAGCCGCAGGCGCTGAAGGAACTGGTGGAAGGCAAGTTCGTCGATGCGCTGCGCGCCGTCGCCGCCGAGATGGCGATGGAAGAGCTGCATGAGCAGCGGGTCAACTTCGTCCAGAAGGTGCAGGCCGCGGTTTCCGAGGACATCCTGAAGAACGGTCTCGAACTCGAGTCCGTGTCGCTCACCGGCCTCGACCAGACCAACCGGGAGTTCTTCAACCCCAACAACGTGTTCGACGCCGAGGGTCTGACCAAGATGACCCAATCGATCGAGGATCGGCGCAAGACCCGCAACGACATCGAACAGAACACGCAGGTGGCGATCGCGAGGAAGAACCTCGAGGCGCAGCAGGAGCAGTTCACCATCACCCGTGACACCGAGTATGCGCGCCTCAACAACGAGCGCGAACTCGCTATCCGCGTCGACCAGCAGAACGCCGAAATCGAGAGCCTCAGGGCGCAGCGCGCCACCGAAGCCGAGGCGGCCCGTACGCTGTCACGCCAGCAGGTGAAGGAAGCTGCGATCAAGGCCGACCAGGCCATCGCCCTGTCCGAGCAGATCAGCGCCACGGCCATTGCCGCCAAGTCCGAGGAACAGTCGAAGGCGGAGGCCAAGGCCGACGCGGCGCGGGCGCTCGCGGCCAAGGCGGCAGAAGAGGTGGAGACGGCCCGCCTCACCGAGATTGCCGAGCGCACCAAGCGCATCCAGCTGATCGAAGCCGAGCAGGAAGCGCAGAAGGCATCGATCAACATCGTGGTGTCGTCCGACGCCGAGAAGCAGGCGGCCAAGAACCGCGCCGAGGCCGCCCGTACGCTGGCCCAGGGCGAGGCCGAGGCCGCCAAGCTGAAGGCGGCCGCCACCGAGGTGACCTATGCCGTGGAGGCCGAGGGCAAGCAGAAGCTCAACGAGGCTGCCAACCGGCTGTCGCCCGAGCAGATCGCCATGAACATCCGCATGGCGCTGATCGAGGCGCTGCCTTCGATCATCGCGGAATCGGTGAAGCCGATGGAGAACATCGACGGCATCAAGATCCTGCATGTCGACGGGCTGTCGGGCGGCGGCTCAGGCGGCCATGGGTTGAACGGCCATGCCGGAGGCGGGATCGCCGACCAGGCGGTCGATGCGGCGCTGCGTTACCGCAGCCAGGCTCCGCTGATCGATGCGCTGCTGGCCGAGCTCGGCCTGAAGGGCGGCTCGCTCAACGGCCTCGTCTCGTCAGCCGTGGCGCCGGCGCTGGAGATAGACGACGCGGACGATGAAGAGGCGGCCGCCAGGTAGCGGCGAAGCCTGCAGGGCGGGCAGAGTGCCGATGATCCTCCCCCGCGTGGCGGGGAGGATAGGGCTGGTCTTCCGCGGGCACTGCTCGTAGAAGTCAGCCCATGCAAGCTTATCTTCTCGTCGGAATCGGAGGCGCGCTCGGCGCCCTGGCGCGCTTTGGCGCACAGAACTGGATCGGCGGCCTGCCCAACGGCTTCCCGATAGCGACGTTCCTCATCAACATCGTGGGTTCGATCGCCATGGGCGTCCTGGTCGGGGTCCTCGCCAAGACCACGCCGCAGTACCAGAACGAGATCCGGCTGTTCGTCGCCGTCGGCATTTTCGGGGGCTTCACCACGTTCTCGAGCTTCTCGCTCGACGCCATCACGCTGATCGAGCGTGGCGACATCCTGCTCGCCGCCATCTACATCGTCGGCTCGGTGCTGCTGTCGCTCGCCGGGCTGTGGATGGGCATGCTGGCCATGCGGGTGATCGCATGAGCGGCGTCCGGCAACAGGTCGTGGCCCGCGACGAGGACGGCATGCGCCTCGACCGCTGGTTCGCGACGCATTTTCCGCAGGTCACCTTCGGCCACCTGCAGAAACTGCTGCGCTCCGGCCAGATCCGCGTCGACAGCGGCCGGGTGAAGGCCAATGCCCGCCTCGCGGCGGGGCAGGTGGTCCGCGTGCCGCCGATCGAGGCGGCGCCGGAGCGCGCCGAAGGCGAGATCAATTCGAGGGACGCCGACTTCCTCAGGGACATCATCCTCTACGAGGACGACGAGCTTTACGTCTTCAACAAGCCGCATGGGCTCGCCTCGCAGGGCGGCTCGGGGACCAAGCGGCACATGGATGGGCTGTTGAAGAGCCTGCCCAACAAGAAGGGTGAAGCGCCCCGGCTGGTCCACCGGCTCGATCGCGACACCTCAGGCTGCCTCGTCGTCGCCAAGACCAAGGCGGCGGCAGCGCATTTCGGCGAGGTGTTCGCCTCGCGACAGGCGCGCAAGATCTACTGGGCGGTGGTGTGGGGCAATCCGCACCCCAAGCAGGGTTCGATCTCGTGCTTCCTCGCCAAGCAGGCGACCACCGACGGCGAACAGATGGTTGTGGTGCCGCAGGGGACCCCCGGCGCGCAGCATTCGATGAGCTATTATTCGACCACCGACACCGCGGCGCGGCGCTTTGCCTGGGTGACGCTGAAGCCGGTGACCGGACGGACGCACCAGTTGCGCGTCCACATGGCGCAACTGCACAACCCGATCATGGGTGATCCGCGCTACTTCAACATCGAGAACTGGACGCCGCCGGACGAGATTTCGAAGGGCCTGCACCTGCATGCCCGACGCATCCGGCTGCCGCTGCGCAACGGCCAGATCCTCGACGTCTCGGCACCGCTGCCACCGCATATGCAGGCGACATTCGACGTGCTCGGCTTCGATGCCGACCGCTACGATGTGCAGGATCAGGATCCCGAACAGGACTGATCAAATCGCCGCGAGCGCCGGACGAAATACCGGCGTCGCGTGTTCACCTGTTGCGGCCCATTCCGGGCGCACAGGGAGATGCCAATGAAAACGATCGTTATCGCCGCAGCCACCGCGGCGACCCTCGCCATTGCTGCACCGGCCATTGCGCAGGACGCGACCACCATGACCTTCTTCGTCACCAGCGTCGGTGTCGGAGATGGCGCCAATCTCGGCGGCCTCGACGGGGCAGATGCCCATTGCACCAAGCTGGCGGAAGCCGCCGGCTCTACCGGCAAGACCTGGAAAGCCTATCTCAGCGCCGAAGGGGTGAACGCCAAGGACCGGATCGGCGCCGGGCCGTGGCAGAACTTCAAGGGCGAGGTGATCGCCACCGATGTCGCCAACCTCCACAGCGCCGACAACAAGCTGACCAAGGCGACGGCCCTGACCGAAACAGGCGCCGTCGTGAATGGTCGCGGTGATACGCCGAACCAGCATGATATCCTCACGGGTTCCAATCCGGACGGCACGCTGGCCGCCGGCCAGACCTGTGGCGACTGGACGCTGAACGGCGAAGGCAGCGCCATGGTCGGTCACTCCGACCGCACCGGCCTCGATGATTCCGACGCGGCCAAGTCCTGGAACTCCTCGCATCCATCGCGCGGCTGCAGCCAGGAGAACCTGGTCGGCACGGGCGGCGCGGGCCTTCTCTACTGCTTCGCCGCGATGTAAACTTCAACCAATGGCGCAGGGCGTGACCCGCCCTGCGTCTTACGGTTCTGAACGGGCCGAACTTAGGGGACCTCCCGTGCGGCTCATCGTCTTCGACATGGATGGAACACTGATCGATACCCAGGCGCTCATTTCAGAGCACATGGGGTCGGCGTTCCGCTCGCTCGACCTGCCGGCGCCGACGCCGGCGCAGGTTCGGCAGATCATCGGGCTATCGCTGCCCGTGGCGGTAGGCCAGCTCGCCGGCACCGACGATATCGATGTGATCGAAGGCATCGTCGGGCAGTACAAGAGCTTCTACAAGGCGTCGCTCGAGCACGAGTTCGACCGTGAACCGCTCTATCCGGGCGCCCGCGAGGCGCTGGACCGGTTACGCGAACAGAAGGGGACTGTCCTCGGCATTGCCACCGGCAAGGGCCTGACGGGCGTCGCCCGCATTCTCGAAAATCATCGGATCACCGGGCACTTCACCACCCTGCAGACGCCCGACCACAACCCGTCGAAGCCGCATCCCGGCATGCTGCTGAGCGCCATGGAGGAGACCGGTGCCGCTCCCAACCAGACGGTTATGGTGGGCGACACGGTGTTCGACATGGAGTTGGCGCGCGCCGCCAAGGTGCGCTCGATCGGCGTCAGCTGGGGCTATCACGATGCGGCCGACCTGCTGAAAGCCGGGGCAGGGACCCTGATCCACGACTATTCCGAGCTCGATGCCGCGATCGAGCGCGTGCTGGAATAGCAATGGTCGGTACCGTTCTCCTATGATCGCGGGCTATGCCTTTGCGGGGCGTGACACGCCCCGAGAATTGTGGTTCTGAGCGGGCCTAACTGGAGTTCTGCCGATGCGGCTCGTCGTCTTCGATCTCGATGGCACACTGATCAATTCCGAAGCGCTGATCATCGAGACGGTCCGTGAATCCTTTGCCTCGGTGGGGCAGGAGATCCCGACCGACGACGCGATCCGCTCGATCTCCGGCATTACCGCCCGCGATGCCATGGGGATCCTGGCGCCTGGCGTCGACAGCGACCGGATCGATGTGATCCTCAATGCCTACCGCGCCACCTATCTGCAGAAGGCCGGCCTCGCCCGCGAGCCGATGTTCGAAGGCGCCCTCGATGCGCTCGACCGTCTGCAGGCCGACCCTGAAACCATCCTCGCCGTTGCCACCGGCAAGGGCCATGCCGGGGCCATTACGCTGCTGGAGCGGCACGAGATCATCGGCCGGTTCAACTCGATCCAGACGCCGGCCCATAATCGCGGCAAGCCCGATCCGCAGATGATCGAGACGGCGATGAACAAAGCCGGCATCGGCCGCGAAGCCACCGTAATGATCGGCGACACGTCGCATGACATGAAGATGGCCCGCAACGCCGGGGTCAAGGCGCTCGGCGTCAGCTGGGGCTATCACTCGGTAGCCGATCTCGAGGCCGCGGGCGCGCACCTCGTCATCCACCGCATGGATCAGCTGGTCGACGCCGTAAACAAGCTGCTGGAGGCGTGATGCGCGAGTTCCTCGAAGACGCCGACAAGCACCGCGACGACGGCTACGGCCGAGCCCAGCACCTCAACAAGGTCGAGCTCCCCAAGCGCTTCTACAAGGAGGTCGGGGTCGGCTCGGCCGTCGGCGGCTTCGCAGTGACGCTCGACGGCAAGACCCCGCGCACCCCGGCGCAGAAACCGGTGGTGGTGCCGTACCAGGCGGTCGCCGCGGCCATGGCCGAGGAGTGGGCGGCGCAGCAGGAATTCATCGACCCCAAGACCATGCCGGTGGTCCGCCTGATCAACTCGGCGGTCGAGGCCGGCTATGAACGGGTGGAGGCGCTGCGCGAGGAGATCGTCAAGTACTCGGGCAACGACCTGTTGCTTTACCGCGCCGACACGCCCCGCGAGCTGGTGGCCGAGCAGGAGCGGGTGTGGGACGCGGTGCTGGTTACCCTCGCCCGCCACTTCGAGATCGGCTTCCAACCCACCATCGGCATCCTGCACCAGCCGCAGCCGGCCCCGACACTCGAGCGGCTGCGCCTGTCGCTGGCCGACGCCGAACTGATCGAGGCGGTGGCGCTCAACTCGCTCACCGGCATCACCGGCTCGGGGCTGCTCAGCATCGCCCTGCGTGAGGGCCTGCTGACGCCGGAAGAGGTGTGGACGGCCGCCCATGTCGACGAGGACTACAATATCCGCCTGTGGGGCGCGGTCGAGGAAGCCACCGAGCGCCGCGCCAAGCGGCAGCTGGAATTCGACGCCGCGGTGCGGGTGCTGGAGCTGGTGCGGGGCTAGGCGCGGCCCTCGGAGCTTGCGGCCATCTCCACCCTTGCTCCCTCTCCACAAGAGGGAGGCAGACGCATGCTGGCGCAGCGGTTCTTTCGTCTCCCTCCGCCCGATGGGGGATTAAGGCTGGGCTGGGGCCACACGCACGGGGTCCCGCCCGACGATCCACTCCGCCACCTCGGGCGCGATCTCGCGCAGCGGGGCCAGCACGAAGTCGCGCTCATGCGCATATCGGTGCGGCACGTGCAGGCGCTCGGTGTCGAGTTCCAGCCGCTCATAGGCGACGACGTCGATGTCGATCCGCCTCGGTCCCCAGCGAATGTCCCGCACCCGCCCCATCTCGCGCTCGATGCCGAGGCAGGCATCCAGCAGCTCGAGCGGCGTGAGGCTCGTCTCGACTTCCACCACCATGTTGGAAAAATCCGGCTGGTCGGTCTTGCCCCAGGGTTTGGTGATCAGCATCGAGGACTGCGCTGTGACGGTGACGCCCGGCCAGGCGTTGAGCCGCTCCACCGCCTCGCGAACCTGGGCCGGCGGGTCTCCGATATTGGCGCCGAGGCCAAGCCACGCGCGTGCCATCAGCGTGCGTCCCGGTGACGGTGTAACTCGATGGCGGCCTCGCCGGCCACCATGGCGATGGGGGCCGAGGGCTTTTTCACTCGCACCTCGATCCAGCGGATGGCGGGGAAGGTCTCGAACAAGCGGTCGACGATATGCTGCCCCACCGCCTCGATCAGCTTGAACCGGCGCTCCTCGAACGCCGCCTTGGCCACTTCATAGATCTCGGCATAGGAGATCGAGTGCCCGAGCTCGTCGCTGCGTCCGGCCTCGCCGAGGTCGGCGCCGCAGACCAGATCGACGAAGAAACGCTGCCCCAGCACCGCTTCCTCGGGCATCACCCCGTGATAGCCGAAGAACCCCAGGTCCCTGAGGATGATGCGGTCGCCGTCGAAGTCTCTGGTCACGTCAGGAGTCCTGGTCTTGCGGTCCATACAGGGCCGCTTCAGCGACGCGCAAGGCATCGCGGTTGGGCCGGATGTCGTGGACCCGGAAGAGATGCGCGCCGGCAGTGTAGCCAAGCACCGAAGTCGCAACCGTGCCTGCCAGCCGTTCGTCGGCAGGCACGTCGAGCAGTCTGCCGATCATCGACTTGCGCGACGTGCCGACCAGCACCGGAAAGCCGAGTGCCACCAGTTCGGGTAGCCGGTGCAGAATCTCGTAGTTCTCGCTGAGAGACTTGGCGAAACCAAAGCCGGGATCGAGCACGATACCGGAGGGGGCGACGCCCGCCTCGTCGGCGATGCGAAGCGTCACCTCGAAGTAGCGCGCCATTTCAGCCATCACGTCGCGACTGGCGTCGCGCGCCTTGTCCCAATGCATCACCACCAGCGGGACCCCGCGTGAGGCCGCCACGGCAGCCAGCTCCGGCTCGCGCTGCAGGCCATGGACGTCGTTGATGATGGTGGCTCCGGCGGCAATCGCCTGCTCGGCCACCTCGGCCTTGTACGTGTCGATCGAGATCGGCGCCACGATACCGTCAGCGCGCAGCGCCGCAATAGCCGGCAGCACCCGAGCCAGCTCGTCGGCGGCCGAGACTTCCGCGGCGCCCGGTCGCGTGCTCTCGCCGCCGATGTCGATGATGTCGGCGCCCTCGGCCAGCATGCGGCGGGCCTGGCCCAGCGCCGCCGGCACCGCATCGAAGCGCCCGCCATCGGAAAAGCTGTCGGGCGTGACGTTGAGGATACCCATCAGCCGGGCCCTGCGGCCAAGCCGCAGCGTGGCGCCAGCGGGCGCCAGCTCATACTCGCGATGCACAGGCATCAGCCGGCGACGACGGCGGACTGGCTGTCATCCTTGGCGGCGACGGCGGAAGGCACGGCGAACAGGTCGTACTCATCGGAGTCGGTGACCAGCACCGACAGCTTGTCGCCGACCTTGATGCCGTCGGCCTCGTGGATGATGACTGTGCCGTCGATCTCGGGCGCATCCCACTGGCTGCGCCCGATGGCGCGGCCGGTATCGGGCTCGACGTCGTCGACCAGAACGTCGATGGTACGGCCGACCTTTTTCGACAACACATGCGCCGAAATGTCCTGCGCCACTTCCATCAGCCGCTCGTAGCGCTCGCGCTTCAGCTCATCGGGGACGATGCCTTCGATGTCGTTGGCAGGCGCGCCGGTTACCGGCTCGTACTCGAAGCAGCCGATGCGGTCGATCTCGGCTTCTTCCAGCCAATCGAGCAGGAACTCGAAATCCTCTTCGGTCTCGCCCGGGAAGCCGACGATGAAGTTGGAGCGGATGGCCAGATCCGGCGCGACGGCGCGCCAGGCCTTGATGCGGTCGAGCGTCTTCACCTGGTTGGCCGGGCGGCGCATCGCCTTCAGCACCGAAGGGGCGGCGTGCTGGAACGGGATGTCGAGGTAGGGCAGGATCTTGCCCTCGGCCATCAGCGGGATGACGCTGTCGACATGGGGGTAGGGGTAGACGTAGTGGAGCCGGGTCCACACATCCATCTTGCCCAGTTCCTCGGCGAGGGTCTGGAAGCGCGCTTCAATGTCCCGGCCACGGAACTTCGAGCTCTGATACTTGATATCGAGGCCGTAGGCCGAGGTGTCCTGGGAGATCACCATGATCTCCTTGACGCCCGTCGCCACCAGCCGCTCGGCTTCGTAGAGCACCGAGGCGATCGGCCGGGAAGCCAGGTCGCCGCGGATCTGCGGGATGATGCAGAAGGTGCAGCGGTTGTTGCAGCCCTCGGAAATCTTCATGTAGGCGTAGTGCCGCGGCGTCAGCTTCAGTCCGGCTTCCGGCACCAGGTCGACGAACTTGTTCGGCACCGGCGGGACATGGGTGTTCACCGCGTTGACCACATCCTCATACTGGTGCGGGCCGGTGACGGCGAGCACGCTGGGATGGGTGGCGCGGATCATTTCTTCTTCGACGCCGAGGCAGCCGGTGACGATAACCCGCCCATTGGCGCCGACGGCCTCGCCGATCGCCTCGAGGCTCTCCTTCTTGGCGCTGTCGAGGAAGCCGCAGGTGTTGACCAGCACGACGTCCGCGCCCGCGTAATCGCGCGAGAACGAATAACCCTGCGAGCGCAGCGTCGTCATGATGCGTTCGGAGTCGACGAGAGCCTTGGGGCAGCCGAGGCTGACCAGGCCGATTTTCGGAGCTTGTGTCATTGGCGCGTGCCTATGCGCCAAACCGGCGGAAAAAGCAATGATCGGCACTCTGCGATGGAAGCAGAGCAGCCCTGATCACGGGTGATCACGAGCCTGTCAGGTTACCAAGCTGTAAGTTGACCCGAATCCTGAGCCTGATGCTCTTGTTTCCGATGCGCCCACCTCCGAGGCGTCCAGCAGGAAAAAGACCGATGAATCTCGAAGCCCTCAACCGCTACCAGCCGCAGGCGCTGGCGGTCCTCCGCATCGTCGCAGCACTCTGCTTCATGGCCCACGGCACGCAGAAGATGTTCGGCTTCCCGGCGTCGCAGATGGGTGGCGGCGGGTTCGATCTGTTCTCGCTGATGGGGCTGGCGGCGGTGCTCGAAGTGTTCGGCGGCCTCGCCATTCTGCTCGGCGTGTTCACTCGTCCGGTGGCGTTCATCCTCGCCGGGCAGATGGCCTATGCGTTCTGGTTCGTGCACGTGCCGATGATGGGGCAGGGCAACATCATCCCGGTCGCCAATGGCGGCGACGGCGCCGTGCTGTTCTGCTTCATTTTCCTCTATCTCGTCTTTGCCGGTCCGGGCGCCTGGAGCGTCGACGAAGTGCTGAAGTCGCGGCGCAGCCTGGCTGCCGCCTGAAACCCGTCGGTTCGCGCACCCTCCGTCCGAGCGGATGGCAGCACAAGCGAAAAGGCCGCCCCAGGGGCGGCCTTTTCCTGTTTCAGATGTCCGGCTTGGCTGCGGGCGGGGTTCGCCTCGCGGTCCGCCGCACCGCCGGGGTGGTCGGATCGGCAGCCGCGGCGCCCTCGCTGGTCTCGTCGTCGTACGGTTCATCCTCGGCGATGTCGTGGATGGCGTCGCGCACCTCGTCGATCAACGAAGTCGGCACGCGGCTGAGGCTGACGGTGCGGGTCACCGTCTCATTGGCCTTGAAGAACACCAGCAGCACTTCGCACACGATGCGCAGCGCGATCAGGAACAGCGCGCCATAAACCGCGATCTCGAGGATGCCCCACAGGCCATCGCCGAAGTTGCGGCCGAAGCTCTGGAACAGGTGGCCCACCGACCACAGCAGCAGCGCCGCGAGCCCGGTCGCGTAAAGCACCGGCACCAGTCGCGGCGAGAGGATCGTCTCCAGCCGGAACAGCGTCGGGCCGAGGAAGATTTTCTTGAGATCGTCCAGTGTCATGGCCTCACCCCCATGGAATCGGTCACCGAGAAAATGCGTGCGTCAGGCGGCACTGACAAGGGCCTCACGGCGCAGGTCTGCCGTCGGCCCGAAGCGACGCTCGAAAGCCGCACGCAGCGCAGCATCCACTTCCGTCATCGAGGCCAACTGTCCCAGATCCTCGAAACTGGTCACGCCCTGGTCGGAAATGCCGCACGGCACGATGCCATCGAAGTGTGAAAGGGTCGGCGACACATTGATCGCAATGCCGTGGAAGGTGACCCAGCGGCTGACGCGCACGCCGATCGCCGCCACCTTTTCCTCGCGGCCCGGCCCCTTGTCGGGGCGCGCCACCCAGACGCCGATCCGCCCGTCACGCCGCTCGCCCCGGATGTTGAAGGCGGCGAGCGTGTCGATGATCAGCCCCTCTAGCCCCTGCACCAGGCAACGCACGTCGCGCCCCCGCTGGCGGAGATCGAGCATGACGTAGACCACCCGCTGGCCGGGGCCGTGATAGGTGTACTGCCCGCCGCGGCCGGCGTCGTAGACCGGAAAGCGGTTGGGCGACAGCAGGTCCGCGGGCGCCGCCGAGGTGCCGGCGGTATAGAGCGGCGGGTGCTCGAGCAGCCATACCTGCTCGCTGGCCGTTCCGTCCGCCACCGCCGCCGCGCGGGCCTTCATCGCCTCCAGCGCTTCGGGATAGGGCACGTACCCATCGGAGATTCGCCACTCGACCGGCACGCCATCGGCACGGAACAGCTTGGTCCCGGTGTCGCAAGCTGGGTCAGTCGTTAACGCTTCGGTAAGCATGGGTGTCCAATGCTCTCTCACAAGGGGCCCGCGCGATTCAGCCGGGATGGTTGCTCGCGGTTTATGTATGAACACTCTAGACAATATTGAAGTCGATATCACCGTCGAGCTGGGCGCGGCGATCATGCCGGTGCACCACCTGCTGCGCATGGGCCGCGGCGCGGTGATCGAGCTCGATACCGGCGAGAGCGACCCGCTTCGGGTTTACGCCAACAACACGCTGATCGCGCGCGGCGAGGTGAAGGTCGAGGACGGCCGGCTCAGCGTCGAACTCACCGAAAAAGTCCGCCGCCCAGCCTGATTTGTGGATTGGTGGCGAGCGTTTGCACAACGGCAATTAATCGCTTGCGCCCGCCAACGTGCGTTGCTACACGCTGCCTCGCTTCGCCGCTTCGGCGTTGCTTCTACCTCGGCGTGCGGTCGTGGCGGAATTGGTAGACGCGCAGCGTTGAGGTCGCTGTGCCGCAAGGCGTGGAAGTTCGAGTCTTCTCGACCGCACCAGGTTCTCAAGAGCCTGCAGTCCAAAACAAAGCGGCTCCCCTCGGGGAGCCGTTGTTGTTTGTGGCATTAGCAGCTGAATCGCTATTTTCCTTTCCAGCCCAACAGCCGCATGGCGTTGAGGGTCACCAGCACTGTCGCGCCGGTGTCGGCGAGAATCGCCGGCCACAGGCCGGTGGCGCCGATGATGGTGGTGACGAGGAACACCGCCTTCAGCCCGAGCGCCACGGTGATGTTCTGGGCGATGTTGCCCATCGTGGCCTTCGACAGTCCGATCATGTTGGCGATGTCGGCGACGCGGCCGTGGAGGATGGCGGCGTCGGCGGTTTCGAGCGCCACGTCGGTACCACCGCCCATGGCGATGCCGATATCGGCAGCGGCGAGGGCAGGGGCGTCGTTGATACCGTCGCCGACCTTGGCCACCACGCGGCCCTGCTGCTGCAACTCACGCACGATGCGCTGCTTGTCTTCCGGCAGCAGGCCGGCACGGACCTCGATGCCGAGATCGGCGCCGATTGCCCTGGCGGTGCGCTCGTTGTCGCCGGTGAGCATCACGGCGCGCACGCCCTCATCGTCCAGCCGATCGACGCCCGTGGCGGCGTCGGCGCGCGGCTCGTCGCGGATGGCGAGCAGGCCCGCAACCTCGGCGCCGACCAGCAGCACCGATACTGTCTTGCCGGCGTCGTTGAGCCCGTCGATGCGCTGGCGCAGCGCCGGATCGAACGGCACGCGCTCCTCGGCCGCCTTGGGCGAGGCGAGGAACAGCTCTTCGCCGCCGACCCTGCCGGTCACGCCCTTGCCAGGCACCGCCTTGGCGCCCGCCGCGGGCGGCACGAACGCCTTGTCGGCGGCGGCACGGGCCAGCACAGCCACGGCCAAGGGGTGGCTCGAACCGGTTTCCAGGGCTGCGGCGAGCGCCAGGACCTGTCCCTCGGGCCGCCCGATGCCGACGACATCGGTCACCTGCGGCTTGCCCTCGGTGAGCGTGCCGGTCTTGTCGAGCGCCACGGTGTCGATCCGGCGCAACTGCTCCAGCACCGCGCCACCCTTCAACAGCAGCCCCCGGCGCGCGCCCGCCGAGAGCCCCGCGGCGATCGCGGCAGGCGTCGAGATCACCAGCGCACATGGGCAACCGATCAGAAGGATCGCGAGACCCTTGTAGATCCATTCGTCCCAGGGCTGGCCGGCCAGCAGCGGCGGCAGGATGGCGACCAGGGCGCCCACCACCAGCACGCCGGGCGTGTAGTATTTCGAGAACTTGTCGATGAACCGCTCGGTCGGCGCCTTGCTCTCCTGCGCCTCCTCGACCAGCCGCACGACGCGGGCGATGGTGTTGTCGGCGGCGGCCGCCGTGACCCGCACGCGCAGCACGGCATCGGTGTTGATGGTGCCGGCGAATACCTCATCGTCGGGGCCCTTGGTCCTGGGCACGCTCTCGCCGGTCACCGGCGCCTCGTTGATGGCCGATATGCCATCGACGATGACGCCATCGGCGGCGATGCGGTCGCCCGGACGAACGAGAATCACGGTGCCGACGGCGAGCTGCGCGGCGGGAACTTCGGTGGTCCGCCCATCCGCTTCGACCAGCGCCAGCTTTGGCACGAGGTCGGCGAGCCCGCGGATACTGGCGCGGGCGCGTCCGGCAGCGACGCCTTCGAGCAATTCGCCGATCAGGAACAGCAGCACCACGGTCGCGGCTTCCTCGGTGGCGCCGATGAACACGGCGCCGATGGCGGCGATGGTCATCAGCGTCTCGATCGAGAACGGCGTGCCGGTCATGCCAGCGACGATGGCGCGACGGGTCACCGGGATCAGACCGACCACCATGGCGACGAGGAACGCCCAATGCCCGATCGACGGGAACAGCTGCCCGGCGATGTAGGCCACCAGCAGCGCGCCGCCGGAGATGAAGGTCAGCAGCGCCTTGCGGGTCTTCCACCACGGGCCGTCGATGATCTCGCCGTGCCCGGCGTGGTCATGACCGGAGTGATCATGGCCATGGTCATGGTCATGCCCGTGATCGTGGCCGGCATGGTCATGTTGCTCTGCCGCCGCTGCGGCCGACCTGGCAGGAGCGATCTGGTAGCCCAGCGCCTTCACCTGCCGCTCGATGGCGCCCCTGGCGATATCGCCGGAGCGGGTCACCGTCATCGTGCCGTTGGGAAGCGATACGCCGACCTCGGCGACGCCAGGCAGGCGGCCGACGGCGTTCTCGATCTTGGTGGCGCATGCGGCGCAATCCATGCCGCCAACACGGAATTTCAGCTTCTCTGCGGCCTCGGACATGCGGCGCTCCTTGGATTCTTCATCATGTCCGCATACATCTAGGACCTCTAGCCACTAGAGGATCAAGAGGTGAAAGCGATGAATCTGCCGATTGGCGAACTGTCACGGCGGACCGGCGTCAAGGTTCCGACCATCCGCTTCTACGAGCAGATCGGCCTGTTGCCATCACCGCCGCGCACCGAGGGCAACCAGCGCCGCTACGGCAAGCCGGAAGTCGAGCGGCTCAACTTCATCCGCCATTCGCGCGAACTCGGCTTCGAAGTCGAGGACATCCGCGAGCTGCTGGATATGGCGGCCTCGCCACAGGCCTCATGCCATCAGGCCGACAGCATCGCGCGCAACCACCTGACCGAGATCGACCGCCGCATCGCCAGCCTGACGGCGCTGCGCGGCGAGCTGACCCGCATGGTCGAGGAATGCGGCCACGGCAGGATCTGCGATTGCCGGATCATCGAAGTGCTGGCCGACCACGGCGAGTGCGTGACCGAGCACGCGCACTAAGTCCGCAGCCTCACATTCAGCGGCGAGCGGGAGGCGGGTACTTGGCGTTGGCATAGCCGAGGAAGATGCCGGCGATGAGGCCGAGCACCAGACCGGCGATGATCAGCATGATGCCCGGTCCCACGGCGCCGGCGATTGCGCCCGGGTTGGCGCCGGGGCCGAAGGCCGTCAGCACCGGCCCCAGGATGGCGCCGATGACGCCGAGACCAAGCAGCATGATTGCGCCGAACAGCAGCTTGCTCCCGACATTTACGGAAAACGGATCAGGATGTTCGGCCATTTTGCGACGCCCCCTCAAGCGCACAGCTTCGCCACTGGCGGTGGCGGCTCACGCGAGCTTAGCGCGGCGCGGCAACGCTGCAAGCAATACTGAGGTTTGGCGGCGCTAGCCCTGCCAGTCGAGAACGGTGTTGCCGGCCCGGCAGAAGCTGATGCCGAGCTGCCCCGACTGGCTCAGCCAGCTATGGGTTTCGCCGTCGCGCGTCAGGGCGTGACCGGCGCGCCGCAGGTCGGCCACGATCATGCCGACCTGATCGTGCCAGTCGCGCATATCGGGCACCGCCGCCAGCCGGGCGCGGATCGTCGCCTGCTGCTCGCGGAGCAACTGGGTCCGCGCTTCAACGTCGAGGGCAAGCAGCGCCGAGCGGCTCATCGGATGGATATGGTCGACCGCCGGCCGGATGAACAGATCAAGCGCGGCCATCAGACCACCTCCGCCAGGTGAAAGTTGCGGGCGACGGTGAGATCGCGAAGCCCGAAAGCCGGGAGTTTTCCCGGCACGATCGCATCCGTGACGGCATCGTGGTCGGCCACATCGGTGGCGTCGACCACGACGCGCACGAACGGTTCGGCCATGCCGAGGCGCAGCTTTTCCTGCAGCTCGAACAGCAGGACCCGCACATTGCCGCGGCTCTCGCAAGCAATGCACTGGGCCCCCGGATCGTGGGCGTGCAGCGGCGGATCGAGGTGCAGCACGGCCGTGTCACCACCGCCGAAGCGGCTGAGCGCCGCCTTGTCGGTGACCACGGTGACCGGCACGGAGGTGGCGCGGCGAGCGAACGGGGCAGGGGAGGTCATGGCGCCCGCCATGGAGCGAGGTCCGCACCGGCTATCGTGAAGGTGCCCAGCGAGGTCTTCCGCTCATCGAGGATCTCAACTTCGAACACCTTGGCGGCCGCATCGAGCACCAGGACAATAGTGCCAATCATGCCTTCTCGCAGGTGCGGGTGCCGCGAGTGCGTAACGACTACGACGTCGTACTCCCTCAGGTCGGTCATGCCCCCTCCTTGTCCGAGCTCGGAATGTAGTTGAGGATCGGGCCCAGCCAGCGCTCGACCTCGCGGATCGCCATGCCCTTGCGCCGGGCATAGTCCTCGACCTGGTCGCGTTCCACCTTGGCGACGCCGAAATAGAAGCTGTCGGGGTGGCTGAGATAGATGCCCGACACGGACGAGCCCGGCCACATGGCGTAGCTCTCGGTCAGTTCGACCCCGATCCGCTGTTTGGCGTTGAGCAGGTGGAACAGCGTCGTCTTCTCGGTGTGGTCGGGCTGCGCCGGATAACCCGGAGCAGGGCGGATGCCCTGGTAGGGCTCGCCGATCATCTCGTTGGGCGCAAAGGTCTCCGCGGCACCGTAGCCCCAGAACTCCTTGCGCACCCGCTCGTGCATCAGCTCGGCAAAAGCCTCGGCGAAGCGGTCGGCCAGCGCCTTGATCAGGATCGAAGAATAATCGTCATTGCGCCGCTCGAAACGCTCGGAGATGACGTTCTCCTCGAGTCCTGCGGTGACGACGAAGCCACCGAGATAATCTGCAATGCCCTCGGGCGCGACGAAATCGGCCAGGGCCATGTGCGGCTTGCCGCCGGTCTTGGATAGCTGCTGGCGCAGGGTGAAGAACGTCGCCAGCTGGTCCTTGCGGTCTTCGTCGGTATAGAGCCGGATGTCGTCGCCGACCTGGTTGGCGTGCCAGAATCCGATCACCGCCTTGGGGCGGAACCAGTTCTTCTGGATCACCTCCTTCAGCATCTTCTGGGCATCCTCCCAGAGCTGGCGCGCGGCCGGGCCCTGGTCCTTGTCCTCGAGCAGCGCCGGGAACCGGCCCTTCAGCTCCCAGGCCTGGAAGAACGGCGTCCAGTCGATGTATCTGGCGATCTCGGCCAGATCGTAGTTCTCGAACACGCGGGTGCCGAGAAAGCTCGGCTTGGGCGGCACATAGCCATCCCATTTCGCCTGGAAGCGGTTGGCGCGGGCGGTCGCCAGCGAGGTACGCTGCTTTTCCGCCTCGCTCTGGCGATGCTTCTCGGCCAGCCGCTCGTACTCGGCCTTCACGTCCTTCACATAGGCGGGGCGCTGCTCCTGCGACAACAGCGACGACACCACGCCCACGGCGCGGCTGGCGTCATGCACGTGCACCGTCGGGCCGCCGTGATACTGCGGGTGGATTTTCACCGCGGTGTGGACGCGGCTGGTCGTGGCGCCGCCGATCAGCAGCGGCACGTGGAAGCCTTCGCGCTCCATCTCGGAGGCGACATGCACCATCTCGTCGAGCGAGGGGGTGATGAGGCCCGACAAGCCGATGACGTCGACGTTCTCGGCCTTGGCCACCTCGAGGATCTTCGCCGTCGGCACCATGACGCCGAGGTCGATGATCTCGTAGTTGTTGCAGCTCAGAACCACGCCCACGATGTTCTTGCCGATATCGTGCACATCGCCCTTCACGGTCGCCATCAGCACCTTGCCGGCGCTGCGGCGGCCGGTAGCGTTGCCGTCGGCGTTCTTTTCCGCCTCCATGAAGGGGAGGAGGTGCGCCACGGCCTGCTTCATCACCCGGGCGGACTTCACCACCTGCGGCAGGAACATTTTGCCGGAGCCGAACAGGTCGCCGACGACACTCATTCCGGCCATCAGCGGACCTTCGATGACATGCAGCGGACGCTCGGCGCCGAGCCGAGCCTCCTCGGTGTCCTCGTCGATAAACTCGGTGATGCCGTTGACCAGCGCATGCGAGATGCGTTCCGCCACGGGCTTGGTCCGCCAGGTCAGGTCCTTGGCCTTCTGCTCGCCGCCGGCCTGGCCCTTGAAGCGCTCGGCGATCTCCAGGAGCCGCTCGGTCGAATCCGCCCGGCGGTTGAAGATCACGTCCTCGCAGGCCTCGCGCAGCGTCGGCTCCAGCGTGTCATAGACCGCCAACTGGCCGGCATTGACGATGCCCATGTCCATGCCCGCCTGGATGGCGTGGTAGAGGAACACCGAGTGCATCGCCTCACGCACCGGCTCGTTGCCGCGGAACGAGAAGCTGAGATTGCTCACGCCGCCGGAAATATGTGCGTGTGGAAGGGTTTGCCGGATGGTCCTCGTCGCCTCGATGAAGGCGATGCCATAGCCGACATGCTCCTCGATGCCGGTGGCGACGGCAAAGATGTTGGGGTCGAAGACGATGTCCTCGGGCGGGAAGCCGACTTCCTCGGTCAGGAGCTTGTAGGCCTTGCTGCAGATCTCGACCTTGCGCTCGTAGGTATCGGCCTGACCCTGCTCGTCGAACGCCATCACCACCACCGCGGCGCCGTAGGAGCGCACCAGGCGGGCGGTCTCGAGGAATTTCTCGACGCCTTCCTTCATGGAGATGGAGTTGACCAGGGCCTTGCCCTGCACGCATTTCAGCCCCGCCTCGATCACCTCGAACTTCGAAGAATCGATCATCAGCGGCACCCGGGCAATATCGGGCTCGGCGGCGAGCAGGTTGAGGAACTCGACCATCACCTTCTGGCTGTCGAGCAGGCCCTCGTCGACGTTGATGTCGATGACCTGGGCGCCGTTCTGCACCTGATCGCGCGCCACTTCGAGCGCCGCGGTGTAGTCGCCGGCGGTGATCAGCTTCCTGAACCGCGCCGAGCCGGTGACATTGGTGCGCTCGCCGATATTGACGAACGGGATGTCGCCGGTGAGCGTGAACGGCTCGAGCCCGCTCAGCCGCAGGAAGGTGGGCACCTCGGGGATCTTGCGCGGCTTGTACTTGGATACCGCTTCCTTGATCGCCCGGATGTGGTCCGGGGTCGAGCCGCAGCAGCCGCCGACGATGTTGAGGAAGCCGTCGCGCGCAAACCCTTCGAGCTGGCGCGCCATGAATTCGGGGGTCTCGTCATAGCCGCCGAACTCGTTGGGCAGGCCGGCATTCGGATAGGCGCAGATCAGCGTATCGGCGACATCGCTGAGCTCGTTGATATGGGCGCGCATGGCGTTGGCGCCGAGCGCGCAGTTGAGCCCGATGGTGAAGGGCTTTGCATGCCGCACCGAGTACCAGAACGCCGTCGGCGTCTGGCCGCTGAGGGTGCGGCCCGAGAGGTCGGTGATGGTGCCGGAGATCATCACCGGCAGTTCGTCACCGCGTTCCTCGAAGATGCGCTGCGCCGCGAAGATGCCGGCCTTGGTGTTGAGCGTGTCGGTGATGGTCTCGAACAGCAGGAGATCCGCGCCACCGTCGATCAGCCCGTTGATCTGCTCGGCATAGCCCTTGACGATCTCGTCAAAGGTGATCGCCCGGTGTCCGGGCGAGTTCACGTCCGTCGACATCGACGCCGTCTTGTTCAGGGGGCCAAGGGCACCGGCGACGAAGCGCCGCCTGCCGTCGATGTCGAAGGCCTGCTGCGCGGCCTCGCGGGCCAGCCGGGCGCCCTCGACGTTCAGCTCATAGGCGAGCGCCTGCATGCCGTAATCGGCCATGACGATGTCGGTGGAGGAGAAGGTGTTGGTCTCCACCATGTCGGCGCCGGCAAGGTAGTATTGCAGGTGAATGGCCCGGATCGCATCGGGCTGGGTCAGGTTGAGCAGGTCGTTATTGCCCCGCACATCCTTGTGCCAGTCCTTGAAGCGCTCGCCGCGATAGGCGGCTTCATCGAGCTTGAGCTGCTGAATCATGGTGCCCATGGCGCCATCGAGGATCAGGATGCGTTCGGCGGCCGCCTGGGTAAGCGCTGCCCGCACCTCCTCGCCCTTGGGCAAGGAATTTCTATCGATCTCAATGTGTTGAGCTTCAGTCATCGCTCGACTTTCCAACGTCTGTCACGCCAAAATGCGTTCGTCGCCGGCATACTCGCACGGCGGGATATAAAGATATCTTTATATGATCGCCGATGCTCCGGCAAGCAAGCCCATTTCCGTTCTCCATGGGCGAGGAAGAACGTTCTGCCCGGAGCGGCCATCAGCTCCGCCCGGGAACCAGTACAACCGATCAGGACTTTCCGTCTCATGACCACGCCGATCCTCCTCGTGCCGGGCCTCAACTGCACAGCCGAAATCTACGCCCACCAGGTGCCGGCACTATGGCAGTTCGGCCCCGTGACGATCGCCAACCATGCCGGAGCCGGTTCGATGCGGGAGATCGCCGCATCGATCCTTCGCGATGCTCCACCGGAATTTGCCCTCGTCGGGTTCTCGATGGGCGGCTACCTGGCGTTCGAGATGCTCCGGCAGGCGAGGGGCAGGGTGCTGAAACTGGCGCTGCTCGATACGTCGGCGCGTCCGGACACGGCTGAGGCCACCGAGAAGCGCCGCGCCGCGATCGCCTTGACGGAGCAGGGGAAATTCAACCTGGCGGTGGCACAATCCTTTCCCAACGCGGTCCATCCCAACCATGTCGGCGACGCCGGGCTCAAGGCCCTGCATGTTCGCATGGCCACGGCCAATGGCGGCGACACCTACATCCGGCAGCAGTTGGCGATCATCGGCCGCCCCGACTCCCGGCCGGAGTTGAGCGCCATCGAGGTGCCGACGCTGGTGCTGGTGGGCGACAAGGATGCGATCACCGTCCCGGAAGCCGCCCGCGAGATGGCAGACGGCATCGCCGACGCAAGGCTCGTGGTCGTTCCGAGGGCCGGGCACATGGCGCTGGTCGAGCAACACGCCATCGTTACCGCGGAACTCAAGGAATGGGCCGCTAGATAGCTGGTATTTGAAGCAAATTAACCCGACCGCAACCACGTTGCGCTTCCCTGAGATCATCCCCGCACGGCATTGGGTATGGTGCGGAAATCTCTGTTTGGGTTGATCTGGTTTTGGCAGTGTTTTCTCGCGACCTTCGCGCGGCCGCCCGGCTGCTTGTTCTCGCCGTTCTCGTGGCGCCGGTCGTCGCGGCGTGCAGCAGCGACGGAGGAGCGGTGCCGCATATCAAGCGCGCCGCCTTCAGCTCCAAGGAGTTCGGCGTCGCCGTCAGCCCCCGCGTCACCAATGCCAAGAACCCGCCCAAGGGCGGCGGCCGCTACATGGTCGGCAAACCCTATACCGTACGTGGCGAAGTCTATGAACCGATCGAGAACCCGGTCGGCTACGTCGCGACCGGCGGCGCGTCCTGGTACGGCAATGATTTCCATGGCCGCCGCACCGCCAATGGCGAGATCTTCTCGGCCAACGCCATCTCGTGCGCCAGCCCGGTGCTGCCGCTCCCCAGCTATGTCCGCGTCACCAATGTCGACAATGGTCGCTCCATCGTCTGCCGCGTCAACGATCGCGGCCCCTACCTGCACGGCCGGGTGATGGATCTCAGCTACCGCACCGCCGAGATTCTCGGCTATGCCGGCAATGGCGTCGGCAACATCCAGGTGGAATATGTCGGTCCGGCGCCGCTCAACGGCGACGATACCCGCATGCTGCTGGCCAGCGTCGACAAGCCGACGCGGATGGAGCAGGGCACGACCCGCCTCGCCATGAACGAAGAGCGTCCCAACCTCATCGGCGGCATCATCGACATGTTCGGCTATGTCGACAGCAACGCTGCCGACCAGGCGATCACCGGCGCGCACGCGGCCGCCAACGCCATGGCGACCCGCTCGGGCTCGCTGGACTCGTGGGTGGCGACGGTCGACGAGGACAAGCGCGCCATCAAGCTCGAACTCGGGGTGTTCGCCGATGCCGCGCGGGCCGATGACGTGGCGCTGCAGTTCGCCATGCTCGGCGCAGTCGATGAGGATGCGGTGCGCATTCCCGGCGCCGATGCCACACGGCTGACACTCACCCATCTTAAGCCCGGTGTGGCGAGGGATGACGTGATGTCGCTCGCCAGGCAACTTGGACTCAAGGACCTGGTGCTCTATTAGTTTGAGAGCGGTCAATTCTGACCGCGATCGGGGTTGAGATTGCGGAACTTCAGCCTGAAACTGCTGGTCACTCTACTCACCGTCTGCTGGGCGGCTGCCGCGCACGCGCAGGATTTCGACACCAAAGCACCGTTCGCCGTGCTGATGGACTACGAGTCGGGCACGATCCTCTTCAACAAGGCGGGTGACGAACAGCTCGAGCCGGCCAGCATGGCCAAGCTGATGACGCTGGCGGTGGTGTTCGACCAGTTGCAGGCGAAAAAGCTCCAGCCGACCGACGAGTTCTTCATTTCCGAGCATGCCTGGCGCGATGGCGGCGCCTCCTCGGGCGGCTCGACCATGTTCGCCGTGCTCAATTCCAAGATCCCGGTGATCGACCTGGTACGCTCGGTGATCATCCAATCGGGCAATGACGCGGCCATCGCGCTCGCCGAAGGCATCGCCGGAAGCGAGCTCAGCTTCGCGCAGATGATGAACCAGTTGGGCAAGGAGATCGGCCTCACCGGCTCGAACTTCGTCAACGCCACCGGCTTGCCCGATCCGGCGCAGTTCTCGACGGCGCGCGACCTCGCGACCATCGCGCGCTTCATCATCGCGCAGTTCCCGGAATACTACCCGATCTTTTCCGAGCGCGAGTTCACCTGGAACAAGATCCGGCAGATGAACCGCAACTCGCTGCTGGAGATCGGCATCGGTGTCGACGGGCTGAAGACCGGGCATACCGAGGCCGCGGGCTATGGCGAGGTGGTTTCGACCGCCGCTACCGGTCGCCGGCTGATCGCCGTGCTGCATGGGCT
>MKVB01000001.1:295504-336219 GCA_001899085.1 Devosia sp. 66-14 | reverse complement strand
AGGTGTCGCTGATGGGCAAGGGCAATATCGATCTGTTCCTGCCCAAGGGCGCGCAGAACTGCCCGCAGGCGACCGTCACCTACAAGGCGCCGATCCGCCCGCCGGTCAAGAAGGGCGACCAACTGGCCGAGCTGAATGTCATGTGCAATGGCTCGGTGGTGCAGGTGACCCCGCTCTATGCCGGCGAAGATGTCACCGACGGCGATATCGTGCGCAAGGCGACCGACGCCCTCAAGGAACTGGCGCTCGGCTGGCTCTGACGGCCGGCCGCGGGCGCGACGATCCGGCCCGGCGCTGTGGGGAGATGGATCGGCTGCTTTCGCTGGGATGCCATCGCGGGTAATACGAGAGTCACAACGCGGGGAATTCTGACAGATGCTCGATGTGCCGGCGAAGCCCGCCGCCCGTTTCATCACTTTCGAGGGCGGCGAAGGCGTCGGCAAGTCGACCCAGGTCAAGCGCCTGCTGGTGCGGCTGAACCGCATGGACATCGAAGCCGTTCGCACCCGCGAGCCGGGCGGCACGCCCAAGGCCGAGGCCGTACGGGCCTTCATCCTGCAGGGGCGGTCCGAGAGCTGGGGCGCCGGAGCCGAGGCGGTGCTGTTCGCGGCGGCGCGCTATGATCATGTCAGCTCGCTGATCGCCCCCAGCCTCAACAGCGGCAAATGGGTGATCTCGGACCGCTTCCACGATTCGACCCGGGCCTATCAGGGGCTCACCGGCGGCGTCGACGACAAGCTGATCCGCGGGCTCGAGACGCTGGCCCTCGACGGACACCAACCCGACATCACCTTCATCCTCGACATGGACCCGGCAATCGCCTTCGCGCGGGTCAACAATCGCGAGATCGAGAAGGCGCTGGCCGAAACCGGCGATCGGTTCGAGAAGGAAGATCTCGAGTGGCACAGGCGGCTGCGCCAGGCCTTCCTCGCCATCGGCAAGGCCAACCCCGAGCGCTGCGTCGTGTTGCCCGCCGGCCAATCGGAAGATGCGCTGGAGCAGGAGATCTGGGATACGCTGCTGCGGCGCTTCCCCGAACTCGAGGCAAAGGCCGACTGAATTGGACTATCCCGAACGCGAACCCGACCAGCTCGAGGGCGTCCCGCTGCCCGAGTTCCAGACCGGCGTTTCCGGCCACGAGGCGGCGCGCGCCACGCTGCTCGATCGGCTCGATGCCGGGCGGCTGCCCGGCGGCGTCCTGATCCACGGGCCGCGCGGGATCGGCAAGGCGACGTTGGCGTTCGACCTGGCGCGCCGCATCTTCGAAAAGACCGGCGACGAGTCGCCCGGGCATATCGCGGCGCAGGTCGCCGCCGGCGCCTATCCGAACCTGTTCGTGATGCGCAAGTCGGCACGCGACACCGGCAAGGGCTACTACACGGCGATCCGCGTCGAAGAGGTCCGCCGCTTCATCGAAGAGATGCGGATGACCCGCGGCCGGGCCGGGCATCGCATCGCCATTGTCGACCCGATCGACGACTGCAACGCCTCGTCGGCCAATGCGCTGCTGAAAATCCTCGAGGAGCCGCCGGCCGACACGACGTTCCTGTTGGTCTCGCACCGGCCGGGCTCACTGCTGCCCACCATCAAGTCGCGCTGCTTCCAGGTGGCGCTGCGGCCGATCGCCGACGGCGACGTTCGCACGGTGCTGGAACAGGTCGGCGGCCAGCCGCTCGCCATCGACCGCGCCGTAGCTCTCGCCGGCGGCCGGCCGCGCCGTGGCTTCGAAGCGATGCTGCTGGGGGAGGGGGGTGCCCTGCAGCTGCTGCAGGCCTGGCTCGCCGACCCGGTGGGCGCGCCATCGGCCGCCCGCATCGCATTGGCCGACGCCCTGGGCGCCGACCGTGACTCCGCCGAGCTTCGCTTCGCCCGCGACATCCTCAACGATTGGCTGGCCGAGGCTGCCAAGGCTGCCGCCAGCGCCGGCAGCCGGGTTCGCCTTGCCTCCGCCAACGAGCTATGGGACAAGGCGCGGCTTTCACTCGCCGATGCCGACGAATACAACCTCGACATGCGGCAGACCCTGGTCGCGCTGTTCGATGCGATCCGGAAACACCAGCTTCTGAGCGTCCAGCCGACACCATGACCGACACGTTCTACGTCACCACCGCCATCGCCTATCCCAACGGCGCGCCGCATATCGGGCACGCCTACGAGATGATCGCGACCGACGCCATCGCCCGCTGGGCGCGGCTGTCGGGCAAGGAAACCTACTTCCTGACCGGCACCGACGAGCACGGCATCAAGATGGTGCAGACGGCGGCGGCCGAAGGCATCACGGCGCGCGAGCTGGCCGACCGCAACGCCGCCCGCTTCAAAGAACTGGCGGCGCGGCTGGACGTCTCCAACGACGATTTCATCCGCACCACCGAGCCGCGCCACTACGAGTCGAGCCAGGAGATCTGGCGCCGGATGGCCGCCAGCAATAATGGCGACATCTACCAGTCGACCTACAAGGGCTGGTACTCGGTCCGTGACGAGGCCTATTTCGACGAGGAAGAGCTGACTGACGGCGAGGGCGGCAAGAAGTTCGCCCCGACCGGCGCCGAGGTGAAATGGGTCGAGGAAGACAGCTATTTCTTCCGCCTCTCGGCCTACCAGGATCGCCTGCTGCAGCTCTATACCGACCGACCGGACTTCATCGCCCCCGAGGAGCGGCGCAACGAGATCGTGTCGTTCGTGAAGGCCGGCCTGCGCGACGTCTCGATCAGCCGCACCACCTTCGACTGGGGCATTCCGGTGCCTGGCGCCGCCGGGCACGTGATGTATGTGTGGGTCGATGCGCTCACCAACTACATCACCGGTGTCGGCTTTCCCGATAGCGCGTCCGAGCAGTTCAGGAAGTTCTGGCCGGCGAACCTGCATGTCATCGGCAAGGACATCATCCGCTTCCACACCGTCTACTGGCCGGCTTTCCTGATGAGCGCCGGCATCGAGGTGCCGCACCGCGTCTTCGCGCACGGCTTTCTGACCTCGGAAGGCAAGAAGATGTCGAAGTCGGTCGGCAACATCGTCGATCCGCACGAACAGCTCGACCTCTACGGCACCGACCCGGTGCGCTGGTACTGCCTGCGCGAGGTCAGCTTCGGCCAGGACGGCGACTGGGGCCGCGAAAAGTTCATCAACCGCAACAACTCCGACCTCGCCAACAATTTCGGCAACCTGGCGCAGCGCTCGCTGTCGATGATCCAGAAGAATTTTGGCGGGGCGCTGCCCGAGGCCCAGCCCACCGAGGCCGAGCGTGCCATCGTCGCCACGGCCATCGAAACCATCGGCAAGATGGATCTCGCCATGCAGACACAGCAGATCCACGAGGCCGCAGGCGAGCTGACGACACTGCTCAACGCCGCCAACCTCTACTTCGCCGACCAGGCGCCATGGGGCCTGAAGGCCGACCTGCCACGCATGGGCACGATCCTTGCGACCACGGCCGATATTGTCCGTCGTGCCGCGATCGCGGCGCAGGCCTTCGTTCCGGGCTCGGCCGCGAAGTTCCTCGACGCCCTCGCGGTGCCGGTGGACCAGCGGCTGCTGAGCCATGCGCTCGGCGCGTCCGGCGTGCCCGCCGGAACCGTCTTGCCGCCGCCCGAACCGGTGTTCAAGAAGTTCGAGCACGCGAAGACGGCATAGGCCAATGCTGATCGACTCGCACTGCCACCTCGATTTCCCCGAGCTCGCCGCCGATCGCGCCGGCGTGCTCGCCCGCGCCAGGGCCGCGGGGATCGAAGGCATGGTGACCATCTCGACCCGGGTGAAGCGCTTCGACGAGATCAAGGCCATCGCCGAAGAGAACGCCGAGGTCTGGTGTTCGGTCGGCACCCATCCGCACCACGCCGACGAAGAGCTCGATATCTTCACCGAGGATCTGGTGCGGCTCAGCGCGCACCCCAAATGCGTTGCCATCGGCGAAGCCGGGCTCGACTATTTCTACGATAATGCGCCCAAGGCAGCGCAGGAGACCGGGCTGCGCCGGCACATCGCCGCGTCGCGTCTCACCGGCCTGCCGCTGGTGATCCATTCGCGCTCGGCGGACGCCCATATGGGGGCCGTGCTGAGCGATGAAGTGGGGCAGGGGGCCTTCCCTTTCGTGCTCCACTGCTTCACCGGCGGCGCCGATCTCGCCCGCCAGGCCTTGGCGCTCGGCGGCTATATCTCGTTCTCAGGCATCATCACCTTCAAGAATGCCGAGGAAATCCGCGAGGTCGCAAAGTTCGTTCCGGCAGACCGTTATCTGGTTGAAACAGACGCGCCGTATCTGGCTCCGGTGCCGCATCGCGGCGGCACGAACGAACCGAGCTATGTGGCCCATACTGCCGCCAAGGTGGCCGAGGTGCGCGGGATCAGCCTCGAACAACTCGGCGCCGAGACGACCGACAATTTTTTCCGTTTATTCTCAAAGGCTAAGGCGTAATGCCTGAAGCACAACGTATCGTAGCGACGATCATGGGCTGCGGCTCTTCGGGTGGCGTGCCGCGTATCGGCGGCCACTGGGGCGTGTGTGATCCCGACAATCCCAGGAATCGTCGCAGCCGCTGCTCGCTGCTGATCGAAGGCTTCTCGGCCGGCTCCGATGAGCCGACCCGCATCATCGTCGACACCGGCTGCGACCTGCGCGAGCAACTGCTGCGTGCCGAGGTCGACCGGGTCGAGGCGGTGCTCTACACGCACGAGCACGCCGACCACACGCATGGCATCGACGACCTCAGGGTGCTGGCGCTCAACAACCGCAAGCGGGTCGACGTGTATTTCAGCGCCGAAGCCGCCAACCGGATCGTGCCGAGCTTCGCCTACTGCTTCACGGCGCCGCCGGGCTCGGGCTACCCGCCGATCCTCAATCAACATCTGATCGAAGCGGGCACGCCGCTGACGGTGGACGGACCGGGCGGTTCGATCACCGTGCTGCCGTTCCGCCAGGATCACGGCGACATCTATTCGCTGGGCTTTCGGGTGCGCGGCTTTGCCTATTCGTGCGATCTTAGCGGCATCCCGGAGGGGTCGCGGGAAGCCGTCAGCGGGCTCGACACCTGGGTGCTCGATGCACTGCGGCCGGCGCCGCATCCGAGCCACCTGAGCCTATCCGAGGCTCTGGAGCTGGTCGAAGAGCTGCGGCCGCGCCATGCGGTCCTGACCAACCTTCATATCGATCTCGACTACGTCCAGACCGACGCGATGACGCCGGACCACGTCCGGCCGGCGTTTGACGGCCTGAAGATCGACATCACCGCCGGCGAGATCATCAGCCCTCGCTGAAGCCGCACGACACGATGGAGCCGCCAATGATTGAAGTCATCGATACCGGCATCGCGCCGTCCAGCGGACCGATCAATGACTGCGTCCGCGCCGGCAATCACGTCTGGCTGGTGGTGCTGGCCGAAGATCCCAAGACCGGCAAGATCACCGATGGCGACATCGAGGTGCAGACGCGCCAGGCGCTGATGAACCTCAGGCAGGCGATCAACGCCGCCGGCGGCGAACTCACCAACATCGTCCAGGTGCAGATCTTCCTCGTCGACAGCGCCGACGCGCCCGGCATGAACCGTGTGTATGCCGAGTTCTTCAACACCAAGCCGTACCCGATCCGTGCCACAGTGGTGGTCAAGGAACTGCTGGCCAAGGGACTGAGGATAGAGATTACCGCCACAGCGGTACTGGGGTAGGGCCGCACATGACGGCTCGACGAATGGGTTCGCAATTCTCGGGAGGGGTTCTGCGGGTGAGTATCTACGAAGACCTGGGCATCAAGCCGATCATCAACGCGTCAGCGACACTCACCAAACTTGGTGGATCGCGCATGCCCCGGGAAGTCCTCGAGGCAATGAATGCGGCTGCCGGCTCGTTTGTCGATCTGCCGCTCCTTCAAACGCGGGTCGGCGACCGCATCGCAGAGCTCACCCGGAATGAGGCTGCATTCGTTTCCTCAGGTGCAGCAGCCGGGATCGTGCTCGCGGTCGCAACTCTGATGGCGGCGCCGAACGAACCCGATCCGATGGCGTATCCGATGCTCGAGGGCATCACCAAGAACGAAGCGATCGTTTTCACCTCACAGCGCAACGGCTACGACTTCGCCATTCGCCAGACCGGCGCCTCTATCGTTGAGTGCGACGACACCCTCGAGTCGTTCGAGTCAGCCATAACCGAGCGCACAGCGTGCCTGGTCTGGTTTGCCGGAGCGCTGGCGGTGAAATCTCCGCCGATCGAGGATGTCATCGCGATCGCGAGGAAGCACCGCGTCCCGGTCCTGGTTGACGCCGCTGCCCAGATCCCACCGGTTTCGAATCTCTGGCACTACACAAAGGTCCTCGGCTGCGACGGCGTCGTCTTCAGTGGCGGCAAAGGTATCCGTGGGCCGCAAGCTGCCGGCCTGGTCCTGGGGACCAGGGAACTGATCGCAGGTTGCCGCCGACTGTCATCGCCAACGCAAGGCATCGGTCGACCGATGAAGGTCGGCAAACATTATCGATGGCATTCAAGGTCAGGAAGCGCGGCAAGCTCACCTATTACTACGAAGGCGATCGGCCTGTTCTCTCGGCGCTGGTCACCGAGGAACAGACGGATGGCGACCTCAAGATTCATTTCGCCGGTCTGACAGGCGGCTACTCAGCCAAGGGCGTATTGGGGCTCGACAAACTCGTGTCGATGGATCCGCATCAGGAGGTCGCGCTGGTCTTCAAGTGCTGGGAGAAGTGGCTGGTCGACGCGGGACTCTGCTCGTCCTTGCAGGATATCGATTTCATCGAGATGCACGCGTTCGGTGCCCAGCCGAAGACCCCAAACATCCTCGCCGATCCCGCCGGATATGCCGCCGAGCAGGATCGCCTTCGGAAAGCCTATGCCGAGGCGTACTCATCCTTCTTCGCCGATAATCTTCCCGAGAACGGCGTTCCGTGCCGCTTCACCGTCCATCTGATCGATTTCCCGGACAAGGCGGCTTCTTACGAGTTCTATTCGACCGCGCTGCTTCAACGCGCACTGCAGAAGGGCTAGTCATGCCAGCGCAGCCGGTGCGTGGCTCGGGCAACCAGCACGAGATCGCAAAGTAGACAGTGGCCAATCAAGCGAGTGCGACGGCCGCCGCCGCACCGTTGGGTCAATGCGATAGTTCCATAATATATCTTATGCGAATGGAGGATGAACCGTTATGCCGACCGAAGCCGACCTCACCCAGCAGCTCATCGAGGCCCAGCGTGCCGGCCGGCATGATGTCGATGCTGTCCCCTATGCGGCGCTCGACCGTGCTGCGGCGCTCCGCATCCAGTCCGCTACCATGGGCGCGCTCAACGAGACGCCGGCGCTGCTCAAGACCATCGTGACGCCCGACGGGCTTGGCGCCTGTGCGCCGATCTATCGCTCGCGCGTCGGCAACAGCGGCGCGTTCCAGCTGTCGTCGCCGACGCTCACCGGGCTCGAGGTCGAAGTCGGCCTGGTGCTGGCCAGCGATCTCACCACCGAAGTGGCCAACCGCGACGAGATCGATATCATCGAGGCGATCAGCCATTACTTCGTCGGCATCGAGGTGTGCGGCACGCGCTATGCCGATCGGTCGCTGTCGGGCGTCAATGGCGGCCTCGCGGATAATGCGTCCGCCTATGGCTACGTGATCGACCCCACGCATCGCGACGCCGGCGCCGACATCGAGAACTACGACGTGCACCTCGAATTCGCCGGTCGCGAAATCTGGTCGGCCCCAGGCAAGCACTCGTTCGGCACTGTGCTCAACTCGTTCATCGCCTATGCCAAGAACCAGAACCCGGCATTCCCGCTGAAGGCCGGCACGGTGGTCACCACCGGCTCGCTCTGCGGGCTGGTGCCGATCTCCGGCACCGGCCACGTGGTCGGCCGCCTCGGCAACCACGCCGTCAGCTTCGACATCACCTGAGACAAGCCATGCAGCCCTCCCGCGACATTTCCCGCCTGATCGAGATCATGGCCGCCCTCCGTAACCCGGACGGCGGCTGTCCGTGGGATCTGGAGCAGGATTTCGCCAGCATCCGGCACTACACGATCGAAGAAGCCTACGAGGTCGCCGACGCTATCGAGCGCGAGGATTATGCGGACCTGCGCGAGGAACTTGGCGACCTGCTACTGCAGCCGGTCTACCACGCGCAGATGGCCTCCGAGAAAGGCCTGTTCGACATCGGCGACGTCGTTTTCGCTATTACCGAGAAGCTGATACGCCGCCATCCTCATGTCTTTGGCGAGGAAGCGGCACGCAATGCCGGCGGCGCCAAAGCAAAGTGGGACGAGGTCAAGGCCGACGAGCGGGCCAAGAAGGCCGAACGCAAGCAAGTCGCCTCCTCCATCCTCGACGACGTGCCACACGCCCTGCCCGCCCTGGCGCGGGCCGAAAAGCTCAGCCGCCGCGCTGCTTCGGTACAGTTCGACTGGCCCGACTGGCGACAGACGCTGGCCAAAGTGCGCGAGGAACTCGACGAGGTCGCCGCGGCGGCGGAGGCCGGCAACACCGCCGAGATCCAGGAAGAGCTGGGCGACCTGCTGTTCGCCGCTGCCAACCTTGCCCGCAAGCTCGGCATCGAAGGCGAGTCGGCGCTGCGCGACGCCAATGTCAAATTCGACCGCCGCTTCCGCTATGTCGAAGCCCGTGCCACCGAAGACGCCGTGCCGCTGGCCGAGGCCGGGCTCGAGCGGCTGGATGGCTATTGGAACGAGATCAGGACGAAGGAACGCGGCTAGGCGTCCTTCGGAGGCCAACACCCCTCACCCGTCTCGGCCTTCGGCCGATCCACCCTCTCCCCGACGGGGAGAGGAACAGAGGTGATCACCGCGCTCTCATTATTCCTCTCCCCGTCGGGTCGCGGGACGAGGGCGTAGCCCTCGCCCGGAGGTGGCGCGTAGCGCCGGATGAGGGGTCCACGCATTCAGACCATCCACCCTCAGGCGGCGTCGGTGCCTTCGATGCGGCCGGCGAAGCGTTCGGTGAAGGCGTTCTTGTGCCGGGCTTCGACCCGCACTTCATAGACCTGGCCGTTTTCGTCCGGCTCGTCCTTGCCGATGATCTCGGCATGGCCGTAGAGCCAGCCGACATCGGCGCCGGCGGTATGCGGCACGAGCACGCGGTAGGTACGCCCCTGCCCGGCCAGCACCTTCTCGATGGTATCGAGGAGCTTATCCAGCCCCTCGCCGGTCTGCGCCGAGACCGGCACGGATGCCGCCACCTTGCCCAGCGGCGAGAGCGTCGCCAGAGCCGGATAGGTGCCGTCGGCATCGCGCTCCAGGAGGTCGACCTTGTTCCAGACCTCGATGATCGGCGTGGTCTCGGCCGACATGCCAAGCTCTTCGAGCACCTTGAGCACATCCTGCGCCTGCGCCGCATGGTCGGGGTTGGCGACGTCGCGGACGTGCAGGATGACGTGGGCTTCCAGCACCTCCTCGAGCGTGGCGCGGAAGGCGGCGATCAGGTCCGTGGGCAAGTCGGAGACGAAGCCCACGGTATCCGACAGCATCACCTCGCGTCCGTGCGGCAGGCTGATCTTGCGCACGGTGGTATCGAGGGTGGCGAACAGCAGGTCCTTGGCGAACACCCCTGCCCCGGTCAAGGCATTGAAAATGCTCGACTTGCCCGCATTGGTGTAGCCGACCAGCGCCACCACCTGGAACGGCACGGCGTCGCGCCGGCCCTTCTGCTGGCCGCGGGTCTGGCGCACCTTCTCGATGCGCTCTTCGAGCATCTTGATGCGGTCCTGGAGCTGCCGGCGATCGCTTTCCAGCTGGGTTTCGCCCGGGCCACCCATAAAGCCGAAGCCGCCCGAGCCGCGCTGCCGCTCGAGGTGGGTCCAGCTGCGGACCAGCCGGCTCTTCTGGTAGTTGAGATGGGCCAGCTCGACCTGCAGCACGCCCTCGCGGGTCGCGGCACGCTCGCCGAAGATCTCGAGGATCAGCCCGGTGCGGTCCAGCACCTTGGTGCCGGTTTCCTTTTCGAGGTTGCGCTGCTGGATCGGATGCAGGGCGGTATCGACGAGCAGCAGCTCGATCTCCTCCTCCTTCACCCGCTTGGCAATCTCTTCCACATGCCCGCCGCCGATGAAGGTCGCGGGCTTGATCTCGCGGACCTTGGCGATCTCGGAGAACACGATCTCAACCCGGATGGCGCTGGCCAAGCCCTCGAATTCGGCCTTGCGGGCTTCGATGCTGTGGGTGGTGGCGCGGCCGCGGACATCGGGGATGACAAGGCCGACGCGGGTCGGAGCGCTACGCTGATCTATCAATGCCTGAGGGCCGCCCTTGCGGGCGGCCTCGTCGTCGAACTCATCGCTCAAAGTCGGTCTCAGTCCTCGCTGGTATGCTCAGGATCGAACAGCTGGATCGGAGCACCCGGCATGATGGTCGAGATGGCATGCTTGTAGACGAGCTGCGATTGCGCGTCGCGCCGGAGCAGCAGGCAGAAATTGTCGAACCAGGTGATCACGCCCTGCAGCTTGACGCCGTTCACGAGGAAGATCGTGACAGGCACCTTCTGCTTGCGGACATGATTGAGGAACGCGTCCTGGAGGTTCTGGGTCTTTTCGCTGGGCATTCCTTGGCCTCTTCTCGCGGGATGTTAGGCGGGACGCAAGCCAACGGCCACGCCCTGTTGGTAGGAACAACGGCCGCCACCGCCCCTGCCCCCTTTTATGGTCACTCTCCCATCGCCTTTGAAGTATGGCACAGAAGAATCTTAGTGCCTACCCGTACACGCGCATGGCACCCGAGCGCCTGGCGGCTTCGGCAAGAACGCCGAAAACACGCCACCCCGCTGGTTTGTCACGCTTTCCAGCCGGAGCAATCCGCAACTTTTCGTGAAAGCGCCCCTAGAGCCCCAAAGACTTGATTTTGCGGTGCAAAGCGCTGCGCTCCATACCGACGAACTCGGCGGTCTTGGAGATGTTGCCGCCGAAGCGCTCGATCTGTGCCATCAGGTATTGGCGTTCGAACACTTCACGGGCATCGCGCAGCGGCAGGCTCATCAGGTGCGCCGACGAGTCGCTGTCGCCGACGGTCGGCAGCACTTCGCCGATATCGGGAGGCAGCATCGCGGCGGTGATCACCCCATCGGCCGGGGTCTGGTCCTTGACGAGGATCAGCAGCCGTTCGATCGAATTGCGCAGCTGGCGGGCATTGCCCGGCCAGTCCTGGCCCTGCAGCACCGCCACGGCATCGTCACCGATCGACAGGCTCTTGAGGTTGTGCAGCCGGCAGACCTGCTCGATGAACACCTCGACCAGCGGCGGAATATCCTCACGACGCTCCTTGAGCGCCGTCAGGTGGAGCGGCACGATCGACAGCCGGTGGAACAGATCGGAGCGGAACTGCCCCTCCTCGATCAACCCGGCGACGTTCTGCGAGCTCGACGAAATGATGCGGACATCGATCGGCACCGCGACGGCGCCGCCGACGCGGTTGAACTTGCTTTCGACCAGTGTCCTGAGCAGCGCCTGCTGGGCGGCCGGCGGCAGCGCCGCGACCTCCGAGAGGTAGAGCGTGCCGCCATGCGCCTTCTCCAGCGCGCCGACCTCGGTCCTGAGCGTTCCGGTCTTCTCGCGGGTCTCGCGCCCGAACAGCACGACGGCGACTTCCTCGGGCGAATAGAGCGAGCAGTTGATCTCGACGAATGGCGCCTCAGAGCGGGCGCTGCGCTGATGGATCAGCCTGGCCGAGAGACCCTTGCCCGTTCCGGACGAGCCGGAAATGAAGATGCGCGAGTTGGTCGGTGCGGATTTGTCGATGACACCCTTCACCGCCTGCATGGCCTGCGAATTGCCGACCAGCTCGACGGTCTTGTTCGAGCGCTCGCGCAGATCGGCCACCTCGTTCTTCAGGCGGGCGGCTTCCATGGCGCGCTGGGTGATCAGCAGCAGCCGATCCACCTTGAACGGCTTCTCGATATAGTCGTAGGCGCCGCGGCGGATGGCGCTGACGGCCGTCTCGACATTGCCGTGTCCCGAGATCATCACCACCGGCATGTCGGGGTGCTGGCTCTGGAACTCGTCGAGCAGTTGCAGGCCGTCGAGCCGGCTGCCCTGCATCCAGATATCCAGGAATACCAGGCTCGGTCTTCGCCGCGCGATTTCATTCAGCCCGGAATCGGCGTCATGCGCCTGCCGGGTCTGGTAGCCCTCGTCCTCGAGGATGCCCGCGATCAGGTCGCGGATATCGTCCTCGTCATCGATGATCAGAATATCGAGGGCCATCAGGTATTATCAACCGCTTGCAATTGCGGCTCCTCTTGCTGTCCGCCTTCAGGGTCTGCCCCACCCGCTGCGTCATTCGTGGTCGTGGTGCCGGCCTGCTGCTCCGCCACCATGTGGGAAGCCGCCGGCTCCCCGTCATCACTCTCACCCGGCCGTCGGAGCGGCAGGGTGAAGGTAAAGCAGGCGCCGATGCGCCCGTTTTCATCCGGCTCGGCATCGATCAGATCGACCTTGCCGCCGTGCTGTTCAATGATCTTTGCGACAATCGCGAGGCCGAGGCCGGTGCCCTTCTCGCGGGTCGTCACATATGGCTCAAGCAGCCGGTGCCGATTTTCCTTCGGCCAGCCCTTGCCATTATCCGAGATCGACAGGCGAACCATGTCGCCCTCGGCTCCGGCCTCAACGGTGATGACCGGGTTCTTGATGCCTTCGAGCCCCGCGCCCTCGATCGCCTCGACGGCATTCTTGATCAGGTTGGTCAGAACCTGACTGATCAGCCGGTTGTCGAACCAGGCAACGATCGGCGCCTCGGGCAGCTCCATGTTGATGGTGACTTCCGGCAGGCGCACGCTTTCGAGGAACACCGCCTGGCGGATCGACTCGGTCAGGTTGCCCTTTTCCAGCTTGGCTTCGGGCATGCGCGCGAACGAGGAGAACTCATCCACCATGCGGCCGATATCGCCGACCTGCCGGATGATGGTGTTGACGCATTTGTCGAACACGTCGAAGTCGTCGGCGAGCTTGCTGGCGTAGCGCCGCCGCAGGCGCTCCGCGCTCAGTTGGATCGGGGTCAGCGGGTTCTTGATCTCGTGCGCGATGCGGCGCGCCACATCCGCCCAGGCACCGGTGCGCTGCGCCGACAGCAGGTCGGTGATGTCGTCGAGCGTCACCACATATCCCTTGCTTTCGGTCATCGTGCCTTCGCGCGTCAGTTGCACCTGGTAGGTGCGGTAGTCCGGTCCGGAGCCGATCTCGATCTGGTCGCGAATGGTGCCGCGACGCGCCGACTTGGCGCGCTCGATCACCGGCGCGAGCGCGGGGATCACCTCTTCGATGCGCTTGCCGACCAGCGAGATTTCGTCGGCCCCGAACATTTCGGCGGCGCGCAGGTTCACCAGGGTGATGGCCCCGAACGGATCGAGCCCGACAATGCCGGCCGACACACCCTCCACCACGGCTTCGGTGAACTGCCGGCGCTTCTCGTTGGTCTCGTTGGCCTCGAGCAGCGCGACGCGCTGCGTCTTCAGCTGCTGCGTCATGGTGTTGAAGCGGTTGGTGAGATCGCGCAGGTCGCCCCTGCCCTCCTGCACCGGCACACGCACATCGAGGTCGCCTTCCGACACGCGGTTCGAGGCGATCATCAGGTTACGGATCGGGTCGACGAAGCGGTTGGCCAGCGCGATGCCGATCCACACCGCCGCCAGCAGCAGCACCAGCGCCATGCCGATATACATGAGCGTGAAGGTGATCTGGAACACCAGCCGGTTGCTGGCGTAGTTGCGATACTCGGTGATGTTCTGGTCGGTCAGACGGGTGAACTCCAGCACCTCCGGATCGACCGGGCGCGCCACGAACAGATAGGTGTTGTCGTAGCCGCGCAGCTTCACCACCGAGCCGACGAGATTGGTGCGGCCCGGGTGGATTTCGGTCGGGATGCCCTCGACCACGCCTTCGGTAAGACCTTCCGGCACCCGCGGGGCGGTGCCCGGCGCATTGATCTGCGCCTTCATCAGGGTGTCGCCGTCGGCGGAAATCAGCGAGGTGAAGGGCAGCGAACGCGTCACCGCAAGGGCGGTGAGGATCCGCTGGAACTTGGTGCGGTCGGTTTCGAAGGTGCCGCGCGCCTGCTCGAGTTCGTTGGCGACCCAGATGATGTCGTCGCGCAGCACCTGCGAGTGCTCGAGCAGATAGGAACGTGCAACGAGGCGCGAGCTCTCGACCATGGTGCGGGTGCGCTCGGAGAACCATTGGTCGAGCCCCTGGTTCAGCGAGATCATCGCCACTACGGCGACCAGCAATGCCGGCACGGCGGCCACCGTGGCGAACATCGCCACCATGCGCACCTGCAGGCCGGCGCCCGCCTGCCCCTGCACGCGGGCCTGGACCAGCAGCGTCGCCTCGGTGAGCACCAGTGCAATCACCGAGAGCACCAGCAGGCCGTTGATGATCCAGATGATGGTCCAGACTTCGGGCGTCGGCTCGATGTCGGTGGCGCCCGTCATGATCAGGAACGAGCCCGACGAGACGAACACCGACAGCAGAACGATGATCAGACCAATGGTCCGGATGGCCCGGCGCCCCGCATTGCCGAACAGCAATGGACGCGTTCTCGTCGGCGATGGCGCCGGAATCGACTCAGGTGGTGCGTCGCCTGTGAGCGTTGCGTCGTGCATCCAGAAGCCGGGTTGTGGGCGGATCGTGGGGCAACCTCGCCCAGTCCGATTCACCCTTCAAGACAATTGTTGCCAAAATGTGACACCACTAACGGGCGCCAGAAACAACTCACCGGCTTCCGTAACGCCGTCGATGTATTTTCGCAACAGGCGTGTGCTGTGCGCCCGGCAATGTGATGTATCGGCAGATGGACCTGCCGAGGACTATCCTTGGCGGCGCGACTGCTTGACGATCTCGATCGAGTGGGCGCGGATCTTCTTGCGCAGCGTGTTGCGGTTGAGGCCGAGCAGGTCGGCGGCGCGGATCTGGTTGCCGCCACAGGCATTGAGGGCCATGGCGATCAGCGGCGCCTCGACCCGGTCGAGCACGCGCTGGTAGAGCCCCGCCGGCGGCAGGTTCGGCTCGTACTCGCGCAGCACCTGCGCCACATGGGTTTCGACTGCGGTCGAGACGTCCACCGGCCCGCTGGCGGTCTGCACCGGTTGCCGATCGGCGAGGTTCAGCTCGCTCTGGACGATCTCGAGCGAAATGTTCTCGTCGGCGTAGAGCGCCGAGAGACGGCGCACCAGGTTCTCCAGTTCGCGGATATTGCCCGGCCAGGAATAGTTGTGCATCAGCCGGATGGCATCGGACGAAATGGTCTTGACCGGCTCGCCCTCGCGCTGCGCCGCGCGCAGGAAGTGCTGCACCAGGTCGTTGATATCGTCGACGCGCTCACGCAGCGGCGGCAGGCGGATCGGCACCACGTTCAGCCGGTAGTAGAGATCCTCGCGGAACAGCCCCTGGCGGATCATCTGGCTGAGGTCGCGGTGGGTGGCGGCAACGATGCGGACGTTGGATTTTATCGGCGTCCGGCCGCCGACCATGGTGTACTCGCCCTCCTGCAGCACGCGCAGCAGGCGGGTCTGGGCATCCATGGGCATATCGCCGATTTCATCGAGGAACAGCGTGCCGCCTTCCGCTTGCTCGAAGCGGCCGGACGAACGCGCAGTGGCGCCGGTGAAGGCGCCCTTCTCGTGGCCGAACAGTTCCGCCTCGATCAGGTCGCGCGGGATCGCCGCCATGTTGATGGCGACGAAGGGGCCGTTACGCCGCTTGCCGAAATTGTGCAGGGCCCGCGCCACCAGTTCCTTGCCGGTGCCGCTCTCGCCGGTGATCATCACCGTGAGGTCGGTCTGCATCAGGCGCGCCAGCGCCCGGTAGATGTCCTGCATGGCCGGCGAACGGCCGACCAGCGGCATGGTCTCGCCCGGCTCATCGGCCTTCTTCTCGCCCGGCGCGGCCTTCTTCGCATCGGCCAGCGCCCGCGCCACCACCGACAGCACCTCGGTGATGTCGAACGGTTTGGGCAGGTATTCGTAGGCGCCAACCTCGTTGGCCCGGATCGCGGTCATGAAGGTGTTCTGCGCGCTCATCACCACCATGGGCAGATCGGGGCGCAGCTTCTTGATCTTGGGCATGATGTCGAAGGCGTTGCCATCGGGCATCGCCACATCGGTGATCAGCAGGTCGCCCTCGCCGCGGCTCACCCAGTTCCACATGGTCGAGAGGTTGCCGGTGGGGCGCACCTCGTAGCCGGCGCGGGTCAATGCCTGGTTCAGCACCATGCGGATCGCGGCATCGTCGTCGGCGAGCAGGACAGTGTGGCTCATTCGGCCGGAACCTCTTGTGGAACAGTCTCGGTCACGGTGCTCTTGGCAGCGACCGGCAGCAGGATACGGAAGCGCGTACGGCCGGGTCGGCTGTCCATGTCGACGACCCCGCCATGATCGCCGATGATCTTGGCGACCAGCGCGAGGCCGAGGCCGGAGCCGTTGGCCTTGGTGGTGACGAACGGGTCGAACAGGATCGGCACGAGGTCGGGCGGCACGCCGGGGCCGTTGTCTTCGATGACGATCTCGAGCGGCAGCGAGATCCGTTCGGACACGCCCTGCACCGAAATGCGGATGCCGGGGCGGAACGCCGTGGAGAAGCGGATCTCGGCTTTCGGTGTCCGCTCAAGGGCTTCCGCGGCGTTCTTCACCAGATTGAGGAACACCTGGATGAGCTGGTCGCGGTTGCCGCCGACCGGCGGCAATGACGGATCATACTCTTCGTGAAAGCTGATGCCCTTGGCGACGCCGTTCTTGGCGAGCAGTTTCACCCGATCGAGAATGACGTGGATGTTGATCGGCTCGCGCTCGATCGGCCGGTCGTCGCCGAACACTTCGACGCGGTCGATCAGGTCGACGATGCGGTCCACCTCATCACGCACCAGGCGCGCCAGCGGCAGCTCATCGGCGGTGACGCTCTGCTCGAGCAGTTGCGCCGCGCCGCGGATGCCGGAAAGCGGGTTCTTGATCTCATGCGCCAGCATCGAGGCGAGGCCGGTGACCGATCGCGCCGCACCGCGGCTGACCAGTTGCCGGTCGATCTTGTCGGCCATGGTGCGCTCCTGGAAGAGCAGCGCGATGCGGCCATCGGCATCGGAAAGCGGCGAGGCGAAGACGTCCACCACCCGGTCGTCGCCGACATCGGAGAAGCGGGACGAACCGACACGCACCCGATACTCGGTCATCGGACCACGGCGGTCGGCGACGGCCTGCATCAGGCCGATGATGGGCGAACCGAAGGCGATGAGGTCATCGAGGCGCTGACGCGACAGCACGCTCTGCGAGGCGCCGAAAAAGGCCTCGGCGGCGTAGTTGACGAAGACGATGGTGCGATCTTCGGTGCAGACGATGACAGGCTGCGGCAGCGCCTGCAGCACGGCAGTGCTGAGGGCCGGCGGAGGAACCTTGCTCATGCAGCAAGCCTCCAGTCGCCCGAGTAGATATCGGCGATCATCCGGCTGACCGTCGCCGGCTCCAGTTCGTTCAGCAACTGGCTGCGAACCGGCTTGTCGAGCACCATGCCGGCGGCTTCCAGGTACCAGTCGAGATGCTTGCGGGCGACCCGCACACCGAGCTGCGTGCCGTAGTCGGTCAGCATGGCGTCGTAGTGCCCGGCAACCAGTTCGGCCAGCGCTCCGCCTGCAGGCGCCGGCTGCGGCTCCCGCCCGGCCAGCTGCGCGCCGATCTGCCCGACGGCCCAGGGCTGCCCCTGGGCGCCACGGCCGATCATCACGGCGGCAGCGCCGGATTGCTGCAACGCCTCGCGCGCCGCGCCGATGCTGGTGATATCGCCATTGACGACCACCGGGACATCCACGGCATCGACAACGGGACGCACCAGGTTCCAGCGCGCTTCGCCCTTGTAGAATTGCTGCCGGGTGCGGCCATGGACAGTGATCATCCGAGCCCCGGCATCGACGGCGCGCCGCGCCAGGTCGGCCGCGTTGAGGCTGTCCTCGTCCCAGCCGAGGCGCATCTTGACGGTGACCGGCAGTGGCGTGGCGGCGACGACGGCGTCGATCAGCTTCAGCGCTTCATCGGGCACCCGCATCAGCGCCGAGCCGGCGTAGCCGTTGGTCACCCGCTTCGAGGGGCAACCCATGTTGATGTCGATGATGTCGGCACCGGCCGCGTAAGCGATCTCGGCGCCCTTCCTCATCCATTCAGCCTCGCAGCCGGCGAGTTGCACCACATGCGGCAGGGAACCGGATTTGTTGAGCCGGCGGACCATGTCGTCATTATTGGTGGCAAGCGCGTTGCTGGCGATCATCTCGGACACGACGAGCCCCGCGCCAAAGCGCTCGGCGAGTTTACGCATCGGCGCGTCGGTGATGCCGGCCATCGGCGCAAGGAAGGCGCGGTTCGGCAACTGATGACCAGCAATGCTCAATGTGCAGGCAATATCAGACACACCCTGCCCCAGATTTGCTCATTTCCACGAAATGCCCGCAGAATAGTCAAAAGCGGGCGGCGCGCAACCACATATCTCGCCCTACTGCGCAATGTTCGGCACCGGGCTTGCTGCGGGGAAAGGCCGCCGCTAGACCAAGCCCGCGCGACTAACCGCGCGACATGAAACGACAATGACAGGCACCAGAACCATTGCCGTGATCGTGGTTGCTGCCGGGCGCGGAGAGCGCGCCAGCAGCACCGCCGACGCGAGCCCGAAGCAATACCGCGATCTCGCCGGCACCCCGGTGCTAAGCCGCAGCATCGCGGCATTTCTGGGGCGCGACGACGTCAGCTGGGTCATCCCGGTGATCCATGCCGAGCAGGCCGACCGCTACGCCGCGCTCGGTCTTGCCGATCCCCGGCTGCTGGCTCCGGTCACCGGCGGCAAAACCCGGCAGGCCTCGGTGCTGGCGGGGCTCACGGCGTTGAGTCCGAAGCGGCCGGACCTGGTGCTGATCCAGGATGCGGCGCGCCCGCTGGTGTCGTCCGAGGTGATCGGTGGGGTGATCGAAGCGCTGAAAGCCAGCGAAGCCGCCCTGCCCGTGGTGCCGGTGACCGACACGATCAAGCGTTCGGTCGATGGCCGGACGGTGAGTGCGACGGAGGACCGCAAGACGTTGTTCGCCGCACAGACCCCGCAGGGTTTCCGCTTCCCGCAGATTCTCTCGGCGCACCTGCGCGCCGGACGGATGCCGCGCGAGTTCACCGACGATGCGGCGATCGCCGAATGGGCCGGGCTGAGCGTGGCGCTGACGCCGGGCAGCACCCACAACCTCAAGATCACCCACCCCGAGGACTTCGCCCGGGCCGAGCGCCTGTTGGGCAGGGAGACGCGCATGGAAACCCGCATCGGCACCGGCTTCGATGTGCACCCCTTCGATACCGGCAACTCGGTCTGGCTGGGCGGCGTGGAGATCCCGCACACCCACAAGCTGAAGGGACACTCCGATGCCGACGTGGCGCTGCACGCGCTCACCGACGCCATCTACGGGGCACTGGGCGAAGGCGACATCGGCAAGCATTTTCCGCCATCCGATCCGCAGTGGAAGGGCGCGGCGTCGTCGATCTTTCTGAAGCATGCCGCCAGCCTCGTCGGTGAGCGGCACGGCCGGATCGTCAATCTCGACATCACCATCGTCTGCGAGGCGCCGCGAGTCGGGCCGCATGTCGAGGCGATGAAGGCAGCGATCAGCGGCGTCTGCGGCATTTCCGCCGGCCGGGTCGCCATCAAGGCCACCACCAGCGAACAGCTCGGCTTTACCGGTCGCGGCGAAGGCATTGTCGCCATGGCCAGCGCCAGCATCGAACTGCCCAGGGAAGATTGAGATGAAACTGCCCGACGATATCGCCGCCCTCGCCGAGGAAACCGTCACGGCCCTCAAGGCTGGCGGACTGACCGTCGCCACCGCCGAGAGCTGTACCGGCGGGCTGATCGCCGGAGCGCTGACATCGGTCGCCGGCTCGTCCGACGTGGTCTATGGCGGCTTTGTCAGCTACGCCAACGAGGCGAAGATCTCGATGATCGGCGTGCCGTTCGGCCTGCTGAAGCAGTTCGGCGCGGTATCGAAGGAAGTGGCGATGGCCATGGCCGACGGCGCGATTGCAGCTGCCGGCACACATGTCGCGGTCGCCGTCACCGGCATTGCCGGCCCCACCGGCGGCAGCGCCGACAAACCGGTCGGGCTGGTCCACTTCTCGGTGGCCACCGAAGCCGGCACCACGCACTTGAGGAAGGTGTTCCCCGGCAACCGCGACGAGGTGCGGCACGCCACCGTGGTGCAGGCGCTGAAGCTGCTGCTGAAGGCGGCGAAGGCTTAGGTTCTGGCGGCAGGGTCGGTGCCTTCTCCCCCTGCGGGAGAAGGTGCCCGCAAGCAGCAGACGGCCAAAGGCCGTCTCTGCGGGGCGGATTAGGGGTATCTCTCCGCGTACTGGATCGCCCCTCGCTTCGCTCGGAGCGCGCTACACTTCGTTGCGCGTACCCCTCATCCGGCGCTACGCGCCACCTCGCGGCGAGGGCGAAGGCCCTCGTCCGCTGACCGCAAGGGGAGAAGGCAGGTCCGTGCAAGTTGCCGCACAGGAGACTGACCCGCCCTCATCGAGGAGGGAAGCGTAGTGTCTGGCGCCAGCACGACCCCCTACCCAAACCGCCGGTCGGCCTCATCCTCAAACGCGTCGATGATTTCGCTCTGCTTGGCGGCAAAGGCCGGTTCGGCCACTGCGGCGATCAGCGGGTTGGCGATCTTGAAGTCGATGTCGAAGCGGATGCGGGTCCCCTCGCCTTCCGGCTCGAAGCTCCACTTGCTGTCGAGATAGGCGAACGGCCCATCGACCGCCTTGGCGGTAATGGTCAGCGCTTCGGGATCGGCGACCACGCGACTGGTATAGGCCTGGGTGATGGGGCCGAACTGGATGGTCATCCGCGCCAGCAGGCCTTCGCCGGTCGCGTCGTCGCGCACCTCCATCGCCTTGCAGTTGGGGATGAAGCGCGGATAGGCCTCAAGATCGGAGACCAGGTCGAACATGCGCTGCGGCAGATGCGGCGAATGCCGCTCGAGGAAGAGATCAGCCATGGGCGAGTTTGGCCATCCGGTTGGCGCGGAGCTGCTCGAAGTCTTCACCGGCGTGGTGCGACGAACGGGTCAGCGGGCTGGACGAGACCAGCAGGAAACCCTTGGTCGTCGCCACCGTGGCGTAGGACTTGAACTCCTCGGGGGTAACGAAGCGCTGCACCGGGTGGTGCTTCTTGGTCGGCGCCAGATACTGGCCGATGGTCAGGAAATCGACATCGGCCGACCGCAGGTCGTCCATCAGCTGCAGAACTTCGTTCCGCTCCTCCCCGAGCCCGACCATGATGCCGGACTTGGTGAACATGCTGGGATCGAGTTCCTTAACCCGCTGCAGCAGGCGGATCGAATGGAAGTAGCGGGCGCCGGGGCGCACCTTGAGGTATTTCGACGGGACCGTTTCGAGGTTGTGGTTGAAGACGTCTGGCTTGGCCGCCACGACGATCTCCAGTGCCCCGTCCTTGCGCAGGAAGTCCGGCGTCAGGATCTCGATGGTGGTCCGGGGCGTGCGGGCGCGAATGGCGCGGATCACCTGGGCGAAGTGCTCGGCGCCGCCATCCGGCAGGTCGTCACGGTCGACCGAAGTGATCACCACATGCGCGAGGCCGAGCTTTTCGACCGCGTTGGCGACCTTCTCGGGTTCCATCGGATCGAGCGCGGTCGGCAGGCCGGTGCGCACGTTGCAGAAGGCGCAGGCGCGGGTGCAGATCTCGCCCATGATCATCATGGTGGCGTGCTTTTTCGACCAGCACTCGCCGATATTCGGGCAGCCGGCCTCCTCGCACACGGTGACGAGACCGTTCTCGCGTACGATCTGCTGGGTCTCCTTGTAGATGGGAGAGCCCGGCGCCTTGACCCGGATCCAATCCGGCTTTCGCAGCATCTCGTTTTCGGGCCGGTTGGCCTTTTCGGGATGCCGCGGGCGGGTGTCTGTTCTGTCGATCAGGGTAACCAAGAGGCGTTCCTAGCCGGCAATGAGCCTGGCAATGACGACAACGATGATAGCGCCAACCGTCGAGGTAATGATCTGCGTGACGATCGGGCTCTTGATGCCGAGGTTGATATTGAGGGCAGTGAACAGGTAACCGCCCACGAACGAACCGATGACGCCGCTCACCAGATAGGTGATCAACCCGCCGCCGCCGACGATCAGGCTGGCGAGGAAGCCAGCCACGACGCCGATCACGAGAAAGATCACCAGAGAGCGCGTATCCATACGACCCATTTGAAACTCTTCCCCAAACTGCTTTTCCGGCAGACCCATTGGCTTACCCTCGATTGACCCACCCACGATATCGCGTCGCGACAGCGCCGGTTCAAGCCTCGCGAGCTACTTGGCGACCACTCTGGCGATGACGATCACCAGCAAGGCGCCGATGGTCGCGGTGACGATGCTGCTGACCCAGACATTGTCGATCGGCAGGCGGATCCCCGCGAGGTTGAGGACGTAGCCGCCGACGAAGGAGCCGATCACTCCCACGATCAGGTTGCGGAGCAAACCGCCGCCGCCAAGCACCAGGCTCGCCAGCCACCCGGCAACCAGCCCGATGGCGAGGAAGACGAGGAGCGGGGTAATGTCGTTGGGCAGTCCAGGAATATCGGCGGGCGGTACCACGGCGGGCCTCCTCAGATGTTCAGTGCGCGGCCATAGGCGTCGAGCACCGACTCTTTCATGGTCTCAGAAAGGGTCGGGTGCGGGAAGATGGTGTGCATCAACTCTTCCTCGGTGGTCTCGAGGCCCATGGCGACGACGAAGCCCTGGATCAGCTCGGTGACTTCCGCACCCACCATGTGGGCGCCGAGCAACTCGCCGGTCTTGGCATCGAAGATGGTCTTCACCAGACCCTCGGGTTCGCCGAGCGCAATGGCCTTGCCGTTGCCGACGAACGGGAAGCGGCCGACCTTGATCTCGCGGCCGGCTTCCTTGGCCTTGGCCTCGGTCAGCCCGACGCTCGCCACCTGCGGCTCGCAATAGGTGCAGCCGGGGACCTTCAGCTTGTCGAGGCCGTGCACGCCCTTGAGGCCGGCAATGGTTTCGACGGTGATGACGGCCTCGTGCTCGGCCTTGTGGGCCAGCATCGGCGGGCCGGCGACGTCCCCGATGGCCCAGACGCCCGGAACGTTGGTGCGGCCGTAATGGTCGATGACGATGGCGCCGCGGTCGATCTTCACGCCGAGCTTTTCAAGCCCGAGATTCTCAGTGTTGCATTGCACACCGACCGCCGAGATCAGCGCATCGGCCGAAATGGTCAGCTTGTCGCCGGTCTTGGGCTCGATATGGGCGGTGATGCCGTCCTTCGTCTTGTCGACCTTGGCCACTTTGGCGTCGGTGATGATCTTGATGCCGCGCTTCTCGAAGCGCTTCTTCACGTGTGCGGCGATCTCGGCATCCTCGACCGGCAGGATGGTCGGCAGCAGTTCGACCACCGTCACCTCGGCGCCGAGCGAACGGTAGAACGATGCGAACTCCATGCCGATGGCGCCCGAGCCCATGATGACCAGGGATTTCGGGAATTTTGCCGGCTTCATCGCCTCGAAATAGGTCCAGATCTTCTCGCCGTCGGGCTCGATGCCGGGCAGCACGCGCGGCCGTGCGCCGGTAGCGATGATGATGTTCTTGGCCTTGTAGGTGCCTTCAGGCAGAACGGTCTTGGGCTGTGGCCATTGCGGCTCGACCGGCTTCTTGGTCATCTTCTTGACCACGATCTCGCCCGGCGCCGTCAGCTGCGCCTCCCCCCAGATGATATCGACCTTGTTCTTCTTCATCAGGAACTGGACGCCGTTGTTCATCTGTCCGGCGATCTTGCGCGAACGGTCGACGATGGCGGCAATGTCGAAGCCGAAGTCACCGGCCGACAGGCCGTAGTCCTTGGCGTGGCCCATATGGCCGTAGATCTCGGCGGAGCGGAGCAGCGCCTTGGTCGGGATGCAGCCCCAGTTGGAGCAGATGCCGGCCATGTGCTCACGCTCGACGATGGCGGTCTTCAACCCCAGCTGCGCCGCGCGGATAGCGGCAATATAGCCGCCCGGACCGGCGCCTATGACGATGAGATCGTATGAGTCAGCCATGTTGTTGGTCCTTCATCATCAATAGCCAGTCGCGGCCCGGGGCCGTCCCGTTGGGATAGTTGCGCATCGGGCGCGACGCGGAAACCTTGAAGCCTTCGCGCTCGTAGAGCTCCCGCGCCCGTACGTTCACGTCTTCAGTGATCAATGCCAGGCCACGGCTGCCGGCTTCGGCGCGCCTGGTCTCGGCCAGTTCGAGCAGCAGGCTGCCGACGCCCTGCCCGCGCCATGGCGCATGCACCGCCAGCATCGAAATGAACCAGTGGCCGCCGGACAGCCATTCGAGCTCGACGATGGGGACGAGAAAGTCCTCGAGGTCGTCGGGAAAGGTCCCCATCACGTCCGGCTCCGGATAGCCGAGCAGCATGCCGACCACCTCGCCGTCGCTCTCGGCGATGGTGGCATTGCGCCAGTTCAGCTCGTCGCGCTCATCGAGCATGTCCAGCCGCCCGACTTCGATCGGGTCGTAGGTGCCTTGCGCGCGATCGTCATAGGCCCAGCCCATGCCGATCCCGCCATGCGTCGCAATGTTGACCAGCAGCGCGAGTTCGCTCGCATCTGCCTTGGTCGCCGGGCGCATGGCGATCGGGGCGGTCACAGGCCCAGTACCTGTTTCACCAGCGGCGCCAGCCCCTCGCCGATGGCGCGGGTGTTGGCCGCGTCGAGATGCACGCCGTCCGCCGGATGCGCTTCGGCGACAGTGGCGGCATCGAAGAAGCCGGTGCCGTATTCGTCGGCGCGCAGCTTGTACCAGTGAGCGAAGAGTTTCGATTGGCCGATCGCCTCGTCGCCGAAATGCAGCAGCATTTCGGGGTGATCGGTGTCGCGGATATGCGGCGGCGCGACGAGGATGATCCTGGGCATCACGTCGGTCGGCTTGACGTAGTGGCCGCGGACGATCTGTACCAGCCGGCGCATGCCGTTTGAGGCTTCCTGCGCCGTACGCCCATGAAACGGCTTCAGGTCGTTGGTGCCCAGCATGATGATGACCAGGTCGAGCGGCGAGTGCGACTCGAGCAGCGTCGGCAGCAGCCGCGCGCCGTTGCGATCGGCGGCGGCCCAGCCGTCATTATGCACGGTGGTGCGACCACCCAGGCCTTCAGCGATGACCCGAGCCTGGCCGCCGAGGGCACGCTCGAGAGCGGTCGGCCAGCGATCCTCGTAAGGGTGTCGTGGGCCGCCCGGGATCGGGTTGGCGCCGAACGTCAGGCTGTCGCCAAAAGCGAGGATAGTCTTCATCGGGACGCCCTGCCCTCAAGCCAGCATCATTACCGGGTTTTCGATCAGGCCCTTGAACGCGGCGAGCACTTCGGCGCCGAGCGCGCCGTCGACGGCACGGTGGTCGCAGCTCAGGGTCACGGTCATGAAGTTGGCGACCTTCACCTGGCCCTTCTCGGCATAGACGCGTTCCTCGCCGACACCGACCGCGAGGATAGTGCCGTGCGGCGGGTTGATGACGGCCTGGAAGTTCTTGATGCCGTACATGCCGAGGTTGGAAACCGAAGACGTGCCGCCCTGGTATTCCTGCGGCATCAGCTTCTTGGAGCGGGCACGCCCGGCGAGGTCCTTCACCTCATCGGAGATCTGGCGCAGCGACTTGGTATCGCAGGCCTTGACCACCGGAGTGAACAGCCCGCCCGGCACCGCCACGGCGACCGCCACATCGGCGTGCTTGTGATAGAGGATCGAGTCGCCCGCCCAGGTGGCGTTGGCGGTCGGCACCTTCATCAGCGCCGCGGCCCAGGCCTTCATGACGAAGTCGTTGACCGAGAGCTTATAGGCGGGCTTGCCGTCCTTGAGCGGCGCCGCGGCATTGATCTGTTCGCGGGCCTCGAGCAGCGCGTCGATCTTGCAATCGAGCGACAGATAGAAATGCGGAATGGTCTGCTTGGCCTCGGTGAGGCGCGCCGCCACGACCTTGCGCATACCGTCATTGGGCACGATGTCGTAGCTGCCCTCGGGGTAGAGCGCCATGACTTGAGCCTTGCTCATGCCGCCGGAGAGAGCCGCGCCACCAGGGGCAGCGGCCGGCGTCGGGGCAGCTGCCTTGAGCGGCGCCTTGCCGGACTTGGCGGCTTCGACGTCGGAACGGACGACGCGGCCATGCGGGCCGGAACCCGTGATGGCGCCGAGCTCGATGCCGGCTTCCTTGGCGAGGCGCTTGGCGAGCGGCGAGGCGAATACGCGGGCGCCGTTGGTTGCAGGCGCCGCAGCAGGCTTGGCCGGTGCGGGCGCCGGCGCGGCGGCGGCAGGTGCGGCAGCCGGCGCCGGAGCCTCGGACTTTGCCGGTTCGGGCGCCTTGGCGGCCGGGGCGGCGGCAGGCGCCGGAGCCTTCACGTCGGCGGCGGTTTCGCCTTCGGTGAGGATCACCGCGATCACCGCGTTGACCTTCACGTTCTCGGTGCCTTCGGGCACGACGATCTTGCCGATCTTGCCCTCGTCGACGGCTTCGACTTCCATCGTCGCCTTGTCGGTTTCGATCTCGGCGATCACGTCACCGGAAGAGACGCTGTCGCCCTCCTTGACGTGCCACTTGGCGAGCTTGCCCTCCTCCATGGTGGGAGAGAGCGCGGGCATGGTGATGTTGATGCTCATAGTGCCTTACTCGCCGATATCTTCGTTCCAGAGTTGCGGATGCTTCTCGATGAAATCCGCCATCATGTGCTCGCAGCGTTGCTCGTGGTAGTCCACCACGTCGACGCCGGCCAGTGACAGGACATCCTGGAAGCCTTTGAAATTCTTCGATTCCGCCACGACCACGCGCGAAATGCCGAACTGGATGATGGTGCCAGTGCACATCATGCAGGGGCTGAGTGTAGTGTAGCAGGTCACGTCCTTGTAGGTGCGCTGCCGGCCGGCGTTCTGGATCGCGTCCATCTCGCCATGCAGGATCGGATCGCCCTTCTGCACGCGCCGGTTGTGGCCGCGGCCGATGATCTCGCCATTGCGCACCAGCACCGAACCAATCGGGATACCGCCTTCGGAGAGGCCCAACTGGGCCTCCGCGTAGGCGGCATCAAGAAACTTCCGATCGAGCTCGGCCTGCGCCACCATCCGGTCAGCTCCGATAGGTCACGGCGTTCACCGCCGCGATGACCTCATCGACGTTCGGCAAAGCCAGCTTCTCAAGGTTGGCGGCGTAGGGCATCGGCACATCCTTGCCGGTGACGCGGGTCGGCGGAGCATCGAGATAGTCGAACGCCTCGGCGGTGACGACCGCCGAGAGTTCGGCGCCGATGCCGCCCTGCGGCCAACCTTCTTCGACGGTGACGAGACGACCGGTCTTCTTGACCGACTCGATCACCGTCTTGGTGTCCATCGGGCGAAGGGTGCGGAGGTCGATCAGCTCGACATCGACACCGGCAGCCACCAGCTTCTCGGTGGCCTGGGTGGCGTAGCGCATGCCCATGGAGAACGAGACGATGGTGACGTCCTTACCCTGCCGAGCGATCCGCGCCTTGCCGATCGGCAGCACGTAGTCGTCGACCTTGGGCACGAGGCCAGTCGAGCCGTAGAGGATTTCGTTCTCGAGGAACACCACCGGGGTGTTCGAACGGATGGCGGCCTTGAGCAGTCCCTTGGCATCGGCGGCGCTGAACGGAGCGACCACGTGGAGGCCCGGGACGTGGCTGTACCAGGCCGAATAATCCTGGCTGTGCTGGGCGCCGACACGGGCGGCGGCGCCGTTCGGGCCACGGAAGACGATCGGCGCGGTGACCTGGCCGCCCGACATGTAGAGCTGCTTGGCGGCGGAGTTGATGATCTGGTCGATCGCCTGCATGGCAAAGTTCCAGGTCATGAACTCGACGATCGGCCGGAGGCCGGCAAAGGCGGCGCCGACGGCGAGACCGGCAAAGCCGTGCTCGGTGATCGGGGTATCGACCACACGCTGCGGACCGAATTCCTGCAGCAGGTTCTGGCTGATCTTGTAGGCGCCCTGGTACTCGGCCACTTCCTCGCCCATGAGGAAGATGTCCTTGTCGCGCCGCATCTCTTCGGCCATGGCCTCGTTCAATGCCTGGCGGACGGTCATTTCGACCATCTCGACACCGGCAGGGAGGTCCGGGTCGGACGCCACTTCGAGGATCGCGACGGGTGCGACGCCGGCCGGAGCGGTCGGTGTCGGAGACGCCACGGCCTCGGCAACCGCTGCAGCGGAAACCGGCTCGGGCGCGCGCTGCGCCGGCTGCGGGGTGAGATCGCCAGCGGCCTCACCTTCGCCGAGAACCACGGCGATCGGCGCATTGACCTTCACGCCCTCGGTGCCTTCCGGAACGATGATCTTGTTGACCACGCCGCTATCGACGCTCTCGACCTCCATGGTCGCCTTGTCGGTCTCGATCTCGGCCAATACGTCGCCGGGCTTTACCGTGTCGCCTTCCTTGACCAGCCATTTGGAGAGCTTCCCCTCTTCCATGGTCGGCGAGAGGGCGGGCATGAGGATTGTGGGCATTCAGGGGTCTCCAGCGGGAGATCGAAAGGGAAACGCGGGATAAACGCCGATCAGGCGGGAGCGTAGATGTCGGTCCAGAGTTCCGACGCCGGCGGCTCCGGATCGGAGGTGGCGAAATCGGCGGCCTCGGTGACGATGGCGCGGATTTCGGTTTCCAGTTCCTTGAGGCTTTCCTCGGTGCCGTAGCGCTTCTCGAGGATGCGCTGCTTGACCTGCTCGATCGGATCGTGCTCGGCGCGCATGGTCGAGACTTCGTCCTTGGAACGGTACTTTGCCGGGTCGGACATCGAGTGGCCACGGTAGCGGTAAGTCAGCATCTCGAGGATGTAGGGGCCCTTGCCGGACCGCGCATGCTCGATGGCCCGCTTGGCCGCGTCATAGGTCATGCGGACGTCCATGCCGTCGACCTGCTCGCCCTCGATGCCGAAGGAAATACCGCGCTTGGAAAAGTCCGGCTGGCCGGAGGCCCGCTCCACCGAGGTGCCCATGCCGTAGCGATTGTTCTCGACGATGTAGACGGCCGGCAGGTTCCAGAGCTTGGCCATATTGAAGCTCTCGTAGACCTGGCCCTGGTTGGCCGCGCCGTCGCCGAAATAGGAGATCGAAACCGTGTTGTCGCCACGATATTTCGAAGCGAAAGCGAGGCCGGTGCCGAGCGACACCTGGGCGCCGACGATGCCGTTGCCGCCGTAGAAGCGGTGCTCGTTGGAGAACATGTGCATCGAGCCGCCCTTGCCCTTCGAAAGGCCACCCTGGCGGCCGGTCAGCTCGGCCATGACGCCCTTGGGGTCGAGGCCCATGACCAGCATGTGGCCATGGTCGCGGTAGCCGGTGATCTGGGCGTCCTCGCCCTTCTTCGACGCCATGGTGACGCCGGTGACGACAGCTTCCTGGCCGATATAGAGGTGGCAGAAACCGCCGATCAGGCCCATGCCGTACATCTGGCCGGCCTTCTCTTCGAAGCGGCGGATCAGCAGCATTTCGCGGTATGCGGCGAGTTCCTGTTCCTTGGTGAGTTCGGGGACATTGGACTGGGCCGGTTTGGCCGCCGCTTTACGCGCCATGGGCGAGAGCTCCGGAATATGGATAAGCCGCATCGTTGTCGCACGGCAGGAAGCCGCGAACCGGCGAAGCTTAGCGCAATATTGTGACGGAGGCGAATCCGCGTATCACGCGAGAAAACGCTGCTATCAGTCTATGCCAATGTCGATATTTGCAGTTAACCCGTCTGTGGTTGACTGCACATTTGAACTGGAAACAGGTTTACCGTTGGCGGGATCGACCATGACGACGATCTCGTCGGGCTGCGCCATCGACAACAGCGCCCTCGCCCGTTCGGACACCAGATCGGGATCCATCCGCGTGGTCTGGAACAGATCGATCCGATGGCGGAAGGAATCGATTTCCGCCTGCAGCGCACCGGACTTGGCAGCCAGTTCGTTGATCTCGACCTCGAGCACGTCCTGACTCTCGATGCCGAACTGTCCGGTCACCACACTGTAACCCAGATAGCCCTGGAACGCGACAAGGCCCAACGCCAGAGCGACGTGGCGCCAGAAGGCTGGGCGTTTCAAACGAGTGGGCATGGACGAGCTTCGCCTGGTGCTGTTGCAGGCCTTTATAGTTCACCGCGGCTTAACGGGTGGTTGCGGGATCGACTAACCGATAGAGACGGCCCCCTCCCATCCTCCCCCATAAAGGGGGAGGTGCCCCACCGGTGCGTCAGGCGCGATCGACGACAGAGCCTCGACTCTTCACCTCCCCCTTTATGGGGGAGGCCGGGAGGGGGCCGTCTCTGTCAGTTTGCGCCTACCAGGCCTCGACCACGATCTCCGGCCACACCGACCGCGCGCGCTCCGCCTTCTTCTCATGCGTCGCCCGGTTGTTCATCCGCCGGTTCGGAGTAATGCGGAAACTGAACAGGTCGTCGAGGCCAAAGGGGGTGTAGAGCTCTATCTCCCCTGCCCGATCGAGCCGCGCCCCGACCGCATGGGTGAGCGAAGCGAAGCGGTCGATCGCCTCGCGTGACGAAGTCAGCGCCGGATAGGGTTCGCCGAAGCGTTCCGGATACCACAGGTGCACCCGCGCCTGGTTGCGCAACTGCACGGGCAGCGGCAGATCGGCGAAGACGCGGTCGGTTGCCTTGATGGCACGGTCCTCGGCTTCGTAGCTCAGGTCCGATGCATCGAAATAGAACAGGTCGATATCGTTGATGCCGGTCAGCGGCGGCCGTCCGGTCAGCTGGTTCCAGACCGTGTTGTAGATGGCGCCGGAGACCAGCCAGGTGTCCGGCAGGTCCAGCTCGGGCAAGCGCTCGAGCACGGTGACCAGCACGGGGGTGGCGCGGATAATGCCGCGCAGGGCGTCGGCCTGGGCCGCTGCGGGCAGGCCCGCATATCTGAGGTGGTCGGTCATCACGCGACGGTAGCCGATTCAGCTGCCGCCGCGTGTCAGGGTTTTGGCTCAGCCCTTCAGAATGCTGCGGCCGGCATAGGTGGCCGAGGTGCCGAGCTGCTCTTCGATGCGGATCAGCTGGTTGTACTTGGCCAGCCGGTCGGAGCGCGACAGCGAGCCGGTCTTGATCTGCCCGCAGTTGCAGGCGACCGCCAGGTCGGAGATCGTCGAGTCCTCGGTCTCGCCCGAGCGGTGCGACATCACCGAGGTGTAGGCGGCGCGATGCGCGGTATCGACGGCGTCGAGCGTCTCGGAGAGCGAGCCGATCTGGTTCACCTTGACGAGGATCGAGTTGGCGACACCCATCTTGATGCCGGAGCGCAGGCGCTCGGTGTTGGTGACGAACAGGTCGTCGCCGACCAGCTGCACCTTCCTGCCGAGCAGGTCAGTGAGCGCCTTCCAGCCCTCCCAGTCGTCCTCGGCCATGCCGTCTTCGATGCTGATGATCGGGAACTTGTCGACCAGCCCGGCGAGGAATCTGGCGTTGTCCTCCGACGACAACGTCTTGCCTTCGCCTTCCATGGCGTACTTGCCGCCCTTGAAATACTCGGTCGAAGCGCAGTCGAGCCCGAGATAGACGTCCTTGCCGGCGGTGTAGCCGGCCTTCTCGATCGACTTGACGATGTACTCGAGCGCTGCCTCGGCGGATTTGAGGTTGGGCGCGAAGCCGCCTTCGTCGCCGACATTGGTGTTGTGGCCGTCCGCCGCGAGGCCCTTCTTCAGGGTGTGGAAGATCTCCGAGCCGATCTGCACGGCATGCGCAATGCTCTCGGCGCCCACCGGCAGGATCATGAATTCCTGCATGTCGATCGGGTTGTCGGCGTGGGCGCCGCCATTGATGATGTTCATCATCGGCACCGGCAGCACATGCGCGTTCGGGCCGCCGACATAGCGGTAGAGCGGCAGCTCGCTCGATTCGGCGGCCGCCTTGGCGACGGCGAGCGAAACGCCGAGGATGGCGTTGGCACCCAGACGCGACTTGTTCGGCGTGCCGTCGAGCTCGATCAGCGCCCGGTCGACACCGATCTGGTCGAGGGCGTCGAGCCCCTGGATCTCGGCGAAGATCTCGGTGTTGACGAAGTCGACCGCCTTGGTGACGCCCTTGCCGAGGAAGGGCTTGCCGCCATCGCGGAGCTCCACCGCCTCATGCGCGCCAGTCGAAGCGCCCGACGGCACCATGGCGCGGCCGAAGCTGCCGTCATCGAGCACCACATCCACCTCGACGGTCGGATTGCCGCGGCTGTCGAAGACCTGCCGGCCGGTGATGTCGATGATGGTAGACATGTGCGTGACCTCTTGTCCGTGCAATCGATTGCTCGGCCCTTGTTAGAGAAGGGACATGACACAGTGAAGGGGGACAGGGAGAAAATTTCGCGCCCCTGCCCGCTCCGGCATCACTGCAGGTTCTGCGGCAGTCCGTCGGCGATGTCGTAATAGTCGCCCTTGTCGGCGACGAAGATGTGCATCGCGAGGCGGGTGTTGGTCGGGGTGTCGAAGGCGCCCATGTAAATGCCGATCCGTTCGTGGTGGATCGGATCGAAGAACAGCGACGAGCCGCAGACGGTACAGAAGCCGCGGCGCACCTTCTCGGACGAGTGATACCAGCCGACCTTGTCCTCGCCGAAGACGGTCAGGGCCGCCCGCGGCACATCGGTGCCAGCCTCGTAGTGCCCGGTGTGCTTGCGGCACCTGGAGCAATGACAGGCGGTCGGCGGCGCCAGCTCGCCTGCGACCTCGAGGCGGACCGCCCCGCAAAGACATGATCCCTTGTGCATCTTCGCCCTCCAAGGATCGGGACGATAGCCGGAGGGCGTATTGCCGTGAACCCTCAGCGCTCGGCGGTCCGCCGCGCCGCGACAAAGGCGACGCCGTCCGGAAGGCGCCCGGTGGTGGGGCTGTCCTCGTCGAGCACCCGCCAGAACGGGGTGATGGCTTCGACCGGCACCCCGGCCGCATGGGCCTCGAGCGCCGCCTCCGCGACGGTGCGAAGGTGATAGCCGGTATAGATCGGACAGGTCACCTCGGCGTGGTGGCGCTCGGCCAGCTCGCGGCGCATCGCCTTGGTGTCTACCGTCTCGCCGGCCGGAATGGCCGACATGAAGTCGGCGATCATCCGCGCCGTGGGAACCAGCATGATCTGCCCCACCCGCATGCCGGCGATGCTGATCGGCGCCGGCTTCACCACCGGTTCGGCCGGAGCGTCGAGCTTCTCGGTCCAGGATTTTCCCATCTTCACACCAGCGGCAAATAGAGGACGGTGAGCAGTTCCGACGGCGCCGTGTCGCGCGGGCTGTTGAGGTATTCCTCCAGCACCGGCGCGTCGGCGAGGTCACGCCCCGACTGCGGCAACCAGGTGCCGAACAGCCAGTTGTACTCGGCGAGCATGTCGGGATACGGGCCCTTGTGGCGGAGCACGGCGTAATCGCCGGCGCGGGTCGCGGTGACCGGCTGCTCCGGCGGCGCCGAACTCAACGTGGCGGCCGCCATCGAACGCAGCTGGTCCACCGGCACGGCGCTCGGATCGTCCGCATAGACGCCGAACATGCGGGTGTCCCCGTCGATCAGCCCGGCAGCGCCGAGGCGGCCGAACAGCCGGTCGAAGGCGATGCCGATATTCATGTAGTCGCCGACATGCGGCTCGGTGGCGATGGTCATGGCAGGCAGATGACGGACCTCGACGGCATAGTGCGGCGCCGGGGCGCCGTTCTGGGCCGGGTTGAACACCGTATGGCTGCCCTCGCGGCGGTAACGGGCCGGGGGCATACCGTAGGCGTCGGCAAAGATCCGCGTGAAGGATTGCAGGTTGTCGTAGCCGGAACGCCTGGCGATGGTCTCGACTGGCGCATCGGAATTGGCCAGCTCGTTCGCTGCCCGCATCAGGCGCAGACGGCGGACCGCGGCGGCAACGGTCTCACCGCGCATGGCCGAGTAGACGCGATGCCAGTGCCAGGGTGACATGGCCGCGACGTCGGCGAGGCGAGCGAGGTCGAGCGGCTCATCGAGATGCTCGTAGATATAGGCGGTGACGCGGTTGATGCGGTCTTCGTAGCTGTGGGGCATTGGGCTGACCTCGTGTGTGACGATGGTGTGCCACGAGCCGATTTCACTAGTCTTGCGGACCTTGGACCCTTCCGTTGTCGACGAGCCAGCTGACGGCCTCCTGCACGGCTTCCAGCGAGGAATAGCGCGGCGCAAAGCCGAGCAGCCGCCGCGCCTTTTCCGAGGAATGGCTGGGGCTGCGCACGATGTGCTCCCAGGTGGCGTTGGCTTCGTCCGGATCCTGCGACGATTTCCACTGCTCGAACGGCAGGTAGCTGAGCCTCGGTTCGTGGCCGAACCAGCGATACATGGCCTCGGCGTAGCCGCGCAGGTTGACCGCCTGCGGCGAGACAGCGTTGAAGGCCTCGCCGACGGACGTCGAGCGGCTGGCGATGATCGCCATGACCAGTCGCGCCAGATCGTCGGCATGGACGTGGTGGACGGTTTCGAGCCCGAAATTGGGCAGCGTCAGTTCCTCGCCGCGGGCGATCCTGGAAAACACCTCGGCGTTGAAATGCCCCGCCGGGTTCAACGGAGCCCAGCCGGGACCGACGATGTGGCCGGGACGGAACACGGTCGCCGGAAAGCCGCGACGACGCGCCTCGTCGAGCAGGTAGCTCTCGATCGCCGCCTTCTGCGTACCGTACTCGCCGAAGGGGTTATGCGGCTGGTCCTCGGTGGCGGGCACAGCAGTGTTGTGGCCATAGACCCAGATGGTGCCGCAATGGAGGAAGTGCTGCACCTTGCCGCGCAGCGCCTCCACCAGCTGCTGGGCGCGCGGCAGCGTAAAGCAGATCATATCGATGACGATGTCGGCCTCGAGCGCTGCAATGGCGGCGCCGAAGCTGCCCTCGTGCTCGGCCGCCTCGCGATCGATAAGAACCGTCTCCACCCTGCCCCATGCCGCGTTCGGCAAGTAGGGTTTGCGATGCCCGCGGGTGACGTTGATCACGTGATGACCGGCTTCGACCAGGCGCGGCACGAGGTAGGTGCCGACATGGCCGCTGCCTCCGATGGTAACGACCTTGGCCATGCTGCAGTCCCTCCACGAATGAGGGGCGGTGCACCAGCACCGCCCCTTCCCGCATTCTAGCCACAGCAGAGCGGCAGAGGAAAGCCGCTTACTTCAGCAGCTCGGCATTGGCGTCGATGGCGGCGACGGCGCAGGCCTCATCGAGGGCGCCCGACGGTGCGCCGCCGACGCCGATAGCGCCGATGGTTTCGTCGCCCGACTTCACCGGCACGCCGCCGGCGAGCACCAGGAAGCCGTCGAGCCTCGCCAGTTCAGCCGCTGACGGGTTCTTGGCGATGTTCTCGACAATCGCGGCGGTCGCGGCGCGGGTCGAGGCCGAGGTGTAGGCCTTGCGGGTCGCGGACTCGAGGGTGTGCGGACCGGCAGCATCGGCGCGGAGCAGTGCCCGGACATTGCCGGCGCGATCAACCACGGCGACCGAGACGTTGTACTTGTCGGCGGCGCAGGCGGCGACGGCCGACTGGGCAAGTTTCGTGGCGACGTCGAGCGGCATGTTCTTCTCGTTGAGAGTCGCGGCATTGGCGGCGCCGGTGAGCGCGAGAACGGTGGCGAGGGCGAGGGAGAGCTTCTGCATGGGATACTCCGGGAGTTGGCTGGCGCGTGGCGCCGTTGACCCCGGAAATCTGGCCCGGCCTCGTTGCGATCACTATCGGTGAGCCGCCCGACAGAACTCGGTAGGGCTACCGACCGGCGGCCGCCGCGACGATGCGAACGAACTCGGCGACCGAGCTGGTACCGAGCTTTTCGGCAATGTGGGCGCGATGCGTGTCGATGGTGCGGGGCGAAATCGCCAGCGCCTCGGCGATCTGCTTGGTGGCCCAGCCACGGCTCACCATCTCCAGCACCTCGCGCTCGCGGTCGGTCAGCATCGCCAGCAGCTGCCGCGCTTCGGCGTCTTCCTGCTGCGTGTCGAGCCGGGCCAGCGCTGCCTGCACGGCCTCGACCAGCACCTGCTCGTCGATCGGCTTGGTCAGGAAATCCACGGCACCCGCCTTGAAGGCCCGCCGGCAGGCGTGGATATCGCCATGCCCGGTGATGACGATGAAGGGCCAGTCGATCCCACGCTCGCCCAGCCGCTCCAGCAGTTGCAAGCCGGAGACCGCGGGCATCCTCAGGTCCACCAGCAGACAACCGGGGCGCAGAGTTTCCGACGCGGCAAGCAGGCTTGTCGGATCGGCGAAGCTGCTGACGGCGTAGCCGTAAGTGCCGAGCAGCAGTGACAGCGCGTCGCGCACCGCCTCGTCGTCGTCGACAAGGTAGACGGGCGTCTTGCTCATCGGTGTGTGCCTCCGCGATTGAGCGGCAGCGTTACGACGAAGCGCGCGCCGCCCTCAGGAGTGTTGGCGGCCTCGATGCTGCCGCCGAAGCGCTCGACCAGCGTCTGGCAGAGCGGCAAGCCGAGACCCATGCCGGCAGGCTTGGTGGAATAGAACGGCTCGAACAGGTGCGGCAGGACATCGACCGGCACACCCGGTCCGTTGTCGCTGACCTCGACGCGGACCTGTCCGGCCTCCGTGACGACGGAGATCGACACGTTGTCACCACGCCCGGACGCCTCGATGGCATCCGCCGCGTTGCGCACCAGGTTGTGCAGCACCTGCTCCAGTTCGATCGGATCCGCCAGAACGATGGCTGCAGCCTCCGAAGGCAAGATCGCCAAAGTGATGGTCTTGTCCCGGAGATCGGCCTCAAGCAGGCCGGCGACCTCGGCCGCCACCCGGTTGAGGTCGGTCGGCTGTGGCGTGGTCGGCGATTTACTGACATAGGCGCGCAGGCGGCCGAGAATGTCGGCGGCCCGACGGGCCTGCCGCACATTGGCCTCGAGCACCCCGGCCAGCGCGGCGGCGTCGGGCGGGTTGTGCCCCGCGAGGCGCAGTCCGGCCTGGCTTTGGCTCAGCAGCGCGGTCAGCGGTTGAGTGAGTTCATGGGCGATGCCGGACGCCAGTTCCCCCATCGAGTTGACCCGCGCCGCGTGCTCGAGGCGCAACTGATGCTCCTGCGCGCGCTGCCTCGCGTGAGCCTGCGCCGTCGCCCGGCGCTGCTGCAGCAGCAGATACACCCCGTTGGCGAGGAGGAGCGTTGCAACTGCAAACGCCAAGAACAGGCCGAACGGCAGCGCCTGCAGCGCCGTGAGTCGCTGTTGCAGGTGCAGCGATAGTGGCTGCGACGTGCTCGGAATCTGCCACGACTCGGCAAGGCTAACCTCGCCCAGACCGGCGGACGGCGCCCTATCGTCGACGAGGAACGCCTCGCCGAGCGCCAACTGCAAGGACAGGCCGGCCGGCAGGTCGGCATCGTCCCAGAGCCGGGACGCGTCGATGGTCAGCGCGATGAGGAAACGCCCCGCCTCGTCAGAGGTGCGCTTCAGCAGCAGGTAGCTCCCGGTGCCTGGTGGCCCGGCCAGCATGGTGGACGTGCCGCGCGGCAGAGACGGCGCGGTGCTTTCGATCTGCTGCAACAGCCGCGCAGTCAGGGCCTCGCCGCTGATCGCCAGAGGGGCGCCGCTGCCGTCCGCCAGGAGCGCGATCGAGGTAATGCGCGGGTAGAACCGGATGATGCTGCCCGCCAGCTGCGTGAACAGCCCAATCGGCGGCGTGTCACCGGCAAGCGCCAGCGTCGCGAGGCTGGTCAGATGCGCGTCATGCTGGGCCGTCGCCTGCGCGATGGTGCGCTGCATTTCGGCGCCTCGTGCCTCGAGCTGGCGCTGGGCGTCGGTGATGCTGAGCCAGACGGACACCAGTGCGAAAGCCGCCAGGCCAAGCAGCCATGCGGCCACGAGGGCATTCCGCAGCTTTCGATCGGTGGGGCGAGAAACGTCGTTCATGCTGCGATCTATAGCGGCGGGAAACGCTCCAGGCGATCCGCAGCGCCACCGATCGGACATCTCGCGGCGCCGGGCCCGATGCAGTATAAGCCGCTCCCCCGAAGCGGCGGGGAACCTGAAACCGGAGGCTGAAATGGACGTGCTGCCACTCTCGGCGCTTGGCGAACGCATCATGATCTGCGGGCCCTCCAATTCGGGCAAGTCCACCCTGGCCGTGGCGCTGGCAGGTAAGATCGGCGCCGAGCCGTTCCACATCGATCTGTTCCGGCATCTGCCCAACACCAACTGGGAGGAGCGCCCGGACGAGGAGTTCCACGCCCTGCACGATGCGGCAATCCTCGGGGATCGCTGGGTGATGGACGGCAATTACTCCAGCCTGATGCCGCAGCGCTTCGCCCGCGCCACCGGCATAATCCTCCTCGGCGACAGCCGCTGGGCGAATTTTCGTCGCTACCTGTGGCGCACACTCCTCCAGAAGCGGAACCGCGTCGGTGCGCTGGCGGGAAACGGGACAGCCTGAAATGGGAAATGATCCGCTGGATCCTCATCGTGCAGCCGAACCGGCGCGAGCGGGATCGCAACCGCCTGCGGGCGGTGGGACTACCGCTGGTCGAGGTGAACTCGATGCGGCAGTTGAAGCGGCTCTATGCCGAGTGGGGGCTGGCGGCGCGTAGTTAGTGGGTGTGGTCGTGATGGCGATGATCGCCGGCATAGTGCCGGTGCCTGGAGTCGTCGCCGATTCCCGGGTTGAAGCTGTTGGTGGGATCGAGCTCGCGGAAGAACGCCTGCTGCTCCGGCTTTGACGTGTAGACGTGGCCGACATTGTGCTCGGCGGGATACTGCGCGCCACGCTGGTCGAGCACTGCCAGCATCGCCTCCTTCACCCGGTGCGGGTCAGCCCCCTTGGCCAGCACGTAGTCCTGGTGGAAGACGTGGCAGAGGAAATGGCCATAGTAGAGCTTCAGCGCGAGTTGCTCGTCGATCTCGGCCGGCAGGTGTTCGTACCAGTCGTGATCGTTGCGGCGGAGCGCGATATCGAGCGCCAGAAGGCCTCCGGACTCGTTGTCATGCATCAGCGCGTAGCGGATAGCGGCCCCCGCCGCGGCGAAGCGATGCAGGAAGGCCTGCGCCCCCTCCCTCGGAGTGCAGCTGAAATATGCGCCATTGCCCTCGTCGGCGAACACCCGGTCCAGCAGCGCCTGGGCTTCGGCGATCCCGTCGCCGGACATGCGCAGCATCAGGTGGTGCTCGTAGCGGTCACGATAGGCGAGCAGGCGCGGCGGCAGGTGCTCGGGGAACAGGTGGCTCATGGCCTGCAGGACGCGATCCGACAGCTGCTTGGGCAGCAGTGGCAGCTTGTTGAGGGTGGCATCCACCCTGCCCTTCAGGTTGAAGAAGGTCGGCATCACCTCGGTGCCGAAACGCTGGATGACGAGGAACGTGTCCTTGCCGTGGCTGCGGGCGACGTCGAACATGTCGCGGTGCATATACTCGCCAGCGACCGGCAGTGCGTTGAGGCTGAGCAGTTCGCGGCGCAGCCGGGTCAGCACGGCGTCGTCGTTGGTGCCGATGTAGAAGACCTGCTCGGCGCCCTGCTTTTCGAAGGTGTCCAGGCGGACCGCGAACACCGCGAGCTTGCCGGCGCTGCCGGAGGCCTCGTGCAGGCGGCGGGGATCGGCATTGAAGCGGGCGGCGGTCGGCTCATCGATCTGGCGCACCCGCGCGGCATACTCGCTGTCCGAGGCGAGGCCGACATTATGCAGCACGTCTTCGGCCGAATAGCTGCCCGACTGCAACCGGCCGAGGATCTCCTCAGGAGCATCGCCGAGCTCGATGCCGAGATGGTTGACCAGCTCCAACTGCCCATCGGCGCCGATCCGGGCAAACAGCGACAGTTCGGTATAAGCGGGTCCCCGGTGCACCAGCGAACCGCCCGAATTGTTGCAGACGCCGCCGACGATCGACGCACCGAGGCAGGAGGAGCCGATCACCGAATGCGGCAGGCGACCGAGCGGTTTCAGCAGCTTCTCGAGCTTGTCGAGCGTGCTGCCGGGAAAGCTGACGATCTGCTTGCCGCCATCGAGCAGCTGGATCTCGGCGAGCCGCAGCGTGTTGACCACGATCACCGGGCGGTCGTAGTGGCCGCTGGGGGTCGAGCCTTCGGTGAGGCCGGTATTGGCGGCTTGCATGATGACGATGGCGTCGTGGCGCACCGCCGCCTCGAGCACGCGCCACAGCTCGAGCAGGGTGCCGGGTCTGGCAACGGCGACCGCGTCGCCCTCGCCGGAGCGGAAACCGCGCCGGTAGCGCTCGGTGCGGCGCTCGCCGGTCAGCAGGTAGCGACGCCCGACAGCGGCGCGGAGATCATCGATCAGGTCTGTGGCGGGCACGTCAGGCGGTCTTCTGTTTCACCATACCGAGGCGGATGACGCTGTCTGCGGTGGCGAGGATCGAGTCCTTGGCGGAGATGAACTTGCGGCCCAGGAGCTTCTCACCTTTCGAGCCGTCGAACACCTTCTCATTGCCGATGTCGTTGATGATCTGCCGGGCCGGGCCGCCAAACGAGGCGATCAGCCTGATGATCCAGTCAGGCACAGTCTTGGTGGTCACGCCCCATTCCGGGTGCGCCGCACGCAGGATGTTGCCGACCTCGGGAAACGGCACATACTCGGCGGTGGCCAGGTAGCGCTGCCCGCTGGTCTCGGGGTCGTTCAGCGCCGCAAGGTGCAGCGCGACGACATCGCGCACGTCGATGATCGAGAAACCGTTGGACGGCATGGCGGGCGTGGTGCCGTTGAGCAGGCCGGAGACCATCTGCAGCGAAATGCTGGCATCCTTGTCGAGCGCCGGCCCTATGATGGCGCCAGGGTGCACGGTGG
>MKVB01000001.1:288765-295466 GCA_001899085.1 Devosia sp. 66-14 | reverse complement strand
TGGTGAAGTAGGTCTCGTCATAGACGCGGCGGCCGCTGGTCTGGCCGTGGCCATAGCCGACCGTGGCGATCGACGAGGTCATGATGATGCGCTTGATGCCTGCGGCATTGGCGAAGCGGAACACCCGCTGCGTGCCCTCGAGCGCCGGGCGGATCACCAGGCTCTGGTCCTTTGGCTCGTCGCCGCGAATGGCGGTGGCGATATGCATCACGGTGGCGACGCCCTGCATCGCCTCGGCCCAGCCCTTGTCGTCGAGCAGATCGGCTTCGACCAGCTCGAGCCGGTCGAGGGTGCCCTGCCCCAGTTCGCCCAGCAGCGTCGAGCGAACCTCTTCGGCCCGCCCCAGCGAACGCACCGTGCCGCGCACGCGGTGGCCGGCCTTAAGCAGCTCCAACACCGTCCACTTGCCGACGAAACCGGTCGCACCGGTGACGAGGATGAGGCCCTGATCCGACATTTCACTTCCCCAAGACTTGATCGCAGTCGCGCTTTCGAGGTGGACGGCCTGCAATCCCGCCCTGGCGGGTACGGCATGTCCTGAAAACGCGGCCGCCATTACGGCGTGCATTACGTTCCGCGGTCAAACGAAAAGGCGGCCCGGACAAACCGGACCGCCTTTGACTTTCGTCGATAACCTCGGGCTTACGCCGCGGCGGCTTCGTCGTCGTTCTCGCGAGCCTGCACCGGACCCGAGTCGAGGCCCTTGGCATCGACATCGCGGTCGACCAGCTCGATCACGGCCAGCGCGGCATTGTCGCCATAGCGGAAGCCGGCCTTGAGGATGCGGATATAGCCGCCGTTGCGGTCCTTGTAGCGCGGACCGATGGTGGCGAAGAGCTTCTGCACCTGGGTCTCATCGCGCATCTGGGCGATGGCCTGGCGGCGGGCATGCAGGTCGCCGCGCTTGCCCAGCGTGATCAGCTTCTCGACGATCGGACGCAGTTCCTTGGCCTTGGGCAAGGTGGTCACGATCTGCTCGTGCTTGATCAGCGAGGCCGACATGTTGGCGAACATGGCCTTGCGATGAGCAGAGGTCCGGTTGAGCTTACGGTTCGAATTACCGTGGCGCATTTTGTTACTCCCTAAGGCCCGGGCGTCTCACGACGGGCGGTTAGTGGCTCTTGGCCAGCTTGTCTCTACGTAGTCGCGTGGTCCGACCGGAAGACCGGGGGGCCACTTCTGACCACGCTTAATAGTGATCTTCGTAGCGCTTGGCCAGATCGTCGATGTTCTCAGGCGGCCAGTTCGGCACGTCCATCCCGAGGTGCAGGCCCATCTGAGCCAGCACTTCCTTGATCTCGTTGAGCGACTTGCGACCGAAGTTCGGCGTGCGCAGCATCTCGGCTTCGGTCTTCTGGATCAGATCGCCGATATAGACGATGTTGTCGTTCTTCAGGCAGTTCGCCGAACGGACGCTGAGCTCCAGCTCGTCGACCTTCTTGAGCAGCGCCGGGTTGAAGGCGAGTTCCGGGACGGTGTCCTGGGCCTTCTCCTTGGTGGGCTCTTCGAAGTTGACGAACACCGACAGCTGGTCCTGCAGGATACGCGCGGCGTAGGCCACGGCGTCTTCCGGCGAGATGGCGCCGTTGGTCTCGACGGTCAGCGTCAGCTTGTCCTTGTCGAGGCTCTCGCCGGCGCGGGTCGCATCCACCTTGTAGGAGACGCGGCGGACCGGGGAGAACAGCGCATCGACCGGGATATAGCCGATCGGGGCGTCGTCGGGACGGTTCTTGTCGGCTGGGACATAGCCCTTGCCGGTGTTGACGGTGAACTCGATGTTGATCTCGGCGCCATCGTCGAGGTGGCAGATCACCAGCTCGGGGTTCAGCACTTCGATATCGCCGGAGACCTTGATGTCGCCGGCAACAACAGCGCCCGGCCCCTGCTTGGTGAGGGTCAGGCGCTTGGGACCTTCGCCGCCCATCTTCAGGGCGATTTCCTTGACGTTGAGCACGAGGTCGGTAATGTCTTCACGCACGCCCGGGAGCGACGAGAATTCGTGCAGGATGCCGTCAATCTGGATCGCGGTAACGGCCGCGCCCTGGAGCGACGACAGCAGCACGCGGCGCAGGGCATTGCCGAGCGTCAGGCCGTAGCCGCGCTCAAGCGGCTCTGCAACGACCGAAGCCGTGCGCGCGCTGTCGCTGCCCGAAACGATGTCCAGTTTGGTCGGCTTGATGAGTTCCTGCCAGTTCCGCTGGATGGTCACGGTGGTGTCCTTTCAAATGGGCGGTCCGCCTAACCGCCTGTCCGCTATGCAATGTACCTATCCCGGCGCGAGGGGCGCGCCGGGAGATCAACCGTAACGGAGGTTAGACGCGGCGACGCTTGCGCGGCCGGCAACCGTTGTGCGGGATCGAGGTGACATCGCGAATGCTGGTGACGTTGAAGCCAGCAGCCTGCAGCGCACGCAGCGCCGATTCACGGCCCGAACCAGGACCGCGCACCTCGACCTCAAGGGTCTTCATGCCGTGTTCCTGGGCCTTCTTGGCCGCGTCTTCCGCCGCGACCTGGGCGGCATACGGGGTCGACTTGCGCGAACCCTTGAAACCCATCACGCCCGAGGACGACCAGGAGATGGTGTTGCCCTGCACGTCGGTGATGGTGACCATGGTGTTGTTGAACGACGCATTCACGTGCGCAACGCCATTGGTGATATTCTTGCGCTCTTTACGACGAACGCGCGCGACTTCAGCTTTTGCCAATTTGCTTCCTCAGTTCGATATCGACGCTGCCGTAGTTCCAGCAGCTACATCAGGATGACGGAGAGGTACTCCGCCGCCCGAATTACTTCTTCTTGCCGGCGATCGGCTTGGCCGGACCCTTGCGGGTGCGGGCATTGGTGTGGGTACGCTGACCGCGAACCGGCAGGCCCTTGCGGTGACGCAGGCCACGATAGTTGCCGAGATCCATGAGCCGCTTGATGTTCATCGCCACGTTGCGGCGCAGATCACCCTCGACGACATAGTCGCGATCGATCGTTTCACGGATCTGGATCACTTCGGCGTCGGTCAGATCGTTCACGCGACGATCGGCCGGGATACCGACCTTCTCGGTGATTTCCTGGGCGAACTTCGAGCCGATCCCATGAATGTACTGAAGCGCGATCACCACGCGCTTGTTGGTCGGAATATTGACGCCAGCAATACGGGCCACGTCCGCTCTCCTATAGTCGGCAGCTCGTGCTGCCCGTTTGATAACGACAAGGGACCGGAATCCCGCTCCCCACTCTTCGAGGAACCGAATCCAGCCCGTTAATCCATGAGACTGGCGCGGTTCATACGGGCAAGGTCCTGCAGAGTCAACTGCCGAGCCCCTGCCCCGAGGTATACTAGTTATGCACGGCCCGGCGGATGGCCGCCGTGACGTCGTCGACCGGCTGCATGCCATCGACCGATTTCAGCAGGCCCTTGCCGCGGTAGAATTCGACCAGCGGCGCGGTCTGCTCGCGATAGACGTTGAGGCGGTTGCGAAGCACCTCCTCGTTGTCGTCGCCGCGAGCCACACCCGATTCCTTGGCGCGCTTGGCGATCCGCCCGACCAGCACATCGGCGTCGGCAGTGATCTCCACCACGGCGTCGAGCTGCATGCCCTTTTCGGTCAGCATCTCGTCGAGCGCCTCGGCCTGCGGAATGGTCCGCGGGAAACCGTCGAGCACGAAGCCTGGCTTGCAGTCTTCCTGATCGAGGCGTTCCGAGACGATGCCGTTGACGATCTCGTCCGACACGAGGTCACCGCGATCCATGATCTCCTTGGCGGCCAGACCCATCGGGGTCTTGGCGGCGATGGCGGAGCGCAGGATGTCGCCGGTCGACAGCTGCGGGATCCCGTAGCTGTCGATCAGCACCTTTGCCTGCGTGCCCTTGCCGGCGCCCGGAGGTCCCAGAAGGATCAGCCTCATTTACGCTTGCCCCCAAGGCGCGACCGCTTCACCAGGCCTTCGTACTGCTGGGCGATCAGGTGGCTCTGCACCTGGGTCACCGTATCCAGCGTCACCGTCACGATGATCAGCAGCGAAGTGCCGCCGATGAACTGGCTGACGTTGAGCTGGCTGTGGATCATCTCGGGGATGAGCGCCACGACCGTCAGATAGAGGGCGCCGATCACCGTGATGCGGGTCAGCACGTAGTCGATGTAGTTCGCCGTCCGCTCGCCCGGACGGATACCGGGAATGAAGCCGCCGGAGCGCTTCAGATTGTCCGCGGTGTCGGTCGGGTTGAAGACGATCGAGGTGTAGAAGAAGGCGAAGAAGATGATCAGGACCGCGAACAGCACCAGATAGAGGGGCTGGCCACGACCGAGCAGCGCCGCCGTCACCGACAGCCACTGCGGCGCATCACCCTGCGCCGCAAAGGACGCGATGGTGGCAGGCAGCAGCAGCAGGGACGAGCCGAAGATCACCGGGATGACACCCGAAGTGTTGAGCTTCAGCGGCAGGTGCGAGGTGTCGCCCTGGAACATCTTGTTGCCGACCTGGCGCTTCGGATACTGGATCAGCAACCGGCGCTGGGCCCGTTCGAAGAAGACGATCACGCCGATAACCGCGATCGCGATAATCAGCAGGCCGACGACCCAGATGGTCGGCAGCGCACCGGTGCGGCTCAGCTCGAGGGTCTGCACCACCGTCGCCGGCAGGTTCGCCACGATACCGGCAAAGATGATCAGCGAGATACCGTTGCCGATGCCGCGCGAGGTGATCTGCTCACCCAGCCACATCAGGAACATGGTACCGCCGACCAGCGTGATGACGGTCGACAGACGGAAGAACCAACCTGGATCGATCACGACGCCCTGGCTGCCCTCGAGGCCGATGGCGATGCCATAGGCCTGCACGGCGCAGAACAGCACGGCGAGATAGCGCGTGTACTGGTTGATCTTGCGACGGCCGCTCTCGCCTTCCTTGCGGAGGGCTTCAAGGCGCGGCGACGCGGTGGTCACCACCTGCACCACGATGGACGCGGTGATGTAGGGAATGAGGTTCAGCGCGAAGATCGCCATGCGCTGCACGGCACCGCCGGCAAACATGTCGAACATGCCGAAAATGCCCTGCTGCGCCTGCTGGAAGGTCTGGCGGTAGGCATCGGGGTCGATACCGGGCACCGGGATGTAAGTCCCGAGCCGATAAACGAGAAGCGCACCCAGTGTGAACCAGATGCGCTGCTGAAGGGCCTTCGCTTTCGCGAAGGTCCCGAAGTTCAGATTCTTGGCCAGCTGTTCGGCTGCGGACGCCATAGTCGCTCCCTTTAGAATGGGGCCAGGCGCTCTTAGGCGTCAGCCTTCACTTCTGCCTGAGGCATATCGACCTTGCCGCCGGCTGCTTCAATAGCAGCAAGCGCGCCCTTGGTCGCATGGGCAACCTTGAAGGTCACCTTCTTGGCAGTGAAACCGGAGCTGCCGATCAGACGCACGCCATCGAGCTCGCGACGGATCACGCCGGCCTTCACGAGAGCGGCCGCATCGACCACGCCCTTGATGTCCAGCTTGCCGCTGTCGATGTAGTTCTGGACGCGGTCGATACGCAGCTGGTTCCACTTCTTGGGATTCAGAGCGTTGAAGCCGCGCTTGGGCATGCGCATGTGCAGCGGCATCTGGCCGCCTTCGAAGCCGTTGATGGCAACGCCGGAGCGAGCCGTCTGGCCCTTGCCGCCGCGACCACCGGTCTTGCCGACGCCCGAGCCGATACCACGACCGACGCGCACGCGCTTCTTGTTGGCGCCCGGGTTATCCCGGAGTTCGTTCAAACGAGTCATTGTTCTCGTCCTTATTTGGCGTCGACGACGCGCACGAGGTGCGGGATCTTACGGATCATGCCGCGGACCTCGGGGGTGTCCTTGAGGGTCGACTGCTTGCGGATCTTGTTCAGCCCCAAACCGATGAGGGTGGCGCGCTGGTCCTGCGGACGGCGCGTCGGGCTGGCGATCTGCTCGATGGTTACGGTCTTGTCGGCCATAGTTCTAACTCCCAAGCCCTAATCAGGCTTCGACGGTCTCGCCACGGCGAGCCTGCAGGTCGGAGACCTTCAGGCCGCGGCGGGCGGCGACCGAACGCGGGCTGTCGACGCGCTTCAGCGCATCGAAGGTGGCCCGCACCATGTTGTAGGGATTGGCGGTGCCCTGCGACTTCGCCACGATGTCGTTGACCCCGAGGGTCTCGAACACCGCGCGCATCGGGCCGCCGGCGATGATGCCGGTGCCGGGAACGGCGGCACGCAGGATGACCTTGCCGGCGCCGTGGTGGCCGACCACATCGTGGTGCAGCGTACGGGCATCGCGCAGCGGAACGCGGATCATCTGGCGCTTGGCCTGCTCGGTTGCCTTGCGGATGGCTTCCGGCACTTCACGCGCCTTGCCGTGACCAAAGCCAACGCGGCCCTTCTGATCACCAACCACCACCAGTGCGGCGAAGCCGAAGCGACGGCCACCCTTCACAACCTTGGCGACGCGGTTGATGTGAACCAGCCGGTCGACGAATTCGCTATCGCGCTCTTGAACGTCTCTCATCGAATTTTCCTTTGTCGCCGGATCAGAACTGCAGGCCGCCTTCGCGGGCCGCATCACCCAGGGCCTTGACGCGGCCATGGTAGAGATAGGCACCACGGTCGAACACAACGGTCGACACCTTGGCGGCGAGACCGCGCTCGGCGATCAGCTTGCCAACGGCGGCAGCTGCCTCCGAGGTCGAGCCGTTCTTGAGCTTGGCCT
>MKVB01000001.1:260005-288742 GCA_001899085.1 Devosia sp. 66-14 | reverse complement strand
GAGCGGTGCACGGACAGACGCGGGCGGCCATTGGCATTGGCCTTGAGCGCCTTGCGAACGCGCGCCTTGCGGCGGTCCGCACCTTTGAGGCTGATGGGCATCTCGTGCGCTCCTTACTTCTTCTTGCCTTCTTTGCGGGCGATGTACTCGCCCACATAACGCACGCCCTTGCCCTTGTAGGGCTCCGGCGGACGCCAACCGCGAATGTCGGCGGCCACCTGGCCAACCTGCTGCTTGTCCGAGCCGGTCACGACCACTTCGGTCTGCGTCGGCGCGGCGATGGTGATCCCCTTGGGAGTCTCGAACACCACTTCGTGGCTGAACCCGAGGCTGAGCTTCAGATCCTTGCCCTGCATGGCGGCGCGGTAACCAACGCCCTGGATCTGCAGCTTCTTCTCGAAGCCGGCGCTCACGCCGATCACCATGTTGTTGATCAGCGCACGGGTGGTCCCCCAGGCAGCACGAGCTTCCTTGCTGTCGTTGGCGGGCTCGATGACGATGCCGTCATCGGTCTGCTTGGCGTTCACGATATCCATGAGCGTCAGCGCCTGCTCGCCCTTCGGCCCCTTTGCGGTGACCTTGCGATCGCTGATCGTGACGGTGACGCCACTGATCGGAGCAATCGGCTTTTTGCCTGTACGGGACATTCTTTCTACTTCCTTCGGAGTAATCGTCACACCGACGGCTTCAAGGCATCAGCCTTAGAAGACGCGGCAGAGTACCTCGCCACCCAGGTTCTGGGCTTTTGCTTCATGATCGGCCATCACGCCCTTGGGGGTCGACAGGATCGACACACCGAGGCCATTGGCGACCGAGGGGATGTTCTTGACCGACGCATAGACGCGACGGCCAGGACGCGAGACGCGCTCGATGGTGCGGATCACCGGAGCGTTGTCGGAGTACTTCAGCTCGATGTCGAACTGGGCAACGCCGTTGTCCATCTTGCTTTCCGAGTAGCCGCGGATGAAGCCTTCCGACTTCAGCACGTCGAGCACACGGCCACGCAGGGTGGACGCCGGGGTCTGGACAACATCGCGACGACGCAGCTGCGCGTTGCGGATGCGGGTCAGCATATCGCCGATCGGATCAGAGAGGCTCATTGTCGTCTTCTCCTTACCAGCTCGACTTCACAAGACCCGGGATCAGCCCGAGATTGCCGAGCTCACGCAGCGCGATACGGCTGAGCTTGAGCTTGCGGTAGTAGCCACGCGGGCGGCCGGTGAGTTCGCAGCGGTTGTGCACGCGGTTCTCAGCCGAGTTGCGCGGCAGCGCGGCAAGCTTGAGCTGCGCAGCGAAGCGCTCCTCGAGCGAGACGCTCTGGTTCATCACGACGGCCTTGAGCTTGGCCCGCTTGGGGCCGAGCTGCTTGGCGAGGCGCTTGCGCTTGTTGTTCTTTTCGATGGAGCTGGTCTTTGCCATGTCTCGTCCTTCTCTCTTCCGTTACTGCCGGAAGGGGAAATTGAAAGCCTTGAGCAGCGCCCGGGCTTCGTCGTCGGTGCGCGCGGTCGTGCACACGATGATGTCCATGCCCCAGGTCTGATCGATCTGATCGAAATTGATCTCGGGGAAGATGATGTGTTCCTTGATGCCCATGGCATAGTTGCCACGACCATCAAAGGAATTCGGGTTCAGACCACGGAAGTCGCGAACACGCGGCAGCGCGATGTTCACCAGGCGGTCGAGGAACTCGTACATGCGCGCCTTGCGGAGCGTCACCTTCACGCCGAGCGGCATCTCTTCGCGGACCTTGAAGCCGGCGATCGACTTGCGGGCGTGGGTGATGACGGGCTTCTGGCCTGCGATCTTTTCGAGATCGGCGGCCGCCGACTTCACCTTCTTGGTGTCGTTCACCGCCTCGCCGACACCCATGTTCAGCACGATCTTGTCGAGCTTGGGGGCCTGCATGACGTTCTTGTAGCCGAACTCTTTGATCAGGTTCGCCTTGATGGTCTCGTCGTACTGGGTACGCAGACGCGGAATGTAGACGCTATCAGCCATCGATCGTGTCCCCGGTCGACTTGGCGACGCGCACCTTGGTGCCGTCGGCGTTGATCTTGAAACCGACGCGCGACGGCTTGCCGTTCGCATCGGCGATCGCGAGGTTCGACAGGTGAATCGGGGCTTCCTTGGTGAAGATCCCCGCGTCCTGGCTCGCGGTCTGCTTGGTGTGGCGACGGACCAGATTGAGCCCCTGCACTACTGCGCGGGTCTCAGTCGGGATGACCTGCAGCACCTGCCCGGTCTTGCCCTTGTCCTTGCCGGCGAGAACGACGACCTTGTCGCCCTTCTTGATCTTGGACGCCATCACAACACCTCCGGCGCGAGCGAAATGATCTTCATGTGGTTCTTGCTGCGCAGTTCGCGCGGCACTGGCCCGAAGATACGGGTGCCGATCGGTTCGGCCTGGTTGTTGATCAGCACGGCGGCGTTCCGGTCGAAGCGGATGATCGTGCCATCGGTGCGGCGAACCGGGAATGCGGTGCGCACGACGACGGCCTTCATCACCTGGCCCTTCTTGACGCGACCGCGAGGGATTGCGTCCTTCACCGAGACGACGATGATGTCGCCCACCGAGGCGTACTTGCGGTGCGAGCCGCCGAGCACCTTGATGCACATGACACGACGCGCGCCGGAGTTGTCGGCTACATCGAGATTGGACTGCATCTGGATCATGGCTTGATGCCTTCTTCAGTTTCGGGGTCTGCCTACTCGGCGAGCCCTAAATTCCGGTTTACGCGGAGGGTTTCAGGACCCAGCGCTTGTTCTTCGAAATCGGCGCCGACTCTTCGATCCAGACGACGTCCCCGACCTTGGCCACATTGGCCTCGTCGTGAGCGTGGTACTTCTTGGACCGGCGCACGGTCTTCTTCATCACCGGGTGGGTGAAGGAACGGTCAACCCGCACCACCACGGTCTTCTCATTAGTGTCGGAGACCACGGTCCCCTGCAGTACGCGCTTGGGCATCGGTTGCTCCTTACTTCGCTGCGGCTTTTTCGCCGAGGATCGTCTTCACCCGCGCGATCTCGCGGCGGACTTTCTTGACCTCGGTCGGCTTTTCCAGCTGCTGCGTAGCGCGCTGGAACCGCAGGTTGAACTGCTCTTTCTTCAGGCCGAGCAGCTGATCCTTCAGCTCATCAGGCGTCTTGGCGCGGAGGTCGGCGGCGCCATTGGCGCTCTTGGCCTCAACTTTTTTCTTGGGTGCACGTGCCATGGCGATCAATCCGCAATGCGGGTGACAACCCGCGTGATGATCGGAAGCTTCATCGCGCCGAGGCGCAGGGCTTCCTTGGCGACGTCCTCGGGGACGCCGTCGATTTCGAACAGGATACGACCCGGCTTGACGCGAGCCGCCCAGAATTCCACCGAACCCTTGCCCTTACCCATGCGGACTTCGGTCGGCTTCTTGGAAACCGGCAGGTCCGGGAAGACGCGGATCCAGACGCGGCCGGCGCGCTTCATCTCGCGAGTGATCGCGCGGCGGGCCGCCTCGATCTGGCGAGCGGTAACGCGCTCGGGTTCCTGGGACTTCAGGCCGAACTGACCGAAAGCCAGGTCCGTGCCGCCCTTGGCGTTGCCATGGATGCGGCCCTTATGCGCCTTGCGGAACTTGGTACGTTTTGGTTGCAGCATTTTTGTCTATGCCTTCTCAGTTCGCCGGCGCGCGATCGCGGCGATCGCCACGCTCACCGCGCTCGTCCCGCTCGCGACGCTGGCCACCCTCGTTCGAACCACCACCTTCGGTGGCACGACGCTCGTGGGCGGACGGATCGTGCTCAAGGACTTCGCCCTTGAAGACCCACACCTTGATGCCGATGATGCCGTAGGTGGTCTGTGCCTCGGCGGTGCCGTAGTCGATGTCGGCGCGCAGCGTGTGCAGCGGCACGCGACCTTCGCGGTACCATTCCGTGCGGGCGATGTCGGCGCCGCCGAGACGGCCGCCCACGTTCACCCGGATGCCGCCGGCGCCCATACGGATCGCCGTCTGCACTGCACGCTTCATCGCACGGCGGAACGCCACGCGACGCTCGAGCTGCTGGGCAATGCCCTGAGCCACGAGGTTGGCATCGGTCTCAGGCTTGCGTACTTCGACGATGTTGATGTGCACTTCGCTGTCGGTGAACTTCTTCACCTTGGCGCGGATCTTGTCGATGTCAGCGCCCTTCTTGCCGATCACGATGCCCGGACGGGCAGTGTGGATCGACACGCGGCACTTGCGATGCGGACGCTCGATGACGATCTTGGAGACGGCGGCCTGCTTCAAATCTTCAAGCAGCGTCTCGCGGATCTTCAGGTCTTCCTGGAGCAGCGAACCGTACTCACCCTTGTTCGCGTACCAACGCGAGTCCCAGGTGCGGTTGATGCCGAGGCGCAGACCGATCGGGTTGATCTTCTGACCCATTATGCGGTCTCCTCAACTTGGCGAACCACAATGGTGAGGTTCGAGAACGGGCGCTCCATGCGGGCAGCGTGACCACGGCCACGGGCCATGAAGCGCTTCATCACCAGGGAGTCGCCGACATAGCATTCGGCAACGACCAGGCTGTCCGGGTCGAGACCGTGGTTGTTCTCGGCGTTCGCGATGGCGCTCTCGAGCGTCTTCTTGACCGAGCCGGCGATACGCTTGCGCGAGAAGGTCAGCTCGGCGAGAGCCTTGTCGACCTTCTTGCCGCGGATCATCGCAGCCACGAGGTTGAGCTTGATGCCCGAGGTACGAAGCATGCGGAGAACCGCCTTGGCCTCGTTGTCCTTGAGCGACCGCTGAGTTTTCGGCTTGCCCATGTTACTTCCTCTTGGCCTTCTTGTCGGCCGCGTGACCGTAATACGTACGGGTCGGAGCGAACTCGCCGAACTTGTGGCCGATCATCTCTTCCTGGACGTTCACCGGCACATGCTTGTGACCGTTGTGCACGCCGAAGGTGAGACCGACGAACTGCGGCAGGATCGTGGAACGACGGCTCCAGATCTTGATGACTTCGTTGCGGCCGCTCGCACGGCTGGTCTCTGCCTTCTTGAGCAGATAGCCGTCGACGAACGGGCCTTTCCAGACTGAACGCGACATGGCTTAGCGGCCCTTCTTCACGTGACGCGAGCGGACGATGAACTTGTCCGTCGACTTGTTGGAACGGGTCTTCTTGCCCTTGGTCGGCTTGCCCCACGGGCTCACCGGGTGACGGCCACCCGAAGTACGGCCTTCACCACCACCATGCGGGTGATCGACCGGGTTCATGGTCACACCGCGGTTGACCGGCTTGCGGCCGAGCCAGCGGTTACGACCGGCCTTGCCGATCGAGGTGTTCGAGTGATCCTGGTTCGACACCGCGCCGACAGTGGCGAGGCACGAGCCGTGGACGCGGCGCTGCTCACCCGAGTTGAGGCGAAGGATCGCCCAACCGGCGTCGCGGCCGACATACTGCGCATAGGCACCGGCCGAACGCGCGATCTGACCGCCCTTGCGGGGCTTCATCTCGACGTTGTGGACGATGGTGCCGACCGGCATGCGCTCGAGCGGCATGGCATTGCCCGGCTTCACGTCGGCGGTGCCGAGCGTGGAGATCACCTTGTCGCCGGCGCTGAGACGCTGCGGCGCGATGATGTAGGCAAGCTCGCCATCGGCGTACTTGATCAGCGCGATCCAGGCGGTGCGGTTCGGATCATACTCGAGCCGCTCGACAGTCGCCGTCTCCTCGAAGCGCACGCGACGGAAGTCGACCATGCGGTACGAGCGCTTGTGACCGCCGCCACGATGGTACGCAGTGATGCGACCGGCGTTGTTGCGGCCGCCCGACTGGCTGAGACCTTCGGTCAGCGACTTGACCGGCTTGCCCTTCCACAGCTCCGACCGATCGGTCGTGATAAGCTGACGGCGGCCCGGGGAGGTCGGATTGTAAGTTTTTAGACCCATTCTTCTCTCTCCCCTCAGATGCCGGTCGAAATATCGATCGACTGGCCATCGGCCAGGGTGACAATGGCCTTCTTGACGTCCTTGCGGGTGCCAAGTTCCTGCCGGAAACGCTTCACCTTGCCCTTGCGGACCAGGGTGTTGACTGCCTTGACCTTGACCGAAAAGAGCGCCTCGACGGCGGCTTTGATATCGGCCTTGGTGGCGTCGATCGCGACGTCGAAGACGACCTGGCTGTGCTCGGACGCCATCGTCGACTTCTCGGTGACGACCGGGTTACGGATCACGTCGTAGTTGGTGAACTTGCTCATGCGAACCGGGCCTCGAGCGCTTCGAGCGCTGCTTTGGTCAGAACGAGCTTATGGCGACGGAGAATGTCAGCGACATTGATCCCCTGCACCGGCAGCACGTCGATCTGCGGAATGTTGCGCGCCGCGTTGGCGAAATTCTTGTCCACCTCGGCGCCGTCGATGATCAGAGCGTTCGACCACTCCAGCTTGCCGAACTTGGCAATCAGCTGGGCCGTCTTGGGCTCCTTGGTGGCGACGGTCTGAACGACCACCAGCTCGCCAGCCTTGGCCTTGGCCGAAAGCGCATGCTTCAGGGCCAGAGCGCGGACCTTCTTGGGCAGCTCGATCGCATGGCTGCGGGGCTCGGGACCGAAGGCCCGGCCGCCGCCGCGGAACTGCGGAGCAGACTTGGCGCCGTGACGAGCGCCGCCCGAGCCCTTCTGCTTGATCGACTTCTTCGAAGTGTAAGCGATCTCGGAGCGGTGCTTCACCTTGTGGGTGCCGGCCATCGCCTTGAGCTGCTGGTAACGGACCATGCGGTGCAGGATGTCCTGGCGGACTTCAAGACCGAAGATCTCGTCCTTCAGAGTGACCGAACCGTCGGCCTTGCCGTCCAGAGTAGTGACCTGGAGTTCCATTATTTCGCCTCCTCGGCCACGGCTGCAACAGCCGCCTTGAACGAACCGGGCACAGCAGCGCCCTTCGGAGCGGCCTTCTTGACCGCGTCCTTGATCTGGATCCAGGCGCCCTTGGCACCCGGGACAGCGCCCTCGACCATGATCAGCCCGCGCTCCACATCGGTGCGCACGACCTTCAGGTTCTGGGTAGTCACGCGACGGTCGCCCATGTGGCCGGCCATCTTCTTGCCCTTGAACACCTTGCCGGGGTCCTGGCGCTGACCGGTAGAACCGTGCGAACGGTGCGACACGGACACGCCGTGCGTGGCACGCAGGCCGCCGAAGTTCCAGCGCTTCATGCCGCCGGCGAAGCCCTTACCGATCGAGGTACCGGTCACGTCGACCAGCTGACCCTCGACGAAGTGGTCCGCCTGCATGGTGGCACCGACTTCGATGAGGTTCGCAGGATCGACACGAAACTCAGTTACCTGACGCTTGGGCTCGACCTTGGCGACGGCGAACTGGCCGCGCTCCGCCTTGGTGACATTCTTCGCCTTGACGGTGCCGGCGCCGAGCTGGAGGGCGGTGTAGCCGTCCTTCTCCTGCGTGCGCTGGCCGACCACCTGGCAATTCTTGAGGTCGAGCACGGTCACGGGGACGTGTGTGCCGTCATCCAAGAACAGGCGGGTCATGCCCAGCTTCTGTGCGATCAAACCAGAACGCATCGGTTGTTACCTTCTCTCTTTGGCGCTTGACCGGGTCATTGTGTCCAAGAGGACCCTTTGGATGGTCAGCGCGAAAACTCAGTTACTCAGAGCTTGATTTCGACGTCGACGCCGGCGGCGAGATCGAGCTTCATCAGAGCATCGACGGTCTGCGGGGTCGGATCCACGATGTCCAGAAGACGCTTGTGGGTCCGGATCTCGAACTGCTCGCGCGACTTCTTGTCGATATGCGGCGAGCGGTTGACCGTAAACTTCTCAATCTGTGTGGGCAGCGGGATCGGCCCGCGCACCTGCGCACCCGTACGCTTGGCCGTGTTGACGATCTCCCGGGTGGAAGTGTCGAGCACACGGTGGTCAAAGGCTTTGAGCCGGATGCGAATGTTTTGACCGTTCATCTTGCTTTCCCAGCGAAAAATGGAGCGCGGCGCGCTAAAGGCGCGCCGCGCCAGCCATTGCAGGCCTTATTTCAGGATCTTGGCGACGACGCCCGAACCAACGGTACGGCCACCCTCACGGATAGCGAAGCGGAGCTTCTCTTCCATGGCGATCGGCACGATCAGCTGGACCGAGATATTCACGTTGTCGCCCGGCATCACCATCTCGGTGCCTTCGGGGAGAGTGACAACGCCGGTCACGTCCGTGGTACGGAAGTAGAACTGCGGACGATAGTTGGCGAAGAACGGAGTGTGACGGCCACCCTCTTCCTTGGTGAGGATATAAGCCTCAGCCACGAAATCGGTGTGCGGGGTCACGGAACCGGGCTTGCAGAGCACCTGGCCGCGCTCGACCTGCGTGCGGTCGATACCACGGATCAGCGCGCCGATGTTGTCGCCAGCCTGGCCCTGATCGAGCAGCTTGCGGAACATTTCAACGCCGGTCACGGTCGTCTTCTGCGTCGCCTTGATGCCGACGATCTCGACTTCCTCACCCACCTTCACGATGCCGCGCTCGACACGGCCGGTCACCACGGTGCCACGGCCCGAGATCGAGAACACGTCTTCGATCGGCATCAGGAACGGCTGGTCGATCGGACGAGCCGGCTGCGGGATGTACTCGTCAACGGCGGCCATCAGCTTGAGCACGGCGTCGTGGCCGAGTTCCTTGTTGCCGTCGTTCAGAGCTTCGGTGGCCGAGCCCTTGATGATCGGAACGTCGTCGCCCGGGAATTCGTAGGACGACAGCAGTTCGCGAACTTCGAGTTCCACGAGCTCGAGCAGCTCCGGATCGTCGACCATGTCGCACTTGTTCAGGAACACGACGAGCGCCGGCACACCGACCTGACGGGCGAGCAGGATGTGCTCGCGGGTCTGCGGCATCGGGCCGTCGGCAGCCGACACGACCAGGATCGCGCCGTCCATCTGGGCAGCGCCGGTGATCATGTTCTTCACATAGTCGGCGTGGCCCGGGCAGTCGACGTGAGCGTAGTGACGGTTGGTCGTCTCGTACTCGACGTGGGCGGTATTGATCGTGATGCCGCGCGCCTTCTCTTCCGGCGCTGCGTCGATCTGGTCGTACGCCTTGAAGGTCGCGCCACCGGTCTCAGCCAAAACCTTGGTGATCGCTGCGGTCAGCGAGGTCTTGCCATGGTCGACGTGACCGATGGTGCCGATGTTGCAGTGAGGCTTATTGCGGGAAAACTTTTCCTTGCCCATCGCTTCTCTCCGTATGCGTCAGCCAACAGCCGACGTGAGTTTTCAGTTTTAATTCAAGCGCTTGCTTAGCGGGTAAACGTTAAGCGTACTTTGCCTGGACTTCGGTGGCGACCGCCTGCGGAACCTGCTCGTAGTGATCGAAAGTCATGGTGTACTGAGCGCGCCCCTGGCTCATCGAGCGGAGCGAGTTCACGTAGCCAAACATGTTGGCAAGAGGCACCATGGCATCGATCACCTGCGCAATACCGCGGGCTTCAGTGCCGCGGATCTGGCCGCGACGTGAATTGAGATCACCGATGACGTCGCCCACATAGTCTTCCGGGGTCAGAACTTCAACCCGCATGATCGGCTCGAGGATCTTCGGAGCCGCCTTCTCGATGGCTTCACGGAAACCCGCGCGGCCAGCGATTTCGAAGGCGAGAACCGAGGAGTCGACGTCGTGGTAGGCACCGTCGGTCAGCGCGAACTTCACGTCCACGATCGGGAAGCCGATGATCGGACCCGAACCCATGACGGACTGAACGCCCTTCTGCACGCCCGGCACATACTCCTTCGGCACGTTGCCGCCGACGACTTCCGAGACGAACTCGAAACCCTTGCCCGGCTCGTTGGGCTCGATGCGGAACTTGATACGTGCGAACTGGCCCGAACCACCCGACTGCTTCTTGTGGGTGTAGTCGTGCTCGACGGTACGAGTGATCGCCTCGCGGTAGGCCACCTGCGGCGCACCGATATTGGCTTCCACCTTGAACTCGCGCTTCATGCGGTCGACGAGAATGTCGAGGTGCAGTTCGCCCATGCCCGAGATGATGGTCTGGCCGGATTCTTCGTCGGTCTTGACGCGGAACGACGGATCTTCGGCAGCCAGGCGAGCGAGCGCGAGGCCCATCTTCTCCTGGTCGGCCTTGGACTTCGGCTCGACGGCGATGTCGATAACCGGCTCCGGGAATTCCATGCGCTCGAGAATGACCTTGTGGTTCGGGTCAGAGAGCGTGTCGCCGGTCGTGGTGTCCTTGAGGCCCACGATGGCGACGATGTCGCCGGCATAGGCTTCGTTGATCTGCTCACGGCTGTTGGCGTGCATCTGGAACATGCGGCCAACGCGCTCGCGCTTTTCCTTGACCGTGTTTTCCAGCATGGCGCCGGCCTCGAGGTGACCCGAGTAGATGCGGCAGAAGGTCAGCGAGCCCATGTGCGGGTCGTTGGCGATCTTGAACGCCAGCATCGACAGCGGCTCGTCGTCGGTAGCGTGACGCTCGATCGGAGCTTCGGTCTTGACGTCGATACCCTGGATCGCCGGGATGTCGGTCGGAGCCGGCAGGAAGTCGATGACGCCATCCAGCAGCGGCTGCACGCCCTTGTTCTTGAAGGACGAGCCACAGAACACCGGATACAGCTTCACTTCGCAGGTGCCCTTGCGGATCAGCCGGCGCAGCGTGTCGTTGTCCGGCATGTCGCCGTTCAGGTAAGCCTCGGTGGCCGCATCGTCCATCTCGACGGCGGTCTCGATCATCTTCTCGCGGTACTCAGCGGCCTTCGCCTTGAGATCCTCGGGGATCTCGACGACGTCCCACTGCGCGCCCAGCTCTTCGTTGCGCCAGACCAGCGCATTCATCTCGATGAGGTCGACGACGCCGCGGAAATCGCTTTCCGAACCGATCGGCAGCTGCATCACCACCGGCTTGATGCCGAGGCGCTTGTCCAGCGTGTCGAGGCAGAAATAGAAATCGGCACCGATCTTGTCCATCTTGTTGACGAAGATCAGACGCGGAACGTTGTACTTGTCGGCCTGGCGCCAGACGGTTTCCGTCTGCGGCTCGACGCCCTGGTTGCCATCGAGCAGCGCGATAGCGCCGTCGAGCACGCGGAGCGAACGCTCGACTTCAATGGTGAAGTCCACGTGGCCGGGCGTGTCGATGATGTTGAAGCGGTACTGCGAGCCGTCACGGCCCTTCCAGAACGTGGTGGTCGCGGCGGACGTGATGGTGATGCCGCGTTCCTGCTCCTGCTCCATCCAGTCCATGGTCGCGGCGCCGTCGTGGACTTCGCCGATCTTATGGGACTTGCCGGTGTAGTAGAGGATGCGTTCGGTCGTCGTCGTCTTGCCAGCATCGATGTGAGCCATGATGCCGAAGTTACGATAGCGATTGATCGGGTATTCGCGGGCCATCTGAGCGAGCCTTCCGTTACCAGCGGTAGTGCGAGAAGGCACGGTTGGCGTCAGCCATACGGTGCGTGTCTTCGCGTTTCTTAACAGCCTGACCGCGGCCGTTGACGGCATCCATGAGCTCGCCCGACAGGCGCTCCTTCATGGTGTGCTCGCCACGCTTGCGGGCAGATTCGATGAGCCAGCGAATGGCCAGGGCCTGCTGACGGTCGGTACGGACCTCAACCGGAACCTGGTAGGTCGCACCACCGACGCGGCGCGAACGGACTTCGACGGCCGGGCGGATGTTGTCGAGGGCGGTGTGGAACACGCCGATCGGATCCTGCTTCAGCTTGGTCTGCACGATGTCAAAGGCGCCATAGACGATCGACTCTGCAGCCGACTTCTTGCCGTCCTTCATGAGCGAGTTCATGAACTTGGAGACGACGAGATCGCCGAACTTGGGATCGGGATTGACGACGCGCTTTTCAGCGGAGTGACGACGGGACATCTGGAATGCTCCTTACTTCGGCCGCTTCGCGCCGTACTTCGAACGGCGCTGCTTGCGATCCTTCACCGACTGGGTGTCGAGAACGCCGCGCAGCACGTGGTAGCGAACGCCCGGCAGGTCGCGAACACGACCGCCGCGGATCAGCACCACGGAGTGTTCCTGCAGGTTGTGGCCTTCGCCGGGAATGTAGGAAATGACTTCGCGCGAAGTCGTCAGACGAACCTTCGCAACCTTGCGGAGAGCCGAATTCGGCTTCTTCGGGGTGGTCGTATAAACGCGAGAGCACACGCCGCGCTTCTGCGGGTTTGCTTCCATCGCCGGTACTTTGTTCCGCTTGGGCTTGGATACCCGAGGCTTGCGGATCAACTGATTAATGGTCGGCATTGCGCTCTTTCCATCGGTCCGAAGTTCGTTGCGAAAGACGATGGCAAACCAATAGGGCGCCAATTCCACCCCTAACGGGGCAGCGGCGCCTCTCATTGCAGCGGACCACCCAGCGTTGGCCGGGCGTTCATGCGCACGAAGATTTGTCGTCGTCTCTTGCCTTTGGCGATGTGTTTGAAGTTCCTGGATGCCCGCACAAGGTGGCAGATACCCGCGTGAACTTCACGACCGACCGCTAAGGTTGCGCCTCTATATGGGCAGTGAGTCCCCCCGTCAAGGATTCTTTGCAGCGGAACCTGATGCTCACGCAGCCGGAAATCCGGGGAATTTCCATCCACGGACGGGATGGGGTCGGAGGACAGGGCTAATCTGACTCGGGCGCATGGCTGGCGCCAGATCGTCGATGCGGTTTTCCTCGATTTTCAGGAATCGCCGGGTGGGTCCCTGCCCCGCATTGGCCCTCCCGGGACAAAGGTGTATCAGTCGGCTCGACGGCAGAGCCAACATGGAGAGCATTCGATGAAGCTGATACGCCTGTTGGCCGCGGTTACGCTGGGCGTTCTCGCTGCGACCCCGGCGCTGGCCCAATCGATCATCGACGGCTCGAAGGTCGATGAGATCGTGACGATCGCGCGTGGCTACGGATCGGCGACGCTGGAGAGCCAGAGCGACGGCAACCCGCGGATCGCCGGCAACATCAAGGGCGTGCCGTATTATGTGTTCTTCCTGAACTGCGCGGCCGACACCGCCTGCGAAGATATCAACTTCTACGCCGGCTACGCCGACATCAAGCCGACCATGGATGCGCTGAACGCCTGGAACCGCGACAAGCGGTTCGGCAGCGCCTATCTCGATGCCGATCTCGATGCCGCGATCGAGTACGACGTGAACCTCGAGTACGGGGTCACGCGCGAGAACCTCGATGCGGCCTTCGGGGTCTGGTCGGTGCTGCTCGAGCAGTACACCGAGTATGTCGGCTACAAGCCGGCGCCGTGAGCTCAGCCGGTCCTCAATCGAGGATCATTACCGCAAAGCCGTCATAACCCTTGGCGCCGACCGTCTGCAGCGCCGTCGCTGAAAGTCGCGGGTCGGCCGCGATAAGCTCGAAGGCGCCGCGGCTGCCGAGCACGTTGGGGTCGCGGCTCGCGGCATTGGCCACCTCGCCATCGCGGACCACATTGTCGAGGACGATCACCGTGCCGGGGCGACCGAGCTTGATGGCCCATTCGAGATAGACGGAGTTGTTCGGCTTGTCGGCGTCGATGAAGACGAAGTCGAACGGCTGGAGCCGTTCGGCCGCCAGCAATGGCAGGGTGTCGGCTGCGGCGCCGACGCGCACCTCGATGCGATCGGCATACCCTGCCCGCTCGATATTGCGCCGCGCCACCTCGGCATGGCGTGGTTCGTATTCGAGGGTGACGATCGAGCCATCGGCCGGCAGTGCCTTGGCCATCCAGATCGTCGAGTAGCCGCCGAGCGTGCCGATTTCGAGGATACGCCTCGCGCCGCTCATCCGCACCAGAAGGTGCAGGAACTTGCCCTGCGCCGCCGACACATCTATCGGCCGCAGACCATTGTCGGCATTGGCCCGCAGCGCAGCAGCCAGCGTCCCATCCTCATCCACCAGGCGGTCGGCGATATAGTCGTCCACCCTGCCCCACAGCGCGGCGTTCATATGCTTCTCCTGTTTCCGGCCCGACGGCAGCGCCGGCGTCCGGTATGCTTCAGCGCGGCACGCAGGTGCTCTTGGTCGGCAGGACGTCGCTGAAATAGCCGGGTGCGCCGCCATCCTGCTTGCACATCACCTTCTCGGAGGCGTTGCTGCCGAGGTTGAAGGTGCAATCGAACTTCTGAATGGCCCGCTCGCCGCTGATTTTCATCCGGCACCAGGCCTGGCAATGGTACCTGGTGTCGCTCGGATTGGAGGCGATGACCTCCAGCGTGGACTTGTCTTTCGACAGCGAGCAGTTCGGCATCCAGCTGGCGAACGCCATCGTCGGCATCAGCATCAAAGCCATGGCAATAATGACCCGCAACACTTTCATCCCCCGAAGCTCCATCTGCGGCGAGTAAGGGCCTGCGCGTCGCTCCGCGCAAGTGGATCGTCAAAAGAAAGGGCCCGGTAGGGCCCTCTCGCAGTTCTCGGATATCGTCCGCCTTACTCGGCTTTGAGGAAGTCGGCGACGTCGAGCAGCATGAACTCGTTGTCGTCGGCACGCCCCTGCTGGCGCCCCACCGAATAGGGATAGTTGTTGTCGTTGGCGACGACGATGGTGGTCGGGTCGACCAGGTCGACGTCCTCGATGGTCTCGAACGGGAAGGTGAAGATGCCGTTCTCGGTGCCGCGCGGCGCCACGCCGTTGGGGTCCTTGATGGCCAGCAGGTCGATATAGGCGAGCTTTTCCAGCACGCCGTTGGCGTCGACCTTTTCGAGATCGACGAGGTAGATGCGCTTCAGCTTGGCCGGCTTGTCGGCCCAGGAGCCGCCCGCCCCCTGGTCGCGCTCGATGATCAGGGCCCGATGACCGTCGATCATATTGAAGTCGCCGATCGAGTTGGCAGCATCGTCCAGCGGGTAGTAGCGAAGCGTGTCGCCCCAGCTGGCGGTATCGATGTGGAACTCGAGCATGCGGATCGCCGGCTTGCCGTCGACCAGCTCCATGGCACCGGTCTTCTCGTCGAAGAAGGTCTTTTCGAGCAGCGGGTAGAGGGTCTTGCCGTCAGCGGACTGGGCCATGCCCTCGTAACCACCGGAACGCTGGGTATTGACGCCGGCGAGCGGTGTGCCCGGGTTGGGAGTGACGACGGTCTGGTTGTCCGGCGACTTGTAGTCGACGTCGCCGACCTTGGTGGCGACGACCTTGAGCACCGTACCATCGGCCGCGACATTGATCAGCCACGGACCGAACTCGTCGCCGAGCCAATAGGTGTCGCCGACCGGCTGGATCGACTCGATGTCGAAGTCGGAGCCGGTGAGGTAGCGCTCACTGGTGGCCTCGTTGACGATGCGGAACGGCACGACGCGGTTCGGATCCTTGAGGAAGGTGGTCTTTTCGACGCCGACGCGGCCGTTGGTCCAGTCGAGCTTGAGCTCGTGGAACATCAGCAGGGAGTCGGTCGAGGTCAGTTTCGAGCCGAAGCCGTTGTCGGTCAGCACCAGGAAGCGGTCATCGCCGAGCGAGCGGATGCCCGAGAAGCCCTGGATCGCCTGGCCGGCATAGGGGCGCGACAGGCCGGTCTTGGCATCGAAGATCGAGTACAGCGCTTCCGTCTTGGGGCCATTTGTGAAGCGGCCCGAGAGGTTGAAATAGGCCGGAGCATCGGCCGGAGCCGGGGTGAAGGACTGCGCCGGCAGCTCGGCATGCGCCTTGAGCACGGCGTCGAACTGGCGGGGGGCGGACTCCTGGGCGATGGCGGCGCTGGCGAGCGCAACAAGGCTGACGCCGGCAATGAGGGCTTTGCGCAACATGAGATGCTCCTTTGGGTTGCGCGCCTCAGGTACTGACCGTGTGTGTCGCCTGCCTCACAGGGCGGTTGCAGATTTGCGTCGGAGCGATGACGGAAAAAAGAAAGGGCCCCGAGGGGCCCTTTCGACATTCTGCGATGTGGCTGCCGATTACTCGGCCGGCTCCACCGGGGTCGGCGTCGGCGCCGGGATGGCGGCGGTCTCGGCCTGGCGGCGACGCTCGTCGAGGATCATGTCGTCGCGACGGGTCGCGATCGCCTTGGCCTTCGAGATGCCGGCGCCGGTACCGGCCGGGATCAGGCGGCCGACGATGACGTTCTCCTTGAGGCCTTCGAGCAGGTCGGCCTTGCCGGAAACCGCCGCCTCGGTGAGGACGCGGGTGGTTTCCTGGAAGGACGCGGCCGACACGAACGAGCGGGTCTGCAGCGAGGCCTTGGTGATGCCGAGCAGCACCGGGTTGGCCGTCGCCGGCTTCTTGCCGTCGGCGACCAGCTGATCGTTGAGCTCGTCGAAGTCCAGCTTGTCGAGCTGCTCGTCCTTGAGCATCCCGCTGTCGCCGGGGTTCACGATCTCGACCTTCTGCAGCATCTGGCGAACGATCACCTCGATGTGCTTGTCGTTGATCAGCACGCCCTGCAGCCGGTAGACCTCCTGGATCTCGTTGACGAGGTAGCGCGCAAGCTCTTCCACGCCCTTGATCGCCAGGATGTCGTGCGGTGCCGGGTTGCCGTCGAGGATGTACTCACCCTTCTCGATGGTGTCGCCTTCCTGCAGGTGGAACGGCTTGCCCTTCGGGATCAAGTACTCGACGGGCTCGGCGCCCTCTTCCGAAGCCTCGATGATGATCCGGCGCTTGTTCTTGTAGTCGCGACCGAATTTGATCGTGCCGGTGATCTCCGCGATGATCGCGTGATCCTTGGGACGACGTGCCTCGAACAGCTCGGCAACACGCGGCAGACCGCCGGTGATGTCCTTGGTCTTGGCGCTTTCCAGCGGGATACGAGCCAGAACGTCACCCGGCGACACCTTCTCGCCCGGCTCGACCGCGATGACCGCGTCGACCGAGAGCAGGTACCGGGCCTCGCCGCCGCGATCCAGTTTGACGACAGTGTCGCCGCGCTTGACCGTGAGGGCGGGCTTCAGCCCGTCGTTGCGCTGGCTACCGCGCCAATCCATGACCACGCGCTTGGTGAAGCCCGTCGTCTCGTCGGTGGTTTCCGCCACCGAGGCACCGTCGACCAGATCCTCGAAGGCGACTTCACCCTCGACTTCGGCGAGCACCGGACGGGTGTACGGATCCCATTCGGCGATACGCTGGCCGCGCTTGACCTCGGCGCCGTCATCGACGCGGAGCTTGGCGCCGTACGTCACGCGGTGCGTGGCGCGGTCCTTGCCCTCGGGATCGAGGATGGCGATGGTCACGTTACGGCCCATGGCGACGAGCTGACCGCCCGAGACCTTGGCGACGTTGCGGTTGCGGATCTCGATCTTGCCCTCGGCACCAGCCTCGAGGAAGGACGAGTCCACCACCTGCGCCGTGCCACCGATGTGGAACGTACGCATGGTCAGCTGCGTGCCCGGCTCACCGATCGACTGGGCGGCGATGACGCCGACAGCTTCACCGATGTTGACCGGCGTACCGCGAGCGAGGTCGCGACCGTAGCAGGCGGCGCAGCAGCCCTGGCGGAGATCGCAGGTCAGCGGCGAACGGATACGCACCGTCTGGACCTTGTGGGCCTCGACGACGTCGATGTCCTTTTCCGTGAGCAGCGTGCCCTTGGCAATGATGACGTCGCCGTTCTCGGGGTTGACGATATCGTCAGCCGCGGTGCGGCCGAGGATACGCTGCCCAAGGGTCGCCACCACCTGGCCGGAGTCGACGATCGGCTCCATGGTGAGGCCGCGATCGGTGCCGCAATCGAGCTGCACGATGATCGCATCCTGCGCCACGTCGACGAGACGACGGGTCAGGTAACCCGAGTTCGCGGTCTTCAGCGCGGTGTCCGCGAGGCCCTTACGAGCACCGTGGGTCGAGTTGAAGTACTCGAGAACGTTCAGGCCTTCCTTGAAGTTGGCGGTGATCGGGGTCTCGATGATCGAGCCGTCCGGACGCGCCATCAGGCCGCGCATACCGGCAAGCTGCTTCATCTGGGCCGGCGAACCACGGGCGCCGGAGTGGCTCATCATGTAGACCGAGTTGATCGGCTTCTGACGACCCGTCTCCTTGTCGAACTGAACGGCAGCGATGCCCTTCATCATTTCTTCGGCGACCCGGTCACCGCACTTGGCCCAGGCGTCGACCACCTTGTTGTACTTCTCGCCCTGAGTGATCAGGCCGTCATTGTACTGCTGCTCGAACTCTTCGACCTGCTTACGGGTCGCCTCGACGAGCGTGTACTTCGAGGCCGGGATCACCATGTCGTCCTTGCCGAACGAGATGCCGGCGCGGGCCGCGTGCTTGAAGCCCAGGTCCATGATGCGGTCACAGAAAATGACCGTCTCCTTCTGACCGCAACCGCGATACACGGTGTCGATCATCTTGGAGATCATCTTCTTGGTCATCAGCTGGTTGGCCGTCGCATACGGCACAGCCGGATGCTTGGGCAGGAGCTTGCCCAGCATCATGCGGCCCGGCGTGGTCTCGACGATCTCGGTCGTGCGGTTGCCTTCCAGATCATAGACGTCGACGCGCCCCTTGATCTTGGAGTGCATGGTGACGACGCCCGACGCCAGAGCGTGCTCGAGCTCGCCCATGTCAGAGAAGGCCATGCCCTGCCCCGGCTCGCCCTCGTTCATCAGGGAGAGGTGGTAGAGGCCCAGGACGATGTCCTGGCTCGGCACGATGATCGGCTGGCCGTTGGCCGGGTGCAGGATGTTGTTGGTCGACATCATCAACACGCGGGCTTCGAGCTGCGCCTCGAGCGAGAGCGGCACGTGCACGGCCATCTGGTCGCCGTCGAAGTCGGCGTTGAACGCCGCGCAGACCAGCGGATGCAGCTGGATCGCCTTGCCTTCGATCAGGTGCGGCTCGAACGCCTGGATGCCCAGACGGTGAAGCGTGGGCGCACGGTTCAGCAGAACCGGGTGCTCGCGGATCACTTCGTCGAGGATGTCCCAGACCTCGGGCTTCTCCTTCTCGACCAGCTTCTTGGCCTGCTTCACCGTCGACGAGAGGCCCTTGGCCTCCAGACGCGAGTAGATGAACGGCTTGAACAGCTCGAGCGCCATCTTCTTGGGCAGGCCACACTGGTGGAGCTTGAGCTCCGGACCGACGGTGATCACCGAACGGCCGGAATAGTCCACGCGCTTGCCGAGCAGGTTCTGACGGAACCGGCCCTGCTTGCCCTTGAGCATGTCGGAGAGCGACTTCAGCGGACGCTTGTTCGCACCGGTGATGGTGCGGCCACGGCGGCCGTTGTCGAACAGCGCATCGACCGCTTCCTGAAGCATGCGCTTCTCGTTGCGGATGATGATGTCCGGAGCGCGCAGTTCAATCAGGCGCTTCAGGCGGTTGTTGCGGTTGATCACACGACGATAGAGGTCGTTAAGATCGGACGTCGCGAAGCGGCCGCCATCCAGCGGCACCAGCGGACGCAGCTCGGGCGGAATGACCGGAATGACGGTCATGATCATCCACTCGGGCTTGTTGCCCGAGACGATGAACTGCTCGACGATCTTCAGCCGCTTGGCCAGCTTCTTGGGCTTCAGCTCGGTGGTGGCCTCGGCGATCTCGACGCGCAGGTCCGCGGCGATCTTTTCGAGGTCGAGCGAAAGCAGCAGGTCGCGGATGGCTTCAGCGCCGATCTTGGCGGTGAAGCTGTCGGCACCATACTGGTCCTGGGCGTCGAGATACTGCTCCTCGGTGACCAGCTCGTTCACGCCGAACGGGGTCAGACCGGGATCGAGCACGACATACTGCTCGAAGTAGAGGATGCGCTCGATATCCTTCAGCGTCATGTCGAGCAGCAGCGCGATACGCGACGGCAGCGACTTGAGGAACCAGATATGGGCAACCGGGGCAGCGAGCTCGATGTGGCCCATGCGCTCGCGACGGACGCGGCTCAGGGTGACTTCGACGCCGCACTTCTCGCAGATGACGCCCTTGAACTTCATGCGCTTGTACTTGCCGCACAGGCACTCGTAGTCCTTCACGGGCCCGAAGATGCGCGCGCAGAACAGGCCGTCGCGCTCGGGCTTGAACGTACGGTAGTTGATGGTCTCGGGCTTTTTGATCTCGCCGTACGACCAGCTCAGGATCTTCTCCGGGCTCGCGATGCTGATCTTCATCTGATCGAACATCTGAACCGGGACCTGCGGGTTGAACGGGTCCATGACGTGGTGATGAGTGTTCATCGGTAGACTCCTCTTATCGGAGCTTCCCGGCGGCTCGAGCCGGGAAGCGTCCGAAGTGAATGTGGGTTGAACTCGGCAGCCTTATTCCGCCGCGTTCTGAGGAGGTGCGAGCTGGTTGTCGGCGGGGCCGCCCTGGGGCAGCGCATCGCCTTCAAACGTATCCAGCTCGACATTGAGGCCGAGAGAGCGGATTTCCTTGACGAGAACGTTGAAGCTCTCGGGGATGCCCGCCTCGAAGGTGTCGTCGCCTCTGACGATCGCCTCGTAGACCTTGGTGCGACCAGCAACGTCGTCCGACTTGATGGTCAGCATTTCCTGCAGCGTGTAGGCGGCGCCGTACGCTTCGAGCGCCCACACCTCCATTTCGCCGAAGCGCTGGCCACCGAACTGCGCCTTGCCACCCAGCGGCTGCTGGGTAACGAGCGAGTACGGGCCGATCGAACGCGCGTGGATCTTGTCGTCCACCAGGTGGTGGAGCTTCAGCATATAGATGTAGCCCACGGTCACCTTGCGGTCGAACTGCTCGCCGGTGCGGCCATCGAAGACGATGGACTGGCCGGTCGAGTTGAGGCCGGCGCGCTGCAGCAGATCGACGATGTCGCTTTCCTTGGCGCCGTCGAACACCGGGGTGGCGATCGGCACGCCCTTGGAGAGATGCTCGCCAAGGCGGAGGATGCTGTCGTCGTCGAGCTGGGCGACGTACTCGTCGCCTTCGTAGAGCGCGCTGATCTCCTTCTTGAGCGGAGTCATGTCGCCCTTCTGCTGGTAGGTCCTGACGATCTCATCGATCTTCTTGCCCAGGCCGCGAGCGGCCCAGCCAAGATGCGTCTCGAGGATCTGGCCCACGTTCATGCGCGACGGCACGCCGAGCGGGTTCAGCACGATGTCGACGTGCGTACCGTCTTCCAGGTACGGCATGTCTTCGATCGGGGTGATGCGCGAGACCACGCCCTTGTTGCCGTGACGGCCGGCCATCTTGTCGCCCGGCTGGATCTTGCGCTTGGTGGCGACGAAGACCTTGACCATCTTCATCACGCCCGGCGGAAGTTCGTCACCGCGCTGCAGCTTGTCGACCTTGTCGATGAAGCGCTGCTCGAGCAGCTTGCGGCTCTCCTCGTACTGGGCGTGGAGGGCCTCCATCTCGGCCATCACCTTGTCGTCCTCGAGGGCGAACTGCCACCACTTGGAGCGCGGCTGGGCGTCGAAGGTCGCGTCGTTCAGCTTGGTGCCGTTGACATAGCCCTTGGGGCCAGCGGTCGCGGTCTTGCCGAACAGCATTTCCTTGAGACGCGCATAGACGTTGCGGTCGAGGATCGACTGCTCGTCGTCACGGTCCTTGGCGAGGCGCTCGATTTCCTCGCGCTCGATGGCCATGGCACGCTCGTCCTTGTCGATGCCGTGGCGGTTGAAGACACGAACTTCAACCACGGTGCCGGCATCGCCCGGGGGAACCCGGAGCGAGGTATCGCGAACGTCGGAGGCCTTCTCGCCGAAGATGGCGCGGAGGAGCTTCTCTTCCGGCGTCATCGGGCTTTCGCCCTTCGGGGTGATCTTGCCCACGAGAATGTCGCCGGCGGCGACTTCCGCACCGATATGCACGATACCGGCTTCGTCGAGGTTCTTCAGCGCTTCTTCCGAAACGTTCGGAATATCGCGGGTGATTTCCTCAGGGCCGAGCTTGGTGTCGCGGGCCATCACTTCGTATTCCTCGATATGGATCGAGGTGAACACGTCCTGCATGGCGATCTTCTCGCTGAGCAGGATCGAGTCTTCGAAGTTGTAGCCGTTCCACGGCATGAACGCGACGAGCACGTTGCGGCCGAGAGCCAGATCGCCCAGTTCGGTCGAGGGACCATCCGCAACGATGTCGCCGGCTTCGACGTGGTCGCCTACCACCACCAGCGGGCGCTGGTTGATGCAGGTCGACTGGTTCGAACGCTGGAACTTCATCAGGTTGTAGATGTCCACGCCGGACTTCGACGCGTCGGTCTCTTCGGTGGCGCGGATAACGATACGGGTCGCATCCACCTGGTCGACGATGCCCTTGCGCTTGGCGACGATCGCGGCGCCCGAGTCACGGGCGACGACCGACTCCATGCCAGTGCCCACGAACGGAGCCTCGGCACGCAGCAGCGGCACAGCCTGACGCTGCATGTTCGAGCCCATCAGGGCGCGGTTGGCGTCGTCGTTCTCGAGGAACGGGATGAGCGCGGCCGCCACCGAAACGATCTGCTTGGGCGACACGTCCATCAGGTCGATGGTCTCTTTCGGCGTCAGGCCGTTGTCACCGGCGTGGCGCGCCACGATCAGGTCGTTGGCGAATTCACGCTTGTCGGTCAGCTCGGCATTGGCCTGCGCGACGTAGTGCTTGGCCTCCTCCATCGCCGACAGATAGACCACGTCGTCGGTGACCTTGCCGTTGACGATCTTGCGGTACGGCGTCTCGATGAAGCCATACTTGTTCACGCGAGCAAACGTCGCCAAGCTGTTGATAAGACCGATGTTCGGGCCTTCCGGCGTCTCGATCGGGCAGATGCGGCCATAGTGGGTCGGGTGCACGTCACGGACTTCGAAGCCGGCACGCTCACGGGTCAGACCACCAGGCCCAAGCGCCGAGAGACGACGCTTGTGCGTGATCTCGGAAAGCGGGTTGGTCTGATCCATGAACTGGCTGAGCTGCGACGAGCCGAAGAACTCGCGCACCGCGGCAGCCGCCGGCTTGGCGTTGATCAGGTCCTGCGGCATGACGGTGTCGATCTCGACCGACGACATGCGCTCCTTGATCGCCCGCTCCATACGGAGCAGACCGAGCCGGTAGTGGTTCTCCATCAGTTCGCCGACCGAACGCACCCGGCGGTTGCCGAGGTTGTCGATGTCGTCGATCTCACCGCGGCCATCGCGCAGGTCGACGAGGGTGCGTACCACCTCGACGATATCTTCCTTGCGCAGGATACGGACGGTGTCCTCGGCTTCGATGTCGAGGCGCATGTTCATCTTGACGCGGCCGACGGCGCTCAGGTCGTAGCGCTCGCTGTCGAAGAACAGCGACTTGAACATGGCTTCGGCGGTCTCGACTGTCGGCGGCTCGCCCGGACGCATCACGCGGTAGATGTCGAACAGCGCGTCCTCGCGGGACTCGTTCTTGTCGACGGCCAGCGTGTTGCGCAGGTAGGCGCCCACGGTCACGTGATCGATGTCGAGGATCGGCAGCTCGTCAAAGCCGGCGTCCTTGAGCTTGGTCAGCAGCTTCTCGTCCAGCTCGTCGCCGGCTTCGGCGAAGATCTCACCGGTCTTGAGGTTGACCAGGTCCTGCGCGATGAACTGACCGTAGAGGTCCTCTTCCACCACTGCGAGGTGCGTCAGGCCGCCCTCGGCCAGCTTCTTGGCCTGGCGCGGCGACAGCTTCTTGCCGCCTTCGTGGACCACGTCGCCGGTCTTGGCGTCGATGAGGTCGAACGTCGGCTTGGCGTTCTTCATCTTCTCGGCGTCGAACGGCTTCTGCCAGCCAGTCTTGGTCTTCTCGAACTGGACCGTATCGTAATAGGTCGCGAGAATTTCCTCGGCATCCATGCCGAGCGCCTTGAGCAGCGAGGTCACCGGAATCTTGCGGCGACGGTCGATACGGGCGAACACGATGTCCTTGGCGTCGAACTCGATGTCGAGCCAGGAACCGCGATACGGGATGATGCGCGCGGCGAAGAGCAGCTTGCCCGAGGAGTGGGTCTTGCCCTTGTCGTGATCGAAGAACACGCCGGGCGAACGGTGCATCTGCGAGACGATGACGCGCTCGGTGCCGTTGACGATGAAGGTGCCGTTCATGGTCATGAACGGCATGTCGCCCATATAGACGTCCTGCTCCTTGATGTCCTTGACGGAGCGGGCGCCGGTCTCTTCATCAACTTCGAACACGATCAGGCGAAGCGTGACCTTGAGCGGCGCTGCGAACGTCATGTCGCGCTGACGGCACTCGTCGACGTCATACTTCGGCTGCTCGAACTCGTACTTCACGAACTCGAGGGAAGCGGTGTTGGAAAAGTCGGTGATCGGAAACACCGACCGGAAAACGGATTGAAGCCCCTCATCGGGACGCCCGCCCTTGGGCTCGTCCACGAGGAGGAACTGATCATAGGAGGCCTTCTGGACCTCGATCAGATTGGGCATCTCCGTGACTTCGCGAATGCTGCCGAAAGACTTGCGTACCTTGCGGCGGCCGTTGAACGTGGTAGCCATACCAGCTCCTCAAATTTCTCGATGTCTCGGAGGCAGATGTCCAAAGGCCCGACTATCAGCCGTCGGGCATCAGGACATCGGCCTTGTTTTTGTCATCGGGGCCCGGTGAGTGGGAGGGAGCCCCGGTCATTACGCAACTCGCTGGGCGCGGGACCGCGTGAGCCCCACCGCACTGCACTCGAATTCATCCGCGCTCGATGAGCGCCATCCGAACTCCGAAATTGTGATTGTCCTGCCCGGCCATCCAATCGCGCGGGTGGAACGCGTCCCAGATACCATAAATGCGACAGAAATAAGGCAGCGCGGCAATTTTGCCGCGCCGCCCGAGATCGTTTGTCCGTAGACGACCTTACTTGAGGTCGACCTTGGCGCCAGCTGCTTCCAGCTTCTTCTTGATGTCTTCGGCTTCAGCCTTCGAAGCGCCTTCCTTGACGGCCTTCGGAGCAGCTTCAACCAGAGCCTTGGCTTCGCCGAGGCCCAGACCGGTGATGGCGCGGACTTCCTTGATGACGTTGATCTTGTTCTCGCCGAACGAGGCAAGGATCACGTCGAATTCGGTCTTCTCTTCAGCGGCGGCAGCCGGGGCAGCGCCCGGAGCGGCAGCAGCCACGGCGACCGGAGCGGCAGCCGAAACGCCCCACTTCTCTTCGAGAAGCTTCGACAGCTCGGAAGCTTCCAGGACGGTCAGGGCAGACAGGTCGTCTACGAGTTTGGCGAGATCAGCCATTTGAGTTCACTCTCTTTGATGTTTCAGTTCGAACCGTGGAGGGCCGGATCGGCCCCACGTGGGTAGTTTGCCTATGCTGCATTGCTCTTCTCGGCGTGTGCCGAGATGACCCGTGCAACCGCACCGCCAGGAGCCTGGAGGACCGACGCGATACGCGTGCCGGGCTGCTTGAGCATCCCTGCGAGCGTGGCGCGAAGCTGGTCCAGCGACGGCATGGTGGCGAGCGCCTTGACGTTGTTGGCGTCGAGCCCGGTCTTCCCCATTGCGCCACCGAGAACCACGAACTTCTGGTTCTTGTCGGCGAAAGCGGCCGCGACTTTCGGCGCGGTCATGGGATCCTTGGCGAAGGCGACGACGGTCGGACCTGAGAACAGGGCCGACATGTCGGCGTTGTCGGTTTCCTTCAGAGCAAGCTTGGCGAGGCGGTTCTTGGCCACCTTGATCGTACCGCCGGCCTGCTTCATCTGCTTGCGCAGATTTTCCAGGTCAGCAACGGTCAAGCCGGCGTTCTGGGCAACCACGATCGATCCGGCCGTCGCGAACGACGACTGGAGCGAGGCGATGAGCTCAGCCTTTTCCGCTCTTTCCACTGCTAGTCTCCACATTTGGCCCGGAGATAGGTCCCGGACCGTTTGCCAATTGCTGCCCTCCGTCTGGAGTGCAGCGGTTGATGCCTGTCAACCGGCTGACCGTCGGAGGGCGAAATGCCCCTTGGCGGCAACTGGCCTGGTTCGAACCGGAGAAGAATTCCGGTCTTCACCCCATCTATGCGGGCCCCTGGTTTCATTGATCGCGCGCGAGCGCGTCGCAGGGTCAGGGATTAGCACTCCCGAAGGAGCAGACCCGCAGTCTCGGACAGGACTTTACCGATCCGAAGATCGGCATCCCGGCGGCATTGCTGCCGCCGGGAATTTGCTACTCGACGGTCTTAAGCGTTGACCGACGAGGGATCGACGTGGACGCCGGGGCCCATGGTCGAGGACACGGCAACGCGCTTGACGTAGGTGCCCTTGGCGCCAGCCGGCTTCGCCTTCTGGATCGCGTCGGCGAACGCCTTGATGTTCTGCAGCAGCGCCTCTTCCGAGAACGATGCCTTGCCGACGCCGGCGTGCAGGATGCCTGCCTTCTCAACGCGGAACTCGACGGCACCGCCCTTGGCAGACTTCACCGCACCGGCGACGTCGGGGGTCACGGTTCCGACCTTGGGGTTCGGCATCAGGTTGCGCGGCCCGAGGATCTTACCGAGACGACCGACCAGCGGCATCATGTCCGGGGTCGCGATAACGCGATCGAACTCGATCTTGCCGCCCTGGATGATTTCCACCAGGTCTTCGGCACCAACGATATCGGCGCCGGCCTTCCTGGCCTCATCTGCCTTGGCGTCCTTGGCGAACACGGCGACGCGAACGGTCTTGCCGGTGCCGTTGGGCAGGTTGACCACGCCGCGGACCATCTGGTCGGCGTGACGCGGATCCACACCCAGGTTGAACGCAACCTCAACGGTCTCGTCGAACTTCGCCTTGGCGCGTTCCTTGACCATCTTCACGGCGTCGTTGAGCGCGTAGAGCTTCTTGCGATCGATGCCCACGCGGGCTGCGTCAGTACGCTTACCGAGCTTGCTCATGATCAGCCCTCCACCTGCAGGCCCATGGAACGGGCGGAACCGGCGATCATCGTCATCGCCTGGTCGACGTCATAGGCGTTGAGGTCGGCCATCTTCTTTTCGGCGATCTCGCGGATCTGCTTCTGCGAGATGGTGCCGGCAGATTCCTTGCCCGGAAGCTTGGAACCGGACTTCAGGTTCACGGCCTTCTTGATCAGGTAAGTGACCGGCGGAAGACGCGTTTCAAAGGTGAAGCTCTTGTCGGCGTAGATGGTGATCACGACCGGGGTCGGGGCACCCTTTTCCTGCTCGGCGGTCTTCGCATTGAAGGCCTTGCAGAATTCCATGATGTTGAGGCCGCGCTGGCCGAGCGCGGGGCCGATCGGGGGCGACGGGGTCGCCGAGCCGGCCGGGACCTGAAGCTTCAGGTAGCCAGTGATTTTCTTTGCCATGGTTCAATCTCCATATGTGCCCAGGATCGGGCGGGTGATCCGCGTCACCGGATCTGTGAGACGCCGTGGTCCGGGCTTTACGAGCGGTTGGCGACCGCCCTGCCCTCCCACGGTTTTCCGCTCCCTTTCGGCAGCGACATCCGGCTTGCGCCGGAATTGCTTGGTCAGTCGTGCTTGCGCAACGACCAGTAAGTCAGTCGTGCTTGCGCAACGACAGGGTAATCAGACCTTCTCGACCTGACCGTATTCGAGCTCGACCGGGGTCGGACGCCCGAAAATCGAAACTTCCACCTTGAGGCGCGAACGCTCCTCGTCGACCTCTTCGACCACGCCGTTGAAGCTGGCGAAGGGACCGTCGGAAACCCGCACCTGCTCGCCGACCTCGAACGAGACGGACGGCTTGGGATGCTCCACGCCTTCCTGCACCTGCTGCAGAATGGCCATGGCTTCCTTTTCGGAGATCGGCATGGGCTTGTCGCCCGAACCGAGGAAGCCGGTAACCTTGGGCGTATTCTTGATCAGATGGAACGCCTCGTTGGTCATTTCCATCTTCACCAGGACGTAGCCCGGGAAGAACTTGCGCTCGGCGTCGACCTTGCGGCCGCGACGCATCTCGACAACCTTTTCGGTCGGTACGATCACGTCATCGAACAGGTCTTCGAGCTTCTTCTGCGCAACCTTCTGGCGAATGTCTTCCGCCACCTTGCGCTCGAAGTTCGAGTACGCCTGAACGATATACCAGCGCTTGGCCATGCCGCGTCGAAGCTCCTAAAAGTTCAGTTTGCCGATCAGCGGATCGACAGCATCAGCTGCACGAGCCAGGAAATAAGCTGGTCCGCCGCGAGAAAGAAGAAGCTCGCGATGACCACCATCACCAGCACCATGACCGTCGAGACCAGCGTCTCGTTGCGGGTGGGCCAAGTAACCTTGCCGACTTCCTGACGAACCTCTTGCAGGAATTTCAACGGGTTCAGTGCAGCCATCAGCTCTACTTCCGGTCGGGCCGTCAGGCCAAAAACGAAGAACCGCGCGAGTCTCCCCGGGCGGCTTGGGAGCCGGTATCTAATGGCTTGGTCAGGCTATTGCAAGCCCCAATGACAGGCTGATGTCGGCGCGCTCGGCGGCCCGGCTGTCAGCCAACCGTCAGCTTGCCTCAACTATCAGAAGACGGCGGACTGGCGGCGTGATTCTGGGGAACTGAAGATGGGGGAGCTGTTGCAGGTCGTGGTGTGGACGCGGCTCGGGCACTGGCTCCCCGTCATCATCGTCGCAGCGGCAGCGGTGGCTTCCTTCATGATCGTCGTCGGCCTCAGTTTCTCCCTGCCGATGGAACTCGAGTAACGCGAGGGCTGCAGATGTTGTCCCCCTACGATCTCCACCCCGATCCGGCCGCGGCGCTGCAACTGGTCGGGCTGCAGGCGGCCGATGTGGAGCGCGAACTGATCCTTGCGACGCTCCGCACCACCCATGGCAACCGCACCCATGCCGCGGCAATCCTCGCCATCAGCATCCGGACGCTGCGCAACAAGCTGCACGAGTACGCAGAAGACGGCGTCGACATCCCGCTGCCGGCAGCTTGAGCATCAGGCGACGGGAAAGTCCGGCGAGCTGTAGAGCCGGCGCATTGCGGCGCTGTCATACCGTTCGCCATCGACCTCCAGGGTAGCGGAAGTCAGCTTGG
>MKVB01000001.1:233866-259981 GCA_001899085.1 Devosia sp. 66-14 | reverse complement strand
GCCCCTTCGGCCCAGTTGCTCGGGGAAATAGAGATCGGCCGGCTCGGCATAATCGAACGGCGCGGTGTCGCCTGCGGCATCGCCGCTCATTTGACCACCTTCAGGTGAGACGTGCGGCCACGCGGCTTGAGCGGCGGCGTCGGCCGCACATGTCTCGTCCAGGAGATGCCGCTGCGGGCGAGGGAGGGCAACCTGCCCCCGGCCATCGCCTCGAACTGATCCGGCCCATCGGAGTTGTCGGGCGGCGGCAGCGGCCAGCGACCGACGATGAAACGCGGCACGCCGGCAAGGCGGATGGCAAGCATATGGGGTGGCTCCGAGTTCAGGTCAGCAACGCGCCCAGGCGCAGGAACGGCGCGAGGACGAACAGCGCGCCGAGCGTGATGAAGAAGCTGAGGGCGACAGTCAGCGTCCGGCTGGGTATGCGACGAACCGCTCCCGGCGCAGCGGCGGGATGATCGACAGGCATAGTGGGGGGATCGCTTTCGCTAAGTGGCGCATCCATGCGCCGGGGACACTGTACGCCCCCGCTCTTCAGTCACCTATCGAATTCGGCAGCGCGGACAAGACCGTTCAGGGCTGTTCCGTACTGGGCGCGGCGGGAGTGACCATCGCTGCCTCCGAAGGCTTTGCGCCCGGCATCCGGTTGAACCACCTGATGGCAAAGCCGAAACCGACCAGCAGCAGCCCGCCGGCGACGATCGAGATCGGCGATGGGCCCAACGTCGCGAACCACTGGATGAAGAAGTGGATCGCTCCGAACACCGCGGCGGCGTTCACCACCCAGCGGCGGTTCGCCCGGATGGCCCACACACCGGTAACAAGCAGCACCGCGGCCCAGGCCACGGTGAAGGCCAGCGGCGGCAGTTGCAGCGCGTCATCGCCAAACAGCGAGCCGACCAGGAAGCCGAAATTCAGCATCAGAATGGCGACCCGGGCAGCGATGATCGCCAGCCGCTCGTAATCGGGTGGCAGGCGAAGCGAGAGCATATAAAGCCCGAGCGTCATCGCGGCGAGGATGCCGACGGTAAGGGTTGGCTGCCAGAAGAAGCTGCCATTGTAGGCGGTGGCGCCGCCGATGGTGGCGGTGAACATGATCACCGCCAAGGCAGCGAGCAGCCCCGAGCGCGCTGCCACCGCCGCGACCGCCAGCCCTGCCCCGATACCGAGATTGATCGGTACCGAGCCGTTGGCGAGGATCGATATGCCACCGGAGAGCGCCAGAGCGCCGATGGTCACGCAAACTTCGCCGAACAGCGTCCAGCGTTCGATACCGTTGAAGCGCAACACCAGTCCGAGCCCGAGCAGCAGGCCGCCGAGAATGACAGCCGTTTCTGCGGTCGGGAACAGTGTACCGAGCCCGATGACGATGGCGCTGGCGCCGAACGAGAGCAGGATGTTGGTCCCGAGGGTTCCGGTCTCCGCCTTGGCGAAGCCCCGCAGCCGCTCGGCCTCCGCCGGCGTGAGTTCGCCGCGCTTGACGAGATCGTCGAGATCGAGCGTCACCTTCATGTCGTCATCCCCAACCCGGAACCTTCCTGGGACACATCGCAGGCAGTGGCAAGAGACCGCCAGCTGGCAAATCCGGCCAAGCTTCAGATTGATGGCGGGCGGGCGGCAGGATGTCTTAGTTAAATGCAGTCCGCACTCGAGAAGCGCTAAATGGCGCCTTCGGGAGGAAGCAGCGGGCCGCTGACCCGGGAGGCGTGTGTCGCGCCCGCTGACTTTCCCGACCTGGGCGTCAGGCCCTCATAACCCACCTGCTCATCGCATCGCCCGGCCCGTTGGCCAGCAACGGCGCTGGCGACGTGGTTCGAGATGCCAAGGTGCCTGGCGGAAATACGAAGCCCCGGCCCCCTCAATGGGCAGCCGGGGCTCTGTCGTTTGAACCAGAGTTAGAAGCGCCAGTTCAGCCCGACGCTGACCTGGTGCGCGTGAAAGTCCACATCGCTGCCGGCCAGGCCAACGTCGTAATGGGCGCTGCCATAGTCGGAGTAGCGGTAGAGAAGATCGATGGACAGGTTGTCCGCCACGGCGAACTCGACGCCGGCGCCCACAGTCCAGCCGATATGCACAGCGGTGTCGGTGGCGATACCTGTATCGACAGCCTCGGCACCGGCGACTGCCAGACCGGCAGTCAGGTAGGGCAGGAAAGCGCCGCCATCAAAGCCGAGGCGCCCACGCAGCGAGCCCACCCAGTTGACGTTGAACTCATCGCCGGCAAAGTCCGCCGGATCATTCGAGATCCCCGACCAGGCGATGTCGCCGACCACGCCAGCAACGATACCGTCGGCAACGGTGAAGTTCGCGCCCAGCGCGACACCGGCAAGCCAGCCGCTGATGTCATACTCAGTACCGCCCGGAGGCGTGTTCTCGAACGCGCCGCTTCCGTACCCGGCGAAGACACCGAGATAGACGCCGTCCCAATTCCCGCTGACATCGACAACACCCGGCTCTACCGGCGTGTCGACGATGAGATCGGCTGCATGAACAGAAGTCGCAGCCAAGGCCGCGAGCGAAATGCCCGCAGCAAGAAGACCGATAGACCGAGCCATGTCGTTACTCCCTCAACAGAACTACACTCTATACGCGAACGGGAGGAAAGTCTGTTGCCGGGCGGCAACTTGCAGTGGTTGTCAGCTGGATTCTTCCGCGTTCACGCGCCCCTTTCTGCTCCTCTACGGGATCCACAACCCGGCGGTCCCCCGTCTCGCTGCCCTCGCCGACGCAGCCCTCATGGCTCGTCGCCCTGGTCGGCCCGGTCGACTGATAGCTGGCCATCAGTTTTCGTTGTTCGTCGCCGGAACCAGATCCGCACCAGCACATTCTTGTCCCGCAATGCGGGAGTTCGAAATCATGCGTGATGCTGTGCTGGCAGGCCCTACCCCGGCCGAAGTCGTTGCTCTGGTCCGGTTGGCCGAGCATGGAGCGAGCGTACCGCCCCATCTGACCATGTCGATGGTGGCCAAGGGCTGGCTGATGATTGCGGACGAAGGCACGCCGCTGATCACCCTTGCCGGGCGCACTCTGGTCGAACGCGCCGAGCTCGTCGATATCGAGCTGCTGGCCGGCGTTCCCTCGACCCTGGCAAGCTGGGGCACACCGCAGGTTGCCTGATCCATCGGTTGTCGAGAGCAGAATCGTTCACGCACCGGCGGGCGGTGTCAGACGGCTCGATCTGTTCCGGGATGGAAAGGCCGAAGTGGCTTCACTTCGCCTGGTGGCAGGTGGCAGGGGCAGAAGGACTTGAACCCTCGACCCTCGGTTTTGGAGACCGATGCTCTACCAACTGAGCTATACCCCTAAACCTGCGGCCCTCCCTCTACTGAAAAGCCTCGCGCCGCGCAAGTGGCAAGGGGGCAACCTTCGCGTCGCGATTGCGCGCCGCCACAGCGCGGGATTAGGCTCGCTGCCGCGCGGCCAACTGGCCGCGCTTGGAGGATACCAGGGGAAAAACGATGAAGAGACTCGTTCTCGTTGCCGCGCTCGTCGCGTCAGGTTTCGCCGTACCGGTCCTGCCCGTGGCCGCCGCGCCGGCGCTCACGGATTCGGAAGTCAATTGCCTGATCTTTCCGGCGCTGAAGAAGGAGTGCTGGGAAAAGGGTGCGGCCATGCTGAAGGCAACGCCCAAGACAGTGGCGACCGCCGTGGAAGCGACGCCCACCAAGCTCAAGCTGCCGATGCTGTGGAACTGTACGGCGGCGCCAAAGGGCTCGGGCTACCTGCTCGACTGCTGACCATTCGTCGCTTTTGATCAGAAAGGCCCGGCACATGCCGGGCCTTTTTTCATTGGCTGTCGCGGAAACGGCGGCGCTCAGCGATCGCCGCGAAAAGAGCGATCCCCGCCCACTGCTCCGATATCGGCCCGCAGATAGGGGCTGAGTTCGCGAATATCGGCGACCGGATGCGCCGGCCGCAGCAGGATCAGGTGGGCCATCCAGCGAAACAGACGGGCGGTACGGGTTCTGGGGGCCTGGTAAAGCATTTCGATCACCATTCAGCTTCGATGCGTGTGAGTGAAAGATGCGCGTCCAGGGCTTTGATTTCCAACCAAAGCTCGAGTATCGTACATAAGGAGGCCTTATGTCAAATAACCTGCCGCCGCTGGCTGCGATCCGTGTCTTCGAAGCGGCAGCCCGACACCTGAGCTTCACCCGCGCCGCCCAGGAGCTGGGCATGACGCAGGCGGCGGTCAGCTATCAGATCAAGCTGCTCGAAGAACGGGTGGGTGCGCCGCTGTTCCTGCGCCGTCCGCGCGAGGTCGCCCTGACCGAGGCCGGCCTGCGGCTGGCCCCCGAGGTAACGCGCGCCTTCGACACCCTGCGCGAAGCCTTCGTCGATTTCGGCCAGCGCGAACACGGCACACTCATCGTCAACACCATGCACACCTTCGCGGCGCAGTGGCTGGCGCCCCGACTCGGGATTTTCCAGCTGCGCCACCCGGAGATCGCCGTACGGCTGGAGACCACCGACCGGCTGGTCGATTTTGCCCGCGAGCAGGTGGATGTAGTGGTCCGCGCCGGCAGAGGTGTGTGGCCGGGTCTCACCGCGGTGAGGCTCATCGATGTGCGCTTCACCCCGATGCTGTCGCCCGGGCTGGCCGCCTCGATCGGCGGCGTCCGCGAACCGGCGGACATCCTGAAGCTGCCGCTGCTCGACGCCGACGATCCATGGTGGATCTTCTGGCTGGACGCCCATGGGCTGCCGCACGACGTGCTCAAGCAGCAGAACACGCCGTCGATGAACATGCAGACCTTCGACGCCATCGCCGCCATGGCCGGCCAGGGCGTTACCCTGCTGACGCCCGAGTATTTCCAGCGCGAGCTGGCGGAGGGACGGCTGATCCAGCCGTTCGAGCGGGTGATCGACGAAGGCACCAGCTACTGGCTCGCCTATCCCGAAGGGCGACGGAATGTCCCCAAGATCAAGGCGTTCCGTGACTGGATCGCGGCGGAAGCAGCCAGCCTGGTGTGAACCGAGCAGAACTTTCGCCCTATCCGCCTTGCGGCCGGCATCGGTGTAGGGTGAGGTCGCTCGACCAACCCCAGACAACGAAACCATGACCCGCATTACCAGCCTCAGCACCTACGACCTTCGCTTTCCCACCTCTGCTTCGCTCGATGGTTCCGACGCGATGAATCCGGATCCGGATTACTCGGCGGCCTATGTGATCCTCGAAACCGATAGCGGGATCGCCGGGCATGGACTGACCTTCACCATCGGCCGGGGCAACGACATCGTCTGCAAGGCGATCGAGGCGCTGACGGCAAGGGTGACCGAACTCGACCTCGACTGGATCGAGGAAAACCCCGGCCGGTTCTGGCGACATATGACCGGCGACAGCCAATTGCGCTGGATCGGACCGGACAAGGGGGCGATGCACCTCGCCACCGGCGCAGTGGTCAACGCGGTGTGGGACCTACTGGCCAAGCGCGCCGGCAAGCCGGTATGGCGCTATGTCGCCGATATGACACCCGAGCAGCTCGTCTCGATCGTCGACTTCCGCTACCTCACCGACGCCATCACCCCCGACGAAGCACTGGCGATCTTCCGTGACGCCGAGGCCGGCAAGGCGGCGCGCATCGCCGAGCTCGAGGCCAACGGCTACCCCTGCTACACCACCTCGGCCGGTTGGCTCGGCTACTCCAACGAAAAGCTGACGCGACTTGCCAACGAAGCGGTGGAAGCCGGCTTCTCGCACATCAAGATGAAGGTCGGCCGCGACCTCAGCGACGACATCCGCCGGCTGGAGATCGTGCGCTCGATCATGGGGCCCGACCGCTACCTGATGATCGACGCCAACCAGGTGTGGGAGGTCGGCCAGGCGATCGACTGGGTGAACGAGCTCAAGCGCTTCAATCCCTACTTCATCGAGGAGCCGACGAGCCCAGACGATGTCGAAGGGCACCGCAAGATTCGCGAAGCCATCGCCCCGGTGAAAGTCGCGACCGGCGAGATGTGCCAGAACCGCATCCTGTTCAAACAGTTCATCACCCGCGGCGCCATCGACATCGTACAGATCGATGCCTGCCGCATCGGCGGACTCAACGAGGTGCTGTCGGTGCTGCTGATGGCCGCCAAATACCGGCTGCCGGTATGGCCGCATGCCGGCGGCGTGGGGCTGTGCGAATATGTGCAGCACCTGTCGATGATCGACTACCTGGTGGTGTCGGGCAGCAAGGACGGCCGGGTGATCGAATATGTCGACCACCTGCACGAACACTTCCTCGAGCCGTGCGTCATCCGCAATGCGGCCTACATGCCGCCGAAGCTGCCGGGCTTTTCCATCGAGATGAAGGCCGACTCGATTGCGGCCAACCGGTTCGCGCAGGGATGACCGCAGAGGGAAGGAGCAAGGCTGGAGCGGGTGAAGGGAATCGAACCCTCGTCATAAGCTTGGAAGGCTTCTGCTCTACCATTGAGCTACACCCGCGCCGTGGCGCCTCGCGCTTCTTAGTGGGAGAGGCGCGATCCTGGCAAGGGCCGACTTTGTGGTGAAGGCGAGATCGTCGGCGCATGCCGGCGGTCCGCCGTGGCGGACGGAGTGCCGCGACGACTCATGCAGAATAGTCGGCTTCGGGGAGGCGCTCCCGCGGCTGGCCGGGAGCAAAGGGCTGGTGGAGGGGACTGGATTCGAACCAGTGTACGCTAAGCGAGCAGATTTACAGTCTGCCGGATTTAACCACTCTCCCACCCCTCCATTCAGAGCCGGAGAAACGAACGGCGCCCGTCCCCGGGCGCGTCGTCGGGGCGGTTTATGTCGGGGCGGTGAACGCCTGTCAACACCCAATCGCCCAGCAGCGACAGAAGCTTCGCCGCCTTGCTGTCGTCTATCAAAACCGCTACGGCATCCCTATGAGCCGCAACAAATTCCCGCCCAAACCGAAGTATGACCCGGATACCGGGCCGGTCTACCTGTATGGGCTGCATACGGTGCGGGCGGCGCTGGACAATCCCTTGCGCGAAAAGCGCAACCTGCTGGTCACGCCCAATGCGCTGATGCGCCTCAGGGAGACCGGCCCGGTGGAGATGCGCTTCACGGAGACGACGCCAAAGGAGCTGGATCGGCTGCTCGGCGCCGACGCGGTGCACCAGGGCGTGGCGCTGGAAGTCGAGGCGGTCAGCCGCTTCGGCCTCAACGACGTCCCCAACCCCCGCCTGGTGGTGATCCTCGACCAGTTGACCGACCCGCACAATGTCGGGGCCATCCTGCGCACCGCCTGTGCGTTCGGCGCCGACGCCGTGGTGACCACGGCGCGCCATTCGCCGCGCGAAACCGGCGTGATGGCCAAGGCGGCCTCGGGCGCACTGGATCTGGTCCCGATGATCGAAGTGCGCAATCTCGGCGACGCCATCGAAACGCTGAAATCCCGCGGCCTCACGGTGATCGGATTCGATTCGGAGGCCCCTGCCCCGATTCGGGCGCGCACCGACGACGCACCGATCGCCGTCGTGATGGGCGCCGAAGGCAAAGGGCTAAGGCAGCGGACGCGTGAACTGTGCGACGAGATGGTCCGGCTCGATATGCCGGGACCGATCAAATCGCTCAACGTGTCGAACGCCGCAGCCATCGCGCTGTTCGCCGTGACGGCCGGAAGACCCTCTCAGTAGTCAGGGCCGCGGCGAGCCGCGGCCCCGTTTGGTGCGGATCAGGGCGTGGTGCAGCGCACCAGCGACTTGCCGTTGACGCTCAGCACGTCCGGACCGGCCTGATCGATTTCGATGGTCTTGTCGCCGGCCTTGAGGCTGGCCTTGCCGTTGGTGGCGGGTACGGCGTCGACCAGCGTGATCTCGCTGCCCTGGCGAATGCTGATCCTGGTGATCACCACGTAACCGCTGCTGCCGGCCTGATCGACTGTGCCGCAGGCGGCATAGTCCGGCGCCCAGACGCCGAGATAACCGATCTGGTCACGCTTGGCGCCGGCGGCGAGCCGCGTGTCGGGCTTCAGCCCTTCGGCAGGCAGGACGCCCATGGCCGGAGTGGTCATGACCGGAGCTTCGGTGGCCGCGGCCACCGCGGCAGCGGCGTCGGCTGCTCCCCTGGTCTGGGCGGTAGAACCCGCCGGCGCGGTCTCGGCAGCAGCCACGGCAGCAGCTGCATCCGCCTTGCCCTTGGCCGCTGCAGCGGCCAGAGCGGCCCGCTTGTCGGCATCGGCCTTGGCGGCAGCCTCGGCAGCCTTCTTCTCCTCAGCGGCCTTGGCGGCAGCGGCGGCGTCAGCGGCCTTCTTCTCTTCGGCAGCCTTGGCGGCAGCAGCAGCCTCAGCGGCCTTCTTTTCTTCGGCAGCCTTGGCAGCAGCGGCAGCCTCAGCGGCCTTCTTTTCTTCCGCCGCCTTGGCTTCGGCAGCGGCCTTATCAGCTGCGGCCTTCTCGGCAGCAGCCTTGTCCGCTGCGGCCTTATCGGCGGCAGCCTTGTCCGCTGCGGCCTTGTCGGCGGCAGCCTTGTCCGCCGCGGCCTTGTCGGCGGCAGCCTTGTCTGCCGCGGCCTTGTCGGCGGCAGCCTTATCCGCAGCGGCCTTATCGGCGGCAGCCTTGTCCGCCGCGGCCTTATCGGCGGCAGCCTTGTCCGCCGCGGCCTTGTCGGCGGCAGCCTTGTCCGCTGCGGCCTTGTCGGCGGCAGCCTTGTCCGCTGCGGCCTTGTCGGCAGCAGCCTTATCCGCCGCGGCCTTGTCGGCAGCAGCCTTATCCGCCGCGGCCTTGTCGGCGGCAGCCTTGTCCGCCGCGGCCTTGTCGGCAGCAGCCTTGTCCGCGGCAGCCTTGTCGGCTGCAGCCTTATCCGCCGCGGCCTTGTCGGCGGCAGCCTTGTCGGCTGCAGCTTTTTCCTCAGCTGCCTTCTGCTCGGCAGCGGCCTTGTCCGCGTCGGCGGTGGCGGCCGGCGCAGCGGGCGCCTCGGCGGCAGGCTTGGCCGGCGGTGGGGACGAGTTATTGTCGCAGGCGGCGAGCAGCAGGCCCAATGACAGGGCGAGCGGCAGAGCCAGAAGATGCGTACGCTTCATGGTCGTTTCCTCTCCGAAACTACGGCGCCCGGGCAACTGCCCGCTGCGCATGAACTGTTTGCCTCGCCGCAAGAAGGCGGTCCGGCCTCATCCGCCGGCGACCGTCACGACGACATTGACCGTCGCTGCGACGATGACCGTGTTGAAAAAGAACGAGACGACGCCGTGCAGGGTCACCAGTCGACGCATGGCTCGTGACGTCACCGCGACGTCCGCGACCTGGGCCGTCATCCCCAGCACATAGGAGAAATAGAGAAATGCCGCGCCGTCGGGCGGCTCGTGACCGGGGAACGCCAGGCCGCCGAGCACCTTGCCCGCCTCGTCCGGATCATCCCGATAGTACTCGTGCGCGTAGTGCAGCGCCGCCATGGTGTGCACCGTGAACCAGCCGAGCAGTACCGAGACCACGCTGACCGAGATCTCGACCGGATCGGCCCTGCCCTGCCCGCCATTGAGCGCCAGGAACAGGAACAGCATGGCCACAGCCGCCACCAGAATAGTGGCGAGGAAGATCGCCGCCACCGGCGAGTCGGCGTCGTCGGGCCGCTGCTGCAGGAACTCAGCGGTGAGGCACGGGAACTCGATGCGGACCAGCAGCAGGTAGGTGACGAACATCGCGTTGGCAGCGACGGGAACCGCGTATTTGGGCGACAGCAGCAGGCACACGGCAAACACCACCACGCCAACGCCGACGCCCCAGTAAAAGGCGGCGTGTCGGGGCAGGATGCGGGCCGGAACCGCTATGCTTCGTTTGCCTCCCACGGCGACCTCTGAGCCAGTGAATCACCAACCAGCCGGATATTTGCACAGCGAGGATGCCACATCTAAGACACGCCGTCGCCGCCCGACGCCATGCTTCGGCGCGCCTTGCGCCATCCGGCAGCCAATGGTATCGACCGCGTCGTGCCGGCATAGCTCAGTTGGTAGAGCAACTGATTTGTAATCAGTGGGTCGCGAGTTCGATTCTTGCTGCCGGCACCATCCCGCCAGACACATCGTTTCAGCCGTTTGCCGGCAGCTCGTCCGGCCACATGGCGCCGTACTTGAGGTCCAGTTCCTCGGGCAGACGGATGAAGCCGGAGTTGGGATAGAAGGTCACCTCGCCGAAGCGCGGCAAGCCGTCGATCTCATAGAAATCGACGCGGGCGAACGGAAAGCCCGCCGCCAGGTGCTCGGCGGCGCGGATCATCTCAGGATAGCTGCGCGGCATCGGTGGGATGTCGTTGCCATAGTAAGGCTCCGCGTCATCGCTCATGATGAAGGGCAGTCGTTGCCAGTCGCGATCGTAGACGGCCCGCTTCAGCCCGGCAAAGCGTTCCCAGTTCACCGACACGAAATCGGCTCGGCCGTCGAACACGTGGAGCCGATAGTCGACCGGCGGCTCACCGGCCCCGATATAGGGTTCGACCAGGACCTGGGGAGGTATCTCGCGATACACCCACTCCCCAAACGAGCGCCCGAAGGTGCGTCCCATCCAGTAGTCGACCGATCGCTCGATGTCGTCCCAATCGGGCGGCTGCGGGCCGGTCACGAAGTAATTGCCGCCGCTCCAGTTATTGGCCTTGATGACGAATGGCATGGGCCAGTTTCGCGCATCGCGCGGCGGCAAGCTGCGGCCGGCGTAGAGCGTCGGCGTTGTCCACTCACGCCCGAGTTCCTCGGCTACTACTTGTTTGGCGAGCACCTTGTCAGCCAGCACGACCATGCGGGGGATGCGCCAACGGAGCTTGGCAACCTGCACCTTCTCGGTGAAGCGCGTGGGCCGGAACAGGTTGGGGTAACGCCCTACCCTGCGGCGATACTGGCGCATCACTCGAAAGTAGTCGGCTAGTATTCGCATCGGCACCCCCACGGCCCCCCGCGAGTTGGATTCGCTTCAAGCCGAGAACGCACCTCCGGTCAAGCGCCGACCAGCTCCGGCGCAGCCACCGTCACCACATTACCCGCGATTCGTACTGCTGTTTGAGGCCGTTAGGGACAGTACCGAGCTCAGCTGCCGGCCTGCTTCTTCCACTTCTTCAGCACCATGTCGCGCTTCAGGCGGGAGAGGCGCTCGAGGAAGAAGGTGCCGTTCACCTGGTCGATCTCGTGCTGCGCGATGCGGGCGGGCAAGCCGTCGAAGCGGCGCTGCCGGCGGATGCCGGTTTCGTCGTCCCAGGCGATTTCCGCGGCGTATGGGCGCGTGATCTCGACCTCGACACCCGGCATGGATACCGAGCCCTCGGGGCCGGGAACGGCGGGGCCATCGGTCGAGACCACCTGCGGGTTGTAAAGCACGAGGTAGTCGCGCCTGGCCGGATCGGGGTCGGCGCTGATCACCACGACCGGTGCCACGGCGCCGATATGCACTGCAGCGAGGCCGTAGGCATTGGCAGCGCGCGTGGCCTCGAGCAGCCGATTGCCGATGGCGACGAGGCCATCGTCGACCGGCCGCGGCTCGGCCTTGCGGGTGAGCCGCGGATCGGGCCAGGCGACGATCATCGGCTCAGAACAGCCCGCCGCGACCCAGCGTCATGTCGGTCGCCGCCGGATCCTGTCCGGACTGGATCGCCTGGAAAGCATTGGAGTCGACGCCGATCACCGAAGTGACGAGGTTCGGGCCGGTGCCCGGCTTGAACGCCTCGTAGATTGCCTGGTCGCCGCCATTCGCCTTCACGCCGGTGCCCGGATCGATCCAGACCTGGGCCATGCCGCCGGGCATGTTGAACGGCGTCGGCGGCTTGCCCTTCAGGGCATTGCCGACGAACTCGGTGAAGATCGGCACCGCCATCTCGCCACCGGTCGATTGCTTGCCCATGTTGCGGGGGGTGTCGAAGCCGACATAGACGCCGACGGCGAGCTCGGGGGTGAAACCGATGAACCAGGCGTCCTTGTAGTCGTTCGAGGTGCCGGTCTTGCCGGCGACCGGACGGCCGAGCTTCTTGGCGCCGGTTCCGGTGCCGCGCTGCACCACGCCCTCCATCATCGAGGTGATCTGGTAGGCGGTCATCGGGTCGAGCACCTGCTCGCGATTGTCGATGATCAGTGGCTCGCCCTGGTGGTTCCAGCTCTGCGCCGCACAGCCATCGCAGACGCGTTCGTCGTGCTTGTAGATGGTCTTGCCGTAGCGATCCTGGATCCGGTCGATCAGGGTCGGGACGATCTTGCGGCCGCCATTGGCGATGGTGGCATAGGCCGAGGTCATGCGCATGTCGGTGGTTTCGCCGGCGCCCAGCGCCATGGCGAGCACCGGGTTCAGATCGTCGTAGATGCCGAACATCTTGGCATAGTCCGAGATCAGCGGCATGCCGAGATCCTTGGCGAGGCGCACCGTCATGACGTTTCGGCTGCGCTCGATGCCGCGGCGCAGGGTCTGCGGGCCGTAGAACTGCTGGGCATAGTTCTCGGGGCGCCAGACGGAGCCATCGCCATTGACGATCTCGATCGGCGCGTCGAGCACCACCGAGGCCGGGGTGTAGCCATTGTCGAGCGCCGCCGAGTAGACGATCGGCTTGAACGAGGACCCGGGCTGGCGCATCGCCTGGGTGGCGCGGTTGAATTCGGACTCCGCGTAGGAGAAGCCGCCGACCATGGCGAGAACGCGCCCTGTCCGCGGATCCATGGCGACGAGCGCCCCTTCGAGTTCGGGCACCTGCTCCAGCGTGTAGGCGCCCTCGCGGTCAGGGAGCTTCGACACGTAGATCACGTCGCCGGGCTTGAGGATGGAGCCGAGCTTCTTGCTCACCCACTTGATATCGGGGCCGGCAAGCGTACCGGTGACGCGGTCGGCGGAGATCTTGCCTTCGATATCGGTGGCGGGCCGGAGGCCGATGGTGCCCTGGTTGTCGCCCATGTCCAGCACCACGGCGAGCGTCCACTCGGGCACGTCGCTCAGCGGCTTGACGGCGTTGACCGCCACGCCCCAGTCACTGGAGATATCGACGCTGGCGATCGGGCCGCGGAAGCCCTCGCCGTGGTCGTAGTTGATCAGCCCATCCATCAGGGCGCGGCGCGCATATTCCTGCAGATGCGGGTCGAGCGTGGTGCGAACGCTGAGGCCGCCACCATAGAGCTCGGCCTCGCCATAGAGCTTGCCGAGCTGGCGGCGCACTTCCTCGGTAAAGTACTCGGCCGAGTAGAGCTGGCTGCCCGAGCTGCGCGGCTTGACGTTTAGCGGCTCGGCCTTGGCGGCAGCCGCCTGTTCGGCCGTCACGTAGCCGTTCTCGACCATGCGATCGATCACCCAGTTGCGACGCTCGATGGCCTGCTTGGGCCGGCGGAACGGGTGGTAGTTGTTCGGCCCCTTGGGGAGCGCGGCGAGATAGGCCGCCTCGCTGAGCGTCAGCTCGTAGAGCGCCTTGTCGAAATAGTTCAGCGCCGCGGCCGCGACGCCGTAGGAGTTGAGCCCGAGGAAGATCTCGTTGACGTAGAGTTCGAGGATCTTGTTCTTGGAAAAGGTCGACTCGATGCGCAACGCGAGGATGGCTTCCTGGATCTTGCGGTCCCAGGTCTGTTCGGAGGTGAGCAGGAAGTTCTTGGCCACCTGCTGGGTGATGGTCGAGCCGCCGCCCTGGATCGAGTCATTGCCGTCGATGCGCGCCATGACGTTGTCGCGCAGCGCACGGATCACGCCGTCCACGGCAATACCGGAATGGGTGTAGAAGTCCTTGTCTTCCGCCGAGATGAAGGCGTTGATGATCAGCGGCGGGATGGTCTCGATCGGCTGGAACAGCCGGCGCTCCCTCGCATACTCGGCGAGCAGCGTGCCGTCAGCGGCATGGACGCGCGTCGTCACCGGCGGCTGATAATCCTTGAGCACCGTGTAGTCGGGCAGCGTGGCGTTCAGCTGGTTGAGATACACGGCGGCGACCGCGACAGCGCCCAACGCGCAAAACACGCCGAAACCGAAGAGCCAGCCGATAAGTCTGAGCATCAGATCGTGAACCTTGGAGCGGGCGCCACGAGTCCGATCGGGTGAGGCGCGGAGTATTGCGGAATCATACCAGACAAGGGCGGAAATGTGGACAAGACCGCCCCTTCAAGAACTTGCGATGCGTTGCGTGCTGAAAACGTCACTGCGGCGCGGCCGCAGCCTTCTGCGTGCTGTCGAAGTAATCCGCAATCCCTCGCGCCAGTGCGTCCACCACTCGGTCGCGCCAATCCGACTGCTGCAGGTTGGCGATGTCGGCGGCGTTGGACAGGAAACCCAGCTCGACCAGCACCGAGGGAACATCGGGCGCCTGCAGCACGAAGAAGTCGGCCTGGCGCACCGGGAAGCGGCGCAGCGCGACACTGGGCTCGAGCTGGTGGACAATGGCTTCGGCGGCAAGAAAGCTGGATTTCCGCATCTCGCGGCGCATCAGGTCGACCAGGATATCCATGACCGCCGGGGTCGCCTGCGGCACAGCGAAGCCGGCGACGATATCGTAGCGGTTCTCGCCATCGGCCAGCACCTTGTCGAGCACGTCGGTGGCATTCTCGTCGCGGGTATAGACGCTGGCGCCGCGGATTTCAGGCTGCTGGAAGCTGTCGGCATGCAGCGAAATAAAGATGTCGGCCTTGTTCTGCCGGGCGAGGTCGACCCGCTCGTTGAGCGACAGATAGGTATCGTCCTCGCGGGTCAGCGCCACATCGAAGCGACCGGAGTCGATCAACACTTTCTGCAGCTGCAGCGCGAAGGTGAGGGTGATGTCCTTTTCGTGCACGCCGTTGGGCGCGCTGGCGCCATTGTCGACGCCGCCATGGCCGGGGTCCAGCACCACCAGCGGACGGGTGGCGGTGATCGGCGCATGGGTGCCGGGATCGGTCGAAGCCGTTACCGGCGGCGCGCCCTGATTGGCGTTGGAGGCCGCGAGGTCGGAGGCGACCTTGGTGGCGAACTCTTCCGGCGTGGCGGTGATGATGTCGACCACCAGGCGCGCCGGCTGGTCGGCGACGGCGTCGAGGACATAGGCCTGCTGCACCTGCGCCGGCTGGGCCAGCGTCAGCAGGGTGCGGGCCCTGCCCTTCTCCGCCATTTCCACGGTGTAACTGGTGACGATGCCCTTGCCGGCCACATCGGCGGGGGCGAGAATCTTGAGCTCGAAGGCCTTGACGTCGATGGCGATGCGGTTGGGCTTGTCGAGCGAGACGATGGCGAACTCGGTCGGCCCCGACAGGTCGATGATCAGGCGAGCACGCTGCGGCGTCGAAGTGACACGCGCATCGATGACATCGGGGTAGTCGTCGATCGATTCGAGCTGAGCGAAGGCGGGATGTGCTGCGAACAGGCTGGCCAGGAGGACCAGTACGATCGCCACAAATCCGGCAAATCCGCCAGTTTGGCCGCCGGAGCCGGCAGATTTCAACAAGACAGCATCGCTCCCCTAAAGGTGGTGCAAGACGCCAGAGCACTCGGGCGATTCTGCGGCGTTACGCACCGCGCGTCGACAATGCAATAATGTGATCAGCTTGGAACTGGCCCGTACCCGTAGGTTTTGAGTTTCCTGTTGCCAATTTGCGGCAACAACCCTAAAGCGATCTTGAGGCGGCCTGCTGCCGCCACCATATGCCTGTGCGGCGCAATCGGCGCCCTGGCGCGGCTGGTTGGCAGCGGCGGATCGGAATTCACTCAGGTGATCCCGATCTGAAGTGCGGCACATTTGGCGCCTCGCGATAGAATCTCGGTCCCTCGGGATCGAAGAACAGGCGGCTCGATTTTCGCTGGCCTGTTCTCAAGGAAGAGGTCTGATGGCCATCGGGCAGACAAAGAGTGACGCGATCCCGAACAGCGGTTGCGCTTTTGTCATCGAAGTCCCGGCTGCCTTCGCTCTCCAGTCTCGCGGCGGCGCGCGCGCCGTCGCTTTTGCCGGCGCCTCTCGCGCCATCCTCCTAAAACCTTTCGCCTCGCATGGCGCGACATCAGGAGGACCGGTTCGCCGGTCGATCGGTGTCGGCGCGCGACGGCGCGGAGACTTCGTCTATGGCTACAAAGCGCATGCTGGTGGATGCCATCCACCCGGAAGAAACACGGATCGTCGTCACTAACGGGAACCGGCTCGAAGAGTTCGATTTCGAATCCGCCCAGCGGCGGCAGCTCAGGGGTAATATCTACCTCGCCAAGGTGACGCGCGTGGAGCCCTCGCTCCAGGCGGCTTTCATCGAGTATGGCGGCAATCGCCACGGCTTCCTCGCTTTCTCGGAAATCCACCCCGACTACTACCAGATCCCCATCGCCGACCGCGAAGCGCTGCTGCGCGACGAGGCGCATGATGACGACGAGCACGATCACGAGCACGCCGCGGCCCAGGCGGCCGCGCCGGCCGAAGTGTCGTCGGAGCATGAAGAGGCCGAGGGCGACGAAGAGCACAGCCATATCGAGCAGGCGCCGACCAGCAACGAGCCGGTCGAGAGCGTCGGCGGTTCGGATGCGCTGGAGGACGTGCAGGAACGCCGCCGTCCGTCGCAGCGCCGGCACCAGTACAAGATTCAGGAAGTGATCAAGCGCCGGCAGGTGATGCTGGTGCAGGTGGTCAAGGAAGAGCGCGGCAACAAGGGCGCGGCTCTCACCACCTACCTGTCGCTCGCCGGCCGCTACTCGGTGCTGATGCCCAATACCGCCCGTGGCGGCGGCATCTCGCGCAAGATCACCAACGCCGCAGACCGTAAGCGTCTCAAGGACATCGTCGGGGATCTTGAAGTGCCGCAGGGCCAGGGGATCATCCTCAGGACCGCCGGCGCCAGCCGCACCAAGGCCGAGGTCAAGCGCGACTTCGAGTACCTGCAGCGGCTGTGGGAGAACGTCCGCTCGCTGACCCTGAAGTCGCAGGCCCCATGCCTCGTCTACGAGGAAGGCTCGCTGATCAAGCGGACCATCCGCGACCTCTATAACAAGGATATCGACGAGCTGTTCGTGGCCGGCGACGACGCCTACCGCGAAGCCAAAGACTTCATGCGCATGATCATGCCGAGCCACGCCAAGAACGTGCAGCTCTACAAGGATGACGCGCCGTTGTTTTCGAAGTTCAACGTCGAGGGCCAGCTCGACCAGATGTTCTCGCCGCAGGTCACCCTGCCGTCGGGCGGCTATCTGGTGATCAACCCGACCGAGGCGCTGGTCTCGATCGACGTGAACTCCGGCCGCGCCACCAAGGAACACAATATCGAGGACACGGCGCTGCAGACCAACCTCGAGGCGGCGGAGGAAGTTTCCCGCCAGCTGAGGTTGCGCGATCTCGCCGGCCTGATCGTCATCGACTTCATCGACATGGTGGAGAACCGCTCGAACCGGGCGGTGGAGCGCAAGCTCAAAGAATGCCTGAAGAACGACCGGGCCCGCATCCAGGTCGGCCGGATCAGCCATTTCGGCCTGCTCGAGATGAGCCGCCAGCGTATCCGCTTCGGCGTGGTCGAGAGTTCGACGCACAAGTGCCCGACCTGCCAGGGTACCGGGCTTGTCCGCTCGGTGGAGAGCCTGGCGTTGATGGTGATGCGCAACGTGGAAGACCACGTGCTGCGCAAGCCCGGCCAGTCGATCAATGTGCGCGTCCCCACCGATGTGGCGCTCTACATCCTCAACACCAAGCGCGGCACGCTGAACAATCTCGAGGCCAAATACGGTCTCTCGATCACCATCGTCGCCGATGACCATGTCGGCCCCTCGCACTTCGCCATCGAGCGTGGCGAGGCCCGCGTGCTCGATCGCAGCGAGCCTGCCGGCACGCATGTCCGCGTCGACACCACCACCATCATCGATGCCGAGGCCGAAGCGGCCGACCTGGCTGTCGAGGACGAGGAAGACGAGGAAGAAGAAAGCACCGGCACCGGCGAGCGCCAGGCGCGCTCCGAGGAAAGTGGCGAACGCTCCGGGCGTCGCCGTCGCCGTCGCCGTCGCGGTGGCGATCGTGAGGACCGCCCGCAGGGTGGCCAGCAGCAGCAGCCGCGCCAGCCCGTCGAAGCCGCATCGGACGAAGAGTCCGAGGATGGCGAAGGCGACGAGGCGCCGCGCCAGGCCGGTGAAGGCGCAGTTGGTGAAGACGGCGAGCCGCGTCGCCGCCGCCGTCGTGGTCGCCGTGGCGGCCGCCGCAACCGTCGTGATGGCGAGGGTGGCGAGCAGCGCGAGGGCGTGACGGCAGAGCCGACGGCGGAAGACGCAGTGGCTGCGGCCGAGGCGCCGGCCGTCGCGGTCGTCGCAGAGGCACCGGTCGATACCGCTGCAGTGGCTGCCGAGGACGCCCCGGCCGAGAAGCCGAAGCGTGGTCGTCGCAAGAAGGCCGAACCTGTTGCCGAGTCTGCTCCGGCCGTGGCCGAAGAGGCAGCGCCGGCCGCAGAGGAGAGTGTTCCCGTGGCGGCGGCGAAACCTGCTCGCCGCGCCAGGAAGGCCGCTCCCGTGGCTGCAGAGGCAGCACCGACGCCGGAAGCCGAAGCCGAGGACGCTCCCAAGGCGAAGAAGCCTCGCGCCCGCAAGCCCAAGGCCGCTCCCGTTGAGACGGTGGCTGCCGAGGCTGCGCCGGCCGAAGTCGTTGCCGAGGCTGCACCGGAGCCCGAGGTTGCCGAAGCGCCGCGCCGTCGCGACAGGAAGGTCATCCCGGAAGGCGAGATCGTGGTGAGTTCCGCGGCTCCGGCCGCAACGGCCGAAGAGAAGCCGGCGGAAGAAGCCAAGCCGAAGAAAGCCGGCTGGTGGCAACGCCGCCTCGGTCTGGGCGGCTAAGCGCCAGCGACAGTCGAATCGAAAGGGCGGGATCATCTCCCGCCCTTTTCATTTTGCGGCGCGTTCAGGCCGCCTGCGGAATAGCGGCAGCCTCGCGACGTTCGCCGCGCAGCACGACGATGCCGAGCGCCAGCGTCCACACCGCCCACAGCGTATAGCTGATGGCGTTGATCGCGCCCGCCATCGGCACACCGAACGGCTCGGCCATACCGGCGAGCACACCCAGCGCGATCGGCACGCCGGCAACGGCCACATAGCGGTGCTGCCGGATGATCAGCGCGGCGACCAAGAGGGTCCAGGCTGCGGTGAACAGGTAGCCAAAATGCTCGCCGACACCCATGCCCAGGTAACGGTTGGCGGCATCGAACAGTGCCGTCGCCAACTGCTGCTCGGCCTCGGTCGCCCCGGGCGCCGTGTAGCCGGCGGCAAGTCCTGGAACGAGGATCACCCAGCGCAACAGGCCAAGCGCCTGTACGAGCCCTGCCAGCACCCCTGCCCCGATCGACAGCGCCGCCAGCTGCCGGTCCCGCTCCCACAGGGAGAGGCCCAGCCCGATCGTCGTCGGGATCATCGCCAGAGCGGCGGCCATCATGGCGTACCAGTAGAGGTGCAGGTCGGCGCCGGCGGCGGCAAAGCGGGTCAGCACCTCGCCCGCCGGGTGGCGAAGGATGTCGGGGTACTCGAAGGTCAGTTGCAGGCCGGTGAAGCCGGCGGTGAAGACGATGGGGACGGCGATCAGCAGGAGGCCGGTCGTACGCACGTTGATTGCAACTCGAGTGGTCATGTCGAAACTCCTTTCAGGTGTGGGGTGATGAGGCGCCGGAACAGCCGGACGCCCTGTGCGGTGTCGGATGGAGCGAACGGGGTGCCGCCGGTGTCGCGGAACACCAGCCAGAAATCACCCACCAGCCAGAGCAACTGGGCCAGGTCGTCGCGCGCCTCGTCGTCGGCGAGCGGCACCAGCACGCCGACGCTCTCGAACAGCCCGATGAGCGCGCGGGTGTTGGCGATGCCGGCCTCGCGGTTCTGCCGATAGGCAGCGGCGAGTTCCGGATCGGCATTGAGCAGCAGCGTCAGGTCGCGGAAGAAAAAGCGGTACTGCGCCTGGATGGCGAAGTTGCCCGCCACCATCCGCTCGACCAGGGCGAGGTCGGGCAAGGTATCGGCCGGGATGGCGTAGTTGGCGGCCCAGGCGGCGGTGATCCGGTTGAACAGCCCGCGGACGATCTCGGCCTTGTTGCGGTAGTGGTAATAGAGGTTGCCGGGACTGATCGAGAGCGCCTCGGCAACGTGGTTGGTGGTGACGGGCGCCGTCCCCTGCTCATTGAACAGGGCCAGTGCGGTGTCGAGAATACGAGTCTTGGTGTCAGCCATCTACGCGCCTAGAGTATTTGCTCTAACTCCTGCATTAGAGCTTTTACTCTAATCGGTCAAGCACTCTCGCAACCGCGCTGAATCCGCTAGGCTAGATGGATGTCCCGCACCGAACGCCTGCTCGACCTGATCCAGCTGCTGCGCCGCCATCGTGCGCCGGTAACGGGCCCTGCCCTTGCCGATGAGCTCGGCATTTCGATCCGCACGCTCTACCGCGATATCGCGACCTTGCAGGCGCAGGGCGCCGATATCCAGGGTGAGCCCGGCCTCGGCTATGTGCTGCGGCCCGGCTTCACGCTGCCGCCACTGATGTTCTCGGCCGATGAAATCGAAGCGCTGGTGCTCGGCTCGCGCTGGGTGGCCCGGCGTGCCGAGGACCCGCGGCTTGGCGATGCCGCGGCCAATGCGCTGAGCAAGATCACCGCGGTGCTGCCGGCCGAGCTACGCGACAACGTCGACGGCTCGAACCTCCTGGTCGGCGGCGGCGAGGTCATCCCGGCCCAGGTCGACCTCTCGACCATCCGGCTCGCCATCCGCGAGCAGAAGAAACTGGTGATCGCCTATCGCAATGCCGGCGGCACGGCGACCGAGCGGACGATCTGGCCCTTCGCCATCGGCTTTTTCGACCGGGTGCGCGTGGTCATCGGCTGGTGCGAACTCAGGACCGACTATCGCCATTTCCGCCTCGATCGCATCGACCGCATGGAATTGCTGGCCGAGCGCTATCCGCGCCGACGCGCCGCGATGCTGAAGGAGTGGCGCGAGCGCGAGGGCATTCCGGTGCGCTGACCGGTGCCGGCGCTCAGCCACTGCCGGAAACTGTCAGTCCGGCTCGCTATGCCGTCTCCATCAACAACGGAGACACCCCATGCGCACCCTCAACTATCTGCTGCTCGCCGTCCGCGACCCACTGAAGAGCGCCGAGCTCTACAGCAAGCTGCTCGGCCGCGAGCCGGTCGAGAAAGCTCCGAGCTTCGTCCTCTACGTGCTCCCCACCGGGCTCAAGATCGGGCTGTGGCTGGCCGACGAGATGGAGCCGAAGCCGAACGCCGCCGGCGGGATCGAGATCTCGTTCAGCGAAGAGAGCAAGGACGCGGTCCGCGCCACCTTCGAGGAGTGGAGCAAGCTGGGGCTGAAGGTGGTGCAGGCGCCGACCGAGATGGATTTCGGCTTCACCTTCGTGGTCGAAGATCCCGACGGCCACCGGCTGCGCCCGTTCGTGCTGGGTGACAATCCGCGGTAGGCGGTTTAGCCGATGGGGTTGATAGCCCACAGCTCGCCTCCCCACCGGATGTCATCCCTGCGAAAGCAGGGACCCATTTCACCGCCCGCACCAGACGAGAGTTGGGTCCCTGCTTTCGCAGGGATGACACCGCGTGGGTGGGGTGGGTGGTGGCTCGCACTCGCGAACGAGCTAGCTGCGCGTTCCCGCCGGAAAATGCCGATACACCACATCCTCAGGGTCCTGGCGCGGGGCGGTGTCGTCCCGCACCGCCCCCAGGCGTTCCGCCACAGCTATCGAGCGATGGTTCGCCGGATCGAGATAGCTGACGAGGCTCGGCAGGCCCAACTCGGCAAAGGCCCAGTCGCGCAGCGCCACTGCCGCCTCCGTTACATAGCCCTGCCCTTCAAACCCATCATAAAGCAGCCAGCCCAGTTCCTTTTCGGGGAAGAGCGGCCCGTGGTTTATGCCGACCTGGCCGACGCATTCGGCCGTTGCCGCGACGTCGATCATCAGCCCGCCATGCCCGAACAGCGTCCAGCAGGCGATATCGTGGCTGAACAGCCCCCAGGCCCGGGCTTCGTCGAACGGCCCGCCCATGTAGGTGGAACGCGGCGAGGCCATAAGGTTGCGATAGGCGGGAAAATCGGCCTCGATCGCCGGCCGCAGCACCAAACGCCTGGTTCTCAACGTCGGGATGGCGGGCATCATCGTCCCCTGAGGAAATCGCCGATCCGGTTCAGGCCCTCGTCGATCGTCGCCCGCGTGCCGGCATAGGAGAAGCGCACGAAGCGGTTGCCGTTGAGGCGGTCGAAGTCGATGCCGGGCGTTGCGGCCACCGCGACCTCGTCGAGCATCTGCATGCAGAAGCTCAGCGAGTCATTGGTGAAGCGGGAGAAATCGACATAGGCGTAGAAGGCGCCGTCGCCTTCACTCGCCGTGGCGAGACCGAACTGCGCCAGCCCCTCGGCCAGGACGTGGCGGTTCACCGCGTATTGGGCCTTCTGCTCTTCGGAATAGTCGCGCTCGCCCAGCGCCTCCCGGCCGGCGATCTGGCTGAGGGTCGGGGCGGCGATGAACAGGTTCTGCTGCAGGATGTTGGTGCGGCGGGTCAGCCGCTCGGGCAGCACCATCCAGCCGATGCGCCAGCCGGTCATGCAGTAGTATTGGGAGAAACTGTTGATGACGATGGCGTCGTCGGTGAACTCGAGCGCCGAGACCGAGGCCGCCCGGTAGTCGAGCCCGTGATAGATCTCGTCGGAGATGAACTGCACGCCGAGCCGGGCGCAGACCTCGACGATTTCCTTCAGCGCCTCGCGCGTCACCGCGGCGCCGGTGGGGTTGGCCGGCGAGGCGAACAGCAACCCGTCGAACTTTTCCCGGGCATAGGCCGCCTCGACATCGGCGGCGCTGAGCCGCCAGCCCGCGGCGGCCGTCACCGGGATCTCGACGGCCTGCATGCCGAGGCCATCGAGCGTATTGAGATAGGCCGGGTAACCGGGACGGGTCACGGCGATCCTGGCGCCCGGACCGAACGCTCCGAGGAAAGCCAGGATGAAGCCCGAGGACGAGCCCATGGTCACGACGATGCTTTCGGGATCGACCGCCGCGTCGTGCTGGGCGCGATAATAGTCGACCAGCGCGCGGCGCAGTTCGATCTGGCCGGCCGAGTGGGTGTAGTGCTGCGGCAACTCGAGCGCCGCGGCAACCGCCTCGCGCACCCGTGGCGCCGGCGGGGCGCCGGGCTCACCCGATTCCATGTGCATCACGCTGCGACCGCTCGCTTCGACGAGCTTGGAGCGCGCGGTGACTTCCATCACGTAGAACGGCCTCAGGCCGGTGAGTTTTTCGTCGGTCTGCATGGCGCCTTGGCTACGGGAATTGCGGCGTCGCCTCAACAACAATTGAAGCCGCGGCGTTAGGTCCGGGCGGCGCGGCATGGCAAATTCGGCCCGGTCTGCTAGACAGGTCGAAACAGAGCCGCTTCGGAGTTCGCATGTCTCGCCTCACCACCATCCTCGTTCTCGCCGTCGGTGTACTGGCGGGCGGGCTCGGCGCGACGCTGCTGTCGGCCCCCAGGCTCGACGAGGCCGGCGCCAGGGCGATCGCCGAGGACGTGATGGCCAAGTCGAAGCCGGAACCCGGCCTCACGGCATCGGCGGTGGAGACGATCGTCGCCGACCTGCTGGCGCGGCAACCCAAGCAGGACGTTCCAGAGCCGCTGGCGGCGCTCGACCAATCGACCATCGACCCGATGATCGAGAAGTACCTGCTCGGCAACCCACGCATCCTGCAGAAGGTGTCGGCCGCGCTCGATGCGGAGCTGACCGCCGAACGCACCGCCGCGACCCGTACGGCGATGGTCGAACTGAAACCGGCGATCTTCGACTCCGAGAACGGCATTGTCCTGGGCAACCCCAACGGCGATGTCACTCTGGTCGAGATGTTCGACTACAACTGCGGCTATTGTCGGCAGGCGCTGCCCGACCTCGCGGCGCTGCTCGACACCGACAAGAACCTCAAGGTGATCCTCAAGGAGTTTCCGATCCTGTCGCAGGGCTCGGTCGATGCAGCGCGCATCGCGGCGCAGGTGGCCGATGCCGATGTCGACTACTGGGCGTTCCACCAGGCGCTGTTCACCAGCCGCGGCCAGGTCGACAAGGCGGTGGCCCTCAAGGCGGCAGCCGATCTCGGGCTCAACCCGATCACCCTCGAGATGGGGATGAAGGCGCCCCGGGTCGACAAGGTGATCGAGGAGAGCTACCGCATCGCCGACCGGCTGAAAATCACCGGCACGCCGACCTTCATCATCGGTGACGAGATCATCCCCGGCGCCATCGGCCTCGAGGCGCTGCAGCAGCGCATCGCCAACATGCGGGCGTGCGGGGCGACGGTGTGCACGAGCACCGACCAGCCGGGCTGATCGGGCGCCGAAGCAGAAGGCCCCATCACCTTCTCCCCGCGTGGGAGAAGGCACCAATGATGCATCGAGGCCCGGTTCGGCCGCCGCAAATCCGCCCTTTTTCGTGCATTACTCCGCGCCACGCTTGCGCCCGCTGGGGGGCCAGTGCAAAAGGCACGAACCATGGCTCACCGCGTCCTCGTTCTCAACGGCCCGAACCTCAACATGCTCGGGACCCGCGAGCCCCAGACCTACGGCACGCAGACGCTTGCCGACATCGAGAAGATGGCAATTGCCGAAGGCAAGACGCTTGGCCTCGAGGTCACCTGCAAGCAATCCAATATCGAAGGCGAACTGGTCACCTGGATCCAGCAGGCGATGGGCAATTTCGACGCCATCGTCATCAACCCGGGCGCCTACTCGCACACCTCGATCGCCATCCACGACGCGTTCCGCGCGGTGGCATTGCCGGTGATCGAAGTTCACCTGTCCAATATCTACACCCGCGAAGCGTTCCGCCATCACTCCTACGTCTCGCCGGTGGCGATGGGGGTGATTTGCGGTCTGGGCGCTACCGGATATAGGCTAGCCCTCCACGCACTGGCCGAAAAACTCTAAGAGGCAGAATATGACCAAGGCGTCGTCCCCGAATGCCGATCAGGAACTGATCGAGGCCATCGCCAAGCTGCTCAACGAGCAGAACCTTGCCGAGATCGAGATCGAACGCGACGACCTGCGCGTTCGCGTCACCCGCTCCTATGCCAGCCAGGCGGTGCAGCAGGTCGCAGTGCCGGCTTACGCTCCGGCGCCGGCCGCAGCTCCCGCCCCGGTCGCTCCGAGCGGCGTCGCAGCCGCGATCGCCCCGACGAACGACGACCTGAGCTCGAACCCGGGCACGCTGACCTCGCCGATGGTGGGCACCGCCTACCTCTCGCCCGAGCCCGGCAAGCCTGCCTTCGCCAGCGTCGGCGCCAAGGTCTCGGAAGGCCAGACCGTGCTGATCATCGAGGCGATGAAGACGATGAACCAGATTCCGGCGCACCGCTCGGGCACCATCACCCGCATCCTCGTCGAGGATGCCTCGCCGGTCGAATACGGCCAGCCGCTCGTCGTGATCGAGTAAGCCGGCATGTTCCAGAAGGTCCTCATCGCCAATCGCGGCGAGATCGCGCTCCGCATCCTCAGGGCCTGCAAGGAGCTCGGTATCCAGACTGTCGCCGTCCATTCGACGGCCGACTCCAACGCCATGCATGTGCGCCTCGCCGACGAAAGCGTCTGCATCGGGCCGCCGCCGGCCAAGGACAGCTATCTCAACATCCCCTCGATCATGGCGGCCTGCGAGATCACCGGCGCCGATGCCGTGCATCCCGGCTATGGCTTCCTCTCGGAGAACGCGCGCTTCGCCCGCATCCTCACCGAGCACAAGATCACCTTCATCGGGCCGTCCGAGCATCACATCCAGATCATGGGCGACAAGATCACCGCCAAGCAGACGGCGGTGGAGCTCGGCATTCCAGTGGTTCCCGGTTCCGCCGGAGAAGTCGCGACCGAGGCCGACGCCAAGGCGACCGCCAGGGAGATCGGCTACCCGGTGCTGATCAAGGCCACGGCAGGCGGCGGCGGGCGCGGCATGAAGGTGGCGCTCACCGAGGCCGATCTGCTGGTCGCCTGGTCGACCGCCCGCGCCGAAGCCAAGGCCGCTTTCGGCAACGACTCCGTCTACATGGAGAAGTACCTGGGCAAGCCGCGGCACATCGAAGTCCAGGTGATGGGCGATGGCCAGGGCAATGCCGTGCACCTGGGCACCCGCGACTGTTCGCTGCAGCGCCGCCACCAGAAGGTCTGGGAAGAAGCCTCGGCCCCCACCGTGCCGGCCGAACAGCGCGACAAGATCGGCGAGATCTGCGCCGCCGCGATGCGCAAGCTCAAATACTCGGGTGCCGGCACCATCGAGTTC
>MKVB01000001.1:213920-233854 GCA_001899085.1 Devosia sp. 66-14 | reverse complement strand
GGCGAGTTCTATTTCATCGAGATGAACACCCGCCTGCAGGTGGAGCACCCGGTCACCGAGCGCATCACCGGCGTCGATCTGGTCTACGAGCAGATCCGCGTCGCCTCGGGCGAAAAGCTGAGCCTCGAACAGGACAAGATCACCTTTACCGGCCACGCCATCGAAGTGCGCATCAACGCCGAGGATCCGCAGACGTTCACGCCGTCACCGGGCAAGATCAGCTTCTACCACCCCGCCGGCGGCGTCGGCGTGCGCGTCGATTCCGCGGTCTATGCCGGCTACTCGATCCCGCCCTATTACGACAGCCTGATCGGCAAGCTGATCGTCTACGGCCGCACCCGCGAGGAATGCCTGCAGCGCCTGCGCCGCGCGGTGGACGAGTTCGTGGTCGACGGGATCAAGACCACCCTGCCTTTGTTCCAGCGGCTGATCAAGGAACCGGACATCATCGCCGGCAACTACGACATCCACTGGCTGGAAAAATACCTCGGGATGAAGCACTAGCCGCAAGGCGGCTTGCAGTTTCCTGAACGCGATCCCTGCGTAAGCGCAGATGCGCGCCAAGTTGGCGCGGATCGATGCTTGAGGCGCAGTCCCCGGTGCTTCCTCATCCACGGTGTCACCCCGGCGCAGGCCGGGGCCCATCCTGAGGTGATGCGGCTATGCGCGCGAGCCGACGCATCTCAGGATGGGTCCCGGCCTTCGCCGGGATGACACCGCGTTTGGGGCGTGTCTGGTGTGAACCCGCCGGGGAGACACCGGTGGGGGTGGCCGACCGTCTTCCCGATCCGACTCGTTAACGAAATTTGAACGGCCGCTCCAGCGCCGGTTCAGCCGTCGGCTGTCATGACGCTCCATCGCAAGGAGATCGTGCCATGCCGCACATGATCGATTACCTCGACGCCTTCGTCCTGATGTTGCCAGTGGTGCTCGCCGCCGTCAGCCTGCCGCTGCTGGTGCGGCTGGTGCTTCGCTGAACCTCAGCGGCCAAGGCTGTTGAGGAATCCGCCCATCTCGGCGCGATAGCGCTCGGGATCCTCCTTGAACGACAGCAGGTGGTTGGCGCCGGTCTGCAGATAGGCCGTGGGCGCCGTGCGCGCCGCGAGGAGCCGCTCGCTGATGGTGACCGGCACCAGGCTGTCGGCGGTGCCGTGGGCAAGGAAGAGCGGCCCGGGAAACTTCGCCACCGCATCGAGGCTCACCGCCTTTTTGAGCTCGGCCTTGCGATAGGTATCGAAGACGAAGATGCCGGCATTGGCCAGGGTACGGGCAAAGGGGATCAGCCGGGCGCCGATCTTGTCTGCCACCACCTCGGTGAAATCGAGCGCCGGTGCATCGAGCGCCAGGGCCACCACCTTGTCGGCCTTGTCCGAGTGCATGAGGAACTGCCCGACAATGGCCCCGCCCATCGACTCGCCGACGAGGATGATGCTCGGCGCGCCGCGGTCCAGCATGGCACCGACCGCCGCATCGAGGTCGCGCCACTCGGTAACGCCGAAGCTGTAGAGGGCGTTTTCGGGGGCCGGCGCCCCCTTGTCGTTGCGGTAGGTGATCAGCAGCGTCGGAATGCCGGCGGCATTGAGGATCGACAGCTGCCGGTAGCCGTTCTCGCGGATGCCACCGATGCCGTGCACATAGATCGCCCAGGGTCCGGCCATATTGGCCGCCGGCACGAACCAGGCCTCCGCCTCGCCCAGTTCGGTGGTGTAGCGGACCGTCTCGAACGGCAATCCGAGCGCCGCCAGCGGGTCGCCGCGATAGCCGAGCTCGTACGGATCGGTGGGCGGATCGGGATTGTTGGCGCCGCTCCAGTCGACGCCGCCCGGGGTCAGCAGATGGTTCATCAGCATGGAAGTGCCCACGCCGCCGGCGGCGACGAACAGCACTACCACGATGACGATCCCGACGATGATGCGCCGCACCCACTTGTTCATCGACCATCCCTGCCGGCGGCACAATCGCGTCCGAGGTCCGCCGTGGCAAGCCGCTTTGGCGTTGTTTCGCGCATCGCGACGGCCCATATTCCACCCATGAGCAAGAAGCCTGATCCGTTCGCCATCGATCTGACACCCGAACTGATCGTCAGGGCGTATCAGGCCGGCATCTTTCCGATGGCCGAGGACGCGGACTCGCCGGATCTGTTCTGGGTCAGCCCGCAGAAGCGCGGGATCATTCCGCTCGACCGCTTCCACATTTCGAGAAGCCTGCGCAAGACGCTCCGCACCCACCCATACGAGGTGAAGGTCGATACCGATTTCGCCGGCACGATCGAAGGCTGTGCGACATCAGGGGTCGACCGCGAGTCGACCTGGATCAACCCCGAGATCCGCCGCCTCTACGGCGCGTTGTTCGATCGCGGCATCGTCCACACGGTCGAGGTGTGGGACGGGTCGGCGCTGGTCGGCGGCCTCTACGGCGTGTCGCTGGGGGCAGCGTTCTTCGGCGAATCGATGTTCCACCGCAAGACCGACTGCTCGAAGATTGCCATGGCGCACCTGCTGGAGCGGCTGGTGGCCGGAGGCTACCACCTGCTCGACACGCAGTTCGTCACCGATCATTTGCGCACCTTCGGCGGCACGGAAATCCCACGCGAGGATTACGAGGCCCGGCTCGCCGAGGCGCTGCGGCACCGGGCCGATTTCTTCGCATGCGACCACTAGAGCTGCCGCCCGGCTGGGCCGACGGCCTTCAGCTGACGCCGCAGACCATCGGCGAGTCCGGGGCGTGGGTGTACCGCGCCGGGCCGGCGCATTTCATCAAGTCCGAGCCGATCTCGCCGCTGGCGGAACTGCCGGGCGAGATCGAACGGCTGCGCTGGCTGCACCGCACCGGGCTGCCCTGCCCCGAAGTCGTCGACGCGGCCGAGCATGGCGGGCGGCACTGGCTGCTGATGACGGCGATCCCCGGGCATGATCTCGCCTCGGGCTCGCCGGCAAGCGCCGAGACCGCCATCCGCCTTGTCGCCGAGGCCCTGCGCCTGCTGCACAGTCTCGATCCCGCCGGCTGCCCGTTCGATCACCGCGCCCACATCCGCGTCGCCGATGCGTCGGCGCGCTACCACGCCGGCCTCTACGACGGTGACGATCCCGACCAGGGCCCGGCCGACCACGCGCGGCTGCTGGCCGGGGTGCCGGCCTCGGAAGATCTCGTCGTCACTCACGGCGATGCGTGCTTTCCCAACTTCATGGCCGAGAACGGCCGCTTTACCGGCTTCATCGATTGCGGGCGGCTGGGCGTCGCCGATCGCTACCAGGACCTGGCGCTGGCCTGCCGCAGCCTCGAGCGCAACTATGGCGCGGGCACGGTTCCGGCGTTTCTTGCCGCTTATGGCGTTACGGAGCCCGACCGAGCGAAGCTCGCATGGTACACGCTGCTGGACGAGTTCTTCTGAGGCGTGCGTCGCGTTGGCGTCTCGGCAACCACAGACGTCATTCCCGCGCAGGCGGGAACCTAGTGGGATGTTGCCGCGCCCGCTGAGACTGCGAGATCCCACTGGGTCCCCGCCTGCGCGGGGATGACGCCGGTGCGCGGGGCGCCCCCCTGGGGCTGGTCCAGCCCAGCTCAGCGCCTATCCGGACTCCCCTCCGCAGCACCGCTATCACTACGCCCTTCTAATCCACCTGTGCCCCGCCCGTCGCGTTGGCCACGGTCGCAGTCATCGACGCCGCGAGGTCGGAGGACAGGAGGACTGCGACATCGGCGATCTGCGCCAATGGCGTCAGCCGGCGCAGCGGGGTGCGTTCGCCGGCCCGGCGTTCGGCTTCCTCGAGGGTGATCCCTTCCTCCCGCGCATGCAGGATGAAGGCCTCGCGCACCCCCGGCGCATCGGGCGAACCGGGCGAGCGAACGCAGGCGCAGCGAACGCCGGCCGGCCCGTTCTCCACTGCCAGGTGCCGGACGAAATGCTCGACGGCACTATAGGCCACGCCGAAGCCGCCCATGATGTCATAGGCCTCGCGCGCCGCGTTGACCGAGATGCCGAGGATAACGCCACCGCCGTTTGCCGCCATGTGGCGGGCATTGGCAGTGCCGGTGGCGAACCAGGTCCGCATGGCGGTCACGATCGGCGCGATGAACTTGTCGCGCGGCATGTCGATGAGCTTCTGGCCCTGGGTGTCGTCGACGGCGACGGCATTGAACATCAGCCTGACCGGCCCCGCGCGGCCGACGATGGCCCGGAGGTGCGCCTCGACAGCGTCGTCGTCGGTCGCATCGACCGGCGCCACCTCGGCCTTGCCACCAGCCGCGGCGATTTCAGCCGCCACGGCTTCGAGCCGCTCGCGGTTGCGCGCCGCAAGAAACACCCGTGCCCCTTCCCGCGCATAAGCCTTGGCTACCGCGCCGCCAACCGCGCCGGAGGCCCCGTAGACGATGGCCGTTCTGTCCCTCAGCAGCATGCTCAATCCCTCAGCTTGATCGCAACGACGGTCTTCAGCTTTTCCGGATCGGGCTCATCGGCGGGACCGTTGGGGTAGAACTCGACCCGCGAGACGAAGTGATCGCCGTCCGCGGCTGCGGTGGCGTCGAACACCAGGCCCTGAGCCCGCGACCAGTCGATCAGCGCACCGTTCACCTTGTAGAGATGCCGGTACGGACCAAAGAATGTCAGCTCGGCGTAGCGGCCGGCCGGCAGCACGCCACTCAGCAGCTCGCCCTCGGTCGCCACCGGTGCCTCCACCTCGAAGCCAAAATCGATCTCGAGCTCCGGCATCTTGACAATGTTGTACTTGAAGATAGCGGCGCCAGTGTTTTGAATTCCCTGCGCTTTGATGGCTTTGGCGAGCTGGCGCATGGTCTTTGTCGCCACGCTGCCGAACGGGATCTTCACCTCTCGGCGCAGCGCCACATAGGGTCGTGCCGCGTACTCAGCGACGATCGGTTCGGCGATCTGCATGCTCTTCCTCCACGGTCTGACCCAATGCCCGGCGCCTGGCGGCGACGATATCCTCGGCGACGCCATCGCTGCGCGGCCGGCCCTTGGGGCGCCAGTCCTCGTCGATGAACTGCGCCACATAGCGGTCGAACACGTCGAAGCCGCTCTTCCAGCCCCAGCCATGCCCATCGCGCTCCTCGGCGCTGATGAACGGGGTCTGGCGGAAATACATGCGGGTCTTGCCGGCCTCGTCGACGAAATCCATCGTCACCACGGTCTCGAAGCCGTCATACTCGTTGATGTAGGTGAAGCTCAGCCGGCTCGGCTCGTCGATCTCGAGATAGGTGCCGCTGATCCAGTGGGCATGGCCCGGGCCGTTGCTCATGCAGCGCCGCCACGCGCCGCCGACGCGGAAGTCGATGTCGCAGCTCAAGAGCGCATAGCCTTCCGGCCCATGCCAGCGCACCATGTGCTCGGGATCCTTCCACATCCGCCAGACCAGAGCCCGCGGCGCATCGAACAGCCGGTCGAACTCTAGCACCAGGGCTGCCTGTTCGGCGGTGACGCTATTGCTTCGGGCCATCCGGATCCCCCTTCTGCAGTTCGGCCAGGTACGCATCCATGCGCGCGAAGTTCTGGTCCCAGTGCCGGCGGTAGCGCTCGACCCAGCCGGCGAGTTCAGCCAGCGGCGCGGCGTTGAGCTGCACCGGTCGCCACTGGGCATGCCGGGTGCGCGCCACCAGCCCGGCCTGTTCCAGCACCTTGAGATGGCGGGAGATGGCCGGCATCGAAATATCGAACGGCGCGGTCAGTTCGCTCACCGACGCCTCGCCCTCGCTGAGCCGCTGCAAGATCGCCCGCCGCGTTGGGTCGGCGAGCGCGGAGAAGGTGAGGGTCAAGGCGTCGGTGTTCATATTTTGCACACACGTTAAATAACACGATTGTTAAATACTGCTCGGACGCGGGAGTCAAGCACAGCGCCCAGAGCACTGGTCGAACCGGCACAATGCGCGAAAAGTGCACAACTTCGCCGACTTCGTAGCCTTGGATCGGCGCGCAATCCGCAGGATCATCAGTGACAGCAAGAGCCGGACGGGACGTCGGGTGAACACGGATTACGGATGATGCTGCAGTTCGACCAGGAACAGGGCGGGACCTACCAGGAAGGGCTCTACGACCCGGAAGCGACCGCACCGCGCGTGGACATCGCCACCGCGCTGACTGCGGCATCGCGCGAGCACTACCGCGAGCATGGCTGGCTGTCGGTCGAGGGATTGCTGCAAGCCGACGAACTGGCCGCCGCCAAGGCCGCGATCGACGACCTTATCGAGGGGCGGGTGCCGGTGTTCTCCGGAGTGTCCTACGAAAAAGGATACAAGGACAGCATCGAGACGATGAGCCCGGCCGAACGCTACGACGCGGTGCGCAAGCTCTACGACTTCGTGCCCTATGAGGAGCGGCTGGCGACGATCGCGCTGGGCGAACGGATCGGCGCGATCTGCCGGCACCTGCTCGAACGCGACGTGCGGCTGTTCCAGGACATGGCGCTGCTCAAGCCGCCGCGCGGCGGCCGCGAAAAGCCCTGGCACCAGGACCACGCGTTTTTCGACTACCCGCTGGGCACCCGCATCGTGGGGGTGTGGATCGCGGTCGACGAAGCCACCATCGCCAATGGCTGCATGCAGGTGCTGGATGGCGGGCACAGGCTCGGGCCCATCCACCATTTCCGCCGGCGCGACTGGCAGATCTGCGACACCGACATGGCCGGCCGCAAGTCGGTGGCGTTTCCGCTCCGGCCCGGGGACGGCATGTTCTTCGACGGGCTGCTGCCGCATGGCACGCCATCGAACAACTCGGCGCAGCGTCGCCGGGCCTTGCAGTTCCACTATATGGACCAGGCGGCGCAGCCGACCGACCAGGCCGAGCGGCTGGCCCTCTTCGGCGGCGAAGGGGCCGGTGCGACCTGTTGAGCCGCGGCGCCGTGAGATCGGATGGCGCCGAGCCGGCCGTGGAGCTGCGCGCGCCGGTCGGCCGCATGCGCTGCGATCCGAGCTGGTCTTTCGCCTCCGACCCGACCAAGGTCGACAATTATCGCATCTGGCTGATCTGGGCCGGCGAAGGCGAGCTGGTGACGCCCGGCGGGGAGCGCGTCGCTCTGCTGCCCGGGGTGACCGTGGTGATGCGGCCCGACGGCGTCTATCAGGCGTCGCACAATCAGGCCAATCCGCTGGGCGTCACCTTTCTCAACTATGCCTATCGCGGCGAGGCGCCCCTGCCCCCGGTCTGGTGCTGGACTTCCGACTTCCTGTTCATCGATGCGCTGACCCGCAAGATCGTGCAGCTGCATGCCGCCGAGCTTGCAGGGCTTGCCGACAATGGCCGGCGCACCGCCATGCTGCTCAGGGCGGTTCTCGACGAGTTGCACAGCGCCGCGCTGCAGTTGCAACCGGGCGACGCCCCCAGTTCGCGGCTCGACCGCGACGTGATCGCGCTCGCCAACAAGGTGCTCGAGATGCCGGCCGAGCACGACGACGTTTCCGAGCTCGCCGGCGCGGTGTTTCGCAGCCGCTCGCATTTCACCCGCACGTTCCGGCGCATCTACGGGGTGAGCCCGGCCAGCTTCGTCAAATCCACCAAGCTCCTGAAGGCGCGCAACCTGCTGCAGACCACCTCGATGAGCATCGGGGAGATCTGCTCGATCCTGGGCTATTCGACCACCCAGTACTTCTCGCGCCAGTACAGATCCTACTTCGCGACGACGCCCGGGGAGGACCGGCGCCGCGCGCAGCACAACACGCAAAACAACGAGGAGGAGACGACATGACCATACGTCGCAGAACCGTGCTGCAAGGCGCCCTGGCGCTGCTCGGAGCGGCAGCGCTGGCGCCGGCGGCACGCGCGCAGTCCGAGGGCGTCCGCGCCATCTTCTGGGGCGGCCAGGCGCGTGCCGAGCGGACCTTCGCTGTGTTCGACCTGTTCCAGAAAAAGCTCGGGACCGCGCCGGTGGTCAGCGAGTTCATGGGGTTCAACGACTACTGGACCAAGGTTGCCACGCAGACCGCCGGCGGCAATGCGCCCGACCTGATCCAGATGGATTATCGCTACATCGTCGAATATGCGCAGCGCGGCGCGCTGACGCCGCTCGACGACTATCTGGGGGCTGCGCTCGATCTCGCCGATTTCGATGCCGACCAGGTCGAGGCCGGGCGGGTCGACGGCAAGCTCTATGGCGTGAGCATGGGCGCCGGCGGCTTCTGCCTGCAGGTCAATGCCAGCGCCTTCGAACGCGCCGGCCTGCCGGTGCCCGGCCCCGGCACCACCTATGCCGACCTTGCCGCCATGGTGGGCGATTTCAACGCCGCCAATGGCGAGATGCGCATGCTGCAGGATGGCTCGGGCAACGAGCCGGCGCTGGAAAACTGGCTGCGCCAGCACGGCAAGGCGCTTTATACGCCCCAGGGCGAGCTCGCCTTCGACACGGCGGACGCGGCCGAGTGGTTTACGCTGTGGGCGGAGCTGCGCGACAAGCAGGCCTGCGTGACGGCGGAGCAGCAGGCGGTGTCGACCGGCACGATCGACACCAGCATGCTGGTGACCGGGCGTGCGGCGAGCGGCTTTACCGGGGTGAATGAGCTGATCGCCTACCAGGCGCTGGTCAAGGACCGGCTGGCCGTCACCAACATGCCGCTGGCAATGGCCGGTGGCAAAGGCGGACAGTACCGCAAGCCGACGATGATGTGGACCCTCGCCGGAACCTCCAAGGTCAAGGACGAGGCGGTCAAGCTGATCAACTTCTTCGTGCGCGATCTGGAAGCGGCGAGCCTGCTCGGGCTGGAACGGGGCATTCCGAGCTCAGCGGCCTCGCGCGAGCACATCACTGCCGGCCTCAGCGACCTCGAGCGGCAGACGCTCGATTTCTTCGCCAACCTGGGCGAGCTGCTCGGGCCGATCCCGCCGCCGCCACCGTCCGCGGCAGGCGAGATCAGCCTGTCGCTGCTGGGCACGCTCAGCCAGGAGATCGCCTTTGGCGCCAAGTCGCCGGCAGATGGCGCCGCCCAGCTGGTGAGCGGCGCCCAGGACATCCTCGCCCGAGCGGGGTGACCTCGACCGGTCGGTTCCTCTCCCGGGCCGACCGGTGCTTTTTTCGTCGGGCTAGCGACCGAGCCGGAACGCGACCTCGGTCTTCCACTTCTGCGGATCCGGCTCGGTCGCCGGGTCCGTTTCGTAGATCTCCAGCAGCGCCGCGTCGTACGCCCCGGGCGATTGTTCCGGCATCGGGTGCGCGATCCCCTGTTTGCCGAGCCACTCGCCGAGCGCCACGTTGGCCTCATAGAGCCCATCATAGGGACCCGTGTGGATCAGCCGGGCAAACCGCCCGGCCGGAATGGTGCCGGTTCTCACCCTCGCATCGCCCGTCAGCAGGGTCGCGGTGGGGAAACCGACCTCCATCACCAGCGGCCCTTCCTCGGGCATTTCGAGGTAGCTGAAGAACGGCGCACCGACCGGCGCGGCGCCATGTGCCGCCAGCCAGCCGGCCACCTCGCCGATCAGCGGCGGCGCCCTGGACGGGATGTCGCGGCGCTCGAGGCCGACGCGGATCGCCGCGAACGGCTGATCGGGGCGGGCTACGATCTCTGGGGTACTGAGCATGATGGGCTCCTCTCGTCGGGGATGAGGAGCTAAGCGCAAGTCGTGGGGGGCGGACTTGATCGCGGTTGCGGTGGGTGGTGTCACGCGCGAACTGACTGCGACCTGGATGGCTCAGTGCCTCCCAACCCCTCACCCGTCTCGGCCGTTGGCCGAGCCACCCTCTCCCCGACGGGGTCCGGATGAGGGCCAATTGGCCCTCACCGTGGGAAAAGAGGTGATCACCGCGCTCTGAGGATTCTTCTCCCCGTCGGGGTCGCGGGACAAGGGCGCAGCCCTTGCCCGGAGGTGGCGCGTAGCGCCGGATGAGGGGAAAGCCACGATGCTTGTGCGAGATGCCCTGCCGGTCTGACGGCCCCGCGCGCCCTAACCGCCCGCGCCGGCGTCTGCCGATGGCGGTGGGATGTCGGAGCTCTGCTTACAGTCGAGCAGCCAGATATCGTAGACCGCATGGTCGATGGCGTTGAGCGCCGGACTGTCGGCGAACATCCAGCCGGTGAAGATGCGGTCGATCGAGCCCTTGAGGCTCACCTGGTCGACCTCGACGAAGACGCTGGTGCGCTGCGTCTCGGTGGGCGGACGGGTGTAGCAGGCGCGCGGGGTGATCTGCAGCGCGCCGAACTGCACCGTCTCATCGATATAGACGTCGAACGTGGTGATGCGGCCGGTGATCTTGTCGAGGCCCGAGAACTGGGCGACCGGATTGGCGATCGTTTCCGCCAGCACAGGCGTCGCCAGCGCAAGGCTGGCGAGAACGACGGCAACTGCCTTGCGGACGATAAGCATGGGCTGGACGATGGTCGGGCTTATTCCGGAGACCACGCGTCGTAGTCGCCGGTGACCTTGGGGCGCTCGCCCTTGTTCAGGAGGCTCCCATCCGGGCGGTAGGCCGCGGCGGTGCCGGTGAGGTTGGGCTGGTGCGGCAGCTGCCAGGAGCGCGCGGTGTAGTCCTGCTCGGTCGGCGGGGTGTTGGTGCGGTAGTGCATCCAGCCATACCAGCCGGGCGGAATGGTGGTCGGCTCGGCATAACCGCCGGCATAGACCACCATGCGGCGCTCATAGCCGTTCGGGCCGGGCTTGGCCCCTTTCCTCGAGCGGTAGTAGCGGTTGCCGGTCTCGTCTTCGCCGACATACTCGCCCTGCGTGGCGATCCAGAGGCGGGTGCCCCAGGTGTTGCCCCGCCACCAGGCCAGGATCTCGATCAGGAAGTCCTTCATGCCGCCGTTCGCCATACCGTCTGAACCCGTCTCAGAAGCCGTTCGCGCGGGACAAATCGCCCGCCATTTCTGCCTGTGGCTCTAACATGCCCCAGCACACCCGCCTAGAGCAGGACTGCGTTTCGTTGAAACGCACTCCAGCTCCAGCTTCTTGCCCGGTCCCGCGATCGAACCCGAAACGTCTGCAACTTTCCTGATGACGCTCCGTCACAATGGCGAGCCGCCCTGCCCCTCTACCTATGGTGTGCCGACCCACCATCGGGCGCTCTGTATGGTCGTGGATTTGTGACGGAAATAATGCGCTTGACAGGATTCGCACCGAAAACCGCATCGCAGTTAGGCCTGTCGGCTCATCTTCGAGCGCTGCGCAAAGATGGCGAAAGAGTGGCTGAATTCCCGAGGTTTAGGGCCGATTCCGTGAGCGGCATCGGAGGCGCAGGTACCGAAAATTGACCCTCCGGCGCGTCGAATCGGGGTTGGAACTTTTCCCCGTAATCCACATATGAGATACTGGATTTAGCCGTCGGATACGGGCAATGCCACTAGCGGTTGTATGTTGTGATCATGCCTCGGCATTGACCGACTCGAAGCATCGGACGCATTCTTTCGAGGTTGCGCCGGGCTGGTTCAGACGGCACGACGGACGACCGGGATCACGCGGCGGCGGCAGTTCGCTGAAGGTCCCAAACGGGGCTCCTGGGCCGTTTTCAGCGGTCAGTTAGACAGCGTCATACAAAGAGGCAGAAGCCGTCCTTGGCGGCTCGCGGGCTTTCCTGTCCGCTTTATTGGGGAATATATAGACAGATGCGCATCGAACGTCGGTTCACGAAAGCCAATGACAGCGCCTATGCGGGGATCGAATTCCGCTCGGTGACGAGCGAGATCAAGAACCCCGACGGCTCGATCGTGTTCAAGCTCGAGGGCATGCAGGTCCCCTCGACCTGGTCGCAGGTGGCCGCCGACATCATCGCGCAGAAATATTTCCGCAAGGCCGGCGTCGCAAAGATCCTGAAGAAGGTCGAAGAGAACGACGTGCCGAGCTGGCTGTGGCGCTCGGTCCCCGACGAGAAAGCGCTCGCCAAGCTCCCCGAGGCTGAGCGCTATGGTTCGGAAACCGACAGCCGCCAGGTGTTCGAACGTCTCGCCGGCACCTGGACCTACTGGGGCTGGAAGGGCAAGTATTTCGCCACCGAGGAAGATGCGCGCGCCTTCTTCGACGAGCTCTGCTTCATGCTGGCCACGCAGCGGGTTGCCCCCAATTCCCCGCAGTGGTTCAACACGGGCCTCCACTGGGCCTATGGCATCGACGGCCCCGGCCAGGGGCACTTCTATGTCGACCCCTTCACCGGCAAGCTGACCTCGTCCAAATCCGCCTACGAGCATCCGCAGCCGCATGCCTGCTTCATCCAGTCGGTGACCGACGACCTCGTCAACGAGGGCGGCATCATGGACCTGTGGGTGCGCGAGGCGCGCCTGTTCAAATATGGCTCGGGCACCGGCTCGAACTTTTCCAAGCTCCGCGGTGAGGGCGAAAAGCTCTCCGGCGGCGGCAAGTCTTCCGGCCTGATGAGCTTTTTGAAGATCGGCGACCGGGCTGCCGGCGCCATCAAGTCGGGCGGCACCACCCGCCGTGCCGCCAAGATGGTGGTGATCGATATCGATCACCCCGATATCGAGGACTACATCAACTGGAAGGTGAAGGAGGAGCAGAAGGTTGCGGCGCTCGTCACCGGCTCCAAGGTGGTGTCGAAGGCGCTGAAGGCCATCATGAAGGCCGCGGTGAACTGCGAAGGCACCGGCGACGACTGCTTCGACGTCAACAAGAACCCTGCCCTCAAGCGTGAAGTGAAGGCGGCGAAGAAGGCGCTCGTGCCGGAGAACTACATCCAGCGCGTCATCCAGTTCGCCCGCCAGGGCTACACCGATATCGACTTCCCGGTTTACGACACCGACTGGGATTCTGAGGCTTACCTCACCGTCTCGGGCCAGAACTCGAACAATTCCGTCCGCGTCACCGACGATTTCCTCAAGGCCGTCGAGACCGATGGCGACTGGAACCTCCTCAGCCGCACCAAGGCCGGCAAGGTGACCAAGACCGTCAAGGCGCGCGACCTGTGGGAACAGATCGGCTATGCCGCCTGGGCCTCGGCCGATCCGGGCATCCACTTCCACACCACCATCAACGAGTGGCACACGAGCCCGGAAGCCGGCGAGATCGTCGCTTCGAACCCGTGCTCGGAATACATGTTCCTCGACGACACGGCGTGCAACCTCGCCTCGGTGAACCTGCTCCCCTATCGCAACGCCGACTCGTCGTTCGACGTCGCGGCGTTCGAGCACACCACCCGCCTCTGGACCGTGGTCCTCGAGGTCTCGGTGATGATGGCCCAGTTCCCGTCGAAGGCGATTGCCGAGCGCTCGTTCATCTACCGCACGCTGGGTATCGGCTACGCCAATATCGGCGGCCTCTTGATGACCTCGGGTATTCCCTATGACTCGGCGCAGGGTCGCGCCATTGCCGGCGCCATCACGGCCGTGATGACCGGTGTCTCCTATGCGACCTCGGCCGAGATGGCCGGCGAGCTTGGCCCGTTCCAGGATTATCCGCGCAATTCCAAGCACATGCTGCGCGTCATCCGGAACCACCGGACCGCTGCCTATGGCAAGACCGACGGCTATGAGGGCCTGTCGATCAACCCGGTGGCGCTCGACCATGCCTCGATCGGCGACGATACGCTCTCGACCCGCGCCAAGGCGGTGTGGGACGACGCGCTGAACCTCGGCGAGAAGCATGGCTACCGCAACGCGCAGGTCTCGGTGATCGCCCCGACCGGCACCATCGGCCTCGTGATGGATTGCGACACCACCGGCATCGAGCCCGACTTCGCGCTGGTGAAGTTCAAGAAGCTCGCCGGCGGCGGTTACTTCAAGATCATCAACAATGCAGTGCCGCCGGCGCTGCGTACCCTCGGCTATTCCGAGGCGCAGATCGCCGAGATCGAGGCTTATGCCGTCGGCCACGGCAACCTGAACCAGGCGCCGGGCATCAACCCCTCGAGCCTGCGCGCCAAGGGCTTTACCGACGAGAAGATCGCCGCGCTCAACGCCGCGACCAAGTCGGCCTTCGACATCAAGTTCATCTTCAACCAGTGGACGCTGGGCGCCGATTTCCTCAAGACCCTGGGCGTCACCGACGCGCAGCTCGGCGACATGACGTTCGACCTGCTGGCCTTCCTCGGGTTCTCGAAGAAGGATATCGACGCCGCCAACACCCATGTCTGCGGTTCGATGACGCTCGAGGGCGCGCCCTTCCTCAAGGACGAGCACCTGCCGGTGTTCGATTGCGCCAACCCCTGCGGCAAGACCGGCAAGCGGTTCCTCTCGGTCGAGAGCCACATCCTGATGATGGCGGCGGCGCAGCCGTTCATTTCGGGCGCTATCTCGAAGACCATCAACATGCCGAACGACGCGACGGTCGCCGACGCCAAGGAAGCCTACCAGCTCAGCTGGCGCCTGGCGCTCAAGGCCAACGCGCTCTATCGCGACGGCTCGAAGCTTTCGCAGCCGCTCAACGCTTCGCTGGTTTCCGATGAGGACGACGAGGACGAAGATGCTGTCGAGCTGCTGAACGCCGCCAACCAGATGGCGCGCGTGCCGCAGGTGACCGAGAAGATCGTCGAGCGGATCATCGAGCGCGTGTCGCGCGAGCGCGAAAAGCTGCCGAACCGCCGCAAAGGCTATACCCAGAAGGCCAATATCGGCGGCCACAAGGTGTATCTGCGCACCGGCGAGTTCGACGACGGGCGCCTGGGCGAGATCTTCATCGACATGCACAAGGAAGGCGCTGCCTTCCGCGCCATGATGAACAATTTCGCCATCTCGATCTCGCTCGGCCTGCAATATGGCGTGCCGCTCGACGAGTATGTCGAGGCCTTCACCTTCACCCGGTTCGAACCGGCGGGCATGGTGATGGGGAACGATCGGATCAAGAACGCCACCTCGATCCTCGACTACATCTTCCGCGAGCTCGCCGTCTCCTATCTCGACCGCGAGGACCTGGCGCATGTCCACGCCGACAGCCCGACGGCGCTGTCGCAGAGTGGCGAAGGCCAGCGCCCTGCCCCGATCCCGGCACAGAACCTCGTCTCCCGCGGCATGACCCGCGGCAAGGTGAAGGACCAGAACCTGATGCTGGTCTCGGGCGGCCTCACCGCCGCCGCGGCCTACAACCCCGTCGCCTCGATGCAGACCTCAACCGTCACGGCACTGAAGGCCGCAACGGCGCTGAAGATCGAGACCAGCCCGACCGTGCTGAATGAAGCGGAGCTCAACCCGATCCCGAGCCCGCCGACCCAGCAGGACGCGGGGCAACTTCGCGCCCAGGCGCTGATGCAGGGTTATACGGGGGACCAGTGCTCCAACTGTAACTCGATGCGGATGAAGGTGTCGGGCCACTGCATGGTTTGTGAGGATTGCGGGACGACGACTGGGTGTAGCTGAGGACTTGCCGTTCTTGCTCGCACGTTAGGTCCATCCCCGAATGAAAGGGCAGGCGCCACGGCGCCTGCCCTTTCACATTGCTCCTACGGTAAGTGCATTAAAGGAACTAAAGGTGCCAGACACCGTATTCTTCTCATGGCAAAGTGACGTCGCTCAAAACAGGACCTTCATCAGGTCGGCTCTCGACAGGGCGCTGGAGGAACTGGGTGGGGCGAGGAGCGTCGACGAGCCCTCCCGCGAGCTTGTGGCCGACCAAGACACACAAGGCGTACCTGGCAGCCCCTCCATAGCCGACGCAATCCTAGCCAAGATCGGATCGTCATTTGCTTTCGTCGCTGACCTGAGCTTCGTCGCCGAACGTGCTTCGGGAGGCAAAGTCCCAAATCCAAACGTAATGCTTGAGTACGGTTATGCCTTAAGGGCTCTTGGTGATGCACACGTGATCGCAGTGTTCAACGAGGCATATGGCAAACCTGAAGATCTTCCGTTCGACTTGGCCCATCGCAGGTGGCCAATACGTTTTCACCTAGAAGCAAGCCAGGTGGATCGCTCCGAGCAGAAATCGCGACTTGTTAAGTCACTAAAGCTCGCCATCGCCAGCATCATCACGCTCGAGGCACAAAGGGACCAGTCGCCAGAACCACCAATCGATGCCACGGGTTTGGCGCGTCGTTACTGCCGGGACGATTCGCTATCACTGGAATGGACTGAGCTGCTTCAGTCGGCTGTTGGAACCATAAGGGACTTCATAGACACGGATTGGCCAAGCACGCCGCCCGATGGCCCAACATTCAATGCCCTCCTGGAAGCCATCGCTGCGCACAGCGAGGACCTGCGTCGTATGATGCTTATTTGCGGTAGGTGGGGCACGGCCAATGCCATCAGTGAAGCGGTGGCTGCGATAAGGGACCTGAGCTATCGAGGTGACGTTCGAAGCGGCTATTCCCTTTGGACATCTATGCGAGAGCTTCCCGCCGTCATTTGCTTCTATTGGCTCGTTGCCGGATCGATCGCTAGAGACGACTTAACCGTCACAAAAGGCATACTAACCTCCACCATATCAAATGGACGGTCGCGAGCACCGTTGGTGACTGCACTCAACTTCGCGCTTGATGACATTAATTGGAAAGCGATGAAGGGGCTCGAACGCCACTACTATCCGCAAAGCGTGTACGCGGGCGAAATGATGAAGCTGGATGCTAGATTTATCGCCCTAAACGAACAACGCGCTACGCAACTGTACGCGGACACCGAACATTTGATCTCGCTGGAGTTTGCTTATCAGAGACTGCGCGAGGCGGAGCGCACCGGTATTTGGTTTTGGGCCCCAGGAGGCGACTTCCTTTGGGATACGTCCCCCAGACGTTTCGCGGGGCTTTCCGAAGAAGGTTACAGTCCGTTAATTGAGGCGGGATTGCTAGGGGGATCGGAGGCGAGTGCCAGTGCCGCGTTGCAGGCGTATCGCGAGCACCTAAAGGGCCACAGTGGGTTTCTTCGCCTCGCGATCTAGATGTAGTGTCGGAAATGCAGCCAAGGCGGCCCCTGCCCCGGGCCTGCTGTCAAAATCTCGCCTACCAGATCAGCGAACCGAAGCGTCACCGGCAGTCCATCAGCGAAGCCGGCGCTGTTGAAGTTGAGCTTGGTCAACGCCATGAGGTCGCTCAGCACCGTCTCGATCGGCGCATCGCCGCGGCGAATCCTAACGGTCAGCGGGTTCGGGACTTCTCGTCCAGGATAAGTCTCGAGCCGCGGGGTGTAGCCGGCGCTCCAAAGGTAGGCGCTGCGATCATCCACGACGATAGCCGTGCCGCGAAGCACCGGGTTCTGTCCGAAGCGAAAGAGTTTGATCTCGGCTTGGCGCCGTACCTGCACACCGACGAGGTTCGTGCCGCTGGGGACAGTGCTGGTAAAACCGGCCCATTCGTCGTCGCCAAACTCGGCCTTGCCGTGAATGAACACCTCCTTGGGGTAGCTTCCGTGCAGGTCCTTGTAGCCCTCGACAATCCTGGACATCAAATCAGCGGCCTGCGCCCTATCGAGCTTGAATGTCTTGTTGCTCTCCGAGTACCAGGGGCCGACAGCGCCCTTAAAAACAATACCTTCGCCGGTGCTGAGAAACATCTGGGCACCGCAGCAAGCATTGTCACCACCGCGACTAGCCTCGAGCTTCTTGAATACCAAGCCCACATAGCAGACCCCTTCCCGGACGTCGGCAAGGCGCCACGGGGTCCCGCCGGACTTGTAGAACGAGGTCGAGCCAAGGTTCCAAGCGACCGAAGCCGGGTCCTGAAGCGAACGCCGCCTCGCCTGCGGGTCTCTGGCGGTCTCGAGAGTCGTCTCCCGAACCACCTGAATCACCTGCCCGGTATCGAGCAAGCGGGCCTTCAACTGATTGTGGAAGTTGGCTTCGAACTCGAAGGGCTTCGCGTCCTCGTTGACCTCGTCGAACATCGAAGGTTCTTTGATCAGTCTGATGGCGGCAGCTTTCTTGATCCCCAACGGCGATGCGATGCGTTCGCTTCTGGGAACGACCGACTGCGGTCGTCCATATTTGTAGACATCCTCAGGAACGACGGCGAACCAGACTCGAGGCGACGCGTCGCCCTCGAGCAGGTGCTTTCTCAGAGCCTGCTCGTAGATTCCGACCGTTTCGAAGATGCGCTCGTGCGGCAATCCGGTTCGAATGGCTTTTGCAATCTCACCCGCGTCGATTCTGCAGCATGCAAACGGCAGTTCTGGCCACGTCGCGTCGAATGCGGCCTCAAACCCAGGCCACATGTCCTTGTTTGCATCCTTGCCCTTCTCAGGGACGGCGATGACACCGTTGATACTCTTTACCCAAGCCGAGTAGAGCCGCAGTCCCTCCTCAGTTGCGATGACCCCGATCTCCATCCGTCTGGGGTTCTGGTTGACCGACGGAGGACCATAGAGAAACAACCCGTCCTTGGGGTGCGCCGCGGCCTGGCCATGGGCAAATCCGAGAGCAGGCTCTTCGATGTGCGTTATGCGCCACTGCTTCACGCTGCATCCTCCTCATCTGTGTAAGGCTCCACAAAGTCGAAGTCCTCGTCGCCCTCATCATCCTCATCGTCGGCGGGTTCCTCGGGCATGTCGGCAAGCTCGATGTCGCCAACTAGCCTTCGGGCACCCTGGAGCTGCAGCAGCGATCCGCTCAGCGTCATTGCCGCGGTGCCGTCGAGCGACACCGTGAATTCGGCCCCACCACCAGACAGGAAGGCAACAAAAGCCTGCTGCAACTGACGCCACTGCCGGTTCCACCACGTTTTGCAGATCCGACGGCGAAGCGCGGTGGTCCGCTTGGGCTCAGTGATCGGGTCTTTTCCATCCTCCGAAAAGCAGATGTAGGGCTTGAACCTGACAAACGCCGGCGGGCCCAGATCGATGTTGACCTGCATCGAGAGGTGCCAGTTCACCCGATACTTCTCGCTTCGGCCGACGACGCCCTTCCAGGTCCGCTTGCCATCAGGCGTCGCATAGCGAACCTTCGCGTCGGCGATCAGGCCCAGCGGAAAATAGAATGCCCTACCCCCGGGAGCCTCATAAGCCTTCAGCCCTTTCGACAAAAGAAAGCGTTCCACGTGCCATCGCATCAGGTGGCTGATCATCCCCCGCGCGTCGGATCGAAACGGCGCAGTCTCATCGCGATCCGGCCCGGCAAGGAACCTCTCCAACGGAACCGAGCGCTCAAGCGAGAGCCGAAACCTGGACGGCAGGCCAGCCTGCAGTTCGTCGACGTCCGCGAAGGAGATGATGAGCCGCTGGAACTGCCGGTACGGTATTCCCGTCGCCTGCAGCGCATCTTTGATCTCTGTGTTGGGCCCGCTGAACTCGTAGATGTTCACGGCTGCCGGCAACGCCGCTACAGGTAGCAGGTTGGCGACCAAGAGTTCCGGCTCATGAGCGACCGTCGGCGGCTCCCTCGATGTCCTTTCCTTCCAGAAGGCCATCCGCTCGTCGATCCTCGACGGATCGACCGGAACCTTCGCCGTTTCCAGCGTGTCGACAAGCTCGAGAAGCTTGCCTCCCCAACCAACGGAGAAGTCGATGGCGTTCAACTGCGATACCTGGATCGGGAAAAGTCCAAAGTCGACCTTGTCGCGGCGCACCGGGATGATGAACTGAGCGTCCTCTAGCTTCGAGCCCATGACCGAAGCTGCCATGACTTCATTTCGCACGCCACTGCGAGCAGGATCGACACTCGCCGTAGAGGCAACATAGATGACTTTGACCGCCCTCTGGCGAATGGCCTCCTCGATGCTTCGCCAGAAGGGTGTACCGCCCTTCAGCTCGAACACATCGGCCCAAACATTATAACCAAGCCCGATGAGCCTTGCGCCCAACCACCGCACAAAGTCGTTATCCTCTGGCGTGGCATGCGAAATGAAAACAACGTCGCGAACCGTCTCGTTCAATTCTACTACCACCGCAATGACCGTTAGCAATCAGTTTGAAATTTCCGCCCAACGGTAGACGTAATACCGTACGTAGGTCGTTTGCACGCCGGTTGCCAGTTGCACCGCGAGGGCCGACACCGAGGGCGATAGAATGTACTGCGCCGCCGGGTGATGTTCGCATTATGTTCTCGTGGATCGCAAGCCCGAATTCGATCCTATCCGTTTCGCTCCACAGCAAAACGCCCGTGCGTTCGGGCGCATCAGCGCTTGGTGAGTGTGTTG
>MKVB01000001.1:206198-213889 GCA_001899085.1 Devosia sp. 66-14 | reverse complement strand
GCCCCGCCATGAAGACCTTCACCGTCCCCCATACCGACGTCACCGTGTCGAGCGTTGTGCTGGGCCTGATGCGCATCGCCAAGATGAGCGATGCGGAGGTTCGCGCGCTTTACGACGCGGCGGTCGAGGTCGGCGTCACCATGATGGACCATGCCGATATCTATGGCGGCGCGCCGCATGTCTGCGAGGCGCGGTTCGGCGATGCCCTGAAACTCTCGGCGTCCGACCGGGCGAAGATCCAGATCCAGAGCAAGGTCGGCATCCGCCGCGGTTATTTCGACTTTTCCTCCGAGCACATCCTTAACTCGGTCGATGGCTCGCTGAAGGCGCTGCGCACCGACTATCTCGACGTGCTGCAGCTGCACCGGCCCGATACACTGGTGGAGCCCGACGATGTGGCGAAGGCCTTCGACACGCTCCACGCCAGCGGGAAGGTCCGCCATTTCGGCGTGTCGAACCACACGCCCGGCCAGATCGAGCTGCTGAAATCGGCAGTCAAGCAACCGCTGCTGTTCAACCAGGTGCAGCTCTCGATCGCCCACGCCAACCTCTTCGCCCAGGGCATCGCCGCCAACATGGGTGGGCTCGACCAGTCGGTCTCCCGCGACATCGGGCTGCTCGACTATTCGCGGCTCAAGGGCATGACGCTGCAGGCCTGGTCGCCGGTGCAGAAGGGCTTCTTCGACGGCGTGTTCATCGGCGATCGCGAGCACTATGCCGAGCTCAACGACGTGATGGACGAACTGGCCAAGAAATACGCCATCACCCCCATGGGCATCGCCATCTCCTGGATCACCCGCCACCCGGCCAACCTGCAGGTCGTCCTCGGCACCACCAAGCCAGGGCGCGTCCGCGAAAGCGCCGCCGGCTCGGACATCACGCTTACGCGCGAGGAATGGTACCGCCTGTTCCGCGCCGCCGGGCACACCCTTCCCTAACCGGCACCGGGCGCCGAGGTTGGGTGCTCGATGGTCACCGCGATCTCATCGGGGCGCTTGAGCGGCACGATGCCGCCAACTTATTCGTCTAGGGGCAAAGGCACATTGCCTTTCGATTCCAAGGATCTGCCCCGGATCCCGACCAAGCGGAGACCCACCTCGTGAAGCAGCTGATTGCCGTTCTCTTTGTCATGCTGTCGATCGGTGGTGCCTTCGCCCAGCAGGCCACACCGGCCCCTGCCACATCTTCCGAGGCGGTCGACCGGCTCATCGTCGTGTTGGAAGACCCCGTGCTGCGCGAGCAACTGCTCGAGCATCTGCGATCAACACCGGCTGACGCGACGACCGCGCCAGCCACCGCGGAGGAAACCGACAGCGGCGGCAGCACCGGGCTGGTCGGTGCCCTCTACCGCTGGTCCGACGACTTCGTCAGCTCACTGCCCACCGCCACCTTCGGTGTGCCGATCGATCGGAAGCTCGCCCAGGCCGGCACGCAGATCAGCAGCCGGGTGCAGAGTGGGGTCAGTAGCGGGCAGTTGCTGCAGTTCGTCGGCTGGGCCCTGCCCGGCCTCGTGATCGTTGCCGGCATCGGCATCGGCATCCGGCGGGTGACGCGCGGGCTGGTGCAGCCGACCAAGCCCGTGCGGAAGCGCAAGTTCGCCATGGGAATGATGCTGAAGGTGGTGCTGGCGGCAGCGGCGGTGCTGGTGGTGGCGGTGCTGGCGAGCCTGTTGCCGGTGCCCAAGGTGGCGAGCACCAGTTTCACCAGCCTTGCGGTCGGGGTCCTGCTCGCCATGCTGACGGCGGATCTGGCGACCTCGGCGCTCTCCGGTTTCGGCAGCGTGCGCAGCGTGCGGCTGATCCGCTATGGGCAGCGCCGGTTCTATCCGTGGTGGCTGACGATCGCGAGCTTTGCCACCTTTGCGGCGCTCAGCGCCGACCCGACGCTGCGGCAGGTGCTGGGCTGGTCGGCGGCCGATTTTGCCGGGCTGATCCTCAACTGCATCGCCGCGCTGATCATGCTGGCGTTCGTCTCGCGCCACCGGATTGCGCTGGGGCGGCTGATCTTCGGCGCGGCGGCCCGCGCGCCGGACTCGGACAATCCGCTCCGTAACGCCACAAGGCAGCTGGCGCGGCACTGGCACCTTGTCGCCTATGGCTTTCTGATCCTCAGCATTTTCAGCCTGCTGGCCGGGCAGCGCGACAATGACGTGATGAGCCAGATGCTCTGGTCGTTCGCCGTGGTGCTGGTCGGCATGGTCAGCTTTGCCGTGCTGCACCGGGTCACCACGCCGCGCTCGCCGCGCTACCGCTACGAGCGGTTCACCTTGCGGCAGATCCTCGCGGCGAAGATCCTGAAGATGATCCGCGTCGGAGCCGACCTCCTGATCCTCTTTGCCATGGCGATCACCATTGCCGGCATCTGGGGCTTCAATATCTGGGGTTGGCTGGTCAGCGACGGGCAGATCGTCACCGGCCCGGTGCTCGCCGCCGCAACCGTTGTCGCGGTGGCCTGGCTGATCTGGGTGACGCTCGATGCCTGGATCGCCACCACGCTGGCGCCGCCGAGCACCGGCGGGCGGGCGGCGGCGCGCCGTTCGAGCCGGCTGCAGACGCTGTTGCCGCTGATGCGCAATGGCGTGCTGATCCTGCTGGTGGTGCTGGGCGGCATCGCGGTGTTGGCCAATATCGGGGTCGACGTGACGCCGCTGATCGCGGGCGCCGGGGTGTTCGGCCTCGCCCTGAGCTTTGGCTCGCAGCAGCTGGTGCAGGATGTGATCACCGGCTTCTTCATCCTCGCCGAGGATACCATCGCGGTGGGCGACACCATCAGCACCGGCGATCGCACCGGGGTGGTGGAGAGCCTGTCGCTGAGGAGCATGCGGCTGCGCGACAGCGACGGGGCCCTGCACTCGATCCCGTTCTCGACGGTCAAGGCGCTGAAGAACAGTTCGCGGAATTTCGGCGTGCTCAGGCCGCGTTTCACCGTGCCCAGCGGCATCGATCCGCTGGCGGTGATCGACGAGATGCGGACGGCGGCCACCGAACTCAGGGCCGACCCGAAATTCGCCAAGGCGATCACCAGCGACATGCATGACCTGGGGATCGACGAGATCAATGCCGGATCGGTGGTGGTGAGCGGCTCGCTGCGCACCAGCCCGGTGCGCCAGCCCGAGATCGCCCGCGCCTTCAATGGCCGGATGCTGGCCGGCCTCGCCGAAAAAGGCATCCGGCTCTAGCGCCAGACCTCGCCGACGATCAGCGGCGCGGCCGGTGTCGCTTCTGCCTCGCCAACCTTGCACGGATGTAAGGTGGCGGACAGGGCGGCGTAAGCACGCGGACCTACGATCCTTCCGGCCCTGAGGGTCGACGATCAGTCGGCCTGGCCGTAACCCGATTGGAGTTGTCATGCGCAATCTTGTCCTCCCGCTTCTGCTCGTCGCCGCCCTCGGCGCCTCGTCCGGAGTAATGGCTGCCGGCTATGGCAGCGGCGGCACCATGGCCGCACCCACCACCCCTGCCCCCGCCGCCCAGGCGCCCGTTGCAATGGCCCCGATGCATTTCAGGACCGCCCGCGGCACCATCAAGCTGATCGACGCCAAGGCCTGCCTCGTCACGCTCACCAGCCGGAACGCCTATCAGTTCGAACCCAAGTGCGACTTCTCCAAGCTGAAGGTCGGCGAGCGGGTCTCGATCAAGTGGGAGCCGAAGGGCAAGGTTCGCGACGCAATGTCGATCGCGTCGCGCTGACGCACGCACGACCGAGCGCGGGCGGCAGAGGAGCTACGGCACCCCCGCCCGCGTTTTGACCTGCCGGATGCCGGTCGGGCTCGCCGTGCCAGGCGTTAGGCTCTAGCGTGTGGCCGAACACCGCCACCCACCGGAGCCCTGCCATGCCCACCGCCTCCTGCCTTTGCGGCGATGTCCGTCTCAGCACCTCCGGCGACCCGTATCGCACGGGGATCTGCCATTGCCTCGATTGCCGCAAGCATTCCGGCGCGCTGTTCGGGGTGTTCGCGATCTTTCCCGCCGACGCGGTGACGATCGAGGGCACGACGCACGAATATGCCGGGCGGCATTTCTGCCCGCGCTGCGGCTCGTCGGTGTTTTCGGTGAGCGATGACGAGGTCGAAGTGCATGCCGGGGCGTTCGACGCGCCCGATCAGGTCCGCCCGAGCTACGAGCTCTGGACCATCCGCCGCGAAGCCTGGCTTCCGCCGTTCCCGCTCCGGCACCATTACGCGCGCAACCGCGAAGGCGGTGGACGCAGCGAGGCGTAGAGCGCCAATGCTGCCAGAATCGGTGGTTAGGCCCTACTGGTCGAGAACCGAGGAATGGGCCGATGAAGCTCCTGATGCTTGCCATGATCGCCGCGATGACGATGGCTGCGCCGCTGCTGCCGGTAGCGGCACGGGCCCAGAGCTGCGCCCCGGAGGATTTTGAAGGCGCGCGCTATATCGTCTGCACTGTCGATCCGGCGCATGAGCAGTTGCGGCTGTTCTGGCGCAATGCCGGCGGGCAGCCCTATCGGTCGTTCTCGGCGCTGGCCCAGTCGCTGGGCGAGAGCGGCAAGACGCTGCGCTTTGCCATGAATGCCGGCATGTACACGACCGATTTCGCGCCGCTCGGCCTCTATGTCGAGGATGGGCGCGAGCTGGTGCATGCCAATACGCGCGAGTCCGACCACAGCTCGGGGCCGGTACCCAACTTCTACAAGAAGCCGAACGGCGTGTTCTACCTCACGGCAGACGGCGCCGGCGTCGTCACTACCGACGACTTCCTCGCCAATGAGCGGAAGGTGGTGTTCGCCACCCAGTCCGGCCCGCTGCTGGTGGCCGACGGCAAGCTGCACCCGGCGCTGATCGAGGGCTCCACCGACCGCACCCGGCGCAGCGGCGTCGGCGTCTGCGAGGGCGGCAGCGTGCGCTTTGCGGCGAGCGAAGGACGCGTCAACTTCCACGAGTTCGCCCGCTTCTTCCGCGACGGGCTCGGTTGCCCCAATGCGCTGTTCCTCGATGGCGGACGGGGCGTCGGGCTTTATGAACCGGAGCTCGGCCGCAACGATTTCTCCTGGCACGGCGGCTATGGCCCGATGTTCGCGGTGGTGCAGTAAGCCGGATCAGGCGCCGACCAGGCAGGCCCGCAGCCGCGCGACCCGCTGCTGCCGGGTGCCGGTCACCTCGACGAGGCGTGGGCCCTCGGCGAGGAGGCCGAGATCGTCGTCGCGCAGCATGGCCTTCAGCCGGGCATCGACCCGCGCCCGGAGTTTTGGATACTCGATGGCGACGGTGATCTCGTCGGGGCGCTGCAATGGCACGAAGGCGACGAGGTCGAGCGTCGCGAGAGCATCCTCCACGCGCCGCAGCAGCTTGCCGTCGGGGCTCCACTCAAAGCCCTCGGCGGCGCTCACCACTTCCAGGTAGGCGAGGAAATCGAGCGGACAGCGATCGAAGATCACGTCCGCCTCGCTGGTGGCGAGCAACAGGGCGCAGCTCTGCTTGAGCTGCTCCTCGAGACCGGCCACATCGGGCCCGTCGGCGAATACCACGCCCTGCTGCACCAGCAGCCAGTACGGCTCCGGCACGGCTTCATAGCCGGCGGACGCCGCCACGAAATCCTCGACCAGCGTGGTCTTGCCGCTGCCGTGCGTGCCGGTCACCGCGATGCGCATGAGGCCCTCCCCCTTTGGCCCCTCCCTGCCATCGGCGAAACGGAAAGTCCACGGGCCCGGTGGCTCTGCCCCAAGCCACGGCTATCGCTATGGGCGTTCGACGTGTATCTCGGTTGGGCCATCCTACCCGACCCGAGTGCCCCATGAATCGCCGGCCAGCACAGCAGTCCTCCAAGCAGATCTTCGGCCTCGACCTCAGCGTCGCCATTGGCCTCGCGGCTGCACTGGTGTTTTTCGTCGCCAGCGGCGTGGTGGCCTATCTCAACTTCGATGCGCTGCGGATCGGCAACCAGCGCATCGTGCAGACCCATCAGGCGATCGTTTCGCTCGATGAGCTGCTGTCGCAGGTCCAGGACGCCGAGACCGGCCAGCGCGGCTATCTGCTGACCGGCGAGGAGCCGTACCTCGCACCCTACTCCACCGCCCTCAAGTCAATCCCGGCGCAGCTCGATGAGATCAGCCGGATGACCTCGATCAATTCCGGGCAGGACGAACGGCTGGTGGTCCTGCGCCAGTATATCGACGCCAAGCTCGCCGAACTGGCGCAGACGATCGACCTCAGGCGCGCCGGCCAGGAGGCAGCGGCGCTGTCGCTGGTGCGATCGGATGCCGGCAAGCTCGACATGGACGCCATCCGGGCGCAGATCGCCTCCATCGCGCAGGAAGAGACCAGGGTCCGGAGCCTGCGCCTCGCCGAAATGGACGGGGCGCAGCAGCGCGCGCTGTTCAGCACACTGCTTTCCGGCATCCTGGGGCTGCTGCTGACCGCGATCATCGCCTTCCTCGTCCGGCGCGCCACCGCGACGCGCCGCCGCGAGGAATGGCTGCAGTCGGGCGAAGTCGGGCTCGGCACCGCCATGATGGGCGATCGCCCGATCGAGCAACTGGGCAACAGCATTCTCGATTTCCTCGCGAGCTATACCGGCGCCGTGGCCGGCGCCATGTTCGTCAGCAGCGGGGACAACTTCCTGCGCGCCTCGGTGCATGGCGTGCCGGGCGACGCGGCCATTCCGAGCAAAATCGGTCCACGCGAGGGCCTGCTCGGCCGAGCCGCCGACGAAAGACGACCGATCGTCGTCGACGATGTGCCCGACGGCTACCTGTCGTTCGGGTCGGCACTGGGGCAGGACAAGCCCCGGCATCTCGCGATCGTTCCCGGGCTGGTCGACGAGCAGGTCAACTCGGTGCTCGAGCTGGGCTTCCTGAAGCCGGTCGACGAGCGCATCGTGGCACTGCTCGATCGCGCATCGGAGGCAGTTGCGATCGCCGTCCGCTCGGCCGCCTATCGCGGCGAACTGCAGAACCTGCTCGAGGAGACGCAGCGCCAGGCCGAGGAGCTGCAGACCCAGAGCGAGGAATTGCGGGTCTCCAACGAGGAGCTCGAAGAGCAGAGCCGCGCCCTCAAGGAATCACAGGCCCGGCTCGAGCAGCAGCAGGTGGAACTGGAGCAGACCAATGCCCAGCTCGAGGAACAGGCCCAGCAGTTGGAGACGCAGCGCGACGACCTGGAGCGCGTCAATATCTCCGTCGAGCTGAAGGCGCGTGAACTGGAACAGGCGAGCCAGTACAAATCCGACTTCCTCGCCAACATGTCGCACGAGCTCCGAACGCCGCTGAACTCGTCGCTGATCCTCGCCAAGCTGCTTGCCGACAACCCCGAGGAAAACCTCACCGCCGAGCAGGTGAAATATGCCAGGACCATCCAGTCTTCCGGCAACGACCTGCTGAACCTGATCAACGACATCCTCGATCTGTCCAAGATCGAAGCCGGCCATGTCGAGATCCGGCCCGAGACCGTGGCGGTCGAACGGCTGGTCGGCAACCTGCGGCAGGTGTTCCAGCCCCTGGCCGAGGACAAGCACCTGGCGTTCGCGGTGGAGGTGGCGCCCGCCGTGGCACGCACCATCGAGACCGACCCGCAGCGGCTGGAGCAGGTCTTGAAGAACCTGCTGTCCAACGCGATCAAGTTCACCGAGAGCGGACGCGTCACCCTGTCGATCCAGCCGGGCGACGACGGGACGGTGAGCTTTGCCGTCACCGATACCGGTATCGGCATCGCGAGGGAGCAGCAGCAGAGCATC
>MKVB01000001.1:163833-206191 GCA_001899085.1 Devosia sp. 66-14 | reverse complement strand
GGCCTCGGGCTCTCGATCTCGCGCCAGCTGGTGCGGCTGCTGGGCGGCTCCATCATCCTCAACAGCGAGCCCGGGCGCGGCAGCACCTTCACGGTCAAGCTGCCGGCCGGCTACGATCCGGCGCGGGTCGCGCCGCGCGAGGTCGCCACACTGGTGCCGGCAAGCCACCCTGCTCCGCCGGCCGCAGCATCGCGCACCGAGGTCGCGCCGGCCGCGCGGACCATCGACGACGACCGGGACGCGCCGGCATCGGATGGCCGCCGCATCCTGCTGGTCATCGAGGACGACAACACTTTCGCCTCGATCGTCCGCGACCTGTCGCGCGAGATGGGCTTCCAGTCGATCGTCGCCGGCACCGCCGAGGAAGCGCTGCGCCTCGCCAAGGACTATATGCCGAGCGCCATCGTGCTCGATGTCGGCCTGCCAGACCAGTCCGGCCTCGCGGTGCTCGACCGGCTGAAGCAGGACGTGCGGACCCGGCATATCCCGATCCATGTCGTTTCGGCCGGCGACCATACCGAGAGCGCCTATTCGCTGGGCGCGGTCGGCTTTGCCAACAAACCCGTGACGCGCGAGCAACTGGTCGAGGTGCTGCAGAAGCTCGAGACCAAGCTGGCGCAGCGCATGCACCGCGTGCTGGTGGTCGAGGACGATCCGGTCCAGCGCGAGGCCGTGGCGCGGCTATTGGGCTCGGGCGATGTCGAGACGGTGACGGCGAGCACTGCGGCGGAATGCCTGGCGCTGCTCGAGCAGCAGACCTTCGACTGCATGGTGCTCGATCTGTCGCTGCCGGATGCGTCGGGCTATTCGCTGCTGGAGACGCTGAGCCAGGAAGGCGCCTACTCGTTCCCGCCCGTCATCGTCTATACCGGCCGCGAGCTCTCGCCGGTGGACGAGGAAAAGCTCAGGAAGTACTCGCGATCGATCATCATCAAGGGCGCCAAGTCGCCGGAGCGCCTGCTGGATGAGGTGAGCCTCTTCCTGCACCAGGTGATCTCCGACCTGCCGGACGAGCAGCAGAAGATGATCCGCAAGGCACGGCATCGCGACGCCCTGCTGGAAGGCCGCCGCATCCTCGTGGTCGAGGACGACGTGCGCAATGTCTACGCGCTGACCAATATTCTCGAGCCGCGCGGCGCCAGCATCCGGATCGCCCGTAACGGCCAGGAGGCGCTGGACGCGCTGACCAGTGCGGCAGCCTCGCCGGACGACCGGATCGACCTGGTGCTGATGGACGTGATGATGCCGGTGATGGACGGGCTGACCGCCACCCGCGAGATCCGCCGCAACCCGGCGCTCAGGAAGCTGCCCATCATCGCGCTCACCGCCAAGGCGATGCCCGACGATCAGCAGCGCTGCATCGAGGCCGGAGCGAACGACTACATGGCCAAGCCGCTGGACGTGGAAAAGCTGCTGTCGCTGGTGCGGGTGTGGATGCCCAAGTGAGCACGCCGACGCAGCTCGACAAGGTCGAGGACATCGAGATCCGGCTGCTGCTCGAGGCGCTGTTCCTCAAGTATCATTACGACTTCCGCCACTATGCCATGGCCTCGATCAAGCGACGCTTGAGGCAAGCGCGCCAACAGCTCGGCCTGGCTACGTTTTCGGCGTTGCAGGATCGACTGCTGCACGATCCGGACATGCTGCCCCGGCTGCTGGCCTATCTCACCATTCAGGTGAGCGAAATGTTCCGGGACCCGAGCTATTTCAAGGCCATCCGCGAGCAGGTGGTGCCGCATCTGCGCACCTACCCTTCGCTCAAGGTGTGGATCGCCGGCTGCAGCGAGGGCGAGGAACTCTACTCGCTGGTGATCCTGTTTCGCGAGGAAGGCCTCGAGGATCGCACCATCTTCTATGCCACCGACATCAACCATCAGGCACTGGAAGCCGCCGAGGCCGGCGTCTACCCGCTCGAGCGCGTGCAACTGTTCACCGAGAACCACCGCAAGTCCGGCGGCAAGTCGTCACTGTCCGACTATTACCAGGCGGCCTATGGGCGCGCCCGCTTCGATGCGAGCCTCCGCCGCAACGTCGTCTTCTCGGACCATAGCCTCGTCAGCGACGCCGTGTTCGGCGAGATGAACCTGATCTCGTGCCGCAACGTGATGATCTATTTCGATCGCAGCTTGCAGGATCGCGCCATCGGCCTGTTCGAGGAGTCGCTGTCGCGCAAGGGCTTCCTCGGCATCGGCTCGAAGGAAACCCTGCGGTTTTCCGGGCACAGCGCGGCGTTCGCCGATTTCGTGCGCGAGGAGAAGATCTACCAGAGGCGATCGACCGATGCCGGCTGAACGCGAAGCCATCGTCATCGGCGCCTCGGCGGGCGCCGTGGAGGCGCTGACCTCGCTGTTGCCGGCACTGCGGCCCGGCTTCCGGCTGCCGATCATCGTAGTGGTCCACCTGCCCGCCGACCGCCGCAGCGCCATGGCGGAGCTGTTCCGCGCCAAGTGTGCGCTCGAAGTGCGCGAGGCCGAGGACAAGGACCCCGTTGCCGCAGGGACCATCTATTTCGCGCCGCCGGACTACCATCTGCTCGTCGAAGCCGATAGGACGTTCTCCCTGTCGTGCGATGCGCCCGTGCTGTTCTCGCGACCGTCGATCGATGTGCTGTTCGAGAGCGCCGCGGACGCATATGGTCCGAAGCTCGTCGGCATCGTCCTCACCGGCGCCAATGCGGATGGCGCGCGCGGCCTGAGGGCGATCATCGGCGAAGGCGGCGCCGGAATCGTCCAGGCACCCTCGTCGGCATTTGCCTCGGCCATGCCGGAGGCCGCCCTGCAGATGAGCCCAACGGCAAGACCCATGACCCTCCAAGCGATTGCAGCATACCTTGAAGAGATTTGAGCACCCCAAGGCCCCGGTTCCCTTCCTTCTGGTCGACGACCTGGAGGAGAACCTGCTTTCGCTGGAGGCGCTGCTGCGGCGCGACGACATCCTGCTGCTGAAGGCGCGTTCGGGAGACGAGGCGCTGGAGCTGCTGCTCGAACACGACGTCGCGCTGGCGCTGATCGACGTTCAGATGCCTGGGCTCAGCGGCTACGAGCTGGCGGAACTGATGCGGGGCAACGAGCGCACCCGACGCGTGCCGATCATCTTCGTGACCGCCGGCACGGCCGACGGGGCACGTCGGTTCCGCGGCTACGAGGCCGGCGCGGTCGATTTCATCCAGAAGCCGATCGAGCCCGATATCCTGCGCAGCAAGGTGCACGTGTTCTTCGAGCTTTACGTGCAAAGGCAATGGCTTGCCGCGCAGCGGGACGAGCTGGCCGCCCATGCCGCTGCGCTCGAGGAGGCGGCGCGCGGCAAGGACATTCTGCTGCGTGAGATCAACCACCGTATCAAGAACCTGTTCAGCCTCACCGCCGGGCTGATCTCGCTGAGCGCACGCTCCGCGACCACGGTTCCGGAACTGGCGTCGGACCTCCGCTCGCGCATGGGGGCGCTCGCCCGCGCCCATGACCTGACCTTGCCGGATCTGGCGAAAGCGGCCGATCCAGCGCCGACCAGCACCACCGTGGTGCAACTGCTCGACGCCATCCTCGATCCCCATCGGCAGCCCGGCACATCGCAGATCAGCGTGGCCGGCGACGATGCTCCGCTGCAGGGCGCGGCGCTCACTTCGCTTGCCCTGCTGCTGCACGAGCTTTCGACCAACGCGGTGAAGTACGGCGCGCTGGCCTCGCCGGAAGGGCAGCTCGATATCGCGCTGACCAGCGAGGGCCAGTCGCTGCGCCTCGTCTGGGATGAGAAGGCCGCGTCGCCCCCCACATCGACCACGAGCCGGGAAGGCTTCGGCACAACGCTCGAGAAGGCGGCGCTGCAGGGCCTGCGGGGCGAGATCACCCGGGAATGGAGACCCGAGGGTCTGCGGCTGAGCCTGGTCCTGCCACTCGACAGCCTGTCGCCCTGACGTCGAGATGCAGCAGTGGGCGGGCGGCTCACTGCAATCCGGCGGTGGCACACTGTCCTCACCCCACCGAGGTCATTGCCGCGCCGGCGGGAACCCAGTGCGATGCTGCGGCGGCTGCCGAGGCTGAGAGGTCCCACTGGATCCCCGCCTTCGCGGGGATGACGCCGTGGGTAGGCCGGTGCCGAGCGCCACCACCGAGGCGCCGCAACTCAGTCTTGAAGTGCACCAGCGTGCAGTCCGGCTGAGCCCGCCTATCGCTCGACCGCGGCCAGCAACGCATCGATCAACGGACGCTGCCCCAGATGCAGTTTTTCGCGCGCCGCAGCCAGCCCGAACCATGCGGCCCGATCCACCTCGGGGAAGCTCTGCCGGCGGCCGGAGTGCGCCGGCCACTCCAATTCGAAACTGTTCGAGACGAGGGCCTGGGGGTCGAAATCCCCTTCCAGCGCAAAAGCCACCAGCTGCTTGGCGCTCGACAGGCGAAACGTGCCGAGCGGCAGCAACGCTCCGTCCGGAACCGCCCCGACCTCCTCGGAGAACTCGCGCCGGGCCGCCGCCTCACGGTCCTCGCCGGGATCGATCAGGCCCTTGGGAATGGACCAGGCCGCAGCATCCTTCCTGGCCCAGAACGGTCCGCCCGGGTGGACCAGCAGCAGCTCCCGTCCGGATGGGCGGGCTCGGTGCAGCACAATTCCGGCGGAGATTTCGGGCATGGCGCAATCTACACTTCGATCAGCGCCACGCCACTCTCGCTGTCCACCCGCTTGCGCAGCGCCCCCGGCGACTCGGTGAGCACCAGTTCCAGCGTCGGCCGCACCAGGCCGGCCTGCAGATGGCCGGCCAGCGCGCTGCCGTCGCGACGGCCGAGCACCGCGTGGACGTGTACCGCCGGACGGCCATCGGGCCCCAGCGCAATGTCGCCGCTGAGGGATGCGACCTCGACCTGCTCCTCGACGGGGATCGGCAGGTATCGCTTCTGCTCCCAATCAAAGAAGGCGAGCGTGGCGCGCTCGAAAGCACCGATGGCCGTGAAGCTCGCCGCATCCAGTCCCTCGGTCGCCGCAAAGCGGGTCAGGCACGCGATCGCCTCGTCCCCGGTTTCGAGCACCATGACCCAGGTCGCCTGGCCGGCGGTTTCGTGGAGGCGTCGTGTCTGCATCGCGGAGCTCCTGTCGTTACCCCTCGGCAACGCGGGCGCGGCGGCTTGGGTTGCGGCCCTCCCTCGCGTGCCCCCGCCTAGTCGCGGAACTGCAGCGGCACATAGCCGCCGCCGACAGTCATCTCGACCTCGACCTCATCGTCGGCGGTGACCCCGAGCTTGTTGCGGACCGCCTGCTTCAGCGGCAGCAGGTAGGTATCGTCCTTGGGAAACAGCGAGGTGGTGAAGGTAACGCCATCGATGGTCGCTTCGACCGGAATGACGCCCCAGCCGTAGCTGGCGGCCTTCTTGACCTTGCCGATCTCGGCGCCGACGTCGGCCGGAATGCGGGCATAGAAGAACGGCGCCGGTCCGCGCCAGTAGATCACCGTCGCCCTGAACTGCAGTTCCATCCGGCCCTCCCGCCTTTCGAGTAGAGCGGAGCGCCCTCGCGGCGACAAGCCCCGCGTCTTGTTCTCGTCACGACCGGCGACTAGCCTCGCGCAAGGCAGCACGGGAGGAAACCATGCCGACGCGCCTCAATCCCTACCTCAACTTCAACGGCAATGCCCGCCAGGCGATCGAGTTCTACCACTCGGTGTTCGGCGGCGAGCTGACCACCAGCACCTATGCCGATGGCGGCATGCCGCACGATCCTGCCGACAAGGACAAGATCATGCATGGCCAGCTGATCTCCCCCAGCGGCTACTGGCTGATGGCGTCGGACTCACCGCCCGGCATGCCGTTCACGCCCGGCAACACCATGACGGTGTCGCTCAGCGGCGACAACGAGGCCGAGTTGCGCGGCTACTGGGACAAGCTGACCGCCGGCGGCAACATCATCATGCCGCTCGAAAAGGCGCCCTGGGGCGACAGCTTCGGCATGCTCGCCGACAAGTTCGGCACCCCCTGGATGGTCAACATCACCGGGGCCGGCAACGCCTGAACGCCTCCCCCGCGTAAACTATCGCGCTCAATATCCCCGCGCCGCACGGAGCGGGGATACTTGTCATCCCCCCGGCGCCGTGCCACGCGTCTCTGATTACTTGGGGGGACACTTTCATGCGTCGTCTGATAATTGCCGCCACGATGCTGCTCATGGCCATCCCGGCGGTTTCCGCTGCCCCGCTCGGCGACAGGACCCAGCAGAGTTTCTCGCCGGGGCACGGCATGCAGATCGAGTATCTCGCGGCCGACGGCGCAGCCTGGCTCTGGTATCCGGGCAATACCAAGGTGCTGCCCGGTGAGTGGAAGGCCGAGGGGAGCGATCTCTGCTTCCGCTACGGCAAGAACTCCTACAACCCGGTGACCCGGCATAAGGGCGGAGGCTGGGAATGCACGCCGCTCACGGTCTACAACCAGACCCTGGTGAGCTCGACCAAGGGCGACATTTTCGGTCTTGCCGGGCGGAAGAAGGTGCCGTTCGACCTGCCCAAGAAACTGCTGCCGATCCACCAGTTGCAGGCGATAGCCGACCCCAGCATCGTCGAACGTGAGCAGGCCAAGCTGCCCAGTTGCGAGCAGATCCTCGCCGATGCGGACAAGAGCCGTGCCGCCAAGATTTCTGCGGCGCTGCTCTACTATCACGGCATGCAGATGGGCAAACGCTGCGTAACGGTGGATTACGTCAAGGCCATCACCATGCTGAGCGAGGCCGGCGAAAGCAGCACCGCCGCCACGCTGGTCAAGGAGCTCTCCACGCGGGCCAACAGCGGCAACCCCATGGCCATCAATGCCCTGAAAAAGCTGGAAAAACTCGGCCTGGTGAAGGAGGTGCGCGTCGAGTAACGCGCACCCAAGCGCTTATTCGGCTGCTGCCAGCACGATCTCTTCGTTGCCGTCGACGAAATCCTCGAACAGCACGGTGGTGCGATCGGCGGTGCCGATCACCACGGCCATCTGGCCGGGCCCGGTGAGGCGGCGGATCGGCTTGCCGGGCTGATCGACATTGAAGCTCACCGAGTAGTGGCCGCCGGCCAGCGTGGTGAAGGGGATGCCGCGATAGGTGGCGGTCGAGGTGATGTGGACGTGGCCGGCGATCACCTGGCGGATGTCGTTGTGAGTAGCGAGCGCCTCGAGGAACGGGCCGTCTTCGAGGATGCGGATGGTGTCGGACTCGATGTGCAGCGCGTTGGCGTTGTGATGGAGGATGACGATCACCGGGGTATCGGCGGCCTCGGCGAGGCGGGCCTTGAGCCAATCGATCTGGTGCGCCTCGAGCACGCCATCGACCCGGCCCGGCTCGGACGAATCGAGCAGGATGATGCGGTAGCCTTTCACATCGAGCACCTTGTCGATGTGGCCGGTCTCGCCGGCGAAGCCGTCGCCGAACACCGCGAGGAAGGTGGGACGGTCGTCGTGGTTGCCGAGCGTGATGTGCACGGGAATGATGAGCTTGCTGAGGATCGCCTGCAGCCGCCGGTAGGCAGCGGCCTGGCCGAGATCGGCGAGATCACCAGCAAGAATGCAGAAATCGGCATCGGCGTAGCGGGCGTTGATGGTCTCGACGGCGGTCTCCAGCCGGGCGGCGGTATCGAGCGTCATCGACAGCTCGCCCTCCGCCACCAGATGCAGGTCGCTCATCACGATGAATTTCAGTGTCACGGCAGTGGCCCCATGGTTGATGGCGACCTCCTAGGCGCGTCGAATGACCGGCACGTGACAAGCTGTCGACGTTGCTCCCTCCCCTCTGCCGTGACATCTAGAGGGTCCGGCAATTCTGAGACCAAAGACCATGAAGAAGATCGGTTTCCTCTCGTTCGGACACTGGAACCCCTCAACGCAATCACAGACCCGTTCGGCCGGCGACGCGCTGCTGCAATCGATCGACCTGGCGGTGGCGGCCGAGGAACTGGGCGCTGACGGCGCCTATTTCCGCGTCCATCATTTCGCCCGCCAGCTCGCCTCGCCGTTCCCGCTGCTCGCTGCCGCCGGCGCGAGGACCAGCCGGATCGAGCTCGGCACGGCGGTGATCGACATGCGCTACGAGAACCCGCTCTACATGGCGGAGGATGCCGGCGCCGCCGACCTGATCGCCGGCGGCCGGCTGCAGCTCGGCATCAGCCGCGGTTCGCCCGAACAGGTGATCGATGGCTACCGGCATTTCGGCTATGTGCCGGCCGAGGGCTCGACCGATGCCGACATGGCGCGCGGCCATGCCGAGGTGTTCCTCGACGTGCTCGGCGGTGAGGGTTTCGCCCAGCCCAACCCGCGTCCGATGTTTCCCAACCCGCCGGGGCTGCTGCGCCTCGAGCCGCATTCGCCGGGCCTCAAGGACCGGATCTGGTGGGGCGCAGCGACGACGCCGACGGCGCAGTGGACCGGCAAGATGGGGATGAACCTCCAGAGTTCGACCCTGGTGATGGCCGAATCCGACAAGCCGTTCCACATCCAGCAGGCCGAGCAGATCGCCGCGTTCCGCGCCGCCTGGGCCGAAGCCGGCCACACCCGCACGCCCCGGGTCTCGGTCAGCCGCAGCATCTTCCCCCTGGTCACCGACATGGACCACGCCTATTTCGGCGGCGAGGGCCGCAGCCAGGACCACTTCGGCTATATCGAGCCGGGCAAGCAGGCCGTGTTCGGCCGCAGCTATGCGGCGGAGCCGGAGCAGCTGGTCAAGGAGCTGGCCGAGGACGAGGCGATCAAGGCGGCCGACACGCTGCTGCTGACGGTGCCCAATCAGCTCGGCGTCGCCTACAATGCGCACGTCATCGAGGCGGTGCTGAAGCACGTGGCGCCGGCGCTCGGCTGGCGCTGATCGAGGCTGGAAAGCGGCTGGAGGGGCTGATGTGTAACGACTACGAACAGCACGTCACCCACCAGCAATATCTCGAAGCGATCAAGGCGCTCGAGCTCGACAGCAGCGAGGCGCCGGCGGAACTGCCGCAAGCCGACGACATCCGCATCGGCGATACGGGCCCGGTGCTGAGGGCCGCCGGCAACGGCGTGGAGCTGGTCTCGATGCGGTTCGGCTGGCCGGCGCCGCGGCCCAAGGCGCCGCCGGTGTTCAACTTCAAATCCGATGGGCGGCACTTCGACAAGTCGAAGCGCTGCCTCATCATCCTCTCGGGCTTCTTCGAGTTCACCGGCACGAAATCCCCCAAGACCAAGCATCGCTTCAGCCTCAAGGGCTCGCCGATCATGGCGATTGCCGGCCTGTGGAGTGAAGACGCCGACGGCGCGCTGAGCTTCACCATGCTCACCACCGAGCCAGGACCCGATATCGCGCCCATCCACGACCGCCAGGTCTGCGTGATCCTGCCCGAGGATTGGGCCCACTGGCTGTTCCTGACCAAGCCCGAGGAGGAGCTGCTGAAGCCGCTGCCTGCCGGGACGTTGGATGTGGTGACGGTTCGGCCGTAGGGCGGTCGCAGTCGCCAATCTGTCTCGGCCCCCCACCGATGTCATTCCCGCGCCTGCGGGAACCTGGTGATGCCGCGACGCCGGTGGAGGCCGAAAAATCTCACTGGGTCCCAGCAGCGCGGGGACGACGCCGCCGGTGGGGTGGGCCAAGCGGAGCTATGCGCCGCCGGCCCCCCGTCCCTTACGGCTCCAGCCGGCCCTGCTCCGGCTCTGCCTCGGCCGAAACGTTCTTCTCGTTGCGGGTCTTCCACAGCGAGTAGAGCACGCCACCGGCCAGCACACCCAGGGTGACCGCAAGCGACAGGAAGGTGTCGATCTTCACCTCGAACGGCACCAGCGCCACCTTGATACCGATCAGCACCAGCACGATGGCCAGCGAGACCTGCAGGTAGCGGAAGCGGTTCATCGCCGCGGCAAGCGCGAAATAGAGGGCGCGGAGGCCGAGGATGGCGAAGATGTTCGAGGTGTAGACGATGAAGGTGTCCTGCGTGACGGCGAAGACCGCGGGCACCGAGTCGACGGCGAAGATCAGGTCGACCGTTTCGACCATGATCAGCGCGACGCCGAGCGGGGTGAGGAAGGTCACCAGCTTGCCGGTCTTGGTATCCGGCAGCTTGGTCAGGAACTTCTTGCCGTCGAGGTTCTGCGAAATGCGGAAGTGCTTGCGCAGGAACTTCAGGATCGGGTTGGCCTCGATATCCGGTTCCTTGTCCTGATGCGAGAACAGGCGCACGCCGGTGAAGATCAGGAACGCGCCGAACAGCACCAGCACCCAGCTGAACGAGTGCACCAGGGCCGCGCCGAGGCCGATCAGCAGCGCGCGGAAGACGATGACGCCCAGGATGCCCCAGAACAGCACGCGGTGCTGGTAGAGGCGGGGAATGGCGAGGAAGCCGAAAATGGTCGCGATGACGAACATGTTGTCCATCGCGAGGCTCTGCTCGATCAGGTAGCCGGTATAGAACTCAAGCCCGGCCTCGGCGCCGCGGCTGAACCAGACCCAGACGCCGAACAGGATGGCGACGAAGACGTAGCCGGCATAGAGCGTCAGGCTCTCTTTGGCGGAAATCTCGTGCGCATTGCGGTTGAGAATGCCCAGGTCGAAGACCAGCAGGCCAATGACGATGGCGAGGAACGCCACCCAGAAATAGACGGGAGTACCAAGAAAGTCGCCCATAAGGGCGCTGAGCAGCATATCCATATGCCGGACCTCTCCATGTGAACGTTGGAGCAGTTCCGACATCACGGAGCGTAGAAGTGCTGCCGTCAGAGGGGCCCGGTACCGCCCGCAGAACGTAGCGTGCCGTTTGCCGAGTTCAAGCCCCTGCCCAGCGGCAAAATGCGGCAGCAGTTTATGACGGGGCCGAAGGTGCCGGTGGTTACATGAACCGGGCGGCCGAGAACGCCGTGGGGTCGACGAACGGCGCTTCGCCGGTGATCATTTCAGCGATCAGCCTGCCGGTGACGGGCCCCAGCGTGATGCCGTGATGCGCGTGGCCGAAGGCGAACCACAGGTTCTTGTGGCTGGGTGCCGGCCCGATGATCGGCATCATGTCGGGCGTCGCGGGGCGTGCGCCGCGCCAGGGCTGGGCTTCGAGCCGCCGGCCGAGGCCGGGGAACAGCTCGCGGGCATGCGGCTCGTCGCGATCGACCTGCACCGGGGTCGAGGGCGCGTCGCGCAGGGCGAACTCGGCGCCGCTGGTCAGCCGGATGCCGCGCGCCATCGGGGTCAGGAGGTAGCCGTAGCTGGTATCGAGGATCCAGTTGCTCAGCGGCTGCGCCGCCGGCTGGCCGAAATGCATGTGGTAGCCGCGCTTGACGCCAAGCGGCAGGCGATAGCCCAGCCGGCTGGTGAGGTCGCCGGCCCAGGGACCCAGCGCGATCACCGCTTCACGCGCCTCGAGCACGCCGTCCGCGACCGGCAGGCGCCAGCCGCTGCTCCCCTGCTGCAGGTTCAACGCATCGCCGTTGACCACCACACCACCAAGCTGTTCGAACAACTCACGGTACTTCACCACCAGCCCGCCGGGATCGCGGATGCTCCACGGGTCGGTCCAGTGCAGTGCCCCTTCGAGCGGGATGCCGAGACCTGGCTCGACCTTGTGCATCTCGTCGCTCGAAAGCTCGGCGCTGCCGATGCCGAAATCGCGGCGCAGGCCTTCCGCCTTGAGATAGCCCTCGTCCTGCCTGGCCTTGTCGCGATAGAGCAGGTACCAGCCCTTTTTCTCGATCAGGTGGCCGGCCCCTGCCCGCTCGATCAGCGGCGCGTGCTCGTTGATCGACTGGGCGATCAGCGGCGCATAGGTTTCGACGACGCGCCGATAGTTGTCCGGCCGCGAGTTCCACCAGTAGCGGGCCAGGAACGGCGCGATGCGCGGCAGCGCGTCGAGGTGGTAGTGCATGTCGGTGCGGTTGTTCAGGCCGTAGCGGAACAGCTCGCCGAGGTCCTGCGGAAAGGCGTGCGGCATCACCCCCTCGCGCTGGATCAGGCCGGCATTGCCGTAGGAGGTTTCCTCGCCGGCGCCTCGCCGATCGACCAGCACGGTCGCCCTGCCCCGCATCTGCAGGTGCACCGCGACGCTGACGCCCACTATACCCGCGCCAAGAACGATGCTATCGGCCTGCATGACTCAATCCGGAACGTCTCTCTGAGCGGACAGCCTTAGCGCTGTTTGCCGCTGCCGTAACTGCGTCAGATGGGCAGCACACGTGAGTATTTCACCTGGCCGAGCGAGAAGCTCGATTCGATCGAACTGACGCCGGCCACCTGGGTCAGCTTCTCGCGCAGGAAGGCCTCATAGGCGGCGAGGTCGGCGCAGACGACGCGCAGCAGGAAATCGAACTGGCCGGTCATCAGGTAGCACTCCATCACCTCGGGCCAGCCGGCTATGGCGTCGCCGAAGCGGTCAAGCTCCTCGGCCCGCTGCCGCTCCAGCTTGATCGAGATGAACACCGATACCGGCAGGCCCACCGCCTTCTGGTCGACCACGGCGCTGTAGGCGGCGATGATCCCCGCCTCCTCCATCTGGCGAATGCGACGCAGGCAGGGTGAAGCCGACAGCCCGACCCGGTCGGCGATCGCCTGGATGGTCATGCGACCATCTTCCTGCAGCGCCCTGAGGATGCGGCGGTCGACTCCGGTCAGTTCGGTTTTGGCAGAATTCACCGATCTCGGCGGCATTTCGCGGCAAATCCTGCGCAGCATGACGATGGAACAGTCACAATAGGCAGGAAACACCCAATCGGCTAGTGCACCGTTAATGTCAGACATTTGGGAGGGGACATGTCGACTGAGCGTATCGCCCTGATTGAGGCGCTGGCTGGCAAAGCCCTGTGGTTGTCCAACTGGATGATCCATCACGCCAACCACCTTCGCCCCAACCCGGACGGGGTGAAGGTCGGCGGCCACCAGGCCTCCTCCGCCTCGATGACGGCGATCCTGTCGGCGCTGTATTTCGGCATCCTCAAACCCGAGGACCGCGTGGCGGTGAAGCCGCATGCGGCGCCGGTGTTCCATGCCATCCAATACCTGTTCGGCAAGCAGAGCCTCGACAAGCTCAAGGCCTTCCGCGGCTATGGCGGGGCGCAATCCTACCCGTCGCGCACCAAGGACAGCGACGACGTCGATATCTCGACCGGGTCGGTCGGGCTCGGCGTCGCCTTCACTGCCTTCGCCTCGATGATCCAGGATTACGTGCGCGCCAAGCCGTGGGCGAACAAGCGCGCCGAGGGCCGCATGATCGCGCTGGTGGGCGATGCCGAACTCGACGAAGGCAATGTCTACGAGTGCCTGCTCGAGGGCTGGAAGCACAGCCTGCGCAACACCTGGTGGATCATCGACTACAACCGCCAAAGCCTCGACGGGGTGGTGCGCGAGGGCCTGTACGATCGGATCGAAGCGATCTTCCGCGCCTTCGAGTGGAACGTCGTGACGCTCAAATACGGCGCCAAGCAGCGCCGCGCCTTCGCCGAGCCCGGCGGCGAGCGGCTGCGCGAATGGATCGACGGCTGCCCCAACGCGCTCTATTCGGCGCTGATGTTCCGCGGCGGCGCCGCCTGGCGCGAACGGCTCACCGACGAGATCGGCGATCAGGGCGACGTGACGGCATTGCTCGACCGCCGCAGCGACGCTGAACTGGCGGAGCTGATGGCGAATCTGGGCGGCCATTGCATCGAGAGCCTGCTCGAGCAGTTCGAGAGTCAGACCACCGACAAGCCGACGGTGTTCATCGCCTATACGGTCAAGGGCTGGGGCACGCCGCTGGCCGGCCACAAGGACAATCACGCCGGGCAGATGACCGGCGCGCAGATCGACAGCCTCAAGGCCAGCATGAAGGTGCGCGAGGGCCATGAGTGGGAGCGCTTTGAAGGGTTGAAGCCCTCCGAGCGCCAACTGCAAACCTTCCTCGACGCGGTGCCGTTCAATACCACAGAGGCGCGACGGCTCAACTGCCCGGCCGTCCCGGCGCTGGGACCGCAATTCGTCGGTCCCGGCGCCACTTCCACCCAGACGGCGTTCGGCAAGATCCTCGACGCCATTGCCAAGACCGACAGCGAACTGGCGCGCCGCATCGTCACCACCTCGCCCGACGTTACCGTCTCGACCAACCTCGGCACCTGGGTGAACCGGCGGCACCTGTTCGCCAACCGCGAGATGGCCGACATCTTCCAGAAGGAGCGCATCCCCAGCGCGCAGAAATGGCAGTTCACCCCGGATGGCCAGCATATCGAGCTGGGGATCGCCGAGATGAACCTGTTCCTGCTGCTCGGCGCCGCCGGCCTCAGCCACTCGCTGTTCGGCGAACGCCTGCTGCCGATCGGCACGCTCTATGATCCGTTCATTTCCCGCGGCCTCGATGCCCTGAACTATGCCTGCTACCAGGACGCGCGGTTTCTGCTGGTGGCGACACCCTCCGGCGTGTCGCTGGCCGGCGAAGGCGGCGCACATCAATCCGTCGGGACGCCGTTGATCGGCATGGCGCAGGACGGGCTCGCCTCGTTCGAGCCGGCCTTTGCCGACGAACTCTCCGTCATCATCGACTGGAGCTTCGACTACATGCAGCGCGACGGCAGCGACCGGGCCGATCTCGCCGACTGGCCGCGCGACGTCTCGGGCGGCTCGGTCTATCTTCGGCTTTCCACCCGCTCGATCGAGCAACTGCCGCGGCAGGTGACGCCCGAGCTCGCCAGCGACATCATCCGCGGCGCCTATTGGCTGGTCCCGCCGACCCCGAGTTGCGAGGCGATCATCGCCTATCAGGGGGTGCTGGCCAGCGAGGCGATCACCGCCGCCGGCATGATCGGCGGCGAACGACGCAATGTCGCGGTGCTGGCCATCACCTCGGCCGACCGGCTCAATGCCGGCTGGCATGGGGCGCAACGCGCCCGGCTGCATGGCGACTTCGCCGCCAGCTGCCATATCGAGGCGCTGCTGGCCGATGCGCCGGACAGCGCGGCGCTGGTTACCGCCATCGACGGGCACCCGGCAACACTGGGCTGGCTGGGCAGCGTGCGGGGGCATCGGGCCATCACGCTGGGGGTCGAGCACTTCGGCCAGACCGGCACCGTGAGCGATCTCTATCGGCATTTCGGTATCGACGCGGCCGCCATCGCCAACGCGGCGCGGAGCCTTTTCGGGGGGCGCCGGTGAGCGTGTTCGCCTGGCTGAACGCCGGCACGCAAAACTATGCCAACCTTGTCATTTGCGAGCCACAAACGGGCTTGCCAAGCCAATCTGGAGTTGTCAGACATATGTCATAAGGCCGATTGCGAGGGGAATTGCAGTCGGCCGATGAAGGGGTTCCGGGTGGGGCGTCTATGCCCGGCAACCGCTCACGCGAGGCCCGTTTCGGATCAGGGGATACCCGGACTCCGGCGGGGCACAGGGGACGTCAGGCAGTAGCTCTGCAATAAGGAGGGAGCTCTATGAACGCGTTGCTGAAGTTCGTCGGCGCGGTCGCGCTGGCGGCGGGATTGACCGCCGTGCCAGCGTTGGCGCAGACAAAACTCACCGTGCCGGGTGGATCCACCACCGGCACGTACATGGACTACATGAAGACCGTCTACGCTCGCGCCTCGGGCGCCGAGCTGTTGCAGGAGCCGCTGACCAGCTTCGACAACGAGTACCAGCTGACCCCGCTGGCCGCCACGAGCTGGGACCAGTCGGCGGATGGCCTGACCTGGACCTTCCACCTGCGTGACGGGATGAAGTGGAGCGACGGCGAGCCGGTCACCGCGACCGACTACATCTTCGCCCTGCAGCGCGCCGCCACCACCGGCTACGACTTTGCCTGGTACTGGAGCTTTGCTTCCGGGATCAAGAACTGGGACGACGTGTCGGCCGGCAAGGCGGACGTCTCGACCCTCGGCCTCAAGGCCGTCGACGACAAGACCATCGAAGTCACCACCGCGGCCCCCAAGCCGTATCTGCCGGGCGTGGTGTCGCTCTGGTACCCGGTGCCCAAGCATCAGTTCGACAAGTTCGGCGATGACTGGGCGAGCAGCGTCGCCAACGTGCTGTCGTCGGGCCCGTTCGTGCTCAAGTCCTGGGAGAAGTCGAACAACTCGGTCGTCCTCACCAAGAACCCCGACTATAATGGTCCGTGGGTGGCGCAGGTCGACGAGCTGACGATCGATCCGTCGGTCGGCCTGCCGGAAGTGGGCATGCCCGCCTTCCTCGCCGGCGACCTCGCCTATACCACGCTCAATGCCGGTCAGATCCCGGTGGTGAAGCAGCGCTTCCCCGACTCGATCCGCACCGAGGCGGTATTTGCCACGTCCTACCTCGCCTTCGATCTCGAGAAGCCGCCGTTCGACAATGCCGACGTCCGCAGGGCGCTCTACTACGCCGTCAACCGCGATGAGCTGACCGCCACCGTGCTCAAGGACATCGCCATCCCGGCGCATTCGATCCTCGCGCCCGGCTACCCCGGCTACAGCGACAAGATCGCGGCGCAGGCCGTGTTCGACCCCGCAAAGGCCAAGGAACTGCTGGCCAAGGCCGGCTATCCGGATGGCAAGGGCTTCCCGACCATCGAAGTCTGGTTCCGTGAAGAAGGCGGCTATAACGGCGCCATCCTGCCGCCAATGGCCCAGTACCTGCAGGCCCAGTTCAAGGACATTCTCGGAATCACCATGAATATCAAGGTGATGCCGGGCAAGGACTGGATGGAGGGCATGCTCGCCCGCAAGAACAACATCTATCTTGCGCCCTATGAGTACGACTATCTCGATCCGTCGAACTTCTATGGCCTGTTCTACAATGGTGGCCGTCACAGCTACCATGTAGCCGAGTACGACAAGCTGGTCGCCGAGGCCGACAAGAACCCGGTCTGGGAAGAGCGCGTGAAGCTCTACGAGCAGGCCGAACAGGTGATGATCGACCAGGGCCTCATCGTGCCGCTGGTGCACCCGGTCATCACGGCCGCGGTCAGCGATCAGATCACCGGCCCCGGCGTCACGCCGAACTCGCGCGGCTTCACCCCGCTCGGGCGTATCGGTAACTTCCTCTACTCGCACATCAGCGTGAAGCAGTAGCCAAACGCCGCGTTCCCCGGCCCAGGCCGGGGAACGTCTCTGGCCCTTCGGGGCTGCGACGCCGATCGGGCAGCAAATCCCGGCGCGTCGTACCGCGACGCGAGAGGAGCTGTGACATCCCCGAGACGGGAGCACAGTCGGGTGTCGCAACATTTGTCCAACGGCCGCTGCAACGAGGAGTGCACGCCTCTGGCCGACTGGATCCTACGTGCATGAATACTTGAGGAGAATGAGTTGAATTTGCTGCTGAAACTGGCAGGAACGATAGTGCTCGCCGCCGGTATGGGCGTGCCGGCGCTGGCCCAGACCGTGACTGTCCCCGGACAGTCCACGACGGCCACGTACATGGATTACATGAAGACCGTCTATGCCCGCGCCGCCGGCTCGGACATGATCCAGATCGGCCTGACCGCCTTCGACAAGGACTTCAACCTCACCCCGATCGCGGCGGAGAGCTGGTCGCAGTCGGCCGATGGCTTGACCTGGACGTTCAAGATCCGCCCCGAGCTCAACTGGAGCGACGGCGAGCCGCTGACCGCCGAGGACTTCGTCTTCGCCCTGCAGCATGCGGCCACCACTGGCTATGATTTCGCCTGGTACTGGAGCTTTGCGGGCGGCATCAAGAATTGGGACGACGTAACGGCCGGCAAGGCCGACGTCTCGACCCTCGGCCTCAAGGCCGTCGATGACAAGACGCTCGAAGTCACTACCAACGCGCCCAAGCCGTACCTGCCGAGCGTCGTCTCGCTGTGGTACCCGGTGCCCAAGCACCAGTTCGACAAATATGGCGAGGAATGGTCGACCAATGTCGAGACCATCGTTTCGTCGGGGCCGTGGCTGGTCAAGGAGTGGGTGAAGTCCAACAACAACGTCACGCTGGCCAAGAACCCGGACTACAAGGGACCGTGGATCCCGCAGATCGATGAAGTCGTGCTCGACTCGTCGCTCGGGCTGCCGGAAGTGGGCGTGCCCGCCTTCCTCGCCGGCGATGTCGACATGACCTCACTCAATACCGGGCAGGTCGCGATGATGCGCGGCCGGTATGCCGACCAGATCCACACCAACCCGGTGTTCGCGACCCAGTATATCGCGTTCGACCTCGAGAAGGCTCCGTTCGACAACGCCGATGTCCGCCGCGCGTTCTACTACGCCATCAACCGCGACGAACTGACGTCGACCGTTCTCAAGGACATCGCCATTCCGGCGCACTCGATCCTGCCGCCGGGCTTTCCCGGGTACAGCGAGAACGTCGCCAAGCAGGCCGTGTTCGACCCCGCCAAGGCGAAGGAACTGATGGCCAAGGCCGGCTATCCGGATGGCAAGGGTTTCCCTGACATCGAGATCTGGTTCCGCGAAGAAGGCGGCTACAACGGCGCCATTCTGTCGCCGATGGCGCAGTACCTGCAGGCCCAGTTCAAGGACATCCTCGGCATCACCATGAACATCAAGATGATGCCGGGCAAGGACTGGATGGAGGGCATGCTGGCCCGCAAGAACAACATCTACCTGTCGCCGTATGAGTACGACTACCTCGACCCGTCGAACTTCTATGGCCTGTTCTACAATGGCGGCCGTCACACCTACCACATCGCAGCCTATGACGACCTGGTGAAACAGGCCGACTCCGCTCCGAGCTGGGACGAGCGCGTGAAGCTCTACGAGCAGGCCGAACAGGTGATGATCGACCAGGGGCTGATCGTGCCGCTGACCCACCCGGTCACCATGAACGTCGTTTCCGACAAGCTCGGCGGCGATGCCATGACGCCCAACAAGCAGGGCTTCTACCCCAACTGGTCGGGCTACGTTTACACCCACCTGACCAAGAACTAGCCGCAGACAACCAGTGCTCCCGGCTCCGGCCGGGGGCACCCAGTTCGGAACAGCGCATGACTCTCGTAAATATCAAGGGCCTGAAGGTCAGCTTCCGTCAGCATGGCGGCCAGATCGATGCCGTGCGCGGCGTCGACATCCAGCTTGCCGAAGGCGAAAGCCTGGGCATTGTCGGGGAGTCCGGCTCGGGCAAGTCCGTGTCCTGCCTGGCGCTGATGCGGCTACTGCCCAATACCGCGACGATCACGGCCGACCGGCTCGAGCTCGATGGCGTCGACGTGCTCAAGGCCAAGCCGCGGCAGATGGCGGCGCTGCGCGGCAAGGTCGCCGCGCTGATCTTCCAGGATCCGGCCACCACATTCGATCCGGTGTTCACCATCGGCCACCAGATGGTCGAAACCATCCGCACGCATCGCGACGTCTCCAAGGAAACGGCGCTGGCGGAGGCCGAGCAGCTGCTGCTCAAGGTCGAGATCAAGAACGCCAAGGATATCCTGAACTACTACCCGCACCAGCTTTCCGGCGGCATGCTGCAGCGCGCGATGATCGCCATGGCGCTCAGCTGCCGACCCAAGGTGCTGATCGCGGACGAGCCGACCACGGCGCTGGACGTCACCATCCAGGCGCAGATCCTGCAGCTGATCAAGGGCCTGCAGGCCGAGATGGGCATGGCGCTGATCATGATCACCCACGACCTCGGCGTCGTCGCCGAGACGGTCGATCGCGTCGTCGTCATGTATGGCGGCCGAGTGATGGAAGAAGGCACGGTCGACCAGATCTTCGACACCCCCAAGCACAGCTATACCCAGTCGCTGCTGGCCAGTCTCCGCGCCGGCGAGTCCCGGCGGGCCGAGCCCGGTACCGGCGAGCCGATCGCCCCTGCCCTCGAGCTGCGCAACCTGTCCAAAGTCTATGCGCTGCGGCGGCGCGGCCGGATCTTTTCGACCTATGTCGACTTCCCGGCCGTACGCGGGGTCAACCTGGTCCTGCCGCGCAACAAGATCGTCGGCCTCGTCGGCGAGTCCGGCTCGGGCAAATCGACCACCGGCATGATGGCGATGCGCCTCCTGGAGCCGACTTCGGGGCAGATCCTCGTCGACGGCACCGACATTTCCAAGCTCGATACCGGCGCCCTCAAGGCGTTTCGCCGGCGCATGCAGGTGGTGTTCCAGGACAGCTATTCGGCGCTCGATCCGATGATGACGCTGAGCCAGATCATCGCCGAGCCGCTCAACATCCACGGCGTGAAGAGCTCGCGCGAGCAAACCGAGGAAGCGTTGAGCTGGCTCGAGCGGGTCGGTATGGACCGCAGCTTCGGCAACCGCTACCCGCATGAGCTGTCGGGCGGCCAGCGCCAGCGCGTCGCCATCGCCCGGGCGCTGATCCTCGGCCCCTCGGTGCTGGTCGCGGACGAGCCGACCTCGGCGCTCGACGTCACGGTCAAGGCGCAGATCATCGGCCTGCTCAAGAACCTGCAGCAGCAGATGGGCCTCTCCATGCTGTTCATCAGCCACGACCTCAGCGTCGTCCGCTCGCTGACCGACAGCGTGGTGGTGATGTACAAGGGCCGCGTCGTCGAACAGGCGCCGACGGCCAACATCTTCGCCAACCCGCGGCATCCCTATACGCGCTCGCTGCTCGATGCGATCCCGGTCACCAATCCGAGGGAGCGCCGGCAGCGCTCGTTCATCACCGCCGACGACATCGCCGCCGGCATGCCGCGCCTCTCCCGCTCCAGCCTCGCGGCCGAAGCGACGGCCGGCGATCTTCCGCAGCTCGTCAGCGTGGCCCCGGGCCACCTCGTCGAAGCTATCGTAACCAACTGATGGAGGTCCGGGCATGATCGTCTATCTCATCAAGCGCCTGCTCTCGGTCGCAGTGACCTTCTTCATCGTTTCGCTCGTCATCTTCCTGATGATGCACGCGGTGCCGGGCGGCCCGTTCACCGAAAAGGACATGCCGCTGTCCGAGGCGGTGAAAGCCCAGCTCAACGCCAGGCTTGGTCTCGATCAGCCGCTGTGGGTGCAGTACGTCAACTACATGGCGGGGGTGCTGCAGGGCAATTGGGGCGTCCCCTACCAGTCCCCGGGCGAGACGGTCATCAGCCTGCTGCAGCAGGCCTGGCTGCCCAGCCTGATCCTTGGCGGCTCCGGCGTCATCATCGGCGCGGCGCTCGGCATCCTGATCGGCATGGCGGCGGCGCTCAAGCGCAACAGCTGGATCGACTACCTCGCATCGACGCTGTCGGTGCTCGGCCTCACCATCCCGGTCTTCGTCATCTCGATGCTGCTGATCCTGATCTTTGCGGTCTGGCTCAACTGGTTGCCCGCCAGCGGCTGGGGCAAGCCGGAGCGATGGATCCTGCCGATCGCTGCCTATGCCGCGATCCCGCTCGCCACCTATGCCCGCTATACGCGCTCGGCGATGCTCGACACGCTCAACCGGCCGTTCGTCACGGCGCTGCGGGCCAAGGGGCTGAGCGAAAGGCGGATCATCTTCCAGCATGTGCTGCGCAACTCTGCCATCCCGATGGTCACGGTGTTCCTGCCGATGTTCATGGGCACGGCCACCGGCTCGATCTTCGTCGAGGCGATGTTCCGCATCCCGGGTCTGGGCAGTTATTTCGTGTCGTCGATCACCAACCGCGACTACCCGCTCGAGATGGCGCTGGTGCTGATGTTCACCATCGGCATCTGCTTCGCCTACCTGATTTCCGACCTCGTCTACGCGTGGCTCAATCCGCGCATCCGCCTTGGAGATGACGCGCAATGACCACCGATATCGAAACCGGGGCGCTCGCTGTCCCTCCAGCGCATACCCAACGCAGCCCGACCTACTTCGCCTGGCGGCGCTTCGCCGCCAACAAGGCCGCGGTGATCGGCGGCATTGTCCTCGCGATCATCATTCTCGCGGCGATCTTCGCGCCGCTGTTCACCAAGAGCTCCCCGGATGCGCAGCTCTATCTGACGCAATCGCTCGCCTTCCCGTCGGCCGAATTCTGGTTCGGCGTGGACGATCTGGGACGCGACTTCTTCACCCGTATCGTCTACGGCGCCCGCGTGTCGCTGCTGATCGGCTTTGCCGCAGCGACTTGCAGCCTGCTGATCGGGATCCCGATCGGGGCTATCGCCGGCTATTTCGGCGGCCGCATCGACTGGTTCATTATGCGCATCATCGAGATCTTCTCGGTGGTGCCGCCGCTGCTGGCGGCCATGCTGCTGGGCGCCCTGGCCGGCGGCGGCTTCTTCACCATCATCATCGTCGCGTCGCTGTTCGGCTGGTTCGGCGTGTGCCTGCTGGTGCGCGCGCAGGTGAAATCCTTCCGCGAGAAGGAGTTCGTGCGGGCTGCCCAGGCGCTCGGCGCCTCGCCCTGGTACATCCTGCGTCGACACGTCATCCCCAACTCGCTGTCGCCGATCATCGTCGGCTTCGTCTTGTCGGTGCCCGGGGCCATGATGCTGGAGGCCAGCCTCAGCTTCCTCGGCATCGGTGTTGCCCCTCCGACCCCGAGCTGGGGCCAGATGATCAATGTCGGCATCAACTTCATGTTCTTCTACTGGCACATGGCCGTGTTCCCCACGGCAGCCCTCGCCATCACCGTGCTCGCCACCACGCTGTTCGGCGACGGCCTGCGCGATGCACTCGATCCCACACTGAAAGGCCGCTGACTTGTCCTCCAATCTCGCGCGACACTTCCTCCTCAGGGACGATGTCGTCTTCCTCAACCACGGCTCATTCGGCGCCTGCCCGCGCCCGGTGTTCGAGACCTATCAGGCCTGGCAGCTCGAGCTCGAGCGGCAGCCGGTGGCGTTCCTCGGCCGCGACCTCAGCGAGCGCACCAAAGTGCCGCGCGTGGCGCTGTCGGCGTTCCTCGGCACAACCTCGGAGAATATTGTCGGCCTCGTCAACGCCACCGAGGGGCTCAACATCGTCGCCCAGTCGCTCGACCTGAAGGCCGGGGACGAAATCCTGACGACCGACCACGAGTACTCGGCGCTGGAAAAGACCTGGGCCTATGTGGCGCGCCGTACCGGCGCCAAGATCGTCACCGTCAAGGTGCCGATGCCGTTGGTGTCGGAAGCGGCGTTCACCAATACGCTGGTCGAGGCGATGAACGAGCGCACCAAGGTGCTGTTCCTCAGTCACATCACCTCGCCGACGGCACTGGTGTTCCCGATCGAACGGCCGATCGCCGAAGCGCGCAAGCGCGGCATCTGGACGGTGATCGACGGGGCCCATACGCCGGGGCACATCCCGCTGCACCTCGATGCCATGGGCGTCGATTTCTACTCGGGCAACTGCCACAAGTGGCTGATGACCCCCAAGGGCTCGGCCTTCCTTTATGTGCGGCCGGAGCTGCAGGGCTTGATCAACCCGCTGGTGATCAGCCACGGCTGGACCGCCGATTCCAAACTGCCCGACGCCAAGGGCGCGTTCGGCAATTCGCCGTTCATCGACGAGCTCGAGATGCAGGGCACGCGCGACCCGGCCGCCTGGCTGAGCGTCCCCGCCGCGATCAAGTTCCGCGAGGACCATGACTGGACCCGCGTCGCCGCCGATTGTCGGGAGCTGGCCCAGGAAACCGCGCGCCGCCTGCAGGCGCTGACCGGCCTCGCGCCGCTCAGCAGCCCGGAGTTCTGCGCGCCGCAGATGGTGGCGATGCCGGTCCCCGAGTTCGAACCGGCGGAGTTCTCCAAGGAACTGATGGCGCGCTACTCGATCGAGATCCCGGTGTTCAAGTGGCAGGACCACCACATCGTCCGGGTTTCGGTGCAGGGCTACAACTCGAAGGCGCAGATGGACATTCTGATCGGCGCCTTGACCGAGATGCTGGATCTCAAGGCCGAGAAGGAGCCGGCACGTCAGCACGGCTGACAAATCCGTCGAATTGTGATGGTGGTGCCGGCACGGCCATTTTGGGCCGGGAGGAACAGGCGTGGCTGAGGACGGAGTACTGAGCTACCTCGAACCGCTGGAGACGCGGACGCGCGGCGTCGCCGTGCTGGACGCGCTTGCCGAAATGATCGAGCGGGCCGGACTGAACGTGGGCGACCGGCTGCCGCCGGAAGTCTCGCTCGCCACCACGCTCGGCGTCGGCCGCTCCACCATCCGCGAGGCGCTGAACCGCTGGGAAGGCCTCGGGATCATCCGCCGCCGGCGCGGCGACGGCACGTATCTCTCGGCCAAGGTGCGGACCTCGCGTGGGCTCGCGCCGACGATGATCCGCTTCGAGGGCGAGGCACTGCTTCGCCTGGTCGAGGTGCGCCGGGCGCTCGAGAACGAGGTGGTGCGCAAGGCCACGATCAACGCCACCGCGGCGCAGCGGGCGGAGATCTCGCGGCTCTGCGACATCCTGCTGGTCGAGGTCGCGGCGCGCCGCAACTGGCACAAGGCCGATGCGGCGTTCCATGGCGCCATCTACGAGGCGTCGGGCAACCCGATGTTCGGCGAGATCCTGCACAAGCTGGATGAAGCGCTGGAGCGCTCCAGCGAGTCGCCGTTCGGTCGTGACGATTTCGGCCTCGACTCGTTCCCGCCGCATCGAGACCTCGCCGATGCGATCGTCGCTGCCGATCCGGCCCAGGCCGTGGCGGCGATCAACGATGTGCTCGACAAGGTGCGCGACGAGATCGAGATGATCATCGAAACCGGACTGTCGGTGGTGGAAGCGGCTCAGCCCGGCCGCGTCGGGCGGCGCGGGTAAGTCACCCGCGGCGGCAACTGGTGGTGCACCACCGCCACGCCGACCAAGCAGGCGGCACCGGCCACCACGACGAGAAACAGCGTCTCCATCGGCATGTGGGTCGAGAACGCCACCAGCGGCACCGCGCCGGCGGGCGGATGGGTGACGCGGAGCAGCAGCATGGCCGCAATCACCAGTCCGACGGCGATGGTCGCGACCCACCATGCCGAGGGCGCCACGGCGAAGATCACCACACTGATCGCCGCCGCCACCAGATAGCCGCCGAAAATATTGGCCGGCTGGGCCAGGGTGCTCTCGGCCTGGCCGAACAACAGCACCGCAGTCGCGCCGAACGGCGCCAACAGCATCGGTAATCCCGTCCAGGCAGCCAACCCACCCACCAGGGTCATGGCAATAACGGCGCCGAGCCCGGACTTCAGGTGCGACAAGGCCTGGCCGCGCGGCTCGTGCCGGTGGATGAAATCGAGAAGGCGGCTCAACTGAGAAAGACCCGGCAGGAAAACGCTGCCCGTTTGAAGCGCAGTTCTCTGCTTAATTCAAGGGCATAGAGCCCAGACTTCAGGCGGTTCTGAGAACGTCTATCTCCGCCGCCGCGATGGCGCGATGCAGCCGGATGTCATGCTGCGGCGGGCGCGTGTCGAACAGCATCACCTCGATCGGGCGCCACAATCCTACCCAGCCGGCGATCACCAGCCCCTCGCCGAACAGCCGCCGCACGAACTCGGGCAGGAACGTCGCCGCGTTGGCTGCCGTCGAAAGCGCCATGCAGGCGGCGAGGAAGCCGAGCCCGAGCAGCAAGGCGTTGCGCCCTGCCCTCCTGATGCGCTTGAGATCGAGCTGCCGATCGTCGATCACCGCCGCGCAATAGCCGCGGATCGCCGCCCTGATCGCGTCGTCGCCGGCCTCGGTGGATTGCCGCAGCGCAAGGCGCAGGTGCAGCGCTTCGCCCGGGCGAAACCGCCGCACTGCAACCTCATCCAACAGCTGCTCCATGCCGGTGCGCGGCTCGAAGCGCCCCTGCAACGGTGCGAAGCTGGCGGCGGCGAACAGGTCCTCGACCTGGTCGAGCACGACGGTGACCGGCTGTCGCTCCACCATGCTCACCCCGATCGCTTGGCGCGCTGCACGGCGGCATCGAAGGCGTGCAGGAAACTGGAGCGATCCCGGGCGGTGAAGCCGGCATTGTAGCCCTTGCTCTCACCGGTCTCGCGCAGATGCTGGTTGAGTTCACGCATCGCCAGCGCCATGCCGATCGACTGCTCGGTGAAGGGTTTTCCGGTCGGCCCGAGGACGACCGCGCCCTTCTTCAGCGCCCGGCCGGCCAGGGGGATATCCGAAGTCACCACCAGATCGTTGGCTTCGACATGTTCGACGATCCAGTCGTCGGCGGCGTCGGCGCCCTGCGGCACCATGATGTTGCGCACCATCGGATCGCGTGATGGGCGCAAGCCGAAATTGGCGACGAAGGTCGTCACCACCGCGTGCCGTTCGGCGACGCGCAGGACCTCGTCCTTGACCGGACAGGCATCCGCATCCACAAAGATCTGCGGCTTGGCCAAACTTGCTCGCTCCGCTGCACAATCGCGCCGCAATGGCAGCGCACCCATGCCCTGACAATAGCAACGACACCGGATTCGCCGATGCGCCTTTTGCCGCTCTCCCTGCTCCTCGTCCTGCCGCTGCTCGCCGCCTGCGACAGCAGCACCCCGCCCAAGGCATCCGCGGCCAACACGCCGGCGGCAACCACCCCCGCCAAGGCACCTGCCGGCACAGGCAAGACACCGGCCGCGACCACTGCGGCCTTGCCGCTGGGCGCCCGCCCGCTGCTCGGCACCTGGGCTGCGCTCGACTGCAGCGACAAGACCGGCCTGACGGTGATTTCCGCCACCAGCTATTCGGCCGGCGGCAAGAGTTGCGACATCGCGCTCAGCGACAACAAGGACGGCACGTTCGCGGCCAGCTGCAACAAGCAGACGCTCAAGCTGACCCCGATCTTCGGGCCGGCAGGCGAAGGCATCCGCATCGCCGCGGGTGACGCCAAGCCGGCTACCGTATTCCGTTGCTCGAAATAGCCTCCGGCATTTCACCTGACCGGTGAAATGCCTGGGCCCTGGCGCTCCCTCGCCGGGGGCGGCTCACATGCCCTGAACGAAGCCGAGAATGTTACCTTCGGAATCCTTGGCCCAGGCGTTTTTCACCGGGCCGAAGCTGGCGACGCCATTCTCGGTTTTGAGGTCCGGCAGGTCATAGTCGACGAAAGTGACGCCCTTGCCGCGCATGTCACGCATATCGGCGTCAAGATCGGTGGTATCGAACGACAGAATGGTGTGCTCGGCCGTTCCGGCATAGTCGGACTTGTAGAGGAAGGCGCGCACACCGTTGAACTGGAAACTTGCGCCATACTCATCCTGGCTGGCCGGGGCGATGCCAAGTTTGTCACGGTACCAGGCGACGGCCCGCTCGACGTTGTGAGCCGGGATCATTGCGGTTGCTCTGTTCTCAGCGTTCATGACGTCCTCCATGGTTGTCCAATTGGCAAACGCCTCAGGAGCGGATGGGGTTTCCTGTCCCAGGCGATCCTGCCATCATCGCACGAAGCCGGAGAGCCGCCCATGACCCCATTCGAGCGCATCACCACCGAGGTGCGGGCCCAGATTCCCCTGGTCCGCGCCATGGAGGCCGCACTCGGCAAGGAACAGGCGCATGCGCTGGTACGAGCCGCACTCGACAAGGCCAACCGCGCCATCGTTGCGCAACGCGGCGCCTTGCTCGACATCCCGACCCTCGCCGCCGAGTTCGCCGGCTTCGGCGAAGGCGTGCGCTATGAGTTCGAGACGCTCGAGCAGACTGACGCGCTGCTGCGCAATCAGGTCAACCATTGCGACTATGCCGAGTTCATGGAGCAGATCGGCGCCCGTGATCTCGGCGAGCTGCTGATCTGTAACGGCGATTTCGCAATGGCCGACGAGCTCGGACTGAAGCTCGAGCGGAGCAAGACCTGCATGAACGGCGATGGCATGTGCGACTTCTGCTACCACGTGAAGGCATCGCCGGCGGCAATGGCCTGACCCTCGTGGCTCAGGGCACTTGTTCGATGTCCACCCAGATGTAGCCGCGGGCCTCGAGCCTCCGAAGCGCGATACGGGCGCTCTCCATGCCATTGTTCGCCCTGCGCTCGAGATCCTTGAGCAGGCCATTTGCGCGGTCCCGATCGCCCGCCTTGACGAAGAGTTCGAACGCGCGGGCGTAGTCAGCCCTGATGCACTTCTCGCCGTTCCAGCTCATCCCGCTCCAGTAGAGATTTCCCGCCACAATCATCTGCTTGGGCCCCTTCTCGGCTTCGGCAATGACCCGGTCGCAATATTGCTTTGCAGTTTCTGCGGCAATCACAGGTGTGACCAGCGCCGACAAGATCAGCGCAACAAACAGATGCTTCATATGCAACAAGCCCCAATCGCCGGTTGTTATCCCCAGCGCTCCCGCCACGTGGGTACCACATCATTGTCAGCAGCGCTCGCGGAATAGATCGCCCGCGCCATGGCTCTACTGAGACACACGGCAGCGGCGTGCCCGAGTTGCAGGACATTCAGCACCGGCGTCTCGATCGGTCTTGCCCCGGTCGACACCGAAAAGATCAGGTCGCCGTCCACCTGGGTGTGGGCCGGGCTGGCGCCGCGGGCAATGCCATCCTGCGCCGCCACGGCGAGCCGCTTGAGCTGCGCCTTGCTTAGGTCCGCATCGGTCGCAACGATGGCGATGGTGGTGTTGGAGATCGGCGTTACCCAATCGCGCTTCGATCGTGCGGTCTCGGCGAACGACATCGGACCAGGCAGCGGGCCGAAGCCGCCGAACTCGCCATCGGCCTCGAACGGCGCGGCCCAGAAGTGTTTGCTGTCGCCCATGGTGACGCTGCCGGTGGGGTTAGCCACCACCAGCGCGCCGACAGTGAAGCCGCCGGGGATCACCAGCGAGGCCGAGCCGAGCCCGCCCTTGAGGTTTGCCGTCAAGGCGCCGACGCCGGCGCCGGCTGTGCCGAGCGCGAAGGTCTCGCCGGCATTGGCCAGAGCCCTGGCGCCGAGCGCCCGGTAGGGGTTCTCGTCCCAGTCCTTGTCACCGTTATTGAGCAAGTCGAAGATGATGGCGCCGGGCACGATCGGCACGGTCGCCTTCTCCACCCGGAAGCCGCGGCCAAGCTTGCGCAGCCCGTCGCTGACCCCGGACGCCGCGTCGAGCCCGAAGGCCGAGCCGCCCGAGAGCACCAGGGCATCGACCTCCTCGACCAGCTTGTCGGGCGCCAGCAGCTCGGTCTCGCGCGAGCCGGGCGAGCCTCCCATCACGTCGACCGAGGCGCGGAACGGCTTGTCCGCCACCAGCACGGTGGTGCCGGTCTTGACCGTGTGGTCCTCGGAATTGCCGACGCGCAGGCCGGCGACGTCGGTGATCAGATTGCGCGGTCCGGGTTTCATCCGGTCTCCCCAGGGATTCGAAGTCCGCGCACCCTAGCCCAGCCCCATCACCCGGTCATTCCCGCGCGGGCCTGAATCTCCCGGTTGGGCGGAAGCGCTAGGCGGCGGTTCCCAGTCGTTCGTTGACCAGCGCCAGCGCCCTGGTGACCGGCACGCCGTCGGGGTCCCAGGTGCGGCGCATTTCCAGCATGCGTTGGGCGGTGGTCCAGTTGCCGAGCTTGAGGTGCGCGTCGAGCAGCAGCTGCCCGAACAGGTCGCGCTGCGCATGGCTGCCGCCAATCTCGGTCATGCGCGGATTGGCCGCCGACAGCCATTTCGCCGCCGCGGCGTGGTCGCCTCGCGCATGCGCCAGCACGCCGCGCGCCGCCGGCAATGCCACCTCCTGCCAGACCACACGGTCGAAGGCAGACGAGCTCGCGGCCTTCTCCTCGATGGCGCGCAGCAGTTCGTCTGCCTCGGCGCGCTCCGCCCGAGCCAGCCCGTAGAGATATTGCAGCGTCAGGAAGGGTTGGATGGTGTCCCGCGCCCTGCCCCGCATGTGGTTGGCCACATCCGCCCAGCGGTCGCCGACATCCATGCCCGCAACCTCCATGCGGGCCAGCAGCGACACGGCGCCGACCTGATCCTGCGAGTAGTCCGGCTCGATCCCCCAGACATGGTGGTCATAGGCATCGAACACGGCGGCGGCGTCGCCCTGGCTGATATGGAACAGCGCCTTGTGCCACCAGTTGTGGGTGTACATGAAGGAGTTGAGATCGACCCAGGTGCGTTGCGCCTCCGCAAGGAACGCGACGCCCTCGGCCACCCGCCCGGTGCCCAGCATCACATGCGCCAGCGCATGCTGCGCCCAGGGCTCCTTGGTCTTCAGCCGCAGCGCCAGCCGTGCCTCACGCTCTGCGGTTTCGAGGTCATGCAACTGCTCGTAGCCGAAGGCCAGCATGCCGTGAATATGCGGGTTGTCGGGGTTTGCCGCCTCGGCCACCCTGGCGATACGCAGCATGCCGGCGGCATCGCCGCGGTTGAAGCTGAAATACTGGTGCAGCTTCACCGAGGCGAGATCGCGCGGATAGCGCGTCACGAGCTCGTCGCCGATGGCCTGCACGGCGGGAATATCATCGGCGATCCAGCGCTCGAGCTGGGCGATGAGCATCCGCTCCCGCTCGTTCGTGCCAGTCGCGGCGGCCTCGGCGCGGGCCAGGTAGGTCCCGGCCATCGCCTTGGCGCCGTCCGCCTCCAGAAACATCCAGGTGAAGCCGGCATAGGTGTTGGCGAGCACCGCATCCGGCTCCCCATCCGCCGCCGCAATGATGTTGGCGGCCTTCTTCTCGTAGCCGAGGAAGCCCGTGACGAAATCGTCGATCCCCTGCAGCGTCGCCGCGGAAGCGCGGCTCACTTCATTTCCGAGGGCGTCCTGTGCCATGTTCGCACTGGGCAGGGTTGCGTTTCGTTGAACCGCACTCCTGCTCCAGGTCCCTGTTTTGTCGCGAGATCGAACCGGAAAGGTCTGCAACCTTCCTGATCACGCTCCGGCTATCTGTCCAACCGGTCAAATATAGACCTCGGTTCGGGCCTGTCCACGACGACGCCTGGTAAAAACAATCGAGATTGCCGCATGTCTGAGTTCCAGAACGGCGCCGCCATCGTGCATTACGAAATCGTCGGCGACGGCAAGCCGCTGCTGCTGATTGCCGGCACGGCGAGCGATGGCGCCAGCTGGGGTCCATTGCTGCCCCTGCTCCCCGATCGGCAGTTGATCCTGATCGACAATCGCGGCTCCGGCCGGACGCGGGTCGAAGGCCCGATCGAACTCGCCGAGATGGTCGACGATGGCGCGGCGCTGCTCGATCACCTCGGGCTCGAGCGGGTCGAGGTGATCGGCCACTCGCTCGGCGGCTTTCTCGGCCTGGCGCTGGCCGCCACCCATCCCAGCCGGGTCAGCCGGCTGGTGACGATGGGCGCCGGCACCATCAGCCCCAAGGCGCGAGTGCTGTTCCGCGACCTGTCGCGACTCTGCTTCACCGTGCCGGCGCCCGATTGGTTCCGGCTGCTCTACCAGTGGCTGTTCTCGCCCCCGTTCTTCGCCGACGAGGCGAATGTCGCGGCGGCTGCGGCGGCTTCGACCGCCTACCCGCACCGGCAATCGCCGGGCGATTTTGCGCGGCAGGTGGCGGCCATCGATCGCGGCATGGTCGTCGATTTCTCCACCGTGGCCTGCGAAGTGCTGGCGCTGTCGGGCGACCTGGACCTCCTGGCGCCGCCCGGCGCGGTCGAAGAACTGCATGGCAAGGTGCCGCGCTTCACGCACGCGCCCATCGCCAACGCCGCCCACTCGCTGCATTGGGAAGCGCCGGCGGCGGTAGCGCGGGAGATCAACGCGTTTCTGCGGTAGGCGGTTTCGTTGACGACCAACTGGAACGCCGGTGACTGCCCCTCACCCTGACCCTCTCCCCGGAGGGGAGAGGGGACGCGAGGCCACGGACGGTGCCACATCGCCCCCTCTCCCCTCCGGGGAGAGGGTCGGGGTGATGGGCAGCACAATTGCGTGAGAGGCGCTAAATCACCCGCCCGCCATCGACCTCAAGAGCGACGCCGGTGATCATCGAAGCTTCGTCGGAGCAGAGGAAGCAGGCGGCGTTGCCCATGTCCTCGGGTGTCGAGAAGCGGCCGAGTGGGATGGTCGACAGGAACTTGGCCCGGATCTCGGGGGTGTCCTCGCCCATGAAGGTCTTGAGCAACGGCGTTTCGCCGGCCACCGGATTGATGGCATTGACCCTGACGCCGAACGGCGCCAATTCGACCGCCATCGACTTGGTCGCGGTCACCATCCAGCCCTTGGACGCATTGTACCAGCTGAGCCGCGGCCGCGGGCTCACCGCGGCGGTCGAAGCGACATTGAGGATGGCGCCGGTCCGGCGGGCCTTGAAGTGCGGCACCAGGTGCCGCGCCGTCAGATAGACCGACTTCATGTTGACGTTGAACACCCGGTCGAAATCGGCCTCGGAAATCTCGTCCAGTGCCGCCGGCAGGTGCGAGACGCCGGCATTGTTGACGAGGATATCGACCTTGCCGAAGGCCATCAGCGCCGCTGCCGCCAGCTGATTGACGCTCGCGTCCTTGCTGACGTCGACATGGCCGGCCTTCTGGCCGAGTTCTCGCGCCAGGGCCTCGGCGCCCTCGAGGTTGATGTCGGCGATCAGGACCTTTGCGCCCTCGGCGGCGAACTTCCGCACGATGCCAGCGCCAAACCCCGATGCACCGCCCGTAACGATGGCGACCTTACCGTCCAGTCTCATGAAATCACCCGTGCCATGCGGCCACTGTCTTCAACACCGAGAAGCCGTACAGCGCCTCGAAACCCTTTTCGCGGCCATGGCCGGATTTCCCGATGCCCCCGAAGGGCAGCTCGACGCCACCGCCGGCGCCATAATTGTTCAGGAACACCTGGCCGGTCCTGATCGCCTTGGCCATGCGCATCTGCCGGCCACCATCGCGCGTCCAGACGCCGGCGACGAGGCCGAAATCCGTGCCGTTGGCGATGGCGACCGCTTCGGCCTCGTCTTCGAACGGGATCACCACCTGCACCGGCCCGAAGATCTCGTCCTGCGCCAGCCGATTGTCCGGGGAGACGCGCGAGAGCAGCGTCGGCGCCTGGTAGTGCCCACCTTGCGGAGCGTCGCCGACGATGCTGCCGACCGCGGCAACTTCGGCACCCCCGAGTGTATCGAGAAACCCGCCGACGATTTCCTTCTGCCGCTCCGACACCAAGGGGCCGAGATCGAGATCGGCCACCGCCGGGCCGACCCGCAGCGCGCGGTAGCGGGCAGCCATCCGATCCAGCACTTCGTCGTGGATCGACCGGTGCACCAGGATACGCGAGCTGGCCGAGCAGGTCTGGCCGGCATTCTGGATGCCGGCGTTGATCAGGAACGGCAGTGCGCGGTCGAGGTCGGCGTCTTCGAACACCAGCTGTGGGGACTTGCCGCCCAACTCCAGCGTCACCGGCACGACGCTCTCGGCCGCGGCGTGCTGGATGAGCCTGCCGACCCCGACCGAGCCGGTGAACGAGATGTGGTTGACGCCTGGATGAGCGGTCAGCGCGGCGCCGGCTTCCTCGCCCAGGCCGGGCACGACGTTCAGCGCGCCGGCCGGCAGCCCGGCCTCCTCGGCAATACGGGCAAAGGCGATCGCCGTAAGGCAGGCTTCCTCGGCCGGCTTCAGCACCGCCGCATTGCCCATGGCCAGGGCACCGGTCACCGAACGTCCGATGATCTGCATCGGGTAGTTCCAGGGGATGATGTGGGCGGTCACCCCATGCGGTTCGCGCAGCGTGTAGACGGTGTAGCCGTCGAGATAGGGGATGGTTTCGCCGTGGATCTTGTCGCAGGCGCCGCCGTAGAACTCGAGGTAGCGCGCCAGCGCCAGCGCATCGGCTCTGGCCTGCTTCAACGGCTTGCCGACATCCAGCGCTTCGATCCGTGCCAGGTCATCGACCCGCTCCAGCACTTTCTGCCCGATGCGGGTCAGGATCCGACCGCGCTCTGCCGCCGGTGTCCGGCCCCACTCGCCGGCCAGCGCCACCTGCGCCGCCGCCACGGCGGCGTCGATGTCGGACGCCTTGCCGCGGGCGATCCGGCCGATGGCCTCGCCGGTCGAGGGGTTCTCGATCGGCAGGTAGTCGCCGCCGTGCGGCGCAACCCAGCGGCCGCCGATGAAGCACTTGGAGGGATCGAAGAACAGGCCCAGGTCGGTCATATCAAGCTCGTTTCTGCCGTGCCGGTCGCTATGCGCCCGCGGCCTCGCGCTTGGCAAGCGCGCCTTCGAGGTTCGGTGTCGCAGCCAGCAGTTCCTGGGTGTAGGGGTGCCGGGGTGCCCGGAACACCTCTTCGGTCGCCCCCTCCTCGACGATCTTGCCCGCCCGCATCACCAGCACCCGGTCGGTGATGGATCGCACCACGGCGAGGTCGTGCGAGATGAACAGGTAGCTCAGTTGCAGCCGGTCCGAAAGATCGGCGAGAAGATCCAGCACCTGGGCTCGCACGGAGACGTCGAGCGCCGACACCGCCTCATCAAGGATGATCAGGCTCGGCTCGATGATCAGCGCCCTGGCAATGGCGATGCGCTGCCGCTGCCCGCCTGAGAACTCGTGCACGTATTTGTCGGCATCGGCGGCCGAAAGCCCGACCTCCTCCAGCGCCCTGGCGATCCGCTTGTCGCGCTCCGTTCCGGTGGGCGCGGCCGAACCCAGCAGATGGAACGGCTCGCTCACCAGGCGATCGACCCGATGGCGCGGGTTGAAGCTGCCATAGGGATCCTGAAACACCACCTGCAGCTGTCGGCGGGTGGCAAAGCTGGCGCCTTTCTTCGGATCGATCGGCTCGCCTGCGATGGCGATGCGTCCGCCCTGGGTCGGCTCCAGCGCCATGATGGCGCGGGCAAGGGTAGATTTGCCGCAGCCGGATTCGCCCACCAGGCCGACATTCTCACCCTTCTCGATCCTCAGGCTCACGCCGTCGACGGCGCGCAGCACCTTGCGCTTTTCGAACAGGCCGCGACGCGGCAGCGGATATTCCCGCACCACGTTATCGACCGACAGCACCGGCGTGCCGCCGGCGACCGCCGGGGGGATGCGAGGCGGCACATGCGAGGACGCCTGAAACAGCGCCTTCGAGTAGGGATGCCGAAGGTTGCGGAACAGCGCGACGGTGGGCCCCGCCTCCACCACCTCGCCCTGCCGCATGATCGAGACCTTGTCGGCAAGGCCGGCAATCACCCCGAGGTCGTGGGTGATGAACAGCAGCCCCATGCCGTCCTCATCGACCAGCTTCTGCAGCAGCCTCAGGATCGCCGCCTGGGTGGTCACGTCGAGCGCGGTGGTCGGCTCGTCGGCGATCAGCAGCTTTGGCCGCATGGCGATGGCCATGGCAGTCACCACGCGCTGGCGCTGGCCACCACTCAGTTCGTGCGGATAGCGGTCGAGCGGGAAGCGCGAGGTGGGCAGTTCGACGCGCTCGAGCGTCTGCCGCGCCACCTCCAGGGCTGCCCGCCGGCCGAGACCGCCATGCACCATGGCGGTCTCGGCCACCTGGTCGCCAATGGTCTTGACCGGGTTCAGCGCCGTCATCGGCTCCTGGAACACCATGCCGACGGTGCCGCCACGGATTTTCCGCATCTCGACATCGGGCAGCCCGAGCACTTCGCGGCCATCGAGCTTGATCGAACCCGACGTCGTCGCGCCGAACGGCAGCAACTGCATGATGCTCAGCGCAGTCATCGACTTGCCCGAGCCGCTCTCGCCGATGACGCCGAGGATCTCGCCGGCATCGACCGACAGGTCGATTTCCCTGAGGATCGGGAACTTGCCGATCGACAGCTGCAGGTCCTTGATTTCGAGCAGCGCCATCAGCGGTTCCGCCTCAGGCGTGGGTCGAAGATATCGCGCAGGCCGTCACCGAGCAGGTTCACCCCCAGGACCATCAGCACGATGGTCAAGCCCGGCACCAGCGCGACGTGCGGCGCGAGGCTGATCATGGTCTGGCTGTCGGCCAGCATCTTGCCCCAACTCGGGGTCGGCGGCTGCACGCCGAGCCCGACATAAGCCAGCGCCGCCTCGGCGAGGATGCCGAGGGCGAACTGGATGGTCGCCTGCACCACCAGGGTGTTGAGGATATTGGGCAGGATGTGCTCGAACGAAATGCGGGCGGCGCCCTTGCCGGACACACGGGCGGCCATGATGAACTCGCGCTGCCACAGGCTCAGCGCCCCGGCGCGCGCCAGCCGCGCGAAGACCGGCATGTTGTAGAGCCCGACCGCAATGATGGCGTTGATCGCGCCCGGCCCGAACACGGCGGTGATCAGGATGGCGATGAGCAGCGCCGGGAAGGCGAACACCAGGTCGTTGGCGCGCATCAGCACGTCATCCAGCAGCGTGCCGCGCTTCGCAGCGGCCCAGAGCCCGATCGGCACGCCGATCACCATGGCGACGGTCACGGCGATGAAAGCCACGGCGATAGAAGTACGGGCCCCGACCATGATCATCGACAGGATGTCGCGGCCGAAATGGTCGGTGCCGAGCCAATGCTCGGCCGAGGGCGGCTTGAGCTTGTTGGGGATGTTCTGCAGCAGATAGTCGTAAGGGGTCCAGACGAACGAGAGCAGCGCCGCGAGGACGAAGACCAGGGTGATCACCCCACCGATGAGGAAGTTCGGCGAGCGGAGCGCCGCCTTCAGCAGGCTGTCGCGGGCGGCAGGCGCGGCAACGGAGCTCATCGGACCGCCCTCCTGAGCCGCGGATCGACCAGCGCATAGGTGATGTCGACGAGGAAGGTGACGAGGATCACCGCGAACACCAGCAGCATCACCACCGATTTCACCACGATCAGGTCGCGCGAGGTGATGCCCTGGAACACCAGCCGGCCGAGACCGGGCAGGAAGAACACGTTCTCGATGATGATCGCTCCGGCGAGGAGGAAGGAGAACTGCAGCCCGATGATGGTCAAGACCGGGATCAGCGCGTTGCGCAGGGCATGGCGCCACAGCGTCTGCCCCTGGCTCAAGCCCTTGGCCCGGGCCGAGCGGATGTAGTCTTCGCCCAGCGTGTCGAGCAGTGAGGAGCGCATGACGCGGGCGAGGATCGAGGCCTGCGGCAGCGCCAGCGCCACGGCGGGGAGCGTCAGCGCCTTCAGCGCGAGAACCGGGTCCTCCCAGCCCGGAAAGCCGCCGGCGGAGAACCATCTCAGGGTGATCGAGAACAGCAGCACCAGCAGCATGGCGAACCAGAAGTTCGGCACCGCCAGGCCCACCTGCGTCGCGCCCATGATGCCGACATCGGTTGGTGAGTTGCGTTTGACCGCCGCCAGAATGCCGACGGGAAAAGCGATCAGCGTCGACAGGGCCAGGGCAAAAAGCGCCAGCGGCAGCGAGATCCAGATGCGGTCGCCGATCAGCTTGGCAACCGGCACCTTGTAGGTGTAGCTGATGCCGAAATCGCCGTGCAGCAGCCCCAGCACCCAGGTGAAATAGCGCTCCAGCAGCGGCCCATCGAGACCGAGCGCCGTGCGCAGCGCCGCCACGGCCTCAGGCGTGGCGTTCAGCCCCAGCATGAACTGCGCCGGGTCCCCCGGCACCACTTCGAGCACGAGGAAGATCACGATCGAGGCAGCGATCAGGCTGAGGATGAGTGAGACGAGGCGACCGAGGATGAAGGAGGGCATCAGGACATGCCCTCGCCCTTGCGGCCTAACACGATCCTCGTCTCCTCACGGCTGTCGTCCCAGCGAAAGCTCACGTGCGCCAAGTTGACGGCTTCGTGCTGGCGAGGTGCGGCGCCCATCGGGCACTTGCCACCAGGCAGCACCCGAAACTCGGTGTCATCCCTGCGAAAGCAGGGACCCAACTCGCGGCCCGCGCAGGTGGATAGATGGGTCCCTGCTTTCGCAGTGATGACATCGCGGTTGTGGGAGGGGCTGGTGATCAAACGCATCGGGAGTGGGAGGCGAGCATCGCCCGCCTCCCAACCACTCACTCTTCCCAGGAGACGCCGGTGAGGTCGGTCGCCTGGGTGGGGGCGTTCTCCCACATGCCCTTGAGCTTGGCGTTCTCGACCCCGACCTTGGCCAGTTCGAACAGGAAGCCGACGACGTAGTTGTCGGCCAGGTTCTTCTCGGCTGCCTTGGTCAGCTCGGAGCGCTTGGCCGGATCGGCGGTCATCGACAGGTCGGCAATGATCTTCTTGAAGTCGGCATTGTCGTAGTTGAAGTAGTAGCCGTCGCGCGCAAAAATCCCGATATCGTTGGGTTCGGTGTGCGAGATGATGGTCAGGTCGTAGTTCTTGTCGGTGAACACCTCGCTGAGCCATTGCGCCCATTCGAGGTTGGTCACTTCGGTCTTGATGCCGACCGCCGCCAGCTGGCTGGCGATGATCTCGCCGCCACGCCGGGCATAGCCCTCGACCGGCGGCAGCTTCAACGACAGGGTCAGGTCGGTGACGCCCGCTTCGGCCAGCAGCGCCTTGGACTTTTCCGGGTCGTAGTTCGACTGCGCGGTCAGGTCGATATAGTCCGGGTTGGCCGGCGACAGGAAGGTGCCGATCGGCGTGCCGTAGCCGAACATCGCGCCATCGATGATCGCCTGGCGATCGATGGCGTGGGCGATGGCTTCGCGGACCTTGATGTTGTCCAGCGGCGGCTTGCCGTTGTTCATCGAGAGGATGGTCTCCCCCTCGGTCGAGCCGATCACCACGCGGAAGCGCGGATCGTTCTGGAACTGCGCCACGGTTTCGGGTGCCGGGAAGTTCGGGAAGGTGTCGACGTCACCGGCCTGCAGCGCCGCGAAGGCGGCGGTCGGATCGGCGATGAACTTGAACGTCGCGCCCTCGAGCTTCACCGGAGTGCCCCAATAGGCCTGGTTCTTCTCGAGCGTGATGCTGTCGCCCTCGACGCGGTTCTTGAAGCTGAAGGGACCAGTGCCGATGGGGTTGGTCTTGTTGTTGTCGGCGCTTTCCGGCGCCACCATCACTGCGTCACCCCAGGCGAGGTTGTAGATCAGGTTGCCGTCGGGCTGCTTCAGCGTTACCTTGACGGTGGCGGGATCGACCACTTCCACCGAGGCAATCGAGGCATAGAGCGCCTTCTGGGCGTTCAGCGAACCTTCGGCATTGATACGGTCGAGCGAGAATTTCACGTCATCGGCGTTGAAATCGGTGCCGTCATGGAACTTGGCGCCCTCGACCAGATGGAAGGTGTAGGTCAGGCCATCCTCGGAAATCTCCCAGGATTTCGCCAGCGCCGGCACCACGCTGCCATCGGCGATGATGCGGGTCAGCCCTTCGAAGAGGTTGGCGTAGACCACCTCGTCGACAGCGGCGGCTGCTTCGGCAGTCGGGTCAAGGCTCGGCGGCTCCAGCACGAGGCCGACCTTCACGTCGGTCCGCGTCTGGGCCAAGGCCGGCGTCATCGCGGTGGTCATTGCCAATGCGCCGGCGAGAGCCAGCACGACCAGTGATCTGCGCATGATTATCCCTTCTGTTGCCGGCCGCTTTACCCCCGCGGCCGTGAGACGATCCTAGGATGCTTCCGGCTTCAGGTGAACCGGTTGCGCGGCGCGATTTGCGCGTCGCGCATAGCTTGCGGGAAACGGCTTTCCACGCAAGTCTCAAGCGGCGCGATCCGGCCCGAGCAGATCGAGCAGCGCCAGCGCCATGACCTTTGCCGAATCCAGCATGTCGTCGACACCGACCCACTCGTCGGGCTGGTGCGCCAGGTCGAGGATGCCCGGACCGTAGGCGATGCAGTTCTTCAGCCGGCCGATCCGGTCGATGTGCTTCTGATCGTAAGTGCCGGGCGAAACGACATATTCGGGCGACACGCCCATCACTTCGCCGATCGCTTTGGCCACCGAACGCACCACGGGCGCGTCCTTCTCGGTCATGGTCGGGGAAATGGTCCACAGATCGCGGATCTCGTAGCTGAAGCCCTGCCGCTCGGCCTTCAGCTTGTCGAGCAGATCGATGACTTCCTGCCGCACCGCCGCCGGACTCTCTTCGATCAGGTAGCGGCGGTCGATCACGATGCGGGCCGAGTGCGCCACCACCGGCGCCGGAAAGCCGGTGAAGCCCCCCTCCGGTTCGGCCTGCCCGCCATGGATCGAGTTGATGTTCATGGTCGATTGCCGCGCGCCCGGCGGCACCACCGGCATGGCCGTACGCTTGAGGCTCAAGGCCGGGTAGAGGACTTCCTCGAACTGCCGCAACACCTCGGCCATGTGGCGGATGGCGCTGTCGCCGAGGAACGGCATCGAGCCATGGGCGATGCGGCCGAAGGTTTCGATCTCGGCCCACCAGACGCCGCGATGACCCAGGCAGATCCGATCCTTGTTGAGCGGCTCGGGGATGATGACGTGCTGCACCCGCTCCGGCGAGAAATAGCCCCGCTCGGCCAGGTAGGCGACGCCGCCGAAGCCGCCGGTCTCCTCGTCGGCAGTGCCGGAAATCTCGATGGCGCCGCGATAATCCGGCACGATATCGGCGAACGCCTCGGCGGCAATGATCGAAGCCGCCAGCCCGCCCTTCATGTCGCAGGTGCCGCGCCCGTAGATTCGGCCATCGCGAAGCTCGCCGCCGAACGGGTCTACGGTCCAGCCGCGGCCCACCTCCACGACATCGTGGTGCGAGTTGAAATGGACCGTGTCGCCCGGCCCCTGCCCCTCGCGCCGCGCCACGACATTCCAGCGCGGGTGCTTGTCGCTGTCGCCCGGTTTTCCCTCAGCGCGAATCAATTCAACGCCATAGCCGCGTTTGCTCAAGCGCCGCGCGAGATAATCGCAGATCTCGCGATAGTTCTCGCCCGGCGGATTGACCGTCGGGATGCGGATCAGGTCCTGCGTCAGGCCGATCAGGTCATCGCGCCGGGCGTCGATTTCGGCGGCAAGGCGCGGCTTCACGTCGGCCGCAGGCGAAGTTGCAATGGTCATGGCGCGGGCAGACTGTTGCCCGCCGCACGCCCTGTCAATGCGGCGCCAGCTCTGAGCTCTTTGGTTGGTCGCGCTTTCGAACCGGAAAACTCTGCGACTTTCCTGAAAGCGGTCCGGTCAGCTCGGCTCGTCGCCGATGGCAAGGATATTACCCTCGGAATCCTTGAACCACGCCCCGTGATACGGCCCCATCCGCGCGAGACCGTTCTCGGTCTTCAGGCCGGGAAAGTCGTACTCCTCGAACGTCACGCCACGCGCCCTGAGCATCTGCATGTCGGCTGCGACATCCCGAGAGCTGAACGCCATCGCGGTATTCTGAGCGGTGCCGGCGTAGCTGGTCTCGTAGAGCTGGAAGCCGGTGCCGTCGGCCAGCCGGTAGACAATGCCGATCGGCAGTTCCTCGGCCGGTTCGAGGCCGAGCTTGTCGCGATACCAGGCCTTGGCCCGCGCCAGATTGGATGCCGGGATGGTCGCGTAGGCACGATGATCGGACAGAAGCATGTTCTCCTCCGTTGCATGAGCCGCCTTTCGAGCATACGCCTCCCGCTCTGGCCTGAACATCCGGACGAGTCCTCATGCCCTTTGCTGCCCGCAAGCCCGGCTCGGCCGACATCCTCTACGTCATGGCGCTCGACAACGAGTACGGTCCGCATCTGCGGGCGCGGATCACGCCGCTGATGACCGGAGTGGGCCCGGTGGAAGCGGCGATCGTGGTCACCCACGCGCTGGCCAAGCTCGACGCCCAAGGCAAGCTGCCGGCGCTGGTGGTGTCACTGGGCTCTGCCGGCTCGGCGAAGCTGGAGCAGACCGGCGTCTACCAGGCGACGTTCGTCGACTACCGCGACATGGATGCTTCGCCGCTCGGCTTCGAGGTGGGCGTAACGCCGCTCAGCGGCCAACCGGCCGTCATCCCGCTCGGGCCGTTTGTCCCCGGCATCGCCAGGGCGACGCTGTCGACCGGCGCCAATGTGGTGTCGGGCGCCGCATACCGGGCAATCAGTGCCGACATGGTCGATATGGAAACCTACGCCGTGTTGCGTGCGTGCCAGCGCTTCAAGGTACCGCTGATCGCGTTGCGCGGCATTTCCGATGGCGACGAGGAACTCGGCCATCTCGACGACTGGAAGCGCTACCTGCATGTCGTCGACGAAAAACTCGCACATGCGGTCGATCTGCTCGAGGCAGCGATCGCGGACGGCACGCTGGACTAGCGATGCGCTAGCGAGGGCCCGTTTGTCCCGGCCGGCGACGTGCTAAGCTCGGCAGATGACCCACCAGTACAGCTTTCGCCGGGCGACCGCAGACGATCTTCCGCTCCTCGCCGCATGGCAGGCCAACCCGCATGTTCGCGCATGGTGGGACGCCGATGAGCCGTACGATGCCAGCGACCTGGCCGATCCACGGGTGGCGCGGTGGATTGTCTCCACCGCCGAACGCCCCTTCGCCTTCATGCAGGATTACACCGCGCACGGCTGGGAGGATCACCACTTCGCCGGGCTGCCGCAGGGGGCGCGGGGGATCGATCAGTTCATTGGCGACCCGCAGATGGTCGGCCTGGGGCACGGATCAGCCTTTATCGGGGCCAGAATGCGGGCGCTGTTCGAGGCGGGAGTCCCGGTCATCGGTACCGATCCGCACCCGGACAACCACCGGGCGATCGCCGTCTACAGAAAACTGGGCTTCGCAGCATCCGGCCCTGCCCGGCAGACGCGGTGGGGCCTTATCCTGCCGATGCTTGCGAGGCCGTAGCGATCGTCGGCCGCTCTCCCGCCCTAACGTTGTTTGTTCCGGCGGCTGCGCTGCCAGTTGGTCCACTTGCGCTGCACCCAGAAGCTCAGCCGGTTCAGCGGGCCCTGCAGGAACGGCAGGTCCAGCGCCAGCATGAACAGCCCGAGCGGCAGCATCCAGGCGCCCAGGATCGGCAGGAAGCTGAAGATGCCGCCGAG
>MKVB01000001.1:134814-163814 GCA_001899085.1 Devosia sp. 66-14 | reverse complement strand
CCGATCCTGTCGAACTGCCGGTGCAGCCTCGCACCTTCCTTGCCTGTCATCGCGTTCCCCTTTTTCGCAGCTTGCGTATCATCATCGGGCGCCAAGCGCCTGATGTCGTCACGCATTTGGGCATCGCGGAGCCCCGGTCAAACCGCCATTGGCCGGTTTTTGTGGCGCCGGCGACCTTGAAATAGCACCGGCGTTCACCACAACCGCGTGAAGGCCGATTTCGACAGGATCGAAAATTCGGTCTAGAGTGTTGTTCGAGACGCAGTGGCGGTATCCGCCGGCGCGTAACAACGCCAAGCGGCGACCGTCCTGGGCTCCCATTTGAGGAGGATGGAGATGGTCGGCTTTCACGTGCTCACCAACGCCGAACGGCTCGAGGTTCCCGAGGTTCGCCGCATCGGCTTTGACGATCTCACTGGCGCCCTCGCCGAAGGATGGCGCGACTTCTGGCAGAAGCCCTCGCACTTGGCCTTTCTCGGCCTGATCTACCCATTGGTTGGCGCCATGCTGGCCGTCTGGAGTTCGGGCAACAATTCCTGGCCGCTGCTGTTTCCGCTGATCTCGGGGTTTGCGCTGGTCGGTCCGTTCCTCGCGCTCCCCATCTACGAAATGAGCCGACGGCAGGAGCAAGGCCTCGACACGCACTGGCGCGCCGCCTTCGATGTGTTCAGGACCCCGGCCTTCGCCTCCATCGCCGCACTGGGCGTGATGATGCTGATCGTCTTCACGGTCTGGCTGATGACTGCGCAGTTCATCTACGAGTCGTTCTTCGGCCCGGGTTCGCCGCCGACGCTGATGGCGTTCGTCAACGAGGTGATGACGACGACTCAGGGCCAGCAGCTGATGATCTGGGGCAACCTGATCGGCTTCCTGTTTGCCGCCGTGGTGCTGGCTACAATGGTGGTGTCGATCCCGCTGCTGCTCGATCGTGACCTCGGCACCGCGATCGCCGTGCAGACCTCGATCCGTGTGACGCTGCGCAATCCGGTCCAGATCGCCGTCTGGGGCCTGATCGTCGCGGCGCTGCTGGTGATCGGCTCGATCCCGTTGCTGGTGGGTCTCGCCATCGTGGTGCCGGTGCTCGGCCATGCGACGTGGCACCTCTATCGCCGAGCCGTGGTTCCGGCCGGCAATCGTTAACCTGTCGTTAACGAAATAGGACCAAATTTTCCGGGCTTAAGTAGAGGGCAGGATGAAGCCACCGGCTGGTGGCCCTGCCCTCGCCCAGTTTCAGGAACCCCGAAACCCGCTGCCGCGTTAGCGCCTCACACACTGAGGAGCATCGACATGGCCCATTCCCGCGGTTTCGACCTTTCCCACTTCACCGACGACGCGCAGGACCGGTTCGGCCGTCAGTTCGCCAGCCTGGCGCGCGACGCGAGCCAATTGTCGGGTGCCCTGGCGCGCTACAGCAACGGGGCGCGGCACGATGTCAGCCACCTGGCGCATGATTTCGCCGATGGCGCCGTGCACCAGGGCGCCGTTGCCGCCCGGGTGCTGGGCAAACAGGCCTGGAGGGCCGGCAAAGCCGTCCGTCGCGATCCCGCCCCGGCGGTGGCGGCAGTGGTCGGCCTTGCCTGCCTCGTGACGCTGGTCATGGCGTCCGGTACGCGCCGGCGCTGACATCCTCAACGTAGTCTTAACTCTGGTACGCGTATTCTAGGGAGCACGGGCGGCGTCAGCCCGGCTCCTTAGTTGTATCTGCGTTCTGGAGTCATCGTTGGCTGGGTCACTCAAGCTGCTGTTTGCGGCGCCGATGTTGTTGAGCCTCGTCGCCGGCTGCGCCACCTTCTCCCTCGGCGGACTGTCCTCGCGCGATTGCCTGGCGCGGGCGATGTATTTCGAGTCCAACCGCTCGAGCGAAGAGGGCATGCTCGCCGTCGGCACGGTGGTGATGAACCGGGTTGCCGACAAGCGCTACCCGCAATCGGTCTGCGGCGTGGTGGGCCAGAAGAACCAGTTTGCCCCGGGCGTGCTGAGCAAGAAGATGACCGAGAAGCGCTCGGCCGCAATGGCGTACAGCGTGGCCGACAAGGTGCTGCGCGGCGCCCGCCACCCGACCCTGTCGCGCGATGTGAAGCACTTCCACACCGCCGGCTACCGCTTCTCGTACGACAACATGTTCTACGTGCTGGAAGCCGGCGGGAACAATTTCTATGAGAAGCGCAAGGCCGGCACCTTCAGCAACGACCCGTTCGCGGCGCTGGCCTACTGGTAACGGCCACCGCCGCCTCAAACCCAGAAGAGCACGCGACCTTCCCGGAGCGACTACACCGCCGGGACGGGCAGCGGATCGCCGAGCCCGAAAAAGCCCAGGACCACGCTGATGGTCCAGGTGATCAGCACCCAGTAAATCCCGGCAACGACGATCGTCGAGACGATCCCAACCAGGGCGCCCAGAACGATCCAGATGCCGTCGCGCTCCAGCAGCCCAAGCGCGATGATGCAGATGGCAATCGAGGGGGCCATGTTGGCGCCGGGGATCGGCAGCAATACCAGCAGCGCCATGACGAAGGCGACGAACCCGGCGAAGTACACGGCCGGGGGCCTGGCGAGGAACTCGAAGCGCGGCTTCATGATGCCTTCGGCGCGGGCCAGCCAGGGCGACGCAGCCTTCATGACGCGATGGAAGTCGACGCGGCTGAGTGAACGATCGGTGATGATCCGCGGCAGCCAGGCGTTCATCCCCAGCATCAGCTGCGCACTCAGAAAGACCAGCGGTGCACCGACGATCGCCGATACGCCGGGCGGCATCGGCAGGGCGGTGATGATGGCAAAGATGAACATCAGGGCGCCGAGCGCCCGCCGCTTCAGCGCCTCCAGCAGATCGCCGATCGAGATCCGCTCACGATCCTCGGCCGAGGCGATCGCCATGAGAATGGCCGAGAGGCGGTCCGCCCCCTCGGCCTTGTCTACAGTCGATAGATCGATCTCAACCTGCGGTTCTGTCATCAGCCGCGATCATGCCCAGCGATTCCCCGCCACGGCAAGCCCATGGGGCTGCGTCAGAAATCCCCACCCATGTCGAAGCCGCCGCCGTCGCCACCGCCGAAATCGCCCCAGTCGCCGCCCGACTGGTCGCCGCCATCCTGACCGGCACCCTGGTCCTGGTCGTTGACATTGTCGTTACCGGCCGCTGCCGAGGACTGGTCGTTGGCCGAACTCTCGGCCGCATGGGCGCCACCGGCGCCGAACATTGAGCCGATGGCGCTGCCGAGCAGCACGCCGCCGGCCACGCCGAGCGCGGTCTGGGCGGCACCGGCGAGGAAGCCGCCGCCCTGCCCCATCTGGCCGCGCTGGTTGCGGGTATCGTTCGCCTCATCCTGGCGATCCCAGGGGTTGCGGTTGCGCTGCACCTGCCGGCTGTCGTCGCTGCGGTTCTGACGGCCGCGGCCCTCGTCGAACAGGCCACCGAACATGCCGCTGCGACCGCGCTCCTCGGCCTCGCGCTCCAGCTCCGCGATGCGCCGCTCGGCCACCTCGAGGGCGTGCTGCTGCACCAGGACGGTCTGCGCCATGTAGTACGGGGCGCCGGGCTGCCGGACGATCTCGCGATCGATCAGGTCCTGCGCTTCCGGGTCGCGCTCGGGATTGCGGCGCGCGACATCGGCAAGCCGGTCGAACAGGCCTTCAATGGCGCGGCGGTCTTCAGGGTTCAGCATCTTCAAGCTCCAATGTTGAACGATGCCGAACACATGGGGACCATCAGTGCTCCTCACAATGGGGCGACGACCATTATCGGTCGTGCGGCGGCGAAGCAGATCTCCATTGACTTGCCACACCGGTGGGCGAAGCTCGGGAACGCTTCACCGTCAGGAAGCGCTCGAGGTTATCGATCTCTGTCACCGAGGCCGGCATGTCGAAAGATGACGATCTCCCCCAGGACAGCAAGCTCACCAGGACCAAGTCGCGCTGGGCCGAGCTGGGCAAATTCCTGACCGGGCAGCTGTCGCGGCCGGAGGAGGCCCGTCTGCCGCCCGGCCAGCACCTGGTGAAGAACTGGCCGATCCTCGATCTCGGCCAGACACCGACGGTCTCCCGGGACGTGTGGCGCCTCGACATCGCCGGGGAGGTCGAGCGTCCGCAAACCTGGTCGTTCGACGACCTGATGGCACAGCCGCAGGCCGACCGGCTCAGCGACATTCACTGCGTCACCAGCTGGTCGCGCTACGACAACCATTGGAAGGGTATAACCACGCATCAGCTGATGGAAGCGGTGGGCGTCAAGGCGGAAGCGCGCTTCGTGCTGTTCAGCTCCAATGACGGCTACACCACCAACATGGCGATCGAGGATTTTGCCTCCGAGGCGGCCCTGCTCGCCCATAGCTGGGAGAACGAGCCGCTGACGCGCGACCATGGCGGCCCGGTGCGGCTGGTGGTGCCGCATCTCTACTTCTGGAAGAGCCCGAAATGGCTGAAGCGCATCGAATTCGCGGCGCGCGACCACCGCGGCTTCTGGGAAGTGCGCGGCTATCACAACCACGCCGGCCCGTGGAAGGAAGAGCGCTATTCGTGATCGAGGCGCCGCAGGGCCATGACCAGCGTCAGCCGGTCGCGGGTCCGCTGCAACGCCGTGTTCCGCTCGAGCACCACTCGCGCGTCGGCAATGTCCAGGGTCACCGAGACCATTCCCAGTGATGGCGCCTCTCCGGTCGGCGGCCCCAGCACCCGGCGCACGCTTCGTACCGAAACAGGCCGACGCCACGGCAACGGCACGCCGATGAAGTGGGAGGCGCCGGCCGCCTCGAGGATATTGCGGACCTGCGCCAGAACGAGGTGAGGCCCGATCTCGCCGTCCTCCGATACTTTGCGGTAGAAGCCGCCGACTTGCGGGCGGGCTCCTGTAGCCTCCTCGAGATAGGCCGGCACGGCTTCACGCGCGAGGCGCCGGCAGGCGGCAGCATGCTGCGCCATCCACACCGCGTAGGTGCGCCCCGCAGCGCGGAACGGCAGAGGCAACCGGGCGATGATCGGCCCCTCGTCGATGCCCGCCGTCAGCACGTGCGCGGTCACCCCGCAATGGATGTCCTCATTGCCGTCGAGCAATGGTCCGAGAAGCGGCGACGGCCCGCGATAGGCCGGCAGCAGCGCGGGGTGGAGGTTCACTGCACGGCGACCGAACAGATCGAGCAGCCGAGGCGGCACGATCATCATGGTCATGCAGGTGATCAGGGTATCGACGCCAAGCGCCGCGATCGCCGCCTCAGCCCCGGCCCAATCGCGCAGGCGTGGCACCGTCATGGCGGGGACCGCGTGGCGCTGCAGCAGCAGTCGAGCGCTCCAGCGGGGTGAGAGGACGTCGCCCAATCGCAGCCTCAGGGCTGGATCGGCCGACGTCCATAGCGCGGCGACGCTATTGCCGCTTTCGAGCCAGCCGCGCAGCGCGGCTGCCGCAAGCAGGCTATCGCTACCGATGAAGAGCGCCCGGGCCGTATCAGCCGCCGGTGAAGTCGCGCTTGCCGATCGGCACGCCGTTATGGCGCAAAATGGCGTAGGCGGAGGTGATGTGGAAAAAGATCTGCGGCACGGCATTCAGCGTCACGTGCTCGACCGCCGGCACCTGGGTGTCCTCGCCGCGGACCTTGAGGGTCAGCGTCTTGGCTTCGCTGCCGGCGAGATCGGCCTCCGAGAAGCTCGCAACGAATTCGAGCGCCTTCTTCACCCGGGCGCGGAGATCGGCCAGCGTCGTCTCGTTGTCTTCCCAGCTCGGCGGCGTGCGGCCGGTCAGGCGCGCCAGCGTGAACTTGATGCGGTCGGTGGTCGACTGCACCTGGAACGACAGCGGATGCATGTCCGGCGCCAGCCGGGATGACACCAGCACTTCCGGCTTGATCTTGCGTTCGGCGGCGTTGACCTCGGCCTTCACCAGGATGGCGTCGAGGTTGTTGAGGTAGCGCGTGAACACCGGAACGGTGATCGCGTACATGGAAAGCGACATGAAAAGTCCTCAGGGGTTGGTCAGGTGGTCACCAGCTGTGGTCGACGCTGCGCTCGCGCGCCTGCGGCTGGATAATGGCGGGCCAGGCATAGTCTTCGGGAAGGACCACCTGAAAATCATAGGTGACCAGGGTCTTGCCGTCGACCGCGACAGCGATGGCGTGCGCGCCGACCGGATCGCCGGCGGCGACGCACCAGCTGTGGCCGAACCAGCCATCCGCATCGAGCTCTGGAGTGAAGGTCCGTGTGGCGACCTTGCCATCAGCGGAGATATCGATGCCATCCTCGGTATCGGTGGCGAGCGTGCCCCAGTCGGCGAGTGCGACGGGCAGCGTCAGCGTCTCGGTCGCCGTGGCGGGCGTATCGCCCTCGGCCAGTCGCGCGTACCAGTTGTAGCAGGCATTGTCGGGAAGCAACGGCACCACGGTGTCGTTCAGCACCTCGTCGTCACCGGCGTAATGGTAGGTCACCTGGAACACCGAATCGGCCAGCTCGGCCGCCAGTGTCGGCCCGGCCCCCGAGGCCAGCAGCAGCGCGATGATCGGCAGTCTCACTCGCATTTTCCGTCCCATTTTCACAGCCGACCTTAGCCCGCCGATCCTGCCATCGGAAGGGGATTTGACCGGCGAGCCGCCAGATGCTCCGCTATCGTCCGCACAGGAGCAGACGCATGGCGACCGCCGGAACGACCGATGTTGGAGAGACGCTCGGAGCCATTGCGAACCCGCAACGACGCGACGATGCCGCGCGATTGACCGCGCTGCTGCAGCGCCTGACCGGCGAAGAGCCCCGGATGTGGCCCGGCAACATCATCGGTTTCGGCCGGTACCATTATCGCTATGCCAGCGGACGAGAAGGCGACACCTGCCTCGTCGGCTTCTCACCGCGGCCGGCGGAGTTCAGCATCTACCTGATGGGTATCTACTTCCCCGACAGCACCGAGCCGGCGAAGCTGCTGCTGCAGCAGCTCGGCAAGCATCGGATGGGCAAGGCCTGCCTCTATGTGAAGCGCCTGAGCGATGTCGACCAGGCTGTACTCGCCCAACTGGTCGAGCTGTCGATCAGCAAGCTGCGCGAGCACTACGTGCAGATACGCGAACCGTTCGCCAGACACTGAAGCCGTGCGTGCGCCGAGCGATCTCGCTGCCCCTCGCCTCGAGGCCCCGTCGCTGCCATAGTCGGATCCAGGAGGAGTTCAACATGCGCCGAACGTTGAGCGTGCTTGTCGCCGTTTCCATCGCCCCTGCCGCCTTCGCCCAGGCGGAGAACCCTCCCGGGGAGTATGACAGCTACGTGCCGACCACCGAGCTGAGCACGACCGCCGAGACGCCTCCCGATACTGCATTGGTCCGCCGGCTGTTCACGCTCGCCTTCACCGAGCCCTGCAACGCGGCGATCGACGGTGGCTATGGCGGGTCCGAACCGCAGGTGTTCGACCTCAGCTACAAAGGGAGCTACGACGAGCCCGACGCGGCCGAACGCAAGTTCCGGCTCTACCAGTTCAACTGCAACGGCGGCGCCTACAATTTCAGCTCGGTGTTCTACGGCTGGGATGAGCTCGATGGGCTGCAGCCGATCAGCCTGTCCGCGCCAAGCGTGATGCCGACCTACGACGAGGCGGCCGGCGATGGCGACGGCAAGCTGACCAGGCTGGAACTCACCGGCATGACGGCCGGCTTTCTCGCCACCAATGCGGAAGTCGACACGAAGACGGGGACCATCACGTCTACCGCTTACTGGCGTGGCATCGGCGATGCGTCGAGTACCGGCGTGTGGTCGCTGGCCGACGGCGAGTATCGGCTTGTGACCTATGACGTCGATGCCTCCTATGACGGCGAAGTGAACCCGATCCGTGTATTCGATCGCTCCCAACCCGAGGTCGTTGCACTGCCCGACTGAGGCGGCGGCGCTACGCGCAGATACGCGAACCTTTCGGTAAGCATTGAAGCAATGTGCGGGCGTCAGTCATATTGTCCCCGGTTTCAAGGTGTTAGCCTCGAACCGCTGAGCTCGCCGACATCCGGCGGCGCAATGGGAGAAAAGCCTCATGAGCGTCATTCGATATCTTGCAGGTCTCGTGGCCGGCCTGCTGGTCGTACTGGCCGTTCTGACCCCGACCTATGCCCAGGACATGAATACCAGGGTGATCGTGCCCGACGTCCCCGGCGGCGCACTGTTCACCGGCTGCTACCAGGTCCAGCAGCGCCTTTACGGCCCCTATCGCATGAGTTTCTGTCTCGAGCAGCGCGGCACCTACTCGGTCCGCGGCGGCGGCGTGCGTTGCGAAGGCCGGCTGAACTGGTCGGCCAAGGGCCGCGACATCAATATCAACCTGCAGCGCACCTCGTGCGGCAATGGCGTGGCGTGGAGCGCCGATCGCCTGACCTGCCGCGGCGGCAACCTGCTGCCGGCGTTCCTCGCGCGCATCATCGTGCCCGATCTGCCGGTGCTGCAGACCCTGCGCTGCACCTACACCCCGTCGGTCCGCAACGAGAAGCCGGTGCAGATCACGGCGCGCCGCACCGACTGACATCGCGGCGATTGACATCGCGGGGCGACTGACATCGCGGCGTCATGGGCACAAAATAGGGATGGCGCAAATAAGAGGGCCACGAACCATTTCTGGTTCGTGGCCCTGAGAAGCGCCGGCCGCACTGTTGAGGGCTTGGGGGCAGCGGCGGGCAACTTCTCCTGCGTTCACCGGTGCATGGGTCGTTTGCAGTAGTCCAGTGAACTCCCCCCTAAGATGGGGACCATTTGCGTCATGAAAAGTACCTTCACCGGAAGGTGAATTAGATGAACTCCCTGTAAGGTGCAGGGGGTTCCCGGGCACCCCGAAACCGGAGCGTCTCAGTGTTTTCGCCCAACCGCCTGGTGGCTCCCGGTTTCTGATCCGGGTCATGCTTTCGAGGTGGAAAAGTCTGCACCTTTTCCTGAAAACGCTCTAAGGATGGCCTGCAAGCGATGCCCGCATCGCCGCGCGTGCTGCGCATCGACTTGCCAACGAGAAGAACATGGACACCATCACTCCCCCGGCGCTGCCGCAGAAGGCATTCACCGACCCGCACGCCGCCTGGGCCTATGTCGCCGAAATCTACCACCGCAATACCGGCTTCATCCGTGAGCAGTTGCTGGGGCTGACGCGCGGTCGCGTCCCCAAGGGCCGCGTACGGGCGTTCTACCCCGAGGTGCAGGTCACCTCGCGCAGCTACGGCAAGACGGACAGCACCCTGCCCTTCGGATACCTGCACACCCCGGGCATCTATCGCACCACGATCACCGCACCCGACCTGTTCAAGACCTATCTGATCGAGCAGTTCGAGGTGATCCTGCGGAACCATGGCGGCGCCATCGAGGTCGGCGAATCCTCGACCCGCATTCCGCTGCACTTCGCCATTCCCTCGACCGAACGCATCGATGGCGAGGCGATCAATGCGCTGCCGATCCCGCTGCGCGACCTGTTCGACGTGCCCGACCTGCAGGATACCGACGACGAGATCGCCAACGGCACATTCGTGCCGCCGCCCGGCGGGCCCTACCCGCTGGCGCATTTCACCGCGCCGCGCGTCGACTATTCGCTGCAGCGGCTCAGCCACTACACGGGCACCGAGGCCGACCACTTCCAGAACTTCGTGATCTTCACGAACTACGGCTTCTACATGGACGAGTTCGCCCGGGTGGCGCAGCGTTACATGGAAGACGGCCACCCCGAATACGAGAGCTTCGTCGAGCCCGGCGGTTTCGTGACCCTGAACAAGCGGCTCGGCGGCGGGACCTCGGGTCTGCGCGCCACTCGAACCCCGCAGATGCCGGCGCTGCACCTCACCATGCCGCGCAACCGGGGCATCACCATCGTCAACATCGGCGTCGGGCCGTCCAACGCCAAGACGGCGACCGACCATATCGCGGTGCTCCGCCCGCATGCCTGGATCATGCTCGGCCACTGTGCCGGGCTGCGCAACTCGCAGGAGCTTGGCGACTACGTGCTGGCGCATGCCTATCTGCGCGAAGACCACGTGCTGGATGCCGACCTGCCGGTGACCGTGCCGATCCCGGCGCTGGCCGAGGTGCAGGTGGCGCTCGAGCAGGCCGTGGCCGAGATCACCCATCTCGAGGGTATCGAAACCAAGCGGATCATGCGTACCGGCACGGTCGCCACCTTCGACAACCGCAACTGGGAACTGCGCGACCAGGCCGAGATCACGCGGCAGCTGTCGCAATCGCGCGCCGTGGCGCTGGACATGGAATCGGCCACCATCGCCGCCAACGGCTTCCGCTTCCGCGTTCCCTACGGCACGCTGCTCTGCGTCTCGGACAAGCCGCTGCATGGCGAACTGAAGCTCCCGGGCATGGCCTCGGACTTCTACCGCACCCAGGTCAATCGCCACTTCCAGATCGGCCTGAGGGCGATGGAGATCCTCAGGGATCAGCCGCCCGAGCGGCTGCACTCGCGCAAGCTCAGAAGCTTTGCAGAGACGGCGTTTCAGTAAGAGGCGTGCGGTCACGACTAGGCAACGGGCGGCCGCGACCAAACATATTGTTGATCCTCACGCGCTATAGTGCGCCGGCGCAAGGAGCAGCATCATGGCCGCGGACCCAGACAAGGTGCCTGCCGTCAACGACGAGACGATGATCGAACCCGGTGTACCGGTCATCGACAGCGGCGAGACATCGGCGGGCTCGGCTCTTCCATCGGTGGAAGCGGTTCGCCGGCCGCCCTCGAAGCGCATCGCGTCATCGATCAGCGGCAAGCGCTACCGGAAGCGGGACCTGGTTCGCCTCGACGCCCTGCGGCCCACATTGTCGGATTTCATCCGCCGCGATTTCCCCGACCTGCCGCACACCGCGATGATCAGCCTCAGCGAGCTGGCGCGGTACCGGATGCGCTACACCGAGGAACTGCTCAAGCAGGAGCACGGCGAGTTCACCGAGCTCGACCGGCAGGTGGCGGAGAGCATCGCCCGGCAGGACACCATCGCCGAAAATACCGAAGAGGAGTTCGCCGAGAACCGCACGCTGGGCGACAGATTGGCCGACAGCATCGCGCGGTTCGGCGGCAGCTGGGCGTTCCTGATCAGCTTCGGGGTGTTTCTGGCGGCCTGGATGGTGCTGAACCTGGTGCTCGGCGAGGCCGGGCGAGCCTTCGACACCTATCCGTTCATCCTGCTCAACCTGCTGCTGTCGTGCATCGCGGCCGTCCAGGCGCCGGTGATCATGATGAGCCAGCGCCGGCAGGAGGCGAAGGATCGGCTACGCGCCAACAACGACTATCGCGTCAACCTCAAGGCCGAGCTGGAAATCCGGCATCTGCACGAGAAGCTCGACTATCTCGTTTCCAAACAGTGGCAGCGCCTGGCCGAGATCCAGCAGATCCAGATCGAGATGATGAACGACGTGTCGCATGCAAGCCGCAAGCGGCGGACCGCGGCGCGGGCTCACCGGAAACCGGAGCGCCCGAGCGGTCAGATCGGCTCGTAGTCGATCTCGAGGAACTTCTCGACTTCGCGCTCCCAGCGCTCCCTGACGAACTTCACGTGCTTGGGGTGCTCGTTATAGGCCGTGTAGGCGGCCTGATCGGCGAACTCCATCGAGAAGCCGAACTCGTAGTCGTTCTTCTTCGAGGTCTGCCGGAGCTGCTCGAACTTCTTTACGCCCGGGATCTCCTTGAGCACCATGGCGTCGCGGAGAAAGGCCTTCTCCATCAACGAGCCATGCGCATGCTTGAGATTGAAAACAACAGTGTGGCGGATCATCCGGCCCTCTCCCCCAGTGCAACCGCTTCGCTGGCGGCAATTGCCGTCATATTGACGATTCCGCGGCTGGTGGTCGAGGGGGCAAGGATATGGGCCGGCGCGCGCGGTCCCATCAGGATCGGGCCCACAGCCAGTGCGTTGTTCATTTCCTTGAGCAGCGTCATCGACAGGTTGGCGCTGTCGAGGTTGGGGAACAGCAGCAGGTTCGCCTCGCCCTTCAGCACCGAGTCCGGAACGTAGCGGCTGCGCAGGTCATCGTTGAGCGCCACGTCGCCCTGCATCTCGCCTTCGATGATCATGCCCGGCGCCACGGCCTTCAGCTTCTGGTAGGCCTCGCGCATCTTGAAGGCGGTATCGCCGTCGCGCGAGCCGAAGTTCGAGTAGCTGAGCAAGGCTGCCCTCGCCTCGATGTTGAAGCGCTTGAGGTGGTCGCGCGCCTGCAAGGCGATGGCCACCAGCTCGTCCGGGGTCGGATCCATGTTGACGTAGGTATCGGCGAGAAAGAACACGCCGCGGGGCATGATCAGCATCGACAGCGCCGAGACGTCCTTGACGCCATCCTGCAGGCCGATGATCGAACGGATGTCGCGCACATGCTTGATGAAGCGGCCCTGGAAGCCGCAGAGCATGGCGTCGGCATCACCGCGCTTCACCGACAGCGCCGCGATCACCGTGGTGTTGGTGCGGACGATCGTGCGGGCGATATCGGGGGTCACGCCGTTGCGACCGACCAGCGAGTGGAACAGCTCGACATAGTCGCGATAGCGCGGATCGTCCTCGGGGTTCACCACCTCGAAGTCGCGGCCCGGCTTGATGGTCAGCCCGAAGCGCTGCAGCCGGCTTTCGATCACCTGCGGGCGACCGATCAGGATCGGCAGCGCCATGCGGTCTTCGATCATCACCTGTGCGGCGCGCAGCACACGCTCGTCCTCGCCATCGGCGAAGGCCACGCGCTTCTGCTGCCCGATCACCTTGTCGATCACCGGCTTCATCACCAGGCCGGAACGGAAGACGAAGCGGTTGAGGCTGTCGTGATACGCCTGGAAATCGGTAATGGGGCGCTTCGCCACGCCCGATTCCATCGCGGCCCGCGCCACGGCGGGCGCGATGCGGAGGATCAGCCGCTGGTCGAACGGGTTCGGGATGATGTGCTCTGGCCCATACACCGCCGGCTGGCCGGAAGGCGAGACTTCGAGCCCCGGATCATGTGCCAGCTTGGCGATCGCCTGGGCCGCCGCGAGCTTCATTTCCTCGTTGATGGTGGTGGCGCCGACATCGAGTGCGCCGCGGAAGATGAAGGGGAAGCAGAGGACGTTGTTGACCTGGTTGGGATAGTCCGAGCGCCCGGTGCAGACCATGGCGTCGGGCCGGATCTCCTTGGCCAGCTCGGGCATGATCTCGGGGTTCGGGTTGGCGAGCGCGAGGATCAGCGGGCTCGGCCCCATCTTCTCGAGCATCTCGGGCTTCAGCGCTCCGGCCGCGGAAAGGCCGAGGAAGATATCGGCGCCGTCGATCACCTCGGCCAGCGTCGTGGCGTTCGACTGGCGGCAGAAGCGGCCGCGCCACTTGTCGTTGACGTCGTCGCGCTTGTCGGTCAGCAGCCCGTCCTTGTCGGCCACCCAGATGTTCTCGAGCCTTGCGCCGAGGGCAACCAGGATATTGAGGCAGGCGATGGCCGCGGCCCCTGCCCCCGAGGTGCAGATCTTCACGTCCTCGATCTTCTTGCCGCTGAGCTCGAGCCCGTTCAGCACCGCGGCGCCGACGATGATCGCGGTGCCGTGCTGGTCGTCATGGAACACCGGAATCTTCATGCGCTCGCGCAGCGCTTCCTCGATGGCGAAGCACTCGGGCGCCTTGATGTCCTCGAGGTTGATGCCGCCGAAAGTCGGCTCCAGCGGCCGCACCACCTCGATGAACTTCTGCGGGTCGGTTTCGTCGATTTCGATGTCGAACACATCGATGCCGGCGAACTTCTTGAAGAGCACCGCCTTGCCCTCCATGACGGGCTTGCTCGCCAGCGCCCCGATATTGCCGAGCCCGAGCACGGCGGTGCCGTTCGAGATCACCGCTACCAGGTTACCGCGCGAGGTGTACTTGGTCACCGCATCGGGATCGGCGGCTATCTCCTCGCACGGCGCGGCGACGCCGGGTGAATAGGCGAGCGACAGGTCGCGCTGGTTGCCAAGCGGCTTGGTCGCCTGGATCTCGAGCTTTCCGGGCTTGGGGAACTGATGGAAATGCAGCGCCGCCTCGCGCAGCGCTTTCTTCTGTTCGGTCACGTCGGCAGACATCAACACCCTCCCGGAAACTCAGGAGTGAGTGCCACTAATCGAGGGCGATGAAAAGGCGGGCGTGCAGGGAAACTGGTGGCAGCGTTTTCCCAGCAGCTAGGCGGCGCTTACCTGGGTGAGCCCCGGCAAAGCCACCGGTGCGTTCAGGGCCCGGGCCAGATCGCGGAACGCGCCGGCCTTCAGCGCCGGGGCGAACAGGTAGCCCTGCGCCTGCACCACACCGCGGGCCCTCAGATAGAGCGCCTGCGCCTCGGTCTCGACACCCTCGGCAACGATCTCGGTGCCAAGGTCGCGCGCCATGGCGATGAGCCCGTCCAGCACCGGCACCGGCGCCCCCTCGGGCTTGATCATGTCGACAAAGACGCGGTCGATCTTCACCACATCGACGCCGAGGGTCTGGAGATATGCAAGGTTCGAGTGTCCGGTGCCCGCGTCGTCCATGGCGAGACGGCAGCCAAGGGCATGCAGACCGGCGATGACGCTCTGCGCCTGCGCCATCTTCTCGAGCGGCTTGCGCTCGGTGATCTCGAACACCAGTTGGCGGAAGCCAATGGCCGAGTTAGCGAAGATGGTGTGGACGTCGTCGACGACATTGCCGTCGCGGAAGTGCCCCTCGAACAGGTTGATCGAAATCTTGATGTCCGGCATCTCGCCGCAGAGGCCCGACAGATCAGCCTTCACCTGCTGCATCAGGCTGACGGTCATCGGCAGCGCCAGGCCGGTCACTTCGGCATAGTCGATGAAGGCGCCGGGCGGCACCACTTCGCCGTTCTTCTTTTCCCAGCGACACAGCACTTCACAGCCGGCCAGCGCACCTGTCCTCAGGTTGATCACCGGCTGGTAGTAGGGCTTCAGTTCTCCCGCCGCGATGGCGCGCTCGAGGTCGAAAGCCGGCAGGTCGGAGCGCCGCACATATTGCAGCGCAAGGATCAGGAAGGCGCCGCACAGCAGAGCCGCGACAACGGTGAAGCTCGCATCGAGATCGCCATAGTCGGCCCGCACGATGGCGAACGGCACCGCCGCCGTCACCCGGATCGGCAACTCGCCGGCAAAGCTCTCGGCGGTGACATACTCGACATTGCCGCGGCCATCATAGGCCTTGGGGTCGCCGACGGTGACGATCTCGGCGCCATCGGTCAGCGCCACCCGGACCATCGACGTCGGCTTCAGGCCGCTCAACAGGCTGTCGGGCTCGGCCGCGAGGATGGGGACGAAGGCCGAGACCTTGCGCGTGCTGCCAAAGGCCTGGGTCACCTTGAGGGCGGGCATACGGAGGTCGGCATATTTCGCCACCTCGATGGTCTCGGTCTGATTGGGCACCGACAGCGGATGCGACAGCGGCGAGTATTTCACGTCCTTGCCGAGGGCATCACAATACTGCACCCCGTCGGCATTCTCGACCAGCACCTGCTTGAGATAGAGGCTCTGCTCCATCTGCCGGTGGACATTGGCGATGAAGCTGGGCGTACAGAGCGACGGGCTGTCGGCGAGAATCCGGCGCAGTGAGGCAATGGCCTCGTAAGCCGTCGCCTGCACCCTGGTCGCCACGGCGTCGGCCGACTGCTGCAGCAGGGCACGCTCGCGCACCCGGACATAGGAATCGAGCACGAAGTCCACGGCCATGACCGGCAGGAACGCGGCAATGGCCGCGAGCAGCATCAGCACATGGGCATACTTGGACTTCAAGCGAATCCGCCCCCGACGGAGATAGGCAACAAATGCCTAGCGGGCGGACTTTAAGAGAGTGTTAACGATGATCGCCCGGTCGTGCCGGAATGGGACGATGGTGATAGTGCAGTCGACGCGGGCCCATTCTCACCAAGGAAAGGCCCTGTCGCAGGTGTCGCCTCACCCACGGTGTCACACCTCAGGATGGCTCCCGGCCTTCGCCGCGATGACATCGAGTTCGGGGGAACACTACTGCAAAAGAAAGGGCGCCTGACGGCGCCCTTCGAATGTTGGCTCGCCCCTCACTCACTTCGTGTCGGCGATCACCCGCACGTGCAGCTCGCGCAGCTGCTTGGGCTCGGCCGGGCTCGGGGCGCCCATCAGCAGGTCTTCGGCCTGCTGGTTCATCGGGAACAGCGTGATTTCGCGCAGGTTCTGCGCGCCGCAGATCAGCATCACGATACGGTCGATGCCGAAGGCGGCGCCGCCATGCGGCGGAGCCCCGTACTGGAAGGCGCGGTAGAGGCCGCCGAACTGCTCCTCGACCTCGGTACGCGACTTGCCGGTCAGCTCGAACGCCTTGACCATGGTCTCGGGCAGCTGATTGCGGATCGAACCCGAGGCAATCTCGAAGCCGTTGCACACCGCGTCATACTGGAACGCCTTGATGGTCAGCGGATCCTGGCTGTTCAGCGCCTCGATGCCGCCCTGCGGCATGGAGAAGGGGTTGTGGGCGAAGTCGAGGCGCTTTTCTTCCTCGCTCCACTCGTAGAACGGGAAGTCGACGATCCAGCACAGCTTGAACTGATCGAGCTCGGTCAGGTTGAGATCGAGCCCGATCTTCACCCGCGCTTCGCCGGCGAATTTGTACATCTTGTCCGGACGGCCGAGCACGAAGAACACCGCGTCGCCATCGGCAAGGCCGAGCTGGGTGCGGATCGCCGCGGTGCGCTCTTCGCCGATGTTCTTCGCCACCGGGCCCGAGCCGGCGCCATCCTTGAAGAAGATGTAGCCGAGGCCAGGCTGGCCCTGGCCCTGGGCCCAGGCGTTCATGCGGTCGCAGAAGGCGCGGCTGCCGCCGGTCCTCGCCGGAATGGCCCAGACTTCGACCTTGGCATCGCTGGCGATCTGGTTGGCGAACACGCCGAAACCCGAGCCGCTGAAGTGCTCGGTGACCTCCTGCATCTCGATCGGGTTGCGCAGGTCCGGCTTGTCCGAACCGTACTTGCGGACGGCGGTGTCGTAAGGAATGCGTGGCCATTCCTTCGTCACCGGCTTGCCGTCGGCGAACTCCTCGAACAGCCCAGTGATCACCGGCTGCATGGTGTCCCAGATTTCTTCCTGGGTGACGAAGCTCATCTCCAGGTCGAGCTGGTAGAACTCGCCCGGCAGGCGATCGGCGCGCGGGTCTTCGTCGCGGAAGCACGGCGCGATCTGGAAATAGCGATCGAAGCCGGCCACCATCAGCAACTGCTTGTACTGCTGCGGCGCCTGCGGCAGGGCGAAGAACTTGCCCGGATGGATGCGGCTGGGCACCAGGAAGTCGCGCGCGCCCTCCGGCGAGGATGCGGTGAGGATCGGCGTCGAATATTCTGCAAAGCCGATATCGCCCATGCGGCGGCGCATCGACGAGATCACCTTGGTGCGCTTGACGATGTTGGCGTGCAGCGTCTCACGGCGCAGGTCGAGGAAGCGGTACTTGAGACGGATATCCTCGGGATAGTCCGGCTCGGCGAACACCGGCAGCGGCAGCTCGGTGGCTTCGCTCAGCACTTCGAGCTCGCGAATGAACACCTCGACCTCACCGGTCGGCTGCTTGGCGTTGACCGTCTCCGGCGTGCGCTGCTTCACCTCGCCATCGACGCGGATCACCCATTCCGAGCGCACGGTCTCGGCCAGCTTGAACGCCTTGGAATCGGGGTCGATGACCAGCTGGGTCAGCCCGTAATGGTCGCGCAGGTCGATGAACAGCAGCCCGCCGTGATCGCGGACGCGATGCACCCAGCCACTGAGCCGCACATTATTGCCCACGTCACCCTGACGAAGGGCGGCGCAGGTGTGGGTGCGATAGCGGTGCATTTCACTCATCTCTTGTCTCTGAGGCAGGCGGATTTCGGGGCCGGACAAGCGCACGCGAGGGCGCAATTGTCAAGTTGAGCAGCCGTCGCGAGCGGCCGCAGCGGGCACCGTGTCGGGCAGCGACCGTGACTTATTCGCCACTCTCTGCTCGCCATTCGCTTGTCCCACTGTTATTCAGGTTTGGTAAGCCTTGTGACGAAAGAGTCTTGATGGAGCTCATTACTTCGACCGACGTGCTCGCTGCCTTTTCGAAGCGCGCCGCCGGTTATGATTTCGTGACGGTCGATACCGAGTTCCTGCGCGAAACGACCTACTGGCCGAAACTGTGCCTGCTGCAGGCAGCCACGAGCGACGAAGCGGTGCTGATCGATCCGCTCGCCCCCGGCCTCGACTTGTCGCCGTTCTTCGAGCTGCTTGCCAACGAGAAGGTCCGCAAGGTCTTCCACGCGGCCCGGCAGGATATCGAAATCTTCGTCAAGCTCACCGGCAAGGTCCCGGCCAACATTTTCGATACCCAGATCGCCGCTTCGGTCTGCGGCTTCGGCGACAGCATCAGCTATGACAACCTGGTGCGCTCGATCACCAAGGTCGAGCTCGACAAATCCTCCCGCTTCACCGACTGGTCGGCCCGTCCGCTGTCGGAAAAGCAGAAGGTCTACGCCCTTGCCGACGTGACCCACCTGCGCGACGTCTACGCCACGCTGGTCAAGCAAGTCGACGACACCGGCCGCTGGGACTGGGTGGAGGACGAACTGGCGGTGCTGGAATCGATCCACACCTATGTGGTGCAGCCCGAGCATGCCTGGGAGCGGCTCAAGGCCCGCCTCGCCAAGCCGCGCGACGTCGCGGCGCTCAAGGCGCTCGCCGCGTGGCGCGAGCAGCGCGCGCAGGACACCGACCAGCCGCGCAGCCGCATCCTCAAGGACGACGCGCTGATCGAGCTGGCCATGCAGCGTCCGCTCAACCCCGAGAGTTTCGACAAGCTGCGCGCCGTGCAGCGCGGCTATGGCCGTTCATCGGCCGCCGGCGAGATCGTCTCGATCCTCAAGGATGTCGAAGCACTGGGTAAGTCCGACCTGCCCAAGCTTCCCGACCGTCATCGCGGCCCGTCGCCCAAGGGTGCCGTCGGCGATCTGCTGCGCGTGCTGCTGAAGTCGGTGGCCGAGGATAACGGCGTCGCCTCGCGCATCATCGCGACCTCGGACGATATCGATGCCCTGGTGCTCGACGACGATGCCGACGTTCCGGCGCTCAAGGGCTGGCGGCGCAAGCTGTTCGGCGACAAGGCGCTTGCCATCAAGCACGGCAAGCTCGGCCTTGCGGCCAGCAAGAAGGGCGTCATCGAGATCGAGATCATCGACGACGACGAAGAGTAGGGCCGAGCGCCCTACCCGGCCACCACATCGGTGAGCTTGATCCCTACCAGGCCGGCCAGTTGATCCAGCCGGCCGCGCAGGTGCTCGCCGTCGAGGAAGGCGAGATCGGTGGGCAGATGCAGCTTCAGGATGCCCTTGTCGATGGCAAAGCCGACGCGCGGCAGCACGCCGGGCATGGCCGCAGACATCGGATAGGCGACACGGAATGCGGCGCCAAGCAGCCGCGCCCGGGCGCTCATCGTCGGGCCGGAGAGCGCCAAGAGGCTCTGGCTCATCGACTTCTGCTTCAGCCCCATATAGCGGACCGCCAGCACCTCGGCGAGGAAGGCCCGGCCGGGGTGATCGACGCCGGTGGCCGAGCCGTAGGCGACCATGTCCACCGCCTGTTCGCCGCGATAGTCCGGATGGCCGCGCCAGCCGATATCGGCGAGGTAGCAAGCCACTCGGCGCAGCCGCGTCTCTTCCGCCGTTTCTGTGACGCCGATGGTGGTGAGCAGTTCGGCGGTGAAATCGATCAGGTCTTCGGCATGGGCCGGCGAGCGTGAGCGCAGCACGCTCATCTGCTCGGCCATCTGCATCAGCGGGTCGACGGCGCGCTCGGCATCGTCGAGCAGGCCGTAAAGGTAGCCCTCGCGCACGCCGAGCGCCGAGAACACGACGGTCTCGAACTTGCCCGCCTTCAGCACTTCGATCAGCACCGCCGCGCCATAAGGCACCAGGTCGCGACGGCCGGAGCTGACATGCTCGGACCCGGTATAGGGCCTGCCGGTGGCGGTGGCCGCGATGATGTCCTCGCAGAGCTTCAGCATGTCGGCGGCCTTGACCGCATAATTCTGGACCATGTGCAGCGGGTAATCGCGCAGCACCTGGTGCACTTTGGCCAGCGACCGCCAGGTGCCGCCTATGGCGCAGAAGCTGCCCCCGACGCCACCCAGCAGCTTGGATTTCTTCAGCCGCTTGGCGGCGAGCGCCTGGGCCTTGCTGGGCGACACGCCGGAATCGTCCTGCAACCGGATGACACCGAGTTCGTGCGTCTCGCCGGTCGAATCGGTACCGCCGGCAATCGAGGAGAGCTCGAGGCTGCCGCCGCCGAGATCGCCCACGACGCCATCGAAGCCGGGCATGCCCGACAGCGCTCCGAGCGCCGCGAAGTGTGCCTCTTCGGCGCCCGAGAGCACGGTCACCTTGGCGCCCATGATTTCCTCGACGGCGTCGACGAAGGCCTTGGAATTGGACGCCTCGCGCACCGCCGAGGTGGCGAGGATGTGCGTGGTACCGACCCGCATGAGCTTCGACACCAGGGCAAAGCGCTGGATGGCGGTCAGCGCGCGGTCGATGTTCTCGTAGGCGATCTTGCCGGTCTGCGCGAGGCCGCGGCCCAGGGCGCAGGCGGTCTTCTCGTTGTAGAGCGGGGTCAGCGAGCGGGCGTGCCGTTCATAGACCACGAGGCGGACCGAGTTGGACCCGATATCGAGTACGGCAACAGGTCGCGCCCCCTTCAGGCGTCCCTGCGCGGTGGGGTCGGCGTCGACGCCCCAGTATTGGTTCACTGGCTTCTCTCTTCGTTGTCGCGTTTGAGTGCGGTGCCGCGGCCCGAGAGGCTGGCGTGAGTCATGAAATAGTCGTGGGCGTTGTAGGGCTCCTCACCCTCACCCGGCTTTATCCTATCGGAACTGCCATCGGGAAGCACCTCCCAGCTCTGCTGGTTGTCCTTTAGGTACGCCACCATGGTCCGATCGAGGATCTGCTCGTGCACCGTGGTGTTGAGAATCGGTACCATCACCTCGACGCGCCAGTCGAGGTTGCGCTGCATGATGTCGGCCGAGCTCATGTAGATCTTGGCCCGCCGCGAGGGCAGCGGCGCCCCCTGCCCGAAGCAGAAAATGCGACTATGCTCGAGGAAGCGGCCGACCACCGATTTGACCCGGATATTTTCCGAGAAGCCCGGGATCCCGGGCCTGAGGCAGCAGATGCCGCGGACGATCAGCTCGATCTTCACGCCCTTGCGGCTCGCATCGTAGAGGGCGTCGATGATCTCGGGATCGACCAGCGCATTCATCTTCAGCCAGATATTGGCCGGTTCGTTCCGCTCGGCGAACTCGACCTCGCGGGCGATGTGCTCGAGCAGGGTCTGGCGCAGCGTCACCGGCGAGAAGGCGATCGCCTCCATCTCGGCCGGACGGGCGTAGCCGGTGATGAAGTTGAAGACGCGCGCCACGTCGCGGGTGATCGACGGCTCGGTGGTGAAGTAGCTGAGGTCGGTATAGATCTTGGCGGTGATCGGGTGGTAGTTGCCGGTGCCCAGGTGGCAATAGCTGACCAGCTTGCCGCCTTCGCGCCGCACCACCTGGCTCATCTTGGCGTGGGTCTTCAGCTCGATGAAGCCGAACACCACCTGCGCGCCGGCGCGCTCGAGGTCGCGGGCCCAGCGGATATTGGCCTCTTCGTCGAAACGCGCCTTCAGTTCGACCAGCGCGGTCACCGACTTGCCGGCCTCCGCTGCCTGCACCAGCGCCTTGACGATCGGGCTGTCGCGCGAAGTGCGGTAAAGCGTCTGCTTGATCGCCACCACGTCGGGGTCGCGCGCCGCCTGCATCAGGAACTGCGCCACCACGTCGAAGCTCTCGAACGGGTGGTGGACCAAGAGGTCCTTGGCGCGAATGGCGGCGAAGATGTCGCCGTTATAGTCGCGAATGCGCTCGGGGAAGCGCGGCAGATAAGGCGTGAACCTGAGATCCGGCCGGTCGATGTCGCAGATCTTGGACGCATCGGCGAGGCCGAGGAAGCCCTCGACCTCGAACGTATCGGTGGCGCCGACGCCCAGCCGTTCGGAGATGTGGCGACGCAGGGCGCGCGGCATTTTCTTTTCGATCTCGAGACGGATCACCATGCCGCGGCGGCGCTGGCGCAGGGCGGATTCGAATTCCACCACCAGGTCGGCCGCTTCGTCGTCGATTTCGATTTCGCTGTCGCGGATGATCCGGAACGCGCCGGAGCCCGACACCTGGTAGCCGGGGAACATCTTGTCGATGAAGCGGTTGATCAGGGTGTCGATGGTCACCACTTCGACCCGGTTCGGCGCCGCCAGCTCGTTGGGCAGCGTGACGAAACGATCGAGATTGGAGGGCACGCGCACCAGGGCGGTCAGCGTCTGCGTCGTCCCCTCGCGCACCATCTCGAAGGCCAGGGTGAAGCCGAGATTGGGGATGAACGGGAACGGGTGCGCCGGATCGACCGCGATCGGGGTCAACACCGGAAAGATCTCCTCGCGGAACAGCTTCTGCAGATACTTCACCTGCTCCGGGGTCAGGTCGTCGGCCTCGTGGATCACCACGTCCTTGGCGAACAGCTCCTCGCGCAACTGCTGCCAGTGATCCTGCTGTTCGAGGTGCAGGTGCTGGGCGAGCGTCGCGATCTCCTCGAGCTGCTCGGCCGGCGACAGGCCGTCGGCGCTCTGCTTGGTGAGGCCGGCGCGCAGCTGCCCCTTCAGCCCGGCGACGCGCACCATGAAGAACTCGTCGAGATTATTGGCCGAGATCGACACGAACCGCAGCCGCTCGAGCAGCGGATGATTGACGTTCCCTGCCTCCTCCAGCACGCGCATGTTGAACTGCAGCCAGCTGACCTCGCGGTTGACGAAGCGCGCCGGGCTTTGCCGCAGCTCGGCGACGTCGGGCGCTTCCTGTTGCGGCTGTTCGGCGATTTCGCTCATCTCATTCATCGTCGTCGGCTCCGAGGTCGAGGGCCAGCTGTCGGTCGTCGCGCGCCGCGCTCCGCTGCCTGAGCGCTTCGCCGGCAATGGCGCGAGTGATGGCGGTGCCACGCTCCAGCGCCATGCGATCCATCATCGCCGCAAGGGCAACCGCCTCTTCCGACGATCGTTCCATGCGCGCCACCAGGTAAGCGATGATCTTGGGTTCGACCGCCACCTGGCGGTCATCGAACAACTTCACGAACATCTGTGACAATTGAATGTCGTCGCTCAGTGACACGGTGAAATGCGCCGCGAGTCGAGCCCGCGATTTCAGATCATCGGTTGCGAACGGCCAGTTTGCAACGGGCTCCCGCGCGGTGAGCAACAACGGGCGACGATCGCGCATCGACTGGTTGAGGAGGTGAAACAGCTCCGCTTCCGCGTAGCCCGCCCGGTCGGCATCCTCGACCACCAGCGGTTGCGTGCCGCCGTCACGCGACAGGGCTTCCGCGGTCTCCGGCGCCGCCTGCCCGGCCCCTGCCCGCTCGGCCCAGATGCGGGACAGGTGCGACTTGCCGGCGCTCGGCGGTCCTTCGATCAGGGTGAGCGGCCCGGGCCAGTGCGGGAAAGCCAGCACATGGGCGTGCGCCAACCGGTTGCCCTCGCCGACGATGAAATCGTCTTCGGCATGCGAGGCCTCGTGGCCCAGATCGAGAGCCAGTTGTCCCGGCCGCGGCGCGACGAATTCCGGCGAGGTCATTTCTCCGCCGGTGCGCGCGACTTCCGCGCCGGCTTCGCGGCTGCCGGCTCGGGCGGCGGCGGTGGCAGCGGCGCGTCCTCCGGGCCGAGATAGAGGCTAGACTGCTGGTACTTGGTCAGGGCGTAGCGGGTCAGCACGCCGGAAATCGCGGCCAGCGGCACCGCCAGCAGCAGCCCGACAAAGCCGAACAGCAGCGCAAAGGCAAACAGCGCGAACATCAGCCAGACCGGGTTGATGTTGATGCTCTGGCCGACCAGCTTGGGATAGAGGATGTTACCCTCGAGGAACTGGCCGACGATGTAGATCATCAGCACGATCAGCACGAAGACCCATTGGTCCGGCCAGAACTGCACCAGCGCCACGGTCATCGACAGCGCGAAGCCGACCAGGAACCCGACATAGGGCACGAAGCTCAGCAGCCCGCCGATCAGTCCGATCGCCAGCCCGTAGTTGAGCCCGGCCAAGGTCAGGGCCGTACAGTAATAGACGCACAGCACCAGGATCACCGAGCCCTGGCCGCGGATCACCCCGGCCATGGCGCCGTCGATATCGGCGAGCACGCCGCGAATCTCGCTGCGGTAGCGGCGCGGCAGCAGGTCGTCGACCTTCTTGACCATGCCTTCCCAGTCGACCAGCAGGTAGAAGGCCACGACCGGGGTGATGAACAGCACGGCGATGGTGTTGATCACGGTGAGCCCGCTCTGCGCCAGCGTGCCGGTGACGAGGCCGGCGAACTCGACGCCGCGGCCGATCAGGTCGGTGAGGCTGCCCTCGAGCTGCGCGGTGCGCTCCGGCCCCAGCCATTCGGTGAATTGCGGAGCCCATTTGCGCAGCAGGTCCTGCAGGTCGCTCACATAGCCGGGAAGACCAGCGATGAGGCCGCCGATCTGCACGGCAATCAGCGGCACCAGGGCGAGCAGCAGCCCGAGCAGCAGGATCAGCACCAGCAGCAGCACCAGCATGGAGCCCCACGAACGCCCGATCCCCAGCTTCTGCAGCCAGTTGACCAGCGGATTCAGCAGGTAGGCGAGGGTCAGACCGACGACGAAGGGGAGCAGGATGGAGCGGAAGACCCAGAGCAGCAGAATGGCCGCAACAAAAAGCCCCGCCCAGATCATGACCTGATATCTTAGGCTCAACGTCCCGGGCGTCTCTTGCGTGACCGAGGTGGAGCGGTTATCAGCGCTCGGCAATTCCGCTACCCCTAAAATCTGGCGAACAGCCCATGTCCGACGCGCAAAACGTGCCATCAAACGGGCTCTCGTACAAGCAGGCCGGCGTCGACATAGACGCAGGCAACGCGCTTGTCGAGGCCATCAAGCCCGCCGTCCGCTCCACCCGCCGCCCTGGCGCCGATGCCGAGATCGGGGGGTTTGGCGGCCTGTTCGACCTCAAGGCGGCCGGCTTCACCGACCCGATCCTGGTGGCGGCAAATGACGGCGTGGGCACCAAGCTCAAGATCGCCATCGAAACCGGAAACAATGGCAGCATCGGCATCGACCTGGTGGCGATGTGCGTCAACGACATCATCGTGCAGGGCGCCGAGCCGCTGTTCTTTCTCGACTATTTCGCCACCGGCAAGCTCGACGTCGCCACCGGCGCCGCCATTGTCGAAGGCATCGCCGAGGGGTGCCGGATCGCTGGTTGCGCGTTGATCGGCGGTGAAACCGCCGAGATGCCGGGGATGTATCACGGCAAGGACTACGACCTCGCCGGCTTCGCGGTCGGCGCCGCCGAACGCGGCACGTTGCTGCCGCGCGCCGATATCGAGGCGGGTGACGTGCTCGTCGCCATCGCGTCGTCGGGCGTCCACTCCAACGGCTATTCGCTGGTGCGCAAGATCGTCGAGGTCTCGGGCATCGACTGGTACCTGCCCGCCCCGTTCGAGCCCGGCAAATCGCTGAGCGACGCGCTGCTGGTTCCCACCCGCATCTACGTCAAGCCGCTTTTGTCGGCGCTGAAGGCCGGCATCGGCATCAAGGCGCTGGCGCACATCACCGGCGGCGGCTTCATCGACAACATTCCACGTGTGCTGCCCGACGCCCTCGCGGCCCATATAGAGCTCAACAAGATCACCGTTCCCAAGGTGTTCGGCTGGCTCGCCCGGGTCGGCGGCATGAACGAGCGCGAAATGCTGCGGACCTTCAACTGCGGCGTGGGCATGCTCTGCGCCGTCTCGAAGCAGGATGCGAGCAAGCTGGTGGAACACCTTGCAGCGGCTGGCGAAACGGCCGCTATCGTCGGCGAACTCCGGCCGCGTGCTGGCGAGCCGGTGACGTTCGAAGGCGCCCTCGCGCTCTGATGACCGAGCCCCGCGGCCGCCTGATCATCGTCTGCGGCCTGCCTGGTGCCGGCAAGACCACGGTCGCGACCGCGCTCGCCGAGCGTCACAGCGGCATCCGCTACTCGCCCGACGACTGGATGGACGCACTCGGGATCAACCTGTGGGACGAGGCCAAGCGCGCCGGCATCGAGCAGTTGCAGTGGCAGCAGGCGCAAAGCCTCCTGGCGCTGGGCGGCACGGCGATCATCGAATGGGGCACCTGGGCCCGCGCCGAGCGCGACGCGCTGCGGGCCGGTGCCCGCGCCCTGGGCGCCGCGGTCGAACTCATCCACATGGATGCCCCAATCGACGTGCTCCTCGATCGCGTTACCAGGCGCGGTCGGGAATCACCGCCGATCGATCGCGCCATGCTAGAGGATGCCTCGCGCGCCTTCGAACGGCCGACCGCCGAAGAGCTCGCCCTTTACGACCCACCAGCAAAGGCCTCGCTCCCGTGACCGAGTCGAAAAAGCGCGTTGCCATCCTGATCTCCGGCCGGGGGTCCAACATGACCGCGCTGATCGAGGCGGCCAAGGCGCCCGACTACCCGGCCGAGATCGTCGGCGTGTTCGCCAACAAGCCGGATGCCGGCGGGTTGCAGACCGCGGCGGGCCAGGGCATCGCCACGGCGTGGCGCTGGCACAAGGACTATCCCAGCCGCACCGGGTTCGAGCTGGCGCTGTCGGACGTGCTGAAGCTCTGGCGGCCCGACATCATCGCGCTGGCCGGCTTCATGCGTATCCTGACGCCGGAGTTCACCGACAAGTGGCGGGGCAGGATGATCAACATCCACCCCTCGCTGCTGCCGCTGCACAAGGGGCTGCACACCCACGCCCAGGCGCTTGCAGACGGCGTGAAGGAGCATGGCTGCACCGTGCATTTCGTGACCCCGGGAATGGACGAGGGCCCGACGATCCTCCAGGCCCGCGTGCCGGTGCTGCCCGGTGATACGCCGGAGACGCTGGCCGAGCGCGTGCTGGTCGAAGAGCATCGGATCTACCCCGAGGCGCTGGCGCTCGTCGCCCGTGGCGAAGCCAGCTTCAGCGGCTGACTAGGCGGCCATCGCCGAGCGGCCACGCCAGATCATGTAGACATTGGCCCGGCCGTAGGACGAGCCTTCGCGGATGGCCGGCTGATGCTCGAAGCCGGTGCGCTCGTAGAGGTGGATCGCCGCCTCGAGCCGGCTGTTGGTCTCGAGGTAGAGCTGGTTGCCGCCGAGTCGCTCAAACTCGCTGACCGCCGCCTCGATCAGCTTGCGGCCGATGCCGACGCCCCGTACCGCCGGATCGACGCCCATCTTGGTCAGCTCGTATTCACCGGGCGCGTGTTGCTTGAGGGCGCAGGTGCCGACCACAGCGTCGCCCAGCAGCGCGAACAATACCGCGCCCCCCTGCGCAACGATGGCCTCGGGGTTCGACATCACCTCGATATCGTAGGGCTCCAGCACGAAGTAGTGCTCGAGCCAGATGGCATTGAGCCGGTAGAAATGCGTTCGCAGCTGAGGGTTCAGCGGCACGACGCTCACCACCTCGCTGCTGTGGGCCCTGGCCTTGTTCGCAATGATCTCGGCCAGCCCCGGCGCCGCCACCTGCTCCAACCCCGCAAGCAATGTCGCGGGATCTAGCCCCGCGCTCAGAACCCGTTCCCCGAGGCCGTCACGCATCGCCCGCCATAGCGGTTTCGCTGCCTGCAGCGCAGCCTCGGCCCTGGTGGTCAGCGTCAGCCGCCGCGTCCGGCGGTCGCCGGCGTCGCTTGCCGTGCTCACCCAACCGTCGCGGACCAGCCGCGTGGTCAGCTGGCTGATTGCCGAATGGGTCTGTCCGACGGCCGCGGCGATCTCTCCCACCGTCATCGGGCCCCGGTCGTGCAGGAGCCGCAGGATCGGGAACCAGCGCCCCTGCAACGCGATGCCATGGCGGGCGTAGACTTCGTCGGCCATGGCATAGAGCTGATCGCTGACGGCCTTGAGCTGGCTGCCCAGCGACAGCAGCCCCATATCGCCAAGATAGGTCATCCGTGGTCCCTCCAAGCAGATATGTAAGTACTAACATATCCTGCGACGGGCTGCCAGTCCCATCACTTTGCCGGATGGTCGACGGTGCACCAAACCTCCGCCTCGGCAATGAACGCGCTCGACATCCATCACCGGAATCGATTGCAGCCATCGTCAAAATCGGTTCGACGCGACTCTGCTTTCGGTCCATGTTTCGGGCTTCCCAAGGAAAGCTCCGAGATGCCCTCGACCCGCGTTGAAACCCGTGCCGGCTGGATCGGCGATCGCCACGATGCCCTGATCGCCGCCGTCCAGAGCGCGCTGGTCGAGGGTATCCGTATCCCCGAGCAGGATCGCGATATCCGGATCATCGAGTATCCGGCGCACGCATTCGCGCCCCCGGCGAGCAAGGGCCCCGGCTACACCATCGTCGAAGTCTCGATGTTCACCGGCCGCTCGGTCGAGGCCAAGCGTCGGCTCTACGCCGCGCTGGTCCGCGAGTTCGCAGCGTTCGGCGTGCCGGCCGGCGACGTCAAGGTGGTGGTGCACGACGTACCACGCGAGAACTGGGGACTGGGCGGTAAGTCCGCCGTCGATATCGAACTCGGCTTCAAGGTCGAAGTCTGAAGGAGCCAAGCGATGAAACTACAATACTGGCTGCTCATCATCCTGCTCGGCGCCGTCTGGGGCTGTTCATTCCTGTTCAACGCCATCCTGATCCGCGAGATCAGCCCGCTCTGGGTGTCCGCCGGCCGCGTGAGCATCGGCGCCGCGATCTGCTGGCTGGTGTTCTTCGCCACCCGCAAAAAACTGCCGACCGACCCCAGGCTCTACGGGCAGTTCTTGATCCTCGGCATCCTCAACTACGCCATCCCGTTCGCGCTGTTCCCGTTCGCCGAGCAGACGGTCGCCAGTTCGATCGTCGGCGTCATCAACGGCATGACGCCGATGACCACGGTGATCGTCTCGCAACTGTGGCCAGGCGGCGAGAAGGCCACCTGGAACAAGGTGGTCGGCGTAGGGGTCGGCTTTCTCGGCGCGGTGATCCTTGCCCTGCCCTCGCTGGGCGTCGGCGCCTCGGCGCAGATCATCGGCCTGCTCGCGGCCTTCATCGCCACGCTGTGCT
>MKVB01000001.1:30638-134790 GCA_001899085.1 Devosia sp. 66-14 | reverse complement strand
GCCGCTTCGCCAAGGTGGAGCCCTATGCGGTAGCCTCGGCCTCGCTTACCGGCGCCGCGCTGATCTCGGTTCCGATCGCACTGTTTTTCTCGGGCTTGCCCGTCATCACCCGGCCAGAGACCTGGGGGGCGCTGTTCGGCATCTCGGTCTTCTCGACCAGCTTCAGCTTCCTCCTCGTCTACTGGCTGCTGCCGCGCGTCGGCGCCACGAACCTGTCGCTCAACACCTTTATCACCCCGATCTCGGCTATCCTGCTCGGCGTTCTGGTCCTGCACGAGCGCTTCGAACTGATCCACATCCTCGGCATCATCGTGATCTTCCTCGGCCTGGTGTTCATCGACGGCCGGCTGGTGAAGGGCTGGCGCAAGGCGCCGGCATGACCGTCAAACGGATCGTCGCCAACATCGCGGCCGAGGATCTGTCCGCAGCGGCGGTGTTCTATGGCGACGTGCTCGGGCTCGACCTGCTGATGGACCATGGCTGGATCGTCACCTACGGGTCGACGGCGCAGATGAGCCTGCAGGTGAGCATCGCCCGCGAGGGCGGCTCGGGCACGCCGGTGCCCGATCTCTCGATCGAAGTCGATGATCTCGATGCCACGCTCGCCAAGGTTCGCGCCGCCGGATTCGCAGTCGAGTATGGGCCGGTCGACGAGCCTTGGGGTGTCCGCCGCTTCTACCTCCGGGACCCGTTCGGACGCCTCGTGAACATCCTCAGCCACCTCGGCTAGCGTTCAGCTACGGTTCAGGCTGGCTCCCCCAAGCCTCAAGTCATCATATGACATGAGGAGGCTGGACGTGTTTATCGCAACGATCGACGAGCAGGATGCCACCGGCGAGATCGCCGAGATCTACGCGGCGGAGGCGAGGACGCTCGGCTTCATCATGGAGGGCACCAAATGCTGGACGGCGCTGCCGCATGTCGCTCCGCTGGTCGAACATCTGCTGCACGCGGCACGGAGCAACTTCTCCCTCGGGCTGGTCAACTGGCGGCTGATCACCCTGGTCGCGGCGAAACAGATCCCCTCGACCTACTGCTCGCACGTCTATGCCAAGCTGCTGATCCAGGATCTCGACTCGAAGGAAAAAGTGCGCGCCATCCAGCACGACTTCCGCACCGCGGGTCTCGCCGCCAAGACTGTCGCCATGCTGGTCTATGCCGAGCAGATCGCGCGCGACGCCAGCCTCGTGACCGAGCGCGATATCGACCTGCTGCGCCACCACGGGTTCAGCGACCGCGAGATCGCCGATATCGCCTTCTGCGCGTCGTATCGCTGCTTCATGAGCCGCTTCTTCGATGCGGTGGGCGCCATGCCCGAATCCACCTGGCTCGACCCGGACCCCGAGTTTCGCGCCGCGATGACCGTCGGAAAGCCCGCCTGAGCTACCAGACCGGTCGCGACACCGCGTCACGATCGCCTGGCTGCTGCTGGTCGATGGCGGTACCGCGATCGTCATCCTCGATGATGACTTCCTCGCGCATGGCGAGCTCGGCGGTGGGGGTGGATACGTCGATGACCATCCCATTGAGGTCGCGGATCAGGCCGCGAGTCCGGCCGTAGTCGAGCGCGATGGCCTCCGACACCACCTCAGCTCCCATGGCGCGCGCGTGCTCGAGCACGTCGAACACGTCATCGACCTCGAAGGTCAGGTAGGTGCCTTCGTGCATGCCCCAGGCGTGGCGGGGCGTGAACTGGCTCATCTGGTCGATCAGCCCGATCTGGACGCTCGGCTGCCCCTTGGGGCTCAGCACGACGAACCAGTCGCTGTCATAGATGGTCTCCAGACCGAACAGCTGCTTGTAGAAGGCGGAGCTGGCGGCGAGGTCCTTGCACAGGACGTTGAACAGGACGCGGTTGAGCTTGGACATGGCAGCCTCCGTTGAAGGGTCTTTTCGTCAACGGTCCAAGCGGGCCAGGGTTCCGAGCGGACGCTATATGGCGCCGGTCGGAGGCAGGGGCTTGGTCAGCCACAGCAGCAAGTCATCATCGAGCGCGACCTGGGAGCCGGGAACCACGGCATGCCCGCGATAGGTGACGCCCGCCCCATCGGGTCGGTAGCCGAGCGACGCATAAAGGCGCTGTGCCGGGCCGTAGTCGGCGTAAAGGCCCACCCCCAGCCCGATGGCCCGGCAGCCCGCCGCCACCGCCAGGGCCTCGAACTCGGCGATGAGCCGGGTTGCCACGCCTCGGCCGCGATGGGCCGCGGCGGTCACCAGGTCGTTGATTTCCGGAATTCCCGCTGCGGCGAAGGCGTGATGATCCGACCGCCAGACGAGGCTGCCATAGCCGAGCACTTCGCCCGCCGAAACGGCCAGGCGGGTGGCGCGCTGCCCATCATTGTGGGCGCGCAGCTTCGGCGCCCAGCTTTCGCGTGTCTACTTCCAGCCATTGCCGCCATGGGTTGCGATGATGGAGTCGATATGGCCGGGGGCAAGCGGCACGACCTCGATCATCGGAGGGCCCGATCAATCGTGGTCGATCTTGGAAAGGAAGTAGGTCAGCCCGAGGATCACCACCGCGACCGCGCCGCCCAGATAGAGGATGTCCGGCCCGCCCTTCCAGGTGACCGCCTGCCCCAGGAAGAACACCGCCAGCACGGTGATCACCACGCCGACCAGCTTGGATTTGAGGTCGTCCAGCGTCTCGATCTTCAGCCATTTCGGGACGGCAAGGTCCTGCTTGAAGTAGAGCTGGTAGAGCCCGAGCGACACCACCTGCACGACCGTGGCGAGCAGGAACAGATCGACGATCTCGATGGCATGCAGCAGCACTTCTTCGCCGTGCAGCCGCTCGGTGGCAAAGAACAGGCCGTGCACGTACTGCCAGGTCTCGCCGACGCCGTAGAGCATCAGCGCCAGCGCCGCGATCATGGTCGCGATCACCGGCAGGATGATGATCCGGCTGACGAAGGAACCGACGACCTTTACCGGCCCGTTGCCGCTTTTCAGCGCCGAACTGACCGAGGTCGATTGTTCCGGCTCGCCAGCCGCGCCCACTATTCCAGCCCCAGCTTCTTTTTCAGGATCTCGTTCAGCGCCTGCGGGTTGGCCTTGCCGCCCGATGCCTTCATGGCCTGGCCGACGAACCAGCCGATCAGGGTAGGCTTGGCCTGCACCTTGGCCACCTGGTCCGGATTGGCGGCGATGATCTCATCCACCACCTTCTCGATGGCACCGAGGTCGGTCACCTGCTTCATGCCGCGCCGCTCGACGATCTCCGCCGGTTCGCCCTCGGGCTCTTCGGCGATGATCACCTGCAGCAGATCCTTGGCGCCCTTGGACGAGATGGTCCCGGCAGCCACCAGATCGACGATACCGGCGATCTGGCTCGGCTTGATGTGGGTCTCGAAGGCCGACAGCCCCTGGCTGTTGGCATAGGCGGCGATGTCGCCGGTGACCAGGTTGGCCACCGCCTTGCCATCGCGCTTCGTGCCGCCATGCTTGACCGCCGCCTCGTAATAGTCGGCCGTCTCGCGCTCTAGCGTCAGCACCATCGCATCATACGGGGTGACCCCGTACTCGCTGACGAAGCGTGCTTCCTTCTCATCGGGCAGTTCCGGCAAATGCTGCGCCAGATCGTCGATGAAGGCCTGGTCGAATTCCAGCGGCAACAGGTCGGGATCGGGGAAGTAGCGATAGTCGTGCGCCTCTTCCTTGCTCCGCATCGAGCGCGTTTCGCCGGTCTTGGGATCGTAGAGCCGGGTTTCCTGGTCGATCGTACCACCGGCTTCGAGGATATCGATCTGGCGCCGTGCCTCGAATTCGATGGCCTGGCCGGCGAAGCGGATCGAGTTGACGTTCTTGATCTCGCAGCGCGTGCCGAACGCGCCGCCGGGCTTGCGCACCGAGACGTTGATGTCGGCCCGCATCGAGCCCTGCTCCATATTGCCGTCGCAGGTGCCCAGGTAGCGCAGGATGCTGCGCAGCTTGCCGAGATAGGTCTTGGCCTCCTCGGAGTTGCGCAAGTCGGGCTTCGAAACGATCTCCATCAGCGCCACGCCCGACCGGTTGAGGTCGACAAAGCTCATCGAAGGGTGCTGATCGTGGATCGACTTGCCGGCATCCTGTTCGAGGTGCAGCCGCTCGATGCCGATCTCGATGCGCTCCCCGCCCATGTCGAGAAACACCGAGCCCTCGCCGACGATCGGATCCTTGAACTGGCTGATCTGATAGCCCTGCGGCAGATCGGGGTAAAAGTAGTTCTTGCGGTCGAAGATCGAGCGCTTGTTGATCTTGGCCTTCAGCCCCAGCCCGGTTCGCACCGCCTGACGCACGCACTCGTCGTTGATCACCGGCAGCATGCCGGGCATGGCGGCGTCGACGAAGCTGACATTGGAGTTGGGCGGCGAGCCGAACTCGGTCGAGGAGCCCGAGAACAGCTTGCTCTCGGAGGTCACCTGCGCGTGCACTTCCATGCCGATGACGATTTCCCACTCCCCGGTGGCTCCCTGGATGAAGCTCTTGGGGTTGGGCGTGCGGGTGTCGATCAGCGTCATGGTCCAGAGGTTCCGAGAGTCTTGGTCATTCCGACCTTGTCTATTGCATAACCGAGCGCTTGGGAAAACTTCTCAGCGCGCCAGGCGACGACGAATCCGTGACGCCGGTAGAATCCGACGGCCTGGGCGTTGCTGGCCAGGGTTTCGAGTTCGGCCGACAGATGCCCCGCCGCGGCGATTTCGGCGATCAACACTGCGAGCAGCGCTCCGCCGACACCGCGTCCCTGCGCCTCAGGCGCCACCCACAAGTCGGAGATCACCTGGTCCTGATGTTCGCGCGCCCCCCAGCCCAGCAGGCGCGAGCCGGCCTCTGCCACCAGGACGGTGGGCGCATGGGTCGCGCCGAAGCCACGAAACTCGTCGCGCAAGCGCCCTCGATCGACTCGCCCGGCATCGTTCACGGCGAAAGCACTGGCTTCCCAGGCGGCAAAACCGAGATCTCCCAGAGCCTCGGCCTCGTCGGGCCGGGCCGGCCGCAGGGTGATGGCCACCGCCGGCCTCACTCCTCGTCGGTCAGCGGCCCGCGATAGGGAGAGAGCCGCTTTTCCAGCCGGACGCTGATCTGCGGGTCGCCACCGGTGGCGCCTTCGCGCTTCAGCACGAGGATGCGATAGCCCTGATGCTGGTAGAAGTTAACGGCCCGCACATTGTCGCTCAGCGTATCGAGCTGCACCCGGTCGGCGCCCTCGAGTTCGATCATCGCTTCCATGCGGCGCAGCAGCAGCGTGCCGATGCCCTGGTTCTGCAGCGAGGGCGTGACGAACAGGTACGGGATGTAGGGCCGGCTGCGCGCCCGGGCACACCAGCCGACCGGCTGCCCATCGATTTCGGCGACGATGGTCCGGTCGAGCAACTCGTGCACCGCGATGCCGAGCCGGCGCTTCTCGTTCTGCCGGCTTGCCGCCTCGCCGCTGAGGAAGGGCTGCAGGTCACGTTCCCAGGCGAGCAACGCGATGTCGGTCAGGCGCTCTGCCTCGCTCGCCACAGCCTTGCGGATCGTGATCTGAGGCGACGTCATCGAAGTCTCCACTGCGGCCAGGTCGGACAGCCTACCTCAGCCGTGGCGCTTGCGCGCAGCAATAATGCCCTTTTCGTAGTTCACATTCCAGTTGATCAGCGTGCGCCAGATCAACTCCGCCTGATCCTCATCCAGATCCAGCTCTTCGGCGCGCTTGCGCTGCTTGGCGATGATCGACTCGATGCGGGTCGGATCGTAGGCCTCGTGCGGGTCGGTCTTGATCTCCGCCATCCGGGTGACATAGGCGTGCCGCTCCGCGAGCAGGGTGAGCAGCGCCTGATCGATCCGGTCGATCTCGACACGCACATCTTCCTTGGTCTGACATTCGGCGGGGGGCTTGGTCACGGAGCGGCACTCTTCAGCGGATTTTGACTGTTGCTGGTTTGCACCGGCAGGCCGGGGATTGCAACCGCAAGGCTGGCACGCCGGGGTTCGATCGGCTATTCAGCCAGGGTTCATCGGCGCGGCCCTATCGCGGCGCCGTCAAGAAGTGGACTGCCCCATGTCTAGCAAAGTTGAGATTGCGTAATACCCCGTCCGCCCGCTGAGCCCTGCGGCCAGCGACGAGTTGCGACGGGGTTACCGGAACCACGCTGCCTGCCACGCGCGATGCTGGCCGGAGCGTTCTTTCCACGCATCCCAAGGTCTAGACTTCCCATGGATATCTCCCGCCAGGAGCAGCGGGTGCTGCACGTCCTCGCGCAGGGCGGCCGCATTCGCGCCCTCAAATCCGCCGCCGGCAAGCTTGTCGGCGTCGAGTGTTTCAACCGCGACGGCTGGCTGATGGAACAGTGCACCCTGCCCCTGTTCAAGAAGCTCAGAAGCAAGAAGGCCATCGCATCGAGCAACGGCCAGCCCTACCGCATCACGCGGCGCGGGCTGGAACTCGCGAGGAGCGAGTTCGACAATCGCTAACCAGCCGGGGGCGGCACTGATGCCGCTCCCGCCCTGCAAGGAACCGAGACATGGACCACAAGGATATCTGGGACGCCGAGGCGGCCAAATCCTACGACACGCCGGGGACCGGAATGTTCGATCCGGCCCTGCTGGCCCAGACGGCCGACCGGCTGGCCGCGTTGGCGGCAGGCGGCGCGGCGCTGGAATTCGCCATCGGCACCGGCCGCGTCGCCATCCCGCTGCTGCAGCGGGGCATCCCGGTGGCCGGGATCGAACTCGCGCCGCCGATGGTCGATGAACTCCGCACCAAGGTGGATGCCGCAACGCTGCCGGTGGTGATCGGCGACATGACCAGCGCCACGGTCGAAGGGCAATTCTCGCTGGTGCTGCTCGTCTTCAACGGCATCTCGAACGTGCAGACGCAGGCCGAGCAGGTCGCCTGCTTCCGCAATGCGGCGCGGCACCTGGCGCCGGGCGGCCGGTTCGTCATCGAGCTGTGGGTGCCCGACCTGCGCAGACTGCCGCCGGGCAGCAAGGCCACGGTGTTCACCTCGGAGCCCGGCTATATCGGCCTCGATACGGTCGATATCCTCAACCAGATCGTGGTGTCGCACCATTTCCGGTTCGGCGCGGGCAAGGAGGCGGCGCTGTTCCGTTCGCCGCACCGCTATGTGTGGCCGGCCGAACTGGACCTAATGGCGGAGATCGCTGGGTTCCAACTGGAATCGCGGCATGCCGACTGGGTCGGCTCGCCCTTCACCGCCGAGTCGCGTTCGCATATTTCGGTCTACCGATTGCGGCCCTGAGAGCGGCTCAGTGCTGCGTGACGCCGCTCAGCTCGCGGGCGATGTGTTCCCACTCGGCGGAGACGCTGGCGGTGGCGCGCTTGCGGCCGGCGCGGCGATACCAGTAATCGGCATTGCCCATGTCGGCCTCGATCCAGTGCAGCAGCGCATGCACCCAGTCGAACTCGAACGTGCCTTCCATCGCCTGGACGATGCGGTGCGCCTCTTCCCATTCGGGACCGACGCGCAGCTCGCCCTTCTTCATCCACCACAAAGCCTGCAGCGGCTTGGACATATCCTTGGGCGGGGCCGACCAGTCTAGGGTCGTGAACACATCGGCCATCGAGCCAATCCTCTGAAACGAAACCACCGGCTTGGCCGGGAGGTCGACAAGTCTCAATTTGCGCATGGGCGGCAAATAGTGCCGAAACCGCTAGGATACAAGCGGCTTCAGATCACCACCATTTGTCGGGGCTGAAGTCGATGCCGGCCGAGCGCTCGATGACGCGGCCCGCGGCGAACAGCGTTTCCTCGTCGAACGGCTTGCCGATGAGCTGCAGGCCGAGCGGCAGGCCGGCGCCGTCCTTGCCGGCCGGGACCGCGATTCCCGGCAGGCCGGCCATGTTCACGGTCACCGTGAACACGTCGTTGAGGTACATCTTGACCGGGTCGGCCTTCATGTCCTCGTCGCCGATGCCGAACGCTGCCGACGGTGTCGCAGGGGTCAGGATGGCATCGACGCCGTCGTTGAAGACGTTCTCGAAGTCGCGCTTGATCAGCGTGCGGACCTTCTGCGCCTGAACGTAGTAGGCGTCGTAGTAGCCGGCCGACAGCACATAGGTGCCGATCATGATGCGGCGCTTCACCTCACGGCCGAAGCCGTCGGCGCGGGTCAGTTCGTACAGGTCGGTGATGTCCTTGCCGGTGTCGCGCAGGCCATACTTCACCCCGTCATAGCGGGCGAGGTTCGACGAGGCCTCGGCGGGCGCCACGATATAGTAGGCCGGCAGGGCATATTTGGTATGCGGCAGCGAGATGTCGCGCACCGTCGCACCCTCGGCCTTCAGCCAGGCAATGCCCTGCTGCCAGAGTGCCTCGATCTCCGCGGGCATGCCGTCCATGCGGTATTCGCGGGGAATGCCGATGACGAGGCCCTTGACGCCGCGCTCCACCGCCGCGGCGAAATCCGGCACGGCGAGGTTGACGCTGGTCGAGTCCTTGGGATCGAAACCCGACATCGAGGTCATCATGATCGCCGCATCCTCGACGGTGCGGGCGATGGGGCCGGCCTGGTCGAGCGAGGAGGCGAACGCCACGACGCCCCAGCGCGAGCAGCGGCCATAGGTCGGCTTGATGCCTACGGTGCCGGTCAGCGCCGCCGGCTGTCGGATCGAGCCGCCGGTGTCGGTGGCCGTCGCCGCGGCGCAGAGCCAGGCGGAAACGGCGGCTGCCGAGCCGCCGGACGAGCCGCCGGGCACCAGCTGGGCGTTGGAGTTGTCGGCGCGCCAGGGGTTGATCACCGGGCCGTAGTAGCTGGTTTCGTTGGACGACCCCATGGCGAACTCGTCCATGTTGAGCTTGCCCAGCATGACCGCGCCATCACGCCACAGGTTGCTGGTGACGCTCGATTCGTATTCCGGCTTGAAACTGTCGAGGATATGGCTTGCCGCCTGGGTGTGGACGCCCTTGGTGGCGAACAGATCCTTGATGCCGAGCGGGATGCCTTCGAGCGGACCGCCCTCGCCGGCCGCGAGCTTGGCGTCGCTGGCTTTGGCCTGCGCCTGCGCCTGTTCGGCCGTCACCGCCACATAGGCGTTGAGCTTGGAATTGCCGCCCTCGATGGCGTTCAGGTAGGCGCCGGTGAGTTCGCTCGAGGTGAACTGTCTGGCCTTCAGGCCATTACGGGCGGCAGCGAGGGTCAGGCGGGTAAGGTCGGTCAAAGGCTTGGCTCGCGGGGAAAGGACGCGGGGGGAAATGTCGACCGCCGTTCCTATAGCGGCGTTGCGATTACCGCAACATCAGGCGACGGCGGGTTGCCCGAGGTGCTTCTCGAAAAAGGCCGACCACTCGCTGTCGGGATAATCGAGGAAGGGCCCGCGCGTCACGAAGCCAGCATTGGTGTAGAGCCGATGCGCCTCCGACATGCCCGGGCCGGTGCCGGTCTCGAGCAGCAGGTGCGAGATACCTTTCGAGCGCGCCAGTTCGGTGATCGCCGCCAAGAGCGCCGACCCGACGCGCTGCCCGCGCACCGACGGACGGGTGTACATCCGCTTCACTTCGCCTTCGGTGGCCGAGATCGCCTTCAGCGCGCCACAGCCCACGGCTTCGCCGACGGCATCGCGCGCCACGAACACCGTGGTGTCGGCGCCGGCCATCTGCTCGACCGTCATCTTGAACTGGAATTCCAGCGGCGACAGCGGCAGCAGGTGCGCGTTCAGCTCTTCGACCAACCCGCGGACATCGTCCTGCAGCGGGGTCTCGATGGCGATGGTGACGGTCATACCGGTTACTCGACGACCTTGGGCACCATGAAGAAATTGTCTTCCGTCAGCGGCGCGTTGGCGACGATCTTTTCGGGGTAGCCGCCATCGGTGACCTTGTCTTCGCGGCGGCGCAGCGTCATCGGCATGACCGAGGTCATCGGCTCGACACCGCTGACGTCGACCTCGCCGAGCTGCTCGACGAACCCCAGGATGGTGTTGAGTTCGTTGCGATAGGTTTCGACCTCGCCCTCTTCGATGCGAATGCGGGCCAGGCGGCCAATACGCTTCACGGTGGCGGCATCTACCGACATGGGGTCACTCCGAACGTCACGATTTCCGGCGTTCTAGCAATGGAACCCCGGGAAGAAAAACGAAAAGCGTTGATGGGCGCCATCAAACTTCCAGCGCCATGCCGGCTTCGAGTGCCACCAGCGCGGTACCGTCGAGCCGATCGCGCTGGGCGGCAAAGGTGCGCTCCACCACCGCGTCGGGACCAGCCACGGCGATCAGTCGCGGCCCGAACCTCTCGAGCGCCTGGGCGGCCAATTGGTCACCATGGTCTCCAAACACGACGAGCACCGAGTCCCGCGCCCAGCGTCCAGCCTTCGGCACGCTCTGCGACAGCAACAGCAGCGGCGCCTCGCCGACGGCCGCGATCAGTGCGCCGCCTTCGAGCCCGTGCGTCGTGACCTCGCCAAGCACGTCCTCATCGAGCATGCTGCCGGGTCGCCCCGGCTGCCACAGCACGGGGTCGATCTCAGGCAGGCTGCCATCGAGCGCAAAGGTCGCGTCGGCGCCCGACACCAGTTCCTCAGGATCAACGCCGCTTACCCCCGCGGGATCAGCCACGAGGATCCTGCCGCCAATGTGAATGCGGATGGTGGTGCCGCCGAACCAGGTGAACTTCATCGGGCCTCACGGGTGTGGAAGACCCGAAGGATAGCAATCTCGTCGGGAAGGATTTCGTAAAGAAGCTCGTATGGAGCAGCCAACATGCGGCGCACCTCCCTATCGGGGATCTCCTCGACGCGTTCGCCCATTCGCGGCATACCGAGCAACTTATCTGGCGCCGAAACCAGCATTCGCACCACGCGCGCCGCAGCGAGTTCATTGACGGGGCTGAGAAACGATTCAAGCCTGACAAGATCGTGCCGGGCGTTCTCGGTCCAGCGTACTCTCATCTTTTGCGCGGGAGTGGCGGAGGTAGCGGCTTGTCCGTGCCGAGGCTATTTGCCCAAGCCACCATGTCCTCGTGATCGATGAGACGGCCAGCGTCGACATCGGCGAGCCCTTCCAGTGTGCGGCGAAGCTTCTCTTCCTCCCACTCAACCCAGTTGGAAAGCGCCTGCTTGACGATCCAGGCGCGGGAGCGCTCCATGGATTCGGCGTAGCGATCCACTTTCTCCGCCAGCTCTTCCGGAATATGTGCCGTCAGGACTCGGGTGCTCATGGCAATCGTCTCCAATCAAACCTAATCATAGTGATTGACCACGATTATGCCAACCGAGAACGACCTCACCGCCCTCCCCGCCACCGGCAAGCTGCTGGGGCTCGATCTCGGCACAAAGACCATCGGCGTGGCGATTTCCGACGGTATGCGCTACTCGGCAACGCCGCTCGAGACCATCAAGCGACTGAAGTTCACCCAGGATGCGATCCGCCTGCAGGAACTGATCGCCGAGAACAATGCGGTCGGCATCGTGCTCGGGCTGCCGCTCAACATGGATGGCTCCGAGGGGCCGCGGGTGCAGTCGACCCGCGCCTTTGCCCGCAACCTTGCCACCAGGATCAGCATCCCGATCGTGTTCTGGGATGAGCGGCTGTCGACCGCCGCCGTCACCCGTACGCTGATCGAAGCAGACATGCGCCGGGACAAGCGCGCCGAGGTGGTCGACAAGCTGGCGGCGAGCTACATCCTGCAAGGGGCTCTGGAGCGGCTTCGCCGCTCATGAAGGTTTTCGACCGGCGGCTGCGACGGGGATAATCGACCGAGCGGCTTGCGAGTCCGAACCCTACGGGTTAGACCCCCGCGAACATTCGGAACGGAGCGGCATGGCTACTTCCTCGCCAGCATCGGTCACCGGCGGCCAGGGGGTCGCGAGACCCGCTTTCCGTCATCGTCATCTTCTCGGCATCAGCCAGCTCAACCAGTATGAGATCGTCGATCTGCTGGATCGGGCCGAGGCCATGATCCCGATCTCGCGGCAGGAGCGAAAGATCCTGCCGACCCTGTCGGGCAAGACACAGATCAACCTGTTCTTCGAGAACTCGACGCGCACCCAGTCGAGCTTCGAAATCGCCGGCAAACGGCTCGGCGCGCAGGTCACCAACATGTCGGTCAAGACCTCGTCGGTCGCCAAGGGCGAGACGCTGGTCGACACCGCCGCGACGCTCAACGCCATGCGGCCGGACGTGATCATCGTGCGCCACGGCGCTTCCGGCGCGGTGGAACTGCTCAGCCAGAAGGTCGGCTGCTCGGTGATCAATGCCGGCGATGGCGCGCATGAGCACCCGACCCAGGCGCTGCTCGATGCGCTAACCATGCGCCAGCACAAAGGCCGCCTCGCCGGGCTCACAGTCGCCATCTGCGGCGATATCGCCAACTCGCGCGTCGCCCGCTCGAACCTCCTGCTGCTGGGCGCCATGCAGGCCCGCACCCGGGTGGTCGCGCCACGCACCCTGCTGCCCAGGGGCATCGAAACGCTTGCGACGGAAGTATTCACCGATATGCGCCAGGGACTGCAGGGCGCCGATGTTGTGATGATGCTGCGCCTGCAGCATGAGCGCGCCAATGGGAGGATGATCCCGTCGGTACGCGAATATTACCACTTCTACGGCCTCGACGAGGAAAAGCTGAGCTTTGCCAAGCCCGACGCGATCGTCATGCACCCGGGCCCGATGAACCGCGGCGTCGAGATCGACCCGGCGATCGCCGACGGGCCGCGTTCGGTGATCACCGAGCAGGTGGAGATGGGCGTCGCCGTGCGCATGGCGGTGCTCGATGCCCTGCTTGCCGACCGGGAGACCGAGCAATGAGCAAGCCCGTCGTCATCGCCAACGCGCGCATCGTCGATCCTGCCAGCAACCGCGACGCCCCGGGCGCCGTGCTGGTGGAAAAGGGCAGGATTGCCGGCATCAGCAGCGGGGCGCCGCAGGGCATCCCCGATGGGGCGGAGACCTATGATGCTCGTGGCCTCGTCGTGGCGCCCGGCCTGATCGACATGCGGGTGTTCACGGGCGAACCCGGACACGAGTATCGCGAGACGCTGGCCAGTGCGGCCGAGGCCGCTGCCGCAGGCGGCGTGACCAGCTTCGTGCTGATGCCCGACACCACGCCAGTCATCGACGATGGCGCGCTGGTCGATTTCATCCTCCGCCGCGCCGGGGCCAAGGCCTCGGTCAACATCCTCCCCGCCGCGGCGATCACCCGCGGGCTCAAGGGCGAAGAGATCACCGAGTTCGGCCTGCTCAAGGAAGCCGGCGCCGTCGCCCTCACCGACGGGCGCGAGTCGATCCAGTCTGCCGCGCTGCTGCGCGCCGCGTTCACCTATGCCCGCAACTTCGACCTGCCGGTGATCCACCACGTTGCCGAACGCACGCTGATCGGCGACGGCGTGATGAACGAGGGGCCGCTGGCGACCATTTCCGGTCTCAAGGGCATCCCGATCGAAGCCGAAACGATTCCCCTGGCCCGCGACCTGCAACTGGCTGCCCTGACCGGCGTCCGTTACCATGCAGCCCAGGTCTCGACCGGCGCCGCAGTGGACCTGCTGGTCGCCGCCAAGCGCCGCCTCTCGACCGTCTCCGCCGGCATCTCGATCAACAACCTGACGCTGAACGAGAACGACGTCGCGCCCTATCGCTCGTTCTTCAAGCTGTCGCCGCCGCTGCGCTCGGAAGACGACCGCCGCGCCGTGATCGACGGATTGAACTCGGGCGCCATCGACACCATCCATTCGGCGCACGATCCGCAGGATACCGAGGTGAAACGCCAGCCCTTCGCCGAAGCGTCCGACGGCGCCGTCGGGCTCGAGACCCTCCTCGCCGCCGCGCTTCGCCTCGTCCATTCGGGCGATGTGCCGCTCATCACCTTGCTGCGCGCCATGACCAGCCGCCCCGCCGAACTGCTCGGCCTCAAGTCCGGGCGCATCGCCGTCGGGGCGCCGGCCGACCTCGTCATCTTCGATCCGGAATTCCCGTGGGTGGTCAAGGAAGCGTCGCTGCGCTCGCGCTCGCGCAATTCGGCCTTCGAAGGCGCCCGGATGCAGGGTGCGGTCATGCACACGTTCGTTGCAGGGCGCCTGGTCTTCAGCCATGCTGCGACCGCTGAGGGGGCCGACGCATGAACTTCCTGATCGCCACTGTCCTGGGGTATCTCCTCGGCTCGATCCCGTTCGGCCTGTTGCTGACACGCGCCGTCGGCATCGATATCCGCTCGATCGGCTCGGGCAATATCGGGGCGACCAACGTACTGCGCACCGGCAATCGCTGGCTTGCAGCGGCGACGTTGCTGCTCGATGCCGGCAAGGGCGCTGCGGCGGTGCTGCTGGCGCGGTATTTCCTCGCTCCCGGCGCCGAGTCGCCGCTCGCCGCCGAATACATCGTCTATGGCGCCGGCATCGGGGCATTCTTCGGCCACGTCTTCCCGGTCTGGCTCGGGTTCAAGGGCGGCAAGGGCGTCGCCACCTATATCGGCGTGCTGCTGGCCTGGAACTGGGTGGTCGGCCTGATCTTCTGCGCGGTATGGCTGCTGATCGCAGTCGCCCGGCGCTTCTCCTCGCTGGCGGCTCTCACCGCCGCCGCGACGGCGCCGATCTTCGCCTACACCCTCGCCGGCACCGACATGCAGGGCTTCACCTTCGCCGCGGCCTGTGCGCTGCTTAGTTTCGTGCTGTATTTCAAGCATTGGCAGAACATCCGGCGGCTGTGGAACGGCACCGAGCCGAAGATCGGCTCGGAAAAGCCCAAGGCCTGAGTGATGGCGCATGACGGCATCGTGTTGACGCCGTCCGAACGCACGGCGTGGCTGCGGCTCATCCGCACCGACAATGTGGGACCGCAGACCTTCCGGCAGATGGTGCGTCGCGAAGGCTCGGCCGAAGCGGCACTGGCCGCCCTGCCCGGCCTGCTGAAGCGGCTGGGCACCGCGGCGCGCATTCCTTCGATGGCCGAAGCCGAGGACGAGATCGCCGGCACCGAACGGCTCGGGGCCCGCCTGGTCGGCTCCAGCGAGCCCGACTATCCGCCGCTGCTCCGCCATATCGCCGGCGCTCCGCCCCTCGTCACCATCGCCGGCGGCTACGAACTGGACTGGCAGCGCAGCGTCGCCATCGTGGGGGCGCGCAATGCGTCCACGGCCGGCCAGAAATTCGCGCAGATGCTGGCGGTCGATCTCGGCGCGGCAGGCTATTGCGTCGTCTCCGGCCTCGCGCGCGGCATCGACACCGCCGCGCACAAGGCGGCGCTTCGCACCGGCACCGTGGCGGTACTGGCCGGCGGTCTCAACCACATCTACCCCGACGAGAACATCGGGCTGGCGCACCAGATCGTCGAGAACGGCGGCGCGCTGCTCACCGAGATGCCGCTCGGCTGGGCGCCGCGGGCGCGTGACTTCCCGCGCCGCAACCGCCTCGTCTCCGGGCTGTCGCTCGGCACGGTGGTGGTCGAAGCGGCGAAGCGCTCGGGTTCACTGATCACCGCCCGGCTGGCGCTGGAGCAGAACCGCGAAGTGTTCGCCGTGCCGGGTTCGCCGCTCGATCCGCGCGCCGAAGGCGGCAACGCGCTGATCCAGCAGGGCGCCAAGCTGATTACCGGCGCCGCCGATATCATCGAGACGTTGCGCGAGGCCGATCCGTCGCGCGGCAGCCTGCTGGAGCCGGACTGGTCGTCGGAGGGAGAACCGTTCGACAGCGCGCCGCCGTCGAACGACGAGCGCACCCGCCTGATCGAGGCGCTCAGCCTCACCCCGATCCCGGTCGACGACGTGATCAAATCCACCGGTATCGCCATCAGCCGCGTGCAGACGCTGCTGCTCGAACTCGACCTCGAGGGCCGGGTGGAATGGTCAAGCGGCCAGTTGGTGGCGCTCCGCCCCTGAACGATCCGGCCACAGGCCGACGATGGCGAACCCGACCCAGATGACCGCCGTCGCCAGCGTCGCCGCCACCCAACCTCCCTGAAAGAAGCCCGGCAGCAGGTAGCCGAAGAACGGCTGCTCGAACCATGGCGGCGACATCGGGTCGACGCTGGCAACCACCATCGAGATAAGGAGACTGACGAGCAGAAACAGCAGCGCCACGAGCTTCGCGGGCCAGCCCGGCGGCCAGGCAAAGGCCAGCGCCAGGCAGGCCAGCGGCAGCGCGGCGACGAGGTGGCGGGGACCGGTCGAGGAGCCGCCATCCCAGTAGTAATAGCCCGCATTGATCAGCAGGAAGCTCAGCACCACGCCGGTGATGACGACGGCCACGGCGCGGGTGGGCAGGAAGCGGAACATGGCCCAGAGCCCGATCGGCACCAGCAGCAGGACCGGCGCCAGCGGCAGCAGGCCGCGAAAGTGTCCGAACAGCAGTTCGCCCAGCACCGTCGGTTGCGGCAGGCCGATACCGAAAAAGCCCTGCTGCATACCGGCGAAGCCCTGGACCTGCGAGTACCCCATGCGGAACGGCGAGGCGAAGGCAAGCTGGTTGTAGACCAGCAGCGGCGCCAGCCCCGCGAGCCCGCCGATCGCCAGCCCGACGAAGCTGCGGACGCGCCGCTCGGATCGCAGCAGGATGAACAGTCCGACCAGCGCGCCGGCGGGAGCGGCCGTGATGTCGACGACCAGCAGGAAGCCGAGCAGCATTCCGGCAACCGGCGCCACCCAACCTGCCGGGCGGTTCAATATCGACACGGCCATGGCCCCGAGCAGGATCGCCCCCGACAAGGCGTGCGCGAACAAGGTGGACGACCAGCCGAAATACGGCGTCCCCACCGCGAGGGCACAGGCGGCAAAGCTGGCGGCGGCTCCGCTCGCGCCGAGGCGCAGCGCCAGCACATAGAGCAGCATCACCGCCAGCGCTGCCGGCAAGGCGATGACGGTGATCGCCACGACACGGATATAGGTTTCGAGCGCAGCCGGATCGGATGGGTCGCTGCCGAGCGCCATACTGTCCAGAACGGCACGCGTCGCCAGCACCACTGGCACTGCGAGCATGGACACGCCGGGCGGCTTGTCGGCGTAGTAGTGGCCCTCGAAAAACGACTTATCGACGGTATTGGCTGCCAACTGGTCGATATCGACCCGTCCTTCGCTCAGCGACAGGGCGAGGGCGATGCGGGTCACATGCTGCGGGTTGAACGGGTCCTGCGGCGCCAGCCTGGCAAAGGCGACAAATGCCAGCAGGAAGATGATCGTGGCTTTGATGATGCGCATGCCGTCCCCCAAGACGACATCCGCTTAGCACGAGTCCATTTATGCTTTGCTCGTGCCCAACTTTTCTTCCCCCATAGGGGGAATGGCGCGCCCGGCCGCCGGGCTGGTTGACAGCCCTTGGGCGCTTCACCATGTTGCGCCGCGTTCGAATGCCACTCCCGAAAGCCCTTCCATGAAGCTCGTCATCGTTGAAAGTCCCAATAAGATCAAGACGATCAGCGGCTATCTCGGCAAGGACTACGAGGTCCTCGCCAGCTTCGGTCACGTCCGCGATCTGCCCGCAAAAGACGGTTCGGTGCTGCCCGACGAAGACTTCGCGATGAGCTGGGAAGTCGATACGGCATCGAAGAAACGCCTGACCGATATCGGCAATGCGCTGAAGAATGCAGACGAGCTGATCCTCGCCACCGACCCCGACCGCGAAGGCGAGGCGATCTCGTGGCACGTGCTCGACGTGCTCAGGCAGAAGAAGCTGGTCAAGGACAAGCCGGTCAAGCGCGTCGTCTTCAACGCCATTACCCGCGACGCGATCACCGAGGCGATGCGCAATCCGCGCGATATCGACGAGCCGCTGGTCGATGCCTACCTGGCGCGCCGCGCCCTCGACTATCTTGTCGGCTTCACCCTGTCTCCGGTGTTGTGGCGGAAGCTCCCGGGCTCGCGCTCGGCCGGCCGCGTCCAGTCGGTGGCGCTGCGCGTGGTCTGCGACCGCGAGTCCGAGATCGAGAAGTTTCGCCCGCAGGAATACTGGTCAGTCGGCGCGCGCCTCAACGAGAAGGGCCGCAGCTTCGAGGCGCGGCTCTATTCGGTCGACGGCAAAAAGACCGACAAGCTCGACATCGGCACCGGGGCGGAAGCCGAAGCGCTGAAGGCCGCGATCACCGCGGGCACGTTCAGTGTCAGCGCCGTCGACAAGAAACCCACCAAGCGCAATCCCTACGCACCGTTCAGCACCTCGAGCCTGCAGCAGGATGCGTCCTCGCGCCTCGGCTTTGCCCCGGCGCGCACCATGCAGATCGCGCAGCGCCTCTATGAGGACGGCATCATCACCTATATGCGAACCGACGCCGTGCAGATGGCGCCGGAAGGCATCGAGCAGGCCCGCCGCGCCATCGTGAAGAACTTTGGCGCCGACTACCTGCCCGAGAAGGCCCGGATTTATTCGACCAAGGCCAAGAACGCGCAGGAAGCGCACGAGGCCATCCGCCCGACCGACATGTTCCGGCACCCCGACACGCTGCGCGGCGACCCGGACAAGCACCGGCTCTACGAGCTGATCTGGAAGCGCACGCTGGCCAGCCAGATGCGTTCGGCCGAGATCGAGCGCACCACGGCCGATATCTCGGTGTTCGCCACCAGCCGCGACATCGCGCTGCGCGCCGTCGGCTCGGTCGTCACCTTCCCCGGCTTCCTCGCGCTTTATGGTGTCGAAGCCAAGGAGGATCGCGATCCCAACGCCGAGGAAGACGAGGATAGCCGCGAGCTGCCGCCGCTCAATGTGGGCGATCGGCCGAAGCTGGAACAGGCGCTGATCGAGCAGCACTTTACCCAGCCGCCGCCGCGCTACTCGGAAGCCAGCCTGATCAAGAAGATGGAAGAGATCGGCATCGGTCGTCCGTCCACCTACGCCGCGACGATCACCGTGCTGCAGGACCGCAACTATGTCCGGCTCGAAAAACGCGTGCTGATCCCCGAGGATCGCGGCCGCATCGTCACGGCGTTCCTCGAGAGCTTCTTCACCCGCTATGTCGAATACGGCTTTACCGCCTCGCTCGAAGAGCAGCTCGACCTGATCTCGGACGGCAAGCTCGCCTGGAAGGACGTGCTGCGCGAGTTCTGGAAGGACTTCCAGGGGCATGTCGAGGAGATCAAGGATCTCCGCGTCTCCGAGGTGCTCGATGCCCTCAACGAGATGCTGGCCGACCATATCTTCCCGGCCAAGGCCGACGGTTCCGATCCGCGCCGTTGCCCCAATTGCGGCGAGGGCCAGCTGTCGCTGAAGCTGGGCAAGTTCGGCGCCTTCATCGGCTGCTCGAACTACCCCGAATGCCGCTACACCATGCAGCTTTCCGATGCAGCGAGCGGCGGCGCCAGCGAGGCCGGCACCGGCGACGGCATCCTCGGCACCGATCCCGAGAGCGGGCTCGAAGTGGCCTTGAAGTCCGGCCGTTTCGGTCCATATGTGCAGCTTGGCGACGGTGCGGAGCCGAAGCGCTCCTCCCTGCCCAAGGGCTGGACACCCGACAGCCTGACGCTCGACAAGGCGTTGCGGTTGCTGTCGTTGCCCCGCCCGGTCGGCGACCACCCGGAGACGGGTAAGCCGATTACGGCCGGCATCGGCCGCTATGGCCCGTTCATCCTCCACGATGGCACCTATGCCAACCTGCCCGAGGTCGAAGAGGTGTTCACGGTAGGGCTCAATCGGGCCGTCGACCTGCTGGCCCAGAAGGCGGCAGGCGGTGGACGGTTCGGTCGCAGCGGCGGCACGCCGGCAGCGATCAAGAGCTTCGAGCATGATGGCGGCGCCATCTCGGTCCGCGCTGGTCGCTATGGACCGTATGTGAATCAGGGCAAGGTGAACGCCACGCTGCCCAAGGAGATGAAGCCCGAGGACGTGACGATCGAGCAGGCGCTCGAACTGATCGCGGCCAAGGGTGGCGCCTCCGGCACGAAGAAATCCTCGTCGCGATCGGCCGGCGCCAAGAAGGCGCCGGCAAAGAAAGCGGCGGCCAAGAAACCGACAACCAAACCTGCGGCCAAGGCCAAGTCGACTGCGAAGGCCAAGTCCACTGCCAAGACAGAGACCAAGCCCAAGGCCGCATCGAAGACGAAGGCGGAGACACCCGCCTAAAGAAAGAGACAATGGCGAAACCGCCAAAAACCAAGACAACACCCAAAGGCCCACGGCAGTTTGCCGTCGGCCAGCTCCCTTCGCGGGAGGCCATCCTCGAAGCGATGGCGCAGCAGCCGACCCTCGATGGCAAGCGCGACCTGGCGCGCCATTTCGGCATCCACGGCGACATGCGCACCCCGTTCAAGGTGCTGCTCAAGCAGATGGAGGGTGAGGGCTTCATTGCCCGCACCCGCAAGCAGATCCGGCCGACCGCCGCGCTGCCCGCGGTCACCGTCCTCGACATCCCCGCGGATGCCGACCCCGACAATCTCCACGCCTTCCCGGCGCAATGGAACGACGACGAGGGCGAGCGCCCGCGCGTTGCGGTGAAGCAGCCGAAGGACGCCCGCGTGGCCCCGGCGCCCGGCGATCGCATTCTGGCGCGGATCAGCGCCGGCGACGGCGAACTGCCCGATTACACCGCCCGGGCGATGAATATCCTCGACAAGCCGCGCCGCGGCCAGATCGGCATCGTCCGTATGGACGAGGACGGAGCACGGCTGATCCCGGTCGATCGCAAGCAGAAGGAAATGCGCATCGACGGCGGCGACCTTGGCAGCGCCCGCGACGGCGACCTGGTCGAGGTCGAAGTCAAGCTCACCGGCCGGCTGATGATCCCCAAGGCCAAGGTGACCAACGTCATCGGCAACCCGAAATCTGAGGGGGCGGTCTCGATGATCGCCATCCACAACCTCGAAATCCCCTACCGCTTCCCCGCCTCGGTGACGAAAGAGGCCGAAGAGGCGAAGGAAACCACGATCAAGGGCCGCGAGGACTGGCGGCACATTCCGCTCGTTACCATCGACCCGGTCGATGCCAAGGACCATGACGACGCGGTCTACGCCGAGCCCGATACCGACCCGAAGAATGCCGGCGGCCACCTCGTCTACGTCGCCATCGCCGACGTCGCGGCCTATGTCCGGCCGGGCACGGCGCTCGACCGCGAAGCCTATATCCGCGGCAATTCGGTGTACTTCCCCGACCGGGTCGTGCCGATGTTGCCCGAGCGCATCTCGAACGACCTCTGTTCGCTGCGCGAGGGCGAGAACCGCCCGTCGCTGGCGGTGCGGATGGTGTTCGACCAGAACGGCAAGAAGCGCAGCCACAGTTTCCACCGCGTGCTGTTCCGCTCCGCCGCCAAGCTCAGCTATCAGCAGGCACAGGCGGCCATCGACGGCAAGCCGGACGACAAGACCGGGCCGATCCTCGACAGCATCCTGCGCCCGCTCTGGGCGGCCTATGGCGCGATGGCGAAGGCGCGCGACAATCGCGGTCCACTCGACCTCGACCTGCCCGAGCGCAAGATCATCCTCGACAAGGCCGGTATGGTCGTCGACGTCAAGGTTCCCGAGCGGCTCGACGCGCACCGGCTGATCGAGGAGATGATGATCGCCGCCAACGTCGCGGCCGCCGAAACGCTGGAGAAGCACAAGAGCGCCCTGCTCTACCGCGTGCACGACACGCCGAGCCAGGAGAAGCTGGTGGCGCTGCGCGATTTCCTCGGCTCGCTGCAGCTGCCGGCGCCGAAATCGGACGCCGTGCGGCCCGCAGATTTCAACCGCATCCTCGAGAAAGCCCGCAGCGACGGCAAGATCCAGCAGGTCAGCGAGATCATCCTGCGCACCCAGGCGCAGGCCGAATATGCCGCCGAGAATTACGGCCATTTCGGCCTCAACCTCGAGCGTTACGCCCACTTCACCTCGCCGATCCGCCGCTATGCCGACCTGATCGTGCACCGCGCGCTGATCAGCGCGCTCGACCTGGGCAAGGACGGGCTGACCGAGAGCGAAATCATCAAGCTGCCGGGCATCGCGCAGCACATCTCGTCGACCGAGCGCCGCGCCATGCTGGCCGAGCGCGAGACGGTCGACCGGCTGCTGGCGCAGTTTCTCGCCGCGCACATCAACGCCAGGTTCGAGGGGCGCATCTCGGGCGTCACGCGCTCGGGGCTGTTCGTGCGACTCAAGGATACCGGCGCCGATGGTTTCATCCCGGCTTCGACCCTCGGACAGGACTATTATCGCTTTGTCGAGGAAATGCAGGCCATGGTGGGCGACCGCACCGGCGAAACGTTCCGGATCGGTGACGATGTCAGCGTCCGCTTGCTCGAAGTCGCGCCGGTCGCCGGGGCGCTGCGCTTCGAGTTGCTGAGCGAGGGCAGCCGCGGCGTTCCGTCATCTGGCGGGCGTGGCCGCAAAGGACCATCTAGCAAACGAGGCAAGGCGGGCGCCTATCGCAAGACCGCCAAACGAAAGAGATAGCGATGGCGGTCGAGATCGGTTTTGTGCGTGAGCAGCGCTCGCTGTGGAAGGCAATCGGCAATGGCGTGATGTGCCGCTGCCCGAACTGCGGCAAGGGCAAGCTGTTCCGCTCCTACCTCAAGATCAACGACAGCTGCAGCGAGTGCGGCGAGAAGCTGAGCTCGGCGCGGGCCGACGATTTCCCGCCCTATATCGCCATCTTCATCGTCGGCCATATCCTGGTCGGCTGGATGCTGCATGCCGAGATGAGCGGACCGGTCGATCCGATGCTCTATGTCTGGACGATGATCCCGGCGGCCATCGTGCTGCCGCTGATCATGCTTCCCTCGATCAAGGGCGCCGTGGTCGGGCTGCAGTGGGCCAACTACATGTATGGCTTCGACCCTACCCGCGGCGACACCTCCAAGAGTGACGTCTGATCCACGCCGGGCGGCTTTCGGGCCGCCTAGTGTCCGCTTGACATCGGCCCGAAAATCCGTAGTTTCCGGCCAAATTTCCACAGGCCGGTTGGCCGGTTGAATTCACAGCCCCGCGGATTGCGCGCGGCAAGCCGTTTCAAGGAATGTGACCATGGCCAAAGCCGTATCTCTCAAGATCAAGCTCGTGTCGACTGCCGACACCGGCTTCTACTACGTCACCAAGAAGAACTCGCGTACCCAGACCGAGAAGCTCTCGTTCAAGAAGTACGACCCGGTCGTGCGCAAGCACGTCGAGTTCAAGGAAGCCAAGATCAAATAATCTGGCGCTTCCGAGCGGAATTCCGAGAACCCCGTGCCCCGGCGCGGGGTTTTTCGTTATGGCCGGCAAGGCCGCGGGACAGCGATCGACATCACGAATGGAAAACGCCCGCCCCGATATACGGGACGGGCGTTCGAAGAAGCGGCTGGTCCGCGGCGGCATGTCGAAGAGGCCACTCTTGCCCGCTGCGAACCAGCCTCCCTACGGACCCAGGAGTTGCGGCGGACCTGAGGAGAACCGTAGGGGTGACTGCTGACACCGAAAGTGTCGGCGTTATTTCTATGGGGACAACTTAACCCTTTCCGGCGTCGGCGCAAATAGCCGCCCCACAACGTTACTAATCCTTAACCTTAATATTCCGTGATCGGACTGCTCGCAACTAGGCGGCGTCGACAACGACCCGGTTGCGACCTTCGCGCTTGGCCCGGTAAAGGGCCACGTCGGCACGCTTGAGCAGCAGCTCCGGGGTGTCGGTCTCATGCTCATTGAGCGCCATGCCGACCGAAACGGTAACGGGCAGCGGACGCCCATTGCCGGCGTCGAACCCCTTCTCCGCGACTGCGCCGCGTACCCGTTCGGCGACGCCCTGGGCCTGCCGCGAGTCGGTGTCGGGCATCAGCACCACGAACTCCTCGCCGCCGAATCGGCAGGCGAGGTCGACGCCGCGGATATTGCGGCGCAATCGATCGGCGAACTCACGCAGCACCGCATCGCCGGTATCGTGGCCATGGGTGTCGTTGACTTCCTTGAAGTAGTCCATGTCGATCAGCATCACCGCCATGTCACGGCCCTGCTGCTGCGCCTTCTGCAGCAGGATCGAAAGGTGCCGCTCGAAATATCGACGGTTATAGAGCCCGGTCAGCTCATCGGTCACCGCCAGCGCCAGAGTATTGTTGACGCTCTGGCGCAGCTCCACCGCGTAGCGCTGCCGCCGGATCTGCGTGCGCACCCGCGCCATCAGTTCGTTGCGCTCGACCGGCCGCATGATGAAGTCGTTGACCCCGAGGTCGAGCCCGCGAACCACACGCGGCCGGTCGTCCTCTTCAGCGATCAGGATAATGGGAAGGGTCCGGCTCTGTTCGGCCGTCCGCATCTGCGAGCAGACCCGCAGCGGATCGAAATCGCCCAGTGCCATCGACACCAGCGCGAGTTCGTAATCGCCGCCGCTCACCGCCAGTGCGGCGTCCGCCGGGTTGGCGAGAATATCGATGCGGTTATGCGCCTCGAGGTAGCCGCGAATCCGTTCGGCATGGCGGAGGTCAGGATCGACCAGGAGGATGCGACCATCATTGTGGTCGATCGAATCCATCGCCCGCATGGCGTCCTCGATGGCGATCTCCTGCCCGGTGCGGGCACGCGCCCGCAGCTCGTCGGTCAGGGCCTTGAGGCGCACCAGGCTCTTTACGCGCGCCATCAGCTGCACGTCATCGACGGGCTTGGTCAGGAAGTCGTCGGCACCCGACTCGAGCCCCCTGACCCGGTCGGAGGGCTGGTCGAGCGCGGTCACCATCAGGATCGGAATATGGCTGGTCCGGCGGTCGGCCTTCAGCCGCGCACAGACCTCGAAGCCGTCCATTTCCGGCATCATGACGTCGAGCAGGATGATGTCGATTTCGCCTTCGGCGCAGATCGCCAGCGCGTCCTTGCCGGACGCTGCCGTGACGACGTCGAAATACTCAGCCGAAAGCCGCGCCTCGAGCAGGCGGACGTTCGTTGGAATATCGTCGACGATCAGCACCCGCGCCGTCAAAGACCTCAGGCCCCGCGATTTGAGGAAATCTGCCCGAATGCCAGCCGTGGCGAAGCCTAGCTGGCAGGTCCAATGTAGCGGGCAATGGTTTCCAAAAAGTGAGGCACGGAGATGGGTTTAGAGATGTAGCCCTCGCAGCCGCCCTGCAAGATTCGCTCCTCGTCGCCCTTCATGGCGAAGGCCGTCACCGCAATGACGGGAATCGACATCAGTTCGTCGTCTTCCTTGAGCCATTTGGTGACCACGAGCCCGGAGACTTCCGGCAACTGGATGTCCATCAGGATCAGGTCGGGCCGGTGGGCGCGCGCAAGGTCCAGCGCCTCCAGTCCGTTGCGGGTCTGGATGATCGAATATCCGCGCGATTCAAGCAGATCGTTGAAGAGCTTCATGTTGAGCTCGTTGTCTTCGACGATCATTACGGTCTTGGGCATACGGGACTCAAATCCACCCCCGGGAGGCTGGCGGGCTCTCGTGTTCTGCCCGAAGTTCGGGGTAACATCAATCCGCTTACCAACGAGACCCCGGCCTTGCCCAAAACCCTCGAACTTACCTCGCGTACCCTGGGCGATCTCTGCCTGCACCACCTGGCGGAGAACCCGGCGCAGCTCGCCGAATTCATGACCATGACGGGCTACTCCCCCGATGCGCTGCGCAAGGCTGCCGGCGGCGACGGCCTCGACCGCGGCCTGATCGACTATTTCGCCGGTAACGAGGCGCTGTTGCTCGCCCTGAGCGCCAATAACAGCTTCAAGCCCGACGACTTCATGCGCGTCTGGGCCCGCCTCAACCCGGCGGGATGAGCGATGCTGGCGATCTGCCGCGACTGCTCGGCGACGGTCGAGGCCTTCGAGGCCCCGACCCGCTGTCGCGCCTGCGGCTCGCCCAGGATCAAGGCGCATGAGGAACTGGGCGCGCTCAGCATCGCGCATGTGGACTGCGACGCGTTCTATGCCTCGATCGAGAAGCGCGATGACCCGAGCCTCGTCGACAAGCCGCTGATCATCGGCGGCGGCGTGCGCGGCGTCGTCTCCACCTGCTGCTACATCGCCCGGCAATACGGCGTCCGCTCCGCCATGCCGATGTTCCGTGCCATGGAACTCTGCCCGCGCGCGGTGGTCATTCCGCCCAACATGGCAAAATATGTCGGCGTCAGCCGCCAGATCCGCACGCTGATGGACGAGTTGACACCACTGGTCGAGCCGCTGTCGATCGACGAGGCCTTCCTCGACCTGACCGGGACGGAGGCGCTGCACCGGGCCAAGCCGGCCGTGGTGCTCGCCCGCTTCGCCAGCCGCGTCGAGCAGCAGGTCGGCGTCACCATCTCGATCGGGCTCAGCCACAACAAGTTCCTCGCCAAGGTCGCCTCGGACCTCGACAAGCCACGTGGCTTCGCGGTGATCGGCAAAGCCGAGACCGTCGCGTTCCTCGCCCCGCAGCCGGTGACGCTGATCTATGGCGTGGGCAAGGTGTTTGCCGAGACGCTGCGCAAGGATGGCTTCGAAACCATCGGCCAGCTGCAGGCGACGCCGCCCGAGCAGCTGATGCGGCGCTATGGCGATTCCGGGGCGCGGCTGGCTCGGCTGGCGCGTGGCGAGGATGCTCGCGCCATCTCCACCGACGACCAGATGAAGACGGTCTCCGCCGAGACCACCTTCAACAGCGACTTGAGGACGTTCGACGAGCTTTCCACCGAGTTGCTGGCGCTCTGCGAACGCCTGTCCGAGCGGCTCAAGTCCAAGTCGATCCTCGGCGATACCGTCACGCTCAAGCTCAAGTCAGCAGGTTTTCGCTTGCGCACCCGGGCCCGGCAATTGATGATCCCGACACAGCTTGCCAACGTGCTCTACGAAACCGGCGTACAGCTTCTCGCCCGCGAGATCGACGGGACGGCATTCCGCCTGATCGGCATTGGAGTGAGCGGCATCTCGGAAGCAGACGGCATCGATCCGGTTGATCTGATCGAGCCGGGAATCGCCCGGCGGGCCGCTGCGGAACGCGCCATTGATCGTGTACGCGATCGCTTCGGGCGGGACGCGGTGATCCGCGGCAAGCTATATGACCGGGTGAAGGCTCGCGCCGCCCGCAACGCAGACAAAGACGAAGAGAACCAGGATGACCAGCCCCCTCGATAAGCTCCGCGAATATGGCTACGAGCTGCCGCAGCCGAAAGCGCCGGTCGCCACCTATGTGCCGATCACCCGGACGGGCAATATCGTCTACGTGTCCGGCCAGATCTCCTCGGGCGCCGAGGGGGTGGTGACGGGCCTGCTCGGCGACACCATGAACGTGGTGCAGGGCGGCAATGCCGCCGAGCTCGCCGCGGTCAACTTCCTCAGCCAGATCGTCCACTCGGCGGGCGTCGACCTCAGCAAGGTCAAGCGCGTGCTGAAGCTCACCGTGTTCGTTGCCTCGACCCCCGACTTCGCCGAACACCACCTCGTCGCCAACGGCGCCTCGAACCTCATCGTCGGCGTCCTGGGCGACAAGGGCAAGCATGCCCGTTCCGCCGTCGGCATGGCCGCCCTGCCCCTGGGCGCCGCGGTCGAGGTCGAAGGCATCATCGAGGTCGAGGACTGAGACAGGGCGACGCGAAAGTGTCATGCGGGGGTGCTAGCGCCCGGGCGTCCTGACTCCCATATGACGGCTTAACAGCATGTGCGCCAAACCCAATTTCGACCGTCCCATTGCCCACCGCGGTCTGCATGACCGCGGTCGCGGCATCATCGAGAATACCGCCAGCGCCTTCGCGGCGGCGATCGAGCGTGGCTACGCCATCGAGTGCGACGTGCAGCTGAGCCGTGACGGCATTCCGATGATCTTCCACGACGACGATCTCGACCGGCTGACCGGCATCAGCGGCCCGGTCGGCGCGCGGACGATGGCGGAGCTTTCGACCTATACGCTGCTCGACAGCGCCGCCGGCGATACGCCGCAGCGGTTCGACGCGTTTCTCGCCCAGATCAATGGCCGGGTGCTGCTGCAGATCGAGCTGAAGCAACAGCCCAACCAGGCCGCCACCGAAGTGCTGGCGCAGACCGTGATGGATGCGCTCAAGGGCTATCGCGGGCCGGTGACGCTGGAATCGTTCGACCCCAAGCTGGTCATCGAGGTGAAAAAGCGCGGCGCCACCATGCCGGTCGGCATCGTCACCTATGGCTATGACGAGCCGGAATGGGACCAGCACCTCGGCGACGCCACCAGGTTCATGCTGCGGCATCTGCTGCACTGGCCGGTCAGCCGCTTCGACTTCATCTCGTGCCGCGACAAGTCGCTCGACCTGCCGGCGGTGAAGCTGTTCCGCTCGCTCGGCGTGCCGGTCACCGCCTGGACCATCAAATCGCCCGCCGCAGCGCTGGCGGTGCTGGGCAAGGCCGATCAGATCGTCTTCGAGGGGTTCGATCCGCCAAGTGCCTGAGGAACCGCTCAGCGCCGATGTGCTCGGCTCCATCGCGGAGATCCCCGCGGCGGTGTGGAACGGGTTGGCGCCGGGGCATGACGGGGTGGTCGACAACCCGTTTCTCGATCACCGGTTCCTCCTGGCCCTCGAGCAGTCCGGTTCTGCGTCAAACCGCACCGGCTGGCAGCCGCAACACCTGCTGCTGAGCGATGCCGCCGGCACTCCGGTCGGCGCCATGCCGCTGTACCTGAAATCGCACTCGCAGGGTGAGTATGTCTTCGACCATGGCTGGGCCGACGCATTCCAGCGGGCCGGCGGCGAGTATTACCCAAAGCTGCAATGCGCCGTGCCGTTCACCCCGGTTACCGGTCCGCGCTTCCTCGCGAGCGACGATGCCAGCCGGACAGCGCTGATCCGCACGGCGGAGACGCTGGCCACGCGCAACGACATCTCCTCGGTGCACGCCACCTTCGTCAGCGAAGCCGAGGCCGACCTGGCGCGTGCCTCAGGCTGGCTGGTGCGCCATGACACCCAGTATCACTGGCACAATGACGGCTTTTCGAGCTTCGAGGATTTCCTCGGCACACTGTCATCGCGTCACCGCAAGGTTACCCGTCGAGAGCGCCGCGACGCATTGGAGGCCGATGGCCTGACCGTCAGGTGGCTCACCGGCCCAGACCTTACCGAGGCGGTGTGGGATCAGTTCTTCGAATTCTACCAGGATACCGGCAGCCGGAAGTGGGGCCGGCCCTACCTCAACCGCCGCTTCTTCTCGCTGCTGTCGGAGGCGATGGCCGACCGCGTGCTGCTGATGTTCGCCTATGACGGGGACGAGCCGATCGCCGGGACCTTCTCGATGATCGGACACGACAGGCTCTATGGCCGGTACTGGGGCGCCACCCGCAACGTGCCGTTCCTGCATTTCGAGCTCTGCTACTATCAGGCCATCGACTATGCGATCGCCCACAAGCTGCCGGTGGTCGAGGCCGGAGCGCAGGGCGAGCACAAGCTGGCGCGCGGCTACGCACCGGCCACCACGCGCTCGGTGCACTGGATCGGCCACCCCGGCCTGCGCGATGCCGTCGCCCGTTTCGTGGCGCAGGAGCGCGCCTCGGTGGCGCGCGAGCAGGAACAGCTCGAGCGCTATACTCCATTCAGACATGGGGACCCGCATTAGCTGGGAGTTGCGCGCCCGCCGGCACTGTGGTTCGAAGGCACCACACTGGACGGGCGCGGGTCTGGCGCGGTATTTTGCCGCCTCAGCCAGACCACACTCTCGATGGATAGGACGGCCGCCTCCTTCCGAGGCCCTGGAGACCGAATGAGCAAGCGCATCGCCATAGCTGCGATTGGGACGATGGGAGACGTGCAGCCCTTCGTCGCGCTGGCGCTGGCGCTGAAGAAGCGCGGCCACTCGGTGGTGCTGTGCGCCACCAACGACTTCGAGGGGTTCGTCACCGGTCACGGCGTCGAGTTCGCAACGCTCGGCAGTGATATCCAGGCCTTCATGCGGCAGAGCCAGTTCGACAACGTCATGTCGAAGAACTCGCTGCTTTACGCGCCTAAACTGCTGCGCGACGGCCAGAAGATCATGAAGACGGCCTGCCGGCACCTCTGGGCCACGGCGCAGAACGTCGACGCCATCATTTTCCACCAGACCACCAATTTCGCCGTCGATGTCGCCGAAGCGCTGGACATCCCGGCGATCATGACCGCCTTCCAGCCGATCAACCCGACCGGCGAGTTCCCCTATTTCGGCTATGACGGCCCGCCGCCCGAGCCGCTGTTCAACCGCATCAGTCTCGATCCGCTGTTCAACCGGCTGAGCTACGTGGTCCAGGCGGCGCACCAGAGCTACTACGATTTCCCGCGCGACCGGATGCGCGCCAAGCTGCTGGGCCTCAGGAGCCGCAAGCGCTCGGGCTTTTCCAAGAACGCGCGCGGCGAGCCGATCCCGGCGCTGCATGCCTATTCCCCGGTGATCTCGCCGCGGCCCGGCGACTGGCCGGAAACCACCACCGTCACCGGCTTCTGGCGGCTCGACGACATTACCGGCTGGGAGCCGGACGCGGCGTTCCGCAAGTTCCTCGATGCCGGCGAAGCGCCGATCTACCTGGGCTTCGGCTCGATGCCGTGGGGCGCGGCGCGCAACACCGAGATCATCACCAAGGCACTCAGGGAATGGGGCGGCCGGGCCGTGGTCGGCAAGGGCTGGGGCGGCATCAAGGCCGAAGACCTGCCCGACACCGTCTACACCATCGACAAGGCGCCCCACACCAAGCTGTTCCCGCTGATGAAGGCGCTGGTGCACCATGGCGGCGCGGGCACCACCTATGCCGGCCTCTATGCGGGCCGCCCGACCTTCGTCGTGCCGCACTTCTTCGACCAGCCCTATTGGGGACGCCGCGTCTACGAGCTGGGCTGCGGCCCTGCCCCGGTCCGCCTGCGCAAGCTCACCCCGAGCATCCTCGCCTCGGCGCTCGAGGAACTTGCCACCGACACCTCGTTCGAGATCGCAGCCCGCGAGCTGCGCGAACGCCTGGTGCTCGAGGACGGCACCGGGCTCGCCGCCGACATCGTCGAGGAGACGATCGAGAGCTATCCCGGCAACCTCTACGACACCGACGACGTGATGGAGACCGCCTCGTGACCGCCTACGACCCGAGCAACATCTTTTCGAAGATCATCAAGGGCGAGATCCCGTCCCACAAGGTCTACGAAGATGCGGACGTGCTGGTGATGATGGATATCTTCCCGCAGTCCAAGGGCCACGTGCTGATCATTCCGAAGGCAGCGTCGCGTAACCTGCTGGATGCCGATCCGGCGGTGCTCGCCCGCGCTATTCCGCAGGTCCAGCGGGTCGCCAGGGCAACTCAGAAGGCCCTCAACCCCGACGGCATCCGCGTCGTGCAGTTCAACGAAGCGCCGGCCGGCCAGTCGGTGTTCCACCTGCATTTCCACGTCATCCCGGTCTACGAGGGCGTGGAGCTCGGCCGACACGGCCAGGGCAAGGCTGATGACGCCGAGCTCGCCGCGCAGGCCAGGGCCATCGCAGCCGCCCTCGCCTGACGTGACGCCCGCGCCGCAGCTCAGCCTCGGCCTGCTGCTCACCGCCGCAGCCGGCATGATCGACGTGATCGGATTCATCGAGCTGGGCGGTTTCTACACCTCGTTCATGAGCGGCAACACCACGCAGCTGGGCGCCGGCATTGCCGACCTCGGACCGGCGCTGGCCCTGCCTGCCGGATTGATCGTGATGTTCGTGGTCGGCAGTTTCTTCGGCAGCCTGATCGGCGGCAGCACCGACCGGCGGCGCGCCATGGGGGTGCTGGCGCTGGTGCTCGCCGGGCTCGGCGTCACACTGGGGCTCAGCGGCCTCGGCTTTTCAGCAGCGCAGGCTATGCTGGCCCTGGCGGCGGCTGCGGGCGCGCAGAACGCCATCATGTCGCCACGCGGCGCCGTCCGGCTGGGCGCGACGTTCGTTACCGGCACGCTGTTCGCCGTCGGCCAGGACCTGGCCCGCAGCGTGCGCCGGGAAGTGCCGCCCCTGCGCTGGGTGCAGCACCTGCTGGTGTGGCTCGCGCTGCTTGTCGGCGCGCTGATCGGCGGCATTGCCTATGGCGCCTGGCACCTCTGGGCGCTGGCCCTGCCCGCTGCTGTCTATGCGGCGTTCTTCGTCGGGCTAGCGGCAAAGCGCTAGCCGCTTGGCGATTGGCCGGCTCGGCAGTTGGGCTCAATCGAGGTGTCACCGGAGGCGGAGTGATCGCTTGGGTCGGCTCGACCACGACGCATTTACCGGTCGCCAGCCAAGCTAGCTCAGAAACTCGGTGCGGGCCCGCTCGATCACCAGCGAGCGGATCGCGACGTTGCGTGGCTGGCTCAGCACGAACAGGATCGACTCCACCACATCCTTGTCGCTCAGCGCATCCTCGACGCCGCGCGCATGGTCCCAGTTCTCCTCGAGCGGCGACGTATCTTCGATATGGCCGGGATAGACCGAAGTGACACGCACGCTGGTGCCAGCCATCTCCTCGGTCAGCGCCTGGACGAAGCCGTTCTGGGCGTGCTTGGCGGCAACGAACGGCACCGAGGAGCCGCGCATCCGCGCATAGGGCAGCCCGCTCATCGACACCACCGTATGGATATCCGCCTCCGGCCGCTTCAGCAGCAACGGCAGCAGGCGCCGGGTCAGCGCCATGGTGCCGGTCACGGTAGAGTCGACGACAGCGGCGATCTGCGCATCGCTCATCGCCGTGTAGGCGCCGCCCACCCATTGCGAGCCGGAATTGACAAGGATGTCGAGTTCCGGATGCACGGTGGCGATCTTGCTCGCCGCGCCGGTCAGCGACAGCGGGTCGGCGAGGTCGCAGACGAAGGCGTCCGGCCGTTTGCCGGTGCGCTGCTCGATCGCCTCGGCCACGGCACCGATGCCGGCGGCGTTACGGCCCAGCAGCAGCGGGATCATCCCGCGATCCGCCGCGACGATGGCCAGCGCTGCCCCGAGGCCCCGCGCCGCGCCGGTAATGGCGATAGTCTTGCCCTCAAGTCCCATTCAGTGCTCCCCCTACCCCAAGAAAAAGGCCGGGATCGCTCCCGGCCTTGCATAGTCCCTGCATGGGATCTCAGCTTTTCTCTTCCGCCGGCTTGTCGGCGGCAGCCTTGGCCTTCTTGGCCTTGGGCGCCGCGATGGCCTTGGGCCGGGCCGGCCGCGGCGGAACCGCGATCAGCTCGAGCTTGGCCTCGGTGCCGACGCCGACCACTGCCACGGTGACCGAACCGCCATGCTGCAACTCGCCGAACAGCACCTGGTCGGCCAGCGGCTTCTTGACGTGCTCCTGGATCACGCGGCCCAGCGGGCGCGCGCCCATGCGTTCGTCGTAGCCGCGGATCGCCAGCCACTCGGCGGCTTCCGGGGTCAGCTCGATGGTCACGCCACGCTCGGCCAGCTGGCCTTCGAGCTGCAGCACGAACTTTTCGACCACGCGACGGACGACTGCCGGCGGCAGCGGGCCGAACGAGATGATGGCGTCGAGACGGTTGCGGAACTCCGGGGTGAACATCCGGTTCACCGCATCCTCGTCGTCGCCCTGCTCGCGCTTGCGGCCAAAGCCGATCGGCGACTTCTGCAGTTCCATGGCGCCGACATTCGACGTCATGATCAGGATGACGTTGCGGAAGTCGACCGACTTGCCGTTGTGATCGGTCAGCTTACCGTGGTCCATCACCTGCAGCAGGATGTTGAACAGGTCCGGGTGAGCCTTTTCGATTTCGTCGAGCAGCACCACGCAGTGCGGATGCTGGTCCACGCCATCGGTGAGCAGCCCGCCCTGGTCGAAGCCGACATAGCCCGGAGGGGCGCCGATCAGCCGCGAAACAGTGTGCCGCTCCATGTACTCGGACATGTCGAAGCGCAGCAGTTCCACGCCTAGGGTATCGGCCAACTGCTTCGCCACTTCGGTCTTGCCGACGCCGGTGGGGCCGGTGAACAGGTAGGAGCCGATCGGCTTTTCCGGTTCGCGCAGGCCCGCACGGGCCAGTTTGATGGCCGACGCCAGCGCCGTGATCGCCTGGTCCTGGCCGAACACCACGGTCTTGAGATTGCCCTCGAGGTTGGCGAGCAGTTCGGTATCCGACTTCGACACCGACTTGGGCGGAATGCGGGCCATCGTGGCGATGGTCTGCTCGATATCGGCCACGTCGATGGTCTGCTTGCGGTTCTCCGGCGTCAGCAGCATCTGGCTGGCGCCGGTCTCGTCGATCACGTCGATCGCCTTGTCCGGCAGTTTACGGTCATTGATGTAGCGTGCGCTCAGCTCGACGGCGGCCTTGAGTGCCTCGTCGGTATACTTGAGCTTGTGGTAGTCCTCGAAATACGGCCGCAGCCCCTTCACGATCTCGATCGCATCCGGGATGGTCGGCTCGGCGACGTCGATCTTCTGGAAGCGACGGACCAGCGCCCGATCCTTCTCGAAGAACTGCCGGTATTCCTTGTAGGTGGTCGAGCCGATGCAGCGGATATTGCCCGAAGCCAGAGCCGGCTTCAGCAGGTTCGAGGCATCGAGCGCCCCGCCGGAGGTGGCCCCGGCGCCGATCACGGTGTGGATCTCGTCGATGAACAGGATGGCGTCAGGATGCTTCTCGAGCTCCTTCATCACCGCCTTCAGCCGCTCTTCGAAATCGCCGCGATAGCGGGTGCCGGCCAGCAGCGAACCCATATCGAGCGCATAGATCACCGCCTCGCGCAGCACCTCGGGCACGTCGCCCTCGATGATCTTGCGAGCGAGGCCCTCCGCGATGGCGGTCTTACCGACGCCGGCGTCGCCCACATAAAGCGGGTTGTTCTTGGAGCGACGGCAGAGGATCTGAATGGTCCGACGCAGTTCGCTGTCGCGGCCGATCAGCGGATCGATCTTGCCGGCACGGGCCTTCTCGTTGAGGTTGACGCAGAAATCGGCCAGTGCCGAACTCTGGCCATTGCCCGAGCGCTCGCCCTCCTCGCCCTGGCCATTGCCGGCCGGGGTCTCGGCGCCGCGCACGCGGCGCTCCTCGCTCGGCCCGGACTTGGTGATGCCGTGCGAGATGAAATTGACCGCGTCGAGCCGCGTCATGTCCTGCTGCTCGAGGAAATAGGCGGCATGGCTTTCGCGCTCGGCGAAGATGGCGACGAGCACGTTGGCGCCCGTAACCTCTTCCTTGCCGGATGACTGCACGTGGATGACGGCCCGCTGGATGACGCGCTGGAACGCGGCGGTCGGGCGGGCGTCCTGCCCGTTGGGCACCACGAGGCTGTCGAGCTCTTCGTTGATGAAGTCTTCGAGGTCCGACTTCAGCGCTTCGATATCGACATCGCAACCGGTCAGCACCGCGATGGTGTCGCGATCATCGGTCAGCGCCAGCAGCAGGTGTTCGAGCGTCGCGAACTCATGCGCCCGCTCGCGCGCCAGGTTCATCGCCTGATGGAGGGCCTTCTCAAGTCCGCGGGAAAAAGAGGGCATATGTCGGTTCCTATTGCTTTTCCATCACGCACTGAAGTGGGTGCTGGTTCTTGCGGGCCGCGTCCATGACCCTGGTGACCTTGGTTTCGGCCACCTCGAAGGGGTACACACCACATTCGCCGACGCCCTGGTTGTGGACGTGGAGCATGATGCGCATGGCCTCTTCGCGGGTCTTGTTGAACACATCCTGCAGCACCAGGACGACGAACTCCATCGGAGTGTAATCGTCGTTGAGCAGCAGCACCCGATAGAGGCTGGGCCGTTTGCTCTTGGTCTTCGGCTTGGTGATGGTCGCCGTATCGTTCTTGCTTCCCCCATCGCCTTTGCCGCCCTTGCGGTCATCGTCGGCGCCCCGTGGCGGCATCATCGATGCACCAATGGTCGGGAGCGTCAGTTCGATGGCTGCACGCATGGCTCGGGTCTGGGGGAGATCGGTTCGAAGCAGCATGGTGAGGCCATTATGTAGGCAAAACTCCCTGCCTGTTAAGTGGCGAACTACCTAAACTTTGGAGCAGGTGGCCCCGCTCACGGGCGCTTAACCAAGTGCCCGAAATCCATCGCATTTTACGGAATGGTAAGACGGCCTGCCTAAGGTGCACGGTAACAGGGAATGTGACTGGTCTCGTTTTGGGGAGGACCGGACACCGCTTCTCGAGGCGTTGAGTACGGACGGCGTTCACGTCCGATAGTAGTTGGAGTACCGGGTGCTTTCGCAGAAGCATTTTTCCCATAGGCGCGCGCTTTTTCCGCGCTTGGTGGCCGCTGTCGTGCTCGCCATGGCGCTGCTCGTCCCAATGATCGTGGCCGCCGAGGCCGCCACGGTGCCGCGAAAATTCGCCGGCATCGTCGTCGATGCCAAGTCCGGTAAGATCCTCTACGAGAGCTCGTCCAACGCCGCGCGCTACCCCGCCTCGGTCACCAAGGTGATGACCCTCTACGTCCTGTTCCAGGAACTGGAGGCTGGTAACATTACCTTGAACACCAAGTTCACGGTGTCGAAATATGCCGCGCAGGCGGTGCCCACCAAGCTCGGGCTGAAGGCCGGTTCGACCATCACGGTGGAGAACGCCATCAAGGCGATCGTCACCATCTCGGCCAACGACATCGCCCGGGTGATCGCCGAAAACATCTCCGGCTCCGAGAGCGCGTTCGCCAAGCGGATGACCTCGACCGCCAAGGCGCTGGGCATGTCCAACACCACTTACCGCAACGCCTCGGGCCTGCCCGACAGCGGCCAGGTCACCACGGTCGCCGACCAGGCGATCCTGGGCATCGCCGTCTACCAGCACTTCCCGAACTACTACGAGTACTTCCAGACCCGGAGCTTCTCGTACGGCAAGCGGACCTACGGCAACCATAACCGCCTCCTGGGCAATAACGGCGTGGACGGCATCAAGACCGGCTACACCAATGCCTCGGGCTTCAACCTGTTGACCGCGGCGCGCGCCGACGGCCACCATATCGTGGTCGCCGGCTTCGGCTTCGACTCGAGCGGCGCCCGCGACGCCAAGGTGCGCGAGCTGGTCAAGACCTACCTGCCCAAGAGCCGCACCGGTGGCTATCTCGACGTGGCGATGATCCCGCAGCCGGGCCGCAAGGGCGCCACCGTCATGGTGGCTTCCGCCGACCCGGCGCCGGTGATGCCGGCGCCCTACCCGTCATTCCGCATCGGCGGCGCCACGGTGAGCGTCACCGCCAAGCTGCAGCCGAGCGAAGCCGCGCAGCAGCCCGATGACATCGTGGTGGCCTCGATCGGGGATGCCGCGCCGATGCCGACTGCGCGCCCTGCCGACCTCGGCTTCGATGAAGCCGTGCAGGCCGCCAACAGCCTCGCCTCGCGCCCCACCATTGCCAGTATCGCACCGCAGCAGGAACGCCCGCTCGATGTGATCGGCGCCTGGCTCAGTGACACCTTCTCGCTGGGCGCAGCCCCTGCGCCGCTCGGCCAGACCGCGCCGTCGGCGCCGCTGCTGCCGCCGGTCGGCATCGGCGAGGAAGGCCAGCCGATCGATCTGATGACCTCTGGCGGCATCGGTGACGCCGCGCCCGAGGTCATCGTGGACCAGGCTCCGCCGGCCGCGCTGGCCGTCGCCGAGGTGCCCCAGGAAGTCAGCGGCGGCTGGATCGTCCAGATCGGCGCCGCGCCGACCGAGGGTGGCGCCAATTCGCTGATCAGCGATGCGTCGTCCAAGGTGGGCAACCTTGGTGCAGCCCGCGCCTATGTCGAACGGTTCGAGAAGAACGGACAGGTGTTCTTCCGGGCGCGGTTCGGCGGTTTCGGCGGCCGTGAAGACGCTGCCGGTGTGTGCAACCAGCTGAAGAAAGCCAAAATGAGCTGCCTCGCGATGCAATCCTAAGAGATTGATCCTGTGTGCTTTCGAGCCGGAAGTCGCACGACTTTCCCTCGCAAACTGCGCCAGGAGCGAAAAGCAGCCGCCTCAGGGAAGCGAATTTGTGGCCTGTGTTGGAGTAGCCCAAATGAGCGATACGTCTAGTCTTACCGAACTCGCCCGATTTGTAGGGCAGTCGGCCCTCGCGTCCGAAGATGCCGTTGTCCGCAGGCAGGCGGTCAATGCCATGGTGACGCGGTTCAACCCCGGCCTGAAGCGTCGTGGCGTCGGCGATCTGCTCGGCGTGGTGATGGCGCTCAGCGCCCGCACCCGCCGCATGCTGATGCCGCATGTCGAGATCGAACTCGATGTGTTTGCGCCGGCCGGCGGCCGTGCGGTGACGGTCACCCTGCCCCGCAGGACCTAGGGCTTTTCCGAGCGCTGATTGCGCCTACTCGCCGGCCATATGCTCGAAATTGGCCGGCGCGGCGGCGCTGGCCGCCAGTGCCTTCTCGCCTTCGATGCGCGCCCTGGCGCGCTCGCTCACCGGCAGCTTCAAGGCCTCCACCAGCGCGCGGTATTCCTGCCGGGCACTGAGATGCGACATGGACGGGAGCCCGCCGAGCATCTCCGCATCGAGCGGATCGAACACCGTCATGCCGGTCGGGAACAGCGAGCGAAAGATCACGCGCTCGGCGATGCCTTCGGCCACCCGGCAGCCGAGGCGCACGGCAATCTTCTCGATGGCGCCCTGCACGATCTTGGTGGAGCGCGAGGGCAGCATCGAAATGCGGTTGCGAACGATCACCCAGTCGATGGTGCGACCGTCGATCGACAGCCGCTCAGTGCGCGCCCGCTGCACCAGCCGGGCATAGTGGCTCATCTCGCGCGGGTCACCCGTCACCGGATCTACGTGAGCCATCACGTCGAGATCGATGATCGAGTCGTTGAGCGGCGTGATCAGGGTGTCGGCCAGTGAGTGTGCCAGCCGGGTCAGGTGCGTATCGAAGCCCGGGGTGTCGACGATGAGGAAATCCGCCTCGCCTTCCACCTCGATAATGGCCTGCCGGAACAGGTCGAACTCGACCCGCTGGTTCTCCTTGACCGAGTCCGATTTGGACAGCGGCAGGTGGAAATGGGTGGCGTGCGGCAGTTTCAGGTCGTGCGCCTGGGCCCAGTTGCGGCGGTTGCGCACGTAGTGGGTGAGGGTCTGCTGGCGACTGTCCACATCGATCGAGGCGACACGGAAGCCCTGGTACATCAGGAAAACGGCGAGATGAAACGCAGTGGTCGACTTGCCGGAGCCGCCCTTCTCATTGCCGACGACAATGACGTGCGTGCCTGTCCTGCCCATCAAACTCCCCTGCCGCTCCGGTGCCCCGAAGCGACGCGATCTCGGGATTCGGTATTTGTTCGCCCAGGCGAACTATTGATGAGACACCCACCCCGTTCAAGGGGGTGTTTGAGCACGGGCCGATGACAGGGGCGCAACGTCACCCTAAAGCCGCGCTTCCAGCGCGGCACGGTCGGCGAGGAACATCACCTGCCCGCGCCGGTTGCTCTCGTAGATGAAGTCGCGCAGCGATGGGCTCTCGGCCGTGAAGCGCGAGATATCGCCGAGAATGGCGACGCGGAAGCCGTATTGCTGGAACTTCTGCAGCACCGCTCCGGCGAGCCCGGTGCTGAGCCAGAAGAAGTCGTCGACCAGCCGGTCCACCGGGATGGCGATCAGGTCGATGCCCAGCCCGTAGGTGGAGCCGATCACATCGTTGCTGTCGGCCTCGGCGGCGATCGCCGGGCCTTCGTAGAAGCCGACCGTCACGCCGTTGATCGCTGTGCCCTGCATCAGATCAGTCCCAGTTTCGCCAGTTCCTCGGCGAGTTCGAGCGAGCCTTCCTCCTCGAAACCGCCTTTGCCGATATCGGCCGGAGCATCTTTGGGATCAAGATAGCGCCAACCCTGAAACGGCGACTTGGGCCGCGGAATGGTGCGGACCATGTCGGGCGCCATGATGATGTCGCAGCACTTGAGCCCCTGCTCGTCAACGGCTTCGGCCAGCCTCAGGATGGGCTGGCGGCAGCGGACGACGCCGGAGATCACCCAGTAGATCGAGCCCTGCCCCTCCATCTCGTCCTTGCGCTTGGGCATGGTGCGAGTGCGATGGACATGCACGTCCTCGCCGTAGTCGGCGCCCCACCAGTGGGCGCGCTCGGCGCGATAGGATTCGAGCTCTTCCAGCGTCGCCACGCCGACGCAGAGCTTGATCATGTGCATCATGCGTTGCCGGCCGCGTCCCGCTTGGCGTTGACGATGTCGATCTCATCCTGATCGACCACCCAGGGCTCCTTCACCGCCTCGGCGAGCCATTCCTGGAACGCCGGCAGCGCGTAGATCGCCTCGACATACTCCTGGGCCAGGTCACTGACCGGCAGGTCATAGGTGCGGATGCGCGTCGCCACCGGCGCATACATGGCATCGGCGGCGTTGAAGGAACCGAACAGGTACGGCCCGCCGGACTTCGACAGCAGATCGCCCCAGATCCGCTCGATGCGCTTCAAATCGTCGGCCACCACGTCGAAATCGACCTTGCCCGGATGCGAGGCGCGCAGGTTCATCGGCGCCGCGTCGCGCAGCGCGTTGAAGCCGCCATGCATCTCGGCCGCCGCCGACCGGGCATAGGCCCGCTCCACCCGATTGGAGGGCCAGATGCCCTTGGCCGGGTATTTGTCATGCAGGTACTCGATGATCGCCGTGGTCTCGGGCAGGACCACGTCGCCATCGACCAGCACCGGCACCTTGCCGCTCGGCGACTTCTTGCGCAGGTTCTGCTGCCAGCCTTCACCGTTGAGCAGCACCAGTTCCTCATCGAACGGAATGTTGAAATGGCGCAGCACCAGCCAGGCGCGCAGCGACCAGCTCGAATAGTTGCGGTTGGCGAAGATCAGTTTCATCGGTCGGCCTCAAAAGCGGAAGGGCGCCGAGTGGCCCGGCGCCCTTCCAAAATTCTGTACTATCGAAGGACCTTCAGGTCCAGTTGCACCCCGTCCTAGGCGCCGGCAACGATAGTGAACACGAGTGACATGGCCAGCAAACAGACGAGTGTCCAGGACACCGTCGGTAAGGCGGAACGCCACCATTCGGTCTTTGATTGGCCTCGCATCAAAGCTCCTTCTTGCCGTTCACGGGCTGCCGCAACCACACATGGTGACGAAATTGCGACAGTAATGATTCGTTAACTCGGCAAGGGCGTGGTTGGGAAGTGGCGGGAAAGCCACAGTGGATAGGTCGAGTATCCCTGTGGAAAGCTGCTCAGAACAGCCCGAACCAGAGCCCGGCCAAGCCCAAAAACGCGAAGAATCCAATGACATCGGTGACGGTGGTGACGAACACCGAGGAGGCGATCGCCGGGTCGACCTTGAGCTTGTTGAGGGCCAGCGGGATCAAAATTCCGGCGCTGCCGGCCGCGACCATGTTGATGATCATGGCGAGGCCGATGACGATTCCCAGACTCGGACTGGCATAGCGCAGCCAGGTGACGGCGCCGATCAGCACCGCGAAGATGCAGCCATTGAGGAAGCCGCCGGTGACCTCGCGAGTGATCAGGCGTCGGACCCTGCCGCGATCGAGATCACGTGTCGCCAGCGCCCGCACCGTCACCGTCATGGTCTGGGTGCCGGCATTGCCGCCCATCGAGGCGACCATCGGCATCAGCGCCGCCAGCGCCACCATCTGCTCGATGGTGCCGTTGAACAGGCTGATGACGAACGAGGCGAGCATGGCGGTGATGAGGTTCACCACCAGCCAGGGGGCGCGGCTGCGCACCGTCGACAGCACGTTGTCCGACAGCTCTTCGTCGCCCACGCCGCCGAGCAGCTTGATGTCTTCGGTCGCTTCTTCGTGGATGACGTCGACGATGTCGTCGACGGTCAGCACGCCGACCAGCCGCTTGTTCTCGTCGACCACGCCGATTTCCACGAGGTCGTAGCGCTCGAAGTCGCGCGCCGCCTCCTCCTGGTCCTCGGTGGCTTCCACCGTGAGGACGTCGTGGTTCATCAGGTTTTCGATGCGCACCTGGCGCTTGGAGCGCAGGAACTTGTCGAGCGGAATGGTGCCCAGCACCCGATAACCGGGATCGACGACGTAAAGCTGGAAGAACTCGTCGGGCAGATCCTTTTCCACCCGGAGGTAGTCGATGGTCTGGCCGACGGTCCAGAACGGTGGGATGGCGATGAAATCGGTCTGCATCCGCCGGCCGGCGGAGTCTTCGGGGAAATCGAGGCTGCGCTTGAGGCTCAGTCGCTCGAAGGCCGGCAACTGCGCGAGAATTTCCTCGCGATCGCCGGCATCCATGTCCTCGAGGATGTAGACGGCGTCGTCGTTGTCGAGGGTCGCAACGCCGCGCGCCACGTCCTCGGCCGGCAGTTCCTCGATCAGGTCGGTACGGACGTTGTCGTCGACCTCGGTGAGGGCCAGGTAGTCGAACTTGTCGCCGAGCATCTGGACCAGCGCGACACGCTCGTCCTGCTCCAGCGCCTCGAGCACGTCGCCCGCATCGGCGGCGTGCAGCGGCTCCATCATCTCAGCGACGTCGTGCTCTTCGCCCGCCCTGAGATGGGCGCGCAGCCGCTCGATCCAATCCTGATTCAGGTGGTCGTCCGGACCGCGAAGCGCGTTCGGATCGGGCCGGGCTTCCCCGATTTCCGCGATGTCGGATTCATTGGTCATGGAGACCCCGGGAGACAGGCGCTTCGGGTTCAAACCGTGGTGTAGCCAATCGGTTGCAGATGCGCCAGACTCGCTGCCCAGTCGAACGCGGTTTTTTGCTTCACCGAGAAGGAGATGGCGATGGGCCACGAGATGGACCGGATGCTGCGCCTGTGCGCGGCACTACAACTTCCCGAGGTCAGCGAATCCACCAGCTATGGCGCGCCATCGCTGAAGGTGAGGGGCAAGAACTTCGCCTCGGTGCGCGGGCCACAGGAAATGGTGCTGCACTGCCCGCTGGAGCACAAGGAACTGCTGATGGAAATGGCGCCCGAGATCTACTGGCAGACCGACCATTTCAAGGGCTGGCCGGGCCTCCTGGTCCGGCTGGACGTCATTGGCGACGAAGAGCTGTCGCTGCGGCTAGAGGACGCCTGGAGGTTCCGGGCGCCGAAGCGGCTGGCGGATGCCTACGCGGCGGCGAAACCTAGGGCGTAAGGTCCTTGGGCGGCTCGATGCCGTTGATCAGTGAGGCCGTGGTCACGGTGTTGGCCAGCAGGCAGACGATGGTCATCGGCCCGACCCCGCCCGGCACCGGGGTGATGGCGCCGGCGACCGCGGCGGCGGCCGGGTAGTCCACGTCGCCGAGCAGGCGCGTCCTGCCCTCGCCACGCTCGGGCGCGGGGATGCGATTGATGCCCACGTCGATCACCGTCGCGCCGGGCTTGATCCAGTCGCCTTTGATCATCTGCGGCCGGCCGACCGCGGCCACCACGATATCTGCCTGCCGAACCACATCGGCGAGGTTCCTGGTCTTGGAATGCGCCACGGTCACCGTGCAGTTTTCGCGCAGCAGCAGTTGCGCCATCGGCTTGCCGACGAGGTTCGAGCGCCCGACGATCACCGCGTTCAAGCCCTCGAGCGAACCGAGCGTGTCGCGCAGCAGCATCAGGCAGCCGAGCGGCGTGCAGCTCACCGGCCCCGGCAACCCGATCTGCAGCTTGCCAACGCTGGCCGGCGTGAAGCAGTCGACGTCCTTGTCGGGCGAAATGGTGGCGATCACCTTGTTGGGGTCGATCTGGCTGGGCAGCGGTAACTGCACCAGGATGCCGTGAATGGCCGGGTCCGCGTTGAGGTTCTGCACCAGCGCCAGCACCTCGGCTTCCGAGGCATCATCGGGCAGTTCGTACTTTTCCGAGTGCATGCCGACCTCGACGGTCTGCTTGGCCTTCTGGCTCACATAGATCTGGCTGCCCGGATCATGCCCGACGATCACCACCGCCAGGCCCGGCGTCACGCCATGCTCGCGCTTCAGCCGCTCGACATGACCGGCGATCCGGGCGCGAAGCCCCTCGGCATAGGATTTTCCGTCGATGATCTTGGCGGTCATGGGAGCTCCTCATGTGGAGCCGCCGATATGGAACAACTCGTCCCGCCACGCAACCTCAGTAAGGCGCGCGGATGGCAACGCCCTCGCCCTCGAGCGCCTGCCGCACCGCGTGCGCAATCGCCACGACCTCCTCGGTGTCGCCGTGGATGCAGAGCGAGGTGGCTCGGGACCGGATCACCGATCCATCGATCGCGACGAGTTCACCGGACCGCGCCAGCCGGACCGCGCGCTCGGCAATCGCCTTGCTGTCGTGCAGCACGGCGCCGGGTTCGGACCGCGGCACCAGCAGCCCGTTGGGCTCATAGGCGCGATCGGCATAGGCCTCGCGCACCACGGGGTAGCCCAGCGCCTCGGCCACCTCGACCTGCGCGCTGTCGTCGATGGCCAGCACCGCCAGGCCCGGCACCAGCCCGGTCACCGATGCAAAGCACAGGGCCGCCACCGCCGGTTCTTCCGCCGCCATGTTGGCCAGCGCACCATGGAGCTTGAGGTAGCGCACCGGCACCTCCTCCTCCTCGGCGAACTCGACCAGGGCCCGCACCTGGGCGCGCACCTGCTCATCCAGCTCCTCGGGCGGCAGCAACAGCCGGCGCCGGCCAAAGTGCTCGCGATCGGCAAAACCGGGGTGCGCGCCGACGGCGACGCCTCGGGCCCTGGCCGCCCGCAGGGCCAGCCGCATCGTGGTTTCGTCGCCTGCATGTCCGCCGCAGGCAATCGAGGCAGACGAGATGATGTCGAACAGGGCCGCATCGCCCGGCATGCCCTCGCCCAGGTCGGCATTCAGATCGAACTGCTTCATGGCTTAAGTCCCTGGGCGTGCGCGACGGTCACCGGCTCGAACCGCACAGGCGCCCCCGGCCGCACTTGCGCAAACCGATCGATGTCGGCCGAAATCACCGTGGCGATGCGCGGATAGCCGCCGGTCGGCTGATGATCGCGCATCAGCACGATCGGGGTCCCATCGCCGAGGATCTGGATATCGCCGGGCGCCACGGCATCCGATACCAGCGACAGGATCGCGGCGTCGGCAAAGACCTGCAGCGGGTCGGCCAGCCGTACGCCCATGCGGTCGAGCTGTGGCGACACGACGAACTCATCGGTAACGAAGCGCTGACGGATCGCATTGCTGAACCGATCGGCATGAATGCCCCAGATGACGCGGATCGGACCATCAGCCAGCGCCGCCTGAGTTGGATGCTGGCCACGCCCGCGGGGCAGCGTGGCGCCCAGCGCCAGCACATCGCCGGCCTTCAGCGCGCGCCCCTCGAAACCGCCGATCCCGGCGATCGAACTGGTCGCCCGGCTGCCCATCACCAGGGGCACCTCAATCTGCCGGTCGAACCGCAGGTAGCCGTAGTTTCCAAGCGAGCCGGGGCGGATATCGACGACGGCTCCGGCCTTCAGCAGCGCGCGCGACGGCCAGGATTTCGCTTCGCCATCGATGCTCAGTTCGAACGCACCGCCGTCGACGGCCATCGAAACCGAGGCATCGGCGACGAAGCCGATGCCGGCGGTGGTGAATTCTATCCCGGTCGTTCCGGCGGCGCCGAGCCAGCCGCCCGCCCGCTCGAAAGCCGCGCGATCCATCGGGCCCGAAGCGCTGATGCCATGCCGCAGCAGCCCCGGCCGACCAGCATCCTGGAGCGTTGCCAGCGGTCCTGCCCGAGTGATGCGGATGGCGGTCACGGTGCTGCCTCGAAGGCTACGCGGTCGCCGGCGCGCACCCGCGTCGGTGGCTCTGCCGCGGGATCGAAATTGCGAAAGCCGGTGTGGCCGAGGACGTGCCAGCCAGTCGGAATGGCGGTCGAGGTGATCGCCGTCTGCCCGGCTGCGAACAGCACGGTACCGGCCGGCACCTGCCGCCGCACGACGTTCCGGCGCGGCACCACCAGCGTCTCCGGGTGCAGGCCGCAATAGATGAAACCCGGAGCAAATCCGGTGGCCAGCACCCGCAGCGGCGCGACGTTGTGGGCGCGAAGGAAATCCCCCACCGACAGCCCCAGCAACCCGGCGACCGACTCGAGATCTTCCCCGTCGAAGCGGACCGCGACGCGGTGCTCGGCACCGGCCGACTGCCGGTCGTCGCCTGCGGAGGCGAGCAAGCGGATTTCTCCCGCCAGTCGCTCGAATGTCAGCCGGGCCGGCTCGTAGCGCACCAGCACCGAAATGAGGTTCGGCACCACCTCGAGCACGTCGGGAATCGCCGCTGCCTCGATGTGCCCCGCCAGCGCGATGGCGGCGCGGTTCGCCTCGTCGGACAGCGCCTCGCCGAACCGCACCAGCAGTCCCCGATCGCCCAGCGGCAGGATCAGCGGTAGCACAGGCGTGGGCTCCGATTGAGTCATGTTCATGCACTAGCATGAGCCCGCCGCGCGGCAAGCGCCAATCTCCAATTGCCGCGCCGGGCGCCACGCGCTAGAGCCGAACGATGTCCATTCCTGGCTCAACCGTCATCATCGAAGGCCACGCCATTGTCTCGGTCGACGGGATGATCGCCGCCGTCGACGGCACCATGCCGCTGGCGCTGCGCAACGAAGCCGACTGGCGCATCTTCCAGGCAGCGCTCGACGCCGCAGCGCTGGTCGTGCTCGGCCGGCTGGGCCACGAGCGCCATCCCAATCCGGGCCGCCGACGCCTGGTGCTGACGCGCTCCGTCGCAGCGCTCGAAGCCGACCCCGGCGACGCCCTGACGCAGCTCTGGAATCCCGCTGGGATGGAAATCGCCGATGTTCTGAGGCAGCTGGGAGTTGCCGAGGGAACGGTGGCCATTACCGGCGGCACCGGCACGTTCGACCTGTTCCTGCCGCTGCTCGATCGCTTCGTATTGTCGGAAGTTCGCGACCTGACGCTGCCGGACGGCATTGCGTGCTTCACCAAGGGGCACCCGCGGCTGGTGCTGCCCGGCGCGGGGCTCGAGGCCCGCGACATGGAACTGATCGACCGCGGTGTCGTGCAGACGCAGTGGGTCCGGCACTGAGGCGGAAATGCGGTGCCAATCACCGCGTAGCACCTTGACGGTGGAGGCCCGCAACCGTCACCTGCAGCGCCCGCTCCCAACGTAGTCGCAGATGTCACCTCGCCGGATCGATCTCGCCGCCAACCTTGCCGCGCTGGCGGCAGGGGCCCTGCTCTCGCTCATGGTCCACCTCAACGGCGAACTGGCCCGGCAGGGCGGTGCCCTGTTCTCGTCGTGGATGGCGCATGGCACCGGGACCGTCGCGGCGCTGCTGGTGGTGCCGCTGTGGTGGAAGGCGATCCAGCGCAGCGATGCCCCGCGCTCAGCCATTCCGCTCTGGGCCTATCTCGGCGGCTTCGCCGGCGCGGTGACGGTGATCATGACCTCGACGGCGGTGAACTCGTCGCTGGCGCTTTCGGGTACGGTGGCGCTGGGCCTCGCGGGCCAGATCGTCTTCAGCCTCGCTGCCGATCGCTGGGGCCTGTTCGGCATTGCCAAGCGCCGCCTGCGGCTGGGCGACGCGATGGCGCTGGCGCTGATCGTCGCCGGCAGTGCGCTGGTCATCTGGGGCAGCCTATGATCGAAGCGGTGGTCCTTGCTTTCGTCGCCGGCGGTCTGGTCGGCGTGAGCCGGCAGTTGAACGGACGGCTCGCCGTCTCAACCTCGGCGCTGTTCGCCTCGTTCTGCAACCACCTGGTCGGTTTCGCGCTGTTGACGGCGATCGGTCTCGCCATCGGCGGCCTGCTGCGCGACGGCGCGTTCTCGGGCCCATGGCACATCTATTTCGGCGGGCCGGTCGGGGTGGTCTTCGTGGCGCTGAGCAGCTGGATCATCGGCCAGATCGGCGCCACCCGCTCCACCATGCTGATCATCGCCGGCCAGGTGCTGGGCGGCGTCGCCCTCGATTGGGTGCTGACCGGCAAGCCGGTGTCGCTGGCGGCGCTTGGCGGCATCGTGTTGATCGTCGCCGGCGTGATCGTCGCGCAACGGCAGCGTGCTGGCACGCCCGTGAAGGATGAGAGCTAGGAAACCGGCGTAGAGGTTGGAGCACCGCTTCTGATAAAGCGTCTCAGCGCTACGGCCTTGCCAGAGCCGGACTTGAAGTAGCGCTCCAGCTCGCGGGCGTGTTCCTCGGTTTCCACTGCCACGTAGGACTTGAGTCCTGCGGGAACGTGGGCGCGTGTCGACAGCACCTGTCCGGCCTGGTGCGAGGCAAAGCGCCGCTTCAGATCGTTCGTCGAACCGACATAGACGTCGCCATTCCTCAGCTGCAGGAAATAGACGTACCACATCGAGCACTGTCTCCGCGTCGCTCTAAAGCACTAGAAGAAGAGAATAGGCTGGTACACGGACCATGTCTCCCTGCGCTGCTGCGCAGCTTCGGGAGATCACCCTGCGCCCGTCGTTCTTCGGGTGGCCTGCCACCCGAAGCCCAACGGGCGCAGGGTGGCGGGTAGGGAGGGATTCGAACCCCCGGAACGCTTTCACGTTCGCCGGTTTTCAAGACCGGAGCAATCAACCGCTCTGCCACCTACCCGACGCTGACGCGTTTAGCGGCAGCCGCGCCTTACGGCAAGAGCAGCGTCGAGCCGGTGGTGGCTCGAGCTTCGAGCGCCTTCTGCGCTTCCACGGCCTCGGCGAGTGGCCGGGTCTGGTCGATGGCCACCTTGATCTTGCCGAGCTCGATCATGTTGAACAGCGCATCGGCCGCGGTGCGAATGTCGTCGGCGGTGCGGAAGTACCCTGCGCCGGTCGGCCGGGTCACGTAGAGCGAGCCCTTGTCGGCGAGAATGCCGAGCCGCGGCATGGATACCGGGCCGGAGGCGTTGCCGAAACTGACCATCAGGCCGCGCACCTTCAGGCAATCGAGCGACGGTTCGAAGGTCGCCTGGCCGACGCCGTCATAGACGACGTCCACGCCCTTGCCGCCGGTGAATTCCTTCACGGCAGCGACGAAATCGTCGGTCTTGTAGTTGATGGCGAGGTCGGCGCCACACTGGCGCACGATCTCGCACTTCTCGTCCGAGCCGGCGGTGCCGATCACCCGGGCGCCGATGGCCTTGGCCCACTGCACCAGAATCTGCCCGGTGCCGCCCGCGGCCGCGTGCACCAGAACGGTCTCACCGGCTTTCAGCTCGTGCGTCCAGTGCAGCAGATAGAACGCCGTGGCGCCCTTCAGCAGCGCGGCAGCGGCAACTTCGTAGCTGATGCTGTTGGGCAGGTGCACGGCCTTGTCGGCCGGCAGCAGCCGCTCATCGGCATAGGCGCCGACCGGACCCTGATAGGCGATGCGATCGCCGACCTTGAAGCCGGCGACATCGGGACCGACGGCGATGACGTCGCCGGCGCCTTCATTGCCGGCAGTGAACGGCAGCGGCGTCTTGTAGAGCCCGGTCCGCTGGTAGACGTCGACGAAGTTGAGACCGATGGCACGGTTGCGGATCTTAAGCTGACCAGGGCCGGGCGCGCCGACCTCGACCTGCTCGAGCTTCAGCTGCTCGGGGCCACCATACTCGCGGACGACAAAGGCGCGGCTCATCGGCTTACTTCCTCGGTGCTGATTTCGGCTTCGCCCGGGCCCGCGACGCGGGCGTCGATTTCGGCCTGGACTTGCTTGGTGCGATCGCCTCGGCGGCCGCGTTGGCGGGAACATGCGCCGCGGCAGCGGCCTTGTGCGGCAGGCCGGCACCGGCGGCGCGCCGGTTGCGGCGTTCCTTGGCGATGATGTTGATCGCTTCGACCAGCACCGAGAAGCCCATGGCGGCGTAGATGTAGCCCTTGGGGATGTGGAAGCCGAGGCCATCGGCCACCAGCGACGTACCGATCAGCAACAGGAAGGCCAGCGCCAGCATCTTGGTGGTCGGATGCTTGGCGACGAAATCGGCCACCGGGCCGGACGCCACGAACATCACGCCCACCGCAACGATCACCGCGGCGATCATCACCTCGACATGGTCCGCCATGCCGACGGCGGTGACGATCGAGTCGATCGAGAACACCAGGTCGATGACGATGATCTGGCCGATGATCGCGGCGAAGGCCTTGGTCGCCTGCTGCTTGAGATCGGCCTCGTGCGGCTCCTCGATCTCGGCATGCATTTCGTGCGTCGCCTTGTAGACGAGGAAGGCGCCGCCGGCGATCAGGATGAGATCCTTCCACGACGGCGCAAAGCCCATGATGTCGAAGGCCGGTTGGGTGAGGCCGATGATCCAGGAGATCACCAGCAGCAGCAGGATGCGGAAGATCAGCGCCAGCGCCAGGCCGATTTTGCGGGCACGATCCGCCTGTTCCTTGGGCAGGCGCGACACCAGCACCGAGATGAAGACGATGTTGTCGATACCGAGCACGATCTCCATTGCCGTGAGGGTCAGAAACGCGGCCCACACGTTGGGATCGTAGAGGAGTTCCAGCATCGACAGCTCCAGATGAATGATCGCAAGGCGACATACTTAGGGCCAGCTATCGCTGGTTGGAAGAGTGCGTGTATCGCTCCGCACAGGGTGCGGTTTTTCATCGCGCCCCCGGCCGGTGGGATGATCGCATCGCGCCGAAGCTGGCCGGTCGAGCCGGCCGCTGGTACGATAAGTGCTCGATCTAACTCGAAAGTTCCTGCCCACTCGAAAGTTCCCGCCATGGACTCGTTCTCTCCCCTCCCCGCCCTGATCGGCGGCGCGCTCATCGGGCTCGCCTCCGCCGTCCTCTGGCTCGGCAATGGACGCATCGCCGGAATCTCGGGGATTTTCGGGCAGTTGTTGCCGCCGGCGCGCACCGTGGTGTGGCGGCTGGTGTTCCTCGCGGCCCTGGTCCTCGGCGCGCTCGGCGCCTCCTGGCTGATCCCCGGCCTCGGTGTCGGCGGCGCGGGTGGGTCGCCCGCGCAACTGGCATCGCCGCCGCCGGGCTGGAACGTCCCTGCCCCGCTGTGGATCGCGATCTCGGGCCTCCTGATCGGCTTCGGCACCAAGATCGGCAATGGCTGTACATCCGGACACGGGGTTTGCGGCATCGCGCGACTGTCGAAACGCTCGTTCGTCGCCGTCGGCGTGTTCTTCTCGGTCGCCATTCTCACCGTCACTCTCACCGGGATCGTCTGAGATGGCCGCCAACCTTCGCCTGCCCTATCTCGCCACGGCCGCCCTCAGCGGCCTGCTGTTCGGCGCCGGCCTCTACGTCTCGCAGATGGTCGATCCGCTCAAGGTGCTGCGCTTTCTCGATTTCACCGCCATCCCGAGCGGCGGTTGGGATCCGAGCCTAGCCTTCGTCATCGTTCCGGCAATCGCGGTGATGTTCATCGCGGTGCGGATCGGCAGGCGGCGCCAGGCGCCGCAGTTCGATCCGCAGTTCCATGAACCCGAGTTCCACCATATCGATGCACCGCTGCTCGTCGGCGCGGCGCTGTTCGGGGTTGGCTGGGGTATGTCGGGCATCTGCCCGGGCCCGGCGATCGCGCTGATCGCCTTCTGGCCCGATAACCTGCTGATCTTCCTCGTTGCGCTGTTCGCCGGCTCCTATGCCGGGGCGCTGGTGATTCCGAGCGGCCGTGACAAGCGGCTGGCGTTGGCCCGATGAGCGGCGCTCCCGAAGCCGTCGTGGTGGGGGGCGGGCTCGCCGGCGTTGCCGCCGCGGTGGCGGTCGCGCGGGCCGGACTCAGAACCCTGCACCTCGCGCCGAAAGGGCCGCCCGACCGGCGCACCTCGGCATTGATGGGCCCCAGCGTCGAGTATCTGCGCGCGTCCGGTCTGATCGACGATCCCGCAACGCTCGGCCACCCGCTGACGCAGATCCGTATCATCGATGCCACCGATCGGCTGATCCGCGCGCCGGAGACGCTGTTCGACAGCAAGGATGCCGGGCTCGAGGCATTCGGCTGGAACTTTCCGAACATCAAGCTGCTCGAAGCCTTCGAGACGGCTCGCGCGGCTCTCGGCAATCTCGAGACCCGTGAACTGGCGCTCTCCTCCATCGAGCGCGGCACGACCGGCTGGGTGCTGACGCTTGCCGATGGCAGCGTGGTCGAGACGCCGCTGGTCGTCGGTTCTGACGGCAAGAAGTCACTGGTGCGCGTCGCTACCGATTTCCGCGCCCGCGAGCACGGCTTCACCCAGGCCGCGCTGGTCTGCGACCTGGAACTGGGCCGCCGGCTCGGGGGGGCCTCGGTGGAGTTCCACTACGAACAGGGGCCGTTCACGCTGGTTCCGGCCGGCGGGTCGCGCGCCAACCTGGTCTGGATCGATGACCGCGAGGTGCTGAAGGCAGCGCAGGCTACCGGCCAGGATGGGCTGCGCGCCATCTTCCTCGAGAAATCGCAGCGCCTGTTCGGCGACATCCGGTTGCTGACCCCGGCGCATATGTTCCTGCTCTCGACGCTAAGCGTCGAGCGCGCCGGCATGGAGGGCATCGTGCTCGCCGGCGAGGCCGCGCACGCCTTCCCGCCCATCGGCGCGCAAGGGCTCAACCTGGGGCTCCGCGATGTGGCGGACCTCGCGGCGTCGCTCGCCACCGTGGACCGCGGTACCCCGGATTGGGCCAGGGCGGTGAGCGCCGACTACGCGCAACGCCGCGCCGACGATCTCGAGCGCACCGGCGGCATGGTCGACGCGCTGTTCCGCTCGCTGCTCAGCGACTTCCTGCCCGCGCAGGCATTGCGGGCGGGTGGGCTGTGGGCGCTGCGCCTGGTGCCGCCGCTGCGCAAGCGGGCCTTCGGGTTGGGCATGGGCCAGGGGTGAGCGGAGAGACACAGCGCTGCTGCTCTGCGCCGACGTCATTCCCGCGCCGGCGGGGAGACCCAGCTCGGCCCGCCAAACAGTGCAACCCAAACAAAAAAAGGGCGCCCGAAGGCGCCCTTTCCGATTCCTGCATCCGCCCCGCTTATTGCGGGGCGGCCGGGGCTGCCGGCGGAGCGGCGCCATCGGTGCCCAGCTGCTTGCGCAGTTCTTCGGCGCGATCCTGCAGCTGCTTTTCCAGCGCCGACGGAGCGGTCGACTGCTTGTTGAATTCGTCGAAGGTCATTGCGGCGGCGCCGTCATAGACCGAGGTGAAGCCGGCGAGCGTGATGTCGATCACCAGATCCTTGTTCTGACGGTTCTTGGCCGTCAGCTTCAGGATGCCGCCCTTCTTGAGGCTGTTCACGTAAGCTTCGTTGATCACCAGCTGGGTGGCGCAGCTCTGCGGATCGCACAGCATGAACGGCACGCGGATCGGCTTGCCGCCGTCGATCTGCCAGGTGAGACCGAACGGCAGCAGCACCCCAAGCGGCACCGCGGCAACGGCGAGCAGTCGGCTCTCCTGGCCCGGATCGTCACGCAGCAGGAACGAGCCGAGGAACTGGCCGTTCGCGACGACGACCTGGCGCATGATGCAGGCCTGCTTGCCGCCGTCGATGGGGTCGCAGACCTTGAGCCAGTTCTGTGCGGGATTGGCCGGCGCGGCCGGCGCAGCGGCGGCACCAGCAGCGGGCGCAGCCGGTGCGGCCCCACCCTCGGCGGGGGCTGCCGGAGCGGCGTCCTGCGCAAACGCCCCGAAAGAGGGCATCATCAGTGCGGCAACCGCGAAACCAGCAACGACGAGCTTTTTGAGGGTCATTGAATTTCCTTGTGGTGTCCTACCATCGGTGACTCTCCCGGCCACCCTATTTCGTGCGCTCTTCAAGGCACGAAATCGGGCAATAACATGACCGAGAGGGCTTCCGAAAGCTTTAACCTGCGAGTGTTGCCGCAGCACCCGTTTCCGTGGCGAGGCGAGCCATTCTCGACAGTATCGCAGCGGTTCCTTTCAGTCGTGCGTCAGGCGTCGGCCAGTCACGGCTGAACACGAGTTTCTGATCAGGTTTGATCCGCACCTGCATCTGGGGGTCGGAAACCATGCGCACCAGCCCGGCGGGGTTGGGGAACGTCTTGTTCCTCAGCGTAACGACTGCGCCCTTGGGACCGGCATCGACTTTCTCGACATTGGCGGTGCGGCAAAGTGCCTTGACCAGGATCACCTTGAGCAGCGCTTCCACTTCCTCGGGCAGCGGCCCGAAGCGATCGATCAACTCGGCTCCCGCCGCATCGATTTCGCGCGCGTCGCTGAGGTCGCCGAGCCGGCGATAGAGCTGCATCCGCAGCTGCAGGTCCGGCACGTAATACTCGGGAATCATCACCGGCATGCCCAAGGAGATGGTCGGGCTCCACTCGTTGCGTTCCTCGTACTCGGCATCGCCGTCGCGCAGCGCCGCCACCGCCTCTTCCAGCATCGCCTGGTAGAGCTCGAACCCCACCTCGCGGATGTGGCCGGACTGCTCGTCGCCGAGCAGATTGCCGGCGCCGCGGATATCGAGGTCGTGACTCGCCAGCTGGAACCCCGCGCCCAGCGTTTCAAGCGACTGCAGCACCGTCAGTCGCCGCTCGGCCGTGTCGTTGAGCTTGCGATCCGGCGGGATGGTGAACAGCGCATAGGCGCGCTGCTTGGCCCGGCCGATGCGGCCGCGGATCTGGTAGAGCTGGGCGAGGCCGAAGTTATCGGCCCGGTGTACGACCAGGGTGTTGGCGTTGGGGATGTCGAGCCCGGATTCGACGATCGTGGTGGCCACCAGCACGTCGAACTTGCCATCGTAGAAATTGTTCATGATGTCGTCGAGTTCACCCGGCGGCATCTGCCCATTGGCGACGACATAGCTCACCTCCGGCACCTGCTGGCGCAGGAACTCGGCGATATCGGGCTGGTCCTTGATCTTGGGCACCACGTAGAAGGCCTGCCCGCCGCGATACTTTTCGCGCAGCAGCGCTTCGCGGACGCTCAGCGGATCGAAGGGGGAGACGAAGGTGCGAATGGCGAGCCGGTCGATCGGCGGCGTCGCCAGCAGCGACAGGTCGCGCACGCCGGTGAGCGCCAGCTGCAGGGTGCGCGGGATCGGGGTCGCGGTCAGCGTCAGCACATGGACGTTGCCCTTGAGCTCCTTCAGTCGCTCCTTGTGCGCGACGCCGAAATGCTGCTCCTCGTCGATGATGAGCAGGCCCAGGTCCCTGAACTGGATGGATTTGGCCAGCAGCGAGTGGGTGCCGACGACGATGTCGACAGTGCCTTTCTCCAGTTCCTCGCGCGTTGCCTTGAGCTCGGTCGAGGAGACCAGCCGCGAGGCCTGCCGGATCCGCAGCGGCAGCCCGGAAAAGCGCTCGCTGAAGGTCTTGAAGTGCTGCCGCGACAAGAGCGTGGTCGGCACCACCACCGCCACCTGACGGCCGGACATCGCCACCGCGAAGGCCGCACGCAACGCCACTTCGGTCTTGCCGAAGCCGACGTCACCGCAGACCAGCCGATCCATCACCCGGCCGGAAGCCAGGTCCTCGAACACGGCGTTGATCGCCGCCAGCTGATCCTCGGTCTCGTCATAGGGGAAGCGCGCCGCAAACTCCTCGTAGAGACCCGGCTGCACGTCCATCGGCGGCACCGTCGACAGCTGCCGCTGCGCCGCGATCTTTATCAGCTGCTCCGCCATGTCGCGGATGCGCTTCTTGAGCTTGCTCTTCTTGGCCTGCCAGGCCACGCCGCCGAGCTTGTCGAGCTCGATGATGGCATCGGCGCCGTAGCGCGACAGCAGCTCGATATTCTCGACCGGCAGATAGAGCTTGGTATTGCCGGCATACTCGATTTCGACGCAGTCGTGCGGCGCGCCCTGCACCTCGATGGTCTTCAGACCGAGGAAGCGGCCGATGCCGTGATCGACATGCACCACGAGGTCACCGGCGGCGAGGCCGGCCGCCTCGGTCAGCGCGTCGGAGGCCTTGCGCCGCTTCTGCGGCCGCAGCAGGCGCTCACCGAGAATGTCCTGCTCGGAGAGCACCAGCATGTCGTCGGTCTGGAAGCCGGTCTCGAGCCCCAGCACCACCAGCGCGGTGGTTTCCGGCGAAGTGGTTTCGGCGTCACGCCAGTTTTCGGCAAGCCGCGGATGCGCCAGGCCGTGATCGGCCAGCACCTGCGCCATGCGATCGCGCGAGCCTTCCGACCAGCAGGCAATGATGGTCTTGCGGCCCTTTTTCCGCTCGGCGCGGAACAGTTTGACCACCGCCTCGAACAGGTTGACGTCCTGCGCCTGCCGCTCGGCGGCGAAGCTCGGCGCCACCCGCCCGCCGGCATCGTCGGGCTTGCGCGTTTCGGGTGTCGCGAACGGCGAAAGCTGCACCACGCCCCCGTCGGGCGCCAGCGTGTAGGGCGCTCGCTCCATCTCGTAGAGCTGCGCCGGCGGCACCGGCTTGTAGGGCGCCGCGCCCTGCGACTGCTTTTCGTGCCGCGCGTCCTCGCGCGCCTGATAATAGTCCGAGATCTGGGTCTGCCGGTCGGCGAAGGCTTCCCGCGCCTGATCGTCGAAGACGAAGGGCGCGTCGTCGGTATAGGCGGCGAGGTGATCCAGCTGGTCGTAGAAGAACGGCGTCCAATGCTCGACGCCCGGATAGCGCTGGCCGGCGCTCACCGCGGCATAGAGCGGATCGTCGACGGTGTTGCCGCCGAACATGGTGGTGTAGCGGGCGCGGAAGCGACGGATCGCTTCCTCGCTCAGCAGCACTTCGCTCATCGGCGCCAGCGCGATGCGCTTCAGGTTACCAGTGGTGCGCTGGCTGTCGGGATCGAAAGTGCGGATCGTCTCGAGCTGCTTGCCGAAAAAGTCGAACCGCAACGGCGATTCGACGCCGGCCGGATAGAGGTCCACCAGCCCGCCGCGCACCGCATACTCGCCGGTCTCGCGCACCGTCGGCACCCGGAGATAGCCGTTGCCGGCGGCCCAGGCGATCAGCCTGTCGCTGTCTACCACCTGCCCCGCCGCAGCGGCGAAGCTCATCCCCGCCACCACATCGCGCGGCGGCAGCTTCTGCACCAGCGCATTGACGGTGGTGAGGACGATCGCGCCCCTTGCTCCACCGGCGGCTAGGCTGGAAAGCGTCGTCATCCGCGCGGCGATCGTCACCCCGTTGGGCGATACGCGGTCGTAAGGCAGGCAGTCCCAGGCGGGCAGCGTCAGCAACTGGTGGCCGGGCAGCAATTGCTCGAGGATCTCCACCATGCGCTGCAGGCGCCTGCCGTCGCGCGCCACGAACACCGCGCTCGCCGCCGCCTGGGGCGAAGCTTTCAGCCGCTCTTCGACGAGGCGCGCCAGCACCACCGGCTGCATGCCGTCTGGAACGTTGGAGATCGTGCGGTCGGCGCGCTGGTCGGTCATTTGGCGGTCCGAAACTTGAGGAGGTCGGCGAGCAGCTCGTGGTCGGCGTCCTGGGGGGCGGGCTCCTGCCCCATCAGCCAGGCCTGGAGGTCGGTATCCACTTCCTCGAGCAGCGTCTCGAAGCGGTCGAGTTCGGCGCCGCTCATGAGCTCCAGGCGGGCATCGGCGTAGGGCCCGAGCAGCAGGTCCATCTCCTTGGTGCCGCGATGCCAGGCGCGATAGCGCAGGCGGCGCAATCGCATAGCAGAATCTTCACCGGCGTCTTTTTGAAGGGCCATGAGCGGGTGGTCTCGGAGAATGTGGATGGCGTGTTTACGCGGATATCGTCGCCATGTCACGTGGTCGACAGGGACACCAGCGACTGGCGTCGCGATGGCCGCTTTCTGGCAGCAGAGCCCTGCAAGCCGGTGGCAATCGCCAGCCGATTTTGCCACAACTCACCGGACAAATCTGTCCTTACGCGAGTTGCATGTCCCGTCCGCCGGCCCTCGATCCGCTGTTTCGTTCGCTCCACACCATCAAGGGGGTGGGGCCGCAGCTCAGCACGCTGCTGACCCGGTTCTTCGGCGCGCCCGAGGGGCAGGAAGCCATCGCGCTCGACCTGTTGATGCATATGCCCACCGGCGTCCTCGACCGCCGTCGCATGGATGGCATCGCCAATGCGGTGCACAACAATATCGCCACGCTGAAACTCCATATCGACCGTCACCAGCCGCCGCCGCGCGGGCGAGAGCACATCCCGCATCGGGTGTTCGCGCATGACGAGACCGGTGAAATCCAGCTGGTGTATTTCCGCGCCCAGGGCGGCTGGGTCGAAAAGCTCCTGCCGGTGGGCGAGACCCGCTACGTCTCCGGCACGATCGGCTTCTTCCAGGGCGAGAAGCAGATCACCCACCCCGACTATGTGGTCGAGGCCGACAAGTTCGAGGACATGCCGCTGGTCGAGCCGGTTTACCCGCTGACCCATGGCCTCAGCTCGCGCGCCCTGATCAAATTGACCCGGCAGGTGCTGGAGACAGTGCCGGATCTGCCCGAATGGATGCCTGACGAGCGCATCGCCGAGTTCGGGTGGCCGAGCTTTCGCGCCGCCATGCAGGCCTCACACGCCCCGGAGACGCCCGATGACGCGCAGCTCTGGTCGAAGAACCGGATGCGGCTTGCCTATGACGAGTATCTCGCCGGCCAGCTCGCGCTGCTGATCGTCCGCTCGCAGCTCATCGCGCCGCGCGGTATCGCCCGGCGCTTCAGCGGCGAGATCTCCGCCAGGGTCGAGGCCGCCCTGCCCTATACCCTCACCGAGGGCCAGCGCCTCGCCGTCGAAGACATCCGGCACGACCTCGCGGCTCCCGAGCGCATGTCACGCCTTTTGCAGGGAGATGTCGGCGCCGGCAAGACGGTCGTCGCGCTGATGGCAATGGCGGCGATGGCCGAAAGCGGCGCGCAGTCGGCGCTGATGACGCCCACCGAAATCCTCGCCAGCCAGCACTACAAGACGCTGAAACCGCTCTGCGAGCAGGTCGGAATCGGCATCGTGCTGCTGACCGGCAAGATGACGGCCGCCGAGCGCCGCGCCGTATTGTCGGGCATCACCGATGGCTCGACCACGATCGTCGTCGGCACGCATGCACTGTTCCAGAGCGGCGTCGAATTCCACAATCTCGGCCTGACGGTGGTGGACGAGCAGCACCGCTTCGGCGTGCACCAGCGCCTGGCGCTCAGCGAGAAAGGCTCGCATGCCGACCTGCTGGTGATGACGGCGACACCGATCCCGCGCACCCTGGTGCTGACCCATTTCGGCGACATGGCGGTCAGCATCCTGCGCGAAAAGCCGCGCGGCCGGCAGCCGATCGATACTGCCGTGCTCTCCATCGGCGAGTACGGGCGCGTCATCCAGCGCCTCCAGAGCCGCATCGCCGAGGGGGCGCAGGCCTTCTGGGTCTGTCCGCTGGTCGAGGAAAGCGAGCATCTCGAAGTGGTCGCCGCCGAGGATCGCTTCGCCGAATTGCAGAAGGTGTTCGGCGCAGAGGTCGTGCTCATCCATGGCCGCATGAGCGCCGCCGCCAAGGCCGAGGCGATGGAGCGCTTCCAGCGCAACGAAGCCAAGATCCTCGTCGCCACCACGGTCATCGAAGTGGGCGTCGACGTGCCCAACGCCACCATCATGATCATCGAGCATGCCGAGCGCTTCGGCCTGGCGCAGCTCCATCAGTTGCGCGGCCGGGTCGGCCGCGGCAGCCAGCGCTCGGCCTGCCTGCTGCTCTACAAGGAGCCGCTGAGCGAAACCGCCAAGGCGCGACTCGAGACCATCAAGGGCACCGAAGACGGCTTCGTCATCGCCGAAAAGGACCTCGAACTGCGCGGTCAGGGCGATGTGCTCGGCACCCGGCAGTCCGGCATGCCCGGCTATCACCTCGCGGTGCCCGACGTGCACCGGCACCTGCTCGAATGGGCGCACGAGGACGCCAAGAACGCCCTGACCCGTAACCCAGGCCTTACCGGCCGCGACGGCGACGCCTTGCGTACGCTGCTCTATCTGTTCCGCAAAGACCTCGCCATTCCCCTGCTCCGAGCCGGCTGACCTTCATGCATATCCGCCCCTTTGAACGCCGCGATACCGACGCGGTCGTCGCCCTCTGGCAGGCCCGCGGGCTGACCCGGCCATGGAACGATCCGCTCAAGGACATCGAGCGCAAGCTCGCCGTGCAGCCCGAACTTTTCCTCGTCGGAGAGCACGAGGGCGAAGTCATCGCCACCGCCATGGGCGGCTATGACGGTCATCGCGGCTCGGTCTACTACCTCGCGACCGCGGCGGCGCACGCCGGGAACGGCTACGGCGCGGCGCTGCTGGCAGAGCTCGAGCGCCGTCTTGCGGCAATGGGCTGCCCGAAGATCAACCTGCTGGTGCGGGGCGAGAATGACGGCGTGCTGAAGTTCTACGACCGCCTGGGCTATGAGCGGCACGACTCGCTGAGCCTGGGGCGGCGGTTGATCGAGGATTAGGGACGTAGGTTGTGGAACCCCAGTCCCTCGGCTCTCGCCTCCCTTGAGGGGAGCCAGGAGCCCCCTCACTCCACCGCGTACTTCCTCAGCACGTCGATCTCGACATAGTTCAGCACCGACTGATGCGTGGCTTTCAGCACCACGCGCGGCGCCATCCCGGCCTCCAGCGCCTCGACCCAGCGCAGCGCCACGAGGCACCAGCGGTCGCCGGCCTTGAGGCCCGGGAACGCGTATTCCGGCATCGGCGTCGAGAGATCATTGCCACGCGATTTCGAGAAGGCGAGGAACGCGTCGGTCATCTCGGCGCACACTGTATGCCGGCCTTCGTCGAGCGGGCCGGTGATGCAGTTGCCGTTGCGAAAGAACCCGGTCAGCGGGTGCATCGAGCACAGCACCAGCTTTTCGCCGAGGACGTTGAGTTCGGGCTCCTGCTCGAAGAACGGCTTATTCACCTGTCACCACCATCAGCCGCCGCAGTTCCGCACTGCGATCGCGCGAGTCCAGCGGCAGGAAGTGCCGCAACTGCCATTGCTGCGTGCGCAGCGCGTCTTTGGCAATGGGTTGGCTCCATGGCGGATAGACCCGGATAGCGCGCTTGCCACCTTTGCCATCGACCGAGAACACGCCGCGCTCGATCAGCGACCGCCGGTCGAAGATGAACTGACCTCGATGCCGGGCATCGGCGCAGCCGACGACGACCAAAGCCACGCCGTCAGCCGCATCGAGCGGCGCGATCTCGGCGTCGGGAGTCTCGCGTTTCCAGATGGTGACGAACTGCCCGAGCTTGGTCGGGGTCGTCCGCGCGACGCGGAACGCCACCTGGTGGCCATTGAGGCCGAACCGGCAGGCGGCATACTCGGCGCTTTCCGCCTCGCGCCGCGGCCGGTCGGTCAGTACGAGGCCGGCCGGCTCGTAGCGTTCGCGGATCGCGGTCGTCAGTTCGTCCGGCAGGCTGGGCGAGAGCACGACCTATTCGACCGTCACGCTCTTGGCGAGGTTGCGCGGCTGGTCGACGTCGGTGCCCATGAACGAGGCGGTGTGATAAGCGAGGAGCTGCACCGGAATGGTCGCAAGGATCGGCGCCACGAAGCTCGCGACCTTGGGCAGCACCAGCACCTCGGCCACACCATCACCCACCGCCGCTTTGCCCACCTCGTCGGTGATCAGGATGATCTTGCCGCCACGTGCCGCGACTTCCTGCATGTTGGAGAAGGTCTTGCCCATCAGTTCGTCCGACGGGGCGACGACGATCACCGGCATCAGCTCGTCCACCAGGGCGATCGGCCCGTGCTTCAGCTCGCCGGCCGGATAGGCCTCGGCGTGGATGTAGCTCAGTTCCTTGAGCTTGAGCGCGCCTTCCATGGCGATCGGGAACATCTGGCCGCGCCCGAGATAGAGCACGTCCTTGGCCTTCGACAGGCGCTTGGCGATATCCTCGACCTGGCTCTCGAGCGCCAACGCGGCGGAAATGGCGGTCGGCAGCGTGGTGAGGCTGTGCACCAGTTCGGCTTCCTCGGCCGCCGAGATCGTGCCGCGCGCCACGCCGGCGGCGACGGCGAGGCTCGCCAGCGCCGTCAGCTGCGCCGTGAACGCCTTGGTCGAGGCGACGCCGATTTCCGGCCCGCACAGGGTCGGGAACACCACCTGGCTTTCGCGCGCCATGGTCGATTCCGGCGAATTCAGCAGCGAGGCGATATGCTGGCCCTGGCTGGCGCAGTAGCGCAGGGCCGCCAGCGTGTCGGCGGTCTCGCCCGATTGCGAGATGAAGAGGCTGAGCCCCCCCTGCTCCAGCGGCGGCTCGCGATAGCGGAACTCGGAGGCGACATCGACATCCACCGGCAGCCGCGCATAGCGCTCGAACCAGTATTTGGCGACGATACCGGCATAGGAGGCCGTGCCGCAGGCCGAAATGGTCAGCCGCCTGAGCGCGGCGAAATCGAACGGCAGCGCCTCGCGCAGCGCTACCTTGTCGCTGCTCATATCCACATAGTGGCTGAGCGTGTGCGACACGGTTTCGGGCTGCTCGTAGATTTCCTTGGCCATGAAGTGGCGGTGATTGCCCTTGTCGACCAGCAGCGCCGAAGCGGCCGAAACCAGCATCTCGCGCTGCACGATGGCGTCCGAGCCGTCGCGGATGGTGACGCCGTGCTTGGTCAGCACGGCCCAATCGCCATCGAGCAGATAGCTCAGCCGTGAGGTGAACGGGGCCAGCGCCATGGCGTCGGACCCCAGATACATCTCGGTCGCGCCATAGCCGATGGCGAGCGGCGCGCCGGAGCGGGCAGCGATCAGCAGCGCCTCTTCGCCCTTGAACATGAAGGCCAGGGCGAAAGCGCCGTGCAGCTGCTTCAGCGTCCGCGCCACCGCCATCTCGGGGTCGAGCCCGCGATCGAGCTCGCGCGTCACCCACAGCGCTACCGATTCCGTGTCGGTCTGGGTCTTGGGCAGATAGCCGTCCTTGGCAAGGTCGGCGAGCAGCTCACGGAAGTTCTCGATGATGCCGTTATGGACCACCGCCACCTTGTCGGTGGCGTGCGGATGGGCATTGCCTTCGGTGGGCGCGCCATGCGTCGCCCAGCGGGTATGACCGATACCGATATTGCCGCTGAGCGGCTCGAAGCTCAGCTTGGCGGCGAGATTGCCGAGCTTGCCTTCGGCGCGGCGGCGGCCGATCTGCCCACCCTCCAGCGTCGCGACGCCGGCGCTGTCATAGCCGCGATATTCCAGCCGCTTGAGCGCATCGACCAGTCGCGGTGCAACCGGCTCAGTCCCGATAATCCCGACAATACCGCACATCTCGTGGGGTCCCCTACTTGCCAGATCTGGCGCGTTTGATGGCTTCGGCCCGTGCCTTGAGCTTGGGCGCGTAGCCGGGTTTGTTTTCCTGCCGAGCGCGGCCCAGGGCCAGCGCATCCGGCTCGACGTCCTTGGTGATGACACTGCCCGAGGCGACATAGGCCCCGTCGCCGACGGTCACCGGCGCCACCAGCGACGTGTTCGACCCAATGAAGGCATTGGCTCCGATGGTGGTCTTCGATTTGTTCACGCCGTCATAATTGCAGGTGATGGTCCCTGCCCCGATATTGGTTTTGGCGCCGACCTCACTGTCGCCCAGGTAGCTCAGGTGCCCGGCCTTGACGCCCTCATGCACCACCGAGTTCTTCACCTCGACGAAATTGCCGATATGCACGTTGTCGCCGATCTCGGCGCCGCCGCGCATCCGCGCAAACGGCCCGATGCTGGCGCCCGCGCCGATGGCGGTGTTCTCGATGTCGCAGAAGGCACGGATTTCGACGCCGTCGGCGATCTTCACCCCCGGACCGAACACCACGTTGGGGAAGATCGTCACGTCCCGGCCGATCTCGGTGTCGTAGGAAAAATAGACGGTCGAGGGGTCCTTCAGGGTCACCCCGGCGCGCATGAAGTCGTCGCGCCGCAGGTCCTGGAACTGCGCTTCGGCTTGCGCCAGCTTCCGCCGGTCGTCGACACCGATCACCTCGTTGGCGTCAGCCTCGACCACTTCGATACGACGGCCGTCGGCGTTCGCCAGTTCAACGGCATCGGTCAGGTAGAACTCGCCCTTGGCATTGGCATTGCCGATCCGATCGATCACCGATCGCAGCGTCTCGGCGCGAAATCCCATGATGCCGGAATTACACAGGCCGATAGTACGCTCCGCTTCGCTGGCATCCTTGTGCTCGCGGATCGCGATGAGCCGGCCATTGTCGGTCAGCAGCCGACCGTATCCGGTGGTGTCGTCCGGCCGGAAGCCAACCACCACGATATCGGCGCCGCCGTCCAGTCGGGCGGTTATCCCCGCCAGCGTCTCGGCAGAGACGAGCGGCGTGTCGGCATAGAGCACGATCACATTGCCCTTGGCTCCGCTATAGGCTGCTTCAGCCTGCTTCACTGCGTGCGCCGTGCCTTTGCGATCGGCCTGCGTCGAAAAGCTCGCTCCTGGCGCAAGACCGGAGACCATTGCCTGTACGGCGTCATGCCCCGGCCCGATTACCACGGAGATGGCCGACGAGCGCGCGGCAACGGTGCGGACGACGTGACCGACGAGCGGCAATCCTCCCACCTGGTGCAGCACTTTCGGCGTGGCCGAACGCATGCGGGTGCCTTCGCCCGCGGCCAGGATGATCGACAGCAGTTCAGTCATGCCAAATTCCCCGGAGAGCCCTCGTCAGGGGGTCATCGTTTCCCCCGTGTTTATGGCAGCAAGTTGTTGGGAATCCGATAACGAGGTTACGGAGTGGTAAACTCGGGAATGCCCCTGATTCGTGGGGGTTTGAGGGGGGATAAGACCTTTGGCGAAGGCAGCAGACCAGTTTCGTCCGGCTGACGTGACGATGTGGGGCATCATCGCGCTCGGCATCTGGGCGGTAGCGATCCTGGGCGCCAACCTCTCGGGGTTGATACCGCCGAGCGTCTACGGCGCGCTGCACGCCTCGCGCCTCGAAGGTTCCACCATCAACCAGCTCCGCACCCAGGTGGCGGCGCTGGAGGAGGAAGCTTCGAAGATGAAGCGCGAAAGCACTCAGCTGCAGCAGCGCTTCACGATGAGCGAAGATGCCGCCGGCGCAGTGACCAAGCGCGTCGGCGCGCTCGAGGTCAGCGTGCCCAAGCTGATCGAAACTGCCCAGGCCAAGGCAGCGACGCGGATCGACACCACCACCACCGGCTCGATCAGCGCCGGCAAGACGGTGACCTTCGAAACCGAAGGCGGCACAGTCGCAGTGCAGCAGCGCCCGCTCACCCCCGGCTCCGGCGAAGTAAAGCTCAAGGCCGTGCCGCTCGCCGCCAACACCATGCCGCTGGCCATTCCGGACGGCTCGTCGCCGGGCATCGCGCTGGGCTTCCCGGTCCGGCCGGACACCGCCGAAGCGCAATGGCGGGAGATGCTGGCGCAGGTCGGCACCATGCTGACCGGCCTCACACCGGTGCTCGCCGACCGCGACGGCACCGACGGCAAGCTGATCGTCGCCGGACCGATGATCGATCGGGCGTCGGCCATCGAATTGTGCGCGCGCCTCGACCGAGCCGGGGTCCCGTGCGAGCCGACCAGCTATGCCGGCCAGCCGATCCCACTGCTGAACTGACGGCTATTCGCCGTTAGCGATTGACAGCAGGGGCACAATGCCTATGTTCCGCGCCGATCCGCCCAGCGCGGCGGATCGACGATTGCAGCGGGACCAGATTCCCGCTCCGGGCGCCCGTAGCTCAGTGGTAGAGCATCCGACTTTTAATCGGATGGTCGATGGTTCGAATCCATCCGGGCGTACCAGTTTCTCCGTTCAAGATTTTGCGATTTGGACGCTGACGCTCAAAGCGCCGGGGGCCTTTCATGCGCCACGCCCCAAGCCCGGTCGCTGGACCCGGCGAACGGATCCTGGAACACATTAGTTTTAGGGCGTGGGGTCGGCGTTACGTCGCCAGAAGGATGGCTTGATGGCCCGAGGTGCTCTTTTCAATCGTTCGATCACTTCTCTCGGAAGCATGTCGTAGCCCGTGGCGCGTTCGCCAGACCAGTTAATGCCGACCAAGTGCCCGTCTCGTTCCAGTCCCGGCAACCAGCGATCAACGAATGCAGCCAGGTTGACGCGCTCGGGCTGAAATCCAGCATAGGCAGGAACGGTTTGGATCACCTGTTCCGCTCTGTTTCTCGTTGACCAGAACGGCATGGTCCGCGCGCCATCGGCGCTTACGGGCACAGGAAATCCGCCGTTGTCCCTAATTCCCCACACGGCTGCGGAAGCGACCACCTCGGAAAAGAAAGCTGCGGAATGTGCGGCTGAGATGCTCATGGCGCAATGATTGCTGCGAATTCTTGGCCTTCTCCAGCTAAGGCGAACGGCGCAGTTTCCAACCACTTAAGATCTTGGGGCGTGGGTAGAGACAGCCATGCAGTACAGTCTGCCTCACAGGCGCATTGGGCAACACGGGTCCTGACAAGCCTGCCACAAACTGGGGGGTGGCATCCGGGCGTACCAGTTTCCCCAACCTCGTTCGGACATGTCTTTGTGAGTATGGAGCGGTGGCGCGAGAGCGTACTGTGCCCTCAGACCGGTCGAGCCGTCGCCCCGCGGGTGACATGGGAACGCTGCGGCCGGGCGTTGATCGCGCAATCGCCTCGATGATGGAACAGCGCCGATGTCCACACCCACCGCGCCCACCCGCCACATCCCGCCAGTACTCAGGTGGCTGGCTGCGTTCCTGATCCTCGCCTTCGTGCTGAGCGTAGCCGTTACCCTCGGCTTCTCGCTCTGAACCGCGAGGGGAACCACCCCGGTCTCGTGACGATTGATTGGAACGCCGCGCAATGCAGGGGTTCCAGATGTCCGCAGGGTTCTTCCACCAGTTCTCCAACATCGTCTCTCGGGGCGCCGGCAAGCCGGCCACCTTCGCGCTGGCCTGCGGGCTGATCCTGCTCTGGGCGATCAGTGGGCCCTTCTTCGGCTTCTCGGAGACCTGGCAACTGGTCGTCAATACCGCGACGACCATCGTCACCTTTCTCATGGTGTTCGTCGTGCAGCACACGCAGAACCGTGACGGCGAGGCCGTTCAGGCCAAGCTCGACGAACTGATCCTGGCGCTTAAGCGCGCCGACAATCGGCTGATCGGCGCCGAGGATCTCACCGGCCAGGAGCTGCACAAGCTGCGCCGGATGATCGCCGAACGCGTCGCGCGCGACAAAGACGCCATTGAAGAGATCGATCGTCGGACCGCCGCCGGACGAAGCCAGTAGGATATTTGCCAAGCAAGGCAACCAATCGCCCGTTTCCAGACTTTTCCGTGACGAACTGCGTCAAAGGAGAACAAGAAAAATGAACGGGATCATCTACCTCGTCGGCCTCGTGGTCGTCATTCTCGCCGTCCTGTCCTTCTTCGGGCTGAGGTAAGGGCCGCGCCATGACCATTCCGAGTGAAACAGACGTCATCGTCACCGCGGCGCCGGTCGCCAAGCCGGACAACAGCTCCTATGTCGACTGGCCGGCGATCATCGCCGGTATCGTGCTCGCTTCGGCGATCTCGCTGGTGCTGCTGAGCTTCGGCTCGGCCATCGGGCTCAGCTTCGTCAACTTCCGGGCCGGCCCCGACGTGCCGATGATCTGGATCGCCATCGCCGCGGCCACCTGGCTGCTGTGGGTGGAGGTCTCGAGCTTCATGGCCGGGGCCTATCTGACGGGGCGCCTGCGGCGGCGTCACTACGACGCCACCGAAGACGAAGCGGATGTGCGCGACGGAGCGCATGGCCTGCTGGTCTGGGCCGGCGCACTGGTGATCGGTGGGCTCATCGCCGTCGGCGGCATCAGCGCAGCGGCCAATGCCGTGGGCGCCGCCGCGTCGACGCTGACCACCGCGGCGGCCACAGCGGCCGACGAAGCCGGCAGTGCGCTCGACCCCAACGCCTACTTCGTCGATCAGCTGTTCCGTCCGTCAGCGACCGCGGCCGCCACCCCGACCGGTGACACGACCGCAGTTCGTGCCGAGACCGGACGCCTCCTCGCTCAGGCGGCCATCGCCGGTTCGGTGAGCGACCCGGACAAGGCCTATCTCGCCCAGGTCGTCGCCACCAATACCGGCCTTACCCCGGACGAAGCCAATGCCCGGGTAACCGAGGTGATGGCGGCTGTCGACAAGGCCAAGGCGGACGCCGCGGCAGCAGCTGAAACCGCCCGCAAGGCCGGTGTCATCGGCGCCTTCCTGACCGCTGCGGCGTTGCTGGTCGGCGCAGTGGGCGCCTTCTGGGCGGCCCAGATGGGCGGCAACCATCGCGACCAGGGCACCGTGTTCCGCACCGTGTTCCGGCGCGTTCGATAAGGAGAAGCACAATGCTGCGAGGACTTGGACTCTGGCTGCTGGGCGTTCCGATCTGGCTGATCATCATCATCGTGCTGTTCATCCGCTGAGGATGAGCGCAGCATGGAGGCGGGCTCCGGCCCGCCTCTTCATTTTGCAGACAAGGGACGCGCCATGAACACCGCCAATCTGCAGCTCGAGGGCCTCTATCTCGCCATCGCCGCCATGCACGAGACGATGATCGCCAAGGGATTGATCTCCCGGCAGGATGTCGACGACGCCATGCGCGCGGCCGAACAGACGGCGATCAACGACAATCGCTCGGTCGAGAGTCTCAGACCGGCGGAGCGCGACGCGCTGGCATTTCCGGCGCGGCTGCTGCGGATCGCCAACGCAACGGTCTCCGATGATGGCGCACTGTCATTCTCGGCGCTGGCGCGCCGCGTCGGTACGATCAAGGAGCCGTACAACGACCAGCGTTGACGCGCCGCAACCTCACGAGGTGGTGGGCAGCGGCCCCTTCCAGATCAACCGATGCGAGCCCTGGTCGGTTGGCGCAAATACCTCCGACCGGCGCTCACCGTCGCCATAGGTAATGGCGATCCGGCGGGCCTCGCTCTGCGCATCCTCGCGGGAGTCGAACGGGCCATAGGCCTTTCCCTCGCAGTCGACCCACCACGAGCCCATGCTCTCGATGACGATGAACCAGCAGGTTTTCATATGTGCTCCCCGGCCGCGACAGACGGCCACCTTCGGTTGCAGGTGCGCGCTTGCCGGCGGGGCCATGTCGGTCCCGTGCCAGGCGCGCGTAACAGGATGATCTAGTCGCGACGTCCGCCCGCCATGCGTTGGGCGACGGAGAGGGGCGCAAACAGGCGGGCAATGCGCGCGGCGCTGATCCCTTCGTCGAGCTCGCCAAAGGCCGAGATCAGGCCGTGGTCCGGCCCACCTTCGCGGCGCAGCTCCGCGAGCGGCACCGTCACCTCGATCTGCTGCCAGTTGCGGGCCTCGTCGAGCGTGAATGCCGCACTGATGGCGAAGCCGATATCGGCCTCGTCGAGCCCGAAGCGCACCAGCAGGTGCCCGCAACGCTCCGTGTTGCGGGCCATGAACAGGCTCTTTTCGCGTTCGAACGCCGCGGCGATGTCGTCGTCCAGCAAGGACGGTCGGATGGTCATGGCAGTCATCGGAATGCCCCCCGATCTGCTGTGGATACCCGCAAACGCTAAGGGTTCAGTGTGTTCCGGGCAGGACTGCAATGGGGCGGAAACGCGGTCGGTAAACTTGTACCCACCGCGCAACCGCTCGGGGGCCGGAGCGTTACCCCGTGCAGTGACGGCGCGTGTCAATCGGACGCGATGGGTACGGGGAACATTGCGGTTTTTCCGATTTCCCGCTCTGGCCAACGAAACGGCAGACGAGCCTCTTCCCCATCCGCGACGTCGCTACTCCCGGCAAATTGTGGCGCGAGGCGCCCGTAACGCCATGTTTCATTATGGCTGCTAAGTCATGGCGCATGGACGAAATCGAATCGAGCCGCCGCGCAGCCGGACCGTTGCGCGTGCTGATCCTGGGCGCCAGTTCCGGCATCGCCGAAGCCACCGCGCAGCTCTACGCGGCCGAGGGCGCCACGCTGCTGCTGGTCGGTCGTGACAGCAACAGGCTTGCCGCCCTCGCCGGACGCCTGTTGAAGCTGGGCGCCAGCCGCTGCGAGACGGCGGAGCTCGATCTGGTCACCGCCGATCCGGCAAGTGCGCTGCCGGCGCTCGCTGCCCGGCTTGGCGGCGTCGACCATCTCCACATCGCCTATGCGATCATGCCCGAGCAGTCGGTGGCCGCAGCCGACCTCGCGGTCGCCGCGAGGATGATGGCTACCAACTACACGTCCACAGCCCTCTGGTCGCTGGCCGCTGCCGATCTGCTCGAGGCGCAGGGTTACGGCGCCCTGGTGGTGCTGGGGTCGGTCGCCGGCGATCGCGGCCGGCGCAAGAACTTCATCTATGCCTCGACCAAGGCCGGCATCGAGACCCTGGTCGAAGGCATCGCCCACCGCTTCGTCGGCAAGGGTCCGCGCGCCGTGGTGGTGAAGCCTGGCCCGACCGCAACGGCGATGACGGCGAAGGGCCCACCGGGGCGCAAGCTGGCCTCGGCCGATGCGGTCGCCCGGCTGGTGCGACGGGCGGCGGATCGCGGCGGGCCGGTACAGTATGCGCCACGGCGGTGGCGGCTGATCATGCGCCTGGTGCGCGAAATGCCCTGGTGGCTGTTCCGGCGTATCGATCTGTAGCCCGCGGCGCAGAAGAGGAAAAAGAACAGGGGCCGTTTCGGCCCCTGCTCCAAACCCATCAGTACGGCGTCGGGTACCAGTCGTCGTCGTCGCCCCAATCGTCTTCGTCATCGATGGGGTAGAGCTTCTTCAGGCGATCGACGAGGCCCGAGCAGCGGTTGATGCGCATCGAGTAGACCCAGTCGTCATAGCCGGCTTCGACCCGCACGCGATTCTTGCTCAGGTGGTCGACCACCTCGACGTCGAAGAAGCCGTAGTTCTGCAGGCCGCGGCGGATCTGCTTGTCGGTCAGGCACCAGTTGAAGAAATCGTTCGGGCCGAAGTTCTTCTTCTTGAACTGCTGCAGTTGCTTCTGGTCGCCGCCCTGCGGCTTAACGTCGAGCGAGAAGCCATTCATGTTCGGGGCGGCCTGGACGGGAACCGCGCTCAGGGCGGTGCCGGCGAGGACAACGGCGAGAACCGCGGCGCGGCCGGTCTGCCGGAGGGTGTTGAGAACGGTCATCTGGGTAGTCCTTGAAGGTTCGGGTCGGGGCTGCGCGTGCAGCGTTGAGGTGACCCTAGCGCACTGATTTTGAACGCGTTTGGAACCGCCCCTTCAGGTACCGTTCAGCGCGCCGCCGCACTTACGCCGCCGTCACCACAATGGCGCCACGACGCGTCGCGACGATGGTGTGCTCGTACTGCACGCAAGGCGCCGGAGGATCGGCCACCAGCGTCCATTCGTCGTCCTCGTCGCGCTGCTCCGCCATGCGGCCACCCAACGACAGAAACGGCTCGACAGTGAACACCAGCCCTTCGGTGATCAGCCGGCGATCGGACTTGTCCGGCCAGGTGGCAATTTCGCCCGGCTCATCGTGCAGGCTGTCGCCGACACCGTGGCTGGCCAGATTCTCGATCAGCGTATAGCGGTGCTTTTTGGCAAAGGCGCCGATGGCGATGCCGATACCGTTGAGCGGCGCGCCGGTCTTGACCGCGCGGATTCCTTCCCACATTGCCCGCTTGCCATCACGGCAGAGCGTCACCAGCCGCGGGTCGGCCTCCGGCACGAGGAACGATGCTCCAGTATCGGCGAACACTCCGTCGAGCTCGGCCGAGACATCGATATTCACCAGGTCGCCCGCCTGGATGACGCGCGATCCGGGAATGCCGTGCGCGATCTCCTCATTCACCGAGATGCAGGTGGCACCCGGAAAATCATAGGTGATCTCGGGCGCCGAGCGCGCGCCGGCCGCATCAAGAATACGCCGGCCGATATCGTCGAGTTGCTGTGTGGTGATCCCCGGGGCCAGCGCCGCCGCCATGGCGTCGCGAGCCACCGCACAGACGCGGCCGATGGCCTTGAGTTTCTCGAGTTCGGCTTCGGTGGTGATGGTCATGTCCGCTTTTGCGACGCCATGGCCCGGAGGTCAACAGCAGGCGGTCAGGCGCGCCAGGCAGCACGCCTGCAGCCGTTGTTGCGAGCGGCTGGGCCGGGCCTGCTCGTGCCCCGCTCCAGCCACCGCCTGAGCTTACTGCTTGAGCTTGAGATAGGCGTCGACCAGGCCACGGGTAGAACTGTCATGGGCGGTCGCCTTCTGAGTGCCCTGCACCTTGGGCAACAATGCCTTGGCGAGTTGCTTGCCCAGTTCGACGCCCCACTGGTCGTAGGAATTGACGCCCCAGATGGTGCCCTGCACGAACACCTTGTGCTCGTAGAGCGCGATCAGGCTGCCGAGCCGCTCGGGCGTCAGCTTGGGATACATCAGCGTGTTCGACGGGCGGTTGCCGGGGAACATCTTGTGCGGGGTCAGTTCCTTGATCCGCGCCTTGTCGAGGCCCTGCGCGCTGAGTTCGGCCACAACTTCGTCCTTGGTCTTGCCCAGCATCAGCGCTTCGGACTGCGCCAGGACGTTTGCCACCAGCTTGTCATGGTGCGGCGGCAGCTGCTCGTGCGGCTGCGCGGCGATGAGGAAATCCACCGGGATGACGTCGGTGCCCTGGTGGATCAACTGGTAGAACGCGTGCTGGCCATTGGTGCCAGGCTCGCCCCAGATGATCGGGCCGGTCGGATAATCCACCGGCTTGCCGGAGAGCGTTACCGACTTGCCGTTCGATTCCATGTCCTGCTGCTGCAGGTAGGCGGCGAAGCGGGAAAGCCGCTGGTCGTAGGGCAGCACGGCGTGGGTCGAGAAGCCCCAGGCATTGCGGTACCAGACGCCGAGCACGCCCATGATGACCGGCAGGTTCTTTTCCAGCTTGGTCTTGAGGAAATGCTGGTCCATCTCGTAAGCGCCCCGGAGGAACGCCTCGAAATTCTCGTACCCGACGGCGATCGCCACGGGCAGGCCGATGGCCGACCAAACCGAGTAGCGCCCGCCGACCCAATCCCAGAAGCCAAAGATGCGATCGGACTTGATGCCGAAATCGGCACAGGCCTGGAGGTTGGTCGAGAGCGCCGCGAAGTGGTCCGGCACCGCCGCCTCTCCCAGCGCCTTGGCGATCCAGGCGCGGGCGGTGGCCGCGTTGGTCATGGTCTCGTCGGTGGTGAAGGTCTTGGAGGCGACGATGAACATCGTCCGCTTCGGGTCGAGCCCCTTCAGCACGTCATGGATATGCGCGCCGTCGACGTTGGAGACGTAGTGCGCCCGAAGGTCCGGACGAGTGTAGGGCGCCAGCGCCAGCGTCACCATGGCCGGGCCGAGGTCCGAGCCGCCAATGCCGATATTGACGACGTCGGTGAAGCTGTCGCCGCTCGAGCCCTTGATCGCGCCGTTGCGCACGGCGTCGGAAAAACCCTTCATCGCCGCCAGGACGCCGCGCACCTCGGGCATCACGTCCTTGCCGTCGACCACCACCTTCTTGTCGCCCATATAGCGCAGCGCCATGTGCTCGACTGCGCGATCCTCGGTGACGTTGATGTGCTCGCCCTTCCACATCGCGTCGCGCCGCTCCTCGACGCCGGCGGCGCGCGCCAGTTCGAACAGGGCCGCCATCGCCTTCTCGTCGATGCGGTTCTTCGAATAGTCGAGCAACAGGTCGCCGGCCTTGGCCGAAAAGCTCTTGAAGCGGTTCGGGTCGCCCGCGAACAGCTCGCGCATGGTCGTCTCGTCGAGACGCTTGCGCGACTTCATCAGCGGGTAAAGGAGGGACTTGCGGGTGGTGGCCATGACGCTGTTCTCCTGGTTCGTTACTTGGTCGCGTGGTCGGACGGGAAAGCCTGCGCCTTTTCCTGACCATGCTCCATATCAGAGCACCGGCAGGTCGCCGGCCGCCCATGTCGCTCGGGTTTGTGCCGCATAATCGGCGAGCGCACCAGCGTCGATCGCGGCGCGGGCCCCGATGCAGAGCTGCTGGTAGTAGCTCAGGTTGATCTGGCTGAGGATCATCGCACCGAGCATCTCCTCGGTGCGGATCAGGTGATGCAGGTAGGCGCGGCTGAAGCGGCGGCAGTTCGGATTGGGGGACTCCTCGTCGAGGGGACGCGGATCGTCCTTATGCCGGGCATTCTTCAGGTTGATGACACCGAAGCGCGTGTAGGCGTGCCCGTGGCGGCCGGCGCGCGTCGGATGCACGCAATCGAACATGTCGACGCCGCGCTCGATGCCGCCGAGAATGTCGTCGGGCTTGCCCACCCCCATCAGGTAGCGCGGCTTGTCGGTGGGCAGTTCCGGGGTGATCTCGCTGAGCACCCGGAACATCACCTCCTGCGGTTCGCCCACAGCGAGGCCGCCGATCGAATAGCCGTTGAAGCCGATCGACTTCAGCCCTGCCGCCGAGCGCCCGCGCAGTTCGGCATTGTCGCCGCCCTGCACGATACCGTGCAGCGAGCGATGCGGCTGGTTGCCGAACGCATCCTTGGAACGCTGCGCCCAGCGCAGCGAAAGCTCCATCGCCCGCTCCATCTCCTTGTAGTCGGAGGGCAGCGGAATGCACTCGTCGAGCTGCATGATGATGTCGCTGTCGAGCAGCGTCTGGATCTCGATCGAGCGTTCCGGCGTGAGTTCGTGCGCCGATCCGTCGATATGCGAGCGGAAAGTGACGCCCTTCTCGGTGAGTTTCCTGAGCTTGGCCAGCGACATCACCTGAAAGCCACCGCTGTCGGTGAGGATCGGGCACTGCCAGTCCATGAAGTCGTGCAGGCCGCCCAGCGCCGCGACGCGCTCGGCGCCCGGACGCAGCATCAGGTGATAGGTATTGCCCAGAAGGATATCCGCACCGGTGTCGCGCACCTGCTCGGGATACATCGCCTTGACGGTGCCGACCGTACCTACCGGCATGAAGGCCGGTGTCTGCACGTCACCGCGCCATGTATCGATCCGGCCACGCCGGGCCATGCCGTCGGTGGCGAGGAGGGTGAAGGAGTAATCGGATTTCATGGCCCGGCTACTTAGCCGTCCGATCGCCTCCTGTCACCCCGCGGCGAGGCCCTTCCTCGTCCGCCGCGGCGAAGGCCTGCCTTCGTCGGCCCACTGTTCAGACAGAGGGGCCAACGGCCCAGGCGCAGGAGGTCCAGTGCGCGTCCCCTCTCCCTTGGGGGAGAGGGTCAGGGTGAGGGGGCCTTGCAGCAATCGCCGGGCGTGGGAAAGGCCCCCTCACCCGGCCCTGCGGGCCGACCTCTCCCCCAAGGGAGAGGTGAGCCGACGTCTACGGCTCGGCCCGGAACAGCAGGCTCGAGTCGCCATACGAATAGAACCTGTAGCCGTCGTCGATGGCATGGCGGTAGGCGGCCCGCATGGTGTTCAGCCCGGCAAACGCGCTGACCAGCATGAACAGCGTCGAGCGCGGCAGGTGGAAATTGGTCATCAGCATATCCACCGCATTGAAGCGGTAGCCCGGGGTGATGAAGATGTCGGTATCGCCGACGAAGGGTTGCAGCGTGCCGGTGGCCCGCGCCGCCGTCTCGAGCAGCCTGAGGCTGGTGGTGCCCACCGCGATCACCCGCCCGCCCTTCGCCCTGGCGGCGAGGATGCGCTCCACCACCGCTGCGGGGATATCGCCCCACTCGGCATGCATCACGTGGTCATCGGTATCGTCGACCTTCACCGGCAGGAACGTCCCTGCTCCGACATGCAGGGTCACGCGTTCGACGCTGACGCCGAGATCGGCGAGCTGCTGCAACAGGCTCTCGGTGAAATGCAGCCCGGCGGTCGGCGCGGCCACGGCGCCGTCGCGGGCCGCATAGACGGTCTGGTAGTCGGTCTTGTCGCGTTCTTCGGTGTGGCGCTTGGCCTCGATATAGGGCGGCAGTGGCATGGCGCCATGCGCCTTGATCGCTTCGTCGAGCTCAGCCCCGCCGAGGTCGAAGGCCAGAGTGATCTCGCCGGTCTCGCCCTTGCCGGTGACCGTGGCGGCGATCGAGCCATTGTCGCCCAGTTCCAGGCGGTCGAGCAAATGCAGTTTCTTGGCCGGTCGGGCGAAGGCGCGCCAGGTGTTGGTGTCGACCCGCTTGTGCAGGTTGAAGCTGACATTGGCGCGCAACTCACCACGGATGCGGGTGCCGGTGAGCTCCGCCGGCAGCACGCGGGTGTCGTTCACCACCAGCACATCGCCGGCGCGCAGAATGGTCAGCAGATCGCGGACATGGCCATCCACCAAGGCTTCGCCGGGGCGCACCACCAGCATGCGCGCGGAGTCGCGCGGCTCTGCCGGATGAAGTGCAATGCTCTCGGCCGGCAGGTCGAAGTCGAAATCGTCAACCTTCATTGGGCGATGTCGCACCGGATGGCATAGACGCCGCCGGCCGCGGGCTTCAGCGTGCCGGTGGCAAGACCGCCGCCGCCTTCGAAGCGCGTCACCAGCCGGACCGTCGCGACGTCGGTGTCGCTCTGGCTGGAGTGGAAGTTGAACAGCACCTTGTTGTCCATATCGAGCCCGGTGATCGTCGCGAGGCTCGCGGGCTCGGTGGCGGTGGTCGAATAGCCGGGCTCGTCGCCGAGCTTGAGCACGGCGTCGGTCACCGCATAGCCGGCATCCCCACGGGTCAGGGTGAAACCGAGGGTCACCCCGCCGGCGATCGACCGGCAGGTATAGTCGTCGGCAAAGGCCGTACCGGCACTCAGCGCCAGCGCGAGGATCGCAACTACTGTTCGGAACATGATACCGCCCATACCCCTTGCCCCGGCACGCGCATGGTGCCGCCGTAGACCGAGGCATCGGCCTCGGTGGCCTTGAACAGGCGCAGTTCGGCGATCCGGGCGGTTACACCAGGATCGACCGCGTCGATGAGGATCGTGGTGTCGGTCTCGAAGGCCTGACCGACACTGGTCGGCTCACCCGGCCCATAAGCCGGATCGGTGGCCCACACCTTCTCGCCGACCGTAATGGTCATGCCGGCGACCGACAGGACGTCGGTGGCGCCGACAAGAAAATCGAAACTGGCGCCGCCATCCGGCGATGCACAGTTGACCCACTCGGTCGCCAGCGACGGAGTGGCGAGGCCGCAAAGGCTCGCGATCGAAGCGATTGCGGCCAGCCGGATCATTCGGCGATATCCGCCGCGACCTTCACCGAAACCATCGAGTCCGGATCACGCACCGGCTCGCCGCGCTTGATCTGGTCGACGTTTTCCATGCCTTCGATCACCTTGCCCCACACCGTGTACTGGCGGTCGAGGAAGCGGGCGTCGTTGAAGACGATGAAGAACTGCGAGTTGGCGCTGTCCGGGTTCTGGGCACGGGCCATCGACGCGACACCGCGGACATGCGGCTCGGCGTTGAACTCCTGCTTCAGGTTCGGATACTTCGACGAGCCGGTGCCGGTGCCGGTCGGATCGCCGGTCTGCGCCATGAAGCCGTCGATCACGCGGTGAAAGACGATACCGTCGTAGAAGCCCTCGCGCGCCAGCTTCTTGATGTGGGCGACGTGGTTCGGAGCCAGGTCAGGGCGCATGGCGATGACCACCTTGCCCTTGGTGGTTTCGATGACGAGGGTGTTCTCGGGATCGGCGTAGGCCATGGTAGCTTCCTTTGTTGTCGGGCTCGCGAACCGTGAGGGAGCAGGAGCACTCCCGCCACCCGCGCTTCGCGGGCCGTGCTTACTTGTATTCGATCTTGGCGGAGATGATCTTGTCGGGGTCCTGGACCGGCTGGTCGCCGTTGCCCTTCTTGATCATGTCGACGAACTCCATCCCCGAAACGACCTTGCCCCAGATGGTGTACTGACCATCGAGGTGCGGCGCGTCGGCGAACATGATGAAGAACTGCGAGTTGGCACTGTTCGGATCGGACGAACGGGCCGCCGCGACGATGCCGCGGGTGAACTTCTCTTTGGTGGTGAATTCGGCCGGCAGATCCGGAAGGTCCGAACCGCCCATGCCGGTTCCGGTCGGGTCGCCGCCCTGCGCCATGAAGCCGTCGATGACGCGGTGGAAGACGATGCCGTTGTAGAAGCCCTTCTCGGTGAGCTCGATCACCCGCTTCACATGGCCGGGTGCGAGATCGGGCCTGAGCTCGATGTCGACGATGCCGTCCTTGAGCTCGAGAATCCAGTGGGGCTTGCCCTCCTGCGCCTTGGCGACCTGCGGAGCGGCGATCGAGACGGTGAAGAAGGCGGCGACCGCGGCGAGGAGAATACCGAGGATGATGCCGGCGCGCTTGATGGGATCGGACATTATTTCTTCAGTGCCTTCAGAACGGTGGGCGGGACAAAGGCGCTGATATCGCCTCCGAGCTCGGCGATCTGACGCACGAGCGTGGCCGAGATGTGGCGGACATGCGGGCTGGATGGCAGGAAGACCGTCTGCAGGTCCGGCGCCATCTGGGCATTCATGCCCACCATCTGCATCTCGAAATTGTAATCAGTGGTGTCGCGCAGGCCCCGAATGATCAGCCTGGCGCCGGCGGCGCGGGCGGCGTTGACCATCAGGCCGGAGAAATCGACGAACTGGAACTCGGTCTCGGTGCGCTTGCCGATCGGCTCGAGCACGGCGCGCAGCAGCGCCACGCGATCCTCATGGCTGAACAGCGGCTTCTTGGAATGGTGGGTCCCCACCGCGATCACCAGCGTGTCGACCAGCTTGCAGGCACGCTCGATCACGTCGAGGTGGCCATTGGTCAAGGGATCGAAAGAGCCGGGATAAAAGCCGACTAGTCTGGCCATGGCGGAGCGCCCTCCCCGTTGTTGTTGCGGCGGGTTTTGTCACGGCAAACCAATTATGGCAAGCCGGAGGGCGGCAGCCGGCGCCGCGCGCGCTGCGGGCCGTCGGCGAGGAGTCAGCCGGCTGGCAGCGCCGCCGCCCGGATCAGCCGGATGGAGTTGCCGATGCAGTCGAGCGCCCGCGCGTGCGCCACGTCCGCCTCGGCAGTGGTGAGCTGGAACTCGGCGAGATAGTCGCCGAGCGGCAATTCCAGGGTTCGCTCCAGCATCCGGACCACGGCGTTCCTGGCATTCTCGATGGGCATGTGCACACCGGAAGCGAAGTAGATCGCGAGATCGGCGGCCAATGCCTCCATAGCTCTCGCATAGGCTACCTCCGTCGCCACTTGCACCTTGGCGGAGGCTTCTGCGACTACCATACGAATCCGTCCCGTCACGACTACGGTATCGTTCGTAACCGGAATGTATCGGGTTGCACTATGGGTCGGCCGATCACGTTTTCGAGTCAGCCATGGTGCTGCAGCGCCAGCCAGATGGCGGCGCCGATCAGAATGACGCCCGCGACGCGGTTGACCAGCAGCATCCGATCGTCGCCCAGCGCGCCGCGGGCCCGCGCGGCGAGGTAGATGTAGACGCAGTCGGTGATGAGGCCCGCCGCCATCTCGATCAGCCCGAGCACGATCACCTGCGGCCAGGCGGGGTAGATCGGGTTGACGAATTGCGGCAGGAAGGCCCCGAAGAAAATCAGCGCCTTGGGGTTGCTCCACAGCACGAGGAAGCCGGCCGCCGCCTGTTGCAGCGGCGAGCGCGCCGCGATCGGGCGGTCAGTGGCGATGGCGTGCCGGCTGGCGATGTAGCCCCAGCCGATCCAGACCAGATAAGCCGCGCCCAGATACTTGATGATGTCGAACGCCGCGCCGACAAATCCGGTCACCGCCTCGAGCGTCAGCGCCACCACCAGCACCATGGTGAAGCGCCCCACCTGCACGCCGGCCTCCATCCAGAGCCCAGCCGCGAGGCCGCGCGCCAGTGATGTGCTGACCAGCGCCGAGACGGTGACGCCCGGAACGATCACCACGACGAACGCGGCGACGATGAAGGAGATGAGGATCGGCAGGTCGGGCATGGCGGCGCTGACCTAGCACCACCGCGCCGCGTGCGACAGGCCCCTCAGCCTCGCTTCTGGAACGCCAGCCAGATGCCGCCGATCATCAGGATCACGCCCGATACGCGGTTCATCATCCGCACCCGCGCGGTGGTCAGCAACTGCCGGGCGCTGCCGGCGATCACGGCGTAGACGCAATCGGATGCAGTGGCGACAGCCATGACGATCAGGCCCAGCACCATGATCTGCTCGAAGGCGGGGCGGCTCATGTCGATGAACTGCGGCAGGAACGCGCCGAGGAACAGCAGCGTCTTGGGGTTGGACCAGTTGATCAGCGCGCCCTGCCAGATATAGCGGCCGAGCGGCAGTTTCTCGCCCGGAGTGCCCATTTCGAGCTTGCCCGACGAGGTGAACATCTTGAAGCCGATCCAGACCAGGTAAGCCGCGCCGGCGAGCTTGATGATGGTGAAGGCTTCCGACACCAGGGTCATCACCGCATCGAGCCCAACCGCGACGATGAACACCATGGTGAACATGGCGATCTCGGTGCCGAGGATGGTGAGCAGACCTGCCCTGGTCCCCCGGGCCAGCGAATTGGCGACCACCACGGTGACCGACGGGCCGGGCACGATGGCGAACAGCAGGCACGCGGCGACATAGGGAAGAAGGATGGCGGGATCGATCATCTGAGACTCCGGGTCAGGCAGATGGTGAGCCAGCCACAGGCAAGGCCAGACCGCAAGGGCCTTCGATCCGCCTGACATTCGCCACCCATCCGTACGTTTGTGCGCCCGGGCGCACGCCCTTCGCCAACCCGCGCAAAACCATGCCAAGGCTTGCCGTCATTGCCTTCACAACACCCCACGGCAGCCGCAGTGCCGACCTAGTTCGGCGCGGCTGCGGGACTTGGATTCAAGCGTCACGCGATGGTCGCGTCGATGGCCGCCGGTGCCGGCGGCCCAATCAGCTCGCCGATCGATGATCTGGCGCCAAGACGCTGGGGCAGCCCAACGCCGCCCGTGCCAAAAAGCGTCCTCGGCCCGGAGGCAATCATGTCGCCTGTCCGTTTCGCCGCACTTGCTGCGGCAACCGTTTTCGCCCTGCTCTGCGCCGTGCCGGCGCAGGCCGTCACGATGACCCAATGCAGCGCGCTCTACAAATCCGCCCAGACGGCGGGCACTCTCAACGGCATGAACTGGAACGCCTTCCGCAAAGCCAATTGCGGCGCGACCAACGCGGCCGCGACCACCACCACCCCGGTCAAGCCGGCTGTAGTCGCCGATGTCAGCACGGAACCAAACGCGGCCAATACCGAGAATGCGCCCGAGCCGTCGGTCAGCAAGATCGTTCCGCCCAAGGGCGTGATCTTCCCCAAGTCGATCTCGTCCAAATATGCCAGCGAAACGCCGGGCAAGGCCCGCATGCATACCTGCCTCGACCAGTACAAGCTCGACAAGACCAACAACGATCTCAGCGGCCTGACCTGGATCGCCAAGGGCGGCGGCTATTACAGCATCTGCAACACCCAGCTGAAGGGCTGACCGGCGCGCCCGGCGTCCTTCAAAGGAGCACATCATGAGTCTGTTTTCCGATCTCGGCGGCATGGTGGAAAACGCCATCGCCCAGCAAGGCGGCGTCAACGCCATCTTCACCCAGGCCCTCTCGGGCATGGGGGGCTATGACGGCATCCTCGCCAAACTCAACCAGGCCGGCCTCGGCAATGTGGTGAACTCGTGGGTCGGCACCGGCAAGAACCTGCCGATCAGCCCCGAGCAGATCCAGGCCGCCCTCGGCGATCAGCACCTGCGCCAACTGGCGGCACAGTTCGGCGTACCGATCGACCAGATTTCGGCGCTGCTGGCCCAGCATCTGCCGAACGCCGTCGATCAGGCGAGCCCCAACGGCACGCTGGCACCGAGTGCCCCCAAGACGGCCTGACGACGCGATTGCTGCTGCCCCTCCCCCGACGGGAGGGGCAGTTGCAGTTCGACTTGCGCTCGCCTTCGTTGCGGGCGCCGACCCGTACGTTGCTGGGGTCGGGGAGTCGAGCATCACAGCGATGAGATCACGTCCAGCGCCGAGGCGAGGACCGGGTCCCTGCCTGCCCGCAGATCCGCGGTGAGCCGCTCGACCGGCAGGTCCGGGCGGATCCCAACGCCCTCGAAGGTTGCGCCATCCGGGAATGCCTCGCGCTTCGCACCGACCCAGGCGCGATAGCCCCCATCGAGATCGACGTAGTGCGGTTGCCCGCTGCTCCCCGCGGTCGTCTCGCCAACCAGCACGGCGCGCCCATTATCCTTGAACGGCATGGCAAAATCCTCCGCCGCCGAGCCGACCGTGCCATCGACCAGGAGGACCAGCGGCCCGCGATGCGCCCCGGGCAGCGGTTCATGCCGCGGAGCCTCGTAGGCCACGACCTCCGGCCGCTCCCCATAGGCTCGCCGCAGCGTCGTGCTGCCCAGCACGGTGGACCGCCAGCGCCGATAGGGCCGGTCCATCAGCGCCGCGAGCAGGCCGAGCGGTGTGTTGCCGCCGCCATTGCCGCGCAGGTCGATGATCAGTGGAGCCTCGCCGTCCAGCGTCCGCACCGCAGCGACGGCGGCCGCCTCGAAACGCGGATCGTCGAAGCTGCGGATCGGCAGCACCGCGACCCCGCCCCGATGCTCTAGCGACGGCAGCGGCGTTTCGAGCGCCGGCCAATCGGCCTTGGCGAGCGCGAACGTCCCGCCGCCTTCGAGCCCCAGCGTCAGCGCATCGGGCAGCAAATGGCGGCGATAGAAGAGGATGTCGGCGGCGGCGCGATCGCTCGACGCGGCGAGGAATGGGCGACAGCGCGCGAACAGCTCGGCCATCGGCATGTCGTCGATGCGCTCCACGACAGTCCCCACCGGCAGCTCGGCATGGCGACTGATGGTCACCGTCCAGCGTCCGGCGAGCGGTCTGAGCATCAACCCGAATGATCGGCCGTGCCGCTGCATCACCCAATCGTCGTGAAATCCCGAGTGCCCATTGCGCAACTGCGCCATGAGCCGCTGGCCGGCGAGAACGAAGGCCAGCCGGGTCGGGGCCGCCAGCGCTTCGTCCAGATAGCGCTCGAACGCGGCGTCGAAATCGAGTTCGGGCACCGCTTCCCAGTGGGCAAAGCTCTGCTCGATGGTCGAACGCAAACGGGCGGCAATTGCCGCCCGCTGCCTGATCGAAACCATGTCGCCGTCAGTCGGCGCTGCCATCACCCGGCTCATCGGCCTCGGGCTCGGCGTCTTCGCCTTCCGGCTCGCTGATCCGCTCGACCGACACGACCTTCTCGCCATCGGCGGTGTTGAAGACCGTCACGCCCTGCGAGGAGCGGCCGACGATGCGGATGCGGTTGTCCGGACCGGCATCGACCGGCACGCGGATCACCTGACCGCCATTGGTCACCAGCATGATCTGGTCACCGTCCTCCACCGGGAAGGAGCCGATCAGCGGGCCGTTGCGCTTGTTCACCGCCATGGCGACGATGCCTTTGCCGCCGCGGCCGGTGATCCGGTACTCATGGCTCGAGGTGCGTTTGCCGTAGCCGTTTTCCGAGATGGTCAGGATGAACTGCTCGGCAGCCGACATTGCAGCATAGCGCTCCTGGCTGAGCTCGCCCGCCGGAACCGCATCCTCGGCGTCATCCGACACCTCTTCGGCTTCGCCTTCGCCGCGCACGGCACGGCTCATCTTCAGGTACGCAGAGCGCTCCGAGGACTCAGCATCGAAGTGATGGACGATCGCCATCGAGATGATGCGATCGCCATCGGCGAGGCTGATGCCGCGCACGCCGGTGGAGTCGCGGCCCTTGAACACCCGGACCTCGTCGACCTGGAAGCGGATCGCCTGGCCCAGCGCCGTGGTCAGCAGCACGTCGTCATTGGCCGTGCAGGTGGCGACGTCGACGATGCCGTCCCCCTCATCGAGCTTCATGGCGATCTTGCCGTTCTTGTTGATCTCGACGAAATCGGCCAGCGAATTGCGACGAACCGTGCCGCGGATCGTCGAGAACATCACGTCGAGCTGCTGCCAACTGCCCTCGTCCTCGGGCAACGGCATGATCGAGGTGATGCGCTCGCCCGGGTCGAGCGGCAGCATGTTGATCAGCGCCTTGCCGCGAGCCTGCGGCTCGCCGATCGGCAGGCGCCACACCTTCATCTTGTAGACCTGGCCGGCCGACGAGAAGAACAGGACCGGTGTGTGGGTATTGGCGATGAACAGACGGCTGACGAAATCCTCGTCGCGCGTCGCCATGCCGGAACGGCCCTTGCCGCCGCGGCGCTGCGCCCGATAGGAGGTCAGCGGCACGCGCTTGATATAGCCACCATGGGTCACGGTGACGACCATGTCCTCGCGGGCGATCAGGTCCTCGTCCTCGAAATCGCCGGCGGCGTCGTCGATGACGGTGATGCGCGGCGTGTTGAACTGGTCCTTGATCTCGGTCAGCTCGGTGCGGACGATCTCCATGACCCGGTCACGCGAGCGCAGGATGCTCAGATACTCCGAGATATCCTTGCCGTGCCCGTTGAGTTCCTCGCCGATTTCGTCGCGGCCAAGCGCGGTGAGGCGGCTGAGGGTCAGGGCGAGAATGGCGCGGGCCTGCTCGTCCGAAAGCTTGAAGGTGCCGTCGTCGTTGATCTTGTGGCGCGGATCGTCGATCAGCGCGATCAGCGGCGCCACGTCACGCGCCGGCCAGTCGCGCGCCATCAGCCGCTCGCGGGCGGCGCCGGCATCGGGCGAAGTGCGGATCAGCGCGATCACGTCGTCGATATTGGCCACCGCGACGGCGAGGCCGACGAGGATGTGGGCGCGGTCGCGCGCCTTGTTGAGCAGGAACCGGGTCCGTCGCGTCACCACGACTTCGCGGAACTCGATGAACGCCGCCAGCATCTGCTTGAGGCTCATCAGCTCCGGCTTGCCGCCGTTCAGCGCCACGAAGTTGCAGCCGAACGAGCCTTGCAGCGGGGTGAAGCGGTAGAGCTGGTTCAGCACCACATCGGGCACCGCATCGCGCTTCAGCTCGATGACGACACGCATGCCGTTGCGGTCGGATTCGTCGCGGATGTCGGAGATGCCCTCGATGCGCTTGTCGCGCACCAGTTCGGCCATCTTCTCGATCATCGTCGCCTTGTTCACCTGATACGGGATCTCGGTGATGATGATCGCCTCGCGCTCCTTGCGCATCTCCTCGATATGGGCCTTGCCACGAATGAGGATGGCGCCGCGGCCGGTCTCGTAGGCCTGGCGGATGCCGGAGCGGCCAAGGATGATGGCGCCGGTCGGGAAATCCGGCCCCGGCAGCACGGTCATCAGGTCCTCGGTGATGGCGCCCGGATTGTCCATCAGCATCAGGACGGCGTCGATCACCTCACCCAGGTTGTGGGTGGGGATATTGGTCGCCATGCCGACGGCAATACCGCTGCCGCCATTGACCAGCAGATTGGGGAACCGCGCCGGCAGGACGGTGGGCTCGCGCTCGGAGGCGTCGTAGTTGTCCTTGAAGTCGACGGTGTCCTTGTCGATGTCCTCGAGCAGGCTCTCGGTCACCTTCTCCATGCGCACTTCGGTGTAGCGCATGGCGGCCGGCATATCGCCGTCCACCGAACCGAAATTGCCCTGACCATCGATCAGCGTGACACGCAGGGAGAATTCCTGCGCCATGCGAACGAGGGAGAAGTACACCGCGTCGTTGGAGTGCGGGTGGTACTTACCGATCACGTCGCCGACCACACGGGCCGATTTGCGGTAGGGCCGGTTCCACGCGTAACCCTGCTCGTTCATCGAATGCAGGATGCGCCGATGCACCGGCTTCAAGCCGTCGCGGACGTCCGGCAGAGCCCGGCTCACGATCACGCTCATGGCGTAATCGAGATAGGACTTGCGCATCTCGTCGCTGATCGAAATGGGGGCGATGTCGGAGGGCGGCGGCGGTACGCCGTTCTGGTCGTCGGTCTTGTCTGCCACGGGGCCGTTTTCGAACTATGAAACCTGGCGGAAGCTTTAGGCGATTCCCGTTCCGAAGACCAATCGGCGCTCGATGGCCGACAAGATGTCCACGGTATTGGCAAGGGAGCCACGCTTCGCGCAACTACACAATGCCGTGGGTTTGCGGCAACTTTGGGCCGGAATCGCCGCTTTGCGCCGCAATCAAGCCGGGGCCGCTTGCTCAAACGGCTGGACGCATGGCGCGTGAATCCGTAGTAATCCGCGCCTGACGCGGGGCGCTACCGTCTAGAGGACGAATCTATTGTCGAAGAATACTCTGCTGGGCCGGCTCTGGAACTGGGCCTTCGGGCATGATCGTTCCATCGGCTTCGGCCTGGAGGTGCTCGGGCACCTCACGCTCAAGCAGCCGCGTGTCATAGCCGTCTTTGTTCTGTTGATGACGGTGTTCTGCGCGACCCAGGTCCCGCGCGCCAGTGTCGACGGCGATATGCTGCGGGTGTTTGCGCACTCGGGCGAGGAATACGACAACTACGAGCACCTGGCGAACACGTTCGGCACGTTCGAGAACGACATCTACCTGTTGGTCAATTCGCCTGACCTGACCAACCCGGCCACCATCGAGACGATCCGCGCCATGGCGCTGGACCTGTCGAACAGTGAATATGTCACCGGCACGATGTCGGCGTTCACCCTGCGCAAGCCGGGTCCGGACGGTACGACGCTGCCGGCGGTGCCCGAGGGGCTCGGCAGCCCTGAAGAGGTCAAGACCGCACTCACCGAACTCTACCAGAACGACCCGATGATGCGGAACCTCATCAACCCGGACCTGTCCGGGGTGGTGATCATCGTGTTCCCCGACCCCGAGATGACCAAGGGGGGCGGCACCAAACAGATGATCGCGTCGCTGCGCGATGTGGTGAAGGACTACGAGGGCACGGATGTGCAGGTCGAACTGACCGGCCCCCCGATCTGGACCTCCGAGATGCTGAGCGCCGCAGTCGGCGACCAGATCAAGTTCACCATCTATGGCTTCGCGCTCGGCTCGCTGATCGCGCTGCTGTCGCTGCGCTCCTTCTGGGGCGCCGTGCTCGTCGCCGCGACGCCGTTCATCGCCATCCTGTGGGTGATGGGCCTGATCGTCTTCCTGTTCGGCTCGTTCTCCTTCCTCACCATCATAGTGACGACGATCGTCCTGGTGATCGCGTTCGCCGAGAGCTTATTCTTCATCTTCAACTGGCTCGCCTACTGGCGAGAAGGCATGGACCCCTACAAAGCCGTCGACGAGACGGTGCGCGTGGTGGGCCCGGCCAGCGCGCTGACCATGCTGACCACGCTGGTCTCGTTCGCTTCGCTGTCGCTGACCGCGGGCCAGGGCATCCAGGAATTCTCCCAGGCCGGCGTGCTGGCGTCGCTGACCAACTTCATCTGCCTGATGACGTTCCTGCCGTTGGTGCTGAAGCTGGCGGTGCGGCTGGGCTTCAAGGCGCCCAAGCCGAGCTTCGCCATCACCGCCCCGATCCCGCTGGCCTGGTTCATGGCCCGCAAGTTCGGTCGGCCGATCGCGGCCCTCGCCATTGTCGGCACCGGCCTGCTGCTGATCCCCTACTTCCTGATCCAGCCGCATTTCTCGTTCGAAGACTTCATGGCCAAGGGCTCGACAGCGCTGACCGCGGCCGAGCAGATCGACCAGGGCGTCGGCGGCGTGGCGCCGCTCTATGTCAGCATTCCGCTCAAGGAAGGCGTGTCCGACGTCGGCGACGAGGACTACAAGACCATCAAGCTGGTGCACGACATCGTCGAAAAGCACCTCGGCGCCAACAAGGTCATCTCGGCCGCCGCCTTCACCCACTACGCCGACTCCGGCTTCACCCGCGAGCAGATCTTCAACGCCGTGGGCGACCTGAAGCGCCGCTTCGTCTCCGATGACGGCATGCATGCGCTGATCACCGGTTTCATGCCGACGATCATCGATTCCGAAGAGCTGGTGAAGCTCAAGGAGGGCATCCAGGCCGACGTCAAGGCGGCGGGCATCGAGGGCGCCGAGGTCGGTGGCTTCCGGGTGATGACCACCTATGCCACCGACAACATCGTGCGCGGCCTGCAGCTCGACCTCACCATCTCAGTGATCGTCAACCTGTTCCTCATCGGCTGGGCCTTCCGTTCGCTCCGCGTGGCGGTGGCGACGGCGATTCCCAACCTGTTCCCGATCCTGGGCACCGAGGCCTATCTCTGGTGGTCGGGTGCCGGGCTGCAGCTGACCACCGTGCTGTCGCTGACCATCGCCTTCGGTATCGCGGTCGACGACACCACGCACTTCCTGTCGCACTACCTGCACGCGCGACGAGAAGAGGGCCGCTCGCACATGGATGCGATCCATCACACCATGGAGCGTATCGGCGGCGCGATCATCGCCGCGACACTGATCCTGTGCTCTGGTACGGCAATCGTCATGTTCTCCGAACTGCCGCAGGTCGCATTGTTCGGGACGCTGTTTGTGATAACTCTCGGCTTTGCAGTCATCGGGGATGTGTTCATCCTGCCTGCACTGCTGGTCGCCGGGGGGCGATTCTTTCATCCGCTTGGAGGCGTTAAGAAATGAAGCTCTTCGGACCCCTGCCGCGAATACTCGCGCTCGCCGGTCTGCTTGCCGCAACCCCGATGGCCGTTGCCCCCGCAATGGCCGCACCGGCGGACGTGGCGCTGCTGAAATCCTATCTCGGCAGCTGGAAGGGCCGCGGCACACTGGTCGGGGCCGACAGCGAGTCCGTGGTCTGCCGCCTGTCGCTCAGCGAAGGCAACTCCGACAAGGTCAACTATTCGGGCCGCTGCACCCTCGCGGGCACCAGCCTCGCCGTCAACGGCACGCTGGCCTATAACGACGCGGCCCGCCGCTACGAAGCCGCCATGACTTCGAACGTCACCTTCTCCGGCCTCGCGGTCGGCAAGAAATCGGGCGACAACATCGTGTTCAACCTCAAGGAGCGGAACAAGGACGAGGAAGGCAACGACCTGACCGTCACCGCTGCGATCGTGCTCAAGGGCAAGGGCCAGGCGATCGGCGTCGATTTCCAGGTGATCTTCAACGCCACCGGCGAGATGCTCAAGGCCTCCGTGCCGTTCACCAAATAGGCGTTCGCGCCACCGTTTCGATACGCGTTTGCACGGGCGGCCATTGGCCGTCCGTTGTCGTTTTTGGTGAACGCATGAGGGACGATGCTAAGGACCGGCTTCTAGCGATGTTAACGAGATCATGGCACACAGACTGCACCAGATTGTGTAGCTGAAACCTCGCCTCATGGCCCGAACGGCCCCGAAATCGTTGACCAGGCGCGCGGCGCTGTTCGTCGCTGCGATCTGTGCGGCGATCGTCGTGCTGGAAGGCTGGCGCGAGTGGGTGGCCTACGATGCCGCCGTGGGCAAGGCCGAGCTCGACACCCAGAATCTCGCCCGCTCGATGCGCCAGCACGCCGAGGATACCTACGAGATCGCCGACCAGGCAGTGTCGCTGGTAAGTTTCCAGCTCGAAACCGCCGGGCTCGATCCCGACGCGCTGAGACGCACCGAAGCGTTCATGCTGCGCACCATGGACAGTGCCCAACGGCTGCGCGGCATCTACGTCTACGGTGCCGACGGCAACTGGATGGTGACCACGGCGGCGAACATGCCGCCGGGCGACAACCAGAGTACCTATGGCTATTTCCGTGCCCACATGAATTCCAGCAGCGACGCGCTTTCCTTCGGCGCGCCAGTCCGCGGCGCCGAGAACGACGCCATGATCACCACGGTGAGCCGCCGCTTCGACAAGCCGGATGGCAGCTTCGGCGGCGTGGTGGTGGCAGCGATCGATGCCCGCTACTTCGCCGATGTCTACGACGGCATCGATGTCGGGACGCTCGGCACGATCAGCCTCTACGACAGCACCGGCCTGTTGCTCAGCCGCAAGCCCTATCACCCCGATCTGCTCGACGAAGATCTCGGCGAAGGCGAACTGTTCGACGCCGACGCCGTCGCCGATCCCTCGGGCGCCTACCACTACGATTCAGCGATAGACGGTCATCGGCGCATCAGCGGCTTCGACCGCGGCACGCGCTATCCGGTGGTCTCGGTGGTGGCGGTCTCGCATGACCAGGTGCTCGCCAGTTGGGGACGTGGCGCCGTGCAGCGCGGCGCCATCACCCTGGGTCTGACGCTCGCAGCCGGTTTGCTCGGGCTGCGGCTGGTCGAACAGATTCGACGCCGGCAGCGCAGCGAAGGCGTCCTCCAGCAGAAGGAGGCCGAGTTCCGGCTGCTCGCCGAAAGCGCCAGCGACCTGGTGGAACGCTTCGAGAGCGACGGCACGCGCACCTATATCTCCCCTGCCCTCGAACGCCTGACCGGCCACCGGCCCGAGGACATGCTGGGCAAGAACGCCTTCGAGGTGGTGAACCCGCTCGATCGGCCCGCCGTGGAAGCGGCAGCCGCGCGGCTGCGCGACGGCCGTTCCGAACAGGAGACGGTGTCGTTCCGCGTCCAGCACAAGGACGGGCACGAAATCTGGCTCGAAACCTCGCTGCGGATCGCAGCCGAGCAATCCGAGCGACTGTCGGTGGTCGGGGTGACGCGAGACATCAGTGAGCGCAAGCGCCTGGAGCTGAAGCTCGAAAGCCTCGCGATGCGCGACGGCCTGACCGGCATCGCCAACCGCCGGGCCTTCGACGCCGCGCTTACCCGCGAGGTGGCGCGGGCCCGCCGCCTCTCCAGTCCGCTGTCGTTGCTGATGATCGATGCCGATCGCTTCAAGCGCTTCAACGACGATCACGGCCACCTGGCCGGCGACACCTGTCTCAAGTCGATCGCCTCGGTCGTGGCGATGAGCGCCCGCCGGCCCACCGACCTCGCCGCCCGCTACGGTGGAGAGGAGATGGCGCTGCTGTTGCCCGATACCGATGTCGAGGCAGCCCGCGGCATCGCCACCGAGCTGTGTCGACAGGTCCAGGCGCTGGCCATCCCGCACGCTCGCAACCTGCCCTGGCGGGTAACGACGATCAGCATCGGCGTCGCCGCCATCGATCCGCGCGACGAGGATGCCGTGCATGACGGTTCATGGCTGATCAGCACCGCCGACCTGGCGCTCTACGATGCAAAGGGTCAGGGGCGGAACCAGAGCGTCGTGGCGCCGGTCAACATCCGATCGCCACGACTGGTCGGCTGAGCGTCGAAGCCGGATCTGGATGGCGGACGCTATTTGGTGCACTGCAGCGAAGCGAAACCATCGCAATTGGTGTCGTCGCAGAGCTGGCCGGTGCTGAGCACGCGGGTCGGGCCGAACTCTTGGCCTTGGAGAATTTCGCGGCCGCGGCGTAACCCTTCGATTGGCAGAACGCATCGGCCGCCTTCTGCCCGCAGCCCTTCTGCCAGGCAAAACACCAATCCACCCGCACGCCCTTCACCTTGGGCTCGATATAGACATCGCCGGCGCCGGGCTTGTAGCAGGTGATGGTGCCGAAGCTGTCGCAGGTCGGACCGTCGCACACCGAACCATCGCCAAGGGTGCGTGTCGGCGTAAGCAGCCCGGCGCCCTTGGCGATCTGAAAGCTGGTGGCATTCTGGAAGCCCTTGCCGGCGCAGAACGCGTCGGCTGCTTCATGCCCGCAGCCGGTCTGCCAGCTATAGCAGTAGTCGAGCCGGTTCTTGCCGTTCAGCGGATTCTGGAAAGCCTTCTCGTCGGCATGCGCCGTGCCGATGAGAGCGAATAGCAGGCAGGCGAAGGCGAACAGGTGGCGCATCGGTGGTCTCCTCGGACGGCCGGAAAAATCCACGCGAGGGAACACGCTTCGTGAATTGCGGTCGTCTACCAAATGGTGGAGGCTGCGCCGGTTTTCCGCGGGGGGCGCGGAAGGAACAGATGGTTCTGGCAGGCACGAGCATTGATGCCACAGCGCTGTCGCGGCTGGTGGGCATGGTCTACGACTGTGCGCTCGACCCGTTGCGCTGGGAGGATACGCTCGCCGAGCTGCGCGGCGCGCTCCGCTTCAGCAACGCCATGTTCACCATCTGGACGGCCGCCTCCGGCAGGCCGCTGCTGAATGTGACCAGCGGCATTGCCCCCGATTACGCGGCACGGCTCTCCGAGTTCGGGCCGGCCATCATCGAACAATGGGGCGGCCCGGCGGCCATCGGGGCGTTCGAGATCGGCGAACCCCAGGTGCTGTCCCGCGTGCGTTCGGCCATCGAGTGGCCCGACAGCTCCTACTTCCACGAGTGGATCGCGCCGCAGGGCATCAGCGACCTGATGGCGGTCGCCATTACCCGCGAGCGCGACAACTACTGCTCGGTCGGCTTCGCCCGGCATGTCTCCGATGGCCCGATAGGCGGCGCGGAGATCGACCTGGTGCGGCTGCTGGCGCCGCATATCCGCCGCGCCGCGGCGATCAGCCGGATGCTCGACATCAGCGCGGTGACGACAGCGACGTTCGCGGCGACGCTCGATGCCGCGCCGACGCCGATCCTGCTGGTCGACGAGGCGCTGGAGATCGTGCATGCCAACCGCAGTGGGCACGATCTGCTCAGCGAGGATGACGGGCTGCGCGAGGTCCGCGGACGGCTGGTGCTGCCGACACCGTCACAGTCGCAGGCACTCGAGGCGCTGCTGCCCCATGCCGGGCGACAGGAAAGCGGGCTCGGCAACCCGGGCGGCATCGCCCTGCAGCGCCGCGCCGGCCCGGCGGTATTGCACGTTCTGCCGCTGCGCTACTCGCCGTTTCGCGCCAGCCTCGCGCCCCGTGCCGCGGCCGCGGTGTTCGTCGCGGTCGGGCCGGCGCGGCAATTGTCGGCGGGTGATGCCCTCGCCGCGCTCTACGGCCTCACGCCCGCCGAAACCCGCGTCCTTGCCGCCATCGCCACCGGCGCTACCCCCGCCGAAGCGGCGCGGCAACTGGGCGTCGGGCTCGGCACGACGCGTACCCATCTGCTCCGCCTGTTCGCCAAAACCAGCACGCACCGGCAGGCCGAACTGATGCGTCTCGCCGCCTCGCTGTCGCTTTGACCCTTGCCAACCGGCGGTGGGCGACAGACATGAGCCGCGAGGTGCGAGGTCAACCAGATGCAGAACCGTCCCGGAGCGTCGTTCGAACTCGGCGAGGTCGTCGAACTCTACCCCTTTCGTCCGCCCTACCCTGAGGCGGTCTTCGCTCACCTTGCCGCGCTGGCGCCCCGCCGTGATGCGGTGCTGGATATCGGATGCGGGCCGGGCAAGGTGTCCCGGCCGCTGACACGATCCTTCGCCAGCGTCGTCGCGGTCGATCCGTCGCAGAACATGATCGCGCTGGGACAGACGCTCCCCGACGGGCGAGCCCCGAACCTCCACTGGATAAACGGGTTCGCCGAAGATGCGCCAATGGACGGCTGGAGCTTCGACCTGACGGTGGCTGCCGCCAGCATCCACTGGATGCAGCTCGATCGGCTGTTTCCACGGCTGCGGGCCCACGCCGCGCCAGGCCATATCTTTGCAGCGGTCTCCGGCGACGACGCTTTCGAGCCGCCCTGGGATAGCGAGTGGAAAAGTTTCCTCGCCAAATGGGTGATGGAGGTCACCGGCCGCCCGTTCGAACCCCGATGGCCGGATGCCATCGCGGGCAACTTTGGCGGCCACGTCGATGTGGCCGGTCGTGAGTTCTTCGCCGCGCCGTTCAGCCAGAGCATCGATGACTTCATCAAGTGCCAGCACTCGCGCGACACCTGGGCCTACTCGAAACTGGGCAGCCGGACCGCAGCGTTCGACGCCGAACTCGCCGCGCTGCTGGCGCCCCATGCGGTCGACGGCCAACTGGCCTATACGGTCAGGACTCTGGTGACCTGGGGCCGCATCCGCCCGGAGTGATCGCGAGGCTCAGGCTCCCGACCCGCTCAGTGCTGTTGTGGCGCGCCGCCCCGAAATGAAAACGGGCCGCCTGGGCGACCCGTTTGAAGCGCGTACGCTGCGGCGGCTTGCCGTCAGAACGGGATGTCGTCATCCATCGAGCCGGACTCGAACGCCGGCGCCGAGCTCGGGCGACGCTCCTGCCGGGCCGGCGGGCCACCAAAGCCGCCACCGCTGGATTCGCGCGGGCTCGAGAAACCACCACCACCCGAAGCGCCTTCACCGTCGCCGCGGCCATCGAGCATGGTCAGCGTCGAGTTGAAGCCCTGCAGCACGATCTCGGTCGAATACTTGTCCTGGCCGGACTGATCCTGCCATTTGCGGGTCTGCAGCGAGCCCTCGATATAGACCTTGGCGCCCTTGCGCAGATACTGCTCGGCGACGCGCACGAGACCTTCCGAGAAGATCACCACGCGGTGCCACTCGGTGCGCTCCTTGCGCTCGCCGGTATTCTTGTCGCGCCACTGATCCGAGGTCGCGACGCTCAGGTTCACCACCTTGCCGCCCGACGGCAGGTTCCGCACCTCGGGGTCGTTGCCGAGATTGCCCACCAGGATGACCTTGTTCACGCTGCCAGCCATGGCACTTTCCTTTCCAACTTTCCCGGATACGCGCCCGGGAGAAACTCCGGCGCGTATCCTACCGCTATCGCCGGGCCGAAGCGCGCGCCAATCGCGGCTCGCCCACAGTTTCGTCTGTTCCGTTTATGTTCTACTTCGGCGTCGCAATGTCAAGCGCCCTCGTGTGCCTCATCAGGCCTGAACCGGCCCCAGAAGGTTCAGCATCATCCGCCGGTACAGCAGGTGCGCCGCACGGTTCGCGCCGATCCGCGTCAGCACTGCCGACGGCACGATGTAACGCCAGTAGAGAGCAAGCAGTTCACGGCGGCCGCCCTCCGAGCCGGCCAGACGGCGGGCCACGGCCGGCGCCTCGCGATAGTATCTGGCGATATCCCCCCTGCCCTCCGCCGACCGGCTGAGCCAGCCGTCGCGGAACCGGCGCAAGGTTTCCAACTCCCAGCAGTTGTCTCGCAGCCCGATCACCGCGCAGCAGGCGCTGGTGAGGAAGCAGTTGAGGTCGTCGTACTGACCGGCATCTGCGACGCATGGCGTTTCGGCGTCCCGACGTCGGGCGGTGTCCATTGCCGGCAGCAGGACATCGTCGAAAAACTTGCGGAAGCTGCCTGGCGTGGGGGCGATCTCGCTGTAGAACTGGCCGCCCACCGCCAGAGCCACCTTGAAGTCCGGCCCGTCGAGCATCGCTTCGGACACCAGCGCCGCCGTCGGCGTATCCAGCCCGACGATCGCAGAGTTGGGGTCAAACACGCCCTTCTCGAACACGATCTCTCCGATGCTCGTCGCCCCGGACATCAGCACGTAGCCGACCGGAGCGTTCTGCTCATGCGCCATCCCGACGATATTGTAGAACTGCCCGTCCTGTTCATAAGCCGTGAACGGCGCCTGGATCTCTAGGGTTTCCACCTTCAGCCCACCGCCTTCGCGGCGCGACGCCCGGCCTTTGAAGGTGCCGTAGCTCTGCCTGGCGGCACCGCCGAGACCTTCGGAGAACAAGGTCATGCCGTCGCCCAGCGCCGTCATCGGCGCGAGAAACGCGAAGTCGGCGCTGTCGGCCCGCGCCGCATAGTTCGACAGCCCGTTCTGCAGGTTGCCGAGATAGGACACCTCGACGCACGGCGCCGTCGCCTCGACGCCACCGGTCGCCCCCTCCTGGGCGCGCACGCCGGTCACCGTACCCACGCCCATTGCCGCCAGGGCAGCCAGCAGCCGTCGCCGCGCATTCGAATGCTTCAATTGATCAACCCCCACCACGAGCTCACGTTTTACTATGACGTCTGTCGAAACAAGCACCTTGGGGTGGTCGTTCTGGAAAAATCGACTGTATCCGCACAGACGCCGGCCGCTCCCCGCGGCGGCCGCGCAGTTCACCCCCTTGACTCGAATCCAATCCGTTCCGCTTATGTTCTCGATCAGTTGATCGGGTACGGACCGCAGCAGTGGTGACAGGGAGCGACCGGGCGTGGTTAGATTGCAAGTCCGGCTCCCAATCCCCAAGTGAGCGGTCGGACCCCTCTTTTTTGAAACCCTGACACGATTTGGCACAAAGCGGCTCTATGGTCGCTCGCCCCTCGTCAAGTGGAAGTCTTTGATGGCCGACAGACCTAATCCGAACCGCGATCTCGTCATCAGGGGCGCCAAGGAACACAACCTCAAGAACATCGACCTGAGGTTGCCGCGCGACAGCCTCATCGTGATGACGGGGCTATCGGGCTCGGGCAAGTCGTCGCTCGCCTTCGACACCATCTATGCCGAGGGCCAGCGTCGCTATGTGGAGTCGCTGAGCGCCTATGCGCGCCAGTTCCTCGAGATGATGCAGAAGCCCGATGTCGAGCAGATCGACGGCCTCTCGCCCGCCATCTCGATCGAACAGAAGACCACCTCGCGCAACCCGCGTTCGACCGTCGGCACGGTCACCGAGATCTACGACTACCTGCGCCTGCTGTTCGCGCGCGTCGGGATTCCCTATTCGCCGGTTACCGGCCTGCCGATCCAGAGCCAGACGGTCAGCCAGATGGTCGACATCGTCATGGCGCAGCCGCCGGAAACCCGGCTCTACTTGCTGGCGCCGATCGCCCGCGGCCGCAAGGGCGAGTATAAGCGCGAGCTCAACGACCTGATGCGCAAGGGGTTTCAGCGCGTCAAGATCGACGGCGAGTTCCACGACATCGAGGACGCGCCCAACCTCGACAAGAAGATCAAGCACGATATCGAAGTGGTGGTCGACCGGGTGGTGGTCGGCCCCGACATCGCCGGGCGCCTGGCCGAGAGCTTCGAGACGGCGTTGAAACTCGCCGACGGCATCGCCTTCGCCGAATTCGCGGACGAGCTCGACGAGAACGGTGCGCCGAAGCGGTTGATCTTTTCGGAAAAGTTCGCCGACCCGATCTCCGGCTTCACCATCCCGGAGATCGAGCCGCGGCTGTTTTCGTTCAACAACCCGTTCGGCGCCTGCCCGGTCTGCGATGGCCTGGGCACCGAGCAGAAGATCGACCCGAACCTCATCGTCCCCGATGTCAGCCTTTCGCTGCGTGACGGGGCTATCCTGCCATGGTCCAAGACCAGCGCCCCCTATTACCTGCAGACGCTGCAGGCGGTGGTGAAGCACTTTGGCGCCTCGACCGGCACCGCCTGGGAGGAGCTGCCCTTCGAGGTGCAGCACGCCGTGCTGTTCGGCACCGGCAACACCGCGATCAATTTCGTCTATGACGACGGGCTTCGCACCTACAAGTCGACCAAGCCCTTCGAGGGCGTGATCGGTAACCTCGAGCGGCGCTACAAGGAGACCGAAAGCGCCGGCATGCGCGAGGAGATCGAGAAGTATATGTCGCAGGCGCCGTGCGTCGCCTGCAGCGGCTATCGGCTGAAGCCGGAAGCCCTGGCGGTGAAGATCGACGGCCTCCACATCGCGCAGGTCAGCGAGAAGTCGATCAAGGCTGCGGCCGAGTGGTTCACCACCCTGCCCCAGAAGCTCACCGAGCAGCAGAACCAGATCGGCGAACGCATCTTCAAGGAGATCCGCGAGCGCCTCGGCTTCCTCAACGATGTCGGCCTCGACTACCTGACCCTGGCCCGCAATTCCGGTTCGCTGTCGGGCGGCGAGAGCCAGCGCATCCGGCTCGCCAGCCAGATCGGCTCCGGTCTCACCGGCGTGCTCTATGTGCTCGACGAGCCCTCGATCGGGCTGCACCAGCGTGACAATGCGCGCCTCTTGGAAACGCTGCAGCGGCTGCGCGACATCGGCAACACCGTAATCGTGGTCGAGCACGACGAAGACGCGATCCTGCTTGCCGACTACGTGGTCGATATCGGCCCCGGCGCCGGCGTCAATGGCGGCCATATCGTCGCCGAAGGCACGCCGCAGGACATCATCCGCAACCCCAAGAGCATCACCGGGCAGTACCTGTCGGGCGCGCTCAGCATCCCGATGCCGGTGGAGCGACGCAAACAATCCAAGACCAAGAAGCTCCATATCGACGGGGCGACCGGCAATAACCTCAAGAACGTCTCGGTCGATGTGCCGCTCGGCAATTTCGTCGCCATCACCGGCGTCTCCGGCGGCGGCAAGTCGACGCTGATGATCGACACCATGTACCAGGCGATCGCCCGCCGGCTGAACGGGGCGCGCGTCAATCCGGCGCCGCACAACCACCTCACCGGCCTAGAGCACCTCGACAAGGTCATCGACATCGACCAGTCGCCGATCGGCCGCACCCCGCGCTCGAATCCGGCGACGTATACCGGCGCCTTCGGCCCGATGCGCGAGTGGTTCGCCGGCCTGCCGGAAGCCAAGGCGCGCGGCTACGGCCCGGGGCGCTTCTCGTTCAACGTCAAGGGCGGCCGCTGCGAGAAGTGCGAAGGCGACGGCGTCATCAAGATCGAGATGCACTTCCTGCCCGACGTCTATGTCACCTGCGAGGTGTGCAAGGGCCATCGCTATAACCGCGAAACGCTGGAAGTGCAGTTCAAGGGCAAGTCGATCGCCGACGTGCTCGACATGACCATCGATGAGGCCGTGGAGTTCTTCGCCGCGGTGCCGTCGATCCGCGAGAAGTTCCTGACCCTGCAGCGGGTCGGGCTCGGCTACGTCAAGGTCGGCCAGCCGGCGACGACGCTGTCGGGCGGCGAAGCGCAGCGCGTCAAGCTTTCGAAGGAACTCAGCCGCCGCGCCACCGGCCGGACGCTCTACATGCTCGACGAGCCGACAACGGGCCTGCATTTCCACGACATCGCCAAGCTCCTCGAAGTGCTGCACGAGCTGGTCGACACCGGCAACACCGTGGTGGTGATCGAACACAACCTCGAAGTCATCAAGACCGCCGACTGGGTCATCGACATGGGCCCCGAGGGTGGCGACGGCGGCGGCGAAGTGGTCGGCATCGGCACCCCGGAGGCCATCGCGGCCAACCCGCGCTCGCATACCGGCCGGTTCCTCAAGGAAGTCATGGAACGCCGCCCGCAACGTACGGCGGCGGAATAGCCGCCGTGTCGTTAGGTTGCCATCTTGTTCAGGAGTTGGATAAGCGCGCCGAGCAAGAGCAAGACCAGAACCACTTTCCCGAGCCCCGCGAACTGGTTGGTTTCGCGTACCGGAGAGTATGGGAGTGGCCTGCTCGACCGTCCCAACTCCACGAGGACCTGACGTAGATCCGAGTGAAATGGAAACTTCCGCGTGTAGCGAATGCCATCTCCCACCCAGGCGTACCGGCTCTCGATGAGGTCTCGCCACGCCTTACCCGCCGACAGCGTGGACTCAGCCTTCAGTTCGTTTTCGCTGAGGGCGGAGACGAGAGCGGACTCGAATGCCGCCCCTGCGCCGGGATCATCAAGCAGCGGGTCGTTGAGAAGCCGTTGCCATTCGCCGACGGAATAGTTTCGCTCCGCGACCAGCGTGTGCATCGTCTCGAACGGCACAGTGGTTTGCTTGGGCGGGGCGAGTGCCGGGCGCGATTGATGTTCTACGAAATCGTCTATTCCGTCGTCCGAGCTTACTGAGGCGTCCTGCTCGATACCCTTGTCATCGGCCCCCTCGACATTCCCCGCTTCGGCGACCTGCGCCAGCATCAGCGCCAGCTCGTAGGCGCCGCGCAGCTCCTGGAACTGCTCAGGATCCTTTGCCGTATCCAGGAGCTTCAGCTTGGTCGCGTATGCGCGGCGAACCTCTTTCTCCGTCGCATTCCTGGTCAGCCCAAGAACATTCCAAGGGAATGGGCTAGCGGACATAGTTCTCTTCCATCCGTGATGCCGCTAGCTCCACCTCGTCGCGTACCTGCGCTATGCGGCGGGGATCCTGAGAGGCGAGCGCCTGCTCAAAGCGGGCGATCAGCTCCGCTGAGCTTTCGCGCTCCTGTCCCAGCAGCATACTGTACAAGCCCTTCAACCTCTCAAGCGTCGCCACGTTCACGCTTTCATCGCGCGGATGGACCATGAGCGCCTCAAGTGCCCGGATGCGACGCTTTCGCTCCTCCGGCGAGAGGGACTGAGCGCCACCTTCAATGACAATCTCAGACCTTTGCCCAGTTGAGACGACAGTGATGCCGACATGAAGCAAACCGCTGGTATCGTAAGAGAATCGGACATCAATGCCCTCTTGTCCCGCCGGCGCGCGCGGGACCCGTACCTTTCCCTCTCCGATGCGTGCATTCTCGAACGCCATCGGCGACTCCCCCTGGAAGACCCCGAATTCGATCTCTGCCTGCTGGTCCGCTATGGTTGAGAACCTTTGCGAGCGCGACGCAGGCAGGATCGTGCTGCGTTCGATGATTGGGGTAAAGCCGTTCTGGATGGTGCCGGAGGGCATGTGAACGACCGAATTGATCCCGAGCGAGAACGGCGCGACATCGGTCATCGTCAGGTCGCTCAGTGCGGCATTTCGCTGAACCAGCGCAGCCTGCACTGACGCTCCGATGGCCACGACGAGGTCGGGGTGAAGCCCCGCCTCCGGAAGGCGGCGCAGCGCCCGGGCAGCGAGCGAGCGGATCATTGGCATGCGGGTCGCTCCACCGACCAGCACGACCCGATCAATCCTGTCGACCGATACTCCCGCGTCGTAGAGACACCGGTCGATCGGCCGACGCAGAGCGATCAGGAGTTTGGCACTGAGGGCCTCGAATGCCTCGCGCGTCAGCGAATAGTCTTTGCCCTTACCAAGCGGCACCGTCACCTGGGCGGTAGCAGCCTCGGACAGCCTCCGCTTGACCGCTTCGGCCGCGGTCGCGATGATCGACCGCTTGGCGTCGCCGACCCCATCCAGATCGACCAAGAGCTTCTCCGAGATATCGCGCGCAATGACGTCAGTGAAATCCTCACCACCAAGAACGACATCACCTGAACTCGCGCGGACCTCCATCACCCCTTCGAACATTTCGATGATTGAGACGTCGAACGTGCCACCGCCGAGGTCGAGCACGATGAACGTGCTCTCCCCCTCGCGATCCTGAAGGCCATAGGCCAGCGCTGCGGCGGTGGGTTCGTTCACCAGCCTGGGGCGCGGAAGGCCTGCAAGCTCCGCGGCGAGCATGGTGGCCTCGCGTTGCGCTGAGGAGAAGTACGCGGGAACTGAAACAACGAGACTCTCGATCGCCGTGTCGGGATAGGCAGCTCTGAAATCATCAGCGAGCTTGCGCAGCACCAGCGCCGACAGATCGCTGGCGGAGTACGTCTTCCGGCCCAGCCGAAACTCCTTTCCCGTACCCATGTGCCGCTTGAACAGGACATGTGTCCTGTCTGGATTGGTAAGCTGTCGGGCCTTGGCCGCTGCGCCAACGAGCAGGGAGCCGGTATCAGAAAGTCCAACCGCTGAAGGAGTGAGAAAGGTCCCGTCAGCGCCCGGCACCAGCTTGGACGTGCCTGCTTCGGCAAACACCGAGATAAGTGAGTATGTCGTCCCCAAGTCGATACCAACGGGCATGCCGGACATAGTGAACTCTCAAAGTACTAGGAGGAACGAAAAGATGACGCCCCCACAATCAACGTGGGCAGGAAATACTGTCAACACGCAGGTAAGACAAAATGTGCGGCCAACTCATTCGGACGTGCCGGCCGCCGGCCACCTGACGAGCAACCTGCCAGAGCGATCTTCGAGCAACGCGCGAGGACCATCATGCCGAATATGGCGGAGAGCCATCTTGCGGCATTGTGGGTCCGAGTTGATTTGGCGCTCCACCCAGCGCCGCCAATGAGGATCGGCCAACGCCAGGCGGTGCGCCTCATCAAGGCTGCAAAGGTGCCTTTCGCGAAGTCCTTTGATCAGTTCGATCCAGCGGTTACGTTCTTCCATCAATCGCCCCCGACCTCTTCCAATCCACTTCGAACGCCAGTGAGGCCGGTGGCGTCGCAGCTCCAATGAGACTCCAGTAGGCAGCATCATGAAGAAGTACGGACGCACCTGCCACCTGCCGACTTCGCCCGGCGCCACCAGCGATGACAAGGTCATGCTTGGGCTCGACGGGCTGATGGCCGGCGATCTGGTGGTCACCGAGAAGATGGACGGCGAGAACACCACCATTCACCGGGGCGGCTCGCACGCCCGCAGCCCCCGATAGCAGATACCACCCGTCACGCGACTGGCTGAATGGGCAAGTATTCAGAACGGAACGCACTGGATGAAGGCCGAGGTGATCCCCAACGGTCTCGCGAAGTGACGACGGTCTCGGAACAGGTAGCGGGCTCTTGTTAGGATCCTCGTCCCCTGCTCTTCTCTCGCTTAGACTCTCGCGCACGGACCATCACCTTGACCACGCCCCTCCCCATCTTCGACGGCCATAACGACGCGCTGCTGCGTCTGTTGAATTCCACTGCTGCCGATCCGGTCGCCGGGTTTCTTGCCGGTGGTGACGAGGGGCATATCGATCTGCCCAAGGCGCGGGCTGGCCACCTGGCCGGCGGCCTGTTCGCGGTGTTCTGCCCGTCGCCGGAAAAGATCGATTTCGGCGCGCTGCGTGCCGCCGGCGGCGAGGTGCCGATGCCGCCGCCGCTGCCCATGGATGCGGCCCGGGTCAGCGCGGTGCGGATGATCTCACTGCTGTTCCAGCTCGAGCGGGCCTCCGAGGGCCGCTTTGCAGTGTGCCGCAGCGCGGCCGATATCCGCAGTGCCATGGCGCGGGGAGCGATGGCGGCCGTGCTCCATATCGAAGGCGTCGAGTGCATCGATCCCGAGCTCGACTTCCTCGAAGTGCTCTATGCCGCCGGCCTCCGCTCGCTGGGCCCGGTATGGAGCCGCAACAATACCTTCGGCTACGGCGTGCCGTTCCGCTTTCCCGGCTCGCCCGATATCGGCCCGGGCCTCACCGAAGCCGGCAAACGGCTGGTGGCGAGTTGCAATCGCCTGGGCGTGCTGATCGACCTGTCGCACCTCAACGAACGGGGCTTCTGGGATGTAGCCGAGCTGTCGAGCGCCCCTCTGGTCGCGACCCACTCGAACGCCCATGCCCTCTGCCCGACGCCGCGCAACCTCACCGACGACCAGTTGCGCGCCATCCGCGACAGCAATGGCATGGTCGGGCTGAATTTCGCCACCGGCTTCCTCCGTCCCGACGGCCAGATGAACCCCGATACCGAGATCGAGCTGATGGTCCGCCACCTCGACCACTTGATCGAGGTTGCCGGCGACACGCATGTCGGGATCGGCTCGGATTTCGATGGCGCCATGATCCCGTCGACCATCGGGTCGGCTGCCGACCTGCCGGTGCTGGTCGAGGCGCTGGAACGCCACGGCTATGATCGCCCGCTGCTCGAACGCCTGGGCACCAGCAACTGGCTGTCGCTGCTCGAACGCACTATCGGCTGAAACCGGCCCGCATCGAGGCAGCTGCGGCATCGGCGGGGCGGCCGGGGCTTTTGCGCGAATTCTGTGACAGTCGCGTGAAATTGCCATGCGCCGGGCGCATGTCGGCACTGAGAACTCACCACATGCGCCTTCGCGCAAATCGGCTCATGCTTGGCTCGTGGTGATCCGCAAAAGGAGAACGCCATGTTTGTTCGTGCCGTCTGGCGCCATCGGCGACTGGTCGACATCAGGCAGACCTTGCGGGAGCTGGACGTCCCCACAACCCGCGATGCTCTGGGGATTGCGGGGCCCGACTTCCAGAAGATGACCCGCGGACTGTTCGACCGCTAGCCCTTCATACGCCGCTAACCATGCGAGAATGGCCGCCGTGCGCCCGGCGGCCATTTTCTTGCCCGGGGCCTGCCACCAGTCTGAATCGCAAATGAACGCGAGCAGTTAATGCTATGCGCAGGACGCATAACGGTTCTGATGGATCTCCATCTGCTCGTCGCGGGCGAACCGCACTATCTGTTGGTGCGTAAACGAAAGGAGACTTCAAATGGGTATTCGCACTACGCTGAAAAAGTGGGCCGCCTACCAGCAGACCGTCCGTGAGCTCAACGCTCTCGACACCCGTCAGCTGAGCGATCTCGGCATCACTCGCACCGACATCCAGCGCATCGCCCGCGACCATGCGCGCACCATCTAACGGTTCGCTCTCTGGTTCGTGCCTGACGCCGGTATCGTAGAACGCTCGCTTCCTGATAGAAGCGGGCGTTCAGCCTTTTTCAGGGCACTGTTTGCTGCCGATGTTCGCTGCACCGCCAGAGCGCGTGCAGCGCCTCGAGCGACGCTTCCAGCCCGACGCTGTAGAGCTCCTCATCTATCTGCACCACCAGCAGCTTGCCTCTCGCAAAACCAGCGAGGAACGCCAGAGCGTGCTCAGGCATGACTGGAAATGCCAGTTCCCTGGGGCTTTGCACGAGCGGCAAACCGGTGACGCGCACGCCATCGATGGCAATGCGGGCGTCGACCATCTGCCCGATCTCGAATCGATCGCGGCCGAAAAGCACCGAGACGTCGAACGGCTTGTCGGCGTCGGCGTGCACGATCAGCGCTCGATCCGGATCGCCCACCTTCACGAGGTCGCAGCCGCCAGTGCCGCGATCAGACGCGGTCAAATGCCAGTCGTGGTTTGGAAACGCCAAGTCATTGCCGGCGGCCGCCAGGGCCGGCTGACAGAGGGCAGCGAGGAACACGGCCGCAGTACGGTACTTCATTTGTCCTGGTCGCCGCCCGAGCATCAGAACGCCAGCCGCCCGACCAGATCCTCGTAGGAGACATTTATCGCCTTGCGGAACGCCGCGCGCTCGTTGAGCCTGCTGTGCCACGCTTCGACATGCGGCAGCGATGGCCGCTCGATCGGCATGGTTGACCAGCGAAACAGCGACGCCCCGGCAACGATATCGGCATAGCTCAGCTCGTTGCCGCCCAGATAGGGCGCCTGGGCCAGCCGCGCATCCAGCAACTGGAAGCACCTGACCGAGGCGGCAAGGGCCTTGTCGATCGCTGCCCTATCCTGTTGCGCCGCAGGCGTTCGCACCTTCAGCCAGAACAGCCCGATCCAGGCGGGCTGAAACGTCGTGGCCGTCCAGTCCGTCCACTGGTCCACCACCGCGCGGTCCCGTGCCTCCATCGGGAACAGCAGCCCGCTGCCATACTCGGCGCTGAGATAGCGGACGATGGCGTGGCTCTCCCACACCGTCAGGTTGCCATCGCGCAGTGTCGGCACCAGCCCGTTGGGATTCAGCGCCAGGTACTCCGGCGCCTGGTTGCCGCCAAAGCTGCCGCCTAGCGGCACGTGCTCGTAAGGCAGTTCCAGTTCTTCCAGCGCCCAGACCACCTTCTGCACATTGCCCGAACTCAGGCGCCCCCAAAGCGTGATGGTCATGTCGGCCTCCTGTTGCGGCGGTCATTGCTACTCACCGGCC
>MKVB01000001.1:0-30557 GCA_001899085.1 Devosia sp. 66-14 | reverse complement strand
CCGATGCCGGGAGCCGAGGCCAGCGCCGCGTTCGATGCGCTGTTCGATCGCAGCATCGCCGGTGGCCCCAATGCGCTGATCGAGTACGATCTGCCCTGGCCGCGCTGGCAGTTCATCAGCCACATCGTCGAATCCCGCAAACTCATCGCGCATGGCTCGCAGGATGGCGCTATCCACACGTTCGAACCGCGCCAGTCACATGACGCGCACCCGTTCGGCAATCGGAAGGCGGTGTATGGAGCGTCGGATGGGTTGTGGTCGATGTACTACGCCATCCTCGACCGCGCGACGCACACGATGCTGCTGGTCAATTCGGCGGCGCAAGTCGAACTGGAGGACGGCGCGCTCGGCGATCCATTCTATTTCTTTTCGATCAGCCGGCCGGCGCTCGACGCCCGCGCCTTCCGTCCGGGGACGCTGTACTTTCTGCCGCGTGACAGCTTCGAGCAGATGCCGCCGCTCGAGATCGCTGGCCAGCGCGCCCATGTGCCGCAATGGGCTAGCCTCGTGGCCGTCACACCGCTGGCACGCATCAGCGTCGCTCCCGAGGATTTTCCCTTCCTCGCTGACATGCGGGGGCATGATGACGCCTTCATCATGGAGCGCGCCAAGGCCGATCCGGACGGCTTTCCGTGGCTCGAGTAGCGCGCCGCCACTGCTGGCGCCATTGCCCGGGCGGGCCGGGCTTGCTATCTGGCGCGCATGTCAAAACACCATGAACCCATTCACGTGATCGGCGGCGGGCTGGCCGGCTCCGAAGCTGCCTGGCAGGCCGCCGAGGCCGGCGCCAAGGTGGTGCTGCACGAGATGCGCCCCACCCAGAAAACCGATGCGCACCAGACCGAGGGCTTTGCCGAGCTGGTCTGCTCCAACAGCTTCCGTTCCGACGATCACCAGCACAATGCCGTCGGCCTGCTGCATGAAGAGATGCGCCGCTGCAACTCGCTGATCATGCGCGCCGCCGATGCGCACAAGCTGCCGGCGGGCGGAGCGCTGGCGGTCGATCGCGATGCGTTCTCCGACGCGGTCACCGCCGCCATCCACAGCCACCCCAATATCGCGATCGAACGCGGCGAGGTCGCAGGCCTGCCGCCGGAGGCGTGGCAGAACGTCGTCGTCGCCACCGGGCCGCTGACCTCCCCTGCCCTGGCCGAGGCGATCCAGCAGTTGACCGGCGAAGACTCGTTGGCCTTCTTCGACGCCATCGCGCCGATCGTCCACCATGAGTCGATCAACCACGACATCGTCTGGGCGCAGTCGCGCTACGACAAGGTCGGGCCGATGGGCAACGGACAGGATTACCTCAACTGCCCGATGGATGAAGCGCAGTACAACGCCTTCGTCGATGCGTTGATCGGCGCGCCGCTGCATGAGTTCAAGGACTGGGAGAAGGTGCCGTATTTCGATGGCTGCCTGCCCATCGAGGTGATGGCCGAGCGTGGTCGCGACACGCTGCGCTGGGGCCCGATGAAGCCGGTCGGTCTCACCAACCCGCGCAACCCCACGGTCAAGGCGCACGCCATCGTGCAACTGCGCCAGGACAATGCGCTGGGCACGCTGTGGAACATGGTCGGCTTCCAGACCAAGATGCGCTACGGCATCCAGGCCGAAATCTTCCGCATGATCCCCGGCCTCGAGAACGCGCAGTTCGCCCGGCTGGGGGGACTGCATCGCAACACCTTCCTCAACTCGCCCAAGGTGCTCGACGCCAACCTGAAGCTCAAGGCGATGCCGCGGCTGCGCTTTGCCGGCCAGGTTACCGGCGTCGAGGGCTATGTCGAGAGCGCCGCCGTCGGCCTGATGGCTGGTCGCATGGCCGCCGCCGACGCGCGCGGCGAGCAACTGGCGATCCCGCCCGCCACCACCGCGATGGGCGCATTGATCAACCACATCACCGGCGGCCATCTCGAGGCCGAGGCCTATTCGGGGGCGCGCAGCTTCCAGCCGATGAACGTCAATTTCGGCCTGTTCCCGCCGGTCTCGATCAGCAAGCCCGAGGGCCATGTCGGGCGCTGGAAATCGACCGAGAAGACCATCGCCAAGAAAGAAGCGATCACCTCCCGGGCGCTCGACGACATCATGGCGTGGGCGTAGGCGCCGAGGCGAACAGCGTGCCGCCGAGATAGGTCAGGGCCCGCTGGCCGCTCTCGGCGAGGTCGGCGGTCATGTAGTCGATGACGTAGCGGTATTTGCGCTCGCCGATGGCGAAGTCGATCCAGGGATCGACCAGCGCCCCTTCCGGCTGGCGGACGATCCACTCGGTCAGGTCGGTTTCGGGCGCAGTCTGGCCGATGATGCGGAACTGGTTTGCGACGATCTCGAAGTTCAGGCCCGCGACCGTCGCCTGGCCAGCGACGTAGATCGTCAGGCCTCCCAGCAGGATCGGCGTGGCGCTGACATCGACCTGCTGGGTCAGGCTGTCGCGCTGCGCGGCGATGCCGGTGACCGGCACCGCATAGGCGGGGTGCTGGTAGCCGAGTTCCTCGAGCACCGAGGCTGAGGTGACGGCGCGCGACTTCATGCCGTAGCGCTCGAGCAGTTCGGCCAGCTTCGCCTCACCGGCAGGCGAGCTCGCCAGGAAGTCCATGATCGACGCGGCTTTCGCGACCTGCTCCGGCGTCCAGTCGGGCGGAAAGCTGGCGCCGCCCTTACCCGGCTGCATGAGAAGCGCGTCGAGCCGCATGGTTTGCTGGGCCAGAGGCAGGTTGGCGTAGTTCCACGGCCCGACCGAGACCAGCAGCAGAAGCAGGCCGGCGAGTGCCGGGATCAGCCGGATGTCGCCCCGCCCGACGATGAACACCAGCGCCAGCACTGCGGCCCAGACCCCGCCGGCCGCGAGCAACACCCGCTCATCGGTCAGTCCGTAGGCGTCCACCCGCGTCCACACGGCAATGAAGAACAGCGCCAACGGGATGAGCGTCAGCCAGAACCACCAGCGCCGGAACAACCTTACCAGCGCCCGCGTCCGCATGAATGGCGGGTGCAGCACCAGCCAGGTGGCGGCGCCGATCACCACGAAGCCGAGCACCATCCAGCCGATCATCCCCTGCGGCAGGTTCCGGGTGACGACGATCTGGGCGGTATAGGCGAGAAGGATCAGGCCATAGATCAGCAGCAGCGGCACCAGCACGAACTGGCCGAGAAAGCCAAAGGCCCGTGGCAGGAAATCCGGACGCTGCAGTTCCTCGGCGCGATAGGCGGAGAGGCGAGGCAGCGTCGAAAGCCAGTAGACCGGCGTAAGAAACAGCCCGGCGAACGGCAGCACCCAGTTGTAGAACACCTGCCCGGTCTCGATCCCGAACAGGATCCCCAGCGACCGCTCGATGGCCGCGAGTCCCAGCGCCACGAGCAGGAACGCCGCAGCCGCGATCACGGCGGTGGCAAAAGCCTGGAAGTTCACCCACCAGAAGCGGTTCTGCACCTCTTCGCGCGGGGCGCCGCGCTCGACGCGGGTGAACGGTGAAACCGACAGCCACAGTACTGCGACAGCTGGTAGCGCATAGGGCACGAACCAACCGGTGTCGGTGATCTGAAACGTCGCGGCGACAGCGATCGGCAGGCCGTATTTGAGGACCGCGCCAAAGACGCGCGCCTCGGGCCGACTCTCGGCGAAATACACCCCGGCAACGGCAAGCACGGCAGCGGTGGCAAAACCGAGCGCCGCGCGCCCCCACGCTTCATCGCGCATGCCGTCGACGCCGTTGAGGGCACCGATGGCGACGACCGTGGTGAGAGCCGCGAACAGGATGGCAATAGGGAACCGCTGGCCGGTCAGCAGGAAATCCGGAGCCTGCTTCTCCAACCACGCCCTGAAGCCCATCGCGCCCTCATCCCCCGAGGCAATGCCTGCGGGGTCATGATGGCGATTCTCGGACCATCCACCAGCGCGATTACGCGCGACGCGCCGACCACCACCACATGCCGAGTATCTTGCGCCAGTCGGCCGTCGCTTGTGTCGCGGCGAATGGCGTGCGGTTGACGGCGGCCCGTCGCAACTCGTGCCCGATCAAAGCGGCCGGGGCAAAAGCCGGTCGCAACGATTTGGGTAGCGTCGTAATGGCACGCTGTGCCTTGTCGAGGTGCTCGATCGCGAGGTCGTTCACCTGCCCCAGCGCGGCGAACAGTCCTTCGCTCTCTTTGCCAGCAAGGATTTCGCCATCGGTCACCCCGTTGGCGGCAAAGATGTTCATCGGCAGGAAGATGCGGCCCTGCGAGGCGTTGAAGCCGAAAGCCCGCAAATGTCCGGCGAGGGCATGGGCAACGCCGAGATGCCCGGCCGCATCACCGGTCTCGATCTCGGTGCCGCCGTTCAGCACCATCGCCGCAAGTTGGTAGAGCACCGAAACCGTCTCGCCGGCATAGCCCTCGAAGCTCGCGACGTCAGGCATCGGATCCTGGTAGAGATCGAAGCGCCGGGCCGCCACCAGCCGGAGCAGCGGACCGCTCGGCAGCCCGTAGCCAGCGATCGCATCGAGCAGCGCCGCGGCCAAGGGGTTCTGGCGCACGTTGCCGTGCCCGGTCCCCTTCAGCGCATCAGCCCACCATTGCAGCCGGATCTCCCCGGCCGTGGGCTCGCGCGCCCGGTCACGGATCGATGCGACATCGGCGCTGAAGGCATAGAGCGATTGCACGGCCGCCCGCTCCGGCTCCTTCAGCAAGAGCGTCGCAAAATAGCGATCACGGTCGGCGTCGCGGAGGAAGCTCGCAACGTAGCCGGCGTCGTCGCTCATCGGGCGTTCTCGACCGCGAGGAGAGCGGCGCCCACGGCGCGATCCTCGGCCAGCAGCACATTGTAGGTGCGCACCGCGCCACCGGTGGCGATGGCCTCGACGATCACCCGACGCTCCTTGAGCGCAGCGCGGATGGCGGGGTCGAGGCCGGCGATATCGCCGCCCAGCCCGATCAGCAGCACGTCGAGCTGGTCGGCAACGGCGAACACCGGCTCGAGGCTATCGAGCGTCACCTCGCCGGGGAGCGCCGCCTCCCAGGCGAACATGCCGCCAGGGAGACAGAGCAGCGAGCCGCGATGCGACAGGCCGGCAAAGCGGAAACCGCCATTGCCGTAGGCATCGATGGGGACCTGCCGGGGATAGAACCCCTCCCCCTTTTCCACCATCTGCTAAACCGCGGCGCCGTCGGCGCGCCTGCTGGCCTTGGCCTTCTTGTCCTTTTCTTCTTCCATCTCACTGCGCGGCTTGAGGCCGAAATGGATCAGGATCGGACCACCGATGAAGATCGAGGAGTACATGCCGAAGATCGAGCCGAAGGTCATGGCGATGGTAAAGCCACGGATCGACTCGCCGCCGAAGAACACCAGCGGGAACAGCGCCAACAGCACGGTGAACTGGGTCAGCGAGGTGCGGACGATGGTCTGGTTGATGGAGAGATTGATGATCTCGGCCACCGACATCTTCTTGTATTTTCGTAAGTTCTCTCGGACGCGGTCCGATATGACCACCGTTTCGTTGAGCGACAGGCCTACCAGGGTGAGCACCGCCGCGATCGAACTGAGGTTGAACTCCAGCCCGGTTATCGAGAACAACCCGACCGTCATGATCACGTCGTGCAGCGTCGTCGTGACGGCCGCAAGGCCGAACTGCCATTCGAAGCGGAACCAGACATAGATCAGGATGGCGACCAGCGTCACCAGAACCGCGATGGTGCCGTGGACCGCCAGTTCACCCGACACCGTGCCGCTCACCGCCTCGGTGCGCCGCACCTCGTAATTGTCGGTGGCCAGCGCCTTGGTCACTTCCTGCACCGCCACCTGCTGCTCGGCGTCGCCGCCAGGCTGCAGCTGGATGCGGATCAAGAGGTCCTGCGGGTTGCCGAAACTCTGCACCTGCACTTCGCCCAGGTTCAACGGGTCGAGCAGTTCGCGCACCTTGGCAGGATCGGCATCGCCCTCCGCCGTGTGCTGCACTTCGATGGCGGAGCCGCCGACGAAGTCGATGCCGAGGTTGAAGCCCTTGAAGTAGGCCGTGCCGATGGCGAGCACGGTCAGGACGATCGAGAGGATGATCGCGTTGCGCGACATCTTCATGAAGTCGATCTTGGTGCCATCCGGAATGAACCGGAAATGCTGGATCTTCAGCGTCTTCGGGCGCTTGGCATGGTACCAGATACCGATGAAGAAGCGGGTCACCGTATAGGCGGTGAACAGCGAGGTGAGAATGCCCAGCGCCAGCGTCACGGCGAAGCCCTGGATCGGGCCCGAACCGAGGAAGTAGAGCACGATCGCCGCAATGAGCTGCGTCAGGTGCGAGTCGATAATCGTGCCCCAGGCGCGGTGGAAGCCCGCATCGAGCGATTGCAGGATCGATTTGCCCGATCGCTGCTCTTCGCGCATTCGCTCGTAGATCAGCACGTTCGCGTCGACCGCCACACCGATGGTCAGGACGATACCGGCGATACCCGGCAGCGTCAGCGTCGCGCCGATGGCCGAGAGCGAGCCGAGGATCAGGAAGATGTTGAGCACGAGTGCGACGTTGGCGAACACCCCGAACAGGCCGTAGGCAATGACCATGAAGGCCAGCACGGCGACGGACGCCACGGCACCGGCAGTGATACCAGCGCGGATCGAGTCGGCGCCAAGGCTGGGGCCGACCGAGCGTTCCTCGATGACCTTGAGGCTGGCCGGGAGCGCACCGGCGCGCAGCAGCACGGCGAGATCGTTGGCGCTCTGCGGCGTGAAGTTGCCGCTGATCTGGCCCGAGCCACCGGTGATCGGCTGCTGGATGACCGGCGCGGTGATCACCTGGTTGTCGAGCACGATGGCGAAGCGCTTGCCGACGTTCTTCGAGGTGATCTCGCCGAAGGTGATGGCGCCGCGGGTGTCGAACTGGAAGCTCACCACCGAGCGCGAGGTCTGTTGATCGAAGCCCGGTTGCGCGTTGGTCAGCGATTCACCGCCGAGCTCGATATTCTCGTTCAGGAGTTCGTTGCCGCCATCGGCGCTCGGCAGGATCATGTAGCCGGACGGAATGCCCTGCGCCTCCGCCTGAGCGGCGGTCATCGACGGATGCACCAGATGGAAGGTGAGGCGCGCCGTCTGCTGGACGATGTTCTTCAGCCGCTCGGAATCTTCGAAGCCCGGCACCTGCAGCAGCACGCGATCCTGCCCCTGGCGCTGGATCGTCGGCTCGGTGGTACCGACCTCGTCGACGCGGTTGCGGATCACTTCCATCGACTGCGCGACCAGCGTCGACATGCGCGCGGTGACGCCGTCGGGGGTCAGCGACACGACGATCTTGCCGTCGGGCGTCTCGGAGAACGCCAGTTCCGGCACACCGCCGACGCCGAAACTGCTCGAAACGTTGTTCTGCAGCTTCTGCACCGCCGTCATCGCGGCGGCCTTCTGCGTCGGATCGGTCAGCTCGATGGTGATCGAATCCGGGCCGGTGGTGATCAGATTGCCGATGCCATTGTCGTTGGCGAGCGCCGAGCGCACGTCGCGACGCAGGTTCTTGATCCGCTCGGTGACGATCGAGTCGCGGTCAACCTGCAGCAGCAGGTGCGAGCCGCCCTGCAGGTCGAGACCGAGCACTACGGTCTGCTTGGGCAGGAAGCCGGGCCAAGCGGCCAGGATATCCTTGGGCAGGAAGCTTGGAATAGTGAACAGGATGCCAAGTATCGCAACGATGACGATGATGGCTGACCGGATGGGCGATGACTGCATGGTCGGACTTGGATCCTGTGTGGTGCCCTTGGAACAGCAAGCTGCCGCAGGCAAGCGGAGCCAGTGGCTCCGCGTCTATGTCAGAAATGCGTCAGCCGGCCCACTTGGTGGCGCCGGCTGAAAAGTGGGCCTGGCTCAGGAAGCCTTGTTGTCGTTGACCGGCGTCGACTTGGAGCGGACATCGGAGATACCGCCGCGCGTAACCTTGACGCGGGTCCCCTGGGCGATCTCGACCTCGAGGTCTTCGCCATCGACGGCCTTGGTCACCTTGCCGACGAGACCACCCGAGGTGACCACGGTGTCGCCACGGCTGATCGCCGACAGCATCGCCTGGTGCGCCTTCATGCGCTTCTGCTGCGGCCGGAAGATCAGCAGCCAGAAGATCACGACCAGCAGCAGGATCGGGGCGAACTGGATCAGCAGATCACCGGCGCCCATCGACGGGGCTGCACCTGCGGCTTGCGCGAAGGCGGGGGTCACGAACATTAAGGAACTCCTTGCATAGTTGCTGTCGGCACGTCGGATGGCCGTTGTTGACCCATATAGGGCTGGTCTCCGGCGCTGGACAGTCCAACCCGGCAAAAATCGGCCGGAATATAGAGGCCGTGCACAAGGATTGCAAAGCCAATCCGGCTGCGTCAAAACGGGGGCGTACCCGGGAGTTCGCCCTTATGACCACCGACTATTCCGCCGAGATCGCGGCGGCCCTCGCCCGCATCGCCGACACCCTCGACGCCATGCGGCCCGCCGCCGAAGCCGCGGCCCCTGCCCTCACCGATGCCGACGCCTATCACTGGGATGCTGCGGCAGATGCGCTCATCCCGGTGCCGAAGGTGTCGCGGGTGCCGCTCGCCATGCTCAAGGGCATCGACGACGTGAGCGAGATCCTGCTGCAGAACAGCCTGCAGTTCGCGCGCGGCTATGCCGCCAACAATGCGCTGCTGTGGGGCGCCCGCGGCATGGGCAAGAGTTCGCTGGTGAAGGCCGTGCATGCGCACATCAACGGCCTGGGCGAACCCGGCATCCGCCGGCTTGTCCTCATCGAGATCGCCCGCGAGGACATCGAGGCCCTGCCCCGGCTGATGCGGCTGATCTCGAAGCAGGAAGACGTCCGCTTCATCGTGTTCTGCGACGACCTGAGCTTCGACAAGGACGAGACCAGCTACAAGTCGCTGAAGACCATTCTCGATGGCGGCCTCGAGGGCCGGCCGGAGAATGTGCTGTTCTACGCCACCTCCAACCGCCGGCACCTGATGCCGCGCGACATGGTGGAGAACGAGCGCTCCACCGCCATTACCCCGGGCGAGGCCGTCGACGAGAAGGTTTCGCTGTCGGATCGGTTCGGGCTGTGGCTCGGCTTCCATAACTGCGACCAGCCAACCTACCTGGCGATGATCCGGGGCTATTGCGACGAGTATGACCTCGTGATCGACGACGAGACGCTGCGCGCCCGAGCGGTCGAATGGTCGATGACCCGCGGGGCGCGCTCCGGACGCGTCGCCATCCAGTTCGTCCGCGCACTGGCCGGCGAGCAAGGCAAGGCCATCTGAGCCTCGCGCCGCCAAGCGAGGTCGGCACCTGGTGCCGACCTCCTCTCTCGTCGCAACAGCAGTAAGCATCAGCACGTATCGAGATAAGCGCATCTGCGCCGCCCCACGCGCAGATGTTGCCAGTGCGGTGTTTCCGCATTGCTCACGGGAATTCCACTTATCTCGCCTATACTTATCTATATTTGAATAGTCTCGTATTCTATCAGTTCAGGCGCAAACTCACGCTCTTCGTGCGCCCGGACTGACGGCCGAGCGTCCCACCAAGAAAGGTGGCGGCCACTTGTGGGGTAGACTCGCATGCGAGAGCACCGAGACCGCCGTCTGCGCCGGGTTGCGCCAGTTCATGGCAGGCAGCGTCTTGCCAAACGCCTCGCCGGCGAAACCTGCGGCGCGTCCGCGGTGGAGTTCGCGATCATCGCGCCGGTGTTCATCCTGATGATCGTCGGCATGCTGGCTTACGGCATCTATTTCGGCGCCGCCAACTCCGTGCAGCAGATTGCCGCCGATGCCGCCCGCACATCGATCGCCGGTCTCAGCGCCGCCGAGCGCAACACGCTGGTCACATCGTTCATCAAGCACAATGCCGGCGCCTATGTGTTCATCGATCCCAAGCAGGTCGCCTTCAAGATCGGCGACGATGCGGCCGATCCCAACCAGTATCGGGTGACCGTAACCTACGACGCCTCCGGTTTGCCGATCTGGGCGCTGCCGGTGCCGATGCCGGGCAAGACCATCAGCTTTACCTCGACCATCCGGCTGGGCGGCTCATGAGGCTGTTTCGGTCCTTCAGGCGCGCCGAGCGCGGCAATGTCGCCGTGCTGTTCGCGCTGGTGCTGCCGGTGGTGCTGCTGGCGGGTGCCTTCGCCGTCGACGAGGGGTCGTTATATCTCGAACGACGCCAGGCGCAGGCGGTGGCCGACCTCGCGGCCATCGCCGCGGCAACCGACCCCAGCAAGGCGCTCGACACCGCCTTCAAGACGTTCCAGGCGAACGGGCTGATCGGCAGCACGCTCAGCATCGACGATCCATCGATCCAGGTGCGCTCGACCCGACCGGTGCAGGTGGTGACCGGCCGCTACAAGGCGGCGCCGGAGCTGTCGGTCTCGGCCCGCTTCTCGCCTGGCGGCACGCCGCCCAATGCCGTGCAGGTGACCTATCGCAAGACCGGCACGCTGTTCCTTGCCCGGCCCTGGCAGGCCCCGCCCGAGATTTCAGTCGCAGCGCTCGCCACCGCGACGCCGCAAGCCGCGTTCTCGGTCGGCTCGCGGCTGGCCTCGCTCAATGGCGGCGTCGCCAATGCGCTGCTCAAGAGCCTGCTCGGCACTTCGGCGACACTCGACGTGATGAGCTACAACGCACTGCTCGACGCCAATGTCGACCTGCTCGATTTCCTCGACGCGATGAACCAGAAGCTGAGCCTCTCGGCGGTAACCTATGGCGACGTGCTGAAGGCCTCGGCGAGCCGTGGCGCCATCGCCGGGGCGCTGGCCACGCTGCTCAACGGCACGGCGAAAACCGCGGCGACGACGCTCTCCACCACCATCGCCGATACTGGTACGATCCCGCTCAGCAAGCTGCTCGACCTGGGCCCGCTGTCGAGCCTGAAACTGGGCGCCGAAGCCGGCTACTTCGCCGGCGTCTCGGCGCTGGAGCTGCTCAACGCGGCCGCCGTGATCGCCGGCAACGGCAAGCAGATCGACCTCAATGTCGGGGTCAGCCTGCCCGGGCTCGCCAGCCTCAAGCTGACAGTGGCGATCGGCGAGCCGCCGCAGCATGCCTGGTACGCGGTCGGTGGAACGGGCGCCGTGGCGCGGACGGCGCAGACCCGCCTCAAACTCACCGCGAGCCTGCTGGGCGGCCCGATCCTGCTGGGGGCCGGGGTCACCCTGCCGATCTATGTCGAGGCCGCTTACGCGGAAGCCAGGCTCCGCTCGATCACCTGCCCGGCCTTCGGCCAGGGGTCCGGCACCGCCGTGGTCGACGTGTTGCCCGGGGCCGCCCGGGTGGCGATCGGCAATCTGTCGGCCAGCAACTTCACCGATTTCAGCGCCTTCCCGGTGGTCGACAAGAGCACGATCCTCAGCGTGCCGTTGCTGCTCAAGATCAAGGCCGGCGCTTCGGTGGTGCTGGGCCAGACTTCGCCGATCCTGCTCAACTTCTCGAGCAGCGACATCAAGCAGGGCACGATCAAGACGGCGACCAACCATATGCTGGTGGGCAGCCTGTCGAAATCGCTGCTGGATGGGCTGGATATCGATGTCGACGTGCTGGGCATCGGCCTGTCGTCGAACGCCGTCATCGAGGCAGCGGTGCGCACCCTGGTGGCGCCCCTGGCGCCGGTGCTCGACAGCACGATCTTCGGCGTCCTCGAGGTGCTGGGGGTCGGCATTGGCGAGGCCGACGTGCGGGTTTACAGCGCCACCTGCAACCGGCCGGTGCTGGTGGGCTGATCAGACCTATTTCCGTATCTCGCCGGCTTGCGGCGCAGCGGTGTTTGCTGCGACGAATGCCGTCGCGTTTCTATCGCGAGGACCGAGGGGAATAATGAGCCTATCGCACAAGTTGAGATGGTCGCATGGCGAGGCGACCATCCTGAGTACGGCTGCCATGCTGGCCGACGCCACGTTCCAGGTGGATGGAAAGCCGTTCAAGCCGTTCGCACGTGCGCCATGGCTGGGCACGGTCGACGACCCGTCGATCGTGGGCCACCTGCGGGTGCTGGCGGGCGACTTCGTCGGCCTGCCTTTCGGCACTGGAGGTCGCCGTGCCGGCCCCAACCTGCCCGAATGGGGCAGCCTGCTGACCCAGCCCGCCACCGGCACCATCCATGGTCCGACCGCGCACCGGGAGTGGGATATCGTCGGCGGCGACGAGCACAGCGTCACGCTGTCGCTCGACTATGATCCCGACTCCGTGGTGCGGAAGGTCGAGCGGGTGATCACCGCACGCAAGGACGCGCCGGCGCTCGATTTCGTCATGCGCATTTTTGCCCGCCACAAGGCGCCGATCTCCGCCGGCCTCCATCCCAACTTCCGCATGCCGGAGACGCCGGGACGGCTCGAACTGAAGCTCGACTTCGAGTTCGGCCTGACGCACCCGGGCCAGACCGCCCAGGGCGACCCGCAGGAGTTCAAGAGCCTCAGCGCCGTGCCGAAGGATGGCGCCCGGGTGGACATGTCGCATATCCCGCTATCGCCGCGCACCGACAAGAACGTGCAGTTGTGCGGCGCGCGCAGCTCGCTGACCGGGACCTATCTCGACGAGGGCATGGGCTTCGAGCTCGATTGGGATCGCGAACTGCTGCCGACACTGATGATCTGGCACACCGACGGCGGCATCCAGGGCGAACCGTGGAATGGCCAGTTCCGGGCCGTCGGCCTCGAGCCGCTCGCCTCGGCTTTCGATCTCCACACCGACGTATCGACCGGTCCCAACCCGATCAACACGCGCGGCATCAAGACCTGGGTCGACCTCGATCCGGCCAAGCCGCTGGAGATCCGGCATTCGATCCGGGCGTTTGCGGTTTAGGCAGCGTCGACAACGACAAAGGCCCCGGATCGCTCCGGGGCCTTCTTCATTGAAGTGCCTGGCCTCAGCTCGCCAGCAGCGGCAGCGGATCGACCGGGGTCGCGCCCTTGCGCAGTTCGAAGTGCAGCTGGGGCTTGGAGACGGAGCCGGTCTTGCCGGCGGTGCCGATATTGTCGCCGCGGTTCACCACGGTGCCCTTGGCAACGTTCATGTCCTTGAGGTGAGCGTAGGCCGACACATAGCCGTTGGGGTGGCGGATCAGGATCAGATTGCCGTAACCCTCGACGCCCGAGCCGGCATAGATCACCTGGCCGTTCTCGGCCGAGCGGACGGCCGCGCCTTCCGGCGCTTCGATATTGATGCCGGTGCCCTTGGAATTGGCGAAGTCGGTGATCACGCGACCCGAGATCGGCCAGCGGAACTTGTCGGCGCCGGAGAGCACGGGCTCGGTCTTGGGCTGCTGCAGCGGCTGAGCTTCGGCGGCCGGGGCCGGAGCAGCGGTGGTCGGCGCCAGCGGCTTGATGGTTGCGGCGGGGACCTTGGTCTCGGGCTCGATCGACGCGACGGCGACCGGCTTGGGTGCCGCGAGGTTCGACGGCGGCGCACCGAGCGTGGTTTCCGGCTTGGCGCTGCCCTTGGGGCCGAACGCTGCGAGCGTCGAGGCCTTGCCGGGGATGACGATCTTCTGGCCGACATAGATCTTGTCCGGCGACGAGAAGCCGTTGGCCTGGATGATCGCCTGCGCCGTGACGTTGTAGCGACGGGCCACGGTATAGAGGCTTTCGCCGCTTTCGATCACGTGCACATAGGCGTCGGACGGGACGGAGACGAGGGTGTTCGAAGCCGGGGCGGACGCCAGAGTGGTAGTGGCCGGAACCGGGCTCAGGGGCTGGGCAGCGGGCATCATCTGATTGCTTCCGTTGGCTGATGAAGTGAGCACAGGCAAGTCTTCGGTCGATACTGAGCCAAGCGGCTGGCTGGGCATGGGCTGAGTGCTGGCCATGCTGTTGGAGCCGACCAGCATAGGACCGGACCCACCGCCAATGTTTTCTGGAGGAACGAGTGTCTTGGGCATGGCCTGGGCGGTTGCCATCGGCGCACCGGAGTTGACCGAGCCGGTCGTCGTCCTGTCGAAGCCAAGGCCGCCCAACGAGCTACACCCCGAGAGCGCCGTGGCACCTGCGAACAGGCCCACAATCGCGGCGGTTCTAAACGTCTTACCGGTCACGCGGTTACTCATCAGTCCACTCTACGCAGGTACTCAATGGACGTGAGATTAGGGCGTTAAGGTAAAGAGTGATTTAAATGCGAAGCAATTTGCTCAAATGGTCCGGTGGGGGATTCAGGAGTCGGTAGGGTTAAGGGGCGCGGCGCTCATCATCGCTCCTCGCTGCCGCTCGAAGCGCGCATCGCAGGCGATGCGATACCCCTCATCCGGCGCTACGCGCCACCTCGCGGAGAGGGTGCGCGTTGCGACAGCATGGCCGGTCCGAGCGGACGTAAGGAGCGAAAGGCCTTGAGCCCCTAAAGCGCCAGCTTCCCATCCAGTTGGCCGACCATCTCATAGTGCGTGTGCTGCAGCATGAGCGGGGTCACGGTGATGGCGTTGCCGTGCATGGCGAGGCGGAAGTCGTGTTCCTCGTCGAGGGGCTTGGGCGTCTCGGGGATGGCGATGAAGAACTTTCCGGCGTTGTCGCTGGGGTAGTACGCCATCGGCGAGCGGGCAAAGCGCTGGAACGGCACCACCCGGATGCCCGCGACATCCTCGGGCGCGCAGAACGGGATGTTGACGTTGAAATAGGTCTCGCCGCGGCTCTTCACCTCGGCCAGCAGCTGGCTCACCACCCGCGCCGCATAGGTGCGCGAGTTGGTCCAGTCGATGTCGGTGCCACGCTCATAGTCGACGCCCTGGCTGATGCCGATGCCGAGCGCGCCGTGCAGCGCCCCCTCACGTGCGCCGGCGACCGTGCCGGAGCAGTTGAGGATATCGCCAAGGTTCTGGCCGTTATTGATACCGGACAGCACCAGGTCGGGCTTACGGTCCTTGCAGATATGGGTCATGCCGGCGACCACACAGTCGGCCGGCGAGCCGCCGACGATAGAGAACACCCGGTCCTCGCGCTGGTCGACGCCGAGCTCGCGGCCGAAGGTGAAGCGGTGCGCCGCGCCCGACTGGTTGCCGTCGGGCGCCACCACCCACACATCGTCGCTGAGCGTCAGCGCGATCTCGCGCATCACCGCGATGCCGGGAGCATCCACGCCGTCATCGTTGGTGATGAGGATTCTCACGAGCGCGCACCGATGGACTTGAGGCCCTTCATGTAGGGCTGCAGCACGGGCGGGATGGCGATCGAGCCATCCTCCTGCTGATAGTTTTCCATCACGGCGATCAGCGCCCGACCCACGGCGACACCCGAACCGTTGAGCGTGTGCACATGACGGATCTTGCCGTCCTTGCCCTTCACCCGCGCATCCATGCGGCGCGCCTGGAAATCGCCGCAGACCGACACCGACGAGATTTCACGATAGGTGTCCTGCCCCGGCAGCCAGGCCTCGAGGTCATAGGTCTTCTGCGCCCCGAACCCCATGTCGCCGGTCGACAGCATCATCACCCGGTAGTGGATGCCCAGCTGCTTGAGCACATCCTCGGCATCGGAGAGCATCTTCTCGTGCTCGTCGCCCGAGGTTTCGGGCGTGGTGATCGCCACCATCTCGACCTTGTTGAACTGGTGCTGGCGCAGCATGCCGCGCGTGTCGCGTCCGGCCGAGCCGGCCTCGGAGCGGAAACACGGGGTCAGCGCCGTCAAGCGCAGCGGCAGTTCGTCTTCCGACAGGATGCTCTCGCGCACGAAGTTGGTGAGCGGAACCTCGGCCGTCGGGATCAGCGCCAGCCGGCTTTCGCCGTGCGGGGTGAAAAACAGGTCGTCGGCGAATTTCGGCAACTGGTTGGTGCCGTAAAGCGCGTCGTCCTTCACCAGCAGCGGCGGCTGTACCTCGGTGTAGCCGTGCTGATCGACATGCAGGTCGAGCATGAACTGCCCGATCGAGCGCTCGAGCCGCGCCAGGTGGCTCTTCAGCACCACGAAGCGGGCGCCCGAGATTTTGGCGGCGACTTCGAAATCCATCTGGCCCATGGCCTCGCCGGTCTCGAAGTGCTCCTTCGGCTTGTAGCTGAAGCTCGGCTTTGCCGGACGTGCCTTGGCAGCCGTGGCCGGCGAGCCGTTCGGGCCGAAATATTCCTTGTTGTCGGCCTCATCGGCGCCGCGCGGCACCTCGTCCAGCGGCAGGTTCGGGATGACCAGCAGCGCGTTGCGCAGCCCTTCTTCCGCTTCCCTGCGGGTGGCCTCGCCGGCCTGGATCGCGTCCTTCAGCGACGCGACCTCGGCCATCAGTTCGTTGGCCTTGGCCTCGTCCTTCTGGGCCTTGGCCTGCCCGATCAGCTTCGACATGGCATTGCGCCTGGCCTGCGCGTCCTCGACCGCTGCAATGGCGCTGCGGCGGGACTCGTCCATGGCGATCAGCTCGGAGGCCTTGAACGGCACGTTCTTGCGCTCGCTGAGCGCAGCATCGAACGCGGCGGGATTGGCTTTGATCCAGTTGATATCGAGCATGGAGAGACCTGCGGCGGGAGAAGGGCTCTGCTTTACCGGATTGGAGGGGGAGCGCAAGTACCCGACGCAGCGAGCGTGGGGTCAGCCCACCATTGCTCCCTCCCCAGCGGGGAAGGAGACGACTGCATGACGCAGTGCCCTACTCTGCCTGCTCGACGTCCTGAGCTTTGACGGCTTCGGCCGCAAGCGCCTTGGCGCGGCGCCGCTCGACCATCATCACCGACCAGATGGAGATTTCGTACAGCAGGTAAAGCGGCACCGACAAGCCGATCTGGGAGATCGGATCGGGTGGCGTGATGAACGCGGCAAATACGAGAATGGCGACAATGGCGTATTTTCGCCCGCCCTTGAGCGTCTTCGACGATATCAGGTCGATCTGCGCCAGCAGCGTCAGGATCACCGGCAGCTGGAAGCAGATTCCGAATGCCAGGATCAGCGTCATGGCAAAGCCAAGGTACTCGCTGGCCTTCATCAGCAGGTGGATTTCCTCGGTCTGCGTGCTGAGGAAGAAGTGGAGCGCCATCGGGAGCACCACAAAATACACCAGCCCGGTACCGAGCAGGAACAGGAGCGGCGTGGCGATCAGGTACGGAATGAAGGCGCCACGCTCCTTCTTGTAGAGGCCGGGCGCGACGAAGCCGTAGATTTCCGTGGCGAGATAGGGAAAGCCGAACAAGATCGAGGCGAAGAACGCAACGTTCAGCTGGGTGAAGAACCACTCCGGCGGCGAAGTGAAGATCACCTCGACCGGCTCGGGAAAGACTGCGGCCCGGTACGGCTCGAGCAGCACCTCGTAGATCGTCTTCGCAAAGAAGAAGAGAACGATCAGCAGACCGAAAATCACCAGCAGCGAGCGGATCAGGCGCTTGCGCAGCTCGATCAGGTGGTCGAGCAGCGGCGCTTCGCTCCCGGCCAGTTCGTCCTTCTCGGTCTCCGGGGCGTCTTTTGGCGCTTCGAGCTTCTTGGTCTGTTCGGCCATGGTCACGGCTTCTTGGCGGCAGCAGCCGATTTCTTGGTGGTCGCAGCCTTCTTGGGGGCAGCAGGTTTCTCGGCTGTGGCAGGCTTGGCCGCGGCGGGCTTAGCGGCCGTCGACTTGGCGGCGGTCGGCTTGGCGGACACTGCCTTCACTGCGGGCTTGGCGACGACGCCTTCTGCCTTGGTAACGGGCTTGGCCGCCTTCACCGCCGCCCGCTTGGCCGGAGTTGCCTGGGCAGGCGCAATCGCCTCAACCGGAGCCGGTGAGTCGATCGGCTTCTTTGCCTTGGGCGCGGCCTTCTTGGCCGGCGCGATATCGGCAGTCGCCACCTTGCTTTCGGCGGGCGCCTTGATCCTCGCGGGACGGGCGGCCTTCACTGGCGCCTTGGGGGTGTCGGCGGGTTGCGCGATCGGCGTCATCACCGGCGCCGCGGCGGCCGGCGTGGCGATACCAGCGGCAGCCTTGATCTCGTCGACGACGCTCTCGACCTTGGGATCGGCCGGCTTGATGGCGCCGGATGGCTTCACCTCGCCGGTCGCCGTCGTAGTGTTGAATTCCTTGCGGATGGCATCGGCGGTCGCCTTCAGCGGCTGCGTCACCGACTGGCGCAGATTGGCGATCTCATTGAGGCCGGTGGTCTTGTTCAGTTCGCGCTGAAAATCCGAGCCCATGCGACGGATAGTGCCGGCAAACTGGCCAACGCGCCGCATCAGAGCCGGAAGCTCCTTGGGTCCAATAACGATCAGGGCCACGACCCCGATCACAAGCATTTCGGTCCAGCCGACGCCGAGCATAGTTTTGGCTCCTGGGAGCGGCCGTCAGACGATCAGGCGTCCTTGGCCTTTTCGGTCTCGCGGGCCGGCTCGACCGTGGTCGAAGCGTCGATCTGCGCAGCAGGCTTCTGCTCTTCGTCGCGCATGCCCTTCTGGAAGGACTTAATGCCCGAGGCAACCTCGCCCATCATGCCGGCGATCTTGCCGCGTCCGAACAACAGGATCACCACGACGGCGACGATGATGATGCCCCAAATCCCTGGCGCGTGCATGGGTGGTCTCCGAAAGAATGCTCTACGCTTACACTAGCTCAGAGAAATAGGTTTAATCCTTGGCGAACACAAGGACGTGTTCCGGGTTGAGCGTAAGGAATACGTCCGATCCGACAACAAGGTTACGATCGGCGCGCCGGCGGATCTGGATCGGGCGATCGAGGCCGCTGACGCTGACCTCGCACAGGTCGATGCCGATGGCGTCGCGCTTGGCCAGCACGCGGCCCGGAATTCCGGGCCCTTCGGTAGCAACGTCGAGCGAACCGATGGGTCGGATCGCCACGGTGACCATGGTGCCGTCGGCATGGCTGGGGGCCGGAACCGGGCCCAGCGGCGTCTCCACCCTGCCCGACCGGACCCGCGCCTCGATCTCGCTCAGCGGCGAAAAGAAGCGGGCGGCGTTGAGGTCGATGGGGCGATTGTAGATCTCGGACGCACTATCGATCTGCGCCAGCCGGCCGTGGCGCAGCAGCGCGATGCGGTCGCCGAGCAGCATTGCCTCCTCGGGATCGTGAGTCACGATGATGGTCGTGGCGTGAGTCTCGCGCAGTACGGCGAGCGTTTCGTTGCGCACCGTCTCGCGCAGCCTCGCGTCGAGGCTCGAGAACGGCTCGTCGAGCATCAGGATGCCCGGCCGCGGGGCGATGGAGCGCGCCAGCGCCAATCGCTGTTGCTGTCCGCCCGAAAGCCGATGTGGGTAATCGGCCTCGCGGTCATCGAGACCGACGCGCTTCAGCGCCTGCCGCGCCTGGTTCAGTGCGGCGGCGCGGCCGAGCTTGCGCAGCCCGAAGGTCACGTTCTGCAGCAGCGTCAGGTGCGGGAACAGCGCAAAATCCTGAAACATCAGGCCGATGCCGCGCCGATCCGGCTTGGCGTGGATGCCGGGGCCGGAAACGACCTGGTCGTTGATCTTCACCGTGCCGCTGTCGATACGCTGAATGCCGGCGGCGACCCGGAGGATGGTGGATTTGCCCGAGCCGCTCTCGCCCAGGAGACAGACGATCTCGCCCGGCACCAGCGCCAGCGAGAAGTTTCGCAGTACCGGGCGCCCGCCGAGCGTCACATCGACGGCGTCGAACCGCAGCGCCGCGGCAAAGGCGACGCCGGCGGTGCCGCGCGGGCCCCAGTCCTCAAGTTCCTGAGTGTCGTTCATTGGACTGGATCGCTCTCGCCCTGGTCGTCCGGTTCCAGCGGATCCTCGTCATCGCGCAGCGGACCATCGAACGGCAGCGGCACCTGGAAAGCCGGCGGCAGGCGGCTCGACAACAGCCCCGAGCCCTTCAGTTCCTCGAGCCCCGGCAGGTCGGCCAGACTCTCGAGCCCGAAATGATCGAGAAACGCCTCGGTGGTGCCATAGGTCACCGGCCTGCCCGGCGTGCGGCGGCGGCCGCGCATGCGCACCCAACCGGTCTGCATCAGCACGTCGAAGGTGCCTCCGCCACTGCCGACGCCGCGCACCTCCTCCACTTCGGCGCGGGTGGCCGGCTGGTGGTAAGCGATGATGGCGAGCGTTTCGAGCGCGGCACGGGAGAGCTGGCGGCTCTCGGTCTCTTCGCGGCGCAGCAGGAACGACAGATCGTCGGCGGTCCTGAACGCCCATTTGTCACCGCGGCGCACCAGTTCGACGCCATGGCCGGCAAAGCGCTGCGCCAGCCGCTCGAGCAGCACCGGCACATCGGCCCCTTCCCCGAGGTAGGGAGCGATATCACCGGGCGACAACGGTTCAGCCGAGGCGAACAGGATCGCTTCGAGCACCCGCAGGTTCCGCTCGGCGATCTCGCCATGCTCGTCGAACTCGTCATCAGGCACTTCGTCGGTCATTCGGCCTTCTTTCCGTCCGCAGGCTTCTTGCCATCCTGGCGCCGCCGCATGAACAGCGGTCCGAAGGTCAGGGTCTGGCGCAGTTCTATTTGGCCCTGCCGGGCCAGTTCAAGGCTCGAAGCGAAGCTCGAGGCGGTGGCGGTCTTCCGCTGTTCGGGGTTGCTCAGGTACTGGTCCAGATAGGCATCCAGCGGCACCCAGTCCATGCTTTCGCCGATCAGCCGCGTCAATATCTCGCGTGCCTCCTGCAGCGACCAGACGCTGCGCTCGAACAGGTGATAATCCTGCGGCACGGTGCGCTCGCGGCCGGTGGCATAGGCCTTGAGCAGATCGTAGAGCGACGCTTCCCACAGGTTGCGCCGCTCCACCACCACCGGCTCGGGCTGTCCGCGCGCATGCACCTGGCGACCCAGACGCGGGCGATTGATCAACTGCATCGCCGCCTTGCGCATGGCTTCGAGCCGCTTCAGGCGGAACTGCAGCAGCGCCGCCATCATCTCGCCGGAGGGCTCGTCGTCGCTTGGCGCCTGCGGCACCATCAGGCGGCTCTTGAGATAGGCGAGCCATGCCGCCATCACCAGGTAATCGGCGGCGATCTCGATGCGCTTCTCGCGCACGGTCTCGATAAAGCCGAGATACTGCTCGGCAAGGGCCAGGATCGAGATGTTGCCGAGATCGACCTTCTGGCGGCGGGCCAGATCGAGCAGCAGGTCGAGCGGGCCTTCATAGCCGGCCACGTCGACATACAGCACTTCGTCGTCGCGCGGCGCGTCCGGCGTCGCGAACCAGTCGGTGGAAGTGTCGCTCATACGGTCGCCCGCCTGCTCAGCTCATGCGAGCTTGGTCCCTAACCGAGACTGCGGTCAAGGAACAGAGGAGACGGATCAACCGCCGATCGGCACGCAGTCGACCCCGTTGGCCTTGAGGCTAGCGCAGGTCTGCGTCGCTTCCTGGAAGGAATCGACCGGCAGCACCACGCGGTACCAGACCCCCTTGGCGCCCAGGTCGACCTGGCGCACGGCCAAGCTGCGACCATTCAGCAAGCCCGAGAGTCGGTTCTGCGTCGAACGCAGCGACGAAGCCGCATCGCCCTGGGTCGGCTGCGAACTCAGCTGGACATAGGGGCCGCTGCCGCTGCTGGCAGCGGGCGCCGCCGGAGCTTCAGCCGCAGGCGCCAGCTCAACCGGCTGCGTTGCCGCAACCCGCTGGTTGGATCCGCCGCCCAGCGTCGAGCGGTCGGCTGGTCGCGCCACCGGGATCGGTGCAACGATGCTGGGATCGATGGTCGGGGCCGGGCCGGTGGGCGCCAGCGCCGAAAGCTGCGTGTTGTCGGTCGCTGCCGCCGTACCACCGGTGGTGAGCGCCGTGGCAGCCGGGTCAGCGCTCGGTACCGCCGCCAGCAACTCGGACGGCTGCACATCGGCGCCCGGCAGGTCCGGCACCGCCGGACGGTCGACCGGCAGTTCCTCGTTGCCGGCTACGGCCTCGTCGCCCGAAACGATCGTGCCATCGGGCCGGACCGTAACGGTACGCACCTTGCGGTTGGCGAGTTCGCTCTCGCTCGCCGCGTCGTCGCCTTCGCCCACCGTGCGCGCCACATCGGCGACGCTGGTTTCAGCGGTATCGTCGCGCGACACGAGCTGCTCGTCGGCCGCAGCGGCCGCGGACTTGCCGTCGAGTTCGTTGAACACCACCGAGCCCTGCTGGTTGGTGGTATTGGCGGTCGGCGGTGGCGTCTGCTTGACCGGCGTGGCGTCGGCCTGCAGCACCGGCGCTTCACCGTCAGTGCCTCGGCCCATGCCGAGCACCCAGTAGAGGCCGAAGCCGGCGGCGAGCAGCAAAGTGCCGGCGACCGCCATGCCGACATACTGGCGCATGCCGCTGGAGCGGCGTTCGGGCTTGGCCTTGGCGCGCTTGTAGGGGCTCTGCTCGGCGGCCATGCCGCCATCCATCCGTCCGATCTCGGCGCCACTGGCCGCAGCGGCAGCCAGAATCGCGGCCTCGGCCGACGGCAATTGCGGTTCGGTATCCTTGATCGCGGCACGACGCGGCGCAAAGCCGGTGGTCAGCGGCGGCACGATCGGCGCCTGCTGCGACTGCGGCGGCGCGGCAGGGGTCGGCGGCGCAACGGGCTTGTCGCTGGTCAGCTCGACGCGAACGGCCTCGCCGATCAGGCTCTCGATCTCGTCCATCGGATCGCGCTCGGCCGACGGCTGCGGCCGCGGTGCCTGCACCTTGCTGGTCGGGCCAAACACCGGGGCGACGCCGAAGCGGTCCTCGGGGCGAGACGCCGGAGGCGCGGTCGGCGTCGACGTCTGCGGACGGAACTGCGACGGGCCGGATGCCGGTCGCGGCGTCGGCATGGTGGGCGGCAGCGGGAAGCTGCGCGCAGCCGGCTGGACCGGCGCCGGGCGCTGTTCGGCCTTTGCCTCTTCAGCGGTCTCTGCTTCCACCGAGTCGAGTTCCATCGCGATCAGATCAGCGATGGGATCATCGGATGCGGGCGCCGGCACCGGCGCCGGAGCGGCGGCAGGAGCTGGAGCAGGAGCAGCCGTCCTGGCTTGCGGCCGCGCCTCGGCGGCCGGAATTGGCGCCGGCGGCTCGGAAGCGAAACCGAAGTCGAAATCGAAGCTGTCGCCGGCCGGCGCCGCCTTGGCGGCCGCAACCATTGGCGAAGCGGGAGGCGGTACAGCCGGTGCGGGTGCTGACGGTGTGGGCGCTGACGGCCGCGGCGCCGAGAAGCTCGGCTCGACGCGCGGCGCCGGACTCTTCAGTTCAGGCTCGACGCTGGGTTCGCGATCGACGACCGGCTCGAACTCGGCCTCGAGTTCCGCCATGGGATCGGCATGCACCACCGGCGCAGGAGGCTTGGGTTCGACGGCAGCCGGACGGACAGGCGCCGGCGCCGGTGCGATGGCCGGGCGGGCGGCTGGCGGAGACGTCTCGAGCGCAGCGGGACGAGACGGCACCGGCCGCGGGATCTCACGATCCTGCCAGTTGGCCATCGGCTCCGGCTTGAAGCTGGTGGCGGCGGGCGGCAGCGTGCCGAAGTCGAACGAGGCACCCGGCCGGCTCTCGGCAGCGGCGGCAGACGGGGCCGGCGAACTGGCAACCGGGGCCGGGGTCGGGGTCGGGGTCGGCGACGTCACGACCGGCGCGGGCGAGAAGACCGGGCGCGCCGGCGAAGCTGCCACCGGCTGATCCATGCCGGGAATACGAAGCACGCCGGGCGCAATCGGTGCCGGCCGATCGACCGGCGGCACCGGCGTCCCGACTGCGGGCGTCGGCGTCGAAGCGACGGGCGAGTCCATGCCCGGGATGCGAACCATCGCGGGGCCAGGGCCCTCTGGCTTGGGCGCATCGGCAAGCGTAACGAGCTTGGGCGCAGGATTGGCCTCCGGCTCGGCGCCCTGGGCGTTACTCGCCATCAGTTTGGCAAGCTCGGCGATCAGGTCGTCGGATTTATCCTGGCCATCAGGCATCTGCTGCGGTCTCGCTGTCATTGAAAGCAGCGCCCCTAAACTCGTGGACCCAGTGCCCGGTTAAGACCCCCGCCGAGCAAGCCGGCCACTCTACCAACCAATGCGCCCGAATTATGAAAGCTCCTCGGGGGCAGAGACGCCTAGCAGAGTCAGGCCGTTTACGAGCACCTGACGCACAGCACCGACAAGGGCGAGTCGGGCCGAAGTCAGCATTGAATCATCGGCGTTAACAAAGCGTAAGGCAACATCCTGATTGCCCTTGGCCCAGAAGCCGTGGAACGCCGCTGCAAGTTCATAGAGGTAGAATGCAACCCGGTGCGGCTCATGGGCACTTGCCGCCGAAGCAACGATGCGCGGCCACTGCGCCAACGACTTGGCGAGTTCGAGATCCGCCTCGGACGACAACAGCGAAAGATCGGCTCCGGACAAGGCCTTTGCCGAGACATCCAGCGCCGGCATTTCTTCGGCGACCTTGCGGAAGATCGAATAGGTCCGGGCGTGCGCGTACTGCACATAGAACACCGGATTGTCGCGGGTCTGTTCCTTCACCACGCCGAAATCGAAATCCATCGCCGCATCGTTCCGCCGGTAGAGCAGCATGAAGCGGGTGGCGTCGGAGCCGACCTCTTCGACGACGTCCGACAGCAGAACAAGGTTGCCATCGCGCTTGGACATCTTGAACGGCTCGCCGTTCTTCATCAGCCGCACCAGCTGGCAGATGCGCACGTCGATATCGGCCTCGCCATGCGAGACTGCCTTCACTGCCGCCTTGAGCCGCGAGACATAGCCCGAGTGGTCGGCGCCCAGCACGTTGACCATGTGCTTGAAGCCACGCAGGTACTTGTTGCGATGGTAGGCGATGTCGGCGGCGAAATAGGTGTAGGCGCCGCTCGACTTGACCAATGGCCGATCGACGTCATCGCCATAGTTGGTGGCGCGGAACAGCGTCTGCTCGCGATCCTCCCAGTCGTCGGGCGTCTTGCCCTTGGGGGGCTCGAGCCGGCCCTGATAGATCATGTCCTCGGACCGCAGCCAGTCGAGCGTGGTGTCGATATCGCCCCCCTGCCCGTGCAGCTGGCGCTCGGAGAAGAACACGTCGTGATGGATGTTGAGCTGGGCAAGATCGGCCCGGATCAGGTCCATCATCGCCGCCAGCACCTTGTCCCGGACGAGCGCCAGGGCCTCAGGCTCAGGTTTGTGCAGCAGCGCGTCACCGAACTCGGCCTTCAGCGCCTCTCCCACCGGGATCAGATAGTCGCCCGGATAGAAGCCGGCCGGAATGTCGATGCTCTCCCCCAGCGCCTCGCGGTAGCGCAGCATGGTGGACTTGGCGAGCGTATCGATCTGGCTGCCGGCATCGTTGATATAATACTCGCGCGTCACGTCGTAGCCGACATAGGCCATGAGCGACGCCAGGGCGTCGCCGAACACGGCGCCCCGGGTATGGCCGACATGCATCGGGCCCGTCGGGTTGGCCGAGACGTACTCGACATTGACCCGTTCGCCGCCGCCGATATCCGTCTTGCCGAAATCACCGCCCTGCGCCGCGATCGACTTCAGCACCGCGTGCCACACCGGGGTGGCGAGCCGGAAGTTGATGAAGCCGGGGCCGGCGACCTCGACCGAGATGACCTCGGCGTCGGCCTTGAAGTGCTCGGCGAGCGCCGTCGCCACCTCGCGCGGGTTCTTGCCCAGCGGCTTGGCCACGACCATGGCGGCGTTGGTCGAGAGGTCGCCATGCGCGGCATCTCGCGGCGGTTCGACCACGATGCGCGACAGGGCTTCCTCGGTGATCGAGGGGTAGAGAGCCTGGAGGGCGTCGGCGACACGGGCGGCAAACAGCGCGAAGACGTTCATGACAGTACCTTTGGAAGGGACTGAGCCCCTACCGCAACTGGCCCCTACCGTCAAACAGGCGGGCGTGCTGCTCGAGGGCGTAGGGATCGGTCATCCCGGCGATGAAGTCGGCGACGAGGCGCGCGCGGGCGGAGCGGTCGGGTGCGTGGCGCGCCGCCTCGCCCCAGCGTCCGGGCATGTCGCCGGTGACGAGGTAATGGTCGAACAGCATGCTCACCACGGTCTGGCTGCGACGCACCGGCTCCATCACCTGCTCGCTGCGATAGACGCGCTCGAACAGGAAGCGCTTCAGCCCCTGCTCGGCCGCGGCAACCGGCGGCGAGAAGCGGATCAGGGTGCGGCCCGCATTGCGGACGTCATCGGCCGATTGCGGGGCAAGCTCGGCGATGGCGCGCCCGCTCTCGGCAATCACGTCCTCGATCTGGGCGGTGATCAGCCGGCGCTGTACCTCGTGCGCCTGCCGGCTGCGCTCGATCTCGGGCCAGCGCTCGAGCACTTCGCGCACCAGCGGGCCGACCAGTGGCACATCCACCAGGTCGGGCAGCCGGATCAGTCCGGCCCGCAGGGCATCGTCGATATCGTGCGAGTTGTAAGCGATGTCGTCGGCAATGGCGGCGGACTGCGCTTCGAGGCTGGCATAGCTCCAGGTCATCAGGTCGGCACTGGCGGGGATATCGTTCAAACCGGGCGGCAGCGGCTTGTCGGCGCGCAGCGGCCGGCCCTGCCGGTCGGTCAATGGCCCGTTATGCTTGAGAATCCCCTCGAGCGCCTCCCAGCTGAGATTCAGCCCGTCATGCTCGGCATAGCGGTTCTCCAGCCGGGTCACGACCCGGATCGCCTGCATATTGTGGTCGAAGCCGCCCCACTCGGCCATCTTGTCATGCAGCACGCGTTCGCCGGCATGGCCGAAGGGCGTGTGGCCCAGGTCGTGCGCCAGCGCCACTGCTTCCGCCAGATCCTCATCCAGCGCCAGCGCGCGGGCGATCGAGCGCGCCATCTGGCTGACCTCCAGCGTATGGGTCAGCCGGGTGCGGTAGTGCTGGCCTTCGTGGTGGAGGAATACCTGGGTCTTGTGCTGCAGGCGCCGGAAGGCGGCAGAGTGCACGATGCGGTCGCGATCCCTCTGGAACTCCGAGCGGGTCGGGCTTGCTCCCGGTGCAAACAGCCGGCCACGGCTCAGCGAGGGATCCGATGCATAGGCGGCGCGTTCACCCATTATGCGGCCAAGACCCTTTTCATCGTCGTCTAACGATATTAGATTTGGTTTCCAGCGCTGCCCCATGCCGGGCGGCCGAAAGGTACGTGATGACTGAAGCTGCTCTAGCACCGAACAATGTCATTTTGACAGACCGCGCCGCCAAGAAGATCGGCCGCATCCTTGCCAAACAGGGTGAGGGCACGGTGCTGCGCATCGTGGTGGCCGGTGGCGGCTGTTCGGGCTTCCAGTACGAGTACAAGCTGGTCAAGGAAACGCCCGCCAACGACGACCTGGTGCTGGCCAAGGACAGCGCGACGGTGCTGATCGATTCCCTCAGCCTCGAGTTCATGGGCGGAGCCGAGATCGACTATGTCGACGACCTGATCGGCCAGAGCTTCCAGATCAAGAACCCGAACGCAGTGGCCGGCTGCGGCTGCGGCACCAGCTTCGCGGTCGCCTGAACTGGTCGCTTAAGCCTTTCGACGGCTTGCCTAGCTCCCGACCTAACCGTTAGCGTCCTTCCTAATCTGGGGAGGATCCATGAGTTTGCAGTCTAAAGTGGATGCGGCGATCGACGCCGCGCTGGTCAGCCGCATGGTCGGTTGCGTCGTTCTGGTCAACCAGGGCGGCAAGGAGATTTATGCCCGCACGGCCGGTTTGGCCGATCGCGAGGCCAACCGCCGGCTGGAGCGCAACGCCATCTGGCGCCTGGCCTCGGTGACCAAGCCGATCGTCGCGACCGCCGCGCTCAAGATGATGGAAGCGGGCCTGCTGCAACTCGACGACCCCGTGAGCAAGTACCTGCCCTACTTCACCCCGGCGAGCCCGGATGGGGTGGTCCGGCCGATCACGCTGCGGCAGCTGTTCGCCCATACGTCCGGCCTCACCTACGACACCAACCCGGCCGACGTGGCGCCCGGCATGTCCGGGCCCTACATCTCGCTGGAGGAGAACCTGCGCCGTTTGGCCAGGGCGCCCCTCGCCTTCGCGCCGGGCACCGCCTGGGGTTACGGGACCAGCATCGACGTGCTGGGTGGCGTGATCGCCGCCATCAACGGCTCGACCCTCGAAGCCGCCGTGGTCAAGTATGCCGCCGGTCCGCTTGGCATGGTCGACTGGCGCTTCACCCCGACCGACGCCACCCGCGTCGCCGCCAACTATGCCAACGGCAATCCGCCGGAAGCACCGGTCACGCCGCCCGCGCGGATCACCGAAGAGAATTCGCAGGGCACCGGCTGGCAGGTCGATCGCATCTTCCGCGCCGATGCGCCCCAGTCGGGTGGCGGCGGGTCGTGCGGCACTGCCGACGACGTGATGAAGATGCTCGAGGTCTATAACGGCGGCACGCACCTGAAGCCCGCGACCGTCGACGAGGCGTTCCGCAACCAGATCGGCAGCCTGCCGCGACGCGATACCGACGCGGGCAAGCGCTTCACCCTGCTGGGTGCGGTCATCGACGACGCGCAGGCGGCAAAGAGCCCCTGCCCGGTCGGAACGCTCGACTGGGGTGGCGCCTGGGGCCATAACTGGATCATCGATCGCACCAACAAGCTGACGATCCTGGTGTGCACCAACGTGGCGCCCGAGGGCTGCAACGGGCCGTTCCGCGAGGACATCCGCGACGCGGTTTACGCGGCGCTCTGAGCTAGCTAGGCTCCCGTCTCGAACGGGAGCCTATTCATGCGCATCGCGACCTGGAACATCAACGGCGTCAAGGCTCGGCAGGGCGCTCTTCTCAAATGGCTTGAAGAAGAATCGCCCGATATCGTCTGCCTGCAGGAGATCAAATCGGTCGACGAGGCCTTCCCTCGCATGGAGATCGAGGCGATGGGCTACAATGTCGAGACGTTTGGTCAGAAGAGCTGGAACGGCGTCGCCATCCTCTCCAAGCACCGCTTCGATGAAGTGACGCGCGGCCTGCCCGGCGATGACGGCGACGAGCAGTCACGGCTGATCGAGGGCGTTTTCTCGGTCGAAGGCGGCGTGGTGCGGGTGTGCTGCATCTACTTGCCGAACGGCAACCCGGTCGGCACCGACAAGTTCACCTACAAACTGAGCTGGATGGATCGCCTCCACAGCTTCGTCGAAGGGCGCCTGGCGCTGGAGGAGCCGTTCATCCTGCTGGGTGATTTCAACATCATTCCGGCCAATGTCGACGCGACGGTGCCCGAGAAATGGGTGGGTGATGCCGCGTTCCGCCCCGAGAGTGCCGAGCGGTGGCGGGCTTTGCTCAATCTCGGGCTCACCGATGCCGTGCGCGCCATAACCGACGAGCCGTCCCTGACCTTCTGGGACTTCCGGACCTTCGGATGGGAGCGCAAGGACGGCATTCGCATCGACCACCTGTTGCTCTCTCCGCAGGCCGCGGATCGCCTCGAGGATGCGGTCGTGCATTCAGCCGAGCGCGGCAAGGACAAGCCGAGCGACCATGTGCCCGTCGTAGGCTATTTCGCGCTCTAGCAAGACGCCTCTCAGCCGCGAGCGCCTCAGCGAATATTGCCGACCGAGTTCTTGGCGGTGTCGTGCCTGGCCTTCAGCACGTTGCTGACGCCGGCCTGCGCCACCTTGACCGTGCCATCATCCCTGTTGCGATCAAGCATCTGGCTGATCGAGGCCGTCGCAATGCGGGCCTGGGCGGACAGATCATCAAAAAACCCATGCACATCCTTGGGCAGGGTGATGACGACGATGAGGGCGAGGATGATCGGCAAACGCATGATGACACCAACGGGCTAACTGTCCGATGGTTGCCACCTGGCGGCTGAACTGCTGCTGAACGGTGGTGTCAGGCTCGCCCGTTGCCGGGGTCAGAGCCCGCCGAAGCGGGTGCCGAGCGAATCCGCGAGCTCGACCGCCTTCTTGCGCTGATCGGGCGTGGCAATCGACATCGCGTTGGTGAGCAGGTCGTGGATCCAGCCGTCATCGGCGGTGCCGGCGGCACGACGCGAGGCGACGGTGAGCCACATCAGACCCTCGATCGGATCGGCCTCAATGCCCTCGCCGTTGAACAGCATGCTGCCGAGCTTGGCCTGCGCGCCGGCGTGGCCCTTGCGGGCCGCCAGGTTGAGCCAACGAGCGCTCTGCAGCGGATTGTCGCCCAGTTCGGCGTCATCGAGGTAGAGCTCGCCCACCTTGTACTGGGCGTCGGCGTCGCCGAAATATGACGCCGCATGCATGATCAGTTTGTTGGAATAGGCCTCGTTCTTCGGAATGCCCGCTTCCGGCAGGCCCTGCCGGTAATATTCGCCAACCTTGAGGAAGGACTGCGCGACGATGTCGGCTTCGACGCCCTTGGGCGCGGTATCGGCATGTTCATCGGCGATCTGGCTGAAATAGCCGAAGGCCTTGACCGGGTCCTTGTCGACGCCCTCGCCGCTCTCGTACATCAGGCCGAGCTGGAACAGGGCCATCGGCTGGCCGGCGAGCGCCGCATCTTCGAGCGCAGCGACCAGGTCGGCGCTCGAGATACCGCCGCCGGCGCCGTCGAGCTGGTTGGCCATGGCGAGCGCGGCATCGGCGGCCGTCTCCGGCGCAGCCGGCATCGAGGGCAGCACGCCGCTCACCTGAGCGGCGGCCGGGGTGGCTACGCCCGCAATCGCGAGCGCAGCCCAAAACGCAACGGAAACAAGGGCTCCTGCCCTAAATGTCCGCATACTGCTCCTTCTCGCCCTTGGCGCCGGGGTTGGTCAGCGCGCCGTAACGCGCCGGCCCCACCAGCTGGGCATACTTCCAGATCGCGCCCGAGCCATACTCGGTTTCACGCGGGGCCCAGCTCGTCTTGCGCCGGGCAAACTCTTCCTCCGACACGTTG